>NZ_CP150317.1:5897500-10682500 GCF_051526795.1 Sorangium sp. So ce204 | reverse complement strand
TGGGGGTTGTGACTGTTTACTAAAAACACAGGACTCTGCGAAGTCGTAAGACGACGTATAGGGTCTGATGCCTGCCCGGTGCTGGAAGGTTAAGGGGACGAGTCAGCGCAAGCGAAGCTCTGAACCGAAGCCCCAGTAAACGGCGGCCGTAACTATAACGGTCCTAAGGTAGCGAAATTCCTTGTCGGGTAAGTTCCGACCTGCACGAATGGCATAACAACATCCCCGCTGTCTCGACCAGGGACTCAGCGAAATTGTATCGGGGGTGAAGATACCCTCTACCCGCGGCAAGACGGAAAGACCCCATGAACCTTTACTGCAACTTGGCAGTGATTTTCGGGATATTCTGCGTAGGATAGGTGGGAGGCTATGAAGCCGGGCTTCTGGGTTCGGCAGAGCCAACGTTGAAATACCACCCTGGGTATTCTGGAAATCTAACCTGGGCCCATGAACTGGGTCGGGGACACTGCCTGGTGGGCAGTTTGACTGGGGCGGTCGCCTCCTAAAAAGTAACGGAGGCGTGCGAAGGTTCCCTCAGCCTGATTGGAAACCAGGCGTAGAGTGCAAACGCACAAGGGAGCTTAACTGTGAGACCGACAGGTCGAACAGGTGCGAAAGCAGGCGTTAGTGATCCGGTGGTTCTGTATGGAAGGGCCATCGCTCATCGGATAAAAGGTACTCTGGGGATAACAGGCTGATCGCGCCTGAGAGTTCATATCGGCGGCGCGGTTTGGCACCTCGATGTCGGCCCATCGCATCCTGGGGCTGGAGCAGGTCCCAAGGGTTCGGCTGTTCGCCGATTAAAGCGGTACGCGAGCTGGGTTTAAAACGTCGTGAGACAGTTTGGTCCCTATCTGCCGTGGGCGTAGGACACTTGAGAGGAGCTGCCCATAGTACGAGAGGACCTGGGTGGACGTACCTCTGGTGCTCCGGTTGTCCTGCCAAGGGCATAGCCGGGTAGCCATGTACGGAACGGATAACCGCTGAAAGCATCTAAGCGGGAAGCCGGCCTCAAGACTAGGTGTCCCGGGCCGCAAGGCCCCTAAAGACCCCTCGTAGACCACGAGGTTGATAGGCCGGGTGTGGAAGCCGAGCAATCGGCGGAGCTAACCGGTACTAATAGGTCGTGCGGCTTGACCATGCTTCTAAGGCAAACATCGAAGCGTCGCGCCCGGAGTTCGGGTGACGAGCAGCGTGACACAGCTGGCCCTGCGTAAACATAGCGTAGAGCACCGCGAGGAGCGGGCTCCGCAGGGTTCCGATTGGACGCACCCACAAGTTTCCGGTGGTGATATCGAGAAGGTCACACCCGATCCCATACCGAACTCGGAAGTTAAGCTTCTTGGAGCCGATGGTACTGCCAGGGCAACCTGGTGGGAGAGTAGGACGCCGCCGGGATTTTCTTCGAACCTGCGCACGGTGAAAGCCGTGCGCAGGTTTTTTTTTGTCCATCGTGCTTCGAGCTCCAGGCGGGCGTTGCGGCCATCGGGCCGTCTCGGGGACGTCGGCGGCTACGTGGAGCGCGTTCCGGGCTGGCCGGCCCCGGGAGCACCCTCCAGGGGGCATCGTAGGCATTTAACATTGCTTCGCGCCGCGTCCTCCTGCATCCGAACGTTTACGTGGTCGTGGTCGTGGTCGTTCACGGCTTGTCGTTGACGACCACGACCACGTTCACGTTCACGTTGGTGACCGATGGTGGCGGGAGCGTGCCGTCACGGCGTCGGGACGGGAGCGTGCCGTCAGGGCGGCGACGCTCAGTGCGGGCGCTCGGTGGCTCGCCTCGGGCCGTAGCTGCGCAGCAGGATGAGCCCCGCAAGGACGCACAGGGCAGCGATCTGGAGAGCGAACGGGATCTTTTGCACCCATTCCTCCTCGTCGATCCCGATCGTCGCAAGGAAAATGCCGAGCAGGCCACCCACGGCTTCGCCGGCGCGGCTCAGAGACGTCGCTGGGCCGCTTGCGACCGCCTCGTGCGAGAGCGCGTGCAAGAGGAGGCCCGCGACCGCGGAGAGCAGCCAGGGCTCGATCACCTCGAGGTGCTCCAGGTCGACAAGCCGCGTCGCGAAGGCGCCAACCACCGTGGCGAGCGCAATGCCCGCCAGCGCAGCGCTCATGGCGCGCTTGCCGCCGGCGTCGGCCTTCACCTCGAGGACCTGAATCGCCACCACCATGGCGAGCGGCACCGTGTGCGCGGCGATCACGAGCACGACAGGGAGCGAGAGCTGGCCAACCCGTGAGAGCGACGCCACCGCCGCGCCCTCGCCGAACTGATGCGCGAGCACCGCGGCGTACCCCATCGCGAGCGCCGTCGTCGGCGTCCGGTGAGCCCCAGCGTCCCCGAGCACGAGGCGCTCCAGCACCGCCGGCGCCACGAAGCCAGACGCCGCCGCGAGCAGCGCGAGCCAGCCGATCTCGCCGATCGCCTCCGGGAGCAGGTGAAGCAGCGCGATCGACGCCGCACCGACGAGGGCGAACGTCCGCAACGCAGACATCGCGTTCTCGCTCCGGTGACGGAACACCGCCGCAATGCCGCCCAGCATGACGGCCAACGCGAGGAGCGAGACGCCGAACGCCAGCGACACAGGCGCCCTCCTAGCACGGATCCGGGACGAACCGGTGATGAGCCGAACGCTATGTGGGGTGCGCTACGAACGCGGGTGGTCGTGCCGTTCCGTGCGCAGGATCAGGTCGCCCACGAGGGCAGTCCAGCCGGTCTGGTGCGAGGCGCCGAGCCCAGCGCCGGTGTCGCCGTGGAAGTACTCGAAGAAAAACAGGCGATCTCGGAACCGAGGATCACGCTGGAAGAGGGGGTGCTCGCCGTAGACAGGGCGGCGCCCCTCGCGGTCGCGCTCGAAGATCGCGATCAGCCGGCGCGCGATCTCGTGCGCCCCGTCGCGGAGCGTGCGAGGGCCGTGGCCGCCGAGCGACGGGATCGTGAGCACGTCGCCGAAGCCGTGGTCGAGCCGGAGGAGCGAGCGGTAGAGCAGGTAGCCGAGCGGGAACCAGATCGGGCCGCGCCAGTTGGAGTTGCCGCCCTTCATGCGCGTGATCGACTCACCCGGCTCGTAGCCGACCGTGTACTGCGCGTCGCAGGGCTCGAGCCCGAGCGAGACGGGCGCGGCCGCGTGCTCCTTGGAGAGCGAGCGCGGGCCGAACGGCGAGAGGAACTTGTCCTCGTCGAACAGGTGCGCGAGCACCCGCTCGAGGCGCCCCGGCGGCACCGCGGAGAGCACCTGGCGGCCATCGGGACGTACGGTGATCGCCTCGGCCAGCGCGGGGTTTTTGCGGAGGAACCACTCGGTCCGGCGCCGGAAATTCGCGAGCTTGCCGTAGATCTCCGGGGTGATCACGTGCACCGCGCAGAGCGGGATGAGGCCGACGGCCGATCGGATCTTCACGTGCCGCGGCTTCCCTCCGGCGATGAGGATGTCGAAGTAGAAGCCGTCCTCCTCGGACCAGAGCGGCAGCCGGCCGTCCGCCGTGTGGTGGAGCGCGTGCGCGATCCGCAAGAAGTGCTCGAAGAACTTGCTGGCGAGATCCTCGTACGCGGAGTTGTCGAGCGCGAGCTCCAGCGCGATGCGCATGAGGTCGAGGCAGTACATCGCCATCCACGCCGTGGCGTCCGCCTGCTCCAGGCGCATGCCGGGCGCGAGCCGCTCGCTGCGATCGAAGAGCGAGATGTTGTCGAGGCCGAGGAACCCGCCCTCGAAGACGTTGTGCCCCTCGGCGTCGCGCTTGTTGACCCACCAGGCGAAGTTGATGAGGAGCTTGTGGAACACCCGCTCCAGGAACACCCGATCGCCCTCGCCCCGCTGCTTCCGCTCTATCTTGTAGATCTGGTAGGTCGCCCAGGCGTGCACCGGGGGGTTCAGATCCGAGAACTCCCACTCGTAGGCAGGCAGCTGCCCGTTCGGGTGCTGGTACCACTCCTTGACCATCATCTTCAGCTGGGCCTTCGCGAGATCGATGTCGAGCGAGGCCAGCGCGACCGCATGGAAGGCGAGATCCCACGCCGCGAACCAGGGGTACTCCCACGCGTCGGGCATGGAGACGACGTCGGCGACGGAGACGTGCCGCCAGTGGGCGTTTCGGCCGCTCAGCCGCTCGGGCGGCGGCGCGTGCGCGTCGCCGCGGAGCCAGGTGTCGACGTCGTAGTGGTAGAACTGCATCGTCCAGAACAGCCCCGCCGCCGCCTGACGCTGGATGGCGCGGCGATCGTCGGACAGGGCAGGGCCCTGGACGGCGAGATAGTACTCGTCCGCTTCCCTGCGCCGCGCCCCGAGGAGCTCCTCCGCGCCGTCGAAGGGGCAGTCGACCGGCTCGGGCGCGAGCCGGAGCAGGATCCGCCGGCTCCCGCCTGCCGGCACCTCGAAGCGATGCCAGCTCGCGGCCTTCGTGCCGCGGCGCTCGGCGTTCACCCGCGCCTCGTCGCCGTGGACGACCCGGTGATGGAACGCGTCCTTGACGTACGGTGTCCGCGAAGGGACGCCATAGAGCCGCTCGCGGTTCGTCTCGTTGTTGGTGAAGAGCAGCTCCGGGCTGCCCTCGATGTACAGGTGATGCGCGCCGTGCTCGGGGTGCGCCGCGCGCAGCATCACATGACCGGCGTCGGTCTCCATGGCCCGGATCTCCGGGACCGGTCCCGGAGGCTCGGTCCAGGACCATGTGTTGCGGAACCAGAGGTGCGGGAGCACGTGGATCGGCGCGGCCTCCGGGCCGCGGTTCACCACGGTGATGACCATCAGGATGTCGCTCGGGCTCCGCTTCGCGTACTCGACGACGACGTCGAAGTAACGATCCCCGTCGAAGGCGCCGAGATCGGGGAGATCTGCCTCGCCCTCCGAGAGGCCGCGGTCGCGCGCGGCGGCGACGAGCGCCTCGTAGGGGAACGGCCGCTGCGGGTACCGGTAGAGATAGCGCAGGTAGCTGGAGGTCGGCGTCGCGTCCTCGTAGTAGTAGATCTCCTTGACGTCCTCGCCGTGGTTGCCTTCCGGCCCGGTCAGGCCGAAGGCCCGCTCCTTCAGGATCGGATCCCGCTCGTTCCAGACGGCGACGGCGAGACACAAGATCTGGTGTCGGTCGCAGATGCCGCCGAGCCCGTCCTCGTTCCAGCGATAGGCGCGGCTCCGGGCATGGTCGTGAGGGAAGTGCGCCCACGCGTCCCCGTTCGCGCTGTAGTCCTCGCGCACCGTCCCCCAGGCCCGCTCGGAGAGGTAGGGGCCCCAGTGCTTCCAGCGCAGGAGGCGCTCGCGCTCTTCCTCGAGGCGGCGGTGCTCGGCGGTCGGCGCTGCGCGGACGTTCCTCGTCATGCGCGCCACGCTAGGCGACGAAGGCCGAGGCGTCGAGCCCGCGGCCGGCGGGCGACGATCGGGGGCGGGCGCTACTCGGTGCGCTGGATGATGTGGAAGCCGAACGGCGTCTCGATGATCTCGCTCACCTCGCCGATCTTCAAGGCGAAGGCGGCGTCGGAGAAGCCCTTTACCATCATGCCGCGCTCGAACACGCCGAGATCCCCGCCGCGCTCGGCGGCGCCCGGCTCGTCGCTGTACTCCGCGACCGCCTCCTCGAAGCTCGCCCCGCCGCGGATCTTGAGGAGCGCTTGCTGCGCACGCGCGCGGGCCTCGGCGCGCGTGCGGCGGAGGCCCTCGGGCTTGCTCTTCGAGCCCTCGTGCATGACGAGGAGATGCCGCGCGCCGATCTGCTTGGGCTGACTCGCGATCAGCGCGCGCTCCCGCTCGATCGCGGCGTCCTCCTCGGCCGCCCGGATCGGCGCGGAGACCGCGAGGCCGCCGCCGACCCACGACGGCGAGGTGGCGAGCGCCCCGCAGGCGGTCGCGCAGAGGAGCGCGAGGGGCGAGCACGCCGAGAGCGCGCGGACCAGCACGGCGCGGAGATGAGGGCTACGCATCGGCGCGGAGACTGCCGCGGGAGGAGTGCGCCCGCAACCCTCCCGTCCGCGCGCGCCGCTCAGCGGAGGACCATCACCGGGACGAAGGCCCACCCGCCCGCGGTGACGCTCACGCGGGCGCGCCTCGACTCGCCCCGGACGCCGACGACCACGTCGTGCGTGCCCGCGCGGACGCGGGTCCGCGCGATCGCGATGCGCGCGGGGAGCGTCGACCATCCGCGCGTGTCCGGCGTGTCGAGCGCGGTCAGCGTCGCGCTCGTCAGCAGGCCGACGAGCAGGCCCAGCGGCCCGGAGTCCTCCGCAGCCGCCTCGGTGGCGCCCTGCGCGGCCTCGCCGGCCGCGATGCGGGCGACGGTCCTCGTGATGGCCGACAGGATGACGGTGCCCTCGCTCTTCTTCCAGGCCGCGCGCACCTGCGCCTCGACGTCGAGCGCCTGCTCCATCGGCTGGGGGCGCCCGTCGAGCTTCAGCGTGGGAACCGAATAGCCGCCCTTGCCCCGGGCGAGCGTCGGGTAGTTGACCCAGGTAACGAGCCCCTTCGCCGCGAGCTCGCTCGCCCGCGCGCGATCCGTCGGGCTGATGTCGTTGGCCACGAGCGTGAGCGCGAGGCCGATCGGGAGGCGCTGCGGCACCTTCTGCGGGACGCGCCCGAACCCGACGACGACGATGAGCTCGGCCTCGCCGGCCTCGTCGAGGGGCGGCGGCGGGGCCTCACCCTCGATCAACGCGGCGATGCGGGGCGACCTGGGCTCGCCGCGCGTGAGCGCGCGGAGCGGGCGGCGGAGCGACGGATACGACCCGTGGCGGAGGGCGTCGTCGTAGTGGAGGAGCGCCTCGTCAGCCTGGCCGCTCTTCTCGAAGGCGAGGCCCGCGAGGTAGCTGCCGAGGCCGAGGAGCGCCGTCTCGCCCTCGTGATCGCGCAGGTATCTCTGCATGACCGCGAGGCGGCGCGCCTCGACCCTGGCCCCGCCGAGGTCGCGCTGGGCCAGGTAGTTCATCATGTTGATGGTGTTGATGAGCAGCTTCTCGTAGGCAGGCGCCTTGTACGGGCCCACGTCGTCCGAGAAGAGGTATTTGCCGAGATCGTGGGCGGCCCCGCGGGACATGTCGAGCAGGTCGATCGCCTTGTCCGCGGCCCCGAGATCGCGCGCGGACAGCCGGTAGCTGTCCATGCTGAGGAGGACGTTGCCGCGGTCGAGCAGGAGGAGCGCGTTGTCGCCCCGGAGCGCCGGGAGCTGGGCCGCGGTCTCGACCTCGAGCTGCTCGTTCAGCGCGGCCACCGCCTCGGCGGGAGCGCCGCGATCGAGCGCCTGGAGCGCGGTGCGCACGCGATCTTCATGTCCGCCGCAGGCGGCCTGCGAGAGGCCGAGGAGCAGCGCGAGAGGAGCCAGGGCCGCACGCTCGCGCCCCGCGAGGCCCGCGTGCCGCCGGCGCATCACTCCTGGATGAGCGCCTTGGTGAAGGCCGCCCTGTTCTGCCAGGCCACCGCGCTCGTGGCGACCTCGATGAGCTGCATGAACATGAAGTACTGGACGCGGCGCTCGTCCTCGGTGCGCTCATCGGCGGTGAAGACCTTGCCGGTGAGGTAGTACTTCGCGCCGAGCTGGCGGTTGTACTCGGCGATGTGGTTCGGATCGAACCCGCCGCCGTGCTGCTTCTCGACCTCCGCGACCATCTGCTGCTGGCGCTCGACGCTCACCACGGTGACGAGGCTCGCCTGGGCCAGGTACGTCTCGATATCGGAAAGGAGCGCCTGGAGCTGGCTGTCGATGTGCTCGCTCGTCTGGTTCGACAGCGGATAGATGGCGAGCGTGGGCCGCGAGCCGTCGTGCGCCCACGCCTTGGCCACCGGAGAGGCCATCAGCGACGTCAGGTTCTCGTGGAGGAGCTGCTCGATGTCGCGCCTGTCGATCCCCGTGCTCATCGCCGCGTCGTCGAGCCCCTCGACCTGATTGCCGCGCACGTAGGTGGGGCCGCAGCCGATGGGGAGCGAGGCGAGCACGAGC
The DNA here is from genome assembly GCF_051526795.1 of Sorangium sp. So ce204. NCBI lineage: Bacteria > Pseudomonadati > Myxococcota > Polyangiales > Polyangiaceae > Sorangium > Sorangium sp. So ce204. The sequence continues at coordinate 10,674,586 of NZ_CP150317.1, read as the reverse complement.
GCCGCGAGCAGCGCGGCCGGACGGATGCTGGGCGACATGGGCATGGACACTCCGCAGGGCAGGACGCCCGCATCCTAGCAGGCGAGGTGTGCGCTGGAGCTTCGATCAGGCGGAAATCGTGCTCTGCGACGCGGCGCGCGCGTGGCGTGCGCGGTGAGCGCGGCACGTCAGCAGCGCGGACGCCCTGGCTCGCTTCAGCGCGAGCAGCGCGAGCAGCGCGAGCGCCGCCGCGGCCCCGCTGTCGTCGCCGACGAAGGGGCCGTGTGCGCACGAGAGCCAGCGCTCGTCGAGCGGCCTGCGCGAAGGCAAGCGCTCCGCGGGGGCCGACGCCGTGGCCCACCAGGGCGGGTCGTAGTCGCCGACGTCGGCGGCGCGCATCGCCTCGGTGACGAGCCAGTCGCGATGGGCGATGAGCCCACCATAGATGGGGTCGGCGCAGCCGGCCGGCCCGCGCGACGTCACGCCGATGATCCGCCCCGCGGCGTCGAGCGCCGGTCCGCCCGAGTCGCCGCTGCAGATGCCGTTCTCTCCGCGCCACTCGCCCCCTGTGACGCGCTCCTGCGTCCCGCACCCGTACCCGACGCACTCGACGTGGAGCCCATCGCGGCGCCTGCGGACGCCGCCGCCGCGCGATCTGCCCTCCGTGTCGCCGAAGCCCACCGCGGAGTAGACCTCGCTCTCCTCGGGCGGACGATCGAGGCGGGGCGCGAGCGGCGTGACCTCGCTGCCGCCGAGCGGGGAGGACAGCACGACGAGCGCGACGTCGCGCCCGCAGACGGCGTTGCCGTCGGGCGGGCTGAGCAGCGCGCGCGCGCCGATCCACGGCGTGTCCGCGGCCCACAGGGCCCCGCCGAGCGTGGCGTAGACCTGCGAGGCATCGACCGGCTCACCGAACGTCGCCGTCTTGCAGGCGATGAGCTTGGGAGCCTCCGCGATGCAGTGCTGCGCGGTGAGCACCAGGTTGGGCGCGATGACGGTGCTCGAGCAGGTCCGCGCGACGCGCCCTCTGCGATCGGTGATGAGGAGTCCGGCGACCGCGCGGTCTCCAGCGTCTAGATACCCTCCCTTGATCTCCAGCGCGGCCTCGGCCGCGTCCTCCTCGTGCAGGTCCGCTTCGTCCGCGTCTCCAGCGCAGCCGGCCAGCGCGGCGGCGAGGAGGCAGCCTGCTCGGGTACACCGTGCGGTGCTGTTCCGGCACACGGCCAGCCGCCTTTGCACGGCACCTGCCAGCCTGGGCTGTGCACCGCCGCGCGCCCCGAGCGAGGAGAGGATTGCTTCCGGGGAAGCTCGCGCGCCGGGAGAGCCTCCCTCGCGCTGCTATCCCGCGCGTCCGTTCGCGACGTCGCCGCGCTGCGAGCGCTCGTTTTCTCCAGGCGGCGCCGGAGCTCTCCAGGCGGCGCCGGAGCGTCAGCCGACCACGATGTTCACGATCTTCCCCGCGACGTAGATGAACTTCTTCAGCTGCTTGCCCGCGGCGAGGGCGGCCACGGGCTCCAGGCCGAGCGCGGCGGCTCGCGCCTCCTCCTCCGATGCCGCCTTCGCCAGCATCACGCGACCGCGGACCTTGCCGTTCACCTGCACCGGGATCTCCAGGACGTCGTCGACGCAGAAGGCCTCGTCGTAGGTGGGCCACGGCTCGTAGCTGAGCGAACGCTCGTGGCCGGTGAGCCGCCACAGCTCCTCCGCGAGGTGCGGCGCGAAGGGAGAGACGAGGAGGATCAGCCGCAGGACCGCCTCGCGCGGCGGCGAAGGCAGCGAGCTCAGGTGATTCACGAAGACCATCATCGCGGAGATGGCGGTGTTGAACGCCATCCCCTCGATGTCGCCGGTCACCTTCTTGATCGTCCTGTGGAGCTGCCGGCTCGTCGCGTCGTCCATCGCGTCCGAGAGCGGTCGCGTGCACGTCGCGAACACGCGGTCCCGGAACCGGACCACCCCCTGGATCTGCCCTGATTGCCAGGGCTTCACCGCCTCGAGCGGGCCCATGAACATCTCGTACATCCGCAGCACGTCGGCGCCGTGGGCCCGCACGATGTCGTCGGGGTTGATCACGTTGCCCCGCGACTTCGACATCTTCTCGTTGTCCTCGCCCAGGATCATCCCCTGATGGACGAGCTTCGCGAAGGGCTCGGGGTGCTTCACATGGCCGAGGTCGTAGAGCACCTTGTGCCAGAAGCGCGCGTAGAGGAGGTGCAGCACGCCGTGCTCCGCGCCGCCGACGTAGAGGTCGACGGGCATCCACGCGTCGTACGCGGCCTCCGAGAACGGCTCCGCGTCGTTCTGCGGATCGAGGAAGCGGAGGTAGTACCAGCACGAGCCCGCCCACTGCGGCATCGTGTTCGTCTCGCGCGCGTACCACTTGCCGTCCCGCTGGAAGAAGCGCCAGTCGACGGCGCGCGCCAGCGGGCCCGCAGGGTCGTCGCCAGGGCGGAAGTCGGCGAGCGGCGGCAGCTCGATCGGGAGGCTGGCCTCGTCGACCGCGATCGGCTGATCGTAGCGGATCGTGTGCGCGGCGCCCTTCCTGGGATCACCCTGCGGATCGGCGAGCTCGACGGGGAAGTAGATCGGGATCGGCTCGCCCCAGTAGCGCTGGCGGGAGAAGACCCAGTCGCGCAGCTTGTAGTTCACCTCGCGCTTGCCTCGCCCGAGCGCCTCGAGGCGCGCGATGACCGCGCGCTTGCACTCCTCCGTCGCGAGCCCGTCGAACTCGCCGCTCCGGACCGCGACGCCCGGGTCGACGTAGGCGGCCTCGAGCTGGTCGTGCAGGGTGCCGTCGGGGCTCACGACCTCGACGATGGGCAGCCCGTAGGTGCGGGCAAAGGCGAAGTCGCGCTCGTCGTGCCCTGGCACCGCCATCACGGCGCCGGTGCCGTAGCCGCCGAGCACGTAGTCGGCGACCCAGATCGGCACCTCCACGCCCGTGATGGGGTGGACGGCGACGAGGCCGGTGTCGACGCCGGTCTTCTCCCTCGCCGCCGCGGCGAGCCGCTCGCGATCGCTCTTGCCAGCCGCGGCCGCGACGTACGCGCGCACCGCCTCGCGGCGCGGCTCGGACGCGCCGCTCTCCGCGCTCGTGAGCCATGTCGTGAGCGGGTGCTCGGGCGCGAGCACGACGTAGGTGACGCCCATCAGCGTGTCGGGGCGGGTCGTGAACACGCTCAGCGCGCCCTTGCCCCATCCCTTGACCTCGAACGTGATGAGCGCCCCCTCCGAGCGGCCGATCCAGGAGCGCTGCATCGCCACCGTCCCTTCAGGCCAGTCGAGGAGGCGGAGATCCTCCGCCAGGCGGTCGGCGTAGGCGGTGATGCGGAGCATCCATTGCCTGAGCGGCGTCCGGTAGACCGGGTGCGAGCCGCGCTCGCTCTTGCCGTCGATCACCTCCTCGTTCGCAAGGACGGTCCCGAGCGCCGGGCACCAGTTGACGCTCACCTCGTCCTGGTACGCGAGCCCCTTCTTGAAGAGCTGGAGGAAGATCCACTGCGTCCAGCGCACGTAGCGCGGATCGGTCGTGGAGAGCTCCCGCGACCAGTCGTAGCTGAAGCCCAGCATCTTGAGCTGGCGCTTGAAGGTCGCGATGTTCCGCGCCGTCGTGTCGGCCGGGCGCGTGCCGGTCTCGAGGGCGTGCTGCTCCGCCGGCAGCCCGAAGGCGTCCCAGCCCATGACGTGCAGCACGTCGATCCCGCGCATGCGGAAGTAGCGGGACATGATGTCGGTCGCCGTGTACCCCTCGGGGTGGCCGACGTGCAGCCCCGAGCCCGACGGATAGGGGAACATGTCGAGCACGTAGCGCTTCCCGCGGGCGGGGTCCGCGCTGCGGACGGCGCGGAAGGTCTCGCCTTCCTCCCACGCGCGCTGCCAGCGCGGCTCGACGGCGGCATGATCGTAGCGCGCGGGCTCACGCGGCTCGTTGGGAGAAGGTTCGGTGGAGGCGCGGGGGTCCATCGTCTCGGCGGCCATATCGCGACGTGCCATAGCACTGTGCTGCCGCGGTCGACAGCCGCCCCGCGGCGGCAGACGCCCGCGCCCCGGCGGGAGCGCCGCGCCCGTCCACGGCGCGGCACGGCCATGTCGAGAGTTCCCGACAAGCGTGGACAGCGCCTCGGTCCGAGCTCTGCCGTCGGCGACGCCCGCGCCCGAGAGGGCTGACCTCGCGCGCCGCCTCGCGCTCTGGGGCCGCCCGCGCGCCGGAGCGTCGTGCGCGCGCCCTGCTCGCCGGTGGCGCTGGCGAAAGCGCGCGCCTCCTGAGCGCCTCGGTGGCGGGACGAGCTCGCTCCTCCTCGCGCCGACCCGAGGAGCGCACCCCTGGCGTCGCACTCCTGCGTCCGCGACGGGCGGTGTCGTCACGGCGCGGCGCTGCGTGGCGCCAGCGCCGACGAGCGGCAGCGCCTCGCGGGGCGGGGCGACGCGTCAGAAGGATGGCCGCACGCCGAGACTTGGGGGTAGATTGAGGGCGCTGTTCCGCTTCAGTGTGAGGCGGAGGGGTCGCGTGGGCGGTCCCTCCGAGGCGCGCGGATGACCGACAAACACGTTCCATGGGGAGCCCCCGAGAGTGAGAGGGCGGCGCAGCCAGGCCGGCCGCTCCCGTCGGCGCACGGCTCGGGGATCCCTTTCCGGCCGCTGCCCGTGCCGCCGCTGATGGCGCCCGGCGCCCTGCGCCCGCTCTCCGCGCAGTACGCGCTGAGCCCTCATCTTCAGCAGCAGATTCAGCAGCAGAGCCCGCCCGCGTTCTCAGGGCCGATGCCGTCGGCGCCCGCGTTTTCGGGGCCGGCGTCATCGGCGCCCGCGTTCTCGGGCGCCATGCCGGCGCCGGCGTTCTCAGGGCCAGCTCCCGCCGGGTACACCCAGCCGCCCACGGCGAGCGTCTCGGCGCGCGGAGGGACCCTTCCGCCCGGGATCGTCTCGCAGCAGGACGTGCTCTCGGCCAGCGGCGTCTTTTCTCCGAGCGCGCTCCCGTTCATCTCGGCGCCGCCGCAGTCGGATCCGGTGCCTCCGAGCCAGGCGGCCTTCCAGCCGGCGCCGATCACGGATCGGATGGGCGCGAGCGCGACGCAGCCGCCTGCGCCGGCAGCGCAGCCCGGGTTCGCGAGCCCTGGCCTCGGTGCGGCCGCGCCCGCTGCGCCAGAGGCCGCGCGCGCGCCGATGCCATCACCTCACGCCGGCCAGCCGCCTGCTCCGGCGGCGCCGCCCGGGTTCGGGAGCCCTGGCTTCGGCGCGGCCACGCCCGCGGTATCAGAGGCCGCGCGCACGCCGATGCCCTCGCTGCATGCGGGGATGCCGGCTCAGGCCGGGCCGCCACCGGCCGCTGCGCCCGCGCCGGCGATGAGCGCAGCGCCCGGCGCGGCGGCGCACGGCGCGCCCCAGGCGGCCGGCGGGTGGGACGGAGCGGCCGAGAGCCCGTGGGCCACCACGTCGGCGCGCCTCGAGATGCCGGCGCTCCCGTCGACCTTCGTCCAGGAGCGCCCGGAACCGCAGAAGCCACCCGCCGCCGTCGCGCCGCGGCGGCGGGAGGGCGGCAGGACGCTCATCATCGTGCTCAGCGTGATCCTGGCGGTGGCCTTGCTGGCGCTCATCGGGATCACGCTGTGGCAGAGCATGGGCGGCGGAGGACCGATCGCGATCGACTACAAGGAGCCGCCGCCCACGGCCGCCGAGGCGTCGCCGGAGCCCACCGTGAGCGTGACGGCGGCCCCCAGCGCGCCCGCCGCGCCCCGCCCAGCCGCGCGCCCACGGCCGAAGAGCGACGACATCTACGACGAGGTCGAGAAGGAAAAGACCCGGCGCTGAGGCGGCGCGACGCCGCACGGACGGGGCGCGCCGCAGGCGATTCGTTGGCCCCGCGCCCGGTTCCGTGCTGGTGATCGCCCGCGATGGCGACGCCGATCCCGCACAACCTTGCCCCCTTCTCCCTCGACGAGCTGGCGCGCGCGACCGGCGGGCGCGTGCTGAGGAGCGGGCCGGACGCGCGGGGCGTCTCGACCGACAGCCGGACGATCGCGCCAGGAGCGGCGTTCGTCGCGCTCGCCGGCGAGAGCTTCGATGGCCACAGGTTCCTCGACGCCGCCGCGCAGCGCGGGGCGGCCGCGTTCATCGTCTCGCGGGAGGTCGCCCTGCCGCCCGGAGGAGGCGCGGTGCTCGTGAACGACGGCCTCGCCGCGCTCGGGGCGCTGGCCAGAGCGCACCGCGAGCGATGGCGGGCGGGCGCCCACCCCGACGGGCCGCGGGCGATCATCGCGATCGGCGGCTCGGCCGGCAAGACGACGACGACGCGGACCATCGCCGCGCTGCTCGCGGGGGTGGGCCGCGGCGAGGTGCACGCGACGGCGGGCAACCTGAACAACGCCATCGGGCTGCCGATGACGCTGCTCGGGCTCGAGGACCGCCATCGCTTCGCGGTCGTCGAGATCGGCACGAACCAGCGCGGCGAGGTCGCGGCCCTCGCGCGGATCGCGGGGCCGGACCTCGCCGTGCTGACGTCCATCGGCGTCGAGCACACCGAGGGGCTCGGCACGCTGGAAGACGTCGCCGCCGAGGAAGGTGATCTGCTCGCCGCCTTGCCGGCCGAGGGCGTGGCCCTCGGCAACGGCGACGACGCGAAGGTGGTCGAGCAGCTCGAGCGCGCCGGCGCCGCGCGGCGGATCACCTACGGCTCCGGGGAGCGCGCGCGGATCCGGATCGCGGGGAGGCGGCCGGTCGGCGTGCGCGGCACCTCGGTGCGGCTCGAGCGCGGAGGCGAGGCGCTGGAGCTCGTCGTCCCGCTGCTCGGCGAGGCGGGGGCGCTGGCGGCGGCCGCGGCCGTCGCCGTCGTGGAAGAGGCGGTCGGCGAGCCGCTCTCGACCGAGCGAGCGGCACGCGCCGCCGCGGGGCTCGCGCCGCCGGGGGACGGGCGCCTGTCCGTCCGCGAGCTGCCGGACGGCACCGTGGTCATCGACGACAGCTACAACGCCAACCCGCTGTCGATGCGATCGTCCCTCAGGACGGCCGTCGAGGTCGCCGAGGCGCTCGGGAAGCGGCTGGTCCTGCTGCTCGGCGAGATGCGCGAGCTCGGCGCGCTCGCGGCGGCGGAGCACGACGCGCTCGGCGAGCAGGTCGGCGCCGCGCGCCCCGCCGCGCTCGTCGCCGTCGGCGGCGAGGCGGCGTGGATCGCGCGCGCCGCCGAGGCGGCCGGCGTGCGGGCGTGGTTCGCCGTAGACGCGGACGCCGCGGCGGCCCGAGCGCAGGAGATCGTCGAGCGCGGCGATCTGGTGCTCGTGAAGGGCTCGCGCGGGATCAGGATGGAGCGGATCGTCGAAGCCCTCGTCGCCAGCGCCGGGCGCGGCGCCGGCTCGTCGCCCTCGCCGTGAGCGCGCGTCCGCCGGTCGAGCGCGCTCGCCTCCCGGCGCGCCGGGCCGCGATCACGCGCCGAGCGCGGCCCGCGCCTCGGCGACGGACAGGCTGAGCAAGAGCTTCGCCTCCTCGTTGCTGCAGAAGGAGCGCGTGACCATGCGATCGATGTACAGCGTGCCGCGGAGGTGATCGACCTCGTGCTGGAGGATCCGCGCCGGCCAGCCCGTCGCTTCCCACCGGACCTCCTTGCCGTCCTCGTCCACGCCGCTCACCTCGACCGACAGCTCTCGCTCGACCAGCGCCATGTAACCCGGGACGCTCAGGCAGCCCTCGAAGAACGTCGCCCGCCCCGCGCCTGCCGCGTCCGGGAGCGACGGCGCGAGGACCCTCAGCGTCGGGTTGATGATCACCCGGAGCGGGAAGGGCACGCGTCCGCGCTCGGCGCGCTGGCCCGCCGTGAGGCGCGACATGAGCTCCTCGCTGTCTTCGAGCACGATCACCTGCTGGTCGACGCCGATCTGCGGCGCCGCGAGCCCCACGCCGGGCGCCTTGCGCATGACGGAGACCATCGTCGAGACGAGGCGCTTGAGCCGCTTCGTCCCGATCTCCTCGGGCGGGACGGGCGCGGCGGGCTTCCGCAGGACGGCTCTGCCTGCGAGGACGATCGGGGGGAGCTCCATGCTGCCGGGATGAATCGGCGCACTCGCGAGCGCAAGCGTCGTGAGCTCGGGAGCATGGACCGTGTGGGGGGGCCTCGCGGCGAGGCGGGCGTGAGGGTGGATGTCCTCGCGGCGAGGCGGGCGTGAGGGTAGAGGAGCGGCGCCGGGCGCGGCCCGGCGTTTCCATGGCAGCACCTCTTCCGCCTCCGTCGGCTCGCGCGGACGCCCCCCGCCGGCCTCTCCGCCTCGTCGTCGTCGCCGCCCTCGCGGCGCTGACGCTCGCCGCGTTCGCCGCCGTGACGCTGCGGCTACAGCTCGAGCCGAACGTCGCCTCGCTCCTGCCGGAGCGCGGAGACGCCGCGGCGCTGCGCCGGTACGTGCGCGGGTTCGGGGGCGGTGACCTCGGCGTCGTGATGGTCAAGGGCGACGACCCCGACGAGAACGCGGCCGTGGCCGCGGAGATCGCGCGGGCCCTCGCGGCGCGCCCGACCGTGCAGCGCGCCGCCGATCGGATCGACGTCTCGCGCTCGCTCGATCCGTGGGTCGCGTTCCGGCACGCGGACGCGCGCGTGCGAGAGCGCCTCGCCGCCGCGCTCTCGCCCGAGGGGATGCGGGAGCGCCTCGCCGAGACGCGCGCCATGCTGCTCGCGCCGGGCGGCGGCGCCGCGGCCGAGACGATCGCGGCCGACCCGCTGCGCCTCTCGCAGCTCGTCTTCGAGTCCGCGGACATCGGATCCGGGGTGCGCACGCAGGCGGACGGCGCCTTCGCCACGGACGACGGCAAGGTGCACCTCGTCTTGGTGCAGCCGGCGGGGCAGGCGCTCCGCGGCGCCGACGCGCGGGCGTTCGTCGCGGACGCGAACGCCGTCCTCGGCCCGATCCGCGCGGCGCACCCCGGGCTCACGCTCGGGCTCACCGGCGGGCACGCCATCGCCGCGGCGACCGAGGCGATGCTCACGCGCGATCTCGCGATCTCGGGGTCGCTCTCGATGCTGCTCGCCTCCGTCGTCTTCGCGCTGCTCTTCCGCCGCCTGCGCGCCCTCGCCGCGGTGATGCCGCCGCTCGTGCTCGGGACCCTCTGGACCGCGGGGCTCGCCACGGCGCTCCCGGGAGGGCTCAGCGCGATCGCCGTCGCCTTCATGTCGGTGGTCGTCGGCGTCGGCGTCGACACCGGCGTCCACGTCTACGCCGCGCTGCTCGAGGCGCGGCGCGAGGGCCTCGAGCCGGAGGCGGCCGCGCGCGCGGCGAGGGCGCGGACCTCCCGCGCGGTGCTCGTCGCTGCCGTCACCGCGGGGGCGGCGTTCGGGGCGCTCGCGCTGTCGGACATCAACGCGCTCCGGCAGCTCGGGCTCCTGTGCGCCGCGGGCGAGGTCCTGACGGCGATCGCCATCGTCCTCGTGACGCCGGCCGTGGGCGCGTGGCTCGAGCGGGGGACCCCGCCGCTCGCGGCGCCGGCGCGCTGGCCCGACGTCCTTTACCGGCTCACCCGTACGCGGGGCCGCGCGCTCGCGCTCGCGGGGCTCGCGGCGCTCCCCATCGCGGCGGTCGCCCTCGGCGCCTCGCCGCCGCTCGCGGAGGCCATCGTCGCGATCAGGCCGGCCGAGCTCGAGCCCCTCAAGGTACAGCAGGAGATCTTCGAGGCGTTCGGCGGCCGGCGAGGGCAGTGGGTGGTGCTCGTCGCGGACGGCGACCAGGAGCGCGCCCGCGCGCGCGGCGACCGGATCGCGGAGCGCCTCGCCTCGATGAAGGCCGACGTGGAGGCCGTCGACGCGCTCACCGCGCTCGCCCCCGCCGCCCGGACGCAGGCCGAGCGCTTCGCCGCGCGCGACGCGCTCGACCTGCCCGCCAGGGCCGACGAGCTCGCGCGCGCGCTCCGCGACACGGGCTTCGCGCCCGAGCGCTTCTCGGCGGTGCTCGACGGGATGCGCGCGCCGCCCCGGCAGGAGGTGGCGCTCTCCGATCTCGAGCGCGGCCCCGCGTCCATCCTGCTCTCGCGCTACCTCGGGGCGGACGGGGGCGAGGCGCTCGTCGCGCTGTACGTGCGGCCCCGCGAGACCGGCTCGGTCGCGGGGATCGAGCGCGCGATCCGCGAGGAGGATCCGGGCGCCATGCTCACCGGCTACAGCCGGCTCGAGGCGTCGCTGCGCGAGACGCTCGCGCACGACATGCCGAGGATCGCGCTCGTCGCGGGCGCGCTCGTGCTGCTGGCGCTCTCCGCTTCCCTCCGCAGCGCGCGCGACATCGCGCTGGCCGCGCTCGTCGTCGCCTCGGAGATCTCCCTCGTCCTCCTGCTGATCCGGGCGCTCGGCATCCCCCTGCACGCGTACGACGCGCTCGTCATCCCGGTGCTGCTCGGGATCACGGTGGACGAGGGCATGTTCCTGCTCCACCGCGCCCGCGACATCGAGGCGGCGGGCGGCGGCGACGCCGTGATCCGCGAGACGCTGCGCCGCGAGGGGCCGGCGATCGCCGCCACGGCGCTGACCACGGCCGCGGGCTTCTCCGCGCTCGCGTTCTGCGGCTTCGACGGCCTCCGCGACCTGGGCCGGGTCGGCGCGCTGGGCAGCGCGGTCGGCCTCGTCGTCGCGCTCCTCGTGGTGCCTGCGGGGCTACGGCTCTGGCCCCGGGCCCATGGACGCGCATAACATGTCGCCGTTGTCGCCCCGGGGCCTCCTCCTCCTCGCTCTCCTCGCGCTCGCGCGTCCCGCCGCGGCGCAGCCGTCTCCTGCGCCCGCCGCGGCGCCGCCTCCCGCGGCGCCGGCGCCGAGGCCGCCGCGCTCGGCCGTGGCTCGCGCCGTCGACGCGCTCGTGCGCTCGCTCGACGCCGTGGACGGCCGCGCGCTCGTGGCCGCCGCGCCGCTGGTCTCCGACGCGCCCGCGCCGCGCGGCGCCCAGCTCGTGGCCACGCTCGCCGCCCACGTCGCCGGCAAGCTCGGCGCCGGCGTGCGCGCGCAGAAGGACCCGATCCCGCTGCCGCTCGCGCGCGAGGCGGCGCGCGACGACGCGGCGCTCGTCCACCTCGTCGTCGAGATCGCGGCGGGGAAGCTGCGCGTCACCGCGGACGTGTACCCGGTGCCGCGCACCGTCTGGGCGCGCATCCGCGACCCGGAGCCGGGGCCCATCGCCCACGCCTACGCCGAGGCGCCCATCGACGCGGAGATCCGCAGCTTCCTCGCGCCGATCCCGCTCGTCGCCGCCAGGGTCGACCGCGCGAAGAACTTCGAGGGCGACGTGGTCGCGCTCGCGTGCGGCGATCTCGACGCCGACGGGGCGCTCGAGCTCCTGAGCGTGAGCCGCCGGCGCGTGACGACGCTCCGCCTCCGCGGCGGCCGGGTCGTGCCGCTCGCGTCGCGCCCGTGGCCGGACGTCGTCGCCGTGCACCCGGCGCCGCTGCGCGAGCCGCTCGCGTTCGCCACGCTCGTCGAGCGCGCGAGGGACGGCGAGCGCCTGCCGCCGTTCGCCGACGTCGGGCTCACCGATCGCGCGCGCAGCATCCGCTTCGACGGCGAGCTGAAGGCGCTCGCCGAGCTGCCGGGGCTTTCGATCCCGGACGCGGGCGGCTCGGCCTGCACGACGGCGTGGGGGCCGCTCCTCACGGGCCCGCTCGGGCCGTGCGCCCCGGCCGATCCCCCGCCGGCGACCGCGTCGCTCTCCGGCCGGTACGACGCGCTCGCGTCCGCGCAGCTCCTGTCCGCGCAGGGCGAGCCCTTCGCCGTCTGGGCGACGCGCGAGCGCGGCGCGGTCGAGCTCCGGGACAGCGCGGGCCGCCGCAAGGTCGTGGGCAGCGCCGGGGCGCAGCTCGCGGTCGGCGATCTCGATCAGGATGGAGAGCCCGAGCTGCTCGCCAGCCTCGACGTCCTCGATCCGCTCGAGGATGCCGTCGTCGTCTGGTCGTGGCGGCGCCGGGAGGGCGGCCCGGCCCGCGCGGCGCCCGAGGAGATCCTGCGCTTGCCGGCGCCGGCGGGGGTGCGCGCCCTCGCGGTCTGTCCGCCCGACGGGGCCGGGCGCGCCCCGTTCGCCGTCGCGACGGCGGACGAGATCTGGGTGGTGCGGTGAGCCTCCCGCGCCGCGCCTTCCTCGGCGGCGTTGGCGCGCTGCTCGGCGCCGCCGCCCTCCCGGAGGCCGCGCGTGCGATGGGGCGCACCCCGCTCGGCGGCCGCCTCTCGATGCACCTCCCGTGGCCGACGAGCTCGCTCGATCCGCACGAGCTCAGCGATCCCGCCGCGGCGCTGTTCGCGCCGGCGATCGCCGACAGCCTCTACGGGCTCGATGCGTCCGGGAACCCGTACCCGACGCTCTCGTCCGCGCTGCCGTCGCGCGAGGCGGAGGGCGCGGTCGTGCGCCTCCGCGAGGGGCTGCGCACCGCGCGCCTGCTCAAGCTCGACGGCCGCGACATCGTGAGCTCCGTCGAGCGCGCCCGCGCTCGCGGCGCCGCCGCGGCGCTCGCCGACATCCCGAGGCCCGAGCGGCACCCGAGGGATCCGCTCGCCGCGGTGTTCCCGCGCGCGGATCCCGCCCGCGTCGCCCGCGCGCTCGCGTCGCCGATGGTCGCGCTCCTGCCGCGCAGCTTCGACCCCGCGGCGCCGGATGGCACGGGCGCGTTCCGGGCCGACGTCGGCCCGGGGCAGATCACGCTGACGCGCAACGACGTCGCCGCGCGCGGCGCCGCCTTCCTCGACGCGATCGAGGTGATCCGCTCCGACGACCTGACGACCTCGCTGCGCGCGTTCGAGACCGAGCGCGACGACCTCGGCTGGCTCGGCGCCGGCCTGCACACGAACCGCCGCGGCGCCGTCCGCTTCGATCTGGGCGTCGCCGGGTGGATCGTGCTCACGACGGGCCCCGACGCCGGGCCCTTCGGTCAGCCTGGCGTCGCGCAGCGGCTGGTCGACGCGCTGCCGCCCGAGCGCCTCGCGCACCTCGGCCTCGTCGGCCTCCCGAGGGCGCACGGCGATCCCGCGTGGGGAGGGCCCGCGGCGTCGCTGCTCGTGGACGAGTCAGCCGCCCACCTCGTCGAGGTCGCCGAGGCGGTCGCGCCGATCCTCTCGCGGCCTGGGCACGAGGTCACCGCGGAGCCGGTGGCGCGGGCGGAGCTCGGGCGCCGCCGCGCCCGCGGGAAGGCGACGCTCGCGATCGCGCTGGTGCGCCCGCTCGGCCCCGGGCCCCTCGGCGCGCTGCTCGCCCTCGCGACCGCCGACGATCGCAGCCGCGCCCTCGACCTCGCCCGTCACCCGCCCCGCCTCGCGCCCGGCGCCGCCCCCCGCTCGCTCACCGCCACGCTCCGCCTCGGCGTGATCGCCGAGGTCCGGATCGCGGGCGGCGTGCTGCCGGACGTCGCGCTCGCGCGCGCCGCCAGCGGCGAGGGCTGGGATCTCGGCGCCACCTTCCGCCGCCCGGCGAGGCGCTGATGTGTGCCTACCCCCGCGTGGAGGCGAGCGCGACCGCGCGGCGGCTGTTCGGGACGTCCGGGCGAGGGTCGCGGTGATGGGGGCCGCTTCGAGCGCTTGCGCGGTGGGGACATTTGGTTACTATCGGCTGGTCACGAACGTCACTGGCACTCGACACGACGCTTCTCTTCTCGGGGATCGCGGATTGATCGCGGACTGGACGACGCAACGTGTGGCGCATCGGGGGCTCCTCCCCAGCGCCGCCCCCCCTCGATCCCCCACGGCTCCATCGGGGCGGCAGGGCACTGTTCGGCACCGAAGCTGACGCATCTCGCAGAGCCGTGAAGTGAATCAGTGTCATGGGTACTCGCCTCTACGTTGGTAATCTCCCCTTCTCCGCCACCAAGGCCTCCGTGCAGGCCGCCTTCGCCCAGAGCGGCGAGGTGACGGATGTACACATCGTGACCGACCGCGAGAGTGGGCAGTCGCGTGGCTTCGGGTTCGTCACGATGGGCACGCCTGAGCAGGCCCAGCAGGCGATCGAGAACATGAACGGCGCCATGATGGACGGCCGTCCGCTTCGCGTGAACGAGGCGGAGGAGCGCGTCCAGCGTGGTGGCGGCGGCGGCGGTGGCTACGGCGGCGGCGGCGGCGGCGGTTACGGCGGCGGCGGCGGCGGTGGTGGCCGCGGCGGCCGTGGCGGTGGTGGCGGCGGCTACGGCGGCGGCGGTGGTGGCGGCCGCGGCGGCCGTGGCGGTCGCGGCGGCGATCGGTACTGAGCCGAGCTAGGCCGACGTTCCAGCGGCGGTGCCTCTCCCCAGAGGCGCCGCCGTTCTCGTTTGTGCGCTGCCCTGCGCGGCGACCGCCGTCACGCGCGCCGAGGCCCCGGTCGATCAGTACTCCGTCGATGCCTCCGCCTCATCGGCCGTCGCGGCGACCTGGCCTGCCTCCGCGGGGCGGAGCACGAGCTTGCCGACGGCCATCGCGACGAGGGCCGAGAGCAGCGACCCGAGCAGGACGGCGAGCTTCGCGACCCCGAGCCTTTGCCCCGTTCCGAACGCGAGCCCCGCGACGAAGATCGCCATCGTGAAGCCGATGCCCGCGACGCATCCCACGACGAGCACGCCTCGCCAGAGGACGCCGCGCGGGAGGGCGGCGAGGCCGAGCTTCACCGACAGGAAGCACGCGACCATGATCCCGAGCGGCTTGCCCATCATCAGGCCGAAGACGACCCCGAGCAGCAGCCGCGTCGAGCCCGCCGCGCCGAGGTGCACGTCGCCGAGGCGCACGCCCGCGTTGGCGAGCGCGAACAGCGGCATGATCCCGTAGGCGACCCACGGATGCAGCGCGGCCTCCAGGCGCACGACGGGCGGCAGCGCCTCGCGCCGCGCCTGCGAGAGCTGCGCGAGCGGCCCGGTGAGCTCGCGCGCGTCATGCCCGCCGGTCGCGCGCTCCTGGAAGTCCTGCAGCGCCCTCCGGGCCTCGGCGAGGAAGCCCTCCTCGCCGAACCAGGGATGCACCGGCGTGAGCAGGCCGAGCAGGACCCCCGTGATCGTGGGGTGCACGCCGGCGCTCAGCAGGCCGGCCCAGATGACGACGCCGGGCGCGGCGTAGACCGCCGGCGAGCGGACGCCGAAGCGCTGCAGCGCGAGCACGCCCGCGATGCCCAGGGCCACGAGCCCGAACCCCGCGGCCGAGATGCTCGACGAATAGAAGACGGCGATGACGAGGATCGCGCCGATGTCGTCGATGATCGCGAGCGCGAGGAGCAGCACGCGCAGCGCCGCCGGGACGCGGTTGCCGAGCAGCGCCAGCGCGCCGACCGCGAACGCGATGTCCGTCGCCATCGGCACGCCCCATCCGCTGCGCTCCGGCGGGCTCGGGTTCAGCGCGAGGTAGATGAGCGCCGGGAAGAGCATGCCCCCGAGCGCGGCCGCGACGGGCAGCACCGCCCGCTTCAGGACGGAGAGCTCGCCCTGATGGATCTCGCGCCGGATCTCGAGCCCGACGACGAAGAAGAAGATCGTCATCAGCCCGTCGTTGATCCAGAAATGGAGATCGCGCTCGACGAGGTAGGAGCCCACGCCGAGCCTCACCGGCGTGTGCCAGAGGCGCTCGTACGAAGCTGCCCAGGGAGAGTTCGCCCACGCGAGGGCCACCGCGGTGGCGATGAGCAGGACGATGCCGCTCGCCGCCTGGACGTGGAGGAACCGCTCGAGCGGCTGGAAGATCCAGAGCGCCAGGCGGCGCGCGGGCAACCAGGTTCCGGGCGGAGCGTTGCGGAGGTCCGAGCTGCCCATTCCGCGCGTACGGTAGGGCGCCCCACGGCGATCGAGAAGCGGCAATGACCCGAGCTCCGCGCTTCCGGGGCGCGGAGCTTGCTCCTTTGCCTGGCGGGCGTCAGAGAGCGGCACGCTGAACGCCCCTCGCGCTCGGGGCGGGCCGCTCACAGCCGATGCCTCCTTCCATCCCTTCAGAGCACAGGCCGTCGCCGCGGGCGATCTCGCTTTACTACTTCGGTATCTTCGCCGTCCTCGGCGTGTACCTTCCGCTGTTCCCGAGCTGGCTGGAGGCGCGGGGGATGCAGGGGCTCGCGATGGGGGCGATCGCGGCGACGCTCCCGGCGATGGGCCTCGTCGCGCCGCCGGTGTTCGGCTTGATCGCCGACTCGCTCGGCGTGCGGGTGTGGCTGATCCGGGCGGCCTGCGCCGGCGCCTTCGTCGTGTTCGCGCTGCTCGCGCTGTCGTCGGCGCTCGGCGTGTCGCTCGGCTTCGCCGGCCTCTTCGTCGCGGCGCTCGCGTTCGCTTTCTTTCGATCGCCGATGTTCACGATGGCCGACGTCGTCGCGGTGGAGGCGTCGGCGAGCTCCGGCATCGCCTACGGCCGGCTCAGGCTCTGGGGCTCGATCAGCTTCGCGTTGATGGCGATCGCCAGCGGAGCCCTCGTCGATCCGGCGCGGCCGGCCGCGTTCCCCGCCACGATCGCTGCCTCCCTGCTGATCGCGTTCGCCATCTCGTGGGCCCTCCCGGCGCGCGGCGAGGCGCCCTTCCGTCGGTCCGGCGCGCGCGACGGAGCGGCCGACGCCGCCGGCGCCGCGCGCGCTCCGGCCAACGAAGGCGCCGCCGGCGCTGCGCGCTCTCCTGCCGCCGGAGGCTCCGTGCGGCAGCGCGCCCGTGCCCTCCTCCAGAGCCACGATTTCCGCCTGTTCCTCGCGGCGTCGTTCCTGGCCCAGAGCGCCACCTCTTCGTACGATCTCTGTTACACGCTGCACCTGCGCGACATCGGTTTCCCCGAGTCGCTGGTGGGGGTCGCGTGGGCCGTCGGCGTCGCCGGCGAGATCGCGCTCATGGCGTTCTCCGGCCCCTTGCTCAAGCGGTTCGCTCCGCCCACGGTGCTCGCGTTCGCCTTCGCGGGCGCCTCGCTCCGCTGGGCGCTGCTCTCGTATGTGCGCTTCTGGCCCGCCCTGCTGGCGATCCAGCCGCTCCACGCGGTCTCGTTCGGCATGATGTGGGTCGCCTCGCTCGCCTACACGCGGGATCGCTCCCCGCCTCAGATCCTCGCCACGGCGCAAGGGCTCTTCACTGCCAGCGCTGGCGCTGGATCCGTCGTCGGGATGCTCGTGTGGGGTGAGCTCTACAAGCGCGGGGGCGGCACCCTCACGTTTGGGGTCGCCTCGATCACGGCGTTGATAGCATTCGTCCTGGCTGTGACCTTCGCGCGATCCACGCGGCCAACGCGACCGACGCGGCGTTCACCGTCAGGGGGCTCGATTTTCTCTGTCAGCTCCCGGTGCCAGGAGTAACGTTCCATTTTCCGCCGCACGCGTAGGCGCGCGCGGGCACTACCTGAACGAGGCGAGCATGTGCGGGATCGTCGGATACGTTGGGTCAAAAAAGGCGGCGCCGATCATCGTCGAAGGGCTACGGAAGCTCGAGTATCGAGGCTACGACTCGGCCGGCATCGCCATTCATGACGGCAAGGGCATCGAGATCGTCCGGACGCTCGGCAAGCTGATCAAGCTCAGCGAGGCGCTCGAGAAGCGGACCCTCGACGGTACGACCGGCATCGGCCACACGCGGTGGGCGACGCACGGCCGCCCGAGCGAGGTGAACGCCCACCCGCACTCCGCGGGCCCGGTGGCCGTCGTGCACAACGGCATCATCGAGAACCACGTGGCCGTCCGGCAGCAGCTGGAGAGCCAGGGGGTCAAGTTCCTCTCCGACACGGACACCGAGATCGTCGCTCACCTCGTCCACCGCGAGCTCCAGAAGGGCGCGAAGTCGCTCTTCGAGGCCGTGCGCGGCGCGCTCCGGCAGGTCCACGGCGCCTACGCGATCGCGGTCCTCTCGCGCGACGAGCCCGACGTCATCGTCGCCGCCCGGTACGGCTCGCCGCTCGTCGTCGGCGCTGGCGAGAACGAGATGCTGTGCGGCAGCGACATCCCCGCGCTGCTCGCGCACACCCGCGACATGATCTTCCTCGAGGACGGCGACATCGTCGAGCTGCGCGCGAGCGGCGTCCGCATCGAGACCGTGGCCGGCGGCGAGAAGGTCGAGCGGCGCGTGAAGCGCATCGACTGGAGCCCCGTCCAGGCGGAGCGCGGCGGCTACAAGCACTTCATGCTGAAGGAGATCCACGAGCAGCCCGACGTCGTCGAGGCCACGCTGCGCGGCAGGATCGATCTCGCCGCCGGCGACGTGCACGCGACCGAGATGGGGGTCACGCCCGAGTTCGCGAAGGAGCTGCGCCGGGTCTACATCGTCGCGTGCGGCACGAGCCACCACGCCGGCATCGCCGGCCGCTACTGGATCGAGCAGCTCGCCAGGGTCCCCACGGTCGTCGAGCTCGCGAGCGAGGTCCGCTACCGCGAGCCGATCTTCTTCCCCGACGATCTCGTGATCGCCATCAGCCAGTCGGGCGAGACCGCCGACACGATCGCGGCGCTCAAGGCGGCGAAGGCGCAGGGCGCCAAGGTGCTGGCGCTCTGCAACGTGCTCGACAGCGCGATCCCGCGCCTCTCCGACGGCGCGCTCTACACGCACGCGGGCCCCGAGATCGGCGTCGCCTCGACCAAGGCCTTCACCACGCAGCTCGCCGCGCTGCTCCTGCTCGCCGTCTACCTCGGCCGCCGCCGCGACTCGCTGCCGGCGGAGCGCGGGCGCGAGATCCTCCAGGCCCTCTGGGAGATCCCGAGCCACATGCGTGAGGTGCTCGGCGACGCCGACTACGTGCACGCGATCGCGAAGCGCCTCGTCCACGCGAAGGACGTCCTGTTCCTCGGGCGCGGCCTCGGCTTCCCCATCGCGCTCGAGGGCGCGCTCAAGCTGAAGGAGATCTCGTACGCGCACGCCGAGGGCTACGCGGCCGGCGAGATGAAGCACGGGCCGATCGCCCTCATCGACGAGGCGCTCCCCGTCATCGTCGTCTGCCCGCGCGACGCGCACTACGACAAGACGTTCTCCAACCTGCAGGAGGTCCGGGCGCGCGAGGGACAGGTCGTCGCGATCGCCACGAAGGGCGACGAGTCGATCCTCGAGATCGCTCAGCACCACGTCTGGATCCCCAAGGTGCCGGACGAGGTCGGGCCGCTCCTTACCGTGCTCCCGCTCCAGCTCATCGCCTATTACGTCGCCAACCTGAAGGGCAACGACGTCGATCAGCCGCGCAACCTCGCGAAGACGGTCACCGTCGAGTAACGAGCAACGTCTCCCTCGCGGCGCGGCATCCCCGCCGCGGCGAGCGGCCTCCTCTGCCGCGCGCAGCGCTCCTCTGCGGTGCGCGCCCCTCCTTCTTCAGCGCCGGCGCCCCCGCGCCGCGCCCGCGCGGGGCCGCGGCTATGCTGCGCGCATGCGCATCCCCGGCAGGACGGAGCGGCGGGTCGTCGCGGCCATCCTCGTGACCGCCCTGATCCCGCTCGTCGCCAGCATCGTGGTCGCCCGGACGGTGATCGCGCGGGTGTCGGCGACGGCGTTCCAGCCCGAGTTCGGCGTCCACCTGGACAGGGCGCTCGGCGTGTACGCCGAGCTGGCCGCCGCCATCAAGCAGGGCATGCGCTCCGAGGCCGACGCGATCGTCGCGGCGGACCCGCTGCGCGAGGCCGCCTTCGCCGGCGGCGCGCAGCGCCTCGACGCCGAGCTCGCGCGCATCATCGCGGCTCACCCCGCGCTGGTCTCCCTCCGCGTCGAGCGCTGCGGCGGCGATCTCGTCGGGGCGCGCGAGCGCGGCCGCCCGGTGGATCCGGCGCACGAGAAGACGCTCACGGTCCGGAAGGCGATCGCGCGCGCGCCCGGCCACGCCGCCGAGCCCGGCGAGCCAGCGCCGGGCGACGGCGGCTGCGACGGCGACGCGCGGACCCTCGTCGCGACGTTCGCCGCGCCGAGCGCGCGCTTCGACGAGCTCGACGCGGCGCAGGCGTTCGCGCAGGCGTACCACGCCCTCGAGCGGGAGCACCGGAAGGAGTACCTCGACGAGAGCTACGGCGACGCCTTCGCCGCCCTGCTCGGCGCGACGATCCTCCTCGCGATCCTCGCCGGCGTGCTCGTGGCGCGCCCCGTGGTCGACCGCATCGCGCGGCTCGCCGCGGCGACCCGGCCTGTCGCGGAGGGCGACCTCTCGGTGCGCGTGGGGCTGCAGGGCGACGACGAGGTCGCCGATCTCGGCCGCGCCTTCGACCGCATGCTCGAGGAGCTCGAGGGCAGCCGCGCGCGGATCGAGTTCCTCAAGCGCATGGGCGAGTGGCAGAAGATGGCGCGGCACCTCGCGCACGAGATCAAGAACCCGCTGACCCCGATCCAGCTCGCCGTCGAGGAGTGCCACCGGCGCTATGCGGGCAGCGACCCGGCGTACCAGCGCCTGCTCCAGACGACGCTGGAGGTCGTCGAGGAGGAGGTCGGCACGCTGCGCCGCCTCGTCGGCGAGTTCTCCAATTTCGCGCGGCTCCCGCGGGCGGAGCTCGAGCCCTCGGATCTCGCGGAGTTCCTGCGCGAGCAGGGCGAGCGCTTCGCCGCGGTCGAGGAGGCGGGGCGCGAGCACGCCTCGGACGAGGCGCTGCTCGGGCGCGTCGATCTCGAGTTCGACGTGCCGGATGTCCCGATGCCGGCCGCGCTCGATCGCGAGATGCTCCGGCGCGCCCTCGGCAACATCGTGCGCAACGCGGCGCAGGCGCTGCGCGACGCGCAGCGAGCGGCGCCCGGCGGAGGGGCCCGAGAGCGCCCGGGCGCCGCCGTGTGGGGCAGCGTTCGCGTCTCCGCGCGGAGCGAGGGGCAGAGCCACCTCATCGCGATCGACGACGACGGCCCGGGCATCGATCCCGCCGTGCGGGACTCGGTGTTCGATCCGTACGTCACGACGCGGTACGACGGCACGGGGCTCGGCCTGAGCATCGTGAAGAAGATCGTCGTCGATCACGGCGGCACCATCGACGTGCTCGAGTCCCCGCTCGGCGGCGCGCGCTTCGTCATCCGGCTCCCGCGCGCAGGCACGCCCGCGGCGCGCGCCGCGCTCGGGGCCGAGGCCTTCTCCGACGGCGATCGCGAGCCTGCGTCCGAGGGCGCCGCTCCGACGCCGCCAGCCGCTCGCGGAGGGCAGGCGCCGCGCGGGGCGGGGTAGGGCCGCGCCCGCGGGTGCGGCGCCGCGGATCCTGCAGCGCCAGAGCGCCGCTGGCCGGACGACGAGCGCAGCCCGGGAGCGCGCTCCGGGCTGCTGGCGGGGGTCTCGGCGCCGAAAGCGCACCTCCGGACCGGTCGGTGGTCAGGAGATGCTTGACCAGCCGGCCCCGCTTTGCCATGTTCGCCGGCGGAGAGGTGACCGAGAGGCCGAAGGTGCCTGATTCGAAATCAGGTGTACCCGCAAGGGTACCGCGGGTTCGAATCCCGCTCTCTCCGCTACGCTTGGCTGCTTGCCCCCGTTGAAGCAGGTGGGCTCTGACCGCCCGCTCTCTCTCGAGCGGCGCCGGTCCGGCAGAAGCGGACGCGTTGAAGTTGTATCGGGAGAGGTGACCGAGTGGTCGAAGGTGCACGACTGGAAATCGTGTGTACGGCAACGTACCGCGGGTTCGAATCCCGCCCTCTCCGCTGAGCTGAACCGTCGTCGATTCCTTGCCGTGATGAGCTCCTTCAAGCGAGCCAGCAGGACGCCGGCGAGCGATGTGACGTGAACGATGAGCGATGAGGCGGATCGGCCGGTCGCTCGACCGCCGCGTCCGCTCGCCGCAGTGTTGCCTGGCGCGGCGTTCGAGGGGGAGCTTTGGGTTCGTTCGCCGTCGATGCGGCCAAGGCGCTGCCTGGTTCAACGCCTTAGCGGGCTGGATATCGGGCAAATAAGAGAAATCTGGGAGCCCGAGACAAACCAGCGGTGCGCGGCGGGACGGACGTGACCGGCGGAACCGGCGGAACCGACGGCTTGTCGACAAACCCCGCTTGACCAACCCTCGCCCGACGACGACGATGCCCCCCGCAGAAGCCTGAGACGCTTGACAGGCGAAGGGCCGCCTTGTAGAAGTGGCGCCCCTTTTTGGCAGGCGCCCTTCCGGAGTTTTTCGCCCAATGAATCCTCAGCCCAAGTCCTTTTCCGCCAAGCCTGCGGAGGCCCGCAACGAGCGTACGTGGTGGGTGATCGACGCGGAAGGCAAGCCCCTCGGCCGCCTTGCCAGCCGCATCGCCACGGTGCTCCGCGGCAAGAACAAGCCCACGTTCACGCCGCACGTCGACACCGGCGACTTCGTGATCGTCGTGAACGCCAAGAAGGTCCTTCTGACGGGCCGCAAGCTCCAGCAGAAGAACTACGTGCGGCACAGCGGCGAGCCGGGCGGCTTCCGTTCCGAGTCGTACGGTCACCTGCTCGAGCGCAAGCCGGAGCTCCCGATCCAGAAGGCCGTGAAGGGCATGCTCCCGAAGAACGTGCTCGGGCGCGAGCTCCTCACCAAGCTCAAGGTCTACGCCGGTCCCGATCACCCCCACGCGGCGCAGAAGCCGCAGCCCCTTAGCTACAGCTGAGCAAAGCCATGACGGAAACGAGAACGTACGCCACTGGTAAGCGTAAGACCGCCGTTGCGCGTGTCTTCCTCTCGCCGGGCACCGGCAACATCAAGGTGAACCAGAGGCCCGCTGACGATTATTTCGTCCGCGAGACCTCGCGCATGGTGATGCGTCAATCGCTCGAGCTGCTCGAGCTGCTCGATCAGTTCGACGTGAGCGCGACCGTGGTCGGTGGCGGCCACAGCGCGCAGGCCGAGGCGATGCGGCACGGCATCGCGCGCGCCCTCTGCGAGCTCGATCCGGAGCGCAGGCCGTCGCTCAAGCGCGCGGGCTTCCTCACGCGCGACGCGCGCAAGAAGGAGCGCAAGAAGTACGGCCAGCCCGGCGCTCGCAAGCGCTTCCAGTACTCGAAGCGGTAGCACGCCTGGGCCGCCGCCCATCGGGATGGACGGCACGGCAAGGACATCGAGGACGCGAGGGTTTCCCCCTCCGCGTCCTCGGTGCGTTTTGTCTGCCCGACGCCGCGAAGGCGTCGAGGACGGGACAGCTCGTCCCTCGGCGTCTGCTCTCATCGAGCGGACCTCTCGGCCCGCTCGGCGTCCTCTGGTTTCATCGAGCGGACCTCTCGGCCCGCTCGGCGTCACATCGCTTCCGGTGGGCTCTTGAGATCGGCGCCTTCGATGAGCTCGCCCTCGTCGTCCCCGGCGCCTTCCGGCGGCTGCGCTTCTTGTTCGTTCGGTCCGCTCGGTCCGACGTCCGGCGCCGCGGCGGCCGAGGCCTCGCTGCCGGTGGCCGCGAGCGGCGGCGAGGGAGGCTCTGCCGCCTCCGGCTTCGCCGGTTCGGGCGGCGGCTCGGGCAGCGGGATGGCGTCGAGCCGCTTGTCGAGCGCTTCCTTTGCCGCGGCGAACGCCGCGCGATCGATGGCGGGCATCACGCGCTCTCCATCGAGCTGGAGGGTCTCGGCATCGAAGTACTTGCCGTCCCTCTTGGCGCTGAAGTGAAGGTGAGGGCCCGTCGAGCGGCCCGTCGACCCGACGTAGCCGACGAGCTGATGGGTACCCACCTTCATGCCGGCCTTGATGCCGGGGGCATACCTCGACAGGTGCGCATAGCCGGTGGTGACCCCGTTCGCGTGCGTCACCGTGACCAGGTTGCCGCTCGGACCCGCCGGGCCGACCCAGTCGACAACGCCGCGATACGCCGAGTACACCGGCGTTCCCATCGGCGCGCCGAAGTCCGTCCCGTTGTGGGGCATCTTCTTCTTCAGCACCGGGTGCATCCGCTGCGGGTTGAACTTCGACGTCACGGGCGCGCCCGGGACCGGCGCGCGCCAGCCGCCGGCGTGCGGCTGCCGGCCGCGCTCATCGAACGTGCCGCGGGCCTCTTGCCCCTTGAAATCGTAGATGCGCACCGGCTTCTCCGCGGGATCCGCGGGCCGGTACTCGAGCGCGATGACCTTCTTGTACCGGGAGAACATCCCGAGCGCCGTCTCTTCGACGGCGATCAGCCGGACCGTGCTCCCCTCCTCGAAGCTCTCCGTCGAGAGGCGCCCGTTCAGCGCGTCGTCGATCGCGTCGAGCACGCCGGGCTCCAGGCCCCCCGCCCGGATCGCGTTGGCGAGATCCTTCCCCACGTAGAAGGAGGCGACGACCTCCTCCTCGGCGATCTTCATGTCGAGCGCGGCGCCCTTGAGCAGCCCGGCCGCGTCGTCCCTCGCCTGGTAGATCTCGCTCGTCGAGACCTCGTATTCGAAGGCGCGGACGCGGCGCGTGGAGCGATCCATCGCGACCGTGAACCGGTCCTTGCGGCCGCACTTGTCGAACTTCCGCAGCCCGTCGAAGGCCTTCATGATCCGGTAGATCTGCGCCTTCGGTACGCCCTTCTCGTCGAGGGCCGTGATGAACGACCGGCGATCCATCACGTCGCTCACCAGGAGCATGGAAGGATCCTTCCCGAGCTCGGAGATCCGCCATGGGCCGGGCAGCGGGGTGCGCTGCTTGGTCTTCACCTCGGGCGCGGAGGACGGCCTGGCGGCCCCGTCCGTACCTGCTGCCGAGGCCGCCGGGCTCGCCGCGACCAGCGCGCGCTCGTCGCGCACCGGGACGCCCTGGATCAGCAGCGCGATGAGCGAGGTGAGCGTCGCGAGGCCGAAGATGCCGCCGAAGACCGCGGTCATGCGCGGCGACAGGTGCGGTCCTGGAGGGGGCCGGCTGAGGCCGGGAGGAAGCCGCGGACCGTCCGTCGAACCGGGGCCCGCGTGGGGACCGCCGTCCATGAGCGACGGCGATCGCAGGGGCTGCACGCGCGGATCGCTGCCGCGCGACCAGGGCGCCGATGCGCGCCCGCGAGAAGAAGGAGGAGGGAGCTGCGGCGGCCACGTCGACGCCGCGCGCGCGCGCAGCTCGCTGCTGCGCGACCAGGGAGCAGCCGGAGCGCCCTCGCCCCGGCGGCCGCCCTGCAGCGGCGCGGTCAGCGGCGGCGAGGGCGGTCTGCTGGGGGCGTCGAGCGCGTCGTCCGCGACGTCCTCGGCCGCGCCGGCGCGCACGATCTCCGCGCGCCGGGCGTCCTGCGGGACAGCAGCGCCGGGCTCCACGCGCGGCCCGTCTTGCGGGACAGCGGCGCCAGGCTCCGCCGCGCTGCCGGCCTCTCCGCTCCGCCCCCGGGCGCGGTCCTCGGCGTCCGGCGCTCCGGAGGCCTCGAGCGGGTTCTGGGGTACTGCACTCGGCACGCCGACGTGCGTACCAAGGCATCGACGGGGTTGCAACCGCGCGACTCCCTGGCCGACGCAAGGGTTGCGCGGAAGGCAGATCCCATCGTACGCCGGTCGCGTAAGCTGACGGGCCTGATGGACGACCGGCTGAAGCAACTCCTGGTTCTCGGCAGGGAGCACTACGAGCGGCGCGAGTACGATCTCGCGGAGCACGCCCTGCGGCAGATCATCGAGAAGACCGACCGCTTCGCGGACGTCTACAACATGCTCGGCGTCATTCTCCACGAACGCGGTGATTTCCTCGCGGCCGAGGCCCACTTCGAGCGCGCGGTGCAGCTCAACGAGCACTACACGGAAGCGCTGCTGAACCTCGCCGTCACCTACAACGACCTCGGCAAATACGAGGCCGCGCGGCATGTCTACTCTCGCATCCGCCGCGGCGAGGGGGGAGGCGGCGTCCTCGACCCGTTCGCGCGCGGCAAGATCGCCAACATGCACGCCGATCTCGCGCAGGCCTATGCCGACGCCGGTTGCGCGCAGGAAGCGATCGCCGAGCTCACGCGGGCTGTGGCGCTGTGTCCGACGTTCGTGGATCTTCAGCTGCGCCTCGGGACGATGTACCGCGACGCCGGGAATCTGGCGCTCGCTCGCGAGCATTACGCGGCCGCGCGCGACGCGAACCCGAAGTACGCGCCAGCGCGCGTGCTGCTCGGGGTCGCGCTGCTCTCCCTCGGCGCGCCCGATCAGGCGAGCGCCGAGTGGCGCGAGGCGCTCGCCATCGATCCCGAGAGCAGGACGGCGAAGATGTACCTTCGCACGCTGGAGGCGCAGCGGAGCAAACGCGCTGCGGGCGCCGTGTCAGGCGAGCCGGCGGCGGGCGGTACGTGGGACGCGCTCGACGAGGCGACACCCACGACCGTGAGCGACATCCTCTCCAAGACGACGGCCGATGCAGCGGGTGAGACGGATCGTGCTGCACGGGAAAGCAAACCCTGAACGTTGGCGAAATACTCTCTCCTCCGAGAGGAGGCGCGCCGCGCGTGGCGTGAGCTCCGTGGCAGCGAGCTGTCCGCCGGCCGGACCGCCGTGGCGGTCGCGATCGGCCTGTTCATCGGGTCGCAGCCGATCTTCGGCTGCCACACGCCGCTCGTGCTCCTCCTCTGCCTGTGGTTCCGTCTGGATGCAGCGATTGCCTGGGTCGCTGCGAACATCTCCAACCCCTTGTTCGCGCCAGCGCTCCTCACGGCCGAGGTCCAGGTCGGAGCGTACCTCCGCACGGGTCGCTGGCTGCGCCTCTACGAAAAGATGAGCTGGGCGCAAGCGCTTTCGGACTTCCCCGAGTACATGTTCCTCGGCGCCCCGGTGGTCGGGCTCGCGCTCGCGGCGCTCGGCGGCGGCTTGATCTTCGTCCTCGTCACGCTGAAGCGGCGCCGCGCTCCCTCGCAGCAGAGCAGCAGGATGGAGCCGTATCGGCTCCCCGGCGATGCGCCGCCCTGGGTCCACGCGGTCGAGCGCGTCGCCGGGAGGTACAGCCCGCCTGAGGGCGCCACGCCGGCGCAGCGTACCCGCTTTCACTATGTCCGCTTCAAGCTGCTCGGCGACCCCATCGCCCGGTTGATTGCCGACATCGCAGGCGACCGCCCCGGCGCGCTCGGGGAGGTCCTCGATATCGGGACCGGGGCTGGCCAGCTGCCGATTCTCCTGCTCGAGCTGGGGAGGGCCGAGCGCACGCGTGGGTTCGACTGGGACCGAGCCAAGATAGAGGACGCCCGGCGCGCGGCCGGCGAGGGCTCCGGCGCATCTCTCCCGCGCTCGTCCGAGTCGTCCGGCCCGCCCGGCCCGCAGCGCGCGGCCCACGCCCGCCCTCCGCTGGACGCCGAGTTCTGGTGCGCAGATGCGCGCGAGGCCGAGCTCGGAACTGCGGACACCGTGCTGCTCATCGACCTGCTCCACTACTTCCGCGTGGAAGAGCAGGACGCGATCCTGCGGCGCGCGGCGGCCGCGGTTCGTCCGGGCGGGCGCCTGCTCGTCCGCGAGGCGGACACCGAGCGCGGCTTGAGGAGCTCGATCACGCTCCTTGAGGAGCGTGTCTTCACCGCGCTTCGATTCAACCGGGGCGAGCGTGTGCGCTTCCGTCCCGCCCGAGAGATCGCGGCGCTCCTCGAGCAGCTCGGCTTCTCCTGCGAGACGGTGCCCGCCTGGGGGAAAACGCCCTTCTCGAATGTCCTCATCGTCGGGAGCCGAGCCCAGCGCTGAGCCCGAGTCGCCCTTCCCCGCGAGCTCTCATCTCCCGCCGCCGTCACCGTGCCCCCAGCGTCAGCGGTCGTTGCCGGGGTGTCCGGTCCGGCGTGCGGCCTCTTGTGCATCGCCCAGTTGCTCGAACACCGCGGATGGTTAGAACCTGTCCAGCAGGTTGAGGCGTCGCTCTCGCGGCTCCTTTCGGTGGACGAGCCGCGCTATCGGGTGGAGCGATTGCCCTGATGGCACAGACCATGCTTGTCCCATGGGCCTGGCGAAGGAGCCCTGCTGCCCATGTCCCTTCCTGTTCGCCAGAGGTCGATAGGCCTCCGGTGGCTCCCCCTTGCCAGGCGTCAGGCTCGCCCACGTTGCAAGCCCGCGATATCCGCCTGGGGCGTCCTGTCCAGGTGTCCGTGAAGGTGCGTTGAGCTCCGGGCCGGCCAGGTCCAGCGCGGCTCCGAGGGCGCCGCGTCATCGTCGAGAAGGGCGCCGGATGGGCGGAGCGGGTCGGGCGTTCACAGCAACGAGGCTTGCGCGGCGCCGATCGTGCTCTGCCATGTCGGCAGTTCCGGCCACGCTCACGGCTCCACGCAGCGAGCACCGCCCGGCGGGAGTCCGGCCCCGGATGACCGGACTCCTGCGCCGCGTCGCGCCGGTGACCCTCCCTTTCGTGTCCTTGGAGCTCCGCCCCGGCTCACGCCCCAGCGTCCGTTTCGAGGCCGCGTCAGCGCCGCGTGACAGAGACCCGAGGCGATCGCGGATGCACGAAACTAGATGTGGTGGTCCTTCGATGATGCCCCACGATATGTTGGGGCTCAGGGGGTCATGACGTGGTGGTCTCTCCCGATCCGACGTCGACAAGAGCACGGGCATGGCGGCTCGGTAACCCGGCGTCCTGGGCACCAGAGCGGACATGTGTGCACAGACGCGATCGCGGAGCGGCGCCGCCTGCGTCGTGTCACAAGGCGGCTCCGCTCAGCAGCGGTCGGGCGGCAGTTGACGCGCCTCACGCGCGGATTTCGCCGTCGTCCTACGGGTCGTCCTACGAGGAGACGACATGGCTTGGCGGGACTTCCTGAGGGGCATCCAGCGGCGTGTACGCCTGCGGAGCTTGCTCCGCGCCGAGGTGCGACGTCTCCGCGCCTGCCGGGACAGCTCCCGGCTCGCCGCGATTTCCCCTGCTGGGCTTGCGGGAAGGCGGGACGTCGACCTCGGTCGGTCTGGCCCGACCCCTCTGGAGAGCGTCGATGCCGGCTTCAGCGGGAAAAGTACTTGGTAGCCCGCTTCTCTCCTTTCGACGTGATCTTCTTCTCGACGAGCAGCTTCCGAATCGGGAGGGTCAGCTCCTTCGTGGTGGTGCCCAGATCCTTGGCGATCTGCTCGACGCCCTGGCCGCTGTTGCTCCGGATGTGCTCCAGGACCTTCTGCGTCATGGCGGCGAGCTCTTCCTTCGAGCGCTTCTCGCCCTTCTTGCGGGTGGGCTTCGCAGCGCGAGCGGGGCGACCGACCGCCTTCTTGACCTCCGCAGGCTGCTGGGGAGCGGCCTTGGCCCGACCCGCCTTGCGCGGCGCGGCGGCCGCAGCGGCCGGCTGGCCCTCGCCTCGCAGGGCGTTGGCGACGGCCTCGAGAGCCGCTTTGCGGACAAGTCCGCTCAGCTGAGAGACGAATGCATCAACGTGGCTTTTGATCTCGGTTTCGACGTTGTTCATTGGATCTCGCGTCCCATGAATAGCTAGAGTTGTCAACTGCTGAACAGCACCTTGCTTGAAAATAATTCGAGAGGTGTCCCCCTCTCCCCTCAACGCGCGTCAAGAACCCGCGCTCGCCACCTCCCCGTCGGTCATCGGGTGCTGGGGGCGACCGGTCGAGCCGGACTCCAGCCACCTCGTCTCCCTGCCGACGTCGCGCGACGTCGCGCCGCGAAGCCAGGCTCCGCCCCAACCCAAGAGGGTGCGATGGACAGCGCCGTGCTCCTCTCTGCACCGCGCTCCCGCTTTGGATGCCGCGGCGCGCGTGCCGTGGGCAGCCCCGTAACCGAGGGGAGCCAGCGACATTCCCATGAAGATCTGCTTTCCTGTGCTCCGGACACACGCGCCCCACCGCGCAGCGGCCGAAGCGGGCGCCTGACCGAGGGACCGTGGAGGAGCCCGACCCCCCGGGTGGAGCGCCCGCGACGAGGAAAGGTGTCATGGCCGAGGTCGCCGTTCCAGGCGACCCCGGTGAGCTGGAGCGGCAGCCTTTCACTTCTGCACTCCACCCTGCTCCGGCGGCGTAACCGTATGCCCGAGCTCTCGTCTCCCGACCGAGCCGCTCTCCGCGATCGACCGCAACGTGTCGGCCGCCGAGCCGCCCTCCGGCGGTGTCGACGTCATGAGGGCTACCCCACCCACCTGCCAGGACATCCCCCTGGCTGATCGGCGCGGCGGCCCGACGCGGTTGCTCCCACCCACGTTGCAGCCCCCAGGCCATGTCGCCTCCGGTCTGGCTGCGTCTTTTTGCGGCTGTGCTGGAGCTGCCCAGCCTCCGGCCGAGTCCCCCAAACCGCTCGCCGTGCCCGAGCTCCGACGGCCGCCCCGGCAAGCCGGAAGTCGCCCTGCGGGAGGCCACGAGGCCGCCGCTCCTGCTCAGCCGCTCATCCTGATTCAGGGGGTGACACTCGTGCTGGGCACCAGGGTGACGCTCGCCCGCGGCTCGCCCCCGTGCGAGGGGGCAAAGCTCACCGTCGCCGCCGAGGGCGACATCGATCCCCCGAGCGGGGCGGCGGTGATGGACGCTGGTGGACAGTTCGTCACTCCTCGGCTGTTCGACGCGCACTCCCACCTCGGGGGCCGCCCGACACCAGGCGCGGCGGCGCACCTGGACGGCAGCGAACGGGAACCAGACACGGGGCCGGTGGCGCCGCAGGCTCAGTTCGCCGATGCCTTCTGGCCCCAGGACCCGGGTATCGAACGGGCAGTCGCTGGTGGTGTTACGACCATACAAGTCCTTTCGGGTTCAGGCAACCTGATTAGAGGGTGCGCGGTAACGATGGAGCTCCGACCGGGCATCGGTCCTCCCATCGGCCCTCCGAGCTTGCTCCGAGCTTCCTCCCAGGTTCCTCCCTGATTCCTGCCAGATGCTTCCCAGACGCTCGCCACCGTGGCGCCCGGCGGGCTGAAAGTGGCTTGCGGGGAGAGCCCGAAGCGCAGCTACGGCGGGGACAAGCGGGCACCGATGGCCGGTACGGGCAACCTCGCTCTCCAGCGGGCGACCTCTCTCAAGGCCAGGAAGCTCCAGACGGACTGGGCGCGATGGAGCGACCGGGAGTCGCGCCGGATTGCGACCGAGGCGAAGACGCCGTCGTCCGCCAGGCCACGAAGCAGGAGCGCTCGACACCCGAGACCTCCTCCCGCGAAGATCCTGCCGTCGAGCCTACTGCCTGCTCGAGGGCGTGTCTCGCGTCGACGTGGGCGCGGCGCGCCATCACCGCAGTCGCCAGCGCCGCCTCGTACACGGGCGATCGCGCGACGCTGACGGCGGCGCACCGTGATCGGGTGGCCTCACGAGAGCCGCGCGTCGACGCGCGGCGCGCCCGGCTCTCGTGATCAGGGCGCTCGCGCGCGCTGCGCGGCTCTCGTGATCAGGGCGCTCGCCGCCCGACATCTCGACCTGGGCGTTCTGCCCCGTCGCGCCGAGGCGAGCGGCGCCGCGTCTCATGACGGCGTTTTTCTAGATGTAAAGGAGAACCGGCGCGGGCCGCGTCGGCCGCTCTCCACGGGAGCAGCCGTGATCGCGGCGCTTGCTGCCGGCGCGCGCGACTTCTAGATCGTTCCGGCCGTGGTCAACCCGAGCGCCAAGCAGGATCCCGAAGCCCTCCTCGCCGCCAAGCTCGCGTCGCTCCCGACGACGCCGGGCTGCTATCTGTTCATCGACAAGGCCGGCGCCGTCGTCTACGTCGGCAAGGCGAAGAGCCTGCGCTCGCGCGTCCGCAGCTACTTTCAGGAGAGCGGGAGCGACGCCAGGTACTTCATCCCGATACTCCGGAAGATCGTGGCCGATCTGGAGACGGTGGTGACCGCCACCGAGAAGGAGGCGGCCGTACTGGAGAACGAGCTCGTCAAGCAGCACAAGCCGCGGTTCAACGTCAAGCTGCGTGACGACAAGGACTTCCTTTGCCTCAAGCTCGACACGCAGAAGGCGTGGCCGATGCTCGAGACGGTCCGCCGTCCCGCCCCGGACAAGGCGCGCTATTTCGGGCCCTACCACTCGGCGACGAGCGCGCGGCGGACGCTCCACCTGGTCAACAAGCACTTCCAGCTCCGCACCTGCTCCGATACCGAGATGGCGTCGCGCCGGCGCCCCTGCCTGCAGTACCAGATCAAGCGTTGCCTCGCGCCCTGCGTGATGGATGTCGACCGGGAGCTCTATACGGAGATGGTCCGCTCGGTCGCGCTCTTCCTCGAAGGGCGCCACGACGAGCTCACGGGGGAGCTCACCACGCGAATGCGGGACGCGTCGCGGGAGCTCGAGTTCGAGCGCGCCGCCATCTACCGCGATCAGCTCCGGGCGGTCGAGGCCGTGCGCGAGGCCCAGCGCGTCGTCTACGTGAAGGACGTCGATCAAGACGTGGTGGGCATCTACCGCGAGGGGACGCTCGTGGAGGTCGAAGTGATCTTGGTGCGGAGGGGGCGCGTGACAGACACGCTGTCCTTCTCGCTCCGCAACATGGAGCTGCCGGACGACGAGGTGCTCGGCGGCTTCTTGAACGAGTACTATGGCGTCGCGTCCACCACGATCCCCGATGAGGTCCTCGTGCCGGTGTTGCCCGACGGCGCGGAGGGCGTCGCGGAGTGGCTCGGCGATCGGCGCGGCCGCAAGGTGGCGCTCTTCGTGCCTCAGCGCGGGCCCCGCGTCGATCTGCTCAAGATGGCGAGCGAGAACGCGGCTCACGCGTTCCGGGAGAAGCAGCGGAGCTCCGACGATCTCGAGGCCCGGCTCGAGGAGATCAGGGAGCGCCTTCGTCT
The DNA here is from genome assembly GCF_051526795.1 of Sorangium sp. So ce204. Classification (NCBI taxonomy): domain Bacteria; kingdom Pseudomonadati; phylum Myxococcota; order Polyangiales; family Polyangiaceae; genus Sorangium; species Sorangium sp. So ce204. The sequence continues at coordinate 10,642,291 of NZ_CP150317.1, read as the reverse complement.
CCCGACGCTCCCGCGTCGCATCGAGTGCTGCGACATCTCGCATCTCGGCGGCGGCGACACGGTGGGATCGATCGTGGCGCTCCTCGATGGTCAGCCGGACAAGAAGCGCTACCGCAGCTTCAACGTGAAGAGCGTGGCCGACGGCGACGACTACGCCGCGATGTACGAGGTGCTCTCACGGCGCTTCCGCCGCGGAAAGGCCGCCCGGCAGGCGAGCCCCGCGTCCACCGCAGACAGCGAGGCCGCGCTCGGCGCCGAAGGCGCGCCCGAGAGCGACGTGATGGAGGGCGTCACCGAGAGCGACATGATGGAGAGCGATCCGGCGGAGAGCGGCGCGCTCGAGAGTGATGCGACGGAGGGCGACCTGGCTGATGAGGAGATCGGCTCGGCAACAGCGAGCGACGCTCCGCCGGAGACGGAAGGGACGCCGGTGTCCGCGGCCGCGGAGCGAGAGAGCGCCGGCGCGGGGGGTGATGTGTCGAAGCGCGCCGAGGCCGGCGGAGGTGAGTGGGATCTTCCGGATCTGTTCGTCGTCGATGGTGGGCGCGGCCAGCTTCAGGTGGCGCTGTCGGCGGCGCGCGATCTCGGCCTGCACGGCCTCCCGATCGTCGGTCTGGCGAAGGAGCGGGAGACGCAGACCGGAGAGAAGCTCGTCGACCGCGTCTACCTGCCTGGCCAGAAGAACGGTATCCCGCTCCGATCCACGAGCTCCGCCCTCTTCTTCCTGGCGCGCGCGCGCGACGAGGCGCACCGCTTCGCAAACCACGCACGCAAGCGGCTCGGCAAGGCGCGGCGCCTCCGGTCCGAGATCGAGGACATCCCCGGGCTTGGCGGCGCGGTGAGGACGGCGCTCCTCCGGGAGCTCGGTTCCATGGAAGGAGTGCGTCGCGCGACCGACGCTCAGATCCTGGCGGTGACAGGGGTCACCAAGCGACACCTGTCAGCGCTGCGCAAGGTCATCCCGTCTCCCGAGTCCTCGCAGCACGACGCGCCGGCCGAGGACACCGGCGATCTCTCCAAGGCACGGGGGCTCACGCGCTGAGCGCGACCGGCCCGTTCCGCGATGGATCGGTGAAAGATCACGCTGCGACCTGAACGGCGTTCCGGGTTGAGCGCCAAGGCGTTCTCTGCGACGATCCGAACACCAGGCGCCCGGTCGCATTCCGGGCGCACGCGGTCATTTTTCGATCAAGAGCACCACCTGGCACACCGAGCGCTTCTTGCGGACCCGACGTAGCGGGCGGGCCGCGGCGGGCCGCGCTCGGCGGGCTCGATTCCCGGCGGGCGCTGCCTCGCTCCGGGGTTACGCGGCACGTGAGCACCATGGGAGAAGTACGCGCTGGCCACACGCTCGGTCGCTATGAGCTCCTCGTCCCCATCGCGCTCGGGGGCATGGCCTCGGTGTGGGCCGCTCGAACGGGCGGCCAGCTCCCCAGGATCGTCGCCGTCAAGCTGCTGCGCGCCGAGCTGAGCGACGATCCCGACTTCGAGGCGATGTTCCTCGACGAGGCCACCCTGGTCTCGCAGATCCATCACCCGAACGTCGCGGAGACCATCGATGTGGGTGAGGAGGACGGCGTCCTCTACCAGGTGATGGAGCTCATCGACGGCGAGCCGCTCAACCTGGTTCTCCGCGAGAGCAAGGCGCGCGGCGGCCTGCCGCTCCCCTTCGCGCTCCGCATCGTGGCCGAGGCGGCCCTCGGCCTGCACGCCGCGCACGAGCTGCGCGGCGGCGACGGCAAGCCCGTTGGCCTCGTCCACCGCGACGTCTCGCCGCAAAACATCCTGGTCGGATACGACGGGTCGGTGAAGATCCTCGACTTCGGCGTCGCCAAGGCCGCCTCGAACCTGCAGCGAACCCAGGTCGGCCAGGTGAAGGGCAAGTACGCGTACATGTCGCCGGAGCAGGCGGGCAGCGAGCCCATCGATCGGCGCACCGACGTGTTCACGCTCGGGATCGTCTTCTATCAGCTCGTGACGGGCAAGCACCCCTTCCACGCCGAGAACGATCCTGCGACGGTGCGCCGCATCTGCGACAAGGCTGCAGCCGAGCCGCCGCGCACCCTCGTCCCGTCGCTCCCGGAGGACGTCGGGCGCATCATCATGAGGATGCTCGCGAAGCCGAGGGACGAGCGCTTCGCCACGATGGCCGAGCTGCGCCAGTCCATCGAGCAGCTGTCGCCAGCGACGCCCATCGCCACCTCGGATGAGCTCGGCGCGCTGATGCAGCAGATGCTCGGCCCGCGCGGCGAGCGGCGGCGCGCCGCGATCCAGGAGGCCATGCAGATCGCGCGCGAGCGCGCGCTCGACTCCGACTATCCGCAGTCACAGCAGAGCTCGCCGCAAGCCGCCGCTCAGCCCGGGCGCGCGGGCGCGGAGCGCGGCGCCGGCCCACCGCAGGGCGCTCGGCCGGCGCCGCAGACGCCGCCGACGTCCGACGAGGGCCGCGCGCGGCGCTGGCTCGTCCCCGCGACCGTCGGCCTCGTGGTCCTCGTGGTGCTCGCGGGCGCGCTCCTCCTGCGCTCCTCGCCGCACGGCGGCCCGGCGCGGCAGCGGGGCTCTCTGCTCGTGCCCGGGGCGGGCTCGATCAAGGAGCCGCTCCTCAGGGCGGCGCGCGCCGCGTCGAAGGCGCCGCGCGGCGGCTCCGATGTGACGCGGGCCGCACCGTAGCCGCGCCGCGCGCCCGCGTTCGCTTGACGGTTCGGGCAACGCTTTTCAAGATGGCCGCCCTCGCATGGATCTTCGCCGCTCGCCGGAGCTCTGGCGGTTCGCCGCGCTGGTGGCGATCTTCGTCACGAGCGGCCTGGCCATCACCTACCTCGTGCTGCCGCCCCCGCCGGACGACGGCCCCAGGCCCCCGCCGGTCCTCCGTGTGGCGCAGGTGCCGGTGCCGACGGGCGGCGACGTGGTGGCGAACGCGCTCGACCTCGTGCGCCGCTACGCCACCGGGGAGATCCGGATCGTGCTCCCCGACGGCTCCGCGCGCGCGCTCCGCCGCAACGATCTCGGCGTCGAGATCAACCGGGTCCGCCTCGCCGAGTTCGTGCGCGAGGCGCTCCGCCCCGAGAGCGCGCTCCGCCGCGCGCACGAGCGGGCCGGCGGTGGCGACAAGCGCGACGAGGACGCGCCGCTCGACATCCCGATCCCGCTCCTCCTCGACTCCGAGCGGGCGATCAGCAAGCTGCTCGACCTGAAGGTCGAGCTCGACGCGCCCGCGGTCGACGCGTACGTCGACCTCGAGGCGAAGCAGCTCAAGCCCGAGAAGATCGGGTATCGGCTGGACGTCTACGGCACGCTCGCGCGCATCGACGCCGCCCTCCGGGCGGGCGAGGACACCGCGCAGGCCAGCGTCGAGACGATCGCGCCGAAGCTCGTCGCCGAGCAGCTCGGCAACGTCAAGTTCGATCAGGTGCTCGGCTACTTCGAGACGCGCTACGCGACCGGCGCGAAGTCCAAGGAGAGGACGTACAACCTCAGGCTCGCCGCGTCCAAGCTCGACGGCGTGGTCGTCATGCCGGGCGAGATCTTCGACTTCAACGAGACGGTCGGCCCGCGCGACGAGGCGCACGGGTACCGCGTCGCTCCGGTCATCGCGCAGGGAGAGCTCGTCGACGGGCTCGGCGGCGGGACCTGCCAGATCTCGGGCACGCTCCACGGCGCCGCGTTCTTCGCGGGGCTCGAGATCGTCGAGCGCTACCCGCACTCCCGCCCGAGCTACTACATCAAGCTCGGCCTCGACGCGACCGTCGTCTACCCGACGATCAACTACCGCTTCAGGAACCCGTTCGACTTCCCGATCGTGCTCCACGAGACGGTGGCCGGCGGCGTCGTGCGCGCCGAGATCCTCGGGCCCTCGCGCAAGCTCACGGTCACGTACTTCCGTCGCATCGACGAGGTCGTCCCGTTCGAGGAGCTGGAGCGCCCGACGCCGAAGCTGCCCGAAGGGAAGCGGGCGCTCTCTCAGCGCGGCATCCCCGGCTTCAAGACGACGAGCTCGCGGGTCGTCCGCGACGGCGCCTACGCCGTGCGGGAGAAGTGGAGCGACAGCTACCCGCCGACCGCGCAGATCGTCCATGTCGGGAGCGGCCCGCGCGACCCCGAGGCCAAGACGGCCGACGACAATCACCCCGAGTACGTGGCGGACGAGTACCTCGTCGTGACGCAGGGGCCGGACGTCCGCACGCCAGGCGTGACAGGCCCGGAGCCGGGCGGCGGCACCGTCGAGAGCCGCGAGCCCGGGCTCACGGGCGAGCGCGGCTGGACCGAGCGCGCGGGGTTCGGCACGTTCCGCGCGAAGGGGGAGGAGCGCGCCGAAGGGGAAGGCGGCCGCGCGCGCGGCGAGGACGCGCCGCCCGCAGAGGGGATCACCGTCGCGCACTCCCCGGGCGCGGCGGCGCCGGAAGCCCGTGGCCAGCGGGACCCCGCGGGGGACGAGGCGAAGAGCGGCAAGGGCAAGAAGCGACGCCAGAACCAGAACCAGAACCAGAACCAGAAGAAGAAGACGACGACGAGCGACGGCGGCTGAGCGGGCGGCCTCGAACGACGCCGGCGGCGGCTGCTCGGCGGCGCTCGCCGCGCGCTGGCCTCGGCGAGCTCCGCTCGTCCTCCGCCGCCGCGGCCTTCAGCGAGCGCCGATCGCCCGGCGCACCTCGTGGAGCGTCGGGCCCGCGAGCGCCCGCGCGCGCTGGGCGCCTTCCGAGAGCAGGGCGTCGACGCGGGCCGGGTCGGCCATGAGATCGGCGAAGCGGCGCCGCGGCTCCTCGAGCGCGCGGTTCAGGACCTCGAACACGGCCTCTTTCGCCTCGCCCCAGCCGATGCCGCTCTGGTAGCGGCCGCGGAGCGCCTCCGCCTCTTCGGGCGTGGCGAACTCCCGGTAGAGGTGGAAGAGCGGCGAGGTGTTCGGATCCTTCGGCTCGCTCGGGGGCGACGAGTCCGTCTTGTACTTGAAGATCGTCTTGCGCAGCTTCTCCGGCGGCAGGAAGAGCGCGATGGTGTTGTCGTAGCTCTTGCTCATCTTGCGGCCGTCGAGGCCCGGGATCACCGCCGTCTCCGCGCTGATGCGCGCCTCGGGCAGGACGAGGGTCGGGCCGTAGATCGCGTTGAAGCGCTGCGCGATATCGCGGGCGATCTCGATGTGCTGGACCTGGTCCTTGCCCACCGGCACGACATTCGTCTTGAACAGGAGGATGTCGGCCGCCATCAGCACCGGATAGCCGTAGAGGCCCATGTTGATCCCGGCGTCGAGGTCGTCGCTGTCCTCGGCGCCCGCGGCGCTCGACGCCCCGGCCCGGGACTCCATGTTCTTGGCGACAGCGGCCTTGTAGGCGTGGGCGCGGTTCATGAGCCCCTTCGCCGTGAAGCACGAGAGGATCCAGCTGAGCTCGAAGATCTCCGGAACGTCGGATTGCCTGTAGAAGATGACCTTCTCGGGATCGAGGCCGAGCGCGAGCCACGTCGCGGCGACCTCGTGGACCAGGCTCCGGAGCTTCTGCGCGTCGTGGATGACGTTGAGCGCGTGATAGTCCGCGACGAAGTAGAGCGCGTTCGACGCGGTCCCTGCGAGCGCGAGCGCCGGCTTGATCGCCCCGACGAAGTTGCCGAGGTGCGGCGTTCCGGTGGGCTTGATGCCGGTGAGGACGGTGCTTGCCATCGTTGTCGTGTTCCTCTGAGGGAGCTCATCCCATTACGCGCTCCTGGCGGGTGATGCCACTGCCACGCCCCAAAAATCAGCCGGGTTTCTTGCTGCGCGGGCGCGTTGGGGCGTGTCGGCGCGCGTGTCGGCGCGCGTGTCGGCGCGCGCGCGGTGGTACGCGCGTGCGCGCCTGCACGAGCTCTCTGCCCGCGGCGCGGCCCCGGATCCTCCGCCCGCGGCGCAGCGGGTACCGCGTCGTGGCCGTGTACGGTGTACGGTGTACGATTGGCGATTTTCGTGCCACGGTGGACGCCGGACCGACCCCACGACCCACGCTGGCACCTGCGCCATGTCTGGCCGAACGCCGTCATCTCCCGCACCTCGCCCCGAGGTCTCCGCCCCGCCGCCCGCTGGCCAAGCCCCCGAAGGCGCGCGGCCGACCGTCGCGCTCGCCGTCTCGGGCAGCATCGCCGCGTACAAGGCCGCCGAGGTGGCCCGGCTGTTGATCCAGGGCGGCGCGCGCGTGCTCCCGATCATGACGCGCGCGGCGCAGCAGTTCCTCGGGCCCATGACGCTGAGCGGGCTCTGCGGCGAGCCGGTGCGCGACACCATGTGGGATCCCGGCTTCGCGGGCGAGCTGCACGTCGCGCTCGCCGCCGAGGCCGATCTCGTGCTGCTCGCGCCCGCGACCGCCGACGTGATCGCCCGCCTCGCCGCGGGGCGCGCCGACGACCTCGTGACGGCGCTCGCCCTGTGCGCGCGGGGGCCGGTGCTCGCCGCGCCGGCGATGCACCCCCGCATGTGGGCTCACCCCGCGACGGCGCGGAACGTCGCCACGCTCGAGGCCGACGGGCGCGTGCAGCTCGTCGGCCCGGTCTTCGGCGAGGTCGCCTCGGGCGAGCGCGGCCTCGGGCGCATGGCCGAGCCGGCGGCGATCGCGGCCGCGGCGTTCTCGCGGCTCGCCCCGCGCGACCTCGCGGGCCTCCGCGTCGTCGTCACGGCGGGTCCCACGCTCGAGGACCTCGATCCCGTGCGCTTCCTCGGCAACCGCTCGACCGGCAAGATGGGCTTCGCCGTGGCGGAGCGGGCCGCGGCGCGGGGCGCGCAGGTCACGCTCATCGCCGGCCCCGTGTCGCTCTCCACGCCGCCGGGCGCGCGCCGGGTCGACGTGCGCGGCGCGCTCTCGATGCGCGGCGCGCTCTGGCAGGCGCTCGGCGAGGACCTGCGCGGCGCCGACGCGCTCATCATGACGGCCGCCGTGTCCGACTACCGCCCGGCCGAGCAGCACGCGACCAAGCTGAAGCGGACGCCCGACCTCGCGTCGCTCCCGCTCGTGCCGAACCCTGATTTGCTCGCGGAGATCGGCGCGGCGCGCGGCGGGCCAGCGGACGCTGCCGGCGCCGGCGGAGCGCGCTCGCCGGTGCTCGTCGGGTTCGCGGTCGAGACCGCCACGGACGAGGGGGTCATCGCCTATGCGCGGCACAAGCTCGCCAGCAAGCGCGTCGACATGATCGTCGCCAACCACGCGGCGGACTCGTTCGGCCGGGACGACAACCGCGCCACGATCGTGACCCGCGACGCCGCCGACGCGCTCGGCGTGTTGCCCAAGCCGGCGCTCGCGGACCGCATCCTCGACCGGGTGTTGCAATTGTGTCGGACGAGTCGGACGGGTCAGGCGAGCGCGCGATGAGCCCGGGCGAAGACCGCGCCGCGGCCCCTTCCGCCGCGGCTCCTCCGGCTGCCTCTGGCTCGACCGCCCCGGCCTCGTCGCGCGATCCGCGGGCGATCGATCCGCGCGAGCCGCCGCGCTCATCGCGCCGCGAGGCCGCGCTCATCGCCGCGTCCGTCACCGCCTGTGTCGCGCTCGCCGTCTCGTTCGCGTTCGATCCTGGTCGCGCGGGCGCGCCTGCCATGCTCGCGGCGCTCGGCGCGCTCTACGCCGTCCTCGCGGCGATCACCGTGATGTGGCTCCGCCGGCGCGGCGAGCTCCGCGCCGCGCTCCGCCCCCTGTCCGGCGATCTCGCGCGCGGCGCGCTGGTCGCGGCGGGGCTCTACGGGCTCGCCATGGCGGTGCAGCTGCTGCTCGCCCCGCGGGGCTCGCCGCGCGAGGCGTGGGTCCTTCGCCTGTACCTCCAGCTCGGCGACCCCTCGGCCGACGCGCGCGTGTTCGTCGGCGCGCTCGTCTTCGTCATCGCCGCGCTGGAGGAGATCGTCTGGCGCGGGCTCGTCCTGCGCGCCCTGGAGGGGCCGCTCGGCCGGGGCGCCGCGTGGCTGCTGTCGAGCGCGCTGTTCGCCGCCGCGCACGCCCCCACGCTCTTCCTGCTCGGTGATCCGGTGGCCGGGCCGAACCCGCTGCTCGTCGCGGCGGGCTTCGGCTGCTCGATCGTGTGGGGTCGCGTTGTGCACCGGACCGGGCGCCTGGCGCCGGCGGTCTTCGCCCACGCGTTCTTCTCGTGGGCGATCGTGAGCTTCCCGATCTGGCGGCCGTGACGGGCTCGCGCCTGCCGCGGGATCAGCCCTCGAGCTTCGCGAGCTCCTCGTCGGGGACGTCGAAGTCGGCGTAGACGTTCTGCACGTCGTCGTGGTCGTCGAGCGAGTCGACGAGGTTCAGGCAGACCTCGGCGTCGCGGCCCGCGACCTCTTTCTTGTTCTTGGGGACGTAGCCCGCGGAGTTCGACTTCACCGCGATCTTCGCGTCCTCGAGGGCCTTCACGACGGTGTCCATCACGTCGACGCTGGAGAGCACCTGCCACTCCTCTCCCTGGTCGCTGTAGTCGTCGGCGCCCGCGCCCACGGCGGTGTCCATCAGCTGATCCTCCGTCGCCGCGTCCTTCGCGAGGAGGATGATCCCCTTCCTCTCGAAGGCCCACTGCGCGGAGCCGCCGGCGCCGAGCTGCCCGTTGTTCTTCTCGAAGATCTTCCGGATCTCGGCGACGGTGCGGTTCCGGTTGTCGGTCATCGCCTCGCAGAGGAACAGCGTGCCGCCGGGCCCTGTCCCTTCGTAGAGGATCTCCTCGTAGTTCGCGCCCTCGATCTCGCCCGTGCCGCGCTGGATGGCGCGCTTGATCGTGTCGGCGGGCATCGCCTGGCCCTTGGCGTCGTTGATCGCCTTGCGGAGGCGCGGGTTGCCGTTCGGGTCTCCGCCGCCCATGCGCGAGGCGACGGTGATCTCCTTGATGAGCTTCGTGAAGAGCTTGCCGCGCTTCGCGTCGAGCGCGCCCTTCTTGCGCTTGATGGTGGCCCACTTCGAATGGCCGCTCATGCCTGTCTGCTCCGTGATGACGGGGCGCTCGCTCGCGGCGCGCGCCCAGGGGGAAGGTTCGGCGCAAGATGGAGCACCGTTCGGTTCGAGCATAGAAACCGTCAGGGCGCCGGGAGCGCCAGGAGATTGTCGAGCTCTCCCGGCGCTCTCGGCGCCTTTCGGTTCGAACCGTCCGTCGCTCTAGCGGTGCGCCCCGGGGGAGGCAACAGCGACGGCGCCCCGGCCGCACGTGGAAGGTGGGATCTTTTGAACCGCCAAGGCGCCAAGGACGCCAAGAAAAACATAAAAATCTTGGCGTCTTATGGCGCCTTGGCGGTCCATCGTGCCAGCAGGGCTGGGGAATTCCCCCACCACCCTCGCGTGCCCTCCCCACCGGGAGGACGAGCGCGGCGGGGAGCCCTCGCCGACCTGGGTCTGTGGCTGCTCCCCCTCTGTGTCGCTACAGCGCGTAGCCGGTCTCGCCGTGCTCGGTGGCGTCGAGGCCCTCGCGCTCGTCGCTCTCGGGCACGCGCAGGCCGATCAGCTTGTCGACCAGCTTGAGGAGCACGAAGGTCACGATCGCGGCGTACAGGCCGACGGCCACGATGCCGGCCAGCTGCGGGACCAGCTGCCCCGGGTTGCCGGCGACCACGCCGTCGCGGCCGGCCTCGTTCAGGGCCTTCTCGGCGAAGACGCCGGTGAGGACCGCGCCGAGCAGGCCGCCCACGCCGTGGACGCCGAACGCGTCGAGCGAGTCGTCGTAGCGCAGGCGCTCCTTCGAGACGACCGCCGCGTAACACACGACGCCCGCGAGCAGGCCGATCACGACGGCGGCCCACGGCGCCACGAACCCGGCCGCGGGCGTGATCCCGACGAGCCCGGCCACGATGCCGGACGCCACGCCGAGCGCGGTCGGCTTGCCTCGCTGCGCCCACTCGACGAGGAGCCACGCCGCGCCGCCCGCCGCCGCCGCGAGGTGCGTGTCGAGCAGCGCCAGCGCGGCGAGCCCGCCCGACGTCAGCGCGCTGCCGGCGTTGAAGCCGAACCACCCGAACCACAGGATGCCCGTGCCCGTCAGGGTCATCGTCAGGTTGTGCGGCACGTGCCGCTCGTGCGGATATCCCGTGCGCTTGCCCAGCACGAGCGCACAGATCAGCGCCGAGACGCCCGCCGCGAGGTGAACCACGGTGCCGCCCGCGAAGTCGAGCGCGCCCATCTCGAAGAGCCAGCCCTTCTCCGCCCACACCCAGTGCGCCACCGGGTCATAGACGAGCGTGGACCAGAGCAGGATGAAGACCAGGTACGCCGAGAACCGCATCCGCTCGGCGAACGCCCCCGCGATGAGCGCGGGCGTGATCACCGCGAACATCATCTGGAACGCCGCGAACGCGATGTGCGGCACCGTGCCGCGCTCCACCGTCGCGATCCCGTGCAGACCGACAAAGTCGAACCCGCCGATGAGCCCACCGTGCGACGTCCCGAACGCGAGCGAGTACCCGATGGCCACCCACTGCACCGAGATCACCGCGAGCGCGGCGAACGAGTGCATGAGCGTCGCGAGCACGTTCTTGCGGCGCACCATGCCGCCGTAGAACAGGGCGAGGCCCGGCGTCATGAAAAGGACGAGGGCTGTCGATGCGAGGAGCCAGGCCGTATCCCCAGTGTCGATCTTCATGGCACGGGCGTAACGTGCCCAATGTTTCAACGAGGTTTCGTGGTCGCGGCAGGACGCATTTGACAGGAAGTCGGGAAATTTCTAACGCCCGATCTGGCGGCGCCGGACACCGGATCCGACCATTCCGTGATGTCACCTACATCAGGCCGGTTGTTGTCCCCGTATCGACAGGACCGGGACCTTTGCCGATCTCACCACCCGCTGCGCCACGCTGCCGAGCAGCGCCCGCGCGACCGCCCCGCGCGCGTGTGTCCCGATCACGATCATGTCGGCGCCGATCTCGTCCGCGAGGCGGCAGATCTCCTCGTCGGGGACGCCGGCGCGCAGCACGCCCGAGATCTCGACGCCGGGCGTGGCGCGCCGGCGCTCGAGCACCTGATCGAGGCTCCGCTGCGCCGCATCGCCGATGCGGGCGGCGTCCTCGGCCGAGGGGATCAGGGACGAGCCTTCCGGGAAGCTGTAGACGGGCACGCTGTACACGTGCGCGACGACGACCTTCGCGGACAGCTTGCGGGCGAGCTCGATCGCCGTGTCGAGGGCGATCTCGGAGGTCGCGTTGAAGTCATGGGCCAGGAGGAGGGTCTTCATCTTGCTCCGCGGTGGTGGAGGGCGCGGGCGGCGCGCCGCCGCCCTTTCGGTCCGGCTTTCGTAGCTCCGGGGGCGGGTCTCCGGTAGGGGGCTCGTCGGAGGCCGCCGGCGCCGGCGCCGGGGCCGGCGGCTGCTTCTTCGTCGCCGGCTTCACCCGCTGGAACAGCGCCATCTTCTTCAGCCGGCTGAGCTCCTTGAGCTCGCCGCGCTTCACCGACGCGTTGTGGCGCTCCAGGTCCCTGCCCTTGAGCTCCCCCTCGTCGAGCAGCACGTACTGGACGATCGCGGCGCGGTCCCCCGGATAGAAATAGGCCTCCTTCCGGTTCGACACGTGCGGTCCCATCTTGTTCGTCGTCCCGACGATGGCGCCGGGCGGGATCGCCTCCACCTGCTTCCGGACCCAGGCGTAGGTCGCCTCGTGCTCGGGCGTGAGCTTGCGCGCCACGCGGGAGAAGCCGCCCCTGAACGACGCGTTGTCGACGAGGCCGCCGAACTTCCACGACACCAGCGCGCTCGCCACCAGCATGGCCGCGAGCAGCGCGCGAGAGAGGCGCCGCCCGTCGAGCCCGTAGTACGCGGCCGGCGCGGAGCTCTCGATCCGCTTGAGCGCGAGCGGCGTCAGGGCGAACGCGATGGGGAAGAGGATCGACGAGTATTGGAAATGGATCGAGAAGACCGCGTCGCGCGAGGCGAGCAGGCAGAACATGAGCCCGTAGACGAGCATCCAGCGCCCGGGCTTGGCGAGAAAGGGCAGGAAGGCGAGGGGGACGAAGATCTGGAGCAGGAAGAGGATCTTCGGCTCCTCCAGCACGACCTTGAGCGCGAAGACGGGGTTCGTGAGGAGGGAGACGAGCAGGCCGCCGAGCCCGCTCCGGTTCGGCATGAGCTCCTCGTAGTAATAGGCGAACGAATATGCGTCCTTGCCGGACATGATGATGCCCGCCGACGTCATGAAGAACAGCTTCACGATGACGAGGTAGACGAGGCTCGTCGCGATGGTCACCCAGCCGAGGCGCGCCTTGCTGACGCCGCGCCGGTCGAAGATGGCGTAGAGCCCGATGAAGCACATCAGCAGGGAGACGTCCTCCCGGCAGAGCAGCAGCGCGGCGAGGGTGACCCAGTACCACCTGTCCTTGCCGGTCTCGTAGAAGTAGAGGAGCCAGACGAGGAGCGGCGAGATCAGCGCGAGCGAGTGGAACTCGTACATGTTCACGCCGTGCAGGGCCGGGTAGATGGCCCACACGGCGGCGAGCAGGAGCGCCTTGCCGCGGTGCTCGAGCTTGTCGCGCGCGAGCAGGTACACGGGGACGACGCCGGCGCCGAGCCACACGGATTGGAGCACGAGGAGGAGCTCGGCCCTCGGGTAGATGAGGTAGAGCGGCGAGAGCAGGACGAGGATGGGATCGAAGTGCGCGGAGCCGTGATAGCCGGCCTTGATGAAGGAGCAGCCGAGCGGCCGGCCGTGGATCGATTGGTAGAAGATGTTGTCGTAGTACCCGAGGTCCGTCGTCCGCGTGTGCAGCGCGCGGTGGTTGGTGATCGCGAGCCGGGAGAAGAAGGCGCCGTAACCCGCCCACAGCGCGAGGACGGCGAGCGGCGTGAGCCGCCGCCCCGCCTCGGCGAGCGCGCCGGCGTGCTCGGGCGCGCCGTCGAGCCCGAGCGAGGACCGCTCGCCGCGGCCCCAGCCGTCGCGGCCCCAGCCGTAGACGCCCGCGCCCACCGCCGCGGCGGCGAGGGCGGCGAAGAAGATCGCGGTCTTCGGACTTTCCTTCTCGATGTTCGGGACCTGGAGCGCGGCGACGAACGGGAGCGCGAGCAGGGGGACGAGGGCGCGGTTGAGGCGGCCCACGGTGCTCACGAAATCCCACGAGCGGGTGCGGGCCCGCCGCGCCAGCATCACGAGGAAGTAGGCGAGCCCGACCACCACGATGGCGGCCCCGGCGCCGCCGGCCATCCAGCGGCGCTCCACCTCGGTCAGCTTGTTCGTGTCGAGCTGCGCGAGCCGGCTCGGGTGGGTGAAGGCCCAGGCCGTCACGGCGATGCTCATGCCGTAGAGGATCGGCCATGGCGCCAGGGTCAAGGTGGCGCGCGCGAGCCGCTCGAGGGCGCCGTCGAGCTTGGCGAGCGCGCTGTTCAGCCTGGTGCGATGGTTCTCTAGCATGGGTGAGGCGGGTCCTCGGCTACTTGACCCCACCCCCCGCTGTCAAGGAACGTGGAACAAGCGCGCAAAGACGCGGAAAGACGCGGAAGGACGTGGACCGCCGCGGGGACGCGGGAAGGGCAGGGCGCCGCGCGCGGCTCGCGGTAGAATGGCGCCATGTCGCACTACCGGGATCATCTCGATGCGGCTCGCGCGCGCATCGAAACCCTCGAAGCCAAGCTGAAGGAGCGGGATGCGGCGCTCGCCGCCCGGGACGCGGAGATCGCGGAGATCCGTGCGGAGGTCGAGCGGTTGCGTGACGGATCGGACGATGACGGGCCGCCCGACGGGCCGCTCGGCCGGGGCGGTGGGCAGCGGGCCCTGCTGGTGGCGCTCGCTGTGTGCAGCTTCGCCACCGCGACGGGCTACGCGATGGTGCGCCCCTCGCACTGCCTGCAGCGCGGCGGCGCATACCCCGCCTCGGCCGAGGTGTTGCCGCGCTCGCACGACGCGTACGGGGCCTGGTCGGGCCGGGTCGACGGGGCGCGCGTCCGAGTGGGCAAGGCCGCGGGCGCGGCGCTCGAGCAGGGCCGTGTCCGCGCGAAGCGCTGCTGGCAGCCGGACGGGCCGAGCGGGGAGGGGAGCGTGACCGTGACCTTCGCTCCGAGCGGCGAGGCCCACGTCGAGCTGGAGGGGGCGCCCTTCGCCGGGACCGAGGCCGGCGCGTGCGTGATCGACGCCTTCCGGGCCGCCGCCGCGCGGGTGCCGGCCTTCGACGGGGAGTCCCTCGTCCTCACCACCCCGATCCGGCTCTAGCCAGATCCGGTGGAGCACGTCACGGCTCGGCCGGGGCGGCGGCGGTAGTGGGCGGGGGGGCCAGCTGCCAGCTCACGAAGCCCAGGGCGGCGATGACGAGATAGATGATGGCGAAGACCAGGAGGCCGAAGGTCACGCCGTGCTCGGCGGTGGCGCCGAGCGAGGGGAACACGAGGGAGAAGAAGAGCTCTCGGACGCCGACGCCGGCGATCGAGATCGGCAACAGGCCGAGCAGGTTCGCGATGGCGAGCAGGCAGGTGATGTCGAAGAGCGAGATCGAGAGCCCGAGCGCCCTCGCGATCAGGTAGCCCTGCAGGAAGTTGACGACGAACGTCGCCACGGTGACCGGGAGCGAGAAGAAGAGGCCCCGGCCGACGTGGGCCCGCAACGCGACGAGGAAGCGGCTCGTCGCGCTGGTCTCCGCGTCGGCCTCCTCGCCCGCCGCGGGCCCCTTCGCGAGCCTGCGGGACACGGCGAGCATCAGCCGTTCGGCCAGGCCAGGGATGAGCAGCACGAGCGGTCCGAGGATCGTGAGCGCCAGGCCGCCCCACGTCAGCCAGGCCAGCTGGCCGGCGATGACCGTGCTGTAGCGCGCGACGCCGACGGCGACGAACGCGACCAGCACGTAGAGATCGCACAGCCTGTCGATCACGACGGACGCCAGCCCCTCGGCGTAGGACACGCCGAGATCGTGGCGCAGGTAGCGGATCCGGAGGACATCGCCGACGCGCCCCGGCGTCAGCATGCCGACGTAGAGCGACGTCAGGAACGACGTCCAGGCGCGCCCGAGCGGGTAACGGATGCCCTGGGCGCGGAGCAGCGCGTCCCAGCGGACGACCTTGAGGTGGATGTTGAGGACGTTCAGCGCCGCCGCGAGCAGGAGCGGGCCGGGTGAGGCCGATGCGAACGCGGCGATCACCGCGTCGCGGTCCTCGATGCGCAGGATCACGACCGCGAGGAGGAGCGGACCTACCAGGCGGACGAGCGCGCGGACGACCGTGCGGCGCATGCTCAGCGCGGAGCTGCGAGGCAGAGGACCCAGGGGTAGGAGGTCGTCATCCGCAGGATGTCGAACCGCGGCTCGATGAGCCGGCGGAACGACGTCGGGTTCCAGTGGTTGATGTGATCGCTGTCGTTGCCGAGGCGGCGCACGTTGTTGCCTGCGAGCAGGTTGGAGAGCTTGAAGAACGGCTCGTGCGGCACGGAGAGGATGACGCGCCGGGGGGCGAGCCGCGCTATCTCGGCGAGCGCCCGATCGGGCGTGTCGAGGTGCTCGAGCACCTCGGCGCAGATCACGAGGTCGAACCCGGGCGAGAGATCGCGGAGATCGCCGAGATCATAGGCGCTCCCGACGCGCGCGGCGACGTTCGGGAAGAGCCGCTTCAGCCGCTCGATGTCGGCGGCGTCGAGGTCCAGGCCGGTGAACTGCTTCTCGGGGAATTTCTCGGAGAGGTAGCCGGAGAGGAACCCCTCCCCGACGCCGATCTCGAGCACGCGCTGGACCGGATTCGCTTCGATGAAGAGATCGTGTATCGCGGAAGCGAAGCGCTGGATGAGCTTGCGCTTCAGCGCACCAGCTCTCCGGTATTTCGCGGTCTCGAAGCGACTGAAGTAAGCGTCGGGGATCACTCGAACTCCTCGCGGACGGGCGGGTCGTCCGCCATGTGGCGCTGCTGCATCTGGAAGGTGAGGAACTCGCCGATGAAGCCCATCGAGAAGAACTGGATGCCGAGGAGGATCATCAGCACGCCGAGGAGGAGCAGCGGCCGGTCTCCGATCTTGTGACCGAGCAGCCAGAGGAACGTCAAATACACGTTGATGGTCACGCCGGTCGCAGCGAAGACCAGGCCGATGAGGCCGAAGAGGTGCATCGGCTTCTTCGAGTAGCGCGTCAGGAACATGACGCTGAGCAGGTCGAAGAAGCCGCGCAGGATGCGCTCCAGTCCGTAGCGCGAGGCGCCGTACTTGCGGGCGTGGTGGCGCACCGGGATCTCCGTGACGCGGAAGCCTTGCCAGGCGGCGAGCGCCGGGATGTACCGGAAGAGATCGCCGTAGATGGGGATGGTGCGCAGCACATCGCGACGGTAGGCCTTGAAGCCGCAGTTCATGTCATGGAGCTTCACGCCCGTGACCGCGCGGACGGTCCCGTTGAAGATCCGGGACAGGACGAGGCGATTGGCGGGATCGAGGCGGTTGACCTTCCAGCCCACCACGACGTCGAGGCCCTCCTCGACCTTGGCGATGAAGCTCGGCAGATCGGCCGGGTCGTCCTGGAGATCGGCGTCCATCGTGACGACCACGGCGCCCCTCGCCTTGCGGAACCCGGCCGTGAGCGCCGTCGCCTTGCCGAAGTTCTTCCGCAGCCGGATCCCCTTCACGACCGGGTTCTCCGCGCGGATCCTGGAGATGACGCCCCAGCTGTCGTCCGTGCTGCCGTCGTCCACGAAGATGAGCTCGTAGGAGAAGCGCCCTTTCAAGGCCTGATCCACCCGCTGCGCGAGCTCCGTCAGGCTCTCCGCCTCGTTCAGCCCCGGGACGACCACCGAGACCTGCGGCGCCGCCGAGGCGGCCGGCGCGATGGAAGGCGCCATGAGGCTCGGGCGAGGATCGAAGGCGGAGAGCCCGAACGTGGCCCGGTCCTCCGGAGCCTCGTGAGGGGCAGGTGTGGGGGGCTGGTCCACAATCACGGCGGCGGAGGATAGCAGAACGTCACGAGAAGGCGCGGTTCCGTCCGAGGAACGCGCCGCGAGCGCGACGGCAACGAGGGCAGGACGTGCTGCCGGTCACCGGGAGGGGGGAGAGGGAAGGGTGGCGGAGAGCCGGCAGGGGCAGCATGGGGTTCCGCAAGTCCACAGAATCGTTGGTCCAAGAAGGCCGAAGTGCAGCACCGCCCGCTGCCGTGTGCTGGCAGGGGGAGGGGAAGCGCTGCCGGGCCGGTCCCGCTGGTCAGAGATCGTAGAGGCGCTTCATCCAGTCCACGAACGAACGTGCGAGGGGGGCCCGGGGATCGAGGGAATGGTTCCTCACCGCCTCGTGCAGACGGGCGCCGGGGGGCTCCTGCCATGCGAGCCACGTGTGGATCTCCGCCTTGTACGCGTGGACATCGAGCCAGGGTCTGAGCGGCGGATCGATCCCGGGGTTCGCGTTCGCGTGCTCGCGCATGAGCTCCTGAGCCCTCTGCATCGCCGAGCGGACATGCTCCCCCAGCGCGGTGGGCATCGAGGTCCGGAGCTGCGCGAGGAAGCTCTCCATCGCGCCGAGGGACCGATTGTCCGGCATGATCCACACACCGAAGCGCCGCCCGCGGTCCGCGTCGAGGACGAGGCCGCCAGGAGGCAGATCGGCAGGGAGGCGGTCGCGCGTCTCGGCAGGCGCGTGGGCGCGCACCTGGGCCCAGCGGCTGCCGGTCAGATCGGCGTCGATCACAACCCCGACGATCCTCCGCCCGCTCTCCTTCCACCGGACGCCGAGCCGGCCGAGGACCTGATCGTCGCTGCCGCACCATTCGATCTCGACGAGGCGCTGCCCCTTTCTCGGTTCCCAGGGCGTCCCTGTGGCCTTCTCGAAGACCTCGGCCACGACCAGGAGATCGTCGATCCCCTCGACGAGGAGCAGCTTCGGACCCGGAGGCGAGGGGATCACCGCACCTCGGCGCCGATCTCGGCTGCGATCCGGATCTCGTCGTCGGTGAAGGCGATGGCGCGAGGGTTGCCCCGCTCGATGCGCTGGATGGTGACCTCGGGCCGCGGCGCCTCCCCGGCCTCGACGATCGCGGCGAGGCTCTGCGCGCAGTCGCGGCTGTGGGTGGCGGCGAAGACCTGCACATCGAGCCGCTTCGCCGCGTCGTGGACGAGGCGCCACATGTCCCCCATCACGCTGTAGTGCAGCCCGGTGTCGATCTCGTCGATGAGCAAGACGCCTCCAGCGGCGCGCACCACGCTCAGCGCGATGCCCAGCATGCGCCACATGCCGTCGCCCATGCTCCCGAGCGGGATCCGGTGCTTCGTGCCCGCGAGCTTCACGGCGATGCCGCCTCGCCCGTCGCGGGAACGGAGCGCGCTGCCCAGGGGCGCGATCCGCTCGATCCCGGGCTCGATCGAGCGGAGCGCACGAAGGAGGACCTCCTCGTTTTCGGTCAGGACGACCTCTTCCAGACGTGAGACCGTGGCCTGCGCGTCGAGCGCTCGCGTGGTGACGAGCTCGACCGGACGAGCTTCGTTCTCGGGGCTCCTGCGGTGCCGCTGCGGAAGCCAGCGGTCGAGAATAAGCCCGCCCGCCCGTGTCAGGGGGAAGGTCAGCACGTCACCGCGGTTCCACTGGAGCGCGATGGCGAAGGCGCCTGATGGCCCTGCCTGAGGCTCGGGCTCGGTCGGATCCACGGGCAGCGTGAGCTGCTGTGCGGGAAGGGCCTCGACGATTCGCACGTCGAGTGTGAGGAACTCGGGGTCGTTCCTGCCGGTCATGCGGAACGCGCTGCCCAGGTCGATCTCGTGCCCCTCGAAGAGGTGGGCAACCTCCATCGCCTGGACGTCCGGAATACCGCGCGGCGCCTGCACGTACTCGCCTCGCTGGTAGAGTACCGACCTGAGAGGCCCCGGGTCCCCGACCCGGAGCAGGATGTGCAGCGCTTCGAGGACGGTCGTCTTTCCGCAGTTGTTCGCGCCCACGAGGAGGTTGACGCGCCCCAGGCCGCTCATCGTGAAATCGCGGAGGCCGCGAAATTGTTGGACGGAGAGCTCGCGCAGCACAGCCGCCTCCAGGCGCCGGGGACGCTACCGGACGCCGGGAACAGGGGCAAGGACGCTGGGCGGTCCGCCGGCCGGCGCGACCCGGCCGACCGCTGCGGAGACCCGGCAGTGGGTCAGGGAAGGGCTGCGGAGACCCGGCAGTGGGTCAGGGAAGGGCTGCGGAGACCCGGCAGCGGGTCAGGGAAGGGCTGCGGAGACCCGGCAGCGGGTCAGGGAAGGGCTGCGGAGACCCGGCAGCGGGTCAGGGAAGGGCTGCGGAGACCCGGCAGTGGGTCAGGGAAGGGCTGCGGAGACCCGGCAGTGGGTCAGGGAAGGGCTGCGGAGACCCGGCAGCGGGTCAGGGAAGGGCTGCGGAGGGGCGGCGAGGGAACGCTCGCCGGCCCCCTGCGCTCCTCCGCCGGCTCAGCCGGGCGTGCCCTCTTCTGCCTCGGGCTCCGCGGCGTCCTCCTCCTGCGCGGCGTCCTCCTCCTGCGCGGCGGCGGCCGGGGGGCGCTGCGGGCTGCGCTCCAGGAGCGCGAGGAACGGCGCGTGGAGCGCCTGGAGCATGTCGCGCTGCTTGCCGCTCGGCGTGTGCTCGATGAGCCAGCTGATGTCGTCGTGGATGGCGTTGAACGCCTGCGTGCAGCCGGCCACCGCCTCGCGGATGCGCTTCGAGCGCGCGACCGCGCGCTTCTGGCCGGAGGTGCGGCCGAGGCCTCTTGCGAGCGCCTCCGTCGCCTCCTCGACGCGCTTCAGGTACGCGCCGGCGCCGACCTTCTTCACGTCGGCGGCGAGCGGCGCCTTGCCCGCGACCGCGATCTGGTGCCAGCCGTAGTCGACCTCGGCGTCGTACGCGTACAGGGTCTGCTCGGTGCCCGCCCCCGCGAGCAGGGCGCCGCGGAGCCGCACCGCCGCGTCGCGCTGCGCCGGATCCTTGCTCTCGGCCGCCGAGGCCAGGAACAGGTGCAGCGCCCGCTGGGCCGTGTCCCACTCCACGTCGAGCTCGCCGAGCACCGCGGCCGAGGCGACCCCGAGCGCCTCGTCGAGCGCCGCGATGCTCCAGCGCGCGCGCAGCTTCCAGACCACCGGCCTGGGCGCTTCGATGAGCAACGCCGCGGGGACGCGGTTCGGGACATCGTACTTGTCTACCGAGACGCCCTTCCACGCTCCCTGCTCGAGATCCCGCGCGAACGCGCTGAACGCCTTGTCCGTGACGAAGCTGTATCCATAGGCTGCCATCGTTCTCTTCTCCGATCCTCCCCCAGGAAACTGAGCATCTTAGCGGGAGCGACTCGCGCGTTCGCAACCGCTTTGCGCAAACGGTCCTGTCGGAACCGTGCTCGGCGCGGCCAGTGGCCGGAGGCCAGTGGGCCAGTGGCCATGGGCCAGTGGCCATGGGCCAGCGGCCAGCGGCCAGCGGCCAGCGGCCAGCGGGCATGGGAGGGCCGCCGGGCCGTGGGCGCCCGGTGGTGGTCGGCGGTCGCGTCGTTTTCGACGGGGGAGGCGTCGATTGGGTGAGCACTCCGGCGGCGCCGTACCGACATGGGTAGGCGACGGCAGCGCCTCCAGAGGAGGGGCGCTCGCCCGAGAGGCACCCGCCCATGGACAACGCGATGCTCCCTCTCACGGAACCCACGAGACGCCCGGCCTTCATCACGGCGGCGCTGGCCGTCACGGCGGACCTGCCCACCGCCGCGCTGGCCGTCACCGAGGCGTTCCCGCCGCAGCAGCCGGCGAGTAGGGTGGACGCCGGGAAGGAGCGTGACAGCGCCGTGAGCGACGCCGAGGAACCGATCGAGCGGCAGGTGTTCCAGCCGGGTCAGGTCTTCCACCAGGTGGAGGTCGTGCGGTTCGTCGGCGCCGGGTACTCCGGCGAGGTGTACGAGGTCCGCCACCGGATCACCGGGGCGCGGTGCGCCCTCAAGATGATGCACCTGCGCGACCGGAAGGACGCCAGGAAGGCCGAGAGGAGCCTGGCCGAGGCCCACGGGACGTTCGGGATCCAGCACGCCAACGTGGTCGAGGTCTACGACATCGGCTGCGAGGCCGACGGCACGGCGTGGATGCTCATGGAGTTCCTCGACGGGCCGACGCTGGCCACCATCCTGGAGCGCCAGGGGCGGCTGTCGCCGCTCTACGCGCTGCACGTCGCGCTCGAGGCCGCGTGGGGGCTCGACGCGGCGCACGAGAACCAGATCATCCACCGCGACGTGAAGCCGGACAACATCGTCTTCACCGCGGACGGGATGGTGAAGGTCGTCGATTTCTCGATCGCGAAGGTCATCCCCTACGAGATGCGGACGACCCAGCGCAACGTGCGCCTCGGGACGGCCGCGTACATGGCGCCCGAGAACCTCGCAGGGAACGAGGCGGACGCGCGCTTCGACGTGTACTCGCTGGGGCTCGTGCTCTGGGAGATGATCGCCGGCCGCCACCCGTTCCGCGACGCGTTCGACGACCGGACGAAGCTCGTGAACTGGCAGTTCTTCGCGGATCCCGCGCCGCTGTCGGAGGTGGCGGGGCTGCCGGCGTACGTGGACGAGGTGATCCGGCGCGCGACGGCGAAGCAGCCGGCGGCGCGGTACCTGTCGATGGCCGAGATGGCGCAGGGCATGATCGCGCTGCGCAGGCGCCTCGAGCAGGACGAGGCGGAGGGCCGGATCTCGCTGGCGACGCCGCCCGGCGAGCCGCCGATCCCGGGCCGGCCGGGGCGGCGCGCGGTCTACCGGGCGCCGGTGACGGGGCCGACGCTCGAGGTGCCGCGGGGGGAGCCGTCGGCCAGGGTGGTGGTGGCGTCGCCGGCGCCGGCGGTGGGGCCCGGCGGGACGGCGCCGATGGATCTGGAGAGCGTCCGGGCGGCGGCGCTCGGGCCTGGACCGTGGCCGGCGGGCCGCGAGGGGGACGGGCGCGCGCCGGGCAGCCAAGGGAGGACGGCGCGGGGGACGGAGATCATGGAGGTGGCGGAGCGCCCGTCGCGCTCAGCGCCGCCGCCGGGGTCGTACCGGCCGCCCGCGGTGCGCACGACGAGCCCGATGCTCCGGCTGCTGGCGGCGGAGGGCGAGCACGGGGAGAGGGAGCGGGGAGAGGGAGCGCGCGCCGGGCGCGAGGTGCGCATGGCGCCGTGGATGCTGATCGCGCTGGTGCTCGCCTCCTCGGGGGCGAGCGCGCTGGCCGTGAGGTGGCTCGCGCCGCCGGGCGCGCCCGCAACCTCGGCGGAGGATGCCGGCGCGACGGCGGCTGCCAGTGCGACGGCGGCTGCCAGCGCAACGTCGGTCAGGTCGGAGGGCGCAACCTCGGTCGGAGCGGAGGGCGCAACCTCGGTCGGGGCGGCAGGCGCAACGTCGGTCGGAGCGGCGGGCGCAACCTCGGTCGGACCGGCGGGCGCAACCTCGGTCGGGGCGGCGGGCGCAACCTCGGTCGGAGCGGCGGGCGCAACCTCGGTCGGAGCGGCGGGCGCAACCTCGGTCGGGGCGGCAACCCCGGTCAGGCCGGCAACCCCGGTCAGGCCGGCAACCCCGGTCGGGTCGGCGCGCCGGCCAGCAGCGACGGCCAAGCCGGGGCGGCAGGCGGCGCCGCCGCCCTTCGGTGACACACCGATTTTCTAGGGATGTGCAGGGCAGGGCGCTGGAGCGTGCGAGCGCGGAGAGGAGGCCGGAATGTCACAGGACGATCGAAACGACGAGCAGCGGCTGCGCGCGGAGCGCGTGGTGGCGGAGACGATCGAGCGGAGCCTCGCGCCGTACCGCGGGCTGGTGCCGGAGGCGATGCTGGCGCAGCTGCGCGAGGCGATGGAGGACGAACTCGTCAAGAACCCCTATTCCGTCGCGCTCTTGCGCCAGCTGATGGCGCGGCCGGTGCCGTCGTCGAGCGGGGAGGTGCCGTGCGAGGGCGCGCCGGCGGAGCGTGGCCACGACCGCAAGGGGGGCGCGGCGGGCGGCGGGAGGGAGGGCGCGTGACCGGCGAGGGCGAGGGCAAAGACGCCGAGGTGCTGCCGCTGCTCACGCCGAGGCAGCGGGCGATGGTCGAGCGCGCGCTGCCGATGGTCGATGCCCAGGCCCGCTGGTACGCGCGCAGGTACGCGGGGCTTGTCGAGCGGGACGAGCTCGTCGCGGCGGGCTCGGCGGCCGTGGTGGAGGCGGTGCGCCGGTACGACGAGGCGCATGGCGTCTCGTTCGAGGGGTACGCGCGCGCGCGGATGGACGGCAGCATGCTGGACCTGATCCGCGCGGAGACGCAGGCGCGGCAGCGCGACGTGGCGATGCGGCGCGCGATGGCGGCGCTGTCGGAGCACCACCAGGGCGAGTTCGACCTCTTGCGGGACGGCCCGGAGCAGATCCAGGGCCGGCTCCAGGAGTTCTGCGACGCGCTGGCGACGGTGGGGGTCGTGGCGGGGGTGGCGGCGATGCGGCGGCCGGTGTCTGACGAGGAGGCGGCCGAGCGCGTGGCGTACGTGGGCGCGATCCGTGCGCTGGGGGAG
Organism: Sorangium sp. So ce204; assembly: GCF_051526795.1. Taxonomy (NCBI): domain Bacteria; kingdom Pseudomonadati; phylum Myxococcota; order Polyangiales; family Polyangiaceae; genus Sorangium; species Sorangium sp. So ce204. The sequence goes on along the minus strand of NZ_CP150317.1, from coordinate 10,618,995 downwards.
GCGTTCGCCGAGCTGCCCGAGGACGAGCAGCGGGCGCTCGGGGCGGTGTTCGTGGACGGCATGGACATGCACGAGGCGGAGGCGTTCCTCGGGGTGCCGTACATCACGGTGCGCCGGCGGCTGGAGCGGGGCCGGGAGCGGCTGCGCAAGGCGCTGTGGAAGCGGGGGGTGAAGGAGATGCCGCTGACGCGGGGCGAGCCCGGGATCGCGCCGGTGCTGCGCGGGGTGTGGGGCGATGGGCCGGAGGGGGGAGGCGCGGAGGGAACGGGAGGCGCGGAACGCGCGGGGAAGCGAGGACCCGGGTCGCGCGGGCGGTAGGCCGCGCGGGTGCAGGGAGCGAGGCGATGGCGAAGCAGGACGGCGAAGCGGCGGGCGTGCCCCGGGCGATCCAGAGCCAGGGGGAGGACGAGGCGAAGGCCTACGCGGTGGGCGAGGTCGCGCCGGGGCCGCTGCACCCGACGGTGGAGATGGAGCGTGTCCACATCGAGGATCCGCGGCGCGTGCCGCCGCCGCGGGAGGGCGCGCGGCGGGGCGGCGGGGCGCGCAACCCGGAGCAGCGCGCGCCGCTTTCGGACGCGGGTGCGCCGAGCGTGTCGATGCCGGAGGGGCTGTCGGTGACGAAGCGGCAGCCGATCGTGATCGACAGCGAGATCCTCGCGGAGTGGCATGGTGGGCGGGGCGAGGCGGCAGGGAGCGAGGCGGCGGGGGGCGAGGCGGCGGGGGGCGAGGCGGCTGGGAGAGACGAGGCGACGGGGAGCGCGGGGCGCGCGGCGCCGCGGCTCGCGGAGGTCGCGGTGGCGCGGCGCACGGAGCGGCGGGCGGGCCGGCAGCGCGCGGCGTGGGTGCTGGCATTGGGGATCCTGCTGGCGATCGGGGCGGCGGTGGTGCGAACGGGGTGGGGAGCGCGCGACGGCGGGGCAGAGACGGCCCGCGGCGCAGGCGGGGCGGCGCAGGGCGAAGAGAAGGACAGGCGGGGCGAGGAGAAGGCAGGCACGCGGGGGGACGAGAAGGCAAGCGTGTCCGGTGCGGCGACGGCCAGCGCGCCGGCCGCGAGCGCACCGGAGGGGCCTGTCGAAGCGCCGGGTGGCGCGGCGGTCTCGGTGCGGACGCCGCCGCCCGTGGAAGGAGCGCCCGCGGCAGCGACCAGCGCACTGGAGGGTAGGTCGAGCGGGCCCGCCGGGTCGGCGACGTCGCAGGGCGCGGCGCCGAGGGCGCGCGCTGGCGGTCCGGCGGCGCCGACGCGGGAGGCGCCGAGGGAGCCGGCGGGCGCGGCGTCGGCGAGGGCGACACCGGGCGCGCCGCAGCGGCCGAGCGCCTACGACGTGCCGAACTTCGATTGAGCCCCCGGGATGGATCGACAATGGGAGACGCGATGAGAAAGCTGACGATGCACGTGACGGGCGCGGCGATCTGCGTGCTGTCCGCCTGCGCCCTGGCCCCCGCCACGGCCCTGGCACAGCCCGCGCCGCCGGCCGCGGCGGTGAGCCGGGACGACGAGGGCCGCGGCGACAACGCCCGCGCGACGCAGCTCTACCGGGAGGGGAACGAGGCGTTCAAGCAGAAGCGGTGGGCGGACGCGGAGCTGCTGTACCTGAAGGCGTGGGCGCTGGTGAGGACGTTCGACGTCGCGGCGAACCTCGGTGAGGTGCAGATCCAGCTGAACAAGGCGCGGTCGGCAGCGACGTTCCTTGCGTTCGCGCTGAGGACGGCGCCGCCGTCGACGAAGCCGGAGCAGATCGCGCGGATCCGGCACTTCCTCGACGAGGCGAAGGCGCAGGTGGGGACGCTTCGCGTGCGGGTGAAGAACGCTGCGGACGCGGAGGTGCTCGTGGACGGGGAGCGGGTGCCGGAGGACGCGGCGAAGCACGAGGTGTACGTGGAGCCCGGGGAGCGCACGCTGGTGATCCGGCGGGCGGGGTACGAGGACGAGACTCTGAAGGTGGTCGCGGCGCCGGGGATCACGGAGACGGTGATGCCGGAGCTGAAGCCGAAGGCGGCGGAGGCGGCGTTGGCCGGGGCGGCTGGGCAGGGGCCGGCGGGGGCGAAGGCGCCGGAGGTTGGGGGCGCGACGGGAGCGGCGGCGACGGGGGAGGCGAAGACGAAGGCGCCCGCGGTGGGGATGCGGGCGGGGACGGGGGCCGAGGAACCGCGGAGCTGGGTGCCGGTGATCGCACTGGGGGTGGCGAGCGCGGTGGGGTTGACGGTAGGCGTCACGACAACGGTGCTCTCGACAAATGCGCGAGCCTCCGCGGACAAGGATGAGGAAGCGCTCCGGTACGCGAACGGACAGTGCATCGAGCCGCCGAGCGATCTGACACAGCACTGTCGCGAACTCCGACATGAGGCAAAGCGCGCCGAGGGCTTCGGAACGGCGTCCGTCGTCAGCTATGCGGCGTCAGGCGCTCTAGCGATCGCCGCTGCTGCGTATGCGCTGTGGCCTCGACGCCCCCCTTCGGCGAGCCATGGATTGCGTGTGTTGCCTCGAACACACGCAGGCGGAGGCGGTGTGCTCGTGGTCGGAGCATGGTGAGCATGATGAAGAACGCGCGGGTGATGCGGTGGATGCGCTGGGGGGTTGCTGTTGCCGGAGTTGCGAGCGGCTGCGACGCATTATCGATCGGGCTGACGAGCGACTGCGATTACATGCGCACGTGCTCTCACTTCCTCAACGGTGATGCCGGTGGGACGCCGGAAGGGTGCGTTCCAAGCGAGTCGACGTCGTCTGTGAGCGATACGTGCGGTGTGTTCGTGTCGTCGTCGGGGAGCGACGAGAACACTGCGACGAAAGAGGCGCCGATGAAGACGCTGGGGGCGGCGCTAGCGCTGGCGGAGAAGAATGAGAAGCGGCGTGTGTACGCGTGCGCGGAGACGTTCGAGGAAGCGGTGGAGGTCACGCAGGGCGTGACGATCTACGGAGGGCTCGACTGCGCGAGCGGATGGGGCTGGGCCGGCGAGCAGAGGAAGACGGTGCTGACGGCGGCCGCTGGGGAGATCCCGCTGGTGATGCGTGGAGGCGGAGCTGAGGCGACCGTGCGCGTGGAAGATCTCCATGTGCAGGCGCGCGGGATCGCGCCGGATGATGTGACGCTCGCGGGAGCGTCATCGATCGCGGCGGTGGCGGAAGAGGTGAACGTAGAGCTCGCGCGGTGCGTGCTGGAGGCGGGCGATGCGGCTGCGGGCGCAGAGGGCGCCGCGTACGAGACGAGCGCGACGGGGGGAGCCGAGGGAAAGAGCGGGGGCGAGGCATGCTCGGCGGCGTTCATCGTTCCCGGGCTCTCGGTGAAGAACGACTGCGGCACGCCGGAGGACGCGAGCGACGACTCCCTCAGCGGTGCCGGTGGCATCGGTCAAGCGGACAGCGGTGGTCCCGGGGCGAAAGGCTCGCCGGAGACCTTGGCCAACGGCGGCGAGGGCGAAGGTGCGAAGGTCTGCACCGACGGGAATGCAGGCGAGAACGGGACCGAGGGCGGACCGGGAGCAGGTGCGACGGGTCTCGGCGAGCTCAGCGCATCCGGTTACGTCGGCGCCGCAGGTGGCGACGGCGTGAAGGGCACCACGGCGCAGGGCGGAGGCGGAGGCGGAGGCGCGAAGGGCGGCGTGGGCGCAGGCAAGTGCACGGACGAAGCGTCGGCCGGCGGCGCGAGCGGCGGCTCAGGTGGCGCCGGCGGCTGCGGTGGTGCCGGTGGTCGAGGTGGTGGCGCCGGCGGAGCGAGCATCGCGCTGGTGAGCCTGAGCGCGACGTTGAGCTTCGAGGACGTGACGCTGAAGACGGGGCGCGGTGGTGCGGGCGGCAAGGGCGGCGCTGGGCAGGAGGGCGGTGCTGGACGGGCCGGTGGGCCCGGCGGCACGAAGCCCGAGGGGGCGACGGCGCTCAACATCGCGTGCGCGGGCGGCGCGGGTGGCAAGGGAGGCGTTGGCGGTCCCGGAGGCGGCGGGCGAGGCGGTCACGCGATCGGGCTCGCGTACAAGGGCACGGTGCCATCGGTGCAAGGAGCGGCGATCGAGCTGGGCGAAGCGGGCACCGGCGGCACGGGGGCGAACGCAGAGGGCGAGGGAGCGGTGGGCGTGAAGGCCGAGGTGCAGGCGTTCTGAGGTGACGCGGCTCGGTGCGGTGGCCGCGGCGAAGAGGACGCCGCCGCCGCGCCGAGCGAGGCGACGAGGATGAAGGGCGAGACGTCGCGCTGGAGCTGGCGCGACGGACGGCGGACGTGTGCGTGCGGTGAGAGCGCGACGAGGCGCGAGGAGCGAGCAGGTGGACGGTGGACCTTGCGCGGACGAGGGAGCGAACGTGAGGCGAGAGCTACACGCGGGGTGGCTAGCGATGTCGGTACTGCTCGGGAGCACGGTGGCGGGGAACGCCCGAGGAGAGGAGCGAGCGCTACCGAGGCCGAGTGCAGAGGGTGAGCGTGACCGTGCAGTGCGTGACTTCGAGGAAGGGCGGAAGGCGCACGTGGAGGGTCGCTTGGAGGAGGCGGAGCTTGCTTACCTGCGTGCGTGGTCGCGGCTGAAGTCGTCCGATATCGCGGTGAACCTCGGGCAGGTGCAGCTGAGGCTGAACAAGGCCGCGTCAGCGGCGAAATACCTGGCGTACGGGGTGCGCGCCGTGGGTCCAGAGATCGAGCCGGAGCGGCTGGGGCGGATGCTGGCGCTGCTTGATGCGGCGAAGGCGCAGGTGGGGACGGTGCGGCTTCAGGTGACGAACGCTGCGGACGCGGAGGTGTTCGTGGACGGCGAGCGCGTGCCGGCGGAAGAGGTGAAGCACGAGATCTACCTGGAGCCAGGAGAGCATCGGATCGTGATCCGGCGCGCGGGGTACGAGGAGGCGGCGATCCGCGTGGTGGCGGCGGCAGGGGTGCGGGAGACGGTGCCCGTGGCGATGAAGCCGGTGGAGGCGAAGGCGCCGGAGGCGGAGCGCGCGCCGGTTGCGGGGGGCGCGCCGGTGGTCGGGAACGAGAAGACGAAGGCGCCCGCGGCGGGGGCGAGAGTGGAGGAGCGGAGCTGGGTGCCGGTGATCGCGCTGGGAGCGGCGAGCGCGGTGGGGCTCGGCGTGGCGGTGGGGTTCACGGTGGCGTCGAGAGATGCGAGCGCAGAGGTAGATGCGGACGGGAAGGCCGTCGATGACGCAGGTGGGCGGTGCAAAACGCCGACGATCGCGCTCGCCGACCTTTGCGCGGAACTGCACGATGCGGGCTCGCGGCAAGAAACGTTCGGCAACGCAGCACGGGTCGCATTTGCAGCGTCGGGTGCGTTGGCCATTGCCGCTGTGACCTATGCGTTGTGGCCACGAGCAGAGCCGCGGGGGGCGGCACCGGTGCGCGTGCTCCCCGACGTGAGTGCTCATGGAGCAGGGGTCACGCTGTTCAGCGTCTGGTGACGGGTTCGAGAGACCAACGATGAGACTCCAAACGAAATGCTGGGCGTGGGCGACCGTGGGAACGGTCATGATGGCTACCGGCTGCGATGCGCTGTGGCTCGATGTCACAGGAGACTGCGCGCGGATGCGGACCTGCGATCACGTCACATCGACCGGCCCCGGAGGCGGTACGACGAACCCCGGGTGCGAGGCGGACCCGGCGCAGGACGCGAGCACGGCGACGGACGAGTGTGCGGTGTTTGCGAGCGCGAGCGCCGAGCCTGGTGGGGATGGAACGAAGGCACAGCCGTATGCGTCGCTCGCGGAGGCGGTGGCCAACGCGAACGGCAAGCGTGTGCTGGCGTGCGCGAGCGGGGCGTTCGCGGAGAGCGTGAGGATCGAGGCCGGGGTCGAGGTGATTGGCGGCTTCGACTGCGCGGCGGAGTGGACGTGGAGCGCCGAAGCGCGGAGCGCGATCGAGGCGCCCGCAGGGCAGATCGCGCTCACGCTGTCAGAGGGCGCGAGTGGTGCGAAAGTGCGGAGCTTCGCCGTGCGCGCGGCGAGCGCGACGGAGCCGGGCCGGTCGTCGATCGGCGTTGCGGTGGCGGCCATCGAGGCGGAACTCGCGAAGGTGGACGTGACGGCGGGCGACGGGATGGACGGTGCGAAGGGCGAGACGCCGGCCGAGGCGCCGCAAGTGGGAGCGAGCGCGGCGACGATGAGCGCGTCAAACGCGTGTGCGCTACCCGCGGACGTGCGAGGCGGTGAGGCTGGCGTGACCACATGCGAGGACGGTGAGACGCGCGGCGGCCGAGGTGGGCCCGGAGGAAGTCCGGGGATGGACGAAGGCAACGGGCAGCGCGGGGAGGACGGCGCGCCGATGCCGGAGGAGAACCCCAACAACAAGGGGCTGGGCGGCATCGGTCAAACGGATGCGGCTGAGGAGTGCAGACGTGGCGAGGACGGCAAGAGCGGCGAGTCCGGCACCGTCGGCGCCGCCGGCAGCGATACGACGCTCACGCTGGCCGGCATCGCGGGCGGCGACGGTGGCACGGGCACAAGCGGCAAGCGAGGTCAAGGCGGAGGAGGTGGCGGCGGAGCGAAGGCCGGCCTGTTCTGCCAGCCAGGCGCGGACATCGTGGAGGGTCCCGGCGCGAGCGGCGGAGGTGGCGGTGCCGGCGGCTGCGGCGGAAAGGGCGGAGGCGGCGGCAAAGCCGGCGGATCGAGCATCGGGATCCTCAGCCTGGGGACGAAGCTGGAGCTGGCCGACGTGACCGTCGCGGTGGGCAAGGCGGGTAAGGGTGGAGACGGCGCCGGCGGTCGAGGCGGTGCCGCTGGGGGCAGCGGCGGGCCTGGAGGGGCTGCTTCGTCCCTCGGTGGATCCATCGGCTGCCGAGGCGGCGACGGCGGCCAAGGCGGAACGGGCGGCCCCGGCGCTGGCGGTCGAGGCGGCCACGCCGTGGGCATCGCCTATGCGGCGGCTCTGGGTGAAGCGCCGGCGGTGCAGTTCACCCCCGGCACAGCGGGCGACGGCGGCAGCGCCGCGCCCGGTGGTCCGAAGGAGAGCGCTGGCGCGCCGGGCGTGAGCAGCGCGTGCTGGAACTTCGAGGCGAACGAGAGCTGCGGGCAGTGAGGATTTCGGAGGCGTCCGAGGTCTGACGAAGGTGAGCGCTCAGCCTCGCAGGTCGAGGCGCGCGTGAGACGAAGCAAAGGCGCGCGAGAGAAGCTTGCGCGCGGTGACCGAGATGAGAAGTCGCTCCGCCATCGTGGCGGAGCAGAGCGGTGATGTGCGCATGGAGCGATGCGAACTCGGCGCGCGCAGGGGTGACGTGCGCCCTGCGGCAGCGCGGGGGTCGAGGGCAGGACGTGGGACGAGGGCAGCAATGGAAACGATGAGCAGCAGGACGGCGAGCAAAGCATCCCCTCCCGTCCCGCGCGAAGCGCGGGGCGTGGGAGGGGCGGACCGCGCGCAGGCCCGAAGGGCCGAGCACGGGCCGGGGGTGGGCATCCTTGTCTTCGGCGCCCTTGCCATGTGCACATCAGCACGGGTTGCCTGGTGCCAGGAGCGCGGCGCGTTGCGTGTCGAGCTGCCGCGGGTACCCGAAGGAGCGGAACCAGCGCTGCTCCCAGCGTGGGCGCTGAACCCGCCATTCGAGCAGCTCTACCGGGAGGGGAACGAGGCGTTCAAGCAGAAGCGGTGGGCGGACGCGGAGCTGCTGTACCTGAAGGCGTGGGCGCTGGTGAGGACGTTCGACGTCGCGGCGAACCTCGGAGAGGTACAGATCCAGCTGAACAAGGCGCGGTCGGCGGCGGCATTCCTCGCGTTCGCGCTGAGGACGGCGCCGCCGTCGACGAAGCCGGAGCAGATCGCGCGGATCCGGCACTTCCTCGACGAGGCGAAGGCACAGGTGGGGACGTTCCGCGTGCGGGTGAAGAACGCGACAGACGCGGAGGTCTTTGTGGACGGCGAGCGCGTGCCGGACGAGGAGGTGAAGCACGAGATCTACGTGGAGCCTGGGGAGCGCATGCTGGTGATCCGGCGGGCGGGGTACGAGGACGAGGTGCTGAGGGTGGTCGCGGCGCCGGCGATAACGGACACGGTGATGCCGGAGCTGAAGCCGAAGGCGGTGAAGGCGCCGGAGACGACCGTGGGCGGGGCGGCGGAGCAGGGGCCGGCGGGGGCGAATGCGCCGGGGGTTGGGGGCGCGAAGGGCGCGGCGGGAGCGGTGGCGAGCGGCGAGGCGAAGACGAAGGCGTCCGCGGCGGGGACGGGGGCGAGAGAGGAGCCGCGGAGCTGGGTACCGGTGATCGCGCTGGGGGCGGCGAGCGCGGTGGGGCTCGGCGTGGCGGTGGGGTTCACGGTGGCGTCGAACGGAGCTAGCGCGGACATGCGCACGCAGCGGGCAGCGATCTATGCCGACGGCGGCGGCTGCTTGGAGACGTCGGACTCCTTCAACAGGCGTTGCCGAGAGCTAGATGAGATGGGATCTCGTGCTCAATCGTTCGGCAATGTCGCGATCGTGAGCTATGCGGCGTCTGGCGCGCTCGCCATCGGTGCGCTGGCGTGGGCGATCTGGCCTCGTGCGCGCGCGGTACCGTCCACTGGTGTCCGTCTGTTGCCAGAAATCCATGCGGGTGGTGGGCGCGTGACCCTGTCGGGGGCGTGGTGAGGAGAGTCATGGAGGGCGCTGTGAGGCGAACGCTCAACTTCTGGTTCGCGAGCATCGTGGTCGGAAGCGCGGTGACGACCTCGGCCTGTGACGCGATTTGGATCAACTACACGGGCAACTGCGAGCTGATGCTCACTTGCGAGCATTACCGCGGTCGTGGACGCGATGACGTGACGCCTGCTGGGTGCGTTCCGAGCGAGAACCCCGCCGCCGCGGTGGACGACGGGTGTGGGGTGTTCGTGTCGTCGTCTGGGAGCGACGAGAACGCCGCGACGAAGGAGGCGCCAGTGAAGACGCTGGCGGCAGCGCTTGCGCTTGCGGAGGAGAGCGAGAAGCGTCGAGTGTACGTGTGCGCGGAGACGTTCGAGGAGGCGGTGGAGGTCACGCAGGGCGTGACGATCTACGGTGGGCTCGACTGCGCGAGCGGATGGGGCTGGGCCGGGGCGCAGAGGAAGACGGTGCTGACGGCGGCCGCTGGGGAGATCCCGCTGGTGGTGCGCGGAGGCGGAGCTGAGGCGACGGTGCGCGTGGAGGACGTGCACGTGCAGGCGCGCGGGATCGGGCCGGATGATGTGACGCTCGCGGGAGCATCGTCGATCGCGGCGGTGGCGGAAGAGGTGAACGTGGAGCTCGCGCGGTGCGTGCTGGAGGCGGGAGATGCGGCTGCGGGAGCCGAGGGCGCCGCGTACGAGACGAGCGCGATGGGTGGAGCCGAGGGAAACGGCGGCAACGTGGCGTGCTCGGAAGCCCTCGTCGTTCCGGGCGGAGAAGTGAAGAACGACTGCGGCACGCCGGAGGATGAGAGCGACGATTCGCTCAGTGGTGCAGGCGGCATCGGCCAAGTGGGCACCGGCGGGGCCGGGTCGAAAGGCTTGCCGGAGATCTCGGCCAACGGCGGCGAAGGCGAAGGTGCAAAGGTGTGCACGGAGGGCACCGCCGGCGACGACGGCACGGACGGCATGCCCGGCGCGGGTGCGAGCGGTCTCGGCGAGATCAGCGCATCCGGTTACGTCGGCGCCGCAGGTGGCGACGGCGTGAAGGGCACCACCGCGCAGGGCGGAGGCGGAGGCGGAGGCGCGAAGGGCGGCGTGGGCGGAGGCAAGTGCACGGACGAAGCGTCGGCCGGCGGGGCGAGCGGCGGCTCTGGAGGCGCTGGCGGCTGCGGTGGTGCGGGTGGTCGAGGCGGTGGCGCGGGCGGATCGAGCATCGCGCTGATCAGCCTGAACGCGACGGTGAACTTCGAGGACGTGACGCTGAAGACGGGACGAGGCGGAGCGGGCGGCAAGGGCGGCGCTGGGCAGGAAGGCGGTGCTGGAGGGGCCGGTGGGCCTGGTGGCACGAAGCCCGAGGGCGCGACGGCGCTGCACGACGCGTGCGCTGGTGGTCCCGGTGGCAAGGGAGGCCCCGGTGGTCAAGGAGGCGGCGGGCGAGGCGGTCACGCGATCGGAATCGCGTACAAGGGCACGGCGCCACCGGTGCAAGGAGCGGCGGTGGAGCTGGGCGAAGCGGGTCCGGGTGGCGTGGGCGCGAACGCGGAGGGTGAGGGAGCGGCGGGCGTGAAGGCCGAGGTGCAGGCCTTCTGAGGTGACGTGGCTCGGTGCGGTGGCCGCGGCGAAGAGGACGCCGCCGCCGCGCCGAGCGAGGCGACGAGGATGAAGGGCGAGACGTCGCGCTGGAGCTAGCGCGACGGACGGTGGACGTGTGCGTGCGGTGAGAGCGCGACGAGGCGGGAGGAGCGAGCAGGTGGACGGTGGACCTTGCGCGGACGAGGGAGCGAACGTGAGGCGAGAGCTGCACGCGGGGTGGCTGGCGATGTCGGTGCTGCTCGGGAGCACGGCAGCGACGAGCAGCGTCCGCGGAGAGGAGCGAGCGGAGGCGAGGCCAAGCGCAGAGAGCGAGCGTGAGCGCGCGGTGCGTGACTTCGAAGAGGGCCGCCGGGCGCACGTGGAGGGACGGCTGGAGGAGGCGGAGCTCTCGTACCTGCGAGCGTGGTCGCGGCTGAAGTCGTTCGATATTGCGGTGAACCTGGGGCAGGTGCAGCTGCGGCTGAACAAGCCTGTGTCTGCGGTGAAGCACCTTGCGTACGGGGTGCGCGCGGTGGGACCGGAGATCGATCCGGAGCGGCTTGCGCGGATGCTGGCGCTGCTGGACGAGGCGAAGGCGCAGGTGGGGACGGTGCGGCTTCAGGGAACGGACGTGGCAGACGTGGAGGTGCTCGTGGACGGCGAGCGCGTGCCGGACGACGCGGTGAAGCACGAGGTGTACGTGGAGCCCGGGGAGCGCACGCTGGTGATCCGGCTGGCAGGCTACGAGGACGAGGTGGTGCGGGTGGTGGCGGCGGCGGGGGTGGCGGAGACGGTCATGCCGGAGCTGAAGCCGAAGGCGGTGAAGGCGGCGGAGGCGACCGTAGCGGGGACGGCGGGGACGGGCGCTGCGGCGTCGGGAACAGCGAGCACGCCGGGGATGAGGGCGGCGAAGCCGAAGGCGCCCGCGGCGGGGGCGCGGGTGGAAGAGCAGCGGAGCTGGGTGCCGGTGATCGCGCTGGGGGCGGCGAGCGCGGTGGGGCTCGGGGTGGCGGTGGGGTTCACGGTGGCGGCAAACGCGGCGAGCGCGGATGGAGACAGGCAGCAAGCGATGCTGCGTCAGGCTGGCGGTGGCTGCGTGGATGTCCCCGGCGAGTACAGCAATCTGTGCTCGGGGCTTCGCGACAGCGCGTCGCGCCACGAAACACGCACGCGTACGGCGACTGTCGCGTATGTGGCATCCGGTGCCCTGGCGATTGGTGCGGTGACCTATGCACTCTGGCCGCGTGCACGGACTGCAACGTCCCGCGGGATGCACGCCTCACCCGAGCTGAGTCCGGGCCGTGCTGGGATCGTCGTGCGAGGTGCCTGGTGAAACGCTCGCGAGAGGTTGCGATGAGAAGGCGAAGGAGGCGCTCGATGCGTGGGATCCTGGTGCTCGCAGTGCTCTGTTGTGGTTGCGACGTTGCATGGCCCAACACGACCAAGGACTGCGAATTTCTCATGACTTGCGAGCACTTCCGCGGGCTGTGGAACGAGGTGGAAACGCCATCGGACTGCGTGCCGAACGAGAACCCCGCCGCCGCGGTGGACGACACGTGCGGGGTGTTCGTGTCGTCGTCTGGGAGCGACGAGAACGCTGCGACGAAGGCGGCGCCGTTGAAGACGCTGGGAGCGGCGTTGGCGCTTGCGGAGAAGAATGAGAAGCGGCGGGTGTATGCGTGCGCGGAGGCGTTCGAGGAGGCCGTCGAGGTCACGGGGAGCGTGACGATTTACGGAGGGCTCGACTGCGCGAGCGGATGGGGCTGGGCCGGCGAGCAGCGCAAGACGGTGCTGACGGCGGAGGCAGGAGAGATCCCGCTGGTGGTGCGCGGCGGGGGCGCTGAGACGACGGTGCGCGTGGAAGATTTCCATGTGCAGGCGCGCGCGATCGAGCCGGATGACCTGGCGCTCGCGGGAGCGTCGGCGATCGCGGCGGTGGCGGAAGAGGTGAACGTGGAACTCGCGCGGTGCGTGGTGGAGGCGGGCGATGCGGCGGCGGGAGCCGAGGGAGCCGTGTACGAGACGAGCGCGATGGGGGGCGACGACGGGGAGCCGGGCGTGGAGGCGTGCTCGGGCGAGCGAACGTTCGGCGGGGCGTCGGTGAAGAACGACTGCGGCACGCCGGAGGAGGAGAGCGACGATTCGCTCAGTGGTGCCGGCGGCATCGGCCAAGCGGACAAAGGCGGGCCTGGGGACAAAGGTTCGCCCGGGGCGATGCTGAACGGCGGCATGGGTGCGGAAGGAATCAAGGTGTGCAGCGAAGGGACCGCAGGCGAGAACGGCGCCGAGGGCGGCGCTGGTGCGGGCGCGAGGGGTCTGGGCGAGCTCAGCGCATCCGGATACGTCGGTGCGGCAGGTGGCGACGGAGCGAAGGGCAGCATCGCGCAAGGAGGCGGCGGAGGAGGCGGAGCGAAGGGGGGCGCGAGCGCAGACAAGTGCCCGAACGAAGCGTTGGCGGGCGGGGCGAGCGGCGGCTCAGGTGGCGCCGGCGGTTGCGGAGGAGCCGGAGGTCGAGGAGGTGGCGCGGGCGGAGCGAGCATCGCGCTGGTGAGCCTGAACGCGGCGGTGAGCTTCAAGGACGTGACGCTGAAGACGGGGCGCGGCGGAGCGGGTGGCAAGGGAGGCGCTGGGCAGGAGGGCGGAGCTGGCGGGGCCGGTGGGCCTGGCGGCACGAAGCCCGAGGGCGCGACGGCGTTGAACGACGCGTGCGCGGGTGGTCCCGGTGGCAAGGGAGGCGCAGGCGGTCAAGGAGGCGGCGGTCGGGGAGGGCACGCGCTGGGGATCGCATACAAGGGCACGGCGCCTGCGGTGCAAGGAGCGACAGTGGAGCTGGGCGAAGCGGGCCCGGGCGGCGTGGGCGCGAACGCGGAGGGCGAGGGCGCCGCGGGCGTGAAGGCCGAGGTGCAGGCGTTGTGACGTGAGGTGGTGAGCGGCGCTGCTGCTGCGGGGGAACCATCACCGCCGCAGCAGCGCGGAGCGGGGCAGAGGAGAAGAGGGGCGAGACGGCGCGCTGGAGCAGGCGCGACGAAGGGCGGACGTGTGCGCGGCGAGAGAACGAGCGCTGCGAGCGAGGAGCGAGCACGTGGATGGCGAGCATGGTGTGGACGAGGAACCGACGAGGAGGCGAGCGCTCCACGTGGGGTTGCTGGCGATGTCGGTGCTGCTCGGGAGCACGGCAGCGACGACGAGCGCCCGTGGCGAGGACGAGCGAGCAGCGCCGGGGTGGAGCGCGGAGAGCGAGCGTGACCGCGCGGTGCGTGACTTCGAGGACGGCCGTAGCGCGTACGCGGCGGGCCGGCTCGAGGATGCGGAGCTCGCGTACCTGCGGGCGTGGGCGCGGCTGAAGACGTACGACATCGCGGCGAACCTCGGACAGGTGCAGCTACAGCTGAACAAGCCCGCGTCCGCGGCGAAGCACCTTGCGTACGGGGTGCGCGCGGCGGGGCCGGAGATCGAGGCGGAGCGGCTTGCGCGGATGCTGGCGCTGCTGGACGAGGCGAAGGCGCAGGTCGGGACGGTGCGCGTGCGGGTGAAGAACGCGGCGGACGCGGAGGTGTTCGTGGACGGCGAGCGCGTGCCGGCGGAGGAGGTGGAGCACGAGCTGTACGTGGAACCCGGGGACCACACGCTGGTGATCCGGCGGGCGGGGTACGAGGACGCGGTGAGGCGGCTGGCGACGGTGCCGGGGGCGACAGAGGAGATCACGATCGACCTGAAACCAAAGGCGGCGACGGCGCGAGAGGCTGTGGGCGCGCCGGTGAACGGGGAGGCGACCACGAAGGCGCTCGCGGCGGGGGCGCGGGCCGAAGAGCCGCGGAGCTGGGCGCCGGTCATCGCGCTGGGGGCGGCGAGCGCGGTGGGGCTCGGCGTGGCGGCGGGGTTCACGCTGGCGTCGAGCTCAGCGAGCGCGGATGCTCGCGCGGAGCGCGAGGCCATCCTGAGGGTCGGTCCTGGATGCCTGGACGCACCGAGCGCGCTCGCCGATCGGTGCGCACAGCTCGCCCGCACCACGGCGCGCAGCGATCGGCTCGGTGACGTCGCCGGGGTGACGTACATCGCATCCGGCACCGTCGCGCTGGCGGCCTTGGCCGTCGCGCTGTGGCCACGCACGGGGTCTGCGCCGGGGAGCGCTGTTCGCGTGGTCCCCGATCTGCGCGCCAACACGGCCGGAGTGTTGCTCTCGGGGGCGTGGCAATGAGCTCGAACGAGGGGAAGATGGGGCACCATCCGATGTTCTGGGCTGTGGGTGCGGCGGGCGTCGCGCTCGTCGCTTTGGCGTGCGAAGCGCCGTGGGGACACCTGGGGGACGACTGCGAGGGCACGCTCACGTGCGTGCGCCATGACTGGCTGAGGTACGATGGACGTACGCCTCCCGCGTGCGTGCCGAGCGAGAACGCGAGCGCGGTGGACGACGCGTGCGGCGCGTTCGTGTCGGCGTCCGGGAGCGACGAGAACGCCGCGACGAAGGGGGCGCCGCTGAAGACACTGCGGGCGGCGCTGGCGCTCGCGGAGGAGAACAGGACGCGGCGCGTGTACGCGTGCGCGGAGACGTTCGACGAAGCGGTGGAGGTGACGCAGGGCGTGACGATCTACGGCGGGCTGGACTGCACGAACGGGTGGGCCTGGGCCGGGGAGCCGAGGAAGACGGTGCTGACGGCGGGGGCCGGAGAGATCCCGCTGGTGGTGCGCGGGGGCGGAGGTGAGGCGAGCGTGCGGCTGGAGGACGTGCACGTGCAGGCGCGCGGGATTCAGCGGGACGACGTGGAGCTCGCGGGAGCGTCGTCGATCGCGGCGGTGGCGGAAGAGGTGCGCATGGAGCTGGCGCGATGCGTGCTGGAGGCGGGGGACGCGGCGCCGGGAGCGGTCGGAGCCGCGTACGATACGCGTGCCAAGAGGGGTGAGGACGGGAAGCCCGGCGGCGACGCGTGCTCGGCCGACCGCGTATGGCCTGGCTACCTCAAGACGAACGACTGCGGCACGATCGACGACACGAGCGACGACTCTCTCGGGGGCATTGGCGGCATGGGCGATCCCGATACGGGCGGCGTCGGCTCGCCGGGGCAGCCGAGCTATTCAGAGAACGGCGGTAGCGGCGAGCTCACCGCGGCGTGCACGGACGGCACCCGAGGCTTGAGCACGAAGGACGGCGAGCCTGGCGCCGGCGCGACGGGGCGCGGCGAGATCGGCGCCCGCGGCTACACCGGCACCGCCGGCAGCGACGGGGCGAGGGGGTATACCGCACAGGGCGGTGGTGGTGGTGGCGGAGCGAAGGGGGGCGCGGGCGCAGACAAGTGCCCGAACGAAGCGTTGGCGGGCGGCGCGAGCGGCGGCTCCGGTGGAGCGGGCGGCTGCGGCGGAGCCGGCGGCCGAGGTGGCGGACCCGGCGGGTCGAGCATCGCGCTGATCAGCCTGAACGCGCAGCTGAGCTTCGAGCAGGTGATGCTGAAGACCGGGCGCGGCGGAGCCGGGGGCAAAGGCGGCGCCGGGCAGGAAGGCGGCGAAGGAGGCGCCGGAGGTCCCGGCGGCGAGGCGCCCGCAGGCGCCCCGCGGCTGCACGACGGATGCGCGGGCGGCCCCGGCGGCACGGGAGGGACGGGCGGCCCCGGCGGTGGAGGCAGGGGCGGGCACGCGATCGGGATCGCGTACAAGGGCAGGGCGCCCTCGACGCAAGGCGCGACGATCGAGGTGAGCGAAGCGGGGCCCGGCGGCACGGGGGCGAACGCGGAGGGCGAGGGCGCTGCGGGCGTGAAGGCCGAGGTGCAGGCGTTCTGACGTGAGCGCGTGAGCGCTGCTCCTGCTGCGGCGGAGCCAGGCCGCAGCGGCGGAGCGGCGTGGGACGGAGGCTACGCGACGTAGCGAAGGCCGCGCGCGGCGCGGCCTGAGGACATCGAGGGAACCGCGCGCCGCGGTCGACGGCGCGCCATGGCTCGGCTCGTCCTGACGACGAGCGCGCGAGGAGGACGAAGGTGGTTCCACAGCTCGCCATCGAGGCAGCAGCGCATTCGGACGTGGGCCGGCGGCGCAGTCACAACGAGGACAGCTTCGCGGTGCTGCCGTGCCTGGGGCTGTTCATGGTGGCCGACGGGCTGGGCGGGCATGCGGCCGGCGAGGTCGCGTCCCGCATGGCGATCGAGGTGGTCAAGAGCTGCTTCGAGGAAGAGGGAGATCTGGAGGATACCTGGCCCTACGGCACCGCGACGCCGCACGACCGGGACGAGGTGCGGCTGGTGCTGAGCGTGCGGCGCGCCAACCGGGCGCTCTACGAGGCGAGCCAGAAGCAAGAGGAGGTGCGCGGCATGGCGACGACCTTCGCGGGCGTGCTGCTGGCGCCGGGCATGGCGTACATCGCGCACGTCGGCGACACGCGCGTCTACCGGATGCGCGGCGGCAAGCTGGAGCGGCTGACGCGGGATCACACGCTGCTGGAAGAGCTGCTCGGGGACGGCGACGGAGCGCGGGAGGCGGTCGAGGCGCTGAGCAACCGGGCGAGGACGATCACCCGCGCGCTGGGCGCCGACGAGAACGTGGAGATCGAGTCGCGCGTGGAGGCAACCGCGCCGGGCGACGTCTTTCTCGTGTGCTCGGACGGGCTGTGGGGGCCGGTGCCCGAGCGGCGCATCGCCGGGATCCTCGAGGCCCACCGCGACCTGAGCTTTGCGGCGGAGCTGCTCATCGACCTCGCCAACGAGCACGGCGGGCCGGACAACGTGACGTGCGTGCTGGCGCGGCTGGGAGGCGGCGCGAGACGGCGCGCTGAGGCAGGCGCGACGAACGGCGGACTCGAGGGGATGCCTTAGGTCGGGCAGCACGAGGCCGGGCTCCGCTGTGCATCGGACAGGAGTGCTCACGGTTCAGGAGTCAGGAGGGAACATGGAAGACATGCTGGGTGCAATGTGGCTCGTCTCGCCGCTCGGGCTCGCGATGATCGCGTGCGTCGCGATCGGCTTCGCGGTCACCGCGCGCGAAGCGCTGGGACGAGAGCGCGGGCTTCGTGAGGCGCGCGAGCACGCGCACGATGAAGAGGAGGCAGCCCTCACCGGTGCGAAGGAGCAGGCAGCGGGGGAGCGGGACCGTTACCGGCGCCTGCTGGAGTGTCACGTCGATGCGGCGCTCGCCGAGCTGAGAGACACTCGAGGGCGCCCCGTCCCCTGGCCGGGAAGGGTCCTCGAGTCGTTCTGTGCGACGACACCTTCGTGGAGGAGAAAGCTGGGCGAGAGCACGGGGTTGGAACCGAGGGAGGTGGAGCGGCTGCTGAGGAGCGACCTGCCCATGACGCCCGGCCTCGCGCGGCAGCTGGAGGCCTTCACCGGCACGCCGGCGCGGTACTGGGAGCGCCTCTGGCGGCTGCACGACGACCGCCGGGCGGACGCGGAGGATACCGTGGCGATCCGGGTCGGGGCGCCCGTCACCGAGCGTGAGAGCTCGGCGCCGCCGCCGGTATCTCCCCGCGCGCTCGACACGCCTCCGCCCGCGGTGCCGTCTCCCGAGCTCGCGGCCAGGAGCCCGCGGGCGAAGCTCCCGCCGCCTCCCCTGCCGCAGCTCCGGCCACCGCGCCCTGCCCGCGCCGCCACGGGGGAAGAGCTCGCCCGTCGCGCTGCCCCCCTGACGAGCTTCCCGCTACAGCCCGACGGAGGGGGGACGAGCCCTGCCAGTGCGTCCGATTGGGAGGAAGCAGAGCGCTCTCCCCTGAACACGACACTTCCGGGAGTAGGGCGCCATGGGTGAGAAAGTCTCTCCCTCCGGGATCCCTGGCCGGACTCCTGGCGGGTGGACCACGAGGAGAAGCCGATCGCGGCGGACCGGACAACGTGACGTGCGTGCTGGCACGCCTGGGAGGCGGGTAGTGGCCAAATTTGAACATCAAGGCGGGAAGGCGGGAAGAAAAGATCAATGAACTTCCCGCCTTCATGTGGACTCTCTCCGGGCAACGTCGACCACGAGCTTCCAGGCGGGGCCGTCGCTCGCGTGCGGCGGGCGAGGCGGTGTGGCCGCACGCGCGGCGGTGTCATCGCGTTTCGCGGCCGAGACGAAGGCGGGATCGAGAGGAGGACCACGGCGAGGCGGTCTTCGGACCTTTCGATGACAACCGGGGTGTCGGGGATGGACGCGCCCGCCCCGTACCGCGCGGAGCGCGGGACATGGGGCGGGCGGACCGCCCGCAGGCCCGCAGGGCCGAGGACGGGCCGGGGTGGGGCATCTATCCTTCTGCTGCTCTTTCTTGTCGCTGTCGGATTGAAGCCAGTCGGTGACACGACCCGGGCGATCCAGAGCGAGGGCGAGGACGAGGCGAAGGCCTACGCGGTGGGCGAGGTCGCGCCGGCGCCGCTGCACCCGACGGTGGAGATGGAGCGGGTCCAGATCGAGGATCCGCGGCGCGTGCCGCCGCCGCGGGAGGGGGCGAGGCGGGGCGGGGGCACGGGACAGGAGGCACGCGGCGCAGGCGGGGCCGCGGAGGGCGAGGAGAAGGCTGGCGCGCCGGGTGCAGCGATGGCCAGCGCTCCGGCAGCGAGCGCGTCGGAGGGGCCGATCTCAGCGCCGGGTGGATCTGCGGCCTCGGTGCCGACGACGCCGCCCGTGGAAGGGTCGTCGGGAGCAGCGACCAGCTCCCAGCAGGACAGGTCGGGCAGGCCGGCGGCGCGGGCGGCGTTGGCGTCGGCGGCACCAAGGCAGCATGCGCCGGCGGCCAAGAACCCCGGCCAGGACGGCCTCGCCGCCGACACCCAGGAGCTGCCGTGAGCCGCCATCAGCCTGGCCGCACGGCTCCCCTCCCCGCCCCCTGCCATGGCTTCGCTGCACTGTTTAACGCATGGCGTCATCGGGGTCGCGGAGGAAAAAATGCAACCGGCGGACGATTGTGCAGCGAACCAGGGCCGCTCGCCGGAACTAGAAGGGTAGAGGAGACCGGAAACGGCTCGGCAGGGCGACCGGCGGACCACCACCGCAGCGCGGCGGTGGCCCATAACGCCGGAGGGTTGGCCGAGGGACAGCTGGATCGTCTTCAACCCCCGCGCTTGGCGCGCCGTCCAGGAACAGCGACTCCCTCCTCGCCTTTTTCTCATGAGCGCGGCGCCTGTGAAGGGCGAAATCGACCAGCGCAGGTCGCGCCTGGCGCTCGTCGGCACGGCGCTCTTCGTGCTGGGGGCTTGTGCGGCGTGGTGCTGGCAGCGCTGCGGCTGCGCTGAGGTAACGACGTAGCGACGCCGCGCGCGGCGCGGCTTGATCGGGTGCAGAAGAACGCGCGCCGCTGCCTGCGGCGCGCCATGGCTCGGCTCGTCCCGAAGACGAGCGCGCGAGGAGGACGAAGGTGGTTCCACAGCTCGCCATCGAGGCAGCAGCGCAGTCGGACGTGGGCCGGCGGCGTAGCCACAACGAGGACAGCTTCGCGGCCTTGCCGTGCGTGGGGCTCTTCATGGTCGCCGACGGTCTTGGCGGCAACGCGGCCGGCGAGGTCGCGTCCCGGATGGCCATCGAGGTGGTCAAGAGCTGCTTCGAGGTGGACGAGGATCTCGAGGAGACGTGGCCGTACGGCACGGGGAGTCCGCACGACCGTGACGAGGTGCGGCTGGTGATGAGCGTGCGGCGCGCGAACCGGGCGATTTACGAGGCGAGCCAGAAGAAAGAGGAGGTGCGCGGCATGGCGACGACGTTCGCGGGCGTGCTGCTCGGAGCGGGGATGGCGTACATCGCGCACGTGGGCGACTCGCGGGTGTACCGGATGCGCGGCGGCAAGCTGGAGCGGCTGACGCGGGATCACACGCTGCTGGAGGAGCTGCTGAGCGAGGGCGACGGCGCGCTCGCAGCGCTGGAGGCGCTGAGCGGACGGGCGGACGCGGTGACGCGGGCGCTCGGGTGCGACAAGAGCGTGGAGATCGAGTCGCGCGTGGAGCCGACCCAGCCGGGCGACGTGCTCCTCGTCTGCTCGGATGGGCTGTGGGGCCCGGTGCCGGAGGCGCGGATCGAGGGGGTGCTGGGGAGGCACCGGGACCTGAGCCTGGCGGCGAGCCTGCTGGTCGACATCGCCAACGAGCACGGCGGACCGGACAACGTGACATGCGTGCTGGCACGCCTAAGAGGCGGGTGACGTGCGCGGCATGACGCGCTGCTGCCTCCCGTCACGGGCGCAGCTGGACCCGAGCGAGTGGAGTTTGCTGGCACGTCGAGACCGACGAGCCCTGGGAAAAATGAGATCGACCATGTCATTTCATGAGAATTTTACGCAGCCCAACGTAAGCCCGCGCGACCTCTCGGATCTCGGCGAGAGCGCGCTTGGCGAGCGGGTTTGTCGGCGGCAGAATGGGTGCCCTCGTCCCACCAAGAGGAGCGCTCGTGACCAAGCGTCGGCGGTTCAGCGGCAACGGCACGCGTCGTTCGGGCAACGTGATTCACGTGAGCCCGAGGCTGATGTGGGAGCTCGCGTGGCTGCGGAAGCTGGATCTCGAGGACGTCGACTGGGATCCGGAGCGCTGTTGCCCGCACTGCAGAGCAGAGCGCTCCGCTCGAGGGGAGCCGGTGGAGGATCTCACGCCGCCCTCCGGGACGTGGCCCAAACTCCCGCTGCACGAAGACGAGCGCGAATGATCGACGGGCGCCGCCGCAAGGGCGCCCTCGATCCGCGGGCGGAGGCGGCGCTGTCGGTCGGGCGATGTCTTCCTCGTGTGCTCCGACGGGCCAGCGCTGCTGCGAGCTCCGTGGATGGCGCTGGCAACCAGGGGAGCAAGAGCCCAGTACGCCGGGCGGGAGCGGAGCGTGCTCGGCCTGCCTGTGCGCTGCGGGCAGACGAGAAATGGTGGAGCTGGGTGAGAAATTCGGGGAGCTCAGAGGAATGCGATCGGCGGAAGATACCGACCACGGCGGGCCGTGATTTCCAAGGCGGAGGCGATGAAATGAGAAGACAAGGTTGCCGTGAACAGGGTAGCGATCGACCTGTCGCGCGGCACCGCGACAAGGAGGCGGGCTGCTTCGCGCTCACGGCATCACCCACTCCCAGGTGGGTTGTCTTGGGTTCGGGCGGAAGGGCCTCTGATCTGCTGACCCCCTTCTGCGTCGAGCGGCGAGCGCGGAGCTCATCCGACGGTTGCTCGAAGCAGCCCCTCAGCAGGTCGATCTATCCATCGAGGCGTGACAGCTGCCGGCGATGGGCTGTGGCGGCCGGACAACGTGACGGCGTGCTGGTGCGCCGCGGAGGCGGGTGACGTGGCGGGCGAGCACAGCGGCGCGCCGCGCGGCGGACACCCGGACGATGCACGGCTGTTCGGCCCCGATGCCGTCCGGACGCTGCGCGTGGCCTTCGAGGAGGTGACGTGGCTCCTCGGCCGCGGCTATCCGCTGCGCACCGCGATCCGGACCGCCGGCGATCACCACCAGCTGGCCGCACGCCAGCGCCTCGCGCTGCAGCGGGCCGCTTGCTCGGACGCGCAGCGGGCGTCGCGCCTCGCGCGCTGCGCTCCGTCGTCGTCGCTCCAGGGCGCGGAGGCGAACATCGACGGCTTCAACCTGATCATCACCCTGGAGGTGGCGCTCGCGGGCGGGCTGCTCGTGCGCGGGCCGGAGAGGGCGCTGCGCGATCTCGCGGGGCTGCGCGGCAGCTACGCGCCGATCACGGAGACCGACGCGGCCCTCGATCGGATCGGCGACGCGCTGTCCGGCGCCGGCGCGGCGCGCGCGCGCTTCCTCCTCGACGCGGCCATCCCCAGCTCCGGGCGGCTGCGCGCGCGGATCCTGGAGCGGCTCGGGGGCGCGCCGCTCTCGATCGAGGCGACGCTCGTGCCCGATCCCGACCGCCTCCTCGCGGGGGCGGCGGGCGTGATCTCGTCCGACAGCGTCGTCCTCGATCGCTGCGTGCGCTGGGTCAACCTCGCGGACGAGATCGTGGGTGCGCGCGTGCCGGCGGCGCGCGTGGTCGAGCTCGTCCCTCGCGGAGGTGATGCCGGCGCGTGAGGGCGCGGAGGACCCGTCACCGGCAGAGCCCGAGCCGCCTCGTTTGCCAGGCGACCTGCGCCGCCAGTCCCTCGCGCAGGGGCACCCGGGGCACGTACCGGAGCGCCGCCTGCGCGGCGGCGGTGTCCGCCCAGGTGCGCCGGACGTCGCCGGGCTGCGGCTCTCCCCGCTCGACGCGCACGGGTCCTGCGAGCTCCCCCAGCAGCCCGAGCGCGTCGTTGAGGCTCACCCGCGAGCCGCCGCCGATGTTGAACACGCCGACCGCGCCGCCCTCCATGGCGTCGACGTTGGCCTGCACCGCGTCGCTCACGTACGTGAAATCGCGCGTTTGCTCGCCGTCGCCGTAGACGCGGACGGGCTCGCCCTTCAGCACGGCGGCGATGAACCGGTGAAACGCCATGTCGGGGCGCTGCCTGGGGCCGTACACCGTGAAGTACCGGAGCGAGATCGTGGGCAGGCCGAAATTGCGCCGGTACAGCTCGCAGAGCTGCTCGGCGGCGAGCTTCGTCACCCCGTAGGGGGAGTGAGGGGCGGTTCGGCTGGATTCGCGCATGGGCATATCCCCCGTGTCGCCGAAGGGGTCGCCGTACACGGAGGAGGACGAGGCATAGACGAGCTTGCGCACCTGGCCGTGCGCCCTGGCTGCCTCCAGCAGCCGCTGCGTCGCGAGCACGTTGTCGCGGAGGTAGAGCTCGAAGCTCTGTCCCCAGCTCGGGCGCACGCCCGCCTGCGCCGCCTGGTGGAAGACGACCTCGCGGCCGGAGAGCAGCGGGCGGAGATCGTCTGTCGCGAGGTCGGCCGTCGAGAGAGAGAAGCGCGGTTCGCCGCGCAGCCGTGCCAGGTTCCCCTCCTTGAGCTCGCGGGCGTAGTAGTCGGTGAAGCGGTCTACCCCGAGCACCTCGTGCCCGAGCTCGATCAACCGCTCCGCCAGGTGGGAGCCGATGAATCCGGCCACCCCCGTCACCAGACAACGCATCCGCCTTCCGTCCTGGTCCTGCCGCGTCGCGGCCTCGCGTCCTCGTCCAGCCGCGCCGCGGCCTCCGGCCCCGGGCCTGCCGCGTCGCGGCGCGGCGATGCTAGCACCTCGGGCCATCCGTTGAGTCGGGCAGCAGCCGGCCGCGCGAAGCCCGCCACGCCGCTGAGCTCGCTCCGGGGCTCGGGAACCGACTGGAAACCGACCGAGGTTGAGGACAGCGGACCGACCGAGGTTGAGGACAGCGGACCGACCGTGAGGACAGCGGACCGACCGAGGTTGAGGACAGCGGGCCGACCGAGGTTGAGGACAGCGGACCGACCGAGGTTGAGGACAGCGGACCGACCGAGGTTGAGGACAGCGGACCGACCGAGGTTGAGGACAGCGGACTGGGGACCGACCGAGGTTGGGGACCAGCGAGCGGGCCGACCGAGGTTGAGGACAGCGGACCGACCGAGGTTGAGGACAGACCGACCCCTGAGGGGGGACGGCCTGAGCATGAGCTCCGCGCTTCCTGCCTTCTGTCAGCCTCCTCGCATCAGCACGCCCCCACCCGTTCTTGCAAATACGCCCACCTTTCCGATGTGTATTTCTGAATCTGGTTGCGCCTACCCGCCCGGCGGGCGACGCTGGTGCGCGCTCGGGCCCCTCGCTTTTTCTGTCCGAGGCGCGATCGAGACGGGTCGGAAGGCTAGCTGTTGCTTATGGGAATTGTTGTCGAGCGGCTCACGAAGCGGTTCGGTCCGAACAAGGTGGTCGATGACGTCTCGTTCGAGATCGAGAGCGGCGCGCTGGTCGCGCTCCTCGGGCCGAGCGGAGGTGGCAAGAGCACCGTCCTGCGCATCATCGCCGGGCTCGAGAGCCCCGACTCCGGCGAGGTCATCCTGAACGGCAAGAACGCGACGACCACCCGCGTCCAGGACCGGAACATCGGCTTCGTCTTCCAGAACTACGCGCTGTTCAGGCACATGAGCGTGCGCGACAACATCGGCTTCGGCCTCAGCATCCGGAAGCGGCCACGGAAGGAGATCGCGACCACCGTCGACGAGCTCCTCAACCTCGTGCAGCTCGACGGGCTCGGCGGCAGGTTCCCGCACGAGCTGTCCGGCGGCCAGCGGCAGCGCGTCGCGCTGGCGCGCGCGCTCGCGCCAGGCTCGTCGCTGCTCCTGCTCGACGAGCCGTTCGGGGCGCTCGACGCCAAGGTCCGCCTCGAGCTGCGCGAGTGGATCCGGAGGCTCCACAAGGAGCGCGGGATCACGAGCGTCTTCGTGACCCACGACCAGGAAGAGGCGATGGACCTCGCCGATCGGGTCATCGTGCTGCACAAGGGGCGGGTCGAGCAGATCGGCACCCCGGAGGAGATCTACGACCGGCCGGCGACCGAGTTCGTCGCGAGCTTCGTCGGGTCGATCAACGTGCTCAAGGGGCAGGTGCGCGACGGCCAGGCGGCGCTCGGTACCCTCGCGGTGCACGCTCCCCCCGGGACCGGCGACGGCGCGAGCGTGCACGCCTTCGTACGTCCGCACGACATCGAGGTCCACACCCGGATCGACTCCTCGAAGACGCCTGCCGCCGACGACGCCAGCGTCGCGCGCGTCGAGCGGCTGTCGCGGGTCGGGTGGATGGTCAAGGCAGAGCTCCGCCTCTCCGACGGCCAGCCGCTCTCCGTCGAGCTGACCAAGGATCGCGTCGCCGAGCTCGGCCTGTCCGAGGGGGACAGGGTGCTGGTAAATCTCCGAGACGCCAAGATCTTCGTGCAAGATTACTCCATCTAGCCCGCTGGCCGGCGCTCCCGTCTGCCAACGGCCATCACGGGAGGCGGCACGTGGCTTCAATCTTCGACGACATCGCGGCGACGATCGGGCGCACCCCCCTCGTCCGCCTGAGCTCTGCGGGCAAGGGGCTGCGCGCCGAGCTGATCGGCAAGGTCGAGAGCCGGAACCCCGGCGGCAGCGTCAAGGATCGCATCGGCCTCGCGATGGTCGAGGACGCGGAGCGGCAGGGCAAGCTGAAGACCGGGAGCGTCCTCGTCGAGCCGACGAGCGGCAACACGGGCCTCGCGCTGGCGATGATCGCCGCGGCCAAGGGCTACCGGCTGATCCTCACGATGCCCGAGTCGATGAGCCCCGAGCGGATCGCGCTGCTCCGGGCCTTCGGGGTCGAGGTGCTGCTGACGCCCGGGTCGCTCATGGTGCAGGCCGTCGCGCGAGCGCGCCAGATCGTGGAAGGGACGCCCGGCGCGGTGATGCTCCAGCAGTTCGAGAACCCGGCGAACCCCGCCGCGCACCGCGTGACGACCGCGCGCGAGATCTGGGAGGACACGGACGGGACGGTCGACGTCGTGGTCGCCGGCGTGGGGACCGGCGGGACGATCACCGGCGTGGGCGAGGTGCTCAAGCAGAAGAAGCCGGGCGTGAAGATGATCGCGGTCGAGCCCAAAAACGCGGCCGTGCTGAGCGGCGGCCGCGTGGGCGCGCACCTCATCCAGGGCATCGGCGCGGGCTTCGTCCCGAAGATCCTCCGGCGCGAGCTCATCGACGAGGTGGTGCCCGTGTCCGAGGACGAGTCGTTCGACGCCGCGCGCCGGCTCGCCAAGACCGAGGGCATCCTCGTCGGCATCTCCGGCGGCGCGGCGATGGCGGCGGCGCTGTCGATCGCGGCGCGCGACGAGATGCAGGGAAAGAGGATCGTGGTGATCCTTCCCGACGGCGGGGAGCGGTACGTCACCTCGCCGCTCTTCAAGGAGCTCGTCGGCTGCGCTCGCGCGGCCGTGCCCCGCTGAACCGCCAGGGAAGGCCGCCGCACGTCGGGTCGCCTTCCCTGCAGAAGCACTCCGTCTTCCTGGGCGCCTGCGGCGCCGCCGTCCTCGCGGCCTCGATCACTCGATGCGGACGGCGACGAGGACCTTCATCCACACGCCTTCGGGCGGGATCGTCTTCGTCAGATCGACCTTGCCCTCCCAGTCGACGTGCACCGTGTAATCGCCGCTCGCGTCGTCCTTGTAGAAGAAGGGCCGGATGTCGTCGTGATAGACCCGATCGAGCGGGACGATGCGCTCCCCGGTGGGCATCGGCGCCTTCTTGGCGACGACGGTCGACTTGCCGTCGACGACGGCCGAGGCGGAGACGCTCTTGAGGAAGGTGAGATCCGGCACGTTGTCATCGCGTGCTTCCAGCCGGATGTACATGAGCTCGGCCCTGTCGACGGAGTTCGGGTCCTCCGAGACGGACAGCTCGCTCCATCCGGAGAAGGCCGACTGCGAGGTGGGCTTCACGAGGAACTTGGTCTCCACCTCATGCTCACCGACGACCGACGCGCAGGCGCTCGCGCCGAGCGACAGCACCACGGCGAGCGCCGCGCCGCTGCGCGCGGCAAGGCAGAGCGAGGCGAGCCCACGGCGACAGGTCAACATAAGCATCCTCATTCGCAAGACATAGCATGTGGCGAGGTCCGATCGACGCGCGGGGCGCGGCCGGCTATCGTCGTCGGCCGAGGGCGACCAGATGGCGGCGGAATCAGGCGCGGGTATTGACGGCGGGCAGGGCGCGGCCCCTGCGTCCTTCGAGGCGAGGCTCGAGCTCGCCCAGCGGACGAGCACGCGGCTGCGAGAGGCGATCGGGCAGGCCGTGGTCGGGCAGGACGACGTCATCGAGCAGACGCTGTGGGGGATCCTCGCGGGAGGGCACGTCCTCCTCGAGGGGGCGCCGGGGCTGGGCAAGACGCTCCTCGTCAGGACCATCGCCGGCTGCCTGGATCTCGCGTTCTCGCGCGTCCAGTTCACCCCGGATCTCATGCCGAGCGACGTGACCGGCACGAACGTGCTCGTCGCGGCGGCGGACGGCTCGCGCCACTTCTCGCTGCACAAGGGGCCGATCTTCGGGCAGGTGATCCTGGCCGACGAGATCAACCGGGCGACGCCGAAGACGCAGAGCGCGCTTCTCGAGGCCATGCAGGAGCACGCGTGCACCATCGCGGGCACGCGGTACGCGATGGAGGAGCCGTTCTTCGTGCTGGCCACCGAGAACCCGATCGAGATGGAAGGGACCTACCCGCTGCCGGAGGCGCAGCTCGATCGGTTCTTGCTCAAGGTGCTCGTGCCGAGCCCGACCGAGGATGAAATGACCGAGATCCTCGCCCGCACCACGGGCCACGATCGCGGGCCGCCGCCGCGGGTGCTCACCCGCGACGACGTGCTCTCGCTGCGGTCGCTCTGCCGCGACATCGCGGTCGCCGAGCCCGTCATGCGGTACGCGTCGCGGCTCACCCGGGCGAGCGATCCGGCCGCCGAGGGGGCGCCCGAGATCGTGCGGAGGTCGCTCCGGTTCGGCGCCGGCGTGCGCGGCGCGCAGTCGCTGGTGCTGGCCGCGAAGGCCGCGGCGCTGCTCCAGGGAAGGGCGCACGTCGCCTTCGCCGACGTGCAGCGGGTCGCCAAGCCGGTGCTCCGCCACCGGATGATCCGGTCCTTCGAGGGCGAGGCGGAGGGGATCACGACGGATCAGGTGATCGCGGCGCTCCTCTCCGCGATCGAGGCGCGGCCCGAGCCCGTGGCGCAGGCGATCCGGCGATGAGGCGCGTGCAGGAGCCGCGGGGGCAGGCGATCCGGAGCGGGTCGCTGGCGAGAGGCGCGAAGGGCCTCGCGGGGGCGGCGTCGCTCGCGGCGCTCTTCTCGGCGGGGCCCGCGTCCGGGCAGGCGCCGCCCCCGTCGACCGCGGCGGCGCTCGTCATCGACGTGGCGCCCGTGCTCGGGACGAGCGGCGGGATGCCCTGGGGCTGGAACCAGGTCGTCGTGCGCGTCCAGAACTACGGCGGCCGGGCGGCCAGGGGCGAGGTCGAGGTCGAGTCGAAGCGCTACTCCGATGACCGCGTCTTCGTCTCGTCGGCGCCGTACGCCGTCGGGGCTGGCACGTCGGTCGACGTGCGCGTGCCCGTGCACGTGTCGCCTTTCGGCGACGTGCAGGTGCGGGCGCTCGATGAGGGCGGAGCGCAGGTGTCGTCGCAGGGGCTCTCGTCGACCTCGCAACACGCGGTGGTGCTCTTCGACGTCAGCGAGAGGTCGCTGCTCCGCGGGGGCCTCAACGACGCGCCGATCGCGCCGCTGTACATATCGACCAGCCGCGCGCCCGGGGGGACGCCGAGCCCTGTCCTCTGGGTCGGGCAGCCTCGTTTCGACAGCGCCACCGGCGACCCGCTGCTGCCCGACCGAGCGGCCCTGTACAACGCGGCGGACGCCGTGCTCATGCGCACCGACACGCTGTCCAGGCTGGGCGGCTCCGAGCTCGAGGCGCTCGCCGGCTTCGTCCTCTCCGGCGGCACGCTGGCGCTGTCCGTCGCCCGCCCCGAGGATCTGCGGCACCCGACGCTCGCGGCGTTCGTCGGCGGTGAGGTCGCGAGGGCGGCCGTCGCGCCGCCCACCCTCGCGGAGATCGCGCCGCCCGGCGGCTCCAGCGGCTTTGGCAAGCAGGGCAACGTGCTCCTGCCCGCGCCGAGCGCGACCCCCGCGGTGGCCGAGTCGCTCTCTGGCTGGTCGGGCGGCAACCTGCGCGGGAGCGCGTATGGCAGCTCGGCGTTCTACGGCCTCGGCGAGGTGCACCTGCTCGCGTTCGACCCCACGCGCGCGCCCGCGGCCAGCGACCCGTGGGTGAAGATCCGGGTGGCCGATCTCGCTCGCCGAGCCTACGACCGTCGCTCCACCGTGGCCTTCCGCCCGGGGGAGGATGCGATGGGCGTCGACCTCGATCCGGTGCGGCGGGAGCTCGATCCGAACGAGAGCTCCCGCTGGGCGATCGGGGTCTCCGCGCTGCTGCTCTGCATTTACGCGGTGCTCGCTGGTCCGATCAATTTCTCGCGCGCCGCGCGGCAGGGGAGGCCGCTCCGCGCGCTCTGGCACCTGCCGGTGCTCTCTGCGGTCACGTTCGCGGTGATCGTCGGCGTGGGCTTGCTCGCGAAGGGGGTGCGCGGCCGGGCGCGCCACCTCACGCTGATCGAGGCGGGGGCCGGCATGACGAAGGGGGCGGTGCGCCGGTTCCGGGGCTTCTTCGTCGCCAGCGCGGAGGAGCTCACGGTCCGCACGACCGACCCGAGCGGCGTGATCAGCACGGCGGTGGTCGCCGAGCTCTCGGAGCGGCGTGACCGGTTGCTCGTGGATCGCGACGGGGCCCGGCTGACGAAGGTCGCGGCGCTCCCCTGGCAGACGGTGATCGTGCGCGAGGACGGGGCCGCGTCGCTCGGCGACGGCATCGCGATCGTCGCCGATCCGAGCGGCGACGTCGTCGTGAGCAACCGGAGCGGCCGCGACCTCCGGGCCGGCGTCCTGTGGCTGCCGGAGGGCGCGGCCCGCTACTTCGCCCGCATCGGCGACGGGGAGAGGGTCTCGTCGCGCGCGGGGATCGATCTCGCGGCGCGGAGCGAGGGGCAGGGCTGGCTCTCGCACGCGGGCTTCGGGCGGCGGGTCGGCGGCATGGACGTCCACGACCTCGGCGGGAGGCTGCTGACGCCGCTCCTCGAGCCCGACGCGCCCGGGCTGGGCGCCGCGTGGCTGGCCATCGAGGAGGCGGCCGGCGGATCGGTCGACTGGTTCCCGGCCGGCGTGCCCGTGCTGTTCGGCCAGCTCGACGGCGGCGAGGGGCGCGTGAGCGACTCCGGGTTGCGGATCGACAGCGACCGCGTGCTCGTGCGGGTCGTGGGCTACGGAGGCAGGCCGTGAGCGCGGCGCTCGGCGGCGCTCCGCTCTCCACGGCCGCGGCGCAGATCGAGCGGCCTCGGCCGACGATCCGCGTCCGGCACCTCTCGCACCGCTTCGGCGCGCTCGACGTGCTGAAGGACGTCACCTTCGACGTGGGCCCCGGCGAGATCTTCGGCTTCATCGGGCCGAACGGCGCGGGCAAGACGACGACGATCCGGGTCATGGCGACCTTGCTCGAGCCCATGGCGGGGCGGGTCGAGATCGACGGCGTCGACGTGACGATCGACCCCGCGGCTGTCCGCCGCAGCATCGGGTACATGCCGGATCACGCCGGCGTCTACGACAGGATCACGGTGCGCGAGTACCTCGAGTTCTTCGCGGACGCCTTCCGGGTTCCGTCGCTCGACGTGGTCGACGCCGTCCTGGAGCTGACCGACCTCGGCAAGATCCAGGACCGGATCGTCGCCACGATGTCGAAGGGGATGAAGCAGCGCCTCCAGCTCGGGAGGATCCTGCTGCACGATCCGAAGGTCCTTATCCTGGACGAGCCGGCGAGCGATCTCGATCCGCGCGCGCGCATCGAGATCCGCGATCTCTTGCTCGAGCTCCGGAGCCTGGGAAAGACGATCTTCCTCTCGTCGCACATCCTCACGGAGCTCTCCGACGTGTGCACGTCGATCGGCATCCTCGAGAAGGGCCGGCTCGTCGTCGCCGGGCCGATCGGGGAGATCGCCGCGCGCCTCGAGGCGGTGCGCGCGGCGCAGGCGCACGGGCACGCGCCGCCGCGCCATGGCGCCGCGCCGAGCGCGTACGGGCCGCAGGCGCACGGGTACGCGCCGCCGCGGCACGGACCCGAGGCGGCCACGCCCGACGGCGCGCCGGTGGATCCGGCCGCCGTCGATCGCGCGCAGGACGGCGCTCCGCCGCCCGGATACGGCCCGCATCCGCCGCACGCCGCTGCGCCGGCGAGCGCGGGGCAGGCGGCCTATCCGGCGCTCTCGCAGATCTCCCGGCGCAAGGTCAAGGTGCGGGTCCTCGGCGATCCCGAGGCGGCGGCCTTCCTGGTCAGGGGCGGGCCGGGGATCACCGACGTCGACATCGTCGCCGGAGCCGTGCACGTCGGTTACGTGGGCACCGACGTGAAGATCGCCGAGATCGTGCAGCACCTCGTGCGCAGCGGCGTCGGCGTGATCGGCGTCGAGCCGGAGCGCAATGAGCTCGAGAGGATCTTCCTGGAGGTCACGCAAGGAGAGGTGCAGTGAGCGTGCAGACTGGCACATCGCCGCCCGCCGGTCCGGCGTCGCAGCGGCTCGTCGATCGGGCGCGGCATCGCGTGGGGCACGTCCTGCGCGAGCCGAACCCGATCTGGATCCGTGAGCTCAAGCAGGCGGCGCGCCTCGCCCGCACGCCGATCATCCTGCTGGTGCTGGCCGTGCTGATGGCGCTGCTCGTGGCGACCATCGGCGGCATCGCGGCGAAGGAAATCGCGCCGGCGAAGACGGGCGTGATCCTGTTCCAGGTCTTCTTCTCGCTCGCGTACTTCGTGGTGGCGCTGGTCGGGCCGGCGGTCGCCGCGAACAGCATCGCTTCGGAGCGCGAGGGGCGCACCTGGGAGGCGGTGCTCCTGACGGGCATCCCGCCCGGCGAGATCGCGCGAGGCAAGTTCCTCGCGGCGTACACGGCGATCTCGATGTACGTGGTGATGCTCGCGCCCGTCGGGGCGCTGCCGTTCCTGTTCGGCGGGATCACCGCGATGGAGGTGGTGATCGCCTTCCTGTTCCTCTTCTTGATCGCGCTGCTCAGCGTGGCCTTCGGCCTGGCGATCAGCTCGAAGATGGGGAGCCTGCGCGCGGCGATCCTCGTCACGCTGCTGCTCGCGTTCCCGCTGTCGATCGGCCTGTTCTCGGCGGGCGGCTCGGGGCTCTCGTACGCGGCCCACCTGGCCTGGCCGGAGGTCCCCGAGGGGCCGCCCATCTGGCTCCCGATCGCCTACCAGCGCGCGCCGCTCGGCCTCGATTACGTGCTCTTCCTGATCCTCCTTCCGATCGCGGCGGTCGGCATGCCCGCGTGGTTCCTGTATCAGGTGACCGTCGCGAACCTCACGGGCGAGAGCGACGATCGCTCCTCCGGGCTGAAGACGTGGTTCGCGGTCTGCGCGCCGGTGACGACCGCCGCCGTCGCGGTGCCGGCGTTCTCGGTGGACGCCTCCGATCGCCTGCCCGCGATCGTCGCGGGCGTGTGCGCGGCGCTCTCGTTTCTGATCTTCTGCGTGTTCCTCTTTGCCGGAGAGCCGATCGGTCCCTCGCGCCGCGTCGAGGTTCACTGGGCTCGGAGCCGCGCCAGCCGGCTGCGTCGCTTCTTCGGCCCCGGCGTGATGCGCTCGGCGTACCTCCTCCTCGCAGTGGGGGTCCCCGCCATCGCCGCGCTCTGGGTCGTCGGGCACCGGCTGTGCCTCGGCGCGCCCGTCCCGACGCCGCAGATCCAGGCGCAGCAGGTCCAGCACGTCGCCGTCTACGCGCTCGCCGTCCACGTGTTCCTCGTCGGGCTCGGCGCGTTCCTTCGCGCGCGGATCGCCTCGCCCCTGGTCGCGCGGGCGCTGCTCCTGACGCTGCTCTTCACGATCGCGGTCGGCCCATGGATCGTCGCCGCCATCGCCGGCCTCGTCGCGGAGCTCGACAGGAGCGAGAGCGCTCTCCTCGTCGCGGCCCCGTCGCCGTTCTATGCGTTCGTGATGCTCTCCAAGGCCGATCAGGGCGACGCAGGGTCTGTCCTCGCCGCCGGGTACACGGCCGCAGCTGGCTGGATCGCCGTCGGGCTCGGCCTGCTCTCCGCGGCCCGCGCGCGCTGCGCTGCCGTCGTCGCGCAACGCGAGGCAGCCTTCACCGAGACGGACGCGCTCCTCGCCCGGGAAGACGAGGCGGCGCTCGCGGCGGAGCAGGCAGCGCCGCCGCACGCGGCCACGCCCGAGCACGCGGAGCCAGGGAGCGCCGCGGGCACCGCCGCCTGATCACGGGGCGTGATCGCGGCGCGCTCCGAAATCGTACGTGCGCGTCTCTTTGTGTGGAAATTTGGAACGCGTCCGGGGAATGCAGCAGGATGCGCTGCGCGCAGATCTGTCGAAATCTTGGGCGTCCCGTGGCGAGCGTGTGAGAAGAGCGCTCGCGCGCTCGAGGTCCGGGAGCGAGAGGGGATCTCGATTCCTCGCGTCGTGTGACGACGGCGGCACCACCTCGACCCGCAGGGGATGGCCTTGCCTTCGCACGAAGACTGCCGATGCGCGGCGCCTGAGCTGAGCGATACCTTGCTGGATGGAACGCCGTACCGGCCCGTGCGCCGGCTCGGGCGAGGGGGAATGGGCGAGGTGATCGAGGCGGCGCACGTGGGCCTCGACAAGCGAGTGGTGGTGAAGCTCTTGCACCGCGACCTGAACCGCGAGCCGCGGCTCGTGGAGCGGATGCGCGTCGAGGCGCAGTCGCTGGCGCGGCTCGCCCACCCGAACCTGGTGACCGTCACCGATTTCGGGCGGACCGCCGAGGGGAGGACGTTCCTCGTCATGGAGCGGCTCTACGGCCGGACGATGCGCGAGGAGCTCGCGGCGCGCGGCGCGCTGCCCGCGATGGAGGCGCTCGATCTCGTGACGCAGACGCTGGCGGGCCTCGCCGCGGCGCACGGCGCGGGCATCGTTCACCGCGACGTGAAGCTCGAGAACCTCTTCGTGTGCGACGCGGATGCGCAGGGTCGGCGCGTGGTGAAGGTGCTCGACTTCGGGATCGCCAAGGTGGTGGCTCCGCGCGGCGATGGGCGCGCGCCGGCGCCGTCGCTCTATCAGACGGAGGAGGGCGTTCTCGTCGGTACGCCGCGCTATCTCTCGCCCGAGCAGGCTTGCGGGCTCGCCGTCGATGCGCGCACCGACGTGTATGCGGCCGGCGTGGTGCTCTACACGCTGGTCGCCGGTCGCGATCCGTTCGAGCATATGAGGCGCGTCCACGAGCTCGTGCGCGCCCATGCGAGCGAGGTCCCCGCGCCGCCGTCGAGCCACGCGCCACGACCGGTGCCGCCGGAGCTCGACCGCGCGATCATGAGGGCGCTGGAGAAGAGCCCGGAGCTCCGTTTTCCGGACGCAGTGGCGTTCGCGGCGGAGCTGTCGCGCATCGCCGCGGGGCTTTCGGGAGGGGTGGATGGTGGGTCGGTCATACCGTCCGGGGCGTACTGGCAGCGCACGGCGCCGCTGACGCTGCCGCCGGTCCGGGCGCCGGTGCTCCCACCGACGTTGAGCGCGACCGTGAAGGCGTTCGGCCTCACGGCGGCGTATATGGCAGCGCGGCCCGCCCCCGGGGCTGCGCTGCAGCGGGCCTCGGAGGCGCACAGAAGCAGGCCGCGGCGCGCGCGACAGCCCGCGCGCGCTCAGGCCAGCTGGGCGGCCATGGGATTGCTGGTGGTGAGCGTGGTGCTCTTCGGCTTCACCTTGGCGCTGCTGGTGAGCTTCCTGGGATGACAGGCGGGTACGGCGTCGTCGCCGCGGATGCCAGGAACGTCACCCGGTGTGACGAACCCGCTACGATGCGGGCTGCGGAATGGGAGCGCCGGCGCTGAGAGGGCAACCTGGGTCGGAAGGGGCAACCTCGGAAGGGGCAACCTCGGAAGGGTCAACCTCGGAGGGGTCAACCTCGGAGGGGTCAACCTCGGAAGGGGCAACCTCGGAAGGGTCAACCTCGGAAGGGTCAACCTAACCTCGGAGGGGTCAACCTCGGAGGGGTCAACCTCAACCTAGGCGCGCGGTGGAGGTCAACCTGGGTGCGGGCCACGAGGCAGCTCAACCTGGGTGCGGGCCAGAAGGCAGCTCGGCAGCTCAACCTGGGTGCGGACCGTCGTGGACCTTGGATGCTGGATGGGTGCAAAAAATCGATGTCGTGGCACACGGGAATTTTGGCAGCGCAGTATTGTACAACACGCGCGTGGTTCGGTGTGGAAGCAAGAAGGTGGCCAGGGTCAACTTCGCACGCCGGCGACCCGCGGAGCCGCGCCTCGCGCGACGTCATGGTCCGCGACACCGGCGCCTTCGGGCATCGGGAGCCGCCGCCGTCACGGACGTGACCGCGGCGGCTCCCGATGCCCGCGCCCTGCCATGGAGCGACCTTGGCATCGCTCCGGAGGGGGTGGTGACGCTTGGGTGCGTGGTGGTGGCGGCCGGGTGGAGTATCTTCGGGTCCATGCCGTGGCCCTGTCCCCGAGCGAGCTCCGAGGTACCATGCGCGGACCAGCGCACGTTCGACGCTGGTCTCCGGCGCTCCCGGGCTCGTCGGAGCGCTGCCGCGGCACCCGCCACGCCGTCTGCGGTGCAGCGGTCGAGGCAGATCACCTCGGGAGCGCGCCCATGACAGCGCGGCGTCTTGTACCGGGGGCTCGATGCGCTGCTGCTCACGTGGGGCAGCAGCGCGCCTTTTGCGCGTGGCGAGAGGGGCAGGCATGACCAACAGGAACGCGAACAAGAGCTCGCCAGGGCAGCCGGCGGCTCAGGGCGCTGCGGGCGACGCCGCGCCGCAGCAACCGACGCTGCCGCAGCAGCCGCCGCGCGGGTACGACACGCCGAATTTTGCATCGCAAGAGCACCCCTCACCCGCGCAACAGCGAGCGCTTACGCAGGAGCCGCGCCGCAGACCTGAAGAAGGGAACACCGGCCCCGCAGCGCCGCCCGCCGAGCGGATGGTGCAGTGGGGCGAGCCCAGGCCGCGGCGCCGCCAGGATCGCGAGGCGGGGCCGAGCGACAAGCAGGTGTATGTTCCTCCGGTCACGCTGCCTCCGAACCGAGAGCACCAGGCGATGGATCAGCAGAAGATCCAGGTCGCGCCGTCGCTGTTGAAGGGCGTCGACGAACGGAATCGGCCGACGATGCGCAGGATCCCTGTGCAGGGGTTGCCGGGTCCGCCGACGGGGGCTCCCGATGGGCAGGGCGGCGCGCGTCCCGGTGGCGTCCGCACGGCCCGCGTCGGTGTGGGCAGCGGCGTCTGGCCGCCGCCCGAAGACGAGTCGTCCGGCTCGCGCGGGCAGTCGTCCCGGAAGCAGCGGCCGATCGCAGCGGCCGCTCCCCCGCAAGCAGCTGGCGCGCCTCGAGCGGGGCTGCAGCCGACCGCGGCGCGGTCCGACGACACCGCGGTGACCGCAGCGGCCGCCGCGGCGGTGCTCGCGGCGCGCCGCCGGCGGGCCCCGCTGGCGCTCTTCGCGTTGCTCGTGTTTCTGGGGAGCGCGACGGTCGCAGGCTTCTGGGTGCTGTGGCGCGCCGCCAACCCGACGAGCGAGCAGGATCCGGCCTTGGCCGAGGGCGGCCGCGCTCCCACGCCCGATCCCGCTGGTCTCGCGACGTCCACCCCGAGCGCGCAGCCCGAACATCCGCCCCCGGTGGCGATCGAGCCGCCGCCCACCGCAGAGCGACCTGTTCCCGCCGCGCCCGAGGTTCCGACGGCGTCGCCCACGGCGGAGCCGAGCTCGCCGCCCGCTCATTCCGCGGCCACGGTCGCCGCCCGTCCGTCATCACCGCGCCCTGCCGTGCAGGTGAGGCGCCCCGTCAAGCCTTCGACGGCGGCGGACGACTTCTACGACTTGGCTGTGAGCCCTCCGATCCCACCCTCGGTCCCGCCGTCCGCGCCCTCTGCGTCGCCCACAACGCCCCCGGGGACGACCGCTCCCCCGCGTCCGTTCCCCTGAGGCGTCGCCTCTCCGGATTGCATTCCTCCCGCCAGCCATCATGCGAAAGCCATTCTTGAAATACCTGTCTCTGCTCCTCCCATGCGCGGCGGTTCTTCTGGGGCCGAGCGTCGCGAGCGCGACCGGCGAGGCTCGGCTGATGCCGAACTCTCCGACCGACGCCCCGCCTGCGACGTCGCGCGCGGGCGAGCGCGCCGCGCAGCTCTACCGGGAGGGGAACAGGTTCTACGATGAAGCGCGATTCGCCGAGGCCGAGGCGCGTTATCAGGCGGCGTGGGATCTCCAGCAAAGCTTTGACGTGGCCGGCAACCTCGGGAACGTCGAGCTGGAGGTGAACCAGCCCCGCGAGGCGGCCGAGCACCTCCTGTACGCGCTCAATACCTTTCCGCTCGGCGAGAAGGCCGAGAAGAAGAGCTTCCTGCAGAAGCGCCTCGCCGTCGCCAGGTCGCAGGTCGGCGCGCTTCGCATCAGCGTGAACGTCGACGACGCCGAGGTGCTCGTCGACGGCAAGGTCGTCGGGCATTCGCCCCTCGACACCCAGGTGTTCGTCGATCCCGGCAAGCGCACGATCGAGGCACGCCGCGCTGGCGCCAGGACGTCGACGTCGCTGCTCGTGGCGAGGGGCTCGGACCAGAGCATCGCCCTCAGCCTCGATTCGGGCCCGAGCATTCCGCTGGTGGTCGCGGGCGGGGCCGTCGGGCTGCTCGGGCTCGCGTCGGGCGTGACCTTCGCGATCCTCTCCACGGCAAAGGGCGAGTCCGCAGCGACGGAGCCGTTCGGCAGCGCGAGGCGCACCGACCTGCGCGACGCCCAGACCACGCTCGCCAACGTCTCGTTCTGGAGCTTCCTCGGCGGCGGCGTGGTGCTCGCGGGGACGGCCTTGTACGCGTTCTCCACGTCGAGCCGCCCGCCGGTCACGAAGGCCGGGCTCCCCCGGCTGTATGCCGCGCCCTTGGTGAGCGCGGAGGCGAACGGCCTGCTGCTGGGCGCGAGCTTCTAAGGCCGGTGGGCGCTGCGCGCTCCACGTCTCGTCCCCGGACTCAGCGCGGCTGGAAGTAACGGCCCACCTGCTCGCGGTACTCCTCGGGCACATCGCTGCGCTCGACACCGCCGACCTCCTGGGGACCCACGACACCGAGCGCGCTCTCGCCGCGCACGTTGGCGGTGTCTCCGGAGCGCCCGGCTGCTCGGCCCGTCACGATCCCCGGCATCGGCCTACCCGGGTTGAGCCTTGCGCTGGCCCGTGAGCGCAGCTCACCCCCGGCGATCGCGTCGGTCTGCCCTTCGTGGCTGCCCGAGCCGCCGCCCTCCGAGTGACCTGGCTGCGCCGACCCCTGCTTGCCCGCCCCGCTCGCCGACGAGCCCTGCTGCCCGCCCTGTCCGCGCTCCTGGCCGCCCAACCCCGGTTGGCCTGACCCACCTGCGATCGGCATCGGGAGCGGCGTCCCCCCGAGCTGCCCCTCGGCCTCGCCCGCCCCGCGCTGTGCATCGTCGAGCGCTCGCTGGCGCTTCGATTCCTCGCTGCCCGGGCCCCCCTCCTGGGCCATCTGGCGCAGCTGTTCCTCGAGCTGCCGCTGTCCGTCCGGCGTCTCGAGCTGCCGTGCGAGCTCGCGCATCTGCTCCTTTGACATCGGCTCTCCGAGCGCGCTCTCGGGCGACTGCGCCATTCGCTGCTTCAAGCGGTCGGCGAGCCGCTTGCGCTCCTCGGGGCTCAATTTTTCGAGCGCCTCCTCGAGGCTGCCAGCAAGCCGCCGCGCGTCGCGGTCGCTGCCGGTCCGGGCGAACTCGCGGAGCGCGTCGCGCCCCTCGTCGCCGAGCCCGTCGCCGAGCGCCTCCGCCAGCTCCCTCAACGCGTCGGCCTGCTTGCCGCGCTGATCCAGCAGCTTGCGCTGTTCCTCGAGCGCCTTGGCCACGCCGGGGGCGCCGGCCCTTTTGGCGGCTTCGGCGGCCTCCTCGAGCACCTTCCTGGCCCGCTCGCGGTCGTCCCGCTCGAGCTTGTTCGCGAGCCGCGCCATCTCCTCGTCGAACGCCACGAGGTCGCGATCGCCGAGCGCCTTCGCAGCCCGCTTCAGCTGAGGGTCTTCTCCGAGCTTGCCGAGCGCCGACTCCATCCCATGACGCTGCTCGCCCTCGCCGAGCGATAGCCGCTCGGCCGTGATCGCGTCGCGGAGCCTGCCGAGCTCGGCCTGCGCTTCGCGGCGCTCGACGCCGCTCTTCAGCTTTTCGCGGAGCCTCTTCGCGTCGTCTGAGAGCTTTTTCAGCCGGTCGTGTTGCTCCGCGTCTCGAGCGTCGATCTCGGAAAGCTGGACCACCCGCCCGAGGCCGGCGATCTCGGCGAGGCGTACCTGATCGGCCCCGGGTGGGGGCGCTGCTGCCGCGGGCGCTGGTGGCAGGGGAAGCCAGCTGAGATAGCCAATGGCCGCTGCCGCGAGGGGCGCTCCGGCATGCCAGCGTCGCCCCAGGGGCGTGCGGACCTGCCGGGCGGTTGCGGCATCGAGGGCCGCGGTCGCGTGGGCGAACACCACCTCGCGGGCCGCGGCTGCGCTGGCACCGGGCGCGCCGTCCGCCGCGTCCTCGGCTGCTGCGAGCTCGACGGCCGTGGAGACCGACTCGGCGGAGCCGAGCTTGCCGTCGAGAAACAGCGCGACGTTCGGGTCAGTCCACCGGCGCCGGCGCGCCACCGCTGCGCCAGCGACGGCGCCGAGCAAGCCGCCCGCGGCCATCCAGGGGCGCAGCGCTCCTTGACGCATGTGCCAGGCGACCGCCGCGCCTACCGCGCCGAGCATCATCCCAGCGGCGGCGCCGGTGAGGATCAGATCGAGCGCGAGCCGCCGCCGGACGCGGCGAGACCACCGAACGAACGCGGCGCTGAACCTCCGCCGGGGAGACGCATCGGCCATGGATCGAGGTGTACCTGCGGGTCGACGCGCCGGCCAGAGCTGCTTCGGGGCGCTCCTCCAAGCCTCATTGCGGCACGCCGTGCCCGACGTCGCGCCCGGTGCGAGCGCCTCGCGCGCTGTCGGGACGCCCTGTGGAGCGGCGTCGGTCGTCTTGCGCCATGACGCGCCGCGGAGGAGCTGTCCTTGGACATATCGCGCTCCGCCCCGTCACGGGACGAAGCACCATTTCAAGTGGAATGACGCGAACTCGAGGCGCGCTGGGACAACGTCCTGGGCAGCGCCGAGCAAGTTCAGGCGACAGTCAGCGAAAGAGAACTTGCATTCGTGCGAGTCCTCGGACGATGTCCGGAGCGTCGCATGGCAAGAGCCATAGAAAAGCGCATCGTCGACGTACATTCGCATGTTCACGACAGCAGCGTCGCCGCCCTTGCGCTTGCTGCCGAGCAGATGGAGATTGAGGTAGTAGAAGCCCCTCCTGTCCTTCGAGTGATCCACCAGCTCCAGATTGGTTTCGCCATTGAGGCGGGAGCAGTCAACGTCCCAGCTGTCGTCGAATCCGGCGACAGGCAGCTTGCCGCTATCCCCCGTGTCAAGCACCAAGCTCTCCCCGTTCACGGTCATGACCGCCATGCCGTACGCTTCAGGAATTTCCGGGCTAGTAGAGCACCCGAACGGCGAGAGCGACAGCACGAGGCCTTGGGCGAGGAGGGGTCGGTGCATGGGAGTTCTCCAGCAGCATGGCGGGCGAGAGCATCGCACGAGGTCGACAACCATGAACGCGCGCAATGTGGTTGATCCATGCGCCGTGCCAGATGTCAACCGGAAACGGAGGCCGCTGTTGGGCCCGTGCCACCGGAAACGGAGGCCGCTGTTGGGCCCGTGCCGAGCTGACTGCCGGTCTGACCGACGTTGCCGTGGACTGTCGACCTGACCGACGTTGCCGGTCTGCCGGCCCGGCCGGTCGGGTCGGTCTGACCGACGTTGCCTTGGTGGTGAGACCCGATACGTGTTGTCTATGATGCGGTCCCGGGCATAGGCCATGGCGGGCGCCGGCGGAAAACAGCAACCGCCAGGATCTCGAAGATTCAAGTATGCGAAATCATTGGCTGTAGGCCGCGGCACGCATTTGGCATAATCAGCGGCGATGAGCCAGCCTCGCGCTATCGTTGCAGGTGCCACCTATCTCCTCACACGACGCGCGTTGCGGCGACACC
Source organism: Sorangium sp. So ce204 (assembly GCF_051526795.1). NCBI lineage: Bacteria > Pseudomonadati > Myxococcota > Polyangiales > Polyangiaceae > Sorangium > Sorangium sp. So ce204. Next base: position 10,578,499 of record NZ_CP150317.1, on the reverse strand, counting down.
TCCTCTTCCGACCGGATGCCGCGATTACTCAGCTGATCATCTATGCACTCGCGGTTTCGGCCAGGCGCTACGGCATTCGCCTGCATGCATTGTGTGCTATGTCCACGCACCTGCACATCGTCGTCACTGACGTCGAAGGGGTGCTTCCGCGGTTCCTGCAGCTGTTTCATCGCCTCGTGGCGCTGGGGACCAAGGTGCTCCGAACCTGGGAGGGGCCGGTGTGGGGCCACGAAGCAACCAGCGTCGTTCGCCTCTTGACGCGGGCGGCCGTGGTGGAAAAGATTTCATATTCACTGGCGAACCCGGTCGAGGCGGGGTTGGTGCGACGTGCGAAGGAATGGCCGGGAGCGAAGGTGCTCGTCAACGAAATCGGCCGCGGTGAGCTGCGGGCGAGGCGTCCTGACGTCTACTTTGCTCCGAACAATCCTGTATGGCCCGAGGACGCCGCCATTGCGATCTCGCTTCCGCCAGCTGTGGCGGATGATGACGCTGACGCCTTCCGGCGCGAGGTGGCGGCGGAGCTGGAGCGGAAGGAAGCCGAGGCGCACGCCGCGATGCATCGAGCTGACCGCGGTTTCCTCGGCCCCGAGCGCGCATGCACGGTGTCGCCCGACGCTCGCGCGACGAGCTTCGAGGCGCCTCGCGGCCTCAATCCGACGTTTGCGGTGGGGAGAGGACATGCAGACGCACGAAGGACCGCGGTCGCCGCTGTCCGGGCATTTCGCGCAGCGTACCGCGAGGCGCTTCAACGATGGCGTGCAGGGCTGCGCAGCGTGGTGTTTCCGGCACAAACGTGGTGGATGCGCGTATTCCATGGCGTGGCCGTGAACGATGAACCGCTCGTGTCGTAAAATGGACGATCGGGATACCGACGCGGCACCTGGGCTGCTGAACGAGGGCGAATGAGCGGCAGGCGCCCTCCGTTCGCGTGCATGAACGCGCACCTGGTTTTCGTGTGGAACTACACGTCAAGGGCGCCGGGATTGCGTGAGCCGGCCTGGTGGTCGCGGGGGCGCGGGCGGTCCGTGCGCGTCGCTACAGTGGTAGGGGGAGCTCGATATACGGCTCGGTGATCCGGCCGACGACGATATCGCGCACCTGCGTCCCATAGTAGGTCGATCCCGATTGCGTGCTCCAGGCGTGTCCCACGATCGTCCCGTTGCTGTTGGCATAGAGGCGCATGACGCCCCTGCCAACACCCGCGTGCCAGGAGCCGTCCGCGTTGCGCCGGGTGTCGGTTGTCCCGTGGCCCGTGGTGCTCGAGTCGAGGACGAGGAGCGAGTACTGGATTGTACCCGTGACGAACGGATAGGTCGCCACGCGTGGCACCGCAGGGCCTGCCGCGATGGCGACGTGCCCGCTCGCCGTGCTCCCCGCCGGATACTCGATCGCGACGATATCGCCGGCCTCGATCTCGCTCGCCGTCACGATCTGCTCGAAGCCGACCTCCTCGATGATCCTGTCGTGGTAAAGCGCGGCGTTCGGGCTCGTGCTGCCGAACCATGTGTTGATGTCGTAGACGGACAGCTGATAGGCCTGCTTGAGGACGTTCGTGACGAACGACGCGCACAGGCTGCGGCTCCGGTAATCCGTGGCTCCTCCGACGCCGGCCCAATAAACATAGGTGGTTCCGTTTCCATATTCGTTGTTTGCCGGTGCGATGTGGGTCACGAGCGTGTCGGCCCAGTAGAAATGGCCCGGCTCTCCGGCCGTCTGGCCCTCTGCCGGGCGCGGCGCGAGCAGGCTCACCCCGGCCAGAATGGCGGCCGGGAGCGCGCGAACAGCGGCTCTCGAGCTCATGCGCTTCAATGCATTCATGATTTCCTCCCGTGTGGAATCGATGGCCCCGCGTAGGCTGGTCACACCGGTGTCGGCCTCATCGCGGGCATCGCCGCGGAGCGCCGGCAAAGCGAAGTTGCGCACCAAGCCACCGAACATACGCTGGACGAGCGAGCTCTTCAATCACCGGCACGAAGGCGGCACGCGGGCCGTGCGTGATCCTGCGCGGATAGTGTTCCCCTCATTTCCACAGGCTGTCTCCTCGGGGCGACGTCCGTGCACGTCTTCGTAGATCCGCGCGTCGATGCCCACCGCGGGGGCGGCGCTGCGGTGGCGCCGGGATCACGGCCGGTACGGGGAGGGCGCGGCCGTCGCGACCGCGGCCGTCGCGACCGACGTTGCGCCCGACGCCGACCGACCGAGGCGACCGACGTTGCTCCCGGACCGAGGCGACCGACGTTGCGCCCGACGCGACCGACGTTGCGCCCGACGCGGCCGACGCCGACCGACGTTGCGCCCGACGTCGACTGGAGGGCGGCGATGTCGTACGGATGGGCCGATCCCGGGCGCTCGGGGCTCGCGCTCGGCGAGCGCCCGGCGCGCTGGCGAAGCGCGCCCCGCCCGCGCCGCGTGGCGCGCGGGCCCAGGCGGCTCGCGGGGGACGAGCTCCGCCGTTTTGTTGACAGATCCGCGCAGTTCGATTGGATGGCCGCGTGTCCCCCGTGAAGCGCGCATCGACCAACCTCCACCCCACCCTGACGCTCGGCGACGCGCTGGAGCACTACGCCTCCTGGCCGAGACCCACCGTGATTGTCTCCGACGGTGCTTATGGCGTCTCCGGTTTTCCCGGCGATCCCCCGACGCACGACGGGCTCGCCGCCTGGTACGCGCCCCACGTCGCCGTCTGGTCGGAGCGCGCCTTGCCGTCCGCCACCCTCTGGTTCTGGGGGACGGAGATCGGCTGGGCGACGGTGCACCCGCTGCTCGAGCAGCACGGCTGGGAGTACCGGACCTGCCACGTCTGGGACAAGGGGATCGCCCACATCGCGGGCAACGCGAACACCCGGACCCTGCGCAAGTTCCCCGTGGTGAGCGAGGTGTGCGTGCAGTACGTGCGCAAGGTCCTCCTGGAGAGCGCCGGCGTGCGGCTGCCCCTCAAGACCTGGCTGCGGCATGAATGGGAGCGCTCGGGCCTCCCCCTGCGCCAGACGAACGAGGCGTGCGGCGTGAAGAACGCGGCCACGAGGAAGTACTTCACCCGCTGCCACCTCTGGTATTACCCCCCGGCCTCGGCGTTCGAGCAGATCGCCGCCTTCGCGAACGCGCACGGCCGCCCCGAGGGGCGACCCTACTTCTCGGTCGATGGCAAGCGGCCGTTGACGGGCGAGGAATGGGCTACCCTGAGAGCCAAGTTCCATTGCGAGGTCGGCGTGACCAACGTCTGGCACGAGCCGGCCGTCCGCGGCCCCGAACGCTTCAAGGAGGACACCCGGTCGATCCACGGCAACCAGAAGCCCCTCAAGCTGCTCGATCGCATCATCCGCGCATCGTCCGATCCTGGCGATGTCGTCTGGGAGCCATTCGGGGGGCTCTGCTCCGTCGCGGTGGCGGCCTTCACCGCAGGGAGGCGCTGCTACAGCGCCGAGATCGCGCCCACGTACCACGCCGTCGCGTCGCGCCGCCTCGCGAAATGCGCGCCGCGGCCGCGCGTCGAGATCTCGGCGGCCTGACGGTCGGTATCGGCCCCGCTCGTCCGCATGGTAGCCTGCTCCCCCATGGCGACGCCGAAGATCGTGACCGTGGGAGGGGGGACGGGCCATTACGCGCTCCTCACCGGCCTGCGTGACCTGAGCGTCCGCATCACCGCGATCGTGACCATGATGGACTCGGGCGGGAGCTCCGGGAGGCTCCGGGACGAGTACGGCCTCCTGCCGCCAGGCGACTTCACGCGTTGCCTCGTCGCCCTGTCCGAGCACCCGGAAGCGCTGAAGGAGCTGCTCGGCCACCGCTTCCGCTCGGGGAGCCTCGGCGGGCACACCCTGCGCAACCTGATATTCACCGCGGTGCAGGAGATCACCGGCTCGCTCCCCCTCACCGTCGAGCGCCTGCACGAGATCTTCTCCGTCAAGAACCGCGTCCTCCCGGTCACGATGGATCACGTCGATCTCGTGATGCACCTCGAGAACGACCGGACCATCCGCGGCGAAGCGTCGATTGACAACCTCTCCGACATGCTCGATGCGCCGGTGCTCTCGGTCTACCTGGATCCCGAGGCCCAGGCGTATCCAGCGGCGCTCGACGCGATCGCGGAGGCCGATCTCATCATCCTCGGGCCGGGAGATCTTTACACGAGCCTCGTGCCGAACCTCCTGGTCAAGGGTGTGCGCGAGGCCATCGCGGCGAGCCGCGCCCGCGCGATGTTCGTGTGCAACCTGATGACGAAGCCCAACGAGACCCCCGGCTACACGGTCGAGGACTTCGTGGGGACCATCGCCATGTACCTCGGCGAGGCCCGGCTCGACGCGGTGCTCGTCAACGACGTCTGGCCCTCCGAAGGCCTCGAGGAGTACGCCTCCGCCGGCTCTGAGCCGGTCGTGACCTCGCCGGACAAACCGCTCGCCTCCGACCTCCTCGTCCCTGCCGACCTGCTGTTCGGCGGCAAGCTGATTCGCCACGACCCGCGCAAGCTCTCGGCCGCGATCGTGTCGCTCGCCCGCCAGCGCTCCTGGTGGTGAGGCCCCGGGCCCGGCTCCGCCGCGCCTGGCCCCACGCTCCACGCCCACCCGCGGCGCGCTTCCGGGACGCGGCGCTGCCGCGTCGTCCGGGCGGCCTCGGGCTGGCGCGGCCGCGCACGACGATCAGGCGGCCTCCGGTGCATCGGGCACATAAAAAGGCGTGTTGACGATCACGATGCCCTTCCCGCCCCGGAAGAGAAGGAGCCATTTGAGGACCGATGCCGTGTGGTTGTGGAGCAGGTAATGGTACCAGCGTGACTCGACCACCTCTGGCACGACGACCGCCACCTGCCGGTCCGGGTGGGCGCGCGCGAGGGTCGTGACGAAGCGGAGCAGCGGCCTGAAGAGCCGCCGGTAGCGGGACCGCACCACCGAGAGCCGCGGCGCCGGTACCCCCTTTTCCTTCGCGGGCTCCTCCACCAGATCGTGCCATTCGCCGCTCAGGTCCTCGACGCGAGGATCGTCGAGGAGCACCTGGAGCGCGTAGACCTCGGGCGAGAGGCGGAGCGCGAAGCGGAGCCCCTTCTGCGCCACGAGATCCCAGCGCCTGATCGGGACCACCACGATCGGCGGCGGAGGCGGGGTGAGGTCGAGCGGCGCGCGGGCGCGAACCACCTCGTCGATGTGCTTGTAGTGGCGTCGCACATGGCAGAAGATGAGAATGGCCCCGAGCACGAGCAGGGTCGAGATCCACGCCCCCTCGGTGAACTTCGAGAGGATGATGATGACGAGCGTGGCGGCCGTGGCCGTGGCGCCGGTCGCGTTGACGGTGAGGTGGAGCCGGGAGCGCTCGCCGCCGACCCTGCGCCAGTGCGCGGTCATCCCCGCCTGCGACATCGTGAAGGCGAGGAACGCGCCCACCGCGAAGAGCGGAATGAGGGCGTCGGTGATGCCCTGGAAGACGACGAGCAGGAGGGCCGAGAGCCCGGCGAGGACGCCGATGCCGTAGGAGAAGGCGAGGCGCCTGCCGCGGTGGATGAAGGGCTCGGGCAGGAAGCGATCGAGCGCGAGGAGCTGACAGAGGCGCGGGAAGTCGGCGAAGCTGGTGTTGGCCGAGAGCATGAGCACCGCCACCACGGCGGCCAGGGTCACGTAGTAGAACGGGCCGCGCCCCACGACCGCGCCCACGATCTGCGAGACGATGCTCTGATAGCCGCTCTTGCCGGGCTCGGTGGCGGTGATGCCGTATGCCCGCGCGAGGATCGCGATCCCGGCGAGCAGGATGCCGAGCGAGGCGACGATGTAGGACAGCGTCCGGCGCGCCTGCTCGCTGCTCGGCTTGCGAAAGGCAGGGACGCCGTTGCTCACCGCTTCCACGCCCGTCATCGCGGTGCACCCGCTCGCGAAAGAGTGGCAGAGGAGCGCCAGGCTCGCGGTCCCGAGCGCGACCGGCAGCGAGGGCGGCGCGACCACGGGCGGCGGGTGCCCTCCGTGGAGGATCGTCTTCCCGATCCCGATCCCGATCACCGCGAAGAGACAGCCGAGGAACGCGTATGTCGGCACCAGGAACACGAGGCCTGCGGTGCGGAGCCCGCGCAGGTTGGCCGCGGTGAGCACGACGAGGACGGCGATGCAGAGGCCCAGGGTGTGGGGCAGGAGCGAGGGCACCGCGGAGACCAGCGCGCCCACCCCCGCGGAGATGGCGACCGCCACGTTGAGCACCTAGTCGATGAGGAGCGCCGCCGCCGCGACGAGGCCGGCGCGCGTGCCGAGGTTCTCCTTCGCGACGATGTACGAGCCGCCGCCGTTCGGGTACGCGGCGCTCGTCTGGCGGTACGGTACGTAGACGATCGCGAGCAGCCCGATGACCAAGGCGCTGAGCGGCACGATGTAGTGGACGCCGAGCGCGCCGAGGGGGAGGAGCACGGTGAGCGCGGCCTCGGGGCCGTACGACGCGGAAGCGAGCGCGTCGAGGCCCAGGACCGGGATCCCGGAGAGCGGGCCGATCTGTTCCTTCTCCTCTTCATCCGAGGCCAGCCGCCGGCCGAACAGCACCGTCATGAGCGACATGGGTGAGGCAGCTCACGCAAGGCGTGTGCCGGGAGCGAGCTTCGTCGCGCGTGCGTCGGTCGGAGCCGCAGCGTGCAACCGGTGCTCCAAGCTCGCGCCGAGCGCTCGTCAGCGGTGCTGATCGAGCACGAGCGTCGCCTGCATGAGCGTGGGGGCAGCCCGCCGCATTCGAGGTTTGCACGGCCAGCCTCTCCTCCGATGCGAGCCGATATCGTGTGAGCTGATCGAGGTGGGATCATTTGCCACGCCAGGCCAAGTTGCCTCATCGCAGGCGGGCGCCCTCGCCTGCGAGCGCGCTCGCCGCTGGAGCAAGCGGCTCGCCCGCTGCCGCGCGAGCCGCGCGGGCGTACGCATGGCTGCGCGTCGGCCGTCCGGCGCTCGCGGCTGGTATGTGCTTCGCATGGCGCCGGGAGATATCGCCACTTCCGTGGCTGATCATCTCAGGACGAGGTAGAGCGCTATGAGTATCGGTAACGACCAGTACACTTCGGGCGGGTACAAGAACGGGATTTACGAGGCCGGCTCGCAGGAGTCCGGCTCGCACGAGGCTGGCGCGCCGCAGACGCAGGGCGGCGAGGGCGCGGTGAGCCTCGACATGCTGCTGAAGTTCGCCAAGGACATCCAGACCAAGGTCAAGGACGTCCCGTACATCGTCCCGATCGCGATCGGCGGAGCGGCGTTTGCGATTGGCGTGCTCGCCAGCTCGAAGATCCTGCGCCAGCTCACCGTCCTCGCCGGCGGCTACGCGGTCAAGTACGCGATCCAGAACGTCCCCAGGGAGCCGATCATCGACTTCGCAAAGAAGGTCGTGTCCGACTCGTACCGGGCGTCGTCGAGGGCCTGAGCCGGAGACGCTCTCCTCCGTACGCCATGAAGATACGCCCGTTGGGCGTGGCTCGCCGCCGCGAGCGCCTGCTTGCACGCACCCGCGCTGGAAATGGCACCGCCGCGAGAGACGTTCCCTCGAGGGCATCGCGTGGGATACCTTCCTGCCATTCTGATATCCAGGGGAGAGGGCCTGCGTGATGAGCGTTGCTTCGAATGGGTTATTTGCTGAATTTTTCTCCAGCTGTCCTGAGCTGCTCTTCGTCGCCTCGGCCGCAGGCGGACTGCTCCACGAGAATGAAGCCTTGCGGGAGATCCTTGGCCCCCTGAGCGAGGGGGGGACGACCCTTACAGAGCTCGCTCACCCCGAGGATCGCGCGGCGCTCCTGGACGCGTGGGCGAAGCTCGAGCAGACCGGCGAGCCCATCTCTCTTCGCCTCCGTGTCCGCGACGCGCGCGGGGCGTACCGGTCGCTGTCGTGCAACGCGAAGCGTTCGCCCGATCGCAGCGCGGTCTTCGGGTCGCTCCGGCCGACATCCGAGATCGATGACAAGGAGCTGACGACCCTCCGCAACAAGGCGCGCATCCTGGACAGCATGGTCGAGCACGTGGACAACATGGCGTTCTGGGCGCTCGACAGCGAAGGGACCTGTTTTTATCACGATGGCAAGGCGCTCGGGACCGCCGGATTCAAGCGCGGGCAGCTCGTCGGGGTCAACTGGTTCGAGCTGTATGGGAACCAGGCAGACGCGGCCGTCGACGACGCGCCCGTCGACAGCGTGCGCGAATGGTTCGACGGGAAGGTGCGCCGCTTTCGCAGCGACATGCTTGGCGTCTACTGGGACAACTGGATCACCCCGCTCCGTGGGGAGGACGGTGAGCCCGGCGGCGGCTTGCTGGGGCTGTCGTTCGACATCTCGGAGTCCAGGAGCAGGGAGAAGGAGCTGCGCGCCCAGCTTCAGCAGATCGAGGCGCAGCAGAAGGTCATTCGCGATCTCTCCACGCCGATCATCGAGGTCTGGGACGGCGTGCTCACGCTGCCGATGGTGGGGACGGTCGATAGCATGCGCACGGCCGACGTGATGGACAGCCTGCTCTCGAAGGTCGTGGAGAAGCAGGCGCGCTTCGCGATCCTCGACCTGACGGGCGTCGAGGTGGTCGACACGAAGGTCGCGAGCCACCTGATCGAGCTCGTCACGGCGATCCGGCTGCTCGGGGCCGACGGGATCGTGGCGGGCATCAAGCCGAACGTCGCGCAGACGATGGTCGCGCTCGGGCTCGACCTCTCGCAGCTCAACACACAACGTAACCTCCGCGCGGCGCTCCAGCATGCGATCCGGAGCATGACCCGCCCGGAGAGCCCCCCGCGCAACGGCGCCGCGACGGCCGGCGCCGTGACGCCCGGCCTGCCGACGCCGGGCTGACCGCGGCGCGTTACGGGAGCTCGCCGCCGCAGCAGGGCAAACACCAGAGCTGGAATCGGCCGCAACGCAATGGGGCCCTTTCCGCGAGGGCTTCGCGTGCGATACCCTCGTGTCCTTCCGGATGCCGCAGAGGGAGGCTTGTGTCATGAGCGTTACTTCGAGCGCGCTGTTTGCGGAGTTCTTCGCCAGCTGTCCTGAGCTGCTCTTCGTCGCCTCGGCGGCCGGCGGACTGCTCCACGAAAACGATGCCTTGCGGGAGGTCATCGGTCCCGCGAGCGAGGGGGGGACGACGCTCGCAGAGCTCGCTCACCCGGACGATCGCGCAGCGCTCCTTGCGGCGTGGGCGAAGCTCGAGCAGACGGACGAGCCCGTCTCGTTCCGCGTCCGCCTCCGCGACGCGCGCGGGGCGTACCGGCCGCTGTCGTGCAAAGCGAGGCGATCGCCCGATCGCAGCGCTGTCTTCGGGTCGCTCCAGCCGACCTCCGAGCTCGATGACAAGGAGCTGGCGACCCTCCGCAACAAGGCGCGCATCCTGGACAGCATCGCCGAGCACGTGGACAACGTGGTGCTCTGGGCGATCGACAGGGATGGAGTCTGTTTCTATCACGACGGCAAGGGGCTCGGGGGCGCCGGGCTCAAGCCCGGGCAGCTCGTCGGGGCCAGCTGGTTCGACATCTATGCGGACAAGCCAGAAACGACTGGCATCACCCTCTCCGCCGCGGATCTGCGCCAATGGTTCGACGGGGAGGTGCGCGGCTTCCGCACCGACGCGTTCGGCGTCTACTGGGACAACTGGATCACCCCGCTCCAGGACGAGCGCGGAGGGCCCGTGTGCGGCGTGATGGGGCTGGCGCTCGACATCTCGGAGTCCAAGCGCACGGAGGAGGAGCTGCGCGCTCAGCTGCAGCAGATCGAGGCGCAGCAGAAGGTCATTCGCGATCTCTCCACGCCGATCATCGAGGTCTGGGACGGCGTGCTCACGCTGCCGATGGTGGGGACGGTCGACAGCATGCGCACCGCCGACGTGATGGACAGCCTGCTCTCGAAGATCGTGGAGAAGCAGGCGCGCTTCGCGATCCTCGACCTGACGGGCGTCGAGGTGGTCGACACGAAGGTCGCGAGCCACCTGATCGAGCTCGTCACGGCGATCCGGCTGCTCGGGGCCGACGGGATCGTGGCGGGCATCAAGCCGAACGTCGCGCAGACGATGGTCGCGCTCGGGCTCGACCTCTCGCAGCTCAACACGCAGCGCAACCTCCGCGCGGCGCTCCAGCATGCGATCCGGAGCATGAGCCGCCCGGAGAACCCCCCGCGCAACGGCGCTGCGACGCCCGGCGCCGGCGCCGCGACGCCCGGCCTGCTGGCGCGGGGCTGACCGCGGCGCGTCACGGGAGCTCGCCGCCGCCGCAGAGCAGCGCGGCGAGCTCCTCCGTCCGCTCTGGCGTCGCGAGGTCCCCGGCCGTGACGGTGATCGCGCGGATCCCCTCGGCTCTCCAGCCGCCGTGCTCGCGCTCCGGGGCCGCCGTGATCCGGACGCGCATGAGCTCGCCGGACGCCACGACCGCGAGCTCCACGCCTTCGCCCTCCGGCCCGTCACCGCGGCGGATGGTCACCGCCACCGCGCCGCGCGCCGCGAGCGCCCGCGCGAGCTGGGCCTCCGGCGCCGCCGCTCCCCCGAGCGGGTAGAGCGCCGTGGCGAGCTCCACGGACGCGATCGCCTCGGAGGCGCGCGTCCCCGCGTCGCGCACCGCCCGCCGCAGCCGCTCCGCGCGCTCGCCGTCGCGGTCGAGCGCCGCGCGATCCGCTGGATCGAGCCGCACCACGCAGCGCACCAGCGCGGCGCCCCCGCTCGCGACCTGCGCCGCCTCGAGCCGCGCGCGGCGGAGCATCGCCGCGCCCCGCGCGTCGCCCAACGCCTCGAGCAGGGCCGCCGCGCCGCCGAGCACCGCGTCCGGAGCCGGTCGCTCCTGCGCCGCCGGGAGGGCGGCCTCCCGGTAGATGTGGCTCCACCCGCGCCCGACGCCGGGCAGGCGCAGCACCAGCGACAGATCGGCGAGCTCCGTCTCCGGCGTGCGGACCGCGCTCGCGAACGCCTCCTTCACCGCCGCGAGGCGGCTCGGATCCGCGGTGAGCGCCGCGAACTCGGGCGCGTCGACGGCCAGCGAGAGGCGCGACGCGCTCACCTCGCGCGACCCCAGCGTCCACCGCTGGGGAGGGGCGGCGAGCGCGAGCTCCCCGCCGGCGACGAGGGCGGAGAGCCCGCGCTCGCCGCGCGCCTCGAGCAGCGCCGCGACCGCGGCCTTGAGCGCGGTCAGCGCCGGGATCACGCCCCGCCCATGCGCCCGCGCCGCGCCGTCCGCTGCTCCTCGAGCGCCGCCTCCTCCTCGAGGGCCGCCTCGGCCTCGCGCTGCGCCTCCGCGTCGACCGGGCGTTGCCCCTGCTGGACGCGCACGGGCTTCGCCTCGGTGGCCGCCGCCTCGGCCATCGCGACCGCCGCGTGCCGCACGTCGTCGTACGGCTTCGCGAGGTCGAAGATCACCTTGGTGTTGCCCTGGCTCAGGTTCGCCAGCGCCTCGAAGCGGCGCAGCTCCATCGCCCCGGGCGAGCGCGCGAGGATGCCCGCCGCCTCCGCGAAGTTCTTCGCGCTCTCCACGTCGGCCTCGCTCTTGATGACCACGTAACGCCTATCGCGCTCGGCGATCGCGCCCTTCGCGAGCACCTCCTGCATCTGGGGCGGCAGCGCGATGTCCTGGAGGCCGATCATCTCCACGTGCAGGCCCCACGCGGCCGCCACCGCCTCGACCTGCGCGCGCACCTTGGCGGCGACCTCCTCGCGGTGCGCGAGCAGCTCGTCGAGCCGCGTCTCGCCCACCACGTCGCGCAGCACGACCTTCGCGCGGTCCTTCATCGCCGTCTCGTAGTTCTCGACGGCCAGCGTGGCCTTCTCCGGATCGACGACGCGGTAATAGACGACCGCGTCGACCATCGTGGTCACGTTGTCGCGGGTGATCACCATCTGCTGGAGGAGATCGCGGTTCTTCATCCGCGTGTCGATGCGCCGCAGCTCCTGGATCCCCGGGAGGAACAGCGTCACCCCGGGGGATACGCGGCCGGTCAGCTTGCCGAGCGTGAAGCGCAGCGCGGCCTCCCACTGGTTGATCTGCCGCAGCCCCGACAGCAGGTAGAGCGCGGCGAACAGCCCGAGCACGGTGAGGATCAGCGACATCGCTCGCGACTCTAGCAGAGCGGATGGCGCGGGCCGCGCGAGCGGCCCGCGTCGGCGGGCGTTCGGACGTCCGGACGTTCGCGCCTGCTCGCGGGCGCCCAGGCGCGGCTTCGACCTGGTGTCGTTGCCCGGGCGGTGTACTCTCGCTCCCTCGATGGGTGCCGAGCCGAGCCAGGCGTTGCGCGACGGCCGCTACGCGATCACGCGCGCCCTCGGCGAAGGGGCTCAGGGACACACGCTCGAGGCGGTCGACAAGCGGCTCGGCAAGCTCGTCGCGATCAAGCGGTTCCAGATCCGCGGCGCCTCGAGCTGGAAGAGCGTCGAGCTCGCCGAGCGCGAGGCCCGGGTGCTCGCGTCGCTCTCGCACCCGAGCCTGCCAGGCTACCTCGATCATTTCGAGGAGGACGGAGCGCTCTTCCTGGTGATGGAGAAGATCGAGGGCGAGAGCCTGGGCGCGATGCGCCGCCGCCGCGCGGTGCTCGGGCGGGACGACATCCTCCGCTTCCTGCGGGACGCCTCGGGCGTGCTCGACTACCTGCACGGCCGCGCGCCGCCGGTCATCCACCGCGACATCAAGCCGAACAACGTGATCCGCCGGCCCGACGGCTCCTTCGCGATCGTCGACTTCGGCGCGGTCCGCGATCGCATGCGTCCCGAGGGCGGGAGCACCGTGGTCGGCACGTTCGGGTACATGGCGCCGGAGCAGTTCCAGGGCCGCGCGCTGCCCGCGTCGGACGTCTATGCGGTCGGCGCGACCGCGCTCTGCCTGCTCACCGGCGAGGAGCCGGAGAACCTGCCGCACCGAGGGCTCGCGATCGACGTGCCCGCTGCCCTCGGCGATCGCGCCGATCCGCGCCTCGTCCGGGCGCTCTCCGCGATGCTGGAGCCCGACCCGGACCGCCGCGCCGCGCGCATCGCTCCGCTCCTTTCGGGGCTCGAAGTGGGCGGCGCGTCCCCCCATCCGCCGCGCGCTGGCGAGCCCGCGGAGCGCGGGGCGCGCAAGGAGGAGCGGCGCACGCGCAAGGACGAGCGCAAGGAAGAGCGGCGCGCGCGCAAGGACGAGCGCAAGGAAGAGAAGCGCGCGCGCAAGGAGGAGCGGCGCGCGCGCCGGCACGAGGGGCGCCCGTCGCTCGATCGCGGCCTCGTGGGCCTGCCGCTCGTCGCCGCGCTGTTCGGCCTCACCGTCGCGCGCATCGCCGTCGGCCTCGCGCTCGGGGTGGTCGTCCCGACGGTGCTGACGCTGCTGTCCCTGGTGTTCGGCCGCGTGCTGCGCGAGAAGGCCGCGCCGAACGTGCGCAGGGCCGGGCGGGTCGCCGATCTCGCGCTGCGCCGCGCCACGCGCGTCGTCCGCGGGCACCCGGCGCCAGAGGACACGGCCCAGCGCGGCCAGGGCGCGGCGGCGCGCGTGCGCTTCGAGGAGCAGGAGGCCCCCGGTCGATCGCGCATCCACGACGGCGACGCCGCGCTGGACGAGGAGCTCGACGAGCTGGAGCTCGACGAGCCGGGCCGCACGCGCGCCGCCTCGCGGCCGCCTCGCGCGGGGGAGCGCTGAGCACCGCGCGCGCTCGCGCTCCGGCGGGGCCGCGCGATCAGATGCGACCGCGCGCGGCGTCGAGCTTCAGGCGGAAGACCTCGACGATCGCCTCGGCGAAGATCCGGCGGCTCATCTTCGAGCGGCCTGCGCGGCGGTCGACGAACACGATCGGCACCTCGACCACGCGCAGCCCTTTGCGCAGCGCGCGGTAGGTCGTCTCGATCTGGAAGGCGTAGCCGTTCGATCGCACGCTGCCGAGATCGAGCGAGAGGAGCGCGCGCCGCGTGAACGCCTTGTAGCCGGTCGTGAGGTCGCGGATGCCGACGCCCAGGATGGTCCGCGCATAGAGCGAGCCGCCCTTCGAGAGCACGTGCCGCCCGAGGCCCCAGCCCTCGACTCCGCCGCCCGGCATGTTGCGGGAGCCGAGCACGACGTCGGCGCCTCGCGCGATCGCGTCGAGGAACGCCGGCAGGTGGCGCGGGTCGTGCGAGAGGTCGGCGTCCATCTCGAACGCGACGTCGTAGCCGCCGTCCAGGGCGCGCTGGAAGCCCTCCAGGTAGGCCGTGCCGAGCCCGCGCTTCGCCGCCCGGTGGAGCACGCGGACGCGCCCGTCGCGCGCGGCGAGCTCGTCGCCGAGGGCGCCTGTCCCGTCGGGCGACGCGTCGTCGACGACGAGCACGTGCGCCTCCGGCGCCGCCGCGAGGACGGAGCTCACGAACTCGGCGAGGTTGTCTCGCTCGTTGTACGTCGGCGTGATGATGAGGGTTCGGGGGGCCATCCTGGCTCGGCGCCGCGCGAGCGGGCGCTCGCACGCGGGGTCGTGCGCGCCGCGCAGCGTCGCGCGCCAGGTCCGCGGGCGTCCGCTCGCGCTCAGGCCTCCGCTGCGTCGGCCAGCACGGGCGCTCCGGCGCCGGGCGATCTACCAAAACGACGGCGCAGGCGGAAGGTTCCGCGGGCGCGCCGCGAGCGCCTTGTGGGTTGCCGGAGGCGTGCGCGCCGGGTACTTTCCTTTCCCGACAGGGCGGTCCGCTCTGCATCGGGCCGACAGGCCGGCGCGGGCTCGGTCAACTCACGGGGCGCGCCCCGCGCACCACAGGCGCGGCCCCGAACATGAACAGCGCGGCACCGACGGAGACAATCATGGCAGGCGAGCACATCGTCACCTTCACCAACGAGAATTTTGAGTCCGAGGTCATCAACTCCCCGATCCCGGTGCTCGTGGACTTCACGGCCACCTGGTGCGGACCCTGCAAGCAGCTCGCGCCGATCGTCGAGACGATCGCCAAGGAGTCCCAGGGCACGCTGAAGGTCGGCAAGCTCGACATCGACGCGGCGCCCAAGCTCGCCCAGAAATACAACGTCCGCGCCGTTCCGACGTGCATCCTGTTCCGGGGCGGCGAGAAGGCGGGCTCGTACACCGGCGTCGCGAGCAAGGAGAAGCTCCTCCGGGAACTCGGCGTCTGATCCGCCGCCGCGCGTGACGCCGGCGTGACAGATCCCGGCGCGGCAGCGCCCAAGCGCGCCGGCGCTCCCCTTCCCACAGGCCGAAACCTCCCCAAATACCGACCGAAAGCCCTCCCGGCGAGGCGCCGCTCCGGCCAGCCGGCCGCGGCCCCGCCGCCGCCGGCGCTCCACGTCGCCGGCGCCCCGCGGCTGAGGCTTTGCTTGACCGTCGCGCGCGAGGTGACTACGACTCGCGCCGGCCACTTTCCCAGGAGTTCGTGATGGCGACGAAGATCGCAATTAACGGTTTTGGGCGCATCGGACGCTGCATTGTCCGCGCGCTCTACGAGCGCGGCGTGAAGGATATCGAGCTGGTCGCCATCAACGACCTGACGGATCCGAAGACCCTCGCCCACCTCTTCCAGTACGACTCGATCCACCGCGAGTTCAAGGCGGCGAAGGTCGGCGCCGGCGACAAGTACATCAGCATCGGCGACCAGAAGATCGAGGTCCTCGCGCTGAAGGATCCGGCCGAGCTGCCGTGGAAGAGCCTCGGCGTCGACATCGTCCTCGAGTGCACCGGCCTCTTCACGGACAAGGCGAAGGCCGCCGGCCACATCAACGCGGGCGCCAAGCGCGTGATCATCAGCGCGCCGGCCAAGGGCCACGACCTCACGGTCGTGATGGGCGTGAACGACGAGCTCTACGACGCGCAGAAGCACACGGTCATCTCGTGCGGCTCCTGCACGACGAACTGCCTCGCCCCCATCGCCAAGGTGATGCTCGACAACTTCGGCATCGTCCGCGGCCTGATGACGACGGTCCACTCGTACACGAACGACCAGCACCTGCTCGACATCCCGCACCGCAAGGGCGACCTGCGCCGCGCGCGCGCCGCCGCGGTCAACATGATCCCCTCGAGCACCGGCGCCGCGAAGGCGCTGTCCGAGGTCATCCCGGCGCTCAAGGGCAAGTTCGACGGGCTCGCGATCCGCGTCCCCACGGTCGACGTCTCGCTCGTGGACCTCACCCTCGAGACCGAGAAGCCGATCACGAAGGAGAGCATCCACGCCGCGATGAAGCAGGCCGCCGAGCAGGGGCCGATGAAGGACGTCCTCAACTACACCGATCGGGAGCTCGTCTCGGGCGACTTCATCGGCTCGCCCGCGTCCAGCACCTTCGACTCGACCATGACGTCGGTCCTCGGCGATCGCTTCGCGAAGATCTTCTCGTGGTACGACAACGAGTGGGGCTTCTCGAACCGCATGATCGACCTCGCGCAGCTCGTGGCGAGGAAGGGCGTCTAGCGCCGTGAAGCTCACCGGAATCCGCTCCGTCGAAGACCTCGCCGCCGCCGGGGGCGCCGCTGGCCTCAGCGGCAAGCGCGTCTTCATCCGCGTCGACTTCAACGTCCCGCTCGACAAGAAGACGGGCAAGATCACGGACGACTCGCGCATCCGCGAGGCGATCCCGACGATCAAGCTCGTCATGGAGGCGGGCGCGAAGGTGATCCTCGCGTCGCACCTCGGCCGCCCGAAGCCGGGCAAGACCGAGGGGCTCTCGCTGGAGCCGTGCGGGGGGCGGCTCAGTGAGCTCACGGGCTACGAGGTCCACCTGCCGGACGACTGCGTCGGCGACTCGCCCAAGAAGGTCATCTACGACCTCCGGGCGGGCCAGATCTGCCTCCTCGAGAACCTCCGCTTCCACGAGGAGGAGGAGAAGGACGACGAGGGGTTCGCGCGCCAGCTCGCCGAGCTCTGCGACGTCTACGTCGACGACGCCTTCGGCGCCGTGCACCGCGCCCACGCGTCGGTGCACGCGCTGCCGCGCCTCATGCGCGAGCGCGCCGCCGGCCTCCTCCTCCAGAAGGAGCTCAAGGCGCTGACCCGGCTCGTCGATCGCCCGGAGAAGCCTTACGTCGCCGTCCTCGGCGGCGCCAAGGTCTCCGACAAGATCGACGTCGTCGAGGCGCTCCTCAACGTGGTCGACACCCTGTGCATCGGCGGCGCGATGGCGAACACCTTCCTCGCCGCGCAGGGCAAGAACCTGCAGAAGAGCCGGATCGAGGAGGACAAGCTCCCGCTGGCGCGCACGATCATGAGCAAGGCGCGCGATCGGGGCATCCAGCTCCTGCTGCCCGTCGATGCCGTCGTCGCCTCGAGCATCGACGCGACGCAGGGCGAGCCCGCGTCCGTCGACACGATCCCCGAGGGCACGATGGCGCTCGACATCGGCCCCCGCTCGATCGAGCAGTTCGGCCAGGCGATCGAGCGGGCGAAGACGGTGTTCTGGAACGGCCCGATGGGCCTCTTCGAGACGCCGGCCTTCTCCAAGGGCACGTTCGACGTCGCGCGCATCATGAGCGGCGCCTCCGGCTTCACGGTGGTCGGCGGCGGCGACAGCGCGGCGGCGGTCAAGCAGGCCGGCGAGCAGATCGCCAAGGGCTTCGATCACATCTCGACCGGCGGCGGCGCTTCGCTCGAGCTCATCGAGGGCAAGCGTCTCCCGGGCGTCGAGGCGCTCCGGTCGGTCGAGGTGAGCGAGTGAAGCCCGTGAACGATGGGGGCACGTCCGCGGAGGCGGGCGCCGCCCCGCGGGCGGCCTCGCGTCGTCCGCTCATCGCCGGCAACTGGAAGATGAACGCCGGGGGCCAGGACGCATGTCCTCTCTCGGCGGCCGTCGCCAAGGCGACGCGCGAGCTCACCCGGGCCGATGTGGTGGTCGCTCCGCCGTTCACGGCGATCGCCGCCGTGGCCCACGAACTCGCGGAGGCGAAGAGCGAGGTCGGCATCGCCGCGCAGAACATGAGCGCCGAGGTCTCCGGGGCGTTCACCGGCGAGGTCTCCTCGGGCATGCTCAAGGACGCGGGCGCGACGTGGGTGATCCTCGGGCACAGCGAGCGGCGGCAGCTGTTCGGCGAGACCGACGAGTCGGTCGCCCGGAAGGTCGCCTCGGCGATGGCCGCCGAGCTGCGCCCCATCGTCTGCGTCGGCGAGACGCTCGAGCAGCGCGAGGCGGGTGAGACGCTCGCCGTGGTCGAGCGGCAGGTCCGCGCCGTCCTCGACGAGCTCGCGAAGCAGCCCGGCTTCGGCGTCATCGCCTACGAGCCGGTCTGGGCGATCGGGACGGGCAAGGTAGCGCGCGCCGAGGACGCCCAGGAGGTGCACGCGTTCATCCGCGGCCTGCTCGCGAAGGCCTCGGAGGACCTCGCGGGCGTCACGCGCATCCTCTACGGCGGCAGCGTCAAGGCCGACAATGCGGAGGCCCTGCTCGCCCAGGACGATATCGACGGCGCGCTGGTCGGCGGGGCTTCGCTCGATGCCGCTGGCTTCGCCAAGATCGTCGACGCCGCTCACCGACTGGCGGAGCGCGCGGAACAGGGGTAGATCGCAGGCCGCTCCCGTCTCGCCACGGGAGCGCCGGCCTGTCCTCTCGCCCACTTGCCCCTTGGGCCCCTCGCGCGGTCCAGACTCACCCAGCTGAAAGACGCCGATGCTTCACACGTTCCTCAACATCGTGCACGTGTTCGTCTGTCTGTTCCTGATCCTCGTCGTGCTCCTCCAGCAGGGTCGCGGGGGCGGGATGGGCTCGGCCATGGGCGGCGCGACGGCGCAGGTGTTCGGCGGCCGCGGCGCGGGCAACTTCATGACCCGCCTCACGGCCGTCTGCGCCGTCGTCTTCATGGCGACGAGCGTGTCGCTCGCCTACCTCTCGTCGGCAGGCGACCGCGAGCTGCGCGAGTTCGAGAAATCCCAGGAAAAGTAGGCTCGCGTGCTAGGGCCCGCCCCCGCGCCGGGGAGGGAAGCGGGCAGGGCGCTCGACGCGAGGTCGTCCGTGGAGGCGGCGTCGGCCGTCTCCTTCCCTTTCGCGCGCGACCTTGCCCTCGTCGCCCTCGCCAAGGCGGTCGTCTCCGCCCTGGTCCTCGCGCTCGGCTTCCGGGCGGTGAGCGATGACGACTTCGCGCGCGTGGTCCTCGCGCAGGCGTGG
This sequence comes from Sorangium sp. So ce204, assembly GCF_051526795.1. Classification (NCBI taxonomy): domain Bacteria; kingdom Pseudomonadati; phylum Myxococcota; order Polyangiales; family Polyangiaceae; genus Sorangium; species Sorangium sp. So ce204. The sequence goes on along the minus strand of NZ_CP150317.1, from coordinate 10,559,536 downwards.
GCCCACGCGCCCCGGCTCGACCCGACGGGGACGAGCTGGCTGCCTGTCCCTTTCTGGCTCATCGGCGCGCTCTTCCGTGTCTTCGCGCCGACCCTCGAGGTCGCGCGCGCCATCGCCTTCGCCCTCGGCCTCGCTTCGGCCGCGCTCGTCCACCTCGCCGCCCGCTGGATCACGGGTGACCGGCGCGCCGCGCTCGCCGGCGCGCTGCTCGCCGGCGCCTTCCCCTGGAGCGCTTGCCTCGGCGTGGCGACGGTCCCCGAGCTGCCGACCGCCGCCCTCTCGCTGTTCGCTGTGGCGTCGCTCGTCACGCCGCCGGCCGGGCCTGCGCCCCCGGCTGGGCGCGCCCTCCTCGGCGCGTTCGCGCTCGTGCTCGCGACGCTCTCCCGCTACGAACCCTGGTCCGTCGCCGTCGCCTTCGCGGCGATGGCGCTGCTCGCTGCCGCCCGCCTCGGCCAGGGCCGCGGCGCGCAGGCGAAGCTCGCGCTCGCCGCGCTCGTCGCGCTCGCCGGGCCCGCCGCGTGGATCGCGTGGAACCACGTCGCTCACGGCGACGCGCTGCAGTTCCTGGCCCGCGTCGCCTCCTACCGCAACGCGATCGGCCCGGGCGGCGACGGCTCGCTGCTGCGGCTCTTCGCGTACCCTGCCGCGATGGTCCGCGAGGAGCCGGAGCTCTTCGTGTGGCCCATCGCCATCGCCCTCGTCGCATGGCGTGCCCGCCGCGGCGCTGCGCCGGGGGCGGCCCGACCGCTCCCGCCGCTCCTTCGCGCGGCCCGTCCGTACGCGCTCCCTGGCGCCGTCGCCGCCTTCCAGATCGCGGCGCTCTCGCTCGCCCTCGTGCGCGACGGCGCGCCCACCCACCACCCCGAGCGAGCGACCCTCCTCGCGTTGCTCTTGCTCGCGCTCGCCGTCGGAGATCTCTCGGCGCGCGCCTTCCGGGGCGCCTCGGCAGGCGCGCGGCGCGCCCTCGGCGGCGCGCTGCTGGTGGTGCTGGCCCTCGGCGCCTTCTTCCGCCCGCACCTGCGCCGCGAGCACTTCAATCCGCGGAGGGACGAGGTCGCCATCGGCCGCGCCGCCGCGGAGCTCACGCCTCCTTCCGCGCCCCTCCTCCTCGAGGTCGTCGACTATGGCCACCTCGCGGCGCTCGCCGCCCTGGGGCGTCCCGAGGGGGTGCACCCCGATCGCTCGATCGATCCCCGTGATCCGCCTGTCCGCTCGAGCTTCGAGGACCCCGCCGCGCTCGCGCGCCGCGCCGCCGGCCTGGGCGCCGCCTACCTCATCGGGCGCGTCAGGCCGCCCGTCATCGATTTCGCCGGCCCGCCGCTCGCGACGCGCGGCGCCTGGGGGATCTGGCCGGTGCCTCCGGCAGGCGGCGCGCTCGGGGCCTTGCCGGAGGGTGGCTCCAGGGGCCCCGCGCACCCGGCGGACGGGGCGCCATGAGCGAGCCCGCAAAGCCCTACTTCGCGCACCCGTCCGCGTGCATCGACGAGCCCTGCGACATCGGCGAGGGGACGAAGGTGTGGCACTTCTGCCATGTCTCGGCGGGGGCGCGGATCGGCCGCGCCTGCGTCCTAGGCCAGAACGTCTTCGTCGCGGGCACCGCCGTCGTCGGCGATGGCGTCCGGATCCAGAACAACGTGTCTCTTTATGACGGCACGCTGGTCGAGGACGACGTGTTCCTCGGCCCGTCCGCGGTGCTCACCAACGTCGTCAACCCGCGTGCCCCGATCGACCGACGCGCGTTCCTCGACACGACGCGCATCCGTCGCGGCGCCACCGTGGGCGCCAATGCCACCATCGTCTGCGGCGTCACGATAGGGCGCCATGCGTTCGTCGGCGCCGGCGCGGTCGTCACGCGCGACGTGCCCGACTATGCGCTCGTCACCGGCGTGCCGGCCCGGCGAACCGGCTGGATGAGCCGCCACGGTCACAAGCTCGTCGCCTCGCGCGACGGCCTCCTGCGCTGCCCCGAGAGCGGCTATCGCTACGAGCGCCGCGGCGACGTCGTCCGCTGTCTCGACCTCGACGAGGACGCGCCGCTCGCCCGGCCCCGCGCCGCGGCCACGCGCCATTACCGCGATCCCCTCTCCCCGGAGGACACCGACGGATGACCGCGCCTGTTCCCTTCTTCGATCGAGCCCGCGGCGATCTCGCCATGCAGGACGAGCTCTCCGCCGTGTTCCAGTCGGTCCTCCGGAGCGGCCACTACGTCCTCGGTCCGGAGGTCGAGGCCTTCGAGTCGGAGTGCGCCGCGTACCTCGGCGTCCGGCACGCGATCGGCGTCTCTTCCGGCACCGACGCGCTGCTCGTCGCGCTGATGGCGCTCGGCGTCGGCGCGGGCGACGAGGTCGTGTGCCCCGCCTACACGTTCTTCGCGACCGCGGGCGCCATCCATCGCACCGGCGCCACGCCGGTCTTCGCGGACGTGCTCCCTGGCTCGTTGAACCTCGACCCCGCCTCCACGGCGCGCGCCCTGACGGAGCGCACCCGGGCGATCCTCGCCGTCCACCTCTTCGGCGGCTGCGCGCCCATGGACGAGCTCCTCGCGATCGCGGGCGGCCGCGGCCTGCCGGTCATCGAGGACGCGGCCCAGGCGTTCGGCGCCGAGCGCGGTGGCCGCCGCGCCGGGGCGCTCGGGCTCATGGGGTGCTTCTCGTTCTTCCCGACCAAGAACCTCGGCGGCTTCGGCGATGGCGGGCTCGTGACCACCGATCACGACGAGCTCGCGGAGCGCGTCCGGACGCTCAGGGCGCAGGGCGCTCGGAAGAAGCACCATCACACCCGCGTCGGCGGCAACTTCCGGCTCGACGCGCTCCAGGCGGCGCTCCTCCGGCGCAAGCTCCCGCGGCTCGGCGCGCTCCTCGAGCGGCGGCGCGAGCACGCCGCGCGGTATGCCGCGCTGCTCGGCGGGCGCGATCTGCCCCTCGCGCTGCCGGACGCCGGCGCCGCGGGGCGCACGTTCAATCAGTATGTGATTCGCCTGAAGGATGCCTCTCTGCGCGATCCGCTGCGGAGCTCGCTCGCGGAGCGGGGCATCGGCACCGAGATCTATTATCCCGCGCCGCTCCACCTCCAGCCCTGCTTCGCGCGCCTTGGCCCGCCGGAGGGCTCCCTTCCGGTCGCGGAGGCGGCGGCGCGCGACTCGCTCGCGCTCCCCATCTTTCCCGAGCTCACGGGCGAGGAGGTCACCCGCGTGGCGGCCGCCATCGCCTCGTTCTTCGGTTGAGCCGGGCGCCTCGGCGCGGCGGCGTCAAGGCACCTGAGCCGCACCTCGCGTCGAGCGCGGCGCGCGTGCGCCATGGCGCCGGGCTCCGGCTTGCCGGATCGCGCGAGCGGGTGCTAGCGTGCGCCGCGCTGACGATGTTGCCGGCTCGCGCCATCACCCCGACTCCTTCCAGCGATCACCTCGCGCTGGGGGTCTCTGTACGGGAGCGGGCTCCGGCGGTCTCGTCCGTGCACCACCTCGACGCCGACGGCACGGTCTGGGCGAGCCAGGGGCGCGTCGTGCTGCGCCGCGCCCGCGGCGTCGGCGCGTTCGAGCCGTTTTGCCGGTTTCCCGCGGCGATGCCGCGTGACGCGATGGCGTTTCAGCGCCTGCTCGTCCGGGCGGCGCGCGCCGACAAGTGCAATGTGTACCGCACGTCGCGCGGCGTCGTCATCGGGGTCCGCGCGGGGACGATCTACCGGCTCGAGGAGGGGCGCGATCCGGCGCCGCTGGGCACGATCGCTGGCGATTGCGTCCTGCACCGCGGGATCGCGGAGGACCCTCTCGGCGCCGCGTACCTCGGCGAGTACACGAGGAACGAGCGCCGTGGCCCGGTGCGCGTTCACCGGGTCGCCCCCGACGGCGACCGCGTCGATGTAGCCCACGAGTTCTCCGCGGGGTCGGTGCGGCATGTTCATGGCATCTTCGCCGACCCGTTCGACGTCGGCGCGGCGTGGGTGACCACCGGTGATCTCGACGGCGAGTGCTACCTGTGGCGAACGCGCGACTGGTTCCGCACGATCGAGAGGTTCGGGGACGGCACGCAGCGCTGGCGCGCCGTGCAGCTGTTCTTCACCGCGGACCACGTGTGCTGGTTGACCGACTCCGAGGTGACGCAGAACCATGCATGCCGCGCCGATCGACGCACGCTCGCCCTCGAGGTGGGCTGTGCGATCCCCGCCTCGGCGTGGCACGGGGCCCAGCTCCCAGGTCCGGTGCTCATCGCGCTCACGGTCGTCGAGCGCGGCGCCGGGGTCCACCGCGACACGGCGGCCGTCCTCGCGAGCCGCGACGGGATCACCTGGCGGGAGCTCGCCTGTTTCCGCAAGGATCGATGGAGTCCTTACTGGTTGTTCAAGAACGGTGTCCTCACGCTGCCGTCTGGACATCTGCGCCAGGACGATCTCTGGTTGAGCGGAGAGGCGCTCGTCGGGCTGGACGGGAGCAGCGTGCGTATCGCGATCGAGGGGGGCTTGCCGTGACCCTGCGCGATCGCGTGCTGGCGGGCGTCCGCGCCGCCGCGGTGTGGCTCGATGATCCGGCCCGGGGGCGCGAGCGCCGGAGCCGCCTCGAGGCCGCGCTGCGACGGGCGGCGTCCGGGGTGACCCGCGCCGCGCCGGCGCGCGCCGAGGGCGCCCTCCGCCCGGCGCTGGAGCAGCGCCGGTGGCGCGCCGGCGCGTGCGCCGACATCGAGGCGGCGCTCGCCGCGGGCGACGCTCGGGGTGCCGAGGAGCTCGAGCGGCTGCTTCGTCATGTCGAGCTCCGTCGCGGCGACGCCTTGGCGGAGATCGAGCCGCCGCAGGATCGCGCCGGCGTCGCGCGTGAGCGCGCCGCGGTCTGCTCGCTGCTCGCGCGGCAGGCGCCAGCGCGCCGCGACTGGCGCCTGCTCAACGCCGCCCTCAAGCTCGCGGATCGGTTCGCGCCGGGGATGTCGTGGCGGGTCGGACCCGAGGTCGCCGCGGACTGGGCCGCGGCGCTCCGCGACGTCGAATCCGCCCTTGCGGAGCTGGAGGCGCAATGCGCATCGCGCTCCTAGCGCCCGTGCATACGAGCATGTACGCGCGGCTGCTCGCGTGGCGGCTCGGTCGCACCGACGGCATCGAGCTGACCGACGTCCTGCTGCGAGCGCCTTACCAGCTCGACCGGCTCCGCGACGAGCTTCGCCTCACCACGCCCGGCCGCGTGCTCGCCAAGGTCACCGGCAAGGTCCTGGTCGGCAGCCTCTCGTCCCCTCGCGAGGGGGAGCGATCGGTGCGGGACATCGCCGCCGAGGAGGGGCTCCCCGGGGCGTCCCTGCGAGACGTCGCCGCGGCGATCGGCGCGCGGTTCCACGTGGTCCAGAACCACAACGACGACCGGTCGCTCGCCGCGCTCCGGGCCGCCGCGCCCGACCTGATCGTGTTCGCGGGCGGCGGCCTGCTTCGCGCCCCGCTTCTGGCGATCCCCAGGATCGGCGTCCTCAACGCCCATGCGGGCGTCTTGCCCAGGTACCGTGGCATGGACGTCGCGCTGTGGCCCTTCCTCGAGGACGGCCCGCCCGAGCTCGGGGTCACCGTGCACCTCATCGACACGGGCGTCGACACCGGGCCCGTCCTGCTGGTCGAGCGGTTCGCGCTCGAGCCCGGAGACGATCACCCGGCCGTGATGAGGCGCGTCGAGCGCGTCGGGCTCGAGCTCATGTGCCGCGCGGTGCGCGGCCTGCGCGACGGGACCCTGACGCCTTCCCCGCAGGCCGCCGACGCGGGGCGCCAGCATTTCGTGCTGCACCCTGCGATCGCGGCGATCGCGGCGAGGCGGCTCCGGGCGCTCGCCCGCTGATCACGCCCCCGCATCACACGCGCGCCGCCGGCTCCTCGGCTGCGAGATTTCCCCTCGCTGGGGCCCCGGGTCGACGGCCCGCCGCGCGCCCTCCTCCGGCGGCTCCTTCGCGCGGCGCTCCGCGACCGGTGAATCTGAGCCCCGGAGCGTACAATCGACGCGTGAAGGCGAGGATTCATGAGCTCGGTTCATCAATCGACCCGTCCGAGGCCGCGCACGCGCTGCGGCTCCTTGTGGCGATCGCGGATCTGCGCTCGTTCTCCGCGGCGGCCGAGCGGCTCGGTCTCACGCCCTCGGCGGTGAGCAAGGCCGTCTCCCGCGCCGAGGCTCGGCTCGGCGTGCAGCTCGTGCAGCGCACGACGCGCCGGGTCTCGCTGACCGACCTCGGCGAAGCGTACGTCGCGCGCGGCCGGCAGCTCCTCGCCGACGTCGAGTCGCTCGAGCGCGACATCGCCGCGCGCGACCAGGCGGTGCGCGGTCCGCTGCGCGTCGCGGCGCCCGCGGTCTACGGCGCGTGCCGCGTCGCCCCGCTCTGCGCGCGCTTCCAGGCCGAGCACCCGGGCATCACCGTGGATCTCCGCTGCGGCGATCGGCTCGCCGATCTGGTCGAGGAGCGCATCGACGTCGCGGTGCGCATGCTCTCCGCGCTCCCGGCCGAGCTCGTCGCGCGGCCGCTCGAGGACGACCGGCGCGGGCTCTACGCGAGCCCGGGCTACCTCCGCCGCCACCGCGCGCCGCGCGGCGCGGCGGAGCTCGGATCACACGCCGGGCTCCGCTACGGCGCGGGCGGCGCGTCGCACGTGGCCTTCCGCCTCGTCGAGCCCGGCGGCGCCGCGGCGACGGCGCGCTTGCCCGCGGTCTTCTCGAGCGACAGCGTCCTCGCCGTGCTCGAGGCGACGCGCGCCGGCCTCGGCCTGGCCGAGCTGCCCGCGTACCTCGCCGCGCCCGACGTCGCCGCGGGCAGGCTGCGCGAGGTGCTCGCCGGGTGGCTCCCGGTGCGCCGCCAGGTCGTCGCGGTGTACCTCCCGTCGCGCTTCCTGCCCGCGCGGGTGCGCGCGTTCGTCGACCACCTCGCCGGCGCCCTCCGCGCGCCCGGCCGCGCGCGGCGCTGACGGCGGACGGCGGCGCGGGCAAACCGGGAATCTCGCTAGGCGCTAGGCGCTAGGCGCCAGGTGCCAGGCGCCTGGCGCTTGGCGCTTGGCGCTCGGGCGGCGCTGCCCACGGGGCCGGGCCGCGCGACCCTGCCTGTGCTAGACGTGCGCGCCATGAGCGTCGAGGTTGGCATCGTCGGACTGCCCAACGTGGGCAAGAGCACCCTGTTCAACGCGCTGACGGCCGCCAAGGCCGAGGCGCAGAATTACCCCTTCTGCACGATCGAGCCCAACGTCGGTGCCGTCCCTGTCCCTGACGATCGGCTCACGACGCTCGCGAAGCTCATCAAGAGCGAGAAGATCATCCCCGCCATGGTGCAGGTGGTCGACATCGCCGGGCTCGTGCGCGGCGCGAGCACGGGCGAGGGGCTCGGAAACAAATTCCTGAGTCATATCCGAGAGGTAGACGCCATTCTCCACGTCGTCCGCTGCTTCACGCTCGCGGACGTCGTGCACGTCGACGGCGGGGTCGACCCGCTCCGCGACATCGACACGATCGAGACGGAGCTGATGCTGGCCGACCTCGGCTCCCTCGAGGGGATGCTGGAGCGCACGCGGAAGCAGGCCAAGGGCGACAAGGAGCTCCTCCCGAAGATCGCGCTCATGGAGAAGTGCCTCGAGGCGCTCCAGGCCGGCAAGCCCGTCCGCGGGCTCTCCTTCGACGACGAGCAGCGGAAGGTCGTGAAGACGTTCGGCCTGATCACGGCGAAGAAGGTCCTTTACGTGGCGAACGTCGACGAGTCCGACGTCTCCGGCACGGGCCCGCTCGCGACGAAGGTGCGCGAGCGCGCCGCCTCCGAGGGCAGCGGCGTCGTGCCGGTCTGCAGCAAGCTCGAGGCGGAGCTGAACGAGCTCGCGCCCGACGAGCGCAAGGAGATGCTCGAGAGCCTCGGCATGAAGGAGCCGGCGCTCTCGACGCTCGCGCGCGAGGCCTACCGGCTGCTCGGCCTCCAGAGCTACTACACGGCCGGTCCCAAGGAGATCCGCGCCTGGACGATCCCGATCGGGTGCACGGCGCCGCAGGCCGCGGGGGTCATCCACAGCGATTTCGAGAAGGGCTTCATCCGGGCGGAGGTCTACAAGGTGGACGACCTCGTCGAGCACAGGACCGAGGCCGCCATCCGCGCCGCAGGCAAGCTGCGCGTCGAGGGCAAGACGTACGTCTTCCAGGACGCCGACGTCGCGCACTTCCTCTTCAACGTCTGACCGTCCGTCCCACGAGCGCGCCCGCTGCCGTCGCTCTCCCCGAGGGCGCCCGGTGCGCCCCGGCTTCGCGGGCGGCGCGGCACCGCCGTTGCTCCTCCGGCGTTCGCGCAGGCGCGGTGTGCCGGCCACGACCGCCGGCGCTCCGCGGGCCTCGCGCTTCTCGGACGGAGGCAGGACGGTGCCCAGGGCGAGCGTCGGCGCGTTTCGTGTGCTGGTTCTCTTCTCCTCGTGGGGGAGCGTCGCGGCGGGCTGCGTCGCGGCTGCAACCGACGTCCCGCCCGAGGAGGCGGGCGCCCCGGACCCGGGCGGCGGCGCGGCGCGGGCGCCTGTTCCGCCCGCGTCGTGCGATGTGCCGCGCGGGTTCTCGGAGGGCGCGCCGCCTCGTTTTCCTGCGGTGCCCGCGCCGGCCATCGGCCACAGGCCATCCGCGGAGCCCGGCGGCGACGTCTTCGGCCGCTTCCTGCGAGCCACCGTCGTCTTCTGCGGGCCCGACGAGCAGCCGTATTTCCTTCACTATCGCTTTTACCTCACTGGCCCGTTCTCGGGCCGCTGGCTGCGCCCGCCGCTCGTCCAGCCGCTCTGACCGCGTCTCCCTGCCCAGCCCGCCTGGCCGCCGGGGCGATCGCCGTTCGTCGCCGTTCGTCGTCGTTCTCCGCCCGATGGCCGCGGCGCCCCGTCCGGTTTTTTGACCCCCTGGATCCGCTCGGCTACCTCCTGCGTCTTCACGAGACGAAAGGACGATCATTTGGGCGCACTCAAAGGATCCATCTCATTCTCGAAGTTCTATGTCCGCGGCGAGCTCCCCGAGGGGTTCCGCGACAAGTTCGTCGAGCGAATCCGCCTCCGCGCGTTCCGGCCGCTCACGGTCGAAGAGGACGCGGAGCAGCGCGCCGGGTGGTGCTCCATCGAGAATCCGCTCGACTGCGAGCTCGATCACGGCAAGATCTTCTTCAACTCGTACATCAACCTCGGGCTCAGGACCGATCGCTGGCAGGTGCCCTCGGCGCTCTTCAAGGCGCATTTCGCCGAGGCGGAGCGGGAGCACCTCGCGAAGCGCGGGCGCGAGAAGCTCGGGCGGCGCGAGAAGGAGGAGCTCCGGGCCGTCGTGTCGAGGAAGCTCCGCGCGCAGCTCATGCCGGTGATGAAGGTCGTGGATCTGTCCTGGAACCTGGAGGCCGGCGTCGTCCGGTTCTGGAACCAGTCGCCGCGCGCGCACGAGGGGCTCTCGGAGCTCTTCGAAGAGACCTTCGAGCTCGATCTCGTGCCGGAGAGCCCGTATACGGCCGCCCGTGAGCTCGGCTTGACGGCCGAGCAGCTGGCCGCGTTCGAGCTGCTCAAGCCCACGGTCTTCCACGCTGAATCGACCCTTGGAGGTGCCCTGTGAGCCTCGCTGAGCTGATCGAGCAGCGCCGGTTCGTCGGCCGCGAATTCCTTGTCTGGCTCTGGTTCGAGAGCGAGCTCTTCGAGGGCCGCTTCTCCCTGGACGCCCTCGGCGTCTGCGAGCTCTGGCTCGAGGGGCAGATCACGCTCGTCCAGGAGAAGGAGCAGAGCCGGCTCAAGGGCGCGGCGCCGAGCAGCGCCCCCGAGGCCCACGAGGCGCTGCGCCAGGGCAAGCTCCCGTCGCACGCGCGCGTCCGCGTCACGCGCGGAGAGCTCGAGTATGCCTTCCTGTTCAACGCCGACGCGTTCTCGCTCTCGGGCGTGAAGATCCCGAGCGTCGTCAAGGACGCCGCGGACGAGCAGTTCTACGAGCGCATGTACCTCATCGAGGAGCTCGAGACGCTCTTCACCGCGCTTTACGGCGAGTTCCTCGCGCTCCGACTCGGCGCCGCCTGGGAGTCCGGGGTGGCGCCGTTCATCCGCACCTGGGTCCGGGGCGAGCCCGTCGACACGGCCGCGTATCAGAAGCTCCGGGGCAAGCTCGCGCCCGTCCGCGGCGCGGCGAGGTCGAGGACGACCCCGCCGCCGGCGGAGAGGCCCGAGCGCGCGGCGCGCGTCGTCGCCTGAGCGCGCCGGCCGCCGTGCGCCGGCCGCGCCGCGCACGGCCGGCGCGCTCGCGCCGCTGCTTCTACTTCACCTTGTCATAGACCTGCCTCGCCATCGCGAGGTGCTCCCGGAGCAGCGGCAGCGCCGTGGTGGCGAAGCGCTTCACGTCGGCGTCCTTCGCATCCTTCGCGGCCTCCTCGAACTCCTCGACGTCGTCCTCGTGGTCGTCGACCATCTCGCTCATGTATTTCCGGTCGAACGCGGCCCCTGTCTTCCTGGACAGCTCGTCGACCTCCTCGCGGTGTTCCCGGGAGAGCTCCTGCTGCACGGGCACGCCCTTCTGCTGCGCGAGCGCCGCGAGCCGCTTGTTCATCGCCGAGTGGTCGTCGATCATCCGCTGCGCGAAGCGCTTCACGTCCGGGCTCGCGGCGCGCTGCTGCGCGAGCTGCCCGAGCCGCACCTCCAGCAGCCCTCCCTGGCCGGCCTCCTCGAGGAACTCCCGATCCGACTCGTCGAGCTTGGTCTGGTTGGCATGGGCTTGCTCCACTGCCGGGCGCTGCCCCGCTGCAGCTGTGGAGGCCGGCAAGGACGCTGCCGCCGTCATGATGGTGAATAGAACAGGCTTGAGCATCTCCTTCCCTCCTTGTCCTGGCGGTCGCCCGCGGCCGCGCCGAGCGCTCCATCGTCCCGCGACGGCCGCGCTCCACGGCTCGGCGCCTCCGGTCGAGCCCCCCGCCGTTTGTCGTGAGGTCGGGGCGCTCTGGCAAGGGGCGCAGCGAGCATCGGCGAGCAGGTGATCGCCTCCGGCTGGAAGGGCAAAAGGCTCCCGAGAACTGGGCCCCGGCCGATCGCTCCATCTACGGTTGGCGCCTGTGGTCGGCGAGTTCTTCAAGCGCCTCACGAACGGCGTCGTCTTCCTCCTCGCCGCCCTGACCTTCTTCCTCGTCCCCATCGGCAGGAAGACGGCCGCGCAGCACCTCGTCGCGATCGTCTCGACGCCGCCGGCCAGGGAGGCCGCCTCGGCCTTCGCCCATATCGCTCGGCGCATCGCCACCGAGGCGCGCACCGAGCTGGACAAGCTTCGCCGCCCGCCGCCCGCGCAGCGCGAGCCGAAGCCGGCGACCGCGAAGGTGCGGCCGCCGCCGTAGCCGTCCCTGCGTCGTTGCGGGTTGATGGCGCTGGTCGGCCCGCGCCGGGCGGCGCGCGCTGCTCGCGCTGATCGGCCCGCGCCGGGGGCTCAGCCCTTGCGCGGATCCTTCACGTTCGGGTGCTCGTTGTAGAAAGCGTCGAGGCTCTCGCGGGAGATCTCCGCCTCGATATCGCCGTCTTTCAAGATCTTCGCCTGACAGCCGAGGCGGCTCGTCGACCGGACGTCGAAGGCCTTGTCGAGGATGTCCTCCTCGTCCTCCTCGGCCTCGCTGAGGAGCTCGCGCCCCTTCGTGACGTAGACGTGGCAGGTGGAGCACGCGCAGACGCCGCCGCACGCGTCGCCCTCGGGCGCGCCCACGGACTTCGACGCCTGGAGGACGGACGAGCCCACCGGGGCCTCGACCTCCCACGCGCGTCCGTGCGCCAGAAATCGGACCTTGGCCATCAGCTCCTCCTCGCATCGACGCCGGCCTTCGCCGGGCCAGCGCCGCCCGCCTCGACCGGCGCGTGGCTCGCGTCGCCCCCGCCGTGCTCGGCCAGGTGCGCGTCCACGCCCTTCGCCGCGGCGACCTTCGCCTCGACGTCCTCGACCTGCTTGCCCGCGATCGCCCTGGCCACGGCGCGGTCCATCCGCCGCCCCGCCCACCCGTGCGTCGCCTCGTCGAGCGCCTCCGTGCGCGCGAGGATCAGCCCTGGCTTGTCGCCGTGGATCGCCGCGTCGAGGCCCTTCAGCGCGCCCTCGATCGCCTCGCGCTCACCGGGCTCGAGCAGATCGGCGTCCGCGGAGAGCGCCTTGCGCGTCGCCATCGCCACGCGCTCGCCCTCGACCCGCGCCTCGACGAGCCGGCGCTTGAGCAGGTCCTCCTCGCCGTGGTCCAGCGCCGCGAGGAGCATGTCCTCGACCTCCTCGTCCGTCAGCCCGTAGCTCGGCTTCACCTCGACCTTCTGCTCGACCCCCGTCGTCAGCTCGCGCGCGGTCACGCCGAGCAGGCCGTCGGCGTCCACGCGGAACGTCACCTCGAGCCGCGCCATGCCCGCGGGCATCGGCGGGATCCCCTTCAGCACGAAGCGCGCGAGCGAACGGCAGTCGGCGGCCAGCTCCCGCTCGCCCTGCACGATGTGCAGATCGAACCCGGTCTGGTTGTCCGCGTAGGTCGTGAAGACCTGCCGCGCCCCCGCCGGGATCGTTGTGTTCCTGGGCAAGATCTTCTCGGCGACGCCGCCCATCGTCTCGATGCCGAGCGACAGCGGCAGCACGTCGAGCAGGAGCACCTCGTCCGCGCGATCCATCGAGCCGGCCAGGATGTCGGCCTGGATGGCCGCGCCCAGCGCGACGACCTCCTCCGGATCGATGTCCTTGAGCGGCTCCTTGCCGAAGAGTCGCGCCACGTAGTCGCGCACGTGGGGCACGCGCGTCGCGCCGCCCACGAGGATCACGCCGTCGATGTCCACGGCCTGGACGCCCGCGTCGCGGAGCGCGCGGCGGCACGCGACGCCCGTGCGCTCCAGGAGCGGCGTGATGAGCGCGTTCAGCTCGTCGCGGGTCACGGTGACCGGCTTCGACGCCGGGCTGCCCGTCGCCTCGGCCGCCTGTACGGGCAGCTCGATCTCGATCTGCGCCGCGTCGGTCAGCGCGTGCTTGATGCTGCGGGCGGTGTCGAGCGCGAGCCGCACCACCTCGGGCGTGCGCCGCGTCGCGCCCATCTCCTCGAGCAGCCGCTCCGCGAGCGCCCTGTCCATGTCGTCGCCGCCGAGCGAGCTGTCGCCCCCCGTGGACTTCACCTGGAAGACCCCGTTGTCGAGCAGGAGGACGGTGACGTCGAACGTCCCGCCGCCGAGGTCGTACACGGCGAACAGGCCGTTCTGCTGCTTGTCGAGCCCGTACGCGAGCGCCGCGGCGGTCGGCTCGTTGAGCAGCCGCAGCACCTCCAGCCCGGCCAGCCTGCCGGCGTCCTTGGTCGCCTGCCGCTGGGCGTCGTCGAAGTACGCCGGCACCGTGATCACCGCGCCGCCCACGGAGCGGAGCTCGCGCTCCGCCGAGGTGCGGAGCTCCCTCAAGATCTCCGCCGACACCTCGACGGGCGTCACGACCGCGTCCCGCACCTTGAAGCGCACGCTCTTCGCGTCCTCGGGGCCCTTCGGCTCCGCGAACTCGTACGGCCCGAGCCGCCGCGTCTCCGGATCGTCGGCGCCGCGGCCCATGAAGCGCTTCACGCTGACGATGGTCTCGCGGGGGTGGCTCTGCGCGAGCCGCCGCGCGCTGTCGCCCACGACCGCGCGGCCGCGCTCGTCGTAGTGCACGACCGACGGCACCAGCCGCGCTCCATTGCAGTCGTCGATGACCACCGGACGGCCGTCCCGCACGCGGGCGACGAGCGAGTTCGTCGTCCCGAGATCGATGCCGATCGGGCTGGGCCTTGCCTTGGGGTCGAAAATTTCGAGGAGGGTCATTTCAAATCTGCGAGCTCTTCTTCGATGGCGCTCACTTCTTCGAGGAACCGCCGGATGTAGCGGAGCTCGCTGAGCAAGGCGAGCACGCCCCGCAGCTGCTCCGCATCATTCCCTGCGGCGGCGAAGGCGCCCTGGATCGCCGTGAGGGTCGCCTGCTCGCGCGCGAGCATCGCCTCGCCGAGCCGCGCGACCCGCGCGGGATCGCGCCCCTTCGCCGCCTCGGCGAGCTCTTCGCGCGACTCCATCATCTCCATGAGCAGGGCGGGGGAGGCCTTCTGCTCGCCCTCCTCGCCCCGCGCGACCCCGGCGCGCTGGAGCAGCGCCTCGGCCCGGCGGATCGGATCCCTGAGGACGCGCAGGGCGTCGTTCGCCTCGATCGCGCGGCCGAGCGCGAGCCGGCGCTCGGCCGCGGGGGCGCCCGCGTAGCGATCGGGGTGGAGCGCGCGGGAGAGATCGCGGTGGCGCTGCTCCAGCGCGCCCAGGTCGAGGTCGAACCGCGGCTCGACGCCCAGGGTATCGAAGGGATCGGTCATGGCGTGCTCTGGGGAAGGCGCCTCGGCGACGGGCGGGCGCCCCCTGCGGCGGCTCAGGCCACCGTGAACGAGTGCCCGCAGCCGCAGCGCGTCGCCTCGTGCGGGTTCTTGAACTTGAAGCCCTGGTACATGAGCGTCTTCTCCCAGTCGAGCACCGAGCCGCCCAGGTAGAGGATGCTCTTCTTGTCGCAGAAGACGCGCACGGTCGCCTTGTCCGGCTCGGCGAACTCCAGGACGAGGTCGCCGGACCGGGGCGGCTTGTCCTCGAACTCGATGACGTAGGAGAACCCGGAGCAGCCGCCGCCGCGGATCCCGACCCGGATGGCGCCCTCGGGCGTGCCGCGCTTGGCGAGCTGCGCCCGGATGGCCTGCACCGCGGCGTCGCTCACCGAGAGCGTCCGCTTCGACTTGGCCTCCGCCTCGCCCGAGGCCCCGTCGCTGCGCGCGGGCGCGCCGTCCGCGGTCGCGGCGTGCGCGGCGTGCGGCCCGGTGTCCGCCGGCTTGGTCGTGGTCTGCTCACTGCTCTGCATGCGTCGTTCCTTCTCCGGTTCCGGTTCCGGTGCTGCGGGCCGCCTCCGCCCCGAAGCCCCGGCGCTGTTACTCCGCGCTCGCCGTCGCGGCGGCCGCGGCGGGGACCGAAGGCGCCGCGCCCGCGAGCTCCCTCTTCGCCTGCTGCTTGGCGCGGAAATCGGCGATGGCGCTCTTGATCGCGTCCTCGGCGAGGACCGAGCAATGGATCTTCACCGGGGGCAGGTGGAGCTCCTCGGCGATCATGCTGTTCTTGATCGTCTCGGCCTCGTCGATCGTCTTGCCCTTCAGCCACTCGGTGGCGAGCGACGACGACGCGATGGCCGACCCGCAGCCGAACGTCTTGAACTTCGCGTCCTCGATGACGCCGCCCTCGCCGACCTTGATCTGCAAGCGCATGACGTCGCCGCAGGCCGGAGCGCCGACGAGCCCGGTGCCGACGCGCTCGTCATTCTTGTCGAGCGTGCCGACGTTGTGGGGGTTCTCGTAGTGCTCGATGACCTTATCGCTGTATGCCATGGCTCTCTCCTCGACCGTTTCCTTTCGTCTCGAAATCTCGCTCTGTCGGGCCGGCGGCGCTCGCGCCGCTCGTCAGTGGGCCGCCCACTGCACGCTGTTCAGGTCGATCCCCTCTTTGTGCATCTCGTAGAGGGGCGACATGTCGCGCAGCTTGTTCACCTTCCGGATCACGAGGTCAGCCACGTAGTCGACCTCCTCCTCGGTGGTGAAGCGCCCGAGCCCGAACCGGATGGACGAGTGGGCGAGGTCGTCGCCGATGCCCATCGCGTGGAGGACGTAGGAGGGCTCCAGGCTGGCGCTCGTGCACGCCGAGCCGCTCGAGACCGCCACGTCCTTGATCGCCATCATCATGGCCTCACCCTCGACGAAGCTGAACGACACGTTGAGGTTGCCCGGCAGCCGCCGATCGGGCGAGCCGTTCAGCTGGATGGCGTCGAGCTCCTTCCAGAGCCGGCTCCTGAGCCGCTCGCGCAGCGACAGGATGCGCGCCGACTCCGCCTCGCCCTCCTCCATGAGGATCTCGGCTGCCCTGGCGAACCCGACGATGCCGGGCACGTTGAGCGTGCCGGACCGCATGCCGAACTCGTGGCCGCCGCCGTCCATCTGCGCGGTGATGCGGACGCGCGGCTTCGACCTGCGCACGTACAGGAAGCCGATGCCCTTCGGGCCGTAGATCTTGTGGGCCGTCACCGACGCGAGGTCGACCCCCATCTGCTCGACGTTGAACGGGACCTTCCCGACCCCCTGCACCGCGTCGGAGTGGAGGAGGACGCCCCTCGATTTCGTGATCTTCCCGATCTCGGCGATGGGCTGGACCGTGCCGACCTCGTTGTTGGCCAGCATGATCGAGACGAGGATCGTCTTGTCGGTGATCGCCCGGGCGACGTCGTCCGGGTCGACCATCCCGTACTTGTCGACCTTGAGGTAGGTGACCTCGTAGCCCTGCTTCTCGAGCCGCTTGCAGGTGTCGAGCACCGCCTTGTGCTCGATGACGCTCGTGATGATGTGGTTGCCCTTGTCCTTGTAGAACTCGGCGACCCCCTTGATGGCGATGTTGTCGCTCTCGGTCGCGCCGGAGGTGAAGACGATCTCCTTGGGGTTCGAGGCGCCGATGAACCTGGCGAGCGTCTCGCGAGCGTGGCCGACCGCCTCCTCGGCCGTCCAGCCGAAGACGTGGCTCCGGCTCGCGGCGTTGCCGAATTTGCCGTTGAAATACGGCAGCATGGCGTCGAGGACACGCTGATCGACGGGCGTCGTCGCGTGGTAGTCCATGTAGATCGGAAGCTGGATACCCATGATGTTTCTCGCTCAGCGGTGATTCGAGCCGTGGCGGCAATGCCCATTGCCGCGGATGCCGGCGACGAGCTCGGGCTCAGCCGTGCTCTTGTCGTGGAGGTTACAGTTCGTGCAGGCGGCGACGAGCTCTGCCGGGTCGCACGTCTCGCAGGTGTCGAGGTAGGCGAGGCTCGCCACGAGCTCGTGCTCGAGGGTCTTGAGGTGCGCGACCTGCTCCCGCACCTCTTCGAGCTTCTGCTGGTAGACGTGGCGGATCTGCGCCATCGCGCCGGGGGCCGAGGGGGACGACTCCCAGGTCGAGACGATCTGCTGGATCTGGCTCAGCGACAGGCCGAGGTCGTGGAGCTTGCCGATCCACCGGACGCGGGTCAGGGCCGCGTGATCGTAGAGCCGGTAGCGCCCCTTGGAGCGGGCGTGCGGCGTGAGCAACCCCACCTCTTCGTAGTGGTGGATCGCCCGCACGGTTTTCCCGGTTGCCTTGGCGATGTCCCCCACCTGAAGGAGACGCTCCTCTTCTTCCTCGGCACCGCCGAGAGCCCGCATCAGCTCGTCCGTTCGGGACGTGCTGGACGTGATGGGCCCCGCGATGCTTTGCTCGTGGGCTAGCGGAAGGTGGTGGCGGGTGGTCATCGGGTGGTCATCGGCCCGTCGCGCTGGAAACCGTGCTCGGGTGGAACCATGACCCTTACGTGCGCGTGAGGGTTGGGGACCTTGTAGGTCGGAGCGCCAAGACTGTCAACCGGGTCGTACGGGGCCAGCGTGAAACAGCGGAAGGAGGCGGAATCGCCGGCCGCTCGATGTGCCGCAGGAGCAACGTCGCGGGCCGCCGGCCACGGCCGCGAGAGGCGGCTGCTCGGGGCGGCAGGAGGGCGCGCCTGCAGAGCCCGCCTCCACCGCCCTGTGCCGAGGCAGGCTGACTGCTTTCCTGGGGTCGCGGGCCGTTCGGTGACGATCCGGCGCTGTCGGCGCGGCGCTCGGCGAGCGGGCGTTCCCGCCATCCATCGCCGTACAGGTATGGTATCACCTCCGAGACGATAGCGACGCGATGGCAGACAAGAAACGAATCCTGTTCGTGGGCTCGTTCAATCCCCCGGCCGACGGGAAGATGGGTGGGCAGTACTTTGCTTGTCGCTCTCTGATCGAGAGCGATCTGAAAGATGATTTCGATTTCCTCCTCGTCGACTCCACCCTCGACAGCATCCGGGTGCAATCGGCGCGCCGCAGGCTGCACAAGATCGCGCCGAGGGTGCTGAGGTGCGTCAGGGCGCTGCTCTTCTCGAGGGTGGATGCGGTCCTCCTGTTCTCGAGCTCGGGGCTGAGCTTCGTCGAGAAGGGGTCGATCGGGCTCCTCGGCAAGCTGCTCGGCAAGAAGGTCGCCATCTTCCCTCGCTCGGGGCCGATCGTCGACAACGTCGCCAGGAGCAGGCTGTACAGGTCGTACCTGAGCGCCGTCGTGAGATCCTGCGATGTCGTGATATGCCAGAGCGACCACTGGCGGAGCTTCTTCCAGAGCCTGGTCCCCGAGGCGCCCGGGGACAAACTCGTCGTCATCGAGAACTGGCTGCCCGACTCCAGCTTCGGCGACGTGGGACACAAGGCATATCCTCGATCCATGGACAGGCCCTTGAGGCTGCTCTATTTCAACCGGATCGAGAGGCAGAAGGGGATTTACGATTTCCTCGAGGCCATGCTCCTCTTGCAGCGCGCGAACGCCTCGGTCAGCGCCGAGATCTACGGAGACGGAAGCGAGCTGGACGGCGTGCGCAGGTTCATCTCCGAGAACCAGCTCGAGAACACCGAGTACGTGGGCTGGCTCTCGACGGACAAGAACGAGGTCATCTCGTCCTTCGATCTGTGCGTGTTCACCTCGCACAGCGAAGGGTTCCCGAACGCCTTGCTGGAGGTCATGGCCCTCGGGGTCCCCGTCGTGTCCAGCAGGGTGGGCGCCGTGCACGATCTCGTCGTGTCCGGGAGAAATGGGCTCCTCGTGGACGTCGGGAGCCCGGGCCAGATCGCCGAGGCGGTCCTGACCGTCCTCCGCGAGCCGGCGCTGCTGGAGGAGTTCTCGCGGCGCTCGCTCGAGAGGGTGAGGCAGACCAACAGGATGGGTCATGCCGTGACCAAGTTCAGAGACCTGCTGTCGACGCTATGAAGAACCCTTCTGTGCTGCTGTACCGGCTGGGAAACTTCTTTTATCGGAACAACCTGCCCCTCATCGCCACGCTCATCACGTGGTTGAACAGGTTCGTGTTCGCGGTCTTCGTCCCCTCCTCGGCCACGATCGGGGCGAATTTCAGGCTCGCTTACTGGGGGCTCGGGGTCGTGATCCACACGAGGACGGTCATCGGCGACAACTGCCTCATCTGCCAGAACGTCACGATAGGGAGAAACTTCGGCAGCCAGGGCGTCCCGCGCCTGGGCAACGACGTCTATGTCGGGGCGGGGAGCGCGATCTTCGGCGACATCACCATCGGGGATAACGTGATCATCGGGGCCAACAGCGTCGTGAACAAGGACGTGCCGTCCAACTCCGTCGTCGCCGGGAATCCGTTCAGGATCATCGCGTCCGACAGGAAGCTCAAGTACTACGAGCTGGATAACCCGAGCGCCTGATCCGCAGGATCGGGTCGGCCCGACCGCGTGATCGGGCGCATCTCCATGCGCGCCTTGTTCCATGGCGCGGGTGGCCCGCGCGGATCTGCATCACCACGGGCGCGCTGGCCTCGCCCGGCCGGGGAGCGCGCGGGGTGCCGCGCTGCGACAATTCGTCCAGAATTGTCCTGGACCGAGCTGGGAAACCGTGATTTCTTTCGCGAGGCATCCGCCCCGCCGGCGGCCCTGCCCTAGCGAGGACGTGATGAGCAACGCGGCGTCGTCGGCCGGAGACAAGGCAGGAAAAGCGCATTGGAATCAAGTGTGGTCGAACCGGTCGCTCCCAAAGCCGGTGGATCCGCATGCGCGTGGGTTTCGGCAATACGTGCGCCAGGCATTTCATCGGGAGTTCGTCCGCGCGTTCGAGGGCATGGACACGAAGGGGCAACGCCTGCTGGAGATCGGCTGTGGTCGTTCCGCCTGGCTCCCCTACCTCGCGCGTGAGTTTGGCTTTCAGGTCAGCGGGCTCGACTATACCGAGATTGGCTGCGCGCAGGAGCGGGACATCCTCGCGAGCGCCGGCATCCCTGGCGAGATCGTGTGCGCCGATCTGTTCGAGCCGCCGGAGCGCTTCGTGGGCGCCTTCGACGCGGTCGTGTCGCTCGGCGTTGTCGAGCACTTCGAGGACACGGCGGCCTGCCTCCGCGCATGCGCGCGCTACCTGCGCCCGGGCGGGCGCATCGTCACGGAGATCCCGAACATGCGCGGGCTCGTGGGGTGGGTGGCCAAGGTCACCGACAGGCCCACCTACGACGTTCATGTTCCGCTGGACCGCGAGGCGCTGGTGAAGGCGCACCGCGACGCGGGCCTCCAGGTGCTGCGGAGCGACTACATCCTTCCGCTGGACGTCAGCCTCTTCGGCGTGGGCAGCATCGGATCGCGCTGGCTCCGCCTGCCGGCGGTCGGCGCTGCCTCCGCCGTTGCTGAGCTCGTCTGGGCGCTCGACGCGCGCGGCCTGGCTCCTCGACCGAACGCCGTCACGTCTCCGTACATCTTCTGCGTCGCCGAAAAGAGCTGATGACCCGACTCCATCACACCATGGAGTCTCGGGCCAGAAAGCGCACACCAGGCGCGGGCTCCATCGCTGCTATGGAGCGCCACGCGCCTCGCGAGGGGCTCCACGCCCAGCGGAGACGAGGAGGGCCCGCCGAGGCCACGTCTCCGGTGAAGGCGTTTCCGCTTTCACGGCAAGCCCCGCCACGGCCGAGTCCGGCATAACGACATTGTCACCAGGCCGACGCACCATGGTAGACACTCACAGGTAAAATTGTTCGATGTAACTGTAAAATGTAAGCGACAGCAGAAAATTCCAGATGCTCACCGCATTCCAAAGCCTGCTCCTGGGTTGTTCCGTGTGCTGACTTGGGGTACGAAGTGCGCATCAACAACGGGCTGTTCGCCATGGTGATGAGCTATGAATGTCGCCCGCCGCGCCGCACCTTAGGGGTGCGGGATTTCCAGAGGAGCGAGCGATGGTAAGTACGCTCACGGCGGTCATTCTGGCGCTGGTGCTCTCGTGGGCAGCGACTCCGCTCGCGCGCCGCGTGGCGGTGATGGTGGGGGCCGTGGATGAACCGACCGCGCGGCGCGTACATACGCGGTGCGTCCCGCGCCTGGGCGGGCTCGCGATCGTCGCGGGTTTCGTGCTGCCGCTGTTCATCCTGGTCGCGCTGGGGACGCAGATCGGGCTGATGTGGTTCTCGCAGCGCTCGCTGGTGGTGGGGCTGCTGGCTGGAGGGCTGGCGATCGCCGCGGTCGGCGCCTGGGACGACACGAAGGGAATGCGCGCGCGGCACAAGCTGGCCGCGCAGGTCCTCGTCGCGTCGATCGCCTGGGCCTTCGGGCTCCGCCTCGAGTGCGTGACGCTGCCGTACTTCGGGCATGTATCGTTCTGGCCGCTCTCGTTCCTGGTGACGATTCCGTGGTTCGTCGCCATCATCAACGCGGTCAACCTGATCGACGGGCTCGACGGGCTCGCGGCGGGCGTCGGCTTCTTCGCCTGCGTCGCGAACTTCATCACCGCGTACCTCGGCGGCTACCCCGGCAACATGGTGATCTGCCTGCTCGCGGCGACGCTCGCGGGCGCGATCGTGGGGTTTTTGTTTCACAACTTTCACCCCGCGACGATCTTCATGGGGGACACCGGGAGCATGTTCCTCGGGTTCATGCTGGCCGCGATCCCTCTCTTCGGCGTGGGCACGCACAAGGGCGGCACCGCGCTCGCCGTCATGGTGCCGCTGCTCGCGCTGGGCCTGCCGATCTTCGACATGATCTCGGCGATGGTGCGGCGTTATGTCGCTCGCCGGCCGATCTTCGCCCCCGATCGTTCGCACATCCACCACAAGCTGCTCGACAAGGGCCACTCGCATCGCAGCGCGGTGCTGATCCTGTATGGGCTCAGCCTGCTGTTCACCGTGGTCGCGCTGGTGGCGTATGTCGGCCGCTCGCTCGAGATCGGGTTCGCCCTCGTCGCCTGCAGCGTGGTGCTCTTCATCGTGGTGCGCACGGCGGGCTCGCTCCCGCTCTTCGGGGCGCAGCCGCAGGACCCCCGGCGCGCCCGCGAGGCCACCGTGGAGGCGCTGCGCCGCGCTGTGCCGTGGGCGCTGATGGAGATGGAGGCCGCGAGCGGCGTGGACAAGCTGCGCCCGGTGCTCGAGCGCTTCGCCGAGGAGGCGAAGCTCGTCGCGCTCGAGGTGAGCTCGGCCGGGGCCAACGGCAGCGCGCGCGTGAAGCCCTGGAGCTGGGCGCAGGACGCGGCGACGGCGCAGCAGCTCCGCGAGGCGGTGGTCGCGGTGTTCCCGATCCAGCTCGAGGGCGAGACCGTCGAGCTGCGCTTCCGCTGGGACAGCGAGGAGTGCGCGGTCAACCCGCAGGCCGACATGCTGCTGCAGCTCGTGGTGGACTCTGCGGAGCGCCTGCTGCTGCGCCGGCCGCCCCCACGCACGCGGGATTCGCGCCCGCATGGGCGCTTCTCGGTGGTGTGAGGGTCCGCTATCCCGCGCTGATGTGTTCGTGCCGGACTGACTGAGGAGATATCGTGGATATTGCCCGCAAGATCGTTGGTCTCAACAGCAAGACGAACGAGCTCTATTATCGTTTCAGCGATCGTGCGCATTACTGGAAGGTCTATCAGGGCATCGTGGACGAGGCGGTCGCGCCGGCGACGGACATCATCCACCTCGGCTGCGGGCCGCTGTGGTTCGGCAAGGTCGCGACGGTGCCTCTCGACGGCAAGACCATCTACGCGGTCGATCCGGACGAGGAGGCGCTCGCGCGCAACCCGGCGCAGCGGCATATCTGCGCGTTCGGCGAGTCGATCCCGCTGCCGGACGGCTGCGCGGACGTGATCGCCGCGGACCACCTGCTCGAGCACCTCGAGCGGCCCGAGGCGGTGCTGCGCGAGGCGCACCGCCTGCTGCGGCCGGGGGGGCGCTTCGTGTTCACGGCGCCGAACCTCCTCTCCTATTCGGGCCTCGCGACCCACCTCACGCCGCACTGGTTTCACACGCTCTACGTCGGGCTGCTGCGCGGGACGAGCGGCAGCGACAATGCCAAGCCGTACCCGACGTACTTCCGCATGAACACGGTCTGGGCCGTGAAGCGCCTCGCGAAGGCCGCGGGCTTCCGCGTCGACAAGCTCGCTACCGGGGTCGACCACCCGAGCTATACGGTGTTGATCCCCGGGCTCCACCAGGCCGCGCTGGCGCTGCACCTCGTGCTCGACAAGGTCGAGGCCCTCGCGCCTTTTCGCATCACGCTCACAGGCAGCCTCGTCCGCGAGTAGCGCACGGAGACGCGCCCCGGTCTAAAAGCGGATGCGAAAGCCGCCGCGCCAGGCGTCGCGCACGTCTCCGCGGCCGGAGAAGACCGTGGCCGCCTGGGGCCTCCGGAAGCAGGGGTGCCACACGTCCGAGCTGCGCTCGGGCGTGAGCTGGATGCCCTCGATCTCGATGGGCTGGCGTCGCAAGGCGGCCTCGTCGAACCTGAGCCGGGAGCAGGCGCTCGTGCTGCCGCCGAGGATGTCGTCGAGGACCACGAGCTCCCGAGCGGACAGCTCCACCGTCCGGCGATGCCGGGGGGCTCCGGGGAGCGCTCGGTACCCGTCGTGTTCGGCCTCCACGGCGACGTGCGCCGAGGCGCGCTCGAGCCTGCGCACCCCGGCGCGCGCCCGGCGGCCGACGCGGAAGGCGCTCCACACCTCGCTCGAATCCACGTCGCCGAGCTCCACCGTGTTGTGGGCGCGCGTGGAGCGGGTGGTCTGCCGGTCGCCGTCGGTCTTGTAGCTGGAGACCCCGTAGTCGACGACAGCGCGCTCTCCGCGGAGCCATAACTCGAAGGTGAGCGCGTCCGCGTGCACGTGCCCGGGCTGATAGGAGGCTCCATCCATCCCCGCGTCGAGCGCGAGCCAGGCCCGGTCGCCGAACCGCAGGATCACCCAGCCGGTGGCCGCGAGGTGGTCGAGCGACGGCGCGTCGTCCAGCGGCGCGCCGGGGGCTGCCCGCCCGCCACCGGAGGCGCTGCCCGGCGTGAAGAGGCCGAGGTCCTCGCCGAGGGCGAGGACGTTGTCGAGCTCCGGCGCGGCGTCGAGCGACGCATCGTTGAAGAGCGGGTACGAGCCGTCCGGCGCGCGCACGGCGGCGGTCCAATCGAGCGCCCTCTGCGCCGTGGTCCTCCAGCGCTCGGGCACCTCGCGGCCGGACGCCTGCGCGAGCTCGATGGCCTCGAGCAGCCCGGCCGTCAGCGCGAGGTGGTACGACGCGGAGAGCTCGAAATGGCCGCCGTCCGCGAGGAACTGCTCCGGCAGCTGCCACGCCAGGATCGCGGAGCCGAGCCGCCACCACGCCTCCGCCTCGGGTCCGCGGGCCACGGCGCCGCCGCACACGAGCCCGATCGCGTTCTCCAGGAGGTGATTGGCGAGCAGGTGAAGCTCGAGGCCGAGCGCGATGGCCCGACACGCGCGCGCCAGCTCGGCGGAGAGCCCGGGGCGGCCGAGGCGCGCCGCGGCCGCGAGCCGGCGGGCGCGCACCGACGCGGGAAACGGGTGTGACGCGATCGGGTCGTCCCACGCGCTCGGGGCGGGGAGGGTCGGCTCGGCCCCGAGCTCGTAGCCGTAGGCGCGCTCGTAGGCGTGCAGGAGCGACCCGCCGGGAATGGCGGCCAGCCGCGCGCGCCCGCGCTCCTTCTCCGCGTCGGCGAAGGCCGCGAACCGCGGGCTCGGCGGGGCAAAGCCCGGCCGGAGGCGAGGCGCCAGCGCCCCGCTCGGGCCCCCGCCGAGCGCGCGGTGGCCGAGGGCGATCGGGCGGGCGAGGACCTGCAGCGGATGGAGCTGGACGAGGGTGCGGGCGATCCGCGGGAGGTTCATCGCTTGCTCCTGCTCTGGCCTTCACGAGAGCGCGCGCGAGAGAGCACGCGCTCCAGCACATCGACATACTCGCGCGCGAGCATGTCGCGGTCGAACGAGCGCATCACGTAGGCCCGCCCTGCCGGCCCCATGCGCCTCCGCCGCTCGGGATCGGCGGCGAGCTCGACGATCGCCCGGGTCATGGCCTGTACGTCTTCCGGGGGAGCGAAGACGCCGGCGCTCGCCTCCTCGACGATGGACCGCGCTTCGCCGTCGACCGAGATGACGATGGGCCGCTCCATGGCGAGGATCTCGAAGATCTTGGACGGGATGACCGTCTGAAAGAGCTCGGTCTTGCGCAGCGGAACGAGGCAGATATCGGCGGTCGCATACACCTCCGTGACCGCATCGCGCGGGAGGGCGCCGAGGAACGTCACGCTGGAGAGCCCGAGCTCCCGGGCGCGCGCCTCCAGGCTGGCCCGCTCCGCCCCCTCGCCGACGAACAGGAAGCGAATGTCGTCGCGGGCGCGCAGGCCGCTCGCCACGTCGAGCACGGCGGAGAGGCCGTGCGCCATGCCGTGCGTCCCGACGTACGCCACGACGAGGCGGTCGCCGAAGCCGAGCTTCTCCCGGAGCGGCGTGTCGCGCGAGGCGGGGGTGAAGCGCCCGAGGTCCACGCCGTTCCTGATGACGTCGATCTTGTCGGCGGGGACGCCTCGCTGGATGAGCCGCTCCCGGAAGCTCTGCGTGACGACCACGATCCCGTCGGCCGCCTCGTAGAGGTGCTCCTCGACGCGCGTGAGCCCGCGCACGACCGCGTGCCCGGCCGACAGCGCGCCCACGGCCACGATCGACTCGGGCCAGAGGTCGCGCACCTCGAACACGAACGGCAGCCCGCGGAGCCTCGAGAGCCCGTAGCCGGCCACGGCCGCGAGGAACTGGGGGCTCGTCGCGATGAGGACGTCGGCCTGCGGTAAACCGATCTGCGCGAGCGAGAGCGCGGATAGGGCGAAGGACCCATACGCGAGCGAGCGGCGCACCTTGCCCCGGTTGGCGGCGGCGTAGATCCAGGTGCGGAGGACGCGGACCCCGTGGAAGTCCTCTTCCACGCGGAGCCGACCTCGATAGGCAGCCGGGATCACCCCTGTCGGGTGGTTCGGCATGCCCGTCAGGACCGTGACCTCGTGTCCGGCGCGCCGCCAGGCCCGGGCGAGCTCGGAGACACGCGCGGCGGGGGCCCCGGGCTCGGGGGGAAAGTAGGGAGAGACGTAGAGGATGCGCATGAGGGCTTCAGGGAGGTCCGTGCGTGGGAAGCGAGCTTCGCTGCCGGTGAGAGAGGGGCTTCAGCAGCTCAGGATGAGCTCCTTGATCTCGGTTCCGCCATGGATGCTGTCGATGTGCTCGAAGCCGCCCTCCGTTCGCGCGAACAGCGAGGCCTTCTCGGCGTCGCGGTTGTCGATCACGAGGAGCAGCCCGTCAGGCGCGAGCGCGCGCCAGAAATTGCGCGCGGCTCGGCGGAGCTGATCGTCGGAGAAATAGGCGCGGTTCAGGATGTTCGCTGCCTTGACGACCGTCGGCGCGGGGCCGTCCCACGGCTGGAAGATGTCGTGGGGCCTGAGGCGCACGCGCGCGTCGCGGCGCGCGATCTCGCGGAGCCGCGGCTGGACGAGCGATACCTCCGGATAGGCCGGGTCGAACGGCGGGATGGCGCCGCGCCACCCGGGGAGCACCCAGCGCGGCCAGCGGCGCGAGCCCGCCGCCGCGGGATAGAACAGCAAGCGCGGGGTGGCGGCGAGGACGCAGGCGCCGTCCGCGTCGTAGAAGAACGCGCGCCCGCGGTCGTCGGCGCGCACCCGGAGCGAGAGCGCCCTGTCCGTCACGTAGTACGCCTCGAAGGCGTCGCCGAGCGCGGTGATCAGATCGAGCGCCGTGCTCCCGTCGGAGGCGCCGACATCGAGGACGACGGGGCTCTTCTGGCGGAGCGCTCCCACGAGGAGGGCGTCGCTCTGCCGGTGCCTGCCCGGCCGCGTCGTCTTGTAGGTGCCGCCCAGCAGGAGGACGGAGATCCGCTCCGAGAACACCTCGGGCGACGTGATCTCCTCGGGCCGGAGAAGGGCCCGCGGGTCCGGGAAGCAGACCCTGCGAGGCAGCATGCGCGCGGGCCAGCCTGAACGGTTCAAACGAAAGGGAAATCTCATGACGATAGGGACCTGGCTTCTCCGCTCTTCATGTTCCGACGCCGCGCGCCGCGCGGTCCATCCTGCGGCTTGCGGGCGCGCGGTCCCGCGTTGTGCTCGCGCCGGCCAACCCCGGTCGGCGCGGCTACCGCCCCAGCGCCGACGAGGGCCCGAGGCGCGGATCGCGCAGGCGCCGCCCGGATCTCCGGCGTGTCGGGCCGAGCGCCGCCAGCCCGCGCCGCAGGTGCGCGACCACCGAGGTGAGCACGACGGTCGCGAGCAGCGCGATCCCCAGCGACACCGTGATCTTGAGCAGCGCGGTCAGCTCGCCGCGAAACTGGTTGTACGCGAACGAGGCGAGGTTCACCGCCGCGGCGCGGGCGAGCAGGGGCGAGCCGCGCGCGCCGGCCACGAGGAGCGGCATCATGAAGAAGAGCGCGCTGAAGACCGCGATCTCGATGGTCGTGCCGGCGATCCCGAAGTTCAGGTACCCCTCGGCGGCCGCGCCCATCGCGAAGCCGGCGCCGCGGCGCGCGAGGTCGGGGGCCGCCCACATGGCATATCGCTGCGCGAGGCCGAGCGGTCGCTCGCTCCAGAGCGGCTTGGGCACCAGGATGAGGACCGCGTTCACCCAGCTCTCGCCCGGGTAGCTGATGATGGGCGGCTGCTCGTTCACGACGCTGACGAGGTTGGCGTAGACGCGCTGGAGCTCTCCGATCTCCAGCGGGTTATCTATCTGATCGAGGTACGCGCTGGCCGACGATATCTGCGCGTCGAGCCCGCTGCCCTGCTCGGCGCGGGCGCCTTCCACGACGATGCCGTAGAAGAGGACGCCCACCATTCCGATGGCCAGCCATACGCGTCGGATCTGGATGCCGAAGGCATGCGCGGCGAGCGCGACGGAGAGGACCGTCCAGACGAGGGGGCCCCGCCGGCCCATGATCGTGTTGAGCAGGAAGCTCACGAAGAAGCAGAACCCCGCGAGCGAGACCACCCTCGGCACGGCCAGCCCCGCCTTGCGGAGCGATACGACCCGGAGAAAGAGGTAAACGACGGCCACCCCGATGAGATGCCAGCCGCCGGTGAGCAGCCCTTTGCCATCCGCCTCGAGGTGATTGGAGGCATAGTTCATCGAGAAGAACCGCCCCACGCCGATCGTGGCGATCCACGTGGCCACGAGCCCGAGGCCCACCATGCCGACGAGGATCGTGGCCCAGTCCTGGTCCAGCGTCGCCTTGGGCCTGTGCGCCGGGACCAGGCGCTGCAGGTCGGGGGCTTCCCTGGGGCGGCTCAGCGCGGTGCAGGCAAGGGCGCACCCGACCGCGCCGGCATAGGCCACCCGCATGGCTGCCGTCTCATGGCTCGACAGCGAGAACTCGCGGGAGATGAGGAGGCGCAGGATGGGTGAGTAGGCGACGCTGAGGAAATAGGCGGCTGGTATATAGGTCTCCGGATCCAGCGGATGGAACCGGGGGCCGCTGGCGCGGGCGAGCGACGGGGCGGCCAGCAAGAGCAAGAGGCCGATCGTCCATCCGCGGCCGTCGCCGAGCGCTCCCTCGAGGACCGGGCCGAGGGCCGCCAGCGTCCCGACGAGGAGCGTCGCGGTGACCCGGCCGAGGGGCGTCTTCGTCCGCCGCGCGGGCGCCGCGCCGGCGGCGCGCGCGGCGCCGCGCGCGCGGGGGAGTCTCAGCGAGGGCAACGGCGGCGCTCCTCAGTTCGGCAAGGAGGGTGGAGAGGGGGGGGCAGGCGCGTCCGTCGGGGCCGGGGGCGACGGCTCGGAGGGCGCATGGTAATAGCCGTCCTTCCTGTCGCCATAGTAGTGGTAAACCCCGTACTCTTGGCGCTTCAGATCGACGGCGTTCAGCACGACGCCCACCGTCTTGCCGCCGACGTCGAGCAGCGCGCGGATCCCGTGGCGCGCGAAGTCGTGCCTCGTCGAGGAGGCGCGCACGACGAGCACCGTGCCGTCGACAAGCGTCGACAGCACGGCGCCGTCGGTGACCGCCACGATGGGAGGGCTGTCGATGATGACCCGGTCGAAGCGGCTCTGGAGCTTCTGGAGCAGCGCCTGGAAGCGATCGCTGTGCAAGAGCTCCGCCGGGTTCGGCGGGATCGGGCCTGCCGGGATGACGTAGAGGTTCTCCACCTCGGTCTTGAGCGCGCTCTCGTCGTCCACCACGGAGTCGTCGAGCAGCGCGCTGGTGACGCCGAGCTCCGGGCTCTTGCCGAAGATCTGGTGGATGCGCGGCTTGCGGAGGTCGCAATCGATGAGGACGACCTTCTGTCCGGCCTGCGCCATGGCGACCGCGATGCAGCAGCACACGGTCGTCTTGCCCTCGCTGGGGCCCGCGCTGGCGATGAGCAGCGTCTTGTAAGGCCGGTCGGGCGACATGAAGAGCAGGTTGGTCCGGATCGCGCGCGCCGCCTCGGCGATCCCGCTCGTCGGCTGATCGTGCACGACGAGCTCGCGCCGGCCGAGCTGCGGCGCGGCCTTGCCGCGGTGGCGCGCCCTGCGGCGCTGGGCTTCCTTCTGGTCCCGCTTGTCGAACTCCGGGAGGAGCCCGAGGAAGGGCAGCCCGAGCTCCCGCTCGACCTCATCCGGCGTCCGCAGCGTGCGATCGAGCATCGCACGCGCCAGCGCAGCGCCGATCCCGAGGAGCAGCCCGGCGAGGATGCCTATCCCGATGTTGACGCCGACGCGCGGCCGCAGCGCGGTGAGCGGGAAGCTCGGCCGATCGAGGACGTGGATGTTGTTCACCCGCAGCATTCGCTGGAGATCGCTCTCCTTCGTGCGCTCCAGGACGAGCTGGTACAGCTTCTCTGTGTTGTCCTTCGTCCTGCGGAGCCGATCGTACTCGATCTTGAGGGAGTTCAGCTCGAACGCCTGCTTCTTCGCGTCCTCGAGCAGCCCCACGAGGCCCCCCTCCTGGCGCTTCACGATGGCGAGATCGCGGCTCACCGCGCCCTGAACGTTCTTGATCTCGGCGATCAGCGCGCTCCTGTTGGCGGCGACCCGCTCGGTCGCGGCGCGGACGTCGGGGTGGTTTTCGCCCTTGCCGGAGCCGATGAGCGCGTCGCGCTCGCGGACGCACTCCTCCTGGCGCGCGCGCAGCATCTGGAGGACCGGGCTCTGGATGAGCTCGGAGGCGGGGAGATCGAGCGGGTTGTTCGGGTCGAGCTTCGACAGCTCGTGGTTCCGGGCCGCGAACTCTTCACGCTTCGTGCGCACGGACGTGAGAGCGTCGTTGATCTGCTTCATCTCCTCGCGCAGCAGGTTCGTCTTGTCCTCGAAATCGACGTCGAGGATGTTCTTGCTGAGCTTGTATTCGTGGAGCGACGTCTCGCTCGTCTCGAGATCGTACTTCAGCTTGTCGAGCTGCGCCCTGAGCCAATCGACGGCTGAGTTCGTCGAGGCGAGCGCGTCATCGAGGTTCTGCTCGATGTAGATATCCATCAGCGTGGTGAGGACGCGCTGAGCCCGCTCGCGATCCGCGTCGTTGTAGCGGATCACCGCGAGGCGGCTGTCCTTCACCGGCTCGACGACGAGCCGCTCGCGCAGGATCTCCGCGGCCTCCTCCGGGGTCACGGACATCGGCCCGGGCGAGGCCGCGTCCTTCGGGAGGTCCTTCAAAAAATAGGCATCGTTCTGCAGGTTGAGCTGGGCGACGACCGCCAGCGCCACCCGGATGGACCGGATGACCTTGTACTGGGTTTCATAGTACTCGCGGTTATTCCAGTACGAGCCGGCGCCCATGTCGACCACGGTGTCGACCCCGCGGCCGAGCGGCCGAGGAGGGTTCGGATCGAACTGCACCGTCGCCGCGGATTGATAGATCTTCTTCTGCCCGAGCGTATAGAACGTGACGCTGAGGGCGACAAGGAGCAGGGTGGTCAGCGCGATGGCCCAGTGCTTGCTGACCGTTCGCCAGGTGACGACGAGGTCGAACGCGCGCTCGCCTGTGATCTCGTCGCGGAGAGCGGTCGTGGAGGGGGCTCTGGATTCGTCGGCCATAAGTCATGCGCTCGAAGCGCCTTCGAAGCGCCTTCGTGGAGGGTAGAGGTCCGCGCGGAGGGGTAAGGTGCCCGCGGCGTCTCCAAAATTCAAGCTGGGGTTCTCAACAGGGGGACGATGTGGCACAATGTGCGCATCGTGACAATGCGCGGCCTTGCGGCGCGCCTGGCATCGGCTTGGCGTCGGCTTGGCGTCGGGCAGGCGAGGTGCGGCACATTCTCGCGCGGTGCGACGCTCGCGCTGATGGAGTACACTCCGGCCGCGCGTCCGGAAGCGGAAAACGCGCTCGGGCAGTCAGAATGGAACGATCGTCCTTCATGGCGCGCGGCGCGGTCGCGAGCGCGGTTTGCTCTGCGCTCCTCCTCGAGGGAGCCTCGGCCTCCGCCGACTGGCCATCTGCCCGTCACGACGCGCAGCGCACGGGCGCCACGTCGTCCACGAGCAATATCGTGAAGCCGGCGCCCTACTGGCGGGCGTACCTCGGCGGTGTCCTCGGGACAGGCCGGGTGCTCGCAGGGGATACGAACCAGGACGGCGATATCGACCTGCTCTTTGTGTCCGGCGGCCGCGTCGTCCTCTCCGATCCGCTGGGATTCGTCCGCTGGAGCACCCCATCGCTGGGATTGCAAACGCTGCACTCCGTCGACGATCTCGACGGAGACGGGCGGCTCGAGATCGTCGCGCTGAGCGGCGCGGGCGCGGCGGTCATCGATGGATCGAGCGGAGCCATCCTGTGGCGCGAGGACGCCTCGGAGCTCGGAACGCTCGGGGCCGCGCGCCTCGCCGATTTCAACGGCGACGGTCATCTCGATCTCTTCCTGGACGAGTGTGGCTGTTGCACCGTGCGCACGGACAGCCCGGGTGTCATCTACAGCTTCGCGGGGGGGTTCGGCGCTGTCGAGCGGTTGCCTCCTCCTCCGCGGCGCGTGCATTGCAACGCGACGATCGACACGGTGGGCGACTGGAACGGAGACGGCGCGGACGATCTCCTCGTGTCCTCCTATGACCAGCTATTCCTCGTCTCGGGATCGGGGGATGTTTTTGCAGAGTCGGCCAGGATCGGCGTCCATCTCGGCGGGGCCGTCTGCGAGGCCGTGACCATGGGCGATCTGGCGAGCCCCGGTCAGCACGCGCTCTGCTTCCAGAATCGGGTCCGCGGCAACCAGGGCGCGCGCGAGGTCACCCTGCTCGCGTACAGGCCGGACGAGAGCCCGTCGCTCGCTGTGGTCTGGCGAAGGACCCTCAGCCCCAATGACGGCGGCGACGCCCGCGCCCCGACGCGCCTCGCGTGGGATCTCGACGGCGACGGCGCG
This sequence comes from Sorangium sp. So ce204, assembly GCF_051526795.1. Lineage (NCBI taxonomy): Bacteria > Pseudomonadati > Myxococcota > Polyangiales > Polyangiaceae > Sorangium > Sorangium sp. So ce204. Next base: position 10,527,422 of record NZ_CP150317.1, on the reverse strand, counting down.
CTCGAGGTGCTGGCGAGCGGCAAGGTGGGCGAAACCTGGACGTCCTTCGTGCTCGATGCCGCCACGGGCGCCGTGCTCGCCGCCATTCCCGACGCGATAGCGCAGGGCGCGGTCCAGGGAGACGCGGGCTCCGAGCAATGGATCGTCACGTCGCGCGAAGAGCGCGTGTCGGCGCACCGGTTCAGCCGCGCCGCCGGAGGCTCGCTGGAGCGGCTCTGGTCGCTGGACGGCGAGCGGGTGCGCACGCGGCTCGACTGGGCGAGATCCCGCAGGACGAACCTCAGCTTCTCGCTGGTGACTCCGGATCTCACGGGCGACGGACGCGGCGAGCTCGTGCTCGAGTCGACGTCGGAGCCCGTGGCGCTCACCGCGGTGGACATGCAGGGGGGCGGGACGACGGTCGCGGCCGTCTACTCCGTCGGGCCTGGCAGCGGCATCGCGGCGCTCGAGCTGCCCGTCGCGAGCGCTCCGTCGTGGCCGCGGCTGGTGGTCTCGCGTGCCGATGGGTTCCTCACGCTGCTCGACGCGTCGTTCGAGCCCTCGAACCTCGTGCGGGAGGGGCGCGACGTCCTGCCCGGGATGCGCGTCGGCGGCTTCTACACAGGCCCGGGCGCCTTCGTCACGTTTGGCCGCGCCCCGCTCGCCGCGAGGTTCTCTCCGGAGGACGCCGCCGCCAGCGTCGTGGTCGTCGACAGCCGGGGCGACCTCGTCCGGGTCGCGTCCGACGGCGCGAGCAACGTGGCGCCGGCCAAGCCCGCCTGGCGTGTGAGGGACGCGTTCGGCGCGTCCATCGCCCCCGCCGAGGGGAGCTCGCCCGCGACGCTCGCGTGCTTCAGGCGGCTGCGCCCGCTCACCGACCCGGTGAAGTACGCCGTCGCGACGCTCGACGCGAACGGCAGGCAAACGAGCGAAACTCCGCTCGAGAAGCCCCCCGCGTGGGACGTGCTGCACGGGGATCTCGACGGAGACGGCGCGCGCGAGCTCGTGGCGGTCACGGTGGATCCGAACCTGCACACCGAGGTCGTCGCGATCGATGGGGGCGGCGGAGAGCGGTGGAAACACCGTATCGACGCCTCCGCCGGCACCCAGGCCGTCGCGATCGCCGACTGGAACGGCGACGGCGCGGAGGACGTGGCGGTCGCGATCAACAGGGCCAAGGTGCTCTCGGGTCGGAACGGCAGCCCCCTCGGCGAGAACCCGGAGACGCTGCTCTATTTCATGCCCATCCTCGCCGATGTGTCGGGAGATCATCGGCTCGAGATGACCCTGCAGGGGGGGTATGCCCCCGCGCGGGCGCTGCCGCACGACCTGAGCGCCGCGCTGTGGAGGGGCGCAGAGGACATCCGTCCCTACCCGCACGGCGCGATCGCCAGCTGCGACGGCAAGACCGTCCTCGTCGAGGGGTCGTTCATGAATCCGGCGCGGCTGACGTTCTCCGTGCTGGACGCCGCCAGCGGGGGGCAATCGAGCTTCATCGTCCTCGCGGGCGACCGCGCGTTCGACGCGGAGAGCGCCGCCGCACAGGCGGGCGCCCCGATGGGCCAGCTCGGAGACGTGGCGATCTCGGGGAACCTGACCGGGCGCGCGTCCGCCGGTCCGACCGCCCTCGTCGGCTCCACGAACGGCTTCCTTTATGCGGTCGACGCGTGCTCGGCGCGCCTCGTGTGGTCTTATGCTTTCGGCAGCCCCGTCGGCTCACCGAGCCTCGCGGACACCGACGGTGACGGCCACGACGACATCCTCGTGAGCGTGGCAGATGGCTACCTCTACAACATGCGGCACGAGATCCTGCCGGCGCCCGAGCTCGTCTGGGATGTCGATCCGGGCAGCGGCGAGCTGGACGAGGACATCGACGAGATCGAGACCAGGGACACGCTCCACATGAGGTGGTCGAAGGTCGACGGCGCGACGTCGTATCAGGTGACGGTCGTGGGCGGGCAAGGCGATTACCTGACCTCGCCTGCTTGGCAGGACGTGGGCGACGTCGTCGATGCCTCGGTCGGCGGGCTGCCGCTCGTCGACGGGGCGAAGTACTACGTCGGCGTGCGCGCGGTCTCTGCCGCCGGGCTCTCGCCGGACCGGGGGTCGGACGGCGTGATCGTCAGGATGCCGCAGGGCGAAGGGGGAGGCGGCGGTGGAGCAGGAGGCGCCGGCGGCGGCGGAGCAGGAGGCGCTGGCGGCGGAGCAGGGGGGGGCGGCGATGGCGGGGCAGGGGGCACCGGCAGCGCTGGTCCTGGCGGCGCCGGCGCGGCCGGATGGGACGACACGCTCCTGTACGGCCGTGGTTGCGTGTGCACCGAGGCGCCGGGGCAGCGTCCGGCCTCGTGGGCGGCCGGCCTCGGCGCCATCGCCCTGGCGCTCGTCGCCCTCGGCAGGGCCCGCGGGACGGCGAGCGCGCCGCCGAGCCGCCGCGCGACCCGGGCACCTCGCGGGCGCTGGCCGCACGACGCGCGGCCGGCGCGCTAGAAGCTCACGCCCCCGCCGAGCGCCAGCGTGAGCGCGAACGCCGCGATCAGCAGGAGCATCGCGCCGAGCGTGTACCGCCGCACAGGCGCGTCGATCACGAAGGCGAGGCGCGCCACGCCGACGAGCACCGAGGGGCCGAACACACCGAAATGGCGGACCAGGGGCGCCGGCGCCAGCAGGAGCCATCCGGCCACGCACGCGCTGCTCAGCACGCTGCCCGCCGCGAGCACGCGGCGCGAACCCGGGCCGGAGAAGTAAATGCACATGGCGTCCGTGACGAGCGGGGCCACCGCAGAGACCAGCATCGTCATCGTCATGGCGTCGCGCGCGGCGCCCGAGTGCGGCAGGCCGGGGATCCGGACCGTGAAGATCCCATAGATGGCCGCGCCGAGGAGCGAGAGCAGGGCGGCCGGAGGCAGCCAGGCGCGCACGGCGCGCGCCTGCCAGGTCGCCTCGTCTCCCGACCTGCTCGCGCCCGCGACAGCGCGCGCGGCGAACGCCTGCGACGCCTGGGAGAGCACCGCGGCGAACGACCAGTAGAGCACCTGCTGCCCCACGCGATGGTCGCCGATGAGCTTCAGGTTGGCGCTGAGCGAGATCGGGTAAACGATGACGGTCGCGAAGTTCGCGACGGAGTACGGGACCGCGCGCCGGACGACGAGCATCGCGTAACGCGCGGCGCGCCGGAGCCGGGTCGGGCGCAGGAGGAGCAGCGCGGGCGAGGCGCCGGCGATCCCGATCGCGACGGCGACGGCATCGGGGCGCCCCGCGAGCGCGGCCAGCATGGACGCGCCCGGGGAGAAGACGAGGAGCACCGCGAGCGCGCGCAGGTACCGCCCCTGGAGCTGCCAGCTCGGCCAGATGCTCGGCGAGGCGGCGGCGAGCAGCGAGCACGCGCTGAAGAGCGCGGTGACCAGACCCGCCGTCCCGCCCAGCCCGGTGGTCAGCTCATGGGCGAGCGTGCAGCTGAAGGCGAACACGGCGACGAGCGCGAGGGCGCCGCCCACGAGCGCGCGGCCCCCCCTGGTCGCGAAGGCGCGCGCCCGGCGCGCGAGGGTCGGCGCGAGGCCGGCGGAGACCAGCGCGACGACGACCATCCCGCGCGACGTGTAGTTGGCGAGCGCGGCGAGCGCCGCGGGGTCGGCCGACAGCGCGAGCACCCACTGGGCCGCGAGCGAGACGGCGCGAGGCAGGATGACCGCGAAGGCGACCCCCGCGCCGCCGTGCATCCCAGCGCGCAGCAACGACGACAGCTTCACAGGGTGATTCGAAGGAGAGGGAGGAAGGCGAGGATGGCCACGATCGTGCGCAATCTACCTACGGGCTGAGCGAAGGCGCCAGCGCCTTCGCCTTCTCCTCGAGGACCCGCTTGCGCAGCGCAGGGTCCTGCCCCCCGCGCCGCTGCAGCAGGCGCTCCAGCGCCTTCGACGCCTCGATGTGCGCGCCCGCGCGGCTGGCGGCGTCGGCCAGCTTGAGGAGGCGCTCCTCGGTCGGCTCGTCCTGCGCTGCCCGCGCGTAGTAGGTCACGGCCGAAGGATGGTCTTGACGCGCCGCGAGCAGGTCGCCGGCCCAGGTCGCCGTCGCCGCGCACGCCGCGAGCGTCGTGCACGACGCGGAGAGCAGCTCGCGGAGCGCGGGGAGGAGCTTCTCGGACGAGGCCATCTGCGCCGCCGCGACGACCCGCAGGCGAAGACAGCCGGCCCGGTTGTCCAGCCGCTCGCAGCTCCCGGAGAGCAGCTGCTCCGCCTCCGCGCTCTTCTTGCCCAGGAGGAGGAGCCGCGCCCTCAGCTGGACCGCGAAGAACGAGTCGTCGTCGAGGCCCTGCACCGCCGCCGCGTGCGCCTCGATCTCCCGCTCGCAGGCGGCCCTCCGCCCGTCGTCACCGCTGCAGCGGGCGGAGCCCGGGGCCTCCAGCATCGCGAGCAGCGCATCGCCGGCGGCCCAGCGCGCGCCGACCCGCGCGGGGTCGCGCGCGATCGCCTCCTCCGCGCAGCGCAGGCGCAGGTCGACCTCTTGCCGGCGGTCGCCCGCGGTGGCCATGCGCTCGAGCACCTCGACCCCGGCCTTGCCTTCCGGCACGGCCCGCAGCAGCTCCTCCCACGTGTGGGTCCACTGCCGGGCGAGCACCGCGGCCGTGTCGGTCACGCCCGGGTCGTCCTCGACGGCGAGCCGCAGGCTCAGGAGCGCCTGCTCCTTGGCGCCGCGCGACGCGAGCACCTCCGCGAGCAGGAGGTGGGCGCGCCCGTGGCGGCGCGAGCGCTCGAGCGTGCGCTGGAGCCATGGGAGGGGGCTCTCGCCGCTGCCCCGGAGCGCCGCGACCGCGCCGAGCAGCGGGAAGTACGGCTCCGCGGGGTGGCGGAGGATCGCCGCGCGGAGCTCCTCGCGGAAGCGTGGCCAGCCGGCGCCGCTCGCCGCGCCGGCGTCGCTCTGCGCGCGCAGCGACCGGCGGTCGTGGTCGACGTCGCGCCAGCCGAAGCGCACCATCAGGGAGGCGAGCGCGAGCGCGGAGGCCGCGGCGCAGGCCGCCGCCTGCCACGACCGCCACCGCTCCGGGCCGGGCTCGCCTGCCGGCGCCAGGTGCCGCGGCCGCTCGCCATGGGCGTCACCCCAGAGCGAGCCCAGGGTCGCCGCGAGCGCGATGCTGACGCCTGGCACCTCGAGCCCGAGATCGAACAGGTTCTGGAGGACGAGCACCGCGCAGCCGACCCAGGCGCCCAGCGCCGCCGTGCTCGCGCGCAAGGCGATCTTGCCCGGGCGAAACGCGACGCCGAACGCGACGAGCGAGGCCGCCGCGACCGGAGCACCCCACTCCGCAGCCCACTGGATCACGACGTTCTCGGCGTGTGTGAACACGATGTTCCCCGGCGACTGTCGGTACGCCGGGAACACCGTCTCGAACGCGCCGCGCCCGATGCCGAGGAGCCAGTGATCCGCGAGCAGCGGGAGCGTCGAGCGAAAGAGCGACAGCTTGTCGAGGTTGTCGTCCGCCATCTCCGCGAGCGTGCGGTTCGTCGCGGCGAGCGCGGCCAGCAGCGCGCCGCCGCCGATGGCCACGCTCAGCAGCCACGCCGCCGCGCCCCGGCCGCGGGGGCCGGAGCGGTGCCTGCCGCGCCGCCGCCGCGAGAGCAACGCGAAGAGGGCGAGGCCGAGCGGCAGCACGAGCAGCCCTCCGCGGGACGACGCGATGATGCCGACCCCGACGATCGTGGTGAGCCCGACGCCGGCGACCCAGGGCGGCAGGAGCGGCCTGCTCGTGAGCAGCAGCCCGACCCCCGAGAGGATGCCGAGGTTCAGGTAACCGGCGAGGTTGTTCGGGTTGAGCAGCGGCCCGACGTGCCATGACGCCACCGAGAACCGCGGTTGATACAGGCCGAAGACGGTCGTCGCGCCCAGCAGCCCGTGGGCGATCGTCGTGAGCGCGGCGAGGAACGCGCTGCCGAAGACCAGGGTGATCCCGAGCTTCGCGCCGCGCCGCGCGCCGACGAACGCGGCCGTGATGAAGACGCCGGTATAGGTCAGCCATTTCACGGCCTCCACCAGCGTGGCCCCGGGGTCGAGCGAGACGCTGGCGTACCGCGGCGCCGCCTCGCCGAGCGGCATCAGGGAGCGCGACCAGATGTCGGCGCTCGCCGGCGAGAGCCGCTCGAGCCACGCGAGCGGCAGCGGCGCGGCCTGCAGCAGCGTATACGCGGTCAAGCCGAGCAGCGTGAGCGCCGGCAGCGTCTTCACGGGAGACGGCTCGCCGGTGAGCGCGCTGGCGCGGAGCGAGAGCGCGGCGGCGATCGCCACGACCGCGGACACGAGGGCCAGCGTCGGCGTATGGACAGCGCCGATCGCGAGCACGGACCCGGCGACGATGGCCCCGAGCAGCCACGGGATCACGCGCTCGGCGAGCGGTGGTGCGACGCCTCCTGGGCGGCTCCGCGCCGCGGCGCCCATCGAGCGCCGGAGCTCGGCGGGCGACCTCAGCTTCGGGCGTGTGGCGTCCGTCGTCACGGCCGGCCAGGGTAGTCGATCTGCGCCGCAGAGCGGGCACCATCGAGTCGACCTGCGCACTCCCGGGATCGACCGAGAGAGTGTGAGATGACGAGCATCCATCCAGGAGCGCTGTCGTCGTGTAGAGTGCGCCGCGTGCTCACGCTCTCGGCGCATCCTCTGCTCGAAGTCGCCGCCTTCGTCACGACGTTCCCCGCGCCGCTCGGCGAGCTGCAGGGGAGCGACGCGCTCCGCGGCCTCCTGTCCGGCGAGGCCTCGGCCCCGTTCCGCTCGGACGACGCCGTGCGGTCGGCGGTCCGCGATCTGCTCCGGCACGGCGGCTACAAGCCGACGGGCCGGGGCAAGCCGGCCTCCGAGTACCTCATCCGCGCCGCCGAGGGGGGATCGCTCGCGGCCATCAACGCGGCCGTGGACGCGTGCAACGCCGTGTCGCTGCACACGGGCCTGCCCATCAGCGTGATCGATCTCGATCGCGCCCGCCCGCCGCTCCGCATCGACGTCGCGCCCGCTGGCTCCCGCTACGTGTTCAACGCCTCGGGGCAGGAGATCGACCTCGAGGGGCTCCTCTGCGTCTTCGACGCGGAAGGCCCGTGCGCGAACGCCGTGAAGGACGCGCAGCGGACGAAGACGCACCCGGGGACGACGCGCACGCTCTCGGTCCTCTGGGGCAGCCGCGCGCTTGCGGGCCGCGCGGCGGGGGCGGCCGCCTGGTACAAGGAGCTGCTCGCCGGCATCGGCGCGGCGACCTCGGACGCGCCGATCGCGGCCTGATCGCCCGGCGCGCGGGCCATCGCCTCCCACGCGCGCCGGCGCGCCGCCGCTGCAGCGACGCGACCTACGGCTGGGGCGCAGGGGGATCGGGCAGCGTGATCACGCTCTCGTCCTTGTCGGTGAGCCACCGCCAGTTGTCGACGAGCCCGGTCGAATCGAGCTGGTGGTCTCCGGCGTCGTACGCGCCCCAGCGGATCTTGATCTCCGTGTTCGGCTCCACGGGCGCCGAGGTCACCAGCCAGCTCGTCCCCGCGCGGCTCTCGAACCCCGTCCCGAGCAGCTCCCGGGTCCCGCGGGTGCACGCGTACACCCTTTCGTCGAGATCGCAGGGCGGGCCGCTCGCGCAGGCGCAGACGTCGATGAAGGAGCTGTTGACGCTCATCGCGTTCCTCTCGCTGTCGAACAGGATGTGGCCGTCGATGAGGTTGGCCGGCCGCGGCGAGAGGAACGCGACGAAGTAATCGTTGAAGCTGTCGCAGACGACGGGCCAGTCGAACGTGACGTAATTGACGTTGAACGCGAAGCCGCGGACATTCGACGGGACCCGGAGGGTGATCTCGACGGCGGTCGGGTCGGACGGCTTCGCGAGCACCAGATCATCACAGTTGCGAGGGACCTTCGGAAAGCCCTCGGGGAAATCACCTTCGTACTTCTTGTCGAAGCCTTGCGGGCTCTCGAACCCCTCGTCGTCCGCCGTCCGCGCCGTGCCGCTCGAGAGGGCGAGCAGCCGCGTGCCCGCCCTCGGCGGGACGTTGGGCCCGAACTTGGGGAGGATGCCGTGCCCGAGGTGGAAGTTGGCGAGCAGCTGGGCTTCCTGCGGCGGCGGCGCGCCGTCGACCATGACCCAGGCGGCGGAGACCACGCCCCAGTCGGCGGGCCCGGACGACATCTTGCACAGCTCGACCGCCCTCGCGGCGTTGAGCGGATCCAGGTCGTCGATCGGGATCCCCTCGTCGCACGGCTCGGGCACGTTGTCGGCGGTGCCGTCGCAGTCGTCGTCCACGGGCTCCGGCGAGGCTCCCCCTTCTCCACCGACCGTCGGGAGCTCGAGCGCTCGCGGGTTGATCAGCGCGTTGCAATCGTCGCAGTCGCCGTCGAGCTCCGTGAAGCCGTCGCCGTCGTCGTCGGCGTCCGGCGAGCCGCTGCAGCCCGCGCCCCCCGTGCCCACCCCCGCGGACGTGGCGACGGTCGTCGCGTCGGCCGTCGTCTCGGCTGTCGTTGTCGGTATCTCGCCGGTGCTCGACGCGCTCGCGGCGCCGCCCTCCCCGACATCGAGGCCGCCTGCCGGTCCGATGTTCCCGGTGCAGGCCGCGCCCAGACACCCTGCCGCGGTGATGAGGCTCAAGAAATTCAACCAAGGTTTCATCGGTGCTCCTCGAGGTCGCATGGAACCAGGGAGGTTCGGTCGATCCGGCGATACGGGAGTCGTCGATGATTTTATCAGCAGAAGCGGCCGCAGCAGTCAGCTCATCCCGGCAAAGGCCAGTGCTTTTTTGTGAGGTGAATGCCCACATCGTGGCACCCGTATCCGACCCAGGCGCCATGGCCATGAGCGTTCCAGGAGGCGCGGATCGTGGCGCGTGGCGACAAAACGCAGAGCGCCGGCGCTTCCACAGCGCCGGCGCTCTCGGCCCCTCCGAGGGGCCGTCCACGGTTCGCCCCGCTCCCACGCAGCGGGCGGAGCGCTCTGAACGATCAGGCCTGGGCGCCCGCTTCCTTCTTGCCCTTGCGCTTCGGCTCCTTCTTGCTCCCGGCGCCGTTCGTGGCCGCGGGGACGGCGGCGAGCGTCGGGCGCAGCAGGTCCTCGGCCAGCTTGGCCGCGCGGTCCGTCTTCTCCCAGGCGAACTCGTCACGCCCGAAGTGGCCGTACGCGGCCGTCTTCCGGTAGATGGGCTTCAGCAGATCGAGCTGCTCGATGATCGCCTTCGGCCGCATGTCGAAGTTCTGCATGATGTACTTCTCGAGCACGTCCTCACCTACGCGGCCCGTGCCGAAGGTGTTCACGTGGACGCCGACCGGCTGGGCGACGCCGATGGCGTAGGCGATCTGCACCTCGCAGCGCGCCGCGAGCTTGGACGCGACGACGTTCTTCGCGACGTAGCGCGCGTAGTAGCAGGCGGAGCGGTCGACCTTGGTCGGGTCCTTGCCGCTGAAGGCGCCGCCGCCGTGCCGGCCCATGCCGCCGTAGGTGTCGACGATGATCTTGCGGCCGGTGAGGCCGGCGTCGCCGAAGGGGCCGCCGACCACGAAGCGGCCGGTGGGGTTCACGTAGATCTTCGTGCTCTTATCCATCAGCTTGGCCGGGATGCACTTCTCGATGATCAGGCTCCGCACCGCGTCGACGATCGTCTTGTGCTTGACCTCGGGGCCGTGCTGCGTCGACACGACGACGGCGCTCACGCGCACGGGCGTCTGATCTTCGTACTCGATCGTCACCTGGGTCTTGCCGTCGGGGCGCAGCCAGTCGAGCTTCTTGGATTTGCGGAGGTCGGCGAGCTTCCGGGCGAGGCGGTGGGCATAGCTGATGGGGGAGGGCATCAGCTCCGACGTCTCGTCCGTCGCATAACCGAACATGAGCCCCTGGTCGCCTGCCCCCTGCTCCTTGAAGAGGCCCTCGCCCTCGGTGACGCCGCGGGAGATGTCGGGCGACTGCTTCTCGATGGCCGTGAGCACCGCGCACGTCTCGTAGTCGAAGCCCATCGCGGCGTCGGTGTAGCCGATGTCCTTGATGGTGTTGCGCACGACGACCGGCATGTCGACCCACGCCGAGGTGGTGATCTCGCCGGCCACGACGGCCATCCCCGTCTTCACCAGGGTCTCGCACGCGACGCGGGCCGTCGGATCCTTCTCGAGGATCCCGTCGAGAATGGCGTCGGAGATCTGGTCGCACACCTTGTCGGGGTGTCCTTCGGTGACGGACTCGGATGTGAACTGGTAACGGCGCATGAATCGCTCCTTCGGCGGACTCGAAATCGGACCTCTACGCATAGTTCGAGCGCGGGGCACCGTCAACGCGAGCCACGGCCTTCCGCGGACAAAAGCGCCGGCCGGACGAGCTGCCTCCGGGCTGTCGGTGTGGGCTGTCCGCGTGGGCTGTCCGCGTGGACGGTTCCCGGCGGCTGTCGTTGTCGGGCTCGGGCTCGGGCTCGGGCTCGGGCTCGGGCTCGGGCTCGAGCTCGAGCTCGAGCCGCACCGAGGTTTCGCGCAGGCTGCTGCCTGGGCAGCACTCTCACTCGGCTTCCCTGCTTCCCTGCTTCCCTGCTTCCCTGCTTCCCTGCTTCCCGGTGCGTCCGCGCTCCCCACCCCGGCGGGATCGCCCGCGAGACCGGACGAGCGGGGGGCGTCGGGCCTTCGATCCGGCGCGCTCGCCCCGAGTGCGCCGCGCCGTCAGAGGTTATGATGCCGCGCATGACGTTCGACGAGATCAAGGCGTGCCTCGAGCGCGAGGGCTGGGCTGTGGAGGTCATATCCAACGACGCCATGCGCAGCGACTTCCAGGGGGCCGAGCGGCTCTTCCCGCTGTTCGTGCGGCTCTCGCCCCCCTTCGTCGTCTTCGCGGTGATCCCGTTCGTGCGGCTCCCGATGGAGCTCGAGGAGGGCGACGCGATCGTGCGGCGCCTGCTCCAGCTGAACCGCGAGATCAACATGGCCAAGCTCTCGGCCGACGAGGAGGGCGACGTGATTCTCAGCGTCGAGTACCGCCTCCAGGACCTCGATCCGAGCGAGGTGCGCGACGCCGTCGATGTGCTCTCCTTCTACGCGAACAAGCACTATGCCGAGCTCGTGGCGCTCGCCGCGCAATGAGCGGTCACCGGCCCCGCTTCAAGGCAGGATCTGCTCTTCTCTGGGCTTGAGCCCCTCGTGCGCCCTGAGCTCGGTGCGCACGACCCGGACGCGCCGCACGTCGCGCCCGCGGACGACGGTGAGCTCGACGGCGCTCCCGACGGCGCCGCGGAGCCGATCGCGCACCGCCGCCGACGAGAGATCCCGGACATACACGCCATCAATCATCATGATCTCGTCGCCCGGGATCAGCCCCGCTCGCTCGGCGGCGAGGCCCGGCGGCACGTCGCGCACGTAGAGCGCCAGCGACTCGTTGTCTCGCCCAAGGACAGCCCCGATGGATCCCACGCTCGCGGTGCACCCTGCGGCCACGAGCAGGAGCGCCGCGCTCCAGGACCTGTTTGCCACCGCGCCACCATAGCGCCGAGGAGCCCCGGCGCGCCGCCATTCTCGCCGGGCGCCCCCCGGAGCGCCCGGCGGGACGCGGCCGCCACGTCAGACCGGCCCGAGCGGACGCGCGCGCTCGTCGAAGGCCGCAGCGCCGCAGGCGAGAGAATGGGATTTTACAGGAAGGGAGCGCACGAGTGTGCCTGTCGCGTCCGCACGCGAGGTGCGAAGCTCGGTTCTCGGTGGACCTTCAAGAGCGCAAACGACTACGCGGCTGGTCGCCGGAGGTGCGGGATACGCCCTGGAAAGCGCGGCGTGGCGCCGGGACGCGGGCTTGCAGCGATCTGTCACGCCATGTCCATCGAGAGGTCGCAATCCTGTTGGTCCCCGGGGGCGGCTGCCCTAGAGTCCGGCCCGGGATCGCCGATGTCTGAACCGCGCGCTGCTGCCGAGAGCTCGACACCTGCCGCCCAGTCCGGCGGTGTGCCCGGCGGCTGGAAGATGCGGATGGAGGACCCGCTCAATCGCTACTATCGGTACCCGATCGCGCGCTGGATCGTGCGGGCGCTGATGAGGACGCCGGTCACGCCGAACCAGGTGACGCTGGTTCAGCCGCTCTTCGCCGCGCTGGCCGGTTACCTGGTGACGTTCGATGATCCGGGGCACCTCATCGCCGGGGCGCTCGTGTTCGAGCTCCGCTCCATCCTGGACTGCGTGGACGGCGCGCTGGCGCGGGCGAAGAGGATGGTGAGCCCCGCCGGGCACGCCATTGACGGCCTGGCCGACTGGCTGGGCGTCGTCTTTCTTTATGCCGGCATCTTCTGGCACGTTCACCTTCACCCGCCGCCGGAGGGCCCGTGGAGCGCGACCGTGTCCACGAACGCGCTCCTGCTGATCGCGCTGCTCCAGGGGGCGCTGCGCTCTTTCTCCGCGGACTACTTCAAGCTCAAGTACTGCTCGATCTTCGAGACGGGCACCGACGAGACGGCGGACGTGCTGCGCCGGAAGATCCAGGCGCTCGGCCCCTCCTCCTCGTTCTTTGCCCATTTCGATGTCTTCATCGGGCGCATGGGGCACCTCGCGTTCGAGCACGAGTGGTTCGACCCGCGGCGGAGCCGGTCCTCGACCAGCGCGGATCAGGTAAAGCAGCTGATCCGGGAGGAGGCGTCGCCGCTCACGCGCCTCATCGGCGCGCTCTGGGCGATATCGAACGGCGACGCGTTCCTGTCGATGGTGGTGCTGACGCTCCTCGTGAACCAGCTCTGGCTGGGTCAGGTCTTCTTCGCGACGGGCGGGGTCGTCTGGATCGTCGCGGTCATCTGGCTGAACGGCTGGTTCCTCCGCGGCGCGTCCCGCCGCGCGAAGCTGGCCGTGGCCTGAGCTCGGCGCCCTGCGCCGCCGAGCCCAGGGGCCGCGCTGTCCCCCTCAGCGCCCGCTCTAGAGGGAGCTCGCCAGGCGGCGGGCCTTCTCCACGTCTTCTTCGAAGTCGATCTCGGTCCAGGGCAGGTCGTCGACGCGCTCGATACCGAACGGTACCTCCTGGAAAGCGCGGTCCATCGCGGCCTCGTACTCCTGGTCGAGGCGGCCGGCGGAGACCTCCTCCTCGAGGAGGCGCTGCATCGTGCGACCGCCCTGCGGGCCGACCTTGGCGAAGCCGACGGTCTCGCCCGCGATGTCCCAGTCCTTGCCCACGCGGCGCGCGATCTTGAGCACGCGGCCGGCGCGGACGCCGACCATCATCTCTTCGCCGCTCTCCTCCGAGCTCGCGTCGACCAGCAGGCAGTTCTCGTGGGGCGAGCTCACGAGGCGCCGCAGCAGCGCGGCCGGGTACAGCACGTCGGCGTCCATCCACAGCCCGCCGCCTGACAGCCGGTCGGCCGCCACGTGGAGCGAGACGATGCTGCCGTGGGTGAACCGCGGGTTCTTGACGAGCTCGATCTTCAGCGAAGGGCGGAGCGAGGCGAGCGCCTCCTCGATCATCTCGTGCCGGAAGCCGACGACGATCGTCAGATCGGTGACGCCGCTCTCGGTGAGGTTCACGAGGTGGCGCTCGAGCAGCGTCTTGCCCTCGATGGAGATGAGGCACTTGGGCGCGTCCCGGCCGATGCGCCGGCCGCGGCCGGCGGCGAGCAGGATCGCCCTCATCGGCGCGCCTCGGCCGCGAAGCGGGAGGCGAGCTCCTGCGGGGTCTCCGCGACGCGGCCGATGCCCTTCACGGTGCCGCCGTCGACGAGGGCGAGGACCATGACCGGGCCCGGCTGCACGAGCGCGACGCGCAGCGACGCCTCGAACGACTCGACGGAGTCGGCGCGGTGCGTGGCGCGGTAGCCGACCGCGCTGGCGACCGACTCGAGCTTCACGTCGCCCGAGATCGTCCGCTGCCCGCCCGTCGAGGCGTGGGAGCGGTTGTCGAGGACGACGTGCACGAGGTTCGCCGGCCGCTCGCTGCCGACGCTGGCGAGGGCGTTCATGCCCATGAGGACGTTGCCGTCGCCGTCGAGCACGAAGATCCGCTTGCGCGGCTGCGCGATCGAGAGCCCGAGGCCGATCGACAGGCCGAGCCCCATCGAGCCGATCATGTAGAAGTTCGAGGGCCGGTCCTGCGTCGTGTAGAGCTCGCGGCCGATCATGCCGTTGCAGCAGACCACGAGGTCGTCCTTGCCGACCGCCGCCGTGAACACCTTCAGCGCTTCGAGCTTGTTCATTCGAGCACCCCCGCGGGCACGATGAGCGCCGCCGGCTGCCTGGTGGAGAGCATGACGTCCTTCGCCCACTGCACCTGGGGCCCCATCGGCTCGGCGGCGCGGAGGACGCGGTGCTGGATCTTCATCAGATCGAGGATGGGGAGCATGATCTCGCCCATCATGATGTGCTCCGGGGCGTCGTTGCCGCCCTCGCCGCGCCAGGAGATGACGAGCAGCGCGGGCACCTCGTACATCGTGCTGAGCGACGCCAGCGCGTTCACGGAGACGCCGAGCCCGGAGTTCTGCATCAGGACCATCGGCAGCCTGCCGCCGAGCCAGGCGCCGAACGCCATGCCGATGGCGCTGTCCTCGCGGGTCGCCGAGATGTAACGGGCGCCCGCGTCGGCGTCGAGCAGCGAGACAAGGCCCTTCAAGAGCGAGCAGGGTACGCCCGCGAAGAAGTCGAACCCCGCCTCCTTGAGCGCGGCGACGAACTCGGGCGCATACGATTTGCCTGAACCGTGGGACATCACATCACTCCTTGATGAGCGCCCAGGCGCGACGGTAGTCCTCGAACGTGTCGATCTCGAGCCACCCCTTGTAAACGTCGATCGCCTGCACGTCCGCGCCGCGGTCGATGAGCTCCTGGAGCAGGTCGGTGAAGGTCGCGTTGCGGAGCGACTCGGCCTCGTGGAAGCCGCCCTTCGCGCGGCTCTCCTGCAGCTGGTGGTAGCAGTCGGTGAGCAGGCGCGCGCCCTTCGCGGTGAACATGGCCATGCCCACGAACTCGCCGTGCGCCTCGCCCGCCGGGATCGCGCGGCCGACGCGGGCCACCCGGTGCGGCGCCTCGGCGCCGACGAAGCGGTAGCCGGCCTCCTGCGCGTCCTTCAGGGCCACGAGGTCGGGCACGCCGCGCGCGTCCTTGGGCCGCTGGCCCTCGGCGTACGCGCGGTCGATGACGATCGAGATGTCCGCCGGGCTCTTGAGGAGCTTCTCGAGGTGGCCGCGCTCGAACACGATGTCGCCGTAGAGGAAGAGGAACGGCCCGCTCAGCTCCTTGGAGGCGCGGAAGAGCGAGACCACCTCGTTCGTCGTCGCGTACTCGTCGTTGTCGTAGAAGCGGGCGTTCGGGACCTTGATCGCCTCCTTCTTGTACCCGCGCACGACGGCGACGTCCTTGACGCCGCACGCGTTGAGCACGTCGATCTGCCGCTCGAGGATGCTCTTGCCCTTCAGGTCGAGCATCGGCTTCGGCAGCTCCTCCGTGAGCGGCAGGAGCCCCTGGCTCTGGCCGGCGGCGAGGATGACGGCGGTGACGCCCGGGCTGCCGGAGGGCAGGAAGCTCGACTCCTCCTGCTTCATCTTGTCGACGCCCACGAGCTGGTAGACGCGCTCGAGCGGCACGACCTTGTCGTCGACGCTGCCGGTGTACATCTCGCGCTTCAGCGTCTGGAGCGTCTCCGTCATCGCCTTGATCGACGAGCGGATCGCGTGGTTCGCGAAGATGATCAGCTTGAAGCCGGCCTTGTGCAGCGTGTCGACGCTCGTCGTGCGGTAGATCGTCGGCACGCAGACGAGCGGCGTGTTCGGGCGGTCCCACGCGCGGGCGAAGGAGAGCACCTCGTCCGGGTCCTTGCTCTTCGAGTGGATGAGGACCATGTCGGCGCCCGCGTCCGCGTAGGCGCGGCCGCGGCGGAGCGCCTCCTCCATCCCCCAGCCGGCGATGAGCGCCTCGGTCCGCGCGATGACCACGAAGTCGCGATCCTTCTGCGTCGCCTTCGCCGCGCGGACCTTGAGCGCGTGCTCCTCGACGTCCGCGAGCTCGCGCTTCACGCCGGCGTAGAAGCTGCAGCGCTTCGGGAAGATGTTGTCTTCCATGCAGATCGCCGCGATGCCCGCCGCCTCGTACTCCTCGACGCAGCGGACGACGTTGACGGCGTTGCCGTAGCCGTTGTCGCAGTCCGCGACGACCGGGAGCGACGTGTTGTTCATCATCTTGGCGGCCTGGAGGTTCTCCGCCATCGTGAGGATGTTCGCGTCCGGCACCGCGTAGCTCGCGGAGATCTCGAAGCCGGAAGCCCAGAGCCCGTCGAACCCTGCCTCTTCGCCGATCTTTGCAGAGAGCCCGTTGTGCGCGCCGATGATGACGATCGGCCCGGGGCGGGCCATGAGTTCGCGCAGCTTCCTGGCTTTGGTCACGTCTCGTCCACTCCTCCGCGCGGTGTTGCCATCTCCGCCCGACGGGCGACCGCGGCTGCAGGTGCCGCGGTGCGCGTCCCAGGCGAGCGGCGTCCCGTCGTCACCGCGCGCGGGCAGCTCCGGGGTGCGCCTGATCTCGCTCTCCTCCCCGAGGAGCCGGGCCTCAGAACGGGGCCTGCCTTAACACCGTTCGCCTGTGCCGCCAATGGCAGGGCACGACCGGAGCAGACGATCGCGAGGGCGACGGAGCGCGCTCCGCCGCGTGGGGACGTGCGCGCTGCGGCGGTGCCCGATGGCGGGCGCGCGCGATGCTCGCCGCGGGCTCCCTGCCGCTCAGCCCTCGCGGCCGACGACCCCGCGCAAGCGGACCAGCCCGGGGCCCGCGCGGAGCACCGCCTGGCACGCGAGCCGGAGCCGCGGCGGGGCGCCGAGGCGCTCGAGCAGATCACGCTCGCCGCGCGCGGGCGGCTCGAGGAGCTGCTCGCCTTCGACGACCTCGACGCGGCACGTGGCGCAGCGCGCGTCGCGGCACGAGAACACGATCGGAGCGCGCGCGTCGTCGCAGACATCGATGAGCCTGCCGGCTCCCGCCTCCGCGGTGACGGCGGGGCCGAGCGCGCCGTCCTCGAACACGACCGTGGGCACCGCCGATCCCTCCTCCCTGCCCGGCGCGCGACGCCGAGAGCGCATTTTCTCGGGCGTCGGCACGCACTATACGACGAGCGATGACGGATCGCTGGGACGCAATCATCCTCGGCGGAGGGCCGGGTGGGTCGACGCTCGCCGCATCGCTGGCCCGCCTCGGCCGCCGGGCCCTCGTGCTCGAGCGCGAGAGGTTCCCTCGCTTTCACATCGGCGAGTCGCTGCTGCCGCTGTCCCGCGAGGTCTTCGAGCGGCTCGGGCTGGACGCGGAGCTGGACGCGCGCTTCCTCCGCAAATACGGCGCCCGGTTCCTGTGCTCGTCGACCGGGCGGACGCGGCGCTACAGCTTCGCCGACGCGTTCGATCCGAGGTTCGAGTTCGCCTACCAGGTGCAGCGCGACGCGTTCGACCAGCTGCTGCTCCGCCACGCCGCGGAGCTCGGGGCGGAGGTGCGCGAGTCATGGGAGGCCGTCGAGGTGGTGTTCGAGGGCCCCCGCGCCGTCGGGGTGCGCGCGCGGCCCAGCGCTCGACCCGACGGCGCCGGGCCGGAGGAGGCCGCGGCCGCGCGCGCCGGCTCGAGCGACGCCGTCGAGCTCCGGGCGCCGGTGATCGTGGACGCGACGGGGCGGGACACGCTGCTCGCGTCGAGGATGCGGCGGAAGGCGCAGCTGGCCGAGCTCGACAAGACCGCGCTGTTCACCCACTACGAGGGCGTGCCCCGCGAGGAGGGGATCCACCAGGGCGACATCCAGATCGTCCTCTTCGAGCACGGGTGGTTCTGGTTCATCCCGTTCCGCGGCGAGGTGACGAGCGTCGGCGCGGTGGTGTCGTCGAGCTGGATCCGGAGCCGGGCGAAGGGGGAGCGGCTCGACGAGCTCTTCGATCGCACCGTCGCGCAGAGCGGCTGGGCGCGGGAGTTCCTCGCGAGCGCGCGGCGCGTCAGGCCGGTGGGGGCGCTCGCCGATTTCTCGTACCGGATCGACCAGCTCGCCGGAGATGGATGGCTCTTCGTGGGCGACGCGGGCGGGTTCCTCGACCCGCTCTTCTCGACGGGCGCGCACCTCGCCATCAAGGGCGCCGATCTGGCCGCCACGGCGATCGACCGCGCGCTCGACGCCGGGGACACCTCGCGCGCCGCGTTCGCGGCCTACGAGGCGGAGATCCGCTACGCCGTCGATCTCTTCCTGGGGGTTGTTCAGGGCTTTTACAAAGGCCAGTTCCGGGAGACGCTGTTCGAGCCGAACCAGCGGCCCACGATGCGCAAGCTCATCACCAGCATGCTCGCGGGCGACGTGTTCCACGCGGAGCGGCGGCCGCCGTGGGCCTCGTTCCTCCGGCAGCACTATCCGGCGGAGGTGCCCGCCTTCGCATGAAGCGCGGCGGGCGGCCGCGCGTGCCTCGCAGCGTGAACGCTCGCCCGGGCGCTCAGCGGCCGCACGCCTCGCGGTCCAGGACCGCGTCGCTCATCTGCTTGCAGGCGGCCGCGAGCGCGACGCGCGCCTCCGCCCTCGCGTCGCCCTCCAGCGCGTCGTCGTCGGCGTCCGCCCGGGCCTCGAGCACGTCGCGCGCGATCCGGATCGCGGCCTCGTGGCTCTTCCTGCTCTCCGCGGGCAGCTTGCTGGCGCAGGTGGTCATCGTGGCCAGGTAGCTGTCGCAGGCGTCGACCCCCGTGCTGTCGAGGTCGGCCTTCCCCGGATCGCCGCCCGCCTTGCCGCAGCCGAGGGCGAAGGTGCCCCAGAGAAGAAGAAGTGCCAGGTGAGCTCTCGCCATCGTCGCGCGCGCCGGGGCGCTGCAGGAGGCCGTTGCTGGCCGCCTCGCGCGCTGCCCGACGCCGGTGCACCCTGCCATGAGCCCGCGCCGCGGGGCAATTTTCGGTGGCTCATGCGCGGCGGCGCGGCCTGCCATGCGCCTGCGCCGCGGGGAGCTCGGCGGGTCATGCGCGGATCAGCAGGATGGCGTGCTCGTGGCGCGGGCGGCGCTGGAAGGCGCGCGCCGTGGGGCGGTGGAAGTGGGGGCGCGGCTGCGACGCGACCGCGCGGACCGCGAAGCGCGCGCCGGACGCGGCGGCCCTGACCACGTCGACCGCGTAGACCGGCGCGCCGGCGACCACGCTGTCGGCGATGAGCAGCACGAGCGGCGCGCCGCTCCGGAGGACGCGCGCGAGCGCGGTGAGCACGCCGCCGAGCTCGTCGCGCCAGCGCGCGCGGCCGGCCTCGGGGCCGAGCGGGTCGAGGTGCCGGCGGGCCCCGATCTCGTCCTGCTCGAAGCGAGCGCTGCGGAGCCGGAGCCAGCGCAGCCTCGCCTCGTGGTGGGCGAGGTAGTCGTACACGCCCGGGTAGGGCGGCGACGTGATCGCGAGGTGGACGGAGCCGGCCTCGACGCCGCGGAGCACGCGCGCGTCTCCCTCCTCGACGAGCGCGGGGGGGCTCGCTTCGAGCGGCGCCGCGACCTCGGCGAGGCGCTGGGCGAGCTCCTCCGCCTTGCGGATGAAGAGCCGCGCCGGATAACCGGCGGCGATCCGCCGCGGCAGCTCGTGCTCCGACGTGTCGGACGTGCGGCGGCTGAGCTTCGTCAGGATGGCGGAGAGGACGAGCTCGAGATCGGCGCGGAGCGCGTCGGCGCCGTGGCCCGCGAGGCGGTCGAGGCCGACGCGGAGCCCGTCGAGCTCGAGGAGCACGTGCGGCTCGAACAGGGCGACGTCCTCGGGGCCGTACCGGCGGCTCGGACCTGCGCGCGCCTTGCGGCGCTCATCGGCCGCGGCCGCGACCTCGCGGGCGGCGGCGACGAGCCGCTCGCGCTCGCCGGGGGTGCTGCCCTGCACCTTGAGGCGGGCGAGGCGCACGGCCAGCGGGTTCGCGTCGACGCCGATCGCCGCCCGGCCCGCGAGCCGGGCCTCGACGAGGACGGTGCCGCTGCCGCAGAAGGGGTCGAGCACCCGCTCTCCCGGCCTCGAGAGGCCCTCGATCAGCCGGCGTGCGGTGTCCGGGTGCATCCGGGCCGGGTAGCTGTGGAACCCGTGCACGTGCGCGCGCGCCGCTTCCTCCGCCGTGCTCGAGCTGGCCACGTCGAGCGCGTGGGCGAGCTTCGCGGCGCTCTCGGGGTCGCCCTCGAGCACCGTCGCGCCGCCGATGTGGGTCAGGGCGCGGCGCTCCTGGGGCGCGGGCCGGCCCGCGCGGGCCTTCTGCTGCGGCGGGCTCGGCTTCGGCTTGGGATCAGCGCTTCGCGGGGTCGACATGGGCGGTCCGTTGCGTCAGGGGCTCGGCAGCGAAGGCTTCCTCTTCGGCGGCGAGGGCGTGCGCCGCGCTCTCGGCCCCGGCCTCGCCCTGGTCTTCGCCGCGCGCCGCGCCGACGCGCAGCTTCGGCGCATAGCCGAACTCGCCCGCGGGGCTCACCGCGCCGCGCACGACGTCGTTGACCTCCAGCAGGGCGAGGAGCTCCTCGGCCTGGGACTCGGCGATGCGGAGGGTCGAGGCGAGCCCGCCGGCGGTGAGCGGGCCCTCGGCCTGGCGGGCGACGTCGGAGGCGACGGAGACCCAGGCGGCGTCGAGCGCGGGCGCGATGTCGCGGCTCCGCGACTTCGCCCGCCGGAGCGCCCAGAGGGCGAAGGCGCCGACGGGCGCCATGGTGAGGAGGCCGGCGGTGAAGAGCCCGACGCTCGCGTTGAGGACGAGCAGCAGCACGGCGAACAGGAACAGCTCGAAGCCGAGCAGCGCGCTGGCCGCGACGCCCGCGGCGCGCCAGACCGAGCGCGCCGAGGCCGCCACGCGCGCCTTCTGGAGCAGCGGCACCTCGCGGCCGGATCGCTCGACGCGGTCGTCGGCGACGGGGACGCGCGGGCCGCCGCAGGCGTCGCACGCGAAGCGCAGCTCGGGGTGCGCCGAGACGCCGGTCACGCCGCCGCAGTGCGGGCAGGCCTCGGCGCGCGCGGCCGCGCCGCACTGCGGGCAGCGATCGCCCTCCGGCGCGAGCGCCGCGTCGCACACGCGGCAGCGGGCGGCGCCGGGCGACGCGTCGCTCACGGCGCGCTCGCGGATGGGGCCGAGCGGGCGCCGCCCACGCTGCGCAGCACGGCGTCGAACAGGGCGCGCCCATCCGCGCTGCCGTGGCCCTGGAAGGGCTCGCTCATCCGTTCGGGGTGCGGCATCAGCCCGAGCACGTTCCGCCGGGGCCCGCCGTAGATGCCGGCGATGTCCATCGCCGATCCGTTGGGGTTCGCGTCGCCGCCGACCAGCCCCTCCCGGTCGCAGTACTGCAGCGCGATGGCGCGCTCATCGACGAGCTTGCGGAGCGTCTCCGGATCAGCCTGGTACCTCCCGTCGGCGTGGGCGATCGGCGTGCGGACCTGGAGCACGTCGCGGAGCGGTTGGATCATTTCGGCATCCGCGTCGGATCCCGGGAAGATGACCACGGTCGCGTGCATGGGCGTCGACGTACTCCGGTTGCCGGCGCTCGGCCAGGGGTCCTGACGGCGCGCGCGGCTTCACCGGCTTCTTTCGGCGTGCCATGATGGGACATGGCGTCGCGATGGGCGCGGACCGGTCGAACCGACGCGACGGTGCAGGCGGCGTCCGGCTATCTCATCCTCGCGGCGCTGGCGGTCTCGCTGGGCCTGGTGCTGCGGGATGGATGGCCGTGGATCCACCCGAGCCCGTGGCTCGCGCTGCCGCCGCTGGCCGCGCTGCTGACGAGCGCCGCGCTCGGACTCACGCTGGCGGCCGGCGTCATCGTGACGACGCGCGTCGCCGTGGCCCGGTTCAGCTGGGCCCGGCGCCTGCACGCGGAGCTCCGCCCGGTCGCGCGCGACTTCTCGCTCGGCCAGATCCTGCTCCTCGCGGGCCTCTCGAGCCTGGGGGAGGAGCTGCTCTTCCGCGGGCTGCTGACGCCGCTCCTCGGCGTGCTGCTGAGCGCGATCCTCTTCGGTCTGATGCACCAGATGCGCGGCCCCAGCCGCTGGGTGTGGATCGGCTGGGCGGTGGGCGTGGGCGCGGGGCTCGGCGCCATCTTCGCGGCGACCGGGTCGCTCGTCGGGCCGGTCCTGGCGCACGCCGTCGTGAACGCGGTCAACCTGAGCTACTTGCGCGATCACGATCCGGGCGAGGTGGAGCAGCAGCCAACGCTCTAGATCGGCGCTTCCGCTTCTTCTTCTTGTACCCGTTGCCCGCCGTCAGCGCTTCTTTGTGTCGGGGCGGGGAGGCCTGGCCGGCGCCGGTCTCGGTGGGATCGGGGTCGCGCGCGGCGGGCCTTCGTCGCTTGCCGGCTGGGTCTCCGGGGGAGCGAGGGTCCCGCGGGAGAGCTCGCCCGTGTCCACGGCGCTCTGCCGCTCGCGGCCTGGCGAGGACGGCGTTCGGCTCCCGCTTCGCGGGAGCGTCGGAGGCTCGCTCTCCTCCACGCGCCTGCCGCGCTGGCTCGACGGCCTCGCCGTCCTGCGGGCCAGCGAGGGCAGCGTCGGCGGCGCCGCCGGGGTCGCCAGATCGAACTCGAAGTTCAGCTCGAGCGACGGCGGCCCATCGGAGATCGCCAGGCCGGGGTCGGAGCCCTTCGGCGGCGCAGGGGTGGGCCCGCGGCGCAGGCGCTCCTCGGACACGACGCGCGACGACGGCGGCGCGACGTCGTCCAGGATGGATGACGGCCCGCCGAGCGCCGTCGTCGCGCTCCGGGGCTCCGGACGGCGTCGCGATGGCGGGAGCGGCAGCTCGACGCGGGCGCTCTCGTCCTCGAGCCGGGTCGCCTCGAGCAGGTACGCAGCGATGGAGGTCCGCTCCGCGGGCAGGGGGCGGACGCCTGGCACGAACGCGAACCGTCCGACCTTCCAGCTGAGCATGGTGCGGAGCGCGGCGAGCGCCGATGCGCGCGTGCCTCCCACAGTCCCCTCGACGATGCACCCTTCGGCGATGTCCAGCTGAGCCCGACGTTTCTTGCTGCTCACCTCGAACACGCCCGACCGCCGCTCCATCTCGAGCACCGTGAGGACGGTCGCGATGGACATCTGGCTGAGATCGCCCTCGATCGCGGTCTGATCGACGGAGGCCGGGATGGACATGAGGCTGTCCCGCCGCTGGCGCAGGCGCGACGCCATCTGCACGAGCGCCCCGATCTGCGCGACGACCTCGTCGACCCGGAACGGCTTGGTCATGTAGACGTCGGCGCCCACGTGGAACCCTTCGAGGCGGGCCTCCTGGTCGTCGAGCGCGGAGAGGAACAGGAAGGGGGTGACCGATACCCGGGACGGCTGGGTGCGCACGTTGCGCGCGACCCAGTAGCCGTCGTGGTCGGGCAGCCCGATGTCGCAGACGATGCACTCGGGCTCCAGGGTGCAGGCGGTGGAGAGCCCGGCCTCCGCGGTGGAGCAGAAGATGACCTCGTAACCTGCCTCCCGGATCGCGGTGGCGAGCAGGTCCGCGATGTACTCCTCGTCCTCGATCACGAGCACGACCCCGCTCGGCATCTGGCAGACGGTACACGCGCCCTGCGGGGGTGGCCAAGGGTGAATGGCGGAGAGCCAGCCTGATCATTCATTCGCCGGCGCGCCGCCGTCCCGGCGCGTCGCGCGAGCCCTCGCCGCGGCATCCCGCGCGAGCTCGCCGCGGCATCCCGTGCGGGTTCGCCCGCGGCGTCCGGCCGCGGCGAGGAATCCACGCTATAAGAACGGAAATGGCAACTCTGGTCCGAGAGGCCGACGGTACGGCGCGGCCTGGCGAGCGGGCCTCGTCGGGGGCTCGCGTCTTCATCGCGATGAGCGGCGGAGTCGACTCGTCCGTCGCGGCGGCGCGCCTCTGCGACGCTGGATACGAGGTCGTCGGCGTGACGCTGCACCTCTGGGACTACCCCGACGACGGCAGCGTCAAGAGCCGCTGCTGCGCGCCCGAGGATCAGCACGACGCCCGCCGGGTCGCCGACCACCTCGGGATCCCGCACTACACGTTCGACCGCCGCGCCCTGTTCCGCGAGCACGTCGTCGACCCCTTCGTCGACGCCTACCTCGCGGGCGAGACGCCGAGCCCGTGCGTGGCCTGCAACCGCTCCGTCAAGCTCCGGGAGCTGTTCCCGCTGGCGGAGCGGCTGGGCGTCTCGTGGGTCGCGACGGGCCACTATGCGCGGGTCGTCCAGGAGGAGGGCGGCGCTCGCCTCTACCGCGGCCGCGATCGGCACAAGGATCAGAGCTATTTCCTGCACATGCTCCGGTCGGACGAGCTGTCGCGGCTCCTCTTCCCGCTCGGCGACTCGACCAAGGACGAGGTGCGCGCCGAGGCGATCGCCCGCGGGCTCCCGGGCGCCGAGAAGGGGGAGAGCCAGGAGCTCTGCTTCATCCCCTCCGGCCGTTACGCGCCGTTCGTGGCCGACCGCGCCGCGGACAGGCTCCGGCCCGGCCCCATCGTCGATCGGGACGGCCGCGTGGTCGGGTCGCACGGCGGGGTGCACGGCTTCACGGTGGGCCAGCGCAAGGGCATCGGCGTCTCGCTCGGCCGGCCCGCGTTCGTCGTGGGCCTCGACGCCGCGTCCGGCGCTGTGCACCTCGGCGACGAGGGCGATCTGTACGCCGCGGGCGCCGAGATCGCCGACGCTGTGTGGTGCGACGACGCGGTCTTCCCCCTGGAGGCCGAGGTGCGGGTGCGCGCGCGGCACGAGGCGGCGCCTGGCATCATCGAGCGGCGCCGCGATCCCGCGACGGGCGCGGAGAGCTTCGTTGCGCGGTTCGCGAGCCCGGTGCGGTCGGTCTCCCCCGGGCAGATGGCCGTGGTCTACCGGGGCGATCGCGTCCTCGGGGGAGGTCGCATCAAGGCGGCCCTTCGCTCGCAGGCGGCGTCATGACGATCCGTGCGCTCGCGCCCCTCGCCTGCGCGCTCTCGCTCGGGTGCTCGCTCGGGCAGGGGGAAGGCGAGGTCGTCAGCGAACGGCTGCGCGCGGCCGGCTGCTGGGACGACAGCTACGACATGAACCCGGACTTCTTCGCTGCGGTCCCCTACCGCTCCACCTTGCAGGTCCGGGTGCAGCGGGGGAGCGACCTGCAGGAGATCTCGGACGGGCTCGCGGTCCTGATCGATGACGTCGACCTCATCCGCGGGGACGGGACCGTGAACAAGCTCGACGTCGACCTGAGCGTCGGGCTCCCGCCCGGCGTCGAGCTGCCGGGCTCGCCTCCACCGACGCCGAAGCCGGAGGGGCTCGCGCCGCTCGTGCACATGGCGCTTTACCTCCAGCGGTCCTGCCACAACCAGAACATCGTGCTCTACGCCGTCGATGGGACCATCAAGTTCCAGGCGCTGTTCAGCGGCGATCCCAACGAGACGGACGCGGTCGACAAGTACACGGACGCGACGTTCGACGTCTGGGTCGGCGATCCGCGCGACGCAGGGCTCGGTAATCCGGCCGACGCCATCCCTCGGGAGCTCCTCTCGCGGGTCACCGGGGGGTTCCGCTTCTACTTCGAGCGGGGTCAACCTGGGCAACCGTTCCCCTGAGCCCGTCACGACTCCGTCCTGGGTTTCAGGTGGTGTCCTACCTGTCGGGACAGGCGCCTTCAGCGCTCCGGTGGATTGAAGCTGACCATCTGGAAGGTGTCCTGGCCGAGACGACATGGCAAAGCGCCGCGAACTCGCGGTAAAGTAGTGACCGCTCATGCCCCAACCCCCGCCTCGACCCGCATCGCGAATGGGCGGACCTCCAAGCCCCGGGTCGACCCATTCATCGCTCGAAGCGCGCGCGAAGGAGTCCGAGAAGCAGCAGGGGACCTACTTCCTGGGCCGTTACCGTGTGGTCGACGAGATCGGGGTGGGCGGAATGGCGAGCGTTCACCTGGCTCGCATGGATGGCCCGGGCGGCTTCCAAAAGTGGGTCGCGATCAAGCGGATCCACCCTCATCTGGTCGAGGACGATCAGTTCGTCGACATGTTCCTGGATGAGGCGCGCATCGCGGCTGGCATCAACCACGCCAACGTCGCGCAGGTCTTCGATCTCGGGAAGGACGACAACACCTACTGGATCGCCATGGAGTACCTCCACGGCGAGCCGCTCCGGGAGGTGATGCGCCGCGCGGAGGAGCGCCGGCTGCGCATCTCGCCCGAGCTCGCTGCGCGCATCTGCTCCGATGCCGCAGAGGGGCTTCACGCCGCTCACGAGCTGCGCGGAAAGAACGGCCAGCTGCTCGGCCTGGTGCACCGAGATGTCACGCCGCACAACCTGTTCCTCACCTACGACGGCTACACCAAGGTCGTGGATTTCGGGATCGCCAAGGTGGCCGACAGGCTGTCGTCCACCCGCGCGGGAACGCTGAAAGGCAAGTTGGCCTACATGTCTCCCGAGCAGGTGCGCGGCAACGAGATCGATCGCACGACCGACGTGTTCGCGCTCGGGGTCGTCCTCTGGGAGCTCACGACGAACCAGCGCCTCTTCCGGATGGATACGGATCTCGACACGCTCGAGAAGGTGCAGGCCTGCGTGGTCCCGCCGCCGTCCACGATCGTGCACGACTATCCGATCGAGCTGGAGAGCGTGGTCATGAAGGCGCTCGCCAAGCACAAGCAAGACCGCTTCCAGACCGCGCGTGAGTTCTCGCGAGCCCTGCAGAATTTCCTGATGAGGAGCGGGGTCTTCGTTGGCTCCGAAGAGGTCGCGCAGTTCGTGCAGCAGGTGTTCGTCGATCGCATCCAGAAGCGCGAGGCGCACCTCGCGTGGGCCGCCGAGGTGACGTCCACCATCAACGTCGAGCAGGTGCGCGCGCGCAGCTCGACGACGGCCACGGACAGCGTCGGGCTGCGCGGCCGCGGTCGAGAGCCCGAGCCGCAGCAGCGCCTCACGCCGCCGCAGATCCTGCGGCACAACGCTCCGCCGGCGAGCGGGATCGCGCCGGTCGGGCGCCCGCAGCCGAGGGACGCAGACGACAGGCAGATGGTCGCCTCATCGCTGATGGATGACGATGAGGATGTCCCGACGACGGTCGCGACGCGCGAGCAAGCCGAGCCGGTGCGCTCCCTTCCTCACGGGGAGCGCCCGATGGTGCGCCCGGCGGCAGGCATGGTGCCCGAGCCGGCGCCAGCGCAGCTTCGCCAGGCCGGCGTCCAGTCCGGCATTGCCACGGTGCGCCCTGGCATGCCGGCGGCGCGCCCCGGCGTTTCGCCGGCCTACCCGAGCCCACCGCGCGTGCCCGGCGGCCACGACCCTGCTCCGCCTCCGCTCTCCTCGATCCCGTACCCTCCGCGCGACTTCGACACGGGCGAGCTCGCGCCCCTCCCCAAGGGAGGCCTCCTCGACAGCGATCTGGGCAACCCGCTCGCGTCAACGCTCGCGCTCCCGTCGCAGGATCCACCGCCGGTTCTGCAGAGCGCGAGCGAGCCTGCGCGTCACGCCCGGATGACCAGGACCCCTGCCGTCGCCGCGCCGTCGCCGGCGCACGCTGCGGTCCCGTACGCGCTCCCCTTCAATGGCCAGGGCCATGCCCCGGCCCATGCGCCCGCTGTCGGCTCGCCGGTGCAGGCGGCGCCGCCGCCGATGACCGTGGGGCAGGCCCAGCTGTTCGCGTCCGCGGCGACAGCGCAGCCTCCACAGTCGCAGATCGAGACGGCGCTCTCCCTGCCGCGCCCGGATCCGGCGGCCATCTGGGCCGCCACGCAGGACGCGGCGTCCAAGGGGAACGGCAGGAACACGCTCGTGCTCGTCGCGGTCATCACCCTCACCGTGCTGTGCGTGCTCGGGATCGGCGCGCTGATCTACATGAAGACGAGCGCCGCGCAGTCCTCGCCTTCCAGGGGCGTGGACGCTGTCCCTGCGTCGCCCGCCTCGACGGACGCGACAACCACGGGCCAGTCGAGCTCCTGCGTGCCGGGGGGCTCCTCGGGGGACGGGGGCGCGCGCGGCCTCGCTGTCCGCGACCGAGCGTCCGTCGTCCACCCCGGCCCGATCCGCCTGCAGCGCCTTACGATGACGGGATGAAGTCTGTCCACCGCCGCTCGAACGGTGCCAGGGCGCGGCACCGCCCCGGCGAGCGAGCTCAGCTGCGTATCGAGGCGCTGGCCGCCGGAGGCGCGGGGGTCGGTCGGCTCGCGGGCGAGGTCGTCTTCGTACCTGGGACCGCGCCGGGTGATCTCGTCGAGGTCGAGCTCGACAGGAGCGCGCGCCCGGCGAGGGGCAGGCTCCTCGGTGTCGTCGAGCCGAGCGCCGACCGCGTCCCTCCGCCGTGCCGCTTCGCTGACGCCTGCGGCGGCTGCGACTGGATGCACGTCCGTATCGAGGCGCAGCAGGCCGCGCACGAGCAGATCGTCCGGCAAGCCATCGCGCGGGCGACGTCGCTTGCCGAGGCCGATCTGCCGCCGATCCGCGTCCATCCGGCCCCCCTTCCGCTCGGCTACCGGTCGCGGGCGAGGTTGTTCGCGCGCGCGGAGCGCGGCGAGGTGCGCGTGGGGTATCGCGCGCCGAGGACGCACGCCGTGGCGGCGGTCGATCGCTGCGTGGTGCTCGTCGACGCGATCGCGCCGCTCGCCGGCGAGCTGCCCGGCGTCCTCCATGGGGCCGTGGGGGAGGGCGATGTCCTGATCTCGCTGGGCGCCTCGAGCCGCCCGGTGGTCGAGGTCCTGTGGCGTGGCCAGCTGCCGCCGGCCGTGTGGCAGCGGCTGGACGAGCGCACGGCGCGCGGCGGGTGGGCCGGCGCCCGCGTCACGCTCGACGGCGCGCGCGAGGCCGCGTCGTTCGGCGATCCGCGGCCCGCGATCCTGGGAGCGGACGGCCTGCCGCTGTTCCTCGCGCCGGGCGGCTTCGGGCAGCCGTCCGAGGAGGGGGCAGCCGTCCTCGCCCGCCGCGCCGCCGAGCTCGCCCACCTCGACTCCACCCGCCCGCCGCACGTCCTGGAGCTGTTCGCCGGGAGCGGGACGCTCTCCGTGCTGCTCGCGCGCGGCGCGCAGCGACCCTCCCCGGCCGCCGAGCCCGCCGGGGCCGCGGCTTCCGGCGCGACCTCCGACCCCCCGGGGCCCGCGTCCTTCACGGCCGTCGAGCTCTCGTCCGCAGCGGTCGCTTGCCTGCGGCAGAACCTCGCCGCTCGGGGCCTCGCCGGCAAGGCGATCGAGGCGGACGCCGATCAGTGCCCGATCCCGGCGCGCACCGACGTCGTGGTGCTGGATCCGCCGCGCAGCGGGGCTCCCGGCGCGGCGCGCGCGATCGCCGCCTCGAGCGCGCGCGTGGTCGTCTACGTCTCCTGCGATCCGGCCACCCTCGCGCGCGATCTCGGCGGGATCCTCCGCGGGGGCTTCGAGATCACGGACATCGAGGCGGTCGAGCTCTTTCCCCAGACGAGCCATATCGAGTCGATCGTGCGGCTCTCCCGCGCCCGCAGATCCGCGCGCTGATCCGCGCGGGCATGCCGGCTTGCTCGCCGCGCCGAGCGCTGCTCCGCCGAGCTCGGCCGGAGGGCCGCGCGCTGCCGCGCGGCGCCGTCGCCCGGCGGCTTGCGCTACGCTGCCAGGGATGATTCACCACCTCGACGATCGGCTCCGCGACGAGGCGCGGCGCTATCGTCTCGTGTTCGCCTGCCCCGATTGCGCCTCGTTCGAGCCGGTGGTCCCCGATCCCGACGACCGGGGCGCCGGGCCGCCTGGCCGCGGGCCTCGTTGCTCGCTTGGCTACCCGGTCGCGCCGCACCTGAGCACATCGCTCGAGGATCGCGACGAGATCATCTTCTGCAAAGCGTTCGAGCTGCGATGAGCCCTCCTGCTGGACCTCCCCCGCCGCCCAGGCGGGGCCGGTCGCATCCCCCGTCGCTGATCCGCCTCGCCGAGCGGCTGATCCGGGACGAGCGGCTGCTCGCTCGCGGCGACGTCGTGCTCTGCGCCTGCTCCGGAGGCCCCGACTCGACCGCCCTGCTGCACGTCCTTTCGCTGCTCCGGCGGCGGATCGGCCACGAGGTGGTCGCGCACGGCGTCGACCACGGCCTCCGCGCCGCGGCCGCGGCCGAGCTCGCGATCGTGCGCGACCTGTCCGGGCAGCTCGGGGTCCCTTACGCCGAGACCCGCGTGGACGTGGCGCCCGGCGCGAACCTCCAGGCCAGGGCGCGCGCCGCCCGGTTCGCCGCGCTGGCGGCCGCCGCGGCGGCCCACGGCGCCCGCGCGATCGCGACCGGCCACACCGCGGACGACCGGGCCGAGACGGTGCTCTTGCGCCTGCTGCGGGGCGCGGGGCCGCGTGGGCTCGCCGTCCTGCCGCCGCGCGCCCCGCTCCCGTCCGACGTCGCCGGCGCGGCGCGCGGCGGCGCGGAGCCGGGCTCGGCGGCGAACATCGAGCTCATCCGCCCCTTGCTCCAGGCCCGCCGCGCCGACGTCCTGGCCCACCTCGGCCGACATCGCCTGGCGTTCGCCGAGGATCCCAGCAACCGGGATCCCCGTTTCACCCGCGTCCGCGTCCGCCGCGAGCTCCTCCCGCTCCTCGAGGACCTGTCACCGGCGATCGTCGAGCACCTCTGCGCGCTCTCGGACATGCTCGTCGCCGGGCGAGAGCGGCCGCCTGGCGGCGATCCAGACGTCCTCGACGGCAGCGAGCCGCTGTCGATTCCGCTGTCGATTCCGCTGTCGATTCCGCTCGGTCGGGCGCAGCGATTCGCGATCGAGCGGGCTCGCAAGCTGGGGCGGCCGCTGCGCGTCCGGGTTCGCGGCGGCGAAGAGATCGCCGTGGGCTTTCCAGAGGAGTCCAGCGTGCTTATCGAGGACGGGTCTGCGCGTCGCGGGACCTGACCGCATGCACCCCACCCGCGGCCCCTGTCGAGTCCCTTTTTTCGCTGTGTCACCACGGTGGA
The DNA here is from genome assembly GCF_051526795.1 of Sorangium sp. So ce204. Taxonomy (NCBI): domain Bacteria; kingdom Pseudomonadati; phylum Myxococcota; order Polyangiales; family Polyangiaceae; genus Sorangium; species Sorangium sp. So ce204. The sequence continues at coordinate 10,496,723 of NZ_CP150317.1, read as the reverse complement.
GAGCCGCGGTCGACGACCGAGCTGACGGGTGGCATGCTGACTGGAACACGCGTACAATTTCAGTACACGCCGGCTCGCCGCGCGAGCTTAGAGGGTCCTCGTGAAGCAATCGCACAAGACGCTGCTGCTCTGGGTTCTGCTGATCATGATGTTCTTGGCGATCTGGCGTTTCTTGAGCCCGGATTCCCGGCCCGCCACACAAGTCGCGTTCAGCGAGTTCATGGCCCAGGTCCAGGTCGAGGCCAAGGACAAGGATCCGCACGTCGAGTCGGTCACGATCAAGGACCGCGAGTACACCTTCTGGGTCAAGGACCCGAAGAGCGGGACGAAGACGAAGAAGGTCACGATCGGGCCTGACAACGCCGACGAGATCACGAAGACGATCGTCGACAACAAGGTCGCGGTGTTCTTCGAGAAGGAGGACACGTCGCCGTTCTGGCCGGGGGCGATCATGTACCTCCTGCCGACGGTCTTCCTGCTCGTGATGTTCTATCTGTTCATGCGCCAGCTCCAGGCCGGCGGCGGCAAGGCGATGAGCTTCGGCAAGTCGCGCGCCCGGCTGCTCAGCGAGGCGCAGAACAAGGTGACGTTCGCCGACGTCGCGGGCATCGACGAGGCGAAGGACGAGCTCGAGGAGATCATCGCGTTCCTCAAGGACCCGAAGAAGTTCCAGAAGCTCGGCGGCCGGATCCCGAAGGGCGTGCTGATGATGGGCCCCCCCGGGACGGGCAAGACGCTGCTCGCGCGCGCGATCGCCGGCGAGGCGGGCGTGCCGTTCTTCTCGATCTCCGGGTCGGATTTCGTCGAGATGTTCGTCGGCGTCGGCGCGAGCCGGGTGCGCGACCTGTTCGAGCAGGGCAAGAAGCACGCGCCGTGCATCATCTTCATCGATGAGATCGACGCGGTCGGCCGCCACCGCGGCGCGGGGCTCGGCGGCGGTCATGACGAGCGCGAGCAGACGTTGAACCAGCTGCTCGTCGAGATGGACGGCTTCGAGTCGAACGAGGGCGTGATCATCGTCGCCGCGACGAACCGCCCCGACGTCCTCGACCCTGCGATCCTGCGGCCTGGCCGCTTCGACCGGCGCATCGTCGTGAACCGCCCCGACGTGCGCGGCCGCGAGGGCATCCTCCGGGTCCACACGAAGAAGGTCCCGCTCGGTCCGGACGTCGACATGGAGATCCTGGCGCGGGGAACGCCCGGGTTCGTCGGCGCCGACATCGAGAACCTGGTCAACGAGGCGGCCCTCCTCGCGGCGCGTCAGGACAAGGACGTCGTCTCGATGGTCGACTTCGAGATGGCCAAGGACAAGGTGCTGATGGGCGCCGAGCGCCGCAGCATGGTCATCAGCGACGAGGAGAAGCGGACCACGGCCTACCACGAGGCCGGGCACGCGCTCGTCGCGAAGCTCCTGGAGAAGTTCTCGGATCCGGTCCACAAGGTGACGATCATCCCGCGCGGCCCGGCGCTCGGCCTCACGCAGCAGCTGCCGAAGGAGGACCGGCTCAGCATGTCGCGCGACTTCGCCAAGGCGCGGCTGTCGGTGCTGATGGGCGGCCGCGTGGCGGAGGAGATCGTGTTCGGCCAGTTCACGACGGGCGCGGGCAACGACATCAAGCAGGCGTCGAACCTCGCGCGGCGCATGGTGACCGAGTTCGGCATGAGCGACGTGATCGGGCCGATCTCGTACGGCGCGGACGAGGAGAGCGTGTTTCTCGGGCGCGATTTCACGAGCCGGCGCCGCGACTACTCGGAGACGATCGCCAACCAGATCGACGACGAGGTGCGGCGGTTCATCCTCGACGCCCACGCCGAGGCGCGGCAGCTCCTCACGGACAACCGCGAGATCCTCGAGCGGCTCGCCACGGCGCTCCTCGAGCGCGAGACGCTGGACGCCGAGGAGGTCGAAGCCATCGTCGGGGGCCGCGAGCTGCCGCAGCGCCAGCGCGTCGTGATCCCGAGCTACAGCGATCGCGATCGCGCCGCCAAGGAGAAGCGCCGCGCGGCCAGCATCTTCGGCACCCCGAAGCCCGCCCCGAGCACCTGATCCCGAAGCGCGGGGCGGCGCCCGATGCCTCGGGCGGCCCCCCGCGCACCTGCGGCGCCACGCGGGACGGCGCGGCGCCCCGGGCCCCCTCGATTCCCTTCCTCATCAGAAAAGCGGCGCGCGCAGCCGGCGCGCTCCCGGGATCGCCTCAGGGGGCGGTCAGCGTTGCCTGCAGGAACGCCCACTGCTGCAGATCCGCCGGGCGGCCGTCGTCGTGCGCGCGGTTCGCCTTCGTGAAGATCGCCTGGGCGCCGTCACCGAAGATGAACAGGCCGTAGCCGAGCGCGAGGCGCAGCGGCTCCCACGGCTGCAAGGTGAGCGAGACGTCGATCTCGTGGCCCAGCGTCCGGCTCTCGTTGTCGCTGGCGGCGCCGACAGGGAGGAGGCGCGCTGTCACCCACCTGCCTGCTGGAGAGGCGAGGCCGACGAACGTGTATCCGGCGGAGACGGTCAGCGGGTCGAACGGTGAGGCGCGGACGCTTCCGCCCCCCTCGATCACGTTGGACCACGCGTAGAGCCCCATGGGGCCGTGGTTGTTCTGTGCGTCGGGCAGGATCGGATCGAAGCGGCGCTGCGTCTCGCCCACCGCGAGCGCGCCATCGTCGCCCGTCGCGTAAGCGCCGCGGGCGCTGAAGGTGAGGTGGGCGGGGAGCGCTGTCTCGAGCTCTGCCCGCGCCGCGGCCGCGAACGCGCCGAGAGCGCGGTCGGCCGCGAACGTGGCCACACGACCGAGCTCGTACGCCCCCTCGATCGCGTAGCGAAAGCCCCGGCGGTCGCCGGAGACGCGCGCGTCGAGGACGACAGTGTCGCCGGGCGTGAGCCAGGTCGGGCGCGGCTCCCGGGTGATGCGCGCGAGCGCCGTGGCCTCGAGGTGGAGCAGGGGAGCGAGCCGCCAGATCGCGTTCAGGCCGTAGAGCTGGGACCCTGTCCCGGCGGCGATGGGCTTGCGCGTCCCCGCCACCTCGGGCGGAGCGCCTCCCGGCGCGGCGAGGAGCACGGCCATCGCCTCGAGGTCGACGTTGCCGAGCTGCAGCCCTGCGCGCACCGCATCGAGCGATCGCCCGGTGAGCGTCTCGTCGTCCGCTCCGACGAGGCGGCCGTCCCCCCACGCTACCCGCTGCCGGCCCAGCCGGAGGAAGGCGCGGCGTCCCGAGCGCGTGCGCAGATCGATGTACGCCTCGTAAGGCGCCGTCTCCGGGAGGGCCGGCTCGCCCGGCCCGACGAAGATCGCGTCGTCGTTCCCCCAGAGCCGCGCGTCCTGCAGCGTGACGACGCCCGTGACGGGGCCGCGCTCGACGGTCAGCCCGAGGCGCGCGCGCTGGGCGAAGAACCACTGCGTCTTGACGACGTTGCCCGTGTCGCTGAGCGGCGGCAGCGCGCCTCCGAAGCCCTCGGCGAGCACCGCGTTCGAGCTGTAGACGTCGCCGCCCGTGTCGACCGGGTACCGGCGGAACTCTCCGCGGAGCCGGAGCTCCACCGAGGGGCGGAACGTGAACCCGCCGACGGCCAGGCCCTCCGACTGCGGCGACGCCTGCGCCGCTGCCCTCCTGGGCGCGGACGTGAGCGCGAGGAGCGCCGATCCCAGAGCGATGGAGGCGAACGGCAGGGATCGGATCATCAGCGAGGAGGGCCGGAGCGCGGGGGCGTCGAACTGCAGATGTGCGGCCAGGACCGCGCCGTTCAGGCGGGCCGCGCTCCTGGAACGCTCGCGCGAGGATAGGCGTCCCGATGCGCGTCGGACAAGTGGGGAAGCGGCTCCGCTCCTCCCCGGCGGCCCAGGCGTCCGGCGGACCAGCTCGCGCGGCGTGCGGCGTGCGGCGTGCGCCATGCCGACGTCAGGGATCGAAATCGTCCTCGCCGTGCGACGTCGGTGGCTTCGGCGGCTTCGGGGCGGCCCCCGTGCTGCTCCCGCGCCGCGGCGGCGCCTTCACGCTCGCGGCGGGTCGCCTCGTCGGCGGTCGGCTCGCCGCGCCCCGCCGCGCCGGAGCGTCGCCCGAATCGACGGCGAGCACCAGATCGAGCGCGAGCTTCGACGCCCTGCCGGCGTGTCGATCCGCGGACGCGCCCGCCTCCGCGATCACGCGCTCGGCCGCCTCGAGCTCGTGCTTCACCTCGCGGCGCTGCGGATCGTCCGCGAGCGCCTCTGCCCACGCGGCCGAGAGCGACGCCCGCTTCTTCTCGAGCTCCGCGGCGCGGCTCGACAGCTCGCCGAGCTGCTTCGACATCGCGAGGGAGCTCTTCAAGGACGCCTCGAACGCCGCGATGGTGTCCCTGTCCTCCGCGCCGAGCGAGCGTCCGCCTCGTGCGCTCACGATCCGCGCCTCTGGCACGAGCTCGACCTGGAGCAGCACGCCCGCCGCGCGGAGCTCCGCCGCGCGCGCGCGCGCCGCTTCGAGCGCCGCCTTGCCGTCCGATCTCGGATCGAGCCCGAGCGCGCGCGACAGCTCGGTGGCCGCCGCGTTCGAGAGCTCCTCGGCCTTCAGCGACTCGTCGCGGAGCGCCCGCGTGGCCTCGAAGAACTCGTCGTAGGGCTGCTTGCCCGTGCGCAGGGCCTGTCCCTGATCGAGCAGCGAGACCTGCGCGGTGCACGCGGCGAGCAAGGGGGCGTGCGGCGCGACGAGCAGCAGCGCGAGCGCCGCCATGCGGAGCCGGCTCGCGCGGTCCGGCGGCCTGGTCACCCACATTGGAGGATGACCCCCCAGAGCTCGTAGCTCGCGGCAGGCTTCGAGAGGAACACCACGCCCACGTAACCCGAGCGCGACGATACGCCGAGCACGCCTTGCCCGAAGTTCCCGGCCGGCGGCGAGAGCGCGATCGGGTCCCCGATCGGGGAGAAGTTGGCGGCCAGGGTCTGCGCGCGCATGGCGCGGCTCCCCGGAGGGCCCTCGGTCCACACGAGGAGCCAGCGTCCATCGCCGAGCCCCGCGATGTCCGGCGCGAAGGCGTCTCCCCCGGGGCCGCCGGAAGGGAGCGGGATCACCTGGGTCGACCCGGGGATGGACCCCGGAGCGGCCTGCCCGGCGCGGATCTCCCATCGCCCGTCCGCTGGCCGATCGGCAAAGACGACGGCGAGCGCGCGCTCGTTCCATCCGAGCGATGGCTTGCCGAGCGAGCCTCCGGAGCCGGTCACCCGGGTGAGCTCGCCGACGGGCTTCCGCTCGGCGTCGAGCCAGCCTGCCCACACGGCCTTCTCGCGGCGGAACGCGACGGCGTAGCCGCCGGCGCCGGCCGAGAGCGCGCGCGGCGCCTCGAGCGGCTCATCACCCTGCACCGGCCAGAGCGTGGAGGGGGCGGCGTCGGGAGCATCGGCCGCCACCAGGGCGCCGTCCGCCAGACCGACGACGAACGGCCTCGGCCCCGGCACGCTGACGGGAGAGCGGATGGCCTGCTGCGCCGCCGTGAGAATGGTGAAGCGCTCCTCGACCGGCGAGATGCTCACGATGTCGGCGGCCTCTCGGTTCGAGAACCGCTCGCGCCGCTCCCCGGTCGCGGGATCGATCTCGAGGCCAACGGCCTCCATGGGGCTCTTCGCGTACCCCACCACGAGCTTGCCGCCCTTCGTCGCCGTGACCTCGAAGGGGATGCTCTTCGCGACGAGCGGCGCCCATGGCTGGGGCTGACGCGCCACCCAGCAAGGCTTCGGCGGGACGGGGATCGCCGAGCGCGCGGCGTCCTGCGCTGCGCCGAGCGTCGTGCGCGCCGTCCCGACCGGCGACTGGCGCGCGGTCGTGACGGAGCGGCGGCCCGCGAAGAAGGCGACGACGCTCATGAGCAGCGCCGCCCCGCAGAGGCCGACGAGCGACGAGACCGGCACGGTCACCGCTGCAGAGAGCCCGTTGCCGTCGCCGCGTCGCGCCGCGAGCGCGCGCGGGTTGAGCGCTGGCGGGCCGTTGCCCGATCCGGGGACAGAGCCCCGATCCGAGCGCTGGCCCGAGGCCTGGAGCGCGTCGGCAGCCGTCGCGCTGCGCTGCGGGTTCGGCAGCCCCGGCCACGAGCGCATCGCCGGGTGCCCCGGCGACGCGCTCGATCCGACGCCGACCGACGGGATCGTCGCGTACTCGCGGCGCCCCATCGGCGCCTCGGCGGCCAGAGGAGAGCGCTTCGTCTCGCTGGGCACGGGCGGCGTGGGGAGCTCCGGGCTCTCGCGGCGCAGCACCGTGGTGGAGGGCTCCGGGGCGTCGCTGCGATCGCGGCTCGCCGCGGGATCGTGGCCGTCGGCGGCCGGCGTGTCCTCGGCGCTGCGGGGCGAGGGACCGTCGGTGGGCGTCGCTGGGCTCGCAGGGCGAGAGCCAGGCGAAGAGCCAGGCGACGCCGTCGCCGTGGGGGCGGCGCCCGTGACAGGCGCAGCTTCGGCCGGCGGGGTCGGCGCAGCGAGCGGCAAGGTCGGCGTCGCCAGCGGGGCCGATGGCGCGGGGGGCGCTGCCATCAAGGGCGTGGCGCGGGGCGCGTCCGCGGGGGGGCGCGGCGGCGGCGCGGGGAGCGCTCCGAGACGGACGAGCGCCTTTGCGCCGGCCGCCGTCTGATCCGGCGCGTCAGGCGCGCGCGGGCCTGCAGGCCGCTTCGCGGCGACCGCGGGGAACCGGACCGGAACTGGAGGTGGCGGCACGGAGCGCTTCCCCGCGGGCGCGAGGCGCCTCGTGGCGCGGCCGGGGCTCGACGGCGCCGGTGGCGTCGCCGCGAGCGGCTTGCCGGCGCCCTGATCCGCGCCGGTCGTCGCTCCGCCGCGCCCATCGTTCTGCGGTGCGGCGCCCGCCGGCGGCGCGTCGCGATCGGCGGGGAGAGGCGGCGGCCGGGGTGGTCTCGCCTCCGCGCGCGACGTCGTACCGCCCGCGGCTCTCGGCGCTGTTCCCGGGCTGCTGGGCGCGGCCGCGCCCGCCGCACGCCTCGGCGGCGCCGGCTCATCGCCGTCCGTCGTCGCGCCGGCGCCGCCCGCGGCGCTGCCTGCGTCTGCGGCGGGGCGCTGACCCGCGGAGGTCTCCTCGGGTTCCTCCGCCCCCGAGGGGAGCTTCGGCGCGCGCGGGATCTCGGTCGTCCCCTGGTCGCCCGGCGAGGGGCCGTCGTAACGGGGGAGCTGGGTGATCGCGCGGGCGACCCCCGCATCGAACGTTCCGCCCGCGGCTGGCACGACGATCGGCGCGTTCTGTCCGCTGGCCGGCGCGTCTGCCGGCGCCTCGACGCCCGTGAGCGTCCTCATGGACTCTCGCTTGCGCGGCGGCAGGGGAGGCGGCTTCGGTCGCGTGGTCGCCCGGCTCGCGTGCGGCGCCGCGGGCCTCCGCCCGTTCGAGGACCTCTCCGCGGGCGCCGGGCCGATGGGCTGACCGCCGCGGGCGGGCGCTGGACCCAGATCCTCGATGAGCTCGAGCTCCAGCGCCGCGCCGTCCTCGTGAGCGGCCTCTTCAACCCCGGCGGCCGACCCCTCGGGCGCAGCGGTGCGCGCCTCGGGCTTGCGCCGGAGCTGGGCGGCGTCGGCGAGCTCCGGCTGCCCGGACGCGGGCGCCCAGGCGTCCATGCCCTTGCGCCAGACGAGCGTGGAGCCTGGAATGATCCCGGCAGCCAGCGCGCTGCGCAGCTCGGCGGTGCTCAGGCTCCGCTGGACGCCACGCTCGTCCGTCCACCTCCACGCGCTCAACGGGGGCCCCTCCGCCAGCTGGTAGAGCGCCGGAATTTCAGGACGTGAACCACGACGATCGCGATCGTACCGCGCGTCGTTTGCAAAGAGATCTTCTTTCGTGCGCCCACGCAACCGCACGTCCACTCACGACGAAGATCGCGCTGGTAGCTCATGAGCCTTTCCAGCGCCCTCGCCGCCGCAGTCCGCTCCGTGGTCGCCGCCGCTGCGCGCACGCTCAGCCCGCCGGCCTGCGCGGGCTGTGACACCCCGATCGCCGATGCCTCGGTGTTCTGCGCCGATTGCGCGCGGACCTCCGTGCCGTACGCAGAGGGGGCGCCGCGGGGAGGAGCGGGCACGCGCGCCGCGGCGGGAGCACCTCTCGTCGCGTTCGCTCCGTTTGGAGGGGCGGTCGCGGAGGGTATCCGGCGCTTCAAGTACGGAGATCGTCCGGATCTCGCGCGCCCGCTCGGCCGGTTGATGCTCTGCGCGGCGCGCGATGCGGGGGTGCGCGCCGACCTCGTTGTCCCGGTGCCGCTGCATCCACGCCGTCTCGCCGAGCGCGGGTACAACCAGGCCGCCCTGCTGGCCGCGCACGTCGCTGACGGACTCGCGGTGTCCTTCGCGCCACGGGCCCTCAGCCGTGTCCGTCCCACCGCGCAGCAGGCGCAGCTCCCGCGCGATCTCCGCCTGCAGAACGTGGCAGGTGCGTTTCGCGTGCACGCGCCCGAGCGCGTCCAGCGCCGGAGGGTCGCGCTCATCGATGACGTGGCGACCACGGGGGCCACGCTCGCGGCGTGCCGAGATGCGCTCCTCGGGGCGGGCGCAGCTTCGGTGACCTACCTCGTCCTCGCGGCCGCCGAGAGCGGGGCGGACGAGCTCAGAAGCTCACCTCCGTCAGCACACCGCACTTGACGCGGACGGTCCTGCCCTCGGTGAGCCATCGCGTGCCGTCGCGCGTCGGCTCGCCGAGCCGAACGAAGAAGCGCCCGCAACGCACCTCGACGGGTCGCTCGCTGGGCCCCACCGGCACGCCCGTCACGTAGACGGTCGCATTCCGGGAGGAGTTGAGCTTGAGCAGGCCGTGGCCCTTTCGCGGGGTCGGTAGAGTCGTCGCTGCAGCGTCGACGGATGTCTGTTGTTGAAGGGCTGCCGTCTCGGTGGCTGGTGGTGCTGGAGGTGCCGCGGCCTCGGTGGCTGGTGGTGCTGGAGGTGCCGCGGCCTCGGTGGCTGGTGGTGCTGGAGGTGCCGCGGCCTCGGTGCTTGGCAGTGCTGGCGGTGGCGCAACCTCAGCACGTGGCGTCGGGGATGCGGTCGGCGTCGGCTGTGCCGTGGCGTCGGTCGCGCTCGCCAGCTGCACGGGGGCGGCTGCTTGCTTTGAAGCCACAGCGGTGATGCTTGCAGGATCGCCGGTGGTCACGATCGCCGGTCGAGGCGCTCGGCTGCGCGTCGCCAGTTCGGGCAGGCTCGTCTCGACGGCGTACACCCCCAGCGCAAACAGGATGGTTGCTGTCGCCAGCGCAACTCCGGCGGTGCCGAGCGGCGAGAGCGGCTTCGACAGAGGCGCCGCGACTGACTCAGGTTGAGGCGAGGCCGAACCAGGTTGGGGCGAGGGCGGCTTCGACGGGGGGCCATCGTCCGACCCAGGTTGAGGTACGTTCGACCCAGGTTGAGGTACGTCCACGCCCGTCGACCCAGGTTGAGGTACGTCCGACCCAGGTTGGGGGGCGTCCGCAGGTTGGGGGGCGTCCGGGGGAGCGTCCGCGTCCGTCGAGAACATCGGGCGCCACTCTAGCGGGATCGCTGTCGCGCCGGATTCCCCGGTCGGCGGCCCACCCGCCGGAAGCGCAGGAGCTTCGCCGTCGGAGCCGCTCTCGAGAGCAAGCACGAACGTCGAATGTGTGCTGGAATACATTCGTGTACGTCGTCGCACATCCACTGACGTGGATCCGCAGGAGGTTGCCGCGCGGTCGTCGTGTGCTGGCTGCCGGGGTGCTCGACACCCTCGGGCTCCTGGATCGCTTCCTCTGGCTGCGCGCGAAGCTTCGGCTGCCCGTGCTCTCCGTGTTCACCTACCACCGCATCGCGGACGTCTCGGAGGTGGACGAGCTCGATCCGGGGGTCGCCGAGGTGAGCGCGCGCGAGTTCGAGGAGCAGCTCGCGGTCATCAAGACGCACGGCACCGTGGTGTCCCTCCGGGACGTGCGGCTGCTCGCGAAGGGGCGGAAGCTCCCGCCGAACCCCGTCATGGTCGCGTTCGACGACGGCTACCGTGACAACCACGACGTCGCGTTGCCCCTCCTCGAGCGCGCGGGGGTCACGGCCACGTTCTTCATCGCCACCGGGTACCCCGACAGGGGCCGCCTCTTCTGGTGGGATCGCGTCGCGCTCCTCATGCACCGGTGCCGGCGGGCGCGCGTCGAGATCGCCTACCCAGCGACGCTCGTGCTCGAGCCGCTGCGCGACCCGATCGCCGCGGCGACGCTCGTCTGCCAGACCATCAAGCATACCTCCGGGGTCGACATCGGGCGCCTCTGGGACGAGATCGAGCGCGCCACGGGGGTGTCGATCGACCTCGGCGAGGAGCGCGCGCTCGCGACCAGGACGATCATGGACTGGAAGCACATCGGGGCGCTGCGCCGGGCGGGCATGGACGTGCAGTCGCACTCGCACAGCCATCGTGTCCTCCAGACGCTCTCGCCCGAAGAGGCGACTCGCGATCTTGCGCGCTCCCGCCGCGTGCTCTCCGACGCCCTGAACGAGGCCGTGCACGCGGTCGCGTACCCCGTCGGATACAGCCTGTGCGGCGCCTTCCATCGCGCCGTGAAGGAGGCCGGCTTCGAGATCGGCTTCACCAACAACTCCGGCCTTTGCATGCTCTCGTCCTTCGACCCCCTGAATTTCCCGCGCATCGCCATGGACCGCGGGCAGATCGGCGCGCTCTTCAAGCTCAAGCTGCTCATCGGCCAGCGGCCCGGCTCTCGGTCCGGCCGCTGATCGAGCAAAGACCGCGCGCCGCTCCGCCGCCGCGCGCCCCGAGCGCCTCCGCTCGCCCGACGCCGCCTCGGCCGGCGCGCGTGTGGCCTGGGCTGTGCACGTGCACGTCGCTGGGCCGGTTCTGCACGCGCGTGGCCTCGATGGGCCAGCAAAGCTGCTGCGCAGCCTGTTCGACGAAGGGGGGGCTCCCGTGAAAGGCACAATCCAAGAACGCAGCTTCCGCGCCGCCGTCTCCATGCTCGGCGCGGCCTCGCTGATCTCCGCGGCCCTCGCGTCGGGATGCGGCGGCGCGCCGGCGCCCGCCGCCTCCGCGAAGGCGCCCGCGCGGCCCGCGCAGGCGTCGCCCGACGGGCAGGGCGCGCGGGGGGCGGGCGTCGAGCAGCGCGAGCAGCGCGAGGCCCAGCGCGCCTGGTGCGTGTACCTCGAGGCGCTCTACCAGCGGGCCACCGAGCAGGCGAAGGGCTGGCCGAAGTTCGAGCAGTGCACGCAGATGACGACGATGGCCTCGCCGAAGATGCTCCGCGCGACCTCGGAGTGCTCGCTGGCAGCGCTGCGGCGCTTCGAGGGCGATCCCTTCACCGCCGCCTATGCGGAGGAGGTGAGCCGCTGCGGCTCCGAGGCCATGACGGCCACCACGCTCGCGCGCGCCGACCTGGCGCCGTACATGGCCGTCCTCTGCGGCCGCCTCGCGGGGTGCGGAGACCTCGACTACGACACCTGCCGGCACAGCCTGGAGGACGGCCTCGGCCCGCAGCTCGAGCGAGCGATCGGCGCGATGAACAGCCGCGGCCGGCACGAGGTCCGCGCCTGCTTCGGCAAGCTCGCGTGCGGCGGCGATCTCGGCCCCCAGATCTCCGCGTGCCTCGAGCCCATCATGGACGACCTGCTCTGGCTGCCGGGGTGAGCGGCCGCGGCGCCGCGCTCCGCCGCGCCCAGAGCGCGGCGGCGCCGCGCGGCGGTCAGCCGCCGGCGCCCGGCAGGCGGCAGCGCGCGATCAGGGGGACATGATCGGATAGCCCTGCGAACGCGCCCTTGTGCCCGAACGGGTGCGTGCCCGTGAAGTCCAGCCACTGGAGGCGCTCGGACGAGTAGACGTGGTCGAGGTGCATGCGGAGGTTCATGAAGCCGGCCGTCGGGAAGGCGCGCGCCTCGGTCTCGGAGAAGCAGCGGACCTTGGCGAACGCGTCCACGAAGCCGATCTCCTCGCGCAGGAAGCGATCGACCGGCGAGCCTGGCAGCGAGTTGAAGTCGCCGACCACCACGAAGTTGTCGCTCCGGCGCTCGCGGCGGACGAAATCGGCGAGCACCCTCGCTTCCTCGATCTGATTGGGCCCGAACCCCATCCGCGCCTCGCCTGTCCAGAACTCCCGCGAGAACACGCTCGGCAGGCTGAGGTGGGTGTTGAACACATCGAAGCTCTGCCCGCTCTCGTGCTCGAACGACACGTGCGCGCAGATGCGCGTCTGCTTCAGGCTCTTGACCCCCCGCCGATGGGTGATGTCGTGCGGGCGCTCCGCGTTGTGGTGTCCGATGTGGAATGTGTCGCGCGCGAGCACCGCGAGCCCGGTCGTGTAGATGTTCGTCCGCGAGGTAAGCCTGTAGGTGTGCGCGGGGAAGTAGTAGGCGACGTAGCGCTCGCGCCGCGCTGCCTGCGCCAGCGCCGCGTGCAGCTCGGTCATCAGGCGATCGAGCTGGGTCTCCTCCGGGTGCCAGCGCGGGTTCATCGTCGAGGACCTCAGCGACTGGGTCTCGACCTCCTGGAGGCACACGAGATCGGGCAGCGGGGACATCCGCGCGAGCGTCGTCGCGATCCGGGTGATGGCGGCGCTGGTCGAGGCGATGCCCCGCGTCCCGTGCCCGAAGTAGCGGACGTTATAGGAGACGATCCTGAGCGACGTGGCGTCGTCGCGCGGTGTCCCGGGGCCGAGGAGAGCGCCGGTCGGCGCGCGCGTCGAGGTCGGGTCCGGCACCCGCTCCGCCGGTGTTGGGCCGCTCGAACGAGGTGGGAGGCGTCGCTCGGTCATGTATCCTCTCGCCCATGGGCAAGAACATCATCGTTTCCGAGGATACCATTCGTGACCTGCTGGAAGCGCATGCCTCCCTCTCCGCCTGGTATTACGAGCTCTGGTCGGCGCTGCGGGTCGCGAAGGCCTCGGCGAGCGCCCCCGATGATGCGGCCCGTGCGGCGTTTGTCGAGCGGATGGCCACGAGCTTCCCGGAGGTCGCGTCGATCGCCCGCTCGATCCAGGTGCCGAGGATGTTCGTCCCGCCGCCGCCCGCGGTGAGCGTGCCCCCCGTCGCGGCGGGCGAGACGGGAGGAGATGAGGCCCCGACAGCGATCGAGCCCGCGCCCGCCCGGCTGCGGGAGCTCCACGGCCAGCCACCCAAGAGCCAGCCAGGCTCGGACCCCACCGATGAGCCTGCCCCGGCGCCGTCGCAGCCCGCCATCGCTCCTCCGCCGATGGTGGTCCCGTCGACCGTGAAATACGACACCTGAGGTCGAGTCCACGCCCGGCCGGACTCTCGATCTCCCACCACCAAGGCACGCCTCGCGTGCTCACCCCCAGCGCGCCTCGCGCGCAGCTCCTCGCACAGGCCGTCAGCGCGGCGGGCCGCGGGGGGCCCTGCGACGCGCGAGGAGCTGCTCGGCCTCGGCGGCCCCTGTCATGTCGAACCTGGGGTTCAGATCGAGCGCCTCCCGCACGAGCCGCTCGCCTCCCGCCACGTCCCCCAGGGCGATCCGGATCGCCCCGGCGTGGTAGAGCAAGCGCGCGTCCCTCGTGCCGAGCGCCAGCGCCCTGTCGCTTGCCGCGCGCGCTTCGGCCAGCTTGCCCGCGCGGTACAGCGCCCAGGCGTGGGTGTCCTCCGTGTAGATGTCCGCGCGGACGGCGCGCTCCGCGGCGGCGAGGCGGAGCGCCTCGTCGCGCTCCAGGCCCTTGGTCGCGTAGTACAGCGCGAGGGCCTGGCGGTCCGACCGCTGCCCCGCGTCGACCGCGCCGGCGTAAGCCCGCGCCGCGCCGGCGTGGTCGCCTGCAGCCATCCTGGCGTCGCCGAGCAGCCACGCGGTCTCCGCGTCCGGGCCCTGCTGGTGGGCCCGCTCGAGGAGCTCGACGGCGCGGCCCCACGCGCCGCGGGCCAGCGCGACGCGCGCCCTGCCGGTGAGCGCCGGCGGATACCCGGCCTGCGCGGCGAGCGCCCGCTCGAAGCCCAGGTCTGCGCCCTCGTGGTCGCCCTCGTGCCAGAACATCATGGCCGCCTGGGTCAGGGTCCACGCGAGCGCCTCGGGTTCGCCCGGGTCGCCGGCGTCGATCGCGAGGCGGATGATCCGCTTCGCCGTCGCCGCGTCGCCCTGGAGCCACCGCAGGTGTGCGGCCCGCGCGTAGGACGGCAGGCCGGGCCGCAGGTCGACCATCCGCTGCGCCGCGTGCGCCGCGACCTGGAAGGCGCCGAGCGCGAGGGCGGCGTCGCTGAGCGTCCCGAGCGCGAGCGCGTCGCCCTCGTCCCGCGAGAGGACCCGCTCCGCCGCGTCGCGCGCCTCAATGAACCTGCGCTCGTGGATCAGCACGAGGCCGAGCAGGTTGAGCGACGCGCGATCCCCTGCGGCCAGCGCGAGCCCGACCTCCGCGCACGTGTGAGCCCGGCCGTAGAGCGACGGATCGCCCGATGCGCGCGCCTTTCGGAGCCACGCGTGGCCGAGCGCGCTCCAGAGAGCCGCGCCGCCGGGCGCCGTCGCGAGGCGTCGGGACAGCGCCTGGATCTTGCGATCGACGGCGCTCGCGCCCACTGGGGCCGCGAGCGCGAGCGCGCGCGCCGCGTCGAGGCTCGAGGGCGCCGGCGCCTCGGCGGCGCGCCCGGTCGATACCGTCGCGGCCGGGACGGCCTCTGCGCGCGGGCGCTCGGTGCAACCGAGGCTTCCGCTCAGGGCAGCGCAGGCGAAGAGGCAACCCGTTCGTCGCAGCATCGGAGCGCTGACCTCCCCTCGCGCTGGAGCTCCGCCCTGGGCGCGCCGCGGCTCACCTGGGGCGTCACAGGCGCGAGCCGATCGCGAAAGAGCTTGCCTCGCCGGCCTGCGCCGGCAAGCTCGCCGCTCCAGCGCATCGCTCGATCGACCAGCAGCGCGCAGCGCGAAGGAGATCGCATTGCCTGTCCAGACGGATGGCCGCCGCCTGCAGCGGCTCTGCGCCGCGGCGCTCATCGTGCACCTCTGCGCCGCGTGTGCTCGCCGCACCTCGCCGGAGGCGGGCGCGACCGCGGCGCCCTCGCCGGAGGCGGGCGCGGCCGCGACGCCCTCGCCGGCAGGGCCCGCGGAGAACCTGCCGGGCGACGAGATCACGCCCGTCTACGGGAAGGCCGAGGGCGCGCCGGAGCCGCTCGCGGCCCGGCTGTGCGACGCGCTTCATGCGTTGCCCGCGCGGCGCAAGGCGGCGTGCTGCGGCGGCGCCGCGGGCTTCCAGGCCGCCGCCGAGTGCGCGCGCGCGCTGAGCGTCGCGGTGCGCGCGCGGGCGGTGACGCTATCGACCGACGAGGTGGGCCGCTGCGTCGAGGCGATGGAGCGGTCGCTCGATGGATGCGACTGGGTCTCTCCGCTCGCCGCCCCGGTCCCGCCCGCGTGCGAGGGGATCGTGCGGGGCGCGCTCGACGAGGGGGCCCGGTGCCGGTCGTCGCTCGAATGCGCGGGCGGGCTGCGCTGCGACGGCGCCGGCCCCACCGACGCGGGCACCTGCCGCGCCCCGCGCGCCGCGGGGCCCTGCGGCCTCTCGGTCGACGCGCTGGCCGCGGTCACCCGGCAGACGCGCTACGCCGAGGCGCACCCCGAGTGCCGCGGCCACTGCGCCGGGCGCGCGTGCGCGGACGACGTCCCGCTCGGCGGCCGGTGCGAGGCCCACGCGGCCTGCGGGAGGGGCCGCCGCTGCGTCGACGCGCGCTGCAGCGAGGCGGCGCTGCCCCCCGCCGGCGCCGCCTGCCTCGGCGGGCTCTGCGCGGCCGGCGCGCGCTGCGTGGACGGGCGCTGCGCGGCGCCGAAGGCCGAGGGCGAGGCCTGCGCGCGCGACGGCGAGTGCCGCGCCGCGTGTGTTCGACGAGCGCGCGGGGGCGCCGCGGGCGGCGTGTGCGGGATGCGGTGCGCCGCGCCGTGACGGGCGAGCTGCGCGCGCTGCGCCACGCCGGGCGGCTCAGGGCCGGAAGTGGCCCTGGGTCGCGCCCTCCCAGGCCGTCGCGAGGTAAGGGAAGGCCGGGAGGAACCGCGCGTCGTTCGCGCCCACGCCGTCGCCCGCCGTCGCGCCGAGCGCGCCGGTCAGGACGAGCGTGAGCAGCGCGTCGGTGACGTCGGTCTGCTCGTGATCCGCGCCGGGGACCAGCGCGCGGCCGTTCGGGAAGCCCGACGGCATGCCCAGATCGATCCGGAGCACGTCGCCGACGGTCTCCAGGCTGTGCCCTCCGAGGTTCGCGGGCTTCAGGTTGAAGGCGTCGATGAGGTCGGTCCGGCTCTGCTTCAGCGCCTCGGGATCGAACGCCGCGAGCGGCTGGCCTGCCTGGTAGAGCCCGGCGAACTCGGCGTCCCGCACCAGGATCGGGTTCAGGAAGTAGGCTCCGAAGTTGGCGAGATCGTCGCGCGGGTGCGCGCGGTTGTACTTGTCCTTGTCCTGCAGGCCGATGATCCAGGTGTTGATCAGCGGCAGGCCGACGCGCGACACCTGGACCCAGGGACCGAGGCCATCTTCCTTGCCGTTCGCGCGCAGGATCCGCACCTTGCGGCGGCTCGCGGAGGCCCAGACGCCGAGCGTCTGCCGGTCGCTCGGCCCCGGCGTCGGCTCTGCGCCGCCGTTGACCGCGGCGAGCGGGAGCTCGAGGGCGAGCGTGTGGACGTTGAAGCCGGCGAGGTTGTCGCGCGGGGTGCACGACGGGTTCGGCGCCGCGAGGAGCGGGCACAGCCCCGCCAGATCGGACGCGCGGCCGAGATCCGCGTAGAACCCGTCGTCGCGCGGCCCGGCCCAGGCGCGCCCCGCGCCGCCCGCCATCTGCTTGAGGAACTTCGAGGACGTCGCGAAGGCCGGGTAGCCGCCGCCGGTGATCCGGTAGGCGAGCTGGTTCGTCCTCCTCCCGATGTTCGGCGGCGCGACAGGGGCGTCCCTCAGGAGCACGGTCGACGCGCCGCCCTCGATCCTCGTCACGGTGTACGTCTGCTCCCCGCCGGCGAGCTGCGAGAAGAACTCGTTGCCGCCGCTCGGCGCCGGCGTGAGCCCCGCCGGATCCGCCGCCACGTACGGCCTGGTCGAGAACCGGAACTGATAGGTCAGCGCGTCCTCGAGGCTCGACGGCCCGCGCGCGATGTGCACCTCGTAGAGCACGTCGTCCGAGAAGCCGTGGAAGTTCGGCCCGCTGGCGGGCTCCTCGAGCGGAATGTAGCTCGCGAGGATCACGAGGTTGCCGCCTTCCACCCACGCGTACAGGTCGGTGTTGTCGGCGGCCGGATCCCTCGCGATGGCCGGCGCCTCGCGGTGGCTCGACGCCGCGGCGAGGCTGGGCGCGCTGAGCGCGACGGACGCCGTGAAGACGGCGACGGCGCGCGACGGTCGGTGGATCATGCGTGCGGGTCCTTCCATCGCTCCTCTGCGGCTCATTGCCTGAGCAGGAACACCGAGCCTCGCTCCTGGGCCCTGTGATCGACGAACGCGAAGACGTCGGCGCCCCTCGCCCGGTGCAGCCCCCCGGGCTCGTCGTGGCCAGGCGCGCCAGCGGCCGTCGCCGAGCGCGCTCCGGACGCCACCTCGATCCACACGACCTCGTCGGCGCCTCGGGTCGGGTCGCGCGTGAGCACGAGCAGCGCCGCGTCGTCGCGCGTCAGCGCGATGCCGCACGGAGTACCGACGTGGAGCCCGGTCGCGAACGGGCTCACGAAGCCGTCCTCGATCCTGAAGATGGTCGCCGTCTTGTCGGGGCTCGCGAGGGCGTCGCACACGAAGACGTCGCCCCGCCCGGTGACCGCGATCCCGCTCGGGTCGACGAGCGGGCTCCCCTTGGCGAGCGCCGACACCTCGCCGCCGCGCGCCGGCAGCGAGAACACGCCGGGCTGGCCGTCGTCGCGATCGCGCCCCGAGAAGATGATCCGCTCCTCGTTGTCCGCGCCGCGGGCGACCTCGAGGCCGCGCGCGCGCAGCCCCTCGCCGCCGTCGATCGGGGCCACGGCGCCGCCGGGCAGGTCGATCGCGAAGAGGGCGCCCGCGTCGTCGAGCGCCGGGTCGCCCGCGCCTGGGTCGGCCACGAAGACGCGACCGCCGTCCGCGCTCGTCGCGATCCCGAGCGGCGCCACGAGCGGCGGACCGGCCGCGATCTCGGTAGCGCCCCCGCCGCCTTGCGCGCCGATCCTGAAGACCCCGGCCCTGCCGTCCGCGCCAAGAGCGGTGAAGTACACGTAAGCCCCGGCGACATCCGGCGTCGCATCGAACGCGATCGCGGGGACGAGCGGCAATGCCGCATACGGAGCATCCCCCCCCGCGCCGCCCCCGCCTCCCGTTCCGCTCGCCGCGGTCGTGCCTGGCGCTCCGCCGGTGGAGCCCGCGCTGCTCCGTCCGGGCGGATCCTCCGCGCGGCTGCAGCCCGGGTTGCTCGCGGCGGCCGCGAGCGACGCGGCAGCGCACAGCACACCGGCGCTTCGCCGGAAGTCCCCCCTGGCTTCCGTCATGCCTGCTCCTCCCGAGGGCGCCGTTCGTGCGCTCGGCTCGCGCGGCGCGCGCTGGCGCACGCGACGCGAGCCGCACGGCGATCGCGCGGCGCTGGACGCTGCCCGTTCTGCCACGTGCCTCCCGGATCGAGTAGGCCGCGGCCGCGCCGCGCGCGACAAAGCCGCGCGCACCCTGCCTCTCGGGTCCGGGGTAGCCTGCTGGCGCTCAGGCCCATGAGCAGCGCCGCCCTGGGTGTCCGGACGGCGTTCCCCCGTCGACCGGCTGACAGCCGCGTTTTATAACGACGTCATGTTCGATGTCGCTCGGTCACTGTACGTACGGGCGTTGGAGGACATCCGTGCGGCGGGTCTCTACAAGGAAGAGCGGATCCTCGCGACGCCGCAAGGGCCGGTGATCCGGACCGAGGGCGGCGCCGGGGTCCTCAACTTCTGCGCGAACAACTACCTTGGCCTGTCGTCGCACCCGGCGGTCATCGCGGCGGCGAAGGAGGCGATCGACACGCACGGCTTCGGCCTCTCCAGCGTGCGCTTCATCTGCGGCACGCAGGACCTCCACCGGCGGCTCGAGTCCAGGATCGCCCGCTTCTTCGGCGCCGAGGACGCCATTCTCTACTCGTCGTGCTTCGACGCGAACGGCGGCCTCTTCGAGACGCTCCTCGGCGAGGAGGACGCCGTCATCTCGGACGCGCTGAACCACGCGTCGATCATCGACGGTATCCGCCTCTGCAAGGCCGAGCGGCACCGCTACCCGAACGGGGACATGGCCGCCCTCGAGGACATCCTCCGCGCGACGGCCGGCAAGCGGCTCCGGCTCATCGCCACCGACGGCGTGTTCTCGATGGATGGGTACCTGGCGAAGCTCGATACCATCTGCGATCTCGCCGACAAGTACCGCGCGATGGTGATGGTCGACGACTCGCACGCGACCGGGTTCATCGGGCCGACGGGGCGCGGGACCGCGGAGCTCTGCGGCGTCATGCACCGCGTCGACGTGATCACCTCCACGCTGGGCAAGGCGCTGGGCGGGGCGAGCGGCGGCTTCACGACCGGCCGGCAGCCGATCGTCGACCTGCTCCGGCAGCGATCGCGCCCGTACCTGTTCTCCAACACGCTCGCCCCGGCGATCGCCGGCGCCTCGATCGCCGTGTTCGACCTCATCGACGCGGAGCCCTCGCTGCGCCTGCGGGTGATGGAGAACGCGCGCCGGTTCCGGCAGGGGATGACGCAGGCCGGCTTCACCATCAAGCCCGGCATCCACCCGATCGTGCCCATCATGCTGGGCGACGCGCAGCTCGCGAACGAGATGGCGAGGGCGCTGCTCGCCGAGGGCATCTATGTCATCGGCTTCTCGTACCCCGTCGTGCCGAAGGGCGAGGCCCGCATCCGGGTGCAGCTCTCCGCCGCGCACGAGCCCGAGCACGTCGATCAGGCGATCGACGCTTTCCTGCGGGTCGGCCGGCGCCTCGGCGTCGTCGCCTGAGCGGCTCAGTAGCGGAGGATCACCTTCGGGTGGCTCGAGATCGCCTCCTGGAAGGCCGCGGCGTCGTAGTCCTCGAAGTCGAACACCGTCCCCTCGCCCCGGTTCAGGATGACCTCCCAGATGAGGTCGTGGATGTTCGGATCGCGCGACTCGAGCAGGTGGCGCGTGATGTGCCACGTCTCGAAGATGCGCCGGCCGATCACGCTGTGGAGGCTGATGCCGTCCACGATGAGGCGGTCGAAGTTCTCGATCACCGCGTCGCCGCTCTTCAGGCCGAAGAGGATCACGTCGCCCCCGCGCCTCGCCGCGTGGATCGCGTTGTTGACGCTGCTGTTCACGCCGCTCATCTCGAGCACGACGTCGACGCCGACGCCGTCGGTGAGCTTCCGGACCCGCTCCGTCAGCTCGGGATCGCTCGCGTGGGGCCGCTCGGGGCTCGCGCGGTGCGGGCGCAGGACCGCGTCGGCGCCCAGGCGGCGGGCCATCTCGGCGTTCCGCTCCGCCGGCTCCACGCCGATGACGTAGATCGCCCCCATCGCGCGGGCGATCGCGATCGCGAACAGGCCGATGGTGCCGCAGCCGAAGATGGCCACGCGCTTGCCGCGGAGGTTCACCTTGGTGCACGCGTGCACGGCGTTGCCGAACGGCTCCTGCACCGCGGCGACCTCGGGCCGGATCCTCGCGATGTCGGTGCGCCAGAGGTTCTTCGCGGGCAGCTTGACGAGCTCGGCGAAGCAGCCATCCTCGCTGATCCCGATGATCTTGTCGTCCGCGCACACGTGGGTGTCGCCGACGCGGCACTGGTAGCAAGCGCCGCAGGCGATGTGGCTCTCGGTCGACACGATGTCGCCGATCTGAAGCCCGAAGGACCGGCGCGCGTCGGTCCCGAGGTCGACCACGCGGCCGAGCAGCTCGTGGCCGATCGTGCGCGTCGCCTTCCGATCGCGATCGAGCGACGAGAGGATCATGTCCTTGAAGGCGCTGCGGAACCAGATGCCGCGATCCGAGCCGCAGAAGCCCGTCATGATCGGCTTGACGAGGACGCTCGCGCGGTCGTGGTAATCCCTGGCCTCGTCGATCGCCGGGCGCTCGACCTGATCCTTGGACAGCCCGACGGTGGACTCCCACGGCTGCTTCTCGCGGTTGTACGTCAGCGCCCACATCGCGTCGCTCATGCACCTGGCTCCTGTTCGGGGTTCGAGGCGCACGCAGCTGGCGCACGGGCGCCTCGGGCACGGGAAGCGTGGCGCGTGGACGACCGAGCGCCCATCAGAAAATTGCGCTCGGGCTGCTCCCGTCTCCGGCGTCTCCCCTCGGCCTCTTCGGCTCGATCCCGCGGCGCCCCGGGCGCACCGTCGGCTCCGTCGCCCTGGACCGGATGACTCGCCGCGTCGACCGCGAGCGCACAAAGACCGCCTGCGCGCTGTCGGGGAGACTGCGTTCGAACGCGCTGCCGGAGCGGCTTCAGCGGCGCTTCGACGGAGGGCGCGCGGACGGGGGCGGCGGGGTCGTCTCGGAGGCGGGGGGCCGCTCGCGGAGGCATTTCTCGAGGCCGTCGTGCAGGGTCGCCTCGTGGGCGCCGGGGAGCTTCGGGCGCCCCATGACGTTCACGAAGAGGCGATCCTGCGCGATGCCGCCGCCGGGGCCGAAGCTCATCCACACGAACATCGCGCGCCCCTTGATGTGATCGAAGGGCACGCCCGCGCCGAGCCCGCCGCGCCAGCTGCGCGAGTCGTGGCTGTTGTTGCGGTTGTCGCCCATCACCCACGCCTCTTCGGCGGCCACCTTGAAGGGGCCCTGGAGATCGCCGCAGATGCCGCCCCGGCACGTGGAGCCCGGCGTGCAGTCGTTGCTCTCCACGCACATCATGCCGTCGGGGTTCTTTTCGTAGAGCGTGAAGTACGACTTGTCTCCGAGGTACTCGACGAACAGCTCCGCTTGCCGGCCCTCGTAGTGGTAGGGGCCGACGTGACAGTGGGGGACGAGCCAGCCGTTGAGGACGGGGCGGCCGTTGATCGCCTCCAGCGTGTCGCCGGGGATGGCGATCGTCCGCTTGATGAAGTCCTGCTCCTTGTTCTCGGGGAACTTGAACACCATCACGTCGCCGCGCGACGGCGGCAGGCGAGGGAAGAGGCGCTGGTCGGTCCAGGGGATGAGCGGGCCGTAGGTGAACTTGTTGACGAAGATGTGGTCGCCGACCATGAGGGTCGGGATCATCGAGCCGCTCGGGATCTTGAACGCCTCGACGACGAAGGCGCGAAGGAGGAGCGCGACGGCGACGGCGATGCCGATCGACTCCGCGTACTCGCGCATCTCGCCCTTGCGCCAGCGGCCGAGGTGCTCGCCGACCGCGCGATCGGCGCGGCTGTGGGCGGCGTCGAACTCGTCGGCGTCGAACGTCTCGGCGCTCATCGCGCGCTCGAGGGCCGCGATCGCCTGCGCCACCTGCTCGCGCTCGCCGCTCGTCAGCTCGCGCTCGACGTCACGCTTGCGGCCGCGCAGGATCCGGTGGGCCTCCTCGAGGAGCGCCGCGGCGTCCTCGAAGCGAGCGCGCGCCTTCGGCGGGATGTCCCGGCGGCCGCCCACGCCGATCGCCGACGCGAACGGCAGCTCGTGGCGGAACCGCCAGAGGATCATCGCGAAGATCGTGAAGAGCACGATGCCCGCCGGGATCTGCTGCTCGCCGACGAAGACCCGCAGCGGCTGGGAGCTCCCTCCCTGGGCCGGCGGGGTGAGCAGCCAGACGTTCAGGACCGCCAGCGCGAAGGGGACGATGCAGATCCACACGAGGTGGAACAGGAAGCGCAGCGGCGCCCGGCCGTCCCTGCCCCCTGGCGGAGGAGAGCTGCCAGTCGAGCGCGGGTCTGCGCCGCCTGTCGCCTTGGCCGCGCTGGCGCGGGGCTCCGAGCTCGCGCTGCCCCTCATCGAGGGTCTGAACTCCGAGCTTGCGGGCCGGTTGGCCGCGACCGACGGGACGCTCTGGGGTTGATCATCGGGGCGCGGCGGCAAGAGAGAGCTTATGTATACGCCGCCCCTCGCCGCGGCAAGTGCGCAGGCGTGGCGGGCGACGCGCGGTCCGTCGGCGTCGTCGCCCGCGTGTCCTCGTTCGCTCTCGTCGCCTTCGTTCGCCCCTCGTTCGCCCCCTGTCAGGGCGCGTCTCCGACCTCGACGGCGTAGCTCACGAGGGCCGCGCGGTCGTCGCGGGCGTACGTCGTTGGCTGCGTCCGCCCCGCGGCGCTCGTGTTGTCGATGACCAGGTAGTACTGCCCCTTGGGCAGCGGCACCGTTCGCCGCCAGGGGGCGCCGGAGTACACAGGCTCGTCGAGCAGGGCCGCCGCTGGCAGGGGCGTCGGCGCGGGCTGCGTCAGGTACGCCTGGAGCCACGGCTCCCCGGTGCCTCGAGGCACGAGGAGGACGTCCACGCCGGGCGCGCCCTCGACGGCGACCGTGAGCGTCAGGGCCTCGCCGCTGCCCGCGATCTCCAGCGGGCCGATGGTATCGCGCTGCTCCTGGTGCACCTCGGTGCGCTCGTTTGCCAGGAGCAGCTTGCCGTTGTCGCGGCGCTCGTACGGAGCGTCGGGCCGCTTTCCCTTCTCGATGATGCCGAGCCCGAACTGCACGGCGCCGTCGTCGTCGCGGATGACGGTGAACCCCCGGGCGATCTCGGTCTTCAGGAGCTGGGCGCCGAGCGCGTTCGCGTACGCGCTGCCCTGGGCGAGCGACACGCCGCCGAGCGAGATCGCGGCGGGCTGCTCGATGAGCTTGGTCGTGAAGCTCGCCGCCGTCGTCGAGCGCTGGCGGAAGTACACGTACATCGTGTCGCCATCCATCAGGAAGTCGTGGTCGTACTCGACGGCCGCGCTCGCATCGAAGCTCATGCGCTTGGTCAGGTTCGTCCAGACGACGCCGCTCCCCCCGAACTGGAGGAGCAGGTGCCCGTTCGCGAGCTCCTGGGCGACGCACGCGCCCGGGTAGAACCGGCCCGTCACCGGATCCTCGTCGCGGAGGCGCAGCGGCACGCTCCGCTTCCGCATCTCGGTGCAGAGCTGGCTCGTCGCGAAGGCGAGGATGGCCCTGCGGAGGGACAGGTTTCCCGGATCGTTCACGACGCCGGGCATCACGCCGAGCGCGCCTTGGCCGCACGCGACGCCCACCGTTCCAAGCAGCGAGAGGCAGAGCGCGAGGCCGAGCGCGCGCAGCGCGGCGGTGCGGAAGAGCATGGGCGCAGCATAGTCGAAACACCGGCGGGTCGAGCGGCGCGCCGCCGGCCCCAGCGCGCCGTGAGGCGCGTCGCCGTCGGCCCCCGCGCGCCGCGAGGCGCGTCGCCGTCGGTCCCCGCGCGCCGCGAGGCGCGCCGCCGTCCGCCTCGGCGCGCGGGTGGTGATAGGGTCACTGCCATGGCGAACGTCGCAGTCATCGGGGCCGGCGCGTGGGGGACGGCGCTGGCGAAGTTGCTGGCGGACAAGGGCAACCCCACCGCGCTCTGGGCGCACCACGGCGAGCTCGCCGAGCGCATCGGCCGCGAGCGCCAGAACGACCGGTACCTGCCGGGCGTGGCGCTGCCCGCGAGCCTGCGGGCGACGGGCGATCTCGAGGACGCGCTCCGCGGCGCGGAGCTCGCCGTCGTGGTCGTCCCGTCGCACGCGCTGCGCGAGGTCGTCCGGGAGGCAGGGCGCCACATCCCGCGGGACGCGCTCGTGTGCAGCGCGACGAAGGGCATCGAGAACGACTCGCTGATGCTGATGAGCGAGGTGCTGATCGACGAGCTCGGGCGCGAGGCCGAGCCGCGGCTCTCGTACCTGTCGGGCCCGAGCTTCGCGCGCGAGGTCGCGGCCGGCCAGCCGACCACGGTCGTGGTCGCCGGCAGGAGCGAGCGGGAGACGCACGCGGTGCAGCGCATGTTCGCGACCGACAGGTTCCGGGTCTACTCGTCCGATGACGTCGTGGGCGTCGAGGTCGGCGGCGCCCTCAAGAACGTCA
This sequence comes from Sorangium sp. So ce204, assembly GCF_051526795.1. NCBI lineage: Bacteria > Pseudomonadati > Myxococcota > Polyangiales > Polyangiaceae > Sorangium > Sorangium sp. So ce204. Next base: position 10,471,930 of record NZ_CP150317.1, on the reverse strand, counting down.
TCGCCATCGCCGCCGGCATCTGCGACGGCCTCGGCTTCGGCCACAACGCGCGCGCCGGCCTCGTCACGCGCGGCCTCGCGGAGATCGGCCGCGTGGCGGCGGCGAAGGGGGCGAACCCGCTCACCCTCGCGGGCCTCTCCGGGATGGGCGACCTGGTGCTCACGTGCACGGGCGAGCTGTCGCGCAACCGCACCGTCGGGATCGAGATGGGCAGGGGACGGAAGCTCGACGAGATCCTCGCCGGCCTCGGCCATGTCGCCGAGGGCGTGAAGACCGCAAAGAGCGCGCACGACCTCGCGGACAAGCTGGGCGTGAGCGCGCCGATTACGGTCGAGGTGTACCGGATGCTGTACGAGGGGAAGCCGCCGCAGCAGGCCGTCGTGGACCTCATGACCCGCGCCCTCACGAGAGAGTGAGACGCGGGGCCGGCTCGCGGGAAGGCGCTTTCTCGCGCCGCCGCGCGCCTCGCCTCTCGCGAGCGTGTAAAGTGGCGGCGCGATGCACACGCGACCTCTCGTGAGTCTCCTCTCCGCGCTCCTCCTGTCGAGCGTCAGCTCGACGGCCGCTGCCCAGTACGGCGCGCCGCCCTACGGTGGTCAGCAGGGCGGCGGGTACGGCGGTCAGTACGGCGGCGGATACGGCGGTCAGTACGGCGGCGGATACGGAGGCCAGTACGGCGGCGGGTACGGAGGCCAGTACGGCGGCTACGGGTACGCCCCGCAGAAGAAGAGCGAGCCCAAATCGACGCCGCTCGAGGTCGGCTACCTCTACGCCACCTCCGTGGCCTACGGCGTGGGGACCGGCATCTGGATCGACGCGCTCGCCGGCATCGACGATCCCGGCGCGCAGTTCATCGCGCCCGCGCTCCTCGGCGTCGCGGCGCCGGTCGGCGTCTACTTCCTCGACTCGCCGCCGATGCCGCGCGGCATGCCGTCCGCGATCGCCACGGGCATGGTGATCGGCGCGGGCGAGGGGCTCGGCATCGCGTCCTACCAGTACGTCAGCGCGCGGAAGGGCAAGGAGTGGGGCTTCCTCGGGCTCGCGACCGCCGAGGTGATCGGCTCCACCGTCGGCGGCGCGGCGGGCTGGGGTTTCTACTACCTCCTCCGGCCCAAGCCGCAGACCAACATGCTCGTCGCCTCGGGCGCGGTGTGGGGCTCGCTCATCGGCAGCGCGTTCGGGGCCGCCGCCAGCAACGGCGACTGGAGCGAGTCGAACGACAGCATCTCGCTCGGGGGCCTCATCGGGTTCAACGTCGCGACCGCGGGCGCCGTCGGCCTGTCCGTCGCGTGGACGCCCTCGTGGAACCAGCTCGCGTGGATGTGGGGCGGGCTCGGCATCGGCACGGTGGTGTCGTTGCCCATCTACCTCGCGTACATCGGGAGCGATCATGACCCCCGCCGCGGCCTCATCGCCCAGGGCGCGGCGGGCACCCTCGGCCTCGTCGCGGGCGCCTTGTTCCTCGGGAGGCCGGACTCGAGCGCCTCCGTCGCCCTGGACGACCAGGAAGATCGTGGCCGTCCCCCGTTCGCGCGCGTGCTCGGCGGCAGCCTCACGCCCTATCGGGGCGGGCTCGGCGCCGTCGTCGTCGGAGAGCTCTGGTAAGCCGCCGTGTGCCGTCCAACACGGCTGCATGAGGCCGCGGCACGCCTGCTATGCTGCCCTCGATGCCGACCCTGAAGTATTTCGCCGCCGAGGGCGCGCCACGCCTCTACAGCGTCCACAAACCGGTCACGACGATCGGCAAGGCGCTCGGAAACGACGTCGCGGTCGCGGGGGCGGGGGTGCTGGACCATCACGCGCAGATCGTGTTCGACGGACGCGACTTCGTGCTGGAGGAGTGCGAGCGCGACGGCGAGATCGCGATCAACGGCAAGAAGAAGCGGCGCGCCCGCCTGGTGCACGGCGACCGCCTCCAGCTCGGCACGGTCGAGGTCGGCTTCTCGATGTTCGCCGAGGCGCCGACCGTCCAGGAGCGGCTCCCGGCGTGCGACGGCGGGGCGGAGCGGCCCGCGCCGCTGCAGGGATCGTCGGAGCTCGCCGGCGTCCGCAAGCTGTTCGCCTTCAGCGAGAAGCTCATCAACCGGCGCAGCGTCGACGAGCTCCTCGAGGCGATGCTCGACGACGTCATCGAGCTGACGCACGCCGACAAGGGCTTCCTCCTGCTGCTCGAGGGGGCGGAGGCGGCGGCCGACACGGCGGTCAGCGGCGGCGCTCCGGCCGCGCCGGCTGCTGGCGGCGATCGCAAGCTGGCGGTGCGCGCGTCGCGCAACATCCGCAAGGAGGCCATCACCGACGCGGCCGGGGGGATCTCGGACAGCATCGTGCGTCAGGTCATCGTCTCGGGCCGCCCGGTGATCGTCTCCGACGCGCTCGCCGACACGCAGTTCGGCCGGAGCGACAGCGTCATCGCGATGAAGCTCTCCAGCGTCATGTGCGCGCCGCTCCTGTCGCAGGGCCAGATCATCGGCGCGCTCTACGTCGGCAACGACAAGATCAAGCACCTCTTCGACCGCGCCCAGCTCGACCTGCTCAGCATCTTCGCGTCCCAGGCCTCGCTCATCCTCCAGAACGCGATGCTCCTGAACGCCCTCAGGGCCGACAAGGCCAAGCTCGTCGCCGAGCTGCACGACAAGAAGTTCGGCGAGATCATCGGCGCCTGCCCGTCGATGCTCGAGGTGTTCCGCAAGCTGCAGAAGGTCGCGGCGACGGACATCAGCGTGCTCATCACGGGCGAGACGGGGACCGGGAAGGAGCTCATCGCGCGGGAGCTGCACCGGCGCAGCCCGCGCGACGGCGGCCCCTTCGTCACCATCAACTGCGGCGCGATCCCCGAGAACCTCATCGAGAGCGAGCTCTTCGGCCACGTGAAGGGCGCCTTCACCGGCGCCATCGCCAGCCGCCCGGGCAAGTTCCAGGTCGCCGACAAGGGCACGCTGTTCCTCGACGAGATCGGCGAGCTGCCGCTGAACCTCCAGGTGAAGCTCCTCCGCGCGCTCCAGGAGCGGGTCGTCTTCCGCGTCGGCGACTCGAAGCCCGAGAAGGTCGACATCCGCATCGTCGCCGCCACGAACAGGAACCTCGAGGAGGAGATCCGCGCCGGCAATTTCCGGGAGGATCTCTACTACCGGCTCAACGTCGTGAACCTGTGGCTCCCGCCGCTCCGCGAGCGCGGCGACGACGTGCTCATCATCGCCAAGGTCCTGCTCTCGAAGTACGCCGACGAGCTCGGCAGCGCCGTGCGAGGCTTCAGCCCGGCCGCGCTCTCCGCGATCAAGAAGTACCCCTGGCCGGGCAACATCCGGCAGCTCGAGAACCGCATCAAGAAGGCGCTCGTCCTCTGCGACCAGGCGCTCCTCGCCGTGGAGGATCTCGATCTCGGCCCGGGCGCCGAGACGGCCATCATGCCGCTGGAGAAGGCCAAGGAGGAGTTCCAGCGGCGGTACGTGCTGGAGGCGCTCGAGCGCAACAACGGCAACCGCACGCAGACGGCCCGCGACCTCGGCGTCGACCCGCGCACCATCTTCCGCTACCTCGAGAAGGAGCAGAACCCGATGCCGAGCGGGGCCGGCGGCGTGGCCCGCGATCCGACCGAAGCGTGATGGACTACAACCCCGAAGGGCCCTTCGCAGATCCCTGTCCCACCAAGACCCGCGCCGACCTGGAGTGGGATCGCGTCCTCGAGGCGCTCGCGGAGCGATGCGCGTCCCGGGGCGGGAAGCGGCTGGCCCGGGCCCTGCCGTTCGCGTCGACGCGCGCCGAGGCCCTCACCGCGCTCGCGGAGGTGCGCGAGGCGGTGGCGCTCGCCCGGGCCGGGGAGCCGGTGCCGGCGCGCGACGTCGCGGAGCTCGAGGGCGCGCTCGATCGGGCCCGCATCGGCGCGGCGCTCGCGAACGAGGAGCTGCGCGCCGTGCTCGGCGTCCTCGAGGCCGCGCGGACGTCGCGGCAGTACCTGCAGGGCCGGCGCCAGATCGCGCCCGCGCTCCACGCCGCGTGCGCGACCGACCCCGAGCTCGACGCCGTCGCGCGCGAGCTCGCGGCGGCGTTCGATCCGGACGGCACGCTCGCCGATCGCGCGTCGCCTCGCCTGGAGGCGCTGCGCGCGGAGCGGCGCGCGGTGCGCGAGCGGCTCGTCCGGCGCCTCGAGGACCTCATCCAGAAGCACGAGGACATCCTCCAGGACCGCTACTGGACGGAGCGCGACGGGCGCTACGTGCTGCCGGTGCGATCCGACGCGCACGAGCGCTTCCCCGGCATCGTCCACGCGACGAGCGCGAGCGGCGCCACCGTGTTCGTGGAGCCCCGGGTGCTCGTCGAGACGGGCAACCGGATGAAGATGGTCGACGCCGAGGTCGCGCGGGAGGAGCTGGCGATCTACGCGGCGCTCACCGCCCGCGTGGCCGAGGACGTCGAGAGCGTCGCGGCCGCTGCCCGCGCGCTGGCCCACGCCGACGTGCGGGCCGCTGCGGCGCGGCTCGCAGAGGACCTCGACCTCACCTTCCCGGACGTCCCGGAGGACGCCTTCGGGGCCGGGCGGGGCGCCTCGGAGGGCGGCTCGAGTCCGACCTCCATCGAGCTCGTCGGGGGCCGCCACCCGCTCCTCGCGCTCGACGGCGTGAAGGTGGTCGCGAGCGACCTCGCGATGAGCGCGGGCCGCGCGATGATCGTCTCCGGACCGAACGCCGGCGGCAAGACCGTGGCCCTGAAGACGCTCGGGCTCGCGGCGCTGATGGTGCGCGCGGGCCTGCCGGTCGCGGCCAGGGAGGGCTCTCGCGTCGCGCTCTTCGACGTCGTGCTGACCGACGTCGGCGACGAGCAGAACCTCCACAAGAACCTGTCGACCTTCAGCGCCCACGTGAAGAACCTGGGGCTCATCCTCGGCGAGACGCGCCCCGGCGCGCTCGTCCTGCTCGACGAGCTCGCCGGCGGCACCGATCCGCGCGAGGGCGAGGCGCTCGCCGCGGCCGTGCTCGACGCGCTGTGCGCGCGGGGGGGCACCGTCGCCAGCACCACGCATTACGAGGGCCTCAAGGCGCTCGCGCTCGGCGATCAGCGCTTCGAGAACGCCTCGGTCGGCTTCGATCTCGCCACCATGAGCCCGACCTTCCGGCTCGTCGTCGGCGTGCCCGGCGCCTCGAGCGCGCTCGCTGTCGCGCGGCGGTTCGGCATCCCGGGCGCCGTGCTCGAGCGGGCCGAGCGCTTCCTCACGAAGGAGGCGGTCACCTTCGAGCAGATGGTCGAGAAGCTCTCCGCCGAGCGCCGCGCGCTCGAGCTCGCGCGCGAGGACGCCGCGCGGGAGGCGGCCGCCTCTCGCGCGAAGCGGCGGGAGCTCGAGGCGGAGATCGAGCGGCTCCGGGACAAGGAGCGCGGCGTGATCACGCGGGAGGGGGAGGCGCTGCTCGCCAGCCTGCGGCGCGCGCGCGAGGACCTCAAGGCGGCGCAGGCGCGCCTGCGCGGCAAGCCCACCGAGGACGACGTGCGCGCGGCCGCTCGCGCCATGGACGCGGTGGGGCAGAAGACGTCGATCGGCGGCGAGCTCGAGCTGCGCCCGAAGGACGAGCCGCAGGCGCGGCCGGCGATCGATCCGGCCGCCATCCGCGTCGGCGCCCGCGTCTACGTGCCTCGCTTGCGGGCCGAGGCCGAGGTGGTGGAGGTCCTCTCGGGCGGCCAGCTGCGGGTCACCGCCGGCTCGCTCAAGCTCACGACCTCGATCGCCGAGCTGCGCGGCACCGGCGCGCCGCCGGCCGCCGCGGCGCCCCCGCAGCGCCGCGTCGATCTGGACGCCGCCGCCGACCCCGACGTCCCGATCCAGACGGCGGACAACACCGTGGATCTCCGCGGCCTGCGGGCGCACGAGGCGGTCGCCATGGCCGAGCAGTTCCTCGACCGCTCGCTCGGCGCGGGCCGCAAGGTCACGTTCTTCGTCCACGGGCACGGCACGGGCGCCCTGCGCGACGCCGTCCGCGAGGCGCTGCGCGGGAGCCCTTACGTGGCGCGCCTCCGCCCGGGCGGCCCGAGCGAGGGCGGCGACGGCGTGACGGTCGCCTGGCTGAAGTGGTGAGCGAGGCGCGCGCCTGAGCGACGGCGCGCCGTGACGCTCAGCGATCCCGGTCGATGCGGCCGAGGTTCTCGGCGATCCGGTCGAGCACGCCGTTCACGAAGGCGCCGCTCTCCTCGCTGCCGTAGCGCTTGGCGAGCTCGACCGCCTCGTCGAGGATGACCGCGCGCGGCACCTCCGGGCGGTTCATGAGCTCCCACGCGCCGAGCCGGAGGACGTTCCGATCGACGCGCGCCATCCGCTCGAGGCGCCAGTTCGTGCTCGCCTTCCGGATCGCCTCGTCCACGGCCGCGAGATCCTCGGCGACCCCGACCACCACCTCGTCCGCGTAGGCGCGTCCCTCGGGATCGCCCGGCGTCTCGCGCCAGAAGGTCGCGACGACGCGGGGCGCCGAGCTCCCGCCGGCTTCCACCGCGAACAGCATCTGCAAGGCCGCTTCGCGGCCGGTAGAGCGCGCACCCATCTCTCAGAACCTTCGTTTACAGGCCAGCGGTGTCCAGCGCGGCGCCGAGCGCGAGCATCTCGATCGCGCTGACGGCGGCCTCCCACCCCTTATTGCCATGCTTCGTCCCGGCCCGCTCGACCGCTTGCTCGATCGAGTCGGTCGTGAGCACCCCGAACGTGACCGGCACCCCGGTCTGGAGCGACACGGTCGCGATCCCCTTCGTGACCTCGGCCGCCACGTAGTCGAAATGCGGCGTCGAGCCCCGGATCACCGCGCCCAGCGTGATGATCGCGTCGACGCCCTTCTTGTGCGCGAGCCTCCCCACGATGGTGGGCATCTCCCACGCGCCCGGGACGCGCACGATCGACGTCCGACCGAGCGCGCCGCCGTGCCGCGCGATGGCGTCGAGCGCGCCCTCGACCAGGCGGTCGACGATGAAGTGGTTGAAGCGGCTCGCCACGATCGCGAAGCGCGCCCCCGGCGGGACCACCAGGTTCCCTTCGATCACCCTCGCCTGTGCCTGCCCGACCGCTTGCTCTGCCATCCGCCGTTCCTCTCTCCTGCCGCGCGGGATGCGCGATCGCTGTGATCGCGATCCTGTCCGAGCGTCCTTTTACCAGCGAACGAGCGCGCCCGTCTGTCAGGCTTCGCCCTTCATCGAGACGAGCGGCACCCGCTCGATCACGGTGAGCCCGTACCCGGTGATCCCCGCGATCTTCGGCTGGCTGTTCGTGAGGAGCCGGATCTGGTGCACCCCGAGGTCCGCGAGGACCTGCGCGCCGAGGCCGAACTCCCGCAGCGTCCACGGCTGCTGCGTCTTCACGACGGGGAGCGCCTCGTCGGAGCCCGAGCCCTTCAGCAGCTCCAGCTCGCGGCCGAGGTCCCCGCGCGACGGGATGTAGACGACGACCCCGACGCCGGCGCCCTCGATCGCGAGGAGCGCCTCGCGCAGGTTCGAGCCGCCGTCGAGGGGCGTCGAGCTGAAGAGGTCCGCGATGGTCGACCCGGAGTGCACGCGGCACAGGATGGGGTCCGGCGTCGCCACCGCGCCCTTGGTCAGCGCGAGGAACTGCCGCTGCTCGTTGATCACCTCGTAGACGTACACGGTCCACTCCGTGCCCGTCAGATCGAGCCGCAGCGTCCGCTCGCCCACGCAGCGGACCAGCCGCTCGGTCTGGAGCCGGTACTGGATGAGATCCGCCACCGTCACGATCAGCAGGCCGTGCTTCGCGGCGAACCCCTCGAGATCCCGCATGCGGGCCATGCTGCCGTCGTCGTTCATGATCTCGCAGATCACGCCCGCCGGCCGGAGCCCGGCGAGGCGCGCGAGATCCACGGACCCCTCGGTCTGCCCCGTCCGCACGAGCACGCCCCCGCGGCGCGCCTTCAGCGGAAACACGTGCCCCGGCGTGACGAGGTCCTCGGGCGCGGCGTCGCGCGCGATCGCGACCCGGATCGTGTGCGCCCGATCGGCGGCGCTGATCCCCGTCGTCACCCCCGTGCGCGCCTCGATGCTGACCGTGAAGGCGGTGCCGAGCGGCGGTCCGCTCCGCCCTGGCGCGGACATCATCGGCAGCTCGAGGCGCGCGACCTGCTCCTCGTCGAGGGCGAGGCAGATGAGCCCGCGCCCGTGCATCGCCATGAAGTTGATCGCCTCGGGGGTGACCGCCTCCGCGGCCATGCAGAGATCCCCCTCGTTCTCGCGATCCTCGTCGTCGACGAGGATCACCATCTTGCCCGCGCGGATGTGATCGAGCGCGGTGTTCACCCGGTCGAGGACCGCTTTGTCGATGGTCAGCCGATGAGGCATCGGGCCCCCGGAGGTCATGTCCTGGTCGAGCCTGCCGCTCGAGGCGGCCGACACAGCCTCACCAGAATCCCCCCGCGCGCAGCTTTGCGAGGAGTCGTTCGTCGTGATCCGCATGCTCTCCCGTATTTCCACGCTCTTCGTCGCGCTCGGCGGAGGCATCGCCGCCGAGCGCGTCCTGGCTCGAGCGGCCCTTCACGCTGGCGAGCGACGCGACCGCGAGCGCCCGCGCCACGTAGCGCGCGAGCACGTCAACTTCAAGGTTGACGGCCGCGCCGGGGCGGAGCTCTCCGAGGAGAGTCCGGCCGATGGTGTGCGGCACCAGCATCACATCGAACCAGATCTCGGCGGCGCCCGGCGTGGACACGGCGTTGAGCGTGAGGCTCGCGCCGTCGACGGCGATCGAGCCCTTGGGAGCGAGGTACGGCGCGAGCTCGTGCGGGGCGCTCACCCGGAGGCGGATCGCGTCGCCGGCCCGCGCGTGCTCGACGACGCGGCCGAGCCCGTCGACGTGGCCCAGCACCACGTGCCCCCCCATCCGCGCGCCGAGCGGCGTCGCGCGCTCGAGGTGGACGCGCGCGCCCACCGGCAGCGCGCCGAGCGTGGTGCGGCCGAGGGTCTCGGCGGACATGTCGCACTCGAAGCCGCCGGGCGCGATGCGATCGACCGTGAGGCAGGCGCCGTTCACGCTCACGGACTCGCCGAGCGTCAGCGGCCCGAGGCTCGCCTCCACGAGCGCGCGGGCCACGGCGCCGCCGCTCCGGCGGCGGAGGACCCCGATCGTCTCGACAAGCCCGGTGAACATCGCCGACGCCCTCTGCCTAGCCCTTCGAGGTGCGGTGCCCCTGGCTGGTCAGGAGCTTGTCGATGAGCCCCTGCGAGTAGCCCGACAGCTCGGTGAAGACGACGCCCATCCCCTGCGGATCGTCGTGCACGCGCACGACCTCGCCGACGCCCTCGACCGTCTCGATGTCGTCCATGATCACGGTGAACCGCAGGTTCACCTTCGTCCCGACGGCGAGCGGCGTCTTCGAGCGCACGAACACGCCGGTCCGCGAGATGTTCGTCACGTACTCGTTGATGAACGCGTCGTAGGACTCGAACTCCTTGTTGATGGTGACGCGCTCTTCCTTGCGTCCCGTCTTCGCGTCGCTGCTCTCCGGAGAACCCTGATCGTCCACCATGACGCCTTACCTGCCTTGCAGATCGAACTGCTCGAGGTGGTACTCCTTCCGGGGCACGAGATCGATCCGGCGCTGGAACAGCCGCTCCGCCTCTTGCACGGCGATGCGCTCGTCGTTCTTCAGCAGGTCGATCACGGCCGGGTGCGCGTTGACCACGACCGAGTAGCCGGGCAGGTTCATCCGCTCGCGCCGTATCTGCCGCAGGATCTCGTAGGCGACGGTCTGCTTGGATTGCAGCTGGCCCGTCCCGTCGCAGTAGAAGCACGGCTCGAGGATCGTCCGCCCGAGGCTCTCGCGCGTCCGCTTCCGGGTCATCTCGATGAGGCCCAGATCGGAGATCCGGTTCAGCGTGGTCTTCGCCTTGTCCCTGGAGAGCAGCTCCTCGAGGCGGCGCCGCACCTTCTCCCGGTTCTGGGCGCGCTCCATGTCGATGAGGTCGAGGATGATGAGCCCGCCGATGTTGCGGAACCGGAGCTGGTAGGCGATCTCTTCGACCGCCTCCAGGTTCGTGGTCAGGATCGTCTCCTCGAGATCCTTCGACCCCTTGCCGACGAACCGCCCTGTGTTCACGTCGATCGCGGTGAGCGCCTCGGCCTGGTCGATGATCAGGTGCCCGCCCGAGGGCAGCGGGACCTTCCGCGACAGCGCGCGCTGGATCTCGTCCTCGATCCCGTACGCGTCGAAGATCGGCTCCGTCCCCTCGTAGAGCTCCACCGCGTCGGCGCGCTCGGGCATGAACATCTCGACGAAGCGCCGCAGCCGGATGTACTCCTCGCGGTCGTCGATCACGATCTTCTCGATGTCGTCGGTGAAGAGGTCGCGGGCGGTCTTCAGCACGAGGTCGAGCTCGGTGTAGAGCACCGCAGGCGCCCTCACGCCGCTCTCCCGCTTCTTCGCCACCTCGCCCCAGAGGCGCACGAGGTAGCCGACGTCGGCCTTGAGCTGCTTCTTCGTGAGGCCCTCGGCGAGCGTGCGCACGATGAGCCCGCCCTGCGGAGGCTTCATCGCCTCGATGGCGTCCCGCAGCCGGGATCGCTCCTTCTCCGAGCCGATGCGCTTGGAGATCCCGATGTGATCGACCGTCGGCAGGTACACGACATAGCGGCCGGGCAGCGAGATGTGGCTCGTGACCCGGGCGCCCTTCGTCCCGATCGGCTCCTTCGAGACCTGGACGATGACCTCCTGCCCTTCGCGGACGACCTCCCGGATCGGCGTCGACTTCGAGATCCGCGGCGGCTCGTTCTGCCAGCTGCGTGAGCTCTGCTGGCCCCGCGCCGCGCTCTTGCCCTTGCCGTCCCGCGACTGCTCGCGCCCGCGCTCTCGCGTCCGCTGCTCGCGCCCGCGTTGCTCGCGATCGCGCCCCTCGCGTCCGCCGCCCTGTCCTTTGCCGCCCCGGTCGCGCCCTTCGCGCGGCGCCTCGCGGCCCTCGCGCCCTTCGCGCGGCGCCTGGCGTCCCTCGCGCGGCGCCTCGCGGCCTTCGCGCGGGGCCTGGCGCCCCTCGCGCGGGGCCTCGCGGCCTTCGCGCCCCTCGCGCGGGGCCTCGCGGCCTTCGCGCCCCTCGCGCGGGGCCTCGCGGCCTTCGCGCCCCTCGCGCGGGGCCTCGCGGCCTTCGCGCCCCTCGCGCGCTTCCGCGGGGGCCGCCTCCGCGAGCGCGGCGCCGCCCTCGAGGTTGGCGCGCCGGTCGCGCGTCCGTCCCGATCGGCGCACGCGCGCCTCGCGCCGTCCGCGCGCGCGCCCGCTGCGCGCTCGCGCTGCCGGCGGGACGTCATCGTCCGAGGCCGCTGCCGCGGCCTCCGGGACCGGCGGCGCGCTCGCCTCCTGTCCGGCTGGCCAGTCGCCGGCGGCGCCGTGCGCGGCGGGCTCGTCCGACGCGCTCGCCTCCTGCGCTCCCGCCTCGCCGCTGTCCGCGGTGTTGCTCAGCGCTTCCGGATGCTCCTCGGCCGCGCTCCACGCGTCCGCGGCATCCTCCGGTGGCGGGGAGGCAGGCTCGACCTCGTAGCCGGGCGCGTCGAGCTCGTCGTCGTCCTCGATGCTCGCCTCGTCGGGGCCGGATTCCTCGTCGCTGGCCTCGTCGGCGTCGCTGCCTCCGCCTGGCGCGACCAGCTCCTCGTCGTCGTCGTCCGCGCCGTCGTGCTCGTGCCCGTCGTCGATCTCCGGCTCCGGGTCGTCGGCCTCGTCGAGCGCCACCATCGTCCCCACGCCGGCGAACGCCTGGCCGGAGGGGCTTCCGAGCACATCGAGCGCCGTGGGCAGCTCGATCGGCACGTCCCTCCCTTCGTCGAGCGAGCCGCCGGCATCGACGGAGCCGCCGGCCTCGAACCCTTCTTCCGCCCCGAAGTCCGCTCCTTCCCGGAGCTCGTCTGGCCCGGGCGTCAGGTCGGGGCTCTCGGGCGCGGCTTCTGCGCCCGATAGCTCATGCACCTCGCTTTCATCAGGTCTAGGCGCCTCGCTGCCACGCGCGGCGCGGCCTCGCGAGGAGGCGCGCTCTTCCTCGACAGTCCGGCGGTGCCCAGCCAGGTACGCCTCGAAATCGTCGGGCCGGATGAGGTCCTCGACGTGCAGGAAGGCTGCTCGCTCGAGCCCCACGTCGATGAACGCGGCCTGCATTCCGGGCAAAACACGGCTGACTTTGCCGAGGTAGATGTTTCCGAGCGTCCCCTTGGAGCTCTCCCGCTCGAGATGCAGCTCAGCGATGATCCCGTTTTCGATCAGCGCGACGCGTGTCTCGCGGATGTCCACATTGATGACGAGAAGGTTCTTTCCCATGTCGGATGCCGCACATCGGCGGCGCCGCCAAGCGTTACCACGGGTTGCCCGGCCCATGAAGGCGCAACCCGGAGTATGCTGCGCGATTGGGGGCCCGGGACCGGAGGTCGCCGAGTCAGGCCGGCCGCCTGCGCGTGAGCTACCTCGCGTCTCCGCCGCTCTGCCTCGGCGGCACCCGGCGGCGCCCGGCGGCGCCTGCCGCCTGGCCCGCGGACCGGCGGCGCCTGCCGCCTGCTCGTGGACCGGCGGCGCCTGCCGCTGGGCCAAGGCCCTGGCCGGGAGCGCCGGGTCGAGGCGCCCGCACGGCGGCGAGGGCGCGCGCGCGCTGGGGCGACGTCCCTCGGGAGGCGCTCCCCGCCCTCGCTCGGGACCCGAACCGCCCCGCTCCCTCGCCCCGCTGGCACGCCGCCGCTTCCGTGCTGCTCCGGAGCCGCCGGTGTCGTGCCTCGCGCCCCCTGCGCCGGCTGCCGAGCCGCGACGGCTGGCGCGGGCGAGCCGTCCGCCGCGGCTCGGCCCGCATAAAGGCCGAAGGGGGCGGCCATCTGGCGCCCCCTTCGGAGATGCGCTGCTGTTGTCAGGAGCTCACAGGCCACATACCGGCTCTCCGCCGGCATCGCAGCTCTCGGCGCACTCCTCGCAAACAGTGCACGTGATGAGGGCGTCGTAGGCCTCGACCCCGGCCGCGTTGTCGGTGCGGCACGTCTCGATGCACGTGGCCGAGTCTTCCTCCGCGGCGCATTCAGCGATACACACCACCACGTCAATACAATCCTCGCTGTCCACGCAGCCCTGGTGGACCTCTTTGCACGGCCCATCGACGGCGCACTTGTAGCAGCCCGCATTCGTGTCGCGGCCGCACGTGTCCTCGGTGTCATCACAGGTCGGGGTACCCGTCGAGGAAGTGCTCGTGGCGCTCGCGCCTCCTTCTCCGCCGGCGCCGCCGCTGCCGCCATTGCCGCCGTTGCCGCCGTTGCCGCCGTTGCCGCCGTTGCCGCCGCCAGAGCTGCTGCTCCCGCTGCTGCTGGTGGTGGTGCTGGAGCCCGACGACGTGTTGCCGTCGTCACCGCAAGCCACGAGGGCGCAGCCGGAGATCAAAATCGCAGCGAATACCCAAGATTTCATGCTCAATACCTCCACAGAACCCAACCGACCCTTCATTCGTGTACTCGGCGCCCCCCCAACGCTCGGCATGCCTGCCAAACCACCCGTTTCCTGCGACCGGCCCCCGGGTGCACCTGTGCAGATCGTCGGTCAGAGAGAAGCATCGCGCGTGGAGTTCAAAGAAAAACAGCCACGCAAGTCGTTTCTACACGCTCGGGATCGGCCGCGCAACGGCGTCGCTCGCCCCAGCACCCACCTGCCGTGGCGCTCTAAGCGGTTTGCTCGCCGATCTCTCCCGGAGCCCAGCTCTCGCGGGCTGCCAGCTGCCGCAAAATTCTGCTAAAGCGGGATGTTTCCGTGCTTCGTCGGTGGGTTCTTGTCCCGCTTGTCGCGCGGGAGGTCGAGGGCTCGAGCCAGTCGAGTGCGGAGCATGCGCGGGCAGATCACCTCGTCTATGAAGCCGAGCTCGGCCGCCTTGTACGGGGTGGCGAATTTCGCCTTGTCGTCGCCGACGATGCGTGCGCGGGCGGCGGCCGGGTCGGCCGCTCGCTGGATCTCGCTGCGATACACGATGCTCACCGCGCCTTCCGGGCCCATGATCGCGAGCTCGGCCGTCGGGAACGCGAGGTTGTCATCGACCCCGATGTGCTTGGAGGCGATGACGTCGTGAGCGCCGCCGCAGGCCTTGCGGTTGATCCCCGTCGCCTCGGGCGCGGTGGCTCCGGCGAACGCATAGAGGAGCTTCGCTCCGTGAGCGATGATCCCGCCCTGTCCCGCCGCGCGCGACCGCGCGAAGCCATGGCGGGGCGACGACCCCTCGCTGCCTGTACGACAAGGGAGCGAGGCCGGCGGAAACGTGCGAACCGTGCGAACCGTGCGAGACATGCGAGACATGCGAAACATGCGAAACATGCGAAACGCGCGCGACCTGGAGACGTGGGGACGTGCGAGTCGCGCGGGACCTGCGACGAAAAATGACCGCGCTCCTCGAGCGGCTCCGCCCTACTCTCTTGCATGGGCGAGGGGACACCACGTACGCTGAACGGCGCTCAGCTGCCGATGGTAAATGCAGGAATTCCCGATACGTAGACCATCTGAAGACCGGGACGCGGGGGGCGCCATCGCCGCTGCGGGCCCGCCGCGCCGCGACTTCGAACGGGGCAGCTCGGGCCGGCGTGGCAGCAGAGCGGTCGCCTGCCACGGCAACTGACGTGCGGCGCCTCGTGAGATGCGCACGGAACAGCGTCACCGGCAGCCCTCGATCGCTCGCGGGAGCGCCACGCGCTCCTGGCTCGCCGCGCCTTGCGCTCGACGGCCTCAGCGTGGCCTTCCGCCTCGCGTCGCGGGGTGAGATCGTTTCGGACGAGAGGTCGCTCGAGTGAAGCTCGCTCAGACTCGTGAGGCTCGTGCCCTGGCCGTCGCCGCCGTGGCGCGAGGGCTCATCGAGCCCAACGCCCTTTGGGATATGGCTTGCCGATGGACCCTCGGCGGCGCGTCGACGCCCCAGGAGCTCTTCGAGGGGATCCTCACGCCGGAGCAGCTGGCGGCGCTGCCGGAGCTGCTCGCGCAGGAGGGCCGCAGCCCGCCCGCCGCGCGCGCCCTCTCGCCGCAGAGCGAGGACCAGGACGCGCTGCGCTTCGACACGCAGCGGGAGATCGACCTGCCCGAAGAGGACGTCGGGGCCGATTTCCCGACGCTCGCGACCTCCGCCACGCGCGCCGTGAACTCCGGCGGCACCCGGTACGAGGTGGGCGAGGCGCTCGGGGCCGGCGGCGCCGGGAAGGTGGTGAAGGCGCGCGACCGGGAGATCGGGCGCGTCGTCGCGCTGAAGACCTTGAAGCCGGGGGCCGAGGAGGACTCCGCGGTAGGCAACCGCTTCCGGACCGAGGCGCGGATCACGGCCCAGCTCGAGCACCCGAACATCATCCCGGTCTATGACCTCGGCACGCTGCCGAACGGTCAGCCGTACTACTCCATGCGGGTCGTCAAGCGGCAGAGCCTGCAGAACGTGCTGACGAACCCCGAGCTCCGCAGGCAATGGCCGCTCGTCCGGCTCATCGGCGCGTTCGTGCAGATCTCCCGGGCGCTGGCCTACGCGCACCGGCGAGGCGTCGCCCACCGCGACATCAAGCCGGAGAACGTGCTGCTCGGCGACTACGGCGAGGTCTACCTGGGCGACTGGGGCAACGCGAAGCTGCTCGCGAGGGCGGAGGTGAGCGAGCCGATCTCCATCGATCCGAGCGGGCAGGACTTCGGCCGCAGGCGGCACGAGGCGATCGCGAGCGCGCTCTCGGGCACGCCCGGCTACATCGCGCCCGAGCAGATCCGAGGGGACCACGCGCGGATCGATCACCGCGCGGACATCTTCGCGCTCGGCGTGGTGCTCTACGAGATCCTCACCGGCGAGCACCCGTTCGACGCGCCGACCGTCCTCGCCGTGATCCTCGCGACGCAGACGCGCGATCCCAGGCCGCCGCGCTCGATCGCGCCGAGCTGCCCGCTGCTGCTCGAGGATCTCTGCCTGGCGATGCTCGCGAAGGATCCCGATCAGCGCCCGCCGACCGCCGACCGCGTCGCGGCGGAGGCGGAGGCGTTCCTCGAGGGCGCCAAGGAGCGGATGCGCCGCCGCGAGGAGGCCATCAAGCTCTGCGAGCTCGCCAAGGCCCCGCTCGAGCGTGACCGGCGGCTCGACGGCGAGCGCGAGCGGCTCGTCGAGGAGGCGCGGCGGCTGCTCAAGGACGTGAAGGAGTACGAGGCGATCGAGCGCAAGCGGGCCGGGTGGCAGCTCGAGGACAGGGCCGCCGGGGTCGAGCGCGAGCAGGCGCGCGCCGCGGCGGAGGCGATCGATCTCTACACGAAGGCGCTGGCGTACGATCCGGACCTGGTCGAGGCGCGCGCCGGGCTCGCGGATCTCTACTGGTCGCGCGCGGTGCGGGCGGACCAGGAGCACCAGCACGCGGCGCGCATCTACCACGAGGCGCTCGTGGCGGAGTTCGACGTGGGCCGCTACGCCGCGCTGCTCACCGCCGATTCCGTCCTCTCGTTCGACTCGTCGCCGCCCGGCGCGAGCGTCGTCGCGTACCGTTACGTCGAGAAGGATCGCATCCTCGTGGCGAGCGACGAGCGCTCGCTCGGCCGCACGCCGCTCCGCGAGGTGCACCTCAAGCCGGGCAGCTACCTCTTCATCCTGAAGCGCGCCGGCTGCCGGGACGTGCGCTACCCGCTGCTGCTCAAGCGCGGCACCCACCACCGCGTCGAGGTGAACCTCTACACCGACGCGGAGATCGGCGAGGGGTTCGTGTACATCCCGGGGGGGACCTTCATCGCCGGCGGCGACGCGCAGGCCGACGATCCGCTCCGCCGCGCCGAGCTCCACGTCCCCGACGTCGCGATCGCGAAGTTCCCCGTCACCTTCCGCGAGTACTGCGAGTTCCTGAACGAGCTCGAGACGCGCGATCTCGATCTCGCCCTCAAGCGCGCGCCGCACGGGACGCGCGGCTCCGAGGGCTACGTCGCGCGGCCCGCCAGCAGCGGCGGCTGGGAGCCGTTGCCCAGCGTGGTCGAGGGCGACGCGCAGAAGCGGTTCCCGGCGGAGGAGGGGCACCTCTGGAACCTGCCGGTCATCCTCATCGACTGGTTTGACGCCGTGGCCTACTGCCGTTTCCGGAGCGAGCGCGACGGGATCGAGATCCGGCTGCCCACCGAGCTGGAGTGGGAGAAGGCGGCGCGCGGGACCGACGGGCGGTTCTACCCGTGGGGAGATCACTTCGACCCGACGTTCTGCCTGATGCGCTCGTCGCGGCCGTTCCTGGCGCAGCCGGAGCCGGTAGGGACCTTTCCCATCGACACCTCGCCCTACGGCGTGCGCGACATGGCGGGCGGCGTGCGCGAGTGGGTCGCCGACGTGAACGGCGAGCGATCGTGGGCGGAGACGTCGGGTGAGCTCGAATCGGCGGCCGACGCTGGCGGGGACGCGCCGCCGTGGCGCATCGTCCGCTCCGGGAGCTGGGCCGCGGACTCGCAGCAGTGCAGGAGCGCGTCGCGCACCCGCTTCTTCGGGATCGCGCGGGCGCTGAACCTGTCGTTCCGGGTCGCGAAGCCGCTCTCGCGGGGCCTGGGTCGCTGAGCGGGCGGCTCAGCCAGAAGACCCCGCCGGGGGGTCGACGTACTCGACCTCGACGCCGCGGTGCGTGCGGAGGACGGTGCGCCCCGGCCGACGGTCGACGACGTACTCGGGCCCGACGGGCACCTTGCCCATCCCGCCGGGCGTATCCACGATCAGCTTCGGCAGCGCGATGCCGGTGAGCCGGCCCTGGAGCTGCTCCATGAGGGAGACGCCGGTCGCGAGCGGCGTGCGCAGGTGCGCCGTGCCGCGCACGGGGTCCATCTGGAGCAGGTAATAGGGGCGCACCCGCCAGCGCACGAGACCCCGGAAGAGCGTCGCGAGCGTCGTCGCGTCGTCGTTGATACCGCGCAGCAGCACGGTCTGGTTCATGACGGGGAAGCCGTGATCCGCGAGGCGCTTGCACGCGCGCTCGGCGGCGGGCGTGAGCTCCTTCGGGTGGTTGAAGTGCGTCATCACCCAGAGCGGGTGATACGGCTTGAGCGCGCGCACGAGCTCCGCGGTGATCCGCTGCGGCAGCGTGACCGGCACGCGCGTCGCGATCCGGATCGTCTCCACGCTCTGGATCTGCCGCAGCCGAGCGATGAGCCGCACGACGCGGTCCGTCGAGACGGCGAGGGGATCGCCGCCGCTCACGATGACATCGCGCACCTCCGGGTGCGCCTCGAGGTACGCCATCGCCGGCGCGAGGCGCTCGAGCGCCACCGCGCCGCCGCCGTCGCCGACCATGCGTGATCGGGTGCAGAAGCGGCAGTAGACGGCGCAGCGGTCGGTCGCGAGGAGCAGCGCGCGATCCGGGTACCGCTGCACGAGGTGGGGGGCGACCTCGTGCGCGACCTCGCCGAGGGGGTCGACCAGATCGCCGGGCACCTCGGCGGACTCGTCGGCGAGCGGCACGCACTGCCGGCGGATCGGGCACGCCGGATCGGCGTCGTCGCAGAGGCTCAGGTAATAGGGGGTGACGCGGATGGGCAGCCCCGCCTTTTCGGCGCGCCTGGCGCCAGCGAGCTCCTCCGGCGTCAGCGACAGCGCCCCGTGGAGCTCATCGGCGCTCGAGAGAGCGTGACGCAGCTGCCATGTCCAGTCGCTCTTCCGCGTCTTCACGCGGGCTGGTCGCGCTCCCTGCTGCGCGCTCGCGGCGAGCGGCCCCGGTCGCTCCGGCGGCGCGACGGCGCGGGTGTTCGCGCCTTCCTCGCCGGGTCCCCGGGCGAGCCGCGCGGCGGCGACGAGCTCGCTACTTGCCCGCATCGCTCGACGGCGCCGCGGCAGCGCCGGACCGCTCCGGCTGTGGCGTGCGGGGCTTCGCGGGATCGGGCTGCGCCGCGCTCCCGGTCTCCGTGAGCTGCTCCGGCAGCTTGACCGAGGAGAGCGCCGCCTCGTTGATCTCGACGGGGAACTTCTTCCGCAGCTCGTCCTCGAGAGCGCGCTCCTGCTCCTGCATCTTCTGCTGGAGGAGCGCGACCCGGATCGAGCGTTCGGCCTCCGCGAACTCGCGCCGGTGCCCGCTGGTGAGCCCGTTCAGGCGGACGACGAAGAACCGTCCGTCGGCCTCGACGAGCTCCTCGCCGACCGCACCCACGCCGCCGATGCGAAAGGCGGCCGCGCGGACCGGCTCTGGGACGCGGGGGTGGGCGCCGCGCGGATCGCCGGGCGGGCTGACGATGCCGAGCTCTCCGGCGAGATCAAGCGGCGGGGCCGCGCTCTTGTCCTTCGGCGCCGTGAGCGAGTGCTTGAAAAAGAGCTCACCCCACGCGCTGCTGCTCCCGGCCTTCTGCGCCTCCTTGAGGACCTTCTCCCCGAGGGCTCGGTCGCCGACGACGATGGCGGCCACGCGCCTGCGCTCGGGCTCGCTGAACTTGTCGGCGTTCGCCTCGTAGTACGCGCGCACCTCGGACGCGGGGATGTCGGCCGGCGCGGGCAGGCCCTTTCGCGCCCGGGCGATCATCGCCTCGCGGAGGATCTGCCGGATCGTGTCCTCGACCGCGGGGTCCTTGTCGAGGCCTCGGCGCCGGGCCTCCAGCGCGAGCAGCTCCGCGTCGATGAGCTCGCTGAGCAGCTCGCGGCGCCGCTCCTTCGTCTGGTAGCGGAGCCGATCGAACTGGTCCATTCGCTCCAGCGTCCTGCCGAAGTCGCCCAGCGTGATCACCCTGTCCCCGACCTTCGCGAGCACGCGCGCCGACTGCTCGGCGGTGAGGCCGAAGACCGGATCCCCCGCGTCCGAGGGGACCTGGAGGGCGGGCTCGTCGCAGCCCGCGACGAGCGCGACGAGCGAGATGGCGAGCAGGGGTCGGCGCACCGGAGCTCGGGTCATTGCTGGCTCGGGGTCTAGCATGGTTTCCGCGTGGCTCGAGGTCGCAGCGCCTCGTTCGGGCTGGCGTGCCGGCGGACGCCTCGGATCGTCGCGCGCGCTGAGCGCTCGAACGCGCGCTCAGTCGACGATCGTGCCGATCTCTTCGCCCCTGCAGACGCGGAGGATGTTGCCGCGGGTCATGAGCTTGAACACCCGGATGGGCATCTTGTTCTCGCGGCAGAGCGTGACCGCCGTCGAGTCCATGACCCCGATCCTGTCCGCGAGGAAGCGGTCGTAGCTCAGGTGCGCGAACATCTGCGCGCCTTCGTGGCGCACGGGATCGCGGTCGTAGATGCCTTCGACCTTGGTCGCCTTGAACAGCGCCTGCGCCTGGATCTCCATGGCCCGCAGCGCCGCCGCCGTGTCGGTCGAGAAGAACGGGTTGCCCGTGCCCGCGGCGAAGATGACGATGCTGCCCTTCTCCAGGTGCCGCATCGCCCTGCGGCGGATGTACGGCTCGGCGACCTGCCGGATCTCGATCGCGGTCATCACGCGCGTCGGCACGCCCGTCTTCTCGAGCGCGTCCTGGAGGGCGAGCGCGTTGATGACGGTGGCGAGCATGCCCATGTAGTCGCTCTGGGAGCGGTCCATCCCCGCGCTCGCGCCCTTCAGCCCGCGAAAGATGTTGCCGCCGCCCACGACGACCCCGATCTGCACCCCCATCCGCTGGAGCTCGGCGATCTCGCCGGCCACGTGGTGGAGCGTCTCGGGACGAATGCCGAACCCCCCTTCCTCGCCGCAGAGCGCTTCGCCGCTCAGCTTGAGCACGATGCGGCGGTACTTCAGCCCGGGGGCCGGACGAGGGGGAGGGGGAAGGAGAGAGTCCTGGTCAGCGGCCACGGTGCGACCTCGTAGCCGGGACCTGCGTGGAGGGCAACGAACAACGTGAACCACCGCTCGGGCGAAGCGGCAGCGCGCGCCGCAACCGCAAAAGGAGGAAGAGCGGGAGGCAGAACCAGAAGGGGCAGAGGAAGCAGAGGAAGCAGAGCAGGTAGACCCGCCGGGGCGGCATGTCCCTTGCGCTTGCCGGGGCGGGGAGCTACTCTCGGCCCCCCTATGGCGCGTGTGACTGTGGAAGACTGCCTCGAGCGCGAGGAAAACCGTTTCGCTCTCGTCGTGCTCGCGGCCAACCGGACGCGGCAGCTCATGAAGGGCTCGGACGCCCTCGTGAAGACGAAGAACAAGCCTGCCGTGACCAGCCTCCGAGAGATCGCCGCGGGCAAGGTGCACTTCCACCGGAGCTCCCACGAGGTCGTATCCGAGTGGCTCCAGCAGATGAACGCTGGCGGCCAGCGCTGATGCCGCATCGGAAGGGCGCGCGTCCGGTGATGCGCGCCTCCGTAGGGGCTCCGTTCCGCAGCTCGCTCCCGTCACCGTGCCAGCGCTGCGCTTGATCTGTTGCCTCGCATGAGCGGGATGGCCACGAGGCGGTCGGCGCGCGTTTCAGGCTCCGGCCAGCGTCGCGATCCGGAGCTCGAAGCAGGGACGTCGGCCCACTACGAGGATCCGGCGTACTACGCGAAGACGTACGCGCGCCGTAAGGATGACGTCCGCTACTACGTCGACCTCGCGCTCGCGTCTGCGGGGCCGGTGCTCGAGTACGGCTGCGGTAACGGGCGGATCACGCTGCCTGTCGCGAGGGCGGGGGTCCAGATCACCGGCGTGGACCTGTCCGCGCCGATGCTCGGCGATCTGCGCGCTCAGCTGGGACGTGAGCCGCGCGCTGTCTCCTCTCGCGTGAGCCTCCGGCGGGGCGACATGCGGGCGCTGCGGCTGGGGCGCCGCTTTCCGCTCGTGATCTGCCCGTTCAACGCCTTCTTGCACCTGTACACGCGCGTGGATGTGGAGCGGTTCCTCGCGCGAGCGCGCGAGCATCTGACGCCGAAGGGCGAGCTCGTCTTCGATGTTTCCATGCCCGAGCCGGCAGAGCTCGCGCGAGATCCGGATCGCGCCTACGCCACGCCGCGGTTCCGGTACCCCACGAAGGATGGCCCCGGCGAGTTCGTCCGGTACACGGAGCGGTTCGACTACGACAAGGTCCGGCAGATCCTGTTCGTTTCCATGGAGTTCTCGCCCGTCGACGGCGGCCAGCGCTGGATGACGCCGCTCGCCCATCGTCAGTTCTACCCGCAGGAGCTCGAGGCCTTGCTCCACTACAACGGCTTCGAGCTCACGGAGCTCCGCAGCGATTTCTCCGCCGAGTCGCCGGACAACCAGACGAGCATGCTGCTCTATCATTGCCGGCCACGCCGTTCTGCCAGGGCTCGCCGCCCTGGACATGACGCGAGCCGCTGAAGGGGCGCGGCACCGGCGCGCAAACGCCTGGCCCAGCTGCGCCTCGCGCCGCCCTGAGGCCTCAAGCCATGCGCGACGTGTCCGCGCACGAGCGCGCGCATGCCCTCGGTCCTGCCGCACCGAGCGTGCGCCAGGTGCCGCCGCTGTCTGGAGCCTCAGACCCCGATGTAGAGGCGGTGGGCGAAGTTGCGCTCGAGCTTGGCGCGCAGCACCTTCTCCGCCGCTGTCTCGATATCGTACTCGACGCGCTTGAACTCGAAGCGCTTCGTGTCGCTGTCGTAGACCGTGTAGCTCGCGCGGTTGTCGTAGTCCCGCGGCTGTCCCACCGAGCCGACGCTCACGATGTACTTGCGACCCTGCTCGAGCTGGAAGTCCACCGCAGGGAGCTCCTCGACGCTGTTCGGCGTGAGCGCGAACACCTTGCAGAGGTGGGAGTGGCCGATCAGCGTGATGTGACCGAGCTCGTTCCACATCGGGAGGCACTCGCGCGCCTGCTCGGGCGCGAAGATGTACTCGAACTCTTCGAGCCGGACGGGCGAGCCATGGCAGAGGTCGACGTTGATGTCCGTCAACTTCTCCTGGTACGTCAGGCTCCGGAGCCAGGCCGCGTTCTCGGAGGACAGCATCGCTGCGTGGGTGTCCAGCGCTTGCCGGGCGGCCTCGTAGTAATACGAGTAATCCATCCGACCCGCGACGGCCGCGTCGTGGTTGCCGAGGATCGTCTTCTTGGCCACCTTGCGGACGAGATCGGCGCACTCGTTCGGCGAGCCGCCGTAGCCGACCGTATCCCCGAGGCAGTAGTAAACGTCGATACGTTCGTGGCGGTAGGACTCGAGCACAGCGCTGAGCGCCTCGTAGTTGGCGTGCGTATCGCTGAAAATCCCGAGTCTCATTTCGACGCGAGGGCGGAGCTTAGCACGAAGGCCTCGACTTCCGTTAGGAATTCAAACCTGGATCCACGGATGGCCCGGTACGACCGGCACCGAGCTTTGTCGGCCCGTTGGCGTTGTGTCGGCTGGCTCGTCGGTTCCCCTGGCTCCGGCGGATCCATCGGGTCCGTCAGTTCCGTCGGTCCCGTGAGTTCCGTCAGTCTCGTCTGCTTTGTCAGCTCCGACGGAGCGTGCTTCCGCTGCGCCCGGGGATCTGCAGAGGACGGTCGAGGGCCGGACACGGTCCTTGCGGAGCTTGCCGAGGCGCTCCAAGCACGACCACGTTGACGAGCGGCCACCCGCACCGGAGAAGAATAGCGTGGAGCCCATGAATACCAAACAGAACGGTGCAGGGACGTCTCCGATTTCTGCGGAGCGGCCGGCCGAGTCTGCGCTGTCCGCTGCAGCTGTCGAACCTGTCGCGCCGCCGCCGTCCACCGTGGAGGATCTCGCCGAGGGGTGCGTGCGGTTTGTGGAGCGCGCCCTCGGCGTACGGCTTGACTATCGGCCGGAGACCCTGCCCGTGCTCGACCACTACCTCGAGCAGGCGCGCGGCGCGACGTCGGAGCGGGTCGAAGCGTTGCCGGTGATCGCGCACATGGCAGGCGCTTACTTCGGCGAGGTGATCCGGCGCCGGCACGCGTCGTGGTGGCGCCTGGATGGCGAAGATCCGACCTACTGGCAGGTGCAGTTCGGCTCGGTTTACCTCGCGTTCAGCCCCGTCCTCTTCGTGCGCGAGGCGCTCACGCGCGGACATCGGGCCGACGCCGCGCCGGACCTTGCAGAGGACTCCCTGAGCGGCGATCCGGCGGCGCTGGAGCTGGAGGAAGACGATCGCGAGGCGGTCGCGGCCAGGCTCGCGGAGCTGCCGTCGGTCTCGGAAAACGAGTACTACGCCCCCTCGACGCGGCTCGAGGTGATCGACATCGCCGTGGACGCGATCCGTTCGCGCCGGCTCGAGGCCGGCGAGGATACCGACGCCGCGCTCGATCCGGGCGACTACGAGCGCGGCGGCGACTGACGCGCGTATCGCGGCGCGCGGTCGGCCCACGCTCGCCCGGCGGCGCCGCGTGGACGTGCTCCGGAAGCGGCGACCGGTGGTATCGTCGCTTCCGTGTTGTGGGTCCTCTTCGGGCTGTTGTTCCTCATCTCGTGGGCGGCGTTCTTCACGTTCGACCTGCCCACCGCGATCCCGATCGCGACGAGCGTCGTCATCGCGCTCGCCGCGATCGCGCTCTTCGTGTACCGCCGGATCAACGCGCGCCGCGCCGCGTCTGCGCTTGAGCGGGCCATCGTCCAGCAGGGAGCGCAGCAGGCGCTCAACGCGCGGCCCGAGCGCCGCGCCGAGATCCAGGAGCTCCAGCGGCAGGTCCAGGGCGGCATCAGCGCCCTGAAGAGCTCGAAGCTCGGCAAGGGGAAGGAGCACGGCAACGCCGCGCTCTACTCGCTGCCCTGGTACGTCATCATCGGCCCGCCCGGGGCGGGGAAGACGACGGCGTTGAAGCACTCCGGCCTCGTCTTCCCGTACGCGCACCCGAGCAACGGCGGCGGCGTGCGCGGCGTCGGCGGCACGCGCAACTGCGACTGGTGGTTCACCAACGAGGCGATCCTCCTCGACACCGCGGGGCGCTACACGACGGAGCAGGACGACCACGAGGAGTGGATCGCGTTCCTGCAGATGCTCCTCAAGCACCGCGCTCGCCGCCCGCTCAACGGCATCCTGGTCGCCGTGAGCGTGGCGGATCTCATCGACGCGAGCGAGCAGCAGGTCGAGCTGATGGGGAAGAAGCTCCGGGCGCGCATCGACGAGGTGATGACGCAGCTCCACATGGTGCTGCCCGTCTACCTCCTGTTCACGAAATGCGACCTCATTGCGGGCTTCTCGGAGTTCTTCGGCGACATGCGCAAGAGCGACCGCGCGCAGGCGTGGGGAGCGACGCTCAAGCTCAGCGCGGACAAGGCCGACCCAGGGAGGCTGTTCGACGCGGAGTTCGACGCCCTGGCGAAGCAGATCCACGGCCGCTCGCTGAAGCGGCTCGTGATGGAGCGCAGCCGCGAGGCGCGCGAGCGCGTCTACCAGTTCCCGCTCGAGTTCTCGGGTATCCGGCGGAACCTCTCCGATCTGGTCTCGACGGTCTTCATGGTCAACGCGTTCCAGGGGACGCCCATCTTTCGCGGCTTCTACTTCACGAGCGGCACGCAGGAGGGCAGGCCGCTCGACCGGGTCCTCCAGCGCATGGGCCAGGCGATGGGGATCCGCACGCACGAGGCCGCGGCGCAGCAGAACGTGGAGTCGAAGAGCTACTTCCTCCACGACGTCTTCATGAACGTCGTCTTCCCGGACGGGGACATCGCCGCGAGGAGCGCGAGCGAAATCCGGCGCCAGCGGCTCGTTCGCGGCGCGATCAGCGCGGCGGCCGCGGCGCTCGGGGTCATCCTCGCGATCCCCAGCGTGGTGTCGTTCGCCAACAACCGCGCGTTCCTGCGCGACGTGGAGGCGGACGCGCGCGCCGTCAGCGCGCTCCGGTGGGAGGACACGCGACCCCTCTCGGAGAAGCTCGCCGCGCTGCGGCCTGCGCTGGATCGGCTGAAGGAGATCGACAAGGCGCGCGAGGAGGGGCCGCCGGACGGGATGGGGTGGACGATGTTCCAGGGCGAGACGGTGTACCCGCCGCTCGTGCACGTCTACGTCGCCAGCCTCCAGAACGGCTTCGTGATCCCGTGCAAGCAGCGGCTCGAGGATCGCCTCAAGCTCGCGAAGGGCGACCACTACCTCCGCGAGCGGAACGACCTCAAGCTGTACCTGATGCTGAGCGACGTCGAGCACCTCGACGTTGCGTGGGCGAAGGACAGGTTCACCTCGCTCTGGGCCGAGGTGCTGCGGGCGACCTCGAACCTCACCGAGACCGAGCTGAAGAAGCAGCTCGAGCGGCACGTCGAGTACTACCTGACGCTCATCAAGGAGAAGCGGGTCACCCCGATCGCGCGCAAGGAGGATCTGGTCGCGAGCGTGCGCGCGACGCTCCAGGCCGTGCCGCCGCGGAAGCGGTACTACGACTTCTTCGTCAACGCGATCATCGAGGAGAAGTACGACGAGACGGGCGACAACAGCCGCGCCAACCGCAAGTACCCTCCGCACACGCTCGGCGACATGTTCGCCGACCGTCCCGCCGTGCTGAAGATCATCGGCAGCAAGCTGTACGCGAAGGAGAAGCGCTGGAAGGAGGTGGACGGTCCGTACACCGAGAGGGGGCACTTCGCGGTGCTCGAGAGGCTCGAGAGCGGCGCCGACAGCTTGATGGCTGAGCGGTGGGTCGTGGACCTCGCCCCCGGCGAGGAAGCCTCGATCAACAAGAACCTGGACGGCCTCGCGGCCGACTACGACGTCAGCTACATCGCGCAGTGGACCGACTGGATGGCGGACCTCACCGTGCGGGTCCCGGCCAACCTGAAGGAGGCGAAGGAGACGTACCAGGCGCTCACCCAGGCGGATTACCCCTACCTCCGCATCCTCCGCGCTCTCGAGGACAACACGCAGTGGAAGCGGGATCGCAGCGCGATCGAGGACTCGGCCTTGGCCAAGCGGGGGAAGGAGTACCTCGATCGAAAGATCGAGCAGAAGACGAGGCTGAAGGTCCCCGTCAACGTGAAGCTCATCAGAAACCGGCCGAGCTCGGTGCCGGATGAGTTCAAGCGGACCGTCGAGTTCGGCGTGCCGGCCGCGCCGAGCGGCTCGGCGCCGATCACGGACACGCCCCTGGCGAGGTACATCTCGTTGCTCAGCGCGCTTCGCGACGAGATCCAGCGCCTCGAGGATCTGAACCCCAACGTCGACGCGCGCCTCATGGCCGATCGGTTGGTCGAGGCGACGCGACAGGCCGACGCGCTCCTCCAGCCCTTCGACGAGCGGGCCAAGACGCTGCTCCGGCCGCTGTTGCTCACCCCGATGCAGGTGGTGGCGGCGCGGCTGCCGCCGCTCGCCGCGGTGTCTCGCTTTCCCGCGGCGCCTGCTGCGGGCCCGCGCTGAGCCGCGCGGCGCGGTTCAGATCTCGATGCGGATCTCGTCGCGGCCTGGTTGCACCGCGCCGGTCGCTGGATCGAGCGTGAGCACCATCTCGATCGCATCCTCGCCGTTGTCGCTGTAGTACCGAGGGCGCACCCCCATCGCGGTGAAGCCGAGCTTCCGGTAGAGCCGGATCGCCGCCCGGTTCGAGCGGCGCACCTCGAGCAGGATCAGCCGCACTTGCTGCTGCTGCGCATACTCGAGCGATCGATTCATCAACGCCGTCGCGAGCCCGCGCCGCCGCGCGGCCGGGCAGGTGGCCACGTTCAGCACGTGGAGCTCGTCGGCGACGTGCCACGCGATGAGGAAGGCGAGCGCGCGCCGCTCTTCGCGCGCGATCCAGCAACGCGTCCAGGGGCGGCGCAGCTCTTCTCGCGCGGAGAATTGCGGCACGTCGAAGGCCGCGGACGCGACGGCGTCGATCTCGTCGAGCGCAGCGTCGTCCGCGGCGTCGGCCGTCAGCTGGCTCAGCGAGGCCGACGGCCTCGTCGCGTCGCGCTTCACCTCGCCACCTCCGTGGGACAGCCGGAGACGATCTGGACTTGCTCCACCCGCCCGCTCTTGAGCTTCGTGCAGGCTTCCCCGAGGAGCTCGACGACAGCGGGCGACCTCCAGCGCCAGCCGTTCTCCGGGTCGTAGGCGACCAGCTCGTCGTCCAGGTAGACGTTCGTCTGTCCCGCCTCGGGAGGCGGGTCGACCAGGTCGAACTCGCAGGAGACGACGATGCTGGCGATCTTCGAGAGGACGTTCCCCAGCGTATCGAGGTTGTCCACCTTGAAGTAGAACGGGCTCACGAACTGCGCCGCGCCGCCGGCGAGCGCCATCTGGTCGAGGACATCGCCGTAGAACTCGCTCCCCGGGATGCCGACGACGTAGACCTCGATCCCGCTCGCCGCGAGCCGCTCGATCGCGGCGACCGTATCGTCGCGATCGAGGCACCCTTCGGGGCCCGAGAGGCCCAAGGGCGAGCAGCAGTTCTCGTCGGGGTCGGGGCACTGCTGTTCGATGTTGGCGATGCACCCGTCGGCCTCGCAGCTCGCCGAGCTGTTGCAGTTCGGGCCGCCGTCGGTCGCGAGCACGACGATGGTCTTGCCGGGGAGCTCGACGAGCTTCGGCGTCAGCGCTGCGAGGGTCGCCGCGGTAGGCGTGCCGCCGAGGGGCGCGGCCCGCGTCGCCGCGCGGAACCGCGATGTCGTCGTCGAGCCCACCTGTCCCTCTGCGAAGGGAGCCCCCGGCGTGACAGCGAAGACCTCGCCGCCCGGCCTGCACGGCGCCTCGTCGGTCGCGTCCAGGGGGAACACGGCGGCGCCGACGTTGATCAGCGGGCCCAGGTTGCGCACGAGGTCGACCGCGGCGTCATGGACCCGGTCGTATCGGGTCGCGTTCGAGCTCGAGGACGCGGGGCTGAGCATGCTGCCCGACGCATCGAGGACGAAGTAGATGTTCGGCGCTTCGGCGATCTCGACCTGGTGGATCCGGTTGCCGCAGAGCCCTCCCGCATCCGCGGCCGGTGGTCCGCTCGGGTCTTCGGTGTCCGGATCGAACCCCTCCTCCGGCTCCTGCGCCTCCTGACCGGTGCCGCTGCGCGGGCGCTGCTTCGTGACCTCGTCCTCGCATGCGGTCATCGCCGCGCCGCCGAGCGCGAGCGCGGCTCCGACGCAGAGGAGCATGCCGCAGGCGCCGGCTCGCTGCTTCACGGCCGTCTTCATGGCGAGCAGCGTATCACGCCCGTTCGCGCCGGCAGCGCTGGCGCCGCCGCGCGCGCTCAGGGCTCGCGGTAGAACCTGGGCACGCGGCGCGAGATGCTGGTCAGCACCTCCCAGGCGATCGTCCCCGTGAGCCCCGCGATCTCTTCAGCGCTGATCGTGCCGCGCCCGAGCGGCCCGTCCTGCGTTCCGAGGAACACCACCTCATCCCCCAGGCGTGCTCCCGGTACATCCGTCACGTCGAGCATCGTGAGATCCATCGACACGGCGCCCGCGATCGGCGCGCGTTGACCGCGCACGAGGGCGGCCCCGCGGTTCGAGAGCTGGCGGCTCAGGCCGTCGGCGTACCCCATCGGCACGGTGGCCACGACGCTCTCCCGGGAAGCTTGCCAGGTGTGGCCGTAGCCGATCCTGTCGCCCTTCGCGATCGTGCGCAGCGCGACGATCTCGCTGCGCACCCGGATGACCGGCTTGAGGTCGGGCGCGAGCCCCGCGCACGGCGATATTCCGAAGAGCGCGACCCCCGGACGGACGATGTCGAGCAGCGCCGCAGGGAGTCGCAGCATCGCCGCGCTGTTCGAGGCGTGCCGCACCCGCGGCGTGAGGCCGAAGCTCTTCGCTCGCTGCTCGATCTCCCCGAAGAGGCGCATCTGCTCGATCGTCACGCCGAGATCGTCGGCGTCCGCGCAGGCGAGGTGGGTCATGAGCCCGTCGAGCTTCACCTCCGGGTGCTTGGCCAGCGTCGCGAGCACCGCCTCGATCTCCGAGCTCGCGGCCCCGAGCCGTCCCATGCCGGTGTCGACCTTGAGGTGGACGCCCACGCGACCGCGCTGCTCGAGCCGCACCACGCTCGCGAGGCGCTCGATCTGGCCAGCGTCGTAGACGACGGGCACGAGATCGCGCGCGATGATCTCCTCGAACCCGTCGCGCCGCGGGCCGTAGTAGCCGCCCATGACGAGGATGGGCAGCCGGATGCCGGCGTCTCGCAGCTCGATGGCCTCCTCGAGCAACGCGACGCACAGGCCGGGGATCCCTGCGCGCTCGAGCGTCCGTGCGACCGCTGGCGCGCCGTGGCCGTACGCGTCGGCCTTGAGCACGCCCCAGATCTGCGGCTTCGTCGCGCCGGTCAGCCCTCGCTCGAGGACGCGCAGGTTGTGCCGCAGGTGCGCGAGGTTCACCTCGGCGCGGGTCGGCCGCACGGCGTCCGCGGGCGCCGCTCGCCGTGGCCGCAGCACCCGCATGGGGCCTGCGCTCGCACCGAGCCCCTCGAGGGGCGACGCCGTGCCGTTGCGATCAGGAGTCGTGCTGCTGAGCTCTTTGGGCGCGTGCGAAGCGGACATCGTGTACGCCGATAGCTCTACGCTCGATCGCGGGTCAAGATTCCAGGCCATCTTGGTGTGACAAGGTGAGGCATCTGCGCGAGGAGCAGACGACGTCGATCAGAAGCAGCGACGCATGCACCGCGTGTACTTGCCGGAGCATCCTTTTTCGCAGGCGGCGGATTTGCAGTCGTCCTGGCATTCCTTCCAGTCCGTCTGGCACGACGCGCTGCACTTCGCTCCCGGCGGTGCAGCTTCCTCCGCGGTGTTCGACGCCGAGGCCGCAGCGCCGCCGTCATTCGCGGCTGGGTCTGCATGGGCCTCTTCCGTTGCCGCCGGCGCGGCCACGTCGGCGGTCAGGAGCCTGGGCGGTGGAGCGAGCGCGCTGGTCGGCTCAGGCACGGCGGGGGCTCGGCTGCTCGGCGGAGTCCACTCGCCTTCGTCGAAATCACTGGCGTGGCTGAGCTGCCTGGCCCGCAGCGTGGCGTACTCCACACGGTCGCGCGTCTGGCCGAACGTACAGAACTGAAGCCACTCGTCCCAGCACGCGCGCCGCAGGGTCGGCTTGACGTCGGCCAGCGAGTCAAGCGCCATGCAGTGCTCGAAGCGTACGTCCCCCTCGTAGACCGCGTTGATGCTCGCGCCGCATGCGGTCACCGAGGCGGCGGCTAGGCAGAGGAGGGTCCTGAACCGCACGTCGTAGAACACCGATAGCAGAAAAGCTCGGCCCCGGTGCCAGGGCCCGTCCTATCCGCCGCGGGAACCTGCCGGTCGCCCGGTCGAGGTGCTCTCCGGTTGAACTTTGGGCTGTGATGCCGTACGTTGCCGCCCCTTCGCACCGGCGGCGGCGGCACGACGCCTCCGCGCCGGGCGCCTCAACGGAGCCTGTTCATGTTCCTCATGCTGTCGAAAGGTCCTCGGAAGACCACGCGCTCCAAGTCGAAGCGCCACCGGTCCAAGCTGAAGGCGAAGAACCGCAACCGGCGCAACCGCATCTACCAGCGCACCTGATCGTTGCGCCGAGCGCGAGCGAGCCCACGGGCTCGCTCGCTGCGCGTTCTTCGATCCAATCTCTGGGGCCGGCCCTTGGAACCTAGGGGCCGCCCTTCTTCAGCTCGGTCAGCACCAGCTTGGCGACCGCCTTGAGCGTGTCGAACACCCCGACGCCGGTCCGCGCGACCCCCTCGAAATCGGGGACGTTCGTCGGGTTGAGCAGCGAGCGGAGCTCCTCGACGGTGCCGATCTCCGGCAGATCCCGCTTGTTGTACTGGATGACGTACGGGATCTTGTCCAGCGAGTAGCCCTGCTCGGCCAGGTTCGTGCGGAGGTTCTCCACCGACTCCTGGTTCGCCTCGATGCGGCCGAGCTGCGAGTCTGCCACGAAGACCACGCCGTCGACGCCTTTCAGGATGAGCTTGCGGCTCGCGTCGTAGAAGACCTGCCCCGGCACCGTGTACAGGTGGAACCGCGTCTTGAAGCCGCGGATCTCGCCCAGCGCGAGCGGGAGGAAGTCGAAGAAGAGTGTCCGGTCGGTCTCCGTCGCGAGGGAGATCATCTTCCCCTTCGCGTCCGGGTTGGTGCGCTCATAGATGTACTGCAGGTTCGTCGTCTTGCCGCAGAGACCCGGGCCGTAATAGACGATCTTGCAGTTGATCTCGCGCGCCATGTAATTGATGAAGCTCATCGACCGCGCTCCTAGTCGTTGAAGAGGTTGTCGATGTCCTCGTCGGTGATCTCGGCGAACGGCGAGTCGGCGCCCGGCTCCTGCACCTTCTTGAGCAGCGCCTCGAAGATGTGGTTGAGCTCCTCGCTCGCCTTTCGCACCCGGAGCCTCACCAACCCGAGGCTCGACTTTGAGTCGAAGATCACCACGAGGATGACGCGGTTCCCGACCAGCTGGATGTGGATGTTCGCCTTTTCACCCTCGTGGAACTGAGTGGCGAACTCGTTCTCCTTGAGGAGCTTCGCCATCCCGCCCGTGGCGGCGATGTTCCCCGCCGTCAGCGAGGCGAGCGACGTGGTGTCGAGGTTGTCGACGTCTCCGCTCGCGGCGATCAGTTGCCCGTTCTTGTCAACGATGAAGACGACCTTCGCATTGGCGTCCTTGACGAGGCGATCCACCACGCTCTGGATCTGATTGAATTCCTCCTCGTACATCACCATCTGAGGGTTGACCATCGTTCCTCCGCCAGCGCTCTCGCGATGGGGCCCTGGGCATTGCGGGCTCTGTCGCCCTTGTCATCACCGGGCGCCGCACGTGCGGTCCCCGACCATCGTCATCCAACTGGCTTCCCGCTGCGCGGGCTTGCCTTACCACCGGTACCACGTTCGCGGCGTGACGCTCGCTGCCTTGGGGCTTGCACGGCTGGTTCGCAGCGCGCAGTGCGGCTGCTCCTCGACCGTGCACCCGTACATCTTGGGACGTTTCTATCCGAAGCAGGTGCGGCGGAGCAAGGCGGCCCTTTCTGGAAGTTGGAGGATCGCACGGCCGAACCTCGCCGGCCCTTGCCGGACCCCGACGGACCTCGCTCCCCCCTGCCCCCAGGGGAGGCTTGGTTCCGGACCTTTTCCAGGCGCCTGTCCGCCCCGGCCGCCCAGAAGGCCTGCATGATAAATATCGAAAATTGTTGATATTTTCTTCGTTGAATGCGGTCGGACGGCGCTCCGCCCTCCTTCGAGGGCGCTGGTGTGGGGCGCGCTGCGTGTCATCGCGCTGTACCCGGCCGAAGATCGACGAAATTCGCGGGATCGGCGCGCGCGGCGCGGCGAGTTCATGAAGCGGCCCGATGAACGCGGCCTGGGGGACGCCCTCCTGCCGGCGTGCGTTCCGCCGGCTCCTGGGCAGCACCCCCTTGACCTCGGCCGGTCCGACGCGTCTGCAGCCCTGGCTTGTGCTTGACCGATGGCTTCGGCCACGGGATAGCGCCTCGGATGCGTGACGTGCTGAGCCGGGCCGAGCCCCGTGAGATCGAGCTCATCCCGGGGACGACGAGGGGGCGCTCCTTCTGCGCGCTCACCGTGGGGACGGCGGCCCTGGCGTGCGCCATGTCGCTCGGCGCCGATGCGCGCGCGGAGCTCGGCGCGGTTCACCCTGAGGTGCTCTCCACGCACGCGGCTGTCCGCGCGGCGAGGGGCCCCGAGGTCTACGGCGCGTTACGTGAGCTCTGGCGCACGTGGGACCGCGCGGATCCCACCCAGGTCGAGGAGGCGATCGCGTCGATCGCTGAGGCCGGCGCGACCAGCGCGCCCACCCAGGTCTATGCGGAGCTCCTCTCGGCGTACGCGCGCAGGCGTCGAGGTGATCTCGACGGAGCGGTCGCGAGGATCCAGAAGCTCGGGTTCATCGGCCGCTGGGCGACGATCGGACCGTTCGACAACGAGAACAAGGGGGGCTTCGAGCGGGCGTTCGGGCCCGAGGAGGATCTCGAGCAGCCGGTGGCTGCGGGCAGGACGTACGACGGCAAGGCGCGCGCGGTCCGCTGGCGCGTGCCCCCCGAGGCGCCGCAGTACGGGTGGTTTGATTTCGGCGACTTCATCCGTCCGGTGGAGAGCGTCTGCGGCTACGCGACGACGTTCGTCCGCGCGAAGGCCGGGACGCGCGCTCCTCGGCCGATCTCGATCTGGGTCGGGGCAGACGGGGCGTTCAAGCTGTTCTGGAACGGCGCGAAGGTCCTGGCCGATCCGGGGTACCGCGAGCTCGACATCGATCGGTTCGCCGCGCCGGTGACGCTGCGGCCCGGCTACAACCGCTTGACGATCAAGGTCTGCGGAGGTGCGTCGGCGCCCAAGTTCGCGCTGCGCATCGGCAACGAGAAGGGGGCGCCGGATCTCGATCTGGATGTGACCTCGGACATCGCAACCCAGGTCACGGCGCCTCAGGGGGAAGCCGCTGACGCGAGGCGCGCGGGCGGGGCGCGGGCCGAGGGCCCAACCTCCGGCGCGAAGCTCGCCGCGCGCGCGGCTGCCATCGAGGGGCCGATGCAGGCGTTCGAGCGAGCCGCGAGCGCCGCTCGGCCTTCGCCCGCCGTGCTGGAGGCGTTCGCGCGGTACCTCATGCTCACCGGCGGCGACGCCGAGGGGGAGCACAGAGCGCGCGATCTCGCGCGGCGCTCCGCCGAGGCCGCGCCGAGCGTGCGTCGCTACCTGCTCGCGGGTCAGCTCTCCGAGGACAGGAACCAGCAGCGCGCTTGGATCGAGCGCGCCGCCGCGCTCGCGGGCGGTCGTG
Organism: Sorangium sp. So ce204; assembly: GCF_051526795.1. NCBI lineage: Bacteria > Pseudomonadati > Myxococcota > Polyangiales > Polyangiaceae > Sorangium > Sorangium sp. So ce204. The sequence continues at coordinate 10,437,559 of NZ_CP150317.1, read as the reverse complement.
AGGACACCGACGTCCTGCTCTCGCAGGCTCGGCTCGCGCAGACGAGCCCGAACTGGCGCGAGGCGGCTCCGCTCTACGAGCGCATCCTGGCCTCCGATCCCGATCATGTCGCGGCCGTCCTCGGGCTCGTGGACCTCTACGTGGAGGCTGGGCTGAAGCGCACCGCGCTCGCCACGCTGGAGCGGGCGCTCGCGCGCCAGCCGAGCAGCGTCTCGCTCCTCCGCGCCTCGGCGGCGCAGCTGCGCGCGCTCGGGCGCGACACGGAGGCCGCCGAGATGGAGGCGCGCTACGCCGCGCTGCGGTTCGACGACTCGAGCTTCCTTCACCAGCAGGTCGAGCTCGCGGTGGCGCGCCGCGACCCTGCCGGCGCGGAGCGCTGGATCGAGCGCTTCCTCCGCAGCGAGCCTGACTCCGTCTGGGCTCGCGCGGTCGCGGCGCGCACGTACCGCGCGCTCGGCCAGGGCGACCGCGCCCTCGCGGCCCATCAGCGCGCGCTCGCCATGGCGCCCGAAGACATCGGAACGCTGCGCGCTCTCTCGGACCTCTACGGCGAGGAGGGGAACCGAGAAGCGCAGCTCGAGATGCTGCAGCAGATCCTGGCGATCAGCCCTCAGGCGAAGGACGTGCGCGAGTACATCGAGCACATCGAGCCGCCGAAGCCGCGCGCCGACGAGGCGTACGCCTGGGCGCCCGACCGCTTCCTCCCGATGCGGCGCAACGCCGACCGGCAGTACCCCAAGCGCACCCTGCGCAACCTGACGGTCACCACCGTCTTCCCGAACGGCCTGGCGAGCCGGTTCCGGCAGGTCGTCTTCCAGCCCCTGACGGACGAGGCTGCGGCGAGCGCCCGGCAGTACGCGTTCGAGTACCAGGCCGATCGCCAGACCGTGAGCCTCCGTGCCGCGAAGGTCTACCGAGCAGACGGCAAGGTCGACGGGGCGATCGAGAGCGGGGAATCGGGGGCGAACAACCCGGCGCTCGCGATGTACACATCGGCGCGCACGTTCTACGTCAGCTTCCCGCGGCTCAACGCCGGCGACGTTGTCGAGCTGCGCTACCGCGTCGATGACGTCAGCCCTCGCAACGAGATCGCCGATCACTTCGGCGAGATCGAGTTCCTCCAGGGGGATGAGCCGATCGCCAGCAGCGAGTACGTGCTGATCACCCCGAAGACGAGGCAGTTCCACCTCTTCGCGTCCGACCTCCCTGGCCTCGTGCGCGAGACCAAGGAGGACGGCGAGCGGCGCATCTTCCGCTTCTCTGCCGCCTCGGTGCCGCCGGTGGCGCCCGAGCCGGCGATGCCCGCGTGGTCCGAGATCCTCGCGCACGTCCACGTCTCGACCTTCAGGACCTGGGACGAGGTCGGCTCCTGGTACTGGGGCCTCGCGCGTGAGCAGTTCGATGTCGATGATGAGGTGCGCAAGCGGGTGCGCGAGATCACGAAGAACCTTGCCGACGATCGGAGCAAGGTCCGCGCGATTTACAAGTACGCGACCGAGACGCGCTACGTGGCGCTCGAGTTCGGCATCGAGGGGATTCGCCCGAGGAGGTGTGCGCAGACGCTCGCGCGTGGGTGGGGTGACTGCAAGGACAAGGCGACGCTGATCGTCACGATGCTCCGCGAGATCGGCATCCCAGCGACGATCGTGCTCGTGCGCACCCGCATGCGAGGCGACATCGGGCCGGAGCCCGCGAGCCTTGCTCCGTTCGACCACGCGATCGCCTACGTGCCGTCGCTCGACCTTTACCTCGATGGAACGGCGGAGCACTCGGGCTCGACGGAGCTTCCGATCATGGATCGCGGAGCGATGGCGCTTCAGGTCAACGAGGGCAAGCCGAAGCTCGTTCGCCTCCCGGAGCCTGCTCCCGAGGCCTCGGTCGTGCACCGGACCGTCGACATCGCGGTCGGCGCTGACGGATCAGCTCAGCTCGGGGTCGACATCCAGGTGGCCGGTGCGTCCGCGCCGGAGTGGCGGACCCGCTACATGGCGGAGGGGACGCGCCGCGACCGAGCAGCTCGTGACCTCGCCACGGATTTCGGCGCGGTCGAGCTGGCCCCTGGGAAGGCCGGGGTTGAGGTGAACGATCTCGAGGACATCGAGCAGCCGGCGAAGCTGCGGGCTCGAGGAAGAGCCGTCGCGCTCGCTCGAAGGGAGGGCGACAGCCTGTCGGTCCCGGCTGTCCCCACGCAGCGTCTCGCCACCGAGTTCGCCTCCCTGTCGACGCGCACCCGCGACGTGATCATCCCCGCGCTCACCACGCGCCGGGACGAATGGACCATCCGGATCCCTGCCGGGTGGCGTGTCACCAGGGCGCCGCTGCCCCAGGACGTGGACACCCCCTTCGGCAAGTTCTCGCTCTCGGTCGAGCAGTCCGCGGGGAAGATCGTCGTCCGCAGTCAGATCTCCCTCACGAAGTCCCGGATCAAGCCGTCCGAGTACATGGCCTTCCGAACGTTCTGCGAGACGGCGGACCGCGTCTTCGGTCAGCGGGTGGTGTTCGGAAAGTGAGCGAGTGAGCGACGGAGCGACGCCCGGACCCCGGCCCTTCGGGGCGCCGACCGACCCCTAGCCGCTGCCTGGACACTTGACAACCCCACGCCGGATCGCCATAAAGCGCCCCCTCTACGCATCCCTGCGGCGCAGAACAGCCTCTCCGGTGGTTCGGAGCGGTGGCCGCCGGGAGCGATAGGCATTCGGATCGAGGGCATCATGCCGAAGATGAAGACCAACCGCGCCGCGGCCAAGCGCTTCAAGGTGACCGGCTCCGGCCGCATTCGCCGCAGCAAGGGCGGGCTCAACCACTGCATGCAGGAGAAGAGCAAGAAGCGTCTGCGTCGTCTCCGCAAGAACGACATGGTCGATTCGGCGATGGAGAAGCGCGTCAAGCTGCTTCTTCCCTACGGCTGACCCTGGAGCAGTGAGGTAAATTACCGATGCCGCGTGTAAAGAGAGGCTTCAAGGCCCGTCGCCGTCGCAACCGTGTCCTCAACCAGACCGAGGGCTACTTCCTCGGCCGGAAGAACCGCTTCCGCCAGGCGGTCGAGGTGCTCCGTCACGCCTGGGAGTACGGCTACATCAGCCGTAAGCTCAAGAAGCGGGATTTCCGTCGCCTCTGGATCACCAGGATCAACGCCGCCGCGCGTCTCAACGGTACGACGTACTCCCGCCTCGTCAGCGGGCTCAAGAAGGCAGGCATCGCCCTGGATCGGAAGATCCTCTCGGAGATCGCGATCCACGATCCTGCGTCGTTCGGCGCTGTGGCGAAGCTCGCTTCGCCCGCAGCGGCGAAGTGATGGCCCCGCGGGGTGGTCTTGAGCCCGCCGCTCGACCACCCCGATGCGGAACAGTCGGAATTGGCCAAGGTCGCTTCCCTTTCCTCGGCAGTTCCCGATTGTCCTAGTATTTCATATATTTGAATCGCTTCCGCTGCGAACAATCCCTTGGGTTGCATCGCAGACGTAGCGTTCGGGTGCATCCCTCGGGCGGGGACGTGCGGCTGACGTCGCTGACGCTGATCAGCGTCAGCGGTGTGAGGCAATTAGGCACCGAGCAAATGCGCAGCGTGCATTTCGTGCGCACCTGCTATGCACCACCGATGGCACCCTATGATCGCGCGATCAGGGTAAAATCCGACCCAGCTCGTCCGTTGGCGACTGGCCGACCGTTCGTTGTTTCTACAAGGAGCTCCGCATCCCCAGCCGAGGGTTGATCGACCTAAGGCGTGCTCCAGGTCCCCTCCCCGGGGACAGACCTAGCGATAAATTCCGCTGAAGCTAAACAATTGGCCGGAATTTCTAACTTTCCAGGCGGTCTGTCGCGAAAAATAACCTTCTCCGCCTTCGTCCGTCGGGTGAGGGCTCGACATTGCCATCGGGAGGCCCAGGTTCAGGAAACATCGAAGCTCACTGAGAGGACGACCTCAGCGGCTAGGCGCGGGTTCCTACACGCTGGAAAAGACAGCGAAATTCCCTTGCCTGGGCCGTGAGGGCGGATCCACCGAACCGCGTAACGCTGGCGAGCTCGAGGTGTCCCCAAGGAGAACAGGTTGCCGATGTTGTTGCGTCCCCGAAAGCGTACCCAGCCATGCAGTTCGGCTCGGTCGCAGCGAAACGCCTCGCTCGACAGGACATGGACAGCGCCTTCCGCTCTACATAGCGCACCCCGGCCGAGCTCTCAAACAGGAGAAGCGGGAACGCACGCTAAAAAAGGCACTGTTTTTGCTTCTGGAGCTGGGCTGCTACCGGGGAGTGGCGCAGGAGCATCATTCTGCAAGAGCAGACCTGCCTCAGGTGAGAAGAGTTCGACCGGAATCAAAAGAAAGCACCAGCGGTTGCCAGTTTCAACAGGGGCTCCTTCGGTCAGCTCCTCCCCTCTGTTTGGCACGAAATCGTCTCGCCTGCCGTCAAAAGGTGGCGAGACATTTCAATCTCGCAAGGTCAGCCGTTTAGAAGTGAACGCCGACACAAAGACCAAGATGAGCACGTCGACCGCCCGCCGTCCAGAAACTGCGCGGAGAAACGCCAAGTCCTCTGCTGTAGGTGCCTCTGCGCGGCTCGCGGCATCCAAGAGCTCGCAGGGGGCCGAGACCGCATCGGCTCCCCGGCGGGAGGCATCGCAGACCACCGAGTTGGAGGTCTCCGAGGTCGAAGATTTCGGGGACAACCAGTCGCCGCGCTCGCACTTTCAAGGAGCTACCACCGTGGAGGGAGCCGCCATGAGGTCGACCAAGAGCAACGCCACTGTAGTGAAGGGCGACCCGCTCGCTCAGGGTGGGACGGCCACGCCGGAAATCGCAGCGCTCGGCCTTCTGGAAGACGACCAGACGGAGGAGACGGCTGTGCGACCCCGCCCGGCCGAGATCCTCGATGAGGAGCGGGCGCCCGACTTCATCGATCTGGACCTTGGGCCGCTCGATCGGCTGCCTCAGCCCGAGCGCGCGAGGAACCAGGATCGGGAGCTGAAGGATGTCGAGGACGGGGGCGGCGACTCGATGCTCGCCCGCTATTTCCGCGACATGGCGCTCCACCCTGTCATGGGGCCGGACGAGGAGCTCGACACCGCGCGGGCGGTCGAGCGCACGGAGGTGGAGCACTGGGTGGCTCTCCTCTCCTACCTGCCTGCGGCCGAGTACATCCTCACCGCGCTCGAGGAGGATGTCGCCAAGGCGGGTGAGGACGAGGTGAAGGCTCCGCAGATCGCGGAGATGCAGAAGCTCGTTCGCCTGGCGAAGAAGCAGAAGGGAAAGCTGCTCGCCGAGCAGGAGAAGCCGTGGACCCAGCTCTCCGAGGAGCTCGCTGCGGCTGTCCGCCTGCCTGACTCGGATCGCCTCTGGATGGCGCGTGCCTTCACCATCGCGCGCGATCTCGTGCGCGAGCCGGACTTCGAGGACGACGTGAGCGATCCCGAGGAGACCCGCCCCGCGCGGCCGAGGCTCCCGATGTCTGGCTCCTACCGGCGTTACCTCGATCGGGTCGAGCGATCCTTCCAGGCGCAGCACGACGCGAAGAACCGCTTCGTGAAGGCCAACCTGCGGCTCGTCGTGTCGATCGCGCGGCGCTACAACCGCGGGCGCCTGCCGCTCATCGATCTGATCCAGGAAGGCAACATCGGCCTGATGAAGGCGGTGGAGCGCTTCGACCACAGCCGTGGCTACCGCTTCTCGACGTACGCATCGTGGTGGATCAGGCACGCGATCAGCCGCGCCTTGGCCGACAAGGGCCGCGCGGTCCGCATCCCGGTCCACATGCTCGATACGTACAACCGCGTGGCGCGGGCGACGCAGGCGATCATCGCGCGCACGGGGCATGAGCCGACCATCGAGGAGCTCGAGAAGGAGACGGGGGTTCCGCGCGAGAAGCTCGACAAGGTGAAGGACTTCTACGCGGAGACGCCCTTCTCGCTCGATCGTCCGGTCGGTGACGAGGATGGACGCAAGTTCATCGACTTCCTCCAGGAGGAGAACGCGCTGTCGCCGTTCGATCACCTGGCCAACAGGAAGTGGAGCGACGAGGTCCGTCGTCTCCTGACCACGCTCACGCCGATCGAGTCGCGGATCATCCGCTGGCGCTTCGGCCTCGACGACGAGGACGAGCTCACGCTCAAGGAGATCGGCGACAAGTACAACCTGTCGCGCGAGCGCATCCGTCAGCTCCAGGAGCAGGCGCTCGGGAAGATCCGCAAGCAGATGCGCGACTACTGAGCGACGAGCTCAGCACGAGTCGGTGAAGCGGCCGCGCGGCGTCATGCTGCGCGGCCGCTTTGCGTGAGCCGCTCGAACACGCGGCTGCGTGGGGGCGCGCAGAGGTGAGCGGGGGCCGGAGCTCACCGCGGCCCAGCGGGCCGACACGAGACAACCCGCGCTTTCACGGCGTGCGTGCGTCCTTCCAGAGCTCGTCGGTGAGCGACTCGACGAAGTGGTCGATGGCCCTTCGTGCGGGGTCGATCTTCCCTGGGACGTCGGAGGCGAGCACGGCGAAGGCGATCGGGGAACGACCAGGGGGCGCGAGGATGTAGCCAGACAAGGCCACAACCGAGGCGAGCGTCCCCGTCTTGGCGCGGATGGCGCGCTCCTTCGACCACCCGCGGAAGCGGCTGCGCAAGGTGCCGTCGACGCCGCCGATGGCGAGCTGCGCGGTGAAATCTGCGCCGAGCGCGGGATCGAGGAGCGCGGCGCGCAGCAGCCGGACGATGGCCTCCGGCGATGCGCGAGCGGCGTCGAACAAGCCCGAGCCGTTCCTCAAGACGACGTCTTGTCCGAACGCATCGAGCTCCGTGAGGGTCTCGCCGACCACCTCCGCGGCGCCCTCGGCTGTGCCGGGGCGCCCGCGCTTCTCTGCGGCGAGCGTCTTGAAGATCGTCTCTGCGTAGAAGTTGTCGCTGTCCTTCCCGAGGGCGGAGAGGAGCTCGCCGAGCGGCGCCGAGCGGTGAGCCACGAGGAGCCGCTTCTGGCGCTCACCGCCGAGCCGCACCTCGCCGGAGACGTCGACGCCCACCTCCAGCAGCATCTCCTTGAGCGCGTACGCTACGACCAGGCGGGGATCGTCGACGCGCCTCGCCAGGCTCACCGCGCGGCCGCCCTCCGGGATGTGCCCGCTGAGGTGCGCGACGAGGCGCTGGCCGTTCGGCTCGAGCCGGACCCCGAGCTTCTCTGGTGTGCCGCGCTTCGCGGTGGTCACCGTGCCCTGGAGCACCGTGAAGCCTGGGGGATCGATGGCGACGGAGGCAGCCTGCCCTGCCTTCGATGGGCGCACCGTGAAGAGCAAGGCGTTCGCGTTCAGCGAGGCTGCCGCGACCGGGGCGCGGAAGGCCGCCCACTCCTCCGGCTGCTGTTCGAAGGCCGGAGGCACGTAGCGCGTGTCAAAGTAGCCCTGGTCGATCGCGATCGCCGCGACCTTCCGGACGCCGGACGCCCTCAGAGCGCGCGCCATCTCCCAGAGATCACGCGTCCTGAGGGAGGGATCGCCCGAACCCCGGAGCACGAGCTCGGCGACGGTCCCGTTCGACGCATCCCCGTAGAGGCCGGTCAGGTAGCGGTAGCTCGGCCCGAGCAGGCGAAGCGCGGCGGCCGCCGTGAAGAGCTTCGCGTTGGATGCGGGGTTGTACAGGCCGCGCTGATCGAAGGCCGCGAGCGTCGCGCCGCTGGCGACGTCGAGGGCGAGCACGCCGACCCGTCCCCCCAGGCGGCGCACGTCGGTAACGAGCGTCTCGACCTGCGCTCGAGCGCGCTCAGGGTCGATTTTTCGAGGTCCGTGCGACGCGAGGCGCGCTGGGGGCGCGCTCGGCGAGACTGGGGCGCCCTGGGTCGGCCTCGCTGTGGGGGTCGTGCGATCAGCGGGAGCGGCGCCGCTGTCGAGCGGCTGGGAGCCGCCGGGGCGGGCGAGGAGCGACGAGAGCACGAGCGCGACCGCGGAGACTGTACGGCGGGGATGTCGAGGCATGAGGCGTCTCCGCCTCTACACCGCCTCCACCGCGGACGCCTCCTCCGGTCGACCGGTCGTCGCAGCCCGGCGTCGCTCATCGGTGCGCGCGTGTGCGCTCGGGGTTGTCCTCGGAAAGGAGAGCTTGCTAGGGTGCGCGCAGACGCTCCTTCACGCTCTGTTCGAAGGGAGGACACCGTGTCCCAGCAGCATTCGACCCGCGCGCTCTTGCCGCTCCTCATCCTCGCGGCTGCAGCATGCTCCGGCGCCAAGCCCAAGCAGGCAGGGGAAGACTACAACTTCGATCAGGCACCGTCCGATGTTGCCGCGCCCGCCGAGACGGGGAGCTCGGGCGCCGAGGCGGGGAGCTCCGGCGCCGAGGCGGGCGCGTCGGCGGACAGCGGGGGCGGGCTCAACCCCGATCAGAAGAAGCAGATGGAGATCGCCCTGCGACGCGGAGGGGACAAGGCGGCGAACTGCGCCGAGGTCGTGTCCAACGCGCCGACGGGCGAGGGAGAGGTCAAGGTCGTGTTCGACGGCCAGAAGGGACGCGTGACCGACGTGCTGGTCGGGCCGCCCTTCGCAGGGACGCCCGCCGAATCCTGCGTGAAGCGCGCCTTCGTCGGAGAGATCGTGCTGCCGTTCGAGGGTGATCCGCTCGAGGTCCCGTACACCGTGAAGCTGCCGTCCAAGAAGTCGGGCGCGGGAGCCTCCGGAACGAAGACGCCATGAAGTTCGCCTCGATCGCCGTCGTCGCCGCGCTGGGGTTGGCCGCTGCCTCCGCCGGCGCGGAGGAGCCGGCGGCGCCTCCGCGGTACCCGCCGTCCTCGACACGCGTGAAGGTCATCGTCGGCGGGGTGGCCGTGACGGCGCTCGCCTACGGCGCCGCGTTCCTCGCCGCATCGTCATGGCCAGAGGTCCCCGGGGCGAGCGAGCTGAAGATCCCGATCGCCGGCCCATGGCTCGCGCTCGCCAAGAACGGCTGCGCCGCGGACGATCCGGACTGCGGAGCGACGCTGTACGTTCGCGGGGCGCTCACCGCCATCGGTGGGCTCGCGCAGCTCGCCGGTCTGGGCCTCGTCGGCGAAGGGATCTTCATGACCACGGAGGCGCGCTCGGCGCAGCCTTCGACCCCTGCGGCGCTGACGGTGCGGCCGGCCCCGGTGATCACCACGACCGGCATGGGCATCGGCGTCGTCGGCACGTTCTGAGCTACCGAGAACCGAGAACCGAGAACCGAGAACCGCGCGGTGAGGCGCCGACGCCGGCTCACCGGCGGCGCCAGGGCAACAGCGCGGGGCCGCAGACGGGCTTGCCGGTCATCCGTCCGATGCGCTCGATCATCAGCTCGACGCTGGCGCCGTACGGTACGCGCTGATCAGCGCTCCCACCGAGGACGCGGCCCGCGCCGATCACGTCGCCCGCGCGCAGCTCGACGTGGTTGCTGATGTACGCGACGGACTCCGCCAGCGAGAAGGTCCACTCGCCAACGCGCGAACAGGAACGCGCCTCGGCGTCGACGCGGACCTGGGTCCGCAGCGCCTCGACCGAGCTGAGCTCGTCGGGCGTGACGAGCACCGGGCCGAGCTGCGTTGCAAAGTCCTTCGCCTCCGACGGGGGGAGCCCGCGCACCAGCGACCGCGCCTCCAGGCCGCGCGCGGTCCAGTCGTTCAGCACGGTGTAGCCAGCGATCGCGCGCTCCACCTCCTCCGGGGTGGCGCGCCGCAGATCGTCGCCGAGGACCACCGCGAGGTTCAGCTCGTAGTCGGGCCTGTCCTCGAGCGGGGGGAAGGGGATCTCGGCAGCATGTCCAAGCAGCGCGCGGCTGTTGCCGAACCGGTACCAGGGGCGCTCGGCGCCGGGCGCGTAGGGGCCGAGCTGGATGTACGCCGCGCGGTCGGTGGCGCAGGGAGGCAACCACAAGATCGTGGCTGGGTGCAGATGCGCCGACGCGGGACGATCTCCGCTGAGCAGCCGATCATCCAGCGCGTGAAGGCCGGCGCAACGGAGCGCCACCACGCGCGTGTGAAAGTCCGATACGCCGCGGATGTCCGCGAGCCTCGTCCCGAAGTCGCGCTCCAGCTCCGCGACGTCGTAGAGCGCTCCGTCCCGTTCGAGCGCTACGATCGGGGTGGAGGTCGCGAGGTGGAGCACGTGCGCGATTCTCATGGCGTGACCAGGCCCGCCGGGAGCCGGCGGAGCGTACCATCCCGGTCCGCCGACGCTCTCAGGCCGGCGGAGCCCCCAGCGCGTGCGCCTGCGGCCGGCGGTCGGCGTCCGATCCCGAGGGACTCGACCCTTCTTGGGACATCGGATTGTCCTTTGCATTGACGCGCTGGGAGAGCGGCCTAGAATGCCGGCGGATTCAGAGCGGCATCACGTCGCGCAGGCTTGCCGTGGGTCCCTGCCGGTTGCAGATGGGCTCGTACGGTGGGTCAGGTTCTGTTGCCGGCGCGGGGTTCCCCGTCGCGGGGTTTCCTCCGGCTTCGGTCCTGCTGACGGGGCCGTGCGGCTTGTAAGCCGGGCAAGGTATTTGCCGTGGACAGCCGACCCTTGGCGGCGCTCACCTTGGAGCGCCGCTCGAGGGACTGGTTACAGGCGCGCACACGGCGCAGCGGAGCGATGGGTCATGAGCAAGCGGACCAAATTCGTCTTCGTCACAGGCGGAGTCGTATCGTCGATCGGCAAGGGACTGGCTGCGGCCTCAATCGGGGCGCTGATGGAGTCCCGTGGGTTGAAGGTCACCCACCTCAAGCTGGACCCGTACATCAATGTCGATCCCGGCACGATGTCCCCCTACCAGCACGGCGAGGTCTTCGTCACAGACGATGGAGCGGAGACCGATCTCGATCTCGGGCACTACGAGCGCTTCACGCTCGCCCGGATGAGCCGCCAGAACAACTTCACCACCGGCCGCGTCTACGAGGCGGTCATCTCGAAGGAGCGCCGCGGCGAGTACCTCGGGGCGACGGTGCAGGTGATCCCGCACGTCACGGACGAGATCAAGCTGCGCATCCGTTCTGCTGCGGATGGGGCCGACGTCGCGATTGTCGAGGTCGGCGGCACCGTGGGTGACATCGAGTCGCTTCCCTTCATCGAGGCGATCCGCCAGCTCAAGGTGGAGTCGGGCGCGCAGAACGCGATCTCGGTGCACGTCACGCTGGTGCCGTTCATCGCGACGGCGGGCGAGCTGAAGACGAAGCCCACCCAGCACTCGGTGAAGGAGATGCGCGAGATCGGCATTCAGCCGGACATCCTCCTCTGTCGCTGCGATCGGCCGCTCCCGCGCAGCATGAAGGAGAAGATCTCCCTCTTCTCGAACGTCGCCGTCGACTGCGTGATCGCGGCCGTCGACGTCGACTGCATCTACGAGCTCCCCCTCGTGCTCCACGCCGAGGGGATCGACGAGAAGATCACGGAGCTGCTCAACATCTGGGCGAGGCAGCCGGACCTGTCGCCGTGGCAGCGCATCGTCGAGCGATTCAAGAAGCCGTCCCGCGGCATCGTGAAGATCGGCGTCGTCGGCAAGTACGTGCACCTGCGCGACTCCTACAAGTCGCTGCACGAGGCGCTCGTCCACGGCGGGCTCCACAACGACGTGCGGGTCGAGCTCGAGTACATCGACTCCGAGCAGATCGAGGCGCGCGGCGCGGCCGAGCTGCTGTCGAACCTGGACGCCATCCTCGTGCCCGGCGGCTTCGGCGATCGCGGGACCGAGGGGAAGATCGAAGCCATCCGCTACGCGCGCGAGGAGAAGATCCCGTTCTTCGGGATCTGTCTCGGCATGCAGCTCGCGGTCGTCGAGTACGCGCGCCACGTCTGCGGCATGACGGGGGCCAACTCCGTGGAGTTCGATCGCAACGCGGCCGACCCGGTGATCGATCTGATGCCCGACCAGAAGGGGGTCGTCGAGAAGGGCGGGACGATGCGCCTCGGCGCGTACCCGTGCGTCCTGGACAAGGGCTCGATCGCCGCGGAGGCGTACGGGCAGACGAGCATCAGCGAGCGGCACCGGCATCGGTACGAGGTGTCGAACAAGTACCGCGAGGCGATGGTGCAGAAGGGGCTCGTGCTCTCCGGGACGTCGCCCGACCAGCGCCTCGTCGAGATGATCGAGCTGCGCGAGCACCCGTACTTCGTGGGCTGTCAGTTCCATCCCGAGTTCAAGAGCCGCCCCCATAGCGCGCACCCGCTCTTCGCGCGCTTCGTGCGCGCCGGTCTGGAGCGCCAACGCGAGCGCAACAAGGCCGAGAAGCCGAAGCCCGGCGATTCTGCCGCGGCCCACACCCAGCAAGCCGCCTCGTCCGTCAACTAGAGCGGGGTGCCCAGGTTCGTGCGCCACGGGCTCCGTCGAGGGGCTCTGGCCGCCGCATCGACGGCGAGACGGGCGGCGCTGCGATGGTCGTCGCGGGTTCTGTCGCGAGCTCTCGCGGACGAAGGCGGCCCTGCAGCCTCCGTCCGCAGATCATCGATGACGAACGCCGCGCGCGATCAGACGTCGCCGAGGCTCGGCCGGCCCAGCGGCGGGGGGTCAAGGGGCTCGGCGTTCGTGGCCCGAGGGGCGAGGAGCGGCGAACGCTCGCCGACCTCCTTGATCAGGTTCCGCTGCAGCACGTGCGCCGGCGCGGTCCTGAGCTCCCAGATCAGGCCGAGCTTCTCCATCGCGCGCAGGACGTAGAAGCTGACGTCGATCTCCCACCAGAAGAAGCCCTGGTTCGCGCTGCTCATGTAGTGGTGGTGGTTGTTGTGCCAGCCCTCGCCGAGGGTGATCAGCGCGAGCCAGAAGTTGTTGCGGCTCGTGTCGGTCGTCGCGTAGCGCCGCGAGCCGAACACGTGCGCGAGGGAGTTGATCGTGAACGTGCCGTGCATGAGCGCGCACGTCGACACGACATAGCCCCACAGGAACGCGTCGTAGCCGCCCACCGTGAGGAGCAGCGCCATCATGCCGATCGGCCCGATCGCGTGGTAGCGGTCCAGCCAGCGGAGCTCAGGGAAACCCGCGAAGTCGGGGATGCGCTTCAGGTCCAGCTCCTCGTGCTCGCGGCCGAGCCACCAACCCATGTGCGCGTACCAGAACCCCTTGCGGAGCGGGCTGTGGACGTCGCGCTCGGTGTCCGAGTACTTGTGGTGGACGCGGTGCGTCCCCCCCCACCACAGCGGGCCCTTCTGCGTGGCCGTGGTGCCGAGCAGCGCGAGCAGGAACTGCAGGCCGCGGCTGGTCTTGTAGCTGCGGTGCGAGAAGTACCGGTGGTAGACCGCCGTGATCGCGAACATCCGGACGAGGTAGGTCGCCGCGGCGAGCGCCGCGAGCTTCCATGTCGCACCTCGGACGATGGCGACAACGGTGCCGATGTGGATCGCAGCGATCCCCAGCACGTTGAAGATCTGGCCGAGGCTGGGGCCAGGTTTCGGTACGACGACCCGTGTAGGGCTCGATGCAGGCGCTTGCGTCATGGGTTCCAAGGTGGATGGAGCATCGAGCACGCCCGTCACTGGGGCTCACGACGCCGGTCATGATTCCGTCATGCGATGCAGCAGCCGGCTCGCCGACCGATCGGCGCAGGGCGTCGGCGAGCGCGCGATCTCAGCGGCGCGCGGAGAGGACGTCGATGGCTGGCCCGGCGGAGACCCGGATCTCGCTGGCTCGAAGGGGATCGCCGTCGAGGATGTAGGGGCCGTCCCCGAGCGAGGTCGCGCTGGCCTCGGCGCCGAACCGGACCGTGAAGTCTTGGACGAGGTCGTCGAAGTGGTCCGTGCCGCCGATCCGGCGGCCCGCGAGGACGAGCGGAGCGCGCGGCCCGAGCTCTCGAGGAGGCAGGGCGCTGGCGACGAGGTGAGGGCGATCGAGATCCTCCCCTGCCCGGTAGGTGACCAGCATGTGGATCCCGAGGTCACGCACTGCAGACGAGCAGATGAGCGACCAGGCGCGCGGGGCGAGCCGCCGCCCCCCCACGTCGATCGTGCAGGGCAGCGGGTCGAGGACGCGGCGCGCGTAGGCGCCGCCGTAGAAGGACTCGACGAACACCCGCGCCACGATGCGCGCAGCGGCGCCGTAGCCGTCGCCTCCGCGCTCGTAGTAGACATCGAAGAAGCTGGCCACGAGCCCGGTGCCGAAGATGAAGCCGATGCGCTCCTCGACGCCGCTGCGCGTCGTCGCGCGCACGCGCAGGGTGGGCCGGCGGACGGCGCTCGGGATGGCCGCGCCGCTCGGGAGGCCGCGAACCTCGCTGACCGTCCGCGCGAGGAGCACGGCCGGATCGCCGGTCATGCCCCAGTTCCGCGCGACGGTCGCCACGGTGCCGCCTGGCAGCAGGACAAGAGGCGGCAGCGAGCGCTCGCCGAAGGCGCGCGCGAGGGCCGTGACGCCGGCCATGAAGCTGCCGTCGCCGCCCGAGAGCGCGACGAGATCCGTGCCTCGCTGGGCGAGCCGCTCGCAGGCCTCCGCGAGCTCCGCGACGTTCGAGGTCGGGTGGAGCTCAGCCGCGCCAGCGCACGCGGCCGCCATGCGGTCGATGAGCGACGGCCTCGCCCGGTACCGGCGCGCCGTGGTGTTGACGATGACGTCGATACGCATGGTGCCGGAGCGTGACCGCCCTATAAAACGGATTCCCCGGGTGGTCGAGCCGAAGGGGCTTCGAACGCGAACTTCGGCGCGGTAAGAGGCGCGTCATGCGCCGCGTGCTCTCCCGGTCGATCCTCGCCGGCCTCCTCTCGTTCGCCGCCGTCACCGGCTGCGCGAGCTCGGCCTCCCTACGCGCAGCCGAGGCGGGCAGGTTCGACGAGCTGCGCCGCACGTTGAGCGACGAGCTCCGCCGCGGCACGCTGGACAGCGACGACGTACGAGCGATCGCCCGCGCGGTCGCGCAGGGGGAGATCGCGCGCGCGACGCCGCCATCGGGGGCCGATCGGCTGCGCGAGCTCCGGACGTGCGCGCGCGCGCTGGAGGACGCGCTCGCCGAGCGCGCCGCGGGCTCGGACGCGATCGCCACCACAGCGGCGATGATCCTCCTCGAGGCGGGGCTCACCGACCCGGAGCGCGTGAAGCGGTACGCGGGCGACGCGGCGGCGGGGCGATACCCCGGCAAGGACACGGCGCTCCGCGCGCTGGAGACGCGGGCGCTCGTCACAGCCGAGGACGGCGCGCTGCGCCGCTCGCGGATGCTCGACGGAGATCAGGAGGTTCGCGTCTCGGCGCTTCGCGCCGCCGCCGCCGCCGCGGACCCGAGCGATCGGGAAGCGCTGCTCGAGGCGGCGCGGCTCGATCCTTACCCGCTCGCGCGGACGCTGGCGATCCGCGCCGCCGGGGCCCTCGGCGGTCAGGACATCGTGCTGGCGCTGCGCGATGTCTGGACCCTCTCGGATGAAGCCGGGCGCGAGGCGATCGCCGAGGCGTGGGCGACGCCGCGCGCGCTGGAGGGCGGCGGGCGCGCGCAGCTGCGCTGGGTGATCTCCACCCAGCGCGGCGCGCCCGCGATCGCCGCCGCGCGCGCGCTGGTCCGCGCCGGAGGCGAGGGCGCCGGCGAAGCGATCTCCGTCCTCATCGGCTCCATCCGCTCCAGCCAGAGCCGGGATCGCGTCTACGCCATCCTCTCCGCGCCGCTCCAGGACCCGGCGGTGCGGTCTGCGCTCATCGAGGCGCAGGGCGATCCGGATGAGGCCGTGGTCTTCGCCGTCCATAGCCGCCACGTCGACGCCGCGCCGCGGGACGCCGCGGCGCGCGAGCGCTCCGCGGCCGTCGCCTGGCTGATGAAGCTCGCCGCGGGGACGTCGACGCGCGCGGTGCTCGCGCGGGGAGTCCTCGCACGTGCAGGGATCCGCGCGGTCGTGCCGCTGCTGGAGCGCGACGTCCGATCCCGCGAGATCCCGGTGCGCGAGGCGGCGGGGGCGGGCCTGGTCGCGCTCGGCGAGATCCCGCGCGCCGCATCGCTCCTCGCCGACGCAGAGCCCCGGGTCAGGACGTCGGTGGCCTGCGCCATCCTCGAGGCGTTCTGAGCGTTGCTGAGGTGGTCCGGTCGCTCAGAACCTGGAGACGAGCTCGAGCCGCGCCCCCTCGAACGGTGGGAAGAACCGGCACACGCCCGAAACGCAACGCAGGCCCCCGCGCCGCTGGCCCACGAAGAGCTGTACGGTATCGACGATACGGTCGAGCGTCGTCCTCCTCGACCCGGCCTTCCACTGCAGCCCCCCGTTGAAGAAATGGCAGAGCTCGGTGTCCTTGCCAGGTTCACACCCAGGCTGTGAGGTGTACTCGTAGCCGAACATCGCCGCGAGGTGGGGCGACCACTGGAGCGCGAGGTAGTTGTCCCCTTCGACCCAGGAAGATTCGAAGTTCTCTGGCCTGTAACGGCGACGGCTGTTGCCTTGCGCCTGGATCGAGAACGCGCCGGCGAGGTGCTTCACGACATCGTAGCGGACGTAGCCCTCGCTGTAGAAGACGTGGCCAGTGTCGGCTTCATCGGATTGCCGGACTCCAGCCCACGCACGCACGTGCGAGCGGCTGCCGTCGAAATCGATCTCGGTGCCTGCCGCAGTGTCCCAGGTGTCGGTCCTGTTCGTGTCGTCCGTCTTGCAATCATCGTTCGCCTGGCGCTCGGAGAAGCTCACGTAGCGACCGAGCCAGGCATAGATGGCGGCGCTCCGGGTGAAGCGGTAGTCGACGCGCCCGCGCCCGCCGGTCACGCAGACGTTGGGCGCTCCGATCGGCTCGACGTAGATGGGCTCCGCCGTCGGAGGCTGGTTGTACGCCACACCCTCGAACTCCGGCGCATTGAACCCCGGGTTCGACAGCGACGAGACGTCGATGTTGGCCGAGAGCGGGAAGAATCGCCGGTAATGCTTCCCTTCGATGGCGACGGCGAGCGGACCGCCACGCCCGTTCGCCGCCAGATAGACCGCATAGCCGGACACGTCTTTTGCCGGTATGTCATCACGGTCGAGATGACCGCCACGGAGCTGCTGACCGGCAACCTCGACGTAGACGTCCCCGCGCTCCGCGACGGACGGAATGCTCACCGAGCCGCTGAAGGTGCGGATCGTGTTGTGCTGCCGCGCAGGGGAGGCGCTGACGACATTGAACTCCGGGAATTTCCCGCCGCACAGGCGCAGCGCGACCTGAAGATCCGCGCCGCCTTCGTCCAGGCATCGATTGAACTCTTCGGTGTATGTCTTGCGCAGCAGCAGCGCGCCGTTCGCCGCGAGCTCCACGCCCTTCAGGCTTGCCTCCAGGCGTCCGCCGAGCACGGTGTCCTCCAGGTAGTTCGGCCGTGCCCCTTCGGTGACATCGCGGGTACGAGGGTTTCCCGCCGCATCCACGGTCGTCTCGCGCGTGACAAGGTCGTCGGCGCCAGGGAAGCCGAAGAAGAGCGGCGACCCGTCGCCATGGAGCCGCCTGCCGCTCGCATCATCGACGCGCAGCGGGTTCATCTGCCCGGCGAAGGCGGTGGCTTCGAGCCTGAATAGCTGGAAATCCTTGTCGAGCACGAGCCTGCCGCCCCTCACGGTCGTATCGATGGCGAGCTCGTCCATCTTCCGCACGCTGAAAACGAGGCCGCGTCCGAGTTGGGCGTAAAAGTCGCCTGCTGTCGCCTCGATGCCCGGCTGCGTGTAGGTGAGCCAGAGCTTCGCTGGATAGACCGTCGTCAAATAGCGGGAGTGAACCTCCCGCGCGGCGTCGTTCAGATCGAACGAGACCTCGTCGTTCAGGACCTTCTGTTGCAGCTCGAAGCTGGTCGCCGAGGGCCTGGCCAGGTAGAAAGAGGCGTTGAGCCGCGTTCCGAGCTGGAGGCGCCACCAGTTGAGCTGGGCGTCGAGCCGATCGACGATCTCACCGTAGTTGTCGTCGAGATGGCGGGAGGGATAGCGGCGATCGTCGTTGCGGTTGTCGAAGTGGTAGCTGACGGCCGCGGTGTTCACGACATCGAGCGAGATCGGTTCGCCGCCGACGTTCGGGAGATCGACCGCCGCCGCCGGCGAGGCCGCGAGGAAGAGCGTCGCTGTCAGGCAGGAACGGACGAGGCGGAGCGGGCTGCGCACCGCCCGATCTCTACCATGGACCTCGCCGCCGTGGAGCGAGCGAGCCGCCGATCGCGCCGACAAGGCGCGCCGGACGGCCGCCCCGGCGCTACAGGCCAAGCGCCTTCTCGACCTGCTCGGTGAGCGCCGCCTCGTCGCCGGGCTGGTACCCGCCGCGCTTGTGAAGAATCGAGCCGTCTCGGCCGATGAGCACGGAGAACGGAAGCTCGCGCTTCGGATTGTACCGGGCGGCCACGGTCGTCTCCTCGTCGAGGAGCACAGGGAAGATCATCTCCCTGTCGTGGACCGTGCTGCTCACCTGCGCCCGCGACTCCGGTCCGTCGAGCGACACGGCGAGCACGACGAACCCCTTGTCCCTGTGCTTCTTGTAGAGCTCGACGAGGTGGGGCATCTCCGCCAGGCACGGATCGCAGGTGGTCGACCAGAAGTCGATGAGCACCACGCTCTTGCCGGCATAGTCCGAGAGCCTGACCGTCTTGCCGTCGAGGGCGGGGAGCGAGAAATCCGGGGCCGGGCTCGCCGATGAGCCGCCGGAGGCAGCTCCGCACGAGGCGGCGGCGAGGCCGAGGACAATGAACGCCAGCGAGAGCGCGCAGCGGGTTTTTCGGTTCATTGGGTTTCCGTCGCGAAGGGGCCGGCCTGAGCGGCCGACCGGCATGAGGGCTCAACGTCGCGGGCGCCCTCTGTGGCGCCCTGGCAAATTCTCCCTACACGCGCGCGCCGACCGGTGGTTCGACGACGCGCCCACGGCGAAGCCCGTTCAGAGCTCGCCGTTCATGATCTTCTCAAAGGTCCGCCAGAAATTGCTGTTCTCCTCGGGCACGCCAGCGACGATCTCCATGATCGTCATGTCCTGCGTCCTGACGATCATGTTCGCCGGGAATGCGTCGGCCTGGAAAAGCGCGCCGAGCTTGTACGAAGGGTCGATCGCCGACGGGTACTGCACGTCGTACCGGGTCGTCCAGCGGTACAGGTCGTTCGGGACCGCCGCCTCGCCTGGGGTCCTTCCGTCTGCGAGCTGAACAAGGAACTCGCCGCCCTGGGGTTGATACTTCTTGTAGAGCCCGGGCAGGACGGACTCTGCCTCGATTTTGCAGGGGCCGCACCATACGGACGAGACGTCGATCAGCAGCACCTTCGGCTTCGGCTCTCCCGCGCCGTAAAGCGAGCCTTCCGGAAAGACCTCCGTCCCGGTCGGGTTGTAGAAATCGGCGAGCTGAATCGGCTGCATCGTGTCGTTGTGTTCGGCGGCGTTGGCGTACCCGACGAACTGATAGTTCGCGATCACCCGGTGGAGGCTCACCCCATACGGCCCAGCCGGATATCGAGCGTTCGCAGCTTGACCCGTCCCCTCGGGAAAAGGAGGAGCAGGAATGGGATCCTCTTCTGCGCAGCCGACGAGCCCTAGAGCCGCCACGACGAAAAGGCCCATCCCACCGAGAACCGCGTCGATTCGCATGATGCCACCGCCTGAAGTATGGTGTAGGAGTGCTCATTCTTCTGGGCGGCACGGGGGGCGTCAAGGGCAACCTTGGCGTCGCCGCTTCGCTCGGGAGCGCGTTTCCGCAATCTCCGGCCAGGCCCGCCGTGCCTGCCCCGATCCGCGGGTGTTTCCCGCGCTGAGGTCCTATGCAGCAGGTTGTCGCTTCTCACAGCGCCCGTCGGCCCCGTCTCCGTAGTATCCACGCCTTCCTGATGCTGTGCTGCCTGGCGAGCGGGGCGGCCATCGCGAGCGGCGCATGCTCGTCGGGTACGCCACAGGACAAATGCTTCGGGGGGGTCATCGTCGACGGCGTCTGCGAGGGCAAATGCAAGCCAGAGCTCTGCCTGGAGGGCAACACCTGCGTCGGCAACCGCTGCGTGCTCAGGTGCAGCAGCCACCGCGAATGTATTC
The DNA here is from genome assembly GCF_051526795.1 of Sorangium sp. So ce204. Classification (NCBI taxonomy): domain Bacteria; kingdom Pseudomonadati; phylum Myxococcota; order Polyangiales; family Polyangiaceae; genus Sorangium; species Sorangium sp. So ce204. The sequence goes on along the minus strand of NZ_CP150317.1, from coordinate 10,417,715 downwards.
CAGGCATCCAGGACTGCGCGCCGGCCGCGGAGGACGACACGAAGGCCGAGATCCTGGTCTGCACGCAGAAGGAGAAGATGGTGGGCTTCGGTGCGCCCTGTCCATTCGGCACCGAGTGCGGCCAGTTCGGGCGCTGCCCCGACGAGACGCCGTGCAACCCGACCCAATGCAACGGGAACCCAGGCGAGTGCCAGCGCGACACGGAGCGGTGCGGCGGCGACCCCGCCTGCTCCGCCGGCAAGTGCAGCGACGGCAGCGCCTGCGTCGTCCCGGCCTGCTCTCCCGACCAGTGCACCTCGCTCGGCCTGGAGTGCCTTGGCAAGGGGCAGGGCGACGCCGAGGCCTACTGCACGATGCCGCACTGCATGGGCGACGCGGACTGCCCCGGCGGCTTCGAGTGCGCCCTGTCCCGCGATCCTCACGCGATCTGCGGCACGGACAAGGGGGATGACGGCTTCTGCGGTGAGACCGACGAGGAGTGCATCGACCCGTCCACGTTCGGGGACGGCAACACCTATGTCGAGGGCCCGGTGTGCCTGCTGCGCAGCACCTGCGTCAAGCGCGCCCAGTGCGCGCCGTGCAGCACCGATTTCGACTGCTCGTTCGCCGCGGAGCAGCGCTGCGTCGCGATCGACGGCGAGCGCCGGTGCGCCAGGTCCTGCAGCGCGGACTCCGACTGCGACCTGGACTTCCGGTGCGACGAGGGCGCGTGCATCCCGCGGTTCGGCGCCTGCACCGGCAAGGGCAACTTCTGCGAGCCGTGCCGCAACGACACCGACTGCGGCGACGCGGACTCCACGATGGAGTGCACCACCACGCTGCGCGGCGAGCGGGCGTGCCTGGACGCGGCGCTCCCCATCCGGTGCACCGCGGAGAACGCGGCCGAGGTCTGCCCGAAGTCGCCCAGCGGGCTCGTCGGCGCGTGCGTGTGCGTCGAGCAGAACTCGAGCGGGGACTGCGTGGACTCGCGGTGCTACCTGCCGTCGCGCCAGCTCGATCGCGGCGACCCCGATTCCAAGGTCGCCACCTGCTGGTAACGGCGCCGGCCGGGCGCAGGAACGGCCTGTGTCGCGCCGCGCCCGGCCAGGCCAGAGCGAGCGCCCGCGGCGACGCCGCGCTCGCCGGTTGACGGGAATCCCGAGCAGTCCTAACTCCTTCGCCCCATGCCCATCACGAAGGACGCCGCGCTCGCCGCGCTGGCAAAGGTCATCGCGCCGGACCTCCAGCGCCCCATCACCGACCTCGGTCGCGTCCGGGAGCTCTCGGTCGAGGGCGAGGCCGTCTCGCTCACCGTCGAGCTGACCAGCTACTTCAAGCAGCGGCTCGCGACGGACATCGAGGCGGCTCTGAAGGGCGCCGGCGCGAAGGGCGTCCGGATCGCGTGGGACGTCGGCATCCCCACGCGCACCATCCTTCAGGACGACCCGTCCCCGGGCGTGCGGAACATCATCCTCGTGATGAGCGGCAAGGGCGGCGTCGGCAAGAGCACGGTCGCCGCGAACCTCACCCTGGCGCTCAGCCGCGAGGGGGCCAAGGTCGGCCTCCTCGACGCGGACATGTACGGGCCGAGCGTCCCGACCATGCTCGGCGTGATGGGCCGCCCGACGTCGGCCGATGGGCAGAAGTTCCTGCCGCTCGAGCGCTTCGGCGTGAAGCTCATGTCGATCGGCTTCCTGCTGGAAGATCCGAGATCGGCGGTCGTCTGGCGCGGGCCGATGCTCCAGAACGCCCTGATCCAGTTCATGCGCGACGTGGAATGGGGTGAGCTCGACTACCTCGTGCTGGATCTTCCGCCTGGTACCGGCGACATCGCGCTGACGATTTCCCAGAAGATGAGGACAACGGGCGCGATCGTCGTGACGACGCCGCAGGAGGTGGCCCTCCAGGACGTGTACAAATCGGTCTCGATGGCCCAGAAAGTCGGGATCGCCCTGCTCGGCGTGGTCGAGAACGAGAGCTACTTCGTGTGCGACGGGTGCAGCAAGCGGCACGAGCTCTTCGGGGCCGGCGGCGGGCAGAAGATCGCGGAGTTCGCCGAGGCGCCGCTGCTCGGCCAGATCCCGATGGATCCGGCCATCCGGGAGTGGGGCGACGCCGGCACGCCGGTCGTACAGGCTGCCCCGAGCAGCCCGATTGCGCGCGCTTTCGTGGATGTGGCGGAGCGGCTGGCCGGCCAGGTCAGCGCCCACAACCTCGCGAGCGGGGGCGGCCTCCGCATCGATCGGAGCGGGGGGACCAACAAGCACCTGCCCATCATGCGGTAGGCTCTCGCGTAAACGTCCCGGGTACGATATGGTTCCGGCCCCTTCCCCCATTCAACCGAGGGGGCCGCTGGAGAGAACGCGAGCACGTTTCGCCCCCATCGGCATGCGTTGTCGCGCGAGGCGCGGATGAATACCCACGAAAATACCACCACGCCGGCGGACGCGCCGGGAGCTCCGGCCGACCAGGGCGGCCCGCTCGAGTCGTCGAACGCTGCGCCCGAGCAAGCAGCCCAAGCCCATGAAGGGGGGTCCACCCCCCCGACCGAAGCGAGCCACGAGCCCGGCGAAGAAACGTCGCCGCAGGCGAGCTCGGCCCAGTCCGAGGCGACACCGGCCGCGGCGGCGAGCGCCGCCCCGGCGAGTGATGCCGACGACGAGTGGGAAGAGCAGCCGGGCGACGACATCGGCAACCGCGTTCCAGGCCTGCCGCGGGACGATATCGGCAACCGCAAGCCGGGGTTCTCGCCCGGCAGGCGGACCCCTCCGGCGGCCGCGAAGCCCGCGCCGGCCGCGAGGCCCGCGCCTGCCGCGAAGCCCGCGCCGGCCGGAGAGGCCGGTGCGGCCGCGCAGACCGAGGGTGGCGCTGGAAAGAAGCGCCGTCGCCGCCGTCGCCGCAAGGGCGCGGAGGAGGCCGGCCAGCCCGAGGGCGAGGCGGCCGACGCGGCCGAGGCCAGCGGCGCGGAGGCGGCCGACGCGGCAGAAGAAGAGGAAGGCGAGGAGGAGCAGGCGGCCGACGAGGCGGGCGGGCAGCCGCAGCCTGGTGGCGAGAAGCGCAAGCGGCGCAAGGGGCAGGGCGCGCCGCCGCCGCGCGAGCGCCCGGCCTTCAGCATCGGCGAGGAAGTGTTCGGCAAGGTCAGCAAGATCACCGACCACGCCATCTGGATCGACATCGCCGGGAAGGCGACGGGGCTGTTCGACCGCCGCGAGATCCTCGAGGAAGAGCCGCCCGTCGAGGGGGATCAGTTCATCGCGACGGTGGCGAGCACCGGCGTGCGCGGAGGCATGCTCCTCCTGTCGAGGGCGCCTGTGCAGCTCGATCAGGCGCGCGCGCGCGCCGAGGCTGCGCTCCAGAGCGGCGAGTCGATCGAGGGGTTCGTGACCGGGGCGGTGAAGGGCGGGCTCGAGGTCGATCTCGGCGGCCTCCGCGCCTTCGCGCCGGCGTCGCACGTCGATCTGCGCCACGGCGCCGACCTCAACTACCTCGTGGGCCAGCGGCTCGACTTCGGCGTGACCCAGTTCGCGAAGAAGGGGCGCGACATCGTCGTGTCCCGCCGCAAGATGCTCGAAGAGGAGAGCCGGAAGGCGCGCACCGAGGCGCTCACGTCGATCGAGCCCGGCTCGCTGCACAAGGGCATCGTGCGCAAGGTCGTCGCGTGGGGCGTGTTCGTCGCGCTCCCCGACGCCGGCGGGGTCGAGGGGCTGGTCCACATGAGCGAGGCGAGCCACGACCGCGGCGCCAAGCTGGCCGACCTGTTCAAGCCGGGCGCGGAGATCGACGTGAAGGTCCTCCGCGTCGACGACAAGGGCAAGCTCTGGCTGAGCCGCAAGGCCGCCACGGTCGACCCGTGGGACGCGGTGAAGGAGAAGTACGCGGTCGGCACGCGCCACAAGGGCAAGGTCGCTCGCCTGCAGCCGTTCGGCGCGTTCATCGAGCTCGAGCCGGGCATCGATGGGCTCATCCACACGGCCGACCTCTCGATGAAGCCGATCCAGCACCCGAACGAGGTCGTGAAGGTCGGCGACGATGTCGACGTCGTCGTCGCGACCTGCGACGCCGCGGGCCGGCGCATCGGGCTCCACCCTGCTCCGCCCGAGGGCGAGGAGAGCGAGCCGCGCCAGCGTGTTCAGCAGGGCAAGGCGGTGAAGGTGGCTGTCACGCAGGTGACCGAAGGGGGGCTCGTCGTCCGGGTGCTCGGCACCACGGGGCGAGCGGCTCGCGGCTTCATCCCGGCCGGCCACACCGGTACGCAGCGCGGCACCGACCTCCGGAAGGAGTTCCCCATCGGGACCCAGCTCGACGCGAAGATCATCGAGGTGGATCCGCGCCGGGGCGAGGCCAAGCTGTCGATCCGCGCCCTCAAGGAGGACGCCGAGAAGCAGGCGTACCAGCAGTACCGCGCGGGCGTCGCGCGCGAGGCCAAGTTCGGCACGTTCGCCGACCTGATGAAGAAGAGCTGATCCCGGGGAGGCGCGCGCCGCCCGTGCGGCGGCGCCTCCGCCTCCCTCCTCCGCCAGCCACCGCCCGCGGTCCGGCGCGCTTCGCGCTACTCGCGCCCCAGCGCGTTCACGGGATCCATGCGCGCGGCCCGCCGCGCCGGGAAGAACCCGAAGACGATCCCGATCGCCGTGCTCACCCCGAGCGCGACCGCGAGCGCGGCCGGCTCGAGCCTCATCGGCCAGCCGAACGCGCGCGAGAACCCGAGGATGACGCCGTACCCGAGCGCGCTGCCGACGACGCCGCCCAGCGTGGCGAGCACGAGCGCCTCGAGCAGGAACTGCAGCAGGATGTCGATCTCCCGGGCGCCGATGGCCATCCGGATGCCGATCTCCCGGGTGCGCTCGGTGACGCTGACCAGCATGATGTTCATGACGCCGATGCCGCCCACGACGAGCGACACCGCCGCGATGCTGATGAGCAGCGCCGAGAGCGCCGCGAAGATCGCGTCCTGCATGGCCTGGAACTCCGCCTGGCTCCGGACGGCGAAGTCGTCCTCGTCGTTCTCGCCGATGCGGTGCCGCTGGCGGAGGATCGCCTCGGCCTGCTGCCTGGCGCGCTCCGACGTCTCGGCCGACGTCGAGCTCAGCAAGATGGCGTGAACCTCCCCGGGCCGCGTGGCCATGACGTGCGACCGCATCGTGGTGATGGGCATCAGCACGATCTCGTCCTGGCTCTGCCCGAAGGGCGACGCCCCCTTCTCCTCCAGCACGCCGAGCACGCGGTACATCTGGCGGCCGATCCGCACCATCCGGCCGACCGGATCGAGCGATCCGAACAGATCGCGCGCGGTCTGGGCCCCGATCACGACGACCTTCTCGGAGAGGTTCTCCGAGGCGGGGCTCCACGGCTCTCCCTGCGCGACCTTCCAGCTCCGGATCTCGAAGTAGTTCAGGCGCGTCCCGACGAGCGTCGGGCTCGCGTTCTGGCCCTCGTGGATGACCTGGGCGCTCGACCTGAGGAACGGCGCGACGAGCCGGATGCTCGTCGACTCGCGCGCGAGCGCCTGGCCGTCGAGCTCCGAGAGCCTGGCGCCCGCGGTGCTGCGGACGCCCGAGGCGCGGGCGGATCGGGCGAAGACGATGAGCGAGTTGGAGCCGAGGTTCGAGATCTGCGCGTTGACGTTGGCGCGCGCGCCGCTCGCCAGCGCCGTGACGGTGACGACGGCCGCGACGCCGATCGTGATCCCCAGGATCGTGAGCCCGGCGCGGAGCTTGTTCCGGCGGACGGCGCGCAGCGCGATCACGACCGCGGAGAACACCCGGGTGAGCGTGGCGCTCATTCGTGCCTCAGGGCGGCGATGGGATCCTGACGGGCCGCGCGGCGGGCCGGGAAGAACCCGAAGACGATCCCGATCGTCGCGCTCGTCCCCACCGCGACGATGACCGCGCTGGCCGGCAACGTCATGTTCCAGCCGAGCGTCGCGGCGAGGGCCTTGATAACGCCGAGCCCCGCGCCGAGCCCGAGCACGCCCCCGATGAGCGACAGGGTGATGGCCTCGACGAGGAACTGGACGAGGATGTCTCCCTCGGAGGCGCCGATCGCCATGCGGATGCCGATCTCGCGCGTCCGCTCGGTGACGCTGACCAGCATGATGTTCATCACGCCGATCCCGCCGACGAGGAGCGACACCGCGGCGATCGAGGAGAGGAGCATCGTCAAGGTGTCCAGGATCCGCTCCTGGGACGCGCGGAACTCCGCCTGCGTGCGGATCACGAAGTTCGGCTCGCCGTCCGGCGCGATCTCGTGGCGCTGCCGGAGGATCCTGTCGATCTGCTCCACCGCGCGATCGACGGTCCGCTCGCTCGTGGCGGCGGCGACGAGCATCTGCACCCGGCCCGGCGCGCTCGGCACGATCCGCGATCGGAAGCTGCCGATCGGCATGAGCAGCCGGTCATCCTGGTCCTCGCCGAACGGCGATTGCCCCTTCTTCGCGAGCACCCCGATCACCCGGAACGGGTGCTTGCCGATCCGGATGTACCGGCCCACGGCCTCGCCCGAGCCGAACAGATTCTCCCGGACGGTCTCGCCGATCAGGCAGACCTTCGCCTTGAGCTGCTCGTCGGCCTCGGTCCAGCCCTCGCCCACCCCGACGCTGTACGAGAGGATCGAGAGGTAGCTCCGGGTCACGCCCATGACCTGGGTCGCGACGTTGGCCTCTCCGGCCACGACCTGCGTCGACGTCGAGCTGAACGGGCTCAGCGCGACCACGCTCGTCGACTCCTTCAGGATCGCGATCCCGTCGGCCTCCGACATCCTCGCGTTCTCGCGGCGCTTCAGCCCCGACGCCTGCGTCGACTGCGGGAAGATGTAGATCGAGCTCGCCCCCATGCCCGAGATCTCGCCCAGGACGCGGTTGCGTACGCCCGTCCCGAGCGCCACGACGATCACAACGGCCGAGACCCCGATCAGGATGCCGAGCACCGTCAGGGCGGCGCGGAGCTTCGAGCGGACAATGGCGCGCAGCGCGATCCGGACGGCGGCGAGGTAGCCGCTCATGGCGAGAGCTCGTCGCTCTCCGCCGCGGAGAGCGGCAGCGCGGCCAGCGCCGCGGCCGCGTCGACGGGGCGATCGTTCCTGAGATCGCTGCGGATCTCGCCGTCGCGCATCGTGATCACGCGGCTCGCGCACGCGGCGATGTCCGGCTCGTGCGTCACGAGGACGATCGTGATCCCGCCCCGGTTGAGCCGCTGCAGCAGCCCGAGCACCTCGTAGCTCGTGCGCGTGTCGAGGTTGCCCGTGGGCTCGTCGGCGAGGAGCAGCGGCGGCGAGGTGACGAGCGCCCGCGCGATGGCGACGCGCTGCTGCTGCCCGCCCGAGAGCTGGTTCGGCGTGTGGTGCAGGCGCTCTGCCAGCCCCACCGCGCCGAGCGCGTCGAGCGCCCGCTTGCGCCGCTCCGCCGCGCCGACGCCCCGGTAGACCAGCGGCAGCTCGACGTTCTCGAGCGCCGTGGTGCGCGGCAGCAGGTTGAAGCCCTGGAAGACGAACCCGATCAGGCGGTTCCTGACGATCGCGCGCGCGTCGTTGCTGCGCCGGGTGACGTCGAGGCCGTCGAGCCGGTACGTGCCGTGCGTCGGCCGGTCCAGGCACCCGATGATGTTCATCAGGGTGCTCTTGCCCGAGCCGCTCTGCCCGACGATCGCGACGAAATCGCCGTGCTGGATGGTCAGATCCACGTGCCGGAGCGCCCTCACGACGACGGCCTCGGTCGTGTAGTCCTTGCCGACGCTCGAGAGCTCGATGAGCGGCTCGTCTCGGGGCGCCGCGGCGACGTCTTGGCTCTGGGGCAGCATCACGCCTCAGAACAGCCGAGGGCCGCGCCCCCTGCCGCTCGCTGACGGATCGTCGTTCTCGTCGGTGACGACCTTGAGCGGCCCGAGATCGGACCCGAGCGCGGTGAAGATGCCGTCGGTGATCCCGACGTCGACGACGCGCGGCTCGATCTTCTCCGCCCCGGGCGTCGCGTCGGTCAGCACGTAGATCCGGCCCTTCTTCGGCGGGAGCGGCTCGAGGGGCGGCGCCTTGATCTCCTTGCCGTCCTTGTCCCGCGCCGGGGTGGGCTTGAACCGGAGCGCCGCGTTCGGCAGCCGCCGCACCCCCCTGGCCTCGGCGGACCGGACGCTCACCGTCGCCGTCATCCCCGGCCGGAGCTTGACGTCGGGGTTGTCGACCTCGACGACCGCCGCGTACGTCACGACGCCGGACTGGCTCAGCGGGCTGTAGCGCACCTGGCTCACCGTCCCTCGGAACGTCTCGCCCGGGAACGCATCGACGCTCACGTCCGCCGTCATGCCCTCGCGGAGCCGCCCGACGTCCGCCTCGTCGATGTCGGCGAGCACGCGCATCTTGCGGAGATCCTGGGCGATCACGAAGAGGGTCGGCGCCTGGAAGCTCGCCGCCACCGTCTGCCCGGGGTCGATCGCGCGGCTGATGACGACCCCGTCGATGGGCGAGAAGATGCGCGTGTACTGGAGGTTCGTCGTGGAGGAGCGGAGCACCGCCCTGAGCTGCGCCACCTGCGCCTTCGAGGCCGCGAGGTCGGCGAGCGCGACGTCGTAGGCGCCCTGCGCCGTGTCCAGATCGGCCTGCGAGCCCACCCCCTCCGCGACCATCTTCCTCGCGCGCTCGAGCCGCTGCTTGGCGGTCCCGAGCGACGCCTCCGAGCGCACGACGCTCGCGCTCGCCGCCGCGATCTGCGCCTGGTTCGAGTCGATCTGCGCCCCGAAGAGCGTCGGATCGATCTCGGCCAGCACGTCGCCGGCCTTCACGATGCTGTTGAAGTCCACGTAGACCTTGGTGATTCGCCCCGAGACCTGGGCGCCGATCTGCACCTCGGTGAGCGGCTTGACCTGCCCCGTCGACTGGACCACTTCGAGCACGTCGCCCGTGGTGATGTCGCCCGTGACGTAGCGCGGCGGCGGCGGGGGCCTCGTCCGGATCCGCCAGACGACGATCCCCGCGACGAGCGCCGCGATCGTCGCGAGGACGCCGAGGCGAGCGAGCCAGCGCTTGGTGCCTACCCGGGAGAGCTCTTGCTCCAGGCTCTCTCCCCCACGTCGAGGACGCGGTCCGCCCTCGCGCAGGCCCCGGGCTGCCGCGCCGCCGGGGGGCGCCGGCGCGGTCGAGGCCGGTCGCGTCTCGCCCGGCGCCGCCTCTCCGGGACGGAGGCGCTCCGTTTCCGGGGTGGCCTGCGCAGCAGGGGGCGACGCGTCGAGGGGGTCGCGGCCGGTCGCCCGAGCCATGGAGTCGGCCATCGGACGTCCTCATAGCATGCTGCCGCGCGAGCGCGCCTCGCTTGAAACCGCGGAACCGCCGTGGCAGACCAACCGCCGCCCCATGGAGTCGCTGCCCATCGCAACGGATACGGTCGTCACGCTGTCCTACGTCCTCTTCAACGAAAGCGGAGAGACGGTGGATGAAGCATCGACCGCGGAGCCGCTCGTCTACACGCACGGCTATGCTCAGATCGTGCCCGGGCTGGAGCGCGCGCTGGAAGGGCTGCGCGCCGGCGAGCAGCGCGAGATCACCGTCGAGGCGGAAGATGCGTTCGGCGAGCGCGATGACGCTGGCGTCTTCGAGGTGGACAAGGCGGATTTCCCCGATGGGGGCGCTGTCGAGGTCGGCGACGAGTTCGTTGCCCAGGGCCCGGACGGTTCGCCGATCGCGCTCCGGGTCATCGAGATCCTCCCCGAGGGGTTCCGGGTGGACACGAATCACCCTCTGGCGGGCCAGAAGGTGCGCTTTCAGGTTCAGGTCAAGGACGTGCGCGCCGCCAGCGAGGAGGAGATCGCGCAGGCTCAGGCCGAGCTGGAGGAGCGCATCGAGGATTCCGATGGCGAGGGCTGCTGCGGTCACGACCACGACCACGATCACAGCCACCATCACGAGCACGGCGATGGTGGGGTGCTCGTGACGCTCTCGAAGAAGTCGTCATAAGCCCACCGCGAACTGGTGGGTTGTCCGAGGAGATCACATCATGACCGTAGGTGAGAAGGGCAAGCTGACGGAGCTGCAGCTCGACCGCCGGGTGCGCGAGCGCCTCCTGGCGAGCGGGACGCTCAGCGCCGGGACCATCGAGGCGCACCTCGCGGGCTTGCCGGACCTGGAGGAGCACGCCGAGGGGATCGCCGTCGATCAGCCGGCGCTCGGCGCGTCGGCGCAGGGGTCGCGGATCGAGCCCGAGCTCGACGACGAAGGGGCAGAGTGAGCGACGCGAAGAATCGGGAAGAGCTCCCTCCGCCGGGGAGCCCCCCGGAGCTGCCGACGCTCGACTTCTCGACCTTCGTGCTGTCGATCATCGGCTCCGCGTACGTGCACCTCGGCGACGCGCCCAGCCCCGACGGCAGGGAAGAGCAGAACCTGATCCTCGCGCATCAGGACATCGATTTGCTGTCGCTCCTCCAGGAGAAGACGAAGGGGAACCTCTCGGGCGACGAGGAGAGGTTGCTCGAGCAGGCGCTCTACGATCTGCGGATGCGCTACCTCGAGGTCTCGAAACGATCGTGACCGCTGGCGCCAGGGCTCTCCTGTGGGTCCTCCTCGCCTCGCTGGTCGCCTCGTGCAGCAAGGCCTCTCCTGGCCACTCTTCCAGCGCAAGCAGCTCCACCGTCCCCTCGGGCGCCGTGCCGGTGACGACCGCGCCGCCGCCTCCGTCCGCGCCGCCTCCTCCTCCGATCGTCCGCTCCGAGGGCATGCCCGGCTCCTTCGCGCCGCTCGCGCGCAGGGCCGATCCAGCGGTCGCGACGGTCAAGGCGCGCGTCGAGCGGCAGCAGCAGCCGGGCGGCCGCCGCCGCACGGTCGCCGAGGGGCTCGGGACCGCCTTCGTCTATGATCCAGAGGGCTTCCTGCTGACGAACAACCACGTGATCGAGGGGGCGACCGACATCCTCGTGAGCTTCGTCGACGGCCGCGACATCAAGGCGACCGTCATCGGTCGCGACAAGCACACGGACGTCGCCGTGCTGAAGGTCGACGAGAAGGGGCTCCCGTCGCTCCCCCTGGGCGACTCGGATACCACCGAGGTCGGCGACTGGGTGGTCGCGATCGGCAACCCCTTCGGCCTCTCCCACACGGTCTCGGCGGGCATCCTCTCCGCCAAGGGCCGCACCCGGGACGATGTGAAGGGGCTCGACCCGAGCGGCTACTTCAACTTCCTCCAGACGGACGCGAGCATCAACCCCGGCAACTCCGGCGGCCCGCTCCTGAACCTCAAGGGCGAGGTGGTCGGCATCAACGCGGCCGTGCGCGCCAACGCGAACAACATCGGGTTTGCGATCCCGATCAACATGGTCCGGCAGCTGCTCCCGATGCTGCTGCGCGACGGCAAGATCCGGCGGAGCCAGGTCGGGGTGATCGTCGACGTCCTCAACTCGATCGAGGCGGGGCGGCTCAAGCGCCCCGATCGAAAGGGGGCGTGGGTGAAGACCGTGGTGGCGGGGGGACCCGCGGACCGGGCTGGCATCGCGCCGGACGATGTGATCCTCGGCTTCGAAGGAAAGACGATTTCCGACCCGAACGAGCTCCGGTGGATGGCGAGCATCGCCGGGGTGAACAAGGTCGTTACGCTCCGCGTCGCGCGGCTGGAGCGGGTCTTCGATGTCCGCCTCACGCTGGGCGAGCTGCCCGAGCTCAGCGATGAGGCCGATGAGCCGTGAGCCGGACGGCCGCCGTCTGCCGCCCGGCACGCCCGCCGGCTGCCGCGCGCCGTGCGCGGCCGCCTGCTCCGCGACCTCCCTCGTCCCCCAGCCTCCTCAGGTAAGCTGACCCCGTGGCCATTGCACCTTCTCACCCGGACGAGCTCGAGCCGGTCGCACCTCCCGGTGATCCCGGCGAGGGCGACGCGGAAGGCGACGACCTGTCCGCGGAGGGCGACCACCCCGAAACGAAGCAGATCCACCCGCGCCTGAATAGCGCTTCCGCCCGTGCGTCCAATCGCGAGGCGCGACGGCGGGAAGCGGAGGAAGATCGTGAGCTCATCGAGCGAGCGCAGAAGGGGGACCAGGCGGCTTTCCGCTCGCTCGTGGAACGGCACCAGCGCAGGGCGTTCGCGATCGCGATGGGGCTCGTCCGCGACGAGAACGACGCGCGCGAGCTCGTGCAGGACGCCTTCCTCCGGGTCTACAAGGGCCTCGGCTCGTTTCAGGGGGGCTCCTCGTTCTTCACCTGGCTTTACAGGATCGTCACGAACCTGGCGATCGACCTCATGCGGAAGCCGGGGCGCCGCGACCTCGAGCTCCAGGAGAACCAGGCGGCGGACGAGCAGTCCGACTTCCCGCTCGTCGCTCGGATCGACGGCGCGGACCCCCTCAACGTCGTCCGGCGCCGGGAGATCGCCGGGCGCATCCAGGCCGCGCTCGACGCGCTGCCGCCCTACCACCGAGGCGTGATCCTGATGCGGGAGGTGGAGGGCATGTCGTACGAGGAGATGGCTCAGGCCATGGGGGTCTCGAAGGGGACGATCATGAGCCGCCTGTTCCACGCCCGTCAGAAGCTTCAGCGCGCCCTCGCCGACTGTTACGCGGAGGAAGAGGGCAAGGCCCCAGCAGAGGACCCGGAGGAGATCGCGTGAGCACCGCCAACAGCAGCAAGGCGAATCACGGGGAAGCGAGCGCCCCGCCGACGGATCTGGAGCTGATGCTCTATGTCGACGGTGAGCTCGATGAGGCGCGCCACCGGCAGGTGGAGGAGTACGTGCTCCACGACCCGCGCTGCCGGGCGAAGGTCGCAGCGCTCGTCACCGCGGCCGACATGGTCCGGGACAGCGCGCTGGCCTCGAGCGCGGCCGACGGCATCGCCGACGGGGTGATGGCGAAGATCCTCGAAGGGCAGGCGGGCGCCGCGCGGGTCGACGGGGGCGGCGCCGCGCGGCCGCTCGCGGCGCCGCCGTCGGGCGAGCCGCCCCGCGCCCGGGCGCGGCTCCAGGGATCGCCGGCGAACGACAACGCGCGCGGGATCTTCGCGCTGACGGCGCTCGCCGTGGCGGCGGCCGCCGCCTTGATGGTCTGGGGCAAGATGGGCGTGGAGACGCCCACCGCGGAGCTGACGACGTCGGCGCCCTCCGCGTTGCTCGCCCCGCCGCCCGCGGCGCCCTCCGCGTCGCTCGCGGCGCCGGCGAAGGAGCCGGACGCCGCGCCGAGCTTCGAGGGGGAGGCCGAGCCCGGCGTCGAGATCGCCGCGGTCGACTTCGGGGCACGCATGGGCACCATCTTTTACGTCCCGCAGGAGGCCGTGGCTTCAGGCCCGACGACCACGGTGGTCTGGCTCTCCGATGACGGTCCGGGAGGACAGTGATGAGATTTCTTGCGAGTGCGATCACCGCGACCATGGTCCTTTCGCTCGGCGTGAGCCCTTCCCCTGCCGTCGCGCAAGAGAAGGCGCCAGCCCCCCCGCAGGCCGCGCCGTCGGACGCCGAGGTCACGTCCGAGATCGTGATCCTCCACGCGACGAACGATGGGAAAGGCATCGACCCGAAGATCGGCAAGATGCCCGAGCTCGGGAAGCCGCCGTTCTCGTCGTACAACAGCTACAAGCTCCTCGAGCGGCTGAAGGTCACCCTGCAGAAGGGGAAGCCGACCACGACGAAGCTGCCGAACGGCAGCGTCCTCATGGTGTCGCTGAAGGACGTGGTCGCCGCGAAGAAGAAGGACGAGCCGAGGCGCTTCGTCGTCAGCGCGAGCATCCAGAAGCCCGGCGGCAACTCGTTTCTGCCCCTGCTCGAGGTGAACGCCAAGGCCGGAGAGAGCTTCTTCGTCGCGGGTCAGCAGCACATGGGCGGCGTGCTCGTGCTCGGCATCAAGGTCGCGCCCTGAGCCGAGGGAGCTCGCCCCTGCTCAGCGGCGGGCCGAGGACGGCAGCGCGATCGGCAGATCCAGAGAGAAGACCGTCCCGCGCGGGGCGCGCGCATCCGCGCGGATGCTGCCGCCGTGCGAGGCAACGATGTTCCTTACGATGCTCAGGCCGAGCCCGGTGCCGGTCCCGTCGGTCTTCGTCGTGAAGAAGGGGTCGAAGATCCTCGGCAGGTGCTCGGGCTCGATCCCGTGCCCGTCGTCGCGGATCGTCACCGTGATGTAGCCGTCCTCCGGCGACATCGCGGTGGAGATGCCGAGGCAGCCGCCGCGCTCGTTCATCGCGTGCGCGGCGTTCGTGAACAGGTTCACGAACACCTGCGTCAGCGGATCGATGACGCCGCAAACCGGAGGGATCTCGTCGAAGCGCCGCTCGACGGTGACGCCCGTCTGGTCGAGGAGGTGCTCGCAGAAGACGAGCGCGCGCTCGATGATGTCGTGGAGCGAGACGGCGCCCGGCTTCTCCGTGGACGGCCGCGCGTAGGCGATCAGGTCGCGCGAGAACCGGCGGATGCGATCCGCCGCGTCGTTGATCCTCGCGAGCCGCTCGATGTCCGAGGGGTCGAAGCCGCCGCGCTCGCCCTTGCGGCGCAGGTACTCGGAGTAGGCGAGGATCGAGGTGAGCGGGTTGTTGAGCTCGTGCACGACGCCTGCGGCCATCTTCCCGAGCGAGGCCAGCTTCTCGGCCTGCATGACCTGAGCGCGCAGCGACTCGTGCGCGCGCGCCTCGCGGAGCGACGCGCCCAGGGTGAGCACGAGCCGATCGACCAGCGCCTGTACAGGCGCGCTGTCGAGGTACGCGGCGTCGTCGGCCGCGATGTGCATCGTCGAGCGACCTCCGGGCTCGATCGCCACGACGCGCTCGAAGGCGAACTCCGGGAGGAGCCGCGCCGGATCGCGGCCGTCGTCGCGGCGAGCGCGCGGCGAGACCCGGACGGCCACCTGCGCCCCCGTCGCGCCGGGGATGTAGATGCCGAGCCCGCAGGCCGTGAGCACCTTCGCGGCCGCGCCGAGCAGCGCCGAGGCGCGCTGCTCGATGGAGGCCGACGGATCCAGCTCGCTCGACGCGATCAGCAGGCTGTCCACCCACTCGAGCGGGATGTCCCGGGTGAGGGGCTTCCGGAGCGTGACGGGAGCGTCGGACAATGGCTGCTCCCCCAGGCGCTCCGCTGTCTTTCCGCTCACCCGATCACCCTGTTCGGGTCGTCGCCGCTCGATCGGTCGAGATCGATGATCTTCGCGGCGCCGACATAGGATTTCGTCTCATAGCGGGTGATCTTGCCGATCTTGCGGACGATCTCCGCCATCCGCTCGGCTTCGCTGCGGATCGTGGTCGCGGCCCCCTTGATGGGGGACGCGTCGTCGATCCGGCGGCAGATCAGCTCGGCGTAGCCGAGCACGCTGGTGAGCGGCTGGTTCAGCTCGTGCGCGGCCGCGCCCGCGAGCTCGGCGATGATGGCCTGCTTCTCGCGAGCGCGGAGCTCCTCCTGCGCCTCGGTGAGGCGGGCCTCCATCCGCATCCGCTCCCGCAGGTCCGTGAAGATGCCGACCGAGCCGACCGGGACGCCGTTCTCGAAGATCAGCGCCGCGGAGAGGTGCACCGGGATCCGCGACCCGTCCCTGGCCAGGACCTCGGTCCGGTAGCCCTCGAGCCGGCCGGGGCCGCCGTGCTCCTTCGCGTGGATGAGCCTCATGATGTGCTCGGCGTTGTGGTCGGGGTAGAGCGCGCGGGCGTTCATCGCGCCGACGACCTCCTTCGCGTCATACCCGTAGATCCGCTCGGCGGCGCGGTTGAAGAGCAGGACGACGCCCTCCATGTTGGCCGAGACGATCGCGTCGACCGAGCTGTCGATGACGCGCTCCAGGAACTCCTTCGTCTTGGTGAGCTCCGCCTCGGTGGCGCGCTCCGTGGTGACGTCGCGGAAGCTGACCAGGACGGCGCCGCTCTCCTCGCGAAGGACGCTGCTGAAGCTGAAGCTGAGGATGAGCCGCTCGTGCTCGCCCCGCCGCACGGTGAAATCCACCATGTGCGGGAACGATCCCTTGGCGAAGCCGGCCCGGATCTCCTCGAGGAGCGGGTGCTCGCGCGCGTCGACGAGATCGGCCAGGTTCGCCCTCTCGAGGTCCTCCGCCGTGCGCCCCGTGATCGCCTGCGCGCGCGGGTTGGAGAAGAGGATGTGGCCGTCGGGATCGACGACGACGATGCCGTCCGCCGTCGAATAGAAGAAGTCGGCGTAGCGCTGGAGCGCCTTCAGCCGGCGCTCCGCCTCGAACCGCGCGAAGGTGCTCTGCTGCGTCTGGTCGCGGAGCGACTGCAGGATGCGCGCGTTGCGCAGGGCGATCGCGGTGGCGCTCGCGACCGTGCGGGCCAGCGAGAGCTCGTGCGCGTGGGGCGCCACCGGCTGCCGGCCGCGCAAGAAGAGCACGCCGAGCGGCTTGTCCTCGAACAAGATCGGCAGGAGCGCCAGCGAGCGGAACGCGTTCTCCGGGAGCTCCGCGCGCACGATGTCGAACAGCGGGTGCGCCTTCGCGTCGTCGATCACGAGCACGTCGCCCGTGCGCATGACGCGCTGGATCTCCGGGTACTTGCCGAGATCGATCGGGAGATCCCGCAGCTCCTTGTCGTCGCTCGCGGCGACCACGTAGCCGACGTCGCCCGCGTCGCGCACGAGGACGATGCTGCAGCGGTCGACGCGCGCCACCTCGGCGATGCGCCGCACGACCGTGAAGAGGATGTTCCGGAAGTCGAGCGTCGAGGAGAGCGCCTGCGTGAGCTCGAGGACCACCTTCGCGTCGTGCTCTTTGCGCGCGAGCGCGTCGACGTAGTCCCGGATCCGGAGCTGACCGCGGATGCGCGCGATGAGCTCGGCAGGGCGGAACGGCTTGCGGATGAAATCGTCGGCGCCGAGCTCGAAGGCGCGGGCGACGTCCTCGTCCGCGTCGAGCGCGGTCAGCACGACGACGGGGACGTCCTGCGTCCGGGGGGCGTCCCGCACGGCGCTGAGGACCACGTAGCCGTCAGGGGGCGGCATCACGAGGTCGAGCAGCACGAGCGCGGGCACGCTCGCCTTGAGCCATGCGAGCGCGTCCGCGCCCGAGGTGACCGCGACGGCCTCGATGCCCGCGTCGGCCAGCGCGTGCAGCAGCATCTGCCGGCTGACGGCGTCGTCGTCCACGACGAGCACAGGATCACGGCGAGGCACACGCCAAGCTTAGCGACTCCAGGCTGGGGCGATGAGAGAATTCCGGGCCTCGGCGCGGCGCTGGCGCGGCGTTGCGCACTGCATTGCGCTGCCCGCGCGGCGCTGGGATCAGGAGAAGAGATCTCCCTGCTTCGTCGCAGGAGCCGCGAGGCCCAGGTGCTCGTAGGCGCGGCGGGTCGCGACCCTGCCGCGCGGCGTGCGGCCGACGAAGCCCTGCTGGAGCAGGAACGGCTCGTACACGTCCTCGATCGTGTCGCGCGGCTCACTGAGCGCCGCGGCCAGGGTGTCGATGCCCACAGGGCCGCCGTCGTAGTGATCGACGATGACGCGCAGCAGCCGGCGATCCATCTCGTCGAGGCCGGCCGCGTCGATCTCGAGCCGCTCCGCGGTCTTCCGCGCGATCTCCATCGTGATCGCGCCGTCGCCCAGCACCTCGGCGAAGTCGCGGACGCGGCGCAGGAGGCGGTTGGCGACGCGCGGCGTCCCTCGCGCGCGCGCCGCGATCTCGCGCGCTCCGCCGGCGTCGATCGGCACGTCGAGCAGGCCGGCGCTGCGCTGCACGATGCGCTGGAGCTCCTCGACGGGGTAGAAGTCGAGGCGGACGACGTGGCCGAAGCGCGACAGAAGCGGCGCGGTGAGCAGCCCGGTGCGGGTCGTCGCGCCCACGAGCGTGAAGGGCTTCAGCGCGAGCTGGATCGTCGTCGCGTAGGGGCCGTCACCGGTCATGATGTCGATGTTGAACGACTCGATCGCGGGATAGAGGCTCTCCTCGACCGCCGGCGTGAGCCGGTGGATCTCGTCGATGAACAGCACGTCGTTGCGCTCCAGCTTCGTCAGCAAGCCGGCCAGCGCGCCCTTGTGCTCGATCGCCGGTCCGCTCGTGACATGGAGCGCGACGCCCATCTCGCGGGCGATGATGTGGGCGAGCGTGGTCTTGCCCAGGCCGGGCGGGCCACAGAACAGCATGTGGTCGAGCGGCTCGCGCCGCCGGCGCGCGGCTTCGACGAAGACCTTGAGGTTCTCCGTGTGCTTGGCCTGGCCGACGTACTCGGCGAGCGAGGCAGGCCGGAAGAGGCGGTCGAAGCGATCGTCGTCGCCTGTCTCGGCAGGAGAGAGCGCCCGTTCAGGCATGCCACGGGCGTACCGCGTGCAAGCAGCGAAGGGAAGCGATCCGCGCTGCGGCGTGGGTCGCCGCGGGGCCCTGGTCGAGGTCAGCCGAGCGCAGGGGTCGAGGTCAGCCGAGCGCAGGGACAGAGGACAGGCGGGGACGTCGGGGGGGCGGGATGCGCGGCAGACGAGCGCGGCAGAGCGGCCGGCCGTCGGGGGCGCCGTCCACCTCGAGAGAGCCGCCGTGGAGCTCGATCACCGATCGCGCGTGGCTGAGGCCCAGCGTCAGGCCGCGCCCCCGGGCCGTGGTCTGCCGGCTGAACAGGGCCTCGAGCTCGTCCGGCGGCACGTCGCGGCTGCCGTACTCGATGTCGATGCGGACCTCGTTGTTGAACTCGCCGGCCATCGTCGCCGTGAGGCGCACGAGGCGCGCCGACGGGTCGGCCGCGCCCGTCCGGAGCGCGTGCGCGACGATGACCGCGATCGCGCGCGTCGCGTAGGCTTGATCGACGGGGATCAGCGGCAGGGTGTCGCCGACCTCGATGACGACCTCGCCGCCGGCGTCGCTCGCGAGCTCGCGCGCCTTGCGGAGCGCGCCCGCGATGAGCCAGCCGACGGACGTCGGCTGAGGCTCGAGCGTAAGCTGCCCGGCCTCGACGCGGGCGGCGTCGAGGATCGACTCGATGAGGCCAAGGAGCTCCCGGCCGCGCGTCGCGATGAGCTCCAGGCTCTCGCGCTGCGCGGGGGTCAGATCCTCCTGGCCCACGAGCTCGGCGAACCCGAGGATGGCGTTCAGCGGGCTCTTGAGGTCGTGGCTCACGCTCGCGAACAGGAGGCCGCGCATGCGCTGCGCCGCCTCGCGGGCCTCGAGCGCGCGCTCCTGCGCCGCGGCGAAGACGCGGAAGCGCTCGGCGAGGTCCTCGATGGCGTGCCCGAGCCGGGCGACGACGGCGAACCGGGCGGGGCGCGCGATCTGGGTGGCGCCGCGCAGCACGCTGTCCGTGCCGAGCAGGCGCACCTGCTTCGTGGCGTGCACGAGATCGGCCGCCAGGACGCGGCCGAACAGGTTGCCGAGCGCGCCGGCGACCAGCACCGCGAGCAGCGCGACGAGCGCGCCCCAGATCGCGGCGGAGGGCTCGAGGTCGGCGGAGAACCGGGTGTTGACGCAGCCGTAGTCGAGCGGCGTGATCACGGCGATCTGCCCGTCGGCTTCGCGGCCGAAGGAGGGCTCCGAGCCCACGCAGTCGTGCTCCACGCGCGCGAGGAACCCGAACTCCGCCGCCGAGGCCACGACGTCGTTGCGGCCGGCCGCGTCGATGGCCCCGAGCGACGGGTCGAGCGCCGTGCGCGCGATGAGCCCCGCGGTCGAGCGCCGGCTGCGCTCGATGAACGTCTGGAGGTGCGCGTTCGCGATGAGCACCGCCCCGACGCCGACGAGCAGCACCGGCGTGGCGACGGCCAGGAGCAGCTTGGAGGTGACCCGCCGGCGCGGCGTCTGGTAGAGCTCGGCGGTCTCGAGCAAGGCGCCGATCGCCTCGGCCGGGCTGATCTCGAAGAGGCTGAACGCCGCGGCGCGCGTCAGCACGTAGTGCGGGATCGCGGACGCGCTGAGGATCGTGATCGCGAGGATGAGCAGGCTGACCGCGCGGCCGTCGTCGAGCTTCTCCGGCCTGATCCCGGGGATCATCATGAGGCCGGAGATCGTCGAGCTCGCCAGCACGAAGCGCAGCGCCAGCGAGGTCGGGAGCCCGGCGAACCGCTCGAGCTCCTCGTGATCGATGTCGCGCGAGCCGATCACGAGCGAGCGCAGCAGGTTCTCGTGGGTGCGCAGCCGGAGCAGCGTCAGCAGCGTGGTCGCGCAGATCGCGGCGAGCGCGATCTTGGCGCCGACCGAGAGCACGCTGGCGGCGACGCGCTGCTCGAGGATGAGCAGCTTCGGCGCGAGCGCCGCGATCGCCCCGAACGCGGCGACGCCGACCAGCGCCTGGCGGACGAGCACGCGCCTCGCGAAGTGGATCGCGTCGTCCCTCATGCGCTCCTCGGTCATACGATCCTCCCCTGGGGGCCGCCGGCGCCGGGGTCGTTCCCCGGCGGCGCCGCCACGTCGGGCGCGGGCGGGGTCGGCGCGAACAGGGGCTGCTGCACGATCCACATCGGCAGGGTGATCGTGAAGGTCGAGCCCCGCCCGAGCTCGCTCTCCAGCTGGATCGTCCCGCCGTGCATCAGCACGAGGCGCCGCGCGATCGAGAGCCCGAGCCCCGTCCCGGCCCGGCGCGAGCGCACGTCGCCGGTCTGCCGGTACTCCTCGAAGACCGCCGACGTCTCCTCCGGCGGGATGCCGGGGCCGGTGTCCTGGACGACGATCGCCGCGTAGCGGCCGCGCCCCGTGATGTTGACCGTCACCGAGCCGCGCGCCGTGAACTTGACGGCGTTCGAGACGAGGTTGGTGAGGATCTGCCGCACCCTCCGCGGATCGGCGTGCGCGACGAGGGCGTGATCCCCGGTGACGCGCAGCTGGAGGGGCTTGTCGCGCGCCGCCGCGGACGCCTCCCGCATCACCTGATCGACGAGGGCGCGCAGGTTGACGGCGCGACGGGAGAGCTGGAGCTTGCCCGTCTCGAGCGCCGACAGGTCGAGGATGTCGTCGATGAGCGTGCGCAGGTGCTCGCCGCTCTGCCGGATGACCGACAGCGCCTCGCGCGCGTCCTGGCTGAGCGGGCCGTCGACCTCGCTCTCCAGGACGTGCGCGAACCCGAGGATGGCGTTGAGCGGCGTGCGCAGCTCGTGGCTCAGCCCCGCGAGGAACGCCGAGCGCTCGCGGTCCATCGCGGAGGCCTGCTGGAGGTCCGCCCGGTAGGTGCGCTCCGCCGCGGCGAAGCGGGTGATCAGCAGGTTGAAGGCCGCCGTCAGGAGGCCGACCTGGTCGAGCGATCGGATCGGAACAGGCTCGGCCTGGATCACGTCCGTGGGCAGCGCGCTCTGGCCCTGTCCGCGCGCCATCGCCGTGATGCGCTCGCGCAGGTAGTCGACATCGTCGCGCGCCGACTTGGTGAACGAGAGCGCGACCGCGACAGCCACGCCGAGCAGCAGCACCGTGAGCGCCGCGACGGCGTTGCCGAGCGCGATCGAGTCGGGCGGCGGGCTCGGCGCCGAGACGAAGGTGAGCACCGAGAGGTGAGAGAGCGGCGGGTGCAGCGGGCGCGCCGCGAACCGGACGCGGCCGAGCGAGGTCGTCGTCTCGCCCTTGCCCAGGGTGAGCATCTGGACGATGCCGGCCCTGGCCGGCGCGCTGAAGCTCTCGTTGATCAGCACGTGGCCGCCCTGATCGACGAGCAGGATCTCCGACCCAGCCCGCCGCGCCGCCTCCCGCAGGAACGCCGCCCGCTCCCCCTCGATGGTCCCGCGGAGCCGCGCCGAGAGCGTCGCGGCCAGCACCTCGGCGCGCAGGCTCGCGGCCTGATCGCTCATCCTCGCGAGCTGGCCGATGCCGATCAGCGCGATCGCCACCGCCGTGGCGATCCCCACGACGATCACGATCGCGGGCGCGAGCGGCACGAGCGGCGTCGTGCCGCGGGGCCAGCGGATGAGGCGACGACGGCGGGCCACGGCGGAGTCAGGATGCTAGCGCGCTTCGGGCGGCGCACGGGCTACCTCGGGCGCGCGGAGGGAACTAGCGAGCGAGCGCCCTCGTGGGCGGCTTTACCTGGGATCGGTCGCCAGGAGCGCGAAGACGGAGTGGTCGAGCCAGCGGCCGTCGCACCACTCGGCCTGCCGGGCGATGCCCTCGAAGCGGAAGCCGAGCCGGCCGATGACCGCGAGGGAGGGATGGTTGTCCGTCGCGGCCGCAACCCGCACGCGGTGCGCGCCCATGTGGCCGAACGCGAACCCGAGCGCGGCCCTCGCGGCCTCGGTCATGAGCCCGCGCCCGGTCGCCTCCTTGCGGAGCCAGTAGCCGAGCTCGCAAGAGCGGTGCAGGTGGACGCACGCCTCGAGCCCGACCACCCCGGCGAGCGAGCGGTGCGCGCGCTCGCGGATGACGAAGCGCAGCGCCCTGCCGTGATCCCAGTCGGCGGCGCACGCCTCGGCGAAGCGCACGCTCGCGGCCGGATCCGTGTGGAACTGCACCCAGGGAAGCCAGCGCTGGAGGGTCGCGCGCGAGCCGTTGACCGCGAGCCAGAGCTCGGGCCCGTCGGACGGGTCGATCGGCACGAGGATCAGCCGCTCGGTCTCGATGGGACGGGCGCGGACCTCGCTTCGAGGTGGGAGGATGAGCATGGGGTCACCGGCACTGGATGCGGGCGGCGTAGGGCTCGAGATGACCCGCCTCGTAGTCAAGCCAGGCGACATACCACTCTCCGGGCTTCGCGCCGGGGCTGATCGAGGGCGCCGGCTGATCCCCGCTGACGCGGGCGAATTTCGTGGGCGCGCCGATGCCGTCGCGGTTGATCGATGCCGTGAGCATGCGGCCCCCCTCGAACCAGACGAGCTGGGCCTGCCCGCTCGGCGCGATCGCGATCGACGGGCGCGCGCCCGACTTCGAGAACCGCTTGCGCCAGAGCGGCTGGCCCTTGGCCGGATCGATGTAAGCGGCCGACGCGCCCCCGAGCGGCGCCTCGCCGTGCCAGACGACGAAGCAGCCGCCCGCGCCGCAGGCGAGCGAGGGGCTGTCGCTCCGGACCCGATCGCTGTTCACGAGCGACAGGTCGCCGAGCGCGCGGTCGGCGCGCTTGCCGGGGCTGGCCGGCGGGAGCCCCTTGCCGGCGTTCGCGAGCGGGAGGCGCATGTACTGGATGACCCGCGTCGGCTCGCGATCGAAGCGGAAGGCGAGGTGCATCACGTCGTTCGTCACCGCCACCGAGGGGAAGCGGGCGCGCGGCTTCGAGGGGCCCGTCGGGGTGACGTCGGTCAGCCGGATGATCTCGCTCGCCGGATCGAGGTTCGGCGAGAGGCGTCGCATGAAGAGGTCCTCGGAGGCGGTGTCGCCGTCGTCCGACCACGTGATCAGGAACCCCTCGGCGGCGCGCGCGAGCGAGGGCCACGAGTTCCCTCCGCGGGGGAAGGGCGCGACCATCACGGCGGGGCCGTCGATCCGCCCGTTGGCGTCGAGCCAGCGCACGTGCACGCCGGCCTCCGGCCCCTTGCCGTCCCAGTACGTGAGCACCAGCCGATCGCCCGCGGAGGTCAGCTCGGGGCGCCCGATCGCGCGGCCCTCGGGCGTCACGTCGAGCGCCGGCGACGACGGCCGCATCGCGCCGTCCAGCGTCGTCGTGTAGGCGTGCTCGGTGCCCTCGTGCGAGTCCGTCCAGGTGACCACCGCGCCGCGCGGCCCGAGCGCGATCGAGGGCCGGCTGGCCCCGACGACGCGCCCGCCCTCGCGCACCAGATCGTGCGTGCGCGGCCTCGCGAGGCCGGTGAGCGCGCAAGGCGCCTTGCCGCTCGCGTCTTTCAGGGCGACCTGCACGTGCTCGATCAGGGTCCGCGGCACGGGGTGGTTGCCCTTGTCCTGAGCGTCTTTCAGCAGCCTGAGCGCGGCCTTGAGATCGCCGGCGGCGACGGCCTCCTGCGCCTGCGCGACGAGCGGCGGCCACGCCAGGGGGGGCGGCTCGACGCGGGCGTCGGTGCGCGCCGGCACGTTGGCCTTGGCGGACGCCGACGCCGAGGGGGCGCTGGTGGCCACCGACGGCGCCGCGCTGCTCGACGAGACGGGCGGCAGGGCCGTCGGCTTGAGGAACTGGCGGTAACCCGCGTAGGCGCCGCCCGCGGCGAGCGCGAGCACGCCGAACACGACGAGCGCGCGCCCCGCGCCGCCTCGCTTCGGCGTTGATGCGTGCGCCAGCGGATCGGGGACCGAGGTCTCGCCCGAGCCCCCGGAGAACGTGATCTGCTGCCCCGCGCCCTGGCTCATGCGCCCGGCCATCGCGGCGCCGGGCGCGCCCGAGATGTCCAGCCCGGCGAACGGATCTCCCCCGCGCTCCGCCGGACCCGACGGGACGGTCCGCCGCGTTTCGTTGGGGGTCACACGGACGACGCCCGGCGGGTCGAACGACAGGTCGGCCGGCGCGTCGCCGCCCGGCATGACGAGCCCCGCCTGCGACGGCTCCGCGCCGCGCGGCGGCGTCGGCTGCGCGACGCCGAGCGCGACCGACAGCTCGTCGGCGAACTCCTTCGCGGTCTGGAACCGGCGATCGATGGAGCGGTCGAGCGCCTTCTCGAACCACGTGGTGAAGCTCGCCGGGAGGTCGGGGCGGAGCGCCGCCGGCTGCGGCAGGGGCGCGTTGGCGATCTGCGCGAACGTCATCGCGACGCCCTGCTCGGTCTGCCAGACGGTGCGGCCGGTGAGGCACTCGTAGGTGATGCAGCCGAGCGCCCAGAGATCCGCGCGGTGGTCGACCGCTCCCTGGCCGCGCACCTGCTCCGGGCTCATGTACGCCGGCGTTCCGAAGACCGCGCCCTCGCGGGTGAGGCGCGCCTGCGCGTCGCCGCCGTCGACCGGCGCGTAGAACTTCGCGAGGCCGAAATCGAGGATCTTCGCGCAGAGCCGGCCCTCCTCGTCCTTCGTGAGGAAGATGTTCTCCGGCTTGAGGTCGCGGTGGACGATGGAGGCGGCGTGCGCCTTGGTGAGCCCTCGACACACCTGGGAGACCACCGTCACGGTGGTCTCGGGGTCGAGGTACCTGATGACGGTCATCCGCTCGTACAGCGACTCGCCTTCGAGGAGCTCGAGCACCAGGAAGGGCCGCCCATCGTCGAGCTTGCCCGAGTCGTAGACGTCGCAGATGAAGGGGCTGCGGATCGACGCGGCGGCCCGGGCCTCTCGGAGAAAGCGCTCGACCACGACGGCTGAGGTCGTCAGCTCCTGGGCGAGCACCTTGATCGCCACGCGTTTGCCGATGTCGATGTGCTCGGCCTCGTACACGGCAGCCATGCCGCCGCGCCCGATCTCGCGTGTGATGCGGTATTTTCCGGCGAGGACCGTGCCTACCGGGATCTTCGCTTTGTTCGGCAAAGCCATCAGGCAGGGCTGTCCCGCGACTGGATTCGCCAGCGCAGCCTATTCGAGCCGCGTCACAAGAACAATGGCGAGCGCAGCGCGACCCGTCGGGGAGGGGCGGATCCTCGCCCTGGAGCCGCGCGAGCGGGCTCAGCGGTTCCACGAGAGCACCGTGAAAGTGGATTCCACCCGGGGCCGGTCATGGACCAGGGCATGGCCACCGCTCCGGTGGCGCGGTGCGTAGGCAGGTTCTCACCTCCCGGCGCCGCCGCCGCGCAAGCGAGCTCTGCCTTGCACAGGTAGAGCTGTGAAAAAAGTAAGCGGGCTCTGATTTTCGGACGTCCGATGCACTTTTCTCACGCTCGCGCGGTGCGCGAAACATTCCGGAAACATGAGCTTGGGTACACCAGCCTGGACCTTCGGTCGCGCGCCAGCGTCCGGGGTGAAGGGTCGCCGATCCGGCTCTGCTGGATGGGTCCCTGAGTCGTTGACAGTGTCGGGCAAGGCTCGGTGGACCGGGCCCCCCGTCACGGATCGGAAGCCGGGCGGCGCCCGGCACATCGATGGGAGGCCGCCGGCGGAGGTGTCCCCCCTTTACCAGCTCTGCTCCGGCGGGGCCTTTCGGGTGAGCGCCCGGGTCTTTTACCCTGGCGGGCACCCGGTCACCACAGGCGTGCGCAATGAAAAAGGTCGAGGCGATCATCAAGCCGTTCAAGCTCGACGAGGTCAAGGACGCCCTCGCCGAGGTCGGGATTCAGGGCATGACGGTGACCGAGGTAAAGGGCTTCGGTCGGACCGGCGGCAAGAAAGAGGTCTATCGAGGGTCGGCGTATGTCGTCGACTTCGTGCCGAAGGTGAAGGTCGACATCGTCGTGCCGGACAGCATGGTCAGCGACGTGATCGACGCCATCGAGAAGAGCGCCAAGACGGGGCGGATCGGCGACGGCAAGATCTTCGTCGTCCCCGTCGAGGAGGCCGTGCGGATCCGCACGGGGGAGCGCGGCGAGGACGCCATCTAGGAGGCGCGCCGCCGGCAGAGCGTCACAGGGCATTCGCGGCGGGTCACAGGCTCGAGGATCGATAGAACGACAGATCGATTGATCGACAGATCGACAGATCGACGACCGAGAAGCGAGCACGAGCCCGCGCACCGTCGAGTCACATACAGCGAGAGCAGCGAGTCAGCGAGGTAGAGAAGATCATGAAGGCGAAAGATGTCGTCGCGTTTGCGAAGGAAAACGACGTAAAATTTGTCGATCTCAAGTTCATCGATCTGCCCGGCATCTGGCAGCACACGACCATCCCGGCGTCCCGCCTGAACGAGGATCTCTTCGAGGAGGGGATCGGCTTCGACGGCTCGTCGGTGCGCGGATGGCAGCCGATCAACGCGAGCGACATGCTGATGACGCCCGATCCGTCGACGGCGAAGCTCGACCCGTTCCATGCCCAGAAGACGCTGAGCATGATCTGTAAGATCAGCGATCCGGTGACCGGCCAGCCCTACGGCCGCGACCCGCGCTACATCGCGCAGAAGGCCGAGAACCACCTCCGCGCGAGCGGCATCGCCGACACGTCCTACTTCGGGCCCGAGGCCGAGTTCTTCGTCTTCGACTCGGTCCGCTACGAGAGCTCGCAGCGCGGAGCCTTCTACGAGATCGACAGCGAGGAAGCGGTCTGGAACTCCGGCAAGGCCGGCCCGAACCTCGGGCACAAGATCCGGTCGAAGGAGGGCTACTTCCCCGTCGCGCCGACCGACACGCTCGGCGATCTGCGCGGGCAGATGATGTCGACGCTGATCGAGACCGGCATCGGGGTCGAGGTCGGCCACCACGAGGTGGCGTCGGCCGGCCAGTGCGAGATCGGCATCAAGTTCTCGACGCTGACGGCGATGGCCGACAACCTCATGTGGTTCAAGTACGTCATCAAGAACGTCGGCCGCAAGAACGGCAAGTCGGTGACGTTCATGCCGAAGCCGCTCTTCGGCGACAACGGCAGCGGCATGCACTGCCACCAGTCGCTCTGGAAGGAGGGCAAGCCGCTCTTCGCCGGCGACGGCTATGCCGGGATGTCCGACACGGGCCTCTGGTACATCGGCGGCATCCTGAAGCACGCGAAGGCGCTCGCCGCGCTCACCAACCCGACGACGAACAGCTACCGCCGGCTCGTCCCGGGCTACGAGGCGCCCGTGAACCTCGCGTACTCGAGCCGCAACCGCTCGGCGTCGATCCGCATCCCGCTGCCCCCCGGCAACAGCCCGAAGGGCCGCCGCATCGAGGTCCGCTTCCCGGACGCGAGCTGCAATCCGTACCTCGCCTTCGCCGCCATGATGATGGCCGGCCTCGACGGCGTCCAGAACCGGATCGATCCGGGCGACCCGCTCGACAAGGACATCTACGCGCTCTCGCCCGAGGAGCTCAAGGAAGTGCCGCACATGCCGGGCTCGCTCGACGAGGCCCTCGGCGCCCTGGAGCGCGACCACGAGTTCCTGCTCCGCGGCGACGTCTTCACCCGCGACATCATCAAGACCTGGCTCGACTACAAGCGCGAGCGCGAGGTCGACGCGATCCGGCTCCGCCCGGTCCCGCACGAGTTCTTCCTTTACTACGACGTCTGATCGCCCCCACCCCCGAGGGCAGCGCAGGGGCCGGCGCACAAGAAAATTGCGCTGCGCCCCTCGCTGCCTGGTCTCTTCCTCGCTCGCCGTCGTGTCCGGCGAGCGCCGGTGACGCCGAGTCGAAGCGTCGCGGCACCGCAAAATCGACGGATCTCTGCGCCCGCGGAGGCGACGAGACGGGCTATCGCCCCCTCGCACCGCGAACTTTTACTTCCTGCTGGAGCGCGCCGCACCGCGGTACCGCTCGTCCATGGCTCGGGTTATCCTCCGGTCCGGCTCCGATGGGGGCGGCGTCAAGCCAGCTCCTCCTCGGTTCCCTGGTCCCGCGGTCCTCCGGCCCGCCTGTTTCCTCGGTTCCTTCGGTTCCTTCAGTTCCCTCGGCTCCCCAGCGACACCTCGGCGCAGCAGTGAACCCCGGCGATCTCATCCAGTCTCGCTACCGGCTCGTGAAGCTCCTGGGCCAAGGCGCCAGCGGGTCGGTGTGGGCCGCGAAGAACGTGCTCATCGACCGCGACGTGGCGCTCAAGGTGATGAGCCCCGAGGTGGCCGGGGACGCCGTCGCGCTCCAGCGCTTCTTCAACGAGGCGAAGGCGAGCGGGCGCCTGCGGAGCCCGAGCATCGTCGAGATCCTCGACCTCGGCCAGGCCGAGGACGGCTCTCCGTTCCTCGTGTTCGAGCTGCTCGTCGGCGAGGGGCTCGACGAGTGGCTGCGGCGCGAGGGCACCATCGAGCCGGAGGTGCTGGTCGAGCTCTTCCTCGGCCTCGCGCGGGCGCTCGACATGGCCCATCAGCAAGGGATCGTCCACCGCGATCTGAAGCCCGCGAACATCTATGTGCATCGCAACCACCTGGGCGAGCTCGTGGGGAAGATCCTTGACTTCGGGATCAGCAAGGTCCTGGAGAAGGAGCACAACTTCTCGCTGACCCGCACGGGCTGCGTCGTCGGCTCGCCGGCGTACATGTCGCCCGAGCAGGCCGCGGGGCGCGAGGACGTGGACGCCCGCGCCGACATCTGGTCGCTGGGCGTCGTCATGTACGAGGCGCTGACCGGGACGACCCCGCATCAGGCGCCGAACTACAACGCGCTGATGGTCCGGATCCTGAGCAAGGACTGCGATCCGATCGCGGCGCGCAGGCCAGGGCTCCCGCCGCGCCTCTGCCAGCTCGTCGAAGCGTGCCTCCGCCGCGAGCGCGACGAGCGGATCGCCTCGGCGGACGCGCTGGCGAAGGAGCTCGAGGCCGTTCTCCGCGAGCTGCGCGCCGAGCGCTTCCGGGGACAGAAGGGGCGGCGCGCCTCGGACGTCGGCCTGAGCGGCGACGTCGGCCTCGCGCCGGAGAGCGCGGCGGCGCGAGGCGGAGACGCCGCCGGGACGCTGGGGCGGCTCGTGCAGCACGGCAGGCG
This sequence comes from Sorangium sp. So ce204, assembly GCF_051526795.1. Taxonomy (NCBI): domain Bacteria; kingdom Pseudomonadati; phylum Myxococcota; order Polyangiales; family Polyangiaceae; genus Sorangium; species Sorangium sp. So ce204. Next base: position 10,388,575 of record NZ_CP150317.1, on the reverse strand, counting down.
CCTGCCAAAGGCCATGCTCGTTGCGGCGGGCATCGGGGTGGTGCTCTGGGCAATGGCGCTCGTGCTCATCGGCAGGTACTTGATCCGCTGAGCGTAGCGGCGCCGCAGGGCGAGCGAGCGTGGTCGGCTCGCCCACGGCATGCGCGCCAGGTTGCTCCTTGCGGCGGTGCGCGTCGGGGCCCCATGTTGGCCCCACGTCGAGCCGTCACCCGAGCTCGAAGCGAGCATTGATGGAAAGGATGCAAGTCGATGGACGACCACCAGACGCATGAAGCGCACGCCCATGTTCATGGGCAGGGATGTGGACATCAGGCGTTGCGGCATGAAGACCACGTCGATTACCTGCACGACGGACACCTGCATCACCCGCACGGCGATCACTTCGATGAGCACGTGCTCTCGGTCGGCAAGGAGAACCCCGACGCGTGCACGCCGAGCCACGTGTGCGCCGATCACGAGAAGGCGCACTCGCACGGGGCAGGATGCGGCCATCAGGCCGTGCCCCACGGCGATCATTTCGATTACCTCGTCGGGGCGCACCTGCATCATCCGCACGGCGATCACTGCGATCACCACGGCTCGGTCCAGCTAGGGTGAGCTCCTGAAACGACGTTCCGGGGAGCCGGGCGTCACGCGGGCGGCGCGCCGTTGTCGTGCGGTGCGCCGCTCGCGCTTCTGCGATGTGCGTGCGCGCAGGGCGCATGCGGCTCCTCTGGCCCGGACGCACCGGCGCCGCGCATGCCGCCGAGCCACGCGCGAGGGCCGAGCCTCATGAAGCTCGAGAGCAGGAGCGCGCCGAGCGCGGCCGCGCAGATCCACGCGATGGTGGAGTGCTCCTGCGGCGCGAGGTCGTGGAGGTCCGGGATCGCCGAGAGGGGGACGAGGGCGTTCGCGACGAGGCCGAGCGCGACGGCGAAGGCGACGCTGAAGAGCGCGGCGGCGGCGGCGGCGCGCGCTCCGAACGCCCGACGCAGGGCGCCCAGCGCCGCGATGTGGGTCGCGGGCCCCGCCACGAGGAACGCGAGCGCCGCGCCGACCGGGAGCCCCTTGTGGATCATCACCGCGGCGAGCGGCGCCGCGCCTTGCGCGCACACGTGCGCGGGCACCGCGAGGAGCGCGCTCACGAGGACGTCGTCCGGCGCGCCGAGCGCGCGCGCCGCGGCCGGCGCGATGGCCGCCTCGAGGACGGCGGCGAGCAGAAGGCCCGCGACGTACCAGGCGGCCATGTGATCGAGCGCTGGACCGACGGCCTCGGCGACGGCGGCGCGGAGCCGCGCGCCCGGCGACGCCACGGTCCCGGCGTCGACGGGCGGCGCGCCGCCGGAGGGCGCGGTGATCGAGCCTTTCGTCCTGGCCACCCTGGCGACGAGGAGCGCGACAAGCGCGGCGAGGAGCGCGCCGCCCGCGACGCGCGCCGCGGTGAACGGCAGGCCGAGCATCCGCAGCGAGAGCAGCGCGCCGGCGGGATCGAGCGCCGGCGCGCAGAGGACGACGGCGACGGCCGAGGCGACCGGCGCGCTCGCGCGCGGGAGCCGCTGCATGCGCGGCGCAACGCCGCAGGCGCAGAGGGGCAGCGGCGGCCCGGACGTCACGCCGCGGGCGGCCCGGGGCAGCGCCGCGCCGCCGCGCAACGAGCCGGTCGAGCGATGCAGGGCGCTCGGAGAGAGCGCGCGCAGGAGCCCGGCCACGGCGAGCCCGGCGAGCACGGCGGGCGCCGTCTGGATGAACAGCGGGCCGAGCGACTCGGCGATCGACAGCTCGGACGCGTGCGCGCTCGTGAAGGAGCTCTCCGGGTTGGGGAGCGCGAGCGCGACGCAGAGCCCCGAGGCAAAGGCGATCGCGCTCGCCGTCCGCGCGCGCGCGCCCCGAGGCGGCGCCTCGTGCGTGTGGACCACGAGCCGCAGGAGGACGCCGAGGCCGAACGCGATGAACACCTCGAAGGACTCGTGGGGGAGGCGCTCCACGGCGCCCTGGCCGAGGAGGGCGCCGAGGACGGTGAGCAGCCCGAGGAGCCCGAGGCGCGCGGCGAGCTGCCGCCAGCCCCAGGCGGGCAGGAAGCGCGCCGCGAGCGACAGCCCCTCGGGCAGCCGGTGCACGAGGACGGCGCTCGCGAAGAGCACCCCGTCGGCGCTGCTGTCGGCCGCGGCCACGGCCAGCGCGAGCCCGGCGCCGTCGAGCAGCCCGTGCACGGCGAGCGCCGAGAACGCGATCTCGCGCCCCAGCACCTCGCCGGTGTCACGCCGCCGGTGCTCTGTGAGCCCGAGCGCCGCGTACCCGAGCGCCGCCCAGAGGAGCGCCTGCGCCCCGATCTCCTCGACGACGTGCGGCAGGTGGCGCGTGAGGACGAGCGCGGGCACGAGGCCGAGCGTCAGCCCGTCGAGCGCCGACGTCGGCAGCGCCTGGCGCCGGCCGAGCGCCACGAGGAGCGGCCCCGCGGCGAGGCCGGCGATCGACAGGACAACGACGAGCGCGAGCATGGGCGCGGTGGGCTATGCCCGAGCCCCGTAGCCCAATCAACATCAAATTGGTGTTGCAACCAGGATACGGACAAGCCGCCTGTGGTCGCTGAGCGCCGCGAAGCGCCGCGTCATCCACGCGGCCCGGGGCCGCCGGTGGCCGGGGGCGGCCGATGATCGGGGGCTGCTCCGCCGCTCAGGCCTGCACGCACCGATCGCAGCGGCCCTTGATCTGGATCTGGAGTCCCTTGCGCCGCAGCGCGCGCGGCGCGCCGCGCGCCGCCTTGATTTCGATGCTCTCGTCAGGGAGGCAGAGCACATCGCCGCATGTGTCGCACATGAAGTGCGGGTGCTCGTCCGCCGCGTGGGCTCCGGTGGACTCCCGCAGCTCGAACCGCCAGAGGTGGTCGCCCATGTCGGTGCGGCGCACGAGCCCGGCGTTGGTCAAGTCGATCAGGTTCCGGTAGATGGTGGCGCGATCCCACCCTTTCGGGGCGAGCTCAGCGGCGAGCTCCGCGTGGCTGACGGGCGTCCGCGAGCGGCCGAGGCTATGCAGCACCGCGATGCGCGGCGAGGTGGCCCGCAGGCCGGCCGCCCGGATCTGCTCTCGGAGCTCCTCCGCGGACTGACCTGCTTTCGTACGCGCCATGCCAGACATCTACCGTCGCCAGGAGAGTGCCGCAATCACGATGCATCGCGCCCGTCGGCCGCGCAGCGCCCGGGTCGGCCGCGTGCCAGTGTGAGCGAGATCGCAGGATCGCCGCCGAGCCCGCCGCGCCACCGCCCGCGAGAACGCAGCGTCTGCCCCCGTGCGGACCGCGTGTGCGCGAGCCCGGCGCGGCCCCGACGACAGGGCCGGCGGCGGCGAGCGCCGACCCGGCTCCGAGAGGAGGTGGCAGGCGGAGAGCTTGGATAACGTCGTGCGCCTGGCTTCGAGCGTCGCTCGAGCTGCACTGATCAGGCGGATGGGCGCGCGGCGCGGCGCTCCTCGGGGAAGCGCCGCGAAATCGGGGTGAGCTCCGCGGGCCCCGATCCCGAAGGCGCGGAGGACATGGAACAGGCGGAACAGCCAGGTCCCCGTCGTCGTCTGATCTCGAGTCGAGGGGCGCTCTCTCGGTCCGCGCCGCGCTCGACGTGTGCTCCCTCCTAAAGCGATCGATCCACGTTGGAGCAATCGGCGTGTCCGTTCCACACGGGCCGCTGCGCCCCGTCATCGCTCTGCGTGTCCGGGGGCCTGTCGGCGTTCGGCGAGAGAGCGCAAGACTCGTAAGACGACCAGAACGGCCAGAACGACCAAGACATGGAATCTTCCTTTGTCGTCGCGAGTGGAATCGGCCCTTTTGGAATTGAACCGATTGTGATCGCGGATATATATTCATGCTTCCTTTGCGGGGAAATGAACCAAGGAGAGTGTCCATGCGAGCTCGGACGTGCGCGGAAGTATTTGCCTTAGTCTTGATCGCTGCCTTGGGCGTCGCGTGCGGCGCCGACCCCTCGACCCCCGTGGAGGATGCGCCGGCCGTCGCTGACGTCGAGCCCGAGCAGGTCGAGGCGGAGCCGGCGCCCCTGCGGCGCGGCTGCGCGACCGTCGAGCTGAGCGACGTCGAGAAGGAAGCCGTCGAGCAGTTCGTCCGCAGCCGGATGGCGCTCGGGTTCTCGGTGGGCGCGGCGGTCGAGATCCCCGTGCACGTCCACGTCATCAACAAGGGCATCGGCGTGTCGAACGGCGACGTGACGGACGGGATGATCGCGGAGCAGATCGATGTGCTCAACGAGGCGTACGCGAACACCCGCTTCAGCTTCACGCTGGCCTCCGTCGATCGGACGAGGAACGCGACCTGGTACACCATGGCGTCGGGCTCCTCGGCCGAGCGGCAGGCCAAGGCCGCGCTCCGTATTGGTGGGCCAGACCACCTCAATATCTACACGGCCAATCCGGGCGGCGGTCTGCTGGGCTGGGCGACGTTCCCCTCGAGCTACGCGGCCCGTCCGACCGACGACGGCGTCGTCCTGCTCCATTCCACGTTACCCGGCGGCAAAGCGGCGCCATACAACGAGGGAGATACGGGTACGCATGAGGTCGGCCACTGGCTCGGCCTCTTCCACACGTTCGAAGGCGGCTGCAACAAGAGCGGTGATGGCGTCGCGGACACGGCGTCCGAGCGCAGCGCCGCGTATGGCTGCCCGCTGAACAGGGACAGCTGCCGGGGCGGTGGGCTCGACCCGGTCCAGAACTTCATGGATTACACCGACGACTCCTGCATGGATGGGTTCACTGCAGGGCAGGCCGATCGCATGTCGGCTCACTGGAATACGTATCGTTGATCGGTGGGTGATGGGACGGCGGGCGGCGGGCGACTCCGCCGCTCGCCGGCTGGACAGGCGTCCGGCAGAGATCACATCGACTTGATTTGGGCCCGGCGCTCGAAGCTCCGGCTCTCGGCGAGGACGCGCGGCGCGGGATCGGCAGGCGCCGGCCCCGCGCTCGAGTCCCTGTCTCCCTGCGCCAGGCGCTGCTGGCGGCGGGTGCCGGCCTGGACGCCGAAGTACACGCCGAGGAACGTCACGACGCCCCAGCCGAGCAGGCCGATGGCGATGAGGCCGGTCTGGCGCGACGCATCGCCCCCGAGCTGGCTGATCTCCTCCATCGGCGCCGACAGCTTGCTCACCTCCTTCATCGGCTCGCGCAGCGTCGCGACCTGCTCCATCGGCTGCTTCAGCCCGGCGACGTCGCGCATCGGCGCGTCCAGGGCGGCGACGTCGCGCATCGGCGCGTTCAGGGCGGCGACGTCCGTGAGCGGGCCGCGGATGCCCACGAGGCTCTCGTTCATCGCGGCGATGGTGGCCTCCATCTCGCTCAGCCGGTCCATCGACTCCTTGAGGCGCGCGGTCTCCCGCATGCTCTGCTGCATTGCGTCCATCGACCCCTTGAGCTCGGCCAGCCGCTCCATCGCCGCCTGCATCTCGGCGAGCTTCTCCATCGGCTGACGCAGCTCGGCGAGCTGATCGATGCTCTCCTGCGAGCTCCGCAGCGTCTGATTCGAATCCTCGATCGTCGCGCGCGTCCGCCGCATCTCCTCCGTCGTTGCCTGGATGGAGCGCGTGTTCGTGTCGATCATCGTCGCCATGCCGCAGCCCGTCGACACGAGCGCGAGCAGCATCATCGGCGCAATCCGAAGGATCCTTTCGCAGTGCATACCTGATCGTTGGTTCCTCGAAGGCGGCGCGTCAATGTGTGCTTGACGCGGTGCGCTGAAATATGACATAGCCGTGTCCGAGGGGTGAGGCGCTGTGGGACATCGCGCGCGTTCGCCCGCGATCCGCTTGCGCGGCACGTGCTCTCACGGCGCTGTGAAATGTCGGTGTCGGTCCGGTGGATGTGACGCGCCGAGCGCTGGAAACCGGACGCCGGCGGTGGAAGGGGAGAGGCCGAGTGCGCAGCTGCGATGGACGCGGCGCCGCCAGCGCCGATGTCCGGAGCTACAACGCGGGTGCGGCGCGCTTCATGCCGGCGCGGCGGCGAGAGCTCCGTGGCGGCCGCGCGGGGCAGGGACGCTTTACCGTGCTGGACGGTCAGGCTGCAGGGCGCCGGCGCCGGAGGGTGAGCGCGGCGAGGATGGCGAGCACGGCCGCGCCGAGCCAGGCAGGCGGGCCGGAGGCCTGCGTCCCCGCGGCGAGGGCGCCGTCGATCCACGTGGCGTCGAGCAGGGCGCCGCGCAGGCCTGCGCCCGCGAGCGCGGTGAAGCTCGCGTGGACGGCGACCGCCGCGAACACGCCGCGGCCGCGCAGGAAGAGCGCCGCGGCGAGCGCGCCGAGCGCGGTCGCGAGGGCGAAGCTCGACGGGGACGCGCCCGGCGCGAGCCCGAGCGCGGCGCCGTGCGCGAGGGCGGAGAAGACGAGCGCGGGGCGGGGCGAGAGGCCGGCGCGCGCCGCGGCGGCGAACGGGATGCCGGTGAGCAGGAGCTCGTCGCGGACAGCGAGGGCGATCGCGCGCGCCAGGGCGAAGCCGAAGCTCGCCGAGGGCGCCCCGGCCTCGACGGTCACCCACCCCAGCGCCGCGGAGACGCCGAGCGTGATCAGCACGGCGAGCGCGCCCAGCGCAGCGCCGAGCCCGACGCGACGGGCGAGGCGCGCGCGGCGGCCTGGGCCCTCCGGCTCCAGAGGGTCGGTCCACTGCACGCCGGCCCGCGCCGCGACGACGTCGGCGACGACAGCGCCGGCGAGCGCCGCCGCGAGCGGGCTCGACGACAGGATCACGGACACGATCTGCAGGGCCGCGGCGAGGCCGATGAGCCAGGCCGCGCCGAGCGCGAGCTCCGTCAGGCGGCGCCGCGGTCCGGGGGGATCGGGCCGAGGAGGGGCCTCCTCCGTGGCGTTCAGTGGAGCGTGTGCCACTGGCCGTTGTGCTCCACCTTCGGGACGTCCGCGTCGCCGTCGACCTCGTTGCGGTGACGCGCGCCCAGGGTGGCGACGAGCTGGACCGTGGACGGGCGCGCGGGCCGGTGGCGTACCTCCGACGCCGCGCGGAGCCGGCGGCGCGGCGCGGGAGGCGGCGGCGATCTCCGGCGGCGGAGCCGCTGCACGGCCAGCCGGCCGGAGACCAGCAGCGCGATCGCCAGCAGCGAGCCGGCCAGCACCGGGACGAAGCCGTAGCGGCGCGCGACGCTGGCGCGCCACGCGAGCTCGATCTCGCGGCCCGTCGAGACATAGGCGGCCCCGAGCGCGGCCTCGAGCGGCACGCCGCCGCGCACCTGAGCCAGCGCGCGCACGAAGCTCTGCCGCCGCTCGTCCTCGACGAGGAAACGGACGACGTCGGCCGCCTGCGCGTGGGGCAGCGAGCCGGCCGTGTCCTCGGCGCCCGTCAGGCTCGCCTCGAGCTCGTCGAGCGGGAGGAGGCGCCCCCGGAGCGCGGCGACCGAGAGCACCTGCGCGCGACGAGCGCTGCGGTCCCCGGCCACGTGGGCGGCGAACCCCTCGTGGAACCAGCGCGGGAGCGCGGCGCCGCCCGTCACCTCGTCCAGGGCGAGGTGCGCGAGCGCGTGACGGAAGGCGCCCTCGAGATCGGGCGCCTCGGCGCCGAGCCGCGGAGAGGCGCTCAGGACCGCGAGCCGCAGCGCGCCGAACGAGATCGCCGTCACGGGGCCAGCGAGGCCCCCGGGGACGAGATCGTCGAGCTCGGCGGGCACATCCGCGATCCGGACCTTCACGGGGGCGGCCAGCACGTCGCGGCCGAGCAGGGCGCCGAGCTCGGCGCGCAGGTCGCCAGCGCGGGCGATCAGCGGGCGGACACGGTCGCGGGTGGACGGGTGATAGGCGAGCTCGATCCAGCCGAGATCCTCGGTGTGGTACGCCGGCGGCGGCGGCGGCACGGGGAGATCGGCGCTGCCGTCGCGCGTCGCGGCGGGCGCGTCGTAGACGCGGGGCGCGGCGCCGGCGAGCCGCGCGGGCGCGGCGACGATCGCGACGCAGAGGAGCGCGGCGAGCCTCAGCCCGAGCCCCGCCGGGTTGCGCCGGGAGGAGCGCGTCATGGCGCGATCCGGCCCCGGAGGTGCACGGTGTCGCCGTCATCGCCGCCCGTCTGGGCCAGCACCAGCACGACGATCCCTGTCGCGACGACGCCGGCGAGCGGCCCCCAGAACCAGGGGGAGCTCCACGTCGAGCGCCGCTCCGACGGCCCCGACGAGCTGGCGTCGCCGCCCGCGAACCTCGGCGCCGCCTGGACGACGTCGGCGCGAGGTCCGCGAGGTCCCGAGGAGCCCTGGGGCGATGAGGCGGGCGCGGGCGGCGTCGCGGCGCGACCCGCCGCGCCTCCGCTCCGCTCGTCTCCAGCGAGCAGCGCGCGCACGGCCGCGCCCGCGCCCGGCCAGCCGAAGGTCGCCCCGGCGGGGGCGGCCGCGCCGTCGGCGGTCCGCTGGACCGTCGCGCCGAGCTCGAGCGGCGCGTAACTCGCGCCCGCGACCCGGAGCACGCGCGCCACGGGGTGGCCGTGCGCCGTGCTCACCGCGACGACGAGCGCCGCGCCTGCGCCCGCGCCGAGCGACGCGAGCAGCCCGCGCGCGACCGGCTCGGACTCGGCGCGCCCGGCGGAGCGGCGCACCTCCGCGAGCTCCTTCACGGCGGCCGGCGCGTCCGGGCGCGGCGGATCGCCGGCGAGCACCTGCGCCGTCGCCTCGTCGATGGGCGGGCGGAGCGCGGGGTCGCCGTAGATCGCGCGGGCGAGCGAGCGAGCCGCCTCGGCGCTCGCGTCGTCCACCGCCACCACGACGGCGCCGCGCAGGGCCGACCGCGCGGCGGGCGCGTCCGGCGCGCCGCGCGCAGCCGGCGCCGCCGCGCTGCCCGCGTCCGGAGCCGCCGCGGCGGCGCCGTCTCGAGGCGGCTCCTGTGCCTGCGCGGGCGCCGCCGTCAGGCCGAGCGCCATCGCGACGAGGCCCGGGGCAACCGGCGGACAGCGGGACATACGTTTACGGTACGGAGGCCGCGGGCGAGCGTCAAACGGCGCGCGGCGCGGCGTCACGTCACAGCCAGCCATGCTCGCGGTACCAGGCGACCGCGCGGCGCGTCCCCTCCGCCCAGCTCACCTCGGGCGCCCAGCCGAGCTCCCGGCGGGCGTCGCTCGAGTCGCAGACCCAGTGCGACGCGGAGAGCTCGTTCAGCTTGTCGCGCGTGAGCATCACGGCCTTGCCGGTGAGGCGGCCGAGCCCCTCGCTCGCGAGCGCGGCGCCGCGCACGAGCGAGAACGGAACGCCGAGACGGACGAGCGCCCGCGCGCCGAGCGCCGCCTCCACGTCCGCCAGCATGTCGCGCCACACATACACGCTTCCGTCGTCGATGAAGTAGGCGCGGCCGCTCGGCACGTCGCTCTCGATCGCACGGATGCACGCGGCGGCCGCGTCGGAGGCGTAGATGACGCTGAGCGTGTTCCTGCCGTCGCCGAGCATCGGGAGGAAGCGGCGCGCGACGCTCTGGAAGAACGCGAACGACTCCTGGTCGCGCGGGCCGTAGATCATCGGGGGGCGCAGGACGACCACGGGCAACGCGCCCTTCTCGGCGAGGACCAGCCGCTCGGCCTCGAGCTTCGAGCGCCCGTAGCGCGTCACCGGGGCCGGGCGCGCATCGGCGGCGATGGGGCGCCCGTCCAGGCTGGGGCCGATGGCGGCGAGGCTCGAGACGAACACGAACCGCCGAATCGCCCCCGCCGCCTTCGCCGCGTCGAGCAGGTTCCGCGTGCCGTCGACGTTGATCCGGAAGAACTCCGCCTCGTCGCGCGCCTTGACCAGCCCGGCCGAGTGCACGATCGCGTCGACGCCCGGCGGCCCGACGACCGCGCGGCGGACGCTCTCGGCGTCCTCGACGGCGCCGTACGCGAGCTCGACCCCGCGCAGCGACGACAGGAACCTCGTGTCCGACGAGCGCCGCACCAGGGCGACGACGCTGTGCCCCTGTTGCACGAGCTGCTCGGCGACGTGCGAGCCGAGGAACCCGCTCGCGCCCGTGACCAGCACCCTCATCGATCCGCTCCTCCTCTCCGGTCCCGGCGCCCGCGTCGAGCCGCCCGCGCCGATCGCCCGGCGGCGCGCGTGTCCATCACAGCGCCCGCTCGTAGACGCGGTACTTCTTGTGGATCCGGCCGCCCATCAGCCGGATGCCCGCGTTGATGGCGGCGTTGTCCTCCAGCGTCCACCCCAGCTCGCCGCCCTCCATGCCGAGCAGGTGCGCCGCGCGGTTCATCTCGACGTAGAGGAAGGCGCTGAGCCCGGCGTAGCGCCGCACGTGGCGCCACTTCTTGCGGATGCCGAGCACGACGAGGCGCCCGCGCTTCGGGCCGCGCACGCGCAGCCGCCACAGCAGCTTGAAGATGCCGCCAGGGAGGAGCTTGCCGTGGAAGTCCTTGATCAGCTGGTTGAGGTCGGGCAGCCCGAGCGACACGGCGGCCGGCTCGCCGTCGATGAACGTGATCTTGGTGAGCTCGGGCATCAGGATGAGCCGCACGTCCTTCGCCCACTTGACGAGCTCCTTCTCGGTCATCGGGACGAAGCCCCAGTTGTCGCTCCAGGCGTCGTTGTAGACGTCCATGAGGATCCGGATGTCGCGGAGCAGGTTCTTCGGATCGCCGCAGCGCGTGTGCACCTCCGGCATCGCCAGGACCTCGGCGTGGGCCTTCTGCGCCCGGGCGGGGACGTTGCCGACCTCGTAGCCCCACGCGTAGAGGTCCTTCACCTTCTCGAGCCCCGCCTGCTCGATGAGCCGGCCCTGGTGCGGCCGGTGGTAGGGCATCATCATCACCGGCGGGAGCTCGAAGCCCTCGATGAGGCAGCCGATCTCCTCGTTGGTCGAGAGCGAGTAGGGGCCCCGCATGCGCTTCATCCCGCGCGCGCGCAGCCAGCCCGCGGCCTCGGCGAGCAGCGCCCCGGCCGCCTCGGCGTCGTCGATCGTATCGATGAACCCGAACGAGCCGGTCTCGTCGCGGTGGACCCGGAGGTGCTCGTGGTCGACCTGCGCGGTGATCCGGCCCGCTGGCCGGCCGTCCTTGTACGCCACCCACGCCGTCCCCTCGGCGTGCTCGAAGAACGGGTTCTTCTTCTTGTCGAGCCGATCGGAGATGTCCAAGTCGAGCGGGCGGATATAGTTGGGCTCTCCCTCGTAGACGGTGTCGACCACGTTCAGGAAGTCCTTCAGGACCTTCTTGTCGCCCTTCCGGAGCTCGCGGATCTCGATAGCCATAGGGCTTGAGCCCGTACCTTCCGAGACGCGGCGCTGCAAGGGGCTCGCACCGACGTGGTCTCGGCCCGATCGCGGAGCGCCGCGCGCCGCGCCGAGCCCCCGGCGGCGCGCGCCGCGCTGACCGCCGGACGCCACGCGCCGCGCTGATCGCACGACGCCGCGCGCGCGAAGCCGGTAAGCTCTCGCGGAGGGCCTGTCTGGCCCCCGGCAACTCAGGTGGACGCAGCATGATGACCCCGAAGGAGTTCCAGAGGCAGTTCAAGCGGCTGCTGATGAGCCGTGTGGAGGGCATGGACTGGGAAGACAAGCTCGCCCGGGTCCGGCAGTACCTGCGCCAGCTCGAGGCACGCCAGAGCCCGGAGGAGGAGTCGGCCGAGCTCTCGCCGTCGCTGGAGCTCATCCCGTTCGAGCCCGGCAAGCGGCCTGTCGACGAGGCGCTCTATCCGGGGCACGGGTGCAGCGAGCGCGTCGGCTGCATCAACACCTCCGGCGACCCGTCGGAGCTCGGCGACGAGGTGTGGCTGCTCTATCGGCTGCGCGATATCTACGCGTTCGTCGCCCCCTTCGAGCGCCCGTTCGAGGTGACCCTGTCGGCGTGGTTCCTCCCCGCGAGCCCCGACGGCGGCGAGCCGTGCCCGGTGCCCGGCCTCATGGACGTGCCGCTCAGCCCGCAGATCGTCTCGACCTCGTCCTACCCCGTCCCGAAGCTCGAGCCCGCCCCGTGGAACTCGTTCCACCAGACGGTCTACGTGGCCACCATCGTGCCGGCGCGGCAGCTCGTGCCGCACCCCCCCGGCGAGGAGACCGGCGGCGGCTATTTCTGGGGCGACCTGCCCGAGTCGTTCCGGCGGCGCGTCACCGACGGCTTCGAGCCGTTCACGTTCGCGAGCCTGTTCCGGCAGCAGCTCCGCGTCGAGCTCAAGCTCAGCGAGGCGGGCAGGACGGTGGCCTCCGAGTCGACGGACATCGAGATCTTCGACACCGGCCGCTTCGGCTCGCTCTACGCGCGCCTGCTCGACCGGCTCGTCAAGGCGGACACGGAGATCCAGCAGCGGGCGCTCGGGATCGACGAGCTCCACGTCGGCTATCACCCGTGGTTCCCCGTGCTGACCATCGGCATGGACAAGGCGCTCCTGTACCTCCGGGCCATCCATCAGGACCTCGAGCAGCACCGGCGCAACCTCCCCGACCCCCGCTGGCTGCTCCGGGTGGGCCTCTACCTCGAGCTGCTCACGTGCCTCGGCATCTTCGAGGCCGTGAAGCACGACTACCCGGACATGCTCTCGCCGGGGGAGCGCGAGGCCTTCGAGGAGGGCGCTGCGTTCGCGCCGATCCGCGCGTCGATCGACGTCGCGGCGTGGGCGCAGGTCTGGGACATGCGGCACATCGCGCCGCGCGCGGCCGGCTTCTTCGCGGCCGGGCCCGTGAGCCTGACGAACCTGATGCGCAAGCAGAAGGCCACGCTCGCCTTCCTGCACGCCCACCACGCGGACCTGCAGAAGGCGATCGAGCTCGCCGGCCCCAACCTGTGGAACGCGCAGGAGACGTGGCACCGGGTGTTCCGCGACGCGGAGCGGGCCGTGCTCAAGAACAACGTGCTCGCGTTCCCGGAGCTCGCGCACATCGATCCGCGGTGGCGCGACTTCGCGCTCTGGCACCAGCGGGGGGACATGCGGTTGTTCGGGCTCAGCCTGATGCCCGAGGCGCTGACGGGGCTCTTCGGCGACCAGGACGGCATCTTCCCCGCGGCGTGCCGGCAGTACCGGAAGTCGATGAACGACGTCGCCCGGTGGGCCGCCGAGCGGAACCTCATGGATTACACGGGCGACGAGTGCATCCCGCGGAACGCGAGCCTGCTCGAGGCGTACATGGAGAAGAACCCGTCGCACCTCGCCGCGCTGCAGCGGCGCGACGGCCACGGGGCCGCGCCGTCGATCGAGCTCGAGGAGCCGAGCAAGGCGGCGCGGGAGGCGAGCGCCGAGGACCTCATGATGCTGCTCCGGCGGACGCCGGTCTTCAAGCCGCTGCTCGATCGCGAGCTCCGCAAGCTCGCCACGAAGGCGCGCCGGATCGAGTACGGGCCGCTCGACCGGATCGTGCTGCAGGGGCAGCGGGACTCGTCGATGTTCGTCGTCGCGTCCGGCGCCGTCGAGGTCCTGGTGCGGCACCCCGACGGGCAGGACTCGACGGTCGCCGCGCTCGAGAAGGGCGCCGTCTTCGGGGAGTTCGCGCTGCTCACGGGCGAGGAGCGCACCGCGACGGTGCGCGCCGTCGACGAGGTGGTGCTCTACCAGATCACGAAGGAGGCCCTGCAGCCGATCATCGAGGCGCGCCCGCAGCTCGTGATCGAGCTGAGCTTGCTCATGGCGTCGCGCCAGGCCCACCTGCGCGACGCGGCCGAGCGCTACCTCGAGGCCGAGGAGAAGGTGCGGAGCCTCGCCGGGCGCATCCGGCGGTTCGTCCTCGGCTGAGCGCGCGCGGCTCTTCGTGGCCGGCCTCGCGCTCAGCCCCTCGTGGCCGGCTTCGCGCTCGGCCTCGGCCCCCTCGCGCTCAGCCCTTCAGGAGCCACGCGACGGCGTCGGCCTCCGCGGTGAAGAACGAGTACTCGGGCAGCCCCATGGCGGCCGACAGGCGGGAGATCTGCATCTTCGAGAGCGCGCTGTTCACGAGGTTCGCCGCCTTGCGCATGCCGTGCTCGACGGCGTAGGCCATGGTCTGCTCGACGTACGGGCTCACCTCGGGCTTCTGCGGGGGGAAGTCCGCGATGTCGGCGAGCACGTACCAGGGCTTTCCGAGGTTGAGCAGCGTCGAGGCCTTCTGGCGGAACTCGTCGAGGTACGCCTTGCCCTCGTCGATGTCCCAGAACCCCCACACCTTCACGTGGAGGACCCCCGTCGACGTGTCGGGCCTGACGGTGAAGCGCCGCTGCGGGGCGCGCTCGCGCCTCGAGGTGACATCCGTCCTCCTCGGCGGTTCGCTCCCGGAGAGGCCCGTCCGGCCCGGCGGGTCGAGGGGTGGCGGCGTCCGGGGTCGGGTCTCCGCGAACTTCGAGGCGGCCGACGGCGCGGGCGGCGCGGAAGAGAACGAGGGAGGGACGGAGCGCGAGGGCGGATGGGGCGCCGACGGCGTGACGGAGCGCGAGGGCGGGCTGGGGTAGGAGGCCGGACCGGGGCGTGAGGGAGGCGTCTTCGACGACAGCTCCGGCACCGTGACGGTCGGCACCTCGGCGAAGCCCTTCGCCGTGCCGGGCTTCGAGGGTAGCGTCGGGTCGGTCGGGCTCGGGTTCGCGCTCGGCGCGGGCGCCGCCGGCTCCGGCAGGAGGATGACGCGCGAGGCCCGCGGGATGGCGACGTCGAGCGCGGCGGCGAGCGCGCCGACCGCGACGGAGGCGCGCTCGAAGCGGTCCTCGGCCTTGAGCGCCGTCGCCTTGAGGAACCAGCCGTCGAACTCCTTCGGCAGCGCCGCCGAGGACCGCCGCGCCGCGCGCTCGCTGGGCGCCTCCATCGCGCCGCGCAGGAGCTCCCCCGCGAGCATGTACGGGGACGCGGTCGCCTCGGCCTCCTGGGCCCAGTACGACTCGCCGACGAGGAGCGCGTACGCGACGTGCCCGAGCGCGTAGATGTCGGCGCGCGGGCCGACGTTGCGCTCGGCGCGGATCTGCTCCGGCGCCATGTACACGGGCGTGCCGAGCATCTGCCGCGTCAGCGTGGAGGCGTGGTGCTGCTCGATGACCTTGGCGATCCCGAAGTCGAGGATCTTCACGCACGGCGAGCCGTCGTCGCGGACGGTGACGAACAGGTTGTCCGGCTTGAGGTCGCGGTGGACGATGCTCGCCGCGTGCGTCTTGTCGAGCGCGAGCGCGGCCTGGAACAGGTAGAGCGCGACGTCCTCGGCGGGGAGGGCGCCGCGCTTC
Organism: Sorangium sp. So ce204; assembly: GCF_051526795.1. Lineage (NCBI taxonomy): Bacteria > Pseudomonadati > Myxococcota > Polyangiales > Polyangiaceae > Sorangium > Sorangium sp. So ce204. Next base: position 10,373,485 of record NZ_CP150317.1, on the reverse strand, counting down.
TTGACGAGGCTGCCGAGCTCCTCGCCGCGGAGCAGCTCCATGACCAGGAACGGGGTGCCGGTCTCCTCGTCGACCCCGGCGTCCGAGGTCCTGACGATGTGGTCGCTCTCGATGACGCCGGTGATGCGGGCCTCGAGGGCGAAGCGGGCGCGCAGCTCCTCGCTGTCGAGCAGGCTCGGCAGCATCACCTTGAGCGCGCGGCGCGCCGCGGTGACGTCGTCCATCACCTCGTAGACGGCGCCCATGCCGCCCGCCTTGATGACGCGCAGCACCTGGTAACGGTTGCGAAACCGCGTATTCGGCTGCAACAGGCCGGGCGAGGAGCTCATCCTGCGGCCCTCGGTTCAGGCATGGTTTGCACCACGCTACCAGCGCCGCTTCCCGCGTCGCAAGGCGGTCGGGTGAGGAACGTGCTCAGCGCAGGATCGCGCCTCCGCCGGCAGGCTCGCCCCCGGATCGATCGGCGCGGTCGAGGTGCGGCTCCAGCGCGCTCCAGAGCGAGCGGACGTCCTGGAAGCGCTCCTCGGGGGCCACGGCGAGCGCCCGCGCGACCCACGCGTCGACCTCGGGGAGCAGGTCGGGACGGAAGGCGTGCAAGCTCGGCCGCGGGCCGCGGGCGGCGGCGAGCAGGATGTCGACCCGGCTCGCGCCGGCGAACGGCAGGCGCCCCGCGAGCGCGCGGAAGAGCACCGCGCCGAGCGAATAGACGTCGATCCGGTGGTCGATCTCCTGGGGCCGGCCCTTCCATACCTCGGGCGCGATGTAGCTGGGCGAGCCGGGGATCGCGCCCTCGCGGGTGAGGGGGTCGGCCTGCATGACCTTGACAAGGCCGAAATCGAGCAAGCGCACGCGCCCCCGCGCCGCCGTGCCGGCGCGGGCCGGCGCGCTCCCGCGGTGAGGGGAGGTGGAGGAAGGAACGCCCGTGTCGTGGTCGAGGACGAAGATGTTCGCGGGCTTCAGATCGCGGTGGACGATGCCGCGCGCGTGCGCGGCGTCGAGGGTGTCGACGATCGGGCGGAACAGCTCGCGGATCTCGTCGAGCGGGAGCCGCTGGTTCCGCGCCTCCAGCTGGCGCAGCGCGGTCTCGAGATCGCTGCCCTTCAGGAACTCCATGACGATGTAGAGGGTGCCGTCGGGCGCCTCGCTGAACGCGAAGACGTGCGTCGCGCTGGTGCCGGCCAGCTCGCCCATGGCGCGGGCCTCGCGCCGCAGGCGGGCCTTCAGGGCGGGATCGCTGGCGAACTCGGGCCGCAGGTACTTGACGGCGACGTGCGCGCCGGTTTCCTGGTCCAGGGCGCGGTAGACCACGCCGTGGCCTCCCTGACCCACCACGTCGATCAGCGTGTACCGGCCGTCGATCACGTCGTCGATGTCGTGGTCCATCGGCAAGCCCTCGGTGCTTGAGCGCGCTGCGTCAGCGTGCCGCACAGCGAGCCCAGGTTGTAGCCGCTTCGGCGCGCTGGCGGTAGGGACGGTTGGGCGCGGACCTGACTCGTCGGCCGGGGGCGGACCGGAGGCGGAGAGGGGCGGGGAAGCGCGAGCGTCCTGGGACGCGGTCCGCGGGAAGGCGCCTGCGGGGGGAAGAGGCCTGTGGCGAGCGAGCCTGCGGGGGAGCGAGCGTGGCGAAGCGCGCTGGGAGGAAGCGCGACCCTGCGCGGAAGGCGAACGCGCCGAGGGGAAAGCGAATGTGACAGGGACGTCACGGATCGGGTTCAGGCGATATCCTAAAAGCGACGGAAATTGCCTGATGATCGATCCCACTCATCATGACGCAGCCACGAATTTGGTTGGTTTGCCGACCCTGAGATCCCGTGTAGAGTGGCGCCCATCCTCCCATGAGATCCGTCCGACAGAACAGCGACCATCCCCGGGTGAACGGCGCGCTGCCGGTCGCGCTCGACGTGCAGCCGGCCAGGCCCGGCGCGCAGGAGCTGGAGGAGGAGTGGACCTATGAGGTCGCTCACCACGACTCGCCGCCGGATCTCACGCATGTTGTCGGGGAGAACCTTCGGCGGTTGAGGACGCGGCGCGGCCTCTCGCTGGAGCGGCTCTCGAAGATCTCCGGCGTGAGCCGCGCGATGCTCGGCCAGGTCGAGCTCGGCCGCAGCGCGCCCACGATCAACGTCGTCTGGAAGATCGCCCGCGCGCTCGGCGTGCCGTTCTCGGCGCTCGTCAGCGCCCGCTCGGCGAGCGGCCCCATGCTGCTGCGCGGGGATCGCGCGAAGCGGCTGACATCGCACGACGGCAAGTTCACCTCGCGCGCGCTCTTCCCGTTCGATGCGCCGCGAACGGTCGAGTTCTACGAGCTCTGCCTGGCCCCGCTCGGCGTCGAGAATGCCGATCCCCACCCGCCCGGGACGACCGAGAACATCGTGGTCTGTCAGGGGACCGTTGAAATCAGCGTCGACGGACAGCGGTTTCTGCTCGCGACGGGCGACGCGCTCGTGTTTCAGGCGGATGTCCCGCACGTCTACCGCAACCCGGCGAACGTCGACTCGCTGATGTACCTGGTGATGACGTATTCGCTGCCGGCGCCCTGAGGCGGGCGCGCTCCTCGTCGAGGAACGGGGGAGGGGGGAGGGGAAGGGGCGGAGGAGGGGCGCCGCCGCGCGAGGACGCCGGTGAGCGCCGATGCTCCACTGCTCCGAGGAGGGATTGCGGCCGCGCTACTTGGTCGTGGCGGGGGTGCACATCATCATGGGCATCCCGCCGCACATCATCATCATGGGCATCCCGGACGACATCATCTTCGTCATGGCCTCGCAGCGCTCCTTCAGCACGTCCATCGACATGCCCTCGGGCGGCATCATCTTGCAGATCATTCCGTCCTTGGTCATCTCACACGACATCTTGCACATCATCGGCATGCCCATACCCGTCATACCTGGCATCATGCCCATCATGGGCATCATCGGCATGCCCATGCCCATCATGCCGGGCATCATCGGCATGCTCATGCCCATCATGCCCGGCATCATGCCCATCATGGGCATCATCGGCATGCCCATGCCCATCATGCCGGGCATCATTGGCATGCCCATCATGCCGGGCATTATGGATGCGCCAGCGGCCATCTCCGGCGTCGCCATCATGGGGGACATCGTCTGCGGCATCATGGGCATCTGCATTGCAGTGGTCATGGGGGCTCCTGTCGTCAGCGCTCGTTGCTTCCGGGGAGCCGTTCTAGAGGACCGATCAGGTTGATTTTGCGGTAATTCTATGCGCTTCGATGGAAGGCTCGACCGTCTCGCCGGGCCATGATCTCGTCCGCGGCCGGAGGTGCACGGATGGAACGATGGTCGCCGCCGGTGGAGCTGTCGCGGCAGGAGCAGTCGCTGATGAAGCGGCTGACACGCGTGAGAGCACTGTTCGGCTTTCTCAGGTTGCACCGGCACGAGCTGTTCGATGAGACGTTCCAGGAGCAGCTGGAGGGCATGTACCGGACGACGGGGGCAGGCGAGCCGCCGCATCCGCCGGCGCTGATGTGCATGGTCACGCTGCTCCAAGGCTACGTAGGCGCATCGGATGCCGAGGCGGTGGAGCTGTCCGTGGTCGACCTGCGCTGGCAGATGGTGCTCGGCTGCCTGGGTGCGGCTACGCCCCCGTTCTCGCAGGGCGCGCTGCAAGCATTCCGAGAGCGGATGCTCGCGCACGAGATGGACCGAGTGCTGCTGGAGCGGACCGTGGCGCTCGTTCGGTCCGGCGCTATGACGGAGGGCGAGAGGCGTGCGGTGTCCAAAGCGCTGCGCGTGGCCATTGATAGCCGCCCTTTAGCGGGGGCCGGGCGGGTTGAGGACACGATCAACCTGCTCGGCCATGCTGCACGCAGCATCGTACGCGTCGTGTCGAAGATCATGGATCGACCGCCCGAGGAGATATGCCGCAAGGCTCGCATCCCCCTGCTCCTGGCGCCCAGCATCAAGGCCGGGCTCGACCTCGACTGGAGCGACCCGAAACAGAAGGTGCTGGCCATCCAGATGCTGGAGCGGCAGGTGTCCTCGCTACAGCAGTGGGTGGACCGTCACCTCGACGACGTCGTCGAGCAACCCCTTCGTCCCTACCTCGATGCCATCACACAGGTTCGGGGCCAGGACCTGGAAACAGCCGAAGACGGGACCGTTCGCATCCGGCAAGGCGTCGCGCCTGACCGCCGCGTCTCCATTGAGGATGCCGAGATGCGCCACGGCAGAAAGAGCCGCTCGAAACGGTTTGACGGCTACAAGGAACATATCGCACGAGACCTTGACCTTCCCGTCATTGTCGCCTGCGCGGTCACGCCCGCGAATCGGCCCGAAGAAGAGGGAGCCGTGCCGATCGCCAAAGACATCCAGCATCAGCGGCTGCGCATCGCCGAACTCCACATTGATCGCGCCTACGTGAATAGTCCCGTCGTTGGCGACGTGATCCACGCGAAGGGTAAGGTGTTCTCGAAGCCTTGGGGCCAGCGGGCTCGCAGTCCCGACTTGTTCAGCAAGCGCGACTTCAACATCGACCTGCGCACCAAGACGATCACGTGCCCGGCGGGACAGGTCGAAGCGTTCGAGCCCGGCGACACGGTCGAGTTCGATCCTGAGGAGTGTGGCGCATGCCCCCTCCGAACCAGATGCACCCAAGCCGCCTCGGGACGAGGGCGGACCGTGTCCATCGCCGAAGACGAAGCGCTGCAGAGCAAGTTCCGGGAGCTACAGCAGACCGCACCAGGACGCGCCGTGCTCAGGCAGCGCACCGCTGTGGAGCATGCGCTCGCCCACATCGCGGCGCGGAAAGGACACAGCGCGCGCTACATGGGCGCCAGGAGAAACCTGTTCGACCTCCGGCGCGCCGCAGCGATCCAGAATCTCGAGGCTGCCCAGCGGCTGGTCCAGGAGGCTGCGTAAACTATTGGAATCAGACAATTTTCAATATGTTCGCTGCTCTAGCCGGTCGGCGTGCCGTCGCAACGCGTTAACATGGGCGCCTGTCGCTTTGCTCCAGTCTAGCGGAGGCGCCTCCACGGCGTTGGAGGCGCCGGCGCCCTGGGCGGACGAGCATCCACGATAGCGACGGCCGCTCCGCCGGGGGCGCGCGCTGGAGTGGCGTCCGGGCGAGGCCGTGTGTGCAGCGGTCACGAGGATCGAGGTGGCGACAAGCGGGGTCGTGCGAGCGTCAGAACAAAGGGCCCGGCGCTGCTCCGGTACCGATGACGCTGTCTCGTGCGCCGACTCGCCTTTGATTTGAATGCAATCCAGCGGACGGGCGGAGTCACGACGGCGCATAAGCGCCACGGTGACAGGACTAGAGCGACAAATGGGTTGAAGCCGCACGCAAACAGCGAGAAGTTGAGACGCCAGAAGACGCCAGAAGACGCCAGAAGACGCCAGAAGACGCCAGAAGACGCCAGAAGACGCCAGAAGACGCCAGAAGACGCCAAGATTTATTGTTTTCTTGGCGTCTCTTGGCGTTTCTTGGCGTCTTCTGGCGTCCTAACGTCTCATTTCTCAAATTTCCAAGCTGTTCGGTGTTCTAGCAGGCTGCGCCATCGACTTCGGAGCACACGCGTGGGAGATAGCTCCTCGAACTCAGCAGCGTTGATCAGTTGATCTGCAGGTTCGGGGCCGCCTTGCCGTCCTGTCCCGCGCCCGCGGCGCCGCCGCTCGGGGTCGTGCCGCCGGCGCCGCCGTACCCGGGGGCGCCGGTCGAGCAGCTGTTGTCTCCGAAACTGAAGGTGGCGCTCCCGGATCGCGCCAGGCAGGCGCTCGGGCCACCCCCGCCGCCCGCGCCCGGGCCGCCGTCGCCGCCATTGCCACCCCTGCCGCCAACGCCGCCGTTTCCAGCGTCATCGGGACCGGGGCCGCCAGGGCCGCCGTTCCCCCCGAGCTGCGGCGCTCCACCGTTGCCGCCGTTGCCGCCGTTGCCGCCCTTTCCGGTCGTGATCTCGTTGCGGGAGACGACCACCCGTCCGGCCACCGCGAAGACGCCAAAGCTCCCGCCTCCACCGTGGCCAGCAGTGCCGTTGCGGCCGCCGAGCCCGCCGCATCCGCCGCTGCCGCCGCCACCGCCGCGATCATCAGGGCCTACCTCGCACGAGCCGCCGCCGCCGCCGCCCGCGCCTCCACCGCCGCCGCCGTTGATTCCCGGTCGCCCGTTGGTGCCGTTCGCGGGCTGATAGACGCCCGAGGCGATGCTGCCGAGATTCGCGCCCCCCGTCCCCGGCATCCCCTGCGACCCCGCCATGCCTGGCGTGCCATTTTGTCCTGGCGACCGGGTTCTGAAGCAGCGCAACGGGGCGCCCCCCGCGCCGCCCGCCGCGCCCTGGCTGCCCAGATGGCCCGCCGCTCCGGTGTTCGGGCCATGTCCGCCATATCCACCTCTCCCACCAGGCTCGTCACAGGTGGGCGCCGGGCCGGCATTGCCGAGGCCGCTGCAGTCGTTGCAGCCCTGCTCTCCCGCCTTCCCCGCCGTCGCCGTCCCCACCATGTGCGCCGCCCCGCTCGTCCCCGCGGCGCCGGCCCGGCCCTCCTCCACGTTGATCTGGTTGAACCGCACGAAGAGATCCGCCGTCCCCCCGCCGAGGCGCACTCCATAGGTGCTCGCGCCGGCCGACGACGGGCTCAGCGCTTCTATCGAGAGACCCTCGATGTGCGTCGGCTGCGTGATCGACGGCGCGTGGAACACCGTGCCTGTCGCGCGCACGGTGGTCGTCACCGAGGGCGTCCTCCGGAACTTGAAGTCAGCGTTGGCGTGATCGAACCCACCGTAGATGCTGATGCCGGACACGACAGTGACCGCCTCCTGGTACAGCTCGCCCGACAGGCAGATCGCCGGCACCGCGCCCGCCTCCGCCACCTGGAGGGCCCTGGCGATCGTCTCCACCGGCGCGTTGCGCGTCCCGCTGCTGGCGTCGTCCCCCGTGCTCGCCGAGACGTAGATGCATCGCTCGACGAGCCCGTCGCCGCCGTCGCAGTTGTCGTCGATGAACTCGGCGTCGATCGGATCCTCGCCCGCCTCTCCCGCAGCGGTCGGCGTACACGCGTATTCACAGCCGCACTCGTCCCCCGTGAGGGGATTGCCGTCCACGTCGTGTGTGCCTGGCAAGCATCCCAGCGCGCATCGATCCGCGCCCCCAGCGCCGCCGCCGCCCGCCTCTTCGCTGCCCCCCTCTCCACCCGAGCCGCCCTCACCCCCGCCCGAGCCGCCCTCACCCCCCCCGCCCGAGCTGCCCTCACTTCCGCCCGAGCCGCTCGCGGCGGCGGCGCTGCTCGATGACGCTGTCGTGGTGCTGCTGCTCGCGGAGGGCTCGCCGCCCGCGCCCGAGCCGCCTCCCGTGCCCGCGACTGGCCCGATGGGGCCGTCGCTCGAGCTGCTCGCCGCGCAGCCGATCACCGAGAGAAATGCGAGCAGAGATGCCGTCTCGAGGAAGAATTGTGCGCGCATGCTTAATTCTGCACCTTCGCGCGCTTCTCGAAAAGACTTTGTCTTGCTCGTTTCCAATCACCATGGGGCTGTGCGCCACATTGCGGCTGGCATCAACAACGCGTCCGCCCACGTCATGATGTGCTGCGCCGGCGCGAGCCAGCTCACGATTCCGTGATTCGCCCCTCGCGCCTGTCACCGTCTCCGGTACTCTGTGTCTGCGCACCCGCTTCCGCGCCGTCCTCGCTGTCCTCTGTTGATCTCATGCGCCTCGAATCGCTCCACCTCACCTCGCTCGCTTCCATGGTTGGGCTCGCCGTCGCCATGGGGCTCCATGGCGCGTGTGCAGCGGACTCAGGAGCTGGCCTTGTCTCGTCCTCGTCCTCTTCCTCCTCGGACGGAGCTGGCTCGGGCGGGACCTTTGATCCGGATGGAGGGCTGTCGACCGACGCGCCTGTCGAAGCCCTCGATCCGGACGCAGCGTGTGGCCTTGTCACCGAGGAGGCGATCGCGGTCCCGCTCAATCTCTACATCATGATGGACAAGTCGTCCTCGATGGCGGGCGACAAGTGGACCAGCGCGAAGGCCGGCCTGACGGCGTTCGTCAACAGCGCGAGGTTCGCCGGCGCGCGCGTGGCGCTGCGCTTCTTTCCGCGGGTCGCGGACGACGTGCCGGCCTGTGACCACGAGGCGTACAGGGAGCCGCTGGTCCCGTTCGGTCCGCTCCCCGACAACGCGGGCGCCATCGTCGCGGCCATCGAGGTCGAGTCGCCGAACGGAGCGAGCACGCCCGTCTATCCGGCGCTGGGCGGCGCGCTGCTCCAGGGCATCGACGTGGCGAAGAACCACCCCGGCGAGGCCTCGGCGGTGCTGCTCGTCACCGATGGGCAGCCCCAGGGGCCGGCGGCCCAGTGCGCCGGGGTGGACCCGGAAGATCCGGACGCCATCGCGGATCTCGCGGCGGCGGGCGCGCGCTACGGCACCCCCGTGCGCACCTTCGTGATCGGGCTCCCGGGCGTGAACCAGCGCTTCGCCAACCAGGTCGCGGCCGCGGGAGGCACCGACGCGGCCGTCCTCGTCGGGGCGACCAACATCGCCGTCGAGTTCCAGAACGCGCTCGCGAAGGTCACGGGGCAGGCGCTCCCGTGCGAGTTCGAGGTCCCTTCCCAGGTGGCCGGCGGACAGGTCGCGTTCGACGACGTCAACGTCCTCTTCGGGCTCGACGGCGCACCGCAGCAGCTCCTGCCGCAGCGCCCCGGCTGCGACGGTCCAGGCTGGCGCTACGACGACCCGGCCTCTCCCGCGGCCCTCGTGCTGTGCCCCGACACCTGCGAGGCCGCCAGGGGCGCTTCCATCGCGAAGATCCAGATCCTCCTCGGCTGCGAGACCGTGATCCTCTGAATGGGTGAGGCGGCTCACCGCGCTGGTGGCGTGGGGGGCGCGATCCTGGGGCCGGCGCGAAGGCGTCGGACCGGCGCGCGCGGGCGGCGCCCAGCGTGGTGAGCGCGCCGCCTTGCAACTCTGCACTGCGCTTTGTGGACTCCGGGCCCCCAGAGCCGTAAGAGGACGGAACCATGACGAAGGAGTCCTCCCTCGCCGCCGCAGGCTCGCCGCGGCACGCCGCCCCCGCCGCGCTCCATCCCGCCCTGGTGCTGAGCGCCTACCTCGAGCCGCTCGTGCGCGGCCGGCGGGTCGCGGTGGTGGGTGACGCCACCATCGGCCTCGCCGACCGGCTGCTCCAGCGCGGAGCCCGCCTCGTCCATGCCTACGATCCGGACGCCGCGCGCGTCGCCGAGAAGCTCGCGCGGACGGCGCCCACCCGGCAGCCGCACCCGAACGTCGCCGTGTTCGAAGGCGATCTCGGCGTGCGCGACGGCGCCTTCGACACCCTCGTCATCCCCGATCTCTCCCTCTTCGGCGATCCCGCCGAGGTCGTCCGGCGCGCCCGACGCCTCACCGCCGCGAGCGGCGTCGCCGTCATCGCGTCGCCGAACCCGGAGGCCGCGCGGGGCCTGCTCCCCGCGGGCGCGCGCCGGGGCGCGGCGCCCGGCTACTACGCGCTCTACGACCTCGTGGCGCTCCAGTTCAAGCAGGTGCGGATGGTCGGCCAGGCGCCGTTCGTCGGCTACACGGTCGCGGAGTTCGCGCCGAAGGGCGAGCCCGAGGTCAGCGTGGACACGTCGATCCTCGACGCGTCCGAGGAGCCCGAGTGGTTCATCGCCGTGGCCGGCGAGCGCCTGCCCAGGCTCGACGCGTTCGCCGTGATCGAGCTGCCGTTCGCCGACTTCCCGGGCGCGAGCGCCGGCGCGTCGCCCGAGGCGCTCACCGAGGCCGAGGGCCGCGCGCAGCGGCTCGGGGGCGAGCTCGCGGAGCTGCGCACCCGGCACCAGCGCGATCGCGAGGACGCCGGGGTCCGCGCCGAGAGCGCGGTCGCCACGGCCGCGCGCCTCGCGGAGGCGGAGGCGGAGCTCGGGGCCACGGCGGCGCGCCTCCGCGACGTCGAGGCCAGGGCGGGCGACGCCCACGTCCGGGCCGAGCGCCTGTCCCACCAGATCCGCGACATGGAGGAGGAGCTCCGCAGCCAGCGCGATCGCGCGACCCGGCTCGCCAAGCAGCTCGACGACGAGAAGCGGGTGCGGACCAAGGTCGAGCTCGAGCTCGGCATGATCCGCAACAAGCCGGAGATCGCCGGCGCCCGCGACCGCCTCGACGCCGCGACGTCCGACCTCGAGGCCGCGCGCGCCCGGATCGCCGAGCTCGAGGCGCGGCCCGCCGTGGCGGCGCCCGACCCGGCGCTCGCGGCGCGCGTGGAGGAGCTCGAGGCCGCCGCCGCGGGGGCGCGGCGGGAGCTCTCGAAGCTCATGTCGGAGCGGGACACGGCGCGCAGGCGCGCGCAGGAGAGCGAGCGCGCGCTGGAGGAGGCGCGGCGCGCGGCGGGGAGGGTCGAGGAGCTGGAGGCCGCCCGCGCCGAGCTCGCGCGCGACCGCGACCGGCAGAAGGAGCGGGCGGACCGGAACGAGCGCGAGAGCCGCGCGCTGGAGGACCAGCGGAGCGCCCTCGACGCGCGCAGGCTGCTGCTCGAGGCGCGGATCGTGGAGCTCGAGCAGACCGTCGTCGCGCTGGAGCAGCGGGCGTCGGAGCTCGAGAAGCGCGACGCAGGCGAGGCGGCGGCCGCGGAGATCGCGGGCCTCGAGGAGGCGCTGCGCGACCGGGGCCACGTCATCGCGTCGCTCATGGCGCAGCTGCGCGAGAGCGAGCGGGTGGGCAAGGAGCTCGTCGACGAGCTCGGGACGGTCTTCGCGTCGGCGCCGGCCGACGACGGCGGGCCGGGCCAGGCGGCGGACGGCGGGCAGGGCGGAGCGCTCACGGGGCAGGGCGGGCCGGGCGGCGCGGTCGAGGCGCTGCGGCAGCAGCTCGACGCGCTGGCGCGGAGCGCCGCCTCGAGCGAGGCCGACCTGCGCGCCGCGGGATGGAAGATCGCGCAGCTCGAGCGCGAGCTGACCGAGGCGCGCGCCACGGCCGGCTCTCCGCCGGCGCTCCACGAGGAGCTCGAGCAGGCGCTCGTCGCCGCGCAGGCGGAGATCGCGGCGCTGCGCCGGGCGGCGGAGCGGGACGACGTGGCGGCGGCGCGCGAGGACGTGGCCGTCGTGCGCGAGGACGTGGCGGTGGCGCGCGAGGACGTGGCCGTCGTGCGCGAGGACGTGGCGGTGGCGCGCGAGGACGTGGCCGTCGTGCGCGACGATGTCGGCGTGCCGCCCGAGGTGATCGAACAGACGGTGCTCCTCCAGCAGGTCGCCAGCGCTGTCGAAGCGAGCGTGTGAGCCGCGGTCTGGACCGGGGCGGGCGGCGGCCCCGGTCCACATCCGACTGCGCGGCCTGCGCGCCGCATCGACCCGCGCGTCAGCCGTGACGCCGACGCGGGGTCCCGGGCGCAGCCCGGCGCGCGGCGCGCGACGTCACGCCGGGCCGGACAGGGTCGTGCTCTCGGCCGGCGACGCGCTGGCGAGCGGGGAGCGCTTCTCGCCCGCGAAGGCCTTCTCCACGAGGTAGTCGCCCGGCTCGCCGCTGTTGCCCTCCTCGAAGCCGCGCGACTCCAGGAGCGCGGCGGTGTCGGCGAGCATCTCCGAGCTGCCGCAGAGCATCAGCCGGTCGTGCGCGGGGTCGAGCGCGGGCAGCGCCAGATCGGCGAAGATGCGGCCGGACTCGAGGAGCGCGGTGATCCGGCCCTCGGTCTTGAACGCCTCGCGGGTGACGGACGGGTAGTAGCGGAGCTTGGGCCGCACGATCTCGCCGAGCAGCTCGTCCGCCGCGAGCTCGTGCTCGAGGTAGCGCCCATAGGCGAGGTCCTGCACCCGGCGGCACGTGTGCGTGATGACCACGCGCTCGAAGCGCTCGTACGTCTCGGGATCCTTCACGACGCTGAGGAACGGCGCGAGGCCGGTCCCGGTCGCCAGGAGCCACAGGGTCCGGCCCGGCCGCAGATTGCCGATCGTGAGCGTGCCCGTCGCGCGCTTGCCGACGAGGATCGTCTCGCCGACGGCGATGTGCTGCAGGCGCGAGGTCAGCGGGCCGTTCGGCACCTTGATCGAGAAGAACTCGAGCGTCTCCTCGTGGTTCGCGCTCGCGAGGGAGTACGCGCGGACGAGCGGCTTGCCCGCGACAACGAGCCCCATCATGCAGAACTGCCCGTTCGCGAAGCGGAAGCTCGGCGAGCGGGTGGTCTTGAGCGTGAAGAGCTTGTCCGTCCAGTGGTGGACCTCAAGCACCGTCTCTTCTGTGTAACCGGGTACCATGTCGTTCATCCTTGTCGGTGCGAAAGCATCGCGGCGAGGTGGTTCGAAAGAGCGCGCTCCCCGATCAGGAAAGCGGGGCGGCGCCGCGGTGCGCGAGCGCGCCGAGCTCTACCGCAAGGTCGTCTTCCATGAGTTCGCCGCTTCACATAGCAATGATGCAAATGATAATCAAGATCGCCATCGACCCGTGGGGCCGTCCTCGGTGGCTCCGCGGAGCGTCGCCACGTTGTTGCGCACGACCTCGTGGCGCGTCGTTCTCTAGGGGCGGCGGCGCTCCTTGACGATGCCCCTGGAGCCGCTGGCCGCACGCCGCGGAGACCGCGTGCCGCGGGTCGGGCGGCGACGGCGGGCCGGGCGGGGCGCTCATGGGCCGGGCGGGGCGCTCACGGGCCGAGCGCTGCGCCGCGCGGCGTCTCTGTGCGCACGCGGTCGCTCGCGCTAAGGACCGGGCCGATGCGCGCTCCTCGCCCCCTCTCCACGCTCGCCCGGCTCGCCGGCGCCGCCGCCCTGGCCCTCGCGCTCGGCGCCTGCGGCGCGGTCACCGCGCCCGGCGCGAAAGACCCCATCGCCTCGCTCCGCGACGCCGGCGCGCATTCGGCCGACGGCGAGGTCGTCGGCCGCTGGCTCCTCGGAGAGCTCCTGGTCCCGGGCGGCACGCCCGCCGGCGCCAGGGAGGCGCGCAAGCGCCTGGAGGGGATCGGCGCGAAATCGATGCTCGCGTCGCTCGGGCGCGCGATCGACGACCAGGGGCACGGCCGCAACGCGCGCGCGGCGGCGGCCTACCTCGATGCGCTGGACGCCGCCCGGGTGAGCGCGCACCCCGACGCCCCGCTCGTGGGCTGGTTCGCCGCGAACCGCCTGCTCGGCCTGCGCTCCAGCGTCGCGGGCCTCTGGAAGAAGTCCCGCGAGGTCGTCCTGCGCGCCATCGACCACCCGGGCAAGCTGGGCTGGCGCGCGCGCGGAGAGCTCGTCGAGTGGTGGAGCCTCGACGGGCTGCCCGACGAGGCCGCCGCGGCGCGCCCGGACGGCGCCGCCGGCACCGCCGACGACGCCGCCGACGTCAGCCGCGCGGCGCCCGCCGTGCCGCTCATCGACCGCGCGGCGCGCCGCTACGGGTGCATCGAGAACGCCCGCTTCGCCGGCCCGTTCGGCCGCCTGGCGACGAGCGATCACCGCGTCCACTACGAGGCGGAGCGCGCCGGCCCCTGGCCGCCCGTGTTCCCGCGCGATCCCCACCGCAGAGGCCCGCCGCGCGTGCTCGGCGCCGAGCGCCGCGGCTGCCAGCTCTCGGCCGTCGCGCCGGAGGGACCCGGCGAGGGCGGGGCCAGCGGAGGCATCTTCTACGTCGAGACCTTCATCGACCTGCCCGCCGAGCGCGAGATGCTCATCGCCGTCCAGGGGGCCTACGCCATCCTCGTCGACGACGTCGAGGTGCTGACGCGCGACACGAAGCAGTGGGGGATCTGGCCCCGCTTCGGCGTGCGCCTGCGCCTCGGCCCCGGCCGGCACCGCATCCTCGCGCGTGTCGGGGGCCGCGACACCTCCATCCGCCTGCTCGCGCCCGACGGCACGCCCCTCGGCGTGGCCACGTTCGCCGATCCGACGCCGCCCTATTCGCTCGTCGCACCCGAGGTCCTGCCGGATCCCAACCCCATCGAGCCGTTCCTCACGGCGCTCGGCGTGCCGCCGCAGCCCGCGCCGAAGGTGGCGCGCGCGCTCGGCCTGCGCGGCGCGCCCCCCGCCGAGCGCGACGTGGGCGATCCGATCGCCCGCTACCTCGCGGCGACCATCGCGCACCTCGAGGGCCAGGACGACGTGAGCGCCGTGCTGATCGAGCCGCTCGTGGCCGATCCTGCGCGCGCCACCGGCCCCGCGCTCGCGGCCCAGGCGGTCTTCCTCGAGAAGGACCCGATCTTCCCGGCGTCCGACGGGCGAGACCTCGTGAAGGACGTGCGCGCGCGCGCCGCGGAGAAGGACCCGGAGCTCTGGTACCCCCGCCTCTGGCTCGCGCTCGAGGAGGCCGATAAGGTCGGCCTGTCCGAGATGACCCGCACGATCGAGGCCCTCGCCGGCCGCTTCCGGGAGGTGCCCGACCTCCTGAAGACGCTCGCCGCGATGTACTCGCGGCTCGGCTGGCGCGTCGAGCACGTGCGCACCGTGAAGGAGGCCGCCGCGCGCTTCCCGGACGACATCGAGGTGCTGGGCGCGCTCCTCCGGATCCACGACGGCGACGGGCACATCGCGCAGGCCGACGCCCTCGCCGCGCGCATCCGGGAGCTCGATCCCGACGCGGAGATCGAGCTGGAGAGGGCGATCGATCGCCGCGATTACCCGGCGGCGATCAAGGAGCTCCAGCGCCTCGGCTCCGCCCGCAAGGATCGCAAGGACATCGCCGCGCGCATCGCCGACCTCCTGACCCGCGCCGGCAAGCGCGCCGAGTCGTTCGAGCAGCTCGAGCGCGCGCTCGCGAAGTCGCCGGACGACGCCGACGCGCGCCTCGCGCTCGCGGACGCGCGCTTCGCGCGTGGCGAGCGCGACGCGCTCCAGAGGGCGCTCATCGAGGCGATCCGCACCGGCGCCGACACCTCGGGCCTGCGCGACGCGATCGAGCTGCTCGACGGTACGACGGAGCTCAGCCCGTACCGGCTGGACTCGAAGAAGGTGATCGCCGAGCACGAGGCCTCGGGCGAGGTCATGCCGGGCACGGCGGCGCGCGTGCTCGACTATGCGGCCATGTGGGTCCACGAGGACGGCTCGGCGCGGATGCTCCAGCACGAGATCATCCGGATCCAGTCGCGGGAGGCCATCCAGGAGCACGCCGAGCAGCGCATGCCCGAGGGGCTCGTGCTCAAGCTCCGCACGGTCAAGCGCGACGGGTCGATCCACGAGCCGGAGTTCATCGAGGACAAGCCGACCGTGACGATGCCGCACCTCGAGGTGGGCGACTACATCGAGGTGGAGAACCTGTTCGTGCTGCGCGGCGACGGGCAGGGGGGCCTCACGTTCCAGGGCCCGCGCTGGTTCTTCCGCGAGGAGAAGGTCCCCTACTGGCGGAGCGAGTTCATCGTCGTGTCGCCGAAGAGCCGGCCGCTCGACGTGGAGGCCTCCGGCCCCGTCCCGGCGCCGGAGATCGTCGAGTCCGGCGCGCTCGTCACGCGCCGCTACCGGGTCGACAAGAGCCCCGCGCTCCCGGAGGAGCCGGCGAGCGCGCCGATCTCGGAGTTCCTTCCGAACATCCGCATCGGCTGGGGCATCCGCCTGGACAGCACCATCGCGCGCATGGTCGACGCGGCCGCCGACGAGACGCCGCGCGATCCGCGGCTCGTGCGCATCGCGCGGGCGATCGCACGTTCGCCGCGTACGCCGGCGGCGGGCGGCGGCGAGCAGGGGAAGGCCGCCGGCGCCGCGCAGGGCGCGCGCGGCGAGGACGGGGGAGCGGCGCCGTCGAAGGACGAGCAGGCGCGCCGGATCTACCGGTGGGTGCTCGCCAACGTGGAGCCGGGGCGCGAGGACGACGGCCGCCGCGTCGTCATCGGCAAGAGCGGCAACCGGACCGAGGCGTTCCTCTACCTGTGCCGCCTGGTCGGCATCGACGCCGGCTACGGCGTCGTGAGCGACCGGCTCACCGCGCCGCCGCGCGGGCCCATGAGCGAGGCCGAGACGTTCAACGCGCTCGCCGTCCGCCTCGACACAGGGGACAAGCCCGGCGCGGGCGGGGTGCGCTGGATGTTCGTGCGCGACAAGTTCGCGCCGTACGGCTACCTGCCGAGCTCCCTCCGCGGGCAGCCGGCGATCGTGCTGAAGCCGGGGACGCCGCGCGAGGTGACGCCCTCGTCCGGCGCGCACGACGGCGTGGTCACGGAGGGCGTCGCCGAGGTGGCGAGGGACGGCTCGGCCTCGCTGGCGATCGAGCAGCGCTACGAGGGCAAGCTCGCGATCGCGCTGCGCTCGGCGCTGGAGTCGCTCCCGGACGCCCAGCTCAGGGACGCCGTCGAGTCGCGCCTCCTGCCGCAGATGGTGCCGGGGGCGCGGCTCCAGGCGATCGAGATCAAGGAGCTGAGCGAGATCGACCGGCCGCTCACGCTGAAGATGAAGATCGCCGCCGCGAGCTTCGCGCGCGCGCAGGGAGGGGAGCTGGTCATCACGCCGCCCTTCGGCGTGCGCGTGGCCAGCCTCGCCAGCCTGCCGGTCCGCGAGACCCCGCTCTACCTGTCGGAGCAGATCGCGACGCGCTCGGAGGTGCGGCTCCGCGTCAAGCTCCCCGCGGGCGCGCGCGTGGTCACGAAGCTCGCTCCGTCGACGGCGGACGACGCGGGGCGCGCCGTGCGGGTGAACGATCGCATGGAGGGCGGCGCGCTGGTCCTCGATCGCTTCCTCGAGCTGCCCGCGGGCCGCGTGCAGCCCGATGCCTATACGAAGTTCCAGCAGTTCGCCCGCGCGGCGGACGGCGCGCTCGACCGGGACATCGTCGTGCAGCTCGACCGCGACGGACGCTGAGCGAGGCGCTCCGCTCGCCCCGCGCCGGGCCTCGGTCGCAGGGATTCCTGTGTGTCAACCCACGCGGGATGGATTACTCTTTTGTTCCCTACGGTGAGCGATCTGGATTCCCAGTACGCGCAGGATGCTGGCCGCCAGCCCACGGATCCCGTGAAGGCCCGTGTGGCGCGCGCCTTCCGGCTCTCCTCGCTGTTCGCGCAGGTGGATCGCGAGGTGCGGGAGGCGGTCACGGACGCCGCGGTGCTCGAGGTGGTGGCGTCCGACGCGGCGATCTTCGAGCAGGGGGCCCCCGCGGACACGCTGGTGGTGCTCGGCCGGGGGCGCGCGCGCGTCGAGCGCGTCAACGAGGCGGGGGCGGCGTTCCCGCTCAGCTACCGCGGCACGGGCGACGTGCTCGGCGAGTCGTGCCTCGGCGGGCTGGAGACGCGGACGGAGCGGGCGATCGCGATGGATGAGGCCGAGGTGGTCCGGGTGCCGCTCGCGCTCGTCCGCGAGCTCTGCGCCCAGCACCCGGGGCTCGGGGGCGCGGTGTTCGCGCTGCTCGTCGCGCGGCAGCGGGAGACCGAGGACCGGATCGAGTCGATGCTCTTCAAGAACGTGGGAGGGCGCCTCGCCGAGTTCCTCCTGCACGCGGCGGAGCGGTGGGGCGTGCCGACGCCGCGTGGGACGCTGATCTCGGCGCCGATCACGCACGCGGAGATCGCCCAGGTGATCGGGTCGACGCGCGAGACGGTGACGCTGACGCTCGGGGCGTTCCGGAAGGAGGGGGTGCTCGACGCGGCGGGGCGGCGCCTCATCGTCAAGGACCGCGAGGCGCTCGCCCGCAAACGCTAGGGCCGGTGACGGCCGGGGAGCCGGCCCGCTCCGCGCCGGCGCGCGCGCCGTTCCCAGTTGACGTGGCGCACGAAGCGTCGATACGCCTTCGCGGGTCGACCCCGCAGGAAAGGACCGCTCATGCCGAAGCTCAGCTCCGGGACAGCCATCGCCGTCGCATTTCTTTTCGGTTGCTCCGCGTCGTACGTCGCGCCGCGCTTCCTGGTGCCGCCGGTGCAGGCGGGGACCGATCCGCCCCGGTGGGAGATTCGGTGCGTGGACGTGGAGACCGCGCGCGTCAGCGACAGTCAGGTGATCGAGGTGACCACCACGTCCGGATGGAACCCGGTCCTCAAGCGGTTCGGGCAGGAAGGCTGGGAGCCGGTGCAGTTCCTGCGCAGCGAGATGACCGCGAAGATCGACGCCGTGTGCTTCAAGCGGCCTCTCCTCTGACATTGCGCGCGTGGCGCGCGGCCGCCGCGCGCCTGGAGGGCGGTCGCGCCGGGAAGGCCGCCCGCGCCGGGGCACGCCGAGACGGCCGCCGCGCGCCGGGAAGACCGCGGCGAGCGGGCGAGCCCGCCGCCTGGCATTCTTGCGGCGGAAGCCGGCCGGAAGGCGTGCTAGGGGGCGCCGATGGAGTCCGCGATCAAGACGTACCGGATCCGCCTTGACGGCATCCGCTTTCGCGCCAAGCACGGCGTGTCTCGCGCCGAGCGCGACCTGCCCCAGGATTTCGTCGTGAGCCTGGAGGTGGAGCTCCCTGTCTCGCTGTTGCCTCGAGCGGACACGCGCGCGCGCGTCTTCGATTACGACAGGCTCGCGAGCCTCGTCGTCGAATCGGGCACGAGCGCGTCGTACAAGCTGCTCGAGACGCTCGCCGAGCGCATCATCGAGCGCGTGCTCGACGACACGCCGGCCCTCCTCGTGACCGTTCAGGTCAAGAAGTTCGGCCCGCCGACGTCGGTGTCGGTGGATGCCGCATCCGTGGAGCTCTCGGGCCGCAAGGTCGGATGAGCTCGCTCTTGCAGGCGTCTGGAGCTCTCGCCATGGTCACGTCATGGGGGACGACGCGGGGCGGCGGGCGAGGTCGTTGATCGAGCGCAAGCAGGCGTTCGCGGCGCGGCAGGCGGCGCGCGGCAAGGGCATCTTCGACGGGCTCGCGCCGATGGGCAGCGGGCCGCCGAACCGGCACGGGATGCCGAGGCTGCCGGTCGGGCAGCGCGAGGTGAAGAGCTGGCCGGTGCTCGATCTCGGCGATACGCCGGACATCCCGGCCGAGCGCTGGCAGCTCGAGGTCGACGGGCTCTGCGAGGCGCCGCGGACCTACTCCTGGGAAGAGTTCATGGCCCTGCCGCAGACGCTCGACGTGTCCGACTTCCACTGCGTGACCACCTGGAGCCGCCTGGACAACCACTGGATCGGCGTCCGGTTCGCCGCCCTCGCGGAGCGCGCGCGCCCGCTCGCGGACGCGCGCTTCGTGCTGATCGAGGCGAGCGACATCGCGCCCGGCACGCAGACCCCCTACACGACGAACCTGCCGCTCGAGGAGGCCATGCTGCCCGACGTGCTGCTCGTCCACACCTGGGAGGGCAAGCCGCTGCCGCGCGAGCACGGGGGCCCGGTGCGGATGATCACGCCGCAGCTCTACTCCTGGAAGGGCGCGAAGTGGATCCGGCGGATCACGTTCACCGCGGCGGATCAGCCGGGGTTCTGGGAGGTCCGCGGCTACTCGAACACGGCGTACCCGTGGTTCGACGATCGGTACGGCCGCCGCTAGGGCGGGGCGCCTCGCGACGAGGAGGGCGAGCCACCATGCCCGGCGAGGAGAGCGAGGAGAGCGCGAAGCGCACGGAGGCCTACGCGAGGGAGCACCTGGCCAACGAGCGGACGCACCTCGCCTACGTGCGCACGGCGATCGCGCTGCTCAGCTTCGGCATCACGCTCAACCGGGTCAGCCTCTACTTCCTGGAGGCGGGGCCGCCGGCCGCGCCGGGAGGGCCGCGGTCGTTGCTGCGCGAGGTCGTGGGCCTCGGCGCGGGGATGGTCGTGCTCGGGATGGCGCTCATCGCGTGGGCGGCGGTGCGTTACCTGCGCGTCGCCCGCGCCATCGATCGTGGGGAGTACCGCCCCGACCGGACGGCGATCCTGATCTTCACAGCGGCGCTCTTCCTGGCCGGCGCGGCGAGCATCGCCTGGCTGTTCGCCTCGTGAGCCGGAGGCGACGCGTCCCGGTGCGACGCGGCGCGACCCGGTGAGCAGGGGCGCGCGGCCGCGGACGTCCCCTCCTCGCGGCCCGGCGGAGAACACGGTGTCCCTCAGCGGCTTTCCGTGGACGAGCACCGTTTTTCCTCCCTTCGACAGCGCGCCTGCCCTGCTGGGAGGCCGCCTCGCGAGCGGCGCATTCTGGCGAAAACTTGCGTGACGGCGGCGGGCCCGACGCGGCATAGTGCGCGCCTCGGATGACAGGCAAACGACACCCCGGCGGATTGGGGCCGCCAGGGTGCCGGCGCCTCAGCCTCGTGCCGGAGGACTGGAGCATGGGTAGGCCCATCGCGCCTTGGTTTGTTGGTTTCATTCTTCTCATCGGCCCAGCGACGTTCTTTGCATGTGGTGACGTGCCCTATATGGGCGGAGACTGCGCGGTCACGGATGACTGCGAGTCGGACCACCAGTACGTGCCGGGCACGGTTTGCGTCGACGAGCGCTGCGTGTGCGGCGAGCCGGGCAAGGTCATCTGTTGCGCGCGCGGCGAGGAGGGCTCGCGTGGCGAGCCGGACTCGGAATGTTTCAAGGAGTGCCTCACCTGCGACGAGTGCGCGGAGGGCACCGAGGAGGGCACCGAGAAGTGCTCCGGGGTGCCCGCGCCGCCCCTCGGTTGCGAGAGCGACGTGGAGTGCCCTGGCCCGCCCGACCCGCGGTGCGGCGCGGGGCGGTGCGTGGACGGCGCGTGCGCGGTGGAGATCCACGAAGGTCCGCTCGAGTCGCAGATCCGGGGCGACTGCAAGATCGAGGAGTGTACAGCCGACGGCCGCGTGGTCCGGGTGGCGGCCCAGGATATCTACGATGATGGCAACCAGTGCACCCTCGATTTCTGCGAGGTCGATGAGCCGCAGCACCTCCTGTTGAGCGAGGTCACCTGCCCCGCCTCGGGCGAGGGGCGGTGCCATGAGGGCGCCTGCGTGCAGTGTGTCGCCACGGACGCCTCGCTGCGCTGTCCCGGCGGGCGCGCGTGTGATGGCGTCTGGTGCGTGCCGGAGCACTGCGTGAACGATGCGCAGGACGCCGGTCTCGGGGAGACCGGCTTCAACTGCGGTGGCCCGTGCCGGCCCTGCCAGGCGGGGGACCGCTGCCGCGCGGCCACGGACTGCATGAGCGGCGTGTGCACGAACGAGACCTGCATGATCCCGACCTGCAGCGACGGGGTGAAGAACGGCCGCGAGTCCGGCGTCGACTGTGGCAAGCAGTATTGCCCGCGCTGCGAGCCGGGCCGGGGCTGCAAGACCGGCGCGGACTGCAAGAGCGGCGTGTGCTGGGCCGGCGTCTGCCAGGCCCCCACCTGCACGGACGGGGTGAAGAACGGCGACGAGGCCGGCGTCGACTGCGGCGGCGAGGGGTGCGCCGGGCCGTGTCCGGAGTGAGGGTGTCGCCGGCGGCCACCTCGGAGACGGCGATGCCGGGGCTCCCCGGATCACTCCCTGAACCGTGAGCGTTCACCCGCGGGAATCCCGGTTGACGTCCAATTTCACCGTCAGTAGGACGGCTCACGTCGCGCGTCCGCTGGGGGAAAGGGGAGGTACCATGGGCACAAGAGGCTGGCAGAAGATCCCATGGGCGGTCGTGGTCGTCCTCCCGCTCCTCGCCGCACCGGCGCGCGCAGGAGCTCCCGAGATCAGCGCCGGGGCGAGCATCGGGTGGATTGAGATCGGCGACGATTATCGCCCCTCGGTGGGTCCACAAGCGGCGATATCGTGGCGCTTCGAGCGAGACTTCGTGTTCACGGTCCACGACCTGTGCACCATCCACCAGGGGCCCCAGCACGGCGGGCTCGGTGTCTACAATCAGACGTCACTCGATGTCGGCGTCGCGTGGGACGAAGGCAATTTCAGTCTGGGGCCATCGGTCGCGCTCTACGACATGCCGTCGTGCGGCGCCGCCTTGTGCGGGCGCGTCGCCGGGGTGGCGATAGGCGGGCATGCGCAGGTCAACTCGTACTTCGTAGGGCCGCTGGGCTGGTCGACGAGCGCCCATCTGCAGTGGCTCGGCGGGGATAGTCCTGTGCTTCCGGGCCACGTGGCCTTCGTCGTCGTCGCTGGTCCCGTGTTTCGATGGATCATCGAATGAACACGAGGAGACCCCTGTCGTTGATGGCGGACGTCATTCGTCCTCCGTCGCGCCGCTCGCCAGCACCGTCTCTCCACCCTTCTTGCGAAGCTCGATGAGCCGGCAGGGCGTCGCCTTCCGGATCCGCTCCGCCAGCGGGCGGGAGTGCGTCGTGATCCATAGCTGGCTCCGGGATGCCGCGTGCACAAGGAGATCCCCGAGCGGCCCGAGCAGATCCGGATGCAGGCTCGTCTCCGGTTCGTTCAACGCCATCAGCAGCGGAGGCCTCGGGCTCAGGAGCGCAGCCAGGAGGCAGAGATAGCGCGCCGTGCCGTCCGAGAACTCGCGGGCGTCGAGCGGCCGCGACATCCCGGGCAACCCGAGCTCGACGCGGAACCGCCCCTGCGTCGAGGAGACCTCGAGCGACGCGCCAGGGAACGCGCTGGAGACGGCATCCTTCAAGGCGACCCTGTCGCCGATATCGAGGATCGTCGCGAGCGCCGCGGCCAGATCGTGGCCATCGGTGCTGAGCACAGGCGTCCGCACCCCGACCTGCTCGACCCGCAACGGCGCGCCGGAGTCGGTGCGGAAGTGGTGATAGAACCGGAAGTTCATCAGCTGTTGCCGCACCACCGAGAGCAACGGAAAGCGGTGCGGCTCCACCACCTGCGCCAGCACCGACTCCGAGCCCCAGAGCGAGAAGGGAAAGGTCACGCGGTGGCCGTCCGCGTCGCGCGCGAAGGCCGAGCCCGCGGCCCGCTCCAGCATCGGCAGGCGGCGGCGCTTGTCGAGCAGCCAGAGGTTCTCTTCCTTGATGTCCGGGTCCAGCTCGAACGGCCCTCCAGGCGGCGGCGTCAGCCCGCACTGGAGCTCGTAGACGAGCTGATCCAGCCGCACCCGCAGCGTCATCCGCACCGGGCCTTTGCTGCGCTGGCCCGCCCAGAGCACCGAGGGCATCCCCCCCTCCTCGGCCAGCGTGCGCGCAAATGTCCCGCTCGCCGCGGAGCCGAGCAGCACCATGGTGCGATAGAGGTTGGTCTTGCCGACGCCGTTCGGTCCGACGATGACGTTGACCTGGGCGAGGGGGAGGGTCAGCTCGCGGATCGAGCGGTATCCCGCGACGTGGAGCTCCTGGACCGTCATCCCGCCCAGGATAGCCCATCGCGGTGACCGGCCTTGCTACCGCAGGCGGTGCTCGCGGAGCACGTCGGCCGGCACCGCCTCGCGCGCGAGCTCGCAGAGCCGCGCGTGGTGCGTGAAGAACAGCACCTGCGTCGTCCCCGCGAGCTCGCCGAGCACCGCGAGGGCAGCCCGGGCGCGGTCGTCGTCGAAGTGGATCAGGATGTCGTCCAGGATGAGCGGCATCGGCTCGCCCGTCCGCGCGTGGTGCTCGAGGCTCGCGAGGCGCAGCGCGAGGTAGAGCTGGTCGCGCGTGCCGTCGCTCAGGCCCGTCACGTCCACCTCGCGCTGCACCGGCGCCCTCGCGGGCTCCGCCGCTGGGTCCGCGGGCGCCTTCGCGGGCTCCGCCGCTGGGTCCGCGGGCGCCTTCGCGGGCTCTGGCGCCGGGTCCGCCGGAGCCTTCGCGGGCTCCGCCGCTGGGTCCGCGGGCGCCTTCGCGGGCTCCGCCGCGCCGTCCGGCGTGGGCGCCCTCGCGGCCGCTGCCCCGCCGGCCGCCGCGCCGGACGCCGCCGCGCGGACGCAGCGGAGGATCGCCTGCTCGCTCTCGTCGTAGCCCACCCGGAGGCCGGCGAAGGCGCCCAGCGTCAGGCGGTGGAAGAGCGCGCTCGCGCGCGCCAGGATCGGGCCCTGGTTGCGCTCGCGGTAGCGCTCGATCTCGCGCTCGAGCAGCACCGCGGCGAGGCGCGCCCGCACGTAGCGGCGCACCTCGCCGCGCAGGTGCGAGAGGCAGATCTGCGCCTCTGCGGCGGCCTCCGCGGCGCCCACCGTCGCCCGGAGGTGCTCGCGCTCCTGCTCCAGGCTCCCGAGCGCCCTGTCGATCCGGCGCCGCTCGTCCTCGAGCGCCGCGAGGCGCTCCTCCGCCCGGTCGAGCTCGAGCGCGAGCGCGTCCCGCTCCACTCCCGCGGTCTCCTGCTCGAGCGCCGCGATGCCCGCGCCCTCGCCCGCCTCGAGGAGCTTGCCCTCGTTCTCGACGAGCTCGCGGTCGAGCCGGCGCGCCTCGCGCGAGCGCTCCTCCGCCAGGGAGAGCGCGGCGACGTCGTCGGCGTCGTCACCGCCGCGCGGGACGCCCGCCGCCTCGAAGAGCTTGGCGAGGCGCGCCTCGGCGGCCGCGCGGCGCGCCTCCTGCTGATCCAGCTCGCGGCGCTTGTCGGCCAGGCTCCGCGCGATCTCGCCGCGCTCGCGCAGGTCGGCGCGCGCCTTGTGGTGGCGCTTGATCAGCTGATCGGCGGCCTGATCCGCCGGCAGCGGGGCGAGATCCGGCGCGTGCCGGGACGCGAGCTCCGCGACGTCGGCCGCGAACGCCCGGGCGTCGCGCTCCATGCCGCGCACCCGGCGGCGCTCGTGGGCGGCGCTGTCCGCCTTGCGGAACAGCGCGCCGAGCTCGTCGAGGATCGCCGTGGCCTCGTCCGCGGAGGCGTCGCCGGGCAGGCCGAGCGGCCGCACGCCCTCGGCCCACTCGGCCCGCCACGCCTCGAGCGCGCGCGCGTGCTGCGCCTGCTCGCGCTCGAGGTCCTCGATCTCGCGCTCGAGCTCCTTGCGCTCCCGCAGGAGCTCCTTGCGCTCCCGGGCCGCGCCCTCGATGGCCGCGAGCTCCTGCTCCGCGGCCTCGACGAGCGCCGGGAGGCGCGCCGGCGCGTCCTCCGGCGCTCCGGCAGCGTCGCCGCGCGGGCTCACGCTCGCCGCGTCGCCGCGCGGGCCCGCGCCGGCCGCGTCGCCGCGCGAGGCGCCCGGCGCGGCGCGGGCGCCCTGGAGCGCCGCGTGGAGCTCGGCGGCGTGCGCCTGCATCCGGGCCCGCAGCGCCTCGGCCTCGGCCTCCGCGGCGCGCAGCCGGTCGACCGTGGCGGTCAAGGCCGCGTAGCGGCCGAGCCAGCCGCGCATCTCCTCGGGGGAGCGCGGGGCGACGCCCGCGGGCCGCCACAGCTCGAGCCACGCGGCCTCAGCCTCCTCGGCCCTGCGCGCCAGCGCGGCGCGCTCCGCGGCGAGCTGCGCCTGGTCCGCCTGGGCCCGCGCCTCGTCCGCGAGCAGCCGCGCCAGGCGGGCGACCCGGTCGGCCTCGCGGCGCAGCCGATCGGCGAGGACGTCGGCGGCGCGGACCAGGTCGGCGTAGTCGTCGGGCTTCCCCCGGGCGGCCGGCGGCTCGTCGCGCGCGGCGAGCGACGGCCTGCGCCGCGCCCCGGGCGAGGCGGGCGCGTCCGCGCCGAGGTCGAAGAGCGAGGCGGTGTGGATCGACGCGGCCGCCGCGCGGGCGCCCGCCTTCGCCTGGAGGGCGCGCACCAGCGCCTTGAAGGCGGCGTCCCGGCGCTCGCGCGCCTCCGCGAGGTCGGCCTCCGTGGGGACGGCGCCGGCGCGCTGGAGCGCGTCGATCTCGCGGGCGCTCTCGCGGAGGCGCGCCTCGATCTCGGCGGCGCGCTCGCCGAGCCGCTCGCGCTCCCGGGCGAGCGCGCCCCACTGCGCGGCCGCCTTGTCGACCGTCTCGGGGAGCGGGACGGGCAGGGCGCTCGCCTCGGCCGCGGAGAGCGGCAGGCCTTCGGGCGCGCCGCCCGCGTCGAGGCGCGCCGGCCGCGCTGCATCGTCGACGTCGAGGCGCGTCCGCTTCGCGGCCACGCCGAGCCCGAGCCGATCGCGCTGCGCGTCGGCCTCGCGGGCGAGCTGCGCCGCCGCGGCGGCGGCCTCGCGGAGGCGGTGCTCGAGGTCGCCCTGCTTCTGCGCGCGAGAGAGCGCGCCGCGGAGCGGGGCGGGGTCCTCGCCCGGCGGCAGCTCGGCCAGCCTGCGCGCGCAGGCGTCGCGCCGCGCGCGGTGCGCCGAGAGCAGCCGCTCCACCTCGCGCGGCTTGGCCTCGGCGGCGCCGCGCTCGCGGGCGAGCTTCTTGATGCGCGCCTCGGTCGCGACGTCGACGCGCATCGCCTCCAGCCGCGCGGGGTCGTCGCCGCCGGCGAGCGAGGCGTCCCGCCCGAGCCTGCGGAGGATCGCGCGCGCGTCCTCCTCGACGCCGTGGAGCTCCGCCCGGACGCGCGGCAGATCGACGGCGGCCTTGCGGTGGCTGCCGAGCCGGGTCACGAGGCCGTCGATCGCGCCCGCGTCGAGGTCGGCGAGCGACGCGGGGACCTCCAGCGCGGCGTGGCGGGCCTCGAGCTCCGCGATGTCGGCGCGGAGCCGCGAGGCCTGGGCGCTCGCGTCGGCGGCGCGGTCCTGGGCGTCCTCGCGGTCGCGCTGCGCGCCCTCGGGCAGCAGGACGACGTGGCCGAGGGCGGCGCGCCGGCCGAGGATCGCGCGCCGCGCCTCGAGCAGCGGGAGCACCCGGAGCGCGCGCCGGAGCCGCTTGTCGGTCGACCGGAGCGCGCGCAGCTCCGCGTCGACGCGCTCCTGCTCGGCCCGCTGCTCGTCGATCTCCTGCCGCTTGCGCGTCCAGTCCGCGGGCGGGTGAGCGGCGCTCCTGGCTCCGTTGCGGGCCGCCTCGAAGGCCTTGATCGCCTCGTTGAGGGGGCGGGTCCTCGCCTGGGGTGTGAAGATCTCGTCCGCCTCCTGGCGCAGCGTGGCGAGCAGCTGCTGCAGCCCCGGCCCGCCGAGCCCCGCGCCGAACAGGCTCTGACCGACGTCGCCCTTGCCCTGGAGCAGGGCCTCGGCGCCCTGGCGGAGCGTCTCGTGGGTGAGCCCGAACGAGGTCCGGAAGAGCTCCTCCGTCACGCCGCCGAGCACCGGCGCGAGCGCGGCGTCGTCGAGGGGGTTGTCGTCCGGGTCGCGGAGCGTCTTCACGCGCCCCTTGCGGCGGACGAGCGCGAGCGCGGCGTCGCCCCTGCCCGCGAGCCGGCCGCCGACGCGGAGATCGGTGTTGTGGTGCAGGTGGGCGTCGGGCGTGATGTGCGGGATGCCGTAGAGCAGGCCGCGGATCGCCCGGAGCGCGGTGCTCTTCCCGGCCTCGTTGGGGCCGTAGACGACGTGGAGGCCCGGCGACGGCGAGGAGAAGTCGAGCCGGAGATCCGTGAAGGGGCCGAACGCGAGGAGGTGGAGCTCTAGGATCTTCACGAGATCGCTTGCCGGGCGCAGGGGGCGGTGCCCTCCCCTGAACGGATAGCAAGTGCGGAACCTCCGGGCGTTGTCAAGCCGCACCGCGCGGCGCCGGGGCGCGTTGCGCGGTGCCCGTCCGTCCGATGACGGAGCGGCAGGTCGTGTCGTCCTGGAAACGGCAGGCGGGCGGAGCCGAGCGTCCGCTCAGCGGGGCTGCGTCGCCGGCGTGTGGAGGAAGGCGCTCCACGAGCCGCGCCGGGGCGCCTTGCCGAGCAGCACCTCGGCGAGCGCCTCGCTGATGGGGAGCCCGGGGTTGCGCTCCAGCCAGAAGAACTCGCCGGACGGGTTGACCTCGAGGAAGACGTGCCGGCCGTCCGGCGTGCGGAGGATGTCGATCGCGCCGTAGTTGAGGCCGAGCTGATCCATCAGCCGGAGCACGCCCGTCTCGACGTCGGGCGGGAGCGTGTCCTTGCGCCAGGCGTCGATGAGCTCGATCCCCTGCCGGCGCCAGTCGACCTCGGCGCCGGGCGCCGCCTGCGAGTCGACCGAGGCCGTGAAGACGCGCTCGCCAACGACCGTGACCCGCAGCTCGCGCGCCTTCGGGATGTTCTCCTGGAACGTCATCGGGCAGAGCGAGAGCCCCCGCATGTCCGCGAGGTCCTCGGCCCCGAGGGCGTTCGTGAAGACCACGTGCTCCTCGCCGTCGCGGTAGACGGCGAACGACGAGAGCATCTTGGCGATCACCCCGCCCGGGCAGGTCGCGGCGAAGGCCCGCGCCGCGTCCGCGTCGTTGGTCGTGAGCGTGCGCGGCGTGTCGAGGCCGACCTCGCGCGCGATGTCGAGCTGCACCTGCTTGTTCGACGCGAAGCGCACCGCCGGCAGCGGGTCGACCTGCGGGACGCGGAACGCCGCGAGCATGCCCTCCGCGGTCTGCTTCGCCTCGTTGACCGACGCGCTCCGGAGCTGCGGATCCATCGACGCGGGCAGCCTGGCGCCGTAGGCGACCCGGCGATACCAGACGGCGGTCACCTCGCCGAGGTCGAGCGCGCCGTCCCGGGTTGTCAGCGTGGAGCGGCCCGCCCCGGCCCCCGACGAGAGCGAGAGCCGCGCCCCCGCAGGGAACGCGTCGGTGTCGAAGCGGAAGGCCCGGCCGCCCAGCCTGGCGATCGCAGCGGCGACGCGGTCGATGCACTCGTTGTCTTCGCTGTGCGTGATGATGAGGACTGTCACCGGTTCTCCGTCGGAGCGAGCAGCGCCTCCGCCAGCGCGTCGGCGATCGGCAGGCCGAGATCCCGCTCCAGCATGCCCCACTCGCCGGCGGGGTTCACTTCGAGAAAGACGTGCTCTCCGTCCGGCGTCCGGATGAGGTCGACGGCCCCGAAGACCAGCCCGAGGGCGCGGAGGAGCGCGCCGAGCCGCGCTTCGACGTCGCGCGGGAGGGCGTCCGGCTCCCACCCGATGCCGGCGTCGATGACGTCCGGGTGGCGCCAGTCGACCGCGATCGACTCGTAGCGGGTCGCGTCGAGCGCGCCCGGGAAGCACCGGCCGTCGACGCAGGCGACGCGGAGCTCGCGCGCCTTGGGGATGCGCTCCTGGAAGATCATGGGGCTCTGGCGCAGCCCCGCGAGGCCGTCGAGGTCGGCCTCCGCGACGGCGTGCGTGAAGACGAAGGGCGCGCCGCCGGCGAGGCTGGTCGAGAACGGCGTGAGCATCTTGGCGACCACGTTCCCCCCGAGGCGCGCGAAGAGGCCGCGGACCTCGGCCGGGTCGTTCGTCACCACCGTCTCGGGGACGCGAAGGCCGACCGACGCGGCCGCCGCGAGCTGGCGCAGCTTGTCCTGGGCGCGCTCCTCGGCCGCGGGCTCGTTGATCCAGCGCCGCGCGGGGAGCCCGCGCAGCCAGCCGGTCAGCGCCGCCATCGACTCGCGCACACACGCGCCGCGGTACGCCTCGGGGATGCCCTCGCCGAGGTTCGGCGCCCAGAGGCGCCGGAGCCAGACCGCGGAGATCTCGTCTCCGCCGATCTCGGCCCCGGCCTCCTCCAGGCGGCGGCGCACGCCGCCCGGCCCGAGCGCCGTCGAGAGCGTGATGTCGCGAGGGAACCGGTCGACGTCCAGGCGGACGGGGCGAGCGCCGCGCCTTCGCAGCGCCTCCGCCACGCGCCCGATCCCGAAGTCGTCCTGGGAGTGCGAGACCAGGAGGACGCCCGCGCTCGCCGTCGTCACGTCAGGGTACCTCTCTCGCACGGGCGCGGGCGGTCCATGCGGCGCTCAGATCTCGTCGCTGTCCGAGGGGGCCTTCATCGTGGTGAAGATGGGGTCTTTCCCGCCGCCCCCGCCGTCCTCCTGGTCCGACGGGTACTTCAGCGTCTGGAAGGGCGGCCTGCCGGCCTTGACGCCGGTACGGACGCGCTTCTGATCCTCCAGGAAGCGAGCGAAGAACGGCACCGCCTCGGCGTCGTCCTTCTGCTCCTGCTGCTCGGGCTCACGGTTGTCGATATCGGCCATGGGATACCTCCGGATGGTTGCGTTGCCGCGGCGACGGAGCCGCCGAGGGCAAGAGGGCTAACATAGCGAGCAGCCATGCGGGGGCGCAAGCCCGAGGCGTGATCTTTGACGCTTTTCAGCACGATTGCTGCGACTCGACGTCGCAATTCCGCGATCCCGTGATGCTGCGATTCCGCTGTTGCGGCGATCTTTCAATCTCGGGCGCTCAAAGGTGTTGAATCGTGTTGAGCTTGGTTACGCGTGGTCGCGTGGTCGCGTGGTCGCGTGGTCGCGTGGTCGCGTGGTCGCGTGGTCGCGTGGTCGCGTGTTGTTACGGGGTTACGGGATGTTGCGGGCGATTTCGGTGGGTTCCGCTCGGCCGCGGGCGGTTACCCGCCGCGCGGCGTTCGCGGTTCACTTCAGGGCCAGATCTTCGTCGCCGTCGGAGGGGTACTTCATGGTGACGTTCTCATCCCTGTCCGACGGGTACTTGAGGGTCTGGTAGATGCCGCCGGCTTTGACGCCGGTCCGGATGCGCTTCTGATCTTCCAGGTAGCGAGCGAAGAAGGGCACCGTTTCCGCCTGCTCCGTTTGCTCGTTCTGCTCGCCATCACGATCGATATCAGCCATGGGGGACCTCCAATCCAAATGGAATGACTGCCTTGCGGCGGAGCCGCGGAGGAGAGCATTCATTCGATCGGCCCGCGCTGCACGTGAAGTTTTGCCAGGCTCATCGCCTTCCCCGTCGATGGGTGCGACTTCCTGCGCATCCTTCGCTCGTGTACCTTGGCGCGACCCCTCATGCCCGCCGGGTTCTCACGCTCGATCCACGCGATCGCGACCGACGGCCATCGCGGCTCGATCGTCGGCGCCGCGCTCGGCGCGCTCCTGCTCGGAGGCTGGCTCGCGTGGTTCTTCCTCGCGCGCGTCGGGCAGTACGAGGCGAGCGTGAGCGCGCGCCTCGAGGTGGGGCAGGCGGCCCACCGCGTCGAGGCGCCCCTCGGCGGGAGGGTCGCCGCGGTCCGCCTCGACCTCCTCGGGGCCGAGGTCGCCGCGGGCGACGTCCTCGTCGAGCTCGACGTGGAGCCGCTCCGCCGCGACATGGACGACAAGCAGGCCCGGATCTCGGCCATCGCGGGGCAGATGGGGCCGCTCCGGGCCGAGATCGCGGCCCGCTCGCGGGCGCTGCGCGACGGGGCGGAGGCGGCGCGCGCGCGCATCGACGAGGCGAAGGCGCGGCTCAAGGAGGCGGAGGCGGGCGCGCGCTTCCAGGAGCTCGAGGCGGCGCGGGCCGTGCGCCTGCGGCAGGACGGGCTCGTTTCCGAGGCCGAGGCGGCGCGCCTCGCGGCCGAGGCGCTGTCGCGGCGCTCGGCGACCGAGGCGCTCGACCGCGCCGCCGCGCGGGCCGACGTCGAGCGACGCACCGGGCAGAGCGAGCAGCAGGCCGAGCTCGCGCGGCTCGACCGCGAGGCGGCCTCGCTCGAGGGGGAGCGGCTCGTGCTGGAGGCGACGATCGCGGGGCTGCTCGCCGAGATCGAGCGGCGCAAGATCCGCTCGCCCATCGCCGGGCGCGTCGGTGAGATCACGGTGCTGCGCGCCGGCTCCTTCGTGCGCGAAGGGGACGTCGTGGCCGCCGTCGTGCCGCCCGGCGAGCTCAGGGTGATCGCGGAGTTCCCGCCCTCCTCCGTCGGGCGGATCCGCGCGGGGCAGGCGGGGCGCCTGCGCCTCGACGCGTTCCCCTGGACCGAATACGGCACGCTGGCCACCACCGTCGAGCGCGTCGCCAGCGAGGCGCAGGAGGGCCGCATCCGCGTGGAGCTCGGCGTGCGCCCCGATCCCGCGTCGCCGATCCCGATGCAGCACGGGCTGCCCGGCAACGTCGTCATCGAGATGGAGCGCGTCTCGCCGGCGTCGCTCGTGCTGCGGGCGGCAGGGCAGATCGTGAGGGTCCGCGGCGGAGCGGACGGGTGAGCCAGGGGACGGCGGGCGCCGATCGACGATCTTCGCCACGATCCGCGCCGGAGCGAGCCGCGAGCGCCGATCCCCGCCGCCGGCCGCCGAGCCCGCGGCGGAGGCTCCTCGCGCCGGAGGTCGTGCAGACGTCGGCGATGGATTGCGGGCCCGCCACGCTCAAGTGCGTGCTCGAGGGCTTCGGCGTCGGCGTGAGCTACGGGCGCCTGCGCGAGGCCTGCCAGACCGACGTCGACGGCACCTCCATCGACACCCTCGAGGACCTCGCGGAGCAGCTCGGGCTCGTGGCCCAGCAGATCCTCGTGCCGCCGGAGCACGTGCTCCTCGACGAGGCGCAGGCGCTGCCCGCCCTGGCAATCGTGCGGCAGTCGACCGGGCCGCTCCACATCGTCGTGATCTGGCGCCGGCACGGCGGCCTCGCGCAGATCATGGACCCGGGCACGGGGCGGCGCTGGGTCACGCGACGGCAGCTCGAAGCCGAGCTCTACCAGCACGAGCTGCCCCTGTCCGCGGCGGACTTCCGCGCGTGGGCCGCGAGCGACGGGTTCACGCGGCCGCTCGGGCGCCGGCTCGCCTGGCTCGGCGCTGGGGCGCGGCCGATCGAGGCGGCGCTGTCGGACCGGGACTGGCGAGCGATCGCCGCGCTCGACGCCGGCGCGCGCCTGGTCACGTCGCTCGTGCGCTCCGGCGGCCTCGAGCGCGGACGCGAGGCCGCGCGCGTGCTGGGCGCGCTGCTCGACCGAGACGGCGAGGCCGCCCGGGAGGAGATGATCCCGCCCGGCTTCTGGACGGCGCGTCCGGGGCCGGCCGATCCGTCCGGGGAGGCGATGGTCCTCACGCGGGGCGCCGTGCTCGTGCGGATCCGCGGGCGGCGGCCGCTCGGCTTCGCCCGCGCGCCGGCAGGCCGCGACGGCGCGCCGGGCGCCTCCGCCCCCGAGCCTCCGGCGCACGCCGAGGCGGTCGCTCGTGGTGAGGTGGCTGCTCGCGGTGAGGTGACCGCTGGCGGCGAGGCGGCTGCTCGCGGCGAGGCGCGCCTCCCCCCCGACCTCGCGGCCGCCCTCGCGGAGCGCGAGGTCCCGCCTGCGCGCGCGCTCCTCCGGATGATCCGCGAGGACGGCCTGCTGACGCCCGCCGTGCTCGCCGGCGCGCTCCTGCTCAGCGTCGCGACGGTGGTGCTGGAGAGCCTCCTCTTCCGGGGCCTGCTCCAGATCTCGAGCGATCTCGCGCTGTTCGAGCAGCGCCTCGCCGCCCTCATCGCCCT
Source organism: Sorangium sp. So ce204 (assembly GCF_051526795.1). Classification (NCBI taxonomy): domain Bacteria; kingdom Pseudomonadati; phylum Myxococcota; order Polyangiales; family Polyangiaceae; genus Sorangium; species Sorangium sp. So ce204. The sequence continues at coordinate 10,340,768 of NZ_CP150317.1, read as the reverse complement.
CGCGGCGTTCCTCGCGGTGGAGCTCGCCCTCGATCTCTCGCTGACCACGGGGATGATCCGGCTCGGGCGCCACCTCGAGGTCCGGCTGCGGATGGCGTTCCTCGCGAAGATCCCGCGCATCGGCGATCGCTACTTCCAGAGCCGCCCGGCCTCGGACATGGCGCAGCGCGGCCACAGCTTGCACGTGCTGCGCGGCCTGCCCGCGTTCGGCGGCCAGATCGCGCGCTCGGCGCTCGACCTCGCGGTGACCACGGCCGCGATCGTCTGGATCGATCCCGGGAGCGCGCGCCTCGCCGTGCCGGGCGCCGCGCTCGCGCTGGCGCTGCCGTTCGCGGGGAACCGCGTCCTCGTCGAGCGAGACCTGCGCGTCCGCACCCACGCCGGCGCGCTCACGAGCTTCTACCTCGACGCGCTCCTCGGCCTCGTGCCGATCCGGGCGCACGCGGCGGAGCGGGCCGTGCGGCGCGAGCACGCGGGCCTGCTCGGGGAGTGGGCGCTCGCCGGCCGCGCGCTCCTCCGCGCCGCCCTCGCCGTCGACGGGGCGCAGGCGCTGATCGGCTTCGCGCTCGCCGCGTGGATCCTCGGCGATTTCCTCGCCCGCGGGGGCGCCCTCTCGCGGGCGCTCCTGCTCTTTTACTGGGCGCTCGCGCTGCCCGCCATCGGGCAGGCGCTCGCGAGCACGCTGCTCCAGTACCCAGGGCACCGCAACACGGCGCTGCGCTTGCTCGAGCCGCTCGGCGCGCCGGAAGAGCTGCGCGCCGGCGCCCCCTCGCGCGCCCCCGTCGCAGCGGCGCCGCTCGCGCAAGGGAGCGCCGGCGGCGCGGGCTGCGCGATCACCTTCGAGCGCGTCCGCATCCAGGCGGCCGGCCACGTGATCCTCGACGGGGTGGATCTGAAGATCGCGGCGGGCAGCCACGTGGCGATCGTGGGCTCCTCGGGCGCGGGGAAGTCGAGCCTCGTCGGGGTCCTGCTTGGCTGGCACCGGGCGAGCGAGGGCAGGGTGCTCGTCGACGGCCGCCCCCTCGACGGCGAGCGGGTGCGCGCGCTGCGCGAGGAGACAGCGTGGGTCGACCCGGCGGTCCAGATCTGGAACCGATCGTTCCTCGACAACCTCCGCTACGGCGCGCCCGACGACGCGGCCGACTTCGGCGCCGTCGTCGAGGAGGCCGAGCTGCGCGAGGTGCTGGAGCGGCTGCCGGAGGGGCAGAAGACCCTGCTCGGCGAGGGCGGGGGGCTCGTCTCTGGCGGCGAGGGTCAGCGGCTGCGCCTGGGCCGGGCGATGCTGCGGAGCGAGGCGCGGCTCGCGATCCTCGACGAGCCGTTCCGCGGCCTTGACCGGGAGCGCCGCCGGGCGTTGCTCGCCCGGGCGCGGCGGCGCTTCCGGCGCGCGACGCTCCTGTGCGTCACCCACGACGTCGGCGAGACGCGATCGTTCGAGCGGGTGCTCGTCGTGGACGGCGGGCGCGTTGTCGAGGACGGGGCGCCGTCCGAGCTCGCGGCGCGCCCCGGCTCGCGCTACCGCGCGCTGCTCGAGGCCGAGGCAGCGGTGCAGCGAGGGCTCTGGTCGAGCGGCGGGTGGCGCCGGCTGAAGGTCGCGCGCGGGCGCATCGCCGAGGCGGCGGGGGAGGGCGGCGGAGCGACGGGGGAGGGTGGCGGAGCGCCAGCGGAGGGTGGCGGAGCGCCAGCGGAGGGTGGCGGAGCGCCAGCGGAGGGCCAGCGGAGGTGACCGCCGAGGCGCAACCCGGGTGGGAAGCCCGGCCGGACGGGGCGGAGGCGCAACCTGGGTGGGGGGCCAGGCCGCAACCTGGGTGGGGAGCGCGGCCAGACCACGCGGTCGATCCGCTCGGCGCCCTCGAGTGGCCGGCGGAGCGCCTCGGCGACGCGCTCGAGGCGCTCGCGACGCAGGGCGGCCTCGGCCCGCGCGCGGTCGCGGCGCCCATCCCGGCCGCCGGGCACCTCCGCAGCGCGGACGCGCTCGGGGCGTGGATCGATCAGGCCGCGGCGTACCTCGGCGTCGAGGCGGAGCCGATCGCGGCGCGCTACGACGAGATCGGCGAGGCGCTCCTCCGCGTCGCGCCCGCGCTCGTGTGGCTGCGCGACGGCGGCGCGCCCCGCTTCCTCGCCGTCGTGGGGCGCAGGGGGCGCGACCTCGCCGCGCTCCGCGCCGACCGCTCCGCGGCGCGCGTCCCGGTCGAGGCGATCGCCGGCCGCATCTGCCGCCCGATCGAGGCGCAGGTGCTCCCGGAGATCGAGCGCGTCCTCGCGCGCGCGGCCGTGCGGCCGCGGCGGCGCGGGCGCGCGCGGCGGGCCCTGCTCGACGAGCGCCTCGGGCCCGTGATCATCGACGGCATCTGGAGCCTGCGCCTGCCGCCGGGCGCGCCGCTCGCGCGGCAGGCGCAGGCCGCGCGGATCCCGCGCCGCCTCCTCGGCCTGCTCGCGGCCCACGCGGCGGCCTACACGCTCTGGATCCTTGTGTGGATGACCGTGGGGCGCAGCATCCTCGACGACCACCTCGACGAGGGGTGGCTCGTCGCCGGCGCGCTGCTGCTCGCGACGGTCGTGCCGCTGCGCCAGCTCATGGCGTGGCTGTCCGGCCTCGTCGCGATCGACTCGAGCGCGCTGGTCAAGCAGCGCCTGCTCTCGGGCGCGCTCGCGCTCGACGCCGAGGAGGTGCGCAGCGAGGGCGCGGGGCGCTTCCTCGGCCGCGTGATCGAGTCCGAGGCGATCGAGGGGCTCGCGATGGGCGGCGGCGTCGCGGCGGTCGCGTCGGCGTTCGAGCTCGCGGCGGCGGCGGCCGTGCTCGCCCAGGGCGCGGCGGGCGCGATCCACGCGCTGCTGCTCGTCGCCTGGGCGGCGCTGGTCCTCGCGCTCTGCGTGCGGTTCTACCGGCGGCGCGCGCGCTGGACCGCCGCGCGGCTCGCGATGACGCACGACCTCATCGAGCGCCTCGTCGGCCACCGGACCCGCCTCGCCCAGGAGCGCCACGGCCGCTGGCACCACGGCGAGGACGAGGCGCTCGCCCAGTACCTGCTGCGGTCGCGCGACATCGACCGGAGCCAGATCGAGATCGGCGCGCTGATGCCGCGCGGCTGGCTCATCGCGGGCATCGCCGGCCTCCTGCCGCCGTTCCTCGCGGGCACCGGCTCCGCCGGGGCGTACGCGGTGGCGCTGGGGGGCGTCCTGCTCGCGAGCCGCGCGCTCCAGGGCCTCTCGGGCGGCCTGTCGAGCCTCGCCAGCGCGGCGATCGCGTGGGAGCAGGTCTCCACGCTGTTCCAGGCGGCCGCCCGCGGCGGGCCGCCGCCGCCGCCGCTGCCCCCCGACGCGGGGCGATCGCCGGCCCGCGCGCGGGGGGGCGACGCCGAGGCCCGCGCCGTGGTCCTGGAGGGGCACGAGCTCTCGTTCCGGCACAAGGGACGGGCGCGCCCCGCGGTCGTCGACGTGTCGGTGCGGATCGCGGCGGGCGACCGCCTCCTGCTCGAGGGGCCCTCGGGCGGCGGGAAGTCGACGCTGAGCGCGCTGCTCTCGGGGCTTCGCGCGCCCGACGCGGGGCTGCTGCTGCTCAACGGGCTCGACCGCCACATGCTGGGCGCCGCCGCGTGGAGGCGCCGCGTGGCCGCGGCGCCGCAGTTCCACGAGAACCACGTCCTCGCCGGGACGTTCGCGTACAACCTGCTGATGGGCAGGCGCTGGCCGCCGAGGCCCGACGACCTCGCGGAGGCCGAGGAGATCTGCCACGAGCTCGGCCTCGGCGAGCTGCTCGGCCGGATGCCGGGGGGGCTGGAGCAGGTGGTGGGCGAGACGGGCTGGCAGCTCTCGCACGGCGAGCGGAGCCGGCTCTACATGGCGCGCGCGCTGCTGCAGGGCGCCGAGGTCGTCGTGCTCGACGAGAGCTTCGCCGCGCTCGACCCGGAGACGCTGGAGCGAGCGTTGCGCTGCGTGCTCCGGCGCGCGCGCACCCTCGTCGTCATCGCCCACCCGTAGCCGCGGAGAGCGCGCTTCATCGCCTTCCATCGCAAGGCCGTCAAGCCCACTTCATCGCCTCTCCCCATCTCGATGGGTCGACTCCTGTCTCGCTCAATCTCTTTCGTGTCCTCGAACACGCGCCTTGCGCACGGAGGAAGCCCAGCGGCGCGCGCGCTTCAGAGCGAGCTCACGTCGCGCAATTTCGCCACACAGACAGCGCTGGCCTCGATGTCGGTTTGCTCCTGATCGCTCTCAGGCAGCTCCGTAAGGCACGTTGCGCTCGACAGCTGAGCAGTGATGTCGGTAGCGTCGTCATGTGCATATAGGCGCTGGACGTCATCTGTGTTGCGCCTAGAATTCATTTCAATGCTGGAGCTCAAGACGGAGAGGCGGTTGCCCATCGGCGCAGAGGTGCTCGTCGGGAAAGGAGTCCACTTCCGTGTCTGGGCGCCAGCCAGGCGCAAGGTCGAGGTCGTCCTGGAGGCCGGGCCGGGGAGCGGCGGGGCCGCCCCGCTGCGGCCCGAGGAGGGCGGTTATTTCGCGGGGCTCGTCGCGTCCGCCGCGAGCGGCACCCGCTACCGGTTCCGGCTCGACGACGGCGAGGCGCTCACTCCCGATCCCGCCTCGCGGTCGCAGCCGGAGGGGCCGCACGGGCCCTCCGAGGTGATCGATCCCGGCGCGTTCTCATGGAGCGACGCGGCATTCCGGGGCGCCCCGCTGAAGGGGCAAGTCGTCTACGAGATGCACATCGGGACCTTCACCCGGGAGGGCACATGGGAGTCCGCCGCCCGCGAGCTGCCGGAGCTCGCGCGGATCGGCATCTCCGTGATCGAGCTGCTGCCCATCGCCGAGGTCCCCGGCCGCTTCAACTGGGGGTACGACGGCGTGAACCTCTTCGCGCCGACGCGCCTCTACGGCAGCCCGGACGATCTCCGCCGCTTCGTGGACGCGGCGCACCGCGCCGGGATCGCGGTGATCCTCGATGTCGTCTACAACCACCTCGGCCCGGACGGCAACTACCTCGGCCAGTTCTCCGGGGACTACTTCACCGATCGTCACAGGACGGACTGGGGAGCGGCGATCAACTTCGACGGCCCGCGATCCGAGGCGGTGAGGGAGTACTTCATCACCAACGCCGGCTACTGGATCGACGAGTTCCACCTCGACGGGCTCCGGCTCGACGCGACGCAGAACATCTACGATGGCTCGAAGGACCACATCCTCGCCGCCGTCGCGCGCCGCGTGCGGGAGGCGGCGAAGGGCAAGGAGACGTTCCTCGTGGCCGAGAACGAGTCGCAGGAAGAGTGGCTGATCCGCGCCGCCGAGCGGGGCGGCTACGGGCTCGACGCGATCTGGAACGACGATTTTCACCACAGCGCCAAGGTGGCGCTCACCGGCCGGAGCGAGGCCTATTACAGCGATCACGAGGGCTCGCCCCAGGAGCTCCTCTCCGCCCTGAAGCACGGGTTCCTCTTCCAGGGGCAGCGCTATCAATGGCAGAAGCAGCGGCGAGGGACGCCGGCGCTCGGCGTCGAGCCGGCCCGCTTCGTCCTCTTCCTGGAGAACCACGATCAGGTCGCCAACACAGCGCGAGGCGAGCGGCTCTGTCACATCGTGAGCCCGGGCAGGCTCCGGGCGATGTCGGCGGCCCTGCTCCTCGCCCCGGGGACACCCATGCTCTTTCAAGGGCAGGAGTTCGGGTCCTCCGCGCCGTTCCTCTTCTTCGCCGACCATAGCCCCGAGCTCGCCCCGCTCGTGCGCAAGGGCAGGGCGGAGTTCCTCGAGCAGTTCCCGTCCTGCTCGGCGCCGGAGGTCCGCGCGCAGCTCGACGATCCGAGCGACCCGCGGACGTTCGAGCGCTGCAAGCTCGATTTCTCCGAGCGCGAGCGGAACGCCGCCCTCTACGCCCTCCACGAGGACCTCATCGCGCTCCGCCGGCGCGACCCGGTGATCCGGGCCCAGCGCCCGCGCGGCGTCGACGGGGCCGTCCTCTCGGCCCACGCCTTCCTCCTGCGCTACTTCGGCGACGACGGCGACGACCGGCTGCTCCTCGTCAACCTCGGGCGGGACATCCATCGAGGGTCGTTGCCGGAGCCGCTCTTCGCCCCGCCGCCCGGGCGCCGCTGGGAGACGTCGTGGTCCAGCGAGTCCCCCCGCTACGGGGGCCAAGGCAGCCCACCTGTCATCACCGAGGAGGGCGTCCACATCCCGGGCGAGGCGGCGATCCTCCTCCACCCCGTGGTCGGGACGCCGGTGCCCGAGAAGACGAGCGCGAGTCCGCGCCCAGAGGAGCCCAGGAAGCATGTACGCTGACGAGATCTGCCGGAGGATGGTCTGGTCCCGGGGCGCCGCCCCCACCTCGCAGGACGACGCCGAGCGCGGCTCGGACCCGCTCACGCGGGAATGGCTCGTCACGAACGGACTCGGCGGTTACGCGTCGGGCACCGTCTCCGGCGCGGTGACCCGCCGCTTCCATGGACTGCTGATCTCCGCGCTGCCGGCCCCCCTCGGCCGCACCATGATGCTCAGCGATCTCTCCACCCGGATCTTCACCGCGGAGGACGGGGTGTACCAGGTGGGCGGTCAGGAGCCCTGGCTCGACGACGGCGCCGCGCAGGTCATCGATCTCGCCGAGTTCCGCCTCGAGGCCGGGCTCCCCGTCTGGCGCTACGAGGGCGCGGGGGTGGCGATCGAGCGGCGCCTCCTCCTGCCCCACGCGCAGAACACGGTCCATGTCACGTACACGCTCGTCGAGGGGACGGGCCCTGTGCGGATCGAGCTCCAGCCGTGGGTGAATTTCCGGCCGCACGAGGGCGCGCTCGATCGGCCGGTGGCGGGCCCCTATGCGCTCACCGTGGTCGAGGATCGCTACGAGCTCGCGTCGCCGGGTGACCTGCCGCCGCTCCGGCTGAAGGTCCAGGGCGCTCGGGCCGAGTTCAGGATCGAGAGCGCCCGCCTGCGCAACGTCCGCTACCGGATCGAGCAGAGCCGCGGATACGACGCCGTCGGCGAGTTCTACAGCCCTGGCCTCTTCAGCCTCGAGCTCCCGGTCTCCGGCAGCGCGACCTTGATCGCGTCCACGGAGGCCTGGGAGACGCTCAACGCCCTCTCCACGGACGAGGTGCAGCGCGCGGAGCGCAAGCGCCGGACGCGGCTCCTGCTCGCCGCGGCGCCCGAGGTCCGCACCGGGCCGGCGGCGGAGCTCGTCCTCGGCGCCGATCAGTTCCTCATCAGCCCCGCGGGCCGCGTCGAGGACGCCGCCCGCGCCCGGGCCGCGGGCGACGAGGTGCGCACCGTCATCGCGGGCTATCACTGGTTCACCGACTGGGGCCGCGACACCATGATCAGCCTCGAGGGGCTGACGCTCGTCACCGGGCGCCACACCGAGGCGGGCTACATCCTCCGCACGTTCGCCCATTACGTGAAGGACGGGCTCATCCCCAACATGTTCCCGGAGGGCAAGAACGACGGGCTCTACCACACAGCCGACGCCACCCTCTGGTTCTTCCACGCGCTCGATCGCTACCTGGCGACCACCGGGGATCGCGAGACGCTCCGGCTCATCCTCCCCACGCTGATCGATATCGTCGAGCACCACACCCGCGGGACGCGCTTCGGCATCCGCGCCGACCCGCAGGACGGCCTGATCCGCCAGGGGGAAGAGGGATTTCAGCTGACCTGGATGGACGCGAAGGTCGGCGACTACGTGGTCACGCCACGCCGGGGGAAGCCCGTGGAGATCAACGCGCTCTGGTACAACGCCTTGCGCCTCATCGAGCGCTGGGCGCGCGAGTCCGACGGCGACGGCGCGGCGAGGCGCTACGGCGCGGCCGCCGAGCAGGTCAAGGCCTCCTTCAACCGGCGCTTCTGGTCCGAGGAGCACGGCTATCTCTACGACGTGATCGACGGCGAGCAGGGCGCCGACGACGCCTTCCGTCCGAACCAGCTCCTCGCGATCTCGCTGCCTCACCCCGTCCTCGATCCCGCGCGCTGGAAGGGGATCGTCGATCAGGTGAAGGAGCGGCTCTGGACGCCCGTGGGCCTCAGGTCGCTCGCGCCGGGGCACCCGGACTACAAACCGAAGTACTTCGGCGACCTCCGCGCGCGGGACATGGCCTATCACCAGGGCACCGTGTGGGGGTGGCTCATGGGCCCGTTCATCGACGCCTGGCTGAAGGTGTATCCCACCGATCTCGCCGGGGCGCGGCGCCTGCTCGAGGGCTTCGCGCCGCACCTCGACGAGGCCTGCGCCGGCTCGATCAGCGAGATCTTCGACGCCGAGCCGCCGTTCACGCCCCGCGGGTGCGTCGCCCAGGCGTGGAGCGTGGCGGAGGTGCTGCGCGCCTACGCCAGGACGGCCCCCTCGGGGGGCTGAGCGCTCGCCCGCTCAGAACGCCACAGGCACCGCCGCCGGGCCGCGGATCGTGGGCCATTCGCTCCATACGATGTCGCGGGGCGGGACGGCGAGCTCGATGCGCGGCAGCCTCCGGAGGAGCGTCGAGAAGGCGATCGCCGCCTCGATCCGCGCGAGCATCGCGCCGAGGCAGAAGTGGATGCCGCCCCCGAAGCCGATGTGCCGGTTCGGCGAGCGGCCGATATCGAAGCGATCCGGATCCGGAAAGTGCTTTGGATCCCGGTTCGCGGCCATGAGCCCCGCCGCGACCCCTTCTCCCGCCGGCACGCGGGCGCCGAACAGCTCGATGTCCTCGAGCGACCAGCGGATCATCGAGAGCTCCGCCGGCCCCTCGCAGCGCAGCACCTCCTCCACCGCGGAGCCGACGAGCCCGGGGTCCTCGTCGAGCCGGCGCCGCTCCGCGGGGTGCGAGAGCAGGAGGAACATGCCGCTCGCGATGAGGTGCACGGTGGTCTCGTGGCCCGCGACGAGCAGCAGGAACACCATGCTCGAGAGCTCCGCCGGGCTCAGCTTGTGCTCCTGCTCCTCGGCGAGCAGGAGGCCGCTGATCAGGTCGTCGCGCGGGGCCTTCCGGCGCGCGTCGGCGAGCGCCCGGAAGTACGCCGCGAACTCCTCCACCACGGGCTGGGCGCGCTCCACGAACTCGCGATCTTTCGCTGGCGCGAGGAGGATCTTGGTCCACCGGCGGAACCGGCCGCGATCCTCGACGGGGAGGCCGAGCAGCTCGGCGATCACCGCGGTGGGGAGCGGAAACGCGAAGTCTGCCACGAGCTCCATCCGGCGCCGGCCTTTCACCGCGTCGATGAGCCCGTCCGCGATCTCCTGGATGCGCGGGCGCAGCCCTTCCATCATCCGCGGCGAGAACGCCCGCTGGACGATGGCCCTGAGCCGCGTGTGATCCGGCGGATCGGCGTCGAGCATGTGCTGATCCATGAAGGTCGTGCGGTCGCTGAGCGGGAAATAACGCCGGCGCACCTCGTCGGGGAGCTTGCGGAAGTCGCGGAACAGGCGCGGATCCTTGAGGAGGTCCACGCAGTCGTCGTAACGCACGGCCACCCAGATGGGCACGTCGAGGCGGGGGTGAATGAGGCGATGCATGCGCCCCGCGGCCCGCATGCGCGCGTAGATCGCGTGCGGCTCGGCGCGGCTGCTCGGATGGAACAGCTCCGGAAAAGCGTCCTGGTCGACCATGATTCCCCCGTTTCATGGCGTCCGGACGTTCGAGGTGATCTCGCGTCACGCCGGATCGCGAGGTGTGCATGGTGGAGAACCGCGCGCCGTCAAGCCGCGGCCGGAGGGCTGCGCGCCGTCGACCGTCGAGCCGCGGCGTCGGAGCTCGAGCGGGCCGCGCCCGACCTTCAGGGCGCGTCGCTCGCGCCGAGCAGCCGCGAGATCAGCGTGTGCTCCACGTCGTCGAGCGCCTCGCGCAGGAACGCCGGGTCGTCGAGGCGGATCGCGTCGTCCCCCTCGCGCGCCTCGACGGGCAGCTTGCTCCTGAGGCTCGCGAACTCGCGCAGCAGCGAGGACAGGCCCGCCTCGTCGTCGCGCAGCGCGCGCAGCGACCGCGTGAGCTGGCCGATCGCGTCGTCCCGCTCCTCGAGCGCGCCCACCTGGAGCGGCGAGATCGTCCGGGAGAGCACGCGCTCGATCCAGAGCGCGCCGCCGAGATCGTTGGCGATCGCGCGGATCTGCCCCGTCCAGCGCTCGAAATCGGCGCGGAGCGCGGCGTGCGCCTTCGTCGCGCCGCACAGGAAGACCCGCGCGGCCAGCGTGCGCCCGTCCGCCTCGGCGAGGCGCCGCTCGAGCTCCTCCCGCGTCAGATCCACGATGTCGTCCGCGCTCGCGGCCGGGGAGAGATCGACCTCGCAGGCGCTCCAGCGCACGACGTCGAGGGGGCGGTGCTCGACCGAGGTGATGCGGCCGTCGTCCACCGCGACGAGGAGGGCGCCCTTCTCGCCGGTCTCGCGGGCGTGGCGGCCCTGGAGGTTGCCGGGGAACGCGATGTACGGATCGCGCGAGAGCACCTCCCGGGTGTGCACGTGGCCGAGCGCCCAGTAATCGTATCGCTTCCCGACGAGGGTGTTCAGGCTGCAAGGAGCGTAGTTGTCGTGGCCCTCGCGGCCGCCCAGGCAGGTGTGGAGCATGCCGATGTTGAAGAGGCCCGCCCGCGCGTCCGGATAACCTGCGGCGAGATCGTCGGTGACGGCCTTGGTCGCGAAGCTCTGTCCGTGGACGGCGACCCCGAGCCGATCGAAGACGATGGATTCCGGGCGGCGGGGATCGAGCCGCCGGGCGTTCTCGGGGAGCTCCAGGTGACGCGTGATGTTGCTCTCGGCGTCGTGATTGCCATAGAGGAGCACGACGTCCACCCGGGCGGCGCGCAGGCGGGAGAGCTGCGCGGCGAAGAACAGGCCCGTGCTGTAGTCCTTCCAGTCGCCGTCATAGATGTCACCCGCGAGGAGCAGGAGATCGACCTCCTCGGCGAGGCAGAGGTCCACGAGGTTCTCGAGCGCGCGGCGGGTCGCCCCGCGGATCTGCTCGACGGGGGCGCCCGGGTAACGGTCGAGCCCGCGGAGGGGGCTGTCGATGTGGAGGTCGGCGGCGTGGACGAACTTCATGGGCAGACGCGGCCCGAGCTTAGCCGCTCGGCGCCGGGAGCGCTGCTCATCCGATGAGGATCGCGCTCGCCTGAAGCGGCCGAGCCGCGCCCTGGCGAGGAGGCAGGCGGAGCGCGCCCGCGGAGGGCGGCTGACGCGGGCGCTGGCCTAACGGACGCACGTGCAGGCGGAGTGCTCGGAATCAGGCGTGTCCTTGCCCTGCTCGCCCGCCCTGTCGACGACCCGGGCGTCCATGCCGAGCTGTTGCAGGAGCTCGGTCACGAGCGCGATGGCCTCCTGCTTGTCCGCCTGCGTGCGCGGAGACGACCACGCGCCGCTCTTCGCCACGAGCGTCTTCACCAGGGCGTCGATCGGCGCGGGGATGGTCCCCGCGTCGAGAGCAGCCGGCGCGCCGGTCGCTTGCGTGTCCGGCGCCTCGCGGATCGTGCCGTCTTCCCGCGAGCCCTCGCCGCTCATCGTGGGAGCGGTGGTCGCGGTCTGCGGGCCGTCGCTCCTGCCGCTCGCGGCGTCCTGGGGCCGGTACCCTGCGCCCACGTCCGCCGGGTTCGTGCCTTCAGCCGTGGGCCCCTCCGCGCCAGGGCTCACCGGGGACGGCGGACCCGAGAAGAGCTCTTCTCGGCCGAACTCTCTCCGGATCTGCTCGGCCGACAGGACCTTGCCGCCGATGCTCTGGAAGCCGCCGGGGACCTTCGCGAGCTTGTTCACCTCGCTGGGCAGCGGGAAGATGAACTCCACGCCCTCGTCGACCTGGATCTTCGTCGTCTTGCGGACCGTCCGCTCGCGCGGGTTGACGGGCGTCATCCTGTCGCGATTGAGCTCGAGGAAGAGGTTCATCAACGCCGGCGTGAAGGTGAAATTGAACCGCTTGCAGTAGCCGTCGAAGACGAGCGTATAAGGCGTTGTGTGCTGCCCCGCGTGCCTGCTGGAAGACGGCCGCGTCCAGCGCAGCACGGCGCGCGACGGCCCTGGGCTCCCGGCCTGCGCGCCGTGCGAGGCGGCCGCGTCCGCCGCGCTGGGCACCGCGCGCACTCCCCACGTCCCGAGCGATCTCTCCGCCGGACCGGGGTCCCACGACTGGAAAGCCCTCCCGTCGAGCTCCGACAGGTTGAGGGTGGCGACGAGATCCGAGGGCGAAAGCGGCTGCTGGAGCGGCTGGCCTTCGAGCGTCTCCCTGAACAGGCGGCGCGCCACGTCCTCGGGTCCGCGCTCGCCGGCTTGCCTGGGCGCTGCGCCGATGTCGGGGTGATCGTGCAGCCTGGCGATGTGGTCCATGCTCGCAGGGGTCAGCGGCATGGCGGCGATCGAATCGAGATCTCCCAGCGTCGGCAGCGCCAGGCTCAGGTCGCGGCGTGAGCCGAGGATCTTCTCGACCTCGGTCGCGGTCGGCGCGTGGTTGAACTCGCTGGCCAGGGATTCTGCAAGCTGCTCCTCGGTCGTCGGGGGCACGCCGAACCCGCTGAACATCTGCTCGCCGGACCCGCCGCGGCGCCCCAGGTACATCGCGTTCTCTCCGCTCCAGAAGCCCTCCGGGTGGCGCCTGACATAGAGCTCGTGGTTCTTGATGTAGTACCAGCCGCCGCGCTTCGCGGGGCGGGAGCCCGGCGCGTTGCGCATGTCCGCCTCGCCGTCGCCGGTCATCTCCGCCCGCTCCTCGTCATCCAGCGTCGCGGCCTCGGGCGCGAAGAAGCGCTGCAGGGGGTTCTGGGCGCTGAAGTCGCGCTGCAGCATCAGGCGGTCCTCGCTCGGGACGCTGGAGCCCTCGCCGCCGAACCTCCTGTCGAAGTCCTCGTCTCCGACCGCGCGCAGGAGGGTGCGGTAATTGATCGCCTGCATCGTCGTCCCGCACTCGGCGATGGTGAGGTGCTCCTCGGGGTCGAAGAACTCCCGCAGCGCCTTGCTCGCGCTCACGCCGGGCTTCAGGCGCCAGGTGAAGCTGCTCTGCTTCTCGAAATGGTCCGGGTTGAGGAAGCCGGTCCGGGCGTCCGCGAGCTCCTCCTGGACGCCGGCGTTCCGCGCGACCGCCGTGAGCGCGTTCAGGCGCGCGCTCGGCACGTTGAACGAGTAGTGGACCTTGCCCGCATGGTGGAGCTGGTCCATCCCCTGGACGTTGGCGCGCGCCAGCCGCGCCGGCTCGGACATCTCCGCGTCGGCGTCCCCGGACTCCGATCGTCCGGGCACGGCGTCCTCGGGCTCTGACGGATCGCCGTCGAGCTGCGCGCGCGCCCACTGGTCGAACTCGTCCTGCGCGCTCTCCCACGCGTCGAGCTGGTCATGGAGGCCGTGGAGCCGATCCAGGTCGAGCGATCCAGCGTCGGACGCCTCGCCCTCGCTCCGGACCTGCTCGACCGCCTCGAGCTCGGACAGGAGCTCGACCTCCATCAGCTCGGTATCGGACGGCTCGGATTCCGAGAGCCTCTCCAGCACCTCGTTCAGCCTGCGCGTGTCGTTCATGCGGAAGCGGCCGAGCCGGCGCAGCTCGACGCGCGCTGTCTGTGGATGGTCGTCGTAGAGCCGGAGCAAGAGCCTCGCGGCCTCGGGGGAGAGCACGTCGATGGCCCCGCGCAGATCGTGGGGCTGCCGGATGCGGTGGATCTCGCCGAGCCAGGGGCGCACACCCTCGTTGAAGCGGCGCCAGTCCGCCCGGCTGTCGAAGTCCTGCACGCGGGGGGCCATGCCGGTCAACGCGTCATCCGCGCCGCCCGGGGCCTGCGAAATCACCTCGGCGGAGGCGCCCGTCTGCGGTGTTCGCGCCGGGGGATACGTGCCATAGGCGAACGCCGCGAAGAGCTTCGGCATGTCCTGCGTGGCCACCCGCACGGGGAACGCTCGCCCCCAGGACTGGATCGGCACGATGAAGGAATCGCCGTGGATCGTGATCGGCCCGTCGATCGCGACCAGGTGGGGGCTCGAGGTATCAACCTCGGCGAGCCGCGGGATCGTCTCGGGATCCCGGGGCGCCGAGGCGCTGGCCTCGTGCTTCGCCGCTTGCTCCCACAGCGCCTTGCCGTTCATCACGGTCGCGAGCGCGAACCCCGCCTGGTCGGTCTTCCCGAGGGCCTCGTTGATGCGCGCGACGTCGTAGCCCCCGGGGGAGTCGGTGGTCATGAGCTTCGCGTTCGCCCCGAGCGCATCGTTCATGAGGGCCGCGGTCGATCTCGCCGAGACCAGCAGATCGCCTTGCGCCGCGGCGACGCCGGGCTCCTTGGCGCCGTCGGTCTGCTTCTCGAGCGCCGCGACGGCCGTCTCCCCGAGCAGCTCGACGAGCCCGCGGGCGAGCAGGTGGTCGAGGAGGTGGCCGTCGAGCTCCTGGGTGGCTGCGCCTTGCCCCTTCAGGCGGTCGCGCTTGGCCCTGGCGGTCTTGAGGCCGTTGAGGAGCGGTCTGTTCGGCGTCGGCCCGTGCGCTGGCAGGACGTCTCCCTTCATCTGGCTCAGGAGGAGCTCCAGGCCGTCGCTGAGCGCCCGAGAGCGCGAGCCTTGCTGTCCGAAGGTGCCGGCGCCGGGCGCGCCCGCGAGCCGGCCGAGCGGCCTGCCGGTGAAGAGCGCGACGACCAGGTGCGATGCCGAGGCGAGGTCGTTCTTGAGCGTCGTGTAAAGGACGCTGTGCAGCGCGCAGTTGGTGAAGGCCGATTGCGACAGCGAGGCAGGGTCCTTGATGAGCGTGCTCAATCGTTCGACGACGGAGCTCCTCACGCCCTGCGCATGGAGCAGCTGGCTCAGGAGCTGGGCGGCCTCCTCCCTGTGCTCGCCGTCCGCCGGGCGCGGCCATGTGCTGCTCTGCTCCTCGATCGTGCGGATCAGATCCTCGACGGTGCGCGCGTTCTTGGTCGTCTCGTCGCCGATCTTGTCCTGCTTGAGGCCGCCGGCGCTGGAGATGGGGTTGGCGGTCTTCTCCGGCTCTCCCTCGATCTCGTCGGTCTGCGGCGGCGGGGCCGCTGCATGATCGCCGCTGCTCGAGGCGTTGTACCCTGCCAGCATGTCCTCCGGGGCATTCCGTGAGGCGCTCGCGGCGGGGTTGAAGCCGGTGGTGATGGCGCTCGGGCTCGCTGCGCTCGCGGCAGGCGGCGTGCCGGTCCCCGCCGTCGCCGTGTCGGCGCTGCCAGCGGCGTCTGCCGGCGTAGCCTTCTTCTCCTGGAGGTCGATACCGAACCCGCTGTCCGCGGAGACGATCCGCCAGCGGGTACCCGCCTTGTCGCGAACCACGATCTCCTCGGAGTAGGGGAGATTGTCGACGTGACCGAGGATCTCGTCGGCCGCGGCTTCGCCGAATTGATCGACGATTTTCGGTCGTTGGTCGACCTGGAAGGACACCTCTTTCGGCTTCGCGTAGAGCTTCTCCTTGATGCGCTGGGACGCTCTTTCGAACACGGCGTCGAGCTCGCGCGGCGGAAGCACTGTGGGCGTCACCTCGACCTCGCGGAAGCGCTTGCCGTCGTGCTCGCGGTCGGTGACCCTGGTGATGCGCATGCGCGAAGGCACCAGGAGGACCTCTTTCTGCGCCTGATTGTAGGCGATCGGGTCCCCGTCCCGCTGCTGGTCGGGGTAGGCGAACATGACCGTCGGGTAGTGGCTCGTGGTGTTGATCTTCATGACGAGCCCGCCGTCCTTGACCCATTGATTCAAGGCCAGATCGGGGGTCCATGAGGTCGAGCTCGGGAGGATCTCGTCGAGCGTGCCGCCCTCGCTCAACGCGCTGGTGTCGAGACCGTTGATGACCCTGTAGAGGGTGATGTCCTCTTCCTTCAGATCCTGGGTCGCTGTGAGCAGGCCTTGAGCGACGCGGGAGAAGTCGCCGATCTTCTGGCGAAGGGTGGTAAGCTCGTCCGGCCGCAGGTCGGAGCTCAGCTCGCCGTCTTCGCCGCGCTTGCTGGTGAACGCCCCTCCGCCGGGGATCCCCCGCATCGTCTGCGCTTCCGGGGTCGTATTCGACATGTTGCGCATCAGGTCGTGGAGCGCGTCGATGTGCCGGGACGCCAGCAGGCCGGCGCCGCTCCTCTCGGGCGCGGGCTGCGACGAAGACGAAGAGGAGGGCTGCCCCGCATTCTTGGCTCTCTTGGAGCTCGCCGGGGCGTCTTGCTCGTCGTCGCTCTGCGCCTGCTGGGCTGTCCGCTTCCTCGCGCTCTCGGGCGCGGGGGTCTCGTCGGGCAGCATTCCGGTGACGCTCGCGGCCTGATCCTGGGCTGAACCGGACGCGGCGGGCGCCGTCGTCTGCCCTGGCGCCGTGGTGAACGAGCCGTAGGTAACGACGGTGAAGAGCTCCGGCATGACCTCCTTCTTCACGTCGATGGAGAAGGTCTGCCCCCAGGAATAGATGGGCACGGTGTAGTGCGTGCCGCTGTCCGTGATCATGCCGTTGATGACGACCTGGTGCGTGCTCGACGCGTCGAACGTGCCCGCGTCCTCGAACGGCCTGGACTTCGTTGGATCCTTCGCGAACTCCTTCGCACGTTCGGCGAGCGCCTTGCCATCGAGGACCGTGGCCAGGGCGAACGGGGCCTGGTCGGGTCGCGAGAGCACGTCGTTGATGCGGCCCACGTCGTAGCCGGCACCGGCGACCATGGTCTGGGCGTCGCCGCCCAGGATGTCGTTGAAGAGCGTCACCAGCGAGTTGGCCGACAGCAGCAGATCGCCGCGCTTCTTGGACGGACCGGTGGCGTCCTTGGGCCTCGTGGCTGCCTTGTCGAGGTAGCCGGGGATGGCGCTGGCGGTGTTCTCGGCGTCGGCCTTGTATTGCTCCGGGGCGAGCTTGCTGAGCATCTTGCCCATGCCCCGGGCGAGGAGGTAATCGAGGACGTGCTTGTCGGAGAAGGCGCCCCCCTTGCGCTCGACGTCAGCGCGCTTGGCCCCGGCCTTCTTGATGCCGTTCTGGAGCAGCTTGTTTCCGATCGGGGCCTGATCCAGCGGGATCTCTCCGCGGAGGACACGCTGGATGGGATCGGCGATCTTCGGGCTCGTGGCAGCGCCGTCTTCGCCCTGCGCAGGCAGCGAGAAGTCGGCGCGCAGCTTGCCTTTGCGATCGAAGAGCTTGCCCGAGAACTCGGCCGCGACCACGCGCGCGAACCCGCCCAGATCGGAGGTGAGCAGCGCGTGGAGCACGCCGTTCAGCGCGCAGATGGCGAACTGGGACTGGGAGAGGGAGCCGGGGTTTTCAATGAGCTCCGCGAGCCGCTCGATGAGCGACTCATCCACGCCCTGAGCTCGCATGAGCTCGCCGAGCAGCGCCGCGGCCTCCTGCTTGTTGTCGTCGGTGGCCGGATGGGACCATTGAGCGCTCTTCTCGTTCAGCGCCTTGAGCTGCGCGTCGATCGACGTCTTGCCGTCGGTCGCGGGGGTGCTGCCTGTCGCGGCGAGGCCGTCGGCGGCCGCGGAAGCGGCGGTTTTGCCTGGAGCTGCGCCTCCGGTGAGAGCGGCACCCTGATTCGCCGTGCTCGGAGCGCCTCCGAGCTGCTTGGTGGTGGCGGCGCTGTCGACCTGGGGGGGCGCGTCGGTCCAGCTGGGCCCCGGGGCCCCGGTCACCGTATCGGCGCTGCCCGCGGCGGCGTCCGCCTTCTTCTCCTGGAGGTCGATACCGAACCCGCTGTCCGCGGAGACGATCCGCCACGGGGTACCCGCCTTGTCGCGAACCACGATCTCCTCGGAGTAGGGGAGATTGTCGACGTGACCAAGGATCTCGTCGGCCGCGGTTTCGCCGAATTGCTCGACGATCTTCGGTCGTTGGTCGACCTCGAAGGACACCTCTTTCGGCTTGGAGTTCTGCTTCTCCTTGATGCGCTCGGAGGCTCTCTCGAACGCGGCGTCGAGCTCGTGCTTCGGGAGCCGTGTGGGCGTCACCTCGATCTCGCGGAAGCGCTTGCCCTTGTGCTCCCGGTCGGTGACCCTGGTGATGATCATGCGCGAAGGCACCAGGAGGACCTCTTTCTGCGCCTGATTGTAGGCGATCGGGTCCTCCTCCCGCTGCTGGTCGGGGTAGGAGAACATCACCGTCGGGTAATGGCTCGTGGTCTTGATCTTCATCACGAGCCCGCCGTCCTTGACCCATTGATCCAAGGCGAGCTCGGAGGTCCATGACGTCGAGCTCGGGAGGATCTCGTCGATCGTGCCGCCCTCGCTCAACGAGCTGGTGTCGAGATCGTTGATGACCCTGTAGAGGGTCAGATCCTCTCGGGGCAGGTCCTGGGTCCTTGTGAGCAGGTCCTGCGCAACGCGGGAGAAGTCGTCGACCTTTGGGCGAAGGGTGGTAAGCTCGTCCAGCCGCAGGTCGGCGCGCAGCTCGCCGTCTTCGCCGCGCTTGCTCGTGAACGCCCCTCCGCCGGTGATCCCGCGCATCGTCAGCCCTTCAGGGCTCGTGTCCGACATCTGCATCAAGTCGTGGAGCGCCTTGATGTGCCGGGACGCCAGGAGGCCGGTGCCGCTCCTCTCGGGCGGGGACTGAGCCGCCTGCGACGAAGACAAGGACGGCCCCGAATTCTTGGCTCTCTTGGAGCTCGCAGGGGCGTCTTGCTCGTCGTCGCTGTGCGCCTGCGCGGCTGTCCGCTTCCTCGCGCTGGAGGGCGCGGGGGGCTGCAGGTCGCCCGCATCGTCCTCGCCGTCCAGAGCTGGATTGTACCCTGTCGGTACGTCCGCCGGCGTCGCCTTCTTCTCCTGAAGGTCGATACCGAACATGCTGTCCGCGGAGACGATCCGCCAGCGGGTACCGTCCTTGTCGCGAACCACGATCTCCCGCTCGCTGGGGTCGGGGAGCTTGTCGACGTGACGAAGGATCTCGTCGGTCACGGTATCGCCGAATTGCGCGGCGATGTCCGGTTGTTCGTCGAGCTCGAAGTGCTTCTCCTTCGGCTTGGTGTTCTGCTTCTCCTTGATGCGCTCGGAGGCTCTTTCGAACACGGCGTCGAGCTCGCGCGGCGGGAGCTGTGTGGGCGTCACCTCGACCTCGCGGAAGCGCTTGCCGTTGTGCTCCCGGTCGGTGACCCTGGTGATGGTCATGCGCGAAGGCACCAGGAGGACCTCTTTCTGGTCCTGGTTGTAGGCGATCGGCTCTCCGTCCCGCTGCTGGTCGGGGTAGGAGAACATGACCGTCGGGTAATGGCTCGTGGTGTTGATCTTCATGACGAGCCCGCCGTCCCTGACCCATTGATCCAGGGCCAGATCGGGGGTCCACGAGGTCGAGCTCGGGAGGAACTCGTCGATCGTGCCGCCCTCGCTCAACGCGCTGGTGTCGAGATCGTTGATGACCCTGTAGAGGGTCAGATCCTCTCGGGGCAGGTCCTGGGTCGCTGTGAGCAGGTCCTGAGCGACGCGGGAGAAGTCGCCGATCTTCTGGCGAAGGGTGGTAAGCTCGTCCAGGCGCAGATCGGCGCTCAGCTGGCCGTCCGTGCCGCGCTTGCTGGTGAACGCCCCTCCGCCGGGGATCCCGCGCATCGTCTGCGCTTTCGGGGTCGTATTCGACATGTCGCGCATCAAGCCCTGGAGCGCGTCGATGTGCCGGGACGCCAGGAGGCCGGCGCCGCTCCTCTCGGGCGCGGGCTGAGCCGCCTGCGACGACGAGGAGGGCTGCCCCGCAGGCTTCGCTCTCTTGGAGCTCGCCGGGGCGTCTTGCTCGTCTTCGCTCTGCGCCTGCGCGGCTGTCCGCTTCCTCGCGCTGGAGGGCGCGGGGGTCTCATGGGGCGGCATTCCGGTGGCGCTCGCGGTCTGGTCCTGGGCTGAACCGGACGCGGCGGGCGCTGGCGCCTGCATCCCCGTGGTGATGGCCGCGGGGTCCACGGGGCGCCCCGCGGGCGTCGCCTTCTTCTCCTCCAGGTCGATACCGAACCTGCTGTCCGCGGAGGCGATCCGCCAGGGGGTGCCGTCCTTGTCGCGAACCACGATCTCCCGCTCGCTGCGGTCGGGGAGCTTGTCGACGTGACGAAGGATCTCGCCAGCCACGGTATCGCCGAATTGCTTGGCGATGGCCGCTCGATCATCGGCGTCGAAGCTCTTCACCTGCGGCTTCGCGTTCAGCCTCTCCTCGATGCCCTGGGACGCTCTCTGGAACACGTCGTCGAGCTCGCTCGACTCAAGCTCTCTCGGCGTCACCTCGACCTCGAGGAAGTCCTTGCCGTTGTGCTCCCGCCGGGTGACCTTGGTGATGGTCATGCGCGAGGGCACGAGGAGGACCTCCTTCTGGGCCTGATTGTAGGCGATCGCGTCCCCGGGCCGCTGCGCGTCGGGGTAGGAGAACATGACGGTCGGGTATTTGCTCGTGGTGTTGATCTTCATCACGAGCCCGCCGTCCTGGACCCATTGATTCAGGGCCAGGTCGGAGGTCCATGAGGTCGAGCTTGGGAGGAGCTCGTCGATCGTGCCGCCCTCGACCAGCGAGCTGGTGTTGAGACCGTTGATGACCCTGTAGAAGGTCAGATCCTCTTGAGGCAGGTCCTGTGTACGTGTGAGCAGGCGCTGAGCGACGCTGGAGAAGTCGTCGACCTTCTGGCGAAGGGTGGTAAGCTCGTCCGGGCGCAGATCGGTGCTCAGCTTGCCGTCCGTGCCGCGCTTGCTGGTAAACGCGCCGCCTCCGGGGATGCCCCGCATCGTCTGGGCTTCAGAGCTGGTGTTGGACATGTCGCGCATCAGGCCATGGAGCGCGTCCATGTGCCGCGACGCCAGGGCCCTCCCCGGCGCGGGCGGCGCCGGCTGCGACGAGGACGAAGAGGATGGCTCCCCCGCATTTTTCGCTCTCTTGGAGCTCGCCGGGGCGTCTTGCTCGTCGTCGCTCTGCGCCTGCGCGGCTGTCCGCTTCCTCGCGCTGGAGGGCGTGGGGGTCGCATCGGGCAGCATTCCGGCGACGTTCGCGGCCGGGTCCTGGGCTGTACCGGAAGCGTCGGGCACCGGCGCCTGGCTCTGGGCGGGGTCGTTCGCGGCCGGCGCTTGCGATGGGAGATAGGTCCCATACGTGAAGACCGGCAAGAGCGACGGCAAGACGTCCTTCTTCACCTTGATGGAGAAGCTCTGCTGCCAGGTGTGAAGGGGCACGACATAATGATCGCCGTCCTCGGTGATCTTGCCGTTGATGACGACCTGGTGCGTGCTCGACGTGTCGATCGCGCGCGCATCCTCGAACGGCCTGGGCTTCGTTGGGTCCTTCGCGAACTCCTTGGCACGCTCGGCGAGCGCCTTGCCGTCGAGGATGGTGGCCAGGGCAAACGGCCCCTGGTCGGGCCTCGCGAGGGCGTCATTGATGCGGCCCACGTCGTAGCCGGTCCCGGCGACCATGGTCTTGGCGTCGCCGCCGAGTATCTTGTTGAAGAGCGTCACCAGCGAATTGGGTGACAGCAGCAGATCGCCGTGCTTCTTGGACGGACCGGTGGCGTCCTTGGGCCTCGGCGTCGTCTTGTCGAGGTAACCGGGGATGGCGCCGGCGGCATTCTCGGCATCGTCCTTGTATTGCTCCGGGGCGAGCTTGCCGAGCATCTTGCCCATGCCCCGGGCGAGGAGGTAATCGAGGATGTGCTCGTCGGAGAAGGCGTTGCCTTTGCGCTCGCGGTCGGCGGATCCGGCCTTCGCCTTCTTGATTCCGTTGAGGAGCAGCTTGTTGCCGAACCCGGCGTTCTGCGCCGGGAGCTCGCCCCGGAGGACACGGTGGATGGGATCGGCGACCTGCGCGCTGACGGCGGCGCCGTTTTCGCCCTGCGCGGGCAGCGAGAAGTCCGCGAGCAGGCCCCCCTGGCGATCGAAGAGCTTGCCCGTGAACTCGGCCGCGACCACGCGCGCGAACCCGCCCAGGTCGGAGGTGAGCAGCGTGTGGAGGGCGCTGTTCAGCGCGCAGATGGCGAACTGGGACTGGGAGAGGGAGCTCGGGTCGTCGATGAGCTCCGCGAGCCGCTCGACGAGCGCCTCATCCACGCCCTGAGAGCGCATGAGGTCGCCAAGGAGCCTCTTGGCCTCCTGCTTGTTTGCGCCCGTGGCTGGATGAGACCACTGGGCGCTCTTCTCGTTCAACGCCTTGATCGTCGCGTCGATCGAGGCGTTGCCGCCGGCCGCCGGCGGGCTCTGGGTCGCGGCGAGGCCGTCTTTGGTGGTGGAAGCGCGGGGTTCACCTGGAGCGGGACCGTTCGGCGTCTGGCCTGTCGCCTGCCTGCCGAGCTCTGTCGCTGGGCGCCCGGGCGAGGCTCCGGTCACCGCCTCGGCGCTGCTCTCGGCGACGTCAGCGGGCGTCGCCTTCTTCTCCTGAAGGTCGATACCGAACCGCTTGTCCGCGGAGACGATCCGCCAGGGGGTGCCGTCCTTGTCGCGAACCACGATCTCCCCCTTGCTGGGGTCGGGGAGATTGCCGACGTAACCAAGGATCTCGTCGGCCACGGTTTCGCCGAATTGCTCGACGATCTCCGGTCGTTGGTCGACCTCGAAGGACACCTCTTTCGGCTTTGCGTTCAGCCTCTCCTCGATGCGCTGGGACGCTCTTTCGAACACGTCGTCGAGCTCGTCGGACTCGAGCTCTCTCGGCGTTACCTCGACCTCGAGGAAGTTCTTGCCGTTGTGCTCCCGCGGGGTGACCTTGGTGATGGTCATGCGCGAGGGCACCAGGAGGACCTCTTTCTGGGCCTGGTTGTAGGCGATCGGCTCTCCGTCCCGCTGCGCGTCGGGGTAGGAGAACATGACGGTCGGGTATTTGCTCGTGGTGTTGATCTTCATCAGGAGCCCGCCGTCCTGGACCCATTGATTCAGGGCCAGATCGGAGGTCCATGAGGTCGAGCTCGGGAGGAGCTCGTCGAGCGTGCCGCCCTCGACCAGCGAGCTGGTGTCGAGATCGTTGATGACCCTGTAGAAGGTCAGATCCTCTTGAGGCAGGTCCTGGGTACGAGTGAGCAGGCGCTGAGCGACGCTGGAGAAGTCGTCGACCTTCTGGCGAAGGGTGGTAAGCTCGTCCGGGCGCAGATCGGTGCTCAGCTCGCCGTCGGTGCCGCGCTTGCTGGTGAACGCGCCGCCTCCGGGGATCCCGCGCATCGTCTGCGCTTGAGGGCTGGTGTTGGACATGTCGCGCATCAAGCCATGGAGCGCGTCCATGTGCCGGGACGCCAGGGCCCTCCCCGGCGCGGGCGGCGCCTGCTGCGACGAAGAAGAGGAAGAGGATGGCTCCCCCGCATTCCTCGCTCTCTTGGAGCTCGCCGGGGCGTCTTGCTCGTCGTCGCTCTGCGCCTGCGCGGCTGTCCGCTTCCTCGCGCTGGCGGGCGCGGGGTCCTGGATGGGCGCCATTCCGGTGACGTTCGCCAGCGCGCCTGCATGGTCCGTGGAGGCGCCGTCGACCTGGGCGTCCGCGTGGACCGGGTTGTGCGCCAGGGCCCCGGTTACCGCCTCGGCGCTGCTCCCGGCGGCGTCAGCGGGCGTCGTCTTCTTCTCCTGAAGGTCGATACCGAACCGCTCGTCCGCGTCGACGATCCGCCAGGGGGTACCGTCCTTGTCGCGAACCACGATCTCCCGCTCGCTTGGGTCGGGGAGCTTGCCGACGTAACCCAGGATCTCGTCGGCTATAATTTCTCCGAATTGCTCGACGATCTCCGGTCGTTGGTCGACCTCGAAGGACACCTCTTTCGGCTTCGCGTTCAGCCTCTCCTCGATGCGCTGGGACGCTCTCTGGAACACGTCGTCGAGCTCGCTCGACTCAAGCTCTCTCGGCGTCACCTCGACCTCGAGGAGGTTCTTGCCGTTGTGCTCCCGCCGGGTGACCTTGGTGATGGTCATGCGCGAGGGCACCAGGAGGACCTCCTTCTGGGCCTGATTGTAGGCGATCGCGTCCCCGGGCCGCTGCGCGTCGGGGTAGGAGAACATGACGGTCGGGTATTTGCTCGTGGTGTTGATCTTCATCACGAGCCCGCCGTCCTGGACCCATTGATTCAGGGCCAGGTCGGAGGTCCATGAGGTCGAGCTCGGGAGGAGCTCGTCGAGCGTGCCGCCCTCGACCAGCGAGCTGGTGTTGAGACCGTTGATGACCCTGTAGAAGGTCAGATCCTCTTGAGGCAGGTCCTGGGTACGAGTGAGCAGGCGCTGAGCGACGCTGGAGAAGTCGTCGACCTTCTGGCGAAGGGTGGTAAGCTCGTCCGGGCGCAGATCGGTGCTCAGCTCGCCGTCGGTGCCGCGCTTGCTTGTAAACGCGCCGCCTCCGGGGATCCCCCGCATCGTCTGCGCTTGGGGGCTGGTGTTGGACATGTCGCGCATCAGGCCATGGAGCGCGTCCATGTGCCGGGACGCCAGGGCCCTGCCCGGCGCGGGCAGCGCCTGCTGTGACGAAGACGAAGAGGATGGCTCCCCCGCATTCCTCGCTCTCTTGGAGCTCGCCGGGGCGTCTTGCTCGTCGTCGCTCTGCGCCTGCGCGGCTGTCCGCTTCCTCGCGCTGGCGGGCGCGGGGGTCTCATCGGGCGGCATTCCGGTGGTGCTCGCGGCCTGGTCCTGGGCTGAACCGGACGTGGCGGGCGCTGGCGCCTGCATCCCGGTGGTGATGGCGGTGGGGTCGACGGCGCGCCCCGGCGGCGCCTTCTTCTCCTCCAGGTCGATACCGAACATGCTGTCCGCGGAGGCGATCCGCCAGCGGGTGCCGTCCTTGTCGCGAACCACGATCTCCCGCTCGCTGCGGTCGGGGAGCTTGTCGACGTAGCCAAAGATCTCGTCGGCCACGGTATCGCCGAATTGCTCGGTGATGGCCGATTGTTCTTCGATCTCGAAGTGCTTCTCCTTCGGCTTGGCGTTCTGCTTCTCCTCGATGCGCTGGGACGCTCTCTCGAACACGGCGTCGAGCTCGCGCGGCGGGAGCTGTGTGGGTGTCACCTCGACCTCGACGAACCGCTTGCCGTCGTGCTCCCGCGGGGTGACCTTGGTGACGGTCATGCGCGAGGGCACCAGGAGGACCTCTTTCTGGTCCTGATTGTAGGCGATCGGCTCTTTGGCCCGGCGCTGGTCGGGGTAGGAGAACATGACCGTCGGGTAATGGCTCGTGGTGTTGATCTTCATCACGAGCCCGCCGTCCTTGACCCATTGATCCAGGGCCAGATCGGAGGTCCATGAGGTCGAGCTCGGGAGGATCTCGTCGATCGTGCCGCCCTCGCTCAGCGAGCTGGTGTCGAGATCGTTGATGACCCTGTAGAGGGTCAGATTCTGCTGGGGCAGGTCCTGGGTACGTGTGAGCAGGTCCTGAGCGACGCGGGAGAAGTCGTCGACCTTCTGGCGAAGGGTGGTAAGCTCGTCCGGGCTCAGATCGGCGCGCAGCTCGCCGTCTTCGCCGCGCTTGCTGGTGAACGCCCCTCCGCCCGGGATCCCCCGCATCGTCTGCGCTTCAGGGGTCGTATTCGACATGTCGCGCATCAAGCCCTGGAGCGCGCCGATGTGCCGGAGCGCCAGGAGGCCGGTGCCGCTCCTCGGCGCCGGTTGCGCCTTCTGCGACGAAGACGAAGAGGAGGGCTGCCCCGAATTCTTGGCTCTCTTGGAGCTCGCCGGGGCGTCTTGCTCGTCGTCGCTCTGCGCCTGCTGGGCTGTCCGCTTCCTCGCGCTCTCGGGCGCGGGGGTCTCGTCGGGCAGCATCCCGGTGACGCTCGCGGCCTGGTCCTGGGCTGAGCCGGACGCGGCGGGCGCCGTCGTCTGCCCTTGCGCCGTGCTGAACGAGCCGTAGGTAACGACGGTGAAGAGCTCCGGCATGACCTCCTTCTTCACGTCGATGGAGAAGGTCTGCCCCCAGGAATAGATGGGCACGGTGTAGTGCGTGCCGCTGTCCGTGATCTTGCCGTTGATGACGACCTGGTGCGTGCTCGACGCGTCGAACGTGCCCGCGTCCTCGAACGGCCTGGACTTCGTTGGATCCTTCGCGAACTCCGCCGCACGTTCGGCGAGCGCCTTGCCGTCGAGGACCGTGGCCAGGGCGAACGGGGCCTGGTCGGGCCGCGAGAGCACGTCGTTGATGCGGCTCACGTCGTAGCCGTCACCGGCGACCATGGTCTGGGCGTCGCCGCCAAGGATGTCGTTGAAGAGCGTGACCAGCGAGTTGGCCGACAGCAGCAGATCGCCGCGCTTCTTGGACGGACCGGTGGCGTCCTTGGGCCTCGTGGCTGCCTTGTCGAGGTAGCCGGGGATGGCCTGGGCGGTGTTCTCGGCGTCGGCCTTGTACTGCTCCGGGGCGAGCTTGCTGAGCATCTTGCCCATGCCGCGGGCGAGGAGGTAATCGAGGACGTGCTTGTCGGAGAAGGCGCCCCCCTTGCGCTCGACGTCAGCACGCTTGGCCCCGGCCTTCTTGATGCCGTTCTGGAGCAGCTTGTTTCCGATCGGGGCCTGATCCAGCGGGATCTCTCCGCGGAGGACACGCTGGATGGGATCGGCGATCTTCGGGCTCGTGGCAGCGCCGTCTTCGCCCTGCGCGGGCAGCGAGAAGTCGGCGCGCAGCTTGCCTTCGCGATCGAAGAGCTTGCCGGAGAACTCGGCCGCGACAACGCGCGCGAACCCGCCCAGATCGGAGGTGAGCAGCGCGTGGAGCACGCCGTTCAGCGCGCAGATGGCGAACTGGGACTGGGAGAGGGAGTCGGGGTTTTCGATGAGCTCCGTGAGCCGCTCGATGAGCGACTCATCCACGCCCTGAGCGCGCATGAGCTCGCCGAGCAGCGCCGCGGCCTCTTGCTTGTTGTCGTCGGTGGCCGGATGAGACCACTGGGCGCTCTTCTCGTTCAGCGCCCTGAGCGTCGCGTCGATCGAAGCCTTGGCATCGGTCGTGGGGGTGCTCTGGGTCGCGACGCCGTCGGTGGTGGTGGTGGTGGTGGAAGAGCCGGTGTCCCATGGAGCGGGGCTTCCGGTGACGGTTGCACCCTGGTTCGTGGCGCTCGGATCGACCCCGAGCTCCATGGGTGCCCCGGACCGCTGTTCGACACCCCTGCCGTCCCCCTCGGAGTCGTCATCGGAGTCGTCATCGGAGTCGTCATCGGAGTCGTCCTCGGAGTCGTCCTCGGAATCGTCATCGGAGTCGTCCTCGGAATCGTCCTCGGAGTCGCCCTCGGAGTCCTCCTCGGAGTCGCCCTCGGAGTCCTCCTCGGAGTCCTCCTCGGAGTCGCCATCGAAGTCGTCCTCGGAGTCGCCGTCGTCACTGCTCTGGTCCTCGTTGCCCGAGTCCTGCGCGTCTGCGTCCTGCGCATTGTTACCGAAGAACTTCGCGTCGACGCCACGCTGGATGTCATCGAGGACGGCCTGGATTCCATCCTCGATGAACATCGCTTGCTGCTCCGGAGTGAGCTGCTCGAAGTGCTCTTCCCGCCGGGTCCTCGCCTGGTCCTCCATGGCCTGCAGCCCATCGTGGTAGGCACGGGCTTCGTCTTGATTGAGCGTCTGCCTGAAGCGCTCCAGGTTGACGAGCTCTGACTGGTAGCCCAGCACCTCGAGCGCCGCCTTCTGCTGCGCGAACGCGGTCTCATGCCGATCTCGCTTGCTCGGTGGCAGGCGATTGAAATCGGCCTCTTTGCCTTCGAGGTTGATGAGCTTGAAGGAGTCGTACTGGTTGGCATGAGAGAGCTCATGGGCGATGGTGAGCACGACGCGCAGCTCGACGAGCTCCGGCGGCAAGGTGACGGGCACTCCAAGGCCGGCCGGGACGACGGTGCTCTCGAAGGGCCCTCGGCCGATGTCCGGGTCCTCGCCCGGTTTCGTGAGCCCATCGGTGGGGAGATCGTCCTTGAAGGAGACGAAATAGTCGAAGTTCCAGCGTTCGAGGATGCTGTCGATGCCGTCTTGCGATGGCCTGGGGCTCACGAGGGGGCGTGGCACGTTCTCCAGGGCGAGCGTCACCATCGAGCCATGCACGTACTCGTCGGGGAGCGCGGTCACGACCAGATCGGAGGTGCTCTCGATGTCCTCCTCGTCGCTTCCGTCATCGAGCGACGACAGTGTCCCCGGGTTCGGGGTCGCGGAGGCTGCCGCGGAGCCCTGCGCGCTGGCCGCGGGCGAGCCGGCCTGCGCGATCATCCCGGTGGTGATGGCCGTCGGGTCCACGGGGCGCCCTGCGGGCAGCTGCGGGGCCGCCTCCGGCCGGGGCTGGCCGGGTCTCTCCGGCGCCTTTTCTTGGGCGCCCTGCGTCGGCGAAGCGCCCGGCTGAGGACTCGAGGCCTCCGGCGCCTTGGCTGTCATCTGCGTCGGGGCAGCACCGGGCCGCTCGCGCGGCTCGTTGTCCTTGGGGGCTGGCTCTGCCCCTCGCTTCGGCTGCTCGGGGGCGCGCCGCTCGGGGTCCTCGGCATCGTCCTTCGGTGACGACGCGCGATCCCCGGGCGGATCGCGGGGCTCGCCGTCCCGCGGCTCCTGATCGGGCCCTCCCGACCGCCGCTCGGAGGCACGCTGATCGGTGTCCTGGATGTCGTCCGGCGGCAGGGTGCGCGGGCCGACGAGCTCGTCGATCGCGTCTTTGCCCCTCTCCGCCAGGTCACGCTCGAACCTCTCCGCTCGGTCCTTGAGCACCCCGGCCCAGTCGTCGCCGAGCTTGCCCAGGTCGACGGTGCGAGCATTCTTGATCTGGTCGTCGCCGATCTTGTCCTGCTTGAGGCCGCCGACGCTGGAGATGGGGTTGGCGGTCTTCTCGGTGGAGCGCCAGTTGTGGATGTAGCCGACGGTGCTGGGCGCGCCCGGCCCTGTCGTCTCGATGCCGATCTGGAGGGCGCCCGGCTTGTCCGACCTGGGCGGCCGGTGGCCGATGAAGATGTGGCCGTGAGCGCCGTCTGGCAGGATGACGTCGCCGTTGAAGTCCTTGAGGCCGAGGCCGCCGATGGCGAGGTTCATGCCGTAGAGCTCGGTGTCGTCGAGCTTGGACTTGATGGCGGCGACGTGTCCTCCTTCCTCCTTGAATTTGCCCTTGCTGAGCGCGATGTGGTGCGTCCCGAAGGCGCGCGGGAACACGCCGGCCTTCGGGTTGCCGTGCCCGTCGGTGATGCCGAGGAGCTCGGTCACCGCGTACGGAGGCGTGCCCGCGGGGATCTGGATGTTGACCCGGCCGCCGTGCGACAGGAGCTTGGCGACGGGGACGTCGCGGAGCGGGACATGGCTCTTTGCGCTGTCGTCGTAGATCTCGGCGCCTTCCTGGAGCAGGTGAAAGATGTTCGTGAGCACCTCGATCGACTGGTTGTACCTGTCGAGGACATCGTCGTTCGAGAGGGTGCCGCTTCCCGTCGGGTTCGGCACGGCGCCTTGCGTGATGGCCTTGGTCGCGTCGTCGTTGGGCGTGGTGTGCTCGAGCGTCTTGGCCCATTCTGCCGCGATGCCCTGATCGATCTCCTGCTCGAGCTCCTTCTTCCTCGCCGGGTCGGTCGTGTGCCTCGCCTCCATCGACAGGGCCACCGCGGCCGGAGGCGTGCCCTCGAAGCGCTGCCCGCCCTCGCCGCTGTTCCTCTGTCGCGAGACGTAGCTCGCGAGGACGACCTTGCTCGGCTTGTGGAGCTGGTGGAAGCCGCGAAATTTCTCGGGATTGTCGTCCTTGTCGTCCGACAGGTACTGCTTGACCTGGTCGAGCGTGAGCATGCCGGAGGCGTTGAGCCAGCGCTGTCCCTGAGGGGTCGAGGAGAGCTGCTCGAAGGCGTTCCACTCGGCTTCGTTGAACAGCGGTCCTTTGGGGAAGCGCTTCCCGAGCTCCTTCTTCGCCTGCGCGGGATGGGCGGGGAAGCCGCCGCTGGTCAGCTGGTCGGCGATGCTCGGGAGGCCTCGCTTCGCCTTCTTGCGGCTGCCTCTACTCGTCGGAGTCCGCCATTTGGACTTCTTGACGGCCTTGTCCGCGATCCATGTCACCTTGCCGTCCTGCGCCGGGTCGGCCGTGGTGGACGAGCTTCCCGGCCCTGGTCCCGAGCCGCCGGGCCCCGGTTGCTGGGAGCCCTGCCCCGCGGGCTGTGACGTCGAGGCGGAGGGCTTGGCGGGCGCGGGCTCCGCGGTGGAAGCGGGTTTACCGGTGGGGGCGCTCTTCGCGCCGGTCTCGCCCGTCTTGGGGGAGGTCTGAGCTGACGTGCTGTCCTTTGCGACGGTCTCCTTCGGGGGCGTCCCTCCGGGCACCTCGCCCCCCTTGGGAGCCGTGCTTCCTGGCGCTGTTGCCTTGGTGTTCCCTTGGGGACCCTTGCCGAGGCCCGGAGATGGCTGGTCGGCAGGCTGTGTGGAGCCCTTGGGAAGGCCGCCATCGGCGGAGCGAGGCCTGACGATGGGCTCGGTGGTCTGAGGCTGTGTGGAGCCCTTGGGAAGGCCGCCATCGGCGGAGCGAGGCCTGACGATGGGCTCGGTGGCCTGAGGCTGTGTGGAGCCCTTCGGGGGGCCGCCATCGGCGGAGCGAGGCCTGACGATGGGCTCGGTGGTCTGAGGCTGTGTGGGGGCCTTGGGAAGGCCGCCATCGGCGGAGCGAGGCCTGACGATGGGCTCGGTGGTCTGAGGCTGTGTGGGGGCCTTGGGAAGGCCGCCATCGGCGGAGCGAGGCCTGACGGTGGGCTCGGTGGTCTGAGGCTGTGTGGGGGCCTTGGGAAGGCCGCCATCGGCGGAGCGAGGCCTGACGGTGGGCTCGGTGGTCTGAGGCTGTGTGGGGGCCTTGGGAAGGCCGCCATCGGCGGAGCGAGGCCTGACGGTGGGCTCGGTGGTCTGAGGCTGTGTGGGGGCCTTGGGAAGGCCGCCATCGGCGGAGCGAGGCCTGACGGTGGGCTCGGTGGTCTGAGGCTGTGTGGGGCTCTTGGGGAGGCCGCCATCGGCGGAGCGAGGCCTGACGGTGGGCTCGGTGGTCTGAGGCTGGGTGGGGAGGCCGCCATCGGCGGAGCGAGGCCTGACGGTGGGCTCGGTGGTCTGAGGCTGGGTGGGGCTCTTGGGGAGGCCGCCATCGGCGGAGCGAGGCCTGATGGTGGGCTCGGTGGTCTGAGGCTGGGTGGGGAGGCCGCCATCGGCGGAGCGAGGCCTGACGGTGGGCTCGGTGGTCTGAGGCTGTGTGGAGCCCCTGGGGAGGCCGCCATCGGCGGATCGAGGCCTGACCGGATCCTGCAGGTTCCCGGCGCTGGAGAGCGGCGGCCTCGGCGTCGCGGTCGGGGAGCTTGGCGCGCTGGTGGGTGCTCGGCCGACATTGGGGCTGTTGTTGCCGGTCGTCGTGCTCCCGAACTGGCTCCCTGATGGACTTTGCGGCGCGGCCGTCGTCGTGGTCGTCGGGCCGGGCGAGCTCGGTTTGCTTGTGCTCTTCCGCGTGACCGGATCCCAGCCGGAGAAGGGGTCTGGCTTCGGGGTCGGGCTGGGCGCCGCGGCCTGGTTCACGGCGCTGGGCGCGGCCGCGCTGCTCGACGTGCTGCCGGCGTCGGTCAGGGGATGCGCGAAATTGCCCGAGCTCTTCACCTGGGCGCGCAGCCCGGAGCGGACCCCTGTGGCTTTCGACGGCGAAGGCGAACGGCTGCGCGAGGAGCTGCGCGAGGAGGGCATGCGCCATGAATGACGCGAAATTCATGCGCTGCCAAGCGCCTCGATCCTCGCTTTCAGGCGGGATATGCCGTGCCATGTCGCTCAGCTCGGGGCCAACCGCGAATCTCTCCGGATCCGCCCTGTGGACCGGGAGATCCCGCACGTTCGCGCCATTGTGGCGCTCCCCGCCGGGGCCGAATCCGCGCATGCATCCAGGGCGACGCGGCGACAAGCATCGCGATTGCCGTCGGTCCGCCGAGCAGGTAACCTGGCGCTCTCATTGCACGCACGGATGTGTCAGTTTTACTGGAATGTTCCGCTGTGGGTGAGCGCTTGCTGCCCCTCCGCTCCCGCGTCCGGCGCGCGGCCTTGCGTCGGCGCGCCCGACGAGGTCGAGGTGCTGCCGAGGCGATTCCAGCGTTGAGCCCGCTCGCTGCGCGGCTGCCGCCGGCGCGAGTTGTCTCGCGCGGCGCGCTTGTGTACGAGGTTCCATCTACGGCAGCGCTGGCCCATGAAGCCGTCGCGCAGGGCCAGGAGGACGAGGAGCCATGAGCGTCACGACGATCGACGTTGCCGAGGTCGCGCCTTCGACGGCGCCGCTGCCCGCGTTCGACGAAGAAGCTTCGGTGCAGAGCCTGCTCGTCTCGCCCGTCGAGGCCGCCTACCGCCATCGCCTGCCCCTCGTCGGACGCACCGATGTGCACCCGCTCGTCCAGGCGGCCTATATGGCCTTTACGCAGCGTTATCCACTCGTGCTCTCGCCCGACGTGATCTGGTTCTGCCTTGCCCGGGGGTTCACGCTCCACGTTGCCGCGAACGAGGAGCAGCGGCGTCAGTTCCTCGTCGAGGACAGCGACTTCGAGCTGAAGATCGATGGGCCGGATTTCACGCTGGGTCACGTCAACCCGTGGCCCGTCGTGTTCCCGGATCTCTCCACCCAGATCGCCGCGCGGGTCGGCCGCCTGCGAGAGCTCGTGACCGCCAATTTCTCGACCACGGGACCGGTGGAGCGCGTGGCGTCGGAGCTCACGGTGATGACGCCGTTCGCGCCGCACTTCGCGTGGCAGCCGCCCTTCCCCGCGGACATGAGCTTTCCGGATCGTGGGATCCCGCGCATCTACCTGTTCGGCACGGCGGACGACTGGCGCTGGGTGCGCCACCGCGCGGCGGCGTTCGGCCCCTTCAGGGCGGAGCGCTGGGCTCACGCCCTCCTGCCGGTGCTCGACCAGATCGTCGCTTCGGCGGAGGGCCGCCAGGATCCAGCGTTCTGGCGCGCCTTTTTCCGGTACGAGAACGCCGCGGATGAGCTCACCGGGTGGATCCACGTGCTCTTTCCCTACCTGCGCGCTTGGCCCGCCGACCACTTCGTTCCGAGCTCCTTCCTCGACGGCTGGCTCGAACGGTGGCGGGCCGCGGAGGCCCGGCGCAACCCGCTCTCCGCGCTGGCGGCGCCGGAGGGGCCTGGGCTCGCTCGGATCCCGCCGGGGCTGACCAGCGCGCCCTTGCGGTTCATCGATGCGCAGCGCCGGGAACACCCCCTGGAGTTCATCAGCGGCCTCATCGGCGTCACGCAGGACCAGCACTCGCTCGCGCTCATCCCGGAGTTCGCGTGGGCCGTCGTGCATGGAGAGGAAGAGCCCGGCACCACGGCCGAGCAGCGCGCCGAAGCGCGCTGAGGGGCGGCAGGGCGCTCGGCGAGGGCCGCGCCGGCCCCTCGCAGCCGGGCGAGCCGGCCCATCGAGCTACCCGAACCGCACCTCGAGCCCCGCGCCCCCGCCCGCCACAACGACCTCCCGATCCCTGCACCCCGGATCCTCCGCCATGCGCGCCGCGATCGGCGTGATCACCCGCTCCTCGATCACCCGCTTCAGGGGCCGCGCCCCGCGCCTCGGATCGAACCCCGCCTCGGCCAGGAAGGATCGCGCCTCGGGCAGCACGCGGAGCCTCAGGTTGCGCCGCACGAGCCCGGTGCGCGCCTCGGCCTTGGCGAGCTCGAGATCGACGATCCTGAGCACGCTGTCCCGCCCGAGGCCCCGGAACTGCACGACGTGGTCGATGCGGTTCACGAACTCCGGCCGGAAGTGCTCGCGCACGCCCGCCGGCGCCCCGCGCCGCGCGCCCAGGGGCAGGGCGCGCTCGTCGTCGCCGCCGAAGCCGACCGGCGCCCGGTCGGCGACGCCGATGTTCGAGGTCATCACGATGAGCACCATCCGGAAATCGACGTGGCGCCCGTCCTCGTCCGTCAGCCGCCCCTCGCCGAGGATCGCGAGCAGGAGGTCGAACACCTCGCGGTGCGCCTTCTCGATCTCGTCGAGGAGCACGAGCGACAGCGGCTCCTGCCGCACGCGCTGCGCCAGCGTCGTCGCGTCCGGCCCCGCCGCGAGCAGGCGCGCCGACGAGCCCGGGAGCCTGTACTCGCTCATGTCGAGCCGGATCATCCGCCCCTCGTCGCCGAACATCGACCGCGTGAGCTCCTTCGCGAGCTCCGTCTTGCCCACGCCGGTCGGGCCGACGAACAGCAGCGTGCCGCAGGGGCGCTCGGGGTCGTTCATCCCGGCCTTGAAGCGCGCCAGCACCCGCGCCGCCGTGTCGCACGCCTCGTCCTGCCCGATCACGCGCCGCTTCAGCCCGCGCGCGATCGTCTCGGCGCTCGCGGGGATCTCGTCGGCGATGAGCTCGATCGGCAACCCCGAGTGGCGCGCGTAGGCCTCGGACACGTCCCGCGGGTACAGCACGCGCGAAGGCGCCCCGCCGGCCGCCTCCGCCTCCGCGCCGGCCCGCGTACCGGCCTCCTGCGCGAGCCAGTCGAAGAAGCGGAACGCCTTGCCGGGGAAGAGCACGTCGCGCCGGAACATCGCGAGGTGCTGCACCAGCCGCTTCTTGCCCGCCGGGTGCAGCCGGACGCGCGTGTCCTTCCGCGCCTCGTACTCCGCGAGCAGCGCCGGCACCGCGGCCGCGTCCGGCTCGCGCAGCCGGACGATCTGGAAGCACGCCACGAGCGAGGCCGCGCGGCGCTGGCACGCCTCGAGCTCCGGCTCGGTGCACTCCGCGATGAGGCTCACCTCCCCGGTCCGGAGCGCCGGCAGGAACACGTCGCCGATCGACGCGCCGTCCGGCTGCGGCCGGAGCAGCGGCAGGAGCGCGCCGACGTGGAGCAGATCCCCCTCGTGCGACAGCTCGCTCACGAGCCTCAGGCACCTCGCCTGCCACATGCCGAGGTACTTCATCCCGGCGAGCAGCCTGTCGGCCGACGTGCTGAACAGCCCCGGCGAGCTCGCGCGCGCCTTGTCCCTGCGCCACGCCGCGAACCGCCGCGCCAGCCGGTGGACCCAGGTCGTCTTGCCGACGCCCGGGCCGCCCACGAGCAGGATCGACGGCATCGACGTGGCGTGCGCGGCGCGCGCCGCGTCGAACAGCGGCAGCGCCCGCTCCAGCTCCTCGGACTCACCCACCGCGAGCGGCAGCCGCTGGCGCGCGGCCTTCTCGACGAGATCCTCGGAGACGGCGTGCAGCGTGGGGCGCTCGTCCTCCGGGCGCCGGGCGCTCCGGCCGGCGCGCTCCATCCGGCGCGGCGACCACGGGCGCACGTACTCGTCTCCCTCCCGGCGAAAATCGAAGAGCGATCGCGGGGACTCGCCGAGCAGCGCGCTCGTGACGAGCTGGCGGAGCACGTCGGGCGCGATCGAGAGATCCTCGAGGACCACGGACCAGCCGAAGCGGGGGAGCATCACGCGGACGCCGCCCTCGGCGAGCTTGCTCGCGAGGTACGTGAGCCGCAGCGGGATCTGGCGCCGGCCGACGACGGCCGTCCGCTTGACCGTGGTCTGCGGGTGGACGTCGACGTCCAGCGAGCGGACCTCGAACGACTCGTCCCACAGGTAGCGATCGAGATCGTCCTCGTCCGTGGCGAGCCTCGCGTGGAGCTCGACCTCGATCGCGCGCAGCACCTCGTCCTCGGAGGCGCCATAGGCGGACGGCGCCGGCCGATCGAAGAGGAAAGCCCACGTGCGCAGCAGGATGCCGGTGAAGCGGCCGTCGTGGTGGGCGATGAAATAGACGCGGAGCGATTTCTTGGTCATACGGTGGCGGTGGAAACGCGCAGCCTGACCGCGCGAGCCTACCACACCCGGGCAACACCCCGCGCCGGGAGCGTCGCTGCGTTGATCGGCCGCGCGGTGGGTTGTTTCGTTGCGCGCGCCGTCGTTTCATTGCTCCCCTCTTCCATTGTGCCATTGTGCCGATTCCGCCGCAGTCGTCCGCGCAGCGCCCCGAGGAGGCCTGTCCCGGCGCGAGGTGGAGCGGCGCCGGAATACGCTGGCGGTCAACTCAACGTCAGATCAACTCCATGCGTCGTGGTGACGGCGTGCGTCAAAGCGGCCGCGCGCCGCGACGCAGGAACAACCGTGCTGCATAATTCTCGCCGTGCGGAGATGTGTAATCTCATCCACCCTGGTCTCCTCGGGAGGTGTAGAGTGGTGTTCATGCCGCAAACGCCTTACTTCACGACGCCTCGCCGCCGCGCGGCTCGAGCCGCCGTTTCCTTGTTCCTGTCGCTTGCCCCGCTCGCGGGGGCCGTGCCCGCGAGCGCTGCTGTGGAGCAGCTGGATGGCACGCGCCTGCCCACGGCGGTCAGCGCCAACGAGATTAACCTCGTGACGGGCCGGGGTTTCCCGAGGGACGCCGTCACGCTCGATGGGCTCTTCGGGTACCGGGGAGAGGACATCGATCCCGTGGCCGACGCGAGCACGGAGCCAGGTGTCTTCTCGCCGCTCTGCGGGTTCTCGGGAGAGCTCGTGCTGCGCGGGGGCGGGTGCAAGGTCGCGTTCGGCTGGTACAACGCGAACGCGAGCGGCACGCGCCCGCCGGACAACCAGATCTACGAGCTGATCCCCGCGGACACCTCGACGGCGTTCAATTGCGAGGACAACGACTTCTGCCCGCTGGCCACGATGGAGACCACCCAGGCGGGGCAGCACGACTGGACGCCGCGGCAGTTCTCGGCGGCGGACATCCGGAACGATGCGCGGTACCAGGGTGGCCTGGTCGGCTTCGCGCTGATCGGCAAGGCGGGCACCTACTGCACCCAGACGAAGTTCTCGCAGCGCGAGCTGAACACCGTCTGCACGAGCTGCACGCCGAACGAGCCGTGGGTGACCACGCTGATCTACACGTCGACCGCCGAGCCCGACGCGTTCTATGTCGCCTTCGAGGACCTGCCCGTGACCGCGACGAGCTGGAAGGGGAACCAGGGCGGGTACGAGAACGACGGCGATTTCAACGACTTCGTCTACTACATCACGGGCGTGACCTGCAAAGGCGGCGGCGAGATCTGCGACACGGGCCTGCAGGGCGCGTGCGCCGTGGGCAGGACGGGCTGCGCGACCGAGGGCGAGGTCCAGTGCCTGCCCGTGCTCGAGCCCGGCGAGCAGAAAGAGACCTGCGACAACATCGACAACGACTGCGACGGCGAGGTCGACAACGGCCAGGGGCTCTGCGACGAGGGCTACGTGTGCAACCGCGGGGCGTGCGTGCCGTACTGCGGGCGCGGCGAGGTGGTCTGCGACCCCGGCCTCGTCTGCAACGACGACGGCTTCTGCGTGGAGCAGGCGTGCATCGACAAGGAGTGCACCGGCGGCCAGATCTGCATCGGCGGCAACTGCGTGGGCGGGTGCGACGGCGTCGTCTGCCCCGCGAACCAGGAGTGCCAGCTCGGGCGGTGCGTGGATCTCTGCGCCCACATCGAGTGCGAGGACGGCGCGGTCTGCGAGCGAGGCATCTGCCAGTCCAACTGCGGCTGCCGCACCTGCCCGACCGGCAAGGTGTGCGGGGGCGACGGCCGTTGCGTCGACACCGGCTGCGACGGCAAGACGTGCGCTGCCGGGCAGGTCTGCGTCGCCGGGAGCTGCGCCGACGCGTGCGCGGGCGCCGTCTGCCCCGGCAACGCGCCGTGCGTCAACGGGGTCTGCGGCGAGCCGGTGGTCCACGGCGGCGCCGCCTCCGCCGCGAGCGGAGGGCCGATCGGACCCGACGTGGGGCTCGACGATCCGGTGGATCTGACCACCGGCTCCGGCTCCGGCTCCGGGTCCGGCTCCGGCTCCGGCGGCGCGAGCGGCGGCACGGGCGGCAACAAGCCCGACGCGTCCTGCGCTTGCCGCGCGGGCGCGACCTCGGAGGCCTCGCCGGCCAGGGTCGGCCTGCTCGGGCTCGGTCTCCTGCTGCTCGCCGGCCGCAGGCGCCGCGCGCGCCGCGCCGCGAGCCGCCCGTAGCCGCGCCGTGGCCCGCCGCGCGCCCGCGTCACCCCGCGGAGCGCGCGGCCATCGCCGCGACGAGGCCCCCCACGACGGCCGCCAGGACCCACGCGAGGCGCGCGCCGTACGGTGACGCGGCCGCGGCGCCGGCGGGCAGCGGGAACACCACCGACCGCACCCGCCGGGACTCCGCGTCGACGAGGAGCACGCCGTCGACGTCGAACGCGACGCGGTACTCGAGCAGCTGCCGCCGCGTCGCGGGCGTGTCGATGCGCGGCGCGAGCCGGCCCGTCTTCACCTCGGCGACATACCGCCTGGGGCCGTGCGCCACGAGGTAGTCGGCGCGGAGCCCGACGCTGACCGGCTCGCCGTCGATCTGGACTCCGTACGAGACCGCGACCTGCCGGCCGACGATGGTGTAGCCGAGCTCGCGGAGGAGCGCCTCGGCGCGGGCCTCTCCCGCGGCGCCCTGCTCCCGGCACCGCGAGAGCCGGCGCCGCTGCCATGCGCGCCTCCACGTGAGCCGGAGCGTCTGGACCAACCCGAAGGAGAGCGCCGCGCTGGCCACGGCCAGGAGGAGCTCGGGCGGCATGTCGCGGAAATCCACGCTGCGCGGGTTTGCTCAGGAATCGGGATACCGGGCCAAGTTTTCTGCGCCGGATCGCCTGCGGCTCGGCTGGCGCGCATGTCCACGTGCTCCTATGACAGGGCCGCAAGAGGCATACCGCCTGCTCGTGCTCTTGTGGGGTGGCGCCGTGTTCCAAGAGCGTGCCCGGCTGATCTGGTCAGGGATGCACACCCATCGTCCGCGAGAGTACCCTCATGCTGGAGCCGAGGGTCGTCTGCCTGTGATCGAACACGAGGAGAGGCACCGTTCGCAGATCCGCGCGCTGACCGAGGCCAGCCGCGCGCTCGCGTCGGCGTGTTCGGCGCTCGCGGTTCAAGAGATCGTCCTCTCCGCGGCGGCGCGCCTGAGCGGCTCCGGCAGGGCCGTCCTGATCCTGAACGACGAGGACGGGCGCCCGGTCGTGCGAGCGGCGCTGGGGCTCGATCCGGCGCTGCTCGCCGAGCTCTCTGGCCGCCCGCTCCCGAGCGCCGACGACGGGATAGCGCGAGCGCTGGACGGCGCGGCCCACGTCGCCGCCGCGCCGCTGATCGTCAGCGGCCGTGTCTCTGGCGTGCTCGCGGTCGAGCGCGCCGCCCCGGCCTCCGGCGAGGATGCCTGGCTGATCGAGGCGCTCGCCGACCAGGCCGCGGTCGCGCTCGCAGGCCCCGCCGGCGGCGCCGCGCACGCAGGGGCCAGCGAGCCGCCCGCGCGCCTGGAGGCGGACGTACAGGACGAGCGCTATCGCCTCCTCGGTCGAGCGATCAAGGACCCGATCTGGGACTGGGATGTCCGGACGGACCGGGTCGAGCGCAACGCGACATTTCACGATGTCTTCCGCTACACGCCCGAGCAGACGGCCCCGACCGGCGCGTGGTGGGTGGACCGCGTGCTGCCGGAGGATCGCGACCGCATGGTGCGCGCGCTCGAGGAGCTCCTCCACGGGGACGCCGACACCTGGTCGGCGCAGTACCGCGTCTACCGCGGCGACGGCTCCGTCGCCCGCGTGTTCGATCGCGGCACGGTGCTCCGGGACGCGGGAGGCAAGGCGATCCGCATGGTCGGCGCCTCGGTCGACCTGACCGAGCGGTTCCGGATCGAGAGCGCGCTCCAGGACCGGGAGGATCGGCTCCGGCTGGCCACGTGGGCGGCGGACGTGGGCACGTGGCGAGTCGACCTGGAGACGCGGTACGACACGAGGGACGCGAGCCTGAACCGCATCCTGGGCCTGGACGAGCGCGAGACGACGCAGCCCATCGGCGACTGGCTGACCCGCGTCCACCCGGAAGATCTCGACGCGGTGATCGCCATGCACGAGCGGAGCGTCCGCGAGCGCTGCATCTACGACATCATCCACCGCGTCGTCCGCGCCGACGGGTCGATCCGGTGGGTCCACGATCGCGGGCGCATCGTCGCCGATCGGGACGGCTCCCCGCTGTTCCTGACGGGCGCCGTCGTCGACATCACCGAGCTGAAGCAGCTCGAGCACGAGCGCACGGAGCTGCTCCGCCGCGAGCAGCAGGCGCTCGCCCAGTCGGAGAAGGACCGCCTCCGGGCCGAGGACGCGAACCGCATGAAGGACGAGTTCCTCGCGACGGTCTCCCACGAGCTGCGGACGCCGCTCACGGCGATCCTCGGCTGGGCGCGGCTGATCAAGGACAAGGCCCTCGCCCCGGAGCGCGTCAAGCAGGGCATGGCGTCGATCGAGCGCAACGCCCACGCGCAGGCGCAGATCGTCGACGATATCCTGACGGTCTCCCGGATCATCACGGGCAAGCTGCGGCTCCGCACGATCGCCGTGGATCTCGCCGCGGTCATCGAGGCCGCCGTGGACACCATCACGCCGACGGCGAAGGCGAAGGAGATCGAGATCCGCGTCGAGCCGGGCGAGGGGCTCAGCCACGTGTGCGGCGACCCGGATCGCCTCCAGCAGGTCATGTGGAACCTGCTCTCCAACGCGGTGAAATTCACCCCGAAGCGAGGGCTGGTCGCCGTCCGGGTGGGGAGGAGCGACTCCCAGGTCGCGATCTCGGTCATGGACAACGGCAAGGGCATCGCCACGTCGTTCCTGCCGTATGTGTTCGACCGCTTCCGCCAGGGCGACTCCTCGCCGACGAGGGCTCACGGCGGGCTCGGCCTGGGGCTCGCGATCGTCCGCCACCTCGTCGAGCTGCACGGCGGCACGGTGGAGGCGGAGAGCCCGGGCGAGGGGGCAGGAGCGACGTTCACGGTGACGCTCCCCCTGCCCGCGGCGCCCTCCGCCGCGCACGAGGGGCCGCCGTCCGCGCCGGGGCGCGCCCCGCTGCGGAGCGGGGAGCCGTCGCCGCTCTTCGGCGTTCACGTCCTCGTCGTCGAGGATGAGCCGGACGCCCGGGAGATGCTCGCGTTCTTGCTGGAGGGAGCGGGCGCGCGGGTCACCACGGCCGGCTCTGCGAGCGAGGCCATGAGCATCCTGGAGCGGCTGAGGCCCGATGTCCTGCTCAGCGACATCGGCATGCCGGGGGAGAGCGGCTATGCGCTGATCCACCAGCTCCGCGCGGCGGGCCGGGACGAGATCCGGCGTATCCCCGCCGTGGCCCTGACCGCCTATGCCCGGATCGAGGACCGGAGGAGGGCGCTTTCGGCCGGCTTCCAGAAGCACGTCGCCAAGCCGATCGACCCGGCCGACCTGGTGCAGGTCGTCGCGGACCTCACGGGCCGCTCGAGCGGCGACGGGACCCCCGCCCGCTCCCGGCGCGGCGCCCTCCTCGGTTGACCCCGCGCGCCCGCTCTAGGCCAGCTCGACGCCGAGCAGCCACAGCATGAGCGCCTTCTGCACGTGCAGCCGGTTCTCGGCCTGATCCCACACGCGCGAGCGCGGCCCTTCGAGCGTCTCGTCGTCGATCTCCTCGCCGCGGTGCGCCGGCAGGCAGTGCAGCACGATGGAGTGCTGGGCGGCCTTCGCCATCACCTTGGCGTCCACGGTCCAGCCGGCGAACGCGGCGCGGCGCTTCTCCGCCTCGGCCTCGTGTCCCATGCTCGCCCACACGTCCGTGTTCACCACGTCCGCGCCCGCCGCACCCTCGAGCCGGTCGTGGGTGATCGTGACGTGGCCCGTCTTCCGCGCGCGCTCGACCTCGTCCGCGGGCGGCATGTACCCCTCGGGCCCCGCGAGCACGAGGTGGAAATCGAAGAGCGGCGCCGCCTCGAGCCACGAGCGCGCCATGTTGCTCGCGCAGTCGCCGAGGAACGCGACGCGCCGGCCGGCGATGCCGGTCCTGTCCCCGCTCGCCGCGAGCGCCTCCTGGATCGTGAAGATGTCGCTGAGCACCTGCACCGGGTGGCCGTCGTCCGAGAGCGCGTTGATCACCGGAACGCTCGCCTCCGCCATCTCGAGCAGGCGCGCGGTCGACGAGGTGCGGAACGCGATCGCGTCGCAGTACCGGGCGAGCACGCGCGCCGTGTCGCGGATCGGCTCGCCGCGGGCGAGCTGGCTGCCCTGGGTGCTCAGCACGACCGGCTGGGCGCCGAGCTGCGCGATGCCGACCTCGAACGACACGCGCGTGCGCGTGCTCGCCTTCTCCAGGACGACCGCGACGGCCCGGCCGGCGAGCATCGTCGTGCGCCGCCCTTTCGGCTCCTCCTTCAGGCGAGCGGCGAGCCTGAGCACGCGGTGCGCTTCGGCCAGGGTCGTGTCCGTGATCTTGAGGTAATCGCGCTTCGCCATTGTCCCGCCTTCCGCGTCGCCGCCGTCCGGGCGCGCCGTCGTGCCGCGGGCAGCCCGCGACGCGGGGCGCGCCGTACGCCCGTCGTGATGTGGCACAACCGGGACGCCGCCGTCAATCGGCGGCGGATCCGCCGTGGACCGCGCTCAGCGCCAGATCTCGATCTGCCACGCCGCGTCCGAGATCTGCGCGACCGACGCGCGGATCCCGAGGAGATCTCGGAGCAGCCCGAGGTGGGTCGTCGTGTGGGACGACGGGCGCACGGTCCGGAAGGCGCCGCGGCCCGCGAGGGCGATCGGCAAGAGCAGCTGATCGGCCAGGTGCTCGCCCACGGGGACGCCCGCCGCGAGGTAGTCGCGCGCCTCCTCGGCCGCCTTCGTGGCGATGGACTCCGCGCGCACGCCCTTCGCGCCGAACCCGGTGAAGACCTCGGTCACGTGCTCGCTCTCGACGGCGATGGTGAGCACGTTGCCCGGGCCGTTCCCGCCCCTCAGCACGCTGGGCTTGAAGCAGCCCGGCTCCCAGCCGAGCACCGCCGCCGCCGCGTCGAGCTCGCGCACCGCGATGGCGCCCGGGAGGTTCGACACCGTCGCGACCGCCCGCCGGGCGCGGATCTCCCCGCGCTCGAGGAGCTCGAGCGGCGCGAGCGCGGGCGCCGGCGCGATCGAGACGCGGGCCAGCCCGCCGCCGGCCGGGTAGAAGCCGGGCGTCACGAGCGTCGCGGTGACGTCCGGCCCCATCCTCCGCACGAGCGGCAGGTAGGCGAGGTCCAGGAAGTCGAACGGCGGCGCCAGCGGGTTGTGCGTGCCGCCCTCGAGCGTGAGCGCCGACGGCGCGGGCGCGCGGAGCAGCGCTGGCAGGACGGTCTGCAGCACGAGCGTCGTGCTCCCCGCGCTCCCGACCTGGAACGTGTGCTCGCCGGGGACGATCGCGGTCGGTCGAAACACGATCTCCTGCGAGCCGAGCGCGGCGCCCGACACCTCGGCGCGGCCGATCTGGGCCGCGGCCCGGACCGAGGTCAGGTGTTGCCGCATCAGGCCCGGGCGCGCGCGGCCCTTGCGGATCGAGGTGATGCGGACGGGCGTCTGGGTGATCAGCGAGAGGCCGAGCGTCGTGCGGAGGATCTGGCCCCCTCCCTCTCCGATGGATCCGTCGATGGTCAGCATGGCGGTCGGCTCTCCCCTGGATCAGCGATATCACGGCGCCGGGGCGCGCGGCTCACCCCTTCACGCAGACGACCTGCCGCAGGGTGTGGACGATCTCGACGAGATCCTTCTGCGCCCGCATCACGTCGTCGATCGGCTTGTAGGCCGCCGGCGTCTCGTCGATCACGTCCTCGTCCTTGCGGCACTCGACGCCCGCGGTCGCCGCCTCGTGGTCCGCGACGGAGAAGCGGCGGCGCGCCTCGCCCCGCGACATGACGCGGCCCGCGCCGTGGCTCGAGCTGCAGAAGCTCTCCGGGTTGCCGAGCCCGCGGACGATGAACGAGCGCGCGCCCATGCTGC
Source organism: Sorangium sp. So ce204 (assembly GCF_051526795.1). Classification (NCBI taxonomy): domain Bacteria; kingdom Pseudomonadati; phylum Myxococcota; order Polyangiales; family Polyangiaceae; genus Sorangium; species Sorangium sp. So ce204. The sequence continues at coordinate 10,297,330 of NZ_CP150317.1, read as the reverse complement.
CCGGGATGATCCCGAGATCACCCGCCTGCGCGCGGACGGCGCCCTTGCGGGTCACGAGCACGTCCTTCCCGTAGTGGTGCTCGCGCGCCACGTAGTTGTGGTGGCAGTTCACCGCCTCCACGGTCGCGTCGAAGGGCGGCAGCTCGCCCGAGCCGCGGAGCGCCTCGACCACCTGCGCCATCATCAGCTCGCGGTTCACCGCCGCGAAGTCCTGCGCCCACGACACCGCCTGCATGTAGTCGTGGAAGTGCCTCGTCCCGTCCGGCAGGTACGCGAGGTCGGCGTCGGGCAGGTTGATGAAGAAGCGCCTCATCTCCTGCTTGGCGAGCTCGATGAAGTAGCTCCCGACCCGGTTGCCGACGCCGCGCGACCCGCTGTGCAGCATGACCCAGACGCGGTCCTCCTCGTCGAGGCAGAGCTCGATGAAGTGGTTGCCGGTCCCGAGCGTGCCGAGGTGCTCGACGGCGTAGCCGCGCCCGATGCGCGGGTGCTTCTCGACGATCTGCCGGTACCGCGGCTCGAGCTCGGCCCACGCCGCGACCTGGGCCGGGGGCGGCGAGCGCCACGCGCCGCGGTCGTTCTTCCCGCCGTTGTCGGTGCGGCCGTGCGGCACCGCGCCCTCGATGGCCGCCCGGAGCCCGCGCAGCGCGTCCGGCAGCTGCGACGCGGAGAGGCTCGTCCGCGCCGCCATCATCCCGCAGCCGATGTCGACGCCCACCGCCGCCGGGATGACCGCGCCGCTCGTCGCGACAACGCTCCCCACGGTCGCGCCGATGCCCTGGTGCGCGTCGGGCATCACGGCGATCCACTTGTGGATGAACGGCAGCGCGGCGAGGTTCTTGAGCTGCGCCTCCGCGGCGGTCTCGAACGGCACGCCGACCGTCCACGCCTTGATGGGCACGCCCGAGTCCGTGGGGATGACGTTGTAGCTTCGCTCCATGGCAAGATCTCCGGTGAGGGGTCGAGCCCTCCGGCGCGCGCCGCGGCTCGCGTCCGCGGCGGGGTCCGTCGGTCTCTGTCGTTCCGTCGCTCTGTCGTTCCTGTGTCTGCGTATCGCACGGCGCGTGCCACTCGAAATCCAGGCGATCACGGGCCGCTGGTCCTGCGGATTAGATGTATGTATAAGATGGTTAGAGAACATTCTATGGCGCGCAAGACGACCGTGGTCCTCGGCATGCTGGGCCCGACGCTGGACACCGGGAAGACGGCGGAGCGCTGGTCGCGCTGGCGCCCGAGCGTGGCGCTGTGCCAGCACGAGGACCTGATCGTCGACCGGTTCGAGCTGCTCTACCAGCGCCGCTTCGAGGGCCTGGCCGAGACGGTGATGGGCGACGTGCGGCGCGCCTCGCCGGAGACGGACATCCGCGGTCACGTGGTCGATGTGGACGATCCGTGGGACTTCGAGGCGGTGTACGGCGCGCTCCTCGACTTCGCGCGGGCGTACCCGTTCGCGCCGGACCGGGAGGACTACCTCGTCCACATCACGACGGGCACGCACGTCGCGCAGATCTGCCTGTTCTTGCTCACGGAGTCGCGGTACTTCCCGGGTCGGCTCATCCAGACGTCGCCGCCGAAGCGCGACCGTGAGGAGCTCGCGGCCGGGTCGTTCACGATCATCGATCTCGACCTCTCGAAGTACGACCGCATCGCGTCGCGGTTCCAGAAGGAGCAGCGCGAGGGGGTGTCGTTCCTGAAGAGCGGCATCGACACGCGCAACGCGGCGTACAACCGGCTGATCGAGCGGATCGAGCACGTGGCGATCGCGTCGCGCGCGCCCATCCTGCTGATGGGCCCGACGGGGGCGGGGAAATCGCAGCTCGCGCGGAAGATCTACGATCTCAAGAAGGGCCGCCGGCAGGTCAGCGGCGACTTCGTGGATCTGAACTGCGCGACGATCCGCGGCGACGGGGCGATGTCGGCGCTGTTCGGGCACACGAAGGGGTCGTTCACGGGGGCGCTCCAGGACCGCCCGGGGCTCCTGCGCAAGGCGCACGAGGGGGTGCTCTTCCTCGACGAGATCGGCGAGCTCGGCGCGGACGAGCAGGCGATGCTGCTGCGGGCGATCGAGGAGAAGGCGTTCTTGCCTGTCGGCTCGGACAGGGAGGTGAGGAGCGAGTTCCAGCTGCTCGCCGGCACGAACCGGGATCTCGCGCTGGAGGTTGTGGCGGGGCGCTTCCGGGAGGACCTCCTGGCGAGGATCAACCTGTGGACCTTCCGGCTCCCGGGCCTGAGGGAGCGGGTGGAGGACATCGCGCCGAACCTCGATTACGAGCTCGACGCCTCGGCGCGGCTGCTCGGCGTGCGGATCACGATGAGCCGCGACGCGCGCGCGCGGTTCCTCGAGTTCGCGACGTCGCGAGAGGCGGTGTGGCCGGGCAACTTCCGGGACTTCAACGCGGCCGTGACGCGGATGGCGACGCTCGCGCCCGGGGGGAGGATCGGGGTGCCGATCGTGGAGGAGGAGATAGGGCGGCTGGTGGAGGCCTGGCGGCGAGCGCCGGCGGCGGGCGGGCGAACGTTCGCCGGGGGCGGCGCGGCGGGGGAGGGGACCGACGGGGACGATCTCGTGGTCGCGGCGCTCGGCGCGCGCCGGGCGGCGGCGCTCGACCCGTTCGACCGGGTGCAGCTCGCCGAGGTGCTGCGGGTGCTGAAGGGCGCGCGGTCGCTGTCGGAGGCGGGACGGGTGCTTTTCGCGGCGTCGCGGGCGAAGAAGAAGAGCGTCAACGACGCGGACCGGCTGCGGAAGTACCTGGCGCGGTTCGACATCGACTGGAGCGAGGTGGCAGGGGGCGCGTAGAGAGGGCTCTCCCTATCACGGGGCCAGGACCGAGCCCCGGACAACGATGTTGCGGCGACGAACCGTCGAGCCCCGCACGCGCCCGATGCGCGACGCTCCCGTGGGCCGCGCCGCGCCGCGGGCCGTGACATGTCACGCCGCGAGCCGTGACATGTCACGCCGCGGGCCGTGACATGTCATGGAGAATGGGCCTCACGGCGCGGCGGGCGGCCCGTCGTCCAGCGCGTGGAGCGCGACGGATCGAGGCCTCTCGCGCTCTCTGCGCCTGGCACATGGAGTGCTACGTGCCAGTCCGAGCGGCCGAGAAACAGCGTTGTTCACAGCGGCCTGTGCTCACGGGATGACAATGGCAAACCACGAGAACATCAATCTACCGGAGCGCATCAGGTTGTGTCCTTCTGCCGCTGGCAGAGGGAGAAGCACGACGAATGACGGTTCAAGGATCCAGGCGCGGCTCTCACGGGCTCTGGCGCTGGCGGCGAGCGTGAGCGTCGTAGCCTGTGGTACGCCGGAGGGGGAGGCCCCCGAGCAGGCCGAGATCTCCACGGCCAAGCAGGCGCTCTTGAACCAGTTCGAGATTGCGCTCGGGTTCCCAGCAGGCTTTTCACAGAGCAACGTCGCCCTCCATGCATCGCAGTCGCTGCGCATCGCCGGCGGGGTCACGCTGCGCGACGTGAACGGCGCGCCAGCGCCCGCGGTGAACGTCGGCACCGGCCTCCTCGAGGTCAACGCCGCGACGAGGACCGGGGCGCTCGTCAGCGGAGGCAATGTCTGGCTCGGGAGTCAGACGGAGGCCACCGGCACGGTCCAGGCGGCAGGCACCATCACCAAGCAAGCCGGCGCAGCGATCGTCGGGACCGAGCTGGCAGCCACGCCTCTCGGCCCGCTCGGGAACCTGCGCTTCACGATCGACTACCCGTCGCTCGTCAGCGTACCGCCCGTCGGACCGGACACGACCTCGTCGCTGGCCCCGGGAGGTTACGCGAGCGTTTCCGTCGGCTCTCGGAGCACCCTGGATCTCAGCTCGGGCACGTACTACCTCGATCAGCTCCAGATGCAGCCTCAGTCGATCGCCCGCCTCGACACGTCGGCCGGCCCGGTGATCGTCTACGTGCGCCAGCTGCTCGACTTCAAAGGGGGCGTTCAGATCGTCGGCCCGGACAGCAGCTTCTTCCTGGCCTACCTCGGGACCGGGACGGTCTCGCTCGAGTCCGCGTTCAACGGGACCATCGTGGCGCCCAGCGCGACCCTGCGCCTCGCGCCCGTCGGGTCGCCCGGACATCGAGGGTCGTTCTTCGGGCAAACGGTCGAGGCCGCCGAGGCGGGCTCCACCATCACGTTCGACCCCTTCGACCACTGGCACGATGTCCTGAACATCCACCCGGTGGTCAAGTGCGTGCGACGCTTCAAGCACCCTGCGGGGGCCGCGCTCTTCGGCTACGAGAACGAGAGCGACTTCCCGGTCACGGTGCCGCTCGGCCCCCAGAACCAGCTCGTCCCCGCGGGAGACGTGGCGCCGCCCACGACGCTCTTGCCCGGGGTGCACGACAAGGTGTTCTTTGCGCCCTTCGACCTGAGCGGCAGCCTCTCGTGGCAGCTCGCCGGAGAGACGGCGACCGCGAGCTCGTCCAGCCCCGCATGCGATCTGGGAGACGCCCCCCCGGAGCCGGAGCCCGCCTCGCCGCCCGCCCTCGTCCCGATCGAGCGCCCGGGCGTGTCGCTCGCGTCCTTGAGCGTGCAGCTCGCGCCGGAGGTGACGACGTCCGCCACGTCCCACCTGGCTTCGGAGGTGTACGGCGACTTCGTGGGCCCGCAGGTGGGCAACACGAGCAACGAGGAGGCTGGCCCCGCCGCCTTCACGTTCACGGTCACCTCGCTCAACTTCGATGAGAGCGAGGTGCTGTGTGGTACGGTCGATCCGTTCGTCGCCAAGCTCGTCATCGACGGCCAGGACATGGGGCAGACGAGCAGCGGCACGGTGCAGGTCGCCCGCGACCGGGCCACGGTCCACGTCTCGGTCGACGTGGACGACGACGATGCATGGTTCTGCCTGGGGGACGACGACCTCCGGGACTACGGGTTCGACGTCGACCTGTACACCGGCGCCACCGGCGCGAACGAGACGTGCATCGACGGCGGCCGCATGTGCTTCACCGCGACGCCGATCGCGAGCCCGGACATCTGCTTCGACTGGAACGCGCAGTTCATCGACTCTGGACCCTGGACCGGCATCGGCAGCGAGGACTACCTTCCCGGCAAGGCGATGCAGCCGGTCCCGGCGAGCTTTGCGCGCTACCAGATCACGATGACGAACTCGACCGGCGTGCTGTTCGACCGCGGCGGCGTGCTCGACGTCAACGGCTGCGTTCCGAGGTCCAAGCTCCCCGTTCGCTCGCACTGGCAGCTGGGCACCGACCTCCAGATCGCGACCCGCGTCATCAGCCAGCACTGCCTGGACCCGTCGGAGACCAACTGCGCCATGAACGGCTCGACGTTCACCGGGGCCAACGTCGTCGTGCGGCAGACCGGGCAGAGCGGCCCGGCCTCCATGTGCGCGATCTACGCGGAGGACGTCGGGAGCGTCACCGACGCGACGTGCTCGGCCCGTCCGATCGATTGGCCCACGATGCCCCCGGCGCCCCTCCGCCCGGTCTTCGTCGAGCACAACTCGATCACCCGAGCCGGCGCGGCGATCAGCCAGATGCTCAAACGTGAACACGAGAGCGATGGCGAGCTCGGCATCAAACGCGCCATGATCTTGAATCGCTACGAGGGTAATGGTCGAGTCGAGATCGTCGTCGACGAATATTGCGAGATCGACGACCCCTGCACGGGGGAGCCCCTCCTGACGAGCTGCAGGAGCCAGGACACGTTGTTCCTCGAGCCAGATGGACTGGCCGCTTCGTCGACCCGCTTCAAGTACGTCGTCGCGCACGAGTTCGGTCACTTCATTCAGGGCAGCGGTCAAGGGCTGATGAGGCCGGAGTACGGCTGCGCGGGCGACGCCGACCAGCCCCCGCTCTGCCGCTGCGATGGCGTCCCCCCCGATCAGCGGCTCCATTGCCTGCAATCGCTGGAGGAGCCGAACGCCGCGCAGGTCGAGGGGTTTGCTCAGTACTTCGCGGCCAAGGCCTTCAACGCCGACATGGAATCGGACTGCACGTTCGTTTACTACAAGCCGATATCGAACACGGCGTGCATGCCGGGCGTGACCGATTGCGAGCAGGACCCGGACACCGGGCTCTACATCAATCAGCCGCCGATCCCGGTGAGCTGCAAGCAGGCCGTCCGGTGGCGCAACACGCACTGCATTGATCAGAGCTCGTCCCCCGACCTCCTCTCGTTCGGCACCGAGTACGACTGGCTGGAGTTCCTCTACGGGGTCGACAACCATCCGACGCCGGAGCTGCGCTGGAGGATGAAGGATCTCTTCGACGCCTACGTCGCCGCGTGCAGTGAATCGGTAGAGAACATCGAATCTTGCAAGGGAAAGCGCGTCAGCTGGAATGGCGGACTGGGCCACGAGAGCCTGCTCGGCGGCGTCGCCTTGCTCGTGACGGAGGGGTTCAAGACTCAGCCCGCAGCGGATCGATTCGAAGTCGTGGGTGCGGACCTCGGGGTCAGCGACGAGCCATGAATACAAGCGGTTCGATGACGTGCGCGATCGGTGTCGCTCTCTGGGCTCTCCTGATCGTCCCCCTCGGCTGCCAGCCCGAGGCGGAGCGCCAGGAGCCCTCTGTCGTCCCGGCCAGCAACGTGGATCCGGCCGGTCCGGAGGTGGCTGGCTGGGAAGCCGCCTCCGCCGATGGATCCGTGTGTCGCCATCCGGCGGTGGTGGCCGAGTGCGCGGATGGTTGGTGTCGCATTCCGCCGGGCTGCTTCATCATGGGCTCGCCAGAGAGCGAGCTCTGGCGTGGTGAGAGCTCCGAGATCCCAAGGGCGGTCACGCTCGAGCGCGGGTTCGAGATCGGGCAGTTCGAGCTGACGCGCAAGCAGTGGTCGGAGCTCGTCAGCGTCATGCCGGAGAAGCCGGAGAAGGTGCAGGAAGGTCCGGTGACCTGCAAGGACGACGCGTGCCCGCTCCGCTATGCGACGTGGTTCGAAGCCCTGCTCTTCGCGAACCTGCTCTCCGCACGTCACGAACCGCCGCTCGCGCCCTGCTTCGAGCTCTCCGAATGTCAAGGCGAGCTGGGCCGCGGCGTGATCTGCGGTCGCGTGGAGCTCACGGGCGACGCGACGAGCGTCTACGAGTGCGAGGGCTACCGCCTGCCAACGGAGGCAGAATGGGAGTACGCCGCGCGCGCGGGGACGAGGACGGCATACTACGGAGGTGACATCACCGGAGCGAATCCGGATGCGCGCTACGACCCCGAGCCGAGCCTCGAGCCCATCGCATGGTATGACGTGAATTCGGGAGGGCGTACGCACCCCGTGGGGACGAAGCGGCCCAACCGCTGGCTCCTGTTCGACATGCTCGGCAACGTCTTCGAATGGACCAGCGATCGACCCGTCTTTCACGACGCCGAGGGGCCCGTGACGAACCCTGCCACGGAGATCGCGCTGAGGACCGACGCGGCCGATCTCCGCGTGGCTCGGGGTGGCAACGCCGCGGGCTCGCGGGATATGCTGCGAGTGGCCGGCCAGAATTACCCCGCCTCGGACGCGGTGTCCCGAGGCGTCGGCTTCCGTCTCGTCCGAACCATCAAGTGAGGCTCAGCCCGCCGGGCGCCTCGTGGCGGAGGGCCTCGTCGGGCTGGGCGTCGGCGGCCGCGAGCCGCCGCCGGTACAGCGCGACTCGCGCTGCGGGCACCTGCCCGAACGGTTGATCCCGACCGTGGGCACCGCCCGTCGCGAGGACCTGCCGTGCCCCCGTCGCGACGGGTAACATCTCTGAATATTTACCGTTTCAGTTGACAGTTTCGCTCGCCGAGGCACTTTCCTTAGCTGCCGCGTTTCGTGGCGCATCGAGCTTGACTTTACCGGTTCATTTGTCGGCATGGTTCGATGACGGAGGTGGTTGATCGTGGCGCCGAACTGCCCCAGAGTGCCCGGCGCTGGAGGTCAGTTGCGATGGCTTTGCGTTTATTTCACCGGTCACCTTTCCTGGTTCTCGCGCTGGGGGCGGCTCTGCTCCTGCCGGCCTGCGCGGACGACGACGGCGGCGGCTCGTCGGCGAGCTCCGGGGGCACGGGCGGCTCGTCGGCGAGCTCCGGGGGCTCCGGGAGCACCACCGCGCAGGGCTCGGGCGGCGCGGGCGGTGGTACGGGCGGCGCCGGGGACACGGGGGGCGGCGGCACCGGGGGCGGCGGCGGCGGTGGCGGCGGCACGGGCGGCGGCGGCGGCACCGGCGGCGGCGCGGGCGCGCAGGGGATCGTGCCCAATCCCATCATCTCTCGCGGCAAGCCGGCCTTCGCCTCGGCGGGGACGGCGTCGGTGATCAACGACGGCAAGTACAGGTCGGCAGGGACCTGGATCGCGGGCAAGCCCACCTCGGCCGCGCCCGCCTGGGTCGCCATCCAGGTCGGCACCGGGTACGAGCGGCTGCTCCTGAGCTGGACGGCCTCGTACAACTACAACTACACGGACGTGCAATACGGGGCGCCGGGCGCCTACCGCGTGGAGACGTCGAGCGACTCGACGAACGGCTCGGACGGCACCTGGACCCAGGTCGCGGAGGTGACCGACAACCCGGTCCGCACGCGCGCCCACAGCTTCGATTTCGGCGGCAAGAGCTGGGTCCGGCTCGTCGTGACCGCGGCCCCCGCGACGACCGACGACACCGGCGTGCAGCTCGACGAGATCGACGTGCACGACATCTCGAAGGGCGCGGAGGACACGTGGTTCTTCCTCGGCGACAGCATCACGGCGTACGCCTACGACCGCGACACCCCGGCCACGCAGCCGAGCTTCGCCGAGAACGTGCACGCGGCGCACCCGGCCCACTATCCGGCGATGATCAACGGCGGCATCGGGAGCGAGCTCACGAAGAGCAGCGACAAGCCCAGCGCGCTCGATCGCATCGATGACGTGCTGGAGCTGAACCCCGACTTCCACTACTTCGCCATCGGTTACGGCACCAACGACTCCTGGGGCCAGACCGACCCGAGCACCTTCAAGGCGAACCTGCAGCAGATCATCGACAAGATCGAGGCAGCGGGCCGCGTCCCGGTGCTCGCGCACATCCCGTTCTCGCCGGACGGCAACCACGACGCGGTCCCTGTGTTCAACGAGGCGATCGACGCCCTGACGCAGGAGAACGGCCTCCCTCCTGGGCCGGATCTGTATACGTGGTTCAAGGACCACCCCGACCGGTTCACCGACAAGGTGCACCCGGATCCCGCCGGGCGGGTGGCCATGAACAAGCTCTGGGCCGACGCCGTGGACGGCCTCTACCCGGCCCAGCGGTAGCGCGACAAGACGCCGGGCGACACGCGACCACGCGAGCACGCGACCACACGCGCCGTCGGCGCCGGCGCGAGCCTTGACGCCACGCGGCCGCGGGGGCTAGCTCGATCGGGGGCACGAACGGCGGCCCGGGGAGCAGCGCCCTCGGGAGGGCTCGGCCGGCCCGCGCCCTCCAGGGTGGAGCACCTGGTTCGGGATGAACGATCAGCCCAAGCTGGGCGATCGGCTCATCGGCCGGCTGAAGAAGTAGCGGGCGCCGGAGCGGAGCCGTGATGGACGACGATCGGGACGAGCGAGAAGAGGAGGACACGAAGCGGGACATCGCTCCCTACGTGCCGCGCCGCCCCGTGATGGCGGTGATCGGCAACGGCCTCGCGGTGGACGCGGCGACCGAGGTTGTGTGCGTCGAGCTCGGGCGGCGCGCCGTGGAGGCGGGGTTCCGGCTGGTCACCGGGGGGCTGGGGGGCGTCATGGCCGCCGTGTCGCGCGGCGGGCGCGCGGCGACGACGTGGCGCGACGGCGATATCCTGGGGATCCTGCCAGGGTACGAGGCGTCCACGGCCAACCCGTACGTGGACATCGTCGTCCCGACCGGCATGCAGATCGGGCGCAATATCCTGGTCGTCGCCATGGCCGACGTGGTCGTTGTCGTCGGCGGCGGCGCGGGCACGCTGAGCGAGATCGCCGTCGCCTGGCAGCTCGGCAAGCCGGTGCTCGCGCTCGCGGCGAGCGGGGGCTGGGCGAGGCAGCTCGCCGGGGGGCGCGTGGACGACCGGCGCTCGGATCGGATCCTGTCGGTCGCGAGCGCGGAAGAGGCGGTGGCGACGGCGTGGGAGACGGCGGGCCGCGGCCGCGGCCGGGGGGCGTGACAGGGCGCCGCGCGCGCGGCGCGGCCTCCGCGCGGGCCGGCCGCGCGGCAGCCCGTGCTAGCCTCCGCGCCGATGTCGGAAGCGGAAGAGGATGAGATCCAGCGGCTGAGAGCCCGCGTCGGGACGATCCTCCACGGAAAATGGCGGATTGACGCGCTGATCGGGGCGGGGGGGATGGCGGCCGTCTACGCGGCCACCCACCACGTGGGGCACCGCGTGGCCATCAAGATCCTGCACCCGGAGGGCGCCGTGTCCCGGGAGCTCCGCGCCCGCTTCGAGCAGGAGGCGCTCGCCGCGGCGCGGCTCGGGCACCCGGCCGCGGTGCAGGTCCACGACATCGACGTGACCGAGCGCGGAGAGCCGTTCCTTGTCATGGAGCTGCTCGACGGCGAGAGCCTCCGCGAGCGCGTGTTGCGGCTCGGTGCGATCGATTCGATCGAGCTCCTCGCCCACATGGACACGCTCCTCGAGGTCATCAAGGCGGCGCACGACGCCGGGATCGTCCATCGGGACATCAAGCCCGACAACCTCTTCGTGACCCGCGATGGGCGGCTCAAGGTGCTCGATTTCGGGATCGCGCGCATGAAGCAGGGCGGCTCGGGGCTGAAGACGCGGACGGGAGCGGTGCTGGGCACGACGAGCTACATGGCGCCCGAGCAGATCCTGGGGAGGAACGTGGACGGGCGGGCCGACCTCTACGCGGTGGGCGCGACGATGTTCACCGTCCTCGCGAACCGTCGAGTCCACGACGACGATGGGCTCACCGAGGGAGAGCTCCTCGTGAAGCGGGGCACGACGCCGGCTCCTCCGCTGTCGACGGTGGCGCCGGGCGTGGATCCGCGGGTCGCGCGCGTCGTGGACCGCGCGCTCGCCTTCCAGGTCGAGCGGCGCTACCCGGACGCGCAAACGATGCTCGCCGACGTGCGCGCGCTGCGACGGGGCGAGGAGCCGCCCTTCGCGACGGGGGAGCTGGCCAGGATGGACGAGCGCACGCGCGCGTACGGCCGGGCCATCCCCGACGGGCCGCCGGTGGGGGCGCAGTTCCCGAGCGCGAGCCCGCCGGGGGGGGTGATGCCGGCGGCGGTGGCCGCCTCGACGGGGGCTCCTCCGGGGCAGCCTTATCCGTGGGCGGCGGGGGCGGGGGCCGCGCTCCGGGGGCGGGGGCCGCGCGCGCCGGGAGCGACGCAGATGGCCGTCGTCGGCGGGGTGGGGGTGCTCCTCTTCTGCGTGGGAGTCGGCATGGTGCTGCTGCTCTGGCCCTCCCGCGACCAGGGCGCCGCCGACGCTGGCGACAGCGGCGCGCCGGTGTCCCTCCCAGATGTCGCGCGGGCCCGGAGCGCTGCGGCGCTCGCGGTCGACCCCGCCGGCTGCCCGCCGGGCGTGCCTTGCACCTGCCCGGGCGGCAGTCCTGGAAACGTGCCGGCGAGCTGCCTGCTGACGTGCGGCGACGCGCCCGGCTGCAAGCCGAGCTGCTCCGATCGAGAGAGCTGCGCGAGCCACTGCGCCGGTGACTGCCAGTCTTCCTGCGCGAGGAGCACGGGGTGCAGCACGACGTGCGCCGACGGCTGCTCCACCGAGTGCCGCAACGCGGAGACGTGCCAGGTCACCTGCGGCGCGGGGTGCTCGATCACCTGCGAGGACGTGAACAAGTGCGCCCACGTCGTGGGCGACAGGAGCGTCGTGAGGTGCAATCGGGTCGGAGGGTGCCAGGTGATGTGCATGGGCTCGTGCGCGGTGACGTGCTCCAATGCCGGGGGAGGATGCCCGGTGACCTGCGTGGGGCAGGGGCCCGCGGTGAAGTGCGGCGACGGCCGCAAGGCGTGCGGGGACGGCTGCTCGCTGCCGCGGTGAGACCGGGCTGGCCGGGCATGCGAGCCCTCGCCGCGCCTCAGAGCCGCGCCTTGCGCAGCGCGAGCAGCCAGTCGTTGAGCTCTCCCTGGTTGGGCGGCTCCTCCGGCAGCACGGCGTGGTCGCGGGCCGCCTCGAGGGTCGTGAAGGCGCGGGCGATCTGCTCGGCCCAGCGCTCGGCGACGTCGGGCGCGAGCGGCGCCTGCTCCCCGGCCCGCTTGGCCTCGACCAGCTCGCGCGCGGCGCTGAAACCGTAGAGATCGAGGAGCGAGGTGACGTCGGTTACGATCTCGCCCGTCCGGAGGGCGTGGGCGCCGGTCAACGTGGTCCGGAGGACGTAGAGGAGCTTCTTCGCCGACGCGCGGCCTCCCGCTTCCCAGGCCCGGAGCTGGCTCGTGGCGAAGCCGACGTAGTGGCGGAAGATCCGGCGCGAGAGCGCGGCGGCGACGAGCGGGCGAAGCGAGGCGAGGTCGGGATCGACGTGGAGCTGGAGGGGGCCGAGGATCCGCTCGATGTAGTTGCCGTTGCCCTGGAGGACGCCGATGAGGACGGGGTGGAGCTCGTTCGACGTGTAGTCGATCTCGACGCCGTCGATGACCTGCATCCGCTCGGGGCTCGCGTTGCTGCGGTGGAGGCCGAGCAGCTTCTCGGTCGGCTCGACGTGGACCGCCTTGAGGTCGAGGTCGCTGTCCGGCGAGGGGAACCCGTACGCGTGGGCGCCGCTGAGGGCGATGACGAGGTGCGAACGCTTGGCCTCCTCCTCGGCGATGACGCGCGCCGCCACCTCCTGCTGCTTTGCTTCGAGCACCTGGGGGTTCATCGGTCGTCCTTTCTCTCCTCGTTGCCGGGCGTGGGGTCGTTGCCGGGCGTGGGGGCCGCGTCTCCGTCGTCCCAGGTTGCGACAGGCGCGGGGGGAGCGTCCTTGCCGAGGGGGCCGGGCTCCGCCGCGAGGTGCCGGCGGGCGATCTCCTGGCGGACCCGCCGGAGGAGCACGTCGGCGCGGGGCACGTCGGGGTGCGGCGGCAACCTGGTTGCGAGCCGCGCGGCCTCCAGCTCGGGCGTCATCGCCTCGGCGAGCTCGATCGTGCGATCGAGCGGCCAGGCGCCGCTCTTGATGGCGAGGAGCGTCTCGCGGAGATCGCCCTGCACGACCAGGTCGACCTCGCCGTCGCGCAGCCAGCGGATGGCGGTCGCGATCAGGCGAACCAGGTTGTAGGCGTTCTTGGGGCGGAGGTCGCGCGAGAGGTCGAGCGACGTCCTGTCCGCCCGGGCGAAGGCCGCGAGCGAGGCGAAGTCGCGCGCGGGCAGCAGGCCCTGGTCGTGGAGGGAGCGGTAGAGCTGCTTGATGTACTCCTTCGCCTGGAGCTCCCTGTCGGCCTCGGTCGGCGCGGCGCGCGGGCTGACGGCGGCGAGCTTCCGGGCGACGTCGTCGAGCGACATCGCGGGGTCGTTCGCGAGCCAGTCGAGCACGCGCTCCCGGTGCTCGGCCAGCCGGTGCGCCTGCGAGAGCCGCTTGAGCTGCGAGAGCGCGTAGCGGCCGAAGCTGCCGTAGATGGCCGAGGAGACGAACGCGCCGCGCGCCTCGAGGATCCAGGCGCCGATCTCGTCGCGCGCCTCGGCGGTGCGGACGAAGAGCAGCTCGAGGGTGTTCGGGTCGGCGCGCAGGGCCTGCCGGATGGCCTTTTCGACCTCCCAGTACGAGGCGCTGCCGTCGGCGCTCACGAGGTCCCGCGGCGGCTCGGCGAGGCCCGTGGTCCAGGGGAAGGGGAGGGCGAAGACGCCGCGCCGATCGGTGTCGGACCCCTCGTTCGCGAGCCCCCACGCGCGCGACCCCACGACGGCCTCGAGGACGACGGCGGGGAGGAGCGCGTCCCAGGCGGCGCTGCGCCGCTCCGCGTGCCGCACCTGGCCGGTCTTGCGCGGGACGAGCTCGTCCCGGCGGTAGCGGACGACGCCCACGCCGACGAGCATCACGTCGAGCTCGGCGCCCGCCGAGCCGACGACGCGCCCGATGGCGCCCTGCGGGACGCGGCGCTCCCCGAGGACGCGGTCGACCCGGGTTGTCACCTCGGTGCCGTGGGGCAGAGGGACGGCGAGCGGATCGAGGTGGGTGAGGCCGCGCAGGCGGAGCTCCATGCGAGGACGCTACCATGACGGTGACGACCCGACCCAGGTTGGGAGCGACCGACCGACCCGGATCCGACCCAGGTTGGTGACGCGCCGGGTCCGACCCAGGTTGGCGGTGGGCCAGGTTGGCAGACCGAGGTTGGCGTCCCGATCTGGGTCGGACTAACCGCAACCCAGGTCGGGCTAGGAGTAGTCGCAACAGCTCCAGCTCGGGTGGCGGACCGCCAGGCGGCCGCCACCCACGAAGCTTGGTCGAGCCGCGAAATGATTGATGGAAATCCCTGGCACGGCGCTTGTCTTATTGCGCCTGTCATGAGCCAGCCCCGCGAGATCGTTGCCGGAGCCACCTACCTCATCACCCGTCGCGTCCTGCGCCGGCACCTGCTCTTCCGCCCGGATGCGGCAATCACCCAGCTCTTGGTCTACGTCCTCGCGGTGTCGACCCGCCGTTACGACATCGAGGTCCATGCGCTCTGCGCCATGTCAACGCATCTGCACCTGGTCGTGACCGACTCGAGGGGCGTCCTGCCGCGGTTCTTGCAATTCTTCCATCGCATCGTCGCGCTCGGCACGAAGGTGCTTCGCGGGTGGGAAGGCCCGGTATGGGACCACGAGGCCACGAGCGTGGTGCGGCTGCTGACGCGCGCAGCGGTGGTGGAGAAGATTGCTTATGTCATGGCGAATCCTGTTGCCGCTGGTCTGGTGCAGCATGCGCGCGAGTGGCCGGGCGCCAAGGTGGATGTGGACGAGCTCGGTCGCGGCGTGCTGCGCGCGGCACGCCCTTCGGTGTATCTCGACCCGGAAAACCCCCAGTGGCCCGAGGAAGCGACGGTCTCGCTCGCGCTGCCCCCGGCCATCGAGCAGGACAGCGCGGAGGGCTTTCGCCAGGACGTCTCTGCCGAGCTCGAGCGACACGAAGCGCGGGCCCACGCGGAGGTGCAGCGGCGAGGGCATCGCTTCTTGGGCGCCGAGGGGGCCGGCAAGGTGTCCCCTTACGAGCGCGTGACGAGCTTCGAGCCGCTGCGCGACGGCAATCCGACGTTTGCGGTGGGTCGCGAGCAGGGAGATGCGTGGCGAATCGCTGGTGCCGCTGTGCGTGCGTTTCGAGCGTCGTACCGTGCGGCACTGGAGCGATGGCGTGCCGGCGTACGCAGCGCTGTATTCCCCGCGGGGACGTGGTGGATGCGCACGTTTCACGGCGCCAGCGTGGCCGGCGTCGTGCTCACAGTGTAGAGCCACAGCGGTGGGGCGCCGCAGGGAGGTGGGCAGCACGGGCGAGGGCACCAGTGCCTTGTCGTTGGGCGCCTCCGTATGGGGACGGTGTGTGGGCGGCAGATCGTTGTGCGGCGTTGTGCGCAATAGGATGTGCTGAGACGATGCCGCTCCGAATGCGTATGAGTGGGTCCGGAGGGGTTGCGGTCGGCTCTGCGTGATCGAACGGGGAGCTTCGTACCGGAAAACGAACATAGCGATTAGCCCAGCTTGGCTTTAAGCTCGCCTAGCCGGGGTTCGATCGTGCCACGAATAGAATTCAGCTCGGCTGAAATTGCTGCGTTGCCGGCCGCAGATCAACCCGGGTCCGGCGGGTAGGCTCGCAACCTGGGTCGGGTCGCCCGCAACCTGGGTCGGGTCGCCCGCAACCTGGGTCGGGTCGCCCGCAACCTGGGTCGGAGTGGGTTGCCGCAACCTGGGTCAGGTCGCCGGCGCACCGGTCGGGTCTACCCGATCTGGCCATCACCGTTCGATCAGCAGCACCGGGCTGCCCGAGAGGGCGAGCGTCGCCTTGCCGCCGTTCGCGTCGGCGGAGGTCTTCGCGCCGTCCCACGCGTGGACCTCGAACCCCGTTGCCGTCGCGAGCTCGACGCTCGCGGACGCGTCCTCCGTGCTGCTCGCCGTCACGGCCCAGAGGGCGATCCGGCGCTTGCCGTCCTTCGTGAACACGGCGCCCCGAGCGCCCCCCGGCAGCGCGAGCGCCCTGGTCGCGCTGTCATCGTAGGACGCGCCGAAAAGGACCTCGTTGAGAGTGGTATACGCCTTGCCGAGGTCGGTCTTCGTCGCCTCATCCACGCTGGCGAGGGCGCCGACGTCGTTGTAGAGACCCATGTGCGCGAACACGTCGTCGCTCCCGTCCTCGCCGTTCGATAGAATGAACCAGTCGACGCCGCCGACGCCGTGCGCCTGCGCCATGGTCATCATCTTGATGAGGTAGTTCCGCGCGTACTCCGGGCTCCCCACCTCCGGGTACTCCGGCGTCGGCGCGAGCGGCGCGCCATTCTCCGAGACATTCCACCCCTGCACCTCCGCCGCGGCGTCGGCGAGCGTCGCGGCGAAAGCGTCCTTCGACGCGAGGAAATCGTCGACGGACGCATCCGAGCTCTTCGGGCTGAAGATCGGGTAATAGTGAAAATCGAGCACGTCGATGTAGGCGCCGCCCTTCTCCGGGTAATCTGGCGTGACCGCCCCCCCGTCGGGGTTGTCGGTGTAGCGCAGGATCGCCGAGAGGAACGAGGGGTATCCGATGCCCCCCGTCGCGATCCGCGCGTCCGGATCCGCCTTGCGCGCGGCCTCCTTCGTGACGCGTAGCATTCGTATATAATCGAATATCGATCCATTGAACCGGGGGAGATCGGCGGCCTTCGGCGGTTCGGTCCTCCAGGTCTCCGTGACGCGCCAGTCAGCCACCCAATCGGGCTCGTTCCACACGTGCCACAGCTTGACCCAGGGCTTGTAGGTGTCGACGGTCCGGTACACGTAAGAGGCCCACGCATTGCCCGGATTCACCGTTCCATCGGCCGAGAAGATCGGCTCGTAAAGGCTCTTCGGGATATAGTACTCGTTCTGCCAGTCCTCCGCGTCGGCCGGCGCCACCGTCAGATCGACCGACTCGGAGCCGATGAGAAACCCGATATGGTCCGCCATGCCCAGGGATGCGTACGATTGAATGTCCCCGACTTCGATCTCGTATCCCCACCTCGCGAAATGGGCCGCTGGCATCTTGATGCGGAGGCTGCGGACGCCTGCTCGCGCCGCGAGCGTGGCCTCCTTGTCGTCGCCCCAGTCCGCGTTGCGGTGGCCGAGGTTGGCGCCATAGCGAAACGCGTGAGGGAGCCAGCCGCTCCCGCCGTTTCCCCCGTCCCCCCCGCTCCCCCCGTATCCCGCGCTTCCGCCTCCCCCGGAGCTGATGTCGCCGCCGCCCGACTCCTCGTACCCCGGCGAGTCGTCCCCCGAACCACACGCAACGACAGCTGAAGCGCACAGCAGAACGGACCATCGATGCATGAACATTCCTCCTCCAGGTAGATCCCGGGAGGCCAGCGTAAGGGAGTTTCGCGTCCAATATCAGGAAATCTGCGAAGCAGATTGCACTGTGCTCGCCCAGAGGGCCGTTCGCCCGCTCTACAGCGGCGGGCACGGCGAGGCCGAGGAGAGCGCTCTCGCTGCCGGTGTCCGTGGGCGAGGTGCAGGAGCGCGAGGTGCTCGCCTGTCTGGCTCGCGCCGTGGCGCAGGTTGGCGATCCTGGCTGACGCAAGCGCGTCTCCCACCGGGCGCGCAGCGCGCCGGTGGGGCTTTGCTCGATCGCGCAGGAAATTGCGCGTGCGTGTCTTCCAGCCCGCTCGGCCGGTCCTGCGGTGGCCGAGCGAGAATGCCCGCTCTGCTCAGCGGTTCATGGGCCTCGAGGCGAGACAGGGCACACCTTCGCGGCTGGCACATCGCTTGCCATGGTGTCCAGACAGATGTGACCGACGGCAGAGAGGAATCGAACATGGCCGACGACTGATCGAACGATTCCAGGACCTCACGTCGGGAGAGGGCCTCGCCGAGATCCAGCTCGGCGCAGGCGTCCTCGATGTCGAGGCTGTCGGCCGAGCCGTCGTTGACGAAGGTGTGTCGAGCGATCGGCGGCTGAAATCTGGCGAAGCGGGAGACGAGCGCAAATATTTGAATGGTTGGTCGACGACCTGATGGACCTCACAGTCGATGAGCACGGCGCCGCGAAGTCCGTCGTCTTTGTCGGCATCGCCGCGTGCAGCAGCAGTAGCAGCATCCTCTGTATCGGTTGATGCGGGCGACGCTGTCCGGCCGGACAGGGCTCCTCGTCAGATGAGGAGCCTCGTCCGGCGCTCCATTGACTCCTGACGGGCTCTGCCCCAGTCATCGTTCTGCGTGCCAGCGCTGGCGGCGCGGTGAGGCCTCGCCGCCAGCTCCGCAGCGCGAAGAAGCTGATGAGCGAGTATGAACAAGCTAGACGACGTCCCCGAGTTCCCCTGTGTCAAGACCTGGTATCGGGTCGCGATCACGGATGATGCGGTGATCTTCCAGCACGGAGAGAGGGCGCTCTGCTTTCAAGGCAAAGCCGCGAGCAAGCTGCTGCCGGTGCTGCTTCCGATCCTCGATGGAACGCGTACCGTCGAGCAAGTGATCGAGTACATGGGAAAGTCCATCGAGCCTGCCACGGCGAACGCCTTGCGGTTGCTGGCCGAGAGAGGGGTGCTCACGAGCGGTGCTCCCGTCGGGGCCTCGGCGCCGCGGCCCGTCCGGGAATCGGCCCGCTTCCACGCGGCATACCGCGATGACGAGCCGGAGTCCCTCGCGCAGCAAAGGTTGAGCGACGCCAGCGTGGCGGTCGTCGGTGCCGGCGTTCTCGCCGACGAGATCGCGCGCCAGGTGAGCCTCTCCGGGGTCACCGCCGTGCAGCGGAGGCCGTTCGATGCCGGGGCGGGCGACCTGGCCTCGGCGGACCTCGTCGTGGTCGTTCCGGATCGAGGCGAGCTCGATTGGATGGCGCACTGGAACGCGGAAGCGCTGCGCCGGCGTATCCCCTGGATGCAGGTGCTCGCGTACGACAGCAGGTTCTCCGCGGTAGGCCCGCTCTACCTTCCGCACGCAACCTGCTGCTACGAGTGCTACCGGCTGCGCCTCGCTTCGAACGTCGCGTATCGCGGACACTACTGGGCCCTGGAGCGCAGCACGCCCAGCTCCCCGCTGCCGAGCGCCATGTTGGCGATCGTGAGCGGCCTCGCCGCATTGCTCGTGGCCCGCTGGATCGTCGCGCGCGACCCGCTCTTGCCAGGGCGGTTTTACGCGGTCAACCCAGGTCCAACCGTCCGCAGCGACACGCACATGGCGTACCGCGTGCCCCGGTGCTCGGCGTGCAGCGCCGCCGTCGCCGCGAGCGCCCCCAGCCCCTGGTACACCCTGCAAGCAGGAACGGAGCCATGAACATGTTTGCTCCGCTCCGCTCCCCAGGCGACGCGCCGGCGCGTTGTCACGGCACGCCGAGGCGTGTGCAACGCACGCCGCTCGCCGAGGTCGCCCGCAGGCTGCGCACCCTCGTGTCTCCCTATACGGGCGTCGTGCGCGACACCGTGGAGCTGCTCCGCGCTCCGGATGACTGCCGCTTCTTCAATTTTGGCGCCCACACGGGCGACCTTTCGGATCTGGTCGGCGCGCCGACCGAGGTCATGTCCAGCGCCGTGCATCCCGATCGCGAGGCGGCCTGGGTGGCGGCGGTCGCCGAGGCCGTCGAGCGGTATTCGTCGTTTTACGCGCCTGCGGAGGATCTCGTGTTGTCTTCGTATGAGGAGCTGGACGGGGCAGCGCCGGAGCCCGAAAGCTTCGCCCTGTTTCATCCATCGCAGCACGCGTCGAGCGACTTCCCCTATGTGCCCTTCACCTCCCGCACCCGGGTGCGGTGGGTGCGTGGCTGGTCCATCCAGGATGGGATGCCCGCGTGGCTGCCGGCCCAGCTGACGTTCATGGGATCACACCTCGCGCGCGGCGAGCCGCAGATCGCCTACTCGACGAGCAGCGGGACCGCGCTGGGCGGTACGCTGGAAGAGGCTGCGTTCAGCGCGCTGATGGAGGTCATCGAGCGCGACGCGTTCATGCTCGCATGGAACAACCGATTGGAGCTGCCGCTCCTGGATTGGCAGGGAGACGGCTCGCCTCGTCATGACGAGCGCATGGTTCCGGCCCCAGCGGGCATTCACCATGCCGCGCTCGACGCGAGCGTCTTCTTCCGCGTGCCGACCGCCATCGGCGTGACGCGATGCGCCCTGGCCGGGCAACCCGCCCTGACCGTCGGCGCTGCCAGCGCGGCGACCGGTCAGGAGGCTGCACGGAAGGCGCTGCGCGAGGCCTTCCAGACCAGGGTGCTGGCGAAGCAGCTCCTGAGCGCTCTGCCCAGGGGACGGCGCGCGCTGGAGGCGCATCAAGTCCGCACGTTCGACGATCATGTGCTCTACCATGCGCTGCGAGAGAGCGCCGCGTCTTCCGCCTTCCTCGATGCAAGCAGAGAGCGGCGCCACCTCGGCGAGGTGCCCCCCCTGGAGGGCACGGACGTGCTCGGTCAGACCGCTTCGGCCGTGCGAGCGCTCGCGCGGCGAGGCGTCGGTGCGTACCTCGTCGACATCACCTCGCCGGATGTGCGCGACGCCGGGCTGTGGGTGGTGCGCGTGATCTGCCCGGAGCTCTGCCGGCTCGACGCGCCCCACACCGCGCGGTTCCTCGGCGGCAAGCGGCTCTATCATGCGGCGTACGAGGCGGGGCTCCGCTCCAGGCCTCTCTCGTTCGCAGACATCAACGTCCATCCGCACCCGTTCCCGTGAGCTCCTGCGAGAGAGGGACGAGCGGGCGTCATCCACGGCGTCCGTCGTCGAACGAGCTGAAGGGGCGGATCGCGCTGGACGGCGGCACGGCGCCGTGCCGCGCTGACGGGGGCAACAGGGGGACATGATGAAATCGAGTCAAGCCGATGTGGCCACGGTCAATGTCGCGGAGCTGGTCTATGGAGACCAGGTGGAGCTCGATGATCCGGCGGAGACATACCATGAGGCTTCCAAGCTCCATCCGGGCATGCTCGGCGAGGAGGCCGCTGGCAGGGCGCTCCTGGAGACGAGCGCGCAGCTCCAGCGCTCGACGGCGAGGTCGACCAAGCGGTATGTGCTCGGCGAGGCGATTCGACTGCCAGGACCGGCGCTGCCCGATGTGGGCCTGACGGCGCTCCTGCGGGAGCGCAGATCGATCCGTCAGTTCAGCGGCGCGCGGATCGACGCGCAGGCGCTCTCGAGCCTCGTGTACGCCGGGTACGGCGTCACCCACACGGTCCCCGCGAGCCCGATGACGATGCGGACCGTCCCCTCCGGAGGCGCGCTTTACCCCCTGGATCTCTACTGCGCCGTCCTCGGGGTCGACGGTGTTGCCTCCGGCGTGTACCACTACGACCCCTTCGAGCACGCCCTGGAGCAGGTGCGGGCTGGCGACTGCCGGGAGGAGATAGGCGGCTCCATGGTCGCTCCCGGGATCGTGATGGGCGCGTGCGTGGTCCTGCTGATCGCGGCGATGTTCAGGCGAAACCGGTTCAAATACGGCCTCCGAGGGTACCGGTTCGCGCTGATCGAGGCCGGGCATCTGGCGCAGAACGTGCTGCTGGCCTCCCAGTCGCTTCAGGTCGGCGGCGTTCCGCTGGGCGGCTACTATGACCGCGGCATCGACGATCTCCTCGGCATGGATGGGGTGAACGAGTCCGTCGTCTACACGCTCGCCATCGGTGTTCCCGCCTGATCAGGCCTCGACCGGCGCGAGCAGCGCTGCCCGGTGGCGCGCGAGGTAGCTCCGCACGTCCTCCGCGGGCTTGCCGCTCAGCTCCTCCACCGCCCTCGTCGCCACATCGAGCGTTCCGCGGGCGATCGCCTCGTCGAAGGAGGCGAGCAGCCCGGCGATCGCGGCGGGCATCCCGGCCTTCTGCATGCCTTGCTCCAGCGCATCACGCGGCACGGGGACGTACTCGATCGACTTGCCTGTGACGGACGAGGCGATCTGCGCGAGCTCGCGCTGGGACACGGCCGCCGGCCCGGTGATATCGAGCACGCGCTTGCCGTCGAAATCGGACGCCAGCGCCGCGGCCGCGGCGCGGGCGCAGTCCTCGCGCGTGACATACCCGGCCTTGCCGTCTCCGGCCGCTGCGACCAGCTGGCCCGTCGCCAGCGCGCGCCGCAGCGATGGCACGAGGAAGTCCGTATAGAGGTTGTTGCGCAGGACGGTCGCGCCGAGCCCGCTCTCCGCGAGGGCGTCCTCGGTGACCTGGTGGTCGGGCGCGATCGTGATCGGCGAGCCGGGCCCGGGGTTGGTCAGCGACGTGTAGACCACGTGCCGCACGCCCGCCTTCGCCGCGGCCTCGAGCGCGCTCTGGTGCTGCGCGATGCGCCTGCCCGGGCGGTCCAGCGCGTCGGTGCTGATGAGCAAGAGGCGCGCCGCGCCGGCGAACGCCTCCGCGAGCGAGGCGGGAGCATCGAAGTCTGCGCGCCGCACCTCGACGCCGCGGGCGCGGAGCTCGCCGAGCTTCTCCGGGTGCCGGGTCGTGACGAGGAGCGGCCCTGCGCCCTGCGCGAGCAAGAGATCGACGACGCGCCGCCCGAGCTGGCCGTTCGCGCCGGTGACGAGGAGAGGCTGAGACATGGTGAGAGCTCCTGGTGAAGAGGTTGGGTGGATACTTGCCGCTGTCTCTAATCTGGTGCAATACGCATAAATTGGCTACTGTGTGCCGAAATGGGAACAATGGATCTGAACCACCTCTCCGTCTTCGCGGCGGTCGCCGAGACGGCGAGCTTCACCGAGGCGGCGCGCCGGCTGGGTGTGCCCAAGTCGACGGTCAGCCGGGGCGTCGCGTCGCTGGAGGCGTCGCTCGGCGTGCGGCTCTTGCAGCGGACGACGCGCACCGTGGCGCTGACGACGGCCGGGCACGCGCTGGTCGACCGGCTCGGCTCGCGGCTCAAGGCGCTGACGGAGGCCATCGAGGGGATCCCGGAGCTCGAGGACGAGCCGTCGGGCACGCTGCGCCTCACCGCGACGGCGGACTTCGCCACCGAGGTGCTGGCGGAGATCCTCGCCGCCTTCTGCCGCCGCTACCCGCGCATCACGGTCGAGATGCACCTGTCGACGCAGCCCGTGGATCTGGTGAAAGAGGGGTA
Organism: Sorangium sp. So ce204; assembly: GCF_051526795.1. Classification (NCBI taxonomy): domain Bacteria; kingdom Pseudomonadati; phylum Myxococcota; order Polyangiales; family Polyangiaceae; genus Sorangium; species Sorangium sp. So ce204. The sequence continues at coordinate 10,274,315 of NZ_CP150317.1, read as the reverse complement.
CGACGCTGCGTTCCGGTTCCTCACGAAGCAGCCGCGGGACTCGACGCTGGTCGCGCGCAAGGTGGGCGAGCTGCACCTCCAGTTCTACGCCTCGCCCGCGTACCTGGCCGCGCGGGGGACGCCGAGGACGCTGGAGGATCTCGCGGGGCACGATGGCGTGTCGCTCATCAAGACGAGCCCGCTCGGGCGAGACGAGGTGTCGCGGGCCCGCGCGCGGCTCCGCGTCCGGTGGCTCGTGAACGACGGGTTCTTCGCGCGCGAGGTGGTGCGCAACGGCGGTGGGATCGGCCTGCTCCCGACCTTCCTCGTCCAGCAGGACGTGCTCGCCGGGGCGCTCGTGCGCGTGCTGCCGCGCTGGACGGCGCCGACGGGCGGCGTCTTCCTCGTGTTCCCGAGCGGCCAGCACTTGCCGAGGAAGACCGTCGCGCTGCGCGATCACGTGGTCGAGGCGCTGCGGATGCAGCTCACGGCGCGCGCGGGCCGCGCAGGTGAGGGCTAGCGCCCCATCCGGTTGTCGCGAACGTTACACACGTGGTGGACCCACGGCCGCGCCGCGACGAGATGTGATCCGCGCCTCCACGCGGGCGCCCTTAAGGCTTGATTTGCCGGCAGGTCGTGAGGTTAGGCTGCACAGCCGAGGCCGCCGGCGCATCGCGGGCGGGGCACATGAACATGAGCGCACACGTGGACACTCTCGCGCGATCGCCGCTCGCGGTGGTCGAATACGGGCTGGATCTGGCGATCACGGCGTGGAACGAGAGCGCCGCGCGGCAGCTCGGGTTCTCGAGGCAGGAGGCGATGGGTCGATCCATCGCCGAGCTGCTCCCTGTCCCCGAGGGCGCGGCGTTGTGGCGGCGGCTGCTCGACGAGGACAGCGGGGAGCAGCGCCTGCGTCACGCCCGGAGGGGCGGGGGCGACGTGGCCGTCGTGTGGGTTCATCACCGCGTGCTCGATGCGTGGGGCGAGGCGGCGGGCGTGGTGTGCATCGGCCGCGATGTGACGGCCGAGATCGAGGCGTCGAGGCGTCAGGCGGAGCACCAGCACATCCTCCGTGCCCTCGTCGAGAACCTCGATGTCGTCGTCTGGGCCTGCGATGCCAGCGGCGTGTTCACCTACTACGACGGCAAGGCGCTCGCGGCGGCCGGCATGAAGCCAGGACAGCTCGTGGGGCTGAACAATTTCGACCTCTACAAGGAGCACGAGACCGGGGGGTTGCGCAGGGCGCTTCGAGGGGAGCCGATGCACAACGTCATGGAAGCGGACGGAAAGCCCATCGAGAACTGGTTCGTCCCGGTCCGAGGGGAGGGGGGCGAGGTGGACTCGGTGGTCGGCATCACTCTCGATCTCACCGAGGCACGGCGCGCGGAGAGGGAGCTCCGGGAGCGGCTGGCGATCATCGAGCGGCAGCAGCAGGTCATCCGCCAGCTCTCGACACCCATCCTGCAGGTCTGGAAGGGCGTGCTGGCGCTCCCGATGATCGGCGTGGTCGACAGCGCGAGGACGGCGGAGGTGATGGACAGCCTGCTCCAGGCGGTGGTGCGCACCGGGGCCCGCTATGCGCTGCTGGACCTGACCGGGGTCGAGGCCGTGGACACGAAGACCGCGAGCTACCTCGTCGATCTCGTCCGCGCGATCCGGCTCCTCGGCGCGGAGGGCATCATCACCGGGATCCGGCCGAGCGTCGCCCAGACGATCGTCTCGCTCGGGATCGATCTCGCCGAGATCACGACGCTTTCCGACCTCCAGGCGGGCCTGAGGCATTGCATCGGGCTCACGCTGCGCGAGGCGGCCAGAGGCGGGCGCCCCGACCCCGGGCGCCCCGACCCAGGTTGAGGTTGCCGACCCAGGCGGGCGCCCCGACCCAGGTTGAGGTTGCCGACCCAGGTTGGCGTTGAGGTCGCCAACCGAGGTCGCCGGCCCAGGTTGGGGAGACCCGACCCAGGTTGTGGACGACCCGACCCAGGTTGAGGTTGTCGGCCGATCCAGGTTGAGGTTGTCAGGGGTTGGACGACCCGACCCAGGTTAAGGTTGCCGCCGGGCGGGTTGAGGTTGCCGCCGGGCGACCCGACCCAGGTTGAGGTTGTCGGTTGAGGTTGCCGCCGGGCGGGTTGAGGTTGCCGCCGGGCGCCCCGACCCAGGTTGAGGTTGTCGCGCCCGACCCGACCCAGGTTAAGGCCGGACGCAGGTTGAGGCCGGACGACCCGACCCAGGTTGGGGTCGCCGGGGCATGCGCCTGGCATGGGCCTCGCAAGGCTCCTCTCCCGAAGGAGGCCCCTCATGGATTACGACCGCTTCATCGAGGAGGTGCAGCGCCGCGCCGGCTTCGAGGGCCGCGACGAGGCCGAGCGTGCGATCACGGTGACAGCACGGACGCTCGGCGAGCGGCTGCTCGTGGAGGAGGCGGCCGCGGTCGCCGGTGGGCTACCGGGTCCGGTCGCCGCCGCGGTGCGCGGCGCCACGTACCAGGGCGACTTCGATCGCGACGAGCTCTACGACCGCATCGCCCGCCGCGAGGGCGCGCCGCGCGGCTTTGGCATGGAGCACGCCCAGGCCGTGTGCCAGGTCATCGGCGAGGCGCTGCCCGAGGCCGAGCGCGTGCGGCTCCAGCGGCACCTGCCGGACTGGGCGGACCTCTTCTCGCCGCGCTCGGCCGGAGCTCCCCCGCCGCGGCCGGCGCACGCCGCGTCACCGCCCGAGACCGGCCAGGGCTCGACGCTGGCCACGGGGCGGCCTGGCAGCCGCCACCCCTTGAGCGAGGCGCGCCCCGAGGCGGCCCATGCGCAGTCGGTCGCCCGATCAGACGATCCCCACGCGGATACCAAACTGTCGAGCAGCCCGGGGCTGACGCAGGAGCGCCTCCGAGAGACGCTGGCTGACGGGCGCCCCGGCCCCGAGCACCCCGTCAGCGAAACGCAGCGCTGACCTGCTGGACGACGCAGCGCGGACGCCCCACCCGGCGCGGGGGCCTCCGGCGCCTGCTTGACAGCGGCCGTGCTCCCGCGAACACTTCGTCCCACGGGCTGCTCCGGGCCCGGCTCCTCGCTCGCCGCCGGCACGGCTCCGCGAGGGGCGAAGAGGGCGCTGCCCTTCGGCGGTCTTCGCTCGTGATGCTGCCGCTCTTCCGTCGGTGCCGGCCGACAAGGACCGATCTCGGCAGATCACCTGGACAGGGCCGATGGGGAACCGCCACCACCACAAGAAGCTGCGCGCCGACGTCCGCGCCAGGATGGCCCGGACCGGCGAGAGCTACCAGAAGGCGCTCGCGCAGATCCTCGACGAGCGTTCCGCGCCGAAGGCGGCGCGAAACATCGATCTCGTGCCGATCGATTACTTCGGCGCGCCGGCCGCGCTCGCGACCTTCGAGATCGCTGGAAGGCTCGCGTGTCTCGTCGTCTCGAGCCGCCATCACCCGCGGCCGTTCCCTCAAAACCCCCTCGTCGCCCTGGCGATGCGTGGGCCTCGGGCCATCCATTGAGTGATCTCCGCGATCCCGGGTGTCGCGAGGTCATGATGAGCACGTCAAACAGAGATCGAATCGACGCCTTTCGCGCGCAAGGCTTCTTCATCATGCGCGCTTTCCTCGACATCGCCGAGCGCGCCGAGCTCCGCCGCGCGTGCGACGCCGCGCTCCTCCGCACGCGAGCGCTCTCCCGGGAGACGGGTCACTCGACCCCCAGGATCTCCCTCCTCACGGACGGCGCGACCTGCTTTCAGGACGATCCCTGCGCGCTGGAGCTGATCTCCGCGTTCGTCGGCTCCCGGCGCATCTGCGAGCTGCTCGCCGGCCTCTCGCGCGCGGGAGCGGCAAATGGAGAGGAAGACGCCCCGCGCCTGAAGGACGCGCATTACTACCACGAGCAGACAAGGCGCGACTGGGACGGGGACTGGCACCGAGACAGCCAGTTCGGCCAATCCGATCCAGAAATCGAGCGAGCGATCGTCGCAACGACGACATCGGTCCACTTCAGGGTGGCGCTGGAAGACGACGATCGGCTCGAGATCGTCCCCGGATCCCACGCCCGCTGGGACACCCCGGACGAGCTCCGGATCCGCAGGGGCGCCGATCGGACCACGCCGCACATGCCGAACGCCGCGCGCGTCGCCTTGCGCGCCGGAGACGCGTGTATCTTCCACGCGTGGTCGATTCACCGCGCAACGTACCTTCGGGCTCCGCCGCGTCGCACGATCGACGCCCTTTACACCTTCGCTCGTCCGACCGTACGTCGGTGGACGCTGCCGGCGATCTGAGGTGCGGCCACCCGGCGCCCGGACACCGTGGCGCCCGCCCCCTCGCGCATGCGGGTGCCGGCGCCGCCGTCGCGGCGGCCCTCTTCTCGCGCGAGGTCGCCTATCCTTGCCGCCCATGGCGCCCCGCCCGCCCCTGCTCCACCGCCTCGCCGACGGGCTGGAGACCCGCCCCGTCAAGGCCGCGATCTCGCTCCTGATCCTCGTCTCGGTCCTGCCCATCGAGGGCCTCGACGACCAGTTCCGCCCGTATTTCCTGGCGATCTTCGGCGTCGAGCTCCTCTTCCGGGCCGTCCTCCTCCACCAGCGCGGGGACGGGCGGTCGCGCCTCGACGTGCTCCTCTTCGCCTTCGACATCATCGCCTGGGTCAGCTTCCTGCCGCTCGAGCGGATCCTCGACGCGCACGCCGCCCACGCCCTCCCCATGCTGCGGCTCTCGCGGCTCTTCCTGCTCCTGCGCTTCACGCGCGAGATCGCGATCGACCTCTACGCGATCCTGACGCGGCGCGAGCTGCTCGAGCAGTTCGGGCTCGTCACGCTCGCCGTCTGGGGGCTCGCGTTCGGCTCCTCCGTGCTGCTCAGCCACCTCGCGATCACGCACGACTACGATGGCCGCGGCCCGACCCCGGACACCGACTTCATCGACCGGATCTGGTGGTCTTTCCGGCAGATCGAGAGCGCCGACAACCTCGTCGAGAACCTCCGGGTCCACCCCGTCGTGGCCGTCGTCTCGCTCGGCCTCACCATGGTGGGCGTCTTCATCACGTCGTTCATCATCGGCATCGGCGCCAACGTGGTCGACCAGGTCGTGCGCGCGGCGCGGCGGCGGCCGGTCCGCTACGCGGGGCACGCGCTCGTGATCGGCCCGGTGCATGAGGCCGAGATGCTGGTGCAGGAGTTCGTCCGGCTGTACGAGCGCCACCGCGCGCTCCGGAGCATCCGGCTCGCGGAGCTCTGGCAGTGGCTCGTCCGCCGCGGGCCCCCGCCGACCCGCCACGCGCTCCCGCGGATGGCGCTCCTCGGCACCGAGGACGACCCGCCCGCCTACCTCTACGCGCCGGGGATGCGCTGGGTGACCTACCGCAGAGGGGACAGCGCGCAGCCGGAGGCGCTCGAGCTCGTGGGCGCCGCCGAGGCGAAGCGGGCGCTGATCCTCGCGCGGCCCGACGCGGGGCCCGACGCCGACGCCCTGACGGCGATGACGCTCTCCTCGTTCCGGACGCAGAACCCGCACGGCCACGTGTTCGTCGAGGTGCAGGAGAGCAAGAACCGCGATCTCATCCAGGAGGTGGGCGGACCCGGGACACACCCGCTCGACATGCAGCGGTTCCTCGGCTTCTTCCTCTGCCAGCACCTGCTCACCCCAGGCGTGGAGTCCCTCTACACCGACCTCATGACCGCGGACGGCTCCGAGTTCTACACGCACATCTTCCTGGGCGAGGAGGCGGTCGGCGCCGTCGGCAAGCTCGGCAAGGCGCCGGAGCACGAGCTCTCGTTCTCGGACATGGCGCGCGCCGCCTGCGAGAAGCAGGTGATCCTCGCTGGGGTGTTCCTCGGGGACGAGGCGGCGGTGCCGAAGCGCGAGGAGGGCAAGCTCGTGTCGGTCGAGGGGCTCGTGCCGTGGCTGAATCCGCTGCTCGATCCGCCCGAGGGGTCGCCGGCGTGGGCGCTCGGCGCGCGGGCGGGCCGGGTGCCGGCGCAGCGGCTCAGGGGGCTCATCGGCGTATCGGCGACCTACGCGCCGCTCCTGGACTACGGGCGAGAGCTCTACAGGGGGCGGGGGATCGAGCGCGCCGCGGCGTCGGACGGCGCGACGGCGGCGCACGCGTGGGCGGCGAAGCTCTCGCTGCACCTCGGCGAGATCGAGCGGGTGCTGATCGTCGGGTACAGCCCCGCGCTGCCCTCGCTGCTGCACGCGCTCGCGCGCTTCGTGCCGGGCATCGAGGTGACGCTGGTCCTCGGGGAGCGCGGGGACGAGCGGATGCCGCTCCCCGATCGGCTCGCCTCGCTCGGCGTGACGCCCGGCCCTGGCGGCGCGCCGCCGGGCTCGGACGGGGCGATGCTCTCGCTCCCGCGCGGGGGCAGCGCGACGGTGTACACGCAGCACGGGCACGACCTCGCCTCGCTCGCGGTGCGCTGCGTGGCGCGCGGCGCGCCGCTCTCCGCGGCGGTGTTCCTGAGCGAGCCCGAGGGGCTCGATCGCGACGCGCGCACGGCGATGCGGGTCATCCGCTTCGCGCGGGCGCTGGCGAGCCGGGAGCTCGCGCACGGCGGGGCGCTGCACGTGCTCGCGGAGTTCTCCTCGGTGGCGAAGGGCGAGCACGTCCGGAGCCTCCTTGCCCCCGACAAGTGCGGCCTGGCCGTGCGGGTCAGCCTCGTCAGCACCGAGCGCATCAAGAACTATTTCATGGTCCACAGCGCCTTCGTCCCGGGAGTAACGGCTCTTTACGATGAGCTCCTCGGCGAGGGCGGGCAGGACCTCGTCCGCATCGAGGCGCCGCCGCCCGACGGGGCGGGGCAGGCGGGCGGCGAGCTCCGCTTCGACGACATCCGCAGGGCGCTCGAGCCCCGGGGCGCCATCCCCATCGCGCTGGAGGTCGAGGAGCCGAAGGACGAGCAGCCCGGGGGCGCGAGCCCCGTCGCGCGGCGGGGCGAGCCCCGGGGCGCGAGCCATGTCGCGCCGCCGGGCGAGCGCCGGGTCGTGCACCTGAACCCGCCGCCGGAGAAGGCCTTCGAGACGTCGCTCATCCGCGTCGTGTACGCGCTCGCCCGGCGCCAGGATCTCGTGATCCAGGGGGCGCAGCGGCCGAGGCGGGGCGACGCCGGTGAGGCCGCGCTCGGCGAGGAGTCCCCGCGGATCAGCGCGTGAACAGCGCGTAACAGCGCGTAACAGCGCGTAACAGCGCGTAACAGCGCGTGATCAGCGCGCCGCCGCGCCTCTTTTTCGCGCCTCGCCCGAAGTCGCGCGATCTTCGCGGCGAGATCTGTATCCTGGAGGCGTGCCCGAGCGCCCGGACCTGGAGTACGTCGTTCCGATCCTCGCGCGCGAGCTCGCGGGCGCTGCCGTGGCCGCGGCGCGGGCCGAGAACTCGGTGGTGCTGCACGTCCTGCTCCCGGAGCGCCTCGACGCGCTCTTGCCGGGCGCGGAGATCCGGCGCGTGGCGCGGCGGGCGCACGCCGTCGTCTTCGAGCTCGGCGGGGCGCGCGCGCTCGATCTCGTGATCTCCCCGATGCTGGCAGGGCGGTTCTCGATCACGCGGCCAGGAGAGACGCGGATTCCAACCGATCTCGCCTTCTCGCTGACCCTCGGGGACGGCCGCGAGCTCAGGGTCCGAGACGACGTGCAGATGAGCAAGGTCTACGTGCTCGCGCGGGGCGATTTCGACAGGATCCCCGGGCTCCAGCGCGTCGGCCTCGACGTCCTCGATCCTCGGGTGTTCACGCAGGAGGCGTTCCGCGCCGCGGCGCGCGGGCGGCGCGACCTCGCCAAGGATTTCCTGATGGACGGGACGGCGCTCGACTCCATGGGAGACTCGTACGCCGACGAGGTGCTCTTCGAGGCAAAGATCCACCCGAAGGCGACGGTCCAGAGCCTCTCCGAGGAGGAGACCGACCGCCTGCACGTGGCGATCGCCCGTGTCCTCGGCGACGCGACCCGGACGATCGCCCGGCGCGCGCCGGCGCTGGACGAGCGGCTGCGCGACTTCCTCAAGGTCCGCGGGCGCCCGGGCCAGCCGTGCCCGCGCTGCGGCGACAAGCTCCGTCGCGCGAGCGTCCACGGGCACGACGCGATCTTCTGCCCGGCCTGCCAGCCGGAGGCGCGGCGGAGCGCAGCGGGGGATCCGCGCCGCGCCAGGCGGGAGCCGGGCTGAGGCGAGGCCGGCGTCACAGCCCTTCCGGCAGCGGCTCCGGCGGCGCGAGCCCCGCGCTCTTCGCCCTGCACGGGATGCTCACGCCCTGACAGCCGCACTGGTTCTGGCCGCCGTCGGTGATCTTGCCCGCCGTGCCGCTCTCCGTCTCGACGTTGAGATCGATGAAGTTGCACTCGATGGTGCTGCGCGCGAGCGCCACCGAGGCGCCGAAGCTCGCGACGGCGGCGCCGTCGCTCGCCTCGATGCGCACGCCGGTCAACGTGGCCTCCGAGTCGCCGGGGTCCTTGACGATCGTGACGCCGTTTCCCTGGAGCCCGCCGGCTGAGCTCCGCGTGCCGCGGACCGTTGTCTCCTCCAGGGCGGCCGCAGATCCGAAGAGGGCGAGCCCCGAATCGACGCTCTCCTCGACGAGCGACGACCGGAGCACGAGGCCGCTCCGCCCGTCCGGCGTGTCGAGCGCGTGGACCTCGATCCCCCGGCCGAAACGCCCGTCCGACGCCTGCGGGAGCGTGCGGCGGACCGCGACCCGCTCCAGCGTCGCGTCGGCGCCCTCGATGAAGACACCCGCCGTGCGGCTCCCCTCGACCACGGAGCCGCGCGCCGTGACCTCGCCGCGCAGCGGGCCGCGGGAGGCCACCGCGAGCCCGACGCCGTGCTTGCCGTCCCCGTCGCGCGGCAGGGTGTCGCGCACGAGCACGCCGTCGAGCGAGGCGCCGGAGCTCAGGATCGCGACGCCCACGTAGCGGCTCTGCTCGACGACCACGCGCTGCAGGGTCGCCTCGGAGCGCAGGCCCTCCTCGAGGTCGGCGGCGATATAGATGCCCCACCCCGTCGCCAGTTTGTCCGGGTAAGGCCGCGTGTCCCGCACGACCGTGTCCTCGACGACGGCGGACGAGCCCTGGACCCAGATCCCCGCCTCCTCGTTGGCCTCGAGGACGCTGCGCTTCAAGGTCACCTGGCTCGGCTGGCCCCGGCTGTTACGGATGGCCAGCACGCCCATCCCGGCGGCGTTGGTGTCGATTCCGGTGCTGTCGCGGATCACGCTGTCCTCGACGAGCGCCTCGGAGGCGATGAGGTACACGCCGGTTCCGTGGCTCTGCTCGATGATGGATGCGCGCACCGTGATCGAGGCCGGCGTGTTGCCCTCTCCCCTGTTCGCGCCGACGCCCGTCCCCTCGACCTCGCCGGACTCGAGGGTCCCTCGCACGACGGACGACTCGAGGGCGAGCTCGGCGCCCGCGCTGTGCACGCCGACCCGGTGGGCACCTTCGACGAGCGAGCCACGGACGGTGAGCGCCGCCGGGCCTCGCTCGTTGTCCACCTTGATGCCCTGGGCGCCCGCGCCGGCCACCCAGACCTCGTCGATCACGACGCCGCTCGCGCCCGAGACCAGGATACCTTGTCCCGCGCTGCGGATCGCGACGCCCCGTATCTCGGCCGCGTCGGCGCCCGCGCCGACGTCGATGGCCGCGGCCGTGTCCGGCCCCGCCCCGGCGATCGCGACGAGCGCCGGGCACCTCCCCCACAGCCGTACTGGCCTGTCGACGATCACGTCCTCTGGATACGTACCCGCGGCGATCGCGACGACCGCGCCGGGCGCGGCCGCGCGGAGGCCCTCGCTGACGGTCGTCCACGGCCTCTCCGGCGTGCCATCGGAGTCGCCCCCTGCATAGGCGCCGTCGACGTGCTGTGTCTCCTCGTCCAGGGCGATGTCGCCCCAGGGCGCCTCACCGCACGGCGCGACCTCGCGACAGGCGGTCTCCCCCGGCACGGCCATCGTCCCCGCAGGGCAGGGGGCATCCGGCAGGACAGGCGCGCACGCTCGGTCGCCCGGCGTGAAGCCGGCGCCGCAGGCCTCGGGCGGGATGCCCGCGGGCTCGCACCCAGAATCGGTCGTGCGCTCGCCGGCCGCGCACCCCGGCGCGGCCGCCCCTCCTCCGCCGCCGTCAGGCGTCGCGTCCGGCCGAGGTGGGGGGGCCTCCCTGTCGCAGCCAGCCAGGAGCCACGTCGCCGTGAGCAGCAGGAGCGGAGCCCCGTGTCGGTCCATGAATCCGTCCATGAACCGGACCACGACGTCGAGCAACAGTCGACTTGTCGTCCTCCACCGTAAAAAAACGCCGACCCGCCTGCGCTCACGGTCTTCTCTTCGCTCGAACGCGACCCAGGAGACGCGGAGGCTTCACACGAAGGAGAGAGCAGCGAGCGACGGCAATGCACTCCGCGTCTCTTCTTCTGCGCCTCTGTGGTGCATTTTTCTTCTCACTGCATCGGCGCGCCGGCGCGAGTCGAGCCTTCGTGCGAGGCACGGTGACAGGGAGCGGCATTCTGAGCTACGCTGAGCGCCCCGCAGGAAACGCAGCATGCTTTGCAAATTCCATCACTCTGCACATCGCCTGGCCGGCGTCGCCGTCTTTCTTCTGTCGCTGCCGGGCTGCGCCCTCGACACGAAAGGCACAGGCGGGTCAGGTGAATCCGAAGCTCAACCCGGAGGACCTGGCGGCGCTCCGGCGGAAGAACCCGGCGGAGCCATCGCCGGACAGCCTGGCGGCGCTCCCATCGAAGAGCCAGGCGGCGCTCCGGCGGAAGAACCCGGCGGCGCTCCCGTCGAAGAGCCCGGCGGAGATCCGGTCGAAGAGCCCGGCGGGGATCCGGTTGAAGAGCCCGGCGGGGATCCGGTCGAAGAGCCCGATGGCGCTCCAAAGCCGCTGTGCGGGGCGGCGGCTCCATCGCTGATCGCGTGCTTCGCGTTCGAGGGCAACCCCGACGACGCCTCGCAGCATCACTTCACGCCCGAGCGGGTGCGCAGCCTGCACTACGCGCCTGGCCGCGCCGGCCAGGCGCTCTCGGTGACGACGGGGAGCAAACTCTACTTCCGCCACGACGCCGCGTGGACCGCCTCCGCGATGACCATCGATGTCTGGATCAACCCCGCCTCTCTCCCCGAGAAGCGGCGATACACCGTGATCGACAGCGGCGGGAAGCCTTCGCTCTTCCTGATGCCGGGCGGACAGATCCGCTGCACCATGGGCGTCGAGCGGAACGTGACTTACCCCATCGTTCCCGGGCAGTGGACGCACGTCGCCTGTCTCTCCGACGGCCAGACGCAGAGCCTCTACGTGAACGGCGTCGAGGTCGACCAGAGCCCCTCTGGCCCGGTGATCGCCTCCGGCGAACAGCCCGTCCACATCGGGTCGGACGAACCCTCGGGGGAAGACGAGTTCAACGGGATGCTCGACAGCCTCCGCATCTTCGGCCGGACGCTCACGCCCCAGGAGATCTGCGCGGCTGCCGGCGGCGGCTGCTGAGCTGCGCCGTCCGGCGCGCACCCAGCGGGGGGGCTCTGGTCCGCGGGGCGGCTCATGGCCGTCACCGCAGACCGACTGGCGAGCCCCGGCGTGACCGGCCAGGGCTGCCCGAAGGAGGCGCGCTCTCGGCGCGCGGAAGGAAGAACGGAGGGAGGGAAGAGCGCGAGAGAGGAGAGAAGCGCCTCAGAAGGGGGCGTCGCGGAGCTTCTCCTTGTACTCCGCCTTGTACAGATCGTGGCAGGTCTTGCAGCTCGCCTTGGCACCGTCGATGTCGCCCTTCTTGGCCTTCTCGATGCCGTCGTTCGAGATCGCGACCCACTTGTCCATGCCCTTCGGCGGCCTCGCCGCCACGTACTTCAGCGCTTCCGCGATCTTCGCGCCGTCGCCGCTCGTGGTCGCCGACTGCATCACCGACTTCATCCAGCCCTGCATCGGACAGGCTTTCTGTCCTTTTGCACCGCAGCCGAAATCCTTCTTCTCGGCGACGGATGCGGGGAGGTCCGCGGTCCCGCCAGCGGCCCACGCGGCTCCAGCAAAGCCAATGCCGACGGTCATCAACACGGCACTCATCAGCTTCTTGCTCATCGACATCCGACGTCTCCTGTGGGTAAGGGCAAGCGCAGCGAGAGACATTGCAGTTCCGCGGGTGGAAGTCAACTGCCACCTTGGTCGCCGAGCCGGCTCGCGAACGCCGCCGAGGCGAGACGGCGTCGGGGGACAAGATCTTCATCACAAACGCCGCCGGGGCGAAGATAACGTCAGGAGAGAAAAACTTCATTCATGATGTCCGCCCAGCGCCGTCTCCGTCCTCGCTCGCGCCGCGCGGACGTCCTGACGCCACGCGGCGGGCGGAGGTGCCGGCCCGCCGGCGAGCGCGCCTCAGGGCCGCCCTCCGGGCGCGCGCCGCCTCCGCGCCGCTCCAGCGCGCCCACCCCGGGCGCCGTCGGCGGGGTCTCGCGTTCGTCGATGGCGCAGGCACGTCCCTTCGCCGGCGCGATGACGAGGTCCGCGATGCGCCAGACCGACCCATCGACATGACGCGACTACGTGGCTTATCGACATGGCGAGATGCGCTCCTCGATGGCTTTTCAGATGCCTTGAAGCGAGCCCGCAGAACATGGCACCCGGCGGCGCCCTCTCCGGCGCCGGCGGCGTTCCCCCATCACGGGCGCCCTCGTCGTCGATGGCTTACCCGCGCTCGGCGCGCCACCCGGACGGCCTGCGCACACGCACGTATCCGTCGAGGACCCTCGTTCGCGCCGGCGGGCGGCCAGCGCGTGCGCGGCGCCGGTCCTCCCCGAGCGCCCCGGCGTGCTCTTCGTGAGACTCCAGCCCTGACGCGTCGCATCGCGCGTTCGATCCGGTCGCGGTCGCGCTGGAGGTGAGTCGCCCTACCATCCCGGACCTGTATCCAGACCGGGAGGGCGGCGCGCGTGATATCGCTGGATTCACGGCCGTTGATGCGCGTCGGAGAGATCGTCGACGAGCGGTTCCAGATCGAGGGCCTCGCGGGCTCGGGCGGGATGGGGCACGTCTACCGGGCGCGCGACCGGCGAAGCGGCGACACGGTGGCTCTCAAGGTGCTTCGCCGCGCCGAGAAGGGTGAGCTCAGCCGCTTCTCCTGCGAGGTGGAGGCGCTGTCGGCGCTGCGCGTCCCCGGCGTCGTCCGGTACATCGCCCACGGCGTCGCGGCGGCCGGCAAGCCGTACCTGGTGATGGAGTGGCTCGCCGGGGAGACGCTCGCCGAGCGCATCGCGCGGCGAGGGCTCACCCCCGCCGAGAGCGTCGACGTCGTCGCGCGGATCGCCGAGACGCTCGGCGCCCTCCACGGGCAGGGCGTCGTGCACCGCGACCTCAAGCCGAGCAACCTGCTCCTCGTCGAGGGGCGGCTCGATCGCGCGATGGTGCTCGACTTCGGGATCGCGCGCTTCCGGATCGACCAGCAGCTCACCCTGCCGGGCACCGTCCTCGGGACCCCGGAGTACATGGCGCCCGAGCAGGCGCGCGGCGAGCGGCGCGTCGACGCCCGCGCCGACGTGTTCGCGCTCGGCTGCGTGCTCTTCAAGTGCCTCACCGGGCGCGCCGCCTTCCAGGGCGCCGGGGCGCTCGCCGTGATGGTCAAGGTGCTGCTCGACGAGCCGCCGCGCCTCCGCGAGGTCCGCCCGGACCTGCCGGACGAGCTCGACGCCCTCGTCACCAGGATGCTCGCGAAGCAGCCAGACGGGAGGCCCCGCGACGGCGCGGCCGTCGCCGAGGAGCTCCGCGCGATCGACCTCAGCCGCGCCGGCGCGGCCGACGGCGCCTACCCTGCCGCGCTGGCGCCCGTCCTGGAGCTCACGAGCAGCGAGCGGCGCGTCACGTGCCTCGTGCTCGCCCACGAGCGCTCGGCGCCCGAGGAGGTGACGCGCTCGCAGGAGGAGGAGCAGGCGCGGGCGACGGGCCGCGCCGACGAGCTCTACGCGCTCGCCGAGCGCTACCAGGGCCAGATCGAGCTCATCGACGCGAGATCGCCGCTGCTCGTGCTGACGAGCGCCGAGGCGGCCACCGATCTCGCCGCGCAGGCCGCGCGCTGCGCGCTGTCGCTGCGCGCGTTGCTCGGCGGCGCGCAGGTCTCGCTGGTGACCGGCCGGGCCGAGCTGACGTCGCGCATCCCGATGGGCGAGCTCATCGATCGGGCGGTCCAGCTCCTGCCGTCGCGCGGCGAGCCGGGCGCGGTCGCCGCGGTCCGCATCGACGAGGTGACGGCGGGGCTCCTGGGCGGCCGGTTCGAGACGAGCTGCGAGGGCGGCGCGCGCTTCCTCCACGGGGCGCGGGACGACCTCCGGGTGACGTCGGCGCCGGCGCTGCTCGGCAAGCCGGTGGCGTGCTTCGGGCGGGAGCGGGAGCTCGGCGTGCTCAGCGCCGAGCTCGATCGGAGCACCGAGGAGTCGACCTCCGGCGCGCTGCTGGTGGTCGCGGCGGCCGGCATGGGCAAATCGCGGCTGCGGCAGGAGTTCCTCGAGACGGTGTCGGCGCGCAACGCGCGAGCGGCCGACCGCGCGCGCGGCGGGGGCGGCGCCGACCTGGCGGACGGCGCCCCCGTGGAGGTGTGGATCGGCCAGGGGGACCCGATGAGCTCTGGCTCGGCGTTCGGCCTGCTGTCGCGCGCGCTGCGGAGCGCGATGGGCATCGTCGACGGCGAGCCGCTGGAGGAGCGGCGGCGCAAGGTGAGGGCGCGGGTCGAGCGCCACCCGGAGCTCGACGTCGGGCGCGTCAGCGCCTTCCTTGGCGAGCTCCTCGGCGCGCCGTTCCCGGACGACGACATCCGGGTCGGCGCGGCGCGGCGCAACCGGCAGCTGATGGGCGATCAGCTGCGGCTGTCGTGGGAGGAGTTCATCCGGGCCGAGTGCGCGAGGCAGCCGGTGCTGCTGATCCTCGAGGACTTGCAGTGGGGCGACCTGCCCACCCTGACCATGGTGGAGGCGGCGCTCCGGAGCCTGCGGGATCTGCCGTTCCTGGTGCTCGGGCTGGCCCGACCCGAGGTGCATGAGGCCTTTCCGGGGCTGTCTCAGGGGCGCTTCGGCAACCAGATGATGCTGCCGCCGCTCACGCGCCGGGCGAGTGAGCGGCTGGTGCGGGCCGCGCTGGGCGACGAGGCGAGCGCGGAGCTCGTGGCCACGCTGGTGGACCGGGCGGACGGCAACCCGTTCTACCTGGAGGAGCAGGTCCGCGCGGTGGCGGCCGGCCACGGCGCGGACCTGCCGGAGACGGTGCTTGCGATGGTGCAGGCGCGCATCGAGGCGCTCGACGCCGAGGCGCGGCGCGTGCTGCGGGCCGCGAGCGTGTTCGGCCAGGCGTTCTGGCCGAGCGCGGTGAGCGCGCTGCTCGGGGGCGCCGAGGTGACGCGCTGGCTCTCGGAGCTGGAGCGCCGCGAGGTGGTCCACCGGCGCGGCCCCGGGCGGCTGCGCGGAGAGGTCGAGTACCGCTTCCGGCACGCGCTCGTGCGCGAGGCGGCGTACGGGATGCTGACGGAGGCCGACCGGCGGCTGGGCCACGCGCTGGCGGGCGCCTGGCTGGAGGGCGCGGGCGAGCCCGACGCGATGGCGCTCGCGGAGCACTTCGAGCGCGGCGCCGTGCCCGCGCGGGCCGCGGCGGCGTACCTGCGCGCGGCGCAGCACGCCCTGGAGGGCAACGATCTCGGCGCCGCGATCGCGCGGGCCGAGCGCGGGCTCGAGTGCGCGCCGGAGCCCGCGGTGGTGGGGGCGCTCCGGCTGGTCCAGGCCGAGGCGCACGTGTGGCGGGGCGACCTCGCGCTGGCCGAGCAGCGGGGGACGGACGCGGCGCGGCACCTCGCGCCCGGCTCGGCGCCGTGGTTCGCGGCCGTCACGCAGGCCGTCGCGGCCGCGAGCAAGCTGGGCGGCTTCGACCGCGTGGAGCGGTGGATGGGCGCGGCGGTCGTCGTCACCGCCTCGCAGGGCGCGGAGAGCGCGAGGAGCACCTGTCTCTGCATGGGCGCCTCGACGCTGGCCTTCGCCGGACGGCCTGCGATCGTCGACGGGCTCATCGCGGAGGTGGAGCGCGCCATGGGCGACGGGGCGTCGACCGGCGCCGGCGCGGGCGCGGGCGCCGAGGTGGCCGCGGGGCTGCACCAGGCGCGCGCTTTCCGCGCGATGAGCGGGGGTGATCCCGGCGCCTGCGTCACCGGCCTGGAGGCCGCGCTCGTGGCGTTCGAGCAGGTCGGCGACCGGCGCAACGCGTGCATCACCCGCGCGAACCTGGGCTATTCCTACGGCGAGCTCGGCGACTTCGGCGGCGCCGAGGCGGCGCTCCGCTCCGTGCTGGAGGCCACGGAGCGGATGGGTCTGCACGAGGTGGCGGCGGCGGCGCAGGCCAGCCTCGGGCAGGTCCTCGCCTACCGCGGCAGGCTCGCCGAGGCGCGGGCCGTCGAGGAGGCGGCCCTCGCCTCGAGCCAGCGGCTGGGCGACCCGCGCGCCGAGGTGGTGTCGCGCTCGTACCTCGCGAAGATCGCCCTGCTCGCCGGCGATCTCGCGGGCGCGGAGCGCGAGGCGCGCCTCGCCGAGGCGCTGGAGAGCGCGTCGCCGTTCCGCGTCACGGCCATGGCGATCCGCGCCCGGGCGCTGATCGGGCTGGGGCGCGCCGCCGAGGCGCTCGCGGCCGCCGGCGAGGCCCTGGCAGCGCTCGAGTCGCTCGGCGGGATCGAAGAGGGCGAGTCGATGATCCGGCTGGTCCACGCGGAGGCGTTCTCCGCGGTCGGCGACGCGGCCAGCGCGGCGGTCGCCATCTCCTCGGCGCGCGACAAGCTGCTCGACCGGGCCGCCGGCGTCCGCGATCCCGAGTGGCGCGGGCGCTTTCTCTCACACGTTCCGGACAACGCCCGCACCCTGGAGCTCGCATCGCAGTGGGTCGGAGCTGTCGGAGCCGGGCGGAACCGCCGGAACTGAATGTGGCCGAACGTCACGGAACGTGGCCGAACGTGACGAATCGTTGCTGTCCCACGGAGGAATCCGCGGAGGACGTGCAATTTAATGGCTGACAGTCGAAGTGGTTTGCCGTACCCTGATCGTTGACGTGGAGAGTTCCCGGCTGTCGTTGTGTTGAGCGACGCGCCGGAGGGCGTGCTGTGATCGGGGAGCGTGGGCGCTCCCCTTGGCTCGCTACCTGAGGTCTCATCACGTGAAAACCAGGGCTGTACTTGGGTGCGCAGGCATCCTTTTCGTGGCTACCGGCTGCGTCGCGCCCGAGCAGGCGCTCGAAGCGGGGGATGAAACAGAGGAGCTCGGCTCGAGCGCTGACGAGCTCGCGACCGGCAATGCGCTGAGCGCGAATGCGCTGAGCGTGAATGCGCTGAGCGCGAATGCGCTGAGCGTCAACGCGCTCAGCGTGAACGCGTTGAGCCCGGTGGCGGCCTCCGCTCTCAGGGATCCTGGCGCGAGGGGCGATCTCTTCCGGTCGCTCGTGAAGTACACGGTCAGCTGCGCGCTCAAGGAGTCCCAGTCGTTCCGTTTCTCCTGGACCGACCGCGCGGGCGCGACCCACAAGGAGGTCTATCCCGGACACCTCGGCCTCGCGCCCCGGTGGGACCGCCGCCCGCTCGACGACGAGGGCAAGCGGATGGTCTCCGCGTGCCTCGCCGCCCACACGAACCGTTATGGCGTCTCGGTCAGCATCTCGATGCGCTCCCGACAGAACCCGCTGCATCACGAGGTCGGGTGCGGCGAGCTCGACGAGTACCCTCATGTCGAAGGGGCCTTCTGGGGGAACCTCTTCACGGAGACGCCGTACCTGCGCGCCTGTTACAACCCGGCGAACGTCGACGTCGCGCGCGCGGCGAAGCGCGACTGCGCCGCGGGCCAGCTCGGCGCGGACGGCGATCTCGAGGGCTGCGGGATGATCGAGATCGTCGGGCGTTGCAAGGAGTACTGCGGCAAGCTCAACCGCTCCGGGGAGTATTACAAGGAGTGCAATGATCCGGAGTTCGGCGAGACGCGTTATGTGATCACCACCGCGCTGCGGTGACCCCCCACGAGGCGCGCGACGTCGCGCTGCCGCGGCCGCGAGCGGGTGTACGAGCGCGCCTGTCGGCGCCGTCCCGAGCGCTGGTTGGGCCGAGGCGCGCGACCGGCTGCCGGTCGGCCCGCGGTACGCCTCGGGCCGCGGAAACGCGGAACAGGGCAGGGCCTGAGGTGTGCTAGGCTCGTCGGCGTTCCAACCATGGTTGTGCACCTCGGCAGCTCGGGCAGCGGAGCGGACCCAGCTCTTGAAGAGCTGCGCCAGGCCTACCGCGGCGGGGACCTCGTGGCCTTCGCGGGCGCCGGTGTCTCGGTCGCCGCGGGACTGCCCTCGCGCGAAGAGCTCATCGAGCGGCTCGCCGCGCGCTGTCGCGCGCGCGGCGCGGCGGTGGCGAGCCTCCTCGAGATCGCGACGCTCGCCGAGCAGCAGCGGTTCATCGACGCCCTCTCCGCCATCAAGGAGTGCCTGGGTCCGGTCGAGTTCGGCGCTGCCGTCGCGCGTGACCTCGACGATCGGGCCATAGAGCGTCTGCCTGACATCGCCTTGGCGATCGGGGCCCTTCGACCGCTCCTCCGCGCCCTGCTCACGACCAACCTCGATGGCCTCCTCGAGCGCGCCTTCGCCGGCGCTTGGCCAGCGGTCGCCCGCGCCACCGCGGATCTCGCCCAGCGGCGGCAGTATATCCTCAAGCTCCATGGCACGCTCGTGGATCGGTCGACCTGGGTCCTGACCCGGCAGGACTACGACCACGCCATGAACGCCGATGAGAACCTCAAGCAGGTGTTCCGAGCGCTCTTCAACACCTGCACGCTCCTCTTCGTGGGCTACCGGCTGTCCGACGATGACTTCGACGCCGTCCTCGCCCGGGTGCGCGCCTTCGCCGGCGATCAGCCGCCGAGGCACTTTGCGCTCGTCCCCTCCGACGCTGCGACACCTTACCGAAGGAGGCAGCTCGAGAAGGCCGGCGTGCGGCTCGTCCTGTATGACAATGTCGATGGACAGCACCGCGAGGTGGTGCGCATCCTCCGGGAGCTCGCGGGCGGCGAGGGCGCTGGGGCCGATCGCGCCGAGCCCCCCTTCCGCGAGGCCGAGGCAGCCGGGGCGGAGGATACGCCGGTCGAGCGGCTGCGGCAGTGTTTTCTCCTCGGGTTCAGGCTCTCGCTGGCGGCGAGGATCAAGGCGTCCAACCTGGCATCGCCGGAGCGGGCCGATGACTTTGTCGGCAGGCAGTTGAAGCGCGCCAACCAGAACGGGAGACGTCTCGGCTTCACGCAGCCCATCGCGTTGGAGTCGCCGAAGCCGGGCGAGGACAAATCTGCTTATCTGAAACGATGCTTCAAGGACGCAGCGCTGCTCCATGGGGAGCTGGGCCGGCGGCATGGAGTGGGGCCGAAGACGGCGTTCATCCTGGCGTTCGACGTCGGCATGACGCCGGAGTTCGTCGAGCACCTCGACGAGCCGTCGCGGCTCGACGTGATCGCGCGCTATCAGCAACAGCTGCGCACGCTCGGGATCTCCGATGCGAGCCTTCGCTCGCTCGAGCAGGACCTGAAGGCTGGTGACAGCGCCCGGGCGACGGACGCCGTCTTCGAGTTCAAACGTCAGGTGACGGACGCGCTGCACGAGCGGCTATCGGGCAGCGCGCCGTGCAAGGCGCGAGAGCTCGACGTGTGGCTCTATGCGAGCAACGCCGCGGCGATCGCGGCGGCGTACAGCACGGGAAAGCTGGGCCCGGCGGACATGCCGGACCTGGTGCGAACGTCGAACGACGCGGCGGAGCGGCTCGGGCTGACCGTACCGGAGCTCCCGCCACGAAAGGGGGAGAAGATCAGCGACACGGCGGATGTCTGGTTTTACCTGCTCTCGACGCTGTGCCGTGAGAACGCCGATGAGGTCCGCGAGCGCTTCGGCCCGGACGCACTGGCGATCCTCGTACTGGCCGCCAAGCTGCACATGCTGCTCATCGTGTACGCCCCGGAGGACGACATCTCCACGGCGTTGGTGGCCGCGCTCACGCGCGCCTGCCGCGCGCTCGAGGTACCCGACGACGTGTGGATGCCGCTCGTCCGGCGGATCGAGCGAAAGGAGGACTATGAGATGATAAAATCGCAGATATTCGCGTTCAAAAGGCGATTCGAGCAGCACCTCGAGTGGCGTGTCGAAGAGGCGAAACAGCGCGCTGCTCGGCACGGATAGGGCGACCTTCCCGTTCAGATCGGCGCAAACCGCAGCACCACCCCGCGCGTCGTCCCCGCCAGGAGCGCCCGCCCGTCCGGCAGGAAGGCGGCGCAGGTCACGGTATCGGAGCTCGACGCCAGATCGAACGTGTCCAGGAGCGAGGCGCCCGGGATGTCCCAGAGCTGCAACGTTCCACGCGCCGTCGCGGTGACCGCGAGGCGCTCATGAGGACAGACCGCGAGGACGCCGTCGGCGAGCTGCGATCCCGGGAAGCGTCGCTGCTCCGCTCCCGAAGGGAGGTCGCGCAGCGCGAGGCATTGCTCGGTCTGGATCGCGAGCACGGTGCGCCCGTCGCGGAGGAGCACCTGAGGCTGCGTCTTGAGCCGGTCCGGCACGGGGTTTTGCGAGAGCGTCGCGCCGCTCTCCGCGTCCCAGATCTCGAGCGTGCGGTGCGCCGTCGTGACGACCAGACGCGAACCATCGGTCGAGAAGGTCGCCCGTCTCGCGCCCGCCTTGGTCCTCCGCCACACCTCCCTCGACGCCTGGAGGTCCCATCGGAGCACCGACCCGTCCGCGTCGCAGAACACCACGCCCGTGGCGTCGGGCGTCGGCGCGACGACGACGAATGCTGCCATCTTGAGCGCCACCCACGACCACTGGACCAGCCGCTGCCGGGTGGACACGTCGTACGCGCTGCCGCCTGCTTCATCGCCCACGAACACGCGGCGCCCGTCGGCCGAGAAGGCCACCGCGTTCACCGACATTGTGGAGAGTACTCCCATCGGTCTGCCGGTCGCGACGTCCCAGAGGCGCGCCGTCCTGTCCCGGCTCCCCGTGACCGCGAGCCTTCCGTCGGGCGAGATCGCCAGGCACGTGATCGTCTCCTCGTGCTCGTAGGGAGGCCGCACCTCGCCGCGGCGGATCATGTCGAAATGGCAGATCCGCTTGTGGTGCAGCTCTATCCCGAACGCGCGCGACGCGTCGGGGGCGTACGTGACCCGCCATGTGCCGTGGAAGCCCGAGCTGCTCACCCTCAGCCCGTTCGCCAGCGCCCAGTGCTGGTGGCTCAGCGTGCTCACCGTGAAGACCCAGCTCCCGTCGTGGGAGATCGCGGCGTGGTCGATGGGACTCTTCTCTCCCCAGGCATTGGTATTCTGCCCTTTCCACTTGGGCGCTGGCGGCGCCGCGGCGGCGAGCTTTGCCGTCTCCCAGCACCAGAGATTGCCGTCGTGATCGCCGATCACGATATGCGCGCCGTCAGACGAGCACGCCGCGGCGGTAACCCGGCTCGGCCCAGGGATTTCGTACGCCACGGCGCTCGTCGCGGCGTCGATCACTCGCTTGCCGTCCACGAGCAGCTGCTCGCTGGGCAGGAACGCGACGGTCGCCGCCGCGCCTTCGACACGCTGTATCTCCACCCCCCGCGCAACGTCCCAGACGCGGACTGCAGGGGCCAGCTCACCCGCCGCGGCCGTGGCCGCGAGCCTTCCGGACCGCGAGACAGCGATGCAGCGGATGACAGGGACCGTGCGCTGCCCCTGGTCGACAGCGCTCACCTTCCAGAGGCGCGCACCCTGACCGAGGTCGTAGAGGGCGAGGCTGCCGTCGTAGCGGCCCACGAGCAGGCGCGCGCCGTCGGGCGTGATCGCGCCGACGGCCGGGACCGCGTGCTCCTCGGCGCCAGGCGCATCGAGCGGAAAGCGCCGGAGCGGCTCGCCGCTCACGGCGTCCCAGAGGGTACTATGGAGATCGTGCCCGAGCGTCCATACGCCGCTGCCGTCGGGTGTACAGAGGACATCGGTCAGCGTCGACCAGCCCTTCCACGCATAACTGCCCCACACGCTCAGGAGGCGCATCGCTCTGGTCGTGGGGCTCGCTGCAGGCGCCGGCGCGGGCCGTTCGTCCTCCGCTCGCGGAGGTGGGGGCTCGGCGGTCACCTCCGTCTGACGCTCTGTACGTTCGGGAGGCCTCGGGGCGTCGGTGCCGACCTCGATCTTCCCGTCGGCGACGTACACGACGAGCGAGCGCTGCCGCCCGTCCGGGCGTCCGAGGTGCGGCAAGATGACGGGCGTCAGCTCGCCGTCGATCAACCGCTCCCAGCCCTGCGGGCTCGCCTGCGCGCCGGCCTGGGCGATGAGCCAGTCAACGAGCGTCACGTCCCACGCGAGCGAGAGGCCGTGCTCGCTCCAGCGCTCGGCCAGACCGGCGAGCAGCACCGACTGCACATAGCCCCTCTGCTTCTCGCCAGCGCTGGGCAACTCCGAGCACACGAGATCGCACTGCTCCATGAACGCGGCGCCCAGCGCCTGCTCACCCGCGCGCAGATCGGCGAACCTCGCGGCCACGGAGCCGCTGTTCGCCGCGGCGAGCCTCACCCCCCGCACCGGTGGCGCGGTCGCGATGACGACCACGTCGCTCAGGTAGATGCGCTTGCCTCGCGAATCGGTGATGGATCCCTCCGCGAGCATCTGCACGAGCATCTCGCGCACCCGGTCGTGGCAGCCGTGCACGTTGTCCAACCGCAGCACGCACCACGGCATCTCCGCGACCCGGTGGAGCGCCACCGTGTCCGAGTAGCCGATGTAGCCTGGACGCGCGCCGATGAGGGACGCGGTGTCGGCGGGGTGGACGTAGCTCGCGAAGTCGATCGCAACCACACGGTCGCTGGCGCCGAACAACGCCTCGGCGATGACGTCGCTCAACGCTCTTGCGGACTGGGTGGCGTCACCCAGGAGCAGAACGACGGCGTTCGGCCGCGCGGGGCGGAGATCGAGCCCCCGCATCGTGACATCGAGCCGCTCCACGAGCCTGGTGGCGTCCTCCTCGGCGAGCAGCCCGCGCGACAGGAGCGCCTTGTGCAGCTTTCCGGTGCGCGCCGACAGCGCGACGGGCATGCCGATCATGCGCTGGGCGACGGCCTCGGCGTCGTCCAGCTCGACCACCTTCTTCCCCTTGGACACCGTGTATGCGACGCACTGTTCGAGCAGGTCGACGCCTTTGTCGGGGAAGTGCCTGTTGCGGAGGAACTGCTTTGCGAAGCCGACGAGCCATCGTACGACGTCGTCGCCCGCGCTCACGCCGCGGAGCTTCGCGAGCTCATCGCGCGTCGCGAACATCACGTCGAGCGTCTGCTCTGGCGTCATCTCCCTCACGCGAATCGGCTGGAAGCGACGCTCCAGGGCGGGATCTGGCTCGATGAAGCGCCGGTACTCGTCGTCCGTCGTCGCGGCGATGCACGCGATCTCTCCGCGGGCGAGCGCCGGCTTGAGCTGGCTCGCGACGTCATTGCGGCCGGCCGCGCCGCCTGCGCCGACGATCGCGTGCACCTCATCGATGAAGAGCAGGATGCCATCCTGGCTTGCCTCCGCGAGGACGGCCATCACCCGCTTCTCGAGCTCTCCATGCGCCCGGCCCGCCTCGGCGACGAGCGCGCCCAGCGACAGCGCGAACAGCCGCACACCGCGCAGGAGCTCGGGCACGTCGCCGCGCACGATGCGCACGGCCAGGCCCTCGACGATGGCCGTCTTGCCCACGCCCGCGGGCCCGAGGAGCATGGGGTTTCGCTTGGTGCGCCGGCACAGCGTCTCGAGGACGAGCGCGGTCTCCTCCTTCCGGCCGACGACGGGCGGCAGGGTGCCCGCCGCGGCCTCGTGCGTGAGATCGCGCGCGAACGCGTTCAGGACCGGCGTCGGCGATTTCGCGCGAGGACGCCACGCAGGCGTCGCACTGCGCTTCGCCGTGAGGCCGGCGGGCGCCGCCGGCGCGGAGTCGTCTTCAAACCGAGCCTTGGTGTCGCCCAGGGTGATCTCGTCGCCGTGCCTGAGCGCCGCTCCTTTCTGCACCCGCTCGCCATTGACGAACGTCCCGTTCGCGCTGCCCAGATCCCGGATCGTCCAGCCGCCAGCGCTGAATTCGATGACGCAGTGATCCTTGGAGACCTTGCTATCGTTGACGGGAACGGCGTGGGTCTCGTTCCGCCCGATCGAGGTCACCGGGCGCAGCTCGATCGTCCTCTGGCCGTCGGCCCGGTGCAGGATCAGGCGAGCCTTCGGCTGGCGCTGATCGGCGCCGATACCTCCTGGACGGACCGTGTAGCCGGCCGCCCTCAGAATGACGACGACGATGTCGTGCTCGGTCACGACCTCGGCGCATCGCTCCTCCATTCGCGCTGCTGCGCGCTGCACGACCGCGTCCCTGCTGAGGGGCAGTCCGGTCTCGCCGCGGCGCAGCCAGCCGCGCAGGTGGGACATCGCGGTTGCGGCGACGAGCCCTTCAGCGCTCGACTCGGCCATCCCGCCGTATCGGTCGAGCACGGCGAAGAGCCAGTGAAAGACGCCGAGGACCGTGCCCGCGCGCTCGGCCTCTTCGTTGGCGAGGGTGACGAGGCCCTGCGCGGCGGCGCTCAACGCGGGTTCGGGAGCGTTGCCCATGACGTACAGGAAGCCGCAGAACCATTGCCGGTGTCAAGCGCGCGTGGAGCGCTTCCGCTCGCCCGAGCGGTGGGTATGAACAGCCCGAACCCCGCCGGCGTCGGGCGCCCTGCGCGCTCGTATTTGACCTTGGAGAGCCCTGGATTCTCCGCGCTCGGCGCGTGGTGAGGCTCGACGCCGCCACGCCGACCTCCTCGCCGGAGAGCACGTCGGCGCCGTCGGTTTGCTCGGCGCCAGTGCGGGCGCCGAGCATGATTGCAGACACAAGGAGCGCGCGCGGCGGGATCATCCTATCGGTCTCGTTCATCTCGTCCTCCTTTCTCGATGGCTCGTGACAATCCGCGTCGGTGCTCGGCCGAGGCCCTGGCGCCCATCGCCTCGACGTCGATGATGCGTTTGTGCCACGGAGGCGCGCGCGTGGATGCCATCGCTGCGAGCGATCGCGCCGCCCTCCTTGGCGCGGGCGGCGTCGCCGGGCGAAGATGCGCGGCCATGGAGATGCATCAGGTCCGGTATTTCCTTGCGGTGACCGAGACCCGCAGCTTCACGCGCGCGGCCGAGCGGTGCGCGGTCTCGCAGCCCGCGCTCACGGCCGCCATCAAGAAGCTCGAGGAGGAGCTGGGCGGGCCGCTCGTCCTGCGCGAGCGCGGCGGCGCCAAGCTCACGGCGCTGGGGCAGCGCGTGCTGCCGCGGCTCCAGCGGCTGCGGGACGAGATGCAGGCCGTCCAGGTGATCGCGGACAACCACCGGCGCCTCAAGCAGGTGCCGCTCCGGGTGGGCATCCTCTGCACCATCGGGCCCGCGCGGCTCGCGGGCTCGCTGGCGGCGTTCCGCGCGGAGGCGCCGGGGGTGGAGCTGGAGATCGCGGTGGCCGTGCAGGGGGAGCTCCTGCGGCGGCTGGAGGAGGCCGAGGTCGACGTCATCGTTTCGAACCTCGGTGACGCCGTGCCGGACTGGTGCGTGGTGGCGCCCCTCTACGAGGAGCGCTACGTCGTGGTCCTCCCGCCCGGCCACCACCTGGCCGCGCGCGAGGGCCTGCGGCTCGAGGATCTGGACGGCGAGCCCTACCTCGATCGGCTCGCCTGCGAGATGCGCGAGCAGGTGACGGGCGTGTGCGCCGCGCGGCGCGTGGACCTGTACGCGGCGTACCGCACCGACCGGGAGGACTGGGTCCAGAGCCTGGTGCAGGCGGGGCTGGGGTTTGCCTTCATGCCCGAGCACTCGGTGCTCCTGACGGGCGCGTCGCAGCGCCCGCTCGTCGATCCGGCCCTCCGTCGCACCGTCGCGCTGGTGCGCTCGGGCGATCGCACGCCGGCGCCGGGCTTGCAGCTCTTCTGGGACGCGCTGCTCTCACGCGCTGCGCGGGCGCGGCCGGTCACCCCTTCGCGGCGATGATGTCCACGTGCTCGATGACGGGCGGCGCGGCGAGCAGCTCCGGCGCCTTGGCCATGAGCGCTGCGGCGATGCGGCCCGCGAGGTGCTCCTTGCGCCCCACCTCGTCCGCGAAGGTGTCGAAGATGCCGAACGTCGACGGCCCGATGCGCAGCGCGAACCAGTGAACCGTCCGCGGCTCCTCGGCGGCGAGGCCGACGGCGGAGCGGAGGAGCGCCTCGACCTCGGCCTCCTTGCCGGGCTTGGCCTCGATGCGGGCCAGGAGGGAGAGCGTCACGGCGGTCGGGAAAGCAGCGGTCATGGGATCCTCCTCTTCGGCGGCGCACGGCGCGCCGCGCTTCGGTGAAGAGAGTTGTAATGACGCGCATCCGGCCGACCATTCGATGTTCTGGATGGATCCATCAGCGCCGTGGATGGGCGCTTCACCGGAGGGATGCCGGCGGCCCTCCGCCATGGCGGCGCCACCCCCTGAGCAGGAGCTCTCCTCGGGTTCTCCCGTGTTTTCGCGCCGGCATGGGGTGTGCTCGAGGTCGAGCGTCATGCCGACGCTCGAGCACAACGCCCTCGTCGAGATGTTCCGTGAGCACCCCGAGCTCGCGCCCCACTGGCTCGCGACGCTCTTCCGCCTCGAGGTGCCGCCACACACCTCGGTCGGAGTCGTCGAATCGTCGCTCGACCAGCTCCTCCCGGTGGAGTTCCGCGCTGATCTGGTGCTCGAGCTTCGAGACGCGAGCGGCGCGCTGGTGCTTGCGATCGTCATCGAGGTCCAGCGCGACATGGATCCGGACAAGAAGTTCTCGTGGCCGACGTACGTCACGGTCGTGCGTGCCAGGAAGCGCTGCGGCACGGTCATCCTCGTGATCGCACCGGACGCCGGCGTGGCCGCCTGGGCGGCGGAGAACATCGACCTCGGCCTGGGCCTCGGCCACGTCGAGCCGCTGGTGCTCGGTCCGGCCGTCGTCCCCGAGATCACCGACCCTGCCGAGGCGGAGAAGGACGCCGAGCTGGCCGTGCTCTCGGCGGTGGCGCACGGCAATGGGCCGAGCGGGCTCACCGTGGTCAAGGCCGCGCTCGTTGCGCTTGGGCGGCTCGACCAGGAGCACGCGATGGTCTACTTTCAGGTCATCTGGAGCGGGTTGCGTGAGCCCATGCGGCGGGCTCTGGAGGCGTTGGTCATGGAACGGCAGATCGAAGACGAGGCGAGGTTTCCGTTCGTGCGGGAGCTGATGGATCGCATCAAGCTCGCGAGCCTACGTGAGGGCGAGCTCAAGGGTCTACGTGAGGGCAAGCTCGAGGGCATGCGTGAGGGCAAGCTCGAGGGGCTACGCGAGGGCAAGAGGGACACGCTGCTGCGGCTGCTTGCGCGTGCAGGGATCGCGCTGACCGTGAACGAGAGCGCGCGTATTCACGCATGCACGGACATCGCGACCCTCGACCGCTGGATCGATAACGTCCTCGGGGCGAAGACTGCGACCGACGTGCTCACCTGACTGGAGCGCGCTGACCGCGAAGACAGGCGAGGAGATCTTCTCTCTCCAGCGCGCCGCCGTCGAGGCGGGCACGCGCTACCTGCTCGCCGTGGACCCGAAGAAGGCGAGCCCGTTCGAGCGCGGGCAGCTCGTCCTCGACGAGATCACCGCGACGCTCGAGTGGCTGTTCGACGATGGCGTCGAGGACGAGAACGACGCGAGGCTCGCCAAGCTCGGACAGGCCCACGCGGGCGACCCGTCCACCGCCGACGCGCTCGCGCTGGCCCTGGACGACTACGCCGCCCTCGCGGCGCCCCAGCGCGAGGCGATGGATGGCCTCGGCGGGTTCGACGCGGCCATGCTCGACGAGGCCGCGGAGCTCGCGGCCGCGCTCCGGGAGCACCCCACCCAGAGTGCCGCGCTCGGTGAGAAGGCGCGCGAGGCGCTTGTCCTCCGCAACAAGGTGATCGGGCTGTTGAGCGCGCGGATATCGACGGTGCGCGCGGCGGCGCGGTTCGTGTTCCGGGACCGGCCGGAGATCGTGCGCGAGGCGACAAGCACCTACGAGCGGCGGCGCCGGGCCGAGGCCAAGCGCCGCGCGAAGAAGGTCGACGCGCCGGCGCCCCTGTGAGCTCGCCTTGACGGGGCGCTGTCCAGTGGCCTCGTCCCGCGTTGAGGGCCCGCGGCGTCAGGCGTCGAACCATGGGGGAGCGGATCCATGGGCCATCGGTCTCGCTGGCGTGATCTCGTGATACGGGCATCGATCCCGGCATGATGCCGTCTCGGGCGGAGACGGCCTGATCCTGCGATCCGTGCTCGGAGATTCCGGCTCGACGGCGCGGGGACCGAGGTTATGGTGCGACCCCGCAGCGCAATCGGGCCGACCCGCGGAGGGGAAGATGAACCAGGAAGAGCGGCAGGACGCAGCCACCTATCGCGTCGTCGTCGATCACGAGAAGCAGTACACCGTCTGCCCTGTCGAGCGCGCGATCCCGAGCGGGTCGCGGGAGGCCGGCAAGCAGGGATCCATCATGGAGTGCCTCGCTTATATCGAGCAAGCATGGGAGCGCCTGCGCGCCCCGGAGGAGGGATGCGCCCCGGCGGAGGTCGCCCGTGCGCGCGCGGAGTGGCTCTCCTGATGCCGGCATGAGGCGCGGGGGGCGGCGATGACAGGGGCGACGTGGCCATGCAAGCGGAGTCCGCGCCGTCCGCCCGGCAGCCTGGTCAGGCTGGACCTGGAGCACGCTGGCTGGGCGGAGAGCCTTGCGCCATGGGGGCCTGCCAAAGCGTGCCAACATGGGCCAGCGGGGAACTCCCGCGCTCGAGTAGCCGCATGAAACAAGGCAAGGATGGCCGCGGAACGGCGATTGCTGAGGGCAGGCCCGGAGGAGCGGATGCGTCACCTCTCTCGCGTCGGTGTTGCCCTCGTTGTGCTCCTGTTCATCGGCTGTTCCTCGCACGTGGACCTCGACGCTGAGAGCGCTTCAGCGGGTGGGTCCGGCGGCGCGCCGAGCGGGGAGACGACGGTTTCGCCCGGGTGCCCGAGCGAGGTGCTTGTCGAGTCGACTGCGTGTCCTGAGATCGGGAAGATCTGCACGTACACGACGGGCGATTGCGCCCTCGTGTTCGAATGCAAAGCCAATGAGGGTGATCCCGACGATACTCAGAGCAGCTGCGCAGCGCGGCCGGCAGCCTGGCTCAAGACGGAGCAATCGGCGTGCGGCGGATGCTCCGGGGCCAACGCGAGCTGCGTTCCGTGCGAGGGCGCCAGCCCAGGCGAACCGTGCGATGCTGTCGGCTATGCTTGCGAGAACGACTCCGGGGGCGGCAACTGTGGTGGGGCAATGCGCTGCAAGCACGACAAGACATGGGTTGTATCAACGCTCTACCCCTGGTGTTGCATCTAGAACACCAATCAATCATGTTGAAACCCGGAGAATTTCACGGGGAGGCGGGGAGGCGGGGAGGAAGAAAAAATGAATTTCTCCCTCTTGCCGTCTCTCGCTCCCCGCCTCCCCGCCTCCCTGTGAAATTCCTGCTTTTCTCGTGGTTTCAGCCCGTTTGTCGCTCTAGGTAACGAGCGCCGCGATCCCGCCCCGCAGAGGTGGATCCGAGTCACGGCGCGATAAGCCCCATCTGCATCTCGAGCGGATCGATCCCGCGCAGCACGGCGGCGCCGTGCGGTCCGGCGCGGCGACAGGCTTCCTCGACGGGGAGGCCGTGGGCGAGATAGTAGGTGAGGGCGCCGGCGAAGCTGTCGCCGGCGCCGTACTCGCCGAGGACGCGGTCCGGCGCGGGCGGTGCGTCGACCAGCGCGGCGCTCCCCGGGCGGAGGACGCGGACGGGCCGCGGCCCGTCGGTGAGCACCAGCGCGCCGGGACAGGGGTCGTACGCGGTGAGCGGGGCGTTCTCGCGCGGATCGGAGGCGCTGCCGATGACCACGTCGGGGGCGATCGCCGCCGCTCGGAGCGCCGCGCCCCTGCGGGCGGTCACGACGAGGCGACGCGCGGCGCGCGCGAGGCGCAGGCTCTCGGGGTCGGCGCCGGTGAAGTACACGGCGTCGCAGCCCGCGAGGATCGACCACGGGAGCGGGTCGGTCGCGGCGGGCTGGAGCGGGGCCCCGGTGACGACGATGGTGCGACGGCCCTCGGCGTCCACGACGACGACCACGCGCGGGTGATCCACGGCGCGCGCCGCCGCGTGGACGTGCACGCGCCCCGGCGCGACGCGGATGCGCTCCCCGACGGCGCGCGCCGCCGCGTCGTGCCCGAGCGCGGTGAAGAGGTGGATCTCGGCGTCGCTCCGGCAGAGCTGCGCGAAGGCGAGGCCGCCGCCCCCGCCGGGCAGGAAGCGCGCGTCGAGCAGGTGAACGATGTCGCCCGGCTGGGGGACGCCCTCGGTGCGGCCGAGCGTCACGTGCTCGACGTGACCCACGACGGCGATGCGCGGCGCTGCCATGCCGCTCGACATAACACGGCGGCGCCGCGCCGCGCGGGCGCCTCTTGGCCGCCGCCCGGCCGGAGCACGCCCACCTCCCCAGCCCCCCGCGCTCCCCGCCATGCCCGGCGACGCCCCTCGCCGGGTAGGGCCGGCGGCGCGCGCGGGAAAAGAGGATCGGTGCCTGTCAGAAGCCGGACGGCCGCGGCGTAGGAACGGGGGTGGCCGTCGAGCCACGCCCGAGCCGCGCCCCCGCGCCCTCCCGCGCGCCAGGGCCAGCCGCCGTCGCGCGCTGGTGAACGGAGACGCACGCGCGACGGCCGCGCGACGCGCGACCCGCGGCGGAGCGCTGGCCAAAGGGCTTTGTCTGCGCGGCTTCTCATCCTCATCAACGATCCATGTCCAGAGGATATCGACACCGTGCTTCATCACGCATTCGACAGATCCATCCGGTACCCTGCGGCATACCTCGCCGCCGCGCTCGTCGCGGGCCGCGGGAGGACGGGCGCATCATGAGGAGGCTCTGCAAAGGCGCGCTCCTCGCGGCGCTCGCCGCCGGGAGCACCATCGCGAGCGCGAGAGACGCGCGGGCTGCAGAGGGCGCCACCGCCTTCTGGAGCAACGCCGTCGAGGTCCATGTGTCGGGCGGCGCCCTCACCCGCGGCACGGGCTGGGGCTGGAGCGCCGGCGCCTCGTCGGTCCAGCAGATCGAGGCCGGCGACGGGTTCGTGGAGTTCTCCACGAACGAGGCGGACCGGACCAAGATCGCTGGGTTGAGCCACGGCGATGAGAGCCAATCGTTCTGGGACATCGATCACGGGGTGCTCCTTCGCGCCGACGGGGGCGTGGAGATCCTCGAGCAGGGATACGGGAAGGGCTACTTCGGGACGTACCAGGCCGGCGACGTCTTCCGCGTCGAGGTGCAGAGCGGCCAGGTCCGCTACCTGAAGAACGGGGCCGTGTTCCACACGAGCAGCGCGGCGCCCACGTACCCGCTCGAGCTGGATACAAGCCTGTACGACGACGGCGCGACCATCACGAACGCGTCGGTCTCGGGCGCAGGCGGCGGGGGGGACCCGACCACCGGCTGCGGCGAGGTGGGGCCCGGCGACGAGCTCAGCGGCACGAAGGTGCCCACGTTCTGCAATCACCCCACCACGATGCCGAACGGGGATGCGCCGCCCATGGGGCAGTACTTCGGCCATACGTGCACTTCGGTCGTGCTCCAGACCGTCTATTACACGCACACCTCCGGCAACCACAGCGGGCTCGACTTCTCCGTCCCGGCGCGCAGCCCCTTGTACTCGGTCGGTTATGGAAAGGTCATGTGCGCCGGGCCAGACGCCTGCACGGGCAGGTACCCCACCGCCCGGGGCGCGCCCTCCCAGATCGATCTCACGATCCGCTATGGCTCGGTGTACGTCATCTACGGGCACGCCGCGTCGAGCCTTGTCGCCGAGGGTGATCTCGTCGCCCCGGGGCAGGAGATCGGCGAATCGTCGGACTGGCCAGACAACGATCACCTGCACTTCGAGGTCCGCCGCGTCGCCGACAACAAGGCGCCGAACCCGGTGCCCTTCTTCTCGCCGGACATCCGGAGCTATCTCGAGGGCACCGTCACCGACGCGCACTTCTGCACGGGGCACCTGGATGATCAGGCGGACGTGGGTTTCACGTCGACCACCCAGCTCGACGAGCGGCCGTGCACGGACGCGAACGACGGCACGACCGGACCGATCCGCTGCCAGGAGGTGTGCGACTACAGCCCTGCGGACTGCGAGGTAAAAACCTACTCCAACGGGTACAGGGAGGTGCACGAGTACTGCAGCGTCTTCAGCTGCGGCGGCGGCGCCTTCGCCTGCGGGCTCCGCCGGAACACGGCCGCCCAGGCGTGCCAGTGACGCCCGCGCCGTGACGCCGCCCATCCTCGGCCAGCGCTGTTGAGCCGAGCTCGCCGGCGCCGCCGCCGGGCCCGACATCGACGGCCTCCACCCTCCGCGCCCGCGGGCGAGCGCGGAGGGCCGCGCCGCTCGGGGGGCGGCGGTGCGTCCGAGTTGCCTCGGACGCGAAATCGGATCAATCGACGCCATGGACTCCGCAGCGGCGCAGCGCGCGCCAGAGCTCGGCTCCTCGAGGCGGCCGAGCCTGAGCGCGCTCCTCGGGATCGCGACATTTCTCCTCACGGGCGCGGCGATCGCCGTGGTCGCCGCGCTCATGGCCGCCTCGGCGACCATGCAGCAGGCCACCGGGATCCTCGGCGACGCGATCGAGAGCGTCCGCCTGGTGCACAGCCTGCAGATCGACCTCCTCCGCGATGCACATCAGATCCACCGCGGCGCCGGGTCCGCCAGCGGCGGGCCGAGCTCCACCTTCCACGAGTGGGAGATCGAGCTAAGGGAGGGCCTTGCGGAGGCTCACCGTTACGTGAGCAGCCAGGAAGAGAGCGGCGTGCTCGTCGACGCAGAGCGGCGCGTCGACGAATACCTCGTCGGGCGTCGAGCCGGCGATGCCGGCGGCTCACCCCCCTCGCCGGACGCGCCGGCGCTGGCCACCGATTTGCTCGCTTTCGACGAGGCGTTCGATGCCCTCGACCGCCTGGTCGAGATCAACCTCCATCAGGCCCATGCGTCCCAGGCGCTCATCGAGCGCCTGGGACGGCGCGCGACCACCGCCGGCTTCGCGGCCGTGCTCTTCTTCATGGCGGGCGCGTCCCTGGTCCTCATCAGCGCGCGGCGGCTCGTCTACGGCCCCGTCGTCGCGATCCAGGAGGCGATCGGCCGGTACGGCGCGGGGGACCGCGCCGCGCGCGCGCCGCTCGTCGGGCCGCGCGAGCTCGGGGACATCGCGCGGGCCTTCAACGGCACGGCGGAGTCGCTGGAGCGCCAGCGCGAGGCGCAGTTCGCGTTCCTCGGCGGCGTGGCGCACGACCTCAGGAACCCGCTCTCGGCGCTCCGGCTGTCGGTCGGCTTCCTCAACGACGGAGGCCCCCCGTCGGAGCCGCGCGTGCAGCGGACCATGGCGCTCGTCGGACGGCAGGTCGATCGCCTCGAGCGCATGGTCGGGGACCTCCTTGACGCGTCGCAGATCGAGGCGTGCAAGCTCGACCTCCGGGTCGAGGAGCGCGACCTGCGCGAGCTCGTGCAGGACGCAGCCGAGCTCTACCGCCCGGTGTCGCCGGAGCACCCGATCGAGCTCTCGCTCCCCGAGGCGCCGGTCCTCGTCCGCTGCGACGCGACGCGGATCCAGCAGGTGCTCAACAACCTCCTGTCGAACGCGCTCAAGTATTCTCCCGCCGGCGGTCAGGTCGATGTGGCGGTCCACGGCGGCGGCGGCCGCGCCGAGATCGCGGTTCGCGATCGCGGGGTCGGGATCGATCCGGCGGATCTGGCGCACCTCTTCGAGCCGTTCCAGCGCCTCAAGGCGTCGGCGGGCGCGATCCCGGGGACGGGCCTCGGGCTCGCCGTGGCGAAGCGCATCGTCGAGGCGCACGGCGGCCGCCTCCTCGTCGAGAGCGAGCCAGGCGCTGGCTCGGTGTTCCGGGTCGAGCTGCCGCGCGCGTCCTGAGCGGAGAGGCGGTGCTCGAGGCCGCGACGCGCGGCGCGCCAAGGACGACGCCTCCACGACGTGACCCCGCTCCGCCCGGCCGTGCGCTCAGGCGCCCGTCCCCGCCGCGCGCCGCCATCGGTCCTCGCGGCGCGCCACCCGCCCTTCGCGCTCCAGCTTGATCAGGTGAGCCTCGAGGCTCAGCCGCGCGAGCGGCCAGATGAGCGGCGCTGTGTCTGCATAGACGACCGGCAAGAGCGCCTCGATCGACGTGCCGCCTGCCGACGTGCCGCCTGCGCCGGCCGAGCCGGCCTCGCCGGACGCCTCGAGCGCCGCGACCACCAGCCGCTCCCTTCCCAGCCGGTGCGCGATGTAGCGCCGGAACAGCGCCTCCGGCGCGCCGATCGGCCCGCCGTGCGCCGGCAGCGCGACCCGCGCCCCGAGCCCCGCGAGCCGATCGAGCTGCGCGAGGTACTCCGCCATGTCGCCCTCCCGGGGATCGATCAGGATGGTCCCCTCGCCGGCCACCATGTCGCCGCAGACCAGGGCGCCCTGCGCCTCGTCGAGGAAGCAGAGGTGGTCGGGCGCGTGCCCGGGCGTGTGCAGCACCCGCAGCGCCGTCGGCTCCGGCCCGCCGAGCCGCACCACCTCCCCGTCCGCGAGGCGGCGCGCGAGCGGGACGCCCGGGAGGCGCGGGGCCGCCTCGGCGTGCCCCCAGACCGGCAAGCCGAGCTCGGCCGCGAAGAAGCGCGCGCCCCCGACGTGGTCGGCGTGGTGGTGGGTCACCGCGATCGCCACGAGCGACCGCCCCTGGGAGGCGAAGCCGCGCGCCCAGGCGAGCCACTCGCGGCGCTCGTCCTCGTACGGCGTGGCCGGCTCGACGAGCAGCACCTCGCCGCCGCCGAGCGCGTAGCTGTTCGTGTGGGTCGCGGGCGGCAGGGTCGGCGTGCGCGCGGGGAAGGCCTCCACGCCGCGCACGCCGGGCCCGACGGGCTGCGGGCGGATCACCGCTCCACGACGACCGCGAGCGCCTCGCCGCCGCCGATGCAGAGCGTGGCCAGGCCGCGCTTCGCGTTCCGGTCCTTCATGGCGAAGAGCAGCGTCGTCAGGATGCGCGCCCCGCTCGCGCCGATCGGGTGGCCGAGCGCGACCGCGCCGCCGCGGACGTTGACCTTCTGGGCGTCGAGCCCGGAGAGCTTGTTCACCGCGAGCGCCACCACCGCGAACGCCTCGTTCACCTCGAAGAGGTCGATCTGGTCCGTCGGGATGCCGAGCTTCTTCGTTGTGTTCGCGATGGCCGCGGCCGGCGCCGTCGTGAACCACTCGGGCGCCTGCGCGGCGCCGCCATAACCGACGATCCGCGCGAGCGGCGTGAGCTTGTGCTCCTTGACGGCCCGCTCGCTCGCCAGCACGAGCGCGCTCGCGCCGTCGTTGATCGACGACGCGTTGGCCGCGGTGATCGTCCCGTCCTTCTGGAACGCGGGCTTCAGGGAGGCGAACTTCTCGGGCTTGCCGGCGGGCGGGCCCTCGTCCTCCTTCACGATCACGGCGTCGCCCCTCTTCTGCGGGACGGAGACGGGCGCGATCTCCGCGGCGAAGAGCCCCTCGCGCTGGGCCGCGACAGCGCGGCGGAAGCTCTCCTTCGCGTACTCGTCCTGCGCCTCCCGCGAGAAGCCGTGCTCCCTGGCGCACGCGTCGCCCGCGGTGCCCATGTGGAAGTTGCCGTACGGATCCCACAGGCCATCGTGGATCATGCCGTCCACGAGCTTGCCGTCGCCCATGCGGTAGCCGGAGCGCGCCTGCGGGAGGTAGTAGGGCACGTTCGACATCGACTCCATGCCGCCGGCGACGACGACGTCCGCGTCGCCGAGCGCCACCGTCTTCGCGCCGAAGATCACGGCCTGGAGGCCCGAGCCGCAGACCTTGCTCACGGTGGTGGCCGGCACCTTGCTCGGGATGCCGGCGAAGATGGCGGCCTGCCGGGCCGGAGCCTGCCCGATACCGGCGGACAGGACATTGCCGAGGAACACCTCCTCGACGGCCTCCGGAGACAGCTTTGCCCGCTCGAGCGCCGCCCGGATGGCGACCTCACCCAGGCGGGGGGCGGGCAAGGGCGAGAGTGCGCCCTGGAACGCGCCGATCGGCGTCCGGGCCGCTGCGACGATGTACACGGGGACGGGCAGGGTCATGATCTCCTCCAGCAGCGCTGATGCCATTTCATTCGATGACGCCAGCCATGCGCCTTGCGAATGTGCCTTGGGTACCTCGGTTGGCCTGGGGGGGCAAGCCGGCCCCGGGGACGCTCCGCTGCCTGCGCGGTCGCCTGCGCGGTTCGTTCGGTTCGCGGGTTCACATCGATCCTCGATCGCCCCCCTGCCTCGCTCCGCCGGCCGGGCTCTTCGCGACCGGGCTCCTCGCGTTTCCCTCGAGATCGTGTGTTCCCACCCAAGCCGCCGCGCGCCGCGCCTCGCGGGGCGGGCGCCGCGGCTGTGCGTGGGCGCGCGAAACCGGGAGAGGAACGCAGTCGTCGTGCGGGCGCTCTCGGACGGAATCAAGCTCCGCCCGAGCCGGATCCGGGCTGGCCCTGAGCGCCCGCGCCGTCCGGGCCGAGGCCCCGCCGACTCGTCGCCTGGGCGCGGCGCGCGGCGACGGCTGGCGCGGGCCGGGGGGCGCTATGTGGTACGCCGGGGACGTCGCGTGATATCGTGCGCGCCGATGGGGAAGGGGGGCTGTGCTCCCTGCGCCCGGGCGGACAAGGAGCGAACGAGCGATGGTGAATGCAGGCGATCGTGCCCCCGATTTCTCTCTCGAAAGCGACAGCGGTAAGACGGTGGGCCTCGCGGATTTCCCGGGCAAGACGGTCGTCCTCTACTTCTATCCAAAGGACGACACCCCCGGCTGCACGCGCGAGGCCCAGGCCTTCTCCGCGGCCCTGCGCGCCTTCGCCGAGGCCGGCGCCGTCGTGCTCGGCGTCTCCCGCGACTCCGTCGAACGCCACCGGAAGTTCAGGGACAAGTACGATCTCGGGGTGACGCTCCTCAGCGATCCGGATCTCGCCGCGCACAACGCCTACGGCGTCTACGGCGAGAAGTCGATGTACGGCAAGAAGGTGATGGGCACCATCCGGAGCACCTTCATCATCGGCCCCGACCGCGCGGTGAAGCACGCCTTCAGCGCCGTGAAGGTCGACGGACACGCGGACGAGGTGCTCGCGCTCGTGCGCGGAGGCGGCAGAGGCGAGGCGCCGCCCGCGCCCGGAGCACGGGCGCCCGCGAAGAGCGCGGCCAAGGCGCCTGCGAAGAGCGCCGCGAAGAGCGCGGCCAAGGCGCCTGCGAAGAGCGCCGCCAAGGCGCCCGCGAAGAGCGCCGCCAAGGCGCCCGCGAAGACGCGATAAAGGACCAGGAACCGTCGGACAACGACATAGCCGACTCGCGGCGTGCGGGCTGTCGATCGCCTGATGGATGGCATCGCGAGGGCCTCCGGCGCGGGGACGGCGGGCTCGCCAAGCTGGACGGGCCCGGCGCTTCATGAAAGAATCTGTACCGTTGCTTGCAAATCGATGAAACTACCACGACACCAGGGCTCATCTCTCGATCCGCTTCGGGGCAGGTGGAGCGATGAGCGCTGGAGCGAGGGAGCGAGGGAGCTGGATCATGATGTTGAAGCATCCGATGCTACGGACTTTTGCTTTGCTGAGTTGCCTCTCAGCGATCGCCGCGTGCGGCGATGACGCGCCGCCGCCCAAGGTGACCGACGGCGACGGCGGCGGAGGCAGCGGGGGGGAAGGCGGCGGCGGCGGCACCGGCGGCACCGGCGGCGTGCCGGTCGAGACGTGGGATCTCGACCGCAGCAAGCCGCTTTCGGACGTCGAGCCGGAGTTCACGGAGGCGGAGCACCCGCTCGCGCCGGGCGCCGTGCTGGCCGATCTCAAGGCCCCGCTCCCCACGAACGCCACCTGGATGAACTTCGCGCTCGGCGAGGGTGATCAGCGGATCAACGCCGCGCCGTACGACCTCAAGGCGGTCCGACAGGCGCTGTCGATCTCCCGGCCCGGCGTCGTGGTGGAGAACACGACCGTCACCTCGGCGGACCTGACGCAGCTCGCGCTCAGCGCGCGCCAGGCCTTCTCCGGCCACACCGTCAAGTCGGCCGATCTCCTCTCGGTCACCGTGGAGTGGGCGGCGCAGGGCGGCACGATGACGGCGCCCATCGTGTACGGGATGCCGTACGTGACGGCCACGTACGACGGGCTCGCCCCCTCCGTCCGCGCCGGCGACGGCGTGGCGATCACCGAGGTCAACGGCGGGTCGACGAGCCCCACCACGGTCACGGGCGACCGATTCGAGATCTCGCTCAACAACGGCCAGAAGTGGGTGCTCTATGCGTTCCCCGAGATCAGCCTCGAGTGGGACGCCCTCTCCATGACGGCGGACGAGCCGTATGAGGGCTCGCTCCGCCTCGCGCTCGTCCCCGGGCCGAACGCCGCGGCCGTGCTCGACGCCCACGCCGCCGTCATCCCGGTCGGCGGCGACATCGAGGCCTCGGTCACCGAGGACACCGCCACGGTGCGCCTCGTCTGGAAGACCGAGGGCGGGGGCGAGGGCGAGGAGGGCGAGGGCGATCTCCTGACCATGGCGCTGCCGCACCATCTGGATCACCTCGATATGTTCAAGGCGGCGGACGTCTCGTACCCGACCGTGATCGGCCAGATGAAGGGCATCTCCGGCGCGAGCTGGCAGCTCGAGTACCCGCTCAGCACGATCGGCTGGGACGCGCCGCGCCGCGTCTCGGACGAGTGGGGCGCGGACATCATCGCGGCCCTCGAGGAGGACAAGGGCTTCATGCCCGACGAGGCGGTCGCCGGGACAGACCCCTATTTCGGGGGCAAGCAGATCGCGAAGCTCGCGCGCCTCGCGCAGATCGCCGAGGTGGTCGGCAAGGCCGATCTCGCGGAGGAGCTCAGGGCGCGGCTCAAGTCGCGCATCAACCCGTGGCTCAACGGCCAGAACGAAAACCCCCTCGTCTACGACACGACCTGGGGCGGCCTCGTGACGACCAAGGGCCTGACGGACCAGGGCGCCGACTTCGGCCAGGGCTATTACAACGATCACCACTTCCACTACGGCTACTTCCTCTACGCGGCGGCGGTGCTCGCCAAGAACGATGAGGCGTGGCGCGAGGAGTACGGGGACAAGGCGCTCTGGCTCGTCCGGGACATCGCGAACCCGAGCGCCAAGGACAAGTTCTTCACGCCGTTCCGCAACATGGATTGGTTCAGGGGCCACTCGTGGGCGTCAGGGCTGTTCCCGTTCGCGGACGGCCGCAACCAGGAGTCGACCTCCGAGGCCGTCAACGCCTGGTACAGCATGCAGCTCCTCGGCGAGGCGCTCGAGAACGAGGACGTGAAGAACCTCGGCCGGGTGCTGCTCGCCATGGAGACGGCCTCGGCGCAGACGTACTGGCAGGTGACCGCGGACAGCACCGTCTACCCCGAGCCGTTCAAGAACAACGGCGCCGTCGGCGTGCTCTGGTCCACGAAGGCGGACTTCGGGACGTGGTTCGGTCCCAACCCCGAGTACGTCTATGGGATCCAGCTGCTCCCGATCACGCCGATCTCGGAGTCGCTCATCTCCAAGGACTGGGTCCAGGACGCGTGGCCCGTGATCTCGGAGACCACCGCGGAGGCGGAGGACCCCTGGAAAGCGTTCCTGATCGCGGCGCACGCGACCGTCGACAAGGAGGCGGCCTGGGAGGACGCGCAGGCGCTCACCGAGCTCGACGACGGCCTCAGCCGGACCGCGCTCCTCTACTGGATCGCCACGCGGCCCTGAGCCCGCCGCCCTCTCCCTGAGGCATCCCCTCAAGCTCTTCGGGAGATTCACAAGGAGGCGGGGAGGCGGGGAGGGACATCTTCAAGACACTCCCTGTCTCCCCGCCTCCCTGTTCAATTTTTCTCGCTGGAAAGGGCTGCACAATGAGGGAGTCTCAGGCCCTCTCCATCGCAGCGCCCCGTCATCAATCGATCGGCTCGACCCGAACGTCGACCGCGAGGCGCTCCGCCCCGCCACCCACGTAGATCGTGCCCGAGGTCGGCGTCGCGTCCACGTAGTTGCGCCCGACCGCGACGCGGATGTGATCGGTCTGCGTCAGGATCCCGTTCGTCGGGTCGAAGCCCTTCCACCCGATCTCCGGCAGGTACACCTGGACCCAGGCGTGCGACGCCTCGCTCTGCCGCTGGTTCTCGTGCTTCGGCCCCGTGTAGATGTACCCGCACACGTAGCGCGACGGCACGCCGAGCAGCCGCGTCAGGCAGATGAACAGGTTCGTGAAGTCCTGGCACACGCCGCGGCGGTTCGCGTACACGTCGAACGCCGTCGTGAACAGGTTGGTCGACCCCTGCTTGTACTCGTACTCCTCGAAGATCGACGCGTTCAGGTCGAGCAGCGTGTCGAGCAGATCGTAGCCGTTCCGCTCCACGAAGGTCATCGCGTACTCGCTGAGCTCCGCGAGCTCGCTCTCGGCCAGCTCCGGCGGCAGGAGGAACGGCTGCAGGATCTGGCGCTGCCACGGCATCCACACGAGCGGGATCGTCGACCGCGCGCGCAGCGGGCGGAAGCTCAGCGGATCGGTGTCGAGCATCTCCACCCGCGACCTCGACTCGATGACGAGATCATGGAACGGCGTGTCGAGCAGCACCCGCCGCGCGCGGTTGCCGAAGACGTCGTCGTACTCGCGCTGCTGGCCCTCGACC
This sequence comes from Sorangium sp. So ce204, assembly GCF_051526795.1. Classification (NCBI taxonomy): domain Bacteria; kingdom Pseudomonadati; phylum Myxococcota; order Polyangiales; family Polyangiaceae; genus Sorangium; species Sorangium sp. So ce204. The sequence continues at coordinate 10,233,683 of NZ_CP150317.1, read as the reverse complement.
GACACGTCGATCTCGTTGTGCAGCAGCGTCTGCAGCCGGTCGTGCGCAGGCGTCAGCCGCAGGAGGTGCGTGCTGCGCTCCACCGCGGTCGCGTAGTGGTACGACGTGCGGTGCACCACCTGGAAGCGGCGGATCGCCGCGTGCACGGGGCGCCGCACCGGGCGCGACGAGAGCGGCGGCGTGGACGACGACGGCTTGCGCCGGTCGGTGCGCGGGGACGCCGTGGCCCGGAGCGCCCCCTGCCGCAGCACAACGAGGTGCCCCGGCGGCACGCGCTTCCAGGACGCCGCCCGCCCGCCCGCGTGGACCTTGAGCTCCTCCGACGAGACGATGACGCCCTTGCGGCTCTTGACCCCCCGGCGCGTCAGATCGACCTCCAGATCGCCGTCCCCGAACGCGAGGCGCTCGTACGGCGGCAGCACCTCCCACAGGAACGCGTCCCCCTCGCGATCGCGATCCGCGTAGACCACCAGATCGCGGCCGTCGGCCAGGACCGTCGTGAGGGGACCGTGCTCGTTCATCTCGTCGAACCAGTCGCGCAGCACCGCCGGATCGATGTCGCCGATGCTCCGGAGGTTCTCCGACGCCATCCAGCGCATGAGCTCGCACAGGATGAGCTCCGTGTCCGTCGAGCCGACCGGCTGGAAGAGCGACTTCGGATCGACCTCGATCCGGTCGACGAGGCTGCCGCTGTGCGCGAACAGCCAGTCGCGCCCGCCCCAGCTCCGGCTGAACGGCTGCGTGTTGGCGTCGTTGACGCTGCCCCACGTCGCCGTGCGGATGTGCAGCACGAGCAGCGACGACTCGAGGTGCTCCCACGCCTTCACGAGCTCGCTGCGGATGCTCCCCTGCGGCGGCGCCGGCTCCTTGAGCACCGAGGCGCTCGGCTCGCCGCCGGGGTAGTAACCGATGCCCCAGCCGTCAGGCAGTTTGCGTCCGGGCTGCAGGCAGGTGAGATCGAAACACGGGGCGAGCTCGCCCTCGAACGACATCGCGAGGAGATTCGGCATGGGTGCGTCGGCGACTCTGGCGGCTACTGGCTCGTGACCGTGGGGCTACTGTCGGGCGGCCCGTAACCGAGCAGCTCGCGACCGATACCGTCGCAGATCATCGCCGTCTCGTCGACCACATGGGTGAGCGCCGCGTGGACCGCCATCGGGTCGAACGCCTCGGTGGCCCTGTCGGCCACCCACTGGTGCAGGAGCTGGAGCCGCTCGAGGCTCTCGCCGCCGGGGAGCGCCACGCTGTCCGGCGGCCGGATCTCGCAGAGGCGCGCGAACGCCGCGTGGATGCAGTGCCGGATCGAGCGCGGGAAGCGCGGCTCGTACAGGAGGAACTGGGCGACAGCCTGCTCGCTCACGTGACCCTGGTTGAGCTTCATGAACGGCTCGAACCCGGAGCAGGCGCGGAGGAGCGAGAGCCAGAGCGCCGTCTCCACGACCCGGTGCTGCCTGCGCAGCGCGCCCTGCGCCTGGGCGCTCATCTCCGACGGCGGCGGCGGCGGCAGGTGGGTCAGGGCGTGGTGGTGCACGTCGAGCGTGCGCGCGGTCTGCCCGACCCGCTCGAGCAGCACGCCGAGCCAGATGAAATCGAGCGGCGTGTCGTTGAGCATCGTGCTCTGCGTGAGCCCGAGGCAGAGCTGTGTGAGCTGGCGTACGCGCCGGTAGAAGGCGTAGCGGCTCGACCTGAACTCCTCCCGCGCCTCGTCGCTGTTCACCCAGAGGTGGAGCTCGTTGACGGTCTCCCACACCTCGAGGCTGACGACCTCCCGGATCGACCGCGCGTTCCAGCGCGCGGCCGAGATCGAGCGGCGGAGGCTCGTCGGGTTGTCCTCGTCGAAGCTCATGTAGCGCTGCACGAGCTCGCCGTCGGCCGCGGCCTCCTCGCCGTGCTCGGCCCCGAAGTGCGCCTTCTGCCCGGCCACGATGATGACCGGAAGCCAGCACTGGTGCGCCGGGATCTCGGCGTCGAGCGCGAGGTTCTGCGTGACGGCGAGGATGCGGGCCATGTTCTCGGTCCGCTCGAGGTAGCGGCCGAACCAGAAGCAGTGATCGGCGACGCGGGAGATCACGGGGCCTCCGGGGGGGCAGGTCCCGGCGCGGCGCCGGGAGGGTCGTTGTTCGCGGCGGCGGGGCTCGCGTCGGAGCCGCCGATCGAGGGCGTGCGCTGCGCGCCCTCGCCTGGGCCCTTCAGGACCCAGGTGTCCTTCGAGCCCCCGCCCTGGCTCGAGTTGACGACATAGGAGCCCGCCACCAGGGCGACGCGCGTGAGCCCGCCGGGCAGCACCCACGCGCCTTCGCGGCCCGTCAGCACGTAGGGGCGCAGGTCGAGCCTCCTCGGGACCGCGGTCTTCGCGGTCGGGTCCCAGGTGGGGCTCGTCGAGAGCTCGACCCGGTGCTGGGCGATGTAGCGGCGCGGCGTCGCCTGGACGCGCGCCCGGAACTCGTCCCGCTGCGCGGCGGTCGACTGCGGCCCCATCAGCATGCCGTAGCCGCCGGCCTCGTCGACCGCCTTGACGACCAGCTGGTCGAGGTGGTCGAGCACGTAGCGCCGGTCGTCGTCGCGCATGCAGAGGTAGGTGGGGACCTGCTCGAGGACCGGCTCCTCGCCGAGGTAGTAGCGGATCATCTCCGGCACGAACGGGTACACGGCCTTGTCGTCCGCCACGCCGTTGCCGGGCGCGTTCGCGAGCGCGACGTTGCCGGCGGCGTAGGCGCGCATCAGGCCGCGCACGCCGAGCAGGCTGTCGGGGCGGAAGGCCTCGGGGTCGAGGAACGCCTCGTCGATGCGGCGGTAGATGACGTGGACCCGGCGGGGGCCGCGCGTCGTCCGGACGAAGACCTGGTCCTGATCGACGAACAGGTCGGGGGCCTGCACGAGCTCGAGCCCCATCGTGCGCGCGAGGAAGCTGTGCTCGAAATAGGCCGAGTTGTAGGGCCCCGGCGTGAGCACGACGGCGCTCGTGCCGCTCGGGCTCGCGGGCGACACCGAGCGCAGCGTCTCGGCGAGCCGGGCCGGGTAGTGGTCGACCCGCTGCACGCGCGCCTTGTCCAAGAGGTGCGGCAGGACGCGCTTGCTGATGAGCCGGTTCTCCAGGACGTAGGAGACGCCGGACGGCGTGCGGAGGTTGTCCTCGAGGACCCGGAAGGTCCCGGCCGGATCGCGGATGAGGTCGACGCCCGCGATGTGGATGCGCACGCCGCCCGGGGGCCGCAGGCCGTGGACCTGCTTCAGGTACTGCCCGGAGCCGAGCACGAGGTCCCGGGGGACGCGCTCCTCCTTGAGGATGCGCTGGTCCCCGTAGACGTCGTCGAGGAAGAGGCCGAGCGCGCGGACGCGCTGCTCGAGGCCCCGCTCCATGTGGGCCCAGTCCGCCGCGGAGAGCATCCGTGGGATGAGGCAGAGCGGGAAGATCTTCTCCGCGCCGCGCTGATCCGCGTAGACCGAGAAGGTGACGCCCTGGTTGAGCAGGGCGAGCTCCGCGAGCTGCTGCGCGCGCGCGAACTCGTTCGGCGCGAGCGCGCCGAGGAGCGTGGCAGTGCGCAGGAACTCGGGGCGAGGAGCGCCGTCTCGACCAAACAGCTCGTCGTAGGCGCCGGGGAGGGGAGTGTAGCCGGCGAAGAGGCCGGCACCCGGGTTCTCTAACAACACTGGAGTGAAGCTACCGCTGGACGGCCCTGGAGGTCCATGGGCCATTTGCGGTTTCTGCCGCGATGGAGGCAGTGGCGCGGGCGGCGCGGGCGGCGCGGGCGGCGCGGGCGGCCGATCGACTCGGCCTACTCGGCGTCGAGGATTTGCCGCTCTCTGGAGCGCGTGAGCTCGTCGACCGCGGCGAGGAAGGCGTCGTAGTCGATCGGCTTGGGCAGCACCCGAGCGACACCGAGGCTCGTCGCGTCATGTTTTGAAGACGCGGATGAAACAATGACTGGTATACGGGCCGTCTTCTCGTTGTGCCGGAGCGCCGTGAGCAGGCCCCAGCCGTCCATCACCGGCATCATGATGTCGACGACGAGCAGATCCGGCGGCGCGATCTGGTCGAGCAACGCCAGCGCCTCCTCGCCGTTCGAGGCGCAGCGCACCTCGTAGCCGCCCTCGCTCTCCAGGATCATGCTCACGACCTCCTGGATGTTCGGCTCGTCGTCCACGACGACCACGAGCTTGGCGCGGCTGTTCGGCGCGCTCGATCGTGTTCGTACTTCTGCGTTGCGCCGCACCGTCCGACCTCCGAGCGTATCGACCAGCATGCCGTTCTCCCCTGCGCTCTCCGGACCCCGAATTCTCCGGATGAACGAGAGTATTCCCCACGCGCTCCGTTCCGTCGCTGCGTGGAATCCAAGATTGAAAGCTCGGGAGACTCCCGAAAGCGGTGGGGGCCGCACGCTTGCGTCATTACGCCCGAACCACGATCGGGCGCGCGGCGCGACCGGGACATCCGCGCGCGCACGCCCATGACACGCGCGCGTCGCGCCGCGTGTCATGGGCGTGCGCGGAAAGCTGGCCATTCCCGAATTTCCAGGACGAGCGCGCCGAGCGTCCGCCAAGCGTCGTCGTTGGTCGCCTGTTCCGGAGTTCCTACTTGCCCGCGCTCTCCAGCTCCGCCGTCGCGTCGTGGTAGGCGCGCGTGACGTCGGATTCGTCCAGGATGCCGACGATCTTGCCCTCGGCGTCGGTGACCAGGAGCTCTCGCACCCGCAGCTCCAGCAGCACCTGGAGCGCGTGGTGCAGGTCCTCCGCTTCGCTGACAGAGGCGGGGCTCGCCATCATGTCGTGCGCGATCGCGAGCCCCGAGAGCTCGGGGCTCGTCGCGGTGGCGCGGAGGATCTCGGCGTCGATGGTGCCGACGACCTTGCCGTCCTCGGCGAGCACGGGGAAGGTGTCCTGCCACTCGCACGCCGCGATGCGCTCGACGACGATCGAGGCGGGGGTCCGCGCCTCGAACGACACGAACGGGCGGCTGCGGATGACGATGTCGGCGACGCGGATGCTGCGGAGCACGTCGACGATGAGCTCACCCCGGTGCGCCGGGGACTCGCGCTTGGTCGCGACCTGCGCGCGGTACAGGGTGCTGTGCCGGAGCGCCACGAAGGCGATGCCCTCGCAGAGCATGAGCGGCACGAGCAGGTCGTAGCTGCCGGCGAGCTCGCAGACCATGACGAGCGAGGCGATCGGCACGTGCGCGATCCCGCCGTAGAACGTGCCCATCCCGACGAGCGCGAACGCGCCGGGGTCGATGCGCGGGTCGCCGAGGAGGAGCTCCGCCGCGCGCCCGAAGGCCCCGCCCGTGAGCGCGCCGAGCACGAGCGACGGGCCGAAGTCCCCCGCGCTGCCGCCCGAGCCGACGGTGAGCGAGGTCGCGACGATCTTCGTGGCGAGCAGCACGAGCAGGAGCTGCACCGCGGTCCACCCGCCCGGCAGCCACGCGGCCCCCGTGATCGCGATCTGGGCCGCGCCATACCCCGCGCCGAGCATCCCGAACCCCTGCCCCGGCCTGTCGAAGCGCGGCCCGAGGAGCATGAGCAGCGGGGTCACGAGCGCGCCGAGCGCGAGGCCGCCGAGCGCGGGCTTCGCCCAGGGCGGCAGGTTGATCCGGTGCACCGTGTGCTCCACGGCGTGCAGCGTCCGGAGGAAGACCGTGGCCACGAGCGAGACGACGAGCGCGAGCGCGGCGTAGAGGGGGAGGTGGCTCGGGATGAACGGGTAGCGGGGCGCGTGCGCGAAGAGCGTCGACTCGCCGAAGAAGTAAATGAAGACGGAGTACGAGACGACGCTCGCGAGGATGGAGGGGATGAGCGCGTCGGCCTCGAAGTCGTCGCGGTGCAGCACCTCGACGGCGAGGAGCGCGGCCCCGAGCGGCGTCCGGAACACGGCCGCCATGCCCGCGGCCGCGCCGGCGATGAGCAGGATCCGCCGCTCGCGCGTGTCCACCCGGAGGGCGCGCCCGATGATCGAGCCGATCGCGCCGCCGATCTGCATCGTCGGCCCCTCGCGCCCGCCGGCGCCGCCGCAGCCGAGCGTGAAGATGGAGGCGAGCGCCTTCACCACGGGGACGCGGCGGCGGAATTTGCCGTCCAGGTGGTGGAACGCCCGGATGAAGGCGTCGCCGCCGCCTCCGCGGGTCTCGGGCGCGAGCGCCGTCGTGAGCACCCCGCCGACGAGGGCGCCGAACGCCGGCAGGACAAGGACGAGCCAGGGCCGGAACGCCCCGACGCGCGCGCTCGAGAGCACCGCCTCGCCCTTGGCGCGGAGCGGCTCGTAGCCGGTGACCGCGATGAAGAGCTCGTGCTCGGCGAGCTCGAGGGCGGCGAAGAACAGCGAGCCGGCGATGCCGGCCGTGACGCCGACGAGGATCGCGTGGAGCAGCACCCGACCGACGAGCTGGAACGGGATCAGCCCCCGCGCGCGGGGCATCGGCGTGCGCGCCGCCCCCGTGCGGCTGGGGCGTGATGGGGAGTACTCGCGGGACGACATCATGATCTCGTGGCCCAGGGCCTCCCCCTCGAGCGATGGGCCTGGCAGGAGCGGTAGCTTCCCTGATCTTCGGCGGGTTGCCGCCTGAAATCGCCGCCAGGATCGCCGTCCCGGGAGGCGTCCTCGCGGTGCCGGCCTCCGCTCGGTCTTCGCCCGGTCTCCGCCCGGTCTCCGCTCGGTCTTCGCGCGGTCTCCGCTCGGTTTCCGCTCGGTTTCCGCTCGGTCTCCGCCTCCGCTCGGCTTCCGCTCGGGCCTCCCGCGCTCCATGAGCGAGGAAGGAAGCCTGGCGCGGGCGCGGCATCCGGACCCGCCCGAGCCCGGACGAGGTGGAGTCATGACGACCGATCGGAGCACCGTCGAGTACGGCACCCTCATCACCGGAGACGCGAGCGTCACGATGGGCGACGCGGCCGTCCAGACGACGGACGAGAGCGTCCGCACGACCGCCGAGACCGTTGTCACGCCCGTCGTGGCGCTCGAGCTGGCCGCCGAGATCCTGGCGAGCTCGCTCGGTCCGCTGATCGACGAGGATTACGTGCAGGGCAAGACCCGGTTCCGGGACGTGCTCTGCGACCGGATCGACATCTCGCAGCTCGAGGCGGAGGAGCTTGTCGACGACATGGAGCGGTCGGGGCGGATCCGTTTCATCGGCGTGGCAGAGGGGCGGGGGTGGCACATCCAGCAGGGAGCGGGGTTGCGTTGATCGCCGCTGTCTCGCGCGGAAAGAAAGACGGGCTCGCCGGTGGTGCCTGACGAAACAATTCCCTTGCCGGCGTACTCGACTCGTGGCCTACGCTGAGGCGTCTATGGAGGACGGTACGAAGCCGCGCAAGGCCGTGGTCCCGAGCGCTCCGCCCGCTCCGCTCGTGATCGTGGCCGGTTGTCCTGCCGAGCTCGTCGCCGTGTGCCGGGAGGCGGGGGCCCGGCTCGGGGTGACGGTGCGCGAGTGCGATCTGCGCTCGCTCCGGGCGACGAGCGCGGCGTCGCAGCTGTACGCCGTGATCGTGGGGGAGGAGCTGTACCGGTTCGATCGGGAGGTGTTCGACGCGATCACCCGTCAGGCGCCGGCGTCGCTGGTGCGCGTCGATCGCCGGGAAGCGGACGACGAGTCGGCGCGGCGGCTGCTCGTCGATGCCGTCTTCGAGTCGGCGGCGACCGAGCCGAGCAGCGGGATCCGGTCCATCCTGACGTGAAGCGGCGCGGCGCGGCGGCGCACGGCCGCCGCCAGCGGCCGCGTCAGGGCTTGCGCTTCATGCCGGGGAGGGTGGCCTTCTCGGGCGGCGGCTCGAGGTACTCGATCTGCTCCGCGGACAGGATGCCGTACTTCGGGTTGGCCGCCGCGCCGCCGGTCGACTTCGTGAACGTCACGCCGTAGGTGCCGGTGACCTTGACCTTCGCGCCGACGGCCGGGATCGGGTTCGGCAGCTCCTGGCCCCAGAACTCGTCCGTGAGCTTCGCCTCGCCCTCCTTGCCGCGCGGCGCTTTGTCGATCGCCTCGATCATGCTGTAGATCTGCGCGAAGTTCGAGGCCCAGCCCATGACCTCGACCATGTCCTTCGTCTCGCCCTTCTCGTCGGCGATCGCGAAGCTGGGGACCGGCGCCTTGCAGTCCGGCGGGTCACCCTTGCCCGTCTTGTGCACGGCACAGGTGGGGGCCTCCGCGAGGTTCGTCTTGACGATGTAGCCGACGATCGAGAGCTTCTTGCCGTTCACGTCCTCGAAGTGGACGCGGCTCCGGAGGTCGTGCGTGACGCCCCAGACCGTGTAAGCGTCGCCCTGCTTCTTGTTCTTCGCGGGCAGCGTCGGCACCGCGGGCAGGGTCGCTTTGCGGCCGCTGAAGGCGGGCTTTGCCTGGTAGGGCTGCTCGTCCGTTCCGCACCCTGAAGTGCACGCGACGAGGAGGATGGCGGCGAGGAGGGTTCGACCGAATCGGGCGTTCATGGCATCTCCAAGGTCAGCGTGACGGGCACCTCCAGCAGGAAAGATCCAGCGCTGGAATAGCCCTCGGACAGCGGTGCGCCGCGTGCGGGTCAGGCGCCTCTCGCATGCGCGCGCGACGGCGGAAACGGCTAACACGGCCGCGAGTCGATCGTAAAGAGAAACGGAGACGTCCCCCTCTCTTCATCGAGCCTCGTCGCGCATCGGCGCGCGGCGGAGGGCGGGCGGAGGGCGGTAGAGCGCGACGGGCCGCTGCCGGCGCCGCCCGATCGCGGGGGCGGGAGGGCGCGAGAGGCGGGCTCGGCGAGGCGCGCGGCGCGACCCGCCCGGGCTCCGCCCGGCGCCGCCAGGCCGGGTTGCGCGGGTCTCCGCGGCGTTCTCCCGGTCCCGGGGTTGCCTCGAATACGCGAAGGACGTGTTTCCGCTCTTCGCGATGGCAACATCGATCGAGTACCCTCTCCGTCCCATGCGCGAGACGACCCTGCGCACCGCTTTCGAAGCCTCGAAGGTTTTGGTGATGATCCTTGCTGGCGGCGAGGGCCGCCGGCTCGGCCCGTTGACGCACGATCGGGCGAAGCCGGCCGTGCCGTTCGGCGGCCGGTACCGGATCATCGACATCGTCCTCTCGAACTTCGTCAACTCCGGGCTGCACCGCATCAAGATCCTGACGCAGTACAAGAGCGCGTCGCTAGACGAGCACATCGCCCGAGCTTGGCGCCTGTCGCCGATGCTCGACAGCTTCATCGAGACCGTCCCTGCGCAGCAGCGCACGGGCAAGAGCTGGTTCAAGGGGTCGGCGGACGCCGTCTACCAGACCCAGCACGTCATCACGGACGAGTCGCCCGAGCACCTCTGCATCTTCGGCGGCGACCACGTCTACAAGATGGACGTGCGCCAGATGCTGCACGAACACCTGACGCGCGACGCGGAGGTGACCGTCGCCGCCATCCCGGTGACGAAGGAGGAGGCTCGGGCCTTCGGCGTCATCGAGTGCGACGAGTCGGGGCGCATCCTCGCCTTCCACGAGAAGGTGCAGGATCCGCCGAGCATGCCCGGCAGGCCGGGCATGTGCCTCGCGTCGATGGGCAACTACATCTTCAAGACGAAGGCGCTGCTCGACGTCCTCGAGCACGACGCGGCGACCGAGGACAGCGCGCACGACTTCGGGCGCGACATCATCCCGCGCATGGTCCAGAGCGGCAGCCGCGTCTACGTCTACGATTTCCACGAGAACCGCGTCCCCGGCGAGGACGAGGGCGCGGGCTACTGGCGCGACATCGGGACGATCGACGCGTACTGGGCGGCCCAGATGGATCTCGTGAGCATCCAGCCGGCGTTCAACTTCTACAACCCGCGCTGGCCGATCCGGACCGGGATCAGCCACGACCCGCCCGCCAAGTTCGTCTTTCGCGACGAGGCGAACGCGCGCGTCGGCATCGCAACGGACAGCCTGGTCTCGCTCGGGTGCATCATCTCCGGCGGCAGGATCCACCGGAGCGTGCTCTCGAACCGGGTCCGCGTGAACTCCTTCAGCCACATCGAGGAGTGCGTGCTGTTCGAGGACGTCAAGATCGGGCGCCACGTCAAGCTCCGCCGCTGCATCATCGACAAGGACGTCGAGATCCCCGCCGGCGCCGAGATCGGCTTCAACCTCGAGGAGGACCGCAAGAAGTGGTTCGTCAGCGAGGGCGGGATCGTCGTGATCCCGAAGCGCGCCAAGATCGACTCCCCGTAATGCGCCTGACCAGGGCCCCGCGCGGCGCCGTCCGGGTGGCCGGCGCGTAACTCTCCTGAATTGCTTGTAAAATTCCGATCACGGCGCGCGGCGGCGCGTGGCGCTCGCCGGCGGGGCCGCGCGGCCCTGCCGCGTCCGCCGGGACGGGCCAGGGCGCCCCCCATGGAACGGGCGTCCCTGCTACGTTGGGTGTGCGATGCCGCGCACGATCATCATCGGTGACGTTCACGGCTGCCGGGACGAGCTGGCGCGGCTGATCGAGCACGTGGGCCTCGTATCGGGCGATCGGGTCGTCATGGTCGGCGATCTGATCGTGCGCGGGCCTGATCCGTGCGGAACGCTCGATCTGCTCCGGGAGCTCGGCGCGATCTCGGTGCGGGGCAACCACGAGGATCGGCTGCTCCGCTGGCGTGCTGGGCGGAGCGATCCTCGCGGCGAGCCGCTGGGGGAGCTCTCGAAGGAGACCGCGCAGCAGCTGCGCAAGCGGGACTGGGCGTGGCTCGAGACGCTGCCGTACTGGCTGGATCTGCCGGAGCACGGGCTCCGTGTGGTCCATGCAGGGTTGATCCCCGGGCTGCCGATCGAGCGACAGGATCCGCACACGTTGATGTACGTGCGCTGCCTCGGCCGCTACGGCGAGCCGGTCGAGCGCCGCGGGGGCAAGACGCTGTGGGGCCAGACGTACCAGGGCCCGCCGCACGTGGTGTTCGGCCACAACGCGCGGAGCGAGCCGCAGATGCACGCGTGGGCGACCGGGATCGACACGGGCGCGGTCTACGGGGGGCGCTTGACCGCGATGGTGCTCCACGACGGCGAGCGCGTCCCGCCGCCGGCGTCGCGCTCCGAGGTGCTCGTCTCGGTCCCGGCGCGGCGCCGCTACGTGGGGCGTTAAAAATGCTCCGCGTCTTCCAGCGGTTCCGCGCGATCGGCCGCGCCTCTCTGCGGGAATTTCGTTAGGCTCCCGTCCGCGCCGCGGCCGCTCTCCAGGCCGGCGGCCCGTCACGGAGCAAGCCAGGTGGAGCCTCGATACCCGTTCGTTGCAGTCGATGTCCCCGAGCCGGAGGCCGACGAGATCGGCGCCCTGCTCTTCGAGCTGGGCGCCAGCGGCGTCGAGCAGCGCGACGAGCAGACCCTCGTCCGCGGCGCGCGCTCGGGCCAGGTGACGCTCGTCGCCAGCTTCGAGGATCACGGCGAGGCGATGGAGGCCATCGCGGCGCTCGGGGAGCAGTCGCCGCCGCTCGCCGCGCGGCTCGAGGAGGTGGTGGGCGACGCCTGGCGCGACGCGTGGAAGGAGCACTTCGCGCCGTTCGCGCTGACGCCCACGATCACGGTCGTGCCGCCGTGGGAGGAGCGCGCGCCCGAGCGCGAGGGCGAGCGGGTGCTCCTGCTCGAGCCGGGCAGGGCGTTCGGCACGGGGCTCCACGCGACGACGGCGCTCGTGGCGGAGCTCCTCGACGAGCACGCGGCGGAGCTCCGCGGCCGCGAGATCCTCGACGTGGGCACGGGCAGCGGCATCCTCGCGCTCGTCGCGCTGCTGCTCGGCGCGGAGCGGGCGGTCGCGATCGACAACGACGAGGACGTGATCGAGGTGGTGCTCGAGAACGCGGCGCGCAACGGCCTCGAGGGCCGCATCGAGGCGAGCGCCGGCGTGGTCGAGGGGGTGACGCGGCGGTTCCCGTGGGTCGTCGCGAACATCGAGGCGCGGGTGCTGCGGCCCTTGGCGCCGGAGCTCGCGCGCGTGCTCGAGCCGGGCGGCTGGCTGATCCTGTCGGGCATCCTCGAGAGCGAGCGCGACGATCTGATCGCGCGGTACACGTCGCTGCCGCGCCAGCTCGAGCACGTCGCGACCCGGCCGGATCCCGCGTCGCCGGGCGGCGATCGCAGGGCGGGGCGGGGCGACGCGGGCGGCGAGGGCTGGGTGGCGATCCTGTTCCGCGCGCCGGGCGGCGCGGCGTCCTCGCCGGGATGAGCGGCCCGGGGCTCTTGCGGGTGCCGCTCGGCGCGATCGCGGCCGGCGTGATCGCGCTGCCGCCCGAGGCGGCGAGCTACGTCGTGCGGGTGCACCGCCTCCGCGAGGGGGATCGGTTCGTCGTGTTCGATCCGGAGCTCGGGGTCGAGGCGGAGGCGACGCTCGAGTCGATCGGCCGCCGCGGGGCGGAGGCGCGCATCGACGCGCCCCGCCCGGCCGCGCTGCGTCCAGGCCGGCGCGTGACGTGGATCCAGGCCGTGGGCAAGGGCGACAAGATGGACGCGGTGGTGCGCGACGCGACCGAGCTCGGGGCGACGCGGATCATCCCGGCGATCTCGGCGCGGAGCGTGGCGCGGCCCGCGGAGGAAAAGAGCCAGCGCTGGCGCCGGATCGCGATCGAGGCGGCGCGGCAGTGCGGCCGCGGGGACGCGCCCCGGGTGGAGGCGCCGATGAGCCTCGCGGCGGCGCTCGCCGAGGCGGGGGCGGCGCCGTCGACCGAGGGCGGCGCGCTGGGGATGTGCCTGGATCCGTACGCGGAGACGCCGCTCGGCGCGCGGCTGGCCGCGCTGTCGCCGGGCATGGAGGCGGCGTTCGCGGTCGGGCCGGAGGGCGGGTTCACGCCGGAGGAGCTCGGCATGTGCGCGGCGCTCGGGTTCGAGCGGGTGCGCCTCGGCGCGCTGACGCTGCGCACGGAGACGGTATGCGCGGCGGCGCTCGGAGCGCTGATCGCGGTGAGCGACGCGCGCGCGGGGTGATGGGGCGGCGATCGGCGAGCGGCGCGCTGGCCGGCGCTGGTCGCAGCGCCAGCGGCGCGTCGTCACGAGGCGCGGCGCGGTGGATCGCGGCGTTGCTCGGCGCGCTCGCGGCCGCGGTCTGCGCGTGCACCAACACGGCAGACGTTCCGAGGAGCGCGCACGCGCCAGTGGGCGACGGGGCCGCGCTCGGTCAAGCGCAGCCCGGCCTCGTGGCTGCAGCGCCGCCCCCGACCGTCGCCGCCGCCCCGACCGCATCACCCGAGCCGGCGCCGTGGCCCCGAGCGCGCCCGCCGCGCGTCGAGACGGACTGGTGCATCGACGGCGTCGACGCGCTCGACGAGGAGACCTGCTACGTCCTGCCCGACGCGCCGACCCGGACGCTGTTGCTCTACCTCCACGGCATCGTCCCGCCGGGGAAGGAGAGCCAGCAGAAGACCAACTTCGAGACGGTCGTGTCCCGCGCCGCACGGCGCGCGGGCGTCGCCGCGCTGATGCCGCGCGGCAAGGTCGGCCTCGCGCCGAAGGGCTACGCGAGCTGGCGGGGCTGGCCGACGGGCGGGCGGGCGTACGACGAGCACGCAGCTTCGTTCGTCGCGGTGTTCGCGGAGAAGCGGAGGAGGCTCGAGGAGCTCGCCGGCGCGTCGTTCTCGCGCGTGTACGTCGCCGGCTCGTCGTCGGGCGCGTACTTCGCCGCGGCGCTCGCGCTGCGCGGCGGGATCGCCGCCGACGGGTTCGGCGCGATGTCCGGCGGGGGAGGCCGCGCGACGCCCGAGCTCGCGACGCTCGCGCCGAGGCCGTTCTACATCGGCTTCGGCGCCCACGACACGGTGGGCGGCTCGGCCCGCGCCCTCGCGGGCGTCCTGCGCGGCGCGGGCTGGCCCGTGCGCGTCGCCGAGCACCCGGTCGGCCACGGCGCGAAGGAGGTGTATTTGGACGAGGCGTTCGCCTTCTGGCGCGAGCACGAGGCGCGCTGATCCCGCGCGTCAGAAGTAGATCCCGAGCGCGTCCTCGCCTCACGGCAGCGCGCCATCGAGGTGCTCCGGCGACGCCGTCTCTCACCCCGAGACGTAGGTCACGGTCGTGCGCGCCAAGGAGCGCCACGGCACGGTCGTGCGAGGGAGATCACTCGCGGCGATCGAGGAAGTCCATCAGCCAGGTCATTGCCGGCCGCATCGTGCCGTCCGGGTACAGGAGGCCCGTGCTGTCCCTCCAGGTGGAGCCGACGACGTAGCCCCAGAGGGTGATGCCCTTCACGGCGCTGTGGTTGTAGAACATCGGGAACTGCTCCTCCATCACCCTGCGTTGCTCGTCGTCGTCCGCGAGGTTGATGTCGTACTCGGTGATGTACACGGGCAGGCCCGTGGCGGCGAGCCTGTCGATGTAGCCCTTCACGGTGCTGGTGTCGATCTTGTACGCCTCGTGGGCCTCCGCGCCGAGGGCGTCGATCGGGGCGCCCGCCTCCAGCGCCGCCTTCACGATCTCGACGAAGTGGTTGTGATCGCTCTCGTACTCGATGTTGTTGTAGTCGTTGAGGATCAAGGTCGCGTCCGGGCAGAACTCGCGAGCCCACTTGAAGGAGTTGACGATCCAGTCATAGCCGCTCTCGCCGGCGCCTCCGATGGCGTTCATGAAGGGAGGCACGGTGTGGGGCGGCGGCTCGTTGACGACGACGATGTACTTCGTGTCGGGGTACCGCTCGCAGAACGCCTGCATCCAGTCCCTCACGGCCTGCCGCTGCTCCTCCGCCGGGAGACTCACGAGCCAGGCCGCGTGCGCGGCACCTTGCACGAAGCTGTGCTGCATGAAGGGGATGTCGTTGTCCTGCGCGTACTCGTAGATCGCGTCGAGCCTGCTCCAGTCTCGAACGCCGCGGCTCCTCTCGACAGCGGGCCACTTGCCCTCGACCTCGGGCGCGATCTGGTTCCAGTGCTGGATGAAGCCGTCGCGCACCTGGCCGTTCGTCGTGAGGTTGCCGACGAACTTGCCGGTGCTGCCGCTCGATCCACCCGACCCGTCGCTGGAACCGCCAGCCCCGGAGCTGCTCGGTCCAGCGGCTCCGGCGCCTCCGTTGCCGCCGTCGCCGGAGCCGCCCGTACCAGAGCCCAGAGCGCCCGTGCTGCCCGTGCCGGCGCCGCCGGCGCCCGTTGCGCCGGCGCTGGCGCCATCGCCCCCCGCTCCCGCCGTGCCGCCCGCGCTCGACGAGCCGCTCGGGCCATCGTCAGCCTTGTTCACCTTGCCAGAGCAGCCGGAGAGGGCCGCGATCCAGAGTGCGATCGAGGTCGTGCCGCACAGCCATCGAGAAGAACGGTTCTTGTCCATGCCAACCACCCGCAAGCTGAAGGATCGTGACCGGTGACTCCCGGAGCGGGAAAGCCGAGGGGAGCAGCGTGAGGTAGAGAGCATGCGCCCAGCGCCAGGCACGCCAGACAGACCGGCCCCCTCGAGTTCCCCTTGCCTCTCGGATCTATCACGACCCGTGCGGTGGAGCGATCCTCCACGGTCACGAGCGCGGGCGAACAGCGTGAGGAGCGACGCGCCGCACCCTCCGGGGGAGCGTCGCGCGGGTGCGGCGCGCCACGCCCGTCGGCGTTCCATCGGGCGTGTGGCTCGGCGCCCGCCTCGTCCGGGGCTCGGCGCACGCCTCGACCTGGCTCGGGGCGAGCGGCATCGCGGTCCTGGCCGCGAGCCTGGGCTGCACGGGCCTCGGCATCTCGGGTCTCCTCGGCGCAGGCGCCGGCCTGGTCCTCGGCGCTGCGTCTGCGAAAGTGCTCTTGCGCGCTCCGACGTAGCGTCCACGGGGGCTTCCATGGGATGGCGCGCTCGGCGTTCTTACATTCGCTCGGGGCTCGCGGTAGAACGCGAGGCCCGTCAGGTAAGACAGCATGATCTACAGCTTCCCAAGCTATGTGCCCGGCATTGCCATTGCCATCGCGGCGATTGCCGCGTCGATCGGCGTGCTCCTCCTGTGGCGGCGTCAGCCGCTGGTGGTCGCCTTGATCGCATTCGGGGTCTCTGCGGTAGCGGGAGGCCTCTTCGCGCCGATGCTGGCGATGGATCGGGTCGTCCTCGACGACGAGAAGCTGGAGCAGACCACGGGGTTCTGGTTCGCGCCGACCGTGAAGGGATTTCGTCTCGCCGAGGTCGAGTCCATCGCGATTGGCACCGCCAGGGATAGAAAGAATCGCGAGTACGAGGTGTGGATCGTGAAGGGGAGGGACGGCGAGACGCGAGAGATCGACCCGGGTGACCTCTGGGAGATGAACGGTCAGGACATCCTCCTGCGCCTGAGAGAAAAAGGGATCGACGTCAGGCGATGAGGAGAGGCGTGCTCGCCTCCCGCTCGGTGTCGGCGATCGTCGCGGAGGCGCCGAGGTTGCGCGGCGCCTGATGCCTCAGCCGAGCCACGCTTTTGCGAGCGCCAGCAGCCGAGCGTTCCCGGGGACGTTCGATGATGTCGGCCGCGGGGTACGGATCCGAGGTGATCGCCTCCACGCCGGGCCTGGGCGGTGTCATGCGTGTAGGCGCGACAAGACGATTCGCATCCTCACCTCGCACCACCCGCGGGGCATCCCGCGCTGACCACGCGCACATCATCCGATGACGATGACCGTCAAGTGTCAACGGATGGGAGCGTTGTCGACGTGGTCGATCCGCTCCCAGCGGCTGCCCTCGAGGCGCACGATGTCCTTCGAGCCGACGACCCAGAGCGCGCCGCCGACGCTGTCGACCGTGTGCGCGTCCTCGATCTCGGGCACGAGCCCGGTCGAGACTCGCCGGAGGCTGCCGCGCTTGTAGGTGAAGAGGCCGCGCGGATTGGCGCCGCTTGCCAGGTAGATCCGGCCGTCGTGCCTGGTGATCGACGTGAACATCTGGCGCCGGCCCGAGACCGCGACCGCGCGGAAGCCTTCGCGCCGGTTGCCGCGGAGGAGCGTGCCTTCGCGCCCGCAGATCCAGATGCGCTTCTCGTCCTCGACGAAGATGCTCACCAGCGCCGCGGCCGTGACGGGCGGGAGAGCGGTGAACGTGGCGCCGTCCCAGACGAGGATCGTGCCGCGCGTCCCGGTGACGTAGATCTCGTCCTCGCGTGGACCGTCGACGCAGTAAAAGACCTTGTGCTCCGCGGCCGGCGAGCTCGGCGCGCGCAGGAGCGCCCGGGCCCGCTCCTCGGGATCTTGCAAGAGCGAGCGATCGAGGTGATCCCAGCGGCCGGCGCCGAAGTCTCCGCCGACACGGCGATAGACCTGCCCCCCGTCGCCGCAGGCGTAGAGGTGGTCGCCGACAGGGCGGAGGCGCGCGAGGCGCCCCCAGCGCTCGGCGTCGGGCGAGGTGATGCCGGCGCCGGGGATCTTCTCGCGCGGGAACGGTGGCCGCACGAGCACGACGTCTCCCTCGGCGGAGAGCACGCAGAACGAGGTCGGCGCGCCGGGCGCGGGGGTGAAGCGGGCGATCGAGGTGACCGCGACCTGGAGGTCGTCGTAGAACCACTTCACCGGCCCCGCATCGCCGGCATCGTAACGGCAGAGCCGGGTGAACGGCGTGAAGGGCTCCTGGCCGTCTGGCACGCCGGCGACACAGAGGAAGTCCGCGGCAGCGGCCTTGGCGCGGGTAAAGGTGAGCGGCGTCGTCATGGTGATGTCTCCCTCGACCTCAGTAGCGACCGCCCGGGCGCATGCCGGTGCTGAGCGCCTCGTACTGCGGGCTCCCGGCCACGCTCGGCATGAGGGTGGTGCGGCCGAGCTGCGCGCGGTCAACCCCGGCGAAGCCCGCCTGCACCGCGGCGCGGATCTGCGCCTCGCACTCCCGGCGGAGGTTGACGACCTGATTCTCCGAGAGGTCGATGATGCTGCCGATGGCGGTCGTCCCCGGCGGCGTGCCGTTCACGCCCAGCTGGGCGATGCTCGCGTCCACGCCGTGCGCCTCCCAGTGCTCCGAGCCGTCGTCGGCGGCGTTGCCCTGGAGGCAGATGGCGGGCCCGTCGCCGAATGACGGGAAGTTGGGGATGCGCTTCATCCCCGCCTCGCCCTCGGCCCTCGTGCCATAACGAAGGGTGTAGTCGGGCACGATGTGGTGCGCCTGGTAGCCGGGTTCGCACGTGCCGCGGATAGTCCTGTATGGGCCGACGTTGCAAGGCCGGTCTCGCTCGCGCGTCACGCGCACGTTGCCCGCTGCGGCGGCGAGCCGCGCATTTTCCTCCTGTCGCGCGCGCTGCGCCCGCAGGCGCTCGGCGTTCTGCCGGATCTTCTCGGCCGAGGGCCACGGCTGCCTCACGAGCTGCTCGAGCTGCTCGGGCGTCATCTGGCGGAAGTCGACGAGGGTGCCCGCCTTGAGCGAGAGCTGATTGTTGGTGCTATCTACCTGGTTCCAGTACCAGCCGCTCGATCCATACGCGGCGCTCCGCTGGTCGGCGCTCATCTGGCCATAAAGGTGCTGATCGATGCTCCGGGCGAACATGCCTTCATCGCCGATGTAATACTGACCGGCCATCTCCCCGAGGCCTGCTCCCAGCGCACCGAGGCCGAGCAGCGCGTTGAGCCTGGCGGCCGCCCCCATGGGCCCCGCGGCGGGCGCGCTCCCCGGCGTCGTGGCCGTGCCCGTGCCCGTGTAGGCCCCCGTCGTGTCGAGAAAGGCGACCTGGACCGGGCGGTCGCTGGCGCTCATCACCCGCGTGTCCCGCACGAAGATGAGCTTCCCCTCGGTGTTGCGGTCGTTCATCCACCAGGCGTCGTCGTGGCGGATCGCGTTCCTGCCCTCGATGCGCACGGTGGGCGAGTAGGTCTTGGGCTCGCAGACGCTGCCCACCGTGCCCGATTTGACCCCGAGCCCGCTGCCCGGCTCGTCACCCTGGCACGTCGTCACCTTCGATCCCATGTTGTGCGACCGATCGCCGGTCTGCAGCACGGTGGTCGCGGTGTCCACGGCCGCCTGGTTCTGCCTTGCGTAGATCGAATAAGGGATGGGGACGAGCGCCGGGCCGACCGGCGTCTTGCAGACATCCGGGCAGGTCGAGACGATGATGCCTTCGCCTATGTCGCGGCTGCCCTCGCGCGGGATGCTCATGCGTCGCTCCCCGGGCTCACGAGCCCTCGCTCGTCACACCACGGCAGCGCCGCGGCCTCTTCGAGGCTCGCGGCAGCGAGATCGATACGATCGAAGCCCTGCGACATGGCCGCCCAGGCGCGCCAGGTGAGCTGGACAGACCAAGGCGGCTCGCCGCGGACATCGATGTGCATGCCATCGAGGTGGAGGCGCACCGGGACGCGGCGCCCCCGCTCCCACGTGAACCACGCCCAGAGCGAGCGGCCGGGCAGCGTGAACGCGAGCGCGCCGCCCCCCGGCGTGAGGCCCTGGAGCTCGACGCGCTCGTCGCCGCGGAGACGGCCGGGCAAGACCAGGCCGGGGTGCGCGGTCTGGTAGAAGCGATAGTCGAAATCGGCGGGGAGCTGAGGGTGGCGAGTCGCCAGCCAGGCGTCGTCGTAGGTGCCAGCGAAGCGGCTGCGAAACTGCCACCAGGGCGGCACGGGCCCGAAGCCCTGCGGTTCTGGCCGCGCCGCCGGGTCGCCCACAGGCTCGGCCTCGCTGTCGATGGTGGGCGCGGGGTAGGCGCGATCGGCCGGCGTGTGGCGGCGATCGAGGACGCCCCGGCCGATGGGGTTGCGCGCGTCGACGTTGCCCTCGGGATCGCCGATGACGACGCCGCCGGCGGCCGATCGGTAGTCGATGGACGCGCGGGCCGCCGGCTCTCCCGTGGAAAGCCGAAACCCGCCGGCGTCCGGCTCGAACGCGCGCGGCGCATACGCCCTCAGGAAGCGCGTGTATTCCCCGACGCGCGCGCCCACCTGCCAGACGTGCGCGGCCACGCCCCCGGGGGCGTGGCCATCAGCGAGGAGGGTGACGTCGGCCGCGGGCTTGAAAGGGATGAGCAGGCCGACCCGGAGCATCGGTGTCGCATGCGGATCACCCTCGTACTCGTCGGCGAGGATCAAGGGTTGATCGGGGGCGATCGACAGCCGGCCTTCGGGCGAGAGTAGAAGCGTGCCCCTCGCCGCGACGACGGCCATGGCTGCGCCGTCACGGTGCTTCTGCTCGAACCCTAGCGCGGCGAAGGGGGTCGCGTTGGCGGCCAACATGGCTAGCGGCGGTCGACGGCGACGCGGGTGCCGTCGATGAGGTGCGTCGCAGCAAAGGCGGTTCGATTCACGGCCAGCATGGCACTGCTCAGGTAGGATCGATGACGAGCTCGATCTTGGTCCCTGCATGGACACCAAGAAGGACGACACCGGACGGGACGCCGCGGGGTGTGGCTCGGCATGAAGCTCCGGGCTCGAACCGCTCTCTGCGACCGCATTCAGGGCTAGTTGAGATCGATCGGATCGCCGAAGACCTGGACATGCTCGCTCCCATCGACCAGGATCCTAACGCCCTTGAGCGTGATGTTGCCGTCCTTGTCCATCACGAACTTCGATTTGCCGCACGTGATTTCGATCTTCTCCCCGACGTCGATGGTCTGATTCCGGCCAATCTGCACTACCTCGTCGACACCCACGGCGCGGGCGCGGATCATCCCCACCGCTTCGCGCAGGCTGTTCAGCACGCTCTTCGTGGCGTTGTTGCCGACCGTGACGTCCTCGTTGTGGCCGATCCCCGTCGTCCGGTCGCGGCCGATCGTCGTCTCCTGATCGTTCTTGACCAGCTTGTGGAGGTCCTTCTCGGCTTGCATCCTGACGAGCTCGCTACCGGCCTTGTCCTCGAACATGATCTCGTTGTAGCCGTACGTGGACGGGCTCGAGTTGCTCTTCCAGCCGCTCTGCGTCTTGTTCATGGGCAGCGAGTAGGGCGTCTTCTGGAGGTTGGTGTACACGCGGCCGACGATGATGGGCCGGTCGGGATCGCCGCCGAGGAAGTCCACGATGACCTCCTGTCCGATGCGCGGCAGGTTGGTCCCGCCGAAGCCGGCGCCGCCCCAGGGCTGGCTGACGTGGATCCAGCACGACGAGTCGTTGTTCATCTTGCTCTCGCGGTCCCAGTGGAAGTGGGCGCGCACGCGGCCGAACTCGTCGACGTGGATCTCCTCGCCGGGCGGACCGACCACCGTGGCGCTCTCGACGCCCTGCGCGCGGGGCTTGCGCGTGCGCAGCGGCGGTCGGTAGGGCGCGTCGGCGCTCACGGCGACGCAGGAGTGCTCCCACTCGGCCGGTACCTCGCCGGAGAGCCGGGACTCGAGGACGAGCAGCTTCTTGTCGGGACCGAGCTCGCTCTTCGGGTGCTCGAGGAACGAGAGGACGGCGCCCGGTGCGGGATCGATGACGTTGGTCTTGAACACGATCTCCCGTGCCGAGGCGCGCTTCGCCTCCAGCCGACGCTGAGCGAGCGCCTCGCCCTCGGACTCGTCCGCGCGGTACTTGCCCTGATCGTCGGCTGTCGGCGAGCTCTCGCCCTTTTGACTTTCGAACAGGAACGCGCCAGGCACATAATGGAAGCGCTCCAGCTGATCTTCCACGGGGCCGGCGCCGGAGGCGGTGGCCAGGAGCTTGTAGTTCGCGGGCCTCCGGTGGTCGTGGTCGCGCACCGTGTACTTGCCGGGTCGCAGGCGGCGGCCGACGACGACCTTGGTGACGTGCTCGCGGTCGGCGTCGGTCGGGTGATCGCGGTAAGTGATGGGCACGCGGGCGACGTTCGCCTGGGGGCGGTCGTCGAGGACGAGCCGGCTCTCTCCGCCGTTGTCGAAGTAGAAGCTCACCCCGGCGTCCTCCAGCATGCGGCTGATGAAGGTGTAGTCGCTCTCGCCGTACTGGACGCGGTACTTGCGCTTCTTGTACTCGCCGGCAAGCCGCCGCGTGGGGGAGATGCCCCACTCGCCGAGGAGCTGCAGCACGATGTCGACCTCCGACTTGTGCTGGAACATGCGGTAGTTGCGGCGCTGGGTGGCGAGCCAGAGCCGCGGGACCAGGGTCAGCTCGTAGGTGGAGAGGTCGCGCTCCTCGACGGCCACCTGCTGGAGGTGACTGCACAGTCCGGACCAGACGCGGGTCTGATTCGCGTGCGCGGTGAAGGTCATGGGCTGGCCGATGACGGCTTCGAAGTCGATATCCGGGTTGTCCGATACGGCGACGATCTGGACCTCGAAGAGCGAGGACATCCGCTCGGTGACCTGGAAGCGACGCACATCGAGCATGTCGCCCGACGCGATCTGCGCCTCGACTCGGTAGACCCCCGAGCTCAGTCCGGTTCCCTCGTTTCGCATGCTCGGGTGCGTGTCGGCCATGGGCATTCCTAGCCCGGTCTACCCTGCGCTTGTAGAGCGGACAGCCGATGCTATCCGGCAGCCATCCCTGTCCGCAAGAGGGGCCCGCGCGCATCGTACGCTCAGGGCTCCGCCGGTGCGGCCGTTCAGACGGTCGAACGCCCACACATTGACGCCTCGTGTTGATGGTTGCAGTATCGCCGGCGGAGTGAAGGTCGTCTCCCTTTCGCAGCTCCCCGTTGGCCTGGTCGTGTGGCAACCTCATCCAGGCGCCTGGATGCAGACGTTCGTCTGTAAAAGCACGTTCAAGCTGTACCCCGGTGTGTGTGCCCTCGCGGCCGAGCAGGAGCCGCTCCACCTATCCGACCGCCACTGGCGCGACGACGCGTGCTGGAGTCTCTATGCGGTCTCCGACTTCGTCCCCCACCGCGCCCGGGCGGACGTCGTCCTCGTTGGCCACGCCTTCTCGCCCAGCGGCACGGCAGTCCGATCCCTCACTGCCCGCGTGATCGTGAATGACATCGACAAGGCCATCGAGGTGTACGGAGCTCGCAGCTTCACGCAGCACGGCGTCCTCGATCAGAGCTCGCGCTTCACCAGGATGCCGCTGCTCTGGGAGTACGCGGGCGGCGGCCCCGGCACCTCCAACCCCGTCGGCATGCCCCCCCATGCTCGCGACATCCACGGGCGACGCAACCTCCCCAACCTCCAGCGTCCAGGCGTTGTCGTCATCGGGCCGGACGACGTCATCGAGCCCGTGGGATTTGGACCCGTTGCCTCCGGATGGCCCACCCGCCGGCAGAAGCTGGGGCGCTACGCGGCCACGTTCCCCGGCAACGACTGGCACCGCCAGCCCCTGCCCCCGGACCTCGACGTCAGCTACTTCAACGCCGCGCCGGTCGACCAGCAGACCACCGCGCTCCGCAATGACGAGCGGCTCATCCTCGAGCATCTCCACCCCGAGCACCCGCACCTCGTCACGAGCCTCCCGGGGCTCCACCCCCGCGCCTACGTCGACCGCCCCGGCGAGCCCTTGCAGGGCGTCGCCATGTGGCCCGATCTGCTCTGGATCAACACCGACCGCTGCATCTGCACGGTGACCTGGCGCGGCCAGGTCCCGCTCCGAGAGCCGCAAGAGGCCGGGCTGATCCTGGTCGCGCTGGAGGAGCCTTATCAGACCCTCGTAAGTAACGACAGCGAGGGCGTGGCCAGCAGTTCTGGAGTGGGGCTCGCGAGCGGCCGGGCCGGCGGCGGCGCGATGAGCGAGATCGGGCTCCAGGCGCCCTACGACCAGGCGCACGATGGCGATAGCGCCGTGCACAACGAGGATGACCCTGAGGCCTGCACCCTGCCGTTGGACGTGAATCAGGATCTCGCCGTCTCCCGGCCGGCCCTACCGTTCCCCACAGTGCCCGCGGGCCAACCTGCTCCCCCGTCGAGCCCGGCGCAGCGTCTCGCAGTCCCCCCCTTCGTGCAGTCCGCGCCGCCGGCGGCCGCGGTACCCCCGTCGAGTCGGGCACAGCACCTCGAGGCCGCGGCCGCTGCGTTCGTTCAGGCCGCGCCACGAGCAGCCGCGGTACCCACTCCGGCAGCCGCGGCGCAGCCGCCCGCCGATGCGCCCACTGCCACCAGCGCGGCTTCACTGGTCGCCGCGAAACCCGCGTTGCCATTCGTGCAGGGCGAGCGAGCTGAGCCTGCGCTACGTCACCAAGCAGAGTCTTCGCCGCGAGGGGCGGAGCCGGCAGAGGCTCCTGACAAGGTGCTGCGTCCGCCGCTCGTCGCGATCCCTCCAGCGCTGTCGCCTGCGCTGCACGCGCCGCCTGCGCCTGAGCGCGATGCGAGGTCTCCCCCCCTGATGGCAAAGGAGCCCGCACCTCCTGCCATGCTCGGCCCACTGGCGAGGCCAGACATGGGGGCGATGGAGCCCTCGGCAGAGGAGGCGCCCGAGCCTGACACCCAGGCGGAAAAGCCTGCTCCGCTCCCCGCGCCGGAGGAGCCCGCACCGCCTCTCGCGGCCTACCCCATCGAGCGTTGCGCAGCCATTGCGGCCAAGCTCGCGCAGCGGCCGGCGGACTGCGACACCATCCTCAAAGCGGAGAAGCTCACGCCGAAGAATTGGCAGTCGCTGCACGAACAGCGGCTTGACGAGATCCAGGACGAGATCGCGCGCCGGAAGAAGAAGCTCCTGTCAGCGTACGACGCGGCCTACGTGGCGGCGCTCGAGAAGGAGCGCGGGCCGATCACAGCGGGCGAGTACGCACAGCTTGTGATCTCGGCCGAGCAGGGGCAGGGCCAGGCGGCACTGGCCGAGCTGGGCCTGCCGGATGAGTCGATGATGCGGATCCGGCGGGTGTGGCTGGAGAGGATCGTGAAAGACAAGAAGGCGGCGGCAGCGGTGCGGGCTGCAATGCGGAAGGCGGACGAAGCTTGAAGGCAGAAGGACGCCGAGCTGGCCGTGCTCTCGGCGGTGGCGCACGGCAATGGGCCGAACGGGCTCACCGTCGTCAAGGCCGCGCTCGTTGCGCTTGGCCGGCTCGACCAGGAGCACGCGATGGTCTACTTTCAGGTCATCTGGAGCGGGTTGCGTGAGCCCATGCGGCGGGCTCTGGAGGCGTTCGTCATAAGGGCAAGCTCATGACAGACGAATGCTGCCAAGCTCCCTGGGCAGCTCGATGTCGCCTCAGCGCCAGCGCGCCAGCTCTTTGACGTCGATGCGATAGACAGGGCTGATCCGCCCCCGCTGCTCGGGATTCGGGCAACGCAGACCGGGGACGTGGTCAACCGAAGCCAGCTGGGGGAAGCTGGTCGCCAGCTGTTGGCTGTCCCGGCCGCCCGGCTTGCGGTTGTATTCCCGCAGCAGGAATGTCACGAACTTGGCTTCGGTCCACTCCGGGTCTTGCGAGTCGAACGTGGTGAAGCGCGGTTCGCCGCCGACGTTGCCGAGATAGACGGCATTGGCACCCTGCCAGGTGGCGAAGGAGCTGTCGCGGTGGCGCTTGACGTAGTCCGGGTGATTGTAGAAATACACCCAATCGCCGGGGCGCAGCTGGTCGACGGAGTCCACGGCCAGCGCCACCCGCAGCTTGCTCACGCTGCCCTCGTCTCCCGGCGCGACCTGCACGATGTCCTCGGTGACCGTGTCGAGCGCCGCCGTGCCGACCGTCTTCATGAAGGCGCGCAAGAAGCAGATGTGCAGCGCGCTCATGCACTCGATGGCGATGGGATGGTCGTTCCAGGTGAACAGATCCTCGAGGGCGGCGGACGGGCTGAAGTCGTCGGTGTTGGCGAAGTTCATGGTGACGGAGTGGGCGGGGTGGTCGTCGTCGACGGGCGCGTCCGCCATCCATGACCGGTCCGGGAAGCGATAGACACCGCGATCCCATTCGTTGGCGTAGATGAAGCGTCGATCCTGGCCCGGACGTAGCGCGGTGTTGAGCTCGCGGAGGCTGGCGATCATCCATTGGCCGAACAGAGCCTCTCGGTGCTCGACCACGCAGGTGCGGACGATGTCGACAAGGTCGCGTGCCCGGCCTTGCATGGGCTTCGAGCGGGCGTGGTTTCTGGCCAAGCCCACGAGCAACGAGTGGCGATAGAGCCTGGGCCGGCCTGCGTACTGGGGCGGGATTTGACCTTGCTCCACCTTGGCCAGGCGCCGGAGCAGGATGCGCCGTTCTTTCTGGAGCTTTCGCGCCTTGTTGAGCACACGGCGGATGTGCTGGCGCTCGGCGGGCCAGTCGGTGTTGCCGGGCGGGGCCGTGGTGTGGTCGAGACGGACGAGCTCCTCGTCGATCCGGTCGATGCGCCGCTGGCAGCGCGCGGCTGCCCGCAACAACGCCGCCACGCTCACCGGCACGCGCGCACCCGAACCGCAGCGACACTTGCCCACGCAGCCGCGACCGGGCGCCGTCGCATCGCTTACCCGATCACCAGCTCGTCCGCGATGGCCTGCGCCTTGGCCTCGCTGGTCACATTCCGGGCGCGGAGCGTGGCGACGAGCGCCGCGTACTCCGGCTCTTCCTCGAACGAGTCGCCGAGCTCGAAGCACAGATCCACATAGCTGGTCACGTGGGCCTCGAGGTGAAGCCCGTGGCCCGCCGCCCGCTGGAGCTGCGCCTTCAGGCGCTCAATCAGCGTCTCGTCGTTCGTGCTCCAGACCTGCTCCGGATACATCACCCGCACGCGTTCGAGCAGGCGCGGCATGAGCTCGGCGTCCGAGCGCCGGGCCAGGAGCCTCATTTGCTCGCGCCGGATGGTCAGCACGGCGCAATTACGA
This sequence comes from Sorangium sp. So ce204, assembly GCF_051526795.1. Classification (NCBI taxonomy): domain Bacteria; kingdom Pseudomonadati; phylum Myxococcota; order Polyangiales; family Polyangiaceae; genus Sorangium; species Sorangium sp. So ce204. The sequence goes on along the minus strand of NZ_CP150317.1, from coordinate 10,207,304 downwards.
CGGCTTCGTCAACCCGTGTCAAGGACGATAAGGCGAGCAAGGCCGATCCTGCAAGCCCGACCCCGCCGAGCGCGCCTCCCTCGCGCCAACGACGGAAGGACCACACCGCCGAGCCCTCCACGTCCGCGCGAGATCGCCCCCGCGGCGCACTTCGTCCCTCGCGCCCTCGCGGGCGACGCCGACACGCGTACCTCGCGCCCGAGGGAAGCCCGGAAGCCGCTTGTCGGCCGGGAGGGCTGGCACGCCGATTGCTTATCTGTGGCGTTGGCACACATGGGGTGGATGAAACCCGCGATTCGAGCGTCCTTCGGCCTGGGGCCGCGGCACAACGATCCGGGTTTGGCACACCGGCACACCAGCCCCCGTGCCGCCAAAGGAGAAGGAAAATCCGTGCACACCCAACGAATTCTCTCCACCCTGGTCAGCGTTGGCTTGCTGGCGGCGTGTTCTGGTTCCACCGAACCGGGTGGGCCGGGCCCCGCCGGTCCCGGCGACGAGCGTCCCGCGGAGGTCGGAACCCAGGTGCAGCTCGAGCTCAGCTCGGTCGCAGCGACCGAAGTCGAAGCCCAGGTGGCCACCGCCAAACAACACAACGCGGCATCCCTCCAGGAGGCCTACGCGGTCTCGTTCTCGAACGATCTGGGCTACGGGCTCGCGGACGTTCAGAACCTCGATCTGATCCAGCGATCGGAGCTGGGTCTGAATGACGCGGAGCTCGAGGTCCTGGCCGCGAACGGCTTCGTCGTTTCCAGTCGACTTGCCTATCCCAGCTTTCCCTACGCCTACGCTGCCATCTACGTGCACGATCTGCCGGTCTTCGTGAGCGGCGACATGGTGCTCGAAGCCATGCACCGCTCGTACGACGACATCCTGCAGGCCCTGGAACAGGCCGTCTTGATCCCGCGTGTCACCCGCTTGCTCGACGCGATGCGTTCTCGCCTGGCGTCCGGAAATTCCGGGCTCTCGCAGCAGGCGGCAGCCGACGCGGACTTCTACCTGACCGTCGCGCGCAGCCTGCTGATGGGAGCGCCGAGCGAGCCCGTGGCGGGAGCCAGCAAAGCCGACGTCGCGTCCTTCCTGACTCACGCCGAAGCGGCCGACGGAGAACAGATAAAGTCCATGTTCGGCGTTTCGCGCCGCTTCGACTTCTCGCAGTTCAAGCCGCGGGGCCACTACACGGACACGGTGGCGCTCGAGCGCTATTTCCGCGCCATGATGTGGATGGGGCGCATCGATTTTCGGCTCATCGAGACCATGCCCGATGGTTCGCGTGTCTTCTGGCGCCGCCAGCTCGAGGCGGCGCTGGCGTTGCGTGACTTGATGGATGCCGCGGCGCTGGAAGACTGGTCGGGCATCGATCGAACCGTCACCGCGTTCGTGGGCGAGCACGACTACATGATCGTGCCCGAGCTGGACGAGCTGTTGAGAGGCCTGGGCGTGTCCGATGCGAGCGGGCTCGCTGCCATCGACGACTCGACGATCGCTCAGGCGATCATCAACGGGCGCTACGGCGAGCAGCGCATCGCGAGTCACATCATGCGAAAGGACGGCAGCGATTCCACGTTCCCGCTCAACGCGAGCTTTGCGTTCTTCGGGCAGCGCTACGTGATCGACAGCCACGTGTTCTCCAACGTGGTGTACGACCGCACCGCGAAGCGCGTGGTCCCGAACCCGCTCGACGCCGCGTTCGCCGCCCTGAGGAACGACCACGCGGTGAGCCTGCTCGCGAGTGAGCTCGAAGAGTGGAACTACGCCGGCGATCTGGCGGCCGTCCGCGTCATCGCGGACGCCCACCCGCCGTCGTACTGGGAAGGCAGCCTGTACACGTCCTGGCTCGGGGCGCTGCAGACGCTCTCGGCGAACGCCACGACCCTGGGGCCAGCCGCGGAAGGTCTACCCAGCGTGGCGCGCAGCGAGGCGTGGGGGCGCCGTTTGCTGAACACGCAGCTCGGATCGTGGGCGCAGCTCAGGCACGACACGATCCTGTATGCCAAGCAGTCGTACACCGGCAGCAATGGCTGCGACTTTCCGGATGCGTACGTCGAGCCCTACCCCGAGCTGTTTCAGAGGATCGCCAAGTTCGCCGGCCAGGGCCAGGCCTTGGTCGATACCCTCGACTTCAGCTTGAACGGGAACAACGCGTTGGGGGAGCACGTGAGCGCCTACTTCGGCACCCTGTCGCGCATCGCGACCACCTTGAGTGAAATGGCGGAAGCGCAGCGGACGGGCATGCCGCACTCGGAGGAGCATCTGACCTTCATCAAGCAGGCAATTCACATCGAGGGCGGTGGCAGCGGCGACCCCTGGCAAACGGGCTGGTACAAAGATCTGTTCTTCGATCCCGTCGACGGCCTGAAGAGCGACCCGACCATCGCCGACGTGCACACGGACATCGGAGGTGACCTGCCGGTCCCGCGATCGCCGTCGGTGTTGCACGTGGGCACCGGCAATCCACGCATGATGGTCATGACGGTCGATACCTGTCAGGGGCCTCGCGCGTACGCGGGCGCGGTGTTCGCCTACCACGAGCACCTGGCGGAGGGCTTCACCCGACTCACCGACCAGGAATGGGCTCGGAAGCTGCATCAGGATCCGCCGGCCGACGTGCCGTGGATGGCACCGGTGCTGGCGGAGTAGAGACCTGCGCGGCCAGGCCTCGGCGCGCTCGAACGCCGGCACCCTTCACGACCGCTCTCGCTCCAGGTTCTCGCGCAGCTTGCGCAGCCCGTCGCGCGCTCGGCCGCGCATCACGCGGCGCAGGAGGGGGAGCGCAAGCCAGCGAAACCACCACCGCTGATTGCGGCTGACCATGCGCCACGCGACGCGCGTCTCGGCGTCGGAGAGCGCCGTGAAGTCCACGCTCATGCGGGGCAAGAGGAAGCCCTCTCCTTCGGTCACCAGACGCTCTCCGACCCGCGCCTCCTTCACCTCGATGTCGATCGTGCCGGTGCGCCCGAAGGGCATGCGCACGGTCTCCTGGTAGCGCTTGCCGACCTGCCCGTGCTCCAGCGTGTCGAGCTCGCGCATGGCTGCGACGCCCGGGAACCAGGTCGGGAAGTTCTCCATGTTGGACACGTACGCGAACGTCTCGTGCAGGGGCCGGCCGATCTCCACCGAGCCCTGCGCCAGGAGCTCCGGCTGCGCGCCGCTCACGAGCGCCTCCTCGGTGCCGTCTTGATCACCATCGGCCTGAGCAGGCTCTGCTCCACGATCCGACGCATCGCGCGGACGTAGCGCGGCCGGGACCAGCCCCGCTCCTCGATGAGCTCCTGCCAGTTCCCGATCGACAGGAGGGTGGCCAGGAAGTCCGCCGCATCCGACGCCGACCACTCCTCGGCCAGCGCGCCTTCGGCCTGGAGCCGCGCCACGAAGCCCGCGCAGACGCCCGTGAAGCCGCGCATGCGGTCGCGCCACGCGAGCTCCGCGTCCTCGTCCGTGGCCCGCGCCGCGCGCATGGCCCGCGCCACGTCGGTGATGTGGGCGACGTAGCCCGCCCACGCACCGATGAACTCGGAGAGGATCGCGCGCGCGTCGGGGGCGCGCTCGCACTTTCGGACCAGGTCGGCGAACCCATGCACCTCGTCGACGTGACGCACCAGCGCGACCAGGAGCTGGGTCCTGGTCTCGAAGTGCAGATAGACCGCCTGGCGCGACACCCCGGCCGCCGACGCGATCTCCGCCATCGAGACGCCGCGGCGCCCCGGCTCGGTCACCAGCCGGCGCGCGGCCTCGAGGATCGCAGCGCGGGTTTCCCCGTCCTTGCTTGACATGGTGTCAACATGGGGCATAGTTTACACTGTGTCAAGTTCGACGGGCGCGCCGGCGTCACGGACCCGGTCGCACGATACCGACCCGTGAACGGTCACCGGCGTTTTGGCCTGCTTTTGCGGGCGGGCGCAGGGCGGTCGTCGCATGACATTTCATGCGCGACGTCGCCGTGGCCATTCCAAGCCTCTGGACCTGCTAGAACACCGATCAGCTTGGAAACCCGAGAAATGAGACGCCAAGACGCCAGAAGACGCCAGAAGACGCCAAGAAAACAATAAATCTTGGCGTCTTCTGGCGTCTCTTGGCGTCTTCTGGCGTCTCAACTTCTCGCTGTTTGCGTGCGGCTTCAACCCGTTTGTCGCTCTACTTTGCTTTCGGGTCCGCGCTGGTACGCCCCCGGGGTGCCGCCGGTCACGCGCCGGAAGGCGCGCGTGAACGAGATGGCCGAGTCGTAGCCGACGCGATGGGCGATCTCGGCGATGGGGACGCCCTCCCGCAGGAGCCCGCGCGCGCGGTCCATCCGGATCCGCGTCAGGTACTCGAGCGGCGTCTGGCCCACCGTGCTCCGGAACCTCTCCGCGAAAGCGGAGCGAGACATCCGCGCGCTGCGCGCGAGGTCCTCGATCGTCCAGCCGCGCGCGAGGTCCTCGTGCATGTCGCCGAGCGGGCGCGCGAGCTGCGTGTCCGCGATCGCCGCGAGGACGCCCCTCCTCGGCCCCTCGCCCGTCTGGAGGTAGGCCCGGACCGCGGAGATGAAGAGCGCCTCGGCGAGGCGGCGGATGATCGGGATCGATCCGATCTCCGACGAGCAGACCTCGAGGCGCAACAGCTCGATGAGCGACTGGAGGCCGTGGCTCCGGTTCTGATCGATGCGCAGGTGGATGAAGCGCGGGAGCGCGACGAGGAGAGGCTCGCCCTCCGTCGGATCCACGTCGAAGGCCACGCTCACCAGCGTGGAGCGCGCGCCTCCGCCTCCGTAGCGGATCAGATAGCCGTCCCGGCGATCCTCGAGATCGGCGCAGTCCACGGTCGCGGAGTCCAGCGAATCGGACAGCACGTAAGGTTCGCCATCCAGAACGAGGAAGAGATCGTGTGCGCCGAGCAGCCTCGGCTCCGGGAGCGCGCGCGTGCGCAGCCAGCACGATCCCGCGACGATGAGCACGAACTTGATGGGGCCGCGGTGCGCGACGCGGTGTCCCCAAGGCGCCGACACCTCGAAGCGCGTGCACAGGGCGCTCTCGACGTGCAGCGAATGAAAAAGTCGGCTGAGGGCGTCCATCGCCTCGCTCCTGCGGCGCCCATCAGGCGCCCCATCTGGACGATCGGTTTACTTTTTTGATGTTTCAGGCATGGAAAGTCTACATGCCTGGACGTACGGTGCAACGTCGAACGGGCGGCGAACACGGGCCGCCGTCCCGCCGCCGCGCGGCGAGCAGCGCTCGCGTGCCGCCGACGACCGAAGAGAGCCCGGAGAGAAGAACGATCATGCGGATGATTTCCACGCGGCGAATCGCGTCCATCGCGGCCTCACTCCTGCTGCTCGGAGGCGCTCTCACCCTCCCCGCCGCGTGCGCCGCCCCGGCCCCGCCGAGCAGCAGCGCTCCGCAGAGCCCGGCGGCTCCGGAGCAGCCCGCCGCGACGCCGGCGGCGCCGGCGCCGTCTCCGGCGGCGAGCGCGCTGAGCCCGCCCGGCGGCGAGAGGCGCCAGGCGGGCTTCTACCACACGCGCGTGGGCGACATCGACGTGACCGTGCTCTCCGACGGCACGTTCGGCCTGGAACTCTCGAATGGCCTCGTCCTCAACGCCAAGCCGGGTGAGGTCGACAAGCTCCTCGCGCAATCCTTCCAGAGGTCGCCGATCGACGTCTCCTTCAACACCTTCCTGATCCACAGGAACGGCAGGACGATCCTCGTCGACACCGGGTGCGCAGAGCTCATGGGCCCCACGACCGGCAAGCTCCCCGCGTCGCTCTCTGCTGTGGGCGTGAGCGCCGAGAGCGTCACCGACGTCTTCCTCACGCACGTTCACCCGGATCACTCCGGCGGGCTCGTGATCGGCGGGAAGAGGGCCTTCCCGAACGCCACCGTCCACCTGAACCAGAAGGATCTCGACTACTGGATGGACAAGGCGCTCGCCGCGAAGTCCTCGGGGATGCAAGCCCAGTTCTTCGCCGCGGCGCAAGCCACGTTGCAGCCGTACCTCGACGCCGGGCGAGTGAAGCCTTTCACCGGAGCGGCCGAGTTCTTTCCGGGCTTCCGCGCGGAGCCGGCGTACGGCCACACGCCCGGCCACACGCTGTACGCTCTCGAGAGCGGCGGCCAGAGGCTCCTCCTGTGGGGCGACCTCGTGCACATCATGGCCGTTCAGTTCGACGATCCCTCGGTGGCGGTGGCCTTCGACGTGAACGCGCCGATGGCCGTGGAAACGCGCAAGAAGGCGCTCGCCGACGCTGCCGACAAGGGCTACCTCATCGCGCACGCCCACGCCCCGTTTCCCGGGCTGGGCCACGTCCGGAGAGACGGAGCGTCCTACCGCTGGGTGCCCGCCCCGTACGTCGACGACGCGAAGAGGAAGTAGCGCGACGCCGCGAGGACGCACGGACGGGCTCACCCCCGCGGATGGCTAACGCGCATGGCCCCCTCTCCCGCGGTGACGTCGCTGGCGAGCGCTTCGAGCGCGCTCGCCAGCGACGTCACCGGCTTCGTGCCCCAAGCGGAAGGCATCCTACCGTAGAGCCGTGCCCTACTGAGCTACCGCCGGGAGCCGAAGCTGGTGCGGACGAGGAGCTGCGAGAAGCTCTCGAGGAACTCCTGCTTCGAGAGCACGTCGTCCCGGCTGGTGTCGCTCGTGCGCAGGAATTCGTGGATCTCCGCGTCGCCGTAGCCCATCGCCCTGAACTTCGCCTCGATCTCCGCCCGGTCGAGGAGCCCGTCGTTGTTCGCGTCGATCTCCTCAAAGACCTGGGCCATGGAGTCGCGGAACATCGCCCGCGAGATGGCTCTGCGGAACTCCCGCTCGACCATGTCGAGGAACGTGTCGTCGCCGAAGTCGGTCAACCATGGGTTCATGACCGTCGACCGCAGGACGGTGACCGCGTGCCCCGGCCCTTCGACGCCGAGGCGGCTCTTGTAGCTCTCCATGAACACCGCGCCGTAATGGACATCCTCGAAGTCCGTGGTCGTCACGATCAGCGGGTGCCCGGACGGGTCCTCGCCGGGCTTGAGGCTGAGGACCTCGTAGACGGCCTTGTTCAGGCGGTTCGCCAGCGCGAGGCTCCGGTTCATGCGTCCGTCAGGATGCTTGAAGTTGAAGGCATACGTGAGGATGTTGAGGTCCGGGCCCAGCTCGGTGAGCAGCCGCATCGCCTCGTCGTCGGCGAGCAGCGCGTCGGTGTCGCGTCGATCGATCCGCTCGCGGATGAACTGGATCTGCGCCGCGACGTCGCCTCCGGTGATCTCGGACGGGAGGCGGGGTACGGGGACCACCACGAAGTTGTCCTCCGGGCGCGCCATGCAGAGCAGGCGGGCGTAGACCCGCCGGCAGTTGAACAGCGCCTTGCGGTGGATGCTGCCGTAGCCGGTCTCGTTCGGGCGGATGACCTTGTGGGCCAGGAACACCGCGGCGACCGCGGCGCCGGGCTTCGAGCCCTCCACGCCGTAAATGCCGACGGACGGCTCGTCGTGGGCGTGCAGGATGTACGGCGCCTTGAAGGTGACCAGATCGCGCATCGCGGCGTTGCGGTAACAGAGCGCGCCGGCGGGGTACGGGATGTACCCTGATTTGTGGGGGTCGACGGTGACAGAGTCCACCTCCTGCAGGACGGCGTATTGTTGCGCCGTGTAGCGGCTGAAGCCGACCTCGGCGCGGCGCGTGGCGCCGGCGGTCCGCCCGGCGCTCGAGTCGTCCTCGTCCTCGCGGAGGATGCTGGCGTGATAGCCGCCCCAGGCCGCGTCGGCGTGAACGGTGAAGTCGAGCCCCTTGTGGCGGAGCTGCTCGCGGAGGGCGAGGATCTCCCGCAGGGGATCGACGGCGCTCTCCTCGGTGCTGCCGACCACGCCGACGACGGTGTAGACCGGCCTCCGCTCGGCGAGGCAGGCCCGCAGGACCCGCTCGAGCTCGGGGACGCTCATCCGGGCGTCCTCGTCGAGCGGGACGTCGAGCACGTTCACCGCGCCGATCCCGAGGATCGCGGCCGCCTTGGGGAAGGAGTAGTGCTTCGTCGCCGGGACCACGATCACCGGCGGGCCGCCGAGCTCGCCGGCGTAGCGCCTGAAGAATTCGTGCATGCCCAGGCTCTGCGGCGAGACCCGAGCCAGCGCCCGGGTCAAGACCTCGGGCGAGACGCCGTGTTCGGCGGTGAGCCGCGCCGGGAGGGCGAGGATGTCGTCGCTCCGCAGGTTGCACAGCGACCAGACGTCGAGCTTGCGGAGGGGGACCGCCTCGCCGATGGGCGAGCGCACGCGCAGATCTCTCGCCGCGGCCAGCGACGGGTCTTCCTCCAGCGCCGCCTGCATGGCGAGCGGATAGAGCTTGAGGTTGCGCGCCGACCAGATCGCCTCGATGTTCGCGACCGTGCCGCCGGAGGTGATGTGACCCCAGGGGCGGATGGCGCCGGCCTGGCACGCGGCCCTGTCGGGGAGCGGGTAGCCGAGCATGCGGCACAGATCGTCGCCGACGAGCAGCTCGAGGATCGTCGTGGCGGTCGAGGCCTCGAACGCCACGTTGTTGGGGTTGTACAGCATGGCCGCGAAGTAGCCGAGGACGGCCGGTATCGCGGTGTCCCAGTTCATGTGCCCTTGGTAGCGCGTGCTGAAGAACGGCATCGACTTCTTCAGGAAGCCGAGGAGCGAGCGGTAGCTGTCGGTGAGGACGCCCATCGCCTGCACGTATTCGGGCTGGCGCTTGACCGCCTCGGTGACGAGGGCCGGGTCGCCGGGGTGGAAGTTCCGCCGCCAGAACGCCTGATCGCGGATCGCCTCGACGATCAGGCGCTCGAACTCGTCCGCGTTCTCCGCCTTGGATCCCAGGAACCACGCCTCGGGCGAACGCGTGCCCGGCCCGTCCAGGTAGGGGATCTCCACGTGCCGAAGGAATTGATCGACGGCGCCGGTGGAGACCTGGGGCTCGCGGCGACGAGTGGGTCGTTTGGTCATGACTCGCTCTCCTGTCATCGGTTCTGCCCGCCGACGGCATGTTGTTGAAGACCGCTGCGCCTGCGTCGACGGTGTGGGGCCAGGAAACCCAAACGCGATCCGATGATCAAGCTCCTCGTAGCGGCCGTCCCATCGTACAGCCACGATGCGCGCACTGCTTGACATGTAGCGTTATATGCGATCTTCCTTTCGCCTGAAGAAAGCGACGCCATGTCAATAACTGATCCACGCATCGAGGGGGCCGCCGGCTGGGACGCCCAGCCGGCGGCCCATGTGGTTCAATCCTTGTGCCGAAGCGCTGGGTCAGCACGCCACGTCCATCTCGACCGGCGCTTCGTTCGAGCGCTCTTCGTTCGGACGCTCCTCGAGCAGGCCGCGCTTTCGCAGCCAGCGGGGCGTGCGCTCTCGGATGCGCTGCACGATGTCCTCGAGCTCCTCGTGCGATGGTGCGCCGATCTCGCGGAAGGCCTGACGCCCGCTACGGGCCGCCGCGAAGACACCCACCAGCGCGATCGCGTGAAAATGGAGCGTCAACCTGACCAGCAAGAGCAAGCGCGTCGTCGTCTATCTCGAGGGCGGCGGCGCCTGCTGGGACGAGGGCACCTGTTATACGCCGAGCCATCCTACCGTAGTGCTGTACCCTACTGGCTCTACCTGCCCGGCCCCCGTTTTCTGCACACCCCTTGAGTACGCCCGCGCTGCCCGGGTTTCACCGAGCATCGTCCACGGCGGCACGCCGGGGATCCATGCTTGACGTCCGCCGCTCTCTTCCCAATGGACACGCTGCCCAGCGCTCCCCCAAGGAGGTCCTGTTGAGCTCCACATTCGCGGAGGACGCGTACCCTTCACCCGATGAGCGCGCTCGGTTGCGCGAGAGCCTCACACGATCGCTGCCCGAGATCCCGCCCGTCTACTTCTACGACGATCTCGGGAGCGAGCTGTTCGAGCAGATCACCCGCCTCGGGGTCTACTACCCGACGCGCACGGAGATCGGCATCCTCGAGCAGCGCGCCGGAGACATCCTGCGCGCCGTCCGGCCGCGGCGCCTCGTCGAGCTGGGCAGCGGCGCGGGCCGCAAGATCCGCATCCTGCTCGACGCCTGGCGGTGGGTGGGCGGCGGCGAGACGTGCACGATGCTGGACGTGAACGGGCTCTTCCTGGAGACGTCGATCAGCCGTCTCCGCGCCGACTACCCGGAGTACACGTTCCGCGGCGTGCTCGGTGATTTCACCACCGACCTGCCGCGGCTCGGCCGGGGCGGGGGGCGCCTCGTGGTCTTCCTCGCGGGCACCATCGGCAACCTCTACCCCGACGAGCGGCGCGCCTTCTTCCGCGAGATCGCGCGCGTCATGGAGCCGTCGGACGCGCTCCTCGTCGGCGCCGATCTGGTGAAGGACACGGCCCGGCTGGAGGCCGCGTACGACGATCCGGAGGGCGTGACGGCGGCCTTCAACCGCAACGCGCTCCGCGTGATCAACCGGCGCTTCGGGGCGAATTTCGCGCCCGACGCGTTCGCGCACCGCGCCTTCTACGACGCGGCGCGGGCGTGGATCGAGATGCGCCTCGTGGCCTCGCGGCGGATGCGCGTGCAGATCCCGGCGCTCGATCTGCGGCTCGATCTCGAGCGCGGCGCCGAGATCCGCACCGAGGTGAGCTGCAAGTTCACGCGCGACTCGCTCCAGGCCTCGGCCCGGGCCGGAGGGCTCGTTGTGTCTTCGTGGCACACCGATCCCGACCAGCTCTTCGCGCTGGCCCTGCTCCGGCGGAGCGACGCGTGACGGAGGCCTCGTTCGAGGCGCTGCTCGCCGCCGCGTGGCGCCGCAGCGACGAGCTGTTCGCGCTCGTCCCGGAGGCGTCGATGGGGCGTCGGCCCATCGCGCTGCGACACCCCTTCTCGTTCTACCTGGGGCACCTCCCGGCCTTCGCGTGGAACCAGATCGGCCGAGGCGTCCTCGGGCTCGGGCCCATGCGGAGCGATTTCGACGTGCTGTTCGAGCGCGGGATCGATCCGGCCGACGAGGACGGCGCCCGCGCCGCGTCGAGGGACGCGTGGCCGGCGATCGCCGAGGTGATCGCGTACCGCGACGAGGTCCGCCGCGCCGTGCTGGCGCGCATCCCCGACGTGCTGGCGCGCGCCGAGGACGTGCTCGGCGCGCGGGGGCGGATCCTCCGGCTCGTGCTCGAGCACGAGCGGATGCACCACGAGACCCTGATGTACATGCTCCAGGAGCACGGCGCCGCGCGGCGCCCCGGCGGCGCGCCCGCGTTCGTGGGCGGCGGGGGGCGCGTGGCCGAGCCGCGGCACGTCCCGGCGGGCCGCGTGGTGATCGGCGCGGACTTCGAGGCGATCCCGTTCGGCTGGGACAACGAGTTCGGGCGCGCGGAGATCGATGTCCCGGGCTTCACCATCGACTCGTTGCCGGTGCGGAACGGCGATTACCTGGCCTTCCTCGAGGTGATGGAAGACGGCGCGCGGGCCGCGCTCACGCCCCGTACGTTCGTGCGCCGGGGAGGTGGGCTTTCGGTGAAGACGATCTTCGGGCCGGTCTCCTTCGAGGTCGCGTCGGGCTGGCCGGCGCAGGTCTCGGGCGAGCAGGCGCGCGCCTATGCAGCCTGGCGCGGTGGGCGCCTGGCGACCGAGGCCGAGCTGCGCCGCGCCGCGTTCGGCGAGCCGAGCGGCGGTGTGCGCGCGCGTCCGTGGGGGCACGCGCCGGGCGAGCCGCGTCATGGCCGGTTCGGCTTTCGCGGATGGTCGCCCGTGCCGGCGGGCAGCCACCCGGACGGCGCCAGCGCGTTCGGCGTCGAGGAGCTGGTGGGCAATGGCTGGGAGTGGACGTCCACGCCCTTCGCGCCCTTGCCCGGCTTCGTCGCGTACGCCCGCACGTACCCCGGGTACTCGGCGGATTTCTTCGACGGGGAGCACGACGTCGTCTTCGGCGCCTCGTGGGCGACCGACGAGGGGTTCCTCCGGCCGAGCTTTCGCAACTGGTATCGCCGGGACTATCCCTATGTCTTTTCGAGCTTCCGGGTCGTACGCGAGGCGCCACGCTCTCGGCGGCGATGATCGAGCTCGAGCAGGTGACCAAGCGCTACGATGGAATCGCCGCTGTCGACGGCGTCTCCCTGCGCGTCGAGCCGGGCGAGCTGGTGGTCCTGCTGGGCGGGTCGGGCTCGGGGAAGACCACGACGCTGAAGATGACGAACCGGCTCATCGAGCCGAGCTCGGGTCGCATCCGCGTCGAGGGCGAGGACGTGACCGCCGTGCCGCCGCACGCGCTCCGGCGCCGCATCGGCTACGTGTTCCAGCGGCTCGGGCTCTTCCCGCACCTGACGGTCGCCGAGAACGTGGGCATCACGCCGGCGCTCCTCGGCTGGGACGCGAGGCGCATCCGTGGTCGGGTGGACACGCTGCTGGAGCTGGTCGAGCTGGATCCGGCCGAGGTCCGCGATCGGCGGCCCGACGCGCTCTCCGGCGGCCAGGCGCAGCGCGTGGCCGTGGCGCGGGCGCTGGCGGCCGAGCCGGGCGTGCTGCTGCTCGACGAGCCGTTCGGCGCGCTCGATCCGATCACGCGCGAGCGCCTCCAGCGATCGTTCGCGCGGGTGCGCCGGAGCCTGGGGTTCTCGGCGATCTTCGTCACGCACGACGTCGTCGAGGCGCTGCTCCTCGGCGATCGCGTGGGCGTCATGCGCGGCGGGCGCCTCCTGCAGCTCGCGCCCGGCCGCGACCTGGTGCGCGCGCCGGCCGACGACTACGTGGCCGATCTGGTGCGCGGCCCGCTCGAGCAGGCGCGCGCCGTCGAGTCGCTGATCGCGGGCGCGCCCGCGCGAACGATCGCGGGAGGCGACGCTTCGTGAAGGAGCAGCTCGCCCTCCTGCCGCGCTACCTCGCCGCCCACCTCGGGCTCACGCTGGTCGCCCTGGCGCTGGGCGTGGCCGTGAGCGTCCCGCTGGGCGTGCTGGTCACGCGATCGCGCCGCCTGGAGGGGCCGGTACTGGGCGTGGCGAGCGTCGTCCAGACCATCCCGAGCCTGGCGCTCCTGGCCTTCATGGTGCCCGTGCTCGCGGCCCTGGGCGCGCGCAGCATCGGTTACCTGCCGGCGCTGATAGGCCTCTTCCTCTACAGCCTCTTGCCGGTCCTCAGGAACACGGCGGCCGGCCTCTCGGGCCTCGATCCGGCGGTGATCGAGGCCGCGCGCGGCGTGGGGATGACGCCCCGCGAGCAGCTCCGCCGCGTCGAGCTGCCGCTGGCGCTCCCGGTGATCGTGGCCGGCGTGCGCACGGCGGCGGTGCTGACGGTGGGCACCGCCACGCTCTCCACGCCGGTCGGGGCGCCGAGCCTCGGTGACTACATCTTCAGCGGGCTGCAGACGCGCAACACCACGGCCGTGCTGATCGGCTGTGTGGCCTCGGCCGGGCTCGCGCTGGTGCTGGACGGCCTTGTGCGTGGCCTGCTCGCCGGCGTCACGCGCCGCAGCCGCCGCCTCGTGCTGCTGTGTCTCGGCGGCTTCGCCGGGCTCGCTGTCTTCGCGGCCACCCCGGTCGTGCGGGCCCTCCTCGCGCGCGATCAGGGGTCCATCACCGTCGGCGCCAAGACCTTCACCGAGCAGTACATCCTCGCCAGTATCGTCGCCGGGAGGATCGAGCGCGTCGCCGGTGTGCCGGCGCGGACGCTGGGATCGCTCGGATCGACGGTGGCGTTCGACGCGCTGAAGAGCGGCGAGATCGACGTCTACGTCGACTACTCGGGCACCCTCTGGGCGAACGTCCTGCGACGGAGCGCGGAGCGCGCGGACCGCGCGTCGGTGCTGGCCACGGTGGAGAGGGAGCTGCGCGATCGGTACAACGTCCACGTGGCCGCCGCGCTCGGGTTCGAGAACACCTACGCGCTCGCCATGCGGCGGGCCGAGGCCGAGCGGCTGGGGATCCGGCGCATCAGCGATCTCGGGGCGCGCGCGCGATCGCTGCGGGTGGGGGGCGATTACGAGATCTTCCAGCGGCCGGAGTGGCGCGCCATCGAGCGCGTGTACGGCCTCGCGTTCCGCGAGGCGCGGAGCATGGATCCGTCGCTGCTCTACGAGGCGCTGCGAGCGGAGCAGGTGGACGTGATCACCGCCTTCTCGACCGACGGGCGGATCATCGCCGACGATCTGGTGCTGCTGGAGGACGATCGCCAGGCCATCCCGCCGTACGACGCGCTCGTGCTGGCGAGCGATCGGCTCGCGCGCACCCGCCCGGAGGCGCTGGAGGCGCTGCGCGGGCTGTCGGGGACGATCGACGCGCGGAAGATGCGCCAGATGAACGCGGCCGTGGACGAGAAGAAGGGCTCGCCGGCCGCGGTGGCCGCCCGTTTCCTCGATGAACTGCGGCGCTGAATTCTCCTGCGCTGGGCCCCCCGCGGGCCGGCCGTCGGGGCTCGCTCGTTTGGCGCGGCGGGCCGGTTGAGTCGAGGCCGCGATGACGCGGGTTCGTCGGCAGCTAGATCGTGACCTCGTCATCCCTCAGAAGCCCGTCAATCTTGCTTAGCAAATCTCGCTTGACCCGCTGCCGGTTCAGTTCGTCTTCGTAACCGGCCTTGACAGATGCCACCTTGACGACGCCCTTGATCATCATCAGAGCGTCGATCGTTCGCTGCGCCTCATCGTCATCCAGGTCGCGCCGAAAGTGGACAACCAGGCCTTTGATGCTCATTGCAATCCTACTCCCCGCACAGAGATCTCGCTGGCTTCCCGAAGAATTATAAGATTACGCAATTCACCCATGGGTCCCTACCCCCGGAGGTGTCGTGTTCAGGGGAGAGCGCTCTATGTCCTTCTCATCGGCAGGCGTTGCGGAACCCGGCCCGCCTTCCTTCGCCTTGTGCTGTCCGAAGACACCACCAAGATCACCGCCTGGGAGCTGCCGAAGGACAGCTGACGATTCAGCGAAGCTGCCGGAGGAGTGCTTCGCGCTCGGCGACGAACCGCCCACGGGGAAACTCCTGCGCGTGGGTGTTCAGCAGCCGGAGAGCCTCGACGTTCGCCGTGACATTGCGGGCCTCGATGGCCCTCTGGGCCTGGTTGATCAGGCTCCGCTCGCGCTCGCTGTCGGGCGGTCGAACGGCGCTCGCCGGAGACGCGGGCCGGCGATCGGTCGTCGTTGAGGGAACGGGCGTGCTGCTCGCAATCGCCTGAACGCGCGCGCTTCCTTGCGCGTTCGGCGACGACATCCCGCGCGCGATCGGCGCGGCCGGTGCTGGGGCGCTGTGCGCGCCTTCTCCGCCGGCGGGCGCTGCGGCGCTGTGCGCACCGTCTCGCGCAGGCGACGCGGCCGCCTCCTGCGCGGCGGGCGGGGTGGCAGGGACCGCCGCCGCCCCGTACCACGATTGCAGGTCGGGCAGGGACGACACCGAGGAGACGAGCACGCCGGTCAGCACGGCGAGCGCTCCCTGAACGACGATCCTCACGGCCAGGCGGCGCAGCCAGGCCACCCACGACGCACGACGGCCGAAGCCCAGTGCGAGCGGCACGCAGAGGCGATCGTCCCTTCCCTGCGAGCGTTGCTGCGCCTGCCACCGCTCCCGCCGCGCCCGGAGCTCCTGGTGCGCCCGAAAGTGTCGCGTCCTCACCGTGTCCAGCGGAAGTCCCTGCTCGGCCGCGATCTCGGCGAGCGGCACCTCCTGGAGATCGTGCTTGATCACGAGCTCCCGGTACTTGGGATCGAGCTGGTCTATCAGCTCCCGCATGAACTTTTCCCGCTGCCGTCTCCGGAGCAGCTCTTCCGGCGTGGGGCACTCGTCCCGGATCTCGCACTCATCGAACGACGTCAGCACCTCGCCGCGGCAGCGTGCGTCACCTCGCCGCGGCAGCGTGCGTCACGGACGTGATTGCGCGCCTGGTTGATGGCGATCGTGACGCGGTACGGGGCCGGGTCTCCCCCCGGGTCGATCCGCTTGTCGGCCTCCAGCCCGCGCAGCAGCGCTTCCTGAGCGATATCCTCGACGTTTCGCTCCGGCACGCCGTGGCGCCTGGCGAGGCGCCGGAACAGCTCGAAGCCGGGGAAGACGGTCGGTGGCTTGCCCACGGTAAGCAGCACACTTGAGCGGGCCCAAACGCTTCAAAAAAAAGAACCCACGAGCAACATTGGTCGGATAATGTAGGTCAAGGTGTCATCTTCGGCCACGCGAAGGCGGGTCGAGAGGACGACTGAGCACATTCCGTCATACGACCGCCAATTCTCGCTCAAACGGCCGTGGCGTCGCGATTCCTGGCGGTTGACGCCGAACGGCCGGCGTCAGTACCGTCCCTGGATGCGTTGCATTGCGCATTCGCTCGCGATTCTCCTCACGCTCGGGGCCGCGACAGGCTTCCCGACCTCGGCAAGCGCCGATGATGCCCCCCCGAAGGCGCAACAGACTTCACGAAGTCTGCCAGCGCCGCCGATGTCCCCTCCGAAGGCGGGACCGAGCGACAGCGCATCGGTGAAGGACCATGTTCGCCGTGGTCAGAGAGCGCGCAATGCCGGGCGGTGGAGCGAGGCATACGCTGCCTACAAGGCTGCTTTCGACGCCGCGGACCCGGCGACCAGCACCGAGCGAGAGCGGGCGGAGATCGCCGGCGAGCTCGGCCTTTGCGAGGTCGCGTTGCACAGGTACCGCGATGCGGCCGAGCACCTTGCCAAGAGCCTCGAACAGCGCGAAGCGCTGCCGGACGCGCTCGAGCGGCGATTCCAGGCAGGCCAGCGCGAGGCAGTGAAGCGCGTCGCTACGCTCGTGCTCTCGGTCGATCCGCCGGACGCCGAGGTGCTCATCGACGGCGAGCGCGTCGGACGGACCGCGCGCACCTATACGCTCTTCTTCGAGCCCGGCAAACACGTCATGGTGCGGGGTCGGGCACCGGGCCACGCAGACGCCTTTCAGGGTTTCCTCGGCGTGGTGGGCGCGGAGCACCAGATGACGATGGAGCTATCCCGCGCGGCGGCGGCGAGCGCCACGGAGGCGAGAAGCAGGAGGGACACCGCGCCAGCGACGCCGCCCGCCTTGCGCACGTTGCCCGCTGAGCGCGCGCTGTCCGCTGCGAGCGCGAAGGCGCCCAGCCCGTGGGCCTCCTGGCCGGGGACGCTGCGCATCACGGGGATCGCGGTCACGACGGCTGGCGTGGCGGTGGGCACCATCCTCATGATCCACGCCGGCAAGCTCGATGACGACCTGAGCGCCCGGCGTGACTGGCTCCAAAGCGAGCCGTCGTCGAGCACGTCGATGTGCTGGCAAGCGCCTCGGAGCTCGCCATGTGGCGAGCTGGCGCGCCTGCAGGACGCGCGAAACACGTTCGGCCGCGCCGGTCTGGCCACGGTGATCACGGGCGGTGTCGTCGGTGCCGTGACCGCCGCGTCCTTCTTCACGGACTTCTCTTTCCTGAGATTCAAGCCGGCTCAGGATCGGGTCAACGTATCGCCCGTGGCGAATGGAAACGAAATCGGCGCGCGACTCGAGGGTGTATGGTGAGCACGCGAGGGGCCGAGAGAATGGGTCCGCTGGCAGACCGAGGCGCCGTGACGTCGGCCGTCGCTCTCGCTGTCTGCGTGTGGGGAGCTAGCACGCTGACAGCTTGTGCTGCCTATCCCGAGGATTGCTCGGAGAAGCTGGCGTGTGCTCCCGATCCGGAACCTCCGCCCGACCTGTGCGCGGGAGAGCCCGGCAACGCGCCAGCGCTCGACAAGTGCGGCGTGTTCGTCAGCGAGCAGGGCAACGACGACAGCCCCGGAACGAAGGGAGCGCCGGTCAAGACGCTCCAGCACGCGATCGGGCTCGCCGCGCACGGGCGAGGGCACGGCGAGGCGCCGACCCGGCGCGTGTACGCGTGCGGCGGGGTGTTCGAGGAGGCGATCTCGCTCCCCCAGGGTGTCGACCTCTGGGGCGGCCGTCTGTGTGCCGGCGGCGACTGGTCCTACGGAGGGCCGCTCGACGGGCAGAGCGCGTTGACCGTCATCGCTCCGCCCGTGGGGATCCCGGTTCGGGTCCTCGGGGGGGAGAATGCGGTCATCGCGACGGACGATACGACGTCCGTGATCTTCGGCGTGCGCGCGGTGGCGGCCGACGCCTCCGCGAGCGACGGCAAGTCGTCGATCGCGATGCTCCTGAGCCCTGGGGCCAGGGCAATCGTGCGGGCGAGCGAGATCTTCGCAGGCGACGGAAAGGATGGGGAGCCTGGCGAGGACGCGCCGAGCTTCCGCGCGAGCGCCGGCGTGGTGGGGAACAACGGCGTAGACGCCTGCACCGCGGACGTGGCGCTGGGCGCCCTTCCGGTCGTGACCGTGTGCGACGACGGCATCGAGTCGACGGGTGGCCAGGGGGGCGATGGAGGCCTCGAGACGGGCGGCGACGGGACGTCAGGATTGCCGGAGCCGATCGGGACTCCGGACAATCGCGGCCTGGCTGGCGGTGGCGCGTCCAGCATGCCGTGCAAGGATGGCGAGAGGGGAGCAGACGGCGCCGATGCGGAGCGCGCTGCCGGAGCGGTTGACCCTGGTCGTCTGGGCCTCGACGGATGGGTCGGCGTCCGCGGGAAGGACGGGGCGAGGGGCGGTGCCGGTCAGGGCGGCGGCGGGGGTGGCGGCGGCAAGGGGCGCGACGACATGAACGCGTGTCCGGCAGGTCGACCCCAGGGCGGTGCGGCCGGCGGATCGGGCGGCAGCGGCGGCTGCGGGGGCAAGGGGGGCCAGGGGGGCGGCTACGGCGGCGCGAGCATTGCGATCGTGGCGTTGCAAGGGAGCGACCTCACGGTCGATGACGACAGCACGGTCCTCGGGGCCAAGGGCGGCAACGGCGGGGTCGGCGGAACGGGCCAGTGGGGAGGCATTGGCGCCGGCGGCGGCCTCGGCGGAAACAAGCTTCTGACCGACACGTCGCGAGGGTGCGCCGGCGGCGATGGCGGCGACGGCGGTCGCGGGGGCGATGCCGGCGGCGGTCTCGGTGGCCACTCGCTCGGCATCGCTTCCGTGGGCGCCGCCGTGACCATCTTGCCGCATGCGACGGTCTCGCCCGGCCAAGCCGGCACCGGGGGGCTCGGCGGCAATGCAACCCCGGAAAGCCACTCCGGCCAGGCGCATGACGGGACTAAGGTGTTCTGGTACCGGTTCGATGCGCCGGCCCCGGAACCGCCTCAGTGAACCGCCCTGTGCCGGTCGGCGCACGTCAGGAGATGCACATGAAAAAGAGCACCGCGGCGACCTTGGTCCTTCTGCTGTCCCCGTGGGCGATCGGCTGCGGAACTGCGCCCGGCGTGAACGACCCTGGCGTGACGCCTTGTGAAGGCTCCTCATGCGTGGGCGAGCCGCCTCCGGAGTCGGTCTGCGTCGAGCACGTCGCTGCCGATATCATCGACGACGGTTGCGGCGTGTTCGTCGCCGGAGCCTTGGGTGGGGGCGACGACAAGAACCCCGGCACGAAGGCGAAGCCGGTGTTCACCGTCGAGCGCGCCGTCGAGCTCGCGCGCACTGGACGAGGGCGCGTGTTCATCTGCAACGACGGATTCGGGGTGAATCAGATCAGGATGCCCTCCGGCGTGGATCTGCTGGGGGGCTTCGACTGCCGGCGATGGAATCGCGACCCCCGAATCCCGCTGTCCTCGTTTACTCACACGACGGTCTTCGGCCCCATGGTGATCGTCGAGCCCGCAGGCCCCGAGGACAGGGGGGCCGCGGACGGGGTGTCGACGCTCGCCGATCTCTACGTCCGCTCGGCGGGCGAGGTCGGCGTGATCATTCAGTCCAACACGGCAGTGGAGATCGTGCGGAGCGAGATCTCCACCCGCGGAGGAAATGGAGGCAGTCCTGGCGCGAAGTGGCAGCAGTACAGCCAACCGGACGGACCGGATGGCATGTTCGGTGGGGACGCGTGCTCGGCGGTCGTCGTCGCCGGCGGGCCTGCGGTCGTGAACGAATGCGAGAGCGGGCTCACGAGCGTTGGCGGCAAGGGAGGGGATGGGCTGCCCGACGGCGCCGACGATGGAGGCGACGGGGAGCCCGCCGACGCTTCGCCCTCGGGACGCGGTGGTACCGCAGAGCAGGACGACGCCAGCTGCTACGTCGGATCCAAGGGGGGCCCGGGGGCTCCGGGGAAGCAGGGCGCGCCCGGCAAGGGTATCGGACGCCTCACCGAGACCGGATGGGAGGGCGACACAGGGGGCGCAGGGACCTGGGGCACGCCGGGCCAGGGCGGCGGCGGCGGCGGCGGCCGTCGGGGCGGGCTCGCCCTGTGCGACGTGGCCTCCAAGGGAGGCCCGGGAGGAGGCTCGGGAGGGGCCGGGGGTTGCGGAGGCCGAGGAGGCCGCGGGGGAGCGAACGGACAGCCGTCCATCGCCGTCCTCGCGCTTCATGCCCGGGTGACCGTGCGCGACACCAAGATCACGGCGGACTTTGGCGGCAGCGGTGGCGACGGCGGGGAACCCCAGCGAGGCGGCCGAGGCGGCCGAGGCGTACGGGGCGGAGCGCTGGGGGACGGGTTTTACTCCTGTCTCGGCGGCCGTGGAGGCGACGGTGGGCCCGGCGGCTACGGCGGCCCAGGGCGCGGAGGCGACTCCATCGGCATCGCCTACCTCGACGAGGATCAGCTCACGCTCGAGGGCGTGACCATCGAGACCGGACAGCCGGGTAAGGGCGGCATGAGCTGGAACCACGATGGCAGCACGACGGTGGGAGAGAGCGGCCAGGCCCACCCGACGCTTCCCTTTCCCGAATAGCCGAAGTCACGCCCTGGCGAGGACGGCGCAGAGCTCCACGACGGCTACGAGGGAGCTTCGGAATCCGAGTCCACGAGCCAGCTATCCAGGAAGCTGGAGGCCCAAGCGACCATGGAGGCCGGCGGCTCGCCTTCACCGTCCCACGAAGCGACCAGCGCTTCGAGCTCACGCTTGGCAGCCATGGCGGGGAGAGTCTCCGGCGATTCGTCGTGCGGGCGCATGCGCGCAAGCTCCTCCAGCATCTTTTCCTTGTGCAGAAAGCCATCCGTCGACGCTGACAAAAAAAACGCCGCCGACTGTCGTTCTGACTCCGGCAATCTTCTAACCATCGCAGGCCACCTGAGAGTCCATCCAATCTGGTGATGCGCCCGGAGCACAGCAAGCACCGCAACAAACCGATCTGTAAGGCTGCTCTCATCGACCTTTGCGCGAGGTGCCGGCACTTCGGACGGCGATGGCTTCACCCATGTGTAGCGATCCGAAAACAGGCAGTCGTATAGCCTGACTTTCCCTGGAATCCGCAGGTTCGTCGCCACCTCCGGCACGAGTACGGTTCCGACCTCTGGCGGCATGCGCTCGCAACCAAACGTTGCTTCGATCTCGTGGGCGATCCAGTCCGCGTACGGCTGCTCGTCAGGCGACAGATCGAAGGTGACGTATCGCCGGGTTATGGTGACGGTCCTTGGGCTTTCATGGTCCGGGTTCGAGATGAGCCAGGGATCGAGCGGGCTTCGAGACACAATGAATAGCATACCCCGAAAGGAGACCGTGAAAGAGTCCCTTAGCTCCTTCACTATTTCGATCGTGCGCGGACTGTGGATGATGTAGTAAGGAGCCAGAAAGCTCACTTCAAACGAGAGCGTTCGGCCGGCAGACTGTGGCAGATTGATCGTGAAGGAATAGCAACCATCGCAGCCGCCGCTGTGGAGATGTAGCGACTGATCCGTGAGCATGCCGGGGAAGCATTCTCCGATCCGACGCCGCATGGCGTGCCAGCGCTCGTCCTTTGAAGCCTGGATCCGCGCGGCCACTAGCCGGGCGTGCTCTTCGGTCTTGTTGCGGAGCTGTTCGTCGACATCGTCGGTGATTCCAACCCCACGGGGGTAGTATCGGTAGACAATATCCAGTAGTTCGGCAAGGCTGTGTTTCATGGATTCTGGAGTCTGGCACCGAGGGGCTTGTAAAAATCGCTCTCAAATTGCTCTGTTATTCTAGCCTTGAACGTCCTACAGAATATGCCAGGAGGGAGGTTCTCGCCGTCATCCTTATTGTATACTTCATCCGCTGACCAATTCGCCACATCAGCGCTGATGGTGGCCGCCCTCTCCGCCGAGATCTTCCCCCAAACCACGCTTTTTAATGGCATCCCAATGTGAACCATGCACGCATCGTCGCCCTCTTGATTGTGGCCGAAGAACAGATATGCCTTTGCCTCCTGCCAACCACCCGCGACTGCCCCATCGTAGGCAACGATGGTAACAAAATCGAAAGCCCGCGGGTCGATCAGTTTTTTGCCTGTGCACCCCATGGTCGGAGTGCCGCTCTGCTGGCAGGGATCTGGCGGGCTCGTCGGGCTAGCTGTCGGCGTCTCCGAGCTGTCGCTCGGGCGTTCGTCCTCGTCCTCGTCCTCGTCCTCGTCCTCGTCGTCCGTTCTGTTGCACTGGAGCTTGCGCTCGCTGCCGTACTCCGGCCCGCTCGGCGGCTCCGCCCCGAAGTCCCCCGACGCGACGGAGGTATAGACAGGAACGGACGGCCCGACCGGTCCACCTGCACCTTCGCCCTTCACCCACTCCTCGCGGGGATAGCAGTATCCTACCGTCAAGTTGCAGGCCGCCAGCGTGTAGATGGCGACAGCCAGAATCGGAAACAGTATTAACTTCGCGTTCATTTTATACTCCATCGAAGCACGGGACCGACGACGACAAGCACGGACACGTAACCTGGGAGCACGAGGCTGTTCCCGCCGACCCAGTCCACATTGGCGCTCACCGACACGCCGAGGGGTCCTGCAACGTACGCGTTGGTCTGCGCATGCGCGCCTACCCCCATCCCGGCGACGTGCCCACACAATGTGCTTCCGCAAGCCGGCATGAAGTAGATCGCAACGGATGGTCCAGCGCTGAAATTGCCATTCTTCCAACCATATCCGAGAGCAGTAATGGTGCTATTGTAGACACCGGCCCCGCCTATCTGGACTGGGGGAATAATGCTGAGTAGATCGTGGACGTTTAAAATGATGTCGCCGCTGATGCGCCACGATATTCCCGCGTGCGGACTCACCGCCAGGCGTGTCACGGTGCCGGCCTGGATCCCCCCGAAGCTGATTCCAGCACTCAACTCCGAGGCGTCGGCCTGCGTCGGAACGACACTGAGCAGGAGACCGAACATTGCCGACGCTGAGATCTGCCGGTCCGTCGTCCTCATCGTCTCCCTCCCGGTCGTCCGAAACACGCGGGCAACGTGGCGACGCGGACCATTCTTCTGATCGCAGGATCGGCGTCAAACGGAATCTAGACGAGGACACCGCCACGGACGTGGGTCGTACCGTCCAGGGCGTGCGCCAGCGCGCAGCGACCTGCGCGGCTCCAGCGCGTGTCGGCCTACTGGCGCCGGCTGCCCGCCCGCGCCGCCGCGAGAGGGCGCTACCGGCCACGCGCCCCGGGCCGCCCACACACACACTTTAAATCACATCCCATTCTTTTGCTGCCATTCGATGAACGCCGCCTCATCAGGCTCATGCTTCAAGCCTTCATAAAAATGAACTCTATCAGCCATTCCTCTCGATTCTATGTGACCAAAGAAATCCATCGTTTGAGCCGTGATATCGTATTTGTCACAATAATTTTGATCTGTAAATTTTTCGTAGTATCCGCTCACCAGACGCTCTGCATCTTCGAGTGAATATCCATAAGACGATTGTAAATGTTTCACTACACGCTCAAACAAAAGAATTTCGTCTTCATCGGCTGAGATTTTCAATCCCATAAAACTTATCCTTTAGCGGATAGGACAATCAAACGCGTTTCGCAAAGTCAAGATTCTCGGAGCCCTTCCTGACTGGCTCGTCCGCGCACCGGTGGCGCCCACCTCGTTCGGTGGGCGCCGACGTGCGGCTGTAGTACTGGACTGGCACCGTGGATCTCGACCTCTCCGCCGGCCGCTGGACGTGGGCGCTCGCCGGCGCGCTTTCGCTCGCCGGGTGCGCGGCCGCGCTCTCGCCCGGCCCTCAGCGCTCGCCGTCGCCTCCGCCCTCGGCGTCGCCCCAGCCCTCGGCGCAGGCGAGCAACCTGCTGCGGCGAGACTACGCAGGCTCCGCGGCGTGCGCGGCGTGCCACGCGGAAATCCACGAGGCGTGGCGCCGGTCGCCGATGCACCGGATGACGCGGAGCGCGGGCCCGCAGGAAATCCAGGCGCCCTTCGACGGTGCGACCTTCTCGTTCAAGGGCGACACGGCCACCATGGAGACGCACGGCGGCCAGCGGTACATCCGGCTCGCCAGGGCGTCGCGCGGGGAGCAGATCTTTCGCATCACCAAGGTCATCGGCGGGCGCTACCGGGAGGATTACGTCGGCGTCGAGGTGACCGGCGTGGGCCCTCACGATCGCCCAGCGGGCGATCCGCGCGCCGAGCCGGTCATGCCGGTGTCGTGGCTGATCTCCGAGAAGACGTGGCGGTACAAGGGCTACTCCGTCATGGTCCCGGAGCGGAGCGAGCTCCGGCCGGGCACATCGTGGCGGCAGACGTGCATCTACTGCCACAACACCGCGCCGTACCTCGCCAGCCTCTACGACGACCTCCTCGACCGGCGCGCGCCCTACCAGGGGGCGGTGCCGGACCGGCTCCTGCCGGCCTCGCGCCGGTGGACGCTGGACGTGACCGATCCGGACGGGCTGCGGAGGGCGCTGGAGGACGAGATCGGGCACGTCCAGGGCGCGGCCCCGCGGCGCGGGACCCCGGACGACGAGCCGCTGCCCGCGCTCATCGAGGCGGCGCGCAAGGCGTCGCTGCGGCACGTGGACGAGGGCGATCTGATCGAGATCGGGATCGGGTGCGAGTCGTGCCACAACGGCTGCGCCGAGCACGCCCGCGACTGGACCCGCCGGCCGAGCTTCGAGGTACAAAGCCAGCTCGTCGCGGTGCGGGAGCCCGAGGGCCGGGCATCGACGCGCGCGGCCGCGCTGAACCGCGCCTGCGCGCGCTGCCACAGCGTGCTCCTCTCGGTGTACCCGTACACCTGGGAGGGCGGCCGCCGCAACGGAGATGCCGGGGGGAGCTCGATCAACTCGGGCGAGGCGCGCGATTTCCTGCTGGGCGGCTGCGCTAACGCGATGAGCTGCGCGGACTGCCACGACCCGCACGCCGAGGACGACCGCGGCGCGCTCCAGCGGATGGGGACCGTGGCGGGCAACGCGACGTGCGTCCGCTGCCACGCCGCCTACCAGGGCGGGGCGGCGCTGCAGGCGCACACGCACCACCCGCCGGACAGCGCCGGCAGCGCGTGCCTC
This sequence comes from Sorangium sp. So ce204, assembly GCF_051526795.1. NCBI lineage: Bacteria > Pseudomonadati > Myxococcota > Polyangiales > Polyangiaceae > Sorangium > Sorangium sp. So ce204. Next base: position 10,182,164 of record NZ_CP150317.1, on the reverse strand, counting down.
GCGTGCCACATGCCCCGCAAGAACCTCGGCCTCGCCTACGAGCTCACGCGCTACCACCGCGTCGGCTCGCCGACCGATCGCGCGCGCGTCGAGGGCGACCGCCCGATCGAGTGCGCGCTGTGCCACGCGGACCGGAGCGTCGCGAGCCTGATCGGCGACATGGAGCGGTGGTGGGGCAAGCGCTACCGCGCGGAGGCGCTGCGGGCGCTCTACGGGCCCGACCTCCAGGTGAACGCCCTCGAGGCCACGATCGCGCGCGGCCACCCGCACGAGCAGGTGGTCGCCGCGGTGACCCTGCTGGAGCGCATCGGCGCGCCGGCCCTCCCCAAGGTCGCGGGCATGCTCACCCACGACTACCCGCTGGCGCGCTACGTCGTCGGGCACGGGATGGCCGCGGCCGCGGGGCGGCCGCTCGCGATCGACCTCGACGGGGAGCGCGACGCCATCGCCGCGGCGGCCGCGCTCTGGCTGAAGGCCGCGCCGGCCCCTCGGGGCCGCCCCTCGCCCTGAGTAAGCGGTAGCCCCTACGCCAGCGACGACTACCGCGGAGCGCTCGGGTCGCATGGGCTCATCCCGAGCATGAGCCGCGCTGGCGACTGCTGGGACAACGCCGTGGCCGAAAGCTTCTTCGCGACGCTGAATCGATGTCGAGGTGCGACTCTAGTACTAGAGGACCGAACAGGCGGTGGCGATTCAGATCCTGGAGCGGCAGGTCTCGTTCACCTGTCCGGCAGGACAGGTCGAGGTATTCGGACGACTTACGCCGCGGCGGCGAGGCGCGCCACATTGAAATCGCCGCGATCTTCGTGGGTGAGGACGATCGAGCGTACACGATCATTGTCAGGGTATGACCTTGAGGCAGATTTCGGAGAGGAATCATAGATAGCGCGTCGCTCTACAGGACGACGATCGCGGGGCAGGGGGTGACCTTGACGCGCACGCACGAAGCTGATAGGGCTCGGTGTGTGCATGGGGCAGATCTGGCAGCTCGCGTGCGTTCGGGTGAGTTCTGCGATGGGCTGGACCTCGCAGACCAGGATTACTCGGGCGTCGATCTCTCGGGCGGCCTCTTCTCGAAGTGCAACCTGGCTCGTGCCCGCCTGAACGGGGCAAGGCTCAAGGAGGCCGTGTTCATCGAGTGCGACCTCCGCGATGCCGTCCTCGCGGGCGCCGATTGTCACCATACCGCCTTCCACAAGTGCGATCTGTCGGGTGCCTCGTTCGTCGGGGCCAACGTCCAGCTCACCAAGCTCACGGAGAGCCTGGCGCGGGGGGCCCGCTTCGACGAGACGCCTATCCTCATGCTGACGGTCTTCAGGAGCGACCTGTCCGGCGCCTCGTTCGCGCGGTCGGCCATCGATCGGACGATCATCTCCGAGGCTCCGATGGACGGGATGGACCTCCGGGGAGCCGTCCTGAAGCGCACCTTCGTCTCCGACGTCGACTTCCGGACGATTGCCATCGATGGCCTGCGCCTCGAGATGGCTGTCCTCAACAAGTGCGGGTTTCATGGGATGAACCTCGCAGGGTTCGTCTTCGAGCTCTGCCAGCTCCAGGAGTCGGACTTCTCCGGAGCGATCCTGGAGCGGGCGCAGCTCGTCCAGGCGAACTTCAAGGGGGCCAACCTCTCCGGTGCCAGGCTGGACGAGGCGAGTTGCGCGCGCGCCATGTTCATCGAAGCCAACGCCGAGGGGGCGAGCTTTCGCGGCACCTCCCTCGAACAGGCGCTCTTCGACGGCGCGAACGTCTCGCGGGCCGACTTCTCGGGGGCCCGGCTCCGTGAAGCGGCGCTCCGGGGCATCAATGCGCGCGGCGGCTCCTTCGCGGGCGCTGACGTGACCTACGCCGATCTCTCGGGGTCGAACCTCGAGAACGCGAATTTCATGCGAGCGAAGATGTTTCGCGCCATCCTGCACGGCGTCAAGGATGCCGGCGCCACCATCCCCACGCGCGCCGTGGCGCTCGGAACCGATGAAGAGCGCGCGCGGGCCGAGAACTTCACCCCTTCGCTTTAGGCTTCTCGCAAGCAAGAGGAACGACCATGGTCATCGCAGCCGAAACTGTGGAGAGCTCCCCCGTGCATGTCTTGCCCACCGCGCGATCCGCGCGGGCGCTCTTCCCCACCGAGCCGGACGTGACCACGGATCTCGGCACCGTGCTGGCCCGCGCCGGGCAGAGGGTGCGGGTGGCGACGTCGACGGGCGAGCGAGACACCGAGATCGCCCCTTCCTGCATCGTCTCCCCGGCGCCCGGGGATCGCGTGCTCGTCGTGGGCTCGCGGGACGAGGCGTACGTGCTCGCCGTCCTCCGGCGCGGTCACGCCGGCGAGACCAAGCTGGTCTTCGACCGGGACGTGTCCCTGAGCGTGCCCAACGGCCGGCTCCGCGTCCTCGCCAAGGAAGGCGTCGACCTCGCATCGCCCGAGGCGCTCGGGGTGCACGTCGGCGCGGTTGAGGTCGACGCGGCGGAGGTGAGAGTGGCCTTCTCCTCGCTCCTCGATCTGGTCGGGCACTCCATCACGACGAAGACGAAGAAGGTGCGGGTGGTCGCCGAGACGTTCGACACGATCGCCGGGAGGATCTACCAGCGGGCCGTCAACTTCCTGCGCCGGACCGACGAGCTCGACCGGGTGGAGGCGAAGAACATCGACCGTCGGGCCGAGAACCTCGTCCACATCCACGGGGAGAACGCCGTCACCACGGCGGAGCAGCTCGTGAAGTTCGACGCCGCGCAGGTCCACGTCGGGTAACGACCATGTGTTTCGCCAACACGCAGATGATGGGAGTAGACATGGGCTTTCCCGACGTGTGCCTGACGCCCGCGCCCCCGGCGCCTGCGCCCGTGCCCATCCCCTATCCCAACGTTGGCATGGGGCCCACGGTGACGAAGCCCGTGCCCAACGTGCTCTTCATGTACGCCCCCGCGCACAACATGTCGAGCTCCACCGCGATGTCGAACGGCGACAACGCGGGCGTTGCCACCGGCGTCGCGTCGGGCACCGTCATGGGGCCCAACCGGCACGTCACCGCCGCGTTCACGGTCCTCGTGGGCGGCCAGCCGGCGACCCGGCTCACGAGCGTTGGTATCCAGAACAACACCAACTGCCCGGGCATGCGAGCGGTCCCCAGCCAGGTGATGGTCCTCTTGCTCGCCCCGTAGGCTCCCTGCCCTGGAGGCACCGTCATGCCCCGACTCTATGAGATCTCGGCAGGGTTCCTCCCCGGGAGCGCGATGGTGGTCGCGTTCGACGGCCACGAGGCGCTGAACCGACCTTACCGGTTCCAGATCCGGATCTCCGTACCCCTGGCCGATGGCCTCGAGCTCGGACTCGACGCTGCCACGGGCCAGAGGGCCAAGCTCACCATCCATCACGACCGCCCGGGCGCTCCCCACGGCACCTACTCGGGCACGGTGGCCGCCTTCGAGCTCGTCGAGGATCTGGCGCAGCACTCGATTTTCCGGCTCGACCTCGTGCCGAAGCTGTGGGGCCTCTCGCTGGGCGAGCACAGCCGGGTGTTCATCGACATGGCGCTCCCCGACATCCTCGAGAAGACGCTCCAGGATGGCGGGCTCTCCTCCAGCGACTTCGAGCTGCGCCTGACCGGCAAGTACCCGGCGCTCCCGCACGTGTGCCAGATCCGCGAGAGCCGTCTCGTCTTCCTGACCCGGTGGCTCGAGCGCGTGGGCGCGTACTACTTCTTCGAGCAGGGCGACGGCGGAGAGAAGCTGATCCTCACCGACAGCAAGTCGAGCCACTCGGAGGCTCGCACGGAGCCGGTGAGGTTCGTGCCGCAGAGCGAGGACGACGTCAGTGCGGGGGAGGCGCTGCGGACCTTCCGGTGGCGCCACGAGGTGACGCCCCGGAGGGTCACCGTCACCGATTACGATCCGCTCCACCCCCAGCTCGCGGTCACGGGGTCTGCGGACGCCACCCCGGCGAGCGTGGGAGGGGACGTCCACTTCTTCAAGGTCAACGAAGACCGGCCCGAGCGGTCGGAGAGCCACGCCAAGACGCGCGCGCTAGAATACCTTGCCGGGCGCACCACTTGCCAGGCCAGGGGGCGCGTGTTCGGGCTCATGCCCGGGTTCGTATTCGACCTCGTGGAGCACCCGCGCGGCGAGCTCAACAAGGCTTATCTGGTGACGGAGATCGTCCACAGGGGCAGCGAGGCCCGCGTGGCTGGCGGCCCCGTTCGTGCCGGCGGAGGCGAGACCATCTCCTCCGATCGCCCGCCGTACGAGTGCGAGGTCAAGCTGGTCGACGCGAGCCAGCACTGGACCCCGCCGTCGCTGACGCCCTGGCCTCGGATCTCCGGCACGGTGCGGGCGCGCATCGACGGGAGCGCCGAGTCGGAGTTCGCCCAGCTCGACGGGCACGGGCGCTACCTCGTGCGGCTCCTGCTCGACGAGAGCGGGTTGCCCGACGGCGCCGCCTCCACACGCCTGCGCATGCTCCAGCCGCACGCGGGCAATCCCGAGGGCATGCACCTGCCGCTGCGTAAGGCCACCGAGGTGCAGGTCGGCTTCCTGCGAGGCGATCCAGACCAGCCCGTGATCGTCGGGGTGACGCCGAACAAGACGACGCCGAGCCCGGTGGTCCAGGCCAACCACTCGCAGAACGTGATGCAGACCGGCGGCCTGAGCCGCATCGAGATCGAGGACAAGCAAGGCTCCGAGTACGTCGACATCTCCACGCCGCCGGAGAAGACCTTCCTCCACCTGGGCGCGCACGCCGGCCTGGGCTCGCACAACTACGTCCTCTCGACGAGCGGCGATACCTCGATGCACACCGGCGGCACGCGTGACATCACGGTCGGCGGCAAGCAGAACGAGTCCGTGAAGGGCAACGTCAACGAGAGCTACCACGCCGATCAGGAGACGACGGTCGACGGCTCGCTCACGGAGACCATCGACGGCGGCGCGACGCAGACCATCCACGCCGGCTCCACGCAGACCATCGACGGCGGCGTCCAGCAGACGATCTCCGGCGGCGAGCTGCGCACCGTCGACGGGGGTCAGCAGGAGACGCTCTCGGGCGGCCGGACCCAGACGATCACGGGATCGTCGGTGGAGACGATCTCCGGCGACCTGACCCAGACGATCTCGGGGGGCGCCACCATCTCGACCCCCGCGGGTTACTTCATCACCGCCGCCGGGGGCTTCGAGGTCTCGACGCCCGCGAGCATGACCATGATCGCGACCGGCGGCTTCAACCTCCTCGCCCCGGGTGGGCAGCGGCGCCTCGACAGCGAATTCCAGCTCGCCGGAGGCGAGTACAGGGTCTTCTTCGAGAAGCAGCTCACCATCACCGGGCACAAGATCGACGCCATGGGGCTGTACGTCGAGCTCATCGGCGTCAAGGCCGATGTGTTCGCTCTCAAGCACACCATCTCCAACCACATCAGGTCGACGGCCCTCGCCATGCTGACCACGGACGGGATCGGCGTGTCGAGCCACGCGTTCTCCCAGCACAAGGGCGGGTTCCACGCGTGGGGCGGCTAGGGCGGAGGCTGTGAATGGCTCTCTTTACCCTCTCCTGTGACGCCATCCCCGGCCGACCCCGCGTGCTCGCGCTGCGCGGCGACGAGGAGCTCGGGCGCTGCTTCGAGTACGACGTCTGCTTCCACCTGGAGGCCGACGACAGCCTCGACCTGAGCCCGGAGGGCCTGCGCGGCGAGCCCTGCACGCTCGCGCTCGGCTCGGACGGGACGGGGGGCGTCGCGGACGCCGGCGTGACGGAGATCGCCGGGCAGATCGCGGAGGTCGAGCTGCTCGAGGACGCCCCGAGCCCCGTCTTCCGGCTCCGCCTCGTCCCCGCGCTGTGGTTCCTGCGGCGCTCGGCCCACAACCGCGTCTTCGTCGACAAGGCCTTCCCGGACATCCTCGGGGAGGTGCTGGAGAAGGCGGGCATCGCGGCGAGCACCTACGCGCTCAAGCTCCGCAAGTCGTACCCGAAGCGTGAGCACGTCTGCCAGTACCAGGAGAGCGATCTCGATTTCATCCAGCGATGGCTGGAGCGCGAGGGGATCTACTACTTCTTCGATCACAAGCACCAGGGGAGCAAGCTCACGTTCTGCGACTCGGCCGCGGACCACGAGCCGAGCAGCGATCACCCGATCCCCTACCATCCGACGATCGGGGCCGACGTCTCGGCGACGCGGCACCTCGGCTTCTTCTGCGCCTCGCAGCGGGCGCTGCCCGCCGAGGTGGGGGAGGCCGACTACAACTACCTCACGCCCGACGCGACGATCGGCGCCTCCGAGCCCGTCGCGCCGGGGCTCTCGGCGAAGGTCCGGAGGTGGGCGCCGAACGAGCTGGATCAGGGCGGGGCCGCCCGCGTCGCCGGTCTGCGCGCCGAGCTGGAGAAGAGCCGGCGCCGGCGCTACCTGGGCGCGGGCCGGGTGCTGCTCCTCCACGCGGGCTTCACGTTCGAGATCGACCGTCACCCGACCTTCGCGCTCAATCGAGCGTACCTCGCCGTGCGCCTCCGGCGCCTCGGTCAGATCGGCGAACGGGATGGTCGGCTGATCTCCTTCTTCCAGCCGGAAGAGACGGCGGCGCTCGCGGGGGAAGCTCTCCGGATCGAGGTCGAGGCGATCGAATCGGACGTGCAGTTCCGCCTGCCGCGTATCACCCCTTGGCCTCGGGCCGGCCTCGAGCTCGGCATGGTCGACGGGCCGGGCGGCGACCGCTATGCGCAGATCGACGAGCACGGCCGCTACCTCGTCAAGCTGATGATGGACGAGAACGCGTCGCCCGCGGGCAAGGCCTCGACGCGCATCCGGATGATCCAGCCGCACGGGGGCAAACAGGAGGGTTGGCACCTGCCCCTCCGCAAGGGGACGGAGGTGCTCGTGACCTTCATCGGCGGCGATCCGGATCGCCCGGTGATCGCCGGCGCCGTCCCCAACAGGCTCACGCCCTCCCCCGTGACGCGCGCCAACAACACCCAGAACGTCATCGAGACCGGCGGCAAAAGCCGCCTCGAGATCGAGGATCGCGACGGGCAGCAGTACATCGACGTCTCGACCCCTCCCGAGGAGACGTTCCTCCACCTCGGCGCGCACGCGGGCCTCGGCGACCACAACGTCGTGCTCTCCACGAGCGGCGACGGCCTGATCCACACCGGGGGCAACCGCGACATCACGATCGGCGGCGATCAGAACGAGGACGTGAAGGGGAAGCTGACCGAGGCGTACCACGCAAACCAGTCCACCCACGTCTCCGCCGCGTTCCAGGAGACCATCGACGCCGGCGCCACGCAGACCATCCACGCCGGGCTGAACCAGACCATCACCGGCGGGCTCAAGCAGTCAATCCAGGGGGGAGAGAAGCGCACAGCGTCCGGCGGCGTCACCGAGACCATCAACGGCGGGCGCACGCAGACCATCAACGGCGGGACGACCGAGTCGATCAACGGGGCTCAGTCCCAGACCATCAACGGCGGCGCCGTGGTCATGAGCGGCGGGATGTACACGGTGAAGGCCGACGGCGGCTTCACCCTGAAGACGGACGGGCCCATGAACATGCTGGCGAACTCCTGGCTCATGAACGCCCCCGGAGGCCAGACGAACATCGACAACTTCTTCTTCGCGGTCGCGAACAAAGACACCAAGACCTACAACATCCTGTTCCGGCCGAACGCCATCAACATCAACATCGCCGCCATCGCGGCCGCCGCCACCGGCGCGCGGCTCGACAGGGTGTGGAGGAAGTTCGAGGGCGCAGGGCTCGTGCTCCAGAACAACGGCATTCAGTTGAAGTCGGGGGCGAAGATCGGCACGGTCTTTGGGGCCACCTTCGTGCTCGGGTTCGTGACCTTCCTCTGAGGCGATGGAGGGGAGGGGACCATGAAAACCGACTTCCGCTTCGTCTGTGACGCCCTCCCGGGCGGGCCGTATCGCGTCCTCTGGTTCTCGTGCGAGGAGGAGCTCGGCCGCCCCTACAGCCTTTGCGTGATGGTCGAGCCTGCTCCGGAGCAGACGGTCGAGCCCTCCGACCTCGACGGAGCCCTGGGCGAGCCCGGCAAGCTCATGTACGGCGACGGTGTGCTCCATGGGCTCTTGTTCGAGGTCGCACTGCTGCTCGCCCGCGATGATCACCGGGTCTACCGCCTCACCCTGGCCCCGAAGCTCCACGCGCTCTCCTTCGGGCACCACAGCCGTGTCTTCGTCGACAAGTCGGTGCCCGACATCATCGAGGCCATCCTCCGGGAGAACGAGATCTCGTCGTACGAGCTTCGGCTCGGCGCGGCCTACGCCCCGCGGAAGCACGTCTGCCAGTACCAGGAGAGCGATCTCGACTTCTTGCACCGCTGGATGGAGCGGGAGGGAATCTATTACTATTTCCTGCAGGAGGACGGGGGCGACAAGCTCGTCATCTGCGACGGATCCCGCCGGCACGACGACGCGCCCGCGGGGAGAGTCCGCTATTACCCGAGCGGTTTCGATGACGTCTCGGCCGGCGAGCGCATGATCACGTGGCGCCGCGTGCACGCCGGCGTGACCGCGGACGTCGAGCTCGGCGACTACGACTACCTCAAGCCGGCGCTCGACATCCGCGCCACGCAGTCGAACGTCGCCGTCGGGTTCGAGCGGCTGGTCCGGTTCGAGGACAACCTGTACGATCAGGAGGAGGCCGACCGCCTCGCCTCCGTACGCGCGGAGGCGCAGCGCACGGCCCAGGTCCGCTTCCACGGGCGCGGCCGGGTGGGCGGGCTCCACGCGGGGCTCTGCTTCGATCTCGTGGATCATCCGCGCGACAACCTCAACCAGAAGTACCAGATCTGCCGGATCGTCCACGTGGGCAGGGAGTACGGGGCCGATCCCGCGCTGTCTCGCTACCTGGGCCTCCCGGCCGACGACGACGGCTACCACGTCACCGTGGAGACGCAGCCCGGCGACGTGCGGTACAGGCCCGAGCGGCGCACGCCGTGGCCGGCGGTGCGCGGGGTCGAGAGCGCGGTGGTGGACGGGGAAGCCGAGAGCCCTTACGCGCAGATCGACGCCGAGGGGCGCTACCGCGTGCGCCTCCTGTTCGACGAGGCCAAGAACCCGGCCGGGAAGGCGTCGGCCTGGCTGCGGATGGCGCAGCCCCACGGCGGCGCGCCTGAAGGGTACCACTTCCCCCTCCGGAAGGGCACCGAGGTGCTCGTGGCCTTCGTCCACGGCGACCCCGACCGGCCCTACATCGTGGGCGCCGCGCCCGCGCTGACGACCCCGAGCACGGTCACCTCGCGAAACCCTACGCGGAACGTCGTGCAGACCGGCAGCCTGAGCCGGATCGAGATCGAGGATCGCGAGGGCGAGCAGTATATCGACGTCTCGACGCCGCCCGAGAGCACGTTCTTCCACCTCGGCGCCCACAAGGGGCTCGGCGATCACAACATCGTGCTCTCCACCGGCGGAGACGGGCTGCACAACGCCGGCGGCAAGCGGGACCTCTCCGTGGACGGCACCCAGAACGAGGACGTCACGGGCGACCTGACCGAGACCTACAGCTCGAACCAGACCACCCACGTCTTCGGGTCGTTCACCGAGACGATCAACTCGGGGATGAAACAGACCATCTCGGCCGGCTCGACGCAGAGCATCGACGGCGGCCTCGAGCAGACGATCTCCGGCGGCGAGACGCGCACCGTGAACACTGGCCTGACCGAGACGATCAACGGCGGCCGCACCCAGACCATTTCGGGCGGCACGACGGAGAAGATCGGCGGCTCGCTGGTCCAGAGCGTCTCCGGCGCCATCAACGTCTCCACCCCCGCGACCTATATGAAGAGCGCGTCGGCGGGGATCACGATGGTGACCCCCGCGTCAGGGACCGTGACGGGCCTCGGCGGCGTGAAGCTGATCGCGACGGGCGGTCAGATGACCGTGGACGATTGGTGGGAGGGCATCGGCGGGCAGAACGGGTGGGCTTACCTCTGCAAGGTCGGCATCGGCGTGATGTCGCAATCCCTCACGATCAACTGGATCCGGGGCGTGGCCGTGCACGCCGCCGTCTATGGCGTGAAGATCGATGGCAAGGTCTTCGATGCACGAAACGCCGACGCCGACGAGAAGCTTTACGGGGTGCTCTTCGCGCGTCGGACCGCGCTGAAGGCCAAGCAGTCCGGGCAGACGCAGGTGGGTGGTGGTCCGGGCCCCGGCGGCGGTCCGGGCCCCGGAGGGGGCGGCCCCGGCCCTGGTCCGGGTGGTCCCGGCCCCGGCCCCGGTGCGCCGGGTCCTGGCCCCGGCGGTCCCGGCCCCGGTCCCGGCGGTCCCGGCCCCGGCCCCGGCGGTCCCGGCCCCGGCCCCGGCGGTCCCGGCCCAGGTCCCGGCGGTCCCGGCCCAGGCCCCGGCGGTCCCGGCCCAGGCCCTGGCGGTCCCGGCCCAGGCCCTGGCGGTCCCGGCCCAGGCCCTGGCGGTCCCGGCCCAGGCCCTGGCGGTCCCGGCCCAGGCCCCGGCGGTCCCGGCCCTGGCCCCGGTGGTCCCGGCCCTGGTCCCGGCGGTCCGGGCCCAGGCCCCGGCGGTCCGGGCCCAGGCCCCGGCGGTCCGGGCCCAGGTCCCGGCGGTCCGGGTCCTGGTCCCGGCGGTCCGGGCCCAGGCCCCGGCGGTCCCGGCCCTGGCCCCGGCGGTCCGGGTCCCGGCCCCGGCGGTCCCGGCCCAGGTCCCGGCGGCCCTGGTCCTGGTCCCTCATGAAGTCCCCAGCGCTCGATGCGCCTCCAGACAAGGTGACGACGTGCGTGTCGTAAAGCCCAACCAGATCGGCATCCTCTCCCGACCCTTCGACTACAACAATCGTTACAAGCTCGGCGTGACGGGGCTCATCCTGTTTCCGTTCGCCGAGCCCCGGTATCCCTTGACCGAGTCGGCGTTGTGGCTCCTCGTCGGCAAGATCCTCAAGGAGACACCGCTCGACGCCTCCATGCCCAAGCGCAACGGCGAGATCCTGATACGCGCCACCGCCCATGCGCCGCAGGGCAAGCCGCAGCACGTGGTGCGCGCGGCGTTGGAGCTCGACGGGAGGCTCCTCAAGGAGATCGCTGTCGTGGGCGATCGGGTCTGGAAGCGAGGCGTCCCCACCGAGCCCGAGCCCTTCGTGGCCAAGAGCATCCGGTGGGAAGACGCGTTCGGCGGCGAGGAGTTCAAGCCGAACCCCGTGGGGAAGGGGTACCGGCCCAAGGAAGGTACGCCGCTGCCCAACATCGAGAACCCCAAGAGGCTCATCACGTCGATGTCGCAGGCGCCCGACCCGGTCGGCTTCGAGCCCTACGACATCACGTGGCCGCAGCGCATGCAGAAGGCGGGCACGTACGACAAGGAGTGGCTCGACAATTACTACCCGGGGCTCGCGAGAAACCTCGACTGGAGCTTCTTCAACGTCGCCCCTCCCGATCAGCAGATCCAGGGCTTCTTCCGCGGCGACGAGGAGCTGGTGCTCAGGAACCTCCACCCCGAGAAATCGGAGCTCAAGTTCAAGCTCCCGGAGGTCCAGCTCCGCTGCATGATGCGGCGGAAGCGGCGGAGCGGCGACGAGGTCGACGCCGACGTCCCCATGTCGCTCGACACGCTCTGGCTCTTCCCGGAAGCCGCGCACGGTGTCCTCGTCTTCCACGGCAGCGCGCCCATCCGCGAGGACGACGCCGCCGACGTGTCGCTGCTCTACATGGCGTGCGAGGATCTGGGCCGGCCCAAGCCGGCGGAGCACTACGCCCGCGTCCTCGAGCGGCGGCTCAGCAAGGAGCACGGCACCATCGCCTCGCTCGACGACCGGCCGCTCATGCCCGATCTGCGGGGCGGCATGAAGCGGCCGCCCTCGCCGCGCGACGAGGTGGAGGATCTCGTGGCGCACGAGAACATCACCTACAAGAACATGATGAAGAAGGGTGAGCGGCACGTGGAGGCCGCGCGCGCCCTGCTCGTCGCGTACGGGCTCGATCCGGACCAGCACGGGCCCGTCCCGACCCCTCCCATCGACACCGACGGCCCGATCGAGGAGCTTCTGGAGCGGGTCGAGCAGATCGAGAAGGATCTCCGCGAGAAGCAGAGGCAGGCCGAGGAGGCCCAGCTGGAGATGGAGGCGACGCTCGAGCAGATCTGCGCGGATAACGGTATCGACTTCAAGGAGATCAAGAAGGAGTGGCGCGGGCCGTTCAAGGGGGGGCCGCCCGAGCCGACCGCCGAGAACGACCTCGCCAGGATGCGCAAGCTGGCGGAGGACGGCCGCGCCGCCGGCTTCGACGCCAGCGAAATTGACGGGTACCTGGCCGATCCAGCGTTCGTGGAGAGGATCCGGGAACAGGACCGTGGCCGGCTCGAAGCCTACCGGATGAACGCCCAGGATCGCTCCGAGCCCGATCTGCGCAGCCCCGGGGAGAGCCGCCGCCTGTGGGAGGAGCTCCGCGCCGCGCACGCCCGCGGGGAGAGCCTGGCCGGCCGGGATCTCACCGGCGCGGATCTCGCCGGCATCGATCTCCCGGGGGCCGACCTCCGCGAGGCGCTCATGGAGCGCTGCAACCTCACGGGGGCCAACCTCTCCGGGGCCAACCTGGAGCGCGCGGTGCTGGTGCGCGCGGTCCTCGTGGATACCCGCCTCGACGGGGCCAACCTCACGGGGGCGAACCTCTCCAAGGCGGAGTGCTCCCGGACGAGCCTCGCCGGCTGCCAGCTCAAGGAAGCCCAGCTCATCGCCACTCGGCTCGCGCGTGTGAGCTTCGACGGGGCGAACCTGGAGCACGTGGTCCTGATCGAGGCTACGATCGACGCGTGCTCGTTCCGCGGCGTCCGGGGCGAGGGGCTGATGCTCGACGGCCTCGATCTCGCCGGGACCAGCTTCCGCGAGGCGTTCCTCCTCGACGCGGTGTTCATGAAGTGCGGGCTCGACCGGGTCGACTTCACCGGCGCCGAGCTCGCCGGCGTCACCCTCTTCGGCTGCCGCGCCTCCGAGGCGGTATTCGCGAAGAGCCACGCCAGGAGTTTGCGGGTGGTGGAGGGCACCGATCTCCGCGCGTGCGACTTCCGCGATGCCGCGCTGGAGGAGGCCTGTCTCCGGGGCACGAGCCTTGTCGGCTGCGACTTCAGCGGCGCGCGCGCGCCGCTGGCCGATTTCAGCGATTGCAACCTGGAGGACGCCCGCCTCTACCACCTCTCCGCGCCACAGTCGCGGTTCATCCGCGCCAACCTCACCCGGGCGAACCTGGTCGGGGCCAATCTCTTCGAGGCCATGCTCTCGAAGGCGGACCTCTCCGGCGCCGACGTCCGCGGCGCGAACCTCTACCAGGCCGATATGGCGCTGGCGCACGCGCACGAGCGGGTCCAGTTCGATCAGGCCATCGTCACGCGCATGCGCACGAAGCCGCTCTACGCGACCAAGGTCCAGGACCTCGACTGAAGCGGGCTAACGGGCGAACAAAGCCAACGCGATGCCACCCGCGAGGAGGGAAGCGAGGATGATCGCCGCCAGGCGGATCGCGGCGCGCCTGCGCTGCGTATGTCGCTTTGCCATCCGGAGCCTGAACTGCTGGAGCTCCTCCTCGTCCCGCTCTCGCGTCCCCGGCGGGAGCGCGCCGCGGAAGCCGGAGATGTCCAGGCGGCCCACGTCGGCCCGCTGGCGCCGGGCTATCTCCGACGTGAGCGCGCCGATCCGCGCCGCCAGCCGCACCATGATGGCGGCCTCGGCGGGATCCTCGACCCAGTGGTACAGGTGGACCATCCAGGCGGTCGGGGTGGTGAGCACGTTGTCAGGCTTGAGCGCCAGGAGGTCACGCCGGACCTCCTCGTCGTCGACGATCTCGCGGATCAGCCGCTCCGGCGCGCCTTCCACCACGAAGGCGTCGTCGAACGACGCGTCGCCGGTCCGGTGCGTCACCGTGAGCCCGCGCTGGATCTCCCGCCGGTCCTGGGACGTGAGCGGCCGGATCGAGAAGTTGATGAGGATCCCCTCCTCGACGGGAACAGTCGCCTCGGTCGACTTGAGATCCAGGTCCCCGTGCTCCTTCTGCGTCAGCACGACCGTGACTTGCTGATCGCCGATGTAGCCCCGGACCGCCGTGTCCGGATCGAGGATCTCGGCGCGCTCGAGGAAGCCGGCGATGTCCTTCACAGCCCTGCGCACGGGTCCGATCGTATCCGAGCGGCGCCGCATCGCCAGGTCGACGCGGCGCGCACCCTGTGGTATCATCGGCGCTCGAGCATGCACCGCGAGACCATCCTCAGCGGACGCCGGCTCTGGCAGCGAGCGCGCCCTTTCCCCCATATCGTCGGGGAGGGCGTGCTCGCACCGGACGTTTACCGCGACGTGGAGGAGGCGTTCCGCAGCGAGCTCAGCCGCGGTCTCGGCGAGGCGGCCGCCACGTCTCCCCCTACCCACCGCTTCGCGAGGACCGTCCCCGGCTACGGCGCCCACGTGAAGGCGCTGACACGGGAGACGACGGGGGCGCTCGCGCTCTTCGTTTCACGAGGCTGGCACGACATGATCGCGGGCCTCTGGGGCATCGAGGCCACGGGCGACGTCGACGCTGCGCTCCATCATCACCCCGTGGGCAGCGGAGACGGCTGGGTCCACAACGATCTCAACCCGGGGTGGTTCGTCGATCAACCGAAGGCCGACGGGGTGAACCTCTCGGATTCCGCGCTCTGCAACTACCAGCATGGGCCTGCGGATCCCCTCGGCTCGTCGTCGCTCGTCCCGCGCGAGACGGTCCGGGCGGCGGCGCTGCTCTTCTATCTGGCCAACGACCCCTGGTCCCCGGGCGACGGCGGGGAGACGGGCCTCTACTCCAGCCTTCACAGCCCGGTGTCGCGCCCCGCGGCGGTGGTGCCTCCTCTCAACAACTCGCTCCTCTGCTTCGCCTGCACCCCTTTCTCCTGCCACGCGTTCCTGAGCAACCGCCGGAGCCCGCGGAACAGCGTCATCCTCTGGCTGCACGTCCCCCGGGCGCAGGCCGAAGCGCGCCACGGCGCGCGGAGCATCGAGCCATGGCGGAGCCGATGAAGCCGGTCTGCCTCCTCACCGGCGCCGGCGGGGTGCTCGGCTCCGCGTTCTGCCGCACGCTGGCGGCCCGCTTCGACATCGCTGCGGTCTATCGCGCGAGGCACCCCGACACGCCCTCGCAGCTCGAGTGGTTGCGCGACCCGCTCGACCCCTCTCTGCGGGTGCCGGAGAACGATCACCCTGTCTTCGCGATCCAGCAGGATCTCTCGCACGAGGACGGCCCGAGCCGGGTCGTGGATCTCGCGCTCGCCCATTTCGGGCGTGTCGACGTGCTCGTCAACGCCGCGGCGGACGTGACGTTCTGGGGCCCGCTACTCGACGCGGAGCGGCAGAAGGACCGGCTGCGATCGCAGCTCGAGATGAACGTGATGGTCCCCATCCGCCTCGCCGCGCTCGTGGCCGAGCGATTCTGGCGCGACCGCCGGGACGAGAACCTTGCCCGGTCGCGGAGCGTGGTGAACGTGTCGAGCATCTCTGGAGTCCAGATCTTCAAGGGGTGCAACCAGAGCATGTACAGCGCGTCCAAGGCCGCCTTGAACTACCTCACGTGCCACATGGCGGGGGAGTTCTCGTTGTTCGGGGTGCGCGCCAACGCCGTCGCGCCTGGCAGCTTTCCGGGCCAGATCGCGACAGCGCGCGTGGTCTCTGCGATCCTCCGGCTCGCAGAGGAAGACATCGCGGGGAAGGTGCTCGTGATCGACGAGCACGGAGAGCGCCTCACGCCCTGACCTCAGCGGCGGGCGTTCTGCTCGCACCAGGCCCGGTAGACGGAGCACGCCTGCCGGAAGGCGTCGATCTGTGCGGGCTGGACAGCGAACAGCCAGCGAAACTGGACGTCGAGGTGAGCATGCTGCTCGGGCGTCAGCCCATAGCGCCGGGCGACGGCGGCGCGGCCCGCGGGATCGAGCGCGCAGTCGACGCACAGCGAAGCGTACTGCTTGAGGGTCAGGGCCATGGGTGCGTGCGGCGCGGAGGGCGCAGCAGGCGCGCCGTCCGGCGGGGGCGTGAGGGGCAGCGCGCTTGCGCCAGGGCTCCTGAACGGCAAGGCGGTCTCCATGCGGCCCTCGTGGGCTCTCGAAGGAGCGGGCCGGGCTGCGCTCGTCCAGGCGGCGGGGAGGGCCTGCGCGAAGGGAGACATCACGCTCCCGGGCAACGTGCCGTTGCCGTTGATATCGTCCGGCCCGGGAGAACGGGGCGCTCCCGTCGCGCGCTCCTCGACCGCGGGCGACAGGGGCCCCGGCGTACCGGAGCCCATGGCAAAGCGCGGCTCGTCCGCGCGTACCGCTGGAGGTGGACCAGGGTCCGGCACGGTGGGCGAGCCCTCGCTGGAGGCTGCGCTCGTCGAGGCGACAGGGGGAGCCTGTGCGGAGGATGACGTGTCGTCCTTCTTCGACGTTTCGTCGTCGTGCAGCTCAAGATGACGGGACCACTGCCCGATGGACGCGAGGTCGGGGCGCTCTGCGTCGAGGCGCTCCTTCGTCCGCCGGTACGCCTTTGCCATGACGAGCGCGAGCGACGTCTCCTCGCGCTCCACGTCGCGGCCGAGGACGTCCGTCCACTTCTTCCGGGCGGAGAGCAGGTCCTCGGGGCGCACGGCGAGCCGGTCGAGGATCACCGCCTGATCGACGCCCTTGAAATGAATCAGGTAGGCCGACACCTCGCCGAAGCGTTCGAGGGAGAGCGGCGGGTCGTTCGTCGTGTCCGGCATGATGGGGCCCTCAGCGACCAGTTCAGGTAGCGGTGGTCACCCTGACCGCGACCACCCCGATCGGCATCCTAGGCCTTTCCAAAGAGCCCGCGGAAGAGCGCGTCGAGCGCCGCCCGGGTTGTCTGCCGACCTGGCGACGTGCCCGTCGGGCTCGCGACGATCGAGAGCGCGAGCCCTTGGATGACGGCCCAGACGTGCTCCGCGGCCTGTTCGACCGGCACACGCAGCGCATCGCTCTTCGCGCAGCGCTCGACGCGGTGCCGCATCAGCGCGTACGCCTGCGAGAACATCGAAGGGAGCTCGACCGCACGCGCCATGACGGCCGCCGTAACTGCTGGATGCGCGACGACAAATTCGAGCACCTGCTCGCAGCTCGCGCGGAGGTCCGCGACGGGATCGGACGTCTGCGCGAGCGCGCGCTTCTTCGCCATGAACTTCTCGAGCGCGACGGCATGGACCGCCGACAGGAGCCCGTCACGGTTGCCGAAGTGATGGTAGAGGGTCGGCATCGTGACGCCCGCTTCCTCGCAGACCCGCCGTGTCGTGAGCGCGGACGCTCCCTCCTCTTCGAGCACGCGGTACGCGACGTCCAGCAGCGTATTCTTCACATCGGCCATCGATGGAGGGTAGCACAGCTACCCTGGCGCCCCATCGGCTATCAACTCCGACATAGCGCCGTCGCGTCCGAGCAGGCGATCGTGGATCGGATGCCCGGTCTTCGATCGCACCGTCGGGCAAGGGCGCCGCACGATGGGCGTGTTCCTCCGTTCCGTTCGAGCTGGAAACGTGCGCCTGGCAGCCTCTTCGCGGCGCGCCCGAGGCGCCCTCGGCAAATAGTATAGCGACGCTATAGACACGGAGTATAGCTGTGATATATTAACTCTCGCCGGCCGACACCGGCAGGGAGAGTGCAGAGATGGCCGAGCTCATTTTCGTCACTGGAGGTAGCGGCTTCGTAGGCGCCGCCATCATTCGGGCAATGGTCTCCGCGGGGCACCGCGTGCGTGCGCTCGCGCGCAGCGAGGAGAGCGCCCGAACCGTTTCATCGCTCGGCGCCGAGCCGGTCCGAGGCGATCTCGACGACGAGCGGTCGCTCGCGGCGGGGATGCGCGGTTCGACCGTCGTCGTGCACGCCGCCGCATCGCTGACCAGCGGCGTACGCTATCGCGACCACGAACGGACGAACGTGGAAGGCACGCGAAGGGTACTGACCTGCGCGCGCCAGGCCAAGGCTCGGCGGTTCATCTACGTCAGCGCGGCGTCCATCGTCATCGAGCCGGGCCGCCCTACCCACGGCGACGAGACGCTCCCCGTCGTGCATCACCGGTCGATGCCGTACAGCGCGACCAAGGGCCTCGCGGAGAGGATCGTGCTGGAGGCGAACGGCAGCGAAATGTCGACCCTCGCCGTCCGCCCTCCGTTCATCTGGGGCGAGGGCGCACCGTCGATCGGGCACATCGCCCACGCGTTCCACGAGGGACGCTTCATGTGGATCGGTGGCGGCGAGTATGCCTACAGCGTTTGCCACGTCGACAACCTCGCAAGCGCGGTCGCCCGCGCCGTGGACCATGGCGTGGGCGGAAAGGCCTACTTCGTGACCGACGACGACGTGACGAGCATGCGTCAGTTCTTCACGGACGTGATCGAGGCGACGGGCCAACCGGCCAACGCGCGGGCCGTCCCGTACTGGTTCGGAGCCCTGCTGGCGCGGATGATGGGCCTCGTCTTCGCGCTGTTCAGACCCGGCAAGCAACCGCCTCTCAGCCTCGAGACCGTTCGGCTGATCGGCAAGCGCCTCGAGCTCTCGAACGCGCTCGCGAAGCGCGAGCTGGGCTACGTGCCCGAAGTCTCGCGCGAGGTCGGCGTCTCGCGATTGCGAGCAACGGCGTCGAACAAGCTCGTCCGACACGGCTCGACGCACGCCGCGGCACCCAGACGGCTCGGCGAGCCATACGGGGACATCGTCGACGGGACGGCAAAGGGCTAATGTTCACCGCTCGGGTTCGAGTCCGCCAGCCCACGATCGCGATCGCAGCGGCATTTGTGATCGCCTCGATCTTGAATCCTCGAGCGGCCGGCGCGGTCGAGGCGCCATCGGCGCAGCAGCCTTCCCCGCGCGTCCTTCCAGCTTCCGAGATTCTGTGGCCGCTGCTGCAACTGGTGCCCAGTCCTGAGATCACCTTCGGCGACGGGAGAGTGTCCGGAGGCCTTCGGTGGGAGCTCAGTCCATTTCTCTACTCCTTCGGACTTCGCGAGCCGAGGACGCGCGTTCGGGCGTTCTTCGTCCCGCCTTCGGCTCGGTTCACGGGCTCATTCGAGCTCGTGGGATCGGCCGAATACGCACCCGGGCCGCCTGAAACCAGCGACTGGGTCGGCCGACTGGGCGTGCGCGTCAACGTGCCGCTCGTCGATCGAGGCGAGGCGCTGGCCTTGTCCGTGGGCACCGCGGCATTTCTGAACGATGGCCACGTGCGCCCGTCGTTCGACGTGGCCTTGTTGACGTTGTTCGGAACGTGCGGAGTGCGCGCCACATTCTCGCCGGAGCTGGCGGGACGCCAGGTGATCGTGACCCTCGCGCTGAGGTTCTTTTGAAGTCGCTGCGCGCCCTGCCGGCCGTCCTCCTGCTCGGTTGCGGCTTCCCTTTCACGTCGACAGCCCGAAACCTCTCGGCGTTGACGGCCACCTCATCGCCAGCGCCCGTGCGCTCGTTGCCCGAAACATCGGCGGCGGGCGTTTCGGTGCTCTGGGTGGGCCATGCGACCGTCCTCATACGAATGGGCGAGCGCTATGTTCTCACCGATCCGGTGTTCTCACACACCGTCGGGATGCTCTCTCCGCGCCTCGTCGAGCCGGGCATGCCAGTGAATGAAGTCCCGAAGCTGACGGCGACCCTTGTTTCGCACCCGCACTTCGACCACCTCTCGTTTTCGTCGCTCGACGCGCTCGGTGAGCGGACGGGCACCCTTCTTGTGCCTCCTGGGATCCTGGACTACCTGCCCAGGTTTCCTTTTCAGGAGCGTGGCCTCGGCACCTGGTCATCCATCGTCCTCGATGCAGTGAAAATTACGGCGGTACCCGTGCTGCATCCGGGCGGGCGATACGGTCTTGACGAATCCTCGTGCGACGACTGCGCGACGGGATTCGTGCTCGAACACAACGGATGGACGATCTACTTCGGCGGCGATACTGCTTACGCCCCGGCCCACTTCGAGGAGACACACCAGAGGTTCCCTCGAATCGACCTCGCGATCCTCCCCATCTGCCCCATCGCTCCTCGCGATTTCATGCGCAAGACGCACATGGATCCGGGCGAAGCGCTTCGCGCCTACCGAATCCTTGGCGCCAGGTGGATGATGCCGATCCACTTCGACACCTTCATCAACTCCGACGACGTCAGGGGCGACTGCTTGAACGAGCTTCACGCGAGCATGGACCAGCTGGGCATCTCCTCGGACGCCGTCGTCGAGCTGAAAATCGGAGAGCGGCGCGTTCTTCTGGAGCGGATCGTACCTCGCGACAAGTAGCCTGGAATTATCTGCGCCCGTCGACTTCGCGTGGGTGCACATGGAGCTGCGCCGGCCCGGCGTGCGGGTCGGCCGGAATACGCACTCCGGCACGCCGTGGCGCCTGGCGAGGCGCTGGAACAGCTCGAAGCCGGGGAAGGCGGTCGGTGGCTTGCCCACGGTAAGCAGCACACTTGAGCCGGCCCAACTGCTTCACAAAAGAGAGCCGAGGAGCAACTTTGGTCGGACAATGTAAGCCAAGGTATCATCCCGAGCCGCGCGGAAGCGGGTCGAGAGGACGACTGAGCACATTCCGTCATACGACCGTCAATTCTCGCCCAAACGGCCGAGGCGTCGCGATTTCTGGCGGTTGACGCCGAACGGCCGGCGTCAGTACCGTCCCTGGATGCGTTGCATTGCGCATTCGCTCGCGATTCTCCTCACGCTCGGGGCCGCGACAGGCTCCCCGACCTCGGCAAGCGCCGATGATGCCCCCCCGAAGGCGGAACCGAACGACAGCGCATCGGTGAAGGACCATGTTCGCCGTGGTCAGAGAGCAGGCAAGCTCGATGACGACCTGAGCGCCCGGCGTGACTGGCTTCAAAGCGAGCCGTCGTCGAGCACGTCGATGTGCTGGCAAGCGCCTCGGAGCTCGCCATGTGGCGAGCTGGCGCGCCTGCAGGACGCGCGAAACACGTTCGGCCGCGCCGGTCTGGCCACGGTGATCACGGGTGGTGTCATCGGTGCCGTGACCGCCGCGTCCTTCTTCACGGACTTCTCTTTCCTGAGGTTCAAACCGGCTCAGGATCGGGTCAACGTATCGCCCGTGGCGAATGGGAACGAAATCGGCGCGCGACTCGAGGGGGTATGGTGAGCACGCGCGGGGCCGAGAGAATGGGTCCGCTGGCAGGCCGAGGCGCCGTGACGTCGGTCGTCGCTCTCGCAGTCTGCGTGTGGGGAGCTAGCATGCTGACAGCTTGCGCTGCCTATCCCGATGATTGCTCGGAAAAGCTGGCGTGTGCTCCCGATCCGGAGCACACGCCAGATCCGTGCGCGGGAGCGCCCGGCACAGCGCCAGCGCTCGACGAGTGCGGCGTGTTCGTCAGCGAGCAGGGCGACGACAACAGCCCCGGAACGAAGGGAGCGCCGGTCAAGACGCTCCAGCACGCGATCGGGCTCGCCGCGTACGGGCGAGGCCATGGAGAGGCAGCGACCCGGCGCGTGTACGCGTGCGGCGGGGTGTTCGAGGAGAAGATCACGCTGCCCTCGGGGGTCGACCTCTGGGGCGGGCGCCTGTGTGACGGCGGTGATTGGTCGTATGACGGGTCGTTCGGCGGACCGAATCACCCGACGATCATCGCTCCGCAGGTGGGTATCCCGCTGAGGGTGATCGCGGATGACAAGGAGCACGCGACGTCGACGGTCTTCGGCGTGCGTGTCGAGGCGGCGGATGCGTCTGCGGACGACGGCAAGTCGTCGATCGCGATGATCTTGAGCCCCGGGGCCAGGGCGATCGTGCGGCAGAGCAAAATCCTCGCGGGCGATGGCAAGGATGGAGAGCCGGGCGAGGACGCGCCGAGCGTTCGCGCGAGCTCCGGCGTGGTGGGGAACGACGGCGCGGACGCCTGCACCGCGGATGCGGCGCCGGGCGCGCTTCCGGTCGTGACCGTGTGCGGCGATGGGATCGAGTCGACGGGTGGCCAGGGGGGCGATGGAGGCCTCGAGACGGGCAGCGACGGAGCTTCAGGGCTGCCGGAACCACTCGGGGATCCGGCCGAGCGCGGCCTGGGCGGATCCGGCGCGGTCAGCATGGCATGCAAGGAGGGGGAGAACGGCGCCGACGGCGCTCCTGCGGAGCGCGCTGCCGGAGCGAATGGCGCTGGCCTCCTGGACGAGTACGGATGGGTCGGCGTCCGCGGGAAGGATGGAGCGAAGGGCGGCGCCGGTCAGGGCGGGGGCGGGGGCGGGGGCGGCAAGGGGCGCGAGCCCGTCCCCGTGAACGCGTGTCCGGCCGGTCGGCCCCAGGGCGGTGCGGCCGGCGGATCAGGCGGCAGCGGTGGGTGCGGGGGCGACGGGGGCCAGGGGGGCGACTACGGCGGCGCGAGCATTGCGATCGTGGCGTTGCAGGGGAGCGACCTCACAGTCGATGCCAGCACCGTCCTCGGGGCCAAGGGCGGCAATGGCGGCGTTGGCGGAACGGGCCAGTGGGGAGGCTTTGGCGCCGACGGCGGACACGGCGGGCACGGTGTTGTGATCGACGCGTCGCGAGGATGCCGCGGCGGCTTTGGCGGCCACGGCGGCCGCGGGGGCGACGCCGGCGGCGGTCTCGGGGGCCACTCGCTCGGCATCGGCTCCGTGGGCGCCTCCGTGACCATCACGAAGCTTGCGAAGGTCGAGCCCGGACGAGCCGGCATCGGGGGGCCCGGCGGCAACGCAACCCCTGGAAGCAGGCTCGGCCGGGCGGACGACGGGATTATGCGGTTCTGGTACCGGTTCGATGCACCGGACCTGGAGCCGCCTCGATGAACCGCCCTGTGCTGGCGGCACACGCAAGAACACGCCCATGAGGAAAACCACCGCTGCAACCTGCGTCCTCCTGTTGTCGCCGTGGGCGACTGGCTGCGGAACTGTGCCCGACGTGCTCGATGCCGGCGCGCCTTGTGAAGGCACCTCGTGCGAAAACGAGCCGCCCCCGGAGTCGGTCTGCGTCGAGCACGTCGCCGCCGACATCCTCGACGACGGCTGTGGCGTGTTCGTCGCCGCAGAATACGGTGGGGGCGACGACGGAAACCCCGGCACGAAGGCGAAGCCGGTGTTCACCGTCGAGCGCGGCGTCGAGCTCGCGCGCGCTGGACGAGGACGCGTGTTCATCTGCAACGACGGATTCTTGGTGAATCAGATCAGGCTGCCCTCCGGCGTGGATCTCCTCGGGGGCTTCGACTGCCGGGAATGGGTCCGCAGCGATCGACCCAAGCGGTCCTCATTGCTTCACCGGCAGATATTCGGCCCCCTGGTGCTCGTCGAGCCCGCGGGCCCCGAGGACAGGGGGGCCGCGGACGGGGTGTCGACGCTCGCCGATCTCTACGTCAGCGCGACGGGCCCGGTCGGCGTGCTCGTTCAGTCGAGCACGGTGGTCGAGATCCTGCGGAGCGAGATCTCCACCCGCGGAGGAATAGCAGGCAGCCCTGGCGAGCGGTGGTCGGCCAGGCAACCGGACGGACCGGATGGCATGTTCGGTGGGGACGCGTGCTCGGCGCCCCTCGTCGCCGGCGGGCCTGCGGTCGTGAACCAGTGCGAGAGCGGTCTCACGAGCGTTGGCGGCAAGGGAGGGGATGGGCTGCCCGACAGCGCCGAGGATGGAGGCGACGGGGAGCCCGTCTACACCTCGCCCTCGCGCGGTGGTATCGGCGAGCGGGACAACCGCAGTTGCTCCGTCGGCTCCACTGGGGGTCCGGGGGCTACGGGAACACAGGGCGCACCGGGCAACGGCATCGGGCGCCTCACCGAGACAGGATGGGAGGGCGACACGGGGGGCGAGGGCACCTGGGGCACCCCGGGCCAGGGCGGCGGCGGGGGCGGCGGTCGTCGGGGCGGGCTCGCCCTGTGCGGCGTGGCCTCCAAGGGAGGCCCAGGAGGAGGCTCGGGAG
The DNA here is from genome assembly GCF_051526795.1 of Sorangium sp. So ce204. NCBI lineage: Bacteria > Pseudomonadati > Myxococcota > Polyangiales > Polyangiaceae > Sorangium > Sorangium sp. So ce204. Next base: position 10,158,330 of record NZ_CP150317.1, on the reverse strand, counting down.
GGGCCGGTGGTTGCGGAGGCCGAGGAGGCCGCGGGGGAGCGAACGGAGAGCCGTCCATCGGCGTCCTCGCCCTTCACGCCCGGGTGACCGTGCGCGACACCAAGATCACGGCGGACTTTGGCGGCAGTGGCGGCGACGGAGGGGAACCCCAGGACGCCGGCCGAGGCGGTCGAGGCGCACCGGCCGGAAAGCTGGGGGATGAGTTCACCGCCTGTTACGGCGGCCGGGGCGGCAATGGAGGGCTCGGCGGATACGGCGGCCCGGGGCGCGGCGGCGACTCGATCGGCATCGCCTACCTCGACGAGGACCAGCTCACGCTCGAGGGGGTGACCATCGAGACCGGTCAGCCGGGCGTGGGCGGCACCAGCTGGAACCACGATGGCAGCACGACGGTGGGAGAGAGCGGCGAGGCCCACAAGACGCTCAGGTTTCCCGAATAGCAGCGGTCACGGGAGGACGGCGCCGATCTCGGCGACGGCTACGAAGAGGCTTTGGGGGCCGAGTCCACGGGCCAACTTGCCAGGAAGCTGGAGGCCCAAGCGACCATGGCGGCCGGCGGCTCGCCTTCGCCATCCCACCCGGCGACCAGCGCTTCGATCTCGCGGACGGCAGCTTCGAGCTCGCGCCTGGAAGCGATGCCGCGGGGAGTCTTCGGCGGATCCATGAGCCCTCGAATTTTTTCAAGCACTCTCAGTACTTCCTCTCTGCGCAGGATCCCATCCGTCGTCATCACCCAGTAGGAAGAACCGCTCTGCACCTCAGGCATCAGTGCCCATGCGATCTGATAGAGCGCCGCTAGCACCGTAAGCACCGCAACGAGCGAATCCGTAAGCTTGCTCGCGTCGATGTCTACACCGGGGGCCGACACTTCAGACGGCGATGGCTTCACCCATGTATGCTGGTCCGAAAACAAGCAATCGTAGAGTCTTCCCTCACCGGGAAGGCGCACGCCTGCTGTCACATCCGGCACGAACACGGTCCCGATCTCCGGCGGCATGCGTTCGCAACCGAAGGTCGCTTCGATGTCACGGGAAATCCACTCCGCGCATGACTGTTCTTCGGGCGACAAATCGAAGGCAACGTAGCGTGTCCTGACGTTAACGAACTTGAGACTATCGTCCGGTCGCGATACGAAATCTGGATCGAATGGACTTCGATAAACAATGATTTTCATGCCTCGAAATTTGACCGAGAACAAGTCCATCGTTTGCTTCACAACATCGATCGTGCGCGAGCTGTGGACAATGAAGTAAGGAGCCAGGAAGCTTATCTGAAACCACAGTGGCTCACTGGTGGGTTTTCGTAGGTCAATCGTGAAGGAATAGCAGCCGTCGCAGCCGCCCGTGACGAGATGCAGCGAACGATTCATGAGCATACGAGGGAAGCGGTCTCCGATGCGACGCAGCATGGAGTGCCATCGCTCGTCCTTTGATGCTTGGATCCGCGCGGCCACGAGCCGTGCGTGCTCTTCGGTCTGGCGGATGAGCTCTTCGTCAACGTCATCGGCGATTCCAACGCCGCGGGGGTAGTATCGGTAGACAATGTCTAGCAGTTCGTCGATGCTGTGTTTCATGGATTCTGGACTCTGGCGCCAATGCCTTTATAGAAATCGCTCTCAAAACGCGATATCATTCGAGATTTGAACGTCCTGCAGAATATGCCGGGTGGGAGATCTGCGCCTCTATCCTTTTTGTACACGTCATCCGCTGACAAATTCGCCACATCGGCGCTAATACTAGCTGCCCTGTCCGACGAGATCGTTCCCCACTCTTCGCTTCGCAGTGGCATCCCAATGTGAACCATGCACGTTGAGTCGCCCTCTTTATCATGACCGAAAGCCAGATGGGTCTTTGCCTCCTGCCAACCACCTGCAACGCCAGTTCCATCGTAGGCAACGATCGTAACAAAATCAAAAGCCCGCGGGTCGATCAGTATTTTGCCTGTGCACCCCATGGTCGGAGCGCCGCTCTGCTGGCAGGGGTCTGGCGGGCTCGTCGGGCTAGCAGTCGGCGTCTCCGAGCTGTCGCTCGGGCGTTCGTCCTCGTCCTCGTCCTCGTCCTCGTCCTCGTCGTCCGTCTTGTTGCACTGGAGCTTGCGCTCGCTGCCGTACTCCGGCCCGCTCGGCGGCTCCGCCCCGAAGTCCCCCGACGCAACGGAGGTATAGACAGGAACGGACGGCCCGACCGGTCCACCTGCACCTTCGCCCTTCACCCACTCCTCGATGGGATAGCAGTCTCCTACCGTCAAGTTGCAGGCCGCCAGCGTGTAGATGGCGACAGCCAGAATCGGAAACAGAATTAACTTCGCGTTCGTTTTATACTCCATCGAAGCACGGGACCGACGACGACAAGCACGGACACGTAACCTGGGAGCACGAGGCTGTTCCCGCCGACCCAGTCCACATTGGCGCTCACCGACACGCCGAGGGGTCCTGCAACGTACGCGTTGGTCTGCGCATGCGCGCCTACCCCCATCCCGGCGACGTGCCCACACAATGTGCTTCCGCAAGCCGGCATGAAGTAGATCGCAACGGGTGGTCCAGCGCTGAAATTGCCATTCTTCCAACCATATCCGAGAGCGGCAATGGTGCTATTGTAGACGCCGGCTCCACCTATTGTTGATGATCGCGGCAATCCGCGGAGATTCGGTGAAGTTCACCGGTGAAATCCGCGCCCGGTGCCGGTGAAACCCGCACCCGACGCCGGTGAAGTTCACCGGTGAAGAGGCCGCTCAGTGCTTTTTGGTGCGGCGCTGCTTGGTGCGGATGGCACTCAGCTCCTTGGCTTCCTTGAGCCGGTAGCTCTCGGCCTCGATCTCGATCACCTCGGCCCGGTGCACGAGCCGGTCGACGAGCGTAACGACGCAGGCGGCGTGCGGAAAGACCTGGCCCCAGTCGGAGAAGGCCTTGTTCGTACTGAGCAGGATCGGCTTCTGCGCGTCGTAGCGACGGGTGACGACCTCGAATAGCAGGTCGGCGTAGCGGCCATCGTAGGAGAGATAGCCGACTTCATCGATGCAAAGAAGGGCTGGAACCGTGTAGCGGTGCAGCCGGCGCGCGAGCGCGGCCGAGGACTCCTGCGCGGCGAGGTCGGCAAGCATGTCGCTCGCGGTCGAGAAGCGGACCGTGTGACCGCGGACGACGGCCTGGTGGGCGACGTTCTTGAGGATCATGGTCTTGCCGACGCCGTTGGGGCCGACGAGCACGGCGTTGTGGCCGGTGGCGAGGAAGCCGGGAGCGAAGAGGTCGTCGACGGCCTCGCGGTCGATTTTCTTGGGCCAGGACCAGTCGAAGTCCGCCATGGGCTTGAAGGCGGCTACGCGGGAGTTTTTGAGGCGGCGATCGAGGCTGCGTTTTTGGCGCTCGCGCTCCTCAATGGCGAGCACCTCGCGAAGCCAGGGCTTTTCGGCGAGCTCCTCCCAGCAGGCCAGCAGACCAAACAGGCCGAGGCTTTTCAGGCGGGCCTTGGTCTCGGTGGGCGTTAGATCGGTCATGGCGTCGGGTCCTTCTTCAGGGCGTCGTAGGTGGCGAGCGAATGCGGCGTGACGACGAGGGCGGCGTGCTGGCCGCGCGTGACGGGGATCGAGACTGGAGGCGGCAGGTGGCGCTCGGAGCGCCGGCGGTCGATCACCTGGCGCACGGCGCCGACGTGAATGGTGTCGCGCTCGAGCACCTCGACGAGCGCCTCTTCGAGCTCGGCGGCGCCGACGGCGTCGAGCAGGTGCAGAAGCCGGGCGATGGCGCTGCCGACGTTGTCTCCGCGCTCGGCGAGGATGCGCAGGAATGCCTGGCTGCTGCGGGCGGCGCGGGCGAGGCGATCGAGGCCGCGATGCTCGCGGGCGCGGCGCTTCTCGTCGACCAGGCGCTGGATGTGCTCGGGTTGCTCGATCTGCTGGCCGCGGTCCCACGAGCGGACATGGGTCGCGACGATCTCGTTGCCGTCAGCGATGCGCACCTGTTCGAGGTCGGCGAGGACGACGAGCGTGCGGCTCGTCCGGTCGTGGGGAACAGAATAGTCGTTGAGATCGAAACGCGCGTAGGGGGTCTTTCCGATCTCGACCTCGACGCGCTCATGGGCTGGAAACGGCGTGTCGGGGTGCCCGAGCAGCACACGGCTCTCGTCGTCGAAGGCCTGCCGCACGGTGCGGGCGCGGTCCTCGACCCAGGAGCGATCGAGCGCTGCGGAGCTGGTCCACTCGGTCGCTTGTCGGTTGAGGTCGTCGAGATCGGTATAGGTCCGGGCCTCGAAGAATGCCTCGCGGACGTAGCGGATGGCGCGCTCGACGCGGCCCTTCTCGTTGCCGCGAGCGACGGCGACGGGGCGCGGCTCGAAGCGGTAGTGCGCCGACAGAGCCAGGAGCATGGGGTGGAACCGGATCGCGTCGCCGTGACGCTCCACGACAGCGCTCTTGAGGTTGTCGTAGAGCAGCACGCGCGGGACGCCGTCGATGTCGGCGAACGCCTCGACGTGCCCGCGAACGAAGAAGGGCATCGCTGCGCTGGGGAAGAAGCGCAGGAAGATCCGCCGCGAGTAGCTGAGCACCATGACGAACGCCCAGAGCGGGCGCAGCGCCCGGCCGACAGCCAGCTTGCCGAAGTGCGCCCAGTCGACCTGCGCTTGCTCGCCGGGCAGCGTGCGCAGCCGCTGGAATGCCTCTGCCGGCTTCTTGGGGCGGAGACGACCGATCACTCGGCGCAGATGATCGGGACCGCCCGGATAGCCGCGCTCCTTGAGCATGCCGAAGAGGCGACTCGAGCGCAGCGAGGGATACTTGCCGAGCTGCTCGACGATGAAGGGCACGAACGGGTCGACCATCGACGGGCGCGGCGCGACGACCTTCGGGTCGACGCCCGCTTGCCCGAGCACGCGCTGAACGGTGGTGTGGTGCAGCCCGAGCTGAGCGGCAATGGTGCCCACGGGCCACTTCTCACCGTGGTAGAGGCGCAGCACCTCGGCCTCCTTCTCTTTCGCGATCACCGCCGCCTCCCGTCACCGCGGAGGGCTTCGTGGGACGCGGGGAGCGCGTCGGTGAACAGCTGACCGAGCGCGCCGCTCGCGCAGGGCCCAGGGCGGAAGCCGCGCTCCGCAGAGCGAGCAGCGGCCGACATCTCGGATCCAATCGTCATTGTTGTCCTTTCGGCCGGGGGTGATCTCCGGCGCGAGCTGGGACATCGACGCGGCCGCGGCTTGTGTCACCCTGTGATGCGTCACTTTCTGCGCGGAGAACTTGTCCCGCTGCCGGTCCCGATACCGGGCCTGGCGAGCGGCATGGAGGCGGCGAGCGCGAAGCTGCGTCTGGTAGGCCGCGCCGGCGCGGCGGAGCGACTCACGACGCTGGAGCGGGCGGCAGTCGGGGCAGAGGCGCTGGCCGCGATCGCAGCGACGGCAGAGGCGAAGCTGGACGCGGCAGCGGGCGCAGTGGGCGAGGCGGTAGGCGGACGAAGGCAACGGGCTCCATGACGCCGCTTTCTGGACCTGGAGCCCGGCTTGTGATGAAGGTGGGGGACTCCGGCAACGCGGAGCTCCAGAAGGCCCGAGGGTGGCAGCCCTCGGGCCTTCGACTTTTCGGCGGGCGTAACGTCTACGCCGCGGAGGCGAGCGTGGCCCAGATCGGCGTGGGGACCGGCGGTGAACGGTGAACGCCGCCGATCATGGGGCCGCGGTCTTCACCGATCGGACGCGGGACGCGATGCTCACCGACACCTATCTGGACTGGGGGAATAACGCTGAGCAGATCGTGAACGTTTAAAATGATGTCGCCGTTGATGCGCCATGATATTCCCGCGTGCGGACTCACCGCCAGGCGCGTCACGGTGCCGGCCTGGATCCCCCCGAAGCTGATTCCGGCGCTCAGCTCGGATGCGTCTGCCTGCGTCGGAACGACGACACTGAGCAGGAGAGCGAACACTGCCGACGCTGAGATCTGCCGGTCTGTCGTCCTCATCGTCTCCCTCACGGCCGTCCGAAACACGCGGGCAGCGTGGCGACGCGGGCCATTCTTCTCATCACAGGATCGGCGTCAAACGGAATCTAGACGAGGACACCGCCACGGACGTGGGTCGTACCGTCCAGAGCGTGCGCCAGCGCGCAGCGACCTGCGCGGCTCCAGCGCGTGTCGGCCTACTGGCGCCCGCTGCCCGCCCACGCCGCCGCGAGAGGGCGCTATCGGCCACGCGCCCCGGGCTGCGCCTGTCGGCTGCAGGCCCGACCGAGCGCGGCGCCGCGCGCAGACAGCGGTGACCGCGCGCTGTGACGGCGACGCGCGTGGCGCGCCATGACATCGCTCGCGCAGCCACGCCGCCCGCGAGCACGGCGCCTGACGGTGGCCTGCGCGTGCGGAGCCGCTGACGCCCGGGAAGGCGCATGCTCGGGCATCGAGCGCAGAATCTCTCACCTCGTGCGACCCCTCGGCGCGCCCGCCGAGCTCCGTGCACCACACGGCGGCTCTGGCCCTCCGCGGCACCAGCCCTCGGCGGCACCACGGTACGGCCGCAGCCCCGGCGGCACCGTTGGCGGAGGCAGCGGTGGGCTCCCCGTCGGGGTCGCCTTCACCGAGACGTCGGTGTCTGAGGAAGGGGACCGGGGGGAGGGGGACCGGGGGGAGATCGATGTTCGCCCCGACGCCCGCCGCACCGAGCTCGCGGCACATGCGAGAGCCGAGCCGCTCGGTCGCACCGTCCGACCGCTCCTCTGGTACACTCGCAGGGTGCGTCCCGCTCGCTATCCCTTCTCAGCTGCCGAGATCCTCCGATCCGTCCCGCAGCGCGACCGCGCCCTGCTGCTCCGGCTCGGCCTCGACCTGGACAACCCCGCCGACGCGGAGCTCTTCGTCGAGGGCGTGCGCGCCGCGGACGACTCCATCGCGGCCCAGGTGCGGTGGGAGCGGGAGCGGCTGGGCTGAGGGCCGCCCGTTCCGTTGACTGCGGGAGCGCATCGATCGCCGGCTCGGCCCAGACCTCGCATCCTGACCCGCTGTTGACGCTCCCGGTAGTTGATGGGTGGGGGCCGTTTTTCGCTCACGCAGAATGATGGTTCGCTCACGCGCGCGATGGTCATCGCCCGCCCATCCGGTGCTCGGAGTCCCCGCCGGAGACTCCGTCCGCCCATCGCCCGCGCGAGGCGGCCGCCGGGGCGCGCAGGGCGCGTCAAGGGCGGCGCAGCCGCCGAGCCCTGCGAGGGAACCCTCGACGCGTCCGAGCACCCCGGCACGCTGGGGACGCGATGAGCCGATCATCACGCCCGTGACCGAGGCCCGCTCACCGTTGCGATGGGCATCAGCCAGCCCGAGCGAGAGAGCATTAACCAGCTTGATTCTCAACACCCGGGCCGCTTCTTCATCCCCGAGGGCGAGGGCGCGGCTGATGGTGCCGTCGAGCGAGGCGACCACGGCGACCCAAGGCGACGGGTCGGCCGGCGCAAACTCTCCGATCCCAGGGCTTGCCGGCTGGGCCCGGGTTGGGTCCATGCCTTCCGAACGGGTGCGATCGGTGATCTGGTGCCCCCAAGATCCCGGAGAATGCGACGGTTCGGCACCGCAAATTCGTTCCTCCAAGAAAAGACGAGAGGCACCCGTCTTCTGGTGGACGTGGCTCCAAGAAAAGATGAGTGGCACCCGTCTCCGGGTGGACGTGGCTCCAAGAAAAGATGAGTGGCACCCGTCTCCGGGTGGACGTGGCTCCAAGAAAAGATGAGTGGCACCCGTCTCCGGGTGGACGTGGCTCCAAGAAGAGACGAGTGGCACCCGTCTCCGGGTGGACGTGGCTCCAAGAAAAGATGAGTGGCACCCGTCTCCGGGTGGACGTGGCTCCAAGAAAAGATGAGTGGCACCCGTCTCCGGGTGGACGTGGCTCCAAGAAAAAGACGAGTGGCACTCGTCTCCCGGTGGACGTGGCTCCAAGAAGAGACGAGTGGCACTCGTCTCCGGGTGGACGTGCCTCCAGGAAATGACGAGCGGCACTCGTCTCCGCGCTGGAGATGCCGCCCTTCGACGCCGCGATCCCTGGCCGGTCCTTCTCGCCCGCGCTCCGGCGTCGGCCTCCCCCTCAATGCGGCGTGTCCCATTCCCGTCGAGAGATCCAGATCGCCCTTCGCGAGGTGCGCGCGGCGTTCGCTTCGCCCCCGTCGCTTTTGTGAGCCACCGGGACCCGCTCGCGACCACCTAGTCCAGTTCCCGTGGTCTTGCCCAGCGCAGCCCTCGCCCCCCGGCTCACCCTCGTCCGCCCGAGCTCCCTGGCCGGCCTGGACGACGCCGGCCTCGCCCGCGCGGCAGCCGAGGGCCAGCCAGGCGCGGCCGGCGCCGTCTGGGACCGCTACGGCGCCGTGGTGCACGGCCTGCTCCGCCGCGTGCTCGGGCCGGGCGGCGACGTCGAGGATCACGCCCAGGAGACGTTCCTGCAGTTCTTCCGGGAGGTGAAGAACCTGCGGGATCCCGCGGCGCTGCGGCCGTTCCTCCTCGGCATCGCCGTGCGCGTCGCGCGGTCGGCGCTGCGGCGCCGGCGGCTCCGGCGCTGGTTCTCGCTCACCGACAGCGGCGCGCTGCCGGACGAGCCGGCCGAGGGCGTCGACGAGGGCGCGCGCGAGGCGGTCGCGCGGCTCTACGCGCTGCTCGACAGGCTGGACGACAGGGCGCGGCTCCTCTTCGTGCTGCGCCACATCGAGGGGCTGGAGCTCGCGGAGACCGCGCAGGCGAGCGGGATGTCCCTGGCCACCGCCAAGCGCCACCTGGCCAAGGTGACCGCGCGCGTCCACGCGATGGCCGAGCGGGATCCGCTCCTCGCGGCGTACGTCGAGCCCGCGGAGGAGGCGAGCGATGGCTGATCCGAAGCCCGGGGTTCCCCCGGAGGTCGCCCTGCGGCGGCTCGCGGCGCTGGCGCGCGAGGCGGGGGCGGCCTCGCCGGCGGACCGCGCGCTCGCTCGTGGCCGCGCGCGGCTGATCGACGAGGTCGAGCGCCCCGTGCTGCCGCTCGCGCCGCGGCGGCGCTGGCTCCTGCCGGCGGCGCTGGCGCCGCTGCTCGTGATTCTGGGCCTCTGGGCGCTGCGGCCGGCGGCGCGCCTGTCGTACCAGGTCGACGGCGTCGCGCCGGGAGACCGCGCCGAGGGCGCGGCGCTCGCGGACACCTACGTGCGCGGGGGGACCAGCGGGGCGACGGCGCGCTTCAGCGAGGGGACGACCGTCCGCTTCGCGCCGGGGGCGCGCGGGCGCATCGCCGCCGTGACGGCGCGCGGCGCGCAGATCCACATCGAGGGCGGCGCCGCGCACTTCCGGGTCGCGCACCTGGCCAAGGCCGAGTGGGTCGCGGCGGCAGGGCCGTTCACCGTCAGGGTGACGGGCACGGAGTTCGACCTGAGCTGGGAGCGCGAGCGGCTCGAGCTGACGATGCAGAGCGGCTCGGTCGTGGTCCGCGGCCCGCTCGTCGCGGGTGGCGTCGCGCTCCAGGGCGGCCAGCGCCTGGTCGCGGACGTGGTCCGCGGCGAGCTCACGATCGCGGACCTGAGCGCCGCCGGCGCGCGCGCGCCAGGAGGCGGCGCGCTGCACGAAGCCGGCGCGCCGGCGAGCACCGACGTGCTGGAGGACGCCGGGGCGCCGGCCGAGATGGGCATGCTGGAGGACGCCGGGGCGCCGGAAGAGACGGGCGGGGCAGCCGCGGCGGGAGCAATGGCCGCAGCGGGAGCAATGGCCGCAGCGGGAGCAACGGCCAGTGCGGGAGCGCCGGCCGCGGCGGGAGCACCGGCCGCGGCGGGAGCACCGGTCACGACCGATCCGATGGCGGCGCTCGCGCCAGCTTCGGCTGCGGTCCCTGCGCCCGCGGCGCCCGCGCCCGCCTCGGGGAGCTGCAGCGAGCATGTCGCCCGCGGCGACTTCGCCGGGGCGATCGCGGTGGCGGAGGCGCGGGGCATCGACGCGACGATCGCCGCGAGCCCGCTCCCCGAGATCGCCGCGCTGGCCGACGCCGCGCGCTACACGGGGCGGAACGACCTCGCGCGGCGCGCGCTGCTCGCCGAGCGCTCGCGCTTCCCAGGCTCGCCCGAGGCGCGCTCGGCCGCGTTCCTCCTCGGTCGCATGGCGGAGGCGGGCTCGCCCGCGGCGGCCATCGACTGGTACGATCGGTACCTCGCCGAGTCGCCGGCCGGCTCGCTGGCCGCCGAGGCGCTCGGGCGGAAGATGATCGTGCTGCGCGCCTCCCAGGGCGACGGCGCGGCCCGGCCGATCGCCGAGCAGTACCTCGCGCGCCACCCCCACGGGGCGTTCGCGGCCGCCGCGGCGGAGATCCTCCGCCGCCCATGAGGCGCAGCGGGTTCGGTCCTGCCCTTGCGCTGTGCGCCGCGCTCTCCGTGTCCCGGGAGGCGAGCGCCGCCGAGGCGATCGGCGTGATCGTGGTGCGCGCGCCGCACGCCGGGAAGGTTGTCGAGGAGGCCACGGTGCGGCTCGAGGGCGAGCTGCGCGCCGTGGGCTTCTCGGTCCGCTCCCTGGAGGGCGCGCCGGGCGTCGACGGGCGCGCGCAGATCGAGGGCGCGGGCGGCGCGTTCGCGGCCATCGCCATCCTCGAGACCGACGGAGGGGCCGTCGCCGACGCGTGGATCGCGGATCATGCGACGAAGGAGACGCTGGTCCGCCGCGTGGAGCTCGGCGTCCCCGGCGCCAGCAACGCGGCGAGCGATCTCGCCGTGCGGTCGGCGGAGCTGCTCCGGGCCAGCCTGCTCGAGCTGAGCGGCGAGCAACGGCGCGAGCTGCCCGAGCGGGTGGCGCGATGGATCGCCGATGCGGCCGCGCCGGCGGGGCGCGAGGAGGCCACCGCGCTCGACGCGGCGCTTCTGCAGCCGCGAGCGGCGGTCGCGTCCGCGGATCGAGCCACGGCGGCGAGCGGGCCAGCCGCACCCGCGGGCGGATCCCGGGCGGCGGCGCGCGGGCCGGTCGCGCCCGCGGGCGGATCCCGGGCGGCGCGCGGGCCGTCCGCGCCCGGGCGACCCGACCCCGGGAGCGCCGCGCCCCGGGCCCCCACGTCCGACGAGCGCCGGCTGAGCGTCGAGGCGGGGCTCGCGGCGCTCGCCGGCGACGTCGGTGTCGTCCCCGGGCCCTACTTCCGCGTCGGGCGCGATCTGACGGCGAGCGTCTCGCTGCGCGGGACCCTCGTGCCGGCCGTCGTGGCCAGGAACCTCGACGCTCCCGGCGGGCGCGTGGCGCTGCGGCAGACCGCGGCCATGCTCGGCCTGGCGTACGCCGCAGGCCCCGAGGCGTGGCGGATCCATCCGGTGATCTCGCTCGGCGCGGGCGTCTACCATGTGACGGTCGCCGGCCGGGCGAACCCTCCTTACCGCGACCGGCGTCAGAGCTGGCTCACTGCCGGCGTCTCCGCAGGGGGCGGCGTCGGCGTCCGCGTCTTACCGTACCTCGCCGTCCACGCGGCGCTCGACGTCTTCGTGCTCGCAAGAGCGCCTGTCTTCACCATCGCCGGTGTGGAGGTGGGCCGCACGGGGCGCCCGGCGCTGCTCCCGAGCCTCGGCCTGCGGGTGAGCTTCTGAGTCGCCGGATCCTTATGGATCGTTGATTTTGGTGAGCCACGGAGAGGAGCTCGCGCCCACTTACCAGAGCGAGGCACATCCCGGCTTCGCTTCGAGAGGGAGAGTCATGCGTCATCATCTTCTTTCGCGCCGTCCGCTGCTCGCCGTCGCAGGGCTGTTCTTGATGCAGGCCGCGTGCGAGGTGCGCTTCATCGAAGGGGTCGACTCGCCAGAGGAGAGCACGGGCACGGGGGCGTGTGTCGAATGTTGTTCCTCCTCGACGGACTGCACGACCGGAGGTAGCGCCGTTGGCGGGTCGAGCGCCGTGGGCGGGGCGAGCGCCGTGGGCGGGGCGAGCGCCGGCGCGGTGTGCGGAGACGGCATTGTGGACCCGGAGTGGGAGCAGTGCGACGACGGCAACACGGCTGACGGAGACGCCTGCTCGAGCGACTGCCAGCTCCGCGCAGCGGGCGCGGGCGGGGCGAGCGCCGGCGCGGTGTGCGGAGACGGCGTTGTGGACCCTGAGTGGGAGCAGTGCGACGACGGCAACACGGCTGACGGAGACGCCTGCTCGAGCGACTGCCAGCTCCGCGCAGCGGGCGCGGGCGGGGCGAGCGCCGGCGCGGTGTGCGGAGACGGCGTTGTGGACCCTGAGTGGGAGCAGTGCGACGACGGCAACTCGGCTGACGGAGACGCCTGCTCGAGCGACTGCCAGCTCCGCGCAGCGGGGAGCGCGGGCGCGGTGTGCGGAGACGGTGTGGCGGAGCCGCCGCGGGAGCAATGCGACGACGGCAACACGGCGGATGGAGACGGGTGTACGAGCGACTGTCAGATCGGCCCGGCATAGCGCCGTGAGCGTCGTGGGGCGGCGCGGCCCGCCGCCTTCACCCGATCACGGCAGCACCACGCGCCTCGGGCACTCGCCGTCGCCCTGGAAGTCGCCGAGCGTGCGCGCCTGCGCGACCACGTAGTCGTACGCCGTCTCGATCGGGCCGCCGGGCGCGCCGGCGAGGTTGTACTCGTCGCCGAACACGTCGGCGGCGTTCACCCGCTTGAGCTCGTCGATCGTCGTCTCGCCGTCGGCGTCGAGATCGCTGTCCGCGATGTACTGCGCGTAACGCTTGGTCAGCTCCACGCCCGCGGTGATGTTGTCGAAGAACCAGTGGTCGCCGTGAATGGTCGGCTTCACCGCGACCGTGCCGCTGGTCGGCACGCTGAACCCGTTGAGCCCGTCCTCGGTCGCGCAATCGTCGAACGACGTCCCGGCCGAGAGGCCCCAGCTGAAGCGCACCCGATCCGCGGGGACGCACGCGCCGCCGGGCGGCGGGCACGACTCGCCGCCCTCCTTCTCGATGAAGCCCTCGAAGAACAGCGAGTAGCCGCCCTCGACCATGAGATCGACGTCGGCCGCCGTGGTGGGCGGCAGCGTCTTCACCCCCGCCTTCGCGTTCGGGAGGTCGAACCCGAAGCGGTCCCAGCGCACCGCGCTCACGCCCTGGAACTCCGCGATCACGTACCTCGTCGCCGGGGCGTTCTTGAGGTCGAGCACGAACACCGATTCATCAGCCAGCGTCTCCTTGGCATTGGAGCGCGCCGCGCGCACGTTGCCGATCGTCACGAGGAACCGCTCGTACGTGACCTTCCAGCCGTCCGCGATGTTCTCCTCCCCCGTGCCCGGCTCGAGGCCCTCGGGGATTGTGTCCTCCGGCTCCACGAAGATCTGCACGGCGCCGGTCTCGGACGTCGCGCCGCTGTCATCGCCGCACCCGGCAACGAGCCCGAGCGCGAGCGCGCACGCCGTCACCATGAACCCTGTCACGTTCAGTCTCTGCATGATCAAGCTCCTGAGTCGTCTCGAAGTCCCGACGAGCGCGCACGGGCGCGCCCGGCGAGCGCAGGCCCGCGCTCCTCGCGCGCCCAGCGCCCGCATCACCCTCTGGCCTCGTGAGATGCTCAGACCGCCGGCGGGGAGCTCTTCGGCGCCAGGATCAGCAAGGGGATGGGCCGGACCTCGGGCGAGGGCCGGATCGAGGCGAGGCGGACGACCTCGAGCAGCGTGGCGTCCGCCACGCGGTGCACGGGCGCGCCGAGCTGGCCGCGCAGCGCGAACGCGTCGCAGTGCTCGTCGCCCTCGTGGCGCGGCGCGAGCGCGTCGCACAGGTCGTCTCCCCCGCCGGGCCGCGCCCCGGGCGCGCCGGGCTGGTCGCCGGGAGGACGGCGCTCGGCGTGCAGCGCCGACGCGGCGACGGCGACCGTCGCGGCGTGGACGAGCTCGCCGTGCTCGCAGCGGGCGTGCCGGACGAGCAACGCGTGCGTCAGGCCGCACAGCTGCGCCGCGAGCGCGAGCGCCACGAGCCAGCGCGCTCGCCACCGGCAGGCGGGGCTCCGGCCAGGCCGCCGCCGCGCTGCGGCCATCGCGCGGGCCGGACGGGGGCTCACCGAGACCGCCTCATGGCGGCGCCGACCAGAGGAACTGCGGCCGGTGCACCGCGATCATGTCGTAGCGCAGCCGCTGGTGCGCGGGCGACCCCGGCGCGATGGCCACGCTGGTCGCGCCTCCCTCGGCCAGGGCGTCGAAATCGACGCTCGCGAGCCACTCGTCCACGACGTCGAAGCGGACCGCGAGGCGGACCGGCGCCGCGCCGACGTTCGCGGCGACCGCGAGGCTCGGGACCGCGAGCAGCCCCTGGCGCTGCGGCACGACGTCGACGTCGGCCTCGAAGTCGAGCGCCTCCGCGCCCCGCGTCGCGCGCCCGCGCAGGTGGACGGAGCTGACGCCGGGAGCCTCCGGCGCCGGCGCGGGCGACGACTCCGTCGAGAACCAGTGGATGCCGTAGTTGAACGACACGCTCCGGATCTCGCCCTCGAAGCCGTGCACCTGGCCGAGCGGCTGCGGCGCGGGGTCGAGCAGGTTCACGCGCGTGATCGTGGTCAGCTCGGCGATCGCGGTCTCGCAGAGCGTCGACGCGCCGGAGTCCGCGGCGCAGAAGTAGGCGGGGCCGAAGGCGACCGTCGCCTCGTCGAGCGCGATCGTCCACGCGCCCGCGGCGATCTCCCCGGGGACGTCGGCCTCGGCGTGCGCGGCGTACGTGACCTCGGGCTGGCCGGTGCCGGCGCAGGCGATCACGGAGGACGCGGTCGACCCGAGGAGGACGGCGGCGAGGAGGCGGCGCGCGGCCGGGGCGAGGTTCGGGGCGTTCATAGCGAGAGCGTCACGTTCGCGAGGAGGGAGCGCGGCGACCCGGCGCTGATGTGCCGGGCCGGCAGCTCCGAGGGGATCGACGGCCGCGACGCGCCCGCGGCGCCCGGCCAAGTCGACTTGAACGAGTACTCGGCGTCGGCGTACTCGGCGTCGAGCAGGTTCTGCGCCTCGACCCCGACCTCGATCCAGGGGCCGCCCTGCGCGGCGTCTCGGCCGACGCGCAGGCTCCGCCGGAGCGAGAGGGACGCGTCCACCACGAAGACCGGCGCGGCGGTCTGCGCGTACGGCAGCGGGCGCGGCGAGAGGAACGTCGCGCCGTAGCCGAGCCGCCCCTCGACGGGCGCGCCGGCGATCGTGAAGAGCGGCCGCTTCAGCGCGAGGTCGGCGCGCACAACGACGGGCGGCACGAACGGGAGCTGCTGCCCCTTCACGTACGGCGGCGACGGGTTCTCGGGCGTTGGCGGGGGCGGCTCGTCCAGCGTGGCGTGGACGAACGTCGCGCTCACGCCCGCCGTGAGCGCGGGGCTCGGCGCGGCCTGCAGGTAGGCGACGAGCCCGCGGCGGGTCGTCCGGCCGATGCGCACGAGCGCGCCCTCCGCCGCGTCGAACGCGAGGTCGTAGGAGAGGCGCGTCTCGTAGGCGGCCGCGGTCACGCTGAGGCCGCCGCCGGGGCGCAGCGTGGCGCCCGCCTCGTAGCTCTTCACGGTCGCGAACGGCGCGTTGTCCCCGTCCTCGAGCAGCCGCGCCTGCGGCGAGCGGTAGCCGTGCCCGTACGAGGCGGAGACGCGCAGCGCGGGCAGCGGGTCGATCTCCAGCGTCACCCGCGGCCCGGCGGCCAGGCCCGCCGCCGTGCGACGGAACCCCTCGATGTGCGTCTCCTTCTGCGCCGCCGGGATGAAGTTGCCGATGCGATCGTCCACGTCGAAGACGAGCAGGTCGGCGCGCAGGCCGCCGCGGAGGCGCGCGTGGCGCGACAGCTCGAGCAGCGCGTCGGCGTGGGCGCCGACCCCGGTCACCTGGATCGACGCGTCGACGCGCTGATCCCACGTCTCGTTCTGCGGCGGCTGGAGGAGGTTCTGCGCCTGATCGACGCCGCTCGTCTGCACCTCGGCGCCGACGGCGATCTGCCCGGTGAGCCAGGGCGCGATCGGGATCCGCGGCGTGCGGTAGGCCAGGCCGCCGCCGATCGCGGCGTCCTGGTTCGACTGCTCGACGAGGTCGCCCCTGCCGACCCACTCGGGCCGCCGGCGCGAGCGCTGCGTGTAGCCGGTGAAGTTCATCCGGCTCCGGTACCCGGACGTCGCCGCCCAGAGCCAGGCGCTCTTCTGCGAGCCGTCGTCGTCCGATCGCTCGACGCCCAGCGCGAGCTGTAGCCGGGTCGACGCGGCCGACTGCGCGCGGGCCGCGAGATCCGGGTAGGCGTCGTGGAAGCCGACGCGCCCCGCCTCGATGTCGTCGCGCCGGAGCACGCCCGCGAGGTTCGCGCGGCCGCCGTGGGCCGCGACGTGCAGCAGCGCCGAGTACTCGTCCGGCAGCGGCACGCGGTACTGGCCGACGGCGCCCCCGGAGATCGCCCCGCGCGTGCCGTCGCCGAAGCCGTCGGTCGCGCGCACCACGGCGGCCCCGAACGTGTCCTCCGACTGCGCCTCGGGCGCCCAGATCGCGAGCAGCCGCCGCGTGCCGAACGAGCCGAGCGCGCCCTTGAGCTGGAGCCCGCGCTCCTCGACGCCGAGGTCGAAATACGCGCTGCCCGCGACCGCGAAGTCGCCCTGCTGCGGGTCGTAGACGCCCTCGACGACGCGGAGCGACCGCACCACCTCCGGGATGATCACGCCGAGGTCCGCGTAGCCCTGGCCGTGCACGTGCGAGCGCTGGTTCAGCGGGATCGGCCCGACCCGGAGCTCGACGTCCTGGCCGTGCTCCGCGTCGAAGCCGCGGAGGAAGATGCGCTGCGCGACCGCCTCGCCCTCGGGGTGCGCGACGTGGACGCCGGGCGCCGTGCGGAGCAGATCCGCGGCGGTGGTGTGCGGCGCGGCGGCGAGCGCCGCGCGGCCGATCCGGAAGTCGCTCGCGGCGCGGCGCGGCGGGTTCGGGCGGCCCTGCACGTGGATCTCGATCGGCTTGCCGGGCTCGGCCACCGCGTGCGGGCCCGCGACGCCCCCGGCGAACTCCACCGGCTTCGGCGCCGCCGGCCGGGGCGGCGGGGGCGCCGCCGGGTGATCCGCCGCCTCCGGCGCCTCGGCCGGCGCCGGCGCGGGCTCCTGCTCGTGGGGGCCGGGCGCGAAGTGGAACGGCACCCGGATCCGCGCCCGCAGCGGCGCGCCGCCGCGCATCGCCGGCGAGAAACGCCACCGCCGCACGGCCTTCATGGCCGCGTCATCGAACGCCGCGCCCCCGGACTCGGCCACGACCGCGTCGCTGACCGTGCCGTCCTTCTCGACCGTGACGAACAGCGTGACCGTCGTGTCGATGCCCTCCGCGAGCCGCTCGGGCGGGTACTCCGGATCCACGTGCTCGAGGATCTGCGGCGCCACGGGCGCTTCGGGCCGCGCCTCAGGCTGCCCGAGCGCCGGAGGCGCGGCGAGGGCGGCCGCCGAGAGGCAACAGAGGAAGGACAGCCAGCGCATGAGCAACCGAGCTGAACGCGACTACCACGCCGCACAGCGGCGCCGCAAGCGCCGCACCGCCGCGCAGCGCGCGCAAACGACGGTGACGGAAGCGCGCGACGTCGCGCGACGTCCGCGCGCCTCCTTGGCTCCTCGGGTCCTCGGCGACACGTCACGGCGGTGCAGCGGCGGTCTCGCCGCGGGGCGCGGGGCCGTGTATCGTCTCGTCATGCCGAATGAGACGCTCGTCCAGGCGGTCAAGACCATCGTCGCCCTCGCGCGCGGTGGCGACCTCGACGCGGCCTACAAGGGATACCGCGACCTCTTCCAGAAGCCGGAGTTCCTCAAGCAGCGCCCCGAGGATCAGCGCCAGGTGCTGCGGCTCATGATCCTCGCCAAGGGCGTCCCGTCGACGCCGACCGAGGCGATGATCGACGCCCACCGCGCCGCGGTCCCCGCGCTGACCGAGCTCGTGTCGATCCACGGCGATCCCGGCGACCACGAGCTGCTCGGGCTCTGCCACGTCGTGCTCGGCAACGTCGAGAGCGCCGACAAGATCTTCCGCGCCGGCCTCAAGATCGAGCGCGAGCGCAACCCCCAGAGCGATCTGTGCGGCACGCTGATGAAGCGGATCTCGCTGCTCTAGTTCGCGCTCGTCAGGGACGGGACTAGTTCTCAGCAGCACCCGTCCTGGTAGGATGGCCCCGGGCGCCATGACAGCGCGCCGTCAGGGAGTCCATGCACGTCATCGCGGTCGCGAGCCAGAAGGGCGGCGTCGGAAAGACCACGATTTCCCTCAACCTCGGGCTCGCCCTCGGGCGCGCGGGCAACCGCGCGTTGATCCTGGAGCTCGACGCGCAGGGGAGCCTCGGGCTGTCGCTGGGCCTCGCCGACCGCGCGCGGCCGGGCGTCGCGGAGCTGCTCACGGGCGCCGAGCGGCTCGAGTCGGTGCTGCTCCGGACGCGCGAGCCAGAGCTCCAGGTGCTCACCGTCGGCCGGGTCGATCCCACGACCGTCGCGGGCTTCGAGGACGCGCTCGCCCGCGGGCCCGTGCTCCCGAGCGTGCTCGCGCGGCTCTCGCCGGACTTCGACATCGTGGTCGTCGATTGCCCCGCGGGGCTCGGCAAGGTCACGACGCGGGCGCTCGAGGTGGCGACGCACGCGCTCCTGCCGCTCCAGGCCGAGCCGCTCGCGCTCCGATCGGTCGGCCAGCTGCTCGCGGTGATCGACCGCGTCCGCGCCGAGAAGAACCCGCACCTGTCGCTGCTCGGCATGGTGCTGTCGATGTTCGACCGGCAGGCGTCCGCGTCGCTCGACGTCGCCGAGACGCTCTGGACGAAGTTCCCCGACGGGATCATCCTCGACACGGTCATCCCGCGCGACGAGGCGTTCCTCGAGGCGTCTCTCCGCGGGGCGCCGCTCCTGCTCATGCAGAAGCGCCCTCCGCCGCTCGCGCGCGTCTTCGATCAGCTCGCGAACGACGTGCTGGTTCGCCTGGACCCCACCTCGCCGGACGATGACGATGGCCCGATCTCGCTCCTCCTTTGATGTCGACGGCGCCGTCGTCACCGCGGCGGCGCTGGTCAAGCGGTCGAGGTCGCGGAGGCCGCGGGCGGCGTCGGTCGCGCCCGCGGCCGAGCCGCTCGTGTCGTTCGAGTCCCGGCCGCCGTCCTCGCGGGCGGAGCCGGAGCCGATGTCCTCGTCGCCGCTCTCGCCGTCGTTCGAGGAGCTCGCGCCCTCGAGCGACCTCCTGCCCCTGTCGAGCCCCCTCTCGAGCGCGGGCGCGGGCGGCGAGCTCGGGCTCCGGGGCGCGCTGCCCTCGTCGGCCGACGACGTCGACTCGCGGCGCGGCGGGCCGCTCGACCTGCGGCCCCTGGGCTCGCCGCCCTCGTTCGCGGCGGCGCGCGAGCCCCTCGAGGAGCGGCTCGACGGCGCCATCGAGGCGCTCTCGTCGGGCCGCGCGCCGCGCTTCCCGGACCTCGCCGCCGCGGGCGGGCCGGTCGCGCGCTGCGAGCGGGTGATCGAGTGGATCGCCGAGGCGACGGGCGCCACGGACGTGTTCCTCGCGGACGCGGCCGGGCTCCCGTTCGCCGGCGCGATCCGCGACACGGAGGCGAGGCTCGCCGCCTCGGGCCTCATCGCGTCGGCGATCGGCTCGCTCGTCGCGGCGCTGCCCGGCGCCCCGTCGCAGCGCTTCGAGCTCTGCGTCGGCGACGGGCCGTTCTTCCAGCTCATCGGGTTCCAGGTGCGCTCCGCCGCGTACATCGTCGGCCTGATGCGCCCGGGCCCGCTCACGCCGCGCGAGGCGCACGCCGTCCGGATCGCGTGCCGGCACGCGATCGACGCCGCTGTCGGGGTCATCGGGTGAGCGCGGAGCACGGCGAGCCCTCGTTCGGTCGTGGCGCCGCGGCCGGCGCGGGCGCGCTGGACGACGACGACCCGCTCGCGCCGATCGCGCTCGACGGCATCGGCTACGGCGTCGGCGGCCTCGACGCCATCGTCGTGTTCCACCTCGGCGACGCGCGCGTCCACGCCGTGTTCGTCCGCGAGGGCGCGGCCCTCTCCCCGAGCGACGTGGCCGCGGGGCTGCGCGACGCGTACCTCGGGAGCCAGCTCGCCGCGCAGCGGCTCGTCCCGGAGCGCGAGGGCTCGATCCGCCCCGCCCGCAGCCGCGGCGCGCGGTCGTCGAGCAAGCCGCCGCGCTCGCAGGGCCGCGCGGAGGAGCTCCCGGACCCCGTGGTCACGCTGGAGCTGAGCGGCCGGACCGTCCTCCTGCGCCGCGTCCGCGCGTGCGTCGTCGCGAGCCTGTTCGACGGCACGATGCCGCTCGGCATGGCGCGGCTCGTGGCGCAGCAGCTCGCCGCGACGCTCGCGCCCGAGCTGCCGCTCGAGGAGCCGCCCGAGGAGATGCTGAGCGACCCGTCGGGGCTCTTCGAGGAGCCGCTCAGCGCGGACACGGTGGACGATCTCGTGCGGGGCGTCGCGCGCTCGGCGCCGCCGAGGGGCTCGTCCAGCATCCCGTCGCGCCGGACGGGCGGGACGCCGCCGCCCGTCGATCCGCCGTCGGCCGAGGCCGCGCGGATCCAGCGGCTGCTCGCGCTGCTCGAGGCGCGCGCGCCGGAGCCTCACGTGGCGCGGCTCCGGCTCGCCCTGCGCGCCGGGCTGACGCCGCTCGCGCTCGAGCACCCCGACGGGCTCGGCGCGGAGGCGATGGTGCTCGTCGAGACGGCGGTCGCGGACATCCTCGGCCTGGAGCGCGCCGCGCTGCGGAGGCTCTTGTGACGGCGCTCCGGCACGGCCTGCGGGGCCGCATCGACGGCCCGCTCGGCGATCTGGTCGGCCCGATCGTCCCGCACGGGCTGCTCCACGTGGCCGATCAGCTGGTTGTCGCGCACTCCCACCACTTCGCGCTCTTCCTGGAGCAGACGATCTTCGACGCGCTCGGCGGGGAGAGCCGCGGCGTGCGCCGGCAGGCGGCGTTCGAGGCGGCGCACGCGCTGCTCGGGCCGCTGTACGAGGACCGCCACGGAGCGTCGCCGCGGGAGAAGCTCGAGCTCGCGGGCGAGCTGTTCGCCGCGATGGGGCACGGGCGTCTGCGGTTCGAGGTGAGCGCGGAGGGCGGCGCGGTGCACGCGGCCTCGCTCTTCCACGGGACGAGCTTCCTCGCGAAGTACGGCGGTCGGATCCAGAACCGGCTGGCGGTGGACGCGTTCGCCTCGGGCTACTGCGCGGCCGCGGCGAGCCTCGCGTTCCCGTCCGACTGGGGGCGGCTCGACGCCGACGAGGTGACGTGCGTCGCGCGGGGCGACGCGACCTGCACCTTCCTGCTGACGCGGCGGTCGGAGCGGCCGCGCTTCGGCGAGGCGCTGACGCGCAAGCAGATCGAGGCGGCGCGGGTGCGCTGGGAGACGGACGGCGGGCCGCTCTCGCGGGCGCAGCGCGTCGAGGGCGCGACGCTCGAGGAGCTCGGGGCGCTGCGGTCCGACGAGCGCGGGCTCATCTCGGCGTACGGGGTGAACCTGGCGCTCTTGCCGGTGGGGTACATCGATCAGAAGACCTTCGACACGGTGCACCTCATCGAGCGGCGGACTCCCGAGCTGGTCCCTGTGTTCGAGGCGCTCGTGCGGGAGGCGGCGCAGACGGGCGCGTTCCACCTGCTCGGGGGGATGCTCTCGTCCTCGTCGTTCGAGGCGGCGTGCGGCCCGGTGGGCAGGGATCAGCACGAGCGCCTGGAGCAGCTGCTAGGGCTCACCCGCGCGCTCGGCTGGGGGGCGCTCTCCGCGCCGGAGTTCCAGCCGGGCCGGGCGCTCGTGCTGCGGGCGCCGATCACGCACGAGAGCGCGTATTACGCCATGAAGCACGGGTCCACGGCGCGGGGGCGGCTCCTGTTTCAACAGGGGACGGCGCTGGCCATCATGCAGCTCCTGCACCGCGTCGATTTCGGGACGGTGCGGCCGATCGACGCCGAGACGTACGGTGGGCTGTTCAAGATGGGGACGCGGTTTCGCGTGCAAGAGACGAAGTCGCCACTCAGGGGGGATGGCGCGTGCGAGGTGCGGGTGGAGGCGGTCGAGGACAGGTGGTGAAGGCGGCCGCTCCCTCCGCTGTCGCTGGCGCATCGACGTCCGAGCCGGCGGGAAGGGCGGCTCGCGCGCCGCGTGACAGCGCGTTAGATTACGAGGAAGGAGGTCGACCATGGCCGAGCCCGCGCGAAAGCTGACGTTCACGTTCGCCGAGTACCTCGCCCGCGAGCAGGCGAGCGAGGCGAAGCACGAACATGTGAACGGCGAGATCTTCGCGATGGCCGGGGGCACGCCGGAGCATGGGCTCATGGCGGTCAACGTGGCCAGCGTGCTCCGCAGCCAGCTGCTCGAGCGACGCTGCCGTGTGTACAACTCCGATGTACGGGTGCGTATCCCGGCGACGGGGCTCGCGACGTACCCGGACGTCAGCGTGGTGTGCGGGGGGCTGGAGCGCGATCCTCAGGACGAGAACAGCATTCTGAACCCAGTCGTGCTTGTGGAAGTGTTATCGCCGAACACCGAGGCCTACGACCGTGGCGATAAGTTCGCTCATTACCAGGCCGTCCCCTCGCTGCGCGAGTACGTGCTCGTCTCGTACCAGAGGAGGCGCGTCGAGGTGTTGCGCCGCAATGACGATGGCACCTGGACGCTCCATGACGTGCGGGAGAGCGGCGTCGCGGAGCTGTCGTCGATCGGGTGCCGTCTTCCGCTCGACGAGGTGTATCGGGGCGTCTTCGAGGAATCAGCGGGAGAGGCGGGGTGAGCGGGAGCCCGGCGACTCGCCCGGCGAGGCTCGTTTTCGGCTGGCTCGGCGCCGAGCTCACGGCAATGCGAATACGATAGAGATGATTGCCGCTCTTGATCACGCAAAGCCCGAGACGGTCTTCGCCCGCGGGCAAAGCGAAGCATGAGGTTTTGAGCCGCGAGCTCTCCGGGATGGCCGGTGCACCGGCGGCAGGCCTGCCGATGTGCTACGAGGTGCGGCCCATGCCAGGACTCGTATTCCCCTCAGGCTCGTTTGTCGCCTACCTCTTTGATTGCGACGGGACGATCGCGGACTCCATGCCGCTCCATTACCAGGCGTGGCTCGAGGCGCTCGCCCCGCATGGGTGCGAGTTCTCCGGCGAAGATTTCTACGGCTGGGCGGGGATGCCGACCGACCGGATCGTCGAGCGCCTGAACGCGAAGTACGGGCTGCGGATGCCGGTCGCCGAGGTCTTCGCGGCGAAGGAGGCGGCGTACCACCGCCTGATACCGACCGTGCGAGGCGTGCCTGAGGTCGTCGCCGCGCTGCGCGACGCTCCTCCGGGCGTGAAGCGCGCCGTCGTCTCGGGGAGCCCGCGGGCGTCGGTGGAACGGACGCTCGAGTTCCTGGGCCTCCGCGGGTACATCGACGTTGTCGTCGCGGCGGAGGATTACGCGCGGCCCAAGCCGGCGCCCGACCCGTTCCTCGAGGCGGCGAGGCGCCTGGGCGTCGAGCCCGCGCGGTGCCTTGTCTTCGAGGACGCCGCGCTGGGGATCCAGTCCGCGCAGGCGGCGGGCATGCCGTGGGTCTTCGTCGATCCCCGGGCGCTCGCCGCCGAGCGCGGGTGAGCGGGGCGGAGCGGGCCGGCGGGCGATACCTCGCCTGGCTCGCGTGGAGGCCGCGCGTCAGTGCGCCGCCGCGCGCCGCTCGGGCCGCGCGTTCCACAGCCGCGTGGCCAGCGCGAAGCCGACGAGCGCGACCGGGAGCATGGCCGCGGGCCATGGCATCCAGTTCCCCGGGGTCTTCGCCGCGTCGCCCGAGGGCAGGATGCTCGCGTAAAGGAACGATTGCGCCGCGGTGCCCAGGTAGACGAAGCCGTCGATGATGCCGGTCGCGACGCCGGCGTTCTTCCTCCCGCCGAAATCCATGCTCGCGGTCCCGGACAGCATGCCGTGGACGCCGATCACGCAGAGGGACATGAACACGACGGTCCACCCGGCGATGGGGAAGCTCAGCGTGAAGAGGACGATGACCGCGCCGAGCACGAGGCCTGCATACAGCACCGAGGCCACCGGGCCCCGGCGCGAATCGAAGACATGATCGGAGATGAAGCCGGCGAACACGCCGCCCAGGATGCCGGCGATGCAGAGGAGCACGCCCCAGTGCGCCGACACGAAGCCCTGGAGCCCGGTCTTGTCGGCGAAGATGAGGTACCACTTCATGACGGCGTTGCGGAGGAAGCCGCTGCAGAACTCGATGGCGACGATGAACAAGATGACCCGCTGCGAGAACATGCGCCGCGCGACCGCGATCGCCCCCAGGCGCTCGCCTGTGTCGCCCGAGGACGCGTCGGCTGTGTCGAAGTCCCGGAACCCCGCCTGGCCCGGCGTGTCGCGGATGAGAAAGACGTCGAGCGCCAGAAAAACGAGCAGCAGCAGGGCGGGGACGTGGAACACCCACGGCATCGGCAGGTGTTTGGCGACGAATCGACTCCAGTCGTAGGCGAAGTAGAGCCCGAGCGAGATCAGGATACCGAAGACGCCGCCGAGCATCCCGCGCTCGCGGACGTGGAACCAGGGCGCGTTGACCTTGACGATGGATACGGCGCCGAAGCTCTGGAAGTACATGTTGGCGGAGAAGAGCACCGTCATCGCGGTGATGGCGGCGCCGTGGTCGAGCCGTCCTTCCAGGGCGAGGCGGACGGCCACGCCCATCAGGACGTTCATGAGCGCGGATCCGCCCGCGGCGATCAGGATGGTGGCGCGCCCGCCCCACCGGTCGGTGAGCGGCCCGTTCAGCAGGAAGGCGACCCCATAAACGGCCGAGCCCCAGCCGTCGATGTTCCCGAACTCGTGCTTGCTGACGAGGTGCAGCGCGTCGAGCTCCGGCGCGTTGGCGGAGAGGTTGTACCGCCCCATGTAGAGGAAGGCGTACGTGAGCCCGAGCGGAAACCAGTTGAAGAACCGCCGGCGCCGGAACTCCTCCGAGTGCCCGAGATCGATCTTCGGCAGCCGCCGCATGACGACCGCGATGGCCGCGAGCAGGAGCACGATCGGCAGCAGCTGATGGAGCCACGCAGGCATCGACGCCCTTCGACGATAACGGCCCTCCGCACGAGCGGCCATGCCTTCGCGCTTCCCGCGCGCGCCCGCTCGCTCGAACTCCGTCCGTGAGGTCCCAGCGCATGCAGTGACGTGTCGCTGTCCCGAGATCTGCCCGAGCCGCCGTCAGCTGCCGTGGAGCCATCGGCCCGCTGTCCCGCGAGCTGCCGGAGGGGGCAGGGAGCGCGTGCGGCGCGCGTGGGGACGGGCCGTGTCTGAGCATGGCCGGTGAATCGCCCCTCAGGGGCGATTCACCGGCCATGCGAGTTCGGCGGGGCCCCGCGCGCGCCGCACGCGCTCCCTGCCCCCTCCGGCAGCCCCTGCAGTCTCCAGGGGCCTCTCCCGAGGCCCCTCCAGGATCACCCCCCCCGCCCGCGGAAGATCGCGTGGCGGAAGAAGTTGATCTGGCTCTTGGCGAACTCCTTCGCCGCGTCCAGCCGGTCCCCTTCGCGCGACGAGCTGCGGATCAAGAGCTCCCCGTTCTCGTAGAGCTCCCGCGTCTTGCTCCGCTGGAGCTTCCCGCTCGAGGTCTTCGGCAGGATGCCCGACCCGACCGCCACCACGTCATCGACGGTGAGCCCCATGGCCTGCTGGACGACGCGGCGCACCTCGCCCTTCAGCGCCTGCTTCTCCTGCTCGTCCGACGCCGGGGTCTCGAAGACGATGACCACGCGCTCGCGGTCGTTGTGCGGCTTCATCGTCCCGAACGCGATCACGTTGCCCTTGCGGACCCCGGAGACGCGGCTCGCCTCCCACTCGAGATCCTGCGGGTAGTAGTTGCGCCCGTTGACGATGATGACCTCCTTCGAGCGCCCGCAGATATAGACCTTGCCCTCCGCGAGGTACCCGAGGTCGCCGGTCCGCAGCCAGCCGCCCGCGAACGCCTCCTTGGTGAGATCCGGGTCGTTGAAATAGCCGGGCATCACGCTCGGGCCCCGCAGCCGGAGCTCCCCGACCTCGCGATCTCCGAGCGGGCGGGCGCTCTCCGCGTCGTCCGACGCGAAGACCGCGATCTCGTGCCCCTCGAACGCCGACCCGCACTGCACGAGCGACGACGCGCCCTCGCTGTCGGCCGGGACGGGCGTCGCCTTGCCCTCCTTCCAGAGCGTCTCGCCGTCCACCGGGTCGGTCTGCAGCCCGGCCCCGAGCGCGCTGAACGACACCGCCAGCGTGCTCTCGGCCATCCCGTACGAGCAGACGAACGCCTTCTCGTCGAAGCCGACCGGCGCGAACTTCTCGGCGAACGCGCGCAGGTTGTCGGCCCGGATCGGCTCGGCGCCGCACCCGGCGACCCGCCACGTCGAGAGATCCAGCCCCGCCATCTCCTGCTCTCGGATCCGCTTCACGCAGAGCGCATAGGCGAAGTTCGGGCCGAACGACACGTTGCCCCGGTGGCGCGTGATCGTCTCCAGCCAGCGCACCGGGCGCTTCAGGAACAGGAGCGGCGGCAGGAACGTGATCGTGTTGACGTAGTAGAGCGGCGCGATCACGAAGCCGATGAGCCCCATGTCGTGGTAGAGCGGCAGCCACGACACGCCCGTGTCGACCGACTCGCGCACCCCCAGGCCGAGATCCACGATCGCCCGGACGTTCGCCGCCAGGTTCGCGTGCGTGAGCACCACGCCCTTCGGGCGCGACGTCGAGCCGCTCGTGAACTGGAGGAAGCACACGTCGTCGAGCTCGACCTTGACGGGCTTGAGCTCCTCGCGGGCGCCCCGGAGGCCCTCCACCGCCACGATCTGCTCGAGCGCCGGCGCCTGCGCCTGGATCGTGCCGAGCATCCGCTTGATCTCGGCGCTCGTGAGCAGCACCTTGGCGCCGCTCTTCGCGACGATGTGCAGCGTGTTCTCGAGGTAGCCGGTCAGCTTGCCGAGGCCGGTCGGCGGGTAGATGGGCACCGGGATGACGCCCGCGCGGATCGCGCCCAGGAAGGCGAAGATGAAATCGGCGTTGTCCGGCAGGATCAACGCGACGCGATCGCCCTTCTGGAGCCCCAGCGCCTGGAGCGCGCCGCCGAAGCGCGCGCTGGCCCGCTCGATGCCCCCGTGCGTGAAGAACGGCTCGTTCTCGCTGGACTCCTCGATGAAGCGATAGCCCGTCTTCGTGCTCGCCGCTGCGTCCTCGATCGCCTGCGCGACCGTCCGCGGTTTCCAAACAGCCGTCATCCCGAGAGCCTTCCTTCGTTCTTGAGCCGGAGCTCGATGGCCTTGACGACGTCGGCGACCGTGTCGACCTCGCGCAACATGTCGTCGGGGATCGAGAGGTCGAACTTATCCTCCATATCCGCGACGATCTCCATCACTCCCAGCGAGTCGAGGCTGAGGTCGGCGACGAGGTGGCTCGACTCCTCGATCTTTACCTCGCCGGCCGTGTGTCCTTCCAGGAGCTGGATGATCTCTGCCCGCAACGTCTCCCGTGTCCACGTCATCCTACGCTCCTACCCCAACTGCGGCGTGGCGAGGAGGGGCTTGCTCGGCCGCAAGGCCGCGGAAATTCGGCGTCGCACCCCCTGACCCGACGCTGGCGCGTGCATCAGGGACGGGCGGCGTCGACGATCTCGCGCAGCCGACTGAGCCCCTCGAGCGCCCTCGCGCCGTACCACATGAGGTCCTTGCCGTCGCACCTGATCACGTGGCCACGGCGGGCAGCGGGGATGTCGAGGGAGCGAAATATTGCCGCGTCGGCGTCGCTGAAGGCGTGCGGCTCATCGGGCAGCAGGACGAGCTCCGGGGCGCGGGCGATCACCTCGTCGAGGATCACGCGGGGGTAGCGGAGGTCGCGGCCCTCGACGCGCTCGGGGGGCAGCGGCGGCGCCTTGCCCAGGTCGGCCGCGAGCGGGTAGCGCCGGGGCCGATCCTCGAAGACGTTCTGCGCGCCCACGAGATCGAGCATGTCGGAGAGGAACGTGTCGCCGTGGACGGTCATCAGCGGGTCCATCCAGATCGGGACGAAGGCGCGGACCGGCGGGCGCTCGCGGCGCCGCGCCTCGGCCGCGGCGTGGGCGCGGTAGGCGGCCGCGACCAGCTCGCGCGCGGCGGCCGGCGGCGGCTGGCCCGGGGCGCCGTGCTCCACGTCCGCTGAGGGGGCGGGCGCGCCGGGCCTCGCCGCGGCGTGCCCGAGCAGGCGCGCCAGCCGGGCGAGGTGCGCCACGCCGTCGGCGACCCGCTTCGGGAACGAGACGAGCACCCGGAGCCCCGCGGCGTCGAGGCGCTCGATGTCGCGCTTGCTGTTCTCCTCCTGGTTCGCGACGACGACGTCGGGGTCGAGCGCGGCGATGCGGTCGACGTCGGCGTCCTTCGTGCCGCCGACGAGCTCGATGCCCTCGACGTCCTCGGCGGGCGCGACGCAGTAGCGGGTGCGGCCGACGAGCCGATCCCGGGCGCCGAGCCGGAGGAGCGAGTACGTGTCGCTCGGCACGAGCGAGACGATGCGCCGCGGAGGGGAGCGCCACTCGTGCTTGCGCCCCCGGTCGTCGACGATGCGGATGAACGACCCGGCAAAGGCCGGTCCCCAGCCTGCGCTGAACGCCATGCGCCGGATGTAGCCCGCCGCCGCGCGCGCTGCACGCGAACTGACGTGAACTGACGTGAACTGACGTGAACTGACGTGAACTGACGGTGAACTGACGTGGACTGCGCCGCGCCTGAGCAGCGCGCCCCAGGGCCTGAACAGCGCCGCGTCCACTTAGTTGGCCCGCCCGGGCGAAGTCTGCGACGACGGCTCGTGCAGATCGATCGCCTCGATGTGCGTCGCGGAGGCACGCTCCCGTACCCGCCTTCCGGCCTGCCTGCTCTCCCCCTCGGTGCCGCGCGCGAGGAGACCCCTCGCCGCCGGGCGGCGCCCCGCGGGGGGCGGCTGCTGCCGTGCCAGATCGGTCGCTACACGCTGTTCGATCACATCGGCCAGGGAGGGATGGCCGATCTCTACCTGGCCCGGGTGCGCACGGACCTCGGCGCCGCGCGCCTCGTCGCCATCAAGGAGGTCGCCCCGAGGTTCGCGCACGACCCGCGCTTCGTCGAGATGCTCGCGAGCGAGGCCAGGCTCGCTGCGGGGCTGCGCCACGCGTCCATCGTGCAGGTCGAGGACCTCTGCCGCGAGGACGGCTCGCTCTTCATCGCGATGGAGTACGTCGAGGGCCTCGACCTGCGCGAGCTGCTCCGCCGCTGCGCGCGCCAGAAGGTGAAGTTCCCGGTCGCGTTCTCGCTGCTGATCATCGCCGAGGCGCTCCAGGCGCTCGCGTACGCCCACCGGAAGGGCGTCGTGCACCGCGACGTCTCGCCGTCGAACGTGCTCCTGAGCTTCGAGGGCGAGATCAAGCTCTGCGACTTCGGCATCGCCCGCGCGCACGAGCGCTGCGGCGCCATGGACGAGGCGCTGCAGGGCAAGGCCGGCTACATGAGCCCCGAGCAGGCCCGGGGCGAGGCGCTCGACGCGCGATCCGACGTCTTCGCGGCGGGCATCCTGCTCTGGGAGCTGCTCGCCGGCCGGCGGATGTACAGCGCGGGCCCCGGCGCCGCGCTCTCCAAGGAAGCGGCGCGGGGCGATCTGCTCGAGCTCGCGCGGCGCGCGTCGATCCCGCCGCTCGTGGAGCGCGGGCTCCCCGACGAGGCGGCGCTCCACGCGATCGTGGCGCGGGCGCTCGCGGTCGCGCCCGACGAGCGCTACCCGAGCGCGGCGGCGATGCTCCAGGACATCGCCGCCTACGCGGCGGCGGCCGAGCTGACGGCGAGCCCGCTGCGCTTCGGGGCGTGGCTGCGCGACAACTTCGGCGCGGAGCTGGTCGCGCCCCGCCGGGCGCGCGAGCGCGCGGTGCGCGCGCTGGAGCTCGGTCCGCCTGCGGTGATCGAGCCGATCGCGACCGCGGCCATCGCGCCGAGCGCGATGGACATCGGCGCGCAGGGCGCGATGGCGATGGCAGCGCCGCCGGTGATGGAGGCCGCCGCGCCGCCCGCGAGGGCGGCCGGCGCGCAGGGCGCAGAGCCCGCCGCGCCGGCCCTGGCCGAGCCCCCGCCCTGGGCCAGGGCGCAGCCTCCGCTCGCTCGCCCGCGGCAGCGCTGGCTCGTGCACAACGCGCTGCTGTTCGCCCTCGCCGCGCTCGTCATCGCGGGCTGCTATCTCGCGGCGCGCTAGAGCGACAAACGGGTCGAAGCCGCACGCAAACAGCGAGAAGTTGAGACGCCAAGAGACGCCAAGAGACGCCAGAAGACGCCAAGATTTATTGTTTTTTTGGCGTCTTCTGGCGTCTCTTGGCGTCTTCTGGCGTCCATTTCTCGGGTTTCCAAGCTGAACGGTGTTCTAGCGCCCGCGCGGGCGAGGAGGACGTCGCATCTCGCTCCCGTCCGGCGCGCCGGCGCCCCTCGCCGTCAGACCGCGTCGGCGATCGGCGCTTCGGGCACGGGCACCTGCATCTCCGGCCTCCGCTCGCACGCGTCGCTGCCGATGCCGACGCCGTAGCGGTAGATGAGCTCTCCGCCGAGCCAGCCGCTCGCCCCCGCGAGGCCGAGCCCCGCGGTCGACAGCGCGATCCCGAGCGGCCGCAGCCCGATCGCCCGGGAGGCGAGCGAGGCGCCGTACAGGCCGGCGATCGCGAGGTTCACGGCGCCGTGGACGAAGCCGATCCGCTTCGCGGGGCCGAGGGTGGTGCTCCAGTCGGCGAGCCCGGCGAAGGTGGCCACGAGCGCCCCGCCGAGGCCGATGGCCGCTGTCGCGTCCGCTCCCCGATGGAGACGACGCCGCCTGCGGCCGACGCCGGCGAGATCGAGCACCAGCGCGCAGGACCAGGCGCCGATGGGGATGGTCACGAGCACCGGGTGCAAGGGGTGCCCGAGGAACTTGCCATGCAGCACCTTGGCGACCGTGGGCGCTCGCCTCAGGGCGGACTGGATGCCGCGCTGAAGCGGGTCGGCCATCCGGTCGATCCAGTCCTGCTCCTCGATTCCCCCCAAGACTGCGCTTCCGATCATGTTCCCCTCCTCCGAGGCGCGTGGCTTCGCGGATTTCCAGCGCATGGCGCCCGCCCCGCCGACCGTCCAGCGGTGAACCCCTGACCGGATCCCGAGCAATCGGCGGACCCGCGGGAGCGGGTCGGGCGTTCCCATCCCCTCCCGCGGCGCGTGCCTCTGCGGCGCTCGAGCAGGCCGCGCAGTTCGCTTCTGCAATGATGTTTTGCCGAAATTTCAGGTTCGAAATCAGCGAGCGCCCCATCTGAAGTGAAATACGTTCGAATCGCGGATCCCGCGGATGGCATGGACGGTGCTCTATGTCCGGCCAGCGCTGCCGGCGCGGCCTTCCCCCCCCCGAGGCCCCGGCGGCGCTTTTTTTTTGGAGTCTTTCCTTTCCGGGCGCGGCGCCCGCGCGCACGCCCTGCGTTCCTCGTCCCGGGCGGCGTTCTCTGGTATCTCGCCCGTGCCGCGCCGCGCGCGGCCTCCCG
The DNA here is from genome assembly GCF_051526795.1 of Sorangium sp. So ce204. Lineage (NCBI taxonomy): Bacteria > Pseudomonadati > Myxococcota > Polyangiales > Polyangiaceae > Sorangium > Sorangium sp. So ce204. Next base: position 10,127,005 of record NZ_CP150317.1, on the reverse strand, counting down.
GAGCGATGCCCCTCCTCGCCGACGTCGCGGTGCCCGTCCCGCTCTCGCAGGCCTTCACCTACGAGGTCCCCGCCGCGCTCGCCGGCGAGGTCCGACCGGGGGCGCGCGTCCTCTGCGAGTTCCATCGGCGCAAGCTGCTCGGCGTGGTGCTCGCCGTCAGCGAGCGCAGCGCGGCCATCGATCCGTCCAAGATCAAGCCGCTCGCGGCGCTCGTCGACGCGCGCCCGGCGCTGCCGGCGGAGCTGCTCGCCTTCCTGCAGGAGCTCGCCGCCTACTACTTCGCGCCGATCGGCGAGGTGCTCCGCCTCGCGCTGCCGGCGATCGAGCGCGAGCAGGTGCGCGCGCTCAAGGCCCAGGGGGAGCTCGACGGCGTCCTCGACCTCGGCCGCGCCAAGCAGGTCGGCGGCCGCAAGGTCGCGTACGCGAGCGCGACCGACGTCGTCGAGGAGCCCGGCACGCTCCGCGGGCAGGCCGCGGCGGTGCTCGCGCTGCTCCGGGCGAACGGCGAGCAGCCGGTCGCGCGGATCGAGGAGCGCTTCGGCAACGCGCGCAGCGCCCTGAAGAAGCTCGCCGAGCGCAACCTCGTCACCCTGGACGAGCGCGAGCCGCCGCGCGACCCGTTCTTCCGCCGCGCCGAGGAGCGCGACGTGCCCCCCGAGCTCAACGCGGCGCAGGCCGAGGCCGCGGCGCGCATCGACGCCGCGCTCGCGGCGCTCGCGCCGTCCGGGGGAGGGGAGCACCCCGCGATCGCCCAGCAGGAGCCGCCGCCCGCCGGGCAGGAGCCGCGGCCCGCCGGGCAGGAGCCGCGGCCGAGCGCGTTCCTCCTCTTCGGCGTGACCGGCTCCGGCAAGACCGAGGTGTACCTGCGCGCCATCAAGAGCTGCCTCGAGCGGGGCCGCGGCGCGCTCGTCATGGTGCCGGAGATCGCCCTCACCCCGCAGCTCGTCGCGCGCTTCCGCGCCCGCTTCGGCGACGAGCTCGCCGTGCTGCACAGCGGGCTGAGCGACGCCGACCGCCACGCGATGTGGGCGAGCCTCCACGGCGGCAAGGTGCGCGTCGCCATCGGGGCGCGCTCCGCGCTGTTCGCGCCGGTGCCGGACCTCGGCCTCATCCTCGTCGACGAGGAGCACGACGGCTCGTTCAAGCAGGAGGAGGGCGTGCGTTACCACGCGCGCGACATGGCGCTGCTCCGCGCCCACCGCGCGGGGGCGGTGTGCGTGCTCGGCTCCGCGACCCCTTCCATCGAGTCCGTCGCGCTGGTGCGCCGCGGCAAGCTCGCCGAGCTGCGCCTGCCGGACCGCGCGCACCGCGAGGCCAGCCTCCCCGAGGTCTCGCTCGTCGATCTCCGCCGCTTCCGCGCCGGCCCCTCGGGCGATCCGCTGATCTCCTTGCCGCTGCACCGCGCGCTCGAGAAGACGCTCGCGGCGAAGGAGCAGGCGATCCTCTTCCTGAACCGCCGCGGCTTCGCGCCGAGCGTCGTCTGCGGCTCGTGCGGGACGCTGACCACGTGCGACGCCTGCTCGGTCGCGCTGACGTACCACCGCGGGCGGCGCCGCGACGCGCGCGCACCTTCGCCGGGCGACGCGCGCGCGCCTTCGCCGGGCGGCGCGCCCGCGCCCGCGGCGCCGCTCGACGAGCGGCCGGAGGGCGGGCGGCTGCGCTGCCACTACTGCGACTATGCGGGGCCGCTGCCGGACCGCTGCGGCGCGTGCGGCGCGCGGAACCTGCTGCTCGAGGGGCTCGGCACCGAGCGGCTCGAGGCCACGATCGCCGGCGCGTTCCCGGAGGCGCGCGTGGCGCGCCTCGATCGCGACGTCGCCGGCAAGGATCGCTCGCAGGCGATCCTCGCGAGGATGCGCGAGGGCAAGATCGACATCCTGGTCGGCACGCAGATGGTCACGAAGGGCCATGACCTGCCCAACGTGACGCTGGTCGGCGTGGTGAACGCCGACGCCGCGCTCGGGCTGCCCGACTTCCGCGCGGCCGAGCGCGGCTTCCAGCTGCTCGTGCAGGTGGCCGGGCGCGCGGGGCGGCGCGACCGCCCCGGCCGCGTGCTCATCCAGACGCGCAACCCCGAGCACCCGGCCATCGCGTTCGCCGCGGCGCACGACGTGCCCGGCTTTCTCGAGCGGGAGATCCGCGACCGCGAGGAGGTGGGTTATCCGCCGGCCACGCGCCTGGCGCTGCTCCGCATCGACGCGGTCGACGAGAGCGTGGGGCGCGGCGCCGCGGCGAAGCTCGCGGCCCACGCCCGCACCTGCCCCGAGGGGGTCGCCCGGCGCGTCGAGGTGCTCGGCCCGTCGGCGGCGCCGATCGCGCGGCTGCGCGGGCGCTACCGGTTCCGGGTGCTCCTCCGGGCGCGCGATCGCGGTCCGCTCCGTGGGGCGCTCGCGGCGCTGGCCGGGCTGATAAGGGATGGCCTTGACCGGAACGCCCGGGTGATCATCGACGTGGATCCGGTCGCCATGCTGTGACGGGCGATCTCCCTGGGAGACGGGCGCGCTCGCCGCGCCGGCGGCGCTCTCTACCCGGATCCACGCGCGGTGAGCTCGCCGAGCGCGTCGCGCGACGCGCGCGAGAGCCGCTCGAACTCCGCGCCCAGCCAGTCGAGGAACGCCGCGTCCCACGTCGGCCCTTCCGGGCGGGACGCGACCGCCTCGGCGAGCTCACGGTCCCAGCGGCCGTAGACGTCCCGGAGGAGCGCGTGCGCCCGGCGGCCCTCGGCGGACGCAGGATCCGCCTGGCCGTCCGCGCGCTCGGCGAAGGCGTCCTCGCAGAGGAAGTAATTGCATGTCGCAGCCCGCCGCTCGGCGGGGACGGAGCAGCCGCGCGCGCCGTGATAGACGCACTTCGATTGCCGCGGGGCCGTGCGCTCCTCCCGCTTCCGCACGCGCCGGAGCTCGAGTCCGCGGCTCACGGGGAGCAGGTTGCCTGCGGCGATCTGCTCGAGCAGCCAGCCACGGCCGTCGAGGGAGACGATGCGCCCGATGTCCGTCCAGTCGAGCTCGGGCGGGCTGACGCAGCACCCCGCGGGGCCCTGCGGGCACTGGGCGCACAGCGTCGAGTGCAGCCGGGTGTGCTCTCCTGAAAGCTCCAGACGGATCATCGAACCCCTTGCCGTCCCCCGAAGGGGCCGAGACACGCGCTCGCTACAGCGCACATCCTGCCAGCGAACGCGCCAGGAATGGCAGAAGCGCCCCGCGGCTGCAACCGGCGCAACCGACGCAACCGACGCAACCGGCGCAACCGGCGCAGACCCCGCGTCGACCCGAGCGGCGGCCAAGCGCCCCTCCTCACAGGCATAAGCGATCGAGGAGCGCGAGAACTCGCACTCCCGGGCGCTCTTGGAGGAGCTGAATCAGTTATAGTAAGTAACGGACATCGACGTGCGCCCCGCGCGAATGCAGGGAGAAGCGTGCGATCATGCTTTTCCGGTCGCGGCGGGAGTTGATAGGCTGCGCCGGCCATGAGCGATGCGCTTCCCAAGGAGGTCGGTCGGGCCATTCGCGTGCTCCGGCAGCTGCACGGGCTCACTTACGCCGAGTTCGCCGAGAAAGCGCGCCTCTCGGCGACCTACCTGCGGCAGGTCGAGCGCGGCGAGCGCGATCTCGGGCTCGGCGCGCTGGCGCTCATCGCACAGGGGCTCAACTGCGATGCTCGGCTCCTCCTGCCCGGCGACGGGAGGAGCCCGGTCTCCGCGGTCGTCGCCGATCGCTTCGATCGCGCGCCCGAGGCGCTCCAGGAGGCGCTCCTCTTCCTGTTGATCGAGCCCGACGACTCGCCCAAGAAGCAGGCCATCCTCGCGCTCATCAACGAGGATCCGGAGCGCGCGCGGCTCCGCTCGCGGCCTCGGCCCGAGGAGCGCGGGTCGCGCGGCTCGGCCCCCTCGTCATCGAGCCGGCGCGGACGATGAGCCCCTGAGCCGTCACGTCCGCGCGGGCCAGCCCGCGACGCGAGGTGGCCCGGCGCCGGGCTCCGGCGAGCCGCCGCCCCGCGCCTCTTCGCCCGGCATCGACGCGAGGCGCCGCGTGGCCAGCTGCTGAAACGCGGCGAGCGCCCGGCTCCGCCGCTTGTACGCCGTCGAGAGGGGGATTCCCGCCCGGCTCGCGAAGGCCGCCATGGGGACGCCCTCGATGTCGTGGGCCATGAGGATCGCGCCGAGCTCGGCGTCGAGCTCGCGCAGGACCGCGCGCGCGAACAGGCGATCGCACGCCGAGATGAGCTGCTCCTCGGCCGAGGGCTCGTCGAGCTCTGCGTCGAAGTCGTCAGGCAACGGATCCTCCTTCCGGCGCCGCTCGCGCAGCCCGTAGTGGGACGCGGCGTGGACAGCGATCTTGTTCAGCCAGCGGTCGGACGGCCCGAGGTCCGGATCGTAGTTCCCGAAGCTCTCGTGCGCCGCGAGCATCACGTTCTGGGCGATGTCCCAGCGATCCCGGCGCGGAACCCCCAGGAGGCGAAGCCATCGCCGCACGAGCACGATCGTTTTCTTGTTGAAGATCCGCCAGTAGGCCCCTTCTCTGTCGTTCGGCGGCCCTGAACCATGGCCTCCACGCCCCGTTCCCGACATCGCGTAACGATCGTTATCACAAGAAACGGAACTTGCAAAAACTGGTCGTGGCGATCACAGGCGAAATTTGATCGAAAAAGTGGTCATATGTATGTACATGTGGTCATCTCCTGCGCCGGCCTCCGCCTGGCCAACTGCGCGCATGCAGGCCGAATCGCTCGGGAAAGCGCCGAACGACGATGGTTCTCGCGATGTAACGATCGTTCCTCGCCCGAACCTGGGTCAGGGGACCTCCCGGCGACGTCGGCAACGATGGTGCTCCCTCCCGGCTGATGAAGCGCGATCGCCGGGCGGGCGGGCGGGCGGACTCGGCGGCCGCGGCCTGGTGCGCCGCGGGGGGCGGGCGCCTCCTTGCGCGGGTAGGCAGGCAGGCGAGACGCCCCCGCTTTCCTCGCTGGACTCCGCCGCATCGCGCCGGTAGACAGGCGGCGTTCGATGCACAGCTTCCATCGAAGGATGCCGGCCCCACGGCGGAGCGGCGCGCCCTGTGGGGGGCGTGTCGCGACCGTCTGCGCGGGCGCTGGCGAGGCGCCCATCGCTCATGTCGGCTGACGCGGGGAAGCCAGGGACGGCGCGCGGCGACGACGCGGCGCCCGCGGCGAGCGACGCGGCAGGGGCCCCGGCGGCGCGCCAGCGGGTCGCCTACTTCGGGCGGCCCGGGACGTTCAGCCACGAGGTCGCGTCCCGGCGCTTCGGCGCGAGCGCGGACCTCACGCCCCGGCGCACCATCTCGGAGGTGTTCGACGCCGTGGCCGGCGGCGCGGCGACCTACGGCGTCGTGCCGATCGAGAACGCGGTGGGCGGACCGATCTACGACACCGTCGATCAGCTGATCCGCCGCGAGGGCACGGGCGCGGCGCTCGTCGTGTGCGAGGAGCTCTCGCTGCACGTCACGCTGTCGCTCCTCGGCAGGGCGGGCGTGGCGCCGAAGCGCATCTATTCGCACTTCGTCCCGCTCAAGCACTGCGGCGACTGGCTGCGCGAGACCTACCCTGACGCGCAGATCCTCGAGGCCGAGAGCACCGCCGAGGCGGTCGAGCGCGCCGCGCAGGACGGCGAGGCCTGCGCGATCGGCAACAGGGGCGCGGCGGCCATCTACAAGCTGGAGATCCTCGTGCCGAAGCTCGGCGCGAAGGGCGAGAACATCACGCGCTTCTTCATCGTCGGGAAGGCCGCGGAGCCGCCGGCCTCGGGGGGGCGGACGCTGCTCCTGTTCGGGCTGGACCACCGCCCGGGCGCCCTGGTCGCGGCGCTCTCCGCGCTCGGGAGACACCACATCAACCTCACGCGCATCGTCTCTCGCGCGCTGCCGGACAGCCCTGAAGAGTACCTCTTCCTCGTCGAGTGCGAGGGCAGCACGGAGGAGCCCGCGTTCAAGGAGGCCCTCGCGCTGCTCGAGCAGCACGCGACGGGCGTACGCTCGCTCGGCTCGTTCCGCGTCAGCCAGAAGTACGAGTAGGCGCCCCGGGCCGACCCGGTGACGATCGCCGACCCGCGCGGGCCCTGTCCGCGCGGCGCGGCCGGAACGTCGGATGACCGAGAGTCCACCGCGGCGGACGCGCGCCAGCCGCTCGTCGCGTGGGCGCCCCCACGCGCGGGGAGGACAACGCCGCTGCGAAGATGGGAATATCTTTGCGCGGGGTATCCCGCGTGACTCACGCGCTCTTTTCAATAACCACTTACCCCTCGCCTGTGACTAGAACGCTCGACAGGTGCGCTCTCGCACTCCTCACTAGGCAGGGTGGCATGGATCTACATTGGCGATGGCTCTTCGTGGTGGTGCCGGCGCTCATGGGTTCTCTGGAAGCGTGTGATGTGGGCCCATCGGAATCGGAGTCGACGGTCGACAGCGAGATGCAGAGCGGCGGGGCGAGCCAGAAGCGCCTCCCCGCCGGCGCGAGCTGCAGCTGCGATGCGGACTGCGACGGCGAGGCGGCCGTCTGCATGCTCGGCATCTGCATGCAGCGCGCGGAGGGGCTGTGTACGGCGCCGAACAGCGAGCAGGGCTGCGCGCCCGGCGCGCGCTGCTTCAACACGGACATCCTGGCCGACTCGGGGGTGTGTTATCCCCTCTATGATCCAGAGACCTGCGATGGCGTGCAGAGCCGTCATGGCCTGTGCTCTCCCCGGCGCGGCGGCGGGTGCAACGCGGCCTGCGGCGCGGCGTGCGCGGAGGACACGGTCGGCGCCGGGGAGATCGGCGCGGCCTGCGGCGCCGACGAGGCGTGCTCGCTGCGCGGCGCGACCTGCTATCGTGACGAGGATCCCTCGGCGCCGAACGGCTGGGTGGAGGGGTACTGCCTCGCCTTCGACTGCGAGAGCGATGACGAGTGCGGGCCAGGCGCGGGCTGCTTCCCCGCGGCGGAGGGCGGCTCGCCGGTGTGCATGAACACCTGCGGCAGCGATCTCGACTGCCGGCCTGGCTACGTGTGTCACACCGTCGACGGCGACGGCAGGTCGGCCTGCTACGCCGGCTGCGACGGCGCGTCGACCTGCCCGGAGGGCACGACCTGCCTCGGGGAGCTCTGCGTATCGGACGATGTCGCGTGCTCACCCGACGTCCCGTCCGGCTGGTGTCCGGAGGGCAGCTCCTGCGACGGCGGCGCGTGCCGCAAGGGCCCCTCCGCCTGCGGCGCCGAGGGCGACGTCCTCGAGCCCAACGACGACCTGGGAGCAGCGGTGATCGCGCCCATGGGCGTCACGGGGGACCTCACCCTCTGCGAGGGGGACGAGGACTGGTTCAAGATCGTGGTGCCGGAGCGGACCCTCGTCCGCGTGGGCATCCGGTTCCGTCAGGCCGCCGGGGACATCGATCTGGTGGTCTATGACGGCGTGGGCCGCCTGCTCGGCGCGCGCGACGGCGCGCAGTACCCGTACGCGTACCGCGATCAGGAGACGGACACCGAGTTCTACGGGTTCTACTCCGAGCGGGGTGGCGCCGAGTACTTCGTCCGGGTCGTCGGCCACGACGGCGCGCAGAACGTCTATGGCCTGGACGTGACGTCGACTCCGTATGTCGACGGCCCGAGCTGCGTGGACGCCGGCTTCTCGTTCGACGAGTGCGCCGGCTTCGGCGAGCGCGGCGGCGGGCTCTTGCCGTTCCCGTTCCCCGACCTCGACGACTCGGCGGTCGGCGGCGGTTACATCTGGGAGACGTTCAGCAATTACCGCTTTGCTCGGCGCGAGCTCATCATGCTCGTCCGGGACGCCCTCGCGGAGACGCTGCACGCGTTCCCGGGCACGACGCCGCTCTCGCTGATCGACGTCTGCCAGATCAACGGCGTCACGCCCGGCTACGACGTCGACAGCCCGCGTCACCCCGAGTCGACGCACGACCAGGGGGGCAACATCGACATCGCCTATTTCCAGACGGACGGATCGAACGATGGGGAGATCATCTGCGGAGACGGGTCGAAGCACGAGGACGGGTACTGCTCTTCGGCGGCGAAGCGGAAGCACATCGTCGACCTCGAGCGGGAGGCGTTCTTCATGGCCAGGCTGTTCCGCTCGCCCCGCACGCGCGTCATCGGCGTGGACAAGGTCATCGCGCCGTTCCTGTCGAGGACCGCGGCCAAGCTGAACGCCCTCCCGGCGCGGGATCGGCGGAAGATCACCGACGACGAGCTCGCGAGCTTCTCGGACCGGATGGCGTACGGCGCGGGGTGGCCGTATCACCACCACCACATCCACCTCAGCATGGACTGGTGGCCGAAGAAGACCGCGGCCGGCGGCGGCACGCCGGAGGCGTCGTTCGCGGCGCCGCCCGCCATCCATCGTTCGCCCGCGCTCGCGGCCGAGCAGCGGATGGTGTGGCCCCCGCGGCCCGCGATCGTGCGGTGAAAGGTCGCTTGCGCGACTCGCCTCCCTCCTGGAAAAGTGCGCTGTATCCACAACGCACTCATGCATCGAAGGATGCCTCGTCTTGCTCCACAGCCGCTGCCTGCGGGGCCTTCCACCAGGCGACGTGCAACAAGCGACCGATGCCGGCCTGAGCCATGGGATTCCCGGCGTTGATCGAGGTTCTTCGCACGTGGATCCGGGGTGGCGTGCAGGCCCCTGTCACCCTCGATGCCTGACGCGCCGATGCGCGTGAAACAGCAAAGGATAACTACATGAGGGTAGGAATGTGGGATCAGCTCGGGTCCCATCTTCCACGCCCCGCGCCGCCATGCTTTACTGTCGCCGTTCTTGGGAAGATGTTGCCGCCTTTTCGGCGCCTTGTCCGCCGGACGGACAGGTCATCGACCACCTGAGGAGAGCTGCTTTATGAGCAAGGAACGAGATACCGAGACCCAGGGCCCGTTGTTCAAGGTCGTTGACCGGCGGCAGGCGCTCCTGGGGCTGGGAGTGATTGCCGTCACCGTGTCGTGCGGAGATGGCGGCGAGTCGGGTGACCCCAGCGGCGCCGGCGGAGGAGCTGCGAGCTCCGGGGGCAACGGGACCACGGGTCCGGGCTCGGGCTCGGGCTCGGGCTCGGGCTCGGGAGGCGGGGGGGCCGACCCTGCCACCACCACGGCGGGCTCGGGCGGCGCGGGACCGGGCAGCACCAGCTCCACGGCGGGCTCGGGTGGCTCAGGCGAGGGAGGCTCCGAGCCGGGCACGGGAGGTGGTGGTGGCGCCGGCGGCGGCGACAGCATCATTGCGCCGCCGTTCGACGATGTGCCGATGTGCAGGGCGATCAACAAGACGGACGGCGCCGGTCAGGGCCCCTTCTTCATTCACGAGCTCGAGAAGAACGACGACATCTCCCTGATCCGACAGGACATTCGTGGTCGCTACAACGAGAGCGCGCCGGAGGGCGTGGAGATGCACCTCCACCTGCGCGTTGTCGACCTGAGCGCGCCCGGCTGCGATGGCAAGGGCGTCGGCCTGCCCGATGTGGACGTTTACATCTGGCACACGGACGGGCAGGGGTTCTACAGCGGCTTCGGGACGAGGGGTGCTGCCAGCGAACAGAAGCCCGACTCGCCCTATGCGGGCAGGCCGGGTCAGAACGATCTCAACAACACGGACCGCTTCTGTCGCGGCGTGCAAACCACGGACGCGAACGGCGTCGTCTCGTTCCGGAGCATCTTCCCCGGCTGGTACAACGGCCGCGACGTTCACATCCACTTCGTCTGCTTCAAGAAGGGGTCGATGTCGAAGGGGCGCACCACGTACCAGGGTGGAGACCACATCTTCACGACGCAGTTCTACTTCGATCCCGCCTTCACCGACTCCGTTCATACCAAGTACGAGCCGTACAAGGCGCGCACCACCGGCAACCTGGCGACCTACTACCAGGGCGCCATCAAGGCCGACGAGGCGGGCAACAGCGGCCTTCGTGCCAAGGCCGTGATGGACGGGGACATCGTGATCGCCCAGATGCAGATCGCGGTGAATCCGGGCTAGGCAGGGCGGGCTCGCTCCCTTCCCACAGCTGCGTCGACCGACCGGCGGGCGCTCCTCGCCGGTCCACGCCTTCGGCGACGGCGCTCTCACCCGCGAGAACGTGACGTGGCCTGGCAACGCCGGCGACGGCTATGCACGCTTCCTCTATGCACGAAGGCCGCGCAGCTGAAGGGCGAGCTTGCGCATCTCCAGGAGGCCCGATCAGGGCACGACCGTGATCCGGTCGAGCGCGGGCGGGGAGACGGGTGAGCTCGCCGCGAAGTAGTCCCGCAGCGCGTCCAGATCCAGCGCGCCGCCGAGCCGATCGGTGCCGTCGTTGAGCACGGTGAAGCCGTCGCCGCCCGTCGCCAGGAAGCTGTTCACCGTCACCCGGTAGGTCCGCGCCGCCTCGATCGGGACGCCGTTGATCCGGATCGAGGCGATGTCGACCTTCGCGCCGATGGGCGCGCTCTGGCTGTACGTGTACGTGAAGCCGTCCGAGACCTGCAGGATCAGGCTCTGCTGCACGCCCCCCGCGTCCAGCCGGAACTGCTGCTCCAGCAGCGTGTCGATCTGCGCCCCCGTGAGGGTCATCACGACAAGGCTGTTGCCGAAGGGCTGCGCCGTGAACACCTCACCGAACGTGACCACCCCGTCGATGACCTCGGTGGACGAGGCCGCGTAGGTGAGGTCCGCGCGGATGCCGCCCGGGTTCATGAACGCGATCTCGGCACCGCCGGTCCTCGCGTCGCGCGTGGCGGCGAGCTGGGCGTCGGCGATCACCGCGCCCATCGTGAACAGCCCGGCGCCCATGGCAGGGACCGCGCGGTCGAGCGTCGCGGTGATGGTGCCGACCTGCACGTTGGCCAGCGGCGCCGCGAGGTCCTTGTAGCGTGTCACCAGGGTGCTCACGCCCGCGTCGGGCGCTTCGCGCGTCACGATGACGTTGTTCGCCGTCTTCGCCGTCACGTCGCCCGTGCTCTTGCTGATCTCCAGATCGATGTCCGTCACCAGGCGGCCGAACGACGCCGCGCTCGTCACGATCTTGTCGCCGAGGATGCAGTTGTACGCCTGATGGGTGTGCCCTGAGACGATCACGTCCACGGCAGGGTCGATGTTCGTGGCGATGTCGACGATGGGGCCAGAGAGGCCCGGGCACTCGTTGTAGAGGCCGGTGGGGAGCCCTCCCTCGTGGAGCAACACGACGATCGCCTCGATGCCCTGCGCCTGGAGCTCCGGGACGATGTCGTTCACTGTATCGACCTCGTCCATGAACGTCAGCCCCGCGACGCCGATGGGCGTCACGATGGTCGGCGTGTCCTCGAGCGTCATGCCGATGAAGGCGACCTTCACGCCGTCGAACTCGCGGACGTCGTAGCGCGGAAAGAGCGTCTTCCCGGTCGACGGATCCACGACGACGTTGGCGGCGAGGAACTTGAATGTCGCGCCAACGAAGGGGGTGCCGTCGCTGCAGCCGTCGACCGGGCTGCACCCGCCGTGCTGCATCCGGAGGAGCTCGGAGGTGCCCTTGTCGAACTCGTGGTTGCCGACGCCGTTGATGTCGAGGCCGAGCAGGTTCATGGCCTCGATCGTGGGCTCATCGTGGAACAGCGCCGACACGAGCGGGCTCGCGCCGATGAGATCGCCGGCCGAGACCACCACGGTGTTCGGGTTCGTGGCGCGGAGCGCGGCGACGCGGGACGCCAGGTAAGTGACGCCGCCGGCGTCCACGGTGGTGCTGGTGGGTGTGGCAGATACGGTGATCCTGCCGCTGCTGCCCGTGGGGGGCTCCAGGTTGCCGTGGAAGTCGTTGAGGGCGATGATCTGCACGCTCACGGTGTCGCCGCCGGAGCCGCCGGAGCCGCCAGCGCCGCCGGAGCCGCCGGTGCCGTCCGAGCCGCCGGTACCGCCGGAGCCGCCGGAGCCGCCGGTGCCGTCCGAGCCGCCGGTACCGCCGGAACCACCTGAGCCGGCATCGCCGCCGGAACCACCTGAGCCGGCATCGCCGCCGGAGCCACCCGAGCCGGCAGCGCCGCCGCCCGAGCTGGTACCCGTCGCGCCGCCGCTGCCGCTGGACACCGAGGCGGTGTTCGTCGCCTCGTCATCGCCGCAGCCCGCGCTGGCGACGGGTGGCACGCACAGCGCGGCTCCGAGGAGCGTGACCCGCCACGCTCGTGCGCATCGCCCGAGGACCCACGAAGCTCCGCTCGATCTCATCTCTGCTCCTCCACGCCGCTGCGCTCGCCGCTCCATGGTGCCACATGCTGGATTCCCCTGGAAACGGCCATGTGAACGCCGCGCGGCGGGCTCATGGCCGGCCGCGGCCGCGGCTCCAGAACGCTACGACGTCCTCTGGCAGCTCGCGCTCGCGCAGGACCCGGAGGTCGTCCGCGTCGACGCCGAGCACAGCAGGGATGCCGCGGCTGCAGTGGCGGGACCACATGCTCAGCGTGTAAGCCCCCGTGTCGCGGATGAGCACGAGATCACCGGGCGACAGCTCCGGAAACGCGAGCTCGCGGGCCAGCACGTCGCCGCCGAAGCAGAGCGGGCCGCCGAGGGTGCACGGCGAGAGCGGCCCCCCCTTGGGTTCGGCCTCGGGATCGAGCGCCATGAAGTCATGGTGCCAGTCGTCCGGGTGATACGCGCGGCGCAGCAGGAAGTCGGCGCCGAGGTGAAGGATCGCGGTGCGCCCGGCCGAGTCCTTCTTCACGTACTCCACCCGCGAGACCGCGAAGCCGCAGCCCGCCTGGATCCAGCGCCCGAACTCGGTGATCAGCGCGGTCTCCTCCTCGAAGAGCGTCGGCACCTCGCGCCGCAGCGCGGCCGCGTAGTCCTCGAGCGCCGGGGGGCGGTCCGTGCTCCTGTAGGCGACCGGCAGACCGCCGCCGATATCCATGGTTCCGGCGGCGAGCGGGCCCATCGCGCGCCGGAGCTCCTGGCGCAGCGCCTCGACGCGGCCGATCCCGTCGATGAGCTGCGAGAGCGCGCACCCCTGCGAGCCGACGTGCACGTGCAGCCCGGCGAGCCACGGGTACCGCGCGAAGGCGGCGCGCACCGCGTCCGCCTGTTCGAGGGGGACCCCGAACTTGGAGCGCCGATCCGCGACGCTGGTCAGGGCGATGCTGGAGGCCCCGACCTGCGGATTGATGCGCAGCCCGATCCGGCTGGCCGCCCCCCCGTGACCGACGAGCTCGTCGATGCGCCCGAGCTCGTCGAGGTTGTCGGCGTTGAGCCGCACGCCCAGGCGGAGGGCCTCCGCGATGTCGGCGCGGGACTTCGCGGGAGAGTCGTAGACGATGCGGTCGGGAGGGCAGCCGGCGGCCAGCGCGAGCTTCACCTCCTCGAGCGAGGCCGCCTCGAGCCCAGCGCCGCAGTCGACCGCCGCCCGCAGGACCTCCACGAGGGGGTTCGCCTTGATCGCGACGGTGTGGAGGGCGCCCGGCGGAAACGCCGCGCCGATCCGTCCGATGCGCGCCCGCATGCGCCCCAGGTCGTGGAACAGGACCGCCGGCTCCACATCCATCCCGCGGCGCCGCGCTTCCCGGAACGCGCGCGCCATGCTCCCGGGATCCAGCCGATCCGTGTCGCTCATGGAACCTCCCTGCCGCAGTCTGGCGCCCCCGAGGGCGATTGTCCGCCCCGCGCCGGCGCGGCGAACGGCAGAGGTGCCCTGTTTCCTCGAAATTTCGTGACGCTCGGCGAGCAGCGGGCAGGCGCGGTCCCGGCTCGCCGAGGGGTGGCCCGGGTCGAGCCGGGGGCGTGACGCACGGCCCCCGGGCGGGACACCCGTGCGCTCAGGCCTCGACGATGATGTTGAGAATGCTGGTGATCAGCCCCGAGGTGTACGTGGCCGGCATGACCACGCCGCCTGGCGGCGGATTGAGGCTGGATGCCGCGAGGTTCGCCGAGCGAGCCGCGTAGGCTGGCTCCTTCTGGAAGACCTCCGCGCTGAGGTCCGCGTCGAAATAGAGCTGCGTCGTGATCAGCCTGGTCGTGGCTCCGTTGATGCGAGCGACCATGTGGACGTGGACCGGCCGCCCCGCGTCCGACCCGGGATAGATCGACTTGAAGCCCACGATCCCGTTGCGGTCCGAGAGCTGCACGCCGCGGCAGAACCGATCCTGGCTCTCCGGGGTGTGATCGGCCGCGCCCGTGGGCGGCGTGGAGGGGCTCGGATGCTCGAAGCCGCTGGTTCGCCCATCCGCGTCACAGTGCCAGATGTAGACCTCGGCGTCGGGGATGGGCTCGTTGTTGTTCCGGGCGTCGAGCAGGCGGACATGGAGCCGGAGCTCGCAGCCGGGGTGGTCGTCCCGGATGTCGCTGCGAAACAGGCTGATGTCGTTCGGGATCTCGCTGTCGTCGATGAAGAACGGACCCCCGATGTCCGTGGCGGTCAATCGGCAGCTGCCGGCGCCCTTGAAGATCGACGGATCCAGCGCGTCGGCGCCGCCCGCGCCCACGCCGCCGACGGCGCTGCTCGAGCTGGTGGCGATGGGGCCGGCGGTGCAGCTGCCCGAGCTATCAGGGCCGCTCCACGTGCTCCCCTCGCCGCCGGTGCCGCTCCCGCTCAGGTCGCCGCCCCTCTCGTCGTCCTCCCTGCAGGACACGAGTACGGGCCTGGTGATGGCGAACGCCCCGAGCTTGACGAGGGGCTGCCGACGGTTGAAGACCCAGTCGAGCAGCTCTCGCGGCACGGCTCCTTGGCTATTGCGCATACAACGGTCTCCTTCGATGAGTCGCTGATCTGACCCGTGCAATCACCCTGGCTCGACCGGACAGGGAGCGGCGTCCCGCGCCGGCGCTGCCCATGCTGGCGCCGTGGCTGACGGCGGGGCCGTGGTCGACGCCGCCAGCGCCGCCGGTCGCCGGGGAGGCGCTCGTCGGCGCCGTGTCATCGTCATCGGGCGCATCATCGCCGTCCCCGGTCTCGGACTGGCACGCCACCATGACGAGCGGCGGGATGAGCGCGCCGAGGAGGGGTCGGGGAGCACGGGTACCGAAGCTGCCCGAGGACAGGCTGCCCCACCCGCTGTTCACGGTGAGACAGTGCTTCAAGGACATACGGGCTTGGCCCTCCTAAGTAAGAACCGGGCGACGCGCCGAGGTGCGCGGTAGCGGAGCGACGTACCGCAAATCGTCTCTTTCTCGCCCCGTCTGGCGCTGCCGTCGCAGAACCAGGGCTCTCGTCGAAGCAGCCCTGATGAAGAAATACAGTGCGCGCGGTGCGCACAAGGTTTCCTGGGTGACTCAGACGAATTCCCGGAACGCGCCGATGTGATCACGGCACGGGCTCGAGGAGGGGCCAGGCCGGTCCTTGGAGGCCGCCCCGGGGCACCTGACCAGCGCGCAGCCGGGCCTGGAGGGCTCGGGGGCGCCGCCGGGGACGCGCTCTCCTGTCGGAAGACCGACAAACACTTCTGATTTTGCCGTTTGTGGTGTACTAGGCGCCCCCTCGAGAGCTCGATCCGGACCCCCTGCATGACCCGCATCCTCCTCATCGACGACTCCGCCGCGATGCGGACCTACATGCGCGCGGCGCTCGAGGGGGCGCCAGAGCTCGGGCCGGCGGTCGAGGTCGCCGAGACGGCGAGCGGGTTCGAGGCGCTCCGGCGGATGCACGGGGGCGCCTACGACGCGGTGATCCTCGACATCCACCTGCCGGACATCGACGGCCTGGAGCTCATCCGTTTCATCCGGCAGAGCCGGCACCATCGCGACGTCGCGGTCGTCATCGTCTCGTCGATGTCCTCGCCCCGCGAGCGGGAGCGGGCGTTCCGGCTCGGCGCCAATGCGTTCGTCGCCAAGCCGTTCGCCCCGGATACGCTGGTGGCCGCCGTCCGGCGGGGGGTCGCGTCGAGCCAGCTGGGCCTGCGCGTCGCGACGTAGGCGGGCGCGACGCCTCGCGGCGAGGCTTCCGGCGCGCCGCTCCGAGCTGGTAGGGTGCGCGCCATGACGCTCCTGTCCCACCTACGCCGCTTCCGCGTGGCTGCGCCGCTGGCGCTGCTCGTCGCGACCGCCTGCTCTGCCTCGTCTCCCGCGCCCCGCGTCGAGCCGCCGCCCGCGGCCGCGGCGCCGGCGTCGCCCGGCGCGCCCGGTGAGGTCGGCCCGACAGGGCTGCTCTCGGAGGAGGACTTCAAGGCCCTCCACCAGCTCAGGGCGGACAAGGCCCCGCCCGCGCGAGGACAGACGGTCGAGGTGGCTGGCACGAAGGCGTACCTGAGCCTGCCGCGGGACGCGAAGCCGCCGATCGCGGGCGTCGTCGTCATCCACGAGTGGTGGGGCCTGAACGAGCACATCAAGCACTGGACCGATCGCCTCGCGGAGGACGGGTACGCGGCGCTCGCCGTGGATCTCTACGGCGGCAAGGTCGCGACCACGCCGGACGACGCGATGGCGGCGATGAAGGCGGTCGACGAGGCGAAGGGGATCGAGGTCGTGCGCGCGGCGCACCGCTTCCTCACGACGGACGCGCGCGTCCTCGCGCCGCGCACGGCCTCGATCGGGTGGTGCTTCGGCGGCGCGTGGTCGCTCAAGCTCGCGCTGAACGAGCCCGAGCTCGACGCGGCCGTGATCTACTACGGCCGGCTCGTCACCGACCCCGCGCAGCTCAAGGCGATCAAGGCGCCCGTGCTCGGCATCTTCGGCAACCAGGACAAGGGCATCCCGCCCGAGGTCGTCAACGACTTCGACAAGGCGCTCCACGACGCGGGCATCGAGCACGAGGTGCTCCGGTACGACGCCGACCACGCCTTCGCGAACCCGTCGGGAGAGCGGTACAACACGAAGGCCGCGGCGGACGCGTGGGAGAAGGCGCGGCGGTTCCTGGCGGCGAAGCTGAAGGGGTGATGAGCGGCGGGGCCGGCGAGGAGGGCTCAGGCGGCCATTCCCCTCGCCGGCCAGGCGCTCAGCGGGACCTGAGCCGCTCGATCTCCGCGCGCGCCTGCGCCAGCTCCTTCTCTGTCTCCTCGCGCAGGCGCTGCTCCTCCTCGCGCAGGTGCTGCTCCTCCTCGCGCAGGCGCCGCTCCCTGTCGAGCTCCGCGGCCAGCTCCTCGGTGATGCGCTGCGCGTCCTCCTGGTGGGAGATGACCTGATCGAGCATCCCGCCGAGGCGGGCGATCATCTCGTCCGCGTCCTCGAGAGGGGCGTTGCCCGCGAAGAAGCGGAGGCGAGGGCCGTCGAGCAGCAGATCGAGGCCGAGCACCTCGGAGGCGAACCGGCCAGCCTGAGGCACGATGCGCTGGTAGGCGCGCGGGCGTGAGGGATCGCTCTCCTGGGCCGCGGGCAGCCTGTAGGCGTGCAGGCGCAGGCGGGCGCGATCGAAGAGGAAGTACTCGTGGATGCCGAGCCGGGCGTAGCGGTCGACGTTGAGCTTGTGATCCTTCGTGCGGCTGCCGGCGACGTGGACCTCGATCACGAGATCGAGCCCCTTGCCCTCGTGGTCGACCACCCACCGCATGCGCTCGTGGGGCTCGACGTCGACCACGGCGAGCAGGTCGGGCGCGAACCGCGGCTCGCCGGGGTAGAAGACGGCGAGCTCGGAAGAGAGGTAGATCTTGCGGGCGGTGCGGCGGAAGAAGCCGTCCAGGGCGTCGAGCGCGTCGCGCTTCGCCTTGCGGTGCGCGTCTCCCTCGGGAGGCATGAGCTCCAGCGGGACCTCGGCGGGGAGCATGTCGACGACGCGCGCGCGCTCGGACGGGGTCATCCGCGCCCACTGCTCGCTCGTCGGCGCGCGCGGATCGGCAGGGTCGAAGAGATAACCGGCAGGGAGGGCCTGAACCACACGCAAAGCCTAGCTCAACCGACCTCGCTCGGGGAGGCTCCCAGGGCGCCGCGCGCCAAGGGCACCCCGTACGGCCAGGCATCGTTTTCCGTTCGATTTTCAGGGGCGGTCGTCGCTCATCGCCTCAGCGGAGCTCGCGCAGCGCTGCGATGAGCTCCGCCAGCGACGTCGCGTCGCTCCGATCGAGCGCCACCGAGCCGGCGGCGAGCGCCTCGGCGAGCGCGCGCGAGCCCCCGGCCTCCGGCGCGGCGGCGGCGACGGCCGACTCGGCGCGCGCTATCTCCGTCACGAGCGCGCCGATCGCCGCCGGGTCGATCGCCGCCGCCCTCGCCGTCGCGGAGAGCGCGCCCGCGGCGCTCTCGACCTGCTCGACAGAGGCGCGCGCCGAAGCGTGGAGCTCCGCCAGGCGCAGCCGCTCGAGCAGCGCGCCGTAGGCCGACTCCATCGCGGCGAGCTCGCGCAACGCGAGCGCCGCCGGGCCCTCCGCTCTTTCTGGACCGGTGGCGCCGTCTTCGCCGGGCGCACCGTCTTCATCGGCCGCGCCCGGCGCGCGCCGCTCCGCGATCTCCACGACCTCGGCGCGCGCCGCCCGCACCTCGCCGAGGAACGCCTCGATCGACGCCGCCGCCGGCGCGAGCGCGCCCGCGCCCAGGGTCGCGAGCGCCTGCGCCGCCTCGCGCGGCCGCCGCCGCAGCAGCCGCCGGAGCGGCGCGTTGCACGCGATCCGCAGCGCCGCGGCCTCCGCGGCGGCGAGCACCCGCTGGCCCATCGACAGCTTCAGCGCGGCCTCGTCGCACGCGCGCGCGAGGTCGTCGGCGAGCGCGCTCGCCTCCGGTCGCCGCTCCGACCGCGGCGCGTCCCGCGCGCCGGCGCGCTTCGCCTCGAGCGCGGCGCGCGCGCCGGCCAGCGCGCCCACCGCGGCGCGCAGCCGCGCGACGGCGTCGTCGGCCGCCGCCGTCTCGGCGGCGAGGTCGTCTCCCTCGGCGTACGCGCGCTGGCTCGCCGCGAGCAGCCGGCGCCGCTCGTCGCCCGCCCGCAGCGCCGCGGCGCTCCGGCGGGCCCGCGCCGCCCCGAGCGCGGCCGCGGCGCGCGCGCCGAAGGTCCACGCGCACGCCGCGGTCGCCCCGAGCGCGGCCGCGGCGGCGATCCCCACGGCGGCCGTCGGGACGGCCGCGCCCGCGCCCGCGCCCACGCGCAGCCCGACCATCCCGGCCGCGAGCGCGCAGGCCGCCGCGCCCGTGCCGACCGCGCGCGCGCCGCGCTGGCGCGGCGCGGCCTCGAGCGCCGTCACGCCGAGGTAGGCCACCGAGCCGAGCGCCACGAGCAGCAGGACGAGCGACAGCGGCGACGTCAGCGTGACGAGGAGCCAGCCGAGCAGCGAGACGTCGATCATGGCAGCGCGCCGCTCGCCAGCGCGACCTCCCGGTCCTTCGCGCCGATCGACCCCGGCGCGCTCGTCACCTGGAACGACGCCCCGTCCCACACGATCGTCGTCACCACGAAGCGCACGTCCCTCCCCGGCGGATCGCTGCGGAACCGGACGCGCCACTCGAGGCGCGCGAGCTCCGGGGCGGGCAGCTGCACCGCCGCGAGCCCGACCGCCGGCGCGAAGGTGCCGTCGCCGAGCGCCGCGTCCACCTGGCCGTCCCGCGCCGCGAGGGCGAGCTCCGCGGCGTAGTCCTCCCAGAGCACGACGCGCAGCGCCCCGGGGCCGCTGAAGAGCTGGAGCTCCTTCAGCTTGCGGGCGAGGCTCTCGGCCTCGGCGCCGGCCGCGGGGGCCGCGCCGCCGCCCCCGGCGAGCAGCCGGCCGATGCGCGCCGCCGACAGGAGCCGCGCCCACGCGCGCGGATCGTCGGGCCCCGGCGTGCCCTCCGCGGCGGCGACCTTGCGCTGGATGCGGAGCGCCTCGTCGACGCGCCCGCTGCCCGCGGCCGCCGCGGCGAGCCGCAGCCAGCCCTGGGGCTCGGCCGGCGCGAGGTCCGTGAGCGTCGTGTACTGGCGGTACGCCGCCGCGTACCAGCCGTGCCGGA
The DNA here is from genome assembly GCF_051526795.1 of Sorangium sp. So ce204. Taxonomy (NCBI): domain Bacteria; kingdom Pseudomonadati; phylum Myxococcota; order Polyangiales; family Polyangiaceae; genus Sorangium; species Sorangium sp. So ce204. The sequence continues at coordinate 10,107,258 of NZ_CP150317.1, read as the reverse complement.
GGTAGACGTCGCCGAGCATCGCGCGCGACGCGGGGCTCGTCGGATCGAACTCGACGACCTCCGAGTACGTGCGCAGCGCGTCCGCCTCGAAGCCGCTCGACGCGAGCACGTCGCCGAGATCGAGCGCGAGCGCCGGGCTCATGAAGCCGCGGTCGCGCAGCCGCCGCCCGTAGGCGAGCGCCTCGTCCTTCCGGCCCGCCTCCGCGAGCAGGCGCACCCGCCGGATCTCCCCCTCCGGATCGTCGGGCCGGTCGGTGAGCGCCTGCCGCACCAGCGCGAGCCGCTGCTCCACCGCCGGGAGCGCCGCGAGCCGCTCGTCGAGGAGCGCCCAGCTCACCCTGGGATCGACGCCCCCGAACAGCGTGCGCCGCACCGCCGCGGAGATCGCCGGGTCCACGCTCCGCCTGAGGAGCGCGTGCGCGATGAACCGCTGCGCCTCGGGCTCGCCTTCGAACCGGGCGAGCAGCGCCTCGGCGCCGCCCTCGGTGGACACCTTCGCCTGGAGGAGCGAGAGGAGCGCGGCCCTCGATCGCCAGTCCGGCAGCTCGCAGGTCGTGAGCGCGCCCTCGTAGCGCGCGATGAGCTGCTCCGCCGTCGTGGCGCGGGCGAGGCGCTTCGACCAGACGACGATGCGCTCGGCGAGCGGCCGCCGCGCTGTGTCGCTGCACGGCGCCATCGCGACCTGCGGGCGCCTCGGCGGCGGGGAGGTCCGTGAGGCGGGGCGCACCGCCGCCGGCGCTGCCTTGCGGGCCTTGTCCAGGCGCAGGAAGGCGTCGGGCGGCGTGATCGCACCGCCGCCGCCCGCCGCGCGCTTGAGGCCGGTCGCGCCGATCGTTGCGAGCTCGGACGGCTCGCCGGCCGCCGGCGCGCTCATGGGCGCAGCCGGCGGGCGGGGGGCGACCGGCCGGTTCGCCGCGGCCTCCAGCTTCTGCCGCAGGGGCTCTTGCTTCGCCTCCTCGGCCGGGCGCGCCGCCTCGGGCGCGGGGGGCGGGGCCGCCAGCGTGGCGCCGGGCGAGGCGACATCTCCCTTGGGGCTCTGGTCCCGCTCGTTGCCCTGCTCGGCGATCGCCGGCGCCATCGCTGGCGCTGGCGCCGCGGCCTGCGCCCTCGCGCCGTGGCCGCCTTCCTTCGCCGGGCTCTCCTCGTAGCTCGCGCTCGGCTCGCTCCTCGAGCACCCGGCGGCGACGGCCGCGGAGGGCGGCGCGAGCAGCGCCGCGAGCTCGCGCTCTCGCTGGGGCGTGAGCGCCGTCAGCCGCTCGCCCCGGAGCGGCGAGCGCCGCCGCCGGATCCCCTGGTTCACGTAGGCCTGCTCGCTCTCGAGCGCCAGCGTGCTCGTGAACGGCGTGATCAGCCCGTAGTCGAGCCCGAGCTCGACCACCTTGCCCCGGTGCGCCTCGATGTCGTCGCCGTCCGCGAGCAGCCGCCGCACCTTCTCGGCCGCCCAGAAGCGCGGCACCAGCGCCGCGCCGACGCCCCGATCGAGCTCGATGGGGTGCTCGCGGGTGTACTCCTTCCCCGCGAGCCGCCCCTTCACGATCGCCTTCGTGGGCAGCGCGTGGTGCGTGCGCGCGAGCAGCACCACCTCCTCGCCGCGCGACACCTTGCCGCTCGCGGTGAGCATCGGCTCGTCGAGCCCCGCGCCGAGGTCGATCGCGAGATCGGTGATGGTCGGCGTCTTGATGGCGCCGGCGAGGCGCAGCACCTCGGACGTCGAGCCCTCGGCCTCGTCGATCCGGAACGCCTGTCCTCCCCCGGCGCGCGCGAGCTCGCGGAGCAGCGCGTGGTTCGAGTTCTCGCCGACGCCCACGGTGAAGAAGCGCGCGCGCGAGCCCGTGAGCGAGCGCCGGAGCCGCTCCGCGAGGCGCGCGCCCGTCACCTCGCCGCTCGTCGCGAGCCCGTCGCCGATGTAGATGACCGCCGGCTGCTCCTTGCCGTGCACCCGCCCGAGCGCCGACTCGAACAGCGCGCCGAGGTCGGTCGCGCCCCCGGTCGCGTGCTCGGCCAGCCGCGTGAGCGCGGCGGAGATCTCCTTGTCCGACGCCTCGGCCAGCCCGTCCTTCGGGTGCAGGACCGCCGGCGCCGAGTCGAGTGCGATCAGCGCGAAGTGGTCCGACGGCGACATCGCCCGCAGGATCGCCTCGGCGGCCGCCGCCTTCTGCTGCCGCGCCGACTCGTCGGCCGACGCCGACGTGTCCACCACGACGACCAGGTCGGCGGGCAGCTCCTTGAGCTCGGCCCAGTCCACGTCGGGCACGTACCTGGCCATCACGTAGTCCGCGCGGTCCTCGCCCGCAGCGAAGCGCGACACCCGCAGCGGCGACGGCTTCACCTTGACGGAGGCCTCGAGCTGGAAGTCCGCGCGCGGCTCGTAGCCGCTCCGCCGCATGCTCACCCGCCGCCCGCCGTCCTCGACCACCGCGTCGGCCAGCGTCGCGATCTGCAGCCCCTGGCCGGCCTGGCCGAGATCCACGGACAGGGAGAACTCGCCGATCTGCACGGGATCGCTCGCGCGCATCGGATAAACGTAAGCAAGCTTACCAGATGGCGCGCTGAGCATCTCCACGTAGCGCAGCACGACGCGCCGGGAGCCGCTGGCGGGCACGGGGAAGATGCGGGCGCGGTAGCTGTGTCCGTCGACCCACTCGAGCAGGGCCGGCTCGTGGCCGGTCTGCACGGCGGTCTGGTACCGCTGCGCCGCTTCCTTCCGCTCGATGACCTCGCCCTCGACGAGCACGCCGTTGGTTTCCACGGCGAACGAGCTCACGATCGCCCGCTCGGGCACGGTGAACCAGTACCAGCCCTCGACCTGTCGTCCGCCCGGGTTCGAGAAGGTCTGGTCGACCTCGGTCTCGGCGATGCCGTCGCGCAGGACGGCCCGCACGGCCTGCCGGCTGATCTCGAGCGTGCGCGCCTGCGTCCCGGGGGCGCCCTGCAGGTCGACGCCGTAGATCCGGCCCGATCCGCTGCCTTCGCCTGCGAGCGGCCGGTGGTCGCCCATGCCGCCGGTCCAGTCCTCCCAGTAGGCGAGCGGCGCGACCTTGGGCGCGCCGCTGCCGGCGACCGTCGCCTGCTCCCCTGCGTGCACCTCGACGCGCCCGCCGGGGGCCGCGACGACGGCGAGCCCGCGCGCCACGTACACGCTCACGGCGTCGCCCGAGCGCCTCATCGACAGGCCGGCGTCGGCCGCCGAGACGTTGACGTCCCCGAGCGCGTGCGAGAGCCCGCTGCGCCCTTCGGGCGGCGCGTCGAGCCAGACCTCGCCCTGGGTGATCGAGAGCCCCTCGGCGCGGAGCGCGATCTCCGAGTCTGCGCGGAGGAACACCGCCGAGCCGTCGGCGAGCCGGACGAGCGCCCGCGCGCCCTTTCCGGTCGCGAGCTTCGCCCCGACCGGGACCGGGATCCCGGACACCACCGTCGACTTCCTTTCGCCCTGACCGCTCGCCGCGAGCGTCACCTCCCCCGAGGACAGCTCGAGCCGCGCGCCGATGGCGCTGGTCTTCTCGGGCTTCGTCTCGTGGGTCAGGACGAGCGCGGTCACGCTGGCGGCGAGCGCGAGCGCCCCGAGCGCGAGCCGGAAGCGCAGGCCGCGCCTGCGGCGCGCAAGCTCGGCCCCCGCCCTTGCTGCGCCCTCTTCTGCCGGCGTATCGGCCGGCTCTACCTGTTCGTGCGACGACATCCAAGACCTCCTCGCCGCGGTGGCCCTCGCCCCCGGGAGCCCTGCGCGGGGCCGCATGCAGACGTCCCATGCCCCCCGGCGATCTGCCGAAGCGATCGCGCTGGTCATCGTAACGGGAAAGCGCGGAGGAAGCGTAGCCCCAAGCCGGAGCGGGATGGCGAGCGGCGCGCATCCGGCTGCCGCCTGGTGTGGGGACGAACTGCGAGCCGCACAGACGCCAAGAGAAGAAGACTTAAACGCAAAGGCGCAAAGGCGCAAAGGCGCAAAGAGAAGAGAGAAAAGCTCGTGAAAACGCCAGGAGGAGATTGCAGCGCCCGCGCTCCAAGGGAACGATGGAGAAAATATTCTCTCTTGTCTTTTGGCGTCTTTGCGTCTTTGCGTTCAACTCTTCCTCTCCATCCGACCGAGGGCCTCACGCCCTGCGCAGAGCGCCCGGTGTTCCGCGAAGCTGGAGGCACCTCCGAAGACGTTGCGGCGGAGCGCCTGCTGGAGATCGGCGAGGATTGCGTCATCGCCACGAACTTTCCGTGCGGCGCTGGGATCGCGGTCAAGTTCGATGAGATGGGCTGCGCCGTCGGGACACAGGATCCTGACATCGACGCGAGAGCGGCGTCCTGCGTCATCGAGGCCATCACGCCTGCGCGAGATAGACCGCATGGCCACCGCCGCGCTGCGCGCGGCGGCACGACGGAAGAAGAAACTCGTCGAGCGTGACGTGATGGCGCGCATCGTCGGCGACCTGGGACGGACGGCAGCTGACGCTGACCGAGACGATGGCCGCCCCTCGGCGCCGGCGGAGGAACACCTCGTCGGCGCCGGTGGCCACGAACGATGGTGGCCATCGCGAGGCGGCCTGCGGCTCGCGCTCGAGCGATGGCCGTCAGGAGTCCTGCATGCAACTGAGCACGTCCGCGATGGCCATCAGTGAGCCTGCTCGGCGGACCACAAGCCAGCCTGAGCGTCAACAGTGCTCTACCGCGGAGTACACCTCCCCCTCCGCGGCGGTTTCCCGTGGAGAGTCGCTGTGCTATCGTTGCCTCTCCTTATGAAGGGCCGTCGCGACAAAATGTACTCTACGGCAGCTGCCTGGGTACGGTCCAATCCCCGCGCACGCGCCCCGCTCAGCCGCTCTCTCAGGAGCGACTACAGGTGGATCGCTGCTCTCGGCGACACCTGGGGCGGCACTCTCGATGCCCTCGGCGCCCCGTGCTACCTGGTCCGGTGCGTCGCCGGACCTTGGCTGAGGGACGTCGAGGAGCGCGAGCGCCGCTACCGCGCTGCGTGCGAGGCGCTCCGCCGTGAGGCCCCGTGGACCGGCGCCTGGCGCGCGCTCCAGGCCACCGGGCGGCCGGTACGGGCGGCGGCGCCGCGGCACAAACTGCGGGCGCTCCCAGTGACGCACGAACTCGGCTCTTCTGACTGTCCGCATCGCAACTTTAGCATTTAGGGCGCACATAATGACTCGAGACAAAGCAGCAACAAGACAACACATTGCAACCGACTGGAGGTGTCACATGCCGAGCGCTCGAAGAATGTCGTCCCTGGCTTGGAAGCTTATGCTCTGCACCGTTGGCTCCGGCTGCGAGTCGTTCATCGGCGCAGATTGGGACAGATACCAAAGAGCAGAAGGGGGAAGCGCTGCAACGCCTGGGGAAGGTGGAGGCGTAGCGTCCGGCAGTCAAACATCCGGCAGCGCCGGCGCTGCGGGGTCCGGGGAAGGTGGAGGCGCGGCGTCCGGCAGTCAAACATCCGGCAGTGCCGGTGCTGCGGAGTCCGGGGCCGGCGGAGTCGACGTGCCTGCCTGTCCGGATGGCCTGACAGACTGCTCCGGCACTTGTACTAACCTGGCGTACGATGAACAAAATTGCGGCCACTGCGGGAGCAACTGTCTAGGTCAACCGTGCGTAGACTCGCTCTGCGCACCAATTACGATTGCAACTGACCAGAGTAAGCCAGCGTACATAGCCGTCGACTCCACCCATGTTTTTTGGACCACCGAGGGAACCGGCGCGGACGGCACGGTAATGAGGGCTAGCTTGCTCGAGGGCCCCGCCGTCGTCCTCGCCGATATGCTGCACATCCCGACGGGCATTGCCGTCGATTCCATCAACGTTTACTGGGCTGCGCGTTACGCGACCGCAGTGACAATGGTCCCAAAGGCCGGTGGCCTCCCCGCATCTCTTGACAACCTCGACGAGCCTGGGTCGATACGAGTGGCCGTTCACTCCTCAACCGCATATTACACGACGCCATTTCGCGTGGGATCAATTCTAATAGGCGGAATCCCCTCCGATATGAATGTCATTTACAGTGGCTTCGATATATACGGCATGGCCGTCGACTCCACTTTTGTCTACTGGACGATTCGCAGGGACACCGATCCGGGAACGGGGATGGTAATGAGAAGCTTCAAAGACGGGAGCGCCCTTTTTCCACTCGCCGTCGGGCAGAATTATCCGATTAACGTCACCGTAGACTCTGCCAGCGTTTACTGGGCGAACAGCGGTGAACGGGGCACATCTTTGGGCTCAGTAATGAAGGTGCCGATTACTGGAGGCACTCCCACTGCCCTCGCCACAAATCAGGCTGAGCCGCATGACATTGCCGTCGACTCCAGCGATGTCTACTGGACAAACTCCGGCGATGGTACGGTCATGAAAGTTCCAGTGGACGGCGGTACTCCCACAGCTATCGCTAGGGGGCAAAGTGGACCACGCGGCATCGCCGTTGACAGCACGAGCGTGTACTGGACGAATTACAGTGGCGGTACGGTCATGAAAATCCGGAAGTAGTCGGGTTCGGGTCGCCCCAACCTGGGTTGGGGTGGGGGCGGGGGGACGCTACGCGGCGGGTCGCGTTGTGCTCCGCATGGAAGCTCTCTATGCTCGGTCCATGCAATGGACACATCGATTGCTTGTAGCTTCCGTCGCGAGCTGTCTCGGCTGTGAAGCGAGCCACCCCGAGGGAGGCGTCAGCGCCGGCGGCGCGGGTGTTCCGGACGTCTCGAGCGGCACTGGAGGCTGGGATGACGCCCGGGACCCGGACTTCGGTAGGATCATCGCTTCGGAGGGAGAGTTCGATCCCATCCCGCTCGAGGGCCTCACGCCCTGCGCAGAGCGCCCGGTGTTCTGCGAAGCTGGAGGCACCTCCGAAGACGTTGCGACGGAGCGCCTGCTGGAGATCGGCGAGGATTGCGTCATCGCCACGAACTTTCCGTGCGGCGCTGGGTTAGCGGCCAAGTTCGATGAGATGGGCTGCGCCGTCGGGATACAGGATCCTGACATCGACGCGAGAGCAATGTCCTGCGTCATCGAGGCCGTCACGGCGGAGCGATGGGCTTGCGCCACGGGCATGATCGTGCGCGCGGGCGCCTGGACTTGTGAATGACCGGCGCTCGCCTCGACACGCCATCCAGCGCCGCCAACGCCCAGGAGTGGGGTCAAGCAAGTCGATCCGCCACGGGGTTCCGGGCGCATGATCCGGGATGGCTCACCCGCGACGTGGACATCTTGCTGCGCCACGCCGCTCCGAACGCCGATCGGGCACGCTGCCGCAATGATCACATCCTGGCGATGCGGCCGCAGCGATGAGCGAGGACGCTCCCGGCGCGGCGTTGCCCGAGGGACTCTGCAAGGTCGAGGTGCAGGACGCCCGCCGCGACAAGCGCCGCCTCGGGTCCGTGGTGAACAAGGCGGTCTTCCCACCTCGGCGTGAGCTCCTCCCGACGAACGCGGCCGCCGCCCGCCACGGCGGAGCGGTGAGGCGACGAGGGGCGCCGGCATGATGAGGGACAGCGTGCAATGCAGCACTCGAGCCCGGGAGCGCCGCGCAATGGCGCGGAAGCAGGCACGGCCTGTGCCGGCGCTGGCCGGCGGCGCGCCTGCCCGACGGCGGCCGGCGCGCAGCGCCAGGAGGGCCACGCTGGTCGTGGTGCGACACCAGGGCAACAGCGCTGCTCGTCCAGGAGCAGCGATGCTCGCGAGCCGCTGAGCGGCTCGCCTGCCCGGCACATCGGCGGTATCACCGCCGCGATCCCTGCCGCCGCGGCGGTGACGCGATATCAACCCCGAGCTCGGTGGGCTGGCGTCGCGCTCACGACGCCGGCGCGACAGCCGCGGACGCGACAGCCGCGCACTCACCACGACCTCGTGGTCTGATGTGGTGTGCCTTGCGTCCATCGCGCGGCGCGCTGCGGGGCGCCTGGCCGAGGGGGGTCGACGGCCCGCGGCGGAGGTGATAGGCATGCTCTTCATCATGCCTGAAGCCTCTCGGGTGGACGACCTCGACCGCTTCTTAGAGCTCTCTGTCGACATGGTGGGAATCGCCGGATTCGACGGTTACTTCAAGCGCATCGGCCGGGCGTGGGAGCAGACGCTCGGCTTCTCGCGCGAAGAGCTCATGGCCACGCCCTTCCTCGACTTCGTTCATCCCGACGATCGCGAGCCCACCGTGGCCGCGTCGGCGAAGCTGCTGTCCGGCGACTTCACCGCGACGTTCGTGAATCGATATCGATGCCGTGACGGCTCGTATCTGTGGATCGAGTGGAACTCGGCGATCTACCCGGACGCTGAGCTCGTCTATTTCGTCGCGCGCAACATCACCGAGCGCAGGCGCGCCGAGGAGGCGCTGGTCGCGGCCGAGTCGCGGTACCGGGCGGCGATCGACGGGAGCCTCGACGGGTTCAGCGTGCTTCGTCGCACGTTCGGCGAGCCGGGCGAGACCGTTGATTTCGTGTTCACCGAGGCCAACCTGCTGGTGAGCCAGGTGACGTCGAGGCCGCGCGAGGAGATCATCGGCCGGCGGCTGGTCGAGGTCTTTCCCACGGTCCGCGATTCCGGGCTCTTCGAGAAATACGAGCGCGTTTTTCGGACGCGCGAGCGGCTCCTCGAGGAGACGGAGAGCGTGCTGCCCGGGGGCGAGAGCCTGTGGCTGCAATACCAGATCGTCCCGCTCGACGATGGCGTCGCGGTGACGGTCAGGGACATCACCGCGTCCAGGCGGCTGGAAGCGGAGCTCCGGGAGGCGCTCCAGCGCCGGGAGAGCGACGCCGAGGAGCTCCAGCGGAAGAACCGCCAGCTCGCCGAGGAGAACGCCGAGCGCAAGCGCGCCGAGGCGCTGCTGCGGCAGCAGCAGGAGACGATGCTCGCGATGTCCACGCCGATCATCCAGGCGTGGGAGGGCGTGCTCGTGCTGCCGGTCATCGGCACCGTGGACACCGCGAGGGCGGCGCAGATCATGGAGCGGCTGCTCCCCGAGATCGTCCGGACACACGCGCGCTTCGCGATCCTTGACCTGACCGGCGTCAGCGCGGTGGACGCCGCGACCGTGTCGCACCTGCTCGCCGTGGTGCGCGCGGCGAGCCTCCTCGGCAGCCGGTGCCTCGTCTCCGGGATCTCGCCGGCGATCGCGCGGACCATGACCGAGATCGGCGGCGCGGAGGGGGCGTTCCTGACCTTCGGGCTGCTCCAGAGCGCTCTCCGTCACGCGCTCTCCCGCTGCAGCGCCTAGCGGCGCCTCCGTCGCTTCTGCTGGACCGGGTGGGGTGGGGTCGAGCGCCCTGTTCGCCTCGGCCATGGAGAGGAGATCCCGCGATGGAGAGCTACCAGGCGCCCAGTGTCCGTCGTCGACCCATGAATCAGCTGCTCAGCGCGCTCCTCGTCGCTCTCGGAGTACTGGCTTGGCCGCGTCTCGCTCAGGCGACGTACAGCATTCATTGTTCGAATACGCGCGTCACGCTGATCGTCAACTACGGCGGCGAGGGCGAGCTCGTCGCGATCACCTACTCGGCGCAGGACGCGCCAGCCCCAGCCTACCTGGAGCCGACCTTCTGGCGCATGGCCGGACAGCAAGTGCTTGCACTTCGCAAGCGCGCGGACGCTGACAGGCGGCAGTTTCATCTCGGCATTCGCGGCAGGCACGCGGTATTGATCTTCCGGCAGCAGCGCCATTTCCTGCGCTGCGACTGGGATACCGAATGACGTCGGGGGCGCCGCGGCGGCGTTCCGCGAGCAGCGTCTGATCGCGCTGCGGCTGATTCATGAGCGCGACCAGATCGATCATGGCTCCGTGGAGCTCGCCTCGACACGCCACCGCGGGCTGCCAACGCCCAGGAGTGGGGTCAAGCTAGTCGATCTGCCACGGTGATCCGGGCGCCTGATCCGGGATGGCTCACCCGCAACGTGGAAATCTTGCTGCGCCACGCCGCTCCGCACGCCGATCGGGCACGCTGCCGTCACGATGGCCGACCGGACGATTCAGAACAGCAGTGCGGCCTTCTTGATATCGCTCGCGCTGGCGGCCGTCGCCGCCTGCGGAGACGACGGCAGCGGAGAGGCGAGCGCCTCGACGACATCTTCCGCGAGCTCGAGCACAAGCGCGAGCGCCGGGACCGGCGGCGGCTCGATCGGCGAGGGCGGTGCCAGCGGCGGCGCGACAGGGGGCGGCGGCGCGACGGGCGGCGGCGCGGGCGGCGTGGGCGGCGCTGGCGGGTCGGCCGGCGGCGGCGGGTCGGCCGGCGGCGGCGGGTCGGCCGGCGGCGGCGGGTCGGCCGGCGGCGGCGGCGCCGCGGTGGACATCCTGGATCAGCTGCGCGCGCTCGACGTCGCCGACGTCACGGAAGAGGCGTCCAAGATCCCCGGCTATCGGTTCTTCGTCATCGAGCTCGAACAGCCTGTCGATCACGATGCCCCGGGGGGCGAGCGCTTCCGGCAGCGGCTCGCGCTGCACCACCGCGACTCGAGCGCGCCGCTCGTGCTCGCCGCGACCGGCTACTCGCTGTCTCTGCCCGAGCAGTACATCGAAGAGCCCACCGCGCTCTTGAACGCAAACCAGATCTACATCGAGCACCGGTTCTTCACGCCGTCACGCCCGGAGCCGGCGGATTGGACCAAGATGACGATCGAAGCGGCGGCCGCCGATCACCACCGCGTCGTCGAAGCGTTCCGCACGATCTACACCGGGAGATGGATCTCCACGGGTGCGAGCAAGGGGGGAATGACCTCCGTCTACCATCGTCGTTTCTACCCCGATGACGTCGACGGCACGGTGGCCTACGTGACTCCGCTCAGCCACGGCGTGGAGGATCCACGCTACATCGATTTCCTGAACCAGGTCGGCGAGGCCGACTGCCGCGAGCGCATCGCCGCGTTCCGGCGCGAGGTGCTGCTCCGGCGCCCGGCCATGCTCGAGCGCGCGGAGACGGAAGCGGACGCGCTGGGCGTGACGTACGACCTGTTCGGCGTGGAGGCGCAGCTCGAGAGCGCTGTGATATGGCTCCCATTCTACTTCTGGCTCTACTCGCACGAGGTCACCTGCGGCCAGATCCCGGATGTGTCGGCGTCCGACAATGACCTGTGGCTCGCCCTCGGCCTGATCTCTCCCGTGAGCGCCGGCGCCGATGCTGCGTATCTCGCCTTCGAGCCGTACTACTGGCAATGCTATACAGAGCTCGGCGCCCCCAAGCCCGACACCGCGGATATCGCTGACCTGCTCACGTTCGACTGGGGGTCGGTCGACCGCCTCCCGAGCATCCCCGTCGAGCCGGAGTTCTCGCCTGCCGCGATGGAGGACGTCGCGCGCTGGGTCGCCGCCGAAGGCAGCGAACTCCTGTTCGTCTACGGCGAGAACGACCCCTGGTCTGCCGGGGCCTTCGAGCTCGGCGCGGCGGTGGACTCGTATCGCTATTTCGCGCCTGGCGCCAACCACGGCGCGCAAATCGGCGGCCTCGCCCCGGCCGACAGGGACGCCGCGGTGGCGACGCTCGCCCGGTGGGCGGGTGTGCCACGCTCGCTCGTGACGGCGCAGCCCTTGCGCGCTGCCGTTCACCGCTCTCCGCGCATGCTCCGCCCGCGATTCGCTCCCTGATCTCTTGTCTTCTTCGATCGCGACGCTGCTCGCGGAGCCGCCGCCCAGCACCGTGATGTCCTCGCCCTCGAAGAGCTTGCTCCAGCGAAGGGCGCCGGCTCGGTCGTGCTTCTTCACCACGACGGCTTGGGAGCAGGGGTATCCGGGGCCCCTGGCCCTCACGCTTCCAGGCGATCACGACGATGTTGCCGGCGATCGCCGAGGGCGCTGGTGCGGCTGGATGACCCCGGGTTAACCTCGACCGATGACCACCATCCTGGCGATGCGGCCGCAGCAATGAGCGAGGGCGCTCCCGGCGCGGCTTCGCCCGAGCGACGCTGCAAGGTCGAGGTACAGGACGCCCGCCGCGACAAGCGCCTCCTCGGATCCGTGGTCATCGCGTCGCTCGTCGGCACGTTCGCCGCGCCGTGGGGGCTAGCCGCGCTCGGGATGGAGAAGGCCTCGCTCGTCGCCGCGCTGATCGGCCTTGGCAGCTACTTCGTCAGCGCTTTGTCGTTCGCCGGCGCGGACCGCGGACCGGGCGAGCGCCGCCTCCGCGACGGCAGGGTGAAGATCGAGGGCGAGCGGCTGCTGATCGCGGAGGGAGCGAAGGAGAGCAGTCTGCCGCTCGCGCGCCTCGCCGGCGGCTGGACGGAGCGGACGCCGAACGGCCACGCCGCGGTGCTGTCGTTCTCGGATGGGCGCGTCGCCGCCGTCGAGCAAGCCTCGGAGGAGGAGGCGATCGACCTCTTGTCGCGGGCCGGGGCGGGGGCGCAGGCGCGCGCGGTGCGGATGCGCACGTACCGCGAGGACTCCAGCGGTCGCAAGATCGCGGGCTGTCTCCTGGCCGTCTTCGTCCTGATCCTCGCCCCGGGTGCGCTGGTGCTGCTGATCCTGCTGTTCACGGCCATCGAAAGGTGGTCTTTCGCGCCCCTCGCTCCGATGGTGGTGGCAATGGGCGGGCTCGCGCCGCTCCTGGGCGTCGCGGCCTGGCTCTGGTCCAAGGTGACGCCGAGCTGGGTGCATATCGGCACCGACGGCGTGATGCTCAAGAGCGCGTTCCGGCGGCGGTTCCTCCCGCACAGGGCCATCGTCCAGGTCGCTCACACCCAGGGGGGAGTTGGCGGCGCCTATCATTTCGTGAAGATCGCCCTGCGGCACGGCGAGTCGATCGCCGTCCCGGCGGCCAGCTCCGCCGAGGCCACGGCGCTGATCGAGCGTATTCAGGCCGCTCAGGCCGCCGTCGCGATGCAGGATCGGGCGCGGCTGCTGGAGGTCATCGCGCGCAATGGCCGGCCGCTGGCCGAGTGGAAGAGAGCGCTGGGGTCGCTGGTGGCCAGGACCGGGTACCGGACGGCGGGGAACGACCTCGAAGAGGTGCTGCGCATCGTCGAGGACGGTTCTGCGCCGCCGGAGCAGCGCGTCGCTGCGGCGCTCGCGGCGCGCCCGCACGGGGGTGCAGCGGTGGAGAGACGGATCCGCGTCGCCGCCGAGGCGAGCGCCGAGCCGACGCTGAGGCTGGCGCTGGAGAAGGTGTCCGCGGGCGAGGACGAGGATGATCTGCTGGAGGAGATCGGCGCCGGCGACGCCCGGAAGGCGGCGGGATGAGCGGTGCTATGAAGAAGAGAAGAATTGAACCCAAAGGCGCCAAGGCGCAAAGACGCCAAGAGAAGAGAGAAAAGCTCGTGATGGCGCCAGGAGAAGATTGCAGCGTCGGCGCTCCAAAGGAGCGAAGGCGGAAATATTCCTTCTTGCCTTTTGGCGTCTTTGCGCCTTTGCGTCTTTGCGTTCGATTCTCCCTCCCCATCCGACCGGCGCCTCAGGCCACCTCGCGCCCCGCGGGTCAGGCGCGGCGAGCGCTTTCCTAGGGTCAGGGCCCTCTCTATATCTTCATGGAACAGGCCGCCTGGGCAGGGCGAAAGTCCCTGCGATGCGCGAACGGCGGTTTCTGTGGGGCTATCCATCATAGGAGGGGGCGATGGCAGGATTGCTTCCGGAGTTCCGGAGGTTCATCGACTACGTGTCTCTTGTCTCCCGGAGGCGGGGGCCGCGCCGGGAGCTGCCGGGCGACAGGTTCCTCGCCGAGGTGGTGAGGACGGTCGACGGCGACACGCTCCGCGTGCGCGACGAGCGCGGCGTGATCCATCCTGTCCGTATGCTCTCCATCGATACGCCGGAGACGCACTTCCTCGGCGCCTCGCAAGGTTACTGGGCCGAGCTGGCCGCCGAGCGGCTCTCCGAGCTGGTCCCCGACGGCGCCGAGGTCGAGATCCAGGCGGACGAACAGCCGTTCGACGCCTACGGTCGCGTCCTCGGATATGTCCTGTCGCGCGGTCGGCTCATCAACCGGCAGATGCTGGAGGAGGGCCTTGCGACGACCTACATCGTCGCCCCGAACCTCCGTCATGCCCGGGAGCTCTCCGAGGCCGCGCGGCGGAGCTTCGCCGAGCGCCGCGGCATGTTCGGCGACGCCAGCATTCTGCTCCCGTACGAGTTCCGGTGGAGGATGCGAGGCCAGTCGAGCGCGAAGCTCGTCGGCAGCCTGTCCCGAGGCGAGGTGTACGATCTGACGGAGCGGGAGCGGGTCCCCGTCTGGGATCGGGTGTTCTTCTTCGAAGCGAAGGACGTCAGGGCGCCGTTCTTCCGCGTCAAGCCGGATCCGGGCGAACAGGGCGGCTGAACGGACCGCCGTGAGGCGTGCACGCCCCGGTCGCGCACACGGCGCGACGCGGGCCATGATGCCACGGATCGTGGCAGTTTGCCTCGCGCCGCCCGCACATCGGCTGGACGGAGCGCGCTCGTGAGCTCCGTGGGCACGGTGATCCGCGATGGCGCGAGGCGTGCTCGTTCGCCGATCCGAGCTGACGACGTACCCCTCGTGAAGGAGCCGCTCGTATGCCTGTGAAGAGAATGGATATCACGTGCGTGGTCGCGTGCACTGCCGCGCTCTCGCTCGGCCTCGTGAACTGCGCCTCGACGCCGGGGGCGGTACCTCTGGCGCCTGACAGCACGCGTGGCACGCCGCCGGGGACGGCCGAGGCGGTCGCGCCGACGGGCCCGAGGGCGCCCATGAACGCGTATCCGCCGCCCGGCCCCGCCACGCCGCGCACGAGCTACCTGCCGGTCGACGACAAGGAGCCGTTCGCCGCGCTGATGGCCCGGATGAAGGCCGACAAACCCGCGGTGATGAAGCGCCAGAAGACGCTGCTCGAGGCGCGGTACGACCTCTCGGACCGCCCTGCGCCTGGGGTCACCATGTCGCGCGGAAAGCCCGTCCAGGGCGGCGTCCGTGTGAAGCTCGAGAAGGGGACGACGTGGGAATCGCTGGCCGCGCTCACGCCCGACGCCATCCGGGACCAGGGCCTCTGGCCGCAGGGCTTCCTGCCGCTGCCCCACCCGAACCACCCGGAGGGAGGGATGGTCTTTCCAAAGTTCCAGATCGACGAGGTCAAGCGTCAGGAAGGGCGCGATCTCACGCGCTTCGATCTCGACTTCGACCTGCCGGATCACATCGTCTCCGAGTTCCCGGCGCCGATCTACCTCACCACGCGGCCTGACCTGGGCGACGTCTCCAGGGGGCAGCTCGTCACCATCGCCAATTTCTACGAGCTCTTCAACGGCATCTTGACGCCGAAGCAGCTCGAGGGGCTCCGGCTCCTCGTGACGCCGTTTCCGCAGCAGCAGTTCAACGCGACCTCGGATCGGCGCTCGGAGAGGGCGAGCCTCGGGGTCGCCTGCTTCGACTGCCACGCGAACGGGCACACGAACAACGCGACCCACCCCGTGGGCGACACCCGCCCGCAGGAGTTCCGCCACCGGGTCGACACCCCGACCCTGCGCGGCGTGAACATCCAGCGCCTCTTCGGCTCGCAGCGCGCGCTCAAGACCGTCGAGGACTTCACCGAGTTCGAGCAGCGAGGGGCGTACTTCGACGGTGACATCGTCATCGCCGTGAAGAAGGGGATCAACATCCTCGACCGCGGGCACCAGGTCCACGCGATGTCCGAGTTCCAGGAGATCCTCGACTTCCCCCCGGCGCCGAAGCTCACGTTGAACGGGCGCCTCGACCCCGCGAAGGCCACGCCGGAGGAGCTCCGCGGAGAGCAGATCTTCAACGGCAAGGGCCAGTGCGCGACGTGCCATGCAGCGCCGTACTACACGGACAACCTGATGCACAACCTGCGGGCGGAGCGCTTCTTCAAGCCCGTGCTCATCAACGGACGGATGGCGACCGCGGACGGCCCCATCAAGACGTTCCCGCTGCGCGGCATCAAGGACAGCCCTCCCTACCTGCACGACGGGCGCCTGCTCACGCTGGAGGACACCGTGGAGTTCTTCAACCTCGTGCTCGGCACGAAGCTGACGGCGCAGGAGAAGGCCGACCTCACGGCGTTCCTGCGGGTCCTTTAGAGCGACGGTCACCCGCTTCGGAGACGGGCCCACCTCGACGTTTTCGGTGCTCAGCGCCCTTTCGTGCGCTCCCGCGCCGAAAACGCCGATCTGGGCCCGTGTCCTGTGCGGGAGACCGCCGCTCTGCTCGGCATGGTGCCGAGGTGGGAGCCAGGGCGACCGACGATGAGGCTCACGATCGATGGATCCGGAGGACCGGGAACGCCGACGGCCAACCGCTCACTTCACATAGAAGGCGCGCACCGGCGCTGCTGCGGGCCGGCGCCCGGGTCACCTCAGGTAGTCGGAGATCGCGTCGTACCAGCGGCCCGCCATCCGGGCGTAGCCAGCCTTGTTGGGATGGACCCCGTCGCCGAGCTCGGACGTGGGGAAGTCCTTGAACTGATCGACGAACACGACGTGCGCGCCCTTGCTGGCGCGCGCCTCGACCAGCGCGGGGATCTTCGCGTTGTACGTGCTCACCGCGTTTGCGCCGCTCGGGAAAGGAATGATGTTGCTCACGACGATCAGCGCGTCGGGCGCCTCGGCGATCAGCTCGTCGATGAGCGCGCCCAGGCGGGTGTCGGCGCCGTTCGGCTCTCGATACATGTCGTTGGTGCCGGCGTGGAGCAGCACGATGTGCGGCATCTCCCGGAGCCCCGGGGTCGGGATACGATTGGCGATCTGCTGGATGGTCTCTCCGCTGATTCCCTCGTGATTGCGGGGGAACGGCTTGCCATCGACCATCGCGGGGCCGTTCGCCTGCTGCGTGCCCGTGAAGGTGACCTCGTGGCCGTCCTGCGTGGCAAGGTGGAAGAGCTCGACCCGGTACCCGCCGTCGAAGCCGAGACCGAAGGTGATCGAGTCCCCGAGGGGCAGGATCTTGCAGGCGCCCGTCGCAGGGCAAGGCTGGAACCCTGTATCCGGAGAGCCCCCGCTGCCGCTCGTTCCTTCCGCTGCGCTGCTGCTGCTGCTCGCGCCCCCGGCCCCTCCGGCGCTGCTCGAGCTGCTGGAAGAAGCCCCGCCGCCCGAGCCGCTGGTCGCCGTCGTGCTGCTCGCTCCGCTCGTCGTCGAGGAGACTCCCGAGCCCTCACCCGCGCTCGTCGTCTGGGCGCTGCTGGAGGAGGAAGAAGCCCCTCCTCCGGTGCCGCCCGAGCCGTCGGACGATCCATCGGAAGCGCTGGAGCAGGCCATGGAACCGACCAAGAGAAGGCCCACGAGCGGAATCCCGCGGGCAAAGGTGCCGAATGCGCCACGGCGGGCGAGCAGCGAAGAGGTCGAGGTAGACATGTGAGCCCCGCTCCCGGTCAGCGACCGAAGAAAATTGTGTTGTAAGCAGAGGGGGCGGGAGCTCGGCGCAATGCCACACCACCCGCACAGCCTCTGCGAGGAAGTGAAGGGAAGGGTACGTGGCGCTCGCAGAGAGGTCGTTCAAATTCCCGGCGAAGGTTTTCAGGATCCCGACGCGCGGGACCCGATCCACCCGGCGCCAGCGATCCGAGGTGTGTGTGCGCTCACATGCCCGGCGCACGAGGGGCTTGACCCCCGTGTTCCTCGACGCTGACGATGCTCCGGGACGACCCCAGGCATGACCGCGGAGTTCTCAGCAAAGTACGGCGCGGCGCTCACCGGATCGGACTGGGTGGGGGTGCCCCTCCGGATCGGGTATGTGCCCGAGAGCGGCCGGCTCGAGGGGCTCGAGGCGGCGAGCGACGCGGTCCTGGTGTGGACGGGAGGCCCCTCGCAGGTCGACATTCGCTTCGCGGAGCCGACCTCGGGTGAGGTCCGGGAGCATTCCTTCGAGCGGCTCTCGGGGATGATGGACCTCTTGCCGCGGAGGACCAGGCTGTACAGCGTCGAGTGGCGGGGGCGGCCCTCCGTGTGCACGTCGGTGAACTTCCCCGAAGCATCCATGCTGGCTCTCTGTGCGTCTCCGTCCGCCGTGCTGGTGCCGGAGCGGGAGCCGCGGTTCGGTCTTGTCGACGCCCATGTCGTCGACCTGGTCCGTCGCCTGCAGGCGCAGGCCGAGGGGCAGGAGTACTTCGGGGCCGTCTACGTGCAGTCGCTCTGCCTGGCGCTGGCCTCCTACCTGTCGGCGCGGTACGGAGCGGGATCAGGGGCGGAGATCTCGCTGCGCAACGCGAGCCTCTCGAGGAGCCAGCGAACTCAGATCGAAAAATTCGTGGACAGCGAGCTCTCCTCGAACTTCGGGCTCGTCGACCTGGCGGGGCTGGTGGGCTACTCGCCGGACCATTTCTCGCGCCTGTTCAAGAGCGCCTTTCACCAGACTCCCCACCAGTACGTCATCTCGCGCCGCATCGAGAAGGCGATGACCATGCTCCAGGACGAGCGGCTGTCCATCGCGGAGATCGCGCTGGAGTGTGGCTTCTCCAATCAGGGGCACCTCACGACGGCGTTCAAGCGCCGCACGGGGACGACGCCGGGCGCCTACCGAAAGAAGTGAGCGCCCGGCCGCGCCGTCCGCGGCCTGCATGAGCGGCCGCGCGCGGGTCCCGCGATCACTGGATCAGCGGGGCCGGCGGGCCCTCGGCTTCATCCTGGGATCCATCGAGCATCATGCCCGGATCGACCGGCGCCACCGCGCTTCGCAGGGCGAGCTGCCGCTGCAGCAGCTGCTTGGTCCGCAGGACGCCGGACACCGAGCGGATGAGGCTCCGGTGATCCGCGCCGAAGTCGATCCGCGGCACCGAGAACGGCGCGTCCGCGGAGCTACGGAATCCGCTGGCCGTCGCATGGTCGCCAGGCCAGTTGGTCACGGCGCCCAGGAAGCCGAGCCGGCGAAGCGTCGCGCACTCGCGCGGACCGAAGTCCGTCCCCACGTGCCCGTTCGGATAACCGAAGATGGGGACCGGGCGCCTGGCCTCGGCGCGCAGGCGCGCCCAGGACACGTGGATCTCGTGCCTCGATTGCGCGTCGCTCGTCCTGGAGAGCACCGGATGGGTGACCGTGTGCGGTCCGAACGTGATGCCGCGCGCCTCGCACGCGCGGACGTCATCCCACGACATGGGCGCGTACCGCGCGGGAGGGCGCACCGGGAGATCGACCTCGGCCGCGGCGGCGAGCCGCTGGATGGCGCGGAGCTTCTCGGTCTCGGGCACGCGCTTGCAGCGCTCCATGAAGCGCCGCGCGAGCTGCGCCCGCGGGACGCCGTCGTCCAGGCGGATGACGTGGCGGAGGCCGCCCACCATCACGCTGAGCTCGCGGCGCCGCGTCGCCTCGAACACGTGCTCCACGCGGTGCCACCAGCACCACAGATGGCCGTCCAGATAGCCGCTCACCACGAAGATGGTGGCCGGGCAATCGAACTCCGCGAAGATCGGCGCGGCGACCGTCGCCTGGTCGATCGTGCCGTCATCCATCGTGAAGGCGACGGCCCGGTCGATGGGCGGCTCCTCGCCCGCGAGGCCTCGGAACACCCGCTCGAGCGACACGAGCGGATACCGCTCTCTCCTCAGGAACTGCAGCGCGCGCCGGAGGGCGCGCGGATCCAGGCCCTCGATCCCGCGATCCGGGTCGGAGAACCGATGCATCACGATGATGGTCGAGTGGCCGTGCATCATCGGCGTGAATGGCCGCGTTGCCCACGGCGTGGCCAGGAGATCGGAGAGCCATCGCATTGCGTTCGACATGAGTCGTCCCCCCTCGAGAGCGTTTGAAAGCAGCAGCGTTCGGCGACGGCGGCGCTCCGCCGCCCGATCAGGTCGGGAGCGGCGCCGGCGAGCGCGACGGCGGGTGATCGCCGAGAGCTCGCCCGCCGTGGCGGTGTGGGGCGGCCGCGGTTGCGCGCGGCGTCTGGTCCGCGCCCCAGATCCGGGCGAGCAGGGTGCTCGGGCGGACAGCGGCGACACGCCGCGAATGCCGCAGGAGCAGCAGCGCGTACAGCTCCATGTAGCGCTCGGCCATCCGGATGGCGGAGTAGCGCCGGAGCGCGAGCATCCGGCCGCTCCGGCCCATGTGCGCGGCGCGGGCCGCGTTGGCGTGGAGCTCCGAGAGCCTCGCGGCGAGCGGCGTTACCTCGTCGGACGGCACGAGGAAGCCCGTCTCCCCGTGGACGAGCACGGTGGACACGCCGCCCACGTCGGTCGCAACGACCGGAAGCCCCGCGGCCATCGCCTCGAGGAGCGCGAGCGGCAGGCCCTCGGAGAGGGACGGCAGCGCGAACACGTCGAGCGCGGCGAGGAGCGCCGGCACGTCGTGGCGCTCCCCTGTGAACAGCACGCGCTCGGACACCCCGAGCTCTCGCGCGAGGGCGTCGAGCCGCCCGCGCTCGGCGCCCTCGCCGACGAGGAGCACCCGCCCGTTCCGGGGCAGCGACGCCGCGGCGGCGCGCACGAGCAGCGCGTGGTTCTTCACGGGAGAGAGGCGCCCCACGCTCCCGACGACCCAGGCGTCCCGTGGAATCGCGAGCTCGGCCCGCACCCGCGCCCTCGCCGCCGGATCCGGCGCGAACCGCGACAGATCGATGCCGTTCACGACGACATGCAGCTTCGGCGGGTCGACCTCGCGCCGGCCGAGGACGACCGCGGCGGTCGGCTGCGACACCGCGACATGAGCATCGACGAACGCGGACGCGGCGCGGCGCAGCCAGCTCCGTCCTTGCATGTCCTGGGACACGCCGTGCTTCGTGTGGATGACGGGGACCCGGTGCAGCCATCCGGCGGGCGCCGCGTAGACGAGCGAAAGGTGGTTGTGCGCGTGGACGAGCGTGACGCCCTTCGCCGCGAACAGCGCGGCGAGGCGGGCGGTGAGCGCCGCGTCGAACCCCGGGCATTTCGGCGCGAGGTGCACCTCGACCCCGCGCCGCCGGAGCTGCTCGGCGCGCGGGCCGTCGGGATCCTCGGCGATCGCGACCGCCAGCACGTCATGACCCGCGGCGCGCTGGGACGCGGCGAGATCGACGACCACCTGCTCGGCGCCGCCGGTCTGGAAGCTGCTCACCACGTGCGCGATGGCGAGCCGCCGGGAGGTCCGTCGATCCTTGAGACCACGAGCCTCGATACCGCAATCGGTCTGTACGACCATACCCCTCTCCCCCCATCGAGCAGACTGTCGATCTCTCGACTCGACCGCTCATCGAGCGCCAGGCATGCCTCGCTGTCCTCCCGCCGCGCCGTGGCTCTCCGGTACGGAACACACCGTCCAGGCCATCGCAAGAGCGAAACCGGGACGGATGGGGCCTCGACCTGGCAGATCGACACGAGCGCTGCAACACGCCGCATGATTGCATTGCGGACGGCAGGGGCGCGACTCGAATACACTATACGTCGAATTCGCGAGCTGACAAGCACATCGCACAACAAACGAGAAGACCGGAGTAGGGGGCTGCAAAGCTCAATAAGGACATGGACAGCGGCCCAGGAGTGGTGATCCGTCCCAGTCTTCGACTGGCCACGTCCCCCGCGGGCTCTCGCCGGCCCAGGTGCTCGCCGAGAGCCCGCGTGGGCGGCGCGGTCGCTGGCCCATAAATTCTTTTATTTTCGCCAGGTTACAAAATCGTCGCCGGCCGGTCACGAAAGGTGAGCCGCGCCTGGCTCGCCCGAGCACTGTAGAGGGCGCGCCGCGGCCCGGGCCGGGGGGCGACCTGGGATGGAGCGTGGTTGGCAGCCGTTCGCCCTGCGGCGGCGCCGGGGGTGACTTCGGATCATCGTCTCCTCACGGAGCATGGGAGACCGCGATGGATATTGCCGTACGGAGGACACCTCGATGCAGACCGCGGACGGCGCAGCAGCGCGCGTCTGGGGGGGGCTGCGCCGATCGCGGCCCGCGTCAACGGACGCGCGCCGGTGCTTCTCGGAGGTAGTCGAGCAGCCGCGCCTCGTCGCTGCCGATCATCCGATCGATGCCGTCCTCGCGGAAGTGGCGCTGGATCTGCAGCGCCCCCGCGGTCGTCCGCACGAGGATGGCGACGCGCCGGAAGCGGCCCATCACGGGCGGCCGGATCCGCTGCATCGCCGCCTCGAACTGCGGCTCGTTCCGCCCCACCGCGGCGCGCAGATCGATGAGCAGACACAGCCGATGGCGGTCGACCCGGTCGAGCGCGCGGCTCACCTCCATCCACAGCTCCTCGAACTGCGCGACAGACTCGGACGGCAGCGCGCTCCGCGTCACCCGGGCTATCTGCGAAGCCGGGTCGATCGTCACCGTGTGGTGCGGGTTGCGGAGGAGCTCGAGCATGGCCAACGACCATTCTATCAGACCCAGAGCAGCGGAGCGAGCGAGCGTGCCGAGCACCCCGGGCGGAGCTGCCGAGTCCGCCGGCGTGGCCTGGTTGTTCCTTCGGCGCCGCCGGAGGCGCCGCCGGAAGAGACGCCTCGGACACGTACTGGAAACCTGCTCGGCGAGCCCCACCGCGTGAATCGCGCTGACGCGCAGTGGCAAACCCTGGACAGGAGCGGCGAGGGATGCGCTCGGCCGGCGGAATGGTCCAGGGGCCCCAACGCTTCGCCGGGTGACGCGGGCGCGCGCGGCGCCGGCGCGCCGATCCGCTCACCGGATCGCGAGCGGGATGCCCGGTGATCCGGACGCGCCCCGGAGGGGCAGCGGGCTGTAAACGTAGAAGAACTCGTAGGGGCTCTTGTGGCCGTGGGGCCGCTCCTGGAGCTCCGCGGCCAGATCCGCGGCCAGCTCCGAGAGCACCATCACCTCGTGCATGAAGATTCCGCTCTTCACCAGCAGGTGATGGTGCACCGGGAAGACCACCCCCGGCGCCACCGGAGGCTTCGGCGGGGTGACCTCGATGCCGAAATTGTCCGACCCGACGCAGGCGATCCCCTTCGACGCGAGCCACTTCGCGACCTCGATCCCGATCCCCGGCTGGGCCAGCCCCACGCCTGGCTGCGTGTAATAGCCCTCGGTGCCGAGCTCCCAGTTCTCCTCCCAGCCCGTGAAGATCAGCACGACGTCGCCGACGCCGATGTCGCGCTCGTCCATCTTCTGCGCGCGCAGCGTCTTCTTCACCATGGCCAGCGTGATCTCCTGGCCGAACGCGAGCGTCTGCCCGCCGTTCGCGTAGCGCTTGACGTCGAGGAGCACGCCGCGCGTGACGAGCGGCTTCACGTGCTCGACGCCGAGGTGCGCGAGCCCGTCCTCCGTGAGGATCTCGGCGCCGGTGAACTGGTTGTAGAAGAGCGCGTCGGCGGGGTCCGTGCTCCCGGGCGGGATGTAGCCGAAATGGCCCAGCGCGTCGAACTCCGTCCCCATCTGGCCGAACTCCCCGTGCATCACCTCGGAGTTCGTGACCTGCTGCTGGATGACCGAGATCGGCCCCGCCTCGACGGAGAGCCCCTGGTTGCCCGGGAACGTCGGCATCCCCGGCTCGTAGACGTGACCCAGACGATAGACCTTGCCCTCCTTGATCAGGCGCTTGCCCTCGAGGACCTTGTCCGGCGTCTGCGTGTTGGAGGCGCCCGCCTCGTCGTCAGGGCCCCAGGGCGAGGGACCGGGCATCGGATCGTAACTCTGCAGCATCGGCACGCCGCGGGCCAGCGCTGCCCCCGCGACCAGGCTGACGGCCATGGTCACCACGATCGCGCCACGCAACGGCATCACTCCAGGCTTCATAGGCAACCTCCTGGGTCACATCGCACGTTGTACCGACAGCGCTTCGCGCTCTGTTATGGGCGCGGGCGCATGTCATCACTAGAATACACCGTCAGGGGCGCGAGAAACCTGCTCTTCCGAGGTCCTCCCGGATTCCGCCGATGCCGTGAAGGCCCTGTGCGTATCCGCGTACACCCGGTCGCTCGGTGGGAGCGCGCTCGGTCACCAGCGGAGCCGGCGCCCCAGCGCGTAGGCGATGCCGCTCTCCAGGGTCCCTTTGGTCACGATGCCGCTCAGATCGGCGCCCATCGTCGTGAGCGTCTGCGCGATCTGCGGCTTGATCCCGGTGAGCACGACCCGGGTGCCGAGCAATCTCGCGGCCCGGGCCGCGTCGACGAAGGATTGCGCCACCCGCTCGTCGACGACCTTCACCCCGGTGATGTCGAGGATGGCGATCTTGGCCTGCCGGTCGGCGATCCCTTCGAGCAACGTCGTCAGGATCTGCTCGGCGCGCACGGGGTCGACGCTCCCGACGATCGGCATCGCGACGACGCCGGGCGCCAGCGGCAGGAGCGGCGTGATGAGCTCCTGGATCGTCGCCTGCTGCATCTCGATGAGCCGCCGCTGCATCTCCGCGCGCTCGGCCTCGGCCTGCTTGGCTCGGCTGATGTCGACCGAGATCGTCCCGACCGCGTAGATCTTCCCCTCGGCGTCGCGGATGGGGAACTTGGTCGACAGGTAGGTGCGCGGACCGTTCGGGTAGACGAGCACCTGCTCGGATGCGCCCGGACGCCCGGCGGCCGCCACCTCTTCATTGGCCTTTCGTATCGAGGCGGCCGCCGGCGCCGGGAGAAGGTCGTAGACGACCCGCCCCAGCAATTCCTCGCGGCTCATCTTGTAAAACGACTCGATTTCGCGGTTCACGAGGAGGAGCCGGCCCGCGGCGTCCACGGCGACCACCATGGACGGCGTGTATTCGAGGAACGCATGGAGCAGGCTCTCACTCCGCTCGAGCATCCGCTCCGTATGCTTGCGCGCGGTGATGTCGTGCGCCGACCCGAGCATCCGCCGCCCCGGTGCCTCCGGATCGCGGCCGAGCGCGACGCCTCGCTCGAGGAACCATCGCCAGCCGCCGTCGCGACCGCGCACGCGGTACTCCACCGTGGCCTGCTCCCCGCTCTCCGAGGCGGCCATGCGAGCCCGGTACTCCTCGATGCGACCGATATCGTCCGGATGGACTACCGGGGACAGGCCGTCGCCGTCGGGCGAGCCTGCCGCGGCTCCGCCGCCCTCTCCCAGGAGATCGGCGAGCTCCCGGTTCCGGTAGACGTACCGCCCCTCATCGAGATCGAGCACGTAAACGAGGCTGGGCAGCGCGTCGAGCAAGCGCTCCGGGGAGCCGCGGCCGGTCGCCTCCAGCTCGGCGACGCGGGAGCGCAGGCGCTGCACTTCCTTCTGCAACGCGTCCAGCTCCGCCTCGAGCGTCACGGTCTTCTGCGCGTCCATCGACCTTCCAGGGCGAGGTTATCTCAGTCTGGGGCTGAGGTGGATCACAATTTTCCTGGGTATCCTGGCTCCAGCACGATCGCGCGCGACGCCTCGTCGAGCGCGATGTCGGCGCGGGGGATCTCGCCCGTCAGGCGGTCGAGCCAGCGGGTGATCAGGTGCACCTCCTTGTCGGAGAGCTCCTTCCCGAGCTGGTGTCTCGCCATCATCCTCACGGCCTCCTCCAGCGAGGAGACCGATCCGTCATGGAAATAGGGGCCTGTCTGGGCGACGTTGCGCAGGCCGGGCACCCGGAAGACCATCCAGTCGACGTCCCGCCGCGTGATCTCGTAGCGGCCCCTGTCCTTCGTGTCGGGCCACGGCAAGGGCCAGCGGCGGGCGAGCTGCGGTGTCAGGTCGGGAGGGCCGTATCCCGGGCCGCCAGCCGCCGGCGGCGCGCGTCGCGGAGGCGCCTTGCCGGCAAGACGGCCAGCGCGAGCGCGAAGGCCATGAGCGTGGAAGCGCTGCGCGTCGGCTGACCTGGACCGCCGATACGGCGTAACCACCCGGCCATCGCCATGGGCACGGCCCCTTGCGGCTCTCACCGGGGTCGACGATGCTGGGCGCGGGGCGGCGTCGGTCCACGACTCGGCGCGGGCACAGGCGGTTCTGCACGGGGGGCCCGCCGAGGTGGCCTCCGCCTGCGTCGCCGGCCGAAGTTCGCGTTGTTCAGGTCGCGCCGGCGTCGCCGGCGCTCGGAGCAGCGCGCGACGATCTCGCCCATGCGTCGGGCAGCAACTCGTCCAGCCGGTCGCGCGGCCAGCCCGCCTGCAGCTTGCCGATGACGTCTGTCGCCCAGGCGAGCGGGTTGACTCCGTGCATTCGACACGAGCCGAAGATCGTGTAGCCGATGGCCAGGCGCTGAGCGCCCTTATCGGAGCCCGCGAACAAGTAGTTCTTTCTTCCGAGGGCTACACGTCTTAGCTGCCGCTCGACCTCGCCGTTGTCTATCTCAAAGCGTCCATCCGTGAAGCAGCGCCGCCACGCTGCCTCCTGGTTGATGGCATACTGGGTAGCCATGTAGAGCGGTGTGCCTGGCACGAGCCGCAGGTGCAGCTCGTGAATCCACTGATACAGCTCGTCCACAACGAGGAGCGACCGCTCCTGCCGGTGCGCCAGGCGCGCCTCCGTGGACAGCGCCTCATCTTTGCAGGTCGCCTCGATTCGGTAGATGGCCTTGAAGTACGAGAGCGCTACCGCCGCTCGCGCGTCGCCGCCCTTGGCCGCCTTCTCGAACTTGGCGCGGATGTGCATCCCGCAGCCGAGCCGACGCTCCTCGGGCACGATCATCTCGCCGTCGTCGCCTCCGCGGAGCATCGCGCCATAGCCCGCGTATCCATCGCCCTGCAAGTAGCCGGTGAAGCCCTGCAGCAGCGCGGCTGGATGCTTCGCCTTCCAGTCCGGTGCGTACAGGAACGCGACGAGATCCGCGCCGACAAAGGCCCAGATATGGCCTCGCTTCACCCCCGACGGATGATCTCGATCCAGCACCCGCATCCCCGTGTCGTCGGCGCGCAGATAGAACGAGTCCAGCACCCGCTCCCCGAGCCTCTCGGCCACGGGAGCGAGCACATCGAGCGCGAACGCGGACCAGTCTCCCAGCGTCGACGGCGACAGCGACACGCCGAAGCGCGCGTACTGCTGCGTCTGCCGGTACAGCGGCATCGAGTCCTCGAACTTCTCGACAAGGATGCTGGCGAGCAGCCCCGGTCCTGGGCGCCCTCGGTCCATCACCTTCTCGCTGTCCGCCGTCGTTACGCCCTGCTCGGGGCAACGCGGGCAGGCGAGCTTCTCCCGCTTCTCCTCGATGATCTTGAACTGCGCCGGCACGAACTCGAGCACTTCGCTCGTGCGATGGCCAATGCACTTCTTGTCCGCGCCGCACTGTGGGCACGTCCGCTCCGCCTCGGGGACGGGCACCATGCGCGTCTCACGCGGCAGGTGCTCGGGAAGTGGCGCGCGCCCGCCCCGTCCTCGCGGCGGCTTCGGCGGCTCAGGGGGTTGCGGCACCAGCCCCTGCTCCGGCTGCGGCGGAGCGTCCGCGCCGGGCTCCGAGCCCGCCGCCCCCGGCGGCGCTTCCGCCCCGAGCTCGGCGAACATCAGCATCAGCTGCTCGGTCGAGACCTGCTGGCTCTTGCGGCCGTACAGCTCGCGCAGCGCGCTCGCGAGCCTCGCCGAGAGCGCGGTGTTCTTGTCGCGTAGCTGGACCAGCAGCCCGAGCACCAGGTCGATGAGCTCCGGAAGCTGCCCGGCGGCCGCCAGCTGCTCGAGCTTGCGCCGCACATCCGCCAGATCGGCGGGCAGTTGTGCCTGGGACTGAAGAGGACTGGTCACGTGGCGCGGGGGATAGCTATCCCCCGCGCATCCATCAAGCTTTGCTTCGACGGAGCAATTTTTCTCACGCTGGGCCTCCAGCGCTTGCGCCGCACGGCCTCGGACAGGTCGAACCCTTCGAGCATCAGCGACAGCTCGGCCGCATCGACCTCAACGTGGGTGGTCCCCTTGGGCAGGTCGCGGGCGAGATGGAATCGCCCGCGGGCCAATTTCTTCGCCACGATCATGTAGCCAGTGCGGTCCCAGAACAAGACGCGCATCTGGTCACCTCGCCGATTCCTGAACACGAACAGATGCCCACAGATCGGATCGGCTCCGAAGCGCTGAGAGACCAAGGCCGACAGCCCATCAAAGCTCTTGCGCAGGTCCGTGGGCTCGGCTGCGATGTACACGCGCACCGACGGCGGCAGCGTCAGCACGGCGTCTCCTCGGCCGCGAGCGCCAGGACCCGCTCGAGCGTGGCCGGGTCGAAGCCCGGCCGGACCCGCACCACCCGCCCGTTGGGCAGCGCAATCTCGATCGGCTCCGGCGCGACGACCGATGCGTCCGTCACCACGTGGACCGGCAGAAAGCGCGGCGCTTCGGTCAACGACGACGGCGAGGGCTGGTCAGCTCGCAGCTTCCAGCGCCACCAGTACAGCTGCTTCGGCTTGTACCCTTCGCGCCGCGCGAACTTCTCGGCGCTCAGCCCGCTGCGCTCCCATCGCTCCACCCGCTCGGCCCACTCCACCCTCGTCGCCATCGCTTCCTCCTTCGTCGCGATGGGAACTGGTAACCGGCCCCGACGGGCTGATCACGATGGCGTTGGTCGGGCGGTTACGATACGGCAGCCGCCACCCCCGCTGGCGTCGGGCCCAGGATTGCCCGTACCAGCGGACGTCGTGCTACTGCCCGCGTTCCCGCCGCCGCCCGCAACACTGCTGCTCGCGCCGCCGCCGCCGGCATCACCGCCAGAGCCGCCGCCGCCCGCAACACTGCTGCTCGCGCCGCCGCCGCCGGCATCACCGCCAGAGCCGCCGCCGCCCGCGCCGCTGCTGCCCCCGGGCGCGCACTGGCCGGCCTCGCAGGAGCCGCTCAGGCAATCGGTGTCGGCCACGCACGCCGCGCCGTCCAGGGACGGCAGCGCGTACACATAGGCCGCGCCGCTTCGGTTCAGAGGGGCGCTGTGGTACGGCGCCCCGACGATCACGCTCCCGCCGGCGTATCCCGTGCTCCACCCGAAAAAGTCCAGCGTTTGCCCATCCGACGGCGCGAGCGTTCGCGCCTCCGTCCATGTCCCTTCTCCTCCGTGAAACACGGACACGATCCCCTTGTTGTCAGCCACGCCGACGAACCCGGCGACCACGGCGTTGCCCAGGAGCTGCACCCCTGTCGCCTCGCTCCCTCTCAAGGCGGGCACGAGCTTCGCCTGCTCGGTCCAGGCGCCGCCGCTCCGCGTGTAGATGTACACCGCGCTCTTGGCTCCGATCGCCGCGGTGTCCCCGGCGAGATCGACCGAGAAACCGAAGGACGCGCGGGCGCTCATGTCATGCGGCAGGAGCTTCGCCTGTTGCGTCCAGCTCTCCCCATCACGCACGAACACGTAGGCCGAGCCGGCGAACTCGCTGCCTTCGGGCGAATCCGCCGCCGCGCCCACGATCGCCGTGTCGCCCGACACAGCGACCGACCAGCCGAATCCCCGAGGGCTGTCCTGAGGCACGAGCTCCACCCGCGGCGACCACGCGCCGCCCGTCCTCGTGAAAGCAAATGCCTTGCCCAGCACGATGTCGATGTCCTCTCCCACCGTGCTCGCGACGACCGTGTCCCCACCGACGTCGACCGCCATCCTCGAGAAGCTCAACGCCGGATCCTCGGGGACGGTCAGCTTCGCTTGCTCCGACCAGGCGCCGTCGCTCCGGACAAACACATAGACGCGCTCTTCGTACGGCCGCGCCTCATAGTTGGCGCTGGCCATGACGGCGGCGGTATCGCCGTCGAGGGCCACCTGACGGCCGAACGCCATGCCGTTCTCGCCGTCGCTGGGCACGAGCGTGGCGTCGAGCGTCGCGGCCCCGCCGGTCACGGTGTAGACGTGCGCAGCGCCGCGGGTCAGGTTGTTCTCGTCGGGGGTTCCGATCAGCGCCGTGTCGCCGCTGCCCGCGACAGCGAACCCGAACACGCGCTGGAGGGCCGGCGCCTCCTCGGTCAGCTTCTGGTCCTCGGTGACGGTGAGCGCCGTGCGCGCGGCCGCGAGCGGTCCTTCGTCGGGGCCTGGTGCGGCGCACGCCGCAGCGCAGAACGCTGTTGGAATCATGAGCATGCGTTCGATTCGCCAAACCTTCATCGGGTGCACCTCGAAGCGCGGAGCGTAGCCGGAGCGCTGCCTCGTGGGAATCGGGGCGGAATCGCAGCGGTCCCGTGCCGGGCGCTGGCGCTGGCGCCTCCTGTGGTCAGCTGGAGGCGAAGACTCGCAGGGTGGGGGGCTCTGCTCCACGTCAGGTGGACGCCTCTCGCGACATGAGAGGCGACCTTCCGCGCCCGACTCCGCCGATGAACCGATGCCGGCAGAGGGGAGCGAGGAGCCCCATGCGGTGGACCTGACGCTTCTCTCCGGGCCGGCGCTGCGCTAGAACAGCGATCAGCTTGGAAACGCGAGAAATGAGACGCCAGGACGCCAGAAGACGCCCAAAGACGCCAGAAGACGCCAAAAAACAATAAATATTGGCGTCTTCTGGCGTCTCTTGGCGTCTTCTGGCGTCCCAACTTCTCGCTGTTTGCGTGCGGCTTCAACCCGTTTGTCACTCTAGTGAGGCAGTATGCAGAGCGTGTTGGAAGCGTTCACTGCGTGCGGGTGGGCGGCGTGGCTCGCCCTCCTGGCCGGGATATCCGGCCTCGCGATCGGCCTCGCGGGGGCGGCGATGCTGGCGACGAAGGCGCGGAGCATGGCATGGATCCCGGGGGCCATCGCCGTGCTGCTGGGGCTCAGCGCCGTCTCGGTGGGGCTGCTCGGCCGTTCCATTGCAATCGCCCGCGTGGAAGCGGCGCTTGGTTATCAAGGCGTCGAGATCGACGCCACGCAGCGCGAGCTGATCCGGCGCGTCGGCACGGAGGAGGCCAATCAGTGCGTGAACATCGGCGCCTCGCTGGGCGCCCTGCCGTTCGTGATCGGCGCGGCCGCGGTCGGGATCGGGCTCGCGCTGCGCAACAGGCCGGCTTGATGGATCCAGGCTACCGAGTACACGCGTGACAGCTCACGCAAGGTGAATACTGCCTGAATGGCCATGACGCCGACGACCGGCACTTGCTGGGACTCGGCACTTCCGGCGCGCTCTGAAGGCCCAGAGCATGAGGTTGAGGAGCGCGAAGCCCGCTCCATCCGGCCGGTGGCCGCCAGGCGTGCTGCACGCGCAGCCGGCCGAGTCGTCGGCGCTGCCCGTGCTCGGATCGGCGCCATCGCCGCCCGTGCCCGAGGTTCCACCGCTACCGGCGCTGGTTGCGCCGCCGCTCGTGCGAGTCGCAGTTGAGCACGAGGTTGTTGCTGCCGCGCTGGATGAAGATGCCGGCGCCCATGATGTGATGGACGTCGAGCGCCTCGAAGATGTTGTTGCTGCCCTGATTCCACACGCCCCAGGACTCGTGGTTCAGGTTGTTGTTCTGGCGAACGCCCTTGATCTCGAGCCCCTTGAGGTGAATGTAATTGCCGGAGACGAGGATGCCCTTGATACGGCAAGAATCCCGGATGCCGTCGAAATCGAAGACGGGCTTCTCGCCGGGCGCCGCCCAGTACTTGATGAGATTGCCGGCGCTCCCACCAGCCCGAGGTCGTCGAGGTCGAAGCCCGACGAGGCCGGGGGAAAGCACACCCAAACGTCTTGGAGACGTCAAGCCCAAACTGCAGGACCTCCGGGTTGACAGGTCCAGCGTCTCCGCGGTATCGGCTAGCGGTGCGCCGCCGGAGCACACGGGGAGTGGATCCATGCGACGATTCGCGATCTCTCGTTGGCTGATAGCGTGCTTGGCGAGCTGTACGTCGGCGCCGCCGTCCACGCCGGGGGACGGGGTCGTCGAGGGGCCTCCGCCGCCTGCGCCGTCGTGCCCGACCCAGAAGCTCGCGTTCACCCGGGAAACAGGGTGCGTGAACGATGGATCTCTGGAGTTTTGCCTGCCGTCGGACGACGCGGCGCTCCTCGCGCGCGTGCGGGGCATCGCGCCCGCGATCCGGGCCGGCTCGTCGAGGGGGCGCGCCAGGTGCGATGTGCCCGCAGAGACCCTGTACTTCTTCCCCACGGGAGACGCCGAGTGCACCGCGCGCCATGGCGCGCTCGAGGACGCGGCCTGGGACCAGGTCTGTCGTATCGCCGCGCTGCCCGAGGTGCGGGAGATCGTGCCGACGTGGTACGAGTGAGCGCTGGGATGCACTCCTGCGCTGGCTCGCCGGCTGAGCGGCCCGGCCGCGCGGATCGCTGGTAGAACCGCGCCGCGGAGAGGGCCGCCCGCCATCCCCCGGGCGTGAGGGGGGGAGCAACCCGATCACGGACGCGCGAGGCCGGCCGCTCTCGGGTCACTTGACACCGCTCGGGGGCGGCACCTTGTTCGCCGTGCCCCGCCCGGCTCATGCGCTCTCGGCGGAGCGCGTGGCGCTCGTCGCGGCGAGCGGGCACGCCGGTGAGGCGCTGGGCTTCCATTGGCGGTTGCGGTTACGGCGAAACTCCAGCTCCGGGAAGAGGAGGGTGCACACATGGCTGATCGCTGGGAGGACCCTGTTCATACGACGAGCTTCGGATTGCAGCTGGTCGAGCCTCATACCTTGCGGGAGAACCGCGGCTCGTTCATCGGGCTCGGCATCGCCCTCCTGGTGCTCGGCGCGCTCGCGATCCTCATGCCCGTGATCGCCTCGCTGGTCACGGCGGTCGCCATCGGGGCCGTGCTTGTGGCGAGCGGCCTCTTCCAGGGCCTCCACGCCATCCAGCACCGACAATGGGCCAACGCCGGCTGGTCGCTCGCGAGCGCCCTGCTCCAGATCGCCGCGGGTGTCCTGATCGTGGCCTTCCCGGTGACGGGCACGGTCACGCTGACCTTGATCCTCGCGGCCTTCTTCTTCGCGGAAGGCTTCCTCAAGATCGTCCGCGCGCTCCAGCATCGCGAGATGCCCGCCTGGGGCTGGCTCCTGTTCGACGGGCTGCTCGCGCTGGCGCTCGGGGTCCTGATCTGGTGGCGCTGGCCGAGCACCGCGGCGTGGGCGATCGGGCTGCTCGTCGGCGTCAACGTCCTCGTCAGCGGCACGTCGATGTTGCTGATCGGGACCAGCGCGCGACAGCGGCCGGTGGCCAGCATGTGACAGGCGCGCCGGGCCGGAGGCCGCGCCAACGCTCGTCCCTCACTGGCCGCCACCGCCCGTGGCGAGCAGCCAGGTCTCCACGGCGTGCGCGAAGCCCTCGTCGGCGTTCGACAGCGTGATGAAGTGGGCCTGCCGCTGCACGACGGCGCGCGCCTGCCCCATGGCGATGCTGAGCCCGCTCTCCCGGAACATGAGCACATGATCGGGCAGCTCGCCGATCGCGGCCATGGCCGCGCCGGAGAGGCCGAGGCGCGCCGAGAGGGTCCTCGCGACCTCTCCGGAGTTGGCCCGCGGGTGCATCACCTCGATGCAATGGGGCACGGCGCATGACGCCGAGAAGAACGCGCAGGCCCCCTGGAGGTCCGACTCGCAGCGCTCCAGCACCCCGGCGTCGTCGCTGACGCCGACGATCTTGACCGCGCTGTTCACGACGCCTTCCCAGCGCTCGACGACCCTAAGGACACACTGCGCGACCGCCTGCTCGCGCGCGACGTGCGGCGCGTCGGCGCGGCGCACAAGCCAGTCGTCGCCCTGGTAGACCCAGACCGCGGCGCCGTGCCGCTCCAGGGTCGCGATGACGACCGCGGCCGCGCCGTTGTCGAGCGGGTGCTGCTCGATCACGGAGAGATCCGGCCGCACCAGCAGGGCGCCGCCGAACGCGGCGACCGGCGTCGCGATCCCCAGCCGCCCGAGCAGGCCGCGCAGGCCGCGCGGCGAGCGCCTGCTCATCAGCGCGAGGTCGATCCCGGCGTCGCGGAGCCGACTCACCGCCTGCTCCGCCCTGCGGGTGAGCACGCCGTCGGGCGTGAGGAGCGCGCCGTCCACGTCGGCGAGCAGCACGCGAATCCCGGTCATGCGGCCTTCCTCGCCACCGGGGTGGCCAGGGCGGGCGTCCGCCACCCGCCGAGGTCGGCGGCGAGGCGGTCGGCTTCCGCCGGGCCCCAGCTGCCCGGCTCGTAGGGCGAGAGCGGCGTCGCGTGGTCGAGCACCGGATCGACAACGGCCCATTGCGCCTCCACTTCGGCCTGGCTCGCGAAAAGGGTCGGATCGCCGGCGAGCGCGTCGCCGAGGAGCCGCTCGTAGGGCCCCAGCGCCTCGGACAGGTCGTTCATCACGAGCAGCTCGGTCGGCTGTCCGGCCATCATCTCGCCGGGCGCCTTGATCCGCACGCCGACGGCGAGCTCCGGCGCCGGGGCGAGCCGGATGCGCACGTAGTCTGGATCCCCGCGCCCGACATCGTCGAACACGGCGTGCGGAGGCCGGCGCAGCAGGACGAGCACCTCGGTCGCCGTGACAGCGAGGCGCTTGCCGGCGCGGATGCAGAACGGCACACCCGCCCAGCGCCAGGTGTGGATGCGCAGCCGCGCGGCGCAGAACGTCTCGACCTGCGACCCTGGCGCGACGCCCGGCTCGCCGCGATACCCCTGGTATTGACCGCGGACGACGTGCGCCGGATCGAGCGGCGCGATGGCCCGCAGCAGCCGGACGCGCTCCGCACGCACGGCGTCCGCGTCCCCGGACGGGGGTGGATCCATGGCGAGGCACGCGACCACCTGCAAAAGGTGGTTTTGCAGGACGTCGCGGATGCACCCGGTGGCGTCGTAGAACCGGCCTCGGCCCTCGATGCCGAACCGCTCGGCCATGGTGATCTGGACGCTCTCGACATGGTGGGAGTTCCAGACCGGCTCGAGCAGCGCGTTCGCGAAGCGGAAGTAAACGATGTTCTGGACCGGCTCTTTGCCGAGGAAATGGTCGATCCGGAAGATCTCCTCTTCCGGAAAGACGCTCGCGAGCGTGCGGTAGAGCGCCCGAGCGGACTCCAGATCGTGGCCGAACGGCTTCTCGACGACGAGCCGCCCGTGCCGCACGCACCCGGAGCGGTCGAGCGCCTTGACGACCTCTTCGAACAGGTCGGGCGGCACGGCCATGTAGTGGAGCGGCCGCTGCGCGGTGCCGAGCCGCTCGCGGAGGCGGTGGAACGTCGCCGGATCGGCGTAATCCCCGCTCACGTACGAGAGCCGCCCGCACAGCTCGCGATACACGCCGGCCTCGAACACGCCCGCCCTCTCGAGGCTCTCGCGGACGCGGGCGTAGAGCTGATCGAGGCCCCACGGGCTCTTGGCCACGCCGACGAGCGGCACCTCCAGCTTGCGGCGGCGGATCAGCCCGGCCAGCGCCGGGAAGATCTTCTTGAAGGCCAGGTCGCCTGTCGCTCCGAAGAGCACGAGCGCGTCGGCGGCGTTCATGCCGCCTGCTCGGCGGCGCCGGACATCACGCGCCGCGTGCCCGAGCTCTCCTTGCCTTCCATCCATCCAGTGCGCATGCGCTCGGCTCCTCGCGTCTCGCCATGGCCCCGGGGGGCCATGGTCCCGATCCGGCATCGCGTGTGCCACGCTGGATCGGCGCGAGCACGCCTTTCGTCACGCGCGCTGTGACGCCGTGCGCCTGGCCCTGCCTGCCCTGACGGCCCGCCTCTTCAACAGGAGCGGGAGGCTCTCGATCACGTCGACCCGATCCGCGATGAACAGCGCGACCCAGTGGGAGAGCCGGTGATCCGGGACGTTGTAGGCGATGCGGCGCAGCGCGCCGCTCGCTCCTCTCGGCGGCAATGCCGTGCTGAACACCGGCGTCGGGCGGGCGCGCCCGGGGTGCCTGAGCAGCGGCCCCTCGATCGGCTGCTGCTCGGGCTCGAGCCAGTGCGCGCTCTCCAGGAGGCGCGGCGGCACCTCCCTCGGGACGCCGGGCCTGTCCTCGAGGCAAAGATCGACTCCCCAGTACGGCAGCTCCCTCGGCAGCACGATCTCGGCTTCCATGATCGCCCCCTCCTCGATGGCGGAGCTCACTTGGCCCCCCGCGGAATGAGCACGCATTTGAGGATCCCGTCGGTCCTCGCCGCGAACACCCGGTACATCTCCGCGGCCGCCTCGAGCGGGGCGCGGTGGGTGATGAGCGCCCTCGGGTCGATGTTCCCGCTGCGGATGTGCTCGAGCAGGCGGGGCATGTACCGCTTCACGTCGCACTGTCCGGCCTTGATCGTCAGGCCCTTGTTCATGGCCGCGCCCACGTCGAGGAGGTTCCACGGCGGCCCGTAGACGCCGACGATCGAGACCCTCCCGCCGCGGCGGACCGACTGGAGCGCCCAGTTGAGGGCGACGGGCGACCCGGCCTCGAGCTTGAGCGCCTTGCCCAGCACGTCGTGCAGCGCCGAGCCGTTCGCCTCGAGGCCGACCGCCTCGATGCAGACGTCCGGCCCGCGGCCGTCGGTCATGTCCCGGAGCGCGGACACGACATCCGGGGTCTCGCTGAAATCGAGCGTCTCTGCCTTGTTGTGCCGGCGCGCGAAATCGAGGCGGTAACCGACCGAATCGACGGCGATGACCCGGCGCGCGCCGAGGATCCATGCGCACCGCTGGGCCACGAGGCCGACGGGCCCGCAGCCGAAGACGGCCACGGTGTCCGCGGGGCCGATGTCCCCCATCTCCGCGGCCTGGTACCCCGTGGGGAGGATATCCGAGAGAAAGAGCGCGTCCTCGTCCGAGAGGTCGTCGGGGATCTTCATGGGGCCGACGTCGGCGAACGGGACGCGGACGCGCTCGGCCTGGCCGCCCTGGTAGCCGCCGGTCGTGTGTGAATAACCGAAGATCCCGCTGGCGAGCGTGGTGAGCGGGTTCGTGTTCTCGCACGCGGAGGTGCGCTCTCGCTGGCAGAAGAAGCACGTCCCGCAGGCGATGTTGAAGGGCACCACGACGCGGTCGCCGCGCTTCAGCGTTTGCACCGAGGCCCCGAGCTCCTCCACGACGCCGGTGAACTCGTGGCCGAAGATGGTCCCCACGCGCGTGTCAGGCACGTAGCCATGATAGAGGTGCAGATCCGAGCCGCAGATCGTGGCGCGACTCACGCGCAGGACCACGTCGTTCGGGTGTTGAACCCGAGGCTCCGGGTTTTCCTCGACGCGGACGTTCTTCGGCCCATGGTATGTGAGCGCCAGCATTCGCACGACCTCCCACGCTGCTCGACGGGGCAATGCAAGGGCTGAACCAGGCGCGCGCGCTCGTGGGTGCACCTGGCGTAGGCATCGGCTCTCCGGGCTTCGAGCGCCTTCGGGCGCCCGGCCTCGGGACATCGAGGACATCGCTGCTGGCGCCGGCGGCCCGGGCGCCGCTCGCGCCATCCGCGGTCGTTCGTCCTCTTCTTCTCTTTCTTCGGCAGCGGCGGCAGCTTCAGCCTCTTCGGATCGCCGAGCGCGCAGGCGCGTCCTTGCCGAGGTGATACGCCGCCATCTTGCGCTTCAGGGTGTTCCTGTCGATGGCGAGCGCGCGCGCCGCGCGCGAGAGGTTGCCCTCGTGCACCTCGAGCGCGCGCCCGATCGCGGCGCGCTCGGCCGACGCCACGACCTCCGCGAGCGGCGCGACCTCCTCGCCGCCTGCCTCCGGCGCCGTCGCTCGCGCGATCCCGCCTGCGCCGCCGCTCGCCGGCCGCGCCGCCGGCGACGCGATCTCCGGCGCGAGATCGCCCACGTCGACCGTGTGCTCGCAGAACACGCCCCACCGCTGCACCTCCGCGCGCAGCTCGCGCACGTTGCCCGGCCAGGTGTGCTGGTAAAGGCGCCTCAGCGCCTCGCGCGTCACCTCGAGCCCGCGCCCCTTGCGCCGCGACCGCACCTCGTCGAGGAACGCGCCGACGAGCACCTCGATGTCGCCACCCCGCGCGCGCAGCGGGGGAACCTCGATGATCGCGCCGCGGAGCCGGTAATACAGATCCTCGCGGAACGTCCCTTCCTCGACCATCGCCGCGAGATCGCGGTGGGTGGCCGCGAGGACGCGGACGTCCAGCTCGATCTTCGCCTCGCCGCCCACCCGCCGCAGCGTCCCGTCCTGGAGCACGCGCAGCAGGGACGCCTGCACCCGCGGGGACAGCTCGCCGATCTCGTCGAGGAACAGCGTCCCGCCGTGCGCCTGCTCGAAGACGCCGCGCCGCCGCCCCGCGGCCCCGGTGAAGGCCCCCGCCTCGTGGCCGAACAGCTCGCTCGCGAGCACGCCCTCGGCGAAGACGCTGCAGTTCTCCGCGATGAACGGCCCTCGCGCGCGCGGGCTGTGCTCGTGGATCGCCCTGGCCGCGAGCTCCTTTCCGGTCCCTGTCTCGCCGACGATCAGCACGGGCACGTCGGTCGCGGCGACCCGGGTGATGCGGGCGCGGAGGAAGCGCATCGGCTCACTCTCGCCGACGAGCACCGTGTCGCGCGCGCGCGCCTCGGCCCGCAGGCGCACGACCTCCTCCCGCAGCGCGCGGATCTCGGGGAAGCCCTCGATGTCGAGCCGGACCTCGCGTACCGGCCGCGGGTGCGGGTGCGGCACGAACGCCGCCGGGATCACCTGGAGCATGCGCGCCGGCAGGATCCCCGCCTGCACAAGGATGACCCAGAGCGTCTGCGCCTGCGGCGTGCCGGCCGAGAGAAGGACGTCCGTCGCCCACGCCGCCGGCGGGAAGGCGCGCTTGAGCTGCGCCGAGAGCTTGCCGAGCGCCCGGAAGAGCTTCGCGTGGTCCGACGGATCGTCGACGTCCACGACCCGGAGCTCGATCCGCGGCGCGCGCGCCCGCGCCCGCTCGACGAGCGCCCGCGACGGCGCCTCGCCCGCCGGGATGGTGAGGACCACGATCGCGTCGTAGCGGCTCTCTTCCTGGTCGAGCAGCCGCAGCACCGGCCCGCGATCGCCCTCGGGCCGGCGGCCCTGGTGCGCCGGCGCCGGCCCGAGCGTGCCCGCGTCCGACCACGTGAGGAGGAGGCGATTCACTGGTGCACCGTACACCAGGAGTGATGCACGATGTACCACTTTGTCTGGTGCGTGGCGCACCACGTTGAGGCGTTCTGCCGGCGTCGCCGCGGGCCGCGCGCTGGCACGGAAGCCGCAAGTCTCCTCCGCATTCCCATGGGCATTCCCGTTCCCCTCCGCGTTTGCGTCCGCCTTTGCCTCCTGCCCCGGAGATCTCGATGAAAGCCCCCGCCGACAGCGCAGTCCTTCCTGCCCACGCCCGCCTGGTCGCCCGCGACGACGTCTGGCTCGAGGGCAACGCCGTCCAGCAGCTCGCGCGCGTCGCCGCGCTGCCGGGCTGCGTCCGCGCCGTGGGCATGCCGGATCTGCACGCCGGGCGGGGCATCCCCATCGGCGCGGCCTTCGCCTTCGCGGACCGGGTCGTCCCGGAGCTCATCGGCGGCGACGCCGGCTGCGGCGTGCGGCTCGTGGCGACGTCGATCGGCCGCATGGCGCCGGACGTCCTCGAGCGGCGCGCGCGGCAGGCGATGGCCGACGAGCCGCTCGCCGAGTGCGACCCGCGGGCGGTGTTCGAGCGGGTCTGGGAGCGCGGCGCGCGCGGCTTTGCCGAGGTCGACGGTGTGCCCGAGGCGCTCGCGCGGCTCGCGGCGGCGGAGCCGGAGGACGGCCTTCGCCCGAGCGGGGACGCCTCGCCGTACCGCGCGGGCTACGAGGGCGCGCTCGGCTCGGTCGGCGGCGGGAACCACTTCCTCGAGGTCGCCCGGGTCGGCGCGCTGCGGGACCCTGCGGCGGCGAAGGCCCTCGGCCTCTCCGCGGGGGAGCTCGTCGTCGTGGCGCACTCCGGCTCGCGCGGGCTCGGCGGCGCGCTCGGGCAGCGCTGGGGCGGCGCGGTGCTCGAGGGGGACGCGGCCGAGCCGTACCTCGGCGAGCTCGCCGGCGCGTGCCGCTTCGCGCGGGCGAACCGGCTCCTGCTCGCGTACCGGATGCTGCGCGCGCTCGGCGCCTCGCGGGCGTCGACGATCACGGGCGGGCTCGACCTCACCCACAACGACGTCGCGCGTGAGGCCGTTGGCGGCGAGCTGGCCTGGGTGCACCGCAAGGGCGCGGCGCCCGCCCGGGGCAGCGACTTCACCGTGGTGCTCGGGTCGCGCGGCGCGCCGTCGTGGGTGATGCGCTCGTGCGACGCCGAGGCGGGGCTGCGCTCGGTCGCGCACGGCGCGGGCCGCAAGATGGGGCGCAGCGAGGCGCGCGAGAAGATCGCGGCCAGGTACCGGCGGCGCGAGCTCGCCCGCACGGAGCTCGGCGGCCGCGTCGTGTGCGACGACCCGGCGCTGCTGCTCGAGGAGCACCCGGACGCGTACAAGCCGATCGAGCCGGTGATCGAGAGCCTCGTCGAGGCCGGCCTGGCGACGGCGGTCGCGCCGCTCGTGCCGGTGCTCACGGTGAAGCGATGAGCCGCTGGTGGGTGCAGATCAGCGCGGGGAGGGGGCCGGTCGAGGTGCGGCGCTTCGTGGCGCGGCTCGCCGAGCGCATGGAGGCGCTCTGCGAGGAGCGCGGGCTCGCGGTGGTCGACGTCACGCTGCACGGCGACGAGGACGCGCCGGCCTCGGTCGAGATCCTGGTGGAGGGCGACGCGCGGCGCTGCCTCACGGGCGAGCTCGGGACACACGCGCTGGTCGAGCGGAGCGCGGCGCGGGGGAGGGCGGCGCGCAAGCGGTGGTTCGCGGGGGTGGCGGTCCACGCTGCGGGGGCGGACGCCGGGGCGGGCGAGGGCGTGGGCGTGGGCGTCGACCTGCGCGAGCTCGAGATCTCGGCCTGCCGCGCGAGCGGGCCGGGCGGGCAGCACGTGAACAAGACCCTGTCGGCGGTCCGGATCCACCACCGGCCGAGCGGGATCACGGTGCGCGTCGCCGATGAGCGCTCGCAGCGCGCGAACGTCCGCCGCGGGGTGGAGCGCATCGCGGAGCGGCTCGCCGAGCGCGCCGCCCGGCGCGTCGCGGAAGGGGAGGCGGCGCGCTGGAGCGAGCACGACCGGATCGTCCGGGGAGAGCCGGTGAGGACGTACCGGGTGGGGCGGAGGAGCGCGCTCGTGGTGGCGGAGGGGCGGTGAGGGGAGCGGCATCGCGTCTTGTTGGACAGGCGTAGTCTGTCCCGCTCACTGCTTGAGCCTGTCGAGATCGCCGCCCTCGCGGGGCGAGGCCGGCGAGGGGGCAGCGCGGGGACGCGCCGGCGCGACGAAACGCCGCGGTGACTTGGTCCACTTCCTGCGGTAATAGCGTCCCATGAGCGTCCTCATGCGGGTCGGCCGCTTGGATGCGGCCACGCCCACGACAGCAGGTTCGGCGGCTCCCATCCTGGCACGGCGCAGGAAGGCCGCGCCTGCCGAAGAAGAAACGGAGCTTCAACTCGGGCTGTCCTGGTTGCTCAAGCTGCGCTGGGGCGCGGTCGCCGGACAGCTCATGGCCCTGGTCTTGGTCCGGGTGATCCTCGCGCTCGACTTGCCGTATGTGCCGCTCCTCGGCTTGGTGTCGTTCACTGCCGCGACGAACGCTGGCCTCCTGCTGTGGGGACAGCCGTCTACCAGCTCCTGGAGACTCCCTGCGGTCCTCGCGATCGATGTCGTCGTCCTCACGCTGATGCTGGCAGCCTCTGGAGGGGCGAGCAATCCCTTCACGGTCTTCTTTCTGGTGCATGTGGCGCTCGCGGCGCTGTTGCTCGATGCCCGGCTGGCCTGGACGGTCGTCGTTCTCACCATCGCGGGTTTCGCCGCACTCTTCTTCATCCCGTCACAACACCTGGCGTTCCATGAACACGGGCCTTGGTCGACGCACCTCGTCGGGATGTGGATCGCCTATGTCCTCGCAGCAGGGTTCGTGGCGTACTTCGTCGGGCGTGTGTCGCGAGCGATCCGGGGCCGGGATCAGCGCTTGGCAGAGATTGCAAGCCTCGCCGCGCAGAACGAGCGCCTCGCCACGCTCTCGAGCTTCTCCGCAAATGCCGCGCACGAGCTCGGCTCACCGCTCGCCACCATCGGCCTCGCCGCGAAGGAGCTGGCGATCGGGCTTCGGCGCGAGCATCGGAGCAGCGGGCTGGCCGCGGACGCCGACCTGGTGTGTCGCGAGGTGGCGCGTTGTCGCGAGATCCTCGCCGCCATCTCCGCACGCGCGGGCGAATCCGTCGGCGAGATGCCGGTTCGGGTGACGCTTGAACGGGTGGTCGCGGAGCTCCTTCGTCTCATGTCCCCGGTGCTCATCCCGCATCTTCGCCTCACGTACGACGACGACGCCAGCAGCCATGCCGCGCTCGTGGCCCCGGTCAAGACCCTCGCGCAGATGCTCCACAACCTGATCCGCAACGCGTTCGACGCCCAGGAGGACGCCGATGTCGAAGAGCCTGTCGAGCTACGCATCGTCGCGGCCGAGCGCCTCTGCTTCCATGTGCTCGACCGGGGGAAGGGGATTCCGGCAGACATCCAGGCGAAGCTAGGTGAGCCCTTCGTGACGACGAAGGCGGACCGCGGCGGCTTGGGGCTCGGAGTCTATCTCGCGCGGGCCTACGCGGAGCGCACCGGCGGATACCTACTCTTCCAGGCTCGGCCAGAAGGGGGCTCCGACGTGGAGCTCTGCTTCGCTCGCGATGCCCTGCGGGGGGCAGCATGAGCCAGACCGCGCATCGTGAGGGCGGCCATGGGACCGAGGGCCGCTCTGTCCTCGTGGTCGATGATGAGGATGCCTTTCGTGACCGCCTCGTACGCGCGCTTGCAGAGCGAGGCTTCGAGGCGGCCGGAGTGCCATCCTCTGAGGAGGCGATTCGCCACGCTCAGCTCGAAACTCCTGAGTGCGCGGTCGTCGATCTCCGCATGCCGCGCACGTCGGGCCTCCATGCCGTGCGGAAGCTCCACGAGCTCGACCCCACCACCCGCATCGTGGTCTTGACCGGTTACGGCAGCATCGCGACGGCCCTGGACGCCGTTCGGTCGGGGGCCGTCCACTATCTGACGAAGCCCGCCGACATCGACGAGATCGTCGCGGCGTTCGACCACGACGGGTCGCCCGCCGACGAGCCGCCGCCGACCTCGGTCCCGTCGCTCGAACGGGTTGAGTGGGAGCACATCGACCGGGTGCTCGTCAGCTGTGGTGGCAACATCACCCAGGCGGCGGCGCTCCTCGGGCTGCATCGTCGTTCACTGCAGCGCAAGCTCGGTAAGCGCCCGAGCCCGTGATGCCCGTGATGATCGAGCGCCGGCTCGCGAACGCCGCGCGCTCGGAGCGAGGGGCCGCGCCGAGCGGAGGCCCGGGAGCGCCTTCGGGATGAGCCTGCCGCGATAATACACGTCGCGCTCGACGGCACGCGGCCGCCGACGCCGCGACGCGGCGCGCGGGCATCGCGGCTGGAGCCGCGCGGCATTTCGTCGCGCGACCCTTGGCCACGCTGAAAAGCAGGCCGAGCTCGTGCACATAGGCGAGGCATGGACCTGCCTGTATTCCACCTCGACTTCCTCAACAACCGCATGCTCATCGCGATCATCGCGGTGCTGCACGTGGTCATCAACCATGGGATGGCGGTCGGTGGCATTCCGCTGGTGGCTTACCTCGAACGACGGGGCGTCCAGACCGGCGATGAGTCCTGGGACGCTCTGGCGCACCGCCTCCTCTCCTTCTTCTTCATCGTCACGACGACCGTCGGCGCGCTCACCGGCGTGGGTATCTGGCTCTCCGCGTCGCTCGTGAACCCGTACGCCATCGGGAGCCTGATCCGGGTCTTCTTCTGGACGTGGTTCACCGAATGGCTCGTGTTCGTGACAGAGGTCGTCCTCATCCTGGCCTACTACCTGAGCTGGAAGAGGTGGACCGGGCCGCGCAAGCGGGCGCACGTCAAGCTGGGCGCTGCGCTCTCCATCGCCTCATGGATCACGATGGCGCTGATCGTGTCCATCCTCGGATTCATGATGGACCCCGGCTCGTGGCGCACCGACCGGACGCTCTTCAGCGGGATGTTCAACCCGATCTACCTGCCGCAGCTCGCGTTCCGCACCCCCCTCGCCATGGTCATGGCAGGCGCGTTCGGCCTCGCCGCGTTGTTGTGGGTCACCGAGCGCGGATCGGTGCTTC
The DNA here is from genome assembly GCF_051526795.1 of Sorangium sp. So ce204. Taxonomy (NCBI): domain Bacteria; kingdom Pseudomonadati; phylum Myxococcota; order Polyangiales; family Polyangiaceae; genus Sorangium; species Sorangium sp. So ce204. The sequence continues at coordinate 10,063,713 of NZ_CP150317.1, read as the reverse complement.
GCGCGCAAGCGGTCAGGTCGATCGCCCGCTGGTCCCTGTTCTGGACGCTCCCCTGCGTCGCGGGCGGCTGGTGGTATGCGCGCGTCGTCCCCGCGGCGATGCAGGCGAACCTCCCCGTCGCGCTCCTCACGCAGATGCTCGAGGGATGGGCGCGCACTGCGCTGTGGGTGCTAGGTGGCGCCTGCATCGCTATCGCGCTCGTGATGGCCTGGGGGGCCGCTCGTCCGGCCAGCCTTCGTCGCTGGGCGTTCGTCGTACCCGCCGTGCTCACCGTCCTGCTCCTCGGCACGTTCGAGCGCGTGCGCGAGTTCGTTCGAAAGCCGTACGCGATCGCCGGGTATCTGTACGCGAACGGCCTCCGTGAGGAAGACTATCCGCTGCTGCAGCGCGACGGGCTCCTCGCGCACGCGACGTACACGGCGGTCCGCCGGATCACGCCGGAGAATGAGCTCGAGGCCGGGCGCGAGATCTTCAATCTCGCATGCACGCGATGTCATACGGTCGACGGCGTGAACGGCATCCGTGGGCTCCTCGAAGGCATGTACAGCAACCGCGATTCGTGGGACTACGCGGAGCCCTGGCGGCGTGATGCCATCGCCAGCTACATCGGGGCGATGCACAACGCGCGGCCCTTCATGCCGCCATTCCCCGGGAACGAACAGGAGAAGCAGGCTCTCGCAGCGTGGCTCGAGGGCCTTCAGACCCAGCGCGACGTCATCGAGGGAGCGCAGGTCACGGGGGTCGCGGCACCACCGCGGCCGAAGCGGCGAAGCGACGGAACGCTCGCCGTCGACCCGTGACCGCTCCCCTCAAGAATTCAAGGATTCGCAGGACATGAACCCGACACCGATCCCGAGAGACATTCCCCTCCCGCTCCCAGCAAGTCAGGGGCTGCTGGAGGGGCTGCTCGTCATTGCCTTCATCGCCCACATTCTGTTCGTCAACCTGATGGTGGGCGGCTCGCTCCTCGTGCTCGGCTTCGAGATCCGCGGCCTTCGTGACCGCGACTTCGACAAGCTCGCACGCGCGCTCGCGGCGACCGTCACGGTCAACAAGAGCCTCGCCGTGGTGCTCGGCGTCGCGCCGCTCCTGCTCATCAACGTTCTGTACACGATCCACTTCTACACCGCGAACGCGCTCACGGGCACGGCGTGGATCCTGTTGATCCCGGCGATCGCGACGACGTTCCTTCTCCTCTACCTCCACAAGTACTCGTGGGATCGGCTCGAGACACAGAAGGGGCTTCACATCGCGATCCTCGGGCTCGCGGTAGCGCTCTTTCTCGTCATCCCGCTCGTGTTCTTGGCGAACGTGAACCTGATGATGTTCCCGGAGCGCTGGACCGGGGTTCGAGGTTTTCTCAGCTCGCTTCTGCTGCCGAACGTCTTCCCTCGATACTTTCACTTCCTCTGCGCGTCGCTCATCCTGACGAGCCTCTTCGGAGTCTGGTACTTCGGCCGGAGCAAGTTTCCAGCCGAGGAGACCTTCGAACGGCTCACGCGACCGCGGCTTCGGCGCATCTTCTACTCCGTCGCGTTCGCCGTCTCTCTGGCGCAGTTCATCGTCGGGCCGCTCGTGCTATTCACGCTCCCTTCGAAGGGCTTCCACGTGTCGGTCGTGACCCCGATCCTGATCGGCGCTGGCGTCGCGGTTCCCGCGGTCTGGATGATGTGGAAAGAGCTGTCGGTCTCCGAGCCGCATGGCAAACGCCTGCCGCTCATCGTCGGGTACATCTCGCTCACCGTGTTTTGCATGGCCCTCGGTCGACACATGTACCGGGGCGTGGCTCTCGCCGAGCATCGAGCGGAAATGCAGGTGGTGACTCGCCAGTGGGTCGATGACTCGGCCCAAGCGGCGTACGACCTTCGCGTGGGACGTGAGCGCGCCGCCGCGGGCGTCAGCGATGGGCAACACCTCTTCCACAACACCTGTGGCGCCTGTCACGGCGTCGACCGTCGGATCGTCGGGCCGTCGCTCACCGAGATCGCTCAGATCTACGCAGGCAACCCGAACGGCATCGTGACGTGGGCCCGGGCACCGGGGAAGAAGCGCGCTGATGCGCCTCAGATGCCACCGTTCGCCTCGCTCGGGGACGAGCGCCTCCGGCAGATCGCCGAGTACATGCTGGAGACCGGGGCAGCGGCGCACTGATCGCTGCCGCGGTGAAGAACTCCTGGCGCCACGCTCGTGCATGGCGCCGGCGTCCAGTCCTCCGGGCCTGAACCTGCTGAAGCTCCGCATCGTGAAGATCGAGGCCGTGCGTGTTCACGATGCGCGCATGCGGCCGCGTGGTGACCAGCGCGACATCGTGTCGCAGGGCCGTGGAGGCCGGTAGCGGTAGTCTGTTTCGCCATGAGCCAGCGAGAGCGCCGCGGCGCTGCGAATGCCCCCGTCCGTCCCCCTCACGGCGCGCGCGACGTGAGCTCGCCTCTGCGTGTCCGATCGCCGCGGAGTTGTCGCTGGCGCCGCGTGGCAGCGCTGGCCGTCGCCCTCGCTGGCGTGGCGCTCACCGGCAGCGCCGAACCCGCGCCGCCCAGCCAGGCCGCCTCCGAGCTCGTCGACTCGACCCCGGCGCCCGGCGAGAGGGCGCTCGCGGCGCGCCTGCTCGCGCCTTGTTGCTGGGATCAGACGCTCGATGTCCACGAATCCGAGCTGGCGCGCGATCTTCGCCGCGAGATCCACGCGCGTCTCCGTCGGGGCGAGGTGGCCGACGCCATCGAGCAGGACCTCGTGGCGCGTTACGGCGAGCGCCTCCGCGCGGCGCCCTCGTCAGGCGCGCTCGGCCAGGTCGCGCTGGGATTGATGCTGGGCATCGCGGCGACCTTCCTCGGCATCTTCGCCCTGCTGCGATCGTGGCGGAGCAACGCTGCGCAGGCCGCTCCGTCCGGAGGCACCCTCGCGGCTGCTCGCGACGAGTACGACGAGCGCCTCGACGACGAGCTCCGGGAGCGCGACGCATGAGCGCACCCGTCTTTCCGGTTGATTGGAGAGGAGGCTCAGCAGGGACATCTCGTTATGACCGCGGCGCAGCGGCGGCGGAAAACTCTTCACCCGGATACCGCCGGCGCCCCTTGAAAGACGGTCACGAGGTGCGACAAATTGCTGCACCCAGGAGAGCCGAGCTTCGAGTAGGCTCCGCTCCGGTGCGGTGGTGACGACGTTGTGGCTTCGTAGCTTGAAAGGTTGCCTGATGATTTGTTCAATGGCTCGTGTCACGTGCCTCGGCGTGGCCTGTCTCGCGGCTCTGAGCGGGTGCGGCGGGAGCGATGAGGCCGTCATCTCGAAGACGTTCGCGCTGAGCTTCGCCGCCAAGGTCGGCGACAGGCCGTTCTCCTGCACCGACACGTTCGATGGAGTCGGCACGACCGCATCGTCGGTCAACGCGCTCGATTTTCGCATGTACGTCTATGACGTGCGGCTCGTTCGCGGCGACGGGTCCGAGGAGCCCCTCGCGCTCGAGCAGGATGGCCAGTGGCAGCGCGACAAGATCGCGTTCCTCGACTTCGAGGACGGCACGGGCTCCTGTGAGACCGGCAGCCCGGAGACGAGGACCGAGGTTGTGGGCACCGCGCCCGCCGGCGATTACGCCGGTGTCAGGTTCAACGTGGGTTTGCCCCCGGAGATGAACCACCTGGACGCGGCGACGGCCCCGGCGCCCCTGAACATTCCCGGCATGTGGTGGTCGTGGAAGGGCGGCTACAAGTTCGTGCGCCTCGACCTCGTCTCGACGATGAACCCGACCTATTTCTTCCACCTCGTGCCACGTCGCAGGGTCATGGGGCCACCCCGTCGCAGGGTCATGGGGCCAGGGGGAGACGCCGTGATCGGTCTCGACCATGCCCGAGACCGCGAAGCGTGTCGAGGTCCCCGGAGCCGGGCGCGCAGCGACCGGCGACGTCTCTCTTTTCGCAGGGTCATGGGGCCACCCAGGCGCCCCGGTAGATCCCGAGCAGGGTCCGCGACGCTCAGGAGCTGGCAGGTACACCCCGCCCCCGGCGAGACCCGCGCTCCCGTCGACGAGGGTGGGCGAGGCACGCCGATCGGAGCGAGGGGTCAGAGGCGCGGCCCCGGGCTCGACGTCCTCGCCGGGGCCGCAGCGGTCATCGCCGCCTGCTGCGTGGGTGGGTGGGTGGCTTGCTGCGCGCGGGCACCGGCGCGGCCGTGGCGCTCTCGTCGAGCTTCGGCTTGAGCCGCGGTCTGTACGACTCCCCCTCGATGATGAAGTCGAACGCCGCGTTCTTGAACCGATCGACGGCGCTCTGCGCGAGCAGCACGTCGTCGAACATCGCGAGCCACTCGGCCGTGTCGCGATTGCTCGTGACGATCATCGAAGCGTTGCCTGTGCGTTCGAGGAAGAGCTGGTACACGTCGCGGCTCTCTTCCTTGTTCATCGCCTCGAGCGCGAAGTCGTCGAGGATGAGCAGGTCGACGGTCGTGAGCGCGACCATCTCGGCGTCGCGTGAGTTGTCGAGTCTGCTCTGGCGCAGCCTGCGCAGCATCGCGTCCGCGCGCAAGAAGCGCACGCTGTAGCCGTGCTGGCACGCGAGGTGTCCGAGCGCGTTCGCGAGGTAAGTCTTGCCCACGCCGACAGAGCCGAGGATGACGATGTGCTTGTGCTCTTCGAGGAAGCGTAGGCTCGTGAACCCGCCGAGCAGACGCTTGTCGAAGCTGACCTTCGCGGTCTTGTCCCAGAGCTCCAGGCGCATGGCCGGATCGAGCCCGGCGTCGCGTACGCGGCTCTCCGTCGCGCTGGCCTCGCGACGCGCGATCTCGTCGGTGAGCAGCATGAGCAACAGCTCCTCGTGTCCCATCGACTGCTTCTCGGCGACCAGGAGACGCTCGCGCAGCGTCGCCGCGATGCGGCCGAGACGAAGGCGCTTGAGCGCTGTGATGAGCGCAGGGTCGACATCACTCGAGCTCATCACGAGTCCTCCTTGGTCGCGGCAGCCGCCGGCATGCGCGTCGCGAAGTGCTCCGTGCTGCGCGCGAACCGCGGCGCGGGCAGCGCAACGACCGTCCGCTGCCCCGTGGACGGTGACGCCGGCGTCTTCGCGGTCTCGAGCATGCGCGCCACGCGCTGCACGTCGACGACATCAAACGCGAGCGCGCTCTGGCAGATCGCCTCGACACGCCCGTTACCGAACTTCTTGCACAGACGCAGCAGCGCGTAGACCAGCCGCATGCGCGTCCAGGGCAACGGCACCGCGAGCAGTCGCTCAGCGTAGACGCCGACGTGCACTCCGCACTTCTTCGCGCTCGCGATGAGCGAGGCGACGTCGCGCACCGCTGCGACGTCCTTGCCCATGGGGTAGTCGCTCGGATCGGTGGAACGCTTGCCCGGCGCGACGCGCGCGTGCACTTTCACGAGCTCCGTGCCGGCGTAGATCCTCACCGACGCGCTGTCGGCGCGGACGCGCACCGTGCTGCCGACGTGGCGGGTGGGCACGCTGTAGAGCGACCGGAGCACCTGCACGTGATGATCGGGGTGCACCTTTGCGTCGGTCCAGTACGGCACGTCGAACGGTGCTGCCGGCGCCGGCTTCATGCCGCTCCTCTCGCGCGCCTCGAACACCTCGCGCGGTACCTCGCGCGTCGTGCCGTGGACGCGCGCGCCGGCGACGTCGCGGCACCACCGCTCAGCCGACGCGCGCGCGTCCTCGAGGCTCGTGAACGATTCGCCGTCGAACCAGCTCTCCCGCACGTAGGCGACCTGATTCTCGACACGTGCCTTGTCTCTCGGCGACCTGACACGCGCGGCATCCACGAACAGCCCGCGCGTCTGAGCGTAGTCGAGGAAGGCCGGCGCGAGCACGGGGGCGAGCTCGTCGGCGCGCAGCACGATGGCCTTCATGTTGTCCGGGATGATCACGCGCGCCATCGCATCGAAGAACCGCCACGCCGCATCCAGGCCCGCGCACACCGCCACGGTGGTCTGCTCGAACGACGGCCACACGAACTGGTAGCGGCTGTACACGAGCGTCACCACGAGCACCCACAGATTGCGAACTCGCTGCGTCGCAGGATCGAACAGCCTGCCCATGAGGCCGAAATCGACCTGCGCGACCTCGCCGGGCTCGGTATCAGCGACACGAACCGTCGGCGTCTTCTTGCGCCACGCGAGCTCCTCCTTGGCGAAGCGCCAGAGCGTGTCGTAGCTCGCCGTGACGCCGTGGTCGCGCTGGAGCAGCGTGTGGATTTTCCGCAGCTTCAGCGGGCGAGATTGGGCGAGCCAGGCCTCGATACGCACGCGATGCGCGTCGATCTGCTTCCTCTCGTCGCTCGCGTCGGGCACCGGGCGCGCCTGCACGCGCTGGGCGATCGCATGAATCTCCTCGTCCGTCGGCTCGCGGTCGCGCGGCAGTGGCAGCGTCGCTGCGGCCTCGAAGTACCTGCCGACCGTCTTGCGATCGAACCCCGTCTCGCGCGCCACCTGACGCGCGCTTTGCCCCGCCGCACGACGGCGGAGCATTTCCTTGATGTCAACCATGATCAGCTCTCGGTAGGGCATCGGGCTCCTTCCGACGGCGACCCGCGCCGTCGTCGGAAGGAGCCCGTCTCAGATCCCGACCGCGGCGTCCCGAGCTGGCCCCATGACCCTGCGAAAAACCTCGGAAGCTGGCCCCATGACCCTGCGAAAAACTAGGTCACGCCCCCGCGCGGGTGGCCCCATCCTCCTGCGATTGGGGTGGCCCCATGACCCTGCGAAAAACGCCGTCAAGTGGCCCCATGAGCCTGCGAACTGGCACACCTCGGGAGCACGAAGTGCGAGGGGACCGTGAGCGAGGGGTACTCGTGCGCCGCTGACAACCTCGCCGATATACGCATCGACGGGGTCGACCCGGAGTCGAGCACCATCGTCTTCGATCTCGCCAGGTTCTATGCCGGGTCCGACCTCGACCACCAGGTCGACGGCGAGACGGATCGCACCTCCGGTTGCATGTCCTTCGAGGGCGATCCAGAGTGCCCGCCCGTCTTCAGCGCGCTTGGCATGGGCTTCGATGGCGTGAACCCGTCGGCTGCGCAGACCGCTTTCCGGGTGGAGTGAGATGTACATCCTCAGAACGGCGACCTGTCTGCTCGCGCCGCTATGGGTCTGTGCGCTTGCCGGCTGCGGTGCCGCCGACGAGGACATGGACGAGCCGAGCGACGCGGAGATCCTCCCGGGCGACCCTCGCTTCGAGCGCGATCCGGCGCTCGACGTGGAGAACATCAGCGCCGCTGTCGAGAAGCGCAGCCACAACATGGGGCAGAACTGCATCGGCTGCCATCAGCCCCACGGCCCCGGCAAAGGGCTCTTCACCGCGGCCGGGACGGTGTACGCGCCGTCGGGTACGCCGGTGACGGGCGGGACGGTCGAGCTCCGCACGGCCGGCGGAGGCGAGGGAGATCTCGTGCTCTCCGTCGCCATCGACGGGAACGGGAACTTCTTCACGACCGAGCCGCTGCCCTTCCCGGACCAAGCGCTGTTCTTCTTCGTGCGGTCCCAGGACGGCGAGGGGACGAACGAGATGCCGTTTCCATCCATCTCAGGAGCGTGTAATCTGTGTCACAACGAACAGCGCCGCATTCTGCTGGAGTGATCCGCGCAATCGCGTCGGCGGGGCTCGTCGCGCTCGCGGTGGCGTCGTGCGGGGGCGAGACGGAAGCGACCCAGCCGGTCGACGGCTACGAGCTCGCCTTGCCCGTCGGCTTCCCGAGGCCGTGGGTGCCGCCCGACAACCCGATGACCGAGGCGAAGGTCGCGCTCGGGCGCGCCCTGTTCTTCGACGAGCGCCTGTCGGGCAACGGGACCATGGCGTGCGCCTCGTGTCACGAGCGCGACAGGGGGTTTGCCGACGGCAAGCCCACCCCGACCGGCTCGACAGGGGACACGATCCCGCGCAACGCGATGGGGCTGGCCAATGTCGCCTATTTCCCGCTGCTCACGTGGGGCAACCCCACGCTGTCGTCGCTCGAGGAGCAGGCGCTCGTCCCGATGTTCGGCGAGAGCCCGGTCGAGCTCGGGATCACCGGGGCCGAGGACGTCGTGCTCGGCCGGCTCCGCGGCGACGAGGCGTACAAGGCCGCGTTCGCCGCCGCCTTCCCCGGCGAGCGCGAGCCGATCGCGTTCGATTCCGTCGTGAAGGCGATCGCGACGTTCGAGAGGACGCTCATCTCCGGGCGCTCCGCGTACGATCGCTATACCTACGGCGGAGAGGCGGGCGCGATGTCCGAGGCGGCGGTGCGCGGCATGGATCTCTTCTTCTCCGAGCGGCTCGAGTGTTATCACTGCCACAGCGGGATCAACTTCACGACCGCCTTCCGGAGCGCCGAGACGAAGCAGGCGGAGATGGATTTCCACAACACCGGCCTCTACAACCTCGGCCCGGACGGGGGCTATCCCTCCGGCGGAGAGGGGCTGTTCGAGTTCACCGGCGATCCGGCGGACAAGGGGAAATTCCGCGTTCCTTCGCTGCGCAACGTCGAGCTGACGGCGCCGTACATGCACGACGGGAGCGTGGCCACCCTGGAGGAGGTCGTCGATCACTACGCCGCGGGAGGCAGGACCATCGACGACGGGCCGTTCGCGGGCGTGGGCAGCGAGAACCCGAACAAGAGCACGCTCGTCAGGGCGTTCACCATCACGCCGGAGGAGAAGGCGGATGTCGTGGCCTTCATGAAGAGCTTGACCGATCCGGAGTTCGCAGCCGTGGTGGACGGCGCGCAGGCGCCGTAGCCAGGCGGGTGGCAGTTACATCGGTCACATCGGCCGGCCCCCGCTCGCGCGGACGATCTCCCCCGTGACCGCGGTGTTCGCCCGGCGCTCGTGGCCGCGCTGCTGGAGCGGACCTTCGAGCGGCTGGTGGGGCACGTGACCGCGCGCGTGCTCGCCGCGAGGACGGCGCGCTCGGCGGTGAGGGCGCTGGTGGAGGCGCACTTGACCTGGGTGTTCGACCACGAGGCCGAGGCGCGCTTCATGTACCAGGCGCTGGCGCTGGAGCTCGACGGGCATCACCGCGCCGCGCTCCGGGAGACCAAGGCGCGGCTCAAGGCGGAGACGATCGCGCACCTCTCGGAGCTCGGCGTCTTCTCCGGGGCGCGCTCGTCCGAGGTGATGGTCGACGTCGTGCTGCTCGGGCCGGCGCACCAGGCCTGCCGCGCCTACCTCTCCGCGTCCGGCGCCGTGGACCCCGCGTGGATGAAGGCGACCCTGCCCGAGCTCGCATGCGCAGCGATGGGCAAGGTCGACCCGGCGCAACGGGCGCCCCGGACAGGGCGGCGCGCCGCAGGCGTGGAGCCGCGCCAGCAGGCCGGCGGGAGAAGGAAAGGCAAACCAGGTTGAGGAGGTGTCCGCCCTCGAGCCCGAGGCGGGTCGCACCGCTGGTGCGCGCCCTCCAGAGCGGCGATCGTTCGCTCCGCCTCATGGTCATCCACGTCGCGCCGGAAGTGGACAACCTGGCCTTTGATGCTCATTGCGACCCCGCTCTCCGGGCGAAGCCTCCATGGTTGCCCGAAGCCCGAGGATGTCGCGCAGCGCATCGATGGCCTTCGCGCGTCGCTTGTAGAGCGTGGAGAGAGGCAGCCCCGCGTCTTCCGCCACCTGGGCCATCGGGATCCCATTCAGATCGTGTGCCACGAGAACGAAGCGCAGCTTCGGATCGAGCTCGTTCACCGCGTCGATCGTGCCCGCTCGGATGCTGTCGGATTCCAGCGTAGCGGCGGCGTCCGGCGCGGGATCGGCAAACTCGATCAAATCGACGAGCTGCTCCCTGCGGTGCTTCCTGCGCTCGTGATAGTGCCAGGCGACGTGTACGGTGATCGCGTTCAACCAGCGTTCCGGCCTGCCGCGCTTCGGATCGAACCTGGGCCAGCTCTCCCAGGCGGTGAGCCAGACCTGCCCTGCCACGTCGGTACGATGGCACGGTGGGACCCCCAGCCTCCCCAGCAAGCTCGGCACGGCACGAACGAGCGCCGGGCAAAACAGGCGCGCGTGCGCGGCGGCTCGCTCGTCGTCATTCGACGGACGACCCATGATTTCACCCTCCCCCGACCGCGATGGAGAGCCCGAGCGGTGAGACGAGCCACATCGCACCCAGCATGTCCTCCATGTTCCCTCCTGAACCGTGAGCATTCCTGTCCGACGCACGGCGGACCTCGGCCTCGTGCTGCCCGGCGACAGCACCGGCTCCGCCGCTGGCTTAGGTGCTGATGGACAGCCGACCCGTCAGCGAAGCTGCCTGAGCATCTCTTCGCGCTCCACGGCGAGCCGACCGCGCGGGAACTCCTCCGCATGGGCCTCGAGCAACCGGTGCGCCTCGAGATCCGCCTCTGGGCTGCGAGCCACGATGGCCGTCCGGGCCCGGCTGATCAGGCTCCTCTCGCGTGCGCTGATCGCCGGCTTCGCGTGCGCCGTCGAGGACGACGCACGCGGAGCAGCCGTTACCGACGGAGGAGGCGTCGCGGTCGCACCGGCGCCATCCTGTCCGGCGCCGCGCTCCACGGGGAGCGCAGCGGCCTGCGCTGCGGGTGATGCGGAGGACGTCCCCGCCTGCTCGGCGCGGCGCTCCGCGGGGAGCGCCGCGGAGCCCTGCCCAGTCAGCTCGGGCCAACCGTCATCGAGAGCCGAGCGAACCCACGACTGCAGCGTGGACGAGGAGGTCACGGCAGCGACCATGGCGCTCATGAGCACGACGCTCGCCCCCTGCGCCAGGAGCCTCCAAGTCCAGCGGAGCAGGGAGCCGATCCACCCCTGGCGTGGAGTGAGCCCGAACGGAACGACGCAGGGGGTCTCGTCCCATCCGCGCGAGCGTTGCTTCGCCCTCCGGCGTTGCGCCGCCTCCTCCAGCTGCTCGAGGGCTCGACGGTGCAGCGTCTTCACGGCGTCGGGGTGGAGCCCGAGCTCCGCGGCGATCTGGGTCAGCGGGATCTCCTCGAGATCATGCCTGATCAAGATGTCCCGGTACTTCGGCTCGACACCGTCGATGAGCTCCCACAACACCGCTTCCCGCTCGCGCCACCTGAGCAGCTCTTCCGGCGTGGGGTGCTCGTCGTGAAGCTCGGGATCGTGAGACGGCGTCAGCACCTCTCGCCGGCGGTGCGCGCTTCGAAGATAGTCGCGCGCCTGGTTGGCCGCGATCGCGACGCGGTACGGCGCCGGGTCCCCGCCTGCTTCGATCCGTCCCTCCGCGTCGAGCCCCCGCAGCAGCGCGTCCTGCGCGACGTCCTCGGCATCGCGCGCCGGGACCCCGAAGCGCCTCGCCAGGCGCCGGAAGAGCTCGAAGCTGCTGAAGGCCCCCGCTCGCTTGCCCATGCCGGTAGCACGTCTGAGCGACCCTCCCGGGGTCAGAAAAGTGAACGGCCCGGTCCATTTTGGTAGGACAATACGCCCCCAATGTGCCACGTGCTCGTTAGTTCAGTGATAGGCACCTGGAAGAGATGGCGACATTGCTGGTTCGCGCTGAAATTTCTCGCGGTAAATGCACGCGCAAGGCGATTTCATCCGCCATTGACGCCGAGCAGTTGACGCAACTACCGTCGTGACATGCGTTGCGCTCCACAGTTGTTTTCGATTCTCCTTGCGGTCGGGGCATCGACATGCCTTACGAGCGCGGCGCGCGCCCAGGGCGGCCCATCGACGACAAGGTCGGGAGAGCGCTCGACGGTGAAGGACCATGTTCGCCGTGGCCAGAGGGCGCGCGCGGCGGGGCAATGGACCGAGGCACACGCCGCCTACAAGGCGGCCTTCGAGGCCGCAGACCCAGCGTCGAGCACGGAGCGTGAGCGCGCGGAGATCGCCGGGGAGCTCGGCCTTTGCGAGGTCGTGTTGGGCAAACACCGCGACGCGGCCGAACACCTCGCCTGGAGCCTCGAGCAGCGCGAGGCGCTGCCGGCCGCGCTGCAGAAGCGATTCGAGGAAGGGCAGCGCAAGGCAACACCGCATGTCGCGAAGCTCCGTGTCTCCGTCGACCCGCCGGACGCCGAGGTGTTCGTCGATGGCAAAGCCGTCGGCCGCATCGCGCGCGTCTATACGCTGTTCGTCGAGCCGGGGCTGCACATGGTGCGGGCCCGAGCTCCGGGCGGCGAAGATGCGTTTCAGTCCGTGCGCGCTGTGGCGAAGGCGGAGCACGAGCTCTCTCTTCATGTGTCGCGCGCGCCGGTGAGCAGCGCCGAGGAGGGCGCTCCGGTGTCAACGAACGAAACGCCGCGCGCCCCGCGCTCTCCGGCAGCTGCGCAGACGCGGCCTCCCAGCCCATGGGCTTCCTGGCCGGGGACGGCGCGGATCGGCGGCATCGTGGTGACGACGGCAACGGCGGCGGCCGGCGCGGTCTTTCTCCTGCGCGCTCACGTCATCCATGGCGATCTGCGCGAGCGAGACGTCACGCGTCGCGCGCTGGGGTGGACGTCCCACACGTGCCGGGATGCCAATGCACCGGCGTCGTGCGCCGGCATTCGTGACCAGGTGAACGAGCGGGATCTGTTCGCGACCCTCGGCACGGTGTCGCTGGCGACGAGCGCCGTGTTCGGCGTGGCGACGGCGGCCTCGTTCTTCACGGAGGTTGCCCTTTTCGGTGGTGCGCCAAAGGCCACTGGCGTCCGCCTCGTGCCGGTGACGACGAGCGACCGGGCGGGTGTGCTCCTCGAAGGAACCTGGTGAGGGGGAGGCAGGGGTATGCGTTCTAGATCGATGGGTCGCCGTCGAGAGGTCCTCCGCTCGCTGGCGTCGGTCGCGCTCGGCTTGGCGAGCGCCGCAGGGAACATTGGCTGCTACTCCGGCAGCTGTGCGGACAGCTACTGGTGCGAGGTTCCGCCGCCGGAGCCGTCTCCTTGTGACGGGGATCCGAAGACGGCGACGGCGCTCGACATGTGCGGCGTGTTCGTCAGCGAGCTGGGCGACGACAATAGCCCCGGCACGAAGGACGCGCCGGTGAGGACGTTGCAGCACGCGATCGGCCTCGCCGCGCACGGGCGAAGCCACGGCGAGAAGGCGACCCGGCGCGTGTACGCGTGCGGCGGGTCGTTCGAGGAGGCCGTATCGCTCCCCCAGGGTGTCGATATCTGGGGCGGCCGTCTGTGTGCCGGCGGCGACTGGTCCTACGGAGGGCCGCTCGACGAGCAGAGCGCGTTGACCGTCATCGCGCCGCCCGTGGGGATCCCGGTGCGCGTCCTCGGGGGAGACGATGCGGTCATCGCGGAGGAGGATGCGACGTCGGTGATCTTCGGCGTGCGCGTCGAGGCGGCGGACGCCTCCGCGAGCGACGGCAAGTCGTCGATCGCGATGATCCTGGAGCATGGGGCCAGGGTGATCGTGCAGGGGAGTGAGATCCTCGCAGGGGACGGCAAGAACGGCGAGCCTGGCGAGGACGCGCCGAGCTTCCGCGCGAAGGCCGGCGTTTTGGGGAACGATGGCGTGGACGCCTGCATCGCGAACGTGTCGCTGGGCGCCCTTCCGGTCGTGACCGCGTGCGGCGACGGGATCGAGTCGACGGGTGGCCAGGGGGGCGATGGAGGCCTCGAGACGGGCGGCGGTGGAACGTCAGGACTGCCGGAGCCGGACGGGAATCCGGATAACATCGGCCTGGGTGGTTTCGGCGCGTCGTCCAGCATGGCGTGCAAGGCAGGGGAAGAGGGAGCAGACGGCGCCCCTGCAGACCGCGCTGCGGGAGCGGTTGGCGATGGCCTCTTGGGCTTCGATGGATGGGTCGGCGTCCGTGGGGACGACGGGAAGCCGGGCGGCGTCGGCCAGGGCGGCGGCGGAGGTGGCGGCGGCGCGGGGCGCGGCCCCATGAACGCGTGTCCGGCAGGTCGGCCCCAGGGCGGGGCGGCCGGCGGATCAGGCGGCAGCGGCGGGTGCGGGGGCAAGGGGGGCAAGGGAGGCGACTACGGCGGCGCGAGCATCGCAATCGTGGCCTTGCAGGGGAGCCATCTCACGATCGATGCCAGCACGGTCCTCGGGGCCAAGGGCGGCAACGGTGGGGTCGGCGGAACGGGCCAGCCTGGCGGCGGCGGGTCATTCGGCGGTTACGGTGGAAAGCCCCTTGCGGGTCTAAGTGACATGTTGCCCGCGTGCCGCGGCGGAACCGGAGGCAACGGCGGCCGCGGGGGCGATGCGGGCGGTGGCGCCGGGGGCCACTCGCTCGGCATCGGCTCCGTGGGCGCCTCCGTGGCCATCTTGGAGACGGCGACGGTCTTGCCCGGACAAGCCGGCACCGGGGGGCTCGGCGCCAATGCACCCCTGGAGAGCAGGCTCGGCCTGGGGCAAGGCGGGATTGCGCAGTTCTGGTATCGGTTCGATGCACCAGACCCGGGACCGCCTCAATGAACCGCTCTGTGCTGACGGCGCACATCAGGAGACGCCCATGAGGAAGACCACCGCTGCTGCCTTCATCCTTCTTTTGTCGCCGTGGGCGGCCGGCTGCGGAACCGCGCCCGGCGTGAACGACCCTGGCGTGATGCCTTGTGAAGGCACCTCGTGCGAGGACGAGCCGCCTCCGGAGTCGGTCTGCGTCGAGCACGTCGCCGCCGATATCCTCGACGACGGCTGCGGCGTGTTCCTCGCCGGAAACTACGGTTTTGGCGACGACAGGAACCCCGGCACGAAGGCGAAGCCGGTGTTCACCGTCGCGCGCGCCATCGAGCTCGCGCGCGCTGGACGAGGGCGCGTGTTCCTCTGCAACGACGGATTCATCGTGGAGCATATCAGGGTACCCTCCGGCGTGGATCTCCTCGGGGGCTTCCACTGCCGGAAGTGGGTGCGCGACCCCCTGCGCCCGCGGACCACGTTTTCTCACGCCACGGTCTTCGGCCCCATGGTGATTGTCGAGCCCGCGGGCCCCGAGGACACGGGGGCCGCGGACGGGGTGTCGACGCTCGCCGATCTCGAGGTCGCCTCGGCGGGCCCGGTCAGCGTGCTCGTGCAGTCGAGCACGGCAGTGGAGATCCTGCGGAGCGAGATCTCCGCCCGCCAAGGAGATGGAGGCATTCCCGGCGAGAAGTGGCAGTACAGGCAACCGGACGGACTGGATGGCAATTTCGGTGGGCACGCGTGCTCGGCGACCGTCGTCGCCGGTGCACCTGCGGCCGTCAACCAGTGCGAGAGCGGGCACACGAGCATCGGCGGCAAGGGAGGGGACGGGCACCCCGACAGCGCCGAGGATGGAGGCGATGGGGAGCCCGCCGACCTGTTGCCGCCCGCACGCGGTGGTATCGGGGAGCAGGACAACCGCAGTTGCAGCAACGGATCCGAGGGGGGCCCTGGGGCTTCGGGAACGCAGGGCGTGCCGGGCAAGGGCATCGGGCGCCTCACCGATACAGGGTGGGAGGGCGACACGGGGGGCGAGGGGACCTGGGGCACGCCGGGCCAGGGCGGCGGCGGCGGCGGCGGTCGTCGGGGCGGGCTCGCCGTGTGCGGCGTGGCCTCGAAGGGGGGCCCAGGAGGAGGCTCGGGAGGGGCCGGCGGGTGCGGAGGCCGAGGAGGCCGCGGGGGAGCGAACGGACAGCCGTCCATCGGCATCCTCGCGGTTCACGCCCGGCTGACCGTGCGCGACACCAAGATCACGGCGGACTACGGCGGCGACGGCGGCGACGGCGGGGAACCCCAGGACGGCGCCATAGGCGGCCGAGGCGCAGGGGGCGGAACGCTGGGAGATGAGCTCGTCGCCTGCTTCGGCGGCCAGGGCGGCGACGGAGGGCCCGGCGGCTACGGCGGTCCCGGGCGCGGCGGCGACTCGATCGGCGTCGCCTACCTCGACGAGGACCAGCTCACGCTCGAGGGCGTCACCATCGAGATCGGACAGCCGGGCAAGGGCGGCACCAGCTGGAACTACGATGGCAGCACGACGGTGGGAGAGAGCGGCGAGGCTCACAAGACGCTGCGGTTTCCCGAATAGCCGAAGTCACGTCATGGGAGCTCAGCACGGCCTCCACGACGGCTGCCACGATTGCAGGGAGGCAGGCAGCCAAGCGATCTGCCGTGACGCCAAGAAACCATGGGAGCAGGAGGGGACATGCCGGGATGGCCTTCCCGCTCTCCTCTTGGCGATCTCAGCGGCTTTCCCGCTGATGGGGACACCTTCCAGCAGTCGTGCTACGACGAAGCTACGGGCTCCGAGTTCACGGGCCAATTCGCCAGGAAGCTCGAGGCCCAGGCGACCATGGCGGCCGGCGGCTCGCCTTCGCCGTCCCACGAAGCGACCAGCGCTTCGAGCTCGCGCTTGGCAGCCATGGCGCGGAGAGTCTCCGGCGACTCGTCGTGCGGACGCATGCGCGCAAGCTGCTCGAGCATCTTATCCTTGTGTAGGAAGCCATCCGTCGATACTGAAGCAAAAACCCCCACGGACTGTCGATACGATTCTGGCAGTCGTAGAACCGCTTCGGGCAACGTGAGAGTCAATCCAATCTGGTGATGCGCCCGGAGCACGGTAAGCACCGCGATAAACCGTTCCGTGAGGTTGGTCACGCCGACACTTACGCCGGGTGCCGGCACGTCGGACGGCGAGGGCTTCACCCATTCGTGTTCTGAGAAGAAACAATCGTATACCCTGACCGCCCCAGGAATCCGCAGACCCGTCGCCACCTCTGGCACGAACGCGGTTCCAACCTCTGGCGGCATGCGCTGGCAACCGAAGATCGCTTCGATCTCATGGGCAACCCAGTCCGCGTATGGCTGCTCGGCGAGCGACAGCTCGAACGTGACGTAGTTCCGCTTGATGGGGACCGTCCTTGGGCTTTCGTGGTCCGGGTTCGAGATGAGCCTCGGATCGAGTGTACTTCCTGAGACGCGGAAGTGCATGCCCTGAAAATCGACTATGAAAAGGTCCCTTATCTGCTTTACTATTTCGATTGTCTGCGAACGGTGAACAATGTAGTACGGAGCCAGGAAGCTCACTTGGAACCACAGCGTTCGGCCGTTGGATTCTGCCAGATCGAGCGCGAATGAGTAACATCCGTCGCAGCCGCCGGAGGGAAGATGAAGCGACTCGTTCATGACCATGCCTGGGAAGCGCTCTTTGATGCGACGCAGCAGGGTGTGCCAGCGATCGTCCTTTGATGCTCGGATTCGCGCGGCCACGAGCCGGGCGTGCTCTTCGGTCGCATTGCGTAGCTGAATATCGACATCGTCGGTGATTCCAACCCCGCGTGGATAGTATCGATAAATGATATCTAATAGCTCGTTGAGGCTGTGTTTCATGGGTCCATCATCTTGGCGCCGAGCCCTTTGTACTGGTACCGGCCTGGAGCCATCCGAGGCTCACACCGGCGCTGAGCTCGGATGCCTCTCCTTGCGTCGGTACGACGACGAGCGGGGGGACGACCAGGACCACCCATGGGATCCGCAGGCTCCGTGCGCCCATCGCCCCTTCTCCCCTCTTCGCAACGGACGAGCAACGTGACGACGCGGGCGATTCTTCCGATAATAGGGATCCGGCGTCAGACGGAATCGGGAAGAGAGGACGACAATGGCCGCGGTTCGTTCCGTCCAAAGCGTGCAGCGTTCTCAGCTGCCTGCGCGGATCGAGCGCTCGTCCACCTGCTGGCGCCGGCCGCCGGTCCAGGTCGCTGTGAGAGCGCGCTGGTCGG
This sequence comes from Sorangium sp. So ce204, assembly GCF_051526795.1. NCBI lineage: Bacteria > Pseudomonadati > Myxococcota > Polyangiales > Polyangiaceae > Sorangium > Sorangium sp. So ce204. The sequence continues at coordinate 10,046,157 of NZ_CP150317.1, read as the reverse complement.
CACGCGGTCTGGGCTGCACGACGTCGCGTGAGAGCGCAGACAAGGTGGACCGCCCGCCGCGACGGGCTTGACACGATCCGCGTGATTCATGCTACGGTGCTCCCGAAGCCACCCGACGCTGCGATGGCGGCCCGGCCTGCGCCGGTCCGTAGCGCGTCCCTGGTGGCCTGCGCGACCCGAGACCACCGGGACGACCTTCGTGGTCGCTGAGGCTCGGCAAAGCATGGTTGAGACGAAATCGGGGGCCACGACGCTGCCCCTCCTCACGTTCGTTCTCCGCAATTACAAGAATTTCAACGCCCGCGCGACGCGCGACGCGCTCCTCGCCTACTGGGAGCACATCGAGCGCGGGGGGAAGATGTTCTGGGCCGTGGCCGGGGCGATGTCCTCGGCCCAGCTCGGCATCACGCTGGCGCCGGCCATCCGCGCCGGCCTGATCCACGGCATGTCCGTGACAGGCGCCAACCTGGAAGAGTCGCTGTTTCGCCTCGTGGCGCATGACGGCTACCGTGACTTCCCCGACTACCGTTACTTCACCAAGCAGGACGACACGCGCATCCTCGAGAACCGGATGCGGCGCGTGACCGACACAAGCATTCCCGAGGACGAGGCCTTCCGCGCGGTGGAAAAGCACATCGTCCCCAGGTGGGAGCGGGCGACGGCGAGCGGCGAGCGCCGCTTCTGGCACGAGTACTTCTACGAGCTGGTCCAGGCGGTCGAGCCCGCGCTCCACCGCGGACCGCCCGAGGAGTGCTGGTTGCTCGCCGCCGCGGAGGCCGGGCTGCCGCTTGTCGTCCCGGGCCACGAGGACTCGACCTTCGGCAACATCTTCGCATCCTACGTGAAGCGGGGCGAGTGCAGCGCGAGCATCGTGAAGTCAGGCATCGAGTACATGGCCGAGCTCTACGACCAGTACCGTGCGCTCAGCGCGGGCGCGGGCGTGGGGTTCTTCCAGATCGGCGGGGGCATCGCGGGGGACTTCCCCATCTGCGTGGTGCCGTCGCTCAAGTACGATCTCGACGAGCCGGCCCGGCCCTGGGCCTACTTCTGCCAGATCTCCGACTCGACGACGTCCTACGGCTCGTACTCCGGCGCCACGCCCAACGAGAAGATCACCTGGGACAAGCTGACCGAGGACACGCCCATGTTCGTGATCGAGTCGGACGCGACCATCGTGGCGCCGCTCCTGCTCGGGGCGCTGCTCGAGTGCAAGCGCCACCCGGCCGAGGCTCGGGCCATCATCGAGGCGCGCGGCGCGTGAGCGCCGGCGGCTCTCATTCCTGATTCCTGTCCCAGAAGCGAGGTTGTGAGACGATGAGCAAGAAGAAGGTCCTGATCACGGGCGGCGCGGGCTTCCTCGGGATCAATCTGGTGCGGCACCTGCTCGAGCGCGGTTATGACGTCACGTCGCTCGACCTCCTGGACTTCGACTACCCCGAGCGGTCGCGCATCCGCGAGGTGCGTGGCGATATCCGTGACGCGGCGGTCGTCGACGCGGCGGTGAAGGGGCACGACTTCGTCGTGCACACGGCGGCAGCGCTGCCCCTGTACACGGCGGAGGAGATCTACACGACCGACGTGATCGGCACGCGCGTGGTCATGAGCGCCGCGCGCCGCCACGGCGTCGAGCGCGCCGTGCACATCTCCTCCACGGCCGTGTACGGCATCCCCGACCACCACCCGCTCTGCGAGGACGACCGGCTCGACGGCGTGGGCCCGTACGGGCAGGCCAAGATCCAGGCCGAGGTCGTGTGCCTCGAGGAGCGCGGCCGGGGGCTCGTGGTGCCCATCATCCGGCCCAAGTCCTTCATCGGCCCGGAGCGGCTCGGGGTCTTCGCCCTGCTCTATGACTGGGCGCTCGACGGCAAGGGCTTCCCCATGATCGGCGACGGCAAGAACCGCTACCAGCTCCTCGACGTGGCCGATCTCTGCGAGGCGATCACCCTGTGCATGACGAAGGACGCGTCGATCGCCAACGACACCTTCAACATCGGCGCGAAGGAATTCACCACCATGGGAGAGGACTACCAGGCGGTGCTCGACGCGGTGGGCAAGGGCAAGAAAATCGTGCCCTTCCCGGCGGCGCCGGCGGTGCTCGGCCTGCGCGCGCTCGAGGCGATGGGCGTGTCGCCGCTCTACAAGTGGGTCTACGAGACGGCGTCCAAGGACTCGTTCGTGTCGATCGAGAAGGCCGAGCGGGTGCTCGGCTTCACGCCGAGGTACTCGAACAAGGACGCGCTGGTGCGCAACCTCGAGTGGTACCGGGCGCACAGGAGCGAGTTCGAGAGCCGCTCGGGCGTGACCCACCGCGTGCCCTGGAAGCAGGGCGCGATAGGCCTGTTGAAAGCCTTCTTCTGAGGGGCGCGCGGCGCCGGGGAGAGCGAGATCATGAACACGAGTCACCCGCAGCGGACCTCGGGATGAGCATCGACGACGACGCCCCTCTGCTGCAGGTGATGAGCCATCTCGGCCTGACCCGGGATGCGCTGCTCGGCATCGGCGGTGAAGCCTGCGTGTTCGCGCTGGGCGGCGAGCGGGTCGCGCGCGTCCACCATCCCGGGACCGTCCGGGAGACGATCGTTCGACGAGCCCAGCTGCTCGAGGACTTCCACCAGGGCGCGAGCGCGGTGCCGTTCTCGATCCCGCGTGTCCTGGAGATGACCGAGCTGCACGGCCGCCTCATCACCTTCGAGCCGCGGTTGCCCGGGCGGCCCCTCTTGCAGGTGCTCGGCGAGGCGGCCGGCGCCGAGCGGGAACAGCTCATCCTTCGCTTTCTCGAGGCCTCGACGCGCCTGCGAGCCCTGCGCGTGAGCGCTGCGTGGTACGGCGACCTCTGCGAAGCCGAGCCGATCCGGACGCCCTCTTACCGCGCTTACCTCGAGCTGCGCGCAAGGAAGAGCCTGACCTGCGCCGGGAGCGCGTTCGACGGCATCGATCCGGCGCCTCTGGCCGCCGCGCTGCCCGAGCCGGAGCGACCGAGCTTCGTGCACATGGACTTCTATCCAGGCAATGTGCTGGTCGAAGGCCAGGAGGTGAGCGCCGTGATCGACTTCGGGGGCCTACCCATCGTGGGAGACGCTCGGCTCGATCCGCTGTCGGCCGTCATCTACCTCACGCCGTTCATCACCACGACCGCCACGGATCGCGACCGGCGCCTCGCCCGGGAGTGGCTGCTGGCCCAGCACCTCGACGCGCTGTTCGAACCCGCCGAGCGATGGCTCGCCGCCCGCTGGTCGTTCGCGACCGACGACGTGCGCCTGCATCGATGGTGTCGACGCGTGTTGCTCGGACACCAGGGAGATCCGTGAAGCGGACCCTTGGACCCACGCGGCGGGCGGTGCTTCCGGCCCTATGCACGGGCCCGCCCGCCTGCTTTGCCGATCGTCCAGGCGGGTTGGAATCCACCTGGCGAGTCAGGGTGACAGCCCTGCACATGAGGCCGACGCGAAGCCCGGTACGCTCCGGCAGTCGCCGCGTCGCTAGAAAGATACGGCGGAGCGCTTCGCTGACGCGGCCCTTGCTACCTTTGGTAACGTGTCAGGGCCGCTCGCTACTTTTGGTAACGTGTGAGCCGCTCGCTACTTTTGGTAACATATGAGCCCTTCATGCGATGCGTCGACCCGCGTGCGTCGCGCATAATCCTTTGAGCGCCTTCCGGGAATTTGTATCCTCACCCCATGCTGAAATCTGCGCGATTCCTCCACTTCGAGAATTTTCCTGCGTCATCGTCCTTGGCGCTCGGTGCGATGTTGTTGCTGGGCACGCTGCACGTCAGCGGCTGCGGCGGCGATGACGACGGGGGGGAGACCTCCGGCGGCACCACCGGCGGCCAGCAGACGACGAGCAGCAGCGGCGGCGGCAGCAGCAGCAGCGGCGGCACGCCGGGAAGCTCCTCCTCCAGCGGCGGGGATCCCGGCGCGACCTCGGCGTCCGGGGGGGGCAACGGTGGTTCGGACCCGGCCGGCACCGGCGGCTCGGACCCGGCCGGCACCGGCGGCTCGGACCCGGCTGGCACCGGCGGAGCGGGTGCGGGTGGAGGAGGGACGGGCGGCGGCGGTGATGGAGGATCGCTGCCCGACTCCGGCATTCCGCCGGCGCCCGGCGCCGGCAATGCGCCGAAGCCGGCCGGCGCGGCGGGCGGGTTCAAGGTCATCGACTGGGCCGGCTTCGCGGGCGCCGTGACGTACAGCTTCGACGACTCGAACCAGACGCAGATCCAGAACTACGATGCGATGAACGCGCTCGGCGTGCCGTTCACCTTCTACGTCTGGACCGGCAAGAGCGAAGCGAGCAATCCGGTGTGGCAAAAGGCGCTGACGGATGGGCACGAGATCGCCAATCACACGGCCAGCCACGCGATGGACGACCCCGGCGGCTCCGCGACGGACTCCGCGCAGCAATGGATCAAGCAAAAGTTCGGCATCACCGCGTACACGATGGCGGCTCCGTACGGCGCGAGTGGATACACGAGCATCGCCCAGTCGCGCTTCCTCATCAATCGCGGCGTGTCCAACGCCCTGATCGGCCCGAACGACAGCAGCAATCCGTTCAGTCTGCCCACCTACATTCCCCCGACCAACGCTTCCAAGGCGCAGATGGACTCGGAGGTCGCGAGCGCGCGAAGCGGCAAGAAGTGGCGCACCTTCTGCATCCACGGCTTCACCGGCGGAAGCGACGGCGCCTATCAGCCCATCCCGTTCCAGGCCTGGGTCGATCACGTCAAGGCCGTCAAGGCGTACGGCGACGTGTGGATCGGCACCATGGAGACCATCGGCGCGTACTGGCGTGGCCAGAAGGCGATCACCGACGGCACCAACACCAAGAACGGGAACGACACGACCTACAACTGGACGCTCCCCCAGAACTTCCCTCCGGGCAAGTACGTGCGCGTGACGGTCACCGGCGGCACGCTCAAGCAGAACGGCGCCCCGCTCAAGTGGGATCCGCACGGCTACTACGAAGTGGCGCTCGACGCGAAGTCCGTCACGCTGTCGCCCTGACGCGAGCCGCCCGAAGCCCCGCGCCGCTGCCGGCGCGGCTTCGGGCGGAGCCGACCTCACCCGGGGCAGGCCCCGCAGCGGGGGCTTGACGTCTCCGGAGCGTTTGGGTCTCCTCTCCCCCAGCGAGAGCGCGTTTCATGCCTGACATCAGCAGTAGAACCATGGGGAGCTTCGCTCGGCTGCTCCGCGAACCGGTCATTCATTTCCTCTTCATCGGCGCGCTGTTGTTCCTCGGCCACCGGCTCGTCGCCGGCGATCCCAGGGAGATCGTCGTCAGCGCGGGGCTGAAGGCGGATCTGGAGCGGCAGTTCCGCGACACCATGGGGCGGGCGCCGACGGAGGCCGAGCTGGCGGCGGCGCTCGACGGGTGGAAGCGGGACGAGGTGCTCTACCGTGAGGCGCTGCGGGAGGGGCTCGATCGGCAGGATGCGACGGTGCGGGTCGCGCTGGCCGAGCGGCTGCGGACACGGGCGGCTCAGCCGATGGCGGCACGGGAGCCGACGGACGCAGAGCTGGACGCGTGGCTGGCTTCTCACCGGAGCAAGTACGAGACGCCGCTGCGGTACGATTTCGAGGTCGTCACCTTTCCCAGGAGCGACCCGGCCGCAGAGGAGCAGCGGTCGACGTATCGACGGGCGCTGGCCGACGGTGCGGACCCGAGGACGCTCGGTCGTCCGATCGTGGGTGGCAACCTCACCCGCGATTCACTCGCAGCCAAGTTCGGTCCCGCGGTCTCCGAGAGCATCTGCAGCTCGCCGCTCGCCGCGTGGCAGGCCGTGGAGACCCAGGACAGCCTGCTGCTCGTGCGGGTCAACCAGACAAGCGGGGGGCTGCCCAGCCGCGAGGCGATCCGCGCGACCCTCACCAGCGACTGGGTCGCCGCAAGGAAGAAGGAAGCCGTCGACGAGCTCGTCGAGAGCCTCCTCGCGCAGTACAGGTTCAAGGAGAGCCCTTGAATCGTTCTCGTCTGCTCCGGCTGGCTCGGTCCCTGCCGTTCTTGCTGGCCCTGCTCCTGGCGCCCGTCCCCGCGGCCGGCCACGCGCTCAACTCAGCGCTCCTCTCGCTGACGGAGGTGGAAGGTCACGAGGGGCGGTTCCGCGTGCGCTGGGAGGCGAGCTCGTCCGCGCTCCGCTCCGACCTCGCGACGCCCGCCGTGTTCCCCCCGGCCTGCAAGCTCGACGGTGCAATTCTCGACTGCGGTCCATCCGGCCTGGTCGGCGCCATCGAGCTCCCCTGGCTCGAGGGGACCGAGACCAACGTGATGGTGGTTGTCGAGTGGCGGAATGGAAGCCGGCTTGTCCGGGTGTTGACCGGCGACGACCCGAGCCTTCTGGTCTACGGTATTCCCGCCTCCGCCGGGCTCGGCGCGCTCCGGCCGATCATGGTCGATTACACGTGGCTCGGCGTCGAGCACATCCTGACCGGGTTCGACCATCTCCTCTTCGTCATCGCGCTCACGCTCCTCGTGCGCGGCGGCCGGAAGCTGCTCGGCGCCGTCACGGCCTTCACGGTCGCGCACAGCCTGACGCTGGCCTGCGCCGTGTTCGGCTGGTTGACGCTGCCGGCCCCGCCGGTCGAAGCGGCCATCGCGCTCTCGATCGTGCTGATCTGCGGCGAGTGCATCCGGTCGACCGACTCGCTCACCCGCCGGGCCCCCTGGGCCGTCACGTTCGCCTTCGGGCTGCTCCACGGGCTCGGGTTCGCGTCGTCGCTGCTCGACATCGGGCTGCCGGAGAGGCATGTGCCGATTGCGCTCCTGTTCTTCAACGTGGGCGTGGAGCTCGGTCAGCTCGGCGTGATCGCGCTGGTGATCGCGCTGCGCCTCCTTGCCGCGCGCGTCCCCACGCAACCAGCGACGGTGAGGCGCGGCGTGGTGTATGCGATGGGCGCAATGGCAGGCTACTGGTCGATCGAGCGCGTCGTGGCGATGCTGACGGACGCCAGCATGTAGCGGAGCCCGCGGGCGGCGGCGTGGAGGTGGCCCCTTCGCGCTGCGCCGCGGGCCCGGCGGGCGCCTCGCCGCTCACCGCTTCTTCTCACCGCTCCCTGGCGCCGCCGGCGCGCCGCCCCCGGGCGTCGCGTCCACGGCGCCCGGCCCGAGCAGCGTGCCGCACATCGTCTTGCACCGGATGTCGGTCGGCTTGCACTCGCACTTGCCCTGCTCCTTGAGCTCGAGCTTCCCGCGCATCTCCTCGACCGTGAACTGCGCCATCCGCTCGACGCGAGACATGTCCCACCCCTCCTGGACCTGCCGGGGCGTCCGCGGCTCGGTGGCCTTGCCGTCGGGCTCGGCGCAGCAGCGGAAGCTCAGGAAGTAATAATAGAACCCCTCGTCGTGGGTGTAGATCTTCGGCCGGCACTGGTTGCGCACGCCCTTGTACCAGGGGCCGCCGGTGTGGACGCTGTCGAACTTGCCGCGCCAGCCGCCGCTCGTCTCGCTCGCCACCACCTCGTCGGTGTTCGCGGGCAGGTCGGCGACGCCATAGTCGCTGATGCATTCGGGCTGCGACCCGCTCCGCACCCCTTTCCAGAGGCGGGCCAGCTCGCCCGGGTCGCGCTTCGCGACCTTCTTCATGTCGGGATCGTCCCAGAGGTGGTCGCCGTTGCACTTCGTCGCGTCGCGCGAGTACCCGTACGGGAACGGCTTCATCTCGGGGCCTTCGCAGGCGAGCGTCCACTCCGACTCGGTGCAGAGGCGCTTGCCGACGGCGGCGCACTTGACCTGCGCCTGGTGGAAGCGGTTCATCACCTCGGGCCGCTCCCCCTTCTTGTTCGGCCACTCGTACGTGTCGATGCAATAGCGCTTCTTCGTCTTGTCGCCCGTGCAGCGGGCCGGGGTGGGGGCGAACTCCTCGCAGACCGTCTTCTTGTTCGACTTGTCGTACCAGCTGCGGAGGCAGCTGTGCTCGACCTCGCTGCAGTACTCGCCTTCCACGAGCTTCATGTCGGCCGGGCACGCCTGCTCCTCGGCGGCGGCGGTCTCCCCGCCGGCCGTCCCCGCCTGGGCGGCGGGCGCGCCGGCCTCCGGGGCGGCGGGCGCCGCGGCCCCGGCCTCGGCGGGGGACGGCGCGGCCGCGGGCGGGCCGCCGTCGTGCGCGCGCGGGGACGGCGCCGTCTGGGCGGGCTCCGGGGGCGCGCCGGAGCAGGCGGCGGCGAGCGTCAGGGCGGGGAGGGAGAGGGGGAGCAGGAGGCGTCGCATGCCCGGCGTCATAGTCGAGATCGCGGCGAGGGGAACCAGGCTCGCGCCGTTGGATCGGCGCCGCGCGCCCCGGCCGAGCCGGAGGCGGTCCGGCGGGGGCCGTGCGCGCTCCGGGCGGCGGCGCGCGGGGCGCGCTCCGGGAGCCCCGGCTCTCCGACTCGACGCTGCCGGATCTCGCCCTCTGCTCCGGCAGGCCATCGACGCGCACAGCTCGCCGTTCCCGCCGGAGGCGCGTGATATCGTGCGCCCGAAGGCAGAAGGAGTATCGCTGATGATGCGTACGGCTCGTTTCGGTTCGCTGGTCCTCGCGTTCGTCTTTGCCGCTTCGGCGGCCGCCGTCTCGTGCGGCGACGACGGCGAAGCCCCGTCCAGCGCGGCAAGTGGCAATGGCGGTGAAGGCGGCGCGGGAGCGACGGGGGGCGGGGGAGCCGCGGGCGGCGGCGCAGGGGGATCGGACCCCAGCGGCGTGGCGATTCCCGATCTCGACGGGGATGTCCGGGCGGTGACCGACGAGCTCGGGGTCCTTCACCTCGAGTGCGCGTCCGACGACGACTGCTTCGCCGCGCTCGGTTACTTCCACGCTCAGAACCGCTTCTTCTTCATGGATTTCATCCGCAACCTCGTCGAGGGGTCGCTCGGCGGGCTGGTGAAGGCGGGCGCGCGGGTGCTCGAGCAGGACTATCAGAACCGCCATTTCTTCACGACGCGCGACGGCGAGCCGCTCGAGAGGGCGCTCTACGAGCAGGCGAGCCCGAAGGTGAAAGGGCATTTCGACGCGTATGCGCGCGGCGTGAACGCCTGGCTCGCCGACATGCGGAACAAGAGGAACGGCGCGACGCTGACCGTCGAGTACAACCTCGCGCTCATGGTGAAGGACCCGATCCGCGACTGGAGTCCGGAAGACAGCGCCGCCGTCGGCCTCTACGTGCTCAACGACCTCTCGAACAACAGCGGGGAAGAGCTCGAGCTCGCGGCGCAGGTCCCGCTGTTCGACGGGGCGCTCGCCGTCGATCTGTTCTCGCCCGCGCCCGTGTTCGACGCGTCCACCGTGCCCGCCGCGCAGACGGCGGACCTCGTGCGGCCGTTCGCGCCGGTGGCCGTGTCGCGGCTCTCGCCGCACCGGGCGCTCCTCACGGGCGCCGCGAAGCGCGCGGCGAAGGTCGGCGACGGCCGGCGCAAGATGGCGGGCGACGCCGGGTCGAACAACTGGGCTGTCGGCCCGGGCCGCACCGAGAGCGGCCACGCCATCCTGGCGAACGATCCTCACCTGTTGCTCGGCAATCCCAGCATCTGGTTCCCCGTCGAGCTCGACGCCAAGAGCAGGGGCGACGGCGAATACCACGTCGCCGGAGGCACGTTTCCGGGCATGCCGAGCGTGATGATCGGACAGAACGAGTCCATCGGCTGGGGCGTGACCACCGCGTACTACGACCTGGCCGACGTCTACCTGGAGACGCTCACCGGGGACGGCGCGTCGGTCGATTTCAAGGGGGAAGACGTGGCGATCGTCGAGAAGAAGTTCTCGTTCAAGGACGCGGCCTCCGGCGAGACGATCGAGAAGACCTTCCGCTGGGTCCCGCACCACGGGCCCATCGTGAGCGAGGACGCGGACGCCGGCACCGCCGTGACCATCCGGTGGCGCGGGCACGACGGCGGGACGGACCTCGACGCGTTCTTCGCCCTCGGGCGCGCTGGGAGCGTCGCCGAAGCCAGGAGAGGGCTCGAGGCGGCCAGCTCCGCCAGCCAGAATTTCGTCGTCGTCGACATCGAGGGCAACATCGGCTGGTTCCCGTACAGCAAGGTGCCGGCGCGGCCCTGGGCGTCGCCCGAGGTGCCCGCGTGGCTGCCGCTCCCGGGTGACGGGAGCGCCGAGTGGGGCGACCCGATCCCGTTCGCCGAGCTGCCGCAGCTCCTCAACCCGCCTCGGGCCGCGATCGCGACGGCGAACGGCGACATGACGGGCGCGACCGCCGACGGCGATCCCACGAACGACGGGCAAGGCGCGCTCCAGGCGTGGGGCAAGGCCGACGGGACGCGCGAGCAGCGGATCCTCGATCTGCTCGACGAAGGCGGCGACGCGCATTCGCCCGACACCATGACGGCGATGCAAGGCGACACGTACTCGCTCTATGGCAGCTTCGTCGTGCCTGCCGTGCTCTCGGCGGCGGAGCTGGCGACGTTGACGGACGAGGAGCAGGCCGTCATCGACGCGCTCGCCGCCTGGGACCACACGTGTCCGACAGGGCTCGACGGGCACGATCCGGTGGACGCCGGCAAGGTGGACGACGCGACGCTCGCGGCCGAGTCGATCGGCTGCACGGCGTTCCACGCGACGTTCTATGCGATCGTGAGCGAGGCGCTGGGCGACGAGGCGGCGGCCGCGGGCCTCGATGAGCCCGGGTTCGGGCTGACCGTCGTGGCGCGCGCGCTGCGCGATCCGGCGCGCCTGAGCTCGGGCCCGCTGCTCTGGGACGACGTGACCACCGACGGTGTGGCGGAGACGCAGGACGACATCTTGCTCCGGGCGCTCACGAAGGCGGCCGCCTCGCTCGCGGTCATCGGCCCGGCGGACGACTGGCGCTGGGGCCGCGTCCACACGCTCACGCTCCGCAGCATCTTCGATAACTTCAACCTTGCCGTGTACAATGACGGGCCTTACGCCGCGCCGGGCGGGCTCTTCACCGTCAACGTCGCCAACCCGAGATCGCGCGCGCTCCCGCCGGACGGCGGAAAGCCCAGCTTCGCCTTCGCCAACGGGCCGTCGATCCGCCTGGTCATCGACGCGGATCCAGCGGGCCCGAAGATGCGCTTCGGGCTCCCCGGCGGGTCGGACCTCCACCGCGACAGCGCCTTCTACAACAACCTCCTTCCGCAATGGCTCGACAACGAGCCGCTCGAGTTCCACTTCGGGCCGGGCGCGGTGACCGATCCGGCGAGCGTGGTGGACGTCTCGCCGGCGCGCTGACCCCGCGCGATCGCGCGGCGGGCCCCCGGCGGCGCCATGTCGCCGGGCGCCGCCGGCGCGAGCGCGCGAGTCATCGCGGCCGCCGCCCGCGCCGGCGCGTGATCCAGACTCCCAGGATCCCTCGGCTCCGCAGGTTCCTGGGACACCGATGATTCCATTCGAACGCGCAGAGAAGACCGTTGCGCCTAGGGCTATCCCCTGCTCGTATCCGGCCGCGCCTGGCGCCCTTCTCCTGCGCTGCGATGAGGCGCGAACGAGCATTGGCCGTGAAGCGATCCCTGATCCGTGACCTGCGCCGGAGTCTGAATTACTTATCTCCCCATCGCGCGAGGCTCTCCGTGTGCCTCGCGCTCACGCTCGTCTCGGGCGGCCTGCCCGCGCTCGAGCCGCTCGCGCACCGCGCGATCTTCGACCAGATCTCGGCGAGCGCTGGTGTCTTCGGCCCCGGGAGCGGGCCGGCCGCGCCCGGGGAGCAGAGCGTCCGGGCCCTCGCCTGCCTGACGCTCGCCCTGTGCGCGCTCGTCGTCCTCCGGCAGATCGCGGAGGGCCTGGGGGCGCTCGCCGTGTGGCGGGTGCGGCTCCGCATCAACCGCGACCTGCTCGACGAGACAACCGCGCGGCTGCACGCGCTGCCGCTCTCGTACCATCAGGAGAGGGGCGTCGGAGAGACGATGACGCGGGTCGATCGCGGCATCACGTCGCTCATGGACTGCCTTGCTTCGGTCGCGTTCCAGCTCTTCCCCGCGCTCGTCTACCTCGTCGTCTCGCTCGGGATCATGCTCCGTCTGAGCCCGCTGCTCGCGCTTGTCGCGGTCGCGTTCATCGTGCCTCCGCTCCTCTTCGGCAGGGCCACGACCGCGCGCCTCGTGGAGCGCGAGCGCGAGGTGCTCGACCGCTGGTGCGGGATCTACAACCGCTTTCAGCAGGTGCTCTCGGGCATCAAGACGGTCAAGGCGTTCGCGCGCGAGGCGGACGAGCACGCCCGGTTCATCCGCTCCGTCGAGGAGGCGCAGGGCGAGGTGCTCCGGAGCATCCGCCTCCAGACGCGGCTCTCCGCGGGCCGGAGCGTCTGCGTCAACATCGGCCGTGTGGCGCTGCTCGGCGTGGGGGGCCTCCTTGTCCTCCGCGGCGAGCTCGGGGTGGGCACGCTCGTCGCGTTCCTCGGTTATGTCGGCGGCCTCTATGGCCCCGCGCAGACGCTCCTCGGCGTCTACGAGACGGCGCGCCGCGCCGAGGTCGGCCTGGCGGCGATCTTCGGCGTGCTCGACGCCGAGGTCGCGGTCGCCGATCCGGAGCGCGCCGTGAGCCCGGAGCACATCCGCGGCGACCTCGAGCTCGACCAGGTGAGCTTCCGCTACCAGGACGCCGCCGGGCGGGCGGTCATCGACGGGGTCTCGCTCTCGATCCGGGCCGGCGAGTTCGTGGCGGTCGTGGGCCCGAGCGGCGCCGGGAAGAGCACGCTCGCCGATCTGCTCCTGCGGCTCCACGATCCGACCTCCGGGGCGATCCGCATCGACGGGCTCGACCTCCGGGCGCTGTCGCAGCGCGCGCTCCGGCGGAAGCTCGGCATCGTCACGCAGGAGCCGTTCCTCTTCGAGGACACCATCGAGGCGAACCTCCGGTATGGCTCGCCCGACGCGACGAGCGAGGCGCTCCGCGCCGCGGCGCGCGCCGCCTGCGCGGAGGAGTTCATCGAGCGGCTCCCCCTCGGGTACCAGACCCTCGTCGGCCGCGGCGGCGTGGCGCTCTCCGGCGGGGAGCGGCAGCGCCTCGCGATCGCGCGCACGCTGCTCAAGGACCCGTCGGTCGTGATCCTCGACGAGCCCACGAGCAGCCTCGACATCGAGAGCGAGACAGCGGTGCAGCGGGCCATCGAGGGGCTCTCGCGGGGCCGCACGACGCTGCTCATCGCGCACCGGCTCTCCACGACGATGCGCGCCGACCGCGTCGTCGTCATCGAGGGCGGGCGCGTCGTCGAGCAGGGCCCGCCCGCGGCGCTCCTCCGCCGCGGCGGGGCGTACCGCCGGATGATGGATCTCTGGCGGGCGCACGAGCCCTCCGGGGCGAGAGGCCTCGGCCACCGAGCGGGTGTGCTGGAGCCAGCGCTGATCGAGGCCGCGGCGGCGTCCGGCGCGGTCGCGTGAGCGAAGCCCGGCGCGATCAGGCGGGCGGAGCCCGAGGCGCCGGGTCAACGCATGATCCAGGAGCCGGGGCGCGGGGCGGCGCCGCACGCTCGCCCTGAGCCGTCGCGGCGGGGGCCGGCCATCTTAGAGGCTACCCGATGTCCGTGCACCTCCGCGTCGTTCGAAAGCCCCGTCCACCCGACGGCCCTGCCGGCGCGCAGATCACCTCACCCGACATCCTGCGCGGCCTGCACGCTCGGAACCCCGCGGCGGAGCGCCGCCTGCTCGACACCTACGCGGGCCTCGTCGAGCGGATGCTCTTTCGCATCCTGGGCGACGTCCGGAGTTTGGAGGACCTGGTCCAGGACGTGTTCGCCCGGGTGTTCTCCCGCATCGACGACGTGCGCGAGCCCGAGGCGCTGAAGCCCTTCCTCACCAGCGTCACCGTGTTCGTCGCGCGCGAGGCGCTCCGCAAGCGGCGCAGGCACCGCTGGCTCGCGTTCTTCGCGAGCGACGAGCTGCCGGAGGTCGCGGCCAGCGCCGATCCGGAGGCCCGGCAGGGCGTGCGTGCCTTCTACCGCGCCCTGGAGACGCTCGACGCCGACGATCGGCTGGCCTTCACGCTGCGCATCGTCGAGGGCCAGGAGCTCACGGAGGTGGCCGCTGCGTGCAAGGTGTCGCTCGCCACCGTCAAGCGCCGGATCCAGCGCGCGGAGCTCGCGTTCGTCGAGCGCTGCAAGAAGGATGAAGTTCTTTCTTCCTGGCTCGCGGAGGGCGACCGATGGACCTGAGGACCAAAGACGTCGCGGCCGTGGGGCGCCGGGTCGCCGCGCACCAGGATGCCGCGCTCGAGCGGCTGGTGCGGCCGTCGACCGCGGATCGACTCGAGGCGATCTACCGCAAGGAGGCCGCGCTCTCGCTGAGCGCCAGGGCGGCTCCCCGCGCGCGGCGGCTCGGCGTCGCGCTCGCCGCGGCGTGCGTCGCCGCCTCGGTATTCTGGTTCGTGTTGCTCCGGCCGGGCGACCCGTTGACGTACCGGGTCGCGGAGGCGCCGGGCGCCGTCGGCCGGTGGGTGGCGGCGGACGCGTCGCAGGTCGGGCTCGACTTCTCGGACGGGTCGCGCGTGGACCTCGCGCCCGGGACGCGCGCCCGGGTGACCGAGGTCGGCCCCCGGGGCGCGAGCGTCCTCCTCGAGCGCGGCTCGCTGCGCGTGCGTGTCGTGCATCGCGACGACACCCGGTGGGTGGTGGCCGGGGGGCCTTTCGAGGTCCACGTGATCGGCACCGAGTTCGACATCACGTGGAACACGGAAGCCGAGGAGCTCACGGTCGCGATGATCACCGGCCGCGTGCGCATCCTGGGCCCATGCGTCGACCCCGCGGGGCGCGCCCTCGCCGCCCCCGAAGCGACGCGGCTTTCGTGCGCGGCGCCTCGGTCCGTCGCGCCGCGGGCGTCGTCGCCGGCGCCTGAGCCGGAGGCCACCCCCTCCGCGCAGCCTCCCGCGCTCCTCCCGGGCGCGAGCGCCGCCGCATCCGCCCCCGCCCCCGCATCCGCGCCCGCGCCTGCGCCCGCGCCCGCCCCCGCGCCACCCTCCCTCGGCGCGCCGCGGCCCCGCACGGGCGAGCCTCTGGCCGACGCCCCCGCCGAGCGCTGGCGCGCGCACCTCGCCGCGGGCAAGCTCGGCGAGGCGCTCGCGGACGTGGAGCTCCTGGGCATCGACACGGTGCTCGGGCGCGCCGGCGGCGCGGAGCTCGTCGATCTCGGCTCCGCGGCGCGGCTTTCCCGCAAGCCGGACGTCGCGGCCAGGTTCTACGAGGCGGCGCGGCAGCGGTTTGCCGGGAGCGACGCCGCGGCCGCGGCGGCGTACCACCTCGGCCGCATGGCGTTCGACGGGCGCGGCGCCTGGGCGGAGGCCGAGCGCTGGTTCGCCGTGTACCTCGCGGAGCGGCCGCGCGGCGCGCTCGCGCCGGAGGCGCTCGGCCGCTCGATAGAGTGCGCGAGGAACCTCCAGCTCCGCGCGCGCGCCCGCGAGCTCGCCGCGCGCTACCTCGCGGCGTACCCGAACGGCGCCCACGCTGGGCTCGCGGCGACGCTCGCCGATGGGGCCGATTGAGGGTTCCGCTCGGCAGCCTGCGCGCTGGATCGAGCCTCCTCCCGCGGAGGTCGCGGCCGCCGCGCCGGCGCCGCCTGCGCTCGCCGCGGGCGCGCGCCGTGGCGAGCTCGATTGGCTGCGCGCTCGTCGCTTTGCTGGCGTTCGCGGCGTTCGCGGCGTTCGCGGCGCCGTGCTCCGCCGAGGAGGCGCCGCCGATCACGGTCGTCGCCGGCGCCCGCGGGGCGCTGGCGTACCGGCTCTCGCAGGAGCTCGAAGCGGCGGGCCTGCAGGTACACGTCCAGGCGGGCCCGGTGGCGGCTGGTTCCGGCGGGCTGCTCATCGTCATCCCCGAAGGCGAGGACGGAGCCATCGAGATCTGGTCGGACTCGAGCGGGCGCGCGGACCTTGTCGCGAGCGTGGCGCCCGACGGCCCGCTCGACACCCGGGTGCTCCGCGCGGCGGAGCTGGTGCGGGCGCTCCGGTCGACGGCGTCGACGGCCGGGGCCCCCGCCGGAGCCGTCGCACCAGCGTCGGCGGCCGTCGCGCCGGCCCCGGTCCAGCCCTCTCCCGCCGCGCCTCCGGCCGCGTCGCCCGGTGAGGCGTGGCGGAGCCCGCCGCTCCGCGCCTGGGCGCCGCCCTCGCCGCCGTTCGCGGTGCCTGCGGCGCCCAGGGCCCCGCTCGTCGAGGTCGGCGTCGCGATCGCCGTGGGATGGCAGGCGCCGGGCGCCTCGCTGGCGCTCGATGCCTCGCTCCGGATCTGGCCCTCGCCCCGGATCGGCGCCGGCCTCCTGGCGGACCTGCCGATCCTGGGTCCCGAGATCGAGGCGTCGGAAGGCAAGGTTCGCTTTCGCCGCTCGCTCTTCGGCGCCGAGCTCGCCCTCGCGCCCATCGAGAGGAGCCGCCGGTTCGGACTCGTCCTCTCCCCCGGCGTGGGTCTCGGTTACGTGAGCGCGTCCGGCGATGCGAGACCGCCCTATATCGACAGCGATGAATCCACGTTCACCGCCTTCGTGTACGGGCGAGGCGAGGCGCGTTTACGGCTCGTCGACTCCGTGGTTCTCACGGCGGGCGCGCTCGGCGGCGCGGCGATCCCGCCTGTCGACATCCGGTTTGCAGGACGGGTGATCTCGACATTCAGCCCGCTCGCGTCGTTCTCGCTCGGTGTCGTCGTCCAGCGGTGAGCCGCCGCCACGACAGGCGGCCATTCATAGGAGCAAGCCACGCGCACTTCTTCAATCGAGATCGGAGAGGCCTCCTTGAAACAGCTCCTCGTACCTGGATGCACGGTGCTCATGACGCTTGTCGCCGCATGCGACAGAATCCCGCTCGATCCCATACGCGATGAGGGCGCCGGGGGTGGCGCGACCGGAGCGGGCGGGGCCGGCAGCGGCGGCGCAGGCGGCAGCGGCGGCGCAGGCGGCAGCGACGCCGCCGTCGGCAGCGGCGGCGCAGGCGCCGGTGGCGCGGGCGGCAGCGGCAGCGCAGGCGGCAGCGACGCCGTCGTCGGCAGCGGCGGCGCGGGCGCCGGCGGCGCCGTCGGCAGCGGCGATCCTCTGTGGAGCCGGCACTTCGCCTCGAACCCACGCCAACCCCAGGTGTGGGTGGGCAGCCGCATCGCCGTGGACGAACCCGGCAACCTCGTCGTCGCGACGACGGTCGCCGATGGCGTCGACTTCGGCGACGGTCCGCTCTCGACCGGGGGCGCCCTGGCCTTCTCCCTCGCGAGATTCGACGGCGAAGGAGAACCGCTCTGGCACAAGGAATTCTCCGGTTCCGTCTACCCGCATGACGTCGCGGTCAACCAGGCGGGGCTCATTGCCACGACGGGGGTGGTTTACGGGACCGGCGTCGACTTCGGAGGTGGTTTGCTCGTGGGGCAGGAGTCGGGGGGCGACGCCTTCGTGGCCGTCTTCACGGCAGACGGAGATCACGTCTGGTCGGCTCGGATCGGCGTCGATGGTGATCAATGGGCGGACAGCATCGCCATGGATGCAGCCGGGAACGTCGTCGTGGCGGGGACGTTCATGGGCCAGATCAGCCTCTGCGGCGCCTCGCTGACCAGCGCCGGTGACATGGACTCGTTCATCGCGAAGCTCGACCCTGCGGGGAATTGCCTCTGGAGCAAGCAGCTCGGCTACACGGAGATCCACAACGTCGCGCTCGACGCGTCGGGCAGCGTCGTCCTCGCCGGCAGCTTCGGCGCCTATTTCGCCGAGGCGATCGACCTCGGCGGCGGGCCGCTGACCACCGCGGGCAGCGAGGATATCTTCGTGGCGAAGCTCGACGCGGCCGGTGAGCACGTCTGGAGCAAGCGCTTCGGCGACGAGGCGCTCCAGAGGGCGTACGGCGTCGCGGTCGACGGCGCTGGAAACGTCGTCCTCAGCGGGACGTTCCTCGGGAGCGTGGATTTCGGCGCAGGTCCGCTGGTGAGCGAGGGAGGGTACGGTCCTCTCGAGCCCGGCTCTGTCACGTGGGGCGGCAACGCCTTCGTGACCAAGCTGAACCCGGCAGGCGAGCTCCTTTGGGCCAAGCGCCTCGGGCAGTATGGGCCGCAGACGGCGCTGGACGTCGCGGCGACCGCGGACGGCGAGCTCGCGATCACCGGCTTGATCTACGGCGACGTCGACTTCGGCACGGGCCTGATGGACTGCACCTACGGCGACGCCTTCGTCGCGAAGCTCGATGCGGCCGGCACGGTCCGCTGGGTGAAGCACACCGGCGGCAGGGAGCAACAGTACGGCTATTCCACGGCCATGGACGCGACCGGCGACGTGTACGCCGCCGGGCCGTTCCTTGGCACCATCGACTTCGGCACGGGGCCGCTGTCGGCTCCGACGTCGACTACCCGGGCGATCTTCCTCGCGAAGTTCGGCCCCTGAGGCCGCGGGCGGCGGTCCGCGAGGTGGCCCTCAGCGCAGGCAGGCGCCGAGCCATCGCGCGGCGTTCTGTCCGAGGGCGGGGACGAGGAGCTCGGGGGGCAGGTGAAGGCCTTGATAGGTGCCGATGGTGCGGGCCGGTTGATCGGCGGTTTGACGAAAGAAGCGAAACTTGTCCTCTTTCAAGAGACCCATGTTCGACTCCACCTGCAGGTCCCACAGCTCCATGGACATGGGGTCGAGCCCGCTGGTCACGAGATCGGTCCCGAACAGGAAGCGCTCGGGCCAGCGAGAGAACAGCCCGAGGAGCCGGGCGCGCTCCCGCTCGAGGCTCGCGAACCCCTCTGTCGCCGGGCCGGCGGAGCCATGGCTCGTATCGACGAGGAGGCGCGGAAACGCCTCCATCAGGGACTCCATGCGCGCGAGGTCGGTGCGGCTGCCGCAGAGGTGCGCGCACACGAGCCGCAGGTCGGGGAAGGCGCGCAGGACCGCCTCGAGCTCGCTCCTGTAACGGACGGTGTTGGCATGAAGCAGAACCGGAACCGCCTGATCCGCGAGCGCCTGCCACATCGCCTGGTGCGAGGGGTCGTCGAGGGGACGCTCGTGGAAGAGGTTGTGCCCCTGGTAGAGCTTCACGCCGCAGGCGCCTCGGCGGCGCAGCTCGGCCAGGTACGCGAGGTCGTCGTGACCCAGATCCAGGGTGACGAAGGGGATGAGCTTTCCACGGTGAGCCGCCGCGGCGTCGAGGACGATGTCGTTGCCCGCGCGGTAGCCGGAGAGGCCAGCACCGCCGCGGCCGCTCGTCAGGTCCGGGCTCGCCAGGATGACGGCGCGGTCGACGTGATGCTTGGCCATGTGCGCGAGCAATGGTGCCACCGCGTTGGCCTCGGTCAGGTGCACATGGATGTCGATGACCTCCTTTGGGGCCGGCGGAGGCGGCGGCGAGCGGCACCCCAGGACGGCGGCGAGCGCGGCGCCCCACGCGATGCACCGGAAGCGAGCGGCGCGCGAGTTTATCGAAGGAGGGTGATGAGCGCGGCGGCGACCACGAGTGCGATGAGCGACGATTGAACGATGCGGATCCATCGCCAGCAAGGATACGCCGTGGCGAGGATGGTGCCATGAGAAAGGAGGGAGACATGAAATATGAAAAAAATGAAGAATGATGTGAGCTGATGATTCGATTCTGAGCCTGCTTTGTGCGAACGCTCGATGTTCGCGCCTCGAGGGCGAAGCTTCGCCCTGAGGTCGTTGTTCATTTGTGCCCAGTGGAGTTATCTATGTCGCTCATTCCTAGCTCGGTTCGTCTCATGGGGTTCGCGGCGCTCTGCGCGTCTTTGGTTGGAACGACATCTTGCTCGCGCTGGCTCGACGATGGCGCGGGCTCAGGCGCCGACGGAGGCGGCGGCAGCGATGCCAGCGGCAGCAGCGGCAGCGGCGGTACTGGCATCAGCGGCAGCGCCGTCAGCGGCAGCGCCGTCAGCGGCAGCGGTGGTAGCGGTGGCGCCATCAGCGGCAGCGGCGGCAGCGGCGGCAGCGGCGGCAGCGGCATGGGTGGGGCTGGTGCAGGCGGGGCCGCGACCGGGGGCGGCGGAGCGTCTGTTTGCGCAGACGACGCCTACGAGGCGAACGACGCGTCCACCTCTGCGGCTCCGCTCGCCTTTGACCATACCGACGACAGCCTCGGTCCCAGCGCGTGGTTTTCGAAGATCGACTTCGTCCTCTGCCAGGGCGACGAGGACTGGTACCTGCTCGACACCACCTCTCTCGGGATCGAGGAGGTCAACTGGAGCCTTCGCGTCCTGGCCTCCGGGGCAGGGCTGTGCGGCTCGGGTTGTGAGCAGTACACTCCGCCCCCCGGTCCAGAGAACACGTTGATCGTGGAGGTCTACAGCGCTGCCACGATGGAGCTCCTCGGCGCTGAGGAGAGCGATCATGGACGGGTGTGGCTCGATGGAGGGGGCGCGGATTCGGCGAACGATCTGCTGCTCCGCATCTATGGGCCGCCCGAGGCGAACTACCCGTACGACATGAGCTTCGTCGCCAAGTCCTACGAGGGGGAGGACGAGTGCGAGTGCTGATCTTCACCTAGCGCCGCGGCGCCCGCTCAGCCCTGCTTCGGCGCCTTCATCCGCGCCGGATCCACGCTCACGTCCCGCGCCACCTTGCCGAACGCGATGACGCTCCGGTCGCCGTTCCGCTCCTCGATGACCACGCGCCGCACCGACCACAGCTCCGGCCCCGAGGTCATCTCGAGGCTGCGCACGTGCTTCGCCACCTCCTCGGCGCGCGGCCGCGCCGCCAGCGTGATCCCGTCCGCGCGGCTCGGGATCGACAGATCGTAGCGCGCCCGCAGCTTCCCGAGGTCGCCGCCGAGCAGCACCAGCAGGTCCGACAGCACCGCCCCGAAGCGCCCCGCCGCGCCGCGCCCCGCGCCCGCCGCGCCCTTCGGCGTCGCGAAGCCGAACCCCTCGGGCGTGATCCAGTAGGTGATCGCGTCCGGCGGCTTCAGCTCCCACCGGAGCCGGTCGGGCAGCACCAGCGTCATCTCGCCGTCGCTCTTCACCGCCGTCGCCAGCAGGCCGATGCTCCGCTCCTGCGTGAACGGCGCGACCAGCGTCTTCACCGACGCGCGCGCCCGCGTGATCTCGGCGAGCGCGTCGCCCACCTCGTCCGCGCGCGCGCGGCGCGCGTGGCTGCCGATCGACAGCGCCCCGCCGCACGCCGCGAGCCCCATCAAGAAAGATCGTCGCTGCATCCTCGCCTCGTCCTCTGACATGGTCATGTCAGACGAGCGGGCCGCGCTCAATCCGCAATGGGCTTCGGCGTGTTGGGCCCGCTCTCCGGCAGGTCCGGCTTCGCGATGTACTCCTTCGGGAGATCGCCCGTCAGGCACTTGAGCCACACGACGATCTGCTCGACCTGGGCATGGGACAGGTCCTTGCCGAGCTGGTGCTTGCCCATGAGCCGCACCGCCTCCTGCAGCGACGAGACGGACCCGTCGTGGAAGTACGGCGCCGTCATGGCCACGTTGCGGAGCGTCGGCACCCGGAAGACCATGAAATCGGCCTGCTTCTTCGTGATCTCGAAGACGCCGCGGTCCATCGTGTCGGGCCACGACCGCACGAGGCCGAGCTTCTGGAACATCGTCGCCCCGACGTGCGGGCCGAAGTGGCACGTCACGCAGCCGACCTCGACGAACGTGTTGAACCCTTCCTTCTCCGCGTTGGTCAGGGCCTCGGGCTCCCCTTCCAGGAACAGGTCCCACCGCCCGCGCGTGATCAGCTTGCGCTCGAACGCGCCGATCGCCTTCGCTGTGTTGTTGGCGTTGACGGGCCACGGATCGTTCGGGAACGCCCTGCCGAACGCCTTCACGTACTCGGGGATGGAGCGCAGCGTCGCCTCCAGCCGCACCGGCGTCATCGCCATCTCGCTCGGGTTCATCATCGGCCCGTTGGCCTGGGCCTCGACGTTGTCGAAGCGCCCGTCCCACATGAGCGAGAAGAACCCCGCGGAGTTGTACACGCTCGGCGTGTTGCGGCGGCCGCTCTGGTGCGCGTGCCCGATCGACACCTTGGCGCCGTCCGCGCCGTAGCGATCGAGCGGGTGGCACGAGTTGCACGAGAGGTCGTGGTTCTTCGAGATCCGCGTCTCGTAGTAGAGCATCCGGCCGAGGTTGATCTTCTCGTCCGTGAGCGGGTTGCTCGAGGACGTGATGACCGCCGGCAGCGGGTTGAAGCTCCCGAGCCGCTCCGGATCGATCTGCACGACCGGCTCGACCGGGGCCGCGGCGGCCGCGCCCGGCGCCGCGGTGGCCGCGGCCGGGGCGGCGGCCGCCGGCGCGGGCTGCGTCCCGCCGGTCGCCGGGGCGGACGCGGACGCCGTCGTCTTCTGCACCAGCCAGGCGCCGACGCCGGCGCCCGTCGCCGCGACAAGCACCGCCGCCGCCACGAGCGGGGCCGCCTTGCTGCGGGGGCGCACGTGGGCGGTGGGCTGGTCACCCGCCACGATGATCGTCTTGTGGAAGGGCACGGAGGTGCCCGAGACCGTCCTCGAGGGCGGCGGGCCGTCCGGGAGCCCGCGGATCAGGAGGCCGTGCGGGGTCGCGTGGTGGCCGCTCTGGGTCGCGTGGTGGCCGCTCTGGGTCGCGTGGTGATGACCGCTCTGGCCGAGGGCCCCGCTGTGCGTGACGTGCTCGGGCCAGCTGCGGGGCGTGCCCACGGGCGTGGGCGGGCGCCGCGTCGAGATCTCGCCGGGGTCCGGCCAGTTGCGCGACGTGCTCCCGGGCGTCGGCGTGCGGCTGCGGGGCGTGCCCACGGGCGTGGGCGGGCGCCGCGTCGGGGCGTCGGGGTTCGGCGGCCCCTGCGAGGGCGGCGGCATGTCGGCCTGCACCGAGTCGGGGAGGGGCCGCAGCATGCTCTCGTGGATCGAGATGCCATGCGGCAGGAGCATCCGGCACTCGTCGAGCATCTCCGCCGCGCTCTGGAAGCGGACGTTCCTGTCGATCTGGAGCGCGCGCTGGACGATCTCGGCGACCTCGTAGGGCACCCAGGGCGCCAGCGTCTGGATGGGCGGCGCCGGGGTCGAGCAGATCGCGACGATGAGCTCGCCGAGCCCCCGCGAGTTCCTGTAGGGGGTGCGCCCGGCGAGCATCTTGAAGAGGACGATGCCGAGCGACCAGACGTCGGTCCGGCCGTCGACGTCCCGCATGTTGCGCGCCTGCTCGGGCGACATGTAGATGGGCGAGCCGATCAGGTTGCTCGTGGCCGTGAGCTCCTTCTGTTGCTCGAAGCTGTCGTCCTGGATCTTGGCGACGCCGAAGTCGAGCAGCTTGACCGCGTACTCGCCCCCGTCGCGCCGCGCCAGGAACAGGTTGGCGGGCTTGATGTCGCGGTGGAGGACGCGCGCGTCGTGCGCCTTGATGAGGCCCATGCACGCCTGGGCCACGATGCAGAGCGCGAGCTCGGGCGGCAGCGGGCCGAGCCGCCGGAGCATCTGGTCGACGTCCTCGCCGTTGAGCAGCTCCATCACGAGGAAGGGCAGGCCGGTCGCGCGGTCCCTGCCGCTGTCGAGCACGCTCGCGATGTGCTCGCTGTCGATCGCGCCGGCCGCCCTGGCCTCGCGCTCGAAGCGGGCCATCACCGCCTCGTCCTGCGCGAGCTTGCTCGTGATCACCTTGACGGCGACGCGGCGGCCGGTGCCCAGGTGCCGTGCCTCGTAGACCGCCCCCATCCCGCCTTCCCCGAGCAGCCCGAGGATGACGTAGCGTTGATCGAGGGTCGTGTTGATCAGGTTGATGTCCGTCATGGTCTGGTCGACCCGGTCGCCGCTCCGATGCCGCGACCTTGGCGCCCCGAATCGCATTGTCGGACGGAAGGTCGCGCTAGGCAATCTTGCGGTAAGGCCACGCTGGATGAGAGGTGTCCCACCTCCGGTGTATGGGCGTGGGAGAGAGGGACCCCGAAACCACGCTGAAAACTTGCGATTGCGCGCCGGGTATGTCGCCGCTGCGCCGGCGGGGAGGGCCTTCGTAGGCGCGGCGGCGCGGCGCTTTCGTGCTCGCCGCGGGATGAGGCGCGTCCCGGGCGCGGGGCTGTCGCGCTCGCTCGCCACGTCCGCGTCACGGCATGGAGACGGCGCCGCCGCGCTTGCGCGAGGGACGGAGCGGTTATTTAGTTGCGTCTCTTAATTTAAGGATTGTCGTTGCCGCGCTCCCCGCCTTCGTGGGGTGATCCGGCGCGCTCCCAGGCGGCGTAGTCGCCGCTCGTGAGCAGCGGATCCTCGGGCAGGGCGTCGGGCTCGGCGGTGTCGAGCGCCGGGTCGAACGCGGGGTCGAGCAGCCGGGTGAGGTCGAAGCGGAGGAAGCGGCCGGCGAGGTGGGGGCCTTCGCTGACCCAGAGGACGCGCGCCGTGGCGTCCATGACGACCGCGTGGGTGGCGATGAGCGCGTCGATCGCGCGCCGGTCGCCGAGCGGCAGCGGCGCGCCGCCGCGCCCGCGCCGGTCGCGCAGCACGTCGATCGCCGCCTCGATCGTCGCGCCCTCGGGCAGCGCCGCGAGCCGCTCGTCGAGGCGGTCGCGCCGCGGGCGGGTCGAGGTCTCGGCCTGG
The DNA here is from genome assembly GCF_051526795.1 of Sorangium sp. So ce204. NCBI lineage: Bacteria > Pseudomonadati > Myxococcota > Polyangiales > Polyangiaceae > Sorangium > Sorangium sp. So ce204. The sequence goes on along the minus strand of NZ_CP150317.1, from coordinate 10,021,794 downwards.
ACGCGGAGGTTGCGCGGATCGCCCGCGAGCGGCCCCTCGAAGTGGTTGGTGAGCGGGACCTTGCCGCGGCCCCGGCGCGCGTGCAGCGGCGCGCCGGGCGCGCGCTCGGCGATCGCCGCCTCGCCGCCCGCGTCGACGAGCATCACGAGGTGGGAGACCATCGGCGCGCGCGCCTCGAGGATCGCGAGCGCCTCGTCGACGCTCTGCGCGCGGCCGAGCACCTCGCGCATCGTGTGGACGACCGGCTCGCCCGCCGCCCGCGGCTCGCCGGCCCGCCCGCCGTGGACGACGAGCGCGAGGCCCGCGGCGTTCATCCCCGTCACCGCGCCGATCAGGCCGGGCCAGGACACCGAGGCGTACGGGATCTTCCCCTGCTCGTGGACGAGGAACACCGCCTTGCCCTCGTCGAAGGCGGGCCCGGCCTCGAAGTCGAAGTTGCGGGCGAGCACCGCGTGCCCGTCCGCCGACGCCGTCCCGGTGAGCGCGAAGCTCGTGCAGCCGATGAGCGGCGAGTGCTCGAACGAGAGCGCGATGTCGTAGAGCGACTGGAGGAAGACGAAGCGGTGGTACGTCGGGAGGACGCCGTCGAACGGGTCGGGCGAGAAGGCGCGTGCCTGCGCGGCGATCTCGCGCCGGACGCCGTCGGTCATGCCCTCGTCGACGCCGCGGAACTCGAGGCGCGACAGGTCCATGATGAGCCACCGGAGCGGGGCGACCGGCACGTGGTGGTGGAACTGCTCGTAGAGGGTCCCCTCGTTCTGGATCATCTCCGGGTAGAAGAGCCGCCCGTGCTGGTGCCCGATCTCCTCCGGCGACCCGGAGAGGCGCGCCTCGAGGATCCGCCCGCGGCGGCGCACGTAGGCCGGGCCGAGCACGCGCAGCCCCCCCGGCCTCGCCTCGGGCTCGCCGGCGGCCGCGCGGATCGGGGGCGGCTCGATCCGCGTCGCGGCGGCGATGCCGAGGTGCGCGAGGACCGGCGCGGCGAGGAGCGCGGCGGCCGCGAGGAGCTTGCGGCGGTGGCGTGCGAGGCGCGGCGGCCGCAAATCAGGGAGGCGCCGCCGCCGGCTGCCGCGGGTGGGGGTCGAGCTCCGTGGCGAGCGCGCTCGCCGCGGCAGGGCGGACCGGGTCGGGGGCCAGCACCGGCTCGGCAGGCACGTGGCGGAGCCCGCGCGTGAGCGCGAGCGTCGCCACCACCCGGCGGATGATCCGCGCCGGATCGCGCACGCTGTCGAAGTGGGTGAGCCGCTCGCCCTCGGGCGGGTAGATGACCCGGATCGGCGCCTCGACGAGGCGAACGCCGGCGGCCACCGCGCGCAGGAGGATCTCCGCCTCGAAGGCGTACCCCTCGTCGCGGGCGCCGAGCGACAGCGTCGTCCGGAGCGGGTAGCGGCGCAGGCCGCACTGGGTGTCCGCGAACGGGCGGCCGGCGAAGAGGGAGAGGAAGAAGTTCGAGATCCGGTTCGAGATCTGGTTCGCGCGCGGCGCGCCCGCGCCCGCGAGATCCCGGATGCCGAGCACCAGCGCCTCGGGGTCGGCGTCGGCCTCGATGAGGCGCCGCGCCTCTTCCGGCGGGTGCTGTCCGTCCGCGTCGATGGTGACCGCGACGTCGAAGCCTGCGGCGAGGGCGAACTCCATCCCGGTGCGCAGGGCGGCGCCCTTGCCCAGGTTCTCCGGGTGGCCCAGCACCGTGGCGCCGGCCGCGCGCGCGCGCTCGGCCGTCCTGTCGCTCGACCCGTCGTCCACCACGATCACGGTGCCGGCCAGGCCGTGGACCCGGAGCGCCTCTCGTGTGACGTCCCCCACGTTGCGCTCGGCCTGGTAGGCGGGAATGATGGCGCAGATCCGCATGAGACAGAGCGCGATTACCATGGTGTGCCCTGGATGAACAGCGGCAGGCGCCCGGAGCGCCGTCCTGGCCTGCTCCTGCTCCGTTGCCGTCCTGCGTTCCGTCGCGTCTGGATGAGCGAGGTCGTCTCGCTGCTGGGCGACTGGATGAGCTTCGTCGCTGTGAGCCTGCTCGCGCTGGGGGGCGAGGGGGGCGGGGTCGTGGCGCTCGCGCTCGTGATGGTGGGGCATCACCTGCCGATCGCGCTGTTCGCGCCGGTGGCGGGGGTGCTCGCGGACCGGCTGGATCGGCGGTGGCTGCTCGTCGCGACGAGCGTGGTGCAGAGCGCGCTCACGGTCGGGATGCTGGGGGCCGCGGTCATGGGCAGCGTGGTCGGGGTGCAGGTCCTCGTCTTCGTGCGCGCGTCGGTGGGGGCGCTGCGCTTGCCGGCGCAGACCGCGGTGCTGCGCCATGTGGTCGAGGAGGACGAGCTGCTCGAGGCGAACGCGATCACGTCGGCGACGTGGAGCGTGATGTTCGCGGTCGGGATGGCGTTCGGGGGCCTGATCGCGGGGCTCGGCCCTGCGGCGGCGCTCGCCCTGGACGCGGCGTCGTTCGGCCTGGCGGCGCTGTTCCTCCGGGGGCTCCCCCCGATGGTGGCGGAGGGGCGGCCGGCGGAGGGCGGCATGCTGTCGGCGCTCGCGTCGGTGCGCCGCGACATGGTCCACGCGTGGCGGCACGCGTGGGAGCGGCCGCCGCTGCTCGCCGCGGTGCTCGCGAAGACGCCGGTCCACATGGCGAACGGCGGGGCGCTCCTCTTGCTCAACCTCGTCGCGACGCAGCTCCCCTTCGCGGGCACGGGCGCGCTCACGCTGGGCGTCCTCCAGTGCGTGCGCGGCGCGGGCACCGGGGTCGGCCCGCTCGCCGGCGTCGCGCTGGTCCGCCGCGGCCTGCGGGGCGAGCTCGCGGCGACCGGGGCCGTCTGGGTGACGTTCGGAGCGATCGCGCTGTTCGCTGTGACCCGCCACCCGGCGGCGTTGCTCGCGGTCGTGCTCGTGTGGGGCCTGGGCAGCGGGGCGAACTGGGTGCTGTCGAGCACGGAGATCCAGCGGCTCTCGCCGGATCGCTTCGTCGGCCGGCTCTCGGCCGTCGACAACCTGGCCCTCACGGTGGGCCTGTGCGGGACGTTGCTCGGCGGGGCGTTCCTGGTGGAGCGCGCCGGCGTGCCCGCGGTTTCCGCCTGGCTCGGCCTCGGCGCCGGCGTCGTCACGTGGCTCGGCGCGCAGTGGATGCTGCGCCGGCGGGCCGCGGCGGTTGCGGCGGTTGCGGCGGTCGCGGCGGTCGCGGCGGTCGCGGCGCCGCCTCCCTTGCCCTCCGAGACCGAGCGCAGCTAGCTTCTCGCTCCGATGATCCCGGACGTGTGGGCGCCCCTGAGCGGCCTCTCCGTGCGCCGCTGCGAGGACGAGGGCCTCATCAACGGCACCTGGCTCGCGGGCGACCCTCCGCGGTACGTCGTCCAGCGGGTGAGCCCGATTTTCGCCCCGGAGGTCCACGACGACATCGAGGCGGTGACGGCGCACCTGGCGGCCCGCGGTCTCGCGACGCCGCGGTTGCTGCGCGCAGGCGAGGGCGCCCTGTGCGCGCGCGATGCCGAGGGTGCGGTGTGGCGGGTGATGGACTTCGTCCCTGGCCGCACGCACCACCGGGTCGGCTCTCCTGTGCTGGCGCGCGCCGCGGGGGAGCTCGCGGCCCGGTTCCACCGGGCGGTGGACGATCTCGAGCACGTGTACCGCCACGTCCGCGCGGGCGCGCACGACACGGCGCTCCACATGGAGCGGCTGGACGGCGCGGCCACCGGGGGTGAGGGGCGGCGGCTGGCGGACGCCATCCTCGACGCGTTTCGCACGTGGCGCGGGCGGCTCGACCTGCCGGTCCGGCACTGCCACGGCGACCTCAAGATCTCGAACCTGCGCTTCTCCGAGGCGGGGGAGGGGATCTGCCTGCTCGATCTCGACACGCTGGCGCTGCAGTCGATCGACGTGGAGCTCGGCGACGCGTGGCGGTCGTGGTGCAACCCGGTCGGGGAGGACTCGACCGAGACGCGCTTCGATCTGGAGGTCTTCGCCGCCGCCGTGGCGGGCTACCGCGAGGCGAGGCCGTTCGGGGCGGAGGAGCAGGAGGCGCTCGTCGACGCGGCGGAGCGGATCGCGCTGGAGCTCGCGGCGAGGTTCTGCCGGGACGCGTTCGAGGACCGGTACTTCGGCTGGGACCCGTCGCGCTTCCCGACGCGCGTCTCGCACAACCTGTACCGGGCGGCGGGGCAGCTCTCGCTGGCGCGCTCGGCGCGGCGCCAGCGCGGAGAGATTGCGCGGCTTCTCGCGGGGGGCTGACGAGCGCGGCTGCGCGGGAGCGGGCGGGCATGTCGGGAGATGGGCCGTGCCTGGCCGGATGTGCCTGAGCCACCGCCGGACCGAACTCGCGCTCGATGAACGCGACCTCCTCGGGCTGAGTGCATCGTGGATGGTCGACGAGGCACCGCGCGAAGCGCGGTCGGCACCAGCGGTTCCTTGGGCGGGAGACAGAGAAAGAGAGAGTACACAGGGAGACGGGGAGACGGGGAGGAGAGAGATATAAACAGACCAAGGTGGAGAGGCGAGAGGTGGGGACCATTCTCGCCTCCCCGCCTCCCCGCCTCCCTGTGAATCTTTCCTTCTTCCTCTCCGCCCAACATGCATTGATGAGAACGTCGTCGCTGAACGCTTCGAAGGGATCGGAGGCGTTTGGTGCTAGCCCGCGGTCACGCGCACCCCCGCCGCGCCGAGCGCCTTGATGCGCTATCGCCCCAGGCGCTCGTCAGAGATCCGCCACCGCGTAGGTCATCACCGGCTGCACTCGGCCTTTGACCGTGATCTCGCTGATGGGACGTGTGTTGAAGGCGTCCTTCACGAGGAGGTGCGTGTCCTCGCTGAGGAGCACGCTCACGCCGAGCTCCTTGGTCGCGCTCTCCAGGCGCGAGGCGAGGTTCACGGCGTCGCCGATGACGGTGTATTCCATCCGCGCTTCACTGCCGATGTTGCCCGCGACGACCTCGCCGGTGTGGATCCCGACGCCGGTCTTCAGCGCCGGGATCCCCCGTTTGGCGAGCCGCTCGTTGAAGCGCTCGAGCGCGGCGCGCATGCGGACGGCCGCGCGCACGGCGCGCACGGCGTCGTTCGGCCTGGGGACGGGCGCGCCGAACACCGCCATGATCGCGTCGCCGATGTACTTGTCGACGACCCCGCCCTCGTCGAGGATGATGGCCACCATCTCGGTGAAATACTCGTTGAGGAGCCCCACGAGCTCATGGGCGTTCATCCTCTCGCTGATGGTCGTGAAGCTCCGGATATCGCAGAAGAGGATGGAGACGGTGAGCGTCTCGCCGCCGAGCTGCACCTTGCCGGCGAGCAGGTGCTCGAGCACGGATTCGGTCATGTACTTGCCGAAGGTGCTGCGGAGCTTGTCGCGCTCCTTGAGGCCGTCCACCATCGAGTTGAAGCCGGTCGCGAGGTCCTCCAGCTCGTCGCCGGTCCTCACCGCCTCCACATGGACATACCGCTGTTGCTCGAGGTGCTTGAGGGCGACGTTCACGCGGGAGAGCGCGCGCGACATCGTGGTTGCGAGGCGCGCGCCGAGGATCAGCGAGAAGAGCGCCGCGAGGGTGAGCACGCCCGCCGCGAACATCAGGTTCTGGCGCACGATGTTCCGGACGTCGCTCACGTCGAGCGCCATGACGATCGAAAAATCGCCGGCCTTGCCCCGGAGCGATCGGGGCGCGAAGCGGGAGAGGGCCCACAGCGAGCTCGCGTGCTCGACGATCGTGGGGTGGGTCTCGTCGCCGATGACGGCGCCCTGGAGCAGCTCGGTCGGGAAGCGCGCCGTGCCCGTGACCCGCTTGCCCGACGGATCGACGAGCGCTATCTCCACGCCGAGCCTCGTCGCCGCTTCGTCGAAGTAGGTGTGATCGATGGGGATGCAGGCGAGCACCGACCCGGCGTCGCTCCTCGCGTGCTGGGCGATCATGTACGCAGGCGGCGAGCCTGGCTGTCCATCACACCCATGGACGAGCACGCCCCGCAGGTCGTCCATCTCGGCGAGGCCCGAGAGGCCCTCGGCGAGCCCGGGGACCTCGTCCGTGCTGGGGGGCGGCGCGTCGAGCCCCCTCGCCGCGACCAGCTCGCCGAGCTCGTCGAAGGCGACGATGGCGACGTTGGGGTGAGCGTCGGTGACGTCCTCGAGCGCCGTCCCCACGGCCGACTCGCTCCGCAGCCGGAGCCCCTCGACCAGCTCGCGCGCACGAGACGCCTGGCGTGAGCTCGCCGAGATGGCGCGCTGCTGCTGCCTGAGCTCCAGCCGGAAGTTGCGGATCGCCTGCGGGACGCGCTCGCTGATCTGCGCGAGGAGCTGCCGGTGCATCACCCAGGAGAGCACGGGGAGGGCCGCGAGGGTCGCGAGCGAGGAGAGCGCGACGAGGACGGTGAGCTTGGCGCGCACGGTGCTGAGGCGGAACATGAAGACCTTCATCAAAGCAAAGTCGGCTTCCGCTGGACAGCGCGTCGACATGTCGATCTGACGTCGAAGTTCGAGCGCTCCTTGAAGGAGACCAGAAGGGCCTCGGTGAAGACGGCCAAGATGTAGCGGGCACTGGTGATGAGCGTGGCGGTGCGCGTCAGCACATCTGTGGGCGTGGCCGGCGCCACGTCGCTGGGCACCGCCGGCGGCTGGGGGCCGTGGGCGGGGCCTGCTCGGGCGTCGCGCGCCCGCGCAGGGCCCGCTCGCGATCGCTGTTGAGCTTGTCGACGTAGGCGAACAGCCGCGCCTCGTGGTCGGCCGGCAGCTTGCTGCCCTCTTCCTGGATCTCGTCCCGGAGCGCCTCCCGGAACCGCCCGAGCAGCCCGACGGCGGCGCCACGGAGCGGGCCGGTGGCCGAGGCGTTCTCGCCCGTCGCGAGGAGCGTGGCGCGCCTGCGCAGCAGGCCGTCGATATCGTCGCCGGCGGCGACGAACGCCTTCACCCAGTCGTGCAGGGTCCCTCCGCCGGGGGTCGCGGCGGCCTTCAGCTCCGCCTTGAGCCGGGTCAGCTCGGGCCGGTTGTCGAGCGCCGCCGACGCCTCGTCCGCGTACGGCGCGCGGAGCACGTCGAGCTTCGGGACGAACGCCTGCTGCGCTGTCGCCGCCGCCTCCTTGAGCGCCGCCGGCAAGGCGGGGTGCGCCTCGACCGCCTTGCACAGGAAGAAGACGGCCGCCCCGAGGCCGTCGTGCCGGGCGTCCGCCTCCGCGAGCTCCCTGGCGAGCGGCGCCTGCGTGCCCGCGGCCTCGGGGATCGCGTCGATCTCCCTCTGCTTCGCCCTGAGCCGCGGCTCATACAGCTTGCCTGTCGCCGACAGGCGCAGCTCATCGGCCTTGTCGGTCAAGAGATCGCGCAAGGCGAGCTTCAGGTCCCCGATCGTGAGATTGCGCAAGGTCACCTCCGTGAATGGCGTGATCGGCCACCCCCACGGCCGCACGGGCGGCCGGGAGGGCGAACCAAGGAGTGTTGCGTGAGCGTCACAGGATAATGAACTTCTCCGCATCCGGTAGTCCGAATTCGATGGCTCGGAGACGGAGCGCCCACGGGTGCGCTGAAATCGTGCTGGGACCCGGCTTGGTTTGGCGCTTTCCCCGGCGAGACCGCCTCGTTTGTTATCGGTTGTAATTGCTATTTACGATCGCTTTGCTCCCTTCGCGCCCGCGGAGGCAAGCGATGACGTCCGGGTGGATGAGACGGGTGTGGCGGCGGTGCGCGGGTTGCGTTCTCTTGCTCATGGTGGTGAGCGCGCCCCTCGGCGCGTGGGCTCAAGCGTTGACGTTGCGCCGGATAGGCGATCCCTTGCGCGCGCGGCTCACCGGCGCTCGCGGCGGCGCCGAGCCCGCGGCGGCGCTCGCCGGGGACGCCGCCGTGCTCGCGAGCGCGGCAGACCCCGCAAGCGGCCCCGACGGCCTCGCCGTGGTCCCGATGGTGGCCTTGCCTGTGGACGTTCGCGCCGATGGCGCCGGCCCGGGGGCGGACCCGTGGGTCCTGTTCGACGGCCGCGGCGATACGGGGCTTCGCAGCGAGACCGGGGAGAAGGTGCGGATCCGGGTCTCGTTTCCGCAGCCCACCGCGCTCGAGGCGCTCGCGCTGTACGGGCGCAGCGAGGGCGCGCTCACGGTCCGTGCGGAGGACGGCGCCGAGCTTCAGGCCGCCTCCGGCCTCGTCGACGTGCCGCTCCACGACACGGGCGAGCGCTGGACGCGCCTTCCCATGGCGGTCACGGCCCAGCACGTCGTCATCGAGTGGCTTCCTTCGGGGGAGCGCGGGCCGCAGGAGATCCTGTTCTGGAGCGCCGGCGCGCCCACGCGCGGCCTCTCCGAGGTGGAGCTCGCCGATCGCGTGCTCGCGGGGCGGCTCGCCGGGGCCTACCAGTTCGCTGCGACGTCCGAGCGGGCCACCGTGACGCGCACGGGCGGCGAGCAATCGCTGTCGCTCCACGTGGACACCGATCCACGGGCGCTCGCGCGCGCGTTCCTCGTCTACCAGCTGGAGGGCCGCGGCCACTGGTCGAGCGTGAACCGGCAGATCAACGGCACGGCCCCGCGCGGCGGCTCCCTGGCGGCGGCGCCGGCGACCGGAGGTCTGCAAGTCGAGGAGATCGCGCCCGCGTGGCTGAGGCGCGGCGAGAACGTGGTGCGGTTCCGGCCCTCCGCGGAGCAGGAGCACGGATTCACCGTGAGCGCGCTCCGGGTGGTCGGGATCCCGCACGCCGGTGTGGTCGAGGCGCGCTCCGCTGCCGGGGAGCGTTCCGCTGCCGAGGCGCACGCCCGGCCGGCCGGCGGTGAGCGCGCGCCTCGCACGGAGGCGCTGCGCCTCGATTTCGGCGCGCGCGTGGCGCCGCACGCGCTCCTCTTCCAGCTGACCAGCGCGGGCGCCGGGGAGCTCCAGATCGCGCCCAGCGAAGGCGCGAAGGGGCTTCGCTTCGACCTCAAGGACCTGCCGCCGGGCTGGCACCGGTTCGATCTCCCGGAGTCGGCGACATGGCCGGGGGCGGCCTCCGTGCAGATCGCGCGGGCGAAGGGCAGCCACGTCGAGGTGTCGGACGTCGCCGTGGTGGCGAGCCCCGTCCCGTCCCGCGCGCGGCGGATCGCGCTGAGCACGCCGCTGCATGGCGAGTGCGCCGAGGGGAGGGCCCATGTGCGCGGGTTCCTCGATCTGGCCGGCGAGGACGCGTCGAGAGCGCGGCTGTTCGCCGGCCCGGAGCCGGTGGCGCTGGGCGACGACGGCAGCTTCGAGCTCACGCTCCCGGAGCCCGAGGGGGCGAGTCACCGGACGTGGACGGCGCGCCTCGAGGCGCGGCTCGAGGACGGCACGCGCCTCGGTCGCGCGCTCGAGCTCGGTCCGTGCGCCGCGGGCGCCGCCCCGAGCGGGCTCGTCGTGGACCACGGCGCGCCCTATGGCGCGGTGGTGAGCCCGGACAAGGGCGCGGTGCTCTCGTTCGCGGGCGCCACGCTCGATATCCCGCCTGGCGCGCTGGAAGAGACGACGCGCATCACGATCCGCCCGCTGACGCCCGTCCAGGTGCAGCCGATGGGGCGCGCGATGCGCAATGTGACGCCCGAGGGGCGCGCGTTTCGCTTCGGCCCGCACGGGCTCAAGTTCAAGAAGCCGGTGAAGCTGACGTTGCCTGTCGACTCTGCGGCGATCCCGAGCGGCGCCAGGGCCAGGGAGATCTTCGGTTTCTACTTCGACGAGACGGTCCAGCGATGGACGAAGCTCGGGCGCGTCGAGGAGGGCGGGGCCCGGGAGCTCACGAGCTTGACCGATCACTTCACCGATTTCGTCAACGCGGCGATCTCCATGCCGGATCAGCCGGGAGCGCAGTCGTTCGATCCCAACGCGATGAAGGGGTTCCAGCTCGCGAGCCCGTCCGCGGGCGTGTCGTTCATCGAGCCGCCGGAGGCGAACGGCCAGGGCACGGCGCAGCTGTCGTTCCCGATCGAGGTGCCGCCGGGCCGGCACGGCATCGCGCCGGACCTGGCCGTCACGTACGAGAGCGAGCTGGGCAATGGCTGGCTCGGCGCGGGGTGGGATCTGCGCTTCTCGGCGATCGAGATCGACACGCGGTTCGGCGTGCCCCGGTACACGGGCGACGAGCTCTACACGCTCGACGGCCAGATGCTGCGGGCCATCCCCGAGCAGCCGGGCAGGTACGAGCGGCGCGTCGAGGGCGCGTTCGATCGCATCGAGCGCCTCGGGGCCGATCCCGGGAGCTTTCACTGGGTGGTCACCGACAGGGACGGCACCCGGTATACCTACGGCGAGAGCGCGGGCGCGCGCCTTGCGGACCGGTCCGGCGAGGCCGGGATCTTCCGCTGGAACCTGGAGCGGGTGGAAGACACGTTCGGCAACCGGATGCGGATCTCGTACTTCGAGGACGCGCCCGAGGGCGAGGACTGGGTGCAGCTCTATCCGCAGCGGATCGACTACACGGAGCACGAGAGCGGCTTCCCTGGAGCGCACTATCACGTTGTCTTCTCCGTGGACGACGGAGCGCAGCGGAGAGACGTCGTGAGCTCGGCGCGCGCCGGCTTCGAGGTGCGGACGACGCGGAGGCTCACGCGCGTCGACGTGACCATGGGCCAGGCGCCCGACGCCGAGGAGATCATCCGGAGCTATCATTTCGCGTACGACACGCCGGACCCGCGGCACCATCACAAGTCGCTGTTGAAGAGCATCGCTGTCCATGGAAACGGTGGTGAGGAGCCGCTCTACGAGCACAGCTTCGAGTACTTCGGCCTCCAGCAAGAGGACGGCGAGCTCCAGGTGTTCTCGGCGCCGACGGAGTGGAGCCGCCCTGCGGAAGGGCGCGATGGCCTCGGGGCCACGAGCTCGGTCGAAGGGGGGCTCAGCGCGTTCGTCGGCGTGGGGCCGACGGTGTGTGATCCGCACGTTGGGCTGGGGGTCTCCGTCTCGTTCGGGGCGGACGACGAGGACGTCGCGTTCACGGACATCAACGGCGACGGGCTCCCGGATTTCGTGGGCAGCAACGGCGTCTGGCTGAACTCGCTCCCGGATCGGTCGAGCGGAAACGCGTTCTCGCCGGAGAGCGCGGGCAGCACGCACCAGATCACGGTCGGTCTGCAGGGGGCGATGCACCTGTTCCAGGAGCTCGGAGGTCTCGGTCTCAACCGCGCCTGGAGCACCGCGACCGCGCAGAGCCTGCTGCTCGACATCAACGGGGATGGCTTCCCGGAGCTGCTGGATGGGAGCGGGGCGGCGCTGAACCCGAACAACGCGCGGCTCGGGCCGGGCGCCCGCGGCGCCGGGTTCACGATCGACGAGGATTTCAGCGATGGCGAGCAGGTCGAGGCGCTCCGCAACGCGTTCTACCGGACCAGCCCGCTGGTGAAATGGGTGCCGCCGTATGACGGTGTCGTCATCATCGACGGCGGCGTGTCGCTGGCCGGGGGCGGCGCGGGAGACGGGGTGACGGCGTCGATCACGAAGACGACGCGGGCGCCGCGGCCGGACAGCCTGGGGCACCGCGAGCACCAGCTGCTCTGGAAAAAGGACATCGGGCCGAGCGATCCTGCGTGTGTCCCCGAGGGCCAGGCGGGTTGCGGGAGCGGTATCCGCATCCAGGTCCGCCGGGCGGACGCGCTCTTTTTCCGGGTGGACCCGAAGGAGGACATCGAGGGCGACATCACGCGCTGGAACCCGCGCATCCGCTACACGGAGCTCTGCTCGTCGGAGCGTTGCGTACCGCTGTTCCCGGGCGAGACGACGCGCGTCAACGCGCTCGGGCGTCCGGTCTTCATCTTCACCTTCGCGGACGACTTCTCCGTGCTCGACCGGAGCGTTCCGGGCTGGGCCGCAGGGGCGGACGGGCAGGTCACGGTGCAGGCGAGCTTCGTCCGGACCGACGCGGATGACGCGTTCGATGTGCGGCTCGTGCGCCAGGACGTCGACTCGGGGCAGAGCGTCGAGCTCCATCGGACCACGGTGTCGGGCGCGCAGCTCAGCACCGAGATCGCGTGGCCGGTGGCCGTGCTCCAGGGCGATCTCCTGTTCTTGTACGCCGAGCTCGGCGAGAACGTGGTCGACCCGTCGCGCGTGCAGTACCAGGGGTTCGCCCGGTACACCGAGGTGTGTGGCCACGACGCGGATCCTGGGAGCTGCCGCGCTGTGGGCGAGTGCGCGCCCAGGTCCGGTGCTCCGTCCGGAAAGAGGGTTTGCGGGCTCGACGCGTCGCCCGGCGACGGCGGGCCGATCTCGGTGCCCGAGGAGTCGATCGTGGCGCCCGTGCAGCTGAGCGACAGCACGATCGGCGGGACGGCGCTTCCGCTGTCGCAGCTGGAACAGGTGGACGCCCGCATGGTGGGCGGCTTCCGCGGCTTCAGCTATGGCGAGTGGACGACGGAGTACCCGTTCGACGAGAACCAGCTCCGCCGGAGGCCGGAGGAGAACAGGCCGCCTTATTTCACGCGCGTCGAGCCGCACTGGGAGGGGTACCACGCGGGCTGGTCGCCGGGCGAGGCCGGGTTTCCTCTCGTGGGCAGCGTCAGCGGCCCTGTGTTCCGGGGCTCGGGCGCGGACATGTACATCCGGGCCGGGGAGCTCAAGCCGTCGCGCATCGGCGGCGTCCGGCCGGAGGACGTGGCCAACGTCCCCGGCCTGAGGAAGAGCCACAACGGCTCGTCCTCGGGGGAGCTCGCGCTCATCGGGTCGTTCCAGGTGACGACCGGGACCACCGAGTCGAAGCTGGAGCTCGTCGACGTCAACGGCGATAGGCGGCCTGATGCCGTCACGCAGGGCGGCATGCGCATCCAGACGTGCGGCAGCGGCGGCCGGTGCGACGGGCAGCAGCCGGGGCAGTATGGCGCCCTGACCGTCGACGGGCCGGGGGACATCCGGGTCATCGAGACCATGAGCGCGCGGTTCGGGTTCGGCTTCGGATCCGCGGCGTCCGCGATCGCGGAGAAGATCGAGGCGAGCGCCGAGACCAAGGAGGTGCTCAGCGTGCTGCCCTCTCTCGGCAAGAGCTGGGGCACGTCGCAGACGACGAAGGACCTGCTCGACGTGAACGGCGACGGGCTTCCGGACAAGGTGAGGAGCGCGGGCGGTGTTCTCCATGTGCAGCTGAACCTCGGCTACCGCTTCGGGGACGAGCGCCTCTGGGCGGCGCTCGATCCGAGCGGCGATCCGTTCGAGCCGCTGCCGGAGGTCGGCGGGGATCCGCTGACCGCGCTGAGCCGGGTCTGGTCTCCGGAGCAGCTCGAGTCGGTGCGGGTGCAGGACAACACGACGAACAGCCTGCAGGTGGGTTATGCGGGGATCGGCGGCGGCATCGCGCACACGGTGAGCCGGACGCTCGTCGACTTCGTGGACCTGAACGGCGACAGGCTGCCCGACCGGGTGAGCAAGCAGCCTGGACAGGGTTATTACCGGGTGCGGCTCAACCTCGGCGACCGCTTCGGGCCCGAGGAGAGGTGGAGCGCGCCGGCGGTGAGCGGCGGGCTGCCGTGGGGGGTCGCGCTGGAGAAGGAGTTCACGAAGGAGATCAACGGCAGCAACGACGCGCTGTCGTTCTCGGAGACGACGGCGTTCAACGCCGGGTATGGCGTGCCGATCAAGATTCCGACGCCGTACGTGTGCATCGTGCTCGAGATCGCGGCGCAGCTCGGCTTGAGCGACGGGCGGAGCGAGCTCGGATGGGAGGATGTGGACGGCGACGGGACGGCGGATCACGTGCTGAAGCTGAGCGAGGGGATGCTGCGCGAGAGCGACCCGGCGCTGCGGGCGCGGCTGAACCTGACGGGCAAGACCAACCGGCTGTCGCGGGTGGTCCGTCCGCTTGGCGGCAGCATCCGGCTGGACTATGCGCGTGAGGGGAACAAGGTGGCGTATGCGAGCAGCCCGGACGAGCTGAGCGTGGACATGCCCGGCAGCAAGTGGGTGCTGTCGCGGGTGGAGGTGGACGACGGCATGGGCACGCCGGCCTACGTGCACACGTTCGATTACCACCAGAGCGGTTTTTACGACCGGGCGGAGCGGGAGGACTACGGCTTTGCGCAGGTGACGGCGACGCGCGAGGACGGCTCGCAGATCGTGACGCGTTACCACAACCAGGACTATTACCGGCGCGGGCTCGTGGCCGAGGTGGTCGAGCAGGACGCGGAGGGGCGGCTGTTCAGCCGGCAGCAGGTGGCCTATCGGGTGCCCGGGGCGCAGCCGATGCTGACAGGCTCGTTCTTCCCGGCGGAAGAGCTGCGGACGATGTCGTGGTACGAAGGCAAGACGACGGATCCGAGCGCACCCGGCAAGCAGACGAGCGAGGAGCGGGACTGGGACGACCGCGGCAACCTCATCGAGGTGATCGAGCACGGCGAGCCAGGCACGCTGGAGGACGACGTCGCGACCACGATCCACTACGTGACGTACGACGGGCCGCACGTGGTGCGAGCGGACAGCGTGGAGGCGCGCGACAGCGCGGGGAGGCTGCTGCGCGAGCGCACCGCCGGGTACGACGAGGTGACCGGGGCGGTCGAGTGGATCACGAACACGGTGATCGGCGGCAAGGATCCGGCGACGGGCGCGCCGTACACGGGAGACGCATCGACGAATCCAACATGGGAGTTCGCCCACGACGCGTACGGCAACCTGGAGCAGGTGATCGAGCCGCGGGCCTTCACGCTGACGTACGAGTACGACGATGTGGCGGAGACGTACCTCTCCCGGGTGGACGACTCGTTTGGTTACTTCTCGGAGACGTGGTCGGACTACCGCTACGGCGCGGTGAGCGCGGTGCGGGACGTCAACGGTCATGAGGTCCACTACGACTTCGACGCGTTCGGACGGCTGCGGGCTGTGTTCGGTCCGGACGACCCGCTGACGGCGGCGGAGGCGACGATCACGTTCGAGTATTCGCTCCAGCCGGGGGAGAGCGTCGCCATGCCGGCATGGGCGCGGACGCGGCACAAGGACGTGCAGCACCCGGGGGATCCGATCGACACGGTGACGTTCGTCGACGGGCTGGACCGGGTGATCCAGACGAAGAAGGACGTGGAGAAGGATCCAGGGACGGGGGCCGCCCCGACCGTGGGCATGAGCGTGAGCGGCCGGGTGGTGCTGGACGAGCGGGGGCGGGTCTGGCAGCAGGGGCAGCCGGTGTTCGCGACGGGGGAGGCGACGGCGTTCGTGGACGTGGCGCTGAAGCACCCGACGACGTTCGAGTACGACGTGCTCTCGCGCATCGTCGAGCGGAGGGAGCCGGACGAGGCGGCCGAGGGCGGCGAGGCGGTGACGACGACGAGCTACGATATCGAGGAGCTCGATGGCGTGGCGATGTTCGTGGCGACGGAGGTCGACCCGAAGGGGAAGGTGCGCAAGGCGTACCAGGACGTGGAGAACGCGATCGTGGCGGTCGAGGAGCGCAATCGGCTGCGCGGGTCGGAGGCGTGGACCACCCTGATGACGCGGTATGGGTACAGCGCGGTCGACGAGCTCGTGCGGGTGACGGACACGCGCGGGAACGTGACGACGGCGGCGTACGACACGCTGGGACGGATGGTGACGCTGACGAGCCCGGACATGGGGCGTACGGAGTGGCGTTACGACCGGTCGGGCAACGTCGGGGCGCGGCAGACGGCGAAGCTGGCTGCGGAAGGCGCGGGCAAGCTGATCCGGTACGAGTACGACTTCAACCGGCTCAGGCGGGTGAACTACCCGGACTCGACGGACGTGACGTATGTGTACGGCGCGCCGGACGAGGCGGGCGACGAGCACGGCAACCGGGCCGGGCGGCTGGTGGAGGAGCAGAGCGAGGCGGGGACGAGGACGTTCTGGTACGACCGGCTGGGGAACGTGGCGAAGCTGGCGACGGAGTTCCCCCGGCTGCGCGAGCCGCACCGGGGGCCGTACCAGGCGATGATGGAGTACGACTTCGACGCGTTCGGGCGGCTGCTGTCGCTGAAGTTCCCTGGCTCCGGTGCGGAGGTGGTGACGTACGGCTACGACCGAGGGGGCCTGGTCCGGTCGGCGGTGGGAACGAACACGCAGATCAACCCGCAGCACCCGGACGAGCCTGCGGTGACGCAGTACCTGCAGCACATCGGGTACGACGAGCTCGAGCAGCGGGTGAGGGTGGTGCACGGCAACGGGATCGCGACGTCGTACAGGTATTACGAGAAGTCGCGGCGGCTTCAGGAGATCAACGCGGACCACCGCGACAGGTACCTCGTGGAGCGAGGGCAGCCGGCGAGGGCGTTCCAGCGGATGCGGTACGAGTACGACGTGGCGGGCAACCTGGAGCGGGTGCGGAACGAGGCGCCGTACGAGCAGGACATGCCGGGCTCGGTGCTGGTGGGGCCGACGACGCACGACTACGGGTACGACGACCTGTACCAGCTGATCTCGGCGCGGGGGACGTACCAGGACCGGAGAGACTGGCAGTACCGGTACCGGCTGTCGTTCGCGTACGACGAGATCGGCAACATCCTGACCAAGGACCAGGCGAGCTCCCGGTACGTGCCGCAGGCGTGTCCCACGCCGGTTCCGGCTGGGTGTGACGGATGGCGGGACGATCATGCAATCCGGGAGCAGACGTACCGGTCGGAGTACCAGTACCCGGGCCCGCAGCCGCACGCGCCGAAGCGCATCGAGGAGCAGCGCGTGGCGGAGTCGGCCCCGTGGTCGCGGGTGATCAGCTACGACGCGAGCGGCAACCAGACCGGCTGGACGTACCCTGGCTCGGGCACGCGTGCGACGGAGTGGAACGAGGAGAACCGGGTCGCGCGGGTGACGCAGAACGGTCAGGTGCTGTCGCGGATGCTGTACGACGGTGACGGGGAGCGGCGGGTGCACCTGCACCACGTGAGCGGCGAGGAGGAGACGGCGTACCACGACCAGCACCTGACGCTGCGGGACGGGCGGTTCGTCACGAAGCACATCTATGCGGGGCAGACGCGGATAGCGAGCAAGATGGATCCGGACTGGTTCCGTGACCCGCCGACGCTGTACTACCACCCGGACCACCTGGGCAGCACGAGCTTCGCGTCGAACAACGAGCAGACGCTGACGCAGCGGGACGAGTACTTTCCGAGCGGGGAGCTGTGGATCGACGCGTCGGACTCGCGGTACGAGCTGAGGCGAGCGTACGTGTTCACGGGGAAGGAGCTCGATCAGGCGACAGGGCTGTACTACTTCGGGGCGCGGTACTACGACCCGAGGAGCAGTGTGTGGCTGAGCCCGGATCCGATCCTGGACGAGTACATGGAGGGGGGGACGAGCGGCGGGGTGTTCAACCCGGGGAACCTCGGGCTGTACAGCTACACGCTGAACAACCCGGTGAACCTCGTCGACCCGGATGGGAGGAGCGCGCAGGGGGCGCACCGGAACTTCCCGCCTGGGGCCAATGGGTGCAGGCACCCGAGCTGCTTCAACGGGCCGGCGGGGCAAAAGTTCCACCAGGAGCAGATGCTGCAGCGGATGAACGCTGGCGCTGCGGCGGCGGGTCGCACGTCTCGCGGCATCGGGGACGGGATGCGCCGGCTGCTGTTCAGGTTCGTCATGCAGCAGCAACAGGCTGCTCGGCCGGCGGCGCAGCCGGCAGCCGCGCCGGCGCAACCGCCGCAGGCTGCACAGCCGGCGAAAGCGGCGCAGCCTGCGCCGGCGGCGAAGCCGCCGCAGGGGGCGGAGGCGGCGAAGCCGTCACAGGCGGTGCCGCCCGCGCAGCCGTCTGCTACCAGTAGTAAAGGAGGAGGAGCGGGTTCGTCGTCGTCCGCAAAACGAGCAGCGGCTTCCATGCGTCGGGTCGGCGAGGTGCTTGATACTGTTGACGATGTGATGGCCAACCCTAACCTGTTGGACGGTATGAAACCCCAGGATCTCATGCTTCGGCTGGGGGGAAAGCCACCTGGAAACTGGCGAGTAGAGAAGTTGGCGCACGGAAAGCACGCGGGGCAGGGATTTATGTTGCGTCAGTACAACTCAGGCGGGAAACCGACCGGTCGAATGATTCAGTGGCACCCCGGTGGTGGTCATCATGGACCACAGCCATATTGGAAGGTTAATGCTGGTCACAGTCCGGTTCGAGTGGGACCTCAATTCTAAATGGAGGCGATGCGTGGAGTTCGATGTTTCTGTGAAAACGTCGCAGCTGATTGAGGTGCTCATGTTGTTGGCAATGAGTCCTGAGGGGCAAATTTCCGCGCTGCCTCCATTTGTGGATGCTTCTGATGAGTTGGCTCTTCTATTTGGTGAGCAGTGCGACGCACTCGATGATGACGATCTGAAGCGTGGGCTTGGAAATGCTGGGGCAACGCTTGTTGAAGAAATAAAGAAAATATTCGAAATTATGATGGGGCGACCTGAGCTCTATTCACTGAGTGCGCTCCAGGAGAGGCAGGAATGGAAGCGCGTTCGAGAACTGAGCAGTGAGGCGCTCATGTCCGCAGGGATCCCGCTGAGAGCTCCTGTTCTAAACTGGGTCACCTATGTCCCAGGGGGATGAGGAGAAGATCGATGTCGTGACGATGTGTGTTGAGAGGGGGCGTTCCGCGACATCTTACGCATTTCGTGTGGGTCGGGCTTGGGGCGAAGTTCACTTGCTGGCGGGACCGAGGTGAAGACGGGTATGGCTCGGGTGCAGCAGCGTCAGCACCACGTCTCCTCGGTGGCGAACGCCAGGTCCCGCTTGAGCGTGGCCGGGTCGAAGCCCGGCCGGACCCGCACTGCCCGCCCGTTGGGCAGCGCGATCTCGATCGGCTCCGGCACGACGGCCGATGCGTCCGTCACCGCGTGGACCGCCAAAAAGCGCGGTACTTCGGTCAAAGACGACGGCGAGGGCTGCTGATGGCCGGTCAGCGCGCAGCCTCCAGCGCCACCAGTATGGCTGCTTCGGCTTGTACCTTTCGCGTCGGTCGAACTTCGCAGCGCTCAGTCCGCTGCGCGCCCTGGTGCGGTCGGCCGTGGGAACGAACACGCAGATCAACCCGCAGCACCCGGACGAGCCTGCGGTGACGCAGTACCTGCAGCACATCGGGTACGACGAGCTCGAGCAGCGGGTGAGGGTGGTGCACGGCAACGGGATCGCGACGTCGTATCGGTATTACGAGAAGTCGCGGCGGCTTCAGGAGATCAACGCGGACCACCGCGACAGGTACCTCGTGGAGCGCGGGCGGCCGGCAAGGGCGTTCCAGCGGATGCGGTACGAGTACGACGTGGCGGGCAATCTGGAGCGCGTGCGGAACGAGGCGCCGTACGAGCAGGACATGCCGGGCTCGGTGCTTGTGGGGCCGACGACGCACGACTACGGGTACGACGACCTGTACCAGCTGATCTCGGCGCGGGGGACGTACCAGGACCGGAGAGACTGGCAGTACCGGTACCGGCTGTCGCTCGCGTACGACGAGATCGGCAACATCCTGACGAAGGACCAGGCGAGCTCCCGGTACGTGCCGCAGGCGTGCCCCACTTCGGATCCGTGCGACCCATGGAAGGAGGGCTACGCGATCGGGGAGCAGACGTACCGGTCGGAGTACCAGTACACGGGCCCGCAGCCGCACGCGCCGAAACGCATCGAGGAGCACCTGGTGGCGGAGGCGCACCCGTGGCTGCGTGAGAGCCGGTATGACGAGGGCGCGCCGCGGGCCCTCCGCCGCTCAGGGCGACGGCTGTGCCGGCACGAAGCGCTCGATGACCGCCCCGCGAAGCAGCTTCGGCGGCAGGATGCCCTGGGCGAGCACGAAGTCGTGGAACCGCTGCGCGTCGAAGCGCGGGCCCATCATGGACTCGGTCTCTCGCCGCAGCTCCATCAGCCGGGTGAACCCGTAGAAGTACGAGGTCGCCTGCCCCGGTGCGCGGAAGGTGTAACGCTCCACCTCGGATTGCGCGAGGGGCGGCGAGAGGACCACCTCTTTCTCCAGGAAGGCCCGCGCGGCGGCCGGCGTGATCTTGCCCGCCTGGAGCTCCGGGTCCAGGAAGCCGCGGGCGGCACGGACCAGGCGGTGTTGCAGGGAGACGAGCTGGCCCTCGGGCGGCATGAACGGGAGCAGGATGGCCTCCGAGTAAAGCGCCCACCCCTCCATGTTGGCGCTGTTCTCCGCGAAGACGGCGCGGGCGAGCGAGACGCCCCGCTCGACGAGCGCGGCGAACTGGAGCTCGTGCCCGGGGCGCGCCTCGTGGGCGGTGAGCGTCCATGACGCCGCGGCATGGGTGAAATCGTCGATCCTCCGCAGCTGGTCAGAGGGCCCTGGCAGGCTGAGCGGAAGCACGAACTCCCCCGCTTCTCCCTGGTTGTCGAGCAGCCGCGGCGGCCGCATGCGCGGCGCCGGCATCTCGGCGCTCTCGGCGGCGGTGCCGAGCCGGACGCGCGCCGGCCGCTCCGGCAGCGTGACGAGGCGCTCCTTCCGGATGATCTCTTCGATCTGGGCGAGCCGCTCCTTGTAATGCGGCAAGATCGCCTCGCCCACGAGCTGCTCTTTCTTCAGGGCGCGGATCACGTCCCGGTAGTCCGCGCTCGGCAAGTTGCGCGCTTTCGCGATGGGCAGAGAGAGCTTCTGCATCTGCGCCTTCAGATCGTCGAAGGCGGCGTGGGCCAGCCGGGCGAGCTCGGCGGGCGGAATGTCGACGCCATGCAGCTCGAGCATGTACGCGTAGAGCGGCGGCGGCAGCGCGAAGTCGGTCCGCGCCTTCGGGAGGACGTCCTTGCGCAGCGCCGCGTCGTACGCGGCGCCCTGACGGTGCACGCGGCGACGAGCAGGGGCGCGAGGGCGCGGAGCGGGCGCAAGGTCATGAGGCACCTCTCGCACAGGCGCCCTGGAGCGCCAACCGGAAGCAGAGGAGCAACGTACCCGCGCACCGAAGATGTTTCAGATGTTTCCCGCAGCCTGCGGCGTGAGCGCGGACCCTTCGGCGCATGGACAAGTTGTTGAATTGACACCGCTTTTCAGGGGACGTCGGAGCGCGTGGAAAAGTTTCAGTCAACCCGGGTCAGGTCGCCGCAGCTGGGGCTTGACGTCTTCGGAGACCTTGGATCTCCTTCTCCGGTGGCAGATTTCGGTAGATGAATTCAGGATAGTGAAACTGGCCCCGCGCGGCCGCGTCGGCCGGCACAGCGCTGAGCCGCATGGGAAAGCGAGCGGTGGAACATGGCAGACATTCGTCATCTGGTCATCGTGATGCTCGAGAACCGCTCCTTCGATCACATGCTGGGTTACCTGCGCGGCACGGGCATGGACGTCGATGGGGTGATCGGCGCGACGAACTCGGACGATAACGGCACGCCGATCACTGGATATCATCTCGAGAGCACGAGAGTCCGGATCCGCCCGCATCACCACCGGACGGAGGTCGTGAGGCAAATCAACGGCGGCGCGATGGACGGCTTCGTGAAAGGCTACAGCACGAACAGCCACGTCGCAGAGATCATGAGCTGGTACGACCAGCGCGATCTGCTGACGTACGATAGCCTGGCGCGGCAGTTCGTCGTTTGCGACCGGTGGTTCGCTTCGTTCGCGGGCCCGACGTGGCCGAACCGGTTCTTCGCGCTCTGCGGGACCAGCGGCGGGCGCACGGGCAACCTGCAATGGATCGACCACGCGACGTTCTTCGACCTGTTGCCGGTCGACTCGTGGCGCTACTACTCGCACGACATCGCGTTCTTGCGGACCGTCGAGAAATACAAGGGCCACCGCGGGCTGCCGATCGCGAAGATATCCTCGTTCTACAGGGCCTGCCGTGAAGGCACGCTGCCCAGCGTCTCGTGGATCGACCCGAACTTCACGCTGGTCGACGTGGACGCGCTGCTGAACTGGGCGAACGACGACCATCCCCCGGCCGACGTGGCGCGCGGTCAGAACCTGATCGCGCGCATCTACAACCACCTGATCGCGAGCCCGTCCTGGCCGCACGTGGCGCTGGTCGTGACCTACGACGAGCATGGCGGGTTCTACGACCACGTGCGCCCGCCGCCGTCGCCCGCGAACGAGGCGGCGCCGTTCGATACGCTCGGCGTTCGCGTGCCGGCCCTCGTCGTCTCGCCGTGGGCTCCGCGCGGCGTGCCGTTCCACGGAACACTCGATCATGCGTGCATCGCGCGCACCGCGCTCGAGCTGTTCGCGCCCGATCGCGTGAACGCGCTGAGCCCTCGGGTCACCGCGTCTCCGAGCCTGCTCTCCGTGCTCAGCGAGCCGAGGCCACGCACCGACCAGCGCAGGCTCGATGGGATCCCGATCCTGGAGACGGCGGTCGCCCCGATCCACATGGGCTCGACCGCCCCGCCCGGCTTTCACTCGATGGAGCTCACCGACGCCCAGCAGGAAATTCTGACGCTGAAGAAGGCCGTGCTCGAGGCCGGCGTGCCCGTCGAGAACCATTGAGCCAGAGCGCGGCCATCCGCGGCCGCGCGCCCCTCCGAGCGACACCGGCGTCGACGCGCCCGGCCTCGACGGGGAGCCCGCTCGCCGGCGAGCCGCGCCAGCTGCGCCGCCCGCGCGGCGACCTCTCCGTTTCGCGTCACGCGCCCTTCAGCGCCGCCGTGCAGTGCCCGCAGCGCACCGCCTTGATGGGGATGCTCATCGCGCACTCGGGGCACTCCTTCGTCGTCACCTCCTCCGCGTGCTGCCTGTGAAGCTTCCCCATGAGCCGCACCAGGAGGAAGACGCAGAGCGCGACGATGAAGAAGCTCACCAGGCTGTTGATGACGACCCCGTACTGGAGGAGCACCGCGCCGGCCTTCACCATCTCCTCGGGGGTCGCGTACGGACCGGGCCCGCTCGGCGACTTCAGGACGATGTAGTGCCGGCTGAAATCGATGCCGCCCGTCAGGAGGCCTATCGGCGGCATGATCAGGTGATCCACGAGCGTCTTGACGATGTTGCCGAACGCCGCGCCGATCACGACGCCCACGGCCATGTCGACGACATTGCCACGAATCGCGAACTTCTTGAAATCCTCCCAGAACATCGCTTCCTCCGGCGTCGGGGGCTCTTGCCCCCGCGATCGCACCGCTCCGGTATCGTCTCTCCGCGATCAGGATGTTACCAGCCGCCTGTGCGGACCGCGCGGCAGCGGCGGTCGCCGCCATCCGCGCAGCCGCCGCCAGCAGCACGAACGGTGCCACCGGGCTCGTCCGTGGGCTCTCCCTGGCCAGCCGCTCGCGGCCGCCGCCCCGCCCTCCGTGCAAGGGCGCCACACCTTGGGCCAACTGCGCCACCTCACACCGATTTCGCACATGGCGGTTCCCCGGCCCGGGGCGGCTCTCTAGGATGCGCGCCGGAGGAACCACCGAGCCATGGACCCCGACGCCGAGGCCGCCCTGCGCTACCGCGCCAAAGCCGAGCTGCGGAAGCGCGCTCGGGCCGTCCGCAGCTCCATCCCCCTCGACGCCATCCTCGAGCGATCGCGCCGGATCCAGCGCGCGCTCGCGGAGCTGCCGGCCCTCGCCGCGGCCCGGCGGGTCGCGCTCTTTTACCCGATCGAGGGGCGCAACGAGGTCGACCTCCGGGAGCTCGATCCGCTGCTGCGCGCCCGCGGCGCCCGGGTCGCGTACCCCTCCATCGACCCCGAGTCGCGCGCCATGACCTTCCGCTTCGTCGAGGACCCCGAGGCCATGGAGGAGCG
Source organism: Sorangium sp. So ce204 (assembly GCF_051526795.1). NCBI lineage: Bacteria > Pseudomonadati > Myxococcota > Polyangiales > Polyangiaceae > Sorangium > Sorangium sp. So ce204. The sequence goes on along the minus strand of NZ_CP150317.1, from coordinate 9,998,297 downwards.
CGGCCTCGGCTTCCGCGAGCCCGACGCGACCGACGAGGAGGCCGCCGCGCTCGACGTCATCGTCGTGCCCGCGCTGCAGATCGACGCCCGAGGGCACCGGATCGGCTATGGCGCCGGCTACTACGACAGCACCCTGCCGCGCTTCTGCCCCCCGGCGCATGCGGTGGGCGTCGTGTTCGACTTCCAGCTCGTCGCCGAGGTGCCGGCGACCCCGGGCGACGTCCCGCTCGGGACCATCGTCACCGACGCCCGCGTGCTCGCCGCCGAACCCGCCTAGGATGCCCAGGGCGCAGGTGGGAGAGGACAGCGCGAGCGACAGGCCCGTCCTCCTCGCGGCCATCGCCTCGGGCGCGATGATCGCCCAGCAGGTCGCCGGGCGGGCGACCCGGGACGCCCTCTTCCTCGCCAGCTTCGGCGCGGCCGACGTCCCCAAGGTCATGGCCGCCGGCGCGGCCCTGTCGTTCGGCGCCGTCGTCCTGCTCTCGCGCGCGCTCCTCCAGCTCTCCCCCGCGCGCGTCGTCCCGGCCACGTTCGCTGCGAGCTCCGTGCTCCTCGCCCTGGAGTGGGCCCTCGCCCGGCGCGCGCCCGGCGCCGCCGCCCTCGTCTTCTACCTGCACATCGCCGTCTTCGGCGCGACGCTCATCTCCGCCTTCTGGTCGCTCGTCAACGAGCGCTTCGACCCCCACACCGCCCGCCACTCCATCGGGCGCATCGCGGGCGGCGGGACCGTCGGCGGCGTGATCGGCGGCCTGTTCGCCTGGCGCGCCAGCCGCCTCATCGACGCCCCGACGATGCTCCTCGCCCTCTCCGCGGTGAGCGCGCTCACCGCCTGGGCCACCCACCACTTGGGCGCCGGCCTCGCGCGCGCGGCCGGCGCCACCGGCGGGGCGGGGCGCACCCAGGTTGAGGCAGGGCGCACCCAGGTTGAGGCGGGGCGCACCGAGGTTGAGGCGGGGCGCACCGAGGTTGAGGCGGGGCGCAAGGCGGGGCGCACCGAGGTTGAGGCAGGGCGCACCCAGGTTGAGGCGGGGCGCACCCAGGTTGGCGCCGGCGGGTCGGGGCTCGCCGCACTGCGCAACAACAGCCACCTGCGCGACCTCGGCCTGCTCGTCGGGCTCGGTGCCGTGAGCGGCGCGCTGTTCGACGTGGCCCTCAGCGCCGAGGCGGCCGCCGCGATGACCGACCGCAACGCGCTGCTCTCGTTCTTCGCGCTCTTCCACCTCTCGGTGAGCGTGCTCTCGTTCCTCGTGCAGTCGCTCGCCGCCACGTTCTCGCTCGACCGGCTCGGGCTCGCCGCCACCATCGGCATCCTCCCGGCCGCGGTCGTCGCGAGCACCCTCTCTCTCGTGGTCGCGCCGCGGCTCTGGGCCGCCTCCATCGTCCGCGCGACCGAGGCGGTACTCCGGAACTCGCTGTTCCGGTCGGGCTACGAGCTGCTCTACACGCCCCTTCCCCCGGACCAGAAGCGCTCGATCAAGACGCTCATCGACGTCGGCTTCGACCGCATCGGCACCGCGGCGGGCAGCGGCCTCGCGATGGCCCTTCTCGTGCTCGCCCCGGGCGCGTCGCTCCCGCTGCTGCTCGGCCTCGGCGCGGCGGCCGCGGGCGTCACGCTGCTCTTCACGCCTCGGCTGCACCGGGGCTACGTCGCCGCGCTCGAGGGCAGCCTGCGCTCCGGCGCCGTCTCGCTCGACCCGACGAACGTCGTCGACGCGACCACCCGCCGCACCCTGAGCGGCACCGTCGACGCGCTCAGCCGCGACAGGGTCCTCGCCGAGCTCGCCGCGCTCCGGAACGCCGCGGCGGCGCGGCACGACGCCGGGCGCGCCTCCGTCGACGGCGAGCGCACGTCGCACCCCGGCCCGCCGCTCTCCGGCCGCGCGTCGCTCTCCGGCCCCGCCCCCGGGGACTCGCCGCGGCCTCTGGCGGGTGATCGCAGGGGCGCCGACGGGCCGCTGTCCGCGCGCGCCGCGTCGGCCGCGCTGGCGTCCGATCCGGTGCTCGCCGCCACGGCCGACCTGCGCTCCGGCGATCCCGAGCGGGTCCGCCGGGCGCTCGTCCGGGAGCCGGACCCGGCGCTCGTGCCGCACCTCCTCCCGCTCCTCGAGCGCGAGGGGCTCACCTCCGAGGCGATCCGGGCGCTCCGCGCCGTCGCCCCCCGCGCGACCGGCCAGCTCACCGACGCGCTCCTCGATCCGTCCGTGAGCGTCGCCCTCCGGCGCCGCATCCCGCGGGTGCTCCAGGCCTGTCCCACCCAGCGCGCCGCCGACGGCCTGATCCTGGGCCTCGCCGACGAGCGCTTCGAGGTGCGTTTCCAGTGCGGCGTCGCGCTCGCGCGGCTCCTTCAGCAGCGCGCGCCGATCCACCTGCGGCGCGACGACGTGATCGAGGCGGCGATGCGGGAGATCGCGATCGGTCGCCGGGTGTGGGACGCCCAGCCCCCCAACGTTGCGCCCCCGGTCGAGGCGCCGCTGGCCGAGCGATTGCTCGTCGAGCGGACGAGCCGCAGCCTGGAGCACGTGTTCCGCGTCCTCTCGCTCTGCCTGGAGCGCGAGCCGCTCGAGATCGCCTACAGGGCGCTCCACGCCGACGACGCCCATCTCCGCGGGACCGCGCTCGAGTACCTGGAAAACGTCCTGCCGGCGCCCATCCGCGAGAGCCTCTGGCCGTACCTGAGCGCCCGCGCGCCCGCCCCTCCCGAGCCAGGTGCTGCCGAGCCGCGCGCGCCGCGCCTGCCCGAGCACGCGCTCGACGAGCTTCGCCGCTCTGCCGCCAGCATTCCGCGCGCGTCGATCTCCGCTGCGCGCCGGCGGCGAGAGCCCCGCACGTAGCGCGTGCACCACCGCTCGTCGCTCCAGCGAGCGACAAAAAGAAAAAAGCGTCGCCGGGGCCCAGGGGGGGAGAGGCCGCACCAGCAACGCTCGTCCGTGAATTAGCAGCTCACATGCCACCGCGAGAAGACGGAAATAGATTTAAAATTCGCATAGATGTCCCGGGCACATCCTCCCGGTGTTGCAATCCTGCGATTTCATCCTTGCAGCCAAGCATGGTGCCGTGGACGTCCCCCCATCCGTCTCAAGGCGTTCCCCCCGCCCGTCGTCCCCATCTCCATCGCCCCCTCTCTGCCCCATCCCGAGCCGCCGCTCTAATGGAGGGGTTGGTGGCGGTGGGCGCGCTGGTCGAGGTGCTCGGCGATGGTGAGCCGGTCGGCGTCGCTCATGACCACGAAGCGGACGGCGAGCAGGTTGTCGCGGTCCCAGACCGGGCGGGCGCGCAGCCGGATGGGGCGCCCGACCCCGAGGTCGAGCTCGAACGGGGTCACGGCGGGCAGCGCCCGGCCTGCCAGCGCGGGCGCGCGCTCGACGACCATCCCCGTGGGGGAGAGATCGATCGCGCGACACCGGTGCCGGTGGCCATCGACGAGCGCCGAGACGGGGAAGTCGACCTGAGCGCGCGCGCCCTGCCTCCGATCCATGGGAGCCTCCTTGGTGTCCTCGTGACGCGGCGAGCCTAGGTCGCGGGGCTCGTCCGGGCCAAACATCGGGCGGGCGAGCCCCGCGGTCCGCTCGCGGCGCCGGGGCGCGGTCTCCGCGCGGTCCGCTCGCGGCGCCGGGGCGCGATCTCGGCGCGCGCGGGATCGGTGCGATATGCTGGCCCGGCGAAAGGAAGGTGTGGCGATGCCCACGTGCCGGGAATGCGATAACGAGGTCGACGAGCTCAAGACGATCAAGGTCGGAAGCAAGAAGAAGAAGGTCTGTGAGGACTGCGCCGACCGCGCGGCGCAGGAGGGCGCGATCGCCGAGGAGAGCGAGGCGGTGGTGCAGCAGATGATGGGCTTCAAGGGGAGGCGCTGACCGCTCGCCCGCTCGCGCGACCGCCCATTCCCGCCCATTCCCGCCCATCTCCCCCGCGCGGCGAGCAGCGCGATGCCGCGCGGACGCCGCCGATCTCGCCGCCGAACGCCGGCCCGTCGTCCCTCTCCACGATCTCCCGCGAGCCCGCGTCGCGCGCGTCGACCGCGGCAGGCCAGCCGCGACGCGCATGGCTGATCCTCCGACAAGCGATCGAGCAGGGCTGTTAGCTGGCTTCTTGCTTGCGGTGCAGCGGTGTCGCCGAGGAAGCGCGCGACCTCCTCGGGTCACAGGCGCCGCGGCCGAGATAGCGAATGCGGGGGTAAGGTAGGTAAAGGTCGTTGGTCGACATGGAGAACGCTGTCGCATTGGGAGTTCACCCACATTTCCCGGGGATTTCGTCTGCATTCAAGCGAGCGAACGACCACTTCTCTATACCTTCCTTACATCAGCGGACGGACTGCGCATTGCAGTTTTGCATCGAAAATTTGCAACCTTGATGTGAAAAGCGGCCGAGGTGTGCGACCTAATTGGGTGTTCGTTTCGTTTTCGAAAGCATTTCATCTTGACCCGTCGTGTTAATCCGGGAATAAGTTGTTTCACGAGAGCGCCGGTATCCGCCCCTCTGGTGCTGAGTGGTCTGCACCGATGGTTCGCGGCGCGAAGGCACGCAGCGGGAGGCTCCTCTTCTGCCCCCTGATGCTTTCGCCCGTTACGGTCCTGTTCACCACAGGGGTTCGACGACGCCGGGGGAGATAAAGCCATGCATTCAATTTCTCAAGGCTTTGGGTCGCTGTCGATTGCCGCCGGTAAGGTCATCGCTTCCCTGTTGGCGATGTCGATCGTCGGCTTCGGCTGCGCGCCGCTCGACGAGGACGTGACCGCAGAGGAGCTGGACGCGGAGGAGCAGGCAGCCGGCACGAAGTATCAAGTCGGTCCCACGCGCACCTACAAGACCATCGGTGAGGTAGCCAGCAGACTGCAGCCGGGCGACGTGGTGGAGGTCGACGGCAACGCGACGTACTCGGGCAACATCAGGCTCACGAAATGGGGCACGCCCACCTCGAAGATCACGATCCGCGGCGTTCGCGTCGGCGGGAAGCGCCCCGTCCTGAAGGGCGGCACCAACACGATCGAGATCAACGCGAACCACATCGTCTTCGAGGGGTTCGATGTGACGGGCGGCACCTCGAGGTGCATCTTCCAGCACGGGCACGATGTCACGATCCGTGACTCCGTGATCCACGATTGCCCATCGCACGGGATCCTGGGCGCCGACAGCGATTCGGGTACGCTGTTGGTGGAATACGTGGAGGTCTATAAGTGCGGTGCCGGTACGACGAAGCACCCGATCTACATCGCAACGGATGAGACCGCTTACCCGGGCTCCGTGTTCCGGATGCAGCACAGCTATGTCCACGATGCAATCGGCGGCAACGCGGTGAAGACCCGCGCGGAGCGGAACGAGATCTATTACAACTGGATCGAGGGCGGGCTCTACAAGGACCTCGAGCTCATCGGCCCCGACGGGCAGGATCCGAAGCTCGCGCGGGAGGACTCCGATGTGGTCGGCAACGTCTTCCGCAAGACGCATACGCAGTTCGTGGTGCGCGTCGGCGGCGATGGCACGGGCGACACCAACGGGCGGTATCGGTTCGTGAACAACACGTTCCTGCTGATGGCGGGGTCGAGCGCGGCGATTCACCTGTTCGATGGCATCGAGAGCATCGAGCTCCACAACAACATCTTCCATCGCGTCGGGGGCGGGAGCGTTCAGGTCTTCCGTGACGACGCGAGCTGGACGACCGGCAGCCCGCTCATCAAGGGCGTCAACAACGCCGTGCCCGCGGGCACGGCGGTGCCTTCCGGCTTCACGGGGACGCTGATCGTGAGCGATCCCGGCTTCGCGAGCATCGGCAACCGCGACGTGACGCTGCTCTCGACGAGCCCGCTGCGGAACGCGGGCGTCAGCTCGACGACGGGGATCTCGGGGCGCACGTTCCCGTCGCCGCTCGCGATGCCGCTGTTCCACCCGCCGAAGGGGGCGCTCGCGGCCGTCGGCTCCGCGCAGCGGCGGACGGCCGTGGGCGCGGTCGACATCGGCGCGTTCGAGTTCGGGACGACGACCACGACGCCGACGCCCACGCCGACCACGCCGACGCCCACGCCGACGACGCCCACGCCGACGGCGCCGGTGTGCTCGGTCGTCAACGCTGGCAAGTGGTTCAATTCGCAGCTGCCTTCGACCCAGCGGGGCACCTTCACGGCGACCTGGGACGTGACGCCGAGCGCGTCGAAGATCGACGCTGTGGTCGGCCTCTCGAGCGGCTCCGCGAGCCAGTGGACCCAGCTCGCCGCGATCGTCATCTTCGACGAGGAAGGCAATGTCCGCGTCCGGAACGGCGCGAGGTACCAGGCGCTCCGGGTGTTCCCGTACACCGGCGGGACGACGTATACCGTCCGGATGGTGGTCGACGTGGCGGCGAAGCGGTACTCGGTGTACATCCGGCCGAAGAACGGCACCGAGGTGCAGCTCGCGAGCAACTACGCGTTCAGGTCCGAGCAGGCCAGCGTCGCCTCGCTCGCGAACTGGGCGATGACGCAGACGATCGGAACGGCCACGCTGTCGGCCTGCAACTTCAAGATACAGTGATCCCACGGGGGGCCGGCGCGAGGAGCGCCGGCGCTTCCTCGGGGCGGTCGTCCGAGGGGGCCCGGCGCGGGGACCCCGCCGGATTCACCTGAGAAAAAGCTCCTCCGGCTTCGCCGGAGGAGCTTTTTCATTTGGGCTCAGACATCGGCGCCTCCCGGCGCCGCGCGAAGAACACCGTCTCCTCGCGCCCACGGAGGTCGATGGGGCGCAGGCGATAACCACGCTTCGCGCCCTGAGCCTGACCGAACGAGCCTGGGTAACGCCTCACAAAAGCGCCGCTCGGTCACATGGCGAGAGAGGGAGTTGAGGGTGTAGCCGTGATGGAGGCGGCGCCGGGCCGCCCCCGAGGCTCAGGCGAGGCCGCTGCGCTGGAGCAGGGCGTCGAGGGTGGGCTCGCGGCCGCGGAAGCTCCTGTAGAGATCCATCGGGTCCTGCGTGTCGCCGAGCGCGAGGATCTGGCTCCGGAACGCGTCGCCCACCTTCCGGCTGAACAGCCCCTCTTCCTGGAAGCGGGAGAACGCGTCGGCGTCCAGCACCTCGGCCCATTTGTACGAGTAATAGCCCGCTGCGTAGCCCACCGGGCTCGAGAAGAGGTGCGAGAAGCCGGCGATCATGGCGTAGCCCTCGGGCAGCGGGACAGGCGAGTAACGCCCGAGGACCTCGCGCGCGAACTCGACGACATCGCCCTGCTCTCCGGTCCAGTCCATGTGGAGCGCGAGGTCGATCTCGGCGAAGCCGAGCTGGCGCATCGTCGCGGCGCCCGCGCGGAACGTGCGGGCCGCGCGCATCCGCTGGAGCAGGTCGTCGGGGACGGGCGCGCCCGTCTCGTGGTGGCGCGCGAAGAGATCGAGCGCGTCCCGCTCCCAGCACCAGTTCTCCATGATCTGCGAGGGGAGCTCGACGAAGTCCCAGGCGACGTTGGTGCCGGCGAGGCTCCGGATCGGCACCCGGCTCGAGGCGTGGTGCATCATGTGGCCGAACTCGTGGAACAGCGTCTCGACCTCGCGGTGGTTGAGCAGCGCGGGGCGGCCGCCGACCGGCGGGGTGAAGCTGCCCGCGAGGACCTCGAGGTGGCGCACATCCTCGCCGGCCGCGCGCCCGTCCTCGCTCGGCGCGCCCGTCACGAGCCCGTGCATCCAGGCGCCGTCGCGCTTCTGCTCGCGCGGCACGAAGTCGAGATAGAAAGCGGCGCTCTGGGCGCCGTCCGGCTCGACGAGCTGGTAGGCGCGGACGCTCGGGTGCCACGTGGGGGCGGCCTGCCAGGGCGCGATGCGCACGCCGTAGAGGCGGTGGGCGACCTCGAACAGGCCGGAGACGACGCGATCCAGCGGGAAATACGGGCGGAGCGCCTCGTCGTCGAAATCGTAGCGGGCGCGGCGGAGCTTCTCGGCGTAGTAGGCGACGTCCCACGGCGCGAGCGGCGGCGCGTCCGGGCCCTCGATCTCGCGGCGGAAGGCGGCGAGCTCCTCCTTCTCGCGGGCGAAGACCGGCTCGGTGCGCGCCCGCAGCGTGTCGACGAAGCGCCGCGCCGCGGCGCCCGTCTTCGCCATCCGGTCCTCGAGCACGAGATCGGCGAAGCTCGCGTAGCCGAGCAGCCTCGCCTTCTCCCCGCGGAGCTCGAGGATGCGGCGGATGAGCGGCCGGTTGTCGTGGTCGCCCTCCGTCGCCCGCGTGTTGAAGGCGCGGTAGAAGCGCTCGCGGATAGCGCCGTCGTCGAGATGCGTGAGCACGGGGATGTAGCTCGGCGCCTGCAGCGTGAAGCGGTACCCCTCGATGCCCCTGTCCTTCGCGCCCTGACGGGCCGCCTCGACCGCGCTCGGCGGCAGGCCGGCGAGGCGGGCGGCGTCCTCGACCACGAACTCGAAGGCGTTCGTCGCGTCGAGCACGTTCTGCGAGAAGCGCAGGGTGAGCGTGGCGAGCTCGACGTCGATCTCGGAGAGGCGCTTCTTGCCGGCCGGGTCGAGCTCGGCGCCGCTCCTCCGGAAATCGTCGAGGGTCTTCTTCAGGAAGCGATGCCGCGGGCCCGTCAGCGCCGCGGCCTCGGGCGTGGCCGCGTACGCCTTGAGCGCGCCGTAGACGCCCTCGTTGAGGGCGATGCCGCTCAGGAACTCGCTGACCTCCGGCTGGACGGCGTTGTACGCGGCGCGCAGCGCGGGGGTGGTGGACGTCGATTCGAGGTGGGAGACGACGTTCATGGCGCGGTCGAGCCGCTCGGTGACGGCCTCGAGCGCGGCGAGGGTGTTGTCGTAGGTGCGGGGGCCGGGCGCCGCGACGAGCGCGTCGAGCCGGGCGCGGGCGTCCTGGAGCAGCGCGCGCACCGCGGGCTCCACGTGCTCGCTCCGGATGCGATCGAACGGGATCTCGAAGCCGAGAGTGAGCAGGGGATTGTCGGTCGCTTCGGTCATATCGTTCCTGGTTGGGCTGGATGGGGCCGGCGGACGGGCGCGGGCCGGCGACCCTCGGCCGGTCCGCGCAGCACTACCTTGGTAAAGGCGCCGGCGAGGGTTGGCCAGTAGTTCGTCGTCCAAGTTCGGCTAAGCGCCCAGCCACCGCGCGACGATCGTGGCGAGCACGTCGGACGTCCCCGAATGGATGCTGCCGCCCAGGGCGTCGTCGACGGCGGAGGGGAGGCCGCTCTCCTCGAGGTAGCCAGCGCCGCCGCGGAGCCGGAGGTCGTCGAGCGCGGACGCCACGGCCGAGTCCGCCGTGTGCCACTTCGCGAGCGCGGCCTCGGCCTGGCCGCGCTCGCCCTGGTCCAGCGCCCACGCGGCGCGGTAGGTGAGCAGCCGCGACGTCTCCAGCCGCAGCTTCATCTGCGCGAGGCGGTGCGCGACGGCCTGGTGGCGGGCGATCGCCTGGCCGCCGATCTCGCGCTCGCGGGCGAAACGGACGGCCTCGCCGAGGGCGCGCTCCATGGCGCCGAGGCGGAAGGCGAGGATGAGCGCGCGCTCGAAGGTCATCGCGATCTGGAAGACGGCGAGGCCGGCGCCGGCGCGGCCGAGGAGCGCGTCGTGGCCGACCTCGCAGCCGGCGAACGAGACGGGCGCGAGCCGCGCGCCGCGGAGGCCCGCTGTCGCGAGCGGCGCGCCGGGGAGGACGCGCGCGGCGCCCTCGCCCCCGGCGCGGGGGACGAGCAGCGCGGTGAGGCCGCGCGCCGGGGCCCCTCCGGCGCGGCCGCCGTCGCGCGCGATCGCGAGGTACACGTCGGCCCGGTCGGCCCAGGTCACGTACCGCTTGTCGCCGGTGAGCCGGTAGCCGGCGTCCGTGCGGTCGGCCCTGGCCTGCACCGAAGCGACGTCCGAGCCCGCGCCGGCCTCGGTCGCGGCGACCGTCGCCATGCACGCGCCGCTCGCCATCCGCGGCAGCCACGCGCGCTGCTGCGCGGGCGTGCCCACCCGCGCGAGCAGGAGCGCCACGCCGAAGAGGTGCGCCCCCGCGGCGAGCAGGACGCCGCCGTCGCGCAGCGTCGCGCCGAGGCCCTCGTAGGCGAGCGCCGTCGTGACGAGGTCGAGGCCCTCGCCGCCGAGATCGCGGGCGATCGGCAGGCCGAGGGCGCCGCCCCGGGCGAGGACGCGCATGCGATCGTCCGGGGCCGCGGCGTCGGCCTCGGCGCCGAGGGCGCGCATGCGGTCGTGGACGGCGCGCTGGGAAGGGGTCCACCCGAAGTCCATCGCCGCTGGGATACCAGAGCCGGCGAGGGGCGGGGAGGAGACGAGGACGGCGCGCCGTCCACGACCGCATGCGCGCGCGAGCTCAGTAGGGGCGCTCTCCGGCGAAATTGCCGGGAGGATCGTAGTTGCACACCCAGATCTGCCAGGTGCCACCGCCGAACGGCGAGCCGGTCGTGCAATCGGCGACCCCGCAGCCGAGCCGCAGGGAGTCGGCCCATACCACCTGCGTGTAATGGCCGCAGGTGGAGCTGCAGGCATTGCTCGCAAGGTCGTAGTTGGCCGCCTCGTCGACCCACGAGGCGACGACATCCTCCGGTGTGGGTGACGAGCCGGTCGACGCGAAGATGTTCTCTCCATAATCGCTCGCGCTATGGCCGAACATGCACTGGGCAGCATAGGCCTGAGCCACCGCGGCGATCTCGGGCGACCACGAGAGAGGGGGCACCGGCTGATCGGCGGGCGGGTCGACGGCGGCGCGCGCGGCATTGTGGGCCGCCGTCATCCCGGTCATCCTGGGCGGCTCGCCGGCGGCCTGGCCGCTCGTCGGGCCCTCGTCGTCGGACGAGGCGCCGCAACCGGCCGTCAGGGCGAGCAGGAGAGAGAGCTGCACGAACCGGGGGAGCCGTGGGCCGAGCGTCATCACGGGGCCATTGTCCTACGGCTCGGCCGAGCTCTGCAACGGCGATTCGATGAAGGCTGGTTGAACCGACGACGTGCCGTGTCATGGCGCGCCCGCGGCCTCCCCTGGACGGCCGCGACCGGGCGTTCTTCCTACCTCTGCCGTCGGCATGAACATCAACGGATCTCGTCGTGGATGGCTCCCGTGCTGACGGGCTTCGCCCTAGGGTGACGTCGAGACGAGCAACAATTCCGCAGCATGGGCCTTGTCATGTGGGTCGATCTATGAGCTATTGTCGCCCTGCTTCGGAGGCGGCTGCATGCCGAGCTCGGAGGCGAGCGTGCTCCCTCATGGGGTTTCGCCGCTCTCCGTGGCAGTCCCGCACCAGCGGCACGCCCGACAAAGAACCAAGGAGTTTCCCGATGAATATCCGTGTGACGTGGCGAATCGCGGCATTCCCGCTGGCGCTGGCGGGGCTCTCCGTCATCCCGGCGATGGGGTGTGACAAGGTCTCGGAGCTGCAGAATGAGGTCTGCTGTCGCGACTTCACGCCGGGCGCCGATCTCGCCACGGTGAAATGGGGTCTCGAGGGCGAAGCAGAGCTCAATTATGGTGCCTTCATGCAGTCCGTGTCGGACTTCACGGGCGCCGCGGGCGCCATCGTGGCGGACGTGACGAGCGCCTGCCAGGCGATTGCGCTGGACCTCGGCGCGGACGTCGCGACGATCACGGCGACGAAGCCGAACGAACGGGCGGAGCAATGGTGTGAGCTCGCCGTCGACGCGCTCGGGGACGCGACGGCCGGCCTGTCGATCACCTTCCAGCCGCCGAGCTGCACGGTCGACGCGAGCGTGCAGGCGAACTGCGAGGCGAGGTGCAGCGCCAACGTCGAGTGCCAGCTGACCCCGGCGGAGATCGTCGCGCGCTGCGATCCCGGTCAGCTCTCGGGGCGGTGCGAGGGGAAGTGCACCGGCTCGTGCGAGGGCTCGGCCAACCTGGCGGTCCACTGCGAGGGGACGTGCCAGGGGACGTGCGAGGGCACGTGCGACGGCGAGTGCTCCGCGACGACCGCCGGCGGCGACTGCCGCGGCGAGTGCCAGGGCACCTGCACGGGCGAGTGCCGTGGCTCGTGCTCGTTCGCGGCCGAGGCAGAGGTGCAGTGCAACGCCGATTGCTCGGGCTCGTGCGACGTCCAGTTCAAGGCGCCGAAGTGCAGGGCCGAGCTCAAGCCGCCGAGCGCCGAGTGCCAGGGGTCCGCGGAGTGCAGCGGCTCCTGCGAGGCGAGCGCGAGCGCGAAGGCCAGCTGCAAGGAGCCCGCGGTCAACATCGAGGGTGGGGCCGAGGTCGAGGCGGCGATCGCGACGCTCAAGGCGAACCTGCCGCGGCTGCTCGTCGTCGCGCACGCGCGCGGCGAGCTGCTCCTCGCCAGCGCCGAGGCGGTGGTCCAGGCGGGCGGCAACCTCGAGGGCGCGGCCACCGGCAGCGTGAAGGCCGGGGCGTGCCTCATCCCGGCCACCAACGCGATCACGCAGGCGGTCGAGAACATCCAGGCGAGCCTCACGGGCAGCGCCAGCGTGATGGCGAAGCTGGAGATCGCTCCCCCGAGCCCTTGAGCGCAGGGCCCGTGAGCGCAGGCCCGGCAGCGGCGCAGGCCGCGGCCGGGCGCGCGTGAAGGAGCCCGTCAGGCCAGCTGCTGGCGCAGGCCGCTCACGGCGGCGCTGCGCCCCTGGTCCGGGCGCGGAACGCCTCCGGCGTCACGCCGGTCCAGCGCCGGAACGCCCGGTGGAACGCGCTCGGCTCGGAATAGCCGAGCAGATACGCCACCTCCCCGATCGCCATGTCCGCGTCGAGGAGCGCCGCAGCGCGGCCGCGCCGGACCTCGTCGAGCAGGGTGTGGACCGACGTCCCCTCGTCGCCGAGGCGGCGCTGGAGCGTGCGCGGGCTCATCCGCAGGCGCGCCGCGAGCGCGCCCAGGTCGGCCCCCTCGCGCAGTCGTTCGCCGAGGAGCGCGCGCACGCGGTCGGACAGCGCGGGCGGCGCCGCGCCCGGCAGGCGCGCCGCGGCGGCGCTCATGTGGCGCTCGAGGAACGCGGCGAGCGCCTCGTTCGCGTGCGGCAGCGGCCGATCGAGCTCTTCGACTGGCAGGACCAGCTCGGTCGCCGGCGCCCCGAACAGCACCGGCGAGCCGAGCCGCCGCGCCTTCTCCTCCGGATCACCCGCCGGCGCGTGGCGAAAGCGCACCGCGTACGCCTGGATCGGCGCGCCGCACATGCGCCCGGCGTTCACGAGCGCGTCGAACGCGAACATCTCCGCGAGCTGGCCGTGGGCCGGCCGGTCGGGCCCGAAGGGCACGAACCCGAGGTGCGCGCGGCGCCCGTGGATCTCCAGCGTGTGGCGCTCGCCCTCGTTCCATATCTGCTGGTAGCGGAGCATCCTGCGGAACGACTCGCCGAGGGTCGGGCTGCTCATGGCCAGGAAGCCGAGCGCGTCGAAGTGCTCGGGCTCGAAGCGCGCCGCGAAGTCGAGGCCGAGGTGCGGATCGGCGGTCGCCGCCACGGCCGCCTCGATGAGCGCGTAGAACGCCGCGAGCGGCACGCGGGCGTCCGGATCGGCGAGCGCCGCGGCGGCGAGCCCCGCGGCCTCGAGCAGCGCCCGCCGATCCGCCCCGCGCTCCGCGGCGTGGTCCGCGAGCTGCGCGGCGGTGCGGGCCCAGATCGTCGGGGCGGGCGCCCGCGGGGCCTGGCGCCGCATGTCAGCCCTTGTGGCGCGCGCTGTCACTGCTCCACGGCCGGGCCGGCCCCAGGTTTCCCGGCGATCGGAGGAGCATCATGCGAAAGCACGGTATCGAGGAAGGGCGCGGCGCGTTCGTCGAGGGCGCCTGGTACATCATCGCGGACGCGGCTCGCGTGGGCAAGCGGCCGGTCGCAGTCGAGCGCTTCGGGACGCGGCTCGTGCTGTTCAGGGACGAGCGCGGCGCCCTGGTCGCGGCGCGGGCGCGCTGCCCGCACCGCGGCGCGGACCTCGGCCTCGGGCGGGTCGTGGACGGGGCGATCGAGTGCCCGTACCACGGCTTCCGGTTCGCCTCGGACGGGCGCTGCGTCGCGATCCCGTGCGAGGGGCGCGGCGCGAGCGCGCGCGGCGCGGGGGATGCGCTCGCGCTGACCCGGTACGAGGCGCGGGAGCACCGGGGCTTCGTGTGGCTCTTCTGGGGCGAGCGGCCGGCCGAGCTGCCGCCGGTGCCCTGGTTCGATGGCCTGCCGCCGGACGAGCGGCACGCCCACACGGCGTCGATGGACTGGGACGTTCCGTTCGCGCGCGCGATGGAGGGCATGCTCGATGTCCACCACCTGCCGTTCGCGCATCGCCCCTGGGTCCCCGGCGTCGGCGCGATGCTCGACCCCTGCGAGGTCCGCGTGGAGGGCGACGTCATCCACGTCGAGGCGGTGCTGCGCCACGACGACGGGGAGCCCTGGGACGGCCGTCGGGGGTGGAGGTTCGAGCTGGAGGTGCGCTTCCCGGGCGTGCTGCGCCTCTCGTTCGGGAAGCGCGTGGTGGGCATGGCGGGGTGCGCGCCGATCGACGCGGAGCGGACGGCGATCGTGGGGCGGTATTACGTGCCGATCCCGGTGATCGGGCGGCTTCTCGCGTGGCTCGGGTTGCGGGCGGAGTTCTGGCTGATCCAGCCGGGCGACGAGCGGATGCTCGCGTCCTCGGAGCCGCGCGACGCGGATCTCGACGCGTGCCGCTTCGTGCGCGCGGACGCGGGGATCCTCGCGTGGCACAAGATACGGCGGGCGCGGCTGAAGGCGCAGCGCGCGAGGGAGCCGCGCCGGCTGCCGGTCGAGGCGGGGTGAGGCGGCGCCGGGCGACTCACGATCGCACGGATCTGCTCCACGACGATGTTGAAAGCCTATCCAACGGTCAACTGGCGCGCTCCTGACAAGGGTCGTGTGTGGGCCAGCTGCTCGTCGATGGGCTCCCACCTGCGCGCCATCTCGTGATGTCCGTGATCGCGAGATGCTCCCCAGCGGCGTGGTGCGTCAGCCGCGCATCGATACGAGGGTCTGGACCACGATCCGCAGATCGTCCACGTCGAGCGGCTTGTCGAGCACGGCGTCGGCGCCCAGGCGGTAGGCTTCCGCGTGCGTCTCCGGGTCGCCGAACGCGGTGATGAGGACCACCGGCGTCGTCCAGTCGTCGCGGCGCAGCCCGGCCAGCAGATCGAGCCCGCTCGCGCCTGGCATCCGGATGTCGCTCACCACGACATCGACCGGGGCGCCGTTCCCGGAGACGAGCGCTTCGCCCATCAACTCGAGGAGGTGCTTGGCGTCGTGCGCCTCCAGGACCTCGTAGCCGTCGCGGCGGAGGGCGGTGGCGAGGAGCAGCCGCAGCTCCCTGTCGTCTTCGGCGAGCAGCACGCGGATGGGGGGCGCGCCGGGGTGGACGCGCGGCACCGGCTCAGGGGGCGTATTCAGGATCGAGGCAAGACCGCGCATCGAGTCGGGGGGCATCGGGCTCTCTCCTTGGTGAGAGGCCTGCATTGCAGGCCGCGTGCCGCCCACCGGCGGCCGCCCCGAACCGACCGGGGTTGGGGTGGCCGGAACCGACCCAGGTTGAGGTGGCCGGAACCGACCGGGGTTGGGGTGGCCGGAACCGACCCAGGTTGGGGTGGCGGGAACCGACTGGCCGGAACCGACCGAGGTTGGGGTGGCGGGAACCGACCGGGGTTGGGGGGGGCTGGCCGGAACCGACCCAGGTTGGGGGGCCGGGTTGGGGTGGCCGGAACCGACCGAGGTTGGGGTGGCCGGGACTGGCGGCGACCCCCCGTGGGCCATCCAGGGTGGGGCGCCGTTCCCCGCCCGGGGTATTCCTCCGCGCCTCGGCGCGCCTCGGCGTGGGCTTCGAGCTTCAGGTCGCCCGACTCACCCCGCCCACCCTCTCAGCTCCCCTTCGTCCCCCCGGTGCCCGGCTCCCACCGCTCCAGCTTCCGGTGCAGCGTCTTCCGGTCCAGCCCCAGGATCCTCGCCGCCAGCGTCTTGTTCCCGCCCGCCGCCTCGAGCACCCGCAGGATGTACCGCCGCTCCACCTCCTCGAGCGGCACCAGCTCGGACGGGTCGTCCCCCGCCACGAGCACGTGCGACGGCCGGTGCTCCCGGATCTTGGCCGGCAGGTCCTCCACCGTGATCTCCGGGTACCCCGTGAGCGCCACCGCCCGCTCCATGCAGTTCTGGATCTCCCGCACGTTGCCCGGCCACGTGTACGCGAGCAGCCGCTCGGCGGCCGCCGGTGACAGGCCGACCACCTCCTTGCCCCAGCGCGTGGCGAAATCCTCGATGAAGCGCTGCGCGAGCAGCAGCACGTCGCTGCCCCGCGCCCGCACGGGCGGCAGCTCCACGTGGAGCACGTTGATCCGGTAGTACAGGTCCTCCCGGAAGCGGCGCGCCTCGACGGCCTCGTCCAGGTCGCGGTTCGTCGCGGCCACGATGCGCGCGTCGAACGGCACCTCCGCGCTCCCGCCCACCGGGCGCACCCGGCGCTCCTGGAGGGCGCGGAGCAGCTTCGGCTGCACCGCGAGCGGCAGCTCCCCGATCTCGTCGAGCAGCAGCGTCCCGCCGTTCGCCTCGACGAATAGCCCGGAGCGCGCCGCGCGCGCGTCGGTGAACGCCCCCTTCACGTGCCCGAAGAGCTCGCTCTCGATCAGCGACTCCGGCACCGCCGCGCAGTTGATCGCCACGAACGGCCCCTCCTTGCGGCGGCTCCGCGCGTGCATCGCCTTCGCGACGACCTCCTTCCCCGTCCCGCTCTCGCCCGTGATGAGCACCGTCGCGTCCGCGTCGGCGATGCGCTCGATCAGGTCCTGCACGCCCCGCATCGCGGCGCTCCGGCCGATGAGGTCCGGGAACCCGCCGGGCCCGGCCACGGCGCGGCGCAGCCGCCGCACCTCGGCCTTGAGCGCGTGGTGCGCGATCGCCCGCTCCAGCGCCAGCGCCAGCGCCTCGATGTCGACCGGCTTGGTCACGTAGTCGTACGCGCCCGCGCGGATCGCCTGCACCGCGGTCTCGATGCTGCCGAACGCGGTGATCACCACGACCGGCACGTCCGGCCGGATCTCGGCCGCCCGTCCGCAGACCGCGATCCCGTCCATCCCGCGCATGTTCAGATCGGTCAGGATGACGTCGAAGCCCTCGTCCGCCTCGAGCAGCGCGAGCGCATCCGCCGGTGAGGTCCGGGTCGTCGCCTCGACGCCGCGCGACCGCAGGTCCGCCGAGAGCCACGCGCACATCGCCTCGTCGTCGTCGATGATCAGCGCTCGCCTGCCCATCGTCACCTCGATGGCTCGCCCGCCATCTCTCCTCGATAACTCGCGTAGTACAGCGCCCCGCCCGCGGCCAGCCGCGGCGCGGCGGCCGCCCCGCCGAGCGCGCCCTCGCCCTCAACCCGCGGCCGCCGGGCTCGCGTCATCCTGCGTCCTCCTGGCCGCTCGGCGGGAGGTACACCGTGAACGTCGAGCCCTTGCCGAGCTCGCTCTCCACGCCGATCCAGCCCCCGTGCTCGCGCACGATCCCGTAGGACACGCTCAGCCCGAGGCCCGTGCCCTCGCCGACGTCCTTCGTGGTGAAGAACGGCTCGAAGATGCGGAGGATGTTCTCGGGCGCGACCCCCTCCCCGCCGTCGGTCACCCGGACGGCGACGTGCTCGCCCTCGGCGCCGCCGTGATCGGCCGGCGGGCGCGCGCGGGCGCGCTCCACCCGCACGGTGAGCTCGCCGCCCCGCTTCATCGACTGCATGCCGTTCATGATGAGGTTCGTGAGCACCTGCTGCATCTGACCCGCGTCCACCTCGGCGCGCGCCGCCCCGCCGCTCGCCTCGTCGAGGTGGAGCGTCACGCTCCGCTTCCGGGCGAGGGGCTCCAGCAGCGCCAGCGTCTGGCGCGCGATGTGCGCGAGATCGGCCGGCGCCTTCTGCGCGACCCGGCGGCGCGCGAAATCCAGCAGCTGCCGGATGATCTTCGTCATCCGGTCCGCCTGCTCGGCGATGATGCGCGCGCTCTCCGCCGCCTCCTCCTGCGGCAGGCCGCGCGCGATCATCTTGGCGCGGCCGCCCACCACGTTGAGCGGCGTGCCGAGCTCGTGCGCGAGCCCCGACGCCAGCTTGCCCACGGTGGTGAGCCGATCCGCGTGCCGGAGCTGCTCCAGCGCCGCGATGCGCGCGGTCGTCTCGCGGCCCGCGCGCTCGCGCGCCTCCGCCAGGTGCTCGCACATCGCGTTGATCTCGTGGGCGATCCGCCCGAGCTCGTCGCGCTGCGGCAGGAGCAGCGGCCCGCCGAGGTCGCCCTCCCCGATCCGCCGCGCCTTGTCGACGAGCCGCCGCGTCGGGCGCCCGACGAGCACCTGCCCGAAGGTCATCGCCAGGAGCCCGCTCAGCGCCGCCAGGGCGATGATGGTGGCCACGGTGTTGACCACGCTCGCCTGGACGTACGCTTCTTCCTCCTCGAGCGACTCGGAGATCTCGATGGCGCCGACGCGCTCGGGCTCCACCCCGACGGGCGCGTACGTGTAGAAGCGCCCGCTCCTGTCGCCCTTGCGCTCGATCCGGAACACCTCGGTGCCCCGCGAGAGCTCCTCGATCTCGGCGGCGGGCAGCGCGGGCGCGAAGCGATCCCCGGCCGGCGCGTCGAGCCACACCCAGCGGAAGCGCACGCCGTCCTCGCGCTCGCTCATCTCGTCGAGCAGCTGGAGCGCCTCCCCCATCCCGTCCCGGCGCCACGTCTCGACCACCGCCGCGCGGAGCGCGATGCCGATGAGGTGCTCGTCGCGCCGCATGTCCGCCTCGAAGAGCGCCCGCTCGCGCCGGACGGAGAGGTAGCCGTACAGGCCGAGCGCCGCGCACATCACGAGCACGAGGGCGAGGGTGAGCTTGCTGGCGAGTCGCATGAGGTCGCCGGTAGGATGCAGGACGCGTACGCGTTCTCAAGGTGCCCGTCCGCACGTTGACCCGCCCGGGCCCGCCCCGGATCGCCCCGATGGGGCAAAACTCCCCTGGACGGGCCCCGCGGGCCGCGGCGTCACCCGCGCGCCACGTCCTCCCACGAGCCGGTCGCCGCGAGC
The DNA here is from genome assembly GCF_051526795.1 of Sorangium sp. So ce204. Lineage (NCBI taxonomy): Bacteria > Pseudomonadati > Myxococcota > Polyangiales > Polyangiaceae > Sorangium > Sorangium sp. So ce204. The sequence continues at coordinate 9,979,395 of NZ_CP150317.1, read as the reverse complement.
TGCGGCGCGGGCACCGGCGCCGACCAGCGCAGCGGCAGCGCGTCCTCCCGAAAGGCGCCCTCGGCCACGCGGAACCGCAGGAGCCGCTGGGCGCCGGCGAAGGCCGAGAGCTCCGGCCCGTCCCAGAGCACCTCGGCCTCGCCGGTCAGCGACAGCACCCCGCCGGAGGCGAAGTCGACGAACAGCACCCCGGCGCGCGGGCAGAGCGCCAGGTTGCCGAGCGTGTTGAACGCGAAATTGCCCGTGAAATCCGGCGAGGTCAGGACGGTGTGGCCGTCCTCCTCGGTCACGCGCACGAAGCCCGGCTTGCCGCCCCGGTGGGACACGTCGGCGCCCTCGATCGCGTCGCCTCCCCGCGCGGCCGGCGCCGCGGTCGCGATGAAGAACGTGTCCGCGCGGCGGATCAGCGCCGCCGCGCCGGCGGACAGCGCCGGCCCTTCCGCCCGCGCCGGGGGCGCGGCGGCCGCCTCCGGCCCCCTCACGAGCTCGGGCTCTCGCGCCTGGATGTACTGCGCGCAGTTGCCGAAGCTCTGCCCGACCTCGACCACGAAGCCACGCTCGTCGGCCGCCGTGATCGTCCCGTTCATCCGGTTTCGGCGGCGGGTCTCCAGCTGGATGCCGAGGAGGCCGACGGGCGCGCCGGCCACGAGGTGCGGGCCGAGCGCATCGCCGGCTCCCGGGCGAGCGTTCACCGCGAGCGTCCGCCGATCCGGGGACGAGATGAACCCCGGCGGCCCCACGACGATCGAGGCCCACGGCCGGCGCTCGGCGTCGAGGGCCCCGACGAGCAGGAACGGCAGCTGCGCGAACAGCGCGCGGTGCTGGTCGGGCATGAAGTCCCGGATGATCCGGCGCCCGGCCTTCTCGGCGCGCTCGCGCGCCCCGGCCCGCGCCTGCACGGCCATCTCGCCCGGGTGATAGGGCGAGCCCTCCCTGGTCCACCCGGGCAGGGAGGTCACGACAGCGCCTTCTTCATCGGCACGAAGCCGGGCAGCCCCTCCACGCGGGCGAGCCACGCGCGCAGGTTCGCGTACGGATCGAGCGACACGCCGCCCTCCGGCGCGTGCGCCGTGTAGGTGTAGATCGCGATGTCCGCGAGGGTCGGCTCGTCGCCGGCCAGGAACCGCTGGGCCGCGAGCTGCTGGTCGATCACCGCGAAGAGCTGGGCGGCGATCCCCTTGGCCTGCTCGACGTCCAGCTTGCGGCCGAACACGCTCGCGGCGCGCGCCGTCGCGGGCCCCGCCACGAGCTGCCCGGCGGCCACGGAGAGCCACCGCTGCACGTGCGCCGCCGCCACCGGATCGCGCGGGAACCAGCGCCCCGACGGGTCGTACCGCGCGGCCAGGTACACGAGGATCGCGTTGCTGTCGGCCAGCGTCACGTCGCCGTCCTCGATCACGGGCACCTGACCGAACGCGTTCTTGCTCAGGAACTCGGGCGTCTTGTGAGCGCCGCCCTTCAGGTCGACGTCGATCCTCTCGAACGGCAGCCTCAGCAGCGACAGGAACAGCTCCACGCGGTGCGCGTGTCCCGAGAGCGGATAGCGGTAGAGGCGGATGGGGCTGGCAGGGAGGGTCATCGAGGTGTCCTTTCGGCTGTGGATGTCAGCGGGAGCGGCGCAGTCCGCGTGGGGCTCCCGCGCTCGCCGAGCCAGGATGCCCATTCCCGTGGCCAAGGGTAATGCTCGTCCTTGACAAGGGACCATTCCGGAAACTGGAATAATCCGATGGACCGCCTCGACTCCATGCGCGTGTTCGTCGCCGTCGCCGAGGAGGAGGGCTTCGCGCCGGCCGCGCGGCGGCTGTCCATGTCGCCGCCGGCGGTGACCCGGGCCATCTCTGCGCTCGAGGAGCGCATCGGCACGCGGCTCCTGCACCGCACCACGCGCGTCGTCCGCCTGACCGAGGCGGGCGCCCGGTACCTCGCGGACTGCAAGCGGATCCTCGGCGAGATCGAGGAGGCCGAGGCGTCGGCGGCCGGGTCCCATACCGCGCTCCGAGGGCAGATCGGCGTCACGGCGCCGGTCCTGTTCGGGCGGATGTTCGTCGCGCCCGCCCTCTTCGATTTCCTGGCTCTCCATCCGCGCGTGTCGGCGTGGACGCTGCTCGTCGACCGCGTTGTCGACATGGTCGACGAGGGGCTCGACGTCGCCGTCCGGATTGCCCATCTGCCGGACTCGTCGCTCAGCGCGATCCGCGTCGGCTCCGTGCGGCGGGTCGTCTGCGCTTCGGCGGAGTACCTCGCCGCGCGGGGCGAGCCTGTGACGCCGGCCGATCTGGCGCGTCACGACACCATTGCTTTCTCCTGGACGGGCTCCCCGGTGGAATGGTCGTTCGGGTCGGGCGCGCGGGTCGAGCGGGTCTCTCCGTCATCGCAGCTCCTCGCCAATACGGCCGACGTCGCCATTGCAGCGGCCGTGGCCGGGCGAGGGCTGGCGCGGGTGCTCTCGTATCAGATCGACCCGGAGCTGCGCGCCGGGCGCCTCTCGATCGTGCTCGCTGCGCACGAGCCCCCGCCGGTCCCCATCCATGTCGTCCACCCGGAGGGCCGGCGGGCGGCGGCCAGGGTGCGCGCGTTCGTGGATTTCCTTGTCGATCGGCTCCGGTCCGAGGCCTGGCTGAGCTCGTGATCGCGGGCGGGCTCGCGCGTCGAACCTCGGCCGGAGGGCGCTCACTCCGCCGGCGCGGTGGCGCGGATGAGGTGCTCGAAGGCCCCGAGGGCGGCCTTCGCGCCGTCGCCGAGGGCGACGACGATCTGCTTGAACGGCGTTGTCGTCATGTCGCCGGCGGCGAAGAGGCCGGGCACCGACGTCTGACCGCGGTCGTTGACGACGACCTCGCCGAGGCCGTTGAGCTCCACCGTCCCCTTGATGAACCCGGTGTTGGGGAGCAGGCCGATCTGCACGAACACGCCCTCGAGCTCGATCTGGTGCTGCTCCTTCGTCTCGGTGTGCTCCCAGCGGAGCCCGACGACCTTCTGCCCGTCGCCCACCACCTCGGTCGTGCGCGCGCGCGTGACGATCTCGACGTTGGGCATGCTCTTGAGCTTGCGAACGAGGACCGCGTCGGCGCGGAGGGCGGGGGCGAGCTCGAGCAGGGTGACGTGGCCGACCACGCCCGCGAGATCGATCGCCGCCTCGACGCCGGAGTTGCCGCCGCCGATGACGGCGACTCGCTTGCCCTTGAACAGCGGCCCGTCGCAGTGCGGGCAGTACGTCACGCCCTTGGTCCGGTACTCGGCCTCGCCGGGGACGTTCATGTCGCGCCACCGGGCGCCCGTCGCCAGGACGACGCTCTTCGCGCGGAGCGTGGCGCCGCTCGCCAGGCGCAGCTCGAACGGTGAGCCGGGGGTGATCGACTCGACGCGCTCGTGCTTGAGGAGCTCCACGGGGTACGCGCGCACGTGCTGCTCGAGCGCCGCCGCGAGCTTGGGCCCGTCGGTCTCCACGACCGAGATGAGGTTCTCGATGGCGAGGGTGTCCATCACCTGCCCGCCGAAGCGCTCGGCGACGATGCCGGTGTCGAGGCCCTTGCGCGCCGCGTAGATGGCCGCCGAAGCGCCGGCGGGCCCGCCGCCGACGATGAGCATGTCGAACGGCTTGCGCTGGTCGAGCGCCTCGGCGCGCCTCTTCACGGCGGAGCCGTCGTCGAGCTTGGCGAGGATCTGCTCGATCTCCATCCGACCCTGGCCGAAGGGCTCGCCGTTCAGAAAGACGGTCGGCACGGCCATGATCTTCCGCTGCTCGACCTCGCCCTGGAAGAGGGCGCCATCGACGGCGACGTGGCGAACCCTCGGGTTCCTGGCCGCCATCAGGTTCAGCGCCTGCACGACGTCGGGGCAGTTCTGGCACGATTGAGAGAAGTAGGTCTCGAACCGGAGCTCGCCGTCGATCCGCGCGATCTGCTCGAGCGCCTCCGCGCTCACCCGCGGCGGATGGCCGCCGACGTGCAGGAGCGCGAGGATCAGCGAGGTGAGCTCGTGACCGAGCGGGAGCCCCGCGAAGATGACGCGCGGCTCCTCGCCAGGGGAGTGGATGCCGAACGACGGCGTGCGCTGGGCGCCCTCGCGCCGCTCGTGGAGCTCGACGAGGGACGAGGCGCTCGCGACGTCGCGCAGGAGCGCGCGCATCTCCTCCGACCCCTGCGAGTCGTCGACGAAGGCGGTGACCGCGACGGGACGGGTCAGCCGTCCGAGGACGTCGCGGAGCTGGGTCTTGATGGAGTCTTCGAGCATGGCTGCGTTCCTTCCGTCGAATACGAGCGGGTCACGAGGCGCGTGACGAGAGATGACGGGCGTCGCCGCGGCACGCGCGGCGACGCCCGAACGCCTCAGATCTTGCCGACGAGATCGAGCGACGGCTTGAGGGTCTTCGCGCCCTCGTCCCACTTCGCCGGGCAGACCTCGCCCGGGTGCGTGGCGACGTACTGGGCCGCCTTGACCTTGCGGAGCATCTCCGCCGCGCTGCGGCCGATGCCGAGGTCGTGGATCTCGTAGACCTTGATGACGCCGTCGGGGTTCACGAGGAACGAGCCGCGGAGCGCGAGGCCCTCCTCCTCGATGAGCACGCCGAAGTTGCGCGAGAGCGTGGCGGTCGGATCGCCGACGAGCGGGTACTTGACCTTCTTGATCGCCGCGGACGTGTCGTGCCACGCCTTGTGCGCGAAGTGCGTGTCCGTGGAGACGCCGTAGATCTCGACGCCCAGCTTCTGGAACTCGCCGTGGAGATCCGCGAGGTCCTCGAGCTCGGTCGGGCACACGAAGGTGAAGTCCGCCGGGTAGAACACGAAGAGCGACCACTTGCCGAGGACCGACTCGTGCGAGACGTCCACGAACTTCCCCTGGTGGAACGCGGTGGCCTTGAACGGTTTGATGCGGGTGTTGATGAGCGACATTCTCTTTTCCTCGTTTCGGGGCGGGGGCGTCTCGTGCCCCCGCGCCGGCGAGAGGCAACGTGGTCGTTCTGCGCCCGCGGTGCCAATCGAACGATTTTATGAAACGTTCACTTTTTGTGATACTCCTCGGCCATGGACCTCGAGCAGGTGACGCTCACGCAGCTCCGCTACGCCGTGGCGGTGGAGCAGACCCGCAGCTTCCGCACCGCGGCCGAGCGCTGCCACGTCTCGCAGTCCGGGCTCAGCATGCAGGTCCAGAAGCTCGAGGAGCTCCTGGGCGCCGTGCTGTTCGACCGCAGCAAGAAGCCCGTCCTCGTGACCGAGGAGGGGGCGCGCGCCATCGCTCAGATGCGCGAGATCCTCCGGGAGACGGAGCGGCTCGGTCAGATCGTCGCCGGCGACGACGCTCCGGCGGGGCGCTACCGGCTGGGGATCATCCCGACCCTCGCTCCCACCGTGCTGCCCCTGTTCCTCGATCCCTTCGTGAAGGCACACCCGCGCGTCGAGCTGTTCATCGAGGAGCTGAAGACCGAGGAGATCATCGAGCGGCTCGCCGCCGACACCCTCGACGCGGGGCTCGCCGCGACGCCGCTCCACGCTCCGGGGCTGAGCGAGACGCCCCTCGGGCACGAGGCGATGGTCGCCTATCTCCCCGAGGGCGACCCGCTGCTCGACCGCAAGACGGTCACGCAGGCGAACCTCAGCGATCGCGAGCTGTGGGTGCTCCCGGAGGGGCACTGCTTCCGGAGCCAGGTGCTCTCGTATTGCAGGAGCGGTCAGGCGAGGCCCCCGCGCGGCGTTCAGCTCGAGAGCGGCAGCTTCGAGACGTTGATCGGCCTCGTCGACACCGGGCTCGGGGCGACGGTGCTGCCCGCGCTCGTGGCGCAAGGGCTGCCCCCGGACAAGCGCCGCGCCCGCGTGCGGCCCCTCTCCCGGCCGATCCCGCTCCGGGAGATCGGGCTCGTCACGTCGCGGACCCAGCTGCGCAGGCGCGTCACCGAGTCGCTCGCGGCCGCGATCCGCGAGCACCTCGGCCGCGCCCTCGGGCCCTCGCCCCCGGGCGGGAGCGTGCTCGATCCGCTGCTCCCCGAGGGCTGACGAGGCAGGCTCGGAGGTCATCGACGCATCGACGATGAAGCAGCCTTCGCCGCACAGCCGGCGGGAGCTCGTCCAGCGGCGGACGCCAGCGCGCGGAAGGTGTTGACCGGACGCACGACCGCTGGGACGTTCGTGGCCGGATGATCCTCCCCGATGCTCCCCGCGGCTCTCCCACGGCGCTCGCGCAGCGCCCGACCGCGGGGCTCGTGCCGCTCGAACGCCCCGGCTTCGGCGCGGGCCTCAAGGCCCTGCTGGGCGGCTACGGTTACCTCTTTCGCACGCCGGACCTCTGGCCGCTCGCGCTCGTCCCCACGGGCATCGCGCTGGTGCTCATGGTCGTGCTCTCCATCGCCGGCGTGGAGCTCGCGCCTTCGCTCGTCGAGCTGATCGTGAGGGAGCCGGGGACGGGGTGGCCCTGGACCGTGCTCATGGCCGTGCTGCGGATCCTCTCGCTCGCGGTGGTGCTCGTGGCCGCCCTCGTCGTCTCGTTCGGGCTCGCGAAGCCGCTCTCGGGGACCGCGCTGGAGCGGATGGTGCGCAGGGCCGAGGCCGATCTCGGGGCGCCCCCGTGGCCGGAGGTCGGGTTCTTCGCGGACATGTGGCGCGCGCTGCAGTCGTCGCTCGTGGCGCTCGCCGTCACGCTCCCGATCCTTCTCGTCCTCGGCCTGGTGGGTCTCCTCTTCGCGCCGGCGAGCGTCGTCGTCGTCCCGCTCCAGCTCGCGGTGACGGCGCTCGCGGGGGCGTGGGACCTCTGCGACTGCCCGCTGTCGATCCGCGGCGTGCCGGTGGCAGAGCGGATCGATTTCGTGCGCCGGAACCTCGCCGCGGTGATGGGCTTCGGCTTCGGCCTCGCGCTGCTCTCGTTCCTGCCTTGCGCGCTGCTCATCGTGCTCCCGGCCGGCGTCCTCGGGGCGGCGCGGCTCGTCGTCACGCTGGAGCGCTGGGAGGCCACCAAGCGAGCGCCGCGCTGAGCTGATCGCAGCGTCGCGGTGCACGGCGAGGAGCTCAGGCGACGCTGCGCGACGCCGCGGTTCCGATCACCCGTCGCGCGGGGCGCGCGTCCCCTCCGCGTCGTCCGCGCGCTCGCGCCCCGCCCTGCGCTTGCGCCGCCGCTTGACCGACACCCCGCTCGACTGCATCGCGAAGAGGAGCGCCTCCCGCAGGTTCGAGAGCGTCTTGATGTTCGACAGATCGAGCCCCAGCGACACAACCGTCTGCGCCACCTCGGGCCGGATGCCGACGACGATGCCCTGCGCCCCGAGCAGCGCCACGGCGTCGATGAGCCTCAGCACGTGATCGGCCGTGGCCGCGTCCACGGCGCTCACCCCGGTCAGATCGATGATCGCGTGACGGCAGCGGGTCCGCGCCACGGCCTCGAGCAGCACCTCCATCATCTGCTGGGCGCGCTCCTCGTCGAGGACGCCGAGCACCGGCATCGTCAGCACCCCCCTCCAGACCTCGATGATCGGCGTCGACAGCGCCCGGATCGCCTCCTGCTGCTGCTCGATGATCGCGAGCCGCTCGTTCAGCACGGCCTGCTGGCGCTTCTTCTCGGTGATGTCCGTCGCGCCGCCCGCCATCTGGAACGGCACGCCCTTGTCGTCCCACTCGGCCATGCCGCGGGCGAACACGTCGCGGTACTCGCCGTCCTCGCGCCGCAGCCGGTACTCCGCCTCGAACGGCCGCCGCTCCTCGAGGTGAGCCCTCAGCGCGGCCTGCACCGCCCCCTTGTCGTCGGGGTGCACGCGCTCGAAGAAGCTCGCGAACGTCCCGCCCCACGCCTCGCGGCGGACGCCGAGCATCTGGAGCATGCGATCGCTCCACTCCACCGTGTCCTCGCGGATGTTCCAGAACCAGACGCCCTCGTTCGACGCCTCCGCGCAGAGCCGGTAGCGCGCCTCGCTCCTCCGGAGGGCGGCCTCGGCGCGGCGCAGCTCGGCCACGTCGGTGGTGCCGCCGATCCACCGGAAGATGTTCCCCGCGGCGTCGCGCTGCGGCAGCGCGCTGACCACGTGCTCCCGGTACGTCTGATCGCTCGCCCGCTTCAGGCGGAACTCCGTGTTGTACGGCTCGCCCGTCGTGAGGCTCCGCGTCCACGCCGCCACCGTCTTCGGGACGTCGTCCGGGTGCAGCACCGCGAGCCAGCCCTCGCCGATCATCTGCTCCTCCGTGCGGTCGAAATAGTCGAGGACCGCCCGGTTCACGAAGTTCAGCTGGCCGTCCGGGCGCGCGGTCCACACCTGGAGGGGCATCGCGTTCCCGAAGAACCGGAGCTGCGCGTCCAGGTCGCTGAGCGGCGCGTCCAGCAGCCCAGCCCCGCTCGCCGGGCCGCCGGCCCCGCGCACCCGGCTCGGCGGCGGCGCGTCCCGCCCGTCCGGCTCCTCCGCCTCCTCCTGCCCGGCCCAGGAGGCGTCCCCGAGCGCGCGGAGGAGCGGCTCCTCCAGGTCGAGCGTGCGCTCCGCGCGGCTCTCCGCGATCCGCGCGCGCACGAGGCGGAGCAGCTCCCTCCGCACCTCCTCCTCGATCCGGCCGCGCAGGTAGTCCTTCGCGGAGGCCCGCGACTCGGCGAACCGCACCGACTCCGCCGGCAGCTCCGCGACGTCCAGGAAGATCCCGAGCGGCGCGCAGGGCCTCGGCGTGATGCGCAGCGCGAGGGTCGCGTCGAGCCGGTGCTCCTTCGCCTCTCCCTCCGCGTCGACCCGCACCGTCACGGCGTGCGGGATCGCGACATCGAACGCGCCGCTCATGCTCCGCGTCGCCGCCGGCTCGCCGACCTCGAAGTCCATCGTGAGCCGCGACGGCCTGCCGAGGACCTCGAGCTCCCGCTCCGCGCGGCGCCCGACCGGGAGGAGGGCGATCACCTGGCGGCGTATCACGTCCTCGGTCATCGCGAGATCGACGATGCTCCGACCCAACTCCTCGAGCGTCAGCCCTCCGTCCTTCACCGCGTCTCCTTCCCGATCCTTCCCGATTCCGCTCTCCCCCCGTGTCCGTTAGCCCTCCTCGCGCCCGGAGGGCAATCGTGTGACGTTAACGCACCGCGCCGCTCGCCGGAAGCCCTCGCGAGGCTCAGCTCGACGCCGACGTATACCGGCCGATCGCCCGCTTCCACACGCCGCGCGCGACGGCGCCGAACGCGAGCGCGCCGAGCGCCGCGGCGGCGGCCGTGCGCGGGGCGATGGTGCCGAGCATCGCCTCCGCCGGGTACGTGGTCATCAGCCCGAGCGGGACGATCACGGTGAAGACGACGCGCCAGAAGCCGCTGAAGATCGTGACCGGCCAGCGCGCGAAATCGAAGATGGAGTTGAAGAGGTAGGCCAGGTTGTCGAGGCGCACGACCCAGAACGCGGCCGAGATGACCAGGATGCAGATGGAGTAGAGCACCAGCGTCGCCGTCACGAGCAGGCAGAGCGCGAGCGCGACGTGGGCAGGCGCGGGGGCGCGCCCCATCTGGGCGAACGCGTAGGCGAAGATCGCCACCGCGGCCGCGGCGTCCACGACCTTGCGGATCTCGAACCGGGCCGTGGAGACGAGGAACTGCGCGTCGGCCGGCTTGAGCAGCGTGAAGTCGAGCGTGCCCTTCCGGATCTGGTCGACAACGCTGATGAGCGACGGGTTCACGGCCCCCTCGAGGATGCCCTTCAGCAGCGTGAACCACCCGACGACGACGAGCGCCCGCTCGTACGTCCAGCCCTGCACCGGCGGCCGGGCCGCGAGCGCGATGTGGAGCGGGACCAGCCCGACCACCGTCCACACGACGGTCATCACCGCGCCGAGGAGGAACTCCCACCGGTACTGCATCCCGAGCGCGATCGACACGCGCAGCTGCGTCGCGAGCAACCGGAGGTAACGCACGCCGCTCACCCGCCGAACGCCGAGAACCGCCGGACCCCCGCGCGCCACGCGACGAGCGCGGCGGCGGCGGACGCGGCGGCGAAGGCCCACTGCACAGCGAGCTCGGTGAGCGCGCGGCCCGGGTCGAGCAGGCCGGTGATGAGCTCGACAGGGAACGCGAGGCTGTAACGGAACGGCAGCACCCGCGCGAGATCGGCGAGCCACGAGGGGAACAGCTCGATCGGGACGAGGTAGCCGGCGAGGACCATGAAGGCCGCGAGGTAGACCTCGAACACAGCGGTCGAGCTGTCGATGACGAACGCCAGCGAGCCGATCAGCGCCATGGTGAAGAAGTTGATCGCCCAGGCGCCGACGAGGGAGAGGACCCAGAGCCCGAGCTCGATGGCCGTCGGCTGGAACCGCTCTCCCGACGTCGTGACGAGCGCGACGACCGCGATGGGCAGGCAGAGCGCCGCCCGGAGCGGCAGCGCGGCGAGGTTCTCGGCGGCGTACGAGAAGAGCGGGTGGATCGGCCGGAGCAGGCGCTGCGAGAGGGCGCCGCTCTTGATGTCCATGTTCATCTCCCAGACGAGCCACGAGCCGGTCAGCTGCCGGACGATGAGGATGGCCAGGAAGTACGCGGAGAAATCGCTCGCCCCGAAGCGGCCGACCGGCGCGCTCGCGGCCACCGCCGACCAGAGCGCGAGGCTCACGAGCGGCATCGTCGTCGTGAGCATCCAGATCAGCATCTCGGCCCGGTACGCGAGCGCGGCCGCGATCCCGACGCGGAGCAGCGTCGGGAACGCCCGGGCGGCCCGAGCGAGCCCGCTCATGACGCGGCCCCGCCCGTCGAGCCGGGCGGCCCGCCCTCCGGCGCGCTTTCCGGCTCTGCCGAGGGCTCCGCGCCCGAAAAGAGCTCGCGCATCACCTCCTCCAGGGGAGGATCCTCGACCGTGAGATCCGAGATGTCGGTGTGGCCGAGCAGCCAGGACATGGCCTCGCGCAGCTCCGCCTGCGGCACCTGCAGCACCGCGTGGCCAGGATCGAGCGAGAGGACGGCGCCCACCCGCTCGAGGAGCGCCTGGTCGACCGGATTCTTGAAGTGCAGCGCGATCCGCTTGTGGGGCCGCATGCTGCGGACGAGCGCCGCGAGGTCGCCGTCGTAGCGCAGCCTGCCCTTGTCGATGACGATGACCCGCGGACAGAGCGCCGCCACGTCGTCCATGTAATGAGACGTGAGCACGATCGTCGCCCGCCGCCGCTCGTTGTAGCGGCGGATGAACTCGCGGACGCCGAGCTGCATGGCCACGTCGAGCCCGATCGTCGGCTCGTCGAGGAACAGGATCTCCGGCCGGTGCAGCAGGGCCGCGGCCAGCTCGCACTTCATGCGCTCGCCGAGCGAGAGCTGCCGCGTCGGCTTCGTCGCGATCTCGGCGATGCCGAGGAGGTCTTCCAGCTCACCGAGGGTCTCCTTGAAATCCGCGTCGCCGATCCCATAGATCGCTCGGTTCACCGCGAAGGTCTCGGCGGGCGGGAGGTCCCAGAGCAGCTGCTGCTTTTGCCCCATCACGAGGGTGATCCGCTTGAGGAAATCGGGCTCACGGTGCCGCGGGACGAAGCCGGCGACCTCGACCTTGCCGCCCGACGGGTGGAGGAGCCCGGAGAGCACCTTGAGCGTCGTCGTCTTCCCGGCGCCGTTCGGGCCGAGGAAGCCGACCCGCTCGCCGGGCGCGATCGAGAACGAGAGGTCCTCGACGGCGTGGACGACCTTGGTGCGGCGCCGGAAGAGCGAGCGCACGGTGGCCGAGAAGCCGGCGGCGCGCTCGTGGACCTGGTACGTCTTGGAGAGCGACTCCACCACGATGGAGCTCGACGCCTCGGCCATGGGCGGCGGAGACTAGCACCTCCGTGCTGGGGCTCCCGTGACGGTCGGCGCTCGACCGGCCGATCCCGTGGGCTAATCTCGTGACGCGGGGGGCAACGGCCGCCGGAATTCCCCTATGCCGCAGAGCTTCAAGGACGACACGATCCACGATCTTCCGCTCGCGGCGAGCGGCGCGCGGCAAGCGGCCGACCCCGCGGACGCCGTCGCGACCGGCCCGCGGCAGGTCCTCGCAGGCCGGTACGAGCTCCTCGGGCTGGTCGGCATCGGCGGGATGGGCAGCGTGTACCGCGCCCGCGACCTGGAGCTCGAGGAGCTCGTCGCGGTCAAGGTGCTGCGCCGGGAGCTCAGCGTCGCGCCCGAGGTGACCGAACGGTTCCGGCGCGAGGTGCGGCTCTCGCGCAAGGTCACGCACCCGAACGTGGCGCGGGTCTTCGACATCGGCGAGCACGACGGCGACCGGTTCCTGACGATGGAGTTCGTCGACGGCGAGCCGCTCGCCGCGCTGCTCGCGCGCGAGCGGCGGCTCGGCGTGACCCGCGCGCTGGACGTCGTGGAGGGCGTCTGCGCGGGCCTCCACGCCGCGCACCGGGCCGGCGTCATCCACCGGGACCTCAAGCCGGACAACGTGCTGCTCGGGCGCGACGGGCGCGTCGTGCTGACCGACTTCGGGATCGCGCGCGCGGTCGCGAGCGGCGAGGCGGGCAAGACGCTGGGCGCGGTCATGGGGACGCCGGCGTACATGGCGCCCGAGCAGGTGCAGGGCGCCGACGACGTCGACGCGCGCGCCGACCTCTACGCCCTCGGGGCGATGCTCTTCGAGATGCTCACGGGCGAGCGCGCGTGGCAGGGCGACGCGCCGCTCGCCGTCGCCGCGGCGCGGCTCTTCGCCGACCCGCCGGATCCGCGGCTCCGGCGCCCCGACCTGCCCGACGCGCTCGCGCGCGTGGTGCTCCGCTGCATGGCGCGCGAGCGCGGCGACCGGTATCCGTCCGTCGAGAGCGTCGTGCACGACCTCTCCTCGCTCACCCGCCCGGCCACGGTGACGCCGCCGGCGTTCACGCCGCCGCAGGAGCGGACGGCGGTCTCCGGGGTGACCCCGGGGGCGGGGGCCGAGCACGGCGGCAAGAGCGTCGTGGTCCTGCCGTTCGCGAACCAGGGACCTGCGTCGGACGCGTACCTGGCCGAGGAGCTGACGGACGATCTCGTCGACACGCTCTCCATGACGCCGGGCCTCCGGGTGAGGCCGCGCGGGGCGCTCGGGCGGCGCCCGTCCTCCGAGCTCGATCCGCGCGAGGTCGGGCGTGAGCTCGGGGTGCAGGTGGTCGTCGGGGGCTCGGTGCGGCGGCGCGACGGCACGGTGCGGATCAGCGCGCGGCTCATCAGCGTCGCCGACGGGTTCCAGCTGTGGGCGAAGCGCTTCGATCGCCCCGAGGCGGAGGTGCTGCGGATCAACGACGAGGTGGCCGAGGCGGTCGCGGGGGCGCTGACGCTCGACGGGGCCGCGCCGAGCCGCACGTCGCCGAGCGATCCCGTCGCGCTCGACCTGTTCCTGCGCGGGCGCCACGAGTACCGCAGGTTCTGGCCGGAGCACCAGGAGCGGGCGATCGCGCTGTTCGAGCAGGCGCTCTCGCGCGCGCCCGAGGATCCGATGATCCTGTCGGCCTACGCGCTCGCGCGCTCCCGCTTCTGGTTCTTCACGGACCGCGGCGGGGAGCTGGCCACGGAGGCGGCGTCGCGCGCCGTCGCCGCGGCGCCCGGGCTGCCGGACGCGCGGCTCGCGATGGCGTCGGTGCGGTTCCAGCGCCTCGACGTGGTCGGCGCGATGCGGGAGCTCAAGGCGGCGCTCGCGTGCCGCTCGGGCAACGCCGAGGCGGAGGGCCTCATCGGCCACATCCTGCTCGAGTGCGGCGCCTTCGAGGAGGGCGCGCGGCGCGCGCGGTCCGCGCTGGCGCGCGATCCCGAGGTGGTGCTGGCGGCGCAGGCGCTGGCGCGCGCGTACACGCTGCTGGACAGGTGGTCGGAGGCCGACGACATGATCCAGGCGCATCCGATGGTGGGGAGCGGATCGGGCTACACCGTCCTGCGGATGCGCCGCGTGCTCTGGCAGCGCGACCCGGAGGTGGTCGAGAAGCTCTCTCAGAGGCGGGTGAGCGAGGCCTTCCCGGACCTCCCCACGCCGTTCGCGCAGGTGATCGATGACCTCATGGAGGGGCGGCTCTCGGACGTCCGGCCCGTGCAGGTCGAGGGGGAGCGCCCGCCCGTCACGGCGCTGCGGCGCACATCGTTCATCCGGCAGCTCCAGGCGGAGTTCGCGGCCTTCCTCGGCAAGCGAGAGCTCGCGCTGGACGCGCTCGAGCTCTCGCTGGCCGACGGCCTGTTCGACCTGATCTGGCTCGAGCGCTGTCCCGTCCTCGAGCCCCTGCGCGACGAGCCGCGGTATGCGGCCGTCCACGCGGCGGTGCAGCGGCGGGCCTCCGCGGTGGTCGCGGTCTACCGCGAGCGCTGAGGCGAGGCGCTCGGCTCGGCGCGCGGAAGAGCGCTCGGCTCGGCTCGGCGCGCGGAAGAGCGCTCGGCTCGGCTCGGCGCGGGAAGAAGCGCTCAGCTCGGCGCGCGGAAGAGCGCGAGCACGCCGGTGTAGAGGGCGAGCCTTGCCTGGCCCCGGGCCCAGGGGGCGATCTCGAAGCTCGAGTGCATGCCGGCGATCGGGAGGTCGGCGAAGCGCTGGCGCAGGATGCGCGCCTCGACGTCGAGCGTCCCGTACAGGCCCTGGCCGCGCCCGGCGCAGGTCAGGTAGAGCGCGAAGCGGGGGGCCGACCCGAGCGCGCTCCGGGACACCTGCCGGGCGATCCCCTCGAGCCCGGCGCGGCCGATGGCGGCGTCGCGCACCGCGAAGGCGAGGCGCGCGCCGGGCCTCGCTTCGTCGCCGAGCAGGAGCCCCCGCCGCGACGGATCGATGCCGCGGACCGGCCGCAGCACGTAACGCACGGAATCCGGCGCCTCCGCCTCGGCGTCGCCGCGGTCGGCGCCCGGCGCGCCCGGTGGATCGAGCGGCGGGTCGGCCAGCGCGGCGAGGATGAGCTGCTGCGCGCTGGGCGGCTCGCCGAGCGTGGCGGTCGCGGCGGAGAGCAGGTCGAGCGCCGGCCGCCCGCCGGCGCGGAGCACGACGCCGCCGCTCGCCTCGTCGATGCGGTGGAAGCCGGAGAGCAGCCTGGCGGCGGGCGAGGCGTCGACGAGCGGCGGGGCGAACCCGGTGATGGCGAGGCCCGTCGCCGGGCCCTCGATGAGCTCGCCCTGCGACGTCACGCCGATGGCGGAGCCGGAGGCCGTCCCGGCGCCGAAGAGGCACGCGTTCGGCGCGGACAAGGCGAGCGCCTCGAGCCGCTCGGGCGCGAACGCCCCGGGCCGGGCGAAGAGGATGGCCGTCGCGGAGCGCTGGCCGACGGTGCGGGCGAGCGCCTCGCGCAGGAGGCGGCTCGGCTCCTCGGCGCGCTCCGGCAGCGCGAAGGGGGTGACCTGCCCGCCGGACCACAGCACGCCGCTCGCGCCGGTGTCCCCCTCGATCTCGCCGCGCTCGCTGAGCACGCCCGCTGCCGGCACGACGCAGGCGGGGACGCCGCGCCAGGCGCCGCGGACGAGCTCGGCGATGCCCGAGGCGCGCTGGGCGAGCTGTCCGGAGACGAAGACGACCCCGCCCGACGGCGACGGGACCGCGCTGCGCAGGTCCGCCAGGTGCTGGAGAAGGCCGTCCGGCCCACAGGTCGCGGAGAAGCTTCGTGCCATGGCTGGCTCGCCCATCCTAACCGAGCCTCCGCCCACTCGACAGGCCCCGCCCAAGAAGTTTATCGTGCGACAGTCGCGCCGGCGCCTCGGGGATTTCCTCACGGGACGGCGAGCGAAGGACCGGGCAAGCTCGATGAGGATCCAATCATTTGGCCGCACCGATGTCGGGCGCCACCGGCGCGCCAATGAGGATGCGTTCTTCCGGGACGACGAGCTGCGCCTCTACATCGTCGCGGACGGCATGGGCGGGCACGCGGCCGGCGAGGTCGCGAGCGCCGAGGCGGTCGAGACGATCTACGGCATGGTGAAGCGGGGCCTGCCCGCCATCGGCGATCCGAACGAGCCGCTGACGCAGCCCAAGGCGCGCGCCGTGCTGCGCATCCTCGAGGGCGCGATCCAGGCGGCGACGTACATGGTCTTCGCGATCGCCGAGCTCGATCGCGACAAGAGCGGCATGGGCACGACGATCAGCGCGGCGCTCATCGTCGGCGGCGCGCTCGTGACCGGCCAGGTGGGCGACAGCCGCATCTACCAGGTCCGCAACGGGACCGCGGTGCAGATGACCGAGGATCACACGCTGATCGCGTGGCAGATCAAGAACGGCCTCATCTCCGTGGACGAGGCCAAGAGCTCGCCCCACCGCAACGTGATCACGCGCGCGGTCGGCAACCGGGACTACGTCGAGGTCGACACCTCGATCGTCGCCGTGGAGGAGGGCGATCGCTACCTGCTCTGCTCCGACGGGCTGCACGGGTACCTCCACGCCGAGGAGGAGGTCGCGAGCATCGCCTCGAAGGGCGGCGACGTGGCGGTCGACCTCTTCATCGACCTCGCGAACCGGCGCGGGGGGCGGGACAACATCACCGCGGTGCTGGTCGAGGTGGGCTGACGCGCCCGCGCCAAAGTCGGCTACGCTGCCCGCATGGCGCTGAAGGACAGACTGGTCACCGAGGGCATGAGGCTCGCCGCGAACCCGAACGTGGCGAAGCTGATGCAGGACGAGCGGTTCATGCGGCTGTTCATGACGGCGATGAGCGTGCCCGGCCGGGTCTCCTCGTTCACCGCGGAGCAGAAGGAGACGTTCGCCAAGGCGATGGGCCTCGCGTCTGTCGAGGAGGTCCGCGACCTCAAGCGCACGGTGGCCTCGCTGGAGCGCGAGGTAGCGACGCTCGAGCGCGAGATCGCGAAGCTCCGGCGGGACGGGGAGCGCGAGCTCGCGAAGGTCAGGCGCGAAGGCTGAGCTTGTAGGGCGAGGGCGAGCGGCGCGGCGCGCGCTGCAGAAGCGCCGCCGCGCCCCCGCGACGGGTCACTTCGTGTCGCCGCGCGCGTAGATGCTGGCGACGTAGTCGAGCACGTCGCGCGCCGAGACCTCGTTGTACCCGAAGTACTTGATCATCCGGGTCTTGATGATGTCGATCTTCTCCTGCGTCTCCTTGTCGATGACGCTCGACACGAGGGTCTGGAGCTTGATCGCGTCCTTCTGATCCTCGAACAGCTTGAGCTCGAGGGCGCGGCGCAGCCGGTCGTTCGTGTGCCACTCGAACTTCTTGCCGTCGACCGCGAGCGCGCCGATGTAGTTCATGATCTCGCGGCGGAAGTCGTCCTTGCGGTTCTCGGGGATGTCGATCTTCTCCTCGATCGAGCGCATCAGCCGCTCGTCGGGCTCGACGTCCTCGCGGGTGAAGCGGTCCTTCACCTTCTCCTTCAGGGTGTAGGCCTTGATCGAGTCGATGTAGTTCGCCGCGAGCTTCTGGATCGCGTCCTCGTCGGCGCTGATCGCCCGCTGCACCTCGTTCTTGACGATCTCCTCGTACTCGCGCTTCACCATGCCGATGCACTCGGTGTAGCGCTTGCGCTGCTCGTCGTTCGTGATGAGCGAGTGGTGCCGGAGGCCCTTCTCGAGCTCGCTCATGACCATGAAGGGGTTGATCGTCCCCTCGCCGAGGTCGTTGACGAGCGCGTTCGAGATCTTGTCCTGCACGTAGCGGGGGCTGATGCCCTCCATGCCCTCGCGCGACGCCTCCTTGCGGAGCTCCTTCACGGTGTCCTGCGTGTAGCCGGGCAGGACCTTGCCGTCGTAGAGCTTCATCTTCTGGACGAGCGACAGGTTGTGCTTCTTCGGGTCCTCGAGCCGGGTGAGCGCGGCCCACATCGCGGCGACCTCGAGCGTGTGCGGGGCGATGTGCTTGCCGCGGATCTTCTCCTTGTTGAAGTCCTTCTCGTAGATCCGGATCTCCTCCGACACCTTCGTGATGTACGGGATGTCGATCTTGATCGTGCGGTCGCGGAGGGCCTCCATGAACTCGTTGTTCAGGAGCTTCTTGTACTCGGCCTCGTTGGTGTGGCCGATGATGACCTCGTCGACGTCCGTCTGGGCGAACTTCTTCGGCTTGATCTTGTGCTCCTGCGACGCGCCGAGCAGGTCGTAGAGGAACGCGACGTCGAGCTTCAGCACCTCGATGAACTCGACGATGCCGCGGTTCGCGATGTTGAACTCGCCGTCGAAGTTGAAGGCGCGCGGGTCCGAGTCCGAGCCGTACTCGGCGATCTTGCGGTAGTTGATGTCGCCGGTGAGCTCGGTCGAGTCCTGGTTCTTCTCGTCCTTCGGCTGGAAGGTGCCGATGCCGACGCGGTCCTTCTCGCTGAGCACGAGGCGGCGCACGCGCACGTGCTGCATCACCTTCGACCAGTCGCCGCCGTACTTGTCCATCAGGCGGTTGAAGATGAAGCGGCACGCGGGGTCGAGGTCGCCCTCGGTGCGGACGTGGTGCTGCGCGCTCGAGAGGCCGAGCTCGCGGAACGCGCGGTCGCGCCACGCCGGCGGGACGAGGCGCAGCGGCTCCTCGTGCATCGGGCACTTGAAGCGGGCGCTCTCCGTCCCGGCCATGCCGACGTCGTCGAGGTTCACCCAGTCGAACGTGTAGAGCGCGCCGTCGGGGGTCGTCGAGTAGTGCTCGATGCCCTTCTTGAGGAGCCGGGCGATCGTCGACTTCGACGAGCCGACCGGGCCGTGCAGCAGGATGACGCGCTTCTCCGGGCCGTACCCCTCGGAGGCCGCCCGGAGCACGTGGACGAGCCGCATGAGCGGGATGTCGAGCCCGTACACGGCGTCGGCGCCGCCGTGCATCTCGTCCTTGAAGAAGTTGTACCGGATGAGCTTCTTCTTGTTGTCCGTGTACTCCTCGATGCCGTAGCGGATGATCATGTCGTACGCCCGCTGGAACGCGTTGCGCGTCACCTGCGGGTTCTGGCGCACGATCTGGAGGTACTCTTCGAACGTGCCCTCCCACGCGAGATCGCGGTAGAGCGCGAAGTCCTGCATCGCCGCGATCTTCTCAACCATCCCTGTCCGCAACTCGCCCATTTCGCACCCTTTTTCTCCAGGGCGACCGCGGGGCGGCCTTGGCCGCCGGAGGTGCGGGGGACAGATCTCGGCTCGCCGAGCTCCGCCCCCGTCTCGCGTCGCGCGCCCAGGGGGAAGACGCCAAGCTTAACACCGATCTCGGGGAGGCAAGTCACCGCGCCCCGAGGCGCGCCGCATCATCCGGAACGGGAGCGCGCATCCGGAACGAGAGCGCGCGGCGGAGCAGCCGGTCGCGCCGGTGGACGTGCGAGGTGCGAGGGCGACCGCGGGGAGGCGACGTCAGCGAGGCGTGGCCCCGCCGGAGCGCGCGCCCTGCGCGCTTCCCCAGGAGAGCCCGCCGCTCTCGACGACGCCGGGCCAGGAGTCGACGTATTCCGACGGCTCGCCGGGGCCGGAGATGTCGATCCAGAAGACGCGCCCGGCGCCCGGGCGGCGCACGTCGACATGGACGAACTTGCTGTTCGGGTAGAACCCGCAGCCCACGTCGTCGAGCGTGCGGCAGAACTGAAACAGCGCGGTGTTCGGGACGCCCCTCACGAGGATGTCCATGGCGCGCCCCTCGGCGTGCTGGCTGTGGTGGGTGCCGGAGCTCGGCTTGCGCGCGGCCGGCGCGTCGCGCGTCGTCGGCGCCCGCGGCCTGTACCCGCTGAAGATGTAGAGCCCGCGGCGCGGGAAGGCGTCGGCGATCTGCTGGAGCAGCCAGAGCAGGCGCGGGTGGACGAGGCGGACCTGGGGCACCCACTCGAGCGCCCGCTGCCATGTGTCGGCGTCGGGCTCGTCGGGGAGCTCTGCGCCCGGGTCGGGCGCGTCGGGCGGACGGGCCATGATCGACAGCCGATCCAGCGCGCCGGGCGCGACGGAGCCGTCGCAGCGCACCAGCTCGAAGGCGTCGTGCTGGCCGCCGTACCGGGCGAACTGGACCGGGCCTCTGCGGCAACGCCAGTCGATCGGCTGCTTCTTCGGCGGATCCCAGAGCAGATCGAAGCCGTTCGACGAGAGGCTCGGCCCCGTTGTCGCGAGCACCGGCGGGCCGAGGATCGGATCGAGCTGGCGGAACCACGCCGGCGCGGCCGGATCGAGGTGGAGGGTGCCGGGCGGCTCGAAGGGGGTGAAGGGGGACCAGGCGCTCGCGAACGCCGTGGAGCCGAGGGCGGGGGAGGCGAGCGCGTGCTCGCCGAGCGCGTCCGGCCGCGCGCCGCCCCAGGCGAGCTGCCACCATGGCTGCTGCCGCCATTTCCCGTAGGCGCTGCTCAGGTAGAGCCGGAACGGTCCGGGGCGCTCGACGGCGGCGTTGTGGAAGGCGCGGAGGAGCGGCAGCTCCGGCGCGACCGTCTCGTTCAGGTTGAAGCTTGCGCGCTTCGGCGGCTCGTCGAGCAGGCTGGCGCCGGCGCGCTGGGGGGCGGCGACGAGCGATGTAGCGAGGCCGAGGGCGGTCGCGAGGCTGAGGACGGCGGCGCGGGACGTTGCCGGCATGGGATCGATGAGGGGGCGCGGGTCGAGCGAGGAAGGTAGCTCACCCAGCGGGCGGGCGACCCTGATTTGCCACAAACCGCCAGCTTGGGGGATGAAAACACACCCGCCGGGGCGAACCTTGGGCGTCAACCAAGCTTCGCGCCGCGTTCTCCTGCATCCGAACGTTTACGTGGTCGTGGTCGTGGTCGTGGTCGTGGTCGTCAACGATCGGCCGTGAACGACCACGACCACGTCTGAGGATCCCGCACATTTCTTGATCCGTTTCGGACCCGCCAAGCGTCTGAAATGTCATGGGAAATCCCGATGTGCCGGAAGCGATGCCGTCGATCGTGCGCGAGTTCGAGACGGTGCAGCTGGGCGATGCGCGCCTGCATCAGCGGGTCCGGGCTGTGGTGGCACGGCTGAGCGTCGCGCCGGGCGAGAGCTTCCCGGACTCGCTGAAGACCGAGGCCGAGCTGGAGGGCTTCTACCGGCTCCTTGGCAACAAGCGCGTGTCGTATGGTGCGCTGGTGCAAGCCCACAGCCAGCAGACCCTCGAGCGGATGGCCGGTCACGGCACGGTTCGCGCGGTGCATGACACCACCGCGGTCGCCTTCGACGGCGACGGAGCACGCAAGGGGCTCGGTCCGCTCAACGGCAAGGACACGCAGGGCTTTTTGGCGCACGCAACGCTCGCCGTGGCCACCGACGCGATCAACCAGCCGCTCGGAGTGCTGGGCCTTGCCTGCTGGGCCCGCAAAGCCTCCACCCTCTCCAAGAGCTCACGCAAGAAGAACAGGACCGGCAGCGACTATGCGCGCGTGACCGACAAGGAGTCGACGCGCTGGCTGCGGCAGGTAGAAGCGGCCGAGCAGGCCGTGGGCGACCGCACGTCGCTGCTGCACATCATGGACCGCGAGGCCGACGCCTACCCGCTTCTGTGCGCCATGGTCGAGCAGGGCCACCGCTTCGTCGTGCGCATAGCGCGCGATCGAAACGTGTCGGAGCTGGCCGAGGACGAGGAAGAAACGCTCGACGACAGCGCACGGCTACGGCTGAGCGAGGCGCTGGTCGAGCTGCCGATCCAGCTCAGTCGCGAGGTCGTGCTCACCCAACGCCGCGCCGGCCCTGTCCCGGCGAGCAAGCGCGCGCACCCCGAGCGCTCGGAGCGGAGCGCCACGCTGGGCGTCGGCGCCCGGCGCCTGGCGCTGCGCCGTCCGTACTACCTGCCCGAGCTGGCCGAAGAGCTCGCGGTCAACGTCGTGCTGGTACAGGAGATCGACACGCCAGCGGGCGAGGAGCCGGTCGCATGGGTGCTGGCGACCAACGAGCCCATCGACACGCCCGACCAGATCGCAGCGATCGTCGACCATTACCGGGCACGGTGGCTCATCGAGGAGTTCTTCAAGGCCCTGAAGACCGGCTGCGCCCTCGAGACGCGCCAGCTCGAGAGCTTCCGGAGCCTGACCAACGCGCTGGCGCTGTTCGCCCCGATCGCGTGGCAGATGCTGCTGCTGCGCTCTCTGTCACGCCTTGAGCCCAACGCGCCCGCGGAACGAGCCCTGAACCCGACGCAGCTGAAGCTGCTGCACCAGCACCAGCCCAAGAAGTTGCCGGCTCAGGGGGCGACCGTAGTCGATGCGCTCTACGCCGTTGCCGGTCTTGGTGGACACCTCAAGCGCAACGGCGCCCCCGGCTGGCTGACGCTTGCGCGCGGAATGCAGACCTTGCTCATGCTGGAGACGGGCTGGAACGCCGCCGTTGCCAACACCGCGAAAACTAAGGGGGAAATGTGATCAATCCTCAGACGACCACGTAAACGTTCACGACCATGTTCACGTCCACGTTGACGTTGGTGACCCGATGGGCGGGCTTCGTGCCCTGAGCGTGCTGGCGCTCGTTCAGGGCGCCGCGGAGGCGCGCGTCAGCCTGTCGCGCACCGCGTCCCACGCGGGATCCTCGGGCACGGCGGCGATGACGATCACGTCGCAGCCGGCGTCCTCGAGCCGGTGCAGCGCGGCGTAGAGCGCCGCGGCATAGCCGGCGGGATCGCCGGGGAGGAGCTCGGCGTGCGGCCCGGTCGCGGTTCGGCGGCCGTGCTCGACGGCGCCGGCGCGCGACCCGGCCTGCGCGGCGCGAGCGAGCTCGCCGCGGACGGCCTGCGCGGGGACCAGCGCGACCTGCGCGCGGGGGGCGTAATGGCGCGCGTGGGTCCCCGGGGACGGGGCGCGCTCGGCCGGGGCGGTGATCAGCCCGGCGGTCATCTGGAGCGGCGCGAGCGGCACGAGCGCGGCGATGGCCTCGGCCGTGACGTGCCCCGGGCGGAGCACCCGCGCCGGCGAGCGCGTGACGTCGACGATGGTGGACTCGATGCCGACGGCGGTCGGCCCGCCGTCGAGGATCGCGTCGATGCGACCGCCGAGGCTCTTCTCGACGTGCTCGGCGGTGGTCGGCGAGATCTCGGTGGAGCGGTTGGCGCTCGGCGCGGCGATCGGCAGCCCGACCGCGTCGAGCAGGGCGCGCGCGACCGGGTGGACGGGGACGCGGATCGCGACCGTCGGCCCGCCGGCGGCGACCACGTCGGCGACGCGGTCGGGCCGGCGCGCGACGATCAGGGTGAGGGGCCCCGGCCACATGGCCTGTGCGAGCCGCTCCGCGTCCGGCGGCCAGCCGTCCGCGAGGGCGCGGGCGGACGCGACATCGGGGACGTGGACGATCAGCGGGTTGCCGGGCGGCCTCCCCTTCGCCTCGAAGATGCCCCGCGCCGCGCGCGCGTCGTCGGCGCGCGCGCCGAGGCCGTACACGGTCTCCGTGGGGAAGGCGACGAGCCCCCCGCGGCGGAGGATCTCGGCGGCCCGTGCGATGGATGCCGCGTCAGCGGCGAGCCGCTCGGTTCGCATGCGCCGCGGTCCATGTTGCCCGGGCGCGCGGGAGGCAAACGAAAACCGACGCGCGCTGTGCAGGCCGCTGGGCGCGCGGTGCGGGCGCCGTCGCGCTCACGGCTCGGCCGTGCGGCCGGCCGCCGGGACCGTGCTCGCGGCGGCGATGAGCTTCTTCACCAGCTCGGGGACGCCGGCCAGCCAGTCGTAACCCACGGTCAGCGTCGCGTCGGTCTCGCACGCCTCAGGCGCGCTTCCGGCGCCCTGCTGTCGGCGGGAAGAGCGACGAGAGCTCCAGAATCGGAATCACTCGCTCTCGTCCGTTCACCTCATGGACAATCTCATGCGTGTCGAGCGGGGGCACGAGCGCGCTCTTTGCCCGCTTCCGTAGCCTGCCGATCCCTGCGGAGCTCTCCTCGTAGATGTCTCCGACCCGTCCGACCGACCAGCAGATGATGACGTCGATCGCTTCGAAGAAGTGATGTATGGGGTTGTTCGCTGATACGTCCAGCTTGAACTCCACCCGGACATGCGCTTTCTTGTCGCTCAGCAGCCTCGGCTCCCTGAGCTTGCCGATCGCGTCGACGCCCTCTGTCGCGTCGTACTCGATGATGTGGATCGGCATCTCGAAGCGCCCGGAGATCAGCCCGTACACATAGAAGAGCTCCTGCTCCGAGCGTGGAGCCTTGAGGAGGAGGGAGTGATCCTCGCCGAGCTCGGGCAGCCCTCTGACCTCCATCGGATCGATGCCATCCTTCTTCGAGCTCAGGCCGATCCATTGCTCCACATCGTCGAGCCGCTTCGCCATCTGGGCGATCTCTCGGTCCTTGCGCCGCTCGAGGGTCGCGCTCTTCAGTCGCTCCACCCACTCCCGGAAGCTCGCCTGCCGCAGCGCCTGCTCGAGCACGGCCACGAGCGCATCCTCGATCTTCGCCTCGAGGCTCGCCTTGTTGGAGACGTCGTTCCGGTTGGCGGTCAGGCGGAAGCTCTGGTGGTTGATGAACACCTTCCAATTTCGCAGGTTGGTGATCTCGAACCGTAGCCTGGAGGACGCGGCTCGATCGAGCGCCTTGCGCAGCAGATCGTTCCGCTGGGTGATGGGGATGAAGTCTCGGCACAGCCAGAGGCCGAAGCGCTGCTCGAAGCCGTAGATGCCGGGATGCCCCGACCACATCGCCTCCATATAGGTCTGGAGCTGGCGGCGATGCCCCTCGACGCGCGCCACGATGGCGATCCCGTCCTCGGTCGTCCAGTTGGCGGGCGAGGTGAGCCGGATGGCGCTCGTGTCGTCGCGCACCCGGGTCGCGCCGACGGTGCTCTCGTAGGTGTCTGCGAAGCGGTGGCCATAGGCGAGCAGCCCGGGCTGGCTCCTGAACTCGTCGATGTCGTCCTTCCAGGCCAGCAAGAACTCCTTGTCCCGGTTCGTCGGTCCCAGGCCGATGGGATAGTATGCCTTTTCCCCGTTGGTCCGGAGTCGGACCTCGATCGGACGGATCTCGCTGTCCTGCGGCCGCAGGTCGTCGAGCATCGGATCCTGCGTCGCGATAGCCCGGTGGAAATCAACTCGCCTATCGTAGAGCCCGGAGCGGATGTCTCCCACGGCGGTGAACCAGTCACAGTAGGATTCCACCCTCGTCCGGTTGAGCAGCTCGGCCCGATCCTCGAAACGAACTTGCTCGATGAGGATGATCGTGCCGGTCGCCTCCTGGAGCCCGATCTCCTCGATCTCCTGGTAAAGGAGATCTTCGGGCCCCAGCGCGTGCTCGGGAATATCAGCTTCGGCCCTCTCGAATGGCATGTCGAGCGTGGTTGCGCACCAGGCATCGGAAGGGCTGGTGCGAGTGGCGACCGAGAGCCGTCGGCAGTCGAAGAAGAGCTTGGTTCCATGCCCTTTGTACCCGATCGGCTGCGTCGACGTCGGTTTCGCCGACGCTCCAACGCCCCAGAACGCCTCCAGGCGCTCTCTGTCCATGCCCTCGCCGTCGTCGGCGATGGTGACCGTCACCTCGTTGCGCTGGTCCTTGGCCGTCTTCACCCAGACCCGCTCCGCGCCGTGATCTTTCGCGTTCGAGAGCGCTTCGCGAAGGATCTCCAGCGCGCTCACCTTGTTCTCGGCGAGCTCGCGAACGAGGTTCCGGATGTCGAAGTTGCGGCGGATGGCCATGCGAGCTCCTCGTGAGCGCCCGATCCTCGGGCGATGTGCACACTACTCCATCCACAAGTCCCCGGCTATGGACGCCAGGCGGAGCGCCTGAGCAGGTCGAACGTCCCAGACCTTCGCTCGTCGACCATCTCGGGCGTGCCGAAGCGCAGCGGGTATCGCGCCTTCGACAAACCGCGCCGAGCTGTTTCGCTGCACCTCTGCCGTCGACGTGCTCGAGTGCCCGGCGTGCAAAGGCTGGATGAAGCTCGTCACCATGATCACCGAGGCAAGGAGCATCGCCCGCTTCGTCGCCGCGCTCCGCGAGCCGGTCGGCGTACCAGGTACGCGCTGCTCATTGGATCAACCGGTGTGCTGCCGAGGCGTCTCGACCCCTCCGGCCGCTCGTTCGGAGGCCCCCCGCGTGGTCTCGACCCATCGCGAGGCTCCTCTTGAGCCGATGGCCTGGTCGAGACCACGCCGTTTGTATGAAAAGATCCATTTCTTTCGATCGGGACCTGTTCCCGGGCCGAAAAGATCCTCCGCGCTCGATCGCGACCTGTCCGCGGCCTCGCGACGAGCGCCAGCGCTGGTCGTGACCTCCGGGACAGCATCTTTTTGACCGGCCGGGTCGGTCCTGCGCCGTCGCGAACCGGCGGGTCGCTTGACGGGCTCTGCAGCTCCGCGATCTCCTGGCCGGACGCTGTACCCCGGTCAAGGAGGTCTTACGCGATGTTGAAGCACCTGATGATCGAAGAGATGGTCGCGCTCGTGTCCCCGTGGGTCGAGAACGCGCAGCGGAAGCGGCTGTTCCTCTCGATCCCCGAGATCGCCGGCCTGCACCCGAAGGCGGTCGCGGCCCACGACGCCGTGCTCGCGGTGCGCCCGACCAAGGCGGGGCCGTCGGGCGAGATGAACGCCTTGAACGATGAGCTCGCGCGGATCGACGAGCGCCACGATCACCTCGCCAAGGCCGTCTGCTGGGGCATCGACGCGCACCGCGAGCACTGCCTCGGAGAGGACCCTCCGGACAGGGAGCGCGCCGCGACCTGCGACCAGGTGCAGCCGAAGCTGTTCCCGAAGGGGCTCACCATCATCAAGGCCTCGCCGACCGCGGAGGCGGGCAACACCGCGCGTGTCGCCCGGCTCCTCGACGAGGAGCCGTCGATCGGCGAGTTCCTGAAGGGGATCCCGGCGCCCGGGAAGACGACGCTGCTCCACACGGCGCAGCGGTGGATTACGACGGGCAAGGAGCTCGAGGCGATCGAGCACCGGCGGGACGAGCTCGCCGCGAAGGAGAAGACGGCGCCGGTGACCAAGGCGACGATCGCGGCGGCGCGCAGCCAGTGGTTCCGGGTCGTGTCCGCGGTGCTCTCCAACCTGGAGCTCTCCGACGCGCCCATCGAGGCGATCGAGACGATCCGCGGGCCCGTGCTGAAGGCCTCGGAGCGGGCCGGCAAGCGGTACGGCGGGGCGCCCGCGGGCCAGGGGTCGAGCGGGCGGGAGACGGAGGAACCGGCGGTGGGTGAAGAAGAGGGACAGGAGGCGGCGCGAGGGGCGGCGAGCTCGTGAGCTGAGCCGACCCCGGCGAGCGCCGCGCGAGGTCAGCTGCCGGCCGGCTCGCAGCAACGCGTGCTGCCCTCCTTCCCGCGGGGCTGCGCTGCCGTGCCCGGCGCGCCACGGAGCTCGCCGCGCTCACGGCGCCGCGGCGCGGCCGAGGGAGCGGCCGTCGCCGTCGGCGTCGATCCAGAGCGGCGCCGTCATCGCGAACGGCAGGATCTCGCCCGGGTCCCCCGCGAGCACCGGCTCGAGCGGGCGACGCCCCCGGACGATCGCGACGACGAAGGTGTCCTCGGCGACGGAGATCGCGCCGCGCGCGCTCTGCCCGGACCCGCGGTCGCCGCGCGCCGCGCCGGCGCGGGCGTCGGGCCGCGGCGGTCGTCGCCCGCCGCCGGCCCCGAGGACGATGGGGATCGCGATCTCGTCGAGGAGCGCGCCCGCGGGCGTCGTGCGCGCGCCCTCCAGCGGGATCGGCGCGCCGCTCGAGACGCCGCCGACGAGCACGTGGAGCTCGCGCGCGTCGACCCACGGGGCGCGCTCGACGCGGATCGAGAGCGACAGCGGCCCGCCGCGGGACCCGCGCCGCACCGAGGCGACGCCGCCCTGGCGGGTGTCGCCGAGGCGCATCGTCACGAACGGGCCGTTCGTGATCACGACGTCGCGACGGCGCCGCAAGCCCGCGACGAGATCGGCCACGTCGAGCCGGCCCGGATCATCGTCGGCCACGGCGACGTAGGTGCGCGGGGTACCCGCCTCCGCGCCGTGCAGCCCGTGGCTGTCGCTGGTCGCTGTCGGCGTGACCGGGCGGGACGCGCGGAGCAACACCCAGAGATCCTCGAGCGCGCGGTCCCGCGCGGCCGCGTCACGCCCGGTCCAGACCTCGACGGCGTCGGCGCCAGCGCCGTCCCCGACGATCTGCGCGAGCAGGCTCGGGCCCTGATCCGGCGCGGCCTGCGGCGCCCCGGATCCGTGCAGCGGTGAGCCGCCGCCGTGCTGCCGGCTCACCTGGACGACGCGCTCGCCGGGCAGCGCGCGCACCTCGCGGAGGATCTCGCTCGCGGTCTCGTCGACCCACCGCAGCGCGCCCTCGCGGGGCGCGGCCGCCTCCCCGCCGAGCGGGAACACGCCGAGGCTCCCGAGCCCGGCGCCGCTCCGGCCGCTCGTGAGCTCCACGCCCGGGAGCATGCGCAGCCGCGCCTCGAGGCGCAGCGCGGCGACGTCCCGCTGGAGGTCCGAGGCGAGGTTGTGCTCGCTCGCCACCGCGCACTCCACGCCTTCCGCCGCGTTCCAGACGAGCCGCGCGGCCGAGGAGACGCCCGCGTCGGCGCTCCGCGCCGTGTGCTGCCGGAGGTCGCAGGCGATGTAGCCCGACGTGTCGACCACCCGCTCCAGCGTGAGATCGAGCCGCGACGTTCCGCCGTCCGCGATGTCGACCGTCGCCTCGGCGAGCGCATACTCGGGCCCGCGCGAGGCGACGACCCGGACTCGCCCAGGGGGAAGGGAGACATCGAGCTCGCCCAGGAGCGCGAGCCGGGGCGGCGAGAGGGCCTTGCCGGTCGCGGCGTCGAAGAGGCTGACCTTCGCCGGCGCGAGCGGACCGAGGGGATCGGGGTCCGCGGCGGGCGCGGAGGCGCCGCCCTCGTGCACCCCGAGGTAGAGCCGGCCGGCGCCGGAGAGCGTGAGCCGCACGGGGGCGATCTCGCCAGCGCGGATCCGGATCCGCGCGCCCCCCAGCGCGCGGCGGCCGCTCCCTTCGAAGCCGACGAGGTAGAGGCCGGGCGGCGCCTCGGCGGCGAGCGGCGCGCCATCGCTGGTTCGCAGCCACAGATCGAGCGCGGCGGCGGGCGGCGCGGCGCCGTCCTCGGCCTCGGCGATCGGCGTCAACGTCGCCTTGCCGGCGAGGGGCGGGAGCGGCGCGCCGCGGCCGTCCACGAGCTCGAGCGCGACGCCGCCGGGCGCGCCGCCGCCGAGAAAGAAGAGCTCCGTCGCGACGGCGAGCGCGTCGCCGCGCGGCGCGATCGCGAGGATCCGCTGGTACGCGGCGCGCCCGCCGGGCGGCAGCGCGGCCTGCCGAGCGAACGTCACGTCGCTGAAGCCTTCGCCGCTCCGCGCGCGGACCGCGGCGCCATCCACCGGGGCGAGCGCGTACGCGACGCCGGCCCCGACGCCGGCCAGGTACGGCGCCTCGTGCTCGCCGCGGAGCCCCGGCGCCATGCCGGGCGCGACGTGCTCCGCCGCGCCCCAGTGGACGACGTCGCCGAGGTCGAGCGCCTCGACCGGGCGGTCGCCGTCGTTCCGGAGCGACGTCGTGATCATGACCGCCCGGTCGCGCGGCCGGAGCGTGTAGCGGGTGGTGACGGAGAGCGCGCCGCCGGCGAGATCGCGCCTGCGCACCTCGCCGCGCGCCTCGATCCAGGCGGCGCCGTCCTCGCCGCCGCCCGTCGTGATGTCGCGGTAGATCACCTGCCGCGGCGGCGCGCCGAGCCGCGTGACGATCTGCCCGAGCTCGTCGCGGCGCGCCCGCGCGTCCGCCGCGTCGACGAGGTTGCCGCCGCTCTCGGCGAGGCCAGCCCCGGGGCCGGGCTGATCGACGACCACGGCGATCTCGTCGTTCTCGAGCACGTAGTCGCCGGGCCGCCCCGCCGCGAGCGGACCGGAGAGCGCGTCCGCGGGCCCCGCGATCCGCCGGACGCGCGCCGGCCGCGCGGCGCCGCCGTCCGTCGGGCAGAGATCACCCTGCTCCGCGCCGCCGCGGCCCCACCGGCAGAGCATGCCGAGGCGCTCGACAGCGCCGGAGGACACGACGACGCTGCCGCCCTGCACGGGCGGCGCGCAGGTCGCGGAAGCGAGCGCGAGCGCGAAGAGGCGCGCCGCGCGCCCCGCGGGGCTTCTGGGGGTGCGGGGGCACTCGGGCGAGCGGGTCATCGATCCTCTTCCGACTCCGATGCGCGGCCGCGGCGCGCCTTGGGTCAGGAGCGCTCGGTGGCGAGGACGAAGAGGGCGGCGAGCCCCAGGCCGACGCCGAGCGCGCGGCGCGCGGTGAACACCTCGCCGAAGAGCAGCGGCGCGAAGAGCGCGGCGATCGCGATGCCGCCGGCGAACACGATCGGCCCCGTCGCGGTCACCGGACCGCCGATGCGGAGCGCCATGAAGGTGAGCGTCGCGACGCCGCTGATGCACAGGCCGGCGGCGCAGGCCCAGAGCACCCCCTGGGCCGTCGGAGGCGTCTCCGCGCCAGGGCGGATGAGGAGGAAGACGAGGATCCCGACGGCCGCCGTGCCCTCGAGGCACAGCGCGCCAAGGACGTCTCCGATCCGGCCTGCCGCCGCGCGCAGCATCAGGTAGTGACCGGCCATGCAGAGCGCGGCGAGGAGGGCAGGGACGTACCAGGCGGTCATGTCGTGCGTCGCAGCCTACTCGTCGTCGACCATCTCCGGGTAGTCGCCGGGCGCGAGGTTGTCGAACCGGGTGCACGACGAGGTGAACCGCGTGAGCACCTTGCCCGTCGGCCCGTTGCGCTGCTTGGCGACGATGATCTCGGCGATGCCTTTGTGGTTGGTCGTCTCCGGGTTGTAGTACTCGTCGCGGTAAATGAAGATGATGTTGTCGGCGTCCTGCTCGATGGCGCCCGACTCGCGGAGGTCCGACAGCTGAGGGCGCTTGTCCTTGGTGGTCCGTGTCTCGACGGCGCGGTTCAGCTGGGAGAGCGCGATGACCGCCACCTTGAGCTCCTTCGCGAGCTGCTTGAGCCCGCGGGAGATCTCGCTGATCTCCTGCTCGCGGCTGGCCACGCCGTCCCGGCCCTTCATGAGCTGCAGGTAGTCGATGACGACGAGCCCGATGCGCCGCCCCGAGCTGCCGTCGCTGGGCGGCCGGTCGTACTCGGCCTGGATGCGCCGCACCTTGGCGCGCAGCTCGAGGAGCGTGATGGCCGGCGTGTCGTCGATCCAGATGGGCAGCGTGGACAGGAACGAGGCGGCCTCGGTCAGGCGGCGCCAGTCGTCGGGCTGGAGGAAGCCCTGGCGGAGCTTGCCGACGTCGACGCGCCCCTCGCTGCAGACCATACGTGTCGCGAGCTGCTCGCGGGGCATCTCGAGCGAGAAGACGGCGGCGCCGAAGCCGGGGTCGTGCCGCTCGACGCCGTGCCCCGACTGGTCCGGCCCGGGGGAGCTCACCGTGCGCGGCGACGCCACGTTCACGGCGAGGTTGAGGACGAACGACGTCTTGCCCATGCCGGGGCGGGCGGCGATGATCGAGAGGTCGCCGTCGTGCAGGCCCGCCGTCTTGGCGTCGAGCTTCTCGTACCCTGTCGAGATGCCGGTGATCCGGTCGCCGCGCTCGGCGGCGGCGGTGATCTGCTCGAACGCGGCCTTGAGCACCTGGGCGATCGGCTGGGTCGCCGTCCCCTGGGGCGTGCGCGCGAGCTGGTAGACCGCCTGCTCGGCGCCGTCGATGAACTCCTGCACCACCCCGACGTCGCCGTACCCCTCGGCCGCGACGCGCTGGCACGTGGCGATGAGCTGCCGCACGCGCCATTTCTCGTAGACGACCCGCGCGTGCGCCGCGACGTGCGCGACCGCGGGCGTCGCGTCCGCGAGCTGGGCGAGGTACGCCGCGCCGCCCACCTGGGCGAGGCGCTCCCGGTCGCGCAGCCACGACGCGACCGAGACGATGTCGATGGGCGTGCCGGCGGCCGCGAGCTCCTGCGCGGCCTCATAGACGCGGCTGTTCGCCTCGCTGTAGAAGTGGTCCGCCTTCAGGATCTCGAGCACCCGATCGAGCGCGTCGCGGTGCAGCAGGATGGCGGAGAGCACCGCCGCCTCGGCGTCGAGGTCGTGCGGCGGCACGCGTCCGGCGACGATGGGAGGCTCGATCCTCTGAGGCCGCTGGCCCCGGCGCTCCATCATTCTCATCATCCGTGCTTCTCCTCCCCACCGATTCCCCCCATCCCGCCCCGAGCTTTTCCACAGGTGCCGAAATGGGCGACGCCCCGGAGGGGAAACGTTCCTCCGGGGCGTCGGGTGCAGGGTCGGTTTCCGTCTACCAGAACATGGGCAGCCCTGAGAAGGGTTTCTGTTTGCATTGCAGTGAGCGTTCGTGCGGTCGGCATCCCAATGCAGGTTCCACGTCGAGGGGGCGCTCTTCCATGATCGGAGGCATCTTCGGAGGCTTGCTCGGACGCAGGCTCGAAGGCTCGCTCGGACGCTTTCGCGGAGGCCTCCTCGGCGGTCGTTGCCGTGGGGCCTCGCGGCGAGGCGCTGCCGCCGGCGAGGTATGGAAATTGAGCAACCCCGGTCTCATCGCCATTTCTTTTCGCGCTTGACTCAGCTGCGATGACGCTTCGCGCCTCGGCGTGAGCCATCGCGGGGAGCCGCCATTGTGGATCACAAAACACGCCATACAAGGATTGAGCCCGCCGAGGTGGTCTGCGTCGGTGAAGCGCTGTGGGATCTCTATGCGCCCGAAGGCATTCCGCTCGAGCAAGCGAAATTGCTGCGCCGTGTGCCGGGGGGCGGGGCGGTGAACACCGCGACGGCGCTCGTCCGGCTCGGGATACGCTCGGGGCTGTGCGCCGCGCTGGGCGATGACGCGATGGGGCGCGGGCTGAGGGACGAGGTCGCGGCGGCCGGCGTCGACGTGGGACGGCTCTCGCTGAGCGCGGCGCGCACAGGCCTCATGCTCGTGGCGATCGAGCGCGGCGAGGCGCGCTTCGCCGGGTACAGGCAGGGCGAGAGCGAGGCGCAGGCGCTCGCTCTAGCGCTGCCGGAACGATGGCAGACCCGGGTCGTGCACTTCACCGGGATCGCGCCGGTGCGCGGGGCGAGCGGCGCGCTCGCGCGGGCGGCCGCGAGCGCTCGCCGCGAAGGGTGCGCCGTCGCGGTCGACGTCAACGCGCGCCCGCGGATGTGGCCGCGCGCCGAGCGCGCCGCGTCCGTTCCCGGCGCGGAGGCCGGCGCCGCGCCGGTTTCCGGCGCAGGCGTGCGTGGCTGCTTCCGCCTGTTCGGGCAGGCGGACCTCGTGAAGTGCAGCGCCGGCGATCTCGACGTGCTGGGGACGACGGCGCGCGCGCTCCGCGAGCGCCTCCGCCCCGAGGCGACGCTGGTCGTCACCGATGGCGCGCGGGAGACGCTCCTGCTCGGCCCCGGGGGCGAGCGCGCCGTCGCGCCGCGCCCGGTGCGCCCGCACGATCCGACGGGCGCGGGCGACGCCTTCTGCGCCGGGATGCTGGCGAGCCTCGTCTGGGAGGAGCGAGCGCGGTGGGGGGACGGGGCGCTCATGCTGCGCGCGGTGGCGCGGGGGCACGACGTCGCGCGGGCGTGGGTGAGGCGGAAGCGCGGCTGAAGGGGCGCGGGGGCGCGGCCGAACGAGGCGCGGGGGCGCGGCCGAACGAGGCGCGGGGGCGCGGCCGAAGGAGGCGCGCGGGGGCGGCCGAAAGAGGCGCGCGGGGGCGGCTGGAGAGGGGAGGGGAAGCGCGGGAGCGCCGCGGGAGCGCGGGTCGAGCCGCGCTCCCTGGCGCCGCGCTACTTGGCGGCGACCGTGACCTCGACCGACGCCGTGATGGACGGGGCGAGGCGGATCACGACGGGGTGGGCGCCGAGCGACTTGATCGCGTCGGTCTCGATGCGGCGCCGGTCGACGCTGAAGCCCTGCGCGGCGAGCGCCTCTTCGATGTCGCGCGCCGTGACCGAGCCGTACAGCTTGTCGCCCTCGCCGACCGGGCGGCTGATCGTGAGCTTGACCTGGTTGAGCTTGGACGCGAGCTGCTCCGCCTCGGAGCGCGTCTTGGCGGCGCGCGACTCGGCGACCCGCTTCTCGTGCTCGATGCGGGACACGTTCTCGGCGGTGGCGCCCACCGCGAGGCCGCGCGGGATGAGGTAGTTGCGCGCGAAGCCGGGGCGAACCTTCACGAGCTCGCCGCTCTTGCCGACGTTGTGGAGGTCCTCCGTGAGGACCACATGGATGTGGGTTGCCATGATCGACCTCCTACGCCGTGACGGTGAACGGCAAGAGCGCGATGTTGCGCGCGCGCTTGATCGAGAGGGTCACCTTGCGCTGGTGGCGCGCGCAGTTGCCGCTGATGCGGCGCGGGACGACCTTGCCGCGCTCCGAGATGAAGTACTTGAGCGCCTGCGGGTCCTTGTAGTCGATGACCAGCGCCTTGTCCGCGCAGTAGCGGCAGACGCGCTTCCGGCCCGTGCGGCGGCGCCCGGGGGCGTCGGCGTTCAGGTCGGGCGTGCGCCCGAAGTCGCGATCGTCGTAGTCAGCGCCGCCGTTGCGGCCCATGTCACTGTTGCGGCCGTTCATAGCTCAGCTCTCCTCCTCGTCGGCGGCGCCTTCCGCCTCAGCCTCTTCGGCATCGTCGAGATCGCCCGCCGGGGCCTGCTCGGAGCTCCGGTCGATGCGGCGCTCCGGCTCGATCAGGCCGAGCTGGCGCTCGCGCGAATCGTCGCGGTCGTCCTCCAGCGGCGTGAGCTCGAGGCGCTCGAACTTCACGTCCTCGTCGGCGATCGTGACGCCCTCGACCTCGACGTCGTTGCGCACGAGCACCGTCTGGTACTTCAGCACGCCGTCGGAGAGGCGCAGGTTGCGCTCGACCTCGGAGACGACCTTCCCGCCCCCGAGGTACTTCAGGTACACGTAAACGCCGCGGCGGTGCTTGGCGATGTCGTACGCGAGGCGGCGGCGCCCCCACGTCTCGACCTTGGTCAGCCGGCCCGACTCGCGCCCGACGACCTCGGCGAGGCGCGACCCGATCCGCTCGGCGCCGTCGGCGTCGATGTCAGGTCGCAGGATGTAGATCGTTTCGTATTCTCTGGCGCGCCCGGGCGCCGTTACCTGTCGGCTCATTCAGTCTTCCCTCTCGGCCAATGGCCCCGGGGCGGCGCCCCGGAGCGAGGAAAGGAACAGCCTGTCGAGCGACGCACCGGCGAGCTCGGCAGGCTGTCCCGTAGAGGATCAGGGCTTCTGCGTCGGGGGGAGGGGACCCTTCCCTTCCTTC
Source organism: Sorangium sp. So ce204 (assembly GCF_051526795.1). Taxonomy (NCBI): domain Bacteria; kingdom Pseudomonadati; phylum Myxococcota; order Polyangiales; family Polyangiaceae; genus Sorangium; species Sorangium sp. So ce204. The sequence goes on along the minus strand of NZ_CP150317.1, from coordinate 9,944,512 downwards.
GCGGCGGGGGCTGGATCCGTCGACCCATCCCCCTCGCCCTTCTGCCTCTTGCCCGGCTTGGGCCGGGTGTTTCGGACGTTCATCGCGGCCTCGAAGCCGCGGGCGGCGACTTCTAGCACACTTTGGACAGCTTGCTTCAAGCAGTCGGGCAGGCTCGCGCGCTCGACGGCGTCGAACCCCGACAGGACGTAATCCGCGACCTCGCCCCGGAAACCCGCAGGCGGCCGTCCCACCCCGAGGCGGACGCGCCCGAAGTCGCCCGTCCCGCCGTGCGAGATGATCGAGCGAAGCCCGTTGTGCCCCGCGTGCCCGCCGCCGACCTTGAGGCGAACCGTGCCGAACGGCAGGTCGAGCTCGTCGTGGAGCACGATCAGCTCGGAGGGCGCGACCTTGAAGAAGGCCATCGCCGGCTGCACGCTGCGCCCCGACTCGTTCATGTAGGTCATCGGCTTGAGCAGGATCGCCTGCTGCCCGGCGATCTCTGCCCGCGCGTGGACGCCCGAGAACTTCTCGCGGAACGGATCCGCCCGGACCTCGTCGGCCAGCGCGTCGATGGCCATGAAGCCGACGTTGTGCCGGTGAGCAGCGTATTCCTTGCCCGGGTTCCCCAGGCCGACCACGAGCAGCATGACGAGCTGGTTCTGCTGAGTCCCTGGAATGGGGGAGGTGAGGCAGGCGAAGCAGGTGAGGCGGCGGGCAGGGCGGGCCGCGCGCGCCTCGCTGTGCGGAGGCGCGAGGCGGCCCGCTCCCGGATTACTTCTTGTCCTTCTTGTCGGCCGCGGGGGCCGCGCCCTTCGCGGGGGCAGCCGCGCCGGCGGCCGGCGCAGCGGCCGCGGCAGGCGCGCCGGCGGCGGGCTTCGCCTCTTCCTCGGGGCCAGCCTTCTCGGGCGCGTTGACGACGGCGATCGTCTGGTCGTCCGCGAGGAGCGTCTTCACGCCCTCCGGCAGCTTCAGCCCGCTGGCCTTGTACGAGTCGCCCAGGTCGAGCTCGGTCACGTCGATCTCGATGAACGACGGGATCTTCTCCGGCAGGCAGCGCACGGGGATCGTGCGGAAGATCTGCTGGAGCACGCCGCCGGTGACCACGCCCTTCGGCTTGCCCACGCAGCGGAAGGGGATCTGCACGTCGACGGGCTGGTCGAGCTTCACCTGGATGAAGTCGGCGTGGACGAGCTCCCGCGAGATGGGGTGGTAGTCGTAGTCGCGCACCATGACGGTGAGCGTCTGGCCGTTCTCGATGGCCAGCTCGACCACGGAGTTCTTGCCGTGGTCGGAGCCGAGCACCTGAAGGAGCGCCTTCGGCGAGATGGCGACCGACTGCGGCGCGAGCTCGCGCCCGTAGGCGATGGCGGGAATCTGTCCGGCGCGGCGCAGGCGGCTCGACGCGCTCTTGCCGCTATCCTCGCGCCTCGTGGCGTTGAGCTTGATGATGTCCATGACGACGGCTCCAGAAGTGATCCAGGGGTCCGCGGTGCGCGGCTCCACCCCGGCGTAGGGTGCGGCGCTATAGCAGAACGGAGAAGAGGAAGTCGAGCCTTCGTCGCCGGAGGGCGCGTTTTGTGTCTTTTGTGAGTTCTTTGGTGTGTCCTGGCGAGGGGGCGCGGGCGACCTGCGTCGCCGTGCGTCCCGCCGCCGAACGCGCGCGGCCGGTCAGACGAAGAGCGAGCTCACCGAGTCCGAGTGATGGATGCGGCGGATCGCCTCGGCGAGCAGCCGCGCCACCGAGACGACCTTGAATTTACCGGAGGCCCTCGCCTCGTCCGAGAGCGGGATCGAGTTCGTCACAACGACCTCGGTGAGGGGCGAGTCCTTGATGCGCTCGACCGCCGGCCCGGACAGGACCGGGTGCGTGGCGCAGGCGGCGACGCTCCTGGCGCCCTGCTTCATCAGGGCGTTGGCGGCGTTCACCAGGGTGCCGGCGGTGTCGATGAGGTCGTCGAGGATGAGGCAGTTCTTGCCGGCCACCTCGCCGATGATGTTCATGACCTCGCTCTCGTTCGCCCGCTCGCGGCGCTTGTCGATGATCGCGAGCGTGCCCTGGAGGCGCTTCGAGTAGGCGCGGGCCCGCTCCACGCCGCCCGCGTCCGGGGAGACGATGACCACGTCCTTGCCGTAGTGCTCGCGGAGGTGGTGCTCCAGCAGCGCCGGCATCGCGAACAGGTGGTCGAACGGGATGTTGAAGAACCCCTGGATCTGACCGGCGTGCAGGTCGAGCGCGACGATCCGGTTCACCCCGGCGGCGACGATGAGGTCGGCGACGAGCTTCGAGGTGATCGGCGTCCGCGGCGCGACCTTCCGGTCCTGCCTGGCATAGCCGTAGTAGGGGATGACCGCCGTGATGGAGCCGGCCGAGGCGCGGCGGAGCGCGTCGACCATGATCAGGAGCTCCATCACGCTGTCGTTGACCGGCGAGCAGGTGGGCTGCACGACGTAGGTGTCGACGCCTCGGACGTTCTCCTGGATGACGCAGAACGTCTCGCCGTCCGAGAAGCGCGACACGCGCGACTTCCCCATCGGTTGCTCCAGGACCTGACAGATTTCCTGGGTAAGGGGGAAATTGGCGTTGCCGGAGAAGATACTGACTCTCTTGAACACGGCGCGCCTCCAGCCCATTTCGGGGAGCGCGGCTCTATCAGTCGGACATGGGCACGTCAAGCGACTCTGTACAGCGATCGCTTGGCTGTACGTGCGTATCGTGACGGGCGGCGCTGCTCTCGCCTGCGTCCACCCGCATTTCGTTCGGCGCTGCTTCGGGTTAGGTAGCGGCCGTGGAGTCTTTCGCTGCCGCCGCTTCCGGGCAGGGCGGGCGCGCCGCGGCCGGGCCGCGGGGCAGCCTGGTGATCATCGGCAATTTCGACGGCGTTCATCTGGGGCACCAGGCGCTGCTCGCCGACGCGGCGCTGGACGCGGAGCGGCGGGGGCTCGAGCCGGTGGCGCTCACGTTCGCCCCGCACCCCGCGAGCGTCCTCGGCCGGACCCCGCCGGCGACGCTGACGGCGCTGCCGCGCAAGATCGAGCTCATCCAGCGCGTGCAGCCGGCGATACGGGTCGACGCGGTGACGTTCGACCGCGCGTTCGCGGCCCAGACGCCGGAGGAGTTCGTGCGGCGCGTGCTGCTCGATCGGCTCGCGGCGCGCGTGGTGCTGGTCGGCGCGAACTTCCGGTTCGGCCGCGGGCGCGCCGGGGACTTCACGACGCTCGGGCGCCTCGGCGAGGATCTCGGCTTCGAGACGCGATCGCACCCGCTCGTCGGCGACGCCGAGGGGGCGTGGTCGAGCACCCGCGTCCGAGCGGCCATCGCGCGCGGGGATCTCGAGTCGGCCGAGCGGATGCTGTCGCGCCCGCACATGCTGTCCGGCGTCGTCGCGCAGGGGGCGAGGCGGGGCAGGACGATCGGCTTCCCCACCTGCAACATCGACGAGATCGAGGAGGCGCTCCCGCCGTTCGGCGTGTACGCGACGCTCGTCGATCGGGTGACCCCGTCGGGGCGCGCGGTCGCGCTCGCGCGCGGCGTGGCCAACCTCGGCGTCCGCCCGACGGTCGAGGCGTCGAGGCAGGCGCGCCCGAACCTCGAGGTGCACCTCTTCGACGTCGACGCGGATCTCTACGGCGCGGCGCTGCGCGTGCACCTGATCGCCCGGCTGCGCGAGGAGCGGCGGTTCTCCGGGCTGCCGGAGCTCAAGGCGCAGATCGCGCGAGACGCCGAGGCGGCGCGCGCGCGGCTCGCGTCGATCAGCGCGGATCCGGCGGCGGAGGGGGCGTTTCGCTGAGCGGTCCGGCGAGGGTGAGCGAGCGTCGGATGTGGTAGCGTCGGCGGCGATGGAGCGCCGGGAGCTCGACGGGCTGACGCGGGAGGAGCTGATAGCGCGCGCCGAGGGGCTCGGGGTGCCGCGGCCGCGCCTGCTCACGAAGGTCGAGCTCATCGACGAGATCGTGGCGCGCACCGCGCAGAGCGAGCCGGAGCGGGCCCGCCTCCGCGGCTTCCTCGGGCGGGCGCGCGATCTGCTCTCGCGCGTGGTCGAGCGGGGCCTGCACATGCCGGAGACCGCGCGCGCGCTGCGCGGCGAGGCGCCGCCGGAGCAGTGGCCGCCGCCCCCGCCCCCGCCGCCGCCGCGGTCCACCACGACGCTCGCCGAGATCTATGCGTCCCAGGGGCACACGGACCGCGCCATCGCGATGCTCGACGAGATCCTCGCGCGAGCGCCGGAGGACGAGGACGCGCGGCGGCTCCGGGAGAGGCTGATCGAGAGCGCGGCACGCGGGCAGGGGGCAGGCGTGGAAGCGCGGGACGCGGACGCGGAGGATGCGGACGCGGAGGACGCAGCCGCGGAGGATGCGGACGCGGAGGATGCGGGCGCGGAGGGCGCAGCCGCGGAGGATGCGGGTGCAGCCGCGGAGGATGCGGGCGCGGAGGATGCGGGTGCAGCCGCGGAGGATGCGGGCGCGGAGGGCGCGGACGCGGAGGACGCGGACGCAGCCGCCGCGGAGGCTTCCCCTGCTCCGATCGCACGAGACGATGGCGCGACCGAGCCAAGCGGGGCCGCCATCGCGAGCGAGCACCAGGGGGAGCCCGGACCCGTCGCCGGAGCGCCTGGCGGCGTTCCGGTGCAGCCTCCGCGAGATCCTTCGCCTGCAGGTGCCGGAGCGACGGCGTCGCCCGTCGCCGCAGGGGAGGTGCTGGGTCTTGCGGCGGCCTTGCGCGACGAGCGGGCGGAGCTCCCGGCGCGGTACGACGTCGACGAGATCGTCGGCATCGCGGTCGATCACGAGACGATCTACCTCTACTGGGAAGTGCGTCCCAGGACGCTCGCGCGAGCGCGGGCGCGTCGCCCGGAAGGGCAGCTCGCGATCCGCGTCGTCGCGGTGCTCCCGAGCTGGGAGCGGCCCGTGGTCGAGCAGCGGGATCTCGCCATCGACGCGCTCTTCGGGGACATGTTCGTGCGCGACATCCCGTCCGGCGCGAACCTCCGCATGTGCACGGGCTGGCTCGCCGGCGAGGTGTTCGAGCCTTTCGCGGTCGGCCTCGAGGTCGCTGTGCCACGCGCGTTGCCGGCCTCGCCGAGATCGCCCTCGGAGGAGTCGCCGGTCTCTGCGCCAGCGCTGACGGGTGAGACCTCGGGTGAGCCACCGGCCTCTGCGCCAGCGCTGGCGGGCGAGACCTCGGAGGAGCCGCCGGCCTCTGCGCCGGAGCTGACGAGCGAGATCACGCAGGGCAGCCCTACCGCGGCGATGAACGTCGCGGAGCGGCACCTCGAGGGCGGCGTCGGCGATGCGGCATCCCCGGCGCTGATTGCCGCGGGGACGCCGTCCCTGTCGATCCCCGGCACCAGCGGAGAGCACGGCGAGCCTGTCGTCGTGGTCGGCGCGAGCGGAGGCCCGGTGACCACGGCTCTGCCGGCGCCGAGCGCGCCGGTCGCCAGCGGTGACGCAGAGGTCGAGGCGGCTGCGGCGGCGATGGTCACGAGCAGCGACGTGGAGCCTGCTGCGCCGGCCGCGATCGGCGGCGTGGCCGCCGAGGCTGTCCGAGCAGCCGCGCCCCACGACCTCGAGGCGGCCGCGGCTGGGCGCAGCGCGACGCCCGTCGCGGAGCCGACGCTCGCGTTGCCCGATCAGGCGCCGGCGCGCTTCTCCTCGGGAACGGCGCCGACGCCGGAGGCGATCGCGCAGGCGGTCGCGGCGACCCGCGGCGGGGCGAGCGAGGGACCAGCCCGCTTCCCGTCAGGAACGGCGCCGACGCCGGAGGCGATCGCGCAGGCGGTCGCGGCGACCCGCGGCGGTTCGAGCGAGCTGCTCCGAGGAGGCGGCGGGAGCGCGGGACCTCACGCCAGCGAGGCGCTCCGGCGCACGAGCGCGGAGCGGGGCCTCTCCCCGGGCGGCGGGCCGCGCCCTGGCGCGGATCGGGTCCGATCCCTCGGCGGTGGAGCGGAGCTCTGGCGGAGCTTCGCCACCCGGGCGCGCCCGCCTTCCCGGGGCCGCTGAGCGACCTGGTCGACCCGCCGCACGCAACTCGGGACGCGCGGCGGTCGACCCACCTCGCGTGCACCCGAACCACCGATCCATCGCAAGCTCCGCTCTCTTCCTCCTCGGCGCGCTCGCCTGCGCCCTGTTCACCCGGCAGGCGCGCGCCGAGCTCCCCCTCGACGACGAGCCCACGGCGCTCGACCCGCGCGTCGACCGCATCGACACCGCGCCCCACGAGCTCTGGGCTGCGTCCCCGGGCGGCGCGCGGCCGCTCTGGCTCGCGGTGGAGCTCGGGATCGCTCGGCTCGAAGGGGGCGAGCGCTCCCTCACCGGCATGCTGCTCGCGAGCATCCCCCTCGAGCGGCTGTCGGCCCGCCCTGGCGCGCCGTCTCCACCGCCCGCCGTCGCCGAACCCGCGGCGCCTTGGCTGAAGCCTGCCCCGGCGACCCCGAGCCCGCCGCGCGCGGCGCCGGAGATCGAGCTCCCCGAGCCGCCTCCTCCCGCGCAGCCAGCCGAGGCCGAGCCGCCGCTCCCGCTGCCGGTCCGGGTCACGCCGGCGATGGCCCGCGCGATCGTCGAGGCGGCGCTGCGGCGATCCCGCCTCCTCGATCCCGAGGCGCGCATCGACGCGATCGCGTCGCGCGCGCGGACGTCGTCGCTCTTCCCGGAGCTCCGGCTCCGCGTCTCTCGGCTCGTCGATGAGGCGGAGAGCCTGGCCCCCACGGAGTACGATCCGGCGCGAAAGACGGCGTCCGGCGGCACGAGCCTGTGGCTCGAGGCGCGCGCGACGTGGCGGCTCGACCGGATCGTCTTCGCCGACGAGGAGATCGCGCTGGAGCGCCTCCGCCGCGAGCGCGCCGAGCTGCAAACGAAGCTCACGGCGCGCGTCCTCGAGCTGCTCTTCGCGTGGCAGCGCGCCGTCGCGCTCGCGGCCGATCCGGGCCAGAGCCCCGAGGAGCACCGCGCCGCGACGCTCGCGGCGCTCGAAGCGGAGGCGTCCCTCGACCTGCTCACCGGTGGCTGGATGACGCGGTGGCGCGCTGCGCGCGAGTGAGCCCGCGCGCCTCCGCCTGCGCAGGGCGCCCGCGCGCGGCAGGGCTACAGGATGGTCTGCGAGAGCGTCACCGCGCGCCTGCCGGTGCCGGCGTCTCCGTCGGGATCGGTCACCGTCACCTCGACCTCCACGACCTTCCCGAGCAGCTCCTCGATCTTCCGCTCGCCATCCAGCCGGAACCGCAGCCCGGCGAGCGTGCAGAAGCCGCCTTCGTCGGGATCCAGGGTGAAGATGACCTCGAGCGGCTCGATCGCATAGCCGAGCTCGGGCACGACGCCGTTCACCACGGTGAGCGAGCCGGATCGGCGCAGGTTCTTGAGGCGGATGGCGACGAAGATGTGGTAGCCGCCTTGAGGTCCAGCCTCCACCTGGACCTCGTCGAGGTCATCGAGCGGGAAGTAGTCGGCCTGCCCCTCCCCGACGATGACGACCGGCTCGCCCCCGGCGGCCGGCTTGCAGAGGTCCGGCTCCGCGCCCGCGTTCCACGAGGTGCTGTAGGGATCGAGCTGCCGGGGATCCACGTCGGGGGCGCTGCAGCCGCCGGCCACGCAGGTCTGCGGCGCCGGGCAAGTGGCCGCCCCGGGCGCGACGACGCACTCCCGCTCGAGGCGCACCCGGAGCAGCAGCGTGCGGCCGCCGATCACCCGGGTCGACGCGGTGCGGGTGAGCAGCGGCCTCTCGGCGTCCTCCGCTCCGAACGCCTCCAGGGAGATCTCCACGGCCGTGCCGTCCTCGAGATCGCTGAAGAAGAACTCCCGCGGGAAGAACAGCTGCCCGTTCTTCTGCGCCAGCGCGTCCTCGTGGACCACGTCTCCGCCGGCCCGCAGGACGACGCGCAGCAGGTCGATGTCGGCGCCTGCGCGGAGCTCGCTCGTCACCCCGAACACCACGGTCCCGGTGGTGGGCCCCGCCGCGCCGCAGCCTGCGACGAGCAGGGCGCAGAGCGCGACGGCGGCGAGCAGGATGGTGCGGATGTTCGTGGCGGCCTGGCAGCGATGGGCGCGGCGCCCGTCGCTCCCTCCTCGCGGCGTTCGGTCCTCTTGAGCCATGCCGGCGGCGTGTGCGGCGCGCTGCTGCCAGGCGCGGCGCGCTACTGGATGCCTTCGAGCGCGGCCAGGAACACGTCCGGGCCGACGAAGTCGTTGAAGCGCTTCCGCTCGGCGCCGGTGGAGTCGTACAGCACCACCGTGGGCAGGCCGACGACCTTGTACTTGCCCTTCACCGCGTCGATCTGCGGATCCTCGTCGTCCGTCGCGTCGACCTTCACCGCGACGAAGTGCGCCGCCTTGGCCATGACGCGGGGATCCGAGAAGGTCTCCTTCGCGAGCTGCTTGCAGGCGCCGCACCACTCCGCGGTGAAGTCCACGAGCAGCGGGCGCCCTTCCGCCTTCGCCTTGGAGACGGCCACCGGCTCCTCGTGCAGCCACGTGAGCTGCGGCGACACGGCCTCGCCGGCCACGGCCGACGGGACGGGCGAGGCGAGCTTCGGCAGATCCAGGCTCGCGACGAGCAGGAAGCTGCTGGCCACCGTGAGCGCGATGCCGACCCCCTTGCGGGCCTTCACGCCGGCGCCGCCGTCGTCCCAGGAGAGGTGCACCGCGCCGAGCGCGAGGCCGACGGCGACGAGGCCCGCCATGATGGCCATGAACTGCGGCGTGGGCTGCGCGAGCGACGACAGCGCCGGGAAGGTCGTCTTCAGGAAATAGAGCGCGACGACCATCATCACGATCCCGAAGAACGACTTCACCCCCAGCATCCACTTGCCGCCCTTCGGCAGCGCGAACGCGAACGCGCCGACGAGCCAGAACGGCAGGCCGAGCCCGAGGGAGAAGGTGGCGCCGACCAGCGCGCCGAGGCCGACATTCTGGGTCTTCCCGATCCAGAGGATGATGCCCGTGAGGACGGGCCCGGTGCACGGCGCGGCGACGAGGCCGCTCACGAGGCCGAGCAGGAAGGCGCCGCCGTAGCCGATGCCCCCGACCTGCGAGAGCCGCTGCATCAGGGTGTCCGGCAGCGTCATCTCGAACGCGCCGAACATCGACAGCGAGAGCGCGATGAACACCGCCGCGATGCCGACGATGACCCACCTGTTGGAGAGCACGCCGCCGAACAGGCTGCCCGTGAGCGCCGCGGCCACGAGCATCGTCGTGAAGAGCACGACGATCCCGAGCACGAAGCTCGTCGAGAGCAGCATCGCCTCGCGCCGGGACTTCGCCTCCCGCGCCCCGAAGATGCTCACCGTGATGGCGATCATCGGGTACACGCAGGGGGTGAGGCACGTGAGCAGCCCGCCCCCGAGCGCGGCGAGCGCGGCGAAGAGCGGGCCAGCCTCCAGACCGCGGGTGAAGAGATCGCGCTCATCGCCGGCCAGCGCGATCGCCGGGGACGCGAGCGCGGAGAGCGCGGCCAGCGCCGGGAGCGCGCGTCCGAGCGCGCCGCGTCGGACACCCGCCGGCGCGGCGCCGGCGCTTGCCTTGAAACGAGTCGAAGCGGTCATCACCAAGGTTCTATAGCAAAGCGATCGGGGTCGTGCGGCAGGCCGCCGTCCGTTCAGGCCGGCATCAGCGTTCCGCGAGGGACGCGAGCGTCCGGCGCGCCGCCTCGATCTCCGCGCCGAGCGCGATCGCGACCGCGGCCCTCCCCGAGGTGCTCCGCTGGACGAAGGCTTCCAGGTATTTCCTGGCCTCGTCCCAGCGCTGGTCGAAGTAGGCCATCTGCCCGAGCACGAACCGGCCGTACCCCTGGCCCGCCGGCACCTCCGAGAGCCGATCGATCAGCGCGCCGAGCCCCTCCACCGCCTTGCCGCTCTCGCACTGCACGACGGCGAGGTGCCCCTGATAGAGCGGCTTGTCCCGCGTGCCCCAGCGCGCCGCGCGTGTGAGCGCGCCGATCGCCTCGTCGTACCGGCGCGCCAGGTGATACACGCTGCCCAGGGTCCACCAGTGGAACGCCCTCCGGCTCGCCGGCCCCGTGCGCGCCGCCAGCCGGAGGTGCCCGACGGCCCCATCGATGTCCCCGAGGGCCTGCTTCGCGCGCGCCGCGTCCTGGTGGGCGACGTCGCTCAGCACGCCGAGCGCCAGGATCTGCTCCGCCACCTCGGCCGCCCGCTCGAAGCGGCGTGTCTCGAAATACGCGAGGTAGAGCTGCCGCAGCAGCATGGCCTGCGTCGTCCTGTCGAGCGGCCCCCGGAGCGACAGGCCCCGCCGCGCCCAGAGCGCGCGCGATCGCGGGGTCGCCGCGCCCAGCGCGCGCCGCAACATCTCCTCCGCGGTCAGCGCCGCCGCGGGGGCGCGCCGTCGCGGCGCCTTGCTGGGCCGTTTCTCTCGTGGAGCCTTGGGGCCAGCGTCATTCCCGCTGCCCGCAACGGACGGCGCCGTCGCTTTCGTGCGTCGCCGCGTACCCCCGGAGCCCGTAGGGACGGATCGAGCGCCGTCCACGCTGTCACCGTGCTCGCTCGCCTTGCGCACAGAAAGCAATCCTAACAGACCTGCACACGCGTTCCAGCAATACGCGACGTTTCCATCTTGACTCGGGCCACATGGCTGGCAGGTGGCCGGTCGTGGACGACGGCGGGGTGCCGGCTGGGGTTGGCCGTGCGCCAGTACGGGCTGTCGGCTTCGGCTGGACCTTGTTGCGCCCCATCGAGCGTGGCGCCATCGTCGCGGCCATGCGTCGCCGTCCTGGCTCAACTTCCCTTCAAAGGAGGCGGTATTCCGTCTCCACGGTTTCCGGCAACCTGGGTCGGGTTCTCAACCTGGGTCGGGTCCTCAACCTGGGTCGGGTCCTCAACCTGGGTCGGGTCCTCAACCTGGGTCGGGTCCTCAACCTGGGTCGGGTCCTGGTCCTCAACCTGGGTCGGGTCCTCAGGCTCGCGCCATGCTTGGCCTTGCTCGCCGGCCTGCCGCTCCTGGCCGGGTGCGGGCACCCGGCCAGCCGCGACGAGTGCGAGGCCATCTTCCGGAGGAGTGCCGAGATCGAGCTCCGGGCGCAGAACGTCGTCGACCCGAAGATCGTCGAGGAGCGCACGGCGGCGGTGCGGGATGCCCGCGGCAAGGAGCTCATCGACAGGTGCGTCGGGCGCCGCATCACCGATGCGGCGATGGTGTGCGTCCGGCAGGCAACGACCCCGGAGCAGGTCGATACGTGTCTGGAGTGACGCGCCCCGCGACCCGCGCCGACGTCCTGGCAACCCTGGCGATCGTCCTGCTGGTGCTCGGTATCCTTGTGGGGCGCGCCGCGCTCCGCCGCGCCGCTCCACGTCCGTCCGCCGAGGCGTGCGCCGCGCTCCTCGATCGGTACGTCGAGCTCGTCCTGCGCGCGGCCAACCCCGAGCCCGCTGCGTCCCAGGTCGCCGAGAGGACCGCGATGGCGCGCGCGGCCGCCGGGGAGCGCGGCTTCGTCCGCTGCGAGGCCGACCTCACGCAGGCGGAGGTGGCGTGCGCCCTCCAGGCGGGAACTGCGGACGACCTGGAGCGCTGTCTGCCCTGACGCGACCAGCGCGCGGTCCGCGGAGGACCAGCCCCGACATGCTCCCCTGCCGAGAAGACGGTGAAGGAGCGGCGGAGGACGGGCGGAGGACAGCGGAAGCGCGGCGGAGGAACGTGAAGGGACGCCGGCGCGCTGCGAATCGTTCCGGGCGCGCCGCGCTGTGATAGTCTCGGCCGTGGCGAGCGCTCCCCGCTGGCGCGATCTCCTCACCTCCCCACCCTCGGATTGCCTGTCGTGAAAGCCCCGTCGCCCTTGCTCGGCTTCAACAACAACGTCCGGCACAAGGGGCGGTTGTTCCACATACAGACTGAGGACTCGGGCATTCGCCATCCTCACATCATCACGCACCTCTTCGCCGACGGCGGGCGCATCCTCAAGACCACGAAGACCTCGTACGCGGAGCACGTCGGTCAGGCCTCGCTCGCGGAGACGGTCCGCGGTCTCATGAAGGAGCAGCACAAGGCGATGTTCATCGCCCTGCGCGACGGTCACTTCGACTACCTCTTCGACGACACCGCCGCCCCGCCCGTGTCCGCAGGCGCCGTGTCCGCAGGCGCCGCCCCCGCCCCGTCGCATCCGGAGGCGAGCAAGCCCGCGCGGGCGTCGTCGCCGTCGTCGCCCGAGGTGACGGGCGCGCCGAAGGCGCCCCCGCCGTCCCGGCCCCTCACGCCGCCCGTCATGCCGCCTGTCGTGCCGGATGCGTCGCCGCGCCCGAAGCCGGCAGCCGCGCCGACGCCGGCGCCCAGGCCCGCCGCGCCGCCCGCGAGGCCAGCGGCCGCGCCCCTCGCCGCGGCGCCGCGCGCCCCGGCGGCCGAGCCGGCGCCCGCTTCGGCCAGCGGGCGCCCCCGGCTCGAGCTCGATCCCGTCGCGCTCCAGGCGCTCGGCGGCGGGCGCGCGGCCAGCCCGCTCGCCGGCAGGGCCGTACGCCCGGCGTCGCCCGCCGAGATCAAGCCCGAACAACCGTCCATCGATCTCGATCTCGACGCGCTGGAGCGCGCTGCAGCCGAGGCACAGACGCCTTTCTTTCAGCAGATCCAGGACCTCCCGCCGCCGCCTGCGTCGGTGATCGGGCGGCGGGCGGAGTCCGCGGCCTCTGGCGCCGGGGTCTACAGCAATGTCCACCCCGAGCAGGCCGTCGCGCCGCCCGCGCCCCAGGTCGCGGTCGAGCATTTCTCGGGCGGTCCTGGCTCCGGCCGCTACGCAGCCTCGCGCCCGGCCAGCATCTTCGCGACGAACCGGCCGGCGGAGGGCGCCTCGATCTTCGGTGAGGACCTGATCAGCGAGAAATCGCTCGACGAGGTGATCCTCAGCTACCTCGCGGAAGATCTCGACAGCCCCCCGGAGAAGAAATAGCCGGGCTGCCGCCTGGCGTGGCGGACGCGTGGAGCAGGTGCGTGGGGGGCAGCGTGGAGCGGGAGGGCAGGCAGGTCGGCAAGCAGGTCGACCGAGCGGCGGTCACCTGATGAGACCCGATCGGACCGCAGACGACGCCGAACGACAGCGTCGCAGGGGCGCGACCATGGCCCGCATCTGGCTGCGGCCGATGTCGTATCTCCTGGGCGTCAGCGTCGCGACCCTCGCCGTCGTCCACCTGCTCGACGTCGCGCGGCACGAGAACGCGCACCTCTCGCTCTGGGAGGTGTTCGCGCGCATGTCGCCGAGCGACGCCGAGCACATCATGGGCGGCATCGGCGAGGTCATCGCCGCCATCCTCGGTATCGTCATCACGGTCGCGTCCATCATCGTGCAGCTCGCCGCGAACCGTTACACCCCGCGGATCACCGAGATGTTCTTCCGCGACCGGACGAACATGCTCGTGATGGGCTTCTTCGTCGTCAGCGCGGTGTTCTCGCTGTGGGTCAACTTCTCGATCCGCGTCGGCGGGGGCGGCTCGACCGAGGACGCCTTCGTCCCCACGTACGGCGTCGTCGTCACGATGGGGCTGCTCACCGCGAGCCTGCTCATGATGGCGCCCTACTTCGGGTACGTGTTCGACTTCGTCGAGCCCGACAACGTGGTCCGGCGGATCAAGACGAGCGGCGTCGAGCAGGCGCTGCGCCCCGCGGGGGGAGAGAGCGAAGCCGAGGTCGACGAGCGGCGGGTGACGGCGCTCTCGTCGCTGGAGCAGCTCGCCGACGTGGCGCTCAACGCGCTCGACCAGAAGGACAAGGGGATCGCGTCGAAGACGATCGACTCGCTGTCGGAGCTCGTCGTCGCGTACCTGCCCCACAAGGCGACGCTCGATCCGCGCTGGTTCCAGATCCGCGATCGCCTCGCGAAGGACACCGACTTCGTGAGCATGAACGCCGAGGCGCTCGGCAAGCTGTCGACCGCGCGGACCTGGCTCGAGTACAAGGCGCTCCGCCAGTTCTTGATGGTCTATCGCGAGGCGCTCACGGCGATGCCCGACCTCATCACGCGCATCGCCATCGACACGCGCTACATCGGGCAGACCGCCATCGCCGCTGGAGACCGGGCGGCCGTCGCGGTCGTCGTGAAGTTCTTCAACACCTACATGCGCAGGTCGCTCAACGCGAAGGACATCGCCGCGGCCTACAACAACCTGAACCAGTACCGCTACCTGGCGGAGGAGCTGCTCAAGGCGGGGTGGGGGGATCAGGTCCTCGAGATCGCGCGTCATTTCAAGTACTACGCGCAGACGGCGCACGCGATGGGGCTCGCGTTCCTCACCGAGACCGTCGCGTTCGATCTCTGCGTGGTCAACGAGCGCGCGTACGACCTGCACGCACCTGCCCGGGACGAGCTGCTCCAGCTCTTCCTCGAGGTCGACAAGGAAGCGGAGCTCGATCAGCAGGAGCCGTCGCTCCGCGGCGTCCGCAAGGCGCAGGTCAAGCTCGCCACGTACTACCTGCAGAAGGGGGAGGAGGCGCTCGCGCGGAAGATCTACCGCGACATGCGCGACGAGCGGCCCGACAGGCTGCGATCCATCCGCGCGGAGCTCCTGGCCGTGACGAGCAACGAGTTCTGGGAGATCAACGACCGGGGCGCCGTGTTCGAGTACATCGAGCCCGAGCGGCGCCAGCTCATCCACCGCTTCTTCGAGTGGTTCCCGGCGACGACCATGCGCGAGCCGATCCGCGAGGAGCACACGCAGGAGTGAGCGAGGCGTGAGCGGCGCCCTCTCGGTGAGGCGGAACCCAGTGCACGCAGGCTGGATCTGCGCCGGGCATCGACGCGGTGATTCCTGCGGCGCGCGGGCGGCGGTAGGATCGGGCATGCCTTGCTTGCACCCTCTCCACCCCGAGCAGGAGGGCTAGCCTCGACGGAGTCGAGATCGAGCGCTGCACACAACGAGATGCCCGCCTCCCGCCCGCGTCGCAAGAACGCCGAGTCCGATCCGCCGCCGGAGCTGTTCGCCGGCAAGTACCGGCTCATCCGGATGCTGGGCAAGGGCGGTATGGGGGAGGTGTGGCTCGCCGAGGAGGGGCCTCCCGACCTCCGGCGCCACGTCGCGCTGAAGCGGCTGGTCGCGAGGCCAGGGCTCGGCGAGAGCGCGAGGGAGTCGTTCTTCGCCGAGGCCCTGGTGATCGCGCGGCTCGATCACCCGAACGTCGTCCGGCTCGTCGAGTTCGGGGAATTCGAGGGCTCGGTGTACCTCGCGCTCGACTACATCGACGGCCCCGCCCTCGATCGCGTGCTCAGGAAGGTGGGCGCGTTCTCGCCGCGCGCCGTGGCCTACATCGGCCGGGAGATGGCGAGGGCGCTCGAGGCGGTGCACGGCCTGTGCGAGGACGAAGGGCAGAGCTACGCGGTCGTCCACCGCGACGTCTCGCCGTCCAACATCCTGATCGGGCGGGACGGCCGCGTCTGCCTGACCGACTTCGGCGTCGCGCGGATACCGGGCCTCGCGGACGAGCAGTCCGAGAGCAGCGTGTTCAAGGGGAAGCTCCCGTACATGCCTCCGGAGCAGGCGCGCGGGGAGCCGTTCGACGGGCGCGCGGACGTGTTCTCCCTGGGGATCACGCTCCTGGAGGCGCTGCTCGGCAGCCGCGTGCGCAAGGCCGAGACGCAGAGGCAGCTGATCATGGGCGTCGCGTCGCTGCCGATCCCTCGCGCGCGCGAGCTCCTGCCCGACCTGAGCGCGCGGCTCTCGGCTGCGCTCGACGCGGCGACCGAGTTCTCCGTCGAGAAGCGGACCGCCAGCGCGGGCAAGCTGGCCGGCGATCTGGAGCAAGTGCTCCGCGACATGGGCCACGGCGCCGAGGAAGAGGCCCGGAGCGAGCTGAAGGAGCACGTCGAGGCCTGCATCGCGAAGACGGGCTCGCTGAGCGGCGCCGGTTACCGCGCCTCACCGTCGCTCCCTCCGGAGAGCGCGCCGAGACAGAGCTCGCCGGGCCTCGGGCGAAAGGCGCCGGCGGTCGGGAGCACGTCCGCTGATCGCAGGTCGGTCCGCCCCTCATCGCCCGATGGACGGCACGGCGCTCCTGCGGCGGGCCGCAGCGACGCCCCGCTCCCCCTCGGCGCCGCGACGGGCTCGCTCTCGGTGCAGTACCTCGATTTCGACGGCCCGGACGAGGTTCCGCAGCGCCCGCGCCTGCACGCGATGTCGACCACGCCGGAGGGGGAGCTCCAGCGAGGGCTGGCCGCGCCCCAGGCTGCGAACGGCGTCGCTTCCACGGCGAGCACGCCGCCCGTCGCGCGCAGGCCATCCGGAGCGAGCACGCCGCCCGTCGCGCGCAGGCCATCCGGAGCGAGCACGCCGCCCGTCGCGCGCAGGCCGCCCGGAGCGAGCAGGCCGCCGCCAGGCAGCGAGCCGACCGCGGTGCCGGCGGTGCACGCAGGCGGGGAGGCGGCGCCTGGTGAGGAGCCCGCGTCTACCGGGCTCAGCGCCGAGCAGCTGCGGCGCAAGCGGACGATCTTCTATGCAGGGCTGTTCGTGCTCGGGACGCTGGCGACGCTCCGCCTGATCTTCGTTTCCTCCTGCTAGCGCGGCTCGGGCGGCGCCTGCGCGCCGCGCGCGTCCGGGCGCCCCCGCGAGGGCTCGGCTCGGAGCTGCCTCTCGTCAGCCGCTCTGGATCGCGCGGAGCACGGCCGCCTCGTTGAGCGCGTGGCGGCCGCCCTGGAGCGAGGCGAAGCCCGCGCGGGCGAGCGCGGCGAGCGCGTGCGCGGCGCGCCGGATCTCGACCTGGCTGCGCGAGCCGCCGCGGGCGGCGAGCTCCTCCGCGGTCAGCGCCGCGCCGCGGGCGAGCAGCTTCGCGGCCAGCGCGACGTGCGCCACGGACCGGGGGGATCGGCGCCGCGCGTGGCTCCTCGCCGCGCTCACCATCTGCTTGACGCCGCGCACCTCGAGCATCGTGGCGGCCGGCATCGCGAGATCCCGGAGCGACGGAGAGGCCGGCTTCGCGGTGATCTTCACGGCCGCGCCGCCCGACGCCGCGGCGGGCGCGAGCGCGGGCGCCCCCGGGACGCGGTCCAGCGGCGCGCCGAGCGCGGCAGCCGCGGGGGCGCGCGGAGCGGCAGCCGCCGGCGCCTGCGCGACCTCGCCATGGCCAACGCGCGCCACGATCTCGCTCTGGATCACCACCTTGACGACGCCGGCCACCTGAAGCGCGGTGCGCAGCCGCTCGGCCTCGGCCTCGGCGGCCCTGCGCGCCTCGTCGGCCCGGGCGAGCTGCTGCTGGAGCCGGCGGATCTCGGCCCGCAGCGCGGCGCTCGGATCCGGGCCTTGCTGGCTCGCGCTCTCGGCCGCGAGCGCCTCGCGCAGCTCGTCGAGGAGCGTGCTCAGCGTGGCGTCCGCGACGCGCGGCGCGCCGCCGGGCTCACCGGTCCAGCTCGGCGCCTCGCCGCCGTGGGCGGTGTGGCGGGCGCGCCAGCGCTCGAATCGCCCGGCGGCGGGCAGGAAGAACTCGCCGGCCGGGAGCGCGCGGAACTCCTCGAACGTGTGCCCGTCGACGAGCGCCCTCACCGCGTCGTAATCGCGCTCGATCTCGAAGCCGCCGATGGCGGGGAAGTTGAGCTGGCTCATGAGCTCCTTGGAGACCGCCTGCGTGCGCTGGCTGGCGACGACGAGGAGGACGCCGCGCTTGCGGCCCTGCTTCGCGAACCGGTGCAGGATGTCGGAGGTGAGCGACGCGCCCGATTGCGGCGCGAAGATGTGCACCTCCTCGATCACGACGGCCGCCGGGGCGCGGCGCTCCGAGAGGAGGACCCAGAGCCGCTCGAGGAACGGGAGCGCGGCCTCTTGCTGGGAGCGGCTCGTCGGCTGATCCGACAGATCGACGATGAGGCCGAGCCCTTCGTCGAGCACCCTCGCGAGCGCGATCTCCGCCGCGCGCTCGCCGGAGGGCAGCGGCAGGTCCGCGTGGGCGCCGCCGAGGACGAGGACGCGGAACCGCTCGCGCAGCGTGTAGAGCTCCCCCTCGGGATCGATCGCGACGACAGGGATGCCGGCGGCGAGCAGCTCCTCGCAGAGGACCCCGACGCCGAAGCTCTTGCCCCGGCCGGAGGAGGCCCAGATGCCGACCCGCAGCCCGGTGCGCGCGTAGTCGGAGAGGTCGAGCTGGTAGCCGTCGCAGAGGGAGAGGATGGGGCTCACTGGTTCGCTTCGGGCCGGGGGTCGGGTCGGCACGCTCGTGGTGAACTGTAGGCGAGCGCGCGGACGCGCGGGAGGCGGGGGCAGCATCGCGGCGGCGTCCAAGGCCACAGGGCATGTCGCGCCTCGCTGCGATCGGGCGCGACCCGCGCCACGGGCTCATCCGCGCTGTTCGGCTCGCTGCGGCGTACTCTCCTGCGCCTCATTGGCCTGCCCCCGGCCGAATCCGTATCACGCGAGCCGGCACCCCGCTTCACGGAGGAACCGAAACCGTCGGATAGGCGACGTGACCAGCGCCGACATCGCCCACGATGGTCGTCTCGAAGGTCCAGATCCCGCCGGGCGGAATGTCGGCGGCCGCGCTGCTCGTCGCCATGCCGAGCGGCCGTCCGGCTCGATTCACCGGGAAGACCGTTATCCTGGGATCGCTCACCGCCACATCGAGTCGGTTCTCGAGCGTGCCCGTGTAGGCGCTCCCGGCGCCCCTGCCGACGGTCTTCACCTCGCTGACGGCGACGGCATCGACAGGGACCACGTCCACGGTGAAGGCCGGAAACCTGTGCTTCAGATACCCGAGCTCCTCGATCACGAGCTCACCAGGGAGATCCGCTGAGCCGGTCATCGCGATCTCGCCCGGCGCGATGCAGGGGATCATCACGCCAGAGCCGTCGTCCAGCCGATAGAGCCGACCGCTGAGCAAGCTGCCGCCCCAGGTCGTCACGAGCTGTTCGGCCTTGTCGATGAAGTAAAACATCAGGCCGGCGTCGCAGGACGGGGTCTCCCCGTCATTCCTGACCGCGGCGTAGAGCTCGGGGCCCGTCGCCCCCTGCACCAGGGTGAAGGCAACCAGCTCGAGCCCAGCCCCGTCCTCGTCCATGTCGGTGCTGGACAAGCCCTCCGGCACGAAACGCAGGTCCCCGCCGCTGCCGCGTCCGCTCCCGCCGTTGCCCGCCCCATCCTCGGGGGGGCTCCCCGAGCATGCCAGAGGGAGGGTAAGAGCGGCAGCCCCGATGACGGCCAAGGACTTCGATTGCATCGTTGTGCAGAGGGCGAGGGGCCGGGAAGCTGGCTTCCGAGGGCTCACGCTAGCGTCACACCGCCTCACGGGCAAGCGCCGACCTTCTGAAGCTTGGAGATCGAGTGTTCAAGTCCACGAACCCACGACTCCACGGCGACGACACCGCGTCTTCATCCGCGGCATCCCCCGCGTCCTCGGCGGCCGCCGGGCGAATCTCCTCGACGAGCGCCTCGACGCGCCCGGTCGACACCCGCGCAACATCGACCCAACGCCTGGTCGAGCGGGGCCGCGCGCCCGCTCTCGCGAAGGCGCCCGAAAAAAGAGAGGCCGCGCCCCTCCCATGAACCGCGTCGACGACATCGCGAGCAAGCCCGGCTTTTCGCGCCAGAAGTGACCGCCCTGACCGCAAATGACCCGATTGGCGTGATGGTCCTCACGTTGGGTGATGCGGCGCGTTGCCCACGAATGACACGAGGCTTGGAATGCCATGGTTGCACATTTGGGGACCTGCTGGATTCGTGAGACCCGTGCGCCCGTGCAAGAAGCGCCGGCCTCTCGCGGCCGAGCGAGCTCTCGTCGAGCACTCCTTACCTGTTGGCGATGGGCCGCTCGATCCCGGCGGCAGATGCTCCGTTCCCGTTGGCGCTATGCAGCATGGTTGCATCTCGCGGACGAACTTTTTTTTGTTTGAGATATCGCGTGGATGGAGCTCTATCTGGAGGAAGGTTAAATCGCCCGCGCGCCGCTGGTGCGCGCAGGGCTCGACGTCAACGGCGAGCTGCGGCGTAACCCATGGGCACGGCGAGGCACATCCCCCGACCGTCGACGGCGCCTCGTGCGATGTCGTGGTCCACGCGTTCTCTCCGCTCCCCGGCGCTCGCGCTCGATGAGGCGGCCGAGGAGAGCGTGCTTATGGCTCCGATCGCGCCGCCGCGCCGCGTCGCAATGACGCGCTTGGCGGCCCCTGCAGTGGCCCGCGCGCGCCGCTGTTCCGCGACGAACTCGGCGTCCGCGCGCCAATCGGGCAGCTTCTCGAGGTCGAAGAGGGCATCAGGGCGCCGCTCGTACGCCGGCGTTTCACTATCACGTCTCCAGAGGAAGCGGTCGGCCAGACGCGCGTGATCTCGCGGTTGGCGACCCTCGGGCTGATCCATAACTTTTGATCCGCTCCCATGATCACTTCGGCGCGGACCGGGAATAGTGAGGTCATGCGAACGTTACGGCAACTATCGTACATTGGTACGACAACATTTTTCACCTCATTGACCTTCCTCGCCGGGTGCACCGGCGAGATAGCGCCCGGCGGTGGTGAGATCGCCGGCGGCGGGGAGACGTCGGGCAGCGGCAGCGGCAGCGGCAGCACCGGTTCGGGGGGCACGGACGACCCCGACAACGGTCCCCCCGAGGTCTGCATCCCGGGCATCCCGATCACGAGCCAGATCCCGCGGATGCTCAACCGGCAGTACGACAACACGGTGCGGGACCTCCTCGGCGTGACCAGCGTCGAGGGCGAGCTGCCGTCCGAGAAGCTCGGGGACGACTTCGACGGCGCGATGACCTCTGACGCATGGCGCCTCTATCAAGAGGTTGCCGAGAAGATCGCCAAAGCAGTGATGGCAGGGCCGAACAAGTCCAAGTTCATCAGCTGCGACCCTGCGGCGGCCGGCTGCCTGGAGCAGACCATCAAGACCTTCGGCCGCAAGGCGTTCCGTCGCCCGCTGACCGATCTGGAGGTGGCGCGATTCCAGAAGCTGGGCCAGATTACGCCGGCAGGAACGCCCGCCGAGGTCGCCGAGGCAACGCTGATCGGCTTCCTCGTCTCGCCCTCGTTCCTCATGCTCCCCGAGCTGGCGACCGACCCGGATTCGGCGACTCAGGCCCTCAAGCTCTCCAGCTACGAAGTGGCGACGAAGCTTTCGTACTTGCTCTGGGGCTCCGCTCCGGATGACGTGCTGAGCGCGGCGGCCGACAACGACGAGCTCCAGACCAAGGAGCAGATTCTGGCCCAGGCGCAGCGAATGATCGCCGTGCGCGAGAAGACCGGGCCGCTCGTGACGGCGTTCCACCGCAACTGGGCGCAGATGAACAACGGAAACGCCCACTGGTGGACGATGGATCACGACGTCGAGACGTATCCGTTGTACTCAGCGGCCGCCAAGCCCAGCTGGCAGGCTGAGCTCGACGCCTTCTTCGAAGACGTGGCGTTCGAGGGCGGTTCGTTCAAGGACCTCCTCCTCAGCAACGTCGCCTTCGTCAACAAGGACAACGCGGCGATCTACGGGCTCGATCCTGCGAGCTACGGCACCGAGCTGACCAAGGTGGAGCTCGACGCTACACAGCGGCCGGGCTTCCTGACGCGCGTCGGGTTCTTGAGCTCCTACGCGGGCTACGACGCAACGAGCCCGATCCTGCGAGGCGCGTTCATCTCGGTGTACCTGCTCGGCGTCAACCCGGGTCCGCCCATCCCCGGCGCCACCATGCAGACCGTTACCGGCGACTTCGAAACGCAACGCGCGAAGGTCGAGAAGCTGACGGAGCCGGCCAGCTGCAAAGGCTGCCACTCGGTCATCAATCCTCCGGGCTTCGTGATGGAGAACTTCGACGGCATCGGAAAGTGGCAGACGACCGACCCGCTCGGCGGCGCGATCGACGCGAGCGTCACGACGAACACCATCGACTTCGGCGACGGCAACGTGAAGGAGATCTCCTCTCCGCTGGCGCTCATGCAGGAGATCGCTGAGCTCCAGAAGGCCAAGCAGCTCTACGCTGAGTCGTGGGTCTCCTATGCCTTTGGGCGGGATCCGAACGGGAAAGACAAGTGCGTCGTCGATCAGATCGACACCAAGCTGGCTGAGGGCGGCTACAGCATTCTCAATCTTCTGGCCGATCTCACTCAAGCGGATTCGTTCCGCGTGCGCGTCCGCGAAACGCCGTGAAAGCTGAGGAAACTTGACCATGAGCAAGCAACTGAACCGCAGAATCTTCCTTCGTGGCCTGGGCGGAGCCGCCCTGGCCGCGCCGTTCCTCAGCTCCGTGTGGGAGCGCGACGCAAAGGCCCAGACCGCTTCCGGTGGGAAAGCGTTCATCGTGATGTTCACCCACTACGGGTGCGTCACGAACAAGTGGTTCCCCACGAAGACCCAGGGTGAGCTCACGGCTGCCGACCTCGAGGCGACGAGCCTCGCGGCCCTCGCTCCGTATGCGAAGAAGCTCCTCATGCCGCGCGGCATCCGCTCGATGAACGAGTGGACCGCCAACATGAAGCGTGGACAGGGGAACGACTCCCACACGCAGATCGTGGGGTCGTTCTTCACCTGCCAGCCGGTCACGCCGAACAGCAACGACCCGTTCAGCTTCAACCAGGCGACGAAGTTCAACGCGAAGCCTGTCGGTCCCTCGCTGGATCACATCATGGCCCAGCAGCTCAGCCCGAATGGCACTCCCCTGCTCATCGCCACGGCTGGCCAGAATGACAACGCTCAGTCGGCGATCTCCTACTCCGCCGCCGAGACCATCCACAAGGGCCTCAACGCGTCGCAGGCCTTCAGCAGCCTCACGGGCCTCTTCCAGGCGGGGCAGCCGATGTCCCCGGACACCTACGCGGCGCTCCGCGGCAAGAGCATCCTCGACCTCGTGAAGGACGATCTGCAGACGCTCGAGCGGTTCGACATGAGCCAGGCCGACAAGCGCAAGCTCGCGGCCTGGAAGGAGCTCCTCAACCAGACAGGAACCGTGGTGGCCTCCGCGCAGTGCAACGAGGAGCTCGGCGTGATGCTCGGTGCGACGTCCGCGAACGCCCAGAAGGCGTCGTCGGGTGGCCTGGGCGTCGACGTCCTCACGACCAAGGTCTCCGGCGATCTGGACGGCGCGGATATCAGCTCGGCGATCGCGGCGCTTGCGGCCGCCTGCAATGCCAACCCCGTCATTTTCCTGAAGTACCCGGGAAATTACGGTTTCAAGGGGCTCGGCATCACCATGGAGTCGCACTCCCTCTCGCACCGCCTGGACAATGCAGGCATGCAGGGCAGCTGCCTGCCCAACGCGCTCGAGTGGCTCGTCAAGGTGGACACCTATTACGCGCAGAAGTTCGCGAAGCTCGTCGGAATGCTCGACAGCATCCCCCAGGGGAACGGGCAGACGGTCCTCGACACCAGCGTCGCTATCTGGTTCAACGAGATGTCGGACGGCAACGCGCACAACCTCAACAACGCTCCGATCCTTCAGGCCGGCAGCGGCGGCGGTTACTTCAAGACCGGCCAGATCATCAACGTCGACCCCGCGTCGACCCCGACGGTCGGCAACAGCATGTCGCAGTGCGCCAACGGTACCGGCCAGGTCGACGGTACGAGACAAGGCACCGGGACCGATCCGAAGGTTGGCAACGCGCCGATCAACAAGTACTTCTGCAACATCATGAACGCCATGGGCGTGAAGGCGGGTTCGGACGGCTTCCCCGCGAAGAACGGCTCCTCGGAGGTGACCCACTTCGGCTATTCCGACAAGACGGAAGAGTTCATCGGTGGCAAGGGCGCAGTCTCCGGCGCCAAGATCAGCAATCCGGGCGGGTTCACGGAGCTCAAGGCCTGAGCACTCTCGGGCCCAGGTCCTGAACACCCCGACGAGCTCGGGTCCAAAGACCCCTTCTTACCGAAGGGGTCTTTGCGTTTGTGCGCCGTCGGTGACCACCGGCGCCCCGAGATTGCCGTTCCTTGTGGTGCGCCTTACTTCATGGCTCCGTGCTGTCCAACGATGGCGGGCAGCGATAGGCTGGGCATCTCTTCTCATGTTCATGCTGGCGAAGCGCTTCCTCCTCCCTGCCGCTGTGCTCCTCCCGCTGGCCTGCTCGAGCGAGGCGAGCGACGGTGGCGCGGCGGGCGGGGACACGGGTGACGACGCGCTCGTCGTCCCGGAAGACCTCACCATCATGGCGCTCCCCGGCGGGAATGGCGTGCTCAACGTGATCGCGCTGACTCTCCGCAAAGGTCCGACCAACACCGAGCTCTACGCCGCCCTGAGGAACGACGGGGATACCCCGGCCTGCAGCGCCGCCCTCTCCGTCGAGCTCTACAACAAGGCCCAGCAGTCCGTGGCATCCGGGATCAACGGGCTGCTGACTCAGCATTTCTATCGCGTCACGGATGGCTCGGACGCGATCGCTGCGTGTGTGGGTCCAGGCGACGTGACCATGACCGCGGTGACGGATCTACCCTCGGATATCGTGATCGAAGATGTGGGGTACGTCGTCTACCGGTGCCCCTACTTCGCTCTCGACGTCGTTCCCATCGATGGCCTCACCGCCAGCGAGGTGAAGGCCGTGACGGGCGGCGCCGGCACGATGTACACGGGCACGCTCTTCAACGGGCTCGACGTGGCGGTGAGCGATCCCTCCGTCACGGTCTTCTCGGTCAATCGCGTCGGGCGTCCGCTCGGCGTGGCGATCGCCAGCGGCACGGTCCAGATTCCGCCGGGTGGCAGCTGGGCCTTCGAGACGAGCACCGTGGACACGCCCGGCGCTGATCAAGCCGCATATCCGGCAGGCGCGATGGCAAAGCAGTAGACCATCCGACGGGTCGCTCGGCTATCCCCTGACACGATGCGCCCGTGGGGCGCCGCGACCCGTCGGCGGCTACCCGCCAAGCCCGGCTATTCCTGCGCGCCGTCGGCGATCCACTGCGTGAGCGCTTCGAGGTAGTCGGCGGGTATGCACGCGGCATCCCCATCGCTGACGCATTCAAGGGGCATTCGCGGAGTTGCGCCGCACGGCCCCTTCAGGATCTTGATGAGCCCGCTCTCTTCCGGATTATCGATATTGATGAGATCGCCGCAGTTCTTGGTGATGTGGGAGCTCACCCTCGTGTGAAGCTCTTCGTCGATCATCAAGTCCAGGGGGTTCATCTCGTCGTTATGGCAACCCGCCCCCCAACAAGCGTTTTGTACAACGTACTGGAACGTCTCGAACGTCGGTGCTTGCTCGCTGCCGCTGCCGGTCGAGCCGCCGTCGCCACCGGTGCTCGCGCTGCTCGAGCTAGCTCCGCCCGCACCGCCGGACCCGACCGCGCTTGACGTAGACACACTGGCGCTCGTGCTTCCGGCATCCGTGCCGCCGGCGCCTCCAGCGCCGGTATCGTCAGGGTCGTCGGAGCAGCCTGGGAGCGGTGACAGGATGGCGACGAATGCTGCCGCGATGAAGCTTGAGAATCGAAGGTTCATGGTTCACGACGAGGATGGTGAGAGAGAAGGTTGAGCTCTCGTTCCCGTGGATCGAAGCAAAAGGCTTCGAGCTTCGGATTGCGGAGGCGACGCGCGATCCACGTCGCCCGCAGGCAAGAGCAGTGCGAGACGTGGAACGTCCTCTTGTGCGGGTAGAATGAGCAAACGCCATCCGAAAATCAAGCGGTTCGTGGAGGCCATCCTGGCGTACAGCCGTGCTGTACGCGTCGATTGGCACTCGTGCCTTGTGCGCTCAAGCCGGTCTCAGGTGCCCTGAGCGCCTCTAAAAACCTCCCGTCACCAGGCAGACGAGGGCGGGCGCTTCGCGTCGTTGCGCCTCGTCGTACCATGTCAGCAGGGCTCTTCGCCGCGCCAGGCGTCGCGCCCGAGCTCGGCTGCTTGGCTTGGTCCGGCTCGATCGACGTCGGGAGCGGCGAGGAGCTCCAAGCGCGATCCGAAAGTCAAGGTCCTCGAAGTGGCCCTTCCATCGTACAGCCATGCTGGACGCGCCGGTCGACGTGAGAACCGGCTTGCGCTCAGCGCCCGGGCGCGGCCATCCTGCTCGGCGAGATCCCGCACTCTTTTGACAAGGAACTCCCCGTGACCGCCGCTTCGCTCTTCGAATTGGCAGTGCAGTTTCATCGGGCCGGGCAGGTCGATCGCGCAGAGCTCCTCTATCGCGGCGCGCTCGAGCAGGCGCCCGGGCATGGCGATGCGCTGCTTCTTCTCAGCGTGATCACCGTCCAATCCGGTCGGCTCGCGGAGGCCGCCGCGCTCCTCGAGCGAGCCGTCCGCGTCGCCCCGAACAACGCCCTCTACCTGTCGCATCTCGGCGACGTGTATCGCTGCCTCGGCCGGAGGCCCCAGGCGGTCGCCGTGCTGCTCATGGCCGTCGCGCGGAAGCCCGACTTCGCCGAAGCGGTGTTCAACCTCGCTCTCACGTTCGAGGAGCAAGGGGACCTGGACGCGGCTGCGGCGTGCTACGAGCGCGCCCGCGATCTCGAGCCTGGGTTATTGCAGGCTGGCGAGCGCCTCGCGAGCCTGAGGGAAGGACGGGGTGCTGCCGCCGGAATCGGTCCGGCGGCGGCGCGCGGCCCCGAGTCGAGCTTGAGCGCATCCGATGCCCTGGCGGCCCTCGGCGAGACATTGCGCCTCGGCGGCCGGTCGGACGACGCCGCGGTCTGGTACCGCGTGGCGCTGAAGCTCAATCCGCGGATGGCCAACGCGTACACTGCGCTCGGCGCGATTCACGCGGACGCCGGCCGCTTCGACGAAGCGATCGACGATCTGCGTCGAGCGCTCGAGATCGACCGAAGCTTCCATGTCGCTCGGGATTATCTCGCCGCGGCGCTCGGCGAGTCGGGGCTCCTCGACGAGTCCCAGGCGATGTACCGCGAAGCGGTCGCCCTGTGCCCCGACGACCCCGTTGCGCACAGCGCTCTTCTCTTCAACATGCCGTTCTGGCCGAACGTCACCGACAGCGACATCCTCGCCGAGGCGCGCGCGTGGAATGCCCGGCATGCCCGCCCCCTCGCCGCGCAGGCTCCCCCTCACAAGACGGATCGCTCGGCCGACCGGCGGCTCCGCATCGGTTACGTGTCACCCGACTTCCGGACGCACGTCCAGTCGCTCTTCACGATCCCGCTGTTCCAGAACCATGACCACCGGCAGTTCGAGATCTTCTGCTACTCGAGCACGGACAAGCCGGACAACCTGACGGATCGCATCCGCGGTCACGCCGACGTCTTTCGCGAGGTCGCGGCGCTGGACGACGCTGCCTTGGCCGAGGTCATTCGACGGGATCAGATCGACATCCTGGTCGATCTCACCATGCATATGACCGACCGCCGCGTCCTGGTCTTTGCCCGCCGGCCCGCTCCCCTTCAGGTGTGCTGGCTGGCGTACCCCGGGACGACGGGCCTCGAATCGATGGACTATCGCCTGTCCGATCCCTTCCTCGATCCCCCCGGCGCAAACACGGGCGTCTACACCGAGGAGACCCTTCGGCTCCCCGACTCCTTCTGGTGCTACGACCCGCTCACCGACGTGCCCGACGTGCCCGACGTGAGCGCTCTCCCCGCGCTCGCGGAGGGGAGGGTCAACTTCGGCTGCTTGAACCATTTCAGGAAGGTGAATGAAGGGGTGCTTCATGTCTGGACGAGGGTGCTGGCCGCGGTGCCCAGGTCGCGGCTCATGCTGATGGCGCCTCAGGGACGGGCGCGGGACCGGGTGCGCTCGATCTTCGAGGCAGGGGGTGTCCAGCTCGATCGGATCGAGCTCGTCGATCGGTGCGGGCGGCTCGACTATCTGCGAAGGTACCGCGAGATCGACATCTGTCTCGATACGTTCCCTTCCAACGGCCACACCACGAGCCTCGACGCGCTGTGGATGGGCGTCCCGGTGGTGACCCTCGCAGGTGAAACCGTGGTCGGCCGCGCCGGCGTCTGCCAGGCGATGAACCTGGGTTTGCCGGAGCTCATCGCGACGACGCCGGAGCACTACGTTCGGGTCGCCAGCTCGCTCGCCGAGGACCTCGAGCACCTGGGCGAGCTTCGTCGAACGCTGCGCGATCGCATGAAGCAGTCGCCGCTCATGGACGGCCCGCGCTTCGCCCGCAATCTCGAGTCGATCTACCGCGACATCTGGCGCCGTTTCTGCGCTCGAGCCTGAGCGAAGGCCGCTCGACGAGCGCGCCCGGCCGAGCGAAATACAAATACGTTCGCGGGTCGGCGGGCATTGTAGGGTGATGGAGACGCGGCAAACGCGGGCATTCGGAGGGCGTTCCGAGGGGCAGCCGGGCGTTTGTACTCACTGAGGTAGGAAAAATTCGACCATGGCAAAGCGCGTGAACCGAAGAATTTTCCTCCGGGGGCTGGGCGGGGCTTGCGTCGCGGCGCCGTTCCTCGGCTCGCTCGCCGACCGCACCGTGATGGCGCAGCCGGTCACGCCGCCGAAGCGGCTTATCGTGATGTACACGCACTTTGGTTGCATCACGACGCGGTGGTTCCCGAAGAAGTCGCACGGCCCGCTCACCGCTGCGGACCTCGAGTCGACGACGCTCAAGCACCTGGCGCCTTACGTCGACAAGCTCCTCATGCCCCGAGGCATCCGCGCGATGAACGAGTGGACGGTGCGCATGGATCGGGGGCAGGGGAACGATCGCCACTTGCAGGTGAACGGGTCGTTCTTCACGTGCCATCCGGTCACTCCCAACAGCAACGACCCGTTCAGCTTCGACCAAGCGACGAAGTACAACGCCAGATCGACCGGTCCCTCGCTGGACCACGTCATCGCACGACAGCTCAGCCCGGACGGCGAGCCCCTGTTCCTTCGCGTGGGGAATTCCAGCGACATCCCTATCTCGGCGATCTCGTACTCGGCGCCCGAGACCTTGTATGCGGGTCTGGGCGCGCCGACGGAGATCCTGGCCAAGCTCACGGGCCTGTTCACGGACCCCCTCCCGTCTCCGGACACGTACAAGGCCATGCGGGGCAAGAGCATCATCGACATCGTGCGGGACGATCTCGACACGCTCGCGCGCTTCGACATGAGCCGGGCGGACAAGAACAAGCTGGAGGCCTGGAAGGCGCTCCTCGACGAGTCCGTGAAGACCGTCGCTTCCGCGCAGTGCACCACGTCCCTCGCCACGGCGCTCGGCGCGACGCAAGGGAACGTCGACCTGGTGAGCAACACCCCGAGGCGCGACGACGTGCTGACGCAGCGAATCTCCGACGGTCTGGACGGCGCGGACCTCTGGTCGAACCTCGCCGTGCTCGCGGCGGCGTGCAACGCGAACCCCGTCATCTTCCTGAAGTATCCCATGAACTACGCTTTCACGGGGCTCGGCCTGACGATGGAGAGCGGCAGCCTCTCGTATCGCGTGGGCAGCGCCAGCATGCAGGGCACCTGCGTCCCGGGTGTGATCGACATGCTCCTCAAGATCGACGACTACTACGCGAGGAAGTTCGCCCACCTCGTCGAACAGCTGAACCGTATCGACGAGGGCGACGGGACGCTCCTCGACAACAGCGCGGCCGTCTGGTTCCAGGACGCGTCGGACGGCTGCGCCCGCAACCTCAACAACCTGCCGATCGTCCAGGTCGGCAGCGCCGGCGGCTATTTCAAGACCGGCTGGGCCGTGAACGTCGAGGATGGCTCGCCCGATCTCACGACAGGCAACAGCGAGATCCTCTGTGCCGACGGCGCTCTGGACGAGGTGGACGCGACCACCCAGTCCACGGGGACCGATCCGTCGCTCGCCAACGCGCCGATCAACAAGTACTTCTGCAGCTTGATGAACGCCCTCGGCGTCAAGGCAGATACGGATGGCTTCCCGGCACCGGGCGGTTCGGAGCCGGTGACCCACTTCGGCAGGTACGACCGGACGGAAGACTTCATCGGCGGCGGGACCATGCCCCCCGCCATCCACGATCCAGGGGAGTTCGCCGCGCTCAAGGCGAACCCCTGAGCGGCCTCGTTCCCGAGCCTGTCGCGCGCTCGAGTGATGAATGCGCCGCGTGGGCCCGGTGCTCCGGCGCTCCGCGCTCATGACACGTTCTCATAAAGCCATGCGCGAAGATTCCACCGCGCGAGCGGTCTCCGCGGCGCTTGCGGGCGCCAGCTCCCCGAGCGGGGGCTCGCCGGTTGGACCCGCGTTGGAATCATGCGCTGGGGGATCAGCTCGGCGCAGGTCGGGGATAGTCACATTATGCGAACGCTGCGGCAACTAGCGTACATCGGTACGGCAACATTTTTGACGTCATTACCTCTTCTCGCTGGTTGCACTGGCGAGATAGCACCCGGTGAACCTGGGGTCTCCTCCAGCGGAGGGGAGTCCTCTGGCACCGGTACGGGGGGCGGGCCGGAGGAGCAGGACCCCGGCAACCCAGGTATCTGTACTCCCGGGATCTGGGCCACGTCCCAGATCCCGCGGCTCTTGAACCGGGAGTACGACGCGGTGGTGAGGGATCTGCTCGGTGTGACGAGCGTGCCGAACGCTCCCACGGGCAACCCGTCCTCGCTCCTCGTGTCCGACTTCGAGGGCAGCATGACGGACATCGCCTGGAACTCCTACCTCGTGGCCGCCGAGAGCATCGCCGCCGAGGTGATGGCCGGGCCGAACAAGTCCAAGTTCATCGCCTGCGATCCGGCGGCGGCCGGGTGCCTCGAGTCGACGATCCGCGATTTCGGCCGCAGGGCCTTCCGGCGCCCTGTGACGGACGAAGAGGTGCAGCGCTACATGCGGTTCAACGCGCTGGAGCCCAAGGGCACGCCCGCGGAGGTCGCCGAGGCCATCCTCTTCGCCATGCTCGCTTCGCCCTCGTTCATCACGGTCCCCGAGCTGACGGACGACACGGAGAACGGCGCGATCAAGCTCTCCAGCCACGAGGTGGCGACGCGGCTCGCGTTCCTGCTCTGGGGATCCATTCCGGATGACGCCTTGAACACCGCCGCTGACGCGGGTCAGCTCACCACCAGGGAGCAGATCCTCGCGCAGGCGGAGCGGATGGTTCAGGACCGCGCCAAGACGGCGCCGATCGTGGCCCTGTTCCATCGTGCTTACGCGGACATCCGCCAGGGATCGCACTGGGGACAGGTCGAGCACGACACGACCAAGTTCCCCGACTACTCCCCGGCCATCGTCGCTCCGATGCTGGCCGAGATCGACGCCTTCTTCGAGGAGGTGGCGTTCGAGGGGGGGTCGTTCAAGGACATCTTCCTCAGCAACGTCGGTTACGTGAACAAGGACACCGCTCCGATCTACGGGCTCGACGCCGCCGACTATGGCGCGGAGCTGACGCGGGTGGAGCTCGACCCGAACGAGCGGCCGGGGTTCTTGACCCGCGTCGGGTTCCTGAGCTCCTACTCGTCCTTCGGCGCCACGAGCCCGATCCTCCGGGGCGCGTTCGTCGCCAACAGGCTGCTCGGGCTCACCCTGAAGCCGACGCCCGGCGCGGACCAGACGCCGCGGCCCCCGGGCCCGTTCTCCACGGAGCGTGAGGCCATCGAGGCGCTGACCTCCCCTGCGGGGTGCGTCGACTGCCACAGCAAGCTCGTCAACCCGCCGGGCTTCGTGCTCGAGAGGTTCGACTCCGTTGGCAAGGTGCAGACGAAGGATCCGCTCGGCGGCGACATCAACGCGACGGGCGACGTCTACTTCAGCGACACCAACACGAAGACGATCACGACACCCCTCGAGATGATGACCGAGCTTGGCGCTGGTGCGATCGCCAAGCGTCATTATGCCGAGCAGTGGGTCTCCTGGGCCCGCCGGAGGGTGCCGAACACGAACGACGCCTGCACCGTCAACGAGCTCAGCGACAAGCTGTCGAGCGACGGCTATACCATCATCAATTTGCTCACGGATCTTACCCAGTCCGATTCGTTCCGCCTGCGCACCGTCCTCGGGGATTGAGAAGGAATACGACCATGATGAAGAACCTCAACCGAAGAGTATTCCTCCGAGGCCTGGGTGGAGCCGTCGTCGCTGCACCTTTCCTGGGCTCCGTCGCCGAGCGTGACGCCGAGGCGCAGTCGGCCGGCGGCGGCGCGCCGAAGCGGCTGATCGTGCTCTTCACGCACTATGGCTGCCTGACGAACCGGTGGTTCCCGAAGAAGTCCCATGGCGAATTGACCGCCGCCGATTACGAGGCGACGACGCTCAAGCACCTCGCTCCTTTTGCAAGGAAGCTCCTGATGCCGCGTGGCATCCGGGCGATGAACGAGTGGAGCTTCGGGCGGACCCACGGCCAGAACAACGACCCCCACGGTCAGGTCATGGGGTCGTATTTCACCTGCTACCCGGTGACGCCCGAGAGCGACAAGTTCAACGCGAAGTCGACCGGGCGGTCGCTCGATCACATCGCCGCGGAGCAGGTCAACCCCAACGGCGCCGCTCCCCTCGTCATGCAGATCGGCGGGGTGCGGCAGGACTCGTTCTCCAATTTCTCGTACGACAAGCCCAAGCAGATCTTCCCCGGCATCGGCTCTCCGACGACGATCTACAACAACCTCACGGGCCTCTTCGGCCAGGGCCCCGTGTCGCAGGATACGTACAAGGTGGCCCGCGGCAAGAGCGTGATCGACGTTGTGCGGGAGGACATTGACAGCCTCGCGAGGGTCAGGATGAGCCAGGCGGACAAGCAGCGGCTCTCCGACTGGAAGGACCTCCTCCACCAGACCACGAACACGGTCAGAGCCCAGTGCAGCGCCGACCAGGCAGAGGCGCTCGGCTTGACGGCCCAGTCCGTGCAGGCGGCCTCGCAGGGGGGTGGCCTCGGCGTCGACCTGTCGAAGTCGACGAACGTCATGATGGACCTCGCGGTGCTTTCGGCCATCTGTGACCAGAACCGCGTCATCTTCATGAAGTTCCCCGGGGGCATCACGTTCAAGTGGGACGGCATCGATCATTCGAAGGATTCCCATGGCATCTCCCACCGCGTCGGCGACGCCAACATGGGTGGTGATTGCGTTCCTGGTGTCATCGAGATGATTCAGCAGATCGACGACTGGTACGCGAAGAAGTTCGCCTACCTCGTCGGTCGGCTCGACAGCATCGAAGAGGGCGACCGGAAGCTCCTCGACAACACCGCGACCGTCTGGTTCCAGGAAGACTCCGACGGCAACAGCCACAACCTCAACAACCTGCCGATCCTCCAGGCAGGGAGCTGCGGCGGCTACTTCAAGGTGGGTCAGGCCGTGAACGTCGAAGGTGGCAAGGCTGACCTGGCCGGCGGTAGCAGCGAGGCTGCCTGCGGGCCGGGCCAGACGAAGCTCGAGTTCGGCGAGATCGATGGCACGGGGACTCCGCCGGATGTCGCCACGCAGCCGATCAACAAGTACTTCTGCAACCTGCTGAACGCCATCGGGGTGAAGGCCGGCGCGGACGGCTTCCCGGCGATCGGCGGCTCGGCAGAGGTGACCCACTTCGGCAAGCACGACGACACAAAGCTCTTCGCCAGCGAGAACAATCCAGTGTCCATCAAGGACGCTGGCGAGTTCAAGGCGCTTCGCGCGAACGGCTGATCGTCGCT
Organism: Sorangium sp. So ce204; assembly: GCF_051526795.1. NCBI lineage: Bacteria > Pseudomonadati > Myxococcota > Polyangiales > Polyangiaceae > Sorangium > Sorangium sp. So ce204. The sequence continues at coordinate 9,911,195 of NZ_CP150317.1, read as the reverse complement.
CGCGCCGGGGCTGCCGGATCGAGCGAAATGAAAAAAAAGGCCCCTCCACTCAGGAGGGGCCTCTTGCCTGGCGCTGGGCTGCAGCGACCGCGATGACCTCGTGTCATCAGCACAACGACGCGGAGCTCCGGGGCGGAGCCCGCGTCGTTGTCATCGGCCGCTCACCGCTGCTGCTGCGCGCCGTCGGCGACCCACTGCTCGATCGCGTCGATGTATTCCGGGAACAGGCACGTATATTCCGGGCCGGGAGTGCTGACGCATCCATTGGGCATGCGGGCGATATCCCCGCAGGGGCCTTTGAGGATCTTGACGAGGGCGCTCTGCTCTGGATCGCCGGGAGTGACGAGCGGAATGTCTCCGCACGCCTCGGAGATGTGCGTCGTCAGGGTCGTGTAAAGGGTGTCGTCGTCCACCAGCGTCGGTCTCGCCTCGCCGTTGTGGCAGCTCGCGGTGGAGCAGCCAGCTTGCGCGACGACCGCCCGGACCGTTTCAAAGGTTGGCTCGACCGCTGAGCCGCTACCACCGGTTCCAGCCGAGCTCGAGCTCGAGGACGTGGCCCCTCCGCCGCCATCCCCGCCCGAGCCCTGCCCGCCGGACCCGGATGCACTCGAGGTAGACCCTCCACCGGTCGTGCCGGCTTCCGAGCTGCCGGTGCTTCCATCATCGGAGCAGCCTGAAAGAGGTGACAGGAGGGCGACGAACGCTGCGGCGGCGAAGTTCGAGAGTCGAAGTTTCATGGATCATAATTAAAATGGTTGGAGAGAAAAGTATAGCTCTCTCGCCGGTCGCGACAAAGGGAAAGGCTTCGATCCGTCGGACGTTCGAGGTGAGGCGTGATCGATGAATGGATCTTGTGAAGCCGAACTTTTGTGAGCACGTCGCCAGGGGTGTCCTCCGGGGTGGGTAGGTGCTGCGGCGGGTCGGACGAGCCGATGCGTTTCAAAATCAAGCGGTTTGAGGCGGCCATCCTCGCATGCAGGGATGCTGTACGCGCCGATTGGCATTCATGCCTGATGCCCTCGAGCCCGATCTCGACTGTCAAAAGTGCTTGCAAATGCCGTCACTCTGGGGTGCTCCGTCGAGCGCCGGAGTCGCGTGCGGCTCCACAGCGCCATCGGGTACAGCCGAGCACGTCGAGCATGGCGAGGACGCGATGTGGCCGGGCGCGAGCAGGGTGGGTACCCTTCGCCCATGAGCGATCCCTTCCTCGTGCCCCCCGGTCCGCTCGTCGATGTCGCCTGGCTCGCGGCGCACGCGGGTGATCCCGGCGTCCGCGTCGTCGATTGCCGCTGGTACCTCGGCGGTCGCCGCGGCGCCGACGAGTACGCCCGCGGGCACATCCCGGGCGCTGTCCACCTCGACGTCGATGCCGATCTCTCCAGCCCGGCGCACGGCGGACCTGGCCGCCACCCGCTGCCCGACGCGGCGGCGTTCGCGCGTGTCCTCGCCCGCATCGGGGTCACCCCAGGCTCGGTGGTCGTCGGCTACGACGACGCCGGGGGCGCCATCGCCGCCCGTCTCTGGTGGCTGCTGCGCTACTTCGGTCATCCAGGCGGGCGCGTGCTCGACGGGGGACTCCAGGCGTGGACCTCCGCGGAACACCCGCTCTCGATCGAGGCACCCACGATCGCGGAAGCGCCCGCCATGGATCTCGCCCCCGGCGGCGCCCCGGTCGCGGACAAGGCGGCTGTCGACAGGCTGCGCCGCGATCCGGCGGCGGTGATCCTCGATGCGCGCGCCCGCGAGCGCTACGAGGGGCAGAGCGAGCCCGTCGATGCCCGCCCGGGCCACATCCCCGGCGCCCGCTCCGCCCCCTTTGTCGAGAACCTCGGCGCCCCCGGGGGCGCCTTCCGCGAGCGCGCGGAGCTCGAGCGGCGCTACCGCGACCTCGGCGCGCTCGATGCGGCCACCGTGGTCTGCTACTGCGGCTCCGGCGTCACCGCCTGCCACGACCTGCTCGCCCTGATGACGCTCGGCCGCGAGGACGCGATCCTCTACGAGGGGTCCTGGAGCGATTGGGCCCGCGACGCCGCCCTGCCCGCGGCCAGAGGCCCCGAGCCCTGAGCGGCGTCAGGCGAGCGCGCGGCCGACCGTGGCCTCGATCGTCTCGCGCAGGTAGCGCGCCGCCAGCGCGACCGTGCGCGCCGCGCTCTCCGGCGTCGGCTGGAGCGCAGGCGCGACCTCCATGACGTCGCCGCCGATCAGGCCGACCTCGCGCCCGAGCCGGCGGATGAGCGCCACGACGAACTCGGGCGACAGGCCGTCCGGCTCCGGCGTCCCCGTGGCGTCGGCGTACGCGGCGTCCGTGCCGTCGATGTCGTTCGAGAAATACACGCCCTCGACGCCGGTGCTCTTCACGTGGGCCACGATGGCGTCGAGCGCCGCCGCCGGATCGGCGCGGCACTCGGCCGCCCAGAACTGCCGCACGCCGTAGCGGCTCTCCCAGTGCTCGCGCGGCTTCTGCGACGCGCGGACCCCCACCTGCGTCAGCCGGCCGCCCCGCCCGACCAGCTCGTTCGCGTGGTACGACCACGTGGCGAAGCAGTACGCGATCCCGAGCCGCTCCTCGAGCAGATCGGTGTGCGCGTCCGGCTGGACGATGCCCCACGGCCGCTTCCGCGCGCGGGCGAGCGCGCGCGCCACCGGCAAGGCCGTGGAGTGATCGCCGCCGAGCACGATGGGGGCGACGCCCGGGTTGATCGAGAAGACGAGATCGAGCGCGCGCTCCGCGATGGAGAGCGGCGAGACCGGCAGCCGCGACGCCGCGGGCTCGGGCACGCCAGGGTAGAGCGCGCGGCGCGACGCGGCCCTCTGCGCCTCCGAGAGCATGTCGTCGTGCAGGAGCTGCGGCACGACGAAGACGTCGCCGATGTCGACGAGCCCGACCTCGCGCGCGCGCTCCGGGAAGTCCGGGAAGGCGTCGAGCAGCGCGGTCCGGATCGCCTGCGGGCCCATGTTGGAGCCGCGGAGGAACCCCGCGCCGACGTCGGACGGGATGCCGAGCAGGACGGCGCGCGCGCCGGCGATGCGGTCGAGCGACGCGCGGAACCGCGCGAGGACCTCCTCCTCGGTCGCGGCGCCGTAGAGCCGCCGCTGGACCTCGAGCTGCTGCGCGCGGCCGGTCGAGACGAGGTAGAGGCCTCCGGCCGCCGGGCGCAGCAGGAGCGCGAGCTCTTCTTGCGGGGTCATGCCCGACGAGGGTACGCGCCCCTCAAAGGTCCGCCAGCGAAAGGGCGGACGCAGGGAGAGGGAAGCGCTCGGCCGTGAGGTGAGGGACCGGCGCGCTCATCGCCGCGGGCCAGCTGGCGCCGCACGCGACGACCCGGAGCGCGCGCAGTACCCCGGCGTGCGCGACAAGGAGGTGCGGGCGCGCGCGGGACGCGACGTCCGCGACGTCAGCGACGTCAGCGACGTCAGCGACGTCAGCGACGTCCACGCCGGCCGCGCCGGCCGCGCCGCCGAGCTCGCGCCAGAACGAGCGCACCCTGGACTCGACCTCGAGCGCCGACTCGCCCCCGGGCGGCCCGACGCGCTCCCAGCCGTCGAGCCACGCGGCGTACGCGGCCGGGTCGTCGCGCTCGATGTCCGCAAAGGCGCGCCCCTCCCACGCGCCGTAGGAGATCTCGAGGAGGCGATCGTCGATCGCGCGCGGCACCCCGAGGCGCGCCGCGAGCTCGGCGGCCGGGAGCGCGCAGCGGGAGAGCGGCGACGAAAAGACCACGCCGGGGCGGACGCGGAGCTCGCGGAGCGCGCGCTCGATCGCGGCCGCTGCAGCCTCCGGGGGGAGCTGCGCGGCGACGTCGAGGCGGCCGTAGCAGACGCCGGAGAGCGCGACGGGGGCGTGGCGGAAGGCGATGAGGCCGTGGGCGAGGGGATCCACGCGCGGGCCCGCGGCTCAGCCGCCCCGCACGAGCGCGAGGGCGAGCAGCGCGGCGCACTCGGCGATCTGCTGCGCCGCGCCCAGGAAGTCGCCCGTGAGCCCGCCGGCGCGGGCGCGGAAGCGGAGGCCGCAGATCGCCGCGGCGGCGGCGGCGGCGACGAGCATGCCCGCCGCCTCGGCCGCCGTGAGGGCTCCGGCGGCGTGCGCCGCGGCGAGCGCGAGCGCCGGCCAGAGCGAGCCGAGCAGCGCCTGCGGGAGCGCCGCCTGCGCCACCGGGCGGCTGCGCGAGCCGCTCTGGGTCACGTAGGGCAGCGCGACCATCAGCCAGATCGGCGGGGTGCGCGAGAGGCACTGCGTCAGCACGAGGGCGACGGGCGCCGCGGCGTCGAGCCGCGCGAGCAGGGCGACGCGCAGCACGAGGACCACGATCAGCGCCGCCGCGCCGAACGCGCCGATGCGGCTGTCCTTGAGGATCTCGAAGATCCGCGCGCGGTCGAAGGCGCCGCCGAGCGCGTCGGCCGTGTCCGCGAGGCCGTCCTCGTGGAACGCCCCGGTCAGCAGCAGCCCGAGGGCCACGGTGACGCTCGCCGCGACGAGCGCGCCGCTCCGATCGACGAGCAGCCACACAGCGGCCTGGACGGCGCCGAGCGCGGCGCCCACGAACGGGAACCAGGCAGAGGCCCAGCGCCAGTCCGCCTCGGCGTAGGGGAAGCCGCCGACCGGGACGCGCGTGAGGAAGGTCGCCGCTGCGCGGGCGCCGCGCAGCACCGGCGGCGCCGTCATGGAGTCCCGGGCCGCGCGCGATCCGGCACGCTCGCGCTCGCGAACGTCGCCATGCCGGCGTGGAGGGCGCAGGCCGCGTCGAGGAGGGGCAGCGCGGCCAGCGCCGCGCTCGCCTCGCCGAGCCGCATCCCGAGGTCCAGCAAGGGGCGCGCGTCGAGCGCCGCGAGGACGTGGGCGTGGCCGCGCTCGGCCGAGCGGTGGGCGAAGAGCATGCCCGACCGCGCCTCCGCGCACATCCGGACGAGCGCGAGCGCCGCCGTCGAGACGATGAAGCCGTCGACGAGCACCGCCATGCGCAGCTCGATCGCCCGCGCCATGGCGCCCACAAGCGCGGCGATCTCCTTCCCGCCGACCGCCTGCACGACGCGGTGCGGATCGGTGCGCTGGACGCCCGAGACCTCCTGCGCGCGTCGCGTCGCGTCGCGCACGACCTCGATCTTGCGCGACAGCGCGTCGCCGGAGACGCCGGTCCCCGCCCCGACGACATCCTCCGGCGCGATCCCGAGGAGCAGCGCCGTGATGGCCGCCGCCGCCGTTGTGTTGCCGATGCCCATGTCGCCGAGCAGGACGACGCGCGTGTCGCCCCCGAGCGCGTCGATCTCCGCGGCGCCCGCGCGGAGCGCGCGCTCGTAGACGGCCTCCGAGAGCGCGTCCTCGATCCGCAGGTCGCCGATGGGATCGTCGGCGACCGGATCGCGCCGCAGCCGCGCGCCATCGCCGCCGTCGACGCGCTCGTACGGGTGGGCGACCCCGACGTCCACGACCCGCAGATCGACGCCGAGGTTCCGGCAGAGGACGCTGGCGGCGGCGCCGCCGCGCACGAAGTTCGCCACCATCGCCGCCGTGACCTCTGGCGGGTACGCCGACACGCCGTGCCGGGCGACGGGGTGATCGGCGGCGAAGAGCACCGCCGCCGCGGGCCGGCTCGCAGGCGCCCCGCCCTGGATGCCGGCGAGCGCCACGGCGAGATCCTCGAGCACGCCGAGGCTGCCGCGCGGCTTGGTCAGCGTGTCTTGCCGCGCGCGCGCCGCGCCCACCGCGCTCGCGTCGAGCTCCGGGAAGACCCAGTGAGGCAAGAGAGCCATGTCCGGGTTCTCTACTCCGACACGCCGGCGAGCGGGCACGGCGATGCGGACTCCTTACGGGAACTTACAGGAACAGGAGTCCTTCGGTCCTATCGGTGGAGCTGAGGGGGATCGAACCCCTGACCTCATGACTGCCAGTCATGCGCTCTCCCAGCTGAGCTACAGCCCCGGTCGTTGGGAGCGGCATATCTACAGCCTCTCGCGCCGCTTGTCTCTACTTTTTTTCGACCGGCGCGCTTTTGTGTCCAAGGGCGTCGGTTCGCGGCTGAGCCGCCGGGCCGCGGGGGCGCTCAGAAGTTCATCAGCTTTGCCAGGTAGTACTTCATCGTCTCGGTCGTCCCGCCGCCGATGCGGAGGAGCCGCTGATCGCGCCAGGCGCGCGCGATCGGGAAGTCCTCGATGTAGCCCCAGCCGCCGTGGAACTGCAGGCAGGTGTCCACGACGTCGTTCGCCACGTCGCCGGCCAGGATCTTCGCCATCGAGATGAGCTTCACCGTGTCGAAGCTGATCGGCACCTTCCGCACGTACCGCTCGTCGTTGTAGTGGTCGACGCACTTGTAGGCGAACGCGCGCGCCGCCTCGCAGCGCGTGTACAGGTCCACGAGCTTGTGCTGCCACGACTCGCGCTTGATGATCGGCTTGCCGAACGCCACCCGCTCGCGCCCGTACTCGACCGTGCCGTCGAGCGTCATGAACGAGCTCGCGATCGCGCTCACCGCGGCGACCAGCCGCTCGGTCTGGAAGTTCTGCATCAGGTACGCGAAGCCCTGATCGGGCTCGCCGAGCAGGTAGCGCCCCGGCACCCGCACGTCCTCCAGGAAGAGCTCCGCGGTGTCCGAGGACTTGTTGCCGATCTTCTTCAGCTTCTTCGCGACGTTGAAGCCGCGGAGCGCCGTCGGCACGAGGAAGAACGAGCAGCCGTGGGCGCCCCTGTCCGGCGACGTCTTGGCGAGCAGCGTGACGAAATCGGCGCGCGTCCCGTTCGTGATGAACGTCTTCTGCCCGTTCAGCACGTAGTCATCGCCCTCCTTGCGCGCGATCGTCCGGATCCCGGCCACGTCGCTGCCGGCCGCCGGCTCGGAGACGCCGAGCGCGGCGATCTTGTCGCCCGCGAGCGCCGGCTTGAGGAACTCCTCGATCTGCTCCTTCGTGCCGATGTCGCTGATCACCGGGGTCGCCATGTCGCTCTGCACGAGCAGCCCCATCGAGACGCCCGCCATCGTGCAGCGCACGAGCTCCTCGGCCTTGGCCGCCGAGAACCAGTAGTCGAGCCCGGCGCCGCCGTGCTCCTCCGGGAAGTGCGCGCCCAGGATCCCGAGCTCGCCGGCGCGCTTGAACACCCAGCTGGGAAAGCACTCCGACGACTCCCACTCCTCCACATGAGGAGCGAGCTCCTTCTCTGCGAAGGCCCGCACCGTCTTCCTGAACTGCTGATGTTCTTCCGTGAACGGCTGCCACATCGCGAACCCCTCCTCGCCGGCACGACCGAGATGATTCGTACACGAAACATTTTTCAGCGCAAGCGCCGCACCTCGGCGTCTCTGCCGCGCCTGGTCCGCCGCACGGCCGCGCGGGGAACCCCGCGGAGCGCGCGGCGTCCCGCGGGGCGGGGGACGCGCGGAAATGCGCGGCGTCCCACGGAGACCGCGCAGGGCCTCATGGAAAACGAGGGCCGATGGCGCGGCGCGCGACCGTGCGGGGCGCGGCGCGAGCGGCGCGAGCGTCAGAAGAACCGCCGAAGAGCGAAAAATGAATCGGCACGCGCATCCATCCACGCAGTCTGCGGGCTCTGCTAGCCTCCGGGCCACATGCGACTCCTCGTCCTGTCCCGCAACGCGTCCCTCTATTCGACGAGCCGGATCGTGCTCGCGGGGCGCGCGCGTGGTCACGACGTCAGCGTCATCGATCCGCTCGATTTCCAGATCGTCGTGTCGCGCGGCCGCCCGTCGTTGCTCGTCGGTGGTTCGGCGGTGCCCCGCTTCGACATCGTGATCCCGCGCATCGGCGCCAGCATCACGAACTACGGCCTCGCCGTCGTCCGTCAGTTCGATCTCATGGGCGTCCCCGTCCTGAACGGCGCCGTCTCGATCGCGAGGAGCCGCGACAAGCTGCGCGCGCTCCAGCTGCTCACGCGCCGCAAGCTCAACGTGCCGATCACCGTGTGCGCCCGGAGCCCGGCCGGCGTCGAGGCGGCGCTGTCGCTCGTCGGCGGCTGCCCCGCGATCGTGAAGCTCCAGCAGGGGACCCAGGGCATCGGCACGATGCTCGCCGAGACGCCCCACGCCGTGCACGCGCTGCTCGAGACGTTCTGGGCCATGGGCCAGGACATCGTGCTCCAGGAATACGTGCGCGAGTCGAAGGGGCGCGACATCCGGGTCATCGTCGTCGGCGGCCGCGTGGTCGCCTCGATGCGCCGCGTCGCCAAGCCGGGGGAGTTCCGCTCGAACCTCCACCGCGGCGGCAAGGGCGATCGGGTGAAGCTGCCGCGCGCCTACCGGAGCGTCGCGATCCGCGCCGCGAAGGCGATGGGCCTCGAGGTCGCCGGCGTCGACATGCTCGAGGCGCGCTCCGGGCCCAAGATCCTCGAGATCAACAGCTCGCCCGGCCTGGAGGGGATCGAGCGCGCGAGCGGCGTCGACGTCGCGGGCGCGATCATCAGCTACGCCGAGCGGTACGCGGCGGAGCAGCGCGGCCTCAGCCGCCGCACGCTCGAGGCGCGGATCGCCGAGGTGATCCACGACGAGCGCATGCCGGCGCCGCGGCGGCTCAGCCGCGCGGCGGCCGAGAACGGGGCGGGCGCGAGCCGCCGGAAGGCCGCGGCGCTCACCGGCGGGAGGGGCGCGCGGAGGGCGCTCTCGTGACCCTGCGGGTCGAGGCGGCCGGCGATGCGGTCGTCCTGACCATCGATCGTCCCGAGCGCAGGAACGCCATCGACAGCGGCTTCGCGGGCCGCCTCGGCGAGGCGATCCGCCGCGCCAGCGCCGACCCGCGCGTTCGCGGCGTCGTGCTCACCGCGGCGAGCAGCGACGTCTTCGTGGCGGGCGGCGACATCCGCGAGCTCCACGCGCTCGCCGCCGGCGGCGCGGAGGGGGGCGAGGTCCTCCGGCTGTTCGAGGGCCTCGCGGCCTTCGAGGAGAGCGAGGTGCCGATCGTCGCCGCCGTGCAGGGCGACGCGCTGGGCGGCGGCTGCGAGCTCTTGCTGCTCTGCGATTTCGTCGTCGTCGAGGAGCACGCCGCGCTCTCGTTCCGGCACGTCAAGATGGGCCTGTCCCCGGCCTGGGGCGGGCTCACGCGGCTCTGCGAGCGGGTGGGGCCGCTCGCGGCGGCGCGGCTGCTCCTGACGGCGGAGAGGATCGACGCCGCCGAGGCGCTCCGCGTCGGCCTCGTGAGCGAGGTCGTCCCCACCGGCGCGGCGCGGAGCCGGGCGATCGCGCAGGTCGGCCGCATCGCCGAGGGCCCACGCGCGTCGGTCGCGGCCATGAAGCGGTCCCTGCACAAGGTGCGCGAGGCGCTGCGCGCCTCCGCCGCCGAGGTCGAGCGACGGGCGTTTGCCGAGCAGTGGAACGGCCCGGAGCACCGGCGTGCGATGGATGCGTTCCTGAGCAAGAAGTGACGGTGGCGCGGCGTGGAGAGCGCGGAGCGGCAGGACCCTGAGGGCGCCGAGCCCCCGCTGCAGGGCGCGGAGCCCCCGCTGCAGGACGCGGAGCCCGCGCCTGCGAGCGCCGAGGCCGCGCCTGCGAGCGCCGAGGCCGCGCCTGCGAGCGCGCTGCTCCCGCCCGCGCCGCCGACGATCGAGCACTTCATCGGCCGCCGCCCCCACCTGCGGGCGCTCCAGCGCGCCGCCGAGGCCCTCGTGCTGGAGCGGCCCGTCGCCGTGCTCGTTCACGGCGCCGCGGGCATGGGCAAGAGCGCGCTCATCCACCACTTCTTGATGGGGCTCCGCCGCGACAAGGGGCCGATCGTCCTGCGGGGGCGCTGCGCGCTCGCGGCGACCGAGTCCTACAAGGCGTTCGGGGGCGTGATGGAGGCGCTGAGCCGCTTCCTCCGGCGGGTGTCGGACGACGAGGCGGAGCGCCTCCTGCCGCGCGACGTCCGCGCGCTCGCCCGGGTGTTCCCGGTGCTCTCGCGCGTGCCGGCCGTCGCGTCGGCGCCGCGCCCGAGCGAGTCGCCCGACGCGCAGGAGCTGCGTCAGCGCAGCTTCGCCGCGCTCCGCCAGCTGCTCTTTCGCATCGCCGAGCGCAGCCCGCTCGTCGTGGCGATCGAGGACCTGCAGTGGAGCGACATCGACAGCGTGGCGCTCCTGCTCGAGCTCACGCGGCCTCCCGACGCGCCCGCGATGATGTTCCTCGGCAGCTTCCGGGACGAGGACGTCGCCACGAGCGCGCCGCTCCGCGCGCTGCTCGACGGGATGGGCCTCGAGCGCCGGGACGCCGAGGCCGAGGCCGCCGCCGCGCGGGGGCGGATCGAGCCGGCGCGCCGGGACGGCGAGCTGCGCGAGCTCGAGGTCGGCCCGCTCTCGCCGCTCGAGGCCGAGGAGCTCTCGCTCGCGCTCCTGTTCGCGCGCGACGACGTCACCCGCGCGCGGGCGGACGCGATCGCCCGCGCCTCGCGGGGCAACCCGCGGCTGCTCGGCGAGCTCGCCCGCGACGCGCAGGAGCTCTCGGGCGAGGACGGCGCCCGGGGCGACGCCGCGTGGGGCAGGGCGCTCGACGCGCGTCTGCGCCGCCTGCCGGCGCAGGCGCTCCGGCTGCTGGAGGTGATCGCGGTCGCCGGGGAGCCGATGGACGCGGCGGTCGTGGCGCGCGCGGCGAAGCTCCGCGACGACGAGCGCGCCCCGGCGATGACGCTGCTGCTCCTGGAGGACCTGATCTCCGCGCGGCGCGCCGGCGAGGGCGAGCTCGTCGAGGCGTCGCACGACAGGGTGCGCGCGGCCGTGGTCGGCCGGCTGGGCCCGGAGCAGCTCGCGGCGCGGCACCGGAGGCTAGGGCGGGCGCTCGAGGCGCTGGGGACGGCGGACGCGGAGGCGCTCTCGCGGCACTGGCTCGGCGCGGGGGACGCGGCGCGGGCGGGGCGGCTCGCCGAGCGCGCGGCCGAGGAGGCGGCGGAGGCCCTCGCGTTCGAGCGCGCGGCGCGGCTCTACGAGCTCGCGCTCGGCCTGCGCTCGCGCGAGGCGGATGTCCCCGAGGCCGAGCGGCGCGCGCTCGGCGTGCGGTGCGCCGACGCCCTGGTCAACGCGGGCAAGAGCGCCGAGGCGGCGAGGATCTACGCGGCGGCGGCGGAGGGGGCGGACGGCGCGCGCTCGCTCGAGCTCCGCCGGCGGGCCGCGGAGCAGTACCTGCGGAGCGGGCACATCGACGAGGGGATCGAGCTCGTCCGCGCCGTCCTCCGGGCGGTTGGCCTTTCGTTCCCGGAGACGCCGCGGCGCGCGCTGGTGGCGCTGCTCCTGCACCGGGCGGAGCTGCGCCTCAGGGGCCTCCGGTTCCGCGAGCGGTCCGAGGCGGAGGTGCGGCCGGAGGACCTCGCGCGCATCGACGCCTGCTGGACGGTGACGGTGGGGCTGTCCGGCGTCGACATGGTCCGGTCCGCCGAGTTCTCGGCGCGCGCCCTGCTGCTCGCGCTGCGGGCCGGCGAGCCGTACCGCGTCGGCCGCGCGCTCGCGTTCGAGGCCTCGTCCGCGTGCATGATGGGGGCGCCGGGCCGGGCGCGCGCGGAGGAGCTCGTCGCCGCGGTGCGGGCGCTCTCGGAGCGGCTCGACAGCCCGCACCTCCTCGGCCTGTCGATGATGGTGTCGGGCATGCTCGAGGCGTTCACGGCCGGGCGCTGGAAGGCGGCGTCCGCGTGGTACGAGGTCGCCGACGAGCTCCTGCGCGACCGCTGCGCCGGCGTGTCCTGGGAGCTCGCGACGACGCAGCTGATGGCGTCGTGGGCGCGGTACTACCGCGGGCAGATCGACGCGCTCGCGCGGACGACGCCGGCGGTGCTCCGCGCCGCCGAGCAGCGGGGGGATCTCTACGCGGCGGCGATCTTCAGCGTGCAGGCGACGTGGGTGGCGCTCGCGTCGGACGACGTGGCGGGCGCGCGCGGCGCGATCGCGGTGGCGCTGTCGAGGTGGACGACGTCGGGGTTCCACCTCGAGCATTTCGTCGGGCTGCTCGGCGAGACCTACGTCGACCGGTACGCGGGCCGCGCCGGCGCCGCGATGAAGCGCCTCACGGACGCCTGGCCGAGGCTCGAGGGCTCGATGCTGCTGATGATGCAGAACAGCCGGGTGATGGCCCACGTCGAGCGCGCGTGCACGGCGCTCGCCGTGGCCGAGGCGGCGCCCGAGCCGGAGCCGCTGATCCAGGCGGCGCTCCGGGACGCCGCGGCGCTCGCCCGGGAGAAGACGGCGTGGTCGGACCCGTTCGTGCCGCTGATCCGCGCGGGCGCGGCCGAGCTGCGCGGCGACAGGGAGGCGGCGATCGCGCAGCTGGAGGCGGCGGCGGCCGGGTTCGACGCGGCGGACATGCCGCTCTATGCGGCGGCGGCGCGGCGCCAGGCGGGCGAGCTGCTCGGCGGGGAGAAGGGGCTCCAGCGGCTCCTCGTGGCGGACGCGGTGATGGCGCGGGAGCGGATCAAGAGCCCGGCGCGGTGGGCGGCGATGCTGGCGCCGGGGTTCGGAAGGGGCGAGCGGGTCGGCTGGGGATGACCGTGGCGGCCGGCGGCCGCGTGGTCGCTAGCCCGAGCTGCCGCCGGGCAGCGGACCGAACTGCTTCTCGTACGCCGCGAGCCGGGCGGCGAGCTGCTTCGCCTCATCGCTGGCGGCGCGAGCCTGCTCCTCGGCGGCGCGGGCCTGCTCTTCGGCGGCGCGGGCCTGCTCCTCGGCGGCGCGGGCCTGCTCTTCGGCGGCGCGAGCCCGCTCTTCGCCGGTCTGCAGCACCCGTCCATGGGCATCGATCCAGCGCAGCCAGTCGACGGCGAGGCCGCGGTACGTGCCGCGGCGCACCCCGAGGCGCAGGCCGAGGCACGCGCTCACGACGTCGCCGTTCGCCTCGGGCGGCATCGGCAGGTAGGACCGCGTGGCTCGATCGAGCACATACGCCTCGAGCACGCCCGAGAACGGATCGAACAGGTAGTACTCCGGCACGTGCAGGAGCTTCGCGTAGATCCGCATCTTGTCGCCGCGATCGACGGCCTGGGTGCTCTCGGAGAGCAGCTCGATCACCACGTCGGGCGTCCTCCCGTCCTCCTGCCAGACGACCCAGGATTTGCGCTCGCGCCTGTTGGTGTCGAGCACCACGAACACGTCGGGGCCTCGGAAGTCGTTCTTCTTCGCCTGCAGCTCGCTGAAATAGATGGCCATGTTGCCGCCGACGTACACGTCGTCGCGGTCGCGCCAGGACAGCTTCAGCACCTCGATGAGCAGGTCCATCTGCGCGCGGTGGCGCTCGGATTCCATCGGCTCTCCGTCGTCGTACGGGAGCTCGTCCTCGCCGGGCGGGGGAATCGGGATGAAAGAATTCTCGCTCTGGAAGGGCATACTTCGCTCCAGGCGCAGCGTACCCCATGCCGCGTGCGGGCGCAGCCGGGCGGCTCGTGCCGCTCCATCCGGCGGCTCCGGCACGAGGGCAGGCGACGTCAGGCGTCAGCGCACCGCCAGCACCACCTCGTGGGCCTCGGTCCTCGCCGGGATCTCCCAGCGCTCGATCATCCGGCGGATGACGGCCTCGGGCACCGCCGCCTCCCGCGCCCGGTTCTGCGCGAACAGCGTCGATGCAGGCACCTCCACGTAAACGACGCGGATCCTCGCCCCGTAGTCGGCCGCCATCTGCAGCAGCGGGCCGCGCCGCTGCCGCGAGAGGTTCGTCGCGTTCCACACGAACCGCTCGCCGCGCCGCAGGTATTCCTTCGCCCGCTCGCGCGCGGCCTGGACCACCTGTCCCTGCGTGTCCGCCGGATCGATCTCCAGCTCGCTCCGCAGCGCGTCCAGGGAGACGACCGGCCAGTCGGCGAGGTGGTGGCGAACATAGGTATCCTTCCCGGCGCCCGGGAGCCCGCTCATCACCACGACCTCGGAGCGCGTGTCGTCGTAGACCTCGACGTCCGGGTGGCGCCCGCCGGCGGGATCGGAGCGGAAGTACACGAAGCGCGTGTGAGCCGAGGCGAAGGACCGCGGCGCGGTGTAACACCCCTCCTCGCGGCAGAACTCGCGGAAGAGCTCGATGTTGTCGACGACGCGCCCCATGTCCGCGCAGACGCGCCCTCGGATGTCGGCCTCGGCCACGAGCGCGAGCAGGTCGCAGCGCGCGTGGAGGCTGATCTCGGCGGCGACGCGCCGCGCGTCGTCGCGCTCGATGAGATAGAACGGGATCTGGTGGTAGCGCACGAGCGCGCACACATGCTCGCGCAGCGCGAACGGCGCGCCGAGCTCCCAGAGCAGGCGGCGCGCGAGGAGCTCCCCCGCGCGTGAGTGGCCCTTCGCCGTGATCCGCCCGTCCTCCTCGCGGGTGGTCGCCGGCTTCGCCACGTCGTGGAGGAGGCACGCGAGGTACACGACGCGCTGCTCCTCGGCCGGCAGCGCCTGCCACTCGGGCAGCCCGAGGAGCGTCTCCAGCACCATGCGGGTGTGGATCCAGACGTTGCCCTCGGCGTGGTGGATCGGGTCCTGCGGGCACGCCTCGAGCGCGCGGACCCAGTCGAAGACCTGGAGCTCGTCCCAGGGGACACGCCCCGGATCGGGCGTGAGCAGGTCGAGGAGCGAGGACGCGGAGGACATGACGGAGGACCCCTGGCGAGCGCGCAGTCAACGCCGCGCGCCGCGCGACGCGCAGCGCGCGTGAGGGCCGTAGCATGTCCGCGAAACGACGCCGGTGCTACCCTGGCGCCGCCATGTCCGCCAAATACCCTCGCTCGTTCCACCTGCCGTGGTCCCCCGGCGGGACGTCCGACGACAAGAGGATGGCAGACGTGTCGGGGCTGCTCGGCGTCGAGATCGTCATCACCGAGAAGTGCGACGGGAGCAACCTCACGTACACGCGGGCGAGCGTCTTCTCCCGCTCGCACTCGGGCCCTCCGTCCCACCCGAGCTTCGACCTCGCGAAGGCCACGCACGCGAGCATCGCGCACCTGCTCTCGGAGGGCATGTCGCTCTTCTGCGAGTACTGCTATGCGATCCACTCGATCGAGTACGAGGCGCTCCCGGGGTATTCGCTGGTCTTCGGCGTGCGGGACGACGTGCGGGGCCTCTTCTGGGAGTGGGACATGGTCGTGGCCCAGGCGAACGATCTGGGGCTCCCCACGGTGCCAGTCCTGTTCCGGGGCACCGTCGAGGGCGAGCGCGAGCTCGAGGCGCTGACGACCGCGCTCGCGCGCGAGCCCTCCGCGTTCGGCGGCCCGCGCGAGGGCGTTGTGGTGCGGGCCGCCGGCGAGTTCCCGGACGCGGCGTTCCAGCGGCGGCTCGCCAAGTGGGTGCGGCGCGGGCACGTGCAGACGGACGAGCACTGGATGCACCAGGAGATCCGGCCCCAGCGGCTCGCGCCGGCGCCGGCGCCGGCCGACGCGTCACCGCCGTGAGGCCAGCGCCGCGAGCCGATCGCAGAGGCCCTCGCGGATCGGGCCGTAGGCCCTGCGGTACTCCTCCCAGTCGAGGCGCTCGTCCGCGGCGATCTCGCGCCAGTACGGGTTCGCGGCGCCGTAATCGTGGAGGACGCCGGACTCGGCGATCTGCACGGCGAAGAGCGGCACCCGGAGGGCGTGGAAGAGCTTCTTCTTCGAGGCCTCCGGCTCGTCGTCGAAGCGGGCGCCGGCCTTCTTGAAGTCGGACGCGGAGCGGCTCGCGGCCGACGCGGCGAGCTTCTTCCTGTCGAGCTTGAACGGGAAGGGCGGCCTTCCCTCCTTGAGCCGGTGCTCGGGCGGCAGGAACAGGCACTCGAGCGCGAAGACGCTGTGCTCGGCGATGGCGTCGCGGAAGGTGTCGAGGCCGTGGACGACGACGTTGACGCCCGGCGCAAAGGCGAGGTCCCGCCGCGCGTCGCGCCGCGCGAGGACGGCGACGAAATCCTCGTCCGACGTCGCGGACGCGGTGCCGTACACGCGCGATCCGGCGCGGAACACGCTGTGGACCTCGCCGTCTTTGCGGCCGAGGACGCGGAGCACGGTGGAGAGGCTCATGGCAGCGGCCTCGCTCGAGGGACGGCGAGCATCGCGCCGTTCCCACCCCCGCGCAACGGGCGGCGCGCCCTCGACCACCGCGACGCCCGCCCGCCCGCTCGCGAGCGCGAGCTCTCGGCGACCGTGACTCTCCTGTGAACCTGGTGTTTCCTCGACCGTGGTTGTCCCGTGCGCGGCGCCGCCTCGCCGGCGCCTCCGCGCTTCCAGGAGGGTTCATGGCCGTCGCTGACTCGCGCTCCGCTCGCCCCCAGAAGACCGATCTCCTGCCCGAGGCCGTCGAACGGCGGGTGGCGGACGCCCTCGCCGCGCTGTCGCTCGAGCAGAAGGTCCGCCTGCTCACGGGCGCCGACTTCTGGAGCACGCACCCCGAGCCCGCGATCGGCCTGCGCCGCATGGTCGTCTCGGATGGCCCGGTCGGCGTGCGCGGCGAGCGCTGGGACGAGCGCGACCCCTCGGTGAGCCTCCCTTCCTCCACCGCCCTCGCGGCCACGTGGGACGAGGCCTTGCTGGAGCGCGTCGGCGCCGCGCTGGCGTCGGAGGCGCGGCGCAAGGGCGTCGACGTCGTCCTGGGGCCGACCGTCAACCTGCACCGCAGCCCGCTCGGCGGCAGGCACTTCGAGTGCTTCTCGGAAGATCCGCTGCTGACCGGCCGGATCGGCGCCGCCTACGTCCGAGGGCTGCAGGCCCACGGCGTCGGCGCCACGCCCAAGCACTACGTCGCCAACGACTCGGAGACCGAGCGGTTCACGGTCGACGTCCGGGTCGATGAGCGCACGCTGCGCGAGCTCTACCTCGCGCCCTTCGAGCGGATGATCACCGGCGCGGGCGCGTGGCTCGTGATGGCCTCGTACAACGCCGTGAACGGGGTGACCCTGACGGAGAGCGCGCTGCTCGCGTCGCCGCTCGGGGACGAGTGGGGCTTCGACGGCGTCGTGGTCTCCGACTGGACCGCGACCCGCTCCACCGAGGCCGCGGCGCGCGCGGCGCTGGACCTCGCCATGCCGGGCCCGGGAGGGCCGTGGGGCGCGGCGCTCGTCGCCGCCGTCCGCCGCGGCGCGGTGCCCGAAAAGGCCATCGACGACAAGGTCCGCCGCCTGCTGCGCCTCGCCGCCCGGGTCGGCGCCCTCGAGGGCGTCACGCCGGCCGCGCCCGCCCCGACCCCGCTCTCCAGCGCCGAGGCCGGGACGCTCGCCCGCGAGGCTGCCGCGGCCGGCATGGTGCTCGTGCGCAACCAGGGCGACGCGCTCCCGCTCGACGCGGCCAGCCTGCGGCGCATCGCCGTGATCGGCCCGAGCGCCGCGGCGGGGCGGATCCAGGGCGGCGGCAGCGCCAGCGTCCACCCGCACTACGCGGTCTCGCCGCTGGACGGGCTGCGCGCCGCGCTCGGCCGGCGCGCCGAGGTGCTCCACGCCGTCGGCGCCCGCATCCACGAAGGGCTCGTACCGGTGGCCGGCGACCAGGTCGTCGACCCCGTGAGCGGCCAGCACGGCGTCCACGTGCGGCTCCTCGACGCGAAGGGCGGCGTCCTGCACGAAGAGCACCGCGACGTCGGGCGCCTCACGTTCATCGGGGATCAGCGCGCGAACGAGGCCGCGACGATCGAGGTGACGGCGCGGTTCCGCGCCGCCGGGGCCGGGCTCTACCGGATCGGCGTGGCCGGCGTGGGCGTCTACCGCCTCACCGCCGGCGGGCAGGTCCTCTTCGACGAGGTGATCTTGCCGGACAAGGACGACATGGCCGCGGCCCTGCTCGCCCCGCCGCAGCGGGCGGCCGAGCTGTCCCTGGCCGCCGGCCAGGAGATCGATCTCGCCCTGACGCACACCGTCCCCGTGGGCACGCTCGCGGTGGCGTTCTCCCTGGGCGCCGAGGTTCCGGCGCTGTCCGACGAGGAGGAGCTGGCGCGCGCCGTGGAGCTCGCGCGCTCCGCCGACGTCGCGATCGTGGTCGTCGGCACCACCGAGGCGATCGAGAGCGAGGGCTTCGACCGGAGCACGCTCGGGCTCCCCGGCCGCCAGGACGAGCTGATCCGCGCCGTCGCGGCCGTGAGCCCCCGGACGATCGTGCTTGTGAACTCCGGCGGGCCGGTGACCATGCCGTGGCGCGACGAGGTGGCCGCGGTGCTCCTCACGTGGTTCCCGGGCCAGGAGTTCGGCGCCGCCGCCGCCGACGTGCTGCTCGGCGCCGTGGAGCCCGGCGGCCGCCTGCCCACGACCTGGCCCGCGCGCGCGGAGGACGTGCCCGTGCTCTCGACGAAGCCCGAGAACGGCAAGCTGGTCTATGCCGAGGGCCTGCACATCGGGTACCGGGCCTGGGCGCGCGCAGGCGTCACCCCGGCCTACCCGTTCGGGCACGGCCTGGGCTACACGCGGTGGGAGATCCTCGACGTCGAAGCGCCCAGCGTCGCCGCCGGCGCGGCGCTCGAGGCGCGGGTGCGCGTGCGCAACGTCGGGACGCGCCGCGGGCGCCACGTGGTCCAGCTCTACCTGTCGCGGCCGGTCTCCGAGGTCGAGCGCCCCGCGCTCTGGCTGGCCGGCTTCGCGTCCGTCGAGGCCGAGCCCGAGCAGACGGTCGACGTCGCCGTCACCGTCGAGCCGCGGGCCTTCGCGCACTGGGCGGCAGGCCGATGGCAGGTGGAGCCCGGCGTGTACACGCTGCATGCTGGACACTCGGCCGCCGTCCTGACGAGACAGATCGCGGTGCACCTGCACGGGTGAGAGCGCGGCCGCGCGGCCCCGTGGTGCAAATTGCCCCAGCGTGACCGATGCGCGCGGCCGATTCCCGGCCGGAAAGGGGAATCCGTGCTCGTCGTGTCGTCTCGCCCCGAGGGCGCGCGGGTGAGCGTCGAGCTCGCCGGACGCTGCGCGCGGCGGACGTGGTCTGGGTGTTTCGCCGCGCAGGCGCCGGCGGAGGTGAGGAGACGGCTCCTGGTTCGCCGCTTGCTTTCCAGGAGGGCGACCCATGATGGACGAGCACCATGTCCCCGGCCAGAGCGGATGGCTCGCGCTCGCCGGGAGAGGCGATGAGAGCACGGGCGGCGTCTCGTCGAGCGTCCGTGGATCGCCGCAGCGGGAGCGCGCCGTGGGCGAGGTCCTCGCGGGCAAGTACCAGATCGTGGGCCGGCTGGGCGCGGGGGGCATGGGCACGGTGTGGCGCGCGCGCAGCCTCTGGCTCGACGTCGACGTGGCGATCAAGGTGCTCCACGAGGAGCAGCTCGACGGCCACGCCGCCGAGCGGTTGCTCCGCGAGGCGCGCGCGACGGCGAAGCTCGGCCATCCGGCGATCGTGCGCGTGTTCGATTTCGGCGAGACCGACGCGGGCGAGCCGTTCCTGGTGATGGAGCTGCTCGAGGGCACGCCGCTCTCGAGCTGGCTGGAGGCGAGGGGCCGGGTGCCGGCGGAGCAGGCGGTCCAGATGCTCTTGCCGGTCGCGTGTGCGCTCGCGACGGCCCACGCGCAGCGCATCGTCCATCGCGACATCAAGCCTGCCAACATCCTCATCGTGCCCGACGGCGCGGGCGGCCACGTCCCGAAGGTCGTCGACTTCGGCATCGCCAAGCTCGCCAACGCGGCGAGCCCTGCGATCACGCAGCGAGGGATGATCGTCGGCAGCCCGGAGTACATGTCGCCGGAGCAGGCCGACGGCCAGCTGGACGTCGGGGAGCAGACCGACGTCTGGGCGTTCAGCGTGGTGATGTACGAGCTGATCACCGGGCGGCGGCCGTTCAGCGGGGAGACGCTGAGCGCGGTGATCGTGGCGATCTTCAGCAAGGAGCCGGTGCCGACGACGGAGCTCGGCGCCGGCGACGAGGCGCTGTGGGCGATCCTCCAGCGCGGGCTGGCCAAATCGCCGGCCGATCGATGGCCCAGCATGCGCGCGCTCGGCCGCGCGCTCGCTGCCTGGGCCGTCGAGCGCGGGGTGACGGCGGACGTGGCGGGCACGTCGCTCGCACACCAGTGGCTCGCGCGAGGGGCCGAGCCGCCGCTCGCGGCGGAGAAGGCGGCTCCGATCGCCGCGCCTGCGGGAGCGGCCTCCGGGGCGGAGGTGGCGGCGCAGCGCCCGGCCGGCGCGCGGGAGGCGCCGGGCGCGCTGCCGGCGCTGCCGGCGCCGGTGGCCACGCCCGTCGCGCGCCGGGGCGGCACCATCAAGATGGCCGAGGCATGGCGCGGAGCTCGGCTCGGGCTCACGGCCTCGCCGTGGCTCCAGAAGGCGCTCGTGGCCGGGGTCCTCGCCTTCGCCGCGCCTCTGGTGGTCGTCCTGGGGCTGGGCGCGCGGGGTGGGAGCGCGAGCGCGGGCACCGCTCGGCCGGCGGTCATGACGGCTGCTCCTGCCGTCGCCCTGGGCGCGTCGGAAGCGCTGCGGGGGACGGCGTCCGCTGCGTCCTCGATCGGCGTCGCGCCCCCCGATGCCGGCGCGCGGCGCGCGGCTGCTTCCGAGGCGGCCATGAGGGGTGCGGCGGCGGACAGCGCGCCTGTCGAGCGGGACGAGCCGAGCGATCCGTGGGAGGAGCCGAGTGATCCATGGGATGAGCTCGTGCCGGCGCCTGCGGAGCCGCGCGCTCAGGTGGCCGAGCCGGCCGTGCAACGGATCGCGCCGCGCGCTCAGGTGGCCGAGCCGCGCGCTCAGCGGGTCGAGCCGCGCGCTCCGCGAGCGCGCCCGCGGCCTGATTCCACGTCCATGCCGCTGCCGGCGGCGCCCGACTTCTGAGGTGGTCATGCGCACTCCCGGGGTGAAGCACCGCTCCCTTCGTGGTTCTGGCGATCTGATGCTCCTCCTGGTCACGCTCGCTGCAGCGGCGCTCGGGCCGGGAGGCTGCTCCGCTCTGATCAGCGAGGAGCTGTCCGACAAGGCCGACGAAACAGAGGGCGCTGGAGGGCTCGAGGACCAGGTCGGCGACGGGCGTGGCGGGGGTGACCTCATCGGGAGCAGCGGCGCGAGCACGAGCAGGACCACCGTGGGCAGCGGTGGCGACGAGAGCGCGACAAGCAGCGGAGGCAGCGGAAGCGCAGGCAGCGGGAGCGGCGCTGTCCCGAGCAGCGGGAGCGGCGCTGTCCCGAGCAGCGGGAGCGGCCCCCAGCCGAGCAGCGGGAGCGGCGCTGTCCCGAGCAGCGGGAGCGGCGCTGTCCCGAGCAGCGGGAGCGGCGCTGTCCCGAGCAGCGGGAGCGGCGCTGTCCCGAGCAGCGGGAGCGGCCCCCAGCCGAGCAGCGGGAGCGGCGCTGTCCCGAGCAGCGGGAGCGGCGCTGGCCCGAGCAGCGGGAGCGGCGCTGGCCCGAGCAATGGGAGCGGCCCTGGCCCGAGCAGCAGTGCAGGCGAGGGCAGCGGAAGCGGCGCTGGTACGAGCGATGGGAGCGGCGCTGGCGCCGGGGGCGGGAGCGGTCCTGGCGCGAGCGTCGGCGTAGGCGAGGGCAGCGGAAGCGGCGCTGGTGGGAGCGGCGCGGGAAGCGACGGCAGCGGAAGCGGCGCTGGCGGGAGCGGCGCGGGAGGCGAGGGCGCGAGCAGCTGGAGCGGCGCGGGAGGCGCTGCAGCGAGCAGCGGTGCAGGCACCGAGACGACCTGCAATGGCCATTACGCCGATTGCGACGGGGACCCGGCGCGTCATTGCGAGACCAACCTGTGGAACAACGACGATCATTGCGGCGCCTGTGGCAACCGATGCCCCGCCGGTACGAAGTGCCGGCGAGGAGACTGCTCATGAGCGCGCGCCCCGCACAGCGCTCCGCGCGCCTCGGCCTCGCGCTCGCCGCGGCCTTGCTCATGGCCTCGGCCCCGCTCGCCGCGTCGGCGCAGGGCGCGGGCGATGTGGAGTCCGCGCGCGTGCTGTTCGTCCAGGGGGCCAAGCTGGCGAAGCAGGGGCGCTGGGAGGAGGCGCGCGCGCTGTACGCCCGATCGCTCCAGATCAAGGCGGCTCCCCTCACGCGCTACAGCCTCGGCGTCGCGCAGAAGGAGACCGGGCACCTCGTCGAGGCGCTCGGCAGCTTTCGCGCATTCCTGGCCGAGCCGCCGACGCCGACGACCTCTCCTTACGTCGGGCCGGCGCGCGAGGCGGTCGCGGCGCTCGAAGGGCACATCGGCCGAGCGACGATCTCCGTCAGGCCCGCCGAGATCGGCGGGCTGACGCTGGCCATGGACGGGAGGCCGCTGAGCGCGGCCCCTGGTCAGGTCATCGAGCTGGACCCGGGCGCTCACGAGATCGCGGCGAGCGCTCCGGGGTTCCGCGCCGCGGTCGCCCGGTTCAGCGTCGGCGCGGGCAGCTCGGTCGAGGTCCCGATCGCCCTGGCGCGAGCCACGACCGAGACGAGGCAAGCCTCGGCTGCTGAAGGCGCTCTGCCTCCCGTGGCCGGCGCTGCCGATGCATCATCGAGCCGGACGCTCCCCCTCGTCGTCCTGGGCGCGGGCGGCGCGCTCTTCGCCGGCGGAGCCATCCTCGGGCTCTCGGGCCTGAAGCAGGCAGGCGACGCGCGCTCGAGCACGGGCGCGGACGCGGGCGCCGCGCGGGCCAAGGGGATCGCCGGCGACGTCCTCGGCGTCGCCGGCGTCGCGACGGTGGGCGTCGGGCTCTACCTGCTGCTGAAGGAGCCCGCGCCGAGCACGACCAAGGCGGGCTCCGTGACGCCGTGGCTGAGCGCGTCCGGCGCGGGCATCGAGGTGCGGCTCTGACGCCGCGCGGCTTGCGCTGACCCACCGCCGGCGGCGAGCGCTCGACGCCAGGACGCGGGGCAAAGACGCAGAAGAGAGGCGGCGAGGGGTATTCCCGGCGGAAGCGCGGACATGGTACTGCGCGCCCATGCGCTCGCTCGTGACGGTGCTGTCCCTGGCCGCGCCCCTGGCCGCGGGCGCATCCGCCTCGGCCAACGGCGACGGGACCAGCTCGCCGCCCCCCGCGGCCGCGCCCGTGGCGAGCGCTCCTTCCGCAGCAGCACCCACGGCGAGCGCGCCCCCTGCGGCCGCGCCCGCGGCGAGCGCGGCCGCGTCCCCGCAGGATCCGGCGGCGGCCCGCTGGTGTGCGCCCGAGCTCGCGTCGCTGCCCGGTGAGGTGTGCGCCTTCCTGCCGGCCAGGCCGGCGCCTGGCCCGCGGGTGCTCGTGATCTTCCTGCACGGCGTCGTCCAGCCCGATTCCGGGTGGCAGTGGGCGCAGCAGCGGGGCGCGGCGCGGGCCGGCGCCCGGCACGGGGCCGCCGTGATGATGCCGCGCGGCCGGCGCGGGATCGGTCCAAGAACGATGCCAAATTCGATGGAAGACTGGTGGTGCTGGCCCACCGCCTCCGCCGCGCAGGCGGCCCACGAGGACGCCCTGCTCGCCGAGTGGGACGCGGCGCGCGCGGAGCTCGAGCGGCGCGCGGGCGCGCGCTTCGAGCGGGTGCTCGTGTTCGGCTTCTCGAACGGGGCGTACTACGCGACGTCGCTGGCGATGCGCGGGCGGCTGCCGGTCGACGGCTACGCGGCGTTCGCAGGCGGATCGGCTGCGCGCTACCTGCAGCGGGCGGCCGCGCAGACGAAGCTGCGCGCGCCGGTGTTCGTCGGCTGGGGCGGGAAGGACCCGGCGCACAAGGACCAGGTGGCGCTCGCGAAGATGCTCCGCAGGCTGAAATGGCCATCGAGATCGCTCGGCAAGCCGCGCGCCGGGCACGCGATGACCGACGAGCAGGTCGACGAGGCGTTCGCGTTCCTGAGCGGCAGGCGACGCGGCGACAAGGCGCCCGGCAGAGGGCGAGGAGCGCGGGCGCGATGAAGGACCCGCTGACGACCGCGCTCTCCCCCGATTTCCTCGAGCGCGAGGCGGCCCGCCTGGGCGCGCTGCTCGCGGATCACGTGCGCAGGGCGCAGCGCCGGGAAGGGCCGGTGCTCGTGCAGCGATCGATCGAGGAGATCCTCGCCGCGCTCGACTTCGATCGCACGGTCGCGCACGGCGGCGCGGATCTCGCCGCCCTCGTCGCCACCGTCCTCGACAACAGCAACCGGCTGCACCACCCCCGCTACTTCGGCCACCAGGTGGCCGTGCCCATGCTGTCGTCGTCGCTCGCCGACCTCGTGCACGGCGTCCTGAACAACGGCATGGCCGTCTATGAAATGGGGCCTGCCGGCACCGCGATCGAGCGCGGGCTCCTCCGCTGGATGCGGGGCAAGATCGGCTGGGGCGCCGAGGGCGACGGCGTCATCACCCACGGCGGGAGCCTGGGCAACCTGAGCGCGCTGCTCGCGTGCAGGGAGCGCGTCGCCCCGGGGAGCTTCAAGGCGGGCGTCCCGCCCGGCCTCGTCCTGCTCGCCTCGGAGGCGGCGCATTATTCGGTCGCGCGCGCCGCCGCCATCCTGGGCCTCGGCGTCGATGCCGTCGTGAAGGTCGCCGTGGACGACGTGCTCCGGATCGTCCCGCGGGCGCTCTCGCGGGCGTACGAGGACGTGAAGCGGGCGGGCAAGCGGGTGCTCGCCGTGGTGGCCAACGCGGGCGCGACGCCGAACGGGGCCTTCGACCCGCTGCGGGAGATCGGCGCCTTCTGCCGGCGGGAGGGGCTCTGGCTCCACGTCGACGGCGCCCACGGCGCGGCGGCGCGCTTCACCGAGCGCTACCGGGACCTCCTCGACGGCGTCGAGCTCGCCGACTCGCTGGTCTGCGACATGCACAAGATGCTCGGCACATCGACGCTGGCCTGCGCGGTCCTCGTCAAAGATCCCGCCGCGCTCGCCGGCACCTACGAGCAGTACGCGCCGTACCTGCACGGCGACGACGAGCGGCAGGGCGTCGATCTCTCCAAGCTCACGTTCGAGTGCACGAAGGCGCAGCTGTCGCTCAAGCTGTTCTTCAACCTCGCCCTCGTCGGCGAGGCCGGCCTGTCCGCGCACGTCGAGCGCCTCTTCGACGCCGCCCGGCGCTTCCACGGCCTGCTCGCGCGCCGGCCGGCGTTCGAGTGCTTCGGCGCCCCGCAGGCCAACATCCTCTGCTTCCGGATCGGCCGCGACTCGGCGACGCAGGATCGCGTCCGGCGGCAGATCGTGGAGGAGGGGAGCTTCTACATCACGCGAACCACGCTGCGCGGCGAGTCGTGGCTGCGCCTCGTCATCATGAACCCGCAGACGACGGACGGGGACATCGAGGCGCTCGCGGCGCGCATCGAGGCGCTCGTCGCCGAGCGCGCGCCGCCGCCCTGACGAACGCGCGCCGGGCCGGGGCCGCGGGCGGACGCGAGGCGGTCAGCCGCCGCCTCTGGACCTGGTCGCCGCGGCTGACGGGGGCGCCGGAGCGTCGCCGGTCGGCACCTGGAGCATCGCATAGTTGATCGTGGTCTCGTTGCGGAGCACGGTGAGCACCACCATGTCGCCGGGCACGCGGGCGCGCAGGTAGCCCTCGAGGCCTGCCAGCGAGTGGACCGGCTGCCCGTCGACAGCGAGGATGACGTCGCCCGGCTCCAGGAGCGGGGACGTGAAGCTGCGGATATCCATGCTCGCGATCCTCGCGCCCTCCCCCGTCGTCGGCTGGATGGTGAGCAGCCAGGGCGCCGGGACGGAGGTGGCTGTCGTCGCGCGGCTCGACCGGTTGTCGCGTTTCTCTGGCCTTGCGGCCGCCGCCGGGCTCGCCGGCGCGCCGGCGGGTTGCTGCGTGTCCTCGACGCGCTGCTGCGAGGCCTCGACGCGCGGGCAGTCGCCGCGGCACGCGCTGACCGCCAGCGGGACGAGCGGCGTGAGCACCCCGGAGAGGCGTCGAGCCCACCCGTACGCGCCTCGCGCACGGAGGGGCTGATCCCGCTGTCGACTGCCATGCATGGCCCCGGCGTCCTCCGCGTGTTCGCCACGCGTCCGCACGCGTGCTCACATCGCTCACGTCAGCTCACGTCGCTCATGTCGAGAGCTGCAAGATCCCAACCACCGATTCCCCGCTGCTGTCCGGGCCGTTGTTCGGCGCGCGGCGAAGACCGGGGCGAGGCGGGCGCGGAGAGCGTTCTTCTCTCTCTCTCGCTGCGCCCTCGCTGTTCCGTCTCTCGTCAGCCCGAGCGGCGTCCTCGCGCCTTGAACTCACCGGAAAGCAGGGAGGGTGTCCGTCCCTCGGCGCGCCGTGCTCACGGGCTGGCGGGCCGTGGCGCCGCGCCGAAGTGCGCGGGGAACACCCGCTCGAGGAACTCGTTGCGCAGGAGCCCGTCGGGATCGACGAGCCGCTTCAGGCGGACGAACTCCGGGAGCGCGTGCGCGTACATCGCCTGGAGGTCCTCCGCTGTCGCGTGGACGTTCTTCACCAGGTAGACGCGGCCGCCGAGCTCGAGCGCGCGCGCGCTGAGCTCGCTGAGGCGGAGGCCGATCCGGTGGGCGCTCTCTTCCTCCGAGGCCTCGAACGCGAGCGTCACCGCGAACCCGTCGGTCCCGTGGTTCGCCGAGAGGAGGAACTGATCGCCCTGGATGTGGAGCACGTCGAGCAGGAGCGGCGGTATGCCGTCTCGGCTCGCGATCTCATCCACCTTGCCCAGGAAATCGACGAGCCGGCGCAGGCTGTCCTCCTGGTCGCCCGGGTCGTAGGGGATCATGAACGCTTGCTGCACCGTGAGCATGGGCATCCCGAGGGTCTGCGCGATGCGCTTCGCGCGGACGTTGCCGTCCATGAAGAACAGGTAGCCCATGAGCTCATCGACGTACGGGCGTGAGACATCGAAGAGGAAGCGGTCGATGAGCGTCCAGAGGCCCCGGCTCACCACGGAGGCGCGCATCAGCCACTCGATCGGGACGCGGAGCGCGTGCCGGGGGCGATGGATCAGCAGCGGGCGGAGCTCGTGCGAGGTCCCCGGGACGTACCGCGACCGGAGGACCATGCTCCTGCTCCCCTCCAGGGTGTGGAAGGCGATGGAGAAGAGCGCCTCCGGGATCCACCCGTCCTCGTCCGCGGTGCCGCCCTCGGACTGCAGGAGCTGCTCCGCGCGCGGGAGGAGCGCCGTCGCGAGCTCCTCGAGCGAGGCGCAGCGCGTCGCCTCGGTGACGACCCGGATCGGCGTCCCTGCCGGGGCGACGCGCGCGACGCGGTAGGTGACATCGATCACCGCGCCGAGGTAGCCGAGCCCGCCGATCACCGCGTGGAACAGCGCGCTCGTCGCCTCATCGCGGCTGAGGGAGAGCAGCTGTCCGTCGAGGGAGAGGAGGGAGAGCCGCTCGACGTAGTGTCCCTCTTTGCTGGCGATGCCCGAGAAGCGCGAGAGGCAGTCCCCCGAGACCGTGCCTCCCGCGGTGGCGTGGCTCGTCGAGACGACCGTGTAGGGCACGAAGCCGCGGGCGGCGAGCGCGCGGGCGATGGCTCCCCAGGTCGCGCCGGCGCCCACGGTAATCCGCGCTCCTTGCGTGTCGATCTCGATGGATCGGAAGTGGTGCATCGAGATCACGATGTCGTCGTTCAGCGCCTGACCGTCGAACGACTGCCCTCCGGCGCGGAACGTGATCCTGCGCCCTGTCCGCCTCGCCATGCGGAACAGCACCCTCAGCTCCTCGATCGACGCCGGGAAGTACACGTCTCCGCACGATCGGTGGAGCCCGCTGTAGCCCTGGAGCCCGAAGAGCGGTCTCCGCCGGATCTCGTCGAGCCGTGGCGTAAGAATCTCGCCCGTCGTCCTGGCCCGATCGAGAGCAGCGCGCATCCGACCAGCTTCGCTCGAGGCGGCTCGGCGGTCCAAATTAGCCGCTGTTTTCGCGCGCCCCCGGGGAGGGGGCTCGTCGCGCGGGGCGGGGACGTGCAGGTGTCTGGGTGTCTCTAAAAGCCGCGGAGCTCGACGTGGATATTTCGCCGATGCGCCGATTGCTGGAAGCGCCGGATCAGCTCCGCGACGTCATGGTCGATGTAGGAAACCCCCTGGGCGTCCACGACCACGTGGGTGTCGCTCGGCAGGCGCTCGAGCAGCGTGACGAGGTTGCCCTGGGTGAAGAAGTAGGCCGCCTTGTTGAACCGGATGGTCACGCGAGCGCCCTCGTGGATCACGTCGAAGACGCGGGACATCTGGGTCCTCAGCACGAAGAGGACGCCGACCGCGAGGCCGATGGCGATGCCCTTCAGGAGATCGGTCAGCACGATGGCCACGATCGTCACCACGAACGGGATGAAGTGGTTCCAGCCGAGCTGGCGCATCTCGGCGAAGATCTTGGGCTTGGCCAGCTTGTAGCCGGTCACGAGCAGGATCGTCGCGAGGCACGCGAGCGGGATGCGCGAGAGCAGCCCCGCCGCGAAGACCACCGCGAGCAGCAGGAGCGCGCCGTGCGCGAAGGCGGAGACCCGCGTCCGCGCGCCGGCGTTCGTGTTGGCGCTGCTGCGGACGATGACCGACGTCACCGGGAGACCGCCGGCGAACCCGGAGAGCATGTTGGCGAGGCCCTGCGCGACGAGCTCCCGGTTCGGCGGCGACTTGCGGTGCCACGGATCGATCCGATCCACGGCCTCCAGGTTGAGCAGCGTCTCGAGGCTGGCCACGATCGCGAGCGTCACGCCCAGCACCCACACCTCGGGCCGCAGGATCGCCGACCAGTCCGGGAACTGGAGCGCGCTGATCAGGTCGCCCGTGGGCAGCGTCACGAGGTGCTTCTGCTCGAGGGCGAGCGACGGGATCGCCACCTTGAACAGCTCGTTGCCGAGCGTCGCGACGACCACGGCGATGAGGGGCGCGGGGAGCCAGGAGATCTTCGCGAAGCGCGACTTCTCCCACCCGACCAGGATGGCGAGGCAGACGGCGCTGAGGAGGAACGCGCCCCACTCGATGGCCTGCGTCGCCTGGCCGAGCATCGTGAAGGTGTTGCCGCCCTCGGCCTGGAACGACTCGGAGGCGAAGTTGTCCTTGTCGAAGCCGACGGCGTGGGGGAGCTGCTTCAGGATGAGCAGGACGCCGATGGCCGCGAGCATCCCCTTGATGACCGAGGAGGGGAAGAAATGGCTGATCGCGCCGGCCCTCAGCACGCCGAGCCCGAGCTGAAGGACGCCGCCGATCACCACGGCCATCGCGAAGGCCTGGAAGCTCTGCAGGCTGGTGATGCCCGCGAGCACGATGGCGGCGAGCCCCGCCGCCGGGCCGCTCACGCTGAGCTGAGCGCGGCTCACGAACGGGATGACGAGCCCGCCCACGATGCCGGCCACGATGCCGGAGAGGAGCGGGGCCCCCGACGCGAGCGCGATGCCCAGGCAGAGCGGCAGGGCGACGAGGAAGACGACGAGGCCGGCGGGGATGTCGTACTTGAGGTTCGCGGTGAGGCGCGGGTCGAGCGGCGGCGCGCTCTCCGCGGGCGGCGACTCCGGGCTCGCACCCGGGCTCTCGGAACTAAGCGTCACGGCGCCGGCGGGACTCACCCCGGCGCCTGCATGGATGGTATTCGGAAGCTGCATCGAACGGGCCCTCTCGATTCGAGTTAAGACGTGGATCGGCGACGAACCGGCGCTCAGACGGCCCGCCGGTAGACCGTCGACTCCGGCAGCGCCGACGGGGGCGCCGCCTCACAGATCAGCCCGAACTGGCCGGTCGAAGCCTCGAATTGAAAGACCTGTCCGGTCTCGATCTTGAAGACCCAGGCATAGAGAGAGAGCTCGCCGCGCGCGAGCCGCGCGCGGATCGTCGGGTGCGTCCGGAGGTTCTCGATCTGGGCGAGCACGTTCTCCTCCACCGTGATCGTCAGCCGATCCTCCCCCTCGATGTGCGGGTAGTTCTCCTGCACCAGGCGGCGCGTCAGCTCCGCGTGCTGGAGCCACCCTTTGACCGCCGGCAGCTCGTCGAGGCCCCCGGGATTGAGCAGCCCGCGCATCGCGCCGCAGTGCGTGTGGCCGCAGACGATGATGTGCTTGATCCCGAGGTGCGCGACCGCGAACTCGATCGCGGCGGACTCGCTGCCGTTGCTGGCGCCGTACGGCGGCACGATGTTGCCGACGTTGCGCACGATGAAGATATCGCCCGGCTGGGTCTGCGTGATGAGGTTCGGGTTGATGCGGCTGTCCGAGCACGTGATGAACAGCGCCTCGGGCCGCTGACCCCTCGCCAGGCTGCGAAAGAGGTCTTGATGTGTACCGCACACCTCGGCATGGAACTTGTGCAACCCGTCCGCGAGCTTCTGCATGGAATAAACCCTCTCGTTGACCGCGCCGTTCCGGCGCGGCGATCGTCGTGAACACCTCCGATTCCAGCGACTCCGAGCCGGACCGCGAGCGGCCTCAGCCACGGAGCTAGCCTGTCAGTTCAGGAAGCGTGGTGGAGGACGACGGAGGGGAGGGTGGGGGACGGGGGAGGGGACGCGGACGGGCCGGAGATCGGCGACGAGGACGGCGCGCGGCCGCGCCGCGCCGGCGCGCGGCGCCGGTCGCGAGGCGACCGAACGATGGGCCCCGTCGCGGAGCGGCGGCTGCAAGGCCTCGAGGCCCCCCGCCTCGTTCTCGCTGGCCCCGGTACGAAACGATCCCGAAACATCGGAGTTGCCGCCTTCGATGATGCTGATATTCGCCCGTCCCAGCGCAGCCGGGGCGAGGATCAGCATGAAGAGCAGCGCGATCCGAGGGAAAAATGACCGGAGAGCCAGCATCGTTCGAGGAGTGAGAGGCTGTCGGCCCCGGGAACCAGGGAGGCGCCCTGTCTATTCCCTAACCTGGCAGCGGTCTCGGTTCGTCGCAAGACACAACGAGGTGCAGACCGTGTGTGGCAGAATGTCCCGATCTGGGACGGACGTCTCGCGCCTGAGCCAGCACGGCCCCACGTCCAGATACCCGTACCAGCGACAGAATTCAACCTGCCGTCAATGCCGTCACGATGGCGTCGCGGAAGCCGCGCATCTCGTGCTCACCCGCATATTTATAACGAGGCCAGAAGAAGCCCTTGAGACCGTCCCTCCGACGGCGCGGGACCACGTGGATGTGCACGTGGGGGACGCTCTGACTGACGCGGTTGTTGATGGCGACGAAGAAGCCCTCAGCAGAGCATGCGGACTCAACAGCGCGCGCGAGGCGCTGCGCGGCCGCGAAGAGCGGACCGACGAGCGACGCCGGAACGTCGGTGAGCACCTCGTGATGGGCGCGCGGGACGAGCAGGCAGTGGCCGGGGAAGAGCGGATGGTGATCCAGGAACGCCATGACCTCCGGCTCGTCGAGCACGACGTGGGCCGGCGTTTCGCCCCGGGCGATGCTGCAGAACACGCAGGGGCGGGGCGGCATGGCGGGCCTCGCGCTCTTCGATGACGCGCCACCTGCCTGTCGTCAATGCCGGGGCGCGGGGAAGCGCGGGGAAGCGCGGGGAAGCGCGGGGAACGGAGCGCGTCCGCGGTCACGCCGGGAGCGCGCGACCGCGGTCACACAGGACGGGCACGGGTGCGCAGGGGGCGCGCGATCAGTGATCAGCGGTGATCAGTGGCTAGCGAGGATGTCGTCGATCGAGCCGTGGGCGGCAGGCTCGCGCGTCCAGTAGTCGAGGAGAAGGCCGCCGGCCGTCATCCACGCTCGGTCGAAGCGGCCGTCCTGCGACGTGACGCGCACGACGTGGTCGCCGCCGTGGAAGGCCCAGTGGCGGCCCGTGTGGTCGAAGTGGTCGATGAGGGCGCCCTGCCGCGTCTTGACGTGGAGCGCGTCGGAGGGATCGTCCCACGAGGTGTCGATGATGAGCTCGTAGACCTGCCAGATGTTGCCGGACGGGAGCACTCCCCAGTCCACCTGGACCCCGGAGTCGTTCGGGAGCCCGAAGACGAAGCAGCGGGGCATGCGCCGCGCCGCGTGCCAGAGATCGCCGTTGCGGCTCGGCTCGTGGTGGAGCGTGACCAGCGTGTCGCGCGCGAGGCCGAACGCGTCGTTGTCGCCGGGGCTGTCCCACACCCGGCGGAAGAGGTGCTGGCAGAGCTGGTCGGCCCCGGCGGAGAACCCGACGGTGAGCAGGCCCCGCTGCCGGCGCTCGTGCAGGAGGCGCCCGAACTTGCCGGGCTCTCCGTCGAACATCGCGCCGAGCTGCTTGTAGCGCCAGAGCCCTGTCGTGCTGTAGCCGCCGCCGAGGATCACCACCTCGGACGACGCGAGGTAGCGCCAGAGGACATCGACGTCCTCCCTGCGCAGGTCGCTGCTCCAGTAGAACGGCACGTGCTCGAGGCCGAACCGCTCGTAAAACCGGAAGAACCAGCTGAAGTTGCCGTACGCGAACTCCTGCCGCTCGCGCTCGTTGCCGTCGCGGGGCGCCTCGGACATCGGCAGGAACAGGATGCGCTTGTTGTCCCGCCCCGACAGCGCCCGCTGCGCGATGTAGTGATCGTGGATGAAGTTGCAGCGGTTATGGGAGCTGTAGAGCAGCGCGGTTCCTCTCATGAGGGCGCGCATCTGAGCCGCTCGCCGCGCCCCGCGTCAAGGGGCCGCTCTCGGCGGGCGGGCTCGGCGCGCCGACGGCGAGGCGCGGCGCTGGTCGGCCTCGGCCGCTCGTCGATCGACCACGCACCACGCACCACGCACCACGCACCACGCACCACGCACCACGCGCGGCGCACCGCGCGCCGCGCGTCAGCCGCGCCGCACCTGCTGCATCTTGCGAGGGATGGCGCCCGAGCGCATCAGCATCTCGAACGCCTCCTTCTCGAGCATCGGGTGGACGCCGCGCGGCGGGACGCCCATGGGGCTCTTCTTCTTCGTGACGAAGCCGCTCAGGTACTGCGGGTTGAGCGCGCTCAGGCTCCGCAGCGTGGTCTTCATCTGCTTCGTGTTGTTCGCCCACGCATAGGCGAACGCGCGCGAGCGGAGCAGCTGCGGCTTGAGCTCGGCGAACGCCTCGTCGTTCGGATCGAAGGTCTCGAGCAGCTCGACCGCCTTGCCGGCCTGGCCGGTCCGGGCCCACGCCTCGCCGACGATGGCGGCCATCATGGCGCGGATCCTCGGCTCCTTGTGGCGGGTCATGTCGATCTTGTCGACGAGCGCCCGCGCCTCGTCCGTCTCGCTCAGGATGAGGTGGATCATGCCGCGCTGGGCGCGCGCCTCGTCGGCCATCGGGGCCATCACCTTGTCGAGGTTGATGGTCTCCAGCGTCCGGAGCGCGGCCCGCGGGTCCTCCTGCATCTGGAGCTGCGCCTTCGCGAACGTCGCGGCCGTGTCGTCCTTCTTGAAATCCGTGTCGAGCTTGGCGATCGCGTCCTTGCGGGCCTCGGCCGAGTCGGCGGTCTGCACGATCTTCGCGACGGCGCGCGTCCGGGTCGCGAAGCGCAGCGCCCACACGATGACGCCGCCGACGATGACCGTCAGGACGCCGGCGACCGCCTTCGGCCAGATCCCCGGGATGGCCAGGGCGATGGCCCAGACGATGAGCGCCGGGATGCCGACGCGGATGGCGAGCGAGCGCGGGTTCAGCTGGGAGAGCGGGTCGGCGGGGGGCTTTCCGCCGCTGCGGAGGGCGGCGATGGCCTGCTCGCGCTGCTGCTTGGGGCTCTGCTTCTTCGGGGTGGGTTTGCCGGGGGTCTTCATCGAGGTCGTGGAGCTGATTTCCTGCGCGGGGCGCGGGGTCTCATAGCCGGCTTGCGGGGGAGCGGCCAGCGGAGGCGGACGGACGGGCCGATCGGCCCCGGGGAGGGGGCACGGGCGGCGGAGGAGGGTGATGAAGGGCTAGCTCGCGGCCGTGTCGGGGTCGCTGCTGCGGGCGCTGGGCTCGCCTTCGGGCTCGGGGGCGGGGACGGGCGTGGAGGCCGGGCGGGCGGGCTCGAAGCCGCGCAGCGGCGGGAGCGGCTCGATCGCGGGGGCGATGATCGGGACGCCGCGCTGCGGCGGGATCGTGGCCGTCGGATCGGCGAGGCCCAGCGTCGACTCGCGGAAGTGGAGGAAGATCGTCTGCGCGAGCGAGAGGCAGGGCACCGCGAAGAGCGCGCCGGTGATCTGGAAGAAGTGCTCGCCGACGAGCAGCGCGAGCACCACGAGGACCGGGTGGATCTTCGCCGCGTCGCCGATGATCTTCGGGTTCAGGAAGTTCGCCTCGAGCTGGTGGATGCCCACGATCCACGCGAGCACGCCGACCGCCGTGCCGAACGACTGCGTGAGGCCGATGAGGACCGCGGGGATCGAGCTCAGGATCGAGCCGAAGATCGGGATGAGCGACATCACCGCCGCGAGGACGGAGAGGATCGGCCAGTACTTGAGGTCGAAGAGCCAGAAGCCGATCGCGGAGAGCACGCCGTTGACGAGGCAGATCAGGAGCTGCCCGCGGACGACGCCGGAGAGCCCCCGGTCGAGCCGGCGCAGGAACCGATCGAACGAGTCGCGCGAGGTCGGGTGCCAGAGCTCGCGGAAGAAGCGCAGGATCTTCTCGTGCGTCAGGATGATGTAGCCGGCGAGCATCAACGTCATGAAGAGGTTGAAGATGCCGCGCGAGATGGCCGTCGCGATGGCCTGCCCGATCCGGAGGACCGCGAGCGAGTTCTCCTTCAGGTAGGCGGCCCCCTTCTCGTAGCCCTCCTGGAGCATGTTCGCGCTGGAGAGCCCGCGGCGCCTCGGGCGCGCCTGCGCGATCTGCCAGACGCCGTCGCGCGTCTCGCGGACCTCGACGTCGTCGGCGATCTGCACGTCGAACGAGCCGTCCGGCCCGGGCAAGATGCGGATCGGCGGGCGATCGACGCCCTCGTCTCCTCCAGGCGCCTCGATGGATCCAGGCGGCCGCGCGGCCTGCTCGGGCTCCTGGTCGGGCGCGATCGCCGGCGGCGCCTCGGGCTCGCGGCCCGACCAGCGGTTGAGCCGCGCGTCGAGCGCGGGCAGGTACTCCTCGCGCAGGCGCGCGGCGAGGCGCGGGGCCTCGGCGGTGAGCGCCTTCCCCTCGGCGATGAGGCGCGGGACGCTGAGGGCGAAGAAGCCCGCGATCCCGGAGAGCACGAGCGCGTAGACGACGAGGATCGCCGCCCACCGCGGGACGCGCGCGCGCTCGAGCCGGAGGACCGCCGGCGTGAGCACGTAGGCGACCACGAGCGCGAGCACGAACGGGAGCAGCACCGCGTGGGACACGATGAGCAGCGCCGCCGTGAGGACGGCGCTGACCGTCAGGAACACGGTGCGCTGCGTGGGGCCTTCGCTCACAGCGCCTCGCCGCGCGCGGCCCGGCCGTGGGTGCCCTCGTCGACGAGCGACGCGGGGAGGTCGGCGAAGAAGCCGAGCAGGTGGTCCCGCGTCGCCTCGAGCGCCTGCGGGACGACGCGGGCGTCGGCGATCACCGGCATGAAGTTGGTGTCGCCTGGCCAGCGCGGGACGACGTGGACGTGCAGGTGCTCGGCGATGCCGGCGCCCGCCGCGGTGCCAAGGTTGATCCCGACGTTCATGCCCTCGCACTTGAGCGCGGCGCGCAGGCGGGTCGTCGACTCGCGCACGAGGCGGAAGAGGGCCTCGTGATCGGCCGGATCGAGCGCGTCGAGCGAGGCGACGTGCGCGTGCGGGACGATGAGGAGGTGGCCCGACGCGAACGGGTAGCGGTTGAGCATGACGAACGCGCGGCGGGTCGTCGCAACGACCAGCCGGTCGCGCTGTTCTTGCTCGGATGCGCGGGGGATGCCGCAGAAGATGCAGTCGGCCTGGCCCTTCGGCGCAAGGATGTACTCGATGCGCCAGGGCGCCCACAGGGGGTTGCCCATGTCGCGGAGACGCTAGCACGGCGGCAACGCGCGCGGGACCACCGCTCGCTCGTCGCCGCGCCGCGCTCTCACCGCACAGGCGCCGCTCCGTCGCAGTGCCGCCGATGCGGGCTCAGAACTGGATCGGCGTGGCCGCGAGGTCGAACCAGAGCGAGAGGCCAAGCCCGGCGGAGGTGCCGAGCGCATCCCAGACGACGTCGCGGACCGAGGGGGTGCCGTGCCCGGCGGCATCGTAGACCTCCTTCGCCAGCCCGGCGCCGAGCGCGAGCGCGGCCCCCAGCGCGAGCCGCTGCCGAACGTCGTTCGTCGCGAGCGAACCGAGCGCATACCCGCCGCCGGCAAGGGCCATTGACGCGCAGAAATGGCGCGCCTTGTCATCGCCGAACCACGGGTCGGCGGCCGCGGCGCGGGGGCCGTCGGCGCGGGCAGGGAGCGCGCTGAGCACCAGGGCGGCGAGGATGGGCGCCCCGAGGGCGGAGCGCGCGAGGAGGCCTCTCATCGCGGCATCGTCCGCGGCCTCGCGGAAAAAGCAAGAGGCGAGGCCCTGGGGAGGGCCTCGCCTCTCGTCGACATCGGGTCCACACGGCGAGCCGGGGGCACCGGGGCGCCCTCGGCCCGCCGCACCTGACGTGCGGCGGGTGAGCGCCTGGCGCGCGGCCGCCTCAGCGACGCCGCGCGCCGATCCGCGTCACTTCAGGTCCAGCTTGGCGCCGAACTTCTCCTTGATGAGATCACCGATCGTCCCGGCCACCGGCTTGTCGTCGTCGTCCTTGCGCTTCTGCTGCTGCTGCCGGACCGGGGCGGGGCGCTCCATGCCGATGTTCTTCATCGTCAGGAAGAGCCTGCGGTCGACCGTGTCGAGCGAGGAGATCTCGGCCTTGACCTTGTCGGCGACCTTCAGCTTGCCTTCCTCGGGCTCCTGCACGTCGCCCTGGGAGATCAGGCCCTCGACGCCCTCGCGCAGCCGCACGAACACGCCGTAGTCGACGATGCTCACCACCTGGGCGTCGTCGAGGACGCGGCCGGGCGGGTACTCCGTCAGCATGCTCGGCCACGGGTCGTCCCAGAGCTGCTTGATGCCGAGGGAGACCTTCTTCTCGTCGTGGTTGATCGAGAGGATGATCGCCTCGACGTCATCGCCCTTGTGGTAGAGGTCGCTCGGGTTGTTGACGCGCACCGACCACGAGAGATCGCTCTTGTGGACCATGCCGTCGACGCCCTCCTCGATCCCGACGAAGACGCCGTAGTCGGTGAGCGACCGGACCTTGCCCGCGATCTTGTCGCCGGGGTGGTACTTGTCCGTGAACAGCATCCACGGATCGGGCTCCAGCTGCTTGAGGCCGAGGCTGATGCGCTTCGCGCGCGCGTCCACCTCGAGCACCTGGCACTCGAGCTCCTGGCCCACCTCGAGCAGCTTCGACGGGTGCTTGACCTTCTTGGTCCAGCTCATCTCGCTGACGTGGATGAGGCCCTCGACGCCCGGCTCCAGCTCGACGAACGCGCCGTAGTCGGTGATCGACATGACCTTGCCGCGGACCTTCTTGCCCGCCGGGTACGCCTCCTCGGCGTGGTTCCAGGGGTCCTCCTGGGTCTGCTTGAGGCCCAGGGAGACGCGCTCGGTGTCGGCGTTGTACTTGAGGACCTTCACGAGGACCTCGTCGCCGACCTGGAACACCTCGCTCGGGTGGTTCACGCGGCCCCACGACATGTCCGTGATGTGCAGGAGGCCATCGATCCCGCCGAGGTCGACGAACGCGCCGTACTCGGTGATGTTCTTGATGGTCCCCTTGACGGTCATCCCTTCCGTCAACGTCTCGAGCGTCTTGGCCTTCATCTCGTCGCGCTCGCGCTCCAGGAGCACGCGCCGCGAGAGCACGATGTTGCCGCGCTTCTTGTTGAACTTGATGACCTTGAACTTGTAGGTCTGGCCGATCAGCTTGTCCAAGTTGCGGATCGGGCGGAGATCGACCTGAGAGCCCGGGAGGAAGGCCTTCACGCCGCCGCGGATGGTGACCGAGAGGCCGCCCTTCACGCGCTGGCTGATCGTGCCCTCGATGAGCTCGTCCGCCTCGCAGGCGTTCGAGATCTCATCCCAGACCTTCATCTTGTCGGCCTTCTCCTTCGACAAGGTCACGAGGCCGTCGTCGTTCTCGCGGCTCTCGATGTAGACGTCGACCTTGTCGCCCGCCTTGACGGCGCTCTGGCCCGCGGCGTCCGCGAACTCGCGGAGCGCGATCACGCCCTCGCTCTTGCCGCCGATGTCGACCACGACGGAGTCGCGGTTCACTGCGACCACGGTGCCGGAGATGATCTCTCCTTCACGCGCGAAATCGCCCCCTTCCACGCTCTGTTCGAAGAGCGCGGCAAAGCTCTCCATGCTCGCCCCGGACGAGCCTGCCTCCATATGGATGTTACTAGTCATGTTGTTCGTTCTTGTTTCCTTTCCTTCCCTGGGATTCGCCGCGCGGGCGCAGGCGTGGACCCTAGGTGCCACGCACGAGCGGCGGAGGGGCAGGCACACGCGTACCGATGCACCCGGGCCCCTCGGGAGAGGCGAGCCTGTAGTCTGAGGAGGGGCCTCTGTCAATGCAACGACCGAGCCACTGGAGGTTTTTGTAGGTCCGGTCCGTTTTGGTGGGAAGGATGTGCCCGCCCGCCCAAAGCAGCGTGATCTCAGGGCGCGCCGCCCGGCGCGCGCGTTCCGGCGTCGAGCGCGTCGAGCGCGTCGCGCGCGGCGCGGGCGCGGTGTGCGAGCTCTGCGCAGGCGCGATCGAGGCCCTCGTGGGGCCATTTCGTCCGGATCTCGACGCGATCTCCCTGCGCGAGCGCCTGGGCTCCATCGAGCGCGGCGCGAGCGTCGGCGATGTCGGGGAGCAACGCGAGGGCGAGCTTGAGGCTGCCGAGCAGCGCCTGGGTGTCCGGGACGAGCGCGGCGGCGGCCTCGCCCGACGCCGGCGCAAGGAGCATCGAGAGCGCGGGCTCCGCGCCGAGCGTGAGGGCGCCCGAGGCGTGGTCGATGCGGCGGAACAGCGCTCCGGCTCGCGGCAGCACGCCGGAGACCGCGGTGGCGGCGCCGGACCACGCGGCGCTGGTGAGCGCGAAGGTGACGGCGCCCTGCTCGGGCAGATCGAGGCGCCGCCACTCGTCTGCGTCGGGCGACGCGGGCAGCGCGGCCTTCACGATCTCGACGTCCGTGCCGAGGACGATCGTGCCGTCGTCGGCCTGGCCGAGCACGGCGCGCGGCCCGACGAGGAGGAGCTCGCCCTCGCGGCGGACGCCGGTCCAGCCCTCGTCGCGGGCGACCTTCTCCATGCCGGCGACGAAGCGGCCCTTCGGGATGCGCCCGCCCGCGAGCGCGACCCAGCTCGCGGCGTCGGTCGACGCGACGACGATCTCGCGCAGATCCGACGGGAAATCGAGGCCGGTGGCCGCCTCGATGCGCGCCTTGCGCGACGCGGTCCGGGGCGCGTCGTCGAGCAGCGGGAGGAAGTGCTGGCGCACGGGGCCGAAGAGCGCGAGGTCGGCGGTCTCGAGGCGGACCACGATGTTCGCGTCGCCCGGGATGTGCTGCCGGGCCGTCGGCACATAGCGCCAGAACAAGAAGTAGACGCCGAGCGCCGCGCCGGCGAGCAGCGCGGCGAGCGCGATCGCTGCCACGAGGCACGCGGCCCCGCGGGGGCGGCCAGGGCGCTGCGGGGCGGCTTCGCCGGGCGGCGCGGGGCGCGCGTCCGCGGGGGCGGCGTCGCCCTCGGGCGCCGGCGCGGGCGCGGCGAGGTCGTCGGTCACGGTCGGTCGGATCGGTTCTTCGATCAGGGTGTCAGGCATCGGCTAGAGCGACAAACGGGTTGAAACCACGAGAAAAAGCAGGAATTTCACAGGGAGGCGAGGAGGCGGGGAGCGAGAGACGACAAGAGGGAGAAAATCATTTTTCTTCCTCCCCGCCTCCCCGCCTCCCTGTGAAAATTCTCCGGGTTTCAACGTGATCGTTGTTCTAGCCCGGGGAGCGCCCGGACAGCAGGGCGAGCACGAGGGGCGCGGGGAA
This sequence comes from Sorangium sp. So ce204, assembly GCF_051526795.1. NCBI lineage: Bacteria > Pseudomonadati > Myxococcota > Polyangiales > Polyangiaceae > Sorangium > Sorangium sp. So ce204. The sequence continues at coordinate 9,871,711 of NZ_CP150317.1, read as the reverse complement.
GAGCCAGCGGAGGCGCACGGTGCTCTCCACCTGCTCGATCGAGAGCTCCTTCATCAGATCTGCGTATCGACCCTCCTCGACGTTGTCGCGGAGCACCTCGAGGAACCGGCGGGCGCGCGCCGCGCCGGCCGCGTCGACGCCGACGAGCTCCACGTCGAGGCGCACCCCTTCGTCGTGGAGGGACGCCACGGCGCGGACGCGCGCGACGCCCGCGACGAGCGCGCCGATCGACGGGAAGCGCCGCGCGAGGTAGGGGGGGAGCCGGCGCGCGCGCAGGTCGAGGCTCACGAGCCCCTCGGCGGCCGGGTCGCCGCGGCGCGCGTCGGGGCCGTCGCGGAGGAGGCGCGCGACGCTGCTCACCTCGACCGCCGACACGAGCGCGACCGCGCGATCGCCGAGCGCGATGATCCGCGCCGTGTCGGCGCGCGATCCCGCGACGCCGCCGCGGCGGTCGAAGACGGCGACGCGGTCGACGGCGCCGCCCTCCTGCGCCGCCGGCGCCGGCTCCCAGCGGCCGGGATCGGGCGTGAGCCCGGCCATCCTGCCCTCGAGGACGACCACGCGATCGCCCTCCTCGAGATCGGCGAGCCGCAGGCCGAGCCAGACGACGTCGGCGCGCTGGAGGGCGCTCTCCAGCGCCTCGTCGGGCACCTCGTCGAGCGCGCGCCGGGCGAGCTCGTCCGAGGCCGCCTGGCCCAGCCCTTCGCGCATGCGGGCGACGTCGACGCGCACGACGAGATCGAGATCGGCCGGGAGCAGATCGGCCGGCTCGATGCGCCGGACGACGCGCGGGCCTGCAGGGCTCGCGGCGCGCGTGGGGTGGCCGCCGCCCGCGAGCCCCGGCGCGGCGTCCCCGCAGGCCGGGAGCCCGAGCGCCATCAGGGCGGCAGCGGCGGCGACGGCGGCGCGGACCTCAGCCGCCGCGCGCACGGAGCTCCACGAGGGTCGCCATCTCGTCGATGATCTCCTGCGGGCTCCTGTGCCCGGAGTCGACGAGGATCGCGTCGTCGGCCTTGCGGAGCGGCGCGACGGCGCGCTCGCTGTCGGCCTTGTCGCGGCGGAGCACGTCGGAGAGCGTCGCCTCGAAGCTGACGGGCATGCCGCGCGCGACGAGCTCGTCGTACCGCCGCTTCGCGCGGATCTCGGCCGGCGCCGTCAGGAAGAACTTCACCTCGGCGTCCGGGAACACCACGGTGCCGATGTCGCGCCCCTCGAGCACCACGCCGCCGCCCGCGCCGGCCTGCCGCTGCATCGCGAGCAGCGCCTTGCGCACCGCGGGGATGGCCGAGACCCGGCTCGCCCCGAGGCTGATCTCGGGCGCGCGGATCGCGCTGGAGACGTCCTCGCCGTCGAGCAGCACGCGCATGCCGCTGCCCCCCAGGCTCGACTGGGCCGGGGCGTCCGCGGGCGGGGGGGCGGAGGAGTCGGGCGGCATGCCGTGCGGGCTCCGCTCCAGCGCGATGCGCCCGCCGCGCGCGAGATCCTCGGCGAGCGCGCCGATCTCGCCCTCCTCTTCCCACGTGAGGCTCGCGCGGCGGGCCGCGAGCGCGACGGCGCGGTAGATCGCGCCGGTGTCGACGAGCAGGTAGCCGAGCCGCTCGGCGAGCCCGCGCGCGACAGTGCCCTTGCCGGCGCCGGCCGGTCCGTCGATCGCGACGCGCAGCCGCCGGGGCTCGCCCCGGACCGGGAGGTGGTGCGCGTCGTCCTGTCGTTGTCGTTCGGTCACCTGCGCTCCTCCTCCTCTCTACTCGTCTACTCGCTCACCGATCCGCGGGCGCCCTCGACCTCGATGCGCGCGCCCAGGGCGCGCAGCGTCCCGACGAAGAGGGGAAAGCTGGTCGCGATGCAGCCCGCGTCGCGGACGCGCGTGGGCCCGCTGGCGGCGAGCCCGAGCACGGCGGCCGTCATCGCGATGCGGTGATCGCCGCGGCTGTCGACGTCGGCCGCGTCGAGCGGCCGGTCGGGCCTGCCCTCGACGAGCAGCCCGTCGGTGCGCTCCTCGCAGCGCAGGCCGAAGGCGCCGAGCACGGACGCCATGGCCGCGATGCGGTCGGTCTCCTGCGAGCGCAGCTCCCGCGCGTCGAACACCTCGGTGAGGCCGCGCGCCCGCGCGCCGAGGCCGAGCAGGATCGGCAGCTCGTCGATGGCGCGCGACGCGAGCTCGCCGCCCGCGCGCCCGGCGCGGAGGCCGGCGCCGGAGGAGGCGGGCGCGACGTGGACGTCGCCGGTGGGCTCGCCGAGGGCCTCTCCCTTGATCTCGACGGCGACGCCGCCGTCCATGTCGCGCAGCACCTCGAGCAGCCCGGTGCGCGTCGGGTTGAGGCCCACGCGCCGCGCTGTCACGCGGCTCCCCGGCACGATCTGCGCGGCGGCGACGAGGAACGCGGCCGCGGAGAGGTCGCCGGGCACGTCGAGGTCGAACGCCGGGAGCGCGCCGGAGAAGCGGGCCGCGTCGAGGCAGACCATCGCGCCGACCGAGTCGATCGGCACGCCGAGCGCGGTGAGCATGCGCTCGGTGTGATCGCGCGAGACGATCGGCTCGCGCACGAACGTGGGGCCGTCGGCGTAGAGGCCGGAGAGGAGGAGGGCGCTCTTCACCTGGTCGCACGGGACGGGGATCTCGTGCTCGATCGACGAGAGCACGTGCGGCTCGGGGAGCGGCCCTATGTCGAGCGGCGCCGTGATCTCGCCGATCTTGCGCGGATCGAGCTGCCCCTCGATGCGCCCGCCGCGGAGCCGGAGCGGCTTCGCGACGCGCTCCATGGGGCGGCGCGAGAGCGACGGGTCGCCGACGAGCCGCGCGGCGAAGCGCTGGGCGACGAGGATGCCCGCGAGGAGGCGCATCGTGGTGCCGGAGTTGCCGCAGTCGATGGGGCCGTCGGGGGCGCGGAGGCCGGAGAGCCCGGCGCCGTGGACGACGAGGTCGCCCGGCGACGGCTCCTCGACGCGGACGCCCATGGCGCGCAGCGCGCCCACGGTCGAGAGGACGTCGCCGCCGAGCGTCCCGCCCCGGATGCGGCTCTGCCCGGTGGCGAGCGCGGCGAGGAGGAGCGCCCGGTGGGCGATGCTCTTGTCCGCAGGGACCGGCACGCTCCCGATGAGCGGCCGCTCCGCCGGGTGGACGATGAGGTCGGGCACGGGTTGCCGTGTAGCAGAACGGCGGCCGCAGGCACAGCGGGCGGGGCGCCGAGGGCGGGGCGCGCGGGGTGGGACGACGCGGGGTGGGACCGCGCGGGGTGGGACGACGCGGGCGCCTCGATGTTAGCGTCGCCGCGTCGCGGTGGGGATCGACAGGAGGAAGCGGCATGGACGAGGCAGTGGACGTGGCGGCGCGCGTGGCGGCTCGGCTCGGCGCGATCCCGGGCGTTGTGGCGGTCGTGCTGGGCGGATCGCGCGCTCGCGGCGCGGGCCACCCGGACTCGGACGTCGATCTGGGCATCTATTACGAGCCCGAGAGCCCGCCCGACCTCGCGGCGCTGCGCGCGCTCGCGCGGGAGCTCTGCGCGGGCGGCGCCGAGGGCGACGTGGCGCCGCTCGCGCGGGAGCTCCACGGGGGCGCCGCCGAGGACGTCGTCACGCCGCCTGGCGCGTGGGGGCCCTGGATCAACGGCGGCGCGTGGCTGGAGATCGAGGGGCACCGGGTCGACTGGCTCTACCGGGATCTCGCGCGTGTGCGGCGCGTGATCGAGGAGTGCCGGGCGGGGCAGGTGACGTGCGACTACCAGCCCGGTCATCCGCACGGCTTCCTCAGCGCCAACTACCTGGCCGATGTCCACGACTGCCGGCCGCTCTTCGATCCGGAGGGCGCGTTCGCTCCGCTGAAGGCGCTCGTGACGCCGTATCCGCCGGCGCTGCGGAGGGCGCTCCTCGAGAGGTTCCTGTGGGAGGCCGGCTTCGCCATCGACACCGCGAGGAAGGCCGCGCGGCGCGGCGACGTGTTCTACGTGAGCGGCTGCCTGTTCCGCGCCGCGGCCTGCCTGGTGCAGGCGCTGTTCGCGCTGAACGAGCGCTACCTCTCGAACGAGAAGGGCGCCCTGCCGAGGACGCGGGCGCTCTCGCGGTGCCCCGAGGGCTTCGCCGACAGGGTGGAGGCGACGCTCGCCGCGCCCGGCGAGGGCGCGGACGCGCTGCTCGCGAGCCTCGGGCGCATGGCGGCGATCGCGCGCGAGGTGCGCGAGCTGTGCCGCGGCGACGGGCCGAGCTGGTAGCATCCGCCGCGACGATCGCGGTGGGCGCCGCGGGGGCGGGCCCGGCGGCGGCCGCGCATGAAGCGAGGACGAGGAGCCATGGAGTCGATCAAGCTGGAGCACGGTCCGTCGGAGGAGCAGCTGGCGAAGCTCGGGGCGCGCGGCTGGCCCATCTGGACGAAGGAGGTGTCGACCTTCTCGTGGCACTACGACGAGCGGGAGCTCTGCTACCTGCTCGAGGGCGACGTGATCGTGACGCCCGCGGAGGGCGGCGGCGCGCCGGTGCGGATCCAGGCGGGGGATCTGGTGACGTTCCCCGCGGGGCTGAGCTGCACCTGGGAGGTGCGCTCGCCGGTGCGCAAGCACTACCGGTTCGGCTGAGCGGCGGTTTCACGGCGCCGGGGCGCCCCCGCGATCGCGCTCCTGTGCGCACGGCCGAGGGAGGCCGGGGAGGGGCCGGGGATGAGCTGGGAGCGAGGAGCGCAAGCGGACTGCGGGCGAGCGCTGCCGGGTGGCATGCCGCTCGGATCCATGTAGTTGAGCGCGTTGTCGAGGACGAAGCTGTACGGATTCCAGCTCTGCACGGGCAGCATCGGCCCGTCTCCAACCCCGCGCGAGCTGCTGTCGAGTCGCGACGCCGGCATTACCCGCCGCCTGCGGCCGGCGGGGCCGCCTCGTCGTCGCCGAAGAGCACCCCTACCTGCAGATCCAGCTCGGGAAAAGGCTCCGCGTGCCCGCGCTCCCCGCGCTGGGCGACCAGGATCTCCAGATACCCCCGGGCAGTCCATTGCAGCACTGTCAGGCTCTCATCACGAGGATCGATGAGCCAGTAATAAGGCACCTGGTGCGCGTGATAGATTCGCTTCTTGCGGATCCGATCGTGGGCGGCATGGCGAGGCGAGATGATCTCGCAGACCCAATCGGGCCGCACCCGCACCACCGCATCGTCGTCCTCCGGCGGCTCGGACAGCCGCTCCCTGTGCCAGCCGGCCAAGTCGGGGCGGAGAATCTGGCTGGGCGAGAAGCCGACGAGCTGCTCGGTCAGGAACCACCAGCCCCCGGAGCCAGCGCCGCCGCCTCCACGGCGATACGGCGAGAGCAGGCCCGCCAGATTGAACTGGGCGCGACCGTGGCGGAAACCGGCCTGTTTCTCGACCAGCTCGCCGTCGACCAGCTCGAACCCCCGCCCCTGCTCGGGCAAGCCCAGCAGGTCGGCCTCGGTGGCAGGCGCCGGCTCGTGCTTGCGGGCCGTGGTGCTCATGCGGCATCTTATCACGACGCCGGTGCGGTGTTGCGAGTACCTCGCCGCCCACGTTCGTCTCGTGCCCCGCACCTGGGTGGTGCGGTCACTTGCCCCGACAGGGGCCACACGAAGACCGGAAGGCGGGAAGATTATTCAGGTTTTCTTCCGGCCTTCCCGCCTTCATGTTTGAATGAGCGCACTACCCGACCGTCCAGAAGGGCGATTTGGTGAGAATTTTGGGGCGCGATCTGCAATGCGTTCGTGAGGGCGAATTCGGCCTGTGGGGGATTCAAAGCGCAGGCAGAGCTGTGTTAGGGCATGTCTGCCCGAGGGATGGACGCCGCTCCGGCCGATGCCGAGGCTGAGCTGAAAGGCGGTACCGCGCCGGATTGGGCCGGCGCGGCACCGGTCCCCTTGGTAGGGCCGAGGTGTGCTTTGCTGCGTTCTGCGCTGGTCATCTGTTGGTCGCACGTGGCGGCCGTCGCGATGTTCCTCCTCGCGCTCGAGCCAGCGTTCGCCGCGCAGCCGCCGCCACGGTCGCCGCGCGTGATAGCCATGATCAAGGAGGCAGAGGCCGCCCTGGACCGGCTCGACGTCGCGCGCGCTCGCGACCTGTGGGCGCAGATCTACGATATCGAGCGTTCCACGGTGGGGATTTGCCAGCTCGGGCAGCTCGATCGCCGACTCAGGCGCTGGGTGGACGCCGTGATGGAGCTCACGCAGTGTGTGCAGGAGATGCGCCCGCCGGCCACGCCGAGGGAGCGGCGGCTCCACGACACGCGGCATGCGGACCTGGCGGCGGCGCGGCTCGAGGTGGCGCAGCTCCACGTGTTCGCGCCCGCCGGGGCGGCGCCCGTGATCGTGGACGGGCGCCTCGTGGACGAGAGCGGTCAGATCTACGTGGCGCCTGGGCAGCATGAGGTCGCGGCGATGTTGCCGGATGGCCGCAAGGTACGCTCCACGGTGCACGTCACCGCGAGAGAGTCGCGCGTCGTCCTTCTGAGCGCCGAACCGGCGAGCGTGCGCTCGGTCGCTCCGTTGAAGGCGACGCCGGCGGGCGCGCTCACACGACCAGCAGGTCCCCCAGCACCGTGGCTTCTTTATACAGGCTCCGCTGCGTCTGGCACGCTCCTGGTGTCTGGGATTGTGCTGCACATCGTGGCATCGACTGAGAACAGCGCTCTGAGGGCCGAGATGTGCAGGCTCGAGTGGGAGGAGAACAGCGAGACGCGAAGCGCGATGCGCGCTATCGATGTAGAGCAGCACCTCAGCACGGCAGCCCTCGTCGCTGGTAGCGTGCTCGGGGCCGCGACGCTGGCGATCGCGGTGCTGCCGAGCGGCCCTCAGGTCCGCGCAAGTGCGGGCGGCGCGGAGGTGCGGTTCTCGTGGTAGAGCCTGGTACCGTCTGGGAAGGGCACCGGATCCTCAGCGAGGTTCACAACGGCATGGTCCGCACGTTCCTCGCCCAACAGGTAGGCGGTGAGGGCGCCGCCGTCTGGCTGCACCTGCGCGAGGGCCAGACGATCGACCGGACGGCCTTCACTTCGGAGCTCCAGCGCTTGCAGGAAGTCGGACGAGCGGTCCCGCAGGTCGAGCCTGTGCTCTACGGAGATGCGGGCGGCGTCTCTGCCTGGGTCGCGTGCAAGCGAAGTCATGGGATCAGCATCAGAGATGCCACGCGCGGTGCCGATCTCGGATCCACCGCGCTGCACATGGTGATCGAGATTGCTCTGGCGATCCAGCGGTGTCACGCGCTGGGCTGGTGCCATGGGGCGTTTGGTCCAGACCGCGTGTTCATCACGTCGAATCGGGATTACAGCATCAGCCAGTTCGGCCTCGTCCGGCTGTTCCGGATCGAGCCGCACGAGGCCGCGCTGGAGCCGCTCGTGGCGCCTCCTGAGCTCCTTCGCGGCGACCGGGTGGGGCCCCGGGCTGACGTCTACGGCCTCGGGACCCTGCTGTACGAGCTCGTCTGTCGTCGCCCGCTCGACGTCGGCCACTCAGGTGTGTTGGCGGCACAACGGCACAAGCCTGCGATCCCCATCGACATTCCGCGTGCCGTGGCTGCCGCCATCGAGATGGCTTTGGAAGAGGAGCCGCGCCGTAGGTACAGGAGCGTCGACCACTTCATCACGGTGCTCGAGGGCCTCGCGGATGCATGGCCCACGCTGGACCGGGCACCGTGCCGGAGCGAAGAGCACGCCCCTGTCACCGGCGCGGCGCCGTCGACCTTACGCAGCTCCCATCTGGAGAGTCCGTGTGCGCCAGGGCCCGTGACAGAAGCGTCGGGCACCCGGCCGTCCGAGAGAGGGCCGTTGGCGGCGCCATCGAATGAGGATGAGCTTCTGCTGTTGCAGGTCCCTCCGCTTGACGTGCCATCGCCGACGGAGCCTGCATCGAAGGAGCCCGTCCTGCCGCCCCTCTCGCTCGGCCGAGAGCCAGGGCGAGAGATCATGATGGCCGGGAGCGGCCCTGGCGGTACGCCGCCCCGGAAGCTCGCGAGCCGCGTCGCCGTTTCGCTTGCTGCGACGGCCGCGCTATGCGCAGGCGCTCTCTGGCTTGCGCGCCCGACTACGATGGCGCTCCGCGCGGAGAAGCTGGAGACGGTGCTGGCGGAGCGGGTATCGCCGCTGCGTGAGCAGCAGCGTTTACCGTCGCCGGAAGGTGCGGCGAGGGCCGCCCCGACGGAAGCGGATAGCCGCCCGCGTGTTGCGCTCTCGCAGCGAGCAGGCGCGACGGTGAAGGCCGAACGGCGCCGGCCGTACTGCGAGGACGGCGATTTCAGCTGTGGTCCTGCGTTGTATTAGGAGGGCTTCTGTCGATGCGATGCGTTCTTCTGTTCATCGCCGTGAGCGCTGGGGTAGGTTGCGCTCCAGATCGCGACTGCCCCGGCCGAGGTCCCCGCGAGGGATACCCAGCCGTGTGGCTCTGGAAGGGTGCGCAGAACGAGGCGCACGACTGCGCGGAAGATACGGATGTCCTATGGGACGGATGGCAGAAAGATACCTCTACCGCGTCGGAGTCGCCGACGTTCGCACGTGCTTGTGCCGGCGTTGTTCGAAGCGATATTCCGGAGGGCTATACGCTCTGTGTGATCCCCAGCCTGGTGGACGATGTCTGCTGGGAGGGATACGAGGACAGAACAACGTATGTTGAAGAGGATGGAGAAGAACACGAGATGTGCTGCACCCCCAGGGGGACGCCGCCGACGGTGACCGCTCAAAGCTACGACGGATGCACGACATGAGCGATGGGGGCGCTGGTGTCCTCAGGCGTGCTTGCCGGCTCCTGTTCTGGGGTGCCGTCAGCGCCTCGAGCAGCGGGTGCATCCCCGATCCCGAGGTTGCGGGGAAGGTCACCGTCTCACGGGGCGGCGAAGCGCTGGTGATCGACACCGGCGACGACGGCACGAGGGCCGTGGACGCAAGCGACGATGTTTCAGGGTGGTGCATCGTGCGCGATCAAGGTGAGCTGAGCGTGGCGGTCGCGAAGGATGGCGCGCCGCTTTCCTTCTTCGACGTGATGGACGAGCCCGGCTCGCCTCACACATCCGCGAAGATCGACGGAGAACTGTACCAGGGGGCTTGCGAGATCATCATCGAGGGTCTGCAAGATGACCCGTACGAGGCCGACGTGTCGGCGGGGCCGTGCGACCTGATCCGGCTCTTCGACGGTGCAAAGGCGCGCCTGGAGACGGCGGTATTTCACGTCGCGGACTGCAGCGGGGCCGATTAGGCGGACGGGCTCTCCCGGGGCTATTGCGCCAGCGGTGGCGTCCGTTGGCGGCGGTTGACTACCAGAAGATTCGACCCGCTGCCGCCGGCTCCACGCTGACGCCGGACCACGCGAGCGTCCTGACGAAGCGGACGCCGCACGTCGCCACGATCGCCACATGCTGTGTCGATAGATAGGCCGCGCCGGCCTCCATGGCCGGGAAGAATCCAAGATAACGCAGGCACAACCCCCATGCGTTGCACACAGGGATGCGCCCGAAGTCGAGCCGCGCCGCGAGCTCGAAGGACACCGGCGCACGGAACGGCCTGCCCCGGACGGCCGCGGTGGGCCCGGTCAGCACGCCGAGCCAGCGCGCGTCGCCGCCCAGGCCGAAGAGGCCCACGTCGGCGCCGATGCCGATGTCCACGGCGTTGCGGACGGGCCATCGGCGCAAGCCGGTGACCGACGGCATGATGCCGCCCGTTGCGCGCGTGGCACGCGACCCCAGCACGACGTAGGTCGCCTTGACGTCGATCTCCCAGCGTGGCGGCGCGCTCTCTTCCGCCCGCGCGACCGCAGGCAGGAGCGACAGCGCGACGAGCCCGGCGCGCGACCCCGTTCGAGCGCTACCTGCCCATCGCCGGCGGACCATCGTCGGCCTGCGCCTTCCTTCGAGCGGCGCGGACCGCCGTGAGCCAGTGCGCCCGGTCGGGGTTGCTGTCCCACGGTGGGGCGTCCCGGTAGAGCGCATCCCAGTATTCCCATACTGCTGCCTCGGCCGTCGCCTGCTCGCTCTCGCCCTCGGGCGCGTCCTCGACACGGTCCACGAGAGAGTACCAGGGTTCCTTGGCGAAGGTGTCCACGCTACGCCACGGTCCAGCAGGCCCGCTGCCGAAGCGTCCATCGCTGCTCTGGAGATAACCTTCATAGGCGCTCTGCGCCAGGGCACTTCGCCGACGGTTGTTGACCCACAGCATGCACGTTTCGCGGTACAGCGCTGCCCAGAGGCGGTCCTCCTCCGGCACGTCATCTCGCCATGCGCTCGCATACAGCGCTCTCCGCTCCTGCGTGCGTGCCGCAAGCTCCTTCGGATCGTCCGGAACCGGCAGCGCTCTGAGGGCCCGCTCGCTCGCGGCGCTCGGACCGGGAAGCGCGGGCGCCCCGATCTCCCAGGTCGCAGGAGGCTCCAGCATCGGGGGGATGGGCCTCGTTAGCGTCCTCGGCCTTCCGCGACGTCCGATCCGAAAGCCCCTCTGGAAGGCGCGGAGCGCGTCGACTCGGTGCTCCTGGGCCGTCTCGTCGGAGGTGAGCGTCTGCCAGAGATAGGTCTTGTGGAGGCGCGACATCGGGTCGACCGCAGCAGGCTCGCTTGCGCCGGGGCGCTCTTTCTTGAAACCCTCTAGCATGGCGAAGAACGCGCTCTGAACGGCTTCCAGCAGCATGGGCCAGGGCGACGCGGGCTCTCCGCCGAAGCGGCCATGGCGGCTCCGGAGATACACCGCACTCGCTTTGTGGTCCATGTCAGCGTGTCCAGAATCGTCAATCCACGTGCTGAATTTCTTGCGATACGGCTCTGCCCATGCGCGGTCTTCCTCGGGCAGGCTATCATCCCACGCTTCGGCGCACAGCTGGCCGAGATTCTCGAGGTGCCACTTCCAGAGATCGGGGCTCTTGGTCGTAAACAGGCCGTATCCGTAGCCTGCCTCCTGCACTGCGAGTCTTCCAGGGAGCTTCGCCAGCCACCTCATGGCCGATCTCCCGGCTGTCCGCCCGTCGGGTCCGTGGGCTGTCCGCCTGTCGGGTCCGTCGGCCCGGGCGGGCAGCCCCACCCCGGTCCAACGCCGAGCGGGCAGAGGAGAGGGACGAGCCGAGGAAAGGCCCATCCAGGAGGCGGCGCGGGTAGCGCGATCAAGGTATTGATGATGTCGTCTATGTCGACCGCGTCGGGGTCCGTCAGCTCGGCCGGTCCCTTCTCAGGGTCGTAGCGGAAATCCCACACGAATCGGCACTCGACGATCGCCCCACCGGGGATCGGTAGACTGTTCTCGAGGTCGGTTTTTCTGAGTTGACGCTGCAGCGCTTCCCATTCGTCCTTGCACATTAGGTAATTTACCAAGAAAGGTCGCTTGATGAGACAGTCGCGCATATCGTCGACAATAAACGACGGTTCTTGGTCAGCCCAGTTGGTCCACTGACCGCCTGCCTGGTAGCGGCACTGGATTTTGCCCATTTGATCCCCCGGTGGCCTGCCTTTGAGCCAGTTGATCGCCGCCGAGTTCATCCCCAACAGCCTGAGCCTCGATATTTCGTCGAGCGGCATTGACGCGATCTGGTGTCTCAGCTCGTCGCGATCGCTGGGATCCACGATGGAGCAGCCGCAGGCAAACACGACGAGCAGAACGCCGCGCCGATGGTTCATCGGTTCCCCCCTTGATTCACCGATCCACGTATCCGTAGACGGTGGCCGACCTTACTAGCGGTCGCCGCCGCCGGTCAAGCCGCGACCGACCACCTGGAGGACGGTGATCGGCGCCCAAGCGCCGCCGCTGACCGGGGCCTCGCCTTCGAAGCAGTGGGAGTGACGGTGCCGAACAATTTGCCCAACATCGCTGGGTCGAGGAAGCCCGTCCGAGCCGCCCTTCACCAGCAGCGCATAGTTGCGCCGTTCTTTCGAGCGCGGCTCCGCGAACACTCGCGCCGCTCGACCGGGGTTGAGAGGGCACGAGCTCGGCGCCGTCCACCGCGGAACTCCGGCATCTCTCCGATGCGGGTCTCGACTAAAATATGACCCCATGGGCATTTTTCATCGGTCCGGTCTCTGACGATATCGTCCCAGGCGCAAGCGTCGGGTTTGGGGCGGTGACGCCGCTCTGGCGCGGGGGTGAAGCGCGGTCCTCTCTCTCGCCCGTGCGAGCTCGCTCGAGACCAGCGATGCCCGCAGGTACGCATCGGGAAGGCGCGGCGCGGGGACTGGACGCGCGCATGGCTTGATGCTCACCGCCTCTCCATGGAATCTTGCGCGCGAGCAACCCACCGATCCGACAGGCGGTGAGCCAGGGGATCATCCATGAAGCTGAAAACGTCGCGCGTGTGGTTCTTTATGCGGCGCAACGATGTCGAGGCGGGCACGGCGAGTCACCTATTTTCGCCCCAGGATGCCTTGGGTCGGAACATGGACCTCGAGACCCTGGGCAGGCTGTGCGCCGAAGCATGGCACGACGACCTGCCCGAGGCGGACCGCGCATGGGCCGAGGCGCATCGCGAGAAATTCGGGAGGTGGGTCGACGATTCGCGGCCCGAGGCCATCCGCCCGAGGGTGGATGCGGGCTCTCCCGAGAGCCTCACGGGCAGGTTCGACAAGGAGCCTGCTCCGCCGTGGCCGATGCTGCTCGAAGCCGTCAAGAGCGCGTTTTTTACCTTCGTCGTGGACTTCGGGCAGACGGTCGCGGGTGAGGGCGAGGGCGCGACGGGCGATCCGGCCGCGCGCCTCCACCGGACGTCCGTATGGCGGGCGCTGACGGTCGACGACGCCCCCGAGGTGGACCGGCCCTCGGCGCTCCGCGCCTTTCGGAGGGGGTTTCGGCGCGGGCGCCGCGGGCTCCCGAGCTCCATGACGAGGCCCATCCCTCAGAGGCTGGAGCCTGCGCGGTTCTGGCCGATGAATACGCTGCTCCGCCTCCCCGGGCCGAGCGCGGCGCGCAACCGAGCCCTCTGGGACGCGTCGAGTCACTGCACGGATACCAAGGAGTACCGGGCGCTCCAGCAGGAGCTGCGCGATCTCTATGCGAGCGCCTGGCGAGATGACGTACCGGAGGAGGACCGCGAATGGGCCGAGTCCTACCGGCACTCCTGCGTGGACGAGGTCAACCGTCGCCGGCGAGACGCCGTGGCCCAGAGCGCGTACGAGGGCTATCTCCAGAGCAGCGACGGGCTCTTCGACGGAGAGCCCGCAAGGCCGTGGTCGAACCTGAGAGGCTACGACTCGGACCCATGGCGTGCTCTCGTGGATGCCGTCGAGGACGCGCCCGAAGGCGAGAGCGAGCTCGCGACCGCCGAGGCGGCAGCGCGCGAATTCTGGGACTCGCTCTACCGGGAGGCCCCGCCGTGGGACAGCGACCCGGCCAAGGAGCACTGGCTCGCGGCGGTCCGCGCCGCGCGACGAAAGGGGCTGTCCAGCGATGCTCCGCCGGACGGAGGGGCGTAGCGCTCACGGGCTCCCGTTTGCCTTTGGCACGGAACTGCCGCTCCCTCCGCCCCGGGTCTCGACTAAAATAAGACCCCATGCGCTTTTTTCATCGCTCCGGTGGGATCGTTTTCTTCATGAAGAGCGCTCGCACGCTCGCGCGCGCCGCCGGGGTGCTCGGCGCCGTGCTCTGCGCGGGGTGCGCTGCAGACCCCGAGGCCCCGCCGCCCGAGATCTCGGTCGGTACGGTCGACGGCACGGACGCCGTGCTCGCCCTCGTGCGCGGCGAGGGAACGGTCACGCTGTACGTCTGCGGCGGCGTGAGCAGCTACGCGACCATGACCCGGTGGTTCGAGGGACCCGAGGACCCGAGCGGCGCGTTCTCGCTCGCGAGCGACGGGTGGACGGCCACCGCCGATCCGGGCGGCGAATCCGGCCGGCTGCGCACGCCGGAGGGCGCGGAGCTCGCCTTTCGCGCGCGCCCCGCGGCGCTCGACCGCATCGAGGGCCTCTACGCGGCGGTCGACGGCGGATGCCGCACCGGCGCTGTCGTCTTCACGCCCGACGACGCCGAGGCGCCAGCGCTCCAGGGCACCTGGTGCGGCGCCGGCGATCTCTATGCCCAGGTGACGCCGATCCGCCCGCTGTCGGTGCTCGATCGGCGCGGGATCGAGGTGCAGGTCGAGCTCAGCGGCGCACGGAAGAAGCTGCTCGTGACCCCGCTCGTGCGACCCTGAGCCCCGCCACGCCTCCGCCGTCCCGCCGCAGCTCCGCCGTCCGCCCGCTCTGGCGTTGAATCCAGCCCCCGTCCGATCGAAGGTCGGCCCATGGCGGACGCAGCCCGGTCGCGGAGGCGGCACCTTGCCCTGCCCGCGTCGCGCTTCATCGGCCGGGAGGGCGAGCTCGTCGCGATCGCCGAGCTGTTCCGGCGCGGCGAACGGCTCGTCACCCTCTGGGGCCCGGCCGGCATGGGCAAGACGCGGCTCGCCCTGGAGCTCGCCAGCCGCTGGGCCGAGGCGCACGCCGGCGAGGCCGTGTGGCTCTGCGAGCTCACCGCGTGCCGCGACCTGCGCGCCGTCTGCGGCGCGGTCGCGCGCGCGATCGGGGCGCAGGTCGCGGCAGGGCGCCGGGAAGCGACGCTCGTCGAGCGGATCGGCCGCGCCCTCGCGACCGAGGGGCCGGCGCTGCTCGTGCTCGACAACCTGGAGCACGTGCTCGAGCAGGCCGCGCCGGCCCTCGACGCGTGGGTGCGCGCGGCGCCCGAGCTCCGCTTCCTCGCGACGTCGCGCGAGCGCACCCGCCTGGCGGGGGAGATCAGCTACGAGCTCGGCTCCCTCGGCCTCCCCGCGGAGGGCTCGACCGAGCGCACCGCGGCCGTGGCGCTCTTCCTCGATCGCGCGGCGGCCCACCGCGCTTCCGCGCCGCCGCCGCCGCCCGGCGGCGAGCACCTCGCCGATGTCGCCGCGCTGGTGCGGCGGCTCGAGGGCATCCCGCTCGCGATCGAGCTCGCGGCGGCGCGCGAGGGCGTGCTCGGCGTGCGCGGCCTGCTCGCGCGGCTCGGGAGCCGGCTCGACCTGCTCGCGGGCGCGGCGCGCGGCAGGGAGGCGCGGCAGGCGACGCTGCGCGGCGCGATCGAGTGGTCGTGGGACCTCCTCGACGACCGCGAGCGACGGGCGCTCGCCTGCTGCTCCGCCTTCCACGGGCCGTTCACGCTCGCGGCGGCCGCCGCCGTCCTCGTGGAGCCCGACGCGGCCGCGATCGATCGGATCGAGGCGCTGCGCGACAAGTCGCTGCTCCGCGCGGCGCCCCCGAGGAGCGACGGGGCGACGCGCTTCGCGCTCTACGAGGTGGTGCGAGAGCTCGCCGCCGAGAAGCTCGCCGAGCGCGGGGAGCGCGAGGCCGCGATCGAGCGGCACGCGGCGTTCTACCTGGCCGCCGGCGAGGCCGCGGCCGCGGACTTCGAGCGGCGCGGCGCGCTCGACGCGCTCAACCGCATCGCCGGCGATCTGGAGGAGCTGCTCGCCGTCGCCGAGGGCGCGCTCGCCCTGGCGACGGCGCCCCGCGCCGGCGCCGAGGCGGCGGCCGAGCGCGCGCTGCGGGCGCTCTGCGCCGTCGAGCCGGTGCTCAGCACCCGGGGGCCGTTCGGGGCGCAGCTCGAGCTGCTCGACCGCGCGCTCGCGGCGGCCGAGGCGCTCGCGGCCGATCCGCGCGTCGTGGCCCGCGCGCTCGCGGCGCGGGGGCGCGCGCGGCGGCTCCGAGGGCAGGCGGAGGCCGCGCTCGAGGACCTCGAGCGCGCCCGCGCGCAGGCGGCGGCGCTCGGCGCAGAGGCGCTCCTCTCGGGGATCCTCGCGGATCTCGGCGTGCTCCACCACGGCCGGCGCGACATGGAGCGCGCGCGCGACCACTACACGCAGGCGCTCGCGCTCCACCGCGCCCTCGGCGACCGCCGCGCCGAGGGGCGGGTGCTCGGCAACCTCGGGGCGCTCCACCACGACGAGCGCCGCGAGGGCGAGGCCGCCGCCTACTACGCGCAGGCGATCGCGATGGCGGCGGAGATCGGCGACGGCCGGATGGAGGGCATCTTCTCGACGAACGCCGGCCTGCTCGAGCAGGAGCGCGGGGCGCCCGCGCAGGCGCGGCGGCGCTACGAGCGCGCCGCCGCGATCCTCGGCGAGGTGGGCGACCTCCGGCTGCTCGCGATCACGCTCGGCAACCTCGGCGCGCTCCACCACGAGGAGGGGCGCCTCCCCGACGCGCGCGCGTGCCACGGCCGCGCGGTGGGGCTGCTCCGCGAGGTGGGGGACCGCCGCTCCGAGGGGATCGCCCTCTGCCGCCTCGGGGCGGCGCTCGCGTCGGTCGGCGAGGTGGAGGAGGCGCGGCGCGCGATCGAGCCCGCGGAGCGGCTGCTCGCGCAGCTCGGGGACGAGCCCGACGTGGAGCTCGCGCGGGTGGCGTCCGGCTTCGTCGACCTCGCGCTCGCCCAGGCGGCGCGCCGCGCGGGGCGGGGGGAGGAAGCGGCGGCGCACGCGGGCGAGGCGCGGCGCAGGATCGGGCGCGCCCGGGAGGGATCGCCGTCGAGCGCGAGCCGATCCGACGACGTGCGGCTGCTGCTCCGGATCCTGGAGCGCAGCCTGGCGGCGCTGGGCGGCCTGCCCGAGGCGCGGGCGGAGGGCGAGCTCCTCCTGACCGAGGGGGCGCGCTTCGTCCGCCCGCCGGGCGGCGGCTGGCACGACCTGCGCGAGCGCCACGCGGCGCGGCGCCTGCTGCACGCGCTGGCCGAGCAGCAGCGGTCTGCGCCCGGCCGAGGGCTCTCCCTGGCCGCGCTGAAGGAGGCGGGGTGGCCCGGCGAGCGGATCTTGCCGGACGCGGCGGCGAACCGGATCTACGTGGCGATGAACCAGCTGCGGAAGCTCGGGATGAAGCCGTGGCTCCGGAGAGACGCAGACGGGTACTCGCTGGATCCAGCGCTGCCGGTCCACTACGTCGCGGTGGAGCCGGCCGCGGGGGGAGGGGGCGAGTCGCGCGGGGGGGAGACGGGCGAGGGCGGGGGGGAGCGGCGGTAGGGGGCCTGCAGAATGGATGGGAGAGCAAGGGCGGGGGAGCCGCGGGAGGGCGCGCGAGTCGGTTTAAGGGGGGATTAAGGGGTGGTCCTGCGGCGGGGACGTAGCCTGTTCGGCGGAGGTCGCGCCATGCGTATCATCGCTTCTGCTCTGCTGCTCTTTGCCCCTGCCATCACCCTCGCCGCGTGCGGTGAGATCCGTGTGCTCGATCCGGAGGTCGATTCGAGCAGCGCCCCAGGCGCGGGATCGGGAGGATCCAGCGGCGATGGCGTGGGGGCCGCAGGCGCGGGTGGCGGCGGGAGCGCGGGTGGCGGCGGGAGCGCGGGTGGCGGCGGGAGCGCGGGTGGCGGCGGGAGCGCGGGTGGCGGAGGCGCGGGTGGCGGCGGGGGCGCGGGTGGCGGCGGGGGCGCGGGTGGCGGCGGGGGCGCGGGTGGCGGAGGCGCGGGTGGCGGCGGGGGCGCGGGTGGCGGCGGGGGCGCGGGTGGCGGCGGGGGCGCGGGTGGCGGCGGGGGATCGCCGCTAGCGGAGGCCTGGCACCAGCAGATTTCGGGACCCGGGACGGAGGAGGCCACGGCCCTCGCGATCGATAGCGAGGCAAACGTCGTCCTGGCCGGCTGGTCGGGGGGAGCAGCCGATTTCGGCGCCGGCGCCACGCCGCTCGTCGGCGACGCGGACATCTTCGTCGCCACGTATGCAGACGACGGCGCCTTGCGCTGGGTCCGGCGCTTCGGCGGCG
Source organism: Sorangium sp. So ce204 (assembly GCF_051526795.1). NCBI lineage: Bacteria > Pseudomonadati > Myxococcota > Polyangiales > Polyangiaceae > Sorangium > Sorangium sp. So ce204. Next base: position 9,854,088 of record NZ_CP150317.1, on the reverse strand, counting down.
GCAGCCGCGTGATGGCCACGGGGGTCGCGGTCGACGGAAACGACGGCATCGCCGTCATCGGCCACTACGCGAACGGTCCGCTCCAGGCCGGCGACCTCGTCCTGGAAGAGCTGGAACGAGACGACCCGAGGACCTCCTCGAGCGACATCTTCGTGCTCGCGCTCGATCGGGACGGCGCCCCGCGCTGGATGCACCGCCTGGGCGGCGGCGGCTTCGACTTCGGAGGCCGCGTGGCCGTCGGTCCCGGAAACAACGTCAGTGTCGCCGCTCAAGCCGGGGGCCGCCTTACCCTCGCCAGGTTCGCCGCCGACGGGACGACCCGCTTCGCGACGGACGTGGGAAACCTGAGCGGATCCATCACGTACGCGATCAGCGGGATGGCCGTGGATCTCCACGGCGACATCCTCGTCGCAGGGACTTTCTCTGGTGACGCCGACCTCGGCGGGGGCTCCACCACCGGGCTGAGAGGCGCTCAGGCCTGGGTGGCGAAGTACTCGGGGGAGGACGGCGCCCACCTCTGGTCGAGGCACTTCGGCGCCCCCCAAGACAGTAGTGAGATCAGCGGCGACGTGGCGAAGGCGCTGATCGTGGACGAGCACGGCGACGTGCTGATCGCCGGCCAGTTCGCGCGGGGCGCCGATCTCGGGGAGGGGCGAATCGACGGTATACGGGGCAATTTCCTCATGAAGCTCGCCGGCGAGGACGGCGCGATCCGCTGGGTGAACGCGCTCCCGGGCGCACAGTACTTCGGCTCGACCAGCCTCTCGTTCGCGCCCGACGGCAGGGTCGCGCTCATCATCTCGCTCGCGCCACCCTTCGACTCCTTCGACCTCGGCGGCGGCTCGGTGAACACGCGGGGAACCTACATCGCCACCTACGAGCCAGGCACCGGGGCGTTCGTCGCGCAGCGTCGGATCGTCGAGCTCGGCGAGGAGTTCGGGAACATCAGCCTCGCCGCCTCCGTGCTCGACGCGAAAGGACACCTGTCGTTCGTGACGAGCTTCAGTTTCTCCGGGCCGACCGGCTTCGGCGTCCTTGAGAGCGAGGGCTGGGCGACCGACATCCTCCTCGCGCACGTGCCCCTCTGAGACGACATATCCTGCTGCGCGGCGCTGGCGCTCCGCTGCGCGGTTCAGGCGCCGCTGCGGCCCGGCACTGGCGCTCTGCTGCGCGGGCCCGGCGTTCTCCTGCGCGGCCTCCGCACCCCTCCTGCGCGCCCCTGGCGCCCTTACTGCGCGGGCCCGGCGTTCTCCTGCGCGGCCTCCGCACCCCTCCTGCGCGCCCCTGGCGCCCTTGCTGCGCGGGCCCGGCGTTCTCCTGCGCGGCCTCCGCACCCCTCCTGCGCGCCCTCTTGTGTGTCCTCTGTTACGATCGCGCGGGTCCTGCGCGGCTCCGCCGCCCCTCCCGCGCGCCCTCTTATGTGTCCTCTGTTACGATCGCGCGGGTTCTGCGCGGCCCCGCCGCCCCTCCTGCGCCGCGTCAGCGCCCTCCTGCGCGTCCGACGTGCCCTCCTGCGCACCCCCATCCCGCCCGGCGAACACGCTCTCCGCGGGCCTGCGGAATGGATGAGAGAGCAAGGGCGATGGCGCCGCGGGAGGGGCGCGCGAATCGCTTTAAGATGGGATTAAGGGGCGATCCTCGAGCGGGGACGTAGCCTGCTGCGCGGAGGTCACGCCATGCGCATTATCGCTTCTGTTCTGTTGATCCTTGTCCCTGCCATCCTCCTCGCCGGATGCGGTGAGGGGGAGGGCCGTGACGCCGATCCAGCCGTCAATTCGAGCGGCGCTTATAGCGCTGGATCGGGAGGATCCGGCGGTGACGGTGTGGGGGGTTGGGGCGGCGGTCCGGGGCAGGGCGGTGGTCCGGGTGAGGGCGGCGGTCCGGGTGAGGGCGGTGGCCCGAGTGAGGGCGGTGGCCCGAGTGAGGGCGGCGGTCCGAGTGAGGGCGGCGGTGGAGCAGAGCCGTCCGGCGAGCCGGTGGAATGCGCGAAACCACCCCACTTCGCGGCTGGCAAGCAGCCGGTGGTGTTCCTCCACGTGGCTCCCGGAGGGACGGACGCCGCGGGCTGCGGGACGGAGGAGGCGCCGTGCTCGACCGTCGCCGCGGCCGTGAGCGCGGCGACTCCGGGGACGGCGGTGCGGATCCACGCCGGCACGTACGAGCCCGAACAGATCAGCGACGTCGCCGGCACCGCCGAGGCGCCGATCTGGATCGGCGGTGCGCCGGGGGAGGAGCGGCCGGTATTCGCCGGTGGGACCCCGATCCTGCACTTCTCGCGGCTGCGCCACGTGGTGGTGCACGACCTCGAGCTCGCTCATATCGCACCTTCGGGAGAGGATATCCCCGCGTTCATCGTCGATGACGGCGAGGTGTACGCCGATCCGACGGCGACGCAATTCGTCGCCGTCGAGCGCGTGTCAGTGCGCGACGTCGACACATATAACGCCGCGGCTGTGCGCTTGGCCGGGGTCCACGACTTCTGGCTGCTGGACAGCGAGATCGTCGCCCTGGACACGTCTGACGGGCTCGAGATCATCGGCTCGCACCGCGGCGTGGTCGCCGGCAACGCGGTCAACGGGACGAGCGGCGCCGCCGTCGTGCTCGGGGGCGGAAGCTCGGACGTCGAGATCCGCAACAATCGCATCTTCGATACCATCGGGGGCTACGGGGTCAGGCTCGGCACGATCGTGTCGCCCGAGGAGTTTCGCCCGCCGCTCGTGCCGGGGGTCGACAACATCGAGGTGCAGGACGTACGCGTGCTCGGAAACCTGATCGTGGCGCCCGGCGTGGGGGTCTCTTTCAACGGCTGTGTGGGGTGCCTGGTCGCCAACAACACCATCGTGTTCCCGAACCACAGCCTGCTGTCGTACTTCCGCGGGATGGCGGACGAGCTCGGAGGGTACGTGTTCCGGACGACGGAGGACAATCGCTTCGTCAACAACATCACGTACTATCGCCGCAGCGACGTCGGGGCGGTGGAATTTATCCCGTCCTCCACGCCGTTCCCGACGCTGATGACGAATTCATTGCAAACGAACCTATGGTACGCCGTCGACGATCCGAAGGCGTCGAGTCCGGTCGGGTCGCCGCTGACGGAGGAAGGCTCGATCGCGGGGATCGATCCGGGGTTCGTCGACGTCGCCGGCGGGGATGTTCACCTCAAGCCGGACAGCCCCGCCGTGAGCAGCGGGACGCCGCTCGCGGCGCTGTCGACCGATCTCGACGGAGCTTGCTTCGACGACCCACCTTCGCGCGGCGCGCTTCAATAGCAGCAAGGGCGAACCTCGCCCGCAGACGATCGAGAGCCCTCAGAAACGATGGGAGGCGCGGTTCCCCGGAGGCGCCGGGTACGGACGCGAAAGGACACCTGATGACCGTGATGAGCCTCACCGAGGCACAGGAGCGTGAGGGCTGGCTCGGCTTCCTCCTCGCGCGCCTGCCGCTCTGAGACGGACGGCTCGCCTCGAGCGTCACCCGTCCTCCTCCAGCTCCTCTCCTCCACCCTCCGCCTGCCCCTTCTCGGCAGCCTCTCGCGCGAGCGCACCCGCATGAATCGCCCGCACCTCGTCGATCGTGCTGGCCTCCCCTGCAGCCTTGTCAGGCCGGTATCTCCTCACCCGCGCAGACCGCAGCGCGACCCCCCCAGGGTACCGCGGACTCGCCTGCACGCCGTCGAAGGCGACCTCGACGACGATCTCCGGCCGCACGTACACCGTGTCTGCGTCGCGGCCGATCTCGAGCTCCAGCAGCCGCTGCGTCTGCCACGCGAGCACCTCGTCGCTCATGCCCTTGAACGTCTTGCCGAGCAGGACGAAGCCCCCGGCCGCGGGATCGCGCGCCCCGAGGTGGAGGTTGCTGAGCAGCCCCCGGCGCCGGCCGGTCCCCCAGTCGGCCGCGAGCACCACCAGGTCGAGGGTGCGCGCCCGCTTCACCTTGAGCCACGAGCCGCGGCGCCGCCCCGCCTCGTAGGGCGCGGCGAGCGACTTGGCGATCACGCCCTCATGGCCGCGGGCGAGCGCGTCGGCGAAGAACGCCTCGGCCTCGGCCGCCGTCGGCAGCTCGATGCGCGGGACCCGCAGCGACCGGTCGAGCACCTGCCGGAGCGCGGCCGTGCGCTCGCTGCCGGGCCGGTCGAGCAGATCCTCGCCGTCGAGGTGCAGCACGTCGAAGAACAGGGCGCGCAGCGGCAGCTCGGCGCGCAGCGCGGCCGCGTCGTGCGCGCGGCCGAAGCGGCGCATCGTGACCTGGAACGGATGCGGCCCGCCGTCCGCACGAAAGGTGAGCGCCTCGCCGTCGAGCACGACCGAGCGGACCGGGAGCGCCCGGACGATCTCGACAATCTCGGGGACCGCCTTCGTCACCGGGCCGAGGCCGCGGCTGAAGACGCGCACCTCGTCGCCGGCCTTGTGCGCCTGCACGCGCACGCCGTCGAGCTTCCACTCCAGCGCCATCGCGCGGAGCTCGCTCAGCGCCGTCGCGACGTCCTCGGCCGACTGCGCCAGCATCGGCTGCACGGGGCGGAGCAGCTGCAGCGAGAAGCGCTGGAGGCCGAGCGCCCCCTCGAGGAGCGCGGTCTTGGCCACCTCCGCCGCGTCGCCGGCCAGCATCACCGCGCGCCGCAGCGAGGCCGGCGGCACCCGCGCCGCGCGCGCCACCGCGTCGACCATGACCGGCTCGAGCCTCTCCTGGCGGAGCTCGCCGGCGAGGAGCCGCGCGAAGAAGTCGCGCTCGCGATCGGTGGCGCGCGCGAACAGCCCCGCCAGCGCCGCGCGGCGCTCCCCTCCGGCCCCCGGCCCCGAGGCGCGCGCGATCTCCGTGAAGACCGCGTCGGCGTCCCCCAGGGTGAGCGCAGGCTGCGCGACGGAGGGAGAGGCCCGGCGGGCCTCGGCGAACACCGAAGGCCCGAGGCCGAGCCGCCCCTGGCGCAGCCGACCGGTGAGCCAGTCGACGCCGATCTGCACCTCCGCGGGCGAGAGGCGGCGCAGGAGCGCGGCGAACGCGCCGATCTTCTCGACACGGCGAGAGAGCGCGGCGACACGCTCGGTGGTGGCGACAAGGTCGGAAACGAGCACGCGGGCAACCCTACCCTGGCACCTCGAGAGCTCACGCTCGACGGGTCTTTTGACGAGGCCGCTGCAGGTGTCCTCCGCAACCGAGCCGGGGAACTCCGCAGGATCGAACCTGGCCCATGGGCGCCAAGTGTTCTCCGCATGGGCCGAGACAGCCTACCAAAGGGTGTAACGCGCCGGAGCAGAAAAGCGCTCTCCCGCGCCGGAATGACGGTCACTCCCGCTTGCAACCACTTGCGGGGAGGGGCGAAGAATTATCATGTCATCTGCAGGCGAGTGCCTCGCTCGGTCGCCGCCGGCGCCGCGAGCAGGCGAGAGCGCGGTCGCCTTTCAGAGGATCTCGCGCGCCGGATCTCGGGTGCTGCGCCGTCGATTCGCCAGGTGCGAAGCGCCCGACGCGCCTGCGCCGCCGCGCGGGGGGGAGAGCGCGCGCGGAGCTGCCCCGCCGTGGCCGCGGACTGCCGAATACGCCGCGAGATGGCCCCAGCCGCGCCCGTCTCCCTCGACGGCGTGATCGCTCCGTTTAGTTGACCTCCGCCGCCGGCCTTGATACCGGGTTGGCGGTCGGCACGCCGTGGGCAGGTGAACACGGCGGGCGGGCGCGGTTTTCCTCAACCACAGCTCAGGAATAGCGCCCTCCGCTGACAAGGCCGCGGATTTTGGCCTTGGGAGCAGCTGGCTTGATTTTTGCGCAGCACCTCTCCGGCAGCTGGACTGTACTGGAAGGAGCTGACGTGGTGTTGGTGTCCGCACGGGAAGGCGACGGAGGTTCTTCGATGGTGGAGCGGCAAGTCCGGAAGCGGGTGGGCGTCGTGATGGGCGGCTCGTCGGGTGAGCGCGACGTGTCCCTGCGCTCGGGCGCGGCCGTCGCCGAGGCGCTCGAGGCCCGCGGGTACGATGTCGTGCGGATCACACTCGGGGACAGGTTCGGCGCGGAGCTCTGCGCGACGCTGCAGCGCGCGCGGCTCGACGCGGCGTTCCTGGCACTGCACGGACGTCTCGGTGAGGACGGGTGCGTGCAAGGCGTCCTGGAGCTCGCCCAGATTCCGTACACCGGGTCGAGCGTGCTCGGGAGCGCCCTTGCGATGGACAAGCTGAAGGCCAAGGAGATGTTCCGGCTGCACAACGTGCCGACGCCTCCCTACTACACTGTGGGTGCGAATCAGGACCTCGAGGAGCTCGATGCCGTCCATGGCTCGTTCGGGTTCCCCGTCATCGTCAAGCCGCGCGGCGAGGGGTCGAGCCTCGGCGTGACCAAGGTCGGGTCGCTCGAGGAGCTGAAGTCGGCGCTCGCGCTGGCGTTCGAGTTCGACGACGCCGCCATCGTGGAGCGGTTCGTGGCGGGGACCGAGGTCAACGTGGGGATCCTGGACGGGAAGGTCCTTGGCGCGATCGAGATCGTCCCGAAGAAGGGGCTCTATGACTACGAGGCCAAGTACACGCCGGGCATGACCGAGTACCACATGCCGGCGCGCCTCCCGCCGACCCGCTACCGCGGCGTCCTGAACCTGGCGGAGCGGGCGGCCCAGGCGCTCGGGTGCACGGGCGCGGTGCGGGTGGACCTGCTGGTGACCGGCGGAGAGAACGAGTACGTGCTCGAGGTGAACACCCTGCCTGGCATGACCCAGACAAGCCTCCTGCCGAAGATCGCGGAGGCCGCAGGCTACGAGTTCGGCGACCTGTGCGAGGCCATCCTGGCGAGCGCCAGGCTGCACCAGCCGGTGCGGCGCCGCGCGCCCGCCGCCTCGGAGCTGCGGCTCAGCGAGCGGGGACAGGCCGAGAAGCGGCTGCGCCTCGTGAAGTCGGCGATCTGAAGCGCCCGCTCGAATTTTTCGGGAAAATTCACAGGGAGGCGAGGAGACGGGGAGTAAAATCCCGCCGATCTCCCCGTCTCCCTGTTCAATTTCCGCAATCACAGCGAGGACTCCTCGCCGCGTCTGGCGCTGCACCCGACCTCGGCCGCCTGGCTCGGTCCGCCCTGCCCCGGGACAGGCGCTAAGGCACGCGCTTCATCGTGATGAAGTCGGTCGCCATGCCCTCGACGATGGGCTTGAGCTTGAACACGTCGCCTTCACAGCGGTACTCGAAGAGGGTTCCGGGGCGGTCCATGCCTGAAAAGGCGTTGGTCGCGGGCACGGGCATGTCGCGGCCGCCGAGCGTGGCCTTGGTCTCGACGCGCAGCCCGCTCATGTCGGCGCGCGTCGTCTTCCAGCGGCCAGGGCCCGCGGGCTCGTAATCCGCGCTGGAGCGGCCGTTCATCTTGAGCGTGATCCTCAGGGCCATCCCGGCCGTGGGCGCCTCGAATACGTTCTCGACGCCGCCCTCGCTCGTCTCGCACACGTAGCTGCCACGCTCGTTGCCGTTGAACGTGCAGATGTACTTCCCGCGCTCGCTGACGACGCGCGCGCCCGACGAGCTGCGCGCCAGCGTCTCGAGGAACATATCGGCATAGTCGTATTCCCACTTGCCCGCCGGGCAGCTCGCCGCCGGCGCCGCGGCGGACGCGCCGCTCGGGGCAGGCGCAGCCGGCGCGGCCGCGGCGGTCGCGCCTGCGGACGCAGGCGTGCTCGCGGACTCGGAGCGGTCACAGGCTGCGAGCGCAGCGATCGACACCACGGTGAAGGGGAGCAGGTGAGGACGTGCCATGCAGCGAGAGTACGCGTCCAGGCGCGCAGTTGCACGCATCCTCCCCGGCGGGGGCGTGTTGTCCTCGATGTAGGCCCCGAGCCCGTCGCGGTGGGGAGCCGCTCGAGACGCTGAAAGAGCGAGGTGCCGGCCGGCGCCTCGTCGTCACGCTGGAAGCGAGCCGAAGAGCGACGCCCATACGGCGCGCGTCCGGACCGTCAGCGCGCTGCCCGCCGGCACCTCGATGGCGTCGTCGGAGACGAGCACCTTGGCGTAAATCGCCTCGTACACCCGCTTCACCTCACCCGGCCGGACCATGTCGCGATCGTGAGCCGGCATGATCCCGACCAGCGTGTATCTCTGCCGTTCGGCCAGGACCTGCTGATGGGGTGATTTCAACGTCGCGAAGTAGAACGCGAGCTCTGCTCCGATCGCGCGCCCGAGCCTCTCGAGCAGCATGGGGCCGAGGAGCGCGAGGGACGCGCCGCGATGCGCCGGAGCGATCGCGCCCATCCGGCAGGTGATGGTCCTCGCGCTCGGGTTCTTCTCGAAGGTGGTCATCGCCACGATGGCGCCCTGGTGCTTCGCGACGATAGGGAGGATCGGCCGGTCCTCGGCGACGTCCGCGAGCATCGTCTGCTCGTAGTAGAACTCCGGCGTCAGGTGGCATGACTCGGCGCCGACGACGATGTCCGGGTACCACCCGCGGAGGTCCTCCACCAGCGCGGGGACATCGGCTCGCCGGAGCTGCACCAGCTCGTAGCCGCTCGGTGCCTTCGTCTCATTGAGCGTGGCGCGCGCTCCATCCCAGTTCATGTGACATGCCCCTCGGTCAAGTGAGCCGTTCGTTGTTGAAGGAGATACGATTCCGGCTGGACCCAGCCGGCCACGCGAGCGCCCCGCGCCTGTCGAGCTCTTCCCTCGCGCCGGAGCTGCCCCGCGGGTAGAAGCGCGGGCGCGATGCGGAGTCAAGCGCCTCGCCCGGCCGCGGTCCCGGCGCGCCGGTTCGCGGGAGGGCGCCCGCGTGCGATGCACCGCCGCTTCGATGAGCTCCGAGAGCGAATCCGTCGGCGCAGGCCGGCCGTTCACCGCCGCCGAGCTCGACGCCTGCCTGAAGGCGATCGAGTCCCTGGTCGCCGATGGCGCGCTGCTCGCGTCGGCCAGCGCGGAGGCCTGGGTCGCCGTGCTCCCGGCCGTGCTCCCGCGCAGGGGACACCGGCGCCAGGTGTGCGCCACCGGAGGACGAGCAGCTGTTCGCTGCGGAGCCGCTGACCCACAACGACGGCGGGAGCGGGCGCCCTCGCCCACGGGAAAGTCGAGGCGCGCACCTTGCTGGCTTTGCTCTGGATTCAAAAGGCGCTCTGCTCGGAGCCCGGGTGGCGCGGGCGAAGGCGACCTACCTGGCCGCGAGGCTCGCCACGGCCTGTGCGATACGCGGCGCTGCGTTGGGGCGGGCGTACATTCGCTCCATGTAAGAGATAAGTTTGGGGCAATCGCCCAGCAGCTTGACCTCGTTTCCCCAGTCGAGCGTGTAGGCGAGCACGAAGTCGGCGACGGTGACGCCGTCGCCCACAACGAATTGGCGGCCCTGCATGTGCCCCTCGAGCACCGCGGCCATCTCTTTGAACTCGCGGCCGGCGAGGTCGACCTCGGCAGGCAGGCGCAGCGCCTCGGGGTAGATCGACGTGTGCCTGACGATGCGCTGGAGCGGCTGCTCGAGTTCGGTCACGGTGAACAAAAGCCAGCGGTCGACCTCGGCCCGCTGCCGTAGATCGGTGGGCAAAAGGCGCTTTTGCGGGTACTTCTCCGCGAGATAGAGCGCGATCGCCACAGACTCGGTGACCACGAAGTCTCCGTCGACGAGCGCGGGCACCTTGCCGGCGGGGTTGATCTTGCGAAATTCGGGGCGGTTATGATCGCCCGTGACGAGGTTGACTTCGATGGCTTCGAAGTCGACCCCCAGCTCTTGCAGCGTCCAGCGGGCACGAATTGATCGGGTCGGTGCAAATTCGTACAGTTTCATCGTCGGTGCTCCCGTCGAGGTGGGTGCCCCATGCTTCGAGGCACGTTCCCCTTGAGACCGGGTCGGCGGCGAAAACTCATCGGTCGCCCTCGTTTTTTTGACGCGGCCCTGCCTGCCCTCAGCCGGGCAGCAGCGCCGGCGCGCCGTAGCGCTCGAGCTCGCCCGCCGGCAACCATGAAGACGTAAATGGCCGCCACCCCCCGGGCGAGAGCGACGGCGCATGCAGCCCGATGGGGCGGAAGGCGCGGTCGCTCTCGCCCGGTAGACCACGAAGGCCGGCGCCCCGTTGGCACGCACGGGCAGAAGGCGCAGCCGGTCTGCTCCGCCGCAAGGCTTGTGCGCGGCGAAGCTCACGATGGCCTCGCGCCCGCGTACCAGGTTGGCAGGGGTGGCATGGTCAAGAAGGCGTCGTCGCGCAGCACGGCCGCGAGCAGCGTCAGATCGTTGGCCTCCTACGCTTGCACATAGCGCGCGAGCAGCTCGGCCGCCTCACTGTCGGGCGGCTGCCTGGGCGCCTCGCGCGCGAGAGGGGCCTCTGTCTCGAACGTCGCCCGGGCGGTCATGCCGATGACGATCACGTTCTGCTTGGCGCGCTCCCACTGGCAGGTGCCGAGCGCGCGCGCAACGGACTTGTCGAGGCCGCGGGCGGGGTCGCACCACAGGTCCTCCACGCAGGCCTGCATGCCGAGCTTCGCGTCCTTGATGCGCCGGCCGATGCGGCGATTCTCGCGCTCGGTCCATTCGCGATCGACCAGGTAGGGCCTGTCCCCCGACGGCTCCGCCGCCATCGCCTGCTGGTATTCGGCCCACAACAGCTGCCGCGTCACGCCGGCGCGCCGCAGTTCCATGTGCACCCAGTTGAGATCGATCGGCGCCCGGGCGGCCGGCTCTTTCCCGCCGACGCACCGGAACAGGCGCTGCTCCACCTCGGCGTCGCCCGCGCCAGGTACTCGCCCACCGTGCTGCGCGCGATGCCCACCGCCGCCGCGATCTGCCGCTCGCTCCGACCGAGCTCATGCTGAAACCGCAGAACCTCCCGCACTTTTCGCATCGAATGCCGCTCCGGCTGGCCCGGGGCGACGCTGCCGCCCTCGCCGACGTGGGCGCTGAACAGGCCCAAGGGGGCGCCGATTGGGCCCGCGTTGGGCCACACGGGAAGAGGGCCCGGCCGAGGGGCAAGCCGACGCTATTGATACTGCTGATGTTTTTTTTTCTCCTCGTGCGCCGTTGCCAGGAAAGAGGCCCAAGTTCGTCCCTGGCTGTGCGTGAGCGAGGCATGACCGAACCGCCCGGGAGCCTGCCGGACGCGCACGACCCGCGAGAACTCGGTGCGCGGTGGTGGATCAGGCTGCCTTGCGGAACCCCCTGGAGCGCGCGGCGAGCAGCGCGGCGAGGAGGAGCCAGGGCGCGGACGAGCCGCCCGGGTCAGTATCGGCGCTGCGGGCCACGGCGCAGCCGTTGCCGTGCGCGCGCGGCGGGGCGCTCCCCTCCGGAGCAGGCGCCGGAGGCGCGCCGCCGGCGTTGCCGCCGGTGCCGCCGGACCCGCCAGAGCCGCTCGCGGCGTCGTCGCCGCCCTGGCCGCCGCCGCCCTGGCCTCCGCCGCCGTCACCCTTGCCGCCCTGGCCCTCGCCCCCCGCGCCGCCTCCGGAGCCGCTGGCGGCCTCCGCGAGCAAGCAGCCCCCGGCGATGCACTCGCCGCCTGGACAGGGCGCGCCGTCGAGCTTGTAGCGCCTCTCGCAGGCGCCGGTGGCCGGCGCGCAGACGGCGCGCCTGCAGGTGGAGGTGTCGGGCTGCGGGCACACGAAGCGATCGCCGCCGACACAGGCGCCGTTCTGGCAGGTATCGGTCTGCGTGCAGGCGTTGCCGTCGTCGCAGGGGCTGCCGTCGGGCTTGCGCGGGCTGTCGCAATCGCAGGCGTCGCCGACCCCATCGCCGTTGACGTCGGCCTGGTCGGGGTTCGCGACGAGGGGGCAGTTGTCCACCGTATCGGCGACGCCGTCGGCGTCGTCGTCGTCGTCGCAGGCGTCGCCGAGGAGATCGCCCGCCGGCAGGCCACTATCGGTGTTGGCCTGGAGCGTGTTCGGGACCAGAGGGCAGTTGTCCTCGCTGTCGGCGATGCCGTCCTCGTCGGTGTCGAGCTCGCAGGCGCCGGCCCTGCACTGCCCGCTGAGGCACTCCTTCGGGAGCGAGCACGCGGCGCCGACGGGCTTCTTCGGCAGGCAGTCGCCGCCGGTCGCGGCGCAGTAGGCCGAGTCGGCGCACTGGGTGTCGAAGGTGCAGCCCGTGAGGCAGGCGCCGGCGACGCAGCGGTACTCGGCGCAAGAACGCGTGTCGCCCTCGGCGCAGACCCCGCGGCCGTCGCAGAGGGGGGCCTCGACGAGCTCGGAGGCGTCCCTGCACGAGGCCGCGCCGCAGGGGGCGCCTTGCGCCTGCAGCTGGCAGCCGCCGCGGCCGTCGCAGAAGCCGGTGGTGCCGCAGGAGGAGACGGGCTCCGCGGCGCACTCGTCGTCCGGATCGGCGCCGGCCTGGATGGGCCCGCATGCGCCGTCGGGGCCGGCGCCCTTCTTCGCGGCGGAGCAGGCCATGCACGCGCCCGCGCAAGGGGTGTCGCAGCAGACGCCGTCGACGCAGGAAGCGCCGGCGCAGTCCTTGTCGGTGTCGCAGGGAGCGCCGGGGAGGGCAGGGACGAAGAGCTCGCCGCCGGCGAGGATGCCGCCGGGCCCGTCGCCGCCGGTGACCAGGACCCTGCCATCGCTCAGCAGCGTCGACGCGTGGCTGGATCGCTGGAAGTACATCGTCTCTGCCGGAGACCAGCTGTCGGTGGTCTGGTCGTACACCTCCGCCGTCGCGCTACCCTCATAGCCGTAAGTGCCGGCGATGCCCGCCACGATGAGAACCCGCCCGTCCTGGAGCCGCGTCGCCGTGTGGTTCTGGCGCGCGGTGCCCATGGGAGCCCGCGCCGTCCAGCGATCGGTCGCCGGATCATACGTTTCCGCGGCCGCGATGTTGACGTAGTCGGCCCCATAACCGCCTGCGACGAGGACCTGGCCGTCATCGAGCAGCGTGGCCGTGTGGCTCTGGCGCGCGTCGTTCATCGGCTCCGTCGCCGACCAGGTGCCCGCGTCGGGGTCGAAGATCTCCGCGCTCGAGAGGTTGGAATAGTCGGCGCCGACGCCGCCTGTGACAAGGACCCGCCCGTCGCGGAGCAGCGTGGCCGTGTGGCTCTGGCGCGCGGTGCGTAGCGGCTCTGTCTTCGACCAGGTGCCCGTGTCGGGGTCGAAGATCTCCGCGTTTGAGATGTTGGTATAGTCGGCCCCATAACCGCCCGCGACGAGGACCCGCCCGTCGCTCAGCAACGTCGCCGTGTGAAGCTGGCGCGCCGTGATCATCGGCTCTACCGCTCTCCAGCCGCGCGTGTCGGGGTCGAAGATCTCCGCGCTCGAGAGGCTGACATAGTCGATCCCTTGGCCGCCCGCGACGAGGACCCGCCCATCGTTCAGCCGCGTCGCCGTGTGCGCGCTGCGCGGGTCGCTCATCGCCTCCGCCCCGCCCCAAGCTTCCCGCGCCGGGTCGAAGAGCTCCGCGCCCGAGAGGCTGACATAGGAAGTTCCGTAGCCGCCCGCGACGAGGACCCGCCCGTCGCTCAGCAACGTCGCCGTGTGGTCGTAGCGCGCGTCGAACATCGGCGCTGCTTCCGACCATGGGCTCACGCCCGTCAGGTCGTAGAGCTCTGCGCTCACCTCGGACTCCTGGTTGCCGCCCGTCACGAGCACCTCGCCGCCCGGGAGCAGCGTCGCGGTGTGAGCGCTGCGGCCCGCGACCATCGCCGGCACGTTCTTCCACGAGCCTGCCGCCGGATCGTAGATCTCCGCGCCCGCCAGGGGCCCGGACTCGGACGACGCGGACCCGCCCGTGACGAGGACCGATCCGCCGTCCAGCAGCGTCGCGGCGTGGCGAGTGCGCCCGACGCTCATCGGCGGCGTGAGCGCCCAGCTGTCGCTCGCCGGGTCGTAGATCTCCGCGCTCGAGCGCTCTCCCTCTTCCTCCTCCTCCTCCTCGCCCTCGCCGTACCGGCCGTTCGTTGAGCGACCCGTGACGAGGACGCGTCCGTCGTTCAGACGCGTCGCCGCGTGCTCCTGGCGCGCGACGCGCATCGGCGCCGCGGCGGTCCAGATGTCCTCGGCCGGGTCGTAGATCTCGGCGCTGGCCAGCGCGCCCTCCCACTCGGCTCCGCCTGTGACGAGGACCCGCCCGTCGCCGAGCAGCGTCGCCGTGTGCTGGTAACGGCCAACGCTCATCGGCGCCGCGGCGGTCCAGATGTTCTCGGCCGGGTCGTAGATCTCGGCGCTGGCCAGCGCGAGCTCCCCGTCGAGGCCGCCCGTGACGAGGACCCGCCCGTCGCGGAGCCGCGTCGCCGTGGGCCCTTCGCGCGGGGCGCTCATCGGCCGCGTCGGCGTCCAGCGGTCCTCCGCCGGGTCGTACAGCTCTGCGCTCATCAACACGCCGTCGCTGCCCCAGCCACCCACGACCAGCACCTGCCCGCTGGCCAGCAGCAGGGCGGCGTGCCGGCTGCGCGCCTCGCTCATCGGCTGCGCCGGCGCCCAGCTGTCGTCCGCCGGGTAGTACAGCTCCGCGCTCGCGAGATAGCTCTCGCCGCCATAGCCGCCGGCGACCAGGACCCGCCCGTCGTCGCCGCCCAGCAGCGTGGCCGTGTGCCCGGCGTCCCGCCTCGTGCCCATCGCGCCGATGGGGCGCCACAGCGGATCCACGAGCAGGAGCTCATCCGACGCCTCGACAAGCAGCGCGATCGCCGCCCCGCGCGCCTCGAGGCGCGCCGCGATCGGCCGCCCGCTTTCCGCGAACGCTCGCGGCGCCGTGACGCGCAGCCGCGGCGTGCCTGCGGCGTCCAGCACCTCGACGGCCTCGCCGCGCTGCCGCAGCGCCGCGCCGTCGACCTCCCAGACGGCCGCGGGCTCACCCGCCGGCACGGCGCCCGGCGCCACGGTGAGCCATTCCTCGATGCCCCCGGCGGCCGCCCGCCAGAACGACGCGCCGCCCGCGCGGCCGTAGATCAGCGCGCCGTCGACCACCGCCCCCGGGCCGGACGCGCCGGCCTCGCGCACCCGCACCTCGAAGCCAGCGGCGACCGAGAGCCGCATCCAGCCGCCGCCGTCGCGCGGCAGCTCGGCCTGGAGCCGCGGCGCGCGCCCCGAGAGGCCAGGCGCGCCCAGCGCGAAGCCGCCGCCGGTCGCCACAGGCGCGCCGGGAGCGCCGCTGCCCAGCACCTCGGCGGCCTGCGCCGGGAACCGGCGCTGCACGAGCGCCGCTGCCGCCGCGCCGTCGTGCCCTGCCGCGCACCCGAGCGCGCCAATCCACCCCACAACGGCCAGCACCAGGACGGCCATGACCAGCACGCGAAGACCCACGCGAAGACCCGACCCAGCTCGCATGCTGGTGAATGTCTCACGCGGGTACGCCCGCAACAACAGCGCCGCGAGCGCGGCTCACACGAGCGACGTGCAGATCCCGAACCGGGGATGATAGACCCCGATTCGGCGCTTGCCGCTCCGCGTCTCGGGCGTCACGAGGACCACAACGCTCTTGTCGAGCGGCGCGTTCGCGCGAATCCGCACGTGCTGGCCGGCGACGACGACGTGCCAGATGTTCACCGTCCCGTACCTCGTCACGACGGCTCCCTCGTAGATGTGCGCCGCCGACGGCGCGCCGCGGAGCGCCAGGCGGCACGCGGCATAGCTGCCCAGCGCCTGATACAGGAGCACGACCGGCATGACGGCGTACGAGAAGCCGAGGAGCATCGCGACGAGATCGATGTGCCGGAAGAACGAGCCGATCCCGACGAACCCCGCCCAGAAGAGCAGCGAGTACCCCACGCCAGCCAGCTGATGCCGGACGTGCCGCAAGGCCGCCCAGGGGCGCGGGGGCGGCGCGCGGAGCTCCTCGGGCAACTGGCTCGCGTCGGGCGGCTGCATGTCGTACCGCTCCGACATACCCGGGGCGGCTGCGGAGCTCAATCGGACAGCGCGGGAGTCGCCGCGTCCTCCCGCGCTCGTCCAGGCGCCTGGCCGCTCCCGCTGCGCCCGCGCTCGCCGCCGCAGCCCGCTCCCGCCGGCCTGCCAGCGATCACGGCGCGAAGATCACCGCCCCGCCCGGCGGGACGCTCATCGAGAGCACGCCGGTCGCGGAGACGACCTCGCTCGCGCCGCCGAGCGCGTCCCTGAGCTCGGTGCCGGGCGGGAGCCCGAGCGCCTGAGCGACCTCGACCGAGATGAGCTGCTCCGTCCCCGCGCGCGTCAGTGCCACCACGGCGGACTCCCCCCGGCCGTGCCGGCGGCCGAAGACCAGCGTGTCCTCCGTGGCGGTGAGGTTCACGTAGGCGCCGCGGCGGAGCGCGGGGATGTCCCGGCGCGCGGTCCCGAGCGCGCGCACGAAATCGAGCGTCTCCAGCTCGTCCGCCGTGAGATCCTCCTCCGGACGCCACAGGCTGCGGTTGTTCGGGTCGGCGCCGCCCCACTCGCCGTACTCGTCGCCATAATAGAGCAGCGGCGCGCCCGGGAGGCCCAGGAGCCACGCCATCGCGAGGCGCGCCCGCGCGTACACCTCGGGCGACTCGGGCGCTCCCGCGGTGTCCGACCACTGGCGGCCCGGGACCTCCCGGCCGCGAGGCCCCGCCTCGTCGCGGTAGTCGGCGATCGTCGCGAACCGGGCCGTGTCGTGGCTGCCGAGGTACGGCGTCATGATCGCGCCCTCCGGCCACCGCCGCTGCCCGTGCTCGACCCAGTACGCGGCGTGCAGCATGCCCTCCTCGCCCCAGCCGAACGTCCGGTACGAGACCCCGTGATAGAGGACGAAATCGAGCTGGCCGTCGAGCCCCTGAGGGCCGATGTACCTCGCGATCGTCCCGTAGTTCTCGTCGTTGCACGGGTCGGCGCAGTCGCTCCAGCCCATCGCCGTCTCGCCCATCAGGAAATAACGTGTGCCGGCCGGCTCGAACGCCTCGCGGACCTCCGCGGCGAGGTTGCGCGTCGCGATCTCCTCCACGTGCTTCACGGCGTCCACGCGGAGCCCGTCGAGATCGAACGCGTCGAGCCAGTGGATCGCGTCCGCCACGAACGCGGCGTTGGCCTCGGGCACCGTGTGGTCCACGTCGGGGAGGTAGCTCGCGAACATGCAATCGAGCGCGTGCGACGTCCAGTCGCACCCGTCCGTCCCGCAGACGCACCCCGTCCTGAACCACTCCGGGTGAGACGAGACGTACTCGTGATCTTCGTGGACGTGGTTCACCACGAAGTCCTGGAGGACGCGGATCCCGTGCCGGTGCGCCTCGGCCACCACCGCGCGGAGCGCCCCGGCGCCGCCGAGCCGCGGATCCACCTCGCGCGCCTTGATGGGCCAGTAACCGTGATATCCGGTGACCTGGTGGACTCCATCGCTCGCCGGGTAGGCGCCGGCGGGGTTCTCCTGGAACGGCGTGAGCCAGATGGCCCGCACGCCCAGCGCGTCGAGCGTGCCGTCCTCGATCGCCTGCCGCAGCCCCTCGAGATCCCCGCCGGCCCAGTCGCCCCGCGGATCGGCGCCCGGCGTGGCGGGCGGGTTCAAGGCCGGATCGCCGTCGCGGTAACGATCGGTGACGACCATGTAGATGAGCGCGTCCTCCCAGGAGAACGGCTCGGCCTCGACCCAGAACACAAGCCGGAGCGGCTCACCGGCGCGGCCGCTCCGGGTCGCCCCGCGGAGGGTGACGCGGTATTTGCCGTCGCCGAGGCCTCCCAGCTGGATCCGCACGTCGCCGCGCGCGTCGACCGAGAGCTCCTGATCCGTGAGCGGGCGCGCCTCGCCGTCCTGGTCCTGCAGCACCGCCTCGAACGCGGCCGCCTCGGGGCCCGCGCCCTCGATGCCGTCCCGGTAGACGAGCCGGGCCTCGAAGGCGCCCTGTCCGGCGGCAGGCCGCGTCGCCTGGCTGGACGCGACCGAGAACGACGGGAGGCGGCAGTCAGGGACCTTGACGGCCGAGTTCTCGACCCCGTCGACGTACTTGCGGCGCCCCTCCGCCGGGTCGAGCACCCACGAGATCTCGCCGCCGGACCGATAGACGATCTTGTAGCCGTGGAGCCCCGGCGGCAGGTCGACGGTGGCCGTGAGCCGGCCCTGCGTACCGCCCTGCAGCTGCGGGGCAGCGCCGAGATCGAAGCCGCTCCACTCGCCGGCGACGCGGACATCCGTGGCCCCGGGAGGCGCGTTGAACGTGAACGAGGTCGGACAGAGCACGTTCACGTACTGCGCACCGCCGCCCGCCCCGCCAGCGCCTGCCCCGCCAGCGCCTGCGGCCTCGCCGCCAGCGCCTGCGGTATCGCCGCCAGCAGCACCGGCGCCTGCCGTCCCGGCGCCGCTCGTGCCCTTCCCCTGGCCCGCGTCGAGCGCGCGATCGCCCCCACACGCGAGCGGGACGGCAGGGAGCATGACGGCGGAGACAGCGGCGATCATGACGGCAGAACGGCGGCGCGACATGGCCTCGAGCAGTATCCGATCGCGAGAGGCATGTCAGCGCGCGCGTCGCCCTGAACCACCGCAGCCGCTGCGGAGAACAGCGATGCTCCGCCCATGTTGTCGCGTCGCTAACAGGCGCGCGCAGGTTCCGTCGGGGCTCCGCCCCGCACCCAGGCGTTCGCTTCGCGCCTTCTCGGGTCGAACCGCGTGAGCTCACGCGCTCGGAGCGGCCTGGTCTCGCGACCCGATCAAGGCGTGTACCGATAGAGCTCGATCCAATCGTAGGTCGCGCTCGCCGTGCCCGTCTCGGCCGTCACGGCGCCGGCCCAGGCCGCGCTCGACGACGCCCAGATCGTCATGAGCACGTTCTGCGGCAGCACCATGAGGTCGATGCGCTCCGTCCACTCGTGTCGGAGCACGTCGTCGACCGAAAAGCGGGCGCCGGACGGTGTCCATTCGATCTGGTACGTGTGAAAGTCCTCGCTCGGATCGAAGCCGAGGTCCACCTTCTGCGGATGCTGGGTCGGACTGACGGATTGCGTCACCGGGGGCCGTACCGGAGCGCCGGTGTACACCATGGCGTTGAACTGCACGTCATTCGGATCGGCCCCTAGGCACTCGATGTCGAGCTCGTTCCAGTTGTCCGCTGGCCAGGGGGTGTAGATCGTGACCAGGGACGAGATGACCGCCGACCCTCGGGCCAACTTGACGCGAGCGCGCACGCGCCCGTACGTGAGCGAGTCGACGGAGCGAACCTCGGCGCCCAGGAAGGACTTGGCGGCTCCGGAGCTGTCGGTGGTGCCCTGAGGGGCCGGCGTGAGCCGGAGCACCAGCTGACCACGTTCGATGGTCGCGGCGGATCGCGAGAACAGCGCCAGATTCTCCGTCCAGGAATGTGTCATCAGCTGCCAGCGCGCTGCGTCCAGCCGATCGAAATCGTCGCGGAAGAGCAGCGTGAAGGCCTCTTCGGCCGGGGGAGGGCCGCCCGCTGAGCCGCCGTTCCCCGTGGCGCCTGCCGCTGCTGTGCCACCCGCCGTGCCGCTTGCGCCACCCGTGCCGCTTGCGCCACCCGCGCCGCTTGCGCCACCCGCGCCGCTTGCGCCACCCGCGCCGCTTGCGCCACCCGCGCCGGCTCCGGCGCTGGAGGCGCCATCCGCAGCCCCAGCCCCCGCCACGGAGCTACCCGTTCCGGCGCTGGAACCACCGCCAGCCCCCGCGCCGGTGCCGTCCCCACCAGCCCCCGTCGCCGAGCCCGAAGGCTGGCTGGAGTCGTCACAGGCCAGCGCGGTGAATGCGGAGAACAGAAGCAAAGCGACCGTGCAGCGCGTCGAAGACATCATGAGCTCCACGTGGCGCACCGGGTGCGAGAGCGCTTCGCATTTTTTGCTTCCTGTCCGCGTCCCCGCTGCCGCACACTGACCTGGCCTTGAGCGCTCGGCCCGCGTTGTTCCAGCCCTTTCCGATGCTCGCCGGCCGGCGCGCCCAGGTCTTCCGTCACCAGCCGCAGTACCGTCGGCCCCGACATTTTCACGAGGAGCCGGAGATCAACCTCGTCGCTCGCGGCACGGGCATCATGGGCGTGGGAAAGCGCGTGGTGCCGCTCGTGGCGGGCACGCTGCTCTATTTCGCGCCGGGGCAAGATCACGCGCTCCTCGAGGAGAGCAGCGATTTCGTTCTGTACGTCGCGGCGCTCCGCCCCGAGCTGGGGGCTCGCGTCGCGGGGGCCGCGTCGAAGGTCGCGCTCGACGCTGTGCAGCTCGCGCCGGCCGTGCTCGCCGGCGAGCTCGCGCTCCTCGGCGCGCTCGACCGAGCGCGCGACATCTCGGTCGTGGAGCATCGCCTCGCGGAGCTCTTCGAGCGGTCGCTGTCGAACGTGCCGCTCCCCCACGTGGTAAGCCGCCGTATCTTCGAGCTCTTGCGGCTCGATCCGAATCTCCCCGGGGCGGCCCTCGCGGCGCGCCTGCGCACGGGCGAGAGCGGGATCAGCCGGCGTTTTCGCAAGGACGTGGGCGTGAACGTCGTCGAGTACCGCGCGCGGCTCAAGCTGATGCAGTTCATCGCCGAGGTGGATCGCGGCGCGAGCTTCGCGCGCGCGGCGTACGCCGTCGGGTTCGGGAGTTATGCGCAATGCCACCGCGTCTTCACGCGCGCCCTCGGCTGCGCGCCCCAGGACTATTTCGGCGGCCAGCGCGCGGTGCTGACCGAAATGACCGTGTAGATGCACGGAGGGTAACGGTGATATGCCAGGTGACCTGGCGGACTCCATCGCTCGCCAGGGTTGCGCCGGCAGGTTCTCCTGGAACGACGTGCGCCCGATAGCCCGCACGCCCGGGGCGTCGAGCGTGCCGGCCTCGATCGCCTGAGGCGCGTTGAACGCAGCGGCTCTCGGCCGAGGCGGCCTGGCGGCGGCGCCTCGGGCCCGCGCGCGGCCGAGCCCGCCGGCTGACGCGGATCCGCGCCGGATCGTCCGCGACGCTGGCCATGATGCGGGGGCGGGGAATGGTATACGTTGTCCGGGAGAGGGCTTCTGCCGCCGCTGCCGAGGCTGCCTTGCCCATCGCCCGCATGACGAGCCCGTCCCCTCCCTTTCCGTACACGATCTCCGAGACCATTCACGAGGGCCGCGGCACCGCCGTGTACCGCGCTGTTCGAAACGCCGATGGCCATCCGGTGGTCCTCAAGGTGCTCGACCCGAGGAGCTGCCGGCCGAAGGACCTCGCCCGGCTCAAGAGGGAGTACGAGACGGGCAAGATGCTCGACGTGGCCGCCCTCGTCAGGCCCCTCGCCCTCGAGATGTACGACGGGGCGCTCGCCCTCATCATGGATGACCCAGGCGCTGAGCCGCTCGATCGCCTGCTCGGCGCGCCGATGGCGATCGGCAGGTTCCTCGAGCTCGCGGTCCGCATCGCGGATGCCGTCTTCGACATCCACCAGCGAGGCGTCGTCCACAGAGACCTCAAGCCCGCGAACATCCTGGTCATCCCTGCCACCGGCGAGGTGAAGATCGCCGATCTCGCGCTCGCCTCATGGCTCTCACGCGAACAGCACGCCGTGGGGCCGGCGCGCCTCATCGAAGGGTCCCTCCCTTACATGTCGCCCGAGCAGACAGGGCGGATGAACCGTGGGATCGACAGCCGCAGCGATCTTTATTCCCTGGGGGTCACGTTCTACCAGATGCTCACGGGGAAGCTGCCCTTCGACGCCCGCGACCCGCTCGAATGGATCCACTGCCACGTCGCCCGCGCGTTCGCGGCGCCGTCCGAGGTGGTCCCCGACGTGCCGGAGGCGGTCGAGCGCATCGTGATCAAGCTCCTCGCGAAGATGCCCGAGGAGCGCTACCAGACGGCCCGCGGCCTCGGCCATGACCTGAAACGGTGCTTCGACGCATGGCGCCGCGACGGCAACGTCGCGCCCTTCCCGCTGGGCGAGCAGGACGCGTCGGGCCGCCTGCGCATCCCGCAGAAGCTCTATGGGCGCGACGAGGCGATCGCGGCGCTGCTGCGCGACTTCGAGCGCGTGGTCGACGCCGGATCCCCGCAGCTCGTGCTCCTCTCGGGCTACTCCGGCATCGGCAAGTCGACGCTGGTCCACGAGCTGGACAAGGTTGTCGCCGGCGAGCGTGGGTTCTCCGCCTCGGGGAAATTCGATCAGCACAAGCGCGATATCCCTTACTCCACCATCGTGCAGGCCGTTCAGGAGATCGTGCTCGAGCTCCTCGCCGACAGCGAGCGGATCGCGGCCTGGAAGCAGCGGTTGCTCGAGGTCCTCACGGTCAACGGGCAGCTCATCGTGGACTTGATCCCGCAGCTCGAGCTGGTCATCGGCCCGCAGCCGCCGGCTCCCGAGGTGCCGCCGGTCGAGGCGCAGAACCGGTTCCGCACCGTCTTCCGGCACTTCATCGGCGTGTTCGCCCGGAAGGAGCACCCCCTCGTCCTCTTCCTCGACGATCTCCAGTGGGCCGACTCGGCGAGCCTCGCGCTCTTGCAGGATCTGGTGACGCACCTCGACACGGGCCACCTCCTCGTCGTCGGCGCGTACCGCGACAACGAGGTGACCCCCTCGCACCCGCTCATGACGGCGCTGCACGAGGCGAGGAGGGAGGGCGCGCACGTCCAGGAGCTCGTGCTCGGCCCGCTCTCCCGCGAGCACCTGTCCATGCTCGTCAGCGATATGCTCCAATGCCGCCCCGAGGACGCCGCGCCGCTCTCGGCCCTGGTCCACGAGAAGACGGCCGGCAACCCCTTCTTTGCGATCCAGTTTCTCCTCGCCCTCCACGAAGAGCAGCTGATCGAGCTCGACCCGCGCGCGGGCGCCTTCCGGTGGGACATGGCGAAGATCCGCGCCAAGGGCTTCACTGACAACGTGGTCGAGCTGATGGTCGACAAGCTCGCGCGGCTCCCCGCTGGCACCCAGGAGGCGCTGAAGCAGCTCGCCTGCCTCGGGAGCGCCGCGGAGGTCGGCGTCTTGACGATAGCGTGCGACCGCTCGGAGGAGGCGCTGCACGCGGAGGTCTGGCAGGCCATCCTCGCGGGGCTCGTCCTCCACCACGAAGGCACCTACAAGTTCCTCCACGACCGCGTCGAGGAGGCGGCCTATTCGCTCATCCCGGAGGCCCGGCGGGCCGCCGTGCACCTCGAGATAGGCCGGCGCCTCGTGTCTCGTTTGCCCGGCGGCGCGGTCGAGGAGCGAGCCTTCGACGTCGCGACCCAGCTCAATCACGGCGCCCACCTCATCACCGATCCACGCGAGAGGGAGGCGCTCTGCCGGCTCAACCTCCTGGCAGGGATCAAGGCGAAGGCCTCGGTCGCCTACGCCTCCGCGCGCAGCTACCTGGCGCAGGCGACGTCCCTCTTGCCGCAGGACGCCTGGAGCGCGCGGTACGAGGACACGCTCAAGCTCCACCTGGAGCTCGCCGAATGCGAGTCCATCGCCGGCAATTTCCAGCCGGCCGACGAGCTGTTCGATCTGATCCTCCAGAACGCCCGCTCCAGGCCCGACCGGGTCAGGGCCCACCGGCTGCGCATGCGGCTCTACCAGATCGCCGGACGGCACCGCGACGCCATGACGATCATGATCGAGGCCCTGCGGCTCTACGGGGCGACGCTCCCGGACGCTGACGAGGAGATCCAGGCGGCCATGGAGGCCGAGATCCGGCAGGTCCCGATCTCCCTGCGCGGGCGGCGCATCTCCGATCTCGTCGACGCGCCCGTGGCGACCGACGAGGACGTGCGGGCGTTCATCGCGCTTGTCGCCGAATCGAGCCCCCTCGTCTACGGTGTGCGACCGGCGCTCTGGCCGCTGATCACCGCCAAGGGGGTGAACGCCTCTCTGCTGCACGGGCACGCCGAGGAGTCCTCGTTCGTCTACAGTTGTTACGCCGGGGTCATGGTGTCCATCCTCGGGGACGCCCCGTGTGCGTTCCAGTTCTCCGAGATGGCGCTCAGGCTGAATGAGAGATTCAAGAGCGTCACCGCCGTGCTGAAGGGGAGGCTACTCTTCCACCACGCGGGCGTCATCAGCATCTGGCACAGGCACTACGCGACGAGCCTGCCGCTCATGGACAGGGCGTTCCTCGATTGCCTCGAGGTCGGAGACTTCATCTTTGCCGGCTACCTGACGTACAACATGGTGTGGGTCGTCCTCGAGAACGGCGATCCGCTCGACCGCGTCATCGAGGTCGCGCGGAAATACACCGCCTTCGCCCGCCAGACCCACAACGACGTGGTGTACAACGTGGTCCGGCTCGAAGAGCAGCTCGCCGCGAGCCTGAAGGGAGCGACGCGGGCGCCCACGAGCTTCGACGGCGGCGACTTCGACGAGGCGAGCTCCCTCGCGGTCCTCCAGAAGGCGGGCTTCGGCCTCGGGATCGCGATGGTTCATATCATGAAGCAGGTCGCCGCGTTCACGCACGAGCGTCACGCCGAAGCGCTGGAGTCCGCGGCCACCGCCGCGCTGATGCAGGGGCAGGCGGCGTCTCTGGTCATGGAAGCGACGCACCACTTCTACCACGCGCTCACGGTGACGGCGCTCCACGCGGAGGCGCCGGCCGAGCAGCGGCAGCGGTTCGCCGAGACGCTCGAGCAGGCGCTCCGGAAGCTGAGGCGCTGGGCCGAAAGCTGCCCCGAGAACTTCCGGAGCCGCTATGTCCTGGTGTCCGCCGAGGCCGCCCGCATCGAGGGCCGGGACCTCGACGCGATGCGCCTCTATGAAGAGGCCATCCGCGCGGCGCGCGAGAGCGGCTTCGTCCACGTCGAGGCGCTCGCCTACGAGCTCGCGTCTCGGTTCTATCGAGCGCGAGGGTTCGAGCGCTTCTCCGATGCGTACCTGCGCGAGGCCCGCTCGTGCTACGTGCGCTGGGGGGCTGACGGCAAGGTGAAGCAGCTCGAGCAGCGGTATTCGCAGCTCCTCGAGCGGCGGCCGCTCGAGCCGACCGCCACCTTCGCGGCCCGCACGGAGCTGCTCGACGTGCTCGCGGTCGTCAAGGCGTCGCAGACGATCTCGGGCGAGATCCTCTTCGAGAAGCTCCTGCGAACCCTGCTCGAGTTCGTCCTCGAGCAGGGAGGCGCCCAGAAGGGCTGCCTCATCCTGGTGCGGGACGGCGACCTGACGATCGAGGCGGAGGCCGCGATCGAGGAGCGACAGGGCACCGTGACCAGGGTCCTCCAGTCGTTGCCGGTGTCGTCCTCTCCGCTCCTCCCTGCCTCGCTCCTCCATTATGTGCGGCTCACCAAGGAGCGCGTGCTCCTCGATGACGCCGCCGCGAAGGCGGGCAGGTTCTCGGGGGACGAGTACATCGTCCGGCACACTCCGAGGTCGGTCCTCTGCGTCCCCATCTTGCGGCAGGCCGAGGTGCTCGGTCTACTGTACCTCGAGAACAACGTCACCACACACGCGTTCACGCCCGAGCGGCTCCTCGCCCTCGAGCTGCTCGCCACGCAAGCGGCCATCTCCCTCGAGAACGCGCTCTTGCTCGCCAGGGAGCGCGAGGCGCGGGCGGCGGCGGAGGCCGCGGAGCGGCGCACGGCGTTCCTCGCCCACGAGCTGAAGACGCCGCTGACAGGCCTCCATCTGAAGCTCGACGCGCTCGCGCGATCGATCAAGCAGCAAGAGACGGTCTCCTCGTCCTGGCTGTCGTCGTCCCTCACGTCGTTCAAGCGCCAGCTCGGCCGGCTCAACCTGCTGATCGACAGCCTGCTCGACCTCTCGCGCGTCCAGAAGGGGCGGCTCGCCCTGACGCGTGAGCCGGTGGACCTGGCGGGCCTCGTGCGGGACGTCGTCGGGCGGCTGAGCGAGCAGGCCGAGCTGGCTGGATGTGCGCTCCACGTGCAGGCGGAGCGCGCCGTCGTGGGCCAGTGGGATCGGCTGCGGCTCGAGCAGGTCGCGACGAACCTGCTCACGAACGCCATGAAGTACGGCGCCGGAAAGCCGGTCCTGATCGTCGCCGACGGGGACGGGGCCGTCGCTCGCCTCTCGGTCTCCGATCAGGGCATCGGGATCTCCGAGGCCGACCAGCGGCGCGTGTTCGAGGCGTTCGAGCGCGCGACGGGGCTTCATCAGGCGCAGAGCCTCGGTCTCGGGCTGTACCTCGTCCGGGAGATCGTGCGAGCGCACGGAGGGCGCGTGGATCTGCGCAGTCAGCTGGGCTCAGGGACCACGTTCATCGTGGAGCTGCCCGTCGATCCGGAGGGAGAGCTCGGCCCCGCGCAGCCGTCCTGAGGAGGGAGGCGCGCGGGACGAGGGATAGCTGTCGCGCATGAAGATCGACTCGCTTACAGGCACGCTCGAGCTGGAAAGTGGTCTGGTGTTGTCGCCGGCGCTGAGTCGCTCCCAGTTCCTTGCGTCATGCTCGGCGCCCACGCGTGTCCAGAACACCGATCCGCTTGGCAACCATGAGAATGGGACGCCAGAAGACGCCAAGACACGCCAGAAGACGCCAAGAAAACAATAAAATTCTGGCGTCTTCTGGCGCATTTTTGGCGTCTTCTGGCGTCCCAACTTCTCGCTGTTTGCGCGCGGCTTCAGCCCGTCCGTCGCTCTAGCGATCGCTCAGCGGCTCCTTGTCGCGCGCGTCCGCGGCGAGGTACTGGCGCAGGTGCCGGCGGAGGGAGACCCGCGTGATCCCGAGCGCGCTCGCCGTGCGGGTCACGTTGCCGTTCTGAGCCGCGTAGACCGCGAGGATGTGGCGGCGCACGGCCTCCCCGAGCGACGCGCTGCCGCGCGCGGGCGGCGACGGCCGCGGCGCGCCCGGCGGGCCCGAGCGCGGCGGAGCGCTCGCCGGCCGCGGCGCCGCGATCTCCGGCGGCAGGTGCTCCAGATCGAGCGGCGCCCCGTGGGCTCGGAGGAACGCGCGCTCGACGACGCCCCGGAGCTCGCGGACGTTCCCCGGCCAGGGGTACGCCTCGAGCTGCGTGAGCGCGCGCGGGGTGACCCCGGCGCTCGCGAGCCCCGTCGCGCCGCTCTGGCGCTGGAGGAAATGCTCGACCAGCCTGCGCACGTCGCCGTCGCGCTCGCGCAGCGGGGGGAGCGAGAGCGCGAGCCCGCCGACGCGCCGGTGGAGCGCCTCGTGGAACGACCGCCCGAGGACGCGCGCGGCGAGATCCTGGCTCGTCGCGGCGATGACCCGCACGTCCGCGACAAGCGCCTCCCCGCCGCCGATCCGGCAGAGCGGCTCCCCGTCGAGCACGGCCAGGAGCCGGGGCTGGAGATCGAGCGGGAGCGCGCCGATCTCGTCGAGGAACAGCGTGCCCCCCCGCGCGAGCTCGAGCAGCCCGGGGCGCGCCGTCGGCCGCCCGTCCGCCCCGGCCGCCACGCCGAAGAGCTCCTCCCGGAGGCGCTCGGCCGGCAGCCGCGCCGCGCTCACCGCGACGAAGGGGCCGCCCGCGCGCGGGCTCGAAGCGTGGAGGCGCCGCGCGCAGAGCTCCTTGCCCGTGCCAGGCTCGCCCGTGATGAGCAGCGGCGCGCGCTCGTGCTCCGAGAGCCGGCGCAGCTGCTCCATCGCGCGCGCCCAGCGCTCCGAGGCGCCGATGAGCCGCACCTCGCTGTCGTCCTCGACCCAGACGACGCGCGTCATCCCGCCGCCGGACGAGCAGAGGTGTTCCGTGCGCCGGGAAGGGGCCGCGCTTTCTTCCACATCGCATCTCCTCGATTCATGGGCAGACGGCGAGCGACGCGCCTGCCGTTGTCTGGATTACCGAGCTTTCCTCGGCGCAGGCGGCGACCGGGGATGGGCCGCCATGAGCGAAAATGGGAACGACGGTGGGAACGACAGATGGACGATGGATGGACGATGGCGGATGAACGTCGGCCACGAGGCGGCGACGAACAACGAGGGATGATGGCTGACACATGCCGGGTGATCTCACCCGGTCAGCGACATCGACTCTACCGCGAATCACGGTCTCTTGGAAGGGAGATCCCGACCGGCGGCGGGGGGGGCGCCGAGGAACTACGTGCTCAAAATTTGTGCGTACGCGCGGACCTGGGTTAGTCGACCCGTGTACCCGAAAGGAGAGACGACGAGATGAGCTCGAAGCGCAAGACCCCGGCCCGCACGAAGACCACCCGGGCAACGAGCCCGGTCGCCTCGGCGCAGCCCGAGAGCGCGGTCTCTGCCCCCGTCGCCGTCGAGATGCCCTCTGCGGCCGTGGAGCGCGCCGCAGAGCGCGCGAGCGCCGGCGCCCCGAAGGCCGCGCCTCCGCGCCCGCGGCTGTCGCGCGAGGAGCGCCACGGCCTGATCGCCAAGGTGGCGTATGGATATGCCGAGAGGGCCGGCTTCCGGAACAACCCCGTTGAAGACTGGCTGAACGCCGAGCGCGAGGTCGACGCGCGGATCGAGCGCCTCGCCAGCTGAGGTCTCCGCCGCGGCGGCGCCGGCGGCGCGAGGCCGCGCGCCCCTGCGAGCGCGCCCCTGCGGGCGCGACAGGCGCGCTCGCGCGGGCGTGAGCGGCCCCGCCGGCCGGCGAGGGCGGGCCGCGGCCGCGCTCCCGCCGCTCCCGCCGGCCCGGCGGCTGCGCCCGCGGGCCTTCGAGGCTCGTAGCCGCGCCGCGGGATGAGTATCCTCGCGCTCCGCGTGGGCGGTGGGCCCACGGTTCGCGGTCCACGCGCGCCCCGGCCGCCTGGACCGCGGAGGTCTGCACACCGATACTTGCGCCATGCATTCAGGTCACGTCCTCGCCAACCGCTTCCAGCTGGAACGCCTCGCGGGCTCCGGCGGGATGGGCGCGGTGTGGCGGGCGCTCGACCGGCAGAGCGGCCACGTGGTCGCGCTCAAGGTGATCTTCAACCAGGGCAGGGAGCACGTCGTGCGCTTCCAGCGGGAGGCGCGCCTGCTCGCCGAGCTCGAGCACCCCGTCGTCGCTCGCTACATCGACCACGGCGTCACGGCGGACGGGCTCTACTACCTCGCCATGGAGTGGCTCGAGGGCGAGGACCTCGGCGCGCGGCTGTCGCGCGGGCCGCTCGGGATCGAGCACAGCCTGATGCTCGTCGGCCGCGTCGCCGAGGCGCTCGCCGCCGTCCACGCGCGCGGCATCGTGCACCGCGACCTCAAGCCGACCAACGTGTTCCTGCCCGGCGGCGACATCGGGAGCGCGAAGCTCATCGACTTCGGCATCGCGCGCCAGGCCGACGCGACGTACGAGCTCACCCTCACCGGATCGGCGATCGGCACGCCGGCTTACATGGCGCCGGAGCGCGTCCGCGGCGACGTCGACGTCGACGCGCGCGCCGACCTCTACTCGATCGGGTGCCTCCTGTTCGAGTGCCTCACCGGGCGCTCGCCGTTCGTCGCCCAGCACCCGCTGTCCGTCCTCGCCAAGGTGCTCTTCGAGGCCGCGCCGCGCCCGAGCACCTTCTGCCCGAACATCCCGCCGCCGCTCGACCTGCTCGTGGCCCGGCTGCTCGCGAAGAACCCCGCGGAGCGCCCCGCGGACGCGGGCGAGGTCGCCGCCGAGCTCCGGATGCTGAGCGTCGTGGAGGGCAACATGTCCACGGGCAACGGCCTGCCGACGCCCGCGCTGACGAAGAGCGAGCGGCGGCTCGTCAGCGTCGTGCTCGCCGCCGAGATGAGCGCCGGCAGGCGCGGCCCACCGTCGGCCCGCCCGCAGGCGATCGCGGGCCCTGAGCGGGCGAGCGACACGATGCTGTCGGGGCACCACGCGACCGTCGTCTCCGGCAGCAAGGACGCGCTGCCCGAGGGCCTGCTCGCGCCGGCGCCGCCGGCGAGGCCCCGGCCCGCGCCGCCGCCGACCACGCCGTTCCACGAGGTCCGGCAGGCCGCGCAGGCGCACGGCGCGGTCCTGGAGGTGCTCGCCGACGGCTCGGTCGCCGCGGTCGTCGCCGGCGCGGGCTCGCCGACCGATCTCGCCGGCAAGGCCGCCCGCTGCGCGCTCTCGATCCACGCGCTGCTGCCCGGGGCGTGGGTGGCGCTGGCGACGGGCTGGGACGTCATCGCCGGGACGCAGGCGGTGGGGCAGGTCATCGACCGCACGGGCGCGCTGCTCGACGCGCGGGTCCGCCACGCCGCGGAGGATCCGTCGTCGGGCCGGCCGGTGCTCATCGATCAGATGACGGCCGCGCTGCTCGGCGATCGCTTCGAGATCGCGGCGGGCAGCCAGGGCCCCACGCTGCTCGGCGCGCGCGAGCCGCAGGACGGCGGGCGCAAGGTGCTCGGGAAGCTCACGACCTGCGTGGGGCGCGAGCGGGAGCTCCGGGCGCTGGAGGACGTGCTCGACGAGTGCGCGACCGAGGGGGTGGCGCGCGTGGTGCTGGTCACGGCCGGGGCGGGCGTCGGCAAGTCGCGCCTCGCGCACGAGCTGCTCCGGCGGGTCGAGGCGCGCAGCGAGCCGGTCACCGTGTGGCGCGCGCACGGCGATCCGATGTGCGGCGCGGCGCCGCTCGGGC
This sequence comes from Sorangium sp. So ce204, assembly GCF_051526795.1. Lineage (NCBI taxonomy): Bacteria > Pseudomonadati > Myxococcota > Polyangiales > Polyangiaceae > Sorangium > Sorangium sp. So ce204. The sequence continues at coordinate 9,823,965 of NZ_CP150317.1, read as the reverse complement.
TGCTCGCGCAGACGGTGCGGCGCGCGGCGGGCCTGCTCGACGACGAGCCCGCGGAGGCGCGGCGGGAGAAGCTCGCGGCGCGGGTCGCGCGGCACGTCGGCGAGGCCGCGCGGGAGCGGGTGACGGAGCTGCTCGGCGAGCTCATCGGCGCGCCGTTCCCGGAGAGCCCGGCGCTGCGCGCGGCGCGGCAGGATCGCGCGGTGATGGAGGAGCAGGCGCGGCGGGCGTGGCTCGATTTCCTGCGGGCCGAGTGCGACGCGCGGCCGGTGCTGATCGTGCTGGACGACCTGCACTTCTGCGATCGCGCGACGGTGGACACGCTCGACGCGGCGCTCCGGTTACTGCGGCACCAGCCGCTCATGGTGCTGGCGCTGGCGCGCCCCGGGGTGCGCGAGGCGTTCCCGGGCCTGTGGGAGGATCGCGAGGCGACGGAGATGCGGCTCGGGGAGCTGTCGCGCCGCGCGTGCGAGCGGATCGTGCGGGAGGTCCTCGGCGACGCGCCGCCGGAGGCCGAGCTCGCGGCGCTCGTCGACCGGTCGGCGGGCAACGCGTTCTTCCTCGAGGAGCTCGTGCGCGCGACGGCGGACAGGCGGGCGGGGGAGGTGCCGGAGACGGTGCTCGCGATGATGCAGTCGCGGATCGCGGCGCTCGAGCCCGAGGCGCGCCGGGTGCTCCGGGCCGGGGCGGTGATGGGCGAGGTGTTCTGGCGGGGCGGTCTGGAGGCGATGCTCGGCGGGGGCGCGCAGGTGCCGCAGCTCGAGTCGTGGCTCTTGACGCTCGAGAAGCGGGAGCTCCTCGAGCCGCGGCCGGAGTCGATGTTCCGCGGGGAGCCGGAGTTCGCGTTCCGCCACGCGCTCGTGCGGGACGCGGCCTACGAGATGCTGACGGACGCGGATCGGGCGCTCGGCCACTGGCTCGCGGCCGAGTGGCTGGAGCGCGTGGGCGGGGACGATCCGGCGGTGCTCGCGCTGGTCGACTGCCACCTCGGCCGCGCCGTGGACGGGGCGCTCTCGCTCGGGAACGCGGACGGCGCGGCGGGGCACCTGGCGCGCGCGGCGGGGGTCCGCGTGCGCCGCGGCGAGTTCGACGCGGCGATCGCCGCGATGACGCGGGCGTTCGAGCTCGCGGACGTCGCGCGGCGCAATCCCGACGAGCTCGCCCGGTGGGTGGAGATCCTCTCGAAGGCGGTCGGCCACGCGCGCCGCGCGCCGTCGCTGCCGGCGGCGTCGGACCGCATCCTCGCGCGCGTCGATGCGGTCGGCTCGCTGGAGCTCCGGGTGAAGCTGCGCATCGAGCTCGCGCGCGCGCTCGGGGCGACCAACCTGTTCCGGCTGTCGCACGACCTGCTCGACGACGTTGTCGAGATGGCGGTGGGGCGCCGCGAGCTCCTGCAGGAGGCGCTGACGGTGGACGTGGAGGTCTCGTGCCTCCAGGGGCAGCTCGCGCGCGCGCGGCGGGCCGCGCTCGACCTCGCCGCGCTCGGGCCGCTGGACGATCCGCGGGCGCTCCAGTCGGTCGTGCTGGCGCGGGCGACCTCGGGGGATCGGGCCGGGGCGCTGGAGGCGCTGTCGCGCTGGGAGGCGGCCGCCCCGGGCGATCGGGTCGCGGAGGCGGTGCGGGCGAAGCTGCTCGTGACGATCGAGCTCTACGCGGGGGATTTCCGGGCCGCGGCGGCGGCGTGCGAGCGCGCGATCGCGCTGGACCGGGCGCTAGGGCTGCGGTTTGACGGGGTTGTGAACCTTCACAACCTGGCGTACGCGTGTGTGCGGCTGGGCGAGCACGAGCGGGCGCGGTCGCTCTTCGCCGAGTCGCTGGAGCGGGCGGACGAGGCGGGGTACGATCGGGTGGCCGCCTCGAACCGGATGTACCTGGCGTACCTGGACGGGGTGGCGGGGGCGGGGGACGCGCGGGAGCGGCTGCAGGCGCTCATCGCGCGGGCGGAGGAGCAGGGCTACTGGCACGACGTGCTGCAGGGCCGCTGGGCGGCGGCGATGCTGCTGAAGAACGCGCGCAATGACGCGCTGGCGCGGCGGGAGTTCGAGGACCTTCTGGAGCTGTCGGTGCGGCTCGGGGATCCGCTGCTGGAGAAGGACGCGCGGGCGTGGCTCGACCGCGTGGAGCGGTGAGGGGAGGGGGCGCGGCATTGGTGTTAACCAAGCGCGTTCAGGCCCCCAAGCCGCGCCCCCAGCAGTCACCAACGCCGTCGTGGTCGTGAACGTGGTCGTGAACGTGGTCGTGGTCGTGGTCGTGGTCGTCAACGGCTAGGTCGTGAACGTGAACGTCTCGCTCCGGCGTTCCTCCGCCTTCCGCGATGTCGAGCAGAATGGAAAGCGCTGCTCGACGCAGCTGAGCAGCCAAATCCGTCAGCACGCGAGGAGCTCGATGTTGCGACAATCGTCGACCACGGTACCGGACGGAACGTCCACGTCTACGATCGTGTCGTCGACGACCACGACCACGACCACGTTCACGTTCACGTTCACGTTCACGTTCACGTTCACGTTCACGTTCACGTTCACGTTCACGTTCACGTTCACGTTCACGTTCACGTTCACGTTCACGTTCACGTTCACGTTCACGTTGGTTACCGTCTTCAGTGCGACATCGGGAGAACCGGACAGTCTCCTATCTCTCTCCTCCCCGTCTCCCTGTGTACTCTCGCTCTGTGGTGCTAGCCTCCACTCCCGCCGCACGCGTCGCCGGTGGCGACCCACTGCCCCTGTACGCAGTCATAGAACTGGTAGTCGGCGCCGCAGACGCTCTGTCCGCACGAGGCCGACACGGGGTTGCCGAGGTAGTCCGTGCCGCCCGTACACTGGCACGAGCCTGCGCACGCGATGCCGGCGGCGACCCACTGTCCCTGTACGCAGTCATAGAACTGGTAGTCGGCGCCGCAGACGCTCTGGCCGCACGAGGCCGATCATGATGGCAGGTGCACGGATGGGGCCGCGCTTCGAGCCTCCCCCTGTCACGTCCAGCGGGCCCACGCGCACCACCAGCCAGGAGTGCCGACGCGCCCGCGCCCGCCCGCGAGCAGCGGCAAGGCGACGGTGAGCCCCGCGGCCCCCTGGCCGCGAAGGCCGAGCTCCGCCTCAGGATTCGACGAGGATCGCGGTCCGGGAGCGTCCCGGCGATTTGTGACGGCTGGCGGGGGCGCCGCGCAACCTGAGGGAAAGAAGCTTGGCTTCCATCACCCGCAGAGGAACCATGCCCCACGCGTATCGACTCGCCTCCTTCTCGATTCTCGGCTTGCTGATCGCTTGCAGCTCGACGGATCCCGACGTCACGCCCGGCGCAGGCGCGAGCTCTGGAGGAACCTCCGGCGCGGGGGCGACGACCAGCGGCGGCGGGGCGACGGCGACGGGCGGTTCCGGTACCACAACGGGTGGAGCAGGCGGCGCCGGAGCCACGACCGGCGCAACGGGCGGCGTCACCGGGGGCGCGGCCGGCTGGGGTGACGCGGGCGCTGGCGGCGGGGATACGGGTGGAGCGGGCGCTGGTGGAGGGGACACGGGTGGAGCGGGCGCCGGTGGTGAGGGTACCGGCGGGTCGACCCCGGTTGGGGACCTCCACATCACGGATCCCGTTCCGGGCTTCGCGAGCGTCGCTGGCGGCACGACCGGCGGCGGCACGGATCTGAGCTCGGCCATCACGGTGGACTCGATGAGCGAGCTCCAGGACGCGGCGAAGGGCTCGACCCCGGCGATCATCCTCGTGAAGCCCGGGAACTACAGCGGGACGCTCGCGCCGGGCGCCAACAAGACGATCATCGGCATCGGCCCCGGCGTGACCATCACCGGCAACATCCGGATGAGCGGCGCCGGCGTGAACAACATCATCCTCCGCAACCTCGCCGTGCGGGGCGCGCGCTGCGCCAGCTACGACGAGTGCAAGGCCGGCGCAGACGCCGTCTACACGGGGAACGGCGCGCACCACGTCTGGCTGGACCATCTGGACATCTCCGACGGCCAGGACGGCAACTGCGACATCACCCAGGGAGCCGACTACGTCACCGTCTCCTGGTCGCGCTTCTACTATACATACGACAAGGAGCACCGGTTCTCGAACCTGATCGCCGGCAGCGACGACGAACCGGCGAGCCAGGGCAAGCTGCGCATCACGTACATGAACAGCCACTGGGGCGAGCGCGTCGATTCACGCCAGCCTCGCGGGCGGTACGGCAACGTCCACATGCTCAACAACTACCACAAGACCGGCGGCAGCCAGATCCACGGCGTGGGCAAGGACATGGCGCTCATCGCCGAGAACTGCGTCTATGATGAGAACAGGTCGATCTGGACGGACATGGGCAGTCCACGAGGCTGGAAGGGGATTGGCAACCAGGGGACCGGCGACGACTTGAACGACTCGAGGGGCACCGTCTTCGAGATCCCGTACCGCTACACGCCGATGCCGGCGTCCCAGGTCGTCGCGGCGGTCACCTCCAAGGAGTGCGGAGCCGGCAACACCTGCACGTTTGCTTACTGAGAGCTCCCCCCGGCGGGTAGGCCGGAGAGGGCCTCTTCGATTTCGGTTCGATTCCGGTTGGTCGAAAAGAGCGATGCCCTCGGTCTGAAATATCCATGCAACAAACGGCGTCCGCCTCAGCCCGGCCGCGCTCTCCACGCCAAGGCGAGCCCGGCCGTGAAGCGCGGGAAGCGAGGCGTCCAGGTGAAAAGAAGCCAAAAAATCGCGCATGAGCACGCTGCACGCGCGATTTTTTTGTCATCATTCCCTCAGGAAGGGGATGACCATGGATAGCATTGGCGAAATCCTCAACAGGAAGGGTCGGAACGTCTACACCATCTCGCCGGACGCAACCGTCTTCGAGGCCGTGCAGTCGATGTGCGTGCGGCGCGTGGGCGCGCTGCTCGTGAGCAGCGACGGATCGCCGAGCGGGATCATCAGCGAGCGGGACGTGATGACGCGGGTGATCCTGGCCCGGCGCGATCCGGCGGACACGCCCGTCGCGGAGGTGATGACGTGCGGCGTCGTCTGCGTCGAGCCGAGCACGCCGGCGCGGCAGGCCATGGCGGTCATGACCGAGCGACGCTGCCGCCACCTTCCCGTGGTCCAGGACGGGCGGGTGATCGGGATGATCTCGATCGGCGACCTCGTGCACTGGGTGAGCCGCGAGCAAGAGGCCGAGATCAAGATGCTGACCGAGTACGTGCAGGGGGTCTACAGCTGAGCGCCCGGCAAGCGGCTGCCTCCCCTCCGGGCTGCCTGTGCCATCGTCCCGCTGGATGGCCCCGGACGGAAAAAAAGATACGCTGTCCGCATGCGCCAGCTTGCTTTGTCCCTTGCCGCCCTCTCCCTCCTGCTCTCGTTCACCCCGCCAGCCCTCGCCGAGGAAACCGTCACGGAAGCGCAGTGGGCGAAGTCCTACGGCTTCCGTCTCGGCGTGGAGGCGGACGTGCTCACCAGCACCATCGAGGCGAACCTCCCCGACTGGGAGACCGTGAGCAGCGACGGGGCGAGCGGCGCGTGGGAGGGGAACTCCTTCGTGGCGTCCTTCGCGGCGGTCGCCCAGATCAAGCTCATCGGGGGGCTCCACCTCGACGCAGAGCTGCCGTTTGCGTACGGGAGCAGCCAGGCGAGCACGTCCGAACCGGCGGAGGGCGACGCCGCGACCGTCGCGCCGGAGCTCGAGGGGTTCTTCTTCGGCAATCCCTCGATAGGACTTCACTACGCCGGGAACATTTCTACCATGCTGATGCTCGTCGGCGGGCTCTCGGCCTCCATCCCCATCACGCAGGATCCGTCCGACGACACGAAGGCGGCCGCGGCGGCGGCGCTGGCCGTGCGGGGGTACTTCGACACGCAGCGGGCGCTCCTGGAGCACGTCCCGCTGCGGGCCCGCGGCGGCATCGAGCTGCGCCCGATCGAGGCGCTCTATGTGCGGAGCGATCTCGTGGCGATGTTCGCCATCCCCACGGGCGGCGGCGAGACCGAGTTCTTCATCGAGCAGAGCAACGAGGCGGAGCTGCGCAGCGTGGGCGGGTTCGGGGTCGGCGCGCGGCTCCAGGCCGCGTTCCCGCTCACACAGACCGACAAGATGCAGCTCGCGGCCGAGCCCTTCGTCGGGGTGGAGCCACCCGCGTCGGGCCTGTACTTCCGGGCCGGGCTGCTCGTGGCGCTGGACGAGCCGCTCGGGTTCGGCCTGGAGCAGGGCAAGCTCGCGACGCTCCGTCTCGCCGTGGGGGCCAGATTCTGAGTTGGCTTCGGCCGCGTGGCGCGAAGGGACAGGGCCTGCGCGGGATGGACCTGTGCTGGCGCGGGGGGGCTGCTAGATATCCCTGTGAATGAAGCGACGGACAGCAGAGCTCAGCGCCGAGGATCTGCAAGCGCTTGCGCGCTCCCCCAGCGAAAGTCTGCGCATCAAGGCGGGGCTGCACCCGCGCACGCCGCTCGCGACGCTGCTCTCACTCGCCACCGACCAGGCCATCAACGTTCGTCGCGCCCTCGCCCGCCGCACGGGCGCTCCTCGCGAGGTCCTCGCGCAGCTCGCGCGTGACGCCTCGCGCGCCGTCCGGTGCGCTGTCGCCGCCCATCCAGGCTGTGACGAGCCGCTCCGCCGCTTGCTCTGGACCGACGGCGACGGCAACGTGCGCGCGATCGCGAGACACGCCGCGGCGATTCCGCGTCACTTTGGCGAAGACCTCGCGCGAATCTCGCGCAACGAGCCGGTGGCCGCTTCCGTGCTCGCCGAGTTCGCCGAGCTCGGAGGCCAGGCACGCCGCGCCGTCGCTTCGCATCGCGAGTGTCCGCGCGACTGGCTCGAACGCTTCCGTCACGACGCCGACGCAGCCGTGCGGCTCGTCGCCGAGACGCGCATGGGTCTCTCGCTCGACACACTGCGTGCCTTCGCGCAGCACCGACTGGCTTCTTATCGCGCCATCGCCGCCGCGTCGCTGCCTTGGGACGACGCGAGGATGCCCGAGCTGCTCGCTGATCGGAATGAACGCGTCTTGCTCGCGCTCTTGCGACGGCCGGACTTCCCCGCCGCGTTTTACCCCCAGATCACAGACAGTCCGCCGCCCGCCGTGCGTCTGCTGCTCGCAACCCACGAAGCGCTCGATGCCGCGCACCTGCAGGGCCTGCTGCGCGACCCGCTCTCGGGTGTTCGTCGACGTCTGGCGCGGCGCCGCGCGCTGAGCGCCGAGCAGTTCGAAGTGCTTGCGAGCGACGACGACACCTGGGTGAAGCTCGAGCTCGTGAAGCGCCCCGATTGTCCCGAAGCGTGCCTGCGCCAATGGAGCCGTGCCTCGAGCGAGCTGTTGCGTCGCGCCGTGTTCGCGCATCCAGGCGTGACGCCCGACATCCTTGTCACCGCGAGCGCCCTGCGCGACAACCACTGCGAGATCGGAAAGCACCCGCTCACACCGGAGCATATCCTCGTCCAGCTGGCCGACTCCGCCGACCTCTTCGTCCGTGGCGCCGTCGCGCAGAATCCGAGCACGACCGAGCGCATGCTGTCGCAGCTCGCGCGCGACCCCGACTCGTATGTGCGCTTGCTCGTTGGCAGAAACGAGGCCTGTCCACTGTCCCTGCTGCTCGACCTCGAACACGACCCAGACTTCGTCGTGCGCCGTCACATCGTATGGCGCGCGGACTGTCCGCTCGATATCCTGGAGCGGCGCGCCACCGACGAGAACGCGCATGTCCGCTACGCCGTCGCGGACCACCCGCGAGCCACCGCCGCGGTGCTGTCGGTGCTGGCGCGTGACGGAGCGATGTTCGTGAGTTCGCGCGCCAAGGAGCGTCTCAGCGGCTCCTGACGACGCGGCTGGAGCGGGGGTAGGACGATTCGGAGGGGGCGCGTGCTGATTCGATCGGGGCGAGCGGGACGGGGGGAGCGCGCCTCGGGGAGGGGGCGGGGGCGCGGACGGGCTCGGATGCCGGTGCCCGCCCCCCTTGAACCCGGCGAGGTTCGCCTCCACGCTCGTGCCCACACCGCGCGGCCGCTGAGCGCGGCCGCTTTGCTCGGAGATGATCATGCCCCTCGAACGCCCTGCCCTGAACCCCAGCGATCTCGAGCCCCGCACCGGCTCGACGTACCCCGAGCCGTTTCCCGCGCGCGTCACGCCGCGCGAGAAGCGCGCGCTCGGCGACGCGCTCGGCCTGACGAAGATCGGCGTCAACCTCACCACGCTCTTCCCGGGCAAGGAGTCGGCGCTGCGGCACTACCACTCTGACGAGGACGAGCTCGTCTTCGTGCTGGAGGGCGAGGTGGTGCTGCGCACGGACGACGGCGAGCAGGTGCTCACGGCGGGTCAATGCGCGGGCTTTCCGGCCGGCGCGCGCAACGGGCATCACTTCGTCAACCGCAGCGCCGCGCCAGCGCGTTACCTCGAGATCAGCAACCGCGATCCCGAAGACGGTGTCGAGTATCCCGACGAGGATCTCGCCTTCCGCAAGGTGGGCGGCGAGTACGTCTACACGCACAAGGACGGAACACCTTACTGAGTGGATGAGGTGAGCACGCCTCCGAGGAGCGCGCTTCATCCAGAGAGGGCTTGTCTAGATCTCCAGCTGCGGTCCGTCGTCGAGGACCAACAGGTCGAGATCGCGGAGCTGCTCGCGGTCGCCCACGACGTCGATCCGGGCGATCTTGCCCTGCGCGAGGGTGAAGCGGAGCACCCGGAAGAGCCGCCCCTGCGGGGCGACGACGATGCCCACCGTGCCGTCCACGAGGGCGGGGCGGGCGAACCTGGCGCCGCGCGCGGCGGGGATCGCCTGCTTGGCCCAGGCGCGCGCGCCGCGGACCTCGCTCCCGGCCGGGGGCTTGGCCGTGGCGTCGGTGTGGATCACGACGTCCGGATCGAGGATCGCCACGAGCGCATCGAAGTCGCCGCCGCGCATGGCCGCGATGAAGGCGTCGACGACCTCGCGCTGGCGGCCCACGTCGGCGTCCGGGGACGGGGGCGCGCCCTGCACGCGGCGGCGGGCGCGGCTCGCGAGCTGCCTCGCCGCGGCCGGGGAGCGGCCCACGATGGCGGCGATCTCCTCGAAGGGCACCGCGAACAGGTCGTGCAGCACGAAGGCGAGCCGCTCGGCGGGGGTCAGCGTGTCGAGCACCACGAGCAGCGCGAGGCCGACGGAGTCGGCCAGCACCGCCTCGCGCTCGGGGTCGGTCCCGGCCTCGCGGTCCGCGGCGGGGTCGGGCGCGGCCATCGGGTCCTCGCGCCGCGCCTTGCGCGAGCGCAGCATGTCGAGGCACACCCGCGCCACGACCGTCGTCAGCCACCCGCCCAGGTTCTCGACGCCGCTCGTGTCGGCGCGGCTCAGGTGGAGCCAGGACTCCTGCACGGCGTCCTCCGCCTCGCTCAGGGAGCCGAGCATCCGGTACGCCACGGCCTGCAGATGGGCCCGGTGGGCCTCGAACCGCTCGGCCAGCCAACTATTTTCATCCATCGGTCACACTCCCTCGTCGTGCTTCGTCATGGCTGTGACGGACGAACTCTAGCCGATGTGACGACGCGAACGGACGTTCAGCGCCTCGTCACGGTTGGCGAGCACACCCGAACGCCTCGGGAGGAGCACGAACATGCTGAAAGCACGGATGAAGAACCCCGCGATGGTCATCCCCGACGTCATGCAGCCGATCTACGCCCTGATCGGCGCGGTGAAGAAGAGCGGCGTGCCGGCGCGGACGCTCGAGCTCGTCCACCTGCGGGTGAGCCAGATCAACGGGTGCGGCTTCTGCGTCGACATAGGCGCGCGCGAGATGAAGAAGACGGGCGAGACCGACGAGCGCATGTTCGCCGTGGCGGCGTGGCGCGAGACGCCCTATTTCACCGAGGCGGAGCGCGCCGCGCTCGCGCTCGCCGAGGCCGCGACGAGGCTCAGCGACCGCGCGGATCCGGTGCCCGACGCCGTCTGGGAGGAGGCCGCGCGGCATTACGACGAGCCGGCGCTCGCGGCGCTGACCCTGCACATCGGGCTGATCAACCTCTTCAATCGGTTCAACGTGACAACGAGGCAGATCGCCGGCTCGATGAAGTTGGATACGCGCGCGGACAACCGCTGACGGGGAGAAGCCGTGGGATTAGCGTCCTAGGAGCGACCAGAAAGGGCGCTCATGTCCCGGCGCGCGGTGAGCCATGCGGTCCCGGCGGCGGCCAGAAGCGCGGCGGCGCCGAGGACATAGAGCCGGCGCAGGGCGACCCTCGTCTCGTCCGGATCGAAATCGGTGAGCGAGCTCCGCGCGCCGCGCGGCAATACCCAGGCGTCGCTCCCGCCGCCGATCGCGCGCACCGCGCGCCCGAGCGTCTTCTCGGGCGCCATCCGGCTCTGAACGTACAGGATCCAGCGGCCCAGCGGCGTATGCCCCTTCGGCTTCTGCTCCATCGACGTGATGACGCGGCGGAGCTCGGCGGCCGTCTCGGCCGCGCTCCCCTCGCCCGGCAGGCGGGCCCACTCCCCGTGACCCGGCAACACCCACGCGAACCTCAGCCAGCCGGCCTCGGCCGCCGCGAGCAGATACCGCACCCAGCGGATCTGGCGCTCCCAGTCCTCCCAGCATTGCAATCGATGCGCCACGAGCTGACCCAGGAAGCGCGAGTAGCTCAGGTGATCGCCGGTGAACAGGAAGCGGCGTCGGTACAGGAGGCATAACGAGCCCGGCGTGTGCCCGGGCTGCGGCAACAGCATGATCTCGGCCTCTTTGGCCGCCTCTCTCGAGAGCGACTCCCCCTCGAGCGAGAGCGGGCCGAGCTCGTTCCCGGGCTTGATCTCCACGTCGCCGGTCGAGGGCATGTACTTGTTCTCACGGAGGTTCACGTCCGCGGCGCCGAGGATGCGGCGGCAACCCGGGAAGCGGCTGGCGAGCTCGGCGTGGTGGTTCGTATGGTCCCGGTGCGTCAGAAAGAGCCATCGCACGCCGCCGTGCTTCGCGAGCCAGCGGTAGTCGGCGGCGGCTCCGGGCCTGAGGCCCCCGAGGTACCGCGCCTCCCGGCCGTTCCGGCTGGCGATGGCCGAGAAGCCGCTGGTCTCGATGCTCCCGCAGGTTCCGGCCAAGACGGGCGCGAGCGCGAGCGAGAGCGCGAGGACGCGACCGACATGATCTGATGAATCCTTGGCGGCCCCCTTTCATACCAAGGATGGCGAGGGATGCGGGATGCGCCCGCGACGAAATCACCTCAGCGCGCCTGGGCGCTGCGAGGTGCCGCGGGCCGCGATTGTGGACAGGCGAAAACCGGGCCAGCGTCCGGCGGGCGAAGCCGGCGGTCGGCGAGACGCGACATGGTTATGCCTCGGCCCGGCGAGGGCGACTAAGGTAGTATTGATGGCCGCCGTGACGAGCTCCAAGCCCATGTCTGCCACGGAGAGGGATCATGGATCGTTCCGTCTACATCACCAGCACTGGCGCCTTTTTGCCTGGCAAACCGGTCCCCACCGAGGAGATGGAGCAATACATCGGCAAGATCAACGACAGACGCTCCAGGCTCGGGCGCCTCGTCCTTCGGCAGAACGGCATCAAGACACGTCATTATGCGTTGACACCGGAAGGCGTGCACCTTCACAGCAGCGCAGACATGGCGGCTCGCGCGATCCGGGACGCGCTTTCGCGCAGCGAGATCGCCGCGGAGAGGCTCTCCTTCCTGGCGGCGGCCACCACCCAGGGCGACCTCCTCGTCCCCGGTTTTGGCAGCGCGGTCCACGGCGAGCTCGGCCTGAGGCCCATGGAGATCGCGAGCTTTCAGAGCGTCTGTGCCAGCAGCATGATGGCGTTCAAGTCCGTCTACCTCCAGCTGAAGGCGGGCGAGCACGACTGCGGTGTGGCCTGCGCCGCCGAGTTCTCCAGCCGCTTCTTCCGCCCTGGCTTCTATGCCGGTCGGGAGCAGGAAGGCGAGGACTCCTCCGCCTTGATGGAGACCGAGTTCCTCCGCTGGACCCTCTCCGACGGGGCCGGTGCCTGGCTCCTGGAGTCCCGGCCGAACGAGGGGCGCCGCTCCCTGAGGGTGGAATGGATCGATCTCTGCTCCTACGCCGACCGCTTCGACCCCTGCATGTACGCGGGCACCTCCAGGAACCGGGCGGGTGAGAGGAAGCCCTGGAGTCACTACGACAGCCCTGCGCTCGCGGCGCAGCAGGGCGCCGTCGTCCTCAGGCAGGACTTCGATCTGCTTTACCGCATGTTCCCCGTGTGGGCGAAGCACTACCTCGAGCTCGTGGATCGGCGATGTCTGAGGCCCGAAGCCATCGACCACTTCCTCGCGCACTACTCGTCCCACTCTCTCCGCGGAGAGATGGTCAAGCTGCTCGCCAAGACCGGGGCGATGGTGCCCGAGGCTCGCTGGTTCACGAACCTCTATTCCCAGGGGAACACGGGGGCCGCATCCATTCTCCTCATGCTGCACCAGCTGATCGAGGAGCGGGATCTTCAGCCGGGCCAGCAGATCCTCGGCTTCATCCCGGAGAGCGGCCGCTGCGTCATCGCCTTCATGCTGCTCACGGTCGTCTGATCCGCCGTCATCACCAGGGAGGTTCAGGATGCTTCCAGAACGTACATCGCCTCGAGACGAAGATTCACCGCAGGCCGTCCTGCGCGGGCTGTCGTCCATCTGGCTGGATTTCGAGTCCCAGGTGCATCACATCCCGATCGTGCGGCGCGTGATCGATCGTCGCGTTCGCCTGGCCGATTACCACGAGCTCCTGCTGAACCACCGGGCGCAGGTCATGAACGGGGCGCTCTGGATCGCGCGCGCCGCCTCCAACGTCGGCCACGAGTTCGCCGAGCTGCGCTCGCGCTTCATCCGCCACGCGGCCGCGGAGCATCGCGATTACCTCATGCTGGAGCAGGATTACCTGAAGAGCGGCGGCGACCCGGCCGGGCTCGCGCGGCACGAGCTGAACATCGGCAGCGAGGCCCTGTCTGCCTGGATCTTCCATCGAGCCGATCAGCCGAACCCCTTCGATCTCCTCGGCGCCATGTACATCATCGAAGGCCTCGGCAAGCGGGTCGCGGCCCAGTGGGCCGAGCATGTGCAGTCCGCCCTTCGCCTGGAGGCGCAGGCGGTCAGCTTCTATCTCTATCACGCGAAGGCCGACGAAGATCACCTGGGCCAGCTGGAAGAGGCGCTCCGCTGTGGCATCTTGAACCTCCCGCGGATGGCGCCGAGAATCCTCAAGACCGCCCGGATCACCGCGCGACTCTACCGCCTCCAGCTCGAAGAGATCGGGAGCTACTGACATGGATTTTCAGGGCTTTTTCAGGAAGATGAAGCACGACCCCAGGGATCCCGATCCGTGGCTGGCCTTGTACCTGGACCGGTCCTTGCCGATCGACGAGAGGGCCAAGGCCGCCTTGCTGAAGAGCCAGCGCAGCTACGCGCGCAGGGTCGTGATGCCGATCGTCAGGCCGTTCGCCCGCCTGTCGATCTCCGGCATCAAGCTCATGAAGATTCTTGTCCCGACGAGCTGGCAGTCTCCGTGGTTGTTGCACCGGTCCATTTACTGGGGTCTGAGGTTCTTCGTCGCCCCGGAGGCCAATTATCTTATCCTACGTCACTTCACCATCGGTACGGAGATCTTGAAATTCATCGAGGACAACGTCCCGGGCATCGATATCGAGACGACCACGCCGCTGAGGACCAGGAGGCTGGAGGACCTCTTGAACAACACGTTCACGGTCCACGATCTGACCTTCTACAACTTCATCATCGAGCTGAACGAGAAGCTTCGCGCAGAGGGGCGTGAGATCGAGCCCCGGAAGGAGGTCGACCTCTCTGCCATCACGGACGACGACGCGAGCATCGACGACCTCCCGAACACCTGGCTGAATGTCGTCGACCTGCAGACCGCCATCGAGATCTACACGCCGCTCTATGCGCTGTTCCTGTCTGACCACCATTTCTGGCGGGCGAGCAACTCGCTGCAGCTGGACGAGATCATCGCGCTCTACATCGGCAAGATCCTGAACGACCCGCTGCCTGTCGCCCTGGTGCACAACCATCATCCCATGGTGCCCAGATCGACGCTCGACGCCGGTTTCCGGTTGACGCTACACGGCCTCGACTCCGAGACCCTGCACGGACACCTGAGGAAGCTGAAGGCAGAAGCGAAGAGAGCGGCGGCCCAGGGAACCCTCGCGCCGTGACGATCTCCTGAATCCTCCTCCTCGAACCGAGGCTTCTTCGGTCGGCGCGAGCTCTCGATGCACATGACGCTCGGCCCGGGTGCAGCAGGAACCCGCTCGGTCGCCGGGAAGCGCTGAGGCGACCACGGCCTCGTCGTGCAGCAGAGGTCGTCCGAAATAAATTCCAGAGGCAGGATCGCTGGTCGCATTCCGTCCTGCTCGACACTACGATGAGGCTCCGACAGCAGCGCCCCTGCGAGGGGGGCAACGATGGAGCTGCGGGATTACACGCTGGAAAAGGTAATCTACGACGGCAACGAGACGCGGGTATGGCGCGCGGTTCATGCCCCCTCGGGGGCGCGCGTGGCAATCAAGATCCCGGTGGCCGAGGTGGCCAGTCCGCGCGTGATGGGGCGGCTGATCCACGAGCACCAGGTGCTCATGCAGCTCGCCGAGGTGCCCGGGGTGGCGCGCGCGCGGGCGCTGGAGCAGCGGGGCGGCACGGCGGCGCTGGTGCTCGAGGATCCCGGCCTCGGGTCGCTCGATCGCCTGCTCGCCAGTCAGGGGCGCGTGCCGGTCGGGGCGGCGCTGCGGCTCGGCCGGCTCCTGTCACGGGTGCTCGAGGGCGTGCACGCCGCCGGCGTGATGCACAAGGACATCAAGCCGCAAAACGTGCTGGTGGACGAGGCGTGCGAGAGGGTCACGCTGCTCGACTTCGGCATCGCCTCGCTGCTGTCCCAGGAGGCGACCGAGGCGAGCATCCCCGAGGCCCTGGAGGGGACGCTGGTCTATATTTCCCCGGAGCAGACGGGGCGCACGGCGCGCGCGCTCGATACGCGCACGGACCTTTACTCGCTGGGGGTGACGCTCTTCGAGGTGACGTCGGGGCGGCTGCCGTTCACGGAGCGTGATCCGCTCTCGCTGGTGCACGCGCACCTGGCCAAGGACCCGCCTCCGCTCGATGCCGTCGCCCCGGAGGTGCCGAGGGCCGTGGCGGCCATCGTGGCGAAGCTCCTGGCCAAGGATCCCGAGCGGCGCTACCAGACGGCCCGCGGCGCGGCGGAGGATCTGGAGGAGGCCCTCCGTCAATGGGACGAGCGGGGCACGGTGGAGCCGTTCGGCCTGGGAAGAAAGGACTTCTCGCGCAAGCTCCGGTTGCCGCAGGTGCTCGTGGGGCGGGAGCGCGACGTCGAGCGGGTGGGTGAGTCGTTTGCGCGCGCCGCGCAGGGCATGACGGAGCTCCTGCTCGTCGGCGGCCCCTCGGGCATCGGCAAGACGGCGCTCGTGCGCACCGTCTACAGGGATATCGCGCAGGCGGGGCGCGGGCTCCTGATAGCGGGAAAGCACGATCAGCTCGCGCGGTCGACGCCCTATGCGGCGCTGGCGCAAGCGTTCGGGGCGCTGATGCGCCAATGGCTCTCCAGCTCGGAGGCGGTGCTCGAGGCCTGGCAGGAGCGGATCCGGCGCGAGGTCGGGGACAACGCGCGGCTCATCGCCGACGTCGTGCCGGAGCTCGATCTGGTCATGGGCAAGCTGCCGCCGGTGCCGCCGGTGGAGGGCGAGCAGGTGCTCAACCGGCAGAAGCTCACGTGGCTGAATTTCGTGCGAGCCGTCACGGCGCCGAACCCGCCGCTCGTGATGTTCCTGGACGACATGCAATGGGCCGACAGCGCCACGCTGATCATCCTGCAGACCTTGCTGACGGACGTGGAGCGCAAATCGCTGCTGGTGATCGCGGCGTACCGCGATAACGAGACGCCGCCCGAGCACCCGCTGTGGAAGCTCGTGGAGGCGGTGGAAAAGAGCGAGGCCAACGTCTCGCGGATGACGGTGGGCCCCCTGTCGGCAGAGCAGGTGCAAAAGTGGTGCTCGCGGACGCTGGAGAGCGAGCCCGCGCGGGTGGAGCCGCTGGCGCGCGTGCTCTCGCGCAAGACCCGTGGAAACCCCTTCTTCCTGGAGCAGCTGCTGCTCTCCCTGCACCGGCAGAAGCAGGTGGTGAGGGACCCGGAGACCGGGGCGTGGCGGTGGGAGCAATCGTCGCTGGAGAAGGCGAGCGTCACCGACAACGTGGTGGCGCTCCTGACGAACAAGGTGCGTGAGATGCCCGAGCCGACGCAGCAGCTCCTGGGGCTCGCGGCCTGCGCAGGCCACACGTTCCATCTGCACGACCTGGAGCGGCTCAGCGGGTGGGAGCGCGCCCGCGTGACAGGGGCGTTATGGCCGGCGCTGGACACAGAGCTGGTGGTGCCGGTCGATGGGGCCTACCGCCCCGCGCAGGCGCTCGGGGTCATCGGCGCGGCGGCGATGGACGCCGCCTACGGCGCGGCGGCGATGGACGCCGCCTACCGGTTCCTGCACGACCGCGTGCAGCAGGCGAGTTACGAGCGGATCTCGCCGGAGCAGCGGGTGCTCGCGCACCTCGAGATCGGCCGCCGGCTAGAGGCGCGCCATCACGCCGAGGGGGGGACGGCCCAGCAATTCCTGGAGCTCGTGCGGCACCTGAACCTGGGCGCGGCGCGGCTCGAGTCCGTGGAGGAGCGCAAGGAGCTCGCGCGGCTGAACCTGGAAGCAGCGCGCGCCGCGATGGCGGCGAGCTCGTACCGGTTGATGACCAACCTGCTGGACAGCGCCCAGGCGCTCCTCGGCGAGCGGGCCTGGGAGCAGGAGCGCGCGCTGTCGGTGGAGATCGGGCTCGAGCGCCTGGAGGCCGCCTATCTGCTGCGGGAGTTCGACGACGTCGAGGCGCGGGCGCTCGCCTTGCTGGAAAGGCCTCTGCCGGAGGTCGCCTGGCTCTCGGCGCAGGAGATCCGCACGCGCTGCTGCGTCGCCACGGGCCAGTACACGCGGGGAATCGGGCTCGGGATGGCCGCCCTCGCGAAGCAGGGCATCACGTTCCCCGACACGGACGAGGCGTGCCAGGTCGCGCTCCTGCGCGAGTCCACCGCGCTGGATCGATGGCTCGATCGCGAGCCGGACGGGTTCGATCGAATGCAGGTCGATCCGTCGCTGGAGCACCGGCTCATCGATGCCCTGATGACGCAGGCGCAGCTCTGCGCGATCTACGGTGGCCGGCCGATGCTGTATTCGCTCGTCATCGCCCGCATCGTGTCCGAGGCGATACGGCGGGACGCGCTCACGCCCGCCGCCACCCTCATGATCTGCAGCTTCGCCAACGCGTGGTCGGTGGCGACGGGCATGTACCGCCGCACCATGCGCTGGCTCACGCCCGGGGTGCGCGCCGCAGAGCGCGTGGGCTCCGCGATGCTGCCCGAGTGCCTCGCGCTCAAGGGGATCTACCTCGGCCACTCGAGGCCCATCGATGAAGCGTCCCCCGTCTATGAGCAAGCCATCGCGGCCGGCCTGAAGATCGGGTCGTTTCAAGGCACGAGCTGGGGGCTCCTGTGCGACTTGCTCTACTACCGGCTGTGGCGCGGCCTGCCGCTCGGCCAGGTCGACGCGCAGCACAAGGCGCGCTGGGAGCTGGTGCAGCGCGCGGGGGACGCCGTGGGGCGACACCACTTCGAGCTTGTCGCGTCCTTTTGCGAGGTCTTGATGTCCCCTGACGGCGAAGGGCGCCTCCTGGAGGAGGAGCCGTTGCCGCGAGGTTCTCGCTCTCTCCTTGCCGACGGGGACAGGTACACCGGAGGGTTCGCTCGTACGCTGGAAGGGTATCTGTTCTGCGCCGTCGGGAAGTGGGAGCGGGCGCTGTCGAGGATGCGGGAGGCGGAGCAATTCCAGGCGGACCTCCTCGGCATCCCGATGGTGACGGACATCGCGCTCTTTCTCGCGCTCGCGGCGGCGAAGCGCTGGCCCGACGCCGTCACGGACGAGGAACGGGCGCGGCTGCGGCAGCACATCGAGCGCAGCCTCGCGCGATTGCGCTACTTCACCGAAGGCTGCGAGGCCAATTTCCTCCACAAGCTGCGCCTCGGCGAGGCGGAATACGCCCGCGTCCTGGGCAAGCGCGACGAGGCAGCGGCCAGATACGACGAGGCCATCGAGCTGGCCCGCGAGCACCGCTTCCTGCACATCGAGGCCCTGGCAGCCCAGCTCGCCGCCGAGTCTCGGCTGGAGGAGGGCAAGGGCCACGTCGGGGCGATGTACCTGCGCGAGGCGCGCGAGGCCTACGCGCGCTGGGGTGCTGACGCTGTGGTCGCCCATCTGGGCGCGAGGTATCCCGCCGTGCTCAAGGCGTCCATGCACGAGTCGGCCTCCGAGCGCACGACCGTGACGGCGACCACCACGACCACGGGCGGGTCCACGGGCGCGCATTTCGACGTGAAGACGGCGGTGCGCGCGGCGCAGGCGCTCTCGGGCGAGCTCGACCCGGGGCGCGTGGTCGGACGGCTGATGGAGCTCACGCTGGAGAACGCGGGGGCGCAGCGCGGCGCCCTGGTGCTCAGCGAAGGGGAGGCGCTCTCGGTCGTCGCTCGTTTATGGGTGGAGGGGACCCGCATCGAGGCGGGCCTGTCGGAGCCCCTCGGGCAGAGCCACGACGTGCCGGTGGCGGTGGTGCAATATGCGGCCCGCACGGGCGAGCCGGTGGTGACGGGCGACGCGCGGTCCGACGCGCGCTTCGCCGGCGACCCGTACCTGACATTGCACGCGGTGCTCTCGCTGCTGGCGCTGCCCTTGACGCATCGGGGCCACGTGGTGGGCGTGCTGTACCTGGAGCACCGCGACGTGCCGTCGGCGTTCCCTCCGGCGCGCGTGGAGCTCCTGTCGGTGCTCGCCTCGCAGGCGGCGATCGCCGTCGAGAACGCCGTGCTGTACCGGGACCAGGAGGTCAAGATCCAGGAGCGGACGGCGGAGCTGCGGATCGCCAAGGAGGCGGCCGACCGCGCCAATCGCGCGAAGAGCGATTTCCTCTCGAGCATGAGCCACGAGCTGCGCACGCCCCTCAATGGCATCCTGGGATACGCCCAGTTCCTCATGCGAGCGCCCGAGCTCTCGCCGAAGAGCCGCGAAGGGGTGCAGATCGTGAAGAGATCGGGCGAGCACCTGCTGGCGTTGCTCAACGACCTCCTGGACCTGGCGAAGATCGAGGCGGGCAAGATGGAGCTCGTCCCCCGGAGGTTCGACTTTCCCTCCTTCGTGCGCAACGTGGTGGATCTCTGCGGCGTGCGCGCCGAGCAGAGGGGCATCGCCTTCACCCACGAGGTGCGGGGCCCGGCGCTCGCCGCCGTGCACGCGGACGAGAAGCGCTTGACGCAGGTGCTCCTGAACCTGCTCGGCAACGCCATCAAATTCACCGAGCGCGGCGCGGTCACCCTGCTCGTCGACGTTCTTGATGAGGGAGGAGCTGGTCCGCGCGACGTGCGCTTCCGGATCGAGGACACGGGCACCGGCATCGCCCCGGAGCACCTCGCGCGCATCTTCGAGCCCTTCGAGCAGGTGGGAGACCAGCGGGTGAAGAGCGAGGGCACGGGGCTCGGCCTCGCCATCAGCAAGAGGATCATCGAGCAGCTGGGCGGGACCATCCATGTCGAGAGCGAGCTCGGCAAAGGCAGCGCGTTCACGGTGACGCTCGCGCTCGCCGAGGCGCCCTCTCCCGCGGCCGCCGACGAGGCCCCGGCGTGGGCCACGATCACCGGGTATCGCGGCGAGCGCCGCAAGGTCCTCGTCGTGGACGACAACCCTCGCAACCGCGCCTTGTTCTGCGATCTGCTGGTCCCCATCGGCTTCGACCTCGTCGAGGCCGACAGCGGCGAATCCGCGCTGCGGCTCGCCCTGGAGCACAGGCCGGCGCTGATCCTGATGGACCTGGCCATGCCAGGCCTGGACGGCTATGAGACCACGCGCCGCCTGCGGCAGATGCCCGAGCTCGACGGGGTGGTGATCCTGGCCTCGTCGGCGAACGTCACCGCCGCCGAACAGCCGAAGGGGGCCCACGCCGGCTGGGACGATTTCTTGCCGAAGCCGGTGCATGCCAGCCTGCTCTTCGAGAAGATCGCGCGTTTTCTGCGCGTGGAATGGACGCATGAACCGGTGAACGCCGCCGCCCCCGCGGTGGTGAAGGGGGATGACGCGCTGGCGCCGCCCTCGGCCGAACAGCTCTCGCTGCTGTCGCGGCTGGTGGCGTCGGGCCGTATCCGGAAGGTGCTGGCGGAGGCGGAGCGGATGCAGCAAGTCGAGCCGCGGCTCGGCCCCTGGCTCGATCAGCTCCAGACGCTGGCGCGGACGTACCAGATGCGGAAGCTGCAGGAGTTCGTCGAGGAGCACGCCGCGGCAGGCCAGGTGGCGGCCGACGGTCGGCGATCATGAGCAGAGCCTCCGCGCCCGGCGCTCGTGAGCCCACGATCCTCATCGTGGACGACATGCCCACGAACCTGGCCCTGCTGGTGGATCATCTGGAATCCGCGGGTCATCAGGCGCTCGCCGCCGAGGACGCGGAGGCGGCCCTGAAGCGAGCCAGCCTCATGAAACCCGACCTGATCCTGCTGGACGTGGTGATGCCCGGGATCGACGGGTTCGAGACCTGCCGGCGCCTGAAGGCGGCCGAGGGCACCCGAGACATCCCGGTCATCTTCATGACCTGCCTCGGAGAGGTGGCGGACAAGCTCGTGGGGTTCGAGGCGGGCGGCGTCGATTACATCACCAAACCGTTCGAGATCGAGGAGGTGCTCGCGCGGATCAGGACGCATTTGAGCTTGCGCGAGGCGCAGAAGGAGCTCGAGGCGAAGAACGCGCAGCTCCTGCGTGCTCACCAGGAGCTCGAGCAACGGGTGCGAGAGCGCACGGCCGAGCTGGCGAGCTCGAACGCCGCCCTCGAGGCGGAGAACGCCGAGCGCCGGCGCGCGGAGGTCGCTTTGCGCGAGAGCCAGCGCCTGCTTCAGGCCATCATCGACAATTCCACGGCGGTCATCTTCGTCAAGGACCTCGAAGGACGGTATTTGATGATCAACCGCCGCTACGAAGAGCTGTTCCATGTGACCGCGCGGTGGATCGCCGGCAAGACCGACTATGATTTGTTCCCCGCGGAGTGCGCCGACGCGCTCCGCGCCTTCGACCGGCAGGTGGTGGCGGCCGGGGGGCCGCTGGAGATGGAAGAGATCGTGCCCCACGACGATGGGCTCCACACGTACATCGCGATCAAGTGTCCGCTCTTCGACGAGTCGGGCCGGGCGTATGCGGTCTGCGGGATCTCCACGGACATCAGCGATCGAAAGCGGACCGAGGCGGAGCGGGAGGTGCTCCTCTCTCGGGAGCAGGCGGCGCGGGCGGATCTCGAGCGTACGGGGAGGCTGAAGGATGAGTTCCTGGCGCTCTTGAGCCACGAGCTGCGGACGCCGCTCACCGCGATCCTCGGCTGGTCGCAGCTGCTCCGCCTGCGCGGCCCATCGGACGAGATCCTGGGCCGGGCGCTCGGGACGATCGAGCGGAACGCGCGGGCGCAATCCAAGCTCATCGACGATCTCCTCGACATGTCGCGCATCATCGGCGGGCGGCTGAGCCTCGACGTGGAGGTGGTCGATCTGGGCGAGATGCTCGAAACGCTGCTGGAATCGGCGGAGCCGGCGGCGAAGGCGAAGGGGATCCGCCTCGATCTCAGCGTCGAGTCGGCCGGAGAACAGGTCATGGGGGACCCGAACCGCCTCCAGCAGATCGTGTGGAATCTGGTCAGCAACGCGATGAAGTTCACGCGGCAAGGCGGGCAGGTGAAGGTGTCGCTGCGCCGCGAGGGGTCGTATGCGCGCCTCGCGGTGAGCGACACGGGGATCGGCATCGCGCCGGAGTTCTTGCCGTACGTATTCGAGCAATTCCGGCAAGCAGACGCCTCGACCACGCGCGAGTACGGCGGGCTGGGTCTGGGTCTCTCGATCGTGCAGCACCTGGTGGGGCTGCACGGGGGGACCGTGGAGGCGGCCAGCGCAGGGAAGGACCTGGGGGCGAGCTTCACGGTGACGCTGCCGCTTTCGGCCAAGAACGCCGAGGCGCTGGCCAGAGGAGAGCCGCCGTCGATGCCGCAGCGCCGGCCGTCATGGCACCGCGCCGGGGAGCTCTTGAGCCTGAAGGGGGTGCGGGTGCTCGTGGTGGACGACGAGCCGGACACGCGAGAGCTGCTCCTGCGGATACTGACGGAGTGCCAGGCGGAGGTGCGGACGGCGGGTTCGGTCGTGGAGGCGCTGGCGGAGCTGGAGCGGGACCAGCCGACGGTCCTGGTGAGCGACATCGGTATGCCGCACGAGGGCGGGTATGAGCTGATCCAGAAGGTGCGGCAGTTGCCGGAGGAGCGTGGGGGGAGCGTGCCGGCGCTGGCGTTGACCGCCTTCGCGCGCGCCGAGGACCGCGCGCGGGCGCTCATGGCCGGATACCAGATGCACCTGGCCAAGCCGGTGAAGCCACCGGATCTGGTGGCGCACGTGGCGACCCTGGCCGGGCGAATCCATGGCGGGGCCAGATGAGGATCGACGCCGCCTGCTCCGATCCGTTCGCCGCGCACGCCGGGCACGGCGCGCTCCGAGATCAGCTTCACGCCCGCACATTGTGGACGGGCTGCACCCGGGTTGGAGAGCACGGCGGCGCCGCGGCGGATTTCCCTCGAATGGCCGTGCGGACCGCTTGATACAGCGCACAGAAGGGCTCTACAACTGGTCCATGATCGGTATCCCCGGGTATACCCTGACAGGCATCATCCACGAATCCGCTGCGTCGACCGTGTACCGAGGATACCGCAACGAGGACCGGGCCCCTGTCGCGGTCAAGCGCCTCAGGAACGAGCGCCCAGCGCCGGCCGAGGTCGCGAGGCTTCGCTACGAGTACGCCATCGCCAAGGAGCTCGCGCTGCCCGGCGTGGTTCACGTCCTGGGCATCGTGAAGATCGGGGCGAGCCTGGCGCTCATCATGGAAGACGCCGGGGGCTGCACGCTCCATGAGCTCATCACGGCACGCTCCCTCACCCTCGAAGACGCGCTCCGGATCGCGGTATCCATCGCGCGCACGCTCGAATCCATTCATCGGGGCGGGGCCGTTCACATGGACATCAAGCCGCAGAACATCATCGTCGAACCGTCCACGTGGAACGCCAAGATCATGGACTTCGGCAGCGCCACCCGCCTCTCCCAGGAGGCGCAGCGGCCGAGGAGCCCCGCCGCCTTCGAGGGCACCCTGGCGTATATGTCGCCGGAGCAGACCGGGCGGATGAACCGCGTTATCGACCTGCGCACGGACCTCTACTCCCTGGGGGTCACCCTGTACGAGATGGTGACGGGCAAGCTCCCTTTCCCGACGAAGGACCTCCTGGAGCTCGTGCATTGCCACATCGCCAGGCTCCCGCCGCCGCCGGCGCGGGTCTCGCCCGACGTACCGCGCTCCGTCTCTGACATCATCATGAAGCTCCTGGCGAAGAGCCCCGATGATCGGTACCAGGGCGCCTACGGGCTCCGGATGGATCTCGCCGATTGCCTCACGCAGCTCGAGGCGGCGTCGGCGATCGAGCCGTTCGTGCTCGGGCGCCACGATTACGTGGACGCGCTCCGGATCCCGCAGAAGGCCTACGGCCGCGAGGCGGAGCTCGCGGTCCTCGAAGGCGCGTGGCGGCGCGTCAGCCAGGGCGCGAGCGAGCTGCTCCTCGTGTCCGGCCACGCCGGTATCGGCAAGTCGCTCCTCGTCGGCGAGATCCAGAAATCGATCGCGCAGGGCAAGGGGTACATCGTCGCTGGCAAGTTCGACCAGATCAACCGGACCGTCCCCTACGCGGCCGTGGCGCATGTCTTCCGGGAGCTCGTCCGAGCCCTCTTGACCGAGCCCGCCGAGGCGCTCGCGCTGTGGAAGGAGCGCATCGCGAACGCCGTCGGGCAGAACGGCCAGCACCTCGTCGACCTCATCCCCGAGCTCGAGCTCCTCCTCGGCCCCCAGCCCGGCGCCGAGCCGCTCGGACCGACCGAGGCGCAGGCTCGCTTCCACCTCGCGTTCCGGAAGTTCTGCAGCGCCATCCCCGCCCAGGAGCACCCCCTCGTCGTCTTCCTCGATGACCTGCAATGGGCGGATCCGGCCTCGCTCAAGCTGCTCGAGCAGCTCCTGATCGAGCCGGAGATCAAGCATTTCCTCGTGATCGGCGCGTATCGCCACAACGAGGTCGACGAGAGCCACCTGTTTTCGATCACCCTGGGGGAGCTGCGCAAGGCCGGGGTCGCCGTCGGCGACATCGACCTCAAGCCGCTCGAGCTCCCCGTCGTGACGCGGCTCCTCGCCGACACGCTCTCCTGCGATCCCGAGCGGGCCGAGCCGCTCGCGCGCCATGTGATGAGCAAGACGCACGGCAACCCGTTCTTCATGAACCAGTTCATGAGGGCGCTGCACGCCGAGAAGCTCGTCTCCTTCGATCCGGCCCGGCGCGAGTGGACCTGGGATCTGCCGCGCATCCAGCGGATGAAGGTCACGGACAACGTCGTCGACTTCATGGCGGGCAGGCTCCTGGAGCTCGACGGACGCGCCCAGCGCACCTTAACGCTCGCCGCGTGCATCGGCTATCGCTTCGACCTGAAGACGCTGGCGAGGGTGGCCGACAGGCCGCGCCGCGAGGTGGCAGGCGAGCTGTCGGCGGCGCTCCGCGAGGGGCTGATCCTCGCCGTCGGCGCCGACTCCAGGTTCTTCGACGCGGCCCTGGGCGGCGCGATGACCGGCGAGGCGGACGAGCCGGAGCTCGCGCTCGACGCCGCCTACCGGTTCTTGCACGACCGGGTCCAGCAAGCGGCCTATCGGCTCCTCGACGAGCCCCGCAAGCAGGAGATCCACCTCCAGATCGGGCGGCTCCTGCTCGCGGACAGCGACCCCGGCGGCATGGAGGGTGAGGTCTTCGAGGTCGCGACCCACATGAACCTCGGTATGCCGCGGATCACCGATCCGGGAGAGCGCGTCGCGCTGGCGCGCCTGAACCTCGAGGCGGGCAGGAGGGCGAAGGCCGGCGCGGCGTACGAGGCGGCCGCGAGCTACTTCGAGGCCGGCACGAGCGCGCTCGGCCCGGAGCGCTGGGACGAGCGGCACGAGCTCACCTTCGCGCTGACCACCGGGCTCGCGGAGTGCCTTTGCCTGACAGGCCGGTTCGACGCCGGCGAGCGGCTGTTCGACGTGCTCCTCGAACACGCGAGATCCCCGCTGGACGGCGCGCAGGTCCGCAACCTGCGCATGTCGTTCCACCTGATGCGCGGCGACCTCGCCGAGGTCGTGCGGTGCGGCCTCGAGGCCCTCGCGCTGCTCGGGGTCGACATCCCCGCGGCGGCCGAGGAGCAGCGCGCGCTGCTCGGCAGAGAGCTCGAGGCGATGCAGGCCCACCTCGCGAGCCGCCCGATCTCCGCTCTCCTGGGGCTGCCCACCGTCGCCGATAAAGAGAAGCTGACCATCCTCCGTCTCCTCGCCGACCTGACGCAGCCCGCCTCCGCGCTCGGGCTGCCGGTGCTCGGTCCGCTCACGCTCATCATGCAGATCAACCTCGCGGTGGAGTGCGGCACCTCGAGCACCACGGCGTACGCGTGCGTGCTCTATGCGGCGCTCCTGATCGACGGCGTCTTCGAGCCGAGGACCACCGGCGACCGGTACAAGGAAGCCTACCAGTTCGCCAGGGTCGGTATCGAGCTGAACGAGCGCATCCCCAACCAGCGCATCACGTGCATGCTCCTCATGACCTTCGCGTGCATTCTCCATTTCTTCGAGCCGCTCCGGGACACGGTGAAGCTCCTGGCCCGCTCCCGGCAGGCCGGCCTCGAGTCGGGCGATCTGGCGTACGCGTCGTACTGCTGCATTCACATGATCTCGGCGAGCCTGAGCCTCGGCGACGATCTCGGCGCGGTGGCCGGCGAGATCGAGCAGGATCTCGCGCTCATGCGGAAGACGAACGACAAGCTCACGACGCTCATCCTCACGTGCGCAAGGCAGGTCGTCGCGAACCTCACGGGGGGCACCGCCGGGACGCACACCCTGAGCGACGACACCTTCGACGAGGCCGCCTTCGCCAGCACGGTCTCGGTCCCGGAGCTCAGCTATGTGGCTGCGTGGTACCACACGCAAAAGGTCCAGCTGGCCTATCTCCACGGCGACCACGGCGCCGCGCGATCGCTCATGGCCGCCGCGGAGAAGATGACCGCCGGCTGCGTGAACAACTTCTGGGCGACCGAGCTCGTCTTCTATTCGTGCCTGATCCTCGCCGCCTCGTGCGACGGCGCGCCGGCCTCCGAGAAGGAGCGGCTCGTGGCGGCGCTGTCGGCGCACCGGGAGAAGCTCGCCCGCTGGGCCGAGCTCTGCCCCCGGAGCTACGCGCACAAGCATCTCCTCGCCGAGGCGGAGATCGCGCGCATCTCGGGCGGCGACCGGCACGCCGTGGCGCAGCTCTACGACAGGGCGATCGAGGGCGCCGAGGAGGCCGGGTTCACGCGCGACCAGGCGCTGGCGAGCGAGCTCGCCGGGAAGTTCCACCATGCGAACGGCCTCACCCGGAGCGCGCGCGCCCACCTGACCGACGCCCACCACGGTTACATGCAGTGGGGGGCGATCGCCAAGGCGGAGCGCCTGGCGGCCGAGGCGCCGCAGCTCGTGCAGAAGGTCGCGCTCACGTCGGCGCCGCCTGGCATGCTGGAGCACGCCCGGGCCGCGGTCCAGACCACCTCGACGACGAGGCTCAGCACCAGCGTGCTCGACGTCGAGGCGGTCATCCGGGCCGCTCAGGCGATCGCCGGCGAGGTCGTCCTCGAGAGCGTTGTCAGCCGGCTGCTCGACATCGCGATCCAGAACGCCGGCGCGAAGAAGGGGGTCCTCGTCCTGGAGCGCGATCATCAGCTGATGATCGAGGCGTCGATCACCGTGGATCCGAGCGCTGTGCGGGTCGGCCTGCTGCTCCCCGTCGAGGGCAGCGACGAGGTCCCCGCCTCGATCGTGCAGTACGTCGCGAGGACGATGCAGCCGGTGGTCCTCGCGGACGCGAGCCATGAGCCTCGCTTCGCCGCGGATGCGTACGTCGCCGCGCACAACCCGAGATCGATCCTCTGCCTGGCGATGGTGCACCAGGGGCGCGCGAACGGCGTTCTTTACCTGGAGAACGACACGGCGACCAACGTGTTCACGCCGGCCCGGCTGGAGCTCTCGAAGCTCCTCCTGGCGCAGGCGGCGACCGCGGTGGAGAACGCCGTGCTCTACGCGAACCTGCACAGGCGCACGGAGTCGCTGCGCCTCGCCGAGGAGCAGCTCAGGGTCGAGTTCTCGGCGCGGGAGCGGAGCGAGCACGCGCGCGCCGAGCTCCAGGAGGAGATCATCCGCGTGCAGAGCGCCCGCCTGGCGGAGCTCTCCACGCCCATCATCCCGATCACCGACCGGATCATGGTCATGCCGCTCATCGGGATGATGGACCGGCAGCGGGCGGAGCAGGTCCTCTTCACGGCGCTCCAGGGGGTCGAATCGAGCGGCGCCGAGGTCGTGATCATCGATATCACCGGCGTGAGGACGGTCGACGGCGACGTCGCGTGCACCCTGATGAACGCCGCCGTCGCCCTCCGGCTGCTCGGGGCGCAGGCGGTGATCACGGGCATCCGCCCGGACGTCGCCCAGACGCTCATTCGCTTGCAGATCGACCTCGGCGCGGTGGTCACGCAGGGGACGCTCCAGAGCGGCATCGCCTACGCCCTGCAGCGGGTGGGGGGCCGCGGCGCGCCCCTCGGAGCGCGCGCGCGGTGAGGAGCGGCCGGGGGGCGTGATAGCGCGTTGCCCCATCCAGGATCGATTTGGTGCCAAACCGGCGCGCTCGTGCGGATCCCCGGGATTTGGAGGGGCGTGACGGCGTATCGCATCGCCTCAGAAGGCATCGCCCCAACGTGCGCCCAACCGGCGAACCCGGGTGCCGGGGAGCTCGCGCCGGCCGACCCATCGCCTCGCCGTTGTTGGGCCGCCTTTGCGCGACTTCAACCTCCTACAAACTGCTTCTGCGCTTCCGCGATAAGTGCAGAGATATGCGCAGCATCCGTCGCTACACCTTTTGGATCCGGAGACGTTGGAACGCGACCACCGGACGTCGCATAGCGGTAGGTCGTCGCATAAGGCGTATACTTATGCAAAGGTGCCAGTTTGGTCTTCCGGGGCTCGGTCTCCGGGAGCTTGGCGACGAGGACATCGAGGTGATGATCGAGGCCAGGCTCAATGTTGTGGAAGAGGAGGAGCACGCGGATAGGTTTCTCGGCCGCCTGCTGGCAGTGGTAGGCCGCATAATGGTTGTCATGCGCGGCGAGGAGCTTCGCGGCCTTCGTATATTCCTCCGCGAGGTGGAGGAGTGCCTTGAGCCTCTCCTTCTTCCGGTCCGTGCCGCGACTACGCTCGCCGCTCATAGATGCGCCTACCTCGATGATATGCTGCACGTGCGAGCGTGCCGACCTCGTCCTTATCCGCCTCGAAGTCTGATCTGGTGCAGGGGACGAGATCAGCCGGGACCCCCAGCCCGCACGTAAGCTCCCATGCCTTCATGAGATCCAGGGCCGAATCGGGCGCGTCATCGGAGAGCACCGCGAGCAGATCGTAGTCGCTGTCGGGGCGCGCACGCCCCTCGGCCCGGCTGCCAAAGAGCCAGATTTCTTCGGGCGCCAAGCGGGCGTACGCGTTCTGCGGACCACATCCTGTCTTCGAGCCTCTGCGCCGCTTAGAAACCCGCGCCGGAGGTACCGATGGACGAGAGCACACGCACCTGGCGCGACCGCGTGGCGCGCTGGCACAAGAGCGGGCACTCCGCCCGCGTGTTCGCGGAGCAGGAGGGGGTCAACGCCGGCACACTGTACTCCTGGAGCCGCCGACTGGGCATGAAGCGGAGCGAGCACCGGCAGCGCTCGGAGAAGGCGACGCTTCCGGCGCTGCTGCCCGTGGTGGTCGCCCCGCCTGCAGCCACGACGCCCTCTTCGGGCGCGGCGCTGGAGATCGTCTTGCCGGACGGGGCGGTCGTCCGCGTCCCGCCGTCGTTCGACGAGGTTACGCTGGCGCGCGTTGTTCGTGCGCTCGGGGGGGCACGATGATCCCTGGCCGCGTCTCGATCTACGTTGCCACCGAGCCGCTCGATCTACGGCGCTCGTTCGATGGTCTCGCTGCCGTCGTGCGCGAGGTGCTGCGACAAGACCCGCTCTCCGGAGCGCTGTTTCTCTTTTTCAACCGGGCGGCCGATCGCTGCAAGGCCCTTTGGTGGGACCGCAGCGGATACTGTCTACTTTACAAAAGGCTCGAGCGTGGGGCATTTCGAGCCCCACGTGCCGTCACTCCGGGAGCCACGAGCGTCCTTATTGACGCCGCCGAGCTCGCGAAGATCCTGGAAGGCATCGCCCTGTCGCCCTCGAAGTTGCGGCGAGCGGTCCCGTTCGCCGAGACCGCACCGCCGCAGGTCCCCTGATCTCGCCTGACAGCCTCGCACGCTCCTGGGTAGCCCCCACGGTTGCATTGCCTCGAGCGACATGAATTTTCCTCCACAAGCCCCTTCAAAAAGCAAGAGCTCACGAGTACTTACCGCGTCGTGAGCAAGCCGGTCGAAGAGCAGATTCGCGAGCTCAAGGACAAGCTCGCGCGCGCTGCCCACGAGCGGGACGAGTACCGCAAGCTCTACGAGCTCGCCAGCATCGAGCTGGAGCGGCTTCGCCGGCACATCTTCGGCCAGAAGGCCGAGCACGTCGACCCCGGGCAGATGCAGCTCGCCTTCGATGCGATCGTGCAGATGCTCGCGGGCACCGGGGCGCAGCCGGATGCGGGCGCGACCGGCTCACCCGACGGTGGCGATGGCGCGGCGCCGAACGGCTCCTCCGGAGGCGGGGACAAGGGGCGCCAGGCTCGCCCGCACGGGCGGCAACGGCTGCCCGAGCATCTGCCGGTCGAGCGGATCGAGCTGTTGCCGCCGGAGGCGCAGGACGAGCGCGCGACCGCGCTTGTCCGCATCGGCGAGGAGGTGTCGGAGACGCTGGAGTGGCGGCCCGCGAGCTTCGTGCGACTGCAGATCGTGAGGCCGAAGTTCGCGGTCAAAGGTGAGCCCGAGCAAGGCATCACGATCGCCGACGTCCCCGACAGCCCTGTCCCGCGCAGCCTCGCCGGTCCGGGGTTGCTCGCGCACGTGCTGGTCAGCAAGTACGCCGACCACTTGCCGCTCCACCGGCAGGAGAAGATGTTCGAGCGCTGGGGCCTTCACCTCTCGCGCTCGACGCTGTGCGGCTGGGTCGAGTCGTGCGCCGACAAGCTCGCGATCCTCGTCGGGGCGATGGCCAAGGACGCCCTGAACGCGCACTGCATCGCCATCGACGCCACCGGCGTGCTCGTGCAAGCAAAGGACAAGTGTCGGCGGGGCCACTTCTGGGTCCTGGTGGCGGACCGAGATCACGTCCTGTTCCGTTTCACGCCGCATCACAACCAGGATGGCCCGAAGGAGTTCCTTCGCGGCTACAAGGGCTATGTCCAGGCCGACGCCTCGAACGTCTACGAGCAGCTCTTCCGCACCGAGGGGGTGACCGAGGTCGGTTGCTGGGCCCATTGCCGGCGGAAGTTCTTCGAGGCGATGACCTCCGACCGGGACCGCGCGACGGTAGCCATCGGCTTCATTCGCAAGCTCTACGCGATCGACAAGGCGACCAAGGAGCTGGCTCCGAACCGTCGAACCGAGCAGCGCCGGACGGATGCCGAGCCCGTGCTCGTGGCCTTCCGCGCGTGGCTTGAGACAGAGGACCTGCTCGTCCTGCCGAGGAGCCCCATCGCAGGCGCCATCGGCTACGCGCTCAACCAATGGACCGCACTCACTCGCTTCCACGAGGATGGCCGGCTCCGCCTCGACAACAACCGGAGCGAGCTTGAGCTCCGCCGTGAAGCCGTGGGCCGTAAGAACTGGCTCTTCGTGGGCAGCAAGGACGGCGCCGAGTGGAACGCCACCATCGTGTCGCTCATCGCCTCCTGCGCGCTGCACGGCATCGAGCCCTGGGCCTACTTGCGCGACGTGCTGATCATGCTGCCCACCTGGCCTCCCGAGCGGGTCATCGAGCTCGCTCCGAAGTCCTGGAAGCAGACCCTCGAGAACGCCGACGCTCGGCAGCGGCTCGCGGCCAGTCCGTGGCCCCGGGCGCCGGACGCGACGCCCAGCTGATCGATCGTCGGCGTCGCCGTCCGCTGCCGTGGGCACGGACGCATGCTTTCCGGCTGCCGGGCGCGCAGCTCGCCGGCTTTGGCGCGCTGGTGCCGGCTCTTCGGCGCTTGCGCGGTCGACGCGTGGCTTCCGGCGCCTTGTCGACGATTCGGGCCCGGCAGAGGCATCGGCGGCACGCGGCTTCGCCGCCGCGCGCCTGCGGGCGACGTGCACGCGGGCGGTGACCTCAGCGTCGACCGCCGTTTCCTCCGCTCGCTGCTGGGCCCAGCCACCCTTCGCCGCAGACCGCTCTTCCTCTCGCATCGGGTCGCGAATCTACGGCGACGCCACGCACCACGCGAGGATGGGGTCTACAGGACGGATACACCCAACGGGTTGGCGAACAGTCCTCACCCGGAAATCCGCTGCGCCGCAACGATTATTCTTGACCATGGCGACGGTACCGTGCTCGCCGGCATGCTCCGCGACTCTGCGGCCGCAACGGCGGAGCGGGCTGCGCCGAGCTCGCTCCCATGCTCCGTGTCGCCCGCGCGGCTCGCGCGTGCGGCCAGGTGGATGAGGTCACCATCGACCGTCCGAGCTCGTGCTCGCGGACCTCGGCGCCGAACGCTGCCGCCGGCCGGCGTTTCGTAACGACCCGACCAACGCCATCGTAACCGGCCCCGACGGGGTGGTCACGATGGCGTTGGTCGGGCGGTTACCTGGAATACAAAGATAGGTTGTGCCCTGCAACTGATCGACTTGGGCCTCAGTCGCGGGGCGCGGTGCCGAGCGGAGCGAGGCTCCGCGCTCCGCCGGCTGCGGGCCCTTATTGGGCCGTAGAGCGCCATTCAGGGGTCCCAGCCCGCTCCGATGATGTACTGATTCGTCGGTGCAGTGGCCTGGACGGCTTGCGTAACCTGCTGATCTACGGTTGCCTCGAAATTGGCGCTCGCCCCGATCTGAGTTGTGAGTGCCTGCTCAAAAGCCGCATCGCCCTTGAGATCAGCAGCAATGATCCTTATAATATTCGACTGTGACTGGCCCGAGAGCTTGACCACCGCGATCGATCTACGCACAGCTCGACCCAAGGCCTGATCGTGACAGTTGGGGTTGCCTTGGAACTCAAGATATTTTCTATTCTTCAGCGCGTAGATAGTCGTGTCGAACTTCATGGACTGAGAGAAGGCCGCGTTTGTCGCACGTTTGTAAGATGCGTCGAGATTCGCACCGAGACCGAAGGATGCGCCAAGGTTCGTCTGGAGCGCAGTCCTGAGCGAGTTATTCTCGTCGTTCTTGAGATCTACGGTCCCGTTGGCGGTTATGGAGAACGTGTCGACATCGGTGGAAGCACTGACATCGCCGCAGGGTTCCTTTGCAAAATACATGAAATCGTTAGGGTGCTCAGCATGTAAGTCGATTACACCGATGTGCTCCACGGGGTTTGCCGTCAGAATTGGATCTCGTGCCACGGTGGCAAACGTGCCCCCAATGAGTCCACAGTTCTTGGTATCGCCACAGAACGTCGCCCATTCCACAGGTTGTGGCACGCCTGGAAAATGGATTACCTTCGTTCCGCATCCAAACAGCGTTGCACTCCCCAGGAGCAACCAACAAATCCTTAGAGGTGTCATGCAGCATCTCCGTTCGATTATGGATCGGCCGCCAGAGCCTTCACGGCGGCAGGAGGATCGACCGCGCGCCAACGTCGCGAACCGTAGCCGAGTAACTTGTTGTCTATGGTAACACACGCCCAGTCTTGGTTTCAACCTTGTCTAGAAGAACGGCGTCGTCACGCAGCGACGCCGACCCAACGTAAGCGCCCAGCCATCGCCATGGGCGCGACCCTTTGCGGTTCTCGCCGGGGGCGACGATGCTCGGCGCGGGGCGGCCTCTGCCCAAGGCCCGCGCGGACGCGGGCCGGCACGAGAGGGCCGGCGAGGTGCTCTCCGCCGTAACCACCCGGCCATCGCCATGGGCACAGCCCCTTGCGGCTCTCGCCGGGGTCGACGATGCTGGGCGCGGGGCGGCGTCGGCTCACGACCCGGCGCGGGCGCAGGCGGTCCTGAACGAGGGCCCGGCGAGGCGGCATCCACCTGCGTCGCCGGCCGAGGCTCGCGTTGTTCAGATCGCGTCGGCGTCGCCGGCGCTCGGAGCAGCGCGCGACGATTTCGCCCAGGCGTCGGGCAGCAACTCGTCCAGCCGGTCGCGCGGCCAGCCCGCCTGCAACTTGCCGATGACGTCTGTCGCCCAGGCGAGCGGGTTGACGCCGTGCATCCGACACGAACCGAAGATCGTGTAGCCGATGGCCAGGCGCTGAGCGCCCTTGTCGGAGCCCGCGAACAAGTAGTTCTTCCTTCCGAGTGCGACGACCCGATCATTCTGCCCATGTCGACCTGCGCTGCGTAGTGCACTACCGGTGGCACCCGGCCTATGGCGAGCGGGTTCAGGTGGCCTACCGTGAGCACCGCCAAGGCGAACTCGTCGCCGTCTGCGAGATGGGCGACGGCCCCCCGTGTCTGAGAAGTTGGCGCCCGATCTGATCCGCTTACGCACGGTCAGGTCACGGCGTTCGGGGAGCGGAGACAGGCTTTGAGGTGAGAGAGTACTCAGAATCCTTCAAAAGAAAAATCGTCCAACGGCTGCTCGCCCCAGGAGGACCGACGGCGGTGGCGCTGTCCGTTGAGACGGGGGTGCATCAGACAACGCTCTCGCGCTGGCTTCGCGATGCTCGTAGCCTCGCGCCCATGTCCGACGACGCTCGCCGCTCCGCGCCTACGCCTCCTGCCGCCGCTCGCCGCCCGGAGGACTGGACGCCGGAGCAGAAGCTGCGCGCGGTGACGGAAGCCGCCGCGCTCTCCGAGCGGGAGCTGGGCGAGTTCCTCCGCCGCGAGGGGCTGCACGAGGCGCAGCTGACCGAGTGGCGCAAGGCCGCGCTGGAGGCGCTGGGCGGGCCGGCCAAGCCAGGGCACGGCACGGCCCCGTCGCGGCGGGTTCGGGAGCTGGAGAGGCAGTTGCGGCGCAAGGACAAGGCGCTGGCCGAGGCGGCGGCCATTCTGGTGCTCCAAAAAAAACATCTCGGGCGGCGCCCCACCTGTAGACGAGAAGCTCAAGTACGCATAAGGCTGTCAACGGGCTCGGAAGGGAGCGGCCGGTAACTTTTTGGCGACCTCAATCCCGTAAAAAAACATGGTCCAGGGACTGCTATGGACTTGGCAGTGGTGACGCTTCGCGCGATCCCGTTTAGGAAAGTGTTCTGACGTGCACTCCCACCTTCCGACCCACTTGTGGAGGCACTCATGGCGAGCAACGTATCCGTCCTGTAGACCCCATCCTCGCGTGGTGCGTGGCGTCGCCGTAGATTCGCGACCCGATGCGAGAGGAAGAGCGGTCTGCGGCGAAGGGTGGCTGGGCCCAGCAGCGAGCGGAGGAAACGGCGGTCGACGCTGAGGTCACCGCCCGCGTGCACGTCGCCCGCAGGCGCGCGGCGGCGAAGCCGCGTGCCGCCGATGCCTCTGCCGGGCCCGAATCGTCGACAAGGCGCCGGAAGCCACGCGTCGACCGCGCAAGCGCCGAAGAGCCGGCACCAGCGCGCCAAAGCCGGCGAGCTGCGCGCCCGGCAGCCGGAAAGCATGCGTCCGTGCCCACGGCAGCGGACGGCGACGCCGACGATCGATCAGCTGGGCGTCGCGTCCGGCGCCCGGGGCCACGGACTGGCCGCGAGCCGCTGCCGAGCGTCGGCGTTCTCGAGGGTCTGCTTCCAGGACTTCGGAGCGAGCTCGATGACCCGCTCGGGAGGCCAGGTGGGCAGCATGATCAGCACGTCGCGCAAGTAGGCCCAGGGCTCGATGCCGTGCAGCGCGCAGGAGGCGATGAGCGACACGATGGTGGCGTTCCACTCGGCGCCGTCCTTGCTGCCCACGAAGAGCCAGTTCTTACGGCCCACGGCTTCACGGCGGAGCTCAAGCTCGCTCCGGTTGTTGTCGAGGCGGAGCCGGCCATCCTCGTGGAAGCGAGTGAGTGCGGTCCATTGGTTGAGCGCGTAGCCGATGGCGCCTGCGATGGGGCTCCTCGGCAGGACGAGCAGGTCCTCTGTCTCAAGCCACGCGCGGAAGGCCACGAGCACGGGCTCGGCATCCGTCCGGCGCTGCTCGGTTCGACGGTTCGGAGCCAGCTCCTTGGTCGCCTTGTCGATCGCGTAGAGCTTGCGAATGAAGCCGATGGCTACCGTCGCGCGGTCCCGGTCGGAGGTCATCGCCTCGAAGAACTTCCGCCGGCAATGGGCCCAGCAACCGACCTCGGTCACCCCCTCGGTGCGGAAGAGCTGCTCGTAGACGTTCGAGGCGTCGGCCTGGACATAGCCCTTGTAGCCGCGAAGGAACTCCTTCGGGCCATCCTGGTTGTGATGCGGCGTGAAACGGAACAGGACGTGATCTCGGTCCGCCACCAGGACCCAGAAGTGGCCCCGCCGACACTTGTCCTTTGCTTGCACGAGCACGCCGGTGGCGTCGATGGCGATGCAGTGCGCGTTCAGGGCGTCCTTGGCCATCGCCCCGACGAGGATCGCGAGCTTGTCGGCGCACGACTCGACCCAGCCGCACAGCGTCGAGCGCGAGAGGTGAAGGCCCCAGCGCTCGAACATCTTCTCCTGCCGGTGGAGCGGCAAGTGGTCGGCGTACTTGCTGACCAGCACGTGCGCGAGCAACCCCGGACCGGCGAGGCTGCGCGGGACAGGGCTGTCGGGGACGTCGGCGATCGTGATGCCTTGCTCGGGCTCACCTTTGACCGCGAACTTCGGCCTCACGATCTGCAGTCGCACGAAGCTCGCGGGCCGCCACTCCAGCGTCTCCGACACCTCCTCGCCGATGCGGACAAGCGCGGTCGCGCGCTCGTCCTGCGCCTCCGGCGGCAACAGCTCGATCCGCTCGACCGGCAGATGCTCGGGCAGCCGTTGCCGCCCGTGCGGGCGAGCCTGGCGCCCCTTGTCCCCGCCTCCGGAGGAGCCGTTCGGCGCCGCGCCATCGCCACCGTCGGGTGAGCCGGTCGCGCCCGCATCCGGCTGCGCCCCGGTGCCCGCGAGCATCTGCACGATCGCATCGAAGGCGAGCTGCATCTGCCCGGGGTCGACGTGCTCGGCCTTCTGGCCGAAGATGTGCCGGCGAAGCCGCTCCAGCTCGATGCTGGCGAGCTCGTAGAGCTTGCGGTACTCGTCCCGCTCGTGGGCAGCGCGCGCGAGCTTGTCCTTGAGCTCGCGAATCTGCTCTTCGACCGGCTTGCTCACGACGCGGTAAGTACTCGTGAGCTCTTGCTTTTTGAAGGGGCTTGTGGAGGAAAATTCATGTCGCTCGAGGCAATGCAACCGTGGGGGCTACCCAGGAGCGTGCGAGGCTGTCAGGCGAGATCAGGGGACCTGCGGCGGTGCGGTCTCGGCGAACGGGACCGCTCGCCGCAACTTCGAGGGCGACAGGGCGATGCCTTCCAGGATCTTCGCGAGCTCGGCGGCGTCAATAAGGACGCTCGTGGCTCCCGGAGTGACGGCACGTGGGGCTCGAAATGCCCCACGCTCGAGCCTTTTGTAAAGTAGACAGTATCCGCTGCGGTCCCACCAAAGGGCCTTGCAGCGATCGGCCGCCCGGTTGAAAAAGAGAAACAGCGCTCCGGAGAGCGGGTCTTGTCGCAGCACCTCGCGCACGACGGCAGCGAGACCATCGAACGAGCGCCGTAGATCGAGCGGCTCGGTGGCAACGTAGATCGAGACGCGGCCAGGGATCATCGTGCCCCCCCGAGCGCACGAACAACGCGCGCCAGCGTAACCTCGTCGAACGACGGCGGGACGCGGACGACCGCCCCGTCCGGCAAGACGATCTCCAGCGCCGCGCCCGAAGAGGGCGTCGTGGCTGCAGGCGGGGCGACCACCACGGGCAGCAGCGCCGGAAGCGTCGCCTTCTCCGAGCGCTGCCGGTGCTCGCTCCGCTTCATGCCCAGTCGGCGGCTCCAGGAGTACAGTGTGCCGGCGTTGACCCCCTCCTGCTCCGCGAACACGCGGGCGGAGTGCCCGCTCTTGTGCCAGCGCGCCACGCGGTCGCGCCAGGTGCGTGTGCTCTCGTCCATCGGTACCTCCGGCGCGGGTTTCTAAGCGGCGCAGAGGCTCGAAGACAGGATGTGGTCCGCAGAACGCGTACCGAGCAACAAAACCAAGGGGACTCGCACGCCGGCAGCGTTGACCCCGATCCATCGTCGAGCCGCTGGCATCGACATCGGATCGAGGTTCCATCTGGTGGCCGTTCCACCAGATCTCGACGCGGAGCCCGTCCGGTCGTTCAGGGGCTTCACTGCCGACCTGAACCAGTTGGCCGACTGGCTCGTGAGCCTGGGCATCACCACCGTTGCCATGGAATCGACAGGAATTTACTGGGTTCCGGTATTTGAGATCCTGGAGGCGCGTGGTCTCGAGGTCGTGCTCGTCAACGCGCGCGACGCAAAGAACGTGCCGGGTCGCAAGACGGACGTGAACGATGCGCAGTGGATCCAGCAATTGCACAGCTATGGCCTGCTGCGAGCGAGCTTCCGTCCTGGCGCGGAGATCGTCGCTCTTCGTGCCTACCTCCGGCACCGCGAACGGCTGATCGAGTACGCCGCGTCACACGCGCAGCACATGCAGAAGGCGCTGATGCAGATGAATCTGCAGTTGCACCATGTGGTCAGTGATATCACGGGCGTCACCGGCCTGAAGATCTTGCGGGCGATTATTGGTGGGGAGCGTGATCCCGAAGTGCTTGCGGCTCACCGTGACGTGCGCTGCAAAGCATCGGTCGAGACGATCTGCGAGGCGCTGACGGGCAATTACCGGCCGGAGCACGTCTTCGCTCTCCGGCAGGCGGTCGAGCTCTACGACGCCTACCAAGCCAAGTTGCAGGACTGCGATGCCGAGATCGAGCGAACCGTTCGCGCGTTACCACAGAGGGAGACTGTCGCGCCACCACCTCCTCCGCGCTCACGCAAGGTCCAGAGGAATGAACCGCGTTTCGACGTCCATGCCCTGCTGCATGCGATGCTCGGCGTCGACCTGACGCAGATCAACGGCCTCGGCCCGTCTTCGGCGCTGCGGATTGTGGCGGAGTGCGGTACCGACATGACGCGCTGGCCGACCGTAAAGCACTTCACGTCGTGGTTGACGCTCGCACCGGGCACCAAGATTTCGGGCGGCAAGGTACTCAGCTCTCGCACGCGCCCATCGGCGAATCGTGCAGCGGCCATGCTGCGCCTTGCAGCGGTCTCGGTGAGTCGAACGAGCACAGGGCTCGGGGCGTTCTTCCGGCAACTCGCCGCGCGTATCGGCAAAGCGAAGGCCATAACGGCCACGGCCCGCAAGATCGCCGTCTTTTTCTACAACACCCTGCGGCACGGCTCGGCCTACGTCGATCCGGGCGCGAACTACTACGAAGAGCGCTACCGGCAACGATCGATCGCCAATCTCCGCCGACGGGCCGATGCGCTGGGCCTGACGCTCGTCGAGGGGCAGGCTGCGGCAGGAGCTTCTTAGGAAAGCCCAGGCCCTCTGGGGGGACGGGGGCGACGACACGGACCCGGAGACCGACAGGTGACGCTCGAGCTCATCGACGAGGCCGTCCGTGGCGGCGCCACACTCGCAGCGGCCTGCCGTGCGCTCGGGCTCAGCGAGCGCACCGTGGCCCGCTGGCGAGGTGAAGCCGGCGGCGAGGACGGTCGAGCCGGACCGCGCCACGCGCCGGTGCACAAGCTGACCGAGGCGGAGCGTCGGCGGATCGTCGAGACGGCCAATAGCCCCGAGTTCTGCAACCTCTCGCCCAAGCAGATCGTCCCGCGTCTGGCCGACCGCGGCGTGTACCTGGCATCGGAGTCGAGCTTCTACCGCGTCCTGCGCGAGCAGGGGCTGTTGGCGCATCGCAATCCGGCGCGACCGGCGAGCGCCCGTCGTCCTCGCGCGCTCGTCGCCAAGAGGCCCAATCAGGTGTGGTGCTGGGACATCACCTACCTGAAGAGCGCGGTGCGCGGAGCGTTCTACTTCCTGTATCTGATCGTGGACGTCTACAGCCGCAAGATCGTCGGCTGGTCGGTCGAGACCGACGAGTCGATGCTCGCTGCCGCTCGTCTCGTCGAGCAGACCTGCCGTCGCGAAGCCGTGGGCTCCGGCTGCCTGGTGCTGCACGCGGACAACGGCGGCCCGATGAAGGGCTCGACCATGCTCGCCACCCTCCAGCGCCTGGGCGTCGTGCCGTCCTTCAGCCGCCCTCGCGTCAGCGACGACAACCCTTACGCCGAGGCCCTCTTCCGCACCCTCAAGTACCGGCCCGAGTACCCACGCCGCCCGTTCGCCACGGTGGAGCAGGCACGCCACTGGGTAGAGCGTTTCGTCGCCTGGTACAACGGCGAGCACCTGCACAGCAGCATCCGCTTCGTCACGCCCGACGACCGACACCGGGGGCGCGACGGCGCGCTGCTCGCCGCCCGCCATGCCCTCTACCAGCGGGCGCGCCGCAGGACGCCCCTGCGCTGGACCGGCCAGACACGCAACTGGACGCCCATCGGCCCAGTGACCCTCAACCCCCACACGCACGAGGCCAAAGCACTCATGAGGCTGTGACCAAATCAACGGCCAACTATCTTGACACCCGCCGCTCGTCGTGCCCGGAACAATGGCGGACGACGGCCGCGCCGAGCTCGCCGGCGTCCGCCTCGACCTCCGCGACCGCGCTGCGGAGGGCCGCGGCGAGCTCGCGCTCGAGCTTGTTGGCGCCGTGCCCGAGCTCGACCAGGTGGGGTCCCGATAGCAACGGGACAAAAACCGTCGCTAAGGGCTGATGCCCTAGGTTTGTAGGGGGCGGTTCCGGGGCTTGGAGGCGGCCGATCGTGGTACGCCGGCCGGCATGGAAAAGCGCGCGGCGATCTACCTGCGCGTCAGCTCGGAGGAGCAGACGTACGAGAACCAGCGGCCCGAGGTGAACCGACCGAGCTCAGCCATGTGGATGTCGACCGCGCCGAGCTGGCCGACGTGCGCCTCGACCTCCGCGACGGCTCCGAGCTCGCCCAGGGGGACGACGGCGGCCCCGAGCTCGTGTGCTCGAGGACCTCGATGCGAGCGACCGCGCCGATCGGCTCCGGCGCCGGGTATGCCGCGCAGACGACGGGCGCCGAGCCGGCCGACGTGTGCTTCGACCTCCTCGGTCGTTGCGGTGAAGACGGCGCCGAGGTCCAGCTCGAGGTACTCGTTGCCGGCGTCGCGAGCGTGGCAAAGCACGGCCAAGAAGCCTCAGCGGCCTCCATCGGATCGCGCCATGTCGACCCAGGCAAGCAAGTACCTCCGCAAGACGACGAGAAAGGGTTTCCGCGGCTTCCCGGTCGCCACCGTCATCTACTACGGACCCGACGACCAGCGGGCCACTACTGAGCTTGGCGACTCTGCCTCGTCGATGCGAAGCGCCCGTGCCCAAACATTCGACAGAGCTTGCTGCGCTCCGCCCTCCGGCCCGGCGCGGTTACTCCGCCGCGTAGTAGCAGACACCAAGGCTCGGCCTGCGCGCGACCGACGTATGTTCGCTTGCCCGAAAGTCGGTTCTGCCGCTCGTGTCAAGCAGCGCGATGCCGTGGTTCGCCTGAGCGTCGTCCACCCAGGCTTGGACGAGCGGCGCCACATCGACCGACACGGTCGCGTCCGCCTGCGCGAGCGTGGTGAGCGAGGCAAAGGCCGGCTCGTCGTACCCAGGTAAATTGGCTGCATTGAGGGTCGATTCGTCCCACGCGCCGCTCATCCGGTGCACCTCGACAACGCTGCTGCTCGACTTCCAGCTATGAGAGAGCGACAGGGGCGCAGACGTGATGCGGGACCCGAGCGGGATGAACGACACATCGAAGGCAAGCGCCGCCAGCTGCGGTGCTTGCGCGTCCCATCTCGTGATGAGGTACGGATACGCGCCATACGCCCAGCCCGAGACCTGGGGCTGTACATGCGAGTCCTGTACGTTCCCATAGGTGCCCCGCTGCACGACCACGCACTCGAGGTCGCACGCGTTTCCAGCGCCGTCACCGTCTGAGTCGAGCTGGGTGGGGTTCGCCACGGTCGGGCAGTTGTCGCACGCGTCGAGGACGCCGTCCGCGTCCGTGTCGGCGGCGACCAGGGAGACATTGTCGAGGAAGGTGCCTTGGGTGCTCGGAATGCCATGATCTTCGAACTGCACGCGCGTGGTCGCGCCGGAGGCGATGACCGGATAGGTGTAATAGGCCCACGCAGCGCTGCCCGTAGAGAGGGTGTCGATCAATTGACCGTCCCAGACGACGGCGAGGACGTTCTCGTCCGGGCCGCTGCCGGGGCGCGCGGCGAAGGCAAACCTGAGCTGGTAGGTCGCGCCCGGGACCGTCGCGATCTCTTGATAGATGGCGCTGGGACCTTGGGCGTCGAGCTCCACATGCTGGTTGCCGCTCGCGGCGCCGCCCACAACATGATTTTGGACCTCGATCGCACCGTACGCCGCGCTCCAGCCAGGGATGGACGGCCGGGTGGCCCAGCTGCCCGACCACAGCGCCGGCGACTCGAAGCTTCCGTTCGTCACGCGGTTGCCGGTCGGCACGTCGCACGTCACGAGCGCAGCAGATTGTTCGCCTATCGCGTTGTCGAGCTCGTCGGTCGGGCCGCTCGCCGCTACGCAGCCGGAGGTCATGCAAGCCAATGCAAACGCAGGGACGATGGAATGGTGCGCCTTGATATTCATTCGAGATCTCCTTCGTTAAGTCGCCGGGGTCGCGGGCACCTCGGCCTGCGACTCCCCGGCATTGGTTGGCACTAGGACGTGCGTGCCGGCCGTGCGATCTCATCGCCTCACCGATTTTTGCGGAGCTGAGCAGATCCCCGGCAAATACGCCCGTCGCCACGGGCTGAACGGCGCCGCCGCGTGCGGTCCGTGGGCGCTCCGAGCTGGCGGTCCGCGTGCCGTGGGTGGCGCCGCTGCCCGCCTCGACGCGGCGGCGCGCTCGGCCCCGGGGGGATGGACAGGTCGACGCGCAGGAGCACCCCGAACCCGATCGGTTCCTGGCTCCCCGGCCCGTTTGCCTGCTTGGTGCCAAAAAATCGGAAGTGTTGCAACAGCAATCGGAAGTGATGACGGTAAGCGCTGCACGAAGCGCCGTCGGCCCCAACCTCGGTCAGCTGGTGCAAGATGGGGGCAATGGAACCGACTCGGTCAGCCCGTCACGTGCTGCTCTTCCGCGGGAAGCGGGGGCGGGACGGTGATCGGCCCGAGGGCGAGCTTCAGCTCGTCGGCGACGAGCCGGGTGCGGATGCGCGCCCAGTACCTGGGGGCGAGCTCGAGGTAGCGGTCCCGCGGCCAGTAGGGCATCACGCGGATGACGTCGGCCAGGTAGGCCTCGGGGTCGAGGCCGTGCAGCTTGCAGCTGGCCACGAGCGAGAAGAGGTTGGCCGCGGCCGAGGCGTGGTCGTCGCTGCCGAAGAAGAGCCAGGACTTTCGCGCAACGGCGATGGATCGCAGCGCTCGCTCGCTGGCGTTGTTCTCCAGGCGCAGCCGACCGTCGTCGAGGAAGCGCCGCAAGGGCTGCTCTTGGTTGAGGGCGTAGCCGAGCGCAGTAGAGACGAGGCCGCGCTCGCGGGGACGCGCGTGCTCGGCCCTCGCCCACGCAAAGAACGCGTCGACCAAGGCGCGCACGACGGCGTCACGGCGCACCTTGCGCTGTGCGGGCGCAAGATCCGCGAGCTTGCGATCGACCGCAAAGATGGCGTTGATGCGACGCAGCCCCTCGACGCCGAGCTCGTGCTTGCAGACCGCCGCCTCCCAGAAGTTGGTACGGCAATGCGACCAGCATCCGACTTCGGTCGGGGGCGGACCGCGCTCCTCGTCGGCAGCAGCGCCTCTTGGTGGTGTGCCGCGGAAGAGGGCGTCATAGATGGCGTGAGCGTCGGCTTGAATGTACCGAGAGAAGCCGCGGAACATCTCGCAGACCGCAGCGCTGGTATGCTTGGGCTGGTACTCGAAGAAGACGTGATCCTTGTCCGCGAGGACGACGAAGAAGTGTCCCTTGCGGCACGGCCCGGGCTTCTTGTCCTTGCGCTCCTGGATGGGCCCAGGCTGGATGGAGACCCCGGTGGCGTCCGTGGACAGGCAGAAGGCGGTCTCGAAGGCTTCTTTGCGTGCGGCCTCGACGATGGCGCCCAGGGTCGCGCCCGCGTCTTCGGCGTAGCGGCACATCGTGCCGCGATCGAGCGACGCGCCCTGAAGCTCCAGCTGCTGCTCCAGTCGATAGAACGGGACACCGAGCAGGTACTTGCTGGTGAGGATGTGCGCAATGATGGACGGCGCGAGAAGCGACCTCCGGAACAGCTCCTTCGGAAGCGGCGTCGTGATGAAGACCGTGCAGGTCTCGCCCTTCGGCGCCGGCGGCGGCGCGTCGAGCGAGGGCGCGTCGAGCGCTGTGGAGGAAGCGCTCGGCTCGCCGGCCGCTGCCGTGCCCTCCGGGCTGACGCTCGCTGCGGGCGTCGGCGCCGGGACCTCTCTCGCGACGACCTGGAGCGGGGCAGCTTCCCCCTCGCCAGCGCTGCTCGCATCCGTGACGGACCGCTCGGCCTTGTACACGACGCGTGCGAGCACGATGCGGCGCATTCCGCCGCGCTCGTAGCCGAGTCGCGAGGTCTCCTCGACCCCGATGCGCGTCGCCGTCGCATCGAGCTCAGGACAGGAGAGCTCAATGCGGACGACGGGCAGGTCCGACTCGGACAGGTCGCGACGGCCCTTGCTGCCGGTCCTTCGTTTCGGCCCCTTGGGGTCGTCGTGCTGCCGCTCGTCGCCCGTCTTGCCCTCGGCGTCGTCGAGTGCCTTCTGGAGACGCTGGACCTCGAGGAACATCGACTCGAACGCGAGCTGCTCCGCGCTCACCTCGGCGCGCTCCGCTTTCGCCACGAACAGTCGACGTTGCAAAAGCTGGAGTTGCTCGAGCGCACGGGTGTAGGCGCGCCGAAGCTGCACGAGCGCATCGCGCGCTCCGACGAGCTCGCTCTTGGCCGCTGCGAGCTCCGCTTCGAGCTGCGCGATGCGCTGCTGCTCGGGCGTCGGCGTCGGCTTCGCGGCAGCGTCGTGCACGACGCCGCTCTACGTAAGCCGATCGTACTTGTCGAGTGAATTCGTGCGGCTCAGTGGACGCGGCGCGGTGCACGCCTTCGCGGTTTGGACGTCGGCGCGATCTCGATGCCGTCGAGCAGCGTCTCGAGCGTCGCGTCGTCCACCTCGACGTGCGTGGCGCCCTCGGTCGGGGGGTCGGGCAGCACGA
Organism: Sorangium sp. So ce204; assembly: GCF_051526795.1. Classification (NCBI taxonomy): domain Bacteria; kingdom Pseudomonadati; phylum Myxococcota; order Polyangiales; family Polyangiaceae; genus Sorangium; species Sorangium sp. So ce204. The sequence goes on along the minus strand of NZ_CP150317.1, from coordinate 9,779,521 downwards.
ACGCCCCGCGATCAAGGCGTTTTGAAAACAGGCAGAGTCCGCTGCCGTCGAAGAAGAGGATCTTAATGCTGGTCCGCCGCTTGCCGATGAACGCGAACAGCGCTCCGCAGCGCGCCTCATACCCCACACGCTCGCGAATCAGCCCCGAGAGCCGCTCGAAGCCGTAGCGCATGTCCACCGGCTCCAGCGCGACGAACACCTGCACGCCGGCCGGGATCATCGCGCGCCTCCGCCGAGGGCGCGGACCACGTCGGCCAGCAGCGCGGCGTCGAAGCCCGCTGCCACGCGCACGCGCGCGCCACCGACCTCGACGACGAGCTCCGAAGCGCTGCTCGTCACGGCGGGCGCCTTCGGCACCAGGCGCAGAAAGCGCGGGGGCTCGGCCCGTGACAGCCGGCTCGACCAGCCGTGCAGCGTCGAGGCCGCAAATCCGCGGCTCCGAGCGAACTCCTCCGCCGTTTCACCACTCTCGCGCCACGCCCGAACGCGCTCGGACCACATCACTTCGGTCGCCTTCGTCCTTGTCATGCACGCCATCATGAACTGGACAGCGCAGCCGGGGGGAGACGGCGCTTCGCGCAGCGCTTACTGATGACGGCCGTGCTGGGCTCGATGTGCCCGGAACGCTACCTCCCGATCCCTCGTGTGCCCTGGGGCCCCGGCACCTCAACCCCCCATCGGCCCAGCCGCGCTGTCTGCTCGGGCGCCATGTACGCTCGCGCGATCGCCGGGACGCTCCAGAGCGGCATCGCCTACGCCCTGCAGCGGGTGGGGGGCCGCGGCGCGCCCCTCGGAGCGCGCGCGCGGTGAGGGGCGGCCGGGGCGCCTCGCTCAGTGCGACGGCGGGCCGCTCTCGGGCCCGCTCTCCGCGCCGAGCGGCCTGGCCCTCGACCTCCGGAGCGCCCGCCCCTCCAGCGGGTCGGCGAGCGCGGGCCTCACCGTGGCCGCGATGCGCTGCTGGATCGCGCGGGCGACGTGCGCGACGTGGGGCGGATCCATCATCGTGAAATGGTTGCCAGGCACCACCTGGAGCGCAAACTCCCCTCGCGCGAGGTCCATCCAGGCATGGACGGCGACCGCGTCTTCCGGGCTGATCTGCTCCCGCGCGCGCAGGAACAGGACGCTGGCGTCCGTCGGCTGCGGCGCGTAGCTCGTGAGCGCCTGCCACGTGCCCGTGACCTCGGCGCGGAGCCGCGCGTCGTCCTCCATGGCCGCCATGAAGCCGCGGTATCTCGGCGACGCGATCGCCTGGATCTTCGCCATCTCGTGGGCCAGGGCGCTCGCCGGAGAGCGGTCGCTCGCTCCCTGCACGCCGCCCGTGTCCAGCAGCAGCAGCAAAGGCACCTTGCGCCCCTGCGCGAGCAGCTGCTGCGCCATCTCGTACGCGACGACGCCGCCCGCCGAATGCCCGCCCAGGAGATACGGCCCCTCGGGGCGAACGCTCAGGATCTCCTCCACGTACCGGGCGGCGATCGCGGGGACGGACATTGCGCTCGCGAAACCCGGCTCGCTCGGATCCGCCCCGGTGGGTTGAATCCCGTGGACGGGCTGCTCGCTGCCCAGGCGCTGCACCAGGGGGCGATAGAGGTGGACCGTGCCGCCGAGCGGCGGGATCAGGAACAGCGGCGTGGCGTCCGGCGCCCCCGCCTGCAGCGAGACGAGGAGCTGTCCGGCAGCGCGCCTCGCCGTGAGGACCGCCGCGCTCCCGCTCCGCTGCGTCATCGCGGGGCTCAGGGGCGCCTGCGAGCTCGGAGGCAGCGCTTCCCGGACGCGCTCGGTGAGCACCGCGACCGAGGGAGGACCGGAGGACGCCGGCGGATTCCAGATCTTCGGCGGCAGGGATCGCACCGTGGCCGGGCCCACGGTGCAGGGGGTGTCGAGCACGTGAGCGACGCGCTCGAACGGGTACGTGGGGAGCGGCACGCGCCTCCGGCGCTCGTCCCGGGAGAACGCGGCCCAGTCCACGTCGACGCCGGCGCACCAGAGCCGGCCCACCGCGGCGAGCAACACCTCGAGGTCGCCGGCGCCCTCGCCAGGGCCCGCCAGGGTGGTCGCCACCCGTCGCTCCGCGTCCGGGTGCCGCGACGCCACGGAGGCCAGGGTGGAGCCGGGCCCGACCTCGAGGAGGGCGCGGTCGGCCGACGCGAGCAGCGCGGTGATGCGATCGTCGAGTTCAGCGGAGCTCGTGGCCTCCTCCTCCGCGCGCCCGCGCAGCGCGACCCGCGCGACCGCGTCGTCGAGCGAGAGCGCGCCGCCGACGCACGCGGCGGCGACCTCGCCCACGCCATGCCCGAACAGCGCGGCCGGGCGGATCCCCCACGACATCAGGAGCTGCGCCAGGGCGACCTCGGTCGAGAAGAGGGCGGCCGCGGCCGCGCTGAAGCGCGGAGCGCCGATCTCCGCGTCGCGGCGGGCGCGCCCCTGCGCCTCGGGAAAGAGCCAGTCGCGGAGGTCCACCGACAGCTCGCGGCGGAAGAGCTCGGCGCATTCGTCGATGCTCTCGCGGTAGGCGCGCTCGTGCAGGTAGAGCTCGCGCCCCATGCCGGCATGCGCCGCGCCCGCGCCGGGGAACATGAAGACGACCTCCGGCGGCCGCTTGCCGGCGACCTGCGTGAAGACGCGGGCGGGGTCGCGCCGATCGAGGCAGGCCGCGCCCGAGGCCGGATCCGCGCACACCACCGCGCGGCGGTGCGCGAAGGGCACCCTGCCGCGCTGCAGCGTGAACGCGACGTCGGCGAGCGAGCTCTCCGGCGCGCGCCGCAGGTGCTCGGCCAGCCGATCGGTGCTCCTCTCGAGCGCGGCGTGCGTCTTCGCGGAGACGACGAGCAGCTGGCAGCGCCTGGACGGGCCGGACGGCGCCCTCTCCGGCGCCTCCTCGAGAACGGCGTGCGCGTTCGTGCCGCCGATGCCGAAGGCGCTCACCGCGGCGCGGCGCGGGGCTCCGCCGCGCTTCCACGCGCGCGGCGCGGCGTTGACGAAGAACGGGCTGCTCGCGAGCTCGATCTCGGGGCTCGGCCGGCGGAAATGGAGCGTCCCGGGGATGAGCTCGCGCTCCAGCGAGAGCGCCGCCTTGATGAGGCCGGTCACCCCGTTCGCCGCGCGGAGGTGGCCGAGGTTGCTCTTCACCGAGCCGAGCGCGCAGAAGCCGACCTTATCGGTCGCCTTCCGGAACACCCGCGCCAGCGCGGCCACCTCGATCGAATCGCCGAGCCGCGTGCCCGCGCCGTGCGCCTCCACGTACGTGATGCTCTCCGGGCTCACGCCGGCGGCGGCGTGGGCCCGCGCGAGGGTCTCGATCTGCCCCTCCAGGCTCGGCGCCGTGTAACCCACCTTGAGCGCGCCGTCGTTGGTGACGGCGGAGCCGCGGATCACGGCGTGGATCGTGTCGCCGTCGTCCAGCGCGTCCTTCAGCCGCTTGAGGACGACGAGGCCGACACCGCTGCTCGCCACGATGCCGCTCGGCTCGGCGTCGAAGGGCCGGCAATGGCCGTCGGGCGAGGTGACCCGGCCTTCCTCGTAGAGATAGCCGATCCGTTTCGGCGTGAGGATGCCGACGCCTCCCGCGAGGACCATGTCGCTCTCCCTGGTGAGGAGGCTCTGGCAGCCGAGGTGCACGGCGACGAGCGACGTCGAACAGGCCGTCATGACGCTCACCGCGGGCCCCCGGAGCCCCAGCTTGTAGGCCACGCGCGTGGTCAGGGAGTCGGTCACGTTCCCGGTATAGATCCGGTGGTGCTCCGAGTTCGGCGCGGCCGGAAGCGGCCCGACCTGCTCGATCCAGTAGCTCGGCGCGTCGCTCCCGGCGAACACGCCGATCGGCTTCGGGTGGGTGAGCGGGTCGTAGCCGGCGCTCTCCATCGCTTCCCAGGCGCATTCGAGGAAGACGCGCTGCTGCGGGTCCATGAGCACGGCGTCCTGCGCGCCGTAGCCGAAGAACGCCGCGTCGAAGCACATGGCGTCCTCGATCACGCCGGCCGCCGGGATGAACCCGGGCGACCGGTAGAGCTCCGACTCCACGCCGAGCGCCTTCAGCTCCTCGGGTGAAAGGAAGGAGATCCCCTCGCCCCCGCCCTCGAGCATCGACCACAGCGCGTCGACGCTGCGCGCCTTCGGGAAGCGACCCGCCATTCCGATGATGGCGATGGCGTTCTCGGGGAGCGCCTCCCGCGCGGGCGCTTCGGTCGCGGAGGCCGCGGCGCCGCGCTCGCGCCCGGAGGCCGCGCCCTCTCCCGGGGCGGCCGCCCGAGAGCCCCTCTTCAGACGTGCAGAGAGGCTGCGGATCGTCGGGTACTGGAACAGCTCCATGAGGGGCACGTCCTCGCCGAGCCGCGCCCGGATCCCCGCGCGGACCCGGGCGAGGAGCAGCGAGTGACCGCCGATCTCGAAGAAAGGATCGTCGAGGCCGACCTCCTCGACGCCGAGCACCTGGCGCCAGATCTCGGAGACGATCACCTCGATGTTCGAGGCGGGCGCGGGCGGCTCCGCCCGCGGCTCGGGTCTCGCGCGATCGTCGGCCGGAAGGGCCGCGATATCGACCTTCCCGTTCGCCGTGAGCGGCAGCGCGTCGAGCTTCACGAAGGCGGCCGGAACCATGTAATCGGGGAGCTTCGCCGCGGCGAGCTCGCGCAGGCCTTCAGGCATGACGCGCGCCTTCTGCCTCCGGAGAGGGCTGTTCGCGAGCGACAGGGTCGGCGAGATCTCCCCGGGCCGCGCCTGGACCCAGGCGCGCGGCCGCGGCGCGCCGCCGCCGCCCTCCGAGCGTTCGACCGAGCGTTCGACCGAGCGTTCGACCGTACGCTCGAAGAGCACGTCCATGCAGCCTGGGCCCGAGGTCCTCGACGCGGTGATCCGGACCGAGCAGCCGAGGCGCGCGCCGAGCGCCCACAGCGCCTCCGGCTCGATCGCGGCCGCCGCGCTCCGAGCAGCGATAGCGGCGCGGTCCAGCTCGGCGTCGCCCCCTTCCCGCAGCCGGCTCGCGGCGACCACGTCGGCGACCACGCGCGCGTTCGGGATCCCCAGGACCAAGAGCGCGCCGGAGCCCGCCTCGCGCAGCGCTCGCTCGACGCCCGCGAGGCCCTCCGAGGGCGCCCAGTCCAGGGATCGGCCGATGGCGATGGGCTCGGGCGCCACGCCCACGTGCAGGACCACGTCATAGCGAAAGCGCGTCATCTCGTCGGCGCCCGAACCCCGCTTGAGCCAGCACTCCACGTGCTCCACGCCCGGGACCTGGCCGGGCAGCGCGTGAAAGAACTCGGGCGCGAGGACGAGCTCTTCCTCGCCGAGGGCCGCCCGCCGCACCCGGGCAACGAGCTCGGCCGAGGTCACGCTCGCGGGCGCGCGGTGAAGCTGCACCGAGGTGTGAAACGCCTCGAGCAGGGGAAGGCTCCTGATGTCGCCAAGGAACACGACGCCGCCGGGCGCCGCCGCGCGCACGGCGCCCTCGATCACCGCGCGCAGGTAATCGGCGCTGGGGAAATACTGGACGATCGAGTTCAGGACGATCACGTCGAAGCTGCCCGGCTCGACACCGCCGAAGTCGTTCGCCTCCCGGCGCTGCAGCGACACATGCGAGAGCGTGCCGCGCGTGAGCTCGGGGCGGAGCAGCGAGATCGCCTTCTCCGAGAAATCGGTCCCCAGGTACGCGGCGCACTGCGGGGCCAGCTGCAGGAGCAGGAGCCCCGTCCCACAGCCGATCTCCCATGCCCGGCGCGGCTGGAACGAGAGGATCCGCTCGACCGTGTGATCCCGCCATGCGCGCATCGCTCCGGCGTCGATGGGCTCTCCGGTGTAGCTGCTGTTCCAGCCCGTGATGTTGAAGTCCGGATCCACGCCGGCGCCGGCCTTCCCGTAGGTGCCGTCGTACAGCGCCTGCCACGCCGAGACGTGCTCCTCTTGCAGGGCCGGGGCCTGATCCGCGGCGCCGCCCTCATCGAGGCGAGGGATGACGTAGGCGACGAGCCGCTTGTTGCCCGGCGCATCTTCCCGCGCCACAACGACGGCCTCTTCCACGGCGGGGTGCTCTCGCAGCACGGCCTCGATCTCGCCGAGCTCGATACGGTAGCCGCGGATCTTCACCTGGTTGTCGACCCGCCCCAGGAACTCGATGTTTCCGTCAGCGAGCCACCGGGCGCGATCGCCGGTGCGGTACATGCGCGCGCCCGGCTCGTCCGCGAATCGGTCGGGGAGGAACCTCGCTTCGTCGAGCTCGGGCCGGTTCAGGTACCCGCGGGCGACGCCGGCGCCTCCCAGGTAAAGCTCGCCGGGGACGCCCACCGGCACGAGCTCGCCGCGCGGATCGAGGAGGTAAACCCGCATGTTGTCGATGGGGCGGCCGATCGACGGGTCGAGGGTCGCAGCCCCGCCGCTCGGCCGCGCCCTCGGCACGACACAGGAGGTCGCGACGACGGTCCCCTCGGTCGGACCGTAGTTGTTCACGACCTCGAAGGGGAGCCCCGCGCCTGGCCAGACGCGGAGCTTGTCTCCTCCGGTGAGCAGGCACCGGAGCGCGGCGGAAGCAGGCCAGTCGAGGCGCAGGAGCTCCTCGGCCACCGGCGTCGGCAGGAACGAGACGGTGATCCCTCGCGCGAGGAGCCACGCCTTCAGCTCGTCCGGGGAGCGGCGGAGCGGCTCCCCGGGGATGAACAGGCACGCTCCCGCGCACAGGTACGGCCAGAGCTCCCATACCGACGCGTCGAAGCCAGGGCTCGCGACGAGGGTCGCGCGATCCGCGGAGGTGACGGCGAAGCGCCGCACGTGCCACGCGACCAGGTTCATGAGGCTCCGGTGCTCCACGAGCACGCCCTTCGGGCGGCCGGTCGAGCCCGACGTGTAGATGGCATAGGCCAGATCCCGGGGGCCCGCGCACACCGGAGGGGGCGAGTCGTCGCGCGCCGCCATCTCCGGCCAGTCGGCGTCGACGCGGATCACCGCGCCCGCGAACGGCGGGAGGCGATCGGCGATGTGCTCCTGCGTGAGGAGCACCGGCGCCCCGGAGTCCTCGAGGAGGAACGCCAGCCGCTCTCTCGCGATCTCCGCGTCCACAGGGAGATACGCCGCGCCCGCCTTGAGGACCCCGAGGATCCCGACCACCATCTCCAGCGAGCGCTCCGCGCAGATCGCGACCAGGGTATCGGGCGCGACGCCCAGCTCGAGAAGGCGGCGCGCGAGCTGGTTCGCCCGGCGATCGAGCTCCCCGTACGTGAGCGAGCCGCGATCGGAAACGACAGCGGCGGCGTGCGGCGCGCGCGCCGCCTGCTCCTCGAACAGACCCAGGACGCAAAGGTCGCGAGGGAAATCGGCGCCGGTGTCGTTCCAGTCGACCAGCAGCCGGCGCCGTTCGCGCTCCGGGAGCAGCGGCATCGACGAGACGGAGCGCGCGGGGTCCGAGGTCGCGGCGGCGATGAGCGTGAAGAGGTGGCTCAACATCCGCTCCATCGTCGCCCGCTCGAAGAGGTCGGTGCTGTACTCCAGCATCCCGGCGACGCCGCCGGCGCTCTCCCAGGCATAGAGCGAGACGTCGAAGATCGTCTTCCTCGTGTCCGTGGCGATGGCGCGCGCCTCGATCCCGCCGAGGTGGAGCTCGCGCTCCGCGGGCGGCTGCGGCGCGAACACGATCTGCACGAGCGGGCTGTAGCTCGGGTCGCGCTCCGGCTGGAGCTCCTGGACGAGCCGCTCGAACGGGAGCCCGTCGTGCGCGTAGGCGTCCAGGCACACGCCCCTCACGCGGCGGAGCAGCTCCTCGAACGACGGCCCACCGGAGACGTCGATCCGGATGGGGACCACGTTGACGAAGAAGCCGATCGCCGCCTCGAGATCGGCGTGATCCCGGCCCGCGCTCGGCAGGCCGATCAGGAGGTCGTCGCGTTGCGTGGTGCGGTGGAGCAGGACGGCGAACACGGCCAGGAGGACCATGTTCACGGTCACGTCGTATCGCGCGCCGAGGTCCCGGACCGCCCTTCCGACCTCCGGATCGAGCTGGAACGGGAGGGTCGCGCCGCGGAAGGTCTGGACCGCGGGCCGGACGTGATCGCTCGGCAGCTCGAGCAAGGGCGGCACGTCGAGGAGCCTCTTCTTCCAGCCGGCGAGCAGCTCCGACAGGACCTCTTCGGTCATCTGCTCGCGCTGCCACGAGGCGAAATCGGCGTACTGGAGCGGCGCGTCCGGCAGCGCCGCCGGAGCCCCCCGGCAGAAGGCATCGTAGAGCGCCGCGATCTCACGGTAAGCGACCTCGAGCGACCAACCGTCGACGGCGATGTGGTGAATGTGCAACCAGAGCACGTGATCCCGGGGCCCGAGCCGGAGCAGCCCTGCGCGGAAGACGGGGCCGCGCTTCAGATCGAAGATCCTCTGGGCTTCCGACGAGAGGTGCTGCTCCGCCTGGGCCTCGCGCTCCTCCCCGGAGAGGTGCTGGAGATCCGCGACCTCGAGCCGGAAGGAGGCGTCCTCGGCGACGATCTGGACGGGCTGGCCGTCGAGCTCCGTATAGACCGTGCGCAGGATCTCGTGTCTGCGGACGAGCTCACGGAGGCTCCTGTCGAGCGCAGGGACGTGGAGGTCTCCGGCGAGGCGGAAGGGACAGAAGCAATTGTAGGCCCTGCTCTCCGGCGCGAGCCGGTGGAGGAACCACATGCGCTCCTGCGCGAACGACAGGGGGATCGCTCCCGTTCGGGCGCCTCTCGGAATGGCCTGATCGCCCCGAGCCGCGGCGCCCTCCTCTCCGCTGATCAGCGCCGCGAGCGCGGCGATGGTCGGGTGGGCGAAGAGCTGCTGGAAGGTGACGTCGATCCCGAAGGCACCGCGCAAGCGGGAAAACAGCCGGAGCGCGTGCAGCGAGTCGCCGCCGAGCGCGAAGAAGCTGTCGTGCACGCCGGCGTGATCGACGCGCAGGAGCTCCTTCCAGAGCTGCGCCAGCTCCTCTTCCAGCTCGGAGCGCGGCCCGAGGAGCGCGCGGCGGAGCTCCGGACGAGCGCCGCTCGGCGCGGGCAGCGCCTTGCGGTCGAGCTTCCCGTTCGGCGTGGTGGGGAACGACGCGAGCAGCACGATCGCGGAAGGGACCATGTAGCTCGGCAAATGGCTCTCGAGAAAGGCGAGGAGCGCCGGAGCCAGCGCGCGCTCGTCGCTCGCCGGGTCGCCCTGGCTCGTCCGGTGAGGGACCGCATAGGCGACGAGCGTCGTTTCCCCGGGCGTGTCTTCGCGCGGCACAACGACGGCCTCGCGTACCTCGGGGTGCTGGGCCAGCACCGACGCGATCTCGCCCACCTCGACGCGGTGGCCGCGGATCTTCGCCTGGTCGTCGACCCGACCGAGGTACTCGAGGTCTCCCGACGGGAGGTAGCTCGCGAGATCACCTGTCCTGTACAGGCGAGCGCCTGGGTCGTCGCTGAACGGGTGCTCGATGAACCGCTCCTGCGTGAGCTCGGGCCGGTGGAGGTAGCCGCGCGCGAGGCCCGCGCCGCCGACGTAGATCTCTCCGGGGACGCCGACCGGGACGAGCGCGCGGTTGCGATCGAGGAGGAGCACCTGCGTATCGGGGACCGCGCGGCCGATCCTGCTCGACCAGGGCCGCTCGAGATCGGACAGGCCGACAGGGCGGTAGGTGACGAACATGGTTGTCTCGGTGGGTCCGTAGAGGTTGAGGATCGCGGGCACCCTGTCGCCGTGGCGCTCCCACCACGGCTTCAGCGCGGTCACGTCGAGGGCCTCGCCGCCGCAGATCACGAGCCGGAGCGCGAGTCGCTCTCTGGCCTCCGGCTCGATCGTCTCCTCGGCGTGGACGAGCAGGCGGAACGCCGACGGCGTCTGGGTGAGCACCGTCACCCCCTCCTCGCCGAGGAGCCTGTAGAACAGCTGCGGCGCGTGGATCACCGGCCGCGGCACGACGACGAGGCGGCTGCCGTGGAGGAGCGCGCCCCAGATCTCGAAGACGGAGATGTCGAAGGCGAACGAATGGAACGTCGTCCACACGTCCTGATCGCCGAAGCGGAACCATCCGGCGGTGGTGTCGAACAGGCGAAGGACGTTGGCGTGGCTGACCATCACGCCCTTGGGCTTCCCGGTCGATCCCGAGGTGTAAATGATGTACGCGAGGTTCTCCGGACCCTCGTTCGGCGCGGGCGCTACCTTGTTTACCGGCTGCCGGTCGATCATGGCCTGATCCGCGTCGAGGCACACGACCCTCGCGCTCCCGCTCCGGAGCCGGGAGGTGAAGCGCTCCTCGGTGAGGATCACGGGGACGCCGGCATCTTCGAGCAGGAAGGCGAGCCGGTCCGCCGGATAAGAGGGATCGAGCGGGACGTAGGCGCCGCCGGACTTGAGGACGCCGAGCAGCGCCACGATCATCTCGAGCGATCGTTCCAGGCAGATGCCGATCGGGACCTCGGGCCCCGCGCCGCTCTCCCGGAGGAGGTGGGCTATCTGGTTGCTCCTTCGATCCAGCTCGGCATAGGTGAGACGCTGCCGCTCGAACACCACCGCCACCGCGGACGGGATGCGCCGGGCGTGCGCCTCGACCCGCTCGTGCACCCGATCGCGCGGCGCATCGAACACCTCGCCGCGGTTCCACGCGAGCAGCGTGCGGCGCTCCTCCTCGGTCAGGACCGGCAACTCCGAGACGCGCAGCTCCGGGTCGCCCGCCGCCCCGCGGAGCAGCACCGCCCAGTGCCCGAGCAGCCGCTCGACCGTCGCGCGCTCGAAGAGGTCCCGATTGTAATCGACGCGCGCGAAGAGGCCCGCGTCGTTCTCGTCGACACGGACGGCGAGCTCGAAGGCGACCTCGGTCGCCTCGAGCGGCACCTCCGTCAGTGTGAGCAGCGCGCCTCGCTTCGGCTCCGGCGTGCTCGGCGCGCTGGAGAAGATGACCTGGACGAGCGGTGCGCGGCTTGGATCCCGCGGCAGCGAGCGCTGCTCGACCAGAGACGTGAAGGAGAGATCCCCGTTCTCGCTCCCCTCCTGCAGCGAGCAGCGCACCTGGCGCAGGAGCGCGCGAAAGCTCGGATCCGCGCCCAGCCTGCCCCGTACGGTCACGAGATTGCCGAATGCCCCGATGAGGCCCTGGGTCTGCTCGCCTCGTCCGGACAGCGGAACGCCGATGAGGATGTCGTCCTGGCCGGTATGGCGGTGGAGCACGGCGTGCATTCCCGCGAGCAGGACCGCGGACAGCGCCACGTCCTCCTCCCGGGCCAGCGCGCGGAGCTCTCGCACGAGCTCCCGATCGAGCGCGCGCTCCACCGAACCTCCGGCGAAGGTCCGCACCGCGGGCCGCGGCCGATCCGTCCGGATCTCCAGCGCTTCGGGGGCTCCCGAGAGCTCGCGGCGCCAGTGCGCGAGCTGCTTGTCGAGGAGCTCGGCGGTCCTGTGCTCCCGCTGCCGCCGTGCGTGGTCCTGGTAGCTTATCGGCGGCGTCGGCAGCTCGACGCCATGATAGCCGTCGAATAGCTCTGAAAAGAACAGCGCCACGCTCGGTTTGCCATCCGAGAGGAGGGGATGCATGGCGAGCGCGATGAGGTGGCGCCCTGGATGCACCCGGATGAGGCTCACGCGCCAGAGGGGGCCGCGCTCCGGATCGAGGGGTAGAGCGATCTCCCGGCGGGCCATCGCGAGCGCGGCTCCATCCGAGGCGGGCTGCCCTTCGGCGCCGAGATCCACCTCGAGGAAGGTGATGTCCGCCCGCGGCGAGACGACCTGCACCGGCTGCCCCTCGTGCTCTGCAAAGGATGTCCTCAGGATCGCCTGACGCCTCGTGAGCTTCTCGATGGCATGGACCAGCCTGGGCACATCCAGCTCGCCGTCCAGCCACGCCGCGCCCCCTTCGTTCAAGCTCGGCGTGGCGTCTCGGCCCCGGGCGAGCACCCACGCACGTTCTTGCTCGAGAGAGAGCGGGGAACAGGAAATTTCGTTCATCGCGGATGACCTCCTTGTTGCTGATAGGGGTCGATTGCATCGATGCGCGTGGAGCAACCGCGCGCCGCGTCGGACGTTCGACGCGTGCACACCTGCGCGCACACCGTGCTTGCTGATCTGTCGTACGCTCTTCAGACATCAGGGCCGCCTGGTCACCTGGGCACGAGGAGCAGGCGCCAGGCTGGGCCAAAGCTTGTAAAATGCAGAAAAACGCTAAATCGATGTCGGCCGCATCGCGAGGGGCGCGGTGCACGCGCTACGCAGTATGAAGTATGGACACCACCACGCCAGTTTGTATTTGGGAGGATGCGGGTGCTGGCGATTGATGGACCTTGTCTGGATTCCGGGATCCCGACCTCGCGCCTGCTCTTGTGGGCCGATAGACAAATCCGGCTTCCGTCTCACGCTGAGTTGGTCCTCTTCCCCACCTTCGGGGTAGCTTCCAGCGCATCACGTCAGAATCGTGCTCGCGGCAGCCGTCGACAGGCTCGGTCCTCTGCTGCACCGCTGCCTCTCAGGGAGCCAGGGACGGACATGACTGGACGACGCGCGTGGGACAGGCAGGGCGCAATCCAGTCATCCCGCACCGTGAAGGCCTGTCATGCCTCCGACCCGCCGATGCTCGCAGCCTGGCGGGAGCGCCCCCGTCAAGGGTAGCGGAACGCCTTGCCGGGCTTGAACAGGTTCACGCTCCACGCTCCGATGCCCGTGAAGCCGTAGCTCGTGGCCGTGTTCCACTCCGTGGTTGCCCACGGATCGAAGGCGCTGAAATTCGCCCAGCCCAGCGGATCGATCGAGTTGTGGCCGCCCGTGTTGGTGCCGGTATCGTCGTTGTTCGCCTGGAAGTTCACGTGATAACCGAGCTCGGGCGCTGCGGCCGTGTGCGCGTTCGTGTTGCTCAGGCGAAATACGCCGGTGTGCAGGTGGCCGAACCCGCCGGTGCAGCCGCCCGCCCCGACATAGCCGAGGATCTGGCCCGATTTCACCGTCTGCCCGTCGACGACGAGCCGCTTGCGCACGTGCGCGTAATACACGACGAACGATTCGCGGTACGTCGCGCTCGAGCCGACGCTGTATTTCACGTAGAGCTCGCCCTGGTTCGGCGTGCCTCCGCAGCCAAACTGGCTGACGTCGCGCACGCGCGAGCCGTTCGTGATCACGACGCCATTCGCGGGCGCGTACAGCGGGCGGCCCTCGTCGAGCGGGTTATCGTACGCGGGCTCGCGCGGTCCGCCCATCTTGGCGCCGAAGCGGTCGACGAACCCCGTGCCGGTGTCCCCATTGCCGAACTGCGCGAGCGGCACCGCCGTGCGGTTGTGCACAAACGGATTCGCCAGGCGCGGCAGCGGCAGCTCGTGGATGAACATCCTGTCGAACAACGGCAGCGCGCCGGCCGACACCTGGAAGATGCACGCGTTCGTGGTCTTGCCGACCGCGCTGTACACCGCCTGGAGCGGCGCCACGCCCGCCGAGCCCGACGGACCGACCCACCCGTCGTTGCACGCCGCGAACACGTGGTTTGCCGCGTTCGTCGAGTACAGGCCCGCGCGCACGATCTTGCCGTTCGGCTTCTGGTTCAGGAGCGTCGTGCACGGCGTCGAGCCGGTCCAGTTGAAGCCCCACGAGCCATCTGGCCAGTGCACGTTGCAGTAACGGCCGGTGTTCGGCGGGTCCGCAGGTGTAAGCGACGCGAGCGACGGCAGGCTGTCCGCGTTGGTGATGGACGTGTTGGGATTGCGCCTGCACACGCCCGGCGTGATCGACGTGGCGACGCCGCCCGAGCAGTGGACGAGCGACGCGTTCTGGTTCGACTGATCGAGGAAGAAGCTCGGCTGGAAGCGGTCGGCGCAGTAGTCGCCGGCGGAGCGCGTCGAGCAGAAGGTGTTCGCCACGGTCTGCACGCACGCCGGATCCTCGCCGTCCGTGAGCCCGTTCCGATCGTTGTCCACGCCGTCGGAGCAGCTCGTCTCGTCGATGCGGATCCGGTTGATCTGCTTCACGCCGTTCCTGTCCTGGATGCCGAACAGGATGTTCGGCGCCGCGGCCGTCAGCGTCAGGTAGCGCTCCGACCCGGTGTTCATCCCGGTCCACAGGTTCTGGCCGTCGAGCAGCGTCGGGTTGGTGCTGATCGTGCCGTTCGTCTCGAGCGCGAACGCGCGCCGCGACCACGCGAGCGTGTTCCCGATCGCCCAGTCATCGGTCCCCGTGCGCGTCAGGCCGGTTCCCGTCACCTGCGTCGCGCCGATGTTCGCGATCGGCGACCCCCAATCGAGGGGCGCGTTGATCGACCTCGCCGACGCCACATAAACATCCTTGCCCGACGCCACGACCTTCACTCCATAGATCGAGCCGTCGCCGCCCTGGATGCGATCGACCTTCACGCTGGTCAGCGCCTGCGACCATGCGCCGATCACCCCGTTCGCCTGCAGCGGCGCGACCCACAGGTTCTTGCTCGCGTCGAGCGTCGCGATCTGCGCGTGGTCGCACGCGATCTCCTTGCTCTTGCCCGCCGTCGCTTGCTTCTTCCAGCTCTGGCCGCTGTCGTTGCTGAACCACAGCGCGTACGTCGGGCCGGCGTTCTGCTCCACGGCGTAGAGCGCCTTCGGGTCGCACGCGGTCAACCCGACGATCTTCGTCATGTCGATGCCGGTGATGTTCGTGATGTTCTCGAACGAGACCAGCGTGCCGTTCTGAAAGATGTTGCCGAGCAACACGACCGAGCGCTGCGTCGCCTCCGACGTGGTCTCCTCGCCCGCCTCGCCGCTCTCGGCCGCGCAGCCGCTCGCCGCGATCGTCCCCAGGGCGAGAGTCATCAGCAGGCCACCACGGCCTTGTCTTCGCGTCGTCATCGATGTTCTCCTTGACCATTGCGCTCCGGCGACCTCGCGGCCTGCGCGTCGCCAGCGCGCTGCGGTGACGGGCGCCACAGCAACGCGTGTGCCGGAGCAATGGGTCGCGAGAGCAGCGCTCCTTCAACGCTCGTCGCAGGATTGCTCGTTTTTCGAGGAGATTTCGTTGTTTGCTCAGGGGGCCTGGCGCGGCCGGCACGCATATCTCTTCTACCGGAAGCAAATTGGTATCGTCCAACGCGAATCAGGTAGGGTCAACCTGTATCCGGCACGGGAGAGGTCGCGAACCTCGCCGAGGATCGAGCCCGCCGTTCGCTCCGATCTGCCGGGCTGTCGTGTCCGGTTCCTACCGCGCAATCCCATGGAAGCGGCGACCGCCGGCAGGTGGAGGCTGCAACCGCCGGCAGGTGGAGGCTGCAACCTCCGGCAGGTGGAGGCTGCAGCCTCCATCACGCACTGCCGTGGAGCTGGATTCGTTGCCGTCCCATGGAAGGGCTCGCTGGCGGCACGGAGCGCTTCTGTGAAATGTCGCTTCAAATCAGCACGGCCCTGTCCACCGCGGCGGACAGGATGCCCGCATTGATGAAGTGACGTGCTCCCGTGCCATCCCTCTTCGACAGATGGCCGCCGGCGTGGTGAATCGCGGCCACCTCCCAGCGGTCGTCGAGCACCGGCGAGCCGCTGGAGCCCGGGAGCGTGTCCGTCGTGTACTGGGCGATCTCCTCCTGGACATCCACGACCTGGTTCTCGCTCAGCGCTCCAGCTCGTTGCCCCCGATCAGATCCCTGAGTTCGTCGAAGAATGTATTATCCATGGGTCTCATCCTTCCTCGAAGGGAAGATCGCGATACCGGCCCGCGAGCCATCGATGCGCGATGGTGACCGCGGCGAGCCATCCGCCGATCACCGCGTAGACGATGCTCATGTGCGACGAAGAATCATCTGCGTTTCTAGATCGATGCGGGTTCCATCCAGAGTTTTATCTCTCTGATCTGGTTAAATGAAAGCTCCATCCAGAGTTTTTCCTCTCTGATCTGGCCAAACAAGGACTATGTCGAGAGAATCATCTCAAAGAACCAGATAATCGCACCCTGAATCCAGAGAATCAGCTCAGAAATCAAGCGAAACGGGCGGGGCGGCGTGCCCGCTCGGTGGCGCGCACGGTCCGCCTCGACTTCCGGTGGCCGGCGTCCCACCACGCGCCTGTCGACGCGCCGCAGCGGCGGTGCTCGAAATCCTCGCGCGCGGCTCTTCGGTCACGGTGAGGCTGGATGGCGCCAGGGAGAGGGCGTACCCGGGCGATTCGGGGCAGGTCGGGGTCGCCATGAACACCGAGCCGGGGCAACGTGTGCTCTCGGCCGATCGACGCACCGCGTCTCGCGCGCTGCGCCGCCTCCGAATGCGCTCCAGCGCCTTCACGACCTCGCCATCCGACGCCCGCGACGCCGCCCGATCCGCGCGCCGCGCACACCTCATCGCGCAGCGAGCCGGCTCCTTCTACTTACGCGCTGCGCCGCGCTCCGGCCGCGGCTCGGCCACGGCCCGCCGCGCGTGCATCCGGCGGGCCAGGTTGGCGGCGCCTCGGCCCGGAGCCAGGGGCTTGCGCAAATTTCGGTGCCAGGCATTGTGCCGGTGCGACGGGCCCTTGGCACCGGGCGAAACCTTCCCGACAATCCCGACCCGTTCAACCCTCGAGAAAACAGTGGAAACGCAAAATTCTACCATCATCTACACGAAGACGGACGAGGCGCCGGCCTTGGCCACCTATTCGCTCCTCCCGATCGTCGAGGCGTTCACGAAGGCCGCCGGGGTCCGGGTCGAGACGCGCGACATCTCCCTGGCGGGCCGCATCCTCGCCAACTTCCCCGAGCGCCTGACGGACAACCAGAAGCTAGGCGACCACCTGGCGGAGCTCGGCGAGCTGGCCAAGACGCCGAACGCCAACATCATCAAGCTACCCAACATCAGCGCCTCCATCCCGCAGCTCGTGGCCGCCATCAAGGAGCTGCAGCAGCAGGGCTATGCCGTGCCGGACTATCCCTCCGAGCCGAAGACGGAGGAGGAGAAGGCGATCAAGGCGCGTTACGCCAAGGTGCTCGGCAGCGCCGTGAACCCCGTCCTGCGCGAGGGCAACAGCGATCGTCGCGCCTCGCCCGCCGTCAAGGACTACGCCAAGAAGCACCCGCACTCGATGGGCGCGTGGAGCCGCGACTCGAAGAGCCACGTCGCTCATATGTCGAGCGGCGACTTCTACGGCAGCGAGAAGTCGGTCGTGGTGGACAAGGCGCAGGAGCTGAAGATCGAGCTCGTGGCCGGCGGCAAGACGACCGTGCTCAAGCCGAGCGTCAAGGTCCAGGCGGGCGAGGTCGTCGACGCCAGCGTGATGAGCGCCAGGGCCCTGCGCGCGTTCTACGCTGAGCAGGTGGCGGACGCGAAGAAGCAGGGAGTGCTGTTCTCGCTGCACCTCAAGGCCACGATGATGAAGGTCAGCGACCCGATCCTCTTCGGGCACGCCGTCAGCGTGTTTTACGCCGATGCGCTCGAGAAGCACGCGGCCACGCTGGCCAAGGTCGGCTTCGACCCGAACAACGGCATCGGCGACCTGTACACGAAGATCCAGGGCTTGCCGGCCGACGAGAAGGCGGCGATCGAGGCGGACATCAAGGCCGTCTACGAGCAACGCCCGACGCTGGCCATGGTCGACTCCGACCGCGGCATCACCAACCTGCACGTGCCCTCGGACGTGATCATCGACGCCTCGATGCCGGCGGCCATCCGCTCCAGCGGCAAGATGTACGGCACGGATGGCAAGCTCTACGACGCCAAGTTCACGATCCCCGATCGCTGCTATGCCGGCATCTACCAGGCGACGATCGAGTTCCACAAGCAGCACGGGGCGTTCGACCCGCGCACGATGGGCACCTCGCCGAACGTGGGGCTCATGGCGCAGGCCGCGGAGGAGTACGGCTCACACGACAAGACCTTCAAGATCGCCGAGAGCGGCACGGTGCGTATCGTCGACGCCTCCGGCAACGCCCTGCTGGAGCAGCAGGTCGAGGCCGGCGACGTCTTCCGCGCGTGCCAGACGAAGGACATCGCGATCAAGGACTGGGTCAAGCTGGCCGTCTCCCGCGCGCGCGCCACGGGCGCCCCGGCGGTGTTCTGGCTCGACGAGAACCGCGCTCACGACAAGAACCTGATCGCCAAGGTCAAGGTCTACCTGTCCGAGCACGACACCAAGGGCCTGGAGCTCCCGATCAAGAGCCCTGTGGAAGCGATCGAGTTCACGCTCGGCCGCATGAAGGAGGGCAAGGACACCATCAGCGTCACCGGCAACGTGCTGCGCGACTACCTGACGGACCTGTTCCCGATCCTGGAGCTGGGCACCAGCGCCAAGATGCTCTCCATCGTGCCGCTGCTGGCCGGCGGCGGCCTGTACGAGACCGGCGCCGGCGGCTCGGCGCCGAAGCACGTCCAGCAGCTGCAGAAGGAGAACTACCTGCGCTGGGACTCGCTCGGTGAGTTCCTGGCGCTGCAGGTGTCGATCGAGGACCTCGCCACCAAGACCAACAACGGAAAGGCCAAGGTGCTCGCCAAGGCGCTGGACACGGCGATCGGCCTGTTCCTCGAGAACAACAAGAGCCCGGCGCGCAAGGTCGGCGAGATCGACAACCGCGGCAGCCACTTCTACCTCGCGCTCTACTGGGCGCAGTCGCTCGCCAAGCAGACCGAGGACAAGGAGCTGGCGGCCAAGTTCGGCAAGCTCGCCCAGACCCTGACGGACAACGGGTCCACGATCGACGCCGAGCTGATCGGCGCGCAGGGCAAGCCCGTCGACCTCGGCGGGTACTACCATTTCGACGACAAGAAGACGTTCGCCGCGATGCGGCCCAGCGCCACGCTGAACGCGGCCATCGACGGCTTCTCCTGAGCCGCGCGGGGCCCCGCCGAGCGCGCGTGTCAACAGGCGACGCGCTCGGCGGCAAGGCCGCTGCCCGCTTCGCGCAGGGCGAGGAGCCCGAAGACGTCGCGAGCGTGATCGTCGAAGCCGTCACCGCCTCCACGCCCAGGCTCCGCTACCAGACCTCCGCGCTGGCGAGCACGAGCGGGCGCGTTCGCTGTTCGCGGAGTCAGGGCTGCCGCAAAGGTCGGTACGCGTGTCGGGACGCGTGTCGACCGCCGCGGCGTCCCGGCACCGGACGGAGTGACACTACGTGTGCCCGGACGTTTACAGGAGAGCATCCGAAATGACACTACGTGTGCCCGAACGTTTACAGGAGAGCATCCGAAATGACACTACGTGTGCCCGGACGTTTACAGGAGAGCGTCCGAAATGACACTACGTGACCCTACGCGTTCACAGCGCGGGGTGCTGGTGAACCTGCGCGCCTGATCCGAGAGGTGCGGAGCCTTCCTGCCGAGGACGCCTGCGCTGCTTTCTTGCTTTCGACGGCGGCCAGCCCACGCCGAGGTTCACGGCCGAGCTCGGCTGCGGGTACAACGTCAGGATGGCCAAAGCCAAGACCAACAACAAAGACACGGGGAAGGCGCCTGCGTCGCCTCCCACGGGGAAGCACTCCTACCGCGCTTGCTACAAGCGCTTCGCCCCGGAGGCCCTCGCGCTTCCGGACCGGGACGTCGAGCTCTGTCGCGCCGACGTCCGGATCGCCTTCGCCAACGTGAAGCAGGGCGTCGCGGCGGCCTGCGCCGATCCGGCGCGGGTCCGCAGGGCGCTGCCCGAGCTGCCGCTCGATGACGTGCTCTCGCTGCCGGATCTCTGCCGGGCGCTCGTGTTCGCCTCGACCCGCGTCACCGCCAGGCCGGCCAGCAGCCGCGAGGTCGAGGCGAAGCTCAAGGTCGTGGCCGAGCTGCGGGAGCCGATGCTCTCGCTCGCCGAGACCCTCGCCAGGCGAGGCCTCCTGCCGAGGGACGTCGTGGCGGAGATCCGTGCCGGCAGCGGCAAGTACGATATGGCCAGCGACGGCATGGCGCTGGCTCATCTGTACGATGAGCACGCGGACGCGCTCCGCGGCAAACACCCCTTCACCCGGGAGGAGTTCGACCAGCTGCGGGAGGCGAGCGAGTGGCTGCTCGACAACCTCACCCCCGACGGCGCCCGCCGGCCCGCCGCGAAGCAGCGCGGCGAGGCCGAGGCGATGCGCGACCGGCTCTGGACGCTCCTGGTCCGGCGCCACGCGGACCTGCGGAAGATTGGCTATTACCTCCACGGCGATGCCTTCGAGGACGTCACTCCGAAGCTCCAGTCGCGGGTCGTCAAGGCCGCGGCGACGGGAGAGGCCGACGAGGAGGAAGCCGACGAGGAGGAGGCCGACGAGGAGGAGGCTGGCGAGGAGGAGGCCGGTGAGGAGGAGACCGCGGAAGCGTCGCCGTGAACGGCCCGCGACCTGAGGTCAGGGTTCCTTCCGCCTGATCGTCCACCGAGGCGGGCCGCGCTCCGCCGCCCGCCTCGGGATCTCGCCGCCGCCTGCCTCGGCCGCGAGTGCATTCCAAGAATCAGCTGCTCTGCTCGACGCTGTGGAGGTGGCACCGCTGCCAGCAGACCGACAAGCGCTTGCGCCTCGCAGGCCGGTGCGCGATGGCGCACGCTCTGGACGGTACGACCCGCGTCCGTGGTCGTGTTCTCGTCTAGATTCCGTTTGACGCCGGATCCCTGTCATCAGAAGAATCGCCTGCGTCGCCACGTTGCTCGCGTGGTTCGGAAGACGGGGAAGAAGACGATGAGGACGACAGACCGGCCGATATCATCGTCGGCAGTGTTCGCTCTCCTGCTCAGTGTCGTTCCGGCGCAGGCAGACGCATCCGAGCTGAGTGCCGGAATTAGCTTCGGGGGGATCCAGGCTGGCACCGTGACGCGCCTGGCGGTGAGTCCGCACGCGGGAATATCGTGGCGCATCAACGGCAACATCCTATTCAATGTTCGCGATCTTCTCAGCGTCGTGCCTCCAATCCAGATAGGTGGGGCCGGTGTCTACAATAGCACCATTGCCGCTCTCGGATATGGCTGGAAGAATGGCGATTTTAGCGCTGGCCCATCCGTTGCGATCTACTTCATGCCGGCTTGCGGAACTACATTGTGTGGGCACGTCGCCGGGATGGCGGTAGGCGCGCATGCGCAGACCAACGCGTACGTTGCAGGACCCCTCGGCGTGTCGGTGAGCGCCAATGTGGATTGGGTCGGCGGGAACAGTCTCGTGCTCCCAGGTTACGTGTCCGTGCTTGTCGTCGTCGGTCCCGTGCTTCGATGGAGTATAAAATGAACGCGAAGTTAATTCTGTTTCCGATTCTGGCTGTCGCCATCTACACGCTGGCGGCCTGCAACTTGACGGTAGGAGAGTGCTATCCCCGCGAGGAGTGGGTGAAGGGCGAAGGTGCAGGGGGACCAGTCGGGCCGCCCGTTCCTGTCTATACCTCCGTCGCGTCGGGGGACTTCGGGGCGGAGCCGCCGAGCGGACCGGAGTACGGCAGCGAGCGCAAGATCCAGTGCAATAAAACGGACGGCGAAGACGAGGACGACGAGGAGAGCCCGAGCGACAGCTCGGAGAGGCCGACAGCTAGCCCGACGAGCCCGCCAGACCCCTGCCAGCAGAGCGGCGCGCCGCAAATGAGCTGCAACATTTCGGTGTTCGAGCCGTCGATGTTTCAGTTTGTTACGACCTTAGCCTACGACGGCACCGTGGCAGGTGGGTGGCAGGAGGCGACGGCGGGGTTAGTGTTCAGACGCGGTGACCGAGGCGTCGACGCGTGTACGGTTCAGATCGGGATGCCATTACGAACGGTGGCTTGGGGGGCGATCTCGGCGGAGAGGGCAGCGCTCATCAGTGCCGATTTGGCGAATCAGATCGCTGCGAAGTTCTACGAAGAAGGACTTACCGATCTTCCGCCTGGTATATTTTGTTCGAAATACAAAAAAGAGATGTATGAACGGTTCGAAAAGCACGAGCAGTATAAGGGCCTCGGCGCAAGGGTTATGAATCCATGAAGTGCAGCGCGAAAGAACTGCTGGACGTCGTCTACAAATATTACCCGCGCGGAATTGATCTTGTTGATGAAGTGGATGTTCAGCGCTACAAAGAAAGCGAAGAGTATGCCCGGATCGTGCAGGCACGGCGGCGCGCGGCAGCGGACGAACGTTGGCCTGCCTTGCTGCGCCGGATCGAAGAGCGGTTCCCTGATACCATTGTTATGAACGATTCGTTCCACCTGCCTACGGGGGCCTTGGACGCTTCGTACTCCTTTTCGGTCTCGCTGCCAAACACGACCGACAGCCGAACGCTGTGGTTTCACGTGAGCTTTCTGGTTCCTTACTATCTCGTCTACAGCTGGCGCCTGGTGCGGTTTGTGAGGCGGCCGGAGAAATTTAGATTTGTGTTTGGTGGTGTGAATTTCTTTGTTTCGCGAAGTCCGCTCGATCCGGAACTTGTATCGGACCTGCGCGATGAAAAGCTACATAGTGTGACATTTTCGGAGGCATACGTCAGCTTCGATTTGTTGGCGGACGAGCTTCCGTACGCAGAGTGGATCGCCCGCGACGTCGAAATGTCATTTGGTTGCGAACGCATGCCGCCGGAGATTGGAACTATCCTCGTTCCAGATGTAGCAGTGAACCTGCGGAATCTCGGGGAGGCTACGCTCTACGATTGCCTGTTTGCGGACAGGCATAGGTGGGTGAATCCATCGCCGTCTGAAGTGCGGACGCCTGGCGTAGAGGTCGATGCGACCAGCCTGACAGGTCGGTTCGTCGCGGTTCTCAATGTGCTGGCGGCGCTCTATAACATCCTGTGGAGCCTGATGCCAGAGGCGCAGGGGGCCTTCTTCGGGGGGGTGACAACAGATGGGGTCCTGCGCAAAGAGGAAGTATTGAGAGTGCTCGCAAAAATTCGGGGGCTCATGGATCCGCCGAAGACTCCCCGAGGCGTCGCTTCGAAGCGCGAGCTCGAAGCTGCCATCCGCGAGCTCGAAGCGCTGGTCGCTTCGTGGGACGGTGAAGGCGCGCCGCCGGTCGCCATGGTCGCCTGGGCATCCAGCTTCCTGGCGAGTTGGCTCGTGGACTCGGCCCTCAAATCCTCCTCGTAGCCGTCGCCGAGATCCGTGCCGTCCTCCCGTGACGTGACTTCGGCTATTCAGGAAACCGAAGCGTCTCGTGGGCCTCGCCGCTCTCTCCCACCGTCATGCTGCCATCGTGGTTCCAGCTGGTGCCCCCCTTGCCCGGCTGTCCGGTCTCGATGGTGACACCCTCGAGCGTGAGCTGGTCCTCGTCGAGGTAGGCGATGCCGATCGAGTCGCCGCCGCGCCCCGGGCCGCCGTATCCGCCGGGCCCTCCTTGGCCGCCCCGGCCACCCGCACAGCCCTGAACGGCGTCCACATCGGCGGCGCCCTGAATGCCTCGGCCGCCTCGGCCGCCTTCCTGGGGTGGCCCTCCGTCGCCGCCCTTGCCGCCGGAGACCGTCGTGATCACGCTGTCGCGCACGGTCACACGGGCGTGAACCGCGAGGACGCCGATGGTCGGACGTCCGTTCGATCCCCCGCGGCCCCCCCGGCCTCCGCAACCGCCGGCACCGCCCGAGCCTCCTCCTCCGCCTCCCTTGGAAGCCGCGCCGCACACGGCCAGCCCGCCCCGGCGACCGCCGCCGCCGCCGCCGCCCTGGCCCGGCGTGCCCCACGTCCCCTCGCCCCCCGTGTCGCCCACCCACCCGGCCTCGGTGAGGCGCCCGATGCCCTTACCGGGCAGGCCCTGCATCCCCGGAGCTCCCCGGCCGCCGTCGAGTCCGTTGTTGCAGAGGGCGTTGTCCTGCTCCCCGGCACCACCGAACCCTGGTTGCGGAGGGTCCCGCGACGGAGCGGGCTCACCATCGCCGCCGTCCTCGGCGCTGTCGGGCAGCCCGTCGCCGCCCTTGCCGCCGGTGCTCGTGTGCCCGCTCTCGCACCGGTTCACAGGCGCAGGCCCGCCGGCGACGACGGCCGCCGAGCACCCCTCCGCAGCGAACATGCCATTCGGCCCGTCCGGTGGGCTGTAGTGAGGCCACATCTCGCCAGCGATGCCTTCCACTGCACCGCCTGCGCGGATCTTACTCCGCAGGATCTCCACCACCGTGTTGGACTGAACGAGCACGCCGAGCGGGCCAAACGCCCGGACTTCGAGATCCGCGAGCATCGATACACCGTCCGCGGCCCCCACGTCCTCGGGGCCCGCGGGCTCGACGACCACCATGGGGTCGGCGATGTCGACGATCGGATCGTGAAAGAATGTGGATCGCGGGATTTCAGGGTCGCGATCCCACCGCCGGCAGTGGAAGCCTCCCAGGAGGTCCACGCCGGAGGGCAGCGTGATCTGATGCACCCTGAATCCATCGTTGCAAATGAACACGCGCCCTCGCCCGGTGCGCGCGAGCTCGACGGCGCGCTCGACGGTGAACACCGGCTTCGCCTTCGTGCCGGGGTTCGCGTCGTCGCCAAAACCGTAGGCTCCGGCGACGAACACGCCGCAGCCGTCGTCGAGGATACCGGCCGCGACATGCTCGACGCAGACCGACTCCGGCGGCGGCTCGTTCTCGCATGAGGTGCCTTCACAAGGCGTCACGCCAGGGTCGTTCACGCCAGGCGCAGTTCCGCAGCCAGTCGCCCACGGGGACAGCAGAAGAACCAACGCAGCCGCGGTGCTCTTTTTCATGTGCGTCTCCTGACGGGGCTTGCCAGCACGGGGCGGTTCATTGAGGCGGCTCCGGGTCTGGCGCATCGAACCGGTACCAGAACTGCGCAGTCCCCTCTCGCCCCTGGCCGAGCCCGCTTTCCCCGGATTCATTGCCGCCGCGGCCACCCTTGCCGGCTTGTCCGGGCAAGACCTTCGCGTCCTCCAAGATGGCCACGGAGGCGCCCACGGAGCCGATGCCGAGCGAGTGGCCCCCGAGACCGCCGCCGGCATCGCCCCCGCGACCGCCGTCGCCGCCAAGGCCGCCGTCGCACCCTGGCGACGTGTCGATCACAGAACCGCGTCCACCTTGGCCGCCGGCCCAGCCAAGGCCTCCCCACTGGCCCGTTCCGCCGACCCCGCCGTTGCCGCCTCTGGCCCCGAGGACCGTGCTGGCATTGACCGTGAGGTCGCTCCCCTGCAAGGCCACGATCGCGATGCTCGCGCCGCCATAGGCGCCGCCCTGGCCCCCCTTGCCACCGCAGCCGCCACTGCCGCCCGATCCGCCGGCCGCACCGGCCTGGGGCTGACCTGCCCGACACGCGTTCCTGGTGGAGTCGCGTCCTCTGCCTCCGCCGCCTCCACCGCCGCCCTGGCCGACACCGCCCCTCTCCCCGTCTTCACCACGGACGCCGACCCATCCGTCAATGTCCAGGAGGCCGGCGCCAGACGCTCCGGCAGCGCGCTCCGCAGGGGCGCCGTCTGCTCCCCGCTGCCCTGCGTTGCACGGCATGCTGGACGCGCCGACGCCACCCAGCCCGCGGTTCTCCGGAGTCCCGACCGGCTCCGGCAGTCCTGACGTCCCGTCGCCGCTCGCCTCGAGGCTTCCACGACCCCCCTCGCCACCCGTCGACTCGATCCCATCGCCGCACACAGTCACGACCGGAATGGCGCCCCGCGCGGCGTCCGCGGTGCAGGCGTCCGCGCCGTTGTTCCCGACTACGCCGGCCTTCGCGCGGAAGCTCGGCGCGTCCTCGCCCGGCTCTCCGTCCTTGCCGTCGCCTGCGAGGATCACGCTCGACTGCACGATCGCCCTGGCCCCATGCTCCAGGAGCATCGCGATCGACGACTTGCCATCCCTCGCGGAGGCGTCGGCGGCCTCGACGCGCACGCCGAAGATCACCGACGTCGCATCCTCCTCCGCGATGACCGCATCGTCTCCTCCGAGGACCCGCACCGGGATCCCCACCGGCGGCGCGATGACGGTCAACGCGTTCTGCTCATCGAGCGGTCCTCCGTAGGACCAGTCGCCGCCGGCACACAGACGGCCGCCCCAGAGGTCGACCCCCTGGGGAAGCGAGATGGCCTCCTCGAACAACCCGCTGCACGCGTACACGCGCCGGGTCGGCGCTTGGCCGTTGCGTCGAACGTGCGCGGCGAGGCCGATCGCGTGTTGCAACGTCCTCACCGGCGCGTCCTTCGTGCCGGGGCTGTTGTCGTTGCCCTCCTCGCTGACGAACACGCCGCACATGTCGAGCGCCATCGCCGTTTTCGGATCCCCGTCACAAGGAGACGGCTCCGGCTCGCACAGATAGTCGTCGGCGCAGGTGTCCGAGTAGCACCCCGTATTGCCGGCCGCGCCGGCCAGACCGAGCGCGACGGACGCCAGCGAGCGGAGGACACCTCGACCGCGACCCACGGATCTAGAACGCATAATCTCGCCTCCGCCTCACCACGCTCCCTCGAGGAGCACCCCCGCCTGTTCGCTCGTTGCCATGGGTACGACGCGGAGGCCAGTTGCTCGCGGCGCGGCACCGAAGACGGCAACCTCGGTGAAAAAAGAGGCCGCCGTCGCCACGCCGAACACGGCGCTGGTCACCAGCGACACCTTGCCGAGGGTCGCGAACAGGTCTCGCTCGTTCACCTGGTCGTGAATGTCGGCGCACGCCGCGGGGGCGCTCGCGTCCCGGCAGGTGTGCGACGTCCATCCCTGCGCGCGGCGTGTGGTGTCTGCCTCGCGGAGGTCGCCGTGGACGACGTGAGCGCGCAGGAGGAAGACCGCACCGGCCGCCGCCGTGGCCGTCGTCACCGCGATGCCGCCGATCCGCGCCGTCCCCGGCCAGGAAGCCCACGGGCTGGGAGGCCGCGCCTGCGCAGCCGCCGGAGAGCGCGGGGCGCGCGGCGTTTCGCTCGGTGAGACCGGAGCGTCCTCCTTGGCGCTGCTCACTGACGCGCGCGGACAATGGAGCGAAATCTCGTGCTCCGCCTTCGGCACGGTGCGCACGGTCTGGAACGCATCTTCGCGGCCCGGTGCTCGGGCCCGCACCGTGTGCAGGCCGGGCTCGACGAACAGCGTATAGACGCGTGCGACGCGGCCGATGGGCTTTCTGTCGACGATCACCTCGGCGTCCGGCGGGTCGACGGAGACACGGAGCTTCGCGACGTGCTGTATTGCCTTGCGCTGCCCTTCCTCGAATCGCTTCTGCAGCGCGCCCGGCAGCGCCTCGCGCTGCTCGAGGCTCCAGGCGAGGAGTTCGGCAGCATCGCGGTATTTGCCCAGCGCGAGCTCGCAGAGGCCGAGCTCCCCGGCGATCTCCGCCCGCTCGCGCTCCGTGGTGGACGCCGGGTCTGCTGCCTCAAGGGCCGCCTTGTAGGCGGCGTGTGCCGCAGTCAAATCCCCCGCTGCGCGCGCCCTCTGGCCACGGCGAACATGCTCCTTCACCGTCGCGTGCTCTCTCGACCTTGTCGTCGATGAGCCGCCCTGGGCGCGTGCTGCGCTCG
The DNA here is from genome assembly GCF_051526795.1 of Sorangium sp. So ce204. Classification (NCBI taxonomy): domain Bacteria; kingdom Pseudomonadati; phylum Myxococcota; order Polyangiales; family Polyangiaceae; genus Sorangium; species Sorangium sp. So ce204. The sequence continues at coordinate 9,752,348 of NZ_CP150317.1, read as the reverse complement.
TAAGGCATGTCGATGGCCCGATCGCAAGGAGAATCGAGAGGAACTGTGGAGCGCAACGCATGTCACGACCGTAGTCGTGTCAACTGCTCGGCGTCAACAGCGGGTGAAATCGCCCTGCGCGTGCATTTGCCGCGAGAAATTTCAGCGCGAGCTAGCAATGTTGTCATCTCTCCTGGGCGCCGAGTGCTGCGCGAGTGCGCAGGTGGCGCACGGGGACACATTGTCCTACCAAAATGACCCGGACCGTTCACTTTTCTGACCCCGGGAGGGCCGCTCAGACGTGCTACCGGCATGGGCAAGCCAGCAGGGACCTTCAGCAGCTTCGAGCTCTTCCGGCGCCTGGCGAGGCGCTTCGGGGTCCCGGCGCGCGATGCCGAGGACGTCGCGCAGGACGCGCTGCTGCGGGGGCTCGACGCGGAGGGACGGATCGAGGCAGGCGGGGACCCGGCGCCGTACCGCGTCGCGATCGCGGCCAACCAGGCGCGCGACCATGTTCGAAGCGCGCGCCGCCTGCGAGAGGTGCTGACGCCGTCGGGCGACCTCGAGCTTCACGACGACCACCCCACGCCGGAAGAGCTGCTCAGGTGGCGCGAGCGGGAAGCCGTGTTGCGGGAGCTCATCGACGGTGTCGAGCCGAAGTACCGGGACATCTTGATCAAGCACGACCTTGAGGAGATCCCGCTGGCCCAGATCGCCGTGGAGCTCGGGCTCCACCCTGACGCCGTGAAGACGCTGCACCGTCGAGCCCGCGAGCAGCTGGAGGAGGCGGCGCAGCGCCGGAGGGCGAAGCAACGCTCGCGCGGATGGGACGAAACTCCCTGCGTCGTTCCGTTCGGGCTCACTCCACGCCAGGGGAGGATGGCCTCCCTGCTCCGCTGGAGTTGGAGGTTTCTGTTGCAAGGTGCGACCATCGTGCTCATGAGCGCCATCGTCATTGCTGTGACCTCCTCGTCCACGCTGCAGGCGTGGGTTCGCTCGGCTCTCGATGACGGTTGGCCCGCGCTGTCGGGGCAGGCCTCCGCGCCGCTCCCCGCGGAGCGCCGCGCCGGGCAGACGGGGACGTCCTCCGCATCACCCGCAGCGCAGGCCGATGCGCTCCCCATGGAGCGCGGCGCCGGACAGGATGGCGCCGGAGCGACCACGACGCCGCCTCCGTCGGTAACGGCTGCTTCTCGTGCGTCGTCCTCGACGACGCACGAGAAGCAGGCGATCAGCGCGCGCGAGAGGAGCCTGATCAGCCAGGCCCGGAGGGCCATCGAGGCTCGCAGCCCAGAGGCGGATCTCGAGGCCCACCGGCTGCTCGAGGCACACGCGGAGGAGTTCCCGCGCGGTCGGCTCGCCGCGGAGCGCGAAGAGATGCTCAGGCAGCTTCGCTGACAGGTCGGCTGACCATCGACAGCCAAGCCAGCAGTGCGGTCGGTGCTGTCGCCGGGCAGAACGAGGCCGGGTTCCGCCATGCGTCGGACAAGAATGCTCACGGTTCAGGAGGGAAGATGGAGGACATGCTGGGTGCGATGTGGCTCGTCTCGCCGCTCGGGCTCGCGATGATCGCCTGCGTCGCGATCGGGTTCGCGGTCACCGCGCGCGAAGCGCTGGGACGCGAGCGCGGGCTTCGTGAGGCGCGCGAGCACGCGCACGAGGACGAGGTGTCAGCCCTCACCGAGGCGAAGGAGAAGGCGGAGCGGGAGCGGGACAGCTACCGTCGCCTGCTCGGTGAGCCCACCACCCGGCGCGAGGGCTCGGCGCGTCCGGCGGCGCCGCCCGCGCCGACCTCGGTACCGCCGAGTCCGCTCGCGATACCCCCTCGCGCATTCGATGCTCCTCCGCCTGTGGTGCCATCTCCTGAGCGCGCTGCCGAGAGCCCGCGGGCCAAGCTCCCGCCGCCTCCACAGCTGCGGCTGCGATCGCCGCTCCCCGCTCGCGCCGGGGCGGGGGCCGAGCCCGCGCGTCGCGCTGCCGACCTGACGAGCTTCCCGCTACAGCACGAAGATGGTGGCGAAAGCCCTGCACGCGGCTCCGATTGGGAGGACGTCGAGCGCTCACCGCTGAACACGACCCTGCCGGGCGTAGGAAGCGGAGGATGAGTGGAATCCGAGGACCAAAGATCGAAGCTCAAGCCATTGGTTCAACGAATGGAATGGCGTGTTGTCCCGTTGAGCAAGGGGCACGTGCAGGCGCTCATCGAAGAAGGATTCAATGCCTACCACAGCGCTCCAGCGGGTAAGGTGGCGGCGGCGCTCCTCTCGTTCGCTCGATCGGTCCTGGACGAGGCGACTCCTGGATGGCAGAGCGAGCCTGAAGCTCCCGAAGACCGCGCGCCGATCTGCCGCATCTCACCGCTCGAGGAAGCGATGAACCGTTGGGCCTGTGGCGACGAAGAAGGGCGACGGCGGGTACTCGCAATCCTCGACGCGATGGGCGCGAAGGACCCCGCCGCCCGCGCTGCGCACGCGGTCCTGGCCTGGGGCGCGCAAGTATACGAGCTCGCGACGAGAGCGGGCGTACACGGTTAGCCTGCGCCGGTGCTCTGGTGAGGGCACCACTCGGCTGGTCGGATCAGCGCGCCGCGCGCGCCGCTCAGCGGGTGACGCTGGTGTCCGGCCCGGCGCCCTTGGGGGGCTCATAAGGCTCGGGGCTCTTTCCGACGGTCCTGAGGTTCACGAGCTTGTTGAGCAGGTCGAACCAGAACGGCGCGCCGAGGGAGGCGGCGGCCGCGGTGATGAGGATGCCCGGGGTCAGGAGCCTGTCGAGCACCCCGCGGATCCAGCCGACGATGCCCTGACCGAGGATCGCCGCGATCGCGCTCCAGAGCTTCGGGACGCTCGTGTGCTCGGGGGCCTTCACGCCCCAGGTGATCTCGACGTCGAGCCCGGTGAGCCGGGAGCGAGCGCCGCTTCCTTCGGCGATCGCGGCCATGATGTCCTCGTTCTGGTCGACGCCGCCGGCCTGGGGCGCGGGGCGGGGCGGGGACTTCGCGATCTCCTGCGCCGCCGCGATCAGCCGGGCGCGCACCACTGCGTCGCGCGAGAGGGCGCCCGCGAGGCGGATGCTGTCGACGTTGAACCCGACGCAGAGGACGAGCGCCGTCGCGCTGATGATCAGCTGCGCGCGGCGCTTGTACCGGCCGGCGGCCCGGTCCATGGCGTCATTGAACCAGCGCTCCAGCCGGATGTTGGCCTCGCGCATGTCCTTGACCGTGGAGTCGACGATCGTGGTGAGGGCGCGCCGGAGATCGCTCTTCGGCGGCATGCTCCGGATGATGTTCTTCAGCTCGTCGAGCGGGTCCTCGTCGCGGCTCGGCGCCGCCGCGATCTCGCCCGGCGCAGGCGCGGCGGCGCTCGCCTGCGGCGGAGGGACGCCGTCGCTCGCCTGCTGCAGGGGCGCGGAAGCGGCGTCGCCCGCCGGCGCAGGCGCGGCGCCGGTCTGCGCAGGTGCGGCGCCGGCCTGCGCGGGCAGCGCCGCGGCGCTGTCGGGCCACGGGACCTGCCGCAGGGTGTCGATGAGCGCGGCCACGAACGCGTGCGACGGGATGTAGGACGGCCCTACCCAGCCGTACTTGAGATCCTTGATCAGCGGGTGCTCGCGGAGCTTCGCCGCGAGCGGGCTCGGGAGCGGCCCCGGCATCACCCGGGTGCGCACGAGCTCGACAGCGCGCCGCGCCGCGCGCCTCATGACCTGCTCCGGCGGAGAGCTCTTGGGGGCGGCGGTGTCGGCGGCGCCGGGCGATTGCTTCACGTGCGCGTCGAGCTCGCTGTCGGCCAGCATGATCTCGATGCTCTGCGCCAGGTTGAGCGCGCGCAGCCGGAGCACGCCAGCGAGCGCCTCGTGGATGGCCGAGCAGAGGACGCTGAGCAGGAAGAAGACGCTGACGAGGCCGATCGCGATGTCGAGGGTCGTTCCCATGGGCATCCGGAAGGGCAGGGCGCGCGGCGGCGCGAGGCGCAGGCCGGCGCGCGCCGCGCGCTCCCCCGGCCAGCAGGGACAGGGAGGAAGAGGCGGCCCTGCGAGCGCCCGCTCCCCGCCGCGGCCCGACCAGCATCTCCCCTCCGCGGCCCGATAAGCATACGCCACCCGGCGCCGCGGAGCGAGCGCGAGCGCGCTCGCTCCATCGCGTCATCCATCGCGTCATCCCGTGCTCGATACCGCGGGATCTTGATCTACCATCACGCCCCCGTGACGAGCTCCACGCTACCCCCCGAGTCGCGGCGCAGCAGCGCGCCGCAGCAGCGCGCCTCCTGGGTCCAGGAGAAGGCCGACCTCGACCGGCCGACGCTGCGGCCCAGGCGCGACAGGCTCGGGCACGAGCCGCCGCCGGCGTCGCCGCCCGGGACGCTCGTCATCGAGGACACGCGGCGGCCGAAGATCTTCGTCATCGACTACGACGCCGAGGTCGTGTCCGAGAAGGAGATCCAGAGCGTCGACGGGTGCATCCCCTACCTCACGGACGACCGGCCCTCCATCACGTGGGTCGATGTCCGGGGGCTCGGGCACAAGGCGACCTTCGAGCGGCTGGGCGAGATCTTCCATGTCCACCCGCTCGCGCTGGAGGACATGGTCAACGTGCCCCAGCGGCCGAAGGCGGACGTCTACGGCGGCGAGCACGTCCTCATCATCGCGCGGATGGCGCAGGTCGACGAGCGCTGCGTGCTGCGCACCGAGCAGCTGGCCATCCTGGTCGGCAAGAGCTTCGTCCTGACGGTGCAGGAAGAGGCCGACTGGGACGTCATGGAGGCCGTGCGGGAGCGAATCCGCACCGGCCGGGGCTCGATCCGGGAGCGGGGCGCCGATTACCTGGCGTACGCGCTGCTCGACGCGGTGGTCGACGGCTTCTTCCCGGTGCTCGAGCGGCTCGGCGAGCACATCGAGGACCTGGAGATCGAGGTCATCGACGCGAAGCGCCGGATGTCGAAGCCGATCCACGATCTGAAGCGGGATCTGCTCACGCTCCGGCGCGCCATCTGGCCGCAGCGCGATCTCGTCAACGCGCTGCTCCGCGAGGACAACCCGCTCATCTCCAAGGACACGCGGCTCTACCTGCGCGACACATACGATCACGCGGTGCAGCTGATGGACATGGTCGAGACCTACCGCGAGCTGAGCTCGGGCCTCATGGATCTCCACCTCTCCGGGATGTCGAACCGGATGAACGAGATCATGAAGGTGCTCACGATCATCTCGACGATCTTCCTCCCGGTCACCGCCATTGCGGGCATCTACGGGATGAACTTCCACCACGAGAGCTCGCCGTACAACATGCCGGAGCTCGACTGGTATTACGGCTATCCGTTCGTATGGTGCCTGATGCTGGCGAGCGTCGTCGGGCTGCTCACGTACTATCGCCGCAAGGGCTGGATCAGGAAGGACGACGACGGCGCCTGAGCGGCGGCGAGCGCGGCGCGTCAGCGCTCCTTCGCGGGCGCGTAGAACGCGAGGTTCCCGAGCAGGCGCGGATCGCCGGGGCGGCGCGCGAGGGCCTTGCGCAGCGCCGCCTCGCCGGCGGCGAGCTCGCCGACGTGGAACGCGCTGGTGGCGACGAGGTCGAGCAGCTTGTGGTCGTAGACCTCGGCGTCCACGAAGAGGGTGGCCTGGGCGGGGAAGGGGAGGGCGGCGCCGCGGGAGGCGAAGAGGTAGGTGAGCGGCCAGCACCGCTGTCCGTACCAGTGCCAGGCGACGGCGAAGAGCGGCTCGGCGCGGTGCGGGCTGTGGGCGTGGGCGTCGAGGTAGCGCTGCTGCACCTCGGGCCAGGGGCGCCCGAGCGCGGCGGCGGCGCGCGCCATGCGGAACAGCGATTCGTAGACTTCCTCGTGCCAGCCGCCGAGCGCGGCGCGCCGCTCGTAGGCCTCGAACGCCTCCGCGTGCCGGCCGAGGCACTCCAGCGTCTGCGCGAGGTAGAAGGCGGCGCGGCCGTCGCGGGGGGATCGGGCCAGCGCGGCGGAGAGCAGCTCCAGGTCGCGCTGCCACCTCCGGGTCTGGGCGGCGGCGTCGCGGCGAGAGAGGTCGTGGACGATGTGGGCGTCGGGGACGCGGATCGAGGGGGGCGGCTCGCCCTCCCTGGAGAGCACCTCGTGGGTGGCGCCGACGTAGCGCCACCCGGCCGAGGCGCGGGCGAGCCGGGCGGAGTCGTAGACGGAATCGCCGTAGCGCACGCGGACGTGGTAGGCGCCGTGCCCCGGGCCCGACGCGTCGCGGCGCTCCTCGCAGAAGCGACGGAGCGCGCCGCCGGCGACGAGGCGCTCGTCGCCGCTCAGCATGAGGGTGAACACGGCCGCGTCGCCCGCGAGGTCGAGGGCGCGGCTGCGCGTCGCGCCGAAGTCGACGAAGGGCTCCTCGACGAGATCGCCGGGGACGCCCGCCATGGCGGCGCGCGCGAGGGCCTGTGTGCCGTCGGTGGAGCCGGTGTCGAGGAGGGTGAACCGGTCGACGTGGGGCCTGGCCGAGGCGAGGGTCTCGCGGATGGAGGGGGCCTCGTCCTTGACGATCATGACGAGCGCGAGGAGGGGGGGCGTCACGGGGGCAGTATGCCGCCGGACGCCGGTGGGCCGGGGGTTTTAAAAAGTGAAGAGGGGGTGGGCGCGCGCACGCGCGCACCACCTCGCGCGCGCCGGAGCGGGAGAGGTGACGCGCGGCGGCGGAGGTGTGGGCGCTGTTTGCGAATTGGTCGCGGCCCTTTCGTTCTGTATACTCTGCTTGTCGTCTCAATGAGCATGCGCGGACGCTGGAGTGCTCTCCTTTTCATCGGCTTCATCGGCGCTGCGGCGGTCCTCGCGCTCGCCGGCAGCGCGGAGCGCGCCTCGCCCGATTCGGGCTCTGCTCCCGGGGGGCACGGACCGCCGGGCCGCCCGCGCTTCGAGAGGGCGCTCGACGTGGAGGTGTTCCAGCGCGGGAACATCCACACCCACACGTCCCTGAGCGACGGGGACAGCGAGCCGCGCGACGTCGTCCGCTGGTACCGCGAGAACGGGTATTCCTTCGTGGCGCTGACAGACCACAACCAGCGCGTCGATCCTGCGATGTTCCAGGAACCCTCGTCGACGTCGAGCTTCGCCGTGATCCCCGGCGAAGAGGTCACGATGTGGGCAGAGGGGAAGGCCGTGCACGTGAACGCGCTCTGCACGCGGGCGACGATCGGCGGGGGCGCCTTCATGACCAAGGGGGAGGCGCTGAAGTGGGCGATCGGGCGTGTGCGGGCGGAGGGGGGCGTGGCGCTCATCAACCATCCGAATTTCGACTGGTCGTTATCCGCCGGCGACCTCCTGGCGGCGCCTGCGGCGGAGCTCCTCGAGATCCACAGCGGGCACCCGTACGTGTACACGGACGGCGACGCGACGCGCCCGTCGCACGAGGCGTTATGGGATGCGGTGCTGACGGTGCGCGGCGCCGCGGGAGGGGGGATCGTCGGCGTCGCGGTGGACGATCTGCACCAGCTCACGGCCGGGTCGGGCGCGCCGCCCGCGGGGCCCGGCCGCGGGTTCATCGAGGTGTTCTCGCGGGAGGCGTCGCGCGCCGCGATTTGCAGCGCGCTCGCCAGGGGGCGGCTCTACGCGTCGTCCGGGGCGAGGCTGCGGAGGATCGCGATCGCCGGGGACGCCTTCTCGGTCTGGCCTGTGGCGGCGGGCGCGGTTGTCGAGTTCGTCGGGCGGAGCGGGCGCGTGCTGGAGCGGCAGCAGCCCACGGCGGGGCGGGCGACCTACCGGCTCCGCGGCGGGGAGCGGTACGTGCGGGCGCGGATCACGCGGCCGGACGGGAAGCGAGCGTGGACGCCGGCGTACGCGACCGTGGAGCCGTGAGCGCCGCGGGCGTCGTGGACGCCGGATTGCCCTCCGCAGCGGCTCACGCCCCCCCGCGCTTCCCGTCCAGGCGGGCCAGCACCGCCCGCGGCGACATCGTCGCCCGGTAGACGTAGATCTCCCCGGCCTCGTCGTCGCCCAGCACCTCCTCGCTCACGCGGAGCTGCTTGCCGACCGCGAGCAGGATCCTCGCCGGAAACCCCTTCCGGATCAGCTCGACGCGCCGCCACACCGCGTCCCGGCTCCAGAACCCGAACGCCTCGAGGTACACCTCCTCCCCGGTCTCCGCGTTCAGGAACACCAGGTCGGGGACGCACACCACCTCTCCGGGCAGCGCGAACAGCCGCTCGTTCGGCGACACGGTCCAGGGCGACCCGAGCTTCCTGAACCCCTCGCAGAACGCGTCCAGCTCGGGCGTCGTCTCCGCGAGCTCGCGCCCGTGGTACAGGAGGCCATCCGCCGGGCCGATCTCGACGGCGAGCGGCTCCTTGTCGCGCCCCCAGCGCAGGTCGGCGCGCAGCCGGAACGAGGCGCACGAGAGCACCGACGGCAGGAACATCGCGAGCCGCAAGCCATACCGCTGCACCGCGTCGAACAGGCTGAACGGGCCGTCGAGCGCGATCGTGTAGCCGGAGACCGGATCGCCCTGGACCACGTGGATGAGCCCGTGAAAGCGCGCCGCCCGGAAGATCCGCCGGTAGCGCTGGGCGCTCTCCCCCTCGACGCGGATCGTCACCTGCGTCGCCCGGAGGAGGATCGACTGCGCCAGCGCCAGGTTGTACCGATCCAGCAGGATCTCGGGCGCGTCCGCGGCCGCGCGCCGGAGGATCTCGGCGCCGCGCAGGTCGGCGTAGAGGCCCGCCTCGATCGCGGCGGGCGTCGTGCCGAGCCGGGCGGCCACCTCGTCGAGCACGGCGGCCCGGTCGAAGCGGGCGCGGACGTCGAGGGCGCGGTGCGCCGCCGCCGCCGCGTGGAACAGCTCGCGCCGGAGCGCCTCGGGATCGACGCCCTCCTGCACCTCGTACTCGCAGCCCTCCTCCAGCACCTTCCTCAGGCCGAGCGAGGCCACGCGATCCCGCGCGGGCACCTCGATGGCGTCGAGCGCGGCCTCGACGTCGTCGCGGCGCTCGCCGACGCGCTGCGCGAGGATGTCGATGTACGCCCGCGCGACCGGCAGCAGGCGCTCGGCGGCCGCCCCGCGGAGGTACTGCGGGACGACCAGCCCGCCCCGGCGGCGGACGCGGACGAGGTCACTGGTAAGCAACGTGCTCCCGGCGCTTGTCGCTCACCCGCTGCTCGCTCGTGCCGAGCGCCACGAGCTCGTAGAGGATCGCCGTCTTGTTCTCGCTCCGGCGCAGGATGCGGCCGAGCCGCTGGACGTGCTCCCGCACCGAGCCGCTGCCCGACAGGACGATCGCGACGTTCGCCTCGGGCACGTTGACCCCCTCGTTCAGCACCTTCGACGTGACCACCGCCGACAGCGTCCCGCGGTTGAACGCCTCGAGGATGGCGCTGCGCTCCTTCACCTTGGTCTGGTGGGTGATGGCCGGCAGCAGGAACTGCCGCGAGATCTGGTAGACCGTGGCGTTGTCCTCGGTGAAGACCAGGGTGCGATCTGCGCGGTGGGCGTGGAGCAGCCGCGCGAGGACGTCGATCTTGCCGGGCGCGCACAGCGCGAGGCTGCGCTGGCGGCGGTACGCCTCGAAGGCGCGGCGGCCGGCGTCGGACTGCGAGCTCAGCAGGATGAACTGGCCCCACCCCTCGGGCATGCGGATGCCGTTCGCGCGCAGGAAGCCGATGTACACGGCGCGCGCCGCCTCGTACGCGGCGCGCTCGTCGTCCGAGAGCGGCACCTCGAGCCGGACGACGTCGTAGGCCGCGAGGTACTGCCCGGAGAGCTCGGTGATCTCCCGGCGGAAGACGATCGGGCCGATGAGGTCGTCGTAGCCCCGGCCGTCGGCGCGCTCGGGCGTGGCGGTGAGGCCGAGGCGGAAGGGCGCGAGGCACATCTTCGCGGCGAGCGCGTACGACGGGCTCGGCAGGTGGTGGCACTCGTCGAAGATCACGAGGCCGAAGCGGGCGCCGAGCCTGTCCATGTGGGCGTGCGCGGAGTCGTACGTGGTCACCGTCAGGTCGAGGACGTCGTGGTAACCGCCGCCGAGCAGGCCGATCGGGACGCCGAACGCGGCGGAGAGCCCGTCGTACCACTGGTTCAGGAGATCCAGGGTGGGCACGACCACGAGCGCGCTGCGCTGCCGCGCGGCGATGGCGAGCGTCGCGACGAACGTCTTGCCCGCGCCCGTCGGGAGCACGACGACGCCCCGGCTGCGCCGCCCGGCCCAGGCGTCGAGCGCCTCGCGCTGGTAGGGGAACGGGTCGTGCTTGGCGAGCGGCGCGAGCGGGAGCGCCTCGTACTTGCGGGCGGCGTCGGTGAACGGGACGCCGCGGGCGCGGAGCCTCAGGACGAGCTCGGCGTAGTCGATCGCCGGCACGCGGTAGACGCGCTCCCGCGCGTCCCAGCGGCAGGACGCGGGCAGGCACGCGGGGTCGAGCGGCGCGCCCTCGGCGGGATCGCCGGCGGTGCCGCCGTCGGGCTCGCCCGCGCGCTCGTCCGCGTTCGACGGCAGCGCGCTGCTGTCGAGGGCGGGCGCCGCAGCGAGCGCCGGGCGCGGGGCGAGGCCTTCGATGCGGAGGGTGCCGCCCTGGAAGCTCAGGACGATCGGCGCTGTGCGGACCGGCTCGGTCATCGGCGCGCTCTTTTGCCGCGGGCAGGGCCGCGTGCCAAGCGGAGATGGCCGGCGATCAGGCCAGCTCGGTCGGCATGACCGAGGCGCCCCGGAGCGGCGCGCGGTAGCGCACCCAGACGAGGGGGGACTCGTTCAGCGTGATCGTGAGGGCGCTGCCGGCGCTCACCGGGAGCTTGCGGCCGAGCTCGCGGTGGATGTAGCGCGCGATGAGCTCCGGCGTCGAGCGCTTGCCCTCGAACGCGGGGTGCTCGTCGAGGTTCCGGTAGTCGATCTCGGCGAGCACGGCGCGCAGGCTGTCCCGCAGCGCGCTCGTCTCGACCACCTGGCCGAGGGGCGAGAGCTCCTCGCGCTCCACCTCCACGCTGACCGTGTACGTCGCGCCGTGCAGGCGCTGCGCAGGGCCGAACTGCACGCCCTTGAGGCTGTGGGCCACCATGATGTGATCGCGGACGCCGACGGTGTACATGGCTCCACTATACCCGCCGCGCCGGCGCTGGAGGGAGATCCCAATCGCCTGTCACGGCCCACCGGAGTAAGGTGGGGGCGACCCCCCGTCCGGCCCCCGCCGCGGCGGACGGGTTCGTGCGGGACGCAGTGACCGGTTGACCGTTGCGAGGGAGGATCGCCGATGAACAGCGAAGCGAGCGTGCTGGCCCCAGGGTTCCTCATCGCGTCGCCGCCGCTCGGCGATCCGAACTTCGACCGGACGGTCGTGCTCCTCGCGGTGCACAGCGAGGGCGGGGCGCTGGGGTTCGTGGTGAACAGGCCGGCGCCGATGACGCTGGGGGAGCTCCTGTCGTTCGCGGGTTATGGCAACGACCTGAAGAACCCGGCGCCGGTTTACCTCGGCGGGCCGGTCCAGCCGAGCTCGGGGTGGATCCTGTGCCTCGATCCGGCGCTCGGGGCCGAGGAGACGGGGGTGATCCCGGTGGGCTCCCGGGTGCGTGTCACGTCGTCCCGGAGCGCGTTCGACACGCTCGCGGCCGACGCGGTGCGCGGCACGGCCGCCGCGGACCCGCGGCGCAGGACGGTGCTCCTCGGCTACAGCGGCTGGGGGCCCGGCCAGCTCGAGCGAGAGATCGCCGCGGGCGCGTGGCTGCCCGTGGCCCTCGACGAGGGGATCCTGTTCGACGTGGCGGCGGACCAGCGCTGGGAGCAGGCCTATGCGCTGCTCGGCCTGCGCCCGATCGAAGTGATGTCGATGCGCAGCATCGGCGAAGCCTGAGAGCACACGACACGAGAGGAGTCCTATGGAGATCAATATCGGAATCGACGCCAAGAACCGCGAGCTGATCGGCGCGGGGCTGGGACGCGTCCTCGCTGACACGTACACGCTCTATCTGAAGACCCACAATTTCCACTGGAACGTCACGGGGCCCATGTTCCAGACGCTCCACCTCATGTTCGAGCAGCAGTACAACGAGCTGGCGCTCGCCGTGGACCTGGTCGCCGAGCGCATCCGGGCCCTCGGCCTCCCCGCGCCGGGGACCTACAAGCAGTTCGTCGCGCTCTCGACCATCAAGGAGGACGACGGCGTCCCCAAGGCCACGGACATGATCAAGCGCCTCGTCGAGGGCCACGAGACGGTCGCGCGCACGGCGCGTGAGCTCTTCCCCGTGGCCGAGAACGCCAACGATCAGCCCACCTGCGATCTGATCACCCAGCGCCTGCAGGTCCACGAGAAGACCGCCTGGATGCTGCGCAGCCTGCTCGAGTAACCCCCGCGTCGCGGCCGCCGAGCTGCGGAGAGGCGAGGCCTCGATGCAGCCGGCCGGCCGGGAGCGGCTTGACAGCGGTGATCGAAGAGGGAGACGCTGTCGGGTCATGGGTGGAACCTGGGCGAAAGCTGGTTGGATCGGCGGGGTGGGAGCGCTCGTCGCCGCCGGATGCTCGGACCTCATCGGCGCGGACTGGGGACGATACTCGCGCGGCGGCGGAGAGGGCGCGGCGGCCGGGAGCGGCGGTGAGACGGCGGCCGGGAGCGGCGGTGAGACGGCGGCCGGGAGCGGCGGTGAGACGGCGGCCGGGAGCGGCGGTGAGACGGCGGCCGGGGGCGGCGGAGAGGGCGCGGCGACCGGGGGCGGCGGAGAGGGCGCGGCGACCGGGAGCGGCGGAGAGGGCGCGGCGACCGGGAGCGGCGGAGAGGGCGCGGCGACCGGGGGCGGCGGAGAGGGCGCGGCGACCGGGAGCGGCGGCGCGGGGGCCGGGGGCGGTCCGGTCGCATCGGCCCCGAGCTGCCGGGACCTGGAGACGCGGTGCGGACCGGACCAGATCAGCTGCTGCGACAGCCGGCTGGTGTACGGCGGCGCGCACACGCGGCGCTACACGAGGAACCATGTCGAGGCGACGGGCTCCAGCGCGCAGAAGCAGGCGTCCGTCAACGACTTCTGGCTGGATACCTACGAGATCACGGTCGGCCGGTTCCGCGAGTTCGTCGAGGCGGGGAAAGGAACGCAGGAGAGCCCTCCCGCGGTGAACGCCGGACGGCACCCGGCGCTGGCTGGCAGCGGATGGCAGACCAGCTTCAAGCAGTACCTCCAGCCGAACAAGGCGACGCTGATGGCGGAGCTGAAGAAGTGCACCCCTCCGGGCGTCGACACCTGCAGTGCTATCGGGGACCCCTGCTCGACGTGGACCGACAGCGCCGGCTCGGACGACGACGAGCGCCGCCCCATGAACTGCATCACATGGCACGAGGCGATGGCCTTCTGTGCGTGGGACGGCGGGCGCCTGCCAACCGAGGCCGAATGGCACTACGCAGCGGCCGGCGGCGACGAGGAGCGAGCGTATCCCTGGGGCGACACGTTCGTCGATAACCACGCGGTCTTCGGCTGCTACGGGGTCACGGAATCGTCAGGCGGCCCGTGCACGATAGGCGACATCCTGACGGTCGGAGCGGCATCGAGCGAGGGAGGAGACGGACGGTGGGGGCAGGCGGACCTGGCGGGGAGCCTGTGGGAGTGGACGCTGGACGGGTACAGCAACAGCTATGCGATCTCGAGCGGGGGCCTCGATCGCTGCGACGACTGCGCGAACCTGACCGATACCGCCGATCGCGTCATCCACGGCGGGTCGTTCGAGGACGATCCGGACCGCCTGATGGCGTCCGAGCGCCTTCCAAGCAAACCCGCCGAGCGCTACTACGGCATCGGCGCCCGGTGCGCGAGGGACAGGTAGCGTCGCCCGCGCGGCGCTCCGGACACGGCGTCCGCCGCGGGGCGCCGCGCCTTCATTCCGCTTCCGCCTTCGGACCGGCTCAGCGCGCGCTCTTGACGAGAAACCCCTCGCCGTCGATCGCCACCGCGCGCTCCTTCAGCAGGCGGCCGACGGCCCGCTTGAACGCCTTCTTGCTCAGGCCGAAGAGGGCCCGGATCTCCTCGGGGCTCGAGCGATCGCCGACCCTCGGCGCGCCCGGGCGCGAGAGCCGCGCGAGGATCTCCTGCGCGTCGCTCTCGACCTCCTCGTGCGCGTGACCGCGGAGCGAGAGATCGATCCTCCCGTCGGGCAGCACGCTCGCCACGCGGAACCGCGCCGCCTGGCCGCGGGAGAGCGCGTGCGGCTCGTCGGCGGGGAGCAGGCCGACGAACCTGCGCTCGACGATGACGAAGAGGCCGATCCCCGGCTCGTTGCGCCACGCCTCCCCCTCGACCCACTCGTCGAGATCGAACTCGCCCTGGTCGCGCAGCATCTCGCTCACGCGCATCGTCCCCGCGAGGCGCCCGGTCCTGTCCACGAGCAGCCCCACCGGGTGCCGCTGGCCGACCTGCGGGTCGCGGGTCTGCTCCGCGCGGGGGACGAGCAGCTCCTTGGGCAGGCCCCAGTCGACGAAAGCGCCGAAGGGCGCGACGTCGGTGACCGCCAGGAAGGCGACCTCGCCGAGCGTGACCTTCGGCCGGCGCGTGGTGGCGATGGGGCGATCCTCCGAGTCGAGGTACACGAAGACCTCGAGCTCGTCCCCCTCCCTGGCGCCCTCGGGCACCTCGCTGCGCGGCAAGAGGAGCACCGGCGCGTCCGGGCGCAGGTCGTCTGGATCGGCCGAGAGGAAGGCGCCCGGCGGGCCGAAGCGCCGCACCGGCAGGGTCACCACGCGCCCGAGGAGATGGTCGTACGGCATCGGCGCGCAGTCTTGCACAGGGCGGGGGCGCGCGGTCGGCCGGTCGCGTCTCTTTGGGCGCGATGATCTCCGATCCCACAAATCGGTTGAAGCTGCCTGAAAGACGCTGAATGGTGAGGTGCCGAGGCGCCAGAACGCCAGGAGTTGGAACTCCTCTTGGCGCGCTCGATGGTTCGTTTCTCGCTTGAACGACGTGATCGATCGTCCAGGAAGCCGAACGGGGTGAAGCTCCTCCAGGTCCTTCGGCGCGCGCCGCCCGCCGTGGCTCCGCGAGCGACGAGCGCGCCCCGCCGGGCGTGGAAGCGACTCGCGGCCGCCGCAGGTCTCCTGCTCGTCGCGCCCCTCGTCGTGGCGCACGGCCGCGTCTGGCTCGACGGCGAGGCGCCGTCCGAGAGCGTCGGCAGCCCCGCGCGCGGCCGGCTGCTGCACGGCCGCCCGCTCCGCCCCTCGGGGCCCGGTCATGTGACCTACTCCTACCTGGGCGCCAGCCTCGGACGCCAGTACGTGCACGGCGCGGTTCGCGACGCGCTGGAAGAGGCGTTCGCCGCGTGCGCGGCCGCCAGGCCAGGGCGGCGCTTCGTCGTGGGGGAGACGGGCCACCGCGATGGCGGCCCGTTCTGGCCTCACCGCACGCACCAGAACGGGCTCAGCGTCGATATCTTCGTCCCGCTGCGCGACGGCGCGGGGCAGCCCGCGGAGGTGTCGACCTATCCCTGGAACAAGCTCGGTTATGGCCTCGAGCTCGACGCGCAGGGCCGGTCGGGCGAGCTGACGATCGATTTCGACGATCTCGCGCGGCTCCTGTCGGCGCTGGAAGAGAAAGCCAGGCCAAGGAAGCTCCGGATCCAGCGGATCATCCTCGCGCCGGAGTACGTGCCGCTGCTGCTCGCGAGCCCCGCGGGCCGCAAGCTGGGCTCGCTCGCAGGGGCGATCCCCCGCGGCCCGGTGTGGTGGCGGCACGACGAGCACGTGCACATCGATTTTGCGTTCGCGGCCGGCGGCCCGCGCTGAGCGAAGGTATCGACGGCGATGGCGCCGGCGCCGCTCGCGCTGCCGCCCCCAGCCACGACCGAGTCAGGCCCGTCGCTCCCCTCCACGCACGAGGCCGATGGCTTGACGAGCCGGTTCCATGACGTTACCGCTGGGGAGGCCCGCGAGCGGCGCGGGTCGCGCGTCGCGCAGCGGTGAGGCGCGGAGCCCGCCATGGACGACAGCTCCGGATACCGCATGTACGTGTTCCGCAGCGGCCGCCGCGACGTCCCGGGGCGGCGGCTCGTCGACGAGCTGGCGGCCGACCTCCGGGCGATCGCCGGCCCCGGAGGCGCGGAGCGCCCTCGCGACCTCGTGCTCGGCGCCTTGATCCGCGCAGGCGAGCTCGAGTCCCTCCTCGCCGACACCGGCGCGGAGAGCGCCTCGGCGCTGGCGCAGCTCACCGACGATCTCGCCGCCGCGCTGATCCGCGGCGACGGCGCGGGCGCGCTCGCGGTCGCGGGCGGCCAGCCAGCTGGCCACGGACAGCCAGACGTCGGGCCACGGGCGGCCAGACGCCTGGCCACGCCCGAGGCCCTCACGGCCGTCGAGGTCCCGGCGATCGTCTCGACGTCGCCGCCCGAGGGGTTCTCGTTCTACGCGCTCCACCCGCTCGATTTCGCCCGGCTGGCCGAGCGGCTCGCGTCCCCGCCGGCGCCGGTCCGGGTCGTCGGTATCCGCAGCATCGGCACGACGCTGAGCGCGGTGACGGCCGCGGCGCTCCGCGAACAAGGGATCCGGGCCGGCCGCACCACCGTGCGCCCATCAGGTCACCCCTACGACCGCCGCGTCGAGCTCGACGCCGGGCAGATCCGCTGGGTCGAGGACGGCATCGCCGAGGGAGCGCGGTTCTGGGTCGCCGACGAGGGGCCGGGCCTCAGCGGCTCCTCGTTCCTCGCCGCCGGCGACGCCCTGGTCCGCGCGGGCGTCCCGCGCGCCAGCATCGTTTTCCTCGGCTCCCGCGCGCCCGACCCCGACGCGCTCGTCGCGCCGGACGGTGCCCGCCGCTGGCGGTCCTTCCGCTCGGAGCGCGCCGAGGGCGGGGCGCGGCTCCCCGGCGGCGCGGGCGAGCCCATCGGCGCCGGGGCGTGGCGCCGCCGCTGCTATTATGAGGACGAATCGCGCTGGCCGCCCTCCTGGACGTCCATGGAGCGCCTCAAATACCTCTCCCGGGACGAGCGCCGGATTCTGAAGTTCGAAGGGATGGGCCGCTACGGGGCGGAGTGTCTGGAGCGGGCACACGGCGTCTTCCGGGCCGGCTTCGGGCCGGAGCCGCGCGACGAGGGCGAGGGCTTTCTCTCGTATCCATGGCTCCCTGGGCGGCCGCTCCAGGCCGATGACCTGTCCGCCGCGGAGCTCGAGCGCCTCGCCGACTACTGCGCCTTTCGCGCCTCGGCCTTCCCTGAGCCGAGCCCTGCGGCCGACGAGCTCATTGCGATGGCACGCACCAATTTCTCGCTGGAGATGCGGAGAGAGCTCCCGGGTGAGCTCCACCTGGAGCTCGCGCATCCGGTGATCGTCGATGGCAGGATGGATCCCCACGAGTGGCGCAGGTCCGCCGCGGGCGAGCTGGTCAAGGTGGACGCCTGCGGGCACGGCGACGATCACTTCCTCCCTGGCCCCACGGACATCGCCTGGGATCTCGCCGGCGCCATCGTCGAGTGGCGGATGTCGCGAGGCGCCCGGCGCGCCTTCCTGGAGCGGTATCGGCGCCGCTCCGGCGATGATCCCGAGCGGCGCCTGCCTGCGTATCTCCTCGCCTACACGCTCCTGCGTCTGGGTCACGCCGCGATGGCCGCGGCGTCGCTCGCGGACGAGGGCGAGGCGCTGCGCCTCTCCGCGGCGCGACACCGCTATCGCGCGGCCCTGATCGAGGGCCTCCGCCCCGCGGCCGCCCCGGGGGCGTTTGGCTAGCGCCGGGTGCCGGAGATCGCGCCACGATTCCTGCGACGGCGAGGCGGGCGCCGATGACGTCTCAATGAATCCCATGCTGTTCCGAGTGAGTCACAGCCGAGCGGCTCTCCGGCGTGGCCCAACGCGTCGCCGGCAGCCGTCCGGTTAGCCGCCGCTCTCTCTCGAAGTCATCTTTGCGCCTTGATCGGCTCTCCGGGAGCGGAGCGCGGTGCCGGAGAGCGTCGGCACCGCGACGGTGAGCGCCGGGGAGCTGTGCTTTGCGGTCAGCTCGCCTTAAGAAAAAAGTAGCCACGCAGGGTCATGTGGGAGGGTCGCCATGAGAAATACGCTCGCAAGTCAGGTGCCGGTCTGCATTCCCAAGCTGCCGCCGCCGGAAAAATGGAAGGAGCTGGCCGCGCAGGCGAAGGCCATTCGCCCGGACAACCTGCCGCCGGGCTTCGATCCCGAAGACATCGATCTCACCGAGCAAGGCAAGCTCGCGCTCGTCATCAGGCTGCGGTGGCCGAAGAGGGGGGTGAGGCTCACCGTCGGGTTCCTCGACAATCCGGAGCCCGCGCTGCGGCGCAAAATCCTCGCGTACGCGAACATGTGGAACAAGACTGGCAATATCGAGTTCGTCGAGACGCAGTCCTTCGCGGAGAGCGCGAACGTCCGCATCGCGCGTGGCGCAGGCGGCTACTGGTCGTGGCTCGGCATCGATATCCTCAACCACCCGGGTCAGCCGACGATGAACCTCCAAGGGTTCACGCTGCGCACGCCGGAGTCCGAGTTCAGACGCGTCGTTCCTCATGAGTTCGGCCACACGCTGGGGTTTCCGCACGAGCACCTCCGCGCGCAGCTCGTCGAGCTCCTCGATTTCGAGAAGACGGTCGACTACTTCATGCGGACCCAGGGCTGGAGCCGAGAAGACGTGATCTTCCAGGTGCTGACGCCGCTCGAGGAGAGCTCGTTCTTCGGCACGACCATGCCCGACCAGGAATCGATCATGGCCTACCAGATCCCTGGCGAGTGCACGAAGAGCGGCATACCGATCCTCGGCGGAGAGACGATCAGCGAGACAGACTACGCCTTCGTCGCGCGCGAATACCCGAAGCCCTAGCGCTGAGCCGCGCCGAGCGCTAGGGCCACAGGCGTCCGCCGCGCGCGACCGTCGCGCGCGGCGGATTGATGCTCAGCAGTCTCCGACCGTGAAGGCTCGCCATGAAATCCAGGAAGACCAAGCCAGCTGCTCCCCGCGCTCCCAGGGGAACGAGGCAGCCTGAGATCCCGTCCTCTTCGCCCGTGGAACGCGCCGCGGCGAGCTACCACGTCGTGCTGATCGGTATCGACGTTTACTCCGGCGGAGTCTACCCGCTCCGCGGCTGCGTCAATGACATCGACGAGATCCAGGAGTTGCTGCTGAATCGGCTGGGCGTTCCGGCGGACCGGATAAAGCGGTTCGCCGCCCCTCTGCGCGGCGGCCCGCCACGGCCGACGACGGTGCCGACGCAGAGGCCGACCCGGGCGAACCTGATCGCGGCGCTCACCGCGCTCGGCGATGAGGTGAAGCCGGGCGACCGGGTGTTCATCTATCACTCCGGTCACGGCACGCGGAGCGAGGTGATCGATCCGAGGGACAACGGTCGCTACTATCGCGAGGCGCTGCTGGCGACGGACAGCAATGTGGCGGAGGGGGAGAGGCTCGTCTTCGATTGGGAGCTGAACAGGCTGCTCGGGAAGATCGCGGAGCGAACGCCGGCCGTGACGGTGGTGCTCGATTGCTGCTTCTCCGCGGGGGCGACGCGCGCCGCGCCGGAGAAGGGGGCACGCCCGCGGTACGTGAAGTCGCCGCGGCCGATCGTGCTTCGGCCCGAGATCGCGCCGCCTCCGGCGACGGGGGAGCGAGGTGCAGCGAGGAGGCTGGGCGTCGGTTCGGGTGATTTCATGGTGGTAGCGGCCTGCCTCGACGACGAGCGGGCCCGCGAGTCGGACGGCAGCGGCGGTGGGCCTCCCGCGCCGGGCCGGCAGCAAAAGACGCATGGCCTGCTCACGCGGGCGCTCGTCGAGCAGCTGAGCGCGCTCGAGGATACCACGCTGTCGGAGCTGCGCTGGGGCCAGATCTGGCGCACGGTGGCCGCCAGGGTGGAGGCGATGAACGCGTACCAGCACCCGTGGCTCTCGAGCAACCCGGTGAGACGGGTGTTCGGCGGGCCGCCGGAGGCGGGCGACATCGGCTATTCCGTGACCTTCGACGCGGCGAGCGCGACCTATCGACTCAACGCGGGATCCCTGGTGGGCGTGACCGAGGGCGCGGTCGTGGCGCTCTATCCAGAGCTGGGGTCGCCAGGGGCGGCGGCCGTATTCCCGCCGGTCGGCACGCCGGAGGATCTGAGAGAGCGAATCGGCCTCGTTCGCGTGATTTCGACCGGCCGCGCGACGTCGGATGCGAAGGCCGATCCTGCGATGCCACCGCCTTCGTCGCCTCCGAGCGCGGTCTTGCGCGGTCGATTGATCCGGCCCGGAGTGGGAGCGAAGCTCGTGGTGGCGCTCGCACCATACGACGAAGCGATGGCGAACCGGCTCGCCGCCTCGCCGTTCCTGGAGATCGCGAAGGCGGGGAACAAGGGCCAGATCACGCTGGTGCAGCGCTCCGACAAGGCGTGGGCGATCACCGACGACATCTACGGGACCGGGGAGGAGCCCGGGCCGCCCGTGCCCACGCTGCCCTTCCTGGCGAACACCGCGCCGGCGGCCGGCGCCGCGGACATCGCGGTCGCTCTGGTGGAGCACTATTACCTGTACGCCGCGCCCCTGCGAATCGCGCGCAACTGCACCGATCTGGCCGATTGCCTCGAGATGAGGCTCCTCGATTGCAACGAGCAGCGCGGAGTGCTGCCACCGGAGCTGGTCCACAATCCGCCGCTGCCGGAGCTGCAGCCGGCCAAACAGCCCAATTACGAGGTGAAGGCGGGGCGCTTCGACGCGGTGAACGACAGGTGGATCGCGCTCGGGGACTGCTACTGTATCCAGATCGAGAATACATCGGACATTGACCTGTGGCTCACGCTCGTCAATTGCGACAGCGAGGGGCGGGTGAACATCCACGCGAGTCGCTACCCCATCGCGAGGAAGAGCCGGAAGACCTTCTGGTCTTCCTCCGGCGTCCTCGGGGATCCGATGTGCGCGACGCTCTCGGCGGGACAATCGCTCGGGGTGGATCGCTTCGTGGCGATCGCGACGACGAACAACACAGCGTCGCTCGATTATCTCAAGCGTGATACGTCCTTCGCCGAGATAGCGAGCGGCGTCGGGGAAAGGGGCGAGCACCCGCGCGGCGCATCGGAGCGCTGGACCGCGGCCGTCGTGGTGGTGCGAATGACAGCGACATAGAGCCACTTCGGATCGGGGGTCGAGCGGTGAAGATGGCAGGATGGATCCCCACGAGCAGCGCAGGTCCGCCTCGGGCGAGCTCGTCTCGCCTACGCGCTCCTGCGGCTGGGTCACGCCGCTATGGCTGCGGCGTCGCTCGCGGACGAGGGCGAGGCGCTGCGCCTGTCCGCGGCGCGCCACGCCATCGCGCGGCCCTGATCGAGGGCCTCCGCCCGGCGGCCGCCTCGGGGGCGCTCGGCTAGAACAACGATCACGTTGAAACCCGGAGAATTTTCACAGGGAGGCGGGGAGGAAGAAAAGAATGATTTTCTCCCTCTTGCCGTCTCTCGCTCCCCGCCTCCCCGCCTCCCTGTGAAATTCCTGCTTTTTCTCGTGGTTTCAACCCGTTTGTCGCTCTAGCGTCGCGTGGCAGAAATCCCGCCAGGGATCGGGGACGCCGGGAGGACGCCCGGAACCAAGGCGCGCGCGAAGCCCCGCACGCCTGTCATGGGCGCGGCGTTTCGGCACCGGACGGAGTGACACGACGTGTGCCCGGATGTTTACAGGGGAGCATCCGAAATGACACTGCGTGTGCCCGGACGTTTACAGGAGGGCATCCGAAATGACACGACGTGTGCCCGGACGTTTACAGGAGAGCATCCGAATCCTTGGCGGCGTGGCCGAGCACGAGGCGGAAGGCGCGCGCCGGTGGACAGGGGGAGCGGTGCGGCAGTAGGACTGAGCATGGCGAAGCGGAAGGGCGCGAGATGGCTGTGGGCCGGGTGGGCGCTCACGGCGGGCGGGTGCGGGTGGTTGGCGGGGCTGGAGCCCAGCTACTCCGTGGTGGCGGCGGGCAGCGGCGGGAGCGGAGGAGCCGCAGGCGCAGGCGGCGAGGCAGGCGGCGCGGGAGCGGCGGAGACGGCGGGAGCGGCGGAGACGGCGGGAGCGGCGGAGACGGCGGGAGCGGCGGAAGCGGCGGCAGCGGCGGGAGCGGCGGAGACGGCGGAGACGGCGGAGACGGCGGAGACGGCGGGGGCGTGGAGGTGGAGTGTACGCCCGGGGGAAAGGAGTGCGTGGACCAGGCGTGCGTGGAGGGGAAGTGCCGCGGGGAGTGCGGGCCGGAGCAGGTGCGGTGTACGGCGACCGACAACCGGCCGCAGCGCTGCGATGAGCGCGGGGAATGGGAGGATGCGGCGCCGTGTGGAGCGGCAGCGCCAGCGTGCGACCGAGGGATGTGCGTGCCGCGGAGCTGTGTCGGGCTGACGGAGACGTGCGGTCCTGGGCGCAACGAGAGCTGCTGCGCGACGGGTGCGGCGATACCTGCGGGAACGTTCAACCGGAGCAACGACCCGGCGTATCCGGCGACGGTGAGCGGCTTCCTGCTGGACAGGTACGAGGTGACCGTGGGACGGTTCCGGAAGTTCGTGGAGGCCTATCCCGGGAGCGAGCCCAGGGCAGGAGCAGGAGCGCACCCGAAGATCCCGGGGAGCGGGTGGAACGCGGCGTGGGACAGCAGCCTGCCCGCCGGCGCAGCGGCATTGAAGACCGCGGTGAAGTGCGAGTCGACCTACCAGACATGGACGGATGGCTCCGGCGCGAACGAGCACCTTCCGATGAACTGCCTGGACTGGTACGTCGCGTTCGCGTTCTGCGCGTGGGACGGAGGCCGGCTGCCGACGGAGGCGGAGTGGAACTACGCGGCGGCGGGAGGCGGCGGAGCGGACGGGCAGCGGGTATATCCGTGGTCGATGCCGCCGAGCTCGACGACGATCGACAGCACGTACGCGGTGTATGGCTGCGGGCCCGACGTTTCGTGCGCGTTCAGCGATGTTCTGGCGGTCGGGTCGAAGTCGCCGAAGGGCGATGGAAAGTGGGGTCAGGCGGACCTGGGCGGGAGCCTGTAGGAGTGGGTCCTGGATTGGTACGAGAACCCGTACGACCCATCGTGCAATGATTGTGCAAATCTAACCCCCTCCTCGGACCGGGTGATCCGGGGCGGGGGCTTCTACGTCGGTGCGTCGGAGCTGGTCTCGTCCTTCCGCGTCGACTTCGACCCGGCGTTCCGCGCCCGCGGCGTCGTGGCCCGGTGCGCGAGGACGCCGTAGATCCGCGAGCCGCGCGCCCCGGCGCCGCCGCTCGACATCGACGGCTGGTACTCCGTCGAGGAGCTCCTGGCGACGGGCGTGACGGGCTCGGGCTGGTAGGAGCGAGCGCGCGGAGCGGCCAGCGCTCTCGCGTCGCGCGGCTCACCCTTCCGGTGTCACCGGTGGCCCGCGCAGGCGACCGATCGTCTCGTGGACGACCCGGGCCGCCACCTCGTCCACCTCATCCCCTTGGAGCGACGGCGTTCGTGCCGGCACGGGGTGCTCAGAGCCGCTGGGGTCGCGACAGAAATCCCCGCCAATCGGATCGAAACCCCCGCCCTGTCGAGGCCGCAAGAGGGGTGATACTCCTCTGCTGAAGGCGGCCCGGGCGACCCGTCCGCCGAGGAGAAGGCGTGATGAAGACGGACGAGCACGGGAAACACGCAGCGAACTTCGGGCGCGAGCGAGCGTTGAGCTACGACGACCAGGTGCGCCGCTTCTGGCCGGCTTATGGCGTCATGCAGCAGGTCATCGCCGAGGTGATCGCCGCTGCGCTCCCCGACGAGGAGGCCGCGTCGCTGCTGATCGTCGGCGTCGGGACCGGGAGCGAGGTGAAGCCGCTCGCGCGTTATGCGGGGGCCGGCGTTCGTTTCACGGGCGTCGACCCCGCGCCGGAGATGGTCGCCGTCGCGAGAGAGAAGCTCGCGGCGGAAGGCCTCCTCGAGCGGACGAGCCTGCATGCCTGCGAGCTGCGCGATCTCGCGCACGGGCCCTTGTTCGACGGCGCCCAGATGATCGGCGTCCTGCACCACGTCCCGGGCGACGAGGCGCGCCTCGAGCTCCTGCGGGAGGTCGCCGGGCGCCTGAAGCCGGGGGCGCCGTTCGTGATCGGCTGTCGGACTGGAGACGATCCGCTGCTGAGCGCCGTCGAGGACCGGCGGGCCCTCGCGGAGGGGCGGCCGCCCGAGGCGGCGGAGCAACGACGGAAGGCCATGGCGTCGTTGAAGATGCCGGCCTCGGACGCCGAGGTCTTCGCGCTCCTCACCCAGGCAGGCTTCATTGCGCCTCGCCTGATCTTCTGCGAGCTGCAAATCAAGACCTGGGTGACGCGCTACGAGCCATCCACGCTCGGCGCGTGACGCGGCGACACGCGGGGCATGCTGCTCTGGCGGGCTTCGGGCGCCGGTCCGACCGTACGGCCACGCTGCGCGCGCTGGTTGACATAGAGAACCTTACATGACCGCCTCTGCCGGCGGGATCACACCGGCCCAGCACGGACGGACGCGCGCGGCCGAGGCGCAGGCCGTGGGTGGCTCGGCCGCGGCGGGATCCAGCCCCGTGGAATCAACCGTTCTCTGGCCACCAAGCGCCCCGGCGCGCCGCCGCACGGCGCCGTTGCGCTCCACGAACCCGCTCGGTACCCTCGGAGGGAAAAATGACGTCCACCGCGCCGCGGGGCTGCTGCGAGAGGAGCCGTGTCGACCGTTCGGCTCCCCCTTTGACCGGAGCCCTGCCTCCCGCCGCCGCTCCCTCCGGCCCGATGAACAAACGGCGCGGCGCCCCGTCCGCCCTCCGAGGCATGTCGCGCTCAGCGGCGCGCACCGACATGCGAATCAAGCACCACGCCAGGGCCGAACGCCGTGGCTTCGCCGACCGATGAAAGGAGTTGTGACGACATGAAGAGGTTCTTGGGTCTTTTTGCCGCCCTGGGCTGCTCCCTCGCCACCTCGCTCGCGCTCGCGGATCCTCTCCCTGTGACCGGCCAGTGGCGGACGATCGATGAGCAGGGGGTCGAGCAGTCGGTGGTCGAGATTTACGAGAGGGGCGGGAAGATCTTCGGCAAGATCGTGAGCCTGAAGCAGCCGCTCGACGAGAAGGGGAAGCCGAAGATCTGCACCGCCTGTGAGGGGGCCGACAAGAACAAGCCCATCGTGGGGCTCGTCATCATCAGGAACATGGTCCGCGATGACGACGAGTACGACGACGGTACGATCCTGGATCCGAACAACGGCGAGACCTATAGCTGCAAGCTCGAGGCGATCGAGGGCGGCAAGAAGCTCAAGGTGCGCGGCTTCCTGGGCATCTCCCTCCTCGGCAGGACCCAGACCTGGCTGAAGAAGTAAGATTTTTCATCGACCAGCCGTCGGCCGCGCGCGGGCGGCGTGGGGGCGGCGGCCGCCGCGCGACGTGCTACACCGCGGGCTCACGCTGGACCTCCGGGGCGATCGCCCCCCGAGCATCGGTATGACTCAGCCCCAGCCCGGCAATCCTCTTCACGGTGTCACGCTCCAGATGATCCTCGAGCACCTGGTCGCGCAGCATGGCTGGGAGCAGCTCGGGCGCATGATCGACATTCGCTGCTTCAAGTACGATCCCAGCATCAAATCGAGCCTTCACTTCCTGCGACGGACCCCGTGGGCCCGGCAGCAGGTGGAGGCCCTCTACCTGCGGGACAAAGCCAAGCCCATCCCGTGACCGGCCCGCTCGATCGCACGCCGAACACCGGGATCCGGGAGCGGCGCTGTGTCGTCAGGCGCCCGGGGCGCGCACGAACTGCTCGTAGACCACGAGCGTGACCGGCTTGTCGGTGGCGACCTTGACGAGGATGCTCTTGACGCGCAGCCATTCGAGGCCGGTCTTGCCGGCGCCCACGCGCGGCACGCCGATCCGCGCGATCCCCGCTCCGGCGGCGTGCGTCACCATCGCGGCGAGCGAGCGCTCGAGCGCGGCGAGCGAGGGCCTCTTCGTCGCGTTCTCCTGGATCGCGAGGGTGTACACCGTGTCGCCGCCCTCGCTCCAGACGAAGGCCTCCCCGAGCTGGAGCTTCCGCTCGGCGCTCCGCTGCTCGAACGCCGGGAGCAGGCCCGGCCAGCGCTTCTTGAAGGTCACGGAGATCCCCGTGTCCATCGTGCCCACGCAGCTCACGCCGTGCGCGTACGCGTGGAGATCCGGGGTGTTGAGGAGATCGCCCTTGGTGAAGATCGTCGGCACGCGGCGCACCCTAGCACCGCCGCGGTCGGCTTCGTGAGATCCCGACGGGCCCGCGAACGCGAGGCGAGCAGCCGCCTGTGCCCCCGCCACCTCGAGCGCGCCGTCCCGGCCCGCCCGGTACGTCCGCACCGGCATCCCCCGTGCCACGGCGAGCTCCCCAGGCGCGGCCCTTGACCGCTGGGCCCGGGTCAGGGCCATGCCTTCCGACGGGGTGCGATCCGAGCTCGGCTGCCGGGGCAACTCTACCGGGATCGCGAGCGCCGGCGCCGCACGCCGAGCGCGGCCGCCGCGATCGTGAAGAGCGAAGCGTACGACGCGCCCCGCGGCGACTCGCCGCCGGTCACGCGGCAGCCGCAGCCGCCGTCATCCTCGCTGCCGCCCGCGCCGCCGGTACCGGTCGTGGCGGCCGTTGTCGCGGATGTCGTGTCGCCGCCAGTGCCCATACCGCCGGTGCCATCGCCGCCGGTGCCGCCGGTGCCATTGCCGCCGGTGCCATTGCCGCCGGCGCCGCCGCTGCCATTGCCGACGGTGCCATTGCCGCCGGCGCCGCCGCTGCCATTGCCGACGGTGCCGCCGCTACCATTGTCGCCGGTGCCGCCGGTGCCATCGCCGCCTGCGCCGCCGGTGCCATCGCCGCCTGCGCCGTTGCCGCCGGCGCCACCCATGCCACCCCCGCCGCCCGCGCCGGACGCGTCGCAGGCGTCGCCCATGCCATTGCCATTGGAGTCCGCCTGGCCGGGGTTCGGTGCGGTCGAGCAGTTGTCGCAGGCGTCGCCGACGCCGTCCGCATCCACATCCGACTGCGCCATATTGGCCACGATCGGGCAGTTGTCGCAGGCGTCGCCGACGCCGTCGGCGTCGGCGTCGATCTGCGCGGTGTTGGACACCGTGAGGCAGTTATCCATGCTGTTGAGGACCGTGTCGAGGTCGATGTCGGCGGCGCTCGGCACGGCGCACGCGGTCCAGGTCGTCGCCCAGGGCTCGCTGGTCTCGTCGCGGCCGTTGACGCCATTGCTGTCCATCATGACCTGGCCGGTCTCCGCGAGGTCCACGCGACACGTGTTGACCGTTGTCGCATTCATCGACAGGGGCGCGTGCAGCGCGGGAATGTCCGCCGTATCCGGCAGATACGTCGAGTCGTTGACCGTGACGCCCGTCTTGTTCACCGGTGCCTGGGTCCCCGCCGTTCCATAAAACACGTAATCGACGTCGGTCACGAGGTTCGTCATGCCATCCCAGTAAAACAGAATGACCGGCTCGCCCCCGTTGGTGAACCCCCACGCGGTGCCGACCCCGTTCATGACCGGTACGAGCATGTCAGGGACAGCGGGGCTCGTCGTGGTCGCGTCGCCCGTTGCGATCTCGTACGTGGGATAGACCCCGTACCCGGTGAACGCGCTCGTCGCGCCGCACGAGGTCCGGAAGCACTCGCCGCCGGCGATCGACACGTACTGGGTCTCACCCGGCTGGATGACAGCACCGGCGGGGAATCGCACGATGAAGTCGCTGGTGCCGGCGGGTGCCCCGGCGATGACCACGTTGTGGTAAGTATTGTAATCGGCGAGATAGTAATCGGTCAGGACGATCGGCGTGTCTCCGGGGTTCCGGATGGCGACGGACTCGGCCTGTGTCGGAGAGACGACGACCTCCATCAGAAGGAGCTTCTCCGCCGCGGCGTACGCCGCCGCTGGAAGCAAGACCATCGTGGAGAAGGAGAGAATCGATGCGAGGCGCTTCATGGGGCGTACCCTAGACCAAACCCGGAGAGAGTGAAAGGCCCAGGGGCCGCCCCGATGCGGGTTAACCCGGCGGATCTGCTGAATTATCCAGGGCGTTTGGGGGGCCCGACGGAGATCCCGTATCCAGCCGCGGTCCGGGTCGGACGCGACGAGAAGACGGCAGTGGGTGGACCGTCATCTAGACGACGTTGTCGAGCAGCCGCTTCGCAGCTGTCTCGATGACGTCACACAGATTCAAGACCAGGACCTGGGAACAGCCGACTCGACCTCCGGCGCGCTGCAGCGATGTCCGACGCGCAGGAGGTCGTCGTGCAGTAGCCGCTACCTGCCTGCACGATCGCGGGCGCAAGCTGGAGAACCGCGTACCCTTTGGCCGGGTCAACGTGTCACTGGATCGCCTCCAGTGCGTGCAATCTGTGTTCGGGGCTCACCATGGCGGGTTCGCCCGTTAGCTCGATCTCCGCCCAGTGCACCTTGCCGGGGAAGCGGTTGTTCCCGCTACCCGCAAAGTCGGGGCACAACGGGCCGCCGGTCTTCTTGCCGACCATCAGGAAGGCGTCCACGTTGAAGATGATCGGATTGGTCTTGAGGATATGGCCCGGCGGCATATCCTTCGGTGTATAGTTGAGCGGGTCCTCACCGATGGCCGGGAACGGGACGAGCGTGAGCGTCTTGAAGTCGTTCTCCCTGGGCCACTTGATGAGGAGCTCCACCCTGCCGCCCTCGCCAGTATCCGTGCCTGTGTAGGTAAACTTCATGCGGACCTCGTACGCTTCGGACAGAGGCAGCAGCAGAGATTCGGCTTGGACGTAGTACCGTTCGAGCCCAAGGTAGTTGTAGACGTAAGTAAGCCTTGCGTTTTTGACATAGAGGCCAAAGCCGCCGAAATCGTTGCCCCGGGCGAGGATCACGCCATTCGGCGCTTCCCCGTGGGGGCCCTCGATCTTTGCCGTGATCATGAATGAGCGGTTGAAGTTGTTGATCACGCACGGGTCGGAGACGAAACTGCCGTCGACGTACCTCTGCTTCGCGTCGACCGGAGGGGGCGACTGTTCTAGGCGCTCTGTCTTTTCGTCGTTGAGGGGAAAGACGTTATATCGGGCCGCGGTGATCTCAAAAAGGTTCTTCAGCTGCGCTAGCCTTTCGGGCTCCCTTTGGGCGAGGTTGTTTGCCTGGGTCCAGTCCACCTTACGCGGCGACTTCTCGCCCCACGGGTACGTGTAGTAGAGCTCCCACGTATCCTTCTCGTAGTCCGGGTTGGATTCCCAGTCCCAGGGTTTCGAGTGGAGGGTGACGGCGGTCCAGCCGTTATGGTAGATGCCACGGTTGCCAAACATCTCGAAGTACTGGGTCGTGCGGAACTCGGGCGCATTCTGCTCCCTGAACGTCCGGAGGAAGCTCGTACCCTCGATGGGCATCTGCAGCACTCCGTCGACGCTCAACGGCTCCGGCAATCCGGCCGCTTCGAGGATCGTCGGAAGTACATCGATCACGTAAGTGAATTGGTGGCGCAGCCCCCTGTCGCCCCGGTCGATGTGGCCTGGCCAATGGACGATCATGCCGTTGCGCGTGCCGCCGAAGAAGCTGGCGACTTGCTTGGTCCACTTGTACGGCGTGCACATGGCCTGGGCCCAGCCGATGGCATAGTGATTGTACGCTTCCTTGGTGCCGAACTTGTCTATGTTGTCCTTGATGATCGTCTTTTGCTCGTCGAGCGATTTCTGGATGCCATTGAAGCCGATCATCTCGTTGAAGGTGCCCATGAAGGTGCCTTCGGCGGAAGCGCCGTTGTCGCCGAGGATGTAGATGATCAGCGTGTTATCCATGAGGTGGAGGTCCTCGAGCGTCTTGATCACCCTGCCGACCTCCTCGTCGGTCTGTTGGAGGAAAGAGGCGTAGAGCTCCATCTCGCGGCGCAGGGAATCCCTCATGCCGTCGAACATTTCATCGTCCCACTTTGGAACGTCTTCGTTGACCGCCGCCTCCGCGTCCTCTGGAATGACGCCAAGGGATTTTTGTTTCTTGCAAATCGTCTCGCGCAGCTCGTCCCAGCCCTTGGCGAAGTCCTCGTTGTCCTTGTACTCGTCAAGCCAGTCGTCCGGGATCTGGTGGGGCGCATGGGTCGCGCCGGGCGCGAAATAGATGAAGAAGGGCTTGTCCGGCGCCATGGCCGTCTGCTGCTCGATCCACTTGATGGTCTGGTTTGTCAGATCCGTGGTCAGGTGGTAGTCCCCGTCGTGAGGCGTTTCGATGTAGGTCGTTCCATCGTAGAGGGTAGGGTAGAACTGGTTGGTTTCGCCTGCCACGAAGCCATAGAACTTCTCGAAGCCCATGTAGGTGGGCCAGTGGTCGAAGGGCCCCGATGGGCCGGTCTCCCAGACGGGCACCTCGTGGCACTTGCCGAAGTGAGCCGTCGAGTAGCCGTTGTACCTGAGGATCTTGGCGATCGAGGCGGCGGTGTTGGGGATCATCGAGGTGTAGCCAGGCGCGCCGGTATACAGCTCGGTGATGCAACCCATGCCCACGGAGTGGGGGTTGCGGCCAGTCAGCAAGGCGGCGCGCGTCGGGCTGCACAGGGCTGTCGTGTGGAAACGGGTGAATCTGAGTCCGCCTTCGGCGAGCCGCTTGGCTGTCGGGGTATGAATGACCCCCCCGAAGGGCTCCGCGGCGCCGAAGCCGACATCGTCGAGCAGGATGAGGAGCACGTTGGGGGCTTTCGAGGGCGGTCTGATCGGCTCGATGGGAGGGAAGTGGGAAGCTGGGTCCTGGGCGTTGTACATCACCGGGCCGACATAGGGACGATCCGGAATCGGCAGGATTTCGCGCTTCAGAAGGTCTCGATCCAACGGCATGGGTGACTCCTTTCGATGGGAAGTTGCCAAGGAATATATGAAATGATTGAAGGTATGGAAAATGGTACTGGATGAAGCTCTCGGAGCGCTCAGGAAGAATAGCTCGCTGATTTCAGGAACACGATACGTCCGAGACGTCCATCAAAGGCGGCGCATCAGGGCCTTCAGCGGCGTCCTCCCTCTGATCCACCCCTCTAACCTCATCCCGATCCACGGCGCTATATCGTGAGGACGTATTCCTGGCCGACATGACGGCCGATTCCGAGCGCACGTGACGGCTCGTCCCGAGGGGACGTGACGGCCGTTCCGACGGGGGTGACGGCCCGCCGGCGGCGCTCGCGGTCGCGGCCTCATCGCGACCATGAGCGCGATATCGGAGCGGCTATCGATGCGGCGCGCGCTTTTTATTGCGTGGTGGAGACGGATGGAGTCCTCCGCAACGAGGGGTTGATGGACGCGCTCGCGACGATCCGCGTGCTCCTTGAGCCGCCGATGACTCCATGGGGCATCGCTGCTCATTCAGCAGGGGAACGTGAGGCATTGCCACAAGGCCGTTCCCGTCTCCGGATTCAGCGCGCACGTGCAGCGCACGGAGGTGCAGCCGGGCGCCTTGGGGCGCTCGAGGCCGACGTGCTCCGGACACGCCGCGCCGTCCAGCATGAGCAGCGCCTCGCTGTCCGTGGGGCACACGGGGGGCTGACACGCGGCCGGCGTCGTGCAGGACCACACGCCGCCCTGGCAATGACAGACCGGCCCGCAGTGGCGTACACGCGCCGCCCGCGCTGCCGCAACCGTCCGCCGCGCCCGCGCCGCCCGGCCCGCCGGCGCCGCCGGAGCTGGCCGTCATGCCCGCGCCGCTGGAACCGCCCGCCGCGCCCGCAGCGCTTGTCGCTTCACCGCTGAGATTCGAGGATCCGCAGGCCGCTGAAACGCTCAACGCAAGGAGGAGCCAGGTGCCCATGCCCCTGGCACAACAAGCGGAGCGCTCCGCTCCGAACGCAACATGCGTTGCTACCCAGAGGACCCACGATTGCGTCGCTAGGGCGCGCTTGCTTTCCTGACAGCGCTGACGTTTCATGCCGTCCGATCCGCGATCGATCCTGGAGGCGAACCCCCCATGCCCCGCGCGACTCACGAGGACGTGCCCCGCCGGTTCGAGATCCACACCCGCGACCACCACACCGCCGTATCCATATGGGAGGGGCTTTACGGGGAAGTTGACCCCACGCTCCCGCGCGGTTTCGAGTGGCGCGCCCACGCCGTGGACTTCGGCCCCATCCTCTTCGTCCAGGACCATACCAGCGACGCGATCTACCTGGACGCCCAAGTGGACGCGCCGATGCTCGTCATTCCCGTCCGCGGCAGCGGACGCGCGGCGCTGGGACGCGACAGCGCGACCCTGGGACACGGCGGCGGCCCAGCCATCTTCTCGGCTCATGGCCGCTCGAAGGTGAACTACGACAGCGCGATGGACGTCATCACGGTGCGCTTCGACCGAGGCTATCTCTGCGCTCAGCTCGAGTCGATCACCGGCGAGGTCGTCCGCGAGGACTTCCAGTTCCAGCTCTCGCTGGACTCCCGCGCCGGAAGCGGATCCTACGTTGAGCGATTCTGCCGCTTCATGGCCGCCGAGATCAACGCGGGCACGGACATCGATCACCCCCAGCTGTTCGCCGGGCTGACCGAGTCGCTCTCGCGCGCCCTGCTGATGGGGCAGCCTCACAACCTCGCTCACCTGCTGGAGCGGCCCGCGCCGCCGTCGAGCCGGACGGTGCTCCGGCGGGTCGAAGAGTACGTGGACGCGCACGCCGCCGGGCCGATCAGCGCGATCGATCTCGCCGCCGTTGCCGGGACGAGCGCCCGCTCGGTCGAGGCGGCGTTCCGCGCGCACCGCGGGACCTCGCTCGGGACGTTCCTTCGCGATCGGCGCCTTGTCCGCGCGCAGCGGATGCTGCTCGCCGAACCGCACCTCGCCGTGCTGCATGTCGCGCGCGCCGCCGGCTTCGCCCGGCGCGAGGTCTTCGAGTCGGCGTACGTGCGCGCGTTCAGAGAGCGCCCGGAAGAGACTCGCCGGCGCGGTCTCCTCGCCGCCGGAACGGCGCCCGGCGAGGCCGAGCCGAGCCGGTGCACGGCGCCATCCGCGGCCATCGAGCCTGCCACCCTCGCGGCGCGGATGGCGCTCCTCTCCGCGCGAGAGCGCGAGGTCTGCGAGGCCGTCGCGCGGGGGCTGCTCAACAAGCAGATCGCGGGGGCGCTCGGGATCACCGAGCGGACGGTCAAGGAGCACCGGGCGCGCGTGATGGCCAAGCTGGGGGCGAGGTCCGCGGTGGAGCTGGGGATCCTGCTGCAAAAGGCACATGGATAGCCTCACACCTACGTCTCCTCGGCGCGACGACCCGTGACGCTGCCCAGAGGCTGAGGTCGCCACCGAGCCCGTTCAGCGTCTCGACGGCCGCCGCGCGCAGCTCGCCGAGCGTCTCGCGCGCCTCGCCGGAGACGGCGCCGCCCCCGGGAGCGCGATGCCGCCCTCGATGGCGGCGGGCCATTTCCAGTCGCCTGTCCTCCGTGGCAGGTCGCGCCCTTCTGCTGTGCCCAGCTCAGGATCTCCGCCTGGCAGGCCGAGTTCTCCGCCGGGGTCACCGGGAGGGATATTTCAAGATGCCCGTAATAGGAGCAGTAGGTGTTGGTCAGAATGTCGTAGATGCCGCAGAAGGAGGAGCTGCCGCCGTGAGGACACCCACTGTAGAGCGTCCAGGCCGCCGATCCGTCCCCGGCGTTCAGGTAGGCCAGGTTCGACCCCGGCTCGACGTTGGCGACGCTGCCACAGGGACCCGGCCAAGAACTGGCGCTCCCCAGGTGGTCATCCTCTGCCGGTGTGGGGGTACACCCGTTGAGCGTGGTCACGGACTTCGCGCCCAGGAGCGTGAAGCGGGACATGAGGACGAGCGGCGTCTTGCGCTTCATCGGCGATACTCCTTTCCGGTGGAAGGTGCCGCGCGCAAGCTAGCGGTACGAAGTGGGATCGACCATCCGTACCTTGGTACGACTTGTGGACCCCGGCGAGATGTGGTTCAATCGCGAAGGCGCCGACTTCGTCTTTTCGTCGCTCGCTGCCCGGGTGAACACCGCGCAGCGCTCATCGACGAGACATGTACACGTCGATCACCGTCCCCCGGCGCCCCGTGCCCGCGGCGTCCGTGAAGGCGAAAGCGCTCCGCTCGCCCTCGCAATTGCCCCGCGCGTCGCAGCGCATGTCGCGGAAGTCGCGGAGATCGATCGACGTCACGCCGAGCGCCTCGAGGGGCGTGATCTCGCTCGGCGCGCTGTTCCGGTCGAGGTTCTTATCCGACCAGACGAGCACCCTGGCGAACGCCGGATCCTGCCTGTCGAAGACGCCGTTGTTGTCCGCGTCGAGCTCCCGCAGCGCCTCGAAGCCGTTCTTCGCGAACCCCCCGCTCCCCAGCCGCGTGGCCGAGCCGAACAGCTCGCCTCCATCCTGGATGACGCCGTCGCCGTCGCGATCCGACCCCAGCCGCTCGCTTTGCCACGCCTGGCCGGAGCGCGACGGTGGTTCCAGCTCAGCGCTTCCTTGAACGCGAGAGGCCCTGGGCGATGGAGCCCACCAGGGTGATGCCCGTCCCGTCAAAGCCCGATGCCACCAGGGCGCGGGCCAGCGCGGGCTGGATGCCCGTGATCATGGCGGACGCGCCGAGCAGCCGGATGGCGCGCACCATCTCGATCAGGTGCCTGGCGCCGGCGTCGTCGAGCGCCGCGGCGCCGGTCATGTCGAGTATCACGCGGTCGACCCCGCCGCCGGCGATCGCAGGCAGGAGCCGCGCCGCGAGCTCCGCGCTCCGCTCTCGGTCGAGCGCCCCGATGATCGGCAGCGCCAGCGCGCGCTCGCCCACGTCCAGGATGGGCGCGGAGAGGGCGAGGATCTCACCGCGCTGCTGCTCGACGAGCGCCAGCGTCGCGTTCAGCTCGTCCAGCAGGCGGCCGCGCTCCTCGGCGGAGCGCTCGGCGCCTATCCGCGCCGTCTCGTCCGTGTGGTGGAACAAGACCCCCAGGGCGCCCGTCACGGGATCACGCACCGCTCTCCCCTCGATCGCGTGCAGGCGCTCCCCATCCACGGTGCGGACGAGCATCTCTCGCGTCACGATGTCGCCGTCGAGCGCCGCCCTGAGCATCGCGACCGCCTCGCCGGGCTCACCCAGCCAGGCGCTCCACGTCCCGGTGCGGCCGAACGCCCGCAGCGCCGCTGGGTTCTGCATCAGGAGGTCTCCGCTCGGGTCGACGAACGCGATCATCACGGAGGTGTGGCGCAGCGCCTCGATGCCTCGGACGAGCTCCGGCTCAGGCGCTCCCGCCATGGGAAGCGCCTGGCTCAGGATCGCGAATCGCCCATCGTCGAGCGCGACGCTCGAGGAGTGGAGCGTCACCGTCACCGGCACCCCGCTCGGGTAGAACGTCCAGCTCTCGCGCACGACGCCCCCCTCGCGCACCTGCGCGGCGAGGGCCTGGAAGCGCGTCCGGATCGGCGCCGGCACCGTCGAGAAATCGCGCGCGAACAGCTCGTCCCGATCCTGCGCCCGCCACAGGTCCAGGCCGGCCTCGTTCACCCAGCAGACCCGCGAGCTGTCCACGTCGAGGACCCACACCGGGATGGCCGACAGCTCAAGCCCGGCCAGGCGCTGCGCAAGCTGCATCGGCACCACACTCGCTTATCGGGCTGCGGCACGCAATAAAAGCCGGTGAGCCGCGTGATGCTCCTCGTAAATTCGGCGTACGTGTTCGTGCTCAAGAGGGGGGCAGACGGCAGTGAGCGGGAGATGGGGTATCGGGGGCGGTGGGCCACGCCCGGGCGACCCCGGCCGGCGCGCGCGTAGCCCCGGCGGACCAGGTACGGCCGTCGTGGCAGGGCGGCCGCGGAGCGGACGCCGGGGCTCGCGGCGGAGCATCGAGGGGAGATGGCCGCGGCTGGCGCGGCTACGGCGATCCCACGTCTCGCGCTCATTTCTTTCCCGACGTTGCTCTACGGAATTTCCGCGATGGTGCGGTGAGGACCGCGGCGATAGGTTCCCCACCTGCGATCCCGGTTCGTCCGCGGCAGCCGCGCGCGGCAGCTGTGTCGAGATCCATCCCGGTGGCTGACCGGAGAGCGCACGCTCATGCTCAAGCGCCTCATCCTCATCGACGGCCCCTCTTCGAGCAGCGATGGACGCTCGATCCGCGGGACGCCGCTCCTCTCCCCGTCCGACAGGGCGGCGCTCTCCAGGGAGTTCCCTGGCGTGGAGGTGGAGAGCGGCGCGCCCGGCCCGTCCGCGGGGGCGCTTCACGCCGTCGTCGACGCCCGCGCGTGGCGCGCGTCGGCGCTCGACCTGTGGGCGCTCGACACCCGCCTGCACGCGCTCGACGCCGGCGGCCTCTTCGACCTCCGGATCGAGGGGCTCGAGCGAGCGGGCGCCGCGCGCGCCGCCTACGAGGTCCTCACACGGTGCCAGCGCTTCCTCCGCAGGAGGAACCTCGCCTCCGCGACCGAGGTGTTCGACCGGATCCTCGGGCGGCACCGGGAGCTCCACGATCTCGACAGGCCGCTCGTCCGCGCCGACCACGATCATGCGATCGACGTCTGGCAATGGATGCTCCGCCTCGAGCCGCGCGCCGGCGTCGCCGTCCAGGTGGCGGCGCTCTTCCACGACGTGGAGCGGCTCGTCTCCGAGGCGGACGTCCGGAGGGAGCACCGCGCCCCGGACTACCAGGCGTTCAAGGACGAGCACGCGCGGCGCGGGGCCGCCCTGACGCGCGCCGCGCTCGCCGGCGCCGGGCTCGCGCCGGAGGTCCTCGACCGGATCGGCGCCCTGGTGGCGTCGCACGAGCGGCCGGGGGACGACGCCGAGCTCGCCTTGCTCAACGACGCCGACGCGCTCTCGTTCTTCTCGCTGAACAGCGCCGGGTTCCTCGACTGCTACGGGCCCGAGCACACCCGCGCCAAGGTGGCGTACACGCTCCGCCGCCTCCGGCCCGAGGCAAGGGCGCTCTTGCCGCGGATCCGCTGCCGCCCCGAGGTGGAAGCGATGATCCCCGGCGAGCCGGGCAGGCCGCCGGAGACGCAGGCATCGAGGAGGTCCGCTTCGCCATGAGGCTCGTCATCTTCGGTCTGACGATCAGCTCGTCCTGGGGCAACGGCCACGCCACGCTGTGGCGCGGCGTCGTCTCCGCGCTCGGGCGGGCCGGGCACCGCGTCACCTTCTTCGAGGGCGACGTCCCGTATTACGCCGCGCACCGGGATCTGACCGCGCTCTCGCACGGCAACACGCTCCGGCTCTACACCTCGTTCGAGGACCTCCTCCCCGAGGCCAGGCGCGCCGTCCGCGAGGCCGACGCGGCGATGGTCACGTCGTACTGCCCCGACGGCGGCCTCGCGACCGACGTTGTCCTCGAGTCCGGCGCGCTCAAGGTCTTCTACGATCTCGACACGCCGGTGACGTTGGATCGCATCCAGGCCGGACAGCCGGTCGGCTACATCGGCCCTCGAGGCCTCGTCGATTTCGACTGCGTGCTCAGCTACACCG
Source organism: Sorangium sp. So ce204 (assembly GCF_051526795.1). Lineage (NCBI taxonomy): Bacteria > Pseudomonadati > Myxococcota > Polyangiales > Polyangiaceae > Sorangium > Sorangium sp. So ce204. The sequence continues at coordinate 9,715,171 of NZ_CP150317.1, read as the reverse complement.
GCGGCGCGGCGCTCGATCGGCTCCAGGCGCAGCTCGGCGCCCGGCGGGTGTTCCCGCTCTACGGCAGCGCGGACCCCGCGGTGCACCGCCCGGTCCCGCCGCGGGACGGCTTCCGCGGGGATCTCTCGTACCTCGGCACGTACGCCGCCGACCGGCAGGCGGCGCTCTCCCGCCTCTTCCTCGAGGCGGCCAGGAGGCTGCCCGAGCGGCGGTTCGTCCTCGGGGGCTCGCTCTATCCCGAGGACTTCCCGTGGGCGCAGAACGGCGACAACATCCATTACCTGCGCCACGTGGCGCCGCCGGATCACCCGGCGTTCTATTGCTCCTCGCGGCTGACGCTCAACGTGACGCGGGGGGCGATGGCGGCGATGGGCTATTGCCCTTCCGGGAGGCTCTTCGAGGCCGCCGCCTGCGGGACGCCGATCCTGAGCGACGGGTGGGAGGGGCTCGACCGGTTCTTCACGCCGGGGAGGGAGATCCTCGTGGCGGCGACGACGGACGAGGCGGTCGCGGCGCTCTCGCTGCCGGAGGGCGAGATCGCGGCCATCGCCCGCGCGGCGCGGGAGCGGGCGCTCGCGGAGCACAGCGCCGCGCGCCGCGCGGCGGAGCTCGTGGCCATTCTCGAGTCGGTCTCGGCTCATTGAACGGAGCCGAGGTCGGCTCATCGAACGGAGGGACGGCGCGATGTGGGGAGTGATTCCGGCGGCGGGCCTGGGCAGCAGGATCCAGCCGCTCGCGTTCTCGAAGGAGCTGCTCCCGGTGGGGACGCGCAGGGACGGCGACGTGGAGCGGCCGCGCGCGGTCAGCGAGTACCTCATCGACCGGATGGTGCTCGCCGGCGCGACCCGGCTCTGCATGGTGATCTCGCCGGGCAAGTCGGATATCGTCGAGTACTACGGCGCGAGCGTCGGCCCGGCGCACATCTGTTATGTGGTGCAGCCGGCCGCCGCCGGGCTCTGCGACGCCATCTTCCGGTCGCTCCCCTGGATCCGGCCCGAGGAGGACGTGCTCGTGGGGCTCCCCGACACGGTGTGGTTCCCGGAGCACGGGCTCTGCTCGCTCGGCGGCGGAGGGCTCTCGTTCCTGCTCTTTCCGGTCGAGCATCCGGAGCTCTTCGACGCGGTCGTCACCGACGAGGAGGGCCGGGTGCTCGAGATCCAGGTCAAGCAGCGCGACGCGCGCTCGCGGTGGGTCTGGGGCGCCTTCAGGCTCACGGGGGCGGTGATGCACGAGCTCCACGACCTCTGGCGCGAGCGCGGGCGGGAGGACCCGTACATCGGGACCCTGGTGAACGAGTACCTCGCGCGCGGCGGCAGCGCGCGCGCCGTGCGGGCCGGAGCGGCCTATGTCGACGTGGGGACGCTGCACGGCTACCACGAGGCCATCCAGCTCCTCAGCCGCGCCGCCGCGTGAAGGGAGGAGCCATGGAGAGGTGCGTCGAGGGAGCGGCGAAGTGGACGCGGGAGCAGATCCAGGAGCGCGTGCGCGGGCTCGGGCCGTGGTTCCACAACCTCGATCTCCGCGGGGTGAAGACGGCGCCCGACCATTTCCTGGGGGATTACCCCGCGTTCAAATGGAGGGGCTTCGCCGACGCCGTCCCGGCGGATCTCACGGGCAAGACGGTGCTCGACGTCGGCTGCAACGCCGGCTTCTACTCGCTCGAGATGAAGCGGCGCGGGGCGGCGCGCGTCCTCGGGATCGACAGCGACGAGGACTACCTGGCGCAGGCGCGCTTCGCCGCGGAGGTCTCCGGGGCGGACATCGAGCTCCGGAACCTCTCCGTGTACGACGTCGGCAGCCTCGGAGAGCGCTTCGATCTCGTGCTCTTCCTGGGCGTCCTGTACCACCTCCGCCACCCGCTCCTGGCGCTCGATCTGCTCCACGAGCACGTGGTCGGACACACGCTGATCTTCCAGAGCATGCAGCGCGGCAGCGCGGAGGTGGCGCCGCTGGAGGAAGATTTCCCCTTCTCCGAGGAGGAGATCTTCGACGAGGCCGGTTATCCCAGGCTCCATTTCGTGGAGCACAGCTATGCGCACGACCCGACCAACTGGTGGGTGCCCAACCGCGCTTGCGCCGAGGCGATGCTGCGGAGCGCCGGCTTCGAGATCGTGAACCACCCCGAGCCCGAGGTCTACCTCTGCCGCCGGCGCGAGCGGGCCGCCGGTCGTCCGCCGGGCGCCGTCTACCCGGCGAGGCGCGCTTTCGTGAAGGGAGAGCAGGCGTGATCGAGGCGGTGATGCTCTGGAACGAGCCCAACAACAGGTCGCACTGGGATTTCGAGATCGATCCCGAGTGGACGACGTACGGAACCATGGTGAAGCTCGCCGCGGACGCGATCCGGAGCGAGCGCCACTGGCTGCTGCGCGTGCTGGGCGGCATCTCGCCGATCGATCCGGGGTTCATCGCCAACATGGGGCGGCAGGGCGTGCTCGAGCACGTCGACGTTGTCGCGGTGCACGGCTTCCCTCTCGACTGGAATCACTGGCAGATCCACGAGTGGCCCGCCAGGCTCGAGGAGATCCGCGTGGTGACCGACAGGCCGCTCTGGATCACCGAGATCGGCGTCTCCACGTTCGGCGCCGAGGAGGTGCAGGAGTTCGGTCTCCGGCGGAGCGCCGAGCTGCTCCGCGGCAAGGTCGAGCGGATCCACTGGTACAGCCTCTACGATCTGCCGCGCGCGTGGCCGGCGACGACCCGGCACCGGGAGGCCGAGGGCTCGTCGTATTACCGGCATTTCTACATGGGCCTGCTCCGCGAGGACGGGACGCCCAAGCGCGCTCTCCGGCTCTTCCCGGAGTACACCCCTGAATTCGGTCTATGCCAGTGGTTCCACTTCGAGGACCACCGGCTCGACGACGCGGTGGCGTGGCTGAAGGAGCTCGGGGTGCGCCACCTCCGCACGGGCCTCAGCTGGGCCGACAGCTTCCGCCCCGGCGCCGAGGCCTGGTTCGACCGGCAGATGAAGGCGCTCGAGCCGTTCGAGGTGACCCTGACCTACTGCTTCACCCCGGAGCACGCCGGCCTCCGGCCCCATCACACGAGCCCTCCGCAGCGGATCGAGGAGTTCGCCGAGTTCTGCGCCCGGATGACGCGGCGCTACGCATGAGACGACGCCGTGCGTAACGTGCGTAACGTGCGTAACGTGCGTGACGTGCGTGACGTGCGTGACGGGCGTGACGGGCGTGATGTGCGTGACGCGCGCAAAGAGGCGAGGGGCGGGTACGCGTCGGCTCGTCTGTCCGCGCTTTACGCGCCGTCTGGCGCGCCGCGTCGCCGTTTGGTAGTGTGGAGATCGCTGCGTTTTGCGCCAGGACGACCTGACCGCATGCGCTCCAGGTGGCTCATGTCCCACGTCGCGAGCACGCCAAAGCGAAAGAAGAGACCCGAGGAGCACCGCGGCATCCCGGTGGGGCGACCGGGGCCGCGGGTCGAGCTGCGCCGCGGGCGCGCGGAGGTGCCGTCGTGAACCTCGCCGTGCTTCGCCGTCAGGGGCCCTCCGCCCAGGAGCTCGCGTGGCCGCCGTTCTCGTGGCTCTCGTCGGGCCGGGCGCCGCGCTGTCTCGTCGTGCTCGCCCATCCGGACGACGAGACCATCGGGCTCGGCGCGCGGATCGGCCGGCTCAGCCCGATCGAGGTGGTCCACGTGACCGACGGGGCGCCGCGCGACGAGCGCTTCGTGCCGGCGGGCCTCGCCGGCATCGGGCGCGAGCGCTACGCCGCGCTCCGGCGCGAGGAGGTGACCCGCGCGATGGCGGCCGGCAACGTGCCCGCGGGGCGCCTCAGGTGCCTCGGCGCGGTCGACCAGGAGGCGATCGAGGAGGCGCCGAGCCTCACCCGGCGGCTCGTCGAGCTGTTCGCCCGGACGCGGCCCGAGGTGGTGTTCACCCACCCCTACGAGGGCGGCCACCCCGATCACGACGCGGCGGCGCTCGCCGTCCACGCGGCGGCGGTGCTCGCCCTCTGGAACGGCGTCACCGCGCCGCTGATCTTCGAGGCGGCGTCGTACCACGCCGCGCGCGGCCGCCTCCTCACCGGCGAGTTCATCGCGCACCCCGGCGTCCCCGAGATCGCGCTCCGGCTCTCGGACATCGAGGCGTCGCGGAAGCGCGCCATGCTGGCCTGCTTCGCCAGCCAGCGGGAGGTGCTCGCCCCGTTCGGCGCGGAGGTCGAGCGCTTCCGGCCTGCGCCCGCGTACGATTTCCGCAGGCCGCCGCACGATGGCCCGCTCCACTACGAGCGCCTCGGCTTCCCGATCGACGGCGCGCGCTGGCGGCGGCTCGCCGCGAAGACGCTCACGCTGCTCGGCCTCGAGCGCGAGCTGTGCCTCTGACGGTCCTGCTCGTCGGTTATCCGCTCGCGCCCGTGGGTCCGGACGCCGTCGGCGGCGCCGAGCTCGCCGTGCTGGAGGATGCAGGGCGACGCTCGCGGCCTGCGGCCGCGCCGCGGGATCACAAAGGCCCCTCAGCGAGCGTTGCAGGCGAAGACGTGCTCGATGGCGTCCACGCACATCTGCTCCGCGACCTCCCGGGTGACCCGAGCCAGCACCCGGAACCGCGTGAGCTCGGTCAGGGTCTGGTGAACGTTGACCTCGGCGATCACCTCTCCGTCGCCCGCGGCATCGGCGCTGTAGAAGAGGCGGATCAGGTTGTTCGCCTTCGCCGGCACGCCCCGGAGCAGGAGGTGAAGCTCGATGCTGGGGGTCTTCTCGCCCACGTCCTGCTCGATCCGGTAAGCGTGGCCTGACGAGGCGAGCTCACGGCCGATGGCCTCGAACGTGGGAACGAAGATGTCGGCCAGGATCCGCCGGAATTCATCGATGAACAGCTGGCGCCGGTCCGGCGGGCTATCGCCGTTCGTGCTCCGGGCCAGGCGATCGCCGTATTTCTTTTGAATGATCCCCAGGCGGATGCGGGTAGTTTCATCGATGGCCACGTGGGTGTCCCTCGGCGGTCAGAACGGGGCGGGATCTCGGGGCGCTCTCGCGGGTGATCGAGCGGACGTCATTTGAGGAGCAGAACCTTGAACTGGCTCGGGACAATGGTCGTCCCGTTCGTATTGATCTGATTCTGAAGGCCGGTGCAGCTGAGCCGCACCGCCGGTTTCCCCTGAAGAATCACCCCGCGAACGGGGACGAGGTGCCTCCGGGGGCCCATGTTGCGACGGGAGACCACGCCACCGAGGATCCCGGGGTTATCGCCGGAGGATAGGGGAATGCTGGTTGTCAAGGTGTGGGCGAAGCCGCGCCCCAAAATCACCTTGTACGCGACGCCCGTCGCCATGTTATTGGATGCAAAGTTTGGATAGGGGACGGGGATGTTCGGCGGATTGAGGCAGACATCCGGCATGCCAAAGTTGAGCCCACCGCCCGACGTCGTGGCAAACATGTCCGGTCACCCTACCTGGATCTGGTCGCCATCGATTTTCACGAGGTGGGACGCGGTGATCTTGGCGTTCTCGCCGTGGATGGCGAGGTTGCCCTTCGCCGCATAGTCGATGCGCTCGGCGCGCACATGGTCGGCCTCCTCCACGATGCGGTAGGAGCGCTTCACCCTCTGCGACAGCCGGTCGAGCGCCGAGTCGAGGCTCCGGCCGATCAGCTTGGCCCGGTCGACCTCCCCGCGCGCCATCTTGCTGAGGAACGAGAACACCTCCAGCGCGACATGCCCCTCCTTGGCCTCGACGCGGAAGGTCGACGCGGCCATCGAGAGGTCCTTGCCGGCTACCACGTGTACACCGTCAGGCGCCGCGAGGCCCAGCGAGCCGCTCCGCAAACGGATCTGGAGATCCCCTTCGGCGACGAGGCGCGAGGGAGCGCCTTCCTCCCGCTCGAGAACGGCGAGGATGTACTGCGCGCCATTCACGGCGGTGAGGAGCACCAGATCTCCGATCGCAGGCTCCAGCAGGCAGCTCGTCGCGCGCCTCGCGCGGACCTCGCCATGCTCGGTCTCGACGATGTACGCGGGGCTGTCGATCCGGAGCACGGCGCCGTGTTCACCGTAGGACTCGCGCTGGTAATGTCTCGTTCTTGCTGCGCTCTGCATGGTTTCCTCATCCGTGAGGGGTGCGGTGACTGCCGGCAGGCCTCCCAAGCACGTTGGCCTGCCAGTCTTCTGCTTCCTTGAGCTCCTGGTCGTCGCCGTATGCTAGCGCCTTGTCCGCCGGCCAGATCGTGTCCTTGTCCGTCACACGATGGAGCCGCGCGCGCGCCAGCGTCGCACCGGAAAAATCGGCGAGAGATACGTCGGCGTGGGAGAGGTCCGCATGGCGCAGGTCTGCCTGGCAGAAGCGTGCCCCCGCGCAGATCGCCCGGTGCCAGACGCTCATCTCGAGCCGCGCGCCTGAGAGGTTCGCGGCGCCAGCGCGCGCGTCGACGAAGATCGACTGGCTCAGGTCGGCCTGGGTGAGGCTCGCGTTCATCAGGATCGCTTCGACGAAGTCGGCCTGCTGGGCGATGGCTCCATCCAATCGAGCCCCGGTCAGGTCGGCGCCCTTGAAGCTGCAGTTCGTCAGCGTGGCCCCTGAGAAGTCGCAACCGTGCAGGTCGGCGTTGGTGAAGAGCGTCCTGCTGAGGTCCATCCGCCGGAAGTCCTTGGGGCCCAGCCGCGCCTGGACGAGGATCGCCTCCACGAGGGTGATCCCCGTGAGGATGGCCTGGGACAGGTCCTGACGGAACAAGACAGCCTTGGTCAGGTTGGCCTGGGAGAAGTCGGCGCCTTCGACCTCGGCCTCAAACAGGCTCGCGTCGGTCAGGTTGGCACGGACCAATCGGGCGTTCTTGAGCGTGGCATGGTCGACGGTGGCCGACGAGAGGTCAGCTCCCGTCAGATCGGCCGATTCAAGGTCCACGCCCGCGAAGCTCGCTCCAACCAGCGAGGCGTCGGCGAGCACGGCCCCAGCGAGCGTACAGTCCATGGTGGTGCCAAGGTGAAGATCCAATCCCTTCAGGTTGGCTCCCGTGAGATCACAGCGGTGAAAGATCGCCTCGCGCACCTTGACGCCCGCGAGGTTGGCGCTCGTGAAGCGGACGTCCTCGAAGATCCCGCCGGAGAGGTCGAGGCCCGAGAGGTCGAGGCCCGACAGGTCCAGCTCCGAGAGGACCTCTCCTTGTTCAATCAGCTTGCACAGCGCTTCCCTATCCATGCTGCCTCTCGGCCGGTACCACCCTGAGTCGCTTGAGGTTGGCGCCGGCAAAGCTCGTGTCGTCATCTCCGACCATCCGGTCGGCGCACACGCCGAACAGGTTGGCCTTCACGAATCTGGCCCCCCGGACGCATGCATGGTTCATGATGCTCAGCCTCAGGTCGGCGGCGTAGAGCGACGCCTTGGTGAGGTTGGCTCGGGTCAGCATGGCTTCGGCGAGGTTCGCGCGATCCAGGCTCGCCTCCGTCAAGTCAGCCTCATCGAGCAGCGCGCCGCGCATGTCGGCGTCGGAGAAGTCGCTGCCGACGAGGTTCGTCCCCATCAGGTTCGCGCCGGTGAGCGTCGCGCCGGCGAAGTCTGCGCCCGCGAAGGACGAGCCCTTCACGCTGACGATGTCCTTCGCGATCGCGTTTCGGAAGACGGCGCGGTCGCCCTGGGCGGCGATGAAGGTGGCGGCGCTCAGATCGACGCCGGTGAAATCGACCTCGGTCACGTTCACCTCGTTGAAGGTGCACTCCGAGAGCCGCGCGCCCGCGAGGCGCGTCCCCGTGAGGTCCACGTTCTGGAACGTCGCCTTTTCTGCGACGACGTTCTCCAGGTTGGTGTCGCAGAGATTGGCCTCGGAGAGGTCAGCGCCCGAGAGGTTGGCGCCGGAGCAATCCGCGCCCCAGAGGTCGGCCTTGACGAGCACGGCCTCGCCGAAATTGACGCCTCCCGTGGCCTTCACGTCCCGCAGGCACGCCGAACCAAAATTGGCTCCGTCGAGCTTGGCCTCCGAGAGATCCGCCGCCTCCAGGTTTGCGTGCGCCAGGATGGCTCTTGTGAGCTTCGCCTTTCGCAAGATGCTCCCGGTGAGGAAGGCGGACTCGAGATTGGCGCCCTCGAGGTCGATCCCCTCGAGGTCGAGGTGAGAGAGGTCGGCGCCCGCGAGATCGCACCCCGCAAAGCTCCGCCCCTCCTTGTGCCCGGCCTCAACTTCGCGGCGAAGCCGCAGGGATTCTTCGCTGTCGAGGGGCGCGGAGGCCGCCAGGAGGTGCGCGAGCCGCGGCCCGTCTTCGCCCCACTCGTCGAAACGCGAAGCCTTCTCGTCCAGCTCCTCCGCAAACGCGAGGTCATCGTCGTCCGCAGGCTCACCGCCCCAGGCCTCGTCCTCTGGCAGGGGGTCCCCGGCTGGCTCCTCGGGCAGCGCGTCGGCGACCTCGGGCGCCTCGTCGGGGATATCGGACGTGTCGTCGAGGTCCGCGTCAGCGGCGGCCTGGGTCTCGTCCTCGAATGCTTGCCAATCGAGCGACGACACCAGCTCTTCGGTCTTCTCCGGCGTGAAGCCCTCGCTCGCCAGCGACTGCCGCACGCGCTCGCGGACCTCCGATATCCTGATCTCGCTCGGATGCTCGGCGGGGTTCTGACGCGCCTTCGAGAGCAGCGCACCGACGTCGACCCCGTGCGCCGTCAGCGCGCTGCTGAGCTTGCTCTCGACCAGGCTGACCAGGGCCTCGTCGGATTCGTCCGATTCGGCGAGGGACGCGAGATCGTCGGCGGGTTCTTCCTGGCCGAGGTGCGCCGCTGGGTCGATGCCATGGTCCCGCAGCTGCTTCCTGCCCCACTCCATCAGGGCATCCTGCTGGCGAAGCGCTCCGGCCTGCTCGGCGTCGTCTTCCAGGGTGGGGGTCGCCGCCGAGGCCGCAAACGCGATGGCCTCCGGGTCCTCCTCGTGGCTCACCCCCGTGTCCGCCTGGGACCACGCGGGGCTCTCCTCTTCCTCCGTGCCCTCTGGGACGTCGTCCGCGGCTTCCTCGTCCTCGTCGGCCGGGGCGGCGAGGCGCTCGGGGCCGATCCCCATCTCGGCGAGCTCGGCTTCGGTGGCCTCGACGTCGAGGTCCCCCTCGAGCTCGGCCTCGAGCGCTTCGACGTCGAGGTCCCCCTCGAAGTCGGCCTCGGTCGGTTCGGCGTCGAGGTCCGCCATGGCTTCGGCTTCGTGGACGCCCGTAGCGACGACGCCGGCGCCGGCCGCAACGGCGGCCGCGCGCTTGACGGATCGAGCCGGGGTACCTCCCAGAAACCCTTGCCGCCTTAGCCTTGACGCAAGCCCGGAGAGCTGGTCATCGGGCAGCGGCGGCGCGTCCGGATCCTCGGGCTCGGGCATGAGCACGTCATCTTCGTCATCCGGGAGGTCCGGGTTCCGGGGGCCGAGCCGGGGGGCCAGGTAGTCATGGTAATACGCGACGGGCCTGGGAGCGCCCATGGCTTCGCAGGCGACCAGCACGGCCACCACGTCCTTTGCGTCGTCCTCGGAGATCTCGATGCCGCCGCGAAAGAGAACGACCCCCCGTTCGCGGTGCGGGAACAGGCGCACCGTATCGAGCTTCATCGCGGGCTCGCGGACTTCCACGCCGTCGTTCGTCTTGAGGCAGACGAAGCATCGGGTGGCGACCCCGGGAAGGGAGCTCTCGATCCGAGGCTCGTCGGGGTGCATGTTCTCGACCACGAAGGCCTCGTCGCCCCGGAAGAAGCCGTCGATCTGCTGGTCGTCCGGAGCCATGCTGAAGAACGTTGGGTCCAGATCCCGCGCGAAGCCAGGGAAGCACTCGTTACGCCACGCTGCATCGTGGGTGCCGATCTTGGAGAACCTCTGGGGCCAGGTCAGGTCGTAGCTGTCGAGACCGGCGGGCACCGGGCAGTCGCTGCGTGCGTGGATGAGGTGCTTGGGCGACTCGATGTTGGGGAGCGCTGCGCTCTTGTCGCCGTGGCCCTTGCCCAGCGGGTTCCTGGCAAAACCGCTCCCGCCAAAGGCGTTCTTCCAGGTGACGGGCATCTCGGTGAAAGGCGCCGGATCCGACATTCCGAGCAGACCCCACGTTCGGTCGCCGATGACATAGAGGCTCTTGTCGATGGGTCCGAGCTGGACGCGGACCGAGCTCGCGGGCCGAGCGATGCGTCCCGGCGGATAGCAACGGCCCGTGACGAGGAGCTCGCCCCGGGTCTTGGGATTGAACTCGTCGAGGAGGCCATCATCGCCGAGGTCCTCCGTGACCATCTTCCAGACCGACGGCTCGTAGAGCAAGCGGGCCGGTCGGTCATAGGAGAAGCCGACGAAGGTGGTGACCAGGAGGTGCGGGGTGCGCTGGTTCATGAAGACCCTCGGCACCACCCCGAGGCGCATGGGTTTGACAATTTTCATCCGGCGGGCTCCAGGGTAGCGGGCTCGATGGATCTATGACTCGGCGGCGAGCGCGAGCCTGTTCCACGCTCGATGGGTGGATTACTTCAGGATGTGCAAGTCCGCGTTCGAGAGGCCGAGCCGAGTCTTGATCGTCATTATCTCGGCTGAGGCCTTGTAGCCCTTTGCCGAGATTTCCGCTGCGTTCAATTTCTTTATCTCCAAGGGGGCGCGTTTGAACGCTAGCCCCTTGATGTTCTCGTATTTTGTTCCGTTGATGATCTCGACGCGCGACCCGATCTTGGTCGTGTAGAGGCCTGTTATCTTGCTCTCGGCGGGGCCATGGATGGCGCTCGAGCTCGGTCCATAGACCGTGGTTTTTCTGGGGCCATAGATCTTGGCGGTGTTACCGCCTCTGATCGTCTTCGAGCTCCCCCCCGCGTGCACGGTGGTCGTTCGCCCTGCGTAAAAGTTGCCGGTGGCATGGCCGCGGACGTCTGTGCGTCGGGTCCCGGTGACATCGGTCTCGCTGGTGCCGTTGATCGTCGTTTTGTTCGATACGAAGACCGTCGTCTCTCGCCCGTTGAAGAAGGTGCTGTCGTCCTTGCCTCTGATCTGGGTGTTGCGCTTCCCCATGATGCGCAAACTGCTGTTGCCCCTGATTGTGGCGACGCGATCGCCCACGAGCGTGAACGTGTCGTCGCCCCCGATCTTCGTGCTCCGATTCCTCGTGATGGCGGTCTTTCGGTTGCCGCGGAGGGTCGTCTTTTCATTGCCGAGGATGGTCGTGTGGCGATAGCCCAAGATCACGTTCTGTGAGTATCCAGCGATGAAGCTCCCGGCGTACCCTCCGACGGCGCTCAAGCTGAAGCCCCCGATCACGCTCTCGGAGATGCCCACGGTGATCGCCGTTCGGTTGCCAGTCACGATGTTCTCGGAGCTGCCTCCGATCCACACATAAGCGTGGCCTTGCGACTTGACCTCGTACGAGGCGCCGCCGTTGGGCGCCCCCATCCGGAGGTAGGTGTTGTCATAAGGCGTCGACAGCGTGATCCGCTCTTGCCCGGCCTGGTCTTCGAGCTCGAGCCGGTTCCGCCCGCCCGTCTGGATCACGTTCCGCGTGTTGTTCCCCGACGTGACCGGGCTCGGCGTCAGCGCGTTGGGCGCGACGCCGACGATGGCCGGCCGGTCGGGATCGCCCCCCTCGAAGGCGCACATGATCTCGACGCCGGCGCGCAGCGGGAAGTGGAAGCCCTCGATGCCGCCGCCGTGGGGCTGCAGCATCCGGACCCAGGTCGACGCCTTCCCCCCGCTCAGGTCGCTCTCGTCGAAGTGGAACTTGATCCGGTAGCGACCATGGGTGTCGATCTGCGCGTACTCGCTGACCGCCGCGCCCTCGACGATCGCGATCTCGGTGCCGTAGATGCGCGGCCACTCGGTGACCTGCGGCGCGCGGAACTGCGTCGTCACGGGGATGGCCCTGGCCTCCATGCGGTAGTTCTCGGTCCACGTCGCGAAGTCGCGGAGCTCGGGCATGTCCGGGGCCTGGTTGGACCAGTGCTCGACCTCGATGGTCAGGTACTTCGTGTTGAACGCGGCCCGCGGGTGGTCCTCGATCTCGAAGGTGAACCCGGGGACCACCGTCGCCGCCTTGCCCATCGCCTGGTAGACGACGCCGGTCGCGGAGAGGCTCTCGGCCTTGATCCGCGCCAGCCGCGCCCCGTCGCCCGACGAGAAGAACCGCGCGCCGTACAGGCTGACCTCGCCGAAGCCGCTGGGGCTGACCGACGCCTGCCCGGTGACCGGTACGGCCGGCGTGGCGTAGTTGTAGTCCTTGAGGCGGACCGTGCCGGGCATGGCGTCATGCCGGCAGGTGAAGGCGTGGAACGTGTCCTTCGCTGTGTTGGCGCCGCCTGGCTGCGGGTAATAACGAATGGGCTTGCCGCCATGGGGCTGATGGGCCGACTTGTCATCGACGAGCACCAGCGTCTCGCCGCCCTCCCCATGCTCGAAGTGATAATAGATGCCTTCGCGCTCCATCCACCGGGCGACGAAGGCATAGTCGGTCTCGCGGTACTGACAGACATGCTCTTCGGCGGTGTAGGAGCCCTGGAGCTGGAGGGAGCAGTCCGTGACGCCGCCCTTCTGAAGGACGGCTCGAAGGATCGCCGGGATGGCCTGCGCGGTGAAGACCCGGCTGTGGAACGACATGGCGAGCAAGGCGAGGCGCGGGACCATGGTGGCCCGGAAGACGGACCGGCCGGCGAACTCGTTGATGAGCTCGATGCTGCCGAGGACGCCGCTCCGCAGGAATGGCTCGCCGCCGTCGCTCCGCTCCAGGGAGATGCTCACCGGCTGCCCCACGGCCGCCGCCATATCGAAGCTCTGGCCGACGTCGTTCGTCATCACCAGGTAGAGCTCGAAGCGATAGGGCCTCGAGATGCCCTCGGTGCCATGAAAAGCTACGAGCTTGGTGGAAGAGGGCAGGGCGCTGGATTGGACGACAAAATTGTCGGGCATGGCGAGCCTCACGGGTGGGAAACAGCGGCAGGCGCAGACGCGCTGGAGAGCCTAGACGGAATTTGTGTCAATTGTGTGGCGGGCTACCTGCTTGTTGTTGTCTATCGATGACGATGAAGTGACGGACTCGTCGCAGGCGACGTCGTCCGCTTGACGACATCCTGCTCGCGCCCATCGTCACGCGGCAGTGGTCGGCGATCTGCGCCGGCTCGCCTCTTTAGCTTCCAGCGGCGCAGGACCGCCGTCCTCTCGGCGCGCTACATCCGGATCAGCGGTCGCCCTGCGAGGGCCGTCAGGAAGAGCGCCAGCGCGACGGCGCCGTAGCCGATGGCGAACGCGATCACCCATCGCGTTGCCCGCCGCATGCGCGGCCCTGAGCCCGACGCCCTCGCCGACAGCCAGTAGCCGACCAGCGGGACGGCTTGCAGCGCGTGCATCCCGAAGAAGTGGGCGATGCGCAGGTCGCCTCCGCGCGTGCTCCAGTTGACGACGGGGAGCCCTGGCCCGCCGTCGGCGACGCCCACGCCGTGCGCGGGCTCAGCGAGCGGGCGCTCATGTCAGGCCTCCCCGGCGGGGCGCGGCGCCGCGGTCGCGACGACGGCGCGCGGCGATCGAGCGGCGATCGCGCGGACGGCGAGGTAGAGCGAGAACCCCAGCGGCCCGAGCATCAGCGTCAGATAGAGCACCGGGGCCATGAGCCACGGCGAGATGTCGCGATCGCGGCTGTCGAGGTACACCCACCGGCCCACGAAGAGATCGAAGGCGAGGAAATGAACCCAGCCGATCGTGGCGCCCGCGGGCGAGCCGAGCAGCTGGGCGACCGCCGCGAGGCTCGGCTGGTTGACGATCGGGAACACCTCGCGGATGACCGGGAGGACGAGCGCCGTGTAGAGCAGCGCGGGCGCGACGATCACGAGCGGCGACTCCATGATCCGCCGCGTCCATCGAGCGCGGGGCAGAAAAATCATCAGGAACCAGAACGGCATCACGAGGAGCCCGCTCAGCCCAAAGACCCTATCCATCATACCCTCCACCGGCTGCTGATTGTAACGATGAAACTATTCGTAACAGTGTTAACTTTGCGGGAATAAAGAGAGCGATCAGGGGCGCAGGCCCCGGACCATCATCTTCATGGCGATCTCCAGGGTCCGGTCGACGTCGTCGGCCGTGAAGCGGCCGCGGTCGGCCAGGCCGAGGGCGGTGATCCCGTGGACCAGGGCCCAGACCACCTGGCTGTGGCGCTCCACGTCGCCGCGCTGCATAGCGCCGGCATCCATCGCGGACGCGACAGCGTTTTGCAGCACGTCGAACGAATCGATCATCGGCTGTCGCCGCGCTTTCCGCTGGTCGAAGACGAAGTCGAAGCGCTGCATGAACATCAGCCGATAATGCACCGGGTTATCCATGCCGAAGCGCACGTACGCGGCGCCGAGCGCCACGAGCCGCTCGATCGGGTCCGCCGTGCTCTCGGCGGCCGCGACGAGCGCCCGCTGGAAGTCGGTGAAGCCGTCGTGGACGATGGCGAACAGGAGATCGTCCTTGTCCTCGTAATAGCGGTAGATCGTCGTCGCCGAGTAGCCGATGCGCTCGGCCACCTGGCGCATCGAGAACGCCTCGTAGCCCTGCTCCAGAAACAGCTCGCCCGCCGCCGAAAGGATCGCGCCCCGCAGGTTCTCCTTCTGCTGCTCGCGGCGCTGCTGGCTCGACGCCTGCAGGCGCTCCGCCTGGGTCGTGCCGCTGGTCTTCGTTGTCTTCGGGCGCGCGCTCGCCATGTCCGTGTCGCCTGGCCTCCGGGCGGCGTGACTGCCGCTCCTGTCGTCGTTCGTAACAGTGTTACTTTTTATAACGGTAGCATGGTCTACCGTCAAGGCTCCCTTCTCGAGCGCATTGCGGTGGTCTCCCGGGTCCGCCGTCACCCCCGCCGGCCCTCACGCCTCGCGCCTCGCGCCTCGCGCCTCGCCGACACGCGGCGGATGCTTGCGCGCGCCTGGTGGGAGCAGCGGGCGGGCCGCCCTCGCGGTACACCCCTTGCGGCAGGCGTGATAGGCTCGGTTCATGGTCCAGGCTGCGGCTCGTTCACCCGCACCCGCGTCAGGCCGGCGGATGTCGCTCGTCGAGTGGGCGGCCCTGCCCGAGGATGAGCCGGGCGAGCTCGTGGACGGGTTGCTCGTGGAGGAAGAGGTGTCCGGCTACGTTCACGAGGTCGTGGTCGGCTGGTTGATCCACATGCTCCGCGCCTGGATCACCCCCCGCGGCGGGCTGGTGGGCGGCTCGGACGCAAAATTCGCGGTGAAGCCGCAGCGGGGCCGGAAGCCCGACGTGACCGTCTTTTTCCCCGGAAGCCGGAGGCCACCAGCGCGGGGGCTGGTGCGTATCCCGCCCGATATCGCCGTCGAGGTCGTCTCCCCCACGCCGAGCGACGGGCGCCGCGATCGTGTCGAGAAGCTCCGCGAATATGCCGCCTTCGGGGTGCGCTGGTACTGGATCGTCGATCCGCAGCTCCGGAGCATCGAGCTCCTCGAGCTCGGGGCGGATGGGCGCTACGCGCACGCGCTCGACGCGACCGATGGGAGCATCGATGTGCCTGGATGCGAAGGGCTCCGGCTGGAACTCGATGCGTTGTGGGGGGAAGTCGAGCAGCTCGGCGCCGACGAGGGCGAAGCGCCGGAGGAAGACCAGGAGAGCTTGCCGCGGTAGCCTGCCGGCGGCGCCTCACGGCGCCGCCCTTCGTCAGTTCATCGTCAGTTCACGGTGGGCACGAACTCCACACACGCCTCTTCGATCGCCGCGAGGGCGCTCGTGAGGCCGTCCTCGAGGTGCCCTTCGCAGAGATCCCAGAAGAACCCACGGCCATCGGCGGCGAACAGGTCCACGAGCCTCTGCATGTCCTCGGCCTCCTCCGCGTCCCCATAAGCGCCCTCGCACTGCCGCCTTCCGCCGATGCCGAGGAACACCACGTTCTTCGCGTCGCCCTTCGCGGCGACCAGCCGATCGTGGATCTGCTGCGGCGTCTGGCGCGGGGCGGGCTGCTCGTCCTCGTCGGTGATCGCCACGACCACCAGCAACGCGTCGTTGCGGAGGAACCCCGCGTTCTCGCCGGTCGAGAACGGCGGCTCCAGCGCGGCGGCGATCGAGGACACGGGCTGCTCGTCGTCATTGGTTTCGGTGCACTCGATGTCGTCCACATAGAGATCTGCAGCGCACTGAAACTCGCCCGTGAGGTCGGTGCTCGAGCTCTCCATCCACGCCTTGCCGCTCTGGAACGAGCACTCACCCGCGGCGCCGCGCGTGTGGAAGGTGGCGGGGAGGGGGCAGGCGTCCATCACGGCCGCGCGGAAGTCGCGGATGCCGTCGATATCGAGCAACGCCTGCGCGAACGCCGGGAACACGACGTCGCGCATCGACGCCTTCTCCTCATCCATGCTCGAGGAGTTGTCGAGCGCGAACACGACATCGACGTGCTCGCACCCCGAGGAGCCCGCGCCGCTGCCGCCTCCCCCGGTCGTCCCGCTGCCGGATCCGGACCCGATCCCGGAGCCGACCCCCTCGCCGAAGGAACCCCCTTGGCCGCTGGAACCACTCCCCTGCCCGATGCCCGAGCCCGAGCCGTCCGACGAACCGCCGGTATTGCTCGTTCCCGAGTCCCCGCCGCAGCCCACGAGACCCACCGTCGCCGCGCAGAGCGCCGCGCACCATGCCCTGAGATCCATGCCGCTCTCCTTCGCTCTAAGTTAAGGGCGCAGTGCCCCTGCCGTTCGCCGCACGGCCCTGTGCGACAATCGGGCGTCAGAGAGCTGACGGTATCATGGGCGCCGCAGCGACTCTACGGTCGGCTCGGCTCAGCCGTTCGCCGCACGGGGCAACGGTGCGTCATCGTCCGACATCGGGAGCCCAGGTGCGCGATGGCCCAGCCCGAGCGCGCTCCGGAATCCCTCGATCGTGCGGCGCAGGCCCGTGCGCAACGGCACCTTCGGCTCGAAGCCGAGCACCCGCCGCGCGCGGTCGATCACCGGCTGCCGCTGCCTCGGATCGTCCTCGGGCAGCGGACGGAACACCACCCGACCCCGGCTCCCGGTCAGGTGAAGCACCTCCTCGGCGAGCTCAAGTACGGTGAACTCCTCGGGATTGCCCAGGTTCACCGGGCCCGTCTCGGCCGGGTGCTCCATCAGCCGGACGATCCCGTCGATGAGGTCCTCCACGTAGCAGAAGCTCCGTGTCTGGGAGCCGTCGCCGTACACGGTGAGGTCCTCACCCCGGAGCGCCTGTACGATGAAGTTCGACACCACCCGACCGTCATCGAGCGCCATGCGCGGACCGTACGTGTTGAAGATCCGCGCCAGGCGCACCTCGACGCCGCGGCGGTGGAAGTCCATCATCAGCGACTCGGCGCACCGCTTCCCCTCGTCATAACAGGAGCGGATCCCGATCGGGTTCACCGCGCCCCGGTAGCCCTCCGGCTGCGGGTGGACCTCGGGATCGCCGTAGACCTCGCTGGTCGACGCCTGGAAGACGCGCGCCCCGCAGCCCTCGGCGAGCTTCAGCGCGTGGAGCGCGCCGAGCACGTTGACCAGCGTGGTACGGACCGGATCGCGCTGGTAATGCGGCGGGCTCGCCGGCGAGGCGAGGTTGTAGATGCGGTCGACCTCCCGCTCGTACGGCTGCATGACATCGTGCTCCACCAGCCGGAAGCGCCGGTGAGAGAGGAGATGGGCGACGTTGTCCCGGGAGCCCGTCGAGAGATCGTCGAGCGCGACGACCTCGTGGCCCTCCCGGATCAGCCGATCACACAGGTGGGAGCCGACGAATCCGGCGCCCCCGGTCACCAGGATGCGGAGCGCTGCGCTCATGTCTCTCTGACCTCCTCTCCAGGTCGACTCCCCACGTCGACGTCATCGTCCCCGGCCCCCCGGGCGCTCCGGCGCTCCGGCGCGTCCTGCTCGTCGAGCAGCTCCCGGGTGTACCTCTCCAGCGCCTCGGCGCGGTGCGCCGCCGTGTGTCGGGCGAGCACGCGCTCGCGCGCCCGCTGGCCGATCGCGATCCGCTCCCGCTCGGGGAGCTCGCGGATCAGGTGGAGCACCTCCTCCGGGGAGCGGGCGACCAGGATCTCCTTGCCCGGCTCGAAGAGCTCGTCGAGGCCCGGCCAGTCGTCGCTGATCACCGGCACCCCGCAGGCCGCGGCCTCGAAGAGGCGCACGCTCGGCGAGTACCCCGCCTCGATCATGTCCCGGCGGGTGACGTTGAGCGTGAAGCGCTGCGCGCCGTAAAAGCCGCGGTGCGCGCCCGGCGGGACGTGATCCGTGCGCTCGACGTTGGTGGGCCAGCCGATGTCCGCCGGGTACTGCGGGCCGGCGACAACGAAGCGGCCGCGCCCCCAGCGGCGCGCCGGCGCGACGAGGAGCCGGTCCAGCGTGGGCTGGCGATCGGCGCTGTACGTGCCGAGGTAGCCGAGATCCCACCGGGGCGGCGCGCGCTCCGGGAAATACTCGTCCGGATCCACCGCGCAGTAGAGCGGCCGCGCCCGCTTCGCCCCGTGGCGGCGCTCGATCCGCTCGAGCGTCGGGCCGCCGGTGAACGAGAGGTACAGGTCGTACCGCGGGATGAGCGCCGGAGACAGGTACCCGGCGCCGCCCCGCTCGATCTGCTTGAGCGTCACCGGCGTGTCGATGTCGTAGAACGCGGTCTTCCCGCGCGCCGTCTCCGTCACCCAGGCGCCGACCTCGGCGCCGTCGGGCACGTAGGACCCGACGACCACCAGGTCCGCGTCGCGCACCGCGCCCCCGAAGCGCGCGCGGAGATCGTCGAGCCCCCGGTAGAGCTCGGTCCGGCCGTAGGGCGGGCTCGGGAGGTCGCGGTTCTCGGCGTAGAACGAGAGGTCCCGCTCCAGGAACAGCACGCCGTGCCCCCGCTGGGCCAGCCGCCGGAGCAGCCCGCGGTACGTCGTCGCGTGGCCGTTGCCCCACGACGAGGTGATCGACAGGCCCAGGAAGACGAAGGAGATGGGCTTCACGGCGGCGCGATCGCGGTGAGGGTTGCGCCGTCGGGGCGGGCCAGCAGGGCCTCGACCTGCCTGGCGCGCTCGGCGTAGGTGTGCCCCGCCAGCACGCGCTGCTTCGCCGCCCTGCCGATGGCGCGGGCTCGCTCGGGCGTGAGCGCCCGGAGGATCTCCACGACGTCGTCGCCGCTCCTCGCGACGAGCACCTCGCGCCCGGGCTCGAGGAAGAGCTCGATCCCCTCCCACGCGTCCGTGACGAGGCACGCGGCCGCGCCCGCGGCCTCGAAGACCCGGGTCGCCGGGGAGAAGCCGACCGACGCCATGCTGTCGCGGGCCACGTTCAGCACCGCGCGGGCGCTGGCGTTGAAGGCGTTGTGGTCCGCCGTGTAGACGTGCCCGACGTACCGGACGTTCGGGGGCATCGCCTTGTCCTGCCAGCCGCTGCCGCCAAGGAGGAACCGGAGCCCGGGGAGCGCGGCCGCGGGCCGCAGGAAGAACTCCTCCACGCGCCGCTCCCGGTCCGGCAGGCGGTTGGCGAGCAGCGCAAAATCGCAATGAAATCGAGGGTCTGGCTGGACCTCGAGGTGGGTCTCGGGGTCGAGCGCGTTGTAGATCGGCGCGCAGCGCCGCGCGCCGAGCGCCTCGTAGCCGCGCACCACCGGGTCGCCGCCGCCGTAGGTGAAGACCAGGTTGAAGCGCGGGATCTGCGCGCGGAAGGGGTCCGACGGCGCGGCGCGGACCCGCTCGAGCGTGGCCGGGGCGTCGACGTCCCAGAAGATCGTGGTGAGCCCCGGCCGATCGAGCGCGGCGACCTCGGCCTCGAGCAGCTCGTCGAAGACGCCGACGCCGCTGGCCTTGACGACGACGTCGGCGCTCCGGGCCTGCTCGACGAGCCGCCTGGGCTCCGCGGGGTCGGCGCCGGAGTAGACGACGACGCGGGCCCACGGCGGGTCGTCGATGTCGCGGTGCTTCTGGCGATCGTAGGCGTCCGGCTCGTGGAAGGTGATGCGGTGCCCTCGCGCCGCGAGGGCGCGGAGGATGCCGCGGTAGTAGGTGGCGGCTCCGTTCCAGTAGGCGGAGACGAGGCTCGATCCGAAGAAGGCGATGTCGAGCGATCGGCTCGCGGTCGGGCGTGGGCTGGGTCGGTTCATGACGTGGCTCGCTGGGGTGGGGCGGCGGGCGCGGGGCGGTCGACCTCGACGCCGAGCTCGGCGGCGATGGCGAGGAGCTCGTCGACCCGGTGGGCGCACGTGTGGCGCGCGAGGATCGTCGCGTGCCCCCGCTCCGCCAGCTCGGCGGCCAGGGCGGGCTCGGCGAGCAGGGCCGCGAGGCGCCGCTTCATCTCGTCGCCGTCCCGGGCGACGAGGTAGTCGCGGCCGGGCGAGAACAGCCCCTCCGCGTCGCTCCACGGCGAGCAGACGAGCGGGATGGCGCAGGCCATGGCCTCGAACGGCCGGATGGTCGGGATCCCCGGGAGCGAGGCGACGTAGGGCCTCCTCGGGACGTGGACGGTCACCCTGGCCCGCGCGAACGCCTCGGGAGCGCGGTAGTTGGGGAGCCAGCCCCGGTGCTCGATGCCGGCCGCGTCGAGCGCGGCGCGGGCGTGGTCGGGGTAACGCACCCCGTGCACGCGGGCGGAGAGGCCGAGATCGCGCGCCGGGCCGATCAGGAACGCGTCGAGCTCGCGGGTGCGCTCCTCGTCGCCCCAGTTGCCGATCCACACGAGATCGCGCTCGGGCCGGGCCCCGCGGCGCGGGCGGAACACGCGGACGTCCGCGGCCTCGTGCCAGACGAAGGCCCGGCGGGCCCAGCGGCGCGCGAGGTAGAGGTCGCGGATCACCCGGCCGAAGGCGAGGACGCCGTCGTAGCGGGTGAGGTCGTAGCGGGCCATGGCCCCGGGATCCGTGACCGACCGGTGGTGTGTGTCGTGGAAGAGCAGCCGGTACGACGCGCGCGACGCGTGTGCCCGGTGCGCGCCGATGCGGGCGACCAGCTCGGGCTCGCTCCACTCGTGGACGAGGACGAGCGAGGTGCCCTCGAGCGCCTCGTCGAGGTCGAGCGAGGCAAGATCGTACCGGATCGGATCGACGCGCGGGTAGACCTCCCTCACCTCGCGCAGCGGCGCCTCGCCGTGATCGGCGACGAGGTTCTGGAGGCTCCAGGCGTCCCTCGGCTCGAAGGCGCGGACCTCGTGCCCGCGCTCGGCGAGCTCGGTGACCACGCCGCGGAGGAAGTGCGCGTTCCCGTGGTTCCAGTCGGAGAGCAGGGAGTGGCAGAACAGGGCTATGCGCATGGCGCGTGCTCTCCTCTCCTCCACGGCGAGCGCTCTTCTTCGCCAGGCCCGCGCTCGAGGAGCTCGCCGTAGAGGCGCAGGTAGCCCCGGGCCATCCGCCGCGGCGAGAAGCCGAGGGCGCGGGCGCGGGCGCGCGTGGCCATCTCGCGCCGCGCGCCGGGCGCGTCGATGAGCGCCCGGAGCGCGCGCCGGAGGGCCTCCGTGTCGCCGGGATCCACGTAGAGGGCCGCGTCCCCCCAGACCTCGCGCAGGCTGGGGATGTCGCCCAGGACGAGGGCGCACCCGGAGAGCGCAGCCTCCAGGACCGACAGGCCGAACGGCTCGTAGCGGGCCGGGTGAGCGTAGATCGACGCGCGGCCGAGCGCGGCGGCGACGGCGGACGGCGAGAGCACGCCGAGGTGCTCGAGCGAGGGGAGGTGCGAAGGGAGGGGTGTCGCGCCCGCGCCCGCGCCCGGGCGGACGTCGCTCCCTGCCACCTGGATCGGCCAGGGCAGGTGAGGGGCCACCTCGCCGAGCGCCTCGATGTTCTTGGCCTGGTCCCAGAGCCGCCCGACCGCGAGGACGAGCTCAACCTTGGGGCGCGGGGCGAACCGCGCGGGGTCGGCGGCGTTGGGGATCACCTCCGCCCGCGCGCCCCCGGGGAGCGGGCCGTGGTGGCGCAGGAGCGCGTCGAGCATCGCCCGGGTCGGGGCCACCACCGCCGACGCGGCGGCGAGCCCCCGGGCCACCTCGCGCCGGTAGCGATCGTACCGCGGCGGCGCCTCCCCGCCGAGGACCGCGGCCCACCAGGAGAGGACGCACGAGTGGGCCACAACGAGCTTCGGGGCGCGGAAGCCGAGCGCGCCGTGCGCATAGCCGTTCAGGTGGATCAGCGCCGGCCGGACGCGCTCCTCGAGCTCGAGGAGCCAGTCCCCGGCGCGCGCGACGTCGTCCCAGGGATCCTCCATCCACTCGAGCCGGAAGGAGCTCTCGAAGACGGCGAGCCCGGGCACGCGGCCCGCGGCCTCGCGCTGGGGCGCGGAGAGCGGCCCGCCGAGGGTGGCGAGCGACGTCCGGACCCCGCGCGCCGCGAGCGCGCGCGCGAGCGCGAGCGCGTAGGAGAAGACGCCCCCCACCGTGTCGGCGGTCATCAGGACCGAGCCGGGGGCGCGCGCGGCGTCAGCCATGGCCGGGGGGCGCGATCTCCAGCGCGGAGAGCGGGAGAGGGCGGCTGTCCTGGAGGTCGCTGAAGCGCTCGAACTGATCGAGGTAGTGCGCGACCGAGCGCTCCCACGCCTCGTCGTCGGGGGCGCCCCAGCGCATCGTGTACTCGGGCGAGCCCGGGTAAGGGAACATCGGCACCGGCTCGTTCGCCCACACGCCGTGCTGCCGGAGCCGCTCCCGGAAGGCGGCGACGTCCGCCGGATCGTCGGTCGGCGACTGGATCAGGTTCGCCTGGACGAAGGGGACGCTCTTCTTGGCGTGGATCAGGAGATCACCGAGCTGCTCGGTCGAGAGCCTGCAGCGCTTGGCCAGGAGGCTCCTGCCCTCCCGGGTGACGCTCTCCACCCCTGCCTCGATCGAGACGCACCCCGCTCTCCCGAGCAGGTCGAGCATCTCCCGGCTCCAGTTATCGACGCGCATCTGGACGCCGAACGACACCGGGCGATCGACGAGCGCCTCGAGCAGCGGGCGATCCGGCAGGAAGATCTCGTCGATGAAATAGACGTAACGAACCCCCTGGGCGACGAGCCCGTCGATCTCGTCGAGGAGCACGCCGAGGGGGCGCTTGCGGTAGCCCTCGCGGAAGTTGTCCTTCGCGCAGAAGGTGCAGTGGTACGGGCACCCTCTCGACGCCTCGACCTCGGCGCCGGGGCCGATCGGCGTGGTGTCGAAGCGGTGGTGGTGGTGGGCGTGGCGCGCCACCGTGGCGTCGTCCCAGCGCAGGGCCGGCAGCCGGGCCATGTCCGACGCGCGCGGGCCGCCCTGCACGCGCGCCTCGTCGCCGTCCAGCCAGGCGATCGCGTCGATCTCGCCCCAGCGCGATCGCGGGCGATCGGCGAGCTCCACCAGCACGTCCTCGCACTCGCCCATCACCACGGCGTCGACCCCGAGCTTGCGCAGGGTGGCGCGGGGCGTGGTGGAGGCGTGGGGGCCCACCGCGAACCGGAGCCCTGGCAGCCCGTGGAGCGCGCGGAGCGCCTGCTGCGGGACGCGGAGCTCGGGCGGGGCGCAGCGCCAGAAGAGGTAGCTCGGCGCGGTGGTCATCACGATGGCGTCGGCGCGGAGCGCGGCCACCTCGTCGCGGAGGGCGCCGTCGGCGAGGCCCCGGGCCTGGGCGTCGACGAGGGTCGCCTCGTGGCCCGCGGCCTCGAGCAGCGCCCTGGCGTAGCCGTATTCGAGGGGCAGGTGAGGCTCGCGGCAGCCGAAATAGATGCTCCCCTCGAAGCTCCAGGCCGGGTTGACGAGCGCGAACCTCACCGGACGCCCCCCGCGCACGGCTCCTTCGCGGGCTGGCCGGCGCCGGCGGCGGCCTTCGCGGCGCCGGTCGCCTCCGTCATCTCCCGCAGCCAGCCGTGCAGCCTGCGCACCCCCTCGCGGACCCGGACGCGCGGCCACCACCCCGTGGCCGCGGAGAGCCGGCGGCAGTCGGAGACGTAGTACCGCTGATCGCCCGGCCGCCACCCCTCGAAGCCGATCAGGGGGCGCTTGCCGTCGAGCTCCTCGATGAGATCGAGCAGCTCGAGCAGGCTGAGCGTGTTCTCCGGGCCCCCGCCGACGTTGAACGCCGACGCCGAGATCTGCCGGATGTCCCTGCGGGCGAGGAGGAGCGCGTCGACGAGGTCGTCGATGAAGAGCACGTCACGCACCTGCATCCCGTCGCCGTAAAGGGTGATCGGCTCCCGCCGGAGCGCCTGGAGGAGGAAATGCGCGACCCACCCCTGGTCCTCGGTCCCGAACTGCCGAGGACCGTAGATACAGCTCATCCGGAACACCGCCGCGGGGAGCCCGAAGGTGCGGGCATAATCGATGACGTACTGGTCCGCCGCGCCCTTGGAGCAGCCGTAGGGGCTGTGGAAATCGAGCGGGCGGGCCTCGGAGACGCCGGAGGCCCGGAGCTCCGGATCCGCGGGCTCGTAGCGCCGGCCGCCGCACGAGAGCGGGACGTCGGGGAGGCCGCCGTACACCTTGTTGGTGGACGTGAGGAGGAGCGGCGGCGGGGCGCTCTCGGCGCGGATCGCCTCGAGCACATTGAGCGTCCCGCGGGCGTTGATCTCGAAGTCTTCCACCGGCTGGACGAGGCTCGTCGTCACGGCCACCTGGGCGGCGAAGTGGAAGACGCTCGAGGCGCGCCGGACCGCGGCCGCGACAGCGCGGGCGTCCCTCACGTCGCCGGTGATCAGCGTGACGCGGTCGCCGTGGGTGCGCCTCAACCACTCGACGTTGCGCGCCACCGAGGGGCGGGAGAGGTTGTCGAAGAGGATCACCGCCTCTCCCGCCTGGAGCAGGCGGTGGGCCAGGTTGGCCCCGATGAAGCCGGCGCCGCCGGTGATCAGCGCCGGGCGCCCCGGCGCTGCGGTCGCGCCGCCCGGGCCATCCGCCGCGGCGCTCATACCGTGAGCCCCCTGGACTCGAGCTCGGCGCGGGCCTGGGCGACAGCGTCCTTCGCCACCTGCCCCTCGAGCCAGCCGGCGAGATCGCGGAGCCCCTCCTCGAGCGAGACCCGGGGCGCATACCCGATCTTCTGCTGCGCCGCGCCGATGTCGGCGAAGCAGTGCCGGACGTCGCCCAGCCGGGATTTTCCGACGATCTCGGGCTCGATACCGCTCTTCCCCATCACCTCGCGGACGCGCTCGGCGACCTCACGCACGGTGTACGACCGCCCGCTGCCGATGTTGAGCACCTGGCCCACCGCGGCGTCGGCGCCGAGGGCCCGGACGCAGGCGCGGGCGACGTCGGTGACGCTCACGAGATCGCGCCGCTGCAGCCCGTCCTCGAAGATCACGGGCGGACGGTCGTTGAGGAGCCTCGCGGCGAAGATGGCGAGGACGCCGGTGTACGGGTTGGAGAGGGCCTGACGGCGGCCGTAGACGTTGAAGAAGCGGAGGGCGACGGTCGGGATCTGGTACGCGCGCCCGATCATCAGGCAGAGCCGCTCCTGGTCGTACTTGGAGAGCGCATAGACCGACTCGAGCGACGGGGGCTTGGACTCGGGCGTCGGGATGGGCACGAGCGCCTCGCCCGCCTCGCTCCGGACCTCCCAGTCGCCGCGCTTGAGCTGCTCGAGCGGCCGGCTCGCGCCGGGGACCACCGCGCCGGAGGCCGCCCGGTAGAGCCCCTCGCCATACACGCTCATGCTCGAGGCGACGAGCAGCCTCGAGACAGGCTTCGCGGCGAGCTCCTCGAGCAGCACGGCGGTGCCGAGGTTGTTGATCGAGGTGTACTCCGCGATCTTGTACATGCTCTGTCCGACCCCGACCGCGGACGCGAAGTGGACGACCGCGTCCACGCCGCGGAGCGCCGATTTCACCGCGTCCCGGTCGCGGACATCACCCACGATGAGCTCGACCTCCGGGTCGAGGTACGCCGGGCGGTTGCGGTCGGGGCCGTGCACCTGAGGGACCAGGCTGTCGAGCGCCCGGACGCGGACCCCCTGGCGCAGGAGCTCGTCGGCCACGTGAGAGCCGATGAACCCCGCTCCACCGGTGATGAGGACGTGACTCGTCATATCCCTCTGGTTCGATGATCAGCGCGCGGCGGAGGCGCCGCGAGCCCGGGCAGAACAGGCGAGGCGAGCGAGATCAGATGAGGCCGGAGGCCGAGGTTCCCTTGCGATGACATCGTGCTCCGGCGGATCGCTGCGCGTCGTGTTCGGCTCCGTTCGTTGCAAACAGGGCATGATCGTTGCCCCGGACGCCATCCGAGTATCATGCGACTCACGATCACGCAACACGGTTTGTGAGGTATTCAACAAGGGGCCGCTCCGTGCGATTTTCCGTGCTCCGCTGGGGAATGCTCGAGTCTGGCGAGCCCATAGGGGCTTTCCCGTCTGTCTACCGGGCCAGTCTGTACCGTTCGAGTGCGCGAGATCCGCTGACGTCGGAGCGGTTCGGGTGAATCCGTAGCGATGCTCCTGATCGCTTGCGTGTCGCCAGCGGCATTGCGTTGAGCTCCGGGGGATTCCCAGGCATTCTGCCGGCGCGCGAGCGGCGCCAGCGCGGGAGCGCGCGGGCGGCGCCAGCGCCGCGCGGCCCCGGCCGGGCACGGGCGCTGCTAAGCTGGCCGCCGCCCGCAGCGCGCGGGCCTCCCGTACGAGCAAGAAGCAAGAAGGAAGCAAGAAGGAGAGGAGCGATGATCGTCGTCACCAACCGCATTCCCGTCGCCGAGGGCCACGAGGCCGATTTCGAGGATCGCTTCAAGAACAGGGTCCACCTGGTCGATCAGGCGCCCGGCTTCATCCGGAACGAGGTCCACAGGCCGAAGCCCATGAAGCTGGACCACGCGACCGGCGCGTGGAGCCCGGACCCGGACGCGCAGGGGTTCTACGAGGTGAAGACCTGGTGGCGGTCCATGGACGATTTCATCGCCTGGACGAGGAGCCCCGCGTTCGCGGAGGCGCACCGGAACCGCGCGCCGAAGGAGATGTTCGCGGGCCCGAGCAAGCTCGATATCCACGAGGTGTTCCTCAGCACGGATCTACCAGGGTAGCCTGTGGCCGCCGGTCCTCGCCGGCGGCGCCTGGAACGACACGCGAACGCCCAGAACCAAGGAGACGCAGCGCATGCGGTTTCGTCCGGATCCCACCTTTTACCCGTCGCCGCGCCTGGCGATGGAGGCGCCGCCCGAGCGGCTGGCCTACGTGACCGCGCTCGACGCGGGCGCCGCGCTGAAGCGCCCGGGCGAGCTGCGCCATGACGCGCTCACGGTCGTCGATCTCGATCCGCGGTCGCCGGCCTACGGCACCCTGGTCTCGGTCAACGAGCTGCCGACCTACGGCGACGAGCTGCACCATTCCGGCTGGAACGCGTGCAGCGCCGCCCTGTGCCCCTACGCGCCGCACCCCCACGTCGAGCGCCGCTTTCTCCTGCTCCCGGCGCTCCGCTCGTCGAACATCTTCGTCTTCGACGTCAAGCCGGACCCGCGCCGCCCCGAGCTCGTCCACACGGTGCGCGCCGAGGAGATCGCGAAGCGGGCCGGTTACTCTCGCCCGCACACGCTGCACTGCGGCCCCGACGGCATCTACGTGAGCGCGCTCGGCGGCCCGGACGGCGACGGGCCCGGGGGCATCTTCGTGCTCGACTGCGAGAGCTTCGATGTGCTCGGCCGATGGGAGATCGATCGCGGGCCGCAGTTCCTCCACTACGACTTCTGGTGGCACCTCGGCCACGACACCCTCCTCACGAGCGAGTGGGGGACGCCGAAGATGATCGAGGACGGCGTGGATCCGGAGCTCCTGCTCGGCAAGAAGTACGGTCACCGCGTTCATGTGTGGGACCTGCGGAAGCGCAAGCACCTCCAGGCGCTGGATCTCGGCGATGAGCACCAGATGGCGCTGGAGCTCCGCCCCGCCCACGACCCGACCAAGGCCTATGGCTTCGTCGGCGTCGTCGTGAGCGTCAAGGACCTCTCCGCCTCGATCTGGCTCTGGCATCGCGACGGCGACCGGTGGGCGATCCGCAAGGTGATCGAGGTGCCGGCCGAGCCCGCGGATCCCGACCTCTTGCCGCCGCTGCTCAAGGGCTTCAAGGCGGTGCCGCCGCTGATCACCGACATCAACCTCTCCCTCGACGACCGGTTCCTCTACGTGTCGTGCTGGGGCACGGGTGAGCTCCGCCAGTACGATGTCTCCGACCCGTTCCACCCGAAGCTGGCCGGCTCGGTGCACCTCGGCGGCATCACGCGACGGGCGGCGCACCCCCGCTCCGGGCCGCTGCGGGGCGCGCCGCAGATGGTCGAGGTGAGCCGCGACGGCCGGCGCGTCTACTTCACCAACTCGCTGTATGCATCGTGGGACGAGCAGTTCTATCCCGAGGGCGTGGGCGGCTGGATGGCCAAGGTCGATGTGGCGGCGGGCGGGGGCCTCGCGGTCGATCCCGAGTTCTTCGTCGATTTCGGCTCGCTGCGCCCTCACCAGGTGCGGCTCGAGGGGGGCGACGCGTCGTCCGACTCGTTCTGCTACCCCTAGCCGGCCATGACGCCCTGGCTCACGCTGGCGCTGCTCGGCGCCTATCACGGCATCAACCCGGGTATGGGCTGGCTGTTCGCTGTCGCCCTGGGCCTGCAGGAGAAGAGCAGCGGCGCGGTGCGGCGGGCGCTCGTCCCGATCGCGCTCGGCCACGCGGCGTCGATCGGCCTCACGGTCGCGCTGCTCGGGGTCGGGCTCGCGAGCGTCCCCGCCGCGGCGCTGCGGTGGCTCACGGCGGCCGCGCTCGTCGCGTTCGGCGTGCTCAAGCTGGTGAGGCCGCGCCACCCGAGGTGGGTCGGGATGCGCGTCGGCTTCCTCGACCTGACCTGGTGGTCCTTCCTGATGGCCACCGCGCACGGCGCGGGGCTCATGCTGCTCCCGGTCTTCCTGCTCGGCGAAGGCAGCCCCGCTCCGTGCCACGGCGGCGGGTGCCACAACGCGGCTGGCCTGTCGCTCGCGAGCCCGCTGGGCTACCTCGCCGCGGTCCTCGTCCACACGGCCGCCATGATGGCGGCGGCGGCCGCTGTCGCGCTCGTCGTCTATCACAAGCTCGGCGTCGCCATCCTTCGCACCGCCTGGTTCAACCTCGATCGGGCCTGGGCCGTCGCGCTCATCGGGGCCGGCGTCATCGCGGCGCTGCTCTGACGGTTAGGCCGTTGTGACGGGCGGCGGCCTGGCTGCCGAGCTCGCCCGCATCCACCTCGACACCCCGAGGGGCGACGGCGGCCCGCCTGCGCACCGCTGCGCCGCCGAGCGGCCTGCCGCTTGAACGCGAGCTGCCTCGTGTATTACGAGGCCGGCCGGGCGCGCTCATCGGGCAGCGGCCTTCCGCCGCGGCGCCCCTGTCCCGCGGGATCGCCACCATGTCAGAACATCCTCGAGCAGCGTGGGACACCGGCGTCGGGCCGTTGTGTCCCGCGGGCCCGGGGCAGGCGACGAGCGCGCGCCCCGAGCGCCCGCGCGGCGAGGTGGCGCTGGAGCGGCCGCGGCCCGCGCCAAGGCGGGCCCTGTACCTCCTCCCCAACCTGATCACGCTGTCCTCGGTCTTCTGCGGCTTCGACGCGATACGGCGCTCGGCCTCCGCGCGGTCCGACGACGACCTCCAGCGCGCCGCGCTCCTCATCCTCGTCGCGATGCTCGCCGACACGCTCGACGGCCGCGTCGCGCGGATGACCCGGACCGAGAGCGCGTTCGGGGTCCAGCTCGACTCGCTGGCCGATCTCGTCTCCTTCGGCGTGGCCCCGGCGCTGCTCGTGTATCAGGGGTCGCTCCACCGCCTCGGTCTCGCCGGCGTGCTCGGCGGGTCCGTGTTCGCCGCGTGCGGCGCGATCCGGCTCGCCCGCTTCAACGTCCTCTCCATGGGCGAGGCGGGCGGGCCGCCGTCGCCCGCGAGGTACATCGTGGGCCTCCCTGTCACGGGCGCCGCGGGGATCCTGATAGCGATCGTCATGACCCGCCACGGCGCGGGCGGGCAACTGGGCGGCGCCGGCGTCGCGCCGGCGGTCCTCGCGATGACGCTGCTCCTCTCGATGCTGATGGTGTCGACCCTCCGGTTCCGCTCATTCAAGGATCTCCGGCCGGGCCCCCGCACGCTGCTGGCCATCGCGCTCGCGCTCGGATCGAGCGCGCTCCTCTCCGTCCGCTGGGGGCTCGCGCTCGTCCTCGCCTGGGGGCTCGGCGTCTATGTCCTGCTCGGCGTCGTCGAGTCGCTCTGGCGGCTCCCGGCGCTGCGGCGCGGCGCTCCGGCTGCGCTCGAGGCGCGCGCCGGGGGAGGCGAGGAGCGGCCGTAGCCGGCTCGCCGATCACGGCCTCCCCGACTGCCAGTACCCGTTCCCCTGCTGCTTCCACCACTTCACCTCGGCGCTCGGGGCCCCCGGCCACGCGCGATAGGTGTAGATCCCGTCGTCCAGGAGGCAGATCGGGGCCTGGTGCTCGTGGCTCAAGCAGACCTTCCCGGGCCCTCTGTCGTACTCGAGGTAATAATCCACCTGTTCGGGGTCCTGTAGCCCATCATTCCAGACATTTTTCGTTCGTGCTTCCCATTTGCCCATCGACACATAGGTAAACGTTCGATGGGTGGTCCCGGTGACCCCTCCGTCCCTGGTGATCGGCCCGGAATACGCATAGATCATCATCTGCGCATAGGCGGCCGCCGACGTGAGCGACACGACGGCCAGGGTAGCGAGACCGCGGCGTAGCCTGCTCATGGATCACCCCTCCTGCCATTGAGAGAACGATGCTTGTCCCGGACGACCGGCTGTACGTCAGGCCTCTCTCCGGCCTTGACGCGCTCCACCATCTAGAGCCCTGGTGGTTCCCGTCAACCCTGGGTGCCGGCCTCTGGCGTGGCCCGCGCGCGGCCGCGAGCAGGCTCGTGCTGGTGGCGCACTTGGCACTTCAGCGCTCGGCCTCGACCTCGATGGGTTGTGTCCGGGCGGCGCCTCAGAACGCCGAGCCGTCCGCGCGACGGCTTGGAGAGGCGCTCGCGCCAAGGGTGCTGTGCAGGACGAAGGGCGCTCCCGGGGAGGCGTCGGGGCTGCGGTTCATCGAGACGCCGTCCTGCGACGCGAGCCCGCTCGCGTAGGTGACCTTGTCCACGGTCGCGCCCGAGGCGTTTCGCAGCGTGACCGTGTCCCCGCTGTTGCCGAGGTTCAACGACCCCGTGGACGCCGCGACGGCCCCGCTGCCGCTCGGCACGGCGGAGGCGCCGCCATACACCACGATGGCCGTCGAGGGCGCGAGCGACGCGCCTGTCGGGAAGGTGTGCCGCGTCGACGTGCCGTCAGAGAGCGTCCAGCCGGCGAGGGCCGCCGCTGCCGTGCCGACATTGACGATCTCCACGAGCTCGCCGGCCGTGTTGCTGCCCGCCTCGTTCGCGAGGACCTCGTTGATGATCACGACGGCGGTGCCCGTGCCCCCGCCGCTGCCGCCGGCCCCGCCGCTGCCGCCGGCCCCGCCGCTGCCGCCGGCCCCGCCGCTGCCGCCGGCCCCGCCGCCGCCGTCGGGGACCAGGAAGTCGCGCACGACGCCCATGTGCTGCATGTTCGAGGCGCCGCTGTCCGACGAGAGCGCGGGGCTGATCTCGGAGAGCGGCGAGTAGACGCGCGTGTCCGCCACCAGGCCGTTCGCGAAGCTGCTCCCGCCGATCACGACGGCCGTCTCGTACGCCTCCAGGTCGCCGTCGACGAGCACCCAGTCATAGGGCTTCGTCCTGCCGGCGTTGGTGTTCGCGTTCCCGTTCCGGTCGGCGGGATAGGGCCCGGCCGTGACGACGACGTCCGAGAGGCTCGAGACGCACGCCTCGGTCCGGCTCCCCGTGTTGAAGTCGCCGCCGATCACCAGGTAATCGCCCTGGGCCACGTTCGCCTCGATGAACGACACGAGGTTCTGCGCCTCCGTGTTGCGCGCCGCCGCGCTGGACGTCAGGAGGTGGACGCTGATCGCGAACACGTGGCCAGGGCCGGGGATATCGATGCGCGCCCACGCGAAGTCCCTGTTGCTCACCGACGTGTCGTCCCACTCGCCGGACGCCACGATCGGCCACCGGCTCACGATCCCGTTCGGGATCTGCGCCCCGCTCTCGCGGTAGTAGCTGAACCCGGCGCCGAACGTCGCGTCGACGAAGGCGCGGATCTCGGAGGTGGTGTTGCTGCCGTAGTTGAACTCTTGCAGCAGGGCGATATCTGGCTTGATTCCCTGCAGGATGCGCTTGCCGTGCCCGGGATCGTAGCTCTGGTAGTTGCCGCTCGTGATGTTGGCGGCCATGAGCCGGACGCGCGTCGACAGCGCGTCGCTGTGCTCGCCGAGGAGCTCCGCCTCCGCGCCCTCGTCCACGTCGAGCGGCGGATCGGCCGCGCACGCGGCCATGGCGAGCGCCGAGGCGAGCAGAGGCAGCCGAACCCATAAGGATCGCTTCAAGAGGGAAGACGTCGATCGCATAGCGCTGCACCGGACCTTTCTGGGGATCGTCTCCTGAAGCATCCCCTCGAATTTTTCGAGAGAATTCACAGGGAGGCGGGGAGACGGGGAGGACAATGAATTTCTTTTCTCCCCGTCTCCCCGCCTCCCTGTTGAATTTTTTTTCTCTGAAGATGCCAGCAAAACGAGGGGTTTGTCAGGAGCGTCTCATTACAGCATGGAAGGAGGGCGCGACGGTGTCGCATTCGTCCCTGTTCCATGCAGTGATGATGCCGTTCCGGTCACGGACGGACGACACCCGACGTCGGGCGCGCTGGTCGGCTCAGCGGCTCGCCATCGCGAACGCGATCCCGCTCTGGAGGGAGCTCTTCACAGCGCAGCGGCCCATGTCCGCGCCGCGCTCGGCGAGGCGCTGGGCGACCTCGGGGCGGATCCCCGTGAGGACCACCCGCGCGCCGAGGAGCCCCGCGACCCGCACCGCCTCGAGCAGCGCCTGCATCGCCGGCGGATCCATCTCGTCCACGCCGGTCAGGTCGATGATGGCGATCCGCGTGCGGCGGTCCGCGATGCCGCGCGACAGCGCCTCGATCATGCGGCGCACCCGCCCGGCCTCGAGCGGGCCGATGAGCGGCACGACCACCACGTCGTCGCAAATGGGGATGAGCGGCACGGACAGCTTCGCCAGCGCGGCGTCCTGGGCCTTGATCACCTCCTCCTGCAGCCGCGCGCGCTCCTCCTCGGCGCGCTTGCGCTCCGTCAGATCGATGCCGGTCATGATGACGAACCGGAGCCTCTCGTCCCTGCCACGCAGGACGGCGCCCGACCACGCCGTCACCCGGCGGGCGCCGTCTGCAGCCGTCCACGGCACCTCCACCTGCTTCTTCGACCCGCCCGCGCCGAGCTGCTCGAAGAGGCCTTTGAGCTGCGCCGACGCGCGCGGATCGGGCGTGAGATCCCAGAGGAACCGGGCCTCCCGGAGCCCCCGCGCGCTCCCCAGCGCCTGCTCGGCGGCGCTGTTCATGCGGACGATGCGGCCCCGCGCGTCGAGCACCACGATGAGGCCGTCGACGAGATCCATGACGGCCGCCATGAAGTCCCGCTCCCTGCTCAGCATCTCCTGCCCGTGCTTGCGCTCGAAGATGCGGCCGAGCTGCCGCGCGATGCGGCCGATGGTCGCCGTGAACTTCCCGTCGTCCGCGTGCTCGGCGTCGGAGAAGAACTCCAGCACGGCCACGACGTCCGCGCCGACCACCACGGGGAACGCGAACCCCGCCTTCACCCCCAGGTTCCTCGCGAGCCTGGCGCGCGGGAAATTGGCGTCCACCGTGACGTTGCGCACCCACGCCGGCTGCTTCGAGGCGAGCACCCTCCCGGGGAGACCGAGCCCCGCGGTGAACTGCGTCGCTTCCGTGACCGCCTTGAAGGTCGCGAACTTTGCTTCATCGTTCAGGTGCCAGAGCGCCGTGGGAAGGAGCAGAGACGGATCGTCCGCGGCCGGCACGTACGCATGCCCGACCGGCCAGCCGAGGTGATTGCAGATGTGCGTGATGGTGCGATGCAGCGCCTCTTCGACGCTCGCTGCCTCGTGGACGTCGACGGTGACCACCCGGAGCAGGTCCACGAGCGACCGCTCATCCGTCAGGACATTGTCGAGCCTCAATCGAGCTCGCGCCGCCAGTTCATCCGAGCGTTTGAGGGGGCAAGTCATGCATGACGCCGTACCATGCGCCATGTATCGAATCCGTTTCGACGCGGCGTCGTCGGCGGTCCCTTCGTTTCGCTCGTTCGCCATGGACCGGCGCGGCGCGCGCGGTCGCCGGCCAGCGCCGCGGCGCCGCGGTGACCTCGCCGGGCGGGCGGCGGGCGCGCCGGGGATCCCGGGAGATCACGGCGCTCGCCATCCGAGTCGTCCGAGTCGTCGGAGTCGTCGCTGGACGGTGGTGCGCTCTTCCCCTTAAGGTGTCGGCCGCCGCGGCGAGGCGGCGCGCGCGGGGCCGTGACGCAGGCGACGGCCGCGGCGCCCTGTCCGGCTTCTGCTCCAGTCTCTCACCGCTTCTGACCGCTTCTGACCGCTCTGACGGCTTCTGACGGCTTCTGACGGACAAGGATGATGATGCTCTCGAACTGTCTTCGCCGGTGTGCGTTCGCTGTGACGTTGCTGGCTGCCGTGCCGGCGCTCGGGGCGCCTCCGCCGGACGGCGCCGTCGCCGAGGCGCAGCAGGCCGCCCGGACCAAGGCGCACGAGGGGCTCAAGCTGTACGGCGCGGACCGCTGGCAGGAGGCGTTCGACGTCTTCCAGGAGGCGGATCGCCTCTTTCATGCGCCGACGCTGGTGCTCTACATGGCGCGGTGCCAGCGCAAGCTCGGCCGCCTGGAGGCCGCGCGCGACCTGTACGAGCAGGTCCTCGGCGAGCCGCTCCCGGAGGATCCGCCGACCGCGTTCCTCGAGGCGCGGAAGGACGCCGAGACCGAGCTCGCGGCCGTGCGCGCCGCGCTGGACGCGGCCGCGGTGAAGGCGCCCCCTCGCGCCGAGCCCGCGGCGCCGGCCGGGGTGGAGGGCGGCGGCTCGCTGGTCCCCGCCGGCGTCGCGTTCGGGCTCGGGGCGGTGGGCATCGGCGTCGGCGCCGTGACCGGCCTCATGTCGCTGTCGCAGGTCTCGGACATCAGGTCGCGCTGCGAGGGCCGGCGCTGCCCGGCCGAGCTGCAAGGCGACGCGGACGCAGCGGCCACGCTGGGCCATGTGTCCACCGTGAGCTTCGTCGTGGGCGCGGCGGCGGCCGCGGCGGGCGTCGTGCTGCTCGTTGTCCGGCCCGGCGGCGGCAGCGCGTCCGAGGCCGCTGGCGCGCCTGCGGCTGCGGGCGCGCCGCCGCGAGCGCCGCGCGGCGTGGTCTGGAGCGCCGGGGTGGGCCTCGGGCGGATCGAGCTCCAGGGGAAGTTCTGATGCGAGCGCCGGCGCCACGCGCGCCGCCCCGCGGCGCCTGTCATCGCGACGTCAGTCGCACGTCGCGGTCTGGCAGGCCTCCATCTCCGCGGCGCACGCCTCGCCCACGCACGTGTTGCAGGCCTCCGCGTCCTCGCCGCTGCACGCCTCGATGCAGGCGCCGTTCCCTGCCGTCATCTGGCAGCCGAGCGCCGCCGAGAGCTGGGGCCCGACGCTCTCGCAGCTGTTCACCACGCAGCCGAAGACCTCGGCTTCCCCGTTGCCGTTGTTGATGCATTCGAACGTCTCGGCGCACGTGGCCGTCCCGTCGCCGTACCACGTCGCCGCGTTCAGACCTTCCTCGGTGGCGCAGTTCTCGTAGGCCGGCGAGCGCGGGAAGTACGGTCCGATCAGCATGCACATCTCGTCGCGGCTGGTCAGGCCCTGCGCGATGGTGCGATCCTCGACGTTGTTGTACGCGCAGCGGTAGTCCAGGGACTCTCCCGCCTTGAGCTCGAGGAACGGCGTGAACTCCTGGGACGGGACCCCCTCCCACCGGTCGTGGGCATAGAGCTCCGTCATCTCGCCGTCGAGACCGACCTTGTGTGCGACGTAGCCGACGCCGCGGCGGTGCATGTGCGACTGGATCCTCACGACCGAGATGTCGTTCTCGGTGACACAGCGCATGCGCGCCGTGGACTTGCCGCGCGCCGGCACGTTGATGAAGGGGTTGTAATGGAAGAGCATGCCCGCCTCGACCTTCACCTCGTCGTCCGCGATCGTGTAGAGGTTGATGCGCGCGTCGGTCTCGATGGCCTCGGGCGACGCGTTCACGTAATGGGTGTTCATGAGGAGCACCGTGCCCGGCGCGACCTTGAGCGCCACGCCCTCCGGGAGCCCGTCGAGGAAGGAGTTGCCGTCGGGCGACTGGGAGCCGGCGACCACGCCGGTGACGTCCCAGTCGGCCTGGGGGCCGTCGTTGCAGTCGTGGACCTGGGCCGCGTCCAGGGCGACGCCCCGGCGCGTCTCGGTCGGGATCGACGTGTACGGCGTTGCGTAGAGGAGCACATGGTGGCTCCCGCCGGAGTACCGCACCAGCTCCCGGTTGACGTTGAGCCCCTCCGGCGGCGCGACGAAGAGCTGGCAGCGCTCGATCTCCTGCCCCGGCTCGAGCGTGGAGACCATCCGATACTGCAC
The DNA here is from genome assembly GCF_051526795.1 of Sorangium sp. So ce204. Classification (NCBI taxonomy): domain Bacteria; kingdom Pseudomonadati; phylum Myxococcota; order Polyangiales; family Polyangiaceae; genus Sorangium; species Sorangium sp. So ce204. The sequence goes on along the minus strand of NZ_CP150317.1, from coordinate 9,678,867 downwards.
TCCGGTGCCCTCGGCCGGCGGCGCCAGCAGCTCGTCCTCGGAGGGTTGAGGGCCGGAGTCCGAGGAAGAACAGCCGAAGAGCGCGGCTGCGCCGAGGAGAGCAATGAGTGAGGTCGTTGTTCGCATGCGTTGATCCCTGCCGTGTGTTGGTATCGCATCTCGCGCGCGCCGGTCGTGTCGCGCGCACATGGCTCCCGGGGGCACGCGGAGGGGTGCGCACCCGGGGAAATCGATCGAAGTCGGCCGGTCCGCGCCGGCATGTCCGCGGCCGACCTCATCCCATCGAGGGCGGAGGCGGACGGACGATGAAGTCATCTCCAGGATCGAGGGCGGCCGCGCCAGCTCGGCCGGTCCCGCGAGCCCCATCTCGGGGGCGGCCGAGCAGCGTGTCCATGGCGAGACGCGCCTCGAGGCGAGCCAGCGTCGCCCCGATGCAATAGTGATCGCCGCCGCCAAAAGCAATGTCCTCGTCGGCGCCTCGCTGCAGATCAAACGCGGACGCGCCGGGGACGATGATCGTACCGCTCACCATGTCGACACGTACGCTCGGCGCCGCGCCGAACTCCCCACTGTCGTCGCTGCCGCCCGCCGCGGCGAGGGGTGCATGTGGCGACTTGGCGGTTCCCTCATGCCGGCGGGATGGGGGAATCCCCCTGCCACCCACACGTGACTCTGTCGCGAGAGCGAGGACAGGCTGTGCTCGTGCAGCCGCTCGCGGCGCGCGGTTCAAGGCGCGCTGCGGGTCGTTCGCCGTGAGCGCCCACGCTGAACGATCGGTCGTCAGGCGGCCATCGCGCAGCAAGGATACGACGTCCTCTGCGCCGCAGGACGAGCCACGCGCCCCGCCCTCGTCCGCGTGCCATGGCATATCGAAGGCCTCGGCCGACAGTGCGTACATCCTTTCGCTTCGCTGTGAGTTGTGACCAGGGCGCTCGACCGCGGTTGATTCCGGCGTCGAGCATCGCTGGATGCCATGCGGACGAGCGCCTGTCGAGCCTCGATCCCGGCGCCGATGGCTCACCCGGAGCGGCATTGGCGGGCTGTTTTGCAGCTGTTTTCGCGCTGGTGCCGGTCAGATCATGTGTTGAGTGAAGAACTGTAAAGACGTTTTCATAAGCGTGATGTCGCGAGCGTGGCGCAAGGCAGCGAGGTGGTGGCGCGCGCCGGCGCACCCGCTCTTCCGGCGGGGCGAGGGCGATCCGGGCGCCCACCGCCGCTCGGTCGGCTGCGCCGCTCGGGTCGCCGCGAGCGCACCTCGGCCGCGCTCTCTGGTAGCGTGGGCCCGTGCAGCCTCGCGCCACCGCCTGCCGCGTCCTTCCTGCGATCGTCCTCGGGGCCGCTGTCGCCCTCCTCGCCCCGGCCTCGGCGCAGGCCGCGGATCCGGCGCCCGCCGTCGCGATCGACCTCGGGGGGGTGCAGCTCGATCTCGTGCTGGTGAAGGCGGGGCGCTTCCGCCAGGGCTCGCCGCCCGCGGAGGCCGGGCGCGGCGACGACGAGGCGGTCCGGGACGTGACCCTCGGCCGCGACTTCTACCTGGGGAAGTTTCCGGTCACGGTCGGGCAGTTCGCGCGCTTCGCCGCGGAGACCGGCTACCGCACGGAGGCCGAGGTCGGCGCCTCCGGCGGGTTCGGGTTCGACGGCAAGGGCCTCTCGCAGCGCAAGGAGTTCACCTGGAGGACTCCCGGCTTCCCGCAGACCGACGTGCACCCGGTGACGCTGGTGACCTTCAAGGACGCGGGCGAGTTCACCCGCTGGCTGACGCAGAAGACCGGCCGCGCCTTCGACCTGCCGACCGAGGCGCAATGGGAGTACGCCGACCGCGCGGGGACCCGGACGCGGTTCTACGCGGGTGACGCCGACAGCGCCGCGGCCGGCATCGGGTGGTTCAAGGGCAACGCGGGGAGCGGGACGAGGCCTGTCGGGCAGAAGCAGCCGAACGCCTTCGGCCTGCACGACATGAGCGGCAATGTCTACGAGTGGTGTCGCGACTGGTACGGCCCCTATGCGCCCGGCCCGGCGGTCGACCCCGAGCAGACGGCGCCCCCGGCCGGCGACAAGCCCCGCCGCGTGCTGCGCGGCGGGTCGTGGCTCAAGGACGCGAAGCACCTGCGCGCCGCGGCGCGGTACCGCAACGATCCCGGCAGCCGCAACGCGGACAACGGCTTCCGCGTGGTCGCCGCGCTCTCGGCGAGCGCCCCCGCCGCGGCGCCTGCGCCGACCCCGCCGCCGGCGGCGACCGCGCAGGCGCCTCGCTCGAGCTCCTGGTCGACCGCGGCGATGGTGGGGTTCGTCGGCGGCGGCGTCGTCCTGGCCAGCGCCGTCATCGGCCTCATCGGCCTGCTCGTGCACCGCGCTGTCGGCCGCAGGCCCCTGCGCGGGGCGCCGCCCGGCGTGACGTTCCGGCCGCAGGGCGACGGCTTCTGGCTGCACGCGCCCCCGCACCTGCACGGGTCGATGCTCCACTACCGCTGCCTCGTGAAGGGCGCGATCCGGCGCGCGTCGGTCCCGATCGAGCCGGGCCCGCGCGGGCAGTTCGTCTACACGGGCGGCGTCCCGTCCGCCGTGGAGGTGGAGCAGATCGGCGCGGCCGCGTGGGCCGCTCCGCGCGCGGCCGGGTGGGCCGCTCCGCGCGCGGCCGGGTGGGCCGCGGCGCCGTCCGCCGCGCCGCGCGCGGCCGGCGGGGGGTACCGGTCGAGGGACCGGATCTCGAGCGCGCCGGACGTAGCCACCGCCGCGCCGTTCCGCGGCTATCCGTCGGCCTACTGAGCCGCGCCGCTCGCTCTCGCATGTCTCGCATGTTCCGCAGCTCCCGCATGCGCCGCCCGCTCTGCGCCGTCTTTGCCGAAGCGCCCGCGCACCGCGCCCGCGCCGGCCGCACGCTGCGCGCGCTCCGGCTCGCCGGGCTCGCGCCGGTCGACCTCACGGCGGCGCCGCTCGCTGCCGCGGCGGAGGCGCTCGCGGCGGGGCCTGTGTGGCTCGTGCGCGGGGGCGCGTGGCCCGCGCCCTCCGCGGCGCTCGAGCCGGACCCGTTCCCGCCGCCGAGCGACACCGGGCTGCCGCTCTGCGCGCTCGGCGCCGTCCTTGCGCCGATCGACCTCGCCGCGCCCTCTGTGGCCGAGCCGGACGCCGCGGCGTGGGCCGAGCTGCTGCGCGCCACGGGCGGCGAGCTGAGCCGCGCCGCGCGCGCCCGCCGCGCTCCGGGGCTGCCCCGCGCGGCGAGCGTGTACCTCGACGGGGCGCTCGCCGCGGGCGTCGCGGCGCGGCTCGGCGCGGGCGAGCCGCTCGACGCCGCGCTCCAGGGCGAGCTCGGGGCGCGGCGGGCGCGCGTGGTGCGGCACGCGCCGCTCGACGTGTGCGACGACGCGGCGCCGCGGGTCGCGCAGGTGGTGACCAGCCTGCAGCAGGGGGGCGCCGAGCGGATCGCGATCGACCTCGCGAGGGAGCTGCCGCGGCGCGGCGTGCGCTCGCTCGTCTGCGCGGTGTACCGGCCGACCCGCGCCACGTTCGCCGCGCCGCCGGGGGCGCTCGATCTGTCCGATGCGCGCGGCGATCGGGAGGCGCGCTTCGACGCGCTCGCCCGCGGGCTCGCCGCGTGGGGCGCGGATCTCGCGCACGCGCATCTGTTCGACGCCGAGGATCTCGCGCGGCTGTCCGCGCGCGGGTACCGCCCGCTCGTCACAGTGCACAACGTGGCTGCAGGCTGGCCGGCGGGGCTCGATCGCCTCGCGCCGGACGACGCGGCGCTGCTCGTTGCGTGCGCGCGCGCGGTCGAGGCGGAGCTCGCGGAGCGCGCGCTGCCGATCCCGGCGCGCACGGTCTGGAACGGCATCGACCTGGCACCTGCGGAGGCGGCGCGCCGGGCCGAGGCGGCGGAGGCGCATCGGTCCGGCGGGGCGGAGGCGGTGCGCCGAGCCGGGGGGGCGGAGGCGGTGTGTCGGTCCGGCGGGGCAGAGGCGGTGCGCCGAGCCCGGTCGGCGGAGGCCGCGGCGTGGCGGAGGCGCCTCGAGATCGGGCCGGACGACCTCGTCCTGCTCGCCGTGGCGAACCCGCGGCCGCAGAAGCGGCTGCACCTGCTGCCTGGAATCCTCGCGGCCACGCGGGCCGCGCTGGCGGTGGCCGGCGATCCGCGGGCGGCTCGGCTCGTCATCGCCGGGAGCGCATCGCCGGGCAGCGAGCAGGCGCTGGCCGCGGAGGCGGAGATCCGCCGCGAGGTCGACCGGCTCGGCCTGCGCGCCGAGGTGCGCTTCGCGGGCGCGGTCGGCGACGTCGCCGGGCTACTCGCGGCGGCCGACGTCCTCGTGTCGCCGAGCGCCCACGAGGGGCTGAGCCTCGCGCACCTGGAGGCGCTTGCGGCGGGCCTCCCGGTCGTCGCGACCGGTGCCGGCGGCACCGCGGAGATCGCGGCCGAGACGCCGGCGATGGTCCACCTGCCGCTCGACGCCGCGCCCGAGCGGTTCGCCGGGGCGATCGTGGCGGCGGCGCGCGCCGGCGCCGCGGGCGGCGCGCGCGGCACGCGCGGCACGCGCGACGCGTCGACGAGCGGCCAGGAGGTCGTGGCGGAGGCGCGTGCCGACGCAGGGCCGCCGAGCGGCCGGGAGGTCGTGGCGGAGGCGCACGCCGGCGTGGGGTCGCCGAGCGGCCGGGAGGTCGTGGCGCGGCACTTCAGCCTCGCGCGGATGGCCGAGGGGTATGCGCGGCTCTATCCGCGGGCGATCGCGCGGAACCGCGGCCTGCGCCGGCGAGACGGGCTGCTCCTCGTCACGAACAACTTCTCGATGGGCGGGGCCCAGTCGAGCGCGCGCCGGCTGCTGCTCGGCCTCGCGGCGGCGGGCGTGCGCGGCCGGGCGGCCGTGATCGAGGAGCAGCCGGAGTACCCGACGCCGGGGCGGCGCGCGCTCGTGGCCGCGGGCATTCCGGTGCTGGCGGTGCCGCCGCCGGCCGACATTGAGCCGGCCGAGGCGGTGGAGCGCCTGCTGCGCGCGATCGAGGAGGACCCGCCCGAGGCCGTGCTGATGTGGAACCTGATCGCCGAGCACAAGGTGCTCCTGGCCGACGGGCTGCTCGACGTCCCGCTCTTCGACATCAGCCCGGGCGAGATGTACTTCGCCTCGCTGCGCCGCTATTTCGCGTCGCCGCGCCGGGGGCTGCCGTACCGCGCGCCGCGCGACTATGGCGCTCGCCTCGCGGGGGTGATCGTCAAGTACGGGGCCGAGGCGGCGCTCGCCGCCGAGGTGCTCGGGGCGCCGGCGCACGTGGTGCCGAACGGCGTGGCGCTCGGCCCGCGCCCGATTGCGGCGCCGCGCTCGACGCAGCCCGAGCCGCGCGCGTCCGGCGGCGGGCGCGCGTTGCTCGCGATCGGGACGGCGGCGCGCATCCACCCGCACAAGAAGCTCGACGAGCTCCTCGCCGCGCTGCGCCTCGCCGCGCCGCGCCTGCCGCCGCACGTGCTGCGCATCGCGGGCGGCGTGGAGCGCGGCGCCGAGGCGCACGCCGAGGAGCTGCGGCGGATGGCGGCGGGGCTGTCGGTCGAGTGGGTCGGCGAGCTCGCCGACACGCGCGCGTTCCTGCGAGAGCTCGACGTGTTCGCGCTGATCGCCGAGCCCGCCGGGTGCCCGAACGCGTCCCTGGAGGCGATGGCCGAGGGGCTGCCGGTGGTAGCCACGGCGGTCGGCGGCATGTCCGAGCAGGTGGACGACGGCGTGACAGGCCGGCTGGTGCCGCCGGGCGACGCGGAGGCGCTCGCCGCGGCGCTCGTGGAGCTTGGCGCGGATCCGGCGCGACGGGCGCGCATGGGGGCGGCGGGGTGGGAACGCGCGCGGGAGCGGTTCTCGCTGGAGAGGATGGTCACCGACTACGTGGGCGTGTGCTTGGGCGGGCGGAAGGTGCGGGGGAGGTGAGGTGAGGCGCTAGCCCCGTGGAACGTTCTTCGTGTCGATGCTCTGGGCAGGCTGGCACGCGCTATGATTCCTCACGAACGAGGGCGAACGGCAGATATTTACGACGATGATCCTCGGCGCTTTCCTGTTCGGCCTGGCGTGCGGCGAGATCGTGCGCTCGTTTGTCACGTGCCGATCGGTGAGAGCATCGCCGCCGCCCTCATGTCTCTGGATGCGCTCCGGAACAGGGCGGCGTTAGCTGTTCTCGGCGCCTTTACGCGGACTCAACAGCATGACCCGCATGTCGCGCGCGAGCTGCATAGTATAAGTCGCGTTCTCGCGCACGAAGTCGTCGAGCCCGCGAACCGGCGCCGTCAAGGGTCGCAGCCGCAACTTCCCTTTCACGACGGCGAGGCGCCGGACGCTTGTGGGAGGCGCGCCCACGAACTCGAGCAGGGACTCCGCGAGATGATGCCGGGCAAGGTCTACCTGATATTCCATCTCCCGCGGAGCGAAGACGTTGATGATCCCCGGCTCACGAAACGCCTCAGCAGGGGCGACGGTCATCGGCGCGCCGCTCCATTCGAGAATGCCATGGACGCTCGCGACATACGACCCATCAACGACGAAGAGCTCGAGGAAAGGCGGGTCCGCGCCATTCTCACGCAACACCGGATGGATCGCCGGGATGATGTTCAGCGGATTGAAGATGTAGAGCGAGATCGTCGCGTTGTGGCGCTTCGACGCAACAGCGCCAAGGTACTGCAGCAACGGCTCGGTCCAGGCAGAGCGCCTCCCGAGAAAGCACCTCAGGGAATCGATGGCGTGCTCCCACGACCGAGCATGCCGCGGGCTCCCGGAGAACTGGAACGAGAACCGGTTGTCTCCGTCGATGTCCATGATGCGGCGATGGATGTCGACATCGGTGAAGACGACGTCGTTCGCGACCCGTCTTCCGACGCGGATCGTCCTGCTTACCTGCCACTCGTTCAGTATCTCGATGGACTTGCTCGGGGTGCCCCGCTCCCAGTCGGCATACTTCCCGCGCAGGTGCCTGCGGATCTCTTCGGCGAGCGCGTCGGCCAGCCGCCACGGACCATCGGCGTACGCGTCGGGAGCGTGGATGGGATGATCAGGATCGAGGCTCTCGAGGACCTGCTCCTCCATCTCGTCCGAGAGCGCCGTCATCACCAGGTAGAGCCCGAAGGGGAAGATGCCGTGCCGTCGCTGATTGTGATCGACGACGAGCGCCACAAACTCCACAAATTCGTATGTCTCGAGCTTCGGCAGCAGGGCTGAGATGAACTCCGTCCGGTGGCGCTCGCTCTCGAAGAGGAAGAGCTCGTGCTCACTATCGAACTCAAGCTCGGCCGGCTCCTCCGACAAGGGCGGGACTTGCTTCGCCTTCAGCACCTGGCCATCGGGGCTCACGTCGATCTCGAACCCACAGATTTCGTAATCTCCGATCCGAGCAAGCTCGGAGAAAGGGACGAGCAGTTCGTGCCAGACCGTCGAGACCAGAAAGCAGCGGATGCGGTGCTGTGGAACCCCGAGGCTGACACGGAGCAGGTAAGTGTACTTGATGAGTTCGTGAACCGCCTGCCGTGCGGACTGGTCGCTGCGCTTGACCTCGATCACGACGAGGTTGTTCGATGAATCGCGCGCGAGGATATCGAGGCGCCCGCCAGCGCCATGGGGGCTGGAGAGCTGCACTTCCCTATCGCGCTCGCTCACCGTCAGCCCAGGCTCGAGCAGATCGAGCCTGGTTGCCAAGCTGTCGCGGATGTGCTCTTCTCGCATCGTGCTCCTGGATGACACTCAGGTCATGCGCGTGGAGGGGTAGCCTACTCTCCAGCGGCCCTGCCCTGTCAAGCGCCCTCAGGTGAAGCTTACGTTCTGCACGGAGGGCGCTTGCCCCCACCGAGCTGGGCTGGTGCCGGCTTCCCTTCAGCTCTCGAGCAGCAGTGAATTTGCCTATGTGTGCGCGAAGTACGTACCGTGCTCGAGGTCGGCGAGCCTGCGTTCTCGGGCTTCCAGCCGAACCGCGCCTGCGTGAGCGCGCTCGCCGCTGGGCTGTCGAGCGCGAAGAACCCGCCGAGCCAGCCGAAGCGCTCCTTGGGGACCGATTCGACCGGCAGCTCGAGCTTGCGGCCGATCACGCCGGCAATGTCGCGGATCGGGATCCCCTTGTCGCCGATCGCGTGGAGTCGCGCGCCGGCCGGCGTCTTCTCGGGCGCGAGGACGAACAACCGCGCGGCGTCGAGCTGATGCACCGCGGGCCACGGGTTCTCGCCGCCACCGATGTACCGAATGAGGCCTCGGAAGGCGGATCGCCGCCCAGCCGGCGTCACTTCAGGCGCAGGTAGAACTCCGCCACGTCGAGGCGGTTCATCGAGCCGGCCGGGCCGGCGGTGATCGCATGTTGACCGGCGACCAGCAGACCGGGCGCGGACAGCGCCTTCATGCCGCCTTCGATCTGCGTCGCCGTGGCCCCGGACGCGGACAGATCGAGGCCGTCGAGTGAACCGCTCAGGTTGGTGTTCAGGCTGTGCTCGGAGAAGGAGGGACAGGGATACGTCACGCACACGATCCCGCTGCTGTCGACCCGAGAAAAGTGGCCCTTCGGCGCATTGCCCGTCGCCCCGAGCCAGATCTCGCTGGCGATGAGGACGTCGGCCGGCCGCGACCGCAGGTCGCCGAGCTGGACCTGCTTCAGGCCGCCGCGGACCAGCGCCTGCCCGGCACCGAACGCCTCTCTGGCTTTGGCCTCGGTCGAGCGATCGAGCCCGAGCCCGGATAGATCCAGCTCGAACATGTGGCATTCTTCTTGCCAAGTTCCATCGGCGCAGCGGGTCACGCTTGTGTTGACGCGGGCGACGAAATGGCCGCCGCACATCGGCGCGGCGCATCTGCGGTAGTCAGGATGGGTCGCGATGAAATAGTCCGCCACGGCGACCTCGGCCGCGGCCAGCGCGCCGACATCGTCCTCGACGTCGAGCTCGGCCTGGGCGAGGTCCCCTGCGACGCCGCCCTCGCGCGGGGCTTCGCAGGCGAGCGCTGGCGCGGCCAGCACGCCGAGCAGGGAGAGCAGCGAGAGGCGATGATGGGTGAGATTGAACATCGGTGTTCTCCAGGAGCGGACACGGGTCAACGTGGATGCGAGCGCCTCGGCCGGTCCGCTAGCTCGGGGCGCCTTCATGGGCTTCCACGCGTCGAGGGGGCGAGCTGTCGCGAGCACGGTTCGCCCCTGCCGCCCTGCCATCTTCGTGCTTCGCCCGGAGACGATCGCTTCCAACGAATGAATGTAGTGTGCTAGCAGGCCTGCCGAGTGAAAAGCTGGTCGGAGCAAGAATTCGACGAGCGGCGAGGCGTCGCGAAGTTGGCCTGCCTTTAATTCTTCAGAATAAATTCACAGGGAGGCGGGGAGGGAAATCTTTGAAGTTACTCCCTGTCTCTCGGCTTCTTCGCCACGACGAACGCAACCATCTTCCCGCCACCAACCTCCCGCTCCTCGATCTCGACGAACCCTGCCTCGCGCATCTCGCGGAGGATCGTCTCGCGATCGTAGCTGTGGACGGCCGGCGCTTTCCCGAACCAGCGCATTACCGTGATGATCGCGCTGTAAGGTACCCAGGTGCCGCCGAGGCAGACGTTGGACGAGATGAACGAGCCGCCGGGCTTGAGGAGCTCGAAGATTGTCTTGAGGGTGCGCCGCCGATCGGGGACGAGGTGGAGGATGGAGTAGGCCCAGGCGCTGTCGAAGTGCTCGGGCTCGTACGGCGTAGGTCCGTCCAGCGTGCCCTGGCGAAAGGTGACGTTGGTCACGTTTTGGGCCTGCTTCTTCTGGTTGGCGATGCGGATCATCTCGCCCGAGACGTCCATCGCGTGGATGTGGCCGGCGAACGGCGACATCTCCAGGGCGAGCGAGCCGGTGCCGCAGCCGATCTCGAGGACCGTCGAGCCCGGGCGCAGGTGCTCGCGGGTGATGGCCTTCTTGCGCTCGAAGGCGGTGACGTTCTCCACCGGCTTGGCGGCGTACTTCTCGGCGATGTCGTCCCAGAATTTGGCGTCGGCGGTCGTGGTCGTCATGGTCGACGAATCTACGCACGCGGCGCGCCTGCGCCCGGTGCAAGTTCGTGACGCAGGGGCGCAGTTTCGCGCCACCCCTCGGCCTCGCCGCGAAACAGCGCCGCGCGCTCCGTCATCGCCGCGGTGATGCCCTCGCGCGCGGCCCGCAGGCGCGCGTTGTCCCGGAGATCGCGGTGGCTGAGGAGCCAGAAATCGGCGACGTGGCGGAGGTCCGGCCTCGCGAGGCGCTGCAGCCCGGGCTCCGGATCACCGGCGTACGTGGGTAACATCACCCAGCCGAGGCCCGCGTGTGCGGCCTCGATCATGATCGCCATCGACTCGAACGTGCCCCAGAGGGGAACCTCGGGATAGCTCGACGAGGCGACGAGCTCCCTGGCGAGCCTGTTCACGGTGGATCCGAGCCAGCGCGCGGGGCGCGCGCCGCGCTCGGGATCGAGCTGGGCAGCGTGCGCGGTCGCGACGTAGTTGCAGAGGGTGATGGGGACGAGCCGCCGCCCGATCAGGTGCTCGGGCGGGGACGCGCTGGGCAAGAGCGCGCGCACCGCGACGTCGGCCTCGCGCTTCGACAGATCCAGGTTCTTGGCGTCGGCATCCAGCTCGAGCTCGATGCCGGGATGCTGCTCGCAGAGGCCGGCCAGGGCGCGGAGGAGGATCTTCGCGATGAACGGGTCGGTGCACGTCACCCGCACGGACCCCTCGAGCCGCGCGTCTTGCCCGGCGAGGCCGCGCTCCAGCGCGGCCATCTCCCGCTCGACGCGCTCCGCCCCCGAGACCATCTCGTTGCCCGCGTCCGTCAGCTGGTACCCGTCGCGGTGCCGGTCGAACAGCTTCACGCAGAGCCGTGCCTCGAGGGCCTCGACCCGCCGCGCCACGGTCGAGTGGCTCACGCCGAGCATCGAGCCCGCCGCGCGGACGGAGCCCGTCCGAGCGAGCGCGAGGAAATGGCGCACGTCATCCCAGTCCACGACGCCGCTAGAAGCCCTGGTAGTCGACCTTCATCTGATCATACGGAGCGATCATGCTCTCGATGACATCGCCGTTCGGCGAGAAGATGCGCTCATGCCACTCGGTCGGCTCCCAGATGAAGGTGCCGAGCCCGCGCTTGTCGGGGATGTTGAACATCAGGTCGTTGGCCGCGCGCTTCTCCCACGAATACTCCGCCACAACGAACTTCAGGTCGGGATAGCGCTTCACGAGATCATCGAAGTTCGCCTTCCACCCCGAGGGCGGCCCCTGGTACTCCGTGTAACAGGACTGGCCGAGCACGTCGAACTTGACGCCCTGCCCGAGCACCCCGTCGACCCACCAGCGCGTCGCCGCGTTGTCGTCGCAGCGGTCGAGGTGCAGCATGACGGTGATCGTGTCGTCGGCGTCCTTCACGCCCTGGATCCCGGCCTTCAGGAGCGAGCCGAGCCCCTGGAACGCCTGCCCGGTGACGAACCCGTCAGGCCACAGCAGCCCCTGCGGGATCTCGTTGCCGATCTGGACCATGTCCGGGCGCGCGCCGGCGGCGCTCAGCTGCTCGATCGCGTCCCGCGTGAACTCCCGCATGGCGCTCGCCAGCGCGCCGCCCTCGAGATCGGTCCAGGCGACGGGCTTGTGTTGATCGTCGGGGTCGGCCCATACGTCGCTGTAGTGAAAGTCGAGCAGGAACCCCATGTTCGCTCGCTTCACGCGCCGCGCCATCTCGATCGTGTGCTCGAAATCGCAGAAGCCCTCGCGCGAGTAGGGGTCGTCGTCGACGGCCGCGTCGGCGTATACCGCTGTCGGGTCGTTGAACAGGCGCAAGCGGATCCAGTTGAACCCGTGCGCCTTCAAGATCTCGAGGATGTCCTTCTCGACGAGCTCACCCGTCCGCGGATCGATGTCGCGGAACACCTTGCCTCCGGCCTCGCGCTCCTGCACCCAGGAGATGTCCGCGCCGAGGATGAAGCCCTGGGGCGCGCCCGGCGTCCCGTCGCCACCGCTCCCGCCCGTGCCCGCGCTGCCCGCGCCCGCGCCGCCCGCGCTCGCGGAGGTTCCACCCGCGCCGCCGGTGCTCGCGGACGTTCCACCCGCCCCGGCTCCGCTGCCGCTCGTGCTGCCGCTCGCGCCGCCCGCTCCGCTCCCCGTGGACGCCTCGGCGCCCGTCGACGCGGCCTGACCGGCGCCGCCCCCGCCGGCCGCCCCGGCCCCCGAGCTCTCACCGCACGCGGCGAGCGCCGGAAGCAGCGTCACCACACCCATCCTTCTCAGCTTCTGTCGCAGCATCCCTGACCCCGGCCAGGATCCTACCATTGGCCATGCGCGCGATCACGGCGCACGAAGAGGGCGCGCCCACGATCGCGGCGCTGCCGGTAGAAAGATCCGCTGTCGATAGGTGCCAGGGCGCAGAGCGCCAGGGCGCAGAAATGACGAGAGCCCGCCGCACAGCGTGTGCGCAGCGGGCCCTCGGACTGCTCACAGACGATGGTTGATTGCTATTCCGGTCCCTTGCCCATCCAGTAGCTCTCGGGCGGGCCCAGGAGGCTCTCCTTCACGCCACCGGCGTCCACCACGATCTTCTGGACGATCACGCCCGGATGGACCATCCACACCTTCAGCGTGTGGTCACCCGCCGCGGCGATCGTGTGCTTGGTGCGCATGATGTTGGCGTTGTCCGAGGTGTGCCGCTCCCAGATCTTGTTGCCGTTGCCGTTGAGCTCGACGGCGTGGCTCGTGTTGACCTTCTGGACCGGGCCGTTGTCGAACGACACGGCGTACTGCAGGCCCTCGGCCCAGTTCTGGAAGTTGTTCCTGGGCGACACGTAGACATAGACATCCACCGGGCCGCTGCTCGTGAGGTGCATGTCATACTCGAGGCGAGGCGACGCGCCGCCCGGCTCCTGGGGCTCGGCCGTCACAGGGAACGGCGTCACGCCCGACCCGGTGCGCCCGATGTCCGGGAGCAGCTTCCACTCGACGTCATCCGTGCCGATCGCGCGGCTGAAGTGGTCCGCTTCCATCGAGACATAGCCGTTCGCCTCGATGAAGCGGTTCGGCTTCCAAGCGACCTGCCGCGGGTCCTCGACGCGGGCCGTGACCACCACCGAGCTGCCGTCCGAGCCGGTGACCGTGATCGGGACCTCGACCGGGAACGTCTGGTTCGTGGGGATCATGACCCAGTCCACCCGCACCGTCGCGCGCACCTCCTTGTCGACGACACCCTGGCTCGGGTAGACGTTCAGCCACGGCGGGCACGGCGTGTTCGCGGCCCAGCCGGTGGGGCACTCGACCGGGAGAGCGACGTCGATCGTGTACTCGAGCGGCGCGCTGCCGCGGTTGAACACCTCGATGTACTGCTCGGGCTGCGTCTGATACCGGCTGAACGCGGGCAGCACGGGGGCCGTGGTGCTCCCGTCGCCTGCGCCCGTCCAGAAGTCGCTCGATCCGTCGATCGCCACGCCGAGCTCCGCCGCTTCGGGGACATCGATCGAGACGAGCTCAGGCCAGATGAACTCCTGGATGTTGTTGTACTGGTGCTCGGGCTGCTGCCAGGACGGGTTCCCCGGCGCGCCGTAGCCGATGTGCGGCTGCGTCTGGAAGCCTTCCCACTTCCCGTCGGCGAGATCGTGATTGTAGTAGTAGGAGAGCGCCAGATCGTCCTGGAGCCGCGCCTCCGCGACGGCCGCCATGTCGTTCGTGGCCGCGCGCCCCTGCGCCGCGTAGAGCTTGTTCTTGAACCCTGCCAGGCGCAGCGCGTACAGGTTGGCGGTCGCCTTCACCTGGTAGAGCACGAGCTGGAAGTAGGCGTCGTGCGCCTCCTCCGGCAGGAGCCTCTCCACGAACTCCGCCTGCGACGCCAGCGCCTCCCACTCCTCCGTGACGCTCTCGAGCTCACGGTAGTTCGTGAGGCTGAACGGGCTCGCGCCGTCGTCGTACGTGATCGCGGCCGTGTCAGGATCCGGAACGTCGGTCGTGGGCGCGCTGACCATGAGATCGTAATCGACCGTGATCTTCCGGTTGGTCAGCTCCGGTTTCCGATCCGACTGCAGCAGCGAGTAGCCGTGCAGGATGTCGGCGATGATGTCCGCGTGCTCGGAGCCGAACTGCTGCTCGGTCCACCGCCGCTCCCAGTCGCCGATGCGCTCGACCGGCCAGCGGTCCGGGTTCCACGCGTAGTCGAGGAAGAACTGGAGCGGGAGTTCCTCGTTCTTGAAGTCTCCGACGTTGACGACCCAGAGCCGATCCACGCCGTAGTTGTAGGCGAGGTGGAGCTGCTCCCAGACGTTGGGCAGGAGGATCGTGTCGACCCACTTGTAGTTACGGCCGCCGCCGACGTAATCGAAGTGGTAGTAGAGGCCGTAGCCGCCGGCTCGCTCCTTGCCGAGCTCCGGCAGGCGCTTCATGTTGGACCAGTTGTCGTCGCAATAGACCACCGTGACGTCGTCCGGCACGGTGATGCCTTCGTCCCAGTAGCCCTGGATCTCCTTGTACAGCGTCCAGACCTGGGGGATGGTCGTCACGTCCTTCCCCGTCACGTCGGCGAGGATCTTCCGCTGGGACTCGACGATGTTCTTCATGAGCGGGATGCCGTCCGCCGGGGGCAGGCTGACGTCGCCAGGGCCGCGCATGCCGAGCGTGACGACGCCCTCGATCTTCTCGTCGACCATCCGCTGGATGCCCTTGGTCCAGTGCTTCTTCAGCGCATCGGAGTTCACCGAGAAGCGCCACTCGCCGGTGCCGCCGTACGGATCGCTCCCTGCCTTGGTGATGGTGCCTGCCGCATCCCTCTGCGCCGCGACCACGTGGCGATTCCACTCCTCGATACCCTGCATCATCGGGGCCTCGTGCGAGGTCCCCATCACGATGCCGTACCGCGTGGCCGTCGCGTGGTTCTCCGGGTCGTCCTCGCCGAACGCACGGCCCCAGACGGCGGGCCAGATGTAGTTCGCCTTCATGCGGAGCGCGACCTCGAAGATCTTCTCCCAGTAAAGGTGGTTGAGCCCTCCGGGGAAGCCCTCCGCCTTGCCCGGCCCGAACATCTTGGCCGCCCAGTTGCCCGTCGCCGGGTTCTCGTCGTTGATGAAGAACCCGCGGTACTTCACCTTCGGCTCGCCCTGGGTGTGCTGCCCGGGGAGCACGAAGAGCGCCTGCTTCTTCTGGGCCGGGACGTCGTCCCACCAGTACAGGGGCGACACGCCGATCTGCGAGGAGAGGTCGTACGCGCCGAAGATGGTGCCGCGCTGGTCGCTGCCCGCGATGACGAGCGCTCGGTCCACGCCCTCCACCGGTTGCTCGACGATCTGCGTGACGAACGTCTCCCACTTCCCCGTCAGGCCGGAGACGTCGAGCCGATCGTCCGCCACCAGCTGATCGATGATCGGGCTGTTGCCCACCGTCCCGACCAGGACCACTTCCTTCGCCGACGCCGGGATCTCGTTGCTGACGGCCGCGGCAGCGCCGGTCACCCGCTGGATGTCCGTCGCGAGGTCGTCCACGACGCGGTTCACGCCCGCATAATCGCTCTCGCTGACGACCAGCGGAGCGACCTTGCCGCCCACGGCGAGGGGGAAGCGACCCGCTCCATCTTCGGTTGAAACGTACTTCTCCAGGGAGCCCGTCACCGGGTCGACCGGCGACACGGGCGTCTCGCCGGGCGGGCCCTCGGGCCCCGGCGCTCCGGGCGTGCCGGGCGCGCCCGGCTCCCCCGGATCGCCCTTCGCTCCATCCGACCCGCAGGCGGTCAACGAAGCGAGCGACATGGGGAGCAGCAAGCAGAGTAGCGAGGATCCGATTCGACCCTTCCTGATGACCATGCGTGCGTAACTCATAACGGTGTTTCCCTCGTTGATGCGGCTGACCGGCGTCGTCGACGCGCCCGCGCTGGACACGGGCCGTGACCTCCGGCGCTGAGGCCGGGCGCTCCTATGCAATCGTCCAAATCCCTGCGGCGATCCGCGCGATCGTGATCGCGATCCCGGTGATCACGAGGCGCTGTTCCGAGCGAACACGCGGTGGCGATCCGGGTGATCACCAGAGCGTGACATGCACACCGACGGTCCCGAGGCCCGCAGCGAGGCGCCCTTGACGCGCGGACACGGTCCGGCGCGGAAGGCCCCTCGCTGCACGCCGCGTCGCCTGCGGTCGGGCTGGGTTCCGTGGTCGATAAGTTGTTGACAGATGAAGCTCGGAGGCAGAGTACGCCTTCTCTGCACAAGTTGGCTGGGTGTCACCCAGGTTGCACCTCGCTGGTGTGGCCCGGGAGAATTCCCGCAGCACGCCGATCTGATCACGCAATCGCCTCGATTTTTAGGGTCGGCATCCGTTTTCGTGATCGTGGCGCACGGGGGACGCTGCCGTGCGTCGCGGTGGCTGTGGCCCGGTGCGCGCGTTTCCTGGCGTACCGCAGCGGTGATGAGTGACAGTGTTTATGAAGTTCCGCTCGTCGGTGGGGAAGAAGGCGTTGTCCTGGTAAACGATGTTTCCCTGAGCATCTGCAACCGTCGAGAGCGACGGCGCAACGACATTTAAAACGCCAAGATGCCGGGTCAGCCACGCTGCCTCGAAGTGAACAGAGATAAGTAGGACTCGTTACAAATAAACGAAGAGAGGGGTAAAGCCAGGTTGGCCCGTTCCGCCGCGATACTGCTTCGAGAACAGCGCCATTGCAAGAGGAGGCTTTGGGGCGCTCCAGCAGAGCTTCGAGGCACGGGATTGCGTCATTGTGTGCCGGGTGGTGGGTACGATGGCCCGTTTGTGCCATCGTGGGTCAGCGGCAAGCGCTGAAGGCGCCGCGTCAATTTCGTGGCGCTTCGGGTTGCGACGTCGCTTCCGCGCTGTCCGCCTGCGGATGGAGGCTGGAGCCGCGGAGCGCAACGGCGCCGCCGCGATGCGAGGACGGTGTGGCGCGCCGCTTGCTTTGCGCCATGCATGGCACGGTCTCCACAGGCTCGTTGGGAAAGGGCAATACCATGAGAGCGCATCGCGTCATCCAGGGAGCGCTCCTGCTGGCAGCGGCACAGCTTCCTTTCATCGTCGCTTGCGCGCGCGTCGAGGGCTCGGACGGCGCCGAGGCCGAGGCGGAGCCGGACAGGGGCGACGACACGGATCCCGGGCCGGAGTCGTCCGACACCACGTCGGGCGGCGGCGCGGACGCGCCCGATCCGGCTCTCGATCTGTTCGCTTGCGGCTTCGAGCCGAGCTGTGAGCCGGTCACGATGCACGCCTATCCGATCCCGCCAGAGGCGCTCCCGTGCGCGGCCAAGCTGGTGACCGGAGGCGGCACGGGCGTCCTCAGCTCGCTGCTCGCGCCTGGCCCGTACATCGACGAGACCGAATCGCTGATCTTCGTGCTGGGCGACGGCACCGCGCTGGTGCAGACGCGCGAGAGGCACTGCGGGCGCGAAGGGATGGAGTGCGGGCCGACACCGGTGTGGGAGGCGCCGTCGCCGCATCGGATCTGCGACCTCGTCGTCTCTCCGGACGTCGAAGCGGCGTGCGAGGAGGACGCCGAGGGGTGCGGCTGGCGGCCGTGGGCCGACGTGGCGAACTGCCGGGCCGTCGAGGAGCACTCCTGCGAGGACGTCACCGCCCTGCTCGCGGCCAGGTGACCGCGGCGGGGCGCGCCGGCCGCGAGCCGCGCTCGCCGGCAGTGACCGGTAGATCGTGCTTCAGAACGGCCAGATCGTCTGTTCCAGCTCGGGCAGCGAGGAGACGCGGGACTCCCATCCTTCGAGCCTGAGCTGGAACCTGAGATGGCTGTACCGGTGCAGCAGCGCGAGGGCCATCAGCTTGCGGCGCAGCGCTGGGCCCAGGTCGGCAGGCGCGTATCCGTAGGCGCCGAGAAAGCCGCGCTGGAGGTCCGCGCTGCCGGCCGACAGGAAGAGGCACGGGCCCAGGAGATCGTACTCGGGTGCTCCGAGGCACGCGTCCGCGAAGTCGATCATGCCGGTGACGCTCCACCTCCCGCCCGCTCGGGTCACGAGGAGGTTCTCCGGCGTGTATTCGCCGGTCAGCAGGACCGGGACCACGGACGTCGGCAGGAGAGCGCGGGCGGACTCGAGGTAAGCCGGGATCTGCGAGACGAGGCGCTCGGGCAAGCCCATCCGCCGGTGCCGGCCCTCGCATCCGGCGATCTGGCGCTCCAGGAACGCGTCCCAGCCGAGATCGATGCGCTCCAGTCCAGAGGTGGGCAGCGCGTGGGCGGCCCTCATGATCTCGGCGACGCGGGCGAGCGCCTCGGCGCGCTCCGCGCCGCTCATCGCGGGCCAGGCCTCTTCGAGCGTGCGCCCCGGGAGGCGCGAGAGCACGAGATAGGGCCAGCCTTCGAGCTCCGCTTGCCAGAGGAGCTCCGGCGTGGCCACCGGGACGTTCCCGTGGAAGCGCCCCAGCGAGAGGCGCTCGGCCTCGAACTGGTGCCGGAGGAAGGGCGGGAACAGCTTGATGATCTGGCCTGCGTCGTTCGAGACGACCACGTTGGTCCCGCGCGCGAAGGCGGAGAGCCCGCCCGACGAGAGCCCGTGGCGCTCGCACACCGCGCGGATCGCCGGGAGAAAGGCCGGGAGGTCGGCGCGGATCCGGTCGAAGCCGCCGGGGCCGTCGAACGATGGGAACAGGGAGCGATCGCCGGGGGGCGCGCTGGGATCGGGCGGCATCGCGGTGGCAGGCACCGTAACCCGCGCGCGCCGGCGCGGCCATCGCGGAACCGGGGCGCGCGCTCCTGGTGAGCGTGCGACCTGGCCGCCCGACCGAGGTCCAGTATGCTCCCGGGCCGCCCGTGAGACCCTGGCCGCCACCATGCCGCTGATCGTCGTCGAGGACCTGCGCAAGGCGTACCGGGTGGCCGAGCGCCGGCCGGGCGCCCTGGGCGCGCTCGCCGGGCTCGTGCGCCCGCGCTACCGCGCCGTCGACGCGCTGGCGGGCGTCTCGTTCTCGCTCGATCGGGGCGAGCTCGTCGGGTACATCGGGCCGAACGGCGCAGGCAAGTCGACGACGGTCAAGATCCTGGCGGGCATCCTCGTGCCGGACTCGGGGCGATGCGAGGTGGCCGGCCGCGTCCCGTGGCGCGAGCGCGTCGCGCACGTGGGGCGCCTCGGCGTCGTGTTCGGCCAGCGCACCCAGCTCCTGTGGGATCTGCCGGTGATCGACTCGTTCGAGCTGCTCCGGGACATCTACCGCGTCGGCGCGGCCGATCACGCCCGCGCGCGCGACGAGCTCGTCGCGATGCTCGACCTCGGGCCGCTGCTCGACACGCCGGTGCGGCAGCTCAGCCTCGGCCAGCGCATGCGGTGCGATCTCGCGGCCGCGCTGCTCCACGCGCCCGACCTGCTCTTCCTCGACGAGCCCACGATAGGTCTCGACGCCGTCTCGAAGCTCGCGGTGCGGCGCTTCGTGCAGCGGCTCAACCGCGAGCGCGGCGTCACGGTGATCCTGACGACGCACGACATGGACGACATCGAGGCCCTCTGCTCGCGGGTCATCCTCATCGCCGGGGGGCGGGTGCTCTCGGACGGCTCGCTCGAGGCGCTGCGCGCGCAGGTCACCGCGGAGCGCTGGCTCATCGTGGACCTGGCGGACCCGGCGGCGGAGATCGCCGAGCCGCGCGCCGAGGTGATCCGCCGCGAGGGCGCCCGCGTGACGCTGCGCTTCGACCCCGCCGCGATCTCGACGGCGGAGCTGGTCGGGCGCGTCACCGCCCGCGCCCCGGTGCGCGACCTCCTGGTGCAGAACCCGCCCATCGACGAGATCGTGGCGCGGCTCTACGGCGAGGGCGGCGAGGGCGGCGAGGGGAGCGCGCCGCCGTGAGCGCGCCGTTCGAGGGCTTTGCGGCCAATTTCGCCGCCTGTGTCGCCGTGTTCCGGGCGCGCTGCCGCGCGCTCCTGCAGTACCGCGCCGCGGCCGCGGCCGGGTTCGGCACGCAGCTGTTCTGGGGGTTCATCAAGGTGATGGTGCTCGAGGCGTTCTACGGGAACGCCGTCTCGGGCGCGCCGCCGCCGATGGCGCTCGGACAGGCGATCACGTACACGTGGCTCGGACAGGCGTTCTTCCAGCTGCTGCCGTTCTCGACGAACCCCGACCCCGAGGTGCGCGAGCTGATCCGCACCGGCGCGGTGGGCTATGAGCTGGCGCGCCCGCTCGATCTTCACGCGCTCTGGCTCGCCCGCGCGCTCGCCGCGCGCGTCGCGCCGACGCTGCTGCGCGCGATCCCGATGTTCGCTGTCGCGGTGCCGCTCCTCGGGATGGGGTTGCCGCCGTCGCTGGCCGCGGCGGGCGCGTGGGCGGCGGCGATGGTCGGCGCGGCGGCGCTCGTGGGCGCGTTCGCGACGGCGGTGACGTCGACGATGCTGTGGACGACGTCCGGCGACGGCATCGCGCGGATCGTGCCGTCGCTCGTGCTCGTCGCCTCCGGCATGATCGTGCCGCTGCCGCTGTTTCCGGCGTGGATGCTGCCGTGGCTCGACGCGCTGCCG
Organism: Sorangium sp. So ce204; assembly: GCF_051526795.1. Classification (NCBI taxonomy): domain Bacteria; kingdom Pseudomonadati; phylum Myxococcota; order Polyangiales; family Polyangiaceae; genus Sorangium; species Sorangium sp. So ce204. The sequence continues at coordinate 9,658,472 of NZ_CP150317.1, read as the reverse complement.
TTCCGGGGCATGGTCGACGCGCCGTTCCGGCTCTACCTCGGGCACCTGCCGGCGGGGGCGCTCCCCGGCGTGCTGCTGCACCAGGCGCTGTGGACCGCCGTGTTCGTGGCGCTCGGCAGGGCGATGGTCGCGCGCGGCCTGCGCCGGCTCGTGGTGCAGGGCGGCTGAGGGACGAGGGCGAGGCGAGGAACAGACGAGATGTCGCTCGATGCAACGAGGCTTTACCTCCGGCTGGCCGCCGCGTCGCTGCGGGCGCAGATGCAGTATCGCGCGTCGTTCGTGATGTGGTCTGTCGGGCAGTTCATCACGGTGGGCATCGAGCTGCTCGGGGCGTGGGCGCTGTTCGACCGGTTCGGCGCGGTCCGGGGGTGGCGCTTCGCGGAGGTGGCGCTGCTGTTCGGCCTCGTCAACGTCTCGTTCGCGCTCGCCGAGTCGTTCGGCCGCGGGTTCGACACCTTCTCCGCGATGGTGAAATCGGGCGATTTCGACCGGCTCCTCCTGCGCCCGCGCTCCACGGCGTTCCAGGTCGCCACCGGGGAGTTCCAGTTCCTGCGCGCAGGGCGGCTCGCCGTCGGCCTCGTGATGCTCCTGTGGGCCGGTAGCGCGCTGGGCGTGGCGTGGACGGCGGCCAGGCTAGCGCTGCTCGCCGGCGCGATCGTCGGCGGCGCCTGCGTGTTCTACGGGCTCCTCGTGCTCCAGGCCACGCTGTGCTTCTGGACGGTCGAGTCGCTGGAGATCATGAACGCGTTGACCTATGGCGGCACGGAGGCGGCGCAGTACCCGCTGACCCTGTACCGCGACTGGTTCCGGCGCTTCTTCACGTTCGTCGTGCCGCTCGCGTTCGTGAGCTACATCCCCGCGGGCGCGCTGCTCGATCGCCCCACGGTCCCGGCGCTGCCCGAGGCCGCGCGCTGGGCGTCGCCGCTCGTGGGCGTGGCGTTCCTGCTCGTGTCGCTGCGCATCTGGCGGTTCGGGGAGCGGCGGTACCAGTCCACCGGATCCTGAAATACCGGTCACGTCGTTCAAGCGAGAATGAACCGTCAATGCACCATAAGACGCCATGAGAATAACAAAATGTCTTGGCGTCTTGTGGCGGTTCGGTAGCAAAAAAACGAGCTGCCGCGGGACGTTCGCCGCTTGCTGAACCAGCGGATATCACAGATCGTGCTCTGTGGGCGCCCGTTCTCTGCGCAATAAATACAGGACGGTGGCGCCCTCGTCCCGGGTGTCCACCTGGATCTCCATCGTCGCGAGCGATCCGCGGCTCAATGTAAACTGGATGAACTTGTCGCTGGGAATGCGTGGCCATCGGGGGTGGGCCAGCTTCGCGCGGCAAAGGCTGGAGGAACAGACGACGTCGTCGACGCTGACCTGTGGACCCAGCTGCTCGGAGATCACCCGCGTGAGCACCGGCTCTGTCTCACGACGCCATGCTGGGTCGGGCGGCTCGGTGTCGACTCGAGCGCTCAAGCCGTCCCAGAACGCGATTCGCGCCTCGTGCACCGAGCGCTCCTCTTCCTCGGGATCGAGCGGCTCGCGCACGTCCGCACCGTCGAGCTCTTCGCCGTCCTCCGCGCCGGCCGAGCCATGCCGCGAAGGGATGGTAGCCTTCCATGTCGGAGCTCGCGGCCGACGAGCTCCGCGTTCCAAGGCCGCGAGCCGCTGACCGTCCTTCGCGCTCGGGACGCCCGCGCGTTCGCTTGCCGAGGGGGCCGAAACGCGCCCCAGAACGTATGCACCCGCCAGCGCTGCAATGCCGGCTAGCAGGATGAACAGCCGGTGCGGTCGTCGTTCAATCACTGGTCACCACGTGGACGCCCCGAGCTCGTGGCCTGCATGGCTCGACTCGGACCATTCGACTCAAGCTAGAAGACGCGCGCGGTAAATAGGCCAGACGAACCGCCTCCTGGGATCGCGCAGCTGACGGAGTACATGTGTGAGGCGCTCTGCGGCGAAACGGTGAGTGTGGCCGTCCTTGTTACGGTCCCGGTGAAGGTCCCCGTCCCTGACACCATGGCTGACGTCGAGCCGAGATCGTTGCCGTCCTGGTCGTGCGCCAATCCAACGCACGTCGTGTTCATGCCGTCCAAGTCGTTGCCATCAGACATCCGGACCCGAAAGGTCACCGTGCCTCCGAGTTGGTGGTCTATCGGAATCGCGCAGTGGATGGTGATCGGATTGCTCGATTGGTTCAATATGGCGTTGGATGCGCGCAGCACATCGATGCCGTTGACCAGGTGACACGCGGCGCCGTTCATCGTCGCCCCGGCCGACACGTCGCCCGGGCTCAATACAAGACCCAATGCGGGGAGGATTGCAAACGTTGCGAGCTTCTTCATGTGTCCGTCCCACTCTCCCAAGATTGACCAACGATCGGCTTTTCCAAACGATTGGTGTGTATGCTCCAGTGCGGCGCGCTCACGGTTATCGCTCTGCGAGGCGGCTTCGGCCCGTGGATCTGTTGATCCTGCAAAGCTCGGCGCATACGCGGCGTTGCTCCGCGTCGTCGCCTGTGCGCTTCATGTTCGCTCGTCTGGGCGCAATTGCGTGTCGATTGCATTCAGTGGCGTTCAATCGCATTCGATTGAGTTCAGTTGCATGTCGCGTGCCACATTCGGGGATCGCCAGAATTCTCTGCAAGCCGCGCCCGGCACGCCAGTCATGAGACTCCTGGCGCGACATGGGGCCCGATCTTGTGTGACATGTCACGGTTCACGGCGTGACATGTCACGGTCCTCGGCGTGACATGTCACGGTTCACGGCGTGACAGAGATGAAAATGGCAATGGATGCGAGATCGCGGTACCCAGAGTCGGGTCCGCTTGACGCTCGTGCCCGGTGCCTCTATAGCCGCCAAACCCTCGCCGCCCAAGGATCTCAGCGTGTCGATCAAGGACTATCTCTCCATCTCGCCCGAGGTCAGGAAAGCGCTCGCTGACGGCCGGCCGGTGGTCGCGCTGGAGTCGACCATCATCACGCACGGCATGCCGTATCCGCAGAACCTCGAGATGGTGCGGCGCGTGGAGGCGGTAGTCCGCCGGAACGGCGCCGTGCCGGCGACGATCGCCATCATGGACGGCAAGCTCAGCGTGGGCGTGAAGGGGGAAGATCTCGAGCGGCTGGCCAGGGGGGGCGGCAAGGCGGCCAAGGCCTCGCGGCGCGACGTGGCGGCGCTCCTGGTCCTGGGCGGGATGGCCGGGACGACCGTGGCGACCACGATGATGGCGGCGGCCTGGGCCGGTATCCAGGTCTTCGCCACCGGGGGCATCGGCGGCGTGCATCGCGGGGCGGAGACGACCTTCGACATCTCCGCCGACCTCGAGGAGCTGAGTCGGACGCAGGTGGCGGTGGTCTGCGCCGGGGCCAAATCGATCCTCGACATTCCCAAGACGCTGGAGACGCTGGAGACCCATGGCGTGCCGGTTTTGGGCTACAAGACCGAGGATTTCCCGGCCTTCTGGGCGCGGCAGAGCGGGCAGAAGGTGGACCACAGGCTCGAGAGCGCCGAGCAGGCGGCCAGGGTCATCGCGCTGCAGTTCGAGCTCGGCATGGGCGGGGTCCTTGTGGCCAACCCGATCCCCGAGAGCCATGCGATGGACGCCAGGGCGATCGAGGCGCGGATCGAGGAGGCGATCCGGTGCGCCGAGGCAGAGGGGGTGAGCCGCAAGGACCTGACGCCGTTCCTCCTGAAGCGCATCTTCGAGCTCACCGAGGGCAAGAGCCTCATCGCGAACATCGCGCTGGTCGAGAACAACGCGGCGGTGGCGGCGGAGATCGCGGCGGCGATGAGCGAGCTCGGGGCCAGGCCGAAGTCGAAAGCGAAGTCGAAGTCGAAGTCGAAGGCCAAGGCATGAGCGCGGCCGACCGCGTGCTCGTGGTGGGCGACGTGATGACGAACGTGATCGTCCGCCCCGAGGGGCCGCTGGTGCGCGGCTCGGACCGGCGCGCCAAGATCGAGAGCCGCCCCGGCGGCTCGGGGGCCAACGAGGCGGTGTGGCTCGGCGCGATGGGAGCGAAGGTGTCGTTCGTCGCCCGGGAGCAGGCGGCAGCCTGGGCGGCGATCAGCTCGCCTGCGCCTCCGCTGCGGCCGCGGCCTCGTGCGCCGCGGCGAGCTCTGCGTCCTTCGCCGCGATCCGCGCGAACGCCGGCCGGCTGCACACCCGCGCGACGTAGTCGGTCACCTCCGGCAGCTCGGGCACGAGCTTGAACTTCACCATCCACTCGAGCGCCTTGCCCCAGAGGACGTCGGCCGCCGAGAATCGATCGCCGAGCAGATACGGCCCCTTCCGGAGCGCCTCCGCGACCACGCCGAACATCGTATCGAAATCTCCGTACGGAGACGTCGCGGCCGGGGCCGGATCGCGCTTCATCGCCCGATCGACGACGGCCGGCTCGAAGCACGACCCGTAGTACGCGATCCACCGGAGGTACGGCCCGCGCAGCGGATCCCCGATGGCCGGGGTCAGGCCGGCCTCCGGGAACAGATCGGCGAGGTAGATGACGATCGCGACCTGCTCGGTGACGAGCGCGCCGTCGTGCAGGATCGCGGGCACCTTGCCGAGCGGGTTCACGGCGAGGTAAGGGGCCTTCCGCTGCTCCCCGGCCTTCATGTTCAGCACGCGGAGCTCGTGGGGCGCGCCCAGCTCCTCGAGCAGGATGCGCGTGCCCATCGAGCGCGAGTTCGGGGAATGGAACAAGACGAGGTTGCCCCTCGGGGTCGTGGTCGAATCAGCCATGTTGCTGCCTCCGGGGCGGACGCTACTGCCGCGGCCTGGCCCGGTATTGTAAAAGAGCGCCACGCGCGATCATGAGCCCGAGCATCACCCCCGAGGACCCCACCCGCGGCATCCTGAACCCCGCCGCGGGTCTCCAGCGCTTCTTCGAGCTGCACCGCCACGCGCCCGCGCCGGACCTGGCCAGGCTCGTCGACTGGCACTGGGTCGTCCGCTGGTCGCTCACCGCGCCGTTCGAGCAGGAGGTCTTGCCGCACCCCTGCGTCAACCTGGCCGTCGAGGCGCCGGGCTCGGCGGTGCACGGCATCGGAACCCGGCGCGAGGTCGTCCGGCTCGAGGGCACGGGGCGCGTCGTCGCGACGAAGTTCAAGCCAGGCGGCTTCTTCCCGTTCGCGCCCCTCCCCATGCGCCGGCTGGTCGACCGTGTGGTCCCCCTCGCCGAGATCTTCGGCGGCGCGGCCGGGCCGCTCGAGCGCGCCGTGCTCGACCAGCCGGACGACGCCGTCGCGATCCGCGCCGTGGAGGCGCTCCTGCGCGCGCGCAAGGGTCCGGAGGACGCCGGGCTCGGCGAGGCGATGGCGCTCGCCGTCCGCGCGCAGGAAGACCGCGAGATCCACCGCGCCGAGCATCTCGCCCGGGTCGCGGGCGTCTCGGTGCGCACGCTGCACCGCGCGTTCGAGCGGTACATCGGCGTCGGGCCCAAGTGGATCATCCGGCGGTCACGCGTGCAGGAGGCCGCGGAGCGCGTGGCCACGGGCGCGCCCGTCGCGTGGGCGGCGCTCGCGCAGGAGCTCGGATATCATGATCAGGCGCACCTGATCCGGGAATTCAAGGCCCAGGTCGGCTTCACACCGGCCGTCTATGCAGAGCGGTGCGCGGCAGCGAGGTCGAGAGGCGGCCCGCCCGGCGTGAACGGGTGAGCTGCGGGTTTACGGCCATTCACAGCGCGAGAAGGCTCTATGACGCGCGAGGTCGTGGTTCAATTTTCGCGGACTGGAAGAACCCATAGCGGCCTGCGTCAAAGTTCCTCGCTTGCGTCAAAGTTCCTGTATCGATAGCATCCACGCGCCAATCGCGCGCCGTCGTCGGCGACGCCAGCTTTAGAGGTAATCGAACATGCGTCGATTTCAGAATCGTGTTTTCGTGGTCGCGTCGTTCTCTTTGGGGCTGTTCGCGGCCATGCCCGTGTACGCGGCGTCGGTGCAGGCGGTGAGCCAGGCGACGTGGGGAGCGAACGGCGTCCCGAGCTACGTCAACATGAACATCTACGTCCCGGACAAGCTGGCCGAGAATCCGCCCATCGTGGTGGGCTGCCACTCGTGCAGCACGCCGGTGAGCTCGTTCTTCAACAGCATCTCGGGTATCAAGGCGGGCGCCGACAAGAACGGCTTCATCATCATCCTTCCGGAGGCCACCGGCCGGAACTGCTGGGACGTGGGCACGGCGAAATCGCTGACCCACGACGGCGGCGGCGACACGCAGGCCGTCGCTCAGATGGTGAAGTACACGCTCGAGAAGTACAAAGGCGACCCGAAGCGCGTCTACGTGATGGGCGGCTCGTCCGGAGCGATGATGACGCAAGCCATGCTGGCGGTGTACCCGGACATCTTCCGGGCCGGCGCGGCGCGGGCGGGGGTGGCGGCCGGGTGCTGGGCGGACGGCTTCGACGCGGGCCAGCAATGGAGCAACAACTGCGCGGGGGGCAGGACGAGCAAGTCGGCGCAGCAATGGGGAGATCAGGTTCGGGGGATGTTCCCCGGGTACACGGGGCATCGCCCGCGCCTCCAGATCTTCCACGGCACGGCGGACGCGACGATCAACTACAAGAACCAGGCCGAGGCGATCAAGGAATGGACGAACGTGCTCGAGCTGAGCGAGACCCCGACCTCGACCGACATGATCACATCGGGCGGGACCACCTATGATCGCCAGTTCTGGAAGAACGAGTGCGGCTACACGGTGTTCGAGGCCTGGTCGGGAAGAAACGGCGCGCACTCGATGCCGTACGACAGCGACGCCATCCTCGCGTTCTTCGGGCTCGACAAGGCCGGTGGTGCCGATCCGGAGACCGACTGTTCCGAGGCTGCCGGCAGCGGCGGCACCGGTGGCTCGGGCGACGGCTCCGGGGGTGATCAGAACGTCGGCGGCGCCGGGCCTGCTGCGGGGAGCGGCGGCGCCTCGGGGGACGGCGGAAGCACCGGCGAGGGCGTGACCGTCGGCTCTGGCGGGCAGCCCGCTGGCGGCGGCGAGGTCACCACGACGGGCGGCAGCGACCCGAGCGGGGCGAGCGGCACGAGCGGTACGAGCGGCGCTGCGGACAGCGCCACCACCGGCGCGGGCTCGGAGTCTGCAGGTGAATCGGGCGAAACGGGCGGGTGCGCCGTCGTCGCCGGCGATGCCAGGCCGAAGAGCTCGTGCGCAGCGGTCGTCGCCATGGGCCTTGCGCTGTTGGCGCTCCGTCGCCGGCAGCGAAACGCCCGGAGCTGACACGTGTCTTGTCGATGAACTGAAGCAACCCCCCGGCACTTTCGAGAGAATTCACAGGGAGTCGGGGAGACGGGGAGCGAAATCCCATCACTCTCCCCGTCTCCCCGCCTCCCTGTTCAATTATTCTTTTAATAATGCCAACAAGGGGTCTCCGCGCTAGAAGGGCACCTCCGGAATGGGCGCGCGGTCGTGCCCCGGCGCCGTCGTCGGCGGGATCGGCGGCCTCCTCGAAGGAGCGGGGACACCCGTGTGCGGTGTCCTGGGTGTGGCGCTCGACGGCGGCCGTGCTGCCTTGGTGGACGTCGGGGGCGCCGGCGGCGCCGCGGTCTCGCCGGCCGCGTCCGCTGCAGAGCCCGTCGCCTCTGCAATGGGCGCCGCGGGCGTCACGCTCTCCAGCGGCTCCGAGGAGCGCTCGACCTCTGCCGACGCGCTGGCGGCGACCTCCTCCGACGCAGGCGCGCCGGCCGAGGCGACCTTCGCGCCCGCCTCGCCCCCGGCGCTCGATCCGCCCCGACGCAGCGCGATGGTGACGCTGGCGCCGACGAGCATCGCCATCGCGATGCCGATCGCCTGCCTCGCGCGCTGAGGCTTCTGAAGTCGGGCCTCCTGCGCCGTCGATCCGGCGCCGGTCAGGGTGCCTGGCCTCGCCGAGCGGGGCGAGGCCGCCGGCTCGTCGAGCTTGGCGACGTCGAGCGCTATCGTCCCGCTGAGCCTCGGCCGAGCGGTGCTCGGCACGCCGGAGCACGGGGATTGCAGATCCGGAATCGACGGCGACGCCATGCCCGCGACACGGCGGAGCTCGCCTATCATCTCTCCGACCGACTGGAAGCGCTCCGCCCGCTCGCGGGCCAGCGCCCGCGCGAAGAAGGCATCGATCTCCGGCGGCAGGTCGGGCGCGATCAGGGACGCGCTGGGCACCGGACCGACCAGGATGTTGGCGAGCACCGCGCCGAGCTGGGCCCCCTGAAAGGGCAGCTCGCCGGTGACGCCATAGAAGAGGATGACCCCGAGCGACCAGAGATCGCTGCGCTGATCGATGTCCTTTTCGCCCCGGACCTGCTCCGGGCTCATGTAGTGAGGCGAGCCGAGCAGCTCCCCGGTGCGGGTCACCTCTTCCGTCAGCGCCGCGCCGGTGTCCTTGACGATGCCGAAGTCGAGGATCTTGACGACCTCGTCCTGCTCTCCCTCCACGCGCACGAGGAACAGGTTGGCAGGCTTGAGATCGCGATGGACGAGGCCGGCGTCGTGCGCGCGACGGATGGCCTTGCCGGCCTGCACCAGGATCAGGGTGGCGTCCACGAGAGAGAGCCGGCCGACACGCAAGAGGCGCGTGCCCAGGTCCTCGCCCTGAAGCAGCTCCATCACGAGGTACGGAGTGTCGTCGTCGACGCCAAAGTCCTGGACGTAGACGACGTGTGGGCTCTGGAGGCTCGCCGCGATCCTGGCTTCACGCTCGAAGCGGGCGAGGAACGTCGATGACGCCGCATAGGTCGGGTCCATGAACTTGACCGCGACGAGAGAGCCCAAGTTGACGTGTCGCGCCACCCACACCGAGCCCATCCCGCCGTGCGAGAGAGGTCGTTCGAGACGATACTTCCCACCTACGACGGAATCCGGAGCGAACTGCATGGTGATGGCTTCCTCCTGATAGCCGAGGGAGGCGAGGGGAGCGTACAGGATAGGAAAGGCGCCGGCCACGACGAGGCGGGAGATGTCAGATGGATTATCCTTCTGTGCGCCACGTTCCGGGCGCCTCGGGCTCGACACGGCCGCGAGATGGCTCCCCGGATCGCCGTGGCTGGTCCGGGTCCGGCGCGGGCGTCGAGAGCGCCATCGGTGCGTGACGTTCCTGACAGCGGCGGTGTTCGGCGAGGGGATGCGCTCGGGACGACGGCGAGCGCGGACGCCGCGCGCGCCGGCGCTGCGCGTTCGCGCGCGGGGCACCGGGGGCCTTGCTTGCGCAGCGCAGCGCGCCGGGCCTCCGCGGCGGTCCGCCGGAGCCCGCGCCGGCGCCGGCGCCGCGAGAGAAGACCACGACGCCCCCACCTCCGAACCCCCGCGCCGCAGCACGAGACCGCCCGCGAGAGCTATTGCGATCCCCTTGCCTCCGTCTAGAATCCACACTGCAATGAACAAATTATTTTGCAATTCAACTATCATCGCAGCTGGTCTCTCCCTCGCGCTCGGCGTGCTGGCCTGCGGAGAAGACGACAGCCCGGCAGACCAGAGTGGAACGGGCGGCGGGGCGACCACCGGATCGGGCGGCGGGGCGACCACCGGGTCGGGAGGCGGGGCGACCACCGGGTCGGGCGGCGCGTCGACGTCGACGTCGGCGTCGGCGTCGAGCGGCGGGGTGACGACGGCGTCCGGCGGCGATCCCAATCCCGATCCCGCGAACGCGCGGACCTTCGACCACCGGCACGCGAGCCTGGACGGTATCCCGGCGAGCTGCGCCGATGCGCTCAAGTCGGGGGACTTCGTCTTCCACTACGCCCACCGCTCGCACGGCTTCCAGATCATCGTCGGCGCCGAGAGCATCGAGGCGAAGACCCCTACCTACGCCTTCGAGACGGAGTATTGCGACGTCCCGCAGCAGGAAGGCGCCTTCCTGATGTGGGACGGGATGATCGACACCGACCTCATCCCGGGCGAGCAGTACTGGGCGACCGAGGCCGGGATCAACGACGTGCGCGCCATCCTCGGAGGGCACCCGGAGATCCGGTACTCGATGTGGGCGTGGTCCTCGGAGATCTCCGTGCAGACCGAGGAGGACGTGCAGCGGTACCTCGACGTGCTCGACGCGCTCGGGCAGGAGTTCCCGGAGGTGACCTTCATCTACATGACGGGGCCCGGTGACGAGGAGCACAACGGCGTGAACCGCGCGGAGCGCAACCAGCAGATCCGCGATTTCTGCCGGGATCATGGGAAGATCCTCTATGACTTCGAGGACCTCGACGTCCACGCGGACGGCGAGCGGCACACCACGACGGTGGGCGACGTCGAGATCCCGATGCAGCACCCGCGTTACGACGTGGAGACGTCCGGCAACACGGAATACGAGTACACCCACACGACCCAGGGCGCCTGCGAGAACAAGGCCATGGCGTTCTGGCGCATGATGGCCGAGCTCGAGGGGTGCGCGCAGTAGCCCCCGAGGCCGGCGGGCGCGCGGGCTGGCGCTCGGCCGCGGCGCGCCGCGCCGGCCGGCGCGCGGCCCCACGAGCCGCTGTCTTTCCTGTCGGTTAAGTCCCGGTTTCCGGCGGAGGACTCCGCCGGATCGCGTCGCTCACGTCTTGCGGGCCTCCTTGCGCCCATGCTACTCGGCTGTCGCACGGGCATGCTCCCCCGCGCGCCTCCCGCGCAGGGGCGCCGCCTGGCAGCCGATCGGCGGCGGGCCATGGAAAGCGCGATACCGCTCGGGAAGAAGCAGATCATCGACGGCCAGCTGCGGGTCTACTACTACGGTTACTGGATCAAGGCCTACGAGGCGCCGGCCGACACGCTGCTCGCGAAGAAGCGCCTCATCGAGGCGCTGACGCGGCGCCTGTTCAACCACGTCGAGCACGGCATCAACGTCCCAGGGAAGCGGCTGGACGAGGCGCGGCTCGCCTTCGAGTCGGAGACCGATCCGCAGCGGAAGCGCGTCAAGGCCGCCATGCTCGTGGGCGCGATCTTCAATCGAGCGACGGATATCTTCACCAAGCTCGTCGAGATCCAGGAGCTCGGCGTCACCATCGAGCCCGACAACGCCCTGATGCGCGAGTGCGGAGAGCACCTCCTCGAGGCGCTGACGCTCGGGAAGATGGTGCTCCACCGCAGCGGCGAGGAGGGGCTCGACGAGCTCTGGGGCGAGCCCTTCAAGGCGTTCTCGTTCCCGATCGAGGCGTTCTACAACAGCCGGTATGTCAAGATCGCCCAGAGCATGAGGGCGATCGACGGCATTCGCGACGCGATGATCGCCACCTTCGCGGGCTCGCCGATGTTCGCCGGGCTGGACCGCCTGGCCCGCGAGTTCGCGCACGCGGCCAAGATCAAGTCCGAGACGCTGCGCACCGACGACGACATCTTCGAGGTCTGGACGTCGTTCGTCGTGTCGGCGGAGAAGCTCGCCGGCTTCCAGCCGCTGCTCGGCGCGGACGCCTCGCCTCACGAGCGGGAGCAGGCGGCCCAGGGCGTCGAGCTGATCGTCCGTGGCAAGAACGTGATCTCGTACATCACGCGCGCGCGCGTGCCGATGCCCAAGACCACGGGCGAGCTCCTCGAGCGGTACGAGCGTTATCGCGTCACCTACGGCGCCGCGCCCGCGTCCGGGCCCGCGCGCAGCGTCGCCTGAGCGCCCGGGCCGGCCGCGCTCACCCCGCGTCCTGCGCCGCCACGAGCTGAATGGCCTCCTCGGGACAGGCGACGACGCAGAGGCCGCACGCCTGGCACTGGGCCGCGTTCGGCGTGAACGCGGTCTTCCGGCCGTGGACGAGCGACTTGAGCTTGCCGAGCGGCGAGAGGGCCTCGAACTGAGGGATCCCCTCGTTCGTCACGGAGCCGGAATCCATCGCCCGGCGGATGGTTGATGCGGCATGATGCCACCCGTGACCGTTGCCGATTCGCTTTCGACCCAGAGGCCCGACCGAGACAAGCTCGGTCTGGAGCACACCCGGGAGTTCGTGGACCGCGTTTTCGGCGCTGACTTGCACGCCTTGCGCGTGCTGTCGCTGGCAAACGGCGTCGCCGGGGTCCTGAACGCCGCCGTCCTGTCGATCCACGCCATCGGGCAGGCCTACGCGAACGTGGCGAAGATCACCGCCAAGAGCGGCGTCAAGCAGGTCGACCGCATGTTGGGCAACGACGCCCTGTCGCTCGACATCGTGCTGGCGCGCTGGGTCCGGTTCGTCGTGGGAGAGAACGCGTCGATTCTCATTGCCCTCGACTGGACCGACTTCGACAAGGACGACCACACGACGCTCTGCGCCTACATGGTGACGACCCACGGTCGGGCGATGCCGCTGGCTTGGAAGACGGTGAAGAAATCGACGCTGAAGGATCGGCGCACCGGACATGAACTGGAGATGGTCGAGCGGCTGCACACCTGGCTGCCCGAGAACGTGAACATCACGCTCCTGGCCGACCGGGCGTTCGGCTATCAGGAGCTCTACGCGCTCTTGGAAGCGTTCGGCTGGGACTTCGTCATCCGGTTCCGAGGCTGCATCCTCGTCGAATCGGCCGAGGGCGCGGTGCGTCCCGCCGAGGACTGGGTGCCGTCGAACAGCCGGCCGAAGTTGTTGGTGGGCGCGCGAGCGACGGACAAGCGTGGCGCCGTGGTGCTCGTGAAGGCGGCGCGCATGAAGGAGGCATGGTGCCTGGCGACGTCGCTCGCGACCACGAAGGCGGCGGAGGTGGTCAAGCTCTATGGCCGGCGGTTCACGATCGAGGAGACCTTCCGCGACACCAAGGACCTCCACTTCGGCATGGGGCTGTCGGCGACGCACATCCGCGATGCGGCCCGGCGCGATCGGCTCCTGCTGCTGGTCGCCATGGCGCACACGCTCTTGACGCTGCTCGGCGCCGCCAGCGAGGCCTCCGGGCTCGATCGAACTCTGAAGGTCAACACGGTCAAGAAGTGAACGCACTCGCTCTATCGCCAGGGGCTGTACTGGTACCACTGCATCCCCACGATGCGGGAGGAGTGGCTTCGCCGCCTGGTGGATGCCTTTGACCGCATCGTCCGCGAGCATGCGTTCTTCAGCCATTTCTTCGAGGTCAAATGAGGGGATGTCTCAGCCAGGGATCTGCTGCTCACGAACGCGATGTTCTACTGGGCGCCGAACAGCATCGCCAGCGCGGCGAACCTCTATTACGAGACCGCCCGCAACGAGGCCATCCCGCCGTATCTCTTCGAGAGGGATCGCGGCGCCGACCGCCGTGGCCGATTTCCCGGCGGAGATCTACCGCTCGCCGCGCGCCTGGGTCGAGAGCAGGGCCAACCTGGTGCGGTGGACGGAGATGCCGCATGGCGGGCACTTCGAGGCGCCAGAGCTCCTCCTCAAGGACGTGCGCGCCTTCTTCCGGTCGCAGCGCGCCGGCTCGGGCGCCTGATCCGCGACCCCGGGCCCGCCGGCGGCCGGCGGTGAGCGGCGTCGCTCGCTCGCGCGGGTTTTGCTCGCTGAGCCCGCCCGGGCTCCAGCCGAGCGGCGGCATGCGCGCCATCGGGTGTACAATCGGATTATGAAACGTGATCTTCGTTCTGCGTTGCTTGCCGTGTTGCCGGCGCTGACGGGCGCATCGTGCGGGGCGCTGCTCGGCCTCGATGACTTCACCGACGCTCAAGCGCCGGGCGGCGGGGGTAGCGGAGGGATTGACGCCTCCTCTGATGGAGCCGGGGCTGCCACGTCGGGCGCCGTAGATGGATCTGGGGGCGCACCGTCGGGCGGAGGCTCAGGCGGCGCTCCCGGCGGTGTGTGCACTCCGAACAGCGACACGCGGTGCTCGGGAAACACGCCGCAGCGGTGCGACGACCGCGGAGCGTGGCAAGACGAGGCGCCGTGCCCTGCCAGGGCGCCGGTGTGCCGCGGAGGGTCCTGCGTGACACCTCCGAGCTGCGCCGACCTGGCACCGACGTGCGGGCCGATGCGCAACGAGAGCTGCTGCGCGACGACGGCGGTATCGGGCGGGAGCTTCAACCGGAGCAATGTCAGCGAGCATCCGGCCAAGGTGAGCGACTTCCTGCTGGACCGGTTCGAGGTGACCGTGGGGCGATTCCGCGCGTTCGTCGATGCGTACCCGGGGAGCTTCCCCGAGCCGGGAGCCGGGAAACACCCGAAGATCGAGGGGAGCGGGTGGGATTCGAGGTGGAACGGGTATCTGGCTTCGAGCGCGGCGTTGCTCAAGGACGAGGTAAAGTGCGACTCGATGTTCCGGACGTGGACGGATACGGCGGGCGACAACGAGAGTCTGCCAATGAACTGCCTGAGCTGGTATGCTGCGTTCGCGTTCTGCGCCTGGGATGGGGGCCGCTTGCCAACGGAGGCGGAGTGGAACTACGCAGCGGCGGGCGGAGACGAGCAGCGGCCGTACCCGTGGTCGACGTCGCCCACGGATGAGACGATCGACCAGAGTTTTGCGGGGTATGGCTGCACCTTCACGGATACTCCAGAGAAGTGTACGTTTATGGACATCTTGCCTGTCGGATCACGGAAGACAGGAGATGGAAGATGGGGGCAGGCCAACCTGGCCGGGAACGTGCGAGAATGGGCTCTGGACATGAAGTGGGACTATTCCGAAGATTGCACGGACTGCGCTAACTTGGAGGGGGAATACGAGCGGGTGTTGCGGGGCGGCTCCTTCTCGGATGACGCGCAATACCTGCTTTCATCCACCCGCGACAGCAACGACGCGACGACGCGTCGCCCCTACGTCGGGGTCCGTTGCGTGAAAGAACCGTAGTTACGAGGCGAGTCCACCGAGCGGATCCGTTCTGCTGCGAGCTGGAACGGCGGCCGCGGGCTACTCCGTCCGCCATCAGCAGCAACGCCTCGCCCCGCCGTACGATGCGTTTCCGTCTTGTCCGGACGCAGGGCCGCCTCCACCGCCGTGCGCTGGTCTTCCCCGGCTGGAAATTCTTTGGCGGAGTACTGCGACGTCCCCTCCGAGACCGGCGTCTTCCCGATGTGGCACGGGATGACGGACAGCAACCTCATCCACGGCGAGCAGTACTGGGCGAGCCAGGCCGGGGTCGACGATCTGCGCGCCATCCTGAGCGCGCACCCTGAGATCCGGTACTCGATGTGGTCGTCGTCGTCGGAGATCTCCGAGCAGACCGAGGAGCAAGTGCAGCGCTACCTCGACACGCTCGACGAGTACGAGCACACCCACACGACGCAGGATAGTGTGAGGACAAGGCCAGGGCCTTTTGGCGCATGATGGCCGAGCTCGAGGGGTGCAGCGCGCACTAGCCGCGCGGCGCGGGCGCAGGGCCGCGGGCGCGGCCGCCCCCGTGAGCCCCGGCGCCGCGCGCGCCCGGGCCCGGCGTCGACCCAGCGTCCGGGCCGGCGCCCGGCCGCGGCGATGACCTCACGAACCACACTCTTTCCTGTCGGTTAAGTCCCGGTTTCCGGCGGAGAACTCCGCCGGATCGCGTCGCTCACGTCTTGCGGGCCGCCTTGCGCCCATGCTACTCGGCTGTCGCACGGGCATGCTCCCCCGCGCGCCTCCCGCGCGGGGGCGCCGCCTGGCAGCCGATCGGAGGCGGGCCATGGACAGCGCGATACCGCTCGGGAAGAAGCAGATCATCGACGGCCAGCTGCGGGTCTACTACTACGGTTACTGGATCAAGGCCTACGAGGCGCCGGCCGACACGCTGCTCGCGAAGAAGCGCCTCATCGAGGCGCTGACGCGGCGCCTGTTCAACCACGTCGAGCACGGCATCAACGTCCCAGGGAAACGGCTGGACGAGGCGCGGCTCGCCTTCGCGTCGGAGACCGATCCGCAGCGGAAGCGCGTCAAGGCCGCCATGCTCGCGGGCGCGATCTTCAATCGAGCGGCGGATATCTTCACCAAGCTCGTCGAGATCCAGGAGCTCGGCGTCACCATCGAGCCCGACAACGCCCTGATGCGCGAGTGCGGAGAGCACCTCCTCGAGGCGCTGACGCTCGGGAAGATGGTGCTCCACCGCAGCGGCGAGGAGGGGCTCGACGAGCTCTGGGGCGAGCCCTTCAAGGCGTTCTCGTTCCCGATCGAGGCGTTCTACAACAGCCGGTATGTCAAGATCGCCCAGAGCATGAGGGCGATCGACGGCATTCGCGACGCGATGATCGCCACCTTCGCGGGCTCGCCGACGTTCGCGGGGCTCGACCGCCTGGCCCGCGAGTTCGCGCACGCGGCCAAGATCAAGTGCGAGACGCTGCGCACCGACGACGACATCTTCGAGGTCTGGACGTCGTTCGTCGTGTCGGCGGAGAAGCTCGCCGGCTTCCAGCCGCTGCTCGGCGCGGACGCCTCGCCGCACGAGCGGGAGCAGGCCGCCCGGGGCGTCGAGCTGATCGTCCGCGGCAAGAACGTGATCTCGTACATCACGCGCGCGCGCGTGCCGATGCCCAAGACCACGGGCGAGCTCCTCGAGCGGTACGAGCGCTATCGCGCCACGTACGGCGCCGCGCCCGCGTCCGGGCCCGCGCGCAGCGTCGCCTGAGCGCCCGGGTCGCGGCCGCGCTCACCGATCCGGCCGGCAGCGGCGCCACGGGGGGCGGTGGCGGCGGCGGCTCCGCGGAGGGCAAGGCGCCTCGGGGATGGGCAGGGCCATGACAGCGCCGTGGCCGCTCCTCTCCGGCGAGCGGTCATGGCATAGTCCGTTCATGAGACATGCACTCCTTGGCTCCGTGCTGTGCGGACTGCTCCTCGCCGCCTGCGGCTCTGATGAAACCGTGTCCCCGATCGGAGCGGGCGGCAGCACGAGCAGCAGCGCTGGCGGCGGCACGACCGGCGACGGCGGAGGCGGAAGCGGAGGCGCAGCGCCGGTCGTCTGCGGAGGGGACGCGGGAGCGACCTGCGGCGAGGCGGAGTACTGCGCGACGCCCGACCTGGCGTGCTCCGCAGAGGCGCAGGGCGAATGCACGCAGAGGCCGCGGGTCGGGGAATGTCCGGACGAATGTCAGGGGGTCTGCGGGTGCGATCAGCGCACCTATTGCAACGAGTGCATGGCGCACGCGGCCGGGGTGAACGCGTCGAGGGATACGGTCTGCGCAAGCGCAGACTACGTGATCGCCGATCACGACCGTGTCTATGTGCACCACGCGGACCTGCGAGAGGATCGGTGTCTGGTGATCTCGATCGCGGCGTTCGCCGACAGCGATCCGCTCTATGCCGGGGTCGAGCTGGAGGACTTCTGGGGCGTGCTGGACGTGGCGCTCACCGACCAGATGGGCGATTGCACCGACACGGGCATGCCGCCCGCCGACGAGCGCACGTATACCGTGACCGGGGCCACCGGGACGATGTCGTGGGAGGCTGAGCCGAACACCGGCATCCCGTGCATCATCGACATGGATATCACCGTCACGCTCGACGGGGAGCCCGGGACCGTGCGCTTCCGGGAGACCGGCGTGGTCGTCGACAACACGTGCCTGTAGCGTCTAACGCGCCTCCAACGCTAGCTCCGCTCGTCGGTCCTCACCGGGGTCATTGACCATCGATCGGTCAACGAGCGACTTCAGGCGCTGCTCGCGTCGGTTGCGGGTGAGCCTGCGAGCCGTCCACCAGGACGCTATGTCCCGGAGCCTACGCCGCGGATGGCAAGGACACTTTTTTGCCCGCTCTCCTTGCCTCGATGATGTGAGCGGTGTTGACGAGCCCGATGTGAGAGAACGCCTGGGGAAAATTGCCGAGCTGCCGGCGCAGCTCGGGGCTGTATTCCTCGGCGAGCAGCCCGACATCATTGCAGAGGGAGACCAGGCGATCGAGGAGCGCCTCCGCCTCCTCGAGGCGACCGACCATCGCGTAGTTGTCGGCGAGCCAGAAGCTGCAGATGAGGAACGTCGCCTCGTGCCCCGGCAGGCCGTCCACCCCCGTCTCGGTCGCGTAGCGCAGGACGAGGCCATCCCGGGTGAGGCCCTTCTCGATCGCCGCGACGGTGGACAGCATGCGGGGATCATCGGCGGCCAGGAAGCCCATGTGCGGGATCAGGAGCACGCTGGCGTCGAGGGCCTCCGAGCCGTACGATTGAGTGAAAGCCCCGACGCGCGTGTTGAATCCGCGCTCGAGCAGGTCGATGCGGATCTCCTCGCGCAGCGCGCGCCAGCGCTGGAGCCGCTTCTCCAGTCGATGCTGTCCACCAAGACCGAACTCCTCGACCATGCGCACGGCGCGATCCACGGCCACCCAGGCCATCAGCTTCGAGTGCGTGAAGTGCAGCAGCTTCGACCCGCGTATCTCCCAGATGCCTTCGTCCGGCCGCTGCCAGGACCTCTCGACGAAGTCCACGATCTCCACGATAGGGTCCCAGGTGTGCGGCAGATCCGGCAGGCCGTGCGCGTGGGCATCGTAGAGCGTGTTGAGCACCTCGCCGTAGACGTCGAGTTGAAATTGATCGTATGCGCCGTTGCCGATCCGCACCGGCCTCGATTCCTCGTATCCCGGGAGCCACGGCAGCTCGATCTCGGTGAGCCGATGCTCCCCGGCCACGCCGTACATGATCTGCAGCTGCGCCGGAGCGCCGGCGACCGCGCGCATGAGCCAGTCGCGCCAGGCCTGCGCTTCCTCGAGGTACCCGCCGCGCATCAGGGCGTCGAGCGTGAGCGTGGAGTCACGCAGCCAGCAGTAGCGATAGTCCCAGTTGCGAACGCCGCCGAGCTCCTCCGGCAAGGACGTTGTCGGCGCCGCCACGATCCCACCCGTGGGCGCATAGGTGAGCGCCTTCAGCGTAAGGAGCGACCGCACGACGGCGTCACGCCAGCGGCCCTGATAGCGGCAACGACCCGCCCACTCTCGCCAGTGACGCTCGGTCCGCGCGAGCTCCTGCTCCGCGTCGACGGGGTGCGCCGGCGCGTGTTCATGCGACGGGTAGAACGTGAGGGTGAACGGCAGGCGCTGGCCCGCGCGGACGACGAAGTTCGTCTCCAATCGGGCGGCGTGCCAGTCGGGGTCGAGCGAGGCTGGGCTGCTGAACGCAAGCGCGGCGGGCCCGGACGTGAGCGTGGCTCGGCCTCCGTCACACTGGATCCACGGGATCACGCAGCCGTAGCCGAACCGCGCCCTCAGGTCGGAGTGCATCGGGACTTCGCCCTCGATTCCCTCGACGATCCGGATGACGTCGTGGGCTCCGTCGACGAGCCGGGTGGCGTCGTGCGGGGCGACGCCCGGGGGCATGAAGTCGATCAGGCGCACGCGGCCGCTCTCACAGGCGAACTCGGTCTCGAGGACCAGCGTGTCGCGCCGATAGCGCCGCTCCAAGCTTCGTATCGCCGTGGCTGGCCGGATGGTCCAGTAGCCGTGGTCGTCGCGCCCGAGCAGCTTCGCGAAACACGCGTCGGAGTCGATGCGTGGCAGGCAGAGCCAGTCGAGCGAGCCGTAACGCGAGACCAGACCGACCGTGGTCGTGTCACCGATGAGACCGTAGTGTTCGAGCGGAGCTGACATCGCTACACTATGCGTGTCCATGCCTGGACCGCAATCCTGGAGCTGATCGTTCTCCGCCCAGACTGGCTGATCCGATCCGCGCCCGCAGCGCCGTGCCCCGACGCGCTCGCTCGCTCATGCCGCAAGCAAGAAAGCTCATCAAGGCCCTCGTGGCGGGGCGGCACGACGCTCGTCTGCGAGGAACATCCAGCGGCGAGAGGTGATTGACCTTCAGGTTGAGCCGCGTCGTGGGTTGCCCCTGTTCTGGACCACGGCATCTCGCGGGCATCCTCGCGCCCCTTCCCACGTGCGTATCAATCTACAGCACGCGGGTGGTCCTGGCCGACGAATGAATTGTGCCTGCCCGCCGCGTCACGACGGAGGCTTTCGGCCGTCCGCCGGCGGTGCAGGGGCCTCGGTCACGGCAGCCACGCCGGCCGCGGCGGCCACGCCGGCGACGATGCCGTCCCAGTGGCTGCCCTTCCACAGGACCTTGCCGCATCGATCGCACCGCCAGAACTCGTCGTGGCGATCCGCCACCACCGCCGGCACCGCATCGCGGACGCTGTCCTTCGGGACGGCCGTGAGCGCGCCGCCGCACGCCATGCAGCGGGGGTCCCGCACGGGCAGCCCGAGCTCCCGCAGCACGAAGCCGGCCTGCTCCGTCGGCCGCAGCCCGCGCGGCACGTAGAGCCCGCGCACGGCCGCGGTGCGCAGGGAGCGCCGCTCGAATACGCCGGCGTCGGAGCTCAGCAGCACCCGGCCGGTCTGCTGCGCGAGGCGCACGAGATCGCCGTCGTCGATGCCATGCTCGAACTTGGCGTCGTAGCCTGCGCCGCGCAGCCAGCGCGACAGGCCGCCCAGCATCGCGTCGCATAGGAAGCTCGGCGCTGCCGCGCCGCCCTGCGCCGGGGCCGCGCAGTCCTGCGCCGCCGCGCCGCCCTGCGCCGGGGCCGCGCAGTCCTGCGCCGCCGCGCCGCCCTGCGCCGGGGCCGTGCCGCCCTGCGCCGGGGCCGCGCCGCCCTGCGCCGGATCGGCTCCGCCGCCCGCCTCACCCACGAGCATGCCCCATCACGCTCAGGATGGCGGAAGGCCAGCTGGGGGCAAGGGCGCCGCCTGCGAAATCCCCACGCGCCCGGCGCGCGCTGCTACCGTCGCTGCAGGGTCAACCGATCGTGGAGGAGTCGATGTCGATGAAGCGTGCCAGGTGCTCCTGCGTGGCGGCCGCCCTCGCCGTGCTGGCGAGCGCGCAGCAGGCGTCGGCCTACTGCCGCTCGAACACCTGCAAGAGGTCGGAGCTCTGTCTGCAGGACGACCAGCCCGTCGGCGATTGCAAGCCGCTCCGCTGGCCGGGCGATTGCATCGGCTTCAGCATCCAGGAGGACGCGTCCAGCGAGATCTCCTACCAGGAGATCTCCGACGTGCTCGAGGCCGCGTTCGACACGTGGATGCAGGCGCCCTGCGACGGGGGAACGCCGGGGCTCCGCGTCCAGAACCTCGGGCCCGTCGCCTGCGGAGCGGTGGAGCTCAACGCGAGGGACGGCAAGACCAGGATCGTCGATGGCCTCGTGCCGGGCAACACCAACGTGGTCGTCTTCCGCGATCTGGAGTGGCTCGCGGCCGCGGGACACAACACCGAGATGCTCGCGCTCACGACGGTGCAGTTCGACAGGAAGACCGGTAATCTCTGGGGGGCCGACATGGAGATCAACACCGATCTCTACGATTTCACCGTCGGGGACGACTCCGCCGCGCCGAGGGAAGATCTGCTCGCCATCGTCACGCACGAGGCCGGCCATTTCCTGGGCCTCGACCACACCATGGCCGGGCCCGAGGTGACCATGCACTCCAGGTACGACAGGGCGGACCCGATGAGCTTCCGGACGCTGCACGAGGACGACATCGCGGGCATCTGCCAGATCTACCCCCCTCGGGATCTCTCCACGTCGACCTGCAACCCCATCCCGCCGCACGGGTTCTCGCCCGAGTGCGCCGACGACCAGCTGGTCCGCTGCAGCGCGGCGCCGCCGGCCGCCGGGGGCCCAGGGTGGAGCGCCCCGCTGGCCGCCGCCGCGATCGGCGCGATCGCCTGGCTCCGCGCCGCCGCGCGCCTCCGCGCCGGCGAGCGCGGCCGGCCGAGCCTCGGGCGGGATCGTCCCACGAACGGGAGAGCGAGGTCGTAGGCCAGCTACTGGTATGCCCTTCTCAATACATCAACCAGACCTTCGATCAGCGCCGCGGCGTCGATTGCACCAGCATTACTTGCGTATCGCGAGCGAATTCGCCGGGCCTCATCCACCAATTCCATGATGCGGCGGAACGCATGCTTTCGATCCTCCACGTCGCGGAGCATGTCATCCAGGGTCTTTTGCCACGCATCCAGACGCTCGGCGTCTGAACGGCGGTGCATCCTTGCGCTATCCGCGAGCGCACTATCACCGCTGGCCTCGTCAACCTCGGCATCCCGATCCCACTGCGCAATTTCATCGGTCAGAAGACCAATCGCGGCTTGCATCCGGCGTGAGCGTGCCAGGCGGATGGCAACATCTTCCTTGTAGTCTTCGGCGAACTTCTCGATAGCGACGACACACCGAGCCAAGATTTCTGCGTTCAAATTTGCCTTGTCGCTCTGATCCATCAGGCCCTCGCGAGTCTGGTCGTACCACCGCTCCACGTTCACGTCTGCTCGATGGGGACGAAGCGGTCAAAAAATCCTTCCTCGGCGAGATGCTTTATCGCGTTCTCCATGTTGGTGCGGGTCACCTCGTCGAGGACAATCATCCCGGGCTCGGCGACGTGAAGTTTATCCACGGGCATCGGCTTCGCCGGGAGGATCTCGACGTGAGCCGGGCGCTCGTCACGCTGGATAATTCCAGCCCCGGAGGGCGATGCTCGGCCTGGTACGCGCCCCCGACTCTCTACCTCCGCCGCCGCTCCAGCACGACATCGAGCCGGCGATCTGATAAATTCGACGAATGAACCTGCGTCGCGCGATCCCATACCTCTGTCCGCTGGCCCTGCTCGCCGCGTGCACGGATGAACAGCGCTCTGACGCGGGCACCGGCGGAGGCGCCGCGACCTCCGAGAGCAACGGGAGCACGACCGCAGCGACCGGGACCAGCGCAGGCAGCGGCGGCACGGGCGGCGGTGGCGTTGCGGCCAGCGGCAGCGGCAGCGGTGGTGGCAGCGGCGGCAGCGGCGACGAGCCGTCCGGGGAGCCCGAGGAGGTCCCGGTGCTGGAGGACATCACGTTCTACGACGGCTACGCCGAGACCGTCGACGAGCCGATCCCGGCCGGCGTGATCCGCCACAACAACTCGCTGGTTGCGACCAGGTTGACCGACGAGCTGCTCGCCAAGATCCAGACCACCCTGAAGGTCCGCGTGATCGTGGGAGCGCTGTGCGACAACTACGACCGGCTCGGCTCGGTCAACCTGGCGCTGGTCCCCAAGGGCGCTCAGACCTACGTTCCCGGCCAGGTCGACCGGATCGAGGTCGCACGGTTCGTCACGCCGTTCATGGACATGAACAAGCAGCCGAAGGCGGTCCCCTACGAATGGGAGGCCAGCAACCTCGTGCCGATCTTGAAGGACCCCGACCTCCTGGCCGAACACGATCTCTGGTTCGAACTGGGCATCTTCGGCGTGCCTTACGCCGCGAACGACGAGGTCCCCGGGTGCGCTGGTCGCAACGACACGCAGCTCGGATCGCTGCTGCTATACACCGACAGCACGCGGGAGGCCCAGGACTTCAACGTCCTGTTGCCGCTGGCGATCGGCGAAGAGTTCAACAACTATGCGACGGGCGCCAGCGACAAGGTCGGCACGACCCGCAAGACCGTCAGCTTCGAATTGCCCGCGGATACACAGGACGCACAGCTCGTCTTGATCACGTCGAATCACGGCGCCAACCAGGGCGGCGAGGAGTATGTTCGCCGCGAGCATTACGTGTACGCCGACGGCGAGCTGGCATTGCAGTACAAGCCCGGGCGCACCTCGTGCGAGCCGTTTCGCAAGTACAACACCCAGGGCAACGGCATCTACGGGGCGTCCCCGCGGTCGGACAAAGAGTGGCAGTCGTTCAGCAACTGGTGCCCTGGCGACGTGATCGACACCCGGATCGTCCCGTGGGGCGCCGCGAGCGCCGGCACGCACGAGTTCGTGATCGACGTCCCCGACGCGGCCTTCGCCGGCGGGGAGGGCAATATCCCGTTCTCGCTCTACGTGCAGGCGCGTTAGGGGCTCCAAACGCCAGCACCCGACGCGGGAACAGCCCGGGCCGTCACCGCGCTCCCGGCGCCTGAGCGCGGCGGCGTCCGTGTCGCCGCGCCCGCAGGAGCGCGCCGCCGGCCGCGGCGAGGCAGCTCAGCAGCGCCCCGGCGCGCCCCCCGCCCGACGCCCCGCAGGAGCAGCCGCCGCCGGCGCTCGGCTCGGCTGCGCCCGCCCCGGCCTCGCCCCCGCCGGCGCTCGCCGCGCCCCCGCCCGCGCCCGCGGCGCCGCCCGGGCCGGCGCCGGCCTCGCACGAGGCCCCGGCGCCGACGAAGCGCGCTGTCGCCCGCCAGAGCCCGGGGCAGGTCCGGCCGGTCGAGCTGTCGCCCCCGCAGGCCTCCGGCGGGCCGCAGAGCCGGTCGAGCGTCATGAGCGGCGAGAACGTCCTGCCCCCGTCCGTGGAAACGCCGGCGGAGAAGCCGTCCACGGGCTCGTCGGCGCAGGCGAAGAGGCCCCGCGCCGTCCAGGTCAGGCAGCGGACGCCGAGCTGCGCAACCTGGGTGAACTCCAGCGTATCCGTCGGCGCCACCCACAGGCCGTCCAGATCGCTGCCGGCCGCGATCTCGGTCCCGTCGGGCGAGAGGGCGAGGCCGAGCAGGCTCGCCGCCTGGAACACCTCGCGCCACGTGGCGCCCCCGTCCCGCGAGACAAGCAGGGCGTCCGCGCCGTCGCCGTCGCGGCGCACGTACACAACGTCAGGGTCTTCCGGGTCCACGGCGCCGAGGTACGGCAGGTTGCGATCGTCGCTGCCAGGGACGTCGAGCTCCTCCCACGTCGCGCCGCGATCGTCCGAGCGCCGCACGATCCCCTCGAACGTGGGGCCGTTGCGCCGCCCGCTCACGTAGATGCGCCGCGGATCGCTCGGCGCGCTGTCCAGGGTCACGCCGAGGAACGTGCTCGGGAAGTCGACCCCGGCCTGCGCCCAGGTCCGTCCGTCGTCCTTCGATTCCCAGACCTGCGTCAAGATCGCGTCGCTGGCCATGACGCTGGAGCCGAGCAGGAGGACGCTCGCGGGATCCGCGCGATCGATCGACAGATCGACGATGTTGCGCTCGGCGAGCGCGCCCTCGGCGATATGCCAGTCGCAGCCGCGGTCGTGCGTCGCGCTGAGCCCGTCGAAGAGCCCGGCGAGGATCGAGCCGTCGGCGGTGACGACGAGCATCGGGTCCTCGAAGCCGCTGTAGCCGATGGCCGCTTCACAGATCCACGACCAGCGCTCGCCGCCGTCGTGGGTGGTGAGGACGCCGTAGGTCGCGCGGACGACGATGTGCTCGGGATCGGCGGGATCGACGAGGATCTGGCCGGCGGTGGGGTATCGGCCGTTGGCGCGCGCGGGCGTGGCGGCGGAGAGGGCGAGGCCCGCGGCGGCGGCCGCGAGCCCGAGGGTGATGCGGTTCATCGAAGCGAGGTTCGCTACTGCCGCCGGAACTGCTGGTTCGTCCCGTTGTTGCACGTGTACTGGGCGAGCCTGGCGCCGTCCGCGGTGCTGGCGCTGTAGACGTCCACGCACTTTCCGCTGTTGACCGAGCGCAGCGAGACGACGCCGTTGCCGCGATCGATGAGATCCCACTTCTGGCTGTTCTTGCCGCTGTTGCAGTCCGCCTGCGTGATGTTCGCCCCGTTGTACCGGCTGGACCCCTGCACGTCGAGGCACTTTCCGCTGTTCACGTTCTTCACGGTCGCCGTGCTGCCGCTGATGATCTCGACTTGCCACTGCTGGTCGCCCGCCCCGGTGCACGGCCGCTGGACGACGCTGGCGCCGCTGTTCAGGCTCGCCGCGTTGACGCTCATGCATTTGCCGGAATGGAGGGCCGAAAGGGTCTGGCCAGTAGTTCCGCCGGTGCCGCCGCCGGGGTCGCCGCCCGGATCGCCGCCGGGGTCGGTCGTGCCGCCCCCCAGGCCGGAGATCTGGATCTGCGCGCCCGTGGCCGACACGGAGAGGAGCTTCAGCGTCGCGTTCGTCCCGAAGAGCTGATGAGAAGCGCCGACGGCGAGCGGCGCGTCCCTGAAGTTCCCGCCGGGGATCATGTCGAGCAGGTGCGCCCGGCCGCTCTCCCGCGACTGCGTGAAGAACGCATGGATGAGCACGCCCTTCGTGGAGAGGTTGCGCGAGTCGACGACGTTCGTCGCCGCCGGCTGGCGGAACTCGATCTGGTACATGATGTCGTTCGGGCCCTTGACGCGGAGGAGCTGGGTCCCGGTGCTCGCCTCGGTCATCGGGGCGAGCGTATACGTCCCGTCGGCGGTGACCGTCTGGGCCTGCGACGACGGGATCCACCCGAGGTTCACCTTGTAGTTGGCGTTGAAGTGCTGCTTCCCGCCGTTGCCCATCGGGTCGAACGGATCGCCGTACTCGTCGAAGGAGCAGTCGTTGCTCATCGTCACCGTCGCCCCGGCGTTGCGGCACGTCCGCGACGAGGCGTGCCACAGGCCGAAGTTGTGGCCGAGCTCGTGCACGACGACCTCGGGCCAGAGGCCGGCGATCCAGGTTGCGTTGCCGGGCTGCGCGCCCATGCCGGCGTACCCGCAATCCATCTTCCCCCAG
Organism: Sorangium sp. So ce204; assembly: GCF_051526795.1. Taxonomy (NCBI): domain Bacteria; kingdom Pseudomonadati; phylum Myxococcota; order Polyangiales; family Polyangiaceae; genus Sorangium; species Sorangium sp. So ce204. The sequence goes on along the minus strand of NZ_CP150317.1, from coordinate 9,632,338 downwards.
ATCATGTAGTGCTGGTACGCGTTCAGATCGAAGCCGGCGTTCCGCGCCGCGGTCCTGGCCTCGTTCTGCCATCGGTTGTAGTCGTCGCACTTGCCGAAGGTGATGTTGAACGGGCCGGCGACGTCGTACTCGAGCTGCATCTTGCCGAACGACGAGCCCGCCAGGTGGGTCGCCGCGCCGGCCATGGTGTTGCGCACGTCCTGCTCCGTGCCCAGCGTCTGGCCGCCGTCGAACTGCACGCGCAGCACCAGGACGCGCTTCGTCCCGGTCGTGACGAGCGCGTTCGTCAGCTCGCCGATGCCCTCGGCAGGCCGCATCGTGGCGACCACGATCGTGCCGTCGCCGGTCTCGGTGCCGAACACGTCCACGGGGGAGCCGCTCGCCGTGCGCCAGTCGATCGACGGCTCGGCGCCCGGCGCCGCGTCCGCCATCGAGCCCAGGTCGAGGCGCACGAACACCCCATCTTCCCGCTCCAGCATGTACCGCGCTTCGCCATTGGCGACGGCGACGGTCAGCGTCCCCGAGGCGGTCGGGGCCAGCCCCTCGCCCTCGTCACCGGCGTCGAGGATCAGACAGCCGGGCGCGAACGCGCACGCTGCGGTGAGGGCAGCCGTGGTGAGGTGTGACTTGAAGCGCTTCATTGGATCTTCCTTTCCTGGCTCGGTCCGATGCGCCCATCTCCCCCGGTGTCGGAGAGCGCCGCACCATCCCCCTCAGGAGCCAGGGCGCGGCGAGACGGAGCGCTGTCAAGGAGAGGCCGCAAGCGCCGCCAGCCTCTCCGCTGCTGATGTAACTTGACGGCCAATCCGCTCGCGGATCCGCGCGACGATCGCTCGCGATCGCCGCGCCGTGCTGCCGTCCTCGCACCCTCGCGAGTGTCTTTGCCTTCAGAGCAAATCCGCGGCCACAGTCGTGCTATCGGCTTGACACGGGCAGCGCGCCTCTCCGGGTGAAACAATCACGTGAGGACGGCCCGTGATCCAATCCGATATGATGTTTGCGCGACTGGCGTGGATCGCGAGGGATCCTGAATGGACATGAAAACACCACCCCAGTGAGACCACGTGAGTTGGTGGATGAGCTCTTGTGCTCGGCGGATCGAGCGAACTCGGCCGGCGTTCTGCGCGATTTGCCGCGAGGGTGGCAATCCGTGGTCGCGGGTGAGCGCGTGAGTTCTCCGGTGAGGGCGCGGGCGGCGATGTGGGTAGATTGGCGCGCTCGCGGCGCTCTCTGCCGGCCGTCGCTTCGTCCGGAGCTCCGCGGGGCGGGCTTCACGCGGGGACGATCAGCTCGGCGAGCGGGAGCAGAGCGTAATCGGCGGCCGCGGTAACCCGCATCTCCCCGTCGATCAGGTAGAGGTCGGCCGCTCCGGGTCGATCGTCCAGGATCCCGAGGTCATACACGACGACATCGCCGTCGACGCGCAGCGTGCGGATTCCTCCGACCTCCTTCTGGTGCGCTGCCGCCGTGAGCCAGTCATGACCGAGCTCCGCCTTGCACTTCCTGTGACCGGTGTGACCGGCGACCTGTCGCAGGCCGCGCGGGAGCGAACGCGGCTCGAAGCGCCGCGGTCGCGCCGGATCGAGCTCCCATGCCGGATCGCCACCCGCGCGATCGACGTGCGCAGGTCGATGGTAGAGGAGGCCGCCGCCTTCGTTGCCTGCGGCGCCCGCGACGTGGAGAGGCTCGAGCAAAAGTGGCGTGCGCGCGCCGCTCTGCCATTCCGTGCGCCGCGCGTCGACCGCGGCGCGCAACTGTCGATCGAGGGCCGCCGCCAGCCGGTGCGGGTCGCGCTCGTCCGGCATGCCCAGCATCGCGAGCTCGCGCGTGGTCACGCCCGCGTGGGTCAGGAGCACAGCGCGGCCGTCGGGCAGCACGCCTGAGAGCGCGAGATGAAAGCGGCCGCGGAGCAGCAGCTCGATGACGAGCTCGCGCTGGGACTCGCTGAACGACGCGTAATCGCGCGCCGCGAGCCCCGGGGTCGCCACATCGGGAAACCGCGCTGCGAACTCGTCGCGCTGGCGCCGGGCGGCGGCCTCGGCGCCTTCACGCCGCCTGGTCTCCTTGATCGAGCGCCCGAGCGCGCGCGCCGCAGCGAACCGGACGTCGTCGAGGCCGGCGAGCTCCATGACCCGCGCCGCGTCATGGTTGCCGAACAGGAGCCGCACCTGCGCGGGATCGTGGCTGGCCAGCCAGCGCAGCGTGCGGAGCCCCTCCGCGCCCGCGCCCACCGGATCATCGAGGTCATAGTCGAAGTGATCACCGATCGACACGAGCACGACGTCGTCGGCGAGCCGGCCGCCCGCGCCGAGCAACGCGTGCGACGCGAGCACGGCCATCACCTTGGCCATCGGCGCCTGCGGGTCGCCCATCACGAAGATGCGCCGGGGCGTCACCATTTGCTGAGGCGCGGCCATGGCGCGAATTTTAGCATGTTTTCAAGTTCGGGCAAACGCTCGTTGATTGTCACGCTGTACGGCCGCCTCCCGCTGCTGGCCTTGAGCATCCGGAGCTCAGCCGCCTCGGCCATGGCCTGGGTGAGGAGCCGCTCGTGCAGCGTCAGGCGCTCGGGCGTCGGCTCTCTCACCCGTCTGGTGCAGCGGGCGAAGGAGGGGAGAGCAGTGACCATCGGGTCAACGGATCTCTTGTGCGTCATCGGCTTAAACGCCATTGCGCGCCGCTTTCGTCACGCATGAGGACACCTTGGCCGTCGCGGGGCGGCGCGTCACCGGATTCTCTGCTCGGCGTGGACAACGGACTCCTTCACGCCTTCGCCGTCAGTCCCTGGCCTCGACGCGAAGGTCCTATTCGTCCGCCTCGGCTCGGCCCAGCAGCTGGCAGTCACGGCAGAAGTGTCGTTCCACCTTGAGGAGGGTCGCAAAGAATTCATGGCGGAAGCTCATCGGGCCGATGGCGATATGAAGCGGCACCTCGCGGCCTTCGGAGGGCTCGGCTCGCGTCCCGAGGAGATCGAGCAACGTTGCGAACGAGAGCGCATCGCCGGCGATGAGATGCGCCGGCTCGCAATATAACACGAGATGACCACGTTGGAGTTGGCTCGGCGACCGCGGCCGATGCGGCCAACGCATGTTCATGATATAATCTGCGGTGCCATCCCAGTTTCGCTTGAAGCCCGGGTCGTCATGGTGAGGCAACTCGAACGCTCGAGCGATCTCTGTCAATGCTTCCGCTTCATTCGTCATTCGATCGCCGCGAAGCGCAATGAAATGATACGCTAGATCGCGCGCGATCTGCCGCAGCGCTGTCTCCACGTACTCGAGCCGTGCGCCATCGCGGAATATATGAATGTCCCGCTCAGCGGAACCTTGAAAATGGGTGAGATCCATGGGCGTCGAATCGTCTCTCTACGCTGATGTTCATCAGTCGCCTGGAAACGTCGTTCACCGCAGCCTCGTCCATGCCAGCCACACGCACCCAGGCTGTCTCGCCGGCGATCTGACGGAAGGCGAGCGTCGCTGAAGAAGATTCCGCGCAGATCGTCACGGAGTCAGAGAAATCGAGCTCGAGGAGCCCGGCCGAGCGCACCACCGCGCGAACATCCTCTGACAGGTTCGTTTGATCGGTGCTGTTGTGCATGACCGCGTGAGGTAGCCAGCGCTGGCGATGCGCCATGTAGGCGTTTTGATAAAGGAGGTTCCTGAAGGATTTTGCCCAGAGCGAGGACTTCTCGCCCTCGCCCCCTTCGAAGACGCGGCCGAGCCCGTCATGCTCGAGATAGACCTGTTCAATGACGGCGCAGCCTACCGCGATGACGATGCAGTCCTCCGGTACTGAGTTCTCTCCAGTCGCCACGCTCTCTCGATAGAAGGAGAGGAGACTCGGGACGTCCGTGCTGATGCCCTTCTGGCCGAAGAGTTGACCGTCGTCGTGGCCCATGACGGAGAGAAAATACCTGTAATCGGGAGGCAGCGGATGGCCGGCGGTCTGCTCAAGGGAATCGATCTCGTCTGGCGTCGCGCCACGGATGCGTCGAGCAAATCCGGGGTTGTGCTGCTCGATGTAGGAAATGATCTTTTCCATCGGCGCGCGCAGCCTGAGCTAGGCCGCCCTGGAGCGATCCACGCGGAGCTCGATCCACGGAGAGGTCTGCTCGGCCAGGGTGCGGTAGGTGAGCGCCGCGGCGCCGACGAAGAAGAGCGCGAGCGCGGCCGGCCCGATGTCGATGCTCCCGGCCGAGTCGGCGGCGCCGAGCATGCTCGCGTGGAACGCGCGGAACAGGCCGAGGTGAAGCGCCGCGAGCGCCCCGCCGAGCGCGAGCGCCCAGGAGCGGTGGAACCGCGCGCGCTGGGCGTGGTGGGCGATGACCGTCTCGGAAGCGACGCAGAGGCTGCCGTGCGCGGGCGCCCGGAGCACCCAGGCCCGCGCGGCGTCGCGGTAGCCCGTGCCGGCGGCGCTCGCGTCGATCTCGCGGCGCACCGAGCCCGCGATGTAGATCGTGTCGCCGGGGCGGACCTCGGACACGTAGGCGGGCGCGCCACCACGTCTCGTCGGGACGAAGGTGGTGTCCAGGGTCAGCCTGCTGCTCGCCGGCTCGACCCGCACGGTGGCGCCCGAGGCGAGCCGGAGCGAGAACGCGCGCGCCCGCGTCTGCCACGCGCTCGGCGCGGCGCCCGCCTGGCCGCCGCACGGGATCTCGACCGCGATCACCGCGTCTCCCGGCGCGGCGTCCTCCGCGCTCACCTCGCCGCGCAGGAGCGCAAACCCCTCGCGTATCGCGCCGGGTGACGCCGAAGGGCTCCGCGCATACGCGGCGATCTGCGAGCGCCGCCGGTGGTGGAGGCAGCGCCCGATCGCGATGGCGACCGCGACACCCAGCACCACCCCGGCGACCCCGTAGACGATGAAAAGGCTCGCGACAAAACCCATCGTGACAGCGTAGACGTGCGGCGTCGGGGCGTCGAGACAGGGTGTTGGTCCCGGGAGCCCCTGGAGCGCAAGGCGCGCATCTCGCACCCTGGCCGCGGCCCCGCGCCCCGCGCCCCGCGCCGACACAGACAGCGCCGCACAGCGCCGCAGGCACCCATCCCACCCCGTGTGTGGCGCGGAGCCCACCTTCCGCCTGCTCCATCGCGCGGATCGGTGATTGGCACTTCCGCCGTCGCGCGGCGCCGTCGTTCGGGATCGCTAGTTCGATAAATGCTTATACTTTCGATATCTTGTGGCGGTTTCCCTCTGCTCGCTCCGCTCCGGGGCCATCGCTGGAGCGATGCGCCGGTGCGCCAGCCAACGGACGTGAGGCCCGCCGCGCGCTTCGAAGGCCCGAGCGCCGCTGCACGCCAGGGAGCGCACAGCCACGGGTGAGGCGCAGGGGGCACAGCCGCGCGGTGCATTGCGGTCTGGACGGGCGGATTGCCACGGCGGGAGGCGATTTCGATACGAAGCAAGCGCCGCTCCAGGGCCGGGCGCGAGGCCGCATCCTGCATGTCGGGCGCGGGTGGCGCCGCGCGTCAGAAATAGGCGATAGAACTTCAACGCGACGCCGGAAGCGTGTTAAGGAGACGCCGTGTCCGACCAGCTCAGCTCGGATCTCGCCTCGCTGCGGATCCAGCGGGACGTCGATCCCGATCGGCGGAGCCCGCTCCGCACCGTCCTCGTCGCCGTGGTCGTGCTCGCGGCGGTCGGCGGCGCCGCCGCGTTCGCCGTGCCGAAGGCGCAGAGCGCGCTCTTCAAGACCGAGGTCACCACCACGGAGGTCGCGCTGGTCTCGCCGGCGCAGGCGTCGATCTCCGTGACGTCGACCGGGTACGTGGTCCCGCAGGTGGTGTCCAAGGTCGGGGCCAAGTTCCCCGGCCGGATCGCGCGGGTGCACGTCAAGGAAGGCGATGTGGTGAAGCAGGGCGACCTGCTCGTGGAGCTCGACGACGCCGACCAGAAGAGCCTCGTGGCCGCGGCCCAGGCCAAGGTCGCGGCGGCGCGGGCGCGCGCCTCGGCCTCCCGGGCGAGCATCGGCGAGGTGGAGCAGCAGCTCGCGCGGGAGCGGCTGCTCGTCGAGCGCCAGGTGACCGGCCGCGCGTCGATGGATGACCTCACCGCGCGCATGCACTCGCTCACCCAGTCGGCGGCGGCGGCCGACGCCGAGGTCAAGGCCGCCGCGGCCGACGTCGAGAGCCTCCGGGTCACGCTGGCCGACCGGAAGATCGTCGCGCCGATCGGCGGCACGATCATGTCGAAGCCGCCGGAGGTGGGCGAGGTCGTCGGCCTCGAGCTGCCGCACCTCGTCGAGATCGCCGACTTCTCGTCGCTCGTCGTCGAGACCGATGTCCCGGAGACGCGCCTCTACCTCGTCGAGCCCGGCAAGCCGTGCGAGGTGGTCCTCGACGCGTACCCCTCGAAGCGGCACCGCTGCACGACGCTCGAGATCGGCAAGCGGGTGAACCGCGCCAAGGCGACCGTCCCGGTGAAGGTGAAGTTCGTCGGAGAGCCGAAGGAGGCGCTGCCGGAGATGAGCGCGCGGGTCAGCTTCCTCGCCGAGGCGCTGTCCGAGGAGGCGATGAAGGAGCCGCCGAAGCGGGTCGTCCCGGAGGCCGCGGTGGTCGAGCGGGGCGGCGCCAAGGTGGTGTTCGTGGTCAACGAGGGCCAGGTGAAGATGGTGCCCATCAAGGTGGGCGGCCCCGCGCCCGGCGGGCTGGAGCTGCTCGACGGCCCGACCCCGGGGGCGCGCCTCGTGGCGAGGCCGTCCCCCGAGCTCGCGGACGGTCAGAAGATCAAAGAGAAGGAAAAGGGGAGCGAATGACCGAGGGGTATCGCGACGGGAAGCCGAAGCCCATTGTCGAGCTGCAGGGGGTCGGCAAGAGCTATTTCCGCGACAAGGAGCCGATCGTGGTGCTCGGCAACATCACGCTCGACATCCCGGAGGGGTCGTACGAGGCGCTGATGGGGCCCTCGGGCTCGGGCAAGTCGACGCTGCTGAACCTGATCGCCGGGCTCGATCGCCCGACGCGCGGCTCGGCGCGCGTGGCGGGGCAGGACCTCACGCGGATGAGCGACGGCGAGCTGGCGCGCTTCCGCTCCAGGACGATGGGCTTCATCTTCCAGGCCTACAACCTGATGCCGGTGCTCACCGCGGTCGAGAACGTCGAGCTGCCGCTCCTGCTCACGAACCTGTCCTCGTCCGAGCGGCGGAAGCGCGCGCAGACGGCCCTGCGCGTCGTCGGGCTCGAGGAGCGGATGGGCCACTATCCCCGGCAGCTCTCCGGCGGCCAGGAGCAGCGGGTCGCGATCGCGCGGGCGATCGTGAACGACCCGACGATCATCGTGGCGGACGAGCCGACCGGCGATCTCGATCGCAAGAGCGCCGACGAGATCCTGGCGCTCCTGGAGAGGCTCAACAAGGAGTTCAAGAAGACCATCCTGATGGTCACGCACGATCCGCAGGCCGCCGAGCGCGCGACGGTGACGCGCCGGCTCGACAAGGGGAACCTGTCATGAACCTCGTCTCCGTCGCCGCCAGGAACGTCCTTCGCAACAAGTTCAGGACGCTGCTGACCGTGATCGGCGCGGTGGTGGCGGTGCTCGCGTTCGTGCTCCTCCGGACGGTGCTCTCGGCGTGGAACGTCGCCGCCGACCACGCCGCGAAGGACCGGATCGCGACGCGGCACAAGATCTCGTTCATCCTCCCCTTGCCGAAGCGCTACATGGACACGGTCCGCGAGGTCCCCGGCGTGACGGAGGGGTCCTTCATGAGCTGGTTCGGCGCCAAGGACCCGCGCGACGCCAACAACTTCTTCGCCTCGATGGCCGTCGAGTCGAAGACCTTCTTCAAGGTCTACGACGAGATGGTCGTCTCGCCCGAGGACATGGAGCGGTGGCTGGGCGACAGGAAGGGCGCCATCGTGGGCGACGTCCTCGCGACCCGGCTCAAGGTGAAGCCGGGCGACACGGTGACGCTGGAGGGGACGATCTACCCCGGAAACTGGCAGTTCACCGTCTCGGGGATCTACACGGCGACGCGCAAGTCGATCGACAGGTCGCAGTTCATCTTTCACTACGACTACCTGAACGAGTCGCTCCCCGAGCGGCAGCGTGACCAGATCGGCTGGATGACCGCCCGGATCGACGACCCGTCGCGGAGCGCGGACATCAGCGCGGCGATCGACAAGATCTTCGACGAGAAGGACGTCCAGACGGCGACGATGAGCGAGCGGGCGATGAACCTGTCGTTCATGGCGATGATGTCGGCCGTGCTGACGGCGCTCAACGTCGTGTCCATCATCATCCTTCTCATCATGATGATGATCCTCGGCAACACGATCGCCATGGGCGTCCGGGAGCGGACGCGGGAGTACGGCGTGCTGCGCGCGCTCGGGTTCGAGCCGAAGCACGTGAGGATCTTCATCATCGGGGAGGCGGCGACCATCGGGCTCCTGGCCGGGTTCCTCGGGCTCGTTGTCTCGTATCCGATCGTCGAGCTCGGGCTGGGCCGGTGGCTGGAGGAGGACATGGGCGCCTGGTTCCCTTACTTCCGGATCGAGCCTTCGACGATGGTCATGGCGGTGCTGCTCTCGATGGGGCTGTCGCTCGTCGCGTCGCTCATCCCGGCGTACAACGCATCGAAACTCTCGGTCACCGACGCGCTCCGGCGCGTGGCGTGAGCGACCCACGCAGCCTGTCTTCGACACCCTGAAAGCGGGAGAGAGCGCTCATGATCCCCGTCGCCTACAACGTTCGAAATCTGGTGGTGCGCAAGACGACGACCCTCGCGACGGCGTCCGGTCTCGGCCTCGTGGTGTTCGTGTTCGCTTCGGTGCTGATGCTCGCGAACAGCGTGGAGCGCACCCTGGGGCGCACCGCGCGGGACGACGTCGCGATCGTGATGCGGAAGGGCTCCGACGCCGAGATGGTGAGCAGCATCGAGGAGCAGCAGATCGGCGTGATCCTCGCGAGCGCCGAGGTGGCGAAGCGGCAGGACGGCAAGCCGGACGGGGTGGGGGAGGTGGTGGCGGTCATCCTCCTCGAGAAGCTCGGCACGGACGGCATCTCCAACGTGCAGGTGCGCGGGGTGCCCGACGACGTGCTCGCGTTCCGCTCGCAGGTGAAGATCATCGAGGGCCGGCCGGCGCAGCCGGGCACGGACGAGGTGATCGTGGGCAAGGCGATCAGCGGCCGCTTCAAGGGCCTGTCGATCGGCCAGTCGTTCGAGCTGCGAAAGAACCGGCCGGTGAAGGTCGTGGGGGTGTTCGAGGACGGCGGCTCCTCGTCGGAGTCCGAGGTCTGGGCCGACCTGCACACGACGCGCTCGGCGTTCGGCCGCGAGGGGGGCGTCTCCGCGGTGCGGGCGCGGCTCGCCTCGGCCAGCAAGTTCGACGCGTTCGAGGCGTCGATCGAGCAGAACCGGAACCTCGGGCTCGAGGTGATGCGCGAGAGCGTCTATTACGAGAAGCAGTCCGAGGGGACGAGCATGTTCATCAAGGTGATGGGCGTGCTCATCGCGGTGTTCTTCTCGATCGGCGCGATGATCGGCGCGATGATCACGATGCACTCGTCGATCGCCAACCGGCAGCGCGAGATAGGCACGCTGCGGGCGCTCGGCTTCTCGCGGTTCAGCATCCTCGTGTCGTTCCTCATCGAGTCGGTCCTCCTCGCGCTGGCGGGCGGGGCGCTCGGCGTGCTCGCCGCGCTCGGGATGAGGTTCGTGCGCTTCTCGACCGTCAATTTCGCGAGCTGGTCGGAGGTCGTGTTCACGTTCGAGCCGACGCCCGGGATCCTGCTGACGTCGGTGGCGATCGCGGCGGTGATGGGCCTGCTCGGCGGGTTTTTCCCGGCGCTCCGCGCTGCGCGGATCAGCCCGATCCAGGCGATGCGGGGGTGACCCGGGGCGCGGGGGGCGAGGCATCTCCCGCAAATTCTTCGGAAAGTTCACAGGGAGGCGGGGAGACGGGGAGGTAAATCCTCAAATACTCCCTGTCTCCCCGCCTCCCTGTTCAATTTCCCCGCTGAAAAGGGCTGCGAAGGGTGTTCCGGCGCTCCCTTGGCCGGGGACGTGCTCTCCCCTCGCCGGGGGGAACAGCATGCCCATGGTCACCAAGGCGATTTACGTGAACTTCGCGGCCGGGAGGAACGTGGAGCGGCTGAATCGGCTCTCCTCCCTGGTCCAGCGGACAGAGCTGAACTCCCTGGTGATCGACATCCGGTCGGAGGGGGGCGCGCTCCTCTTCGAGCGTGACGAGGTGACCAGGGCCCAGCTGGGCGCCCTCCGCGACGCCGGCATCTACCTCATCGCCCGGCTCGTCGCGTTCAAGGGCGGCCCGCGGGGCTGGTACGACCCGGGCTCGCAGCCGCGATGGCACGAGATCGCGGAGATCTCGCTCCGGGCGTACGACGCCGGCTTCGACGAGGTGAACTACGATTATGTGCGTTATGGCGCCGCGCGCGAGCCGCGGTCGCGGACGCCGATCGAGGAGAGGGCGCCGACGATCCGCGCTTTCTTCGAGTTCCTCCGCGCGGAGGTCGGCAATGCCGCGTCTCGCCCGATCTCCGCGGATGTCTTCGGGTTCACGCTGCTCGGGCCGCAGGACGGGATAGGCCAGCGGCTGGAGGACGCCGTGGAGCTCTTCGACTACGTGATGCCGATGCCGTACCCGTCGCACTGGGGCCCTGGCAGCTTCGGCTTCGCGAACCCCGCGCATCACCCCTACGAGACCCTGTATGCCTCGCTCTCGGCCGGCTGGCGCAGGGTGGCAGCGCTCCCCGGGCGCATCGGGCTGCTGCGCAGCTGGATCCAGGCGTTCGATCTGGACAGCTCGCGCCCCATGCAGCGGTACGAGTACACGCCGTGGCACATCCGGGAGCAGATCCGCGCGAACGACGACACCGGCTGCGCGGGCTACGCGGCGTGGAACCCCCGCAGCCACTACGACGAGAGCGCGTTCGTCGGCGCGCCGCGGGACACTGTGTGAGAGCGCGGCCGCGACCGCCCTCGCCACGCCCGCAGCGGGGCCATCCGGCGGCTTTGCCGCGGCTGGTCACGCGAACGGCTGGACGAGCTGCTGCCCGACGCGTGGGCGAGAGCGTCGCTCGCGGCTCCGGCCGCCGGCGACGCCGACGCGCCCTGAACGACGCGGACCTCAATCCTCGCCGCCGGGGTTCCGGGGGAGAGCACCTCGCCGGCCCTCTCGTGTCCGCCCGCGTCTGCCCGGACCATCGGTAGGCGCCGCCCCGCGCCCAGCATCGTCGACCCCGGTGAGAGCCGCAAGGGGTCGTGCCCATGGCGATGGCTGGGCGCTTACGGCGTGGCAGCGGCGGTGCCGGACCTCCACCGCGCCTTCGAGCGCGCTGTGCGTAGGCAAATCAAGCCGGATCGCAGCGCGAGGAAGTGTAGCGCAGCAAACCGAAAGGGTGGGACCGCGAGCGTCGTGATGGCTCGGTCCTGGGTCGAAAGAGCGTGGTCCGGGCGGCACCGAGCGTGCTACGGGGGCGCATCGGCGTGCTAACCCGATTGATATTCTAGAAGAAAATGCTAGCAAGTTCAAAGCAACTGATTCCATTGAGGATCAATTGACAAAATCGGACTTAATTGACAAAACGAAGGCAGAGGCATCGAGATGTAGAATCATAAAAATCCGCTAATATACGTACCCAAGCTGGACGCTCCGAAAGTTGTCCCTACATGTAAATCATTAAATTATGAGAATTTTCAGCGCAGCACCTGATGGCAATGAGTCGGCAGACTTGGAGCCCGCACGTTATTTTAATTTAGCAATTGAACAAATCAAGCAGATCACGGAGTGGATGAAAACGGCTGACAGGGCAGCTCAGCCGCTGTTAGTGCACCTGGACATATTCCTCTACCTTGCCAAGAAATACCCAGACATGGCAGAGCACCGTGTACTTAGCCTAAATATGCCCGATATCAAAACCACTTTTTACGATTGGTATGAACGCTGCCATAAAAAGATTCCAAAGCAATTCAGGGAAGAAATCAAGCTTTCCGCAGACGATCTTTTCAAAAGCATTGGAAGTCTCGCGGCCTAACGATGTGGGACACTAATCCCTGGGATAACGACAGGGCAGCAGATTGGTTCGCCAATCTAATGCATCTCACGCGCTTCCCCGACCAAATAAGAGCAACCCTGCTTCTTTGTGAACAGGAAGATGCTTGTGGCGAAAACACTGCATTGCTAAGGGCTGCGGTCTATTGTGTTTTGCAGTTTTGCCGCGTCTACATTTGGCCCATTGAACATCTTGATAATGATTTAGAGTTAGCTATAAAGGCTACTCATAAAATACTATCAGACGAAAGATATTGTTATTCTGAAAAGATTACTGTCCAGATCCAAGCAGAGCTCAAAGAGTTGGAGCTTCGAAGAAAAGTATAGCAGCTTTGCAGGGCGGGCTACGCTTCAAGCCAACCCGCACTATAATTACGATCTCGCGTGGTCCGGGCGGCGCCGAGCGCGCTAAGGGGCGCATCGGCGTGCCGTGCGCACACGTGTCCGTCCGAGCATTGGTCTGGCCCGGGAGGCGCGTCGCGAGACGCTATGCGGCGTCACCGGGCGCCTTGCGGCGCAGAACGGTGCTCTTCCAGTACGGCGGTCCTCGGTTGGGAGAGCGTGCTGGAACATCGGTCGGCTCGCCGAGCGCGGAGAGAAAGCGGGCGATCTTCCTTGGCTCGGTCACCACGGCGGTAGCCGCTCCGCAGACCGTGTCTTTCCCCTGGCCAGATTCGGTTACACGCTACGCGACGCCAGATGAGGGCCGTGCCCTCGCCGAGCGAAGAGGAGCGAGCGATGCCAGGAAGCAGGGAGCTGGTACAGCTGCGTGCAGAGCTGTCGAGGTATCGAGAGCAGAAGAGCCGTGGGAAATTCCCGAGCGAGCTGCGGGAGCGAGCCGAGGCGTACGCCAAGGCGCGCTCCCGCTCGGGGGCAACACCGACCGAGATCGCCACGGAGCTCGGTGTCCACAAGATGACTGCCTATTGCCGCGCACTCTCGTTGATGCCGAAGCTCCTCTCATCGAGCATGCTTCTTGATGGCGAGGAGCCCTGCCCGGCGAAGCTGGCCATCATGGATCGTGCTCGCTCCGCACGGGCAACGGGGGCGATGGCGTCCGGCGAGTCGCGGCGCCGTGCATTCCGTTCAGCTGCTCAAAATTCTCACCACGGACCCCTCCCAGCACACCTGCGTCGGCCGAAGACGCCACTGATGCCCGATCGCAGCCCCTTCCGTTCAGCCATCGAAGATTTCCAGCTATCGTTGCTCGCACGCCCGACTCACGACGGGGTAGGTCCACCCGAGGAGCGGAGCAGCGGCGCGGGGCCGGCCACAAAATAGGCGACGAGGAGACCTGATCTTGGCCGACAGTCTCCTCGTCGTGCTCCGGTTCCCGTGCCCAGGAATCGAAGCGGTCGCAGTGTCGTCCAGAGCGCCATCGACATCAAGCGCTGGCAGCAGCAAACGCCCACGGTCGTCGAAGCGCGACCTGCGCGGTGCCCAGCCTGCGGCGTCGCCAGCTGCCCCCTCGGCGGCGCCATCCGGCTCCAGGGCCACGGCAAGCGCGAGCGGCAGGTCTGGGGCCCGTCAGGGCCGGACCAGCGGCCCGAGATGCTCACGGTGACCGCCCGCCGCTATCGCTGCGTCTCGTGCGGCGCCGTGCTCCTCGTCGTTCCTCGCGGCGTGCTCGGCCGGCGCCTGTACAGCGCCTCCGCCATCGGCTTCGCCCTCGCGCTCTGGGGCCTTGTACTCGCGACCGCGGCCGAGGTCCGGCGCCGCGTGGCCCCCGCGGGGATCGTCGGCGACAGCGCGGTCACCGGCTGGACCACGCTGCGCAGATGGGTGCGCGATGTCGCGCAACGACGCATCTTTGCTGAAGCCCCCGACCCCGTTCCACGCGCTTCGCTCCGCCAGCGCGCAGCCAGCGCCGCGGTAGCGCTCGCGGCGAGCGCGGACCCGACGACCCGGGCGCTGCCGATCGAGCACCGCGCCTTCCTCGGCGCCGCGCACGCGGCGTGACGGCATCTGCCCCTTCGGAGCCCGAATCGTAGCGCCCACCTGAGAGGATCGCTGCCGAAAACGCGGCGGATCCCGGACAAGGACCGCGCGCCGGCAAGGCGCAGAAAGGACCCCTTGCAATGGCCCTCGGCCCCACCGATCACGCCGAGACCGTGGCGATCTATCGCGCCACGGTCATCGGCCCTCTCATGCACCGCGTGCTCACCCACGGCCAGCTCGCCGTCGAGCTGCGCGCCCTGAGCGAGCAGCGGTTTCGACCGCCGGGCGCGCACAGCACGCGCACCTACGCCGTGCCCACGCTCGAGCGCTGGCTGTACGCGTATCGCTCCGCTGGCCTCGACGGGTTGCGCCCGCAGCCACGCAGCGATCGCGGCTTCGCGCAGGAGCTGTCGGAGGAGCTTCGCAGTCTGCTGCTCGACATCCGGCGCGAGCACCCCGACGCCTCGGTGCCGCTCATCCTCAAGACACTCGTCGACGAGGGGCGGCTTGAAGCGGGCAAGGTCTCCGAGCCCACCGTGCGGCGATTGTATGCGGCGTACGGCCTTCGCCGCCGCGCCGCGCGCGCCGAGGGGGAGCCCAAGACGCGGCTTCGCTGGCAGGCCGAGCGTCCCGGCGCGCTCTGGCACGGCGACGTCTGCCACGTGACGGGCTGCACTGTTGGAGGCAAAGCGATGCCGATCCGCATCCATGGGCTGCTCGACGACGCCTCTCGCTACGTCATCGCCCTCGAGGCGCACACGACCGAGAAGGAGGTCGACATGCTCGGCATGACCGTCGACGCCCTGCGCCGCCACGGCAAGCCCGACGCGCTCTACCTCGATAACGGCTCCACCTACCGCGGCGATGTCCTCAAGACCGCATGCGCGAGGCTCGGCATCGCGCTGCTGCATGCAAAGCCCTACGACCCGCAGGCGCGCGGCAAGATGGAGCGTTTCTGGCGCACGCTGCGCGAAGGGTGTCTCAACTATCTCGGCGCCGTGGCGTCGCTCGTCGACATCAACACGACGCTCCGCGCCTTCCTCGACAGGCGCTATCACCCGGCGCCGCACGCGGGCCTGCTCGGCAAGACCCCGGCCAAGGTCTACGCGGCCCGCCCCGCCGCAGAGGGCGTCGTCGACGAAAAGGCGCTGCGCGTCGCGCTCACCGAGCGGACCAGGCGCCGCGTCTCAGGTGACAACATCGTCTCCGTCGACGGCGTCGCCTGGCAGCTCGACCAAGGCTACCTCGCCGGCCAGATCGTCTCCGTCGCCCGGTGCTTCGTCGCGCCCGGCGAGCCGCCGTGGGTCGAGCACGAGGGCAAGCGCCTGGTACTGCATCCGGTCGACCCGCAGCGCAATGCGCGGCGCAAGCGGCTGCCGTGCGGCGGGCCTGCGCTGGACAAGCCGACACGCCCGGTGGACTTCAACCCCGCGCGGACGCTCGGCCTGTCCACGGGCTCTGGCGAGGACACGAGCGAGCGCGGAGGTGCAACGTGAGCGAGTCCTACGTCCGCTTCTTCACCCTCTCCGCCGCCCCCTTCTCCAAGGAGATCCAGGACGGCGACCTGTGGCTGCCGCCCTCCAAGGAGCAGCTCGTCGAGGAGGTGTGCGAGGCCGTGCACGAGCCCAAGTGCTGCTGGTCGGCGAGCCCGGCGCCGGCAAGACGTGTGTGCTGCGGGCCGTGCGTCATCGGCTGCCTCAGGCAGGCTTCAGGCTGACCTACTGCCACAACGCTACGCTCGGCCGCCGCGACTTCTATCGCCAGCTCTGCCACGCCCTCGGCCTCAACCCCGCTGCGACCGCAGCGGCCGTCTTCTACGCGGTCAGCGCCCATATCGAGACTCTCGGTCGCGAGCGCATTCATCCGGTTTTCCTGCTGGATGAAGCGCACCTGCTCCACCAAGACACGCTCGATCATCTCCATATCTTGTTAAATTATGAATGGGACAGCCGCGCTCTATTGTCGCTGATCCTGGTAGGACTCTCTGACCTTCAAGACCGGCTCGAGCTGCGCAAAAATCGCTCGCTGTACTCGCGTATCGAGCGGCGTCTCTCGATCGGCGCGATGGTCCCCGACGATACCGGCGAGTACGTCCGGCTACGGATGAGCCGTGCCGGCGCCGACCGCGACGTCTTCACCGCGGACGCTCTGACGCTGCTCCACGAGGCGGCTGGCTCGAGCCTGCGCGAGATCGACCGCATGGCCACCGCCGCGCTGCGCGAGGCGGCGCGACGGAAGAAGAGACTCGTCGAGCGTGACGTGATGGCGCGCATCGTCGGCGACCTGGGGACGGACGGCAGCTGACGCTGACCGACACGACGGGCGCCCCCCTCGGCGCTGGCGAAGAAACACCTCGCCGGCGCCGACGGCCACCAACCATGATGGCCATTGCGAGCTGCCCTGCGGCGCGCGTCCGAACGATGGCCATCGCTCTCCTTGACCGCAACCGCGCACGCCCTCGATGGCCATCAAGCTGCCTGCTCGGCGGACCATCGGCCAGCCTGAGCGTCAACAACCGATGTGTAGCTGATTATCCGGATGTCTGACCTCAATTCAGCGGGGTACTGGGATCAAGGCCCCACTGAGGCATGGGATCGGTCTTCGCAGCTTCGGGCCGCCGGTTAGACGCGGCATTGGCTCTAGGGTTAGTCGGGGGCGCCGACTCGCTTCCACCGCTGGTTGGCGGTGTCCTTGCAGGTGTTCTGGATGGCCTTCGGGCCCTCGGTGGCCGGATCGTAGGCCATGGTCAGGCACTTGCCGCTGTGCCGGGCGGTGAGCCGGAAGTAGCCTCCGGGGAACTCGGTGATCTTCCACTGCTGGTTATCGCCGGTGCCGCAGGGCGCCTGTGTCACCCGTACGTCGTTGGCGGTGGACGACGACGGCACGGTGAGGCACTTGTGGCTGTGCCGGGCGACGATCCGGTGGTAGCCGGCTCCCAGGTGGAGCACTTGCCAGTGCTGGTTCGAGGCCGCGGCGGTGCCGCAGGCTCGCTGGATCACCCCTACCCCGTCGTCCCTCGAGCGGTCGTCCTTGAGTATGGGGCCATCGGTAAAGCGCCGCACAGCCAGGCACTGGTCGTTGTGCTGGGCTCGCAGCTGCTCGTACGCGTGTCCGGAGCCGACGCCGCTCACCTCGCCGGTTGTGGTGTTGATGGAGACCCGCGGGTGCCAGCGCATCGACAGCGACCTGTCGGTCGGGAACTGGAGCGGCAGCCAGACGTGCTCGCTGTCTTTGATGCTGCCGTCCCAGGCGTCCCCATGCCGGTCGCCCATGTAGAGATAGGAGGTCGTGTTGCTGCCCTGGATCGGCAGGATGTACGTGGGCTGCGAGCCGTAGGTGATGCTGTCGCCGAGGTTCGCCATGTCGCTCCAAGGGCCTTTGATGCTGGTCGCGGTGGCGTACTTGGCCTGGTTGGGCTGCCAGGCGGTGATGCCCGAGGTCACCAGGAAGTAGACATCGTTGCGCTTGAACATCGTCTGCGCTTCCCGTCTGACGTTGGGAAGAGTGAGCTCCCTGGCGTCGACATAGAGGTAGTCGGGTTTCAGGCGGTAGATGGTGAGGTCCTGCTGCTCTTTACCGGTCGTCGAGATCAGGTACGCCGTGCGGTCGCGATCATTGTCCTGGAACACGCTCACGTCGAAGGATCTCTCCCCGAGGGGTCGGAAGTGGCGCCGGTATGAGTAGTCCCCGTCCACCGTGGGCGACGTGGCGATCGCGACCTGGTTGTCGGTCAAGGGCGCTGGGTGGTTCTCCTTGCGCATGAAGAGTACGTATTGCCTGGTGCGGGGGTTGTATATGACCTTGGGCCGCTGGAGATTCTCCACTCCGGGGGCCGAGGTCTCGGTCAGCACGTGCCTGCGAAACTCCCAGCTATGCAGGTCAGTCGAGCGGTACACCGAGATGTACTTGAAGCGGTTCTTGGGGTAGGGGTTCGCGCCGAACCAGTAGTAGTAGCTGCCCACCTTGATCATGCCGCCGTCGTGCCCACGCACCACGTTGCCGGCCAGGTCGGTGAACTGCACGCCGTTGGTGACCGTGACCGGGGCGGCGACGGCCTCGCGGCCAGCGGCCTTTAAGAGAAATAACAGGCCGACGCAAGCTGCAACGGCCAATCGGACCATCATGTGCGGTGCTCTACGCATAG
Organism: Sorangium sp. So ce204; assembly: GCF_051526795.1. Taxonomy (NCBI): domain Bacteria; kingdom Pseudomonadati; phylum Myxococcota; order Polyangiales; family Polyangiaceae; genus Sorangium; species Sorangium sp. So ce204. Next base: position 9,614,248 of record NZ_CP150317.1, on the reverse strand, counting down.
GTACGTCCCTTCATTAAGTCTCTTTGACAAGCGCGTGGCGCAGGGTTCCTTCGCATAGGATCTTCTTTTCTCCTTGCATGAGACGATAACCCGAACAGGTGACGTCCCGCCCGGGGGGAGTGGATGTGTCGGCTCGTCATCGAGGGGGTTCCGAGGGAGCGGCGCCGTCGCGTCATCGGAGTCGACGCCGTGCAAGCGCTGGGCCCGCCAGAGGAGGATGAGCGGGCTCAGGGCTGAACGCGCCGGACCCGCTCTGCGCGATCGGGGCCCTGCGTCCCCAGGAGACCCAGCGCTTGCTGGAGAGACCCACCTGTGGGCTCCGGAAAGGCGCTGGGTACCTGTACCCTGTTACAGCGCCCCGGGGCCTCGGCGCCTCGCGCGCCCTCTCCGCCGGGCGCCTTTGCGGAACGCAGGCATGCGCGATCCCGGGCCGCTGCGCCCCGCGGCTTGGCGAGGCAGGTCGCCCCTGCTTCGGCCTTCAAGGGGGGCCCGGTGCATGCCGAGGCGCAGGATCCGGCAGCGAACGATGGGCGTCCGGTGATGCCTCCACGCCTCATCCTGTTGCCCTCGACGACGACTTTAGTCCTCATCTGTGCGCCTCGAGACGTAGCTATCTCCCTGGTATGACCCCTCCGCAGCGTGCCCCGAGGCGACGGGGCGGCTGGAGGACGTCCCGACCACCAACGAGGGGACAAATGAGCTTCTTGAACAGGATCAGGCTGGCATTCTCCGGCACATTCCAGGCAGATGTATCGACGGTCAACAACGACGTCGGCCACTTCGACGACGCGAAGTTCAAGTCGTCCTACCAGAGCCAGCGGATCGTGAACCTGTCGGACCCGCAGGACGTGAAGCTCCACGCCAAGGTCCTGAAGCTCGCCTTCTCGCTCCCCGTCACGGACCCGAACTACATGCCGGTGACACAGGGTCATGGGGCCACCCAGGCCCCCTGGTAGGCTCTGGCGGAGAGGAGGGGCCACGACGTTCACGAACAGGTCCCGCGGCACCGGCGGTTACCTCGACGAGGGCGGGCCAGGCGCGCCGCGGGGAGCGAGGGGGTCAGAGGCGGCGCGGCCCCGGGTGCGACGTCTTCGCCGGGACCGCAGCGGTCATCGACGCTTGGTGCGTGGATGGGTGGGCGGCTTGCCGTAGGCGACGTGGTTCTCGACACGCGCCTTGTCTTTGGGCGACCTGACGCGTGCGGCATCGACGAACAGCCCGCGCGTCTGTGTGTAGTCGAGGAAGGCCGGCACGAGCACGACGGCGAGCTCGTCGGCGCGCAGCACGATGGCCTTCATGTTGTCCGGCAGGATCACTCGTGCCATCGCACCGAAGAACTTCCACGCCGTGTCCAGGCCCGCGCACACCGCCGTGGTGGTCTGCTCGAACGACGGCCACACGAACTGGTAGCGGCTGTACGCGAGCGTCACCACGAGCACCCACAGATTGCGAACCCGCTGCGTTGCTGGGTCGAACAGTCCACCCATCAGGCCGAAGTCGACCTGCGCGATCCCGCCGGACTCGGTGTCCGCGACGCGAACCGTCGGCGTCTTCTTGCGCCACGCGAGCTCCTCCATGGCAAAGCGCCGGAGCGTGCCGTAGCTCGCGCTGACGCCGTGATCGCGCTTGAGCAGCACGTGGATCTTCGTCAGCTTCAGCGGCCGGGGCTGGGCGAGCCAGGCCTCGATACGTGCGCGATGCGTGCCGTTCTCTTTCCACTCCTCGCTCGTGTCGGGCACGGGGCGCGCCTGCACGCGCTGGGCGATCGCGTGGATCTCCTCGTCCGTCGGCTCGCGGTCACACGGCAGTGGCAACGTCGTTGCAGCCTCGAAGTACCTGCCGACCGTCTTGCGATCGAACCCTGTCGCGCGCGCCACATGACGCGCGCTCTGCCCCGCCGCACGACGGCGGAACATTTCCTTGATGTCAACCATGATCAGCTCTCGGTAGGGCATCGGCCTCCTTCCGACGGCGACCCGCGCCGTCATCGGAAGGAGCCCGTCTCAGATCCCGACCTCGGCGTCCCGAGCTGGCCCCATGAGGCTGCAAAAAACCTCGGAAGCTGGCCCCATGACCCTGAAAAAAACTGGGTCACGCCCCCGCGCGGGTGGCCCCATCCTCCTGGATTTGGGGTGGCCCCATGACCCTGAAAAAAACGCCGGCAGGTGGCCCCATGAGGCTGAAAACTGGCAGGCTGAGGGTGATCATCGAGCAGGGCGAGGGAACGAGCACGTCGCCCGACGAGCCGGACAGGGGCCTCGCGCACTACTACCGTTCGAGGAGATCGTCTATGCGCGCAAGCTCGTGGCCGACCCTTCCGAGCCCGCCGGCTACTCGTACTCGGGCGCCCCCGTGCCGCTGGATCCGGCCGGAATCTGGGACATCTACCCCAGCTCACCCGTCCGGTGCGGCCGGCACCCCGAGCAGCAGTCCGATCGCCTCGTGAACGACCCGAGCCGCCACGTCATCCCCGAGGGTGACGGCACGGCTCAGGGTGCTGGCGAGCGAGGCGATCACCGCAGCCCGCCGCGACGACTCGGTCACGGCGAGCTCCCCATGCCCGGGGCTTGACACTTGGGCCCGGGTTGGGCCCACGCCTTCCGAGGGGCTGCGATCCGTCGTCACGCCCTCCCCAAATCCCGGGGCATCCGACGGATCGCGACGGTTCGCCCCCGCGGAATCGTCCCGCCAGAGAAACCGGTCGATGACGAGCGGTCGCCGGAAACCTCCGGCGGCAGGCGCACAGGGGCGGCGATCACCGCCCGTCGGACGCGTTGCGCGCCCGGTAAGCGCGCTGCTGGCACGCCCGCGAGCAGTAAGCCCGCGGCCGCCCCGTGGCAGGCTGGGCGATCTCGCGGCCGCACTGCGCGCACGTCGGCCCCTCGTCACGCCGGGGGGCGTCGCCGGGAGTTTCGTCACCAGCGCGCGCCGGGGGTCGTGACGTTTCGGGACTTTCGTCACACCGACCGGAGCGCGACCGGACGAGCGCCTCGATGCCGTCGAGCACGCGCTGGAGGCCGAACAGGAACACGTCCTCCGTGAACGGGTGGTCGTCGAACGCGCCCGAGCGCATCAGCTTCGCCATCGTCGGGTGGCGCCCCGGGTCGAAGAGCTTGTCCCAGAAGTACGCGCGCTCGGACCACCACTGCTCGTCGGTGACGCCGGTCTCCTGCTCGGCCTCGACCGCGTCCACCGAGAGCCTCGCCGCGCCTCGGACGTACCCGTCGACGAGGTGGACGGCGGCGAGCACCTCGCGGGGGGTGAGGCCGATCCCGCAGACCGCGCGGAGCTCCGCGTCGTACGCCGCCATCCCGTTCGGCCCCATCACGGGGCGCACCGGCGTCACGTGCAAGAACCACGGGTGGCGGTGGTAGAGCGCCCAGTCGGCGAGCGCCGCCGCCTCGAGCTTGGCCCGCCATCCCCCGGGGACGCTGTCCACGAGGGGCAGCTCCCCCGCCACGGTGTCCAGCATGAGATCCAGGAGCTCGGCCTTGCCCGGCACGTACCGGTACAGCGACATCGTGGTGAACCCGAGCTTCCCGGCGACCCGCTGCATCGACAGCGCCGAGAGCCCCTCGCCGTCGGCGAGCTCGACCGCGGCCCGCACGATCTGATCGAGGCTCAGGCCGGGCCTGGGCCCCCGGCTCGGCCGCTTCCTGACCCCCCAGAGGAGCTTGAGGCTGCGCACGGCGTCGCCGCCCCCGCTGTACTCCGTCGCAGTTTTTCGCCGTCTCTTTGGTTTGACAGCCATCCTTCAACTGCGTATACCACACACAGTACAGTGTACGACGTAAACAGTTGCTGGAGGTCCGCTTGAAGCAGCACGACGAGAGGCCATCGAGGCGAACGACGCGAACGACGCGAACGACGACCCTGCTCCTCCACGCGCGTGGCCTCGCGGCCTCCGTGCCGCTCCTCGCGCTTTCCCTCGGATGCGCGGCGCAGGAAGCGGAGACGGCGCAGGAGCCGACGTTCTGGCAGGACGTCGCGCCGATAACGGCGTCCAAGTGCACCGCGTGTCACCAGGAGGGCGGGCTCGCGCCCTTCCGCCTCGACGACTACATCTCGGCGAAGGCGCGCGCCGGCGCGATCGACGACGCGGTGCGGGGCGGCCATATGCCCCCTTTCCTTGTGAAGCACGACGGCTCGTGCGGCGACTTCAAGGACGACGAGACGCTCACGGACGAGGAGCTCGACGTCATCCATCGCTGGGCGACCGGGGCGCGCGCCGAGGGCGATCGCGCGGGCGCGCCGCCCACCCCGCCCGTGCCCACGCTCGAGGGCGGGGTCGACTACATGACGCCGCCGATCACCCCCGTGGTCGACCCCGCCGATCCCCTCGCGGCCCACGACGAGTGGAGGTGCTTCCCCGTGGACCCGAGCCTCGACGCGGACCGCTTCATCACCGGATATCAGGTGACGCCCGGGGTCCGGTCCATCGTTCATCACGTCACGGTCTATCGGGTGACCCCCTCGGAGGCGTCGCTGGCGGAGGGCAAGACGAACCAGGACGTGATGACGGAGCTCGACGAGGCCTCGCCGGACCGGCCCGGCTGGGAGTGCTTCGGCGGACCGGCCGACGAGTTGCCGTTCCAGCCGCTGTTCGCCTGGGCGCCCGGGCAGGACGTGGTCGAGTTCCCCGGCGGCACCGGGGCGCCGGTCTCCGCGAAGGACGTCTTCGTCGTCCAGGTGCATTACAACATCCATGACCACGCGGGCGCCTCCGCCGAGGACTCGACGCGCCTCCGGCTCCGCTACGAGGACACCGTGGAGCGGCGCGCCGTGTTCGTCGGGGACGACGGCTTCATGACGACCCTCTTCGAGCCGGACGGCCCGGACACGCTGCCGCCCGGCCAGCAGGACGCCGCCTACACATGGCGCAGGACGCGGGCGGAGCTCGCGCTCGACCCGGCGCTGCCCTCGATCGAGGTTCTCGGCGTGATGCCGCACATGCACGAGCGCGGGCGCACCTTCGACCTGCGCGTGGGGTCGGGGACGCAGGAGAGCTGCATCGCGCGCGTGGACGACTGGGACGTCCACTGGCAGAGCGTCTATTGGTATCGCAAGCGGCCGCTGCTCGACCCGAGCTCCTCGCTCGAGGTGACATGCACCTTCGACACGCGCGACGCCGAGGCCCCGGTGCTGCCGGGGTGGGGCACGCAGAACGAGATGTGCAACCTGAACCTCCTGGTCGCGCTGCCGATGACACCGTGACGTCGCGACCGCCCCTCGCCCGCGGTCTCCCGGAGGAGCGCAGGGCGCCACGACGCCCGCTTCCTTTCTGCGGCTTTGCGTCTTTGCGTTGAAATCTCTCTCCGGATCCCTGGCAGGACTCCTGGTGGGTGAAACTAGACCCCGTAGACTTGCTCCACGATCGACGCGATGAGCTCCACGGACAGCGTCACGCCGCGCTGCTGGCGCCACGCGACATGCCCGTCCGGCCGGATCAGGAGCGCGCCGTCCTGCTCGATCTGCGAGAGCGCGTGCACCGCGGCCTGGTGACAGGCAGGGATGTCGGCCGCGCCGAGCCTGAACAGCCGGACGCCGTGGCGCGCCTCGACCTCCTCCAGCGCTTCGAGATCAGCGGGCAGCGCCTCGACGGCCGCGCCGAGCAGCAGGATCGAAGCGCCGTAGTCGATCATGGAGCGGCTGCCGCGCTGTCTCCTGTTGCCGTCCAGCCAGAAATGGGGGAATCGCGCGCCCGGCCGCGTCGACGGGAGGTACGAGGACACCCGATCGTCGACCTCCGGCGGCCTCGTGCCGTCGCCGAGGAGCGCGCCCTCTTCGTACGTGTAGCCGAGGTCGAGCCCGATCCGGTCGAAATGGGACCGCTGCTGCGCGATGGCCGCGAGGACGCGCTCTCGCACCGAGGGATCGCGATGGTACCGCGAGAGGATGCTCTCGCCGTAGTGCTGGACCTGCCGCTCGGTCCAGGCGCGGAGCGGGGCAGGCAGCGCGCGCATCGTGGAGCTCGCCAGCTTCTCGTTGACCCACTGAGCTTCCTCGACCTCGATCCCGAACGCCTCCGCGACCTCGCTCATCCTCTCGAAGTTGAGCCGGCTCTCGTCGCAGTTCGTCTCGATGACCGGGCGGCGCTCGGCCTCGTAGCTGTCGAGCAGGCCGGGCGCGGCCCGCCGCTCGATCACCATGGCGAGCTTCCAGGCCAGGTTGTGCGCGTCGCCGATGCCGGAGTTCATGCCGAGCCCGCCCGTGGGCGGGAAGCGATGGGCGGCGTCGCCGACCAGGAAGACGCGCCCGCTGCGGAAGCGCTCCGCCACCTGCGCTGTCATGCGCCAGTGGCTCATCGAGGTGATCTCGATATCGACGTCGTCCCGCCCGAGCGCCGCCTTGATCTTCTTCTGCATCACCTCGGGCGTGTACTCCTCGATCTTCTCGTGCGGCGTCGCCACGGGGAGGTGAAAGACCCAGCGCTTCTCGACGTGGTGGGCGATGAACACGCTGCCCGGCGCCTTGGGGGAGAAGATGAAGTAGAGCTTGCCCCGGGTGCGGACCACGCGGCGCAGATCCGCCTGAAAATAGGCGTTGACGACGTCGAGCAGCTTGTCCGGGCCCTTCATCTCGATCCCGAGGGCCTTGCGGCTCCGGCTCCCCGCGCCGTCCGAGCAGATGACGTACTGGCTCCGGACAGCGAAGGTCTCGCCCGTCGTCCGGTCGGTGATCCGGCTCGTGACGCCGTCCGCGTCCTGCTCGAAGGACTCCCACTGGTGGTGATGGAGCGCCTGGATCCGCGGCGAGGCCGCGACGCGCTCGCGGAGGAGCTTCTCCAGCTCGACCTGCGAGAGGTTGAGGTAGGGCATGGGCGCCTCGAGGTGCTCTCGGTACTTGCGCCCGACGCCGTTGGCTCGCAGATCGATGCAGCCGAACTCCTCGCCGATCGTGCCGCAGAACAGGATCTTGGCGGCGTCCTCCTCCGGCGACGCCTCCGCGGACAGCTCGCGATGACCGAGCCCCAGCTCGTGGAGGATCTCGATCGAGCGCGCCGAGAGCTCGTGGGCCTTGGGGTGATTCTCGAGGCCCGGCCGGCGCTCGATGAGCACACAGTCGACGCCGCGCCTGGCGAGGCACAGGGCGCTCACCATCCCCGAGGGGCCAGCGCCGATGATGAGGACGGGAGCAGAGACGGTGCGATGGCTCATGTGGCGGCCCCTTTCTTGTGGCACAGGGAGACGCCGGCGAAGAGCAGGGCTGCGGACGTGCCCAGGTGCAGCATGTTCGGCGGGAGGAAGCCGAGCAGGACCCGGCCACCGGCGTCGAACTCGGCGCCGGCGGCGCTCGTGAAGGCGGCGGCCAGGATGAATCCGCCAATATGGAGGGCACCCAGGAAGGCGCCTGTCCGGACACGCTCCACGGTGCGCGGCGTGGCCGTCCAGAAGAGGTAGATGGAGGCGAGCGCGCCGAGGGCGCCGGCGCTGATCTGCCAGAGCAGGTGGAACCTCGCGTGTCCGGGCCAGTCAGGGTTCCCGAGGTGATGCGGGTCGAGGATGTCGATCAGCCCGGTCAACAGGCCGTAAGCGACGGCCGACACGATGCAGAGGGCCTTGCCCACGGCCCACGCCGTGGAGGATGGCGCGTGTTCGGAGCTCATGGCAGAGGGATAAAGCACGGGAATCACGTGCACAATGGCCATGAGTGGCCATGGGGTGGCCGGAAGTGGCCACGCCCGTAGAGCGACGGTCACCCGCTTCGGATACGGGCCCACCTCGGCGTTTTCGGTGCTCAGCGCACCGGAGTGCGCTTGCGCGCCGAAAACGCCGATCTGGGCCCGTCTCCTGTGCGGGTGACCGCCGCTCTGCTCGGCATTGTGCAGAGGTGGGGGGAAACCGCTGTAGGAGGGGGGAAGCTCAGGTCATCGTCGGCTGTGCGGGCGCGCCAGGGCGAGCCGTGAGAGGCCGGCTCGTCTGGCTTTCATGACCCCTCAGAAGCGCACCACGGCGTCGTAGGCGGGCTTGGGGTTGTGGTTGACGTCGAAGAGCAGGGGGAAGTCCTTGCGCCCCGAGCTGAACTCCGACAGCCATGTGTTGTCGTCCGCGATGCCCCAGAAGGTGACGCCCGTGATGACGGACTTGTACTTCCGGAACAGCTCGAAGAACTCCCGGTAGCGCGCGGCCTGCTTGGCCTTCAGCGCGTCGGTGAAGGTCGCGGTCGTGTAGAACGTGCTCTGGTTGTACGTCACGCCGGGGATGTACAGCGAGAGGTCGAGCTCCGTGACCTGCACGTCCAGGCCGAGCGACGAATAGAGCTTGATCGCCTCCTCCATGTTGGCCACGTTCTGGTGATACGCCTGGTTCGTGGTCACCGTGGAGGGCTCGATGTTGAGGTGGGCTTGCAGCCCGACGCCGTGGACCGGCACGCCCTGATCGAGCAGGCCCTTGAGCATGTTGTAGATGCCCTGCTGCTTCGCGGGGATGTAGTTGTAAAAGTCGTTGTAGAACAGCTTGGCGTCTGGATCGGCCTCGTGCGCGGCCTTGAAGGCCTCCGCGATGTAACTCTCGCCGAGGATCTCGTGCCAGCGGCTCCTCTGGCCATCGGCCAGGTTGCCCGTGCGGTACGAGCCGTCCTCCATCATGGCCTCGTTCACGACGTCCCACGCGTAGACCTTGCCCCGGAAGTGACGCACGACGTTGCTGATGTGGTTTTTCATGCGTGTCAGCAGGGTCTGCCTCGACACGGTGCCGCCAGAGCCGTTCGAGAACAGCCATGCCGGGTTCTGGCTGTGCCAGACCAGGGCGTGCCCGCGGACCTTCATCTTGTTCGTGACCGCGAAGTTCACGATGCGATCCGCCGCGTCGTAGGTGAAGCTGTTCTCGTTCCTCTGGAGCGACTCGAACTTCATCTCGTTCTCGGCGGTGATGCTGTTGAAGTGCGTCTTCAGCAGCGCGGCGTGCGTCATGTACGACTGCGAATCCACCGCTGCCCCGATCGGGAAGAGGCTCGCGTACTTCTCCGCGAGGTTCTTGGGGGGGCCTTCATCGGGCATGCCGCCCGTGCCCTCGCCGCCTGTCCCCGCGCCGCCCGTGCCTCCGGACGTAGCGCTGTCCGTGCCGCCGCCTCCACCCTCGTTCGTCTCACCCCCACCGGCCGACGTGCCGCCGCTGCCTCCAGCGTTGCTGCCGCCCGCGCCACCCCCGGCGCTCGCCGATGTTCCGCCCGTTTGAGCCGTGCTCGCGGTGCTGCTGGTGGTGGTGGTGGCGCCCGTGGTCGCATCGTCGTCCGGAGCCGACGTGGACGAGGTGCAGGACCAGAGCAGGCAGCTGAGCAAACCAATCGAAATCAGATTCTTGCGCATCGGTGCGATCCCTTGGACGCGCACCCTACCCGATTGATGCCGGCGACAGCGAGTCAGGGCGTCCAGTACCGTTTGTTTGGTAATTCTAATTACAAAGTGTCTTGGTGTAGGTGTTCTTTTCTCCTTCCGCGCGCGGGTGAACCCGGACGGGATCCAGCGTTCTCGTGAATGTGCTGTCGCGCTGGCACAACAGAGCGGGCTGGGTGGAGGAGGCACGCGCGCGAGGGATGAGTTGCGAGGACGATGGCGATCGGTCCGCGGCTCGCGCCTGCTGACAACGGCAGCCGTCGGCGGCCTGAAGCATCCCCTCGAATTTCGGGAGAGCTCACAGGGAGGCGGGGAGAAGGGGAGTGAAATCCCACAAATCTCCCCGTCTCCCCGCCTCCCTGTTCAATTTTTCGCAAAGTGCCAATAAAGTGAGGGATTTGTCAGCTGGCGACCTCATCTCCTGGCCTTCGCCCGCGCTGCAGGCGCCTTCGCGGCTCCACCGCTCTTCGCCTTCGCCCGCGCCGCAGGCGCCTTCGCGGCTCCACCGCTCTTCGCCTTCGCCCGCGCCGCAGGCGCCTTCGCGGCGCCCGCCTTCCCGAAGCGCACCTCGAACGTGCTGGCGTCCTCCTCCATGAATCGGAGGAGCGCCTCACCTTCCTCGGCGAGCTGCTCGCGCGCCGCCTTGCCGAGCGCCTCGAACGGCTCGAGCACGAGCGCGGCCGTGGCCTTCTTCCGCTCGATCGTCCATGTGCCGGCCACGAACCCGTCCACGAGGAACGTCGGCAGGATGCGCAGGTTGGCGGACAGGACGATCCGCGGGCGATGCTCGTCCGCGATGACCCGCGTGCGGTCGTCGTGCGCCAGCAGGAGGTTGTCGTAATCGGGGAGAAACCGGGCCGGCGCGGCGGTGTCCGCGGGCGGCCGCGGCGCGTCGGGCAGGTCGAAGAGCTCCCGGCCGCGCTCGTCGCGGAACACGCAGAGCTGCTCTCGCAGGGCGTGGAGCACCTCCTTGACGCGGGTCAGCCCGGACCACGTTTGCACGTCGGCCGCTGTCGCCGGGCCGAACGACGCGAGGTAACGGAGCACGAGCGCCTGCGGCGCGCCGCTGTCGCGGAGCGGTTTGCCGAGCCAGGACACCGCCGGGGCGAAGTCCGCCGTTCCCGGATATCCCCACGGGGTCTCGCCGGGCACCTGGACGACCGGCAGGTGCATGCGAACCGCGAGCGCCATGGCCCGCACGTCGCCGCCGGCGTGGAGCTCGGCCAGGTGATCGCGCAGCTCGTCCATGGTCCGCGGCTCCGCGTCGAAGTACGCGCGCGCCTCGGCGACCAGCCCGGCGATGTCGAGGGCGTCCGCGCGCTCGCGGAGGACCGACCGCATCCCGGCGTGGAGCACCGGCGCGATGACCGGGTGCAGAGCCAGGTAGTCCCTTGCGCTCACGAGGTGCAGCGTGCCGCGCAGGAACGGCGCCCGGACGACCTCGCGGCGCACGACGAGCTGGACGAGCTGCTCGCGCCGGAACGCCGCGATCCGGGACCAGAGCCCGATGAACGGCGGCCGAGCCAGCTGGGCCTGGAGGGCGATCAGCCGCTCGATCCCGTGGACGGCCGAGGTCTGCTCCCGCGCGAGCAGCATCTGTCGCGCGAGCGTGGCCCGGTTGAGGTCTCTTCGTGTCAGCGTCGGGGCGGGCATGCAGCCCGCGAGCTTACTCGAAACGAGGTTCGCGCTCCACGGGCCGCATGGGGCTATCCGCCACCTGGAGGACCTGGCCCGTGATGGAACGGTGTCGTCAGGGATTGAACGTGGCGACGAAGATATCGTCACGCCCCGCGTAAGGGATCGGGCCCGTGCCGAAGTCCACTGGCGTGTCCGTCGAGCCGACGATCGCGACCGTGCCGTTCGGAGACAGGACGATGTCCTCCACTGTAATGTGGGAGGTACTGCTCGAAATCGGCTCGAAGTCGACCGACCAGAGCTCTGTCCCGCTCTCGTCGAGCTTCGCGAGCCCGCCGGCCCCTGCGACGAACATTCCGCCGGAAGGATCGAGCAATATCCTTTCGTAGAAGGGAACCGAGCGGCTGAAGACAACCTCCCCTGCAGCGTCCAGCTTGAGCAGCACGGTTGTCAAACTCTCGCCGTCGCCAAAGTCGACGGTTCCATCCGTGATACCTGTCACGAGGACTTCGTCCGCCGCATTGACCGCCAGTGAGTAGGCCCACCGCACTGGGTCAAGCGAACTGGAAGCGAACTCCCGTCGCCACAGCAGAGCGCCCGTCGGATCAAGCTTGGACACGGTAAAATCCCCCCAGCCGAGGTTCATGCCGTTGTGGAATGTTCCGGTCGACACGAGCACATTGCCGGCGCTGTCGACCGCGAGGCCGCCCCCTCCCCGCCCGGTGTCGTAGTATCCTGGCAAGCCTGTTGTCCATAGGAGGGCGGCACCTCCGGCGCTCACCTTTGCCAGATGGTAGAACTCCTCGATGAGGTAGAGCATGTACACATTGCCCGCGCCATCGACGGCCGTCCGCTGCACTCTCCAAGGAGTGAATACGGGGACTCCGACAAAAAAGCCGTTGCTCCACACGTGATTGCCTTCGGGATCGAATTGGGCCGCGAACAGCGCGGAGCCTTCGGCTGGCGGAATCCGGCCCCCGCCGAAATCCGGGCCTGGCTTGAAGGGCATTAGATCGCCGCCGTAGACGCCGGTAAGAAAGATGTTTCCGCTTCCGTCGACGGTCATGGTTGCGCTTCCATCGAAAAACTCGGTCCCGAAGCGCCTGCTCCAGAGCGCCGCGCCAGCGGGATCGAGCTTGAGGAGGAAGATGTCCGATCCCCCTGCGCTCGTGAGAGGTCCGGCGCCGAAGTCGACCGTTCCTGCGAAGTCACCCGAAACGTAGTAGTTGCCCGAGGCGTCGCTCACGATGGACCTGCCATGATCGTAGCCAGGGCCGCCGTATCCCCGTGCCCACGGCGGGAGCCGAGGGCAATGAGGCACACCGTCGCAGCTCTCGTCCACGGGCGTGGCGCAGCGCTCTGCAGCGGGAGTCATGTCACCTGTGCAGGGGCCGTACCCGAGACCATCGGAGCGACAGGCCTGCGTCCCGGTAGCGCACTGGCCGATGCCAACGGTCCCGGCGGGGCCGGTGTAGCAGACGAGGACCGAGCCCGGCGTGCACGAGCCTGGCATGCCGCCGCCGCCGCCCTCACCGGAGCTGCCACCCGCGCCGCTGCCGCCCGCGCCGCCGCCGCCGCCCGCAGCTTCGCAATCGCCCTCGCCTTCGTCGCAGACATGGTTGAACGTGGCGACGAAGACATCGCGATCCGCCGTATAGGGGATCGGGCCGGTCCCGAGGTCCGCCGGTCCGAGCATGCTTCCGGTGATCGCGACCGTGCCATTCGGTGAGATCGCGACATCCTCCACGAGAGGATCGAAGTCGACCGACCACAGCTCCGTTCCGCTCGCGTCGAGCTTGGCAAGGCCGTGCCCGGCGGCGAACAATCCACCCGCGTGATCCAGGCTGATCTTGTCGCCGAAGCGAACCGAGCGGCTGAGGAGATGCTGGCCTGCAGCATCCAGCTTCACGAGCACGGGCCCTTCGGGAAGCACGCCGCCGCCGAAGTCGATGGTCCCGTCCGTGAAGGCCGTCACGACGATCTCGTCCGCCGCGTCGACCACCACCGAGGCGGCCGCTGCCACCGCGGATCCGCCGGTCGAGCTGGACGCGAACGATCGTCGCCACAACAGGACACCTGCCGGCGCGAACTTGGAGACGGTGAGCTCGAGCGGACCGGGGTGCAGCTCGGTCGTTGGGCTCTCGTTCGCCACGAGCACGTTGCCGGCGCTGTCGATCGCGAGGCTCGCTGCTCCATTGACGACGTCTCCTGACAGAGTCTCTCGCCAGGAGAGAGCGACACCTCCGGCGCTCACCTTCGCTAGATAGGTGGTATCGTGGAGAGTGTAGGTGTGATCGGTGAGGCTGTAGAGCACGTATGCATCGCCGGCGACATCGACGGCGACCTGCGCTACCTTCCCGGGGAAGGCGCCAAGTACGCCGGCCTGGAACCCGTTGCTCCAGATGTGGTTGCCTTCGGGATCGAATTGAACGATGAAGAGCGCGGCGCCCTCAGCGGCCGTGATGGGATTCCCTCCGAAGTCTGGGCCTGGTTCCCAAGGATATACATAGCCGCCGTAGAGGCCAGCGAGGAAGATGTTTCCGCTTGCATCGATGGTCATGGTGGCGCTCTCGTCTTCGAGCTCGGTCCCGAAGCGCCTGCTCCAGATCACCGAGCCAGAGGGATCGAGCTTGAGCAGGAAGATGTCCGACTCCCCTGCGCTGGTCAGAGGTCCGGCGCCGAAGTCGATGGTTCCTTCGAAGTCGCCCGAGACGTAATAGTTGCCCGAGGCGTCGCTCACGATGGACAGGCCGTTGTCCTGACCTGGACCGCCGTATCCCCGCGCCCACGGCGGGAGCCGAGGGCAATGGGGCACGCCGTCGCAGCTCTCGTCCACCGGCGTGACGCAACGCTCTGCGACGGGCGTCACGTCACCTGTACAGGGGCCGTAGCCGAGGCCATCGGAGCGACAGGTCTGCGTTCCGGTTTCACATGCCCCGATGCCAACGGTCCCGGTGGGGCCGGAGTAGCATGCGAGGACCGAGCCGGGGACGCACGTGCCTGGCACGCCGCCGCTGCCGCCGTCACCGATGCTGCCGCCCGCGCCGCCGCCGCCTACGCTGCCACCGCTCTCACCGGTGCTACCGCCCGCGCCGCCGCTGCCCGCCACGCTGCCGCCGCCGCCCGTACCGTCGCTTCCGCTGCCGCTCACGGAGTCGCAGCCGCCTGCGCTACCATCGCGGAGCGCGCCATGAGCGCTTTCCGCTCCAGCGCCGCCGTCGTCCACCGCGCCTCCACGCACAGCCGGCTCGCACGCCGTGGAGGCCATGACGGCCGCGATGATCGAGGCGGTCGAAGCGCCTCGGTTGGGCTTGAATGACACTGAAGCCATTCCCTCAAAGTCTCTTGTCATGCCCTCTTCGTTGCTCGGCGGAGGCCGCTCGTTCATGCTGGACGAGCGGCTCGCGCCGGAACGCCGCGAGCCGCGATCAGAGCCCGATGAAAGGCGGCCGCGCCACGTCAGAATCGATAAAGGACGTTGTCCTTGTCGCCAGCGACATAGATCGTCCCGGACGGGCCCACGGCGACGCCGCTCAACGCATAGGTCGGCACCGTCCCCGTGATCGCCTCGAGCCCCACCTTGAGGTGCTTCTTCACGATCCAGGTGTCCCCCGTCGACGGGTCGACGCGCAGCAGGCGGCGCTTCCCGACCTCCACGACGAGCAGGGTGCCGTCCAGATCGACCGCCATCCCCTCCGGCTGATCGAGGCCGTCGGCCACCACGAGCGGCGGAGAGAGCGTCACGCCCCCTGCCGCCACCTGGAGGATCTGGCCCGTGGCCCAGTCGGCGGCCCAGAGGTCGCCTCCCGACACCGCGAGCCCCGAGGGCACGGTCATCGGCGCGAGCGTCACGGGGCCGCCAGCCGTCTGGCGGGCGACGCGCGCGGCGCCCGGCCCCGCGCCGAGCTCGGCCACCACGAGATCTCCCTGGAACCGGACCGCGTTGAGCGGCGAGACGAAGTTGCTGTACGTCTCGAGGACCGTCGCCGTCGCCGGGTCGTAGGTCTGAACCACGCTGCTGAACCACGCTGTCAGGATCAAGTTCGAGCCGTCCGCCGACACCGTGGCAGGCGCGTGAAACTCCGACTGTCCGAGGAACGACCGCTCGACGCTCAGCAGAGCGCCTGTGTCTCCATCGAACTTCCGCAGCGACGCCAGATCGCCCACATAGACCGACTCGACTCCTCCTTCGGTCGTCACGGCCACGCCGCCGGGCATGATCATGCCGCCCGGCATGATCGTGCGCTCCTGGCCGTTCGGCCTGATCCGGACGATGAAGCCGTCGCTGGCGCTCGACACGTAAAGATTGCCCTGCGGGTCGAAGGCGAGGTTGTCGAGCCCGGGCGTGAGCTCCGCGATGACCTCCGTCTCGCCCGTCTCGATGTCGACCCGCACCACCTCGCCGTTCTGATCGACCACGTGGAGCCGGCCGAGGCCGTCGAACTTGGCCGCCGCGGGGATGAAGAAGCCGTCCGCGACCGTCTGGAGGTCGCACTCCACCTCCGGGTCGACAGCGCCGGTGCAGGAGTCCACATCGATGCTGATCACCCTGCCTTGCGTCCAGATCGGCCCGTACAGCCTGCCGTCGGGCCCCCAGTCCATGCCGTTCAGGAAGCCGAGGTTGCTCGCGATGTGGCGCGGCGGATCCGACAGCTCCGGATCGACCTCGTAGAGCCCGTCACCGAAGAAGTCGAGCGCCACGAAGAGCCGCCCCGTATCGGAGAACGTGATGGGGTTGACGCCCGGCGCGACGAACTGCTGGGTGATCTGGCCGGACGGCGCGTGGCGCACGACATTGCCAGGGATGAGCGACGTCCAGTAGAGCGAGCCATCCGGGCCGAACGTGAGGTCGTCCGGGCCATCGATCCGGTCCGACGCGTCGAGCCGATCCACGATGGCTCCGCTCTTGCGGTTCACGATGGCGATCTCATTGCCAAGGAAGCTCGCGACGTACAGCCGACCATCCGGCCCCACATTCATCCCATTGGTGCCGTGCATCGGCGACCCCTCGGCGAGGACCGGCCGCTTCGCATGCGCCGGCGGCGAGGCTCCCAGAAGCACCGTGCCAGCGAGCACGAACGCAAAAAGCCTGTGCATAAGCTCTCCCTTCAGCGCCGCACCTGGACCGGCACACCCAAGGATCACGATGACGTCGGGCGCGAACCCAGCGCGACGGCGCGAACCTCCGGCGGACTTTGTAGTCACGCGGGGTTGTTCTGACGCTAACATAATCAAGAGACTTCCCCAAGCATAAAATTCGAGCAATGGATGCGGGCGCGCCGGCATCGTCAGCGTCGTTGGCGTCGCCGGCGTCGCCGGCGTCGCCGGCGTCGCCGGCATCGCCGGCATCGTCGGCATCGTCGGCATCGTCGGTTCCCGGGCGGCCATCCCGCGCGGCGCGCGCCGCGTGACACCCGAGCCGGCGTGGTGGTATGCGTCGGAGTCGATGGCTGCCAGCATCTGCCTGCCGGCGTACAACGAAGTCCGCACCATCGAGGCGACCCTCACCGAGCTGTCGCGGCTCGGCCCCGAGGTGGACGAGATCCTCGTCTGTCTCAACGGGTGCACGGACGGCACCGAGCGCGTCGTCGAGGCGTTCCGGGGGCGGGAGCCACGGCTCGCCGTCATCGAGAGCGAGCTCGGAAAGAACAACGCATGGAACGCCCTCGTGGCCCGGGCGCGCAACCGTCGCCTCGTGTTCACGGACGCGGACGTGCGCCCCGCCGAGGGCTCCATCTCGGCCCTGCTGCGCGCCCTCGGGCGCTCGCCACACGCCGCCGTCGCCGCGGCCTTCGAGCAGCCGCGCGGGGCGCCGCCGCCGCCGCTCGGCACCGTCCTGCGCCTGCTGACGACCAGCCTCGGTCAGGACTACATCTCCGGTCGCCTCTATGCCATCGATCGCGATCGGCTGGGCGCGGTGATGGCCGATCGCGGGCTCCTGCCCGCCGGGGCGCTCCCTCGGCTGCCCGTCGACCTCGTGACCGAGGACTCGTGGCTCACGGCGCTCGTCGCCGGCGACGCGCTGGTCGTGGTCCCCGAGGCGCCCATCCACTTCGAGGTGGACAGCATGGCCGACGTGGTCCGCGCGCTGGCGCGCAATGCCGCGGCGAGAGAGCAGCTCCGCTCGAGCTACCCGGAGCTCTACCGGCGCGACGGCGCCCGCCTGCTCTCGGCGCAGTCGGCGCCAAGGATCCTCCTGGACCGGCTGAGAGCGGCGCCGGGGCCTTTCGCTGTCACGCGCGGGCTCGGAGGGATGGCCCTCAGGGCCGCGATCCACCGCGTGCTCGGAGAGCGGATCCGGGCGCAGCGCGATCGCATCCTGGCGGACGTCAGCGCCGGCCGCGGCGGGCGCGTCATGGCCACCTCCGGCCGCCTCCCGTCGAAGGGCGGCTGAGCGCCCGCCCCGGCAGGGCGCCCCACCGGGCGTCAGACGCGCGGGCGGAACCAGTCGATCGTGCGATCGAGGCCCGAGTCGAGATCCACCACAGGACGCCAGCCGAGCAGCTCGGTGGCCCGGGAGATGTCGGGCCTGCGCCGATGGGGATCGTCGATGAGGGCATCCGTCATCGTCAGCTTCGCGCGCCCGCCGGTCTTGCGGATGATGAGCTCGGCGAGGTCCTGCATCCTCGTCTCGGCGGGATTCCCGAGGTTGACCGGCCCGGTCAGGTCCTTGGCGTTCATCACGCGGACCAGGCCCTCGATGAGGTCGCTGACGAAGCAGAACGAGCGCGTGCGGTGGCCTCCGCCGTACAGCTCCAGCGCCTCGCCGCGCAGCGCCTTCACCACGAAGTTGGCGATGACCCGGCCGTCGTTCCGGTCCATGTTCGGACCATAGGTGTTGAAAATGCGCACGATGACGGTATCGACGTTGCGGGTCTGGCGGTACTCCCAGAAGTACGTCTCCGCGACCCGCTTGCTCTCGTCGTAACAGGCCCGAGGCCCGATGGGGTTGACGTTCCCCCAGTAGTCCTCGTGCTGCGGGTGGACGAGCGCGTCGCCATAGACCTCGGAGGTGGAGGCCTGCAGGACCCGGGCCCCCAGCTCCTGCGCCAGGCGGAGGACGTTGATCGCGCCGAACACGTTCGTGTTGAGCGTGTGCACCGGATCAGCCCGGTACTTCACGGGCGACGCCGCGCAGGCCATGTTGTAGATCTGGTCGACCTCGAAGCGGAGCGGCTCGCTCACGTCGCAGCGGTGCAGCTCGAACCGCGGGTTCTTCTGCAGCGGCCCGAGGTTCTCGTCACGGCCCGTCACCATGCTGTCGACGCAGATCACGTGGTGCCCGTCGGCCAGGAGCCGCGCGCAGAGGTGCGACCCGAGGAAACCAGCCCCACCCGTGACCAGGATTCGCTTGCTCGCACTCATCGGAAAAATACCTCCTTGACGCGCTGTTCGGTAAAGCTCTGGGCCGTGGCGCCGTGATTGGTCGAATTCCTCTTACCATAGGAAATAGGTATTACAAAGACCGGATGACATCTGGAGGCGAGTTCCTTATCATGCAGCCCGTGCACCGCTCACCTCGTTACCTGGGCTCGCTCGTCCGCGCAAAGCTCGCCCGCGAAGCGCGTCCCATCTGGGTGGATGTGTGCGTCACCAACCGATGCCACCTGAGCTGCGAGTACTGCTACGGCGACTACCACCACCGGCACGACGACATCGGACAGCTCAAGGTCGAGCAGCTGTTCGCGATCGTGGACGAGGCGGCGGCGCTGGGGACGGCGGTCCTGACGCTCACGGGCGGCGAGCCGATGCTGCACAAATCCATCGGCCGCATCGTCGAGCGGGCGGTGAGCCGAGGGATCTCGGTGGGAATGGTCACCAGCGGATTCCGCGTCAAGGAACGCGTGGATGAGCTCGCCAGCCTGAGCTCGATCGTCGTGAGCGTCGACGGTCCGGAGCCGATCAACGATCTGAACCGCGGTCAGGGGACCTTCGCCGTGGCCATGGGCGCGCTCGAGGCGTGCCAGGCGCGCGGCATTCCGCGCATCGTGAAGGCGGTGCTGAACCGCCGGAACAAGGACCAGGTGCCCTGGCTCCTCGATCTGGCGGGCCGCTTCGGCGCGCGGCTCGAGGTCGTCATGACCTACGCCCCGCAGTCCGATCGGCAGCTGCGCATGCACGGCGACAACTCCCTCGACGCGGGCGAGCGGCAGGCCCTGGCGGACGCGCTGCTCGAGCACAAGCGCCGGGGGGCGCCGATGGTCTTCCGCGAGCGCGTCTGGGAGAACATGGCGCGCTGGTGGCAGCACCACGGCGGGGATCGCGTCACCCTGGAGGAGCGGCGGGAGCGCTTCGAGTACCTGCCGTGCAGCGCGGGCCGGTACTACGCCTTCATCGACGGCGACGGCCGCATGTACCCGTGCAACCAGCGGCTCGCGGACTTCCCCGCCAGGAGCGTGCTCGAGGTCGGCGTCCGGGCCGCGTGGGAGCACCTGCGCGATCACGGCTGCTTCGCCTGCGCGGCGCCGTGGCTCAACCAGCAGCACCTCGTGAGCAGCGAGCGGCTCCTCGCGCGCAGCCTGGGGCGCGATCTGCTGGCGCGGGTCGCGCGTGCCTGAGCGGACGCTCGCCATCGTCGTGCTCGGCGGCTCGCGCGGGATCGGGCGGGCCATCGTCGCGCGCGCGCTCGCGGAGGGGCACCGGGTGTTCGCCGGCGCGCGGGACGAGCGCGCGCTGCTCGCGCTAGAGCAGAGCGCCGCGCCCGAGGGCGCTGGCCGGCTCGGCACGGGCGCGGTGGACGTCGGCGACGACGCCTCCCAGCGCGCCTTCTTCGGCGCGGCGCGCGCGTTCCTCGGCGGGATCGACGTCGTCGTCAACAACGCCGCCCGGGAGGGCTACGGGCGCCTCGACGAGATGGCGCTCGAGGAGGTCGAGGCGATCGTCCGCACCAACCTCCTCGGCGTGATCCTGGGATGCCGGCACGCGGCGCAGGTGATGGGGGGCGGCGGCGGCCACATCATCAACGTCGGCTCCGAGGTCTCGTTCCGCGCCGTGCCCATGAAGAGCGTCTACTGCGCCACGAAGTTCGCCGTCCGCGGGCTGAGCGACGCGCTCGAGCTCGAGCTCGCGCCCCGGGGGATCCGGGTCTCCCAGGTGCACCCCGGGTGGGTGGACACGGGCCTGCACGAGGACGAGCGGCGGCGCCGGGGCTCGGTGTCCCGGCCGCACGACGGCGGCGTCCCGGTGGAGCGGGTCGCCGAGAGCGTGGCCGCGCTCTGGCGCGCGCCGCGGGCGCAGGGCGGCGCTCCGCTGCGGCTCCGCCTCCGCAGCGTGGTGGGAGAGCTCTTTCCGGCGTGGGCGCGGTGGCGGACGCGCCGGGCGTTCGGGGAGCAGCTGAGAGAGGGCTGAGGCGAGACGGCAGGGCGGGGGAGCCGCCGCGACGCCGGACCGGAGACCACCAGGAGGTTTTCTTGACCTGTGCAACGACGTCCTTCCCTCGAGGTGCAACCGCGCCGCCTGCTCCGCTCGATCCGGGCGCGCCCGTCGTCGTCGAGGGCCTCGACGCCGTGGGGGAGGTGCTGCGGCAGGCGCGCGGGCGGGCGCAGGCGGTCGCGATCGCCTCGCGGGACCTCGAGTGGCTCGCGGCGCGCCTCGGCCTGTCGGAGCGGACGGCGGAGGGGCTCCCGGTGGTCCGGTTCGGCTCGGGCGAGCGGGGCGGCCTCGACGCCGCGGCCACCCGGGCCGTCGAGCGGCTCGTGGCCCTGTCGGTGCTGCTCGGGGGCGCGCCGCTGTGGCTGACGATCGCGCTGCTGATCCACCTCGAGTCCCCGGGCGGGCCGTTCCACATCGCCCCGCGCGCAGGGCTGCGCGGGAAGCCGTTCCGGTTCTTCAAGTACCGGACGATGCGGACGCAGCGCCGGGACGGCGAGGACCGGGGCGACGCCGCGCGGCTCTCGGTCATCCGCGGCGAGATCCCCGGCTTCGTGCGCGACGACGGGGTCGTCATCCCCAAGGACCCGAGGGATCCGCGCGTCACGCGGCTCGGCGGCGTCCTGCGCTGGCTGTGCCTCGACGAGATCCCCCAGCTCCTGCACGTCCTCACGGGCGACATGGCCCTCGTGGGGCCGAGGCCCTACCCGACGGCGGAGTTCGACGCGCTCAAGCCGTGGCACCGCCTCCGGACCGAGGGCCGGCCCGGGATCACCGGCCTGTGGCAGGTCGTGGCGCGCAACCAGGTGACCTTCGACCAGAGCGTCATCCTCGACATCTACTACCTGACCAACGCCAGCTTCTGGGGCGACCTGAAGATCATGGCGATCACGCCGCTGCGCATGCTCTTCGGCGTGGGGAGCTACTGACGCCGTGCGCCGGGCGATCGACGACGCCGTGGCCGTGAGAGGACCGCTCCCCGGCCGCTCAGGAGGCCCCGAGGTGGTCCCTGACGCGAAAGAGGACGATCACCTCGCCGGCCACGAGGCCGAGCGTGACGACGAGCTTCACCGCGGCCGCGCCGGCGGCGCCGTGCGCGGGCACCGCCCACAGGTCCCCGGCCGCGATGAGGAGCACGGTGGCCGTCCAGAGGGCCGCGTAGGGGCGCTGCTGGCCCGCGGCGAAGAGCATCGGGCCGATGGCGAGCTCCGGCACCATCCACACGAGCGCCGTGGTCAGGAGCTGCAGCGGCAGCACGGCGCTCGCGTAGTCGGGGCCGAACACGAGCCGGACGAGCGGCCCGCCCATCCACCACACAACGGCGCTCATGAGCGCGCCCGCGGCCATGAGCCCGACGAAGGTGAGCGTGGCGAGGCGCCTGCGGGCGCTCGCGGAGCGGCTGGCGACGAAGGCGGGGAAGACCGCCGCGCGCACGACGCCCGGCAGGATCATGGCGCCGCCGATCATGCGCTGGACCGCGCTCATGTCGCCGACCGCGTGGGGGGTGCTCATCCAGCCCAGCATCAGGAGATCGAGCTGGAAGTAGAGGGGGCTGGCGAGCATCACCACCGCGAGCGGCCCGGCCTCGCGGAGGAAGCCCTGCGGCAGCGCCGCGCCCTCGCTGGACCACTGCCGGCGCTCGAGGAGCTGGGCGGCGAGGGCCAGGGCCAGCGCGAGGGCGACCAGGTGGCCCGCGACGAGGGCCCACGCCAGGCCGAGCGCGCCGAGCCCCGAGAGCAGCGCGCCCGTCCCCAGGCCGAAGGACGTGACCGCCATGGTGATCGCCACCAGCACCTCGCGCTCCATCCGCTGGTGCCCGCGGAACACCTGGTTGAGCATCTCGACGAACGAGGCCATGAGCCACGCGGCCGTCAGCAGCCACACGAGCGTCCGGCGCGGCGAGGCCGCGCCCGCGACGAGGCCGACCACGAGGCCGACGGCGCCGGCGGCCAGCGTCACGGCGAGCTTGAGGCGCACGAGCGGGCCGATGGGAGCGCCGGGATCGCGGGCGACCTCGCGCGCGATGAACAGGTGAAGGCCGAGGTCCGCGAGCTCGCCGAGCAGGAAGCCCACGGCGAAGGCGTAGCTGTAGTCGCCGAAGCCCGCGGGCCCCAGGTGCCGCGCGGCGACGACGGCGAGGAGCATGCGGACGCCGCGCGAGACGAGATCGCTCGCGGTCTTCAGCGCCATGCTGCCCGAGACGCTTCGCCTCGCCGGCGGCGGGGCGTCCTCGCGGAGCGCCGACGACGTCATGGATGGAGGAGATCCTTCACCGGAGGTCGCCGCGCGCGCATGCCGCTCCCCTATCGCCCCGATCGCGGTGCGGTTCAACTTCCCGTCGGCGGTCACGTGGAGCGGCGGGGCGCCGCGCCGCGCGTGAAGGATCCAAGTCAGGAGAGGACCACGTGAAGACCAGCACGGATGGCAACGTTTCGTTGGTGCAGCTCAGGCGGAAGGAGTCGCTGATCTCGGCGGACATCGAGCCGCCGGAGATCCTGCTCGAGCGAGCCCGCGCCCTTTCGGTGCCGGCCGAGCGCCCGGCCGCCGCGCCGCGGCCCCACGGCCGGACCCGGGAGCTCACGCGCCGCGGCGTGCTGTGGCTCGGGCAGACGTGCAACCTGCGCTGCCACTTCTGCTACTTCCTCGACCGGATCGAGGACAAGGAGCACCCCGAGCACCCGTTCATGTCGCTGGAGAAGGCGCAGGAGATCTGCCGGACCCTCGTCGAGTTCTACGGGAACGACGCGATCGACATCCAGGGCGGCGAGCCGACCATCTGGCGCGACATCCACGCGCTGATCCGGTACTGCGCCGGGATCGGCCTCGCGCCGACGCTCATCACGAACGCGCTGGTGCTCGACAAGCGCGACAAGGCGCAGCAGTTCAAGGACTCCGGCGTCGCCGACTTCCTTGTCAGCGTCCAGGGGCTCGGCAAGGCGCACGACGTGGCCGTGGGCGTGAGCGGCGCGCACGTGCGCCAGATGCGCGCGCTGAACCACCTCATCGCGCTCGACGTGCCGTTCCGCGTGAACTGCGTGATGTCGAAGCTCGCGGTGCCGCAGCTCCCGGCGATCGCGAAGCTCTCGGTGGAGCTGGGGGCGCGCGCCGTCAACTTCCTCGCCTTCAACCCGTTCGCGGATCAGCGCAAGGAGGGCGCCCGCACCGCGGAGAACGTGCCTCGTTATGGCGATCTGCGGGGCCCGCTCGACGAGGCCCTGGACGTGCTCGCGCAGGCGGGCGTGGAGGCGAACGTCCGGTACCTGCCCCACTGCATCGTCCCCGAGCGCCACTGGCCGTCGGTGTACAACTACCAGCAGCTCTCGTACGACCCGCACGAGTGGGATTTCGCGAGCTGGACCTGGACCAACAAGGGCCCGCAGCGGATGCGGGCCGGCGCGGTGTCGCCGCCCGTCCCGCTCGGCGCGCGGCCGCGCCTCGGCCGGCTCCGGCAGCCCCTCCTCCGTCTGGCGGACGCGATCGACCTGCGGGGCCGGATGCTGCGCGCCGACACGGACCCGCGGCTCGGCCCCGTGATGAGGAAGCTGGAAGGGCTGTCCTACCAGCTCTTCCGCCGCCGCGGGGATCGCGACGCGGCCTACCGCCACGACGCGCTGAACCGCGTCGAGCACAACGGCTACCAGAAGGGCGCGGGGTGCCAGCGCTGCGCGCTCCGCGACATCTGCGACGGGTTCCACGGCGACTACGTCGCGATGTTCGGCACCGACGAGGCGCGGCCCGTCCTCGATCGCGAGCCGGTCAGCGATCCTCGCGCGTTCATCAGCGCGCAGGACAAGGTGGCGCCGGCCAGGGGCGACGCATGACCGTCGCTCCGCACTCGATCGCGCCCCGGGTCGACGTCCTCGGCGTCCCCGTCACGCGGCTCTCCTTCGAGCAGCTGCTGCGCCGCCTGGACGAGGCCTTGCGGGCGGAGCGCGAAAGGCCCGACTACTACACCTACGTCAACGCCTACTGCGCCACGCTGGCGGCGCGCGAGTCGCCGTACCGCGCGTCGGTCTCGCAGGCCGACGTCGTGTACGCCGACGGCATCGGGGTGGTCTGGGCGGCGCACCTGCTGGGCGGGCCGTGCCCGGAGCGGATCAACGTGGGCCCGATCGAGCTGGGCCGGATCGTCGACCTCTGCGCCGAGCGCGGGGCCTCGGTCTTCCTGCTCGGCGGCGCGCCCGGGATCGCCGACGAGGTCGCGCGCCGCCTCGTCGCGGAGCGCCCGGGGCTCCGGATCGCCGGCGTTCACCACGGGTACTTCGCCCCCGACGAGGAGGCGGCGGTGGTCCGGCAGATCAACGGGTCGGGCGCCGCGTTGCTCATCGTCGGCCTCGGCCCGCCCAAGCAGGAGCTCTGGGTGAGCCAGCACCTCGCGGCGCTCCAGGTGCGCGCCACCTGGTGTATGGGGGGGCTGCTGGATCAGGTGGCGGGCGCCGTCGCGTACCCGCCCGAGTGGGTGCGCCGGAGCCACGTCCAGTGGCTCTACCGCCTGGCGGTCGAGCCGCGGCGGCTCTGGCGGCGGTACCTGCTCGGCATCCCGGAGTTCATCGGCCGCGTCGTCCACCAGCGCCTTCGCCCGGAGAGACAAGCATGAGCGACCAGCGACCCTTCATCCCCATGGTCTCGCCGCAGGTGGACGAGCCGGACGCGATCGCGGCGCAGATCGCCGACGTCCTGCGCTCGGGGCGGCTGAGCAACACCGGCCCGCTCGCCGAGGGCTTCGAGCGGGCGATCGCGGCGTTCCTCGGCGTCGAGGAGGCCGTGGCCGTCTCGAACGGCGCCGTCGCGATCAGCCTCGCCATCGAGGCCGCGGCGGTGCGGCGGGGCAAGGCGATCCTGCCGGCCTTCACCTTCATCGCGACGCTCAACGCCGCGGTGCACGCCGGCTTCGAGCCGGTCTTCTGCGACATCGACCCGGAGACCTGGACGCTGGATCCGGGGCACCTGCGCCGCCTGCTCGCGGAGCACGGCGCGACGCTGGTCCTCCCGGTCAACGTGTTCGGCGTCCCGCCCGATCTGGCCGCCATCGCGCGCGAGGCCCGCGGCGCGGGCGCGGCCGTGATCTACGACAACGCGCACGGCATGGGCACCGAGACCGCGAGCCGGGAGGCCGAGGCGCTCCTCACCGCGACGACGTACTCGCTGCACGCCACCAAGGTCCTCGTGGCCGCGGAGGGCGGCGTTGTCGTCTCCCCGGACCGCGAGGTGAGCGCGGCGATGCGCCGGCTGCGCAACCACGGGCTCGCGCAGCCGCTCTCGGCGTCGGTCCCGGGGATGAACGCCAAGCTGGACGAGCTGCGCGCCGCCCTGGCGCTCTCGTCGCTCCGCCGGCTCCCGGAGGCGCTGGCCCGCAGGCGGACGTACCTCGAGCGGCTGCGCGCGGCCCTGTCCCGGCACCCGCAGCTGTACCGCACCCAGCGCATCCCGCCGGGCGTGAACCCCAACGGGCAGAACCTCGGCGTCGGGCTGATCGACGCCCCGATCGACGACGTCATCGCGGCCTTCGCGCGGCGCGGCGTCGAGGCGCGCCGGTACTTCTACCCGCCCCTGCACGCGCTGGACTGCTTCCCCGCGGGCGCCGCCCTCCCGAACACGGACCGGCTCTGCGCGGGCCAGGTCTGCTTGCCCCTGCACGGCCGGATGAGCGAGGAGACGCTCGAGCGCGTCGAGGCCGCCATCCACGGCGTCGCGGAGGAGCTGGAGGCGCGGCGGCTGTCCGCGCGCTCCTCGAGGCCCGCGCTCCTGGGCGCCACGTAGGGGCTCTTCCTGGGATCCGACGCCATGCGCAGGGAAGGAGCGTGGGACCGCGTGAGCACCGCGGCCGGCGTGATCGGGCTCATGGCCTTCGCCGTCGCCGCGTTCACCCCGGCCGCCGCGCCGCTCGATCGCTGGATGGCGTCGGCGGCCGACGCTGGGCAGGCCGACGCCGTGGTCGCCCTCGGCGCGGACGTCGATCCCGACGGGCGGCTCCCGGAGGATTCGCTCCGGCGCGCCGTCGAGGCCGTCGCGCTGTACCGTGAGGGGCGAGCGCCGCTCGTGCTGATGCTCGGCAGCCGCAACGGGCCGGCCAGCGAGGCCGAGTCGCGCGCCCGCCTCGCGCAGGGCCTCGGCGTCCCCGCGTCGGCCCTGCTCACGGAGCCGCGCGGGCTGACGACCGCGGTGGAAGCCCAGCGCAGCGCGGAGCTCCTGCTGCCGAGGGGCGCAAGGAGGATCCTGCTCGTCACCGGCGCGCACCGCATCGCGCGCGCGCGCCGGCTCTTCGAGCGCGCGGGCTTCGAGGTCCTCGCCGCGCCCGTCCCGGAGGGGTCGCCGGCGTCGAACACCCCGGGGGAGCGCCTCTCGGCGATCGGCCGGCTGCTCCAGGAGCTCGCGGCGCGCGCGCTGTCGCGGCTCCGCGGGGAGGTGTAGCGGTGCCCGACACGCTCTACATCCTGGGCGTCGTCGCCGCCACGTCCTGCGCTGTCTATGCGGCGGGGCGCCGCCGGGGGATGCGCGCCGGGCTCCTCCCGCCCGCGCTCCGGCGCGCGATCCGCTGCGTGGGCGTGTGCCTCCTGTTCTGGGGCGGCAACGTCGCCGTCGGGGCGGCGGTGGCCCTGCTCGTGCGCGGCCTCGGGCTCGGGTTCATCTGGCTCTACGTCAACACCGACGTCTCCGTCCTCGTCCTCTCCGCGCTCCAGGCGCTGGCCTTCGAGTCGTGGCGCATCGAGCACGAGCGGGAGCGCGCGGCCAGCGCCTCGCGCGCAGACGATCTCCCCGGATCCCCTGCCGCGCCGGGGCCGGCACATGAGTCCCCGCATCGGGTAAAAGGAGCGAAGTGATGAGCACTGCAGCCGTGGAGGAGCGTCCGGTCTCGAGCCGGTGGAGCGACAGGGCGCTGCGCCAGACGGCCGGCTACTACGGGCTCTTCATCTGCCTGGGCCTCATCACGGCGATCACCGGGCCGACCCTGCCGGACCTGGCGCGGCAGACGGGCTCCAGCGTCGGGGACATGGGCTCGCTGTTCCTCGGCGGGGGGGTCGGTTACACGCTCGGTACGCTCTGGGGAGGCAAGCTGTTCGATCGCGTGCACGGGCACACCCTGCTCGGGGGAGCGCACCTGATCGCCGCGGCGTGCCTCGCTGTCATCCCGGCCGTCCCGTGGTTATGGCTGCTCGTGGTCGTGGCGTTCTGCCGGGGGCTCGCGGAGGGGCTCGTCAACACGGGCGCGAACGCGCTGCTCCTCTGGACGCACGGGGAGAAGGTCAGCCCTTACATGAACGGGCTTCACTTCTGCTTCGGGCTGGGCGCGTTCGTGTCGCCGCTCCTTGTCGCGCGCGTCCCGGGCGCCTGGGGCGGTTACCACGCGGCGTACTGGGCCGTGGCCGCCTTCTCGGCGCTCGTCGCCCTGGGCGTGCTCTCGATGCGACACTGTCCCGAGCCTCAGGAAAAGGCCGGGAAGGACGCCGCGGCGAAGGGCGCGGATCGCGCGTTGCCCCTCCTTCCGGTGCTCGTCGCGGTGCTGTACCTGTTCGCCTACGTCGGCGGGGAGATCTCGTTCGGGAGCTGGATCTACACCTATGCCCTCACGCTGGGCGTCGTCTCGGCGACCGGGGCCGCGTACCTCACCTCGGGGTTCTGGCTCTCGTTCACGATCGGGAGGCTGCTCTCGATCCCTGTGGCGATCCGCTTCACGCCGCGCCAGGTCATCCCTGTGGGGCTGGGCGGCTGTCTCGTGCTGTCCGCGATGATGCTGCTCCTGCCGCCCTCGAGCGCGCTCCTGTGGGTTGTCGCGCTCGGGCTCGGGCTCTTCATGGCGCCGCTCTGGCCCAGCGGCTTCACGCTCACGGGGCAGATCGTGCCCATGACGGCGCTCGTGACAGGGCTCGTGCTGGTCGGCGACAGCCTCGGCGGCATGGTCCTCCCGGCCCTCACCGGCAAGCTGATCGAGGGGGTGGGCCTGGAGCAACTGGCGTACTCGCTGCCGATGCTCGTGTTCGGGAGCCTCGTCGTCTGTGCCTTTTCTTATCTCGTGCTGCTCGCCCTCGACAACAAGCGAGGAGCGGAGGCGGCGAGCGCCGCGCGCGACGGCGCTTTGCCCTGAAGCCTGCGGCGCGGCTCATGGCGCGCGGTATCCCTGCGCGGGGTCGCGCAGGGCGCCGCAGATGCCTCCGAGCGCCTCTCCGACCTCCGGCGACCAGCCCAGGCCGCGCAGCCTCGTCGCGTCGAGGGCGGCGTCCATGGCCAGGAAGCCGGCGATGGGGCCGTGTGCAGCGAGGGCTTCCGTGAGGCTCCACGAGCCCACGGGGACGCCGGCGGCGTCGCCTATCGCGGCGAAGAGCGCCGCCATGGGCTCGGGCGACGCCTCGGCGGCGTGGAACACGCCCCTCGCGTCCGACTCCAGCAGCATCGCGTAGGCCACCGCCAGATCCCGCACGTGGACGGTGGACCAGCGGTTCTCGCCATCGTCGATATAACGTGCGACCCCCGCGGCGCGCGCGCCCTGCACCAGGCCCGCCACAGGACCTCCGCCGTCGCCATAGACGATGGGCGGCCGCACGACCAGGCCGCGGACGCCCTTCGCGCCGAGCACGCGCGACTCGGCCGCCACGAGCCACTCGAGCGCTCCGCCGGGGTTGACGCTCTCCTCCTCCGGCACGGGCACCCGCGAGGAGCGCGCGCGCGGCGCCCCGGTCGTCGTGATGAAGACGCCGCCGCTCATGGCCGAGAGCATGGCCGTGACCGCCGCCTCGTCGGTGGCCGGGCGATCCTCTCCTGTCGTCGCCGCGGTGTGCACAACCCCGTCGCCGGCCGCCGCCGCGCGCGCGAGCACGTCGACCTGCGACAGATTCCCCCGGATCGGCTCCGCGCCAGCGGCCCGCACCTTCGCCGCCGACGCGTCGCTGCGCGCGAGCCCGCGCACCCGGTGGCCGCGCGCGACAAGGGCGCGGGCGACCGCAGATCCGATGAAGCCGCTCGCGCCGGTGATGAAAACGTCCATGGTTGCCTCCTCGTGACTCGGTGGCGGAACCATGGCGACGGACCGGGGGACCCTCCATGTGATAGCGTCCAGCGCTCTTTTGTGATCGTCCAATGCCCGATGTCCTGACAGCGCTGCTCCGCCACGTGCGCATCGAGACCAGCCTCTTCGGCCGCGTCGAGCTCGGCGCGCCTTGGGGGGCCCGTATCGGTCCCCGAGAGATCGTCCTGCTCCACCACCTCCTCGAAGGCGAGATGTGGCTGGAGCTCGGCGGCCGAGAGATCCGCGTCGGCCAGGGCGATCTGCTGCTCATGCCGCACGGCGTCCCCCATTGCCTGAGGCACCGGCCGGGGGCGGCCGTCGTCGATGAGGAGCGCTGGCTCTCGCCGCCTCGGCCGGGCGCGCAGACGGTGCGGCGCCGGCTGGGCGGCGACGGCGCGAGGACGGTGGTGCTCTGCGCCGCCATGCACGTCGCGGGCGCCGGGCGGTCGCTGCTGCTCCGCGCGCTGCCCTCCGTGGTGCTCCTCGACGGCGGGGCCGGTGAGCCGGTGCCCGGCCTCGGCCGGCTCCTGGATGGCATCCGCGACGAGGTGAGCGGTCGGCGGCCGGGCGCGCCGGTCATGGCCGCTCGCTTCGCGGAGCTGCTCCTCCTGCAGGCCATCCGCGCGGAGCTCGAGCGCCCCGCGCCTCCTGGCTCCTTCCGCGCGGCGCTCGCGGACGAGCGCGTCGCCCGCGCCCTGGACGCGCTCTACAAGGCCCCGGCCCGCGCGTGGACCGTGGCCTCGCTCGCGCGGGAGGCCGGCATGAGCCGCTCGGGCTTCGCGCTCGCCTTCCGCGAGCACGTGGGAGAGGGCCCGCTCCGTCACCTGACGCGCTGGCGCATGGAGCTCGCGAAGGAGACGCTGCGAGAGCGCCCCGGGCTCGCGCTCGCCGAGGTGGCGTCGTCCGTGGGGTACCAGGACGAGGCGGCCTTCAACGTCGCGTTTCGCCGGGAGGTCGGGGTCCCGCCGGGGGCGTACCGATCCGGAGGCGGAGAGCCGGGATACTGAGCTTCAGAGAGCGCTGCGTCTCTTTGGTCGACCACGCTATCTGGTGAGCCGATGTCCTTGGAGCCACGGCGTCATGGCTCGGCAGCCGTGGAGCGAGCGGATGGATCGGGACGCACACGCGATGAGCTGTGGAGAGACGGAGAAATTCCCTCACTTGCAGCCCTCTTCAGCGGGCAAATTGAACGAGAAAACGAGAAGGGCGGGGGCGATTTGCCGTCGAGCGCATTGTGGTGCTGTTCGCTGCCCAAAGATATTTGCAGGGATGTGGGAAGATCCTTGCACTTGCAAACGTGTCCTCGCTTTACCGCCTTCCTGTCGAGCGGACAGCACGTCGGGCGCGTTCGTTTCCGATCTGGACAGGGGGGGCCGGTCGGGTAGTGTAGGGTGTCGTGCGTATCGCATCGAGAGCGGACCTGACGCAGGGCCTCGAGGCGACCCAACCCGCTGCGGGAAAAGACGCTCCGCCGGGTGAGGGCGACGAGCGCGGCGAGCGCGACGAGCGCGGCGAGGGCGACGAGCGCGGCGAGGGCGACGAGCGCGCACGGCCTACGTGGCGTCCAGGCGCCGTCGTCGCCGGCCGGTACCGGCTCGATCGGCTGCTCGGTGAAGGGGGCATGGGCGTGATCTGGGCCGCGAGCCACACGCTGACTGGCAAGCCGTTCGCGCTCAAGTTCGTGAAGGGCGGGGCCGTGCGCGGCGCGGTTGGCATGCGCCTGATGCGCGAGGCGAAGCTCGCGAGCAGCGTCCGCCACCCCAACGTCGTCGAGGTTCACGACCTCGAGATCGAGAGCGGGGCGCCCGTGATGGTCATGGAGCTCCTGTCCGGCGAGTCGCTCGCGAGCAGGCTGCGTCGCGAGCCGAGGCTGCCCCTCGGCGAGGTAGCCTCCATCTTCCTGCCGGTCATCTCCGCCGTCGGGACGGCGCACGCGCTGGGCATCGTCCACCGCGACCTGAAGCCGGAGAACATCTTCCTTGTCGACGGATCGAGCGAGCGGGTCAAGGTCCTCGACTTCGGCATCGCGAAGCTGACGGCCACGAGCGGACAGGACGCCCAGACAACGGGGCTCACCGAGAGCGGGACGAGGCTTGGCACGCCCTGCTACATGTCCCCGGAGCAGACGTTCGGAGACCGACAGATCGATCACCGTACCGACAACTGGTCGCTCGGCCTCATTCTTTACGAATGCCTCTCGGGCGTGCTCCCGACCCGGGCCGACAACGCCGGCCAGGTGTTCAAGATCATCGTGACAGGCGCGATTCCCCCGCTGGAGAAGGTCGCGCCCGACGTGCCCCGGGAGCTCGCCAGGGTGGTCGGCCGGTTGCTGTCGACGGACCGCCAGGCTCGGCTCTCCGACCTGGGCGAGGTCGCTCGCGCGCTCGCGCCGTTCGCGCAGGGCGCGGCGCCGAGCTTCGGCGCGCTGGAGCCGCCCGCATTAAGCATCTCCGAGCCGCCCAGGGCGCCGGGCGGCGAGGCGGCGGATGGAGACGTGGTGGACCCCCTGGCCGCGACCGAGCGCCTCGGCGCCGCGGCGCGCCGCGATGAGCTCCGCTCGACCGGAAGACGCCTTGGCCTGCGGGCGGCCTGGAAGATCGGCCTCGCCATGGCGCTCGCGGCCGTCATCGCTGGGGCGCTCGCGCTGCGCGGAGGGCCTCGTCCGGTCGCGGCGACCACCGTTCCCGGGCCGCGCTCCAGCTCTACTTCGGCGCTCGCCCTGTACAGCGCGGCGCTCCAGGCCGCTCGCGGTGCCAACGAGGGCAAGGCGGTGGACGGCCTGCGGCAGGCGATCTCCATCGATGACTCCTTTGCCGATGCGCACCTTCGCCTCGCGATCTACGCGCCGGAGCTCACCGAAGCTCGGGATCACTATCGGCGCGCAGAGGAGCTGAGCGCCGCGCTCGACCCCCGCGATCGAGCGCTCCTTGCGGCCATGGAGCCCGCGCTCGGCCGCGACCCCGCGGATACGGCGCGCTGCGCGGAGCGGCTGACCGCGCTCACGGCGCAGCACCCGTATGATCGCGACGCGGAGCTGCTGGCCCTCCTCGCGCGCTGCGCGCTGCGATCGGACGTCCATACGAGCGTCGCTGCGGCGAGGCGGGTCATCGGGATCGACCCCGAGTACGCGCAGGGATGGGCCACGCTGGCGCAGTCGTTGTGGCAGCTCGGGAGCTTCAACGACTCCGCTGCCGCCATCGACCGGTGCCTCGCGATCTCGCCCACGGCGGCCAGCTGTTACGAGATCCGGAGCGAGCACCACAGCGCGCTCGGCCGCTGCGCGGACGTCGAGGAGGACCTGTGGCTCACGCGGCCCATGACGAGCGGAAGGAGCCGGCTGATCTTTCGCAGGCTTGCGTGGTCGAGCTATGCGCAGGGGCGCTCTCTCGACGCGGTCCGCGAGGCGATGCGGCAGAGCCGGGTCTCGCTGCCGCACAAGGAGCGGCGCTTCACCGCGCTGCTCGACGAGTCGAACCTGAACGCGATCCTGGGCAATTTCTCGCAGGCCGAGGGACAGCTACGGCAGGCGCGCATGTACATCAGCGCGGAGTCCACGGGGCACGCCGATGTCGTCCGCGCGCTCATCGATGTCTGCCTCGAGACCGATCGCAGGCGCGAGGCGGCGGACATCGCCAAGACGTGTCTTGACAATTATAGCGCCTGCGCCGGCGGCTCGCCGGACCTCTTGCGGGTCATGCTGCATGCCGGCCTCATCACCAGGGCCGAGTTCCAGGAGAAGGTGGCCGAGCTCCTGTCGCGGCCCCGCGTGCAGGGGGCGGCCGACCCTGCGCGCTCTGCCGTGGTGCAGGCCTACGCGCGGTGGATCGAGCACCCCGAGGAGGCGGCGGAGGCCGTCCCGGTGCTGCCGCTGACCGCGCTGATGAGCAATCAAGTCGGGCAAGAGGTCCAGGCGGACGTCGGCGCGGTCTTTTACCTCGCGGGCATGCCTCTCCATGCGATCCCCACGCTTCGCAAGGCGGTCACGACGTGCGATATGCTGGGCTGGCCCGTGAGGTACGTCCGCTCGTTCTGGTTTCTCGGCCAGGCCCTCGAGCAGATGGGCGAGATCTCCGGCGCGTGCGACGCCTACGCGAGCGTGATCGCGCGCTGGGGGAACGCCAGCCCGCGCTCGGTGACCGCCGAGCAGGCGCGGGCGAGGATGAAGGCGATCGCCTGCGGACCGGTCGAGTGACCGGGCGCCATTGTTCTGAATTTCGGTTCAATGGTGTGCGGAAAATGCAGATTCTCTTCGCTGTGCCGCGCGCCTACACTGGTCCACATGGGCCGAGTGCTCGGCCCGCGCCGCGCCGTGCGGCAAACAGCCTATTTTACTGGAGGAGAGCTTATGCGTGAGGAGACGAGACGGGCAGCATTGCGTGCAGCAGCGAGGGTCGCGCTGGGAGCGCTGGCCTGTGGCGCCCTGGCGGGCTGCAGCGGACGTTACGTCTCTGGCGGGCAGTCGTCTCCGCTGGATCCCGACGAGGAGATCCCGGCGGAGGAGCCGGACGCCCCGGCTCCGGCCGGCGGCGGGGCGACGGCCGGAGTCGGCGTGACGGCCGGAGTCGGCGCGACGACCGGAGTCGGCGCGACGACCGGCGGCGGTGGGGAACCTTCGACGGGGAGCGGGGTCATTCCGACGCCCGATGAGGGCGGCGCGGGCGGCGCGGGTGGCGCCGGCGGCGCCGCCGGCGCGGGCGGCGCGCCGCCCACGCCGACCGGGCTCGCGTGCGCCGAGCAGGTGAGCCTCGACGACACGGCGGCTCGCCCTCGCGCGGAGCTCGACTGCTGCGTCGACTACACGGCGCAGCGCGCGCCTGCCCCCGGAACGGGGATCTCCGAGGAGCAGTGGGCGGCCCTCGCTGGAGACGTCTCCTTCGTGAACTGCTGCACGGCGCTGATCGTGGGCGTGGACGCCGACGCGATCTCCTACAGAGAGGCCGAGCCCGTCCGGCACGGCTGCTGTTTCGGCGACGTCGTCGCTCCCGAGGCGGAGCTCTATACGCGGACGCTCTGCACGCCCTGGGGCCCCCCGGTCCCGCCGGCGCTCGACGCCTATGATGCCCCGTCGGAGGTCGCATGAACGCCGCGACGCTCGATCTCCGCGGCGAGGCGCGCGCGCGCGCCTTCGACGTGAGCGGGTATCCCGCGGCGCTGTTCCCGTCGGCGATCGGCACCTGGCACGCGCGCATGGTGAACGAACACACGTCGTCGGCCGTGTTCGAGGCGCTCGCGAGCCAGCTCGCCTCGGCGAGCTTCCCGCCGGAGCTCGCCGAGGCGTGCCGGGGCTTCGCCGACGAGGAGCGCCGCCACGGGATCCTCTGCGGCGCCGTGGTCGAGGCCCTCGGCGGGACGGCGACCGCGAGCGTCCCGGAGCGCCCGGAGTTCCCCCTGCACCGCGACGCGCCCCCCCGCGCGGCCGCGCTCCGCAACGTGATCCACATCTGCTGCATGAGCGAGACGGTGGCCGTGGCCCTCATCGGCGCGGAGCGGCTGGAGATGCCGCCCGGGCCGCTGCTCGATCTGCTGACGCGCATCTACGCCGACGAGGTCGGGCACGCCCGCTTCGGCTGGCGCCTCCTCGAGCAGGTCGCGCCGGAGCTCTCCTCGGCGGAGCGGCGAGCGATCGAGCGCTACCTGCCCGTCGCGTTCCGGCACCTCGTGGAGCACGAGCACGCGCACCTGCCGGCCCACGACGCCCCGCCGCACGGGGAGCAGCTCGGGCTGTGCAGCGGCCTGAAAGCCCGGGTGTTGCTCGATGAGACCATCGAGGAGGTCATCCGCCCCGGGCTTCGCCGCTTCTTCGATTGCTGATCTCCCGCGCGCCCGCCCGCGCCGCCGGGACACCCCCGCCGCCGACGGCCCGCTCCTCCAGCGGGTTCCCGCGACCCCCCGCGGGTCATCCGCGCTTCTGCGGCCTGCCGCGGGGCGCGGGCGGCGCCGGCTCCGGGACCGCGGCGGGCGCCAGCGTCTGCCGCGCCAGCTCTCGCGCGTAGACGAGGCGGTCGGCCGGCGAGCCGAGCGCGTTCAGCCCCTCGTAAAGCCCCGCGAAGAACGTCGGGAAGAAGACCGCCGAGAGCGCCGCCACCACCCGGCGCGCCGCCGCCCGCTCCTCGAGCCCGGGCACCGCCGCCCGGACGAGATCGCGCAGGCGCTCCATCACCGGCGCGAAGAGCTTCGGGAAAGGACCGCTGTAGTCGTCCGCGTGAAACGCGTCGTGCAGGAGCGCCCTGCCCACGTTCGGGTACCGCATCCCGCCCTCGAGGTAGTAGCCGAGCAGCCCGCTCAGCGCCTCCAGGGGATCGCCCGGCATCCGGGCGAGGAAATCGTCGCTGTCCGACAGCATGTTCCGGATCGACCCCTCGAGCGCCGCCGCGACGAGCGCCTCCTTCGACCGGAAATAGTAGTTCACCGCGGCGATGTTGACGCCGGCCGCCGCCGCGAGCTTCCGCACCGTCAGCTGCCCGATGCCGTGCTTCTCGATCTGATCGATCGCCGCGACGACGAGCCGCTGCCGTGGATCGAGATCGTCCGCAGGGGCGAGGGGGTCACGGTCGTTCATACGATTGTTTGAAACACACCTTGACGACGCGCCTACCAGGCGTCAACTGTTAAAACATATGTTTAAATCACTTGTTTTATCTGGCGCTGGAGGTGCACCGATGCTCGATCGGCGGAGGTTTCTCGCCCACACGGCGGTCGCGGGGGGCGCGGCGGCGCTCGGGTTCGCGTCGGGCCGCCGCGGGGTCGATCAGGAGGTCGCGTCCGCCCGGTTCCACGGCGACGACACGCTCGGGCAGGGCCAGGCGGCGCCCGTCTGGCACCGGTTCAAGTTCATCGGCCAGCCGGTGATGGACGCGCAGATCGTGTTCTGGCTCGGCCTCGCGTCGATGGGGCTGACCGACGTCGGCGAGGTGCTCGACACGGCGATCCGCATCCGCCCGGGCGACGAGCGCTCGTGGTTCGAGCAGTGGCTGGCCACCGCGAAGCGGGTGCAGGGCTACGGCGAGGAGGCGGAGGCCCGCGGCCACGCGCGCAGCGCCGCGTCGCACTTCCTGCGCGCGGGCGCGTACTACCGGGCCGGGCTGATGCGCTACGCGGATCGCTCCGACCCGCGCCTCGTCGAGGCGACGATCGCGGGGCTCGACCTGCATGACCGGGCGCTCCGCATGCGGGGCTACGACTCCCGGCAGGTCGAGATCCCCTACGAGAGCGGCGTGCTCCACGGCCGCGTCCACTACGCGCCCGGGGTGGCGCGCGCGCCCGCGATCGTGCTGCAGCAGGGCCTCCACGCGTGGCCCGAGGACACCATGTGGGTCATCGACGGCGCGCTCGAGCGGGGCTACCACGTCCTCTCGTTCCACGGCCCGGGCCAGGGCGCCTCGCTGCGCCTCCACGGGCACCCCTTCCGGCCCGACTGGGAGGTCCCCGTGGGGCGCGTGCTCGACTTCGCCGAGCGCGACGAGCGGCTCGACGCCGGCAAGCTCGTCCTGATGGGCCTCTCGTTCGGCGGCTACCTCGCGCCGCGGGCGGCCTCGCGCGAGCGCCGCCTGCGCGCCCTCGTCGCCAACCCGGGCGTCGTCAGCTGGCGGGACGCGATGCTGCGCCACTTCGCGTCGATGCCCGGCCTGCTCGAGCTGCACGCGCGCGGCCCCGCGGCCTTCGACCGCGCCATCGACGCCGCCTCGGTTGTGCTGCCCGACGCGCGCTGGTACTTCGACGACGTGACATGGAAGCACGGCGTCTCGACGCCGCACGAGGTGATCGACGAGCTCCGCAAGTACGACAACGCTTCTGGCGTCGCGAGCATCCGCTGCGAGACGCTGATCATGGAGGGCAGCGCCGAGGACGCGTCTCCAGGCGAGTCGGCGCGCCTCTACGGCGCGCTCACGTGCCCGAAGCACATGATGGTGTTCGACGCGGGCACGGCGTCGCAGGTCCACTGCCAGGGCGGCAACCAGCTCCTCGCCCAGGCGCGGCTGTTCGACTGGCTCGACGAGCGGGTGGCGCGATGAGGCCCGCCGATCGCGCCGCCGCGCGCGCCACGGACGAGCGCCGAGGCGCAGGCCGATCGCGCCGCCGCGCGCGCCCCCCGCGGCTCCTCGCCCTGGCGCCGCTGCTCGCGGTCGTCGCGGTCCTCGCGCCGGGCGCGGCGTGGGCCCAGCTCCCCGATCTCGTGGACCTGAGCGCGCAGTACATGCCGGGCGCGGCGATCGAGGACCCGCGCCCCGTGCGGGCGCAGATCTCGTCGTACGAGCTCAACGCCAACGCGCCGATCCCCCTCGGGGAGAGCACGTTCCTCATCCCGGGGGCGACGTACCACGTCGAGGCGATCTCGTACGCCGGCGCCCCGCCCGGCTTCGACGAGCTCCGGGCCTTCCACGCCGTCGACGTCCCGGTGCTGTTCGTCCAGCTGCTGCCCCACGACTGGTCGCTCTCGCTGCGCGTCGCGCCGGGGCTCGCGGGCGACTTCGAGGCCTTCGACGGCGGGCTCGTCCGCGTCAGCGCGCTCGGGCTCGTGACCCGCACGCTCTCGGAGAAGCTCGTCCTCGGCGGCGGCGCGCTCGCGTCGTACAGCTTCGGCTCGTTCCTCCCGCTGCCGGCCGCGTACGTCGAGTGGACGCCGAGCCCCCACTTCCGCGTCGAGGCCTTCCTGCCGGGCTTCGCGTCGGCGAAGCTCCTGTTCTCGGATCGCGTCGAGGTCGGCCTGCGCGCGGACGTGGCGGGGAACGCCTACGCCGTGCGCGACCCGCGCGTCACCGGGGCGTGGCCGTGCGCGGCCCAGCCGGCAGACGACCCGGCGACCGAGCAGGACGAGCGGGCGGCGCGGCCCGAGCAGTGCCTCGATCACGTCGCCTACTCGGTCGTGACCGCGGGCGTGACGC
The DNA here is from genome assembly GCF_051526795.1 of Sorangium sp. So ce204. Classification (NCBI taxonomy): domain Bacteria; kingdom Pseudomonadati; phylum Myxococcota; order Polyangiales; family Polyangiaceae; genus Sorangium; species Sorangium sp. So ce204. The sequence continues at coordinate 9,576,027 of NZ_CP150317.1, read as the reverse complement.
TCGGCGTGCGCGCCTTCTCGTCGGTGTGGGTCACCGCCCAGGCGGGACACAGCCTGTTCCGTCGCTACGAGCCGATGAACGACGAGGACGATGCCATCCCCGGAGGCGGGCAGAGCATCCCGAACGTGCTCTTCTTCCGCGCCGGCGTGACATGGCGCATCCCGAAGAGCTGAAGCGCGACTCACCGCCTGGCGCGCCGCGCGAGCGTATAGCCCCACACCGACGGGCGGGTGCCCGCCGGACCGTTGAAGACGGCTCGACGCCGGTGCATCCTCCGCCTTATGCGCCCGGGAGAGGTCATCGACAGCCGCTTCCAGCTCGAGCGCGTCGCGGCCTCCGGTGGGATGGGGACGGTCTACCGCGCCGTCGATCGGGCCACGGGGGCGCAGGTCGCGCTCAAGCTCCTCGGCCAGCCCGACCGGAGCGCCGCGCACCGCTTCGAGCACGAGGCGCGGATCCTCGCCGAGCTCGATCACCCGCGGATCGTCCGGCACGTGGCCCACGGCATCACCCCCGACGGGGTGCCCTACCTCGCCATGGAATGGCTCGAAGGGGAGAGCCTGGCGCAGCGCCTCGCCCGGCAGAAGCTCGACCTCGAGGAGAGCCTCGCCCTGCTCCGCGCGGCCGCCGAGGCGCTCGGGGCGGCGCACGCGCGGGGCATCGTCCACCGCGACGTCAAGCCGAGCAACCTGCTGCTCGTCGGCGGCGAGGTCACCGGCCTCAAGGTGCTCGATTTCGGCATCGCCCGGATGAAGCGCACCATCGGCGCGCTCACGCAGACCGGCTCGGTGATGGGGACCCCGGGCTACATGGCCCCGGAGCAGGCCACCGGCGAGCGCGATCGCCTCGACGCGCGGGCCGACATCTTCTCGCTCGGCGCCGTGCTCTTCGAGTGCCTCACGGGCAGGCCCGCGTTCCAGGGCCAGCACGTGATGGCCCTGCTCGCGAAGCTCCTCATGGAAGACCCGCCGCGCGTGCGGAACCTCCGGCCCGAGCTGCCGCAGGAGCTCGACGAGTTCGTCGCCCGCATGCTCGCGAAGGACCCGGAGCAGCGGCCGCGTGACGGCTCGGCCGTCGTCGAGGCGCTCGACGCCCTCGAGCGCGATCCGACGAGCGGCCTGGCCGCGCCCCCCGTCCTGTACGAGGCGATCACGGCGTGCGAGCTCCGGCTGCTCTCGCTGGTGGCCGCGCGGGAGCCGCGCTTCTCGGCCTGCGACAGCGCGGCCAGCACGCTCGTCGCCGCGGAGCCGAGCGACCTCACGAGGAAGCTCTACACGAGCGCGCAGCCGTTCGGGGCGCGCGTGGACGCGCTCGCCGACGGGACGATCGTGCTCTCGATCGCCGGCGTGGGCGACGCCGCCCTGCAGGCCGCGCGCGCGGCGCGGTGCGCCCTCACGCTCGTCGAGCTCGTGCCGGAGGCCTCCGTCGTGCTCACGACCGGCCGCGCCGAGCATACAGGCAGCCTCCCTGTCGGCCCGGTCATGGACCGCGCGGCCGCGCTCCTCGCCCTCGCGGAGCGCGACGCGCGCCCGGAGCGGAGGCCCGCCCCCGTGTGGATCGACGACGTGACGCGGGCGCTGCTCGACGCGCGGTTCGAGATCGAGCCGGCGCGGCACGGCACGTTCTTCCTGCTGCATGAGCGCGAGGTCGGCCGGTCGGCGCGGACGCTCCTCGGGAAGCCGAGCCCCTACGTCGGCCGCGACAGGGAGCTCCGGAACCTGCGCGAGCTCCTCGAGGACAGCTTCGGCGGGCCCGAGCCCCGCGCCATCCTGATCACCGGGCCGCCCGGGATCGGCAAATCCCGCCTGCGGTACGAGCTCATCGAGATCCTGCGGGAGCGGCACCCCGAGCTCACCGTCGCGGTCGGCCGCGGCGACTCGCTGAGCGCGGGCTCGCCGTTCTCGCTCCTCGGCTCCGCGCTCCGGGGCGCGGCCGGCATCACCGGCGGCGAGCCCGCCCCGGCGCAGCGGGAGCGGCTCCTCTCGCTGGTCGCCCGCGCCCAGGCGCTGACGCCGGGCGAGAGGACGCGGATCGCCGCGTTCCTCGGCGAGATCGTCGGCACGCCGTTCCCGGGCGAGGCGGATCCGAGGTTCCTCGAGGCGCGGCAGAGCCCGGCCCTGATGGCCGACCAGATCCCGCTCGCCTACCTCGACTTCATGGAGGCGGCGTGCGCGGCGGGGCCCTACCTGCTCGTGCTCGAGGACATCCAGTGGGGCGACGCGGCGTCGCTCAAGCTCATCGCGCGGGCCCTCCGGGAGCTCCACGACAGGCCCTTCGCGGTGCTCTACCTGGCGCGGGTCGAGGTGCGGAAGGTCTTCCCCGTCCTCTGGGAGGGCAGCGAGGTCCACGAGATGACGCTCGGCGCGCTGCCGCGCCGCGCGGCCGAGGAGCTCGTGCGGCAGATGCTCGGCGACGGGCTGCCGCCCTCCGAGGTAGCGCGCCTCGTCGAGCGCGCGAGCGGCAACGCCTTCTACCTGGAGGAGCTCATCCGGGCGGTCGCGGAGGGGCGCGCGGACAGGCTGCCGGAGACGATCCTGGGCATGGTCGAGGCGCGGCTCGAGGCCATCCCCGCGGAGGCGCGGCGGCTGCTGCGGGCGGCGAGCATCTTCGGCGAGGCGTTCTGGAAGACCGGGGCGCTCGCCCTGCTCGGCGACGCCGGCGGGTCGACGCTCGCGGTGGACTGGCTGCCCTGGATGCTCCAGCGCGAGCTGCTCGAGCGCCGCGAGCAGAGCCGCTTCTCGGACGAGGAGGAGTACGCGTTCCGGCACGCGCTCATCCGCGACGGCTGCTACGCGATGCTGCCGGACCACGATCGCGCGCTCGGGCACCGGCTCGCCGCCGAGTGGCTGCTGCAGGCGGGAGAGCACGACGCCAAGGTGCTGGCCGAGCACTTCGAGCGGGGCGGCGAGCCGCGGCTCGCGGTGGAGTTCTACCTGCACGCGGCGGAGCAGGCGCTCGCCGGGAGCGACCCGGCCGCCGCGCGCGCGCTCGCGGACCGGGGGCTCGCCCTGGGCGCGGAGCGGGACGTCGAGGCGGTGCTCCGCGGGATCCGGGAAGGGGCGTCCCGCGCGCTGGGCGCGGCGGACGAGCGCGCCGCGCGCTCGTGAGCGCTCGTGAGCGCTCAGGGAGGCCGCTTGATCTCTGGGGCAGCCCCCTCGAGCGCCGCGATGCGGAACGGATGGAACTCCATCGAGCTTGAGGCTTGACGCAGCTCGCGGACGGGCGCGCAGGGATCGAGCGCGCCGCGGCCGCGTCCCCGCTGGCCACCCGCCCTGGCTCCGGAGAGGCATTCTGCCACAGCCCGCGAACGAGCTTCCCGGGATCGAGGGAGGCGACCGCGCCGCCCCATATCCACGGCCGCAGGCCATGGCACGTGCGCGAGGTTGAATGCGAGCAGACCTGCAAGCATCCCAGTCCCCGTAAGGACTTACGTTTCGGTGGGGCTCCTGTCCATGCAGGGAACGACGACGATGAAGGCGACTCACGCGCTGACATCGCCGGAATGACGTGCACGAACGGCGAAATCCTCGAGCGACCTCGATCTCCGGATCGCCGGCGCTCGAGCGTCGAGACCACACCACCCAAGAGAAGAACGCAGGAAGGTGATAGGATGACAAGGGGACGAAGAGACTTCGCGCAAGGATCGACGGCCATCGCGCTCGCGCTCGCGTTGCCGGCGTGCGGCCAACAGGGGATCGACGGAGGTGACGATGCGGAGACCGGGGTTATCCGTGCCGCCCTCGCGATCCGGGGCGATCGGCACGACGTGACGGCGGTCCACTACAAGGTCGTCGGCGCCAGCAGCACCTGCAGGGACACGGCGATCGCGGAGGCGACCAGCGCCCTCGACATCGACGTGCCTCTCGCCGGCGACGTGCCCTACGACGACCACCTCGTCACGGGCTCCGGGACGCACGCGGCCGCCGAGGGCACGTTCGTGCTGCCTCGCGGCAATTACCGCGTCTGCGCGACGCCGATGCACGACGCTTCGCCGTCGGAAGAGTGCGCTCCCGCCGAGACGGTGGTGGATGTCCCTGGGCAGTGGACGAGGGAAGTCATGCTCGTGTCCCAGTGCCGCGGGGACACCGACGGCCTCCTCGACGCGGTGGTCGCTCTGAACTCCCCGCCAAAGATCAAGAGCCTCGACATCGCGCCCAGCAAGTTCATCACCCTGTGCGAGACGGCCACGATCACCGTGGACGCAGACGATCCCGATGGCGACGCGATCTCGGTCACCTGGCAGATCGGCTCGAAGGTGAGCGGGTCCTCCCCGGTCCTCGGCCTTCCTGGTCCCGTCGGCACGTTCTCGACGGACACGCCGGGCGTCTACACCCTTCAGGTCAAGGCCACCGACGTGCACGGCGCGTCGACATGGCTGTACTTTTACATCCACGTATCGGCCGAGCGCTGCGACTGCACCTGCCCCGACGGCTCCATCCAGCTCCCCGACGGGGAATGCGCGACGAGCTACGACATCGATGCGGACCGCCTCATCAACCAGGAGGAGCGCTGCGATGACACGGACACCCACCGCTACGGGTGCGGCGACTACGGGTTCCAGTGGCACGATCTCGGGCGCGGGCTCTCCTCCGTGCGCCGGGTCGACGTCGCGCTCGAGAGCGGCATCGACTGCTCCTTCGAGGCCGGCGTCCGCGCCGTGTCGCTCAATGGCGCCGCGATTGGCGACTTCGACCCTGTCGGATCGTGCACCTGTGACTCGGAACACGGGCTCGCCTCGTTCCCCGACGTGAACTTCAGCTCGTACGTGCTCGGCGGGGTGAACTCCGTGACTATTTCCGCGCCGAGCTGCGACGGGCTGAGCCGGAGCGCGGAGCTCGGCGGGGCGTTCGCGCGCGTCACGGTCGTCTACAGCTGCGAGCCGAGCCTCTGCGCCGGCGTGACCTGCGCGCCGCCGGACGCGTGCCACGTCGCGGGCGCGTGCGACCCCAGGACGGGGCTCTGCACGAACCCGAACGCGCCCGACGACACGGCGTGCGACGACGGCGACCCGGCCACCGCGGAGTCGAGTTGCATCAGCGGCGCGTGCGTCCCCGAGTCCCCCTGCGGCAACGGCAGGGTCGGTCCGGGCGAGGAGTGCGACGATGGCGGCCATGTCAACGGCGACGGCTGCTCGGCAACCTGCCAGATCGAGGGCACGCGCCGGTTCCTCTACACCGTGCGCGAGGAGGACGACATGCTTCGCCGGTTCGACCTGCGGACGCGGAAATTCGAGGACGTCGGTCCGCTCGGCGTGAGCTTCGATATCGGCGAGCTCGCCTGGGAGGCGGCGACCGGCACCCTGTGGATGATCGACGGGCGCGCCAGCAATGGACTCTACACGGTCGATATCGCCACCGGGGCCGCCAGCCTGGTGGGCATCCACGGCGTCGACAAGATGTTCGGGCTCGGCCTCGATCCGAGGACTGGCAACCTGTATGGCAGCGCGCGCGGGAGCCAACCCGGGTTCTACCAGCTGGACAGGGCGACCGGAGCCGCGACCCTCCTCGGGACGCCCCCCAGAAACTACGACGGCATGGCCTACGACACCACCCGCGACCAGCTCGTCGGGTTCGTCGCCGGTTATGGAGCCCTCCTCGCCGTCGACGTCGCGAACGGCGCCGCGTCGTTGCTGGCATATCAGGAGCCCACCAACGCCGGCGGCTTCGCGTACGATCCGATCGCCGACCAGTTCTGGGAGATCGATCAGGACGGGTTCCTGTACACCTACGACCCGACGTATGACTATATGCAGACCATCATCACGTCGCAGCTCGGCGCGCACGATGGGCTGACCCTGGTCATGCCCGCGCCGTGACGTTCGAGCGTCCGAGGGAGACGCATGGGGCCTCCGGGGCCAGCACGCGGCTCTGATGCCGCCGCGGTTCGCCCCGTTCGACCGGCGGGCCCGCGACGCGGCGGAAGCGGCCGGGGTCAGGAGGCGGTCAGTGGAAGCACACCTCGAGCGAGGGGCGGTCGGTGAGAATGCCGTGCTCGCTCGAACGGTAGCTGGTGAGCGCCGTCAGGTCCTCCTCCAGGAGGAAACCGTGGTTCGGGTGCACGCCGTCGACCCACGCCTGGACGAGCGCGGTCAGGTCGACGGTCGCGACGCCGTACGACGCCCCGAGGAACGTCGCCTCGACGGCCGGCTCGAAGCTGTCGGCGAAGCTGCTCCAGGTCACCGTGGACTCCGCCCAGGAGGCGTTGATGCGGTGCACCCGGATCTCGCCCGTGCCGGAGCTGTAGAGCGCGGTGCTGAACGTGGCCGACGCGACGGTGGCCCCGTACGGGATGGAGTCGAGCTCGAAGCGGTACAGCGCGTTCTTCTCCGCGCCGTTGCTCAGGCCCGTGTGGACATAGGAAGAGCTGCCCTCGTTGTAGCTCGGGTACAGCGCCCAGATCGCCGTGTCCGCCACCTGGCCGAAGGTGCCCCGCTGGATCGTCACGCAGGGGTCGCACGCGTCGCCGGCGCCGTCACCGTCGCTGTCGGCCTGGCCGGGGTTCGGGGCGGCCGCGCAGTTGTCGCAGGCGTCTCCGACGCCATCACCGTCGCTGTCGGCCTGGCTGGGGTTCGGCGTGGCCGCGCAGTTGTCGCAGGCGTCGCCCGCACGGTCACCGTCGCTGTCGGCCTGGCTGGGGCTCGGCGTGGCCGCGCAGTTGTCGCAGGCGTCGCCCCGGCCGTCGCCATCGGCGTCGGCCTGGTCGTAGTTCCGCGTGGCCATGCAGTTGTCCGCTCCGTCGCAAACCCCATCATAGTCGTAGTCGTACCACCCTGGGCCTCTGCATTCGTCGCAGAAATCGCCGTACCCGTCGCCGTCGCTGTCGTCCTGCCTGGGGTTGGGGAGGCCCGGGCAGTTGTCCACCGAGTCGCAGGCCCAGTCGGCGTCGAAGTCGGTGTCCCCGGACGCGTAGCAGGGGTCGCACGCGTCGCCGAGGCCGTTCGGGTCGTAGTCTTCCTGGCCGGGGTTCGGCGTGTCCACGCAGTTGTCGCAGGCGTCGCCCACGCCGTCGCCGTCTGCGTCGCGCTGATCCGGGTTGTAGGCGTAGTCGCAGTTGTCCGCCCCTTCGCAGAGCCCATCCCAGTCGAAGTCGTCCGATCCTGGGCCTGCGCAGTACTCGCATGCGTCGCCGAGCCCGTCACCGTCGCTGTCTTCCTGGCCGGAGTTCGGCGCGGCCGCGCAGTTGTCGCAGGCGTTGCCGAACCCGTCGCCGTCGACGTCGCTTTGGTCCGGGTTGGCGGTCGCGATGCAGTTGTCCGCCCCATCGCAGAGGCCATCACCGTCGCTGTCGGCGTCGCCTTGGTCCGGGTTGACGGTCGCGATGCAGTTGTCCGCCCCATCGCAGAGGCCATCACCGTCGCTGTCGTCCGACCCCGGGCCCACGCAGCGATCGCAGGCATCACCAATCCCGTCGCCGTCGGCGTCGCTCTGGTCCGGGTTGTAGGCGACAAAGCAGTTGTCGCACCCCGAGCCCGCTCCCGCCGTGACGCCGTCGCCATCTCGGTCCCCGCTCCCCATGACGGGGGTGTAGGACACGGAGCCGTCGCAACTATTCCGGTCGCCGCAGCTCACGCCGGTGCGGGTCGGGTTGGCGTCGAACAGACACGCTGACGCCGCCCCCTCGTCCGACGCGACGTCGACGCGCACGTAGCCCCACGAAACGAGCTTATCACCGACCAACGCGACCTGGAAGTCGTTACAGCTCGCGGGGTTGTAGAGCTCGAGCAACGCCGGATCGGTGATGCTCACCCGGAGCGGCGAGGCGTTGCACGCGCAGCCGTTCGAGCTTGGCACGGTGTCGAGCAGCGTGCCGTTCATGTACAGCGCGAAGCTGCTCTTCGCGCCGCAATCGGCGTGGCCGATGGTGTACGTGATCGCGGTGGTGGCCGCGTGCGCCGCATCGGGCAGCAGCGCGAAGCCGAACAACAAGCCAAGCGTACGGAATAGCAAAAAGCCGATTTTGCCTGGAAGGCGCATCGTTCCTCCTCGGTTTCGGGGCGCTCGCACCGGAGTGCACGGGGCAGGGAGCACATCCGATCTGCCCGGAGACCCGCCGGGCCGCGCTGCACCCGTCGAGCTGCACGGTCCAGAGCTCGTCGCTTCCCCCCTAGATGCGACAGCGCTTGCCAAAATTCACCGTCCGGTGAGGATCGTCGCGGCGGGGTCGCTGGAGGCTCGAGCGCCACCGTCATGACGATGGCGGCCTCGACTCCTTCCGCAGCCGCGCGCGGACAGACGACGGTGTCGCCCCGGTCTCGCGCCGAAACGCCTGCACCGTGGCGAACCCGACGGCATGGACGATCTGCTGGTTCGACAGCGTCGTCTCGCGGAGCAGGCGGCGCGCGTGCTGGGTGCGCAGCGTCGCCCGGTACGTCGGTCGCCCACGCTGCTCACCGGCCTCACGCTGTGCTTCATCGGCGGCCGGCGGGCCTCGCCAGGCACAACGATCGAGCGCCGATGGGCCTGTGGTACGCTACGGTCAGGCCCTTGTGTCGAAGCGCAGCGTACAACCGGAGGCCCGCGGCACCCGTGTGATCGAGGTGGCAGGCGGTCCGCGGCTCGTCGTCCCCCGCGGCCGCCTCACGGCCGTGGACGGGCCGAGCGCGGGCCACACGATCGCCGTCGAGGCTGCTCCGGTGGTCGTCGGCGCGGGCGATGACGTCGATTTCACGCTCGCGGATCCTGCGGTGAGCGCGCGCCACCTCGAGATCGCTGCCACGCCCCTCGGCTTCCGCTTGCGCGATCTCGGGAGCACGAACGGGACGTTCGTCGACGGCCGGCGCACCGGCGAAGTCTGGATCGACGAGGCCACGGAGATCCGCGCCGGAGAGACGCGCCTTTCCTTCACCCTCGAGGAGGGGGCGCGGGAGCTCCCGCTCTCGCGTGCCATGAACTTCGGCGCTCTCCTCGGCCACAGCCCGCCGATGCGCGCCGCCTTCGCGATCCTCGAGGGCGCGGCCCGCAGCGACGCGACGGTGCTCGTGCTCGGCGATTCGGGCACGGGCAAGGAGCTCGCCGCGCGCGCCATCCACGAGCGTTCTCCGCGGCGCGATGGGCCGTTCGTGATCCTCGACTGCGGCGCGGCCAGCCCGACGCTGCTGGAGGCGCAGCTCTTCGGCCACGCGCGCGGGGCGTTCACCGGCGCCACCGAGGCCCGTGAGGGCCTCTTCGAGGCGGCGCACGGCGGCACGCTCGTCCTCGACGAGATCGGCGAGCTCCCGCTCGAGCTCCAGCCGAAGCTGCTCCGCGCGCTCGAGGGGCGCACCGTCTGCCGCCTCGGCGAGCCGAGGCCGCGGCACATCGACGTCCGGTACATCGCCTGCACGCACCGGCTCCTCGAGGCCGAGGTCCGCGCCGGGCGCTTCCGGCAAGATCTCTATTTCCGGCTCTCTGTCGTGACGGTCCGCCTCCCGCCGCTCCGAGAGCGAAAGGAAGAGATCCCGCGGCTCGTCAGCCACTTCCTCGGCAAGCTCGCGCCGGGCGCCCCGATCGATCTGCCCAGGTCCATGCTCGAGCTGCTCGCGAGCCACACATGGCCGGGCAACGTGCGCGAGCTGCGCAACGTCGTCGAGCGGTTCCTGACGCTCCCAGGGGTCCCGGCGGCGTCGTTGCTCGGCACCTCGAGCGGGGCTCCGGGCGGCGCCGAGCTCGGCGGCCTGCCGATCCCCGTCGGCGAGCCGTTCCACGAGGCGAAGCGCACATGGACCGAGCGCTTCGAGCAAGCTTACCTCGAGCACCTCCTCGCGCGGGCGCAGGGCAATGTCTCCGAGGCCGCGCGGCTCGCCGGGCTCTCCCGCCAGTCGTGTTATCGGCTGATGCAGAAGCATGGCCTCCGGGTCGAGTGAGCCGGCCGCCGAGGGCGACCTCCATGTCCCCGCCGCCCCCGGCTGGCTCGTCGTGCGCCGCATCGCCGTGGGCGGGATGGCCGAGGTGTTCCTCGTGCGCGGCGAGCGGGCCCCCCGCGCGGTGCTGAAGCGGATGCTGCCTCAGCACCGGGGCGATCCCGAGCTCGTCCGCGCCTTCGTGCACGAGGCAGAGCTCGGGCGCGCGCTCGCGACGCCGGTCCATCCGGCCCTCGTCCGTACGCTGGAGCACGGCGAGGACGCGATGGGCGGATGGATCGTCCTCGAGCACGTCGAAGGGGCAACGCTCGCCGAGATCCTCGCCGCCGCCCGCCGCGCCGGGGAGGCCGTGCCGCTCGGCGTCGCGCTGCATGTCACCGCGACGCTCCTCGACGTGCTCGCGTTCGTGCACGGCGCCACGGACGCCGCGGGCCGCCCGCTCGGGATCGTGCACCGCGACGTCACGCCGGAGAACCTCCTCGTCTCGCGCGATGGGGCCGTCAAGCTCGGCGACTTCGGCATCGCGCGCTCGCGCCTCCGGGACGCGCGCACGCGGACCGGTGTCATCAAGGGCAAGCTCGCGTATCTCGCGCCCGAGCAGGTGACCGGATCGAGCGTGGACGCGCGCGCGGATCTGTATGCCGCTGGGATCCTCCTCTGGGAGCTCGTGACCGGCCGGCCCTGGCTCGACGCAGCCGACGAGCTCTCGCTGCTGCGCGCAGCGGAGGATCCGCCGCGCCGGTCGCCCTCGTCGCTCGGCGGCGACCCGCGCCTCGACCCTGTGCTCGCCCGCGCGCTGGCGCGCTTCCCCGAGGAGCGATTCCCAACCGCCGCCGCCTTCCGCGGCGCGCTCGCCCCGCTGCTCGAGACCGAGCTCCGGGGCGGCGAGCGGGCCTGGCTGGCCCGCGGCGCGCAGGCCCTTGCCCTGCCCGGACCGGCGCCCTGCGCGCCCGACCCTGCCCCGGCGCCGCCGCCGGAGCCGCCGCGCGCCGCGCCCTCCTCCGAGACGGGGCAGCCCCGCGCCGGGAGCCCGCAGCCCGCCCGCGCGGCGTGGTCCGCCGTCGCCGCGCTCGCCGCGACGCTGCTCGCCGGCGCGCTGGCCGGAGAGCGCATGCTGCGCGCAGGCGGAGCGGCGTCGCGTGCGATCCCGATGCGGGTCGCGCCGGTCGCGACGGCGGCGAGCGGAGGCACGGCCGCCGAGGTCCCGTCCGCGCCCGCGGCAGGGACCGCTCCGGTCGCCACGGCGGCGAGCGGGGGCAGCGTTGCCGGCGTCCCGTCTGCGCCCGCGGCCGGGGAGGTCGCGGCGAAAGCGTCCTTTCCGAGCGCGTCATGGCCCCTCGGCGGCGTCGCGCCGGCCCGAGGGGCAGCCGCGGCAGCCGCCTCCGCGCCTTCCGGCGGCGCCTCCGCGCCGTCTGCCGCCGACGGTGGCTTGCCCGCCCGCGCTGAAGCCGGCGAAGCCCTCGCTGCGCCACCGGCCAGGCTGGAGGGCGCGCCGGTCGACGAGCGCGCGGCCGCGCTGCGCGCTCGGCTCGACGCCGCCCGCGCCTCGCTCGCGAAGCGCGGGATCGAGGCCGCGGACCTCCCTCCCGGCCTGCGCGCCGCCGCGGCGCGCGCCGAGGCTGCCCTCGCCGAGGGGGACGTCGCCGCGGCGGCCTCCGAGGTCGACACGTTCGTCGCGACCACCGCCGGGCTGCGGCTCGACCAGGAGATCCTGCGCCGAAAGCTCGATCGGGTGGGGGCCCTGCTTCGCGCCGCGCGCGCGCGCGGCGCCGACACGCGCGCCGCCGAGGGCCGCGCCGCCGCGGCGCTGCAGTCGTTCCTCGACAGGCGTTACGAGGCGACGAACGCCGAGCTCGACGCCCTCCTCGCGGAGCTCGCGCGATGAGGGTGCGCCGTCAGCGGCAGAGCCCGCTCGTGGCGTCGCAGCGGTGCTCCGGAGCGCACGGCGAGAAGAGCGCGTCGGCGCGACAGTCGTCGACGCACAGGGCGCGCAGCCGATCGCACACGCGCCCTCCCGGGCACGGCACGGGGCAGTCTCTGGGGAGGCAGACCCCGCCGACGCACGCGGCGCCCAGGGGACACGCGTAGTCCAGCGCGCACGGGGGCTCGGTCGGCTCCATCGGGGGCGGCTCGCAGGACAGGGAGAAGTCGCCGAGATACCCCTGCGCGCCCGCTTCTGCCGCGACCTGATCGAGCGGCTGCCCTGCCAGATCGCGTACCGCGCTGGCGATGGCGACGCGATACGCGAGCCCGCCGACCCCCACGAGCCTCGGCGTGGCGACGTTTGCGACGAGCCCTGACGGATCCATGGCCACCGAGATCGGCCCTGGATCTGGCGTGATCGCGACGGCGCCCGGCGCGCGCAGGCTCGCCTCGTCGATGGGGCGCGAGAAGGAGATGACGAGCGAAGGCACGGCACATCGGAGCGCGACGCCTCCATCGTCGGGCAAGACGCGCTCGACGCGAGGCGGCCTCACCTCCGGCCGCAGGTTGAAGGGCACCGTCATCCTCGGCGGCGGCGCCGCGAGGCGCGCCCCCATCAGCTCGCCGCGCGCGACGAAGCTGCCCGGCGCCGGGCTCGCCTGCAGGCCGAGCACCCGGATAGTGAGCGAGACGTCGGGTAGACCGCCCTGCTCGATGCGGATGATCGGGAGCCGCTCCCGCTCGATCGAGAGGGTGAATACGAGCTCGAGCGCCGCATCCACGTCGGCGTTCTTCACCTGCACGCCGCCCTGCGACCGCTCCTCGCCCGGGGCGTAAAGGCCCTCCTCGGCGTCGACGACGAGCACGGCCTGCTGGACGTGCGCGAGGAGCTGCTCGGTCGTGTTCACGTTCGGATCGGGCACGAGCATCAGGTCGAGCGCGGGCGGCTCCGCGCACCCTGCCGCGCCGAGCGCGAGCCCGGCGGCGCCGAGCGCGAGCGCGCGCCGGGGGGCGGGAGAGGCTCCCCTCGCGGCGTCCTGCCCAGGCTCGCGCGCCGGAGGATCGCGCCGGCGCCGGCTCATGGCGGGGTGAGCACCACGTCGGGGTCGCCCTCGCCGCTGCTCAGCGCGACGCCGATCCCGGCCGCGGCGCCGGCCGTCGCCGCGGCGGCTACGCCGACCCAGAGCCACGGCTCCTCGTACCAGGCGCGGCGCGGCCCCGGCGGGAGGGGCGCCCAGGGCTTGGCGAGCCGCTCGCCCAGCCGCTCGATCGCGGCGCGGACCCGCGCCGGATCCGCGTCGTGCACGACCTCCTGCATGAGCTGCTCCCTCATCTGAGTCTCCACGTCGACGATCGCGCCGCGCACGAGCACGGTCGCGCCGAGCCCCGCGAGCTCGGTCCGGACGATCTTCGAGGCGCCGAGCGCGCGGGCCGCCTCCCGCACGCACGCGGCGTCGTCGGCGCAGCCGGGGCTGCGCGACAGCCGCGCCGAGAGCAGCGAGACCCGCGCGCCCCCGCGCCGCGCGAGCGCAGACGCCATCGCGCTGTCGCCGTCGACGCCCTCGACGCTCGCCTCGGTGGCCCATGCGGCGGGCATGAGCGCGACGTGGACGCCGGGCCGCGGCGTGCGGGGCGCCTCGCCGGTCGCCCCGGCGCACCCCGCGACGAGCGCTGGAGCGCCGGCGAGCAGCGCGATCAGCGCGAGCTCACGTCCGGAGGGCACGCCGGGAAAACCCAGCTGCAGGAGTCCCCGTCCGTCGGCGTGCATGCAGGGTAGATGCGGGTTCCGTCCGGGCATGTCCAGTATTCCGCGGGCGGCGGCTCACCACACGCGTCGACGCCGCAGACGTCGCTCACGTCCGGAGTGCACGCCGGGAAAACCCAGCTGCAGGAGTCCCCGTCCGTCGGCGTGCATGCAGGGTAGATGCGGGTTCCGTCCGGGCATGTCCAGTATTCCGCGGGCGGCGGCTCACCACACGCGTCGACGCCGCAGACGGGCTGCCGGCACTCGCGGACTTCCCAGCCGCAGGTGCCATCCGGGTGAGGGATGCACCGGCCCGTGTTCCCGCCGATCGAGCCGTCGGCGCACTCCCAGGACGGCGTCCCGAGCGCGGGCCCGCACGCGTCGACATCGCACGTGAGGGCGCCGTCCGCGCACCTGACGAACGTGGTGTCCGAGCCCGCGCCGTAGAGCGGAGCGCAGTCGTCGCGCAGGAGACAGGCGGCTTCGTCGAGCCCATCGCACGCGATCCACGATGGGGTTGCGCCTGTCGTGGCGCCGCCGTTGACAGAGGTGCAGTTCACCATCGCAGCGAGCGCGGTGAGCGAGAGGAATGCGGTGGCGAGTCGATTTCTCATGATCGTGTTCTCCTCGTCCTTTCAGGGTTGCTGGTCCCTGTACGCTTTACGCTTTGCCTTGTAGCAATGGCCATTCCACCCCTTCCGACGCGCATTCCTCGGGCGATCGCGCCGCTGGATCCGGCGCCGATCGTCACGCGCCGTTGACACCTGTCCACCGCCCGTGACAGGGGGCCCGTTGCGGCGTGCGCGAACAGGGGCTCCCGGACGGGCCATGTCCACTTCTCCACCATGGATGGCAACTGCACTGGTGTCGGGATCGGGCTCGACCTCGGTCAAGTCACGGTCTCGGAGGCGACGCTCTCTCGTTCCAGCACGCTCTCCCAGCGTCCACGCGGCGAGGAGCGGCGTGACGAAGATCTGCGTGAGCAGCGCCCCGCCGGCCCTCCTGGACAAGCCCCGGCGCTCCTGCGCAGCGCCTCGGCCGTCCTGCGCAGCGCCGCCGGCCGTCCTGCGCAGCCCATTGGCCCTCCTGGACAAGCCCCGGCGCCCTCCTGCGCAGCGCCGCCGGCCGTCCTGCGCAGCCCATTGGCCCTCCTGGACAAGCCCCGGCGCCCTCCTGCGCAGCGCCGCCGGCCGTCCTGCGCAGCCCATTGACCCTCCTGGACAAGCCCCGGCGCGCTCCTGCGCGGCCCCGGTGGGTCTCCTGCGCAGCCCCGCAGGCCCTCCTGCGCGGCCTGGGCGCTCTCCTGTGCACCCACGTTGGTGTCCTGCATTGCACTTGTCCTCGTCCTGAGGGGCCCTGGCGCCCCTCCTGCGCGCCCACGTTGGTGTCCTTCGTCACCATCGTCTGGCTCCTGCGCAGGCCCGATGGGTCTCCTGTGCAGCCCCGGCGTCGTCTCGCGCGCCACTTGTGGTTGCAGCGCGCTTCTTTTTCTTTCGCTCACCTCTTCCGGGCCCGCTGCCCGCGGCGCCGGGGCTCCCCGCGCCGTAGGGCCGGCCCGCCGCCCCCTCGATTCGATGCGCGGCACACCGCCTCTCCCCGCCCTCCGCCCGAGCGCTTCTTCGCGGCGCGACCGACTCGCGCTCTCCTCTGGCCAAACCCTTGTTCGCCGATACCCTCGTCGATCCTCCGGCCCCTCATTCCGAGGGGCGCTGGCCCCGACAAGGAGGCGTATCTTTGCCATGGCGAAGGCGTCCACCACCACGTCGTCCAGGACCTACGAGGCCGCAACGAGGCGCGCGTCGCGCGAGACACGGGGCGCGCCTCGCTCCTCGTCTTCGAGGACGACCCCCGCATCACCTTTCCGCCAGCCGCCCATGCGAGCTCGCATCTTCGCCGTGCGCGCGGCTCGCGACCCCGCACGTGCTCGCAGCTTGCCGCGCCGCCCCCCCGCTGATAGCTCGCTGGGCGCAATCAGGAAGCGAGGGGACGTATGAGCGAATACCGAACAATCGCGGCGGCGCCGGTGCTGGTGGCGGCGTTCCGGGATCAGATCTTCGGCGTCGACCCGGCCACCGGGCGCGTGCTCTGGGAGTACAAGCAGGCCGGGGTCGGTTTCTCTTCCACGGCGCTCCTGATCACGCCCGCGGCGATCTACGCGGCGAGCTTCAGCCACGTCGCCTGTCTGCATTACCCGACGGGCGAGCTGCTCTGGGAGGTGAAGGCCGCCACGCAGGGCCGCGCCACGCTCCTCCTGGAGGGAGACCGGCTCTTCGTCGCCAAGCAGGGCGAGGTGGAGTGTTTCTCGCTCACCGGCAAGAGCCTCTGGCACAACCAGTTCAAGAGCAAGGGGATGGGCCCGGTCGCCCTGGGCGTGCCGGACAATGTGGCGCAGCCGGACGACAAGGACTGACGCCCCCCCGGCGCTACGCCGCCCGCGCCTCCCGGTCGATCCGGTACGCGTGCACGCGCGCCTGCGCCGCCGCGCCGAGCCGCAGGAACAGCGGCAGCGCCCGGTCGCGGAACCACTCGGCCACCGGACCGGCGAGCGCCTTGCGGCTGCCGTGCCGCCGCGCCTGGCGGACGATCGCCTCGACGCGCGGCCGCCGCCTGAGACACCGCGCGATCCCCGGCGTCCGTCGAACAACGGCATTGTCCGGGGGCATCGGCCGGGGCATCATCCGCCCCCGGACACCCTCCGGCCGCGTGGGCGCCCCCTGCGCTCCATGCGAGCGCGGGGCCGTGCCCGGACGGGGATCTCCGGCCGATCCGCTCATGATCAGGCTCCTCTTCCGCCGCAGGATCGCCGAAGGCTACCGCAGGGAGCTCCTGCGCGTCTGGACCCCGTTCCTGCTCGTCGGCCTCACCGCCCTCGTCGCGACGTACCTGCTGTTCGTAGAGCCCCCGCCTCCCCGCCGGCTGACGATCGCCACCGGCCAGTCCACGGGCCGCTATCACGCCTTCGCCGAGCGGTACCGCGCGTACCTGGCCGGGTTCGACATCGCGCTCGAGATCCGCGAGACGGCGGGCTCGGCCGAGAACGTCGCGCTCCTGCTCGATCCGGCGAGCGGGGTCTCGGTCGCCTTCGTGCAGGGCGGCGCCATGCCGCCCGACGCGCGCGACCGCCTGAGCAGCCTCGCCAGCGTCTACCGCGAGCCGCTCTGGATCTTCCACCGCGGCGACCGGCCCTACGACCGCCTCACGGATCTGGCGGGCAAGCGGCTCTCGATCGGCCCCGAGGGGAGCGGCACGCGCGTGGTCGCGCAGCGGCTGCTCGCGGACAGCGGCGTCACCGCGGCCGGTCAGGCCGCGGCCGGCGCGCCCTTCGAGGGGCTGCCGGACCGGCAGGCGGCCGAGGCGCTCCAGGCCGGCCGCATCGACGCGGCCTTCTTCATCGTCGGCCCCGGCTCCGAGCAGGTGCAGCAGCTGATCCGCGCCGATGGCGTGCGCCTCATGACGCTGCGCCAGCACCAGAGCTACGCGCGCCGCTACCCCTATCTGACGAGCGTCGTGCTCAGCGAGGGGCTGCTCGACCTCGAGCGCAACATCCCGCCCGCGCCGAGCCCGTTGCTCGCCCCGCCGGCCGCGCTGGTCGCCAACGCGACGCTCCACCCCGCGCTGGTCCCGCTCCTGATCGAGGCGGCGCGCGCCGCGCACGAGCCGGGCAACCTCCTCGACGCGCCCGGCGAGTTCCCGTCCGCGCGGTTCGTGGAGGCGCCGCTCCGCCCCGAGGCGCGGCGTTACCTCGAGGAGGGGCCCTCGCTCCTGCAGCGCGTCCTGCCGTTCTGGCCTGCGTCGATGGTGAGCCGGCTGAAGCTCATGCTGCTGCCGCTGGCGACGGTGATCTTCTCCATCTTCAAGATCGCGCAGCCCCTGTACAACTGGCGGATCAGCGCGCGGATCTACCGCCATTACGAGATCTTGCGCCGCGCGCAGCGGGAGCTCGCCGGCCCGCCGGATCCGGCGCGGCGCGCGGAGATGATCGCGACGCTCCGTCAGCTGGAGGAGAAGCTCGCCACCGTATCGGTCCCGCTCGGGGCGATGGCGGCTCTCTACCAGCTTTACCTGCACCTCGGGTACGTGCGCCGGCGCCTCGAGGGCGAACAGCCCTCGCTACCGCCGCCGCCGCCGCCCGTCGCGTGATGTGTGACGCGTCACGCCGACGTTCCTGCGCGGTGATTCAGCCGTGCGCGGCGCGCGGCTTCGCGCGGACAGCCGACGGTGTCGCCCCGGTCTCTCGCCGAAACGCGCGCTGAAACGCCTGCACCGTGGCGAACCCGACCGCGTGGGCGATCTGCTGGTTCGACAGCGCCGTCTCGCGGAGCAGGCGGCGCGCGTGCTCGGTGCGCAGCGTCGCCCGGTACGCCATGGGCGGCGCGCCGGTGGCCTCGAGGAACCGCCGGGCGAGCGTGGCGCGCGAGACGCCCACCGTTCGCGCCAGGGTGTCGACGTCCCAGGCGCGCGCCGGGTCGTGCACGAGCTCGGCGATCGCGCGGGCGACGACGGCGTCCTGCGTGGCGCCGAGCGCGGCGAGCTTCGCGGGCTCGCGGTCGGCGAGCAGCCGCACGAGCTCGATGAGGATGAGCTCGAGCCAGCGACAGCGAGCCAGCCCCGCTCCCGGGCGCGCCTCGCGCAGCTCGCTCCGGAGGCGCGCCAGCGCGCCGGCAAACGAGGGCCGCGCCTCGATGGCCCGCGCGCCGGCGTGGATCACCGTCGGCAGGACCTGCAGCAAGGGGGCGAGCGCGTCGTGCTCGAACCGGAACACGCCGCACAGCGCGCGCGCCGTGGTGGCGCCGCGGCCGAGCACGCGCTCGCCGTCCTCCTCTCGCGCGACCTCGAGCCACCGGTCGAGGAGCACGGGCTTCGCCCTCGCGTCGCCGTGGTCGACGCGGTGCCCCACGTTCGGTAAAGGGGTTGAAGCCGCACGCAAACAGCGAGAAGTTGAGACGCCAAAAGACGCCAAGAGACACCAAAAGACGCCAAATTTTATTCTTTCTTGGCGTCTCCTGGCGCCTCTTGGCGTCTTTTGGCGTCTCATTTCTCTGGTTTCCAAGCTGATCGGTGCGCTAGGAGCGCCGATGGCGGACGCGTCCTCTGCGCCTCGCGGGCGAGTCCGGCCGCGCCCCATCGTCGTCCTCGTCCTCGTCCTCGTCTGCGTCAGCCGACTCGCGCTGCTTGGGCTGCTTGCGGATCACCTTCGTCCCGGCGATCATGTCGTGCAGGCAGCGGCGATCGCCCCGGAAGATAAAAAGAGCATCGATGATGGCGACAAGCCCAGCCAGCTGCCTCAGGCCCGGCACGTAGCCGAGCAGCCCGACCAGCCAGGTGCGCAGGAGGACCCCGTCGGCGAAGCCAGGCAGGCTGCCATTCTTCTTCACGATCTGGATGCCCGTCAGCCGCTTGCCGATGGACTGACCGCTGGTGCAGATAAGATAGGCCTGCACCGCCATGAGCGAGATCCATGCCGCTGTCGAGACGAGCTGCGCGGGGCTCGTGCCGAACATCCAGTACGGCGAGATCTCTTTGCCCTGCTTTGCCTGCTGCAGGAGGCCGCTGCTCGCAGCCTCCACGAGCGCCGGGAGAATCGCAATCATGGCGAGCACGCCGTCCACCATCGCGGATGCGAATCGCGTGCTTCGATTCGCCAGCTGCTCTGTGACCTCCGCCTCTCCTCCCGCTCGGATATCGGCGCTCGCGGTGGGAGGAGCGTAGGGATTGAGCGCCCTTCCGGGGACGTTCCTGCTGGCCATATAGCATGGGAGCACGCGCCAGACGCGCATGTCAACTCCGCGCGGCGCGAGCCATACGTGCGGAGCAGGGGCACCGATCACGTTGACCTGGCGTGAATAAGCCGTCTCGGACGTCCCAATTCGTGTCCGCTGCTTGGCGTCCGCGGCGCGCTTGGCGGTCCGAAATTCTGCTCGTGTCAGGTGGGGTCAACGCGTCTGTCGCTCTGGCTGCTTGATTCGTCCCCAGGAGTCGTCCGGCACCAGCATCGTCTCGCGGCCAGCGTCCCGCCGCTCAGGGCGACCGCTTCCGCGGCCGCGGGATGCCGTACTCGTCGATTCGGTTGATCAGCGTGCGCAGCGAGACGCCGAGGAGCTTGGCGGCGCGCGTCTGGTTGCCCGCGGACCGCTCGAGGGCCTCGACGACGCGCTGCCGGTCGGCGGCCTTCATCTCGAGCCGGAGCCTCGCCAGGGCGTCACCGCTCGGCGGCGGCGCGTCGGCCGGCGGCAGCCCGGCGCCGCTGGGCGGAGGCGGCGGCAGCGCGGCGCGGCCCGACGGGGGGGCGTCGCCGCTCGACGGGGGCGCGGCGCCGGCGGGCGGCAACGCGGCGCCGCTCGGCGGCAACGCGGCGCCGCTCGGCGGCAATGGCGGCGGCGGCGGCATGGTGCCGCTCGGCCGCGACGCGGCGCCGCTCGACGGGGGCGTGGCGCCGTTCATCAGGTGCGGCGGCAGATCGGCGGGCAGGACCGACTCTCCCGCGCACAGGACCGCCGCGCGCTCGATCACGTTGCGCAGCTCGCGCACGTTCCCCGGCCAGGCGTACGCCTCGAGGGCGGCGAGCGCCTCCGGCGAGATGCGCGGCGCGCCGCGCTGGTCGAGCTGCCGGCACGCCTCCTCGAGGAACCTGCCGGCGAGCGGGCCGATCTCGGCGACCCGCTCGCGGAGCGGCGGGACGACGAGGGAGATGCCGTTCAGCCGGAAGTAGAGGTCCTGGCGGAAGGCGCCGCGCGCGATCTCCGCCTCGATATCGCGGTTGGTCGCCGCCACGAAGCGGAGATCGAGCCGGCGGGGGGTGCGGCCCCCGATGCGGAGCACCTTCCGGTCCTCGAGGACGCGGAGCAGCTTCGCCTGGAAGGCCAGGGGCAGCTCGCCGATCTCGTCGAGGAACAGCGTGCCGCCGTGGGCCGCCTCGAGCAGGCCGGGGCGCGCGTGGCTGGCGCCCGTGAAGGCGCTCTTCTCGTGGCCGAAGAGCTCGCCCTCGAGGAGCGACGGCGGCAGCGCGGCGCAGTTCAGCTCGACGTAAGGCCCGCTCGACCGCGGCGAACGCGCGTGGAGCGTCCGGGCGAGCACCTCCTTGCCCACCCCCGTCTCGCCCAGGATGAGCACGCTGATGGGGCTCCGCGCGGCGCGGGCGGCCTGCTCGTAGAGCGCCAGCATCGCCGGGGCCAGCAGCACGATGTCCGCGGGCGGCTTTCCGCGGTCGGGCTCCTCGGCCGCCCCCGCGGGCGCGCGGCCGACGACGACGGTCGTCGCGCCGAGGTTGAAGCGCTCGCCGACGCCGATCTCGGCGCTCTCCCGCGAGAGGCGCCGCAGGCGGTGCGTGCGCGCCGTCAGGGCGCGGGCCTGCGGCTCGCCGACGAAGGTGCCGTTGGCGCTCCCGAGGTCCTCGATCCGGAGCGGCGGGCCGACGTGGAGGGCCGCGTGCCGGCGCGACACCGAGCGATCGTCGATCCGCACGTCGCACCCCTCGTCGCGCCCGAGGACGACGCGGCCGTGGGGCGGCAGCGGGGCGAAGGTGATCGCGCTGCCGGCCACGATCGCGAGCCGGAGCGTCGTCGCGCAGGAGCCCCGCACATCGCTGCCGGGAAAGCCTTCGTCCACGAGCACATCCTACGCGGCGCCGCGCGCCGCCGTGCGCTGGTTTGGCGTTGATCTGCACGAAGATTTGCACGAATCGTGCAAGACCGTGCAGAGCGCCGGGACCGCGCGGGCGATCGCGCGGCCGATCGTGCAGGCGGGTGCACGATCGGCGCACCGGTGCGCCGGCGCTCTCGCGCGGCGGCGCCGCGAATCGCTGGGTCCGCTGCCCGGCACGCCTCCTGCTGTCCCAGGAATTCGGGCGCTCGCGAGCGTCGATGGCGACCCCGGCGACGGCGCGCGAAAGCGCGCACGAGCGGGCTCTGCAGCGGCGCGACCCGGCCCCCCACGGATCACGGATCAGGAGCGAGCATGTGCACCGAGCATGGATTTTTTAATCGCAGGCGCCTTCTCCAGGGGCTGGGCCATACGGCGGCGGTGGCCGCGTTGGCGCCGGCGGTCCTGTCGGCCAGGGTGGCTGAGGCGCACGTCCAGACGACGTACGAGCGGCTCGTCCCTGGGCTGCCCGAGCGCGTCGGCCTGTGCTCGGAGCGCCTCGAGGACGTCTTTGCGCGCATCCAGCGACGGGTGACCGACGGCCTGTTCCCGGGCGCGGTCGCCCTGGTGGCGCGGCGGGGGAGGATCGTCGGGCACCGGGCGTTCGGCTCCCGGGTCCGCGGCGCGGACGAGCCGATGACGCTCGACACGCTGTTCGATCTGCTCTCCATCACCAAGGTCCTCGCGACGTCGACGTCGGCGGTGATCCTCGTGGAGGACGGCGTGCTTCGGCTGAACGATCGGGTGGCCGATTTCATCCCGGAGTTCGCGGCCAACGGCAAGCAGGCCATCACGGTGCGCGACATGCTCCGGTACACGGCCGGCTTGCCGCTGGACACCCCGTTCCTGGACGACCCGGACGCCGAGAGCGTCTGGCAGCGCATGGCGGAGGCGCCGCTCGAGTACGTCCCTGGCGCGCAGGTGCTCTACAGCGATCTCACCTACCGCCTCCTCGGGCGGGTGATCGAGGTCGCCTCGGGCATGGATCTCGACGCCTTCGCGAAGGCGCGCATCTGGGGCCCGCTCGGCATGAGCGACACGACCTTCAACCCGTCGGCGGCGCTCATCTCGCGGACCGCGGCCACGGGCTACTCCGAGCTCCGGGGGAGGGAGCTGCGCGGGGAGGTGCAGGACGAGCAGGATCACGCGCTCGGCGGGATCGTCGGCTGTGACGGCGTCTTCTCGACGGCGCGGGACATCGCGGTGTTCTGCCAGATGATCCTGAACGGCGGCAGGTACGGCGGCGCCCGCGTCCTGAGCCGCCAGGCCGCCGCCGCGATGGTGAGCAACCAGACGCCCCACGTGAAGGCGTCGGAGACCGACGTATCGCCGATAACGAACCTGCTGATGACGCCCAAGGGCTATGGCTGGGAGCTCGCGACCCACCGCTTCTCCAACGGCGGGTCGCGCCTCTCGAGCGGCTCTTACGGCAAGGCGGGCGGCACCGGGTGCTTCCTGTGGATCGATCGCCGCCGCGAGCTGATCGGGGTGATCTTGACGAACCACGGCCTGCCGACGCCGTTCGACGAGATCGGCTGGAACCGGATGCTCGACGCGGTCGGGAACGGGGAGTTCTTCGACGGGATCGTCAACGCCGTCATCGACGACTGATCCCGGCGCCGGTCGGTACGGGGGGCGCCGTCACACGGTGATGACGATCTTCCCGCGCGCTCTCCCCTCGCCGAAGTAGCGGAACGCGTCGGGGACCTCGTCGAGCCGAAAACAGCGATCGATGACGGGGCTCAGCTTGCCCGCCTGGAACAGCTCCCCCAGGGCGGCGAGGTCGTGGTTCGCCTTCGCTGCCAGGAGGCGCATCTTCTTTTGCTCGCTCCTCGATATCCACGGCCCGACGAGCAAGAGCTGAACGATTCGACCGATGGAGCCCCCGAGCATCACGTAGGTCCCCCCTCGGTTCAGCGCGCGCGCGTAATCGAACATCGAGCGGTGCGCCGCGGCGTCGAGGATCAGATCGTAGGTCTTCCCGCCGGCCG
This sequence comes from Sorangium sp. So ce204, assembly GCF_051526795.1. Lineage (NCBI taxonomy): Bacteria > Pseudomonadati > Myxococcota > Polyangiales > Polyangiaceae > Sorangium > Sorangium sp. So ce204. The sequence goes on along the minus strand of NZ_CP150317.1, from coordinate 9,552,893 downwards.
TGAAGTCCTCTCTCGTGTAGTCGATGACCTCGGCCGCGCCGGCCGAGCGCATCGTCTCCAGCTTCTCCGTCCGGTCCACGCCGGTGACCTCGGCGCCGAGCGACGTGGCGATCTGGATGGCGAAGGTGCCGACGCCGCCGCCTGCGCCGTTGATCAAGACCTTCTGCGCGGGCCGGAGCCCTCCCTCGTCGCGGAGCCCCTGGAGGGCCATCGCGCCTGCCTGAGGGAGGGCCGCGGCTTGCTCGAACGTCATCCCGGCCGGCTTGGGCGCCAGCGCGCTCTCGCGGGCGCGCGCGTACTCGGCGAAGCCGCCCCAGCCACACTGGCAGAGATCCCCGAACACCTCGTCGCCGGGCCGGAGCCGGGTCACGTTCTTGCCGACCGCCTCCACCCGACCCGCGATGTCCGCGCCCGGGACCTGGTGCCTGGGCCTGAGCAGCCCCCAGAAGCGAAACAGCACCGGCGTCCCGGTCACGAGATCCCAGTCCCACGAGTTCACGGAGGCCGCGTGGACCCTCACGAGGACGTCGTCGTCGCCGAGCTCGGGTTTCGGGATCTCCTCGAGCCGCAGGACGTCGGGTGAGCCGTATCGGTCGTAGACAATCGCCTTCATCTCGTCTCCGCGGCGTCCCCGCGGCCCCTCAGGCTCACCCGAGCGCCGCGCGGCGCGGCCTCACTTGCCGCAGCCGACGCGCTCGGAGTGGAGCGCGAGGTCGTCGTACCACATCGTCTTGGCTCCGCCGTGGTACTTCTCGAACCCGAACTTGAAGAGCTTGTAGTCGTACGGGCCCCAGTCCGTGACGTGCAGCGCGTTGACCTCGGCGCCGTCCACGAACACGCTCACCGAGCGGCCCGGCCCGTCGTAGTGGAACTCGAGGCAGTACCAGGTGTTCGCGACGAGCTTCACGCCGCCGCTGCACATGTACATTCCGCCGTTCGAGAGCATCTCCTTGTCGTCGCTCCTGCGGTTCAGCTCGAGCTGACACTGGTGCTCGCCGATGCGGATCTGCTCCCCGTTGTTGGGATCCCCGTTGCCTTCCGCGGCCGCGACATACGTGTTGTGGCCCATCTGGATGTCGGTGGCGCTCTTGAGGTAGATCCTGCCCCAGAAGTTGCTCGGCACGGCCACGCCGAGCATCTGGCTGAAGTCCGTGCCCGTGACCTTGACGGAGCGCGTGCCGCTGTGACCGGTGCTGTCCAGCGTCACGAACTCGCCCATCCTCTCGCGCAGGTACTCCGGGAAGAACTGGACCTCGGAGGGCAGCGAGCCGCCCTCGAAGTCGGAGCAGAAGATGCTGCACCCGCCGGGATCCGTGCCGCCGGTCGCCGCCGTGCTGGTCGTCGTGTCGCCGGCCCCGGTGCTCGTGGCGGTCGTGGTGACGTCGCCTGAGCCGCTGCTCGTGGCGCTGCTGCTGGCGGCGCCGCCCGAGCCGTTGCTCGTCGTCGCGCTGCCGCTGCCGCTCGTGGCGCCGCCGCCGCTCGTGGCGCCGCCGCTTGTCGCGCCGGGGCCGGCGGAGGTGCTCCCGGGGCCCGGGCCCGCGGCGTCGTCGCTCGACCCGCCGGCGCCGCCGGCCCCGGAGCTGGATTCGCCGCCGCACGCGGCCACGGACGCGAGCGTGTACATGGCAAAGAAGGCAAAGGAACGAGCCGAGAAGGACATACGGGGAGATCTCCTCAAGAAACGGGCGCAGAACGGCCCAAGCGATGCGCGCGATTCTATCAGTGAACGCCGCGCGTGTCAGGCAGAACCGGAGGAGTGCGCCGAGGCCAGCTCAGGCCTGCCGGAGCCCCATGGCGCGCGCGACTCCATCCCGGTACGAAAGCCAGGCCGCGTGCGCCGCGGCCACCGCCGACGCGACAGCGTCCGCCGTCGGGCCCTCGTCCGGCGCGTGCCCCAGCACCATCTCCCACGCGTCCCGCCGGTGCCCTCCTTCGACCGCCCGGTGCGCCCTCGCGAGGCGCATGCGCTCGGGCGGACACCCGTAGTGCCGCACCATCGGGTGCGCGCGCAGCGCCTCCTCGATCGGCGGCGCCTCGCGCTGCCCGAGGAGCTCCGCGCGCTCGTGCACGCTGCCCTCCACGAAGATCGTCAGCACCGCCGCGCCCACGACCCACGGCGGCGCCGCGCTCGCGCGGTCGAGCAGCGCCCGGTAGGCGTGGGCCTCGGGCTCGAGCGGGATCGACTCGTCCTCGATGGCCGCGCGCGGGATGCCCAGGCCGTCGATCATCTCCAGGAAGAGCGCCGGGTGCGACACGCCCAGCGAGAGCTTGCCCGTCTGCTCTTCGAAGAGGTTCTCGGCGAGGGCGCTGCGCACCGCGGCCGGCGGCGACTGGCCGAGCACGCGCGCGAGCAGCACCGGGAAGTCGCGCACGTAGACCCGGAATTCGTGCCTGAAGTGAACCGCGAGCTGGTCTCGCGTGAGGCCGGGGCCGGTGAGGTGCGCCCAGGCCCAGTGGTTCTTGCGGTCCATGATCGCGAGCAGGCGTTCCTGAAGACGACGCGTCATGCGGCAGCTCCTCGGCAAGGGGTGAGCCTTGGTTGTACAGCACCGACGGCGTCTGCCCAGCGCCGTCGTCGCAGGTCGCGCGGAGGGCGGCGCGCCGCCAGGGCGGGGTGGGGTGGGGCGGGGCGGGGAGGGGAGGGAGAGATCGAGAGCCTGGCGCGCTCGTGCGCCGTCCTTGTCACAGATCGCCGGCTCCGGCCGATGACGCGCCATGAGCTCACGTTCCTGGGGATTCGTCGCCGCGGTCACCCTCCTGGCCTGTGGCTCGCAAGGGCCTGCTCCGCGCGAGAGCCGCCACGCGTCGGCCGCTGGGCCTGGACGCGCGGAGTCGCCCGCGCCGCTCCCCGCGCCCGCGCCTGAGCCTGCTCCGGCGCCTCCTGCCGAGCCCGCCATCGCACCCGCGTCCGCCGATTCGATCGTTGCCCGCGCGCGCCTCGAGGTCGCCCGTGGCGTCACCTACGATCCAGCGTGGGTCGCGATCGGCTACCCCAACGGCGATCCGGCCCCCGATCGCGGCGTCTGCACCGATGTCGTCGTCCGCGCCGTGCGCGCCGCGGGCGTCGATCTCCAGGAGAAGATCCACCAAGACATCCTCGCGCGCCGGGCGGTTTACACGACGGTCGAGCGTCCCGATCGCAACATCGATCATCGCCGCGTCGGTCCGATGCTTACCTACCTGCGCGCCCACGCCACGTCGCTCCCCAGGACGTTCGACAAGGCCGCGATGAGCACCTGGGAGCCTGGCGATATCGTGGTCTGGGCCCTCAAGCCGTGCCCTTCGTGCGCGCCGGATCACGTGGGCATCGTCAGCGATCGCAAGGGGCCGCGCGGCCTCCCGCTCGTCCTCCACAACATCGGGCCGACGCCGAGCGAGGATGATGTGCTCGACGCCTGGACCGTGCTCGGCCACTTCCGGATCCGCGGGGCGGCGACGCGGGAGGGGGTCGAGCAAGCTCGTCTCGGCTCCGGCCCGTGAGCGGTGCACGGCGGGCCGAACCTGGGTTGGCTAGCTCAACATGGGGTCGGGTCGCTCCGCCGTTGTGTACGCCTGTGCCGGATGCGTTGGCTTCTCCGGGTACAGCTGCCGCATCTTTCCGCCCGCTACTAGCCTTGTTAAGTAGTGGATCCGGAGCGTATCCGCCGTTCGTCCCGCGAGGTCTGCTAGTTCTTCCAGGGTCAGTGATCGTCCACGGCAGAGTTCAAGCAGTACGGCCTCCATCTGGGAAGGCTCGACGCGCCGCTTCGTACGTATTGGCATGGCAATTTTCTGTAGGTCCTGGAATTCAGTGGCGCTACGTTCGGAGCTCGTGGCGCTATGTACGGAGCTGGCGTCGCTATGTACAGAGCTAGCGTCGCTATGTACGGAGCTGGCTTTGCGGAGCGATCCGAACCTGGGTCCGGTCGCCCCGCCCAACCTGGGTCGGGTCACCTGACACATCGAGCCTCGTCCCTGCCGACGATCCCGAGGCGTGAGTTCACGTTGTTATCGGTGAAGGGGGGCGGATTCGATGGATTGCCGCTCGAGGGCTTCGCTCCGTACCCCCGGCGAGGCATCCTCACCTGGAGCAACAGCGATTGTCCGTGCGGCGTGACGCTGCCTGACGGGAGTATCGTTGGGCGGGCGCGCCATGGATCGGGGCATGGCAGCGGCCGCCGTCCGCCATGGCGCCGCCACCCCCTGAGGTGGATCTCTCCTCGCGTTTTCCCGTCGTTTCGTGTCGGCACGGGGTGTGCTCGAGACCGAGCGTCATGCCGACGCTCGAGCACAACGCCCTCGTCGAGATGTTCCGTGAGCACCCCGAGCTCGCGCCCCACTGGCTCGCGACGCTCTTCCGCCTCGAGGTGCCGCCACACACCTCGGTCGGAGTCGTCGAATCGTCGCTCGACCAGCTCCTCCCGGTGGAGTTCCGCGCTGATCTGGTGCTCGAGCTTCGAGACGCGAGCGGCGCGCTCGCGCTGGCGATCGTCATCGAGGTCCAGCGCGACATGGATCCAGACAAGAAGTTCTCGTGGCCGACGTACGTCACGGTCGTGCGTGCCAGGAAGCGCTGCGGCACGGTCGTCCTCGTGATCGCGCCGGGCGCCGGGGTGGCCGCCTGGGCGGCGGAGGACATCGACCTCGGCCTGGGCCTCGGCCACGTCGAGCCGCTGGTGCTCGGTCCGGCCGTCGTCCCCGAGATCACCGACCCAGCCGACGCGGAGAAGGACGCCGAGCTGGCCGTGCTCTCGGCGGTGGCGCACGGCAATGGGCCGAGCGGGCTCACCGTGGTCAAGGCCGCGCTCGTTGCGCTTGGGCGGCTCGACCAGGAGCACGCGATGGTCTACTTTCAGGTCATCTGGAGCGGGTTGCGTGAGCCCATGCGGCGGGCTCTGGAGGCGTTGGTCATGGAACGGCAGATCGAAGACGAGGCGAGGTTTCCGTTCGTGCGGGAGCTGATGGATCGCAGCAAGCTCGCGGGCCTGCGTGAGGGCGAGCTCAAGGGCAAGAGGGACACGCTGCTGCGGCTGCTGGCGCGTGCAGACATCGCGCTCACCGAGAGCGAGAGCGCTCGCATCCAGGCGTGTACGGACATTGCGACCCTCGACCGCTGGATTGATAACGTCCTCGGGGCGAAGACTGCCACCGAAGTGCTCTCCTGACCGTTGACGGATGCGGCCCAAACAAGGCGATGCGTCCGACGGGCTCTGCACGCTGACGATTGCCAGGCTGTGAGGGGCCTATCGTACCGGGCGCGGCTCTCCTCGATGGGATGGCGCACCCGCGAGGTCATGCCCGTTCGGGTCGGGTCGCCCCGGGTCGGGTCGACTCGGGTCGGCGCGATCATTTTCGCCGTCCCCCGTATCCTTCCGGCCGCGCCGTTCGTCGGTGGGCCATGACGACGACAACCCCGACCGAACGACGCCTCTACGTCTCCATGATCACGTCCCTCGACGGCTACATCGAGGGCCCGGGCCGCGAGCTCGACTGGTTCCAGGACGGCAACCCGCAGTTCGAGCGGTACTGCGACGAGATGATCGACTCCGTCGGCCTCGCGGTCTACGGGCGCACCTCCTACGAGCTCATGCTCCAGTACTGGCCCGACGCCGAGGCCCACCCGCGCTCGCCCCAGGACCTCGCGTTCGCGCGCAAGATGAACGCCCTGCCCAAGGTGGTGCTGTCCCGGACCCTGACGCACGCCGCGTGGGCCAACACCCGCGTGGCCCGCGGCCCCGAGGAGATCGCCGCGCTCAAGCGGCAGCCCGGCAAGCCGATCGTCGCCTGGGCCGGCGCCGCCCTGGTGTCGACGCTGATCGAGCACCGCCTCGTCGACGAATTCCGCCTGATCGTGCACCCCGTGGTGCTCGGCGGCGGGACGCCGCTGTTCGCGCGCCGCGACACGCGCCTTTCGCTGCGGCAGATCCGGACCCAGAACCTGGGCGGCGGGCTGTCGGTCCTGTGCTACGAGCCTGTCTGGTCATGAGCGACGAGCCGCGCGACCTCGGCGAGCTGAGCAATGACGTGAAGGCGTCATGGCAGCGGTTCCTCGACGTGTTCGAGCCGCTCCGGCCCGAGCTGTACCGCTACTGCCGCTACCTGACCCGGAGCCCGTGGGACGCCGAGGACCTGGTGCAGGACACCATGGCCCGCGGCTTCGTCACGCTCGGCACCCTGTTCCACGAGCTGCCCAACCCGCGCGCGTGGCTGTTCCGGGTGGCGTCGAACCTCTGGATCGACCGCGCCCGGCGGCAGCGGCTCGAGCGCGACGCGCTCGGCGAGCCCGCGGCAGCACACCCAGCGCCAGGGCACGCGCCCGATGAGCGGGCGTCGCGCGAGGCCGCCGGCACCCTGGTCGCGCACCTGTCGCCCCAGGAGCGCGCGGCGGTGGTGCTCAAGGACGTGTTCGATTTCTCGCTCGAAGAGGTCGCCGCGTCGCTCTCGACCTCGGTCGGCGCGGTCAAGGCGGCGCTGCACCGCGGCCGCGGCAAGCTCGTGGCGCCCGAGGCCGACGAGCCCCGGGCGCCCGCGCCGGGTGTGCTCGACGCCTTCTGCGCCGCCTTCAACGCCCGCGACCTGCCGGCCCTGACGTCGCTGCTCCTCGACAGCTCGATCACCGAGATCGTCGGCGTGGTGACCGAGTACGGACGCGAGCCCCCGGCCGATCCGCGCACCGGGTCGTTCGTCGGCAGCCTCTCGCCGATCACGACCACCGACGCCGGCGGGGTCGATGCCCGTCACCTGGTCGGCTACCTCGGCGGCCCGCCGCGCTGCGAGGTGCGCGCGCACCGCGGCGAGCTCTTGCTGCTCTTCTGGTTCGATCACGACACAGGACCGGCGGTGCGCACCGTCTGGACCGTCGAGACCGACGGCGAGCACCTCGCCCGCATCCGCAACTACTTCTTCACCCCCGATGTGATCGCCGAGATCTGCCGCGAGCTCGACGTGCCTTTCCGCACGAACGGCTACCGCTACTGGATCCACGGTTAGCGACCTCGCCGTAACGTGCTGGAGATCGCCCCGACAAAGGGCGCAGAATGGCCCTGGCGATGGGGGCGACCTCCGGACCTGCTTTCGAGTTCACGAGCTGCCGGCTCGCGGCGCGCCACGAGGGCCTCGGCCGCATCTTCGCGGGCCTCGCGCTGCTCGCGATCGCGGGGCCTTTCCTGGCCAGCGTGCTCGCCGTGATCCTCGCAAGCGCGCTGGGCGAGCCGAGCCTCCGCGGGTTCGCGCTCAGCGCCCTCGCCATGACCGTGCCCGGCGTGGTCGCCGCGCTGGGCCTCTCCCTCGCGAGCGCCCTGGCCCTCACCACCGGCATCCGCTGGAAGCGGCCGGTCCGCGTGACCGCGGACGCGGCCGGGCTGCGCTTCGCCTTCGGCTCCGTGGAGCGCTCGATCCCGCGCGCCGAGATCCGCTCCGGCATGGTCCTGTCGGATCTGCGCGTCCGCGTCGAGCTCCGCCTGAGCCGCGGGCGGGTGATCGATGTGCAGGTCGCGCGGGAGGAGGAGGGCGCGCGCCTGCTCGCGGCCCTCGGGATGGGCCCGACGGAGCGGCGCGTCGCTGTCTCGCTCGGCAGCGTCCACCGCGAGCTCGCGGCCGGCTGCGTCGGTCTGCCGGTCTTCATGATCCTCTGGCTCATCGTGATCGCGGCGATCGCCCTGCCGCTGCAGGCCTCTCGCAGCGCCGGGCCGATCGTGGCGTGGTTTGCCCTCGCCCTGGCGTCGACGTGGCTCCTCCGTCGCGCAGCGCGCCGCACCCAGGTCGTGGTGGGCACCGACGGCGTGCGCATCGATCGGCCCTTCTCGTCCGTCTGGGTCCCTTACGCCGAGCTCAACTCGGTCGGGATGCGCGGTGATCGGCTCGTTCTCTCTCGCCGAGGCGGCGGCATCCCGCTCGTGCTCCGGACGGGGGAAGCCCTGACCGAGGCGCTCGCGCAGCGCATCCGCGATGCGCACGAGGGGGCCGCCGCCGCCGGCGCGGCGCCGCGCGGCGCCGAGGCGCTGGAGCGGCGCGGCCGCGACCTCGCGGCCTGGCGCGAGGACCTCCGCAAGCTGCTCGCCGCCGGCGACTACCGCGCCGCCAGCCTGACCCCCGAGGACGCGCTCCTCGCCCTCGACGACGTGAGCGCCCCGCGGGATCGCCGGGTGGGCGCCGCCCTGCTCCTTCGCGTCGCCGGGCACCCCGAGGCGCAGGAGCGCATCCGCGTCGCCGCCGGGGCCACCGCGGACGATGCGCTGCGCGCGGCGCTCGAGCGCGCCGCCGAGGACGAGGTCGACGAGGCGGCGCTCGCGCGGGCCTTGCGGTGAGCCGCGCGCTGCTGAGCCACTCTGGGCCACGCGCGACGGGTGCGTCGGTGGGCGCTGTAGAAGGCGAGATCTTCAGGGAGTTCCGGCGGTAGCGAGATGGCACATGTCCTGCACGCTGCGCTGAGCGGAGGTGTTCATGTCACGTGACTTTCTTTCGGACGATGCAGCCTTGTTATCGCCGTTGCCCACGCCGCCGCCTCGGACGGCGGCCCTGGTGCAGCGGGTGTCTCGAGCGGCTGTAGCGGCGGCTGCCGTCTTCGTTGTCGCCTGTGGTCCTCCGGGCGTCGACGAGGGCCACGACCCGGGCGATCAAGGCGAGATCATCCCGCCGATGCCGCCGCCGCCTCCGGACGAGGAGATCATCCCGCCGATGCCGCCGCCGCCTCCGGACGAGGAGATCATCCCGCCGATGCCGCCGCCGCCTCCGGACTGCGAGGGCGGCGAGATTGTCCCGCCGATGCCGCCGCCGGACGGGGAAGAGGGGGAGATCATCCCGCCGATGCCGCCGCCGGACGGGGAAGAGGGGGAGATCATCCCGCCGATGCCGCCGCCGCCGGACGGGGAAGAGGGGGAGATCATCCCGCCGATGCCGCCGCCGCCGCCGCCTCCGGGCGAGGAGATCATCCCGCCGATGCCGCCGCCGCCGCCTCCGGGCGAGGAGATCATCCCGCCGATGCCGCCGCCTCCTCCGCCGTGCAAGTGAGGCGTTCGATCGTCGCACCGTTGCGCTCCCCAACATCGTGAGGTCGAAGATGGGCGAACAGGAACGTGAGCTGGAGGTTGCGCCCGAGTGGTGGCGCTGGGCCACGGAGAACCTGCTGCGCGGCGTGCCCGAGGGCCAGATCTCGGAGCAGCTCCAGGCGGCCGGCGTCAGCCGCGCGCAGGCCGGAGAGCTGCTCTCGGCCATCGTCCGTTCGCCCATCTTCGTCGCCGCTCGGCCCTTCGCCAGGTCGGCGCGGCGGCACGAGATGCTGGCGCGGCTCCAGCAGAGAATGGCGTCGGTCGCCTGCGATCCGACGGGGATCCCGCGGCGCTCCGGCGTGTCTGGCGAGGAGCTCCGCGACGTCTATGTCGCCGGCAACATCCCGGTCGTCCTGACCGACATTGTGACCCGCTGGCCCGCCTTCGGCCGGTGGACCCCGGCGTACCTCTCCGAGCGCTTCGGCGATGTCGTCGTCGACGTCACGACAGGACGCCAGAGCGATCCCGACTACGACATGCACGCGGCGCGGCACACCGAGAGCACGCCGCTGCGCGACTTCGTCGCGCGCATCGCCGGCGCCGCGCGCGAGGAGACGAACGACTTTTACATGGTCGCCAACAACCGCGTCCTCGAGCGGACGAGGCTCGGCGCGCTGCTGGACGACGTGGTGCTCCCGGACGGGTACTGCGCCGCGCAGCGGCTGCTGGGCGCCTCGGCGCTGTGGCTCGGCCCTGCCGGGACCGTCACGCCGCTGCACTACGACACGTCCAACATCCTGTTCGGGCAGGTGTACGGCAGGAAGCGTTACCGCATGATCGCGCCGTTCGAGACGTCGCTGTTCGACGGCGCACGCGCGATGTACGCCGATCGGGATCCGGAGAAGGACCCGATGGCCCCGGTGCTCGTGAAGGACGTCGTGCTCGAGCCGGGCGACGCGCTCTTCATCCCGGTGGGCTGGTGGCACCACGTCCGCGCGCTCGACGCCAGCATCAGCCTGGGGATCAACAGCTTTCCGTTCCACAACAACTTCGACTGGTACCGGCCGAGCAACATCGGTTAGCGAAACGCTCGGAAATTCTGCGAAATGTGGATGCTCGAGCTCGGCGAGCGTCGCCGTGGCGCCGTGCCTGCCGAGCAGTACACTGCACGGTGAAGGCAAAGGGGGGTGGCTCGAGGAAGCCCTCGGCGCCGCCGATGGGTACACGTGCCGCCCAACGCGAAATTCGCTCTTGCGGCCGAGACGCCCGGGCAGGCGCGAGCCGGACACGCGCACCTGAGGATCCTGGCAAAAGCCGCGAGTCGGCTCGTCCTCTGCGACGAGCCTTCGGCGCTCCTCGGATCCCTCTTCGAGGAGCTGGCGAGCGACCTCGGCGTCGAGCTCTACTTCAATTACATGATCGGCGACGAGCCGAACACCCTCGTCCTCGAGTCGGCCGCGGGCATCTCGCCCGAGGACGAGCAGCGATATCGGACGATCAGGTTCGGCCAGTTCATGTGCGGGACCGTGGCGGCGACCCGGATGCCCCTCATCGCCTTCGATCTCCAGCGCTCGACCCTCGAATGCGGGTCGGAGCTGAAGAAGGCGGGCGTGCAGGCCTATGCGGGATATCCGCTCATCTCGCACGACCGGCTGCTCGGGACCCTGGCCTTCGCCACCAGCAAGCGCTCGCACATGAACGCCGACGAGCTCTCGCTCATGCAGACGCTGAGCGTGCAGGTGGCGGCCGTCCTCGAACGCAATCGCCTCTGCCGGAGCTTGCGGGCGAGCGAGCAGGCCGCGCAGCGCCACCTCGCGCTCCTGCAGAACGTGTACTCGACGGCCCCCGTCGGCCTCTGCTTCCTCGACCGGGATCTCCGGTACGTGAGCGTCAACGAGACGCTCGCGCGCATCACCGGCCGGCCCATCTCCGAGCACCTCGGCCGCGCGCTCGGCGAGTTCATCCCCGAGGCGACGCCTTTCAAGGACCTCTGCGAGCGTGCCCTCGAGACGGGGCAGGAGGTGACGAACTGCGAGCTCCGGGTCGCGCGGCCCGAGGGGGACCACGATTGGCTGGTCAGCGTCCACCCCGTGCGCGACGAGGCGGGTACGATGCTCGGCATCAACGTCGTGGTGCAGGAGGTGACCGAACGAAAGCGGGCCGAGCAGGCGCTGCTCGAGAGCGAGCGGGCCCTCCGGGAGGCCGATCGCCGCAAGGACGAGTTCCTGGTGATGCTCGCCCACGAGCTGCGCAATCCGCTCGCGCCCATTCGCACGGCCATTCAGGTCCTCGACATCACCGGCAGCGACGCGCCCGAGGCCGCCCGGACGCGCGAGATGATCGCGCGCCAGGTGGCGCACATGGCCCGGATGATCGACGATCTGCTCGACGTGTCGCGGGTCGCCCAGGGCAAGATCGAGCTGCGAAGAGAGCCCTGTGATCTCGCGCGGATCGTCCGTCAGGTCACGGACGACTATGCGCCGGTCTTCGGGGGCAACGGCATCGAGCTTCTGGTCTCCCTGCCGGACGAGCCGGTCTGGACGTCAGGCGATCAAACGCGCCTCGCGCAGGTCATCGGCAACCTCCTGCACAACGCGCTCAAATTCACGGACGCGGGGGGCCGCGTGGTCGCCTCCCTGGAGACGGATCCGGCGACGAACATCGCGGTGATCGTGGTGGACGATTCGGGGATCGGCATGGATCCATCGATGATCCCGCGCGTCTTCGAGACCTTCAGCCAGGCCGACAGCAGCCTCGATCGACGGCGCGGCGGCCTCGGCCTCGGGCTCTCGCTCGTGCACAGCCTGATCGCGATGCACGGCGGATCCGTCGAGGCCCACAGCGAGGGCCCAGGGCGCGGATCGACCTTCCGCGTCCGGTTGCCGCTCTGCACCGCGCCAGCTCGTTCCACCCGGCGGCAGGAGCCCGTCCGGCCCGCGACCGCGTCGCGGGAGGGGTCGCTCCGGGTGCTCGTGGTCGAGGACAACCACGACACGGCGGACATCCTCAAGCAGTTGCTGGCCCTCCTCGGGTATCAGGCCGAGGTCGCGTACACGGGCCCCGCGGGGCTCGCCATGGGGCGCACGCTCGCGCCCGACGTGGTGCTCTGCGACCTCGGATTGCCGGGGATGGATGGGTATGCCCTCGCGCGGGCGCTGCGCGCCGATCCCGCCACGGCGCGGGCCTACCTCATCGCTCAGACCGGGTACGGCCACGCGGACGATCGCCGCCGCGCGCGGGAGGCGGGGTTCGATCTGCACATGACGAAGCCGATCGATCCCATCGAGCTCGAGCGGGTCCTGTCCTCCGTCGGCGCCCGCGCTTAGCCAAGACGTCTGCAAGCCAGTCGTGACGCCGGGCGCTGTTCCTACTCCGGAAACCGAAGCGTCTTGACGGAGTTCCCGTCCTCCCCCGTGATCTCGTCGCCAGACCAATCCCAGCTCACGCCGCCCTTTCCCGGCGGTCCGAGGGCGTACGTGACCCCCTCGAGTGTGAGCTGGTCCTCGTCGAGGTAGGCGATGCCGATCGAGTCGCCGCCGCGCCCGGGGCCGCCGTAGCCGCCGTCGCCTCCTCGGCCGCCGTTGCCCCCTTCACAGGACCACGTGCCGTCCCCCACGGCGCCGCCCGGCGCTCCTCGACCGCCTTCGCCTCCTTGCTCGGGCGGCCCACCGTCGCCGCCAGGCCCCCCGGCCTCCGTCGTGATCATGCTGTCGCGCACCGTCAGCTTGGCGTGGAGCGCAACGATCCCGATCGTCGGGTAACCGTTCTCGCCCCCTCGGCCGCCTCGACCGCCACACCCGCCGGCGGCTCCAGAGCCGCCGGCGGCGCCTCCCTTGGAGGCCTTGCCGCACGCGGAGAGCCCCCCTCGACGGCCGCCCCCTCCGCCGCCGCCTTGGCCCGGCATGCCCCTGCTGCCGTCGCCTGCCCAATCGCCCTCCCATCCCGTCTCGCCTATGCGCCCGATGCCCTCGCCGGCTGCTCCGACCGTACCCGAGGCGCCGTAGATCCCGTAGAACCCCGGCTCGCAGTTGATCCCTGGGACATCCCCGTCGCCTCCACGTCCGTCGATCGGGTCTGATGTCGCGTTCGGTTGCCCGTCGTCCCCGTCGCCAGCGCCGTCGGGAAGCCCGTCCCCTCCCTTCCCGCCGATGCTCGGGATTCCGCCGTCGCACGGATTCACCACCGCCGGGCCGCCGGCGACGGTGGTCGCCGAGCAGGCGTCTCGCCCATACTGCCCATCAGGTCCTGCCGCTGCCTCATTCAGCCCGGACCATTGCTTGCCATCTTGGCCTTCCCCTCCACCAGACGAGCTAAGCTCGCTCCGGAGGAGCTCCACGGCCGTGTTGGAGCGGAGAAGCATCCCGATCCGCCTGCTCGCCCACAGACGCATGTCGATGATCGTCGATACCCCGTCCGCGGCGCCCGTGTCTCCGTCGCTCGCCGGTACGACGGTCAGGAGGATGTCGCTCTCACCCGAACGCTGAAGGACGGAGCGCGTGTCGGGCTGACGCCTCCAGCTCACGCAACCGAACCCACCGATGAGATCCACGCCGGAAGGCAGCGTCAGGGGCCCGAAGAACCCATCGGCGCATGCGAACACACGCCCTCGGCCGGTACGCGCGAGCTCAACGCCGCGCTGCAGCGTGCGGACCGGCTTGTCTTTCGTCGTTCCGGGGTTCGCGTCGTCGCCGCTGCCCCAGACACCGCCCACGAACACGCCGCAGCCATCTTCCCAGACATCGGCGGCGAGACGCTCGAGACAGAACGACTCTGACGGCGGTTCGTCTTGACACGATGAGCTGCCGTCGCACGCCGTTCCGCCAGGCTCGTTGGGGCCCGGTGCGGTGCCGCAGCCGGCCACGACGAGCAGCAGCGCAGGGGACAGATAGGTCACTCGTGTGGTTCGCATCGTTCTTCCTCGATGGTTTGTCGGACGTGGGGCGGCCATTCAACGGGGCGGTTCGGGATTGGGCACATCGAATTGACGATAAGGCATGGAGTCGCCGTTCTCGCCCTTCCCCACGTCGAAACCAGGTACTGCATTGCCTGCGAGGCCACCCTTGCCGTAGCCTCCGAACTGTACAGGGACGTCCGGCCCGAAGGCCACGTAGGCGCTGTGAGCTGCGATGCCATAGGAGGACCCCCCGAGGCCGCCGCCGGCATCACCGCCGCGTCCGCCGTCGCCTCCTGCTCCCCCGTCGCACGCGGGCCACATCTCACTGTCACCCGGAGGGCGCTTTCCACCATTGCCACCCGCTCCACCGCCGCCGCCAGGTTGGCCCGTTCCGCCGACCCCGCCGTTGCCGCCGTTGCCGGTAGTCACCCGAGTCGCCCCGAGCGTCACCGCGCTCCCCTGCAGCGCAACAACGCCGATGCTCGACCCGCCGTAGCCGCCGCCTTTGCCCCCAAGGCCACCGCAGCCGCCACTGCCCCCTGAGCCGCCAGCCGCACCGGCCTGAGGGCGGTCAGCTGGACACGCCGCCATCGGGCCGAGCGAGCTACTGCCGCCGCCACCGCCACCTCCTTGACCTATGCCGCCCTTCTTCCCGTCCTCTCCGCGAATGCCAATCCAACCGTCTTCGGTGAGGTACCCTATGCCAGCCGCTCCGCCAGCGCGACCACCGTCAGCACCCGTTGCGCCACGTTTCCCTTCGCTGCATCTCGTCATGTCCGCGCCGAGCCCTGCGCGGCCCCAATCGTCATCATTCCCCATGGGCGCCGGCTGCCCCGGAGCGCCATCGGCCCCCGACTCTAGCCCACCGTCGCCCCCGTAGCCTCCAGTGGACTCGATGCCGTCGTCGCACGCGGTCACGACTGGCAGCGCCCCCGTCGCGGAGTCCGCAGTGCAGGCGGACGCGCCGTCGTTCCCCTCCAGGCCGTCCTTTGCCCGGACGCTAAGAGCGTCATCTCCTGGCTCCCCGTCCTTGCCGTTGCCTGCGACGAGCGCGCTCGCCCGCACTGTCGCCCTAGCCCCAGGGCTCACGATCATCGCGATCGACGACTTGCCATCGTCCGCGGACGCATCCGCTGCCTCGACGTGCACGCCGAAGACCGTTGACGTCGCGCCCTGTGCTTCTCCCGTGATCACCCGCAGCGGGATCCCCATCGGCGGAGCGATGATCGTCGGGTGATTCGGTCCGCCGAACGACCCATCATACGACCAATCGTCGCCAAGTTCGCAGAGACGCCCGCCCCACAGGTCGACACCCGAGGGCAGCGTGATCGCCTCCTCGAACGCGCCACCGCACGCGTATACGCGTCGGGTCGGCGGCTCGCCGTGGCCTCGTCCGTGTGTGGCGAGGCCGATCGCATGTTGCAAGGTCTTCACCGGCGCGCCCTTCGTACCGGCGCTGTTGTCGTCGCCCTGCTCGCTGACGAACACCCCGCATTCCTCGAGCGCCATCGCCGTGGCTGGGTCGCCGTCACAGAGAGACTTCGGTGGTGTGAGGCAGAGGCGTTCGTCGTAGCAGCTATCGTCGTAAGCGCACCCGGAGAGGGCGCCCGCGCCGACGGTGGAGAGGATGCCTACGGTGAGAAGCAGCCGCATTCGTCGCGGACCGTCGCCGTGCTTGAACATCGTCCGCGCTGGCCGGGCGCGTGGGTGCTGTCGCGACCCCGAGCGCAAGAACAATCGAGAGTGAATCGCGATGCGACGCATCCAGTCACGCTAGTGATGCCGTCCGCTTGGCGTCAACCGACAGAAATCGCCAGATTCGATTCGTTTTGGTGAGAATTTTCGGTCGGTCGATTGAATGTACTCAGCCGTTTGGTAGGCCTGGCCAAATGTGGCCAATAGTCCTACTTTTGGTTATGGTGTCCGACCGAAATTGCGCGTCGGCTCATTTCTGTGAAGCGTTTCGACCCGCTCAAGTGTGCTGCGTACCGTGGACAAGTCAGCGACCGTCTCCCCCGGCTTCGAGCTCTTCTGGCGCCTCGATCAGCGCCGCGGGGTGCCGGCGCGAAACGCCGAGGATGTCGCGATCCGATGCCCAATGAGCGCGGATATCGCCGGGCAGAGCGGCAGCTCGGTCCCGCGGGGATCGTGGAGACGGGTCGAGTCCGCCCGCTTCAGGCTGCGGGGAAGCGAACGCGCAGCGAGCTCGGCCCGCGGTCCTGCAGGTTCGAGCCGGCGTAGCTCAACGTCGGTTCGGCGAGCTCCCAGCGCGGCAGCGAGAGCAGGGCGCGCACCGACTCCTCCACTTCCATCCGGATGAGCGGGGCGCCCGGGCAGTAATGAGCGCCGCTCCCGAAGGTCAAATGCCGGCTCTGCTGCCGGGTGATATCGAAGCGGTCCGGCTCGGCGAACAGCCCGGGATCGCGGTTCGCCGCGGCGATCATCGCGAAGACGAACTGCCCCTCGGAGACCCTGGTGCCCCGGATCTCCGTGTCCCTCGCGCACATGCGGCTGAGGGAGAGCACGGACGGCTCGAAGCGCAGGCTCTCCTCGACCGCGCCGCGGACGAGGCCTGGCGCCTCCCGGAGCTTCGCGAGCTCGGCGGGGTGGTTGAGGAGCGCGAGCACGGTGTTCGCGATCTGGTTCACGGAGGTCACGAACCCCGCGGCGACCATCTGGAAGCATTGCAGGGCCGCCTCGCCCGCGAGCTCGGTGTCTCCGCCTTCTGCCTCGATGAACCTGCTCGCGACGTCTTCGCCCGGCGCCTTCCGGCGCTCCTCGACGAGCCGCATCATGTAGTCGACCATGTCGCAGCAGCTCTGCTTCACCGCCCGCTTCTGCTCGTCGGAGGTGACCCCGCCGCCGGCGAGCTTCAGGAGGTCCGTCGACCATCTCATGAACTGCGGCCGATCGGCCTCGGGTATCACGAACATCTCGGCGAGCGTGTTGAGCGCGACCGCCTCGGAGAACGCCGAGACGACATCCATCTCGCCGTCGCGCCGCGCCTTCTCGGCGGCGCGCTGCACGAGCCCCACGACCCGCGGGCGCATCCACTCGACGGCCGACGGCGAGAACCCTTTCATGATGAGCTGTCGAAGCTTCGTGTGGCGCGGCGGGTCCTGAAAGAAGGCGAGCCGCGACAAGGAGTCGAATGTTTTCTTCGAGAGATCGTCCTCGCCGAGCATGCCCAGGCTGCCGAGGATCGCCGTCGCCCGCCGCGCGGTGAAGCTCGGGTCCTTCACGAGCCCCTCGATATCGGCAGGAGCGGTGATGAGGAAGCACTGGAGCGGCTCGAAGAAGTAGACAGGCGCCTCGGTGCGGAGCCGATCGAGCGTCGGGAAGGGATCGGCGAAGAAGCGCTCGCTCGTGAGGTCGAAGCCAGAGGTGACGGCCATGGTCCTTCTTTCCTTAGTGGCGCTCGTGGCGCGGCGGACATCCACGGCCAGGCTAGGGTATCGCCACGCCGCCGTGAAGCGCCCCGCCCGCGCGTCGATCGCCGCGCCACGGCGGCCGAGGTGGGCGCGCGAGGCTCCGTGCAGAGCGCCCTGCCAGGCGTTACCGGTGGCAACGCTGCCGACACGGCGCGCAGAGCCATCGCCGAGCTGAGCAGGGAGCTCGGCGCGGATCACCCGACCACGGTGGACGCCACTTTCAAGCTCCAGGCCCTCCTCGAGCGGCCGAGCTGACGCAGAGCGGCCGAGCCTCGACGAGGACCAGCACACGCTGGCGGGCCTCCCGTTCGACGTTTGGCGCGCTGGGGATCAGGCGCAGAATAGGCCTGAAGCGGTCGATTACGCGCCCGCGCGCAGCGCCGGGAACGGAACGGCGGCCGCGCTCACCAGTACGGCCACACCTCCACCGGGACCCCCACGGACGACCCGGTGTGGTGGTCGCCGAGCTGCCCGCTGTCGTTGTCGCCCCAGGCCCAGCGGGTCCCGTCCGCGCGCAGCGCCAGCGCGTGCGCGTCGCCCGCGGCGATGGCGGTGATCTGGTCGAGGAGCACGGGCACCGGGGCGGCCTGCGGCTGCGACCACGGAGGATACGTCGGGTTGCCGAGCTGCCCGCTCGCGTTGCTCCCCCAGGCCCGGGCGGTGCCGTCCGAGCGCAGCGCCAGCGAGTGCCACCTCCCCGCGGCGATCGCGGTCACGCCGTCGAGGCTCGCGACGGGCACCGGCACCGGGCTGCTGGCCTTGGCGCCCTGGCCGAGCTGCCCCTCGGAGCCCTCGCCCCAGGCCCGCACGGTGCCGTCCGACCGCAGCGCCAGCGAGTGCCAGGTCCCCGCGGCCACCGCGATCGCCCCGTCGAGCCCGGAGACGGGCACCGGGACCGCGCTGTCGGCCGACGCGCCGTCGCCGAGCTGCCCCTCGGAGCCCTCGCCCCAGGCCCACACCGTGCCGTCGGCGAGCACGGCCAGCGAGTGGAGGTCGCCCGCCGCAATGGCGACCACGCCGCTCAGGCCGGGCACGGGCGCCGGGGTCGCGCGCCAGCCCAGCAAGCCGTCCCCGAGCTGGCCGACGGAGCTATCGCCCCAGGCCCACACGGTGCCGTCCGACCGCAGCGCCAGCGAGTGATATTGCCCCGCCGCCACGTCGATCACCTGGTCGAGGCCGGGCACCACGACGAGATCGGGAAGGGTCGTCATGGTCCCGAGCTGGCCGCTGGTGTTGGTGCCCCAGGCCCGGACGGTGCCGTCCGCGAGCAGGGCCAGCGAGTGCGCCAGGCCCGCAGCCACGTCGGTCACGCCGCTCAGCCCGTCGACGAAGAACGGATCCGGATACAGCCCGGCGCTCTGGTAGGCGCTGATCTGGTAATCGGCGTTGTCGCCCCAGCCCCAGACCGTGCCGTCGGAGCGCAGGGCCAGCGAGTGCGCGCTCCCCGCCGCCAGCGTCACCGGCGCGCAGGCGGGGTTGACCAGCCCGTCGCAGTTCTCGTCCTGGGGGCTCGTGCACCACTCCACCTCGTCAGGCACCTGCTGGCCGGTGCACCAGCCATAGCTCGTGCCTTGCGCGTTGCAGGTGCGCACGCCCGCCTGGCAGACGCCCACGCCCTCGGTCCCCGCCGGGCCCTGGTAGCACGGCACGGTCGACCCCGGGACGCAGACGCACCCCGCGCCCTCCTCGTTCGCCCGGCCGTCGCAATCGTCGTCCGCGGCGCTCGTGCACGCCTCGGCCGAGGGCAGCACCTCGCCCGTGCAGGCCCCATAGCCCGTCCCCAGCGCGTTGCAGGTCTGCGTGCCCGCGTGGCAAGCGCCCACGCCCTCGGTGCCCGCGGGGCCGCCATAACACGGCGCGGTCGAGCCCGGGACGCAGACGCACCCCGCGCCCTCCTCGTTGACCTGCCCGTCGCAATCGTCGTCCGTGACCGTGTCGCACGACTCGGCGGCGGGGAGGACCTCGCCGGTGCACGGGCCATAGCCCGAGCCCAGCGCGTCGCAGATCATGGTGCCCGCCGCGCAGGCGCCCACGCCCTCGGTGCCGGCCGGGCCGGTGTAGCAAGGCGCCGGGGCGCCCGGCTGGCAGAAGGTGCTGGGCCCTCCGCCGCCCCCCTGCCCGCCGGCCCCATCGCCGCCTTGCGCGCCGGCGCCGCCTTGCGGTAACCACCCGGCCATCGCCATGGGCACGGCCCCTTGCGGCTCTCACCGGGGTCGACGATGCTGGGCGCGGGGCGGCGTCGGTCCACGACTCGGCGCGGGCACAGGCGGTTCTGCACGGGGGGCCCGCCGAGGTGGCCTCCGCCTGCGTCGCCGGCCGAAGTTCGCGTTGTTCAGGTCGCGCCGGCGTCGCCGGCGCTCGGAGCAGCGCGCGACGATCTCGCCCATGCGTCGGGCAGCAACTCGTCCAGCCGGTCGCGCGGCCAGCCCGCCTGCAGCTTGCCGATGACGTCTGTCGCCCAGGCGAGCGGGTTGACTCCGTGCATTCGACACGAGCCGAAGATCGTGTAGCCGATGGCCAGGCGCTGAGCGCCCTTATCGGAGCCCGCGAACAAGTAGTTCTTTCTTCCGAGGGCTACACGTCTTAGCTGCCGCTCGACCTCGCCGTTGTCTATCTCAAAGCGTCCATCCGTGAAGCAGCGCCGCCACGCTGCCTCCTGGTTGATGGCATACTGGGTAGCCATGTAGAGCGGTGTGCCTGGCACGAGCCGCAGGTGCAGCTCGTGAATCCACTGATACAGCTCGTCCACAACGAGGAGCGACCGCTCCTGCCGGTGCGCCAGGCGCGCCTCCGTGGACAGCGCCTCATCTTTGCAGGTCGCCTCGATTCGGTAGATGGCCTTGAAGTACGAGAGCGCTACCGCCGCTCGCGCGTCGCCGCCCTTGGCCGCCTTCTCGAACTTGGCGCGGATGTGCATCCCGCAGCCGAGCCGACGCTCCTCGGGCACGATCATCTCGCCGTCGTCGCCTCCGCGGAGCATCGCGCCATAGCCCGCGTATCCATCGCCCTGCAAGTAGCCGGTGAAGCCCTGCAGCAGCGCGGCTGGATGCTTCGCCTTCCAGTCCGGTGCGTACAGGAACGCGACGAGATCCGCGCCGACAAAGGCCCAGATATGGCCTCGCTTCACCCCCGACGGATGATCTCGATCCAGCACCCGCATCCCCGTGTCGTCGGCGCGCAGATAGAACGAGTCCAGCACCCGCTCCCCGAGCCTCTCGGCCACGGGAGCGAGCACATCGAGCGCGAACGCGGACCAGTCTCCCAGCGTCGACGGCGACAGCGACACGCCGAAGCGCGCGTACTGCTGCGTCTGCCGGTACAGCGGCATCGAGTCCTCGAACTTCTCGACAAGGATGCTGGCGAGCAGCCCCGGTCCTGGGCGCCCTCGGTCCATCACCTTCTCGCTGTCCGCCGTCGTTACGCCCTGCTCGGGGCAACGCGGGCAGGCGAGCTTCTCCCGCTTCTCCTCGATGATCTTGAACTGCGCCGGCACGAACTCGAGCACTTCGCTCGTGCGATGGCCAATGCACTTCTTGTCCGCGCCGCACTGTGGGCACGTCCGCTCCGCCTCGGGGACGGGCACCATGCGCGTCTCACGCGGCAGGTGCTCGGGAAGTGGCGCGCGCCCGCCCCGTCCTCGCGGCGGCTTCGGCGGCTCAGGGGGTTGCGGCACCAGCCCCTGCTCCGGCTGCGGCGGAGCGTCCGCGCCGGGCTCCGAGCCCGCCGCCCCCGGCGGCGCTTCCGCCCCGAGCTCGGCGAACATCAGCATCAGCTGCTCGGTCGAGACCTGCTGGCTCTTGCGGCCGTACAGCTCGCGCAGCGCGCTCGCGAGCCTCGCCGAGAGCGCGGTGTTCTTGTCGCGTAGCTGGACCAGCAGCCCGAGCACCAGGTCGATGAGCTCCGGAAGCTGCCCGGCGGCCGCCAGCTGCTCGAGCTTGCGCCGCACATCCGCCAGATCGGCGGGCAGTTGTGCCTGGGACTGAAGAGGACTGGTCACGTGGCGCGGGGGATAGCTATCCCCCGCGCATCCATCAAGCTTTGCTTCGACGGAGCAATTTTTCTCACGCTGGGCCTCCAGCGCTTGCGCCGCACGGCCTCGGACAGGTCGAACCCTTCGAGCATCAGCGACAGCTCGGCCGCATCGACCTCAACGTGGGTGGTCCCCTTGGGCAGGTCGCGGGCGAGATGGAATCGCCCGCGGGCCAATTTCTTCGCCACGATCATGTAGCCAGTGCGGTCCCAGAACAAGACGCGCATCTGGTCACCTCGCCGATTCCTGAACACGAACAGATGCCCACAGATCGGATCGGCTCCGAAGCGCTGAGAGACCAAGGCCGACAGCCCATCAAAGCTCTTGCGCAGGTCCGTGGGCTCGGCTGCGATGTACACGCGCACCGACGGCGGCAGCGTCAGCACGGCGTCTCCTCGGCCGCGAGCGCCAGGACCCGCTCGAGCGTGGCCGGGTCGAAGCCCGGCCGGACCCGCACCACCCGCCCGTTGGGCAGCGCAATCTCGATCGGCTCCGGCGCGACGACCGATGCGTCCGTCACCACGTGGACCGGCAGAAAGCGCGGCGCTTCGGTCAACGACGACGGCGAGGGCTGGTCAGCTCGCAGCTTCCAGCGCCACCAGTACAGCTGCTTCGGCTTGTACCCTTCGCGCCGCGCGAACTTCTCGGCGCTCAGCCCGCTGCGCTCCCATCGCTCCACCCGCTCGGCCCACTCCACCCTCGTCGCCATCGCTTCCTCCTTCGTCGCGATGGGAACTGGTAACCGGCCCCGACGGGCTGATCACGATGGCGTTGGTCGGGCGGTTACGCCTTGCGCGCCGGCGCCGCCCTGGCCGCCGTCGCCGCCCTGACCGCCGCCCCCGGCGCCGTCGCCGCCCCCGGCGCCGTCGCCGCCCCCGGCGCCGTCGCCGCCCTGGCCCTCGCCGCCGTGCCCACCGCCGCTCGTGGTGCTCGGGTCCGTGGGCCCAGGCTTCGGCTCCTCGGCGCCGTTCTCGCAGCCCGCGCTGGCCGCGGCCAGCCAGGTGCCGAGCATCACCGCCGGGATCTTCAACGTTCGCATGAATTTGCTCTCTCGCTTCAGGTGGGCGCGGACAGAGCAAGACGGGAGCCTGCGCTCGAGGCCTCCTGGAGAGGCGTGAGATTCCGGGGAAAGTGCCCGGCAAGCCAGGTGTTGCTTGCGCCGAACCTGCTCAACTTGAGCAGACTCGGACCAATCCGCCATAGCCCGGGGGCCTCGTCCACGTAGCCCGGGGGCCTCGTCCACGTAGCCCCTCACGGGCGCCACGCTCCCTTGTACCATCTGTGCATGAGCGCGTCGGCCGGGCCACGGGCGAAGACATCGATGCGGCCGTCGCCCCAGGACACGGCCCCAGGGCCGGACGCCATGCCCCCGCCGAGTGACTTCCAGGCGCGAGGCCGTACCTCTTCGAGCCGCTCCAGGGACCTGCTCTCGACTGGCGTGTGAATTACGCGAGCCTTTTTCAAGAAATATGCCCAGCGCTCCGCATCGTGGCCCGCATGCGCGAGCGCCATATCCAGATAGGGGTTGGCGACCTGCGAGAACTCGTGATTTGCTCGCTCGAGGAGCACATCACGGCTCGGGACATCGAGAGGCAATAGCTCAGGCCGATGTGCAGGAAATGTCATGTTGATAGAACCAAGTTTCGCTATCTGGCCGACGAGCAGCGGAAACCCGATGTTCAGTGTTTCCTGCAGCCGCCGCGCCATCTCGCGGATGCGCGCCTCCGCGGGGGCACAGGTGTTGACGCTCAGGCTGGCCGATGGTCCGCCGAGCAGGCAGCTTGATGGCCATCGAGGGCGTGCGCGGTTGCGGTCAAGGAGAGCGATGGCCATCGTTCGGTGTTGAAAGTCAAACTGGTTGATGCTCTCTCGCTCGGGCTGGCTGATGGCCATCGCGACGGTGAGCGGGTGTCGGTCACGGGCGTGATGGTCGGCTCATCGCGTCCTGAGCGCGAGCTTCACGGGCCTCCTGGAGCTCGTTCGCGAGGCCGACCCCGAGAAGGTGATCGCGAAGGTGACCGCCCCCAGGGCTGTCGCCGACGCCGTCGAGACGAGCCCGCTGTTCGAACGGGCCGAGCGGGACCCCGCGCTCGAGGCCGTCCTCGAAAGCTTCCACGATCCCAAACGTCTTGGGGGCCTCGGTGCCAAGGTTCAGACCCCGCCCGACCTGGTGGAGCGCATCCCCGAGCTGTCGCGCTACGCCACCGTGGGAGAGGTTCGCGACGCCATCGAGCAGGAGAAGGTCTGGGCCAAGCGGTCGGCGCTGCGGAAGCAGGACCCCCTCGAAAGCGGCGTTGGGCTCGTGCGGCTCGGCGTCAGGATCCATCCGGGCGAGTGGACCAAACTTGAGCTGATGCATGGCCGGAAGAGGTGCCGTCACCAGATCCGTGTCCTGAGCATCCGCGTACCGCGTGCTGCGCTGGAGGAGGCGCTCAAGTCCACGGAGGACAAGGGTGACGACGAGGGGGCCAGCCACGGATATCTCCAGGTGCTCGATGGGATTGTCTACTTCATGATCCAGTGATCCCGGCCCTCATCCGAGACCCGACGATCGACATCCGCGGTCACACCGACCGCACCGAGCACTGGCTCTCCCATGGGACCCGTCAGTGAGCTCAGTCGCCAGCGTGCTGGGCGCAATAGTCGTGTTTGCCGGGTCCGGCATTTACACACCCCAGAAGACATACCTGCTCGGAAATGACCTTACAGCCACCATTTGTTTTCTGCTGCCACGTCAGAAGAACCTTGCCGACACAGTAATATCCGGAACCATGTTCGCATAGCGCCTGCGCCGTCTCCTCGTACATTTCGACGTCACCGTTCACGTTGGTGTCATCCACAGGTGCACCAACGCACGCTGCGAACGTAAGGAAGGTGCCCAGACTGAGCGCAACGATTGACGTCAGCTTCATAGCTATCTCCCGGCTGTTTCGGAGAGCGTAGCTCCCCCTTGTGCACGTGGAGCTGCAAGCGGGCGTGAGCAATCAGGGGATGCCGGGGCCGTTCGAGCAGGCCGTCAGCCCGCAGGTCCCTGCCCCCCGCTCGCCTTCCTCTCATCCACGAGCGTCTGGATCTCCTCGTCGATGAGCTGCTCCATCCTCTGGGAGAACGCGAACCCGAAAGCGTAGTGCATCAGCTTCGGGAAGCCCGTATCCCCCGGCTCCCCTCCCTCCCAAGAAACGCGAACCCCAGAAGCTTCGAGCGCATACCGGATGGCATGGAGGGCGTTGAGCACGGCTGAAACGCCATCGACGCCGAGACCTCGATCCGACCGAGGCTCGGGGATGCCGACGATGGTGAACGGGCACGCCCATTCTCCGGGCTGCGCCTCCACAGGCCGGCCGATCGTCACAGTTACGGAGCGGCCGGGGTCGTCAACGACGGTGAGGCGACGTTCCGCGATGGGGTCATCTATGGGGACCATGGGACGCAGCTTGCCGCTGGTTCCTGGGACTGGTCAAGCGGCAGCCCTCCGCTAATCCCCGAAATGCCAGTTGCACCAGTTGATGCAGGCGATCATGCCCCCTTTTGCAGCCAACCAGCATGTCGCTCTCATGCGTGGGTCAGGTAACCCCCGGCAAAACTGCTCCATCGCGAGCTGGCCGTTCCTACAGGCAGCAACTCACTCGCTGTAGGACGCGGCCATCTCAGCTTCCTCAACCGGCTCTCCAGGCTCATCCACCTCTGGCGATGCTCCACATCCCATCGTCGTCGCCATCCCCGCAACTCCCAGCAGACCCAGCACGCACCGCAGCCGCCTCATGTGCTCCCCCCGAGGAGCACACGTGGAGTCCGGCCCCTGGCCACGTCAAGGACGAGCCTGCCAGGCTGTTCAACGCCCTTCTTCTCGTCTCTTCTGCGTGAAATCTTGACGCAGGTACGCTGTAATTGCCTGGTTGTTCGATTTCATACGTCATACATCTTGACGTACATGGCTTGTGCTATTTGCAGTCACCCCGATCGCCTTGAGATCGAGCGGACGATTCGCAACGGGCTTTCCTACCGGCGTACTGCCCGGAAGTATGGCTTTCGGACCATAACATCGTCGGCAAGCACAAGCATGTCTGCATGCCGGGTGCCCCCGTCGTCCCCATCTCCCAGTACGAGGGCGAGGAGGACGAGACGCCCATCGTACGGAAGAAGCGTGCTCCCCTGACGTCCACGCCTATCAACCTTGAGGGCCTGACAGCCAGGCAGCGTCTTGAGGTGCTCCTGGGGGTCACCGTCGCGGTGATCAACGAGGGCCCGACGTTCGTCCGCCTCCAGGCCATCAAGGACGCCAAGGCCCTCATCTCGGACATCGACCAGTTGGACAAGGTCGAGCAGCCTGCGGCCCAAAAGGGTCCTGACGCCTCGGCCCTAACCGCTTCGATCCTGGACAAGCTCGACAAGCTTCAAGGTTCGGCGTCCCAGACCGACGCCGAACCGACTTCACTTCCTTCAGAGAGCGCCGCCCCCGCGGTTCATTGAGGTCCTTGGCCTATGTCGTTCATGTAACTACCCCAGCGGCACGAGCAACCTGGTCGACAGCCAGGGGCGGCAGCAGGTGATGCCAGCCGTCGCGGCTGACCGGTCCCTTCGAGTCACGGTCCAGCAGCCGACCGCATCCCCGAAGCCCGCTCGGATCGCTAAATAGCCGATCCTGATTCGGGAACGCCAGCAATTCCAAGTACTTGAACGTAAAGCTTGCAGGTCGGCCTCTCCGTGCGCTCGTGGGCGTTGTGAACGAACCCACTACGAGGAGGAGAGGCCGATGGGGAGAATGTTCGTAAGCGCTGCACGAAGCGCCGTCTCCCCCTGGCCGCGCTGTCCAGTTCATGATGGCGTGCATGACAAGGACGAAGGCGACCGAAGTGATGTGGTCCGAGCGCGTTCGGGCGTGGCGCGAGAGCGGTGAAACGGCGGAGGCGTTCGCACGGAGCCGCGGATTTGCGGCCTCGACGCTGCACGGCTGGTCGAGCCGGCTGTCGCGGACCGAGCGGCCGCGCTTTCTGCGGCTGGTGCCGAAGGCGCCCGCCGTGACGAGCAGCGCTTCGGAGCTCGTCGTCGAGGTCGGTGGCGCGCGCGTGCGCGTGGCAGCGGGCTTCGACGCCGCGCTGCTGGCCGACGTGGTCCGGGCCCTCGGCGGAGGCGCGCGATGATCCCGGCCGGCGTGCAGGTGTTCGTCGCGCTGGAGCCGGTGGACATGCGCTACGGCTTCGAGCGGCTCTCGGGGCTGATTCGCGAGCGTGTGGGGTATGAGGCGCGCTGCGGAGCGCTGTTCGCGTTCATCGGCAAGCGGCGGACCAGCATCAAGATTCTCTTCTTCGACGGCAGCGGACTCTGCCTGTTTTCAAACCTGCACAAGCGCGGCGTAGCACTCGAGCAGCGCGACGGCGGCCGAGGTGGGCGCGCGGTGCGGCCTGCCAGGCGCTGGCCCGGGGTGACGCGTGGGTGACGAGCCGCTACACATCCGGAGCTCGTCTTGGGTTAGGGTAGCGATCGCTGGACCGAGGCGACGCCCCGCGCACCCCCGCCCAGCGCCGCGAAGGAGCCCCCGATGAGCCGTTACGCCGACCATGAACCCGCCTGCGTGGACTCGCCCGCGAACGCGATCGAGCTCGTCATCGACGCGCGCGCCCGCGATCTGGGCGGCTTCTCCGTGCGGCGCGTGCTGCCGTCGGTCCGCCGCCGGCTCGTCGGCCCGTTCGTCTTCTTCGACCACATGGGCCCTGCGCGCTTCGCCGTGGGACAGGGCATCTCGGTGCGCCCGCACCCGCACATCGGGCTCGCGACGCTGACGTACCTGTTCGAGGGGGAGATCCACCACCGCGACAGCCTCGGCACGGCGCAGCCGATCCGGCCGGGCGACGTCAACTGGATGGTCGCCGGGCGCGGCATCGTCCACTCCGAGCGCGGCGACCTGGCGCGCGAGACGCGCCTCCACGGCGTCCAATGCTGGCTCGCGCTGCCGATCGAGCACGAGGAGGACGCGCCCCGCTTCGAGCACCACCCGGCGGCGACGATCCCCGTCGTCACCCGGGAAGGCGCCGTGCTGCGCGTGATCGCGGGGGAGGCCTACGGCGCGCGCTCGCCGGTCGGCGTCCTGTCGCCGACGCTCTACGTCCACGCGGAGCTCGACCCGGGCGCGACGCTCCCGCTGCCCGAGGAGCACGCGGCGCGCGCGGCCTACGTGATCGACGGGTCGGTCGGCTGCGAGGGCCAGCGCTTCGGCGAGGGGACGATGCTCGTGTTCCGTGCGGGAGCGCAGCCGGAGCTCCACGCGCTCTCGCAGAGCCGCGTGATGCTCCTCGGCGGCGCCGCGCTCGAAGGCGACCGTCACATCCTGTGGAACTTCGTCTCGAGCTCGCCGGAGCGCATCGAGCGCGCGAAGCAGGACTGGAAGGCAGGGCTCTTTCCCAAGGTGCCGGGCGACGACATCGAGTTCATCCCGTTCCCCGACGGGTGAGGGGGCGCGAGGGCCGGAGCGGCGCTCCCAGGCGCTGCGTTCGAGGGAGGCCGGAGCGGCGCTCCGAGGCGCCGCGCTCGAGGGAGAAGACGGGCCATGTTGAACGGAGCTTGTTACTGCGGTGCCGTGCGCTTCGAGGTCGACGACGCGTTCGGCTACGCCTTTTACTGCCATTGCTCGAGGTGCCGGAGGCGCACCGGCGCCGCCTGCGCCGCCATCGGCGGGATCGAGATCGACAGGCTCCGCGTCACCGCGGGGCGGGAGCACTTGCTCCGGGTCGGCGAGTCCGAGGACGGGTACCGCTGCGTCTGCAAGCAATGCTTCTCGCCCGTGTACGACGTCGTCCGCGAGCAGCGGTTCGCGCACGTGCAGCTCGGCACGCTCGACGGCGCGCCGGCGAAGAAGCCCGATCACCACATCTACGTCGGCTCGAAGGCGCCCTGGCATCAGATCACCGACGCCCTCCCTCAGTTCGAGGAGCTGCCGGCGTAGCCCGCGGCCCGACCCGGCCCCGGGATCCCGCCGGCCGCCGCCCCGGAGCTCACGCGACTACATTTGTAGTTGACGGGCGGCCGCTCATGAACGACACTTGTCGTCGTGGGAACCGAAGCGCTGACCGATCTGCAGCTCGCGGTGATGAAGGCCCTCTGGGCCGTCGGGGAAGGCTCCGTCGGGGACGTCGTCTCGGCGATGGCGGAGGACGGGCGGGAGCTCGCTCCCACGACGGTGGCGACCTTGCTGCAGCGGCTCAGCCAGCAGGGGTGGGTGGAGCGCAAGAGGTCTGGCAGGCAGTTCGTGTACCGCGCGTCGGTCGATCAGAAGGAGGCGGCCAGGGGCGTTCTCCACCGCGTGCTGCGCTCGTTCTTCGGCGGCAGGGCCTCGGCCCTCACCGCGCAGCTCCTGGAGTCGGAGCAGCTCAGCCCTGAAGAGCTCGAGGAGATGCAGCGGCTGATCAAGGAGAAAGGCGCGTGATCCTGGCGCTCCACCTGCTCGCGGGGCCGGGCGCCTGGCCCGGCATGGCGGCCCTCTGGCTGGCGCTGCTGCTCACCTGTTCGGTCCATGTCGCGGTGTGGACCGGGGCGGCGGCGCTCGTGGCTCGCAGGAGATCCC
Source organism: Sorangium sp. So ce204 (assembly GCF_051526795.1). Taxonomy (NCBI): domain Bacteria; kingdom Pseudomonadati; phylum Myxococcota; order Polyangiales; family Polyangiaceae; genus Sorangium; species Sorangium sp. So ce204. The sequence goes on along the minus strand of NZ_CP150317.1, from coordinate 9,524,014 downwards.
TCTCGTCCTCCACGCGACACCTGCTCTGGAAGATGGCGCTGTTCGGTCCGCTCGCGACACTGCTGCTCGCGGCGGCGATGTCATGGGCCTTCGAGCGCGCGCCCGGAGACACGGCATCTCCTGGAGAGATCGCCGTCCTGTCGCTCGAGGACGCCCCCGCGCCGGCGGTCCTCGATGCCGCACGAGAGATCAGCGGCTCAACCAGGGAGAGCGCCGGCGCCGGCTCACCGGCGTGGCCCGCCGGGGGAGGCCACGTGTGGAACCTGCTCGCCGCGTGTACGGCCGGAGCGGCCGCGCTGGGGCTGCTGCGGTTCGCCTCGTCGGCGCTGCTGCTGTGGCGTGGGCTCCGCGGGCGCAGGTCGGTGCAGGACGCGCGGCTGCTCCAGCGGCTCGATCGGCTGCGCGCCCGGATCGGAATGCGCCCGGTCGCGCTGACCGAGAGCGCCGGTGTCGGCAGCCCGCTCGTCATCGGAGCCTCCGAGATCTGCATTCCGCTGGCGAGGCTCGCCGCCCTCACCGACGCCGAGGTCGACGCCGTATTCGCGCACGAGCTGGCGCATATCGAGCGCCGCGACGGGCTGTGGTTTCCGGCCGCTGGCCTCGTGCAGTCGGTCCTGTGGGTGCATCCGCTCGTCCACTTGGCGTCGTCCCGCTTCCGCCAGACAGCGGAGCTCGCCTGCGACGATCGCGCCGTCGAGCTCACGGGGGATCCCCTTGGTCTGGCGCGCGCGCTGGTCCAGGTCGCGTCGGGCGCGTCGCTCGCCCCGCGGCGCGCGCTGGTCCCGGCCATGGCGCGTTCGGCGGGCGCGCTCCTTCCGCGCGTCAGGCGCCTCCTGGATGCGGGGAGCCGGGCGCGCTCCACGCCGAGCCCTCGGGGCCGGCGGCGGGCCATCGCCAGCCTCGCCGCGGCCGGCATTGCGGCTGCAAGCCTGAGCGTCCAGGTGGCGCGCGCGCGGCCGCCGCTGCTCGCGACAGGCGCGGGCGGTGCGCTCGCCCGGGATCGCGGCGCTGCCCTCGACGCGACAACATCGCCGCCCGACGCAGCCGCGGCGAGCGAGCAGATGGCCGAGCTCGCGCGCCGTGAGCGGGAGATCGAGGCGCGGCTCGAGGAAGCGCTGCTCCTCCCCGACGCGCAGCGCGCGGACACCCAGGCTGCCGTGCGGGTGCTCGAGCTGCGCCAGGAGCTGAGGCACGCGCGCGCCGCGAAGGCCTGGATCGAAGAGCGATTCGTCGACGATTGGACAACGTGGGAGAGGCGCCCGCGGGCGTCCGGCAGCGCGCCTCGGTAGCGCGCTCCGCACACCGCACGGGCCTGTCCAGAACAGGCCAAGGAATCCCCCTCATTTGCCGCCGTTTTTCGGCGGGGAAATTGAACAGAAAGGCGGGGAGACAGGGAGTATTTGAGAATTTTTCCTCCCCGTCTCCCCGCCTCCCTGTGAATTTCCCGAAATAAACTGAGGCGATGCCTCGGCAGAACAGGAGCTGACATGTCGATCATGAACAGGACGCCTCGCGCGCGGCGCACGGCTGCGCGCGCGGCGCGTGCGGGGTTGACCGCCCGGGCGCTGTGCGCGGTTGCGACGATCGGGCTGACGGCCGCCGGCTGCGCGCGCGCGGAGGTCGTCACCCTGGAGCGCACGGGACAGCCCATCACCGTCCACAGGCCAGCGCTGTATCCGGAGACGATCGAATTCGACAGCAGCAGAGGCAAATTCCTTGTGAGCTCGTTCAGGGAGGGCGCGATCTACGCGGTGGACGGCGATGGCGGCGTCTCCCGTGTCGTCGACGATCCACGCCTCTGCTCGGTGCTCGGCATCGCCGTGGACGTCGAGCGGGGGCGGCTCTGGGCGGTGAGCTCCGATCTCGGCGCGAGCATCAAGCCGTCTTCCGCGGGGCCAAAGAACCTGGCCGCCGTGGGCGTCTACGATCTCTCCACGGGCAAGGCCATCCACTACGTGGATCTCGCGCCGCTGTCCCCCGGCGCTCACCTCGTGAACGGCATCGCCCTGGACTCGGCCGGCAACGCCTACGTGACCGACAGCTTCTCGCCGACCCTCTACAAGGTCGATCCGCAGGGGAACGCGGCCGTTTTCCTGCGAGACGAGCAATTCACCGGCGAGGGGATCAACCTCAACGGGGTGGTCGTCCACCCCGATGGCTATCTGCTGGTCGTCAAGAAGAGCGATGGCACCTTGTTCAAGGTGCCCCTCGCGAACCCCTCGCGGTTCGCCAGGGTCGATGTCGCCGAGCGGTTCGTGGGCGGAGACGGGCTGACCCTGGTGGGGAAAAAAGATCTCGTGGTCGTCGCGAACCAGGCCGCCGGCGTCGCGTCGAACGCCGCGTTCTCGCTGTCGAGCGAGGACGGCTGGAGCACCGCGAGGTTGCGCGCGGTAGAGCGGCTCGGCGACGTCTATCCGACGACCGGCGTGCTCCGGGACGGAAAGCTCTATGTCATCCACAGCAAGCTGAACGAGCTCATCCAGTCGTCACCGGAGCAGCGAGAGCGGCTGCGGGTGGAGGCGACGATCCAGCAGATCGGGAGCGCAGCGCTGTAGCCGCGGCGCGCCTCGCGGCCGGATCGAGGCGGGCGGGTCCTGCGGGGCGCGCCTTGCGGCGGCGTCAGGGCTGGTCTTCGCCCTGGCCCTGGCCGTCGTCGGTGTTGCCGAGGTCGGGGCATTTCTGCGCGATGACGTCACACGCCGCGACGGGGGCCTCGAGCGCGCTCATCGCGGAATCGCAGCTGAGCGCTCGGACCTTCTCGGCGTTTGCCAGCATGCACGCCTCGTACTCGGCCACCGTCGCGGTGCAGCCGACGCGCGACTCGGCCGGCGGCAGACAGCTCGGCGTGGCCGTCTCGTCCGCTCGCGCCGCCGGCTGCTGGCCATCGGCCAGGCATTTGTCCCTCACGACGGTGCACGCCTGCCCGACCGTGGACCACAGGAGCCCGACGAACTCGCAGGTATCCTGCCTGGTGAGCACGAGGTTCGGCGTGAGCGATTGACACGTGGTGTCTTCGTCCGCGGTCGTCAGGTCCTTGAGCTGCTTGCTGCTCAGCGCGGCGGGGATCGGAGCGGCCGCCACATCCTTGCCGCCCCAGAGGACGAGCGACAGGAAGGCCGAGAGTGCTCCGAGTCGAATCAGTCGATTCATTCGTTCTCTCCCTTGTACGAGCGGCCGGCTCCGGCCGCGGACCGGCTCGGAGCAACCGACGTACCCGGGGCCGCGTTGTGCACGACGGGGCCGCGCGGGCCTCCGCCGCCGCCCGCGGCGCGACGAACAAGGACCAAGCGCTCATGGGTCTTCCAGGCTTCCCTCCTTCACGACCGCGCGCTCTGGCGAGATCCCATCCAATCCACCCTGGCCGCCCGCCCTTCGGTGTGTGTGCGCGCGCGCTCGCCGGCGCGGGCAGGATGGGTACAGGGCCGCTCGCCCCACCATGGCGTCGGTGGGCTCACAGGGGACGGCGCTCTGGCGCTCGGACGAAGCGGATCGGACGACGTGAAGTCGAGCCATCCGGCGCAAGGACGAAAGGGAGAGAAAATCCTGGCTCTCCTGGCGGCCTTGGCGTCCCGGTGAAGCCCCGGCACGCGCCGGCCGCGGCGAGCGCCGCGCCGGCGCGAAGGGCGGCCGGGGGCGGGGCCGTCAGAAGAGGTCCCGCTCTCCGCCCGGATACACGAAGGAGCTGCGGGGCGAGTACCACGAGGCGCTCTTCACCACCTGGATCGGGCTCCCGGGCCGGAGCGCGTACACCGGGTGATCCTTCGCGAGGAACTCGACGGCGAGGAGCTCGTACGGGTCGGCCATGTCCGCGATATAGGGGTAGTTGCCGGCGACGAGCCGCCCGTCGACCTTCGTCACGTAAGCGAGGTGGCCGCGCGCGACCACGCCGATCTTGTTGCCGACGAGCGCCCTCGTCCGGATGATGGGCACGCCGTCGACCGAGGTGGTCGCCACGAGCTCTCTGCCGTGCAGCTCGAGCGTCGTCGCCCCGGGCGACGCCGGCACGCCGCGCTCGCGCACGTACCGGCGCACCGTCTCGGAGGAGTTGACGTAGTGCGTGAAGAACCGGGCCGGGCTCGCGCCGTCGGGCGTCGTGTGATCCGCGAGATCCAGCCCCAGGTAGGTGAGCGAATAGGCGCCGAAGCCGGAGGTCTGCTCCGGTTTGTCGACCACGTACTGGTTCATGTAAATGGCCTTGTTCTCCGCCGGCCTGATCCCGTCCGGCAAGAGCGCCGCGGCGGCGGCCGGATCCGCTGGGACCCAGCTCGAATAGAGCATACGGCTGTCGACGACCATCTGCGGCGCGGCGAGCTTCGACTCCGACATGGTGCTTTCCTTCTCCCCCCGGGGAGACGAGCAGTATCACAACTCGACGCCCCGCGACGCACGAGCCGCCGGGCCGACCCCGCGGCGAGCGCCGCGGCGCCCGGGCCGCTACTGGACGAGCGAGCAGACGTAGAACCGCTTGTTGTCGCAGTAGTCGCCGCTGCACTCCACCGCCGTGATGAACCGGTTCGTGCCGAAGTGTACGTACCACTCCTCCTCCGACAGCCAGTCCGACCAGGAGCAGCCCGTGAGGCGCCCGACCGCGGGTTTGGTGCACTCGAGCGAGATCTCGTCGCAGTAGCTGTCCGCGCAGTCGATGCCCGTCACGATGCCCTTGCTCCCGCGGCCGCCGAAGCAGTAGCGCACGTTGTCGCCGAGCTCGAACGCCTCGCAGCTGCCGCCGCTCGGGCCGTCCGAGCACACCACCTCGCCGAGATCGCTGTCCCCCTCCTCGGAGAAGTAGCTCGTCCAGTACCTGCTGTAGATGTCCAGAGAGCTCCAGGAGGGCAATCCGTTGCAGTGCAGCGCGACCTCGTCGCAGTAATCCCCCCAGCACGCGAAGCCGGTGGCGGCCTCAAGGCCGGGACAGTACGCGGGGACGTCTTCTTCCGAAACATAGCTGGTCCAGCCAGCCTGAGCGGGAGAGGCCGCCGCGATCGACGCAAGCGCAACACAGCCTCCGAACAGCAGGGCGATCTTGTTCATGACAGCAAGGCTCCTTTCTCAGTCGTGTCGGCAGGGCGTCGTCGGGCGGGCATCGGCCGGAGGATTCCGGCCAGGCGTGCGTAGGTCGGGGACCTCCACGCGGCCTCGCCGTCTGCGTTCGAGCGCCTGCTGGAGACGTGAGTTAGCAACCGACGCGCCACACGCCGCGAGCGCGCCGGGCGCCGGCGTTCACGGGGGTGCAGGAGGAGATGCGCGCGGCGCGCGGCGAGCGGCTTGAGCCAGCTTCGCGCAACTCGAGCGGCGTCGGCCCGAGCTGGTTTGGTTGGATGGTGGAGGAAGAAAAGTTTGTTTGTACTGTAAAAATGAACAATCGACATCGACCGTGCCCAAACCGCGACCCCTGCGGTCTCTCCAGGTCGAAGGGGCCAGCGAAGGCGGGTCTTCCTCCGGGGCGCCGCGCTGCACGGAACGGCAGGCGCCAGGCCACGCATCCAGGAGAGCTCCGTGGGCGGCGCGACCGCACCACGGCGGCGAGGGCGCGCGCTGCGCCCTCTCGCGGATGGCTGGTTTGCTCGTTCACCGTTGCTTGTTGTTCTTTTTTCAAGGAGAAGTGTCATGAAGCATCGTTCGATCGTCTCTTTTGTGCTCCCGCTCCTGCTCGCCGCGTGCGGCGACCCCCACGTGGGCTCCGACTACCCCGGCGAGGCTCTGCTGACGGTGCGAGGCACGATCGCCAATGAGCTCGACGAGGCGCCGGCGGGGCCGGTCGACGCCGTGCTGGTCTGGAACATCGAGCAGGTCGGCAGCGGCAGCGAGAACTTTCCCGTCCGGGCGACGGCGGTCGGGAGCTTCCCTGCGAGCTTCACGCTGTCGATCCATGAGCCCCCTCCGGAGAGCGGGCTCAACGATCTCAGCGAGGTCGGCCTCGAGGACACCAGGGTCGGCATCGGCATCATCGTGGCGGCGCCGAGCGAGGTTTATGCCGACTCGGAGAGCAGCTGGCTCGGCGTCGATGAGCACCACGTGATCGTGTACGTCGAGAGCGAGATGGACGAAGACGGCGCCTGGTCGAACCTCTTCGGCGGGCCGCTCGCCCCCGGGTACCACGTCATGGATGCGGTCCCCCGCACGCCCGGGAGCGACGTGGATGCAGAGATGCAAGCGGCCTTCGACGCCTGCGACGCCGCGGCGACGACGGAAGCGGAGCACCTGGCCTGCGGGGGGTATGACGTGAAGCTCAAGATCCGCCCCGCTGCGGGCGGCGCGAGCTCGGCGCTCACGGTCCGCATGGCGCCGCAGGAAGATTTGGAGTTCCCGGACTGGCACTGATCGTGGTACACGCTCGGACGTGGAGGATCGCGAGGCGCTGGTGTCGCTGATCGAGGCGGCCTACCGGCAGCATGGGCACCTCGTGCTGCGCCGGGCGCGGCGGCTCCTCGGGAACGAGCAGGAGGCGCGGGAGATCCTCCAGGATGTCTTCGCCTCCCTGCTCGGCGAGCCCGGGCAGCTCGACGGCAAGGGCCCGATGGTGGGCTGGCTCTACGGCGCCACCACGCACGCATGCCTGAACCGCATCCGCGATCACAAGAACCGGCTGCGGCTCCTCGACACCCACGTCGCACCCCTGCAGCAGGAGAGCGCGGCGGCGTCCGCCGAGAACGCCCTCCTCACGCGGGAGCTCCTCGCGCAGCTCCCGGGCGACCTCGCGCAGGTCGCCGTCCACTATTACTCCGATGAGATGACCCACGAGGAGATCGCGCGCGTGATGGGCTGTTCCCGCCGGCACGTCGGCAATCTGCTGGAGCGGCTGAAGGCCACGCTCTCCGACCGGATGAGAGAAGGGAGTTCGAGTCCATGACGCCAGCGCGACCCGAAGGGTGCCTCTCGGAGCTGAAGCTCGACGAGCTCTTGGCGGGCCAGCTCGACGCGGCCGCGGCGCAGGAGGCGAGCGCGCACGTGGCTGGCTGTTCGCGGTGCTCGGCGCGGCGCTCCGAGATGGAGGCGGCGCGCGCCTCGTTCGCGGCGTCGGCGCCGCCCCTGCGGCTCGCCCGCGGCGCCTCCATCCCGGAGCGCCGCGCCAGGGAGAAGATCCGCCCGCCGCGCCGGTGGCTGGCGCCCGCGGCGGCGAGCGCGCTCGCGGCGGCGGCGGCGGCGCTCTTCTTCTTCCGCTTCCATGCCGGGCCGGAGGGACGAGACGCGGAGATCCCCGGAGAGCGCATCAAGGGCGCGGAGCACATCGGCTTCTACGTCAAGCGCGGCGGGAGCGTCCTGCCCGGCGGGGCGGGCGAGAGGCTGCATCCAGGCGACGCGATCCAGTTCACGTACTCCAGCGCGGAGGCGCGGTATCTCGTGATCCTGAGCGTCGACGGGGCCTCCCAGGCGAGCGTCTATTACCCGAGCGGTCCTGTCGCGGCGCGGATCGAGCCTGGCCGGGAGGTCCTCCTCCCCCAGAGCACGGTGCTCGACGAGACGCTCGGCACCGAGCGGATCTTCGGGCTGTTCTGCTCGGAGGCGATCGCGGTCGAGCCGCTCCGGGCCGCGCTCGCGGCGCACCCCGGCGCGCCGCCCGCCCCGCCGGGCTGCGACGTCGACGCGCTCACGGCGGAGAAGGTCGCGGCGTCGCCGTGATCCGCCGTCGCAGAGCGGCGCTCGCCGCCGCGGCGTGCGGGCTGGCCGCGGCCGCCGCTGCGGCCCCGGCCGAGGCGCGCATCGAGCGCTTCGCGGTGCTCATCGGCAACAACGCCGGAGAGAAGGGCGAGGTCGAGCTCCGGTACGCGGAGGACGACGCGTCGAAGATGTACGACGTGCTCAAGGACCTCGGCGGCTTTCCCCCGGCGAACCTGGTGCTCCTGCGGAGCGAGGGCGCGGAGACGGTCCGGCGCACGCTCATCACGATGAACGACCGTGTCCGCGCGGCCATCTCGAGCCCGGACACCGATGTCCTTTACCTCGTTTATTACTCCGGCCACGCCGACGCGAACGCGCTTCACCTCGGGCCGACGCCCCTCTCGCTGACGGAGTTCGAGCAGCTCGTCCGCGGCTCGGCGGCCTCGGCGCGGCTCTTGATCGTGGACTCGTGCCGCTCCGGGGCGCTGACGCGCGTCAAGGGCGGCACGAGCGCGCCCCCCTTCGTCATCAAGCTCGATCAGCGGCTCGCCGGGCAAGGGATGGTGACGCTCACGTCGAGCTCTGGAAACGAGGACGCTCAGGAGTCCGATGAGCTCAAAGGGTCGTTCTTCACCCACGCGCTCGTCTCGGGGCTGCTCGGGACGGCCGACGCGGATCGAGACGGCGCCGTCTCGCTCGAGGAGGCGTACCGCCATGCGTACGAGAGCACCTTGCGCGCGACGAGCCGCACGTGGGCCGGGGCGCAACACCCCACCTTCCGTTACGACCTCCGCGGCCAGGGCAAGCTCGTCCTGACCGAGCTGCCTGTCCATGCGTCGCTCCGGGGTGTGCTCCGCTTTCCTGCCGGCAGGGCCTACCTCGTGATGCGAGACTCCAGCGAGGGCGCGGTGGTGGCCGAGGTGGGCGCGAGCGACGCGACGCGGACCGTCAGCCTGCGCCCTGGCCGTTACTTCGTGCGGGGGCGAGGCCCCGACTTTCTCCTGGAGGGGAGCGTCGACGCCGGGGCAGGGCAGACGATGGATGTCGGCGACGAGCGATTGAGCCGCGTCATGTTCGCCCGGCTCGTGCGCAAGGGCGGCGGCGTCCGCGAGGTCGCGCACGGGCCGGTGGCGGGTTATCAGCTCAGGACGCCTCTTGTCCCGGGGGATTCGCTCTGTCACGGCGGCTTCGTCGGCTATGGGATCGAGCTCCAGCACCTCGGCGTCGCGCCCCGGCTCAGCGCGTGCCGCAGCGCCTTCCAGAACGAGCACCTCACGGCGAGCAATGATGAGCTCGGCCTGGACGTGCGCCTGTCCCGCTCCCTGGATCTGCCCGTGATCAGCCTCGGCGTCGGGGTGGACGTCGGCCTCGCCGTCATGAGGCAGCGGTTCGAGACCGCCGGGCGCGCGCCCGACCGCCATGGCCTGGCAGGGGCGTTCGGCGTCGATGCAGGGGTGAACATCGATCTGGCGGAGCGCTTCTACCTCGGCGTCGAGGCGGCGGCGCAGACGTACGTCTTCAATCAGCGACGCGCGGGAAGCGACGAGGGCGAGGTCGGCGCCGCGGTGGCCATGCGGCTCCGCGTGGGCGTGGGCATGAGCCTTTGACGCGGGCCGCGCTCCTGCAAAATTGCCGCGTCGCGATTGCGCACTTTCGGCGTTGCCCCGGGGTCTTGACGCAGGATCGGAGTGAGCTCAACGTCGTGGCATGGGGAAGCCGTGGCGGATGGGCGTGCTTGCGCTGATGGCGCTCGCGCCGGCTTGTGATGGCCGGATTGTGCGTGACGTCGAAGAACCGCCGGCGGGAGGAGGCGAGGTCGGATCGACGGCAGGAACTGGCGGTGCCGGCGCCACGTCATCCAGCTCGGGCGACCCCGCGGTCGTCGCGAGCGCCAGTTCAGGCGGTCAATCCTCGGGAGGTGGGCCGAGCGAGCCGGACGCAGGCGCAGGCGGGGACGGAGGCGCAGGCGGGGACGCAGGCGCGGGGGGCGCTGCGCAGGGGTGCGAGCCGGGCCGTTCACTCGGCGGCGTCTTGAATGCCAATGGCCAGGAGGATCTCGAGAAGCTGCGCGGTGTTTCCGTGCTCAATGGCAGCCTCACCATCGGCGGGGAAGTCTCCGATCTGTCCCCGCTCGCGTGCCTGACGACCATCACGGGCCGCCTCGATATCAACGACACATTTCAGCTGTCTACCCTGGACGGTCTCGACGCCCTTTCCTCCATCGGGATGCGGCTGGAGGTGATGCGGAACCTATCGCTGCTCAGCCTCAGCGGACTTTCGAGCCTGCGACAGGTCACGGGAACCATCGACATCCGTGAAAACCCGCTCCTCGAGAGCATCGCCGGCGTCGGGGTGAACGTACGTGAGCTGCACGTGATCGACAACGATTCGCTCGAGTCCTTGGCAGGCCTCGAAACCATGGAGGAGGGGGAGCTCTGGATCGAGGGCAATGACCGGCTCGCGACGCTGGACGGGCTGGGGAACCTCCGCCGAGGGAGCCTCACCGTCATCGACAGCGACGCGCTGACCAGCCTCGAGGGCCTCGGAGCCGTCGAGGAGCTCGATGAGCTCGCCATCTCCGAGAGCGACGGGCTCGCCAGCCTGGAAGGTATCGAGCGGCTCACGAGCGTCGAGCACCTCTTTTTGTGGAAGAATCGGCAGCTGAGCTCGCTGCGCGGCCTCGACGGCCTCGTCCAAGCGGGGTTCATCGAGATCGGGTTGAACGAGCGTCTCGTGGACCTGACCGGGCTCGCGGCGCTCGAGACCGTCAACTCTCTCGAGGTCAGCGGCAATCCCTCGATGGTCAGCCTCGACGGCATGCTATCGCTCCGCGGTATCCAGTATCTCACCGTCAGTGGGAATCCCGAGCTCGTGAGCGCCGGCGCTCTCGCGCATGTTCCCTCGGGCGAGGACCTCATGCCGGCGCTTTACTTCTCGGGCAACCCCAAGCTCACGCGCATCGATCTCGGCGGTGTAGCGCACCTGCAAATGTTCTCCGTCTCCGGCTGTGACTCCCTGTCGGATCTGTCCGATCTCGCCGGCGTCACCCAGCTGGCGGCTCTCGGCGTAAGCGATAACGCCGGACTCATGAGCCTCACGGGAGTCGAGCAGCTCTCGGAGCTCGATCAGCTGTCGATCAGCCACAATCCTCGGCTCACGGATCTCCGACCCCTGAGCGGCCTCCGCAACATATACGGGATCGGAATCACCGGTAATCCTGCGCTCACCACCCTCGACGGGCTCGGTTCGCTCAGCGAGGGCAACGGCGTGACCGACAGCGTGACGCTCGAGGACAACGATGCGCTCGTGGACATCGACGCTCTGCGTGGCCTGGTCCACGTGCGCCAGCTCACCATCCAGGACAATGACGCATTGCCTGCGCTGACCGGGCTCGAAGACCTGGCCGAGCTCTCCTGGCTCTTCGTCGAGGGGAACCGGTCGCTCGCGACGCTTCGCGGCCTGGGAGCTCGAACGATCGCTGCTTGGATGCGGATCGCGCACAACGACAGCTTGCCGAGCTGCGAAGTCGAGGCATTCATGGATGGCCTCTACTGGCGGCCCGAGAGCACGATCGAGGAGAACAACGGTACCGGGACCTGCTCGCCCTGAGCCGCGGGGAGGTCAACGCCGCTGTTGACGCTCGACACCGACGCGCACCCATCTCTGTGTCAGGATGTGCCGGCTGTTCTGGCACAGAAGCGCTGAATCCCCAGGAATCTCGTGTCTGGCATGCTTGCTGCTCACAGGCAGCGCCATGACAATGACATCCTTCTCTTCGGCTCAATTTCGGATCGCGCTCGCTCACCAGCTGACCCGCGCGATACTCACCTCGGCGACGCTCGGCATGGTGGCTGGAGGCGCCGCGTGCAGCGGCGATGTCGTCCGGGACCGCACGTCGGGCGAAGGTGGCGGCGGCCTCGCCGCGGGAAGCGGCGGCCGCGCCTCGGACGACGCGAGCTCGGGATCGCGTGGAGAGGACGACGCGAGCTCGGGATCGCGTGGTGAGATGGACGGGCAAGGCGGCGGCATCGACGGTGGCCCCGTGTCGACGAGCTCGGGTGGTGTCTACTATGACACCGTCGAAGGCAGCCATTGCATTCCGCGGGAGGAGGTCAGCGGGCAGGGCGGTGCCGGGGGGGTTGGCGGCGCGGGGGGCCAGGGCGGCGCGCCCGCGAGCCCGTGCCCGCCTGTCGATCCTTTTGATAGTAAATATCATTTCCCGCGCAGCGGCTGCGGAGCCTACGAGATTGGCGAGGGCGTCCTTCGAGATGGCCAGTGCTGCTACGAGTACATTGCGGAATGCGCCTCCGTGGGCCGGCCGTTCGTCGTGGGCGAGCGCGCCCGCACCGCGCGGGCAGCGCGGCGCGAGGCGGGCGCGTGGGGCGCAGCGGCGCGCCCGGACGTCGCGCAGCTGACGCCGGCAGACCGCGCCGCGCTGGCCGATGCGTGGCTCCGCGACGCCTTGCTCGAGCACGCATCCATCGCCTCGTTCTCGCGATTCGCCCTGGAGATGATGGCCGTCGGCGCCCCCGCCGCGATGCTCGCCGCCGCGCACGAGGCTGCTCTCGACGAGGTGCGCCATGCGGCGCTCTGCTTCGGGCTGGCGAGCGCGTACGCGGGAGCGGCGCTAGAGCCCGCGCCGTTCGAGTTCGGCGGCCTCGTCGAGGTCAGCTCGGATCTCCCCGAGATGGCGGCGCGCGCCGTCCGTGAAGGCTGCGTCGGCGAGACGCTCGCCGCCGTGCAGGCCAGCGAGCAGCTCGCGCACGCGAGCGACGCCGCGGTCCAGAGCGTCCTCGCGATGATCGCCGAGGATGAGGCCAGGCACGCCGAGCTCGCGTGGCGCTTCGTGGCCTGGGCGCTCCAGGCGGGCGGCGATGCGGTGCGCCGGGCGGTCGCTGCGGCGTTCGATGCCGCCCTCGCCGCGCCTCCGCCGGCCGCCCCGGCACAGGCCGCTCCAGCCCTGGCCGCGCACGGGCGGCTCGAAGGCGCCGCCCTGGCCACCACGTGGCGCCGCGCGATCGCGGACGTCATCACGCCGGCCATGCGCACGCTGCTTTCGGCCCAGCACCGCGGGTGAGAAATCCTGCGAGAAAAGCCGATTGAGAATGAGCCGTCGCCGGAAATTCAGGCGCCACGGGCCGGGAGAGTTGCGCCGCTGGAGACGCTCAGCGTAGTCCCGGCGGCCCGTCGGGCGGACGGCCCAGGGTCATTCGGCGGGCACGTGCAGGACGAATGGGTCCGACGTGGTAAAGAACACGCCGGTGTACCCGGCGACGTACAGATCGCCGTCGGCGTCTGCGGCCGCGGCGAGCGCCGTGTCGCTGCGCGGCGTCCCGATCTCCTTGGTCCATTGCGCTGCGCCGCTCGCGTCGAGCTTGCGCACGTAGACGTCCTCTTCGCCGCTGCTCGTGGATCCCACGAGGTAGACGTCGTTCTTGCCGTCGATGGCCAGGGCAAAGCCGTAGTCGTAGGACGCATTGCCGGCGTGGTGAGTCCATGACGTCGCGCCGTCTGCGTCGAACTTGCGCACGAAGGCCTCCGGGGAGCCCTCGCTCGGGCCGCCGACCTCGCCGGCGGTGCTGCCCGCAACATAGAGGTTCCCGCTGCCGTCCACGCGCGCGGCGAAGACGAAGTCGTTCTCCGTCGAGCCGAACTGCCGAGTCCATGACGTCGCTCCGCTCGAGTCGAGCTTGCGGACGAAGGCGTCCCGCTGTCCTCGGTCCGAGTCTGCGACGACGCCACCGGAGGTGTATCCGCCGACGTAGGCGTTGCCGCTGCCGTCGACCGCCACGGCCATGGCTTCGTCCTCGTCTGGCCCACCAAACAGCTGAGTCCACGCTGGCGCGCCGTTCGTGTCGATCTTGGTCACGAACGCCTCACCCGTGCTCTGGTCGCCGCCGTAGCTGGTTCCGGCAACATAGGCATTTCCTTGGCCATCGACCGCCAAGGCGTTTGCCGACTCCGAACGCCACGTGGCAAGTTGCCGTGTCCACAGCGTCGCGCCGCTCGAGTCGAGCTTCCGCACGAACGCGTCGCCGAAGCCTCCGCTGGCACCTTCGAGCCCGCCCCCCGTGGTTCCAGCCACGTAGACGTTGCCGCTGCCGTCGACCGCCACGCCCTTGGCGTGGTCGTCGCTCGATGTCCCAAAATGCTGAGTCCACACAACGGATCCATGCGCATCGAGCTTGCGGACGAAGGCGTCCGACTCACCGCCGTCCGCGAGCGCGCCGTAGGCGTTTCCCGCGACGTAAACGTTGCCGCCGCCGTCGACCGCCACGGCAAAGGCCACGTACCAGCCCTCCGAACCGAATCTGTAATAAGGGTCGGCGCATACGGCATCGGCGGTTGCTGTTCCGGGGGTCGCCACACCGCCCTGTGGCCATGAGCTCGAAGCCGGCGCGCAATCCGTGAAGGGCGTGCACGCGCGCACGTTTTGCATCGTCGAAAAGGTACCATCGCCGCAGATCACGCACTGGCGGTCGCTGGTGTCGGTGCCTTCCTTCGCGATGTACTGACCCGGGGGGCATCGCGACCACGCCTTGCAGCTGTTGCTGGGGTCCCCGTCATGATCGAACGAACCATCAGGACAGATCTTGGGTCTGTCGTCCGGCGCGCCACCTGCTCCTCCGTCGCCGGGCGTTCCGCCTTCACCCGTGGCTCCGCCCGGCCCCACGCCGCCTTCGCCGGTTGCTCCGCCCGGCGCCCCTCCGCTGCCGACCGAGCTACCCGCGGCGGCGGTCGTGTTCCCTGCGTTGTTCCCGAGGCCGTCGCTCCCGCCCGTTCCTCCGCTCGATGTTCCGCCGCCTGTCGCTCCGGTGCCTTCCGAGTGGCCTGTGCCTCCGGAAGAAGGGTGGGTGTCCTCGTCGTGGACGATGCTTCCGCAGCCGGAAAGGACGATTCCGCCGAGGAGCAAGCCGCTGACCTGGCGGTACGCTGGCCGCTGGCGATCGTGGTTGGAATGCATACTGACCCCACTGCCCCCGCGCAGCGCGAGCGCTGAAGTATCGTACGCCACTCTGCTGAGGAAGTCGGCGAGTTCTTCGAGCAGGATCGCGCTTTCAGTGTGATTGACAGGTTGTGGCACTGCTGCTCGCGGCGATCTGCGGGTGTCATGGGGCGAGCGCCCCTGCCTTCCGCGATCCAATGCGAGGGTGGGAGGCGGCTGCCGCCGCCTGACGCCTTCACGCTGAGCGCAGCGCTCGGGCTCACGGGGAAACCCTCCCCCCTCGAGTACACCTGCGACGGGAAGGACTTTCCTTTCAGCGGCATGCCACGACCTCCGACGCTCAGCCGGCGGCGTTCGCCGTGCCGCCCGCGGCGCCCTGAGCCGCCCCACGCTTCGCGGTGGGGCGCGGCGCCCTTCACGCCCACCGCGAGCACCCGAAAGAGCTACGAGACACGCTCTGGTCGTCCGCGCGGGGGCACGCCGGCCCTCCTGGAACAACGGCGCTGGTTCAACAACCAATCCGCGTCGCCACCCGAGGCGGCGCCGCGCCGCTGGACGGCGCCCGCGGATGCGGTTAGCTCCAGATCATGAACCTCACCGACGTCCTGCGGGAGCTCGCCGCGCTGAGCAACGAGAAGATGCGCGAGGTCAACGCCCGCGCCGGAGACGCCCACGGCGTGAACCTCACCCAGCTCCGCGCGCTCGCGAAGCAGCTGAAGACGGACCACGCCCTGGCCGGCGAGCTCTGGCGCACCGGGGACCCCGACGCCCGCCTCCTGGCGACGCTCGTGTTCAAGCCAAAGACCTTCTCGGTGGACGAGCTGGACGCGATGGTCCGGGAGATCGACTATCCCAAGCTCCTCGACTGGTTCATCGTCAACGTCGTCAAGGCGTCGCGGCACGTCGAGGAGCTGCGTGTCCGCTGGAAGGACTCCGCGAGCGAGCTGGTCGGGCGCGCCGGCTGGAGCCTGACGACGGACCGCGTCGTGAAGAGCCCAGCCGGGCTCGATCTCTCCGCGCTGCTCGACCAGATCGAGGCGGAGATGAAGGCGGCGCCAGGCCCGAAGCAGTGGTCGATGAACCACTGCCTCGCCGAGATCGGCATCCACAACCCCGGGTCGCGCGCCCGCGCGGTGGCCATCGGCGAGCGGCTCGAGGTGCTCAAGGACTACCCGGCGTCGCCGGGCTGCACGCCGCCGTTCGCGCCGCTCTGGATTGCGGAGATGGTGCGGCGGCAGAAGGCGGCGAAGACGCGGGGCAAATGAAGGGGGGCGGCGCGCCCCGCTCCCGATGGCGTGAAATCGGCATGCTCGCGCGCCTGCGCTCGGCCCGCCGCGAGGCGAGGCGCGACGCGACGGGGGACAGCAGAACAATCCAATTGCAACAGGAGCAGACTGCGCCGGGGGTAAGGTCAAGCGCGCACTCCCGTGCTGGATGATTCCATGATGGTCTGTCAGACCATCGCGCGCCGGCATCGGGTGCACCGAATTGGCGCGGACAGATCTTGCGCATTGCGATGCAGCACACTAGACTCCGATCAACGAGATGCAGTCACGGGATAGGTGACTTGAAGCGCCGTCTGTGACGAGCTGATCGCGTGCTCATCGTGACTGGTGCGACGCTCGCGCTGGCGTTCGCGGCCGGGCTCGCTGCCGGAAGGATCGGACGAGGCACGCGAATGGGCGGCCAGCTCGATGTCCAGGCACGACAGCTCGACATCCATACAAGGGAATTCAACTTCTACACGTGAGGGGCCGAGCGAGCGCTCGCGCCGCTGCAGCGGTGCATGGCGCCATCCGACTTGGTATCAACCGGCGCGCGTCGCGGCGTGCCGTTACAGGCGAGTCGACATTCCCCGATCGGTTCACCCTCCCTTCTCCCTCGACGCGGACAAGCCGCATCCATCGAAGCGGACGGGCCGCTGGCAGGCATCACACCCACAACAGCAAGAGGATGTAGAATATGCGAACACGGTCATTAGCAACAGCTTTCCTCGCGTGCGTCGCCCTCGCCACTGCGAGCTGCGCGATGGACGCGTCGGACGGAGATGAGTCGGACGGCACCGAGGAGACCGGTGACGCGACGTTGGCCTCGACGGTGTCGGGCTGGACGGGGTGGTCGTCGGGGAGCTGCGGAATCCATGGATGCACCCCCTTCGTCGAGCCCGCGTGCGCGAACGGCAGCTTCGCGACCCGCTGGGAGAGCAATTCGGCTCGCACCAGTTTCCGGATCTACTGTACGCCCGGTCCATCGTCCACGTCGAACCACGGCTGGACGACCGATTGCCCGAGCAACAAGGTCGCGACGGCGGTCCGGTGCATCACGACGAGTGCCGGGCTATACTGCACGCCGGAGGTCCGGTGCAGCACGCCCGGGGGGGATTGGGGTACCGGCTCGCCGTCGCCCCTGAGCCCGACCACGATAGGCACGAATCGATACCAGTGTCCCGACACCCCAATCACGGGGTATGGATACGTGGACCGCATCAACTCCACGGGTGGGGTTTGCGGCACGCTGTGGGGGCCGCTCCCCTGATGCGGCCTCCGGCCGTTCCCGTCGAGCAGGTGCCGGCCGCGTTCACGGCTGACCGGCGCGCCCGCCGGTAAACGCTGCTGGGGCGCAGCGCAACCAGCCCTCGACCTCCGGCAACGACGGCGGGCCTCTCCTGGCCGAGCCGATCCGCCGCTCGACCCGTCTCTTCCCGCTCGATACCGGCGCACGTTCCCGCCGCTCGGTGAGCGCCTCGCCGGCTGATAGGATCGCGGGCCTCACCGTGAACGATCGCCGCGAGAGCTTCCAGGCCATTCCCCACGACGAGATCCAGCGCGCCGAGGACCGGTCGTGGACCGAGCGGCTCCTCGGCTGGCTGGTGCTGCCCGAGCTCCCCGAGGCCGAGCGGGACGAGATCGCGACGACCCTGGCGCGCGTCGAGGACCCCCGCGCGGCGGCGCGGCTCATGCGCATCGTGGAGGCGCGTGAGCTGCCCGAGGCGGCGCGCGAGGCCGCGGGCGCGATCCTGAGGAGCGCCGGGAATCCGCCGAGCGGCGCCTGGCTCAGGGCCGCATGGGCGGAGGGCGACATCGTGCTTCGCCGTCACGCGCTGCTCTTCATGGAGCGCGCCGAGGCGGACCTCGTCGAGCCGGTCGCGCGGGATTTCGCGCACCCGCTTCACAAGGAAGCGATAGAGGCCATCGCGCTCGGCTTCTCGGAGCCGCGCTTCCAGGCGCTGAAGATCGCCGCGCTCGGGCACCCCGACGCGGGTATCCGCAAGGTCGCCGCCGACGCGCTGCTATGGGACGAGCCCGTCGCGGCGGAGGCGCCGCTCCTCCGAGCCGCTGCGGATCCCGCGGTCGACGTCGCCGTCGCTGCGCTGGAGACGCTCCACTATTACCCGAGCCGGCGCTGCCTCGATGCGGTCGCCGCGCTCCGCGGGCACCCTGACGAGCGGGTGCGCGCCGCAGCGGCCGCCTGCGCTTTCGAGATCCGCGAGGGGAGGTTCCGGTGGGCGCTCGACCGCGCCGAGCCGGCCGAGCGGCGGCTTCTCCTCGCGTGGATGGAGCCGGTCCGGCATCTCCTTGGCGTTCTGGGAGACGAAGACGCGTCGGAGGCGGACGATCCCGCCGCGCGCGGCCCCATCTCCTCGCCCGGCGGCGATCAGGGATCGGAGGCAGCTCTCGAGATGGCCGAGCTCCTCGCGCTCTATGCCGATCTCGACGGCTGCTGGGCGGAGAGGAAGCATCGGTTCGCGGACCGCTTCCGAGCAGCGGGAGTCGCGGCGGATCGCGGCGCAGCGGCGGCGTTCCTGGCGGGGCATCCGGATCCCTGGATTCGCGAGCGATCCGCGTCGCTCCTCGCCGCGTGGGACGAGCAGGAGGCCCTCCTCGGGCTCACCCGCGATCCTGCCTTTCACGTCAGGAAGAGCGCGATGTACTGGCTCGGCGAGCTCCCTGCGAACCGGGCGCTCGCGGGGCCCGCCTGGGAGCACCTCGGCGAGCTCGGGACGACAGGCACGCATGCGCTTGAGACCCTGAACACGTACGCGACCCATGCGCTCAAGGAGGAAGCCATCCCCCGGCTCCTCGCGCTGGCGCGCGGCGACGCGCGCGAGCCGGTCCGGTGCGGCGCCGTCGACGCGCTCGCGAAGCTCGGCGCGCATGCCGAGGTCGTGGCGCTCCTCCCCTTGCTCGCCGAGCCGCCGCAGATTACCTGGGCGGTTCACGTCGCGCTCCTCTCCGCGTGCGAGCGCCTCGGTCTCCACCCGGGACTGTGCGACGCGCTCAGCGAGGTCGACAACCTCGATGTTCAGCTCGCGCTCGCGCCCTGGGCGGCGGGGTCATCCGTCGCCGATTGGCCTCGAAGGAGAGCGCTGGACCGTCGAGCCACGAAGTGATTCCACCACAGACTGCGAGGCGGCGGGGCGCTCGGCGACTGGCGCGCTCAGGAGCGCGAGCGACGGCCCTCGTGCGCCGAGCGCTGCGCGTTCATGCCGGCAGAAAGGCCTGCTTCGAGGAGAGGAGCGCGTCCATCAGGGCCTCCCGCTCCGCGGGCGGCTGCGCCGCGACCCGCTCCCACGCGTCCCTGCGGAGGCTCGCCTTGGCGAGGCGGAACGCCGCGGCGGGGCGGCCGCACGCCGTGGCGAGGAAGCGGCGCGCGTCCTCGAGCGGCTCGGAGGAGAGCGCGTCGCCGACGCCCATGTCGAAGAGGCTCGCGGGGGAATGGAGCTCCGCGCCGAAGACGAGCCTCCGGAGCGCGCGGGCGGGAGAGGCGGTCCGGGCGATCTCGAAGGCGACGCGCGGGAAGGCGATGCCCACGGCGAGCTCGGGGAGACCGACCTTGTAGTCGCCGGCGCCCAGGGCGAGGAAGTCAGCGCACATCGCGAGCAGGAGGCCGCCCGCGATCGCATGGCCGTGAACGGCGGCGGCAAGCGGCTTCGGAAAACGGAAAGCGGCGCCGAAGGCGGCGTCGAAGTCGTCGAGGAAGCTTCCGAGCCCCTCTCGATCGAGCGACGCGACCTCGCGGAGATCGAGACCCGCAGACAGGCAGTTGCCTGCGCCGCGGACGAGCACGCCGCGCGCGGCGTCGTCCTCCGCGAGCCGCTGGAAGACGTCGGCCAGCTGGCGGAGCACCGCCTGGTTCATGGCGTTGACCTTCGGTCGGCTCAACGTGACCTCGGCGATGCCGTCTCTGGTGAGCACCTCGACGAATTGCATGGCGAGACGATCGCGCAGAGACGAGCGCGGCGCAAGCTCGCGCGCCCTGGTTTCCGGGCCGCGCCCCGCGGTGATCAGGCTGCGTGTGCGAGATCGCAAGCGACCCCTCCTGCAAACGCGGCGCTCTATCAACAGATGATCCATGCGCCGAACGAACAGCTCTCACGCCACAGCCACCCTGAGCGGACCTCTCAGGTTCCAGACGAGCGAGACGAGCACGACGCGCTCCGCATCTCCTGCAAAATTTCCGTGCTGGAACCGCACAGTTCCAGCACCCGGTCGTCCTTGACGCGGGATCGCGGTGAGCCCAACCTCGCGGCATGCGGAACCCGTGGTGGGTGGGCGTGTTTGCGACGATTGCGCTCGCGTCGGCCTGTGGGGCCCGGGATGCGCTCGACATCGAGGGACCGCAGCCGGAGGAAGGCGAGGTCGGATCGACGGCAGGGGCTGGCGGTGCCGGCGCCACGTCATCGAGCTCGGGCGACCCAGCGAGCGGCGCGAGTGCCAGTTCAGGCGGTCCATCCTCGGGCGCTGGGCCGGGCGTCGGGGGCGCGGGGGTCGGGGGTGCGGGTGCGGGGGGCGCGGGCGCCGGCGGCGCGGGTGCCGGTGGCGCGGGGGGCGCCGAGCCGGGGTGCGACCCGACCCGCGTGGAGAGCGGCACCTGGAATGTCAATCGCCAGGAGGCTCTCGAGAAGCTGCGCGGCGTCACCGTGCTCAATGGCAGGCTCAACATCGGCGGCGAGGTCTCCGATCTGTCCCCGCTCGCGTGTCTGACGCGCATCTCGGGCCACCTCGTGATCAGCGACACCTGGCTGTTGTCGAGCCTCGACGGCCTCGACTCCCTCTCCGTCGTCGGGGCGCAGCTGGAGGTGGCGCGGAACGCGTCGCTGCTCCGCCTCGGCAAGCTTCCGAACCTCCAACAGGTCAAGGGGCTCATCGAGATCCGTGAGAACCCGATCCTCGAGAGCGTCGCCGGCGTCGGGCTGAACGCACATGAAGTGCACGTGATCGACAACAATCAACTCGATGCGTTGTCAGGCTTCGAAAGGTTCGAGGAAGGGGTGCTCTTGATCGAGGGCAATGACAACCTCGTGTCGCTGGACGGGCTGCAGGGCCTCCGCCGGGGGACGCTCCGCCTGGTCGACAACGATGCGCTCCAGTTCTTGCCAGGCGTCGAGAATTTCGAGGAGGGGGAGCTCTGGATCGAGGGCAACGACGGGCTTTGGTCGCTGCGCGGGCTGGTGAGCCTGCGCCACGGGCAGATCAGCGTGATCGACAACGACGCGCTGATCAGCCTCGACGGCCTCGAGGCCGTCGAGGAGCTCGATGTGCTCGACATCTCCGGGAACGACGGGCTCCGCGAGCTGAACAGTGTCTCGCGGCTCTCGACCGTCCAGAACCTCGTGTTGGCGGAGAACCCGCAGCTGACCTCGCTGTACGGCCTCGACCAGCTCCGTCACGCGGGATCCATCTCCATCGCGCGGAACGAGCGTCTCCGGCACCTGGTCGGGCTCGGGGGGCTCGAGACCGTCGACGGTCTCATCATCACCGGCAATTCATCGATGGGCACGCTCACGGGCATGTTCTCGCTCCGTGGTGTCCAGTATGCGGTTATCGAATCGAATCCCGAGCTGGTGATCGCCGACGCTCTCGCGCACCTCGGCTCGGACTCGAGCGAAGTGCAGTCGATTTATTTCACCTCCAACCCCAAGCTCACCGAGATCGATCTCGGCGGCCTGACGCGCCTGCGAGAGCTGGTCATCACCGATTGTGGCTCCCTGGCGGACCTGTCCGACCTCGCCGGCGTGACCGAGCTGTCGGTGCTCTCCCTGGGCCATAACGCCGGACTCATGAGCCTTGCAGGCGTGGAGCAGATCTCGGACCTCTTTCTGCTCGCGATCGCGAACAATCCCCGGCTCACGGATCTCCGGCACCTGAGTGGCCTCCGCAACGTCCGAAACGGGATCGAGATCGCCGCTAACCCCGCGCTCACCAGCCTCGACGGGCTCGGCTCGTTGAGCGAGGGCGACGGCGTGACCGATGTCGTGAGGCTCGAAGGCAACGAATCGCTCGTGGACATCGACGCGCTGCGTGGCCTGGTCCGCGTGAGCCAGCTCGTCATCCAGGACAACGACGCGCTGCTCGGGCTGACCGGACTCGAGGGCCTGGCTGATCTCGATAGCCTCATCGTCGAGGGGAACCGCTCGCTCGCGACGCTCCGCGGCCTGGGCGCCCGAACGGTCAATGGTTGGATCGAGATCATGGGCAACGAGAGCTTGCCGAGCTGCGACGTCGAGGCGTTCGTGGAGCGCCTCGACTGGGTGCCCGACAGCGTGCGCGCGGAGGACAACGGCACCGGGACCTGCTCGCCCTGAGCCCGCGGTGGGCCCGCCGCCGCGCGCGAACGACGCGAGCGCGCGCCGGGCTCGGGCGCGCGCAGCGGCGCTTCGCTGCGGCGCTGGGCCGGCGGGCTCAGCGGGGCGCGAGGCTCCGCATGCAGAGCTTGAGGGCGTCGCGCAGGGTGGCGTGCGTGCCGAGGGAGCGCAGATCGACGTCGAGAGAGGTCATGGTGCGCGCGACCGCGGGGCGGATGCCGGTGACGATCGGCCGGACGCCCAGGAGCTCGACGGCGCGCATGATGCGGACGAGGTGGTCGGCGACCGCCTCGTCGATGGTCTCGACGCCGGTGATGTCGAGGAGGGCGAAGCGCACGTCGCCGCGCGAGACCGCGTCGAGAAGGCTCTGCATCAGCTCGCTGGCGCGCTCGCCGTCCAGGGCGCCGATGAGCGGCACGGCCAGGACGCCATCCCAGACCTGGAGGATAGGGGCGGAGAGGGCGTGGATGACCTCGCGCTGCTGCTCGATGAGGGCGCGCTGCTCCAGCATCCGCTCCTCCTGCTCGCGCTCCCGCGTCGCGTAGAGCGCGCGGAGCTCGGCGTGCGCCGCGCGGAGCTCGGCCGTGCGCGCCTCCACCTTCTCCTCGAGCTGGGCGAAGAGGCGGGCGTTCTCCAGCGAGACCGCGATCTGGGCGGAGAGAAGACGGATGAGCTCGACGCGATCGCGCGTGAACGCAGCGCTGGCAAGCGCGTTCTCCAGGTAGACGATGCCGATGACCCGCCCCTGGTGCGAGATGGGCGAGGCGAGCAGCGATCGCGGCCTGGCGGCCCTGACATAAGGGTCCTGGGCGAAGGACGGATCGCTCGGCGCATCGTCGATGACGACGCTCTCCTCGGTGCGCGCGACATACTGGATCACGCTGGCGGCCAGATCGGAGCGGGAGCCCAGCGGGACCGAGGCCACCCGCTCGATGCGCTCGCCCGCGACATCGCCGGCGGCCTCGATGGTGAGGCCGCCGTCGGTCTTCAGGATCAGGAAGCCGCGGCGCGCGCCCGCGTTCTCGAGCATGATGCGCATCAGCGCCTCGAGCAGCCGCGGCAGGACGATCTCGCCGGAGAGCGCCTGTGAGGCCTTGAGCACGCTCCGCACGTCGAGGTCGTCCCGGGCGACGACCGGGGGAATCGTGCCGGGCGCGGCAGGCATGGCGGGCGCGGCGGGTATGGCGGGCGCGGCGGGCATGGCGGGCGCGACGGGCAGCTCGCGGCGCAGGAGCTCGGGATAGGCGCGCTCGAGGCGGACCATGGCGCTCGCGGCGCCCCAGCGCGCATAGGCGGCGTGGGCCTCCATCATGTAGGCGCGCGCGAGCGTGGCCCGCCCGAGCTCCAGCGTGCAGCGCGCGCAGAGCTCGTTGCCGAGGGCGGTGTCGTGCAGATACCCGCCCTCCTCGGCCGCGCGGATCCCCTCGTCGTAGAGGTCCAGGGCGACGCGAGAGTCGCCGCGCACGCGCGCGAGCTCGGCCGAGAGCAGGAGGTGGCGGTGCCTCAGGTTGTCGGGAGCGTGGCTCGCCCAGAAGGCGACCTTCTCGCCGAAGGCATGGGCCTTGTCGAGGTACCTCTCCCGCGTCTCCGGATCTGCGCTGTCGGCCGCCAGGATCAGGGCGACGCCGCCGTAGAAGTGAAACGCAGGGTTCCCCTGCCAGCCCGCGATGCCCATGATGCGCGGGTTCGCCTCGAACGCAAGCGCCGCCGCCGCCGCGTGGTCGCCCTGGAACAGGCGCAGGAGCAGGCGATAGAAGATGGTGAAGAACAGCGAGGCCTGGTTGTTGACCTGGATCGCGCCGTCGACGAGCTCCTGGATCTGGACCCACTCGCCCGCCAGCTCCGTCGGCCCAGGATCCGGGCTCATGAGGTTCTCGCAGATCTGGCCGACGCAGCAGACCATCCAGGTGATGAAATTCCACCTGTCGAACTTCCTGATGGGCAGCAGCGACCGCGACTCGGCCTCGATCTCGGCGAGGGGGCGGCCGAGGAGGAGGGTCGCCGTGTTCGCGTTGGTCATGCAGTAGAAGGTCCAGACGTACTGTCCTGTCTCCAGGCCGGCATGGATGCCGGAGAACAGGAGCTCTCGTCCCTTCTCGTAGCTCACCCTCCAGTGCATGACGAAGGCGCCCCACATGCAGGCGAGGATCGGATCGTTCCGCTTGTCGTTGTAACGCCGGTGCAGCTCGACAGCGGTCTCGCCGAAGGCGTAGCCGAGCTCGATACGGCCGCTGACGCAGAGCATCTGGCCGAAGAGGACATACGCGAAGACCGAGCTCTGCGAGACGCCGTATTGCACGGTGTCCCGCAGGATCTTCATCACGCAGAACCCGAAGTTGTTGCTCGCGAGGAAGTAGCAGGACGAGATCATCTCCTCCAGCACGCCGTGGAGGACCGCGAGCTCCGGGTCGGCGAGCCGAGGCAGATCGCAGAGCGACTCCATCGGGCGGCCCTCGAGGAACCGGAGGGTCGCGTCGAGGTCGCCGGCGACCGCCTCGTCGGAGGGGAAGGGCGGGAGATCGATCCCGAAGGCGCGCAGGGCCACGAGCCCCTGTTCGAGGGCGGCGTGCAGGTCGGCCTTGAGGATATGCACCCTCACCTTGAGCCCGTGGGCCCGCGTCCTGTCGATGCGGCTCCTCCCGCGCGCGAGGGGCTCGTCCAGCGTGGCGAGGGCGTCGTCGGGCCGGCCGCAGAGCGCCTGAAGGAGGCCCATCTTGGTGGTGAGCGCGAACGTGAGCTCGTACTCGGACTCCCACGGATCGGCGGGGAGCCGCGCGATCCCCTCGGCCAGGTACTTGAGCGCGGCGTCGAAGGCCGAGCTCTCCTCGGCCCGCTCGGCGGCGCGGAGGTTCATCCGCGCGAGATCGAGGCGCGCGCCGGGGTCGCTGAGCAGATCGCCCGCGCGGTTCAGGTGGTTCACGACGTCGAAGAGCCCTCGCGCGTCGGGCCCGAGCGCCTCCTTCAGCAGCGTCCCGATGCGGTGATGGAGCGAAGGCCGCTCCTCGACAGGGATCATCGAGTAGGCGGCCTCCTGGATCTTGTCGTGGACGAAGCGGTGGAGCGCGCCGTCGCTCGTGATGAGCTCCTCCTTGAGCGCCGGCTCGACGCGCGCGTAGAACGCGTCGACGGAGCACGCGCTGACGGTCGCGAGCGTGCCCAGATCGAAGCGGTTGCCGATGGCCGCCGCGAGCTTCAGCGCGTCCTGCGCGGGCGCGGGCAGGCGGCGGATGTTGCTCGCCATGAGGTCGAGCACGTTGTCCGTGTACTCGAGGGCGCCTATCGCCGCGAGGTCCCACGAGAAGCGGCCCGCCTGATCGAACGACATCGCGCCGCTGTCGTGGATCGTCTTGAGGAAACGCTTGATGAAGAACGGGTTTCCCCCGGTCTTCTTCAGCACGAGCGCCGCGAGCTGCCCGACGTCGGAGCGCCCGAGGCTGTCGCCGAGGAGCGCGGTGACGTGCGGGAGCTCGAGCGGGGTGAGCACGATGGGCTCGATCTCGACGCCGCCCTTCCGGAGGTCCTCCACGGCGCGGATGAACGGGTGCGCGGAGCTCACCTCGTTGTCGCGGTAGGCGCCGCAGAAGAAGAAGGCCCCGAGGCCGTCCGCCTCGAGCAGCGCGTTGACGAGGCTCAGGCTCGCGGCGTCGATCCACTGGAGATCGTCGAGGAAGAGGACGATGGGGCGCTTTTGCGACGTGAAGACCGAGACGAAGCGCTGGAAGGTGAGGTTCAGGCGGTTCTGCGCCTCGACCGGGCCCAGCGAGGGCAGGGGCGGCTGCGCGCCGACGAGGTGATCGAGCGCGGGGAGGACCTCGCAGATGACCTGCGCGTTGCTCCCGAGCCCCTCGATCATCGCCGCCCGCCAGCGCGCGATGCGCTCCTCGCTCTCGGAGAGGATCTGCCGGAGCAGCGCGTCGAACGCCTGGAGCACCGGGCCGAGCGGTCTATCGCGGTTGTACTGGTCGTATTTGCCGCTGATGTAATAGCCCTTCTCGCGCGCCAGGGGCTTCAGGATCTCCTGCACGAGCGACGACTTGCCGATCCCCGAGTAGCCCGAGACGAGGACGACCTTGCGCGCGCCGCAGAGGACCGCGTGGAACGCCTCGGTCAGGCGCCGGATGCCCTCCTCGCGGCCATAGAGCTTCTGGTGGATCTGGAGCCCGTACGCGGCGTCGCGCTGGCCGAGATCGAACCGCTCGATGCGCCCCCGCTCGATGCGCCGATGGCACTCGCGGAGATCGGCGACGAGGCCGCTCGCCGACTGATAGCGGTCCTCCGCGTTCTTGGAGAGCAGCTTCATGACCACATCGCCGAGCGTGGCGGGCACATCGGCGCGGTGCGCCGCGGGGTGCTCGGGGACGAGGGCGATGTGGGCGTGGATGAGCTCGAGGGGGTCGCTCGCCTCGAACGGGAGGGCGCCGGTGAGCATCCGGTAGAAGAGAACGCCGAGCGAGTACAGATCCGAGCGGTGATCGACGCCGCGGTTCATGCGGCCGGTCTGCTCGGGCGAGAGGTAGGGGAGCACGTCGGACAGGACGGCTTCGCTGTAGAGCGACTCGCCCTCGTGGGTGATCGCGGCGTCGACTCCGTAGTTGAGGATGCGGGCCTGTCCGCCGCCGGCGACGAGGAAGCTCTTCGGCCTGACGGCGCCGTGCACGATCCCGTGCCCGTGAAGCACGCGAACGGCCTCGGCCATGGAGATGGCGAGATCGAGGCACGCACCGACATCGAGCCTGCCGCGCGCCGCGAGGTAGCTGCCGAGCTCATCGCCGGCGGTGTCCTCGAGGACGAGGACGAGCTCGCCGTCGTGCTCCTCCACGCCGTAGACCTTGACGACGCGCTCGGACTCGATCTGCGCGATGTGCTTGTATTCGTGCTTGACGCGGGCGCGGTCCACGACGCGCGACCCGCCCGAGCCGAGGACCTTGAGCACCACGGGGGCGCCGTCGCTCGCGCGGATGGCGCGGTATCGGGCCGAGTCGCCCCCTGGATCGAAATGGCTGACGGAGTGGTAGCTGGGTAGAGTGAGCATCACCGGGTTCGAAGAGGCGCCGTGCTGGCCGGGAGGTGCTCGGAGGAGACTGCGGCCCTCCCTCTCCGTGATGGCTCCGTGCTGGCCGACGCCGGGGCAGTGGCGGTCGTGCGACGACGTGAGCCGAAGGTGGCTGACGGGTCGGAGCCACGAACGAGCCATACCTGCCTCGGCGTGCACCGGAGCCCGTCGACCCCCCCGAACTCCGGGTCATCGAAAAAATTACCATGGCGTCGTCGAGCCGGGCAAGGGGGACGGAGCGATGGAGGAGGTGCGCGCGAGCTCGCCTGCTCCGGTCACCCTCGTGGGGCAGCGCGCGCAGCGGGCAGCTCGGGGTGGGGCTGAGCCAGCTGACGGCCTGCCGGCAATCCAGGTTCTCCCCACCTTGCAGCGTCTCGGGGAGTGAGGAAGCGGCGGCGCGGAGCCCACGTGACGCGGGCGACCGCCGCTCTAGGGAACGGCGCAGGACGGATCGCCCGCGAGCACCTTGGCGAGCAGACCGCGCACCTCGAAGCGCTCGCGGCACAGGTCGAAGGGGAAGTTGAGATCGCCGGCGCGGCAGACCGGGATGCCGATCGCGGCGTCGGCTTCGGGGCCGAGGAGCTCGATCAGGGAGGCCAAGCCCGGTGTGTGTAGGCGTAGGAAGCGTCGCGGTGCGAGACGGCTCGGAGGAAGAGCAAAGGGGCGCCGGCAGACCAGAATCGAATGAACCCGTCCTCCGAGGAGGAGGCGAGCGCCTTGCCGTGCGGCGAGAACGCGACGGCCGTGACGGCGCCCGTGTGCCCCTCGAGTAAGCTCATCTGCGCGCCTGTCGCGATGGTCCAGAGGCGCACGGTCTGGTCGTCGGAGCTCGAGGCAAGGGTCTTTCCATCGGGCGAGAACGCGAGAGAGGCGACCGTGTCGGTGTGCCGGCGAGCTGCGCCGTCTCTCGAAGGTTCAGGGCCTGATCCCTGATCGACACGAACGTGCCGGTCGCGATGGCGAGCCAGCGCCCATCCCTGCTCCACGCGACCGCCAGGGTGCCGTCCGGAGATCCGATCGGCAGGTACGGGACGACCTTCTTTCCAGCCACCTCCTCCAGCTCCACGAGCGCCCTGTCGAACAATCGCTGTGCCCCCGCCGCATCCCCGGTCTCCTTCGTCACGAGCCCCGCGGACCAAAGCGCTCGCCCGTTCGGCCTGTACAGCGATCAGGCCTCCGGGAATCCCGCCCTCGCCGCCTCATACTCCTTGCTTTCCCACGCCGTCGTTGCCGTGGAGTAGGACTTGCGCATCGCCTCTTTCGCCTTGTCATCGAAGGTCTTGCCCTCCTCCTCGGCGATCGGCCTGCGCGCATGCTGCGCCGCGACCCGCGTCGCCGGCGTCGCGCCCGCGCTTGCGTCGATGGCGTCGGCGACCTTGCGCGTCTCGTCCCCTCTCCGGAGCTCCGCGAGCGCCGTGACCAGGGCCTCCCAGGTCTCGCCCGCGCTGCTCGGCAGCCATCTCACAGGGCGACAGCTCCGGAGGTTGGGGTGGAGCGGAGGCGGACGCGCGCGCGGGCGGCGGCGTGACGACCGCGAAGGCGGCCGGAGCCTGCGGCCGGCTCGCGCTGCCATCACCGGAAGCGCAGGCGCAGAGCGCGGCGGCCGCGAGACACGCCAGGACGGTGGGCGCCAGCGCGCGAGTCGGGCGAACCACGCTGGCCAGCGTAGACCCCCCGGGGCACACGCCGTCGAAAAAGCTGCCAGCGCGGGAGCCCCATGCAAGGGCCGAGCACCCCGCTGTCGACCTGGCCACCCTCCCTCGATGCGATCATCGCGCCGCGCAACCGACCCCAGCAGTTCCGTGAGCCCGTCCCTCCCGCAACGGGCGCAGCAGCGCGGCCGTGCAGCCCGCCGCGGTCCGCCACCAGGACGAACGCGCGTGACACCGCTGTCGCATCTCCTCCTCTCTTCTGCTCCGCCAGTGCTCGACTCCACCCTCCCTCACGATCACGCGCCTCCCGCGCCGCGCAGGGCCGCCGCCCGCGACGATCTGGCCTCCCGCACGCGCCACGGCCCCGTCCCCGAGCCCATTTACCCAATTTGGGAAACGCTCCTGTTACCTTGGGCAGCGCTCCGCAGCGCACTGCGGGCGCAGGTTCGACGGAAGCGCCGGCACGCCGGCCCCTTGCTCCACCGCCAGCCGAGGTCCGGATCCACATGCAGCAGGACACGAAGAGCGCGCGCGTCTCGTTCCGTATCGACAACCTCGAAGCCGCGCTCGAGCAGGGGATCGACAACGAGGCGGCCGCGCTCGACGTGCTCGTGGCCGCGGCGGCCAAGGGGAGCCTGCACCCCGAGCTCTGGGCGAAGCTCCACGAGGCCTCCGCCCGCCACGACCGGTTCTCCGAGCTCGCGTTCGCTTACGAGCGCCTCGTCGGCGAGCGGCGGTTCGGGATGCTCCCGCAGGCCGCACAGGCCGAGGTCCTCGTGCGCGCCGCCGAGTTCCTCGCCGACTCCTTCGGCGACCCCGGCGGCGCTCGCCCCTACCTCGAGCGGGCGCTCTCCGTGCTGCCCTCGCACCAGGAGGCGTTCTTCCGGCTCGAGCGCATCCTCCAGGAGGCGAACGAGCCGGCGAAGCTCGCGGACCTCTACGCCCTCGCGGCGGGCC
The DNA here is from genome assembly GCF_051526795.1 of Sorangium sp. So ce204. Classification (NCBI taxonomy): domain Bacteria; kingdom Pseudomonadati; phylum Myxococcota; order Polyangiales; family Polyangiaceae; genus Sorangium; species Sorangium sp. So ce204. The sequence goes on along the minus strand of NZ_CP150317.1, from coordinate 9,494,222 downwards.
ACCGCGCGGACCGCGCCGAGCAGCTGTCGCTGCTCCGCCGCGCGTTCGAGCTCGTCGACGTCACCGGAAGCGGCGCGAGCGACGAGGAGCGCGCGATCAAGCTGCTCCAGCAGATCCTCAAGGTCGACCCGGGCGACGCCTCGGCGCGCCGGGAGCTCGAGGCGCGCTACGCGCGCGCCGGGCGGCACCAGGAGATCGCGAGGATGCTCGAGCAGGCGCTCACCGCGGAGGGGCCGCCGGACGGAGCGCTCGAGATCCGCGGGCGGCTCATCGACCTCTACAGCGGCCCGCTCAAGGAGCTCGAGCGGGCGCTGCCGCACGTCGAAGAGGTGCTCGCGCAGAGCCCGGGCCACGAGGCCGCCCTCCGCGCCGGCGAGGCCCTGCTCGCGCGCAAGACCGTGCTCGTGCGCGCGGCCGCGGCGCTCGAGGCGGCCAACGCGCGCCGCGGGGACGACCCGGAGGCGGCGCGGATGATGGCCCTCCAGATCGAGAACCTGCGCGGGCCGCGCCGCGTGGAGGTGCAGAAGCGGCTGGTCGAGCTGCAGTTCCAGCGGCTCGGCGATCTCGCGTCGGCGTTCTCGCTGTCGGAGCAGATCCTCGCGGTCGACCCGTCCGACGAGGCGGTGCGCGAGCGCTTCGTCGCGCTCGCGTCGGCGCTCGACCGCCAGGCCGACGCGGCGCGCGTGCTCGTGCGCGCGTCGGCCGGCGCCAAGGACAAGCCGCTCAAGGCCCGCATCGCCGCCGAGCTCGGCGAGCTGTACGAGGGCCTCGGGGACGGCAGGAAGGCGCGCGCGTCGTTCCAGCAGGCGCTCGACGGCGAGCCCGACGACGCGGCCGCGCGGCGCGCGGCCCGCGGGCTCGCGAAGCTCTGCGAGCGCGAGCGCGACGCGCGCGGGCTCGCGGGCGCGCTCGAGCGGCTCGCCGAGGCCGAGCCGGAGGCCGAGGCGCGCGAGGCCGCGGCGGAGCGGCTCGCGCGGCTCTACGAGGAGGAGCTCGGCGACGCCGCGGGCGCGATCGCGGCCTACCGCAAGCTCGCGGAGTCGGGCTCCTCGCGCGAGCCGGGCGCGCTCGCCGCGCTCGAGCGGCTGTACGAGGCCACCTCGGCGCACGAGGGCCTCGCGTGGGTCCTCGAGCGGCGCGCCGAGGCGGAGCCGGACCGCCGCGCGGCGCGGGAGCTCGTCTTCCGCGCGGCCGAGCTGCGCACCCGGCTCGCGGATCTGCCCGCCGCCGTCGCCGCCTGGCGCCGCTACCTCGCGGCGTTCGGGGCGTCGCGCGAGGCGCACGCGCGGCTCATCCCGCTGCTCGAGCAGGAGCGGCGCTGGGCCGAGCTCGAGGCGCTCCTCGAGGCCGAGGCCGAGCTCGCGGCCGGGCAGGACCGCGCCTCGGTGCTCGCCCGGATCGGCGCGATCCGCATGGCGCGGCTCGACGATCCGGCCGGCGCGATCGCCGCGTACCGCCAGGCGCTCGCGCTCGATCCGGCCGACCGAGCGAGCCGGCTCGCGGTCGAGAAGATGCTGGGCGCGCCCCCGGGCAACGGCGCCGCCGGCGCGGAGTCGTCGCGGCAGAGCTCCCACCTGCTGCTGACCGACGATCAGCGGCTCGCGGCCTGCGCGGTGCTGGAGCCGATCGCGCGGGCGGAGAAGGCGGCGCCGCTGCTCGTGCGCGTGCTCGAGACGAAGGCGGAGCTCGGGCCCGTGGTGTGGGCCCCCGGCGCGCCCGCGCCGGCGCCGGCCGACGTGTCGGGCAGGCTCGCGGCGCTGGAGGAGGCGGCCTCCGTGGCCGAGCGCGAGCTCAGGGACCCGAAGAAGGCGCTCGATCTCTCGGCGCGCGGGCTCTCGCTCGCGACCGCGTGCGCGCCGGAGCGGCTCGCGCGGTGGGTCGCCGAGGTCGAGCGGCTGACGGAGCACGGCAGCGAGTCCGCGCGCCGCGCGCCGGCGCTCGCGGGGGCGCTCGGGGATCGCGCGGTGGACAGCCCGGCGCTTTCGCACCTCGCGCGGCGCGCGGGCGAGGCGCTGCTCGCGAGCGGCGACGTGACGCAGGCGCTCGCCCTCTACCGCCGCGCGCTCGCCTTCGAGCCCTCGTCGCTCGATCTCATCGCGCGCGTGGACGCGCTCCTGCGCGAGCAGGGCAGCCCCGAGGAGCGGCTCGCGCTCTACCGCGAGGCGCTCGCGCAGCCGTGCGCGCCCGCGCGGCGGCGCGAGCTCCTGCACGCGATCGGCACCATCCAGCGCCGCGACGTCGGCGACCTCGCCGGCGCGGCCGCGACGTACCGCGCGGCCATCGAGGACGACCCGGGCGACGACGCGGCGTACGAGGCGCTGCTCGAGACGTACGCGGCGGGTAGCGCGTGGGGCGCGCTCTACGGCGCGCTGGCCGAGCGGCTCCCGGGCGTGGCGCCCGACGCGCGCGTCGCCCACGAGCTGCGCATGGCGGACGCCGCCGCGAGGGGCGGGGAGGTCCCGAGCGCGGTCGCGCACTACCGCGCGATCCTCTCGAGCGGCGCGGCGCTCGACGGCGCCGCGCTCTCCGCGATGGAGGCGCTCGCGCTGTCCGCGGGCGACCCGGCGCTGCTCCGCGAGGTGCTCGAGCGGCGCGTCGCCGCCGCGGGCGATCCCCAGGACGAGGCGCTCTGGCTGGAGCGCCTCGGCGAGCTGGCGGCGTTCGGAATCCACGCGGCGGACGCGGCCGACGCGCCCGACGCCGCGCGCGCGGCGGACGCCCCGGCGGCGCAGGCCGCCCCGGGCGACCTCGACGCCGCGGTGACGGCCTGGCAGCGCGCCGCCGGGCTCGCCGAGGGGCCGCTCGCGGATCCGGAGCGGGCGCAGAAGCTCTACGAGCGCGTGCTCTCCGTCGCGCCGAAGCACCGCGACGCCGCCGCCCGCCTCGCGGCGCTCTACCGCGGGCAGGGGGCCTGGGCCCAGCTCGCGGCCGTCTGCGAGGTCCTGCTCGACACCGCGGCGTCCGACGACGATGCGCTCGCGGCGCTCGCGGCGCTCGAGGACGCGGCGATCCGGGCGCGCGCGACGTCGCGCTTCGTCGACGCCGCGCTCGATCTCCGCGATCGCATGAGCGCCGAGGGGGAGGGGGGCGCGGCCGCCGGCAGGGCGGCGGCGCGGGTCCGGGCGATCGAGGCGGCGCTCGCGCGCGTGCTCGCCGCCGATCCCGAGCGGCAGGACGACGCCGCGTCCGTCTACCGGCGCCTGCTCTCGCCGCAGGACGACGGCGACGCCGCGCCGGGCGCGCTCGACGCCGCCGCGCTGGAGGCGTTCCGCGCGTTCCTCGCGCAGAGCCCCGACACGCTCGCGCGCCGCGTGGACCGGCGCTGGCTCTTCACGCTCCTCGTGGAGCGCGGGCACGAGGGCGAGCGCCCGAGGGCGCTCTCCGCGTGGGCCGCGTGGGAAGAGGAGATCGGCAACCGCGCGGCGGCCGCGGCGCTCTACGCCCGGCTGCTCGAGGCGGATCCCGAGAACGACGACGCGCTCGCGGCGCGGGGGCGCCTCCTCGCCGAGGTGGGCGATCACGAGGGCGCGGCGGAGGTGCTCGCGGCGCGCCGCGACCGGAGCCAGGGCAGCGCGCGCGTCGCGCTCGACGTCGAACTCGCGACGCTCCTCTTCGAACGGCTGGATCGGCCGGCGGACGCGCTCGACGCGGTCGCGCCCGCGATCGAGGCCGGGACGATCGAGCCCGCGGTGGTCGAGATCGTGCAGCGCGCGCTCGGGCGCCCCGAGACGCAGGCGCGCGCGGCGCTCCTCCTCGAGCGCGCGTGCGACGCGCTCGACGACCCCGAGGCGCGCGTCGCGCTGCTGGAGGCGCTCCTCGCGAGCTCGCCGGCGGACGCCGCGCCGGGCGCCCTGCGCGACGCGGGCAGCCTCGCGGCCGCGCAGCGCGCCGCCGTCCGCCGCGGCTGGTTCGAGCGCCTGCTCGATCACCACGACCACGACGCGCCGCGCGGCCTCGGCGTCGCCCTGCGCGCGGTCTCCGAGATGCCGGGCGAGCTCGCCCTCTGGGATCGCCTCGAGGAGCTCGGCCGCCGGGCGAAGCAGCCCGAGCGCGTCGCGGCCGCGCACGCCGCGGCGCTCGACGCGGGCGCGGCGCTCCCGCCCGACATCGTCGAGGAGATCGGCCGGCGGGCCGTCGAGCACCACGAGGAGTGGTTCGACGCGCCGGAGGCCGCCCTCGCGCTGCTCCGCCGGCTCGTCGAGCTCGTGCCCGGCTCGCTCTGGGGCTTCGAGCGGCTGAAGCTCGCCTACAACGCGGCCGAGCGCTGGGAGGACCTCTTCGCGCTCTACGACGCGATGCTCGAGCGCACCTCGGCGGCCGACGAGCGCGTCTTCCTCCTGGAGGACGCCGCGGCCGTCGCGCGCGATCTCGCCGGCGACGGCGAGCGCACGATGCGCTACCTCGAGCAGCTCCTGCCGCTCCAGGACGACGCGCGCACCCGCGCCGCGCTCGAGCGGCTCTACGAGCGGCACGGCAGGCACCGCCCGCTCATCGATCTCCTGTCGGCCGAGCTGCCGAGGCTCTCCGGCGACGCCGCGGATCGGCTCCGCGAGCGCGTCGCGCTCCTCTGGATCGAGGGCGTCGGCGACGCCGCGTCGGCGCTCCCCGTGGTCGAGCGGCTCCTCGACGCGCCCCCGGAGCCGCGCGCCGCCCGCGCGGCGCCGCGCCCCGTCGATGCCTTCGCGCTGCTCGAGCGGATCCTCGGGGCGCTGCCGCCCGAGCAGGCGCCCGCCGGCGAGGCCGGCGCGCTCGCCGCGCGGCAGCGGTCGGCCGCGCTGCTCGCGGAGCACTACCGCGAGGAGGCGAGGCCCACGGACCTCGTGCGCGTGCTCGAGATCCAGCTCGCGGGCGCCGACGACGGCGGCCGCCCGGCGCTGCTGCGCGAGATCGTGCGGCTCCGCCGCGACGCCCTCGGCGACGAGCCGGGCGCGTTCGCGCGGCTCGCCGAGCTCGTCGAGCTCAGGCCGTCGGAGGCCGGCGATCGCGCGGAGCTCGCCGAGCTCGCCGAGCGCCTCGGCCGGCACGACCGCCTCGCCGAGGTCCTCGCCGCGGCCGAGCCGCGCGCCGGCGACGCGCGGCAGGCGCTCTCGCTCGTGCGCGACGCCGCGCTCCTCCGCCGCGACCGGCTCGGCGACGCCGACGGGGCGATCGCGCTCTTCCGCCGGCTCTTCTCGCTCGCCGAGGCGAGCGGCGACGCGGAGGCCGCGCGGGACGCCGCCCGCGCGCTCGATCGGCTCTTCGCGGAGGCCGACCGCGTCGCCGAGCGGTGCGACGTGCTCGACACGCTCGCCGCCATCGAGACGGACCCGGCGGCGCGGCGCGAGGCCCTCGGCGAGCTCGCGCGGCTCGCCTCCTCGCGGCTCGGCGACGAGGCGCGGGCGATCGCGGCGTACTCGGCGCGCCTCGTCGACGACCGCCAGGATCTCGCGGCGCTCGACGGCCTCGCGGCGCTGCTCGAGGAGGGCGGGCGGTACCGCGAGCTCGCGGCCGTGCTGGAGCGCCGCGCGGCCGTGCGCGGCGGCGCGGGCGGCCGGCGCGATCTCGGGCGCGTCGCGCGGCTCTTCGAGCGCGAGCTCGGCGACGCCGACGAGGCCATCGCCACCTGGCGCCGCATCCGCGAGGAGCTCGCGCCCGACCCGGAGAGCGGGGACGCGCTCGCCGCGCTCTACACGCGCGCGGAGCGCTGGGGCGACCTCGTCGCGCTGCTCGAGGTCGAGGCGTCCGCGGCCGGCGCGCTCCCCGGCGGGGCGGGCGCGGCGCGCAGCGTGGAGCTCTTCCAGCGCCTCGGCGACACGCACCGCGATCGCACGCTCGCGTGGGAGCTCGCCGTGAAGGGCTACCGCCGCGCGCACGAGGCCGAGCGGGACGCGCGCCGCGCGGGCGTCGAGGGCTCTGTCGGGGCGGGCGAGTGGGGGGCGGCCGAAGGGGGCGAGCGGGACGCGCGCTCGCCCGCGCCGCGCGCGGGGCTCGAGGAGCTGCTCCGCCGCATCGACCCGGCGTCGGCCGAGCACCGCGGCGCGCTGGTCGCCGCCGTCGGCGCGTTGCTCGAGATCTGCGCCGACGCGGACGACTGGCGCGGCCAGATCGCGCTGCTCGAGCCGCGGCTCGCCGCGGCCGGGACGGACGCCGAGCGGGTCGCCATCCTGAAGGCCTCCGCGGCGCTGCTCGAGGAGCGAGGCGACGACCGGGAGGGCGCCTTCGAGCTCGCCTTCCGCGCGTTCCTCCTGTCGCCCGGCGCCGAGCCGCCCGAGGGCCTCCTTCGGCTCACGGACCTCGCGGGCCGCTGGCACACCATCGCCGACGCGCTTCCCGACCTCGAGCGCCGCGGCGACGTCCCTGCCGCCACGCTCCGCGACCTCACGGCCCGCGTGGGCCGCTGGCACCGCGACGCGCGCGCCGACGAGGACGCCGCCGAGCGCGCGTTCGAGCACGCGCTCCTCCACGATCCGGCGAACCGCGCGATCCTGCTCGATCTCGCGGAGCTCCTGCGGCGGCGGCGCGGGCCCTCGCTCGTCCCGACGCTGCTCCGGCTCGCCGCGGCGACCGGGCACGACCTCGCCCTCTACCGCGAGGCCGTGGAGGCGGCGCGCGACGCGGGCGACGCGGCGCGGGCCCGCGAGATCGCGGCCGAGCTCCTCGAGATCGCCGTGCAGCGCCTCGCCGACGAGGAGGAGCAGCCCCCTCGGCCCGGCGCGTGGCCGGCATCGCGCGCCGCCCTCTGGGCGATCGACGCGCTCGTCGGCATGCTCGCGGGCGCGGGCGACAGGCCGCAGATCGTCGCGCTGTGCCGGCGCGGCGCGGCGCTCCCGTTCGCGCCGAGCGAGCGGCGCCGGCTGCTGCGCGTCGCCGCCGAGGCGGCGGAGCCCGGCGAGGCGATCGCCCTCTACGGCGGGCTGTTCGCGGACGATCCGACGGACGAGCCGGTCGGCGAGAGCCTCGCCGCGCTGCTCCGGGCGGCCGGGCGGCGCGAGGAGCTCGTGCGCCTGCGCGAGCTGCAGATCGAGGTCTCCGGCGATCTCGATCGCCGCGTCGCGCTCCGCTACGACGCCGCGGAGCTCCTCGCGGACGCCACGCGCGCGTCCGAGGCGATCGCGCTGCTCCGCCGGAACCTCGCGGAGAGCCCGGGGCACGGCCCGTCGATCGACAGGCTCGCCTCGCTCCTCGAGGCGGGCGGGCTGCACCGGGAGCTCATGCTGCTCCGCGAGGAGCAGGCGGCGGCGCGCGGGTCGGCGGACGCCGGCGCGGCGGCCGCCGAGCTCTGGCTCCAGGCGGCGTCCCTCGCCGAGCACGAGCTCAACGAGCCCGAGCGCGCGATCGCCAGCTACCGCCGCGCCGCGGACATCGGGTCCATCGAGGCGCTCGACGCCCTCGCCCGGCTGCTCGCGCGCCGTGGCGAGCACGCGGCCGCCGCCGAGGCGCTCGAGCGGCTCTGCGCCGGCGCGGCGCCCGAGGAGCTGCACCAGGCGGCGCTCCGCCTCGCGGACGCGTACCTCGCCGCCAGCGAGCCCGATCGGGCCCGCGCCGCCCTCGAGCGAGCGCTGCCCCGCGCCGCGCAGCCCGCGCCGCTGCGCGAGCGGCTCGCGTACCTCTACCGCGCGTCGGGCGCGTGGAGCGCCCTGGCCGCGCTCATCGCGGGCGACGCCGCGCGCGCCGACGAGGCGCCGGCCCGGCTCTCGCTCCTCCGCGAGGCAGCGGACCTCTACCTCACGCGCGGCGGCTCGCCCGCCGCCGCGATCCCGCTGTTCGACGAGGCCATCGCGCTCGCGCCGGACGACCTCTCGCTGCGCCTCGCGCGGAGCCGCGCCCTCTCCGCCGCCGGCAGGACCGACGACGCGACCGCGGCCCTGCGCGGGATCATCGCCGACTTCGGCACCCGCCGCCCCAAGGAGCGCGCGCTCGTCCACTACGAGCTCGCCCGCGTCGCGCTCGCGACGGGTGATCGCGCCCGCGCGATGGCGGAGTTCGACCTCGCGCTGCGCGTCGACCCCGCGCACCCCGACGCGCTCCACGGCCTCGCCGGCCTCGCCCTCGAGGACGGCCAGCTCGAGCGCGCGCACCGCGCCTACCGCGCGCTGCTGCTCGTCGCGCGCCGGCCCCGCGACGAGGGCGATGGGCTCGTCGGCGTGCGGCGCAGCACGATGCCGCCGATGCGCTCCAGCGTGGGCCTCCCGCCTTCCACCTCGTTCAGCCGGGCCGAGGTACTGCTCGCGCTCGGCGAGATCGCGCGCCGGCAGGGGGCGCCCGACCGCGAGGCGGAGTACGTCGAGTCCGCCTTCGAGGCGGCGCGCGAGAGCGACGCCGAGCACGAGAAGCTCCTCGCCGCGCTGCGCGCCCGCGGGCGCCACGACCTGCTCGCGCGCGCCCTCGAGGCGCGGCTCGCCGGCCCTGCCCTCGAACCCGCAGAGGACGCCGCCGCGGCGCTCGGCGAGCTCGCGTCGCTCTACGAGGGCCCGCTCGATCGCCCGGAGCTCGCGCTCTCGGCCCGCCTGCGCGCCCTCGATCTCACGCCGGGCGCCGGCGCCGCGCACGACGCCGCCCTCGAGCTCGCGCGCCGCTCCGGCCAGACGCAGCGGTATGTCGACCTCGTCGAGCGGCTCGTCGCCCGGGCGGCCTCCGAGCCGTACGAGGTCGCGCTCCTGCTCCGCTTCGGCCGCGCCCTCGAGCTCTCGCCGGCCGATCAGGAGCGCGCCGCGGCCGTCTACCGCCGCGCAGAGGCGAAGATCGCGGCCGGCGCGCCCTTCCACGCCCGCGCGGGCCGCGACGCGGGCGCCGACATCGAGCAGCTGTGGAGCTCGCTCGAGGCCATCTACGCGCGCCTCGGCGACCGCGCCGCGCAGGCGGACGTCCTCCGCAAGCGCATCGGCCTCGCCGACGCGCCGGCCGCCCCCGCGGGCGGCGCGGATCGCGCCGGGCCGCGGTACCGCCTGGCCGCGCTGCTCGCCGCGGACGCGGCGGACGTCGATCAGGCGATCTCGCTCCTCGAAGAGGCGCTCGACCTCCACGCCGATCCGGACCGGGCCGAGGCGATCCTGCGCGACGCGCTCCGCACCGATCCGAGGAACCCGCGCGCGATCCGCCTCTTCGAGCGCCTCGCCCGCCAGAGCGGGCGGCCGCGCGCCCTCGTGGACGCGCTGCTGCTCCTCGCCGAGATCGAGGGCCCCGGGGTCCTCGAGGAGGCCGTCCGCACCGCCCGCGCGCTCGGCGATCGCGGGCTGGCCGAGTCGATCCTGCTGCGCATCGTCGGCTCGGGCGCGCGATCTTCTTCCGATTCGTCCGATTCGTCCGACCCGTCCGGCTCCGCGTGGGCCCTCGTCGCGCTCGCGGAGCTCCGCGAGGAGGCCGGCGATCTCGCGGCCGCCGCGTCGCTCTGCGAGCGCGCCGCGCGCGCCTCGGCGCCCGAGGAGGAGCGCGCGCTGCTCCTGCACGCCGCGGAGCTCGCCGCCGGCCCGCTCGCCGACCTCTCCCGCGCGGCGCGCCTCTACGAGGAGCTCCGCGCCCGCGAGCCCGCCGAGCGCGAGATCTGGACGCCCCTCGCCGGCGTGTACCGGCGGAGCGGCGACGCCGCGCGCCTCTCCGCGCTGCTCGAGGAGACGGCGCCCCTCGTCGACGATCTCTCCGAGCGCTGCGCGCTGCGCCTCGAGCGCGCGCGCCTCCTCGCGCGGGAGTCGCCGGAGGAGGCGGCGGCCCTGCTCCGCGACATCCTCGACGAGGATCCGACCCAGGTGGAGGCCGCCATCCTCCTCGCCACCATGCTCGAGGAGGCCGGCCGTACCGACGAGCTCGGCGAGCTCTTCGCGCTGCAGCTCGACGCCGCCAAGGATCGCGCGGACGTCGCGTCGATCGCGTCGATCTCGATGCGCCTCGGCGCCCTCCTCGAGCAGCGCGGCGACGATCGCGGCGCGCGCGACGTCTACCTCGGGGCCGCGGACTGGGACGGCGCGAACCGCGACGTGCTCCGCGCGCTCGTGCGCCTCAGCCGGAAGCGCGACAACGCGGACGACCTCATCGACGCGCTAGAGAAGCTCCTGCGCACCGAGCAGGGCGGGGAGGCGGCCCAGCTCGCCCTGGAGCTCTCCGAGCTGCACGGCGCGCGCGGCGACGACGCCGCGGCGGAGGCCGCCCTCAAGGCCGGGTACGCCGTCTACCCCGCGAACGACCGGCTCCGCGAGGAGCTCGCGTCGCGCTACGCGGCCCGCGAGGCCTGGCACGCCCTCGCCGAGCTCCACGTGCTCACGGCGCACGGCGCTGACGGCGACGAGACGCGCGTCGCGTCGCTCTGCCGCGCCGCCGAGATCCTCCGCGATCGCGCGGGCGACGCCGCGGCGGCGGCCGAGCTCCTCGAGCGCGCCCTCCGTGTCGCGCCCGGGGATCGCGACGTCTTGATCGCGCTCATCGACGCGTGCGGCGCGGTCTCCGACCACGCCCGCGCGGCCCGCGCGCTCACGGCGACGCTCGAGGCGAGCCCGGACGACCCGTGGCTTTACCGCGCGCGGGCCGAGGTCCACGGCGCGCTCGGCCAGGGCGACCGCGCCCTCGCCGATCTCGAGCGCGCCTACGCGCTCGGCGGCGCCGAGTACGGAAGCGAGCTCGTCGCCGGGCTCGAGCGGGCGCTCGCGCGCGCGGACCACGCGGGCGCGCGGTCCGCCGAGGCCGCGGGCGCGCCCGGTGAGGCCGCGGCGGAGGCGGCGGGCGCCGCCTCGCCGCGCGCGCTCCGGCTGCGCCTCGCCGAGATCCTGGCGCGCTCGGGCGACGTCGAGCGCGCGCGCGCCCACCTCGGCGATCTGCTCCACGCCGACTCCAAGGACCGCGCCGCGCTCAAGGCGCTCGCCGGCCTCGAGGAGTCCGCCGCGCGGTGGGACGCCGCGAGCGCCGTCTACCGCAGGCTCATCGCGCTCGAGGAGGGCGACGCCCTCGTCGCCACGGCGCTCCTCCTGGCCGGCACGTGCGCGCGCGCGGGCCACCTGGGCGACGCCCGCGGCGGGCTCGAGCGCGCGCTCCGCGCCGCGCCGGGCAATACCGAGATCCGCGACCGCCTGCGCGCCCTCTACGCGGAGATCGGCGCGAACCGCGAGCTCGCCGCCATCGCGCTCGAGGACGCCGCCGCGGCGTCCGACGTGGCCGGCCGCTTCACGCTCCTCGTCGCCGCCGGCCGCCTGCTGCTCGACGTCGGCGACGCCGCGCAAGCGGCCGCGGCGCTCCGGGAGGCGCGCTCCCTGCGCCCTGAAGATAACGAGGTCGCCCTCCTGCTCGTGGACGCGCTGATCGCCGCGGGCGACTCGAGGGAGGCGCGCGCGGTCACCGCCGAGCTCATCGTGGCTGCCAAGGGGCGCCGCTCGCGGCACCTCGGCGCCGTCTACCACCGCGTCGCGCGGATCGAGGACGCCGAGGGCAATCTGCACGAGTCGCTCACGGCGCTCACGAGGGCGCTCGAGAACGATCCTCAGAACGGCGAGATCGCCATGGAGCTCGGCGAGAGCGCGCTCGGGCTGGGGGAAGAGGACATCGCCGCGCGCGCTTACCGCGCGGTCACCCTGATGAAGATTTCCCCCGAGCCCGGCGAGGGAGGCACGACGCCCGCCGCGCGGGCGCTCGCCTATTACCACCTCGGGGCGATGGCGCTCGCGGCCGGCGACCGCCGGAAAGCGCGCCTGATGCTCGACAAGTCCGTCTCGGAGGACGGCTCGCTCGAGGCGGCCCGGGCGCTCCTCGACGAGCTACGCGCCGGCTGAGGGCCTGTCCCGCGCGTCTCCGCGGGTATGCCCAGGTCGCGGCGGCCGCCTCCGCGGCCGCCCCAGGCGGCGCGCGCAGGGGCGTGGAGCGCGCAAAACCGCGCGACTCCAGGTGTTTTTTGACGCTCTCTGGCCCGCGACGGCGCCGCGCCGCCGCCCTTCCCGGCGGCTGGTTGCCCCTCTGGCGCGCCGCTCCGGCGCGGTCTTTCAGGGGTCCGCGCGATGCCCCGTCTCAGAAATCGCTATTTCTCCCCGCAGTTTTGTCTTTTTTTGTCCTGAGTCGTGTGTAAGGTTCACTGAGGCTGTGCGCGGCGAGGTGTCGCGCGCGAGCTCATGTCCGAGGAGAGTGCCATGGCAAGTAAGAAGACGGCCGGGGGCGGCGCGAAGAAGACGTTGAGCAAGAGCGGCCTGATCCAGGCCATCACCGAAGCTGCCGGTGATGAGCTGAGCCGCAAGCAGGTCAAGAACGTTCTCGAGTCCCTCATCACGATCGGTCATCGCGAGCTGAAGAAGTCCGGCGTGTTCACGCTGCCCGGCTTCGCGAAGTTCCGGGTGGTCAAGCGCCCTGCGACGAAGGCGCGCCAGGGGATCAACCCGTTTACCAAGCAGCCGATGACCTTCGCCGCGAAGCCGGCGAGCAAGTCGGTCCGGGCTCGGCCGATCAAGGCCATCAAGGACGCGCTCCTGTAGTCTTACGGGATCTCCCAGCGGAGCGCAGGGCGGCCACGGCGACGTGGCCGTTCTTGCTCCATGGCCTCGGCTTGCCGTCGCCGGGGCGGCGGAAGGGCGGCCAGCGCGCGCGCCGCGGAGCGGCCCGCGCGGGGCCGGCGAGGCGCGCCGCCTCCGGGGGGGCCGGGCGGCTCGGGGCCGCCGCCGCCCCCGCGGCGAGGTCAGCTCACTTCTTGCGGCTGTAGGCCTGCGCCGCCACCGGTCCCGAGCCGGTGCGCGCCTTGACAACCAGCTTGGCCGTCGCCGCGATGGGGAACGGCCATTGGTAGCAGCTCTGCTTGGCTCCGATGGCGGCAGTCGGGCCGGTGTCCGAGTCGACTGCGAGCACCGGTTTCAGGTTGAACGCAGCGAGCCCTGGCTGTCCTCCGGCGTTCAGGTCGAGCTCCAGCTGGACGTCCACCTCGGTGACGGTGGGGAGCGCCTGCGCCAGGAACGTGTAGCAATTGCCCGGCTGGAGCATGAAGGTCTGCCCAGAGGCCGTCTGTCCCTCGGGCACCACGCTGCAGACGGGCGCCCCTTCCGGCTGCATCTTCGGCGCCTCGCCGGCGGCGCGGCCCTGGAACATGGTGGTCATCGCGAGCGACTGGACTCCATCGCAGGGCGCCACCGTGGGTACCGCGACCGGGGGCAGGCCGGCGTCCGGTGGCGGCACGGACGCTGTCGGCTGCGGGGGCGGCGGCGTCCCCGCGTCCGGGGCGTCGTCCGCGAACTCCGACTCCTTGCTGCTGCCGCCGCAGCCCAGCGCTGCCACCGACAGCGCCAGGAGCACTGCTGAACCCAACGACCTACCCGTCACCGTCATCTGCGGCCTCCTCGCGCACAGCCCTGCCGCACGCCGCGGCCCCTCGTTGGGACAGCTGTGCTCGCGGCGCTCATACACCCGCCAGGGGGCGGGGGCTATGTGCGAGCGTCTTGCGCGGCTGCGCCGCCGGCGCAAGCCTGCAGGCAAGCCGGCGCGGGCGTTCGGGGGTTCGCGCCGTCGCGCCGCTCAGCCGCCGGACTCGCCCACGAACTCGCGCAGGATGCACATGCGCGCAATGAGCAGCGCCTCGGGTCGGATCGCCTGATCGAGGTACGCGGCGGAGTTCGCCTCCACCAGCGATTCGCGCAGCATCCCCTGCTCCAGGAACGTGACCGCGCGTCCGAGGTGCAGCCGCGCCCTGTCGGCCGCGAGCCCCATGCCGGCGCTCGCCAGCATTTCTCGTTCCAGGAACCACTGAGCAAACTCTCCGGGACGATCGAGCTTCGCTCGGGAGCCGTGATCAGTCATGCCGTAGGCTACCTCACTTTTTGGCCCCGGCCAGCCGCGCCTGGCCGCAATAACCCGGGAAATCATGGCAGAAGCAGCATCAATCCGTCGGATGGGCGCGATGAAAGCGAGGGCGTACCACGTCCAAAGCGACATCCGGCGGATGGACCTGGAGCTCGGTTGAGCGGGCTTCGGGGGCGCGTCGGGGAGCTCCCGCGAGCGACCCGTTGCGTCGCGAGCCCGTCAGTGAGATTGAACGCGGCGTTCTGCCGGAAATTCGAGGAGGTTCTTTTGCTCCGTACGATTGGCGTCCTGTCCGCCCTGGTCCTCACCGCCGCCCTCGCTGCTGGTTGTCAACAGCGGGAGGCGTCCACGCCGCCGAGCTACGCGAACCAGCCCCCGCCCGGCTACTACCAGCAGCCCGGTTACCAGCAGCCGGGGTATCAGCAGCCCGGTTACCAGCAGCCGGGGTATCAGCAGCCCGGCTACCAGCAGCCCGGCTACCAGCAGCCGGGGTACCAGCCTGCTCCGACGCAGCCTGCCCCCACGCAGCCCGCCCCCACGCAGCCTGCCCCGACGACGACGCAGCCTGCCCCGACGGCGCAGCCTGGCGGCTTTCCCTGGCCGTTCCCGCTCCCTGGCCAGCAGACCGGCGGGCAGCAGCCGGCCCCGAGCGGCGGGAGCAGCTCCGGCAGCGCGTCGGCGATCGATCCGAACCTCGCCTCCGCCGCGACGATCCCGCTGAACAACCTCGCCGCGACCGAGGCGCCCGGCATGACGAAGGAGGGAGGGCCGATCGCGGGGCAGTTCAGCGCCGGACAGACCCTCGAGCAGCAGATCCAGCTGATGCCCGGCAAGTGCTACACGATCGTCGGTGTCGGCGCGGGGATCACCGAGCTCGACATCAGCCTGGTCGCGCTGACCCCGATCCCGATGGGCTCATCGGTGCTGGCGCAGGACAACTCGAGCGGCGCGAACGCCGCGCTCGGCGGTCGGGGCAACTGCTACCGCTGGTCGCTCCCCGTCGGCATCAACGCCAAGTACATCGTGAAGGCCACGTCCGGATCGGGCGTCGCCGCCGCGCAGCTCTACGTGAAGTGACGCCGCCAGGACGCCGGGGACGCCAGGAGATCGCTCTCCCCGGCGTCCTCGGGTCCCGGCCACAAAAGCGCCGAAGACGCCAGGAGATCGCTCTCCATGGCGTCCTCGGTCGTGGCGCTGCGGCTCGCCGCAGCGCTGGCTAGAGCCGGATGCCGGGCGCCGGGAAGCCGCGGCAGAGCTCCGCGACCTCGGCGGCGATGCGCGCGATGCGCGCCTCGTCGTTCACGTTCTGCGCCACCTCATCCATCCACGCCGCGAGGCGCTCCATCTCGGCGACGCCCATCCCGCGCGACGTCACCGCCGGCGTGCCGATGCGGAGCCCCGACGGGTCGAACGGCTTGCGCGGATCGAACGGGATCGAGTTGTAGTTCGCCACGATGCCCGCGCGATCGAGCGCCTGCGCGTACGGCTTGCCCGCGATCCCCTTCGGCGTCATGTCGATCAGCAAGAGGTGGTTGTCGGTCCCGCCGGTGATGAGCCGGAAGCCGCGCGACTCCAGCGCGCGCCCGAGCGCCTGCGCGTTCACCACGATCTGCTTCGCGTAGGCCCGGAACCCTTCCTCCGAGGCCTCCTTCGCCGCGACCGCGATGGCCGCGGTCGTGTGGTTGTGCGGACCGCCCTGGAGGCCGGGGAACACCGCCTTGTCGATCGCGCCCGCGTGCTCCTTCTTGCAGAGGATCATCGCGCCGCGCGGGCCCCGGAAGGTCTTGTGCGTCGTCGACGTCACCACGTCGGCGATGCCCACCGGCGACGGGTGCACCCCCGCGGCCACGAGCCCCGCGATGTGCGCGATGTCCGCCGCCAGGATCGCCCCCACCTCGTCGGCGATCGCCCGGAACGCGGCGAAGTCGAGCGTGCGCGGGTACGCCGTCGTCCCGCACCAGATGAGCTTCGGCCGGTGGGCGCGCGCCAGGTCGCGGACCTGATCCAGGTCGATGCGGTGATCGCTCTCGCGAACCCCGTACGGCACGCTCTTGAAGTACTTCCCGGTGATGCTCACCGACCAGCCGTGGGTCAGGTGACCGCCCGCGGGCAGGCCGAGGCCCATGATCGTGTCGTTCGCCTGCGCGAACGCGAGGTAGACGGCCAGGTTGGCCGGGCTGCCGGAGTAGGGCTGCACGTTCACGTGGTCGGCCCCGAACAGCTTGGCCACCCGCGTCCGCGCGAGCTCCTCGACCACGTCGACCTGCTGCTGACCCTCGTAGTACCGCTTGTGCGGGTACCCCTCGGAGTACTTGTTCGTCAGCACCGAGCCCGTCGCCTCGAGCACCGCCCGAGACACGTAGTTCTCGCTCGCGATGAGCCGGAGCGTGTCCGCTTCCCGCCGCTCTTCCAGGCGGATCAGCTCGGCGATCTCCGGATCGACCTCGTCGAGCGCCCGCAGGCCCTGCACTTCGCTCGTCGCGCTCATACCTCGAACTCCCCGCGTGTGAGGATGTCGGTGACGCGCCAGAGGAACGAGTTCGCCAGCACCCCGTCGATGATGCGGTGGTCGTACGACAGCGCGAGGAACATGACCGGATGGATCGCGATCGAGTCCTCCTTGTCCTTCGTGACCACCACGACGCGCTTCTTGATCTCCCCCATCCGGAGGATGCCCACGTTCGGCTGCGAGATGATCGCGCCGCCGAAGAGGTTCCCCTTGAGGCCGGGGTTCGAGACCGTGAAGGTCGTGTTCGCGAGATCGTCGGCCGTGATCTTGCCGGACTTCGCGCGCCCGGCCAGCTCGTCGATGCTCCTCGCGATGCCCCGCAGCGACAGCTCGTCCGCGTGCTTGATGCTCGGGACGATGAGGCCGCCGGGGGTGTCCACCGCCACGCCGAGGTTGACGTCGCGCAGCACCACGTACGAGTTCTCGAGCACTCGAGCGTTGAACTCCGGGTGCTCGCGCAGCGCGCGGACGGCCGCGGCGCAGATGAAGGACAGGAACGTCAGCGACACGCCCGCCCGCTTGAACTCGTCCTTGTGGAGGTCGCGCAGCTTCGACGTCTCGTGCAGGTCGACCTCGGCGACCGTCACCACGTGCGGCGACGTCACCTTGGAATAGACCATGTGGTCGGCGGTGATGCGGCGGCGCCGGCTGAAGGGCACCACCTTGTCGCCGGGCTTCGGGGCGTAGGGCGGCACCTTGTACGCGCCGTACCCGACGCCGGGCACCGGCGGCACGAACCCGCCGCTCGCCTGGATGAGCTGCGAGAGCTCCGCGGCCGCGCTCGCCGGCTGGGCCGGCGCGCTCGGCTGGGGCGCCGGCTCGGCCGGCGCGCCGTGCGCCGCGCGCATCACGTCGTCGCGGGTGATCCGGCCGTGATCGCCTGTCCCGTGCACGTCGCGCAGGTCGACGCCCGACTCGCGCGCGAGCTTCTTCGTCGACGGGCTCGTCAGGGGGCGGGCGCTCTCGTCGTGTCCGTTGCTGCCGGGCGCCGGCGCGGCGGGCCGCGCTTCGGACGGCGCCGGCGCCGGCGGCGCGCTCGCGCGCTGGGCCGTCGCCTGGGCCTCGCCCTGCGCCGTCTCGTCGATCCGACAGAGCAGACCTTCCTTGGCGACGACGGTGCCCTCGGCCACCGCGATCTGCGAGACACGACCCGCGACGGGCGCCGGGATCTCCGTGTCGGCCTTGTCGGTCGCGACCTCGAGCAGCGGCTGCTCGCGCTTGACGAAATCGCCCTCGCGCACGAGCCATCTCGAGACGGTTCCCTCGACCACGCTCTCACCGAGCTGTGGCATGCGGACTTCGACCATCGCTTCTCGCGCCTCCAACGCGCGCCGCCGTGAGCGCCCGTTTCACCTCTCCGGGCAAGGCGGCACGGTCGTATACGCCGCCCGCCCTGCGAGAGCAACGACACAGTGTTCGTCCGGTGTGTATCCTTTTTGGGCCCCAGCCGGTACAAGGGCCCCGTGCGTGACGCCGCGCCGGATGCGACCGCAGCCCCCGCCCCCCTGGCTCCCTCGAGCGAGAGCGCGCGCGAGATCCTCGCCGCCGGGCCGCCGCGCGTCGTGGGGGCGCGGGCGATCCGGGCGGCCTCGCTCGGCGCCATCGCGTTCCTGCTGCTGCAGGTGCTGACCTACGGCTACGGCCGCGATCAGGGCATCTACGCCATGGTCGCGCGCGCGGTGCTCGACGGCGGCATGCCGTACCGCGACGCGTTCGACTTCAAGCCGCCCGGCATCTTCCTCATCTACGCGCTCGCCCGCGCCCTCTTCGGCCCCGCGCAGTGGGGCATCCGCGTCCTCGAGGTCCTCGGCCTCGCCGGCATGTGCCTCGCGATGGCGTCGCTCGCCGCCCGCCTCTTCGGCGACCGGCGGATCGGGGTCGTCGCCGCGGCGCTCGCCGTGCTGGTGCACGCCCAGCTCGATTTCTGGCACACGGCGCAGCCCGAGTCGTTCGGCGGCATGCTCACCATCGCCGCGCTGCTCGTGGCCACGCCGCGCGGCCGCGACGGCGCGCCCCGCCCGGCGCCGCGCGGCGCCGCGCTGGTCCTGTCGGGCGCGCTCTTCGGCGCCGCCGGCCTCCTCAAGCCGCCCCTCGCCGGGGGCGGCGTCGTGCTCGCCGTCGCGCTGGCCGCGCCCGCCCTCGCGGAGCTCGCGCGGCGCGGCGCGGCGCGGGCCGCCGTCCAGCGCTGGAGCGACGCCGGTCCGAGCGCGCCCCAGGGCGAGCCGGCGCGCCCTGCGCCGCCTGCGTCCGGGCCGGTCCGTTCGACGGCGGCCGCGCTCCTCTGGGCGGCGCTCCGGCCCGCCTTGCTCATCGCGCTGGGCGGCGTGCTCCCCGTGCTCGCCTGCGCCGCCTGGTTCGCCCTGAGGGGCGCGCTCGGCGATCTGTGGGAGGTCCTCTTCGTCTTCACGCCGCACTACACCGCGCTCGGGTGGCGCGGCGCGAGCGTGCTCGGCATGGCGTGGTACGGCGCCTGCGAGTGGCTCGTCCACTACTCCGGCCCGCTCGCGTTCGGCCTCGCCTGCCTGGTCGCGCTGCACCCCGAACGCCACGAGCGGGCGGGCGTGGCGCTGCTCTCGGGCGTGATCGCCATGCACCTCGTCGGCGTCGTGATGCAGGCGAAGTTCTTCCCCTACCATTACGGCGCGACGTGGCCGCTCACCGCGATGCTCGCCGCGCTCGGCCTCTGGAAGGCGTGGCAGCGGTGCACCCGGCCCGGCGTGAAGGCGGCCGCGGCGGCGCTCCTCGCGGCGCTCGTCGCGACCGCCTTCGCCCGCTCCGCGACCAAGGACGTGGCCGACGACTACATCGAGCGCTGCGCCAAGCGGATCGCGGTGCTCGCCACCGGCGCGAGGGACCAGGCGCGCCTCGATCGCCTCGCGTCGGTCGCCGACGTCAACGCCGCGGCGAACCGGGAGGTCGCCATGTGGCTGCGCGAGCGCGTCGCGCCGGGGCGCCCCGTGTTCGTGTGGGGCTTCGAGCCGGTGATCTACGACCTCGCCGATCGACCGCCGGCGACGCGCTACCTCTACAACGTCCCGCAGCGCGCGGCGTGGGCCCGGCAGGAGGCGCGCGACGCGCTGATGCGCGACCTCGCCGCGAGCCCGCCGGCCGCGATCGTGGTCGAGCGCCGCGACGTCTTCCCCTCGGTGACCGGCGACGTGATCGACTCGCGCGACACGCTGAACGGGTTCCCTGAGCTCGCGGGGCTCATCGAGGAGCGCTACGAGCTCGCCGTGAGCATCGAGGATTTCGAGATCCACCTCGAGCGCTGAGCCCCGGAGCCCAGCGCCGGGCGGCGGCGGCGCGGCGCGCTGCCAGCTGCGCCGCGTCTTCTTCTTCAGTTCAGGGGCAGGGGAGGGTGTTGGGCCTGCGCGGGGTGGGCGCCGCCGCCCCGAAGCGGCGGCCGTCGCGGAGGCCGTTGGCGCAGCGCTGGATCGACTGCGCCTGCGACAGCGCGGAGGTCGCGCCCTCGCTGACCTGGACGCGCCCCGGAGCGCTGGAGATCAGGGCGTTCAAGAGCTGCGTGTCCGGCTCGGCCGCCGGTCCGTAGACAAGCGCGTCGATGAGGCGCGCCGCCGTGGCCGGCGTGGACGAGGGGAACGCCGCGGGCAGCCCCTGGTACAAGGCGACCGCGGCCGGGCCGTTCTGCAGGGTGTTGGTCGGGAAGACGAGCGCGGGCGTCGGTTCGACGCCGCTGGTGCCGACGAGCAGGAGCCCGCCCACGTCCGCCGTGCCGTCGAGCTCGATCGCGTGGTAGGAGCCGTCGGTGGCCCCGTCGTAGAGCACGAGCGTGTACCCGGCGAGGCTCGCGTACCGCCAGCCCGTGCTGATCTCGATGAACTCGAGCAGGTCACCGCTGTCCGGCGTGTCGGCGTCGACCTCGTTGATCTGGAGCCGGATCACCGTCACCGGGAACGACGTCCACCGCGCCCCCGGCCGGTTCACGACGATGTCCGCCGGGCCGATCGGCGTCGAGCCCGAGAGCGCGGGGATCGTGATCTGCGTGTCGGAGTCGATCGTGAAGGGCTGCGGCACGAAGTCCACCGTCACCTCCGTCGCCCCGGTGAAGCCGGAGCCGGTGAGCACGAGCGCGCCGCCGACGGCGATGACCGGATAGTCGACGGAGGTCACCCTGGCCGGCGCTCCGCACGCAGGGCAGGCGCTGCCGCCGCAGTCGATGCCGCCCTCGTTGCCGTTGTGCAGGCCGTCCTCGCACGAGGCGACCTGGCAGACGTAGTCGACGCAGAGCTCGGTCGGGCAGTCCCAGTCGACAAGGCACTCCACGCAGACCCCGGCGGGGTTGCACAGCCCGCCGTCGGCCAGGGAGCACCAGGTGCCGGCCTCGACCGGGTCGTTGATCGGCGAGCCATCGCGGCAGGAGTCGACCGTGCACTGGCTGTGGTCGTCGCGCACATCGTCGTCGTCGGCGACCTCCGTGACCGCGCCCTCACCGTCGCAGACGCGCTCGCGACAGTCGCCGGCCATCTGGTCCTTCACGGGCGTCCCCGAGGCCACGGGCTCGGTCGTGCATCCACCGTCGATGCACCTCGCGGTCGCGCACTCGCTGTCGGGCGCGGGGCAGTCGGTGTCGCCGGTGCACGGGACGTCGCCGCCGCCGCCGGAGCCGTCGATGCCGCCCGCTCCGCCGTCCCCTCCGCCGCCGCCCGCTCCGCCGCCGGCTCCAGCGTCGCCTCCATTGCCGCCGTTGCCATCGACTCCGCCGGCGCCTCCGTCGCTCCCGCCGTTGCCACCGCCGGAGCCACCATCGCCACCGCCGGAGCCGCCATCGCCACCGCCGGAGCCGCCATCGCCACCGCCGGAGCCGCCATCGCCACCGCCGGAGCCGCCATCGCCACCGCCGGAGCCACCTCCGCCGTCGCTGCTCCCGCCGCCACCATCGCTGCTCCCGCCGCCGCCGTCATTGCCGCCGGAGCCCCCTCCGCCCGTTCCTCCCTGTCCGCCGCTCCCTCCCGTGTCCTCATTGATGAGGCTGCGATCGGGCATCGTGACCATCTGGCAGCCCGCCGTGGCCGCCAGCGAAATGCTCAACGCGAGCGCGGATCCGTAACGATTCGATCTCCAAGTCATTGACCACCTGTGTGCAGATTGGCCGGGGCGCTCGGGCTCGCGACGCTTCCCGCGCTGCCCCGCGCGCAGGAGCGAGCGGGAGGGCGCATCCTAGACGCATGAGACGCTTGAAGAAAGCGCCGCACCGCCGCGCGCCGGTCCGGATCGCGCTGGCCTGGCGGGCGCCGCGCCGCGCTGCGCTGCGTCTGCTGCGCAGCGGCTGTCCTCGCGCGCTCCCTCGGCCGGGCAGGTGGGGAGCAGTCCGCTGGCATGCTCGTTGATGGGTCCTGGGCGCGGGGTTGCGCTCCGCTGCGAGCGGGGGCGAGCATGGCCCCGGTCGCGGCGCGGCGACCGAGGAGCAAAGAGCATGCGGATCGCGATCGTTTCCACCCCGTTCATCCGGGTGCCTCCCTCCGGGTACGGCGGGACCGAGCTGTTCTGTCACGAGCTGGCCGAGGGGCTGTCGGCGCGGGGACACGAGGTCACGCTCTTCGCGACGGGAGATTCGGTGGTCAGCTGCCGTCGCCGGTCCCTTTACGGGAGCCCGAGCTGGCCTCCGGTGCCGGAAGACGAGGTCAACCACGTCGCCTGGGCCTTCTCGGAGATCGCGCGCGAGGACGGGTTCGACGTGATCCACGTGAACAGCCCGATCGCCGTCCCGTTCACCCGCTTCGTCCGCGTCCCGGCGGTGCACACCCTGCACCACGCGCCCTGCGGCGAGAGCTCGCGCATCTACGCGCGCCACCCGGAGGTCGCGTACGTGGCGATCAGCGCGCGGCAGCGCGCCCTGGAGATCCCGCTGCCGCGCTCGTGCGTCATCCATCACGGCGTCACGCCGGCGCGTTATCCGCCGAGCCTGAGCGACGAGGGCTACCTCGCCCACCTGGGCCGCTACGCCGAGGAGAAGGGGACCCACCTGGCGCTCGACATCGCGAGGGCCGCGGGCCTGCCGATCAAGCTCGCGGGCCGCGCGCACCCCAAGGACCAGATCTATTATCTCCAGGAGGTCGCCCCGCGCCTCCGGGAGAGCGGGATATCGGACCTCGGGGAGATGGGCCACGACCGCAAGGTCGCGCTCCTGCGCGGGGCCCGCGCCGTCCTCTGCCCGCTCCAGTGGGAGGAGCCGTTCGGGCTGATCGCCATCGAGGCCATGCTCTGCGGCACCCCGGTGCTCGGCTTTCGCCGCGGCTCCTTCCCCGAGATCGTCGACGAGGGCGTCACCGGCTACCTGGCGCCGCCGGGCGACCTGTCGCGCCTCGCCGCGCTCGCGGCGGGCCTGGCCCGCTTCGACCGCGCCGCCTGCGCGCGCCGCGCGCGCGAGCGCTGGAGCAGCGCCGTGATGGTGGGCAAATACGAGGAGCTCTACCGGACCGTGACCGGCCCGCGGCGCGCCGAGGGCTCCCGGGCGGCGTGATCGCCGCGCGGGAGGTCGAGGGGCTCAGTTGACCTGGGGAGGGATGGCCACCTGGCACTCGTTGGCTGGCGTCATCCATTTGATGGCGTTCAGCCAGAAGCGCTCGACCTGATACTCGGGATGATCGACCCACTCGCTGTTGTAGGTGATCCACTCGTCGCCCCAGACCAGGACCCGGCCATCGCCGACCTCCAGCGCCTTCAGCACGTCGTGGCCGTCGCCGGTCGCCAGCGTGGTGCCCTCGCCGACCACCGGGTAGCCGGTGTCCACGCCGACAGCCTCGATCCCGTCGAGCACCGGATGCTCTCCGCTCCACTCCGTGATGGGGACCGTGGCGCCGCCTCGCCTCGGGAGGATCTGCGCTGCGTCGTAGCTGACGCCGAGCGGAGCGAGCAGCGTGTTGACGTTCTCGCGCTCCCGGGTCTGGCCGTACCCGATCAACGTCATGAGGCCGCCGCCCTTCGAGATCCAGTCGCGGAGCGCCTCGACCTCGGCTTCCGAGTACGTGCGCCCGATGTCGCTCACGTCCTGGATGACGATGACCTGGTGCTTCGCGAGCTCCTCCGCGGTGAGCTCGGCGCCGCTCAGGCCGAAGGCGCCGTTGATGCTGCGCTCGTTCAACCAGGACTCGAAGACGTCGCCGTCGCCCCACTGGCCCGGCTCGCCCAGCGTGGCGATGCGGAGGCAGTCGCAGACGCCGTCGCCGGCGACGTCGACGTCGTCGACGATGCCATTGCCGTCGTTGTCCAGGCCATCGCAGGCGTCCTCGCTGCTGGGCGCGCCGCTCCCCGAGCTGCTGTTGCCGCTGCCGGCGCCCGTGGTCAGGCTGCCGAAGTCGTCTCCGCCGCTGCTCGCGGCCACGCCGCCGAGGTCGTCGCCGCCGCTGCCCGTGCTGCCCGCGCTGCCCGAGCTCCCCGTCGTGCCGCCGCTGTTCCCGGCGTTGCTGGGGCCGCCAACGCTGGAGCACGCGGCCGCTTGCAGCGCCGCAGCGATGCACGCGACCCGCAGCAGATGTCCGACCGGAACCCGACCGAAGGACGACAGGCGAGATCTCGAGTTCATGGCTCTCTCCAAGAAGTCAGGCGTTGATGGCGGCGGACCCCTGGCGAGCCGCCGAAAGCACCAGAGCGAGGCGCCATGGTGTCTTCCGGGCGGGGCTTTTCGCAACGCGAAATAGCGGTTCTCATGACAGACATCGGGGTCGACCGTGCATGCCATGGCCTCGTGGTGTGACGTCGCACCGTGAGGCGCTGTAAATTTCGAGCCTGACGCGACCTTCCTCAGGGCTGCACGAGCTCGACGCCGCTGAACTCGATGGGAAAGGTGATGACGGTCGTCACCCCGCCTTGCGGCGAGGGGAACTGCATCTTCTCGAAGGCATCGGCCACGCAGCGATCGACCTGCTGATTCTTCGCCGTCGACCTCACCACGTCGGCCCTGTTCACCCTGCCGGTCGGACCGATGGTCGCCTTGACGGTCACCTTCCCCGTGAACTTCGGCGAGCTCTTGACGCCGATCTTGTAGCACTCGTCGAACAGCTCGCCGTGCTTCTCCACGACGTCGCGGACCTGCATCTCGGAGATGTTGCCCCCCAGCGTGCCGGTCGCGGTGGCCGCGCCGGGCCTCACGTTGCCGTCCGGTCTCGCGGTGGCCCGCGGCGGCGGGGGCGCCTCGACCGGCGTCGCCGCCGCGGGGGCCTGCGCGTCCGGCGGGGGCGCCGCGGGCTTCGGCTCCGGGGGGGCCGAGGTCGTCGAGGTCGTCGGTTCCGGGGACGCCGAGCCGGTCGGCCCCTCCGACGCGGGCTGCGCCGGCGACTGGGCGGCTGGCGGCGGGGCGCCGCAGCCCGCCGCGAGCGCGAGGATCAGAACCAACCCTGTTCGGCGAGAGCTCATGCCCGAAGGTAAAACCCGAACGCGGGGCCGTGTCCACGGGGATAGCGGCGCTCGCTCAGCGCAGCCGCAGGACCTCGACCTCCGACGCGCCGCCGCGATCCACGAGCTTCGGCGCGCGGCCGCGCTCGCGCGCCGTCATGGACGCCCAGAACACCTCCGTCCCTGGCCGCTTCCGGATCGGCACCGGATCGGCATAGAGGAAGCCCGTCCTCCAGCGCTGCGGCGAGATCGCCGTCGGCAGGCCGACCTCGCGGACGACCGGGTCCGCCATCGTCGTGGACAGCGGGGCGCGCTCGACGACCCGGGAGCGCACCGCGAGCACAACGTCGCTCGCCGCCGGGCCCCCCGCGCGCACGAAGATCGTGAGGAGCGAGCGGGCGCCTTCGTGAAATGTCGTCCCGAGCAGCTCCGTGCCGTCGTCGAACCGCGCCCCGATCGGCGCGAGCGCGGCGCTGATCTCCGCGAAGAGCGCCGCCGCGCGCGCGCCGTCGCCCGCGCCGAGCGCCATGTTGTGCGCGATCCGCTTCTGATCCAGCGTCTCCGGCGGCGTGGCCGGCGGCTCCGCCGGCTGTCCGAAGTGCGCGCGGAGCTCCCACGTGAGGAACGGATCCGGCACGATCTCGCGCTCGGGCTCGGTGCCCGAGACGAAATACCAGGCGAGGAGCCCCGGCTCTCGCTCGCGGAACGAGAACGCCTCGATGCCGCTCGCGCCGCTTGCCGAGAGCGTGCGCGCCCCGGCGCCCGCGCCGAGCGCCCAGAACGGGCCCACCGCCGTCACGTCGAAGCGCTGCGCGAGGCTCGCCTGATCCCGGTCGAGCAGGAACCGCGTGTCCACGAGGTAGGCGCCGCGCGGCGGCGCTTCCTTCGGCGGGGGTCGGTTGGGCGTCACGACGCGCCCGCCGAGCGCCCAGACCTGGGCCCAGGTGGCCTTCATGCTCTCGTGCATCGCGACGGGCGCGCCGGTCGGCGTCCCCGGCAGCCTCGGCGCGAGCCATCGCAGGAACGCCGTCTTCGCCCCGTCGGAGTCGATGAGGTGCCCCCGCTCGTTGAAGCGCCCGCCTGTCTCGCGCGCATAACGCAGCGCCGGGAGCCCGTCGCGCAGGATGGCGGCGAGCGGCACGAGCCACAGCGCGAGCGCCGCGAGCGCCGGCCCGCCCGACGGCGCGTCGAGCGCCCGCCCGCCCGACGGCGTCGCGACCCGGGCGGCTCGCCGCGCGGCGGCGGCGCGCTCCACGAGCGCCGCGCCGGTGTCGACGAGGGCGGCGGCGGCGAGGGCGAAGTAGGCCGCGAAGTAGTGCGGCCAGAAGATGTGGATGTCGGCGCCTTGCCGGAAGACGACGTACTGCACCGCCGCGGTCGCGAGGTAGAGCAGCGGCAGCGCGTCGTGCTCGCGCCGGAGCAGGACGAGCCGCGCCGCGCAGACGATCGCGGCGAGCTTTCCGGCGGCGATGGCGATCGGCGTGAACGAGAGCTCGAGCCAGTACCGCCGGCTCTCGAGCACCTTGCCGAGCGGCTCGGCGTTCCCCGAGGAGCGGAGCCCGTAGCTCGTCAGCAGGTCGCCGAGCTTGCCGGCATGGTGGAAGAGGGCCAGGTAGAGCGCGGCCGTCAGCGCGGCGATCGAGGCCGTGAGCACCCACCACGCGGCGTAGCGCCGCTCGGGGAGCGGGCCGAAGACGCGCCTCGGGAGCAGGTAGGCCCGGATCGCGCCGAACGCGAGCAGCCCGCCCGTGAGCACGAACGCGGGCCAGTCGGCGTGCATGCCGAGCGCGAGCCCGAGCGCGCTCACCGCGAGGTAACGGCGCCTGGATGTCTGTAACAGGCGGACGTAGCCGAAGAGCCCGAGCAGCGTCCAGGCCATGACCGGGACCTCGAGCGCGTTGAAGTTCGCGAACGAGAGCGTGATCGGCAGGACGACGAACGACGCCGCCGCGGCGGCCCCTGCGGCGGGGCGGTAGACGCTCCGGCCGAGGGCGTAGAGCAGGGGCGGCGTCGCGGCGCTCAGCAGGACGGCGGGCAGGCGGCAGATGACGTCGTGCCGCCCGAAGACCTTCATGAACGCGGCCGTCGTCCAGAAGATCCCCCACGGGTGGTGGCAGTAGTACATCCCGGGCGCCGGCCGGCTCGCTGTGTACTCCCACACGGGTCCGGGGATCTTCCAGCGGAGCATGTTCTCCGCGATGATCCCGACGCTCGCCGACGACGCGTAATGTCCGGCGAGGACGGGTCCGAACATCTCCCACGCCGCCGCGAGCGCGAACCACGCCGTGGCGAGCGCGGTGACGGCGAGCGCCGCGCGGGTCTCGCGGCGGGACGCGGCGGGGAGGCCGCGCAGGTCGGTCGGATGGGGGGCGAGGCGCGGGGGCAGCAACGTGGGCGCAGCCTATCTCGTCGGCGGCGTCGCGCGGCCAGGAGGCGCGCCGAGGAGCGGGCGCCGCGCGCCGCTGCGGCGCGGGTCGATGCGCGCGCCCCCGTCGGGTAGGATGGGGGCATGTCGACCGAGGCGCACAGGCAGGTCCATCGGCGGGCGCACCGTGACGGCAAGGAGCGTGATCCGACGTTCTATCCCGTGGAGAAGAAGATGGGGGAGGACTCCCTTCAGACGTGGATCGTGGAGCTCCTCCGTCCTCTCATCGAGCGCTGGTACGAGGCGCTCGGTCGGCCGAGGTTCGTGGGGGCGGACCAGTTCATCTATTATCGGCAGTTCAATCCTTCCAAGGTCGTGGCCCCGGACGTGTACGTGCTCCCTGGCGTGCCGCCAGGCCGGCGCGTGCGGAGCTGGAAGGTGTGGGAGACGGGCATCGCCCCGAGCTTCGCGCTCGAGGTCGTCTCGTCCGACGAGCCTTACAAGGACTACGTGGACGCGCCCGAGCGCTACCGGGAGCTCGGGGTGAAGGAGCTCGTGATCTTCGATCCCGACTGGGAGCGGGGCCGCGATCGGGTGCGGTGGCAGCGCTACCGGAGGCTGAAGACGCGCGGCTTCGTCCGGGTGGAGACGACGAACGTCGACCGGATCCACGCGCGCGTGCTCGGCTGCTGGCTGCGGGTGATCGGCGCGGGCGAGGAGGCGCGCCTCCGGCTGGCCACGGGGCCCGACGGCGAGGAGCTCTTCCCGACCGCCGCGGAGGCGGAGCGCGCGGCGAAGGAGGCGGAGCGCGCGGCGAAGGAGGCGGAGCGCGCGGCGAAGGAGGCGGAGCGCGCGGCGAAGGAGGCGGCGCTGGAGCGCGTGGCGGCGCTGGAGGCCCAGATCGCGAGCGCCGCGGGGGCGAGGGGCAAGGGACCCGGGGCGCCGTGAGCCTCGCGCGGCCCGCGGCCGTTCAGGCCCGGAGCAGCGTCACCCGCCGCCCCGACGGCGTCCGGGCCTCCTCGATCCGCGTGCGCGCCTCGACGTCCCCGGCCGCGGCGCGGCGGTCGAACAGCACGAGCACGCCCTCGTCGAGGCCGAGCTGGGCGAGGTAGCCGTCGAGCTGCGCGAGCCCCTTCGGCGTGGGATCCTTCTCTCCCTCGCGCCAGACCTTGAGCTCCAGCGCCGCGCGCTGCACGGCGCGTGACCCGTCCGGCGCGCGGCAGGGCCACCGGATCAGGAGATCGATCCTCCCCCGGCCGAGGCCGTACTCCCGCTCGATCAGCCCGCCTCCGTTCACCACCCGCTGCAGGAAGGCCATCAGCACGAGCTGCGGCGCGACCTCGTGGTAGCCGAGGTTGCCGGAGAGCGCCTCGCCGTGCTCCCTCCAGAAGGCGGCGAACTCCCGGAGCAGGCGCGCGACGTCGAGCTGGCCGTCGGGCAGCACGAAGCTCCTCGGCTCGGCCAGGATGACGGGCTCCACGTCGCCGGCGAGCACGCGGGCGATGACCTCGCGGTAGATCGGGTTCGCGATGCGCGCGGGGTTGTCCGGCGCGATCAGCCCGAGATCGCGGGCGTACTGGAGATCGTCCTGGTAGGCGTCGCCGACGATCGCGAGCGTGCCCGAGAGGATCGGCTCGAGCACGCGCCGGACGCGCGGCTCGTGCAGGCGGGCGACGAGCGAGTCGAGGTGGGTGGCGCGCGCCAGGATGAGGCGCTCCTTGGCCGTCTCGACGTGCGCCGCGGTGATCGGCTCGCTCGCGGGCACCGCGAGCTTATCCACGATCTCGCGGGCGAGCGCGTTGACCAGCCACGGCTGCCCGGCCGTGAGCGCGATGGCCCGCTCGACTGCTCCTTCAGCAAAGACCTGGCCGGTGTCGGCCGTGTGCTGGGCGTAGAGCTCGCGCACCTCGTCAGGGTCGAAATCGCCGAGCTTGAGGGACTCGAGCTTGACGTTGAACGGGCTGGCCGTGCCGAGGCGGCTCGGGTCGCCGCCGCTCGCCGCCTTGTACTCGCGCACGTCGCGCAGCCCGCAGAGCACCACCGCGGCGGGAAAGTCGGCGGGTCGATCGGGAAAGCCGGCGCGCAGCTGGCGCAGCACGCTGAGGAGGCTCTGGCCTCGCAGGGCGTCGATCTCGTCGAAGAGCAGCGCCAGCGGCCGCGGGCAGGCGCGGGCCCAGGCGCGCAGCGCGATCTCGACGCGGTGGCCCTCCGGGGCGTCGGGGAAGGCAGGCGGATGCAGCGCGGGGGGGAGGGTGAGCTCGGCGCGCGCCCGGAGCGAGCTGAGCAGGATGCGCTCGGCCGCGCCGTAGTCGTCGCCCGCCGCCTCACCCGCCTCGCAGGAGAAGTGCAGCGCCGCCCAGCGGCCGGCGGCGGTGAGCTGATCGGCGAGCGCGCGGAGCGCCGTGGTCTTCCCCGTTTGCCGTGGCGCGTGGACCACGAAATAGGCGCCTTGCTCCACGAGGCCACGCGCCTCCGGCAGGCGCCGTTCGGCCGGGATCATGTAGTGCAAATCGGGGCGGCAGGGGCCGGCCGTGTTGAAGCGGCGTGCCATGCGCGCAGCTTGCGTCCCGGAGCCGGGGGGCCGCAAGGGCCACGTGCGGGGCGCCTGCTCCTCTCTGCTCCTCTCCGCCTGGGCCCTCTCAGGCCGAAACTTCCTGGGTCGGCGCCTCCATCCTCGCCAGCTGCGTGACGTGATCGCGCCAGAACCGCTCCGCGTCCCGCGCGCTCCACCCGGCGTCGTCGGCGAGCTCCCGCACGGCGCTGGCGAGCTCTTGCATCGACTGGAAGCGCGCCGTCGGATCCTTCTCGAGGCAGCGGAGGACGACGGCCTCGAGCTGCGCAGGGAGCGGCTCCTTGCGGCGGGCTGACGGCCGCGTCGGCCGCTGCGAGAGCTGCGCCGCGATCACCTGCGCCAGCGAGCTGCCCTCGAACGGCGGACCACCTGTGAGCAGCGTGTAGAACGTCACGCCGAGCCCGTAGATGTCGCTGCGCGCGTCCGCCTGCTCACCGCAGAACAGCTCGGGCGCCATGTACTCGGGGGTCCCGCGGAGCACGCCCGTGCTGGTGCCGGAGACGGGCTCCCCCCTCGGGACGACCCGCGCGATCCCGAAGTCGAGCAGCTTGACGAAGTCGTGATCGTCGCCGACGCGCGTCACGAACAGGTTCTGCGGCTTGATGTCCCGATGGATGACCCCTGCGTCGTGCGCCTCGATGAGCGACTCGCACGCCTGCGCGATGAAGCGCACCGCGCGCTGCGCCGGCATCGGGCCGTACGCGGCGAGCAATGCGCCGAGATCCGCGCCCGGGAGATACTCCATGGCGATGTAATAGATCCCATCGTCGCTCGCGCCGAAGTCGAAGATGCGAATGGTGTGAGGATTGCTCAGCACGCTGGCGGCGTGAGCTTCGCGCTGGAACCGCCTCAGATCGGCGGGCTCCGGCGCTTCTTGCGTGCGGAGCAGCTTGAGCGCCACCTTGCGGCCCAGCGTCTCGTCCCACGCGAGCCAGACCTCGCCCATGCCTCCCTGGCCAATCCGCGCCTCCAGCCGGTACCGGCCGAGCTTGCGGGCCTGGTAGACCTGCTGCTGCGCTGACCAGACAAGGTGGCCCGAGAGCGCTCCCACGAGGGCCGATGCGAGCACGAAGACGTAATGTCCGGCGACGCCCGCCAGCTCCGGCACGTCGAGCAGCGACGCGCGGATCGACACGGAGAACACGGCGGCGATGCCCATCACCAGCGGGTACGTGAGCGCGAGGAGCGCCAGAGACCGCAGCGCCGACCACCAGGGGGCCGGCACGATGACGCAGCGGACCAGCATGAGGACCGAGAGCCCATCCATGTAAATGCTGCGGATCCCGCCCAGGTCGAGCGCCATCGCCGAGATGAACAGGGCGGCTCCCAGAAAGAGCAGGTCCCCGGCGCCGGCGATGCGCCGGAGCGAGACGTCTCTCCTGAGCGACATCCGGTAGACGGCGACGATGGCGGCCTGCTCCGCGAGCCGGAGCGCGGCGAAATGCCAGAGGGGCGCGCTGGGATAAACCCACGTCGCCATGTACAGATCCAACAGGAAGAAGCCAGGCCATACCCACAGGCCGATGTACGCCGCGCGCTGGACCGCGCGGCGCTGGCTCTCGCCGTGCACGGCGCGCTCCGGACGCATGGCGCGGCGTATGGCGTTCCTGTCCAGCACCGCCCTGTGAGCCGCTGACGTCGGCGTGCCGTCGAGAGCCTTCACGGTCGGTGCGGTCCCTATGCCCATCGTCGTCCCCTGTCTCGCGGCGCGCTGGAGGCTCCTCGATTACTCTCCCGGGTGGAGGCGGGGGGCAAGACGCCGCGCGCGGCGCGCAGACTCCGTACCAGGGCGCTTCATCCCGTCAGGGCTGTGCCATTCGAGGAAGCCTCCAGAGGTTTACCGGGAGGACGGCGCGACATGCGGGGCAGCCCGCGATCGTCGCTTGCCTTCGCGATCGTCGCCGTGCTCGACGACGAGGACGAGCCGCCGCTCCGGAGGCCCGCGCGGTCCGTGGCGATGCCCGGTGGTAGGCTCGCCGCACCTTGGACACCCGGTCTTCCACGACGGCGCCCGCTCCCGCGCGCCGCGCGCTCTCCGGCCTGCTCCGCCGCGGCGTGGGCGCCGCGCGCCGCGCGCCCCTCAGCGCGGCGCTCGCCCTCGTCGTCGTCGCCGCGTCCGTCTATGTGATCGCCGTCCCGCTCGCGGTCGTCCGCTATCCGCCGATGACCGATCTCCCGTTCCACGCGGCCGAGACGGCGGCGTTCAGGCACTACCTCGACCCGGCGTGGCACTTCCGCGAGCAGTTCACGCTCCAGCCGCTCGCCGTCCCGTACATGTCCATGTACGCGCTCGGCGCCCTGCTGATGCTCGTCCTCCCGCCCGTGGCCGCGGTGAAGGTCGCGGCGGCGGCGATGCTCGCGCTCCTGCCCGCGGGCCTCGCCGTCCTCTTCCACGGCCTGAAGCGGAGCCCGCTCCTCGGCGTCCTTGGCCTGCACCTCGTCTGGTGCAACCTCACCCACTGGGGCTTCCTCAACCACATGGGCGCGCTCGGCCTCTTCGCGATGGTCGTCGGCCTGACGCTCCTGCTCCTCGAACGCCCCTCGCGCGGCCGGCAGATCGCGCTCGCGCTCGCGCTCGTCGCGCTGTTCTTCACGCACATCTTCCGCTTCCCGTTCGCGCTCGCCGCCGTCGTCGGCACGGCGATCGTCGTCTTCCCGGCGACGCGGCGGCTCCGCCCCATCGCGCTCCCGCTGGCGCCCTCGCTGGCCCTCTTCGCGGCGTGGCTCGTGGTCCGGACCGACACGCTGCACGCGGCGCCCATCGCGCCCGCGCTCCACTGGGAGCGGCTCCGCGAGGTCCCGTCGCTCCTCTTCACGAGCTTCACCGACCCCGCCGAGGCGGCGGCGGCCGGCAGGGCAGCGCGCTTCGTGCTCGCCGCGCTGCTCGTCTGCGCCGCCGGCGCCGCCGCACGGCTCGCCGGCGCCGGCGGCGATGCGGCGCGCTCACCCGAAGGCGCCGGCGCCGATGCGGCGCGCTCACCCGAAGGCGCCGGCGCCGATGCTGCGTGCTCACCCGAAGGCGCCGGCGCCGGCGCGGCGCCCTCGCCCGCGGCGGGCGCGCCGCGGTGGTCCTTCGCGCGCCTCGCCGCCCTCGTCCCGGTCGCCTGCGCGATCGTGTTCCTGGGCCTGTTCCTGAGCCTGCCGCTGCAGATCGGCCTCTGGTGGTACGTCTACCCGCGCGAGATCGTCGCCGCGCTGTTCCTGGCCCTCGGCGCCTTCCCGGACCTGCCGCGATCGCCCTGGCTCAAGGTGCCGGCCGTGCTCGCGCTGTCGGCCGCCGCGGTCTTCCTCGGCGCCGTGGCCCGCGACAACTACCGCCGGTTCGACCAGAGCACGCGGGACTTCGACGCCATCATCGCCCGCATCCCGCGGGCGCCGAGGCTGCTCTACCTCGTCTTCGATCACGGCGGATCGACCCGGACGACGACGCCGTTCATCCATCTCCCCGCCTGGGTGCAGGCCACGCGAGGCGGCTGGCTCAGCTTCCACTTCGCCGTCTGGGATGCCTCGCCCGTCGCCTACAGGCCCCGCGAGGAGCCGGGCGCCGTCGTCCCGCCGCCCACGCCGCTCCGGTGGGAGTGGACGCCTTCGGTATTCGACGTGCGCCGCCACGGCGCCTTCTTCGACTGGTTCCTCGTCCGCCGGCGGGCAGGGGCGAATCACCTCTTCGCGAAGGATCCGAGCATCGTCGCCGTCGACCACGTCGGAGACTGGTGGCTCTACCGGCGCAGCGGCGCGCCCTAGCGGGCACGTCGGCTCCGACTTTTTGTTACCATGTCGCCCATGCGCACCTCGCCTGCGTCTCCCCTCGTCGCCGCCGGCTTCGCCCTCCTCGCCGTGTGCGCCTGCGGCTCCGAGGACCCCGTGGACCCTGGCGGCGTGCTCCCCGCCGGGCCCGTCTGCACGGAGCCCACGCCGGTGCCCTGCGAGGACGAGGTCTTCCAGCAGATGAACCTCCAGGACACCGTGGCGCCCGGGGAGATCGTCAACGAGCAGGACGGCGCTGGCATCCGCTCCCTCGTCGACGCCACCGCGGGCGGCCCCTTCGCCGCCGAGCCCGACGCCTACGTCTATGCCCGGTTCACGGACGCCGGCCTCGAGAAGGTCGAGATCTCCGACGAGGCATCGCTCCAGTCCATGGACTGGGACATCGCCTTCCGGCGCTACATCGTGCGCATCAACAGCGGCCACTCCGGTCCGTCCTGCGTCACGGCGGCGCGGCTCCCGGGCACCCCGGACTACGATGGGATCACCGAGGCGCCCGCCGAGCCGAGGCTCCGCAGCGACGAGTATTTCACCGAGAGCTGCAAGCTCATCCCCGACGGCTCCGGGCTGGACTCCCCGGCGACGGCGCTCTCCGGCTACTGGACCTACCCCGGGTGCGTGAAGATGACCGGCCTCGTCTACGTGCTCCAGCTCGCCGACGGCCGGCGCCTCAAGCTGACCGTCACGCACTTCTACAACGAGCAGACGCAGGCGCAGTGCCAGGAGACAGGGACGGTCCCGATGGAGGACACCGGCTCCGCCAACTTCCAGATCCGGTGGGCGTTCCTGCCGTGACGCGGACCGCCGGCGCGGTGCCCGCGTGGCGCGGCGGCCTGGCCCGCGCCGCGGCCCCGTGGCGCCGCCTGGGCCGCGCGGCGGCCTGGCTCGCGCCGACGCTCGCGGCCTCGCTCACGACGGCGCTCGCCGGCTGCGGCGCGGACGACACGGCCGCGCCGCCGCTCGACGGGCCCGCCGCGGCGCCGCTCGAGCGGCCCGATTCGCGCGGCACGAGCCTCCAGTTCCGGTTCGATCCGGACGACGTCGTCGAGACCTTCGCGTCGGCGTCCGGGAGCTTCCTCGTCCATTTCGCGCGCGAGGGGCGCTGCGCGGTGCCCGCCGAGGACGGCGACGCGACGGGCGTCCCCGACTTCGTCGAGGAGGTCGCCGCCGTCTACGACGAGGTCATCGTCCACTACCGAGACGTCCTCGGCTTCCGGCCGCCGAGGAGCGACGAGGACCTGCCCGACAACGGCGGCGACGGCCGCTTCGACGTCTACCTCGTCGACTTCGCCGGCGTCGGCGACGGGGCGTTCCGCGTCGACGCCTGCGCCGAGGACGCCGGGGACCGCTGCGCCGGCTTCATGACCCAGGAGAACGACTACAGCGGCTACGGCTATCCGTCGACGCTGACGGCGAACCGGATCCTCGGGAGCCACGAGCTCTTTCACGCGGTGCAGGCGGGCTACGACCACCGCCAGGACACGCTGATCACGGAGGGGACCGCGGTCTGGGCGACCGAGTCGTTCGACCCCTCGCTGAAGGACTTCGAGGGCTTCGTCGACGGCTACCTCGCGAACACGGATCGGTCGCTCGACGTGCCCTTCACCGGCCCCGTGGACCCCTTCAGCTACGGGAGCGCGCTCTTCTTCCAGTTCCTCGAGGAGCGCTTCGGAGACGGCACGGTCCGCGCGCTCTGGGAGCGCCTCGAGGACGGCGCGAACGGCGAGGCGGATCCGGTGTGGTTCGAGCAGCTCGACCCCTTGCTCTCGTCGCGGGCGCAGACGACGTTCGCCGAGGCGTTCGTGGAGTTCGCCGCCTGGAACCTGCTCACCGGATCGGCCGCGGATCCCGGGCGCTCCTACGCCGCCGGGGCCGGCTACCGCGGGCTCGCCCCGGAGGAGGTCGCCGCGCCCTACGCGGACGGGCTGCGCGTCTTCCACGCGTCGGCGCAGTACTTCAGCGTCTCCCCCGCCGGGCGCGCGACCATGACGGCCGCGCTCGCGGCGCCCTCGGGCGATCCGGCGCAGCTCTCCGGCCTCGCGCTGCTGCTCGCGCCGCGGCGCGGCCGCGTGTACGGCGAGGTGGTGCGCGCCGGCGACGTCGTCTCCGGCGCGGCGCTGGTCGATACCGCGGGCGCCGACGACCTCGCCGTGATCGTGGTGAACGGCCTGCAAGAGGGCGAATCTCGCAAGCCGACGCTGTGCATCGGCGCGCCGGACGAGGTCGCCGCGTGCCGGGCCGCCGCGGAGGCCACCGGTGGAGGCGGCGCCGGCGGCGAGGCGCCCGCCGAGGGCGCAGCGGGCGGCGTCGACGACGGCGGGTGCGGCTGCCGCGTCGTGGCGCCGGCCGCCGCGGCCGCGCGCTCCGCCGCGTCCTTCGGCTGCGCGCTGGGCGCCTCGCTGCTCGCGCTGGCCGCGCGCCGGCGCCGGCGCTGAGCGGGGGCTCACGCGCCGCGCCACGCGCCGCCGCTCGGCGGCGGCGCGTGGCGCGGCGCTCGGTGAGGTGCGTCACCCGCCAAGCGCTCTCCCGCGTCGGCCCCGCGAGCGCTCGTCGTGCCGTGAGCCGGATGCGCTAGCCTGCGGGAGATGAGCGAGCCCCGTTCCGAGGACGCATGCCCTTTCCTCCGCGAGGACGCCGACGGCATTCTTTGCTTCGCCATCGAGGGCGATATCTCGGACGAGATCGCGCGCTCTCTCTGCGCCGTGTTCCGGCGCGTCTCGGAGAGCGGTCGCGAGGTCTTCGTGCTCTCCGACTCCCGCCGCGTCGGGACCCTGACGCCGGCGGCGCGCAGCGCGCTCGCGGAAGAGCTGCGCGGCGTGCGCTTCAGCGGGGTCGCGGTCTTCGGGGCGAGCTTCTCCCTGCGCGTCGTGACAACGCTCGCCTCGAGGAGCGTGCAATTCTTCACGGGCGAGGTCTATCCGCTGGCGTTCTTCGACACGGAGGGCGAGGCGCGCGCGTGGCTGCTCGCCCAGCGAGACGCGCTCCGGGCCACGCCGCGACAGGGCGCATGACGCCCGCCGCCCTCCGAGGCGCGCGCCATCGGCGCAGCGCCGGCGCGCAGAACGCGCGTCGCGGGGACGCGCTACCATGCCTGCCATGAGCGATCCCCGTCCGGCGGGCGCGCGCTTTGAGCTCCGCGAGGAGCCCGATGGCCTCCTGGTCATCGCGACCGACGGCGATGTCCTGGAGGACAACGCGCGCGCGCTCGTGGACGCCTTCCAGCGCCTGACGGACAGCGGCCGCGAGGTCCTGGTGCTCGCCGACGCGCGTCGCTGCGGGGCGGTCGCGCCGGCGGCGCGGAAGGTGTACCTGGACGGGCTGCGCTCGGCGCGCCTCGACGGGATCGCGGTCTTCGGAGCGAGCTTCTCCATCCGCGTCATGGCGACGCTCATCGTGAAGAGCATCAACCTCCTCACGAAGCGGCTCCCCTTGCTCGTGTTCTTCGAGACGGAAGCCGAGGCGCGCGCGTGGCTCCTCAAGCAGCGGGGAGCGCTCCGGGCCGGGCGGCGGATCCAGGCGTGACGTCACCCTCGGCGGCGAGCGGGCGACCCGGCGCATGCGCGGCCCCGAGCCGCGACCCACGCGCTCGATCGGCCGCTTCGCCGGTCGTCGCGCGGGTGGCGTCCGTGATCGAGCGAACGTCGTACCGCCGCGCAAACGAGCTACCGTGCAACGCCATGAGCGACCCCCGCATCGACGACGCAAGCCGGGCCCTCCGCGAGGACGCCGAGGGGATCCTGTGCACCGCCATCGAGGGCGATATCTCGGACGACACGGCGCGCGCGATCGCCGCCGCGTGCAGGCGCCTGTCGGAGAGCGGCCGCGCGGTCCTCGTGCTCTCCGACGCGCGCCGCACCGGCACCATCTCGGCGTCGGCGCGCAAGGTGATGGCGGAGGAGCTCCGCGGCGTGCGCTTCGACGCGATCGCGCTGTTCGGCGCGAGCTTCGCGGTGCGCGTCGTCTCCACGCTCGCCGCGAAGAGCGTGCAGCTCCTGACGAGGCAATCCTACCCGGTCGAGTTCTTCGAGACGGAGGGCGAGGCGCGCGCGTGGCTGCTCGCCCGGCGGGACGCGCTCCGGGCCGGGCGGCGGCCTGGAGCGTGACGTCCCCTCAGCGGCGCGCGCGGGCCGCGCCGCGCCGGCGCGCCGCAGCGGCCAGGCCGAGGAGCGCCGACGCCGCGAGGCCTCGCCGCTCGCCTGAGCCCGCGCCGGCCGAAGCGCACGCGCAGCCGGCGCGCTGGTCGCCGGCGCCCTCGCCGCCTCCCGAAAGCGGCGGCGGCTCGTCCCCGAGCACCTCCGTGAGCGCCGCGACAGGGTCGATGATCCCGTGCCCGAAGATGGGATCGTGCCCGCTCTCGTCGGCGACCGCGTAGGGCGCCAGCCGCGCCGTCCGGATCATGACGTCGTAGAGCTCGCCCGCGGTCCGCTCGGGCGCGGCGCTCACCAGCAGCCCCGCGACGCCGGCGGCGACAGGGCACGCCGACGAGGTGCCGCCGAACCGGTCGGTGTAGTCGCTCGCGTCGTCCCCCTCGCTCCCGGCGATGTCGGTGCTCAGCGTCCCCGTGGGCGCGACGAGGTCGATGGATCTCCCGCGGTTCGTGAACGACGTCGCGTCCTCCAGGTGGTTGACGGCGCCCACGGTAAGGACGCCCCGCACGGCCTGGAGCTCGTCGTCGAGGATCTCCCTGTCGTCGTTGCCGGCGGCGAACAGGACGAGCGCCCCCTTGCCGTTGCGCCCGGCGTCGAACAGGCGGTTGATCGCGGCCTCGACCACCCTGGGGACGGGCATCGGGTCGGCGTACCCCCAGCTGTTCGACACGACGGCGGCGTTCACCTGCAGGGCGAACTCGAAGGCGTCGACCGAGGCGGAGATAGGCCGCGGCTCGTCGTCGATCAGCCGCACGCACCGCAGCCTGCAGGCGGGGCAGCCGCCCGCGATGCCCACGCCGTTGTTGGTGTCGGCGGCGATCAGGCCCGCGCAGGCCGTCCCGTGGTTCACGCTCCGCTCGCCCGGCTGGTAGGTGGGGTTGTCGTCGTCGTCGATGACGTCCAGGCCTGGATCCATCTTCGCGGCGAGGTCGGGGTGATCGAGGTCGCAGCCGGTGTCGATGACGACGATGGACGTGGCCGCGTCGCCCTGCGTGCGCCCCCAGGCCTCTTGCATCCGGAGGTCGTCGAAG
Organism: Sorangium sp. So ce204; assembly: GCF_051526795.1. Classification (NCBI taxonomy): domain Bacteria; kingdom Pseudomonadati; phylum Myxococcota; order Polyangiales; family Polyangiaceae; genus Sorangium; species Sorangium sp. So ce204. Next base: position 9,455,749 of record NZ_CP150317.1, on the reverse strand, counting down.
TACCACTGGTCGGGCAGGCGCGGGTCGTCCGGCGCGAACGGCGCGCCGTGCGCCTTGAGGCGCACGTGGAGGTCCGGGATCGCCTCGCGCACGGAGGCCGGCCGCGCCGCGCCCTGGAGGCGCTGGGCGAGGTCGAGGCCGTCGCCGCCGCCGGCGTCCCTGACGAGCCACAGCCCGATCGAGGGCATCAGCGGCCTCACCACCTCCACGCCCGCGGCGCCGAGCGCGTCGAACGCGTCCAGCGCTCCAGGCTCGACCTCCACGATCGCGGTCTCGCCGACGCTCGCCTCGACCGTCCGGCCGCCTGGATAGCGGAGCCGCACCGGCGCGAGCGCGCGCGGCGTCGAGGACGCGCCCAGCGCGGCCGGACCGAGCCGCTCGACCGCGACGCGGCGCCCGCCGTCCATGAACCACGCGTCGCGCGCCTCCTCCGCTTCCTCGCGCACGGCCGCGCGCGGGCTGGCGAGGCCGTCGCCCGCCATGGCGGCGAGGAGGAGCGCCGCCCGGGAGAGCACGATCGAGGGCTTGTGTCGCATCGCTCTCCTGGATCTACCGGAGCGCGCGGCGTCCTACCAGGGCCGCCCCGGAGCGGCGCTCGGGCGAGGAAGATGCAGGCCGTCAACCGGCGCTCGGACAAGGAGGATACAGACCGCCAAGACGCCAGAAGACGCCAGGAAGAGAGGTGTTTCCGGGGTCTCTTCGTGTCCTTGCCGACTCGGCAGTCTCTCGCTTCGAGCGCCGGGGACTCGATCCCTCATTCAGGTCCGCAGCGCGTACGGGGTCGCTCCGGTCGTCGCGAACGTGCCGCTGTATTCTCCAGAACGGCGGCCGTCTGATAGGCATGATTTCATGCGGATCAGGCTTCATCGATTGATGTTCGGTACGGTGCTCGGCGTCTCGCTCGGATGCGGCGGGGGCAACGGCGAGCCCGCTGGAGATAGCGGCGGCGCACCGCTCGGCGAGTTCGAGTGTCGGGTCGGGGCGGATTGCAACAACAACACGTGCAACCGGCTCAGCGATGCCGCCTGTTATGAGGTGCGAGGCGCCGGCTGCGCATCCGACGAGGACTGCGCCGGCATCGACGGCCAAAGCGGCGGCGGGGGAGCGGGAGGCGGGGGAGCGGGAGGCGGCGGCGCAGGCGCGCCGATCATCTGCGAGACGCTGCATTTCACGTGCCCCCTGGCTATCCAGCGGCGGCTGATGCCCACCTGCGTCCGCGGCTGCGAGACGGACGCCGACTGCCCTTCGACGCTGGCGTGCGCGCCGGATCATCGGTGTCGGGCGAGGGCGTGCGCCGCCGAAGCGGACTGTCCGAAGAACCACGTGTGCGACACGACGGGCGGCGCGTGTACCCGCACGGCGTGCTCGAGTGACGCCGATTGCGAGGGCTTCTGCGTGCTCGGGAGGTGTGAAGAGAAGCCGGGGATGTGCTTCCTGTTCTGACCCGCTTCGACATGGGCCCGCGGCGGCGGAGCTCCCGCAGGTCCGTCCCTGGCTCCGCGCCCGCGGCGGGCCCCGGGGAGAGCGCTCGTCGCGCGGGGCAGGGACCGGCGGATGGTTGAACGGACCTGGGCGGCGAGGGACTACCCCTTCCCTGCGCCCCGGATCACCATCGACACGAGCAAGTCCCTCATCTTCGAGAGCTCGTCCCGCACCGCTCCGTCGTCGGGGAGCGACGCGAGGCGCAGCGTGACGCGCTCCAGGAACTGCTGCCTCGCCCTCTCGAAGCCCGGCACCTGCTGGTCGTGCAGCGCGCAGGTCACAAGCTCGTGGTCGAGCAGCCGCCAGAAGAACTTGCCGTCCACGGTCGTGGCGCCGAGCCTCCCCGTGAAGCCGACAACGGCCCGCGCTCCCGCGTCGAGGAGCCTGTCGAACAGCGGACCGCTCGCGGTCTCGCCACAGCAGAAATAGAGAACGCGACCGCGCGCCCAGAGCTCGATCTCCTGCGCCGGGCTCTCGTGCGACAGCAGGATGCCGTCGGGCGACTCGTCGTCCACAACGCAGCTCGTCTTGCCGTGGGACGACACGACGATCGCCCGGAAGGGATTGCCGGCGCTCTCGGCGCGCGCGATCTGGCGGAGTATCCTCCTCCGCTCCGCGCTGGCGCGTCCGAACGGTACGACGGAGAACTGCTCTCCCATACGCCCGTAGAGCTGCGTGCGTCCGGCCGCGAACCAGGCGCTCTCCGGGTCGAAGGATGTGTCAATCGAGAGTACAGGTCGAGCCGTCATCCTACCTCCGTCAACGATCGCCGGTGAGCGCTGGCCATCGCTGTCCCGCGCGCGGGATGGATGAGCGCCCGCTGCGCCGACTGGCCGGCGTGCGGATCAGGCCCTGCCCCTCGGCTTCTTCGCAGCATGCCCTCTTCCCGCGGCCATTCCGTACTCCTGCCACGAGACTCGCAGCAGTCTAGAATAACAACCGTAGGGAAACTCCTACTAGAAAAATCGCGTCCGCTCGGACGAATTTCTCAGGTCTCGCTGCCTTGTATCGTGGCGCTTGCGCCTGCGTGCGGCTCAGGTTTTTACGTCCGCGCCTGGTTCGCGTTCGCGGGTGTCGCAGGAGGGTATCGTTTCTAACAGTTCCAACGGTTCCAACGGTTCCAACGGTCTTCGCCTCGGAGCTGCGTGTGCGGGCGCCGTGTCCGGGCGCTCACGGCGCCGGGGGCCATCGCCGGGGACAGGGCGCTGGAGAGGCGGCGCACGGCTCAGGGGAGGGACGCCGCTGCGTCGGTCTGGCCCAGGACGAGCCTGCGGGGCTCCCCCTGCTGCAGCGCGCGCATCCTCGCGTGCATCTCCTGCCCGAGCGCCTCGCGCGCGCCGTCGTCAAGGAGCTTCCTGACCCTGGGGAACAGGTGCTCTTCCTCCTCCTTGTGGTGATGCTCGAGCTGCTCGGCGAGCACATGGAGCTTGGGCCCGAACGTCTCGTCCGCGGCGTCGAGGGCCACGAGATCGGCCAGCACGCGCTTGATGGACAGGTGCTCCTCCAGCGACTCGAGGAGGAACTCCTCGGTGCGGCGAGCCCGGACCGCCGGGTAAAAGTGCTGCTCCTCGATCGTGATGTGGGTGGCGAGGAGATCGGCGGCCGCGGAGAACTGCGCTGCGGTGACGGAAGATGCCTCCTTCAGGTCGGAGAATCGCTGCTCGAGCTCGCGGTGGTGGCGTTCGAGGAGATCAATCGCGTCCATGAGATCTCTATGGAGCAGAGTCCGCCTCCCAGCAAGCGGGAGAGGCGCGCTGAGCCTGTCAGATCGACAATCGCAGCTCCAGCTGCCTCCCGGCGTGGAGCCGCGGCGCGGCGGCGACATGGTGGGTCCGAGGACGCCGGGCGGAGAGGGATGATGAGCATGAGGGTGTGTCGGGTCGTCGCTCGCAAGGTGCCTGTTTGCCACAGGGGGTTTCCTTGCAGGCGGCAGGCCCCTCCTGACGCCGGCGATCATGACCTCGATTTCCCGCCGCGCCGTCGGGGAGCCGGCGAGCGGAGGGCGCGAGCGCCGCCGATCAGGCGAGGTCGAACAGCAGCACCTCGCCCGCGCCCTTCCCGACGAGGTGGAGCGACTGACCAGCTCCTCCCGCGCCGGGCGCGCCGATGGCCGCCGCGTCGCCGGCCTCGAGCAGCGTCCCGTTCAGCTCGACGCTCCCGCGCGCGACGTGGACCCAGGCGTTTCGACCGGCCGCGAGCTCGTAGCGCGCCTCTTCGCCTTGCCCGAAGAGCCCCGCGAACAGGCTCACGTCCTGGTGGACCGTGACCGAGCCCTCGCGCCCGTCCTGCGAGGCGACGAGCCGCAGCTTGCCCTGGCGCTCTTCCTTCGAGAACGCCTTCTGCTCGTAGCTCGGCGTAATCCCGCGCCGATCGGGCACGATCCAGATCTGCAGCAGGTGAGTCACGCCCGCCTTCGAGGTGTTGTGCTCGCTGTGGTACACGCCCGTCCCCGCCGACATGCGCTGGACCTCGCCAGGGCGGATGATCGACCCGTTCCCCATGCTGTCCTTGTGCGAGAGCTCCCCCTCCAGGACATAGGTGACGATCTCCATGTTCTGGTGCGGGTGCATGCCGAACCCCCGCGACGGGGCGACGCGGTCGTCGTTGATGACCCGCAGCGCACGGAAGCCCATGTGCTCCGGATCCTGGTAGTCGGCGAACGAGAACGTGTGGAACGACTGCAGCCACCCGTGGTCGGCATAGCCCCGCTCGCCAGAGCGCCGGATCACCATCGAAGAAGTGTTGTTGGCCATGACCTCACCATGCGCCCGCCAACCCATCTTGTGAATCGGCATTGTTCTGATGGAAACCATCTGCAACGTAGATGGTTTCCCCTGGGACACGGTGGTGTCAGACGACCTCGAGGTTGGTCGTCTCGGCGTCCAGCCAGGGCCCGCCCTTCGGGTGGATGACGAACGCGTCGAAGGTCGCGGCCGTCGCGCGCACGCCGGCCGGCCTGAGCTGGTCCTGGGGGACGATCGCCAGGTTCGGCGCGCTCACCGTCGGTGCGGTCGCCTTTCCGCCGAAAGCCTCCGACGCCGCGCGCATCACCGCCGCGAGCCGATCGGCGGTCGGCTCCGGCAGGAAGAGCGTGCCGAGCGTCGCCACACGGTCGATCCCCCGGGCGGTCGCGATCTCGGACAGGAACACCGCCGCGGCGCCGACGGCCTGGCCCGCCTCCTCGACGAGCAGCAGCCGGCGCGGCCGTGGATCGCGGAGGGCGTGCTCGAGGTGCGCCGCGTCGGGCGCCGCCCACAGCACGCGCTCGCCGCTGCACGCCGCCATCACGGCGAGCACGTCCTGCACGGTCGATGCCGGCGCGGCCACGGCCCGCGGCGGCGCGGCGCTCGCCCGGGGGAGAAAGCCGTGGTTCCGGCACGCGGTGAGCCGCTTCAGCTCGAGGCCCACCGCCGCCACCGCCTTGAAGAGCACGCGCTGCGCGGGCGCGGACCGCGCCTCCACGAACACCGCGATGGGCAGGTCGGTCGTCCGGAGGCCGGCGAGGAGCTCCGTGTACAGCCGGCTCGCCAGCCCTTGCCCCTGGAACTTCGGCCGCACGCTCACGAACGAGAGGACATATCCCTCCGACGTGGCGCCCCGGAACCGGAACCGGCGCGGCGCGACGCCGATGAAGCCGGCCGGCTCGCCGCCCTTTCGCGCGAGCACGGCCTGCGGCGCCGGGCCGGGGAAGCCGAACTGCCATCTCAGGTAGCCGGCCGTGTAATGGAGGGTCGGCGGAGGCCACGCCTCGCGCAGCACGAAGCTGGCCTCCTCCGCCGCCGCGATCGGATCGACGCGCTCGAACTGCATGGACACGAAGCCTCTCAGATCCCCCGGGAAACGGAACTGCGAGCGAGCGGCGAAGCGGCGATGCGCCGCTCTACAGGGTCGCCATTTCGGGCGCGCGCCGCACGACATCGGGCCAGCCGGCCGGATCGCCGCCGTGCTGGGCCAGGAACGCGTAGACCCACCGCTCCAGGCCGAACGCGATGCACACGCTGTGCATCGGGCCCGCGCCCTCGACATCGCAGCTGAACGCGCGGCCGAAGAAGTCGGTATGGTAGTTCAGCGAGCCGGCCGCCACGCGCTCGCCCTCCGGGAGCATCAACGAGATCTCGTATTTCGTCTCGCTGCTGATCTGGAAGTACGTCTTGGCGGCCGCGTCCGGCGCGATGAAGAACGGGTCGCTCGCCGTCCGGATCTCGCCGGCGAGCCGGTGCTCGTCGAGGTAGCGCGCCACGATCTCGTTCCCCTGCTCGCGCAGCGCGAGGACGTCCTCCCGCGACCCGAGGAAGACGATCTCCCGCATCGTGAACTCCCAGAGCCGCCGCAGGTCGACCATCTTGCTCGACTCGTAGCGGAAGCAGCGGCCCGCGAGCGCGTAGCGCGCGCCGCCGGCCGGCAGCACCCGGCCCCGGTTCGCCGCGTACACGTGGTAACAGACCGCCGGCGAGAGGCACACCTCCGGCGGCGCCATGTCGCTCAGCGCGCGCTCGTCGAGCGTGTCCCGGTCCTGATGCCGCGCCCGGAAATCCTCGATGAGCGGCATGTCCTCCGGCAGGTGGCACGTGAACGTGACGATGTGCGGGAACGAGCGGAAGTAGTCGCACTTCGCCAGCGTCGCCGCCGGGATCAACGTCGGCACCAGGATCGGGCTCGGCGAGAACGGCGCGCCGAGCGCCTCCAGCGAGCGATCGAAGTAGCGGTAGAGCCGCAGCGGGATGCCCTCGAGGGCGACCTGGCCCTGGCCCATCTGCGTGATCCCGCCGGGGAGCGCGCCGCCCCGGAACTCCACCCGATCGCACGCCGGGCTGCGGTACACGAGCTTGCGCGTGAGCTGGCGCAGGCTGCGCTGCATGGTGCGCGCGAGGCCCTCCGCCGCCTTCGCGAGGTCGGCCGCGCGCTCCTCGGGGGCCTCGAACTCCAGCGCGGCGCCCTCGCGGACGAAGCGGATGTTCGCGATCTCCTTCGAGAGGAAGGCGATCTGCTTGGGGATCTCCTCCTGCGCCATCTCGGTCGCAGGCGCCGCGAGCTCGACGGTGACGACCCTCCTCACGGCGCGAGCTCCTGGATGAGGGAGCTCAGCGCGCGCGGCGTGCGGGCGACGCTGAACCGGTCGTCGGGGAGCGCCACGTTGAACCGGTCCTCCAGCTCGGTGAGCAGCTGGAGCGCTCGAACCGAGGAGAACCCCGCGTCGTAGATGTCGTCATCGGGCTTGATCTCGGCGGGCAAGCGGCCGACCGTGACGATGACATCGATCACCTTCTCCACCTCGATCATCATGAAAGAACTCCAGGGTTAAGATGCGCTGTCGGAGCCCGAGCGACGCGCAGCGTCGTCCGCGCCGTGCCTTCTCGCACTGGGATCGGCGCGGTCCGCCGCGGGCCCGATGGGCGGCGGCGGCTCGGTCGTCCGGAGTGATGCCACCCGTCGGGCCGGATTGCCAGCGACGACGGTGTACGGAGGGACATCGGCCATCACGATGGAGCCCGCCGACACGACGCTGCCCTCGCCCACCGTGACCCCCGGGAAGATCGTGGACCGGGTCCCGAGCCAGACGTTGTCCTCGATGACGACCGGCCGCACCTCGGCGTCCGAGGGAGGCAGGCCCCGCCTCCGGGCCTCCGGATCGCTCGGGTGGCCGCTCGAGTCGAGGATGAAGACGCCCGCCGCGATCATGCAGTGCTTGCCGATGGTGACCGACTTGCCGACGACGATCCGGCAGCCGTGCCCGATCCCGGTGTTGTCGCCGATCCGCAGCGTGGGGCGGTCGCAGAACCGCGCGGCGAAGATGAAGTCGGTCTTGCCGTCGAGCACCACGTTATCACCGAGGATGATGTCGCCGCGCCCATTGATGAAGTGGATGAAGGTCCCCGTCCGGACACCCTTGCCGTACTGCACGCAGTGCGACTTGAAATGCGGCTCGCAGACGAGCACACGCGCACCGAAATAGTACACCTCGCGCGCGGCCTCGAACGCCATGCGCATCGGGACCACGATCGGCCGCGGCGCGGGCAGGGTGAAGCTGCGGACCTGCCGGCGCACATGGCGCAGGGCGCGGGCGACGTCGTGATCGGAGGAGGCGAGGAAACGAACCAGATTCTTCATAGAGGGTCGCTCGGCGCGGACTGGTCCAGTCTGCGATGTTCACCGGGTCGCACGCGGCCAGAAGGACGAAACGAACGGAGGCCGGAGACTATAACCCGAAACTCGCCACGCCGAACCTGCTCTTGGCCGACCTCTCTCTCTTCGGCCTCCGCAGGGCCTCTTTGGTCTCTGCCGGGTCTCTGCCGGGCCTCTTTGGTCTCTGCCGGGCCGCTCTTCCGCCTCTCTCTGCCGCTCTCTGCCCCCATGGCAAACGATGCGCCAATCGACGTTGGCGAGTAGCCTGGTTGCAAGATTTCGTAATAACGTGACGGCGAGCCGCGTTACGCCGCGTCATGGCCGGGCGGGGGAGCGTCCGCGGGGCGCTTTGCCTCCATACGGGGCAAAACGCCCCGGAGCAGGGCCAGGCCGAGCGCGGCCTCGACGAGGGTGAGCGCGACGGCCCACGTCGTCGTCGAGGCGGCGATGGCGGCCAGGCGTGCGTCGCGCGTCGCGCCGGCCGCGAAGCCCTCGAAGAGCGCGGCGGCGAGCACGTCGCGCGTGCCGAAGCCTTGCGGCGTGATGGGGAGCGTCACCGCCACCATCAGGATCGGGATGTACGTGAGGGCGGCTCCGAGGGGAACGCGCACGTCGAAGAACCAGAAGGGGAGCCAGGTGCCGGCGAACAGGACGAGGAGATGCGGGATGCGCGCGGCGAGCGCGACGAGGTGGCCGCGCACGCCCGCCTCGAAGAGCGGGGCGAGGAGCTTCGCGCGGGCGAGCCGGGCGGGGCGCAGCGCGAGGATCGCGAGGTAGAGCGCGCCCGCCGCGAGGAGCAGGGCGGACCCGGCGAGCGGCCCGCCGTTCGCGGGCACGGCGACGGCGCCGAGGAGGAGCAGGCAGCCGAGCCACGACGCGTACACGACGAGCGTCGCGCCGGCGACGCGCGCGAGCGGCACGGCGTGCACGCGCGCGAGGAAGACCGTGATGAAGGCCTGACCCACGTGGTGGTTGAGCAGCGACGGGAGGTAGGAGGCGCCGCGGAGCACGAGGAAATCGCGGAAGGCGACGGGCGCGATCAGGCGGCGGTAGACGAGGACGGTCGCGAACGTGTCGGCGCCGAGGAGCGCGAGGACGAAGAGGGCGGCGAAGGCGACGAAGAGCGGGGCATCGACGCGCGACAGGGCGGCGCGGAAGGCGTCGAAGTCGAGCCGGCCGAGGACGAACGCGACGAGCGCTGCCGCCAGCGCGAAGGGCAGGGCGCGGCGCGCGCGCCCCGCGAGGCGCGGCGCGGGACGCTCCTGCAGGTCGCCGTCGCGCGGGCGCGGGCGTGGTGACGGAGCGTCGGCGAAGGTTCCCGTGTGGGTCGAGGAGCGCAACGGCGGGACCGTAGCAGAATCCCCGCGCCGGTGGCCGAGCCGAAGCCGGAGGGAGCGGAGCCCGTCGCGCGCGACCGCACGGCGCGCGGCGACCGCGCCCCACATGGGGCATAGTCGTCCGCCATGTCCAAGTACGATTACGATCTGTTCGTCATCGGCGCCGGCTCCGGCGGCGTGCGCGCAGCCCGCATGGCCGCTTCCTACGGCGCCCGGGTCGCCGTCGCCGAGTCGCGCCACCTCGGCGGCACCTGCGTCAACCTGGGGTGCATACCGAAGAAGCTCCTCGTCTACGCCTCGCACTACGCCGAGGACTTCGAGGACGCCGCCGGCTACGGCTGGACGGTGCCCGGCCACGGCCCGAGCGGGAACGGGCACGCCGGCCCGTCGTTCGACTGGTCGACGCTCCTCCGCAACAAGGACAAGGAGATCGAGCGCCTGAACGGCGTCTACGAGCGGCTCCTGAAGAACTCGGGCGCCGATGTCCGGCGGGGGCACGCCCGGGTCGTCGATCCCCACGCCGTCGAGATCGACGGCGCCAGGATCACCGCCGAGCGGATCCTCGTCGCGACCGGCAGCTACCCCTGGATCCCCGATCTCCCCGGGCGCGAGCTCGCCGTCACCTCCGACGACCTGTTCCACTTCCAGGCGATGCCGCGGCGGGCGGTCATCGTCGGGGGCGGCTACATCGCGGTCGAGCTCGCCGGCATCCTGCACGGCCTCGGGGCCAAGGTGTCGCTGATCCACCGCGGCCTGCACCTCCTGCGCGGCTTCGACGACGACATCCGCGCGTTCCTGGCCGCCGAGATCCAGAAGAAGGGGCTCGACCTCCGCCTGGGCGCGAGCGTCGAGAGCCTCGCGCGGCAGGGCGACGCGCTCGTCGCGACGCTCGCCGACGGCACCGAGCTCTCGGCCGACTGCGTGCTGTACGCGACGGGGCGCCTGCCGAAGACCAAGGGGCTCGGCCTCGAGGAGGTCGGGGTGAAGCTCGACGAGGAGGGCGCGGTCGTGGTGGACGACGCGTTCCAGACGTCGGTCCCGTCCATCTATGCGCTCGGCGACGTGATCGCGCGCGTGCAGCTCACGCCCGTGGCCATCGCCGAGGCGATGGCGCTCGTGAAGACGCTCTTCCGCGGCGAGCGCGCGCGCGTGGACTACGCCGGCATCCCGACCGCCGTCTTCAGCCAGCCGAGCGTCGGCACCGTCGGCCTGTCCGAGGCGCAGGCGCGAGAGCGCCACGACGTCGCCATCTACCTCTCGACCTTCCGCGCGCTCAAGCACACCCTCTCCGGGCGCGAGGAGAAGACGATGATGAAGCTCGTCGTCGACCGCGCGACCGACCGGGTGCTCGGCGTCCACATGGTCGGGCCCGACGCCGGCGAGATCGTCCAGGGGTTCGCCGTCGCGCTGAAGTGCGGCGCGACCAAGGCGCAGTTCGACGCGACGATCGGCGTCCACCCGACCGCTGCCGAGGAGTTCGTGACCATGCGCGAGCCGCTGCGGAACGCGGATCGCAGCCCCCCGATGGGGATCGCGCCGAGCTCCGCGTAGCCCGGGGTCCCACGGGGCGGCGCCGTCCGCGCCCGTCCGCTTCGGTCCGTCTGCGAGCGCTGGCGGTCGTCCCCGTCCGCTTCCGTCCGCTTCCGACCGCTTCCATTCGCTGATCCGAGCTCGCTCGCTCGCGTTCGCGCTCGGCGCGCTCCTCTGGTATGGACCGCGCGATGTCGTCCCACGCCTCGAGCCACTTGAAGCCGGTCGGCCTGCTCGCCCGCACCAGCGACCGATCGTTCTACGCCTTCAATGCCGTGCTCTCCGCGGCCGCGCTGGCGTTCCTCGCCTACATCCTCATCATCCGGCGGGGCGCGGGCGGCGCGGATCTCCGCTTCATGCCGCCGCTGAACGCCGCCTTGAACGCGACGGCCGCCACGCTCCTCGTCGCGGGCTGGATCGCGATCAAGCGCCGCGCGATGGTCGTGCACAAGTACCTGATGGTCTCGGCGTTCGCCGCCTCGTCGCTGTTCCTCGTCGGCTACCTCGCCTACCACTTCGTCCACGGCGACACGAAGTACCAGGGCACCGGGCCGCTGCGCGCCGTCTACTTCGCCGTCCTCATCTCGCACATCGTGCTCTCGGCGGGCATCGTGCCGCTCGCGCTGACGTCGTTCTACTTCGCCTACAAGGCGAACTTCGCGAAGCACGCCAAGGTCGCTCGGGTGACGCTGCCCCTCTGGCTCTACGTCTCCGTCACCGGGGTGCTCATCTTTTTCATGCTGCGCGGAAGCACCCCAGCCGTGCCGTGACCGCCGCGCTGCGGCGCTTGTACCAGGGGCGCTCTAGAAGTCCTTGATGCTGCCGCGGCGCCCCTGGAACCCTCCGAAGACGTACCGGTAGGCCGAGAGCACGGCGTACGAGAGCTCCTCGTACTGGTAGATCTCCTCCATCAGCGGGATCGGGTCCTGGTAGAGCGTGTCGCTCGCCACGATCCTGGGCCACGGCAGGCGGTCCGGGTCGGCGCCAGGGACGCCGGCCTCCCTCATGACCTTGAGGAACTCGTGGGCGAGGAGGCCCTGGCCGATGACGCTCGGGTGAACGCCGTCGAGGCTGACGATGCCGCCGGCCTTGCGGCGCCCGGCGCGATCGACGTGGTAGAAGCGGGTGTCCATCGGCGGCGCGACGTTGGCCGCGAAGTACGCGGGGAACTCGTACGACGGCTCGCCGCCGGTGCGCCGGTACGCGAGCCGGTCCAGGCCGCCGGAGACGTCGACGAGGTGATACCGGGGCGCGCGGTGGCGAGCGTTCCTCTCCTCGATGAGCCGGACGAGCTGCGCGTTGCAGGCGTCGACCGTCTCGTCGATGCGCCGCGCGTCCGCCGCGGTGAGGTGCGGCGCGCCCGCCTCGATCAGGCGGGTGCCCCGAGCGAGCGGGGGATAGGTGTAATAGGGGTAGTAGCGCGGGAGCCCGGGCAGCGGGTCGCCGACGCCCGTGGCGATCGGCACGATCGTCACGTGAGGCACGTTGGCCACGAACACCCGCCAGCCCGGGCTCTCGTTGCGCCGCATCAGGGTGTCGACCCGGTCGAGCAGCTCGCCGTACTCGGCGACGAAGTCGTCGGGCATCCAGAGGTTCCACTGCGCCCGGGTCCGCTCGTCGAAGCTGAGCGAGGCCGGCCGCCGCTCGGGCCTGTCCTCGGTCGCCGCGACGCTGAGGAGGATCGCCGAGCCGACCGCGTTGTTGGGGCCGAGCCAGAGGAGGAGGTTCTCGACGCCCCATGGTATCCGAACGCGCGGCGCCGCGCGGCAGGTTCGCCGCGCGGCGGCGGCGCGACGCTCTCGCTCAGCGCGGCGCCGCGCGTCTGTGCCGGACGGCGCTCGCGATGCGCACGGCGAAGAGGAGCGCGAGCAGCGCCGCGTAGATCATCGGCTCTGTCGTGTCCTTCTTCACGCGGAGGAAGAAGTGCACGATCCCGAGCACGGCGGCGGCGTAGGCGAGGCGGTGCAGGCGCTTCCAGCGCGCGGCGCCGAGGCGCTTCAGCATGCGCGCGGTCGACGTCGCCGCGAGCGGGACGAGCACGAGGAGCGCAACGAAGCCGGCGAGGAGGAAGGGGCGCTCGGTGATGTCCTCGACGATCGCGCGCACGTCGAGGCCCTGATCGACGATCGCATACGTCAGGAAGTGGGCGCACGCGTAGAAGAACGCGAGCAGCCCGAGCGCCTTGCGGATACGCAGCGGAAAGGTCCAGCCCGACACGAGCTTGAGCGGCGTCGCCGCCAGCGAGGCGACGAGCAGCACGAGCGCGAGCAGGCCGAGCTGGTTCAGCGCCTCGGCGACGGGGTCCGGGCCGAGCGCCCCGGCCCCGGCGCGCAGGCCGAGCACGACCAGCGGGATCAGCCCGCCGGCGACGACAGCGGGCGGGAGCCAGCCGAGCTTCCGGCCAGACGGCACGCCGGCGCCGACAGCGCGCGGCGGCGACATCGTCCTCGCTGGCGCGCGCATCATCAGAAGCTCTCCCGCAGGTCCATCCCGCTGTAGAGGCCGGCGACCTCCTCCGCATAACCGTTGAATGGCAGCGTGGGACGGCGACGCAGCTCACCGATCCTCCGCTCCGTCGCCTGGCTCCAGCGCGGGTGATCCACCGCGGGGTTCACGTTCGCATAGAACCCATACTCGTCCGGCGCGGCCCGGCTCCAGCTCGTCGCCGGCTGCCGCTCGGTGAGCTTGATGCTGACGATCGATTTGCACCCCTTGAACCCGTACTTCCACGGCACCACAAGGCGAATGGGCGCTCCGTTCTGGCCGAGCAGCGATTTGCCGTAGAGGCCCACGGCCAGCATCGTGAGAGGGTGCATGGCCTCGTCGATCCGGAGCCCCTCGACGTAAGGCCACTCGAGCACGTCGCTCCGCTGGCCGGGCAGCTGCTCTCGATCGAGCAGCGTGGTGAACTGGACGTACCGGGCGCGAGAGGTCGGATCGAGGCGCCTGAGCAGCGCGCCCAGCGGGAACCCGAGCCAGGGGATCACCATCGACCACGCCTCGACGCAGCGCATTCGATAGACGCGCTCCTCCAAAGGAAACCACCGGAGGAGGGTGTCGAGGTCGATGACCTCGGGCTTCTTCACCTCTCCCTCGCACGCGATGGACCAGGGGCGGAGCCTGAGCCGGCCGGCGTTCTGGGCCGGCTCCGACTTGCTCAGGCCGAGCTCGTAGAAATTGTTGTACGAAACGATGTCCTCGTAGGAGGTCCGCGCTTCGTCGGTGACGAACGGGTCTCTCGAGCCCGTCCCGGAGGGCGACGCGCCGGCGGCCGGCGGCCCCGGCAGCGCGGCCGCGCTGCCGAGCGGCGTGGCCTCGCCGCCGGGGGCGCCGGCCGCCGAGAGGCGCGCCGCTCCGCCCGTGAGCCAGACGAGGCCGCCGCCGATGGCCGACGCGGTGCCGGCGAAGAGCGCCGCGTTCTTGAGGAGCTCGCGCCGCCGCAGGTAGAGCGCTGGAGGGGTGATCTCGCCGGCGGGCGGTTCCTTGGGCAGCTTGCTCATGCCCCCATTCTACGATCGGGCGGGGCTCCGGTTGCGGTCGGCCGCGATCACGCGGCCCTTGACAGGAGGCGGAGCGCCGTGTGCGGCGCCTGGTGGAGCGAGGGCAGCGCGAGCATCTGGGCGATGCGCGTGGAGCGCCGCTCGATCCCGCGGGAGAGCGCCGCCCGCTCGCTCCCGCCGCGCGCGGCGAGCAGCGCCAGGACGTCGTCCCAGACCCGCTCGCGCCACCGCGAGAGCATCTCCATCGACACCCAGACCGCGACCTCCGGCGCGGTGTCCAGGAAGAACGCGCTGAGGGGGCAGCCATGCCGCGCGGTGAGGCGCGCGAGCGCCTCGATGACCGAGGCGCGGAGCAGCGAATTGATCTGATCGTGATCGTGCTTGAGCCGCGCGAGCATCGCCCGGTCGGCGCCGTGCCCGAACTCGACGATGGTCGCGTGGATCCCGAAGATCAGGTCGTAGTTGATGTGGGCGCTGAAGCCGAGCAGCGCGTTCTGCACGGGGGGCGTGAACCGCGACGCCGTGCTCGCGTACGCGATGTGCCAGGCGCTACAGTCCTGCGTCGCGCCCCGATCGTACCAGCCGAGCGTCTCGAGGTACCGCTCGCAGAACCGGCCCGCGAGGCGCGAGATCCACGCCGGCTCGAGGAACATGCCATCGCGTCGCCCGACCTGCGCCGCGACCGCGCGCGTGACGATACCGTAGACGTCGGTGAAGGCCGCTCGCCGATCCCCCGCGGCGAGGAGCCGATCCGTCACGGTGTCGAGAACAACGGCAGCATCGTGGACGCTCGTCGGATGCAGATTAAGGCCGTCGATGCAGCACCTCATGAAGTTCCCCTCCTACTTCTTCGCTCGTGCAAGAGACCTGTCTGATGTTCGAACTCCCGCATCCGACCAGCCTCGCAGACCCCGGTGCGCGCCGGCGGCGCGCAGCACGAACGGTGCAGCAGGGCGCCGTCAGGCGATCTGCCCGGCCCCGGTCGGTCTGGTTTGCGGTCCCGGTGCGCGTCGTTCCCATGTGGAAAGCGGATCTCCTGACCCGCCGGGAGAAAGGTCGCCGCGGCCGTTGCCTCTGGCTTCTCCTCCTGCCGGCCCTCCCCTCGAACCGGCTTCCGCAGAAGAGCGATACTCGATGCGATCCTCGACGCGCTCGCCGCGGGATGCCCCCCCTCGCTGCGGCGCTCTAAGTTCGACCTAGTCTACGACATGGTGTGGGGTGACCACAATTGTCTTATGACGTCTGATCCCGTTCAGGACAATTTCGAGGTTATTCCAACTCGTGGCCTCGAACAAGTGCCTGTTGACCCTGACACGTTTCATTGCGGCGCGGGAGAGCGCCACGGCATCTTCGCGGTTGCGCTGCTACTGGAGCGACGGCTCGTCACACTCGAAAAGCCCCCACTGGCATGGGCGCGAGTCGCGACGAGATGTTCTCGAAACATGCCGAGTGCTTATCCCACGTTGACTGTACGGTTGGAGCGCGCGATGTGAAGATTGTTTAGGAAGTGCCTGAGTCGATGATCAGGAAATTCCCGGTCTGTTTTCCACAGGTGGCCTGCAAAATCTTGTGTTTTTGGTGAAAAATTGTACGAAAACGGGGTATGACGGCGGTCTCGTGCCACACCTGCGGCGGCCGTCGGGATCGTGCTGGCGCACCCGCGGCACCAGGGCTCGCCTGTCATGCCGCGGGGCCCTGTTCGGGTGGGCCTCGCGCCGAGGCGCTGCAGCCTGCGCCTGCAGGCACCGGGGGCTGGCCGTACGGGCGGTGATGGGCCGAAGGGCCGGCCTGACCCCGCGAACCCCAGGCGCACCCCTGGGCGCGGGGCATCGGGCGGCGAGCCGGTGGTCAATCCGGGGCGTGCCCGCCTTGGCGGCGGGTTGACGGCGACGGAGCGCCGCCGTTCATGACGTGCGGGAGGAGAGCGTTCGCTGTCGAGGAGAGGGGAGGAGGGAGGGGAGGCGCCGCCGGCTTCGGGCGAGGCCGGCGGTGCGGCGCCTCAGCCGGTGCCGCCCTTGGCCTGCACGTCGCGGTGGACGAGCGTCGCGCGCAGGTAGTCGCGGTTCATCTGCGCGATCATGTCGAGCGGGATCTCCTTCGGGCAGACCGCCTCGCACTCGCCGACGTTCGTGCAGTGACCGAAGCCCTCGACGCGCATCTGGGCGACCATGTTGAGGCTCCGCTGATCGCGCTCCGGCTGGCCCTGCGGCAGGAGGTTCAGGTGCGTGAGCTTCGCCGCGGTGAAGAGAGAGGCGGACGCGTTCGGGCAAGATGCGACACAGGCGCCGCAGCCGATGCACGCCGCCGCGTCCATGGCGCGCTCGGCGACCACCTTCGGCACCGGGATCGCGTTCGCGTCCGGCGCGCTGCCCGTCGACACCGAGACGAAGCCGCCCGACGCGATGATCCGGTCGAACGCGCTGCGGTCCACCGCGAGGTCGCTTACCACCGGGAACGCCTGCGCCCGCCACGGCTCGAGCCACAGCACGTCGCCGTCCTTGTAGTGACGCATGTGCAGCTGACACACCGTCGTCCCACGGAGGGGGCCGTGCGCCTGGCCGTTGATCATGAAGCCGCACATGCCGCAGATGCCCTCGCGACAGTCGTGATCGAACGCGATTGGCTCCTCACCCTTGAGGATGAGCCGCTGATTGAGCACGTCGAGCATCTCGAGGAAGGACATGTGCTCGCTGACGTCGGGCACCTCGTACGTGACGAACCGGCCCGCTTCGTACTTGCCCTTCTGCCGCCAGACATGGAGGGTGAGGCGCATTATTTGTAACTCCGCTGCGTGGGGTGAACCTCGTTGAACTGGAGCGGCTCCTTGTGGAGCTCCTGGGCCTGACCTTCACCTCGCCATGCCCAGGCGGCGACATAGGAGAAGCGCTCGTCGTCGCGCTTCGCCTCGCCCTCGGGCGTCTGGTGCTCTTCGCGGAAGTGACCGCCGCACGACTCCTCCCTGTCGAGCGCGTCACGACACATGAGCTCCGCCAGCTCGAAGAAGTCGGCGACGCGCGCCGCCTTCTCGAGCTCCTGGTTCAGGCCGGTGCCCGTCCCCGAGACGCGGACGTCGCGGTGGAACTGCTCGCGGAGCTCCGGGATCCGCGCGAGCGCGCCCTTGAGCCCGGCCGCGTTGCGCGCCATCCCGCACGCCTCCCACATGATCTTGCCGACCTCGCGGTGGAACGAGTCGGCCGTGCGCGAGCCGTTCGCGCCGAGCAGCTTGTTCAGCCGCGCGCTCGCGTCGCGCTCGGCGTCCCTCACGGCGGGGTGGAGGTCGTCGATCCGCTCGAGCTTCGTCGACGCGAGGTAATCACCGATGGTGTAGGGGATGATGAAGTACCCGTCCGCCAGGCCCTGCATCAGCGCGCTCGCCCCGAGCCGGTTCGCGCCGTGGTCGGAGAAGTTCGCCTCGCCGAGCACGTACAGGCCGGGGATCGTGCTCATCAGGTTGTAGTCCACCCAGAGCCCGCCCATCGTGTAGTGGATGGCCGGGTAGATGCGCATCGGGACGCTGTACGGGTCGTCGCCCGTGATGCGCTCGTACATGTCGAAGAGGTTGCCATAACGCTCGGCGATGGCCGGCTTGCCGAGGCGCCGGATGGCGTCCGAGAAGTCGAGGTACACGCCGAGCCGCGTCGGCCCCACGCCGCGGCCCTCGTCGCATACCGCCTTCGCCGCGCGCGACGCGACGTCGCGCGGCACGAGGTTGCCGAAGCTAGGATAGCGGCGCTCGAGGTAATAATCGCGCTCGCCGTCGGGGATTTGCTCCGGCGGGCGCGTGTCGCCCGGGTTCGCGGGCACCCAGATGCGGCCGTCGTTGCGGAGCGACTCGCTCATGAGCGTGAGCTTCGACTGGTAGTCGCCCGAGACCGGGATGCACGTCGGGTGGATCTGCGTGAAGCAGGGGTTGCCGAAGAGCGCGCCGCGCTTGTGGGCCCGCCAGATGGCCGTGGTGTTCGACCCCTTCGCGTTCGTCGAGAGGAAGAAGACGTTGCCGTAGCCGCCCGACGCGAGGACGACCGCGTCGCCGAGGTGCGTCTCGAGCGCGCCGGTGATCAGGTTGCGGGTGATGAGGCCGCGCGCCTTGCCGTCGATGACGATGAGGTCGAGCATCTCGGTGCGCGGGTACATCTTCACCTTGCCGAGGCCGATCTGCCGCTCGAGGGCCTGGTAGGCGCCGAGGAGGAGCTGCTGCCCCGTCTGGCCTCGCGCGTAGAACGTGCGCGACACCTGCGCCCCGCCGAAGGAGCGGTTCGCGAGCACGCCGCCGTACTCGCGCGCGAACGGCACGCCCTGCGCGGCGCACTGGTCGATGATGTTCACGCTGATCTGCGCGAGCCGGTACACGTTGGCCTCGCGCGCGCGGTAGTCGCCGCCCTTCACGGTGTCGTAGAAGAGGCGGTAGATGCTGTCGCCGTCGTTCTGGTAGTTCTTCGCGGCGTTGATGCCGCCCTGCGCGGCGATGCTGTGGGCGCGGCGCGGAGAGTCCTGGAAACAGAAGCTCTTCACGTTGTAGCCGAGCTCGGCCAGCGTCGCGCTCGCCGCGCCCCCGGCGAGGCCGGTGCCGACGACGAGGACCGTGTACTTCCGCTTGTTCGCCGGGTTGACGAGCTTCAGGTTGAAGCGGTGCTGGTCCCACTTCTTCTCGATGGGACCTTCGGGGATCTTCGCATTGAGCTGCATGATGACGGAGGCTCCGGGCTCAGCGGACGATGCCGAACAGGACGGCCAGCGGGACGGATGAGAAGCCGACGAAGAGCAGGATCGACGACGCGGCCGCGAGCTTCTTGAGCGCCGGCGTGTAGCGCGGATGGCTGAAGCCCACCGACTGGAACATGCTCCACGCGCCGTGGTAGAGGTGCAGCGCGAGCAGGCCCATGGCCACGACGTAGGCAATCGCCGCGGGCGCCGAGCTGAAGCCCTTCACGACGTTGTCGTAGGCGTCGAGCGGCACGAAGTCGGGGTGCACGGTGCCCGTCGTCAGGTGGAGCAGGTGATAGACGATGAAGGCGGCGAGCACGCCGCCGCTCAGCAGCATCGTCCGCGCGGCGACGTTCGGGCGCCGCTGCCCCTTCACCTGGTAGGGGACCGGCCGGGCAGCGCGGCTGTGCTGCGCGAGCGTCACGCCCGTGTAGACGTGGACGATGAGGGAGGCGAGGAGGACGATCCGCGTCCCCCAGAGCAGGGAGGGCGTCCCGTGGAGGAAGGCGGCATAGTCGTTGATCTTCTCCCGGCCGAGGAAGACCTGCAGGTTGCCGGTCATGTGGCCGATCACGAAGCCGAAGAAGATGACGCCGCTCAGCGCCATCGCGATCTTCTTGCCGACGAGGTCCCGGTAGAAGGTCGCGGCGCGCTGGGCCCTGGCGGGGAGAGTCGATGGTGCAGCGGTGGGGCTCATCGCTCCCCTCCTTTAGTGGGGTGCGAACGCGTTCGCCAGAGGGAATCTTGAGCTCGATCGCCGAAGAATTTGCGGGCGCTCGCCGCGGATCTCGGCGCGCTCGCCCCATCATCATCCATCCCGCGCGCCCGCGCGGGCGTCAGGCGGCGCAGGGGCCGAGCGAGCGCCGTACCTTGTGGCCGTAAAAGGCGAGCGCGAGCTCAATCGCGAAGATGCCGATGGCCTGCTCCTCCTGGCTGGTGAACGCCGGCAGGCGCTCGTCGCGGAGCACGACGAGGCCGCCAAACGAGCTCTCGCCCAGGCGGAGCGGCGCGACGATGGCGGCGCCGAAGCGATCGCCCTCTGCGGTGCAGAGCAGATCGGGCGCGTCGTCCGCGGACAGGCGGACGGGCGCGAGCGCGCCCTCGATGCGCCCGGCGAGCCGAGCGATGAACGCCGCGGACACCTCGGCGCCGGAGGCCGCCTGGTAGATGGCGGCCCCTTGATCGAGCGCCAGCGAGAGCGCGGCGCCGGTCGTATAGACGACCTTCGCCGCGAGATCCACGGCGCGCTCGGGGAAGTCGTCCCGCGAGAGGGACGCGACGAGGGCGGCGCTCGCCTGGTGGACGGCCGCCACGGCGTCGAGGTGGGTGCGCAGCATCGCCGCCTCGAGCATCCGCTTCAGGTCCTCGATGTCGTAGGGCTTCTCCAGCATGTCGTAGGCGCCGCGCTCGATGCATTCCACGGCGGCCTGCGCGCTCGAGTACGGGGCGCCGACGATGATCTCGAGGTCCGGGCCGAGCGCCTTGAGCGCGGCGATGGTCCCGGGGCTCTCCATGCCGAGCGCCCCCACATCGGCGACCACGAGGTCGAAGCGGCGCGCCTTGACGAGCTCGAGCGCCGCGAGCCCGCTCTCGGCGCAGGTGACGTCGAAGCCGCCCTGGCCGAGCTCGAGCGCGAGCCTGTCGAGGACCCTCTTCTCGGCGTCTACCACCAGCACATGGGGTCGGGCCTGGCTCACTGATGCCTCCTCCTCTGGTCTACGACGGGTGCGCCGCGCCGCCTCGCCATCCGGCGCTGCCGTGATCGCGCGGCGACCGCGGCGGTCGTGGTGGAAGCCGCTCCGCCCGGCGGAGCCCTCTCCGCCCTCTACCACCCGTCCGAAGTCCGCCTACGGTCCAATAGAACCGGTATTCCAGCGAAACGGAAGTCGAAGCGGCGTTGCCGCTCTCCTCCTTTAACAGGGCGCGACGCCGCGCGCCCGGCGCAGATGTGCTCCGGTATGCCGACTCCTGTGGAGCGTGAGCGCTTCTCGCAGCGGGAGGCGCGCGATAAGGGCCTATTTCGCGGGAGGCGCCGTGGTGGTCGCGCGGCGCATGGCGGAGAGGATGTGGTCAATGATCTCGGGGACTCCCTTGCTCCGGTTGCACTGCGCGAACAGGAACGGCCCGTCGCCCCGCATCCTCCGGGCGTCTCGCTCCATGACGCCGAGGTCGGCGCCGACGTGCGGAGCGAGATCGGTCTTGTTGATGACGAGCAGATCCGACTGCGTGATCCCCGGTCCGCCCTTGCGCGGCACCTTGTCGCCGCCGGCGACGTCGATCACGTAGATCGTGTAGTCGACGAGCTCCCGGCTGTACTGGGCGGCGAGGTTGTCGCCGCCGCTCTCGACGATGAGGAGCGCGGGCGCGACGTGATCCATGAGGTCGTCGAGCGCGACGAGGTTGTGGCTGATGTCCTCGCGGATCGCCGCGTGCGGGCAGCCTCCGGTCTCCACCGCGCGGATGCGCTCCGGCGGAAGCGCCTTGTTGCGGTGCAGGAACTCGGCGTCCTCCTGGGTGAAGATGTCGTTCGTGACGACGCCGAGCGGCATCCTGTCGCGCAGCGCGCGGCAGAGCGCGAGCACGAGCGCCGTCTTGCCGCTGCCGACGGGCCCCCCGATCCCCACCGTGAACGCGCGCGCCGAAAAATCGCGGTCCTTCGGCGCCTCCCGCTCGCTGAAGAGCCCCGGATGCGCCCAGTGCTCGTGCGTGTGCCCGTGCGCGTGCGCGTGCGCGTGCGCGTGCGCGTCTCCGTGCGCGTGCGCGTGCGCGTCTCCGTGAACGTGGTCGTGGTCGTGGTCGTGGTCGTGGCCGTTGTGCCCGTGCCCGTGCTCGCCGGGGTCGTGCATGCTGTCACCTCACGATTGAAAGAGACGCGAGTAGAGCCGATCCTGCGTGGCCCCGAAGAGATCGAGGAGCGGCGCCGGCTGCGCGAGCTCGTCGACGCCGTGATCTTCACACTCATGGAGCACCGCGTCGAGGAGCGGCGCGCTCTCGAGTTGCAGTCGTTGTGCCTCCAGCGGCCCGATGAGCCCGAGGCGCACCGCCGCCGAGACGACGCCGCGGAGCGAGGCGTGCAGGTAGACGGCCTGCGCGTCCTCGCGCGGGACGCCGAGCGCCGCGAGGGTCGCGCCGAACGCCGGCGCGTGGTGGCCGAGCGCCTCCCGCGCCCGCACGGCGGCGTCGAGGCGGCGGATCTCGGCGGAGGGGAAGACGCGCGCGCTCGTCGCGAGGAACGCGCGGCCCTGCGTCCGGCTCGCCCGGTTCGCGACGTGGTTCACGAGGAAGGCGTCGCAGGCGTCGTCGACGGCCGCGATGTCGAGCGGGCGCTCGTGCGCGGCCCGCACGAGCGGCAGCGCGCCGAGGCCCACCTGCCAGAGCGCGCTCGCGACGAACGACGAGAGCGCGCTTCCGGGTCCGACCTCACCGAGCTGCACCGCCGCCTCCAGGCCTGCGGAGTGCGCGAACCCTCCGACCGGGAACGCGGAGTCGGAGAGCTGGAGGAGGAGCCACCTGTTCATGCGCGCGGATGGAAGCAGACGGAAGCAGACGGAGCGAAGGGTGAACCCGCAGGCGCGGAGCGGCCGAGCGCGGGCTCCCCGCCTCAGAAGAGGCAGTACCTCTGCGCGAGGGGCAGGATCTTCGCGGGGTCGCAGCGGAGGAGCTCGCCGCCGGCCCTCACCTCGTACGTCTCTGGATCGACCGTGATCGGCAGGAGCGTGTTGTTGAGGCGCATGTCGGCCTTGCCGATCTTGCGGCACCGGCGGACCGCCGAGAGGCGCTTCTTCAGGTCGAGCCGGCGGATGCTCCCCTCGTCCATGGCGCGGCTCGACACGAACGCGATGCTCGTCTCGCCGACCGCCGCGCCGAGCGAGCCGAACATCGGGCGCATGTAGTACGGCTGAGGCGTCGGGATCGACGCGTTCGGATCGCCCATCTGCGCCCAGGCGATGAGGCCGCCCTTGATGACGAGCTCCGGGCGCACGCCGAACATCTGGGGCCGCCACAGCACGAGGTCCGCGAGCTTGCCCGGCTCGACCGACCCGATCTCGTGGGACATGCCGTGCGCGATGGCCGGGTTGATCGTGTACTTGGCCACGTAGCGGCGGATCCGGAGGTTGTCGTTGTCGCCCTGCTCCTCGGGCAACCGGCCGCGCTGATCCCGCATCTTGTGCGCGGTCTGCCACGTCCTCGTGATCACCTCGCCGACGCGGCCCATCGCCTGGCTGTCGCTCGAGATGATGCTGATCGCGCCGAGGTCGTGCAGGATGTCCTCGGCCGCGATGGTCTCGCCGCGGATGCGGCTCTCGGCGAACGCCACGTCCTCCGGGATGTTCCGGTCGAGGTGGTGGCAGACCATGAGCATGTCGAGGTGCTCGTCGAGCGTGTTGACGGTGTACGGGCGCGTCGGGTTCGTCGAGCTCGGGATGACGTTCGGCTCGCCGCAGATGCGCAGGATGTCGGGCGCGTGCCCGCCGCCCGCGCCCTCGGAGTGGTAGGAGTGGATCGTCCTGCCCTTGAACGCCGCGATGGAGTCGTCGACGTAGCCCGACTCGTTCAGCGTGTCGGTGTGGAGCGTGACCTGGATGTCCTCGTGCTCGGCGAAGCCGAGGCAGCAGTCGATGGCGGGCGGGGTCGTCCCCCAGTCCTCGTGCAGCTTCAGCCCGACGGCCCCGGCGCGCACCTGCTCGAGCAGCCCCTCGGGCGACGAGGTGTTGCCCTTGCCCGTGAGGCCGATGTTGAGCGGCAGGACGTCCGTCGCCTGCAGCATCAGCGAGATGTGGCGGGCGCCCGGGGTGCACGTCGTCGCGTTCGTGCCCGTCGCCGGGCCCGTGCCGCCGCCGACGAACGTGGTGACGCCCGACGCGAGCGCCTCGTACCCCTGCTGCGGGCAGATGAAATGGATGTGCGCGTCGACGCCCCCGGCCGTGACGATGTGGCCCTCGCCCGCGATGACCTCCGTCGTCACGCCGACGATCATGCCCGGCGTGACGCCGGCCATCACCTTCGGGTTGCCGGCCTTGCCGATCGCCGCGATGCGGCGGCGCTTGATGCCGATGTCGGCCTTGTAGACGCCGGTCCAGTCGACGATGAGCGCGTTCGTGATGACGCAGTCGAGCGCCTCGTCGTTCGAGGCGCCGGCCATCTGCCCCATGCGATCGCGCAGCACCTTGCCGCCGCCGAACTTGCACTCGTCGCCGTACGACGTGTGATCCCGCTCGACCTCGGCGATGAGGCCGGTGTCGCCGAGCCGCACCCGGTCGCCGACCGTCGGCCCGTAGATATCGACATAGTGCCGCCGCTGCATCCTGTGGCTCATGCCTGCTGCTCCTCCCGCGCGGCGTGCGCCGCCCCGTGCGGGCCGACCTGCACCAGCGTGATCGTCTTCTCGTCGCCCGGCTCGAAGCGGACCGCGGTGCCCGCGGGGATGTCGAGCCGCATCCCCGCCGCCGCCGCCCGGTCGAACTCGAGCGCGCGGTTCGTCTCCGAGAACGGGTAGTGGCTGCCCACCTGGATCGGCCGGTCGCCCAGGTTCTTCACGGGGAGGGCGAGCCGCCGCCGGCCGGGGGAGAGCTCGATCTCGCCGGGCTTCACGAGCACCTCGCCGGGCGCCGGCTCGGCCGTCACCTCTGCCTGGCCTGCCGGCTGGAAGAGCGACACGTCGGGCACGGGGAGGAAGCTGCCGTACAGCGCGAGCGCGAGATCGCCGTGCTCGAGCGCGATCGGGTGGTGGACGGTGACGAGCTTCGTCCCGTCGGGGAAGGTCCCCTCCACCTGGACCTCGGCGATCATCTCGGGGACGCCGGCCATCACCTGCGCGCGCCCGAGAAGGCGGCGGCCGACGTCCATGAGCTCGGCGACGCTGCGGCCGTCGCGGATCAGCTCGAGGATCTGCGTCGCGATGAGCGCGACGGCCTCCGGGTAGTTGAGCCTGACCCCGCGCGCGAGGCGCTTCTGGGCGAGGACGCCCGCGCCGTGCAGCACGAGCTTGTCGAGATCACGAGGCGCAAGGTGCATGTTCGCCCTCTCTCCGGCGCGGCGACGCCGCGGCTTTGCCGGCGCGGCGCGACGCTACCACTTTCGTGCGAACGGATCATCACCGAGCTCACCCGCGAGGAAGCCGAGCGCGCCGCGGAGGAAGCCGGCCACGCGCTCGACGCTCGTGCCCGCGACGCGCACGACGGCGCCGCCGCCCCGGAGCGGGCTCGCCGACGCGACGAGCTCGGCGCGCCGCTCGGGCGGCGGCCGCGGCGCGAGCAGCGCCTCCGCCGCGCTCGCGGCGCGCGGGCCGAGCGCGACGAGCGTCGCGAGCGCGTCGAAGCGCCCCATGCGCTCGGGCAGCGCGCCGTGCGCGGGATCGAGCCGCGTCGCGTCGAGCAGCACGGCCCGCCCGCCGCGGCTCACCCGGACGCGAGACGCGTACCGGTCGAACGCCCAGCGCTCGCCTCGCGCGCTCCGGCCCGAGGACAGCGCGTCGACGAGCACGAGCGACGCGTCGTCGGCGAGCGCGACGTCGATGTCCTGCTCGTACCGCGAGCCCGCGAAGCAGACGACCGGATCGGGGATCGCGACGAGGAGCCCGCCTGCTTGAACCTCGGCCTCGAGGCGCTGGCGGCTGACGAGGGGCGAGCGGTAGACCTTGGTCGAGGCCTGGGTGCTGAGCAGCGCGGCGGCCCCGCGACCGACGCGCGCGTGGAGGTGGAGCTCGTCGCCGCCGACGAGGCCGCCGCCGAAGCTCGCGACGAACACCCACGCTGCCTGCCCGTGGTTCTTCGGAGCGAGCAGCTTGAGCGGGCTCCTGGCGAGCGCCTTCTCGAGCACGGTGCGCGCTCCGACTCGCGCGAACACGAGCTCACCGCTGCCGGCCTTCCCCGCGCGCCGCGCGGGCGGGGGCGGGTCTCGCAGGGCGGCGGCAGGATCGCTGGGCGTGCTCACGGGCCGGCGTGCGTACCACGGACCGCGCCCCGGGCGCGAGGGAGCACAGGCGCGTACCGGGCGCCAGGGGGCGCGGCGCACACAGGGGATGCGCACGTCACGCGACCAGGAACACGACCAGGAAGGTAGGGAGAAATTCGAGTCATCTTCCCGATTTCCCTCCTTCGCCGGGAACATGAAACATCCCGGACATGTGAGCATGCTGTCAGGGCTCTCCCGAACACCACTACGGTGCTACCAGCGAGCCAGCCACTGCGTTCCTCCTGTCCCTGACGACAGCGCGTGTCCTGGGTGTCCGCCGGCCGCCGTGGGCGTTACGTGACTCGTTGTGATGTCGTTTGCATGGATGACATGTTGCTTGACGGGAAAGCCCAGCTCGGGTCAGCTCGTCGGGCGGCCGGGGGGCCGCGGAGGGGGTCCGATGTTCATCGTCAGGAAGGGCGAAATGCCGCCGTGGTCTCGTCGGTTCAAGGAAGCGGCGTCGCGCCTGCTGGAGCGCCACGGCGGGACCCCGTTCGAGCTGCGCTTCTGGGGCGGCGAGCGGCTGCGCTTCGGCGCGGGCGCGCCCGAGTTCGCCGTGACGTTCAGGACGCGTCGGTCGCTCTGCGAGGCGGCGCTCCGGGGCACGCTCGGCCTCGGTGAGGCGTATGTCCGGCGCGAGGTCACGTTCGAGGGAGATCTCGAGGACTCGCTCGCCGGGCTGTTCCAGCTCGCGCGGTCCGTGGAGGCGCGCCTGCCGCGCCTCGTGCCCGCGTCGTCGTCGTTCGACCGCGGCCTCTCGGGCGTGCTCGACGCGCTCCGGCTCGGGCTGCTCTCCGGGGCGGCGAAGCGCGAGAGGCTCGCCGTCGAGCGTCACTATGGGCTGGGCAACGACTTTTACCCTCTTTACCTGGACAGGCGCCTCCAGACGTCGTGCGGCTACTTCAGCGCTCCGGGCGAGACGCTCGACGACGCGCAGGCGCACAAGATCTCCCTCGTCGCGCGGAAGCTCGCGCTCCGGCGCGGGCAGCGGCTCGTGGATCTCGGCTGCGGATGGGGGCACCTCATGTTCCACGCCGCGGAGGCGTACGGGGTGCAGTGCCTCGGTATCACCCTCTGCGAGAACCAGGCGAGGTACATCCGCGAGCAGGCGGCGGCGCGGCGGCTCCCGGTCGAGGTCCGCGTGATGAGCTGCGACGAGCTCGAGGACGAGCCGCGGTGGGATCGGCTCGTCTCCCTGGGCTCGATGTGCCACGCCGGCGAGCGCCGGATCGAGGTGTTCTATGACAGGGTGAAGGCGCTGCTCGCCCCGGGCGGCGTGTGCCTGCTCGAGAGCGTCACGAGAGAGCAGGAGTCGTCGCGGACTGACCCCTTCCTGCAAAAGCACATCTTCCCGGGGTACTGGCCTCCTTCGCTCCAGGGGATGGCGACGCGCGCCTCGGCGCGCGGCCTCGACGTGCTCGACGCGGAGAACCTGCGGCGCCACTCCGCGCTCACGGCGCGCTGCTGGCGCCGTAACTTCCTGGAGAACAGGGAGAAGATCGAGCGGGTCACCGGCTTCGACGGCGCCTTCATGAGGACGTGGGAGTTCTATCTCGCGTGCGCGGCCGCCGCGTTCCGCAGCGGGCACCTCGGCGCCATCCAGATGGTGCTGGCGAACGGGGCTCCACGCGACTACCCCCTCGCACGCGAGCCCCTGTATGCCACGGAGGAGCACTCGTTGCGGGAACGCGCGCCGATCGTCCCGACCGTGCAGCTCAGTTCGTGGGGGGCGGCGCTGCCGTCCTGATCTGTCGGGCGCGCCCGCGCGCCCCACGCGCGCCGGTGGGGCGCGCGTCCATCGCGCGGAAGAGCTTGTTAAGCCCGCGCGGCCAGCTATCAGCTAAGGATGAGCGAAAGGCTTGCGGCCAGCGCCCGTCGCGGCGCCGCGCCCTCGTGGTCCGTGTCGCGCCCTCGCTCCGCGGCGCGCCTGGTCTGCGCCGCCGCGGGGCTCGTCGCGCTCTGTCTCCTGCTCGCGTCGTGTACCCAGGTCCGCTACATCGCGCAGGCGAGCGTCGGCCAGCTCTCGATGGCCTGGCGCGCCGAGTCGCTCGAGGACGCCGCCTTCGACGCCCGCAAGCCGTGGCGGACGCGCGCGCTGCTGCGCGAGGTCCCGCACATCAAGCGCTTCGGGGAGCGCCACGGGCTGACCCCGACCGGCAATTACAGGACGTATGTCGAGCTCGATCGCCCAGCCGCTGTCTGGGTGGTGAGCGCGTGTGAGCCGCTGCGGTTCCGCTCGAAGACGTGGAGTTTTCCTATCGTGGGTACGGTCCCCTACATGGGGTGGTTCGATCTCAAGGATGCCAAGGCGTTCGCGGCGCCGCTGAAGGCGGCCGGCTGGGACGTCGACGTGCGTCCGGCGGGCGCCTACTCGACGCTCGGCTGGCTCGAGGATCCGGTCCTGTCCACGATGATCTCGGACGGGGACGAGGCGCTCGGCGATCTCGCCAACGTGGTGCTCCACGAGTCGCTGCACGCGACGCTGTACGTGAAGGGGCAGACGCGGTTGAACGAGAGCCTCGCGAGCTTCGTCGGGGACGAGCTCACCAAGCATTACCTGGACGAGCGGGTGGGCCCCTTCTCCGCGGAGAAGACGGCCTACATGAGGGAGCTGGAGAGGAGCGAGGTGCGGACGCGCGCGCTGCACGCGGCCTACGTCCACCTCAATCGGCTGTATGCGTCCCCGGCGCCCGACGCCGAGAAGCGGGCGGAGAAGGACGCGGTGCTCGCCCGGCTCAAGGCCGACATCGGGGCGCGGCGTCCGATCAACAACGCGTCGCTCGTGCAGTTCCGCGTCTACAACTCGGGGACTCCGGAGCTCCGGGCGCTGCTCGCGACCTGCGGTGGCAGCTGGCCGAGGTTCCTGGGCGCGTTGCGGAGGCTTGAACGCCACAAGTTCTCCGCGCCCCAAGAGAACATCGCCCGGGTGGTCGAGCCGCTCATCGAGGCCGGCTGCAGGTAGTCCAGCGAGCTGCGCTGTGCGCCGCGAGCTGCGCTATGTGCCGTGCGCTGCGCCATGTGCCGTGCGCTGCGCCGATGTGCGGTGAGCTGCGCGCCGCGCTGCGTATTGCGGGCTGCACCGCGTAGCGCGCTGCGCCTTTGGCGGGGAGTACGCCGTCGAGATACGACGCAAAGCGTCGATGGCAGTCGTCCTGTCCTGGTGCACTTCTTCGCTTCCACGATGCAACGCGGGGCGTCCAGCGGCTCGGTGATGAACATATTCATGTCCAGGTAGTATTTGCGTTCTGGATCTGAACCCATCCCTGGATCGGACCAGTCCCTGCGGAAATGTATGACCGGCCCTGGCCTCCTGGGTCGCGCGCCCGCCTCGTGAGGGAGGGTTTCAGCGGCAATTTTGGCTGCTGGGCGCCAGGACCGCGGCTCCTTCGCCGTTGGCCCGCCGGTTGCTCTATGTATCCACCAGATGTCGCCCCTGCTCGTCGTCCTGTTTCAATGGACACTCGAAGGGGGGACCCCTGGCATGACCTTCGCAATGCTGCCCCGGTCTTCGGGGGAGACGCCAAGCGAGGTGATCGGCGGCGCTAGCCGAGCGATCGCGACCCCGCCGTCACCCGGATGCCATGGCCCTTGCGGTATCGGGCTCCTTGATTGACTTGTCGCCGGGTGCCGGCGGAGAGCTTCGGTTCACGTGACGACAGACGCCTTGCGAGGCGATTAAGGAGGGATGGCGCGAGGCACGCGCGACGCGCGTCGCCAATTGAGTTGGCTTAGCATGACCAGCTTGTCAGACCTCGGTCTGAGCTTTTCTTATCTGTTGTGCCGCTCTCGATGTTGACCCTGCTTCCCGCTTCGCTTCAGCTTCTCCCCTGCTTTGCTTGAGCTTGCTCGTTCGGTTCCGGTTTCCGCTTTGCACTTCGCTTCAGCTTCATCTTTCGGATTGACTGGCTTCTCGGATTATCTTAATCTTCCGCCCGTCTTCGCTTTGTCTTCGCTCTTTACTTGATTGCGCTTCGTATTGCTTTCCTGACTTCTCTCTTCTGACTTCTGATCTCTTCTGATCGTGGGCCTCTCCAGGACTCCGGTGGACTCCCCTCCACCGGCGCTCCTGTGCGGTCCCGGTGGGTCCGCGAAAGCGGGCCTCAGGCCGGCGGGTTCTTCCCGACCGGCCTTTCTTTTTTTGTGCGCACGAGCGCTTCCCTGGCGCGCCCTCGACGCCGTGAAGCTCGCTGTTGGCTGCGTCTCGGGCCTGAGCGCGGTTGTCCGCGGCCGACGTCAGAGTCTGAGCGCGGTCAGCGGCCGTCGTCGCCGGGTGTGTGCCTGGGGTGGACGGTGGCAGAGACGATCTTCCACTCGCCGTCGATCTTCTCGAGCCGCAGCACCACGGGCAGCTCGTCGCGCCGGACCTCGTGCCCATGCCGGGCGCCCGTGACCGTCGCGGTGGCGGTCACCTCCGCCGTCATGCCGGCCGGGTCGACCTGGATCTCCGTGCCACCCAGGCTCACCTCCGCGGTCTGATAGACGACCGCCGCCTGGGTCGCCGCATTCGCGAGCTCGTCGCGGCCGCGGAGGCTGTCGCCGATCTCGGCGATGCGGGCGCTCGCCTCCTTCGCGAAGATCTCGGCGAACTCACCGCGAATGCGGCCGTGGCGCACCAGCGGATTCCGCTCGCCGTCGTCGATGCGCACCGCGTCCTCGAGCTGGGTGAGCCGGTCGCGGATCCGCTCCTCCTCGGAGGGTGACAGCAGCAGCGCCGCCGCGCCGAGGACGGCGCCGGCGGCGATGAGCCCGAGCGGGATCCAGCGTTTCATCCTGCAAGTATAGGCGAAGGCGCCGCGCGAGCGCGCGAAACCGCAGCGGCCGGTGTCGGTCACCTTGCCGATGATCGCCGCGTCGAGCTCCCACTTCGTGCAGATCTCGATGACGCGCGCCTCGCACCCGGGCTTCGCGACGAGCAGCATGCGCTCCTGCGACTCGCTCAGCAGCATCTCGTACGGCGTGAGCCGGGCGCGCCCATCGTGAAGACGCCGCGCAGGATGCCGCCGACGCCGGTGGCCGCGCCCTGGTAGGGCTCGATGTACGACGGGTGGGCCCCGCTCGGGTTCGCTCTAGGCGTCGCGCTTCACGAGCAGCGCCGTCAGGTCGTCGATCTGCTTGGCCGAGCCGGCGAAGCGGCGCACCTCGGCGAGGAGCGCGCCCAGGATGTCGGACGTGGGGCGCGCGTGCAGGCGGTGGATGAGGTCGCCGACGCGCTCCTTGCCGAACACCTGCCCGGCGGCGTCCTGGTACTCGTAGAAGCCGTCCGTCAGCAGCACGAGGAGATCACCCGGGGCCATCACGAGGGGCGGCATCGGGGGCAGGTCGAGATCCTTGAACATGCCGAGCGGGACGGTCGACGGATCGCGCCACACGACCTGGCCTTCGGCCGCCCGGTAGTGGAGCAGCGGCCCCTGCCCGGCCGCGTGGAAGCGGAGCTGGTGCGTCGTCGGGTCGAGGATGCCGAGGAACGCCGTGATGAAGCGGTCGTTCGGCAGGTCCTCGATGAGCTGCTGGTTCACGTGGTGCATGAGCGCGTCCATGTCGGCCGAGAGGCGCAGGCCGATGCGGAGCATCGCGCGGAACTGGGTCACGCTGAGGGCGGGGCCGATGCCGTGGCCGGCCGCGTCGGCGAGCAGCAGGAGCATCGGCGACATGTCCGCGCGCTCGTCGAGCCGGATGACGTCGTAGATGTCGCCGCCCGTGTCGTCCGCCGGCTTGCTGAACGCCGACAGCGAGTAGCCGGGGCAGCGCGGCAGCCGCCGCAGCAGGATGTTCTGCTGGATGTCGCGCGCGATGGTGAGATCGTGCTCGAGCTTCAGCTTGATCATGCGCTCCTCGAGCAGGAGCGTGCGCTGCACGGCGACGGCCGCCTGCGCCGCGAGCAGCTCCGCCACGTCGCGCTCGTCCGGGCCGAAGTGGTCCGCCTTCGAATTCAGCATCTGGAGCACGCCGACGAGCTTGTCGTCGAGCCCGATGAGCGGCACCGTGATGAGGGATTTGGTGTGATACCCCGTCCGGCGGTCGATCTCCTGATTGAACCGCGGGTCGGAATAGCAGTCGTCGACGAGGATGGTCTGGCGCTTGCGCGCGCACTCCCCGGCGATGCCCTTGTCGATGCTGACGCGGATCTGGGCCTCGCCCGTGGCGACACGGGAGTAAAGCTCCTTGGCCTCCTCGTCGTAGAGGAAGACGCTCCCGCGGTCGGCGCCTATCACCTCCCGCCCCGTCTTGATGATGAGCTCGAGCAGCTCCGTGAGATCACACGGCGCCGCGAGCTTGCGCGAGACGTCCAGGATCAGGATGAGCGACGACGCATCGATCAGGGAGGGAGTGCCGGCGCGCATGCGGCCGGAGAGTTTGGGCTACGTGGAAATAGGGGTCAAGACATGGTCTCGCCCCGGGTGCTCATGACGACGTCGTCGCCAGCGCGTGCCCCGGCGCGCGCCGGCGTTCCTGGCCGTTCCTGGCCTCGGCGCGGCCCAATTTTCGAGCGACGACGGCCGCGAGCGCCCCGGCGACGCTGCGAGATCGCCGTCGATGCCGCCGGCGCGGGGCTCGGGGCGGTGGTGGAGGTCGGCGCTACCACCTCGGCCCTACCTGTCCTAGAACACGCGACGCACTCTCCTTGAAAGCGAGCTCTTCGATGAACCGCCTCCGCCTCGTCGCCCTCGTCCCGGCCGCTGCCCTGGTCGTGGCGGCCTGCGACGCGCCGCCCGCGCCCGCCGGCGCGGCGCCCGACGCCTCGCCCTCCGCCGCGCCGGCGCAGCCGCAGCCGGTCGACGCGACGCCGCAGCCGGCCGACGCGCCGCCGCAGGCGAGCGCCCCCGCGGCGGCCGCCGGCGCGGGCGCTCCGACGACGGACGCGGGGGCGCCGGCCGACGCGGGCGGGCCGGCGGAGGACGCGGGCCGGAAGCGCGAGGACGCGGGCGCCGCGACGGCGGCGCGCGACGCGGGGACGCCCGCCGGCGACGCAGCGGCGCGCGACGCGGGCGGAGGGCGCGCCGAGGCGCCGGCGGCGACCTCCGCGCCCGCGCCCGGTACGGCGGCGCCGCCCGCGGTGCCGCCCGCCGAGGTGGGATCCGCGGATGCCGTCGCGGCCGAGGTCGACGCGATCTTCGTGGGCAAGAATACATATTTCGCCCGCTTCAAGCAGGAGCACACGCAGAAGGTCTCGGGGGCCGTCAAGAAGCAGAGCGGTACGCTGTCGGTCCAGAAGCCGGACAGGATCTCGTTTCGCTACGATCCGCCGAACCAGAACCGCATCGTCTCCGACGGCGTGTCGCTCAAGGTCTACGTCGCCGAGGACCGGCAGATGTTCGTCACGCCGGTGCAGAACTCGGAGTATCCGGGCGCCCTCTCGTTCCTCATGGGCCACGGGCTCCGCCCGTCGTTCACGTTCACCTTCAACGACAAGGCGAAGTTCGATGGCGGCCCCGTGCTCGTCGGCAAGCCGCGGGCGCCGACTCCCCACTACGACTTCGTGATGTTCTATATCGACAAGGCGCTCCTCGCGAAGAAGGACCCTGGCGTCGTGCGCCGCGTCCTCATCGTCGACGCGCAGGGCAACCGGAACCGGTTCGACTTCGAGAACGCGTCGCAGCCCGCGTCGATCGATCCGGCGGAGTTCCAGTTCACGGCGCCGCCCGGCACCGACGTCAAGCAGAACTGACAGAACTGATGACCCCGCGCCTCTCGCTCTCGGAGCTCTTTCCCGACATCCATCCGGAATGGATCCTCGCCGAGGATGGCGATCTCATCGTCGTCGACAAGCCGGCTGGCCTGTCGACGCACGCGCCGGAGGCGGAGCGGATCGACGACATGGTGACGCGCCTCCGCGCCTTCCTCCGCGGCCGGGGCGACGCGGAGGCGTACCTCGGGATCCACCAGCGGCTCGATCGCGACACGTCGGGCGTCCTCCTGTTCACGCGGCGGCGTGAGGCGAACGCGGCCGTCGCGCGGCAGTTCGAGGGGCGCACGGTGCAGAAGACGTACGTCGCCGCGGTCTCCGGCTTCGGCGATCGCCCGCCGCGCGGCACCCTGCGGCACCGCCTCGTCCCGGCGCCGGGAGGTGCGATGCGCGCGCTCGCCGAGACCGGCGGGGCGCGAGAGGAACGGGCCGCGAGGCGGGAGGAGCGGGCCGCGAAGCGAGAGGATCGGGCCGCGGGGCGAGAGGATCGGGCCGCGAAGCGAGAGGATCGGCCCGCGGGGCGGGAGGATCGGCCCGCAGGGAGAGAGGATCGGGCCGCGAGCGGCGTGCTGGCGATCACCCGCTACCGCCTCCTCGAGCGCCGCGGCGACCGCGCCCTGCTCGAGCTCCGGCCCGAGACAGGCCGCACGCATCAGCTGCGGGTGCAGCTCGCGGCGATCGGCCTCCCCATCGCCGGCGATCCGCTCTACGGCGGCCCCGAGGCCCCGCGCCTGCTCCTGCACGCCGTCGAGCTCCGCCTCGATCACCCGGCCACGGGCGCGGCCGCGGCCTTCCGCTCGCGGCTGCCCGCAGTCTTCGAGGCGTGGCTCGCGGCCGCGCCGGCGGACCCGTACGCGGGCGGCGTCGCGGCCGTCGAGCGCGCCATGCGCGAGGCCGCCGAGCGGCGGTACGGGATCGCGCGCGCCGGCGACACCACGGCGCTCCGGCTCGTCCATGGCGCGGGCGACGGCCTCCCCTCCGTCTCCGTCGACCTGTACGGCGAGCACCTCGTCGTGTCGCTGTTCGGCGCGGGCGACGGCGAGCCGGGCGCGCCGCCGCGGGACCTCGTGCTCGACGCGGCCCACCGGCTCGGGGCGAAGGGCGTCTACCTCAAGGCGCGCCCGAAGCACGCGAGCGTCATCGTCGACGCGCGGCGCGAGGAGTTCGCGCCGCGGCACGCCGTCCGGGGGGAGGACGCCCCGGAGGAGTTCACCGTCCTCGAGCACGGCTTGCCGTTCAAGGTGCGGCTCGGCGACGGGCTCTCGACCGGCATCTTCCTCGACCAGCGCGAGAACCGGCGGCGGGTGCGGGAGCTGGCCCGGGGGGCCCGGGTGCTGAACCTGTTCGCCTACACGGGGGCGTTCACCGTGGCGGCCGTGGCGGGCGGCGCGCGCGAGAGCGTGACGGTCGACGTGTCCCGGGGCGTCGTCGCCTGGGCGCGCGACAACCTCGCCGCGATCGGCGCGGACCCGGCGGCGCACGTCGTTGTCGAGGCCGACGTGTTCCCGTGGCTGAAGGCCGCCGCCCAGTCCGACCGGCGCTTCGACCTCGTCGTGCTCGATCCGCCGAGCTTCGCGACAACGAAGAAGAGCCGCTTCAGCGCTGCGAGCGATTTCGGCGCGCTCGCAGCGCTCGCCTTCCGCGTGCTCGCCCCGGGCGGCAGGCTGCTCGCCTGCACCAACCACCGCGGCATCGCGCGCGCCAGGTTCCGGCGCCATTTGCACGAGGCCGCGCGTGAAGCAGGATGCGACGTCGTGCAGATGAAAGATCTCCCCGATCCCGTCGATTTTCCCAGCGAACCAGGCGCGGAGTCCCACCTGAAGAGCGTCCTCGCCAGCGTGGCCGCGCCGTCCGCGCGGGCCCGAGAGGGCGCGCCGCCCGCGAGGGCAGGGAAGGCCGCGCCGCCTGCGAGGGCAGGGAAGGCCGCGCCGTTCGCGAAGGCAGGGAAGGCCGCGCCGTTCGCGAAGGCAGGGAAGGCCGCGCCCGCCCGGGGCGCGCGCCGAGGGGCCGCTCCGGCCCGGACGACCCGCCGAGGTGCGCGATGAGCCAGCGGCGCCTGCTCATCACGATCAGCTCGTACAGCTACCTCGAGGCTGCGTTCCTGGCCGCGGGCGACTTCGAGCGCGGCCTCGTCGAGCGCAAGAGCTTCCCCGACGGCGAGCGCTACCTGCGCGTCGCGGTCGACTGCTGGGGGCGCGACGTGGTCCTGCTCGGCGGCGCCCCCCGGGACCTCGACTGGCTGGAGATCTACGACCTCGGCTGCGCCATCTCGCGCGCAGGCGCGCGGTCGCTCTCCATCGTGATGCCTTATTTCGGCTACGCGACCATGGAGAGGGCCGTGAAGCCGGGCGAGGTGGTGACCGCGAAGACGCGGGCGCGGCTCATCTCGGCGATCCCCTCGTGCGACGCGGGCACGCGCATCTTCCTCTTCGATCTGCACACCGATGGCATCGAGTTCTACTTCAGCGACTCGCACGTGACGCGCCACCTCTACGGCGCTCCGCTCATCACGCAGGCGATCCGCGAGCTGATGGGCGATCGCCCGTACGTGCTGGCGGCGACGGACGCCGGTCGGGCCAAATGGGTGCAGAGCCTCGCCCGCGGCCTCGGCGTCGAGCCGGCGTTCGTGTACAAGGAGCGGAGAGGCGATGGCGTCGGCGTGACCGGCATCAACGCCGATGTCTCGGGCCGCGAGGTCGTCATCTACGATGACATGGTCCGCACCGGCTCATCGCTCGTCCAGGCGGGGCGCGCCTACCTCGCCGCCGGCGCATCCAAGGTCCACGCCGTCGCGAGCCACCTCGTCTTGCCGGGCGACTCGCTCGAGAAGATCAGGGCGGCCTCCGTGTTCACGACGCTGCTCGGGACCGACTCGCACCCTGGCAGCCAGCAGCTCGCCGACGCGCCCGGCGCCCTGCGCTCGGTGGCGCCGCTCCTGGTGCGCGCGCTCGAGCGGGAGACATAGGGCACCTCCGGCGATGCCTCTGACGAGGCCTCTGACGATGCCTCTGACGAGGCCTCTGACGATGCCTCTGACGAGGCCTCTGACGAGGCCTCTGACGATGCCTCTGACGAGGCCTCTGACGATGCCTCTGACGATGGACGATCCGAGCTGCCGAGGATGTTCGGACGACGACCGGAGAGAGGGAGAGCGCCGAGCCCGGCGCCGAATTCCCTTGCCGGCGCCGATCGGCGCGTGGATGCTCTCGCGGCGAGCGCGGCTCGCGCAGAAAGGATGAGCGTCGAGGCCATGGACGAGCTGGTACGGCAGGTCGCAGAGAAGGTTGGCATCTCGGAAGACAAGGCCCGCGTGGCCGTGGAGACGGTGGTCGGCTTTCTGAAAGAGAAGCTCCCCGCGCCGCTCGCGGCCCACGTCGATACCGCGCTCGGCGCGGCGGCCCCCGCCATCGCCAACCTCGACGTCGGCAGCCTCGCAGGCTCGCTCGGCGGCCTTTTCGGCAAGAAATAGCGGCATCTCCGCCGAGGGCGCCGCCGGAGCGCTCTCGACCGAAGTCCATCTCTCCTCTCCCGATCCTGACCTGGACAACGCCGCCTTCGCGCTTCGGGTGGAGGCGCGCTCATGTCCAGGACGTGCTCGCGCTTCGCTGCCTGGCGCGGCGTGAGCAACCGCCGATCGTGCCCCGGCGCGTCACGGCTCCGTCCTGGTCCGGCGCGCGCTCGACCCGGCGCCGCGACAGCGGCCTCGATCTGGGTTGAGTCTTCGCATCCCCTCGAGCGCGGGCCCTCAAGCGGGCCGTCTCGGGCGCGGCGGCGGGCGACAAGCGTGGAGAACCGCGGGATTCCTGGACGACGCGCGCGCAGCGATGGATAGCGGCTGCACAGGCGGGCTCCGGCACCGGGCTTGCGAGCATCGAAGGCCTGGAGAAGCACCCGCCCACCTCCCTCTTCACGCGGGCGGTCCGCTTCCGCGAGGAGAGGAGCGATATTCCATGGCGTCCGTGATCGGCGGCGAAGCCGCGTTCATCGGGTCCTTGACCGAACTGATCGAGCTCAACTGGTCCACGGTGGACGCGCTCGCAGCAGCGCTCTCGCGGATGAGCCGACCAGGCGACAAGAGCCGGCTCGCGGGCTTCCTTCACGATCACGAGCGTCACCTCGAGGTGCTCGCCGCCCTGGCCCACGAGCTCGGCGAACCGCCGGTGGAGAGCGCCGTCCGACCCAAGCTGAGGAGCAAGGCGCTGACGAACGGGATGGTCGGAGATCGCGCGATCCTCGAGGCGATGAGGCATTACGAGGAGGACAGCTGCGCTGCTTACGAGCGGATGATATCGTTCCGTGAAGGCCTCTCCGAGCGCGCGCGCGACGTCCTCCGGCACTCGCTCGCGGTGGAGCGGCGCCACCGGGACTGGTTCTCCGAGCAGCTCGACTCGCGACAGGGGCTTTTGCTGTTGCCGCTGTAGCGCGCGAGCGCGCTTGGGAAGACGCGGCCCTCTTCCGTCGTCTCGTGTATCATCGCGGCGATGATTCGCCCTTTCGTCCTTGCGTCCCTTGGCGTCGCCCTTCTCCTGCTCGGCTGCGACGAGCCCCCGAAGCCCGTCGCGGGTGCGGCCTCGGCCGCGCCTTCCGCTGCGAAGCCCGCCGACGCGCCTCCCGCCGCGAGCCCCGCGGCCACGGCCAGCGCGCCGCCGAAGAAGCAAGAGGTGGTGTGCACGAAGAGCGATCCGGTGACCTTCTCTCATCCGGCGCTCGAGGCCAGGGTGCGGCAGCAGCTCCAGAAGCCCGAGGGGCCGATCAAGCGCGCCGAGCTCAAGAACATCAAGACCATGAACCTGTCGGACGCCCAGGGGCTCGACGAGCTCGATCCGTGCCTCTTCCCCGAGCTCACGGGCGTCAAAGGGCTCTACCTGCCGCCGGGCAAGATCGACGACCTCCGCCCGATCAAGGGCCTGCTCCGGCTGGAGTCGCTGCGCGTCTCGGCGACCCTGGTCAAGGACCTCTCGCCGCTCTCGGGCTTGGTCAAGCTCGACCGGCTCGACATCGGCCGCACGCCCGTCGCCGACCTCTCGCCGCTCGCCGGCCTCACCAGCCTCACCGAGCTCCAGCTCGATGAGACCGAGGTGACCGACGTGAGCCCGCTCGCCGGCCTGAAGAAGCTCGAGATGCTCCAGATGAAGCGGACGCGGGTGAGCGACGTGTCGCCGCTCCGGGAGCTCAAGAGCCTGAAGAACGTCTACCTCGAGGGCTCGCGGGTCGAGGACGCGAGCCCGCTCCGGTCGATCCCCGGGATCAAGATCCACGAAGGCTGAGGCGGCCGGCCCTCGCGCCGCCGCGTGCGGGCCGCGCGGAGCGCCGTCGCCTGCGGGCCGCGCCGAGCGCCGCCATCGCGAAGAGGCCGAGCTGCCAGTCCGCCCCAGCGGAGCCCTCGGCGCCCGCGCCGGCTGCGCCGCACTCGCAGCGCAGCTGCCCGTGAACGCCGAGGTTCGTGCCGGGCGCGCCCTCCTCCACGCCTCCCGTGGCTGGAGCGCCCCCGGAGCCGGCCTCGCCAGCCCCGCCGGCGCCCGCGCCGCCGCCTTCGCCCGGCAGCGGCGGCGTGTCGATGACGTGGAGCGCCGGCCCGGAGCCCCGCACCAGGAACGGGCGCGGCCGCAGCGCCGGCCCGAGCGGCAACGCGGCGAGCCTCGCGGCCGGCCACACGACGGCCTCGCCCGGATCGAGATGCCACGCGCCCGCCACCTCGGCATCCGGCACGGCCCGCCGCTCCGCGCCGTCGATCAGCCAGAGGGAGGCCGCGCCGTCGTCGCCGCGCACGAGCAGCGGCGACGAGGGGAACACGTCGCCCTCCGGCAGCGCCTGGAGCGCAGCGTCCGGCGCGATGGCGACGTCCCAGAACCGCGAGAACCCCCAGGCGTCCAGCGCGCCGTCGCTGCCGAGCGGCCGCCTCACGCCGGAGGGCAGATCGAGCGGGCACTCGAGGGGCCTCGGGCTCCCCTCGAGCTCCACCTCCTCGCCGCTCGATCCGTCGACCCCGTAGGCGTGGACCGCGTGCTCGCCCCCGAGCAGGCTGAGCGGCATCGGCGCCTCGAAGCCGTGCGCGCACGAGCCGAGCGGCTCGCAGAGATCGTCGCGGCGCACGTCCGCGGGGAAGCTGTAGCCCTCCGCGCCCTCCTCGGTCGCGGGGACGTCGAAGTAGAGCCGCGCGTCGCCGGGCGCGCTCTCCGCGTCCGGGTCGCGGGTCCATCCCGCGAACCCGCTGCAGCCGGCTGTCTCGAGGGCGCCCTCGGGGGGCTCGTTGAGCAGCGCCTCGTACGAGGCGACGAGCGATGTGTAGGGCGGCACGTAGACCACGCCGACGCCGCTCACGGACTGCCGCACGTTGAAGTGCAGGTGAATGGTCGTCGGCGTGCTCCCGTAGACGTTGGACACCCGCCCGATGCGCTCTCCCCGCGACACGTCCTGGCCGGGCGAGACCTGGACGTCCGACATGTGCAGGTAGTCGTAGCGAGTCCCGTCCTCGCCGGTCAGGTAGACAGAGTAGCCGCCGACGCTCGTGATGGTGCCATCCACCACCGCGACGACCCAGTGTCTCCCCGCCTCGCATGTCGCCGGCCGGATGTCCTGACCCTGGTGCCCTGTGCCGGAGGGGCAGAGGGGCATCTCCCACGAGCGCGACTCGCAGTAGTTGTCGCGCCACGGATAGGCGTAGTTGTCCGTATCGCACTGTCCACCGGCCGGCCCCGCGCTCCCGCCTTTGCTGTAGACCTGGGAGTTGGCGAACGCCGGGCCCTCCTCGAGCGGAAAGCGCATGGAGGGCGCATACACGATGTCGTCGGCGCGCCCCTCTCCCGAGCCTGAGAGGAGCTCGCCGGCCGGACGGTACGAGAACGGATCGGCCGCGGCGGCGCGCGGCGGGAGCGCGACCGCGAGCGCGAGCGTGGCTGTCGCGACCAGCGAGGCGAGCGCGGCGGGGCGGAGGCGCGGCGGGCGGGGCGGGCGGAGCGGGCGGAGCGGGCGGGGCGGCGCGATCATGGCATGTCTCCCGCGGCCCTGGGCTCGTCGCCGCCCACATAGACGAGCTCCGAGGCGAGCTCGAGGACGAGCGCGTCCGAGGCGCAGGCCGGCGCCTCCGGGGAGGCGCACTCGACGTCGAGCGCGTACGAGACGCCGTTCTCGGTCCACGACGCGCTCCAGATACCCTCGTTCGCGGTGACGAACGCCGGCGCCCCGCGCACGGCGCGGGGCCCCCGGAACGGTGGAATGCTTGGATACTTGCGCGAGAGGCGGCTCATCGTGAGCGAGACGGTGATCGCGTCCGTCTTTGCCCAGAACGAGGTCCAGTGCTCCCTGGCGACGAGGACCGGCGCCGCGAGGAGCTCGCGCCGCGATGGCACGAGCACCGGGACCCGCGAGGCCATTGCGGCGCGGGCCGCCGTCTCCGGGAGCGCCGCGAGCGCGCTCCGGTCGACCGAGGCGGAAGGGGGCCACGTAACGGCGGAGATCACCGGGGTTGCCGCCGCGGACAGCGGCTGGGCGGCCGCTGGATCGGGCGGCGTCTCGGCGGGAGGCGCGGCCTGGTCGCACGCGGCGACCGCAACAGAGAGGAGGATAACAACAGCAGTGGGCGCGCCGCGCATGAGGCCTCGCGGAAGGGGACCCTCTATTCTAGTCGAAAATCGGCAGGCCTGGCCAAGAGGTGGTGGGGGGCGCGCAAGATGTCGTCGGGATGTGACCGGGACGACTTCACGCTTTGCGTGGTGACGCCCTGGAGAACCGTCCGAGGAGGCCTCGGATCGGCGTCCCCCCATTCAGCCGCCGCGCGCCATCGCCAGCATGTCGTCCAAAAGGAGCTTGAGGTGCGGGCACTTGTCGTAAGCGACGCCGGGATCGAGCGTCCGGAACAGGTTGGTGCCGTCGATCACTTTCTTGTATCCCCTCTTCAGCTTCTGGCGAT
Source organism: Sorangium sp. So ce204 (assembly GCF_051526795.1). NCBI lineage: Bacteria > Pseudomonadati > Myxococcota > Polyangiales > Polyangiaceae > Sorangium > Sorangium sp. So ce204. The sequence goes on along the minus strand of NZ_CP150317.1, from coordinate 9,414,526 downwards.
AGAGGCGATCGAGGAGCTTCGCGGGCGGCATGTCGAAGTTGACGGTCTCCGGCTGCGCGCACTTGCCCGGGAGCGCGCCGCGCACCTCCGCTGGAAGAATGGAGGGACTGGACAGTAGCCATGCCTCCGTCTCGTGCACCGCAAAATGCTGACGGTACCTTGGATTCTGCACCTTGCTCTCGATATCCTTCTTGAACCATGCGTATCGCTCGTGCACGGTGGCGCTGTCCGAAGGATAGATGGTCGGGCCGTACAGATCGAGCACGCCGACGGCTCCCACGACACCCGTGCCCGCTTTGCCGGTCAAGTTCAGCTCCACCTTCTTGGCGATCTCGTCATAGAAATTGGGCCAGCCGTCGAAGCGAACAGTCTTGATGCCGATGGGCTGCGGCGCCCGCTGGTCGAGCCACCGCTTCAGGAATTCAGGTAACGCCTTCTCGGTGTGGCCCTCGACGAAGAGGACGATCTTCATACCATCCCCTCGAGCTCTCTCGAGCGGAACAGCGCGCCCAGCGTGTATTGCTCGAGCCACCTGCGGAGCTCATCCCCATCGACGATCGATAGACGTGTCTCACCGTCCTGCCAGCGCGCCACCGTGGTCACTGGAGGCTCCCCGGCGAACGCATCCAGGAGCTGGTCGGAGTGCGTGGTCAAGACGACTTGGGAACGCTCTGCCGCGTCGGCGGCGAGCTCCGCCACGATGGGCAGCATGCTCGGGTGGAGACCGACCTCCGGCTCGTCGATCGCGATGAAATCGGCGGGGCTGGGGCTCGCGAGGATGGCGAGCAGAAGGAGAAAGCGGACCGTGCCGTCCGACAGATCTGCGGCCGACTGCTCTGTTCGCAGAGACCTCCACCGGACACGGAGCTGTACCCGCTGGTCCGCGGCCGGCGGGAAGACGAGCTCCTCGTAATCCTGGCCGAACGCGGCGCGCATCGCGTCATCCACCACCCTCTTGAAATCGCGGCTCCCCGTGTAGAGCGTGTGGAGCACCGGGATGAGGTTCTGCCCGTCCGCGGCGATACGGCGGTCCATCCTCGCCACGGCGGCCTGCCTGAGCGGCGCCTGCTGATCGACGTGCACGTCGTGGTAAATCGACCAGCCCGATAACACGTCGCGGAACCCCAGCACCTGCGCGTTCCCGAACGGTCCTGCCAAGAGTGACAGCAGCGTCTGGTCGTCGGGCACGCTTCCATCGTGCGCAGCCAGCTTGCGCTCCCGAGCATCGAACATCACCGCGTGGCCAGGACGCCTCTCGAGGAATTTCTTCGGTTCAGCCTTCTGGCCAATGTCCTTGAGATGATAGTTCGCTAGCTGCTCATGCTCGATCCTGTACGCGCTCGTCCCACCGAGCCTCCGGAGGCGCAGCTCGTACGTCAGCGCCTCCTTGACGCGGTCTCGTGCTTCGCCGAGCGGGTCCGTCTTCACCGTCCAGGAGATCTCCTGCGCCGTGCCGTCCCAGAGGAGAGGACCGATGCCACCCCACCTCAGTACCTCCTGAGGCAACTCGCCCAGCGCGCTTCTCTGGAGCACCGCGAGCGCACGAAGCAAGTTGGACTTGCCAGAACCATTGGGACCGATGACGACGTTCAGCCGGCCAGGCTGCCATGTCACGTCACGCAATGAGCGGAATCCAGCGATGCTCAGCTTCTGGATACCCACGGCTCGATCCTTTCTGTGAATTCGCCATGCCGGGCGCGCTGGTCTGCGGGACAGGAGCTACCGCCGGCGCCATCATCAAAGAGGTCGGCGTGTTCGCGCTCGTTGTAACATCGCACCCTGGAGCCCGGCCAGCGCTGGGCCCTCGCTGCCGGCTGTTAGCGCCTCAGAGCGTTGTCCCGCCCGCCGCGCGCGCGAGCGCCTGGTCGATCGCCCCCGGGCTGAACCCGACGAGGATCTGCCCCCGCACGTCGATGATCGGGATGCTGCCGCCGCGCTGGTGGCTCTTCGCGAGCTTGTCCTGCATCTCCGCGGCCGCGCCCGCGTCCTCCTCGATGTCCTTCACCACCGCGGCGATCCCCTTCGAGCGCAGGTAGTCCGCGGCCTGGTGGCACGGCTTGCACCACGAGGCGCCGTAGATGATCACCGTGACCCCCGCGAGGTGGCTCGGCGCGCCCGGCGCGCCGGCGCCCGCAGAGCCGCCGGGGCCTGGCGTCGCCGCGGGCGGCGGCGCCGTCTTCGCGATGTGCTCGGCGCGCCGCTTCTCCAGCAGCGACTCCCATTCCCTCCGCGGCATCGTCCGGACCGCATACGTGCCGTCCGGCCGCTTCTGCGTCAGATCGGCGACGTAGAACGCGTCCCGCGTCCCCTCCGTCCGGTCCGAGAGCATGGCGCGCACGAGCGCGCGGCCCTCGGCCGGCACGTCGGCCGGGCGCAGCTCGACGTGCGTGTCGCCCTTCTCGTCGATCCACGTCAGCATCAGGTTCGCCGTGTCGTCGCGGAGCTCGAGCGGCGGCAGCTCGGCGACGGCCTGCGCGGGCGCGGTGCCGTCGTCGCGCTTCTCCTTGCACGCCGGGCCGAGCGCCGCCGCGGCGAGCGCGAGCAGCACCCCCGCGATCCGCGCCCCCCGCGCCCCCCGCGCCCCCCGCGCCCCCCACGCGCCCCCCGCCCGCCGCTTCACGCCTCGCCTCCCGCCGTCGTCGCCGAGGCCCCGAGCTCCTCGCTGAGCGCCATCCACTCCGCCATCGCCGCGTCGACGCGCTTCGCGAGCGCCTGCTCCTCGCGCGCCGCCGCCGCGAGCTTCGCCCAGTCGCCGCCCGGGTCCTGCTTGAGCGCCTCGCGCATCTCCGCGAGCCGCGACTCGCCCGCCGCGATCTCCGCCTCCAGCTCCTTGACGCGCTTGCGCTTGCGCTCCGCCGCCCGCGCCGCCGCCTTGTCGCTCTCGAACGCCCGCCGGCGCGCCGCCGCGTCGCCCGCGCCCGCGTCGTCCGGCGGCGGCATCGTCGCGCCGCTCCGCCGCACCGCGCGGCCAGACGCCTTCGCGCCCCGGTCCGCCGCCTCCGCCTTCGGCTCCTCGCGCGGCGGCGGCGCGCTCGCCGCCTTCCGCGCTCCGCGCGCGCCCTTCGCCCTCTCGCCCTCCTCGCGCGCGCGCTCCGCCTCCTCCGCCTCGGCCGCGAGCTTCTCGAGGTTGTCGCGGTAGTCGCGGAAGCCGCCGGGGTAGATGTCCACGCGCCCCTCGCGCACCGCGACGACGCGCGTCGTCACCGCCTCGAGGAACCTGCGGTCGTGCGAGACGAGCAGCACCGTGCCCTCGAAGCCCGCGAGCGCCTCCTCGAGGATCTCGGCGGCGGGGATGTCGAGGTGGTTCGTCGGCTCGTCGAGGAAGAGCAGGTTGCGCGGCTCGAGGAGCAGCTTGCCGAGCGCGAGCCGGCTCCGCTCGCCGCCGGAGAAGCCCTGCACCTTCCGGAGCGCGTCGTCGCCGTAGAACCGGAAGCGCGACAGGTACTGGCGTGTCGCGTCGACGTTCATGTCGGCGCGCACGCTGCGGATCTCCTCGACCGCGGTCCTCGACGGGTCGAGCGAGCCGAGGTGCTGGTCGAAATAGCCCTGGCAGAGGTTCGTCCCGCGCCGCACGTCGCCCGCGTCCTCGGGCGCGCCCGCGCCGGCGAGCAGCTTGAGCAGCGTCGATTTGCCCGTCCCGTTGGGCCCCACGATGCCGACGCGGTCGCCGCGCCGCAGGAGGAGGTCCACGCCGGAGAAGAGCGCGCGCCCGCCGCGCGAGGCGCCGAGCCCGCGCGCGTCGAGCACGATGTCCCCGCTGCGCGGCGCGGGCGCGAACCGGAACCGGACCCGCTCGGCGGTCGCCCACACGTCCTCGGGCCGGTCGATCGTCTCGAGCTTCTCGAGCATCTTGCGCCGGCTCTGCGCCTGCTTCGTCTTCTGGCCGGCGATGTTGCGCCGGATGAAGTCCTCGGTCTTGGCGACGAACGCCTCCTGCCGCTCGGCGAGCTCCCGCTCCCGGGCGAGGTCCTCCTCGCGGGCGACGGCGTAGTCGCTGTACCTGAGCGGGTAGGCGCGGAAGCTGCGCTGCCCGAGCTCGAACGTGTGCGGGCAGACGGCGTCGAGGAACGCGCGGTCGTGCGAGACGCAGAGGAGCGCGCCGCCGAGGCCCGCGAGGTGCTTCTCGAGCCAGGTGATGGTCTCGATGTCGAGGTGGTTCGTGGGCTCGTCGAGCAGCAGGAGATCGGGCTCGATGGCGAGCACCACGCCGAGCTGCAGGCGCCCGCGCTCGCCGCCGGACAGGCTCGCGACGGGGCGATCCATGTCGGCGGGCGAGAACCCGAGGTGGGCCGCGATGATCTCCACGCGGCGCTCGAGGTCGTCGCCGCCGGCGATGTGGTAGCGGTCGGTGAGATCGCTGAGGCGGGCGAGATCGGCCTCGCTGCCGCTGGCGGCCGCGTGCTGCGCCGCGGTGAGGGCGTGGCGCAGCTCGAGCACCTCGGAGAACCCGGAGAGGAAGGCGTCGAGCACCGTGCCCTGGGCCGCGAGCTCGTGCGACTGCCGGAAGTACGCGAACCGGATCCCCTTGCGGATCACGACCGAGCCCGTGTCGGGGGTGAGCTCGCGGGCGACGAGGCGGAGCAGCGTCGATTTGCCCGCGCCGTTCGGGGCGACGAGCGCGGCGCGCTGGCCTTGCTCCAGGGAGAAGGTGATGCCCTGGAAGAGCCTGTCCGCGCCGTAACCGAAGCTGAGGTCGGCGACCTGGAGGACCGTCATTGCGGCCGAGTTCTAGCATGTGTCCGGCGCGCGCAAGGGCGCTCGGGGCGCGGGGCCCGAGTTCGCGCGGACAGCGTGGATGACCGTGAGCGCTCGCCGCGCGGGCGACGAAGAGGCGGGGCGCGCCTCGCCCGCCCGGGCGAGCGAGGCGCTCGGGCTCAGGCCTCGGCCATGACCGCCTTCACGGCCGGGCGCTCCATGATGCGGCCGAGCCACCCCTTCAAGTTCTTCAGCTCGGAGATGTCGATCTTGGCCGCCTGAAGGCCCCAGCCGAGCACGGACGCGAGGTCGAGATCCACCAGGGTACAGCGCTCGCCGGTGACGTACTGGCGGCCGTCGAGGCGGCCGTCGAGGATGCGGAGCAGGCCGCGCGTCTCGGTCATCGCCGCCTCGGCCTGCTTCGCGTCCTGCTGCTCCTTGGGGAACCAGTCGCTCGTGTTCTTGATGTAGCGGAACAGGGCGCTGGTCAGGTTGACCTGGCCCCAGACGAGCCACGTCAGGGCCATCAGCTGCTCGGGCGAGCCGGGGGCCGGCCACAGGCCCTTCTCGACGCCGTAACGCTCGCCGAGGGCGATCTGGATCGCCGCCGACTCGAACATCGGGGTGCCGTCGATCACGAGGGTCGGCACCTGGCCATTGGGGTTGAGGGCGAGGAACTCCGGCTTCTTCTGCTCGCCGGCGCGCAGATCGACCCGGACGGCCTCGTGGGGGACACCGAGCTCGGCGAGCGTCAGGCGGATGCGCCCAGCGCTCGATTGGGGGGAGTAATAGAATGTGATGGTCATGGTTCGTCTCCGGCGCCCCTTGTAGTGGATCCGATTCGCCGCCGTCACGCCCATCGTGCATGGGACCGCCAAGTTTCCTCGGCGGCCCGTCGAAACAGCGGTGTTCCCACTTTGTCATGGGGAGCAAGAAATCGACAGAATCGGGCGGGAAGCGCGGGTGAGCGAGGGGGGCGCTCAGGCGCCGATCGGCGTGAACGCGAAGAGGACAGTCGTCAGGACAACACGAGCGCTTCTTCTCTCCGGCCGTCTTCACGGTTTCACCACGCCCTCTCCGCGCGAAGCACAGATCTCGAATGATCCCACCTGATCCCGGCGCGGTGACATCGTGCGAGTCCTCTTCGGCAGCGCATCCTCGCGATGGTGCCGTATCCTGGCAGATCTTTCCTGTTGCGGGCGAAGAGGGGAGCGCGCCTCGCTCCCGCGGCACCGTCCTTGCCCGCAGCGGGGGCGCCGCGCCCCGAGCACTGCACTGGAGGCGCGCTCTGGAAGGAAAACACGATGCGCAAAATGCTTCTTCACTTTCACGTCGTTCCGATCCTCCTCGCCCTCGCCGGCGGCTGCTCCGGCGAGAGCAACCAGCAGCCCGACACCGGCGGCACGCAGACGGGCGGCACGCAGACCGGCGGTACGCAGTCGGAGCAGCCGCCGGCGCCGCTCGGGCCCGAGCAGCAGGCGGAGCTCAGCGCGCTGCTCGACGAGAAGGAGTCCTCGGCGAACATGACCGCGGAGGACTTCGCCTCGAGGTACGCCGTCCCCTTCGCCTCGGGCCTGCCCTACGCGCCTGCGGACGCCGAGGGCCTCTCGGTCGTCCAGGGCACCTCGCTCGCCCTCGACCAGGACGAGCTCGCGAAGCTCTCCGCGAACGGCTTCGTCATCTCGGAGAAGAAGACCTTTCCGACCTTCGCTTACGGCTACGCGAGCATCTACGCGCTCGACCTGCCGCTCTACGTCTCCGCCGACTCCATCCTGTACGCGGTCCACCGCTCGTACGACGCGATCCTGAAGGGCGTGGAGCTCGCCGCGCTCGCGCCCGAGCTAGGGGCGATGCTCGAGGAGATGCGCGCGCGGCTCGCCGCAGGGGCCGGCGGCGAGCTCGGCGCCGAGGCGCGCGCCGACGCCGACCTCTTCACGGCCGTGGCGCTCTCGTTGCTGAACGACGCGCCCGTCGCGCCCGTGGCGGGCGCCGACGCCGCGAAGATCGACGAGCTCATCGCGGGCGCCAAGGCCCACCAGGGCGCGGGCGACGTGCGCCTCTTCGGCTCCGAGCGGATCATGGACTTCTCGCAGTTCGAGCCCCGCGGCCACTACACCGACTCGCCGGCGCTCCAGCGCTACTTCCGCAGCATGATGTGGCTCGGCCGCGTCGACTTCCGCTTCCTCGAGACCCAGCAGGACGGCACGCAGCTGCTGCAGCGGCGGCAGCTCGAGGGCGCCTATGTGCTGCGCGCCCTCGCCGACGAGACGACCCTCGCCCGGTACACGCGCATCGACGACGCGGTCCAGGCCTTCGTCGGCGAGAGCGATTACATGACGCTGCCCGAGCTCGACGTCCTGCTCGCGGACCTCGGCCTCGCCGGCGCCGACGGCCTCGCCGGGCTCCCGGACGAGCAGATCATCGACGTCGTGGTGAAGAAGGGCCACGGGACGCAGCGGATCTCGAGCCACATCATGATCAACGGCCTCGGCAAGGGCACGATGCCCCTCTCGTCGAGCTTCGCGCTGCTCGGCCAGCGGTACGTCGTCGACTCGCACGTCTTCTCGAACGTGGTCTACGACCGGGTGAAGAGCGGCACCGTCAAGCGCATGATGCCGAGCCCGCTCGACGTGGGCTTCGCCGCGCTCGGCAACGATCAGGCGGGCCTGTTGCTCGCGCCCGAGCTCGGGAAGTTCCCCTACGCGCCGGACCTGCACATGATGCGCGTGCTCGTCGACGCGCACCCCGGCGACTTCTGGAGCAAGAACCTCTACAACCACTGGCTCGGCGCGCTGCGGGAGCTGTCGCCGGCGAAGGCGCTCGCCGACGACGCGGGGCTGCCGGCGGTGGCGAAGACCGAGGCGTGGGGCCGGCGCCTCCTGAACACCCAGCTCGCCTCGTGGGCCGAGCTCCGGCACGACACGCTGCTCTACGCCAAGCAGTCGTACACGGGCGGCGCCACGTGCGAGTTCCCGGACGCCTACGTCGACCCGTACCCGGCGTTCTTCGCGCGCATCGCCGATCTGGCCGAGCAGGGCGCCCGCGTGGTCGAGACGCTCGATCTGTCGGGCGGGCCATCGCTGCCGGGCGCGCCGTCGTCGTCGCTGCTGGAGCAGCGGGTGCCGGCGTACTTCGCGCTGCTGCAGCGCGTCGCGCGGACGCTCGGCGAGATGGCCGAGAACGAGCGCGCCGGGGTGCCCCTCACGGCGGAGCACCTCGATTTCATCAACCAGGCCGTCCGGATCCAGAGCGGCTGCGGCTCGGACGTGGGGGCGGATGGCTGGTACGCCGAGCTCTTCTTCGACATGTCCCAGACCGTGATCCAGGACCCGACGATCGCCGACGTGCACACGCAGCCGACCGACGAGGGCGGGGCGCCGGTCGGGCGCGTGCTGCACGTGGGCACCGGCCTGCCGCGGCTCATGGTCGTCACCGCCGATCCCTGCGGCACGCCGCGCGCCTTCGTGGGGCTCGCCTCCTCGTACTTCGAGAAGATCACCGGGGACTTCCAGCGCATGACCGACGAGGCGTGGGCCGGCGAGCTCCACCAGGCGACGCCTGACGACGTCGCCTGGATGAAGGACCTCGTCTCCCGCTGACCTCGCGTTCAGGGCTCGCGGCCGCAGGATCGAGCCCTGAGGTCTGTGCCGTGCTGTGCCGGCCAACGCGCCCATGTGTCTGTGGGATCACGCCCGGCCCGTTCCACGACAGCCTCCGGTTTGAGCTCAACTTTGCCGGCGGCTCCGGCCAGGGTGGTAGGGTTCTTTGGCCGAAAGTGGGGTCTTTTGAACCGCCAAGACGCCAGAAGACGCCAAGAAAAACACAAAAGTCTTGGCGTCTTCTGGCGTCTTGGCGGTTCCAGCATTCTGGCCGGGTGGGGTAACTACCCCGGCCACCCCGGACAGCCTCTGGTTTGAGTTTCAACTCTCCCGGCGGCTCCGGACAGCCTCCGGTTTGAGTTTCAACTCTGCCCGGCGGCTCCGGACAGCCTCCGGTTTGAGTTTCAACTCTGCCCGGAGGCTCCGGACAGCCTCCGGTTTGAGGTTCACCTCTCCCCGGCGGCTCCGAACAGCCTCCGGTTTGAGGTTCACCTCTCCCCGGCGGCTCCGGAGAGCCTCCGGGAAGAGGTGAACGCAGCCGCCACGGTGGCCTCGCGCGCCGCTCCCCGGCGGCGCCGGGCGCGCCTCACGCGGCAGCGGCCGCCGCCAGGAACGCCTGCGAGAGCTCCGACGGCGCCGGCAGCGCCGCGCTCGCGAGCCCCCGCCGGGCCACCGCGAGCCAGCGCATCGGGTCGGCGACCGCGCCGCTCGCGATCGCCGCGAGCAGGCGGCGGCGCATCCAGTCCTTGCGGCGGTAGAAGCTCGTGCCGTGCTCGGCCGTCGGGCGCGGGACGTAGCTCGCCAGCGAGACGTGCGTCTTCTCGTGGAGCAGGAGATCCGCGAGCGCCGTGAAGGCGACCGCGTCGTCGCGCAGGAGCACCGCGGTGAGCAGCGCCCGCACCCGCGCCGACGCGAGGTTCACGCTGATCCCGCTCCCGTCGGTGTGCGCCATCTCGTCGGGGCCGTAGAGGTCCTGGTGCACCCAGATCGGCGACGCCGGCAGGTCCGCGGACTCGGAGATCGCCGCGTCGAGCCGCTCGATGATCGTCATGGCCGCGGCCACGGCGCGGACGCCGGGCACGTCGATCGCGATCTTGAGGAGCGCCTCGCGCGAGGTGCGGGGCATCGGGCACGGCGCGGCGCCCGGCGCTCGCGGAGGCGCCCCGGCGGCGGCCTGGAGGGGCTGCGACGCCGCGCCCTCGCTCGCGAGGCGCCGCCAGAACGCCTGCGCGAGCGGCTCGTCGAGCGCGAGGTACACGAGATCCCCGGGCCGCACGCCGGCGGCCTCCCGCCCCATGGCGGCCTCCGGCCCCGGACCGGAGGCGCCGAGCGGCCAGCGGGCGGTGCTGCGGACCTGGCTCGACGACAGCGACGGCGCGGCCTCGAGGGGGCGGAGCGCGCCGGTCCGGTGCGCCTGGAGCAGCTCGCGCAGCGTCAGCGGCGCGCTCCGGTAGTGGACCTGGCCGAGCGGGGAGAGCGCCGCGCCCGAGGGCCGCTGGCCGGTGTCGGCGACGATCGACCGGAAGAGGGGCGCGTCGAGCAGCCCGCTCGCGAAGCGGATGACCTGCTCGGGCGCCGCCACCGTGGGGGTGCGCGCGACCGGATCGAGCTCGTCGACCGCCTGCGCGGACGCGATCGTGATGCTCTCGCCGAGCAGCGCCGCGTGGAGGAGCCGGTCGAGGACCGACGAGAGGCGGTGATCGACCGCGCGCAGGAGCTCGCGGTCGTACAGGGCGTCGCGCAGGACGAACCGCTCGAAGGCCGCGACGAGCGCCGCCTCGACCGCCGTGGACGCGGTCGCCGCGACCGCCGAGCGGCCCTTGTTGAGCGGCACGCCGAGCGGCAGCTCCGCGACCAGGCCGAAGCCCGCCGCCATGATCGCCCGCGCGAGCTCGCGGTGAAGCCCGAGCTCGGGGCCAGGGAACGGATCGATCCGCGCCGTCACCGTGAGCCCCTTCTGGGTGATCGTGAGCTGCGGCTCGATGCCGTCGCCCCGGCCCACGAACAGCTCGACCGCGCCGCAGAGCTCGCCCGACGGCGGGAGCCGGAGCGGCACCTCCGCGGCGCGGCGGAGGCGCCCGCGCGCCGAGTTGACGAGCGCGCCGTCCACGTAGATCCGCGCGACGGTCGCGTCGACAAGCCCCACCGCCGCGGTGACCTCCGCGGCGAGCGCGGGCCGCGAGATCGGCTGCGCGAGCGACAGCCTCACCGAGGTGCCCGTCGCCGGGCGGCGGGGCGGCTCGGAGGCGCGCTCGTCGACTCGGCGCGCCGGGGCGCCCGCGCGGCCGCCGTCCGCGTACGGCGCGGGCGGGGGGCGGGGCAGGGACAGGAGCGTCCACGAGAAGTCCTCGTAGGGCGGCCCCCCGCCGAGCGGCGCGACGAGCAGCCGGTGCCCGCCCGAGGGCGTCGCCGTGACCACCTCGATCCACGGCGCGATCTCGAGCACGGAGAAGAAGCCGATCCCGTGCTCGCCGATCGCGTCGGGCTCGCCCGCCTTGCCGCTCCGGAAGGGCACGAGCAGGTCGGCGAGGAGCTCGGTCCGGCTCATGCCGCGGCCTTGATCGGTGACCGAGATCTCGCGCCCGTCCTCGGACGAGCGGACGTCGATGCGGGCGCCGGGCGGCGACGCGTCGAGCGCGTTCTGGAGCAGCTCGCGGAGCGGGCCGATCCGCGACGACGCCTGCGCGTAGATGGTGCGGGAGAGGATGCGCTGCGCGAGGTCGGGCACCGTGGCCTCGCCGCGGCAGGCGGCGACGAGCGCGAGGCGCTCCGCGCTGCTCGCCTGCAGGTAGGCCTCGGCGCGCCCGTGGATCCGCACGAGCAGGAGCTCCGAGAAAAGCCCGTACGAGATCTGGGTCATGGCTCGCCTCCAGACGTCCTTTCGCCGGGCCGGGGCGCCGCGAAGGCCGCCCCGTCCACGGGTTCGCCGACGATGAGATCGCGCTCGAGATCGGCCTCGCGCACCCCGGAGGCCCGGTCGAAGGCGGCCCGCAGCGCGTACCAGTCGCTCCAGCCCGAGGGGCGCCGCACGGCCGCGCTGTCGTCGCGGATGAGCAGGAGCCGGCGCGTGCCGAGGCACGGCAGCGGCCCCGCCGGCCGCCGCCCCGGCGCGTCGGGGAGCGGCGGCGCGCCCGGCGCCCGGCGCGCCGCCGCGCCCGCGCCGCGGTCCGGCTGGAGCCGGCTCCGGCAGAGGGCGACCATCGTCGTGTGCGGGCTCGTCGCCCGCGCGACGAGCAGCGGCAGCCCGGAGAGGTCGCCGCGGCGCCGCGCCAGCGCCGAGAGCGTCTCCGGCGCGTCGATCTCGAGCTCGTCCTCGAGCAGCTCGCGCTCGCCGGGCAGGTGCGGCTGCCACTCGCGCTCCGCCCAGAAGCTCTCCGGCACGAACAGCCGCTCGGCCACGCTCGGCCCGAGGAACCCGAGCAGCGCCTCGCGCCGCTCGGGGGTCACCATGCAGCGCCCAGGGCCGAGCAGGGCGCGCGCGAGATCGAGGGCGACCTCGTCCCAGCCCGCGGATTGCAGCATGAGCGCGCTGATCTGGGCGGCCATCTCGGCGAGCCTGTCGCGCGTGCGCCGGCCCTCGCCGCTCGCCGCCGCGAGCTCGATGAGGCGCCGGTAGAAGGCCGTCGCGACCGCGGTGAACTCCGGCCCGACCTTGAGCGCGTCCCGCCCCTCGGTCAGCTCCACGGCGGCCGGGAAATCGATGAGCGCGAGCTCGGCGAGGGCGAGGCAGGCGTCGACCTTGACCCCGGCATGGAAGGTGGCCGCCGAGATGCTCGGGAGCAGCCCTCGCCCGCCGACGTGGAAGCGCGCGAGGAGCGCGTCGCCGAGGTGGGTCCGCGCCTCCAGCGCGGCCGCGCCGGGGGCCTCTGGCGCGACCGCGATCCGCTCCTGGATGAGCTGCCCGCCGGAGATCAGCCGGCCGTCGTTCACGGCCGCGCCGTCGAGCAGCACGAGGGCGCGGCTCGCGGGGAAGAAGTGGAGCGCGTCGCGCAGGTACGCGCGGACCGTGGCCGTCTCGAGCAGCGCCGAGGTGACGCGCACGCGCGTCCCGAGCAGCGGCGCGATCCGGCGCACCGAGCACATCAGGGCCGCGGTGAGCTCGGGCGACGCGCGGCCGCGGGCTTGCCCGGGCTCCTCCGAGGCGCTCGCAGGCGCGCTGCCCGCGTCGCCCGCGCTGGGCCAGGCCACGACGCGGATCGCCCATCCCTCGACGCCGTCGCCGGTGGTGACGTGCAGGCTGAAGCTCTCCGGATCCGAGAGCCCCAGCCCGAGCACGGAAAAGAACCCGACCCCGAACCGGCCGAGATCGATCCCTGGCCGCTTGTCCGTCGCGAACGGGATGAGCAGCCGTGAGAGGATTGCCCGGAGCCCCATGCCGGCGCCGGCGTCGCTGACCTCGACGCGCCCGTCGGTGACGGCGACGTCGACGACGGGCTGCGGCGCGCGGGCCGCGTCGGCGGCGTTGAGCACGAGCTCGATGAGCGGCCGGAGCGGATGCCCGAACTGCCGGCAGATCTCCTCGTCGAGGATCTTGAGCAGGTAGGCGCGGTCGATGGGCGGCTCCGCGAGGTCGCGCTGCCCCGCGCACAGCGCCTCGAGCGCGGGGCGGTGCAGGCCGACGGCGACGAGCTCGTGCAGCGCCCCCAGAAAGTACAGCCCGGCGTCGCCCGGCAAAGGCGCGGCGCGTCGGTCGCCGCCGCCCCCGTCACCCCCCGCTCCGTAGTGCGCGTGCACGCTCGACTGCTCCCCCTCACGCCCGCCCTCGACATGCCCCTGCGCGAAGTGCGCGCACCCACCGTGCGAATGCGCGCCGAGTGAGCGCCGAGTGGCGGACGAGCGACGGCGCTTTCACCGCCCGTGCCGAGCCGAACCGTCGGGCGTCGACCGTCCGTCCTTCAGCGCGCGGCCGCCGGGGGCGTCGGCCTCTCGCCGCCTCGACTTACCCGGCGGCTTGGTGCTCGCGCGGCGAGCTCGGTGCGCCGCGCGCTTCGTCCTCGTCCGCGCTGCCCGCGCCCTGGGCGTCGCCGAGCCGCGCCGCGGCCCCGCGGGGGAGCGCTGCGCCCTGGGGGAGGGTGGTGCTCAGGGGCAGCGGCGTGACGCTCTGGGGCAGCGGCGTGACGCTCTGGGGCAGCGGCGTGACGCTCTGGGGCAGCGGCGTGACGCTCTGGGGCAGGTCGGAGAGCTCGGGCAGGTTGGAGAGCTCGAGCGCGCTCCACTTGCCGGGGGGCGGGATCGACGTCACGCCGGCGCGCTCCCGCTCCAGGCGCGCGTTCAGCTCGCCCCCGATGAGCAGCGCGAGCGCCAGGAGCCACAGCCAGAACAGGAAGATCGCGACGGTCGCGAGGCTCCCGTAGAACGTGGCGTAGCGGCCGAGCGTGGCGACGTAGAGCGAGAAGAGGGTCGACACGGCGGACCAGAGCACCACCGTGAGCACCGCGCCCGGGAAGATCCGGCGTCGCTCGATGTTCGGGCGCTGGATCGAGATCCTGAAGAAGGCGGCCACCATGCAGATGACGAGGCCCCCGGGGAGGGCGAAGGCGACGATGCGGGCGCCTGTCGATCCGGAGAGCGAGCCGATCAGCACGCCCACGCCGGCGACCACGGGCACCACGGCCAGGCTGGCCATCACGCACGCCGCCGCGATCGCCCTGCGCACGTACCAGGGGCGCTCGCGCGTGTTGTAGATCGTGTCGAACACGCCCATGGCGGTCGAGATCCCGGAGGACGTGATCCAGAGGAAGCCGGTGATGCTGATCGGCGCGACCGCCGACGACTGCGAGAGCCGGATGAGCTCCTCCGAGACGAGCTTCGCGACGTCCGGGGGCGCCGCCTGCAGGATGGGCCGCACCACCACATCCGACCACTGGTGGATCCGGCTGAGCACATAGCCGGCGAAGGCGGCGAGCGGGATGAGGCTGAGGAACGCGTCGAAGGCCATCGCGCTCGCGGCCCGCGGCCCGTTGTGGCGATCCAGGCTGACGATGACGCTCCACACCGCCTTCGCTGCGCGGTGGTGCGCGATCTGTTGCCGGATCCGAGCAGGCACGGAGGGCAGCGTCGCTCTCCCTCGTGCGGGGCGCAATACCATCCACCCCGCCGCCGCGCGCGGCTCATCTCGGGACGGCGGCGATGTCCGCGCAGCGGCGCTGCGGCGCAGCGGCGCTCCGGCGCGCGCCTAGGCGTCGGTGTTCCTGTCGGCGGCGAGGAGGCTCTGTACGGCGTAGGGCACCGACTCGACGCCGGCGAGCTCGGCGAGGGCGTAGGCGATGTGCTCGCGGCTCGCGTGCGGCGGGATGCCGACGATCGCCCAGGAGCCGCCCTCACCGCGCTGCAGGTTGCTCCCGCGCTCGACGCGCATCGCGGCGAGCGCGGGGTAGACGGCCACCGTCATCCGCTTCGGCCGGAGGCGGTCCAGCGTGCGCATGGCGAAGGCGATCCGGTCGAACTCGCTGGGGTCCCGGTACTCGACGTGCCGCGCCCTGTCGATCTCCACATGATGGGCATCACGCTCGCGCACGTCGGGAGCATAGCCCAAGCAGGCCGCCGCGCCGCTCCGGCCTGCGGCCCCGGACGGCGGCTCGAGCTGGCTCGAGCGAGCCGCGGGTGCCGGCGCCGGCCGGCCATGCTACGCGCCGAAGCGCCATGGACAGCCTCCCCCTGCTCGCCGATCACCCGTACGCCTCCTTCCTGGATCAGGTCGAGAAGCCCGCGCGCTACGCGGGCGGCGAGGTCGGCTCGGTCGTGAAGGACTGGGCGTCGGTCGAGGCGCGCGTCTGCCTGGCATTCCCGGATGTCTACGACATCGGGATGAGCCACCTCGGCTTCAAGATCCTCTACAAGCTGCTGAACGACGACCCGCGCACGCTGGCCGAGCGCTGTTACACGCCCTGGGTCGACATGGAGGCCCAGCTCGTGAAGCGCGGGCTGCCGCTCGTGTCCCTCGAGTCCGCGCGCCCGCTCAGGGACTTCGACGTCGTGGGCTTCTCCCTGCAGTTCGAGCTCACGTACTCCAACATCCTCACGATGCTGCACCTCGGCGGCGTCCCGCTGCGCGCGGCGGACCGCGGCGAGGACGACCCGATCGTGATCGCGGGCGGCCCGACGGCGACCCACCCCGAGCCGATCGCCCCCTTCCTCGACGCCATCGTCATCGGCGACGGCGAGGAGAAGGCGACCGAGGTCGCCCTCGCGTGGGCGCGGCTCAAGCGCGAGGGCGTGCCGCGGCGCGAGCGGCTCGTCGCGATCGCGCGCCTCGGCGCCGTCTACGTGCCCTCGCTCTACGCGACCCGGCGCGACCCCGACACCGGCTTCGAGGTCGTGGACCGCCCGCTCGCCTCCGGGATCCCGTTCCCGATCGAGCGCGCCCTCGTCGACCTGAACAGGTACCCGTTCCCCGACGAGAGCCCCACGGGCGGGCCCGAGGCCATCTTCGACCGCATGTCGATCGAGATCGCCCGCGGCTGCACCGAGGGCTGCCGCTTCTGCCAGGCCGGCATGATCTACCGGCCCGTCCGCGAGCGCGATCCCGAGCAGATCGTCGACACCGTGATGCGCGCGGTGCAGAGGTCCGGCCAGGACGAGGTCTCGCTCACGGCGCTGTCGACCGCCGACGTCTCGTGCATCTCGCCGCTCATCAAGAAGGTCACCGAGCGCCTCACCGCCGAGCGCATCTCGCTCGGCGTCTCGTCGCTGCGCGCCTACGGGCTCGAGCCCGACCTGCTCGACGAGCTCAAGCGCGTGCGCGCGACCGGCCTCACCTTCGCGCCGGAGGCGGGCTCCCAGCGGATGCGCGACGTCGTGAACAAGAACGTCACGGAGGAGCAGCTCCTCGAGACGGCCGAGCGCGTGTTCAGCCGGGGCTGGGGCAAGATGAAGCTCTACTTCATGATCGGCCTGCCGACCGAGACCGACGAGGACGTGCGCGGCATCGTCGAGACGGGCGCCCGCGCGGCCGGCGCCGGGAGGAGGGCTGCGGGCAAGGGCAAGCCGGTCGACGTGACGGTCAGCGTCTCGACCCACGTGCCGAAGCCTCACACGCCCTTCCAGTGGGCGGCGATGGACACGCTCGGCGAGGTCGGGCGCAAGCAGCAGCTGCTCAAGGACACCGTGCGGCCGTACCGCGCCGTCACGCTGAAGACCCACGAGGCCCACGCCAGCGTCCTCGAGGGCATCTTCGCCCGCGGCGACCGCCCCCTCGCCGACGTGCTCGAGCGCGCCTGGCGGCGCGGCGCCCGCTTCGATTCGTGGGAGGACAAGCTCGATCTCGCGGTGTGGGAGGAGGCGTTCACGCACGTCGGCGTCGACCGCGAGAAGTACCTCGGCACCCTCCCGGTGACGGCGCGGCTGCCCTGGGATCACATCGACGTCGGCCTCGAGGAGGGCTTCCTCGCGAAGGAGTACAGGAAGGCGCTCCAGAGCCGCCTCAGCCCGCCGTGCGGCAAGGTCGCCGGCATGTTCGTCCACCACACGAACCTCGACGACGCCAGGGCCGACGCGCGGCGGCTCGTCTGTTACGACTGCGGCGTCGCCTGCGACATGACGCAGATGCGCGAGGAGCGGCTCACCTTCCTCGATCGGCTCGGCGCCCACCGGCGCTCGCTGCCGGTGCTCACCGACGCAGGCGCCGCGCCGCCCGTGGCCGCCGCGGGTCCCTCCGGCGCGCCTGCGCCGAAGGGCCGCGGCGGCTTCCGCTACCGCTTCCGCTTCGAGAAGGCCGGGCCGATGGCGCTGCTCGGCCACCTCGACGTCGTGCGCGAGCTGCCCCGCGTGCTCCGGCGCGTCGGCGCGCCGATGACCTACACCGCGGGCTTCCACCCGAAGCCCGACATGACCTTCTCGCCGGCGCTCTCGCTCGGCGTGATCAGCCTCGACGAGTACGTCGACCTTCGCCTCGAGCGCGATCTCGATCCCGCCGCGCTCGACGCGCTCGTCGCCGCGATGTCGGCCGCGAGCCCGCGCGGGCTCGTGTTCAGCGGCGCCGTCAAGCTCGGCCCGGAGGACCCTTCCCTGAGCAAGCTCATCGCCGGCGCGCGCTACGCGCTCGCCTTCGCGCGCTCCGCGATCGGCGGCGACGCGGAGGCGCTCCTCGCCGCCCGCTGCAGCGCCGCCCTCTCGGCCGCGTCGCTCCCGATCCGCCGGGAGATCGACCGGCTCGCCAAGATGGTCGACGTGCGCCAGTACCTCGTGCGGGCCGAGGTCGGCGGGCCCGAGGTCCACGCGGCGCTCGCGCGCGCCGGGCTCGTCGGCGATCTCGTCGCCCTCGAGGTCGAGGTCGACATCCGCGGCTCGGGTGCGGTGAAGTCGTCCGAGGTCGCGGCGGTGATCACGGGAGAGCCGGGGGAGGCGCCGGGCGCGATCACGCCGCCGCCGCACCGCGCCGTGCGGCTTCAGCTGTTCGGCCGTACCTCGCCGGCGGGCTCCGCAGCGGGCGAGCGCTTCTCGCTCTTCGATCTCGAGCGGGCGCGCCGCGTCAAGCCGACTCCGGAGCGAACACCGGCCCTCCCGCTCGCCGCGGACGCCGAGTGAGCCAGCCCGGGACGGTCGTGTCGTAAAGATCCTCCCGGCGGCGGTGACGGGGCGCGGTGCACGAGGCGCGGAGCGCGCGCGGGCGATCGCTCGGGGATCGGCTACGCTGCGCTTTGCTTTATGGAAAAGGAGGCTCACGAGGCGGCGTGCTGCGCGGCGCGCCTGGCCGCGGCGGGGGCGGTCGGCGCGAGCGTCGCCCACGAGCTGCGCAACGCCCTCGCGGTCGCGGAGTCGTCGCTCTACCTGGCGCAGCGCGACCTCGACGATCGGCCTCGCCTGCTGCGCCACCTCGACCGGGTGACGTGCGAGATCCGCAAGGCGCACGAGGTCATCGGCAGCGTCCTCGGGCTGGCGCGCGGCGAGCCGCTGCGGCGCGAGCCGGCGCACCTCGGCCGGCTCATCGAGGGCGCGCGGCACGCGCTGGTGCTGCCCACGGCCGTCCGGTTCGAGGTCGCCGTCGCGCCGGCCGACCTCACGCTCCTGTGCGACCCGATCCTGCTCGAGCGCGTCTTCTCGAACCTCTACCTCAACGCGATCGAGGCGTTCGACGAGGGGCCCGGCGGCGTGATCGTCACGCGGGCGTGGAGGGGCGACGAGCGCACGCACCTCGAGATCGAGGACAACGGCCCTGGCGTTCCTCCGTGCGTGGCCGACCACCTCTTCGAGCCGCTCGTGACCGCCAAGGTGAAGGGGACCGGCCTCGGCCTCGCGCTGAGCCGGGTCATCGTCGAGGCGCACGGCGGTGAGATCACCGCGACGGCGGGCCGGTGCGGGGGCGCGGCGTTCCGCATGTGGTTGCCGAACGCGTGACGGGCGCGCAGCGCGGCGCGCTCCCCGGGGCGCATCCCCGGCGTGCTATCGTCCTCTCATGCAGGTGAAGCACCGGACGGCGGAGCGCGGCCCTTTCCGCGCGGAGCACCTCCGCGCGGGGGATCCGTACGAGCTGTCGAACGGCCACCCCGTCTACTGCGCCCCCACGGGGGGGCGTGCCTCGGGGCCGAACCACCTGGGCAGCTCGGTCGTGGGGTGGGACCCGGCGGTCAAGGAGGTGGGCGTGGACACGGGATACTCCCCGGAACCGGGCACCCTCCGCGCGCCGGACGTCGCGGTGGGGAACGTCCCCGACAGGCCGGGCTGGGTGAAGGGCGTGCCGGAGCTCGCGATCGAGTACGCCGACGTGGGGCAGGACGAGGAGGCGCTGAAGGAGAAGATCGCCGACCTGCTCGCGGCCGGTACGAAGCTCCTGTGGGTGGTGCGCCTCACCGGTCCACGGCGGGTCGAGGTGCACGAGCCGCGCCGGAAGGTGCGCGTCGCGCTCCCCGGGGAGCTGCTGAGCGCGCCGGGCATCCTGAAGAACGCGGTCCGGGTCGAGGCGCTTTATGACCGCAGCGCGGCGGAGAAGAGCACGCTGACCAACCTCCTCCAGCGGCGCGGATACGAGGATCTCGACGCCGTGCTCGATGCAGGGCGCGAGGAAGGCCGCGAGAAGGGGCGCGAGGAAGGCCGCGAAGAGGGGCGCGAGGAAGGCCGCGAAGCGGGGCGCGAGGAGGGGATCCTCGAGGGCAAGCGCGACGCGCTGAGGCGTGTCCTCGCGCGGCGAGGATTGCGGCTCACGAAGGCGGCCGCGGCGAAGATCTCGTCGTGCAGGAGCGAGCGCGAGCTCGACCGCTGGCTCGATCGCGCCCTCGTCGCGTCGGCCACGGCGGAGGTGTTCGGCCGCGCGGGCCGTTGACCCGGGCCCGCGCGCCGCACGGCTCAGGCGCGGCCGCGGCCGCGGACGAGCTCGGCGATCGCCTCTCCCAGGCCCTCCAGCGTGAGCGCGAACATCGGGAAGATGCTCTTGATCGCGTCGACGGTCGGGTGGGGGTAGGGGCCGATCCCGTCCGGGTTCAGCCACACGGCGCGGTCGAAATGGTCGCGCAGCATCATCAGCCAGGCGACGCCGGGCAGCCGCGCGTCGGGATCGAACGAGGAGCCCGCGCCGCCGCCGGAGCCCGACGAGCCGAGCAGCTCGTAGGGCGCCATCGAGGCGTCTCCGACCATCACGAGCTTGTGGTGCTTGCCGCACTCGCGGAGGAGCTCGCGCACCGGGACGGGGTCGAGGAGCCCCTCGGTCCTGAAGACCCTCTCGTAGACGCAGTTGTGGAAGTAGTAGCTCCTCAGCTCCTTCCAGTGCGTCGCGCGCTTCGCCGCGCTGAAGAGCTGCGACACGAGCGCGGCGCTGGGATCCATCGAGCCGCCCACGTCCATCATCAGGATCACGCGCGTGTTCGGCCGGCGCGGGGGCCTCGTGACGATCTCGATCTCGCCCGCGTTCCTGGCCGTCGCGTCGATCGTCGCCTCGATGTCGAGCTCGCGATCGCCGCCCTCGCGCGCGAAGGCGCGCAGCTTGCGCAGCGCCACCTCGATCTGGCGCACGTCGAGGGTCACATCGCTGCGGTAGGGGCGGTAGCGG
The DNA here is from genome assembly GCF_051526795.1 of Sorangium sp. So ce204. NCBI lineage: Bacteria > Pseudomonadati > Myxococcota > Polyangiales > Polyangiaceae > Sorangium > Sorangium sp. So ce204. Next base: position 9,394,252 of record NZ_CP150317.1, on the reverse strand, counting down.
CGGGCGTCGGCGTTCTGCACGGCGCCGCTGCGCCCGCCCGCGGGGCCGCCGACCTGGATGCCGCTCGGATGGAAGCCGCCGCGGCCGAACGGCGAGGTGCCGCCGGTCCCGATCCACCGGCTGCCCCCGTCGTGGCGCTCGCGCTGCTCGCGGAGGCGCTCCTCGAACCGCCGGAGCACCTCCTCCAGATCGAGCTCCTCGATCATCGCCCTCTCCTCGTCGGAGAGGGCGCGCATCTTGATGGGATCCCGGAGCCACGAGAGGAGCTCCTCCGTCACCGCCTTGGCCTCCACGTGCACGCCGCGGAAGTGCTGGGCGAACGCCAGATCGAAGTCGTCGAGGTGCGCCTCCGAGTGGACGAGCATCGCCCGCGCGACGTGGTAGAAGCCCTCGAGAGAGCTCTCGTGGAGGCCCGCGGCGAGCGCGCGCGCGAGGCCGACGGCCTCCTGGGCGCCGACCGGGACCTTGCGGGCCCGGAGCTCGTAGAGGAACGCGACGAACATCGCTACGACCGGAACCGCCTGCCGCCCGCCAGCTGATCGGCCAGCGCGACAAGGTCCTGCTCCTTCTTGAGCAGCGCGCCGAGGAACGGCAGCGCCTTGTCGAGCTTCACCTCGCCCACGCCCGCCCTCCGCAGGACGGCGATCCAGTCGATGAGCTCGCTCGTCGAGGGGCGCTTCCGGATCCGGGTGTTCTTCCGGATCTCGTAGAAGACCTGCATCGCCTGGTCGGCGAGCGCCCGATCGAGATCGGGGTGGTGGACGTGGAGGATCTCCCGCATGAGCTCGGGCTCCGGGAAATCGATGAAGTGGAAGACGCAGCGGCGCAGGAACGCGTCCGGCAGCTCCTTCTCGTTGTTGCTGGTGATGATGACGACGGGCCGCTCCCGCGCGGCGATCTCGTCGCCGGTCTCGGTGATGCGGAAGCGCATCCGATCGAGCTCGTGGAGGAGATCGTTCGGGAACTCGAGGTCCGCCTTGTCGACCTCGTCGATGAGGAGCACGACGCGCGCCGGGGCGTTGAACGCCTTGCCGAGCGGGCCGAGCTTGATGTACCGGCGGATGTCGCGGACATCGCCGTCGCCGAAGCGCGCGTCGTAGAGCCGCTGCACGGTGTCGTAGACGTAGAGCCCGTCCTGGGCCCGCGTGGTGCTCTTGACGTGCCAGGGGATGAGCTCGGCCGACAGGCTCCGCGCGATGGCCTCGGCGAGCAGCGTCTTGCCCGTGCCGGGCTCTCCCTTGACGAGGAGCGGCCGCTCCAGGACCAGCGCGCAGTTGACGGCGGCCTCGAGCGCCTCGCTCGTGAGGTAGCGTTCGGTGCCGCGGAAGCGGCGGAAGTCGGACATGCCGGAACGGTAGCACCCCCGGTCGAGCGCGGCGGACCGCGCGGGATCAGAGCCAGTCGCGCGCGAGGTAGGCCGTCCACGAGGCGGCCCGCTCCCAGAGGGGGCGCTCGGCCCAGCGCGCGGCGGTGATCTCGTGGCAGTGGGCGAGGTCGTCGGCGAACATCCGCTCCATCGCGCCCGCGAACCCGCGGTGCGAGACGACGGCGTTCACCTCGAGGTTCATGCGGAGCGACTGGCTGTCGAGGTTGGTGGAGCCGACGGTGGACCAGAGGCCGTCGATGACCGCGGTCTTGGCGTGAAGGACGCGGCCGCGCCACTCGAACATGCGGGCGCCGGCGTCGAGGAGGTGGCCGTAGATCGCGCGCGACGCGAGCAGGACCGCGGGCACGTCGGTGGTGCCGGCGACCATGATCCTGACGTCGACGCCGCGGCGGGCCGCGGCGGAGAGCGCGTGGATGATCCGGAGCGGCGGCAGGAAGTACGCGTTGGTGATGAAGATCCTGCGCCGGGCGCGCTCGATGGCGTGCCGGTAGGCGTCGCGGATGCCGTGGCGGTGCCTGCGGCGGGGGAGGTCGTTGCTGATGATCTGGACGGCGGGATCGGGCCTGCGCTCGGCGTAGCCGTAGCGCTCGTCGTCGATGGGGGCGCCGCCCGTGCGCTGCCACGTGCGCAAGAAGAAGTACTGGAGCTCGGCGGCGGCGGGGCCCTCGATGCGGAGATGGGTATCGCGCCAGTCGGCGCCGCCGTCCTTCAGAGCCGCGTAGTCGTCGGAGAGGTTGAGGCCGCCCGTGAAGGCGATCGCACCGTCGACGATGAGCGCCTTGCGGTGGTCGCGGCGGGCGACCTTGCCGAGCGGGGCGGAGAGGTCGAGGGGGCGGAAGGCGTGGGGCCGGACGCCGGCGCGGCGGAGCCCGTCGAGGAAGGACGACGAGACGGAGGAGCCCCAGGCGTCGAAGAGGACGTTCACCTCGACGCCGGCAGCCGCCCGCTCCATGAGCGCCTCGGCGAAGCGCTGGCCGGTCCGATCGACCCGGAGGATGTACGTCTCGAGGCAGATCGTGCGCCGCGCGCGGGCGATGGCCTCGAGCATGGCCGGGTAGGTCTGCGCGCCGTCCTTGAGGAGCGCGAGGCGGTGCGCGCCGACGGTCATCTCGGCGAACGCGGGCGCGGGAGGGGGCTGGGACATGCGGCGGGGGCCAGGCTGCCCGGGACGAGGCGGCGCGATGATAGCGCGGACGGGCGCGTGACGTCCCGGCGTGATGCCTGGCCGGCGTCGGTCAGCGGTGGGCGCCCCGATCAGCCCGTCTTCTCGATGTACGTCATCACCAGGTACAGGATGACCTGCTGATCGGTCGGGTTCCTGTACTGATGGGGCACGTCGGCGTCGAACATGATCGCGTCGCCGGTCGCGAGCACATGGCGCTCGGCGCCGACGACCATCTCCAGCGTCCCGGCGGTCACCACGAGGTTCTCCACGGTGCCCGGCGGGTGAGGATCCGCGTGTTCGGTGGCGAGGGGCGCGAGCGTGATCTCGTAGAACTCGACGGTCCTCGGCACGTCGAACGGGAACAGCGCGCGGGACGTGAACGAGCCGTCATGCGACGTCAACACCTTGGCGCGCGCGGCCAGGATGAGCGATGTGCCGCCGAGCGACTGGTCGCTGATCAGCGCCGAGAAGGGCACGCCGAGCGCCCGCGCGATCTTCCAGAGCACGTTGATCGTCGGCGTGCTCTGGCCGAGCTCGATCTGGCTGAGCATCGCCCGGCTCACGCCAGACGCCTTCGCCAGCCGCTCGAGGGAGAGCCCACGCTTGGTCCGGAGGCGACGCAGGTTGGCCCCGACGATGCCAGTGAGCGCCGAGGAGGCGTCCTGCGGCGCCATCTCGTAGGCCCAGGCGTCTCCAGACGCCTCGTCCACGTCCCGCTGCGGCGCTTCTCCGTTGGTTCCGTTGGTGCGGCTGGAGTACGATCTCGCGGGGCCAGCGAAGCTCTCCGGCCTGCGGTGCGAGCGCGGTCCAGCAGGCGAAGCGGGGTTCCTCGTCGATGCGGCGGACGCTTGCACGCCGTTCTGATAGCCCTCCACGGGCAACGACGCGCCGAGCCCATCACCGGAGATCAGCCCGGGTGAGCTCCGTGGCGTGTTCTGACGGACGGATTTCATCGCACCTGCCAGATGGGCATCCACGTGAAGATCGGGAACCACCAGAGGACGACCGGCATGGTCAAAGAGCTTCCCGATGGCATCGGCCTGTCGCTCTCGGGAACATGCTTGTTCCGAGCCGCCCTCCGCTGCTGCCGGTATTCCTCGAGGTCGATCACTTGAGCACTCTGGGGGCGCATCCGCTTCACCTCCAACCCGTAGGCACATCATCCGTTATAACGGATTGTCTGTCAAGAGACAGCTCGGCCATGACGCACGAGGGGCGGTACGCTGCGTTGACCCGAGGACGGCACGACGCCCTCTCGTCCGCGGCGCAAGGCTGCCGCATCTTCGCTTCCGCCGAAGAAATCGAGCTTTTCGTCCGCCCTTTCCATGTTCAGGGCGTCCGATGATGAGGCTGCTTGGTAACGACGCGTTGCGTCGTTCTTGACTGGGCGGCTCGAAGCGCCTCCGAAATAGTGGACGATGCGGAGCGTGGGCCGCCCGAGGGATCGCGCGTCGCGCTCTGCCCTCATCGGGATCGCCGGCGCGGCCCACGCGCGCGAGCGGTTCACCGGTGGCGGGGGGAGAGGACGTTGGTGCTTTCCAGGAACATCCGGCGCGCGCCGCGCTCTGTCGTCCTATCGCAGCGCGGCCGCGGAGCTGGCGAGTGCGCGACGACAACACGAGCACACAAGGAGGCAGCCATGGCGGGCGTCGACGTGGGAGGTGGCGAGAGGCGGGCGCGAAACAGCGAGATCAACATGATTCCGTTCATCGATCTGCTGATGGTGACCATCGCCTTCCTGCTGATCACGGCGGTGTGGGTCACGAACTCGCGGCTCAAGACCAGCGCGGAGGTGCCTGCCGCCGCGGGGTGTGGGGAGGAGTGCCAGAAGGAGCCTCTCAGGACGATGCACGTCCATGTCGGCGAGGACCGGTTCAACCTCGTGTGGAAGCAGGGCGCGACCGTCCTGAGCGAGGTGAGCGTCCCCAAACGTCCTGTCGAGATCGGCGGGGCGGGAGCCACCGCGATCCGTTACAGAGAGCTCGGCGATGCCATCCAGCGCGAGTGGGAGCGGAGCGGCGAGCACCGCGCCCCGAGCGACCGCCGCGCCGACCAGGCCGTGCTCCACAGCGACAACAAGACGCCGTTCCGTGAGCTCGTCGCCGTGCTCGACGCGATCAACGCCCCGCGCCGAACCGTCCTCCTCGAGGACGGCCGCAGCGCCGAGATGCCAGCCTTCCTGGCCACCTTCTCCGCACGTTAAGGGCGGTGGTCGCGGGACGGGGGGAACGCGTTATGCGGTGAACTCGGTCGTCAGCGCTACCCAGTTCGAGGGCGGGCGGACGGCGTAGCTCAGCGCAAGGACCTCGATCAGCACCACCCGGTAGATCGCGTGGACGTCGTCGACGTCGACCTCGTGCGCGTTCGCCTCGAGCGCCGCGTCGAGGTGCTCCTGCACGAAGGCGAGGACGTCGGGCTGCTCCATCGCGATGACGTCGTCCGAGTCGACCGCCTCGGCAGGATCGTGAAGGCGGATCTGCTCGTCCAGGTTCAGCGACTCCTCGACGCCCGTGAGCGCCGTCTCGGTGACCTCGTCGAGGTCCTGACCGAACAGCTCGTCGAAGGCGAGCCAGATCGCCAGCGTCAGGAAATAGCCGAGGGCGAGCGCCGTCTCGTCGAGCGGGCCGGACAGCACCGAGGAGATCCGGTCCGCGAGCGCAGGCTGCGTCTGCTCGAAGCGCGTGAACGCGTCGTCGAGCTGCTTGCGCGAGTCGTCGTCATCCTCGGCGAGCTGATCCTCGATCTCGGACAGGACGCGCGCCGGCACCTGAGCGTACGAGGGGACGGGGCGAATGGCTGCGCGGCGTACCCACACGCGGACAACCTAGCACACGATGGCGCGGCTCATGGAGCGAGCAACCGGATGCTCGACGCCGGAGCCCAGCCCTCCGTGGCGCCCCAGCGGACCTCAGCGAGCCCGCCCGATCTCCTGCCGACCTCGACCGACGCACCCTCGGGGATCGCGCTCTGCTCCGCGCGGGGCAGCGCGCGCCCGTCCTCGTCGAGGAGCCGGACCTCGGGGACCACCACGACGCCAGCCCGGGTCGTGAGGCGGAGGTGCCGCGCCGCATAGGTGAGCGGCACCAGCGCGAGCAGCGCGACGAGCGCCGTCGGCGCAAGGACGCTGCCCGCGACGTGCGCGGGACCGGCAGGGCGGCGCCGCAGGACCACGCCCAGGGCGAGGAGCAGCGACGCGAGGAGCGCGGCCGCCGCCCAGGTGCGCTCCGAGGCGAGGCCGACGATGACCCGGCCGAGCGTCGGGCGCACGTCGACCGCATCCGTGGCGCGGCGCGAGCGCCGGCGGGTGATCTCGGCGCGCACGAGATCCAGCGCGCGATCGGCGTCGGGGTCGCCCGGGCGGAGCCGCAGCGCCTCCTCGAACGCGGCCGCCGCCCGGCCGAGGTCTCCCGGGCGATCCGCGCCCTCGCGCACGCGCGTGACGTAGGCGAGCCCGCGGTTATAGCTCGCGTCCGGGTGCACGAAGCCGCGGTCGGCGAGCAGCTCGAACGTGTCGATCGCCGCGCCGTACTCGCCGCGGCCGAGCGCGGCCGTGCCCTCCTGGAACAGCGCCTCCGGGGGCTCCGCCGGCTGCGCGCGCGCCTCGCTCGACGGCAGCGCCGACGCGAGGCTTCCGGCGAGGAGGAGCGCGCCGGCGAGGAGGCGCCTGCGGCGGCCGTTCATGCGGGCTTCCATCGCGAGAGCTCGGTCACGACGGCGCGGCTCTGCTCGACGAGCGCCGCGGCGGCGGCGCCGCCGCCGTCCTGCGCGGTCGGTTCGAACCGGATCGCCTCGCACGCGGCCAGCGCCTCGCAAGCGCGCGACGAGAGCGGCCCGGGGACGCCGCGCCGGCCGAGCTCGCCCGGGAGCTCCGCGAGCAGGACGCCGCGCGAGCGGAGGCCCGTCGCGGACTCGATCGCCCGGTGCACCGCGCGCTCGATCGCCGCGGCCGTCGCCCCGAGATCCCCCTGCGCGGCCGCCTCCTCCGCCTCGCGCTGGGCGATCGCCGCGAGCCGGGCGGGCGAGGTCGCGCCCGCCGCGCGGCGATCGCGGGCCCGGCGCAGGAGCCGATCGCCCGCGCCGAACAGCGTCACGACGAGCGGCGGCGCGGCCAGGAGCAGCCAGAACGGCGCGCCGTCGAGGGGCAGCGTCGCGGGCGGGGCGTGCGGGCCGAGCGACGCGCGGAGCCCCGGCATGCCGGCGAACGGCTCGCCCCGGCCAGCGCCGTCGCCCTCGGCGCGAGGCGCCCTGGACGGAGGCCCGGACGGCGCCGGAGGAGCCACCGGGGTCACCTGGACGACGCCGAGCTCGGCGCGCTCGACCACATAGCGCTTCTGCGCCGGATCCCAGTAGGGGAGCTCGATCTTCCCGAGATCGACCGCGCCGCTCTCCTGGATCCGGACGACGTAGCCGAACGATCGGGTGCCGCCGATCGCGCCGCCGCGCGGCTCGATCGCGTCGCGCTTCTCCGGGTCGAGCCACTCGAGCCCGGTCCGCTCCGGCACCCGGAGCGACTGGGGGAAGTTGCCGGTGCCCGCGACCTGCACGGTCACGGCCACCGAGCCGCCCTGCTCGATCTGGCGCGGCTGCACCGTCGCCTTGAGCGTGAACTGACCGACGTCGCCGACGACATAGCCGGACGGGCGGCCGGCGAGCGGCGGCTCCGTGACCTTGACGACGACGTCGTTCGATTCGCGCAGCACGCGCGCGCCGATCCGGCGCCCGCTGATGCGCGTCTGCATGCTGCCCGTGTGCAGCTCGCCCGTCTTCAGCGGGAACAGCGCCAGCTTGTCGACGAGGCGGGCCGCGTAACGGTGCCCGCCGACCCGCGTGTACACGGGGCGCTCGTTGCGGGGGTCCTCGAGGAGCGGGTGGCGGAGGAAGTCCGCGGCGGGCGCCGCGCGCGGCTCGGTCATCTCGGCGTTCTCGCGGAAGTACAGGTAGAACGAGACCGTGACCTGCTCGCCGACCACCGCGGCCGTCTTGTCGGGGATGGCGCGCAGGAACACCACCGGGTCCGGCTCGCGCGGCATCGCCAGCTCTGTCGCCTCGGGCTCGGGCTCGTCCTGGGGCGGCTCGTCGTCGAAGAGGCCGCCCGAGCCGCCGAACGGCCACGGAAAGCCCTGCAGCGGGCCGCCGGGCAACAGGAACGGGTTGTTCGGCCGGCGAGGCCGCCCGCTCGCCGGCGTGACCTTGATCATGATCGGAGCCGCCGGCAGCCGCCTGCCGTTCCACGAGATCGTCGGCCCCGGGATGGTGTAGCGGCCGGGCTTGTTCGCGACGATCTGCCACGTCGCGCTGATGCCCAGCTGCGTGATCATGACGCCGCCCCCGAGCTGGGTCTTCATCTGCGTCCCGATGCTCGGGCCGGAGACGATGGAGAGGTCGGGCGGGACACGCAGCTCCGGATCGGAGGGCATGCCGGCGCCGCGCTCGACGAGCGCCTTCACCTCGACCGTGAACGGCTCGCCGACCTCGACGTCGGTGGAGCTCGCGCGCGCCGAGAGCTCCGGCTGCTGCTGCGCGCGCGCGCGGAGCGGGGCGATCAACGCGAGCAACGCCACGAGCAGCGCGGTCGCGAGCGGCGCGAGGCGCGGGGGGGCGAGCGCGAGCGGGCGCGTCACTTGTCCTCCATGCCGCGGCCGCGCCGCATACCGGCCTTGTTCTTCGCTTCCTGCTCCTGGTACGTCGGCGCCTCCTCGAGCTGGTCGAGGATGCGATCGTCCTGCCGACCGGTCTGCGGCGGCTCCTGGGGCTGCTCGCGCGGCGGCTCGGGCTGCTCGGGTGAGCCGGCGTCGGGCGTCTGGTCCTGCGGGCCAGCGTCAGGGCTCTGATCCTGATCGCCGCCGTCGTTGCCCGCGTCCTGGTCACCGCCGTCGCCGTCGTCGCCCGCGTCAGGCTCTCCGCCGTCGTCGCCCGCGTCCTGGTCGCCGCCGTCGTCGCCCGCATCGGGCTCGGCGTCGGGCTCGGCGTCCGGCGGCGCATCGGGCTCGGCGTCCGGCGGCGCATCGGGCTCGGCGTCCGGCGGCGCGGCGTCCTTCTGGTCCTCGATGCGCCGCAGGGCGATCGCCCGGTTCCAGGCCGCGTCTCGGCCGACGCCGTCGCCGCCGGCCTCCTCGAGGACGCCGGGGATGATGGCCAGCGCCTGGTCGTAATACGTCACGGCGTCCTCGTACTTGCGCCGCAAGAACTCAAGATTGCCCGAGAGGTAGCGGGCCCGCGCGCGCAGATCGGCCGGCACGCTCGGATCGGCCCCGATCGCCTTCAGGAGGATCAGCGCGCAGTCGATCTCGATCCCGCGCAGCGCGTCGCGCTGCTCCTGCTCCGGCCCGCCGTCCGCGAGCTCCTCGTCGCCGAACCGATGACCGTAGCGCTCGGCCAGGTGGAACAGCGTCAGCCCGAGATCGAACGAGCCGTTCGGCTTCTGGCGCACGGAGTCCGGCAGCCCGATGCCGGCGTCGCTGCACGGGCCCGTCCCCAGGTAGCTCGCGAGGGCCTGCTCGGCGGACTCGAGGTTGCCCGCGTCGAGATCGCGGATCGCCTGGTCGACCGCCGGCGCGTTCCGCTCGAACGGGGACGTCGGATCCCACCCGCTGCACCCGGTCGCCGCAGAGAACGCGGCCCCGGTGAGGCACGCGGCGGCGAGCCCGATCGCGATCCACCGCCCGCGGCGCGCGAAGAACCCGGCGAGATCCACGCGCTTGCGATCACGACGCGGCATGCGGCCCTCCCGCGTTCCCCCGAGGCGCCTGCCCCGCTCCCGCCGCGAGGTCCGCGCCGAGCGGGCGCCCCTTCAGCAACGCGGCGCGCTTCGGCGCGGCCTCGGGGCGCGTCGCCACGAAGCGACGGCGCGGAGCGTCCTTGAGGAACACCTCGGCGATGAGGAGCAGGATCGCGAGGCCGAGCGGGTAGAAGTAGACGTCCGCGTAGACCGTCTCGACCCGCTCCGAGAGCTCGCTCTTCATCTGCCGCCGGAGCTCCGCGGCGATCGTCTCGATGCCCGTGGTCCCCTTCTCCGCGCGGATGATCTGCCCGCCCGGCGTCGCCTGCGCGATCGACGCGAGCTGCTGCTCGCCCGACAGCGACAGCTCCGTCGTGAGCGGCTTGCCCTGGCGATCCGTCCGCCACCCGACGATGCGGCCGTCCTGGCCGATCTCCGGGATCGGCTCCGGCGTGCGCCCGCCGATCTGAACGACGTGGATCGTCGTGCCCTGGGCGCCGATCGCCTGGGCGACGCTCAGCGGGTAGCCCTCGAGGTCCTCGCCGTCCGTGACGAGCAGGATGATCCGCTTGTGCTCGGCGGACTTCGGGTCGCGCTTCAGGAGCTCGTTCGCCTGGTCGAGCGCGCGCGCGATCGCCGTGCCGCCGATCGGCATGTCGTTCGGGTCGAGCTGGCGGAAGAACTGCGCGATCGCCGCGCCGTCGGCGGTCAGCGGGAAGCCCATCGGCTCGCCGGCGAACGCGACCGCGCCGAAGCGCGCGCCCTCGAGATCCTTGATGAGGCGGGCGACCTCGACCTTCGCCCGGAAGATGCGGGACGGCTCGACGTCGCGCGCGTACATGCTCTTCGAGTAGTCGAGCACGACCACCACGTCGACGTTGGTCGCCGGCACGAGCCGCGTGCCTTTGCCGTACTGGGGGCGCGCCGCGGCCACGAACGCGAGCGCCGTCGCGAGCACGAGCAGCACGCCCTTCCAGGCGCGGCGCTTCGCTGGATCGGCGGTCGTGAGCGCCTTCACGCGATCCTCGTCGCCGAAGCGCTTGATGGCGCGCGCCACGCCGAAGCCGCCCAGGATGAGCAGGAGGCCGATCAGCGCGGCGAACGCCGTCCCGAGCAGGAACCAGGGGGCCGCAAAGTTCACGGGAACCTCCGGAGCAGCCAGGCGCGCAGGAGCGCGTCGAGCCCGATCAGGAACACCCCGGGCAGGAGCAGGAACGGGAAGAGATCCTCGTACGCGGCGCTCGACGCCTCGAAGCGGGTCTTCTCCAGCCGGTCGAGCACGTCGTGCATGCTGTCCGCGAGCGCCTTCGCGTCGGTCGCCACGTACGACGCGCCGCCGGTCTTCTGCGCGATCTCCTGGAGCAGCGCGGGGTTCACCGGGAAGCGGTGGCGCACGTAGCGCGGCTGCCCGAAGAGATCGATGCCGTCCTCGACCTCGACCTCGTCGTCGGTGCCGATCTGGATCGTGTAGACCTTCGCGCCGAGCGAGGTCGCGAGGTGGGTCGCGTACTCGGGGGAGATGGCCCCGGCGTTGGAGTCGCCGTCGGTCAGGAGGATGACGACCTTCGACTGCGCGTCGCTCCTGCGCAGGCGGGCGACCGCGGTGCCGAGCGCGTCGCCGATCGCCGTCGCGCTGCCGTCGATCACGTTGAGCGTCATCTGCGAGACCATCTGCGTCAGCAGGTGGTAGTCGAGCGTCGGCGGCGACAGCACGTAGGCGGCCTTGCCGAAGACGACGACGCCGAGGCGATCGGTCCTCCTGCGGCTGATGAAGTCCTGGAGGACGAGCTTGGCCGTGTCGAGCCGGGTCAGCCGCTTGCCGCGCGGCAGCTTCGGCTGGCCGGGCAGGTCGCTCGCCCGCGCGTCGAGGATCGCGCGCATCGAGCCCGACAGGTCGAGCGCCACGACGATGTCGATGCCCTTGTCGTCCGAGCGCTGCTCGCGGAGCACGCTGACCGGCCGCCCCATCGCGAGGACGAGCAGCGCGAGCGCCACGGCGCGCAGCACGCCCGGCACGTCGCGCAGGTGGCTGCGCAGGCCGCGCGGCCCGCGCGCGAGCGGCGCGACCGTGCCGAGCCGGAGCCGCGGCCTGCGCGCGTCCTCCGCGAAGATGCCCCAGTACCAGACGACGGGCACCGCGATGAGCGCGAGCAAGAACCACGGGTTCTGCCAGCTCGCCGAGGACCAGGCGTCGCGGCGGGCGAAGTAGGGGTACACGCAGGCGAGCGCGGCGACGACGAGCGTCGCGATGAGGGCGAGCGCTGCGCGCTTCGTGCGGCTCAAGGCGCCTCCTCCGGCGCCCGGGACGGGCGAGCGGGCGGCTGCTGCCCGCCGGCGGGTGAGCTCCGGGGGCCGGCGCCGTCGCCGGGCCGCGCCGCCGGCGGGGTCGTGCGGTGCACGATGTTCTCTCCGTCGTCGAGCGCCGTGAGGCAGTCGGCCTCGCTCGGCTGGAGGCGCGCGAACTTCACGAGGTCGCAGTCGGCGAGGAACCGCGCGATCTGCGGCAGCACCGGCACGGGCGGGCGCACCCGCGCGAGCAGGTCCCGCATCTCGTCGCTCGTCGTCTCGAGGCCGTCGAAGCCGTACCGCGCGCCGAGGTACTTGCGCACGCAGTCGCTCACGCGGTCGAAGTACTCGCCGGTCCGCCCCTCGCCGAGCAGGTCGGAGCGCCGGAGCGCCTCGAGCTCCTCGAGCGCGGCGATCCACGGCAGCTTGGGCGGCGGCGCGGCCACCACGCGGGGCCGGCGCAGCCAGCGCCGCACCAGCCACGCCACGAGTAGCCCGAGCGCCGCGCCGATGAGGATGCCGGCCGTGAGCTGCTTCGCGAGCACCCACTCCTCGCGCTGCGGCCGAGGCGGCGGGTTCGGCTTGACCTTGGGGTCCCGCTCGTTGGCGATCGGGTCCTCGATCACGATCTCGTGCGGCCGGGTGCAGACGGTGACGAGCTCCCCGCTCGCGCGGGACACGGCGATCGGCACCGGCGGCAGCAGGAGGGCGCTCCTCCCCGGCTCCTTGGGCAGCGGGACGAACGGGATGACGAGCCTGGTCGTGGCGCCCGTGTCGGTCGCCGTCGTCGTGCTGGTCGGCCCCGCGCCCGCGTCGGCCTCCGGCAGGACGAACCCCGCCTTCTGGATCGCGCGCGCGGCGTCGCTGTCGCCCTGGACCTTGAAGCCCTCCGGCAGCACCGTCTCGCCCTTGCCGTGCGTGACCGTGATCTCGAGGTGGGCCGCGTACCCGCTGAACCCGTTCCTCGGGAACGTCTCCTCGATCCGGGGGCGCGTCGCGCCGGGCGGCACGTGCTCCGCGCACGAGGCCCACACGCTCTCGCCGCGCCCCGTGGCTGCCGGCGCCGCGGCTGCCGGCGCCGGGGCCGGCGGCGGAGGCGGGGCGTCGTCCGCCGCCGGCCCTCCGGCGCCGCCGGCGTCCGGCTGCGATCGTGCCGGCGACGCGCACGCGAGCGCCGCCGCCAGCGCGGCCCACGCGAGCGGGCTCGCGCCGCGCGCGGCGTGGACCGCCGAGCGACGCGCCCTCATCGCCTGAGCCTCCGCGCCCGCTTGGCGAACAGGTCGCGCAGCGGGCTCACGAAGCTCTCGCCGGTCTTCACCACCACGGCGTCGAGCGCGAGCTTCTTGAACAGCTTGTCGCGGTCGCTCCGGAGCTTGCGCATGGCGGCGCGGTAGTGGTCGCGCACCGCCCGGTCGCCGGTGTCCACCACGACCTCTTCGCCGGTCTCCAGGTCCTCGAACGTCGCGAGCCCCACGTCGGGCAGCTCCTCGTCGCGCGGGTCGACGAGCATCACCGGGATCACGTCGTGCTTGGCGCTCGCGAGCGAGAGCGAGCGCTCGAAGCCGGAGGCGAAGAAGTCGCTGATCACGAAGGCCACGCTCCTCCGCTTGGCGACCTTCACCAGCGTCTCGAGCGCGAGCTTCAGGTTCGTCCCCGTGTACTTCGGCTCGTGCCCGAGGATCTCCCGGATGACGCGCATCACGTGTTTGTCCCCCTTCTTCGGCGGGACGAGCTTCTCGATGGCCTCGGTCGCGAGCACGAGGCCCACGCGATCGTTGTTCTTGATGGCGCTGAAGGAGCAGAGCGCGGCGATCTCGGCGGCGACGCGCGCCTTCGACGCGCGCCGCGTGCCGAACTGCTCGCTCTGCGAGGCGTCGACGACCAGCATGACGGTCATCTCCCGCTCCTCGACGAACACCTTCACGAACGGCTCGCTCATGCGGGCCGAGACGTTCCAGTCGATCCAGCGCACGTCGTCGCCGGGCAGGTAGGCGCGCACCTCGCGGAACGACAGCCCTTGCCCCTTGAAGACGGACGAGTACGTCCCGGAGAGCTGCTCGTTGGCGAGCCGTTGCGTCCGGATCTCGATGCGCCGGAGCTGCTTCAGGAGCTCCGGCGGCAGCGGGTTCTTCGAGCCGGAGGCCTTGATCACGGCACCTCGACCACCTCGAACACGCGCCGGACGATCTGCTCGGACGTGACCTCCTCGGCCTCCGCCTCGTAGGTCAGGACGACCCGGTGCCGGAGCACGTCGGGGCCGATCGCCTTCACGTCCTCCGGCGTGACGTAGCCCCGGTGGCGCAGGAAGGCGTGCGCGCGCGCCGCCAGCGCCAGCGCGATCGAGGCGCGCGGGCTCGCCCCGTACTCGATGAGGCTGCTCAGCTCTTTCATGCCCTTCTGCCCGGGCTCGCGCGTCGCGAAGACCACGTCCACGATGTAGTCCTTCACGCGATCGTCCATGTACACGTCGCGCACGACCTTGCGCGCGGACACGAGCTCCTCGGGGGTCGTCACCTTCGCGGCCTTGCCCTCGACCACTCCCGTCGTGCGGTCGATGATCTGCCGCTCCTCGGCCCGGGCGGGGTACCCGACCTTGACCATGAGCATGAACCTGTCGACCTGCGCCTCCGGGAGGCGGTAGGTCCCCTCCTGCTCGATCGGGTTCTGGGTCGCCATGACAACGAACGGGCTCGGCAGCGGGTACGTCGTGTCGCCGATCGTGACCTGCCGCTCCTGCATCGCCTCGAGGAGCGCGCTCTGCACCTTCGCCGGGGCGCGGTTGATCTCGTCGGCGAGCACAAGGTTCGCGAAGATCGGGCCCAGCTTGGACGTGAAGTCGCCCTTCTGGTGGTTGAAGATGACGGTGCCGATGAGGTCGGCCGGCAGCAGATCCGGCGTGAACTGGATCCGCGAGAACTTCGCGTGGATGGCGTCGCAGAGCGTCCGCACCGTGAGCGTCTTGGCGAGGCCCGGGACGCCCTCGAGGAGGACGTGCCCCCCGGTGAGCAGCCCGATGAGGATGCGCTCGATCATGTACGTCTGGCCGACGATCACCTTGCCGACCTCGGTCAGCAGGGTGTCGATGAAGGCGCTCTCTTTGGCGACCAGCTCGTTCAGGGCGCGTACGTCGTGCATAACGGGTGGGAGCTCATAGCAAGCCCGGCCGCCCGAGGACAACCGGCGCCGATCGAATATTCCTCGGCGCGAGGCGGGGCCGCGGCGCGCGCCCCGCGGAACGGGGCGCGCTAGAAGCCGGGCTCGCGGAACTTGGCGCGCCCAGTCTCGGCAGGCGATCGGGAGCGAGGCGGGCTCGCGCTCGCGGCGGGGGTGGAGGACGGCGGCGCCGCGGGCGCGGTGGACGGGGCCGGCTCTGACACGCGCGCGGGCTCCGGGGCGCGCGGCTCGGCGGTGGCGACCCCCGGGCGCGGCTCCACCGTGACGGCCGGCGCCGCGGGCACCGCCACGGGCGGCGCGCCGGGGCCCTCCCCGAGGCCGATCCACAGGAGCGTCGCCGCCCCGAGCAGCGCGCCCGAGGCGACCAGCGCCGCCGCGGTGGCGATCGTCCGGGCGCGGCGGCGCGGGTCCAGGCGCGCGGGGGCGCGCCCCCTCGCCCTGCCGTCCGCGGCGCGCAGGGCGTCCTTGATCAGCGCCGTGCGACGTGAGGCGCGCGCGGCGAGCGCGTTGCGGATGTACCCCGTGACCTCGCCAGGGCGGCTGCCGAGGGTGGCGTCCACTTCCTCGAGCGCGTCCGCGAGCTCGGCCATCGTCGCGAAGCGCTCGGCCGGATCCTTGGCCAGCGCGCGCATCACCGCCGCCTCGAGCGCGGGGGGGTACCCGGGGACGAGGGGGCCCGGCGGATCCACCGGCTCGGGCCGCGCGATGCGCGCCATCGTCGCGAGGTCGTGGCTGGCGGCGAACGGGTGCGTGCCCGTCGTCAGCTGATAGAGCACGATCCCGAGCGCGAAGACGTCGGACCGCCGGTCCAGCTGCTCGCTATAGACCTGCTCGGGCGCCATGAAGAGGATCTTGCCCTTCATGTGCCCGGTGTTGGTCGTCGGGTTGTCCACCTGCGCCATGGCCTTGGCCACGCCGAAATCGGCGATTTTGACCGAGCCGTCCCGCGTGATCAGGATGTTGTGCGGCGAGACGTCCCGGTGAACGAGCCCGACCAGCGCGCCGTCGTCGTCCCGTAGCTCGTGGGCCGCATGCAGCCCCCGCGCCGCCTCGATCGCGATCCTCACCGCGACGGGCAGGGGGAGCGGGCTGCCCTGCTTGCGGGTGCTGCCGCCGAGCAGCGCCACGAGCGCGTCGCCGTCGATCCACTCCATCACGAAGTAGAGCACCCCGCTCTGCTCACCTTGATCCAGGATCGCGCACACATTGGGGTGCTTGATCCGGGAGGCGATGCGCGACTCCGTGAGGAACATGCGCTTGCAGCGCGGATCGCTGGAGAGCGCCGGCAGCATCGTCTTGACTGCCACGATCTTGTCGCCCGCCGCCCCGCCGCGCTCTCGGGCCGCCCACACCGTCCCCATTCCGCCCTGCGCGATGGCGATCAGCAGCTCATAGCGGCCGAGAAGCTGGCCTGGCACAAGATCGACGGGCGCTATCACGGCTCGTACCTGCGACTCCTGTGTCGTCGTGAGTCCGACCATGCTGAAGCTCTCACCGACAGTGGGAGAGCGTTCCAGGCGGGTCGTGCAAGAGCGTTCCAGGATCGGACGCCAATCTCAAACAATTTTCCAGTTGTCGAGGATCGGTCGGCGTGAGTACGGTTAGACTGCCTCTATCGCTTGGTGATGGAAGGAGGCGTGGGTGAAGCATCGGATCACCATCGGCGGAGTGGTATTCTTCGCCCTGGTCGGCGTCGGTCCGGCTGCGTTCGCCGAGCCTTCCCCGGAGGACGCCGGCCGCGCGCCGCCGGCCGCGGCCGCGAGCGACACCGCGGCTGTGGCTGCGCCCCACAAGCCGAGCGCCGCGGAGCTCGCGTCCGCGCGGCGCCTCTTCGCGCTCGGCCTCGCCGCGGAGGACAGCGGCCAGTGGGCAGAGGCGCTGGAGACGTACGAGCGCATCAGCAAGATCGTCGTGTCCCCGCCGCTCTGGTACCACCTCGGCGTCTGTCACGAGGCGCTCGGTCACGTCGTCGAGGCGCTCAACGCATTTGAGCTCGCTGCGTCCGGCGCGACAGCGCGGAACGAGCTCGCGCTCGCCAGGGAGTCGCGGGCACGGCTGGAGAAGCTTCGCGTGAAGACGTCGCAGATCGTCCTGCGGCTGCCCGAGGACGCGACCGGCGTGCGCGTCGAGATCGACGGTGAGCCGATCCACGCCGCGCTCGTCGGCGCGGCCATCCTCGTGAGCCCGGGGGCGCGGCGGGTCGTTGTGGCGGCCGAGAACTATGCGGCGCGGTTCGACGCGACGGTGCAGGCCGAGACGGGCGCGGTCGTCGAGCTGCGGGCCGAGCTCGGCCGCAAGCGCTCGCTTGCGGTCCCGCTGCCCCGCGCGCCCGCGCGCCGGGCGCTGCCCAGCGCGCCCGCGCCCGGCCCGCGCATCTCGCCGGTGGTCGTCGTGGGGACGGCGGCCGCGCTCGCCGCCGGCGCCGTGGTCACGGGCGCCATGGCGTACGACGTGCGGCACAGCTTCCTGAAGAAGAACGAGGACCCTGCCCCG
Organism: Sorangium sp. So ce204; assembly: GCF_051526795.1. Classification (NCBI taxonomy): domain Bacteria; kingdom Pseudomonadati; phylum Myxococcota; order Polyangiales; family Polyangiaceae; genus Sorangium; species Sorangium sp. So ce204. The sequence continues at coordinate 9,377,029 of NZ_CP150317.1, read as the reverse complement.
GGCTCGCTGGGCGAGCGGCAGGCGCTGCGCGACCGCGGGCAAGCGCTCGCCGTCACGAGCACGGTGCTCACCGGGGCCGCCGTCATCGCGGGCGGCTTCGCCACCTACCTCTTCTGGCCCTCGTCCCCCTCGCCCGCGGCTCCTCCGGACGCCGCCGGGCGGCGGCCCGCGCCCGCGCCGCGCATCCCCCGCCCGACGGCGCTCTCGCCATGGGTCGGCGCGGACGGCGCCGGGGTCGCCGTGCGGGGAGCGCTGTGAGCGGCGCACCTCGCCCTGGAGCCGGCGTCGTCGCCGCGCTCGCCCTCGCCTGCGCGGGCCTCGGCGCGTGCGCCTTCATCGCGCCGTTCCCCGACGTCGCGGCGGATCCCGTGCCGGTGGGCGAGGGGGGAGGCGGCGGCGCCGGCGGCGGGGCGGCCGGCGGCGTCGAGGTTCAGGAGATCTGCGTTCCCCTCACCGAGGCGGACTGCTACGCGGGGCCGCAGGGCACGCAGGGCGTCGGCCTCTGCGTCGCCGGCGTCGCCGCGTGCAACGACGACGGGACGGACGTCGGCGCCTGCGTCGGCCAGGTGCTGCCCGCGTTCGAGAGCTGCGCCACGCCCGAGGACGAGAACTGCGACGGGCGAGCGTGCACGGGCGACCCCGTGCACAGCGTCGCGCTCGGCGGGGCCGGCGCTCAGCAGGGCCTGGGCGTCGCCGTTTCGGCCGACGCCGTCGTGGTGGTCGGCTCGGCGTCGGGCAGCACCGATCTCGGCGCGGGCCCGTCGGACGAGCTGGGCGCGCTCGGCGAGCCGGACGCTTTCCTCGTCTCGTTCTCCCGCGACGCCTCCAGGCGCGAGGGTCGCTTCCGGTTCGGCCGCCGCTTCGCGGACAGCGTCGCCCGGGCGGTCGCGCTCGCGCCGGGGGGCGACGTGGTGCTCGCGGGCAGCGCGGCCGGCGACGTCGATTTCGGCGGCGGCGTGCTCGAGGGCGCCGGCCGCCGCGCCGACGTCGTCGTGGCGCGGTTCGACGCGACCGGGGCGCACCAGTTCAGCCGGCGGTTCGGCGACGACGCTACGCAACACGCGGCGGCGGTCGCCGTGGACCAGGCGGGGAACGCCTTCATCACCGGCGAGTTCTCGGGCACGCTCGACTTCGGCGAGGGCCGCCGGGGCGAGCGGTTCACCCTGGAGAGCCACGGCAGGAGCGACGCCTTCCTGGTCAAGCTCGACGCCGCCGGCCACGTCGAGTGGGCCAAGCGGTTCGGCGGCCAGGGAGATCAGGCCGGTACCGGCGTCGCCGTCGACGGCGACGGCGACATCGTCGTCGTCGGCTGGTTCAGCGGGGAGGTCGATCTCGGGGGCGAGAGGCCGCTCACCACCGACGCAAAGACCAACCTGTTCGTCGCGAAGCTCGACCCCTCGGGCGATCACGTCTGGAGCAAGGCGGCCGACGCGACCAACGCGGCCGAGGCGCTCGGCGTGGCCGTCGATGGAGCGGGCAACATCCTCGTGACCGGCTCGTTCCGGAGGGCGATCTCCCTCGGCGAGTCGCTGCTCACGAGCAATGGAGACAAGGACGTCTTCCTCATCCGTCTGGACGACAACGGCGTCCTTCAGTGGTGCGAGGACTTCGGCGACGACGCCGACCAGGAGGGCGCCTCCGTCGCGGTCGATCTCGCGGGCAACATCCTCCTCACCGGCTCCTTCCTGGGGAGCCTCGACATCGGCGAGGAGGCGCACTCGGCGGTGGGCGCCGCCGACGTGTTCGTGGCGAAGCTCGACCCTGCCAGCAACCCGATCTGGCTGCGCTCGTTCGGCGACTCGGGCGAGCAGCGCGGCGCCGCCGTCGCCGTCGATCTCCTCGGTGATGGCTGGGTGACCGGCCGCTTCGACGGCGTCCTCGATCGCGGGGCAGCCACGGCCGTGAGCCAGGGCGCCGGCGACGCGTTCCTCGTGCAGATCGGGCCGTGAGCGCCGCTCGCTCGCCGTGAGCGCGGCTCACTCGCCGTGAGCGCGGCTCACTCGCCGGCGAGCGGGTAGATCGGCCGGATGTCGATCGGGATCCCCTCGAGGCCGCCGAGCGCCTGCTGCATCGGCGCCGAGACCTCGCCGTATCTGGCGAGGAGCTCGCCGGCGGCCTGCCTGTCGCCGCGGTGCTGCACCATGCAGAGATCGCGGACGAGGCGGGTGATGGCGGCCTCGAGCTCCTCGGCGTCGACGGTGAAGCGCCGTGTCGCCGGGTCGAAGCGGGCGGCGCGCTCCTCGAGGAACCGGTTGATCTGGAGCGCGGCCCCCTTGCCGTGCGCCTCGGCCACGCCGAATCGGGTGCTCCTGAAGAGCCCCGCGAAATAGGAGATGAGGAGCTTCTCCCTGAAATCGGCCGCGAAGTGGCCTCGCTGGATCATGAAGAGGACGTTGTAAGCGCCCATCACGTCGGCCTTGGCCTCCTCCAGCGCGGAGTACGTCGGGCCGAGCGCGATCCGCACCTCGACCCGCTCCCCGCTCGCGGTCGTGAACGCAGGGCCGAGGCTGTGAGAGAGCTCGTGGAAGAGCGTCTCGTTGAAGAACGCGTCGGAGGACAGGTGATCGAGCTGCGCCGGGTCGAGGATGCGCTCGGCGATAGGGCGCATGATCAGCTCGAACTTCGTCTCGATGACGTTGCGGAGCAGGACCTTCTTGGCCCCCTTCTCGGCGCGGACGCGCTCGTCGTTCGGCAGGTTGAACGCGATCGTCTGGACCGACTTGCGGGCGTCGCCGGCGCTGAACACGAGGTCGACGACCTGGATGGGGCTCTCGCCGCCCCGCGCGGTCTTCACGTCCTCGGGGACAGGCAGGTTGCGCTCCATCTCCGGGAGGAGCTCCTTGTACTTCGAGAGCTTCCGGGAAGCGTCGGGGTCGCTCACCGTGACGAACGACTCGAACGAGGCCTTGAGGCCGAGGAGCTCGTCCTCGTAGGTCTCGTAAGGGCCGATGGTCACCTCGACGCGGCTGTCGAGGTCCATCCAGTCCTTGTCGGATGCATAGTAGTCGTCGGAGCGGAACGCGGCGGCCCGGGACCTCAGGAACCGCCGAAGGCTCTCGCTCGCGGTGAGCGCCGCGGCCTCCTCGAGGAGCGCGCCGGCGGGGCCGAGCCACGCGGCGTAGGCCTGGCTGTACGGCACCGCGACGAGCCGGCCCTTGTCCCGGCGGATGAGCGTGAACAGGCTGTTGAAGGCCTCCTTGTCGCCGGGGTGCTGCTCGACCCACGCGTTGAGCTCGTCGGCCGAGAGATCTTCCGGGTAGAAGCCAGCGCCAGGCGGATGGGGCCTGTCGATGGCGAAGGGGCGGTGGTGATCCTGCCTGTCCCACGGGCCGCGCATGATGTCGAAGTAGGCGAGCCTGTCCCGCCCCTCCGGTGTGCCGTCCGCGACGAGCTCCTCGCGGAGCTCCGGGTTCCCGGCGTAGGCCTGCCGATCGAACACGGGATCGAGCTGCCGCGAAGCCTCGATGAGCTTGCCGAGCGCTCTCCTCTCCGGCTCGGGCAGATCGTCGATGTCCGCGGTGAGCCTGGCCGGCGCGAACTGCTTGACCTTCTCGGACAACATCGGGACCTCCTTATCTCATGAGATGAACTCCCCGGCTCAGGGGCGGCTCGCTGGGACCGGGTGGGCGTCGCGGTACTCGCGGATGGCCTGGGCTTCGTCGATGGCGTGCTTGAACCCGGTCGCGGCGCGGAACGCGGCGCCGTCCACGACGACGGGGTACTTGATGTGGGTCAGCGCCGCGCGCGGGAGCTTCGGCAGCCCGAAGCGGCCGAACGCGTTGCGCAGCACGAACTCGGGGAGGGGCACCGCCACCCGGCCCGCCGCGCGGATGATGAGCGACAGGGGCACAGGCTGCGGGCCAGAGACGTTGTAGACGCCGCGGATGCGCTTCTCGAGGGCGAGGCAGATGGCGGTCACGACGTCCTGCTCGTGCATGAACTGGAACAGCGGGTCGAACCCGAGCACGTACGGGACGCGGGGGCCGCGGAGGAAGCTCGCCAGCGTGCCGTGGCCTGTCGGGCCGAGCGTGTAGCACATGCGAAGGACGGTCGTGCAGAGCTCGGGAGCGCGCCAGAGCGCCGTGCAGGCGTAGAGATCGGCCGCGACGAGGTCGGCGAGCTCGGGGAAGGTGGACACCGCCATCGGAGGATCCTCCTCCGTGTGGTAGAGCGGCGACTCGGGGCCGGCGCCGTAGTAGGTGTGTCGGCCGACGAAGATCACGTGTTCGACCCCGCAGGCGCGGCTGTTGTCGAAGACGACGCGCGTGCCGCCGAGGTTGATCCGATACCGCTCCTCCGTCTGCTCCACGAGGTGCGTCACGGTCGCCATGTGGATGACGGCCTGGGGCCGGCTCTTGCGGAACACGTCCTCCGCGGCGCGCTTCTGCAGATCCACGTTGTGCATCTCGATGCCGGCCGGCGCGGTCGGCCACGGCCGCCTGTCGATGCCGATCACCTCGTGCCCCTCCTCGAGGAGGCGCGTCGCGACCATGCGGCCCAGCTGGCCGGTGATCCCTGGGATGAGGACCCTCATGCGTGCTCCTTCGATGAGGCGGGCCTGGGCGGCGTGGCGCCGCGCCAGTCCAGCGAGAGCTTCCCGCGGCGCCGCTCTCGCCCGGCCTCGATGAGCTCGGCGATCCTCGCCTTCACCTGCTCGACGTGGCCGAGGATCACCTCGTCTTCCTCGGCGCCGGTCCCGGCGAACGTCATCGGCTCGCCGTACGTGATCTCCAGCTGGACCGGCAGCGGCGCCGGGACGAGGTACGGGGTGATCGGGATGTACGGCACGCCGAACAGCCGGCCGATCGTGTACGAGTTGGCGATGGTCGGCACCGCCTCGCCGCCGCCGACGAAGCCGAAGGGGATGACGGGCGTCCTCGTCTTCATCGCGAGCCGGACGAACCCCGATCCGAAGTGCACGAGCGAGTTGCGCTCGCTGTAGAGCTTGGCGGTGCCGCGCGCGCCCTCGGGGAACACCATGAGCAGCCGCTCGTCCTCGAGGAGGCGGCTCGCGTGCTCGGGGAGGCCGGTGAACTGCCCTGTGCGGCTCGACCAGAGCGAGGTGAAGGGGAGGCGATTGATGAACTTCTCCGCCATCCCCTCGGCCAGGCGCGGAGGATCCATCGCGAAGAACATCGACGCGACCACCATCGCCCCGTCGATGGCGACTCCCCCGCAGTGATTGCCGACGAGCATCGCCCGCCCGCGCGCGGGGACGTTCTCCAGGCCCGTCACGCCCACCGAGAAGTAATGATGATAGAAGAAATCCAGGAGGGAGAAGAAGAGACCCAGGTGCTTCCGGGAGATGCCGTAAGGATCGACCCCGAAGCTGTTGAAAGGGATCTCCAGCCGCTGGACGCGCTGGGCAATCGAGTCGCTGACGAGCAGTGTCAAGGGTCACCCTCCGGGAGGCTTCGGCGCCCGGAGGGTATGCGCGATCGGGCGAGGAGCACAACCTCCGCCAACCGGCGCAAGGGGCAGCCGGCGCGGCGGAGCCATGGACCACGCGCCGAGCGCCGGGCGCGCTCGTCGAGGATCGCTCCTCGAAACATAACGCGCCGCGGCGACGCCTTCGCGACCGGTCGTCACCGCGCGCTCGTCGCTGGATCGAGGCGCCGCGCGTCGTGCGCGTGGTGCGCGTCGTGCGCCTCGTGCGTGTCGTGCGCCTTGTGCGCCTCGTCATTGAGCAGCCGTGCTGCCCGCGGTATGGGGTCGGCCATGTCGATCCGATGCCGCGCTTCCGCGCTTTCCTGCCGTTCGGCCGGAGAACGTCCCTGCGACGCCCGCCGGGAGGTCGCCTCGTGACAGCGCTCGTGATCCGCCGGGCGGCGCCCACCGATGCCGCGCTGATCGCGGCGAACAACCGGGCCATGGCGCTCGAGACGGAGGGCAAGGTGCTGGATGCCGCCACCACCCTCCGCGGCGCTGCCGCGCTGATCGCGGATGCCGCCAAAGGGTTCTATCTGGTCGCCGAGCACGCGTCCGAGATGGCCGGGCAGCTGATGATCACCTACGAATGGAGTGACTGGAGAAACGGTACTTTCTGGTGGATCCAGTCCGTTTATGTGACCCCCGCGCAGCGGCGCAGCGGGGTCTTCCGGGCGCTGTATCGGCGAGTCCACGAGATGGCGGCGGACGCGGGGGACGTATGCGGTATCCGCCTGTACGTGGAGACAGCGAACGCGCGAGCGCAGTCGACGTATGTCGCGCTCGGAATGCGGCGCTCGCACTACGAGCTCTACGAGCTCGATTTGGCCTTCGGCTCGTCCTGAGGGGTCCGGCTCTCCTGGTTCGAACCAGGGGGGACGACCGCGGCCATCGACGGCCAGGAGCCCTTGACGAGGGCTCGCATCGCGGCCGTCTTCAGCGCCACCTCCCCGGGATCGAGGAAGACGCCGAGGGCCTGGCGGATGTGAGGGAGCGTGCGGATGAGATCGGCTGGCGTCATCGCTTCGGGCGGTGACACATCGCTCCGCTCGCAGGCCTCCTGGATGATCTTTCTGGCGAACGCGGGTGCGAGGCCACAGCACTCGACGACCTGCTCAAAAAGCGAGCGCATGAGCTGGTTCCCCCCGGGGTAACGTCCGACGACCGGCGCGTCTTTCACTTGGGCGAGCACATACCGCCCCACGACAAGAATAGCCTACCTCCCCTATCGCGCTCGTGAGGCGACCACTGACGTTCTGCTGTTTTCCGTGAGCATGTAGGCGACGCTGCGGCGCGTTCAATGTGCGATAGCGCGACCCGACGTCGCGCTATGGGCGCCGAGGTCGCGGGTGCCCGCGGTCGTCGGGGTGTTGGACGTGTCTCCATGGTCGGAGTGTTGGACGATGCGGCGAAAAGGATCATGGCTCGGCCCGGGGAGCGCGCTGGATCCATGCGCACGTACCGTCGTGGGCTGTCTCCGCGGTGACGTCGTGCGTCACAGCCCTGTGTGCGTCACAGGCCGGATGGCTTGAAGGTCGTCCGCGGAGAGCTCCGCTTCGGCTCTGGCGCCTTTGGCGCGGTCTTCGGCGCCGCGCTCCGAACGGTCGATGAGCGGGTGGCCGGCTTCGCCGCCGGGGCCGTGGATCCGCTGGTCGTGCGCGTGTCGGGCCGGCTCGTCCTCGGCTTGACGGCTGCGGGCGGGGTCGCTCTGGAGCTCGGGCGCGGGGCGGGACCCTGGGCGGCTCCGCCGGGAATCACGCCCTGAGCGGAGCTGTCGGGAACAGCGCCCTGAGCGGAGGGGACCGCGGACCCGGCCGGTTCGCCGGAGTGCCCGAGCGCAGCCGCCTGGACCGGCCCGCTGGCCGCCGCGGCCGCGGGGACGAAGGACGAGATCCGGGAGACAGAGGCGCCCTCCGCCGTGAAGGGAGCGGCTGGCTCGTGCTGGCCGACGGCGAGAAAGGCGCCCGCTCCGACCGCGAGCGCGACCGCGCAGGCGCCGGCGAGCACGCGGCGGCGCGCGATGTGGTGCCGGCCGCGCGAGACGGCCTCGGAGACGACGGCGCCCAGCCCCGGCGCGCTGCCCTCGGCGCCCGAGCTGTCCTGCGCCACCTCGACGCTCCGCTGGGTCGAAGGAGCGCGCTGGCTCAGGGGCAGGCGATCGCTCAGGCGATCGCTCAACGGAGAGCGCGTGGTCAGGGGCAGAGGATCGCTCAACGGAGAGCGCTGGCTCAGCGGCGATCGCCCCGACCTGGGCGCCGAGGCGGGAGCGCCTCGCGCGCTGACCGGCGCGGTGAGGCTCTCCGGCGGCCCGCGCAAGCCGACCTCCTTGATGAGCGCCTCCACCGCCCGGGGCGACGACACGGCGAGGCCCGGCGTCTGCGCGGCCGCCTCTTCCAGCGCCTCGGCGAACGCCGCGGCGGTCGGGAAGCGATCGTCGGGGTCGGTGCGCAGCGCGCGCAGGCAGATCTCGTCGATCGCGGCCGGCACCGACGGGACCACCCCGCGCGGCCCCGCGGGCGCGCCCTGGAGGATCTGCGCGAGCAGCGCGCCGTCGTTGTCGGCCTTGAACAGGCGCTCCTCCGTGAGCATCTCCCAGAGCACCACGCCGGCCGAGTACACGTCGCTGCGACGGTCGACGTTCGCGGCCCGGATCTGCTCGGGCGCCATGTAGGCGAGCTTGCCCTTGAGCGCGTTGCCCCGCGTCGACATGAGCCTCGTCTCGGCGCGGGCCACGCCGAAGTCGGTGATGCGCGCGATGCCGTCGACGCCGACGAGCACGTTCTGCGGCGAGACGTCGCGGTGCACGAGGTGGAGCGGCTCGCCCTCGCTCCCCGTGAGCTCGTGCGCGGCGTGGAGGCCCGCGAGCACGTCGAGGAAGATGCGGAGCACGATCCCGAGCGGGACGGGCCGCTTCGCCCGCGCGCACGTGCGGAGCAGGCTGTGCAGCGACGGCCCCTCGATGTACTCCATGACGAGGAACAGCGGGTCCTCGACGAGATCGAACGTCGCGACGACATTGGGGTGGCGGACCCGCGCCGCGAGGCGCGCCTCGTCGAGGAACATCGCGACGAACTCGGGCTCCGCCGCGATGTGCGGGTGCATCATCTTCAGGGCGACGAGGCGCTCGAACCCGCCGGCGCCCAGGGCCCGCCCGAGATACACCGTCGCCATGCCGCCTGACGCGATGGCGCGCAAGCTCTCATAGCGGCCCGCGTGCAAGGTCACGTGACCAGACTACACCATGCGTGGTGCGTTCTCCACGACTCCCGCGCCGCTCACGCGAGCCTCCTCCCACACGGCCGCGAGGAGAACCGGATTCTGTGTCGATGTGAGGTGCCCTGCGACTGATCGCCGAGCCCAGGGGCACCGAGCCCAGCGGCTCACGTGGCCTGTCTCTCGGCGATGCGGGGCCGCGCGGCGTGGGAGCGCGATCAGCTCACGATCGGCAGCCGCCTGGCCGCCCGCCGTGGCCGTGCGTGCGCGCCGCCCTGCTCGCGCTCGCGCAACGCAAGGTCGTGCTCGATGATCGTCAGGGGGTTGTCGTAGGCCGGTAAAGGAAGATCCTGATTCTTCGCATAGACAGGGTGCCTACCGTGCTTCTTGTACCACTCGGCCACGGTGGCGTTGGCCTTCATCTTCTCGAGGATATTCCGCCATCCAGCCCCTGTGTTGTACGCGCAGAAGCTGATCTCGCCGAGCTGCGTTCCGTACGGAATGATGCACATCTCGGTGCGGCGGAAGTCGTAATTGAACAGGTCCTGGAACCACATGCCCGCGACGAAAAGGACCCGCCACTCGTACTCGCGGGCGTCGCCCTCGCCGGCGTGCGCGGCGCCCGTCTGGCTCATGAACTGCTTCACGAGCGTCGCGAGGTGGAAGCCGGGCGGCGCCTTGTCCGGCTGGTAATGGCGCAGCAGCGCGGCGACGACCTGCGCCTTCGTGAGGGCGCGGCCGCGCCCCGCGTCGAAGATCGCGCGCAGGTCGGAGAGCAGCCCTTCGACATCGATGAAGTCGAGCAGCGGGACCATCTGCTTCGTCTTCTTGTGGACGAACAGCGCGGTCCCTATCCCGCAGTTCGGGTGGCAGCCGCAGTTGATCTGCCCCCAGTCCTTGTCGGGGCCGTCGAGGAGGTCGGTCACGTTGCCGAAGGGGCTGAGCGCCGACAGGGGGAACCAGTCGCGCAGCGGGTCGGTCACGCCGGTCTGCCGGGCGATGTCGTGCGCGAGGTGGCTCAGCGTATACCGCTGCTTCTCGCGCAGCTCGTCGGAGATGTCCTCGTCGCGGCCGGTGAAGCTGACCGGCTGGAAGCTGACGACGGTGATCTTGTCGGCGTTCTGGACCGCAAAGTCGATGATGGGCCCCACCTGATCGTTGTTGACCCCGTTGACGATCGTCACGACCAGGATGACGTCGATCCCGGCGGCCGAGAGCTCCTCGATCGCGCGCAGCTTCACGTCGTAGAGGTTCCCGATCTTCCGGTGGCCGTTCGCGGCGTTCGTGACCCCGTCGAACTGCAGGTACGCCATCCGGAGGCCCGCTTCCTTGGCCTTCCTGGCGAAGCCTGGCTCGTCCGCGAAGCGGATCCCGTTCGTCGCGCACTGCACCGCGAAGTACCCCTTCTCGCGCGCGTACCGGATCGCGTCGAGGAAGTGCGGGCTCAGCGTCGGCTCGCCGCCGGAGAACTGGATCGACATCTGGCGGCGCGGGCGCACCGCCGCCGCGTCGTCCAGGATCCTCGTGATCTCCTCCCAGGAGAGCTCATGCACGTAGCCGACCTGATTGGCATCCATGAAGCACGGGTCGCACATCATGTTGCAGCGGTTCGTCAGGTCGACCGTGAGCACCGCGCCGCGACCGTAACGGATGGTGCTCGAACCGTGGTCGTGGATCCTGTCCTTCGTCATCTCGACGTCGCGGCCGCCGAAGAGGCGCTCGATCCGGGCCAGGAACGCCGGGTCGATCGAGATCGTGTCCGAGAAGAAGCCGTGCTTCGGGCACGTCTTCTCCATGACCACGCGCCCTTCGCGCGCGACGATGCTGGCGCGGATCTCCCCGGGCTTGTCCGTGATGAGCTTGGTCCAATCCGCCCTGCCACTCAGGATCTCGGCGCGCGCCTCCTTGACGCAGCGCGGGCACAGGCTGTCCGTCTCGCGAGGCCAGCCGAGCGGGGGCTTCGTGCGCTCGCCGCCCCTCGGGATCGGCTTGTCGCTCCACTTCGGGTGAAACGGCCTGGGCTCGCCGCCGAGGCGGCTCAGTCGCTGCAAGACCGGCCACGCCTTGCCGGCGGAGACCGTGATGGCCTTTTCCAGTGTCCGTACCAGGTCGATCAAGCGTCACCTCTCTCACAGCCGCATTTCGCGGCTGCACGGTAGGTCGACCTAGCGCGTGCTTCCATCAAATTCCAGGCTGTCGCGCGGCGCTGACGCGGCTCGGCCTGGGGCGTGACAGCGGGCCGTCGATCGCGGGATAGTGCGGCGCAGCGAATGCGATTCCTCCCTGGAACCCCCCGCGCCCTGGGCCTCGCCGCGGCGCTCGCGGCCACCGCGATGGCGGGCCCGGCGGCGCCTCAGCCGGCTTCGCGGACCGCCCGGGCGCCGCGGGCCGCGGAGGAAGGCGGCAAGGCGCCCGCGAGGGCCGAGGCCGGCGCGACGCCGCTGCGCGGCAGCCTCGGCGTGCCCGTCGGCGAGCGGCTGCTGTCGTCGAGCGACCCGGCGGCGCGGCTCCGCGGCATCGAGCGCCTCGGGGCGATCGGCACCGAGGAGGCGGTGAGCGCGCTGCTCGCCGCGCTCGATCAGCACGGCGCCCCGGGGGCGCGCGATCCAAGGACGCGCCTCGCGGCGGTGCGGGCGCTCGCGCCGCACGCGCAGCGCGACAGCGTGCGCCAGCTGCTCGCGCGCGAGCTGTCGGAGAGCGCGCCCGCGCGCGGCGCCGCCTCACCGCTCGGCGAGGTGCTGCGCGGCACCGCCGCCCTCGCGCTCGCGCGCACGGGCGAGCGGCGCGCGCTCGGCGTGCTCGTGAACGCGATCGTGCAGGGCGGGGCCGCGGGCGAGGCCGCCGCGCGCGCGATCAAGGCGCACCCGCCCGCGTCGCTCCAGCTCCTGCTCGGCAGCCGCAAGCGGATCGAGCCGGCGCTCGCGCGCTTCCTCGGCGATCTCGGCGATCTCCGGGCGATCGCGGCGCTCCGGCCGATGCTCGAGGGCGGCGACAGGGCGGCGCAGGTGGCCGCGGCGCGCGCCCTCGCGCGCCTCGGCGACGAGGCGGCGCTGGCGAAGGCCCGCGCGTGGCTCCGCAAGCCGGAGCCGGGGCTCTTCGAGCCGACGGCGGAGATCCTCGTGTACCTCGGCGCGCCGGAGGCGGCGGACGCCGTGGCCGCGCTGCTCGGGTCCGAGCTCGGGCGGATGGAGGGGCTCAGGCTGGCCGAGCTCGGGCCGGCGGAGCGGCTCGCGCCGGCGCTCGCGCGCGCCCTCCCGCTGCTCCCGGACGACGCGCGGCCCCGCGCGGTCGCGGCGATCGGCCGCGCGGGCGGCGCGGAGGCGGCGCGGCAGCTGCGCCGGGTCCTGAACGAGCGCCCCGAGCTGGCGACGGCGGCCGCGTTCGCGCTGGCGACGATGCCGGGGGCCGAGGCGCGGGCCGCGGTCGCGGAGCTCTTCGACGGCCCGCGCGCCGCGAAGGACGCGGACCTCCGCAGGCTCGGCCTGCGCGCCGGGGTGGTCCGCGGGCTCGTGCTGCGCGACGCGCCCGAGGCGCTCGAGAAGCGGCTGCTCGCCGCGCTCGCCGCGCCGATCGGGTCGAGCGATCGCGCCGTCGGGGTGTTCGGCGCCGTGGCGCTCGGCCTCCGCGACGCGGTCGATGTCGTCGGCGCCTGCTCCCCGTCCTCCTGCGATCGCGCGGCGGTCCACGCGGCGGCGCGCGGCGCGCTCGCTCGGGGCGAGCGCGCCCTCGCCGCCCTCGCGCCGCTCTTCGCGGCGCTCGCGGCGCCGGGCGGCGACCCGGCGCCCGGCGCCGCGAGCGCCGCGAAGAGCGGCGACGCAGCGCTCGACGCGGCGGCGATCTCCGCCGGCGTCGCGCTGCTCGCGGAGCCCGGGGGCGGGGCGATCGCGACCTCGCGGCTCGCCGCGCTCGCGGAGGCGGGCGGACCGCTGTCGCCGCTCGCGGCCCGAGCGCTCGCGTCCCGCGATGACGAGGTGGTCCGCGGCAGGATCGAGCGGCTGCTCGAGGGGAGCGATCCCGTCGTGCGCGCGCACGTCGCGCTCGGCCTCGGGAGCGACCCGATGCCCGACAGCGTCTCCCTTCTCGCCCGCGCGTACCGCTTCGAGGACGACCCCGCGGTGCGCCGCGCGATCGTCCGCGGCCTGTCCCGGCGCGCCGAGGTGCAGCGCAGGCGCGTCCTCGTCGCGGCGCGGGATCTCGATCCTGACGAAGGGGTGCGCGCGCTCGCGCGGGCCGCCCTCTCCGGCGCCGGCGCGCGGGCGCTCGACATGCCGCGCTCCGCGCTGGCGACGGGCGTCGTGTGGGTGGCCATCGTCCCCAACGACCGGAGCGCGTCCGGGAGCGCTTCCTCGCGTCCGGCACGGCTCGTCCGGCCGGATGGGCTGGCGGTCCCCGTCGTGGCCGATCCCGACGGCGTGCTCCTCGTGCCGGCGGTGCCGCCCGGCGCGAGCGCCGTCCTGCTTGCGCCGGCCGCACCCCCGGGGGACGCTGGCTCATGACGACGATGAGCAACGCGACGGACGAGGGCGGCGCGGGCGTGGAATCACGCGTCGAATCACGCGTCGAATCACGCGTCGAATCACGCGTCGAACCGAGCGCGGAGCCCGGCGCCGCCGGGGCGCCGGCGAAGGCCGAGGCCGACCGCGCTCCGCGGAGCGGCGACGCGGGCGCCGGCGCGATGTCGTTCGAGGAATCGACGCGCCGCCTCGCGAAGATCGTCGCGGAGCTCGAGGGCGGCGATCTGCCGCTCGAGCGCGCGCTCTCGCTCTTCGAGGAGGGCATCCGCCTCTCGCGGTCGGCGCAGGAGCGCCTCGATCGCGCGGAGAAGCGCGTCGAGGAGCTGCTCGGGATGGACGCCGACGGGCGCCCGGTGACGCGCGAGTTCGAGAGCTGAGCGGAAGAAGGGTGACATGAGGACCGCAGCGGCGCTGATCATCGGCAACGAGCTGCTCAGCGGGAAGATCGCTGACGAGAACCTGGTCGTGCTCGCGGGCACCCTGCGCGCGCTCGGCGTCAGGCTGGAGCGGGCGGTCATGGTGCTCGACGAGCTCGAGGTGATCGCCGCCGAGGTGCGGGCGCTCGCGGCGTCGCACGACTGGGTCTTCACGAGCGGCGGCGTGGGCCCGACGCACGACGACCTGACGATCGCGGGCGTCGCGCGCGCGTTCGGCGTGCCGGTGGTCAGCGCGCCCAACATCGAGAGCCTCCTGCGCGATTACTACGGCGATCGGCTCACCGAGGGGCACCTGCTCATGGCCCGCATCCCGGAGGGCGCGCGGCTCGTGACCGGCGGCAGCGCCGCGTGGCCCGGCGTGGTGATGCGCAACGTGTGGATGCTGCCCGGCGTGCCGCAGATCTTCCGGGCGAAGCAGGCGCTCATCCAGGCGGAGCTCTCGGGCGGGGCGCCGTTCGTCTCGCTCGCGGTGTTCACGACCCTCGACGAGGGGCAGCTCAAGCCCATGCTCGACCGCGTTGTCGAGGCCCACCGCGACGTCGACATCGGCTCTTACCCGAGGTGGTCCGGCGTCGAGTACCGCACGAAGCTCACGTTCGACGGCCTCGTCGAGGCGAGGGTGCGCGCGGCGCGCGACGCCTTCGCCGAGAGCCTCCCCGCGGAGACGATCGTCCGCGTGGAGTGACGCGCGTCGCGCGCGTTTCGCCCGTCGGCGTCCGCGGCGTGGTGGCCCTCGTGTCGATCGATGGGATCGGCGCGCTCGGTGCCGTCCGTGGCGGTGCCGTTCGTCCAGGCGATGCCGCCTGGTGCCCATTGCCCTATCTCGACGTGTTTTCTCATGCCTTGAGGGCTTCTCCCCTCTCCGCCTCCCTGTCGCCTCCCGCCCCAGCGTTGTTGCTGGCTCGTCCTGCGGCCATGTAATGTCGGGCGCCATGAAACGCGGCTTCGCGGGCGCGTCGGGAGCGTCGATCACCGCTTTCGCGCTGAGCTGGGCGATGATCTCGTGCGGCGCCGCCGTCGGTTATTCCGACGACTGCGCCGAGACCTTGAGCTGCGAGCCGCCGCCGTCCTCCCCGGCGTCGTGTGCCGGCGACCCCGCCACGACGCCGGCGAAAGAGGAGTGCGGCGTCTTCGTCGCGGGCCATGGAGACGACGCCCGCGCGGGGACGAAGCAAGAGCCCGTGAGGACGTTGCAGCACGCGGTTCAGAAGGCGCTGCTGGAGGGCAAGCCGCATGTCTACGCGTGCGCGGAGGACTTCCACGAGGCGGTGCGCCTGCCGTCGGGCGTCGAGATATGGGGAGGCCGCGCCTGTGACCGCGAGGACTGGGCCTACCTCGGCGCGGACCACCCGACCGTCGTCGCGCCGCCCGCCGGCCGCGTGCCGGTCCGGGTACACGCGCACGGCGCCGTCCTCTCGGACCTCTTTTCCAGCGACCCGCGCTCGCTCCTGTTCGCCGTGCGGCTCGTGGCGGCCGACGCGATCGAGCCGGGCGCCTCGTCGATCGCGCTGATCGTGACGGACGACGCCGAGGTGGAGGTGAGGTGGAGCGAGATCATCGCGGGCGACGGCGCGCCCGGCGCGCCCGGCGAGGACGGGCCGCTCGAGGTCGCGGAGGACGGCGCGCGCGGGAACCACGGCGCTGCGGCGTGCTCGGACGAGACCGTGGACGCCGCCTTGCCTGCGGTGACGCACTGCCCCGACGGCAGCACGTCGATCGGCGGTCGCGGCGGCGTCGGCGAGCGCGGTCGCGGCGGCGACGGTGAGAACGGCGCGGTGATCGAGCGTGATCCCGCGCTGGCTCCGCTGGTCGGCGGCCAGGGCGGGAAGGGGGTAGCCGGGACCGATGCGTGTGCCGCGGGCCAGCCCGGACAGGACGGCGCAGCGGGCGCGTCGGGCGAGGGCGGCGAGCAGCAGGCCGCGCGCGCCAGCGCCGAAGGGTGGCACGGCGCCTGGGGCGAAGCGGGGACGCCTGGCACGATCGGCCGGGGCGGCGGCGGCGGCGCCGGAACGCGAGGGCGCGGTGTCTGCGCGAGCACGGAGCCCCAGGGCGGTGCGTCCGGCGGCTCGGGCGGGGGCGGCGGCTGCGGCGGTCGCGGGGGCGGCGCCGGGCAGGCGGGCGGATCGAGCATCGGCATCCTCACCGTGGGGGCGGAGGTGATCGTCGAGCACTCGACCATCGCCGTGGGGCTGGGGGGCGACGGCGGGCGCGGCGGACGCGGGCAGGCCGGGGGCTACGGGCGGGCGGGCGGCATCGGCGGAGCGGCCGGGATGAATGATCGGGGACAGGAGGAATATGCCTGCGAGGGCGGCCACGGAGGGCGGGGCGGCCCCGGCGGCGGCGGCGGCGGCGGGCTCGGGGGGTACTCCCTCGCCGTCGCCCGAGTGCACGGCGGCATCGATCTCAAGAAGAGCACGGTCGTTGCGCTGGGCACGCGGGGCAAGGGAGGGGCGACCGGCGGCTCCGACCCACGGCTCGGCCAAGGAGAGGACGGCCTCGCCCAGGAGATCTGGTCGTTGGAGGAGCTGATCGAGCCACCGCGGTGAACCGCGGCGTGCCCATGCCGAATCGCCGATTCGCGAGGGAGAACGATGCAACAAAGGGTAGTGGCGGGGGCGGCGGTGCTGTTGGCGCTCGCCTCCGCGGCGTGTGGAACGGCCGACCGCTGCGACGGTGGGGTGTGGTGTGGTGGGGCGGCGCCGACGGAGGCCGACTGCCTCGAGGCGCTCGCCTCGCACAAGGCGGTCGATGGGTGCGGCGTCTTCGTTGACTCCGACAGCCCATTCGGCCCGAGCGACGACCTGGCTGGCACGATGGCGAGGCCGGTGAGTTCGCTTGTGTACGGGATCGAGCTCGCGCGCGCGGGCCGGCGCCGCGTGTTCGCATGCAATCAGTCGAGCCACCAAGAGATCCTGACCGTTCCTTCTGGGGTCGATATCCATGGTAGGTTCAATTGCGAGCGCGGCTGGCAGTACGAGGCGGAGGGGTATCTCACGCGCATAGGCTACCCCGACGAGCAGCATCCCCACGTCATCGTGCCGGGCGGGCGCGATGGGCTCGACGACGGCATCTCGACGTTCACCGACCTGGATTTCCGTCACAGCGGCATCAAGTACTTCAGCCAGTCGGCGATCGGGATCCTCGTCGAGCCGAACGCGGCGCTGGAGCTGGTCCGAAGCGAGCTCGTTGTCGGGCCGGGCGCGCCGGGGCTCTCCGGAGACGATTTCCGCGCGGACCGGCCGGAGTATGCACGCGCGGGCGCAGCCGGGAATCCAGGGGGCGACGCTTGCTCGGCCGACACCGTGCCTGGAGGCGTCTCAGTCACCACTGTCTGCGAGGATGGCGCCGGGTCCACGGGCGGCAAAGGGGGCGATGGCCGCGCGGATCACGGCGAGGCCGGGAGCGATGGGGCGCCGCTTCCAGCCCCGAACCCTCGCGGCGCCGGCCTCGGGGGCGCCGGGGCGGAGGAGGGCGGCCGGTGCGATCGCGGGGAACGCGGGGAGAAGGGGGAGGTCGGCGTGGATGGCCAGAACGGACGCGGCCCCGGGCGGTTTACGCGAGAGGGCTGGGTGGGTGAGAACGGAGCCGACGGGAAGCGGGGCGGGGTCGGGACCGGCGGGGGCGGGGGCGGGGGCGCTTACGGCGGCTCGGCCGCCTGCGGGGTGTCGCCGAACGGCGGCGCGTCCGGCGGCTCTGGCGGCGCCGGCGGTTGCGGCGGCCAAGGGGGCCGCGGGGGTGCCCCTGGGGGCGCGAGCATCGGCATCCTCGCCCTCGACGGCGCCAGGGTGATGTTGCGCCAGGTCGCGATCGAAACGCTCGGCGGCGGTGACGGCGGCGATGGAGAGCTCGGACAGGACGGCGGGCCTGGCGGGCTGCCTGGAGGGATAGGGCAATATCCGGGAGCCGAACATCAGCCTTGCTACGGTGGCGCAGGCGGCGATGGCGGCCGCGGCGGCAACGGCGGCAGTGGGACGGGTGGGCCGTCGATCGGCATCGCCTACGTGGACGAGGATCAACTCACCCTGGAGGGCGTCACTTTCACGATCGGTGCTCCGGGCGAGGGCGGCCGGATCTTTACCGAGGACGGAGTGAAGGCCGACGACGGCTTCGCCGCCGAGACGTACCGCTTCACGCTGTGAGCGCGGCCGGCGTCGCGCCCGCCGGGCTCGTTCGGGATGCGGCGGCCGACGGGTGGGAGCGGTGGCCGAGCCTATCCAGCGAGCGGATGCCGGCGGGTCTCCGCCGGATGACGACAGGTTCCACCGCGGATGACGATGAACCCCCCGCCGGATGACGGCGGGTACCCGCCCCGATGACGACGTCTCCGAGCCGGATGACGATGGCGCGCCGCCCCATGCCGATGGGTTCCGGCCGCATGCTGATGGGCTCCGGCCGCATGCCGGCGGGCCCCAGCCCCGATGCCGATGTCTCCGAGTCGGATGCAGATGGCTCCCGGGCGGATGACGACGACGTCCACCTCAGATGACGATGGCCCCCTCCCGGAATGACGACGCCCTCCGCCGCGATGCCGACGGTCCCCGCGCCGCGCGCTGGCGGGTCGCACATGGCGCGCTGTCGCCATTCACGGGCACGCTCCTGCCGGCGCTCGCAGGCGCCATGGGCTGTGAGACGACCCCCTCGACATCCCGCTTCCTGTGCACATAGCCTGCGCTTATGGCCAAACCTATCTCTCCTTCCGAAGAGACCGATACCGACGATCCCACGCTCGAATCCCTGGCCGCGCGGCTCGGCAAGCCGGAGCCCGGCATCATCGAGGCCTTGCTCGACGGCACGACCGAAGCCCAGCTCGTCGAGCGAGGGCGGCAGATCGCCTCCTCGCGCGTCTTGACCGATCTGCGCCGCCTCTACGCGACGGCACACGCATGCTGGTCGGGCGCGTCGAAGGACAAGCGGGAGAAGCTGCGCGGCTTCTCGCCGGAGCTGCTCGCGCTTGCGGTCGACCAGGCGCTCGCGCTGGAGCGGCTGCTCGAGGCGCACGAGAGCGCCGGGCAGAAGAAGGACGCGGCGCGCGCCACGACGGACGCGGCGCTGCGGGAGCGGCACTCGCGCGCGCTGCTCCTGCGCGACCAGGCCTACGAGGTCCTGCGCGGCGTCGCCGGTTCGGGCAAGGAGGCGCGCGAAGAGCTCGCGCAGGCCGTCGGCACCGCGGAAGATCCGGGCGCGCTCGCGCGCGGGCTCACCCAGCTCGCCGCGCTCGGCAAGCGCTACCTCACGCAGAAGAAGGGTCCTGTTGCCGTGCGCGCCAAGCTGATGCGGCTCGACCAGGACTACGTCGCGCGCCTCGAAGAGGCCGCCGAGGAGCTCACCCAGGCGGCGAGGACCGCGGCAGCGCGCCCCGCGGGCCAGAAGGTCACGAGCGGCGATCTCGACCGGGCCGACGGCATCAACCTGATCCTCCTCGAGCAGATCGTGCGGGTGTTCGAGCGCGCCAACGAGCAGGATCCGACCATCCCGCGCCTCGTGCCGATCGCGACGCGGCGGCTCTTCAGCCGGAGCACAAGGAAGAAGGCGACCGAGACGTCCGGCGGAGGAGGCGGCGCGGCCGGCAGCGGCAGCGCTGCAAGCGGCAGCGCTGGCGGCGCGCCGCCGGACGAGGAGGATCCGGTCGAAGGCGACGACGCGCCGGTCTGAGCCGAGAGCGCTCTGATCGGAGCTGAGCGTCGACCGAGGGCTCAGGCTGCAACCTGAGCCCTCTTCCTTTTTGTCGAGCCCGCGCCGGCGACGTTACGGGCGGATCCTCGCCGATGGCCAGCTCGCATTCATTTCCCATGGATTTCCGTGGATCTGCGTGGCCGGCCAACATGCTCCTCGGCCGAACAATGTCCTACTCCTTTCGCGAGGACGCTTGCGCCTGAAAAAGGGGCGGGCGAGCGTGCCCGGGCGAGAAAAATCGCGGGGTGGAGGCAATGAGATGAGAACGGTGCGATTGGCGACGATCGTTGCGGCGGCTCTTGCCGCCCTGGTGCTTGGTGCGACCGTGCCCGGCTGCCTGTGGGATCGCGAGGACGAGCCCCTGAGCGGGAGGATCTGCGCGCTACCGAATACCGGCGTCGTCGAGCATTGCGTTGACGCGAGCGAGGGCCCGGCCAGCGCGTGGAGCAAGGCCGAGGCGGACGGCGAGCTGCCGATCTTCATGTGGGCGTGGTGGTCGGGTCGCGTGAGGCCCGACGAGCTCATTGCGAGCGAGGCGGAGCTCGGGGCCTGGTTCGACACCGTCGATCGGGTCGTGTCCTATGTGCGCGACGAGAAGAAGCACGCCGAGTCGCTCCGGGCGACGCTCCACGGCGAGCTCGGCAAGCTGCTCCGGCTGATCAGGGATCGCCAGGAGGAGGCCCTCCAGGCAGAGCCGATCCATGCGGCCGACAACTTCAACGAGGCGATGACCGGCAAGGCGAGCGCCGAGCGGGAGCCGCTCATCGCCGCGATCGCGGCGGACAAGCAGGCGATGGCCGCCGTGCGGGGCATCCTCGATCGAGCCAGGGACGAGGGCGCGCCGCTGCAATCCAGGTACGCGGGCGCGGCGGCGCGCTTCGCCGCCTACCGCGCGACCGAGGCGGCGGAGACGGCGGCGTATGTGGCGCTCTCGGCGCAGGCGTCGCGATCGATGATCGACGAGCTCGACGGCGTGGAGCAGGCGGTGCTCGCGGCGGCGCGCGAGGCGAGCCGCGCGCCGAGCGAGCTCGCCGCGGAGGTGATGACGCTGTCGGCGGAGCTCCAGGCGTTCGCTGTCTCGTCCGAGGAGGCGCTCGCGCCGCACAGGGAGTTCCTTGCGACGCACGGCGCGGTGGTGCCGGACATGACGTCGGGGGCGCTGCGGTCGCTGAATGCGATGCTCGGGTATGTGCAGCGGCGGGTCGCCCGGAGCGACGCGACGGCGACGGCGCTGCTCGGCGGGATCGCGCTGCGCCGGCAGGCGCTCGTCGTGCTCCAGGCGGACGAGGGGGCGCGCGAGGCGAGCGCGCGGTCGCGGAGCCGCAAGGCGTCCGAGGTGTTCGGCGAGGGAGCGCGCGCGCGGGCGGCGGCGCTATCGGCGGCGCCGCCGATGAGCGAGAAGCTCGGGCTGCCGCTGCTGGCCGAGCGGTGCGGGGAGCTCGTGGCGCTGGTGCAGATGCGGCCGCTCTGCGAGGCGGCGTCGTCCTCGTGGCGAGAGGCGGGGTGCGCGGCGCTCCGAGGGCGGTTCGACGCCGCGGAGGCCGAGCTCAGGACGGGCTTGCCGCAGAAGATCGCGGCGGGCCTTGAGGCGCTGCGGGAGAAGGGGATGGGCGCGGCGGAGCTCGACGCGGCGCAGGCGAGGCTCGACGCGGGCGACGTGAAGGGCGCCGCGATCGCGTATGACGCCGCCGTGCGCGGCGCGGAGGGGACATGAGGCGCTTGATCACCATGGCAATCCTTGCGCTGCGCGGCCGGAGCGCCGCGGCGCTCCACAAGCTGGTCGCGCTGGTCACGGTGCTGGCGGTCCTTTCGCCGTCGTTCGCGCGGGCCGGTACGCCGTACAGCCTGAGCTGGGAGCGCACACAGCTCAGCGCAAGCTGTGAAGCCGCCGGGCTCGGGAAGAACAACGGGGTCGCGTTCTTCGATGTGAACGACGTGCCGCTACCGACCTACGACGTCCCTGGTACGCTGGTGACCCACGCCGACGGTTCGACGAGCAGCAGGGCGGAAGCGGGGTTCGACTCGGTGCTGCTCCGCATGGGAGCCAATGATTTCCAGCTCGGTGTCTCCGTCGAGACCGGGGACAACTCGTGCGTTCAAGCGCACGAGGTCGTGCACCTCGTGTCGGCGCCACTCGGGCTGAGCAAGCCGCTCTTCGACGTGTGGCGCGATGGGGTCGCCTTCACGGGCAGCACCGTGGCCGACCTCGGCCTCGCGGAGGTCAACCCGGCGCTCGCGCGCGACATCGCGGAGCTGGAGGTCGCGATCGGGAAGCTGATGGAGATGCTCATCCGCGACGCCGCCAAGGTCGCCGACCTCCGGGCGAGGATGGACCTGTTGCGGCAGCTCGATCTGGAGCTGCACGACCTTGTGAACCGGCCGCTGGACGAGATCTCGCGGACCGACCTCGACGCGATCCTCGACCGGTACAAGGACGTGGTCGACGCGGAAACGCGGGCTGCGATGGAGCAGCTCGTCGACGACCTGAAGAAGAGCGTCAGCGATCTGGAGGACGAGCTCGCGCGGCTGATCGACGAGTTCGGCGCGCAGGCCGACGAGGTGGCGGATCTCGCGACGCAGGACGCGCGCGCCGAGGGGTGGAACCCGGACGACCCGTGGGCGTACGCGCTCGGCGAGAGCGAGGTGCCGTGGGTCGAGGTGCCGGACATCGCCGAGGTGGACGGTGCGTTCGACGAGGGGAGGGACCCGTATGCGGCGTATGCGGACGGCGTGATCGCGGCGCTGGAGAAGGACGTGAGCGGGGGCGCGGTGATCGCGCGGGCGGACTTCGTGGCGAACGTGCGGGCGTGGCGGGACAACAGCGCGGCGCTGGAGATCGCGCTGCGCGACCGGATGGGGGTGTCGCTGGCGGAGACGAACGCGTTCCTGAAGGCGCAGAACCGGATCACGGCGGTCGTGCGGCGGTACATGGATGCGTCGGACTGGTTCGAGGACACGCCGGTGCCGGCGGACTTGCGGGCGCAGGTCGACATGGTGCTCAAGCCACGGTTCGACGCGCTCGCGGACCAGATGAAGGACAGCCTGAACCAGTGGTCGGGGGACGGGCTCGACCTGGAGCAGACGCAGCTCTACCAGACGATCAGCGCGTTCGCGGGGGCGATGTCGACCGTCGCCGAGGGGTTCGGGGCGTACGCGGAGGTGTTGCAGACGCTCGTCCACGCCACGACGCGCATCGGGGTGGGGTTCGTGCCGGTGGTGGGACCGGCGCTCGACCTGTGCGAGGCCGTGACGGGCAAGGCGTGGTGCTTGCCGTCGGGGGAGGAGCTCAGCGACGAAGAGCGGATCTTCTCGGGGGTGGGCTTCGGGCTCGGGGCGGTCGTGCCGATGTGGCGCGCGATCAAGGGGGTCGGCGGGCTGACGCCGGATGCGATCCGCGTTGCCGAGGAGATCGCGCAGATGGGCGAGGAGCTCGCCACGGCCCTGCGCGCACCGCGGCGCACCTGGTACAAGACGCTGCGTGGGGCTGTCACGACCGGAGTGATGAATGACTTCGAGAAAAAGGCAGCGCTCTACCTGCTAAAGGGGGAAGGGCGGGCACTGATCGGGGTCGGCGACGATGGGGTGCGTACGGTCCTGGGCATCCTCAAGGATGCCCCGGGTGACCTGGCGAAGGCTCCCGACTTCGTCTCGGTGACCAAGGGCAACAGGCTGGCCGTGAGCGAGGCGAAGGGCATTGAATCGGACACCGGGAAAGTCGATGTAGGCAAGGCGATAAAGCAGCTCATGAACGCAATGAACAAGCTGAAGAGTCTCAAGCTCGCAGGAGACGTCGACAGGGTGGAGATCATGATGCCGAGGGGGGCGCCGTTCAATAATCCCAATTTGGGCACCAAGGACGGCTACTTGTTCAACAAGCTTGAAGGCAAGACCGTCGAGATCGAGGGCTTCCCGCACCTCTTCATCAAGGTCATCCAGCTATGAACGAATCGGGCCCTGATTTTTACGCGTGGTGCGACGAAGCGGACAGGCTCGACGCTTTCGCGGAGGCCCTGTCCGCGCTGGTCTACCCGGGGGGAGTGTGCAGCCTCAGCCTCTCCACGCTTGGAACATCTGAACGCTTGTGGCGCGACGGGGTTCTCGTTGAGGAGGTCATCGAGATGACACGTGCAGCCTTCAAGTCGAGCTCACAGGTGGACGTGGATTTCGGCGCCCGGTGGCGGTGGTTGTCCAGGACGGGCTTGAACCTGGAGTGCTATGGGGAAGTACGGGCCCATTGGTATCCGTACAGCCCTTTGCGCGTAGGGACGGGCGAGCGGAAGGATGTGTTCCCCTACTGCCTCGAAGTCGCCGTCGGCCTGCGCTCGGTGGAGGTCGAGGCGGCGATCGCTTCCATGGAGCTCCAGCAGGAGATGAAGGAGATTTTGCTCGGCCTGTGCGCGCCGAGCGCGCACGCCCGCGTGACGACCGGCATGTGCACAGCGGCCTGGGCCCAACCTGCCCCGATCGAGGCGTGCGCGACCTACCATGCAGACGCCAGGGTCGCCCGCGATCTCGCCCTATCGTGGGTGCACCTCCATGACGGCGACATCGTGGGGCGCGCCTCGGGCCTATCATTGGACGCGCTCGCTGCCCGCGTCGAGGCCGCTCCACGAGGGGCTTGTGTTGGCGTCTCCTGCGACGTCGAGCGCGTCGACCAACACCTTAGCCTGGACCGCGCCGCGTCCCGATCGAGGGACGAACGGCCTACGCATGTCGGCGCTGTACGACGCGGCTCGCGCGCCCGCCTCCCAGACGACGCCACGCTCACACGGGAACAAGTTCTCGCGGCGCTCGCCACACCGCCGGCTACGCTCATCGAAGCGCTCGAAGCCTCCGCCGTACCAGACGACGGGTGGCGCGCTGTCGCGCCTCGCGTGCTCGAGTTCATCGATGCGGTGAAACAGGGCGCGCCCACTTCCGCAGTCAACGTGCGCACGGGCAGGCACGTCCGGTTCATCGAGCGCCATTCACCGTACCACGTGCAGGTCCTTCCGAACGGGGGCGTAATGCTGGCCATCCATCCCTACCGCACGCTCTGGCCGCTTTGGGCCGATGCCCTCCTCCTGCTCGGCATCCGATCCTGACGCAACTCGCGGTCTCCCCCCTGTTCCCAGCGTCGCACCAGGGTGGCACATGTCAGACGGCGCACCCCTCCCTGAGCGCGCGGAGCGCGCGATTTGGGAGGGGCGGACCGCGCGCAGGCGCGGAGCGCCGAGCACGGGCCGGGGGTGGGCATCCGCTCTCTCGGAGTCGTCCTCCGCGCTTGCCGATCCGTGCTCATGGACGACCCACACCGAGGGGTGGAACCCGGACGACCCGCAGGCGTACGCGCTCGGGGAGAGCGAGGTGCCGTGGGTCGAGGTGCCGGACATCGCGGAGGTGGAGGGAGCGTTCGAGGAGGGGAGAGACCCGTACGCGGCGTATGCGGACGGCGTGATCGCGGCGCTGGAGAAGGACGTGAGCGGCGACGTGGTGGTCGCGCGGGCGGACTTCGTGGCGAACGTGCGGGCGTGGCGGGACAACAGCGCAGCGCTGGAGATCGCGCTGCGCGACCGGATGGGGGTGTCGCTGGCGGAGACGAACGCGTTCCTGAAGGCGCAGAACCGGATCACGGCGGTCGTGCGGCGGTTCATGGATGCGTCGGACTGGTTCATCGACACACCCGTCCCGCCGGACCTGCGGGCGCAGGTCGACACGGTGCTCAAGCCGCGGTTCGACGCGCTCGCGGACCAGATGAAGGACAACCTCAACCTGTGGACGGGGGACGGGCTCGACCTGGAGCAGACGCAGCTCTACCAGACGATCAGCGCATTCGCGGGGGCGATGTCGACCGTCGCCGAGGGGTTCGGGGCGTACGCGGAGGTGATGCAGACGCTCGTCCACGCGACGACGCGCATCGGCGTGGGGTTCGTGCCGGTGGTGGGGCCGGCGCTCGACCTGTGCGAGGCCGTGACGGGCAAGGCGTGGTGCTTGCCGTCGGGGGAGGAGCTCAGCGACGAGGAGCGGATCTTCTCGGGGGTGGGCTTCGGGCTCGCGGCGATCGGGCCGATGTGGCGGGTGATCAAGACCGCCAGCGGGCTGCGGCCGGCCGCGATCCGGGTGGCCGGGGAGATCGCCGAGATCGAGGAGTTTTTCGCCAAGATCGTGAAGACGAACCGCGTCCGGGGGTACAAGAACCTCACCGGGGCGATGACGACCAAGCCGGTAAACATCTTCGAGAAGAAGGCGGCCAAATTCCTGGTGGACGACGGCCGGTCGCTCGTTGGGGTCGGCGATGACGGCGTGCGCACGGTGCTCGGCATTCCGAAGGAGTCACCGACCGGCACCATCGAGGGGAAGGCTCCCGACTTCCTCTCGGTGTCCAGCGGGCACAAGCTCATCCTGAGCGAGGCAAAAGGCGGAACGATCGACGTCTTCGAGGTGCGCAATCAGCTCACGAACGCGATGGAGGCGGTGAAAAAGAAGGGGCTCGCTGGAGACGTGCAGCGGGTCGAGCTCATCATGGAGCAGGGGGCGGAGTTCAAGCCGGATAAGTTCATCGTGAAGGACGGCTACCTGTTCGACACGGACAAGGGGAAAACCGTAACCCTGAAAGGCTTCGACACATTCATCATGGTGATCCGGCTATGAGCGAATCAAGACCTCACTTCTTCGCCTGGTGTGACGAGCCAGAACGTATCGATGCATTCGCGGCGGCGCTATATGCGCTGGTGATTCCAGGGGATCTCATGAGCGTGGACCTGAGCACCGATATTTGGTGCAAGACGTCCTCCATGGACGAAGCGCTCGCGATGGTCCGCGCTCACTTCGGAGGAAGGAACAGCGCTCACGTATCGTCCGGCGTGATGCTGAGCGATTCTGAGCGCGTCATGGTGTTCAGCGCCGCGTGCTACCCTGAAGAAAGCGAACGTCGTCGTCCCTTCGGCCCGCTCAGCATGGCGGCGGGTGAACGCAAGTGGGATTTCTACCCGTACGAGATCGCCGTGGGCAGCTACAGCCCGCGCTTCGTGGAGGCCGAGGCGGCGGTCGCCTACCACATGGTTCAGGACGACGTCGAGGACCTCCTGCTCCGCCTCTGCGCGCCGGACGCGAGCGGGCGCGTGCCGACCGGCGCCTGCACGGGCGAGGAGGACTGGATCGCCCCGGTCGAGATGTGCGCGACCTACAACGCGAACGCCACGGAGCTCGCGCGCGATCTCGCCCTCTCGTGGGTGAGCCTCCATGACAAGGAGAGCGTCTCGCGCATCGCACGCACATCGCTGGAGGCGCTGCACGCGCGCGTCGACGCCGCGCCGCGCGGCGCGCGCGTGCCGATGAAAGGCGGCAGCGAGCTCACGCGTTCGATCTCGCGCGAGACCGTGCTCAAGGCGCTCGCAACGCCGCCGGCAACGCTGCTCGAGGCGCTCGAGGCCGCGGCAGTGCCCGACGACGCGTGGCGCGCGGCCGAGCCAAAGGCGCACGAGATCATGGATCTGCTCCGTCAGCTCGGGGAAGCTCCCGAGGGCGAGGGCCCGCCTGCATTTCGGGCAGACATCACGACGCGCGGGCACACGCGCTTCCTCGAAGAGCACGCGCCCTTCCACGTCCGCCGCCTTCCGAGCGGCGGCGTGATGCTGGCCACCCACCCCTACCGCACGCTCTGGCCGCTCTGGTCCGACGCGCTCTTCGTGCTCGGCCTGATGTCCTGACGCGCATCGGGACTGGCCAGACTCGCAACCGCCTGGCGGCCGCCACCCTCCGCCGCCGCTCCGCCGCCTCGCCGGCGCGCGCCCCCCGGCGGCGCCCCGGGCGGGCGGGCGGGCCCGCCGCGTGCTTGTCGCTCGCGCATGAGCCCGTGGAAGCGCGCCCCCCTGCTGTCCGATCACCTCCCCGAGACGTGCACCGACGACCCCTCGGCGCTGGCCGCCTTCGTCGGCCCGCGAGAGCGAGCGCTCGAGGAGGGGATCTGGTCGCTGGGCGACGCCGACCTGCTCGCGATCGTGCTCGGCACAGGGCTGGTCGGCACCCCCGTGACGCTCGTCTCCGCCGCGCTCCTCTCGCGCTTCGCCGGGCTGGAGGGGCTCGCGCGGCTCGGCCCGCACGCGCTCGCCGAGCACCCCGGCCTCGGGCTCGCGAAGGCGCTCCGGATCGCCGCGTCGCTCGAGCTCGGGCGGCGCGCCTTCGAGCGCGCGGTGCGCCCGCGGCCTCCGGTGCGCACCTCGGCCTCGATCGCGGCGTGGTGCGCGGCGCAGCTCGGCCCGCTCGATCACGAGCAGATGTGGGTGATCTCGCTCGACGGCCGCAACGGGATGCGGGGAGCGCGCAGGGTCGCGCAGGGCGGGCTCCACGGGTGCTCCGTCACGGCCAGGGACATCCTGCGCGCCGCGCTCTCGGACGCGGCCTCGGCGCTCGTGCTCGTGCACAACCACCCGAGCGGCGACTCGGCGCCGTCGCCCGAGGACGTGGCCATGACCAACGCGGTCGCCGCCGCCGGCGAGGTGATCGGCGTGCCGCTCGTCGACCACGTCATCCTCGCGCCGGACGGGCACTACTCCTCGCTGCTCGATCTCGGGATGATCGCGCCGGGCGACGCGCCGCGCGGCGCCGCCCCGCCGAGCCGAGGCTAGAACGACAAGCGGGTTGAAACCGCCAGAAGAGAGCAGAATTCGAACCGCCAAGGCGCCAAGGACGCCAAGAAAATCACAAAAATCTTGGCGTCTTATGGCGCCTTGGCGGTTCACTTCCCGCTCGATCAACGTGATCGGTTTTCTAGGCGCGCCGGCCGACCAGGAGGCCGTGCCGCTCTCCGCCGGGCGCCCCTCCGGTGCCCGGCACGCTCGCGAACCGCAGCGTCGCGCCGCCCCAGTCGACCGACGGGCTCCCCTGCAGCAGCGAGGTATAGAGCGCGCTCGCCTGCGTCATCGGGCAGCCGATCGTCTCGCGCACGAGCGTGAGCGACGCGCCCGTCGCGTAGCTGACCGGCGCCTGCCGGCCGTCCTCGCCGATCACCGTGACCTTGAAGACGTCGTCCTCGGCGCGCGCGGCGCGGTCCGGATCGGTCAGCGCGAGGTGCAGCGCCTCGATCGCGCCGCTCCCGGGGCCATTGTTCGGGGAGTCGAGGGTCACGTGGAGCTCGAGGAGCGGCGCCGTGTAACGGACGATCTGCCGCGCCACGCCCTCCGCGGTCGCGGGCGCCGCGCGCGCCTCGCGGCGCCTGAGCTGCGCCTCCATGACGAGCGCCGACCGCGCGAGCTCCCGCTCCGTCTTGCCGAGCAGCCGGCGCGCGCGCATCTCGGCGAGCGCGCGCTGCAGCACCTCGCGGTTCCTCGCCGCCTGCTCGTGGCTCCGCTCGCGCGCGAGCAGCGCCTCGAGCTCGCCCAGCGCTCGCTCGTGCTCCCCGATCGACGCGAGCGCGTCCGCGAGCGTGAGCCGGGCGTCGGCGAACGAGGGCGCGCGCCTCACCGCCTCGCGGTAGGCCGCGATGGCCGGCGCGATCTCCCGCCGCGCCTCGTGCGCGAGCCCGAGCGCGAAGGCCGCCCGCGCGTCCTCCGGCGCCGCCTCGCACGCGCGCGCGAGCCAGCGCGTCGCCTCGTCGTAGAGGCGCAGATCATAGAGCACGACCCCGAGCTCGCGCAGCGCCCGCGGATCGGGCGGCTCGATCGCCGCGCACCGCCGGAGCTCCGCGGCCGCCTCGTCGAGCCGGCCGAGGCGGACCAGGGCGCGGGCGTAGGCGAGGCGCGCCTCGATCTGCTCCTTTCCTCCGTCCTCCCTTCCGCCGAGCTCCACCCCGCGCGCGAGCGCCCTCGCCGCGTCCGCCCAGCGCTCTTCCGCCGCGTACGCGGCCCCGAGCGCGAGCCACGCCCCCGCGTCGTCCGGCGCGCCCGCGACGTGCCCCTCGAGCCCGGCGATCCCGCCCGCCATGTCTCCGCGGCCCAGCAGATCGAGCGCGCGCGCTCGCTGCGCTCCGGACGACGTCATCGCGGCAGCGTACGCCGGCGCGGCGGCGCGGGTCGAGCGCCCGAGCGGGCGGGGCCTCACCCGCGATGGGGCCTCACCCGCGCCTCCGGCGTCAGTAGCCCCGCGGGAGATCGCCCGCCAGGCACGAGACGGTGTTCGGCGCCCCGCGCGAAGACCACTTGGCGCCGGTCGGCACCCCGCCGTCGAAGCGCACGCCCTCGTGTGGATCCCACGACGGCGTCTCGCCCGGGCGAAGGGAGTGCGTCCCGCTCTGGTAGAACGCGATGATGTACGTGTGCCCCGCGACGCGGCAGCCGAGCCGCCTCGCGAGCGCCTGCGCGAAGGATCGGCCGGTGTGGCCGAAGGCGCTGCAGCAGCGGAGCCACACGAGGGCGTCCGGCCCCGCGAGCTCGGCCTTCAGGGCGTCGAGCGCCTCGTCGAGCGGCGAGCCGGGCCGGAGCGCGGCCTCGTCGAGCCGCGTCGCGCCCATGCGCATGTACCCCCAGCCGCCGTGCCCCCAGGCCTGCAGCGACGCGATCTTCCGGCCGCGCTCCCGCGCCGCGCGCGCCGCCCAGCCGAGCGCCTCGGCCCAGCTCGCGGCGGACTGCCACGCGTCGGCCGCGCCCGTCATGCGGTGCAGCAGCGCGCCGGCGCGCCAGATCGGCGTGAGCCCGATCGTCGCGCCCACGGCCTCACCCAGGACCTCGAGGTCCCCGGTCTCGGCGGAACCGGCGGAACCGGCGGCGTCGGCCGCCGCTGGGTGCGCGCGCGCCGCCGCGCCATCGCGCCGCCTCGCGCCGTTTGCCCGCCGCGCGCTACCCCACCCGACGTCGGTGTTATCGAAGAGGACGAGCCGCATACAACCCCCCATTCTACGCGCTCCGAATGTACCGCCGCTCGTAACCGCGGCCACGCGGTCGATTCCCCACCCGCCCCCCGAGCGCCTCCCGACGCCGCTCCTCCTCGCGCCGCGCCGCGCCGCACGCGCCGCACGCGCCGTACGCGCCGTACGCCAGCGGGCGCACGCCCCGGGCGCGGCGAGGGCGCGATGGACGGGAGGAGGTCGTCCGTCGACGTCCTCCACCGTCTAGTTCGCGGTGGGCGCAATCGGTAGTGATTTCCTCCCGCGCCCTCGGTTAGCCTGCCCGAACCGATGGGCCTGTCCGAAAACATCAGGTTTTATGCGGCCACCGACGTCGGCCGCATGCGGGACCACAACGAGGACAACTACCTCGTCGACAAGAAGCTCGCGCTCTTCGTGGTCGCCGACGGGATGGGCGGGCACGCCGCTGGCGAGGTCGCGAGCGCGCTCGCCGTCCGCATCATCCACGAGGAGCTGAAGAAGGAGCGGGACCTCATCGAGAACCAGGCGCGCAGCAACGTGCGGCGCGCCGCGATGAAGGAGGTCCTCAGCCTGCTCGAGCACGCCGTCCAGCGCGCGTGCGCCCGGATCCACGAGGAGGCGAAGGCCGACACGACGAAGCGCGGCATGGGCACGACGCTCTCCGCGCTCCTCATCGCCGGCTCACACGGCTACATCGCGCACGTCGGCGACAGCCGCATCTACCTCCTCCGCGAGGGGCGCATCCAGCAGGTCACCGAGGACCACACCGTCTACAACGAGCTCATCAAGCGCGGCAAGCTCACGCGCGATCAGATCGAGAAGGTCGCGCAGAAGAACGCGATCACGCGCGCCGTCGGCGTGTACGAGCGCGTCGAGGTCGACACGCTCACGATCGAGGTGCTCCCGGGCGACCAGTTCCTCCTCGCGTCGGACGGCCTCCACGGGTACATCGCGCACACCGCGGAGCTCGAGCCGTTCTTCGAGGAGGAGAACGGCGAGATCGCCGCGAACGGCCTCATCGATCTCGCGAACAGGAAGGGCGGCAAGGACAACATCACCGCGATCCTCGTCCGGCTCGGCCAGGGCGACCACCGCGACAGCGTCCGCGCCCGGCTGCTCGCGCTGAAGCGCGACGTGCTCGCGAAGATGCCGCTCTTCGCGCGCCTGCAGGAGCGCGAGATGCTCCGGGTCATGCAGGTCGCCGAGGTGCTCTCGTTCGAGCCCGGCCAGATCGTGGTGCGCGAGGGCGATCGCGGCGACGAGCTCTTCATCGTGCTCTCGGGCCTCGTCCGGATCATCCGCGGCGAGTCGGTGCTGAGCGAGGTCGGCCCGGGCGAGCACTTCGGCGAGATGGCCCTCATCCGCAGCATGCCGCGCTCGGCCACCGTCTCGGCCGTGGAGCAGAGCGAGCTCATCGCCGTCCGGCGCGCCGATTTCTTCGAGATCCTCCGCAAGGAGCACGAGCTCGCCGTGAAGCTGCTCTGGCAGTTCCTGGGGGTGCTCGCCGACCGGCTCGACCAGACCTCGCGCGACCTGAGCACCGCCCGCGAGGAGCTCGCCGCGGAGGACATCACGAGCGAGATCTTCCCCGACAGCGAGGAGGGGAAGAGCCCGTTCGCCCCCGAGGAGCGCTCCTCGGCGCGCTGAACGGCCCCCCGCGGCCGCGCGGAACGGAGCGGAACGGCGCGGAACGGCGCGGAACGGAGCGGATTGCCGCGGCGGGAGCGGCGGGGCGGGGCCGCGCGAGCCGGGCGAGCGATTCGCGGATTGACACCCTCCTGCCCCGGCCGGTAGCGTCCGTCCGACGGATAACCATGAGCATGCACGGCAGAACGTACTGCGAAGGCCATCTCGCTCGCGTCGCCATCAACGTGGCTGGGGGCTCGGCGTTCGCGTCGCTCGCGGCCCTAGCGGCGGCTCTCCTCGCGGCGTCCCCCGCGGCCGCCGACGAGCCGCGGAGCGCCACCGAGCCGCGGCTCATGATGGAGACCGGCGAGATCACGAGCGTCGTCGACGCCTTCGACGACGGCGACACCTTTGATCTGAACTTCAGCTTCGGCTTCGAGTACGCGTCGAAGAGCGCGAAGATCCGGCGCGAGACGAGCATCGCCGGGCCGGGGCTGTCGTCGGGCGGCTACACGTCGAACCTGCTCAACGTGGCGACCTACAACGAGGCGACCTCGAAGCTCAACCTGCGCCTCGACGTCGGCCTCTACCGGGACCTGGCGCTCTACCTCAGGATGCCGCTCATCCTGAACCACGCGCGCGAGCTCACCGATCTCAACGGCAGCGCCGGGGCGGAGGCGCAGGCCGTCGCGCTCGCGGGGGCCCCCGGGGAGCAGCTGTTCCAGATGCCCTTCACGTCGCCGAACCGGAGCGGCATCGAGTACCTCGCCGTCGGCCTCGACGTGAACATCATGAACCAGGCGCGCGACCGGACGAAGCCGACCTGGCTGTTCGGGATCGAGGGGCGCTTCCCCGTGAGCGAGCCGATGCACGCCTGCACCGAGTCGCCGAAGAGCGGCCAGGTGAAGTGCGCCGATCCGTCGGACGTCAACCGGAACAACAGCAGCGACAGCGAGTTCGATGGGCAGAGGATCGCCCAGCGCGACCCCGGCGTGTCGCGCGGCACCATCGGCCTCGAGGTCCACACGTACCTGTCGAAGCGGATCAAGTACGTCGAGCCGTACGGCGGGTTCAAGGCGCTGTTCGAGTTCCAGCAGGAGTCGAGCGACTACGGCCTCACCGACCTGAAGACGTCGCTGGTGAACCACCCGCCGCTCGTCGGCAGCGTGATGCTCGGCGTGATGATCGTCCCCTGGGAGAACCGCGAGAAGTACACCGGGCTCACGCTCGATCTGCGCTTCACCGGCGAGTACCACTCCGAGGGGCGCGACTACTCGGAGCTGTTCGACGCGCTGGGCTCGAGCGACGCGGGCTCGCTGCGCCAGCCGCAGTGGGCGGCGTTCCGCGACAACGACGCGTACGACCCGGACCTGTGCAGGACGGGCGACGCGAGGGCCTGCTCGCCGTCGATCGTCGACGAGGGCTCGCAGCGGACGTACTTCACGGGGCTCAGCGACGTCCAGCCGTACGGCTCGTACCGCGCCTCGGCGAGCGTGACGTGGCGGGCGGCCGAGCTCGTGAAGTTCCAGATCGGCGCGGGCTTCCGCCACGACGGGGGGCACGGCATCGGCGGCGACCAGCCGTGCAACTCCCAGTTCAAGGACAGCCTCGGGGCGGCAGGGCCTTGCCGCCGCCAGGACGCGGACGGGCGCCTCACCGTCACCGGCAGCCCGAACCCCAACTACCGCCCGACCATCAACGCCGTCGGCCGCCGCTTCTACGTCAACGACAGCAACACGTTCGACCTCTTCGCGAGCGGCACGTTCATGTTCTGATCGACGCCCCGAGCGGCGTGGCCACCGCGGCGAGCGCCGCCGCTGGCCGAAGCAGCAACCCCATGATCGACCCCAGGCACCTCCGCGGTGGCGCGGGCGCCCTGGCGCTCGCCGCGGCGCTCGCCGCGGCGCTGCCAGCGTCGGCTCAGCCCGAAGGCGCGGCGTCGCCCGCGCGCTCCGGAGGAGACGAGCGACCGTCGCCGTCGCCGGGACCCGATCGGCCGTCGCGATCGGCCGTGGTGCTCGCGACCGCGGTCACGCCCGAGGCCGAGGAGCGCGCCGCGCCGCTCGCCAGCGCGCTCGACGCGCTCCTGTCGGACACGGCGCAGGACCTCGGCCTGTCGGTGGATCTGGCGGGCCGCGTCGCCTCGCGATCGCGCCCCGACGAGGCCGAGCTCATCGAGCGCGCGCGCTCCGGCGACGAGCTCTTCATCGCGCCGAGCCTCGAGCTGCGCGGCGACGAGGTGGAGCTCAGGCTCGCCGTCGCGTCCGGCGGATCGAGGTCGCTGAGGGTGCGGGTCGAGCGCGTCGCGCGGGACGACCTCGCGGTGCGCGCCGCGGTGATGCTCCGCGATCTCCTGGCCGAGCTCGACGCCGGCGCCGCCGCGGCCCCTGCGTCGGCCCGCGAGGCGCCGTGCCCCGAGCGGTGCCGCGGGCGCCTCGCCACGCCGGCGCGCAGCATGGGGAAGGCGACGCTCGCGGCCAACGCGACGCTCTACGGAGGCCTCGTGGGCTTCTCGATCCAGCGATCGAGCGGCTCGGACGATCCGCGCCTGCTCTATCCGCTCCTCGCGGTCGGCGCCGGCATCGGGCTCGGCGGCGCGATCATCATCGCGGAGGAGTGGGACGTCGGCGTGGCCGACGCGTGGTACCTCGGGTCCGGCACGTGGTGGCCGACGCTCGCGGGGCACCTGATCTACGAGGGCCGCTTCGCGCAGCACGCGGCGGATCCGGCCCAGGAGCGCTGGGCGTCCGGGCTGATCGGCGGGACCGCCGGGATCACGCTGGCGGCGCTCGGGCTCTCGCTGGGCCGGATGTCCGAGGGCGGCGCGCTGATGGCGCAGTCGGGCGGCGGGCTGGGGCTCATGCTGGGCGGGCTCGTCGAGTGGGCGGGGCGGGGCGACGTGCAGCGGACGCCGATCGCCGGGATGGGCTACGGCGCGGCGCTCGGCTGGCTGGCGGCGGCCGCGGCGGCCACGCAGCTCGACGTCACGCCGTCGGAGATCCTGGCGATCGACGTGGGCGCGATGCTCGGCGGGCTGGGCGCCGCCGCGCTCGCCAGCCCGCTCGTGTTCGACTCCCCGACCCAGGCGCAGCAGCGGGCCTGGGTCGGCGCCACGGCCGCGGGCTTTCTGCTCGGGGCGGGCGTCGCGTGGCGCGTGACCCGCCCTGCCGGCGCCGGAGCTCGCAGCGCGGGCCCCTCGTGGAACCGGTTCGGCCTGCCCATGCTGGGAGTGATAGGAGAGAGCGTGGTCGGGAGCCGGCGAGCGCCCGCGCTCGGCCTCGGGTGGCAGGGGGCGATTCCGTAGGAGCTATGAAGATCACGATCACCGAGCTGGATGCAGGGACGCGCCTCGACAAGCTGCTCGTGCAGCTTCTCCCCGGGCTGGGGCGTGCGGGCGCGAAGCGGCTGTTCTCCGAGGGGCGCGTGCGCGTCCTCGGCGTGGGGAAGAGCGGCGCTGGCCGGCGCGCGTCGAAGGGCGACGTGGCGGCGGCCGGCGAGGTGCTGGAGGTCGACGTCGAGCCGACGGAGGCCTCCGGCGCCGCGACGCCGGATCCTTCCGCGCCGCTCGACGTGGTGCTCGAGCGCGACGACCTCGTGGTGGTGAACAAGCCCGCCGGGGTGCCGACGGCGCCGCTCCACCCGGGCGAGCGCGGGACGGTCGCGAACGCGCTCGTGGCGCGGTACCCCGAGATGGCGGGCATCGGCTTCTCTCCGCGGGAGCCCGGGCTGTGCCACCGGCTGGACACGGACACGAGCGGCCTCGTGCTCGCGGCGCGCACGGCCGCGGCGTTCGCGGCGCTCGGCGCCGGGCTGAAGGAGGGGCGGCTCGACAAGCGCTACCTGCTGATCTGCCAGATCGGCGATCTTCCCGAGATGGGCTCGATCGAGGTGCCGCTCGCGCCGCACCCGAAGGACAAGAAGCGGGTCTACCCGTGCATCCACCCGCGCGACGTGGCGCGATACGCCCCGAGGCCGGCCGCGACGATGTACAAGCGCGTGCGGCAGGTGGGGCTCTGGGAGCTCGTCGAGGCGCGGGCCCCGCGGGCGCTGCGGCACCAGATCCGGGCGCACTTCGCGTCGGTGGGGCACCCGCTGGCCGGCGACGTGCTCTACGGCGGGCCCGCGGTGGAGGGGCTGAGCCGCCACGCGCTGCACGCGCACTACATCGGGTGGGGCGGCAGCGACGTGGTGCCTGCGTTCGTTGTGACGTCGTCGCTGCCCGCGGACATGGCGGCGCTGGTCGGCGAGGCCTGAGCCGCGCCGCGTCGCCTCAGCGGGCGCGCGCCTCGACGACATGGCCGTCGACGTCGCGCGCCCGCGCCGTGATCTGGAGGTCGTCGGCCGACGCCGTCCCGCCGAGGTCGCTGAAGCGGAACGCGATCACGTACGCCGCGGACTGCGCGTTGAACTTCGCCGGCTCGATCCGGATGCCTCCGAGGCTCTGTTCGTCGATGGTCGCGGCGTCTCCCTCCCCTGTGTACTTGCGGTTCCACTCCTCGTAGTCGAACACGCGCTCCTCGATGACCTCCCCGGTCGATCGGCTGGACGTCGCGACCGCGAGCTCGACGAGGCCCGGGGAGATGCCTGGCAGGGTGGCCTCGACCTCGACCGAGACGCTCGACGTGGAGTCCTCGTCGGTGCGGCGCACGGAGAGCGCCGGGGGCAGCCCGCCCGGCATGGGGAGGAAGCGGAGCGGGTGCACGCAGTACACCTTCTCGTGCCCTCCCTCGCGGATCTCGAAGTGCAGGTGGGGGAACAGGCTGCTGGCGGCGAGCCCGGTATAGCCGATGTGCTGACCGCGCCCGACCTGATCGCCGGTCTCGACGAGCGGCATCGCCAGGTGGATATAGGTGCTGTAGAGGCACGCGCCCGGCGGATCGCAGTGCTCGATCTGCACGACGACGTCCTCGAAATCCTTGTAGCGGCCCGCGCGCAACACCTTTCCGTCGGCGACCGCGTACACCGGGGTGCCCATGACGGTGGGGATATCGATGCCGCGGTGAAAGTCGTAGACGCCATCGCGCGAGGCCTGCAGGCGGGGACCGAAGCTCGACGACATCGGCTGGATCTCGTCCGTCCCCCCGATCGGCCACACGAGGTCCGGGCCTTCAGGCTCCGAGCCGCAGCCGGCAGCGAGCGCGGAGAGGGCCAGCACGGGCGCGAGAGACGATGGCTTCATGGTGGCGAGTCCGTGGCGCGCGGGCTCCGCGCAGGTGGCGAGTCCACGGCGCGGCGCCCACACGCAGGCTATCGAAGCAGCGCGCGGAAGTCGAGCTCAGGGGTGCTGTGGTGGATCCATCCGGCGCGCTCAGGGCGTCGCCGGGGCCAGCGCGTACGACCGGTGCGTCATCGTCACACCGAGGCTCGTGAGCGAAGGATCCGTGGCGGTGCAGCGCACGAAGCTCCAGTCGTTCGGCGTGGCGAACGCGAACCCGAGGGAGCTGTCGGCGACGGTGCCCTCCCACTCGATGAGCGACACGTCGTCGAGGAACGAGGTGGCCTCGCCGCTCGCCGGCACACCCGCCCTGAAATAGAACCGGACGGAGCCCGCGTTCGCCGGCGGGGTCAGGTCGACGGTGAACGGCTGCCAGCCGTAGGTGCCGGCCGCGCGCGTGAACACGACGCTGTTCGACAGGCTGGTCCCGCCGCTCGTGTACCAGTAGACCTGCACGCGCATCTGGCCGGCGTTGTTTCCCTTCATGTAGCCGGTCAGGGTCAATTTACGGCCAGGCTCGAACTTGACGCGGTTGTTCATGGATGTCGCGGCCTCGGTCGTGTTGCTCGACTTGCGCAGGAACACCATCGCGCCGGTCCCGCCGTGGACGACGCTGTTCTCGATGTAGCGGTACTCGCTCATCGACCACATCGAGCCTTCGTGGGAGGTGTCGTCGACGTCGCCGTCCTCGAAGTCGCCGTAGAGCATGATCTCCCGGCCGTAATCGCAGCTCGCGGCGGCCGTCGTCCGGACGGCGGCGAGCGAGTCCGCCGGGTTCGAGCGCAGGTGGGCGAGGGGGCCTGTGCGGCGGCTCGTGAGCGGCACGGTCCGCGTCTCGACCGCATCGCTCGTCGTGTACTGCGAGGGGCCGCTCGCCGCGGCGGCCCGCGGGCCGCTCGGGAACACGACCGCACCGGTCAGGCCGTCCGCCGCCTCGCCGGGCGCGGGCGCCGCCGGCAGCGTCGTGGAGAGGTGGCCGATGTGGCGGATCGCGCGGCCGAGCCAGGCGCCGCCCACGAGCTTCGGGACGTAGTCCTCGTTCTGGAACGGGATGAGCTGCACGCGGTGCACCGCGCGGTTGCCGCTCGCGTCCTCGTCGATGTCGATGGCGGCGAGGTACGACTGGAACGTCTCGAAGACGTCCTGATCGAAGACCATGTTGCCGAGCGACATGAAGACATAGCGGGGGCCGGCGCCGGCGTTGTACAGCCCGATCCCGTGGATCGTGTGCGGGTGGTGCGCCACGACCATGCCGGCGCCCTTCTGGACGAGCTGCGTGAACCGCCGCCGCATGCCGGACGACGGATAGTCGCTGTACTCGATGCCTCCGTGCAGCACCGGGATGGCGAAGCGCCCGACCGCGTCCTCTGCCATGAAGTCGCTGATCTCGGCGAGGCTGAGCTCGAGCGCGCCGGCCTTGGGAGGGGGCCCGTCGGAGGCGGTGAGCGTGTACTCCGGGAGCGTCGTCCCGTCGTTGACGAGCTGGTTGAACCCCTGGAAGGCCACGTCGACGCCGCCGAGCGTCCGGTAGAGCACGGTGCCCTTCGCCATCGTCTCGTCGAGCCCTGCGCCGAACCAGTCGAGGCCGGCGTTCGGGACGGCGGTGAGCGTGTCGGCGACGCCTGCCCCCAGGTAATCGAACATGTGGTTGTTGCCGAGGCTCACGGCGTCGACGCCGGAGAGCGCGAGCGCCCTGGCCGTCTCGGGGTAGGAGAAGAACGTGAACGACTTGTAAGGGTGGGGCGTCTGCGGGTTGGCGGTGACGGGGCACTCCAGGTTGACCTGGGTGTAGTCGGCCGACGAGAGGACGTCGCGCAGGAAGGCGAGGACGGCGCTCGCGTCGGCTTGCCGTGTCGCGGGGCGGATCAGATCGCCCTCCTCTCCCTCGATGCCGTCCCCGTCGCTGTCGATGAAGCGCCGACCGAACATCGTGTCGCCTCCCACGAGGATCCGGGCGCGGCCCGCGCGCTGCTCGGTCAGCACGACGCGGCCGACCCCGGCGGCCGCCTCGGCGAGCGGCAGGTGCAGGTCGGCAGGGACGATCTCGCTGTAGTACCCGTCGACCTCGACGCGCAGCAGGACCGAGCGCCGCGCGAGCGCCGCCAGCGTGAACGCGCCCGCGCCGTCGGTGAACGCGATCTCGCCGTGGTTGACCGCGCCGCTCCCCCAGCCGATGGTCGTCACCTCGGCCCCCGCGATCGGCGACCCCGCCTCGTCGACGACGACGCCGGTCACGTCGATGGGGGCCGCCGCGTAGGTCGCGTCGTACGCGGCCTCCGTGGCGTCGAACTGGAACGCCGCCGACGCATCGCTTGCGGCGAGCCAGGCGCAGGCCGCAGCGCACACGGACAGCGGCGTGGAGGTGATGACGCGGACAAGGGGTCTTTCTGCCATGTTCGCTCCCGATCGGTTGGGGCCTGTTCGAGGACGGATGACCTCAACAAGCGTGATGGGCGCCAGAGCGCCTTCAGAGCCGGCTCGACAGGTGCGACACGTGCAAACGTGTAAACGTGCAGATGTGCAAATGTGCCGTGTGACCAAACTCCGAGGTGACCAAGGCCGACGATGGGGTCGCGAGCGTCGATTGGCCGCTCAGTCCTCGCTGAAAAGGCCGCGAGAGCGCCGACCCATGCACGATTCGATCCGTTTCAGCGATGGCGCTGGAGACAAAGACGATTGTCTCGAGACTATCATGCTTCGATCATGACTCGCTATACGCTCGAGTGGAGCAGCCGGCGATTTGTGGTTTTGTGGTTTTGTCGTCTTGCCGGCGTAGCAGGGTGTTCCTGCGCGTGAAGGCGTGTGCATGGATGGTGTGCTGTGGCGATGCGCGCCTGTGTCGCATAGGGGCGTACTGCCCTGGGCGCACTACCCGACCAGCGCCGAGCCCTTGGCGAGCTGCGCGCGGCCGATCACGGCCAGGAGATCGGTTTGGGTCACGATTCCGCGCAGGCGCATCCTGGCGTCGACGATCAGCGCTTCGTGCACGCGCCCGCGGGAGAGGAGCTGGAAGAGCTCGTTGATCGGCGTGTCCTCGCCGGCGGTCTCGAAGTAGATGGACGGCAGGTCGCGCACGGTGGCCTCGGGCATCGCGGACGCGATCGAGACGTCGATCGCGCCGTGCACGACGCCTCGCTCGTCGACCACCGGCAAGACGCGCAGGGCGCGCTCGCGGAGGCGGCGGAGCGCGAGCGTGCTCGGCTCGTCGGGGTGAATCGTCACCAGGTCGCGCGACATGATCTCGCCGCAGGTGACGCCCCCGCGCAGGCGCCGGTGCGCCTCCTCTTCGACGTGCCGGACGAGGGCGATCAGATCGTCGCGCTCGACGTCGAGCGGCGTTCCGAGGCGCTCGAGGGCGGCGTCGATGTCGCTCGGCGAAAAGCCGACACGGAGCTCGGGCGGGGCGTCGGCGGTGCCGTGGGGCGAGACAGGCAAGGTCACGACGTGCGGGTAGCTGCGGCGCACCAGGTTGTTGAACACGAGCCCCGCTGCCACGAGCAGCAGGGAGTTGATGGCGACCGGCATGAGCGCGAAGTGATAGCCCAGGCCCGTCACGGCGGGGCCGCCGATGACCGCCGTGAGCGCCACCGCGCCCGCGGGCGGGTGCAAGCACCGGAGCAGGCTCGTGACGGCGATGGTGACCGCGACCGCGACGGCGCCGGCGCACAGCGGATCGGGGATGACGCGAGCCGCCGTGACGCCGATGACGGCCGCCAGCACGTTGCCGCCGAGCACGGACCAGGGCTGGGCGAGCGGGCTCGCGGGGACCCCGAACACGAGCACGGTCGAAGCGCCGATCGGCGCTATCAGGAGCGGCGCGTGCGCGGTGGGGCCAAGGCAAGCGTGCATCACGAACCCGGTGGCCAGCAGCCCGAGCAAGCCCCCGGCAGCAGCGTAGATCCGCTCGCTGACGAGCAGCGGCGTGCGCATGGGCTGGAACCGCGTAAGAAAGCTCGAGCTCGCAACTCCGAAGCTCATCGCGCGGCCATATATCGAGATGTTCGCGCGCTGTCTACGAATGCTTACGAAGGCTCACGAACGCTGACGAGGGGCTCGCGGGTCGCCAACGCGTGTCGGGACGGGGCTGACCCGGCGCTACGCCGCGGCGGAGACCGCCTTCTTGCGGGGGCGCGGCGCGCGGGTCGCGCCGGACGGCTTCGTCGGCGTGGCGCCCGCGGGCGGGGTGGACACGGCGCGGACCAGCGCGGCGGCGATGGCCGCGGTCATCCTTGCGGTGGGCAGGCGCGGCGTGAACGCGAGCACGCGCTCGCCGGGGCGCCGGCCGCGCGAGGAACGGCCGCTCTTCGCGAGCCCCTCGACGGCGCGCTCGCACGGCGAGCCGGGGGCGACGCGCAAAAGGACCTCGGGCAGCCCGATGGCGCCGCCGGCGCCGGGCGCGTAGACGACGCCGACCTCGATCCCGACGAAGCCGGGGAGCGCCGCGCGCGGCGAGAGGCCGAGCCGGAGCTCGTCGGCGTCGGGGCTGCCGTCCGGGATGCGGAGGCGGCCGACGACGCGGAGCTCCTGCGCCCCAGGCGCGGCGCCGGCGGGCGCCTTCCGCAGGCGCCGCACGCGCCGCGCGACGTCGCGCAGGAACGCGACCGGCCGCGCCGCCGGATCGGCGGGGAGCTCGGCGAGCCGGCCGGTGCAGAAGATGGCGAGCAGCGCCGTCGCGTCGAGCGCCAGCAGGTGGGCGTGGTACGGCGAGGCGGCCGCCACGGCGTGGACGCCCGCGCCGAGCCCGGCGAGCAGCGCGACGAGCAGCGCCTTGCCGGCGCGCGTCGAGACGTCGAGGTAGACGCCGCGCGCCCGCGGCGGCTCGCGGAACGCCTCGGCCTCCGCGATGGGGAGCCACTTGCCAGGGCGCCGCAAGGTCGCGGCGGCGCGCTCCGGGCGGGGCGTGCGGTGCGCCGCGAGCGCGGTCGCCGCGGCCACGAGCGCGGCGCCCGGCGTGCCGTCCCTGAGCAGGAGCTCCAGGGCGACGCCGGCGACGAGCGCGAGCCCCGCGAGCGCGGCGCGCGGCGCGAGCGGGATCGGGACGAGGGGCCGCGGCAGGGCGCCCGCGGCGCGCGCGAGGCGCTCGTGCTCGCGCGC
The DNA here is from genome assembly GCF_051526795.1 of Sorangium sp. So ce204. NCBI lineage: Bacteria > Pseudomonadati > Myxococcota > Polyangiales > Polyangiaceae > Sorangium > Sorangium sp. So ce204. Next base: position 9,335,050 of record NZ_CP150317.1, on the reverse strand, counting down.
CTTGAGCGCGACGAGGGCGCTGTAGAACGCGAAGAGGACCACGCCCGCGGCCACGTAGAGGGTGCGGCTGCGATCGGGGCTGCCGGCCGCGGCGTCCGAGATGCGGCCGAGCGTGTCGGCCCCGGGCTTCGCCGCAGCGGGCTCGGGCTGGAAGGCGCGCGCGTCGGCGCGGATCGCCCACCGGATCGGCTCGGCCTTGGGGGCGTAGGGGCGGAGCAGCTCCAGCTCGTCCTTGTCGAGCGCGCGGCGGAGCGTGGAGAGCGTCGTGGGCGCCGGGAGCGCGTCGGCGGACGGCGCCTCGCCCGCCTCGCCGGCGCGCGCCTCGTCGACGCGCGGCTCGTCGGGCGCGGCCGGGAGCGCGACGGTGAGCCGCGCCGAGTCGTAGCCGTCGTCCCAGATGGGGCCGCTCCAGGAGACGCGGGAGCTCGGGCCGTCCTGCTGGATGAGCCCGCGCTTCATGAGGTCCGTGCGGTAGCGGAAGAAGAGCACGAACACCCCGCGGCTCAGCCCCTTGCCGTCGAAGCGGGCCCGCATCGCCGCCGGGCGGCGCGTGCCGTCCTCGCGCGGCCGGAGGTCGGGGGGCAGGAGCTCGATCGCGACCGGCGTCGCGGACGCGAGCGAGCCCGCCTCCGCGGCCTTGAAGGGCACGGCGTAGCTGCCCGGATCGAGCTGGGCGTCCGGGTCGACGCCCTGGATGTCGAGCCCGCGGAGCGGCCCGCCCGAGATCTTCAGCGTGACCTTGTGCTCGACCGTGGCGGCGCCGGCCCGGTCGATCGACAGGCGCACGTCGTCTCCGGCGATGTGCACCTCGACCCACGCGCGCGCGGGGAGGGCGAACGCGATCGACAGGAGCGCCGCCAGGAACGGGAGCAGCAGCGCCGGCCCGGGGCGGCGGGCGATGCGAGAGGGCATGGTGCAGGAGTCCCACGTCGCCGCGCGCGGGGCCAAGTTCCAGGGACGCCGGCCGTCCCGCGCGGGCGCCGCGCTCACCCGCCGGGCCGGCGTCGCGCGCGGATTTGGCGACTACGAGGCGAGGGCGTCGATCAGAAGACGACGCCGAGCGAGAGCGACCCCATGAGCTTGATCTTCCCCGCCTTCTCGTAGAAGGAATACTGGTAGGGGCCCGCGGTGATCGTCACGGGATCGGCGAGCGCCACGCCGATCCCGAAGCCTCCCGACATGGCGAATCCGCCGTCTCGGCTGAGCACGTTGGTGCTCCCCACCATGCCGCCGAGGACGACGCTGCTCACGTCGCCGCGGCCCTCGAGCCGCCCTGGAGGGGTGATGACCGCCTCGAACGACTCGTAGCCGAGGCGTCCTTTCACCCAGAAGCCCCGCAGCGCCTTGCCTTCGACGTAGACACCGATGTCGGCCGCGAGCGCGTAGCCGGTCGTGTCGAGCGACGCGTCCTCGAGCGAGCCCCAGATCCACGACGGCGCGATCCCGAGGGTGAGCGGCCCGATGACGGCGACCTCGCCCTCGAAGGTCATCTTTCCGAACAGGAGATCCAGGGCGTTGTAGCGGACCGACCAGCGGCAGCAGGTGGACTCGGGGGGCTTCGGGGGCGGCGGGGGCCCGGCCGGCAAGGTGTAGCCCGGACCATAGCCGGGCGGCTGTTGGGGATAGCCTTGCTGAGGGTATCCCTGCTGAGGGTAACCTTGCTGAGGATATCCTTGTTGCTGAGGGTAGCCTTGCTGCTGAGGATATCCCTGCTGCTGCGGGTAACCTTGCTGAGGATACCCCTGCTGCTGCGGGTAACCTTGCTGAGGGTACCCCTGCTGCTGATGGTAGCCTTGCTGAGGATATCCCTGTTGCTGAGGATATCCCTGTTGCTGAGGATACCCCTGCTGCTGAGGATACCCCTGCTGCTGCGGGTAACCTTGCTGCTGAGGATATCCCTGCTGCTGCGGGTAACCTTGCTGAGGATACCCCTGCTGCTGGGGATACCCGGACGGCGCCTGGGCAGCTCCGCCGGGCTGCGCCTGGCCCTGCGGGAGCGGCTGAGCGCTCTGTTGCGCTGTCGCCGCTGGCGCGAGGAGGAGCGCGCCGAGGCCGAGAAGGAGGCCGCAAGCCGCCGGGCGGAGAGCTGCCCTGGAGGAGGGCGCGCGCGCGGGGCCCAGACCCGTGGTGAAAGCGCAATCCATGGCGGTGGACTGTACCGAATCCCGAGCACGCCGGCTACACGCGCGCCGCGAACCGTCGCCGCGCTCGCGCGCGCGATCTCCAGCCTGTAATCTCCGTCCCGATGCCGCCAGTCCCCGAAGTCGTCGCCGTCACAGAACTCGCGCCCGGAAGCGCCGCCACGAGCGGCGCCGCGGCCGTGCCGGCGATCTCTACGCCGCGCGCTCCGCGCGGCGCCGAGACACCCCCGGCCGAGCTCGATCGTGCGCTGTCCGAGCTGGGCGACGCCGCGCTCGGGTTCGCTCGCATGCCGGCCCTCGAGAAGGCCTCCCTGCTCCGCTCGTCGCTCCCGGGCCTGCTCGCCGCCGCGCGCGCCGAGGTCGAGGCGTCGTGCGCCGACCGGGGGCTCGATCCCGGCTCGGCGGCGAGCGGCGAGGCGTGGCTCGCGGGGCCTTGCGTCACGCTCTCGCAGGTGCGCCGCCTGGCCGAGGCGCTCGAGGACATCGCCGCGCGCGGGCGGCCCCGGCTCGGCCGCGGGGCGGTGCGCGCCCGCGCAGACGGCCGGATCGAGGTGGAGGTGTTCCCGACGCGCCTGAAGGACACCGCCCTGCACGGGCCCCTCCGCGCGCGCGTGCTGATGCAGCCCGGGGCGACGCGCGAGAGCGTCCGGGAAGAGCAGGCGCGCTTCTACCAGCAGCGCGACCCCGAAGGGGGCGTCGCGCTGGTGCTCGGCGCGGGCGACGTCGCCGGCGTCCCCCTCCGGGAAGCGCTGCACAAGCTCTTCGTCGAGGGGCGCGTCGTCGCGCTCGCGATGAGCCCGCGGAGCGCGCCCCTCGGCGCGCTGGTCGAGCGCGCCCTCGCGCCGCTCGTCGCGCGCGGGCTCCTCCGCTTCGTCTACGGCGGCGCCGCGTCGGGCGCCTACCTCGCGGCCCATCCCGCCGTCTCGGAGGTCCACGTCACCGGCCCGGCGGGCGCGCACGACGCGCTCGTCTGGGGGCCTCCGGGCCTGACGCAGGCGCGCCGGCGGGCCTCGGGAGAGCGGCTGCTGGACAAGCCCATCTCCTCCACGCTCGGCGGCGCCAGCCCGGTCCTCGTGATGCCGTGGCTCTACGGCGGCGACGAGCTCTGGTTCCAGGCGAGGTGCCTCGCGAGCCAGGTCGTGAGCGGCGCGTCGCACGGCAGCCACGCCGCGAGCGTCCTCGTGCTGCCCAGGGGCTTCACGCAGCGGCCGCTGCTCTTCCGGATGCTGCGCCGCGCGCTCGCCGCCGTGCCGCCGCGGCGCGCCGCCCACCCGGAGGCCGAGGCGCGGTACGCCGCGCTCACGGCCGGGCGCGCGCCGATCGAGCCCGAGCGCCTCGAGGCCTCCGCCGACGTGCCGCTGCCGTGCGGGGTCGCGCGCATCGGCGCGCCAGGGCCGGGCGAGCTCCCCTGGACGCTGATCGCCGGGCTCGCCGCGTCGGACGCCGCCGAGCCGCTGTTCTCGACCGAGCCGCTCGGCGGCGTGCTCTCCGTCGTCGAGGTCGGTTCAAGCGATCCGGCGGAATTCCTGGAGGAGGCGACCCGCTTCTGCAACGATCGGCTCCGGGGCAGCCTCGGCGCGACGATCGTCGTGCACCCGATGAGCGAGGAGGACCCCGCCGTCGGGGCCGCGCTCGACCGCGCGCTGCTCGATCTCCGGTACGGCGTGATCGCGGTGAACCAGGCGCCCGCCGCCGCGCACGCGGCCGTCGTCCCGCCCTGGGGGGGCCACCCGGGCTCGACGCTCGCCGACATCCGGAGCGGGCTCGGCTTCGTACACAACACGGCGATGCTCGCGCAGGTCGAGAAGACCCTCCTGCGCGCGCCGCTCACCGCCTTCCCGCGGCCGCCCGGCTTCTGCGATCACCGGCGCTCCCACGTCGTCGGGGAGAGGCTCGCGGCCTGCGCGGCGGATCCAGGGTGGGGGAGCGTCGCGCGCGTCGTGGCGGCCGCGCTGCGGGGCTGACCCGGCGTCGCGCCCCCACCTCGATCTCGTCGCGATTCCGTCGCGATTCCGTCGCGATTCCGCCGCGGTGACCCGGCGATCAGGAGGGGAGCGACGAGCGGAACTCCTTCACCTTCTCCACGATCTCGCGCAGCGCGTGCCGCGAGGCCTCGGAGACGTCGTCGGCCAGCTTCTCGGCGTCGAGGAGCTTGGGCTCCAGCTTGTCCCACGCGTCCTTCGCGTCCATGCCGGCAAGGTGGAGCCTGACGCGGATCTCGTCGCGCAGGGTCTGGAGCGACTCCAGGCTCTTGTTCAGATCGCTCTTCAGGTCCGATGTGATGTTGCCCATTCTTGTCCTCCCGATTCTACGAGTGTTGATCGCTCCTTCCCTGCTCATGATGCATTGGCCGCGCCAGTTGGCGCGCTTCGACGCGGCGCGCGACGTTCACGCGTCCTGACCGGATACGAGCCCATCCATTACCGGGCGCAGCCGCCGCGCGCCCTCCTCTCGAGGTGTGGCAAAAGCGCCCAGGGACGTGCGTTTTGCCGCACCCCGGACGCGCGCGCGCGGGCCCTCAGGCGAGTTGCGCCTGCGCGCAAACGATGCCGTCATGATCGGCATAGACGAGCTCGCCAGGAACCCACGTGACCCCGGCGAACGTCACGGCGATGTCGCGGTCCCCCGCGCCCTTCTTGGCGCTCTTCCTCGGGTGGGTCGCGAGGGCCTTCACGCCGATCGGGATCTGGCCGATCGCCTCCGCGTCGCGGATGCACCCATGAACGATCACACCGGCCCAGCCGTTCTTGTGGGCCATGGCGGCGATGTTGTCTCCGAGGAGCGCGCAGCGGAGGGAGCCGCCTCCGTCCACGACAAGCACCCGCCCCTGGCCGGGCTCTTCGAGCGCCTTGCGGACGAGCACGTTGTCCTCATGGACCTTCACCGTCGTGATGCGCCCGTGGAACAGCCGCGCTCCGCCGTAATCCCGGAAGATCGGATCGGCGACGAGGACGTCCGGGTGCTCGTCGCATAGATCCGTGGTCCTGATCTCTGAGCTCATGAAGACCCCCTGTCCGCCTTCCTGGGGTGTCGACCGCCGGATTCAACCGCTCATCCGCCGCCGGTCACGAGGGCTCGTGGCGCTCGCCGTCCTTGGCGGAGGGGAGGGAGGCGCCGCCCTTGCGCTTGCCCGCGCCGGCGAACGCCGCCGAGTCGACGCCATGCCGGGCGAGCCACCGGCGCAGCTGGTTCCTGTGCATCCCGAGCGAGCGCGCCGCCCGCGTGACGTTCCCCTGCTCGCGCCGCAGCGCCGTCTCGATGGCGAGCCGCCGCATCTCCGGCGGCGCCGGCGTGCGCCTCGCGACCTCCGTGATGTCGAGGCCCGCGGACGGCGCGAGATCCGCCACCTCCACGGCGGTGCGCCCGGCCGCGAGCGCCGCGAGGCCCGCCTGCCTCACCTCGCAGAGCAGCTCCCGCACGTTGCCCGGCCACGCGCGCAGCGCGCAGCACTCCAGGAAGCTGGCCCCCGGCGCGAGCCGCGCGCCGGTGCGCCTGAGCTCCGCCGCCACCAGCCAGGGGAGCTCCTCGAGCCGCTCCGTCAGCGACGGGATCCGCACCTCGGGCCGGCCGATCCGGTAGTAGAGGTCGTCCCGGAACCGGCGCGCCGCGACCTCGGCCTGGAGATCCTTCAACGTGGCCGCGCACAGGCGGAACTCCACCTTGCGCGGGCGCGTGTCGCCGAGCGCGACCACCTCCCGGGTCTCGAGGACGCGGAGCAGCTTCGGCTGAACCGCCGGATCGAGCTCCGCGATCTCGTCGAGGAACAGCGTGCCGCCGTGAGCCGCCTGGACATAGCCGTCGGCGTCGGCGGTCGCGTCCGAGTAGGCGCCGCGCCGCGCCCCGAAGAACAGCCGCTCCGCGAGGCCCTCCGGGATCGCGGCGCAGTTCACGGCGACGAAGGGGCCGCCCCGCCCCGTCGCCGCGTGGTAGGCGCGCGCCGCGAGCTCCTTGCCCGAGCCGCTCGGCCCGGTGAGCAGCAAGGTATCCCCGCGCATCCCCGCGCGGTGGATCGCCTCGCGGACCTGCCTGAGCGTGGGGCCGACCAGCCCGTCCTCGTGCTCCAGGACCCCGCCGCGCTGGAACGGCTCGATGTCCGCGGTGAAGCGCAGCAGCGTGCTCCCGAGCCGGATCACGCGCGGGGGCGACGAGAAGACCTGATCCTCGACCTGCGCTCCATCGACGAAGGTGCCGTTCCTGCTGCCGAGATCGGTGATCCGGAGACCCGCGCCCGACAGCGCGACGCGGGCGTGCCGGCGCGACACCTGCTCGTCCTCGACCACCACCGTGTCGTCCGCCGCTGCGCGGCCCAGCACGACCGCGCCGCCCTCGAGCGGGATCGGCGCGCAGGCAGGCTGGCCGCGGGCGAAGATGACCACCAGGCCAGGCGTCGCCCCCTCCGGCGACGCCGGCGCGGTGTCGGACGCCCTGATCGTCGACTGATCGTCGGCACCCACACCTTACGCATACATGATCCCACGCCGGCCCTGAAGGCTCTCGGATGTCGGCCGCGGTGATTGAAAAATTCTATCGAGACGCGATGCCCGCGCCTCTCTCGTCGTGGGTGTGCCTCTGGCCGAGGCGCTCAGTACCGCGGCACCGAGGGGTCGACATCTTGCGACCACGCATCGATTCCGCCCTGGAGGTTGTACAGGTTCCTGTAGCCCTTCGTGAGGTAGTGCTCGGCGGCCGCCTGGCTGCGGCCGCCGTGGTGGCAGTGGAAGACGATCCGCGCGTCCTTCGCGAGCGTCTCCAGGTACCGCTGCCCTGCCTGATCGAGGTGACGGGCCCCCTCGATCGTGGCGATCTTGCGCTCCTGCTCGGTCCGGACGTCGAACAGCTCGATCGCCTCGCCGCTGCTCAGGAGGGCCTTGAGCGCGGTCGACGAGATCTGCTTGACCTTCGGCGGCTCGTTCGGGCTCTCCAGCTTGAAGCCGCCGCCGGAGGGGCCCTCGACGAAGTCGATCGACAGCCCCTCGGCGCGCCGCGCGCTCGCGCGGTCGAGCAGGAACACCGCCCCGCCCGCCTGGGCCTCGACGTCGCCTGCCTGCCGCGGGCCGAAGTAAAGGCCGTAGTTGTAGGACGGGTCGATCTCGATGTGGACGAAGTCGGCCTCGGACTCCCTCGCGGCCGCGAACGCCGCGAGCGCCGCCGCGGTCACGCGGAGCGTGGGCGGCGCCTGCGCCTCGCCCTGCGCGAGCCCGAGCGCCTTCACGAGCTCCCCGGTCGCGTGCAGCTCCTTCACGATGTCGCAGCCGCCGATGAACTCGCCGCGGACGTAGAGCTGCGGGATCGTGGGCCAGCTCGAGAACTCCTTGATGCCGTCGCGCAGCGCGGGATCCGAGAGTACGTCCACCGTCTGGTACTCGGGGAGGTGCTCGTCGAGGATGGTCACCACCGTGGCGGAGAACCCGCACTGCGGCATGGTGCGCGTGCCCTTCATGAACAGGACGACATCGCTCTCGCGGATGATGGTGGCGATCCTGGCCCGCATGGGCTCGCTGAGGCTCATGTGCTTGCTCTCCCTGCGCGGCGGTGGCGGTGCGGTTGGCTCCCGCGCGCGTCCGCGGGCCTCTCGCTAGCATGAGCAAAGCACGGCAGCGAGGCCCCCGAGCCCGCCTCGCCCGCGTCGACCGAGGGCGGAGCGCGCCGCCTCCCTGCGCCCTCAGCGGCCGAGCAGGAGCCCCAGGACCGCCGCGATCGCGGCGAGGGTCGCGATGACGGCCGGCGCGCCGAGCTCGGCGCCGAGCCTACGGAAGCGCCCGCCGCTCGCCGTCGGAGAGCGCGCGAGCGCGTCCGACGGGGGCGGCGTGACGCGGAGCACGCCCGGCGACGCCGCGCTGTCTTCGCGGAGCTCGACGAGGAGCTGATCGAGCGGGGCGTGCTCGCCGAACGGGCGCACGAGGCGGAGCGTCACGCCGCCGCCGAGATCGGGGGGGAGCCGGAGCCGCAGCGTCCTCGCGGCGAGCTCCGCTGGGGCGCGGTGGGCGCCGCTCCGGGCGCAGCTGTCGCAGCCGCCGCCGTCGCAGCGGGCGCAGGTGACGCGGGCGGGCACGGCGATCTCGATGTCGGCGCCGTCGCGCGCCCACGCCGCCGGGACGGCGATCGCGAGGCGGCCTCGCGAGCCCTCCGAGGCGTCGAGGCCATCGCGGTCGATCAGCTGCGCGAGCTCGGCTCTGCCCATGGACCTTGTGTGCCGCACCCGGGCCCCGGCGCCAAGCGCCGGCGCTGGGCGAGGCCCGCCGCCGCGCTCCCGGCCGCCCCCTCCGCCGGGGAGCGTGCGTCCTCGCGGCCGCGCGGCCGTGCGGCCGCGCAGCCCGCCGGCGCTCACGAATGCGCGTCGCGCGGCTCGCCGCGGCGCGCGCCGCCGTCCGCCGGCGCCCGACCGGCGCGCAGGACGCCCACCGCCGAGAGCAGGCACGCGATGGCGAGCAATAACCCCCCGAGCGACCCGGGCCGCGTGCTCTCCTTCAGCCCCACGACGAGCACACGCGCGAGCTCGCCGTCAGGCACCTTCGCCGGGTCGGACAGGTAGCTGAACACAGCGCCGAGGTCGATCCACGTCGCGTGGATCGTCGCGACAAGCGTCGTCAGCCCCATGGCTGCGATGAACCCGAGCTTCCCGGGCTCCGGCCGCCGGGCGAACTGCAGCCCCGCGCCGACCGTGACCATCCCGAAGACCAGGATCGGCCACATCCCCCAGCCGCCCTCGACGAAGAAATCGAACATCGGTGCCTCCCTCTCGTCTGCTCTTCTCTGCCTGCCGCGTGTCGTCGCCGCCGCCGTGTGCGCCGGCCTTCACGAGCCCCAACGCGGCGCCGCGGATCCCGTGACCGGAAAACTTCCTTGTCACGCCCGCGGCCCTCGCGCGTTATGCCGGCGTGGAGAGGGAGGGCGCAGCAGCTCCGTCCGACGCCGAGCTCGCGGCGCGCCTGAGGCGCCGCGATCCGCGCGCCTTCGACGCGCTCTACGCGCGCTATAACGTCCGGATCTTCAGCTTCCTCGTGCGCCTCTCCGGCCGGCGCGACGTCGCCGAGGATCTGTTCCAGGACACCTGGCTCGCCGTCGCGCGCCACGCCGGCCGGCTCGCCGAGGACACCGATCTCGCCGCGTGGCTGTTCACGATCGCCAGGAACCGCTACCGGAGCCACCGCCGCTCCGCGTTGATCGACCTCGCCCGCGCCGCGCTGTTCTCCCGCGAGCCCGCGCCGGCCGCGCCTGAGCCCGAGGGCGCGGCGGACGCCCGAGCCGACGTGGCGGCGCTGGAGGCGGCGCTCGGCGATCTCGCGGCGGTGCACCGCGAGGTGTTGCTCCTCGGGGCCGTCGAGGGGCTCGACACGGCGCAGGTCGCCCAGGTGCTCGGCATCCGCGAGGACGCCGCCCGCAAGCGCCTGTCGCGCGCCCGCGCCGAGCTTGCGGCTCGCCTCGAAAGGCGAAATGCTGAGCGGCCCCGGCGGGGATCGACGACCTCGATCTCCGCCGCGGACGCGACGGATGGACAGACGCGAGGAGGTTCTCGATGAAGCCGTTCTCAGGAGAGGATCCTCTGGCGAGGGGCCTCGCCGATCTGCCGCCGGTCGCCCCGCTCGACCCGGCCCGTGCCGACGCGGTCCGGCGCCTCGCCCGCGACGCGCTGGTGGAGGCGGAGCGCCCCGCGCCGAGCGCGCGGCTCTCGCTCGCCTGGTCGGCGGTGATCCTGCCGGGGCTCCTGCTGAGCTCGGGCTGCGCGTACGTGTGGGATTCGGTGCAGAAGATCGGGCAGATCTACGGGGGAGGGTAGCGGCCGGGCGGCGCCTTCGCCGCGCCGCCCGTGACGAGCCGCGCGGGGTGAAGCGGCGGCGCGCGGATCAGTCGCCGAGGTCGACGACCTCGAGCCCGTGGTACCAGAGCGCGCAGAGCGCGGTGTCGCCGGAGATCGTCACCTGCGAGACGTACGACGAGAGCTCGCCCTTCATTTCGAGCGTCAGCTCGTCGAGGTCGGCCGCGTCGAGCACCGAGAGCCCGGGCGGGTTGTAGCCGGCGAGGAGGAGGCGCGTCCCGTCCACGGCGCGCGGCCAGCCGGCGTCGGGGGTCGAGAGCTCCTTCGTCGCGACGTCGATGCTGCCTTCCGTGAGCCCGCTGGCCACGAGGATCCCGGACGTGTACGCGCCCACGCCCACCGCGTCGCCCACGGCGTAGTACCCGGAGGTGTACATGAACACGCGGTCATCGCCCACGAACACCTGGTCCAGGCGGGTGCCGTCGTCGAGCGTGTGCTCGTCCCGGAGGCGCGCGCTCGCGCTGCCGACGTCGAGCAGCTTGAGGGTGTGGCGCGTCCCGCGGCAGACGCCGGGCCCATCGTAGTTCTGCTGGTTCGCCGGCACGAACTCGGCGTAGTAGCTGAACGCGCTGTAGCACTCCCGGTAGCCCGCGACCTCGAGCTCGACCGTCTCGTAATCGACCGTGAGCGCGCGGTCCGACGCGCCATCGAAGGCCAGCAGCGAGCCGGGCACGTTGACCGGCGTCCGCACGACCGCCGATGAGGGATCGGCCACGTCGATGCGGTCGACGTAGAAGCGCGCCCTGGAGGCGTCGTTCGACAGCGGCACCCAGTGCGACGTCAGCACGGTGGTGCCGTCGAGCTGCAGGCCCGTGTAACCGGCGGCGTCGGGCAGGGGCAGCGAGCGGTGCGTCGGGCTCGACGGGTTCGAGAGGTCGATGATCTCGAGCGACGGATCGCGGGGCTGCGGCGGCGGGGCGCCGCTGCCGTCCTCGTAGTAGTAGTACTGGTCCTCGACGTTGCGGAGCACGAGCGCGCTCCCTGCCTGGACCACGGCGGCGCCCGCGGAGACGATCCTGCCGTAGTACCCGTTATAGTAGAGCGCGTTGCTGGTGAACGGCAGATCGCGCTGGCTCGCGATCCGGGGGGCTTCGGGGTTCGTGAGATCGATGACGGCGAGGCTCGTCTTCGTCGTGTCCGTGTACGAGGGCCAGAGCAGGTAGGCGTATTGCCCGTGCGCGAAGAGCTGCGCGCTGGAGAGGCCGGATCCATAGCAGTCGCTCTTCGATCCGGAGGCCAGCGTCGAGAGGTCGAGCTTGCCGATCGGCTCGGCGCGCCCCGGGTCCGCGGCGTACACGACCTCGAGCTCCGCGGCCTGGGTCCACCAGTCCGCGCCCATGCGGACCACGAGATCGCCGGTGGCGACCGTGTTGCTGACGACCGTCGCCAGGGCCAGGTCGGCGGCCTCGACCGGGGCGTCGCGATCATCGATGTTGAACGTCCCGACCTCCTGGTCGGAGACGGCGAAGAGCCGCGTGTCGTGGACGAAGGCGCGGCGCGCCTGGCCGCGCGCCGGCGCCGAGCCGCGCTTCGTGAGCGTGTCGGCCGTGAAGTCGATCAGCTGGACGCCGCTCTCGTACGAGCCGCAGCCCTCGGCCTCGTCGATGTCCCAGCCGCTGTACGGCACGAGGACGAGATCGTCGAGGATGGTGAAGGCCTTGTGGATCTGGTCCTGGCCCTCGGCGAAGCTCGCCCAGTCGCCGCCGAAATGGACGCGCTCCAGCATCGTGGGCTTCGTGAGGTCGGAGACGTCGAAGAGCGAGACGTGGAGCGAGCCGCCCGTGGCGGCGTTGTCGAAGCCGAGGGCGAGCAGCCGGTCGCCGCGCGGCTCCATGTGGTAGACCCAGCCGGGCATCTCGAGCTCGCCGAGCTGGGCGGGGTGCTCTGGATCGCTGAGATCGATGGTGAAGAGCGGGTCGGTCTGCTCCGCCGTGATCGCGTAGGCGCGGTCGCCGTCGAAGCGCACGGAGCGCAGCGTCTCGGGCCTGGGCAGGGTGAGCTCGGTGAAGCCGAGGGGCGTGAGCTCTTGCGAGGACGCGACGGCGAAGGTCTGGACGCCGGGCAGCGCGTCGGTCCGCCAGAGGCCGGGCTGGCTGACGACGCGGAGGACGCCCTCGTGTTCGTCCATCTGCCAGCGGCTCTGGATCTGGCCGACGGCCTCGACGCTCGCGCCCTCGACGAGCGCGCCGCCGGGATCGGAGATGTCGACGACCTGGATGGTGGAGTGCCCCTCGTCGGTGCCGTCCCACTCGATGCCCGCGATGTACATGCGGTCCTGGGTGACGCTCACGCTGCGCTGCCACCCGTAGTCGTTGGGGTCGTCGTCGTAGCTCAGCTGATCGACCACGGCGATCTCGGCGGGGGCGCCGACGGCCAGGGAGGTGATCGTGGTGTTCCGCGACTCCTTGCACCCCCAGCAGCCGCCGTCCTCGAACGTGACGGTATAGAGCACGTCGCCGACGATGCGCGAGTCGGAGATGGCGCCCGGCAGGTCGAACGAGCCGATCTGCTGGATGTCCGCCGGCTCGGAGACGTCGAGCGCCTCGATGTGGCTCGATTGCTCATAGGAGTACTCGCCGGTGGCCGCGTCGTAGATGTATTGGGTCCACGACGAGAACATCGCGTAGACGATGCCGTCGCGCAGGTACATCTCAAAGGGGATCCCGCTCGCCCGGTAGCGCCCGAGGAGGCTCAGCCGGTCGCGCTTGGAGATGTCGATGATGCTGAGCCCCGAGTACTGCGAGAGCGCGTAGAGCTTGCCGTCCTTGACCTGGATGATGTCGGCCTCGGTGATCGCGCGCTCGGCGTCGCCGTCGGCCGGGGGCGCGGTCGGGTCGCCGTCGCCTCCGGTGCCCGCCGAGCCCTCGCCTCCATCGTTGGCCGTATCTCTTCCACCGCCGGCCCTCGGATTGTCAGAGATGAAATCGGTCGAGCCGGTTTCGGAGGAAGGCCCCGTCGAGCCTCTCCCGCAGCCGGTGAGTCCGGCCGAGACCGCCGCCGTCGCGAGGACGAGCCAGCCGGCGTAAGTTCGAGACAGGAAGGTCATTGTTCACCTCGTTGAGGACGAGACACAGGGCGTCATGTCGGCGCCGGTGCGCGTGCGCTGTTCAGGTCCCGTGTTCGGCGCTTTAAGCAAAAAGTTAAGCAAAAAATGGGCCATGATGAATCCCACGAAAAATCCAAGGAATTTGCGGGTATTACCGCGGCCTGTGCCAGAGTGTGCGGCCGGCGGGCTGTCGGCGGTCAGGGGGCCTGCCCGCAAGGCGTGCGCCGTGGTGATGGTCGATGCCCTGATCCCGGGGCGAGCTCTCATGACCTGGAGGCGGCTCACGCGGCTTGTGGGCAGCTGCTCGTCGCCGCGGGGGCATCGCGTCTGCGCGCGAGGATGCGTGGGGGGGGCGCCGGCGCCGTGCTTGGCACGAGGTGTGAATCCTCGCGCCCGCGGCTGCCGGATGGCAGGTTCGTCTATCTCTTGATAGGAGGCTTGACGATGGATCTTTTCAGCAAACGTCACCGACTTGTCGTTGCGATGCTCATGCTCTTCGTACCTTTGCTCACCGGTGCCAAGGGCAAAGGCTGTCAGGGCCCGATCGAGGGCGGGGGGGCTGGCCCTGGGGGAGGTGGGGTGGCGGGCGGCGAGCCGGCCTCGTGCCAGGTGACCGGCTGCAGCGGGCAGGTCTGCGCGGACGAGGACGTGGTCACGGACTGCGAGTACCGGGAGGAATATGCGTGTTACAAGGAGCACGGCGTGTGCGAGCGGGGCGCGTCGGGCGAGTGCGGCTGGCGGGAGACGCCGGAGCTCGATGCGTGCCTTGGCGGCGGCGAGCCTGCGTCGTGCGTGGTGACCGGCTGCAGCGGCCAGGTCTGCGCCGACGCCGACGAGGACGTGGTCACGACCTGCGAGTGGCGCGATGAATACGCGTGTTACAAGGAGCACGGCGTGTGCGAGCGGGGCGCGTCGGGCGAGTGCGGCTGGCGGGCGACGCCGGAGCTCGAGGCGTGCATTGGCGGCGGCAAGCCTGCCCCGTGCGTTGTGACCGGCTGCAGCGGTCAGGTCTGCGCGGACGAGGATGTGGCCACGACCTGCGAGTACCGTGAGGAATACGCGTGTTACAAGGAGCACGGCGTGTGCGAGCGGGGCGCGTCGGGCGAGTGCGGCTGGCGGGCGACGCCGGAGCTCGAGGCGTGCCTTGGCGGCGGCGAGGCTGCGCCGTGCGTGGCGACGGGCTGCAGCGGGCAGATCTGCGCGGACAAGGGTGTGGATGTCGTCACCACGTGCGAGTGGCTCGAGGAGTACGGGTGTTACAAGGAGCACAGCGTGTGCGAGCGGGGCGCGTCGGGCAAATGCGGCTGGCGGGCGACGCCGGAGCTCGAGGCATGCATCGGGGCGGCTGCCGGCGAGTAGAGCGGGGTGCAGTTCAGGGGCCGACTTCGCCGCTGACCGCTGCGGCGGCGATCTCTGCCATGATCACCCGCCGAGCGACGGAATCTCGACCTGTGATCGCCTGAGCCCGAAGGTGGCTTGCGGGCGTATGGACAGCGCCTGCTCTTTCTGGAAGTGAGGCCGCCAGTAGGCCTCGAAGCGCGCAGAAGGGCTTTCCCTACTCGCTCACAAGCCGCAGCCCCACGGGCAGCCCCTCGCCAAAGAACGCCGCGCGCTCGGACTCCTCGACGGCCACCACCTCGCGCACCGCCTTGAGCCAGGCCTCGGGGGCGTCCACCTTGACGAGCCGCCGCTCCACCTCACCGCGGACCCGGTCCGAGACGTCGCGCGCCCGGTCCCCGGTCCTGCGCGCGAGCTGCACCGCGGCCGGCGCCGCGGACGGCAGCTCCTGCCACTTCTCGCGCAGCAGGTGGTCTATCCACCGCTCGGCCGCCGCCGGCGACACCACATGGTGGACGCTCGCGTACGCCGGAACGCGCGCGCCCAGGCGGCCGATCGCCGCCCAGAGCCGCGCGTCGCGGTCGGTCCATGTGCGCTCCAGGATCCACGCGCCGAGCTCGCTCCGCCGGCCGGCGGGCACGCGCTCGAGCGACGCGCAGAGCTCGAGCAGATCGTCGAGCGCCTCTGGCTTCACCCCCTTCGGCTTCTTCAGCCGCTGCTCGGCCGGGGCCAGGAACGGATCGGCCAGATCCCGGATCGCGACCTGCTGTGGCTCGTCGAGGCCGGCGGCGATGCGGCGCCAGGCGATCCAGAACTGCTGCCAGGAGCGCGCCTCCTGCGGGAACGCCAGCCGCTCGGCGAAGAGCGGCGCGAGCGCGGCGACGCGCGCCGGGTCGCCCGCGTCGCCGAACCCGGGGCGGAGGCAGTAGCCGGCGAGCGACCAGAACACGCGCTCGTGATCGGCCGAGCGCCGCCGCGAGCGCGCGCTCGGGACGAGGGTGTCGAGCAGCGCCCGCGCGGTCTCCGTCGTCCAGGTGGCGCGCTCCCCGAGGACGCGCTCGAGCTCGCGCACCAGGTTCTTCGCCTCCCGCGGCGCCACGTCGGGCCGCCCTTTGCCGAACACCCGCTCGATCGCCTCCCGGGCCTCGTCGAGGCGCTTGCCGCCCGGCGCCGCCGCGGCGTGAGGCCTCGCCAGCGCCCGCTCCGCCGGGGCGCCGCCCTCGGCCTCGGCGGCGCGCGCGTCGCGGCCGTCCTCGCGCAGCTGGAACGCCAGCCGGAAGCGGCGCGGCGCCGCGGCGCCCACCTCGACGCAGGCGAGATCCAGGGTGCCGATCGCGGTGAGCTCTCCCTCGATCTGCACCCGCACCTCCGCCTGCTTTCCGGTCGCGGCGCGCGCCGCATCCCCCGCGTCGAACGCCACCGCGATCGGCGGCAGCGCCTCGAACCGGTCGTCCTCGAGGGGGACGAGGTCGCCCGCGCGATCGACGCGCGCGTCGTCCGACGCGAACAGGTCGAACCGCACCGGGCGCCCCACGACGAGCGCGAACGTCCGCCCGGCCGCCGCGTGGACGCTGCCCTCCTTCGCGCCGCGCGGCACGACGCAGACCGCTGGCCGCGGCCCCCCGCCGGCGGGCGGCTCGAGGCCGACGTAGTAGCCGCGCGCCGCGCCCCCCTCGATGCGCACGCCGCGGCCCGCGAGGGCGAGGCCATACGCGACCGCGCCCCGCGCCACCGCGAGGTCGGGATCGGCGTGCGGGAGCAGATCGAGCGGCGGGCCGCCCCAGCGCTCGACGACCCGCGCGAGGCGCTCCGCGACGCGGCGGGCGCGGAAGACGCCGCCGTTCAGGAGCAGCGCGGTCGGCCCTCGCGCCTCCGGGGCGTGGCGCGCGAAGAACCAGGCCACGTGCCGGGTGATCGCGACGTCGCGCTCGTAGGGCAGGCCGAACGCGACGAGCCCGCTCCGCCCGCGCTGCGGCCGGGCGTCCCGCGGCGCGTCCGGGAAGAAGCCGTCCAGCACGACGCCCTCGACCTCGTCGCGGCCGAGGCGCGTCGTCAGCGCGCCGCCCACGAGCCGCGCGCCGTGCGAGAGCACCGTGACCGGCGCGTCGTCCGGCGGCGAAGGCGCGGCGCCGCCGGCGCCGCCGGACGAGACCTCGCCGCCGAGCAGGCGCTCCTTGGCGGCGCGGCAGGCCAGCACGAGCTGGCCGAAGCGCGCCGGGTCGAGCTTCTCCCCTGCGCCCACGAGGCGCGGCTCGCAGAGGTGGGCGAGCGCGAGGTCCATGTTGTCGCCGCCGAGCAAGAGGTGGTGGCCGACCGCGACGCGGGAGACCTCGGGGTGGCCCTTGGCCGCGCCAGCGCCCCGGGCGACCCGGATGAGCGACAGATCCGTCGTGCCGCCGCCGACGTCGCAGACGAGGACCATCGCCTCGCCGCCCGAGCGGTCGAGCAGGGCGTCGAGGCCCTCGGCGCCGGCGAGCCGCATGAAGTCGTAGAACGCGGCCTGCGGCTCCTCGAGGAGGCGCGCCGAGAGGCCGGCGCGGCGGGCGGCCTCGACGGTGAGCTCGCGCGCGACTTCGTCGAACGAGGCCGGGACGGTGAGCACGACCTCCTGCGCCGCGAGCGGGCGCTCCGGGAAGGCGTCGTCCCAGGTGCGCCGCACGTGGGCGAGGATCCGCGCGCTCGCGTCGAGCGGCGAGACGCGCGGCAGGGCGGCCGCCTCCTCGGCCGCGCCCCAGGGCAGGATGGGCGCCGTGCGGTCGACGGCGGGATGGCAGAGCCAGCTCTTCGCCGAGGCGACGAGCCGCCCGGGGATCTCGCCGCCGCGCCGGCGCGCGTGCTCGCCGATCGCGAAGGGCGCGTCGCTGAACGGATCGGCGGGCGCCTCGCCGGGGAGGGGCGCGTAGAGCAGGGACGGCAGCAGCGGGCGCGCCTCGATCTCGGTGGCGGTCACGAGCTGCGGGATCGAGAAGACGCGGATCGCGCCGGGGCCGGCGTCGCGCTCGGCCCACGCCACGACGGTGTGCGTGGTGCCGAGGTCGATTCCGACGATCAGGCTCGGGCTCTTCGCGGGGGCGGACATGCGTGCGCGCAGCAACGATACCGGATCGCCGCGGCGCATTCCGCAGGTCCGGCGTGGCCGCGCGCGCCCGCGCGGGGGGGCGTCGCCGGGCGCACCGTGGCCTCACCGGTCGTCCGGCCGCGCGCGCCCGGGCGGGAGTCGGCGGCCGTCGGCGCGCTTCTTCCGGTTCTTCCGGGCGATTCCCCGTGCTAGAGCCGCGAAATGCGAGCGAACCGAGCGATCTGGCTTGTGGTCCTGGGCGCCCTTGCGGCGGGGTGCGGGTCGGCGAAGACCGAGATGTCGGTGGCGGCGAGCGCGGCGCCCCCGCCTCCTCCTCCGCCCGTGGCCGTCCAGCCGGCGGCGCCTGCCGAGGCGGTCATCGAGGGGGATCGCATCAAGATCGCCCGGCCCATCTTCTACGACCTCGACAAGGACGAGATCCGGCCGGAGTCGTTCTCGGTCCTCGACGCGGTGGCGAACATCCTGCGGACGCACCCGGAGATCACCGCGCTCACGGTCGAGGGGCACACGGACAACCAGGGCAGCGTGGAGCACAACATCAAGCTGTCCGAGCGCCGCGCGAACGCCGTGGTCCGCTACCTCGTCCAGCGCGGCGTCGCGACGCCGATGACGGCGCCGGGGTATGGCGCCGGCGCGCCGCTCTGCTTCACGAACGACGAGGGCTGCCGCGCCATGAACCGGCGCGTGGAGTTCCGCATCAAGTCGAAGTGACCGGCTGGCGACCGATCGAGGCCGCCCGCTCGTCGCTCTGGCTCCGACACGCCCCGCCCCGCGCCTGCTCCCCGGGCATCGGAACAACAGGCCAGGTTAACAAGCCCCTCATTCGAAATCGACCGACTATCGTCTCATCGTTGTGTCCCGCGAGGCGCACGACGCGAGAGGATGCCTGTCCTTCTGTGCGCCTGTGGGACAAGGGACTCCCAAAGATGATCGTGCTGCAAATTTGTATTGAACGGCGCCTCTCGATCGGACTTAATCTATCACGGGAATCCGCGCGCTGAATGCGACGCGCCAGTCCGAGCAACTCACTGCATTGCAAGGTGGATCATGGCGAGCGTTCATCGTCGTATGCTGGAGATCGCTTGTCTCGTCCTTCCGGGGCTCGTGTGGCTTTCCCCGCGCACCGCGGCTGCGCATCACGCCGACCATCTCAGGTGGGCGGAGAGCCTCGTGGACAACATCAGGCCTGAGAACAACGAATACAACTCGAGCCCCAGCTTCATCAGCTGGACCGGTGTGGCCGGCGCGCGGCGCTACGCGAACCGGACGCAGTGCGCCACCTTCCTGACGGAGCTGCTCAAGCGGGGCTACGGCTTCACCGAAGCGTCGCTCAAGGGTTGGCTGGGCAGCCGGAGCCCGAGCGCGGCCGCGTACTACGACGCCATCGTCGAGGAGAACGGATTCGAGAGGATCCACGATCCCAAGGACGCGCGCGCCGCCGACATCATCGCCATCCGCTACCCCGCTGGCGAGTCCTCGACCGGGCACGTCGCGATCCTCCGCCGGGCGCCGAGGGCGAAGCTCCCCGCCAGCCCCCTCGTCGCGGGCACACTCCAGTTCGAGGTGAGCATCGTCGACTCGACGAGCACGCACCACGGCTCGTCCGACTCCAGGTACGCCGCGAGCGGCCGGGGGGCCTCCGGCGCTGGCTACGGGACGATGCGGCTCTACACGAACACCTCGGAGGCCATCGTCGGGCACACCTGGAGCACGGCCGCTGTCACGGCCTATTACCCCACGACGGTGCGCCAAGTGGTGATTGGCAGGCTGGTGTTCGAGGACGACGATCGGCCGGACGACGACGACTCCGACGACCGGCGGTAGCGAGGGACCGACGGCCACTTCCGAGCGCCCAAGGCTCGTCCCTGACGGTTGCCCCTCGCTCGGCTGCACGCTGAAGACGGCGTCCGTCCCCCGGGCCGCGGCCTCGATGAGGAGAGCGGCGCACCGCCGTCGCTCGCCCGAGCCGCGTGACTGCATGGATCCAGGCCTCGGTTTACGTTCGACCTGTCGGTTGGTAGAGTCCTCTCCAGGAGGGCCGTATGCGCGAGCCGAGCGAGACGGGAAGTGCCGACGGTGGCCGTCGTGGCGTGCTGGGAGCGGTCGCCACGACCGCAGCGGCCGTGGCGGTCGGGGCAGCCGGCTGCCCGTCACCGGCGGCGCCTGCGGCCGGCGAAGCGCCGGCGCGCACGCTCGGGCGGACCGGCGCGCAGGTCGAGCCGGTGTCGCTCGGGGGCGAGGGGATCCTCCGGACGACCGGCCGTCACCGCGAGGCGGTGCCCGTGATCCTGGAGGCCCTGCGCCTCGGGGTCAGGTACTGCGACACCGCGCCTGCATACCAGCAGAGCCAGGACTACTACGGTGAGGCCTTCCGCGCCGCCGGCCCGAAGGCGCGCGAGCAGGTCTTCCTCGCCTCCAAGACCCACGCGCGGGATCGCGACGGCGCGCTGCGGCTGCTCGACGACAGCCTGCGTCGGCTCGGGACAGACCACCTCGATTCATGGCAGCTGCACGATCTGCGGGAGATCGAGGAGCTCGACGCCATCTTCGGCAAGCGGGGCGCCATCGAGGCCGTGGAGCAGGCCAGGGCGGACGGCCGGGTGCGCCACGTCGGGATCACCGGCCACCACGACCCGCAAATCCTCCTGGAGGCGATGCGGCGTTATCCTGTGGATACCGTGCTCTGCGCGGTCAACCCCGCAGATCCGGCGCGGCTCCCGTTCCTGACGACCGTGGTCGAGGAGGCGCGGCGGCGCGGCGTCGGCGTCATCGGCATGAAGATCATGGCCGCGGGCCGCCTGCTCCAGGATCGCGCCGCGGGCGCGACCGAGCTCATCCGCTACGCGGCGAGCCACGCCGACACGGTGATCATCGGCTGCTCGTCGATCGCCGAGGTGCGCGAGAACCTGGGCGCGCGGTCCCTCTCCTTCCCGATGCCGCCCGCCGAGCGCGCCGCGCTGGAGGCGCGCGTCGCGCCGCGCGCCGGCCGCTACGACACGTTCAAGGCCGGTTGAAGCGGCGGATACGCGGCTCCGCGAGCAAGGCGCGGCCCGCGGAGCTGCGATGTGCAAAATTTTTCCTTCACTGGAATCATGGGTTGTCTGCCGCACACGAACCATGCGCCAACACGCGCCAACACGCGGCGGAGCGCGGCGGACGCGGCGGACCCGACAAAGCGCGACGGAGCGCGGCGTTCTTGCTGGCAAAACGCGGCGAGCGCGCTCCCAGGCCCCGTTGACAAGCGGAGGCGCCGGGGTCTAGAGTGGCGGCCCTCTGAGCTCGCTCGGAGGCCCCAGGCCTGACAATCATCGGCTTATCCGACCCGGGGCAGCGCTGCCTCCGGGTTTTTTTCTGTCGCTATCCACGGAGACCGCGCGTCCATGAGCAATCAGTACGGCCACTTCGACGACGAGAGCCGCGAGTACGTCATCACCCGGCCCGACACGCCGCTGCCCTGGCTCAACTACCTGGGCTCGGACGAGATGTTCGGCCTCTGCACCAACACGGCGGGCGGCTACACGTTCTGGAAGGACGCCAAGCTGCGCCGGCTCACGCGCTACCGGTACAACAACGTGCCGATGGATCTCGGCGGGCGCTACCTGTACGTGAACGACGGCGGGGTCGTGTGGAACCCCATGTGGAAGCCCCTCAAGACGGCCCTCGATCGCTACGAGTGCCGCCACGGCCTGGGCTACACGAAGATCACGGGCGAGAAGAACGGCGTCGAGGTGGAGGTGCTCTACTTCATCGTCCCCGGCGAGAACGTGGAGATCTGGCGCACCCGGGTCACCAACAAGAGCGGCTCGAAGAAGGACATCCAGCTCTTCTCCTATCAGGAGTTCTGCTTCTTCGAGGCGCTCAACGACATGACGAACTACCAGCGCACCTACTCCATCGGCGAGGTGGAGATCGAGGGGAGCGCCATCTACCACAAGACCGAGTTCCGCGAGCGCCGCTCCCATTACACGCTCTTCGCCTGCACGCGCGCCATCGACGGGTTCGACACGAGCCGTGACGCCTTCTGCGGCAGCGTCCACCACGGCCTCCACGAGGCCCAGGTGCCGGCCAAGGGGAAGGCCACGAACTCCAAGGCGTTCGGCTGGAACCCGATCGGCAGCCACCAGGTGAACCTCTCGCTCGAGCCCGGCGCGAGCGAGACGATGAGCTTCGTGCTCTCGTATGTGGACCATGGGGACCTGCCCAAGTTCAAGGCGCCCTTCGTCCTGAACAAGCAGAAGGGCAAGGAGATCCTCGCCAAGTACTCCGCGCCCGGCGTCGTCGACGGCGCGTTCGCCCAGCTGAAGGCGGACTGGGCCGGGATCCTCTCGAACTTCCAGGCCGACTGCCCGGACGAGCACGCGACACGCATGCTCAACACCTGGAATCAGTACCAGTGCATGGCGACCTTCAACCTCTCTCGGTCGGCCAGCATGTACGAGACCGGCATCGGCCGGGGCATGGGCTTCCGCGACTCGAACCAGGATCTCCTGGGCTTCGTGCACCTCGTCCCCGAGCGCGCCCGCCAGCGCATCCTCGACATCGCCGCCACCCAGCTCAGCGACGGCACCTGCTACCACCAGTACCAGCCGCTGACGAAGAAGGGGAACGCCGACATCGGCGGCGACTTCTATGACGATCATCTGTGGCTGATCCTCTCCACGTGCGCGTACATCAAGGAGACCGGCGACAAGGGCATCCTCAAGGAGGCGGTGGGCTACGCCGACAAGCCGGGCTCCAAGGAGGACCTCCTTCACCACCTGGAGACGTCCATCGCCTACACGATGAAGAAGCGGGGCCCGCACGGCCTGCCGCTGATCGGCCACGCGGACTGGAACGACTGCCTCAACCTGAACTGTTTCAGCACCGAGCCCAACGAGAGCTTCCAGACCGCGGGCGACGTGAAGGACTCGAAGGCCGAGTCCGTGATGATCGCCGGCCTCTTCCTCTATGCCAGCCGCGAGATGGCCGGCCTGTACGACTGGATGGGCCAGAAGTCCGAGGCGGCGCGCATGCGTGAGCAGTACGCCGAGATGCTGGCCGTGGTCGAGAAGGAGGCCTGGGACGGCGAGTGGTACCGCCGCGCCTACGACGCCGAGAGCCGGCCGGTCGGGAGCAAGGAGAACGAGGAGGGGAAGATCTTCATCGAGAGCCAGGGCTGGTGCGTCCTGGGCGGCGCCGGCGCGGACAACGGCCGCGCCAAGCAGGCGATGGAGAGCGTGCACAAGCACCTCTACACGAAGAACGGCATCGTTCTGCAGCAGCCCGCGTACTCGACCTATCACCTCGAGCTCGGCGAGGTCACCTCGTATCCGCCGGGCGTGAAGGAGAACGCAGGCATCTTCTGCCACAACAACACCTGGATCCACCTCGGCTGGTGTCTCCTGGGCGAAGGGGAGCGCGCGCTGGAGTACTATCTCTCCATCTGCCCCTCGGCCAAGGAGAGCCAGATCGAGACCTATCGCGCCGAGCCCTACGTCTATGCGCAGATGATCGCCGGCAAGGACGCCCCGGTCTTCGGTGAGGCCAAGAATGCCTGGCTCACCGGCACCGCGGCCTGGACGTTCGTGTCCGTCAGCCAGGGGATCCTCGGCGTGCAGCCCCAGTACGACGGCCTGAAGCTGGATCCCTGCGTGCCCAAGGCGTGGAAGAGCTTCTCCATCTCCCGCCGCTTCCGCGGCGCCACCTACGAGATCAGCGTCAAGAACTCGGGCGTGTGCAAGGGCGTGAAGAAGCTGACCGTGGACGGCAAGACCGTCGCGGGGAACGTGATTCCCCTGTCGCCGGCCGGCTCGACGGTGCGCGTCGAGATCGAGATGGGCTGAAGGCCCGCTGTCGGAGCGCGCCGCGCGATGGCGGCGGCGCGCTCCGCGTGCGCTCGTCCTTTTCGCGCGACTCCACGCGACGCGCGCGCCGAGCCCGCGGCGGCGAGCGCGCGTGCGGCTCACTCGGCCTGAGCCGGGCCGACCCACCTCCCGTTCAGCATCACCCGCTTCACGCGGCGCATCGCCCGGATGTCCGCGAGCGGGTCGCCTTCGATCAGGACGAGGTCGGCGAGCTTGCCCGGCTCGACGCTGCCGAGCCGGTCGTCGGCGCGGAAGTACCTGGCGTTCTCCAGCGTGCCAGCGACGAGGACCTCCGTGGGCGAGAGGCCGCTCTCGACGAGCAGCTCCATCTCGTGCTGGTAGGCCCAGCCTCGCTCGGCGCCCGGCGCCTTGCCGTGGGAGCCGACGACCACCCGCACGCCGGCGCGGCGCGCCGCGAGGGTGAGCTTCATCATGTTCTCGAAGCCGCGCACCTGGGTCTCCGTCGCGCCCGCGTCGCCGGCGCGGCGCTCGAAGATGGCGAGCGTCGGGGTGAGGAAGGTGCCCCGCGCCGCGAGCAGCCCGAGCAGCGCTCGGGTCCGCGGCGCGCCGAGGGAGATGCCGCGAAAGACCTCGAAGCGCCCCGGGAAGCGCGCGTCGTTGTCGGCGATCACCGACTGGCGGTAGCGCTCCGCCTCGCGCGGCGGCACGAGGGCCGTGCCGAGCGACGTGATGTGCTCGATGCCGTCGAGCCCGGCGCGGACCGCGGCCGCGGCGTCCACGGTCTCGAGGTGCGCGACGGCGATCACCCCGCGCGCGTGCGCGGCCTTGGCGACCTCCTCGACGAGCCCGAGGGGCAGGCGGAAATAGACCTTGATCGCCGACGCCCCGCGCTCGACCAGCTGATCGACGGCCCAGCGCGCCTCGGCCGCGTCGCGCACCAGCATCGCGCTCTCCGGATAGGCCGGATACGGCGCGTCGAGCAGCGGCCCCGCCAGGAAGAGCCGCGGCGTCGGGCCGAGCTTGCGCGCGCCGTCGTACGCCTCGATCCAGCTCCCCGGCTCGCGCAGCGAGGTGACGCCGCGCTGCAGGACGACCCCGGGCAGCCCGTCGTCGCCGTCGAGGTGGAAGTGCGCGTCGATGAGGCCGGGCAGCACCGAGAGCCCCGCGCCGGGGACGACCTCCGCGCCGGCAGGGACGTCGGTGGCGGCGCGCGCGCCCGCGGCGACGATGCGGTCGCCGCGGACCACGACGACGGCGTCGCGCACGGGCGGCCCTCCCCGGCCGTCGATGAGCGTGGCCCCGACGATCGCCGCGCAGCGCGCGGCGTCCGGCCGCGCGACGGCGTTGATCTCCCGTGGGGGCGAGAGCTTCGGCCGCCCTTCCGGCGAGGGCCATTGCACGGACGTGCTCGCGCAGGCGCACAGGCCCGCGAGCGTCGCCGCCAGACACACGCGCAGCACGCGCAACACGCGCAACACGCGCAACACGCGCAACACGCGCAACACGCGCAGACGAATGCTCATCGTGCCCTCCCCCCGTGACTCGCGACGAGCCACGCGCGTCGCTGCGCGGCGCGCGTGGGGCCGTATCGCTGGCGCCCGTCGCGCGCGACCGCAGCGCGAGGCCGGGCTCTGCGATCGCGCGCGACGCAGGCGCCGCGCCTCTGATCATAGCAGATCCGTGCTCCAGGGCCGCTGTCACGAGCGCTTTCCAACTTCCACCTTCAAGTCGTCGAAGGCGCGCGCTCCCGGCGGCGTCCGCCGTCATCTCCAGATTCGCGCGAGGCATCGAGATGGCGCAGGGCTGCGGTCAGCGCGCGGCGCGGGCGGCGGCGATCCCGGCGACGGCGCGGCGTTCCGTGGAGCACAAGGAGGCTCGGAACTCGCGACTTGCGGGATTCGGTGCCACGCTTGCGACGGGCGTGCGCCGCGAGCCCTCCGCCACGGCGATGCGCGCGGTTCGCGACGCGCGATCTCGGTGCTATTTCATCGGGGCGTCGGAGTCAGGCGATCCCCGAGCCGCGGGGGCTCGGTGGGCTCGTCCTCAACGCGCATGCCATGGTGTTTGGGGTCGCTCGACCGGGCGAGGCGCGGACAGCTGTTTTCGCGCGTCGCATGGAAGATAGTTGAGCGTCACAGCCTGGGTGGAGTAGTGTGCCGCCGCCGGCACGCGGGGGTTGTCGCGACCGGCGAGTCCCGGTGGGACTGACAGACGAAGCGACGATCGACGACGGGCGCTCGTTCGAGCGCGCCGGAGGACAACATGCGTAACATGAATCTTGTCAGCATTGGCTCGATGGCTCTCATCCTTGGCGCGACCGCCTTCTCCGCGGGGTGCGGGGACGACACCGAGACGACGGGCTCGGGCGGCGGGACCACCGCGAGCAGCTCGGCCGGCGAGGGCGGCGGCGGCGGCACGGGCGGCAGCGGCGAGGGCGGCAGCGGCGAGGGCGGTGGCGGCGGCACGGGCGGCACGGGCGGCAGCGAGGAGTGTGTGACTTGCTCAGCGCCTCTCGTGGCCGGCGCCGACCCGGCGGACCTCTGCGAGTCCTCGATCCCGAAATACCAGGCGGTTACGCAGTGTATCTGCGAGACGTGTGGCGTGGCGGAGGGCAACCCCTGCTATGTCGCGTGCACAACGGACGAGCCAGCGGACGCCGAGTGCGAGGCGTGCGGCACCGCGGCGGCTACCACCGCTGAGGGCGCGTGCATCGAGCAGGGCACCGCCTGTCTCCAGGACGGCCAGTGATCGCGACGCGCCGAGGTCTCGCGGATCCGTCCGAGCGACCTTCGGCGCTTCGCGCTGCGGCCGCAGGGAGGGGCGGGAAGCCTGCCTCGCCCGCGGCCGCCGTTTCGCGCTCTCCGCTGTCGCCGTGGGCTCGGCGCGACAGGCGCCTGTCGGCGGGCGGGCGATCCCGCGGAGAGACCTAGTCGACCTCGCTCACCGTCACATCGACGTTCATTGTCTCGGCGGCGGCGGTGTAGAGCGTCCCCGCTGTCGGCGTTGCGTCCATGTAGTTGCGGCCGTAACCGACCCGCACGTGGTCGAGGCTGGCCAGCACGCCGTTCGTGGGGTCGAACCCCTTCCAGCCGATGTTCGGGATGTAGAGCTGCACCCACGCGTGGGTCGCGTCGGAGCCGCCGCGGCTCGCGCCGACGTTGCCGGTATAGAGATATCCGCACACGTAGCGCGCCGGAATGCCGAGGAGCCGCGCCATGCAGATGAACAGGTTCGCGAAATCCTGGCAGACCCCGCGCCGGTTCACGAAGACGTCATACGGGGTGGTCGCGAGGTTCGTCGAGCCCGGCACGTACTGGTACTCGCGGAAGAGCGTCAGGTTGATCGCGAAGAGCGTCTCCATCAGGTCCGCGTCGTTCTTCTCGACGAACGACATGGCGTAATCGAAGAGCGCCTGGAGCTGGGTGTCGGGGAGCTCCGCCGGGCGCACGTACGGCGCGATGATCGCCTGCTCCCACGGCATCCAGACGAGGGGAAACGCGGGGCGCATCTTCTTCTTCGCGAACGCGAACGGATCGGCGTCGCAGAGCTCCACGATCGAGTCGGCCGAGATCGTGAGCACGGTATAAGGGGCGGTGATCTCGAAGCGCGTGACCCGGTTACCGAATACGTCCTCGAACTCCATGGTGGTCACGCAGGGATCGATCGTGAGCGTGTGCGAGAGCACCCGTTGATCCCGGTCGTGCACCGGGCAGAGATGCAGCTTGTGCACGCTGCGCTCCACCGGGCGATCGTAGGTATATCTCGTCGAATGGACGACGCGGAGCCTGCGAATCGTCGGTGCCATGTCGGGCACCCCCGCGCTCACGCCTCGGCGCGCACCGACAGCTCGATCCGCCAGCGCTCGTTCGGCTTCTGCGCCTCCCGGGGGATCGCCTCCAGGAGCAGCGTCCCCACCTCGGTGACCGACGCGCGCAGCTGCACCGGCACCATGTCGCCCTCGCGGCGACCCTCGGCGGGCAAGGTGACCTCGATCGGCGAGAGCTCCTCGAGCTCTCCGGGCTTCCAGCTCTCGAGCTCGGTCCCGGCCTGGTCATCCCGGCGCACCGACGAGCTGAAGAAGCGGAAGCGCACCGGCTCGCCGACCACCACGCCGAACTCCTGCGGCGGCAGGGTCGCCTCGGTGCCTTCCTCCATGCCGAACGGCGCGAGGCAGAGCGCCGTGATCGGCGGCTCCAGGCCGGGCACCGCGGGGACGGCCCCCTCGATGCCCACGTAGTAGGCCCGCGCCGTCCCGCCGCGGATCCGGAGCCCGCGGCCGCGCCGGGCGAGGCCGTAGGCGGCGGCGCCGCGCGCGACCGCGAGATCCAGGTCGTCGCTCGGGAGCACCCGCGGCCGGGGCGCGCCGTCCTGCTCGAGCCAGGCGCCGAGCGTCGCGACGAGCCGCTCGCGCAGCGCCGCGCTCTTCATGACGCCCCCGTTGAAGAGCACCGCCGTCGGGTGCAGGAGGAGCGGCGCGCGGCCGGGCTCGGCGTTCGCCTCTCCCTGCGGGGCGAAGCCCGGAAGCTTCGACGTCGCGCCGGCCTGCCGCCCCAGGAACGCGGCCAGGTGGCGGGTGATCGCCGGGTCCTGCGCGTACGGGAGGCCGAGCTGCGTCAGGCCGGCGCGCGCGCGGGTCGCGGGGCGCGCGGACGAGGGGACCTCGGGGAAGAAC
Organism: Sorangium sp. So ce204; assembly: GCF_051526795.1. Taxonomy (NCBI): domain Bacteria; kingdom Pseudomonadati; phylum Myxococcota; order Polyangiales; family Polyangiaceae; genus Sorangium; species Sorangium sp. So ce204. Next base: position 9,307,154 of record NZ_CP150317.1, on the reverse strand, counting down.
CCGTCCACGAGCGTCCGGGTGATCTCGTCGCGCGTGAGCTCGGTCCGGATCGCCGCCCCGAGCAGCTTCGAGCCGCGGCCGGCGATCGCGATCGGCGCCTCGTTGATCGACGGATCGCCGAGCAGCCGCTCCTTCGCGACGCGCGCGGCGTGGGTGAGCGACGTCATCTGCCAGCGATCGAGCTCCTTGCCCTCGGCGGCGAGCTTCGCCTTCACGACGTGCGCGAGCGCGAGGTCCATGTTGTCGCCGCCGAGCAGGATGTGGTCGCCGACCGCCACGCGGACGAGCTCGAGCGAGCCGTCGCGCGGGACCGCGGCGATCGCGGAGAAGTCGGTGGTCCCGCCGCCGACGTCGATCACGAGCAGCACGTCGCCCGGCTGGAGGTGCTTGCGCCACGCCTCGCCGGCCGCGTCGATCCAGGCGTACACGGCGGCCTGCGGCTCCTCGAGCAGGGTGAGGTCCTCGAACCCCGCGGCGCTCGCGGCCTCGACGGTGAGATCGCGCGCGGCGGCGTCGAACGACGCGGGCACCGTGATCACGATCTCCTGCTTCGCGAGGGCGAGCGCCGGATCGTCCTTCGCGAACAGGTGATCCCACGCCTCGGTGAGGTGCTCGAGGTACCGCCACGACGCCTCGACGGGCGAGATCTTCTCGATGTCCTCGGGCGCGCCGAGCGGGAGCGTCGATCCGCGCCGGTCGATGCCAGCGTGGCTGAGCCAGCTCTTCGCGCTCGAGATGAGGCGCGCCGGCGCGTCGACGCCGCGCGCGCGGGCGTGCTCGCCGACGGCGAAGCGCCGCTCGGCGTCCCAGGGCAGCGCCTGGGGGCCCTCGCTCTCGTGAGGGATGTACATGAAGGAGGGCAGGAGCGGCCGCGCCTCGAGCGTCCCCTGCGCCACGAGCTGCGGGGCCGCCATCACCTCGGGCGACGGCGTGAGCCGCGCGTCGGCTCCGTCCTCGGGCAGGCGCGCGTAGGCGAGCGCGCAGTGGGTGGTGCCGAGATCGATGCCGATGATGTAGCGCGCGCTCATAGCTCGACCTCCGCGGGGGCGATGATGCTGGCGTCGTGGCCGGCGACCGGCGTCGGCAGCGAGACGTCGTCGGCGCGCCAGCCCCGGTGGCGCAGCACCCCTCTGTAGGGCGCGGTCCCGGACACGTTGCCGATCAGCTTGATCTCGGAGGGGTTGTAGCCGGCCTCGAGCGTCACCTTCTCCCCCTCGTCCTCGCGCCGCACGGGCGCGAGCTTCGCGTGGCTGCGCAGCGCCTTGCGGCAGCCCTCGTGGACCATCCTCGCCGCCACGCCGACGTCCGCGTCGCCGAACGAGGCGATGTCCTGCTCGAGGAAGTCGACGAGCCGCCCCTCGCGCTGGAGCAGCGAGAGCAGCTGGAGCGCCGAGCTCACCGCGGGCGCGGCGTGCGGCGCGGGGGCGGCGACCGGCGCCGGCGCGGGCTCGCTCGCCGCCGCCGCCGCCGCGGCCTCGGGCGCGCCGCCTGTGCGGTCTCGCTCGATCCGTCGCGGCTCAGCGCGCTCGGCCGGCGGCAGGGCGACGGCAGAGCGCGCCTGCCACGCCCGCGCGGCGAACTGGGAATCGAACAGCACGCGGAAGAAGCACGCGAAGGCGAACCAGAGCCGCGTGGACCAGGGGAGCGGAGGATCGTGGAGGTCGGCCACGGCGAGAGCCTAACGCCGAGCGTAGGGATCGGCACAGAGACCGGCGCGCGGGGCAGGGGGGCGCCTGCCCCGCGCCGCCGCCCGGGGCGACCCCGGGCCCCTCAGAAGGTCGCCCGGAGGACGGGGACGCGGACCTCGTGCCCCTGCGCCACGCCGAACTTGAACATCTCGTCCTGCGAGTAGAGCGGCTTGAACGAGAGCGCGGGCACGCCGAGCGCGACCCGGCGCGGCGTGATGTCGACGAGGCCGAGCCGGGGCTCTTCCCGGCGGGACCGCCGGAGGATCTGCGCGGCGTCCGTCGTGAGCTGGACGTTGATCCCCGGCTGAGGGGGCTCCGCGGCCGGCTCGTTGCGGATCGGCTCGCTCTGGTCGGAGTCGGGGGGCTTGTACGCGGTGGCGTTCAGGGTGACGACGAGGGTCGGGATGACCAGCGCCATGCCGCCGGCGAGCATGTAGAGCGGCACCTCCGCGGGCGGATCCGCCGCCTCGACGAAGTAGCCGGCGACGCCGCCGCCCACCGCGCCGAGCCCGCCGAACACGAGGTACGGCCAGGCGCGCTCGACCCCGATCGCCCCCATGGTCAGCATCACGACCTCGCCGCCGAGCAGCGCGCCGCCGACGATCCCCTTGCCGTCGACGCTCACCGTGTCGCCCTCGCTCGCCTCCTGAGCGCTCGCGCGCCCGGCGGCGCCGGCGAGCACCGCCGCGGCCACCGACGCTCCTGCCAGACAATGCGCTGCCTTTCGATTCAAGCGGTTCATCGGCATCGTGTTTTCCCCGTGTCGACTGTCGCGAAGCCTGCGAGGGCTCGAGCCATGGATCACCGCCGGCCTCATCCGAGGTTGGCGTCCGGGCCGGCCGGCTGGCGATCCCGTGTGGGTCGTCGAGCCGTTCTTGATTTGTGAACCGCTGGCGGAGTGAACGGGTGCACACGCGCCTCGTCTCTCCTCCAGCGAAGCCGGTGCGCGAGCCTAGCACGGGTCTCAGCGCTTCGAACCGCTGCATTGCCGGTGCGGAGGATGGGTGGTATGGGTCGACGCAAACCGGGCCGTGGCCCGCCGACCTGCCGCCGAGCGCGCGGCAGCCTTCAAGGGATCAACGCTATGGGCCGCATCGGACCGCTCGAAATCGCTCTCCTTATCGGCCTCGCCTTGCTCCTCTTCGGCGCGGGGAGGATCGCTGACATCGGGAAGGGGATCGGCGAGGGCATCCGGAATTTCAAGAAGGGGATCCGCGACGACGAGGAAGAGGATCCCGCCAAGCAGCTGCCGGCGAAGCCCGAAGAGAAGCAAGAAGACACGCAGAAGCCCGTGTAGCGCCCGCGCTGGAACGCGGCGCTCGGGGGCGATCGGGGCGATCGCGCACCGACGTCGGTCGACGCTCGCTGGAGCGCGTCTATACTCGATCGCCGTATGCCTCACCGACCTCTGGAGCGCATCGCCAAGGCGCTCGTCGTCTCCGCCGCGTTCCCGCTGGCAGCGTACTTCGTCCTTCAGTTCGGCCCTGGCGGGCTCTGGCGCGGGTTCGAGCCGGCGCTGGCCGTCACCGGGCAGGTGGCCAAGGCGCCGTACGACCTCACGCGTCTCGAGGCTGTCAACGAGACGCTGAAGATGATCCGGGACAAGTACGTCGAGCCGGATCGCGTCAAGCCGAAGGAGATGCTGCTGTCGGCGCTCAACGCCGTCCAGCGCGACGTCGCGCAGGTGATCGTCCTCAACGAGGACCCGAACGAGGTCACCGTTCGCGTCGAGACCAGCGAGAAGAAGTTCCGGATCGACAACATCCAGGGCCCCTGGGACGTCTCCGCGCGCCTCCGCGAGGTCTTCACCTTCCTCCAGAAGAACCTCCGCGGCACGGAGGTCGATCTGCGGGACGTCGAGTACGCCGCGTGCAACGGCATGCTGCACACGCTCGACCCGCACTCGTCGTTCCTGAGCCCCGAGGCGTACAAGGAGATGAACCTCTCCACGTCGGGCGCGTTCGGCGGGCTCGGCGTCGTGATCTCGATCCGCGACCAGATGCTCACGGTCCTGAACCCGATGCCCGACACGCCCGCGGGCAGGGCGGGCCTCAAGCGGCTCGATCGGATCGTGAAGATCAACAACGAGTCGACGCTCAACATGCCGCTCGACGACGCTGTGCGGAGGCTCCGCGGCGATCCCGGCACCCCGGTCACCGTGTGGGTGACCCGCGAGGGCGACGGAGGGTGGCAGGGGCCGAAGGCCTTCGAGCTGACCCGCGAGGTGATCAAGGTGAGGTCCGTCGAGTCGCGCGCCCTCGATGGCGGCGTCGGCTACGTCCGGCTCAAGACGTTCCAGGCGACCTCGACCGCGGAGCTCGACGCGGCGCTCGACGGGCTGCGCAGCAAGGGGCAGCTGAAGGGGCTCGTGCTCGATCTGCGCGGCAACCCGGGCGGCCTGCTCGATCAGGCCGCGCGCATCGCCGACAAGTTCCTCGCCGACGGCGTCATCGTGTCCACGGTCGGCGCCTCCGAGGGGCGCGAGGAGAAGCGCGCCAAGGGGCCGGGCACCGAGCCGCTGTACCCGATCGTGGTGCTCGTGAGCGGCAACAGCGCGAGCGCGAGCGAGATCGTGGCCGGCGCGCTGAAGAACAACGATCGCGCCGTCATCGTGGGCTCGCAGACGTTCGGCAAGGGCAGCGTGCAGCTCGTCTTCCCCGACGTCACGGCCGAGAAGGCGGCCCTCAAGCTCACGATCGCGCAGTACCTGACGCCGGGCGACATCTCCATCCAGGGCGTCGGCGTCACGCCGGACATCGAGCTCGATCCCATGACGGTCGACGAGCTCGAGATGGATCTCACGGTCCAGAAGGACGGGCTCCGGGAGCGCGATCTCTCGGCGCACCTCTCGAACGCGCGCGCGGCGGCCGCGGGCAAGCCGTCCGAGGTCGTCCGCTACCAGCTCACGAGCGCCGACCGCGAGAAGATGCGGGAGCGCGGGGGCGACATCGACGAGGACTTCTCCGTCGACTTCCCCATCCGCTTCGCGCGGGAGCTCGCCGCGCGGATGCCGCCCTCCACGCCGAGGCTCCAGCAGCTCCGGGCGATGCACGACTACATCGAGCAGGTCGGCAAGGAGGAGCTCGGCAAGGTCGCGGCCGAGCTGACGAAGCTCGGCGTCGATTGGTCCGACGCGCCCGAGGGGGTCACGCCGGCGGCGAAGTCCGAGCTCGACGTGAAGGTCGAGACCGATCGCCCGAACGCCGAGGTGACCGCGGGGCAGCCGATGGAGCTCCGGGTCACGGTCAAGAACAACGGAAAGCAGCCGGTCTACCGGCTCCGCGGGACGACGGAGAGCGACAACCCGTACTTCGACAGCAAGGAGCTCATCTTCGGCAAGATCGGCCCCGGCCAGACGAAGAGCGCGAAGGCGCCGCTCGGCTGGTGTGAGGTCGAAGGGCGGAAGGTCGGCTCGACGAAGCCGAGGAAGGCGAACGAGAAGCGCGTCTGTTCGATCCCGATGGACGCCCTCTCGCGGAGCGACGGCCTCAAGGTGAAGTTCGAGGTCGCTGCCGCGCCGGAGCCGCCGGCGGTCGAGATCCGGCCCACGGTGCGCGCGCTCGACCGGCCGCTCTTCCAGTACGCCTACCAGATCGCGGACGACCGCGAGGGCAACGGCGACGGGCTCATCCAGAAGGGAGAGCGGGTCAGCATGTACCTGACCGTCAAGAACGTCGGCAAGGGGCCGTCGTACGAGACGCAGGCGAACATCGCGAACCTCTCGGGCGACGGGCTCATGCTGCACGCGGGGCGCTTCGACATCTCGAACATCAAGCCGGGCGACGTGCGCAAGGTCGTCTTCAGCTTCGACGTGGAGCAGCAGCTGTCGGAGCCCGAGGCGACCCTCACGCTCTCGGTCGGCGATCGCGATCTCCGCGAGTTCGCCAGCGAGAAGGTGAAGATCCCGATCTCGCCGCGCGTCCAGCTGACCGGCGGCGGCTCCACCAGGAAGGCTGGGGCGGAGGGGGCGACCCTGCTCCCGTCGCCCGAGGCGAGCGCGCGCGGGTTCGGCCGGCTCCCGGCGGGCGCCGTGGTCAAGGTGCTCGGCGAGGCGCCGGGCGGGTTCCACAAGATCGACCTCGGCGCGGGGCGCTTCGCGTTCGTCGCGGCGCGCGAGGTGGCCCCTGGCGGCGGGCCGGCCCCGGCGGCGGTCGCGTTCGAGGACCTCTACTCGCACGCGCCGCCGACGCTGGACATCGCCGCGGCGGCGCTGGCGACGACGGCCGGCACCGTGAAGATCACGGGGACGGCGTCGGACAGCGAGCGGCTGCTCGACACCTTCATCTTCGTCGGGTCGCGGAAGCTCTACTACAGGTCGAACCGCGACGGCGCCGACCCGAAGAAGGCCGAGTTCGCGTTCGAGGCGCCGCTCCGGCCGGGGGTCAACGTGATCACCGTTGTCGCGCGCGAGACGCCCGACACCACGACGCGGCGCACGCTCGTGGTGCGCAAGGACGGGCCTGACGGCTCGATCCTGAAGACCCCGAAGTCCGACAACCCCGTGGACGATTGGATTGCGGACCGCGGCGGCGAGGAGTAGGCCGCTGGAAAATGGACGAAGGCGAAGACAGCCACGGCGACATGGACGACCGCGGTGACGGGCGTGACGGGCGGGGCTCCGCCGGGCTGCCCTGCCCGGCGAGGATCTGGTAGCCTCATCACGTGGGACTCCTCGCCTGGCTCGGCCTGAAGCAGGGGGGCTCGTTCCCGAACCTCGACGCCCTCCTGACGGAGCTCCGCGCGGCGCTCCCGGACGACGAGGCCGTCGTCCTCCGCTACATCGCCACCGTCATCGTCCTGCTCGGCAAGGTCGCCTGCGTCGACGGTCGCTTCTCCGACAAGGAAGACGAGCTGCTCCGCGAGCTGCTCACGCACGTCGACGGGCTCGCGCCGAGCGGCGTCGAGGCGGTGTTCAACGCCCTCCAGGGCAAGCTGCCCGCGCTCCAGGAGGGCGAGGTCGACCGCTGTTACCGCGAGCTCAAGGCGCTCTGCAACGCGAGCGAGCGGGTGGAGGTCGTGCGCCTCTTGATCCGGCTCGCGGCGGCGGACGGCGCGCCCACGCCGGCCGAGCGGGCCGAGATCGAGCGCATCGCCGAGGAGCTCGGCGTCTCGCTCGCCGACATCGAGCCCGACCTCTCCGTCGAGGCCGGCCATCCGGCTGGCTCCCCTGCGCCGCCGGACGACCGGAGCGATCCCGGCGGCGAGCCCCCGGCGTGAGCCGGGCGCAGGCGCCGCTCGGCTGATCCGTCGCGCGCGTCGCGCTGCTGCCGGGCGTCCGTGGCGCTCGGCCGATCAGTCGCGCGCGTCGCGCTGCTCGGCGCTGCCCTCGGGGCTCGGAGCGCGGCTCGCGAGGCCGAGCGCCCGCCGCTGCTTCAGCGCCGTGAGCGCCACGAACAGGACGAACAGGACAGCCCCGAGCACCGCCACGAGCACGCCGAAGTTGAAGAGGTAGTGCGCGCCCTGCGCGCCCCCCACCCCCATCAAGAAGATGCCGAGCAGCGCGATGCCCGCGCCGATGACGGGATCAGGGCCGACGTCGTTCTCCGACGCCGCACGCGAGAGCCCGCTCCCCTGGACCCCGGAAGCCTCGTTGCTCATCGGATGGCTCACACGGAGGAGCTTAGCAAACTGGTCCACCGCCCGAAACCCGCCAGCGCCGGACCCGGGCTATGCTGCGCGGGTGAGCACGCCCACCCACCCACGAAACGACCGTCCGTCTCCGCCCGCGCCGTCCGACTTCGCCGGGCGCCGCGTCATCTGCTTCGAAAGCCGCCGCGCCTCCGAGATGGCCTCGCTGATCCAGCGGCATGGCGGCGTGCCCGTCACGGCGCCCACGCTCCGCGAGGTGCCCATCGAGAAGAACGAGCGCGCCCTCGACTTCGCGCGGCGCCTCGCGGGAGCCGAGTTCGACCTCGTGATCCTGATGACCGGCGTCGGGACCCGGGCGCTCGTGGCCGAGGCGGCGCCTGCGCTCGAGCCGAACCAGGGCGGCGGCGAGGCGTCCGGTAGCGACGGTGACGCGGACGCCCAGGGCGTATCTCTCCTGGCGGCGGCGCTCTCGTCCGTGCAGGTCGTTGTGCGCGGCCCCAAGCCGGCCGCGGCGCTGCGCGAGCTGGGCCTGACCCGCTTCACCACCGTCCGCGAGCCGAACACCTGGCGAGAGATCGTCGAGGCCGTCAGCGCGCTCGGCGACCTGCGCGGAAAGCGCGTCGCCGTCCAGGAGCACGGCGCGCCGAGCCACGAGCTCTACGCGAGCCTCTCGGCGGCCGGCGCGCAGGTCACGCCGGTGCCGGTGTACCGCTGGGCGCTCCCGGAGGACACGGCGCCGCTCCGGCAGGCGCTCCGCCTCATGGCGGACGGCGGCGCGGCGATCACGCTCTTCACGAGCCGCGCGCAGGTCGAGCACGCGCTCCTCGTGGCGGCCGAGGAGGGGCTCGTCGAGCGGCTGCGCGCCGCGCTCGCGCGGGGCGTGGTGGCGTCCATCGGGCCGGTCTGCACGGAGGCGCTGCGCGCCGAGGGGATCGAGCCGGATTTCGAGCCCGAGCACCCGAAGATGGGCCACCTGGTCAAAGCGGCGGCCGCGCGCTCGAGCGAGATCCTCGTCGCGAAGGGAAATCGGGGCGACGCGCCCCCGCCGGCTCAGTCTTCGTAGTCGTCGTACGCCTCGTCCTCGTCGGCGGAGCGCGCCACGGTCGCCGGCCGGGGCGCGGGGCCGAGCGCCGCGCCGGCGGCCGCGCGCTCCTCCGTGTCCGCGTGGCCCCTGTCGATCAGCTCGGCGCGGTAGAGCACGCGCCCGTCCTCCGCCGTGATCTCACCGCCCACGTCGCCCCAGACGAAGTCGTCGCTCTGGAGCGTGCGCATCGTCGCCTTCGTCTTGCCGATGCGCACGCGGAAGCTCGTGCGCTGGCACGGGATGGAGGAGCCGCCGACCTCGACGTTCACCGCCTCGCTGCCGAGCACGTCCTCGTTCTCGTCGGCGGCGAGCGCGGTCTTGGCCATCATCGCGTCGTAGGCCGAGAGGGTCGCCGGCCGCTCCGCGCCGTCGTCGATCCACGCCGCGCCGAGGATCTCACCGCGCCTGCTGGGCTCGTCGCTCATGCGGACCCGCAGCGCCTCGGTCTGCTTGCCGTCCGCGAGGGTCACGTCGACAACGAGGACGTCCCCCTCGCGCGCGACGACCCGCTGCGTGAGGAGCAGCGGCGTCTTCCTGAAGCTGCCCGAGAACCGGTAGGCAACATAATCGCCGGGCTTGCGCGCGCCGGGCGCCTCCTCGGCGATCGCGCCGCGCTCGTCGAGCGAGCCCTTCGCGCGCTGCGGGACCTCACGCCGCGCTTGCGCCGCCACCTTGGCGGAGGCGTCCTGCGGGCGACCGGAGCGAGCGTTCGTCTCGATCCCGGCGCCGCAGCCGGCAGCCAGGACCGAGGTGAGGGCGGCGAGGAGGAGCGGTCGGTTCATGCTCGTCCGGTACCGGAGAGCGCCCGCCATGGCCCAATTTCTGGCGGTTCCAGGGCGCGCCCGCGCGACCGCACGCGCGCGGTGGTCAGGGCAGCTTGCCGCTCGGGAGCATATCGTCGAAGGCGGCGTCGAATTCGTCCGCGATCATCTCGGCGCCGACGGCGCGCGCGGCCGGCTTCGGGACGTCGATGCGGCGCAGCCGCTCCGCCACGCTGCCGCGCGGGTCGCTGTAGCTCGGGCTCATCCGGGCGACGCGCTGGAAGTAGTAGAGCGCCTGCTCGGGGACGCCGCGCATCTCGTAGGCGTTCGCGATCTCGTAGGTCAGCGCGAGCTCCTGCTCGACCGTCTTGTGCGAGGCGTGCAGCCCGCGGATGAGCGCGTCGATGCCCGCCTCGATGTTGCCCATCTGGAGGTGGGTGACGCCGATCATCGACTGGCAGACGCACTCTCGGCCGGGGTCGCGGGCGGCGAGCTCGAACTCGCCGATGGCGTCGGCGTAGAGGCCCATCTCCTTGTAGGCGACGCCGAGATCGTAGTGCGTCGACGCGTCGGACTCGGAGATCTGCGCCGCGACGCCCGCCTTGAACTGCTCGAAGACGCTCTCGACGCTGATCTGCCGAGGATCGTCCTGGACGCCCGTCACCGAGCCCGGCACGACCTCGAGCTCGTCGATCATCTTGAGCGACTCGGCGATGTCGAACGCGCGATCCTCGTCCGGCCGCTCGCTGCCGCGCGGGACGGCCCGCGTGCCGCTCTCGTTGTCGGTCGCCGCCCGCACCACCCCCCGCGCGTCCGAGGCCAGCTCCGTGACCTCGCGCAGCCGTTCCATCAGGAGCGGGTGGTTCGGCAGCCGCGCCAGCTGCTCCTCGAGGATGTTCCGCGCCTCGTCGAACATCCCGTGCTGCGCGAAGAACTCGACCTCCTCGAGCGCGTCCTCGTCGAGCGCGTCCGCGCGCCGCAAGGAGCCCGGCGGCACGGAGCGGCCCGACACTGGCCGGACCGACGCAGGTCGGCCCGGCACCGGGCTGTACAGGGCCGGCGGCGGCGCGGCGAGCACGGGAGGGGGAGGTATCGAGGACGCCGGGGGCGGAGCCTGGGACGCAGCGACGGCGAGGGGGTGCTCAGGCACGCGGCTCGGGTTGACCGACGCCGTCTCCTCCTCCTCGTCGTCGATGGCCTCGAGCTCCTCGACGTCCTCGAGCTCCTCGACGTCCTCGATCGGGAAGCTCGGCAGCGGGGGCTCGTTCGCGAACGGATCGTCGAGGTGCGTGACGAGCTCGGGCCGCCGGGGGAGCGCCTCGACGACGCCGTCTTCGTCGAGGGTGTACGCGGGCAGCGGCGCGTCGGGGTCGTAGAGGTCCTGGCTCGGCACCTCGGACGCATACGCGTCGTTCTCGCCGGCCGTCGGCGAGGCTCCCGGCCCGGCGGCGTCTTCCTCCGCGAGCTCCTCCTCCTGCGGCACGGCGTAGCCGAGCAGGTTGAGCAGCTCCGTGGCCTGGGCGTTGCCGGGATCGAGGAGCAGCACCTCGTCGAGGAGCCTCGCCGCGTCGTCGACGGCGTCCTCGCTGGCCAGCTGCTGCGCGAACGCGAGCATCTGCTCGACGGCGGCGTCCTGGTCGCCCGCCTCGATGAGGACATCGCAGAGCTTCTCGCGCAGCTCTCGCGCGGCCGGCAGCCGGGCGACGCCGCCCTTGAGGAGGGCGACCGCCTTGTCGTACTGCCGGTCGCGCCGGAGGCTCTCGGCGTGCGCGACGAGCTGCCTCGGGCTCGCGATCGGCGACGTCGAGGGCTGCGACGCGCGGAGCGGGATGGGCATCGCGGAAGCGGGCTCGTCGTCCTCGACGTCGAGCTCCTCCGCCTCCTCGTCGTCGTCCTCCTCCTCGAGCTCGACGTCGATCGACGCGCGCGTGTTCCTCGACGAGGGCGCGATCTGGGCGGCGAGCTGGCGCACGCCCTCGTCGTTCGGGGCGCGCATGATCAGGGCCGAGACGAGCGCGGTGAACTGGTCGACCCGCCCGGCCTCCTTGGCGATGCGCGCCGACTCCTTCTGCACCTCGATCGCCTTGGCCGGCTGCCCGAGCAGGTCGAAGGCGCGGGCGAGGAGCGCGAGCGTCTCCAGGTCCTTCGGGTTCTCCTTGAACGCGATCTGGAGCTTGGTCAGGGCCGACATCCCGTCGCTCGGGTCGCCGCGATCGAGGTAGATCTCGGCGGCCATGCGGGCGAATCGGGCGTCGGGGCGGTGCTGCAGCAGGCGCTCGACCACCTTCAGCGCGTCGTCGCGCCGCCCGAGCTTGAGCAGGAGCTCGGCCGCCGTCCCGAAGCGCTGGATCGCGGCGTCGTAGTCGCGGACCCGGATCAGCGCCTCCGCGAGGCGGAGATAGGCGAGGGGGTTGTTCGGGTCGAGGTCGACGACCCGCTTGAAGATGTCGATCGCGTCGCGGTCGCGCCCCGCGCGGAGCAGGCGCGTCGCGACCTCGTCGTAGGCGGCGAGCGCGTCGCTCGTGAGCCCGAGCTGCGTGTAGATCTCCGCGAGGCGCGGGACGATGTGGCCGAAGCGATCCTCGTACTGCGGGACGTGCTTGTGGATGATCTCGCGGATCTGCTTGTAAACGGCGATCGCCTTGAGCGCGAAGCCCTGAAGCGAGTAGAACTGGCCGACGCGCTCGTAGGTGGTGATCGCCTCGACGTACTCCTCCGTCTTCAGGTAGAGGTCGCCGATCTTGAGCAGCGTGCGGACGTCCTTCGGATCGTCTGCGACCAGCTTCTGGTACTCGGCGATCGCCTTGTCGAAGCGCTTCCGCTCGACAAACTTCTGCGCGGTCTGGAGTACCTTGTCGCGATCGACCGCCACGGCGATGGGAATCTCCTGCTGAGGGCAGCAAGGCGTTGCTCGGGCGCCTCGTCGGCATCCCTCACCTCGCCTAAAAAACACCTAGCCAATCCCGCCACCACGTACAAGCGCGCGGCACCGGAAGTTCCGGAAGCTACCGCGAAGGTGCTTGTTTGCAGTGCGCGGCCCCCCGGGGGCCCTTGTCTGGCGACGCGGCGACCGCCTGGCGCGGTGGCCGCGAGCCCCCGCCCCGGTCGGACGCTGGGCGGGTCCGGTCGAGGCGCGTCGAAGAGCGCGCCCTACGCTGTAGGAACGCGCTGAACGGCCGGGGATTCACGAAGATCGCGGGGAAGGTGGCGAGCGCCGCCATTCCCGCGAAGACAGCGTTAAGCCTAGCAGTCGAGCGGCCTTGTTGCACATTTCGTGCGATCTTCCCCGACCCGCCGCTGCTCCGCGGGTGACCCCGCGATCGCGGCGTGCGCGCCGGGCATGGGCGCGCGGGCGATGTATGCGCGCCGCGCCCGATGAAAGGGCAGGGGGCAGGTCGCGAGCTCTGCCGTCGCCGGGGGCGAGCGCGGGCGGCGGCGGGAGGGCGCTCCGGAGCGCCGCCGCCGTTTCTCGACCGTCCCGGCGAATGGACCTAGAGTTGGGCACCATGTCGCGCAGCCAGGCCTACCGTGCCCCGTTCGCTCCTGGAGAGGAAAATGCCGTCGACGCCGCGCTTTGCGAGCGGCTCCTCTCGGTCGCCCTGTCCAAGGGTGGTGATTACGCTGACCTCTTCTTCGAGTACCGCGCCGGAGGCGGGTTCACCTTCGACGAAGGGATCCTCAAGGCGGCCTCGCGTGGGGTGTCGATGGGGGTCGGCGTCCGCGTCCAGCGAGGAGACGCGACCGGGTACGCGTACACGGAGGACCTCACCTGGGAGGCGATGCGGCGCGCCGCCGAGACGGCGGCGCAGATCGCGACGGGCTCGGGCGGCAAGGAGAAGATCGAGCTCAGGCGCCGCGAGCTGCCGACCCGCTACGAGCTGCCCAGCATCTCGCTCGACGCCCCCGGGCTCGCGAAGCGCGCGCTGCTCGAGCGCGCGAGCGCCGCGGCGCTCGCCTACGATCCCAGCATCGTCAAGGCGGAGGCGAGCTTCGTCGAGGAGGTGCGCGAGGTCCTCGTGGCGACGAGCGACGGGCGGATGGCGCACGACGTCCAGCCGCTCATCCGCTTCGGCGTGCGCGCGCTCGCCGAGCGCAGCGGAAAGCGCCAGGAAGGCTCGAGCGGCGGCGGCGGGCGCATGACGACGGCCTACTTCGAGGGCAAGTCGCCGGAGTGGCACGCCGAGGAGGCCGCGCGGCAGGCGGTCGCGATGCTCGACGCCCGCGACGCGCCCGCCGGCGAGATGAACGTCGTGCTCGCCCCGGGCGACAGCGGCATCCTGCTCCACGAGGCGGTGGGGCACGGGCTCGAGGCGGACTTCAACCGCAAGGGGACCAGCAACTACGCGGGGCAGATCGGCAAGGACGTCGCGAGCCCGCTGTGCACCGTGGTGGACGACGCGACGCTCCTCCAGTCGCGCGGCACGATCAACGTGGACGACGAGGGCCACGAGCCCGAGCGCAGCACGCTCATCGAGAACGGCAAGCTCGTCGGGTACATGCACGACCGGCTCTCGGCCCGGCACTTCGGGCTCACGCCGACCGGCAACGGGCGGCGCGAGAGCTTCGCCGCCGCGCCGATGCCCAGGATGACGAACACCATCCTGCTCGCGGGCCCGCATGATCCCGAGGAGATCGTGAGGTCCGTGAAGCGAGGCGTCTTCGCGAAGAAGTTCGGCGGCGGCCAGGTCGACATCTCGAACGGCGATTTCGTGTTCTCTCTGACCGAGAGCTACCTCATCGAGGACGGCAAGCTGACCGCGCCCCTCAAGGGCGTGAACCTCATCGGCAACGGCCCCGAGGTGCTCCGGCGCGTCACCATGCTCGGCCACGACGTCGCCGTCTCCGACGGCATCTGGACGTGCGGCAAGGACGGACAGAGCGTCCCCGTGGGTGTTGGCTGCCCCACAATCAAGATCGATCTCATCACGGTCGGCGGAACGCGGATCGGCTGATTTTCAAGGCTGGAACGCCAGGCGGAAGGTAAGCCCCGCAGCGGTATTGGTGGGTTTAGCGCGGTGCGTCTTGCCGGCCCGTCGTGACACCCGTATACGGGGCGTTCATGGCGCGTCGCTCGTTCATAGCCATCGTTGGACACGGACCGGATCTGGAGCGCGACGAGGGTGCCGCATCGGTCTTGCGCTCGCTGGGCGCTGACGTGCGAACCCTGGATCTCTGGGATGATCCACCGCGGCTCTTCCACGACGACGAGAGCAAGGCGCGGGCGATCGTCGTCGAGGCGCTCGACAGGCCGGACCTGGCCGCCGCGGCGCTGCGCGCGCTGCGCCGCGAGCCGCGCCTCGAGGAGGTCGGCGCGCTGGTCGCCGTGAGCGTCGCGCAGATCGCGCGGATCGAGCCGTCCAGCGGCTTCGACGACTTCCTGCTCGTGCCGTACGTGCCCGCCGAGCTCTACGCGCGCGTGCGCCTCGTCGAGTGGCGCCGCAGCGAGTTCGCGACCGAGGAGCGGGTGAAGGTGGGCGCGATCGTCATCGATCGCGCGGCCCACGACGTCTCGGTCGGCGGCATGCACGTGCCGCTCACCGCGAAGGAGTTCGCGCTGCTCTCGTACGTGTGCGAGCGCCGCGGAAAAGTTGTGTCGCGGACAGAGCTTCTTCGCCGTGTCTGGGGCAGCCAGTACGAGGGCGGCGCGCGGACCGTCGACATCCACGTGAGGCGTCTCCGGGCGAAGCTCGGCGCGGCGCTGCCGCTCGTCACGCTGCGCGGGGCCGGGTACCGCCTCGAGTCGCCGATCCCCGGCGCCGGTGGTCCCGAGGGCGGCGACGCGAGCAGGGCGCTCCAGCGGGGCGGGGCCGGCGAGGAGGCCCAGGGCGACGAGCGCGGGGAGCTGCGCGACGAGGACGAGGACGAGGACGAGGACAGCGACGACGAGGGCGACGAGGACGAGGGCGAGGGCGAGGGCGACGAGGAGGAGGCCGCGCAAGCCAAGCGGCGAGCGGCGCCCTCGGGGAACGACGCCACGCCGTCCGGGCGCGAGCGGCGCATCACCCGATGACGTCGCCGGTTCGCCGCGGCGGCGCGCGAACGACCGCCGCCGGTGCGGCGCGCGGCGGCGGTCGCTCACGCCCCGCCGGGCCGCCGATCGTCGCGATCAGCGTCGGGTGCCCCAGCGGGGTGGGCCCCGAGGTGGCCGTGGCCGGCGCGGCGTCCGTCGAGGGCGCGCGCTGCGTGCTCGTCGGCGACGAGGCGATCATCCGGCGGGCGGCGAGGCTCGTCCGGGTCGCGGCCCGCCGGCTCGTCGTCGTCGATGGGCGCGCCGCCATCGAGGAGCTCGCGCCCGGCTCGATCGGGCTCTGGGCGGGCAGCGCGCGGCTCTCGCGGGCGAGCGCGTTCGGTCGGCCCGAGGCCGAGGACGGCGCGGCGCAGCTCGCGTGGATCGACGCGGCGACGGACCTGGTCCGCGAGGGCGTCGCTGCGGCGCTGGTCACGGGGCCCGCGTCGAAGCACGCGATCGCCACGAGCGGCGCGCCGGGGTCCGCGGACTTCCTCGGGCACACCGAGCACCTGGGCCGGCGGCTCCGCGCGCGCGAGGTCACGATGGCCTTCGCCTCGGGCAAGCTCGTGACCGCCCTCGTGACGACCCACGTGCCGCTGCGCGAGGTGCCGGACGCGGTGAGCCCGCGCGAGGTGGCGCGCGCCGCGGTGTGGCTCGCGCGGCTGCTCGGCGATCTCGGCCGCGAGAGGCCGCGCGTGGCCGTCGCCGCGCTCAACCCGCACGCAGGCGAAGGCGGGCTCCTCGGCGACGAGGAGCAGGTGCGGATCACGCCGGGGATCCGCCTCGCGGCGCGGCGGCTCTCGCGCTCGGGCCCGGCGGCGGAGCTGACCGGGCCCGTCGGCGCGGAGACGGCGTTCCGGCTCGCGGCGCGCGGCGCGCTCGACGGGGTCGTCGCCATGTACCACGACCAGGCGACGATCCCGAGCAAGCTCCTGGGCTTCGGCGAGGCCGTGAACGTCACGCTCGGCCTGCCGATCGTGCGCACCAGCGTCGACCACGGCACCGCGTACGATCTCGCGGGCACGGGGCGCGCCGATCCGCGCGGCATGCGCGAGGCGATCGTGCTCGCGGCGCAGCTCGCGGCCGCGCGCGCGCGCTGACGCAGCGCCCGCGCGCAGCGCAGGAAGCCGCGGCTCAGCGCGCCCGCGGGCGGCCGCCGAGGTGCGCGAGCAGCCGCTCGAGCGCCGGCATGCTCACGCCGCGCTCTCGGCCCATCTCGAGGATGGTGGCGCCCATCGCGAGGTGCTGCGCGTGAAGCTTGGGGCCGAAATGCACGTCGAGGAACCGCAAGAACTCCGGGGCCAGCAGGCGCACGAGCGCGACGCCCGGCTTGAGCGTGAGCGGCCCGATGAACCGGAGGAGGAGCTTCGTCCACGGGGCCACCTTGCCCAGCCGGTCCGCGAGCGCGACGGACTCCCTGGTGGCCTCGATCACGGTGCGGAGCACGCCGTCGTTCTCGAGGAGGGCGCTCGCCCCGCCGCCCGCGTCGATGGCGGCGATCAGCGGGAAGAACGCGGTCGTGGTGGCCACGTTCTGCGCGCCCACGTCGGGCTCGAGCCGCGCCGGGACACCGGCGCTCGTGAGGCGGCGCGCGAGCTCCTCGAGCGGCGGTCGCTCCGCGGGGGCGCCTCCCTCTTCGTCGATGAGCGTGGGCGCGAGCTCGGTGATCCAGGCGCGGACCACGCCGCGCTCGTCGAGGTAGCCCGAGACGCCCGGCATCGCGGGGGTGATGCGGCGCTGGGCGGCCTCCTCGAGGTCGGCGCGCTGCCTGGGCAGGAGCGGCGTGAGCACCACGGCGGGCGCGGCCGGGCCGCCGCGGAGCAGATCCGCCACCGACCTGCCGCCCGCCGCGCGCTGCGCGGCGCCGCCGGGGTCAGCGCGCGGGACGAGCTGATCGAAGCGCACGGTGATCAGGACGACGTCCGCGTCGGCCGGGATCTCGGCCGCGAGGCGCGGGCGATCGAGCGTGTCGCGTCGATCGGCGCCGTTCACCTGCTCGACCACGAACGGCCGTACGTCGCCGGCGCGCTCGGGCCGGACCACGAACGTGACGTCGTCTCCCTGGGCGGCGAGGCGCACGCCGTAGATCCGCCCGAGCGCCCCCGCGCCCACGATGGTGACCCGCATGGCTCCCCCGTAGCCTGCGCGGCGCTCGGGGAAAAGGGGGTGGCCGTCGCCGCCGATCCCTCAGAACGTCCGCTTCGAATCGATGAGGATGGTGACCGGGCCGTCGTTCTCGACGAACACGCGCATGTCGGCGCGGAAGCGGCCCGTGGCGACCGTGAGGCCGCGGGCCCGCAAGGCGGCGACGAAGCGATCGTACAGCGCCTCGGCGCGCACGGGCTCCATGGCGCCGTCGAAGCTCGGCCTCAGGCCGCGCCGGACGTCTCCGAAGAGCGTGAACTGGCTGATCGCGAGCACGCCGCCGCCGCGCACGTCCGCGAGCGCCCGCGACATCTTGCCGGCGTCGTCGCTGAACACGCGGAGGCCCGCGATCTTGCTCGCGACCTGGTCGGCGTCGGCGTCGTCGTCGTCCTTCGCGGCGCCGACGAAGGCCACGAGGCCGCGCTCGATCGCGCCGACCACCTGGCCCTCGACCTCGACGCGCGCGCCGAGCGCGCGTTGAACGACAGCGCGCATCGCTAGCGCTGCGCGGCCGCGCTTCGACTGGGCGCCGCGGCGGGCTCCGCCCCGGTGCCCGCGCTCAGCCCGAGCTCGCGCATCAGCTTGGCCGTGAGCTTGAAGTAGGTGCTGCGATCGTACGGCTGGTTGAGGATGTGGAAGTCCTTCCGCACGAGGCCCACGCAGCCGAAGCAGTAGGTGCAGCCGGTGCAGTCGACCGAGCGCACGAGGTACGACGACTGCGTGCACCGCTCGGACGCGACGCAGTGGCTGCACGCGATGAGATCGCGGCAGCCGCGGCAGTGCGTGCTGTCCGAGGAGCGCTGGGTGTCGACGCAGTAGTGGCACCGCTGCAGCGCCTTCGAGTTGCGGCAGAACGTGCAGTCGACGCAGCGCTCGCACGAGACGCACGCGACGCACCGCTCGTTGCCGGTGCCCGTCTCGAACGCCTGGATCAGCTTGCGGAGCTCGGCCTCGAATTCCGCGCGCGTCATTCCGCCTCGCCGCTCGCTTCGGAGACGCCCCCGCCCCCGCCGCCCCGGGCCGCGCCGTCCGGGGCCGGGGCCTCGGGCCTGCCGCTCACCTGGCGGCGCAGCCGCTCGGCGGCCTCGCGCGTCGCGGGCTCCTCCGCGAACTCCTCGATGCGGCGGAGCCGCGACTCGAGCACGGCGCGCCGCTTCGGCAGCTCGCCGACGAGGATGCCCGCGAGCTCGTCGATCGCCTCCTGGATGCGCTGCTCGTCGCTGTGCTCGAGCAGCTGCAGGTACACGTCCTGCTCCGCGGGGAAGGCGTGGCCGGCGCGGAGGAACTCGTTCGCGGCCTTGGAGATGTTGGGCCGGCCCGACGCGCAGAGCAGCTTCGACAGGAGCCGCTGGCGCTCGACGGCCTTCGGGTCGCTCTGCGGAGGCGGCGCGAGGACGATGCGCCCCGGCGCCTTGGACGCGGCGTCGCGTCCGGACTTGACGCGCCCGCCCTTGCTGTCCTCTGCCTCCGGCTCCTTGCGCGGAGAGAACAGCGCCTCGAGCGCGGCGCGGTGTTGCTTGGCTGCCCGCCGGTCCTCGCCGGTCTGCGTCGGACGCGGCAGCCCCGCGCTGTTCGGCTGACCACGGCCATAGGCCGTGTGGAGCTCGGGATTGTGCCAGACCTTGGTTGCGTCTCTACGAATTCGCCGCATGTCGTGCCCCTGGTGACCTCGGAGCGATCATGGACGCGCCACCGGGTTCGGCTTCCGCATCCCGCGTGTGGCGCCCCGCTTGCATCGATGTTGTGGTGAATGAGGCTGGTGCGTGTTGGGCCGGGCGCTTCCCCCGCGATCCGCGATGGCCCGGACGATGTTGCGCAAGGGACGCGACGCCTATCTCCGCGCTGATCACGCTGGTTGCGTTGATCGTGAAGGTAGGGCCACGCCGCAGTGCGTGGTGCGCCGGGCGATACCCGACCGCGGACCGCGTGACGAGGGGCTCTGCCCCCATGCACCCCGGAGCCGCGCTCACGACCCGACCGCAGTCGCGAGGCAGCTGGGTTCCTACCACAGCCTTTGGTCAGCGCCGCAGAAAATTGGGCTGCCCTCCGCACTTCATGCCATTCCTGTCCTCAGGGTTCGGTCCCTTCTGAGCTTGCCTTCCGAGTCTCCCTTCCGAGGTTGCCTTCCGAGCTTGCGAGCTTCCGCGAGGGGCGTCTCGGAGACGCTGTTTCGAGGTTGCCGGTCTCGTCCCAGGTCGATTCAAGAAGCGGACCGCTGACTGCCCTTCCCAATCCCACATCCTGCGGACGGGCGGCGACGCCGTGTCTGGGAGAACCGCTCCTTGGCGGATGGCACTCACACCCGACCCGACTGGAGCTTTCCATGATGAGCCTTCGATCCGTGAGCAGTGAAGGCGCGGCGCCGCGGGACGCAGGGGGAGCTGTGCGCAGGGGGGAGCCTCGTGCGCGCCTGAGGCGCGCTCGCGCGGCCGCGCTCTCGGCGCTGGTGAGCATCGCGGTGCCGGCGATCCTGGCGGGGCCCGTCTGCGCGGAGCCGCTGCCCAGGGCGCACGCCGCTGCCGGGAGGTCCGGGGAATCGGGGGAAGAGAAGAGCGAGCAAACCCGTCGGGATCGGGCGCCGGCGAGCCCCGCAGGCGCGGAGCAAGCTCCGCGAACGAAGACGCGGGAGAGCTCGCCCGATCGTCGCGCGAAGAGCGCCGCGGCGGCGACCGGTGACGGGAAGACGAGCGGGGCGGGGGGCCGGAACCGGAAGGGGAAGGCCCGTACCCGCAGGGAGGCGCCGCACGCGGCTGCAGGCGCGGAGGAGAACGCGGGCGGCTCGGCGAAGGCGGGCGGCGGGAAAAAGGCGGTCGCCAAGAAGAAGGCGGGCGGCGAGAGGAAGAAGGAGAAGAGGCGCGCGGCGCGCACGGCCGAGAGCAAGCGGCGCGGGGCGAAGAAGGGGATGGAGCGGGAGGCGCCTCCGAAGCCGTGCCACGGACCGGTGCTGTCGATGGATCGCAGCGGGCTGGAGCCCGAGCGCCTCGAGCTGGTCGACTGCAAGGGGAAGCCGCGCGAGGAGGCCCGGCGCGCCCTCTCCTTGCTTGCGCGCCCGTGGGGCACGCCGCGGCCGATCCTGTCCGACGAGGGCGCCCCTGCGCGGAGGCCGGAAGCGGCGAGCCGCAAGGGGCGGCGCGCCGGCGATGCGCCGCGAGCCGCCGGGAGCAGGGCGAGCGGGGTGCAGGCAGGGGAGATCGCGCCCGGCGTGCGGCTGCTCGATCCCGGGCTGCTCTCCCGCATCGACGCGCTGGCGCGGCGGTACCCGGGCCGGCTCGTGTCGCTCGTGAGCGGGTACCGGCCGCAGAGCCAGGGCAGCCTGCACCAGACGGGCCGGGCGCTCGATCTGCGCATCGCCGGGGTGCGGAACGACGAGCTCGCCGCCGCCTGCCGCGCGCTCGCCGACACGGGCTGCGGGTACTATCCGAACAGCTCGTTCGTGCACGTCGATGTGCGCGCGCCAGGGACGGGGAGCGTCTCGTGGATCGATGCGTCCGGACCCGGCGAGGCACCCCGCTATGTGACCGCGTGGCCGCCGCCGCAGGACGAAGGGCGAGGGGCGACCGAGGGGATGTCCGGCGAGGACGCGGAGGAGGTGCTCCGGTGGGAGCGCCGCGAGAAGGAGAAGTCCGCGAGCGCGGCGCCGGAGAAGATGGCGGGCCCTGCGCCGGACAAGGCGAGCGCGGCGCCGGAGAAGGCGAGCACGACGCCGGAGAAGGCGGGAGCGCCGGAGAAGGCGAGCACGACGCCGGAGAAGGCGGGAGCGCCGGAGACGGCGAGCGCGACGCCGGAGAAGGCGGGAGCGCCGGAGACCGCGAGCACGACGCAGGAGAAGGTGGGAGCGGTGACGGAGAAGACAGGAGCGGTGCCGGAGAAGGCGGCGAGAGGCACGCCGTAGTAGTGAGGCGGGATGGGTATCACGATTCCTCGCCGGCACGCCTCGGCGCTCGCCGGTACGTTCGGTCCGCTCGCGATCCATCGCCATGAAGTCATGGCTGCGGGCGCGTCTTATCCCGCCTTCACGCTGGAGCTCGCCGACTGGATCTCGGTGGCCGCGATCACGGATGAAGGTCAGTTCGTCCTGGTGCGGCAGTACCGGCACGGGGTCGACGCGGTGACCATCGAGACGGCTGGCGGCCTCGTCGATCCAGGGGAAGAGCCGGCGGCCGCTGCGCGGCGCGAGCTCCTGGAGGAGACGGGGTATGCTGTGGAGTCGCTCGAGACGCTCGGGTGGGTACACCCGAATCCCGCGCTCCAGGCGAACCGCTGCTTCCTCTACCTGGCGCGCGGCGCGCGGCGGGTCGGCGAGCCCGAGGGCGATGAGCACGAGAGCACGGAAGCGGTCGTGATGAGCGCAGAGGACGTGAGGGCGGCGATGCAGGACGGCCGGATCAGCCACTCGATCGCCGTGATCACCTTGCTGCGGGCGCTCGCCGCCGCGCATGATTCGTGGGAACGGCCTGTCTGCCGACTCACGCGATAAGCTGCGTTATCGACGTCCTGCGTGAGCGAGAGCACCCGCATCTTCGCGGGCCGGTTGACACGGTCGGACCCGTCGCGTCTCGATGCCCGTCCTTCGCGGGCCGCCCCTGGAGATCGGGAGCGGCGCCGCGGAGCGCAGCAATGGACCTCACGGGGAGGCCATGGAGACCCGATCGATGAGCCGTGTCCTTCGGCCGACCGCTCTCTTCTCTTCTTGGATTGGTGTTGTCCTGCTCGCGGGGTGTACGAGCTCCTCGCCCGCTCCGCGCGACGTGGTGGCCACCACGGACGACGAGGGCCACGGGAGCGTCGGCGTCGGGAGCGTCGCCGCTGGACCTGGCGGCCCAGACCCTGCGCCGGGCGCCGGCTGCGACGATCTCTCGGTCGAGCTCCAGAGCGCGCTCGACGCGGCCGTGGATGCGCAGCGGCTCCCCGGCGCGGCCGCCGCCGTGCACCTCGGCGGGTGCAGCTGGCTCGGCGCCGCGGGGGTCGCGGACACCGAGGCCGACGTGGCCATCCAGCCCGGAGATCTCTTCCGCGCAGGGAGCATCACGAAGACCTTCGTCTCCACGCTGGCGCTGATGCTCCGCGCGCAAGGCCGGCTGTCGCTCGACGACGCCGTCTCGGCGTACGTCGGCGGTGTCCCCCGCGGAGAGCAGATCTCCGTGCGACAGATCCTGAACCACACGAGCGGCGTCTTCGACTACACGGAGCTCGACGCGTTCTGGACCGCGGCCCTCGACGAGCCGACGCGCGCGTGGACGCCCGCGGAGCTCATCGAGCTCGCGGCGTCGAAGCCGCCGTATTTCGAGCCAGGGCGCGGCTTCGCCTACTCCAACACGAACTACATCATCGCCGGCCTGATCGTCGAAGCGGCCTCGGGAGAGCCCATCGGCGAGCTGCTCCGCGCCCGCGTCCTCGAGCCGGCGGGGCTCGCGCACACCTACCTCGACGGCGCCGAGGAGGCCTTGCCCGGCCTCGTGCACGGTTACGGGCGGAGCCGGGGGGAGCTCGTCGAGATGACCTCCGCGATCGACGCGTCGGCGGCCGGCGCGGCGGGCGCGCTGGTCTCGACCACGGGCGATCTCACGCGCTTCTACCGCAAGGTGCTCGACGGCACGCTGCTCGGCCCCGCCGAGCTCGAAGAGATGACCGCGTGGGTCGACGCGCCCCTCGGCGAGGTCACCGGGTACGGCCTCGGGCTGTCGCGCCGGGAATCTCCGCTCGGCGTCCAGGTCGGGCACGACGGCGGTATCTGGGGCTTCACGTCGTCGTCTTATTACACGGTCGACAAGGATGCTTCTATCACCGTGCTCGTCAATCTCGAGGGCGGCGATGTCGGCAGGATCGTCGATGATCTGTCGAATGTCCTGATCACGCCCTGAGCCGGGAAGGGGACAGTTGCGTCGCTATCGACGCGCACGCGCGCAGGCGGGTGCCGGTCGCTGTCCACCGCGCGCACACGCGACGCCCCGCGGCGTGCGAGGCGCGGCGCCGATCCACGATTGTCAGGAACCCGCGCTGCCGTTCGCGACACCAGCGGTCCGCCGCGAACGGGCCTCACCCTTGCATCGCCATGGACGCAGCCCGCACGGGATGATTCCCGGCAGGACGCTCGCATCGCGAAAGGATTCCGTGATGAAGCTGGTGAAAGCGCTCGGGGCCCTGGCGCTGTCCGGAATGGCGCTCGGCACCGCGCAGATGGCTGCTGCGGAGAGCACGACGCCCATCGAAGATCTCGTGCTCGTCGAGGAGATGACGAGCTCGGACTTCCCCGACGCCAGGATTCCCCCGGATGATGCCCCATATCATGGGCATTTCCGGCCGTTCAGGCCATTCGGGCCGCACAGGCCGTATGGGCATTTTCGGCCGTTCAGACCCTTCAGGCCGTATGGGCATTTCCGGCCGTTCAGACCCTTCAGGCCGTACGGGGGCTTCCACCCCCACGGGCGGCCCCATGACCTCGGGCGATCGGAGGCAACGCCGGCAGAGGGCAGCCCCGGGCCGATCATGCGCCTCGAAGAGCCTCGCTGACCTCGATCCAGGGGCGGCGCCGGGGGCGGGTGGGTCCCCGTTCCTCGCGCCGCGCAGCGCCCGGCCCGATGGCGTATGCTGCGCCCGATGCGCTCTCACGACGCGGGCCGCCCAGGCGCCCCGCCCGCCGCCCCCTCGCCCGCGGAGCTCTTCCATCGCATCTTCGCGCTGCTCGCCGACATGGAGGGAGCGCAGAGGGCCAAGGTCATCGACCTCGCGAGGCGCCTCATCCCCACGCTCACGGCCGAGGACATCCGCAACCCGCACGACTTCCCCGGCCTCGACGACCCCGACTGGCACTTCGAGGACGGGCAGCTCGCCGGCATCGAAGCCGTCCGGTTTGCACTCCGCGGCCTAGCGAGCGATGTTCTGGGGGATGGCGAAGGGCGCGAAGCGCGAGAGAGACACGAGAACGACGGCCAGCCCGGACCGAGCCGCGAAGGCGGCGCGCAAGGTGAATGAGGCGTTCTATCAGCCGTTCTCCACGCTCCGGCAGCTGAACAAGGCCAAGCCGGCGCCCGAGGCGAAGCCCAAGGCGACGGCGGGCTCGCCCGAGGCGAAGCCCAAGGCGGCGGCCTCGACCGAGGCGAAGCCCAAGACGAGATCGCCCGCGCCCCCGGGCGCAGGCGCGGCGCCGCGGGCAGGCGCCGAGCCGGCGCCGCGGCCCGTCGACCCCGAGACCTTCGCCATCTACATGGCCGGCGTCCGCGTGCTCGAGGATCGCGCGACCCGGATCCCGGTCACCGCCAGCCGTGTCGAGCGGGCCGCGCTCCCGGCGATCGCGTTCGATCCGGACGAGGACGCGCGCTCGCGCATGCGCTCGCTCGTCATCGAGGGGATCAAGTTCGAGACGACGGACGACAGCGAGCGCATCGAGGGCCGGCGCCTCGACGTCGATCCGCGCGAGCTCAGGCGGCTCCGCCGCGCCCGCTACGCCGTCGACGGCACGCTCGATCTGCACGGCCTGAGGCTCGAGGCGGCGCGCGAGGCCGTCGAGGCGTTCGTGTGCAAGCGCCAGCGCGACGGCGACCGCGTCGTCGCCATCGTCCACGGCAAGGGCAACCACTCGCCCGGCGGCCACGCCGTGCTCCGCGGCGAGATCGCCGCCTGGCTGAGCAACGGCCGCGTCGCCCGCCACGTCGCCGCCTTCGCGACGGCCCCGGACGCGGAGGGCGGCGCAGGCGCGTTGCTCGTGCTGCTCACGCGATGAGGCCGGAGCCGCGCGCCGAGCCCGAAGGAGCGCCGGGGCACGCGCCGCAGCCGGAGGCGCGCGCGCGCCTCGCACGCCGCGCCCTCGCGCCGGCCGCCGCGCTGCTCGCCCTGGTACCCGCGTGCGCGCCCGCCCCGGCCGCGCCGCCCGGGCCGCCGAGGCCCGCGCCGCCCGCGCAGGCGGCGTCGACGCTCGACGACGGCGAGCTCGGCGAATACCGCTCGGATCGCTTCGATCTCCGGCTCCCCCTGCCCGACGCGCGCGGCTTCCGCGTCGAGGACGGCGAGGGCCCCTGGCTCGTCGCGACCCACGCCGCGTCGTCGACGTCGCTGCTCGTGCGCACCTGGCGCGAGGACGGCCGCGCGAGCCGCGCGGCGTGCGAGGCGCGCGCGCGGCTCTGGCGCGACCTGCCGCGCCCCGGCGAGGGCCTCACCGCCGCCGAGCGCCGGATCGACGTGCCGGAGGGGTTCGACACGGTCGTGGCGATCGGCGTCGCCGACTCCCCGCCGGGAGCGCCGATCGACGGCTTCGCGGTCGCCTTCGGCGGCTCCGGCCGGCGCTGCTTCGCCTTCGTCGCGGAGACGCGCGCCGCGGGGCCCTCGGCGGAGCAGCTCGTGGCGGAGCGGCTCGCCGCGGTGGTCGAGATCTCGCTCGGCGGCCTCCGCCTGCTGCGCGAGATCGCGCCCGCCGTGCCGCGCGAGCCGCCGCCGTGAGCCGGCGCGGTGAGCCGCCGGTTCAGCGGTAGACGCCGCTCCGCGCGCGGGACTCGAGCGCCGCGGCGAGCTCCTCCTCGCCGATCGACCAGGCCTCGGCCGACAGCGCGCGCGCCTCGACGGGCTGGAGCGCCTCCACCGCGTGCGGCGCGAGGCGCAGCCGCGACAGCGACAGGAGGCGCTCGAGCGCCTCGGACGCCACGCCGCCCTGGAGCTCCTGCCGCCACGCGCGATCGATCGCCTCGAGCCGCGCGGGGCTCTTCCACGCGTCGGCCATCACCACGCGGCCGAGCCGCGCGTCGATGGCGTCGATCCCCGTGGGCAGCGCGACGATCGCCTGCTGCGCCGCGCGCGCCGGGTCGCCGAGGCCCAGCGAGAGCAGCGCGCGGGCCGCTTCGAGCAGCCGCGCCTCGTCGGGCCGGAGCGCGGCCCGATCGATCGACGGGAGCCGCTCCAGCGCGGCCGCGTAGCGCTCCCGGCGCGCGGCGTCGATCACCGCGGCCAGCGCGCGCAGGACCCTCGCCGTCGGGGGCGAGAGCCACGGATCCCCGCCGGCGCGCGGGCGCTGCGCCGGGTCCTCGAGGTCGAGCGCGGCGGCGCGCCACACGGACGCGCGCGCGTCGAGGACGGCGCGCGTCGCCTTCACCGCGAGCGCGAAGAACAGGGCGGCCGGGAGCAGGCCCTTCACGCCCCAGATCTCGCTGAGGAAGTAGCTCGCCGCGACGAGCGACGAGAGCGCGAGGAAGAGCCGCAGCCGCCGCCGGCGCCTCGCGTCGTCGCCCGCGGCGCCGGCAGCCCCGTCCGTCGCGCCGACGAGCTCGGCGCACCACTCGAGCAGCCACGTGAAGGCGGATCCCACGTCTGCGGGATCAGGATGCCCTCCGCTAGGCCTCCGCGCGAGGCCTTTCGATCTCCGCGCAGAGCGCCCGGGTGAAGTCGCTCGTGCTCGCGGCGCCGCCGAGGTCGCGCGTGCGCACCTCGCCGGCCCTGTAGAGCGTCGTCAGCGCCCGCTCGATCCGATCGCCCGCGTCGTGCTCGCCGAGGTGCCGCAGCATCATCACGGCGCTCTGCACGAGCGCCGTCGGGTTCGCGTAGCCCTTGCCCGCGATGTCCGGCGCCGACCCGTGCACCGCCTCGAAGACCGCCGCGTCGTCGCCGATGTTCGCGCCGGGCACGATCCCTAGCCCGCCGACAAGGCCGGCCCCGAGGTCCGAGAGGATGTCGCCGTAGAGGTTCTCCGTCACGATCACGCCGAGCCGGTTCGGATCGCGGACCATCGTCATGGCCGCCGCGTCGACGATCATCTCGCCGAGCTGGATCTCGGGGTGCCCCACGGCCACCCGCCGCGCGCAGTCGAGCGCGAGGCCGTCGGAGATCTTCATGATGTTCGCCTTGTGGACGATCGTCACCTTGCTCCGGCCGTGCTTCTTCGCGTACCGGAACGCGAACTCCGCGATGCGCGTCGAGCCCCGCTCGGTCGTGAGCTTGATGCTCTGGGCCACGCCGGGCAGGATCATGAGCTCGAGCCCGGCGTAGAGCCCCTCGGTGTTCTCGCGCACGATGACCATGTCGACGTCGAACCGCGGGTCGACGCCCGGCAGGCTGCGGATCGGCCGCACGTTCGCGTAGAGGTCGAGCGTCTGCCGGAGCGTGACGTTGACCGAGCGGAACCCGCCCCCGATCGGCGTCGTCACCGGGCCCTTCAGGGCGATCCGGTTCTTCCGCACGGCGTCGATCACGGGGAGGGGGAGCGGCGAGCCCGTCAGCTTCGCGACCTCGATGCCCGCGTGGTGGATCTCCCAGTCGACGGCGACGCCGGCGGCGGAGACCACATCCTGAGTCGCCGTCACCACCTCCGGGCCGATGCCGTCGCCCGGGATCAGCGTGATGCGATAGGCCATGGGCCGTCCCATTAGCAGGTGCGCAGGCGGGAACAATGGACAAGCGCACCTGTGTTGCGATGGCGCATACACGCGCCGCGTCAGCGCGCCGCGCCTGGCGGACGCGGTGACGGGGCGTGGCGAGGGAGAGAGGCGCGCGAGGCGGCGGGTCGGGCGGCTCGATACGGCCTTTTACAATCGCGCGCGACCTCGGTAGGGTACGCGTCCGCACGGCCTGACAGGCCGCTGTCACCTGGAACCGGGCGCGGGCCGAGCCATCGGCCCCAGCTCATGTTCACCAACTAGAGTGAAGGAGCGTGCTCATGCACCCTCGTGTCTTGAAAGGTCGCAGAACCGCCTTCGCGGCCTTCCTGCCTGCCGTGATCGCGTCGTCCTCGCTGGGGTGCGGCTACTCCGAGGAGGAGTGGAAGGCCCAGCTCGACAAGTACAACCGCCTTCAGAGCCAGCACCAGACCACGGAGGGCCGCCTCGCCGAGACGCAGAAGGAGCTCGAGGCGGCCCAGACGAAGGTCGCGGAGCTGACGAAGCAGCTCGAGGCGGCCGGGGTCGACATCGGCAAGCTGAACGAGAACCTCCAGGCGACGAGCACGCAGGTGTCGCAGCTGAGCTCGACGCTGGAGGAGCGCGAGAAGGCGCTCGCCGAGTTCAAGGCCCGCGCCCGCCAGCTGGAGGCGATCAAGGCGCGGTTCGAGACGCTCAAGAAGAAGCTGGACGAGCTCACGAAGCTCGGCCTGGCGGTGAACATCCGGAACAACCGGATGGTCATCTCGCTGCCGGGCGACGTCCTCTTCGACTCCGGGCGCGAGACGCTGAAGAAGGAGGGCAAGGAGATCCTCCTCAAGGTGGCGACGGTCGTCAAGAACGACAAGTCGCTGCTCCAGCGCGACTACCAGGTCGCCGGCCACACGGACAACAAGCCGCTCGCGGGCGGCCAGTTCCGCGACAACTGGGGCCTGTCGCTGATGCGCGCCCGCGAGGTGCTCGTGTTCCTCGTCAGCCCGGCCGACGTCAAGGGCGGCGGGGGCGCGCTCCCCGTCGCGAACTGGAGCGCGGCGGGCTTCGCGGACACCGATCCGGTCGCGACCAACGACACCGACGAGGGCCGGCAGAAGAACCGCCGCTGCGACCTCATCGTGGTCCCGAGCGTCGAAGAGATGCTCGACCTCCGGGCGATCACGCAGTAATCCGCGATCTCGCGGCGCGCGCCGCGGGGGGCCGCCCGCACGCGGCGAGCGCCGCGAGATCGCGTCAGCGCCGTCAGGTCAGCTCTTGTGTCCGCCGTCCGGCGATGGCCGGGCGGTCCTGCGAAACTCGCTCGGCGTCTGGCCGGTGACGGCGCGGAACGCGGCGGCGAACGCGCCGAGGCTCTGGAAGCCGACGTCCAGCGCGACCTGCGTGACGCTGGCGCTCGGGCTGGAGAGCAGGTCGATCGCCCGGAGCACGCGCGCGCGCGTGACGAAGCCGCGCCACGTGACGCCGGTCTCCTCGCGGAACCGCCGCCGCAGCGTGCGCTCGGTCGCCCCTGCGAACGCCGCGGCCCGCGGGAGATCGGCGCTGGAGACGTCGCGCAGCGCGCACTCGATCGCGCGCTGCACCGGCCGCGTCTTGCCGCGGGGCAGCCGGTACGTGGCGCCGCGATCGAGGAGCGGGCCGATGATGTCCGCCATCGCCGCGAAGAACGTGTTGGCCGCGGGGTCGTCCGGACGCCGCGCGACAGGCCAGCGGCGCGCGTAGATCACCATCTCGCGCAGGAGCGCGGGGATCTCGAAGATCCTCACCGCCGCGAGGGGGGAAGGGAACGCGGCGGGCTCGAAATAGATCGAGACGATGGACGCGTCGCCGCAGGTGGTGGCGTGCCGCTCGCCCGCGGGGATGAGCGCGGCGAGCTGCGGGGGGAGCAGGAAGGACGCGTCCTCGACCTCGAGGCGCGCCGTGCCGGCCAGAGGACAGAGCAGCTGGTGCCGCGCGTGGGCGTGCCAGCCGTACACGGCTCCCCGCAGCTCGTCTTCGTAGGAGAACGCGCGCGCGTGGGCATGGTCGAGCCCGAGCCGCGCGAGGTGCTCGGTGGTCTCCGTCGGGGTCAGGACGCGGGCTTGCAAGGCGTGGCCTCTCGGCGGTGATCTTTGTCCGATCGCCGGCAGCCGTAAAGCCGGAGCGCGTCCATCTTCGAGCGCCATGAAGCAAGCGACTCCCGCGGCGCACGATGCGCTGATACAGGAACAGTTCACCCGCCAGGCCAGGCCGTTCGCCGAGGTCCGGGCCCACTCGGCGGAGTCCGCCATGGGGCTGCTGCTCGACGCGCTCGCCCCGGCGCCGAGCGACGCGGCCCTGGACGTGGCCTGCGGGCCGGGGATCGTCGCCTGCGCGCTGGCGCAGCGCGTGGCGAGCGTGCGGGGGCTCGACATCGTCCCGGCGATGCTGGACGAGGCGCGGAAGAGGCAGGCGAGCCTCGGCCTCTCCAACGTCACCTGGGAGCTCGGCGACGCGAGCCGGCTGCCCTATCCGGACGAGAGCTATCGCCTGGTCACGACGCGCTACAGCTTCCATCACCTGCTGGAGCCGCTCGTGACGCTGCGCGAGATGGCCCGCGTGTGCCAGAGGAGCGGGCGAGTCGCCGTGATCGACGTGGCGCCGGCCGAGGACAAGCGGGCGGCGTACGACGCCGCCGAGAAGATCCGCGATCCGTCGCACGCGAGCGCGCTCACCGAGCGCGAGCTCGGCGCCCTGTTCGACGCGGCGGGGCTGGAGATCGAGGCGACGACGCGGTACCGGCTCGAGGTCGAGCTCGAGGCCACGCTCCGGGCCTCCTTCCCGGAGCCCGGCGGAGCGGACCGGCTCCGGGCCCTCTACCGCGCCGACGTCGGCGTCGACGCGCTCGGCGTGGGCGCAGAGCTCCGGGGGGACGAGGTCCACTTCGCCTATCCGATCGTCATCCTGGTGGGCCGGAAGCGCGGCTGAGCCGGGAGGCGCCCTCTGCCCGGCGAATCGAGGCGCCAGGGCTCCGCGGCTCAGGGGAGCGCCGCTGCCGGGCAGGAGGGATCGGTCGTCGCCTCGACGTCGTCCACGTGCAAGGCCTCGTCGTCGAGCGGCGCATCGCAGGTGCCGCTGGCTCTTATCTTGAAAGAGATCGGCTGGGGCATGCCCGCCGTGCGCGGATCCAGGCAGATCGTCTGTTGCGTCCAGCGCTCGCTGGCGGCCAGGGCGCCCCCTGGCGTCGAGGAGGCGGTCGCCGCGAGGAGGTGGCTCGTGCGGTACCAGAACTTCAGCGCCGGACCGGCCGTCCCCTGAGGCTCGGGGACGGTGAACACGGTGGAGGCCGAGGGCTCGCGGCACGGCTTCCGCACGGACAGCGAGAGCGAGACGTCGCCGGCGTGCGCGGCCGCCGCGTCGACCGCGAGCCTGGCGCTGCCGCGCGCGGGGTCCTCCGCGTTGAGGACCCATGTCGGCGAGAGGCCCGCGTCGGCGCCGGGGTTCTCGAAGCCGGGGTCGAAGATCGGCGCGTCCCCGGGGCAGCGGTCGTCAGAGACGATGGCGAGATCATCCACCGTGAAATCCCGCTCGTTCTCGTCCATGCACGGCTGGCTGTGCCGGTTCCGGAAGGCGAACGCGAGGCGGTGCGCCATGCCGAGCGCCCACCGAGGCAAGCAGGCATGCGAGACCTGCGCCTCGCCCGTGCCCGTCAGGGCCGTCAGCCGGTGCGCGCTCAGCATCACGTCGACGATGGCCCCTGGGCTGCCACGGCTCCAGATGCGGAGCGCCGGGCTCGGCAGCGCGGCGGACGGCAAGGGCGCCGAGAGCGTGCCCTCGAGCGAGGGAGCCTGGCAGAACAGCGTCGTGGCGAGGTGTCCGCCCTTGCCGCCGCCCTGGCCCAGGCCGCGCTCGATCTCGGAGACGCCGCCCTCGGGGGTCGCCCTCCAGCCGGCGGCGCCTGCTTCGAAGTCGCCGTTCAGCACCTGGCCAGGCGGCGGACACTCGTTCATTTCATCAGGCCGAAGGGCGACGTCATCGAACGTCAGCGTGAAGTCCTGTCCGGTGTCCTCATCACACAGGGGAGAGCGCCGTGCGGGCCCGAGGAGCAGCTCGATCGGCCTGCCGTAGGCGCGCTCTCCCAGGCACACGCGTTGCGGGGAAAAGGACGAGGAGGGCATGAGATCGAGGTCGGTGATCCCTCCGTCGATCCGGACCCCGACCCCCGGCGGGCCGAGGCAGTCCATCGCGAGCTCGCAGCCGATGCGCGCGGCGAACGTGAGGAGGAGCGGCCCGGCGCACGCGAGGTCCGGCATCGAGAGGCGCTGATAGAAGCCGGCCATCTGGCACACCGCGTCTCTCCCGATGATGCCGGCCCCGGGGTTGCCGTTGCCCTCGACCTCGGGGGAGACGAGCGCTGCCCCCGTGGTGCCCCACGCATCCGAGCGCTGGAATGAGGGGTCCTCCGGGCCTCCCCGCCAGTCGCAGTCGCCGTCGACCATCGGGTCATCCTCGGCGCTGGTACACTCCGAAATACATACGCTGTCTGTGCAGCGGAGCCCGTCGTCGCACTGGCCCAGAGGCCCACAGGGACAGCCCTCCTCACCAGGAGGGCAGTCGGCGCCCCCGCCCCCGCCCGCGTCCTCGCCGCCCGCGCTCTCGGCGCCGCCCGCGCTCTCGGCGCTGCCGTCGCCTTCCGCCCCGCCCGCGCCCGCCGCTGCGCCGGCAGAGCCCTGCTCCGTCCCGGAGCAAGCGCTCGCGAATGCGCCAAGCACGGCAGCGATACAGCAGGTCAGCGGGGGCGACCATCCCATCATCAATTCAAGCTAGCGGGGGAATCACGGGATCGCAAGGCAGACAGGATGTTTCCCTTTTTCCGGAGAGATATCGAGATAAGGAGAACTCTCAAGTCGTATCGGGCGAAGCCGGAGACGCGGACGTCCGCACGCTGAACTCGAGCTCATCAGCTCATCAGTCCATCAGCGCATCGGCCCATCGGCCCATCGGCCCATCGTAGCGCGGGCAAACATCGGTTGAGGAAGCGCAGCGAGCGCGGGCGTCCGAGAGACCGGCGCGCGTCCGGCGGCTCGTGTTGCGAGCCCAGGAGTGTCCACGAGAGCTCCGCGGCGCGAGCCGGGCGACGACGCACCGCGTGCCTGGCCCCCGCGCCGAGCGCGTCAGCCGCCGGAGGCGGCGCCGAGCGCGGCGGAGGGCGCGAGGCTCGAGAGGGGGCTCCCCCCGGCATCCGCGCCAAGGAAGGCCCGCAGCTCGGCGAGCAGCGGACCTGACTCGCCGACGAAGGGGAGGTGATCGTCGCCCGGCAGCTCGACGTGGCGCGCGCCGGGGATGCGGCCGGCGAGGTCGCGCCCGGCCGCCGCCGGGACGGCCCGATCGCCGGCCCGGTGCAGCACGAGCGTCGGGGCGCTCACCCGGCCCAGCGCGGACCGGACGTCCGCCGCCGCGTGTGCCCGGAGCATGCGCGCCGCCCCGCCGGGGCTCGCGCCGTGGCGCAGGTACGCGGCCCAGAAGCGCCGGAACGCGCCGTCATCCGCCGCGGACGGGGCCAGGCGATCGAGGAAGAGCGGCTCACCCCAGCCGCTCCGCAGCGCGCGCTCGGCCTCCTCGGCGTCGTCGCCGGCGAGCCCGAAGAGGCACCCCGGCCAGGCAGACATCTGCGCCGCGCTCCCGAGCGCGATCAGGGCGCGCGCCCGGGCCGGGTGCGCCGCCGCGAGCAGCGCGCACGGCGCGAACCCGGCGCCGACGCCGAGGAGCGCGCCGCGCGCCACGCCGGCCGCGTCCAGCACCGCCAGCAGATCCTCCGCCTGCTGCTCGGCCGGAGCGCCCGCGCCCTCGCGCTCGCTCATCCCGGTGCCGCGCTGGTCGAGCACGATGAGGCGCGCCCACGCGCCGAGCTCGGCGAAGAACCGGGAGACGAGCGCGCCCTCCCACGCGGCCTCCACGTGCGTCACCCACCCCTGGACCAGCACCAGATCGATCGGCCCGGCGCCCGCGGTCCTGTAGGCCAGGCTCGCGTCGGCGCTCGTGGCGAAGCGGGTCTCCGCGGCGTGCAGCCGCGCGGGCGCCCGCGTGGAGGAGACCACCCCCTCCCGCGCGGCCTCGAGCCCGCGCCGCATCGCCTCGGCGACCTGCGCGTACGCGCCCGCCCAGGCCCGCGCGGTGACGGGCGACCACGCGTCCCCTTCGAGCTCCTCGAGCGCCTCGAGCAGCGCGCGGCCCACGGCGTCGAAATGCTCGGGCAACGCGGCGTACGCCGCGTGGCGGCGGCCGAGCGCCTCGAGCATCTCGACCAGCTTGTCCGGCGCGCGCAGGTTGTCGACGACGAGCTGCAGCGCCGCGGCGAGCTTGAGCCGCTGCTCGCGCATGTCCGGCGGGAACAGCGCCCGGAGCGCCGGCTCGCGGGCGAAGAGCCGCTCGTAGAAGCGCGTCACGAGCGCCTCGGCGCGCGGGGCGAGGCGCTCGAACGAGGCGCGCACGACGTCCGCGCCCGCGTCCTGCCCGCTCGCGGGGGACGACGCGGGGCGCACGATCTGGAACGCCCGGCAGAGCGCCTCGGTCTCCTCGAGCGCGGCCTGCACCTCCTCGGCCGACGCGAAGCGCGCCTCCGGCTCGCGCAGGACGCAGCGATCGATGACGGCCGCGAGCATCTCCGGGACGTCGGGGCAGATCGAGCGCAGCGGCGGGAGCGCCCGCGCCGTCACCCAGCTGGCGATCGCGTGCACCTCGAGCCCCGCGTGAGGCAGCCGGCCCGCGCACAGCTCGTAGAGGACCAGCCCGAGCGCGTAGACGTCGGAGCGGGGCGTGCCGGCGGTGCCCGTCCAGAGCTCGGGCGCGAGGTAGAGTGGCGTGCCCATCATCATGCCGCCGTCGGTCAGGCTCGCGGTCCCGACCGTGGAGGCCGCGTCGAGCGCCACCGGGATCGCGGTCGTCAGGGCGGACATGTCCGCGAGCGCCCACGGCGAGGGCGGCGCGGAATTCGGCGCGGCGCGAGGGCCGGCGTCGAGGGCGGGGGCGCCGGGCCGGTCGGCGAGCTTGGCGAGGCCGAAGTCGAGCAGCTTCACCTCGCCGCTCGCGTCGAGCATCACGTTCGCCGGCTTGATGTCGCGGTGGAGGACGCCCCGCCGGTGCGCCGCGGCGAGCCCGCGCGCGAGGCCGAGCGCGAGGCGCAGCGCGGCGGGCCACGGGATCGGCTTCGGGAGCAGCTCGAGCGGCTCGCCCTCGACGAACTCGTAGGCGATGTACGGCCGCCCGCGCACCTCGCCGATCCGGTAGACGGCGACGACGTTGGGGTGCTGGAGGCGCGCGATCGCGCGGGCCTCGACGCGCAGCCGCTCGATGGTCCTGGGATCGGGGCTGTCCGCCGCGACGAACTTGAGCGCGACGGGCCGGTCGAGGACCTCGTCGTGGGCGAGGTACACCTGCCCCATGCCCCCGCGGCCGAGCGGCCGCACCACGCGGTAGTCGTCGAAGGCCGAGGGCGGCGCCCAGGAGAGCGGGGGCGACGGCGGCCGCTCGCTCTCGCCGAAGCGCTGGTGCGTCGCGTGGAGGAAGAGCGGCGCCCCGAGGTCGCTCTCGCTCGGGCGCGTCGAGAGCCGCGCGCGGCAGCCGTCGCAGCCGGCCACGTGCCCGCGGATGCTCGCCGCGTCGTCGTGCGGGAAGTTGCCCGCGAGCCAGGTGGCCAGGGCGTCGTCGGACGGGCACGGGATCATGCGCTGCTGTTCTCCGGAGCGGCATTCTCCGTGCGCGCTGTGGGCAGCGCAATGGCCGCGCGGTCTGTGCCGCGCTGCGCTGCCCCGCCGTCGTGAGAGGCGGCACCTGTGCGCCTGTCCTGGCCGTGCGGCGCTGGTGCGCGGCGCGAGCCCAGCGCGCGAGCCGCGAGCGATCGGCGCTGGACCGGCGCCGCCGCGGTGTCACGCTCGCGGAGAGCGATGAGCGACCCGAAGCCACCGCCGAACCCAGCGCCCCGGTCGGAGACGGTGCGGCAGGCGCTCCTGGAGGAGCTCCGCAGGGGAGCGGCGACCGCGTGGGAGCTCTCCACCCGCCTCGGGATGCGGGAGCGCGACGTGGCGCCGCACCTCGAGCACCTCGCGCGCTCGTTGCGCGCGCGCGGCGAGCGGCTCTCGGTCGCGCCGGCGCGCTGCCTGCGCTGCGGCTACGCGTTCGACGAGCGGCGGTCGCTCGCGAAGCCGAGCCGCTGCCCGGCGTGCCGGGGGGAGCGCATCGAGGCGCCGCGGTTCCGGATCGACACGGGCGAAGGGTGAGGCTCCCCGGCGGCGGCGGCGCTCCTCACAGGGCCGGTCGATCGGGCGGCTCCGGGCGCCCGCGCCGCGCGGCGCGGGCCTCCACCTCGCCGAGCAGCCGCCGGCCCGCGCGCTCGCCCGCGCCCGCGAAGAAGGCGCGGGCCTGCGCGAGGTCGCCGTGCGCCGCGTAGAGCTCGACGAGCTCTCGCTCCGCGGCCTCGTCGATCGTCGCCTCCAGCGAGCCGGCGCGCGCGGGGCCGAGCTGCACGATGGCGCGCAGCGCCCTCATGGCCCCCTCGGTGGCGCTTCGGCCGCCGAGGCCCCGCAGGCTCCACGACTTCACGTAGAGAGCGCGCTTGCGGAGCGGCGCCCCCGCGGCGCCGCGGAGCGCGCCGTCGCAGGCGATCACCGCCTCGTCGAGGCGCCCCGCGGCGAACGCCAGGTCGGCCAGCGCGAGGTAGGCCTCGGCCGCCTCGCCGGACGCCGGGTGCTCGAGCGCGAGCTGGCGCAGCCGCGCCTCGGCGCCGCGCGCGTCCCCGCCGTCCTGGAGCGCCCGCGCGAGCGCGAGGAGCGCTCGCGGCCGCTGCTCCGCTGCGCGCAGCGCCGGCGCGTCGACGAGCGCGGCGCAGGCCGCCGCGACGCCCGCCCGCAGCCGCGCGGCCTCTGCTTCGAGCGCCGCCCGCCGCGCCGCGCCGCGCGCGCCCGCCGCGCCCGCCTCCGCGGCCTGGTCGAGCACGAAGAGCTGCACGCCGATCACGCGGTAGCGCCCCGCGAGCGACTCCGCCTCACGGAAGATCGGCTCTGCGGCCGCGCTCGCGCCGGCGTCTGCGCCGTCCGCGCCGCCGCGCGCGGCGGGCGCCGGCGCTCCAGCGCTCGCGCCGGGGTGCGCGCCGCCGCGCGCGGGGGGCGCCGGCGCTCCCTGCGCGGCGCACCCCGCCGAGGCGAGGGTGAGCGCCATGAACGCGGCGACCCGCCGCGCCGCGGCGCTGCGCCGCTCCGTGAGACTGCTGGCGGTCTTCGCTGCGCGCTCCACAACCCGTGACACTTCTTCTCCTCGTGACTCGCCGCCGGCAGAGAGGGCGAAACGCCGCGCGCTTCGTGCCGAACGGCGCGGGAAGATAACCGCGGACGCCCCAGGGACCAGGGCAATCCACGGCGGACGCGCCGATTCTCCCCCTGAACCACGCGGAGAACAGCGCCTTTCGAGCGCCTTGCGCGGCGGCGCACACGCGGCGCGCGGGGCGCGCGGGGCGGAGCGACGCGCCGCAGAGCACGCACCTCCAGCACGCTCCGCCTCGGCCCATGCATTGCGTCTCGGCCTGCATCGCTCCGCGCCCGGACCGGCGCTTCACACCGGGCGGGGGGCGTATCCGGATGGAGAGTCACGACATGGCGACAAAAGTGAACTGCCTCCCGTTCACGATCCCCACGATGCCGCGCCTCGGGCTCGCCGACCTGGAGGCGCGCTTCCGACGCCTCTCGCTCCTCATGTACGACACGAAGGTTCCGATCGCGACGCTCGAGAAGGAGGTCTATCCCTACCTTGCCCGTGGCATCGAGTTCGTCAATCCATGGCGGCGCGTGCGCGGGATCGAGACGTACCAGGTCGGCCTCTCTGGAGCTCGCGTCGGCGGCCGCTTCGACCTCGACGTCTCTCAGCTGAGCGTCCGGCTCTCCGAGCGGCGTGACGCGGGCCGCGCCCTGGTCGACAGCACCTTGTACCTGCGGCTGTTCCCGCGCTGCGCGTACCCCGTGCGGGTGATCCTGACCTACGATTTCTGCATGATCGACGGCGGCGAGAGCTTCGAGATCACGCGCCACGAGGAGATGTGGCGCATCGGGGACATTCTTCGTAGCGCTCCGCTGCTGGGCCGCTCCTACGATGTCTTCCGTTCCTGCTCGGGTTACCTCTTCACCGGCGTGCTGCTCCTGTCCCGCGCGGTCGCTGTCCGTCCGCCTGGCGCCGAGGCCGCGACCTGAGCGCGGGCGGGCGATCTCTCGGAATCGACGGAACCGAGGGAACCGAACGCCGGCCCGCGTGTCGGAATGTCCCCGGCGCCCTGGTCTTCTCCGGCCCGGGACATCCGACAACCCTCGTTCACCCACGGAGCAGCTCGATGGGAAATCTGCCGCCCGGGCCGAAGTCGCTCAGCCTTGTGGATTTCATTCGCGCAGGATTCATTTCCTCCGAGCCCGTCTTCAGGCGCTACGCCGCCGAGTACGGCCCCACGTTTCGCCTGAGGTCGCCGAACGGGATACTGACCATCACGGGTGATCCGGAGGCGATCCGCGCGGTCTACACGGCCGACCCCGACGAGTTCGATGTCTGGGGTGTCCAGCTGACGGAGCCGGTCTTCGGGACCTCGTCGGTGGTCGTGACGGCGGGCGCGCGGCACCGGCGCGATCGGCGGCTGCTCGCCCCGCCGTTCAGCGCCGGCGCGATGCGGGGTTATGGCGGCGCGATCGCGGAGATCAGCCTGGACGTGGCGTCGCGGTGGCGGCCGGGCCGCTCGTTCTCGATGCTCGCGGCGACCCAGGCGATCGCGCTCGACGTGATCGTCCGCGTGGTCTTCGGCGTGCGGGGCGAGGCGCGCGTCGGCAGGACCCGCGAGGCCGTGCTCGGGCTCATCGAGTCGCTGAGCCCGAGCTTCATGATCATCCCTGCGCTCCGCCGCGACTTCGCCGGCTTCGGCCCCTACGCGCGCCACAAGCGCGCGGCCAGGGCGCTCGACGCGCTGCTCTTCGAGGAGATCCGGGCGAGGCGCGCGGAGGGGGACGCTTCGCAGGACATCCTGGGCCTGATGATGAGCGCCCGCCACGACGACGGCGCGGGCATGAGCGAGGTCGAGATCGCGGACCAGCTCCGGGCGCTCCTGTTCGCTGGCCACGAGACGACGGCCATGTCGCTCGGGTGGGCGATGTACTGGCTGCACCGCGAGCCGGCCGTGCTCGCGCGCCTTCTCGACGAGCTCGACGCGCTCGGTCCCGCGCCCGAGGCGGACGCGCTCGCGTCGCTGCCGTACCTGGAGGCGGTGTGCCTGGAGGCGCTCCGCCTCCACCCGCCGGTGGTGGACGTCGCCCGCGTCGTGAAGAGGCCGTTCCAGCTCAAGGGCTATACCATCCCGGCCGGCGAGGCGATCGCCGCCTCGCCGCTGCTCCTGCATGGCCGCGAGGATCTCTACCCGTCGCCTGGGCGATTCCGCCCTTCGCGGTTCCTCGATCGGAAATTCACACCCTTCGAGTTCATCGCCTTTGGCGGCGGCGCCCGCCGGTGCCTGGGCGCGGCGTTCGCGATGTACGAGATGAAGGTCGCCCTCGGCACGATCCTCGGGAGATACAGGCTCCGGCTCGAGAGCCAGGCGCCCATTCACCACGTGCGCCGCGGGCTCACCATGGGGCCGAGCGGGGATGTGGCGATGATCCTGGAAGGGGAGCGTGAGCGATCGAGGGCGGAAGGCCGCCCGGCTGCGGTCCAGGGCAGCCCCGCGGAGCCGGCGCTCCGGCCCGCCGCGCCGCAGCCGGCAGGGCGGTGCCCGATGGGCTTCTCCTGAGCGCCGCTCACCCGGTCTCCTCGCGCGCGGCCGGCCGGCCGCGCGCTCTGGCCTTCATCCCGTCAGCTCGTGCTCGCGCGGACGCCGATCCGCCCTCCGGCGGCGCTCCACGACGAGCGGCAGCCCATCCCGCGGCACGAGCGCCCGCCGGCCGCCTGCGCCCGCTTCGTACCCTGCGGGCAGCTCGAACCGGAACTCCCGCACCAGTGCCGCCAGCATGAGCTTCATCTGCAGCACGGCGGTCCGCTCGCCGATGCACTTGCGCATCCCGAGCCCGAAGGGGATGAACGCCGAAGGCGGGCGCTCCTCGTGCCATGGCGAGCCCGGCTCGAAACGCTCCGGGAGGAACTCCTCCGGGCGCTTCCAGTACCGCGGAAGCCGCTGCATGACATACGGGCTCACGAGCACCTCGTCTCCTGCGCTCACCGCGTGGGGCCCATGGCGGAACTCCCTCCGCGCCTCGCGCGCCAGCACCCATACGGGCGGGTGCAACCGCAAGGTCTCCTGCACCACCGCCGACAGGATCGAGGCGCGCTCCACCTCCGCTTCCTGCGCGTCGATCCCGTCGAGCTCCTCCTCGATGCGCCTCCGCACCTCCGGGCGCTGCGCGAGCTCGTAGAGCGCCCATGCCGACGCCGCGGCCGTCGGCACGTGCGTCACCAGCATCATCACGACCTCGTCGATCATGGCTTGTTCATCCATCTGGCCGGCGTCCACCGCGCGCACGAGCGGATCCAGCAGATCGGTTGTCCCGCGGTTCCCGGCCGCCTTGCGGTGCTCTGCCGCCGCCAGGATGGACGCCGCGAGCGCGTCCCTCGCCTGGCCATAGGCCATCTCGTCGTCTGCGGCGTGCCCGAGCCACGCTTCCACCCGGGGCAGCTCGGTCGCGATGCGCTCCACGACCTGCTCTCCCGACTCCCCGAGCAGCAGCATCGACGCGCTCCGCAGGGCGACGTCCTCGAGCACCGGCAGCACCGCGCGCGCCTCGCCTGTGCGCAGCCGCGCGAGCGCCTCGCGCACCACGCGCGCGGCGCCCTCGGCGCGCGCGAGGAGCGCCTCCCGATGGAACGCCGGCGCGAGCGCCCTCCGGCGTTCCAGGTGCTCACCCCCCTCGAGGCGGGCGACGCTCCGCGGATAGGCGTCCTGCATCCGGTGCGGCGGCGTCTTGTCCGTGAAGCCCTCCCGATCCGCGAATATCCCTTGGATCGCGGCCGGATCCGCGACGGCAAAGCACCTCTTCAGCCCCAGCCGGAACTGGAAGAAATCGCCGTGCGCCAGCGCGCCGTCCAGCAGGAAGGCGAGGGGATCCGCGCGGAACTCCGGCCAGGAGCCGTGCAGAGGGTGCCCTTTCGGACCGGGGGATCGGATCATGGCCAGTTCTCCTGAGAGCGCAGCGCCGTCGTTTGCATGCGAGAGGGTGACGAGGAGAACGGCGCCTCCCTCCGCGGCTGCGGCGGAGGTCGCCGTCCGGAGCGCGCGGGGGCGCGCGTGTCGTTCAGGAAGGCAGCGGAGCGCCGGCGTCCGAAGGAGCGCGGAGGCTCAGGTACACGGCCGCATGGCTCAGGTCCGAGGGCGCGCGGAGGCTCAGGTACACGGCCGCATGGCTCAGGTCCGAGGGCGCGCGGAGGCTCAGGTAGATCTCGGGATACCCGAAGTCATAGGCCGAGGCGAAGGACTCCGCGCGCACGTGCTCCTCGTAAGCCCTCGCGAGCTCCTGCGCGGTGCACGAGCAGCCCGCCTCGGCGGCGATCGCGAGGATGCGCGTCATGTCGCCGTCGGCCTCCGCCATCTTCTCGGCGAGGCGCTGA
This sequence comes from Sorangium sp. So ce204, assembly GCF_051526795.1. Lineage (NCBI taxonomy): Bacteria > Pseudomonadati > Myxococcota > Polyangiales > Polyangiaceae > Sorangium > Sorangium sp. So ce204. Next base: position 9,265,959 of record NZ_CP150317.1, on the reverse strand, counting down.
TCCGCCTCGACGCGCGCCAGAAACGCGCGTGCGTCGCTCCTCTTCACGTCGTTCACGACTCCTGCGCTCGTCCCCTGGTCCATGCTCGAAACATCGGTGGTGGCGAGTTGTCCGTCCATGTGCGCAAACCTCCTTCGGGGGCCATCGAGGCCACGGAGCCACGGCGGCGTGCCGCGCTGTCCGTCGTCTCCATCCGCCTCGCTTCACCGCCAGAGCAGGTCTCGCGCCAGCCCCGCGGGCCCGCGAAATGGCCGGTGACGGCGGGCGCCATGGGGCCGGTTGCGCGCGCCGCTGCGCGGGTTGCGCGAGGGCTCGCGCAATCCGCGCAGCCGTGGGTTATCCCCTGGTTGCGCGCTTCTGCGCGGCGCGCCGGATGATCGGCCCAAGGACCTGCGCGAGCAGCCACCACGGGCCGCGCGGCTCGTGGCATCCGCGCCGCGCGTCCGCCGGCGGGGCTGCCCCGGAGCGCGCGAGCCGGTCGAGCACCGCGGGGAGCGTCCGGCCGTAGATGGTGCGGTTGCCGGCGCGGGTGATGCGCAGGTCGCGTCTCATGATCTGCCCCCCCTGCGCGCGATGTCCGCCTCGCGATCGAGCCGCGCGCCGAGCGCGTCGAGCTTCTTCGCCCAGAATCGCTCGTAATGAGCGGCCCAGTCGTAGACCGCGCGCAGCGGCGCGGCCTCCACGTGGTAGAGCCGCGAGCGCCCCTCCCGGCGGGGCGCGACGAGCCCGGCGTCCCGCAGCACCCTGAGGTGCTGCGAGATCGCCGACTGGGTCACGTCGAACATCGCGCACAGCTCGGTGACGGAGCGCTCCCCGCCGGTCAGCGCGTCGAGGATCGCGCGCCGCGTGGGGTCCGCGAGCGCGCGGAACGTCTCGTCCGGGGAGCGCGCGTTCGTCACCTCACGTCACCTCACGCCACCTCGCACGACCTCACGTTGCCGCGGGGAAGTGCTTCTTGGCGCCGGCGTCGAGCTCCTCCTGCGTGGCCGCCTTCTTCCGCGTCGCGAGCGACCAGCGGTGGCCGAACGGGTCGGTCACGATGCCGTATCGGTCGCCCCAGAACATGTCCGCGAGCGGCATCTCGACGCTGGCGCCCGCCTCGACCGCGCTCTTCCACGTCGCGTCGACGTCGGGCAGATCGAGGTGGAGCGTGACCGCGGTGCCGCCGAACGCCTTCGGCGTGCGGCTCACCCCGCCGCACTGCTCCGGGAAATCGTCGCTGAGCATCACGAGGCCGCCGTTCACCAGGAGGGCCGCGTGGATGAGCTTCTTGCCGTCCGGCGTCGGCTGTTCGGCCACCACCGTCGCGCCGAACGCGCGCCGGTAGAAGTCGATGGCCGCGCGGGCGTCGTCGACCGTCAGGTAGGGCGAAACAGGGGGAGGAGCGGGGGGTTCATGGCGCGTGGTCATGCGCCGCACCATATTAGTGAGCTCTACTATGTCAACCGACCGGCACGCGGCGAGCTCGCCCGCTCATGGACGGATCACGACCGTCCCTGGTGACGGGATCGCGCGCGGCGCCGCGAGCGCGCTGCACGGAATCGCGGGCGCGGCGCGCGGGAGCGGGCGAGCGGCGCCGGGGAATTCGCGTGCGAGGAGGTCTGATCACCCTCTACGCTGAGCGCCTCCTCGAACCGCGAAGGTTGCCATGAGCGATGACATCGTCGAGCTGACCACGAAGCACACGTACGGCACCTGGCGCGCCCAGCGCGGCTGGAAGCCGATCCATGTCACCCGCGCGGAGGGCTGCGCGTTCTGGGACGCGTCCGGCAAGCGCTACCTGGACCTGTCCTCGCAGCTCATCTGCTCGAACCTCGGCCACCAGAACGAGGCCGTGATCGAGGCCATCTGCGCGCAGGCGAGGCAGCTCGCCTACATCAGCCCGGCGCACACGTGCGAGGTGCGGGCCAGGGTGGCGCAGAAGCTCCTGGAGGTGATGCCGAAGGGTCTCGACAAGTTCTTCTTCGCGACGTCGGGCACGGAGGCGAACGAGGCGGCGTTCAAGATGGCCCGGCTCTACACCGGCAAGCACAAGATCATCGCGCGCTACACGTCGTACCACGGGTCGACCGCGGGCTCGGTCGCGGCGACCGGCGACTTTCGCCGCTGGTTCATCGAGCCGGCCGGCAAGATCCCGGGCGTGGTGTTCGGCCCGGAGGTGAACTGCTACCGCTGCCCGCTCGGCCGGAGCCACCCCGAGTGCGGCGTCGCGTGCGCCGACTACCTGGCTTACATGATCGACCACGAGGAGAACGTCGCGGCGGTGATCGTCGAGCCGGTCGTGGGCACGAACGGCGTCCTCATCCCGCCGGCCGACTACCTGCCGAAGATCGCCGAGGTCGCGCGGAAGCGCGGCGTGCTCCTCATCGCGGACGAGGTGATGAGCGGCTGGGGCAGGACCGGAAAGTGGTTTGCGGTCGATCACTGGGGCGTGGTGCCGGATATCCTGACGACCGCGAAGGGCGTGACGAACGCTGCTGCGCCGCTCGGGGTCGTCGCGACCTCCCGCGCGATCGCGGACTACTTCGACGACAACATGTTCGCGCACGGCCACACCTACGAGGCCCACCCCCTCACGCTGGCCCCGGTGATCGCCGCGATCGACGAGTATCGCCGGCTGGACCTCCTCGACCGCGCGACGAAGATGGGAGACGTCGTGGGCGCGAAGCTCCGCGCCCTCAAGGAGAAGCACCCCTCGATCGGCGACGTGCGCGGGATCGGCCTGTTCTGGGCGGTGGAGCTCGTGAAGGACCGCGCGACCAAGGAGCCGTTCAACGTGCCGCAGGACAAGGCGGCTCGGCGGCCCCTGGTGGTCGACGCGGTGGTCGCCGAGGCGGCGAAGCGCGGGGTGTCCCTCATGGGGTGGGTGAGCCACCTGCTCGTCGCGCCGCCGCTCATCATCAGCGAGGCGGAGATCGACGAGGGGATCGCGGCGCTCGACGCGGCGCTCGACGTGGCGGATCAGCGGCTCTCGGGCTGAGGACCTCGAGCGCGAGGCGGCCCTTCACGGGCCGCCGGAAGAGCACGTCTGCGCCTGCGGCGGGCGCGCCCGGCGAGGGGGCGCGGCGACGTGCTAGGATCGTGGGCATGACTGCACGCACGAACGGCCTGCCGACCCGTCCGCCCCGGAACACGGGGCCGATCGAGCTGCGCGATTTCGGCCCGACCGGCCGCCGCCTGGGCACGCCCGACGACTGTTACGACGGCAGCCCGTGGGAGCTGCACCGCGGGGAGCTGATCGAGCAGATGGGGAGCAAGGATATCCATGGCATCGTGATGGCGCTCCTCGCCGCCCTCTTCCGCACGCACGCGCGCGCGGGCTTCACGGTGATGACCGACGTGTACTGCGATCTCAGCGACCCGGCAGGGCCGTCGCTCCGGGCGCCGGACGTCGTGGTGGTGGGCGATCTCTCGTCGCCGCGGAACGACGCCTACCGCGGCACCCCGGTGCTGGCCGTGGAGATCCGGGGCACGCAGTCGAGGCGCTACCTCGAGGAGAAGGTGAAGCTCTACCTCGAGCACGAGTGGCCGTGGGTGTGGATCGCGCACGCGGAGCGGCGGGAGCTCGAGGTCGTGCGGCCGGGGACGGCGTCGATCACCTATCGCCCCGGGGCTGAGGTGCCCCTCCTGCCGGAGCTGGGCAAGCACGGCCTCGGCGCCGTGCCTGTCGCGGCGCTGTTCGAGGAGCGCGACGCGGCGCGGTTCACGGACGAGTGGGTCGAGGCGCGCACCCAGGCGCGCACCCAGGCGCGCGCGATCCTCGCGGTGCTCTCGGCGCGGGGGCTCGCGGTGCCGGAGGCGGTGCAGGCGCGGGTGCTCGCGTGCGGCGAGCCTGCAGCGCTGGAGCGATGGCTCGTCAGCGCGGCGACGGCGGCGAGCGGGGCGGCGTTCGCGGCGGCCGTGGATCGAGGGTGAGCCGGCGGCTGTCCGCCGCTCGGTAGGGGCGGCGGCCGAGCGCCGCGCCCTTCGGGGAGCGCTCCTCGGCGCGGAGCCAGTCCGTCGCCGCGACGGCGGCGCCGACCCCGCCGTTGTCACCGCGACGGCGGCGCCGAGCCGCCCGCGCACGCGGCGGCGCGCGCGAGGAGCAGGTCGCGCTCGCGCGCGTTGCGCGTGAGCGACGCCGCGCGCTCGAGCTCCGCGCGCGCCTCGTCGAGGCGGCCGAGCTTCGCGAGGAGGTCGCCGCGCACGCTCGGCAAGAGGTGGTAGCTCTCGAGGGAGCGCTCCGAGGTCAGCGCGTCGACGACGGCGAGGCCCGCCGCCGGGCCGAACGCCATCGAGAGCGCGACGGCGCGGTTCAGCTCGACGACGGGCGACGGCGTGACCTGGGCGAGCGCCGCATAGAGCGCCGCGATGCGCGCCCAGTCCGTCTCCTCCGCGGTGCGCGCGCGCGCGTGGCAGGCGGCGATCGCGGCCTGGAGCGCGTAGGGACCGCGCGCGCCGCCGAGCGCCTCGGCGCGCTCGAGCGCCGCGAGGCCGCGGCGGATCAGCAGGTGATCCCAGCGCGCGCGGTTCTGCGCCAGGAGCAGGATGGGCTCTCCCGACGGTCCGACCCGCGCCCTGGAGCGCGACGCCTGGATCTCCATCAGCGCGACCAGGCCGTGGACCTCCGGCTCCCGCGGCGCGAGCTCGGCCAGGATGCGGCCGAGGCGGAGCGCGTCCTCGCAGAGGGCAGGCCGCATCCAGTCGCCGCCGGCCGTCGCCGAGTAGCCCTCGTTGAAGACCAGGTAGATGACCTGGAGCACCGACGAGAGGCGGGGCGCGAGCTCGGCCCCGCGGGGGACCTCGAAGGGGACGCGCGCCTCGGCGAGGGTCCGCTTGGCGCGGACGATCCGCTGGGCGACGGTCGGCTCCGGGACGAGGAACGCGCGCGCGATCTCCTCGGTCGTCAGGCCTCCGAGCAGGCGGAGCGTGAGCGCGACCTGCGCCTCGGTCGAGAGGACCGGATGGCAGGCCGTGAACACGAGGCGCAGGAGGTCGTCGCCGACGTCATCGTCGTGCGCGGCGTCCAGATCCGGCGCGGCCAGCGCGTGCTGGGCCTCGATCTCGTGGCCGAGCTCCTCGTGCTTGCGCTCGAGCCGCTTGCTCCGGCGGAGCTCGTCGATCGCGCGGCGCTTCGCGGTGGCCATGAGCCAGGCGCCCGGCTTGTCCGGGACCCCCGACTCCGGCCACCGCTCGAGCGCGGCGACGAGCGCGTCCTGCGCGAGCTCCTCGGCGAGGCCGACGTCGCGCACCATCCGCGCGAGGCCGGCGATGAGCCTGGCCGACTCGATGCGGAAGACCGCGTGGATGGCGCGATGCACGTCGGGGGCCGTCACGGCGCCCGATCAGAACACCTTCCGCCGCCAGCGCAAGCCCCCGCCGCCGGCGCACGCCCCCCCGCCGCCGGCGCACACCCCCGAGGCGCGCGGGGCTACTTCTTCTCCGCCAGCTGCGCGCGCAGGCGCTCCTCCTGCTCCCTGAGCTCGGGCGTGAGCGCGGGACCGAAGTCATCCGCGGTGAACACCTGGCGAATCTCGATCTCGGACTCCTCGTTCATGGGGTTGGGGCAGCGCTTCACCCACTCGATGGCCTCTTCCTTCGACTTCACGTCCCAGATCCAGAAGCCCGCGATCAGCTCCTTCGTCTCGGCGAAGGGCCCGTCGACGACGGTCCTCTTGTCGCCCGAGAACCGGATGCGCGCGCCCTTCGTGCTCGGGTGGAGCCCCTCGCCCGCGACCATCACGCCGGCCTTGACGAGCTCTTCGTTGAACTTCCCCATCTCGGTGAAGAGCTGCTCGCTCGGCATGACGCCCGCCTCGCTGTCCTTGGTGGCCTTGATCAGGATCATGAATCGCATGGTCGTGTCTCCTTGCTTCCTTGGTGGAGCTGGGCTCCGGAGGGTCTCTTGCCCGGGGCGAACCGTGGCTTCATCGTCACGACGAACGGCGGGGCGCGGGATCGACACGCCGGGCGATCTTTTTTCGAGATACTGTCAAGTACGCGTAATTGTTGATGATTGTAGCAGCCGGCCCGCCCGCCGCGCCGGTCCGGGCCCTCAGAAGCGACTGCGCAGCAGCGCGCCGCCGCCGCCCGGCAGGATCGCGGGCGTGAGGGCGACCGAGCTGCGCTGCTCCGGCGCCGTCAGGAGGAGCACCAGGCCAGCGCCGATCCCGACGAGGCCGACGGCGCCGAGCACGGTGCTCGTGGTGGTGAGCGTCTGGCCCCGCGCGCTGAGGGACATGCCGTCGTCGCTGCAGCGCGAGGGATCCGGGCATTCCTTCTCGAGGTCGCCCTTCGTGCCGAGCGCGAGCCCACCCGTGATGAGGCTCCCGCCCACGGCCGCGGCGCCGACGCCGCCGATGACGAAGCCGAGCGTGCGCTTGAAGCTCGAGGGAGCGGCGGGGGTGGGGGGCGGGCCCGAGGAGATTGCAGGGGCCTGCGGCGCGTCGGGCACAGGGACCGGAGGCGGCGCGGCGGCCGGCGGCGGCTCGAGGCGCACGACGCTGCGGGCACCCTCCGCGAGGGTCACGGGCGCGTCGGTCTGCCGGCCGCCGGGCCATCGCGCGACGACGGCATGGTTCCCGGGGTCGAGCGGGAGCTCGCTGCCGATGCTGGCCTGCGGCAGCGGCGCTTGATCGAGGAGCAGCTCCGCCGGCGCCGGTGCGCCCTCCGGGAGCTCGACGACCAGCTTGGGCACGCGCGGCTCGAGCTCCCTGATGCGCTGCTCGGTGATGGGCAGACGGGGATCGCCGGGCGCCAGCTGGGTGAGCAGCTCCTTGAAGTGCTGCCATGCGCTCGCCACGCGCCCGAGATCCGCTTCACACTGGGCCAGGTTGAGCAGCGTGCCGCGCGACGGATAGGTCGCCTGGCTCCGGCGGAAGAGCGGAATCGCGTGCGCGCAGCCTCGCGCTTCCACCGCTGCGCGGCCCTGCTCGAAGAGCTCCTGTGCCTGGGCCTTCGGATCCTTGGGCTGCGCGGAAGCCGAGTGGCTCATCGCGCAGAGGGCGGCGCAGAGGGCGGCGCAGCGCATCGCGCGAGTACCTCTTGTTCGTCTCAGTCCCATTTGTTCCAAGGATCCTCGGGCTTGTTCTGCGTCCTGACCTGCGAAGACGACGGCGGTCTGGCCGTGCTCACGGCGTTCGCGCTCGCCTTCACCGGCGGCGTCGCCGCTGTCGAAGATGCCGCTGCCTTCGCTCGTGCGTCCGGGGAGGCGCTCGCGACCGGCGCTGCGCTGGCCTCGAGCGCAGCGCTCGCGGTCTCCATCGCGGCGACGGTGGGGGTCGCCGTCACCCCGCCGGCCGCGCCGGGGGCGCTGGCCGCGCCGGGGGCGCTGGCCGCGCCGGGGGACGTCGGCCCGAGCTCGGTCTCCGCGCTCGATGAGGCCAGGGGCGAGTCGCTGTCCGGGGACGCGCTCGGCGTCAGCCGCCACGCAAGGAAGATCCCGGTCAGGAGGAGCGCGCTGGCGGCGCCTGCCAGCAGCGCCACGCGGCTGCGCGGCGCCCGGCTCCGCGTCGTGTTGCCCCAGGAAGCGTGCGGCAGCGTCGCGTGCGCCGCTCCCGCCACCTCGCTCCCGGGCGACGACGGCATGTCCGGGCGGTCCGGCATGGGCGCCGTCGCGGCCTCGGCCGCTCCGGACGCTCCACGCCACGCGGGCGAGGACGCGCCGAGCGCGCCGGGCGCCGCGGGGGGAGCGCCCACCGGCGGGTACCCGCCGCGGGAAGCACGCTCCGGCAGGATCCGGTCGATGCTCTCGAACGAGAGCCGCCCGCGCTGCGTCCCGAAAGGCGCGAGCACGCGGCCGATCTCGGCGACGCTCTGGACGCGGGCGCCCGGGTCCTTCGCAAGGCACCGGCCCACGAGCTCCCCGACGGCGGGCGGCAGGTCCGGCCGCAGGGCCAGGACGGCGGTGGGCGTATCCATGATGATGGCCGCCGTGACCGCGGTGATGCTGTCGCCCTCGAACGGGTGCCGCCCGGTGAGCATGCGATACAGGATCACGCCGAGAGCCCAGATGTCCGTGCGCACATCCGCGTATTTCAGGCTGCGAATCTGCTCCGGCGACATGTAATGGATGGAGCCCATGATGAGGCCCGTCGCGGTCAGGCTCGCCTCCTTGACAGAGTCGCCCGTGGCGGTGAACTTCGACAGGCCGAAGTCGAGGACCTTGAGGAGGGGAGTCCCGTCGGGGCGGCGGGTGAGGAAGAGGTTCTTCGGCTTGAGGTCGCGGTGGATGATGCCGCGCGCGTGGGCCTCGGCGATCGCCTCGCAGGCCTGGAGCACGTAGTCGGCGGCGTCGGCGAGCGGGAGGACGCCGCGGGTCTGGAGCACCTGGCCGAGATCGTCGCCGGTCAGGTACTCCAGCACCATGTACGCGGCGCCGGTGCCCAGCGTGCCCATGTCGAGGACACGCGCGATGTGCTGTCCGTCGAGGGCCGCGGCGGCGCGGGCCTCGCGGAGGAATCGAGCGCCGGCGTCGGGGAGCGCGGCGGCCTCGGGGAGGAGGAGCTTGACGGCGACGCGGCGCTCCAGGACGACGTCCCAGCCCGCGAAGACCACCCCCATGCCCCCCGCGCCGAGGACGCGCTCGATGCGGTACTTGCCCGCGAGGACGTCGCCGGGAACGGGGACGCCGGAGGGGACGGCGGGCTGCTGCGCCATGGTGAGAGGAGAGCGTAGCGGGGAGGTGGCGCGGAGTACAAGGGGCGGGCGGCCTCGGTGGCCGCTCGCGAGCGCTCGACCCGGTAGGGCTCGCGCGATGACGTACCCGACGCGATCCGCTCGCGACGTCCGCCGGAGAGCGCCTACGGCTCGGCCTCGATCCGCGCGGCGTCCTTCTTCTGCTGGAGCCTGTGCTTGATCGCCCCGAAGACGACCGGCGCCACGGAGACGAAGATGATCAGGTAGACGACCCGCTCGATCTGCTTGGCGTCGAAGACCTTGCCAAGGAAGTAGCCGAGGAAGGTCATCGAGAAGACCCAGAGCACGCCGCCCACCACGTTGAACATGGCGAAGCGCCGGTACTGCATCTGCCCCACGCCCGCCACGACCGGCGCGAACGTCCGGGCGAACGGCATGAAGCGCGCGAGGATGATCGTCTTGCCGCCGTGCTTCTCGTAGAACTTCTGCGTCGCGATCAGGTGATCCTTCCGGAACAGGAGCGACTGCTCGCGCGTGAAGATCTTCGGGCCGGCGCGCCGCCCGATCGAGAAGCCCACCGCGTCGCCGATGATCGCCATCGCCATCAGCGTGACGTTCATCAGGAGCAGGTTCTGGAAGTTCGGTAATCCGAGCGGGTTGATGAGCCCCGCGTTGACCAGCACCCCGGCGGTGACGAGCAGCGAGTCCCCGGGCAGGAAGAACCCGATGAGCAGCCCCGTCTCGGCAAAGATGATGATCATCAGGACGGGGTAGCCGCCCCACTGGAGCAGCGACTCGAGCTCCCTCAGCCTGCTGAAAAATTCACGGAGGAGATCCACGGCCGCTCGATAGCTCACCTCGGCGGCCGCGTCGAACCCCGCGTGCGCCCCGGCCGCCAGCGCGCCGCCGGCGTCCAGCGCCGCCGTTCACACGGGCGCCGCCGGCGGTGCGTCGCCCTGCATCGCTGGCCGCCCCGCCGGGCTACTCCCGCGGGGGAGCTCCCCGGCTGGACTCCCCGAACCCGAGGGCGAGCTCCCCCCGGCGCGCCGCCCGCGGCCCGCGCCGCCGGTGGCCGCGCGCGCTACGGCGTATAACGCGCCAGGTACTCCTTGAGGTGCAGCTTCCGGGCCGTGTTCTCGGACGACATGTAACGTATCGTGCCGAAGATCTCCCGCTCTGGACCCCAGGCCCGATCGTAGCGGCCGAGCACCCAGAAGATGCCCGAGGTCGAGTTCGGGTCGCGGCCGTCGAGCGCATACCGGTCGTTGAGCTCGATCATGATCTCGAGCGCCTCGCGCGGCGTCCGCGACCACTCCAGGATCTTCTTGCCCCAGAGCATCCGGAGGTAATTGTGCATTCGCCCCTCGCGGAGGAGCTCGACCTGCGACGCGTTCCAGATCCGGTCGTAGGTCGCCCCCGCCGCGAGCGCCTCGATCGGGTAGACGCGCGGGCGCCTGTCGCGCGCGTGCTTCTCGAGCGTCGCGAGCGCCCAGTCCGGCAGAGACTCGTACTCGGTCGGATCGCGCTTCCACGAGGGGCGCGGCCCGTCTCCCTCGCTCGCCCCGAGCGCGAAGGCGTTGAACCCGAGCTCCCGCCAGGTGACGAGCTGCTCGAGGAACGCCTCGGCCGAGGCGCTCATCCCCCAGAACCCCTCGCGGCTGCCGCTCGGCCGCTTCACGCCGTCACCGAGGCGGCCGAGCCGCTCGACGCGGAAGGCCTCGCGCCGGGCGACGGCCGCGAAGACCTCGTGCGCCGCGAGGTGGCCGAAGTGCAGGTACGGCGACAGGCCGCTCGTCGCGCCGGCGTCGGGGTGATCGCGCTCTTCCTGGTAGCGCGGCAGCCGGTCCGCGACGAAGCGCGCGAGCGCCTTGCCAGCCGCCTCCGGGCCGCCCCGGCAGGGCGCCGGCGGGACCGCGTGATCGATGGGGAGCGCGGAGAGCGCCGCAGGGTCGCCCCCGAGCAGCGCCGGCGAGGCCGCGGGCCATCTGCGCGCGATCGCGCGGGGGAGGGGCGCTGCAGGCCGGAGCTTCGCCCGCTTCAGCGGATCGACGGCCGGCTGCGCGCCGAGGTGCTCGCCGATCACCCGCTGCCAGAAGATGCGGAACGAGCGCGCGGTCGTGAACACCCGATCGGCCGCGCGCATCGGCACGAGGCCGTTCGAGTCCACCTGCTCGAGGCGGACCGGCGCCTGCCGCGCCGCCGAGGCGACCATGCGCGGGAGGAAAAAACAGGGGTAGTCGTCCGTGACCACCACGCACGCCCGCGCCGCGAGCGCGCCGAGCAGGCCCTTGCCGGCCCCCTCGGCGGGCTCGACGTAGAGGTGATGCGTGACGCCGGCCGCCGCGAGGCGGCGCGCGTTGTCGGCCATGCCGTCGATCACGAAGCGATGGATCCTGTCGCTCGCCCAGCGGTAGCCGCACCGGAGCGCCTCCAGCACGACGAGCGGTCGATCGAGCGCCATCGACCAGGCGATCGCGCGCTCCAGACCGAAATTGTACCGTGTCCGGCGGCTCGCGATCATCCAGTAAAGGACGTAGTCGCCGCCCTCGCGGACAGGCATCGCGTTGCGGGTGCGGAGACGGAGCTCGGGGACGCTGCTGGAGATCACGACACCTCCTCCACGACCGGCCCGCCAGCGCGCCGCCGCGGGGCCGGCGAACTGCTCTCTTCCGGACGAGCGGTGCTCTAGAGCGACAAACGGGTTGAAACCACAAGAAAGAGGAGAAATTTCACAGGGAGGCGGGGAGGCGGGGAGGCGGGGAGCGAAAGACGGCAAGAGGGAGAAATTCATTTTCTTCTTCCTCCCCGCCTCCCCGCCTCCCTGTGAAATTTCTCCGGGTTTCAACGTGATCGGTGCTCTAGCACAGCACGGACGCGGGCGCGCACATGCGTCTGGCGGATTCATGTGGGAAAGGCCGGCGCGCGGACCCGGCCTCTCGGGATAGGCCCACGCTTGCGCCGTGGTGAAGGCGGCTTCAGGTACCGCCGCAGCGGTCGTTCATCGGCGCACCAGCACGGCGTACGAGCGCGACGCGCGAGGAGGGGCAACATGGCTCTTGATCTCCTGAGAGAGCGGGGGACACCGCTCGACCGCCAGTCGTTCAACTGGCGTGATCTCGTCCAGGTGCCGTTCAGCAAGCTCGACGACGACGCGTTCACCCGGGTGCGCGTCATCCTGATGAACGGCATCGAGCTCGAGAGCGTGCGGTTCCTGCACAGCTTCGCGCGCATGAACCGGGATCTGCGGCGCGTGCTCGCCCAGGTGCGCCGCGTCGATCACCACCAGACCACGGTGGTGAACTGGCTCAACCCGCCGGATCAGTCGCCGCTCGAGACCACCATCGGATACGAGCAGGTCGCGATCGAGATCACCGCGCACGTGGCGCTCGCCGAGCCGGACCCGTACCTCGCGCAGGTCTATCGCTTCGGCATGCTCGAGGACTACGATCACCTGTATCGCTACGCGGCGCTCCTGGACCGCCTGGAAGGCAAGGACGCGAACAACATCCTGCAATCGTACACCGACGTGACGGCGGGGCGCCCGACCGCGGTGGAGCACCGCGCCCCCGAGGACGACGTGCGCGCGCCGTACGACCGGCGGACCGCGAACGGGATCACGAAGCTCAACGCGCTCACCATCATGGCGGCCGAGCAGCAGACGCACAACTACTACGTCAACGTCGGGCCGTTCTTCACGGATCCGGTGGCGCGGCTGCTCTACGCCGAGATCGCCTCGATCGAGGAGCAGCACGTGACGCAATACGAGGCGATCATCGACCCCGAGGAGACCTGGCTCGAGAAGTGGGTCCTCCACGAGGCCAACGAGGTCTACAACTACTGGAGCTGCCTCCAGCAGGAGCAGAACGCCCGCGTGAAGCGGATCTGGGAGCGGTTCCTCGACTACGAGCTCGGGCAGCTCCACGTGGCCATCGAGCATTTCAACCGGATCGAGAAGCGCGACGCGGCCGAGATCCTCCCCGCCTCGCTCCCGGACCCGGTGTCGCACAAGAGCCACCGCCAGTTCGTGCGCGACGTGCTGTCCACGGAGGTGCAGCTCCGCGCCGTCGGCGAGGACATCGTCGATCCGAGGGTCGTCCCGGAGAGCGCCGCGACGATCGCCTACCGGCAGCAGATGAACTCCGCCGGCTCCCCCTCCGAGATCGTGGCCGCGGGCTACCGGTTCACGCCGGGCACCGAGCTCTCGCGGCGCGCCGAGAAGATCGACGGACAGAAGGAGGCGACGCCATGAAACAGATCAAGATGGGGACCAACACCACGGGCATCGCGACCTCTCCCATCGACAGCAAGGAGCTCATCGAGTTTGCGCAGGTGATCCCGCCGAGCTCCCCCGGGAGCGAGGCCGAGGCCGCGGCGGTCAGGAGCGAGTACGCGAGGGAGTCGGGCACGGTCGGGAGCGTGCCGCCGCCGGCGAGCCTCAAGGGGGTCGTCAAGGCAGCCGGGGAGCTCATCCAGGGCAGGCCCCCCGCGCTGCTCATCGACAAGCTCGGTGAGCGCCTCCAGTTCGAGCGCTCGGGCACGCGCCTCTACGAGGCGATGATCGCCAAGCACGACGCGGAGGGGAGCTTCGAGGGGGGCCCGACGCGCGCCCACCTCGAGGCGATCCGCGACGACGAGCTCCGGCACTTCGCGCTGCTGAAGCGCGCGATCGAGCGGCTCGGGGCCGATCCGACCGCGATGACGCCCGGCGCCGACGTCATCGGCCTGGCGTCGTCCGGCGTCCTCGCGGTCGCCGTCGAGCCGAGGATCAACCTCGGGCAGAGCCTGCAGGCGTTGCTCGTCGCCGAGCTCACGGACAACGACAGCTGGCGGATGCTCATCGACCTGGCGATCGCCTACGGCCAGGACGAGATGGCCGCCGAGTTCCGCGTGGCCGAGCAGCACGAGGCGATCCACCTCGAGCGCGTGCGAGCGTGGCTGTCGAGCAAGCTCGCGCTCGACGCGCGCGGCGAGCCCACCAGCACGACACCGCAGCAAGCCGCCTGACGCGGAGCCGGCACACTCCCCCAGCCCAGGCGATCCGGGCTGGGCGGATCGCGGGCGCTTCGGTGCGGCCCCGTAGACCGGCCTCCGGGATCTCGGTTATGACGCTCGGCGCGCGGGCCCGGCGCATGCGGGGTGCCGCCAGCGGCTCCGCGCCCCGGGTGAACCCATGGACTTGCCCCAGAAGCTCCGATCGCTGTTCCTGCTGCCCCTGATCGCGCCGCTCGCCTGCGGCGGCGCTCCGGCGTCCGCGCCGCCGCCTCCCGGACAGGCCGCCGCGCCGGCCCCGGCAGCGCCTGCAACCCCGGCGGCCGCGGCCCCGGCGGCCGCAGCCCCGGCCGCGCCGGCGAAGGCCGGGCCGCGCGCCGACGCGACGCTCATGCCGCGGCGCATGCTCTTCGGCAACCCGGATCGCGTGTCCCCCCAGATCAGCCCGGACGGCCAGCGGCTCGGGTTCCTCGCGCCCTCCGACGGCGTGCTCAACGTGTGGGTCGGCCCGGCCCAGGCGCCGGCGTCGGCCAAGCCGGTCACGAAGGAGCAGAGCCGCGGGGTGCGGACCTTCCTGTTCCCTTACGCGAGCGACTACGTCCTCTATCGCCAGGACAAGGCCGGCGACGAGAACTGGCACATCTACGCCGTCGAGCTCAAGACCGGGCAGATCAAGGACCTCACCCCCTTCGAGGGCATCGCCGCGATGTTCGAGGGGATGAGCCCCAAGATCCCGAACGAGATCCTGATCGGCATGAACGATCGGGACAAGAAGGTCCACGACCTCTACCGCGTCGACGTGCGCACCGGCGAGCGCAAGCTCGTGCGGAAGAACGAAGGGTTCGTCGGGTTCGTCACCGACCATGACTTCAAGGCGCGGCTCGCGTCGCGGATGACGCGCGACGGAGGCCAGGAGTTCCTCGACCTCACCGGCAAGGAGCCGAAGCCCTTCGTCGCGTTCGGGCCCGAGGACGCCGTGACGAGCGAGGCGGTCGGCTTCGACGCGGCCGGCAAGACGCTCTATTTCCGGGACAGCCGCGGCCGCGACACCTCCGCGCTCGTCACCCTCGATCCGCGGACCGCGAAGCCCGCCGTGCTCGCCGAGGACGCGAAGGCGGATGTCAGCGCCGTGATCGTCCACCCGAAGACGGGCAAGGTCCAGGCGGCGGCCTCCGAGCGCGAGCGCAAGCGCTGGCAGGTGCTCGACAGGAGCATCCAGCCGGATCTCGACGCCCTCCGCGCGGTCGCCGACGGCGAGCTCGACGTGCTGAGCCGGTCGCTCGACGACAAGCGCTGGACCGTCGGATACACCGTGTCGGACGGCCCGGTCCGGTACTACCTCTACGACCGTGACGCGAAGAAGGCGACGTTCCTCTTCACGAACCGCGCCGCGCTCGAGTCGCAGCCGCTCGTGAAGATGCGGCCCGTGGTCATCAAGGCGCGCGACGGCCTCGAGCTCGTGAGCTACCTGTCGCTGCCGCGCGCCGCCGACCCCGACGGCGACGGCAAGCCGGAGAGGCCGCTCTCGATGGTGCTCCTCGTCCACGGCGGCCCCTGGGCGCGCAGCTCCTTCCGCCTCGATCCGATGCACCAGTGGCTCGCGAACCGCGGCTACGCCGTGCTGAGCGTCAACTTCCGGGGCTCGACGGGCTTCGGGAAGAGGTTCGTCAACGCGGGCGACCTCGAGTGGGCGGGCAAGATGCACAACGACCTGCTCGACGCCGTGGAGTGGTCCGTCGCGCAGGGCATCGCCGACAGGGCTCGCGTGGCGATCATGGGCGGCAGCTACGGCGGCTACGCGACGCTCGTCGGCCTGACCTTCACGCCGGAGACCTTCGCCTGCGGCGTCGACATCGTCGGCCCGTCGAACCTCGTGACCCTGCTCCAGTCCATCCCGCCCTACTGGGCGCCGATGGTCGAGCTCTTCGCGAAGCGGGTCGGCGACCCCCGCACCGAGGACGGCCGCGATCTCCTGCGCACGCGCTCGCCGCTCTACCGCGCCGACCAGATCAAGCGGCCCCTCCTCATCGGCCAGGGCGCCAACGACCCGCGCGTGAAGCAGGCCGAGAGCGATCAGATCGTCAAGGCGATGACGAGCAAGCGGATCCCGGTCACGTACGTGCTGTACCCCGACGAGGGCCACGGCTTCGCCCGCCCGGAGAACTCGATGTCGTTCAACGCGATCGCGGAGACGTTCCTCGCGCAGTGCCTCGACGGCTCCTACGAGCCGGTCGGCGGCGACTTCAAGGGGTCGAGCGTCACCGTCCCAGTGGGCGCCGAGGTCGTCCACGGGCTCTCCGCGGCGCTCCCCCGGCCCTGAGCGCGCCGCTACGTCCGCTGCGTCGACGCGGTCCGCGTGCGCCGCCGCGCCTCTGGCTCGCTCACCGGGGGCGCGCTCGTGAGGTCGTCGAGCGTCTCCAGCAGCTGCTCCAGATCGAACGGCTTGTTGATGATCCTCGTCGCGTCCGGGTGGTTCGGATCGATGCAGAAGCCGGGATCGCTGAGCGCGGTCACGAGCACCACCGGCGCCGCCCTCCCCTCGGCCGTGAGCGTCTCGATGAGGCGCGGCCCGTCCAGGAACGGCATCACGCAGTCGATGACGATGGCGTCGGGCGGCGCCTGGGAGCGCAGCCGCTCCAGGGCTTCCAGGGGGTCGGTGTACCCCTCGACCTCGTATCCTTCCGCCAGCAACACCTCCGCCAGCGTCTCGACGATCGCGTCGTCGTCGTCGACGACGACGATGCGCCGCTGCCTTCCTCGCTCTGAGTCTCCTTGGTCGTCTCGCTCGTCGCTCACGCTCACGCTCACCTCGGTGGAGAACCCCGGTGTCACTTCTGGGACCGGCCGCTCTCGCCGTCGACCCTCGTAGACCACCTCTGTGCGAATTGTTTACAGGCTCTCCCGGTGCTCGCTCCAAGAGCCCCGGCCTCCGCCGCCTCTCCGGCTCTTCCGCGGAGATCCCGGCGCGGGGCTCAGCCCCCTGGCGGAGCCTGCTCGTGCGCCGGCGACAGGTCCGGAGAGCTCCCCAGCCGCGTGCGCAGCTGGACGGGCCGCTGGCGCACCCGGAGGCGCATGTTGATGAGCTCGACGCCGAGCGAGAAGGCCATCGCGAAGTAGATATACCCCTTGCTGATGTGCTGGCCCATGCCGTCGGCCATGAGCACCACGCCGATGAGGAGCAGGAAGCTCAGCGCGAGGATCTTCATGCTCGGGTGGCGCTGGATGAACGCGCCGATGCTCCCGGCGAAGACGAGCATCACGCCCACCGCGATGAACATGGCCACCATCATGATCGAGATGTCCTGCGCCATGCCGACGGCGGTGATGACCGAGTCGAGCGAAAAGACGATATCGAGCAGCACGATCTGCGCGATGACGGAGGGGAACGACGCCTTCGCCTTCGCCTTCGGCTGCTCTTCCTTGGGATCGTCGACCTCGAGTTTATCGAACATCTCGTGGGTCGCCTTGCCAATCAAGAACACACCGCCGGCGAGCAGGATCAGATCACGCCCGCTGAAGGCGTGTCCGAGCAGGCTGAACAGGGTAGCCTTGAGTCCCATCACCCATGAGATCGCGAGCAGGAGGAGCAGCCGCATCCCGAGGGCGAGCAAGAGGCCGATGCGGCGGGCGAGCGGCTGCTGCTCCAGCGGCAGCTTCGCCGTCATGATGGAGAGGAAGACGATGTTGTCGATTCCAAGCACGATCTCCAGCGCGCTGAGGGTTGCCAGCGTGATCCAGCCGTCGGCGTGCAGAAAGGCGCTCATGTCGGGCATCGGGGTGGCGCTTTGTAGCATGGACAGCCGTGGCCGCCCGTCACGTCCGGACCATCGCCCCGCTCTCCGGTGGATCCTGGGCGATCTTGCTCCCGTGTTCAGGGCGCGTGGCGACGGCGATTACGACGGATGCGTGAACGCAAGTACGTCAACGGCGTCAACGGCGTCAACGGCGTTGACGTCGACGACGGCGACCCTGCAGGGCGACACACGGCGGCACGGGCGGCGCTTGACGCGGGATGTTGACATCCGGTACAGAGGATCTGGAAGTGCGCGCAAGTGGATCTGCCTCCTTCCCGGCTTCCAGGTGAGCTCCTGCGGGGTGTTGGCGAGCTCGCCGAACAGCGCCGTGTTTCCTCGCCATGGTGGCGAAGCCGCCTCGTTGCCTGTTCCTCACCTGGAACGCGTGGCCTCACGACAGAGGGGGCGCTCGCGTGACCGTGGTTCCGAAGGTCGGCTTCGGGCAGGACGCGCGCTGGGCCGCCGGCGGCGGCGCTGACGGGGGGCCTCTGGATCGGGCGCTCCTCGGGGGAGATCCGGCGGTCAGGGTGCCGGAGGCGTGCTGGCTGGACGGCGGCGCTGCCTGGCTGCGCATCGAGGGGCGCGACCTGAGCCACCCGATCGTCCTGCTCGGTTCGATGGGCGCCTGGATCGAGCCCGACTACCGGACCTCGTTCCCCTTCGGCAGCGTCGTCCGGGTGCGCCTTTACGCCGGCGACGTCGAGATCGGTCCGCTCTCCGCCGTGCTGGTGCTCCAGTCGATGGGCCTGCGGGGGCCGCTCATCGGGCTGTCGTTCGAGGACGGAACCCCCTCCCGCGCGGCGGGGCAGATCCGCGACGTGCTGCGCGCCCTCGTCGACGCGGGCACGGCCAAGGCGGCCGCGGCGAGCCTGTTCAGGCCCTCGGCCACGGACGCGGGGCAAGTGCGCGAGATCATCGACGACCCGAGGAGGGTGCGCAACATCCTCGGCTTCCTGCTGCGGAGGAAGGGCGTCGTCCGCCGCGCCGCCGAGAGCGCGCCGCCCCTCTGCGTGATGCTCGGCGAGGTGGGGGCCGGGACGGTCACGTGGTTCGGCATCAAGGGCTGGAGCGAGGACGCCGCTGTCGAGATCGCCGGGCAGAACTCCGTCTTTCGCTTCAACGTCCGCGCGGACGAGGTGCGCCCGGGCGAGCTCGTCTCCGCGCTGCCGGCGCGCGTGGAGCGCCTCCGCAAGAGCCTGCTGCAGCGGGGCGTCGAGGCCGATCTCACCGCGCGCTTCCTGCACCCCGAGTGGCTCCACATCCCGCCGATCGAGGCCGATGTGGTCGACGTGTCCTTCTCGGGCCTGCGGATGGCGCTGACGAGGGGACACCCGCCGCTGCTCCCCAGGCACAAGCTCTCGCTGGAGCTCCCCGACGGCGACGACGGCGTCGTCCACCTGCGGGGCGAGGTGCGGTCGGTGTCGGCCGTGGAGGGCGCGGACATCCAGCTCTGCAGCGTGCACGTGACCGCCGCGCGGCGCGAGGACGAGCGGCGCTGGCTCAGGCTCGTGTCCCGCATCCTGCACGCGACGACCTACGGGGGGACCGCGTGGCAGGCGGAGCTCTGGGATCTCTTCGACTCGTCCGGCTATTTCAACCTCTCCGGGCGGCGGCCGGAGCACTTCGAGGCCATCAAGCCGAGCTTCCTGACCATGGCGCAGAAGGCCGCGGCGGTGCCGCACCTCCTGTACAACGTGGCGTGTCTGTCCGAGCACGGGATCGAGGGCAATTTCTCGATCATGAAGCCATACCACAGCACGTGGATGATTCATCAGCTCGCGAAGCGGCCGAAGTCCGCGTCGAACCTGAGCTCCCGGCAGGTGCTCCGCGACATGTTCACTCGCTGCTTCGAGCACGCGATGGCCGACCCGGAGTGCCGCTGGATCATCGCCTACGCGGAGGCGCACGTCGCGTGGAACGAGCGATCGCTGTTCGAGTTCGCCCGCGCGCGCCACGAGACGGGCCACGTCCTGTCGCTGCCTTTCCGCCTGATGGGGGTGGACGCGCGCGCCGCGCCGCGCGCGCCGCGCGAAGCCGGCGGGCCGATCGAGATCGGCGAGCCGACCCCCGGGGAGCAGGCGGCGCTGCTCGGCCTCCTGTGCGCGACGTCGCCGCGCATGTACGCGGAGGCGCTCGATCTCGTGCCCGGCAGGCTCGGGATGGGGCCCTGCGTCGAGCGCTGGCGCAGCGCGGGCCTGGAGCGGGAGCGCGTGCTCCTCGTGGCGCGCCAGCACGGAGAGCCGCTGGCGGTCGCGGTCCTCGAGCTCGGCGAGCTCGGCACGAACCTCTTCCGCCTCCTCGACTCGGTCCGCGTCTTCCCGATGCGCCCCGGCGGAGACGCCGCGCTCGGCCCGCTGCTCGACGCGGCGTGCGGCTGGTTCCGCAGCCACGACAGGAAGTCGTTCATCTACTTCGGTGAGCGTGGCAAGCTGACGTTCGATGGTCCTGCCGGCTTGCACGACCTCGGCGAAGGACGGCTGTGGATCGTCGCCAGGGAGATCGTCCCGGAGTTCGTGGAGCATGTCTACCGGCTCACCGAGCCGAAGCCGCGATAACGGCCTGGATCAGCGGCGGCGCGACGCTATGGTCTCTCGGTCTCAGTCTCGCTCTCGGCTCTCCAGGTGAGGCGGCATGTACCAGCTCAAGATCGACCTCATCAACGCGCTCATCGAGGTCACGTTGCAAGGCGTCGTGCGCACCGAGGAGGCGCAGGCGTACGCCGCGGACTACAAGAAGGCCCTCGGCTCGCTCTATGGCCGGAGGATCCGCGTCCTCGTGGACTTCCGTGGCTTTTCCATCGCCTCCGAGGAGGCGACGGAGCTCCTCCGCGACATCGCGGCGACCTCGACCGCGATGGGGGTGATCAGGGCCGCCGAGCTCGTGCAAAGCGATCTCGCGGCGCTGCAGGCGAGCCGGATCGCCCGTGAGGCGGGGACCGCGCAGCTCGTGCGGGTCTTCAAGGACGAGGCAGCCGCGCGCAGCTGGCTCTTCGGCGATCGCCCGGCGCCGTGAGGGCCGGCGCTGCGCGGGCCGCCGCGGCGCGCCGCCCGCGCCGCCCGCTCAGCGCACGACGAGCACGTCGTCGATGGGGCGGCGGAGGGAGCGCGCCGACACGGGGCCCGCGAGCGACAGGCGGAAGAGCAGGACCTCCGCGGTCGCGTCGTCGACGTCGAACAGCCGGAGATAGCGCTCCCGGAGCCCGGTCGCGGCCTCCGCGGTCTCCGCGTCGAGCCCCTCGCCGCGGCCCCGGATCAGCCGCGCGAACAGGTAAGGCAACGTCGTCATCGGGTAGACCGCGATGCCCAGCTGCGTCGCGGTGAGCCACGCGCGCTCGACCGCCCTGCCGCCCTGGAAATAGTCGATGAGCCGGGCGCGCGGCAGGGTGATCAGCCCGACGGCCGCCGCGCAGCGGATCGCCTTCTGCGCCATCCTCTCGAGCCCCCGGCCGCCGCCCCAGCGCCGCACGAGCTCCAGGGCGCGGTAATCCCGGCAGATCTTGAACCCCGCGAGATCGGTCGGCGAGAGCTCGAGCGTGCCGACGAACAGCCCGTCCCGGCGCGCCTCGGCCTCCGCCTCGGTCCAGCGGACCTCCCGCATCATGTCGGCGTGGGTCTGCCTGGCGAGCATCCGGAGCCGATCGCCGGCGCCGATGAGGGCGCCGATCTCGTCGAGCTCCGCCGGCGCCTCGAGCAGCCCGAGGCGCGCCCCGGGGATGGACTCGACAGCGGCGCGGAGGGCGGCGCGGTGCTCCTCCGCGAGCGGCGCCCGCTGGCCGGGGCGCCGGTTCGTGTGCCGGAGCCCGATGGCGTCCGCGAGGCCATCCATGGCGTGCTCCTCGGCGCCGGGGGTCGGCGCGCCGAAGAACGCGAACGTGGCGACCAGGTCCTCGTCGCCCTCGCGCGGGAACGGCGAGACGCGCACGCCGAGCCCCTCGCGGTGCGCGGCGAGGACGACGTTCTCGGCGGCCGCGCCGAGCGCGACAACGCCGCCCGCGCCCTGGAAGTCGGCGAGCGACTCGGAGCGCGCGCGGTCGTGGAACAGCCCGAGGCGACGGCCCTCGTGGACCCAGAGCCAGGGCTGGCAGTTGCCGCCCGAGGGCGCCGCCACGCCCGCCGCGACGAGCCGCCGCAGCCGCGCCGGGTCGAGCGCGACGGCGCCGGCCTCGGCGGCCGGGAGCGGGCCCGCCGCCGCGGCGAGGGCAGGGCCCGGCGCGCGCGGCGCGCCCGCGGCGGCCGGCTCCCCCTCGGGGCCGCTGATGAGCTCCTCCAGGTCGACATAATACCGCCCTGACCGCACCGGCTCCCCGAGGGCGATCCGGCGCGCCGTGTCCGCGGCCGCCGCCCCGCCGTGGACGACCGCCGACCCGAGCTGAGGCCATGTGCTCACCGACTGCTGCACCTCGATGAGCGACGCGCGGAGCCGGAGCGAGATCGCGTCTTGCCCGATGATCTGCATGACATAAGGCACCTTGTCCTCGGTCGACAGGCCGCGGACGCGCTCGGGCGTGAGATCGCCGACGAGCCCGTGGAGGATCGGCCGATCGCCCTCCAGATCGAAGCGCTCGACGTCGATGAGCCCCCGGTCGCTCGTCTCCATCACGACCGGTATGCGGCGGGCGCGCGCGCTCGCCCGGAGCAGGAGCTTGATATCGAGGCTGTCGCACTCGTCCACGAGGACATCGAGCTTGCCCCCGTCGAGCAGGAAGCGCTCGATATTGTCCTCCGTGACCCCCTCGGGGAAGCACGTCACGTGGAGGAACGGATCGAGCTCGGCGATCTCGCGCGCCGTGGCGACGACCTTCGGCAGGTCGAGGTTGTGCGCGCCGGTCCGGATCCGGTTCAGGTTCGAGAGATCGAGGTGGTCGAAGTCCGCGAGGCGCAGCTCGCCGGCGCCCCGCTCGAGCGCGATGGTCATCGCCACGGACTGCCCCACCGAGAGGCCGACGACGCCGATGCGCCGGCGGGCGAGCGCCGCCTGCTCCTCGCCGCTGATCTTGTGCTTGTTCCGGTCGGTCCGCAGCTCGACGAACTCGGCCTCATCGAGCAGGTGCACGAGGCGGTGCGACCATGGATAGTAGACCCAGACTCCATAGGCCTCGACGGGGGCGCCGTTCAGGTGCTCTCCCACGAGCCGCGCGACGTCCCGCTCATCGAGGCGCTCCCGGGGGTGGCGGGTCTTCACGAGATCGGCGAGCTGCCGGTCGATCGTGTCGAAGATCTCGATCCGGGCGTCGTCGTGGAGCAGGCGGCCGAGCTCCTCCGCGTCGTCCTCGCGCGCCGGGCGGAAGAAGCGGGGCCGCCACGCGCCGTTCGTGGCCTCTCGCGCCGCTCGCGAGGAGATGAGCTGCTGCCAGCGGGTCGTGTTCATCGCGGTGGTCCGGTCCCCCTCCTGCCACCCTCCTACCACCCCCGCGCCCCAGGCGTCGCCGCGATCTCCCCGGCGGCCCGCGGGTCAGCGCGGCGCGCGGGACGGCCGGCCCTCGATCTCGAGTCTCATCTTCGTGACCTTGTGTTGCACCTCGGCGGCCTCAGGCCCGGTGATCTCCAGATAGCGCAGCGCGGCCACGACGTCGCTGCCCCGGAACGCCTTGACCCGCGGGTTGAACCAGCTGAGCGCAGTCCCGATCTGCCGGACGAGGAGCGCGTCCGTGCAGATCGCCACCGTGAGCGCGGTCTTGCTCACGTAGTCGTTGATGGATGCCCGCTGCTTCGCGTTGGGGCCCCCCCCGGCGGTCACCACGAGAGTCTTCGTGCAGGTGGGCGGGAGACTGCCCGCCGCCTGCATATACCCTTCCCATTCCTCGTCGCTCGGCGGTTCCCTGCCGTGGACGGCGATGAGCACGTGCTCCGTCGTGTCGAACAGCATGCTGGGTTTCGTCATCGTCTCACCGAGCGCGCACCGATCTTACGTCGATCTTACGTCTGCGCACCGCCGAGCCGCCAGCGCGCACAGCCACCCCCTGGGATAGTCGTGCGGCTGGCCACCGGGCAAGGATCCGCGAGGTCCATGGGGTGCACCTAGGACGGTTCGATCGACGGAGCAACGACCGCGCGCGACTTTCGATGCGGTGCTCCGGTGGACGGGCGACGGGCCGCGCCGCGCCGCGCTTCGGCGCGACTCCCTCGTGGCGCGGGCGGCGGCGAGGGAGTCGCGCCGGGCCGCCTCGACGTGGGGCATCGCGGCGGATGGAGTCGCTCGAGCGGCAGGGTCCTCTCGTGCGCGTCGCTCGCGTCGTTCGCGCGGCCCACCCAGGGCATACCCGAGTTATTTCCAAAGTATTTCATGACGTGCTGCTGGGCAGTTGCACGGTGGGCCGCCAGCTGCTCTGTGGTCTATACTACGGGATGTGCGCTGGGGATCTTCCGTAGGCCGGTGCGGTGTGCGCGCCGCGTCGCACCGAGGCTTGACGGATGGCCCCCACCGCATGTAGCGCTCGATCGGTGGGCTGTGATGCCCAGCAGCCAGGGGCGGCGCCCGGCCTGTTGGTCGGGGCTGCCGAGTGACGACCTCGCCGGGGGGAAAGGTTTTTCACGATGCGTGTGCTGGAAAACTTCGTCGGCGGAGCCTGGTCTCGAGCCTCGGGGGCGACGCGCCTCGAGGTGAAGAACCCGGCGACCGGGGAATCTCTTGCGGAGGTGCCCCTCTCGACGGCGTCCGACGTCGACGCGGCGGTGAAGGCCGCGCAGGCGGCGTTCCCCGGCTGGAGCGCGACGCCGCCGGTGCAGCGGGCGCGCTACCTCTTCAAGCTGCGCGAGATCTTCGACGCCCATCGCGACGAGATCGCGGCGATCTGCACCTCCGAGCACGGCAAGACGCTGACCGAGGCCCGGAACGATTTCGGCCGCGGCATCGAGAACGTCGAGCACGCGGCCGGCATCCCGGCCCTCCTGATGGGGCAGGCCCTCGAGGACGTCGCGTCCCGGATCGACTGCCACACGATCCGCCAGCCGCTCGGCGTCTTCGCCGCGATCACGCCGTTCAACTTCCCCCCGATGGTGCCGCTCTGGTTCCTGCCGTACGCGATCGCGACGGGGAACACGTTCGTGCTCAAGCCGTCGGAGCAGGTCCCGCTCTCGCAGCAGCGCATCTTCGAGCTGATCGAGCAGGCCGGGCTGCCGCCCGGCGTGGTGAACCTGGTCCACGGCGGCCGCGACGTCGTGAACGCCTTCTGCGCGCACAGGGACATCGCGGGCGTGTCGTTCGTCGGCTCGTCGGCTGTCGCGCGCCACGTGTACAAGAGCGCCGCGGAGGCGGGCAAGCGGGTCCAGGCGCTCGGCGGGGCGAAGAACTTCCTCGTCGTGATGCCGGACGCCGAGCGGCAGATGACGGTCGCCAACGTGGCCGAGTCCATCTACGGCTGCTCCGGCCAGCGATGCCTGGCCGGCAGCGTCGTCGTGTGCGTCGGCGACACCTACGAGGCCGTGCGCGACGGGCTCGTGCGCCACGCGAAGGGGATCGTGCTGGGCGACGGCTCGAAGCCGGGCGTGACCATGGGCCCGGTGATCTCGGCGGCGCACAGGGACCGGGTGCTCTCGTACATCAACCAGGGCGTGGCGGAGGGGGCGACGCTCCTGCTCGACGGCCGGGACGCGAGGGTCGAGGGGTATCCGGACGGCAACTGGGTGGGGCCCACGGTCTTCGACGACGTGCGGCCAGGGATGGTGATCGCGACCGAGGAGATCTTCGGGCCGGTCGCGTGCCTGATGCGCGCGAACGACCTCGACGAGGCGATCGCGATCGCGAACCGGAGCGAGTACGGCAATGCGGCGTCGATCTACACGTCGAGCGGCCGCGCGGCGCGCGAGTTCCAGCACCGCGTGGGTGCCGGGATGGTCGGCGTGAACATCGGCGTCGCGGCGCCGATGGCCTTCTTCCCCTTCGGCGGCCAGAAGGGCAGCTTCTTCGGCGATCTCAAGGCGCACGGCCCGACGGCCATCGACTTCTACACCGAGCGCAAGATCGTCATCACGAGGTGGTTCTGATGGCACGGAACGTACTTGGCGGGCTCATCCAGTGCTCCACCCCGATCGGCGATGACGGCGCCTCCGTCATGGCCATCCGGGACGCGATGTTCGAGAAGCACCTGTCGTTCATCGACGAGGCGGGGAAGAGGGGTGTGCAGATCCTCTGTTTGCAGGAGGTCTTCAATACACCTTACTTCTGTCCCTCGCAGGACGCGAAATGGTGCGACGTGGCCGAGCCCGTCCCCGGCCCGACGGTCGAGCGGCTCGCGGCGTACGCCAAGAAGTACAAGATGGTGATGATCATCCCGATCTACGAGCGGGAGATGGCGGGCGTCTACTACAACACGGCCGCCGTGGTCGACGCCGACGGCACGTACCTCGGCAAGTACCGGAAGACGCACATCCCGCACACGAACGGGTTCTGGGAGAAGTTCTTCTTCAAGCCGGGGAACCTCGGTTATCCCACGTTCCAGACGCGGTATGCGCGGATCGGCGTCTACATCTGCTATGATCGCCACTTCCCGGAGGGGGCGCGGCTGCTCGGCCTGAACGGCGCCGAGATCGTGTGGAACCCCTCGGCGACGGTCGCCGGGCTCTCCCAGTACCTCTGGAAGCTCGAGCAGCCCGCGCACGCCGTGGCCAACGGCTACTTCATCGCCGCCTCGAACCGCGTCGGCACCGAGGCGCCGTGGAACATCGGCAAGTTCTACGGGACGAGCTACTTCTGCGACCCGCGGGGCAGCTTCCTCGCGACGGGGAGCGAGGACAAGGACGAGCTCGTCGTCGCCGAGATGAACCTCGACCTGATCGAGGAGGTGCGGAGGACGTGGCAGTTCTACCGCGATCGCCGGCCCGAGACGTACGGCGAGCTCACGGAACAGCTGCCCTGAGGGCCCGGGGCGGCGGGAGGGCGGCGCCGCCTCCGGAGGGGACCCGCCGCCCGGCGCTCACCCGCGGAGGAGCAACATGGGCATCCTGATCAAAAACGGCGAGATCATCACAGCGAGCGACCGGTTCGTCGGCGACGTCTACTGCGAGGACGGGAAGATCGCCGCGGTCGGCGCGGGGCTGTCGAAGGAGCGCGCGGGGGACACGGTGATCGACGCCTCGGGGCAGCTCATCTTCCCCGGCGGGGTCGACGCCCACGTGCACATGGAGCTGCCGTTCATGGGGACGGAGAGCTCCGATGATTTCGAGACAGGCACGGCGGCGGGCGTCGCCGGGGGCACGACCTCGATCATCGATTTCGTGATCCCGGCCCGAGGGCAGGCGCTGCTCGACGGGCTCGCGATGTGGAACGAGAAGGCGAAGAAGGCGGTCTCCGATTACGCCTTCCACATGGCCGTCACCTGGTTCGGCGACGACACGCTCGAGGAGATGGCCGTCTGCACGCGCGAGCACGGCATCCCGTCGTTCAAGACCTTCATGGCCTACCGCGGGGCCATCGGCGTCGACGATCCGGAGCTCATCCAGGTGATGCAGGCCGCCAAGGGCCTCGGCGCGCTCGTGACCGTGCACGCCGAGCACGGCGACGCGGTCGTCGCACTCCAGAAGAAGCTCCTGAAGGAGGGCAAGACCCACCCGCGGTACCACGCGCAGAGCCGCCCCGCGCCGATCGAGGGCGAGGCGACGGGGCGCGCGATCATGCTCGCCCGGATGATCGGCGAGCCGATCTACATCGTCCACCTCACCTGCAAGGAGGCGCTCGCCGCGGTCACCGAGGCGCGGAGCCGGGGCCAGGTGGTCATGGCCGAGACGTGCCCGCAGTACCTCCTGCTCGACGACTCGGTGTACGAGAAGCCCGGCTTCGAGGGGGCGGCCTACGTGATGAGCCCGCCGATCCGGCCGAAGGGCCACCAGGACGCGCTGTGGGCCGCGCTCTCGTCGGGGCTCATCCAGACGGTGGCGACCGACCACTGTCCCTTCAACCAGGTCGGCCAGAAGGACATGGGCAAGGACGATTTCTCGCGGATCCCGAACGGCGCCGCCGGCATCGAGAACCGTCTCGCCCTGCTCTGGACCTACGGGGTGCTCGCGGGGCGGATCGACGTCCACCGCTTCGTCGATCTCTTCTCGACGCAGCCGGCCAAGATCTTCGGGCTGTACCCGCGCAAAGGCTCGATCGTGCCGGGCGGCGACGCGGATCTCGTGGTCTTCGATCCGAAGGGGACGAGCACGATCTCCGCGAAGACCCACCATCACCGGTGCGATCGGAGCATCTTCGAGGGCTTCGAGGTGAAGGGGAAGCCGACGCACGTCATCGTCAACGGCCGGGTCCAGTGCGTGGACGGCAAGCTCGACGTGGAGCGGGGCGCCGGGCGCTACCTCCCGCGCCGGCTCGGCCCGACCCAGGGAGCCCAGGCCTTCTAGTCACCACCCACCACGCACCATTCGAGAGGAGCCGCGCGAGCGCCAGCATGACCCGAGCCCCGATACGCCTCTCAGCCCTCCCGTCCGGCCGGATCGAAGAGCGATTCGAGGACAAGAGCCCGCGCTACAACGACGCCGAGGCGATCGCCGAGGCGAACCGGTGTCTCTATTGCGTCGACGCGCCCTGCGTCAAGGCGTGCCCGACGGCGATCGATATCCCGACGTTCATCCGGAAGATCGCGGCCGGTCAGGTGAAGGGCGCGGCCCGCACCATCCTCACGGCCAACCTGCTCGGCCAGTCGTGCGGGCAGGCCTGCCCCGTCGAGGTGCTCTGCGCGGGCGACTGCGTCTACAACGGGTGGGGGCGCGAGCCGATCGCGATCGGCCGCCTCCAGCGCTACGCTGTCGAGTCGGCCCTCGCGCGCGATCCGCGGATCTTCCGGGCGAAGCCGCCCACCGGCAAGAGCGTCGCGCTCGTGGGCGCGGGGCCCGCGTCGATCGCCGCGGCGGGCTACCTCGCCCTCGAGGGGCACCGCGCCGTGATCTTCGAGCGGAAGGCCATCCCCGGCGGCCTGAACACGCTCGGGATCGCGCCCTACAAGATGAAGGGGCACGAGGCGCTCCACGAGCTCGAGTGGGTCCTGTCGCTCGGGGACATCGAGCTCCGCGCCGGCGTCTCGGTCGTCGCGCAGGCGGCCGGGCCGGGGGAGGTCTCCGCGCGCGACCTGGTCGCGGAGTACGACGCGGTGTTCCTGGGGCTCGGCCTGGGCGCCGACGCGCGCCTCGGCCTCCGCGGGGAGGACGGCGACGGCGTTGTGGGCGCGACAGCGTTCATCGAGCGGCTCAAGGCCGACCCGGGCCTCGACCTCGCGGGCGTGCGGCGCGCGGTCGTCATCGGCGGCGGCAACACGGCGCTCGACGTCGCCCACGAGCTCTCGCTGCTCGGGGTCGACGTGGCCGTCGTGTACCGCCGCTCCGAGGCCGAGATGTCGGGCTACGCGCACGAGCTCGAGGGCGCGCGGGTCGCCGGCGCGCGCCTCGTCGAGAACCGGGTGCCGGTCGAGGTGGTGCGCGAGGCCGGCAAGGTCGTCGCGCTGCGGATCGCGCCCGCCGACGCGCCCGCCGACGCCGGCGCGCGGGGCCCCGCGCCGGGGCCGGCCGGAGAGGAGCTCCTGCCCGCCGACCTCGTCGCTGTCGCGATCGGGCAGAGCCGGGCGACGCAGGTGGCGCTCGCGTTCGAGGGGGTGGTGCTCGACGCGAGGGGGCGCGTGGTGGTCGACCCGGCGACGCACCGCACGGGCAACCCGAAGGTGTACAGCGGCGGCGACTGCGTGAACGGCGGCAAGGAGGTCGTCAACGCGGTCGCCGAGGCGAAGATCGCCGCGCGCGCGATGCACGAAGCGATGACGACGCGGGCGGGCGGCGCGGCGCCCGTGCCCTCACCGCAAGGGAGCTGAGCGATGGCCGACCTCTCTATCGACTTCGCCGGGATCAAGAGCCCGAACCCGTTCTGGCTCGCCTCGGCGCCGCCGACCAACACCGGAGATCAGGTCCGGCGCGCCTTCGACGCCGGCTGGGGCGGCGCCGTCTGGAAGACGCTCGGGAACCCGATCGTCAACGTGTCGAGCCGGTTCGGCGGCATCGACTACGGCAACACGCGGCTCATGGGGCTCAACAACGTCGAGCTCATCACCGATCGCCCGCTCGACGTGAACCTCAAGGAGATGCGCGAGATCAAGCGGCGTTACCCGGGCCACGCGCTCATCGCCTCGCTGATGGTCGAGACGAAGGACGAGTGGCGCGAGATCATCCGCAAGGCCGAGGACACGGGCGCCGACGGGCTCGAGCTCAACTTCGGCTGTCCGCACGGGATGTGCGAGCGCGGCATGGGCTCGGCCGTCGGCAACGAGCCGGCGGTCCTCCAGGAGATCGCGCGCTGGGCCGTCGAGTTCGCGACGACGCCGGTCATCGTGAAGCTCACGCCCAACGTCGGCGACATCCTGGAGCCGGGCGAGGCCGTGCTCCGCTCCGGGGCGCACGGCATCTCGCTGATCAACACGGTCAAGTCGCTCATGGGCGTCGATCTGGAGCGGATGGTCCCGCTCCCGCGGGTCGGCGGCGCGTCGACGAACGGCGGTTATTGCGGGCCCGCGGTCAAGCCGATCGCGCTCCACCTGCTGAGCCAGCTGGCGCGCCACCCCGGCGTCGGCCGGCTGCCCATCTCCGGCATCGGCGGCATCTCGAACTCCCGCGACGCCGCCGAGTTCATCGCGCTCGGCGCGACGAGCGTCCAGGTCTGCACCGCGGTGATGCATTACGGCTACCGCATCGTCGAGGAGATGATCGAGGGGCTCGGCGACTGGCTCGACGACCACGGGATGCGCTCGGTGAACGAGCTGCGCGGCAGGGCGATCCCGCAGGTCCAGGAGTGGGGCGAGCTCGACCTCTCGTACCGCGTCGTCGCGGACATCAGCGCCGACAAGTGCATCGGGTGCCAGCTCTGTTACGTCGCCTGCATGGACGGGGCGCACCAGTGCATCCACCTGCCGGGGAGGACGGAGGCGGAGGCGCGCGCGGCGGGCCACACCCACCTCCCGAAGGTCCTCCCGGATCGCGCGGTGACGGCGGATCCGAGCGGGGACGCGGCGCCGTCGCGGGTCCCGTTCGTCGACGAGGAGGAGTGCATCGGCTGCAATCTGTGTGCGCTCGTGTGCCCGGTGCCGGGGTGCATCACGATGAGGGAGGTGCCTTCAGGCAAGCCCCCCGAGACGTGGAACGACCGTGTCCAGAAGGGGACGGACTTCGTGCCCGGCGGGCTGGAGTCGACCGCGCGCGCGCGGAGCTCGTGATCCCGGGCTCCTGGCCAGGCGGCCAGGAGCCCGCGACGACGGCGAGCGCGCCGGGGCGCTGCCCGGGCTACGGGGCGAGCTTCACGACGATCGCGTCCTCGTGGTCGTACGTGCCCACGCCGATCACGTTGCCGGCGCTGTCCACCGCCAGATCGAAGATCTGGCCGCGGTCCGCGCTGCCCATCGGGTCGACCGACCACAGCACGGCGCCCGACGGCGAGAGCTTCGCGATCGCGCCGCGGGGGTTGACGAACACGTTGCCGGCGCTGTCCACGGCGACGGAGCTGATGTCCCAGGTGCTCGAGAGCGTGCCGAGGCCGCTCGTATCGACGCTCCACAGGGGAGCGCCCGAGCCGGTGAACCTGGTCACGGTCGTTCCCAGGGCGACGACCAGGTCCCCGGACCAGGTCGCGGCGACCTCGCCGTCGCCCGGCGCCCCGGAGACAACCTGGCTGAAGACGTGATTTCCGGCCGCATCGAACTTCGCCAGGTACGTGCCCTGCGCCGCGGGCGAGCTCGCCAGCAGTCCGCCGCCGAGGTCGAGCAAGCCGTTGAAGCTGCCGAGGACGATGACGTTGCCCGCGCCGTCGAGGGCGACGCTCGTCGGGGCGCTGTCGTACGGGTTCGCCGCGAAGGTCCTGGTCCAGATCGGCGCGCCCGCCGCGCCGAGCTTCGCGACAAGGAGCTCGCTGCCCGGCGCGCCACCGAGGGGGCCGGTGCCGAGATCGACCGGGTCCCAGAGGACGCTGGCGAGCGCGGCGTCCGAGCCGGCCTGGGCGACCTCGACCTGGTAAAGGCCCTCGACCTCCGCGACGAGCTCGCCCCACGCGCTGTACCGCTGCAGGCCGGAGTCCGAGCCCACGAGCAGCTCGCCGGCCCCCGACGCGGCGACGCTCAGGACGGTGTTGCCGAGGAGCGGGCGCCTGTTCCACTGCCCGTACCCCGCGGGGTCGAGCTTCACCAGGAACTGGGTGTTCCACAGCTCCATGGGGGCCGGCGCGCCGTTCTCGGCGAAGTCGACCGGGCCATAGGCGTAGCCGCCGAAGATCACGTTGTCCGCGCCGTCGACCGCGACGGCGCGCGCGCGCATCGACTCGTACCAGCCGTTGATGAAGCGCCTGCTCCAGAGGACACTGCCGGGGGCGCACGGCGCGCAGCTCGGGCCCCCGCAGTCCACGCCGGACTCGGCGCCGCTCTGGATCCCGTCCTCGCAGGTGTCGTGGTAGCAGATCGTGAGCGCCGGCCGCTCCGCGCTGCTCCCGCTCTCGCTGCTGCGCAGCGAGCTGCGGGTCACCGCGTCCTCCTCGATCAGCACGCCGTCGTTGGCGAGCTCGCCGCTCACCCAGGCCTGCGCGAGCGCGGTCACGTCGACGTTCCGGAAGCCGGTGGTGCCGCCGGGCCCGCCGGTGACGAAGGAGGCCGCGATCGCCGGATCGAACTGGCCGCCGCCGCCGAAGTTGCCCCACGTGACGCCCGACTCCGTCCACGCGGCGGTGGCCCGGTGGACGCGCACGGTGCTGCTCTCGATCTTGTACGTCTGGTACAGCGACAGCGTCGCCGAGGCGATCTCGGCGCTCGCCGGGACGCTGGCGAGGTTGAACCGGAGGAGGCTCCGCCGGACGCCGCCCGTGCCGGTGCCCGTCGAGAGCGCGGTGCTGGCGCCGTCGTTCCACGTGGGCGATGCCTGCCAGAGCGTCGCGTCGGCCACGTCGCCGCCGAGGCCGCGCCGGAAGGTCACGCACCGCGGGTCGCACGCGTCGCCCTGCCCGTCGGCGTCGCTGTCCACCTGCGACGGGTTCGCGGCGTCAGGGCAGTTGTCGTCCGCGTCGATCACGCCGTCGGCGTCGCCGTCCTGCGCGAGCTCGAACGCGTACGCGGGAGAGCCAACGATGACCGAGCTCCCCGACATCGCGACGGTCTTGCCGAACCCGCCGCCGGTCGGTCCGCTGCCGGCGAGCTTGGCCTCGGCGCCCTCGACCCACTCGCCCCCCGTCGGCACGAACACGTACGCCGCGCCCGCGTCCGGTTGATCGAAGCGATCGGCCAGGAGCGCGCCGACGACCGCCGCGCCGCCGGAGACCGCGACGGCGCCTCCCAGGCCGTCCCCGGTCCTGCCGTCGCCCGCGATCAACCTGGCCTCCCGGATCCAGCCGCTCGCGCCGCGGTCGAACGCGTAGGCCATTCCCCGCCCGAGGCGGTACCACGGCATCGGCGGGCTGTCGGTGCCCGGCGCGCCCACGACGATGCGCCCGCCCGAGATCGCGACCGAGCTGCCGAAGCGATCGTACGTCTCCGGCGGGTGCGCCGCGAGCCTGTGCGCGTCGCCCCAGTCGCTCGCCTCGAAGACGTACGCGGCGCCCACGCCGTCGTCCTCCATCCACCACCTGTCCCCCGGCGAGCCCACGACCACCGTGCCGCCCTCGATCGCGACGGGCGGCGCGCTCCAGGCGTTGGCGCCGGCCGGGGCGACGAGCTCGACCTCCTCGCTCCAGGCGCCGCCGCTGCGGGAGAACACGTAGGCCGACGTCTCGGCGGAGAGGACGGCCCGGTCCCCGTCGACCGCCACCGCCCCGCCCGCGGGGTTCGACGGCCCTCCGCTCGCGACGAGCTTGGCCTGCTCGGACCACACGCCCCCGCTCCGCACGAACACGTAGGCGGCGCCCGCGCCCCCGGTGCCCCAGGGCGCCCCGACCACGGCGGTGTCCGCCGAGATCGCGACCGAGGCGCCGAAGCCGTCGCCCGCGGCCCCGTCGGCCGGGACGAGCCTGGCTTGTTGCGTCCAGGCGCCGCCGCTCTTCACGAACACGTACGCCGCGCTCCCGGGCGCCCCGACGATCGCGGTGTCGCCCGACATGGCGATCGCGTCGCCGTCCAGGTGGATCGGGGTCGAGCCGTCGACCGCGATGAGCGCCGTCCGCTCCGAGGCGGCGAGCGGATCCACCGTCACCGGGTACGCGGCCCCGGCGGTGTCCACGCGCAGCGACAGCGTGCGCTCGCCCGGGCCGAGCTCCATCCACGCGGGCAGCGTCCGCCCCGCGGCGTCGGTGGCGTGGAGATCCGTGTACCGCATCGCCACCGCGCCGGACGCCTCGCGCAGCGCGACCCCGTCGCCGCCGGCGAGCGGCGTCGCGCGGAGATCGCCGCCCAGGGCGAGCTCGATGACGAGGTCCTGGTCCCCGGGGGCGAGGCAGGGCGGCGCCCCGGGCACCGTGAAGCCCTGCTCCAGCCCGAGCGGACCGTTCACGTACCACTCCACGAGCCCCTCGCCCGGCGACGCGCCCTGCCGGCGGAGCTCCACGCGGTTCTCCGTGGCGGTCGGGGCCGCGCGCGGCACCTCGCGCAGATCGCCCGCGCAGCCGTACCGGGCGGCGGCCATCGAGAAGCTCCACCGCGCCTCGCCCTCCGGGGCGATCCGCACGCCCGACGCGCTGAAATCGGCCGCGAGCCGGTGCGCCGGGTTCGGCGCGCGCAGGCTCGCCTCGTTCCCGCCCGGGGGCGCCTCGAGCACCCGGTAGCCCTCGGGCGCCGACGCCTGCACGGCCGCGATGTACGCCGCCCGCAGGCGCGCGGGGCCCGGCGCCGTGTCGGTCGCCGCGGGCGCCGCCGCCGCGCCGTCCACGGGCGGCGCGGGGTCTCGCGGCGCCTCGGTGGAGGCGCAGCCCCCCACCATGGCGGCTGCGGCCATCACCTGTCCCATCCTCCCCATTCGACCTCGCATAGGCTGGATCTCCCTCTGGCTGGCTCTCCTCCGCGCGGGCGCGCCGGGCGCCGGAGCGCTCCGCGCCGGAGGGCAGCGAGCTCGCGGCGCCTCATCGCAAGGTCCGCGCCCTCGCCGCGGACGGGGGCCGCGCCCTCGCGATGGAGGAGGGGCGCAGCCGTCGCCGCGCGGCCGGCGTTTGCGAGCGACGCGCGGGCGCGTCCGATTTCGTGACACGCGCGGCGCGGTGACCGGAACAAACAACACGGAGGGCAAGAGCCCTCGCTGGAGGAACATGGTCCCGAAAGACGCAGCGACGATCACCCCGCGGAATCGCGGTCTCACGCCGAACGCCCAGGCGAAGCAGGGGCGGGCGGGCATGTCCGATCACGATGAGCGGGCCGAGCTGCTCGCCGAACACCGCCCGGAGCTCGCGCGCCTGCTGCAGAGCCTCCCGGCCCGCGGCAGCGCCTCCGCGCCGCTGACGGGTTATCTCCTCTCCTTGCGAGAACCGACGGGTTACCTCATCGCGATCGGCCTGCAGCAGCGCGACCCGGCTCTCGAACCGGAGCGCATGCTCCGCGCCGCCCTGGCCGCGGGCGAG
Source organism: Sorangium sp. So ce204 (assembly GCF_051526795.1). Taxonomy (NCBI): domain Bacteria; kingdom Pseudomonadati; phylum Myxococcota; order Polyangiales; family Polyangiaceae; genus Sorangium; species Sorangium sp. So ce204. Next base: position 9,231,076 of record NZ_CP150317.1, on the reverse strand, counting down.
CGCGCGCCGATGCTGGTCGGCGTGATGGCGCGCTCGGCGATGGCCGAGAGCATCGCGCCGCTCGCGCCGGTCACGCGCGCGGTCGCCGCGCGCCTGAAGCGACCGGTCCCCTCCGGCACGCTGCGGGTCGTCGTCGCCGCGGCCGGCGGGGCGGAGCTCTTCACCGTGAAGCTCTCGGAGCTCACGTCCCCCTCGTCCAGCTCCGGCTGAGCGAGCTGCCCGCTCCGGCGCTCACTCGTTCGCGTAGACGCGCCGCTCGCTCGAGTCGAGCCCCAGGTACACCACCCGGCCGTCGAGGCTCGCGCCCCCGCGCTCGGCGCCCTCGGGCGCCGGCCGGCGGTCGGCGGCCTCGTCGCCTTGGCGCAGCGCCTCGTACTCCGCGACGGAGGCGCGACGGCACCCGTCGAGCGGGGCGTCGATCTCGAGGGCGCCCACGAGCGCCCCGGCCTCCGGCCCGATCCTGCCCGCGAAGAACTCGGCGCAGCAGCCCGAGCCGTAGCTGAACAGCCCGACGCGCTGCCCCTCGAGCGCGCGGGCCTCCGCGTTGAGCAGGGACGCGAGCGCCAGGTAGAGCGAGCCCGTGTAGATGTTGCCGATGCGCGACGGCAGGTCGAGCGACGGCTCCACCTCGACGGCGAAGCTCTCGTCGGCGGCCTGCTCGGTCAGGCCGTCCATCGCCAGCCGGTGGCGGTGGGCCTTGCGGGCCATCTTGCCGTAGGGGACGTGATAGCAGGTGCGCGCGAGGGGATCGCCGTCGCCCGCCACGCGGCGCCAGTCGCCGTAGGCCCCGGCGAGGGCGTCGAGGTAGCACTGCACCGAGTAGTGGCCGTCGACGAGCGCCTCCTTGTGGTGGAGCGGCCGCCAGAAATCGTAGACGTCGCGCGCGTACGTGCCGGTCTGGCCGACCTCGATCTCGAGGAGGCGCGGGCGCTCGCGCACGAGCAGCGCCACGGCGCCGGCGCCCTGGGTGGGCTCGCCCGCGGAGCCGAGCGCGTAGCGCGCCACGTCCGAGCACACGACGAGCGCGGCGCGGCCGCGGGCCGAGCCCGAGGCGATCCAGTCCACCGCGTTGAGGAGGCCCGCGGTGCCCCCGAAGCAGGCGTGCTTGGCCTCGAAGACCCGGCACGCGCTCGGCAGCCCGAGCAGGCCGTGGAGGAAGGAGGCCGCCGGCTTCGCGTGGTCCACGGCCGTCTCGGTGCCCACGACGCAGAGCCCGATGTCCGCGGGGCTCGCGCCCGATCGCTGGAACAGCCGGCGGGCCGCGTTGGCGCCGAGGGTGATCGGATCCTCGTCGGGCGCGGCGATCGCCATCCGGCGGGTCCCCAGCCCGGTCAGGTACTTGGAGGGCGCGATGCCCCGCGCCTCGGCGAGCTCGGTGAGCTCGACGAAGCGGCGGGGGACGGCGAGCGCGATCGCATCGATGCCGATGCGAGGAAAGTCATGACGTAGGCTCATACCTGCATCCTAGGGGCGCATTGTGCAGAGACCATCCAGCCCACGCGGAGCGTCCGAGGAGCCGAGGCGCCCGACGCGCCGCGGCGCCGCGTTCCAGCTGGCGCCCTCGCTTCGCGCTACGGGTGGCGCGTGGCGCGTGGCCACGTGGCCGTGCCCGCGCCTCCATCCGCCGCGCCTCGCCGTGCGCACCACGTGGAATGACAAAGACGCTTCCATGACACATGTCATGGGACAGCCTCCGAGAAAAATCGCGGTCAGGTCAAAATCGTCACCACATCTCGTTGCAATTGTGCAATCTGAAATAGCGCGTTCATGCGCCCTAGCGGTCGAGGTTCATGTGAAGCTCTCCCGGTCTACCATGGTGGTTCCGCTTCTTGGGTTGGGTGTTCTGGTGATGACCGGCGCCGCAGGGTGCTCCTGCAGCACCGGGGGGGAGGGCGACGCGGGCGCGACGGCTGGAGCGAACGTCGGTGGAGCCGGCGGCGGGGGCGGCGAGGGCGGCGCGGGCGGGAGCGGGGGCGGGGGCGGCGAGGGCGGTGACGACGGGGGGATGATCGGCAACGGCTCCAGCGGCTCCAACACGGGTGGCAGCGGCCCGGTGACGCCCGATACGGCCTGTGTCGCCACGGTCGCCGAGGCCACGCTCACGAAGCGGCCGGTCGACATCGTGTTCGTCATCGACAACTCGCCCAGCATGGCGAACGAGATCATCAGCGTACAGAACAACATCAATGAGAGCTTCGCCTCGATCATCGGCGAGAGCGGCATCGATTACCGCGTCATCATGATCTCCGCGCACGGCACGGCGGAGGAAGACGACTCGATCTGCGTCGGCGCCCCGCTCAGCACCGAGAGCTGCTCCCCCGTCCCCGAGGCGCCGGGGAACAACCCGCCCGTCTTCTACCATTACAGCCACGAGATCAGGAGCAACGACGCGCTCTGCGTGCTCCTCGGGAGCTACAACGGCGGCCTGCCCGACGAGCACGGCGTGGCGCCGTCCGGGTGGTCGGAGTGGGTGCGCGAGGACTCGTTCAAGGTGATCACCGTGATCACCGACGACCACGTGGGCTGCCAGTCGACGCACCTCGAGCGCAACATCTATATCGACGACACGCGGCAGCCCTGGGAGGAGGTCGCCACGGACTTCGAGGAGCTGCTGTTCGGCCTGGATCCGGCGGTCTTCGGCGACGCGACCGCGCCCAACTACGTCTTTCACAGCATCGTCGGGCTCCACGAGAACACGGTTCCCACGGACGCCTACGCGCCCGACGCGGACGTGGTCGAGGAGACGTGCGGCACCGCCGTGGAGCCGGGCACGGGCTACCAGACGCTCAGCAAGAGGACGGGCGGACTCAGGTTCCCGCTCTGCCAGACGGAGTCTTATGACGTTGTGTTCCAGGCGATCGCGGAGGGCGTCATCACGGGCGCGGTGGTCGCGTGCGAGTTCGCGGTGCCGGACTCGCCGCCTGGGGAGATCATCGACCTCTCGACCGTGGTCGTCCAGTACACGCCCGGCGACGGGAGCGAGCCGCAATCGTTCGCCCAGGTGGCGAGCGCGGCGGCGTGCGCCCCGGGCTCCTTCTACATCGAGAACGACATGATCACGCTCTGCCCCGACGCGTGCCGGCTGGTCCAGGACGACGCCATGGCGGCGGTCGACGTCCTCTACGGCTGCGATCCCGAACCGACGCAGTGAGCTCGTCGGCCGGGCGGCGGCGCCGGTGAGCGCCGCCGCCTGGCGCGTACCCGGCGCGAACGCTCAGAGACAGCAGCGGAAGCCGATGTCCGCAGACGGGGTGAGGCGATCCTGGTCCAGGAGCGCATCGCACCTGGCCGCCTTCAGCGTGTCGTGCGCGATGTCATCGTCGTCCTGCTGCGAGGCCCGCGAGCCGCCGCGGACGAGGCAGTTGCCCTGCGCGTCGCAGGAGTTCTCCCACTCCGCCACGTTGCCGCTCATATGAAAGAGGCCCGTGATTCCGCCTTCGCAAGCCGAGATCGGCGGGATCGGGCTCGGGGGCACGGGCTTCCTGGCGAACTCGCCGCTCGGGTCCTCCACCTTGCAGGTCGCCTTGCTATAGAGATCGCTGTACGGGTATTCGTTCACGCCCTGGCCGGAGCACGCGTTGAACCACTCGCTCCGCGTCGGGCTCGCGAAGTCGGCTGGCGAGCTCGCGCCTCCGCCGATCCTGCCGCAGAGGTGTTTGCCCATGTAGGAGCAGTACGCGTAGGCATCGCACCAGTCGACGTAGGTGACGGGCACTCGCCCCTCCGTGTAAGGCCACCCGCCCGAGGGACGGTAGATGTTCCCCGCGCACTCCGCCGGCATGCCGGCGAGCACCGGGTTCGCCTGGAGGAAGAGATCGTACTCCTGCTTCGTCACCTCGTATTGATCGATGCAGTAGCTCCCGCCGCCGCTCACGGGCGAGATCACCATCCACGCCGGGCACGCGCAGACGCGGTTCGTGGCGTTGCAGATCGACGTCGCGCAGTCGGCGTTGCCGCTGCAACGCTGCCCCGCCGGGCACCGGGTGCTGCACCCCTCCGTGCCGCCGCAGTCGATGTCGGTCTCCTTGCCGTTCTTCACGCCGTCGCTGCAGGTCGCGGCCTGGCAGACCTGCTCGTGGCAGACGAGCTCGATACAGTCGGTCGATTTGGAGCACGCGTCGCCGGGCGGGCAGCCGGGGCAGATCCCGCCGCAATCGACGTCGGTCTCCTGGCCGTTCTTCACACTGTCGCTGCAGGTCGGCTCCAGACACTGGCCGTTCACGCAGCTCGACGACTCGCAATCCGAGCCCGCCGCGCAGCCCTTGCTGGTCTTGCACGGCGGACACGCCGGGTTGTCGTCGCGCGGCGCGGCGCCGCCGCCGCAGTCGGTGTCCGTCTCGTCGCCGTCCTTCACGCCGTTGTCGCACCGCGCCGCCACGCACGCGCGCCCGGCGCCGGCGCTGCCCCCGGCGCCCTCCTCGCACCGCCCTGAGAAGCAGTCCGCGGCCTCCGCGCACGCCTGATCGACCCGGCACGGCGCCCTGTGTTCGAACACGAGGTCAGAGATAGAGGCTCAGCTTACTTGCGACGTCTCCTGTCCCGGGTGACAAAAAGATGCTCCCGCCCGACGGCCGGAATCACCGCCATGTGGGCTCCGCCGGACGCCGTGATCGCCTCTCGCCACAGGGCGGCTGACGCTTCAGGGCCCGTTTCCGTCGAGCCAGCCTTGCGCGAGCTCCAGGATCCGCGCGTTGTCGGGGACATCGCGCAAGAAGCGCTCGCGCCAGACGGGATCGCCGATCCTCCCGGCCCGCACGAGCAGGCCGTTGCGGGCCAGGGCGATGGCGCCCTTGGCCTCGGCCATCTGGCCCGTCGCGGCCAGCGCCTCGGCGTGGACCAGGCGCACCAGCGGGCCCTCCTCGTCACGGCGGCCCGACTCGAGCAGGGACAGGGCCTGCGTCGTGGCGGCGAGCGCCTCGCCGGCGCGCCCGAGATCGAGCAGCGCGCGCGCGCGCGCCGCGATGGCCGCGGGGAGCCGCTCCGGCACCCCCCGCGCGAGCGCCTCGGCCGCCTGCGCCTCCGCCTCGGCGAGCGCGGGCTCGCCCGCGAGGAGCAGGACGCGCGCGAGCTGGAGCCGGCTCTCGCACTCCCGCCGCCTGTCGCCGCGGCGCTCGAGCGCCTCGATCGAGCTCCGCAGCGCCGCCCTCGCCGCGTCGACCTCGCCCGCGTGGGCCAGCGCGAGGCCGAGGTTCTGCAGCGCGTTCGGGACCCGGTCGTCGAGCGCCATCCGCTCCGCCTCCTCGAGCCCTGCGCGCAGCACCCCCGCCGCCGCCTCGAAGTACCCGAACTGGACGTAGCAGAGGCCCATGTTGAGCCGCGCGCGGCACGCCTCGCGGCGATCGCCGATGTCCTCGAACGCGGCGAGCGCCGCGCCCATGCTCGCGATGCAGGCGCTCGGATCGCCGTTGTGCTGCCGGAGCAGCCCGTGCAGGTAGAGGAGCTTCGCCTCGATCATGAGATCCGCGGCCGACGCGTCCTCCGTCGCGCGCTCGACCGCGTCGATCAGCGCGTCGACGCACGCGTAGCGGCCGCCGAGCAGGAGCACGATCGCCCCCTCGAGCAGGCAGGCGTTCCTCGCGATGCGCGCGCCGTCGAGCGGCTCGGTGCCGAGGACGACCATCATCCAGCGCTCGACGCGCTCGTAGTGGCCCTGCTTGTGCCCCGCCCCCGCGAGCTGCGTGAACGCCGAGAACCACGCCACCGAGCCCGGCACGAGGTGCCGCGTCGCCTCGATCCCGCGCTGCTCCGCGAGGGCCGGCTCGCCGCGCCAGAGCAGCGCCTCGGCCTCGACGAGGCGGAGCGCCCCCACCGCGGCGGGATCCGGCCTGCAGGCGATGCCGCGCTCGGCGCAGGCGATCGCCTCGGCGAGGTCGTTGCCGCGGAGCGCGCTGTCGGCGGCGCGCAGGTACCACTCGGCGGCCTTCTCGGGCTCCTCGCCGCGCTCGAAGTGCTCGGCGAGCGCCCTCGGATCACCCTCGCCGGCCGCCTCGAGGAAGCTGCCGGCGAGCGCGTGGCCGATGCGGAGGTCGCGCGCCGTCAGCATGCCGTAGGCGGCCTCGCGGACGAGCGCGTGGCGGAAGCAGTACTCCGCGTCGTCCCGCGGCCGCCCCTCGCCCCGCCGCGCGATCACCTCGCGCCGGAGCAGCTCCGCGAGGACCTGCGCGATGTCGGCGCTCCCGAGGAGCGCCGCGACCGCGCTCGACCTGAACGTCTCGCCGAAGATGCTCGCCGCTCTGAGGAGCCGTCGCGCCTCGGCGTCGAGCGTCTCCAGCCGCGCCTGCACCATGGCCACCACCGTCTCCGGCTGGCCCTCGCTGTTGCCCTCGGCGGCCGCGCGGATCTGCTCCTCGAGGAAGAACGCGTTGCCGTCGGCGCGCTCGACGAGCCTCCCCACGAGGTCGTGCGTCGCGTGCGCGCCCAGCGCCTCGCGCACGAGCCGCTCGCTCGCGCGGCGCGGGAGCGGCGTGAGGTGGAGCTCGTGGGCCAGCCGGCCCTCCCAGAGCTTCGGGAAGAGCCGGCGCACGTCGGGACGCCCCAGCGCCAGCACGAGCAGCGGCATGTCCTTGAGCTGGCGCAGCGCCTCGTCGACCATCGTGACGGTGGGGAGGTCGCCCCACTGGAGATCCTCGAGCACGAGGAGCACGGGCCCCGCGCGGCACGCCGCCCGGAGGAAGCCCTCCCAGGCGTGGCGGAGCTGGTCGCCCATCAGGACGGCGTCGCGCCGCGCGAGCCGGAGCTGCACGTCGTGCTCGTCGGGGAACGGCGCGCCGACGAGCTCGCCGAGGAAGGCCGCGACGCGGGGCGCGTCGGTGCCCCCGTAGTGCTCCACGCGGCTCCGGACCTTGCGCTGCCGCGCCTCCAGGGGCTCGCCGTCGGCGACGCCGAGGGCGTCCCGCAGCGCGCTCGCGAGCAGGCCGAAGGCCGCGCCGGCGCCCATGGGGTCGCCCTGGCCGATCCAGACCTCGATCCTGTCTCCCCGCTCGCGGAGCTTGCGGATGAGCTCCTTTCGCAGGCGCGACTTGCCCATCCCGGCCTCGGCCGTCACGAGCACCGCGCCCGCGGCGCCCTCGTCGATGCAGCGATCGACCTCGGCCACGAGCATGGCGAGCTCGCGCTCGCGGCCCACGTAGGTGGTCGGCTTGCCGAGCAGCTGCGCGGTCCGCTCGTCGCGCGCCCCGTGCAGGACGCGGCCCGCGGCGTCCTCGGTGACGTCGAACCGCATACCGATGAGGCCCGCTGTCACCTCGTCGATGCGGACGCCGGCGGGGAGGGAGCGGTCGTCGTGGGCGGCGAGCATCTGGAAGGCGCGGTCGATGAGCTCGCCGACGGGCACGCGCGCCGAGAGCTCCGCCCGGCCGGTGGCGAGCGCGACGGGCGCGCCGCCGAGCAGCTCCTGCAGCGCGAGCGCGCACCGGGCGGCCCGCGCCGCGAGGTCGGTCGGCGCGCCCGCGCCGGACAGCACGATGAGCGGCGAGCGGCCCTCGAGGAGCTCGAGCTCGCCGCGGTACTGCTCGGCCACGTCGTGCAGCTGCCAGAGCTCTGCCTGGCGCGGCTCCGCCGCGGCGCATGCGTCGTCCTGGTGCGGCTCCGCCGCGGCGCCTCCGTTGCCCCGGCGCGGCTCCGCCGCGGCGCATGCGTTCATGGCGCGCTCCCGGGTGACCACGAGGCAGGTCACGCGTCGCTCGCCGGTCGTGAGCTCCACGGCGCGCGGCGGGAAGGAGCGGGGCCCGCCGACGCTGCTCTCGGGCGCGCCGATCGTGGCGAGCTCGGCCGCCACGGCGCCGCCGTCGGCCGGCCGATCCAGCGGGGATTTCGCCAGCATGCGGGCGACGAGATCGTCGAGCGCGGCGGGGGTGCCGGGCCGGAGGTCACGCGCGCGGGGTGGCTCCTCGAGGAGGACCTTCATCAGCACGGCGAGCCCGGCGTTGCCCTGGAAGGCGGCGCGGCCGGTGAGGCAGCGGTAGAGGATGCAGCCGAGGGCGAACACGTCGGCGCGGGCGTCGACGCTGATCTCGCCGCGCGCCTGCTCGGGGGCCATGTACCCGGGCGTGCCCAGGACGAGCCCGGCGGCCGTGAGCGGCTCGTCGGCGACGGCGCGGGCGAGGCCGAAATCGATGAGGTGCACGCGCTCGAGCGAGCCGCCCTCGAGCAGCAGGTTGCTCGGCTTCAGGTCGCGGTGGACGAGGCCCAGCCTGTGGATGGCGCCGAGCGCCCTCGCGACGTGCACGCCGAGCTCCAGGGTCTCCTCGAGGGTGAGGCCCTGGCGGGTGAGCCGGTCGGAGAGCGTCTCGCCGTCGAGCCACTGCATGGCGAGGAACGGCTGCCCCCACGCGGTGGCGCCGTGCGCGACGTAGCGCACGACGCCGGGCACCCGGGCGGCCGCGAGCATCTGGGCCTCGCGCGCGAAGCGGACGAGGTGCTGGGCGCTCTCGGTGGTCAGGAGCTTGATCGCGACCGCCTCGCCGGTCTCCTGATCGCGGGCCCGGTAGACGGCCCCCATCCCGCCCGAGGCCGCGAGGTGCTCGATGCAGAACCGGCCGTCGATGATGTCACCTGCCTGCATCGCTCACCGCGGACCCGGACGAGGCGCCTCGCCGGCGCGCAGCCTGCCAGCGAGGCGAGCGCTGCGTCCAGTGCTCATTGGGGCGCGCGTCGCGGCCAAGCGGGCGTACGTCTTAAGGAAATACCCGATCGTCGGCGCGCCCGGCGTAGACCAGGGGCCCGGCGCGCAGGCGGGCGTGCGCCTAGGGCAGCGACAGCTTCTTCGCGCTCATGGTCACGATGTCCATGGCGTCGTGGAACAGCTCGACCAGCACCTCGTCTTGCCTCACGCTCACTTCTTGCGTCCATGCGTGTTCTCCTTGCGTTTCAGCTCGTCGATGACCGCGTCCAGCTCCTCGAAGCGCGTGGCCCACATCTGTCGGTAGCTCTCGAGCCACGCCATCTCTGCTTCGAGCGGACGAGGGCCGAGCTTGCAGGTCCGCACCCGGCCGACCTTCTCGGTGCTGAATCTCGGGGACCTGCCGCCAGCACCGACGCGAAACCGACGCGAAACCGACGCGAAGACGCGAAGAAGAGCGACAGCGCGCCGCCTCGCCCGGCCGGGTGGACATCCCATGAGGCCCGCACAACATGTCGTGCGGGCATAAGCAATGCGCGATTCCGATCGTTCATCGCCTGCGCCGGATTCAACGTGGAGGGGGCGATCATGAAGTCGACGAGAAGAATTCAGGCAATCCTCGCATTCGGCGTGCTGGCGGCCTTCTCTGGCGCAGCGGGTCCGGCCAGCGCAGAGGAAGCGGCGTCGGGTGGAGCCGCGGGGGATGCTCAGCCCTGGGCTGCCGCGGAGACGGACTCCGAGACCATCGGCAGCTCCAGCGAGGCCCTCTCGTGGGTTTGCCGGCGGAGGTGCTTCAGCGGGCTTCAATTCTGCTTGGCGTACCGGTTTGCTCCGCCGTTCGCGTGCTACCAGCGCTACTGGAGGTGCCTGCAGAACTGTACTTCCTGGCCGGGGCCGTTCTCCGGGAGATAGCGTCGCTGCGGGGGCGCGGGGCCGGTCGCGCTCGCGCCTGGCCCCAACCCGGACCCAACTGTCAAGCCCCGGCCCGCCGGGTCAGGGCGAGAGCCGCTCGGCGAGGTAGGCCAGGGCGAGCGGATACCTGTACTCGATGGCCTTGTGCGTCCCGTCGAACAGCTCGAAGCGCACCTGGTTCACGCCGATGCTGGCGAGCGCTCGGCGGAACGCCTCGGCGCCCAGATCGAGGTAGTACTCGTCGCGCGTGCCCGAGTCGATGTAGATGGCCTTCATGCTCCGCAGGGCGTCAGCGTGCCTCAGCGCCATACGGACCGGATCCCAGGCCAGCCAGCGCTCCCAGACCTCCGGGATCAGCGCGCCCGTGCTCGTATCGAGCGGCAGGCGCACGGTGCCGTCCGGATCGGCCGAGTAACACGCGGCCATGCAGTACGTGTCGAGGAGCTCCGCGTCGGAGTCCTTCGCCAACGCAGGCCGGCCGCGGAAATCGGCCCAGAAGCGCTCGTACGAACCCTGGTAGTGATCGCGCAGCGCGCGCGCGACGCTCCGGAACTCTGGCAGATAGCAGGCCTCGAACAGCGCGTCGCCCGCGTGCGTGGCGAGGCCGCCAAAGAGATCGGGGCGCAGCATGGGGGTGACCATGGCCCCGTAACCGCCGCTCGACTTGCCCGCGACGCCTCGGTGCTCGCGGCTCGCCAGCGTGCGATAGACGCTGTCGACCCACGGGACGATCTCGTCGCAAAGGTACGTGTGGTACCGGCCCGTGGCCGGCGAGTCGAGGAACTGACTGCCGCCGAGGCTCGTCCAGCAGTCGACCCAGACAACGATGCACGGCGGCGCGCCGCCTCCGGCGAAGAGCTCGTCCACGAGCTCGGGGAAGGTCTTGCGGAACGGCTGGCGGTTCCTCCACATGTCGAGCTGGCCGGTCAGACCCTGGAGGACGTACACGGACGGATACCGGCGGTCCGGCGCGCCGTCGTAGCCGGGCGGTAGATAGACCCAGAGCGGCCGCTGGCTGGGATCGCCGAGCGGGTTGCCCTCGAGCGCTTTGCTCGAAAACACGTGCTCGCGGAGGGCGCCTTTCCATTCGATCGACCAGGGTTGCATGGCCGCGGAGGATAGCCGGGATCGGCGAGGCGCGGGAGCGCCGTGCGCGCCATTTGCATGGTGGCTCAGCAGACGGCTGACCGCGACGGATGTCCGGCTACGCTCGTCGCCGCAGCCGCTCGGGCAATCGGGACGGCATTGGCCGCTCGAACAACGTGATCGGTATCCTATGCGTCGAGCGCGTCCCTGCGCGGCTATCCCAGCAGCCGCTTCCACTGCTCCGTGAGCCGCTGCGGCGAGACAGGGACGGCCGCCTTCAGCTCGGGCGCGAAGAGCGACACCCTGAGCTCCTCGATCAGCCAGCGGAACGACTCCAGCTCTTCCGCGGGCACCCCCTTGTCGCGCAGCCCCTGCTGGTGCTTGAGGTAGTCCTGCCAGAAAGGCAGCACCTGCGCGGCCTTGCTCTGGTCCTTCTGCGGCCCGTTGGGCAGCCGCTCGAGCCGGATCTGCGCGGCGCGCAGGTACCGGGGCAGGTGCGCGAGCCGGTCGACCGGGGCGCGCGAGAAGAGCCCGACCGGCAGCAGGAAGTCGACCTGCGTGCGCACGTCGTCGAGCGCCGGCCTCGATGCGCCCGGCTTGCCCGTCATCGACCGGAGCATCGCCTGCACGCGGTCGAGCTCGACGCCGATCTCCCGCGCGAGCCCCGCGAGCTTCCCGAGCACGCCCTGCAGCGACCCGCGGCCCTTGTCGAGGCGCGCCTGGAACGCGGCCTTCGTCCTCGGAAAGGCGCCGGGATCGCCGAGCTGGAACGCCTCGTCGAGCGCGCGCAGCGCGATCTGCCGGGCGAGGCCCGGCTCGCCCGGGGCCACCTTGGCGGCGAGGCCGCTCACGGCCACGGCGCTCCGCAGCGGCTGCTCGAGCTGGCTCATCTTGCCCCCGAGCTGCAGCAAGAGGAGCCGCCGCAGCCCGGCGCGCGTCGCCTCGGCCGCCGCGGCCCTCGAGGCGAGCACGCGCACCGACACGGACGTCTCGCCGTCGACGAGCGCCGGGTAGCCGAACACCTTGTGGCGCCCGGCGTCGACCTGGACGCGCTCGGGCAGCGCCTCGACGCTGAACGACGTGAGCCCCTCCCGCTCCAGGCCCGCCTTGCCGACCCTCGCCCAGGCCTCGCGCGCCCGGCCGGACAGCCGCTCCTTGAGCTCGCGGAGCTCGCGCCCCTCGCCGATCACCCGGCCGTCCTCGTCGAGCACGCGGAAATAGAAGCGCAGGTACGGCGGCAGATCCTGGGGCCGGAACGCGCCTTCGGGCACGCGCTCGGCGGTGCGGTCCTCGACCGCGCGCGCGAGCGCGGCCCGCAGCGGGCCCTGGAACGGCCGCAGCTCCGCCGCGATCTCCCGGGCGACCTCGCGGAGGGGGGCGAGCGGGACGAGCGCCTTGCGGAGCGATTTCGGCAGCGACTCGAGCAGCTGCGCGATCTTCTCGGCGTGCCACCCGGGGATCATCCACTCGAGCTCGTCGGGATCGGCCTGGGGCAGGAGCACGAGCGGCAGCGAGAGGGAGATGCCGTCGTCGTCCTCGCCCGGATCGAAGCGGTAGGAGAGCGGCACGGCGGCGCCGTAGAGATCGAGCGCATCGGGGAAGCGCTCGGGCGTGAGCTCCGCGGCCTCGTCGAGCAGCACGTCGGCGAGCGACAGGTGGAGCGCCCGCGGGTCCTCCGCCTCGGCCTCCTTCCGCCACGCCTCGAACGTCTTGCCGTTGTAGACGCCCTCGGGCACACGCCGGTCGAAGAAGAGCTCGAGCGCGTGCTCGTCGGCCAGCATCTCGCTCCTCCTCGCCTTGTCGCGCAGCCGGCTGACCTCCTCGAAGAGCCGCCGGTTCGCCTCCATGAACGGCGCGCGCGTCGCGTACTCCTGCCGGACCAGCGCGTGGACGAGGAAGATCTGGCGCGCGGACTTCGGGTCGATCGCCCCGAAGTCGACCCGTCGATCCCGCGCGATCGGCAGCCCGTACAGCGTCACCTGCTCCCGGGCCATCACCGCCGCCGGCTTCGCGGCCCAGTGCGGGTCGCTGTGGCTGCGCTTGCAGAGCGGCCCGGACGCGGCCTCGATCCACGCGGGATCGAGGGCCGCCGCCATCCGGGCGAAGAGCTGCGACGTCTCGACCAGCTCGGCGGCCATGATCCACGCGGGCGGCTTCTTCGCGAGGCCCGACGACGGGTGGAGCTGGAAGCGCGTCTGCCGGGCGCCCAGGTACACCTTGTTCTCCTGGTTCCACATGCCGATGCGGCTCAGCAGACCGGGCAGGAGCGCGCGGTGGATGGCGTCGCCCTTCGCGGGCGCGTCGTTCGGCGAGAACCCCATCTCCTTCGTGATCCGGCTGATCTGCCGGTGCACGTCGGCCCACTCGCGCATGCGGAGGTACGAGACGAAATGGTCGCGGCAGGCCTTCCTGAGCTGGTTCTGGGTCAGCCGGCCCTGCGCGTCCTGGTAGAAGCTCCACAGCTTCAGGAGCCCCACGAAATCGGAGGCCTCGTCCTTGAACTTCCTGTGCGCGTCGTCGGCCTGCTTCTGGGCGGCGAGCGGCCGCTCCCGCGGATCTTGCACGCCGAGCGCCGCGGCGATGATCAGCACCTCGGCGAGCGCCCCCTCGCTCTCGCCGCCCAGGACCATCCGGCCGAGCCGCGGGTCGAGCGGCAGCCGCGCGAGCTTCCTGCCGATGTCCGTGAGCTCGCCCGCGCCGTCGAGCGCGCCGAGCTCCTCGAGGACCCGGTAGCCCTCGTCCACGGCGCGCTTCGACGGCGCGTCGAGGAAGGGGAAATCCTCGATGGCGCCGAGCCCGAGCGCCTTCATCTGGAGGATGACGCCCGAGAGGCCGACGCGCAGGATCTCCGGATCGGTGTACGCGGGCCGCGACCTGTCGTCCTGCTCGTCGTAGAGCCGGAAGCACACGCCGCTCTGCACGCGGCCCGCGCGCCCCTTGCGCTGATCGGCGCTCGCGCGGGAGATGGCCTCGATCTGGAGCTGGGTGACGCCCGTGCGCGGGCTGTAGCGGTTGACGCGGGCGAGCCCGGAGTCGATGACGTACACGATGCCCGGGATGGTGAGCGACGTCTCCGCGACGTTGGTCGCGAGCACGATCCGCCGCCCCGGCAAGGACTGGAACACGCGCTGCTGGTCGCCCTGAGGGAGCCGCCCGTAGAGCGGCAGCAGCGTCGTGTGCGGCAGGCCGTGGCGCGTGAGCTCGGCCATGGTGTCGTGGATCTCCCGCTCTCCGGGGAGGAAGACGAGGATGTCCCCGCGCGGATCGATCGAGGTGATCTCCTCGACCGTGGCGGCGACGGCGTCGGCGACCTCGGCCTCTCCGCTCTCCGGGCGGCGGTGGATGACCTCCACGGGGTACGTGCGGCCGGAGACCTCGATGACCGGGGCGCCGTCGAAGTAGGCCGCGAACCGGTCGGTCTCGAGCGTCGCGGAGCTGACGATGACGCGCAGATCCGGGCGCCTCGGCAGCAGGCGCTTGAGGTAGCCGAGCAGGAAGTCGATGTTGAGGCTGCGCTCGTGGGCCTCGTCGATGATGAGCGTGTCGTAGCCCGAGAGCCGCGGATCGCCCTGGATCTCGGCGAGGACGATGCCGTCGGTCATGTACTTGACGTAGGTGGCCGGGCTCGTCCTGTCCGAGAAGCGGATCTTGTAGCCGACCTCCTTGCCGAGCTCGACGCCGAGCTCCTTGGCGACGCGGGCCGCGACGCTGGTGGCGGCGATGCGGCGCGGCTGGGTGACGCCGATCCGCGCGGAGAGGCCGCGGCCCATGGCCAGGCAGATCTTGGGGAGCTGCGTGGTCTTGCCCGAGCCGGTCTCGCCCGCGACGATCACGACCTGGTGCGCCTCGATGGCCCGGGCGATGTCGCGCACCCGCGCCGAGATGGGCAGCTCCTCGGGAAAGCGGACCGGGCCCCCCGACGCGGGCGGGGACGAGGTCCGGCCGCCGGGGGAGGGCGGGGCGGGGGGCTGCTCTTGCGGAACGCGGTGGCTCACGGTGGGGCGAGGGGGTAGCACCTCCCGCCGCGGGGCGCCGTTCGAAGCCGCTCGCTCGTCACTCCGCGCGCCCGGGAAAGCCGCGGCCGAGCTCGCGCACCACCTCGCTCACCAGCTCGCGCAGCCAGCGGTGACGCGCGTCCTGGTTGAAGCGCCGGGCCCAGGCCACGCACATGGGCAGCTCGGGCGTGCTCACGGGACAGGCCTGACGGTGCAGACGGGGAGCGAGCACGCGCACGATGTCGTCGGGCAGCGTGGCGACCAGATCCAGCTCACGCACGAGCGTGATGGCTGCCTGAAAGCCCGGCACCGTCACCGCCACGCGCCGGCGCTTGCCCAGGGCGCGCAGCGCGTCGTCGACGTAGCCGCCCTCTTCGCCGCCTGGCGACACCAGCGCGTGCTCGGCCGCGAGGAACGCTTCGAGCGTGAGCTTCTTACGCTTGCGTGTGACCGTGACGAAGCGGCGCGTGTACTGCGCGCTTACCACCAGCTCGTCGAGCATGGGAATGCGAACCTGCCCCCGCAGGTCGGGCATCACCGCCAGATCGACCACGCCGCGCACGGCCTCGTGCGCGCTCTCGAGCACCAGCGGACGCACGCGGATGTCGAGCCCGGGCGCCGCCGCGCGCATGCGCTCGAGCAAATGGCTCGCCAGGACGGCCTGCATGTCGTCGCCGAGCGCGAACGTGACCACGCCCTGGGCCGTGTGCGGAACGAACGCGCTGGGTGGACCGAGCACGCGCTGGGCGCCCGAAAGGAGCGAGCGCGCCTCGGGCAAGATCTCGCTGGCCCGCCGGGTGCGCACGAGCTTTCTGCCCGTGCGCACGAGCAGCTCGTCGCCCGTGGCCTGGCGCAGCTTCTCGAGCGTGCGACTCATGGCGGGCTGGCCGACGCGCATGCGGCGAGCGGCCAGCGTGACGCTCTCGGTCTCGAGCAGGGCGAGCAGGGCAGGCAAGAGGTCGACGGGGGCATCCATGCTTTGTAAGCATACATGATAGGCCGACAATCGATTGTCGGCATGCTCGAGAGCAGGACATGTTGAGGACCGAGGAGAGGTTCCCATGTCGAAGCGCAGAGAAACGGAGAGCCCCAGGCACATCGTGGTGGTCGGCGCTGGCCAGATCGGCACGCCCCTGGTGGAGCAACTGGCCGCAGATGGCCACCGGGTCACGTGGTGCAGCCGCACGAAGCCCGCTTCCATGCCCATGGGCGTGGAGCACCGTTCGGTCGACGCTCGCGATGGCGAGGCGCTCGCGGAGATCGCGCGTGGTGCGCACGCCATGATCGCCGCGGTCAATCCCGCCACCTACGACGCCGACGTCTGGGCCGAGACCTTGCCTCCGCTCCACCGTGGCCTGATCGCGGGTGCGAGCCGCGCCGGTGTGCGCCTGGTGCTGCTCGACGCGCTCTACCTGTACACCTTGCGCGAGGGCCCGCTCTCGCCCGACACGCGCCATGCGGCCGAGACCGAGAAGGGTAAGATCCGCATGCAGATCGCCGACCTGTACACGGCAGCGCAGCGCGCGGGCATCTTGCGCGCCGTGATCTTCCGCGCCAGCGACTTCTGGGGGCCCGATCTCAAAAGCGCCCTGCTCACGCGCGACGGCCTGCGCGGGCTCAAGAACGGGAAGCGCCCGATGCTGATCGGCGACCCCGACGCGCCGCACGCCTTCACGCATCGCGACGACGTGGTGAACGGCCTCATCAAGCTGGCGTTCGCGGGCGACGATGTGGAGGGCAGGGTGTTTCATGCGCCGGTCATCCACGTGAGCCAGCGCGAGCTCGTGCAAGCGGTGGCCCATGCCATGCACGTGGCGGTGCGCCCGATCGTGGCCAAACGCTGGCTCCTGCGCGTGGCAGGCCTGTTGTCCAGGTCGGCGGGCGGCATCGTGGAGATGCTGCCACAATGGGAACAACCTTACCTCGTGGACGACTCGAGTTACACCGGACGCTTCGGCACGCGGGCGATCACGCTCCAGGAGGGCGTTGCACAGCTAGCCAAGCTCACCGCGGCCCTGAGCTGACCCACGCGACCCCAGCCGAGGTGGCTGGCTTCAGCGAACCGAGAAGAGCTCGAAGTCGGCCCACGCTCCGCCGGTGAACTTCAGCTCTCTGTGCTTCAGCGGATGGTTGTCTCGCGACAGGAGGCGCTCGCCCACCGCACACGCCAATCGATTGGAATTGCCTCCTGCTCGTCGGACGTCAATTCTTCGAAAATCCGATCGAAGCGCAGCCATCACTCGTTTCTACCAGCCGCACGCAATTTCTGCGACGGGGAATGGTCTCGACGGTGAGACCCCATCTTCATCCCGCCGGCTCCGCACCCGAGGCTGGCCAACCGACGGCGTCGGCTTCGGCCGGGAAAAGCGGTCGGGAAACCCTGAGCGGCTCTTTCGCCTTGGCAGCGATGGAGGCCTTCGTGTGCGATCGCCCACCAGCGCGGGCCCGGACAGGGTGCGGTGCGTTCGCGGGGGAGGGGTCCCCGACAGCGACGGCAGTCGCTACGAGCTCACACCTGACTTGGCGCGGGACTTGGGCACCGGCCTCACTTGGACGCGAGCAACGAGCAAGCAAACTTACGCTGATGCCGCTTCGATGTGTGCAGGGTTGCAATTGGATGGGGGTGGTTTTCGAGTTCCCAGTTTGAAGGAGCTGCATACTCTCATCTTCGACTCAAAGCCAAATGGTCCATGGATCGACCAAAGCGCCTTCCCCAGCTTTCCAGCAGCGGTATCCGGGCATATCATCTTCTGGACCTCGTCGCTCGAGGCCACCGACTCGAATTCGGCTTGGATGCTCGACTTTGCCACCGGTACCGCCGAGGCGACCGCGGCCACGGCAAGTTTTACCCTGAAGAGCATGCTGCACGTCCTCTGCGTCCGCTCGCGGCCGTAGCGCATAACGCAGGCGGCGACCCCGTGGTTGGGGCAACCTGACCCTGGTTCGCCTGACGCCTCGTTCATGGGTCGAAAGAGCGGGCCCGCGCGGCGCAGCGCACGTCAAGGGGCGCATCGGGGGGCCGCAGACGCTCGAGTCAAGGGTCGGGGAGCGTGAGGACCTCTCTCTCCCCGCGCGCCTGGAATGCGGCGAGATCTTTCACGCCGAGCACGCTCTTCAAGGTCTCGGTGCCGGTGAAGTCCTCCTCGTAGCCCTCTACGAAGGCGTGGTAGAACGTCTGCAAGCGCCCCTGTTCCTGGAGGTTCTGCCAGTTGCGCAGCCCGGTGTGGATCGAGCTCGCCGCGCGCGATGCCCAGCACGCACGCCGCCGCATGAGCGCTCGTCCACGGCTGTCCCTGTCGAGTGCGCCAGAACCAGCAGAGTCCCCGTCCAGCGCTCCGCTGGACCGCGCGGGGGGCGGCGGTCGCTCGGGACGCGCAGATGGCGGGACTGCGCGTGTCCGCGCGGTCGTCCCTGGTACAGGGTCATCCCCGGGTGAGGGAGGGTCCTGTGGTAGAACACGTCGGCCAGCCGAAATCTGTGCTCCGCAGGCCAACGGCACGTAGTATTCGCCTCGAATGAAGGCTTTCATGTCCACGTGCGCCCGGACCCCGCGCGCGGCTCCATCTTCCGCCTGCCGCGCGTGGATCGGTGTGCCCGATCTCGAGGGGCGTCCGGCGGGATCCGGCGCGATGCGCCGTGTCCTTGCGAAGGGCCATGCTCTCCGCTGAGCCGCTCGACGAGGCGCCCCTCACCGCCGGCGAGGCTCCCATCGGACAGCGGTCGACGCTGTTCCTCATCGTCTCCTACCGGCACCCCGACAGCGAGCAGGGCGCCTTCGATCTCGAGGCGTTCGAGCGCCGACTCCTCGCAGAAGGCAACTTTCGCCCGAAGCGCATCGACGATCCCACGCTGCTCCCGCACCTGAACGTCCAGGTGCAGGGCGGTCGCCTCCTCCGCGCCTACGAGCCCACAGCCCCGCTCGGCAACCTGTTCGACCCACGCGCGCGCTGGGTCTTCGAGCGCCCGCCGAAGCCGCGGAGGGCCGCCGCGCCTGCCTCCGCGGATGAAGCGGACGGGGACGAATCGAGGGCTCCGGTCCAGAAGAAGCCGTCCGAGAGGGGCAGCGATCCGGGCATGCCGTTCAAGGTCGTGGTCCCACCGCGGCTCTACGTGATCGAGACAGGCCATGTCTTCGTGGTGCTCGGCGTGCGCCCGACGACGCTCACGCTGGGCGCGTTCCAGGACTTCTACACGGCGGTCGTGCGGCGGGGGTACAACCACCTCTTGCCGGAGCGCATGCCCCGGCGGAAGGCGGGGCGAGACGGCGAGACGCGGCCGCACCCGCTCGTCGCCATGGCGGAGAAGGCCGCGATCAAGGGCACGACGCTGCGGGACTGGCTCACGCTGCTCGTGCCAGGCCTGCCCGTCGAGGCGCCGATCGGCAGCTGGCCAAACCCCATGGCCGTGAACGTCCTCTTCACGGAGGCGATGCCGGGCCCGGCGGATCGCTACCGCCTGCGGCTCTCGCACGGCAGCGATCAGCCGATCGAGCCCTCGCAGGAGGACTGCCGCATCGAGGGGCACAAGGCGATGTGGGAGCCCTCCGCGCGGGAGCTCTGCCTGTTCTCGCCCATCGGGGTGACATGGCTGCTCTGGCCGCTCGACCCGCCAGGACAGCTCGGGCAGTTCGACATGGCCGTGCTCGAACGATATGTGTACAAATGGATCCTGGTCGAGCACGAGCGGCTCTTCCTCTTGAACCTGTCGAGCCAGTGCGCCCGCCTCTCGAGCCGTCCCGACGCGCGCGTCTTCGGTCGGATGCGGCTGTCGCTGCTCCAGTACACCGCGAGGTTCAGCGTCGGCCACATCAGCTCGGAGGAGCGGCACGATCGGTTCTACTGCGGCCTGCGCGCGGCGCTCGACATCGGGGGTCTCTTCGACGAGGTGAAGGCGGAGATCACCGAGATCGACGAGTACCTCTCGGACCGGCGGGCGGATCTCCTGAACCAGGTGCTCGCGTTCTTGACGCTGGTCCTCACGCCGGTCGGCCTGGTGATCGGGATCTTTCAGCGGGAGACGCTGCCCGCCTTCGATTTCGAGCTCGCGCGGCTCGCGATGCCGGGGGCATGGCCACTCTGGAGAGCGTGCCTCTTCCATGGGCCGCTGTGGCTCCTCGTCCTCTCCGCGGTGGCCGGGACGCTCGGCTTCGTCCGCCTCCTCGGGATAGGGACGCTGCGATCGCTCTTCGCCCGCGTGCTGCGCGGCAGGGGCGCGGACGACTGAGCGTCACGCCGCCGGCGCATGGCTGGAATCGGGGACGAAACATCGGAGGCTCGATCGCGATGGCATCCTGGGGGATGACCTCCCGGACGCCGGCGTCCCGGTGGTGTCACTGCTGCGCGCGAAAGAACTCGATGCTTTGCCTCATCGCCTCCGGGACGGAGGTGGAATGATCCCCTGCGACCGGCACCACCTTGACGTCGAGCCCGCTGCGCTGCGCCAGGAGGGCGAGCCGCTGGCTCGCGGGGCCGAAGAAGTGCTCCCCGCCGGACAGCCCGTGGTACAGCCGCACCGGGCACCGAAAGCTCGTCGCATAGGCAACCGGCGAGCGGATCTGGAACTCCCGTATGTCGTACGGGCTGAAAG
Organism: Sorangium sp. So ce204; assembly: GCF_051526795.1. Lineage (NCBI taxonomy): Bacteria > Pseudomonadati > Myxococcota > Polyangiales > Polyangiaceae > Sorangium > Sorangium sp. So ce204. Next base: position 9,210,877 of record NZ_CP150317.1, on the reverse strand, counting down.
GGATGAGCCTGGTTTGACCCGAGGACCAGTCGATCTGGTTGGGCGACCCGGAGAACGACGCGGCGGCGCGAAACCGGTCGGATCCCATCGCTGCGAGGAGGGTGAGTGTCCCTCCCACGCTATGGCCTGCGACATGGAGGCGATCGGGTTGCACATGGGGCAGCCTGGCCAGGGCGTCGGCGGCGGCGAGCACGTCGTCGACCTCGTGGAAGAACATCGAGAACCCGCCGGGGAGGCCGTTCTCTCCTCGGAGCATGGGCATGAGGACGACGAAGCCCGCGTCGCGATAGGGCGCCGCCATCTCCCAGTCATCGAGGGCGAAGGCGAACCCACCATGCAGGAACAGGACCGCGGGCAGGCGGCGTCCGTCGGCCGGGGGCTCGCTGACCCATGCCTTGAGCTTGAGGCCGCCGGAGAGATATGATATCTCGCGCGCGCCCGGGGGCGGCGGGACGTTCTGGTAGCTCTGAGGTGCCGGATCCGTGGAGATGAGCTTGGTCTTGAACTTCGCGCGCGCCTCTGCATAAGGCTCGTCCTGCAGCTCGAGCCCTGGGGAGACCGGGGGCAGCGACGCGGGCTCCGGCGCCGGCTCGGCGGTCTCCGCCGCGATCGGCGCGGCCGGCGCCGGCTCGGTGCGAGCTGGCGCGGTGGGCCCGCGAGCTCCTGGGGCAGCGCGCGGCACCTCCTGGCAGGCGAGCGCCGCGAGCGCCGCGAGCGCCGCGAGCGCGATGATGGGTCGAAGCCGAGGGCGCGTGGTGAGGGGCATGTCCAAGCCATGAGCTATATCAACCATCGTAGTTCGTGGCAGCCCTTCAGATGAGGCGTCCTGTGGACGCACCTGTGCCTACACGCGAGGCGCCGTTCCGGGCGCTCAAAGGCCTCGTGACGCCGAGTGGAAGACGAGAGAGGGGAGGTGGGTGCGCCGCACCGGGGCGGGCCTTCATCTCGGCGTCCCGGTCGCTGCCGACCCCGACGCGCCCGGTATGCCAGATGCTGTGGAGAGGAGAGAGTCCGTACATCGAAGAGGGCTGGCCCCGGCCCTGGCCGGCCCGTGCGACCAATTTGCCGAGGGTTGGAAGGAGAATCCAATCTTGTTCGTGGTAGGTTCACGCATTGCGCGAGATCGCCCCTACGGGCACGACGGTCCTTCGGCGTGCCCATGGATGGGTCGAAACAGCGGGCCCCGTGCGGCGCAGAGCGTGCAAAGGGGCGCATCGGCGTGCTGCGGGCACACATCGCCCTCCGGGAGTTGGCCTGGCCCGGGATGTTCTTGCGGCTACGCGGCGTCCCCGAGCACCTGGCCCGCGCGAGCAACAGGCGCTGCCTGCCCACGCAACGAGTGTCTGGGAAAGCCAACCCAGGAGGAGCTGGCTTTCGGCGTTTGTCACTTGAACGTGATGTTGGACACGTACTGGTTCACGTTCCAGCCGTTTCGACTCGTGACCTTGTTGCCCTGGATGGTGAAATTGTCGAAGTGAATCCCATTGAAGTTCACGGTGCTCGACTTGCCGTGAATGTAGATCTGTTTGTTCACGGCAGAGGCGACATTGTTGATGAACACTTCCTTGACCGTGGCCCGGTTGGGAGCGTTGCGCCAGGTCGCCGTCGCATCTTCTTCGAAGTCGATGATCTTGTCGTCGACCGTCTCAATCCTGACGTCCTGCCAGGTGATGTTCTGGATGACAGCGGTGTCGTCCGCGTTGATCCCGAGGGCCCGGCCGGCCTTGACGACATCGATGTCTTTGAAGGTGATATCCTCGATCAGCTGACCGTAGGTCTTGGTCCCGATCTTCGTCGCCGCTGAGTTGCTGTAGGCGACCACCTTCTCATAGAGGATGCCCTTGGTGTCCAGCTTGCCTTCTTCCTCGCGCTTCGGCGACATGCTGTCGTCGCCGCTGTAGATGAAGGCATTGTAGAGCTTGCCGTTCGTGGAGCAGTCGAAATCCACCCCGTCGGTTTGGTTGTAGGCTGTCGTGGTGGGACGGCGATTGATCACCTTGAAGTTCTGGATGGTCACCCTGTCGCTGTCGAAGATCAGCGTGTTCCAGAAGACTGGATCGCGCACGACGATGCCGTCGACCAGCACGTCCGTGCTGTCGTCGATCCGGAGGGTGTTGATCTTGAAAGAGGGTGTATCGTTGTCGGTGCCGCGGATCCTCGAACCGTTGCCGTCGATCACTCCCCGACCGAGGATCTTCGTGTTGCTCACCTTGTTCATGTGAACCACGCCGTGGGAAGTGTTCTCGACGGCCGGTGCGCCCGTGCGATTGTAGTCGCCCGTGCTGGTCGAGCCGTCCAGGATGGCGCCGGCCGCCAGATACAATGTCATGTCGCTCTTCAGCCACAGCTCCCCGGTCTTGTAGCGTCCGGGAGGCACGTACAGGATGTTCTGCGCGGATCCGGCGGTAGCGTCGATGGCGGACTGCACCTTGGAGGTGACGAGCGCAGCGCCCGTGTTGTCCACGTCGTAGTCTGCGAGGTTCTTCACGTCGGCATCGCCCAGCTTCGGCGGATCGACCTCCTGGTCGTCAATCAGGATGAACAGCAATTCCTTCGAGGCGATCTGCAGAATCAAGTAGTTGGGCCCGCTGTCGAAGGTGAGCGTGTCACCGCTCTTGGTCGCCGACAGCATTCGGCTCTTCGGGCTCAAGGTGTAGGAGTTGAAGCCGCCGTTCACCGTGACGGCGACGGTCGCCTTGCAGCCGCTCGCCACGCCGAAGTGGGCGTAGTGCACCTGCATCTCCTGGCCAAACTTGGTCATCTTTTCGACGAATTGCGTCGCCCCGTTGGCCGTCACCGTATAGAGCGGGCTCTCAGGGGCGCCGGGGAGGGTAGGGTAGGTGATCACTGCCCCATCGGAATCGCAATCGATGGGCGCGGCCCCGCCGGAGCCTTCACCCGTCTCACCGCCCGAACCCGAGGTAGCCCCGCCATCCGCGGTACTGCCGCCCGCGCTGGTTGCACTTCCGCTTCCGCCTGCGCCATTGCCGCCGACCTCACCCCCGCCGGAGCCTGCTCCTCCGCCGGTGCCCGCTCCTCCGCCGGATGTGACGCCGCCCGAACCTGGAGGACTGACCGTGCCGCTGCTGCTCGTTCCGGCTCCGCCGTCATCGCCGGTTCCGGAGCAGCCTGCTCCGAAAGCCAGCGAGACGCCCACTGCGACGCCCACCACCCAAATGTGAGAAAGGTTCATCTTTGCTCCTCCGAACCGCAGCGGCCACCTCGGCGCTCGCGCGTCGAGATTGCAGTGACGCAAACGGATAGGACAAGCAAACGCGGTTTCACAAAGTCAACGTTCACATGGCCGCTTCTGGATCGTTCAGCCCGACTGTATGAATTCATTGGCGGGACGTGCCTTTGCGATGAGGAAGGTCTTCCACGCCTGAAATCACCGCGACGTAGCACCAAGCAAGGCATCCTACCGTATAGCTGTACCCTACTGAGCTCGTCGAAACGGCCGCCGTCGCGGTTCGCGGCGCGTCGTGACGGCGGGCGCCCGCGACCGTTGCGGTGTGGACACGGGCCTCCGAGCTTCTCGTTCGTGAAGTCCTGCGGTCAACGAGTCGGTTTCACGTCGTTCATCGGGGACGCGCGCTGCGCCGGGCGCACGAGGTGCTCTGCCTCGATCAGCGTCTTCAGCCGCCCCATCTCCTCGCGCACGTCCCTCGCCAGCCATTCACGCAGGAACGGATCCATCACCCAGCGCCACGGCGCGAAGAAGCGGAAGCGCTCGGTATGCACAATGCGGGTGCCCACGGCGGTCTCGTCGAGATCGAAGCCGGTAGGCGAATCCATTCGTGAGCGCCTCGGCAGGGTGAATGGTCCCGCTCGCGTCCTGGAACGCGGGCTTCATCCCGCCGGTGTAGAGCACGCGCCCGTCGCCCAGGGTGACCAAGAACGAATCCGTGCGAACGTCCGGCTGGTCTGTCGTGGTCCATTGGTCGCGCCCCGGATCGTAGATATCGCAGCGCGTGGCGTCGCCCAGCCAATGGGCCCCGTTTGCCACGAGCACCCGACCGTCGCGGAGAAGAACGGCCTGGTGTGCCCGTCGCGGCTTTGGCAGGGGGGTGACTGCCTTCCACGCTGTGCGCGATGGTCGAAGATATCGACGTTGTCGATCGCTCCAGCGCCATAGACATTTCCGCCAATGAGGATCGCGCGGCCGTCGCGCAGCTCGACCAGCGCCGAGTAGAACCTTGCCCGAGACAAGTCGGTGAGCGCCGACCAGCGATTGGCGCGCGGGTCGTAGACCTCGGCGCCGCGCGCGACGTCGCCCCGGTCCCTTCCACCTGCGACGAGCACGCGACCGTCACGGAGCAGGATCGCCTCGTGACGCCGGCGGGCCTCGTGCATCGGCGCCGCCTCCGTCCAAGTCCCGGTCTTCGGGTCGAAGATCTCGACTCCGGCGAGGGCCGGCGGATCGACCGTCACGCGTTCCAGTCGCGTGCCGCCTGCAACCAGCACTCGGCCGTCGGAGAGCTTGGTGGCGGTGTGCTCGGCGCGCGCCTGGTGCATGGAGGTCGCGGGATGCGCCGACTGCAGATCTTCGTCCACGATCAAGGCCGACTCCGAGGTGACCTGGCTCCAGTGCGCATCCGAGACATGGCCGCCGGTGATGAGCGCGCGCCCGTCGTCGAGCAGAGCGATTGCAGGCTTGGCTCGATAGGGTTTGATCTCGCCGGCGAGCCGATACGTGCCGCGCACCGAGACGAGGGGTGGGAGCTTGGCAGGGGGCAAGCTCGTCGGGTCGGGTGCGGGGGCCGACGCTGCGGGCCGCGCGTCGATCGAGGGCGCGGCCTCCGCTGCGGGAGGTATTGGCCGCTCGAACGCGCGCGGCTGACCGCACGCAGGAAGCCCCACGAGAGCGGACACAGCGCACCAGGAAACGACTCGAACCGCGCGCATGCAGGACGCCAGCATAACACGTGCCGAGGGGGTCGTGCGGCCTGCGGGGCGTGAGCTCGTCATTCCCCATGATCGAACCCCGCCAGTGGAGCCCTGCAGCGCAGTCGACTCTGCGGACGAACGCAAGAGGCCGCGCGTGGATCTACGCGCGGCGTCGCCCCCGCGATCGGAGTACGGTTGTACCGATGCGCCACCCGCCGGCCGCTCCCCTTCGCTTGCGCCTGCTCCTCTCCATCGGCGTTGTCCTCCTGGCGGGGCCTGGGTGCAGCCGCGAGCCGGCGCCGGCGCCCCCAGCGGGATCGGCGGCCGCGCGTCCGTCGTCGGAGACGCCGTCAGCGGGGCCGGTCGCGCCTCCGCCGCCGGCGGGAGCGCCGGGGAGCACCACCCGGGGCGAGATCGCGGGCGTGCGCTACCTCGAGCACATGACGGGCGGGGCGCGACCCGACGAGCGGGTGCCGATGATCGTCGCGCTGCACCCCATGGGCGGGGACCCCGCGGACTTCCTGCATATGCTCCGGCGCTACCGCCGCCGCGCCCGGCTCATCCTCCCGTACGGCCACCCGAGCGGCGGGATGTACATCTGGTACGACTCCGTCCGCGAGGACGTCGCAGCCCCCGTGGTCACACGGGAAGCCGATCGGATCGCCGCCGCGCTCGTCGCCCTGGTCGCCGCCCGCCCCACTGTCGGCAAGCCCCTCGTCACCGGCTTCTCGCAGGGCGGCATCATGACCTTCGCCCTGGCGGTCACCCACCCCGAGGCGCTGGCTGTCGGTGAGCATCGCGTCCCGCGTCCGATCGGTGAAGACCGCGGCCCCATGATCGGCGGCGTTCACCGTTCACCGCCGGTCCCCACGCCGATCTGGGCCACGCTCGCCTCCGCGGCGTAGACGTTACGCCCGCCGAAAAGTCGAAGGCCCGAGGGCTGCCACCCTCGGGCCTTCTGGAGCTCCGCGTTGCCGGAGTCCCCCACCTTCATCACAAGCCGGGCTCCAGGTCCAGAAAGCGGCGTCATGGAGCCCGTTGCCTTCGTCCGCCTACCGCCTCGCCCACTGCGCCCGCTGCCGCGTCCAGCTTCGCCTCTGCCGTCGCTGCGATCGCGGCCAGCGCCTCTGCCCCGACTGCCGCCCGCTCCAGCGTCGTGAGTCGCTCCGCCGCGCCGGCGCGGCCTACCAGACGCAGCTTCGCGCTCGCCGCCTCCATGCCGCTCGCCAGGCCCGGTATCGGGACCGGCAGCGGGACAAGTTCTCCGCGCAGAAAGTGACGCATCACAGGGTGACACAAGCCGCGGCCGCGTCGATGTCCCAGCTCGCGCCGGAGATCACCCCCGGCCGAAAGGACAACAATGACGATTGGATCCGAGATGTCGGCCGCTGCTCGCTCTGCGGAGCGCGGCTTCCGCCCTGGGCCCTGCGCGAGCGGCGCGCTCGGTCAGCTGTTCACCGACGCGCTCCCCGCGTCCCACGAAGCCCTCCGCGGTGACGGGAGGCGGCGGTGATCGCGAAAGAGAAGGAGGCCGAGGTGCTGCGCCTCTACCACGGTGAGAAGTGGCCCGTGGGCACCATTGCCGCTCAGCTCGGGCTGCACCACACCACCGTTCAGCGCGTGCTCGGGCAAGCGGGCGTCGACCCGAAGGTCGTCGCGCCGCGCCCGTCGATGGTCGACCCGTTCGTGCCCTTCATCGTCGAGCAGCTCGGCAAGTATCCCTCGCTGCGCTCGAGTCGCCTCTTCGGCATGCTCAAGGAGCGCGGCTATCCGGGCGGTCCCGATCATCTGCGCCGAGTGATCGGTCGTCTCCGCCCCAAGAAGCCGGCAGAGGCATTCCAGCGGCTGCGCACGCTGCCCGGCGAGCAAGCGCAGGTCGACTGGGCGCACTTCGGCAAGCTGGCTGTCGGCCGGGCGCTGCGCCCGCTCTGGGCGTTCGTCATGGTGCTCAGCTACTCGCGGCGGATCTTCCTGCGCTTCTTCCCCAGCGCAGCGATGCCCTTCTTCGTTCGCGGGCACGTCGAGGCGTTCGCCGACATCGACGGCGTCCCGCGCGTGCTGCTCTACGACAACCTCAAGAGCGCTGTCGTGGAGCGTCACGGCGACGCGATCCGGTTCCACCCCATGCTCCTGGCTCTGTCGGCGCACTACCGCTTCGAGCCGCGCCCCGTCGCCGTCGCTCGCGGCAACGAGAAGGGCCGCGTCGAGCGCGCCATCCGCTACGTCCGCGAGGCATTCTTCGAGGCCCGGACCTATACCGATCTCGACGACCTCAACCGACAAGCGACCGAGTGGACCAGCTCCGCAGCGCTCGATCGCTCCTGGGTCGAGGACCGCGCCCGCACCGTGCGGCAGGCCTTCGACGACGAGAGCCGTGTGCTGCTCGGGCACCCCGACACGCCGTTTCCAGCCCATGAGCGCGTCGAGGTCGAGATCGGAAAGACCCCCTACGCGCGTTTCGATCTCAACGACTATTCTGTTCCCCACGACCGGACGAGCCGCACGCTCGTCGTCCTCGCCGACCTCGAACAGGTGCGCATCGCTGACGGCAACGAGATCGTCGCGACCCATGTCCGCTCGTGGGACCGCGGCCAGCAGATCGAGCAACCCGAGCACATCCAGCGCCTGGTCGACGAGAAGCGCCGCGCCCGCGAGCATCGCGGCCTCGATCGCCTCGCCCGCGCCGCCCGCAGCAGCCAGGCATTCCTGCGCATCCTCGCCGAGCGCGGAGACAACGTCGGCAGCGCCATCGCCCGGCTTCTGCACCTGCTCGACGCCGTCGGCGCCGCCGAGCTCGAAGAGGCGCTCGTCGAGGTGCTCGAGCGCGACACCATTCACGTCGGCGCCGTGCGCCAGGTGATCGACCGCCGGCGCTCCGAGCGCCACCTGCCGCCTCCAGTCTCGATCCCCGTCACGCGCGGCCAGCACGCCGCCCTCGTCGTCACGCCGCATTCGCTCGCCACCTACGACGCCCTGAAGAAGGACCCGACGCCATGACCGATCTAACGCCCACCGAGACCAAGGCCCGCCTGAAAAGCCTCGGCCTGTTTGGTCTGCTGGCCTGCTGGGAGGAGCTCGCCGAAAAGCCCTGGCTTCGCGAGGTGCTCGCCATTGAGGAGCGCGAGCGCCAAAAACGCAGCCTCGATCGCCGCCTCAAAAACTCCCGCGTAGCCGCCTTCAAGCCCATGGCGGACTTCGACTGGTCCTGGCCCAAGAAAATCGACCGCGAGGCCGTCGACGACCTCTTCGCTCCCGGCTTCCTCGCCACCGGCCACAACGCCGTGCTCGTCGGCCCCAACGGCGTCGGCAAGACCATGATCCTCAAGAACGTCGCCCACCAGGCCGTCGTCCGCGGTCACACGGTCCGCTTCTCGACCGCGAGCGACATGCTTGCCGACCTCGCCGCGCAGGAGTCCTCGGCCGCGCTCGCGCGCCGGCTGCACCGCTACACGGTTCCAGCCCTTCTTTGCATCGATGAAGTCGGCTATCTCTCCTACGATGGCCGCTACGCCGACCTGCTATTCGAGGTCGTCACCCGTCGCTACGACGCGCAGAAGCCGATCCTGCTCAGTACGAACAAGGCCTTCTCCGACTGGGGCCAGGTCTTTCCGCACGCCGCCTGCGTCGTTACGCTCGTCGACCGGCTCGTGCACCGGGCCGAGGTGATCGAGATCGAGGCCGAGAGCTACCGGCTCAAGGAAGCCAAGGAGCTGAGTGCCATCCGCACCAAGCAGCGCCGCACCAAAAAGCACTGAGCGGCCTCTTCACCGGTGAACTTCACCGGCGTCGGGTGCGGGTTTCACCGGCACCGGGCGCGGATTTCACCGGTGAACTTCACCGAATCTCCGCGGATTGCCGCGATCATCAACACTGGCGGCCGCCTTCCCCATCAGCGGCCTGCTCCCGCCGTCGCTCTACCCGTCGGCGGCGCTGAGCTCGGAGCCGCGCCCGGCGACGCTCCCGCCGGTCACGGCCTTCCACGGCGCCTCCGACCTGGCGGTGCCGGCCCAAGGCGCGCGCGCCTCGATCGCCGAGCTGCGGCGCGCCGGGTACACAGCGGAGCTGCGCGAGTATGTCGGGGTCGAGCACGACACCTCCGACGAGGAAATGGGCGAGATCTTCGAGCGGATCGGGCGGGCCGCCGACGGCCTCAATGTTCTACGACCTCATCCGGCAAGAACAGATCGCCGGCATACTCGATGAAGTCCCAGAACTCGTACATGGTGGAGGTGTGCATGCGCATACCCTCGAACACCGCGCGGCTGGGTACGCGGTCGAGCTGGCGGTTTTGCGCTTCCCAGACACAGCCATCGATGTAGTTTTCGACGTGGCGGATGAGGCACCGCCGCCAGAACCCAGGACAACCATCGCCGATGCGTCGCCAGATGTCCGCCAATGCTTGGGCAAATGGCGCATGCCCAGCGGCAGCCGTGGGCCCTCGCAGCACCCCGTACACATCGAACAGCAGTCTCGAGACAGCCTTCGGTTCGGCGCCGTTCAGCGACGTGTTCTCGCACACATCATCGAAGAAGAAGAGCCAGCTGTAGTAGTCGCAAATCGCCCGAAGCCTCTCGAAATGCGCATCGGGGTAACAATGCGCGGCGAGCGCCGAATAGCTGCGCACCTTGTCGAGCGTTCGTGGCGATTCATCGGGGAGCAGGCCGCACTTGCGAGTCCATTCGAGGCAATCGTTCGCGAGCTGTGCCGCCTGCAGGTGAGGCGGCGTGGCGGGAAAAGGACAAAGTAAAGCTCGATGCACGGCTTCCTCCTCGACACGGATTGGAAGCTGCTTGGCCCATGCGCTGGAACCGTTGGCGCTCCCACTCCGAGAGCCGTTCGTACCACGAACCGCTTCCGACCGCAGCAGGTGGCCGGCGCATTGAATGAATTCCCATGCCGCCCAACGCCGAGACAATCCTACGCAGGTCTCGGCGGAGCCGACGTCAGTGAACGACAGCAGCAGGGTACAGCTGTACGGTAAGATGCTCGCCGTTTGGTGATAAATATCGGTAATTACAGGAGTTTTATGCGTGGAAGACCTGCCTGGCCGCATAAGGCGGGCTCTGTCAATGAGCTCGTACAGTCGGACTGCACGAGCCAGGAACGGCTCCGAGAATCTTGATTGGGCGTCGCCTGGGCCCGGCGGGAAGTCACCCGTTTCGAGCGCGGCGTCCGCGCGCAGGTAAAAGAAGTCGGATCGCTGCGTGAAGAAGTGTGGCGCGGCGAACCGAAGTGGCGGGACCGCGCGCGTCGCGACGCCTCGTTCATGGATCGAAAGAGCGGGCTCCGCGCGGCGCAGAGCGCGCCATGGGGCGCATCGGGGTGCCGGAGGCACGCCACGGCGGCGGTCACCGCTGCTCGCGAAAGAACTCGATGCTTTGCCTCATCGCCTCCGGGACGGAGGTGAAATCCTGCGACATGGAGGCGATCGGGGTGCACATGGGGCAGCCTGGCCAGGGCGTCGGCGGCGGCGAGCACGTCGTCGACCTCGTGCCGTGGGCCCGCGAGCTCCTGGGGCAGCGCGCGGCACCTCCCGGCAGGCGAGCGCCGTGAGCGCCGTGAGCGCCGTGATGGGTCGAAGCCGAGGGCGCGTGATGAGGGGCATGTCCAAGCCATGATCTATATCAACCATGGTAGTTCGTGGCAGCCCCTCAGATGGGGCGCCGTGTGGCGCACCTGTGCCCACATGCGCGGCGCCGTCCCGGGCGCTCGAAGGCCTCGTGATGCCGCATAGGAGATGAATGCGTCAATCGGGACAGCCGCAGGAACCACGAGGATAGCGTAACAGGAACAAGCCAGGCGGACGGGCGGAGCGGGCTTTCATCAAAGCCTTTCCTTGTCATCCAGATGCTGGCGAGTCTGTACATCGAAGAGGGCTGGCGCCGAGGTGCAAGGCTTGCCCTCCGGTATCCGTCCTGTACGAGGACCAGCTGCATCCACACCGGTCGAATGGCATGGAGCGCTGGAGACGCCATTGCGTCGTCCCAGACCGAACGCCTCGACGATGCGCCCGTCCCCGCCGGCCCTGGCGTGCCAGCGCGACCAATTTGCGGAGGGGGGAAGGAGAATTCAATCCTGTTTGTGGTAGGTTCACGCATTGCGCGCCTGCCCGATCGACGATGCAGCTCCGCTCGCATCCTTCGGCGGAGCCGTCCTCGAGCGCCGCGTAGACACGCAGGTGAACATTCTCGTTGATGGGGGCCCGATGATACGGATGAAGATTTTTGGATTGTTGATGGCCGGCCTCTCGCTCTCGCTCTCGCTCTCGCTCTCGCTCGTGGCATGCGGCGATGGCGAGGGGAGCAATGGGGGCAAAGCCGACGACAACACCGGCGGCGGAAGCGACAGCGGCGGCGGAAGTGACACCGGCGGCGGGACCGATACCGGCGGCGGAAGCGACAGCGGCGGCGGAAGCGATACCGGCGGCGGAAGCGATACCGGCGGCGGGACCGATACCGGCGGCGGAAGCGACAGCGGCGGCGGGACCGATACCGGCGGCGGGACCGATACCGGCGGCGGAAGCGACACCGGTGGCGGGACCGATACCGGCGGCGGGACCGATACCGGCGGCGGAAGCGACACCGGTGGCGGGACCGACACCGGCGGCGGGGATGCTCTCGACGGCGAGCAGCTCGGCGAGCTGACGGCCGCAGAGGCCCAGCAGGTGTGCGACGACGTCGCCGGGTCACTCGAGCTCTCGAAGGAGGACCTGTGCGACCTCGCCGGGGTGCTCGCCAGCGTCGTGGATGGAGCGGACTGCGAGACCGCCAGGGCGGATTGCATCAGCGCTCCGGAGGCGCCCGAGTCGGCCGGTTCGTGTGACACGGCCGGCTTCGCGGGGTGCACCGCCACGGTCGCGGAGCTCAAGGCCTGCATGATCGCCACGGGCGACGCCTTCGAGGCGATCACGTGTGCGTCGTCCATCGACGACTTCTCGCCGCAACCCGCGGCGTGCGCGGCCGTCAACGTGAAATGCCCGGGGCTCCTCGCAGGCGCCTGAGCGCTCGTGAGATCGCCCCTGCGGGGACGGCGGTCCTGCCGGCGCGCGCGTCCGGGATCTACGCCGCGGCGATGCTGGGTTCGCTGGCGACCGCGATCCTGCCGTGGCGGCGCGAGCCCGCGCCCCGAGCCGCCCAGGCGTCTCAGGATCGCGTCAAAGGGTCGTGATCGTCACGTCGTCGAAGCGCACGTCGCTCATCGCCCACGAGAACAGGGCGACCGAACCCCACGCGTACGTCACCTCGCTTGACACCGCCAGCACCACCTGATCATTGACCTTGATCCGGTGCGTCGTCCCCTCGCGCTCGACCCGCACCGTCATCCATGCGTTCTGCGGCGGCACATAGCTCGTGTTGACCGCGAGCTCGGTGAAGACGCCGTCGTCCACCCGGACCAGGCGCGCGACGCTCAAGCTCGCGTCGAACATCACCCGGTAGTAGCTCGAGCCGGTGTCGTTGATGGCGTACATGAGGCCGAAGCCGTCGGGGTCGCCCGCGTAGATCTTCGCCGAGAGCGCTCCCTGCCCGAAGGCCGTGCGGGGCGCGACGAGGTAGGTCCCGCGCATGTCGACAGCTCCGTCGGCCGCGGTCTGGGGGTAATCGAACGCGCCGCCCGTCTCGGTCGCCGCTCCGCCTACCCCCTTCCAGCTCGACGAGCTGTCGGTGATGCCCTCGTTGATCACGGTCCAGACGCCCCGCGCGACGCCTTGATCGAACGTCTCTCTGAAGGGGATGGTGCCCAGCTTGGCCACGTTGACCGAGCTCAGGTCCACGGTGACGACGGAGCCGGCCGCCTTCCCGCATGAGGTGGTCTTGATCTCCTCCCAGAGGACGTAATCGTGGGAGACCCAGGTGTGCCGCACCGACTGCAGGTTGACGTTCTCCACGGGGTAAAGCGACTGATCCTGGAGGCTCGCCGCGTAGATACCCTCGTATTCCTCCGTGAGCGTGCTCTTGGCGAGGTTGGGCAGGCCGTAGAGGCCGCCCCACGTGTCGTTGTGGAGGTCCTCCCATTTCTTGTAAGAATGCCCGCTCACCGAGGCCAGCCTGTATTGCCAGCCGAAGATCGAACCCGAGGAGAAATCGATCACGTCGAAGTCGTTCAAGGACTGAGAGGCCTGCTCGCTCACATCGAAGCTGAAGCTCGTGGACGGCCCATCGACGCCCACGCCCCCGCCGACCGAGAACCCGTTCGACGTGGTGAACGTCGAGGACTCGTTGGCCGAGTGGGGCCTGTGGGCGTAGGGCGAGAGCCCCGCCGACAGGGGGCGAATCGAGTGCTGGAGGGTCTCCTGGAAGTAGCCGCGGTTGTTCCCCGAGTTCCACTTGAGCCCGCCGGGGTTGTACTGGGTGCCATTGCCCGCGAAGACGACGTATTTGCCCTCCGGCGCGTTGGAGGCGAGGAGCGTCACCGTGAAGTTGCGGTCGATGACGGAGCGCTGGCCGTCGTCGCCGCACTCCCAGTGGATGGAGGTGGGCGTCACGTTGTACGAGCGGTAGGTGCCCTCGGGCAGAGGCTCGGTCACGAGCTGCGCGAGCGCGTGGGCCTTGTGGTCCGCGAGCAGGCCCTTGATCTCGGCGAGGAGCTCGCCCCGGGCGGGTAACGCCGTCTGCGCGACCTCGGACCTCGAGGCGATCCGGGGCTTTGCGTCGATGGTGATGGGCTCGGCCTCGGGCGCCGCGTCGAACAGCGCGTCGAGCTCGGCCTCGCTCCTTTCGAGCTTCTTTCCGAGCTCGGCCCGCTCGCCCGCGGTCATCCGGGCGTACCTCGCCTTCGCGGAGGCCGGCAAGCGCACCGAGCTGTGCTCCTCGGTCTCCTCGCCGGTGACGTCGCCGAAGACGCGCACGTCGAAGCGCTGGCCGCCCGGGCTGGGCGCCGCGTAGACGACCTGCGCGGACATCCCGATGCCCAGCGCCAGCGCGACCTTCTCGGCGTCGCGCGCGTTCTCGAGGATCACAGGCACCCCCGCGAGGCGCGCTGCCCGGAGCAGGGACCCGTAGGAGCGGATGTCGTCGGCGCTCGCGGCCTCGGCGTCGATGAGCACGGCGGACGCCTCTGCCACGCGGCTCGCGGGGCTCGGATCCGCGATGAGGTCCGCCCGGAACCTCGAAGGGGCGCCGTCCATGAGCTCCGCGAGCAGAGGGGCCTTTTCGCGTCGAATGGACGTGAGAGCGATGACAGGGCCCGTCGTGACATCGGTGGGCTTGGCGGCCGGGTCGCTGGGCTCCGCGGCGCCTGGCTCGGGGTCAATGAAAGGATCCGCCTGGGTCTCTGGGGCAAGGTCCCCGCAGCCCGCGACGGCCAGGAGGGTGAGGGCCAGGGGAGAGAGGCGAGCCAGAAAGGTGAATTGTCGCATGGAGGTCCTCCCGGAACATTCGTTGCAGGGTGAGGTCGGACGCGCGGGCGGTGGGGGCGCCGATGCCCCTCGCTCCACGCGCTTCAACCCTTTTCCGTGAACGGAGAGGAAAACCCGACACGGGCTCGGTCGATTTCTGGATCGACCGAGCCCGCGCTCTCCGAGCCCCGCGGCGCGCTACGGAGGCTCGATCGCGGCGGGGGTCGGGAAGAATCGGTTGGGGGGCCGCGCGAGCCCCAGGTTCTCGCGCAGCGTTCGCCCTTCGTACTCACGCCGGAACAGGCCCCGGCGCTGGAGCTCGGGGACGACGCCATCGACGAAATCGTCGAGGCCGCCCGGCAAGTAGGGGAACATGATGTTGAAGCCGTCGCAGCCGTCCTGGACCAGCCACTCTTCCATCTGGTCCGCGATGGTCCCGGGCGTGCCGACGAACGCGAGCCCCCCGAAGCCGCCGAGGCGCTGCGCGAGCTGCCGCACCGTCAGCCCTTCTCGACGCGCCAGCGCGATCGCGCGTTCGCGCCCGCTCTGGCCGGCTGTCGCCATGAAGAACGCGTCGAAGCGAGCCTGCTCCAGGCGTTGCGCGAAGCGCTTGAGGTGCGCGAAGTTGAAGTTCGCGTCCGGGTAGGCCCCTGGGTAGCGCCAGGCGCCGGTGTGAATGCTGACCGGGCGCATGAACGCGCCCAGCTTCAGGGTGCGTGCGGCCACCGTTGAACCCCGAGCCGCGCGAGCGGCCACTCCGAGCATTTCGCCGTCATACGGCATGTCTACTATAGCGGATTATTAAACGTTATGACGGATGGTGGCCCGACCCGGGTTGGCCGATCAGCGGTGGCACGGCGACCTGACCCAGGTTGCGGCCGGCGACCCGACTCAGGTCCCGTCGGCAAAGGCGCGCTCGAGCGACAGCCGCACCAGGCCGTCCCGTTGCAGCTCGACGCGCTCCTGCGCGATCGGGGGCCGCAGGACGTAGCGCAAGGGCGCCTCCCTCGACGCGGCACGGTGCGCGCCGGCGCGTGTCGCCGCGTGCAAGGTGAAGCCATCCAGCGAGGCGCGGTGAGCAAGCTGGGGCCGAACGTCGAGCCCGCCGCTCGGGTCGACTCGCTGACGGAGCCTACGGAAACTCGCGCACCTTGACCGCGCGTGTCGTGCCCGGGTAGGCGTCGTTGTAGTGCTCCACCCCATAAAGCAGGATCTCGCCGTCGGGATCCACATAGATCCCGGCCCCTGCATCGAAGGCGCAGTAGCGCTTGTTGCCCGTGGCCGAGCTGCTGCAGGACATGTGTCGGCTGGCCACCTCGGTGAAGCCAGGCACGAAGGTCGCGCTGAGGTCCACACGCCACAGGTCGACCCAGTCCTCGTCAAACCATTTGTTCCTGTGCGTGCCAGCGACAAAGAGCTGCCCGTCGCACTGGGTCACGAGCTGCAAGCCCTGGTATTCCGCGCCGCCAAAGGGCGTCGAGACGCTCGCCTGAGATATCCAGGTGGAGCTCGAGCTGCCGAAATAGGGCATCGCCGCCTCCGAGGACACGAACACCTCGACGTCGTCCGAGTTGTGGCCAAAGACGAGCGCGAGGTAGCGGCCAGAGGAGAGCAGCGTGAGGCTCACCGCTCCCGCATTGACCGTCTGACCTCGCGTTCGCAAGACCAGCGGGCTCCACTGGGGGTTCAGGGGATTCGACAGCCTGGCGATGCGAAAGCCCGCCGTCGCCCCATCGTCGTTCTTTTCGAAAGGCACGATGACGTACTCGCCGTTCACCTGAAGGCCGCCCGAGTGATCGTACGGCATCCCTGAGTCGTCGGACTGGTAGTGCACGATCGCGTCGCTGCAGGACGGGAGCCGGGAGGGAGAGGCATTCCGACCCAGCAGCCACGGGTTGTTGCTCAGCGATCCGAGGCGCACGACCTCGAAGCCCGGGCGTGCGTTCCCCTGAACCGAGGTCGTCACCAGGAAATAGTTGTAGTCACGCGCGAGCCGCTGGATGCCCTGGTGGTGAATGAGCCCGGTGCCCGTCGTGGGCGCATACGTGCTGCAGGCGTCGCTGCCGCTGCGGTAGGCCATGACATAGTTCGGGTCGTAGAGCGCGTTGATGCTCCTGGCGGCATCGTTCACGCAGCGGTTCGTATAGGGGTTCGTGTGGTCCGCGTGGGCCCAGCCCCAATGGGAGCTCAGCCCCTGGTAGGCCACGCCCACGTCGTCGAGCGCTGGCTCGGCGGTGCTCTCATCCGTCCCACCACAGGCGACGAGGGACAGTGCGCCGACCGCTGCTAGAGCGAGCGACCAGATCCTGGATTGGAGACTACATCCACCGTTCTTCATGGCGTCCTCGGAAAGAGAGGTGTGCTGGGCATGCGAGCAGAAGGTCGGGTCACGTGTTCTTCTTGTTGAATAGGGGCTAACCAGGCAACAGCGCCGCCGGGATGGGCGGCATCGCCGGCTGAGAGGTCGCTGCGCGTCGCTGTGAACGCCGCGAAGGTCCCGCCGTTTGACGCTCAGCCGTGTCCCGTGTTTGCAGCGCTCATGCCAGGGTGGCAGCGCGCGGCGTCCGCCAGCGATTTCCAAGAGGCATTGAGCCCCGATCGCCCCAGGCGAACAAGCCGGCGCCTCGCCCCCGCCACGCTCCAGCGCTCCTCGGCGGCGCGCAACGAACCACACCTGCGCGGATTGAGCAACAACAGCGCAACGCGCTTGCGACCATCCGCCGGCCATCACGGCTCGGCTGAATGCATGGCGGCAGCCTGTTCCAGGCGGTCCAGGTGAAAGTCGACGCCGGTCACGTGCCCCCGCCGCGCGAGGACGGCCGGCGCTACCTCGTCACGCCGCTGGATGACTTCCGCGCGGATGGCGAGGTCGGCAGCCCGATGAAGGCCTGACCGTCAGCGCGCCGTCATTCCGCCGTCGACGCGGTAGTTCCCGCCGGTCAGCCACCTGCCGCGATCCGACGCGAGGAGCGTGACGACCTCCACGACGTCGTCGGTGGTGCCGAGGCGCCCGAGCGGCACCTGCTGGACAAACGCGTCGGCCGGAATGCCCATCCCGTCGGTGAACGTCTTCCGCAGCTCGTCGGCGCTCGCTGTCGCCACCGGCCCCGGCGTCACGACGTTCACGCGGACGCCGCTCGACGCGAGCTCCACGGCGAGCGTGCGCGAGTAGGTGTCGAGCGCCGCCTTCGCTGCGCAGTAGTGCGCGAACGGGCCGTACGGAATCGTCGCTGCCGTCGACGAGATGTTCACGACCGCGGCGGCCTTCGAGGCGCGGAGCGCCGGCAGGACCGCGTTCGTGAGGCGAACCGCGGCGAGGAGGTTGAGCGCGAGGGTGTCTTGCCACTCCTCGTCGGGGATCGTCGCGGAGCCTCCCAGAAACCCGCGCGACCCGCCCGCGTTGTTCACGAGGATGTCGAGGCCGCCGAGGGCCGCGAGCGCCTCTTCGGCGATCGCCTTCACCCCTTCGCTCGTGCGGACGTCGCCCGAGATGAACGTCGCCGCCGCGGGGGTGACGTCGCTGCGCGAGCGCGCGGCGACCGCGACCTTGGCGCCGGCGTCGAGGAGGCGCTGCGCGATCGCCGCGCCGATGCCGCGCGAGCCTCCGGTGACGAGGGCACGGCGACCGATGAACTCCCTCGAGAGATCGAGCTTGCTGGACATGATGTTCCTTTCGTCGAGAACGACGCGTCCTTCATACGGCTCGCGATCCGCACGAACCATGCGAAGGCGTCTGGGAAAGTTGCGAAATCGTCCGCACGGCTTGGACGCCGCGGCCCGCGCCCATTACGCTGTCGAGCGATGGATGCCTTGAGCGCGGTGCTTGCCCCGGTTCGACTGCGGCGGACACGCTGGGTCTCCACCGTCGGGCGCGCGCCGTGGGGCGTCGCCCTGCCGGAGGTCAAGAGCTGCATCCGGTTCCACTACGTGGTGCGCGGCAGCGCCTGGCTCAGCGTCGACAAGACGGACGAGCCGCGCGTCGCGCTCTCCGGCGGCGATCTCGCGGTGCTTCCGCTCGGCCACGCCCATGCGCTGCGCGACCATCCGCGGAGCACCCCCCGGAGCTTCGCCGAGCTCGTGCGATGCGCCCCCAACCCGACCCATGACGTCATCCACATCGACCTCGGCACGAAAGGCCCGGAGACGACCTTCATCACGGGCGGCTTCGTGCTCGACGATCCGCTCGCGACACCGATCCTCGCGACGCTGCCACCGCTCATCCGGATGACTCCCGACGCGGAGCAGGCGGTGCCGTCGTTCCTCGAGAACATCCAGTTCATCACGCGCGAGATCGAGACGAACCGGCCCGGGTCCGAGATCGTCCTCCTCCGGATGGCGGACGTCATGTTCATCCAGATCCTCCGCGCGTACCTCGCGCGCTTGCCCGAGGACGGCGGCGGCTTCCTCGGCGCGCTCCGCGATCCGAGCATCGCCGCGGCGCTCGGCGCGATGCACCGGCGCGCCGAGGAGCCGTGGACGGTGGCCTCGCTCGCGAAGGAAGCGGGCCTCTCGCGCTCGGTCTTCGCGGCGCGCTTCACCGCGCTCGTCGGCGAGCCGCCGCTCGGCTACCTCACGCGGCTCCGCATGCAGAAGGCCGCGGTCCTCCTCCGCGAGGGCGCGCCGCTCGCGAAGGTCTCGCGCCTCACCGGCTACTCGTCCGAGGCCTCGTTCAGTCACGCGTTCCGGCAGTGGGCCGGCATGGCCCCCGGCGCGTGGCGGCGGCACCTCAAGTCGCGCGATCCGAGCGCGGCTCCGGACGGAGGGCGTCGAGCCCTCCGTGCTTGAAGGCGTAGTACCAGCGCTCGAGCGCGGAAGTGAACGAAGCCTTGTTGCTGGGCGAAGTGAAAGAAGCCCTGCCGAGCCCCATCCTGCCCTTGCAGGCCGGTCCGATCAGCTTGGTGCAGATGTGGATCGAGCCGCAGGTCGCCGGACGTGCGTTGCACGACGGTCACACTCATTCGAGGAGAAGGCCCGGTTGACCGCGGAGCGCGCCCCCATCGGCGGATTGGTCTGCGAGTCCCTGGCCAAGCGCTGAGAGCGCCTCGCGCGCGAGCGCGCGTGCGAGCTGCACTGCGACGGCTGGTGAGGGAAGCCCGAGAACATCGGCGAAGAGAGCCTCCCCGCGTTCGCGCGCGCTCTGCATCAAGAGCTCACGGAAGGCGCGGCGCATGGCGTGCCTTACCCGACGAAGCTCGTCCTTCGTGAGCTGCGACGCGCACCAGGCATGGATGTCCCAGGCCAGCTGCCCGTGATGCGCCTCGTCGCGCGCAATTTCGTACATGACGTGGCGCACGTCCTCGTCGCTCACGTGCACGGCTTGGTTGGCGGCGACGAGCGCCGCGAACGCTTCGAATACGCATCCCTCCGTCGCATTCTCGATAGCGAATTCGAGGAGAGAGCGGCCTCGTGCTCGAGCCTCGATGGGGATGTCCACCGGACGGCCGCCGCGGCGGTGCGCCAAGATCCGCATCATTCGGGCATGGCGCACCTCCTCGGCAGCCGCGCCGAGGGCCCGCTCGGAGAGCTGGTTCGGCGCCCCGAAGGCCTCGAGCTCCTCGCGGAGCGCGAGGAAGCTGTGCACGCTGCCCTGCTCCGCGGAAGCGGCACGGGCGAGCCACGCACCGAGCGCGTCTCGCCCGCCCCCGCGCGCACCGTGGGTCCAGTTCGCGTGACGCCTTCCTTCACACAGGTACACGGTGGTCATGTCGCAGCGGATGGTCACGCTCTCTTCGGCTGCGGAACCCGCGGCGCCGCCCGCGCCCGCTTGCGGGAGCGGGTCGACGACGGCGCAGTCATGCACGCCCTTCACGTTGAAATTCTCGAAACGAAAGGCCTCGGTGCAGAGCCGCTCGCACTCGGAAGGCTCGAGCGTGCCGTTTTCGCCGAGGGAAGCGCGCAGCTCCGTCAGGGGGACGTCCTTTTCGCTCTCACCACGCGCAGGCTGGTTGTCGCAGTCGCCCGTGTCGAGGCACCCGGGAACGAGCGCTGCGATCAGGGCGACGAGGGAAAAGCGGGCGTGATTGGACATGGTTCACCTCAAGGAAGCCCGCAGATGGCGGTCATGACGTCCGGATGGTCGAGGCGAGCGCCCTCGGCGCATTGCGTCTCACTGTGGCGATAGCCGTAGTTGCAGCGGACGATCTTGTCGTGCGGATAGGAAACCGTAGAACTTTCGCCCGTGTCAAGCCCCGCGGGGACGGCGCCTGGCGAGCCGTTTTTGTTTTGGCCCATCAGACACCCGCTTGCCCCGCAGGGCGCCCTCCGCCGCTGCGTCGCCCGCCGTGAAGGGCTCGCGGCATCACCGATCCCACCGTATGGCCACGCTGCGCGCGTGGACGCATGGGCTGGCTTTCTGGAGAGCGCGGAGGGGCGAGAACTCATGGCCCTGTGTCCTGGCGCTCGCGTTCTACCCGGGAACGCGAGCGGAACCCTGCACGACTCCCGTGCTCGCCGCTTCCCCGCAGGAATTCGACGCCCGGAGAGGCGCCCGACCGCCGGGGGGGCGCGGCGCCGTGAATGCCACGTCTGCTCCGAGCATCCAAGGACGCAACCAGAGCGCAACCCGCCCTTGGGTCGCGAGGCGCGAACCTCCGAGCCGAGCATCGTTTACTTTCCGGGAGATGCCGATGCGTCATCACCGAGTCCGCCAGCGTCACGATCGAGCCGGTCTGCCGGAGCGCGCGCGAAGAGCCGTCGACAGGCACGAGCATGACGAGCCGGCGAGCGGCGCTCGGGAGGCGCGGGCTCGGGCATGTACCCGGAGGGCCGGGGCGGCAGGCCCGGCGTTCCTGCTGCTGGCTGCGCTCGGGGCGAGCCCCGGCTGCGCCGGCGCCGGCGAGGGGGGCTCGGAGGCGCACGCCGCGCTGCGGGAGGCGTTCCCCGAGCATGCGGCGGCCCTCGAAGGCGCCGAGCGCTTCGCCGCCATCCCGGGGAGCGGCTTCGAACTCCCCGGGATGGCGGCGCGGCGCCGGCTCCGGCTGCGGCTCCCGGAGCGTGGGGAGGGCGCTCTTCGCTTCGCCTTCGCCGACGGGCTCGCGATCGACGTCCGCGAGGCGAACGCGCACGGCGCGGGGCGGCTCGAGGAGGGCAGCGTCGCGTATGCGCTGCCGGGGGGCGCGTCGTTCTGGACGGCGACCGAGGACGGCTATGAAGAGTGGCTGTTCTTCAGCGCGGGAGTCGAGCGTGGGCGGCCGGCCGCGCGGTGGAGCGTCAGCGGGGCCTCGCCGCGGCTGCGCGGCGACATCGTGGAGGTGGTCGACGCGAGCGGCGCGGCGCGCGTCCGCGTGTCCGCGCCGGCCGCGTACGCGGCGGGAGGGCGGCCCGTCGCCACGCGGCTCAGCGTCGAGGGCGGATCGATCGCCCTGTGGGTCGACGCCGCGCCCGGGGTGGCGCTGCTCGTGGATCCGAGCTGGGTCGCGGCAGCATCGATGAACCGCCCGCGCGCAGGGCAGCAGGCGATTCGCCTCCTGGACGGCCGGGCCCTCCTCATCGGCGGAGACCCGAAGGCCTTCGGCGAAGAGCCGAGGGCCGACTCCGCCGAGCTCTACGATCCGGCGACGGACACGTTCATCCCCGCGGGCACGATGACGGACGACCGGAGCGGCCATTCGACCACGCTGCTGCAGGACGGCAGGGTGCTCGTCGCCGGCGGGTGGAGCTGGATCTCGGCCAATACTTCCACCCTCGTCGACACGGCGGAGGTCTTCGATCCTGCGGCGGGCACCTGGACGGCCGTGGCGTCGATGCCCAGCGTGGGATCGGGACACGCGCCGCTCTTGCTTCAAGACGGGAGCGTCCTGGCCTTCAGCCCCTCCGGCGCCGAGATCTACGAGCCTGCCGTCGACACGTGGACTGCCAGGTCCACGCCGGGCATCGCGGGGTGCTGTGTCACCAGCACGCCGCTCCCGAGCGGGAAGGTCCTCGTCACGGGGTCGCCAGGCGCGCACGGCGCCAATCAGGCCGCGATCTATGACCCGGCGGACGACACGTGGGCGCCCGCCGCGACGATGAACGCTCGTCACGGAGACGGTTACGAGGCGACGCTGCTCCATGATGGAAAGGTCCTCGTGGTGGCGACCTCCTGGAACGACCGCAACGCGGAGGTCTACGACCCCGCCGCGGACACGTGGACCCTCGCCCCGGGGCTGCCTCACATCCTGCGGCAGCCTTTCGGCGAAGGGGGCTACGTGGACAGGCCCCTCCAGGGGCGGACGATCACGCTCTTGCCGGACGGACGCGTGCTCGTCGCCGGAGGGTTCGAGGCATTCTGGGAAGACTGCCGTCCCGGCGTCAGCCAGGGGTGTTTCTACACCGAGGAGCACACGAACGTGACCCACCTCTACGATCCGTCGAGCGGCAGCTGGACGGCCGGGCTGCCCATGTCCACCGTGCGCAGCTACCATTCGGCGACGCTGCTGCTCGACGGCAGCGTGCTCGTCGCGGGCGGTCAGGTCTTGCCGACGTATACCCCGGATGAAGGGCGCACCACGAGCGCCGAGCGCTTCATCGTGGGAGGCGCTGCCTGCGCGTCTGCCGCCGAGTGCGCAACCGGCTTCTGCGTCGACGGTGTCTGTTGCGGATCGGCGTGTGACGCAGGCCCATGCGATGCCTGCTCGGTCGCCGCGGGCGCGGCGTTCGATGGAGTCTGTGCGCAGCTCACGGGCCCTGTGTGCGACGACGGCGATGCGTGCACGCAGGGGGATAGCTGCAGTGGCGGCGTCTGCAGGGGCACTCAAGGAGAGGCAGACGGGTGCGGGACCGGTGAGGGCGGCAGTGGCCCGGCTACGGGCGGCGGCGGTACGGGGGCTGGCGGCGGAGCGGGCGCTGGCGGCGGCGTTACGGGCGCCGGCGGCGGCGGAGCGGGGGCTGGAGGCGGCGGAGCGGGGGCTGGCGGCGGCGGAGCGGGCGCTGGCGGCGGCGGAGCGGGGGGCTCCAACGCTGCTTCGGCAGGCGCCGGCGCGACCGGCAGCAGTTCCTCGTCATCCGCACCGAGCGGGGGATCCGCACCGAGCGGGGGTGGCTGTAGCCTCAGCGGCACGATGCCGAGCTCCACACCCCACGTGGGCCTGCTCTCGACGTTCGCCCTGATGTGCCTGCGGTGGCGACGGGGAGCTACGTCGCGCAGAGCGCCGAGGAATGCTCGCTAACGCGTAGGTAAACCTGCGCGAAGGCAGCGCGCTGCTCGACGAGGTGAGCGGGCGCGACCTGCTCGGCATCCTCGGGTTGCGCAACCGGGAAGAGGCGATGGTGCTCCGCAACGCCATCGTGACGTACGCCACGCCGCTCGGGAACGAGGCACCATCAGCAGAAGAACTGGGTTGGCCATCTAGGCACCTGCCATTCATTGTTCCATCTCACGGAGGGTCCTGGGTTGTCGTCTCGAGCCGTCGGCCACTTGGTCGATCCGCTCTTCAAGAGCCCTTGAGATCGGGTCCTTGGGGTCCTGCCTGCGGGCATCCGCGATCACCCCACGCGCTCGCTGCACCTGCCCGTCGAGAAGTAGCGCCAGCGCGAGATTGGCCCGAAGGCCCGCGTCCTGCGGCGCGAGCTTGGTGAGGCGGTCCGCGATTGTAACTGCATCTCCGGACTTGCCGAGCTCCAAGCACTCGACGACGAGCTCGCGCCCGACGTCCGGATTCTCGGGCTGAAGAGCGTAGGCGGACGCGAATGAGCCATGCGCCTGTAGATGGTCATCAAGCGCCTGAAATGCCTTGCCACGAACCCACAGAGCCGCCCAATTTGACGGGACGAGGCTCAGCGCCCGATCGAGACATGCAATGCCGGCCTCCAGGCGCATCGCACGTTCCGCGTCCTTGGCCGCCGCTCGGCCGTGCAAAGTCATGTACGGATTGATCAGATCCACGCCGCGCTTGTACACGACATCATGGTCCGCGGGCAGGGAGTTGCAGCCGACGTCCGGAGTGGGCGCCTGAGTCGGAGCCGTAGGGCTTGTATGGGCACTCGTATCTCTGTCCTGACGACACGCGACGCCGAGGAGCGCGAGCAACAGAACGAACAAAGAGCGGTAGTTCATAAGGGCATGGCTGACGTCGCAATTGGCTGTGATGCATGACGCACCTACGAATTCACATGCAGGCCGCGAGCCGTGGTGCCCTATCTCCATATTCCCGAGGATAAGTCGCGGCCCATCATGGCCTATCTCCGCAATCCCGCAGATAGGCCGCGACCTTCCGCAGCCTATCCGCGGGATCGCGGAGATAGACCGCCGCTGCGTACCTACGTGTTCCCGCTGCCAGGTCTCGGACGGCGACGGCGTGTCGTCGCGCAAGATTCGCGCCGACGGCTGGGTGCCCATCCGCTTCCACAATGGCAAGCCCCCACGGCAGATGGGCGCGGAAGAGGTCACGGCCTTCCTTGAGGAATTTGCGGTCGCACGCCGCCCCGTCGCATCCACGCAGAACCAAGCAGCGCAAAGGGCCGTGCACGATGCCGGGCGCGCGGCGGAGCTGGCCAAGCGCGCGACATGCCGACCTCTCCGCCACAGCTTTGCGTCCCACCTGTTCGAGGCGGGCATCGACGTCCGGACGATCCAGACGCTGCTCGGCCACCAAGATGGGCGGACCACGATGATCGACATCCACATCGTCGACCGCGGCCCGCTCGGCGTCATCAGCCCCCTTAACCGCTGACCGCCGGGGCAGCGGCGAGCGCCTCGAGCTCCGACCCCACCCTGTCGTCCCAGCCCCGCTCATCGTGGAAGGTAGCGTACCTGACGGCTGCGCCGCCTTGTCAAGGAGACCAACGCTTGCTCGACGCGACGCGGCTCGCGGCGGCCTTCGAGCTCGGCCGCCGCGCCCATGCCGCGCCCACGCCGCGCGGGCTCGCCGAGGTGCGCGCCTCACCGACGCCGCGCGCGTGGCCCCTATTTCTTCCCCACGCGCCTCTTCATCGCCGCGAGCTCCGCGTCGATCTCGGCGTCCATGTCCCTCGACGGGAGCTTCCGGGCGGAGCTCGGGGACGGCTTCTCCGGAGGGCGCAGTCGACACGCGCGCCGTTCGCGTGATGCGTGTCGATCGAGTCATTGGATGTTCCCTCGTTGCCTTGAAGGACCTATGCGCGCAGGTAAAAGGAGCCGGAGGATGGCCGGATTTTTCACCCGGCTGGATAATGGCTATCCCGACGTCCGGCGCCATGCCCGGACGCCGCCGTCCACACGGCTGTAGGCTTATCGGTACAAGGTCTGTCGTGAGGTGACATAGCCATCATCGAATAAATTGTTGCGGCGCGCGGCCGAGCTGTAGGACAATGGTTCCGTGAATACGCTCGGCTCACGTCTCCACGGGTTCGCGCTGTTCTCCCTGATGCTCGCCCTCGCTGCCGGGTGCGGCAGCTCGTCCGACGACGCCGACGCCCCGGCGAGCGGCGAGGGCGACGACGAGCCGCCGCGGATGGTCGGGATGACGGCGGCCCACAACGCGGCGCGCGCCGCGGTCGACCCGCCCGCCGATCCGCCGCTGCCCCCGCTCTCGTGGTCGTTCGAGCTCGCCGCGGTGGCTCAGGCCCATGCCGACAAGTGTGTGTTCCGCCACAGCGCGAACGGCTACGGAGAGAACCTCTTCGCGACGTCGAGCAGCGCCTCACCCGCCCCCGAGGATGTCGTCGGCTCGTGGATCAGCGAGGCGGTCAGCTACGACCTCGCGAGCAACGCCTGCAGCGCCGCCACGTGCGGCCATTACACCCAGGTGGTCTGGGCCGACTCCCTGCAGCTCGGCTGCGGGATCGCCAGCTGTGCGGACGGCTCACCGTTCGAAGGGGTCAGCGCCTGGCAGTTCTGGGTGTGCACTTACGATCCTCCCGGCAACTTCGTCGGCCAGCGCCCCTACTGAGCCGGGTGCGCAGCGCGCCGTGAGCCGCCCGCGTCTCGTAGGATTGCGGCGGACGTTCCTGGAGGGTGGCGCAACCGCTCGCCGCCGCCGCCGCCGCCACCAGCAGGACCAGCACCCCTGCGGGCGACCATCTCGTCGAGGTGACGAAGGTCGACCTGTTCTCACGGCGGCGGGCTGAAGTGAAGCGAGCCCTCGACCTTCGTCGCTCCTGGACACCTCAAGGTATCGGTGAGCGTCTCGAGGTTCAGGGCAACCATCGCTCGAGGGCACTGAGCCCGCTCAAGTCGACGAGCGCATCGGAGCCAAAGGGATCGGAAAACTGGTAGCTGCCTCCGCCGACGCAGTACCAGCGGTCACCGCTCGGCGAGGGCACGCGCAAGAGGCCCATTTCGACGTTCACGGCTTCGTTCGTGACGCCTGGCGTCGGGCGAGCGCCGCTCAGGAGCAAAGGGTCAGGCCTTCGCCCGTGCGAAGACGAACCATGTCCCGACTGTTCCACGTGGCTTCCCATTCGGCGCGGTCGATCTTGCGATACGTGACCTCGCTCCCTCCCAACGTCCCAGCGGAGCGCGGGGGCTGCCCGTCGTTGCTCGTGCCGCCGGGTTCGCCGCTGCACGCGCTTGCGCAGAGGGCTAGACCGAGAACCAATGCAAAGCGCATTCGCCAAGCCTTCATTTCAGGATACATCGAGTCAAAGCGACGCCAGATGTGGATTGCGCCGCAGGTCGCCGGACGTGTGTTGCACGACGGTCACCGCGCCGCGCTTGGCCGCGCCGAGCGCGCCTCGGCGCACGGCGCGCTCTTCATACAACCGCTCCACGCTCTCTACGAAGAGGCGCGTTGGCGCGCTGAAGAGCGCGCCGTCCTGGGCCAGTATGCGCGGCCACGTTAATCTGCGATTTCCATCCACGGGCCTCGGGTCGGCGAGACAGCCGGCGGGGTGGCGCGATGCGCTGAGGTGGATGCTTTACCCGGTCGCGCCATGTCACGTACGTTCAGGACGTACGCTCGAAAGCGGTGGCGCGATCGATGACTCGCGCGGCGGCCGGGCGCGACGCTCGACGGGTCACGAGGCACAGTCATGGCAGAACAGGGCGCGTACACGTTCACCGCGAAGCTGCATGAGGGCGCGGGCGTGGTGATCCATCGGGCCGTCCGCGCCCGCGACGGCGCCCGCGTGGTCGTCAAGATCGGCAAGGGCGGGCCGCTCGCGCCGGCGATCCACGGCGCGCTTCGGCGGGAGTTCGCGGTGCTGCGATCGCTCGACCTGCCGGGCGTGATCAAGGCGCACGCGCTCGAGACGATCGGCGACGAGCTCGCGCTGGTGCTCGAGGACTGCGGCGGTCGCTCGCTCGACGTGCTGTTCCACGCCGGCGCCCTCGACCTCGCGGCGGTGCTGGCGATCGGCGTCGAGGTGGCGGGCACGCTCGACCTGCTGCACCGCTATCCGCTGCTGCACCGCGACATCAAGCCGCACAACATCGTCCACGACCCGGCGACCGGGCAGGTGAAGCTGATCGACTTCAGCCTGGC
Source organism: Sorangium sp. So ce204 (assembly GCF_051526795.1). Lineage (NCBI taxonomy): Bacteria > Pseudomonadati > Myxococcota > Polyangiales > Polyangiaceae > Sorangium > Sorangium sp. So ce204. Next base: position 9,183,277 of record NZ_CP150317.1, on the reverse strand, counting down.
GATCGCCGGCGGCGAGGACGAGGCGTCGCGCGTCGATGCGGGCGCGGGGATGGCGGGCACCCTGGCGTACATGTCGCCCGAGCAGACCGGGCGGATGAACCGGCCGGTCGACGCGCGCTCGGACCTGTACTCGCTCGGCGTGACGCTCTACGAGCTCGTGACCGGGGTGCTGCCGTTCGAGGCCGGCGACGCGATGGCGCTGGTCCACAGCCAGCTCGCGCGCGTGCCGGTCGCCCCGGCGGTGCTGATGCCGAAGGTGCCGGCGGTGCTGTCGGACATCCTCATGAAGCTGCTCGCCAAGGCGGCCGAGGATCGCTACCAGAGCGCGGCCGGGTTGCGGGCCGACCTGCAGCGCTGCGCGGCCGCGTGGGAGGCGACGGGGACGATCGAGCCGTTCGCGCTCGGCAGCGCCGACCGGCCGTCGACCCCGCGGATCCCGCCGCGCCTGTACGGACGGCAGCAGGAGGTCGACGTCCTGCGCGCGACCTTCGCCGGCGTCGCCGCCGGCGCGCGCACGCTGCTGCTCGTGCGCGGGCCCGGCGGCGCCGGCAAGTCGGCGCTGGTCCAGACGCTGGCGGCGCCGGTCGCCCGCGGCGGCGGGTTCTTCGTCGCCGCCAAGTGCGATCAATACGACCGCGGCGCGCCGTACGCCCCGATCGCCACGGCGCTGCGCGAGCTGTGCCGCACCCTGCTGACGGCCGCGCCCGAGGCCCTCGATGCGTGGCGGCGCGCCCTCGCGTCCGCCCTTGGCAGCAGCGGCAAGCTCCTCACCGATCTGATCCCCGAGCTCGAGCTCATCGTCGGCCCGCAGCCCGAAGTCCCGCGGCTCGGCCCGGCCGAGTCGCAGAACCGCTTCAACCTGATCTTCACCGCCCTGCTGCGGGTCTTCGCCGCCGCCGACCACCCGCTCGTGCTCGTGTTCGACGATCTGCAGTGGGTCGACCCGGCGTCGCTGCGCCTCTTGCAAGAGATGCTGCTCGACGCCGAGTGCAGGCACCTGCTGGTGCTCGGCACCTGCCGCGACGACGACGTCGGCCCCGGGCACCCGCTGCCGGCCGCGCTCGCCGATCTGCGCGCGGCGGGGGTCGAGGTCGGCGACGTGCCGCTCGGTCCGCTGGCGCTCGCCGACGTCGAGGAGCTGCTGGCGGACACGCTGGTGATGGAGCGGTCGCAGGTCGCCGCGCTGGCGCGGATCGTCGGCGAGAAGACCCACTGCAACCCGTTCTTCATCGGCCAGTTCCTGCTGCTGCTCGCCGAGGACGGCCTGCTGCGCTGGGACCCCGCCGCGCGCCGGTGGGTGTGGGACGACGCGCAGGTGCAGGCGCGCGACGTCACCGACAACGTCGTCACCCTCGTCACCAGCAAGATCCGCCGCCTGACCCCCGCGGCCCAGCGGCTGCTGCAGCGGGCCGCGTGCGTCGGCTATCGCTTCTCGTGGCGCGTGCTCGCGGCCGTCGGCGGCGACGACGGCGACGACGCGACCGCGGCGCTCGGCGAGCTGGTCCGCGAGGGCCTGATCGTGCCGCTCGCCGGCGGCGAGGGCGACGATCTCCACCGCTTCCTCCACGACCGCGTGCAGCAGGCCGCCGGCTCGCTGCTGGCGAGCGAGGTGCGGGAGGAGACGCACCTGCGCGTCGGCCGGCTGCTGCGCGACGCGTACCCGGCGAGCGTGCCCGACGAGGCGCTGTTCGAGGTCGTCGGCCACCTCGACGCGGCGCTTCCGCGGATCGACGGCGACGAGCGGCTCGAGCTTTCGCGGCTCAACCTCCGCGCGGGCCGGCGGGCGCGCGCGGCGACGGCCTACCACGCGGCGCGGCAGTACTTCCAGGCCGGCTGCGAGTGCCTCGGCGCCGACCCGTGGGCGCGCTGGTTCGAGCTCGGGTTCGCGCTGCGCGTCGAGCTGGCCGAGTGCGCGTACCTGTGCGGGGCGTTCGCCGAGGCCGACGCGCTGTTCGAGGAGGCGCTCGCGCGGGCGCGCTCGCGCGAGGAGCGGGCGCAGGTCCACGACCTCCGCGTCCTCCTGCACGCGGCGATGGGCGACTTCGCGGCGGTCGTCGCGGCCGGGCGCGCGGCGCTGGCGATGTACGGCTTCGGCCTGCCCGACGAGGGCCCGGCGCTGCAGGAGGCCGTCGCGGCCGCGTTCGTGGCGGCCCACATGAACCTCGGCGAGCGGCGGATCGGCGCCCTGCTCGACGCCCCGCCCGCGCGCGACCCGGACGTCGAGGTCGTGATGCGGCTCCTCGCGTCGATGTCGGGGCCGGTGTTCGTCGGCAGGCCGGCGCTGTTCCCCCTGATCGTGCTGCACATGGTCAACCTGTCGCTGCGCCACGGCAACGTCGACGGGTCGGACTACAGCTACGCGGTGTACAGCCTCCTGCTCGCCGGCGTCACCGGCGAGCTCGGCAAGGCCTACGAGTTCGGCGAGCTCGGGGTCAAGCTCAACGAGCGCACCGGCAACCTGCGCACCCGCTGCATGGTGCACTTCTTGTTCGGCACGTCGATCGTGTTCTATCGCCAGCCGTATTCGGCCGGCGAGGAATACCGCGATTCGGCGCGGCGCGTCGCGCTCGAGGTCGGCAACTTCGCCTACGTGTCGTTCTACTGCCTGCAATCGGCCGCGCTGGCGCTGATCGCCGACGCCGACATCCGCGGCGCCGAGGCCCGCATCGACGATGTCACGGCGCTGCTGCGGAAGACCCGCGACGTCGCGTCGACGGCGGTGGTCGAGTTCATGCGCCGCGTGGTCGTCAACTTGATGGGCGAGTCGGCGACGAGCGCCCTCGACGGTGACGGCTTCGATGAGGGCGCGTTCGTCGCCCACATGCCGCCCGGGGGGCTCGTGCCGTGGCTCTACGCGGTCAGCAAGCTGCGCCTCGCCTACCTGTACGGCGAGCACGAGCGCGGGCTCGAGCTCGCCGTCCGCGCCCGCGAGCTGCACGAGAGCGGCGCCGGGGCCGGGCACATGTACTCGCCCGAGCAGTACGCCTATTCGGGCCTGGTCGCCGCGGCCCGCTGGGACGCGGCCGGCGAGGCGGAGCGCGAGGCGCTGGCGCGACGGCTCGAGCGCGAGCGCGCGGCCCTGCGGCCGTGGTCGACGAGCAACCCGTCGCAGTTCGTGGCGCTCCAGCACCTGCTCGACGCCGAGGCGGCGCGCCTGGCCGGCCGCGACGCCGAGGCGATCGCGGGCTACGAGCAGGCGATCACCGAGGCGCAGGCGCGCGGGTTCGTGCTCCACGCGGCGCTGGCGAGCGAGTGCGCGGCGCGGCTCTACCTGCGCCGCAACCGTCGCGCGCTGGCCGGCGCCTACCTGCAGGACGCCCACGTCGGCTTCGCCCGCTGGGGTGCTGCCGCCAAGGCGAGCCAGCTGCAGCTCACCCGCGCCGACCTGCTCGCCCCGCCCGCGCCCGCGCGCGCCGGCCACAGCACGGGCCGCTCGACGACCACCACCCGCAGGCTCGGAGGCGGCTCGCTCGACCTCGAGGGCCTGATGCACGCCGCCCAGGCGGTCGCCGGCGAGCTGGCGCTCGACCGGCTGCTCGACCGCCTGATGCGGATCGTCATGCTCCGCGCCGGCGCCCAGCGCGGCTTCCTGCTCGTGCCGCAGGGCGAGGACCTGTCGATCGCCGCCGAGATGCGCACCGCGCCCGACGAGGTCCGCGTCGGCCTCGACCAGCCGATGCGCGACGACGCCACCCTGGCGACCTCGGTGGTCCGCTACGTCGCCCGCAGCCGCGAGGGCGTGCTGCTCGGCGACGCCGGCGCCGAGCCCCGCTTCGCCCGCGACCCCTACGTCGCCGGCCAGCGCCCGCGCTCGGTGCTGTGCCTGCCGCTGCTCCTCCAGGGCCGGCTGTCGGGGATCCTCTACGTCGAGAACAACGCGACCAGCGACGCCTTCGCGCCCGAGCGCGTCGAGCTGCTGCAGCTGCTGTCGGCGCAGGCGGCGGTGGCGATCGAGAACGCCCGGCTGTACGCCAGCGTGCAGCAGGCCCGCGGGCAGCTCGAGCAGCAGGTCGAGGCGCGCACACACGAGCTGCAGACCGCGCTGGAGCAGCTCCAGGCGGTCAACTCTGACCTGGTGCGCCAGGGCGAGGCGCTGCGCGAGGCCCACGCGCAGACGCGCCGCGAGATCGGCGAGCGCGAGCGGGCCGAGCGCGAGCGGTCGGCGGCGCAGGCGGAGATCTTGCGCGTCCAGGAGGAGCGCCTGGCGGACATGGCGGCACCGCTGCTGCCGATCACGGAGAGCATCGTTGTGATGCCGCTGATCGGGGTGCTCGACGACGCCCGCGCGTCGCAGGTGCTGGCGACGGCCCTCGAGGGCTCGGTCCGCACGCGCGCGCAGGTGGTGATCCTCGACATCACCGGCGTGCGCCAGCTCGACGCCGCCCCGGCGGCGATCCTCGCCCGGGCCGCGAGCGCGCTGCGCCTGGTCGGCGCCCAGGCGATCCTCACCGGGGTGCGGCCCGCGGCGGCCCAGCTGCTCGTCCGCGACGCCGCCGGGCTCGACGGCCTGCTGACGCTCGGCACGCTGCAGAGCGGCGTGGCCTACGCGCTCGCCCATACCCGCGGCCGCGGCTGAGGCGCCGGCGCCGCGGCCGGGGCATCTTGGCCGCTCCCGCGCGCCTCGCCGGCGTGTCGGCTCCCGGCGCTCGCTTGTCAGGCGGGCAGGGGCGGACTTCGTTCGCGCGGTGATCGCCGCACCCACCGCCGACGGTGTTCCATGTCAACCAGCGCGTGAGCATGGCATTGCTAATGCAAAGTCGCGGCATCTTCTTCGCGCCGAACGCGACAGGCGCGAACCGCGCCATGGGTGAGCTCCGGGTCACGGGGAACGTGAACGGGCCCAAGGCGATTCCGGCTGATCAACGAAAAGCCATGGAGCTCCAGAATCAACAGATAGAAGAGGCAGTGACGGCGGCAGGCGTCGAGGGCATGCGACGGTTGTCCGAACGCTGGTCGATCACGCGAAGTGCGCCCCCTTGACCTGGCGTGCGCCGCCGCGTAACCATCGCCTCCGGTGGCTCCAGCGTGGAGCGTGGGTTCTCTTGGAGGAGTTGTTCATGCAGATGTATTACTTGATCCCGCTCGTGTTCATGGCGGCCGTTTTCGCGTACTCGATGTACGCCCGCAAGAAGGCCATGGCCGATGCCGCCAACATGACCCCGGAGGAGATCGAGCAAAAATTCAGCGACTTCTACGCCCAGTATTACGAGCTCCAGCCCGGCGAGCGCGTCATCGGCAACTGGAGCGGAGTCGAGTACCAGGCGCCCGCCGGCACGGCTCGCCGCATCGCCGGCGGAGTCCTCAACGCCGCATCTGCCGCCGTGATCGGCGTCTCCACCTACGTTCCCAACGTTCACGTCGGCCTCACCAACCGCGGCCGCGTCCTCGTCTCTCGCGAGTACAGCGACTTCGGCAAACGCGGCAACTTCAAGCATCTCGCCGCCTTCGATCAGGGCACCCGCGCCTTCAACCAGGACGCGACGTATCCCGGCCAAGACATCGGCCCCCGCCCCGGCAACCCCTTCAACCCTCTCGTGAGCCTCGAGTTCATCCAGCTCCGTTCGCCGAGCGGCGACACCTACGAAGCGTGGCTGTCCCCGCAGGGCAGCCGCCACGGCCAGAACGGATTCAGCTCGATCTTGCAGTCGCTCGGTTGAGCGCGGCGAGCCGGGCGACGCTGACCAAACCACTCATCCCTGCCCGTCGCGCGTCACGTGGCGCGCGAGGCGGGGTTCGATCGCAAGACGGTCGGCAGGTGCTGGACGCGCTGCGCGCGGCCGACCGCGCAGCGGGGGTCGAGCTCCGGGAGAGCGCGCTCGTGGAGCGGGACATGCCGCGCCGGACGAGCTCGGGCCAGCACCTCACGGTCGCGTCGGCGGACGACCGGCCGCGGGGAGCGGGCTCTCTTGAAAGGGGACCGCTCGTCCTGCGAGGCCGATGCGTCAGTCCTTCGCGACGCCCCCCCGCCGTATCAGGCCGAGCCCCTTGAGGTAAAGATCTGGCACGTCGAAGCTCGCGTCCGGGCGCTGGCGAAGCACTCCCAGGTCGACGAGGCTCTGGATCACCTCCTCTGGGTCCTGCCCCGGCGGTCGGATCTCCTGCGCTGAGGCGCCCCAGGTCCGGTCGAACTGGTGTCCGACGAGCTTCATGAGTTCTCGCCGGTTCCACGGCACTTCCCGATCTCGCTGCAGGCGCTCACCAAGGCCAGCAAGCCACGCGAATTCATGCGTCTGCGCCTGCTCGACGTACTGTTCGGACACGCGATCGAGCGCATTGCGGACCGACACGTGGTGGAGCAGGTGGCTCCCGACGGCGCGCGGCTGGGCACGCTCGATCTCCGCCGCGAACTCGATGAGCCACACGAGCGTGCGCGGCAGCGCCCGTCCGTTGCCATCGCGCAGGTGATCGAGAATCCAGGTGAACGCGAGCCCTTTCTTGTTGTTCGCACCCATGAACTCCGACACGAGACGGTTGACGAACAGCCTCGCGTCGCGAGCGTCGATCAGCGCCGGCAGATGGCCGAGCACATCGTCGTCCACCACCCGGACGACGGGCGCGAAGTGCTCGTACAGCCGCTCCTCGCCATTCCCGTCGCGCTTGTTCAGGATGTGTTTGATGAGAGCCGCGTAGAGATTCTTGTCGCTCCACTGAAGCTCGACCCGGTTCGCCGCAAGCTTCGCGACGTCCGCTCCCGCGATCTCACGGTGACGTCGATAGAAATCCGACCGGAGAAAGACCTTCGGTCGGATGCGCCGCCAGCGACGGGCATAGGCAGCCCACAGGCTCACGAGCCCGCGCACGAGGACGCCAAGGGCGTGCCAGTCGTCCAGCACGAGCGTATCGAGCTCGTCGTAGGCGACGAAGATCCAGCGGCCCTCCTTCGCGAGCCGCTCATCGAGCGCGTCCAGCGCCGCAGCGGCGGCGAGCGCGTGCGGCCGGTACGCGTCGAGACATGCCGCCGCGTCGACACCGGGGGCCATCAGGAGGTCCTGCATGGCCACGCGAGATGCATCGTCCAAGTGGTCGCTGAGCAGGCGGACGAGGTAGGCGAGCCAGACTCCGACGACATCGTCGCGTTCGCGGCCGTGTGCGCGCGCGAAGCTACGCCATGCCGGCTGAATGGGGCCGCCTCTCCCGAGCGTCTGGACGGTGCGCCACTCGACGTGCCCGACCGGGGCGCGGAGCCCTGGGATGCGCCGGACGAGCGCTGCACGGACGCTCTCGTCCTCCAGCGCGCGGACGAGCTGCGTCTTTCCCGCCCCGCGATCGCCGACGATCAGGACGACCTCGGGCTCAAGTGCCCGCGCGTGCTCGGCGATGGGCAAGATTACGCGCGGGTCGGACACCTCCGCCTGGCCGGCGTTCAGGCTCAGCGACGCAAGAAGCGCAGCACGCGAGGACTTCGTGAGGTTCGGCATCAGGCGTCTTCGATGCGGGGGGGCGCGAGCCGGCCGTCCAGGCGCTTGCACAGCTTCTCGTAATCGGACTCCTTGGCGAGCACGTCGGCGATCTGATCGATGGTCTCGAAGAACGCCAGCTTGCCGCGGTACGAGATCGGAACAGGGACGTGCGGGGCGACGCTGCTCGCGAGGTCGTCGAGCGACCAGAGCCGGTCCTCTTCATCCGCCTGCTTCGCATAGTACTCCTCGCGGAACGTCTTCTCTACGTCCGCCGCGAAGCTCGCCTCGGCGATCGCCCCAACCTCGGCATTGTCGGGCACCATCGCCTGGACGATCACGCACTCCACTTGCGGCAGGCCGCGGCGTGCCTGCTCGAAGCCGAGGCGCCGCACGATCCGCGAGAGGCCGGCGAGGCTCTGGGCGCTCGTCGTCGCGAACAGCACGTGGAGGTGCGCGAAACCCGAGAGCAGCAGACCCGCCGCGGGCGAGAGGCCGGCGCGGCCGTCGATCAGGATCGCGGAGGGTCGCTGCTCGTCCTCTCGGATTCGCTGCAACAAACGAAAGAGCGGGTGCCGTGACAGGTCGGCCCCCGCCTCTAGATCGATGCGCGAAAGCTTCGTCAGGTAGGCGTCATCGAGCATGCCAGCCGGATAGACCTCGATCCTACCTTCGCCGGTCACGCGCTCGCGCGCGCAGACATGGCGATAGTCGCTGAGGGGGAGATCGTCTTTCGCTTCGAGGAGGAAGTCGACCACTCCCCATCGCGCAGTCGTCCCCTGGCCGTCCGCGTCGAGTAGCCGGCCGACCCCGGGCGCGTCGAGATCGAAATCGACAACGGCGACACGTTCACCCGCGCGGGCGCGCGCGATGGCGTACGCCGCGAGCGCGGTCGTCCTCCCGACGCCACCTTTGAAGGAATGAAACACGATGACGGGAGGCCCCTCGGAGGCAGACCATATGGGCTGACTCTTCTCGATTGGCAGGAACCACGCGGTCCGGCTGCGATGCCGATCATTCAGGCGCAGCGCGTCGGACGGCACGACGGAGACGCCCTCCGCCCACGCGGTGTCATAGAGCAGCCGGTCCTCCGGCGGCGCCGACGTCCCGGCGAGCCATACGTCGCCTGTCCAGTACTGCGCGCAGGCCTGTCGGAGCCTCTCATCCACGCTGGCGCGCAGCGCGGCGTCGTCTCCGGTGACGTCCGGCCAGACGACGACGCGCACGCGACCGAACAGGTCATCAACGATCACAGCACGCTCGATGCCAAGCCCAGCAGCGTGGAGGTCCCGCATGACCTCCACCGCGGACGATCGTGCTTCGTCGAGATGGATTCGCCGCATCGTCAGATGACTCCATCCGCGCGCATCGCGAGGACTGAGCAGGTGTAGGCCACGCCGGCCCACTCGTGATACGAGCGTCCTCGTTCCGGCGTCACGGTGCCGGACGGCGCGTACCGCAAGACCTCGCTCCACCCGAAGACCGCCGCCGTCGGGGGGAGATCCGGCAGGTATCGAGCCCCCTCCGGCCCTACGAGGGTTGTCGCGAGCTTCCGCAGGTCGTGTCCACCATGTTGCTTCGTGCTTAGCATCTTGTGCCAGCTTGCCAGCTTCGTGGCGTCGTGGCTGCCGGTCGCTGGATCGAAGCTCCTGTCGTGGAGAATGACCGACTTTAGGGCACACTCGACGACGTAACCGCTCAGGTAGCCGGTGCCGTCATGGCGGCCCGCGTCGAGAAGCGCCGTGGCGTCAGCGAGGTGCTTCCCCGCGGCATCCGGGTGATCATCGTTCATCACGCGCAGCTTCGACATGAGCTTCCTGACTCGATTCCGCTCCCATCGGAGGCCAACTGGGGACCGCTGTCAACCCCAGGGCCCCTGGGCCGCGCTCGTGCGAGCTCCGCGGGACCATGCTGGAGCGGGCCGCTCCGCTGGATTTGCCCGTGCTGTCCCCCTATCTTTCCGTTCCGGTGGTCACACGCGCCCGCTTCGCGCCGGGTAGAGCTGTAAGAACCTGTCGCTCGGCGGATCGGTCGAGTCTGGAGGAGGCCAGCCGGCAGCCCCTGCGGGCAACGGGAACGGTCTGGGGGAGGCAGCCGGCAGCCCTGCGGGCAACGGAAACGGTCTGGGGGAGGCAGCCGGCAGCCCTGCGGGCAACGGAAACGGTCTGGGGGAGGCAGCCGGCAGCCCTGCGGGCAACGGAAACGGTCTGGGGGAGGCAGCCGGCAGCCCCTGCCGGCAACGGGAACGGTCTGGGAGAGGCAGCCGGCAGCCCCTGCGGGCAACGGGAACGGTCTGGGAGAGGCAGCCGGCAGCCCTGCGGGCAACGGAAACGGTCTGGGAGAGGCAGCCGGCAGCCCCTGCCGGCAACGGAAACGGTCTGGGAGAGGCAGCCGGCAGCCCTCCCGGCAACGGCAACGGTCTGGGGGAGGCAGCCGGCAGCCCTCCCGGCAACGGAGACGGTCGGCCGCGAACCGCCGCACGTGGATGGCACGGTGCGTGCCGACATGCGTGCTGATAGCTGCCAGACGCCGTGATGAGAGCAGCATGCTCGACGCCACCCCGCCGCGCGCCGGGCACATGACACCTTCATGCGACTTCTCGCGAACTTCGCGGGGCCCAGTCCATGATGCAAGATCCCGACGAGGGGCGGCACGCCGTCAGAAAATCAGCCGGCATGTCGATTGACGGGTGCGCGGGGGTGATTATCCCTGCCCGGAACGTCCGGCGTGCGCCTGGCGTTCTCAACACGTCCAGCGCGCGGGGGTGGAGCGCGTCGTGCCTGTTCTCCGCTGCTCCGCGACGACGAACAACGAGAGGTCATCCCCTCATGACGAAGCCTTCTCCGCTCAAGAAGAAGCCCGCTCCCAAGAAGCCCGCGGCCCCGCCCCAGGCGGCGGCGGCGTTCGACAAGATCCTGCCCGAGATCGAGGCGCTGAGCCCGGATCGGCTGATCGCCATCAACCTCGATATTCCCCGGGTCGTCTCCCAGGTGCTGGGCGTGCTGCCCGGCCTCCTCGCGCTGCGCTCCGCCATCGTGGAGCACGTGCCGACGCACGATGTCGCGTTGCTCGACCGGCTCGAGACCTACGCGCTGGCCGCGTGGTATGCGCACCTCGCGTGGCTGTCGAGCGGAGGCGCCGAGAACGCGCTGAAGCCGCTGCTCGCGGAGGCGGCCCCGCTGCGCGAGAACCTGCTGAGCGACGCCGAGGCGCTGGCTCGGCGCGGCCTGCTCGACGCGGACACGGTCGCGGAGATCCGCGCGGGGCTGGGGCACATCGACATGGCGAACGACCTGGTCGCGCTCTCGGCGCTGTTCACTGCGAGCTGGGCGGAGGTCGCCAGCAAGACGGCGGCGACCGAGGAGGAGGTGAGGCGCGCTGGGGAGATCGGGCCGCAGCTGCTCGCGGCCCTCGGCGTGCGGGAGCACGGCAAAGGCCCCGGGCCGACCGAGGCCGCGGACAGGAGAGCGCGGGCGTTCTCGCTGCTCATCCACGCCTACGACCAGACCCGCCGCGCCGTCGCGTACCTGCGCTGGGACGAGGAGGACGCCGATACGATCGCCCCCTCTCTCTACAAGGGCCGCACTGGCCGCGCGACGGCGCACAGCGACACCGTCGCCGCCCCGGGCGACGAGTCGCCGGCTGAACCGGCGGCGCCCGGCGCTGCGACCCCCGCAGCGCTGAGCGGCACGGCGGCCCCTGCTGCGCTGAACGGCACGGCGGCGCCCGCGGTGCCCGGCGCCGCGCCGAACGGCACGGCGCCTACCGGCTAGACACCGCCGCCCGCCTCCGCGGCGAACGCTTCCCGCTCCCCAGGATCGGCTGCCCAGGCGAACGCACCGGCGGAGAGCAGGCAGACTCCCCCGCTTGCGGTGCCGTTCGCGAGGCGGGATCGAGCTAGTCGCCGTCCGCGCACGCCGGCTTGGGGCAGCGGCCTTCCAGGATGTCGCGGCACACCTTGTCGCGCGCTTTCTTGTCGACCGCGCCGAGCGCTGCGTAGATCTGCTGCGTGCTGCACCCGAGCGAGCCCTCGGCCATGAGCGGGCCGCACGCGTCGAACACCTCCGGCGCCGGCAAGGCGGCGCAGAGGGCCTCGCAGGCCGCGATGTCCGCGAGCTCGAGCGGGCACACGGCCGCGTAGAGCACGCACACCGCCTCGCACCGCCCGACGCACCCGGCGCCGCCCTCCGGGCCGAGCGGCCCGGCCGCGGTGCAGCCGGCGGGATCGCCGGTCTCCGCCGCGCGGCACCCGGCATACCCCTCGGGCGACGGCATCGCCTCGCAGACGGTGCAGCACGCCTCGACCGACGGGTACTGCGGCGTGAGCTCGCAGAGATCCATCGACCGGGCGCAGTGCGCCGAGCACGCGGCGATCTCGCACGGGCCAGCCTCCTGCGCGGGCGGAACCCAGCTCTCCGGGCTCCCGTCGCCGGCGTCGCCCGCGGCGGCGCCGCTGTCGATGCCGTCGCCCTCGGCCGAGGTGTCGCCGTCCTCGGCGTCGGGCAGCGGGGCGACGACCTGACACCCGGCGAGCCACGCGGCGAACGCGCAGGCGGCAGCGCGGCGCGCCCTCACAGCGTCCCTCGCATGCTGATGTAGCCCGGACCGACCGCCCAGGTGACGCTCGACTCCGGAGCCTTCGAGCGCTCCAGGCCGAGGGTGATGCCGCCGACGGCCGCGCCGGCGATGGCGAGGCCGAACCCCACGTTCGAGACCCAACCCAGGGCGTTCGCGTCGCCTCGCGCGTCGGCGGAGCAACCCGAGGCGCCCTGCCGGCACGCCTCGGTGAGGTCGCTCCTCGCGCTCAGGTAGGCCGCGCCCACGCCGAGCCCCACCGCCAGCCCGGCGCCCGAGGCCACGAAGCCGCCGATGGCCCACGGCGAGACGCCGTCCGGGCGGGGCTCCGGGGTGAGCGTGACGTCGATCGCCGTGATCTCCCGCTCCGGGACGTAGACCCGCTGCCGGGCGCCGGCGTAGCCGTCGGCCTCGACCTCGACCCAGTGGTTGCCGGGATCGATCAGGGCCCCCTCCGAGGAGGCCTTCACCTCCTGGCCGTCGATCCGGAGCCTGGCCCCGGCGGGGCTCGGCATGAGCCGCACCTTCAGCCGGGGGATGCGGTCGTCGAGCTCGTCGCGCAAGGCGGCGGCGCGGCGCCGCGCCTGCATGAACGGCCAGGGCTCGCCGGGGAGCGCGCGCGACGAGGCGATCGTGGACGCGAGCTCGCGCGCCTCGCTGAGCCGGCCGATCGCGGCGAGCGTCTTCGCCACCTCGATGGAGGTCGAGGGCACGCGGACGAGCTGCTCGGCGCGCTGGTAGGCGCGGAGCGCCTCAGCGTACCTCCTCAGGATGAAGAGCTCGTCGCCCAGGTACACGAGCTCCCGGGCGTCGCGCCGCGCCTTCTCGTCCGCGGCGCCGCCGGCGGTGTCCGCCGCGTCGCCGGCGAGCGCCGGCGGCGACGCGAGGATCAGGCTGGTGATCATCAGCAGCGTGCTGGGCCGGGGGCGCATGGATCTCCTCTCCTGTCAGAAGCCGAGATCGCGGCGCCAGCGCGTGCGCGTCGCGGCCGTCTTGACCGGCGTCGCGGCCGGCGCGGCGAGCGCCGCCGGCAGGGCGCTCCGGGCGCCAGACACGGCCGGCACCCTGGCGTCGGCGGCCGCCCGGGTCGCAGGCTGCGCCGTGGCCGCGGCCTGCGCCGTGGCCGCAGCCCGCGCCTCGGCCTGGTGCGGCCTGGCGTCGTCCTGCGCCGTGGCCGCCGCTCGCGCCGCGACCTGCGGCGCCCTGGCCGCGGCCCGCGCCTCGGACAGCGGGCCCCTCGTCTCGCACTGGGCCGCGGGCTCGGCGGCGGGGGCGGCGCGCCCGGGCGCTCCGCCGGCCACCATCGCGAGCGACGCGGTCTGCGCTGCCGGCGCGGTCCGGGTGACGCCGGAGGCGACACCGGAGGCCCCCGCCCACGCCAGGGTGCTGAGGCCCATGACGGCGCCCGCGGCCAGGGCCCAGCTCCGCGCCCGCGCCCGCTGCCGGGGCGAGCTCGCGCCCAGCGTGCCGAACGGCATGAGCGTGGTCACGAGGGACGAGTAGCCCTCGCCCGAGCCGAGGGCCTCGCGCGGGGGCATGAGCTCGGTCTGGGCGGGCCGCGCGGCGCGCGGGGCGGAGACGGCCGCGTCCAGCGCCTCGAGGACGGCGCGGGCGTTCCGGGCGCGGCGCGCCGGGTCGGGCTCGAGCAGCGAGAGGACCCAGGCGTCGATCGCGGGCGGCACACCCGGGGCGAGCCGGGACGGCGGCGGGGGCGGCCCGCGGTCGATCGCCACGGCCACCGCGGCGACGGTGGCGCCGCCGAAGGGGATCTGCCCGGTCAAGCAGAAGTAGGCCACGACGCCGAGGGCCCAGAGATCGCTGTGCGGTCCGACCCGCGCGCCGCCCGCCATCTGCTCGGGCGACATGAAGTGCGGCGTCCCCAGGATGGCGCCCGTGACGGTGAGCCGCTCGGCCTCCTCGGTGGTGTTCTTGGCGATGCCGAAGTCGAGCACCTTCACGAAGGGCTCGCCCTCGCCCTCCACGAGGAAGATGTTCTCGGGCTTGATGTCGCGGTGAACGATCCCCGCCTCGTGCGCCCTGGCCAGCGCGGCGCAGAGCTGGCGGAGGATGGACACGGTCTCCTCGAGCGAGAGCCGCCGGCGGCGCTCGACCCGATCTTGCAGCGTCTGCCCTTCCAGGTGCTCCATCACGATGTAGGGGACCCCCTGGTCGGTGAAGCTCACATCGAACACGCGCACCACGTGCGGGCTCTGGATGCGGGCCGCGGCCTCGGCCTCCCGGTGGAGGCGCACGACGGCCAGGGGGTGGTCCATGTACATGTCGCGGAGGAACTTCACCGCGACATGGGTCCTGAGCGCGACGTGCTCGGCGAGCCAGACGCTCCCCATCCCTCCCTGGCCGAGCGCGCGGATGAGCCGGAGCTGGGAGCTCACGTGCATTCCCGGCATCGGCCCGCGCTCCGAGCTCGACGCGGTGTGGCAGCCTGCCTCAGCTGGGGCGATCAGGCAGGGCGATGGCTGGGTGGCCTCGCCTATTCCTAACGTCTTGCTCATGCCGGAGCTGGCTTGCACGCCGCGAGCCATCGCTCCGGCGGAGGGGTTGCCGGGACATGCGCCGGCGTCGAGGTGTCCTGTCGTGGCGTCGAGCCGCGCTGCGTGGCGCGCTCGTGACAGTTCGCTACAGGCGCGGCGGCGGCTGCGCTGCGCGCGCTGTCGACGCCGGATCGAGGACGTTTCACGGCCGCCGTCATCGCGCGCTCCACGCGTCGCCCTGTCGCCGGAAACCGTGACGTAACACGAACTGCGCTGTCAGTGGACGTCAGTGGACGCGGCGGGGGGCGCGCCGAGGGCGCGGGTCGAATCGGGCTTGTCGTCCGCGCGCCGAGTCACCAGGGTAGGCCGGGCGATGCAGCCTCTCCTCCTCTGTTCCCTGCTGGCTGGCGTCGGCCTCCTCGCCGCGGCGTGCGACTCGCGTCCCGCGGAGGCGCCCAGGCCGGTCGTCCTTCCGCCCGTCGCCCCGGGCGAGCTCCGCAGTCCGGAGGCGTTCGCGGCGATCCGGGACGACGACGCGCGCGCGGCCTCGCTCTTCCTCGAGGCGAGCAAGGTGCTGCTCCACCCGCGCTGCGTGAACTGCCACCCTCACGATGGCGTCCCGCGCCAGGGCGACGCCGGCGAGCGCCACAGCCCGCCGGCCGAGCGCGGTCCGAACGATCGCGGGGTGGCGGCGATGGAGTGCACGTCGTGCCATCAGGCGCAGAACCTCGAGCTCGCCCGCGTCCCCGGGGCGCCGGGCTGGCACCTCGCGCCGGCGGAGATGGCGTGGCTCGGGCGGTCGCCGGCGGCGATCTGCGCGCAGATCAAGGATCCGGCGCGCAACGGCAAGAAGACGCTCGCGCAGATCGTCGAGCACTCCAACCGCGACGAGCTCGTCGCGTGGGGGTGGGCGCCCGGCCACGGCCGCACGAAGGCGCCCGGCTCGCAGGCGGCCTTCGGCGCGCTCGTCGACGCGTGGGTGAAGGCGGGCGCGGCGTGCCCGCCCGAGGAGTCCCGACCATGATCATCCTGAAGGTGAACGGCGCGGAGCAGAAGCTCGACGTGGATCCGGACATGCCGCTCCTCTGGGTGCTGCGCGACGTGCTCGGCCTCACGGGGACGAAGTACGGCTGCGGCCAGGCGCTCTGCGGGGCGTGCGTGGTGCACCTCGACGGCGAGACGGTGCGCGCCTGCGTGACGCCGGTGAAGCGCGCCGCGGGCGGCTCGGTGACGACGATCGAGGGGCTCAGCCCCACCGGCGATCACCCGCTCCAGCGCGCGTGGGTGGAGCTCGGCGTCCCGCAGTGCGGCTTCTGCCAGGCGGGGCAGATCATGAGCGCGGCCGCGCTCCTGCGGAAGAACCCGCGGCCCTCGAACGACGACATCGACAGGTCGCTCGCCGGCAACATCTGCCGGTGCGGCACGTACACGCGCATCCGCGCGGCGGTCCGCAAGGCCGCCGGCCTTCCCACGGAGTGAAGATGGAACAGCAACGGGTCGTCCTCCTCCGCCGCTCCTTCCTCGCGGGGCTCGGGCTCGCGGTGGGCGGGCTCGCGCTCGGGGTCGCCGAGGCCGCGCCGCCCGCGCCGGCCGTGCCGCCTGCGCCGCCCACGTCCACAGACGCGCAGGCGCAGCCGGGGCTCCGGACCGGGGTGTTCCTCCACATCGCGCCCGACGGGACGGTGTCGATCGTCTGCCACCGGTCGGAGATGGGGCAGGGGATCCGCAGCTCGCTGCCGGTCCTCGTCGCCGACGAGCTCGGCGCGGACATGGCGCGGGTCAAGATCGTGCAAGCCGACGGCGACAAGGCCTTCGGCGATCAGAACACCGACGGCTCGCGCAGCGTGCGCGGCGGCTACGAGCCGATGCGGCGCGTGGGCGCGACGGCGCGCGCGATGCTCGTCGCGGCCGCGGCCAGGAAGTGGCGCGTCCCCGCCGCGGAGTGCGTCGCCCAGCAGCACGCGGTCCACCACGCGAAGTCGAAGCGCTCGCTGGACTTCCGCGAGCTCGTGGCCGACGCGGCGAAGCTCCCGGTGCCCGGCGCGGAGGCGGTCGCGCTCCGCCCCGCCTCGGAGCTCAAGCGCGTCGGCGGCCTGCTCCCGCTGCTCGACGGCCCGGCCCTCGTCACGGGCGCGGCCCAGTTCGGCGCGGACGTGCGCCTGCCCGGCATGCTCACCGCGGTCATCGCGCACCCGCCGGTCGTTGGGGGCAAGGTCGTGCGGTACGACGGGGCGCGCGCGCTGGCGGTCCCGGGCGTGAAGAAGCTCGTGGCGCTGCCGGCGCCGAAGGGCGGCGGGGTGGGGTTCCAGCCGCTCGGGGGCGTGGCGGTCGTGGCGGACACGACGTGGGCCGCGATGCGCGGCCGCGCGGCGCTGGAGATCGTGTGGGATCACGGCGCGAACGCGTCGTACGACTCGGCGAGCTACCGCGAGGCGCTCTCGCGCGCGGTGCGCGCGCCGGGCAAGGTCGTGCGCAAGGTCGGCGACGTCGACGGGGCGCTCAAGGCGGCGGCGCGCACGGTCGAGGCCGAGTACTACGTGCCTCACCTCGCGCATGTGGCCATGGAGCCGCCCTCGGCGGTGGCGAAGGTCGACGCGGGTGGCTGCGTGGTGTGGGCGCCGACGCAGAACCCGCAGGCGGCGCGGACCGAGGTGGCGCGGGCGCTCGGCGTCGACGAGGCCAAGGTCACCGTGCACGTGACGTTCCTCGGCGGCGGCTTCGGCCGGAAGTCCAAGCCGGACTACGTCGCCGAGGCGGCGCTGCTCGCGCGCGAGCTGGGCGTGCCGGTGCGCGTGCAGTGGACCCGCGAGGACGACGTGCAGAGCGGCTACTTCCACAGCGTCAGCGCGCAGCACCTCACGGCGGGGCTCGACGCGAGCGGCAAGGTGACGGCGTGGCTGCACCGGACGGCGTTCCCGCCGATCCCGTCGACGTTCGACGCGAAGGTGAAGACCCCGAGCGACAACGAGCTCGGCCTCGGCGTGCTCGATCTCGCGCTCTCGGCCCCGAACGTCCGCGCCGAGGCGTGCGACGCGCCGGCGCACGTCCGGATCGGGTGGCTCCGGTCGGTCTGCAACATCTTCCACGCCTTCGCGGTGCAGAGCTTCATCGACGAGATCGCGCACGCGCGGCAGGCGGATCCGCGCGAGGTCCTGCTCGAGGTGCTCGGCCCCGCCCGGAAGGCGACGCCCGCCGAGCTGGGGGTCGCCAGGGTCCCGAACTACGGGGCCTCGATCGAGCAGCACCCGGTCGACGTGGGCCGCCTCCGGCACGTCATCGAGCGGGTGACGGCGCTCTCGGGGTGGGACGCCGCGCGCAAGGCGGGCCGCGCGCTGGGCCTCGCCGCGCACCGGAGCTTCCTCACGTACGTGGCGGTCGTCGCCGCGGTCTCGAAGGACGCGCTCGGCAAGGTGAAGGTCGACGAGGTGTGGCTCGTGGCGGACCCCGGCACGGTCATCAACCTGGACCGCGTGCACGCGCAGATGGAGGGCGCGGTGGTCTTCGGGATGAGCATCGCGCTCCACGGGGCCATCACGATGAAGGGCGGCGCGGTCGAGCAGACGAACTTCCGCGACTACCCGGTGGTGCGGAGCCCGGAGGTGCCGGCGCGGATCCACGTGGAGATCGTGAAGAGCGACGCCCCGCCCGGGGGCGTCGGGGAGCCCGGGGTGCCGCCGGTGGCGCCCGCGATCGCGAACGCCGTGTTCGCCTTGACGAAGACGCGCGCCCGGGAGCTCCCGCTGCGGCGCCTGGGGCTGTGACGAGGGCAGGGCGCGCGGAGGGGTGAGCGAGAGGAGGCTGCCGCGAGCGGCCCGGATGGATTGAAAAGCTGAAGTTGGCGGCGGCGGCTGCCGGGGGCCTCGGTCGCGCACGAGCGGCCGTGGACTGTGCCGTCGCCGGCTTGCGGCGTCGCCCGCGGACACGAGGGTAAGCAGCATGCTCACGTTCCTCGGGGTCGCGGTCGTGGTCGTCGGCTTCGTGGCCCGGATCCATCCGCTCCTGGTCGTCGCGGCGGCCGCCATCGTGACCAGCCTCTCCGCGGGGATGGGCCTCGTCGAGGGGATCTCCGTCCTGGGCAAGGCGTTCAACGACAACCGTTATGTGAGCCTTGTCTGGCTCGTCCTGCCGGTCATCGGCCTGCTGGAGCGATCGGGCCTCCAGGAGCGGGCGCGCGCGCTGATCTCGCGGGTGAAGACGGCCACGACTGGGCGCATCCTGCTCGTGTACTTCGCGGTGCGGCAGCTCAGCGCGGCGCTCGGCCTGACCTCGCTCGGCGGCCACGCGCAGATGGTCCGCCCGCTGATCGCGCCCATGGCCGAGGCGGTGGCGGAGAACCGGTACGGACCGCTTCCGGACAGGACCCGCTGGCTGATCCGCGCCTCGGCGGCGGCGGCCGACAACGTGGCGCTGTTCTTCGGAGAGGACATCTTCCTCGCCATCGCGTCGATCCTGCTGATCAAGGCGTTCCTCGAGCAGAACGGCATCTTCGTGGAGCCGCTCCAGCTGTCGGTCTGGGCCATCCCCACGGCGGTGCTGGCGCTCGTGATCCACGGGACTCGGCTCCTCCTGCTCGACCGGCGGCTCCACCGCGACCTCGCCCGCGCGGACGCGGGGAAGGCGGCCCAGTGATCACGCTCGATGTCGTCTACGTCGTGGCAGGGCTGTTCTTCGCGGCGTCGGCCGTCCTGAGCGCGGCCGACCGCGAGAACTCGAGGCGCTGGAAGAACACCCTGTTCTGGGGTCTCCTGGCGATGAGCTTCCTCTTCGGCTCGCGCCTCGGGGATCTCGGCAACGGGGTGCTCGTGATCTCGCTCGTGCTCCTCGCGGGCGTCCGGGGCCTGGGCCAGGGGCGCCCCGCCACCACGACACCCGAGGAGCGGCGCGAAAGCGCCGAGCGGCGCGGCGACCTCCTCTTCGTCCCGGCGCTGATCATCCCGGCGACCGCCCTCCTCGGCGCGCTGGTCCTCAAGCGGGTCGAGATCCGCGGCGCGCACTTGCTCGACCCGAAGCAGGCGACGCTGATCTCGCTCGCCCTCGGCGTGGTGCTGGCGCTCGTGGTCTCGGTGGCCTGGTTGCGCCCGCCGCCGCTCGCGCCTCTGCAGGAAGGCCGGCGCCTGCTCGACATCGTGGGCTGGGCGGCGATCTTGCCCCAGCTCTTGGCCGCGCTCGGGGTCGTGTTCGCGGTTGCGGGCGTGGGGGACGTGGTCGGCGAGCTGGCCGGGAGCGCGCTCCCGAGCGGAGGCCGCCTCGCCGCGGTGGCCGCGTATACCGTGGGCATGGCGATGTTCACGGTGATCATGGGGAACGCCTTCGCGGCGTTTCCCGTCATGACGGCGGCCGTGGGGCTCCCCCTGATCGTGCGCCGGCTCGGCGGCGACCCGGCGATCATGAGCGCCATCGGCATGTTGTCCGGCTTCTGCGGGACGCTGATGACCCCCATGGCCGCGAACTTCAACATCGTTCCAGCGGCCCTGCTCGGCTTGCCCGATCGCGACGGCGTGATCAAGGTCCAGCTCCCCACCGCGCTGCTCCTGCTGATCGGGAACACGCTCCTCATGTACCTGCTCGCCTTCCGGCGCTGAGGTCGCCATCGCATGACGCACGCCCTGACACCGGACATCGCCTCGCGTCTCGCCGCCATCGCGCTCGGGCACGTGACGCGGGAGTACCCGAACAAGCTCGATCACGTCATGACTGGCCTCGGGGACGTGAAGGGCCCGCGCGACCTTCACCCCATCTTCCACGGCAGCTTCGACTGGCACTCGTGCGTTCACGGCCACTGGCTCCTCGCGCGGATCCACCGCCTCTTCCCTGGCGTGCCCGGCGCCGCGCCGGTCCGCGGGCTGCTCGACGCGCAGCTCACGGGCGAGAAGGTCGCCGGCGAGCTGGCCTATCTGCAGCGGCCGTCGAGCCGCGGCTTCGAGAGGCCTTATGGGTGGGCGTGGCTGCTGATGCTGGCGGCCGAGCTCTCGCGGTACGAGACCGAGGAGGGGCGGCGCTGGTCGGCCGCGCTGGCCCCGCTCGGCGACGCGTTCGCCGGACGGCTCCTCGAGTACCTGCCCAGGGCCACGTATCCGGTCCGCGCCGGCGCGCACACGAACAGCGCCTTCGCGCTCGCGCTCGCGCAGGAGTACGCCGCCGTGAAGGGCGATGAGCGGCTGTCGCTGCGCTGCGCCGAGGCCGCGCGCGCCTGGTACGGCCGCGACGCGGACTGCCAGGCGTGGGAGCCCTCGCAGGACGATTTCCTCTCGCCCTCCCTCGTGGAGGCCGAATGCATGCGCCGGGCCCTGCCCGGACCGGAGTTCCGTGGCTGGTTCGCGCGGTTCCTGCCGCGGGCGGCGCGCGGCGAGCCAGCGACCCTGTTCGAGCCCGCGACGGTCAGCGACCGGAGCGACGGCAAGATCGCCCACCTCGACGGGCTCAACCTGAGCCGCGCCTGGTGCTGGCGCTCGCTCGCCGCGGCGCTTCCCGAAGGGGACGCGGTCCGCGCCCGCGCCCTCGACGCGGCGGAGCGGCACCTCGACGCCAGCCTGCCGCACGTCGCCGGCGATTACATGGGCGAGCACTGGCTGGCGAGCTTCGCCCTCCTCGCGCTGGGCGAGGACATTGAGTGACGCGCCACGGGCGCCGCGGAGCGGTGCTCAGCGGCGGCCGGTGTTGCAGCGTCTATGTCGTGGAGCGGGAGACGGGATTTGAACCCGCGACGTCAACCTTGGCAAGGTTGCACTCTACCACTGAGTTACTCCCGCAAACGGCAGTCCAGCGCTCAGGAAACCACTCTCGTGCGGCGTGAACAGCGATGAGGCTGAGCGCGCCGGAACCTCCGAGGAGGTCGTTTCCGTCGATGGGCGCGGAGGAGTACCAACCGACGTCGCCCTAGTCAAGCACCGATGTGCTGGTCGTGGAGCTTCTCAGGAACGGAGAGCTGGGCCCCATGGTTTTCCGGGATCCGGCACCGGCGGGGCCCGGTTGTCGTCGAGGGGACACCTCGCACGCCTCTACCCCGCGCCGCGGGCGTACCTCCTGAGCTTCCGGTAGAGCGTCGACGCGCCGATCCCGAGCTCCGCGGCGGCGCGGGCCTGGTTGCCGCCGTGCCGCTCGAGCGCCGCGAGGATCGCGCGCCGCTCGACGCCCTCCAGCGTCCGCGCGGCCGGCTCCTCGCCCCCGCCGCCGCCGGTCGGCGCGGCGCCGCGGACGTCGTCCGGCAGGTCGTCCAGATCGGCGACGCCTCCCCGCGCCAGGGCGACCGCGTGCTCCACGGCGTTCTCCAGCTCGCGCACGTTGCCGGGCCACCCGTGGCGCTCCAGCGCGCCTTCGGCCTCCGGCGTGAAGCCCGCCACGGGGCGATCGAGCCGGCGCGACGCCGCCCCGAGCAGCGCCCGCGCGAGCGGCAGGACGTCCTCCCGGCGCTCGCGGAGCGGCGGAAGGCGTATCTCGATGACCCGCAGCCGGTAGTAGAGGTCCCGCCGGAAGCGGCCCGCCGCGGCGTCGGCCGCGAGATCGCGGTTCGTCGCCGCGAGGATCCGGACGTCGACGGGGCGGCTCGCGTTCTCGCCGACGCGGCGCACCTGCCGCTCCTGGAGCGCGCGGAGGAGCTTCGCCTGCACCCCGGGCGGGGCCTCGCCGACCTCGTCGAGCAGCAGCGTGCCCCCGCGCGCCGCCTCGAACAGCCCGGCGCGGTCGTGGGTCGCGCCGGTGAACGCGCCGCGCGCGTGCCCGAAGAGCTCGCTCTCCAGCAGCGTCTCGGTGATCGCCGCGCAGTTGACCGCGACGAACGGGCCCGCGGCGCGCGCCGACGCGCCGTGGATGAGCCGCGCTACCCGCTCTTTCCCGGCGCCGCTCTCGCCCGTGAGCAGGATCGTCGAGTCCACCGGCGCGACCCGCCGCGCGCGGTCGAGCGCCCGCTGCATCGCCGGGCTCTCCGCGACGAGCGGCGCCGGCGGCTCGCCCCGTGGCGCTGCAAAGGGCAGGGCGCTCGCCTTCGCGCCGAGCGCTCGCCCCGTCGTCCTACGCGGCGCGGGTTGCGCGGGCTCACCGAACGACGGGTCGAGGTCGCTGTCGCGGAAGAACGGCAGGTGCTCCTCCAGCGCGCCGCCCCACGCGGCGCGCGTCCGGCCCTGGAAGTGGCAGACGTCGTCGCCCCGGCCGATGCACCGATCCTCGATGACGTAGACCGCCTCGCCCGTCGCCCGCGTCATGTAGCCGCTCGCGATGCCGGCGAGCATCCAGCAGACCGGCTCGTCCGCGCGGCCGAGGCGCAGGAGGTGCTGCTCGGCCTCGTACGACGAGAGCAGCGTGGCGCCGCGCGAGGCGAGGGGCGTCGTGTCCCCGGGGGCGAGCCGGATGAAGCCCTGCAGCGTGTGGAGCAGGGCGCCCGCGCCGTGCAGCTCGGCCTCGCTGTCCCAGGCGAGCCGGGACACCATCGCCTCCGCCATCCGGGCGCCGTGCTCGACGCCGAAGCGCGTGAGCACGGCGCGCGCCCCCGCGTACCCCGCGAGCCGGACGAGCTCCTCGCGCAGCGTCCCGAGCGCCCCGGCGTCGAGGATGACCGCGCGCTCCCCGGCGAAGCGGACGACGCCGCCGCGCGCGTCGACGTCGAGCAGCTTCCGGATGTCGAGATCGGCTGCGCGCATGGGACGACCTTTCAAGGCGACAGGAGTGACCGGTCACCCTGACCGGCGGGTTCGCGAGGCGCCACGGACGAGCCCCGGATCTCCCATGGAAAGCGGCCTCTCCCGCGCGGGCCCGGCGTGTGCTCGGGCCGTCGCAGGAGGTCTCTTCGCATGAGCGAGCGCGTGGACATCATGACACCCGCCTTCCGGGCGGATCCTTATACGCCGTACGCAGCGATGCGCCGCGAGGCACCGGTCTGCCAGGTGGATCCTGGCGGGATGTGGGCGGTGAGCCGGTACGCCGATGTCGCGACGGTCCTGCGGACCCCGGAGCGGTTCTCGTCCCAGGGGTTCCGGGCCGCCTGGCAGCCGGCGTGGGTGGGGCACAACCCGCTCGCGAGCTCGATCCTGGCCATGGATGGCCCGGATCACGCGCGGCTCCGCGGCCTGGTGAGCCGGGCGTTCGGGGCGCCGGCGATCGCGCGCATCGAGCAGCGGGCCCGGGATCTGTGCGAGCGGCTCGCGGGCCGCCTCGACGGCGAGGTCGACTTCATCGCCGCGGCCGCGGCGCCGCTGCCGGCGTTCGTGATCAGCGAGCTGCTCGGTCTGGATCACGCGCTAGAGCCGCACTTCAAGCGGTGGATGGACGACCTCCTGTCCGTGACGCCCGAGCCGGCGAGCGCCGAGCACGCCGCCCGCGTCCGCGCCACGATCGCGGAGCTCGACCGGTACATGGCCGACGTCATCGCGGCCCGCAGGCGATCGCCCTCCGACGACCTCGTGAGCGAGCTCGCGCGCGCCGGTGAGCCCCTCGGCGACCGCGAGATCATCGATCTGCTCGTCAGCATCCTCGGCGGCGGCCTCGAGACCACGACCCACTTCCTCGGCAGCTCGATGCTCCTGCTCGCGGAGCGCCCCGCGGAGCTCGAGCGGCTGCGCGCCTCGCCGCAGCTCATCCCGAGGTTCATCGAGGAGATGATGCGTTATGACGGCCCGACCCAGTCCGTCCCCCGGCTCACGACGTCGGACGTCGCGCTGGCCGGCGTGACGATCCCCGCGGGCTCGCTCGTGCTGGCGCTGGTCGGCTCGGCGAACCGCGACGAGCTGCGCTTCACGGATCCCGATCGGTTCGATTTGCACCGCGGCCAGCCGAGCCTGACCTTCGGGCACGGCGCGCACTTCTGCCTCGGCGCGGCGCTGGCCCGGATGGAGGCGAAGGTCGCGCTCGAGGTGCTGGTCCCGAGGATCGGCGAGGTGACCCGCGCGCCGGGCGAGATCCCCTACAACCGCACGCTCACCGTGCGTGGCCCCGTGTCGCTCCCGCTCCGCTTCAGGCCGGCCTGACATGCCAACAAATTGAGGGGATTTGTCAGGTCCTGTTCTGCACAATGGCTGTCCATGCGATATCGAGCGTTCCTGCCGCTGGTCTTCGCTCTGCCGGCGTGCGGCCCTGCGGCCGCGCCCTCGCCTGCCGCGGGCGCCGCGCCCGCCGTGGCCAAGGCGGCGGCCCCCGCGGCGCCGTCTCCGTCGGCGCCCGCGGGGGGCGTCGCGCCCGCGCCTGCCGCGAGCGCCGCGCCGGCGCCGGCGCCGCAGAGCGCCTGTGCGCTGGAGCGCGGCTTCCACGGCACGATCGGGCCGAAGCTCGAGGTCTTTGCGCGGCTCGAGCGCGACGGAGGGGCGGTGCGGGGCCGTTACTTCTATGCCCACGTCGGCGTCGACATCCCGCTTTCCGGGTCTGTCACCGACGCCGGCGAGCTCGCGCTCGTCGAGGGCAACCCGGCGCGCCCGACGGGGCAGTTCGCGGGCACCTGCCGGGCCGACGGCCACCTCATCGGGACGTGGACGAGCCCGCGGGGCGCCTCGCTGCCGTTCGAGCTCGCCTCGGTCGGCGCGCGCGACGTGCTGCTCGTGGCCACGAAGAAGCGGGCGCGCCGCTTCCCGCCGCGGCCGAACCCCGATGGCCCGTCCGACGGCATCGGGATCCCCTTCGAGCCTGGCGAGGCGTGCAGCGAGGAGCTCGCCTGGCCCGAGGTCTTCGGCGCCGCGACGGCGACGAGCGAGGCGGCCCTCAACCGCGCGCTCGAGGGCGGCGCGTGGGTGTTCGAGCAGGGGGACGAGGCGAGTCTGCGCGCGTGCAAGACGGGCGAGCGAATGGCCGCGTCGCGCACCTTCGAGATCGCCCTCAACGAGAAGGGGCTGCTCGCGGTCCGCTCCCACGATGCAATGCGGTACGAGGGCGGCACGCACCCCTGGGATCCAGGGCCTGAGCGCTGGCACGTGCTCGACGCGCGCACGGGCGCGCCGGTGACCCAGCTGCTCGACCGGTCCGCCGCGTCGAAGAAGGCCCTGCGGCCCTTGCTGGAGCGCTGCCTCGCGCCGTTTGCCGACGGCGACGCGACCGTGCTCGAGCTGCTGCGGGAGCGCGTGAGCCTCGACAACCCGGATCTGCTCTTCCTGCCGACGCCCGCCGGGCTGAAGCTCGCCGCGACCGGATATCCGCCGCCGCTGCGCGTGTTCGAGGGGGATGGCCCCATCCTGACGTGGGCTGCGCTCGCCGGCGCGGGCGCGGTAGGCCCGAGGAGCCCTCTCGCTCGCCTCTGGGAGGGCCGCAGCGCGGCCGCGGCGGCGGATCCGTGCGCGAAGCAGGGGTCGCCCTGAGCCGGACCCGATCGGGCCTGTGAACCCGACCCGGGTTGATGCGACAACCGACAACCCGACGCGGGTTGTCGCCGACCATGGCGAGGTTGCTGATCGACTGCGATCTCGGCTTCGATGGCGTCCCCATCGTCGCGAGTCTCCAGGACGGCCTTCGGCGCTTGTTGTCCAGCCGCAACGGGGATCGTGCGATGAGCGTTGCTGGTGCTGTCGCCGCCGGCGCCCAGAGGCGGGATCCCGCGCGCAGCGATGAGCCGCGAGAGCGCTGAGGTTCAGCCGGCCCGGACGAGCGTCAGTGGACGTTCGACCCCGGTGCTGGCGAGCACCGTGCTACATCCGAGCGCGTGCCGACGCTCGTCCTCTCGCAGCGCTATAGCCCTGACTCGAACG
The DNA here is from genome assembly GCF_051526795.1 of Sorangium sp. So ce204. Classification (NCBI taxonomy): domain Bacteria; kingdom Pseudomonadati; phylum Myxococcota; order Polyangiales; family Polyangiaceae; genus Sorangium; species Sorangium sp. So ce204. The sequence continues at coordinate 9,157,156 of NZ_CP150317.1, read as the reverse complement.
CGCTGTTCGCCGCTGCCCTCGCGGCCGGCTGGGACATCGAGCGACTTCGCTCGTTCCGCTGCCCCGAGGGCCTCGCGGCGCGCGACCCCGTGCTCTACGGCGAGACCATTCTCGCCGACGCCATCATGGACGACCTCGAGGTCGCGCTGCTCGAGCCGACCGCCGACTGGCTGCCCCGCCTGCCCCAGCGCCACCGCCTTCGCAGCGTGCGCCTCGCGACCTTAGAGGATGCGCTGGCGCTCCGTGAGCCTTCGTTCATCAAGCCAGCGGATGAGAAGCTGTTCCCCGCGCGCGTGTACGCGGACGGCGCCGCGATGGATCCGGACCCGCGGTTGCCGCTGGATCTGCCCGTCCTCGTGAGCGAGCCCGTCGTGTTCGAGGTGGAGTTCCGGTGCTTCGTGCTGGAGCGCGAGGTGGCGGCGCTCTCGCCCTACATCCGCGGCGGGGAGATCGCGCGCAACGCGGCGGGCGACTGGGAGGCGGATTCAGCGGAGGTCGAGGCGGCGTCCGCGTCCATCCGCGCGGTGCTCGCCGACGCCGACGTGGAGCTCCCGCCCGCGGTGGTCGTGGACGTCGGGCGCATGGCAGGGCGGGGCTGGGGCGTCGTCGAGGCGAATCCCGCCTGGGCCTCGGGGCTCTGCGGGTGCGACCCGGCAAGGGTGCTCCCCGTGCTGCAGCGGGCAACCGTCCCGCGTAGGAGGGTCTCGGCGGCGGAGCAGCGCTGGCTGCGGCGTGTCGGGTGAGGGATCTGAAGCGTCCCCTCGAATTTCAGGGAAGCTCACAGGGAGGCGAGGAGGAAGAAGAAATGAATTCCTCCCTCTTGCCGTCTCTCGCTCCCCGCCTCCCCGCCTCCCTGTTCAATCTTTTTTTGCTAAACCTGTCAGCGAAATTCACGCCATCTTGGCGAACCACCGATCGAGGATGGTTTGCCCCCGCGCGAGCTCCGAGAGCTCCGTCACCTCGTTGAGAGCGTGCATCGTCCGCTCCGCCCCCGGCCCGAAATTCGCCGCCGGGATCCCGAGCGTCGTGAAGCTTGCCACTTCCGACCAGGTTTGCCGGGCCTCGACGCCTTGAACGCCGCTCTGTTCGAGAGCTGCGATGAGCGCGTGGTTCCGGTTCGGCGGCGCCGGACGGGAGAGCTCCTCGAACCGGACGGCCCCCACGCGGTCCACGAGCGCCATCAGCCGCTCTTGCGAGGTATGGGAGCTCGTGCTCGGACCGTACGTGTGGTGCACGTTCACTTCCAGGTGGTCTGGCACGACGCTGCCGGAGCGGCCCCCGTGCGCCGAGGTGGCGTTCATCATCTCGTACCAGGTGAGGCCGTCGACGACGTCGGGTACGGGCTCGAACGCGGCCAGCTGAGAGAGCACGCGCGCGAACTTGTGAATCGCGTTCACGCCGGCGCCGGGCAGCCCGCTGTGCCCCGTGCGGCCTGCAAACGCCAGCGTCGCGTGCGTCGAGCCTCCCGAGCCGAGCTGAAGCTTGTTGTCCGTGGGCCTGAGCACCAGCGCGAAGTCGGCCCCCCGGAGCTCGGCGTCCTGCTTCATGACCACCCTGAGCTCGCTCGCGTCGAAGCCGCACGCTCCGCGCGCGTGAAACACGAGGGTGATATCGGCGTGCACCTGCGGCCGGCGCTCGGCCAGATCGAGCATCAGGCAGAGGCCGCTCTTCTCTGCGGCTCCAGCGCCGAGCGCGCGGTTGTTCTCCGTCCGCGCTTCGCCTCGTTGCCCTGCGTTCGCCACGTCGAGCTGCCCGACGAGCAGGATCTTGGGGCCTCCCGACCCGCGCGTCAGCGGCGCGACCAGGGAGTCCCCGTAGCGGCGCGGCGGTGAAGCCAGGGGGAGCGCCGCGAGCCGTTGAGCCAGCTCGTCGGCCAGGTTGCGTTCCTCACCCGTCGGCGAGGGGATCCTGCACAGCCACAGCAAATTGTCGAGCAGCTCCACGTAGACCTCCGATCAGAAGAAACGATGCGCGCTGGCTCATCCTCCGTCGTACCGGAATTTTCGGTACCAGATCACCAGCCACAAGGCGACTATCGCTCCCAGCACGGTCACGTGCTTGCCGTTGAGCCAGAGCCCGGTGTGAAGCGTGAACGGCAGCGCGCCGGCCGCGAAGATCGCCGCGAGCTGCCCGAGATGGATGATCCGAAGATCGGCGAAGCCTCGCGGGTGACGCAGCCGCAGGGGAGCCCCACCGAGCGTGATCGACCCGATGAAGTACGGCCTGAGCTCGCGCACGAGCGCGTCGTGCGAGGCATCATCGTCGGGCACGCCCTGCAGCACGATCTCCACCCGAGAAGTCCACCAGAGCAGCCGGCGGAGGTACCACCGTCGGAGGACTCCTCCCGCCTGGCGCCTCGCCGAGAAATCAATGTAGCGAAGGAGCGCCTCGCACAGCGGCGGGGAGAATGTCTTCCGGGCGAATGGGCGGACGATAAGGATTTCCCCAATATGCGTCGGATCGAAGCGGGCGTCGCGCGCCAGGAGCCTGCCGTCGTTCCACCACGCCGCGCGCTCCAGGGGCACGACCCTTGCTAGCCGGTCCTCCTCCGTCTTCGCGAGGGAGCGGTCCATGATGCGGACGCTCTCCGTCATCTGGAGCGCGTTGCGGCCCACGGCGAGCACGCCGACGGGCGGGTAACCGCGAGACGGGCGCCGATAGATGACAGCGACGGCGGCTTCCTCCTCGAGCGAGATCCCGCGGGATGGGATCTCGGCCCGGATCCGGCGCTCGTCAGCGTAAAGGCGGATTACGTGCGGCACGCAGGATCCTTAATCCGGTGGAGCTGCGCAGGCGAGCAGATCCGCGCCATCGCCGCTCCGCCGCTCCGTCATGCCCATGCCGCCCACATAGGCGCCCCGATGCCATCGTGCGGAGCCCGCGCTTGCGCAGCGACGTGAGCATCGTGTCGAGCTGCTTGAGCTTCTCTTTCACGCTGCTCTCGAACATGCTGAGCACCCGTAACGCCGTGGCCTCCTCGTCCATCGAGATTCTTCCGTTCGCCTTGCCCCAGCGCAGAAACTGGCGAATGGCATCTGCTTCGTGCCGAGGCTTGAGCTCCTGGATCGGACGACGTGCCTCGTTCAGGCAAATGGACGGAAGATGAAGCTCGAACGCGGCCCAGCCGCACGCACCTCTCCTTGCTCCAGAGCGGGCACCACGTGATCCTCGACGGCCTCACGCAAGTCTGGCGCCAAGGCGGCCAGATTGGATCGGGTAAAAGCGGGCTCGCTCAGCGAGCTTGGCGAGACGCGGCAGCCTTCGGCTGGCTTCCGACGAACGCCGCCAGGTGCTCGCCGGTCAGCGTCGACTTCGCGGCCACCAGGTCGGCCGGGGTGCCTTCGAACACGATCCGCCCGCCGTCGTGGCCCGCGCCCGGCCCGAGGTCGATGATCCAGTCGGCGTGCGCCATCACCGCCTGGTGGTGCTCGATCACGATGACCGACTTGCCGGAGTCGACGAGCCGGTCCAGCAGCCCGAGCAGCTGCTCGAGGTCGGCCAGGTGCAGCCCGGTCGTCGGCTCGTCGAGCACGTAGACGCCGCCGTCGGCGCCCATGTGCGTCGCGAGCTTGAGCCGCTGCCGCTCGCCGCCCGACAGCGTCGTGAGCGGCTGGCCGAGCCGCAGGTAACCGAGCCCCACGTCGGCCATGCGCTGCAGGATCGCGTGCGCGGCCGGCGTGTGCCCCTTGCCGGCGCCGAAGAAGCCGACCGCCTCTGCGACCGACAGATCGAGCACCTCGGCGATGTTGAGCTTGCCGAGGCGGTACTCCAGGACAGACGCCTGGAACCGCCGGCCCTCGCAGTCCTCGCAGACCGTGGTGACGCCGGCCATCATCGCGAGATCGGTGTAGATCACCCCGGCCCCGTTGCAGGTCGGACAGGCACCCTCGGAGTTGGCGCTGAACAGCGCGGGCTTCACGCCGTTGGCCTTCGCGAACGCCTTGCGGATCGGCTCCAGCAGATCGGTGTACGTCGCCGGGTTGCTCCGCCGCGAGCCGCGGATCGGGGCCTGGTCGACCGACACCACCCCGTCACGGCCGGACACCGAGCCGTGGATCAGCGAGCTCTTGCCCGACCCCGCCACGCCGGTCACCACCACCAGCACGCCGAGCGGGATGTCGACATCGACGTTCTTCAGGTTGTGCGCGCGCGCGCCGCGCACCTTCATCACCCCCGACGGCTTCCGCACCGACCGCTTCAGGGAGGCCCGGTCGCTCAGGTGACGTCCGGTGAGCGTGCCGCTCGCCCGCAGCCCGTCGATGGTGCCCGTGAAGACCACCTCGCCGCCGGCGGTGCCGGCGCCGGGGCCCAGGTCGACGACATGGTCGGCGATAGCGATCGTCTCCGGCTTGTGCTCGACCACGAGGACGGTATTGCCCTTGTCGCGCAGCCGCAGCAGCAGCTCGTTCATCCGCTGGATGTCGTGGGGGTGCAGCCCCACCGTCGGCTCGTCGAAGACGTAGGTGACGTCGGTGAGCGACGACCCGAGGTGGCCGATCATCTTGGTGCGCTGCGCCTCGCCGCCCGACAGCGTGCCCGACGGCCGGTCGAGGCTGAGGTAGCCGAGGCCGATCTCGACGAACGAGTCGAGCGTGTGCCGCAGCGTCGCCAGGAGCGGCTTGACGGACGGCTCGTTCAGATCACGCACCCACTTGGCCAGGTCGTTGATCTGCATCGCGCAGGCGTCGGCGATGTTGATCCCCTTGATCTTCGAGGACCGGGCAGCCTCGCTGAGCCGCGTGCCGCCGCACTCGGGACAGGTGGAGAACTTGATAGCGCGCTCCACGAACGCCCGGATATGCGGCTGCATCGCGTCGACGTCCTTGGACAGCATCGACTTCTGGATCTTCGGGATCAGCCCTTCGTAGGTCAGGTTGATGCCCTCGACCTTGATCTTGGTCGGCTCCTTGTGGAGCAGGTCGTGGAGCTCCTTCTTCGTGAACTTGCGGATCGGCTTGTTCGGGTCGAAGAAGCCGCACCCGTTGAAGATGCGCCCGTACCATCCATCCATCGAGTAACCGGGGATGGTGAGCGCACCCTCGTTGAGCGACTTGCTGTCATCGTAGAGCTGGGACAGGTCGAAGTCGGAGACGGATCCCATGCCCTCGCATTTCGGGCACATGCCTCCGTTGACCACGAACTCGCGCTTCTCGGTCTTCTTCCCGCCGGCCTTCTCGATCGAGATCGCCCCGACCCCGCGGACCGACGGGACGTTGAAGGAGAAGGCGTTGGACGAGCCGATGTGCGGCTTGCCGAGGCGGCTCCACAGCACCCGCAGCATCGCGTTGGCGTCGGTCGCCGTGCCGACCGTCGAGCGGGAATTGGCGCCCATCCGCTCCTGGTCCACGATGATCGCGGTCGTCAGCCCTTCCAGCACGTCGACCTCGGGCCGGGCCAGCGCCGGCATGAACCCCTGCACGAACGCGCTGTAGGTCTCGTTGATCAGCCGCTGCGACTCCGCCGCGATGGTGCCGAACACAAGCGACGACTTGCCCGATCCCGAGACGCCGGTGAACACCGTCAGCCGCCGCTTGGGGATCTCGACGCTGACGTCCTTGAGGTTGTTCTCCCGGGCGCCCTGGACCCGGATCCAATCGTGGCTGTCTGCGGCGTGCTGTCTGTCTGCGGCTTGCTGCTTGGAGGAGGCCATGGTCGCGATCATGTCATCAACACCGACGGTCTGTGAAGGGGTTCCGGCAACCTGCGCGAGTCCGGCCGCAGCCACCACGACGTCACGGCCAGCGCGAGGACCACGAGCGGCGCGATGATGTGGCCAGCGTTGCTCGTGGCGTCGCTGGCGCCGACGGCGGCCCAGGCGAAGGCGGCGCCGGTGAGGTCGAACACGAGGCCCGCGTACGCCCACTCCTTCAAGCGCGGAAATCTCGGCGCCAGCAGCGCGAGCGCGCCGAGGATCTTCCAGATGCCGAGGAGCGTGACGAAGTGCAGCGGATAGCCGAGGCGCACGAAGCCGTCGACGCTCGCCGGCGCGTGGAGGACGTGGGCCACGCCGCCCGAGACCATGGACGACACGACCAGGCCTGTGGTCACCCAGTAGGCCACGAGCCTCGCGCGGCTCATGAGATCCTCTCGAGCAGGTCGACGAGCTTCCCGCCCATCATCTTCCAGCCGTAGCGCGCGCCGCCGAAGTTCTGCTTCTGGTCCGGCTTGAAGCCCGACTGCACGAGGGACAGGCGCGTGCCCGACGCCGTGGGCGTGAGCGTGAACGTCACGACGGTCTCCAGGAAGGGGACGCTCCACGTATAGCTGAGCTTCCGATGCGCTTCGATCTCCACGAACCGGCAATTCACGGTGCCGTCCCAGCCGGGGTACGGCTGCGTCTTGAGGGTGAACGCCGCCCCCGGCTCGAGCTGGAGGCCGATGGTGGGCAGGAGCCACTCCGCAAGCAGCGCCGGTTCGGTGAGCGCGCGCCACACCTTCTCCGGCGAGTGCTTCAGATCGAACTCGAACGAAATGGATTCGGTCTGCGATTGTGCGGTCGTGTCGGTGAGGTTCATTCGTCCATTTTCTCCAGCAGTTGTTCGAGGCGATCGACGCGCTCCGTCCAGAAGGCGCGGTAGTGCGTGATCCAGTCGACGAGCGGCTTCAGCCCGCGCGGCTCCACCCGGTAGTAGACACAGCGCCCCTCGCGCCGGCCGCTCACGAGGCCGGCGTCTTTCAACGTGGCGAGGTGCTGCGAGATCGCCGGCTGCGAGATGTCGAAGCGCGACGTGAGGTCCTTCACGGCCGCTTCGCCGCGCGTGAGCGACTCGAAGATCGCCCGGCGGCTGGGGTCCGCCAGCGCCTGGAAGATCTTGTCTTCGACCACGGCCGCGCTCTGCATCCACGACTTATAAGCCGCGGCTTATTGATTGTCAAGCGCGCGGATCCGGCTGTCTGGGCGCGTCGGCGCCGTGGGGCATGGTGCTGCGAAGCAGCCAGCTCTCCTGGTACGTGGCGGGGCGCACGAACGCGGGGAGTGTCTCCTCCGCCGCCGAGATCCGTGCGGCTTACTGTCCGGCCTTCGGATCCATCCACGCCACCTCCCAGTGGTGCCCGTCGAGGTCCTCGAAGCTCCGGGTGTACATGAACCCGTGGTCCTCCGGCGGCCCCGCCTCCTTGCCGCCGCCGGCGAGCGCCTTCGCCACCATCGCGTCGACGTCGGCACGGCTCTCGCACGAGAGCCCGAAGGCCCCCTCCACGTGCGTGGCAGTGTCGCAGATCTCCTTCTTGGTGAACGTCTTGAAGAACGGCTCGACGAGCAGCATCGCGTAGGCGTGCTCGCCGATGAACATGCAGGCGGCCTGCCCGCCCGTGACCTTCGGGTTGAACGTGAAGCCGAGGGCCTTGAAGAACGCCACGGTGCGATCGAGGTCCTTGATGGGCAGGCTGACGAAGAGCTTGTGGGACATGCAAATGTCCTCCTTCCGCGACATGGACCCCCGGCCCGCGGAGAAATCATCGGTCGCTCGAAAAAATCTTCGCGCCCTGCTCCGGCAGCTCCAGGGGCGAGGCCTTGCGCCACTCGCCGAGCAAGGTCGTCAGCGGTCGTCGGCCGACGCCAGGGCCTGGAACTGGGTGATGGCTTCGTAGACTCCCAGGCCGATGCCTCTGCTGAGCTGGTCCCGCTCGACCATGTTATGTGCCAGAAAGATCAGCACCGAGTCGTCGTCGGCGTCCGCGCGCCACCAGCCTCCGAAGCCCCCTGGCCAGCCGACTGCGCCCTTGCGGCCCCCACACACCGTGGGCTCGGCCTTCTTCGGATCGAGCACCACGGCGACGCCCATCCCGAACCCGTGACCGCCCCGGAAGAGCGGCATGCCTCCCACTTCAGCCGTGGCGCGCTGCTGCTCGGTGAGACGGTTGGAGGTCATCGAGGCGAGGGTCTCGGGCCGCAAGATACGCACGCCATCCACGGCGCCTGCTCCAAGGAAGATGCGCGCGAACGCGAGATAGTCGTCCAGCGTCGACCACAGCCCCTGGCCGCCGGAGACATAGGCCATGTCATCGGGCCGTTCAGGGACCGTCGAGCCGCCTGGGCAGGTGAGGCGCGCGGCGAGGCGGCCCGAAGCATCGAACCCGCAGTTCTTGACGCGCCGGTCCCGCTTCTCACGTGGCACGATGAAGCCGGTGTCGGCCATGCCGAGCGGATCGAAGATCCGGCGCTCGAGCACGTCGCCGAGCGGCGCGTCCTCGATGCGCGCAATGAGCAACCCGAGGAGATCGGTCGAGTGACCATAGTGAAGGGTGGCCCCCGGCTGGTCGATCAACGGCAAAGCAGCCAGCCGCGAGATCCACTCATCGGGCGCCACGTGGCTGTCGATGTCGCCTCCCAGCGCCTCCGCATAGGCCTCCGCGATGGGACCACGATGCAACGCCCCGTAGGTCAGCCCCGAGCGGTGCGTCAGCAGATCCTCGAAGGTGATCGGTCGCTCTGCCGGGTCGGTCTCGTCGAGCGGGCCCGTGGGAGAGCGCAGGACGCGCATGTCGCTGAACTCCGGTGCCCAGCGAGCGATCGGATCGGTCAGCGCGAAGCGCCCCTCCTCGAACAGCATGAGCGCCGCCGTCGAGGTGATCGGCTTCGTCATCGACGCGATGCGGAACAGGCTGTCATGCTCGAGGGGCAGCTTGGCCTCCAGGTCTCGCCACCCGACAGACGCGCGCTGAACCACCTTGCCGTCACGCCAGACCATCGTTGCTGCGTTGGCGAGCGCGCCAGCGTCTACGATCGTTCCGACGGCCCTCGCGATCGGCTCTCCTCCGTTCATTCGTTCCCTCGATTCATCCCATGTCCGGCCAACGTCGCGATCCGCTGCGTCGCAGGGCCTGGCGGCGGGTTATAACATGTGGACGGCGAGGCACCGCGGCCAACCTTCGTATTCCCGCGACCACGGTCGCGACGCTCCGCGGCCTTCAGGGAGGAGCACCCGAAGCGTGCGCGTGGTACCTTGGCCCCCATGAAGGAGGCTGGCGCCCCGGGGCTCAGGGAACGCAAGAAGGAGCGCACGCGCGCGCAGATCATCGAGACCGCGATCGAGCTCTTCCTGAAGAACGGCTACGAGCAGACGACGCTCGATGACGTGCTCGGGGTGGTCGAGGTCTCGCGGAGGACGTTCTTCCGCTACTTCGAGTCGAAGGAAGACCTCGTGATCGCGTGGATGGACCAGTTCATCGAGGCGGCGCGCGAGGCGGTGCGGGCGCGCCCGCCGAGCGAGCCGCCCGTCGTGGCGCTGCGAAACGCCGTCAAGACGATCGTGAAGTTTCACGAGGGGGATCTGCCCCGCTTCGCCCTGATCCAGCAGTTCGTCGCGCGGACGCCGGCGATCCGCGCGAGGCAGCGCGAGCGGCTGGGACACTGCGGGGAGGAGATCTGCGAGCCGCTGGCCGAGCGCATGGGCCTGGACGCGCGGCACGATCTCGCGCCGCGCGTGCTGGCGAGCTGCGCGATGGCGGTCGTGCAATCCGCGATGGACGCGTGGATCGCGCGCGGGGCCACCGAGGACCTGCCAGAGCTCGTGGACGAGGCCTTCCAGACGCTCGCGCGCGAGTTCGCCCGCGGTGGGAGCGGCACCTCGCCGCAATGAGCGCCGGCTCGGTCGTTTCCTCCTGAGGCGCGCCCCCGGTTCGTCTGCCGGCAGTTCCTCGTGCGCCTTCACAGCCAATCGCGCGCACGGCCCTTGACCTCCTCGAATTGTGTTGCTTTTCCTTCCCCCTCGATGCGCCTGGTCAAGATCAACCCGCCCGACGTCCACCGGACTCCCGGTTATCACCACGTCACGATCGTCGAGGCAGGCCGGCTGGCCTTCCTCGCCGGCCAGTGCCCGCTCGACCTCGACGGCAACGTGGTCGGCGCGGGCGACTACCTCGCGCAGGCCGACCAGGTGGCAGCGAACGCGCTGACTGTTTTGAACGCGGCCGGGGCGCGGCCCGCCGACGTGGTGCGCTCGGTGATTTACGTGGTCAGCGACGACGACCAGGTGCTGGGCGCGGTGTGGCAGCGACTGAACGACTCGGCGCTCGGCCCGGCCTTCGGTACGGCCAGCACCCTGCTCGGGGTCGCTTCGCTCGGCTTCACCGGTCAGCTGGTCGAGCTGGACCTGACCGCCGCGCTTCCCGGTTGATCCAGCGCTCCGACGTCACGCTCCCTGACCGAGGACCCTCGTTCAGCGGAAGGCGAAGCGGTCGACCGTGATCGTGTAGCTGAGCTGTTCGCCGCGCTCGATGCGGCCACCGAGCGATAGGTTGTGCTCCTCGCCGCTCGTCGCCACGTACTTCGCGTCGGCCGCCACGAACGTGCACGCACCCTCGATCGGCTGCGGGCGCTCGGAGAGGCAGCCGTGGCCGTCCTCGCCGACGGGGCGACAGACGCGGGTGTCGAGCTTCAGCGCCTCGACCTCCTCGCGCGAGAACAGGCGCTCCTCGTAGGTGATCTTCATGGGCTTCTCGCAGCGAACGTAGATGGGCAGGTACTGGTGCTGCGCGTCCCGGTACACGACGCCGTCTTCGATCTCCTCGCGCGTGCCCGTGGCCACGTCCAGATAGCCCTTCAGGCGGACCGGCGCCTCGACCGCAGCGGGGAGCCCCTCGGCGGGCATCGCCTCGGCGTGCGGGTGATCGCCGGCGTAGACGAGGACGTTGAGGAAGCGGTGCCGCGCGCCGTCCCCGGCGGGGCCGAAGATCTCGCTGACCGCGTCGCACCGTGCGGCCTGCTCGGCGGAGTGGCTCTCCATGTTGTCCCCGATCGACTCGAACCCGAGCTCGTAGACGCCCATGCTCGCTCCCCAGCCATTGTCGTTCCTGGACGCGGTCAGGCCGGCGGCGTCGTTGTCTGGGGCAATCCAGAGGTTGTTGGTGGCGAGCGCGGGGACGTGCGCCAGCGAGCGAACGAGGGAGCCGTCGTCGCCGCAGCCGCGCCCGATCTGTTCATAGGTGGTGTCTACCTCCGCCGGAGTCGACGGGGTTGCCGGCGCCGCGGTGCCCTCGGCGTTCGTGTCGCCATCCGCTCCGCCGCAGCCCGCGACGAAGATGAAAGGAGCCCCCACGAGAACCAGCGAACGAAAGCAATTCCTCATGACAGCGGTGAGAGCAAAGCTCGTACCTCCCCGATCCATGCGAATTTTCCGTCCAAATCGCAGCGCGAGACGCGACGCGTGAACGGGGCGCCACACCTCGGCTGCTTACGACGTGGCCGGCGTCATCAAGACCGTCGGTGCATCACACACCCTGGATCCAGCGTCGAAGCAAGGACAGCCCAGCTGGATCGACGGTTTCCGTGGCGACCGGCGGCATCCTCGCCAGGAACACCCCGTCGCGGTGGAACCGGCGGAACAGCGGGCTCGCCTCGGGATCGCCCGGCCTGACGAACCGACCCACCGCCGTCCGGTAGACCGGCGTGAGCTCGGGCTTCTCGAGCCGATCGACGCGCAGCGAGAGATCGAAATCCAGGCGCGGATCGGGGCGCTCGTCGAGGAGAGCGCGCTGCCGTGGCCATCGTCAAGAGGCCGATGCCGCGGCGTCAGCCATGGGGCGCGGTCCCCGCCTCGCCCTCGATCTCGCGCTTCAACGTCCGATCCAGCGCGAAGGTCCCGCCCGGTACGAGCGACGCGAGGAGCGCCGTGAGCGAACGGCGACGCGGCCACTCGCGCTCGGTGGCCGCGCGAAACAGCGCGGAGACGAAGAGGAGAAAGAAGAGCCCGTGGGCGCTGCCGGCGATCCGGACCGCGACCGGCAGGCCGAAGATGTATTTGAGCGGCATCGCGACGGTGAGGAGGACCAGGAACGACAGCCCTTCCAGGAAGCCGACGACGCGCAGGGTGCGAAGCGCGCTCATGATCGGACGTCAGACCAGGTGGGCCGAAAGACCATCATCAGCAGCACCACGAAGAGAGGGGCGAAGGTCGAGACGAACGCGCCGAGCGTGCGCCGGTCGCGCGCGACGCTGTGAACGAGGGCGAGCTGCGAGACCAGCGACAGGACGAGCCCTGCGATGACCCAGAGCTCCATCAAAGGGACCTGCAGCTGCGTGGTCAGCAGGTATCCCGCGATCCACGTGACGACCAGCCCCGGGGAGGCCACGGCGTGGACGGCGCGCTTGCGATCGGCGTGCGCCGTGGCGACGAAGCTGCCAATGAGGCCGCCCGCGTACAGGATGACGCCCAGGAACTTGATCAACCGTAGAATCTGGTAAGCGGGCATGAGGGGGGCTCCATGGCGCGGCGCGAGGCGCTCTTCACGGTTCGCCTTGTCGGGATGACCTCGACGACTCCGAGGCGTGAGACGGCCGGAGGGGCTCGCAAGCGCGGGGATGCCCCGGATGCCAGTGGCATCGAGCCGTCATCGCTCGGCGTATGGCACGGGTGGGATATGGCACAGCGGGGACGGCCCCGCGAGGGGCGTTCGTGCCAATCTTCGACGGCTTCTGGCCAGCTCGACGTCCCGGACCCGCGGCGGATCATAAAACCGTTGGCATGAAGTGGATCATCAAGCATCTTTCAGCCATGCATGTCGTGGCTGTGGTCGTGATGGACGGGGTCATCCCCTTCGACCTGTCGACGCCCTGCGAGGTGTTCGGGCGTGTCCGGCTGCCCGGGGGTCGGGCCGGGTATCAAGTCCGTGTTTGCGGGGTGACGCGCGAGGTGAGCGCCGGAGCGTTCGATCTCCGGGTGCGCTGCGGCCTCGACGAGCTGGCGCGAGCGGACACCATCATCCTTCCGGGCGTCGCCGGGGTGAGCGCCCCGGTCCCGGAGGCGCTCTTGCACGCGGTCCGTGCCGCGGCGGCCTCGGGCGCCCGGGTCGCCTCCATCTGCACCGGGGCGTTCCTCCTCGCCGCGACCGGGCTGCTCGACGGGCGCCGCGCCACGACCCACTGGCTCGCGACGGACGAGCTCGTGCGCCGCCACCCGGCCATTCGCGTCGACCCGAAGGTGCTCTACGTGGATGAGGGGCAGTTTCTGACGTCGGCGGGCGCCGCGGCGGCGCTCGACCTCTGCCTCCACATGGTGCGGCTCGACTACGGCTCGGCCGTGGCCGCGGACACGGCGCGGCTCTCGGTCATGCCGCTCGAGCGCGACGGGGGGCAGTCGCAGTTCATCCTCCACGAGCCCCCCGCGCCGGACGGCTCGTCGCTCGAGCCGCTGCTGCGGTGGATCGAGGAGAGCCTCGACAAGCCGCTCACGCTCGAGGACATCGCGCGGCGCGCGGCCCTCAGCGTGCGCACGCTGAGCCGCCGCTTCCGCGAGCAGACCGGCACCACGCCGCTCCAGTGGCTGCTCCGGGCCCGCGTGCGCCGCGCGCAGCAGCTGCTCGAAACGACGGGGCACTCGGTGGAGTCGATCGCGGCGAGGGTCGGGTTCGGCTCGCCGACCGCCTTTCGCGAGCACTTCCAGCGGCTCGTGACCACGAGCCCGCAGGCGTACCGCCGCGCCTTCCGCGCCGCGCCGATCAAGGCGAACGGCGCGATCCGCCCTCAGTCTTCGGCCCTGACGATGAACCCGTCCGAAGACGATCCCGGTCGTTTGTTGATGGCCAGGTAGACGCCGCTCGTGTCGGCCGCGATGTGGGAGATGGAATCGTCGGTCTTGACGAGCTGGGTGGGGTTCTTCCCGTCCACGCCGACGCGCCACAGCGCTCCGGACGAGGCCCAGTAGAGCGCCTGTGCGTGGGCGACGAAGAAGGTGCCCTCCACGTCGGGGGACGAGAGCACCTCGGTCGGATCGCCGCCGGATACGGGCACGCGCCAGATCGCGCCGGGGCTCATGTAATAAATGAACTCGCCGCTGATCGCGAAGCCCAGGAGGGTGCCACCGCCCACGGTCACGACCACCTGCGGCTCGCCGCCGGTCCGGGGGGAGCGCAGGATCTCGTCCTTGTCGAAAAACTCGACGTATTGCCAGTAGACGAACCCGGAATCCAGGGCCAGCGTCGTGCTGGAGATGTCGCCGGCTGGACCATGCACGACCTCGTCCCCGGCGTCGAGCCCGACGCTCCTGACCTCGAGCGGCCCCGAGCGCACTTGCTGGGTGAAGAACACGCGCTCGCCATCGGTCACGACGTCCTCGATGCGGCCAAAGTCGTCGACGAACGTCACCAGATCGAACACGGCACCGCCCGATTTCGGCATCGCGCGGACCCAGTGCGTGACCGAGTTTTCGGCCCAATACACGTTCTTCTCGTCCACCGCGACGGACAGGGGGACATTGAGTGAATCGTAGATCTCCTCGCGCCCTCCCCCCGCCTTCGCCACGCGCGCGACGGCGGTGTGTGTGAGCTGCTCGACCCAGTACACGTGCGACGCATCGACCGCGATGCCGTGATCGATGGACACGTGCCTCCCGGCGTGCGCGAGCACCGTGCAGCCGCCGGCCGACCCGCCCACGGGGAGGCACGCGCCATTGCAGGACACCTGCGCTTCTGGGCAGTCGGCGGGCCCCTGTCCGCCCCCGCCGGTCTCGCTGCCCGCGCTCCCGCCGGCCCCGCTGCCCGCGCTCCCGCCGGCCCCGCCCTCGCCCCCTTGCACCTGCCCCCCAGCCCCTTGCGCTTGCCCTCCAGCGCCCTTGTCGTCGCCTCCACAACCAACGATCATCGACATCACCACGACGGTGCTCCCGAACCAATTCAGCCGCATACAACTCTCCTGTTCCGAACTGCCGACCTGTACGCGCCCGCCGGCGCACGTTTTCGTCGCCGGGGGTCGCGCTGTCGCGGCGTTCGACGGTCGCGGGAGCGATCCATTCGACGCCGTGCGTCGCGCTCGCTCCCGGGCGATCGAGGCACCCGAGAAGGCCGCTCCCGACGCCGCCCCGCGGGGTGATCGCCGGCGATACCCGTGACGTGTGCCTATGCTCCGCCACGGCTTCCTTGCGTGTCATGAACGTGCTCGTTCTCCTGGCCCGGCGCAGGGCGGAGCTCGGCCTGGCGTCGCTCAAGGACGCCGTTGTCTCCACCGCTGGCTATCAGCCGCCAGGGCCGCAGCCGATTCAGCGAAGTTGCAGCAGCAGCGCCTCGCGCTCCCGGGCCAGGTGACCCCGAGGGAACTCCATGGCGTGCATGTCGAGCAGGCGTCGCGCCTCGACGTCAGCCCTGGCGTTGTAGGCCTGGATGGCCTTGCGCGCCTGGAGGATCAGGTCCTTCTCGCGCTCGCTCGCCCCCCGTTCAAGTCAGCAAGGACCGCTTGGACGTAATGTGGCCTAGGTCACCTGTTGACGCCGCCTTCCGTCAGGAAAAGCATCCGGGCTCGGGGGAGGGCATGGGGTACGGGCTGAAGGCAAAGGCGCGCGTGCTCGTGCTGTGCGGCTGTGCCTGCGCGCTCGCCGGCAGTGCTCCGGTGCCGGCACACGCACTCGAGTTCAGCGGCGGCGTCAGCGTGGGCGGGATCCAGATCGGGATCGATCCCAGGCTGGCCGTGAGCCCCTTCGCCGGGTGGCTCTGGCGCAGCGAGGGGGACTTCAGGCTCGAAGCCCATAACATGCTCAGCATCGTTCCAGGCGATGGTGTCGGGTTCTACGACCGAACGGCCGTCACTCTTGGGTATGCCACGAAGACAACGACCGTCAGCCTCGGGCCGTCCCTGGCGATCTACTCGATGCCGGTATGCAACATCGTGATCTGTAACCGCGTGGTGGGGGTTGCACCAGGCGGCCGCGCCCATTCCGATTGGTATTTCGTCGGGCCCTTGGGCGTCTCCAGCAGCGTCCATGTGGACTGGACGGGCGGCAGTAGTCGCGTTCTTCCTGGAAGTCTGGTTGTGATGGTGACCACTGGACCAGTTCTGAGATTTAGGGCAAGGTCGAAATGAATAAGATATTTGTTGTTCTGTGCTTCGGGCTCGCGGCGTGTAATTACGATGTGGGAGAGTGCTGGGTCCGCGGTGAGGGAAATGAAGGTGCCGGCGGTAGCATCATCACCCCGACAGGAGGGGATGGGGCCTTCGGGTATGTGCCGGCAAGACCGCAAAACGCACCGGTGGGAAGCGGAGCCTCTGAGGCGATGGCAGGGTGCACTCCCGACTGCCTAGAGGCGTGCAAGGAAAAGTGTGACAAGATATGGGAACTCTGCCGTGACAACTGCCCAAGGGGCGACACGAACTGCCTAAGACAGTGTACTGATGAATATAGTCGATGCCTCAAAGACTGCGACAGGAGATGTAAGTGATGCTCGAGCTGACCTTTAAGCTGACCCCAGAAGAGGGCGAGCCGCGCGACATCGTGGTTCGCATCCACGAGCCGACGCGAAACCCTCCGGGGAAAAAGTGGCCTTGGGCTGTCACTGTTGACATCGATGGGCGCCCATCTACTACATACGGGGTAGACCCTCTCGATGCGGTTGAAAACGGGGCCCAGCACGCCGCGATCGTGTTGCGCGGGGTCCATGGTGATGCGCTCGAGCCGCCCATCGAGCCGCGGATGAAGGAGGGCCAATAATCGACTCACGGATGCGCTAACACCCGCCAGCTGGGCGCCCGTCGTGGAGCACCGTGGAGCCCCGTACCCTGGCGTCGCTCGTCGCGCCTGCGCCCGGTGATCCCGCTCACGCGGGACCCACCAAATCCAGCAGCGCCAAAATTTGTCAGGTCACACGCAGGGCACACAAAAGAAAAAAGACACGGCTCTCGCCGTGTCTTTTTGGTGGAGGCGCCGGGAATCGAAACGCCTGCCGAGGGTAGGGATCCGCAGGGATCGCGTAGGTTTCCGCATGCGACGGGAGCGGCAAGCGTGCCGACGACGGCGGCTAAGTGCGCGAAACCTCGTGAGCCGGACGAATCCCGGACGAAACCGGCGGACCCGCGGACGGTGCTGCTCGGCCAGCTGGCGGAAGGCATGAGGGTGGCACTCGCGGCGGGCGACGTGGAGGCGGCGCGCATCGCCCACGAGACCATCGGGCGGCTGCTCGGCGCGCCGGGGGCTGATGCGGCCGGCGTCATCGACCTCGCCGCCGAGCGCACCCGGCGCGGCGGGTAGCGCCGGCTGGGGCGGCGCTCGCGGCGGGCGACGTGGAGGCGGCGCGCATCGCCCACGAGATCATCGGGCGGCTGCTCGGCGCGCCGGGGCCGACGCGGCCGGCGTCATCGACCTCGCCGCCGAGCGCACCCGGCGCGGCGGGTAGCGCCGGCTGGGGCGGCGCTCGCGGCGGGCGACGTGGAGGCGGCGCGCATCGCCCACGAGACCATCGGGCGGCTGCTCGGCGCGCCGGGGCCGACGCGGCCGGCGTCATCGACCTCGCCGCCGAGCGCACCCGGCGCGGCGGGTAGCGCCGGCTGGGGCGGCGCTCGCGGCGGGCGACGTGGAGGCGGCGCGCATCTCCCACGAGACCATCGGGCGGCTGCTCGGCGCGCCAGGGGCCGACGCGGGCGGCGTCATCGACCTCGCCGCCGAGCGCACCCGGCGCGGCGGGTAGCGCCGGCTGGGGCGGCGCTCGCGGCGGGCGACGTGGAGGCGGCGCGCATCGCCCACGAGACCATCGGGCGGCTGCTCGGCGCGCCGGGGCCGACGCGGCCGGCGTCATCGACCTCGCCGCCGAGCGCACCCGGCGCGGCGGGTAGCGCCGGCTGGGGCGGCGCTCGCGGCGGGCGACGTGGAGGCGGCGCGCATCTCCCACGAGACCATCGGGCGGCTGCTCGGCGCGCCGGGGCCGACGCGGCCGGCGTCATCGACCTCGCCGCCGAGCGCACCCGGCGCGGCGGGTAGCGCCGGCTGGGGCGGCGCTCGCGGCGGGCGACGTGGAGGCGGCGCGCATCTCCCACGAGACCATCGGGCGGCTGCTCGGCGCGCCAGGGGCCGACGCGGCCGGCGTCATCGACCTCGCCGCCGAGCGCACCCGGCGCGGCGGGTAGCGCCGGCTGGGGCGGCGCTCGCGGCGGGCGACGTGGAGGCGGCGCGCATCTCCCACGAGACCATCGGGCGGCTGCTCGGCGCGCCAGGGGCCGACGCGGGCGGCGTCATCGACCTCGCCGCCGAGCGCACCCGGCGCGGCGGGTAGCGCCGGCTGGGGCGGCGCTCGCGGCGGGCGACGTCGAGGCGGCGCGCATCGCCCACGAGACGATCGGGTGCCTGTTCGGCGCGCCCGGCGGCGTCATCGAACTCGCCGCGGAAAGCTGTGGTTGGGACTGGGAGCTTTCGATGCTGTTTGCTCCCTGCCGATGTTCCTGATGGCCTGCGAGCTATTTCGTCGAGTTACCGGGCGATCGCTCGGTGTCCCCGTGATGCTGTTCTCTCGTTGGGCCCAGAGTCGCCGCCTTTTGCTCGTGGAGCGACTGGTCTAAGGACTTGCCCGGATCCAATACTACACCCGTCTCATACACCTGTTCGGCCTGTGCAAGCTCATCATGCAACAGGGCCGGCCAAGGAATATCCCCCAGCATAATATCCTCTATTGCCCAGATGAGATGAACAGCCGCTAGTCCCAGCGCTCGAACGCCCCCAGTAAAGGCGATCTGCGTATCCTCGGTTACAAAAGGGCGTATTTGGCGACCGAGGTCCTTTTCGTTGTATACGCAAGGATTCATAATGACCGAACCTGCGGCAACGACATCAGGAAGTCGATCGATCGGTACGTCGCCGAAGGTCTCGAAGCGGGATGCTAAGGCTTCCGTTGGCTCGGCGCCCTTCCCGACGTTCAGGTTGAGTGCCCAGATGGCCGCATACCACGGGTTGCGAATCGAGGGGAAGCCCCGGCGTCGTTTGAACCACGCTGGCGGGGCGAGGAATTTCGGGGCAAATGCTTCCAATGGCATCGGCGCGCGCTTCAGCGCCTTGATCGCAGAAATTTGACTACACGCTTTAGCAAGAGATTGCCCCTCGTGTTTCTTGAGCACCTTCTCTTGTGCGTAAAGCGTATGCTTGGCTTCGATGTATGCTAGAACGGCCTCGGCTGGGACTTGCTCTTTTACTGCGAGATCTCGCCCGCTGGCACGTAGCGTTGGAAAGCGCGCGGCATCGTAAACGATAATATCGTCGCCCTGCATGTTGTTGTCCCTGTCGACGATGTATCCACGGCATACGCCGGCGCGCTCTGGCAAAAGGGCTCTAAGCGAACGGCATAGAGCCTTCTCGAATTCTTCACCTCGTTCGATATTGTGAACCGCGCGAATGGCCTTGAACTCTTGGTCCATTCGCTCAACAATATTGCCAAACCAATCGTTGTAACGCGCTGCGGCGACGGGAGCCTGAGCAGCGCCACCTCGTCGTTTTCTTTCCATTCGTCGTCCTGCTTCCTCGTTGTTGCTTGGCATTTAGCGGCTAGCAGAGGTGCGCAGGTGCAGGGTAACAATCTGCCCGGAGCCGTGATCCCGATGGGGCTGCACGCAGGCGATTGACAACGAGACGAGCGTCTCGTTGTCAGAAACCCGGACGGTGCGATCCACCCATCGCCGAGCGTGGGTATCGATTGCCATTCTCATGCTGACCACGTAAGCTCGCCGGACAAGCAAAGTGCCGCCCGCGGGTGCTGGTAACACCCCGGGCGGCGTGGCCGAACCCCGATCACGCGAGGTCCGACATGTCCGTTGTATACTTACGCCCCACGGCGGGCCAAGGAACCGATCCGCCTTCAGGACGGGCCGCTCGCCCGTCCGCTTCCTGTTCCGCAGGCGAGCCCGCCGGCCCGCGATTCCCCCACGAGGACCACAGGAGGCGCGCGTGAAGCGCCGGCGGAAGGGGGCCGGACGCCCGCCTGCCGCACGACATCCCCGGAAGCGCCCGTCGATGGCAGAGATCCTTGCCGAGCGCGGCATCGTCCTGGCGACGCTCGCTGGCATCCCGAAGCGCGACCGCGCGGACGTCGAGCAGCAGGTGCTCGTGAACGCCTGGAACGCCGTCCGCCGTGGGCTCTACCGCCCGGACCCGCGGGACAAGCCGCGCGACGCCTTGCGGAAGTGGCTCCACGGCATCGCCTGGCGCCTCGCCTCGCACTACGTGCACAGCGCGTGGGCGCGGCGCGCCGTGCTCCATCCCTCGCCTCTCGGGTTGCTCCGCGAGCCCGTCGGCGTCGACATGCACGCCCAGATCGAGGCGCGTGAGGTGCTGGACGCGATGGCCAGCTTGCCGCCCTGGCAGGTTGAGGCGTTGCTCTCGGTCGACAGCCCGGAGTCGCTCGTCGCGTACGCCAAGCGGCGCCGGATGAACCCGAGCACGGCAGCGTCCAGGCTTCGGATCGCTCGCGAAGCGCTGGCCTTGAAGCTACGGAGGTGGAGGCGATGAAGCCCCGCGACCCGAAGCGGCGCGTGCGCGTGACCGTGCCCGGGAAGCCCGTCACGCGCTCGATCACGCCCGCGCAGATCGACCGCTACCTCGACGCGACGGGGTGGCGGGACGACGGCTTGCTGCCCGCCACGACCGACCGCAGCGTCCCGCTCACCCGCATCATCGCCATGATCGCGATGCGCGAGCGCCGCTCCCCGGGCGAAGTTCTCGCTGACATCGCAGCCGGCAGGGGCCCGGAGCGCCGCACGCGGCGGGTCTGGCGGACCTGGGAGTAGGCCGGGCGCCGCCAGCAACGAGGACCGCACGCGCGCCGAACGCGAGGCCGTCGCCGAAGCGCGCGGCGCCTTGCAGATCCTCGACGCCATCGAGCGGCACTTCGTGCGGCACGACAGGTAGGCGCTCCACGGGCGGCGCATGCCGGGCGAGCTACGCGGAGCCTCGCCCCCACGCACGCCTGGCGAAGCGCGGCGCAGCCCGCCGGCCTCAGCATCGCCACCGCCGACGACACCGGGGGTCGATCGCTCCCCGGCCGTGCGGCCCTGAGATCACTCCCACATGCTGTAGGCTCGAAAGGATGCGGCCGGCGAGGGTGGAGCCTCCCGGCCGCGGGCAATCACGCGCGAGGTGACTGTGGTTAAGAAGGTACGCGCAAGCGAAGGCAGGAGCAAGGCAGGCGGGCACGGCAACGGCGAGGTGAAGCGGTTCCGAGTCGGCCCAGAAGAGATCCGCTCGGACGATCCCGAGGAGGTCGAGACGTGGGCGCATGCGAGGCTCACGGCATCGACAGACGCGGAGGCCGCCGGCGAACTCGTGGCGGATCTGCCCGCGATCGTCGGGCAGACGCCCGACGGAAACGAACTGCGTATCCAAGCCCGACCCGCCTTGCATCCAGCAATGGTCGATCTGAAGAGACTTACACGGGAGTTCTACGAGCTCGCGATCCAGCATGCCAACCCAGACGCAGTACCCGTGATGCACATCCTTCATGCGGTGTGCGACGCCGTGGAGAAGGGCGACTATGCAGCGCTGCGCGCGCCGGACAAGTGGGCACGCGACCGTCTTCGCCCTCCTCCCGGTTCAGCTGGCCGTTTTGGGTTTTTACCGCTTGAAGATTCAATGCGGCGTCCGCTTGATATCGCGCAGCTGTCCGGTGGCTTTCACATGCTCGCGAGCCTGATCCGGGTCGAGATCGAAAAATTCAGAGCGAATACGGCTACGCTCGAAGGCATGGCCACCCAAATCACCGCGTGTATGGCCCACAACTTCCCTTCGATCCCGAGCCTTTCAAGGGATCCCGACGTCTTCAAGCGGCAGGGTCAGATCGGGGTTCGTGTGCGCGAAGCACTGCTCGCGGTTAGCGAGACGCTCTCGGGCGAGCGTTCGGAATCGTTGGGGCAAACGATCGCCGAACGGCTGCTGCGCAAAGAGCTCGAGCTCTCCGGAAAAAGCCGCTCAGAAATCCGCAAAGCCTTCAAGTTCCTCGACCACAAGCCGCGCTCGCGATGATGTCAAGAGGGTGCCCCGCATCCCCCCGGTGGGGGGCAGCAGGTGCCCCGCATCCCCCCGGTGGGGGGCAGCAGGTGCCCCGCATCCCCCCGGTGGGGGGCAGCAGGTGCCCCGCATCCCCCCGGTGGGGGGCAGTTTCTAGCGGGACGAACCACCGCGATGCACGGTCTCGCGCATGGACCAGCACGCACCTGCTCGCGGACCGCGGACGAAGGCGAACCGCGCCCCCACAAATCTCAGTCTCCCCGTCGATGTTCGAGAACGGCTCCGCGTCATCTCCGAAGAAACGGGGATCCCGCAGTGCCGGATCGCAGAGCAGGGGCTTCGCCTTCGCTTGGCGCAGATCGAGCGCGCCCAGTCGACACAGGAGCGTTCGTCGTGAAGGCCGCGGTGGACGTCGTGGCCTTGCTGCGCGCGCAGGCGGATGCACTCGGTATGCAAGCCCGCACATCGCGTGCGCAGGCGGACGCGCTAGATGTGCAAGCCCGCACATCGCGTGCGCAGGCGGACGCGCTCGATGTGCAAGCCCGCACACTGCGCGCGCAGGCGGACGCGCTCGATGTGCAAGCCCGCATACTGCGCGTGCAGGCGGACGCGCTCGAGGCAGGCGGGGTCATCGCGCAGCGGACGCCGCGCTATGCGACCTCGAAGGCGAACCCGCTCGGCTCCGCCCGGGCGTTTCTGGACGCCGGGCGCCGCAAGAATTTCCCCACGTTCAAATGCGGAAAGGAAGTCTGGGCGGTCTGGACCGACGTCGAGACCTGGATCGAGAGCCGGAAGATCGTGCCTCGCGAACGCAAGCCCGTAGACGAAGCAGACGACGATCGCGCGCTGCTCATCGGCGCGGGTCTTCAGCTCCCACCGGCGAACCGCCGCGCTGGCCGAAGGTGACCGGACGGCAGCCTTATGAAGGGGTGTTCAAACACCACCGCCCCGCACGCCGGGAGCAGCCCCTACGTCGTCGGGGCACGGGTGGATGCGCTGGCGATCCGCTACCCGATGCGCGTCTGCCCCGCGGTGCTCCAAGAGCTGGCGCGCGCCAAGGTGGAGGCGCGCAGCGGCGGGGCGTGCGTCGTGATCGCGGGCGAGCGCTTCGCGGTCGAGCGGCAGGGCAGGCGGGGGAAACCGTTCTCCGCGGTCGGTCCGAGCGGCCGGATCTTCGTCGGGGAGGGTGACATCGTCGTGGATCTGGCGGTTCCGTTCCTCGCGTCGCGTCCCTTGGCGGAAGCCGTGAACCACGCCGACACGATCGCCGCGCACTTCGCCGCCCCCGTCTCCAAGGCCCCAGTGGGCCAGGTCCAAGAGCTCGATCTCTGCGTTGATGTCGCAGGCACGACGTTCAGCGAGGCCGATCGGGAGGCGTTCGTCGGCCGGCTGCGCCGCATGAGCAGCTGGCGGACCGACGCACGGCGGACGCGCAGCAGCCCCATGTTCACGGGCTTGCAGATAGGCGATCGGCGAAATCTAGCCTTCGTGCTCTACGACAAGACGGGCGAGCTCCGTCTGAGGCGCAAACCGGCCCGCGCCGCGATGGAGCGCACGGGGTGGATCGCGCACGGATGGGACGGGCAGGGGCAGATATGGCGTGCAGAGTTTCGCCCTCGCGGCCGGCACCTGGCCGAGCTCGGCCTACGTACGCCGTCGACGCTGCCCGAACGCCTGGATCCCGTATGGCAGCGGTTCACCCGCAAGACGCTGCGTCTCGTCGCCCTCGAAACCGCAACGCGCAGAGAGCGCTGCAAGACGGACCCACGCTGGGCAGTCCTACAGGAAGCCGTTTTCACGCAATCCGGAGCGTGCCCCGCCGTGCGCTTACGCCGAGCGCCGAGCGGCGCCACCTCGGAGACAGCGGAGCCGCGTGGATTGAACAGAGGTAGTATGAAGCAGGCCAATCCGCGGCTGATGATGGCCGAACACTTGATTCAAGGGATGGTTGAGGCGCACGCGGCGGGCGACATCGGGATGGCGCGCATCGCCCATGACGCGCTCGGACGGCTCCTCAGCGCCAACGGAGCGGCGCCGCGGGGGACGGTGATCGAGATCGGCGTGGCACGGAAGGGCGTTCCTGCCCTGCCGAGCTCCGGCGCTCGTGGTCCTCGGCTGGCGACGCTGGCAGCGAGCCAGGGCCCCGCGTGCTCGTCGCCATCAACTTCCCGGCCCACGGCGGAGAGTCGGAGCGGAACGCGAACGGAGCGCGCCGTCGCTCCGATCCACGAGGCTACGATGGCGCCTGATTCTTCGTACACGAAATATCTTGACAGGGCGGTGATAGGACATTGTTCTTCCGACGTCCCCCGCACGCGGCATGCCGGCCCGCGCTGATTTACTCGTGGGTAAATCAGCGCGGGCCGGCATGCCGCGTGCTGGGGGACGTGAGGCTTTCCCGATGGACACCATCGTGCTCGGGTTCGACCCTGGCGCCGCTCGCGTGGGATGGGCGGCGCTCGGCGCGGACGCGCGCGGGGCGCGGCACGTGGGCTCCGGCGTGCTCCCTGTCGACCTCGCGGGAGACTCCGGGCTCGATGCCCTGCGCGCGGCCGCGGGGGCGCTGCTCTCGCGCTACCGCCCCGCGCTGGTCGCCGTCGAGCGCGTCGTCCGGGTCTTCCCCCGCCCGCGGTTCGGTCCTGCCATGGCCAGCGAGCTCTGTGGCGCCTCGTGGGTCGGGGCCGAGCTCGCCGGCCTCGCGGCGGCGCGTGGGCTCATCGTGCGCACCGCGACGCTCCAGGCGGTGCGCTCGGCCCTGGGATGCGCCAGGGCAGGTGACGCCGCGCTCGCCGCCGCCATCCGCGCGCGGGTCGCCGGCTGGCCCGCCCGGTCCAGCGAGCATGCACGCGACGCCGCCGCGGTCGCGTGGAGCACGATCCGCGAGGAGGTGCCCGCGCCCGCGTCGCAGTCGTGGGTGATGTCGGCGGAGCTCGATCGCAATCCCCCTTGACCGAATACATGTTGAGATACATAATGTACATATGGGCGAGCGGACGAGGGCGATCGGTTACGTGCGGGTCTCGACCGAACATCAGGCGGACGGTGGCGTGAGCCTCGCGGCGCAGCGGGCGAAGCTCGAAGCCTACGCGACGGCCATGGATCTCGACCTCGTGGACATCATCGAAGACCCCGGCGTCAGCGCCAAGACGCTCGACCGCCCCGGCCTGCAACGTGCCCTCGGCATGCTCGATGCTGGCCAGGCTTCCGCCCTGCTCGTGGCGAAGCTCGATCGCCTCACGCGCAGCGTGCGCGACCTCGACACGTTGATCGCCCGATACTTCGCCGATCGCTTCTCGCTCCTGTCGGTCGCCGATTCGATCGACACGCGCTCTGCCGCGGGGCGCCTCGTGCTGAACGTCCTCGCGTCGGTCTCGCAGTGGGAGCGCGAAGCGACCGCCGAGCGCACGCGCGACGCGCTGGCCCAGCTCCGCGCCGATGGCGTGCGGCTCGGCGGGGCGGCGCTCGGGTGGGTTCACACCGGGGAGGCCGATGCGGACGGCCGGCGCATCATCGCCCGCGTGCAGGATGAAGCTGCGACGGTCGATCGGATCCTGGCGCTCCGCGCCGATGGCCTCTCGCTGCGCGAGATCGCCGCGACCCTGACCGACGAGGGGTATCGGACGAAGCGGGGCGGTAGCTGGGCGGCTGAAACCGTGCGAAAGGTGCTCGCGAGGTCGAGAGAGTGAGTTTCTCCATCGCGTGCAAGATATGGGGTAGCGCAGCGGTTCGGCATGCCCTGGCCGAGCCGAACCCCGACCCGGCGACCCGCGAGCTCTGCCAGAAGATCCTGAAGCACGCGGACCCGCCCGGCGCTTTCCGCGCGTGGGCGCTCGCGCAGCCCTGGCCGCGGTTCTGCGCGATCGTTCGCATCGTCTCCGGAGAAGAGCGTCGAGAGGTCAACGAAGCCGTGAAGGAAAGGATCAAGAGCATGGCACGCATGGGCCGCCCCCCGAAGGAAGACCGCAGCACCGTCGCCGGTGTCATGGTCCACGTCCGGCTCACCCCGGGAGAGGTCGAGACCGTGGATGCAGAGGTCGAGCGCCAGCGCACCATCGCGCCGCCCGGCCTCGCGGACAAGGTGTCGCGGTCGTCGGTCATCAAGGGCTTGATCTCGACGCTGCGCCAGCCTGCCGCAGAGCCCGCGCCCGCGGCTCCGCCCGCGCGCTCTCCCGCTCGCGAGAGCAACGAGAGCGACGTCCGCGAGCTCATGGCCCGCTGTTTCGAGCGGGGCCTTACCCAAGCCCAGCTGGCGAAGCTCTCCGGTGTCGAGCGGTCCCAGGTCAGCCGCTTTCACACGCAGAACGCCACGAAGCCGCCGTTGCCCGCCGAGAAGGTGGCAGCGCTCACCCACGCCCTGCGCGCGTGGGAGGCGAAGCAGAAGTAGATCGCGCCTGCCGCGCCCTGACGGAGACACCGACGCATGCCCCGACCTCCCAACGGAACGATCGAGCGCCACCGCGACCACTACGATGCGCGTTTCACGCTGGCCGATGGCTCGCGCCCGCGGGTCTGCATGCCTCCTGGCCTCTCGGAAGCTCGCGCCCGCGACCGCGCCAAGCGCCTCGCGGCGCTCGCCCGCGCCGAGGGCGCCACGAAGCCGCGGCGGGGCCGCACCGCAGCGGCTCCCGCGGGTGAGACCGTGGCCGCGTGGGTCGAGCGCTGGACCGCGGTGCGAGAAGAGCGGGGTCTGACGTCTGCGGCGGGCGACCGCGGACGTCTGCGGAAGTGGCTGTTTCCTCAGCTGGGCGACAAGCCGATAACCGCTGTGACCCGGCGTGATGTCGAGGCGTTCGTCGAACATCTCGATACCTCGGTGCGAGCCGGCGAGCAGTCGTGGAAAACCGCGGTGAACACCTGGGGGCTCGTTTCCAAGCTGTTCGATGACGCCTGCAACGCCAAGACGCTCTCGCTGCGCGTCCTCTCCAGCAATCCGGCCGCGGACGTGCGCGGGCCGGACCGGGGCATCAAGAAGGCGAAGGCGTACCTCTACCCGTCGGAGTTCCTGCCGCTCGTGTCGAGCCCGAAGATCTCGATCGCGTGGCGCCGCGCCGTGGCGCTCGCGACCTACCTCTACGTGCGGGCGAGCGAGCTCCGCGCCCTGACGTGGGACGACATCGATCTCGAGCGCGGCATCGTCCACGTGCACCGCAGCCTGGACCGCGAGGGCGGCGCCAAATCGACCAAGACGGGCACCACCCGCCGCTTCACCATCGAGCCGGCCTTGATGCCCCTCCTGCGCGCCATGCACGCCGAGTCAGGCGGCCGGGGCCGCGTCATCCGGCTCCCCGACGATCGCCACCTGGCACGCGCCCTGCGCGGGTTCATGACCGCGGCGCGGCTGGATCGGTCCGAGCTCTTCGCGGCGGACGCGACGCGGAAGAACATGACCTGGCACGACCTCCGCGCCACCGGCATCACCTGGCTTGCCATCCGGGGGGACGACCCGCTCAAGATCATGCAGCGCGCCGGCCATGCCGGTTTCCAGACGACGCAGGGCTACATCCGCGAGGCCGAAGCCGTCCGCGCGGGGTTCGGCGACGTCTTTCCGCCGCTACCTCTCTCGTTGTGGGAGGGTGGTGTTTCGTCCGGGAATCGTCCGGAAAGCGCGCAAGTGCGCGGAATCATGGTGGAGGCGCCGGGAATCGAACCCGGGTCCGCAAGGCATCCAGTCTACCTTCGTTCACGTGCGTAGTCGCCATGCGCCGGCGACGGCGTTCGTAGATTCGGCTACGACCTATCCCTCACTGAATCTCGGCCGCGTTATCGAGGGCGTCCTCACGCGACCCAGCCCTGTGGTTGACACCCTTAGAGTACTAGGACGACCTTCTCCTCGGATGGCTTAGCGGTTATTAGGCCGCGACAGCGTATGCGTTGTCGTTCGCACTTGTAACGTCCCGCTTGATAGGCGGAGCAGGAGCCGCCAGCACGCAGACAGACCTTCAGTCCCCACGTCGAAGCCGATCGCCCCCTCGTGGTTCGTTCAGACGGACCGAATATTGCTAGAAACCGTGCTGCCGTCAACCCCTCGGCGCCAGATCGTTCCGTCGCTGACGCCGTCGCGGACGTCGCCGTGCCTCGGTCGGGGCCCATCGGTCCGATCCTCCCGGCTTTCCTGTCTGCTGCTGCCTCCAGGCACCTCCGTCGGCCTTGCCCTCCGCCCCTGCCTCAACCTGCTGCCGCCGCTCGCCCGTCCGCTCCGGTCGGGCCCCTCTCTGGTCGGCCGCCCGCTGACCTCGCCGGCACGCCTCGCGCTCTCGACGGCTCCTCGCGGGTCGGCTAAGAAGCCCGCGAAAAGGAAAAGGAGTCGGGCAACTTATGGCGAGGATGGTCCAGTGCGTGAAGCTCGGCCGTGAGGCGGAGGGGCTGGAGAAGCCGCCGCTGAAGGGCGAGCTGGGCAAGCGGATTTTCGACAACGTCTCGAAGGAGGCGTGGCGGATGTGGCTCGAGCACTCGAAGATGCTCATCAACGAGTACCGCCTCGACCTCATCTCCGAGGCCGGCCAGCGGATCTGGATGACCGAGCTCGACAAGTACTTCTTCACCGGCGGGAACGAGGCCGCGCAGCTCCCGCCCGACTACGTGGCGCCCAAGGACAAGCCGGAGTAGCCGACCGCGACCGCGGTACCCCCGCGACCGCAGTTCCCCGCTCCCCATCGGCCCGGCGGCGCTCCCACCCACCCCATCCGGAAGCGCCCCGCCCCCGCCCGCCGCCCCTCAGGGCAGCGGGCCCGGAGCCGGCAGCGCTCCGCCCTTGCGCACGTACTCGATCAGCGCCGCCGCCATCTGCTTGTCGACCTTCTCGCACTTCGCGGTGACCGCCCCCATCGTCGCGCCCTTGCACTCTCTCTTCCGCTCGATGATGAGCTTGCCCGTCTTCTCGTCGGCCAGGAACGCGTCGCGCGTCTTCTGATCGAGGCTCTTCCACGGGATCGCCGCGAACTTCGGCTTCGGCGGCACGTGCTGCCGGACCTCCTCCGCCATCAGCGTGGCGCACGTCCCGTCCCATCGCAGGACCTCGTAGCCGCCCCCGGCTCCGCTCACGACCATGCCCCCCGTCTCCGGCTCCCGGTGATAGAGGATCAGCACCTCCTCATCGAAGACCAGCTTGTCGTTCGAGGACGACCCGCCGGAGGCGTTCACCGCGTCGGTGTCCCGCGTCAGGTACCCGCGCGTGAACGGCGACCCCTTCGCGAACAGGGTGAGCGCCACGTCCGGATGGAACCCGCTGCAGAGCCGCTTCACGAACGCCACCGGCGGCAGACACTCGTTGCCCCGCTGCTCGCACGTCGTCGGGATCTGCCGTGACGCTTCCGCCGCGGCGTCCTCCTCCTTCTTCCCACCTTCACCCTCCGCCGCCTCACCCTCCTTCGCGGCCGGCGCCGCAGCCGCCACCTCGGCCTCCGCACGATCCGGCTCCGACGGAGGAGGCGCCGCGCCACCGCAAGCGGCCAGGGTACCCACCAGCACAAGCGCAAACGAGCTCTGGACAGATCGCATGGCCCACGAACCTACCGGAGCCAGCCCGCCCCTCCGCATGGAAAAATAACGCCGACCCGCGACGCAATGCGCCAACACGGCGTCAAAACCCGTGGCGCATTGCAGGAAGCCGACCGCTGCTCGCAACGCCGCCCGCGACGCAATGCGCTGCAGATCACGAATGGTTCAAATTTCCGACAGCGCTTGACATCAGCATCCCATCAGCAGAGTCTGAGCTGATTCCGGCAGGAGGTGGTCGTGCTGGATCTTTCTTCGTCGACAGTCTCGTCATCGTGTGTTGGCGGTTCGCGTAAGTGCAAGTCTCACACGGGTGCTCGTCGAAGGCGACGGCGGGTGTCCGCTGCTCTGGGAGGGTGGGTGATGGTCGCCTCGTGTGTTCTCCTCGCGGGCTGCAGCGCGGCCGGGGAGCAGTTCGATCCGCCGGCGAGCACCGGCGAAGTGCTCACGGGCGCGGGGGGCGGCTCCGCTTCGGGCGGCTGGGCGAGCTCTTCGGGCTTGTCGGACGACCCGGGCGACCCGGGCGAAGTCGGCGGCGGCTGGCCGTCGGGCAAGCTCGGGCCGCCGTATCCCATCGTGCTCGCTCACGGCTTCTTCGGATTCGAGGACTTCGCGGGCGCGGGATACGTCAGCTACTTCTACAACCTCAAAGAGGCCCTCGCCGAGAGCGGCGAGACGGTCTTCACGCCCGCCGTCGACCCGTTCAACAGCTCCGAGGTCCGGGGCGCGCAGCTGCTCGCGCGGATCGAGCAGATCCTGGACGCGACAGGCCACGAGAAGGTGAACATCATCGCCCACTCGCAGGGAGGGCTCGACGCGCGCGTTGTCGCGCACGACAGGCCCGATCTCGTCGCCTCGATTGTCACCGTCGCCACACCCCACCTGGGCTCGAAGGTCGCCGACGTGGCGCTCGAGCTCGTCGCCCACGAGCGCCTGCAGGACATCCTGGACGATCTCATCAACGCGATCGGCGCGCCGCTCTACGATCAGATAGGCAACGAGACGAGCGTCTTCGCGGCGCTCGAGCAGTTCTCGACGCCCGGCATCGCGGAGTTCAACGCGAGGTTCACCGATTCCCCCGGGGTGTTCTATGCCTCCTTCGGCGGGCGGACGAACCGCGCGCGCGGCGGCAGCGACTGCTCGACGCTCACCCCCGCGCCCTTCGTCGCGCAGTTCGACGACGGCCTCGATCCGGTCCACCCGCTGCTGTCGCTGACCGAGACCCTGCTCGACGGCGGCATCGGCGAGTCGTTCCCGAACGACGGCCTGGTGCGCGCGCGGGACGCGCGGTGGGGGGACTTCTGGGGCTGTATCCCGGCCGACCATTTCGACGAGATAGGCCAGCTCTTCGGACAGAGTCCTGGCGCCGGGAACCCCTGGCTCTATATCGACTTCTACCGCTCCGTGATCGCGCGGCTCCGGCAAGAAGGCTTCTGACGAGCGCGCGCTCGTCCGCCATCGTCCGCGCTCGTCCGCGCTCGCCCCGCCGAAAACCGCCCCGAGCGGCCGCCCTCTCCACTACCATCACCCGTCGATGCTCACGGCGCCGCTCACCCGCGCTCTCCCGCTGCTCGCCCTGCTCAGCGCGGCGTGCAGCGGCGACGTGCGCCGGTTCCCCCTGCGCGATCCGGTCTGGCGCGACGCCGACCTGAGCCCCGTCTCGTTGCCCTGCCGGCCCGATCCCGAGGCGCCCAGCGACGATCCGCAGCACCGCCTCTGCTCGCCCGCTCCCTACGAGTCCTCGTTCGCGTGGGACGCCGCCGACAACCTCGTCTTCCGGCCGGTGACGCGCTTCTTCGCCGTGGAGCCAGGGAGCGAGGCGGCCAACGTGAACAGCGTCGACGAGGTGCCGGACTCCAGCTGGTTCACGAACCGGATCGGCAAGCGGCCGCTCTCCGCCGAGGAGCTGGTGCGCGGGCCGTGCGGCGACAGGACGCTGGATCCCGAGGCGCCGGACGGGTCCTGGGTCATCGACATGGGCAAGCCGAACGGCGCGAACCCCGGCTTCCGGATCAAGGTCGAGGGCGTCGGCAAGTTCATGCTCAAGGCCGACCCCTCGGACCAGCCCGAGCGGGCCACCGGCGCGACCGCCATCGCGGCGCGCCTCTACCACGCCGCCGGCTTCTGGGCGCCGTGCGACAGCGTGGTCTACCTGAAGCCGTCGGTCCTGAAGCTGTCGCCAGGGCTCACCGTGACCGACAACAGCGGTGTCGCCAGGCCCTTCGATCAGGCGGCGCTCGACGGCGTGCTCGCCAAGGCCTCGAAGCGTGGCGGCCGGGTCCGCATGGTCGCCTCGCGCTGGCTCCCGGGCCGCGCCCTCGGGCCGTTCCGGTACGAGGGGACCCGGGAGGACGATCCGAACGACGTCATCCCGCACGAGGACCGGCGCGACCTGCGCGGGGGGCGCCTGCTCGCCGCCTGGCTCAACCACTTCGACTCGCGCGAGCAGAACTCGATGGATGTCTGGCTCGCCGAGGACCCGAAGGACAAGGACGCGTCGCCGGGCCACGTGCGCCACTACACCATCGATCTCGGCGACTGCTTCGGCAGCGAGTGGGAGTGGGAGGAGATCTCGAAGCGCCTCGGCCACGCCTTCTACTTCGACGCCGAGTACGCGCTCCTCGACTTCGTGACGCTCGGCATCCCCGAGCGGCCCTGGGACCGGGCGAGCCACGATCCGCAGGGCGACATCTTCGGCTTCTTCAGCGATCGCGATTTCCGGCCGGAGGCCTGGCGCGGCGGCTACCCCAACCCGGCCTTCGGGCGGATGACCGAGCTCGACGGCGCCTGGGCCGCCCGGACGCTCGCGCGCTTCACGCCGGAGCTCATCGAGGCCGCCGTGAAGACCGGCGACTTCACGGCGCCGCGCCACACAGCGTTCCTGATCGGCAAGCTCCTCTCGCGGCAGCGCGCGATCATGGCGCGGTACCTGACGCGCCTGTCGCCCATCGCCGACGTCGCCCTGGCCTCGCCGGCGGCGCTGTGCGGCGTCGATCTCGCGCGGCGCACCGGCGTCGCGCGCCCGCAAGACCTCCGCTACGAGGCCGCGATGTACGCCGGCGACTCGCTCGCCCTGCGCGCCCGGCCTGTCGTGCGCCCCTCGCCGGACGGCCGCGTGTGCCTCGCGCTCCCCCACATCGCCGCGGACGGCGGCGCGCCCGACGACGCGCCCTCGCGCTACGCCATCATCGATGTCCTGAACGGGCAGGCCCCCGGTCCGCTGCGCGCCCACCTCTACGACCTCGGGCCGCGCCGCGGCTACAAGCTCGTCGGCATCGAGCGCCCCGACGACGCCGAGCCGCCCAACTGAGGTCCTTACCCTGACAATTGCCCTCATTTTTCGAGAGAAATTGAACAGGGAGGCGGGGAGACGGGGAGATTTTTGGGATTTTACTCCCCGTCTCCCCGCCTCCCTGTGAATTCAGATCCCCACCGGACATTCGCCCTGCTCGATCAAAAGCCGTGGGTGGCGCCGATCATGAGCCGCAGCTCCTGCAGGCCGGCCCCCTGCTCGAAGGTCTCGGTCGCAGAGCCGATCAGGACATCGATGGAGTGGTCACGCTCGCCTCTCGTGCGCAGGCCGAGCACGAACGACATGCGGAGCAGGTCGAGATCGAAATCGCGGAGGTGCTCGCCGAACACGTTGCCCGCGGCGACCTGCACCGTGCCGTCGACGAACGCCCAGACAGGATAGCGGTACTCGAGCGTCGCCGCGGCGGCGCTCCGCCCGCGCAGG
This sequence comes from Sorangium sp. So ce204, assembly GCF_051526795.1. Lineage (NCBI taxonomy): Bacteria > Pseudomonadati > Myxococcota > Polyangiales > Polyangiaceae > Sorangium > Sorangium sp. So ce204. The sequence goes on along the minus strand of NZ_CP150317.1, from coordinate 9,124,243 downwards.
CGCCCCTCGCGGAAGCCCCGCATCGGCGCGTCGCCGCCGAGCTCGGCGAGCTCGGTGAAGGGGACCTCCGCGGCGCCGAGCGGGTCGGCGAACGCCGCCGAGAGCACGAGGCTCACGATGCGATCGTGCCCGGTGAGGTCGACGAACCCGCCCAGCGAGCCGCCATAGCGGATCCACCGGCTCTCCAGCGGCCGCTCCAGGTCGACGGCGTGCTCTCCGGAGAGCTCCAGCCGGACGCCGTTGCCCCGCGCCGGGCGCGGCAGGCGCGAGTCGAGGCCGGCGCGGCCCCCGATCCGGTAGGCCGTATATCCGGTGTCGTACGACGGGGGCATCGGATAACGGCCGCGCGCGACCCGGACGCCGACCGTCCGCCAGCAACAGACGTCGTGGAAGTCGACCGTCTTCGCGCCGGTGATCGCCTCGACGAAGCTGAACGCCCCGAAATCGGCGTGGAGCGTCGCCGTCCCCTCGACGCTGCGGGCGTTGTAGCGGGCCCGGTCGCGCTCCAGCGAGCTCGGGCCGATCCCGGAGAACAGCCAGTCTGGCCGGGTGTCCGCCTCGCCGCGGAGCTTCAGGTGAGCGCGCTCTCCGAGGGGGATCCGGTCGGCGATCGTGAGCCTCCACCAGTCGACCCCGCCGGTCGCGGCGTGGACACGGAGCTCGTTGCCGGGGACGAACAGGTCATCATAGAAGAAGTAAACGCCGATGCTCTCGCGAAAGCCGAAGTCGAAGAGCGCCGTCGGGACGATACCGATGTTGTCGTTCGGCCCGAAGGTGAAGATGTCCTTGAGCTCCCTGAGCCACTCGCCCTGCTCCGCCGCGACGGTGAGCGCGCCGAGCGGCCGCCGGACCAGGTACTCGCTGGCGAGGTAGGCGGGGAAGAACACGACGCGCGGCACCCAGAGCAGCGCGTCGCCGGCGCTCGTCACCTCGTCCGGGCGACCGTCGTAGTCCGGCACAGGGCGCTTCGCGCCGGGCGCCAGCGGCGCCACGGCGGAAGGTCGTGGCGGTCTAGCAGGCTCTGCCTGCGCGCGAGGAGCCGCCGGCGTAGCAGGCTCTGCCGATGTGCGAGGCGCCGCCGGTGGCGCCCCCGGGACCACGGGCGGCGGCGCGGCGCCCCCCGCCGGAGGCGCGGCCTGTGCCTCGGCGCACAGCGACAGCGCGGCGCAGCTCGCGAGCGCGGCCACGCGCCGCCGAAATGCCGTGCCGAGCGCGCGCGTCGGTCCCTTCTCGTTGGTGCCCAATCCGCCTCGCCTCTCGCACGGAAACACGTCGCGGCGCGGGAGCATAGCGGAGTTCCCGACCCGGGAGACGCCTGTCTGCGCGGCGCGCCTGTCGCGCGTCCACGCGACGGCGCGGCGGGTGCGGCGGTTCACACGCCCGGCGGCGAGAGGGAGGTTGCCGGCCGGGACCAGGCTCGATAGCCTCCCGCGCTCGGCATCTCGGCATCGGTCCTGTGCCGGTGCCGCCAGAACGGCGGTTTTCCGGGCATGGAGCGGCGGGTGGCGAGCACAGGCGAGAACGAGACACGGGCCCGGGGCGTGCTTCACAGGCTCCTCGCGATCTTCGCCGAGGTGAAGCCGCGCGAGGTCTTCAGCGTGCTCGTTCTCACGCTGAACGTATTCCTCCTGCTCACGGGCTATTACCTCCTCAAGGTGGTCCGCGAGCCGCTGATCCTCGCGGGCGGCGGGCTCGAGATCGGCGGGCGGCGGCTCGACCTCGACGGCGCCGAGGTGAAGGCCTACGCGGCGGCGGGCCAGGCGCTCCTGCTCGTGGGCGTGGTCCGCGCCTATGGCGCCCTGGCCAGGCGCTTCGGGCGCATGCAGCTCACCACGGCGCTCACGCTCTTCTTCGCCTCGAACCTCGTCCTCTTCTTCCTCCTCGCGCGCCTCGGCGTCCCCCTCGGGGTGCCCTTCTATCTGTGGGTGGGCTGCTTCAACCTCACCGTGATCGCGCAGTTCTGGTCCTTCGCCAACGATGTTTACACGCCCGAGCAGGGCAAGCGGCTCTTCGCCATCGTCGGCATCGGGAGCTCGCTCGGCGCCATGCTCGGCGCGCAGATCGCGAAGCGCATCTACGTGCCGATCGGCCCCTACAACATGATGCTGCTCGCGGCGGGCGTGCTGCTCGCCTGCCTGGGGCTCACCTACCTCGTCCACCGCGACGACCTCGCGGGCTCGAAGGGCGCCGCGGACAAGGCCGACGCGCCGCCCGGGGGCGCGGCGGGCGGCTTCAAGATCATCGCGGGCGACCGCTATCTGCTCCTCATCGCCGGCCTGACGCTCGTCCTCAACTGGGTGAACTCGACAGGCGAGTACATCCTCGATCGCACCCTGATCGAGTCCGCCACGAGCGCGCTCCACACGGGAAGCGAGCAGCGCGGCGCGCCGGACGCGGCCCCCGCCGGCGCGGCCCCGGGCGCGCCGCTCGCGGCGGGCGCGCCGGTCTACCTCGTCGATCCGCAGGCGTCGCGCCTGCTCGAAGGGAAGATCGCCGCCGTCAAGGGCGGCGCGTTCGACGTCGAGGCAGGCGGCAAAGTCGTCGAGGGCGCCGGGGCGGGGCTCGTCCACCCGCGCACAGAGAAGGGGAAAAAGGCGGCGCTCGGCGCGATCATCGGGACCTTCAAGGGTGATTTCTTTTACTGGGTCAACACGTTCGGCGTCGTCCTGCAGCTCTTCTTCGTCTCCCGCATCTTCAAGTACCTCGGCGTGCGATTCGCCCTGTTCATCCTCCCGGCCATCGCGCTGCTCGGCTACGCGTCCCTCGCCGTCCTGCCGGCGCTCGCCGTCGTGCGCGTCGCGAAGATCGCGGAGAACAGCGCCGATTACTCCATCCAGAACACAGCGCGGCAGGCGCTCTTCCTGCCGGTCGGCCGCGACGCCAAGTACAGCGCCAAGGCGGCCATCGACACCTTCGTCGTCCGCGCGGGCGACGTGCTCGCCGCCGTGGGGGTGATCGCCGGCCAGGTGCTCGCGCTCTCCACACGCCACTTCGCGATGGTCAATATCGCCCTCGCGCTCGTGTGGCTCGGCGTCGTGGCCGGCATCGCCCGGGAGCACAGGCGCCGCGCCGCGGACGAGCCGGCGGCGCCGAAGCCCGACGACCTCGAGGCCGCGTAGCCTCAGGGCCGCGCGGCGCTCGCCTTCCAGCCCTCGTAGGCGTCCATCAAGGCCAGGTACAGCCAGCGGCCGATGACCTCGGCCCCCGCGCCCGACGGGTGCGCGAGATCGGCGCCGCCGAGCCCGCGCCGGGCCCAGATCCCCATCGAGCCCGAGCCGCCCATCGCGCCGAAGGTGTCGAAGTAGCCGCAGCCGACCTGCCCGGCCACCCTGCGCTGGATCGCCGCGAGCTTCGGGATCACCGGGCGGCTCCGGTACACCTCGCCCTTCTTGTCGGCGCGGTCCATCGGGCCCACGAGCAGGCACGACGACCCGGGCAGCGCCGCGGTCACCTGCTCGAGCACCGCCTTCATCGTCGACTCGTATTGATCGAGCGGGAACAGCTCGCCGTCCTCGCTCTCGTTCATGCCGTAGTGGAACACCGTCAAGGACGGGCTCCGCGCGCGCAGCTGCTCGGCGAAATGGGCGTCGTCGCTCTTGTCGAGGAAGCGGATGCGGCAGCCCTGGATGCCGATGGCGTCGAGCACCACCCCGGGCGTGTCCCGCTCCATCCAGACGCCGAACGCCCGCACCCCCGGGCCGTGCGCCCGCACCTCGATGGAGTGCGGCCCGTCCGGGACCTCGTAGGTCGCGATCGCCGAGCTGGCCGCGTCGGCCCGCGTGTCGATCATCTCGCGGCTCTCGCCGTCGATCTTGACCTCCATCCGCCCGCCCTCGGGGTGCTTCAGGTAATCGACGGCGAACCGCGAGACAGCGCGCCCGTAGGTCCCGGACTCCGCGGTGCCGAAGCGCGAGAACACCCCCGCGCCCTGCGACCGGAACGACACGCCGCCGAGCCCGTAGAGCCCGTCCTTGGCGAACGGGCCCACCACGCGGCTCACCTGCCAGCCCGGGCCGGCGAAGCGGACAACGTCGTTGTGGAAATATCCCGGCCAGGCGTTCGCCATCAGCATGAACCCGTGGCCGGCGTCCCCGAACCGCTTCTGCAGCTTGCGCCGCAGCGTCGCCGTCACGAAGTCGCTCGCCACGATGGAGTCGCCGAAGTAGGTGATGCGCGCGATCGACTGCGGCGCCTTGCGCTCCACCGCCGCGAGCGCGCGGAAGAACGGCGTCATCGCCTCGCCGCTCGGGTCCTCGATCGGCCGCGGCGGCTTGCCCTCGGAGGCGACCGCCGCCGGCATGAGCTCGGCGGCCGCGGCCGGCAGCGCGACCTCCTCGGGCTGGCGCAGCTCGGCCTGCTCGGTGGTCTCAATGACGAGCGTCGTCTCGCCGACCGAGGCCACCGGCGCCGGCGCCGGGACCACGACGAGCCCCTCTCCCTCGGGCAGCGGTGTGAGCAACCGCAGCCGCGACAGGCTCGGGTGCGCGTAGGGGACGAGCACGAGCAGGGCGAGCGTCGCCATCGCCCGGGCAGCCGGCGAGGCGAGCCCGTTCCGCGCCGGCGAGCTCACGGTCACGGCGCCTCCCTCGCGCCCGGCCGGAGGCCCATCGCGCCCGCCCGGCGGCGGCGCCTCGTGGACGTGGGCCTCGCGCGCATCCGGCGCGTGGACGGCCGGCTCGTGAGCCGTGGTGCTGCTCCTGGAGGTCATCGACGCACGTGGGAAGAACGATGGAAGCGGCGGCTACAGGCCCTTCTTGTCGAGCTTGTCCAGGGCCGCCGTCGCCTTGTCGCGGCAGACCGCGTCGCCCTGGTGGATGCAGATCGCGCGCAGCAGCTTGATCTCGCTGGCCGACGCCTTCCCGTTCCAGACCTTCGGCTCGAGCGCCCGCCGCTGCGCGGGGTACGAGCTCGAGTCGAGGCCAGAGCTCGCCGGCGCGGCGCCCGAGGCCGAGGGCGCCGAGGCCGAGGCCGAGGCCGAAGCCGAGGGCGTGGGGGCAGGTGCAGGCGCAGGCGCAGGCGCGGATTGCGGCAGCCAGGACGCCGGCGAGCCGACGTGCTGCGGCGCCGGCTCCGGCTCGGGCGGCGCCTCGGGGTCGACCTGCCGCCGCATCTCGGCCACCCGCGCGCGGAGCGCCGTCGGGACGCCCGTCGTCTTCGCGATCTCGTTGAGCAGCGCGAGCTTCTCCTCCTTCGTCCCGGCCTGCTCGACCTGCCGGAACATCCCCTCCGCCCAGCGCTCCTCGATCTCCTTGAAGCGCGGCGTCTCCCGGACCGGCGACGTCTCGGCGATCTCCTGCAGCTTCCGGTGCGCGGCGTCGATGTCCCCCGAGCGGAGGTGCTCCTGCGCCGCGTCGAGGATCTTCGTGTCGTCGCCCGCCTGCGCCGCCACCACGGGCCTCACGTCCGGCTCGGGCGTCGTGGACCCGTGCGACCGGGCGCGCGTGGCCACGATCACGGCGATGACGACGATCAAGGCGACCGCGAGCAGGAGCCCCATCGCCTTGCTCGCCCCGCCGAGCGAGCGGGACGACGGCGCGGAGGGGGCCACGCTCCCGTAGGCGCCCGGCGCCACGCCAGGCCCGCCGTCCGGCCCCGCGCGAAAGATCTTGCCAGCAGCGACGAAGCGGAGGCGGACGTCGCCGAGCTCGAGCGCGTCGCCCGCCTCGAGCAGGCCCCGCTTGAGCTCGACGCCGTTGATGCGCACGCCGTTCGCGCTCTGCTTGTCGACGACCTCGTAGCGGCCGCTGCCGAGGCTGATGAGCTCGGCGTGCAGGCGGCTCACGGAGCTGTGGTTGATCGAGATGGTCGCGTCCTCGGAGCGCCCGATCGTGAAGCGCTCGCCGTCGAGCGGGAACTCCGCGCCGGGGGTCGGGCCGACGACCATGACGAGCCGGTTCGGGCGGGTGTGGAGCGGCAGGTGCGCCGTGCTGCGGCTGCCCGGCGGCGGCGTCGGGCTCGTCACGGCGGACGAGAGCGCCTCGTCGACGATCTCGATGCGGTAGTCGCCGAGCTGCACGAGGTCGCCGTGGCGCAGGTGCTGCTCGCCGGTGACGCGCCCGCCGTTGACGTACGTGCCGTTGTAGCTGTCGAGATCCCGGATGACCCAGCCCTGGCCGTTCTTGGCCAGCGTGGCGTGGGTGCGCGAGACGTTGCGATCGGTCAGCCGGATCGAGTTCGACTCTCCGCGTCCGAGCGCGTACTCCTCATGGGCGAGGGGGAGCCCCGTCTGTTTCCCCTCGTCATCCTCGATCGTCAGCTTCCACATAGCGGGTTCGGGGTACTCGGGCGGGGCCAGGCTCGCCCCGCGAGCCCTTGTGGATCCGTGGCACCTACCGTTCGCCGTACGAGCCTCCTCAGCGAGGCGGGACTACTTTAGCGAGTCCGCCTCCGGGAAGGCAATGACGGCGCGCGGCCCATGGCGGGCGGCCGGGACCGCGCCGTCGCCAGCGCCGAAATCCACGAGCGCGCCTCGGATCGCCGCGCGCGCCGGGCAACCGCCGGGCGGGCCAGGCAGGCCGCCCGCCGGCGCGGCCATCCCGGAAGGCCTGGCCGGCCTTCGGGCGGGCGGAGCTAGTGGCCGCCGCCCACGGGCCGGAACGGATGGAGGAACGCCGAGAGCGCCCCCGGGTTCCGGGTCTGCAGCCAGAGCCTCCCGTGCCCCTGGAACTCGCAGACGAGCCCCTCGCCGGACAGGAACAGGCCCTTCAGGCCCGACAGCTTGCGCACCTGGTACCTCAGGCCCTCGGTGAACGCGAGCAGATGGGTGTTGTCGCAGAGATAGCCCTCGTGCTGGCGACCGACGTCGATCGCGTGGATACCGCCGTAGCTCGAGAACCAGATCTGCCCCTCGCCATACGCCCGGAGCAGCGACAGGCCGCCGGCGAAGAAGCCCTTGGCCCCCTGCCACTTCGTGTCGAGCGTGATGCCGGGCGTGGAGGCGAGATAGGCGCCCGACTGGAGGAACACCTCCATGCCCGAGCGCAGCACGAGGCGCTCGATCGAGCCCTCGGGGGCCGGCGCGAGCCGCATCGACTGCATGGGCGCCGTCGCCGTGAAGGTGCTCTGGAAGAGGCTCTCTCCGGCCGTCATCCTGCGCTTGAGCGCGCTGGCGAGCCCGCCCTGCAGGCTGGTCTTCATGTCGATGGCCGCGTCGCGCGCGACCATCGCGCCGCTCTCCGCGACGATCTGCTCGCCGGCGTGCTCGAAGGTCACGTGGAGCACGCCGAACTCGGGGTTGCCTCGGATCTCGTCGCGCACGTCGTCCCCCCGATCTCTAGGGCTGCCGCGGGGCGAGCCGCGCGCCGATCGCCGCGCCGTACCTGCCGGCGTTGCGCGACTGGACCCACAGGCTGCCGTTCCCCTCGACGTGGCAGACGAGGCCCTCGCCCGAGAGCCACGTGCCGAGCCACGTCGACGTGTTCTTGCCGATCCGGCAGGCGAGCGTCGACTCCCACGCTGCGATGTGCCCCGTGTCGATGACGACGTGGCCTCTCACCTCGAGCTCCTCGAGCGCGCCGAACGCGCCGATGATCATCCGCCCCTGCCCGGCCGTCTCCAGCGCGAAGAGCCCCGCCCCCGAGAAGAAGCCGCGCAGGCCGGACGAGCGCGTCCTCACCTCGACATCGGGGCTGGACGCGACATAGGCGCTGCTCTGGACGCACCATTGCCGGTCACCCACCTCCAGCACGGCCATGTCCCCGGACAGCGGTGTCGCGAACAGCACCTCTCCGCGCCCGCCCTCCGCGGCGAACGCGTTCCTGTAGAACGACTCTCCGGCCAGCATCCGCTTCAGGCCCGACATGAGGCCGCCCGACTGCGTCTCCACGCGCACGTTCGTCGACATGCCCACGAGCGCGCCGCTCTCGGCGAACACGCGCTCGCCCGGGTCGAGCCAGCACTGCGCGAGGGCCTGGGAGGGACGGTAGAGGAGATTCACCTGCATCGGACGTCTCCGCCGCTCCCTCAGGGCGGGAGCAGCGGCGCGAGCCACCCCACGAGCGCGCCGGCGCTGCGCGACTGGATCAGCACGCGGCCGCGGCCCGAGAGCTCGCACACAACGCCTTCGCCAGAGACCATGAGGCCCATGAGCCCGCCGCCAGGGCTCCTGATCTTGAGCGCGAGCGACGCGTCGAACCCGACGAGGTGCCCGCTGTCCACGACGAGCGAGCCGTCGCAGGCGAGCTCCTCGATCGCCCCGTAGCTCGTGATCCAGAGATCCCCGACGCCGGAGGCCTCGATGAAGAAGGCGCTCTCCCGCGCGAGGATGGCGCGCAGCCCACCCCAGCGCACCTTGACGTCGACGTCGCCCGCGCTCGCGAGGTACGAGCCCGCGCCGAAGAGCACCGTCTCTCCCTGGAGGCGGACGTGCTTGATGCCGCCGCTGAGCGGCGGGGCGAGCCACACCCACCCGCCCTCCGGCGCCTCGATCCGGTTCACGAAGAACGTCTCGCCCCCCGCGAGCTTCCGGAGCAGCGCGACGAAGAACGCCTTGAGCCGCCCGAGCAGCCCGGCCCCGCGGCCCGCGTTGAGCCGCACCTCCGTCCGCAGGCTCGGCGACCGCGCGACCATCGCGCCCGCCTCCGCGAGCAGCGCCTCGCCCGGATCGAGGCTCACCTCCAGCAGAGAGGACGACGGCTCATGCTTGGTGCGATGCTGCATTCGTCCACCCGCGGAGCGCGTACATATAACGGAGCGACGCCAGGAGCGGAAGCGGGAAGAAGGTATGTCGAGGTGAGCAGGACGCGGCGAATTTCATGTTTTCTGTCCGGTGGTTCGCTCGCGCTGACTTCTCCCCTCCAGCGTGGGTAGACTGAGCGGGTGAGCGACAGGCGACTGACGGCCTCCGAGCCGACGCCCCGCAGCGAGCCGAGCCATGGGTCTGGCTTCGTCGCGGCGCCTCAGCGCATCGCCGGGCGCTACGAGATCCTCGGCCTGCTCGGCACCGGCGGCATGGGCAGCGTGTACCGCGTCCGCGACGTGGAGCTCGACGAGGTGGTCGCCCTCAAGATGCTCCGCCGTGATCTCGCTGACTCCGCCGGCATGCTCGAGCGCTTCCGGCAAGAGGTGAAGCTCGCGCGCCGCGTCACGCACAGGAACGTGGCGCGGACGTTCGACTTCGGCGACCACGACGGCGAGAAGTTCCTCACGATGGAGTGCGTCGAGGGCGAGTCGCTGCACAGCGTCCTCGCGCGGACGGGCCCGATGCCGTCGCAGCAGGCCATCGGCATCGGCTGCTCGCTCTGCGACGGGCTCGGCGCCGCGCACGCGGCGGGCATCGTGCACCGCGACCTCAAGCCCGAGAACGTCCTCATCGACAAAAACGGGCGCGTCGTCATCACCGATTTCGGCATCGCGCGCACCTCGTCCGGGCCGAGCGCCGGCGAGTCGCAGGGCTTCGTGCTCGGCTCCCCCGCGTACATGTCGCCGGAGCAGCTGACCGGCGAGCCCGACCTCGACGCCCGCACCGACATCTACGCGCTCGGCATGATCCTCTTCGAGTGCCTCACCCACCGGCGCGCGTGGCCGGGCGCCGGCGCGATCGCGGCCGCCATGTCCAGGCTCAAGTCCCCGCCGCCCGACCCGCGCTCCGTCCGTCCGGACGTGCCCCTCGCCGTTGCGGACGTCGTCCTGAGGTGCATGGCGATCCGCCGTGAGGACCGCTACGCCAGCGCGGCCGAGGCCCACCGCGCGCTGCTGCTCGCGCGCTCGCGCGTGTCGATCGCCCCGCAGCCGGCGCAGTCGCTCGTGTCCGCCATCGCCGCGTCCTCCACCACGGCCGCGCCGACGGCGCCGCAGCCGATCGAGCAGAACCCGACCCGGGTCGCCGCGTCGTCCGGCGAGGCGATCACGGCGCCGCAGCGGCGGCTCAACTCGCCCACGCTGGCGGCGCCCGCGCCCGTGCCCACGCCCGCGCCGACGCCGACGTCGTCGCTGAAGACGGTCGCCGTGCTCCCGTTCCGCAACGTCGGCGCGCCGGACGACGAGTACCTCGCCGACGGCTTCACCGAGGATCTCACCGACACCCTGTCGATGACCGCCGGCCTCAAGGTCCGGCCGCGCGCGGCGGTCTCCCGGGTGCGGCTCGACGGCCGCGATCCCAGGGATGTCGGCCGCGAGCTCGGCGTGCAGGTCGTCGTCGAGGGGTCGATCCGCCGCACCGGCGGCGGCGGCTACGCGCCGGATGGGCCGCGCTCGCAGCCCCCCGCGCCGTACTCGCGGCCGGCGTCGCGCGCGCCGTCTGGCGGCGTGCGCGTCACCGTGCGCGTCATCGGCGTCGAGGACGGGTTCCAGCTCTGGGCGAAGCGGTTCGACAGCTCGCCCGAGGCGCTGCTCACGGTGAGCGACGACGCGGCGGGCGCGATCGCCGCGGCGCTCACCGTCGACGCCGCCAGCCGCGAGCGCGAGTCGCCGAGCGACCCGCGCGCGATCGACCTGTACCTGCGCGCGCGCCACCAGATGCGGCGCCTCTGGTACGGGGACGCCGCGCCGGCCGTGGCGCTGTTCGAGGAGGCGCTCTCGTTCTCCCCGAACGATCCGAGCATCCTGTCCGGCTACGCGATCGCCTTCGCGCGGCTGATGGGCGCGCGGGGCGAAGGCGCGGCGCAGTTCGCGAAGGCGCAGCAGGCCGCCGAGCGGGCGATCGCGCTGGCCCCCGCGCTCGGCGAGCCGTGGGTGGCGCTCGCCACGGTCCGCTTCAGCGCGGGTGATCCGGTCGGCGCCGTCCCGGCGCTGCGCAAGGCGCTCCAGTGCGCGCCGAGCCTGGCGAAGGCGCACGAGCTGCTCGGCCGCATCCTCCTCGAGGCGGGGCTCGTCGACGAGGCGATGTTCCGGCTCGACACGGCGCTGGTGCTCGATCCGAGCGAGCCGTTCCCGCGCTGGGAGCTGGCGCGCGGCCGCGCGCTGCTCGGCGACTGGCCGGCGGCCGGCGTGCTGCTCGACCTGCCGGCGGAGGACCCGTCGAGCCGCTTTCACAAGGCGGTGATGCGCGCCCGCTTCGGGCTGTGGCGCGGCGCCGCGTTCCCCATCGACGATCTGCCGCTCGCGACGGAGACCATCCCGATCCAGTACGCGCGCATCTACCGCGACGTGCTCGCGACGTCGCGGCTCTCGGACGAGCAGCGGGCGTTTTTGAGCGCGAAGGCGGACAGCTCCGAGCCGGGCAGCCGCCTGCGCCCGCTCTTCTTCCAGATGTACGCCGAGATCCTCGCCTTCCTCGGCGACGACGACGCGCTCTTCCGCGTGCTCGCCGGCGCGGTGGACGCAGGGCTCTTCGACGCCTTCTGGATGCAGCGCTGCACGGTGCTCGACCGCGCGCGCGCGGACGCGCGCTTCGCCCCGCTCCGCGCGCGCGTCGAGGAGCGGGCCGCGGCGATCATCGCCGCGTTCAGGGCCTGAGCGCCGCGGCGTCGCGGCGTGCATCTCAGCGCGCGCGGCATGCGAGCGCCTCGCGCGCGGCGCTCAGCTCCTGCGCGCGTTCTTGGCCGCCTTGGAGACGGCGGGCATCAGCAGGTCGCCCTCCACGTGGCCGGAGACGTCGAGGATGGTGCGCCCCTCCGCGTCGCGCCCGGGGCGCTCCCGCGTGTAGCGCTCGGCGGGCGCGGCGAGCACCACGCCGAGGTCGCGCGCGGCGCCGGTGAGCTCGGCCGAGAGCGCCTCGTCGACGAGGCGGGCCCGCTCGCCGCTCGACGAGCCGGCGGGGATGGCGACGGCCACCGAGCCCGCGACGACCCCGTCCTTCGCGAGCAGCCCGTGCGGCGAGCCGGTCGTCTGCGCGAGCTTCAGCGCGACGCGCGCCGCCTCGCAGCGGTCGCGCGCGGCGGCGAGCGACGCCGCGCCGCGGCGGAGGATCTCGCGCGCTTCCTCCGCGGGAGCGCCGCGGTACGTCTCGGCGAGCTCCGCGTTCTCCTCCCTGATCCGCGTCACCTCGGCCTCGGCGGCCGCGACGTCGGCCTCGTACTGGGAAAGATCGATCGAGCTCATGGCGTGTCGTCACCCTCGGTTCGTGAACAGGAGGCTCCCTGCGAGCAGCGCGCCGGCCGCAGCGGCGCCGTACAGGCAATAGCGCGCGAGCGCCGCCTGGCCAGCCAGGTGCAGCTCTAGCCCTGCGAAGCCGGCGGCGATCGCGAGCGCCGCGTAGATGAGCTGGCGCACCCCCGTATAGACGAGCGACGCGGCCTGGGCGAGGCCGCGGATCTTCACCTCGGCCTCGCCGCGGTTGGCGCGCGTGAGGTACTTGCGCAGATCGTCGGGGATCGTCAGCGCCTTGATCCCCATGTCCTTCGCCGCCTCGAGGGCGATCTGGGCCCAGTCGCGGCTGCCGAGGACGAAGTCCTGCAGGTAGGGGCGCACGACGTCCATCGGGTTCAGGTCCGGATCGAGCTGCGTGCAGACGCCGGTCAAGAGGAGGAGGGTGCGCTCGAGCAGCACGAAGTCGCGCGGCACGTGGAACGCGCCGGAGAGCTCCTTCAGCCCGATGTTCATGCGCCGGAGGTCGATCAGGCTCTCGATGCCCTTCTGCGGGTCGAGCTTGATGTCCTTCAGGTTGAACGACTCGAGCTTCACCTCGTCCTGGAAGCGCTGGTGGAAGAACTCGACGACCTTCTCGCTGACGTCGACGGCGTCCCGCCGCGAGAAGAAGCGCATCTTGCGCAGGGCCTTGATGATCCCCTCGGTGTCGCGGCGGATCACGGCCTCGAGGAACTCGGGGATGCCCTCGCGCATCTCCTGGGAGAGCTCGGCGACCGCGCCGAAGTCGAGCAGGACGAGCTCCCCGTCCGGCCCGACCAGCATGTTCCCCGGGTGCGGATCCGCGTGGTAGACGCCGTCGATGAAGATCTGCTGGCAGAAGACCTGCACGATCTGCCGGGCGAGCGCCTTGCGATCGACGCCGTGCGCGTCGAGCGCCGCGACGTCGCCCACCTTGATGCCCTCGACGAAGGTCGTCGTCATCACCCGGCGCGTGCAGTAGGCCTCGATGGGCCGGGGGAACCGGACCTGCGGCTGCTTCGCGAAGTTGTCCGCGATGCGCACGATGTTCCTGGCCTCGCGCACGAAGTCGAGCTCCTCCAGGATCATCGAGCGGATCTGGTGGTAGTAGGCGTCGAGCCCCTGCACGGGGACGAACTGCGCGACGATCGCCATGATGCGGCGGATGGTGCGCAGGTCGAGGCGGACGATCTCGTCGATGTCGCGGTGCTGCACCTTCACGGCCACGCGCGTGCCGTCCATGAGCCACGCCTCGTGCACCTGGCCGAGCGACGCGCTCGCGAGCGGCTCCCTGTGGAAGCGGGCGAAGACCTCGCCGATGGGGCGCCCGAGCTCCTCGGCGATGCGCGCCTCGATCTCCTCGTAGGGGCGCGGCGGCACCTGGTCCTGGAGCCCCTCGAGCCCTGCGCGCAGGGTCGCGGGGAGGAAGTTCGCCATGATGCTGAGCATCTGGCCGACCTTGATGAAGAGGCCCTGGAGCTCGACGATCGTGCGCTCGATGCGGCGGGCGTTCCTCGCGTGGACCTCGTCCACGCGGTTGTTCGCCCACGTCTCTCCGAGGAGGCGGCGGAGGAAGAAGAACCAGAGGTAGCTCGCGAGGACGGTGAACGTCGTCAGGTACGCGCGGATGAAGCGGCCGCTCTGCGCGGCGTTCTGGCGCAGCGAGCTCTGCCTCGCGGCGGGGGTCTGCGCGCGCCGCGGCGCCCTCGCGGATCCGGGCGGCGGGGCGTGGCCCGCGTCGAGAGGCCTCGGCGCGCCGTCCGCGTCGCGCGCGCCCTCGTGCTCGCGCTGGACCACGCCGGCGCGCGGCGCGCCGTCCGCGCGCGGCGGCTCTGCGGGCGAGCGAACCAGCCCGGAGGACGGGCCCAGCTCTTCGGGGACGGCGCCGTGTGACACCGCGGCAGCCTAGCATCGCTCCGCGCCGGCCCGCGAAAACGCGGGAGCGATGCGGCGCGCCATCCGCCCTCGCGTCATCGCGCCTGCGCCATGGCCTCCGCGATCGCGTCATAGACGGCGGGCCGCGCGCGACGGATCGCGTCGGAGGTGCGCGTCGGGTGGACGCGGTTCGTGAGCAGCACGCCGACGAGCTCCGCTTCCGGATCGATCCAGAGGCTCGTCCCGGTGAAGCCGAGGTGGCCGAAGGTCTGCGGTCCGAAGCGCGCGCCGGAGCTCGGCCTCTCGCCGCTCCTGCCGTCGAACCCGGCGCGCAGCGACCCGCCCGGGCGCGGCGTGATCAGCCGCTCCACCTCGTCGCGCGAGAGCCACTCTGGCCGCTCGCCCGCGAGCGCCTCGAGCAGCGCGACCCCGAGCCGCGCCACGGACATGGCGTCGCCGAAGAGGCCCGCGTGCCCGGCCATCCCGTCGCGCGCGATCGTCCAGGCGTTGTCGTCGTGCACCGCGCCGCGGATCACGCCCCCGCGGAACGCGACGTCCTCGGTGGGGACGACGCGCTCATCGAACCGCGGATCGCGCCGCCGGAGCGCGCGGACCGGCGCGACAGCGAGCCCGAGCGGCCCTGTCACCTCCCGCGCGACGACCTCGTCGAGCTCGGCCTCGCCGCGCCGCGCGACGGCGGCGCCGAGCAGCAGGTACCCGAGGTCGCTGTACACCGGCGGGAACCCGCTGGCGGGCGGATCTCCCTCGCACTCCGCGCGGCGCCCGTTCGCGCACTCGAGCAGCGCGCCGAGGGGATCGATCGGCGCGTCGTCGCCGGGCGGATGGAGCGGGCGGTGCGCCTCGAGCCCGGCGCGGTGGGCGGCGAGCAGCTCGAGCGGCACGCGCGCCGACCGCGTGCCGGCGAGCTCCGGCAGCACCTGCCCGAGCGGCTCGTCGAACCTCACCTTGCCGGCGCGGGCGAGCCTGGCGAACGCGAGCGCGGTGAACGGCTTCGTCACCGACGCCAGATCGAAGGTCGCGTCGCCCGTCGCCGCGGCCGGCGTCGCGCCGCGGGCGCCCGCCGGCGGGCTGTCTTCCAGCCACAGGCGTCCAGCGGCGCCCGCTCCGTACCGGACGTTGTCTCGCGTGCGCACGGCTGCGGCGACGCACGCGCATGGCGCGGCGCGGTGCGCTTCGATCGCGAGCGCTGCGATCGGCGTGAGATCGACGGGGGTCATGGCCGAGGATGAGGAGGGCTGGGCGCCCGTGTCAAACGAGCTCTGGCGGCGGGCGGGATGAGCCGGGCGACGCGTGGACAATCGCGACGCGTTCCCTGAAAGATCGAGCCGCACCGGCGGTCCTGCTTCAGGATCTCCCCGTGGCTTCTCCCGTGGGCACTGAAACACGCGCCGCCGTCGCGCCGCTCGCCGCGCTTGCGGCGAGGTACGACGATCGCCGGCCCGATCGCTGGGAGCCGGTCCCCGAGTGGCTCGACGCGGCCATTGCGTGCGACGTCGAGCTCGCCGAGGCTGGCCGCGTCGCGCGGGCGCCGCTCGTGGCCGAGCTCGCGCGCCGCTTCGAGTTTCTTGCCCACTACCTGGACGCGATCCTGCTCGTGCCGCGCGAGCGCTTCGTCCTGCCGGAGGATCTCGCCGCGTCGGCGGACGACACGCCGTTGCCGCTCGACCGCGCGGGGCACGCGACCGTGAGCGCGCCGCACGCGTACCTGCTCACGTACAGCCTGCTCGATCTCGGTCCGGGCGATCGCCTGCTCGAGCTCGGCACGGGCACCGGATACGGGGCGGCGCTTGCGCGGCGCATCGTCGGCCCGACAGGGCACGTGGCTTCGATCGAGATCGACCCCGTGCTGCACGCGCGCGCGGTGCGGCTGCTCGGCGCGCGGCCCGATCGCCGGGAGGGCGACGATGCGCTCGCGGCCAGCGCCGCCGGCCCGTCCGACGAGGGCGCGGGCGTCACGCTGCTGTGCGGCGACGGGCGCTCGCTCGCCGAGCGCGTGCTCGCGGGCGAGCGGACATCGCCGTCGGAGCGACCCTGGAAGGTCGCGGTGACGTACGCGTTGACCGAGCCTCCCACGGCGCTCGAGGCGCAGCTCAGCGACGGGGGCGTCCTTGTCGCGCCGGTCGGCGCGTGGGAGGGCCACCAGGAGCTCGTGCGAGTCGAGCGCCGGCAGGGCGCGCTCCTCCGCGAGGTGCACGGCGCGGTCCGCTACGTGGCGGAGCGCGGGCACAGCTAGCTCTCGCAGCGGCCACGCACCGACGCCTTCGCCGTCCGGTGTTGACCCATCCGGACCAGACGCCCCGTTCTCTGGACAACCGGAGCCATCGCACGATCCCGTGCCCGGCGACCCGCTTCGTCGGATGAACCTGTGCCATGCCGATGTGACACACCCATCGTGTCCAGATGTCCCCCCACGCTGTCCAGATGGCACACGCTCCTGTCCAGATGGCACATGTTCCTGTCCAGATGGCGCATGCTCCTGTCCAGATGGCACACGCTCCTGTCCTGATGTCCCACCATTCCGTCCAGGTGATCCGCCCATCGTTCCCGTGTGCGCGCTGTGGTGAGCCGTGCCCGTGATCCAGGGCCTCTGGATCGGATAGGAGCTGTTGGGCTGGATCGAGGTGAGCGCCGGCGGGGGTCTCCGCGCGGCGGGGGCGGGTGGGCGCGGCGAGCACCGACCGAGGTACCATCCGGTGTCAGGGGGCGCGGCGTCTCAGGCGCGCCTTGTGTGGCGCGCGACGAAACGTTCCAGGTGGCATGGCCCGAAGGGAGACATGCCGGGTGGTGTTCTCAGCGTAAGCTCTCCTGCTCCGGTCTTGGCGGATGGCCGAGCGCCCGCCCGCCCCCGCCGCGCGGAGACCCCCGCCGGCGCGTGCTGTTCGGCGTGGCGCCCTCTCCCTCCCTCTCTTCCTTCCCCGTCCCGTCGCACGCACCGCCCCCCACCGCCCCCCCTGCCGGATCAGAGAACGCGCCACCGTCTTTGACCCTGGACCGCCTGGAACTTTATCCTGGCCTCCCCAAGGCGGGGCCGCCCCTGCGCGTCGGCTAGGCCCGTCGTGGATCAGGGAGAAGACCGGGAGCACTATGGCGGAGTTCGTTTGGGAGGCGCGCGGCCGCACCGGAGAGATCCGGAAGGGCACCATGGAGGCCGAGAACGAGGCGGCGGTGCAGAACCGCCTCCGCGCTCAGCAGCTCAACCCCACCCGCGTCAAGAAGAAGGGGGCTCAGCTCAGCTTCAACCTGAGCTTCGGCTCGGGCGTCGAGCCGAAGGACCTCGTCAAGTTCATCCGCCAGTTCGCGACGATGATCGACGCGGGCCTCCCGCTGGTCCAGTGCCTCGAGATCCTGTCGAACCAGGAGCCGAACAAGGTCTTCCAGGCGGCGCTGAAGGACATCAAGAACACGGTCGAGCAGGGCGCCACGTTCAGCGACGCGCTCCGGCGCCACCCGAAGATCTTCGACGACCTGTTCGTCAACCTCGTCCAGGCCGGCGAGGTGGGCGGCATCCTCGACAGCATCCTGAACCGGCTCGCCATCTACATCGAGAAGCGCGTGAAGCTCGCGCGCCAGGTGCGGGGCGCGCTCGCGTACCCGATCGCCGTCATCGTGATCATGGTCGTCGTCATGGTCGTGCTGATGTCGTTCGTCATCCCGTCCTTCGAGACGATGTTCGCGGAGTTCGGCGCCAAGGACGCGCTCCCGCAGCTCACGAAGATCGTCATCGCCGTCTCGAAGGCGTTCGTCACCTACCTCCCGCTCATCGTCGTCCTGACCGCGGCAGCGGCCTTCGGCGCGACCTACTTCTACCGCTCGCCGTCCGGCAAGCGGATGGTGCACCGCCTCATCCTCAGGCTCCCCATCATCGGCCCGGTCATGCAGAAGATCGCCGTCGCGCGGTTCTCGCGCACGCTCGGCACGCTGCTCGGCTCCGGCGTGCCGATCCTCGACGCGCTCGACATCGTCGCGAAGACGGCCGGCAACGTCGTCGTGGAGGAGGGCCTCATGTACTCCCGCCAGAAGATCTCCGAAGGGAAGAACATGGCCGAGCCGCTCGGCGAGATGAACGTCTTCCCCGGCATGGTCGTGCAGATGGTCGCCGTCGGCGAGCAGACCGGCGCCCTCGACACGATGCTCAACAAGATCGCCGACTTCTATGAAGAGGAGGTCGACGTCGCCGTCGCCGCGCTGACGTCGCTGCTCGAGCCGCTCCTCATGGTCATCGTCGGCGGCATGGTGGGCATCGTGCTCATCTCGATGTACCTGCCGATCTTCGATCTCGCCGGCAAGATCAAGGCGGAGTGATGTCGACCGCGGCCTCCCCGGCGAGCCCCGGCGGCGAGGCCGGGGCGCCGCGAGAGCACGCCGGGGCCGCGCCGCCGCGCGACGCCCGCGCCTCGACGCCGGCGATGCTGCTCCCGTCCGGCGCCCCCGGCGGCGCCGAGGCGCCGCTCGCGAGCCGGCTCACCTGGCTCATCGCGCTGCGCCTCGCGGTGCTCACCGTCTTCCTCGTCGTGACCGCGGCGGTGTACCTCGGCGGCTTCACCCCCGGGAGCTTCTCCAGCAACGTCGCGCTGGTCACGGTCGCCGCCGCGTACGGCGTCTCCGGCATCTACGCCGTGTTCCTGCGCATGAACCGCGCCCTCCGGGCGATCGCGCGGGCGCAGCTCGTGACCGATCAGATCACCTGGACCGCGCTCGTGTACATCACCGGCGGGGCCTCGAGCGGCGCGACGTCGCTCTACGGCCTCACCTGCCTCACGGGGGCGATCCTCCTCGGGCTCCCCGGCGCCATCGTCGCCGCGGCGTCGGGGGCGGCGGCGTACCTCGTCCTGTGCGCGGCGCTCGGGCTGCACCTCCTCGGGGTGCCGCCGGATCAGCCGGCCGGTGCGTACGCGACGCACTGGGGCGAGCTGCGGTACCCCATGTTCGTCAACCTGCTCGCGATCCTGGTGGTCACGCTGCTCGCGAGCTACCTGGCGGAGCGGCTGCGCGCGACGGGCGGCCGGCTCGTGCAGGCCACCGCGCGGGCGGAGCAGGCCGAGCGGCTCGCGGCGCTGGGCCGCCTCGCCGCGGGGCTGGCCCACGAGATCAGGAACCCGCTCGGCTCGATCGCGGGATCCATCGAGCTCCTCCGCACGGGCGGCACGCTCTCCGACGAGGACCGCAAGCTCTGCGAGATCATCGAGCGCGAGACCGCGCGCCTGAACGACCTCGTCGGCGACATGCTCGATCTGTCGCGCCCGCGGGTGCCCACGCTCGAGGGCGTGGACCTCTCGGCGACGGCCCGCGACGTCGTCGTGCTCGCGGGGCGCTCGGGCCGCGGTGGCGACGTCGAGGTGCGCTTCGAGGGGCCGCCGTCCGCGCCGGTGACCGCCGACGCGGCCCAGATGCGCCAGGTCGTCTGGAACCTCGTGCGGAACGCGATCCAGGCGAGCTCCGCGGGCGCCGTCGTGACCGTGCGCCTCTGGCGCGACCCGAGCGCCTGGCTCCTGGAGATCCGCGACCAGGGGCGAGGCATCCCCGCGGGCGCCCGCGATCGCCTCTTCGACGCGTTCTTCACGACCCGCACGCACGGCATGGGCATCGGCCTGGCCGTGGTGAAGCGGATCCTCGACGATCACGGCTTCGCGATCGAGGTGGACAGCCGCGAGGGCGAGGGGACCGCGTTCCGGGTGAGGGTCCCGGACCGGCCGCCGGAGCCCTGCGGCGCGGAGCGCCTCGCCGTCGCCGCGGAGCTCTCCCCGCGATCGCGCCCGGCGGGCTGACGCGGAGCCCGCGCGGCCGCGGTCGATGCCTCGTCACATCGGACGCGTGGCGCTCCGTTCACGCCCCGGTGCGCCGCGCACGAGCTTCTCCCGGCGCCCAGCCGAGAGATCGCGGCCGAGCCCGCCGCCGCGCGTGAATAGGCCGCGGAGGCCGTCGTCTGCCCCTGGGGAGCGGGCCAGCGCAGTCGGATTGCTGTCTCTTCTCGCGGTGTTCATGGAGAGCAGGGATGCGACGTCGCCGGGCCACCGGGCCCTGCGTCCGACCTGGCAGGCCGTTTGCCATGCCGTTTGCGGATGGACAGGGTGAGCAGTAGAAGCCTCCCGAGGCGCGCTCGCTGCCCGCAGGCACAGAAGGAGAACCATACGTGACACGCAGGATGAACCATCTCTTCGCGGCGACGTTCTCGCTGCTCGCGCTCACGCTCGGCCCGGTGGGCCTCGCCAGCGCCGGGCCGGCGACGGACGTCGTCAAGGCCAAGCAGACGGCCCTGTTCGACCTCCTGAAGAAGGGGGGGGTCGAGAACCAGAAGAAGGTGGGCGCGGTCTTCGACGAGATGCTCGATTACGCGGCGCTGGCGGAGGCCTCGCTGGGCAGCGAGTGGGCCGCGCGGACCGACGCCGAGAAGCAGCAGTTCAGCGAGCTCCTCAAGCAGCTCGTGCGCAGGGCCTACGAGCGCAACCTGAAGAAGACGCTCGACTTCAACGTCGAGTACCTCAGCGAGACCGACAGCGGCGGCGTCATGACGGTCAAGACCAAGGCCGTCTCCAGGAAGGACGCGCGCGAGGAGCCGGTCGAGATCGCCTTCAAGCTCTCCCAGAAGGGGGGCGCCTGGCTCGTGAAGGACATCGTCACCGAGGGCGTCAGCCTGGTGGGGAGCTACCGCGCGCAGTTCACGAAGATCATCAAGAAGGATGGGTTCCCGGCGCTCATCCAGAAAATGAAGGACAAGCTCGCCAAGGGCGAGATCTGACCCGCCCCGCCGCGCCTCGTCCGGCGCGATCGCCGTGAACTCGCCTGAAATGCCGCCGGGTTGATACCCTTGGCGGGTATGGCTGCTGGACAGAGGCGCGGCCGGCCGGCGCGCGCGCTGGGCCTTGCGCCGTCGATCCGCGCGCTCGCGCCCGGCGGCGGCGCGGCCCCGCGCCCGCCCGACGACCGCCCTGTCCTCCGGCTCGCCGTCAGCAAGGGCGCGCTCGCCATCGAGCTCGGGGAGCCGTTCGCGCTCGGGCCGCTCCGCGTCACCGAGCTCGTGGTGCGGCTCGCCGGGATCCGGTTCCCCGTCGACCTCTCCGGCGGCGTGGCGCGCTTCCGGCACCGGCGTGGCCAGCTCGCCCGGCTCTCCGTCGAGGCGCAGGGGACCGAGCTCGCCGGCTGGGCCGCGCCGCGGCTCCGCGGCCTCCTCGGCGACGGCGCGCCGCAGCTCCTCATCGCGCCCATCGAGGACGGCGCGCTGGTCGCGCTGCGATCCGGCGAGACGGCGCTCGCGTTCGACGTCGCCGTGGCCCCGGGGGAGCGCGCGCTCAGGCTCCTGCCGGAGCGCGCCCGCGGCATCGGCCTCGCCGCCCCGCCGCACGCGCTCGCGCTGCAGGCGCTCTCGATGATGGCGGGCGCGCACGGGCGCCTCGTCGAGGGCGCGATCGTTCTGGACGCCGCGGTCGAGCGGATCGTCCGCCTGCTCCTGCCCGCGGCGGGCGCGAGGGCGCCCGCGGTGGAGGGGGTGCAGTGGGCCGTGGTCACCGCGGAGGCGGGCCGCTTCCGCGCCGAGGGCGCGCTCGGCGCGGCGCCCCCCGCGCTGGGCGACCGCGCGCTCCGGGCGCTCGAGGCGGCCGAGCTCGCGGGCGCCGCCGACGAGCTCGCGTCCGCGGGCGGGCTCGACGAGGCGCGGCGCGCCTACCTCGCCGCGCTGGAGCGCGCCCCGCGGCACCCCGAGATCTCCTCGCGCCTCGCCTGGCTCGACCTCGTGATCGGCGAGCGCGCAGAGGGGGCGCTCTCGACCGTCGTCGACGCCATGCCCGCCGTGGACGCCGGCCTCCTCGGCGGCGCGCTCCTCGAGGCGGTCGGCGATTACGACGGCGCGTTCTCCGCGCTCGCGCGGGCCGCGCACGCGGAGCCTTACGGCCCGCTCGCCGCGCTCGCGTGGCTGCGCGCGGCGGCGCTCGCGGACGCCGTCGACGTGCGCCTCGACGCGCTGAACCTCGGCGTGGCGCGCGCGCCCGGGATCGAGGCGCTGCGGTGGGCGCGATTCCACGCGCGGCTCGAC
Organism: Sorangium sp. So ce204; assembly: GCF_051526795.1. Lineage (NCBI taxonomy): Bacteria > Pseudomonadati > Myxococcota > Polyangiales > Polyangiaceae > Sorangium > Sorangium sp. So ce204. The sequence continues at coordinate 9,102,336 of NZ_CP150317.1, read as the reverse complement.
GTCGCCGACGTGCGCGGCGCGCTCGCGGACGCCGAGCACCTCGAGGCCTCCGCGCGCGGCGCCGAGGCGCGCCACGCCGTGTCTCGCAGGGCCGCGGAGGCGTTCCTCGCGCGGGGCGACGTCGCCGACGCGCGGGTGCTCTTCGAGCGGGCGCTCCGCTACGCGCCGGAGAGCCCCGACGTTGTCGCGGGCCTCGGGCGCTCGCTGCGGGCGGCGGGGGAGGGGAGGCGCGCGCTCGACCTCCTCGCCCGGGCGCGCGCCCTCGCCGCGCGCAGCGGCGCGCCCGCGTGCGCGCTCGATCTGGAGCTCGGCCGCGGCCTCGCGGAGATCGCGGGGGATCTCCCGGCGGCGATCGCGCGCGTGCGGAGCGTCCCGCCCGGCGCGCCGGAGGCGCTGGAGGCGCGGCTGCTCGAGGGCCGCTGGTGCGCCGGGCTCGGCGATCTCGGGGGAGCGTCGGTCGCGCTCGGGCGGCTGCGGGACGCGGTGGAGCTCGCCCTCCAGGGCCGCGCGGACGACGCGGGCCCCGCTCGCGCGAGGGGAGCGCCGTTCGGCGACGGCGCCGCCGCCGTCGCGGCCCTGCTCGCCGAGGCCGCCGAGATCGAGGAGCGATCCCGGGGGGATCTCCTCGCGGCGCAGCGACAGCTGGGCCTCGCGCTGCGCCTCCGGCCGCGCGATCCGGGCATCAACGCCGCGTTCCGCCGCGTCTCGGGCGAGATCGCGCCGCCTGTCGCGCCTGTCCCGGCGGCGCCGCCCGGCCCGGTCCAGCGGCCCCGCGCGGCCGAGCAGCGGATCGAGGTCCACGTCGCGGCCCCGCGCCGGCGCACGATCCCGCCCGAGCCCGTGGTGATCGCCCCGGCGCCGATCAAGCCTCCCCCTGTCCCCCGCGCGCCGGCCGCCCCGCCCAGGGCCGCGCCGATCGACCCCGGGACCATCGACGAGATGCCCACGCTCGATGGATCCGACACGTCGACCGACCTCACGGCGCCCATCCCCAGCAGCGTCACGCTGGCGGAGGGGCAGGTGCCGTTGGCCCGCGCGTTCGGCGTCGACGACGAGCTCCTGGCCGAGCGGCTGGCCGATCGGCTCCGCGCCGATCCCGCCGACCAGGGGGTGGCGATGGCGCTCGCCGATGTGCTCGAGCGGCTCGGTCGCGACCTCGATCTCCTCGCCCTGCTCTCGGCGCGGATGGAGGAGGGGGACGACGCCGTCCGCCTGGAGGTCGCGCCGCGGCGGCGCGACGTGCTCGCGCGGCTCGCCGCTCGGGCGCGGGCCGAGGGGCGCGACTCCGAGGCGGAGCTCTACGAGATGCTGCTCCAGAGCGAGCCCGCCTGAGCGCGCCCGCCTGAGCGCGCCCGCGCGGTCTGCGCCCGAGCGGTCTGCGCCCGAGCAGCGAGCCGCGCGCTTGGCCCACGCGCCGCGCCCGTGATAGCCCGAGCTCTTGCGCAGCGCGCGCAGCGCTTGGAGGTGCAGCATGGCCGAGCAGCCGTCGAACCGCGCCCAGCAGGAGGGCTCGCCGTGCGAGCCGGGCGCCTCGCCCGCGAAGGCGGGCCGTCCGATCATCGTGCAGAAGTACGGCGGCTCATCGGTCGCCGACGTCGACAGGATCGGCAAGGTCGCCGAGCGCGTCGTCGCCGCGAAGCGCGCCGGCAACGACGTCGTCGTCGTGGTCAGCGCGATGGGCAAGACCACCGACGGCCTGCTCGCGCTCGCCCGGCAGGCGGCGAGCGCGGCCGCGGATCCTCCCCGGCGTGAGCTCGACATGCTGCTCTCGACCGGCGAGCGCGTGTCGATGGCGCTCCTCTCGATCGCCATCCAGGCCCGGGGCTTCGAGGCGATCTCGTTCACGGGCTCCCAGTCCGGCATCCTCACGAACGATCGCCACTTCGACGCGCGCATCATCGAGGTCCGCCCGTTCCGCATCGAGGACGAGCTCGCGCGCGGCCGCATCGTGATCGTCGCCGGCTACCAGGGGATGAGCTACCGCCGCGAGATCACGACGCTCGGCCGCGGGGGCTCCGACACAACGGCCGTGGCGCTCGCGGCGGCGCTCTGCGCCGAGCGCTGCGAGATCTACAGCGACGTCGACGGCGTGTACTCGGCCGACCCGCGGGTCGTCCCGGACGCCCGCCACCTGCCCGAGCTCGACTGCGCGGTCCTCCAGGAGATGGCCGAGTGCGGCGCGAAGGTCGTCTGCGCCCAGGCGGTCGAGTGGGCGCGGCGCTCCGGCGTGGCCCTCTACGCGCGGTCGACCTTCGACGCCGGCCCCGGCGCGCGGGAGACGGTGGTGCGCCGGTCCGCGCCGGGCTCGGCGCCTCCGGCGCTCGCGGCGCGCGCGATCGTCGCCGAGGGCAACGTCGTCCTCGCGCGGGCTGACGGCGGGCTCCGGCTCGACGAGGTCGTCCGCGCGGCGGGCGATCTCGGGCTGGGCTTCCGGGATCTCTCCTTCGGTCACGGCGGCGGCGCGTTCGTGATCCCGCTCCTCAACGTGCCCGAGTGGCAGGGCGCCAGGCGAAAGCTCGCCGCGCTGCTGCCGTCGCTCGAGCTCGTCGAGGGGCTCGCGGCGGTCAGCGTCGTCGGCGACGGGCTCTCCGCGACGGCGGAGCCGCTCGCGCGCTTCGTGGAGGTCCTCGCGCGCGCCGGCATCGCGCCTCGGTTCACGGTCGCGGGCCCCCTGCGCCTCGGCGCCCTCGTCGACGCCGCGGACGTCGCGGCCGCGCAGCGCCTGCTGCACGCGTCGTTCGTCGGCGGCTGAGCGCGCCGCGCGCGAGGCGAGCGATGTGCGAGCGCGGCGAGCCGGCGCTCGCGCGCCGCCCGCGCGGCGGAGGACGACCGTCAGTGCTTTCTCTGTCGCGTGAGCGCGACGAGCCCCGCCCAGCACGCGACCCACACGACCTCGCGCGACGCGTCCCAGGCGATCGCCGCCGGTCCGATCGACGCGGCCTCCTCGTCGGGGGCGCCGGGGGGCGTCGCACCGAGCTCGGCGACGAGCGTCGGGGCGGCGTTCGACGGGACGTGGACCAGCTGCGCCCGGCGCTCACCCTCGCGCGCGACGAGCGCGAGCAGCGGCGACGCCTTGTGGTCGCCCGCGAAGGCGAGGGCGGCGACCACCGCGAGCCCCTCCAGCACGCGGAAGGTCTCGCCGCCGTTGCGCGACACGCAGAGGAGCCCGGCGCCGGAGATCGCGATCGAGCGCCCGCCGGCCGCCGCTGCGAGCCTGCAGTCGTCGGCCTCGGCCGCGCGCCGCGCCGCCCCCGACAGCGGCACGACCGGCGAGCCTTCGTCGTCGCCGCGGAGCCGCTCGAGCTGCGGTCCTTCGGCCGCGCTCGTGAGCGCGACGATCACCCCCTCGCTCGCGCTCATCCGGAGCACGCCGTCCCGCAGCGCGGGCCCGGGCGACAGGGAGAGCGCGCCCTTCGACGGCGTCGGCGCGCCGTCGCGGCGGGGCGAGCCCGCGGCCACGGCGGAGGCGGTCTCCGGCGGCGAGACGACCGCGCCGGCCGCGGGCGACCACAGCGTCTTGCCGGCCAGCACCCACAGGCGCCCCGGCGTCGTCGCGAGCGTCACCGGCGCGCCGCCCGAGCCCCACGCGCCGAGCGGGCTCGCGCTCTTCCCCCGGTCGTCGCTCAGCAGCAGGTTGCCGCGGCGCGTGGCGATGAGGATCGCGCTGTCCGACAGCGCGATCGAGGAAGCCGACGTGTCGATGCCGGCGCGGCGCGCGGAGAGCGCCCCCGCGTCGACGACGAGCACGGCCCCGCGCTCGCCGCCCGCACGCTCCGCGCGGCGCGGGCGGCCTCCCGATCGCGCGGCGGGCTCGCTCGTCAGCCCGGGCTCTGCGCCGGCGCTGCCCGCGACGACGTAGCCGCCGGCCACCGCGAGCGTGCTGCACGGGACGGCGGCGCCCGCGTCCTCGACGACGACCCAGGGCAGCGCGTCCCAGACGGGGGCCTGGTCGTCGGGCAGATCGGGCAGCTCTGCGAGCAGATCTTCGCCCTCGTACGCGCCGTCCTGGTCCGCGTCGAGCGCCGGCAGCTCCCCCTCGTCCACGTCGTCCGCCGGGTCCTCTCCCGTCCCTTCCGCGCCGCCGTCGTCGCCGTGCGGCCCGCCGTGATCGTCGAGATCGTCCTGCTCGGCGTCGCTCTGCTCGACGGCCTCATCGGACAGCCACGTGCTCGCGTCGGCCTCCGCGATCCCCTCGTGGAGCGCCCCGACGTCGACGCCTTCTTCCGCGGGCTCGTCCTCTCCGGTCCCGCCGTCGTCCACGGCGAGCTCGACGCCGATCTCGAGGTCGCTCGCGTTCGCGTCGTCGAGCCCCTGCTCCGCGTCGTCGAGGGTCTGCAGGAGGTCGTCGAAGCCCTCGTCGCCCCCTTCTTCCTCGTCGTGCCCGAGCGGCGGCAGGTCGATCAGCTTGCCGTCGTTCTCGTCGTTCTCGTCGTGCTCGCGCTCGTCGTCATCGACGGCGGTCTTCGGCTGCGGCGCCGGGCACGTCTCGCGGCGCTCCTCCATTCGCTCGCTGCAGGCTCGTGAGGCTGACATCGGCGGGAGTGTAGCGCCCCTCGCGGCGCTTTCGCCCCGCGCGGCGATCCCCGAGCGCTCCGTGGGCCCCAGAGCCCGCCTGCCCCGGCTCGCGGCGGTGGCTCTCGTCGGCTCCCGTCGGCTCTCGTCTGGCTCGGGCCCGCGGCCCGTCGCCTCCCGACGACGCCGCCGGCGAGCCGCCCGTGCGAAGGAGGAAGGGTGAAGGTGAGCGGCCCGACGATCTCGCGCCGCTTTGGCGGGCTAGAGAACGCCGCGGGGCCCGCGGATCGAGGGAGGAACGCGGCCTCTTGACGCGGCGAGGGGGCTGGCCATCCCCGCCGGGTGTGCCCGCTGGATCCCTCCGGCGAGCGGTGCTTAGCTCCGCCGTCCATGGGCCGGAACGACAGCAATTCCAGGCGAGTCGCGTCCGCGTCTCCGGCCGGCGGGCAGCCATCGGGCGCCGCGGAGCAGCTCGGGCCCGCGCGCGGCCCCCTCTCGATCGCGGATGCGAGCGCCGGGATGCTGGTGCAGCACGTCCTGGTCCACCCAGCGGACGTCGTGTTCGTGAAGAGCATCGTCGAGGCGAGCGACGGCGTCGCGCTCCTGTTCGCGGATCGCGGCGGAGAGCTGACGCTCGCGGCGCCGCTCGGACGGGGCGACGAGTTCGCCGAGCTCGTGCGCGATCTGGAGCGCGACGTCGGGGCGCGTCGCCGCGACGCGCTGCGCTGAGGGTGGCATGACGGAGCGCCGCGACCCGAGCTCGGTCGATCTCGTCCAGGAGCCCTCGCTGGACGCCGCCGCGCCCGACGGCGCGGCGCAGGGCCTGCCCGCGTCGTCGGGCGCGCTGCTCGATCCGCGCATCCTCGCCGCCTGGCGGGAGTGGCTCGCCGCGCTCGCGACCGACGCCGAGGCGGCCATCGCCGCAGCGCACGTGTACGGGGAGCTCGGCCCCGAGGCGCGCGAGGCGTGGCTCGACGTCCTCGCGGAAGACGCGCCCAAGCTGCAGGTGCCCGCGGTGGCGATCTATGCGCCGCTCCTGTCGGTCGAGAGCGACGCCGGGCGCCGCGAGCGGATCGAGGTCGCGATCGAGGGGGGGGAGCATGCGCCGCGCCCGGCGGGCGGCTTCGCGCTGCGCGGCGTCGCCGCGGGGGGCGATCGCGTGGTGGCGCTGGTGACGCCGCTCTACCTGCGCTTCGTGCGGGTGCTCTGGTGTCGCTATCTCCCCGAGGATGGCATCGCCTGGGCGCGGCACGATCCCATCGTCCGCGCGGAGGACGCCCCGGGTCCGGGGATCCTGCTCGACGGCGCGCAGCTCGAGGCCACGCCGATCAAGCTGGTCATCGAGGAGCTGTGCCATGCCGTCCTGGCGCAGCGGCGCAAGGGCGCCGAGCTCCCACCCTCGCTGCAGCTCTGCGCCGATCTCTTCGACGCCCACCTGGAGGGTGATCCGCTTCCATGAGGCCGCTCGCGCCGGTGTGCACGCCGCTCCTGCTGCTCGCGATCGGCTGCGGCGGGGGCGGCGACGCCGTCCGGGAGCCGGCGGCGGGGCCGCCGCTCGCCGCGGCGGCGCCGGCGCCCGGCCCGGTGCGGAGCTTCTCGTACGAGACCCTCGACGGCCGCGAGCTCTCGACCGGGTCGCTCTCGGGCAGGTTCAGCGTGATCGGCTTCGTCGCGACCTACGATGTGGCGTCCCAGGCGGAGGCGCGGTTCCTCGCGGGGCTGTTCCGCGATCACACGCCGCGCATCAACGCGGCGCTCCTTGTCCTCGAGGCGAGCGAGAACCGGCCGCTCGTCGAGGCCTTCGTCGCGGCGCTCAAGCTCCCGTACCCGGTGGCGCTCGCGGACGCCCCGACGATCGCCGGAGAGGGGCCCTTCGCCGGGCTGCACCACGTGCCGAGCGTCGTCGTCCTCGACGCAGGGGGCCGGGAGGTCTTCCGGCACGTGGGTCTCATCACCCAGGAAGCGCTCGAGGAAGTCCTCCGCGGCCTCGAGCGCGCGAGCGCGCGGCCCGCGCGGTAGGCAAGGCAGCGCTGCCCGTCGAGATCGCGGCGCCGGGCGGAAAATCGCGTGTGGACGAACCATGGGGGCGGCGTCCGAGCGGCCGTGGCGCGCGCTGCCGACTTCCTGCTGAGGATGGCAATTCCGTGTGGCCTATTGGAATGCTGTTCACGGCGTTGCGTGGTGCGCTTTGCCGGGAGGAGAGATGCAGTCCTTTTTCTTCAGCTGGGGCGGTCTGCCTGGGCGATGATGGCGCGCATGATGATCGACCACATCGGTTTTCCAGTCTCGGATTATGAGCGGAGCAAGGCCTTCTATCTGGCGGCCCTGGCCCCCCTTGGCTACGGGCTCGTGATGGAGATAACGCCCGAGATGACCGGAGAGGCGGGCACCCACGCCGGCCTCGGGCCTGAGGGGAAGCCCGACTTCTGGATCGGCACGGGAACACCGCTGCAGGGCGGCTTGCATGTCGCCTTCGTCGCGAAGACGCGGGCCGACGTCGACGCGTTTTACCGGGCCGCGCTCGCTGCTGGAGGCGTCGACAACGGTCCGCCGGGGCTACGGCCGCAGTACCACCCGGGCTACTACGGCGCGTTCGTGCGTGATCCTGATGGGCACAACATCGAAGCGGTCTGTCACGGCGGGTGACGGTCGACGGAGCATGGCGAGCGCTCCTCTCCGGCGCTCGCCGCCCGCCCCTCCTCGCCCTCGGCGACCGTCCTTTGCTCGTGCTCAGAGCCTGCCGAGGAGCTCTGTCTTCTTCGCAGCGAACTCCTGCTCGGTGATGAACCCCTTTTGCCGGAGATCGGCGAGCCGCTCGATGGCGGCGAAGATATCCCCTTCCTGCGCCGGAGCAGGGCGGGGGGCGTCCGCCTGCACCGGAGCGGCCGCTTGCGCCGGAGCGGGCGGGGCGATCGGCGCCTGCTTCACGGCGAGGTCGCCGGAGATGATGGGCAAGCTCAGCACGCTCACCACGCCGTACTGGCTGGTGAACGTCACGGACGCCCCCGACCCTTGCTGCTGCGAAACGCCGCCGATCTGGTGATCGAGCGTGTCATAGACGCTGACGCGCCCGTTGACCTCGACGGCCAGGCGCCGCGCGCCGGGGAAGTAGGCATATCGGACGTTGTTCTGCGATCCGCTGGAGCTCGGCACGCCGAGCTCCCCGGGCCACCAGCTGCCCGAGCCCCCTCCCGAGCCCGGGACGAACAGGCTGACCGGCGATCCCCCAAACCCTCCACTGCCACCTTGCTGCTGCTGCTGACCGCCCTGCGATGGATAACTCGGGGGCGCTGGAACGAAGGGCTGGCTGGCCAGCAGGCTGGACAGCTCGGAGCACAGGCCGTCCACCTTGGCCTTGAGGCCGTTGTTGAACATGTCCCCGACCATGGTCATGCCGCCCTGCATCCACTGCCCGCCGCCGCCCAGCTCGGGGTGGTAGAACTGCGCCATCGTTCCATGGCCGTTCACGAGCGCCTGCAACAGCGTCATCACCGCGTCGGTGCTGACGAAATAGCGCTGTGACAGGTCGGAAACTCTCTGCTGACCTTCGAGGGTGAGTTGCTGCATGGTGAGGCGCTCCGGGAGGAAGCGCCCACCCTTGCACTGCGGTGCGTCGATCGCAATGCGAGCGAGCGACGATGACGGCGATACGGCGATCAGCCAGCGAGCTTGCGGACGCTCGCGAGCTGGACACAGACAGCGACGACGTCCATGGCGACGCGGATCTGCTCCAGCGGCGGCATCGAGGGCGCGACCCGGATGTTGCGGTCGCGAGGATCGCGGCCGTACGGGTACGTCGCGCCGGCGCCGGTCAGCTTCACGCCCGCCTTGTTGGCCAGGCGCACCACCTCTTTCGCACAGCCGTCGAGGGTGTCGAGGCTGACGAAGTAGCCGCCGCGCGGCGAGGTCCAGGTGGCGATGCCCTTGCCGCCGAGCTCGCGCTCGAACGTGGTCGTCACCGCCTCGAACTTGGGCCGCATGAGCTCGGCGTGCCGCTGCATGTGGCCCAGCAGGCCCTTGTAATCCTTGTAGAAGCGCACGTGCCGCAGCTGGTTCACCTTGTCCGGACCGATGGTCTGGATGCCGAGGTGCTTCTTCGCGTCCGCCACGTTCGCGGGGCTCGACGCCATGGCGGCGACGCCGCTGCCGGCGAACGAGATCTTCGACGTGGAGGCGAAGACGATCGGCCGGTTGGGGTGGCCCGCGGACTGGCACGCCGGCACGATGTTCGCGAGCTTGTCGCCCTCGGCGTAGAGGTCGTGGACCGCGTAGGCGTTGTCCCAGAAGAGGCGGAAGTCCGGGGCCGCCGTCTTCATGGCCGCGAGCCGGCGCACGACCTCGGCGCCGTACGTGGTGCCCGTGGGGTTGGAGTACTTCGGCACGCTCCACATGCCCTTGATGGCCGCGTCCTCGGCGACGAGCTTCTCGACCTGGTCCATGTCCGGGCCGTCGTCGCGCAGGTCGACCGTGATCATCTCGATGCCGTGGTGCTCGCAGATCGCGAAGTGGCGATCGTAGCCGGGGCTCGGGCACAGGAACTTCACCTTGGGCTGCTTCACCCAGGGGCCGCTGCCGTCGGGCACGCCGTGGATGAGCGCGCGGACCACCGCGTCGTGCATCATCGTCAGGCTGCTGTTCCCGCCGACGATGACCTGCTCCGAGGGGACCTCGAGCATCTCGGCGAAGATGGCCTTCATCTCGGGCAGGCCGTCGAGGCCGCCGTAGTTGCGTGTATCCGAGCCGTCCGAGGCGATGAGGTCGCCCGCGCCGGGCAGCGCGAGCATGCCGTTCGCGAGATCGAGCTGCTCGGACGACGGCTTGCCGCGCGTCATGTCGAGCTTGAGGCCGCGGGCTTCAAAGGCAGCAAAACGCGCCTCGAGCTCACGGGTGAGCGAGGCAAGAGCATCGGGAGACAACGAGCGCAGTTCGGTCATGGCGCGCGATATCTAGCAGAATTTCGCGCGTGCGTCGCGGCCGGACGGCGCGGCGGGCGGGGCGGCGCGGCGCGCCGATCGCGGAGAGGCTGAGGGGGCCGCCGGGCGCAGCTCGCCCGGCGGCGTCCGCCTCGTCCGCCTCACTCCGCGGCGATGGGCTCCACGCTGTTCGCCCCGTGGCTCACGTGGCGAACCTCGGGGTTGTTCTCGAAGTACGCCTTGCCGGCCAGGCGCTTGACCAGCGGGCTGAACCGCTCCGCGGCCTTGCCGCCGACGATGTCGCGGAGCAGCGCGACGTCCTCGCGCGCCCGGGCGAGCGTCTCCGGGTCCGTGAGGAAATCCTTCGCCGCCTTCGCCTTGGCCGGGGCCGCCATCACGGCGTCGCGGAGCGCGCCCGCCGCCGCCCTGGCCTTGCCCGCGGCGCGCTCGGCGGCCGTCTGCTTGATGAGCGGCGCCACCTCGTAGACGAGGTTGGCGGCCGAGCCGGCGACGCGGTGCGGCGCGTGGTGGAGCGGGCTCGCGTACTTCGGGTTCCTCGCGAGGAACGCGCGCACCTCGGCCTCCGTGACGCCCGCCTCCTCGTAGGCGCGGGTGAGCTCCTGCTCGGCCAGGATGCGCGCCTTGAACATGTACATCTGGATGCGCGAGTAGAAGTTCGTCGCGCCGTCGCCGCTCGTCTCCACCGCGCAGAAGATCGTCCCGGGGTAGCGCGACGTGATCAGCGACTGGACGCCGTCGGAGACGCCCGACGAGGGCATGCAGCCGAACGGCTTCACGCTCACCGTCACGTGCGCCTTCGACTTCACGGCGTTCACGATGAGCTTGCCGACCTCCATGTGCCCCTCGCCGCCGCGGAGGTCGTTCGAGTAGTAGTCCTTCGCCACCTCCGCCACGAGCTCCATGTCCGGAAGGTGGTAGTCGAGCAGGCCGAGCGGCAGCGCGAACGCCTGGAAGCCGACGCGCAGCGCGCCCTCGGCGAGGCGCATCGTCGCGAGGCGCTTCGCCACGCCGAACTCGTCCAGGCTGGCGAGGCCGTAGTTGCCCTCGTCGGCGCCGCGCAGGTCGCGCCGCTCGCGGGTGTCTCGGGCGCACTCCCAGATGTTGTAGAGCAGCCACGCCGTCGTGAGCTGGATGTCGTTCTCGCCGCCCTCGCTCTCGAGGAACTTCTGCAGGGCGTAGTTGCCGTCGCCCTCGGTCGTCATCGCCCAGAACTCGCCGATGATCGACGTCTTCGCCTTGGGCCGGAGCTTGTCCACCCGGACGCCCTCGAACTCCTTGCGCGCCTCGTAGAGCGCCTTGAACACGTTCGTCTGCTCGTAAAGCGCCTTGTAGAGGATGCGCTTCGCGCTCTCCATCGCGCGGTTCGTCGCGCCCGGCTCGACCTCGTAAGGCCGGATCCGGTAGCCGAGCGCGTTCAGCGTGTCGCCGCAGACGATGGCCTTGATGATCGCGATGAAGAACGCAGGGTTCATCTCGAGCCCGACGTCGTCGCCCGTCGCCTGCGAGAGCCCGCCGGTCTGCTGGAAGAGCATGACCCGGAAGCCGTCGAAGCCGGCGTCGCGGAGCGCCTTCCTGTACTCGGTCACGTACATGCCGAACCGACAGGGCCCGCACGCGCCCGCCGTCAGGAACACGTAGTTCTTGATGATGTCCTCGGTGGACATCCCCTGCTTGTCGCGCAGGTCGATGAGGTACTTCACGAGGCCGCCGACCGTGAAGTACGTCGGGTTGCACTGGCCGCGGTTGCCGAACTCCTTGCCCGTCTGCAGCCCCGCGTTGTCGCTCATCCCGAAGTAGTGGACGTTGTAGCCGAGGCCCTTCAGCGCGCCCTCGCACAGGAAGTCCTGCGCGGCGGTGAGGCCGCTGATGAGGAGCGTGACGCTCTCGCGCTCCTTCTTCGTCATCTTCGGCTTGAGCATGTTGTCGACCCACTGGCGCCGCTCGGCCTTGAGCCCGAGCCGCTCCCGCTCGGCCTCCTCGAACGCCCTGAGCTCCGCCTCGATGTCGACGTCGGTCTTGATGGATCGCGTCTCGCCCGCCAGAGGAAGGCGCGTCTTCTGCGTGGTGGTCGTGCTCGTCGTGCTCGTGTGTTGCATGGCGTGGCTTCCCTTCGCTTGGATGCTGGAAGGGGCGGCCCCGCCGTCCCCCCCTCGACCTTCGACGTGGTTCAGGCTTCCAGGGGGACGACGGTCCCGTCGGACTGCTTCTTCTTGAGCTGCACGAGGCCCGTCTTCTGGGCCTCGGGCGGCGAGACCGGCGCGACGTAGCTCCGGACCTTCTCGGCGAGCGCGGCGATCTCCCGCTCGAGCGCGGGATCCGTGATCTTGCGCGCCGCCTGCTGGTCGCGCTTCAGCTGGAGCAGCTCGAGCCGCTTCTCCTCGATGCGCTGGACCAGCTGCGCCTTCTTCTTCGCCGCGTCCTCGAGCGCCTCCTCGTGCAGCTTGAGGCTGTGCGCGTACGTCTTCACGCGGATCTTGATCGACCCGCCCGGCTTGTTGGCGTCGATGTCGTGCAGCGCCGCGTACGGCGTGGCGCTCGAGCTCACGATGCTGTCGATGATCCCGTACGTCGGCGCGTCGTGGCCGCACTTGAAGCTCGAGAGATCGAGCAGGACGACGTTCGGGTGGCGGGCGGCGAACTTGGCCGCCCAGACCTTCTGCGCGCTGTTCGCCGAGTAGTTCTCCGGCCAGACGTCGTTGATGTCGAGCGGGTGCTGGCCCGTCGCGATCTCGTCCTTGAAGTACCGCGCGAGGTACTCCATGTCGCGCGGGATGGACCGCACCGAGAGGATCGGATAACCGAGCACCTGGAACTCCTCCGGGATGCCGTGGTTCAGGCCCGGGTCGGAGTGGTACGGCCGGCCGATCATCAGGATGGCCACCCGGTTCTCGGACTCGACCGTCTCGAGGATCGCCCGCCCCTTGTCCTGGAGGTCGCGCTCGAACTGCGAGAGCGCCCGCATCCCCTCGCGGTGCGCGTGATCGCTCTCGTCCTCGGTGATGCCGAGCCGCGGGCCCCAGGTCTCGAACATCCGGCGCGCCGTCAGCGTCATCTCGGAGAACGTGAGCGCGGGGTCGAGGTACTCGATGCCGCGCGTCTTGAAGAAGTCGACCTCCTTCGTGAACGCCGCCTTCATGACGTCCGGCACGCCCGCGACGATCGGGCAGCTCGTCTTGTCCATCACCCCTTCGCCGAAGCTCGGCACATGGGTGAGGATGGGGAAGAAGATGTAATGGAGCTTCTTCTCGTCGCTGTGGTGGTGGAAGAGCAGGTTGTGGACATGGGCCTGCGCCACCTTGGACGGGAAGCACGGATCGATGGAGCCGTATTTGCCGCCCTCGACCCACATCTCCTCGCTCGTCGCGTCGCTGAAGACGACGTTCTGCTTGGGGACGCCGAGCGCCTCGAAGTAGGCGCGGTAATACGGGCCTGTCGAGTAGATGTTGAGCACGCGCGGGATGCCGATGCGGACGCGGCGGAGGCGCTCCCGCACCTCGATGCCGCTCCGCCGGAACGGGCGCGTCGTCTCCACCCGGCGGATGCCGAGGAAGCCCTTCTTGACGACCGTGTCCTTCACCGGCGCGCCGTCCTCCGGGAGCGGGGCCGTGTCGTAGAAGTGCCGGAAGGCGAGCTTCGACTCGTAGTCGACGAGGTTCGGGAACTGCTTCGCGATCTTCTTCCGCTCGGCGACGAGCGCGAGCATCGCCTGCTCGCTCTCGACCGTGCCCTTCTCGCACGAGAAGCCCGAGATGTAGCGGCTCGTCGTCCCGTCAGGCCGCTTCGTGTCGATGAAGGTCCGCTTGCACTCGTTCGGGCAGAAGTGGCAGACCGTCTCCTCGTCGTTCTTCGTCGTGTATTCGAGGGCGATCGCCGCGTCGATCCCGATGAACGTCGACCGGCCCTTGCGCTTCACGACGCGGAGCGTCTCGAACGCGGCGCCGAGCGCGCCGGCCTCGCCCGTGTGCGGGTGGACGAACACCTCGGCGCCGGGGACGCGCTCCTTGATGTAATCGACCTGCGCCTTGACCGCCGCGAGGTTGTACTGCGTGCCGCCCTGCAGCACGTAGCGCGTGCCGAGCGCCGCGAGCCGTGGGATCTGCACGACGTACTGCCACACGTTCTTCGGCAGCACCTGGGCGAGCCCGGCGAGCAGCTCCTCCTTCGAGAAGCCCTCCTTCTGGAAGTTCACGCGGTCGGTGTCGAGGAAGACGGCGCAGCCGTAGCTGAACTTCGGCGCGAGCTCGGCGCCGAACGCCGTGTCGGCGTACTCGGTCACCTTCAGGCCGAACTGGTCGGCCATCGCCTGGAGCAACATGCCGTTGCCCGCAGAGCACGAGTTGGAGAGGCGGAAGTTCGCGATATCGCCGTTCTTCATGAACAGGACCTTGATGTCCTGTCCGCCGATGTCGCAGATGACGTCGACGTCGCCGAAGAACTTCACCGCGCTCATCATGTGGGCGACGGTCTCGACGATGTTGACGTCGGCGCGCATGCACTCCTGGAGCACGTCGGCCGCGTACCCGGTGCCGCCGAAGCCGAGCACATCGAGCGTCGCGCCCTGATCGAGCACGTACTGCCGTAGCTGGGAGAGCAGCTCCTTCGCGTCCTGGATCGGGTTGCCCTTGGAGAGCTGGTAGGCCTTGCAGACGATGTTCCCGTCCTCGTCGATGAGCACCGCCTTCGACGAGGTGGAGCCACCGTCGAGGCCGATGACCCCGCGCACCACCTGGCCGGGCTCGAGCTTCATCGGCGAAAACCGCGGGATGCTGTAGAGCTTCCGGAACTCGTCGACCTCGTCCCGGGTCTTCACGAGCGGCGGGCCCGCGCTCTCGCCGAGCCGGGCCTTCCTGCCGTTCGTCATGTACTCGACGAGCCCCGCCTTGCCGCCGTAGCGGCCGACCTCCGGCGCCTCCTTGAGCCCGTAGACGCACGCGCCGAACGCCGCGTAGTACTGCGCGTTGTCCGGGACGAAGATCGTCTCCTCGACCGGCTGGTCCTTCGGCCAGTCGTAGCCGCGCTCGTCCCAGGTCTCGGGGATCCGCTTGCGCCAGCACTCCTGGAGGAAGGGGAGGTAGGTGTTGGGGCCGCCGAGCAGGATCACCTTGTGCTTCAGCGTCGAGCCGCGCGTCAGCACCGACAGGTTCTGGAGGACGATCGCGTCGGCGAGCGAGCAGAGGATCTCCGTCGAGGGGATGCCGCTCTTCACGAGGTTCACGATGTCCGTCTCGGCGAAGACGCCGCACTTCGCGGCGACGTGGTGGAGCTTCGAGTCGTCGAAGTGGATCTTCACCACCTCCGTCGAGGGGAGGCCCACCTTGATCATGCACTTGTCGATGGTGGCGCCCGTGCCGGAGGCGCACTTGTCGTTCATCGACGGCGCGGCGGTCTTGTCGCCCGTCTTCTCGTCCCGCTGGAAGATGATGATCTTCGCGTCCTGCCCGCCGAGCTCGATGACGCTGCCCACGTCCGGGTGCAGGCTTTCGACCGCGAGCGTGACCGCGTTGACCTCCTGCACGAACTTGGCGCCGAGGCCGGGGCAGAGGGGCGCGGCCCCGGAGCCCGTCATGAACACCCGCCAGCTGTCCCTCGGCGACGCGGGGAACGACGCCTCGATGGTCTCGAGGAGCTCGAGCACCTTCTCCGGCTGCTTCGTCTGATGCCGCTGGTAGTCGCTCCAGAGAATCTCGAGCGTCTGCGGATCGAGCACGACGGCCTTCACCGTCGTCGAGCCGACGTCGATGCCGACCACGACCGGATCCTGGATCTGCCTTCCCATCGGGGCTCCTCCCACCGCCGTCGCCGGTCCCCAGCGTCCGACTGACTGGCTGGTCAGTCGTGATGGCTACAACGGGATGCCCGGGAAATCAAGCAATCCGGTGCGTCTTGGTCGCCGCGCGACGCCGTTTTCCGGGCATCTCGGGCCGTCGCTGCGTCCAGGGTGCAAGGTTCCGACGCCGCGCTCGGTTGCGGCGGGTTGCGGCGGGTTGCGTCGCCCGCACGGCGCCGGAGGGGAGACATCGGTCCCCAGGTGGCGGGCCGGTGATGGTAAAGCGACCGGCCCATGGACAAGGCCGAGCGCCGCCAGGCGCTCCTCCGCGCCGCGCGTACCGTGTTTTCCGAGAAGGGCTATCACGAGGCGAAGGTCGACGACATCGTCGCGCTCGCGAAGGTCGCGAAGGGGACGTTCTACCTCTACTTCCCCGACAAGCGCTCGGTGTTCGGCGAGCTCGTGCGCGGCCTCTTCTCGCGGCTCGGCGGCGCCATCCTGCGCGTGGACCCGTCGGCGGACGTCGAGGCGCAGGTCAAGCACAACATCCGCGCGATCGTGGCCGTCCTGCTCGACGATCCGGCGCTGACGAGCATCCTGCTGTCGCACGCGGCCGGGCTCGACCCGGCGTTCGTCAAGGAGCTGCGGGCGTTCCGCCAGGAGGTGAAGCTCCTGCTGCAGCAGAGCCTCGCCGAGGGGCAGCGGCTCGGCGTCATCGAGCCGGGGGACACCGAGCTCTACGCGACGTTCACGATCGGCGCGCTGAAGGAGGTGCTGTTCGAGAACGCCCTCGAGGAGCAGGCCCGCCCGCGCGAGCGGATCGTGACGGCGCTCCACGATTTCCTGCGGCGCGGCTACCTCCGGATGGACCCCGCGGCCGGGCTCGCGGCGCGGGGCCCGGAGGGCGAGCGCGCCGCGCCCGCGACGGGGGACGCCTCCGGCGAGGCGCCGGAGCGGGTGAGCCCGTCGCGCGGCCGGCGGGCCAGGTCGAGGGGCGACTGACCGGCGCGTCAGTCAGGGCGGGGACTACCCAGGTCAGGTCGGCGGCGTAGGGATCAGGCGCCGCGCACGACAACGTGCCGGATGAAATTGTGCAGCGTCCGTGTGCCGAGCTGATCCGGCGCGATGGGGGCGAGGAGCGCGGGGACGTCGCGGCCCTCGGCCTGCAGGATCTCGCTCCGCCACGCGATGTAGCCGGCGATGACGTCGTGGTCCATCTCGGGGTGGAACTGCACGCCGTAGCACGCGCTCGTGAAGCGGATGACCTGGTGGTCGTCGAGCTCGGTGAACGCGAGGCTCGTGGCGCCCTTGGGCAGCGTGCCGACCGTGTCGACGTGGGTCGCGTGCGTCTCGAAGCTCGACGGCAGGCCGTCGAAGAGCGGGTCGTCGGCGCGGCGCTGGACGCGGATCCTGCCGATCTCGCGGCCGCGCGGGTTGCGGACGACCTCGCCGCCGAGGGCCTGGGCGAGGATCTGGTGGCCGAAGCAGATGCCGAACGTGGGGGTGCCGGCGTGCACGACGCCGCGCAGCCACGCCTCGCAGCGGAGCATCCAGGGCTCGCGGTGGGGGACGTTGGCCGACGAGCCGGTGACGACGAAGGCGGCGGTCTCGGGGGCGCCGGGCGCGGGGAGCTCGTCCGTGCGGGCGTCGACGGTGGCGTATCCGCCGCTCCAGCTGGCGCCGATCGTCTGCTCGATCAGGTCCGCGAACTGGCCGCGTCGCTCGAGGACCGGGGGGACGGGCTCGCCGGTCTTCACGATGACGATCTTCTTGCGATGTCGCACCCTTCCACCATAGCGCAGCGCCGCCGCCGGGCGAGGGCGGGGCTTGGCAGCGCGGGGCCGGGGCGCGAAGATGCGCCCCGATGTCCGCATACGTCGTGTCTCGCCCCATCTGGCGTCGGTTTCGCCCGCGTTTCCTGAGCCGCGCGGCGGCGCACGTGAGGGCCGGCGGGCACGCGGCCATCGTGTTGCCGGACGAGCGGGTCGACCTCCTGCTCTCCATCGGCGAGGACGGGAAGCTCACGGAGCTCGGGCTGTGGTCGCTCCTGTCGATCGAGCAGCAGCGCTTCCGCCGCGTGGGCGAGGGGCCGGCCAAGGGGCTCGCGACGGCGCGGGTGAAGCGGCAGTACGAGGGCTCGGTCCTCGACTGGTGCGAGCGCGACAGCACGCACCCGGGGGCGATCCGCGAGGTGGCGCTCGACTGCCTGGCCTGCGGCGCCTGCTGCCACGACGCCAACGTGCTGCTCGACGAGGTGGACCTCGCGCGCTTCCGGGGCGCCGGGCGCGGCGACCTCACGGGGCGCGCCTACGTGCGGCGGGCGCGGGACGGGAAGATCACGCTGCGCTTCGCGGCGAGCGGGCGGTGCCAGCACCTCTGCGAGGACCGGCGCTGCGCCATCTACGAGATCAGGCCGGACAACTGCCGCGCGTTCGTCGTGGGGAGCGAGGCGTGCCTGTCGGCGCGCGAGGAGACGCTCGGGATACGGGACGGGGCGCCCGCGGAGCCGTGAGCGCGCTTCAGAACAGGAGCCGGACGCTTCCGCCGAGCGGACCGAGATGCAGCTCGGCCTGGGTCGTGGCGCGATCGAGCTTCATCTGACCCGTGATCCAGAGCGGTACACCCGTGAGGGCCATCGCGCCTCCGACGCTCATGAGCACGGTGGGAAAGACCCATGCGCGAGACGCGCAACCGCAGGAATCGTCGCCGCGCGGCCGGGTGAGGAAGAACATGCCTGCTCCGACGGAGCCGACGACCAGCCCGCCCACGGAGAGGCCGGTGCCCACGTCGCGCCGGGTGGTGTCGACGGCGGGCGCTGGCGCCGTCGACTCGGCGTGCGCGTTGCCCACGAGCAACAGGATCACCCCGAACGCGGCGAGACGCATGCCGTCGAGGATCCCTGCTCGCGGCGTGCCCGTCAAGACGAGGAGGGGCTCTCGATCGGTCGAGAACGTGGCGCGCGGGAACGCGAGGCTCGAGGCCACGATGCCCTGGGCCGGGCGCTCACGTCCGGACGCTCGTGAGCTGGCCCGCGATCGCGGCCTCATGGAACGCCGAGAGGTCGTGATGGGCGGCCGCCCCGTCCGGCAGGCCGTGGGTGGCCAGCCAGGCGACGCCTTCCTCGATGCTGGCGAAGACACGATGTGGAAACTGCTGGCGTCCCAGGGCGTTGAGCCCCGTGACGATGCTGCGCACGACGGACGCACGAAAGCCCGATCCGATGTGGATCACCGCCGAGTGGGACACGATACCATCCACCGAACCCAGCATTCCGGCGAGCGCGCTGCGGCTGCGCGTGTCGGGTACGATGGCTTCAGGGGTCACGACCTGCAGCAGCCACACCTTGCGGGACGGGGAGCTCGCCTGCGCCCCCAGGATCGCCGTCTTCAGGGAGGCGGCGTGGTGCGGGTGGGTCGTCTTCATCCACACCGCGGTGGCCAGGGAGCTCCAGTAGCCTACCGCGACATCCGCTGTCGCCTCGACGACCTGACAGCCCGCGTGTAGCGGGTGCTGCTCACCCGCCTGGGTGAGCGACCGCTGCGGTGCGTCGCTGAGAGGTCTCCGTGACGTCGACGATCTGTCCACTACGCTCGATTCTACGCGAACCCGGCGAAGAACACGGCGAAGAACACGGCGAAGAGTGGCCACGAGGGAGCCGTCCGACCGATGGGAACACACGGGGGCACCTGAACGAAAGAACATGTTGTGAGGTTCCGGAGGGTCGGTACGATGCCAGGTGATGCGGCTTGGGTACTGGCTCGTCGTTGGAATGGCGATGTTCGCGGCGTCCTCGGCCAGGGCAGATGCGCCGAAGACGGACGCCGCGATCCGGAAGGCCCTTATCGCCGAGTCACGAGCGGCGTACAGCGGGAGCTGCCCGTGTCCTTACGATACCGATCGAGCGGGCAGACAATGCGGCAAGCGCAGCGCTTACTCGCGGCCGGGAGGCGCGGCGCCTCTCTGTTATGATCGCGACGTGACGAAGGAGATGATCGCCGAGTACCGCGCGCGCGACGCGGGTCCTTAGCGACGCGCGGCTGGTCGTGGGCGCGGCTGGCGACGAGCACGACTACTGGAGTGCAGGAGTCTCCCAGGGGATCCAGGTGTCGGTGTCGATCGTGTACTTGGAGCGCAGGATGTCCGTGTCGACGTCCTCCTTGCCAAGGAGATACCTGTCGACGTACGCCTCGAGGTCGGGCGTGAAGCCGTTGTGCCAGACGCAGTGGTTGGTGTTCTCCTCCGATGCGCCCAGCCGGAACGGGACCCCGAGAGCCGCCCAGATCTCGCGCGCCGCCAGCGCGTCGACCCGCGCCGCCTCGGCCCCCATTCGCGCGATCGCGGAGCTCTCGATCGCCAGCAGGGCGCGAGGAGCCACCATGGCCATCAGCTCATGGTGATCGTACGGGAGCTTGTCGGGCGCGTTGTTGAACTGCATGAGGGCCGCCGCGTACCAGGGCGCCCCCTGCGCGTGCAGCAGGTTCTCCACCTCGGTCTTATCACGCTTTTCGAGCATGTCGGAGTAGCGCCACGAGATCGTCCCCCCGCCGCCTGACTCATGGGGGATGGTGAGCGCGATGCGCTCATCGAAGGCACCGGAATAGAGGGCTATCTTGCCCTGAAACGAGCAGCCGGACACCGCGATGTGCTTGGTGTCGATGTTGGCCTCGGGGAGCGCCTCGAGCGCGTCGATGATGCGGCTGATCCCCCAGGCCCAGCGGATCATGGCCCCCGCGGTGGTGCCCGGGTAAAGCTTGTAGAAGTTGCCGTCGGTCCGCGAGCCGCCGGAGAAGCCGTTCGACATCAGCTGGTCGGAGTTGAACGTGATCGTGGCGATGCCCCGGCTGCTGAAGACCTGGGCAGGAAGGCTGCCCGTGGGCGAGTTGACGCCGATGATCGCAGGGATCGGGCCGCTCGGCGCGCCCGCGGGTCGGTTGATGGGGGCGGTGATGGTGAACGAGTTGCCTCCCTCACCCACCTTGATGCTGAGCGTGCTGCCGCTGAGGCTCGCCTCGAACGTGCTCGGCTTGCCCGGCTTTTCCCCGGCCCCGTACTTCTCGATCTCGGCCTTGATCTCGGCGCGCCGGCAGCGCCAGTCTGAAACCGAGCGGATGCGATCGCCGTTCGCCATCTCGAATGGATCGGGCAGGTGCGGGATCGACTCCAGCTCGCTGAACGCAGGGAGCGGCGGTTTTGGGCAGTCCGCGCCGGTGTCCTCCACGTCATGGACGAGCGGCGGCGGGCCGCTGCTCTGGCCCCCGGTCGAGGTCGTGCTCGTGCTGCTGGACCCGCCCGTCCCGCCCGTGCCAGCGGCCACGCTCCCTGTCGAAGAGCCGCTGCCCACCGCCGAGGTCTGGCCGCTGGCCCCGCTGCTGGCGCTGACGCTGGCTCCGCCGCTCCCGGGCTCGACGGCGGACCCGCCGCTTCCCGCAGGGTCGGGGCCCGCTCCGCTCTCGGAGCTGCAGCCCGTGAGTCCAAAGAGGATGAGCAAACTTGCGGATGCGGTCAGTTCAGCGCGCATGGATCCTCGCTTGTACGTTGCAGAAAAGACGGCGGCAGAGCGGTGGAGACGCGTCATTCTGCCACCAGCGTCGTGCTGGCCCCGGCCAGACCATTCGACTTCGCGCTCACGACGATCTGCCCCTTCTGTCCAGCCTTGGCTCGGACGATCGCGAGCGCCAGTCCGTTGAACGCCTTGCGATCCTTCGATGGAAATGCGGTCATGTCCGTCGGATCGCCGTTGTCCGTCGCGACGATCTCGCCCGGTCCGCTCACCTCGAAATGGATCGAGTTCATCGCGCGAGGGGCCATTCGATCCTCGTCATCTGCCACCGCGACCGTCACGAACGAGAGATCTCTCCCGTCCCCCGCGATGGTCGACCTGTCAGGCGTCAGGAGGAGCTTGCTGGCGGCGCCGGCGGTCTTCACCGAAGCCGTCGCCCATTCCATCCCGGATTTGTAAGCGACGACGGCCAGCTCACCCGCCTCGTACCTCACGTCATCCCAGCGCAGGCGGTACTCGAGCTGCGCCTTCCGCTTGCGTCCGAGCGACTGGTCATTGAGGAACAGCTCCGCCTCATCCCCTGAGGTGTACACATGGACTGGCGTGACCTGGCCTGTCCGCTCCGGCCATGTCCAGTGCGGCAGGATGTGAGCCATGGGGAGCTCGGGGCGCCAGTACGCCTGATAGAGGTAGAAGCGGTCCTTCTTGAATCCCGCCAGATCGATGATCCCGAAGTAGGAGCTCCGCGAGGAGTCGAAGGGCGTCGGCTCTCCCAGGTAGTCGAAGCCAGACCAGACGAACTCTCCGCCCACGAAGGAGTACCTGTCCTGTGACGCGAATTCCTTGTCGGGAGAATAGGCCCAGGACGCAAAGTACAGATCGTAGGAGCTGACCTGTCGACCTGGACTGTCTTGGCCCGCGGTGTCCGACGCCGGAACGCCAGCGCCAGAGGCGACAGGGAACGTATAGACACCTCTGCTGCTCAGGGTGGCCGTGGTCTCGGTGCCCACGATGAACTTGTCCGGGAAGCTGGAATGAAACACCGGGTATTGTGCCGGCCCGCTGCGAACCCCGGTCCCCTGGTAGTTCAGGCCCACGGCGTCGATCGGCCCAGGAAATGGACCGTCGGCCTTGGCAGAGTTCATGCCGCTCACCGTCGGGCGCGTCGGGTCCTCTTCGTGACAGATACCCGTGAGCTCCTTGGCGATCGCGGCGCCCTCCGCGCCACCGCCCTGCTCACCGACCTCGTTGCCGATGCTCCACATCACCACGGAAGGATGATTGCGGTCCCTCCTCAGCAGGGACCGCAGGTCCTGCTCGTGCCAATCCGGAAAGATCTGGTGAAAGTCCAGCGCCGCCTTTTCGCGCACCCACACGTCGAACGCCTCGTCCATGACGAGGAAGCCCATCTTGTCGGCGAGCTCGAGGAGCTCCGGCGCAGGGGGATTGTGCGCAGTCCTTATGGCGTTGCACCCCATCTCCGCCAGCATCTCCAGTTGCCGCTCCAGCGCGCGGACATTCACGGCGGCCCCCAGCGCGCCCAGATCATGATGATTGTTCACTCCGTTCAGCTTGATGTGCTCACCGTTCAGAAAGAAGCCCGCGTCAGGATCGAACCTGAGCGTGCGAACACCGAACGGCGTCTCGTAGACATCGACGGTCTCGCCTTCCTGCTGCACGGTCGTCACCGCCACATATCGGTTGGGCCTCTGATGGGGGCCGGTTCCCCATAGCTTCGGGCTCGCGATGGCCCCCTCGGTGTCGGCCGTGGCGCTCGTGCCGGCGGGGATCTGCAGAGCCACAGGCGCGATGGACGCCACGGCGACGCCCGACCTGCGACCGTCTGCGTCGAGCTCGAAGATGGCTGTCGCCACGCTCACGTTGGCATCCTGCTTCGAGTCATTGTCGACGGTCAGCTTCAGGTCGACGGTCGCCGATGTCTCGGAGACCTCCGGCGTGGTGATGGTTGTGCCCCACTGAGCCACATGCACGGGCTCCGTCTTCACGAGCCATACGCTCCGATAGATGCCTGCTCCTGGATACCAGCGGGAGGATCCTGATTGCCAGTTGGCGTCCTTGGGGACCGGATTGTCGAGCCGGATCGCCAGGACGTTGTCTTCGCCGGGCTTCACGTAAGGCGTCAGGTCGAGGCGATAGGAGGCGTATCCGTAGGGCCACCCGCCCACGAACTGGCCATTCAGCCAGACCATGCTGTACGACATGGCGCCGTCGATATCGAGAAATATAGACTTCCCGGCGTCGCTCGCCGGCAGGGTCAGCTTCTTCCGGTACCACGCGACTCCCGGAGAAGGCAGGCGTCCCATGCTGCCGCTGACGCTCGTGGTGAACGGGCCTTCGATGGCGTAGTCGTGCGGCAGGTTCACTGTGTTCCATGAGCTGTCATCGTGGCTCGCGGTGACGTAGGCCACGCCGTCCCCGAGATTGCCGTCCGGACGCGCCGCCCTCTTCGCCGGGTCTTTGAGGAAGTCATTCCCGCTGGGCAGCACCCAGGATTTCACGGCAGGTGTCGAGTAAGCGAGGTCTGTCGTGTTCCCTGGCGGATCACCCTTGGTAAAACGCCAATCATCATCGATCAGCAATCGCGTCCGCGGTCGAGCACCTCCGCCGGGCTCCTCCGGTCCCCCGCCGTTTCCGGAGCTCCCGCCGTTGCCGGCCGAGCCAGGGGTCGCCTCGCCGTTGCCGGCCGAGCCAGGGGTCGCCCCGCCGTTGCCGGCCGAGCCAGGGGTCGCCCCGCCGTTGCCGTCGTGTTTGCCGCCGGCGCCAGCCTCACCGCCGCTGGACTCATTGCTGCAACCAAGGTTGCCATGGGCGAGGACTGCGAGCCCGACCGCGAGCAACGTGAACGACCTTGATCTCATGACCGTCTCCGTGGGTTTCCTGGATCACCGTCCGCTCGAGGTCGTGGCTTGTGCCATGGGAAGAACGAGGCGAACTCCAGGGAGCGCCGCCTCGCGGCGGGCGTGACATCGCCTATCTGCCCCTGTCGGCTGGAGCGCGCCCGCCCCACGGCAGCGGGCCGCAGGGGAGGGAAGAAAGAACGCGAGCGCGCGAGCGTCAGTGGAGCGTCCGTCAAGCAGTAGCGGCTGGCCCTCGAACCGGCTCACGACGAGAGCGAATAGCGCGACGATGAAATGTTGCCGTCAGAGCGTGGGCCTGCTCGCCGCGACGTGGCGACTCCCGAAGCGAGGCGTTATCACCGCTGTATTTGCTCTCGCGGTGAGCCGATCCGAGGGCGAGCCGCTACTGCCTGACGCGTGCTCCGCTGGCTCTCTATCTGGGATCGCGCAGGCAGGCGAGCTCTCGACGAAGGAGGGCGTGCGCGCACGCCGAGCGCAACTAAGTTTGGAGTACGCAAGGAGGCCTGACATGCAGCAGTCGCGCACGCCGCACCGCACCATCACCGGGACGTTCAGCAGGACGGCCATGGCGGGCGGACGCGCGGCGCCCCGCTGCCTTGCCGCGGTCGCGTCGCTCGGGCTCGCGGCCTGCGAGCAGGGGCCGATCGACGCCGTCGAGCTGACGCCGACGACGTTGACCCAGGGCATGGTCGCCTACTGGACGTTCGACGAGGGCGAAGGGACGATCGTGACCGACGGGTCCGGCAACCGGCGCGACGGCGAGCTCACCGGCGGCACATGGGTGGAGGGCGGCCGCTTCGGGCAGGCGCTGCACCTCGATGAGGGCGAGTTCATGACGGTGGGCGACTTCCCGAACGCCACCTCGAGCTGGACCGTCTCGGCGTGGGTTCGCGCGCTGGCCGACGGACCCCCGGCCAACGACACCCTGAGGACCGTCATCAGCACGGAGGACACCGGCGGATGGGAGCTCAACATCGACTACGACGGCGAGGCGCGGGGCATGGACTTCGGGTTCTGGAAGGGGCCCGAAATCAGCGACGACCACCGCCTCCGGTGTTCCTGCCTTGAGCTCCAGCGGTGGACACACGCTGCCGCTGTCGTCGACGGCGAGGGGCTCTCCATGAGCCTCTACATCGATGGGCGCCTTTACCGCACCGAGCCCATCGAGAGGACGATCTCGCCCGGTTCCACCAGCCTCTACGTCGGTCGATGGCCGCAGGAGGGTCGGCTCCTCGTCGGCGACGTCGACGACATCGCGATCTACAGCCGCGCGCTCGTTCCGGCGGAGATCGCCGAGCTCTCCCAGCACGCCGTCCCGGCGGAGGTCGAGGCGGGCATCTCGACAGGCACCCCCTACACCCTGGTCGGCGTCCAGAGCGGGCGCTGCGTGGACGTCGAAGCCGCCCTATCCACGGCCGACGACCTCGTCCTGCAGCTCTGGGATTGCAACGGCGGCACCAACCAGCACTTCCGCTTCGAGGCGGTGGACGGCGGGTATCACCGGATCCGCAGCGTCAGGAGCGACAAGTGCCTCGACGTCCGCGGCGGGTCGACCGCCGACGGCGCCTTCATCGTCCAGCTCCCCTGCGACGGCGATCCCAGCCAGCAATGGTCCGTCACCGATCCCGGCGGCGGTGCCGTCCGCATCACGTCGCGCCTCAGCGGCAAGGTCATCGACGCCCACGGCTCCCCGCCCACCGACCGCACCGCCCTCTTCCAGAGCGCTTCCAGCGGCGGAAGCAGCCAGCTGTTCACGCTGAACCCGGTCGGGACCGGCACCGACGCCGGTGCGGGCACCACCGGCGGCCCGGAGCCGTGACGCCCTCTTCGATCACAGCCACCCCACGAGGCTGAGGCTGCCGAGCAGCGCAGGGCGTGCGCCGCGCGCCGCCTCGGTCTCGACGAAGCGGACCACCGGATACGGGTGCGCGACGAGCGCGTGCGCCTCGACGACGACGTCGAGCCGCCTCACGATCCCGAGCTCGACGCCGGCGCCGGCGTCCGCGGCGAACGCCCATCGCCCGCTGTGGACCCCCCGGTACGGCCACGATGCCTCGCCGTCGACGGCGACGTGGAGCGCCCCGAGGCCCACCGAGAACCTCGGGCGCAAGCGCAGCTCGGGCCAGGGGAGCGCCGCGAGCTCGACGAGCCCGAACCGCTGCTGCACGGTCGCGCTGCCCTGCGGCCCAGCGACGCGCGGCGCCGTCCCGAGCCCGGCGAACGACAGGCGCGCCTCGAGCGGACCGATCGGACCGAGCGGCGCGAAGCGCAGACGCGCGACAAGGAGCAGCGCCGGGCCGACGCCGCCCGGGCTCGCGAGGAGCCCGCCCCCCAGCTCGACGCCCCACATCGAGCGGCGCGGCGGGTCCAGCGATCGGTCTGCCTGCCGAGGCGCCTGCTGGCTCACCTCGCTCGGGGGCGGCGCGGCGGCGGGCGCGGGCGCCGCCGCGCGCTGCGAGGACATCAGGAGCTCGAGCAGGCTCGCGCGGAGCAGCTCGACAGCGCGCACCGCGAGCACCTCGACGATGTGCTCTCGCGCCTCGCCGCGCGTGTCGATCCGCCGCACGAGCGTCTCGTGCGTCCGCGGGTCGACCACCCAGAGCTCGGCGGCCTGGCCGTCCGGCGCCAGGAACAGCCCGATCAGGGCCGCGGAGCCGGCCTGCTGCCCGGCGTCGTCCATCGTCGGCCGGGGGGCGGAGGCCGCCGACTGCGCCGCATCGAGGACCTCCACGTCGAATCCGTCGGCGACGAGCTCCCCTCGGATGCGGATCAGCGCCTCGGAGATCGACGGATCGGCGGCGCCTGGCCGCACGAGGACCACACGCGCAGGCTCCCCCGACGCCGCGGGGCTCGCCGCGCAGAGGAGGAGCGTGAGGGCCCCGGCCAGCGCCTGCGCCCGGGCGAACCTCACGGCGTTCGAGCGAGGGCCCGCGCTGCCTGCGCGTAGGTTCCGCCCGGGAACCGGCGCAGGTACGTCCGCGCGACGGCCTCGGCCTGCGCGTCGCCGTGGAGCCGCTGCACGATCACCATCTTGCGCCCGAGCGCTTCGGAGACATAAGCCCCCTGCGGAGCCTCCTTGAGGTAGGTCTCGAACCAGGCGAGCGCCGCCGCGCCTCCCTCCTGGGCCTCCGCGAGGCGGCCGAGCAGGAACGCCGCGTCCTTGCCTCGTTGCGTCCCCGGAAAGCGCCGGCGCTGGGCGAGGAGCGCCTGCCGCGCGATGTCGTTCCGCCTCGTGTAACGCGCGGCGTCCGCGAGGACCGAGAGCTCCTCGTTGCTGCTCTCCGCGAGCGAGACGTCGAGCCCGCGGCGCTGCGCCTCGTCGACGATGACGTCGAGCTTCCCGGCCGCGAGCTTCCCGGCCCAGTCGCGCCTCGGCTCGGCCGAGAGCGCCGATGCGGCCGGGCCCGCGGGCGCCCCCGGCGGATCCGGGACCGGCGCCGCGCCGGGCTCCTCGGCGCGGTCGGACGACGGCGGGGCGGGCGCCGGCGACGCCTCCGCGCCCTGCTGGAGATCGAGATCGCGGAGGAGCACCTCTCCCGTGCGCTGCCGCAGGGTCAGCCACTGCCCGGCGCGCACAGCGATCGGCTTGCCGGACAGCGGCCCGCTGACGACGACGGCGCCGTTCTCGAGCCGCAGATCGAGGCGCTCGTCCTCCGGCGCCCAG
Organism: Sorangium sp. So ce204; assembly: GCF_051526795.1. NCBI lineage: Bacteria > Pseudomonadati > Myxococcota > Polyangiales > Polyangiaceae > Sorangium > Sorangium sp. So ce204. The sequence goes on along the minus strand of NZ_CP150317.1, from coordinate 9,075,080 downwards.
GAAAGCGCGAAGGCCGTCCCGGTCACGGTCACGAGGAACGGCCCCGCGTCGAACAGCCACTGCGCCTCCGACCGATGGACCACGCGCGCGTGGACCTCTCCCCGGTCGAGGGTGACCCTGGCGCCCTGCTCGTTCACCGACACGATGTGCGCGCGCGCCATCTCGGCGAGCTGAACCTCGGTGCCATCGGAGAACCGGACCTTCGGACGGCTCGACGTGTCCGCCTGGACGGAGCCGTCCTGCTGCACGGCGCCGCCCTCCACCTCGTAGGAGAGCCGATCGGAGCGCGCTCCCCGCTGCCACCCGTTGACGCCGAGCAGGACCGCGGCGGCCGCCGCGAGCGCGAGCGCTCCGGCCCGGAGGGGCGACAGCCGGAAGCCCGGGCGCCTCGCCGTCCGCTCCGTCACGCGGAGCAGCCCCTGGACACGCTGCTGGGGAGACATCACGCCGAGCGAGCTGCGAGCGAGCTCGACGGCGCGCGCGGCCTTCGGTCCGAGCGCCGGGTCCTTCTCCTCGTCAAGCGTCATCCCGCGCCTCCGGCCTCATGCAGTAAGCGGCGAGGGACGTGTCCTTCTCGACCTGGGACGACACGCGCTCCGTCGCCCGGCTGAGCCTGCGCTTCACGGTGGCCAGCGAGCTCCCGGTCGCCTCCGCGATCTCCGGCAGGCTCATCCCCTCCATGTGGCGGAGCACGAACGCGGTCCGCTCGTCTGCGCTCAGCGTGTCGAGGATCGCATAGAGGCGGCCCAGCGCCTCGCGCGCCTCGCTGTCCGCCGGCTCGACGGCCTGCTCGGGGAGCTCGGCCGTGTCCGCGAGCTGGAGGATGCGCCTCACGCGCCTGCGGCGGAGCTCCCATTTCAGGAGGCGAACGGTCACCGAGAACACGAAGCTCCCCAGCGCATCTGGGTCTCTCAGCCCGGATACTCTGGAGAACACCCGAACAAAGACCTCCTGGGTGACGTCCTCTGCGTCGGCGCCGGGCCCGAGCACGCGCGCGACGATCCGGAACACCTTGGGCGCATGTGCGTTCCACACCGCGGTTGCCGCCCATGGTTCCCCTTCGATGAGCGCGCGAACCACCTCACTTGCGTCCGTACCGCCACGCTCCGGCGGAGCGATGGCAAGGCTGGCTCTACGCACGACGTCATCGCTCCGAGGGCTCGTGACTTCGCAGATCGGCCGTGATGAACGACCACAGTACCGAGCCCAGGTTCCCGGCGCAAGGCGGTCCGCGGGCGCCGCCGGGGAGGTCGTTCCGGCGAGCTGCCCTGGTCCCAGCACGGGGTGTGGTGCGCTCGCCGCCGCCACCCTCGGAGTGAGCCGCGCGACGCAGCCGGCAGCGAGGTCCCTGGTCACCCGGACCGCGGCGACGGCCCACCCGATGACGTGGAGTGGAGTCAACATCGCATCGGACGCTCACGATCTGCGTTGCCCGGATCCCGGCGCGGCGACCGCCACGGATGTCCGCGGAGGCCGCAAGGATCTCGGTAGGTACTTCGACCCAGCCAGCCAAGCGCACGTCTGTCATGCAGTAGCGGTGCGCCCTCGAACCGGCTCACCGCGAGAATGAATAGCGTGAGGGCGGAAATTTCCCGTCGTGAAGCCGGAAACGGCGCGGCGCGGGAGGAGGAGAGGAGCGCGCCGATGCGCCTGCGCTCGGCCCAGAGCACGCGCGATGCGGCGGCGCCTCAGAAGTACGCGCAGGCGTCGGGGCAGTCCATACGGTACGGGCAATCATCTATCGCGCTGCAGTACGTGTCCTCGGGGCACTCCAGGGAGGATTCGCACAAGAACACGCAGCTACCGCGGTAGCAGGTGGCGCCCGCCACACACGCCGTGTCGGAGGTGCAGCCCGTGTTCGCCTGACACGCGCCGAGCGTGTCGATCGTGGAGCCCTGGCAGAGCTGACCCGCGGGGCAATCGCTGTCGGCAGTGCACGTACCGGGCGTGCTGCACTCACCCGGGTTGTTCGTCCCATGCCGGAAGACGCAGATCAGGCCTTCATTGCACCAGCCGTTGTCTTCGCAATCGCCGCCCAGCGGTCTCGTCGGCGCCTCTTGCAAGAGCAGGCACCCTGCCGGCAGAAGAATGAGCAGCGCAGCGCTCAGCGTGCGGAGCAACATCAGAACGTCCCCATGATGGAAAGTGAGGTGAGGCCGATGCCGGGCGCGCCGACACCGGCAGCGATGGTGCGGCCCGGCGTCGAACGCCCCCCGGTCGCGGGCGGCTTCTTGTCCGGCGCAAAGACGTAGGAGCTCAGCACCATGCCCGCGCCGAGCCCGGCGACGGCCCAACCCACGGTGTTCCAGGTGCGGAGCGTGCCGAAGCTGGAGGGCGTACTGCTGATGAGCGCGGTCGTGCCGACCGTGGCGCCGCCGGCGACGAACGCCACCCAGCCCCAGCCGTTCGCCTGCCCGACCCAACCCGGCGTCTTGCCGGGCGCGTCCTTGCCCACATAAAACCAGGGCGGATCGGGCTTGTCGGCCACGCCGCTGAGCGCGAGCCCGCCCGACACCGTCGCCGTTTTGCGCTCGACCTTGAGCGCCCCTGTCGTCTCGCCGAAGCTCAGCCCGAGCGACGAGAGCGCGGTGGCCGAAGGCACGCCGAAGCCCAGGCCCTCGATGCCCTGCCCGGTCGCCTTGAACGTCATGATCGCGACCACCTGACCCTTGTCGTCGACCAGCGGCCCGCCGCTGTTGCCTGGGCTGATGCTGGTGTCGGTCTGGATCAAGCTGTTGCCGTCGAACGTGCGCTGGCCGCTGACGATGCCGCGCGTCACGGAGAACGACTGCCTCTCGCCGCCGGGCGCGCCGAGCGCGAACACGTCGTCGCCGGTGCTGGGGGGCGGCATGCGCAGCGTCAAGCACGGCGTTTCGCGCGAGCCATCCTTCAGCTGCAAGAGCGCGACGTCCGACTGCTCGTTGACGCGCATCACGGTCGCCGGAAACTCCTTGCCGTCGCGGAAGCGCACCACCACCTCGGGCGTCGTCGCCACGTGCGCCGCGGTGAGCAGCAAGCCGTCCGGAGAGATCACGACCGCGCTGCCGACGCCGTCGTCGAGCTTGACCAGCGCCGTGGCGTTCAAGACGTCCTCGCTCATCTTCGGCATTGCCAGCGTGCGGGCCGGGCAGCCGCGCATCTCCCCGGGCGGGAACTCGGGCGCGGCCGGCGCCTCCGCAGGGGCGCCCGAGCCCCGGAGGGCCTGCACGAACATCGGCCGGGCGAGCAGCGAGCGCAGGCTGCCGAGCAGCAGCGCGTTGCCGGCCGCCGCGCGGTCGAGCTCGCGCATCTCCATCTCCTCGTGGTTCGACGTCATCTGATAGACCACGGTCTTGGAGGCGCGATCGAGCACCTCCCACGTGATGGTGATGCCGCAGGTGAGGCCTCGCTCGTCGGCGCAGTCCGCCGCCGTCATCGTCCCGGCAAGGACGAAGGCCGCCTCGCTCGAGCGATCCTGGTTCAGCGCCAGGTTCTCGCGGCCGAGCGCGCGATAGCCGAGCTCGCGCATCTCCTCCAGGAACATCACCAGGAACTTTTCCTTGACGATCAGCACGTCGTCCAGGTTCGGCGCCTTCAGGATCACGTTCGAGATCGTGATCGTCCCGAGCTCGCTGCCGTTCACCTTGATCGGCTCCACCGGCCGCACCGACTTCGCCTCCGCGAAGCGCGGCGCCAGCAGCAACGCCGAAACGCCGAATCCGGTCAGCAAACCGCGGCGCAACCAAACCCCGAGGGTCCGCAATTGGTTCATCCCGTGCTCACGAAATCCTGAAACCTGGCCTCTGAGCTGCCTCTCCGCGCTCGCAGCTCCGGCTGGAAGCCATTTCCAGCGACCAAGAAGCCCTATGCTCCTCGGCAGCGCCCACGATATCCACCTCAGGCGCGGTGTCGAGCCCCATTGCTCAGGCCGCCGCCGCGCCTGTTCCTCGGCCGACGGGCCCCGTGCAACTTGAACGGCTTCTGAGCCGTTCGCAGCCCTAACGTCCGCCGTCCTCCTCACCCGGCCCGAGGAACACCCCCACGCTCCGGAGATCGCGGTGCGCGTAATGCACCTTCACGGTCTCCGCGTGCGCGCGCCGCCCGAGCTTCTCGTACGCCATCACCAGCAGATCGAGCGCGGCGTCGCGGTGCTCGTCCGTACCGAGCCAGTGCAGGTCGAGCCCGAACGTCAGCGCCGCCGCGGGCCGCCCCTCGGCGCAATCGCGCTTCGCCGACTCGATCCACTTCCGCACGCGCGGCGGCTGCGTCTTCCACGCCTTCACGCGCTCATCGGGCGAGCCCACGCGGATGCTCCCGGCGCCGGGCGGCAGCGCGGGCCCGAACGTGCCGAGGGTCGGGATGCGGTCCGCCTCGAGCCACCGTTGCGCGGGCGGGTCCCCGGCGAGGGCCTCGCGGTCGGCCTCCTCGAACCATTCCATGGCGGCGAGCGCGGCGTACACCGGCAGCGGCGCCGGCTCCTCCTCGTAAGGGTCTGAGATGCGCTCGCGCGCGCGGGCAGCGAGCACGGCGAGGGGCGTGGGCTCGCTGTCTCTCCAGGTCTCCGCGGAGTCGCGGGCGTAATTGTGCGCGATGCACGTCGGCGGATCCGCGGGGTCGTCGTACCAGAGGCCATAGTGCAGCCCGTCGGAGTCGCCCCACATCACGGTGACCAGCTCGGGCGGGTCGGCGCGGAACCGGCACTCGAGGCGCGGGTCGAGCCCGCCGCGCGTTTTCCGCTCGAGCCCGCCGTCCTCGAACCAGATCATGATCCCGCCCGGCGAGCGCCCGAGGTGGCTCATCCCCTGCCGCTCCGTCTCGTCGAGGCTGCGCCAGAACGCCGCGAAGGTCGCGAGGTAGCGCGGCAGCCGCAGGCCATAGACCTCGTTCATTCGCCTGGCCGCGGCCTCGAAGCGGGCGTTCATCGACGCGAGCGCCTCGGCGCGGCGGCGCGCCCCGAGCTCGTCGGTCGCGAACATGCCCTCGGTGTAACGCGCCGGCGCGAGGCCCACCGTCGCCTCGAGCGGCGCGTCGAGCTGCGAGGCGACGCCGCGGGATCTGAGCCCGTCGAGCGTCGCTGCGAGCTCGTCGAGCGCCGCCGCGGGCTCGCCCATCCGCGAGAGCGGCACGACGATCAGCTCGCCGGACGGCCCTCGGTTCGTGCGCGCCTCGAAGAGGCTGAACTCCGCGACGAGGCCGAGCCCCGGCGCGAAGTGCGGCGGATCCCAGCTCGCGAGCCTGGCGCGCTCGTCCTCGACGGGGAACATCGTCTCCCAGCGCTCGCGCGCGAGCGCGAGCGCTGCCTCGATCTCCGGGTCGCTCATCGCGTTCGCCATCCTACGCGAAGCCGGCCCCGCCGGGAGCCGAGGCGGACCCGCTGGGCGCCCGCCGCCCCCCCGAAGGGTCTGTCGCCCCGAGGTCCCACGCGTAAGCCATGCTTGACAGGACCGACCGCCATGGCATCTCCTGTCCTCCGCGGCGTTTTTCATGCCTTGCCCCATGGAGTCGCTGATCCACGGCTCGCTCGACGATCTCCTCAGCGCCGCTCGTACCTCCGGGGGCTCGCCGAGCCGGCCCCTCGCCTCACCGCCGAAGGGCGGGGTCGCCGACCTGCCCACCATCGAGGCGGTGCTGGACGCGATAGCGGAAGGCCGGGTGCATCCCGAGGGAGTGTTCTTCATCGACGCGACGTCGGAGTACGTGGACGCCAGGCGCTTCCTCCGGGCGGAGCCCGACGCTGCGCTCGACGGCGCGGCGGTGCGGCGCTTCTTCGAGGTGGAGGGGGGGAGCCTGCTCCTCGCGGGGGTCCAAGACTGCTTCCCGGCCGTCGGTGCGCTCACAAGCGCCCTGTCCGGAGCGCTCTTGGCCCAGGCCAACACGAACCTTTACCTCACGCCGGGCGGGGCGCAGACCTTCCCCCGCCACTGGGACACCCACGACGTGGTGGTGCTCCAGCTCGAGGGGCGCAAGCGGTGGATCATCTACGAGCCCCTCCTCGAGGCGCCGCTGCACCGCCACCACGCCTGCCGCACCGCCGAGCTCCACGAGATGACCCCGCGCTGGGGCGAGATCGAGATGCAGCCGGGTGGCGCGCTGTACATCCCCCGCGGCTATCTCCACGAGGCGACCGCTGTAGGGGGCCCCTCGCTCCACATTTCCACCGGGATCCACCGGATCACCTGGCACCGCCTCGTCGAGGTGATGGTGGCTGACGCGCTGCGGGAGTGCGCCGAGGACCTGACCTTCCGGGGGGACTGCCCCGCTGGGGGGGCGCACCTCGCCGCAGCCATCCGAGAGGGGATCGCGCCCCGCGTCGAGGCGCTGGTGAAGCGGCTCCACGAGATGGATGCAGCGGAGGTGCTCCAGTCCCTCACCGAGCCGGCCGACGGGGAGCAGAGCTAGGAGCCAGGAGCCAGCCCAGGGCCCGCTCGCGCGAGGCGCTTCTTCTTGCGGACAGGTGCGAATTCTCGGTAACTTGTGAGGGCCACCTCTCCTGCGGCCGCTGCACCGCCGCGCACTGTTCATCGCCCACTGCTCCAAGGAGACAACGGATGTCTACGACGCCCCGATCCAAAAAGGTGAACGTCCCGAAGCCCGCCGCCAGCGCCCACGTCTGCCGGCATGATCCGACGCCCGTCACGCGGAAGATCAGCATCCCCAAGCCCGCCGCCAGCGCCCACGTTTGCCGGCACGACCCGACGCCGAGCAAGAAGACCAAAATTTAGCTGTAGTGCTGGAGGTGCGTCGCCATTCCCTCCGGCCGCTGGGTGACACGACACGCCCCGGAGGGGACGATCGCCTGCAAGGACTCCCCCTGCATACCGCGCGATTTCGCCCGTCCCGACCCACGTCGTCGCACGGCGACGGGCGAGCCGGATTCACGGATTCTCGGGCAGACGTCGTGGACCCGAGGGACCTCTCATCGCCCGCGGCAGCGGCCTCCTCACGGGAGTGATCCGATGGCTGTTCACATCGGCATGAGCTACCATCCGGCGCTTCACGACCTGCTGTGGCGAGCCAGGGATGAGGGGCTCGTCGACTTCCTGGAAATACAGCCGGAGCGATACATCTACAGTCACTTCGAGAGGGGCCAGATGAAGCGGCTACTCTCCGATTTCGGCGCGCCGTACTGCTTTCATTTCGCCTGCAACTCGCTGGGCAGCGCCGACTATCGCCTCGACCGCAACGCGCGGCAGCGTCGAGACATCGTCAATCGGTTGGCCCCGCGCTGGTGCTCGGATCACATGACGTCCTGCCGCATCGGCGACTTCGACCTCGAGAAGAACCTGCCTCTGCTGCGGACCGACGAGACGCTGCAGATCCTCGTGGAGAACATAAAGCTCTTTCAGGAGGGCCTCGCTGCGCCGTTCCTGCTCGAGAACATCGCCACGATGTGGGAGCTGAGGCGATCGACGATCGCCCACGACGACTTCTTTGCGCGGGCCGTCGAGATGGCCGACTGCGGCATCCTGCTCGACCTCCACAACCTGTACGCCGACCAGCTCAACCACGGGCTGGACCCGAGGGCGTTCATCGATCGCATGCCGGCGCACCGTATAAGGCAGCTCCACCTCGCCGGAGGCTCGTCGTACGACGGTTACTATTATGATGGCCACGATCACGAGGTCCCCCAGGTCGTCTTCGAGCTGCTGGAGTACCTCCTGGCGCGGGTGACCCCGGATGCCGTGATCCTGGAGCGTGAGGCGCGCTTCAAGGACCTCCCCAGGGTGTGGGATGATCTCGTCCGGATTCGAGGGATGTGCCAGCGATGAGCCGCACGAGCGTCGCCCGCTGGCAGGAGCGCTACCTGAGGAGCCTCGTCCAGGGTGGGCCTGTCGAGGGAGCTGAGCTCGGCGACGAGCTGTCCCAGTACAGCGAGTCGTGCCTGGCGAGCATCGCCACGTCGTTCAGGGCTTCGATACAGCGCTCGGTCAAGAGCCATTACCCGGTGTTCTGCGGCCTCACGGCGAGGAGGCGTCGGCTCTGGGACTGCCTCTATTCTCAAGTCAGCATGGATACCGATCGAGGAGCCATGATCAAGAAGATCTTCGGCGTCCTGTATTCATGGGCGGAGCGCCTGGACAGCGCATGTCTCTACAGAGACCTCCTGAGGGTGGAGCGGGCGGTCGCTCTCGCGCAGTTCCATCAGGCGCGGCCCCGGATCACGGGGCGCCTCAGGATAGACACCTCCCGCTTCGGGATCCATGACAGCGGCCACCTCTACTGCATGAAGCTCGCCTCGAACGTCATGGACCTGTATCCAGCCATCGATCGCATCAGCGTCCTTCAGGGCAGAGGAGAATCCATCTACGCGATCTACTACTCCCGCGACAGGCAGAGCGTGATGACGCATCGGCTCTCGAAGCAAGCCGCCGAGGATCCCTGCAATCTGCTGAGAGGTGAGCTGAGCTGAGGCGGACGCCGGGCACGCCTGCGCCAGCAGCGAGGAGATTTGCGCGATGAAGATCTGCATCATCAGCAAGTTCCCACCCATTCAAGGGGGTGTGAGCACCCGGACCTACTGGATGGCGTATGCGCTCGCCAAGCGCGGCAATCAGGTCTGGGTCGTCACGAACGCCGACGAAGCAGAGGCAGACTGCCGGATGGTCATGACCCCATCCGACAAGCGGCGGCTGCAGATCCGCTTCGCGAACGGCGGCTCCGTCCGCTGCGTCTCGTCGGAGCGTCCTCTGTACGACCTCTACGTCCCCTGGGCGAACCCGTACGTGACCAAGCTGGCCTCCATGGCGACGGATATCGTCAGGGAACACTCCTGCGATCTGATCTACGCCTACTACCTGGAACCGTACGGGATGGCTGCCTCTCTCGCGGCGCAATGGACGGGGGTCCCCTGCGTCCTGGCGCACGCGGGAAGCGATATATCGGTCCTGATGACGAGGCCGTGGCTGAGGACCTCCTACGCCGAGATCCTGAAACGGGCGCACAGGGTCGTGACGGCGAAGCACTTCGATGACCTCTTCGTGGGGCTCGGCGTGAAGAAGAGGCGGCTCTACCACCTCGGCTCCGACTCCCTCCCCACGCACTGCTTCCGCCCCGGCGCGCCGAGGCTCGACGTGAACGAGCGCCTGGCGGAGGCGCTCGCCGGCAACGGCTGGCTCCATGCGTGCTTCCGCGAATCCGCCCCGAAGACCTTCGATCCCCGTGTCCCCACGCTCGGGATGTACGGCAAGATCGATCACGCGAAGGGCATGTTCGACTTCATCCGGGCGCTGGGGATGGTGAAGCGCCGGCGCGTCGACGTCCAGGCGATCATGATGTGCGGCGGCGCCGAGGGGAGCTGCCGCGAGCTCGCCGCGTTCATCCGCGAAAACGGGGTGGAGGAGAACGTCTGGCTGCTCCCGTTCATGCCGAACTGGGTGATCCCGAGCCTCATCAACGCCACCACGGCGACGTGCTTCCTGGAGCGAGACTTCTTCATCGACTACCACACGCCGGGCGTACCGAGAGAGGTGCTCGCGTGCGGCGGCTGCCTCGTCCTGTCGGGTGATATCCACGAGAAACGAGGTTACAAGGAGGGCCTCGTGGACGAAGAGAACTGCCTCCTCGTGCGGGATCCGAGGGACCACGAGGCGCTGGCCAGCAAGCTCGAATGGGTCGCGCGCAACCCCAGGGAGGCGGAGAAGCTCGGGCGTCGTGGTCTCCTCCTCTCGCGCATGTGGGAGGATTTCGACGAGTACATGGAGGATTTACATACCATGTTCCATGGATTCGTCAGCGCGTAGGGCTTCACGGCGCTCCCCCTCCCGGATGCTGGCCTCTGTTCCCTGAGACATCGCGGGCGATGAAGATACAAGAAACGACGGTCAACGGACGCAAGGTCATCCTCGTGGATCACCTCTTCCGCAAGAAGAAGATCGAGCAGATCTACCGGACCCTCTCGGAGTCCTACGTCTACTACCGAGGGCAGCTCAGCTCGAGCGCGGATCATTTCCCGAAGATGGTGGCGCACTTCGTGGACCTCGACGCGTTTGAGGCGCTCTTCTTCTACGAGGACGTCGCCGGTCTCATGAGGCAGTGCTACGCGGACGTGCCCCACCATCTCTACAAGGCGTACGTCAACCAGACGTGCTACGGCGACGTCAACTACCCGCACGTCGACTGCAAGCCGCGTCGCCGAGACGTGACGGTGCTCTATTACGCCAACCCGCGCTGGGACCGCGAATGGGGGGGAGAGACGATGCTCTACGACGACTCGGGGGCCTTCAACCTGGCCGTCTTGCCGGCCCCTGGGCGCGTCTTGATCTTCCCGGGCGCGACATGGCACTGCGCGGGCATTCCGAGCAGGGTGTGCCCCGTGTCGCGGTTCACGCTGGCCATGAAGTATACGCTGTCCGCGAAGGACGCCCGGGAGGTTCGCTCGAGCAGGCCGCGAGATGCGTGATCGAGGCGCTATGTCCAGGGAGAGAGCGGCGATTCACGGCGCGGGAAACACGAATTCAATCGATGGGTGGTCGCCATGAGGATCAAGACACACCTGGTGTCGATGCCGTGGGCCGATGTCTATGTTCCCTCGGTCCAGCTCGGCGCGCTAAAGGCGCATCTCGATGTCGCGCTCCCCGGCCGCTTCACGACCACTACGTACTCTGCATTCTGCTCGGTGTTCCTCGACGCTGGCGAGTCGGACCTGTACTCGGAGCTCTCGGAGTTCAGGGAGTTCCCGTACTTCCTCCTCGCTCTGGAGCGGTTCATGAGGCCGCGCGGGTCCGTCGAGGGGGCACCCTCCCTCGACGAGCTGCTCTCGATCGTGAACGCTCCGAAGCGCGGTCGCGTCAAGCTCACGAAGCGCTCGCTGACCCGCCTGAGGAACGCGACGCACAGGTACATCGACGCAGCGCTGGGGCCGGAGCTCATCCGGAGCGGCGTGAACCTGATCGGCTTCACGCTCAATTACAACCAGGTCTATTCGTCCATTTACTGCGCCCTCTACCTGGGCCAGCGGTACCCGGAACACAGGTGCGTCTTCGTGTTCGGTGGGGCGAGCGCGGCGGCGCCCAGCGTCGCCGACGCGCTGAAACGGCTAGGCATCCGCGGGTTTGGTGTGCTCGGAGAGGGGGAGAAGAAGCTGGAGCGGCTCGCGGCCGCCTACCTGCGTACCCCCCTCAGCGAGATGGATCGTCTCCACGACAGCATCCCCGGCGAGGTGCAGGGGATCTATGACATCCAGACCAACCAGATGGATCTCTTCAGGAGAGATCCGGCGAACTTCGCTTCGCAGCTCGCATCCATCCGAGACCTCGGCGTCCCGGATCTGGAGGAGTACTTCCGGGCCGTCAGGAGGGTGTTCCGGGGCGCGGAGGCGATCCGACCGTTCAGCAAGAACGTGATGCTCCCCGTCGAGGGGAGCCGGGGATGCTTCGCCAAGTGCGATTTTTGCGGCATCAACGTCAACTGGGAGGGCTTCAGAAAGCGGCTCGCGGCGGACATCGTCAAGGATGTGCTGTCCATGACCAAGCGCTACGGGGTGCGGCGTATCCTGTTCATGGACAACGTCTGCGACACGTGGGCGGAGGGTTATGCCGATGAGCTGATACGGCTCAACATCCAGATTCCGGCGACGATGGAGCTCCGGGCGCACCACCCTGAGAGGTTCTGGACAAAGCTGGCCCTGGCCGGGGTCGACGCTGCTCAGGTCGGGATCGAGTCGCTGGCCTCGTCCCTGATCCGACGAATGAACAAGGGGACCAGGGCGCGGCAGAACATCCTCGTTCAAAAGTGGCTGAAGGAGCTGGGCATCCGCTCGCTCTCGAACCTGATCATCGGGCACCCCCGCTCGACGATGGATGACATCGCCGAGACACAGCGGATTATCAAGGAGACGTCCCACCTGGGGAGCTACAGCCTGTCGGATTATACGTTGTCTTATGGAAGCCCTCTTTTCAACCAGCTCGGTCCTGATGAGATGGCGCGGCTCAGGCCCGATACCTATCTGGAAGGACTGGAGGGCGTCGAGCGATTCCTCGTGCCATACTACGGCTACTCGGCGCCCGAGGCGTGGTTTGAGCCCGGCGTGATGGAAGGCTGGCGTAGCTTTGCCGGATGGTACGAGGAGCACGTCCAGCGGGAGCGTGGGATACCAGCCATGGAAGTTCACAGGGTGAGCCCGGGCGAGCTGCTCATCAGGGACGAGCGCTCCGGGGATCTCGTCGAGACGGTTCTCGATGGAGAGCTCGCGTGCATCTATGATCTGTGCCACGCCGGCATGGAGCCAGGGCGAGCGGCAGCGGCCGCCGGGCTCCAGCAGGAGAAGGTCCTGCGGCTGCTTGGTGAGCTCGTCGAGCGGCGCCTCGCGCTCGAGGTGGAAGGCCACGTCATCTCCCTGGCGCTGAGACCCAGGGATGAATTGCTCCGGAATCACTACGTAGCATCGGCAAGCCGGGAGACGGAGGCGACGAGGCCCACGGAGGCGAAGCCGCAGGCGAGGCGACTCTCGCTGATATGATGGCAGCGGAATCCTCGTGGCGGCGGCGCCGGCTCCCCGCGGCGCCGATCACGCATCACACCCCACGCGGCGCCCTCGTTCGCCAGGCATGCTCGCCTCCTCCGCCCCCCTTCGCTGTCGCGCGCGGGATGCGGCGCCTGGACGACGAGGGCTACGCGTCTTTGGCAAGAGACTTTCCTTCTGCTTCGAGGGCAGCCTTGATGACCCCGATCGCCTTGGGGCCCACGCCATGAAGCGCCATGAGCTGGGCTTCCGTGAGCCGAGCGACCTGGTCCAGGCGAGAGACGCCGGCCGAAGCGAGCGCCCGCAGCGCCGGCTTCCCGATGCCCTTCGGAAGTGGAGATTCCGATCGTTCTTTCGTTCTGCTCGGCATGCGCCTCGCTCCTTGTCGGTTGTCCCCTGCTCCGTGTGCGGCGGGTGAGATCACGCCGAGGTCTCGCGACGCGTAGTCGGCCCCTTCGCCGCGCGTCTCCACGCGCCGGGCGACTGTCCGGTCTTCTGCCGGAAGAGCTTCGAGAAGTGCTGCGGGTGCTCGAATCCGAGCGCGTAGGCCACCGCGCTCGCGCTCGCGTCCGACGCGAGGAGCCGCGCCTTGGCGGCCTCGATGAGGGCTCGGTGGATGTGGTCGCGCGCGCTCGTTCCCGTCTCCGCGCGGAGGAGATCGCTCAGGTAGTCGGGCGAGTACCCGAGCGCGCGCGCGCAGGATCGAACCGTGGGGAGCCCGCCTTCGACCTGCGCGGCCGACGCGAAGCACGCGTCGAGGTGGCGGTCGAGCCGCTCCGCCACGCCGCCCGCCCGCGCTCGGATCTCGAGCTGGCGCGCGTAGGCGCGCTGGCAGTACGTGAAGAGGAGCTGGAGCTGCGCCGAGAGCACGTCCGGCGCGAACGCGTCGGGAGGGACCGAGGACTCGCGCTCGATCTGCCGGACGAGGCCCGTGAACGTCTCTCGCTCCGGCCGTGTGAGGTGGAGCGCCTCGTGCGTCGCGTAGCCGAAGAACCGGTACTGGTGCATCGCGTCCGAGAGCGGCGTGTCGCGCAGCACGTCGGGGTGGAAGACGACGGTCCAGCCCTCCCCCTCGTGGGCGAGCTCGCTCTCGCCGCCGATCGGCGTGATCACCTGGCCCGGCGACGCGAAGACGATGATGCCCGCCTGCCCGTCGTGCACCTGCCGCCCGAACTCGGCGTGGCATTCGTCCCCGCGCTTCAGGCTGATCACGTAGAGCCCGGACTCGATGGGGCGCCCGAGGATCGGGATCTCGATGCGCAGCGGCTCCTGCCACGACGCGGCGATCACGGAGATCAGCGGATGCGCGGGCGGCGGGCGCCCGATGAGCCCGTGAATCTGCGCGATCGATTCGAGCCTCAGCGCGTCGCGTGTGCCCACGCGAATCGGGGTATCACGCGCCTACCTCGATCACAACGTTGCCCCGCTTGCGCCCCGTCTCGACGTACCTGTGCGCATCCGCGATGGCCTCGAGCGCGTAGCGCCTGTCGATGACCGGCCGGAGCGCGCCGCGCGCGACGAGCTCCGAGACCTCGGGGAGCGCTGTCTTCTTGTCGACGGACATCCCGAAGACGAGCTTCCTGCTCCCGAAGAGCCGGCTCCACGCGTCGCGCAGGTAGAGCTCGGCGCCCCCGACCGTGATCAGGTACCGGCCTCCCCGCGCGAGGCAGCGCCGCGCGCGCGCGAACGAGCTCGCGCCGACCGTGTCGAACACGACGTCGAACGCGTCGGCGCGCGCCGCGTAGTCGTCTCGCGTGTAGTCGACGACGTGGTGCGCGCCGAGCGAGCGCACGAGCTCGGCGTTTCGCCCGCTGCAGACCGCCGTCACCTCCGCGCCGAGGTGCCGCGCGACCTGGACGGCCGCCGTGCCGATGCTCCCGGACGCGCCGACGATCGCGATCCGCTCGGCGGTCCGGAGCCGCGCCCGGTCGCGGAGGAAGTAGAGCGCGGTGGTCGGTCCGTCGACGAGCGAGCACGCTTCTTCGTGGCTCAGGCCGGCGGGGGCGTGCGCGATCGACGCATCCTCGGACAGGCACACGTACTGCGCGTACCCGCCGGACCCGAACCCGGTGAAGCCGAACACGCGATCTCCGGGGCGGAACCGCGTGACGCGCCGGCCGGCGCGCTCCACGGTGCCGGCGACCTCGATCCCGAGCACCCGGAAGCGCCGCCGCGGCCGGAAGAAGCCGAGCACGACCCGCGCCATGAGCGTGTCGCCTCGCCGCATCATCTGGCACGCCGCCGTCGCCGTTGTCGCGTGCACCCGGATGCGCACCTGATCGTCCCGCGGCTCCGGCGCGGGCATCTCGCGCAGCTCGAGGACCGAGGGAGAACCGTATCGCTCGTAGACGGCTGCCTTCATCTGCATGAGGAGCAGAGTAAGGACGCGGCGGGAGTGCCCGAAAGCATCGGATCCGGGAAAAATGGATCCCTTTCCGGGATGTGCTCGGCGCGGGCGCGCCGGCGCGCTCCGAGAGCCGAGGCTGGTGCCCCCGCCTCACCCATGGTATCAGCCTCTGCGCAGCGCTCCGTCATGGTGTGTCCCATCGAGCTGGCGCTGCGCGAAAGGTCGTAGATGCGAAGAATTCACATCGCTCTGGGCGTGCGTTCACTGACAGATTCCATTGCGGATTACACGCGGCGCCTGGCGGCTCAGCCGCACGTGATCGTGCCTGACCAGTACGCGCTCTGGCGCACCGACACGGTGAACTTCTCCATCCGTCAGATCCCCGCGGGCGAAGCTCCGGCGTTGCGTCATCTGGGCTGGGAGGACGACGCCGCCAGCGCCTTCTCCGAGGCGCGGGATTGCAACGGGATCGTCTGGGAGGAGTTCGGTCCAGAGCAGCAGTTGCAAGAGATCCTCGGGCTCTGGCCTGACGCCCAGATCAAACGCTGACTTCGAGCTGACAACCAATCTTCCGGAAGGACCTCGACGGCTGGCGTCCTGAAGGACCCGCCTCGGCGGCCTGAGACCCCCCTCAGCGGCGCGCTCCTCGCTGGCCCCCCTCGCGCTGACACGCGGAGATGACGCCTGTCATGGGAGCGTGACAGCGAGGGTGTCATGAGCGCGTGACGGCGACGCGCAGCAACCCGGCCGCCGGTCGCGGCCGGCGTGCCGCGATCACGGCCTGATTGCGCCCGATCCGGCGTCTCGCCCCCGGAACAGGAGGCAGCGCCATCGCTGGACGCGCCGGGTGGCCGCGCGCGGCATGCGCGTTGCAAACGCCTTGTCAACGCCTTCAACGCCTTGTCAACGCCTTGTCGCGGTCGCGTCGGGGCAGCGATGGCCGTCATCCAACATCGAACTCGTGGAAAGGAAGCATGTCATGAAGAGCAATGCACTGCTGCTGGGATCGCTCGTCGTCGGTATCATGGGCGCAGGTTGCGCCGTGGGGTACGAGGCCGAGGAGGGCGAGGTGGGCGACGCCCAGCAAGCGTTCGTTTCCCGTGAGTGGGCGTATGCGTGGGCGCACCAGGCGACGGGCTCGTTCACCGCGAGCTCGAGCTACTCGCGGAACTCCTCCGGAGACGTGTCCGGGCAGGGCGTGAACAACACCGTCACGCAGCTCGGTGCGGGCCAGTACCGCGTGCGGTTTCCGGACGTGGGCGCGGCGCCGGGCGGTCATGTCCAGGTCACGGCCTACGGCGCGGGCGCCGAGCGCTGCAAGGTCAATTCCTGGGTCAGGAGCGGCGATGACGTGGATGTCCATGTCAACTGCTTCACCGCCGGCGGCGCGCCGGTCAACACCCTGTTCAGCGTCGCCTATGTCCACAAGTCGGGCACCGGATCCTCGGACGAGGCGTACGTCTGGGCGAACGACCCGACGGCGGCGGCGTACACGCCCAACGCGACGTACCAGTTCAACTCGAGCGGCGCGAACAACACGATAGCGCGCGAGGGGGTGGGTTACTATGCAGTGACCCTGCCGGGGCAGACCGCGGGCGGCGCGACGGTCGAGGTGACGGCCTACGGCCCGGGCAGCGATCACTGCAAGGTCGGCAGCTGGGGGCAGTCCGGCGACGACGCGGTGGTCCGCGTGCGCTGCTTCGACAGCTCGGGCGCCCCGTCGGATAGCCAGTTCACCCTCAACTTCGCGCGCTCGAGGCAGGTGAACGGCGGGCTCTCCTACAGCTACGCCTGGGCGAACAACGCCACGGCGGCGTCGTACACGCCGAGCCTCTCCTATCAGGAAGGCTACATCGCGGGGGACCTGGGCGAGGTGGAGGCCGACATCACCGCGGGGCGCACGTCCGCAGGCCGCTACTCCGTCAGCCTGCCCGGCATGTCGGCGACGGGCTCGAACGTGCAGATCACGGCGTACGGCTCCGGATCGGAGTACTGCAAGGTCGTCGGCTGGTCCGGCACCGAGACGAACACGAACGTCAACGTCGCCTGCTTCGATGCCAGCGGCGCGCCGACGGACACGCGCTTCGTGCTCGTGTACACGGACGACAAGTTCATCGTCCTGTGAGCTGCAGGGCGGGGGGCCTGCTCCGGCCCGCCTTGCCTCGCCGTCCCGCCCCGGGCAGGCTTGGCCCATGGGGCAGCCCGCCGAGAAGCAGCGCCGCGCCACGTACGCCGACCTCGAGGCCGTCCCGCCGAACAAGGTGGCGGAGCTCATTCGCGGCACCCTGCACGTGTTCCCCCGTCCGGCGCCGCGGCACGCGCGCGCCAGCTCGGGCCTGGGGGCCGAGCTGACCGGCCCGTTCGACCATGGCAAGGGCGGCCCGGGCGGGTGGTGGATGCTGGACGAGCCCGAGCTGCACTTCCCCGACCCGATGGCGCCTGGCGAGATCGACGCGCTCGTGCCCGACCTCGCCGGCTGGCGCCGCGAGCGCATGCCCGAGCTGCCCGAGACGGCGTACTTCGCGCTCGCCCCGGACTGGATCTGCGAGGTCCTGAGCCCGTCGACCGAGGACGTCGACCGCAAGGAGAAGATGCCGATCTACGCGCGCGAGGGCGTGCGGTACGCGTGGCTGGTCGACCCCATCGCGCGCACGCTCGAGGTGTTCTCTCTCGTGTCCGATCGAAGCTGGGAGCGCGGTCCGATCCACCGCGACGCCGCCCGCGTCCGCGTCGCCCCCTTCGAGGCGATCGGGCTCGACCTCTCGGTCCTCTGGGCGAAGTAGTAGCTCCTCGGTTGCCTGGCGACGGGAGGTTCCGTTCGACGCTCTCGGTACCGGCTCTCGTCGTGGTCGGTCAGCTGGGGCGGCGGCTCGGCGCCGACGTGGCGAAGGCCCCGGGCTCAGCGGCACCGAGACATCTCGGCCAGGAAACTGACTAAAATTAGACGTAATCCAAAGGATCAGCTCTGTATTCTGGCTAAATGAAGGCTCCGCTCAGAATTGAATCTCTCGGATCCAGGTGATCGAAAGCCATATCGAGAGAATCAACGCTGGGAACCAGTTCAACCTGCCCAGGATCCAGAGAGAACGCTCAGGAATCGAGCGAAACGGCCCGCCCGGGCCCTGTCGGGTCGGTGAGCCGTGGACGGACGGCACCGGATCCGGCCATGCCGCGCGGGAGGACCGGGGGCTCAGCGCTTCAGCTCAGGGCGCCGCCGCTCCCTGCTCGGCCGGCGCAGCCTGCTGCTCGGGGGCGGGCGGCTGCGCGGCGGCGCCCTCCTGCGCCGGCGCATCCATGGCGCAGCGGAAGCCGATCCAGGCGTGCGCCGTCACGGGCGCCGCGGCGGTGCGGTAGGTGGCGGAGAGCTTCTCGGGGCCGTCCAGGAAGCTGCCGCCGCGCACGACCTTGAGCGGGAAGGTCGGGTCGCCCTGCGGGTTCTCGCCGCCGGGCGGCGGGAAGACGAGGCCGTCCGAGACCCACTCGGACACGTTGCCGGCGAGATCGTAGACGCCCTCCGGGGTGCGATCGCTCGGGTGGGCGCCGGACGCGCAGGTCGCGACGTCGGCGCCGCGCGCGAGGCAGCCCTCGTTGCGATCGTAGCAGGCGCGCTCGCAGGCCGGCGCCTCGTCGCCCCACACGAACGCCCGGCCGGCGGCGCCGCGCGCGGCGACCTCCCACTCCGCCTCGGTGGGCAGCCGCCGGCCGCGGAAGCGGCAGTAGCTCTCGGCCTGGGAGTAGTCGACGCAGTTGATCGGGTGCCCGGTCGCGTTGCGGGGCTCGTTGCAGCGCCGCGTCCAGAGCTCGGCCTCCCGCTGCTCCTCGGGCGCCGCCGGCGCCTGCGCGCCGGGCAGGAGCTCGGGCGTCAGCGAGACGTGATCCGCGGTCGAGCACATGCGCTGCTGCATGCAGGCCCGGTAGGCGCGGACGGTCACCTCGTTGCGATCGATGTAAAACCCGCGGGTGAGCGTCACCTGGCGCGCCTCGCCCGCGGCGCCGATCGTGGTCGAGATGGGCCCGATGAAGACCATGTCCGCCGGCGGCGCCGCGGGCGCGGCGGGCTCGGCGGAAGGCGCCGCGGCGGAGGCGCTCGCGGTCGGCGCCGCGCTGGCGGGCGCCGGCACGCCCGCCGCGGCCGTCGCGGCGCGCCCGGCGGACGACGTCGCGGTGGCGCGCGCGGCCGGCGCCTTCGCCGGCTTCTTGTCGGGCGCCCGCGTCAGGACGTACGCCGTCGCGCCGGCGCCGCCGAGCACGAGCGCCGCCACGAACCAGGGAAGCGCCGCGCGCGCGGCGCTGCGGCGCTGCGGCGGCGCTGCGACCGGCGGCGCGGCGTGCAGCGGTCCGCCCGCCGCGGCCTGGGGGTGCGGGGCCGCGCCGGGGTGCGGGGCCGCGCCGGCCGCAGGGGGGCTGGCGGGCGCGACCGTCTCGATCATGGAGTCCTCGACCTGCGCGGTCCTGGAGCCCCCCGTCGCCAGCGCGCCGCCCCCGTCTCTCGCCCGAGGCGCCGCGCCGCCCGTCGCGCCGGCGGCCTGCGGCCCGCTCGCGCCGTGGCTCACCTTGACGATGGCAGGCCGCGCCGGGGCGGGCGCGTGCGCGTCGGCGAGCATCGTCGGCTCGCTCGGCCCGACGGCCACGCCGAGCCCCTGCGCGGCCGCGTACTCCGCGGTCGACTGCCCCGCCGCGTGCTCCCCGGAGGGACCGCCGCGACCCGCGAAGGACCCCGCGCGCTCGCCGTGCGCCGCGGCCGAGAGCGCGTCCCAGAACTCGCCTGCGCTCGTGAAGCGGTGCTTGGGCTCGATCGCGAGCGCCTTGTCGAGCACGCGCTCGATCGCCTCGGGCGCGTCCGGGAGCCCGCGCGCGCGCAGCGTGGGGCGCACCGCCGGATCGGCGGAGGCGACGTAGAGCTGCGTGGGGTCGTCCCCCTCGAGCGCGCGCCTGCCGCTCACGAGCTCGACGAAGATGAGCCCGAGCGCGAACACGTCGGTCCACGGGCCCGTCGCGCCGCGCGCCTTGTTGAACTGCTCGGGCGCGCCGTAGCGCGGCGTGAACGCGCTCGGCCCCTGCCGGGTCGCGGCGAGCGCCTCGGTGAACGTCGGGTGATCGGACAGCACCTTGGCGATGCCGAAATCGAGCACCTTCAGCGTCCGCGCCCCGCCGACGTGGGTGAGGAACAGGTTCGCCGGCTTCACGTCCCGGTGCGCGACCTTGTGCGCGTGCGCGACGGCGAGCGCGCGCGCGGCCGGGGTGAGCAGCTGGATCGCCTCGGCGATCGACATGCCGGCCTCGCCCCGCTCGCGCCGCTCCCGGAGGTATTGCCCGAGCGTCTGGCCCTCCAGCCACTCCAGCACCAGGTAGGGCACCCACACGCCGGCCTGGGTGGTGAACGCGCCGACGTCGAGCGCCTGCACGATGCCCGAGGTGGCCCGCGACAGCCGGTGCAGGATCCGCCCCTCGCCTCGCAGCGTCTCGAGCAGCGCGTCGCGCTCCGAGGCGTCGAGCGAGGCCGGCAGCTTCAGGCACTTGATCGCGATGAGCTCGCCGAAGCCCTCGTGCATCCCCCGGTAGACGACGCCGAACCCGCCGTCGCCGATGACGGCGGCGACGCGGTACTTCCCCTCGATGGTCTGCCCCGAGAGGCCAAACGGATCGTCGGACGGCTCCGCCATGCCCCGCTCCTAGCGCGTCGCCGTGCCCAGGCAAAGGGGCTTCCGCGCCGCCCGCCCCCGCAAGCTCGCGCGCGCTTGCATCGGCTCGCATCTGCTTGCATCTGCTTGCATCTGCTCGCATCTGCTTGCACCTGCTCGCATCTGCTTGCATCGGCTTGCATATGCTTGCATGCGCTCGCTCAGCCTGCGCCCGCGCAGCGCTCGGTTTCTACGCGGTTCACCTCCGGCTCGCGTCCGGCTTGCATCCGGCGGCCCGCGGCCCCATGCCGGCGCTCATGAAGACGCCGCGAGCGCTCGTGATCCTTGCCGAGGGAGCCGAGGAGATGGAAACGACGATCATCGTCGATGTCCTGCGCCGCGCCGAGGTCGAGGTCGTCCTCGCCGGGCTCGATGGCCCGGGCCCGGTGCGCTGCAGCCGAGGCGTGCGCCTCGTGCCGGACGCGGATCTCTCGGCGGTGACGGGCGACTTCGACGTGGTGGTCCTCCCGGGCGGCAAGGGCGGGGCCGACCGGCTGGCCAGCTCGCCGGCCGTCGGGGAGCGCCTTCACGCGCAGGCGCAGGCGGGCCGCATCGTCGCGGCGATCTGCGCCGCGCCGATCGCGCTCGCGGCGCACGGGCTCTTCCAGGGCCGCAGGATGGCGTGCCACCCGTCCGTGAACGACGTGGTGTCGGCGCACGGCGAGCTCCTCACGAGCCCGGTCGTCGAGGACGGGCTGCTCGTCACGAGCCAGGGGCCGGGCACAGCCATGGCGTTCGCGCTCGCGCTCGTCGCGCGGCTCCGGGGCGAGGAGATCGCCGCGAAGGTGCGCGCGCCGATGATGCTGACGGCCTGAGCGAGATCGGCGCTCGGCTGGCCGAGTTTCCTCTAGGCTACCCAGGACGTCGGATCTGCTTTCCGCGTTCACGGAGGTCGAGATGAAGCTTATTTCCAGGAGCGCAATTGTCACCGGGGGTGGTCAGGGGATCGGTCGCGAGATCGCGAGAGACCTCATGAGTCGCGGCAGCAACGTGCTGCTCTTCGGCCGGACGGCGGCGAAGGTCGAGGCGGCGGCCGAGGAGCTGAACCGCGCGGCCGACGGCGCGGCGCGCGCGCTGCCCTTCCTGGGCGACGCGTCCCGCGCCGAGGACGTGTCGCGCGCCGTCGAGGCGGCGACGTCGGCGTTCGGATTGCCGGGGATCCTCGTGAACAACGCGGGGATCGCCACGCTCGCGCTCCTGACGGACCTGCCGGAGGAGGATTTCGACAGCGTCCTCGACACCAACCTGAAGGGCCCCTTCCTCTTCATGAAGGCGGTCGCCCGCGGCCTCATCGCCGCGAAGCAGCCGGGCGCCTTCGTCAACATCAGCTCCATCAACCAGGTGCTGGCGACCGACGGCATGTCGCATTACTGCGCCTCCAAGGCGGCCCTCGCGCAGCTCACCAAGGTGGCCGCGTCCGAGCTCGGGCGCCACGGCATCCGGGTGAACGTGGTGGCGCCGGGGCTCATCCGGACGCCGCTCGTCGACGGCATCGGATTCACGGCGGGGCTCAGCGCCCAGAGGTTCCTCGAGCGCACGCCGCTCGGTCGGATCGGGGAGACGACCGACGTGGCGCCCGTGGTCTCGTTCCTCTGCAGCGAGGAGGCGCGCTGGATCACCGGCGATACGGTGTTCGTCGACGGCGGGAACAACCTCCACGGCCTGCACAGCTACTGGGACACGATGAACGCCAGCCGCTGAGACCCGCGCGTCTCCGAAGGGGGCTTCTCCGGACCGGCACCCTCGGGCTCTGGCGCCGTGATGGGCGGGGGCCTGCGCCCGTCCGGCGACCTACCGCCGCCCTTCCCCTTCGTTTGCCGGATCACTGTCGCCCGCGGATGGCCTTATACTCCGCCGCGTGCTGCCGCTGCTCGCCCTGACCGTCATCGTCGTGCTGTGCCTTGGCTACCGTTTTTACGGGCGGATCGTCGCGCGCAACTACGCGCTCGACGACGGCGCCGTGACGCCCGCGGTGAAGGTGAACGACGGCGAGGACTACGTCCCCACGAAGCCGTTCTACCTCTTCGGGCAGCACTTCAGCGCCATCGCCGCCGCCGGGCCGATCGCGGGCCCCATCCTCGCCGGCCAGGCGTTCGGGTGGCTCCCGTGCATCCTCTGGATCGCCATCGGCGTCGTGTTCATCGGCGCGGTGCACGACTTCTCCGCGCTCATCGCGAGCGTCCGCCACGAGGCGGAGAGCGTCGCCGAGATCGCGAAGCGGCACATCGGCCGGCGCGCCTGGCTGTCGATGATGATCTTCATCTGGCTCGCGCTGTCCTACGTGATCGTCGCCTTCACGGACATCACGGCGAGCACCTTCGTCGGCAAGACCGAGGAGTTCGAGGGCGGTACGTTCCAGTTCAACCCCGGCGGCGCCGTCGCCGCGGCGAGCGCCGCCTACCTCGGCCTCTCCATCGTCATGGGCGTCGTCGAGCGGTACCTCAAGCCGCCGCTCTGGCTCACCACGCTCCTCTTCGTGCCCGCAACGCTCGGCGTCGTCTGGCTCGGCACGAAGATCTCGACGGCGTTCGTCCTGCCGCTCGACAACCCGCAGCGCGCGTTCGGCCTCATCATCCTCGTCTACTGCCTCATCGCCTCGCTCCTGCCGGTCTGGCTGCTCCTCCAGCCGCGCGGCTACCTGGGTGGGTTCGTCCTCTACATCGCGCTCGCGGTCGGCGTGATCGGGATCTTCTTCGGGAACCTCCGTTACCCGGGGGAGTTCGAGCTGCGCCAGCCCGCGTTCACCACGTTCAACGCCGGCGGCGCGACCGGCATGCTCTTCCCGTTCCTGTTCGTCACCATCGCCTGCGGCGCCTGCTCGGGCTTCCACGGGCTCGTCTGCTCGGGGACGACGTCGAAGCAGATCTCGAAGGAGACGCACACCCACCCGGTGGGCTACGGCGCGATGCTGGCCGAGGCGTTCGTCGCGCTGATCGCGCTCGCGACGCTCGTCATCGTGGCGCAGGGGACGAAGCTGGGCGGGCCGGGCAAGATCTACGGCGACGGGATCGGCAAGTTCCTCACCGTCATCATCGGCAAGGAGCACTTCCTGTTCGCCGCGACGTTCGGCGCCATGGCGTTCTCCACCTTCGTGTTCGACACGCTCGACGTCTCGACGCGCCTCAGCCGCTACATCCTCCAGGAGCTCTTCAACTGGAAGGGGCGCGTGGTGTCCGCGGCCGCGACGGCGATCTCGCTGGCGCCGCCCACGCTGTTCATCATGACCGCGCGCCCGCCCGCGCCCGGCGTGCGGCCCGCGTACCTCGACTTCTGGACGCTGTTCGGCACGAGCAACCAGCTGCTCGCGGCGCTGACGCTCCTCGCGGTCACCGTCTGGCTGCACCGCGAGAAGCGGCGCATCTGGTACACGGCGATCCCGATGGTGTTCGTCATGACGATCACGGTGTGGGCCCTCATCCTCCAGGTGCGGACCGCGTTCGCCGCCGTGCGGACCGAGGGGCTCGCGCTGAACGCGACGACGCTGAACGGCGTCGTGGGGCTCGCGCTGATCGGGCTCGCGGTGTCGCTGATGGTCGAGGCGGTGAAGGCGCTGAAGAACGGCCCCGCCGCCGAGCCGGCGCCCGGGCCAGGGGCGCTGACGCGGTAGCGCTCACCCCGCCGCGGCGCGCTCCCGCAGGCGCGACTCGGCAAGCCGCTCGGCGGCGAGCTGGGGCGAGACGCCGTCGCTCGCCGCCATCTCGAGGACCCTGAGGACCGTGTCGTAGATCGCCTGGACGCGCCGGTGGACCTCGGCGCGGGACCAGCCGAAGAGATCCGCGCCGCCGCTCAGCACGCCGCCTGCGTTGGCCACGACGTCGGGGACGTAGACGACGCCGCGCGCGGCGAGCGCGTCGCCGTGGCGCGGCTCGAGGAGCTGGTTGTTGGCCGCGCCCGCGACGATCTCGGCCCTCAGCTCCTGCACGGCGCGGTCGTCGAGGACGCCGCCGAGCGCGCACGGGGCGAAGATGTCGGCCTGGGCCGAGGTGATCGCGCCCGGCGGCACCACCGTGGCGCCGAGCGCGGCGGCGACGTGGCGGGCGCGATCCGGGTCGACGTCCGCGACGAGCAGCCGCGCGCCCAACCGGTGGAGCTCGGCCGCGAGCCGGCCGCCGACGCTGCCGCAGCCCTGGAGCGCGACGGTCCGGCCCGCGAGCTCGTCGCTGCCCCACCGGTGGCGGGCCCCGGCCTGGATCGCGCGGAGCACGCCCCGCGCGGTCCACGGCGACGGGTCGCCGCCCTCGCCGGCGAGGCCCTTCACGTGGCGCGTCTCGCGCCGGATGAGCTCCATGTCCGCGGGGGTGGTGCCCACGTCCTCGCCCGTGATGAACCTGCCGCCGAGGCGCTCGATGAAGCGCCCGTGCGCGCGGAACAGCCGCTCCCGGTCGAGCGGCTCCGCGCCGCCGCGGAGGACGACCGCCTTGCCGCCGCCGACGTCCATCCCGGCGAGCGCGTTCTTGTAGGTCATGCCGCGCGACAGGCGCAGCGCGTCCACGAGCGCCTCCTCGTCGCTCGCGTACCCGAGGAGCCGCGTCCCGCCGAGCGCCGGGCCCAGCGCGGTGCTGTGGATCGCGATGATCGCGCGGTATCCGGCGGGCTCGTCCGCGCAGAACAGCACCTGCTCGTGCCCCATGGCGGCGATCGTCTCGAAAAAATTCATACTTCGCGCTGAGCTTACCAGGTGGAGCAGGCGAGCCCGCCACGCGCACGGCCGTGTCAGGCTGACGATCGAGATGAGCCGGACCGTGACGCTCGCGTCCGCGAGCACAGCCATCGCTCTCAGTGATCGTAAATTCGTACCGTGACCGCTAGCCCGTCATGGGCACGACCGAGATCGCTCTCGACGCCCCTCGGGTTCTCGAACGACCCGTTCTCGTCGAATACGAGACATACGAGATGTCGCACGTCTGTGTGCTTCTTGTACTTGTTTGCATCCACGATGAGTTGCTCTCCGAGGTCCTTGGTAGAGAGCGATTTGCCGGCGTGCTTTAGCTCGATTGCCAGCCGATAGCGAGGTAATACGAAGTCGATTCGTGAAGCGCTTCCCGCATAGCTGGGGGTCCACTCTTCTCTGCGTACGTCGTCGAAGAATAAGCGCAGTAGCGAGTGGATCAGATCCTGGGCGTCGTACTCGTCGTTGACCTCCAGTGTGTGTCGGTTGCCGTGACGGCGTTTCAGCTGCCGACGCACCTCGCGAAAGCGCTCCCCGACGGTGAGCACGACCTTGACGGAGTCCAGGCTGGAACCTGCGAAGTCTAACCTCTGGCCGGAGTGCTTGGTCTCCAGCGTTCCATCCAGCAAGAGCCGCGTGAGCCGCGCGATGAGCGACGTCTTCTCCGTTACAGATCTTCGAATGTCACCGTGCAAATCTTTCTTGAACCGATCGGCCTCCTCCGCCCCCGTTAGAAAGTGGCGAAAGTGGAATCCGTTCAGGAGGCCGATGCTCTTGAGCTTCGGATGATCGGCAAAGTCGTGGCCGTAGCCGAGCGTAACGACGTCATCGAGATCGATCTTCCGATGATCGGAGTGGTGCGACGGAGCTTCTTCGCTAAAGAGGTAGGCATAGCGGTTGGCGAGTGCACGGAAGCCGAAGTCGGCGGAATTCATGTTCCAGTGGACTAGCCTGGCGTCGGCATGTTTCTGCAAAAAGGAGAAATAGTTGTTTAGTACGTATTTCTCTCGTTCTGTGCTTTCGGAGGAGCGGTCTATTACAGAGTAGACGATGACTTCGCCGGAATTCACGCCTTCAAGTGCGATCGCGGATATGCTCGGCGGCTTGTCGCGAACCTCGTAAAAATCCTCGCAGGCGTAGTGGATCGCGTAGATGAGCGATCCTGTGTCTCGCAGGCTCCTCAGCTCGTTGATGATTGAGTCGAACGTGCGATCCATCGTTGTTTCCTGCGCTCTTACACTGCGATGAAGGTGCGCTCCGGTAGAAGGAGCGCCGTTAGCGGACCATCGGCCATGCCGCAGCCCGTATCGATGCAGATTAGATTGGTGCTTTGATAGGGCTCGCCGCGCGCCTGGGGGTAGTGCCCACATACGACGAGCGGCCTTGGAAATCTCTCGGCCATGAAGATGCGTGAGCCGGCGCCATGGGCGAGCGCATCTCGCGAACGGATTTCTGGGCGCTCCGGATCGAAGCCGGCGTGAGCAATCAAGACCTCCTCCTCTTCCCAGCACGCATTCAGTCGCTCAAAGAAATCTCTGTGCTCGGGCGGAAATGCGCGAATGAACGCATGGTGTACGTCGCCTCGCGTTTCGCCCAGATAGGAGTGCAGCGTCGAGACGCCGCCCAGCTTTGCGAAAGCCGCAAAGTCCCCGCCGCGGAGGTACCTCAACAGAGCGAGATCGTGATTGCCGGCCAAGAAGTGGTACCGCCTCGGCTCGCGCTTCGATCGACAGATGAGCTCCTCGACGACCTCGGCGCTGTGCGGAGCCCCGTCGACGTAGTCGCCGACAAATACCATGGTGCGCTCGGACGGCTCCAGCCGATCGAGCATCTCCCGAAGCCTGCGCGCGTCGCCATGCACGTCACCGATCACGGCCAGCGGCTTCACGGCGCGACCCAGTCTGAAGGCGCAAGAGCGTACTCGATCGTCCCGCCATCCATGAGCAGACGGACGGCGAGGTCGGACGCCATCGGGAAGCGACGGTGCCAGCTCACGGCCAGGGCCTCGAGGCTCCCGAAGGCGTTCTTCGCACGGCCGCCGAGATGTTCGTCGAGCAGGACGAGCGCCTGCTTCCAGCGCATCTCCGCTGTCGTAGGGGATTGAGAGCGCTCGAAGAGCGCGGGGATCCGTCCGTCGCCGAGTATTGACGCAACCTGCCGCATGGCGAACGCTGGGCGTCCCTGCGACGCGCAGCGCAAATAGAGCAGCGAGCGCAGGATGAAGAGCGCAACGCGCAGGAACGCCGTCGGGCAGCGGGCCCGCTGCTCCTGCGGGACGTCGAGCACGGCAGAAGCCGCGCGCACGCCCTCCAGCACTCGGGCATAGTCAGGCTCATGCCACGCTCCGAGAGCGCTCCGTAAGGCTCCGGTGCGATCTCGGAGCACACGCCCCTCCGTGCGCAAATGGAGAACGAACAAGCTGCCACGTGTGGCCAGCTCGCGCAGGTGCTCCTCGGTATACACCGTCACCGACAACCTGCCGCTCTCGATCGCGGCGCGCGGGCGCTCATCGAGAGCCAAGAGGTCAACATCGGAGACGCCCCCGGCGTCGCCTCGCGCGACGCTGCCATAGAGCATGACTGCGGGGAACGACTCACACAGTGCCCGCACGTCCGGCAGATCGTCGAGGGAGGAGAACGACGCGGAGCTCAGGGTAGCAGCTTGCATGCGGGCATGCTCCAAACGCGACTACGATACCCTTGGGCCTCTCGGCGCGCAAAGCCTTCGCGGGTCGGGCCTCTCCCTCCGGGCCTGTGCTGGATGGCCGGGCGACCGCGTCCGAAAATGGCCAGCCGCGCGCCGGTCGCCGGGCTAGTTCCCACGGAGCATGCAGCTCGACGACGACGTCTGCTACCGAGCGCTCCGCACCCGCGATGCGCGCTTCGACGGCCGATTCTTCACGGGGGTGCGATCGACGGGCATCTACTGCCGCCCCGTCTGCCCGGCGCGGACGCCGATGCGGGCGAGCTGCCGGTTCTTCGCGACCGCGGCCGCGGCGCAGGAAGCTGGCTTCCGTCCGTGCCTGCGCTGCCGCCCCGAGGCGTCACCGGGGACGCCGGCCTGGCTGGGCGCCTCGGCTACGGTCTCCCGCGCGCTCCGCCTCATCGCGGAGGGCGCGCTCGACGAGGCCGATGCTTCGGCCCTCGGGGCGCGCCTCGGCGTGGGGGAGCGCCACCTGCGGCGGCTCTTCCAACGGTACGTCGGCGCCTCCCCGCTCGCGGTGGCTCAGACCCGGCGCCTTCTGTTCGCGAAGAAGCTCCTCGACGAGACCGCGCTCTCCATGACGGAGGTGGCGCTCTCGTCGGGATTCTCGAGCGTCCGCCGCTTCAACGATGCGATCCGCGCGGCGTACGAGCGTGCGCCGCGTGAACTGCGCGCCGTGGCGACGCGGCGGGGTGGGGGAGCGGCGCGAGCGGATCGCAGCGTCCCGGAGATCGCGCTGCGCCTCCCGTTCCGCCCACCGTTCGACTGGGACGCCCTCGCGGGCTTCCTTGGTGCGCGCGCGATCCCCGGCGTGGAGGCGGCCGAGCACGGCGCATACCGCCGCACGGTGCGCGTCGCCGGCGGGCACGGCGTCGTCGAGGTGCGGCCTGCGCCCGGCGAGGCTTGCCTGGTCGCCCGGCTGTGGTTGCCTTGCACGGAGGGGCTCATCCGTGTGGTGGAGCGCCTGCGGCGGCTCTTCGATCTCGGCGCCGATCCGCAGGCGATCGCAGCGCGGTTGGGCGTTGATCCGCGGCTCGCCCCCCGGGTCCTCGCGATGCCGGGCGTGCGCGTGCCGGGCGCGTGGGACGGCTTCGAGCTCGCGGTGCGGGCGATCCTGGGCCAGCAGGTGAGCGTCCGCGCCGCGACGCAGCTCGCGGGGCGCCTCGTCGAGCGGCACGGCGAGCCGCTCGCTGTCCGCGGAGGCCTGCCCGAGGGCGCCGAGGGGCTCCGCTTCGTCTTCCCGGCGCCCGAGGCGCTCGCCGCGGCCGATCTGACGGATCTCGGCCTGCCGCGCGCCCGCGCCGCGACGATCACGGCGCTCGCGGCGCGCGTGGCCTCCGGCGAGGTCGCGCTCGACGCCTCGCGCGGCCTGGAGGAGACGGTGCGCGCGCTCTGCGCGGTCCCGGGCGTCGGCGCGTGGACCGCGCACTACATCGCGATGCGCGCGCTGCGCGAGCCGGACGCGTTCCCAGCCACGGATCTCGGCCTGCGGCGCGCGCTCGGCGGCGTCTCCGGCGCGGATCTCGCGGCCATGGCGGAGGCGTGGCGCCCGTGGCGGGCCTACGCCGCGGTGCTGTTGTGGACGGCGGACGCGCAGGGCGCGCGGCCCGCGGAGACGGAGGTGTCGAATGGATCTCTTGCTGGATGAGGTCGAGTCGCCGGTCGGGGTCATGCTGCTCGCGGCCGGCGGCGGCGCGGTCCACGGGCTCGATTTCGCGGACTGCGCGCCCCGCCTTCGCATGTTGCTGGAGGCGCGCTACGGCGCGGTCACGCTGCGCAGCGCCGCGGATCCGTACGGCCTGTCCGGCCGGCTGAGGGCCTACTGGCGCGGCGATCTCGGCGCGCTCTCAGGCATCCCGGTCGAGCCCGGCGGCACGCCGTTCCAGCGCCGCGTCTGGGCGGAGGTCCAGCGCATTCCTCCCGGCGCGACGCGCTCCTACGGCGAGGTCGCGGCGTCCCTCGGGCAGCCGTCGGCGTCCCGCGCGGTGGGCCTGGCGAACGGCAGGAACCCGGTCTGCCTGATCATCCCCTGCCACCGCGTCGTGGGCGCCCGCGGCGACCTCACGGGCTACGCGGGCGGCATCGAGCGCAAGCGGTGGCTGCTCGCGCACGAGGGCGCCTCAGGGGAAGCAGGAGAGCGGCTCGTCCGCCACTAGGAAGAAGCCGCACTCCGTCGTGTCGGAGCAGTCATAAAACGCGTCGAGCTCCTCGCCGCATTGGTCCTCGCACACTTTGTCGATGACCCCGCGGCAGCGCTCCACGACGCAGCAAGACGCCACGGCCAGGCTCCGCTGGCACATCCGCGACGTGCAGGCCTGGATCTGATGGTCGACGCAGCCGGCGCAGTCGAACGACACACCGCGGTACGAGCGGGGAGCCGTGGTGTCCGCATCGAAGCAGTCGTCGACACACGAGCTCACCGTGCACGCGTCGATGCACGGCTCCGTGTCGGCCGAGCACCGCGGGAGGTGGGTGTCCGGCAGCGCCTCGATCGGCTCCGCGCACGCCTTCACGGCGCACGTGCCGTCCTCCCCGCACTCGCTGAGGACGTCCCGGCAGCTCGCGCCGTCGCAGCAGGGCTCGCCGACCCCGCCGCACGCCGTGCAGACGCCGTCGATGCAGTCCCCCTCGCCGCAGGCCTCGCCGCACGCGCCGCAGTGGCGCTCGTCCTCGGCGAGGTCGACGCACGTGGACCCGCACAGCGCGAGGCCGTCCGCGCACGTGCACTGCCCGCCCACGCAGGTCGTGTCCGCGGGGCACGACGCCCCGCAGGCGCCGCAGTTCTCCGGATCGGACTGCACGTCGATGCAGTGGAACCCCGTGGCGGACTCGAGCGGACAGTAGCCCTGCCCGGCCGGGCACTCGCAGCGCCCGCTGACGCAGCGCGCGCCGTCGGCGCCGCAGAGGGCGCGGCCCTCGCCCTCGTCGGCCGTGCCGTCGCAGTTGTTGTCGGCGCCGTCGCACAGCTCGGCGAGCGTCGGGGCGTTGCGCGGATCGTCGTCGTCGCAGTCCGCGCCGCCGCAGATCAAGGGCAGCGCGTCGTCCCCGTCGCCGTCCAGCCCCTCGAAGACGCACTGCCGGAGCGACTCGTTGCAGCGCTCTTCCTGGGTGCACGGATCCGTGTCCGCGCAGTCGGCCGGCGTCGCGCACGCCTTGTCGTTGACGCAGGCGCCCCTCGCCCGATCACAGCGCCCGCCCGGACAGCGGGTGTCGTCCGCCTCCGACGCGCACCGGCCGCTGACGCAGCGGTCGATCGTACAGGGGACGCCGTCCGCGCAGTCCTGCGCGCTCTCGCAGGGATCGCCCGACCCTGGCCGCGGGGCGCCGCCGTCGCCGCCGTTGCAGCTCGCGAAGAGGAGCGCCGTCGACGCGACAAGCGAGGACAGACGAAAGAGGAAGGCGAACCGGCGTCTCAGCAGGGAGGTTTTCACGAGGGCGCTCCCGCGACGATAGGTTCGACCGCGACCTCCACTCAAGCCGAGCGCCGCTTTGCGACGGCGCGCCTCGAGGAGCGCCCCCGCCTACGGCTTCTTCGACCCCAGGAGCGCCGCGATCGTCGGATAGTCGCTGTCCTCGACGGCGCCCTGGATCACGCACGTCACCTGCCCGCTCGGCGCCGCGATGGCGTGGATCGGCAGCTCGGTCGTCTCCTTCACGCCGAGCGCCCGCAGCCACCCGGCCCGCTGGGGCCCGTCGGGCAGCCAGTACGAGGCGCGCACCCCCGTGCCCGGCTGCGCCTCCAGGAACCGCGACAGCTGCCGCTCGTCGTCGTCGATCGAGATGAACGCCAGGTCGACGAGCACGCCGGCCGCCCGCAGCTTCTGCTGCCACCCGAGCAGCCGAGGCATCTCCTCCAGGCACGGCTTGCACCACGCCGCCCAGAAGTTCACCCACACCCACTTGCCGACGCCGAACCCGATGTTCGCCGGCAGCTTCTCCGCGCCGCTGGCGGCGACCGCCGTGAGCCCGCCCGCCGAGGGCGCAGGCCGCGGAGACTGCCCCGCGCACAGGAGCCGCGGCGCGGCCGGCGCCGCCGCCGTGGCGCTCGCCGGCGCCGTGGCGCTCGCGGGCGCCGCGGCCCCCGGCGCCGTCACCGCGTTGCTCCGCCCCTGGCCGGGCGTCGGGGGCGGCGGCAGATCGGCCTTCCTGTCCGCGTCGCACCCGCCCGCGAGCCCCGCGGCCACGGCGAGGGCCGCGAAGGCGCCCCGGAGGGCGCCGCTCTTCCTCGCGGGGCTCACAGCTGACAGTCCACCCACGAGACGAACGCGCTCCGGTTGATGGCCTCGGCCGTACATGCCTTGTTCTTGCGCGAGACGTTCCATTGGCAGTATTCCGCGCCGAGCTGCGCGAACTCGTTCCCGAGCCACAGCATCCCGACCTTCTTGTCCAGGTCCTGCTCCTTGAACTTGTCGGAGATGTCGAAGAACGCGCTGTTCGCGCGCTTGTGCGACAGCGTCCGGTTGAACTCCGGCGTCCCCGTCTTCGACGCGCGAGCGACGATGAAGAAATAGCGGGCGCCGCGCCGATCGAGCCACATCTCCTCGATCATCTTCTTGGCGTCGTCGTCGAGCTTCTCCGAGCCGTCGTCGAACATCACGACCCCGCCGCGCTGCCTCAGCGGCGTGAAGAGCGCGTTGAAGTCGTCGTCGCTGATCGACGCGAGCGTCTTCACGTCGGCCGGCTGGCACCCGCGCCGCGCCTCCGCACCGACGAGGCCGCACGCGTTGAGCACCCGCTGCAGCACCGTCTTGAACGCGGGCGTGCAATACGGCGCCTCGGCGTCGTTGGCGATGGCCACGGCCGGCTTCACCGCCGCGGCCACACCCGTCTTCAGGCGCTGCGACGCGGCCTGCACCTCGCTGTGCACCGTCACCCCGGACGCGACAAGAAGCGCGCACCCGGCCACGATCCCGATGATCCCTGCGCCTCTCATGATCTCCTCACTTCGTCCGGAGCGCCGGCGCGAGCTGCCTTATCGCGTACGACATCCCGATGTCCGTATCTTCGTCGCAGAGCCGCGTCGTGCCCAGGAACATCTGTGGCGTCGAGACAGGGAGCTTGTTGTCCACGATGTAGCGGAGCATACGGTTCAGCCGCAGCGCCGTCTCCTTCGAGTCCATGCACGCGTCGAGCCCCGGCCAGCGCTGCCGGATCGCCGCCTGCACGTTGGCGGTGCCCGCGCCCGCCTTCGCGCCCTCGAGCAGCGTCTCCTGGTTGTCGTAGGCCCACTCGAGCACATCCATCGCCCGGTGATCGCTGCACAGGATGGCCTTCGAGAGGAGGCACGAGCCCGGGTGCACCGGCCGGTCGAGCATCCAGTTGCACTCGCTGTCCAGCGGGAAGAGCACCAGCGTCGTGTCGAGCTTCTCCCACACCCCCTCGGACACGAGCCGCTGGTGGAACGCCTTGCAGGTCGGGCAGAGCGGATCGACGAAGAGGGTCGCCGGCTGCACCGCGCCCGGGCGCGTCACGTGGAGCAGCGCCCCGTTCGGCTCGGTCGGCTTCTCGAGCTTGCCGCAGCCGGTCATGTAGCTCGCGTAGCTCGGCAGCGCGCTCGCGTAGAGCAGCGCCGGCGTCACCGTGCACACGGCGAGCGCGACGAGCCACCCCGGCAGGAGCAGCAGCGAGCCCACCCGGCGCGGGGGGCCGGCGGGCGCCGCGGCGGCGCCGCCCGGCCCGTCGACCCCGAGGGGCGCCCCGGGCACGGTGGGCCCCACCCCGACCGCGCCTGCCGACGAGGGCGCGCGCGGCGCCGCGCTGGACCAGGCCGCGGCGCGGGCCGCCCTGCGGTCCTCGAGGAACGCCCAGACGCCGCCGGCCGCGAGCAGCGCCGACGAGACGTACATGCCGACGCACGTCTTGCAGAACACCCCGAGGCGCACCGCCGAGATGGTCGCCATCAGGAGCGACACGGCGAGCGGCGTGAGGCCCGCGACGAACAGGAAGTGCGCCGCGCGCCGCGGCGCGTGCTGGGCCGAGAGCAGCACATAGAGCGCGAACGCCGCGAAGAACGCGAAAGCCCCGAGGGCGAACAGCGAGATGGGGATACCGCCCCAGAAGCTCTCGCGGAACAGGGCGGAGTAGGGGCTGTACATGGCCACGCGGCACGCGGTGTCGGCGCCCGCCTGCGCGCCGAGGCCCGGGACGAAGCTGCAGTGCAGGTCGTGGACCTGCCGGTCGAGGTGCCGGATGTAATCGAACGTCGATGAGGCGCTGAACGCGAGCCCCAGGAGCGACCCGCTGAGCGCGAGCGCCGCAGGCCCGCGAGGTCCACGACTGCCTGACATGGTCGAGTGGATTACGCGACGTCGGGCAACGCGTCAAATAAGGACGCCTGTGCGCGCGGGCGTCGCGCACGGGCGTCGCGCACGCGCACGCGCACGCGCACGTACACGAGCACGAGCACGAGCACGAGCACGAGCACGTGCTGCGCTGCGCTGAGCCCGCCGGCGGGCTTTGCCGAGCCCGCCGGCCCAGCGGCGCGCGGCACGAGGCGCTGGTCGGCGTTGCCCACGCGATCGGCCGCTGCTAGGAGCCGGCCCGGGGGATTCGGGATCCCAGAGCCAACCGATGACGACCTCTGCACCCGGCGCGGCGAGCGGCGGGCCCCTTCCTGTGAAGCTCGGTCCGTTCGATGCCGAGTTCCTCGCGGACCTCCCTTACGACCCCTCGGTGCTCTTCTTCGACGAGCTCCTCGAGGTGGACGCCGAGAAGAGCCTCGTGCGCTGTCGTATGCCGACCGACAGGCCGATGCCGCTCGTCGACGCGCAGCGGGCGCATCCGTTGCTGCACCCGCGCCACATTGCCGGCGGCATCATGGTGCACGCGACGGGGATGCTCGGCTTCGTGCACGCCTACCACCTGCTCGGGCTGCGCCACCGCGAGGGCTGGATCGGTTATGGCACCAACATTCACCGGGTGGTCTTTCGCAAGCTGGTCCAGCCGGGCGCGCCCATCGAGGCGACGTGCGTGGCGACGCGCTCCCGGCTCGGCGTCAAGCGGCACATGATCCGCTATTCGTTCGAGTTCCGTCACGAAGGCAGCGTCTGCTACGAGGGCGATCAGACCGCCGTGTGGATGCGCGTGCAGGACGTCCCAGCCACGGATTCCCGACCCGCGCTCGAGGACCCAGAGCGATCCCTTGCTTGACCCGCGCGTTCGTCTCGTCTACCGGCCCTCCCCATGCAGGATTTCGATGCAGGATCGATCGTCCCGTCCACACGCGATCTTCTCCAGGTGATCTCCACCCGCAGGAAGAACATGGCTCTTGTCGGGCTCGTTGGCTCGGAGGCGCCCGCGGAGGACGCGGCGCGGCTGCATGAGCTCAACATCTCCGCGCTCGCGTTCGCCGAGGCGGGGCCCGCCATGCAGGGGGCCGCGCGGGCGACGAGGACGGTGCCGTCGCTCTGCCTGTCGCGGGTGGGCGATCGCGACGGCGCGCTCGCGGCGCGCTACCACGAGGCGGACGGGGTCTGCATCGACGCGACGCTGCCGCTCGACGACTGGGACCGCCTCGCGAAGGGGGCGAGGACGATGCGTATGCTCCCGCTCGCGCTGGCGGAGAGCAAGGAGGGGGCCGAGGCCGCCGCGAAGGTCGGCGCGCGCGCGGTCCTGCTCCGGTGCGCGTCGGCGGACGCGGTGATCGAGGCCGTGGCGTCGCTCCCGAGGGCGCTCACCGTCGTCGCCGAGGTGCCCTCGGCCGACGCCGACGCGCTCCGCCGCCTCGTGGGCCACGTCGACGCGGCGATCGTCCCGCCGGGCGTCCACAAGTCGGCCGAGTTCCCGGCGCTCGTCGCCGAGGTCGATCCCTGAGCGCTGAAAGTTCGGGCCGCCCCTCGACGGCGCGGGCTCCCTCCTCCACGATCCGGCCTCGATGAGCAACGCTCACGGACTGGAAGAGCGGCGGCGCGCGCTCCGCGAAGGGGCGCTCGTGCAGGCCATGCCCGAGCTCGGGACGCTGATCGTCACCGGCTCGGACCGGCAGACCTGGTTGAACGGCCTGGTCACCTGCGATCTCGCGCCGCAGAAGCCGCTGCCCGCCGGGGCGAAGGCCGCGCCTCCCGCGGGCGGCGCGTACGGGCTCAACGTGGGGAAGACCGGGAAGATCTTCGCCGAGGTGTGGATCGTGATCGCGGCCGATCGCATCTACGTCGGCGCGCTGCGGGAGCGCGTCGAGCAGCTCCGCGAGCTCTTCGACCGCCACCTCATCATGGAGGACGCCGAGGTCCAGGACGCCTCCGGCGAGCACGCCTGGGTCTTCGCCCACGGCCCGCGGTCCGCCGATCTCGCGGCGGCCGGGCGCGCGGCCGGCGCCGAGGCCGCGATCGTCGACTGGACCGGCCTCGGGGGCGCGCTGCTCGTGGCGCCCCGGCAGGCCGAGGGCGCCGTCCTCGAGGCGCTCCTCGCCGGGGGCGAGGCCCGCGCTGTCCTGCCGGTGACGGCGGCGGCGTGGGAGGTGCTCCGGGTCGAGAACAACGTGCCGCGGTTCGGGGTCGACTTCGACGACCAGAACTTCCCGCAGGAGGCCTCGATCGAGGAGCGCGCCGTCTCGTTCAGCAAGGGGTGCTACCTGGGGCAGGAGACGGTGTTCATGCTCCAGGCGCGCGGCCACGCCAAGAAGCGGCTCGTGCAGCTCGCCGTCGAGGGGGAGGGCGGCGTGCCCGCGGGCGCGGAGATCGCGCTGCCCGACGGCGCGGCCGTCGGCGCCGTCACGAGCCAGGTCGAGGATCCGCGCGGGACAGGGCTGCTCGCGCTCGGCTACGTCAAATACAAACACGCCGTCCAGGGCACCGCGCTCCGCGTCGCCGGCCGGGCGGCCGAGATCACGCGCGCGCCGAGGGCGGGGGGCGGGGCAGGGGTGGGGGGCGGGGCAGGGGTGGGGGGCGGGGCAGGTCGGGCCAAGATCTAGTGCCCCGCCGTCGCGGACGGACGGCGGGCCAGAGGAGCGCGGATAAGCGATCTCACGGGAAGATCTCGCGCTCGCCATACACAGCGGCGAGCCGCTGCAGCGCCACGGCATAGGCGGCGAGGCGCAGCGTGCACTTCTTCTGCCGCGCCAGCTCGGTCACCTCGCGGTAAGCACGCTTCATGGCCTTCTCGAGGCGGGAGTCGACCTCCTCGAGCGTCCATGTCTCCGAGCGCTTGTTCTGCACCCACTCGTAGTAGCTCACCGTGACGCCGCCCGAGTTGGCGAGGATGTCGGGCAGGATATGGATCCCGCGCTCCAGGAGGATCTTCTCCCCCTCGGGCGTGCACGGCCCGTTCGCGCCCTCGGCCACGAGGCGGACCTGCAGCCAGCTCGCCTCCTCCACGCCGACCTGGTTCTCCAGGGCCGCCGGGATGAAGATGTCCGCCTTGAGCCGGAAGAACTCCTCTCGGCTGATCGGCTTGCCGGCAGGGTAGCCCGCGATCGAGCGGTTCTTCTTCACGTAATCCTGCAGCTTGTGCGGATTGAACCCTTCCGGATTGTAGAGATACCCCGTGTGATCGCCGACGGCGACGGTCGAGGCGCCGAGCTTCGACAGGAGCACGGCCGTGTTCGAGCCGACGTTGCCGAAGCCCTGCACGAGCAGCGTCGCGCCGCCGAGGTTCACGTCGTTGTCCTCGGCCCACTCGGTGATGCAGTGGACGACCCCCTGGCCCGTCGCCTTCTCGCGGCCGTACGTGCCGCCCGACGCCACCGGCTTGCCCGTCACGACGCCCTTCACAGCCTGCTTGAAGAGCTGGCCGACGGTGTTCATGTACGTGTCCATGGCCCAGGCCATGGTCTTCGCGTCGGTGCCCATGTCGGGAGCCGGGATGTCCGTCTCCGGGCCGATGTTTCCGCCGAGCGCATGGAAGAAGCGGCGGGTGATCCGCTGGAGCTCGGCGCGCGACACCTCGTTCGGGTTGAACTTGATTCCCCCCTTTCCGCCGCCGAGCGGCAGGTTCATGAGCGCGCACTTCCACGTCATCATCGCGGCCAGCGCCTTGAGGTCATCGAGCGATACCGTCTCATGGTATCGAATGCCCCCCTTGAACGGCCCGAGGAGGTTGTTGTGCTGGATCCTGTAACCCTTGAAGAGCCGGATGCTGCCGTCATCCATCCGTACAGGGAAATTGACGATGATCTCGTTCTTCGGCTGGCTCAGGATCGTGGTGATGTAACCCGGCAGCTCGATCAGCCGGGCAGCCTCGTCGAGATAACCCTGGACGACTTTGAAGAACTCGTATTTGTGCCTGTGGCTCGGAGCAGCAGGGACGCCCACAGGCGAAGTCGTGGTCTTGGTGCTGAGCTGTTCTTCCATGGCTATGTAACTTTCTAGTGCGCTGAGCCGTTCCGTTCAACGTCGGGCGCAACCATGCGATGCGTCATCGCGGCTCCGGACGGGCGGGGCGATGCGTCAGGCTGCCAGTGTGCGAGGAGGCGCCGCGTTGACGGCAGGAGAGCCGCGTCGGGGGCGAGGCCGCGGCGCGTGCGTGCGATGTGGGTGTCGCGCATCGATGGATGCGCGGTTCTTGGATGACGCACGGCGCACGGCGCGCCGCGCGCGACGCCGTTCAGGGCCTCGACCACAGGACATACAGATACGTGATGGTCCCGGTCACGAGCAGGGCATCGACGCGGTCGAGGATGCCGCCGTGGCCGGGCACGATCCCGCCAGAGTCCTTGATCCCGAAGGAGCGCTTGAACAGGGACTCCCCGAGGTCTCCCGCCTGACCGAGGCCGCCCGCGACGATCGCGAGCGCGAGCGCGTCCACGAGCGGCAGCGACCGGAGGAACCAGAAGTGAGCAAGGAGCGCGCCGATCACGGCGAAGAGCAGGCCGCCGAGCGCGCCCTCGACGGTCTTCTTCGGGCTCACGGCCTCGTAGAGCTTGCGCCGGCCGAGGAAGCGGCCTGCGAAATAGGCGCCGGTGTCGGAGAACCAGGAGAGCAGCATCGCCAGCACGACGAACGAGGGGCCGTCGGCGCCCCCGTCGCGGCGGAGGAGCGCCAGCGCGCCGAGCCCGCCGCCCACGTAGAGCGGGCCGAAGGTCATCGCCAGCACGCGCAGCGCCGCGGTGCGCATCTCGCCGAGGCGCACCAGCGTGACGAGCATCGCGACGAACGGGAGCAGGAAGATCAGCGCGAGGAGCGCGCCCGGCGAGCCGCTGAACCGCCAGATCACGCCGAGGACGGCGAGGGTGAGCGCGACGCCGATGGCCCGCGCGACGCGGTCGTCCGCGTGTGTCATCGCGAAGAACTCGAGCGCGCCGACGGCGGAGGCGACCGCGACGAGCGCCGCCCAGCCCCAGCTCGGGCCGAGGTAGAGGAGCGAGAGGAGCAGGGGAGCGGCCACGAGCGCGGTGAGGACCCGCATCGTGAGGTTGGAAGCAGCCAATCTCAGACCCCCGTCCGTGAGCCGTCGTGGGACCCGTGCGCGGCATGCGAGGCGGGCGCGGCGATCTCGCGCGCGCGCCACGGCCGCTCCGCGTCGAGCGCGCCCCGCGCGCTGGCCGGCTCCCCCCCGGCGCCGCCCTGCGCGCCGTGCGCGGGCGGCGGCGCGCCGTCGCGCCGCTGGTAGGCCGCGATGGCGGCGAACAGGTCGTCCTCGGTGAAGTCGGGCCACAGCCGCTCGGTGAACGACAGCTCGGCGTACGCGGCCCCGTAGAGCAGGAAGTTGGAGAGCCGCTGCTCGCCGCCGGTGCGGATGATGAGATCCGGCTCGCCGACGCTCAGGCTCGGCAGCCGCGCGGCGAGCAGCGCGCCGTCGATCGACTCCGGGTCGAGCCTGCCCGCGACCGCCTCCATCGCGAGCTCGCGCGCCGCGGCGGCGATCTCCTCGCGCGCGCCGTAGGACAGCGCCAGCGCGAGCGTCATCTGGCGGTTCGTCGCGGACGCCTTCCGGAGCGGGTCCAGCACGTCGCGCACGCCCTCGGGGAGCCGGCTGATGTCGCCGATCGCGACCAGGCGGATGTCGTTCTCGAGGATCTCGCAGCGCTCGCTCATCAGGTACTCGCGCAGCAGCCCCATCAGCGCGTCGACCTCGTTCCGGGGCCGCGCCCAGTTCTGCTCGCTGAACGCGTACAGCGTCAGCGCCTCGACGCCGAGCCTCCGGCAGACGCGCACGATCCGCCGCACGGCGGCGCTGCCGGCCTTGTGCCCGGCCTCGCGCGGCTCGCCGCGCAGCTCCGCCCAGCGACCGTTGCCATCCATGATGATTCCGACGTGGCGCGGGAGATTTCTGGCTTCTACGAGGTTCATCGGCGGGGGCAGTTTCCTCTGTTGACTACCGACTGTCGACTGTTGAGTCTTCACGCCCATGAGCACAGGGGTTGGTCTCACGGTCACGCTGCGCGTCAGGATGGGCGCGCACGACGCACATTACGCGGGCGAGCTGTGCGATGGAGCGCGTATTCTCGCGCTCTTCGGCGACGTCGCCACCGAGCTCCTGATCCGTCTCGACGGCGACGAGGGGCTCTTCCGCGCGTACGAGGCGGTCGAGTTCCTCGCCCCGGTCCGAGCAGGCGATTTCATCGAGGCGACCGGGGTGGTCACCAAGGTCGGCGCCACGTCGCGCACGATGGCGTTCGAGGCGCGCAAGGTCGTCGCCAGCGTCCGCGAAGCCGGGGTGGCGCCCTCGGCGGCCGACGCGCTGGCCGAGCCGCTCATCGTCTGCCGGGCGCTCGGCACCTGTGTCGTCCCGAAGGAGCTCCAGCGTCGGCCGCGCCTCGTCCTGCCGGCGCTGTCGGCGCCGCCCCCGGACCACGCGCAGCTCCCGGAGCCGCGGCCGATCATCACGCCGCCCCCCCGGATCCTCGTCACGCCGCCGCAGAGCGCCCTCATCCTGACGGCCGCGATCGTCGGCGCGGAGACGACCCGGGCGCAGACGCCGCACCTGCCCATCACGGCGCGCGAGCTCGCCGACGAGGCCGCCCGCTGCCGCGACGCGGGCGCCTCGGTGGTCCACCTGCACGTCAGGAACCCGGACGGGTCGCCGAGCCAGTCGCGGGCGCTGTTCGCCGAGGCGATCGCCGCGATCCACGAGAAGACGGACGTCATCGTCCAGACGTCGACCGGGGGGGCCGTCGGGATGGGCGTCGACGAGCGCGCCCAGCCGCTGCTCTGCAGCCCCGAGATGGCCACCCTGAACTGCGGCACGATCAACTTCGGCGACGGGATCTTCGACAACACCCGGCCCCTCATCCGGGACATGGCGGCCCGCATCCGCGCCGGGGGGAGCGTCGCCGAGCTCGAGTGCTATGAGGTCGGCCATATCCATGAGGCGCTCAGCCTTGTCGCCGAGGGGCTCCTCGCGGAGCCGCTCCACTTCCAGTTCGTCCTGGGGGTGCCCGGCGGCATCGCGGCGCGCGAGGACGTGCTCCGGTTCATGATCACCCAGATCCCGCAAGGCGCCACGTGGGGCGTCGCCGCCGTCGGCCGCCACCAGCGCCCGATGACGGAGCTCGCCATGCAGCTCGGCGGGCACGCGCGGGTCGGGCTGGAGGACAACATCTACCTGGACAAGGGCGTTCTCGCCGAGGGGAGCGCGCCGCTCGTCGCGCGCGCCGCCGCCTTCGCGCGGAGCGCCGGCCGCGAGGTGGTCGAGCCGGACCGCGCGCGCCAGCTGCTCGGGATCCGCCCGCGCGCCGCGGCGGCCCAGGCCGGCGGGGCCTCCGGAGGGAGCGCGCGCGCGCAGGGATGACGGACCGACCGCTCTCGCCGTGGATCGATCACCTGCGCGGTCGGCTCCCGATCGCGCTCGGCGTCGCTCTCCTCGGGGCCGTCGCGCGGCTCTCGACCCCGCCCCCGCCAGCGCGGACCGCGGACGCCATCGCCGGGATGCTCGGGGAGGCGATCGGCGGCGCCGTCAGCCCGGACGACTTCGTCTGGGAGGAGCGCGGCGGGTTCTTCTCCGACGCGCTCCTGGGCCGCCGGGTGCTGTTCCTTGGTGTTCCGCGTGTCCCGCGCGTCCCGCGCGTCCCGGGTCCGAGCGCCGCGGAGCGCGGGCCCGACGCGGAGCGCGCGCCCGAGGGGCGCGGCGCCGCCGACCTGTACCGGGCGCGCGTGCGGCTCACCCGCTCCGGCCGGCCGGTGAGCCTGGACGGCGTGCGCAACCTGACCGGGACGCCCCTCGGCGACGATCGCGGCCTCGTCGCCCGCGGCAGCCGCGTCGCGGTGACCACCACCGCCTTCGGCGTCGTGCAGGGGATCACGCAGCTCGATCTGGGCGGCGATGGGCGCGCAGGAGCGCGGCCCGTCGGCGAGCGGCTCCGCGCGGCGATCGACGGCTGGCTCGAGACAGGGAGCGTGGACGGCGCGTCGCGCACCGAGATCTCGTTCGACAACCCGCCCGCGTCCGCGCGGCTCGACCTCGTGGACGAGGGCCTCGTGATGGCGCTCGGGCCGGAGGCGGTCCCGGCGGCCCTCAACGCCGGCACCGGCGAGGTCGACACGGGCGGGCGTGATCCGTTCGTCGCCCGCGCGCACCACCTCCCGCGCCGCGTGCCCTCGCTCGGCGAGCTCGCCGGGCCGTCCGCCGAGCGCCTGCTCGGTCCGACGGCGGCGGCCGCGGTCGAGCGGCTCGCGCTCGCCGCGGATCGCGCGGCGGCGAGGCTGCGCGCCGCGCCGGCCGCCGCGTACGTGACCCGCGGCCCCGCGTCTGCCGAGCCCGCGCCGGAGGGGTGGCCTTCGCTCTGGCCGCCGCCGCCGGTCGCGCCGGCGGTCGATCCCCCGCTCCCGGGGGAGGGCGCCTGGGAGCTGGTGGCTCCCTCGCTCCCGCGCGCGCTCCCCGGCGTCGAGGAGGATCCGCAGCGCCCCTCCAGCCCGTTCGCCGCGACGACCCTCCGGCCCGATCCGCGGCGGCCAGAGCTGCGCGTCCACCTGCTCGCGATCGACACGCGGCACATCCGGTTCACCTTGCAGGCGGGCTACGAGGCCCCCAGGCCGACCGTCGGCCCGCGCGGCACGGGGCAGCTCCCCCACGCGTCGACGCTCCGCGGCGCCATCGGCCTCGGCGCCTCCACGCGCGAGCCGGGCGCGCCCCACGCGGGGACGGAGGCGCTCGGCATGGTCGTCGGCGGCCGCGCGCTCGTGCCCCCGCGCGACGGCGCGGCGGCGCTCGGGGTCGACCTCTCGGGCCGGCCGTACTTCGGCGCGTGGCCGTCCGGCGGGGACGTCGAGCGCGTCCCCTGGGCGCTCTGGCAGCGCCCGGCGGCGAGCCCCGGCGCGCCCCGCGCGGAGGGATCCACGCGCTTCCCCTGGGCGCTCTGGCAGGGCCCTTCGCTCTTCGAGGCGGGGAGCGCCGCGGCCCCGCTCGCCCTCCTCGCCGCCCCTCCCGCGGAGCGCGCCCCGGCCAGCGCGACGCTCTCTCCCGGCGACGGCGACGACCTCGTCGTCGAGCGCGCGGCGCTGTGCATGACCGACCGCGGCTTCGTGGTCCACGCGTGGGGCAGCGCCCTCGACGCGGCCGCGCTCCGGGCGGCGCTCGAGCGCGCCGGGTGCCTCGCCGGCGTCTCGCTGGGCAGGGCGCCGGACCCCCTCGGCGTCGCCTTCCTGAGCCCCCAGCAGGACGGCGTCTTGACCGCCGAGCGCCTCTCGTCCGCGATGTCGATCGCGCCGCCGGAGCACGCGGCGGCCGTGTCGCCGCGCCCCTTTCTCTTCTTCGAGTCGCGCTGGACGGACGCTCCCCCGGCGCCGGACCTGTCGCTGCCGGGCGACAGCGTGGGCTGGGCCGCGGACGGCGGCGCGCAGCCGCCCCCAGCGTGGAGCCCGGCCGTGTACGCCGCCGCCACCGTGCACCTCGGCGCGCAGGTCCGCGTCCACGCCTTCGCTCCGGACCGGTTCCTGTTCCGGCTCCGCGCCGGCTCGCGCGAGATCTCGCCGCGGAGCGCGCCGAAGCTCGACGCCGAGGTGCCGGCCGACGAGCGGCGGCGGGTCCTCGCGGCGATCGGCGTCGGCACCGGCCGGCGGCGGGGCCCGCGCGGGCTCGCCGTGGGCGGCACCGTCGGCCTTCGCTTCCGCGGCGAGGGGGGCTTGCTGCTGGTCCGGGAGGGCCGCGTCGAGATCCGCCCGGCGGGCGGCGCCCCGCTCGCGCCGGGCGCGGACGCGACCGAGCTGCCGCTCACCGCCGATGACGGCAGGCTGCGGCCGGAGGCGCGCGAGATCGGGACCATGCGCCGGCGCAGCGCTGCCTGCGTTCTCGACGACGGCACGCTGCTCGTGGCCACGACCTCCTTCGACAGCGACGAGGCGACGACCGAGGCGCTGCTCGACCTCGGCTGCGCCCGCGTCGTCGCGCTCGATCGCGGCGCGCACCGCAACGCGTTCGTGCACCGGGCCTCCGGGGACCCCGCCCTCCAGCAGACCTACGAGGAGACCGCGCTCTTCGCGGTCGGCGTCGCGATGCCCGGCCGGGCGCGCCGGCTCGCCCCCTGAGCGCGGCCTTGGCCGCGCGAAGCGACGTAGAGGGAGCGCGGGCGGCGGTCAGGCGTGGGACAGCATGCCTCGCAGCATGCCGAGCGCGCGCGTGTGCAGCTGCGAGACGCGCGGCTCGCCGATCCCGAGCTCTGCGCCGATGTCCTTCAGCTTCGCCCCTTCGAAGTAGTACATGCCGATCACGCGCCGCTCCCGCTCCGGGAGCTGCGCGATCGCGAAGGACAGCGCCCGCCGGGTCGCCTGCGCCGAGATCGCCTCGATCGGGTCGTCTTCGCCGGACATGTGCACCGACTCCTCGGTCGGGGTCACCTCGCTCAGGCTCACGAAGACCGTCGCGCCGCCGGCCCTGCTGGCGGCCTCCGCCTCGACCGCCTCGCGCGCTCGCCGCGAGAGCCAGTCCTGCGCGCGGAGCTCATCGACGATCGCGCCGCGGATCCGGAGCTTCGCGTAGCCGGCGAACGTC
The DNA here is from genome assembly GCF_051526795.1 of Sorangium sp. So ce204. NCBI lineage: Bacteria > Pseudomonadati > Myxococcota > Polyangiales > Polyangiaceae > Sorangium > Sorangium sp. So ce204. Next base: position 9,030,381 of record NZ_CP150317.1, on the reverse strand, counting down.
TCGCCGTCGCTCCCGCCGTTCTTGCGGAGCGAGTCGACGAGCCCGAGCATCCCTGCGCTGAGCAGGTCGTCGCGCTGCACGTTGGGCGGCAGGTGGCGCGACACCTGCCGCACCAGCTTGCGGACGAGCGGGAAGTACCCCTCTAGCACCTCCGGGCGGAGCGGCGCGCACGTCGGCTCGTTGTCGCGCGGCCCGCCCGCGCAGGCCGCCTCGGTACAGCGCGGCGGGCTGCGCGGGCCGCCGTCCGGCGCGATACCCGGCTCGCTGTCTGGCTCCAGCAGCTGCCACGGGCCCTCGTAGGTGCACGCCGACGTGACCTCCACGGATTCCCAAATTTCGTGCGCGCACCTTGACGCGGCCTCCGCGGACTCCCAAAGCTCGCGAGAGAGCGACGCGCCCGGCTCCTGCGCCGCGACGCTCGGCGATCCATCGAGGCCGAGCGCAGAAGGCGCCTCGATCAGCGCGTGCTCACACGGAACGACCGGACACGTCGCGCCAAAGGCGACCGGCTGGACGAACCCGCCCCCGTCACAGCACGCGGGGAGCGACATGGGAGGAGCGAGCCCCTCCCGCTGCAGTCGGGTCGATTGCTGCACGTGAGGTGGATTGGTGCCACAACTCTCGCAGCGTGCAAGGCAGAGCCGTGCAATTGTGTCTGGTGCGGATGTTCAGTGTGTGGATTATAGCCAGCGGCCGGGACAGCTCACCTCTTCGCGGGCGAAGTTTCAGGAGCAGGGGTGGGTGAACCTGACCCCAGGACCTTCTCCTTCTCGCTGCCGCTGCGCGCCGTATCCGAGTTTGTCCCTGTAGTATTCATGGGTTGCGGCTGAGCGGCACGGGGCTCGCCTGACCCATAGACCTCTTCTTCTGCGGACACGGGGACATCGCGCGCCGCTTCATCGGCCGCGACAGAGCCCTTCGCTCCCGCGTAGCGCGGCGGCTCTCCAGGCCCCGAGTAATCCACCCAGTACACTTTATCTGATCTGACGTCCAGGTGAACGAACGTCGAGTTGGGATAATATCCGACACCTGCGTTGCGGAAACCTCGGCAGAAATCGCGGACCACGGTGTTGGGCACGCCCTCGACCATGAAATCGACGGCGCGGCCGTGGTTGTGGTTGGAGTGCGGGGTGTACTGGGTGGGTGAGTAGGGGCGATAACCGCTGACGACGCGGAGGGGCCTGCCGCCGAAGTGGTCGCTCACCATGCCAATCAGCGTGGCGAGCCGGGGATCGATGGGAATCGAGGCGGTGGGGGACGCGCGCATCAGCCGGCTGAGCTTGGGGAGGGCCTTGGGCACGAGCCGCCCCTTCGGCGTGAGCAGCTGGACGTCCAGCCGCTCGGCGCCTCGCACCAGGCGGACCCACCCGCGGCGCTTGGGTCGCTGCGCATAGCGCTTGTTGGGCGGCATCGAACGGGGATCGGCCTTCGCCGCGTCCCTCTTCGTCGACCCCTTCCCCCGGGGACGAGCCCCCGCGTCGCGCTCCTTCGCGCTGGCGCCGCGGCTCCGCTCCCGCTCGTCGCGCAGCGCGGCGGCCCGGCCCTTGGCTCGCGCGGCGGGCTCACCCCGCTCCGGGATCACGAGGACGAGGCCCGGATGGATCCGCTGGCCACGCTTGAGCCCGTTCGCCTCGCGGAGCGCGTCGACCGTGATGCGGTACCGCTTCGCGATCTTGCCGAGCGTCTGGCCGGCGTAGACCGTGTGCTGGCCGTCCTCGGCGACCGCCGTGCCGGGCGCGGCGCTCAGGAGAAAGGCCGCCGCGAGGGCGGCGAGCGCACATCGCAGCCGCGATGGCCGCGATGGCGAAGAGGTGGGCTCCATCGCGGCCCCGGCGCGGGGGCCGATGCCGCAGAAACGGGAGAACTCCGGATGCATGAGGGGACTCTGACCTGTCGTCATCCGTGCCCGACGACCGAGCCCCGGACGGTGCTACCCTGGGCTAGCGCGCGCTCGCCGGCCCGAGCCGGCGGCGCCGCACCGCATATCGAACTTCGATAGGCGGGCGGGAGGCGAGCGTAAAGCGGTTTTTTGCCCAGCGATCGTCGGTGGTGCGAAGCTTCGCCAGAAGCGACCAGAGGCGATCACAGGGGATCGGGCGCCCGGGAGCCGGGCAACGCAGCCCGGGCTTCCCTTGCTTCACCACGGCGGGCGCGGAGCAGGACGGACGGGATGTCGGAAGGCAAGAACTTGATCGGGGTCGATATCGGGTCGAGCGCGATCAAGATCGCTCAGATCAAGGAAGGCCGCAGGGGCTATGGCCTCGTGCGGCTCGGTTACGCGCCGCTCGCGCCGCAGGCCATCGTCGACGGCCACGTCATGAACGCGCAGGCCATCGTCGAGGCGCTCGGCCGCGCCTTCTCCGAGGCCAAGATCCGCCAGCGCGAGATCGCGCTCAGCATCAGCGGCCAGGCGGTCATCATCCGCAAGATCACGGTGCCGCTCATGACCGCCGCCGAGCTGGACGAGCAGATCCAGTGGGAGGCCGAGCAGCACATCCCCTTCGACATCAAGGACGTCCACGTCGACTACGAGGTGCTGCGCCGGCGCCCCGAGGCCGGGCAGATGGACCTCCTGCTCGTCGCCGCGAAGCGCGACGAGATCAACGACTACACCCAGATCGCCAGGACGGCGAAGCTCAAGCCCATGGTGGTCGACATCGACGCGTTCACCGTCCAGAACCTGTTCGAGGTGAACCGCGGCATCCCGCCGGACCAGACGTTCGCCATCATCAACGTCGGCGCGAGCCTCGCGTCGATCAACATCGTGTCGCGCGGCGCGAGCGCCTTCACCCGCGACATCGGCAACGGCGGCAACTACATCACCGAGCAGATCCAGCGGAAGCTCGGCATCAGCTTCGAGCAGGCCGAGGAGTTCAAGTGCGCCAGCGTGACCTCGGGGCCGGGCGGCGTGCCCGCGCAGGTCATCGAGACCATCGAGCAGGTGTGCGACTCGATCGCGGGGGAGATCCAGCGCTCGCTCGACTTCTTCCTGGCGACGAGCGGTGAGGGCGACATGCACCGCATCTACCTGACCGGCGGCTCGTCCAACCTGCCGGCGCTGCCCGCCGCGATCGGGCGGCGCGCCCGGGTGGCCGTCGAGCTGATCCAGCCGATGGAGCGCATCACCGTGGAAGCGAAGGAAGTCAACCAGGAGCTGCTCCGGCTCCGGGCGGCGCAGTTCTGCGTCTCGCTCGGGCTGGCGATGCGCAAGGACCGGGAGAAGCGCTCGTGATTCGCGTCAACCTCCTCCCGCAGCGGCGCGGCACGCGCGGGGCCGCGCCCCAGGCGAGCCAGCGGTGGCTGCTCGTCACGCTCGGCGTCGTGATCCTCGAGATCGTCGCCCTCTTCCTCTTCCACCAGACGAAGGTCGAGGAGCTCGACGAGCAGAACCGGAAGAACTCGCTGCTGCAGAGCCAGATCCAGGACATCCGCACGCTCGTGGCGAACCACGAGGAGATCAAGAAGGCGCTCGAGGTGCTGCGCGCGCGCGAGGACGCGATCGCGAAGCTCCAGGCCGCGCGCAGCGGGCCGACCGCGGTGCTCCTCGAGCTCGCGCAGCTGCTCACGAACGGCAAGGGGCCGACCGCCGATCCGGACAAGCTCGCGCAGCTCCGCAAGGAGAACCCGCTCGCCGTCTACAACCCGTCCTGGGACAGCCGCCGGCTGTGGCTCACGAGCTACGTCGAGTCCGAGCGGACCGTGCGCGTCGAGGGGCTCGCGCGCGACGGCACCGACGTCTACGAGCTCGCCCAGCGGCTGAAGCTGTCCTCGTACTTCTACGACGTGCAGCTGCTCCCGGGGAAGAAGGAGAACGAGAAGGCGTCGCGGCTCGAGCTCGTCTCGTTCGCGCTGCAGCTGAAGGTGAGGTACTGATGGCCACGAAGCCCATGCCCGTGCAGGCCGGCTCGGCGCTCGACCGGCTGCCGCCGCTCGCCAAGCTCGGCGTCGGCGCGCTCTTCGCGGCGCTGGTCGGCATCCTGTACTTCGTCGGCTTCTACGCCGACGTCGACTCGCAGATCGAGAGCGCCGTGCAGAAGCAGGGCGTGCTCCAGGCGGAGCTCACCAAGGCGCAGGCGTCGAAGGCCGCCTACCAGAAGGACCTCGACGAGAAGACCCGCCGCGAGCAGATGAGCCGCGAGCAGAAGAAGATCCTCCCGGACGAGTCCGAGACGCCGGCCTTCCTCTCCGCCATCCAGGGCGTCGCGACCGTCTCCGGCGTCAACCTGACGTCATGGAGCCCCACCGAGGAGATCCCGCAGGAGTTCTTCTCCAAGGTGCCGATGCAGCTCACGCTCTCCGGCAAGTTCCACCAGGTGGCGAAGTTCTTCCACGGCGTGGGTCAGCTCGATCGCATCATCAACCTCGAGGAGGTCCAGATCAAGGATCCGAAGGTCGTGGGGAGCGACGTGGAGGTCAAGGTGGAGTGCCTCGCGACCGCGTTCCGCGCCGTGCGCGCCGGGGAGACCGCGACGAGCGGCGTGAAGCGTCGCAGCGGCGGAGGTGTCCGGTGAAGGCCGGCCGGATGATGCTGCTCGCCCTCGGGGCGACCACCGCCGCGGCCCTCGCGCTCGCGGGGTGCGAGGAGGACGTGCCGGTGACCTCCTCCACCAAGCCGCGCCCGCCCGGGGCGCAGGCCTCCGCCTCGCCGCAGCGCGCGTCCGCGGCCGGCGCCGGGTCCGCGGCCGCGGACGCCGGCGCGCCAGAGCTGCCGCCGCTGCCGCTCCGGGAGTTCCAGGAGGCCGACTTCTCCGAGAGCGACCGGAGCCGCGACCCGTTCCGGAGCTTCGAGTCGCTGTTCGCGACGCAGGCCCGGGGTCGGGTGACGATCCAGCGCCAGGTCCTCGTGGATCGCTTTGCGCTCGACGAGCTCAGGCTGGTCGGCGTCGTCTCGCGCGCGCCCGCCCGCGCGCTGCTCACCGACCCCACGGGGCTCGGGTGGGTGGTGAAGGTGGGCGATTTCGTCGGCAAGGCCGAGATCGTGCACGCGGGCGGCCCCACGGGCGTCGACGTGGCCGTCAACTGGCGCATCGATCGGATCCGCGACTCGGACGTCGTCTTCATCCGCGAGGACCCGTCGCACCCGGAGATCCCGCCGACCACGCGCGTGATCGCGCTGAGGCCGCTCGGCGAGGAGAGCGAGGCGGCCCTCGGCGGCCCGTGACCGCCACGAATTGGGCCCGCGCCGGGCACCCGAAGTAGCCTCCCGGCAGCGTGACGCAGATCTCGCGTCACCGCGAAGCGGGAGTGCAATGAAGAGCAATCGAGACTATCGCCCGAGGCGGGGCGCGCTTCGCCGTGCTGCGGCACTCGGGGTGATGTTGATCCTCGGCGCTCCTGCGGGAGACGCAGACGCCGCCGCCCCGATCAAGGTCAGCGACGTCAGGCTCACGGCACCGGACGAGGGCAAGGCCGAGATCGTGGTCGCGACGACCGGCGAGCCGCGCTTCTCGGCGCGGGTCGCGGACGGCGGCAAGCGGCTCCTCATCGACCTCGAGGGCGCCGAGGCAGGCGGGGCTTCCGGCGCGATCACGAGCGGCAACGCGATCGTGGCCGGGGTGATGACGCAGGGGTTCGGCAAGGCGACCCAGCGGACGACGCGGGTGCTCGTGCAGCTCGCGCGCCCGGCTGCCTACCGGATCCGCGCCGAGCAGGGCGCGCTCGTGATCGAGCTCGCCGCCGCCGACGCGACGGCGCCCATGGCGGCGCGGGCCCCGGCCGGCCCCGCGGCGGCGGCGCCGGAGCGCGAGCCGGCGGCGATCACCGACGTGCGCTTCGAGCACCAGGCGACGCTCGATCGGGTCGTCATCGAGCTCTCGTCGATCCCGAGCTACCGCGAGTCGACCGGCAAGGGGGGGCGCCGCGTCATCGAGCTCAGCGGCGTCCGGCTCCCCGACGCCCTCCAGCGCAAGCTCGACGTCGGCGCCTTCGGCGGCCCGGTGCGGGCCATCTCGACGTTCCGGCGCAACAGCGACGGCTCCAGGGTCGTCGTCGAGGTCGAGCAGGTCGAGGGCGCCTCGGGCGTGGTCGCGCGCGAGGGCAACGCGCTCGTGCTGAGCGTCGCGAAGGGCGCGCTGCCCACGGCGCTCTCGGGGATCGCCGCCGACGGCGGCGCGGCGAGGCGGACCCGCACGGTGGCGCGCGAGGCGCTCCTCGACGACGGGGCGCCGAAGGTGGAGACCTCGTTCGAGGGCGCGGACGGGGGGGTGGGGGCAGAGCCCGGCGTAGCCGGGCGTAGCCCCCACCATCCGACGGAGAGCCAGGAGTCGCTCGTCGAGCCCGACCAGGCCGGCGCCTTCATGCCCGCGATCGCCGGGCAGCAGCGGCGGTTCACGGGGCGGCGCATCGACCTCGACCTGAAGGACGCGGACATCCACAACGTCCTCCGGCTGATCTCCGACGTGGGGCGGGTCAACATCGTGACCGCCGACAACGTGAGCGGCACGGTCACCATCCGGATGCGCAACGTCCCGTGGGACCAGGCGCTCGAGACGGTGCTCCAGGCCAAGGGCCTCGGCGTGGTCCGGCAGGGCAACATGATCCGCGTCGCCCCGATCGCCGATCTCAACAAGGAGCGGGAGCTCGCGATCGCGCGGCGCAAGAGCGAGCTCCAGCTCGCGCCGATCGAGACGCGGCTCATCCCGATCAACTACGCGGACGCGAAGGACCTCCAGGATCGCTCGAAGGACATGCTCTCGCCGCGCGGCTCGCTCGCGGTCGACGAGCGGACGAACGTGCTCATCGCGCGCGACGTCGCGGGGAACCTGAACCAGATCGAGGAGCTGGTCCGCTCGCTCGACACGCAGACGCCGCAGGTGCTGATCGAGGCGCGCATTGTGGAGGCGACGAGCCGCTACGTGCGCGACATCGGCATCCAGTGGGGCGGCGACGGGACGTTCAGCGCGGCGACCGGCAACCCGACGGGGCTCGTCTTCCCCTCGGCGATCGGCGTCGCCGGCGGCGCGACCGACTCGAACAGCCCGACCGGCGGCCTCTCGCCGTTCGCGAGCCAGGTGTCGAACCCGAACTTCGCGGTGAACCTGCCGGCCGTCGTCGGCGCCGGCTCTGGCGGCGCGCTCGGCTTCACGCTCGGCTCGATCAACAACACCGTCAACCTCGGCGTCCGGCTCTCCGCGGCCGAGGCGAGCGGCATGCTGCGGATCGTCTCGAGCCCGCGCATCCTCACGCTCGACAACCGGGAGGCGCGGATCAGCCAGGGGACGCTGATCCCGTTCTCGCAGATCAGCGCCCAGGGCGTGCAGACGACCTTCCAGGAGGCCAAGCTCCAGCTGCTCGTCAAGCCGCACGTCACGTCGGACGGCAGCGTCGCGATGCACGTGAAGATCAACCGCGACGACCCCGACTTCAACCAGACGTCGGCCCGCGGCGACCCCACCATCCTGAAGCGCGAGGCGGAGACCGACCTCCTGATCATGGACGGGCACACGGCGGTGATCGGCGGGATCTTCACCCGCAACACCGGCCGGAACCTCGATCAGGTGCCGTTCTTCGGGGACATCCCGGTCCTCGGCCTCCTCTTCCAGCGGCGCCGCGCGAGCGACACGCGGAACGAGCTCGTCATCTTCCTCACGCCGCGCATCGTGAACCGCGCCGAGGCGCTCGGCCGGTAGCCCCCGGGCGCGGCGCGCCTCGCCGCGCCCCGAACCCCCTCAGGCGCGCTTGCGCCGGGCCGCCTCCCGCGGGCTCGGGGCGGTGTCCGTCACGACGCCGCGCAGCCACGCCCGCGCGGGATCGCGCTCGGTCCGGCTGTTCCACGCCATCGCGATCTCGATGGGCGGCAGCTCGAACGGCAGGTCGAAGGTGCGGAGCGGCACCAGGCTGGAGAACGCCCTGCCCAGGCGTGTGGCCACGGTGGCCACGAGATCCGACGCGGTGATGGCGTGCGGCACGAGGAGCACGTGCGGCACCGTCATGGCCTCATGGCGCGCGATCCCGCGCGCCGTGATGAGATCGTCCGCGACCCCGTCGTGGGCGCCGCGCCTGGGGACGACGACGTGCGGGAGGGCCGCGTAGGTCTGGAGATCGACCTGCCCGCGCGCCGTGGGGTGGCTCATGCGCGCGAGCCCCGCGAAGCGATCGTCGAAGAGGGGCGCGCGGCGCAGGTCGGGGGGGAGGCTCTCCTGCGGGAAGACGCCGATCGCGAGATCGATCTCGCCGCTCCGGAGCGCGTCGGCGGCGCGGCCGTCGAGCGGGAGCAGGTGGAGCGCGAGCCTCGGTCCGCCCTGCTCGAGCGCCGCGTTGAGCCGCGGCAGGAGGACGAGCTCCACGTACTCCGTGGCGGCGATCCGGAAGGTGCGATCGCTCGTCGCCGGGTCGAACGCCGGCGTCGTCTCACCGAAGAGGCCCGCGAGATCGTGGACGATCGCGGTGACCTGCGGCGTCATCTCCTCGGCGCGCGAGGTGAGCGCCATCTGCCGGCCGACCCGGATGAGCAGCGGGTCGGAGAAGAGCTCACGCAGCCGCGTCAGCGCGTGGCTCATGGCGGGCTGGCTGAGGCCCACCCGGCGGGCCGCGAGCGTCACGCTGCGCTCCTGCAGCAAGGCGTCGAGCGCGATCACCAGGTTGACGTCGATCGCCGAAAGATTCACCCAAAGAATATACGATGAGTCATGTATCCATGGCATGGATACTTTCGTTTTCTTGCGCGGGCGCGCGGCGTGCGCGGCGAGGAGGCGTGATCCCGCGCCTGCGGGCGCTGTCGTGCGGCCCGCGTGGCTGCTAGGGTCGCGCGCGGCTCCCCCCTGATCGGCGGTGCCTTGCGGAGACCATGACATCGCCCGTTCTGCTCGGGGGGATCGACTTCTTCCACCTCATGAACGATCGCGCCATGCGATCGCGCGGCCAGGCGGGCAACCACTGCCTGTTCGTGATCGAGCTCGACGGCCGCGTCGATCTGGCGCGGCTCGCGGTGCGGCTCGAGCGCGCGACCCGGGCGCTCCCCGAGCTCCGGTTCCGGCTGGACAACAGCGTGCTCGGGCGGGCGGGGCGGCCCCGCTGGGTCGTCGATCACCACCGGCGCGCCCCCGGGCTGCGCCTCCATGAGGTGGAGGGCGAGCGCGAGCGCGCGGCGCGCATCGAGGCGCTGCTCGCGGACCGGACCTCCGCGGAGCGGCCGTGGGCGCTCGACGTCGTGCGCGAGGTGGGCGACGGCGATACGGTCGTGCTCCGCCACCACCATGCGTTGACGGATGGCAGGGGCGCGGATCGGCTCGTTGCCTGGCTGGGCTCCGGGAGCGGCGACGCGCCTGACGACCCGCCGCCGCGGCAGGAGCGGCACGACGCGCCGGAGCGCCTGCTGGCTGCCATGGACCGCGACGAGCGGGTCGCGCTGGCGCGCGCGTACAAGGCCCACGTGCTGTCGCTCGGCCGCGCGCCCATCCTGTCGCTCGCGCGCGCCTGTCCTCAGGTGCGGCCCTCGGCCTCCCGCGTCCTCCGGCTCACGCTCTCGGCGGAGGAGACCCGCGCCTTCGATCTCCGGGTGCGCCAGCGCGCGCGGCTCGCCGAGACGAGCCTCATGTTGATCGCGGCGACGCGGCTCGCCGACCGGGCGCTTGCGGGCCGCGGCTTCGCCCCGCCGCACCACGTGATCCCGCTGCCCCTCTCGCTCGACCCCAAGGGGGGGGCGCGGCGGCTCTTCGGCAATCACCTCACGATGGCCCTGCTCTCGCTCGGCCGCGACGAGCTCCACGACGACGCGCGCGCGGTGGCTCGCCTCGCCGAGCAGCAGCGGGCCGTGGTGCGCGACAGGCTCGATCTCGCCATGATCGCCGCGCTCGATCTGGCCCGCTGGCTCCCCGGCCCGATCTACCGCTGGCTGGGGGATCAGCCCTTCCAGGGTGAGCTCGCCTCGCTGATCGTCTCGAACCCCGGCGCGGTGACGGTGGAGCGGTTCGCGGGGCTCCCGGTGCGCTCGGCGTACCCGCTGCCCGCGGTCGTCGCGCCGCCCGGCTTCCAGGTGATCTTCAGCCGCTTCGGCGGTCGCCTCTCGGCGTCGATCATCCACGGCGACGGGCTGCTCCGCCCGGACGAGGCGGAGGTGATGCCGGGCGCGCTCCGCGCCGAGCTGCTCGGGGAGCCCGCGCCGCCGGGCGGGGGCGCGGTATAAGGGCGCTCGTCATGCGCACGTTCGATATCGTCATCATCGGCAGCGGCATCGCCGGCGGCTTCCTCGCGCGGCAGCTCCGCCTCGCGTGCCCCGACCTCGGGGTCCTCGTGCTCGAGGCCGCCGAGGCGATGGAGGACTACAAGGTCGGCGAGAGCACGGTGGAGGTCGCGGCGAACTACATGGTTCGCCGGCTGAACCTCGGCACGTACCTCTACCAGCACCAGCTGCCGAAGAACGGGCTCCGCTTCTTCTTCGACTCTCCGGGCAAGGATCTCCCGCTGCCCCGGATGAGCGAGATCGGCTCCGACCACATGCCGTTCCACCCGAGCTTCCAGCTCGAGCGCGCGCGGCTGGAGCGCGATCTCGTGACCATGAACCGCGCCGCGGGCGCCGAGGTCGAGCTCGGCGCCAAGGTGGTCGACGTCGCGATCGACGGGCGCGGGCGGCACACGGTCGTCTACGAGCAGGGCGGCGAGCGGCGCGAGGTCGCCTGCCGCTGGGTGTGCGACGCCTCCGGGCGGCGGCACGTGCTCTTCCGCAAGCTCGGCGTGAAGGTGCACAAGGAGGCGCGGCTCAACACGGCGGCCGCGTGGGGGCGTTACCGCGGCGTCGCGGGGCTCGATGCGGTCACCGACGCGGCGTGGCGGTCGCGCGCGCGGTACACGTCGCGCCACCTGTCGACGAACCACTTCATGTACGACGGGTACTGGATCTGGTTCATCCCGCTCGCAGGTGATCTGATGAGCGTGGGCGTCGTGTTCGACAAGGACCGGATCGGCGCGGGCAACGCGCCGGCCGGGGCGCTGCCCGGGCCGCGCACGCGCGCGGAGTTCGAGCGCTTCCTGGGCGCCCACCGCGCCGCGCGCGAGCTGCTCGAGGGGGCGGAGCTCGAGGATTTCCAGAGCTATGCCCACCTGCCGTACCACGCGGACCGGTACTTCTCGACCGACCGTTACGCCGTCACCGGCGAGGCCGGCGCGTTCACCGATCCCTTCTACAGCCCCGGCTCCGATTTCATCGCGACCGCGAACGAGTTCATCACGCAGATGATCCTCTCCGACGTCCGCGGCGATCGCGCCGGGTTCGAGGAGAGGGTCGCGGCCTACGACGCGTACTACCGGTTCAAGTACGACAGCACGCTCCGGCTCTATGAGCGCATGTATCCGGTGTTCGGCAGCTTCGAGCTCTATCGGCTGAAGTATCTCCTCGACTTCAACAACTACTACAACCTCGTCGTCTGGCCGTTCATGGCCGACCGGGTGACGGACGTGGGTTGGATCCGGGAGGAGCTCAGGTTCACCGATCTCGTGCTGCGCGCCCTCTCGACGATGGGCGAGCATTTCGCGTCGCTGGCGAGCGACCTGCGCGCGCGCGGGGAGTACTTCGCGCAGAACGAGGGGCGCTTCGCCAACGGGCTGAACGGCGTCGCGCAGCTGGAGACGCGGCTCGGCCCTGCCATCGACGAGCGGTTCCGGCGGGAGCAGGTCGACCGGGCGTACGGGAGCGTGTTCGCGGCGCTCGTCGAGAGGCGGCTCGGCGAGCGGGGCCTCTCCGACCGCGCTCGCCTCGTCTCGGAGCTCCCTCTGCCGCAGGTGCTCGTGTTCCGGGACATCACGCCCGAGCGGCTGGCGCGCCTCCTCCAGCGCATCGGCGAGCGGATGACGAAGGAGCTCCGGGAAGAGCTCCCGGACGCAGGCATCGAGCGGATCGAGCTCGGCGCGAGCGGCGTGATCTCCGTGACGGGGCCCGCCGAGGGGACCAGGGCGCATGCGGACGCCCTGTCCCGGGCGCGGGCGCTCTGGGACGCCTCGGCGGGATCGCTCGCTCACATCGCCCTCTGAGCCTGCTTTCGCGGGCTCCGGGACCGCGGTCGTCGCCGCCGCCGGCGAGCGCCTCGCGGCTACCTCGACAAACTCCCCGCGGTTTCTCCTGTACCCGCGCCCGTTCCGCAGTATCACAGCGCCCGATGCGGTGGAGAGCAGCAGGTGGGCGTCTGGGTCAGTGGGCCGTCTCCGTGGCGCTGTCGATGGGTGCTGTCGGCGCTTGCGTCGGCGCGGTCGCCGAGGGTGGTGCGCCGCCGCGGCAGGAGCCGCCGGAGCAGGGGTGGATCACGGCGTCGGCGCCCGACGCGGGCGGCGCTCCGCGCTGTCCGCACGGCGCGCTCGAGGATCCGCACCGTGGCTTCGTGCGTTGCCTCGAGCCGGGCGAGGCCGATGCCGGCTGGCTCCCGCCGTCGCCGCAGCCCGAGCCGCCCCCTCCCGACGGCGGCGCCCCCCCGCCAGACGGCGCCCCCCCGCCTGACGGCGGTGTTCCTGGCGACGCCGGCCCCATCGACGGCGGCGTGCCTGACGCATCGATCGTGTCGGCCCCGCTCCCTCTCGTGGAGATCAAGGAGCCCGAGTTCATGAACGGCGACGTCCCGAACGTGGCCAAGCGGCTCGAAAAGGTCGCCCCCGACCTGGCGAAGTGTGTTGCCGACCATGGCGGCCTCTCTGGCGCGTCGGGCAGCATCAAGATCCAGTTCCTCGTCCGGGTGCGTGGCCGTGCCGAGGGGGTCGAGATCCTCGACTCACGTGGCGTCACCTCCGACGCGCAGCGCTGCATCCGTCAGTTCCTCAAGAACAAGCCCATCGGCACGCCCAGCGCCGACCCCGTGGGCGTCACCGTCTCCCTCTCCCTTCGCGCCCCGAAATAACGACCCGTTACAAAGACCCAACCCGAGGCGTCCCACGCGCAACGCCCCTAGGATCACGATCCCCATCGGCCGCCCCCATCGCTTACAAAGATCACCTTACAAAGAGCCAGGGCGGGCGGGGGTGGTGCGCGAGCGGGCGGCGGGGGTGGGCCCCACGAACCCGAGGGCCGGCCTGCCCCGCAGCGTCCCCCTCTCTGACCGAGTCCCCCGTCCAGCGCGGCATTAGCCCCCCAAAAGGCCCGAGTTCGTGGGGGGACCCCCGCCGCCCGCTCGCGCACCACCCCCGCCCGCCCTGGCTCCGTCGCCCCCTGGGTTGACGCAGCCCCCACGGACTCTATCCTGCCGCGCCGCTGTGCCCGACCCGATGCTCACCCGCGAGATCGCCCGTCGAAAGACGTTCGCGATCATCTCCCACCCCGACGCTGGCAAAACCACCCTAACCGAGAAGCTCCTGCTTTACGGAGGCGCCATCCAGCTCGCCGGCGCCGTGAAGGCCAAGAAGGCGCGCGCCCATGCCGTCAGCGACTGGATGGAGATGGAGCGCGAGCGCGGCATCTCCATCTCGACCAGCGTTCTCCAGTTCCCGTACAAGGGCCGCCTCCTGAGCCTGGTCGACACCCCCGGCCATGCGGACTTCAGCGAGGACACCTACCGCGCGCTGATGGCGACCGACGCCGCCATCATGATCCTCGACTGCGCGAAGGGCGTCGAGACGCAGACGAAGAAGCTCTTCCGTGTCTGCAAGCTCCGGCAGATGCCGATCTTCACCTTCGTCAACAAGCTCGACCGCCCCGGGCGCGACCCGTTCGAGCTGATCGGCGAGGTCGAGGAGGTCCTCGGCATCGGCGTCTACCCGGTCACCTGGCCCATCTCGGCGGGCGGCAAGTTCCGCGGCGTCTATCACCGCGAGCGCAAGCAGGTCTTCCTCTTCGAGCTCGTCGCGCATGGCGCCGAGATCGCCCCGATGGAGGTCGTCTCGCTCGACGCGCCCGAGCTCGTCGAGGCGCTCGACGAGGAGGGCGCCCGCCAGCTGCGCGAGGACATCGAGCTGATCGACGCCGCCGGCGACGCGCTCGATCGCGACAAGCTCGCCCGCGGCGAGGTCACGCCCATGTTCTTCGGCAGCGCCATCACCAACTTCGGCCTGCCGCAGTTCCTGGACGCCTTCATCGAGCTCATGCCCCCGCCCGCGCCGCGCGGCAGCGACAAGGGCCCCATCGCCCCGGACGACGACCGCTTCACCGCGTTCGTCTTCAAGATCCAGGCGAACATGGACCGGGCCCACCGCGACAGGATCGCGTTCCTCCGCGTCTGCTCCGGCCGCTACGAGCGCGGGATGAAGGTGCACCACGTGCGCCTCGGCCGCGACATCCGGCTCACCAACCCGGTGCAGTTCATGGCCCAGGAGCGCACGCTCGTGGAGGACGGCTTCGCGGGCGACATCATCGGCGTCTTCGACCCGGGGCTCTTCCTCATCGGCGACTCGCTCTGCAGCGGCTCGCCCGTGAAGTACGCCGCGCTGCCGCAGTTCCCGCCGGAGCAGTTCGCCCGCGTCGTCATGATCGATCCCATGAAGCGCAAGCAGCTCAAGAAGGGGCTCGAGCAGCTCGCGCAGGAGGGCTCGGTCCAGCTCTTCCGGCCGCCCGAGGGCCGGGAGGGCGAGGCCATCCTGGGGGTCGTGGGCGAGCTCCAGTTCGACGTCGTGAAGCACCGCCTCTCGGCCGAGTACGGCGTCGACGCCCGGATCGAGCGGCTCTCGTTCAGCCTGGCCCGCTGGGTCGAGGGCGAGCCGGTGCCCCTCGCCGAGCTCGAGTCGAACCTCTACGGCTACGGCGCCCTCGACGTGCACGGGAACGCTGTCGTGCTCTTCAAGGGCGACTGGCAGCTCGATGCCTGCCAGAAGGCGTTCCCCAAGGCCCGCTTCGTCGAGCTCGGCGGCTCGATCTCCCCGGTGTGATCTTCGCCGCGCGCGGCCCTCTCGGCCGCGCGCGGATCGCCGCTATTCCGAAAGCAGCGCCGGGAGGTGCCGCACGGAGGGCGAGCCGTGGCTGAGCAGGCGGTCGTGGTAGGCGCGCTCGGTGAAGCCCGGCTTGCGCTCGTGCTCGGCGCGCAGGCGCATCATCTCGGTGAAGCCGTGGAAGTACGTGGTGAGCTGCGCGCTCGTGAGCCGGGCGCGCCGCCACTTGCCGACGGCCTCGCCTTCCTCCTGGAAGGCGTCCTTCGTCATGAGCGAGAGCGCCTCCTCCTCGCCCATCGCGCCCGCGTGCACCCCGTGGTCGAGGAGGGCGTTCACCGACATGCGCAGCACCATCTTCTGGCGCTGCATCCGCACCTTCGGGCCGCCGAAGCCGTGGTGCGCCATCAGCCACTCGGTGTAGACCGCCCACCCCTCGACGAACGGGCCGCTCGAGAAGACCGCGCGGACCTTCGAGGGGAACTCGTTGTTGTGCATGAGCTGCAGGAAGTGGCCCGGCATCGCCTCGTGGACGGTGAGGTCGGCGAGCATGCTCGAGTTGTACTCGCGGTAGAACGAGTCCACGCGCGCCTTCGGCCAGTCCTTCGGCGTCGGCGCGATCGCGAAGAACGTCTCCTGCTTCGCCTCGAGCGGGCCGGACGCGTCGCAGTAGGCGATCGCGACGCCGCGGCGGTACTCGGGCATCTCGATCACCCGGCAGGGCTCGTCCGGGATGCGCACGAGGTCGCGCGCGCGGACGAAGTCGGTCGCCTCCGCGAGGAGCTTCTCGGACGCCTTCACGATGGTCGCGTTCGTCGGGTGATCGGCCGCGAGCGCGTCGAGCACCTTCCTGATCACGGCCATCTTCTCGTCCTGCGCCTCGACCCTCGGGAAGGGCTGCTTCCCGAAGAGCGCCGGCCAGAGCTCCCTCGAGGTCTCGAGCATCTCGGCGTGCGTCGCCGCGAGCAGGGCGCGGGCGCTCGCGACCACGCCGTCGATGTCGATGGTCGCGTCGTCCAGCGTGAACCGGAGCTTCTTCTCGAAGCGCGCGCGGCCCAGCCGGAAGTCGCCGTTGCTCCTCGGGAGCAGGTCCTTCTCGAGGAACGCCTGGAAGCCCTCGAGCGCCGCCGCCGCCGCCCTCGCGGCCGCGTCGAGCTCGGCCTGCTGCGCCGGGGCCGACGCGAACAGCGCCGGGAGCTCGGACTTGCAGAGCGCGATGAGCCCCTTGTTCTGCGCGATCGCCGTCTCGGTGTGGATGCGCGGCGGCGCCGCCGTGAGGCGCTGCTCCGCGGCGCGCACGAGCGCGGGGATGCCCGAGAGGCGACCCCCGAGGCTCCGCAGGCGCTCCTCGAGCGGCGCGAAGCTCCTCGTGATCAGGGGATCGAGCCCGTCGCCGACGAGGCCCGTGTACACCATCGGGTTCCACGTCGCCTCGCGGAGCTCGTCGATCGCGAACAGCCAGGAGCGCAGCTGGTTCTCGATCATCGCCGCGTCGACGCGGCTCTGGACGCCGAGGCGCGCCGCGGGCAGCGCCCCGAGCTCGGCCAGCGCCGCCTCGATCGCGCGCCGGCGCGCGGCCTCGCCCTGCGCGGTGACGTCCGGCCACACGGCGTCGTACCGGTGGTCCCCCGCCTCGGTGGCGCGGACCGGCTCGTCGCGCAGGTACTCCTCGAGCACGCGCGCCGACAAGGCCGCGAGCGCCTGCTCGGCGCCGGCCTCTGCGCCGGCCTCCGCGCTGGATCGCGCGTCGGCCGGGCTCACCACGGCCGCCTTCGTGAGGGGTTGCGCGGGCGCGGCGCGCTCGGCCGGCCCGCACGCGCAGAGCAGCGCGACGAGCAGGGACAGGTGGCCGCGGAGCGATCTGCGGGAGAAAGAGAGCTCATGGGAGAGAACATGGTGTCGCACCTGCGCCTCCTAGCGCCAGCTCGCCGAGAAGGGAACGCGCCGAGCGGGGACATCGGCCTCAGTGCGCGCTGCCGAGCGAGGCCTTCGCGAGGCGGGAGATGCCGTCCACGTCGCCGTGCACCGCGTCGAGCAGCGGGCCGAGCGCAAGGCGGAGCGGCTTCGAGTTCGGGTGCCGGAGGATGCGCGCCATGCTCTCGGCCGCCAGCTCGCTCAGATCCTGCTCCGCGTAGCGATCGACGTGGGCGCTCGACAGCGCGAGGCCCGGGAAGGCGGTGCGGCAGAGCGCGTCGATCAGCTCCCCCGCGACGCCCGCCGCGATGTTCGCGGCGCCCAGCGCGGCCCGGGCCTTCTGCGCGCTGATCGCGCACGACTCCGTGCGCAGCTGGCTGATCACGGGCGAGCCGAGCACCGTGTGCCATCGGGAGAGCTCGGCGGCTCGGCTCGCCTCGAACTCACCCGGCGGCGCCTCGGAGACGGGCAGCAGCGCGGCCAGCTGATCGGCGGCGCCAGGATCGATCGCGACGCGGCGCACGATGATCAGATCGTGCGCCCGCAGGCATCCGAGGAGCAGCCGCGTGGACGCGTCGCGCAGGAGCGGCGCGAGCGCGGCCGCGATCACGGTGGGGGGCGAGCCGATGAGCCCCGGGCTCGACGCCCGCGCGGCGCCCGCTCCGGCGGCGCGGGCGCGCTGCGCGCCGGAGCTCGGCGGCGAGCGCACGCTGATGGGCGGCGGGATGCTCGACGGCGTGCTGCGACCGACGGTCGGCGGCGCGCCGGGAGCCTGCGCCAGGGCGCGGCTGCCGGCCGGCGGCACGCCGGTGGTCCGGCTCAGGCCGCCCGGAGAGGGCTTGTTCGATGGCGCGCGCGCGCCCGCGATCCGCGTGGGATCCTGGACGGGCGGCGTCGGTTCGCCGCGCCGCGACTGCGTGGTGCGCTCGGTCACGACGTGCAGCGCCGCGAGCTCGATCGCGCGGAGCCCCGGGAGGCCGCGCGGCGCGCGGGCCGCGATGGCCGCGGCGAGCTCCGCCTCCTTGCCGAGGAGCGCCTCGCGCTCCGCTGTCTCGCGCAGCAGGTCGCCGGCGATCTGCGCGCACCGCTCCGCGGCCCTGTCCGCGGCGCTCCGCGTCTGCGGCTCCTTGAAATAGAGCGTTAACTTTCCCCGCAGGGTCTCCCGATGCGTGCCCGCCGTGACAACCTGCGACGCGCTCTCGACGTTGGCAGGTTCACGCCCCCCGAAAGGCCAGAATCCCATGAGCCCATTGTCGCGCGATCCTGGGCCCGGGCGCGAGCGCTTCGAGCGCTCGCGCCCTCACGCCCGCTCAATGGCGAGGCGGAACGGAGACATAGCGATTGCCGCGTTCGTAGAATCGCCACGGCTTCTTCGCCCACGCACCTGCATAGTCGACGTTGATGCGAGGCGACCTGCCGATGGGCCCAGCAGCGCCGGGCAGCAGCGAGAGCTGCGCTCCGCAGACATCCATCCCGTACGCGGAGCGGTCGAGCCCCAGCGCCTTGCACAGCTTCCCCGGCCCGTTCGTGAGCTCGATCCGCCCAGGCGCGACGCCTCGCCGGCGGCTCATGAGCGGGAGGCCGATCATCGGCTCGATGGCGCGGATGAGGACAGCGTGCGGCTCTCCCTCCGAGGCCACGACGATGTTGAACGCCCAGTGCATGCCGTAGAGTTGGAACACATACGCATAACCCGCCGGGCCAAACATGACCTCCGTCCGTACGGTCCGTCGCCCGCCTGCGCTGTGCGCGGCGAGGTCTTCCGGGCCGCGGTACGCCTCGGTCTCGACGATGCGTCCGGCGGCGGTGCCCTCGGGCGTCGTGTGGACGAGCACCTTGCCGATGCACGCCCGCGCGACGACGAGCGCGGGGCGAGCGTAGAAGTCACGCGGTAGCGGCGCCGCTCCTTCGAGGAGCGCGGCGCCTTCGCTGGGCGCGCGGGGCTCGGGGGCGGGACGCACGGCGGGCTCCGCGCTCACCCCGCCGGGGGGCGCGCCGCCCGGAAGCGCTTGTCGATGAACGAGAGCACGTCGTCGCGGTGCTTCCTGGCCTGGAGCTCGTGGTGGAAGACCGCCGCGATCTCCAGGGCGGGCGTGACGACGTAGGTGATCCGCCGGGCGAGGCCGATGAGCGGCCAGAGGACGCCGTAGGCGCGGCACACGCTGCGATCGCGGTCGGCGATCATCGGGTAAGGGACCTTCTGCGCCTCGGCGAACCGGCACTGCGTCCTGTGGTCGTCGGTGCTGACGCCGACGATGCTGGCGCCCGCGAGCGCGATCTCGGCGTGGTTGTCGCGGAAGAGCTGGGCCTCGACGGTGCAGCTGGGCGTGAAGGCCTTCGGGAAGAAGTACACGACCGTGCAGAGCCCCCCCTGCGCCGACAGCACGAAGCGCTCGCCGTCGATGGCCAGCGTGTCGATCTCCGGCGCGCGCTCGCCGACCTTCAGCATGCCGACGCAATCTGCCGCAAGTCGCCCCCGTCGTCGACCGTCGTCACCCGTCGTCGACCGTCGTCACCCGTCGTCACCCGTCGTCACCCGTCGATTCCGAGCCGCTTCAGCCTGTAATAGAGGGTCGTGCGCTGCATGCCGAACTGCCGCGCGACCTCCGCCTTGTTCCCTCCGCAGCGTTCGAGGGCGGCGAGGAGCTCCCGCCGCTCGATGTCGTCGAGCTGGGAGCTCAGGTCGAGCCTTGGCCGCGCGCACGCCGGCGCGGCGGGCTCTCTTCCGGCCGGGTCCGCCTCCGGCTCCGCCGGCGCGGCGGCCCTCGGCGCGCGCGCGGGCGGTTCGGCCGGCTGCGCGCGCGCCGTGAACGCGAGGTGCTCGGGCAGGATCACGTCGCCGCGCGACAGGATGGCGGCGCGCTCGACCACGTTCTCCAGCTCCCGCGTGTTCCCTGGCCACGTGTACGCCGCGAGCTTCGCGATCGCCTCCTCCGACAGCGCGGTGGCCGCGCGGGCGTTGCGCCGCGCGACCTTGCGCAGGAAGTGCTCGGCGAGCGCGCGGATGTCCTCGCGCCGCTCCCGGAGCGGGGGCAGCCGGAGCGGGAACACCGAGAGCCGGGAGACGAGCTCGGGCAGCACGCCCGCGCGCGCCCAGGCCTCGTCGATGCCGGGCGTGAGCGACAGCACGACGCGCACGTCGACGCGCGTGGTCTCCGTCGACCCGAGCCGCTCGACCTCGCCGTCGGTGAGCACGCGGAGCAGCCTCGCCTGGAGCGAGGGCGTGAGCGGCGCCGGCTCGTCGAGGTAGATCGTCCCCCGGTGGGCGAGCTCGAGCCGGCCTGCGCGCTCGGCGAACGCGCCGTCGAAGGCGCCTCGCCGCCAGCCGAACAGCTCGCGCTCGAGCGTGTCGCCCCGGAACGCGGCGCAGGTCACCTTGACGAACGGCCGCTCTTCCCGCGGGGAGCCCACGTGGATCGCCCGGGCGACGACCTCCTTCTCCGCCCCTTCCTCGCCCTCGATCAGCACGTGCGTCGCCGCCTTCGCCACCTCGCCGATCCGGGCGGCGACCTCGCGCATGGCCTCGCTCTCGCCGGCGATCTCGCCGAAATCGATCGGATCCCGCTGCTCGCGCTCGAGGTAGCCCGCGTACTGCGCGAGCTGCTCGCGCAGCCGCCGGTTCTCCCGGAGGGTGGCGACCCCGGCGATCGCCTGCCGGAGGATGACGGCGAGCTCCTTCGAGTTCCAGGGCTTCTGGACGTACCGGTCGACCGCGCCCGAGTTCACCGCGTCGATGAGCACCGTCATGTCCGCGTAGGCGGTGAGCAGCACGCCCGCCGCGTCGGGCCGCCGCTCCTTCGCCTGCTTGAGGAACTCGATACCGCTCATCCCCGGCATTCGCTGGTCCGCCACGATCACCGCAGGATCGAGGCGATCGAGGAGCGAGAGGGCCTCGGCGCCGCCCAGCGCATAATGGATCTTGAACGACTTCCTGAAGGCGAACCGGAACGCGTCGAGGTTGTCCTGCTCGTCGTCGACGACGAGGACGTCGAAGCTGTTCCAGTCCAGATCGCGCATCGGGTCGCCCTGCCTCCCAGAGTTACTACAGCTCGGCACGATCGCGACAGTGGAGGTGGCGCGCTCGGCGGCCTTCGCCGCGCTCCCGCCGCGCGCGCCTTCCGCCTTCCGCGTTCCGCGCCTCCCGCGCTGGCCGGGGGGACGGCGCGGCGGCGCTCGGGCGCGTGCGTGTCCGCCTGCGCCCAGGCGGAGGCGAGCGCTCTTCCGACCGCGACGCCGGCGAGGTCGGGCGGATCGATTTCTCCGCCGGCCCGGAAATACGCGGTAAGCTCCGCCCCCGCCCGCGAAGAGGGCGGGCTGGGCGAGCCCCACACGGAGGAAGCCGGATCATGCTCGAGGACGTCATCAAGGAGCTGCGCGAAGGGATCGAGAAGGCCATCGAAGCTCTCCGGCGAGACCTGGCGAAGGTGCGCACCGGGCGCGCGAACGCGGCCATGCTCGACGGCATCCGCGTCGACTACTACGGCGTGCCGACGCCGATCGTGCAGATGGCCACGGTGTCCGTCCCGGAGCCGCGCCTCATCAGCGTCAAGCCCTGGGAGAAGAACCAGGTGAAAGCGATCGAGAAGGCGATCCGGGAGAGCGATCTCGGCCTGAATCCCCAGGTGGACGCGGACCTCATCCGACTCCCGATCCCGCCGCTGACGGAGGAGCGGCGCAGGGAGATGGTGAAGCTGACGAAGAAGAACGGAGAGGACTGTAAAGTTGCCATCCGGAAGCACCGCCGGGACGCGAACGAGATGATCGACTCGCTCGAGAAGGACGGCGACGTCAGCGGCGACGAGGCCGATCGGGCCAAGAAGAAGGTCGACGACGTGGTGGCCGAGGGGACGAAGCTCGTCGACACGGTGATCGCCGGCAAGGAAAAGGACATCCTGGACGTGTGAGCGGGCCCTCGGCCGGGCGGGTGTCGGCGACCGGGCTTGGTCGACCGGAGCGCCGTGCGGCCGCCCCTCCCCGCGGCCCGCGATCGAACCGGGCCCTTTACCGGGCCCTTTGAAGAGGGCGGCGCGGCGGCGTGCGCTGCGCGACATCGCCTGCCGCGCAGCGCCCCAGCCTGTCGTGACGCCGCGCGCGCCGAGCCCGGCCCGGCCTGGCGACGCTTCGCAGCCTCGTTGTCCTGCCCGCGCGCGACCCGCGGCTGCCGCGGGCGACCCCGGCTGCCGCCCGCGCCGGCGCCTGCGTCCGAGCACCTCGGGAGGCGTGCCCGGGACCAGCCCAGCTCACAATGAACCGTCCCGTGAAGCGAAGAAGTGAAAAAGAGGCTTGCGGTCCCCCCGGTCGGAGTCGGTAGGATCAGGAAGGTCGGCGGTTGGGCGTGCGCAGGCGCGACGTGAGAAGGCGTGAGAAGGCGTGAAAGGCGTGAGAAGACGCGCGAAGACTCTGAAGACGCTGAAGCTGAAGCTGAAGACCCCCATTAGGGGGCGAGAGGCCCTGCTTGACAGGTTTTCGCTAGCGTGAAATGGTTGGTGTTCGAAGCCGAAGGCCCGGAGCCGTCTCAAGGATTCCCGAGGTTATGCGAGCGATCGCTTCAGGAATGACGGACGTTGGTCTCCAACGCGACCACAACGAGGACAGCTACGCCGTCCTGTCGGAGTACGACCTGTTCATCGTCGCGGACGGCATGGGGGGCCACCGCGCGGGGGACGTAGCCAGCAAGCTGGCGACCGAGTCGATCGCCGACTTCTTCCGGTCCACGTCGCGGGAGGACGCCACCTGGCCATTCCACTTCGACACCAGCCTGTCGGAGGAGGAGAACCGGCTCCAGGCGGGCATCCGGGTCGCGAACCGCCAGATCTTCGAGCGCAGCATCCGGTCGCGCGACTGCGCCGGGATGGGCACGACGGTCGTGGGGGCGCTCTTCTCGAAGAAGAAGAACCGGATCTACGTCGGCCACGTCGGCGACAGCCGCGCGTACCGTGTCCGCAAGGGCTCGATCAGCCAGCTGACGCGCGATCACTCGCTGTTCAACGACTACATCATGGCGATGCCCGAGCTCACCGAGGAGCAGCGGGCCGAGCTTCCGCGCAACGTCATCACCCGCGCGCTCGGGATGCACGACAGCGTCTCCGTGGATCTGATCAGCGATGAGCCGCAGCCCGGCGATGTCTACCTGCTCTGCTCCGACGGCCTGAGCGGGATGCTCTCGGACGACCAGATCCTCCACATCGTGAGCTCGACCGAGGAGGTCCCGGAGATGTGCCGCCGCCTCATCGCCAAGGCGAACGAGAACGGCGGAGAGGACAACATCACGGCGCTCGTGATCCGGATCGACGAGCAGGACGACGTCGAGCTCCCGAACAGCGCGACGATCGGCCCGCCCGCCGACTCGCAGCAGGTCAGCATGGGCGATCGGTCGACGGTCCCGGCGGTGTCGGCCTCGCGCTCCGAGAAGAGCTGACGCGCGGGAAGAGCTGGCGCGCGGGGCGCCCCCCGCGCGCGCCCGCCTGTCAACAGCCAGCCGCCAGCGCCGCTCAGCCTCCGCAGCTGTCGAAGGCCAGGACGCCCAGCCTGAGCTGGCATGTCTCGCCTTCGTTCAGCATCGCCGGGCACTCGAAGCCGACCCAGATCTTGCCCGCGTCGACCCCCTGCTTGCCCTCGAACCAGAACTCACACGGGGCCGCCGTATCGGAGTAGAAGGTCTGGCCGCCCGTCCTCGCCGAGGAGAAGCTGATGCTGCCGGTGGCCGGCGCGTCGCGGGTCGCCGCGGGGGAGATGGCGTCGATCTTGACGTGGATCTCGGCCGCCTCGGCGGGGTTCTTGGCCATCGCCGAGACGGAGAAGGTGCCCGAGCCGGACACGGAGCAGTCGACCGAGGCGCTGTCCTCGCCGTCGGTGACCAGCCGGACCTTCTGGATGTCGGTCACCTCGCCGAGGGTCGCAATATGCCCCGGCGCGGCGCAGTCGATGCCCGGGTCGGCGAAGTTCATCTTGTATGCGCCGCGCGGGGTCGGCGGCTCCGCGCCGCTGCAGCCGAGGCCGAGGAGGGGGAGGAGGCCGAGCACGGGCACGAAGCTGAGGCGAGCGAGACGCATGGAAAGCTCCGGTGGTAGGTGGCGGCCCCGAGGCCGCTCTTCGCTTCTATCGTACTCGGGGGTCCGCGATCAAACGGCGGCAGCGCGCGCTCACGTGCCCGCCGCGCGCGCCTGCGCGTCGTCCAGCGCCTGGGCGACGTCGTTCCAGAGGTCCTCGGTGGCCTCCAGGCCCACCGAGAGCCGGAGGAGGCCGTCGGCGATGCCGAGCGCCTCCCTTGCCGCCGCGGGCACGGAGGCGTGGGTCATGAGGGCGGGGTGCTCGGCGAGCGACTCGACGCCGCCGAGGCTCTCGGCGCAGGCGAAGATCGCGAGCCGCTCGAGGAACCTCGAGGCGACGGGGAGGCCGCCGCGCACGACGAACGAGATCATCGCCCCGGGCGCGCGCATCTGCCGCGCGGCGAGCGCGTGGCCGGCGTGCGTGGGGAGGCCGGGGTAGTGCACCGCCTGGACGGCGGGGTGCCCGGCGAGCCTCCCGGCGATGAGCGCGGCCGACGCGCACTGCTGGCGCACGCGCACGCCGAGCGTCTTGATCCCGCGGAGCACGAGGTAGCAGTCGAACGGGCTCGGGACGGCGCCGATCGCGTTCTGCAGGAACCCGACCCGCTCCGCGAGCGCGTCCTCGGACGTGACGAGCGCGCCGCTGACGACGTCCGAGTGCCCGTTCAGGTACTTCGTGCTCGAGTGCGCCACGACGTGAGCGCCGAGGTCGAGCGGCCGCTGGAGCACCGGCGTGGCGAAGGTGTTGTCGACGACGAGCAGCGCCCCGTGCGCGCGCGCGATCTCGGCGAGCCCCGCGATGTCGAAGATCTTGAGCATCGGGTTCGTCGGGGTCTCGATCCAGATCATCCGCGTGGCCGGGGTGAGGGCCTTGCGGACGACGTCGAGGTCGCTCATGTCGACCGAGGTCGAGGCGAGGCCCATCGGCCGCATGACCTTGTCGAAGAGCCGGAAGGTGCCGCCGTAGACGTCATCGCCCGAGAGCACGTGATCTCCCGGGCGGAGCGTGTGGAGCAGGGTGGCGGTCGCCGCGGAGCCGCTGCCGAAGGCGAAGCCGTGGCGCCCCCCCTCGAGCGCGGCGATGCACTCCTCGAGCGCCTTGCGGGTGGGGTTGCCGCTGCGGGAGTACTCGAACCCCTTGTGGTGGCCCGGCCGCTCCTGAGCGAAGGTGCTCGAGAGGACGATCGGCGTCATGACCGCGCCGCTCGTCGGATCCGGCGGCTGTCCGGCGTGGATCGCGAGCGTGTCGAGGCCGAGCTTGTCGTGACCTAGGTGGGGCTTCATGCGGGCGAGACTTATCTCATGGGCCGCTTGCGTCCACGGTTTTGGCGCGCAGGAGGGCCGGGTCAGCGCGCTGACCCGGCGCCGCCCTCGGCCCGCGCAGCGGCCGCGTCGAACGCGTCGAGCAGCGCCCGCGCCGTCCCGACGCGGCGCTCCGGATCGCGATCGAGCGCGCGAGCGAGCGCTCGGCGCTGCCCCGGCGAGAGCGCGTCCGTGACGGAGAGCGGGTCGAGGCAGAGGCCGGATTCGCTGATCTCGACGAGCGCCGCGGCCTGCTCTCGCGCGCGCGTCAGGCTCGCGCCGGTCGCGAAGGAGACGAGGGTCGCCGCCATGGAGTAGACGTCGCCGCGCTGGGTCGGCGGGGATTCGCCGCGGGCGATCTCGGGGGCGACGAAGGGAACCGTGCCCCGGTCGGCTGTCTCGAGGTCCGGATCCATGCCGCGGAACCGCGCGGCGCCGAGGTCGACGAGGCCGATGTCGCCGAGCGGGCCCAGCAGCACGTGATCAGGGCCGAGATCGCCGTGAACGAAGCGGACCGGGCCTCCGGCGTCCTCGATCTCCTGGAGCTCGGCGAGCGTCTCGATCGCGCTCCTGACGACGTGGGTGATGAGCGACGCGGGCGGCGGCCGGCCGAGGCCGCGCCATCCGTCGAGCACGTCGCGGAGGGAGGTGCCCTCGCGCCGGCTCTCGAGGAGGAATGGGCCGTGGCGATCGGCGCCGACGCGCGCGAGCGCGGGCAGGGCGGGGTGGCGAACGAAGGAGAGGACCTTTGCCTCGCGGACCATGGCGGCCCGCCCCGCGTGCTCGTGGAGGACGCCGGGGACGAGGCGCTTGCACACCAGCGTGGGGCCGGGCTGCGAGCCTCCGAGCCGCACCAGCGCGACGTCGAACGTGGCGCCGGCGCCGAGGTGCTCGATCAGCCGGGTGCCGTCGGGAGCGGGGTAGGGCATGCCGGCCGCCTGTGGCCTCTCACGCGTCCGCGCGCTGCGCGGCGCAGAGCTCGTCGCACGCGCGAAGCCACGCCTGCGCCTCCTCCGCGCCGGCGCCGCCGCGCAGGGCGAGCGGCCACCGCGCGTCGCGCCAGCGCGCCGCAAACTCGGCCCAGCGCGCCGGCGCCTCCCGGCGCCCGGCCAGGGCGGCGCCCCTGTCATCGATGCTCTGGAACGGAAACACCGGCTTGCCGAGCCCGAACCGCGCCTGCACCCAGTGGACCACGCCGATGCGGAGCCCGTACCGGCAGCGGCGGCGCTCCTCGTCGACGCCCACCACCGGCGAGCTCCAGTCGAGGTGAATGTCGTCGAGCTCCGGCGGCCGCGGTTCGTGCTTGCCGACGCAGAGGTGGACCGCCTCGTGCTCCGGCCGGTGCACCTCGCGCCAGCTGTCCGCGTCGAGCGGCTCGCCGCCCCTGAAGAGCTCCGTCATGCTCGCCGCGAGCGAGCCGAGCAGCGCGCCGCGCTGGTGCTCGATCCCGCCGAGGATCGTGTCGCGCGCCACGCGGCGGCCGCCCGCTCCCGCGAAGTGGCGGTCGAGGCGCTCGCGCATGGCCGCCGGCTCCACGTAGACCGCTTTGAATCCGGCGCTCCCGCCGCACCAGACGTTGCGCAGATACCTGATCTGCATCCACAGGCCGAGCGTCGGGTCGATGCCGCGGATACGCTCGAAGATGCGCACAACGACGTTGACGCACGTCGGGCCGAGCCGGGTGAGCGCCTCGCCGAGGTCGCGCGGCTCGGGGGCGCCCCAGAACGCGTTGTCCAGGTTGAGCTCCGCCCCGGGGCAGCGCGCGAGCCGGTCGGCGAGGCTCCTCTCCAGCGCCTCGCGCAGCGGGCCCGGGAGCCCATCCAGGTGCGGGCCGGCCCCGGCGTCGAGTGAACCGGTCATGCGGACATCCTATCACGCCTGCCCGCGCGGCTCCGAGCGCGGCCACGGCCGCCTGTGGGATGACGGCGCACCTGCACGGGAGGAGGGCGGCGGCCAACTTTTCTCCGCATCCTGCGGCACATCACTGCGTTCAGCGCGAACGTGATAGAAGTCGTGGGCACCGGCATGGATCCCAAGATCTTGGAGATGCTCTTCATCGCCGTCAGCAACGGCGTCGCCCTCTTCATCGGCGCTTACCTGGCGCGGAGATCGGCGGATCTCAGCGCGGAGCGGCGGGCCGAGCACGAGGAGAGAGCGGAGCTCCAGAGACAGCGGCGAGAAGCGCTCTTGGAGCGACTGGCGCTCCAGCGGCGCGCGCTCGACGACTACGCGCGGATGATCGTCCGGTGGTCGTCGGTGCCCCCGTCCGGAGCGCCGCGGACGAAGGAGGAGGACCTCGCGGCGGACCAGGAGTCCATCGCGATGTACGCGCAGATGGCCAACGCGTACGGGAGTCGCCAGTTCGCCGAGCAGGCCGCCGCGACGCTGCACGCCGTGCGCGCCGGCCGGGGCAACGTCCAGGTGTTCCCGTTCGCCGTGCAGATCGCCTCCGCCTGCTACCAGGAGATGATCCGGGCGATCTCCGAGCTCGAGAAGGAGATCGGCCTGCCGGCGCCGCGGTCGCCCGCGCGGCCGTTCCTCCCGGACGAGGAGCTCGCGAAGGAGGCGACTCGGCTGTTCTCCAGGAACGTCGTGGAGCAGCGCTCCGGGATCGATCTCGGCATGGTCGACCAGATCCTGGAGCGCGTCAGGGTGAACCCGTCGCCCGAGGAGACGGACAGCCCCAGGTAGCGCTCACGCCGCCGGCTTCACTGGCTCCATCCCGCCCGGATGAGCGCGTAGAAGAGGAGGAGCCGGGGCACCCGGAACAGCACCATGGTCAGGAAGTAGCGCAGCGGGATCCGGTACAGCCCGGACAGGTAGCAGAGCATCGAGAAGGGGATCGGCGAGATGCTCCCGATCGCGATCGCCCAGTAGCCGTAACGCTCGAAGAGCCGGTCTATCCTGGGTCGCGTCCGCTCGATGCGCGCCGCGAAGAGGCGGATCTGCGCGAGGCGGCCGGCGAGGCGGTAACCCGTGCAGCCGCCGACGAGCGAGGCGGTCGAGATGGCGATCAGGGGCGCGACCTGCGAGCCACCCGAGGTGATCGCGGTCAGCATGTAGAACTGCGGCGGGATCGGGAACGAGAACGCGTCGGCGAGGAAGGTGCCGACGAACATCCCGGCGAGGCCGAAGCGGTCCACGAACCCGCGGCCGAGCGCGTCGAGCTGCTCGCGGGCGAGGTGCGCCGCGAGCGCGATCCCCGCGAAGAGCGCGGACAGGCTGAGCGCCAGCTGGGCGAGCGTGCGCCACAGATCTCGCCGGTCGCCGCGCGGGCGCGGCTCGCCCTGCCGAGGCGTCAGACCGCCTCCAGCCGGCGGCGCTGCAGCCGCTCGATGATCCGCCTGCTGCGGAGGGTGCTTTGAAATATCCGCGTCGCCTTCTCGAGGGCGTCGAGGAGCTTTTGCTCCGCGCCGTGCTTGTCGACATAGGCGAAGGGCCGGTGCGCGTTGATGACCTCGAACGAGTCCTTCTCGTCGTGATGCGCCGAATAGAAGATCACGGGCACTTCCGGCTGCACCTTGCGGATCTGGTCGCAGACCCAGAATCCCTCCAGCCCTGACATCCGCACATCGACGATCACCGCGCACGTGTCCTCGGTGAAGGCGGCGACCCCGTCCACGGCCGAGGAGCACACGACGAGGCGATATCGCTTCGAGAGGAGGGCGCCGAGCGGCTGCCAGATGCTCCTGTCCCCGTCGACC
Source organism: Sorangium sp. So ce204 (assembly GCF_051526795.1). Classification (NCBI taxonomy): domain Bacteria; kingdom Pseudomonadati; phylum Myxococcota; order Polyangiales; family Polyangiaceae; genus Sorangium; species Sorangium sp. So ce204. The sequence continues at coordinate 9,001,640 of NZ_CP150317.1, read as the reverse complement.
AGGAGCACGAGAGGGAGCCGCGTGGACTCGGGCTTCTCGCGATCCGGTCGCTCGGCTGGATCGGCCTCGAGCAGGGTGTCGGATTCCTTGGAGGGCATTCGTCGTCGATCGTGGAGGGCGCGTCAGGGCGCGCGATGACGCAATGTACCACGCCCGGCGCATCGAGCCAGCGCGGGGGTGCGGCAGCGGGAACGGGGATGACGAGATGACGTCGGCGCGGGGCCGAGGTCTTCGCGTCATCTCCGTCATCTCGTCATCCCCGTTCCCGCTGCCGCCGCGCGGTGGGCGGCGGCCAGGGATTCGTCTATGCTCTGCGCGGAGGCGTGGCCTCGTGGTGAGGCGCGCTGGCCTTCTGCAAAGCGCTGCTACCGTGCCGGGTCGCGCGCTCGCCTTCTTCTCGTGCGCTGGCGCGGGCTGCCGGTCGGCAGCGGGTCGCTCGCCGGGGAGAGTCTCCGTTCCACAACCGAGGTGAGCTGCCCATGAAGAACGCAGAACTCCGATCGATCCCGCTCGTCATCGCCGCCGTCCTCGGCCTCTTCGCCGCGGTGGCCGCGGGGTGCAAAGACGAAGAGATCCTGAACGCATGCAGCGAGCTCTGCAAGCACCGCATCCTCTGCGCGGAGGAGAACGACGCTCCGCCGCCGAGCAAGACCAGCTGCGAGACCGCGTGCCTCGGCCTCGAGGGGAATGACCTCGTGGAGCGAACCGAGGAGTGCGTGAGCGAGGCGTCCTGTGATTACGTCGCGTGCGCGGACCCTTGAGCGCGGCGCCTTCCCTTCCCGCGCGCGGGAAGGGAAGGCGAGGGCGCCTCGCCTCCCGGACGGAGGGCGCGATGAGGCGCGGCGCGATCAGGGCGCCGCGTCGCACTCGGGCGCGTCGCGGAGCGGGCCCGAGGCGCGCGGTCCGTCGAAGCGCAGGAGCTCGAGATCGACGAGATCGAGGCGCTTGAGCGTCAGATCCAGCGGGCCGACCGACACGCCCGCCACCGCCTCTGCGTAGGCCCGCACGCCGCCGTCGACCCGCGCGTCGTACGCGCAGTAGGGCGGCGCGGTCTCCGCCGTGACGCGCGCGTACGCCTGGACTCCGACGTTCGGGCCGACGATGCCGTACAGGCGCGCCCGGAGCTCCGCGCCGGCGCTCACCTTGCCGGACGCCGTGATCGGGCCGGGCGCGCCGATGAAGGCCGAGCCCGAGGCCGAGCCGGAGGGCTCCCAGATCGTGCTCCACGTGCCGTTCCTGTAGTCGACCCCGGCCTCGATCTCGGCGGTCGCCTGCGCCACGGCCTCCACCTCGGCGGCCGTGAAGGACAGCCCCAGATCCGCCTTCGCCCTCGGCACGACGTCCGTCGTGACGACGACGGGGACGGGGCCCACCCAGAAGGTCAGCGCCGGCAGCGGCAGGCTCGGGACGCCCCCGGCGAGCTCCAGGAGATCGACCGAGCAGCTCCCCGTGACCGTTCCGGTGCCCTGGAGCCTGGCGCTCACGTCGAGCTGGCCCGACGCGACGAGGCGGAGCTGCTTCAGCTCCGGCACCGGGTTGAGCTTGCCCCTCGGGCCGATGTGGACCTCGAGGTCGAGCGCCGGCGAGAGCTCGGCCGTGACGTCGAGCGCCGCCGTCCCGTGCGCGGTGACCCCGCACGACGCCGGGAGCGAGGCCGAGGAGAGATCGAGGAGCTTCATGGAGGCGCCGGACGAGATCTTCAGGGCCTCCGCCGCGCTCGCGATCTGCTCGCCGTCCTCCACGCCGAGATCGCGGGCGCGCGCGACGTGATCGTCGATGGCGCGCGCGTACTCGCGCGCGTCGTAGTGGACGTGGAAATGGCCCTCGGTGATGAACTCCGTCAGAGGAGCGGGCGTCGTCGCGAGCGCCACCCGCGTCGCGTCGATCGTGCGTACGCTCACGACGCGGGCGAGGTAGCCGCCTCCCTGCGTGCCGCCGAGCACGTCGCCCGCGGCGAAGGGCGTCATGCTGCCGTCATGGGTGATGACGAGCTCGTGGTCCCCGAGCGCCGCGGCGACGAACCCCGGCTCCTTCTCGGGCACACGAGCGCGCTCGGAGAGCGTGAGCGGGCGGACGACATCGACGGCGCCGGGGGCCGGCAACTCGGCAGGATCCGCGGCATCGCTCGAAGGATCCGCGGCGCACGCCGCGAGCTGAGGCGCGCTGATCGCGATGAACACGGCGGAGATGAGGCGCGCCGCCGACGCGCGGCTCCCGGGGAGAGTGGTCTTCATGCGCGCGGACGCTACGCGGGGATTGTGGCGAGTTGGTTACAAGAATGAGACTTGCTGTCTCCGGGAGAATGGGTAACGGCCCACCGCGGTGGATGGATATCCATGAATCGATGGCTCCGAGGCGCGAAGGGCGCTTGTCGAAGCGAGCGATTCGCGACGCCGCGCGAGCTCGTCCATGATGGGGTGTCCGAGCGCGCTCGTCCCTGCTCCTCACCGCCTTGCCTCGCCGCGCGCCCCCGGGCAGGCTTCGCCCTGGGCCAGCCCGCCGGGAAGCAGCGTCGCGCGACGTACGCCGACCTCGACGCCGTCCCGCGCCGAACAAGGTGGCGGAGCTCATCGGGGGCGTGCTCCACGTCATGCCCCGGCCGTCGCCGCGGCACGCGAACGCCGAGGGAGCCCTGCAAGGTGAGCTGTTCGGCCCATTCCACCGCGGTCGCGGCGGCCCGGGCGGGTGGTGGATCCTCCCCGAGCCCGAGCTGCACTTCCCCGACCCGGACGCGCCGGGCGAGATCGACGCGGCGGTCGTCCACCGCGACGCCGCGCGTGTCCGGGTCGCGCCCTTCGACGCCATCGAAATCGAGCTCGCCGTGCTCTGGGCAAGGTAGCCGGCAGCCCTCGCCAGCGGACCCAAGCCCCCCCCGGCTTCGTCCACCCGTCCAGCCCTCGGGTCGCCGCTTTCGCCAACGATTTCGGGCTGTTCTACCTGGGGTGAGTAACGGGAATCGAACCCGCGACAACTGGAGCCACAATCCAGTGCTCTACCAACTGAGCTATACCCACCGTTCTTCGCGGCCCGTTGGGCTGCGAAGGCCTGGCAGAATACTCAGCTCCGCGCAGAGTGCAATCACGGAAACGCACAGCGTGTCGCTCTTCGATGATCCCCGCCCCGGCTTCCCGCCCTGACCCCCCTCTAAGGAGGCGCCGGCCTCCTCCAGGCAGAGGACCCGGCGGCCCCGTTCACGCCTCGGCCCCCGTTGGTTTCCCGGCGCGCGCGCCGCCGGTCGCCTCGCTCAGAGCGTCGTCCACCGGCGCAGCGCGGCCCGGCGCGCCCGGTCCAGGTCCGCGCGGTGGCGGGTCGAGATCGGCGCGCGCTGCGCGGGCGGCGCCGGCGGCACCGACCCTCCAGCCGGGTCGTCCGCTGCCTCGCAGCCGGACGCCGCGAGCAGCGCCGCCGTGAGCGAGCTCTCGAGCGCGGTCAGGTCGTAGCCGCCCTCCAGGAAGATGGCGAGCCGCCCCCCCGCCTTCGCGGTCGCCATCGCCGCGAGCCGGCGGCCCATCGCCGCGTACGCGGCGCGCGACAGCTTCATCGCCGCCATCGGATCGCGCTCGTGCGCGTCGAACCCCGCCGAGACAAGGATCAGCTCGGGCGCATACTCGTCGAGCACCGGAAGGAGGAGCTCGTCGAACGCGGCCTCGTAGACCGCGTCCGTCGCGCCGTCGGACAGCGGCACGTTCACCGTGTAGCCGGCGCCGTCGCCTCCGCCGAGCTCGCTGGCGGCGCCGGTGCCGGGGTAGAACGGCCACTGGTGCAGCGAGCAGAACAGCACCCGCGGATCGTCCCAGAAGATGTCCTGCGTGCCGTTGCCGTGGTGCACGTCGAAGTCGACCACCGCGACCCGCGAGAGCCCGCTGCTCAGCGCCGCCCGCGCCGCCACGGCGACGTTGTTCAGGAGACAGAAGCCCATGCCGGCGTCGCGCGTGGCGTGGTGGCCGGGCGGACGGAGCAGCGCGACCCCGAGCCGGCCAGGGCCGGCGAGCACCGCGTCGACGAGCGCCACCGCGGCGCCCGCGCCGCGCCGCGCCGCCTCGACCGAGCGCGGGACCACGTACGTGTCGGGGTCGAGCGCCGCATAGTGGCCGCTGAGCCGGCCGAGCGACTCCAGGTACCGCGGGGCGTGCACCCGGGCGAGCTCTTCGTCGGTGGCGTCGCGCGACGCCACGTGCTCGAGCGCGAGGCCGGCCGCGGCGCAGCGCTCGATGGCGCGGCGGGCGGCTTCGAGGCGCTCCGGGCGCTCCGGGTGCGCGCCTCGCGAGCGATGTTGCTCGAACAGCGCGTCGTCGACGACGTAGAGGCGCGGGGCTTCGGAGTGCGGCTGATTCAAGTGCACCATGAGCTGGGTGGAGAGTTGTAGCAGCGCCGCAGCGGATGGTAGCTTGCCCTGAGCCCCGGAAAGAAGGAGTGGAGACGCAGGATGCGCGGAAAGATCATCGCAGTCTTCGCCGTGATTGTCCTCATGGTCGGAGGGCTTTTTTACGCCCTCACGCGCGCCTCCCTCGCGGAGATCGGGCGCCCCGGCGAGGCGCCGCGCGCGCTCGCGGCCGCCATGGCGCAGCTCCAGGTGGACGGGCTCGTGCTGGAGCGGTGGCTCGACTCCCACGCGAGCGACCCGAAGCTGCGCGAGCCGTTCAACGCAGGCACCGCCCCGGCCCGCGCCGAGGCGGCCACCAGCGCCGCCAACGCCATCCGGGAGGCGGTCGTCGCCTCGCCCGAGCTGGCCAGGACCCCGCCCTCCCTCGTGGTCCTGGTGGACACCAAGGGCGTGGTGCTCGGACGGAACGCCTCCGCGCTCATGCGCGGAGACGACCTCGGCGCCGTCTACCCGTCGCTCAAGCTCGCCATCGAGCAGGGGGTGACCGGCTCGGACGTGTGGGTCAGCCGGGCGCGCAACGAGCAGCTGCTCGCGTCCTACGCGCCCATCCGCAGCGACGCCGGGCAGATCATCGGCGCCGTCGCGGTGGGCACCGCGCTGAACGACGAGCGGCTGACCAACGCGAGCGAGCGCACGAGCGGGCGCGTCCTCGTCGTCGCGATGCAGTCGGGCGACGGGCTCGACGTGGTGGCGAAGTCGCGCGACGCCTCCCCGCAGCTGGTCGCGGCGCTCACGGCGTCGCCGGCGAAGGACGGCGCGTTGAAGGCGCTGCGCTCCGGTCAGACGGTCGACATCGGCGGGCTGTCCGGCGAGTACAGCGCCGTCGGGCACGCGCTCGACGGCTACGGCGACGGGCGGCGCGCGGTGCTGCTCAGCATCGCGCAGCTCCGGACGCCGGGGCTCGCGAGCGCGCTGCTCTGGCCGCTCCTCGGCGTCACCGCGCTCGGGCTCGTGCTCGTCGTGATCGCCGCGTATTTCCTGGACGCGTACATCTCGCAGCCGGTCTCCGAGATCGAGGACGGCCTGCTCGCGATCATGAACGGCCGGACCGACCTCCGGTTCCAGATCGAGCACGCCGAGCTCGGCGGGCTCGTGTTCCGCCTGAACTCGCTCCTGAACCAGCTGCTCGGGGTGCAGGAGGACGAGACCGACGCCGAGGGGCGCCCGTCGCGCGCGCCGACGTCGGCGTCCTTCCGGGACGCCCTCGAGGTCGACGAGCGGATGGCCGCGCTGTCCGCGGGCGAGATCCCGGCCGACGCCAAGGCGCTCCTCGAGGAGCCGGAGGACGCCTACTACGCGCGCATCTTCGCCGAGTACATCGCCGCGAAGAAGTCGCTCGGCGATCCGGTGGACCACATCACCCGCGACGCGTTCGTCGCCCGCCTCAAGGCGAGCGAGCAGGAGCTCGGGCGGAAGCACGGCAAGCCCATGCGCTACAAGATCGAGGTCCGCGGCAAGGAGGTCGTGCTCCTCGCCGTGCCGCTCGTCTGACGCGCGCGGCGCGAGAGCGCGCGAGCGGAGGGAGGCGCGGCGCCGCCCGCCGCTCGGCGGCACGCCGCGCCGCGTGTTTCAGTGCAGCACGGCGTCCGGGCCCTCGTGCAGCTCGACGCGCCCCGACGAGGGCTCGCGGCGAAGCGCGATCACGTCGGAGAGCTCGCAGCCCAGCGCGATCGCCGGCGAGGAGGTCGTGACGATCCACTGCACGTTGGGCAGCGCGGCGCGCAGGCGCGCGGCGAGCGATCGCTGGCGGTGCGCCGGCTGCTGCGCCTCGATGTCGTCGATCAGCACGACGCCCTCGGCGAGGCGCGGATCGCCGCCCGGGTGCGCGGACGCGAGCGCGCGGAGCGCGAGCGCGCCGAACGCGATGGTGTGCCGCGCGCTCCGCCCGAGATCGTCGAAGTCGACGCGCTGGCCGTCCGCGCGCTCGAAGATCGGCTCGAGCCGGAGCGGGTCGACGCCGGCGTACGTCACGCCGTGGCCGTCGAGCAGCGCCTCGAGCACCTCCTTGAGCGCGCGATCGAGCGCGCCGAGCCGCTCTGCCTGGGCGCCCGGCTGGCCGTCCGGCTGCGCGTCGGAGAGCGCCTCCGGCCGGCTCTTCCGGCCGTCGCGCGCGAGCGCCGCCGCGATCGGGACGAACGAGAGCACCTGCTTCGTCTCGCGGGTGAGGTCGGTGCGCGTCGCGTCGTCGAAGCTCGCGGCCGCGCGCACGTCGTAGCGGAGGATGCTGCGCTCGGGCGTCGTCAGCACGATCGCGCTGCGGGAGAACCAGCGCGCCCCCGAGAGCGCGACCAGGACGAAGCCCCCCTCGGCCGCGCGCCGCTCGAACAGCGACTGCTCCCTCCGCCGCAAGATCGCCGCGTCCTCGGGCTCGTCGAGGCGCGCGTTCGGGCTCGTGACCCGCAGCGGGTGCGCGCGCGCCGGGTCGTCCGTGCCGAGCATCCAGTCGGCGACGACGAGCGGCTGCGAGCCGTCGTCTCCGCGCGGCCTCGGCTGCGCGACCGCGTACCCGGGCCGGGTCGACGCGATCGCCGACAGGATCGAGGTCTTGCCCACGCCGTCGCCGCCGAAGAGGACCACGAGCCGGCGCGGCGCGCCGGCGGCGTCCTCGAGCGAGAGCGAGAGGTCCTCGAACGGGCCGAGATGGACGAGGCGGACGCGGGAGAGCAGCACGGCCCGCGAAGCTACCACCGCGCAGCGCGCGTGGAACGCCGCGATCGGCGTGGTGCGCGCGGGCGCTCCGGCGCACCCGGTGGCGCGTGGTGGCGCGTGGTGGCGCGGCGGCCTAGATTTGTCGTCCGGGGTCGTCACCGTGCTGCGCAAGCTGCCTCCGCCGGATTTCCGCTACGTGTGGCTCCACCCGGAGCCCGGCTCGACCAGCGCGCTCGCCGCGGCCGGGACCGCGGGGCTCGCGGGCGCCTCCGCGGCCGTCTGGAGCGCCGGGAGCCACGCGCTCTCGCTGGGGCTCATCGCGGTGGGGAGCGCGCTCGGCTTGCTCGCGCTGGTCCGGGCCGATCACCGCCCCCCGATCCAGCGCGGCGCCCGCGAGGTGACGATGGCCATCGTGCCCTGGGGGATCGTCGTCGACCCGGACACGGAGCCGCGGGTGCTGCGGTGGCCCGCCGTCAAGCAGGTGAGCGTGGACGTGTCGCACACGATGCGCGGAGGGACGCCGGCCATCGTGTCGAGCCTCGTGACGGTGCACACCGAGCGCGAGGTGCTGGCGGGCCGCGCCGCGGGCGCGGTGGACCTGGAGCGGCTCCTCGCCAACCTCGAGGGGTATGCGCAGGAGGCGTCGCGGCCCGTCGCCGCCGACGTCGAGGGGCAGACGGCGCTCGGCGACGGCGTGACCGAGCCGATCGCCGCGGCGCTGCTGCAAGCGGCGGACGGCATCTGCGCGACGAGCCGCGGCGACGCGCAGCTCGCGCTGCCGGTGGGCGGCTACCGCACGGCGGCGGCGCGCGCGGCGGCGCCCGAGACGATCGCGGCGCTGCGCTCGGCGCTGTCGTGGAGCTACGACTGCCCCGCCGATCCGCGGCCGCTGGCGGCGATCCTCGCGGGCGCGTTCGGGGCGGTGGAGCTCGTACCCGAGCTCCTGCGGCTCGCGAGCTCGCCGCACCCGGTGGTCGCCGCGTTCGGCAAGGCCGGCGCGCTCCGTCTGGGTGCGCCGCCGAACCGCGCTGGGTCGCTCGACGAGGTCGCGGCCTTCCTGTTCGAGGAGGACGTGGAGATCGGGAAGCGGTGGATCGCGTCGGGCCCGACACTTTGTTTGCGACCTTGGGCCCAGGCTTGCTAGCTAAAGGGGTCGGCAGCGCGTGCGCTGCGGTTCGAGCGGCCTGCGCGCGGAGGCCGTCGTTCCGCGGGGCTCCGTCCTCAGGGCGCGCTGCCGGCGGGTCGTCCAACGCGCCGGGTCGGCTATGAAACGGGCTCCGTCGCCACCGAAGCCGTCTTCAGAGGGAGCGCGCCGCCGGCTGGCCGTCGCGTGGGTCCTCGGCCTCTCGCTCGCCGCGTGCGCGGAGCACCACGCGGCCGGGCCGCCCCCGTCGCAGAGCACCGCGCGCGCCGCGCCGGCCGCGGCGCCGCCCGCGGGTCTCGCCCTCGTGCCGCCCGCGGGTCTCGCCCTCGCGCTGCCCGCGCCGCCCATGGTGGACGGCGCCTGGGTCGAGTCGGTGCGGCTCGAGCGCTGGGCCGAGGCGGCGGAGCGGCTCGACGCCCTGCCCATGGAGCAGCGCGCGCTGCCGCCGATGAAGTACGCGCGGGCGCGCGTCGCGTTCGAGCTCGGGGATCACGGCAAGGCGGTGGAGCTGCTGCATGGCCTGGAGCAGGGGCTGCCGCTCCTCTCCCGCGAGGTGGCGCGCTACCGGGCGGAGGCGGCGTTCGTGGTGGGGCCGTTCCTCGAGGCGGCGGCGTACTTCGAGCGCTCGGGCAGCGCGACCGGCCTCGCGCGCGCCGCGCTCGCCACCATGAAGGGCGGCGATCTCAAGCAGGCGCGCGCGCTCGCCGATCGGGCCGTGGCCGCGGCGCAGCGCGCGCGCAGGTCGCGCGACGAGGCCGCGGCGCGGATGGCGCGGGCGCGCGTCCAGCTCGGCGTGCGCGACGCCGCCGAGCGCCCGGGGGAGAAGGCGGCCGCGGCGGCGCTCGCGCAGGCCGACCTCCGGTGGATCGTGAAGAGCGCGCCGTCGTCGCCCGACGGGCGCGAGGCCGCGGCGCTCCTCGCCGCCTTGCCGGGGCAGCTCTCGAAGGAGGAGCGGCTCCAGAAGGTCGACGCCATGGTCGCCGGGGGCAGCGCGGCGGAGGCGATCGCCGAGCTCGACAAGATGTCGGGCGTGCCGGCGTCGGAGCTCCACCACCGCAGGGCCACGGCGCTCTACCGGGCGCGCGACTACGAGGCCGCGGCCGCGGCGTTCCTCAAGGTCGCCGCCGCGCCGTCGGCGCGCCAGGCCGAGCAGCTGCACCTCGCGGCGCGCTCGCTCTCGCGGCTCCGGCGCGAGGCGGAGGCGATCGAGCGGCACCTCGCCGTCGCGCGCAGGTTCCGGAAGACCCGCTGGGGGGAGCTCTCGAGCCTGCTCGCCGCGCGGCTCCTCATGCAGGTCGGGCGCTACGCGGAGGCCGTCGCGCAGTACGGCCGGTTCCTCGAGGCCTATCCGCGGAGCGATCGGCGCGGCGACGCGGCCTACGAGCGGGCGCTCGCGACGCTGTCGACGGGCGGCGCCGCGCGCGCGCGGCGGCCGCTGGAGCAGCTCGCGCGCGACGCGAGGCCGGCCGACGCGGCGCGGCTGCGCGAGCTCGCCGGGCTCGCGGCGCTGCGCGGCGGCGACCGTGACGGCGCGGTGCGGCTCTGGACGCAGGTGATGCGGGAGCAGCCGCTCTCGTGGGGCGCGCTGCTCTCGCGCTCGCGCCTCGCGGCGGTGGGCGCGCCCATGCCGCCGCTGCTCACCCCGGCGTCGCTCGGGGACGCCCGGGCGGTGGAGGTGAAGCTGCCGCCGGCCGCGGCGCTGCTCGCGTCGATGGGGCTCGACGGCGACGCGGAGAGCTACCTCGCCGAGAACGAGCGCGAGGTGACCGCGGCCTATGCGGGGCAGGAGAGCGAGGCGCTCTGCCGGATGTACGGCATGCTCTCGCCCGCGAAGCGCCGCTACCGCGTCGGCACGCAGGCGGTCTCCGCCGCGGCGCTCCAGCGCGCGCCCTCGCAGGCCGATCGCTGGACGTGGGAGTGCGTGTATCCGGAGCCGTACGCCGGCGAGGTGCGCGCGCTCGAGGCCCAGCACGGGCTGCCGAGGGGCCTCGTTCACGCGCTGATGCGCCAGGAGAGCGCGTTCGATCCTGTCGTGGTGAGCCCCGCGAGCGCGGTCGGGCTGATGCAGCTCATGCCGTCGACGGCCCAGAAGGCCGCGAGCGAGCTCTCGCTCGGCTTCGACCTCGGGCAGCTCAAGAGCGCGCCGCTCAACCTGCGCCTCGGCGGCTTCTACATCGGCAAGCTGCTCCGGACGTTCGAGGGCAGCCTGCCGCTCGCGACGGCGGCGTACAACGCCGGTCCGAAGGCCGTGTCGCACTGGCTCGGTGGGGGCATCGACCGGGACACCGACGTGTGGGTGGCGCGGATCCCCTACGAGGAGACGCGCACCTATGTGGGCCGCGTCCTCTCGAACCTGGCGCGGTATCAGTGGCTGGCCGGCGGGGATGCGGCCGTGGAGATGCTCCCGCTCACGCTCCCCGCGGACGCGCGCGCCCCGGCGGACGCGTACTGAGCGCGGTCGCCGGGGACGGCAGCGCAGGGGTTCCTCCTGCGCTGAAATTGCGCTGTGCGCTTGAACTCGCAGGCGGGTGCCTTCACCGTGGTGGGGTGGCAGGGACCGCTGGAAGCGACGGCGTGTTCAAGCGGTGTGGGGTCCTCATCCAGCCCTACGCCGACGCGCGATTCATCGGCCGGCTGCTCTCGTCGGCGCTCGCGTGGCTGCTCGTCGTCTTCTCGGTCGCGTCGCTCGTGGAGCCGATCGCGGGCCCGATCGTGGCGGCCGTCATGGTGCCTTTCGCGCTGCTCGGGTCGTTGCTCGCGCTGCTCTGCCTGGCGTGCCTGCTCTACACGCCGATCGCCTGGCTCTGGGCGGCGGTGGGCTCGTCCGGCGCGGCGGTCGTCCGGGTGAGCAACGCGCTGTGGATCGAGCGCCCTGGCGATCGGCGCGCGTTCCCGCTCCTCTCGCTCACGCGCGCGCGGCTCTCGAGCTCCGGCGGCGAGGTCGCCTTGAAGACCGACGACGGCGATGTCATCCGGGTGCGCGTCGACGATCCGGGCGACGCGGAGCGGCTGCTCGGCGTGATCGCCGCCGGGCGGGCGCGGGGCACGTGGAGCGCGCGGCTCTACGACGACGCGCCGTCGCTGCCGCGGCGCCGCCTGTTCGTCGGGGTCGCGGCGCTCATGTCGCTGCTCTGCTGGTCGGTGCTCGATTTCGACGTGGCGCTCTCGCTCGGCGTCGTCACGGGCGCCTCGGCGTGGGTGCTGGCGGCGCTGCTCAGGGAGAGCTCTGCGCGCCGCGTGCTGGTGGCGGGCAGCGACGGGCTCTCGCTCCGGGACGACGCCGGCGAGCGCTTCATCTCCTTCGGCAGCATCGAGCGGGTCGAGGAGACGGCGCTCGGGGTGGAGCTCGCGCTCGCCGGGGGCGAGGAGCTCTCGCTCACCCTCGTGCCGCCGCAGCTGCTGCGCGATCCCAGCGAGACGGGGCTCAGCATGGTGCTCGCCGAGCGGCGCCGCGAGCACCTGCTCGCGCTGCTGCGGGAGCGGAGCGGGCGAGGCGCCCACGACGCGGGGCGCGCGGTGGCGCTGCTCGGGCGCCGCGGCCTGCCTGCGCCCGCCTGGCGGGCGGCGCTGCGCCGCCTCGTGGGCGAGGCCGGCGCCGACTACCGGACGGCGAAGCTCACGCGGGAGCAGGCGTTCACGGTGCTCGAGGACGGCGGCGCGCCGGCCGAGCTCCGCATCGGGGCCGCGCTCGCGCTCGCGGGCTCGCGCGACGGCCAGACCGAGGAGCGGCTGCGGATCGCGGCCGAGGGCTGCGCGAACCGGGACGTGCGGCTCGCCCTGGAGCACGCGGCCGAGGGCGACGTCGACGACTGGATGCTCGAGCAGGCGCTCTCGTCCTCGGAGGCGGAGCAGGCGGCGGCGCCGCCGCGGTCTGCGTCTGCGGCGCGGGCGGCGTGAGGCGGGTCGCGGCGGCATAGCCGCTGGCGCGCTGTGCGGGCGGGCGGAAGGGCGGGCGGGCAGGGGGCTGGCAGGCGGGCAGGGGGGCTGGTCGATTCTTCTCGCCCTCGGGCCTTCCAGTTCTGGGTACTCTCCGTGGAGGACGCGCGGCTCCTCGGGTCGGCGTCCAGCCGAGCCGCCGCGGGCGCCTGCTGCGCGCCCGTGGTCCTCCAAGGTAGACCCCCCCGATGGAAGGCCCGCTCCAGGACCCCTACGCTTCGGCCGCAGTTCACGCGCCGCGCCCCCGCGCGCAGGCGGGCCGCGCCGCGCGGATCGCGCTGCTCGTCGTGGCGCTCTTCGCGTCGGTCGGCTTCGGCGCGCTCGTGGTGGCGCCGCGCCTCGGCGGTCCCGCGCCCGCGCCCTCGAGCGTCGTGGTCGCGCGGCCGTCTCCTGCGCTCCTCGTCGCGATCCGCGACCTGTCGCGGCTCGAGACCACGGAGGTGCACGTCGAGAAGGTCGTGGATCTGGCCGACCGGCAGAATCGCCTGTTCGGTCTGGTGCAGGCCACCGACGCCCTTCTGCTCGTCGCGGTCGGCCACGTCACGATCGGCGTCGATCTCGCGCGGATCGGCGAGGGCGACATCGCGATGGATCCGGAGACCGGGGTCGCGCGGCTCACGCTGCCCGCGCCCGAGGTCTTCTCGACCCGGCTCGACGAGGACGAGACGTACGTCTACACGCGGTCGACGAGCCTGCTCGCGCGGCGCAACGAGCAGCTGGAGGGGCGGGCCCGGAAGGAGGCGACGGCGGCGATCGAGAAGGCCGCGCTCGAGGGGAACGTGATGGCGCGCGCGAAGGCGCAGGCCGAGCGGCAGATCACGGCGCTCGCGACGCAGCTCGGCGCGAAGCGGGTGGAGATCCGCTGGCGCGAGGTCGGCGGCGGAGGGGGCTGACGCGGGCGGGCGCATGGCTTGCGCCGTCACGCCGCGGGAGAGCCGTGCGCCCGGGCCTTCCAGCCCCGATAACGGCCAGTGTGCGCCATAACCTCGACGTGCGCATCTGTTTGCAACGCGCCCGCGGTGCCTCCATGCGCCGAGTCGTTCCACTTGCTCCTCGCCACGCGCGCTCGTCATCGGCTACTCTTCGCTGCTGCCATCCACAGCACCGACGCGGGACGTCCGCCGCCAGTCTCCTCGACGCTCAAGATGAGGTCACGGATGTCCGGGACCGAGTATTCTACGGTGAGCTCGACCACGGCTTCGAGGCGGCGAGCCTTTCTAGACTCGAAGGGATACTGCGAGAGCGGAAGGAAGGTGTCGCGTCCACGAGGGTGAGGATAGGGCCTGGTGTTCCCGCTGTTCATAGGCGAGAGCCGCACGCGGTGCCCGTGACGTTCGAGAAGCCGCGCGGTATCGATCGTGAGCACTGTTTGTCGTCTATCACGATACTCTACGGCTTCGAGCAGGCGCTTGAGCCTCTTCTCGGTCAGCCAGAAAAAGACCATTGCATTCAAAATCCGGTACCACTCGGCCGGTGAAAGGCTGCCCCCGAGGGCGCGCCTGAGCATCTTGTCGCTCATGGGCTTCTGGTCACGTATGACCGCCGCCCCGTGGACCGGGTGCGTGATCGTGAGCGATCCAGGTCGGTGAGCGGACTCGATGGCGTCTCGCTTCGGTCCATGGACCTCAAAGAGATCTAGGAGCGCGCTTGTGCTCAGCAGCCCGTGGCGCATGATTCCAGGCCAGCTTCCGGCCTCAGCCATGTGATAGAGGCGAGGGTAGTGCATCGCAAGGGTTTCGCCGGTTACTCCCATCACCACCTCCTCCGGTCGACGATGCTGCGCAAGTGGAACCTGGTTGTGATGAGGGATACGGGAGCTGACGTCACGCGCTCAACCTCGTCGATGAAGCGGATGGTCTCCGGTGTGAGTTGCTCGAAGCGGCGGGCGTTCTTGTTCGCGATATGAATGTAATCGACGAAAGTAAGCGCGACGTCGGTCGGTCCGTTAAGGCTCGCGGCGCTCCGCAGGAGGGCCCAGTCGAACTCGCCCACGCGCCGGTTGCGCTTCGTCGTCGAGGTCTTCTCTGCCTTTCGCAACTCCTCTGCGTCGATGCCGGAGCGCCTCGCGATCTCGTCCCAGTCAAGCTCGCCTGCCAGCGTTCCGGATGTCCCGCCGCTCGGATTCTGTACCCGGATGGGATAGGTTCGGCAGACCATGATCGTCTTGCGTACCCGGCTCGGAGCGATGCCAGCCTCGGCGAGGCAGCCGCTCACCGTCGTATCACGTGAGGTGACGAATGGGTACTGGCCGTGGTGCAGGCTCAGGCCCGTGCCCTGGGTTCCTTCAAGCAGTATCCGACTAGCCGAAGAGAATGCGTCGTCCAGGATCTCCCGCGTCGGCCGGATGTAAGGTGCAAGCTCCGGCATGTCGAGAGCACGACGGACCGGTGGGGCAGCCGCCGTCCGCAGGATCTTGCGCGATGTTGCCGCTCCCACGCCTCGTCCGGTCGAGCCGATCGAGCCCGTGAGCTTCTCTGCCTCGAACGTCATGTCGGCCGCCTCGATGACCATGGCCTGAGGATCGATGAAGAGCCGGCCCTGTGGCACCCGGCAGTCCGCAATCTCCTTGCGCAGCGTATCCACGTCGAGTGTGGCGCCGGGACCGAGCACGAGCTTCGCCTCGGAGCGCCGGGTGCCCGAGGGGAGGAGGTGGAAGGTATACGGCTCCGGCTCCTCGTACACTGTGTGCCCCGCGTTCGGCCCGCCGACACGAACGAGGAGATCGTACTCGGGCGCGAGATACGACGCGATGTGCCCCTTGCCCTCGCTGCCGTACTGACCGCCCACGATCACGTCGACGACCTGCTCGACGCCCCGGCCGTAGAGCCCGAGGTGGCTCGCGACCCGGACGAAGACGTCCTCAGGAGAGCTCCGCGCGGTGTCGATCACGACATCGGCGATATCTTTGAGCTTCTCGATCCCGCTCTCTGTCGCGTTGGCGCGCACCTTGGCGTATGATGAGAACTCTTGCACCGCACGGTTTCGGTCCCGGTACCGCTGCGCGAGAACGCCGTCGGAGGCCGTGAGGTGCACGTGCGTTGTACGGAGGCCGAACGCCCTCCGGATTGCGTCAACTTGAGCCTCGATGCGTACTGCATCGACGACCACCGTCTCGTCGTCCCCGAGCTGCGAAACCGACCTCGTCAGCGCCCCGGCGACCCACAGCCCGCCAGTCTCGCGATCCAGCCGCTCTCCGGCCTCCTGGAGCGCCCCCCGCTCCGCCGCCGTCCCCGCCATCGCGTGGATTAGGTCGCGGGTCTTGAGTCGCTTAAACCGGTACCGGTTCACTAGCGCATCGCTGAGCGTCGTCTTGCCGGACGCTACAGGCCCCGAGAGAAGGATGACTCGATTCACCATCGTGCACCTCCGAAAGACGGAACGCTTGCGAGATTTGTTGGATATCGTCCCTTGACGACCCCCTCTGGCCTGGATCGACAGGTGATGAGCTCCGTGCCTCAACGGCACCTGCGGCGCACATCCACCACCCGATCGACATGGATCCCTTCGTTGCGGAAAAAGCGATCCTTGGTTCCTGGCTCGAGGAGCCATCCGCCGCTGTGATGCAGCGCGACGAGCTCCCAGTGCTTGTTGAAGACGGGCGAGCCCGATGAGCCAGGCAACGTGTCGGTCAGGTACTGCACGCGGCCCTCGCCCACGTAAACAACCAGGTTGTGGAAGAACGAGAGCTGCTTCTGATCGCCGCCGGGGTGCTGGATGATGTTGACCCGTTCGCCGAGTTCGACCCGGGACCGCTGGAGCGCGATCGTCCCCCAGCGCGCGGAGGGCCCGCCCGCGACCTTGACGATCGTGCAGTCGTCGTCGCTGGAGGTAACGAAGAAGGCGTCGGGGTCGAAGCGCAACTCCTCCGGTTCCGCGTCGCGGCCCTCGACCGTCTTCTGGTAGTTGAACTGAACGGTTGCAGCGGCAGCGGCGTCTCGGTCACCGAGGACGTGGTGATTGGTGACCAGGAGGTCACCGGGGATGAGAAAGCCCGTTCCGAGCGAGCCGTCGGAGACCTGAATTCGCGCGACCGCCTGAGCGCGGCGAATGCCGATCTCGAGGTAGCTCACGGGGACGAGCGAGCTCTGAGTACCGAGGATCTTCTCGAGCGGCGGACCGCCGCTGCCCCGCCACGGGAGCGAGGTAATGCTCGGCCCTTCAGCGTAGCGTACCGCGGCACCCTCGCGCAAGCGCCTGAGGATCTCGTCCTCTGGGTACTCCTCGATGGCGCGGTCGAGCACCGCGTATACCCACCGCGCGCCCCGCTTCTGCGCCTCGTCGAGGACGCTGTGCCAGGTGAGGTCCGCTCGGTTGTGGAAAGCGATGCGGGTTGCGTCGAGCTTGATGTCAAAGAGGAATCGGCGCACCTCGGCGTCGGACGGGTACTTCCACGAAAGAGCCTCTCGTAAGGTGCGTATCCCTTCGCGGGAAAGAGCCTGGTTCATCGTCTCCTCGTTCTCCGGTTGAGCACGCCGGCGTCGTCGCCGCGCGCAGGCCGCGACGTGCGTCTCTCAGAGCTTCTGTGCAAGCTCTAAGAGATTGTCGTTGTCGCGGTATTCTCCCAGCGCGCGATGCACAATATCGGCGAGGCAATGCTGTTTTCTGGCCTCCTCGAGGATGGCGTCCCAGATGTCGATGATGCTCCCGGAGATCTTGACCAACAGCAGGCCGATCCCCGCTTCCCTGGCGATGCGCCGTGCGACCTGCTCAGTGTCGTAGAGCACAGCAAGAGTGTTTCGTAGGCGGACTGTGTCGCTGTCGGACAGCGTGGGTCTCCGCCTAGTGCTCCTCTTCGCGCGGGGGTCGGCAGCGGCCAAACCTTCGACGATCATCCAGAGGTTGCCTTCCTCGTCCCCGGCGCAGAGCAACCCGGAGCACGCTGCGACGCATCGGAACCACGAGGTCCCGACCAGGGTTCCCAGAGGCCTCCCCGTCTCCAGGCTGAAGGCCCGCACCGTCTCGTCCTCGGATGCAGTGAACACGCGCGCGCCGTCGGGCGAGACGGCGCAGCCGAACACGCGCCGGGTATGACCGGGAATCTGGCGGACATAGCGAAAGCTCGGCAGCTCGCGCACCTCGATCTGGCCATCGACGCGGGCGAGCACCACGCGCCCGCCGTCCGGCGTTATCGCTGCGGCGAGGAGTCCGCCCGTGAGGCGGATCGACGAGGGGGCACGTGAGGCGTCGGTGAGGTGCCAGAGCTTCACCGCGCCGTCTCGAGAGAACGACAACAGGCGCTTCCCGTCGGGGGTCAGCGCGATGCCGTTGATTTGCCCCTCGTGCACGCCGAGCTGCGAGGGCTCGTCGAGCGTCGCCTCGGAGCGGATCCAGAGCGTGCCGTCTCGGGAGGCCGTGATCATCCGTCCGTCGGGCAGGAACGCGCAGCCACTCACCAGCTTCTGGTGCGCTTTGGCGGTCTCTACGCGCACCGCGGTAAGCTCGAGATCCAGGTGGAACAGCAGCACGCCGCCGTCCCGCGCACCGGCGAGGACGCGGCGCCCATCGGAGGAGATTGCGCAGGCAGTCACCAGGTCGGCGTGCCCCGTCAGCGTGGCGCGGCACACGCCGGCCGCGGTGTCCCAGAACTTGAGCAGCCGGTCCTCCGATGCTGAGACCGCGAACCGGCCATCGAGGGTCACCGCGGCCGCGGTGACCGGCGCAGCGTGCCCGTCCTGGGCCATGAGGCTCTCCGGACCTCCGAGTTCCCACAGCCTGGCCGAGCGGTCGTGCGACGCGGAGAGCATCCGGCGGCCGTCCGACGTCGCGGCGCACGCGGACACCGCGTTCGCGTGCGCCGCGATGCGCAGGATGCGGCGCTCGGCGGCGAGATTCCAGACGGCGATCGCGCCGTCTGCCATCCCGCAGAGCAGGTGGCCACCCCATGGGAGGATCGCGAGCGCGTCCACGCGGCCCTGTCCCGCACCGACGCGCTGGATGCATTGGCCGAGGGCGAGTTCCCAGCGCGAGAGCGTGCCGTCTCCGCTCGCGGCGAGCACCTGCTCGCCGCCCGGCATGAGGGCGAGCGCCGTGATCCAACCCTCCTCCGAGGCTACCGGCGAGGGCGAGCGCACCTCACCCCCCGGCGAGAGCTCGTACAGGCACTCTCGGGACGCGAGGTCCCAGACGCGGACCGAGGCGTCCCGCGAGCCGGAGATGAGCTGACCCCCGGGGGTCGTGATGCACACCGTCACGTAATCGCGGTGACCTTCCAGCGTGCCGACGATCTGGAGTGAGCTTCTATCCCAGAGGGTGAGGGTCCCGTTGTCCGAGCCGATCACGAGCGTCTGGCCGTCGTGGCTGATCGCGCAAGCGGTGGCCCAGCGACCACCGTTGTCCAGCACGCCGATGCAGCCGCCTGTCGCGAGGTCCCAGAGCCGCGCCGTCATATCGACGGACGTCGACAGCGCGAGCTTGCCGTCCGGCGTGAGCGCGCAGCCCGTGAGCTCGTCGCTATGTCCTTGCATCGTCGCGAGCTCCTCGCCGGAGACGAGCGCCCAGTAGCGCAGCACGCGATCGGCCGAGGCCGACAGGGCGCAGCGCCCGTCCGGGCTCACGACGCACGCGACGATCGCCTTCGTCGGCTCGCAGAATGTGCGCAGCGGCGTCGGTCCGAGGCGCACGCCGTGCAAAAGGCGCAGCGGGGGCAGGTTCCCCTCGAAGTGGAGCATGCGCGCGATCTCCTCGGAGGGCCATCCGGCGCAACGCAGGCGGTTGTAGAGCAGCGAAGGGAGAAGCCCCTGATCGCGGCAGGCGGACAGCCGGGTTGCCTCCGCGCGCACCGCCGCGAGCACGGCGGTGAGATCAAAGGTCGCGCCGCCTTCCGAGGCGCCGATGACCGCCTCCAGATCGCGCTCGATGGAGGTGACGTCGAGCTCGCGGCACTTCGCGTCCAGATAGCCGACGTCGACGCACAGGCGCTGCGCGCCGTCCACGTCGCCTGCCTCGATTCGGTGCATCACCGCATGCCGGAGGGCATAGCGCCGTCCAGCCGGGTCGCCCGCGTCGGGCGGCCACGCCGCGAGCCCTCTGAGCAGGTGCAGATGATGACCACGGATCACCCGCGCTCCGAGCTCGTTGACGAAGATCTCGCGCACGTGCTCGTGACGCAGCCGATAGCCGAACTGGCTGTCATCGTGCCAGTGCGCCTGCTCCTTGCGCAGCAGGTGGAACGTCGCACGCAGGAACTCGTCACCAGCAGCGGTCGCCGGATCGCTGCCGAGCAGCTCGCCGAAGACGTGCGGCGGGAGCGCCTCGCGCGCGGCGCAGGCGAGGCCGAGGCCCTTGAGGATCAGCCTGCGTCGCGCGTCGTCCAGATCACGGAGCTCGTCGAATATCTGTCGGAGAAAGGGGACGAGCCCCTGTGAGATGCGCGCAGCCGTGCGTTGCGCAGGCGGCTGACCGGCGAGCCAGTCGCATATCCCGCTGGCATACAGCATGTTTCCTCGCGCGCTGCGCACGATCACATCGATGAGCGAGGCGTCGAACGCCGAGGGGAGCGAGCGCGAGCGCTGCTCGCAGACGGCTCGGCATGCCGCCTCATTGGAGGGCGCCCACTCCTCGTCGTCGAGGTCGAGCGTGCGCGCGTTCTCGACGACGCCGGGCCAGTCGTGCCTTCGGTACATCGGCCGAGAGGCGCCGAGGAGCACGACGCCCTTCGGCGGTACGCGTGGCAAGAAGCGCGGCAAGACGCTCTTGCCGTTTCGGTCCTTCGCCGCCTCGTCGAGCCCGTCGATGACAACGACGAGCTTGCCTGCGCGAGGCACGAGATGGCGCTTTGAGACGCGCCGCAAGAGCTCCCCGAACCGGGTCTCCACGGGCTGCTCGGCGTCCGCCAGCTCCGGGAGGATCCGCTCGATCTGCGCGCAGAGATTGTGCACCACCGCGTCGGGGCGATCCCAGTCGTCGTGGTCACGCCGGATGAAATGGTGCGGCGTGTGCGGGGGAAACAGGTTCAGGAGGTGATTGACGATGGCGCTCTTGCCGGCGCCGGCGCTCCCCAGGAAGAGCACCCACCCGCCACGGGGCGCGCTGTCCTCAATCAGCCAGAGGAGCCTCTCGACCACGTTGTTGCGCCCGAGCAGCTCGCCATGCCTGGATCGTTCTTCTTCGAAATCGTTGATCGCGCCGCTCACTGTGTCACTCCTCGCGCCGATGAACACTCATGAATCCAACGATAGAAATGTGCGCCTCGCGCTCGCCCGTGCCGGGTCAACGGGCAGCCTCGCGCGGGCGGCGCCTGGCGAGCTTCAGGATCTCGCTCTCTGGCACCTGCTCGGCGCGGAGCAGCGGGACGTCCCGCTTGAAGGCCGTCACGCGTCCATCCTGGAGCAGGTGAAACTCGCCTGCTTCCTGGCCGGGGATGCGGGCGCTGACGTCCATCCGTGCGTCGCTCAGGAGCGGCTTCATCTTGTCGAGCGCCGTCTGCTGTGTCACCCGACCAACGAACCAGCTCCGGAGGTTGTCACGACACCTGTAGTCGAGGTCTCCCGGGCTCTGGGTCGCGAGCAGGACGCCGAGGCCGCCGGAGCGCGCGCGGCGCAGGAGGTTCTCCATGGGCGCCTTGGTCGCTGGTTGCGACTGCGCCGGCAGGTACATGTCGGCCTCATCGAGCAACACCGCCGCGCGCAGGTGTGGCGACGGCGCGCGGCTCACCCAGCGGCTCAGCGCGAGCAGGAGCTGCGCGACCCAGAAGAGGACACGCGCGCTGTCGCCCAGGAATTTCGTGCTGACGATGCTGAGCCGCGTCTTTCCAGGCTGCGAGTGGCGCCCGAGACCGAGGAGCAGCTCGACGTCGAGCGCCTCGCCGTCCATCGAGAGCAGGTCCGAGGTGTTCAGCTTGAGCACCTCGAGGTCGTGCACGAGGTCCTTGAACAGCCGTGTATCGAGCCGCCCGAGGGTAGCGACGAGGGCCGGATCCTCGTTCGCGATGAGCTCGATCAACGACGGGACGTCGAGCTTGCGCGTGGCGCCGTGCGCTGCGAAGAGCTGGAATGCCTGCACGAGGATGGTACGGAGACCCTTGTCCTTGCGCGTCTGCTTGTAGCCGAGCATGTCGCCGAGGGCGTGGGCCGCATAGCCGGCGGCCTGGTCGCGCTCGAGGTCCGGGAGCGCCTCGACGCCGCTCGGCATCAGTGAGAGCCCGAGCTGGCGGCCGCCGGGGTGGCCCGGCGTGAAGAGGGCGACGTCGAGCCGCTCCGCGAGCGCCCGCCGCCGGGCGTCGAGCGCCGCCTCCGGGTGCGCGCGGGTGAAGAGCGTCTGGCGCGCATAGCCGCAGAGATCCCCCTTGCGGTCGATGAGGATGACGGGAACGCCGTGGAGCAAGAGCTGCTCGATCAGGTTCAGCGCGAGCGTGGTCTTGCCGCTCCCGGTGCTGCCGAGGAACGCGGCGTGCGCCGTGAGCTGCCCGGCGTCGAGCGTGAGCTTGTGGGAGACGAGCTCCCCTGTCGTGCCGAGCGCGAGGGAGAGGGCCTCTCGCGGCGCCGCTCCGCCGGCGCTGCCTGGTGTCGCACCGTCGTGACCGGCGACCGGGGGCGAAGCGCCAGGGCTCACAGGTGACGTATCGAAGGGTGACGGTGCAGCTCCCCGCGACCGCGGTGTCGGAGCGGACGGTGGGAGTTCCAGCTCGAAGCGGTCGAGGCGGTCGAGATCCAGCGCGTGGATGAGCGGCAAGAGACGCGAGATGTGGTTCTCTTCCCTGAGCCAATCGCTGAAATGCTCGCGTCGCGCGTGGGTCTCGTGGAACCTGTGGAAAGCGGCCAGCGTGCGTTGATCGCTCTCCTCGAAGACCGCCTTGCGGCCGCCGTTCTTGAGGATCTCGGCGAGCGCCGAGTGCACCTGCGTGTTTGGATTGCGCGGGAACTCGCCGCAGCGGAGCAGCGCGAGGATCCGGCGCCCGGCGCGCTCGCGCGCATCCTCGAACTGCGCTCGGAGCCCGCCGCCCTGGGGGGCCCGGTTGCAGACCGCGACG
Organism: Sorangium sp. So ce204; assembly: GCF_051526795.1. Taxonomy (NCBI): domain Bacteria; kingdom Pseudomonadati; phylum Myxococcota; order Polyangiales; family Polyangiaceae; genus Sorangium; species Sorangium sp. So ce204. Next base: position 8,979,560 of record NZ_CP150317.1, on the reverse strand, counting down.
AGGATCTCCTCGACGACGCGAGTCGCTCCTCCCGGGATCGGGACCCGGACGTCGATCTCGATCGCCTCGTCGCGCGGCCGGGCATCAAAGTGAATGCCACTCTCTATCTCCTCGGCGCAATGGTTCACCGCCCACGCGAAGAGCGCGGCGATCTCCGTCTCGTCCTCGGATGGATCGTCCTCGAATTGCGCCAGGAAGTCGTTCCACTCCTGCTCGATCTTCTCCTTGGCCGCGCGGACGTCCTGATCGGCGGAGGCCCGGGGCCGTACGCTGGGAGGAGCGCTCGTGTCCCACTGCGCCACGATCCGGCCGGCGTCGATGCACGCATCCCGGAAGATCTGGCATTCGTTGAGCGCTGCTCGGACGCTCATCCCCGAGAGCTGCGCCACGAACCCCCGGGGGATGGGATAGAGGGGATCGACCGCGCCGTCCGCCGGCGCATGCCCCGCCGTCTCATACAGGTAGCCGAGGCGCTTCTGGATGATCGGCGTGATCTCCTCTTTGCGCCTCTCCGCGACGAGGTGGACCGGCGCGGGATCGCGCTCGACGCGATCGAGCGTCGACCGGGTGAGCCGAGCGCGCATCGTCTCGTAGTAGTCCTTGAGGCAGGCGATCACGATGATGGACGAGGGCACCCGATCGGCGACCGCGCAGAGCGAGGACATCACCCGCCGGAACAGGGACTCGGCATCGTTGACGCGGTACGCGTCCTCGAACTGGTCGACGCAGAGGACCAGAGCGCGGGAGTCGCACGCCCACATCAATCGGCCGAGCTCCTCGACGACGCGCTGGGCGTCCTCGTCCTCGCGCTTCGGCGATAGACCGCCGAGGAGCTTCTGCTCTCGCTCCGAGAGCACGTCACAGCGCAGGTACTTCACGACCCGCTTCTTCAGCGCCGGATCTTGCCGCTGCAGATAGAGCAGGGCGCGGATGAGATCCAGGTCGAGATCGGCGTAGCGGGGGTGTCTGATGAGCCTGTCGGCGGCGCGCTCCACGAGGTCAACGACGTCGTCCTCGTCCAGGTCCTCGCGTTCGTTCAAGGAGCGGATGGACTCCGGATCACCACACCTCGCCGCGACCGCGTTGGAGAGCCGGAGTAGCCCCGAGCCGGTCCCCAGCGCCTCATAGTAGGTCTGGTCGAGCGAGTCGACGAGGTTGCTCACCAGGTAACGGCTGTAGCTCGTGACCGAGGTGGTCATCTGCATATACCCGACGAAGCCGAGCCCGTTGAGGTGAACGTGGTTTCGGAAAGCGCGCACGAGGTGCGTCTTTCCGCTGCCGGACTCGCCGAGGAGCAGCAGGATCCGGCCCGCGTCGAGGCCCGGCGGGGTCGTCACCTGGGTGAGCAGCCGCTGGAAGGCCGTACGGGCCTCCTCATGCACGGAATCGACGTCGAACGGATCCTCACGCCAGATCTGCCCGCGGTGCTCCACCGAGTGGAACACGTCTTTCTTCGCTGTCGACAGGAACACGTCGAGCAGGGCGTCCTGCTTCGTCATGATGCACCCCTTCTCCCTCTTGCTCGTCGACGCCGGCGGCGCGCGCGCTGCGCGCGCCGCCGGCGCTGCCCACGTCAGATGCGCACGAAATGGAACGTCGTGCTGAGATACCGTGTCTCCGAGGCGCCGACGTCGGCCGGATCCATGGCCTCGACCAGGTCGGCGCGGTTGAGCGCCAGGAGCCCACGGCGATGCGCGGAGACCAGCCGGGTCTTGAACGTGTCCGCGTCGCCGATCGCGACGCCGTCCTCCGTGAGGCGCCGAAGCACGTGCGAGATGAAGACTTTGTTGTCCCCGAACCGCCCGCTCGTCGACGCCCGTGCCGCCTCGAGCACGCGCGCGGCGAAGGCAGACTCGTCCGCGGGCAGGGGGGCTGCCTGCGGAGCGAGCAGGCCGCGCGCTCCCGTGCCGAGGGTCGACGCCTTTCTTACGAGCAGGTCGATAGCCTGCTTCAGTGTCCCCTGAGGAGGCGCGTCGGCCTGACGGCTCAGCAGCGCCCGCATGCCCGCCTCGAGGGTGAAGGGATCTGCCGTCGTGACGCCGATGGCGCTCCAGGCGATAGCCCCGAGCACACGCGAGAGCGATGGGGCCTGGCCCAGGTTGAGGTGGAAGGCGCTGGCGAGGAGCGTCGCGATACGCGTAGCCTCCGCGGCTGCCACGTCGACGGCGAGCTCCCTCCGGCCCTTCGCCGCTGATGTCTCCTCGTCGAGTATCCGGGCCGCCACTAGACTCTTCATCTCCTGCCAGCTCACGTTTTTGTGGTGCGTCAGGTGGAGGGCCATGCGGATGGTTCTTTGACCCTCGCGGGTGATCTGATAGGCAGACCTTCTCACGCGCGTGGCGAAGCCGGATTGCACGAAGTCGATGAGTTCGTTCTCGATGAGTCGGGTCGGGTCGTTTTGACCTTGCCTACCTTTGAAAAGAAACATCAGCTTTGGCGCGATTTGGCGCGCGGTGAAGCCATCGAGGTTGCAGAAGAGCCGGCCGAGGACGTAGGTGCCCAGGCCGGAGAGGGTGACCTGTTCGCTGGAGCTCATCGGCCTACCTCCATCGCCCTCGCAGTGGGCCTCGCGGCGCGGCGGTCCACTCGCTCACGGATCAGCTCCCACGCGTCGGTTGGTTCGAAGTGATAGCGCACCTGTTTTGGCTCGACGGCGCCCGTGAAGCGACCGCGCAGGACCTCCAAGAGCGCCAGTGCGTCGGAGCGCTTCTGGTCCACCCGGCCATCCCGCAGGAACTCGCGCAGCGCCGCGGTCTGCTCGCGCGGCACGCCCTCCTCCTCGGCGCGCCGCAGGAGGATCGGATAGCAGCGGTCCGGGTAGAACAGCTGCTGGCCCAGCGCCTCCAACCGTTTGCGCGTCTCGCCAGGGATCACGCTGGCTCGCTCGGCGGCGCGCAGGGTGGTGCGGATGTTCACCAGCGCCTCGCTCAGCGGGCGATAATCGTCCTCGGCGGGCGCGTGAGCCACGGCGACCTCGTCGTCGGCGTCGAGATCGCCTCGCGCGTACCCCTCGTAGATGGCGCCCACTCCTTCCATGCCGAAGAGCGAGAGCTCGGCGGCGCGGAGCGCCCCCATGCTCGACGCGCCGAAGACGTGCACCCCCTGCGCCATCGCCCAGAGGATCTCCTTGTGGGACACGGACGGAACGCGCTCGAAATAGCCGTCGATGAGGCCGATGGCGACGGGTCTCTCCAGCGCGGCACGGTAGATGTCGCCCTGGGCCGCGGGCGGCAGGAAGATGGCGTCGATCTGCTGCTGGCCCTCCGAAGCCGGGAGGGTGGGACCTGTGAAGATGCAAAGATTCATGGTCTGCGCTCCGAAAGGCGCCGCTGCGCGCGCGCGCCGGGGATGTAACCGGGGACATCGTCGAGCGGCTCGAGGCACGGGATGATCACGCGCACCACCGGGATCTCGAGCTCAGGACGGGTGAGGTCGACAGCGACGATCTGGTTGAGCCCCGCCGTGCGCAGGCGCTCGATCTCCCAGGCGACGTCGTCGTCAAAGGTTTCGCCCGCAAAATCGGGGGCGTCGTCGAAGCTGCGATGTGGCGGCTCACCCGCGTGCTCTTCGAGGAAGCGGCTCGCCGCGCGAAGATCGTCGTCGGGCCCGTTGCCGCGGGCCCGGACGTCGTCGCGCACGCCGGTGACGACGGTGAGCCGGCTCTGCGCTGCCTCGGTGATCGCTCGCCGGAGCGCCACATCGCGGGAGGGGTGGCAACCGAAGCCGAGCATCGGCGCGATGGGCCGGTGCAGGTTGGGCGCGCGATCGACGAGCGTGCAGCAGAAAGCCGGGACGCCGATATCGGATGTGATCTCCCAGACAAACGGAATGACATCGGCGCGCTCCACCTGCTCCAGGAGCGCGCGGCACCCCGGCTCGTCCACCGTGGACAGGTCGATCCGCGTCCGGCGCTGGTGTTCCGGGCCCGAGAGCCTCCAGAGCGTGGCGGCGTCCCTTTCGATGAGCTCGCAGATCGCGTGACTCACGGCCTCGAGCGGGTGGTTGCCGGAGGCGAGCCCGTTCGAGCTCATCACGAAGGCTCCGCTCGCGGCGAGCAACGGCAGCGCGTAGTCCGTGTGGACGACCTCGAACGGGACCCAGGTAGGTGCGCCCGTCACGAGATCCAGGCCAGCCACCCAGAAGAGGCGGAGATGATCATGGAAATCGACGATGGACAGGCGCGGCAGATTGTGAACGTCGAGGAGGCGGTGGCGGTGGCGGAGCTCGCTGACGGTGCCGAGCTTGAGCGGGAGCTGGATGTGCTCCGCGTGCCATTGCTCGATCGACTCCATCACGCCCGAGGCGCGCGCGGCAGCGAGGGTCGAGCCCTTGCCTTGTGAGACCGCGATCGAGCGCGCGTTGGGGCGGACGACCATGACCACCGGCACTCCGAGCGTGTCGAGGCCGGTCACGTCGGCGATCCGGGTGATGCCCATCGCCGGCAGGAGGGGCCGGACCCTCTCCACCGTTTCATCGGGAGATACGAGGCGGTGGGTGCCCGCGAGATAACGCTTGGGCGCTGCCGGCGGAGGACCCGATCGCTGCTCGGCACTGGCGCGGTTTGCGGAGGTGGTCATGGAAGCCCCGGCTCTCCGCTCAGCGCTTGAAGCGCGACAGGTTGAGGACGTAGCAGTTGATCCCGACGGGGACGGCTGTCGGCTGCGCGACGTTTGGGGGAAGCCGCTCGTCCGTAGGGTCGGGGCTCATGGAGAGGAAGTTCGTGCGGTGCAGTCCCTCGAGCAAGAGCAAGACCTCCTTGGTCGTCTCGACGAACCCGGGTCTCATGGAGGGATTCAGGACGAAGCGTCCCCACGATTGGCAGTGGACGACGTAGTAATCGCCCTCGCGAGTCTCGAAGGTTTCGCCGCTCTCTGCGCGGATCGTGCCTTTCTTGGCGCAGATGACGAGATCATAAGCGGCGAGCCTTCGCTCGCTGCTCAGCGCCGCGTAGGCCTCCTGGACGACGAGATCGTCGCCGGCCGTCTCGGGGAGGTTCTTGATGTTCTTTTCGCATATGACATAGACCCCGACGTCGCCCTGGAGAAAGTGCACGAATGCTCCGGGCTTGCCGGTCTCATGGAGAGAGGCGACCTTGTCACGGATCTCGGGCGGGACATCGCCCTCGGCCCAGCGGTTCTCTGCGCTCGCCCACGCGCTGGACTCCAGCTGGTAAACGGGGTTCGACTCGCGATCGATGGTGAAGACAATGCCTCTTCGATCGTTGCTGCACGGGATCTCGTTGGACATGGTTCGGCTCCGTTCTCGTTTTGTCATCGCAACTCCACACGTGGCCCGCGCGGACCGGGCGCGGACGGGGGCCGCGCGGCGGGCCTCGGCGCGCCGTCAAGAAGATCGGTTGAGTCGAGGCTCAGCTCACGCGTAGCCGCCGTGGCGGGCGCCGCGGAGCGCCAGCGCGAGCGGCCGGCAAGCGCGGGCCTCATGGCCTGACGCGAAGGCGCGCGCTGCCGCCTCGAGCAGCTTGGTGAGCCGACCCGGCAAGCGCTGCTGCCGCGGGTCGAGCACTGCACGTACCTGCGCGATGGCGCCCTCCAGGCGACCACGCGCGAGCTCCACCCGGCAGAGCGGCAGCCTGGCCAGCCACTGGAAGGGGTAGACGAGGGGGAGGGGCTCCCAGCAGGCGAGCGCCTCCTGGCCTGCCTCCTCGGCCCGTGCGACGTCGCCGCGCTGGAGCGCGCACCACGCGAGGGTGCCTAAGGCGGCTCCGGCGTACTCGCGCACGTTCTCTGCCCTTGCCAGCTTCAAGGTCCGCTTGGCCAGGTTCTCCGCACCCTCGACGAGATTCCGCCTGCGCTGGATGAGCGTGAGATAGGTCAGGCAGCGCGTCATGACCTCGAGGTCGCCGCTCTGCTCCGCGATCGAGAGGGCGTCGCGCATCTCGGCTTCGGCCTGGTCGGGGTCGCCGTACAGCATGCGGACGATCGCGAGGCTGCAGCGGGCGGCCAGAGCCCAGTGGCCTTCGGGCGGTGCGTCTGCGGCCTCGTACGCCGCGACGCACTCGTCGGCGAAGCTGAGCGTCTCGGCGGACGCGACGAACCGATCGCGCTGGATTCCCCACTGCGTCAGCGCGTGGAGGTAGTGGGCGCGGTGCAGCGGTGTACCTCTCTGCTCCAGCACGGGGCGGACGGCCTCGATGAGGGCATCCAGCCGGGCGAGATCGGCGAGCCAGTAATGCACGGAGATGCGATCCAGATGGATCTGGATCCACTCGTTCCACCACGCCTGGGCCTCGCCCGAGGCTCGCTCGGCCTGCTCACCGACGAGGGCGGTCTCCGCCTGCCCGTAGCACTCGAGCGCCCTGGCGTGCTGGTGGTGCATCTCCCAGGTTTTGCCGATCTTGCGGTGGAGCCGGGCATGGTCGACGCGGGAAGTCGCCGCGCCGAGTGCCGCACCGTAGGCGTCGCGGGCCTCCGCCTGACGCCCGACGAGCCCGAGCGCGTCGCCCAGCCCCTCGTGGAGCTCGGCGAGCGCTGCGGGCGCGGCGCCAGCGGTCGAGAGGGCGTCGATGGCCAGGCGGTAGAAGCGGACGGCGTCGCGGTTCGCGTAGACCTCGGCGGCTCGCTGCGCGGCTCGCGCGAAGTGCGCGCCGGCCTTACCGTGGAGGCCCGCTCTCGCGAAGTGGTGCGCCAGCATTGGCGCTTGGGCGCCGCGCGCCTCGAGCGCCTCGCCGGCGCGCCGGTGCAGCGCGGCTCGCGCTTCCGGATCGAGCTGGCTGTAGACCTTCTCGCGCAGCTTGTCGTGCACGAAGCGCAGCCGTGCTGTCTCCGACTCCTCGAGGATTCGCCGCGCCCGGAGCTCAGCAACCGCCTCGGTGGTCGCGTCTTGTCCGAGTGGGCCCGCGAAGAGGAGCTCGTCGTCGAGCTCCTGCCCCAGCACCGCCGCCCACGCCGCGAGCACCCGCGCCTCCGCGTCGAGCAGGTCGAGCCGCCGTCCGAGCAGATCGTCCAGCGTGCCCGGGATCTGGAGGGAGGCGAGCGCCGCGGCGCCGCGCCCCTTGAAAGAGAAGCCGCCGCCCTGCTCCCGCTGAAGTTCCCCTGCGTCGAGCGCCGCGCGCAGGTACTCGGCGACGAAGAACGGGTTGCCGTTCGCGTTACGGATGAGCACGTCGAGCACGGTCCTGGGCGGCATGCTTGGCGAGAGCATGCCCACGACCATGTCCTCGATGTCGCGAGCGACCAGCTTGTCGAGCCGGATCGAGGTGGCCCCCGGGGCGTGCGCGATATCCTCGAGCTCCGGGCGCGTCTCCTCCATCCGGTAGGTGCCGATGATCAGCACGCCGCCGCGCTCGTCGGGCTCGGCTCGGGCAAACGCATCGAGCAGGGCCAGGGTGAGATCATCGGCCCACTGCAGGTCGTCCAGGAGAAGACAGAGCGGCCTCGCCTCGGCAAGCGCCCGAAGGGTCTCCCGCAGCGCGGAGACGACGCGCTTGCGCGCCTGCGAAGGCGGCAGGGGCGCCGGCTCGGATAGGCTCCCGAGCGCTCGCAGCTCGGGCACGTAGGCCGCGAGCACCTCGCGGCGACCGCCGAAGAGCCGGTCTGCTTCTGCCGCGGATGCGCGCGCTTGATCGACCGCTGCCAAGAGCGCCGTACGCAGCGGTTGCAGCGGAGCGGCCATCGCCGCCATCGCACCCGCCTCACCGGCCCCAGGCGCAACGCACACGCCCGAGAACACCTGGAGAGGCAGCCCCTTCGCCGTGGCGCGGCTCACCTCCCGCACGAGCCGCGTCTTGCCCGAGCCGCTCTCCCCGTGCACTAGCGCGATCGCGTCTCGCCTCTCGGAGGCGGCGCGCTGGGCCATCGTCTGCAGCTTGCAAACGGCATCGGCGCGGCCTGCGAGTACGGGCCGGTACAGGTACACGCGTGGCGGCGGGCCCTCGTCGCGCTCGGCGGCCGCGCCCAGCGCGACGAGCTTTGTGGCGACGTCGGCGGCGTACTGGACCCGACGCTGTGGATTCTTCGCCAGGAGCGCGAGGATGAGGTCGTCGAGCGCTGCGGGGAGGCCCGTGACAAGAGCCGAAGGGCGCTGAGGTGAGGCAGTGCGGTGCTGCTCGCAAAGGGACGAGCTGTCGCCGAGGAAGGGAGGTCGTCCCGTCACGCACTCGTAGAGGATGCAGCCGAGCGCATAGAGATCGGCGCGCGCGTCGACCGGTCCCCCCTCGAGCTGCTCCGGGGCCGTGTAGGCCAAACTGCCGGCGAGCGGATCCACGTCGAGTTCCTCGCGACCGGCGCCGCCGAAGTGAACGGCGATCCCTAGGTCGACGAGGACAGGGCGTCCGTCGCCTTGGACAATGATGTTCGCGGGCTTGAGATCGCGATGTACCAGGCCCTCGCCATGCAGGTAGGCGAGCGGCGCGCAAAGGCGGCGGATCAGCGTGAGCATCGGGCCGAGCGGGCGCGCGTCCGCGCTCCTCACTGCGGGCCCGTCGGTGCGCAGGCGGACGCTGGCCGGCACGGACCCTGAGGCTCGCATGGGAATGGTGAGCGCCGCCCCTAGGCCGGCGTCCTTCGAAAAGGTAGCCGTGAGGTAATCCCGGAGCGTGCCGCCCCGGAGGAGCGGCATCGCGACCCAGGGCACCCCGCCGGTGACATCTTCATCGAGGAAGCGAACGATGCCAGGGTGGTTCAAGCGGCGGAGCACCCGCGTCTCACGGCGTACCGCGGCGAGGTGGTCGGCGTCGTTCACTCCGCGCACTGTTTTGATGGCCACTTCCTCGCCTGTCAGGACGTGTGCGGCGCGGAAGACGACGCCCATGCCGCCCCCGCCGAAGCGTTCGATGATCCGGTACGGGCCGAGCTGGCGAGGCTCGTCCGGCACGTCACTGGCTGTCCCCTTCTCGTCGATCATCGGAGGGCACAAGGCTACCGCAGCTTCGACGCCGGCCTGACCTCCTATCCTCCGGGGAGACCGAGCGGCACACGCGAGCCCCTGGAGGCGTTCCTCCTCAGGTCCCCGCTGCGGCATCGTCGTGCTGCCTTCGCTCTTCGCGCTCACGTCACGGACACTCAGCACGTTGCGTGCCGAGCTAGGCGCGTCGCGGATCCTCGCGAAAATCCGCATCGTTGCTCATCGCCTGCGCGGCGCGCGCGCCAAGGTTGGCCACGCCCCAGGCCAAGGTTGGCCCGCTGGTAGTCAACCTTGGCCTATCGCTCCGGGGGCCTGATGCCGAGCTCCTTGATCCTGCGTGAGAGCGTACGGAGTGAAAATCCAAGCCGTTTGGCGGCCTCGGGCTTCGTTTTTTCCTCCCGGAGAGCCGCCTCGATTCTTTGCCGCTCGATCCGGGCCAGCTGTGACCTGAGGTCGAGGTCCGCTGGTGGCTCCGCTTCCCTCGGCCGAGACGGGGCTTCCGTCGCATCCTCGGCGGCTGCCGCCGGCCGCTCCGCTAGATGCAGATGCGACGAGAGATCCTCGGATTGAATCAGATCTCCCTCGGCCATCGCGACTGCCCTGCGGATCTCGCGGCGGAGCTCTCGCACGTTTCCCGGCCATCGGTAAGCGCGGAGGAGGGACATCGCCTCCGGGGCAATGTCGTGCACGTTGGTCCGTTCCTGCTGGACGAAGCGATGTACGAGCCGTTCAATCTCGTCGAGGCGCTCGCGGAGAGGAGGGATGCGCAGCGAGATGTCCAGCCGGTAGTAGAGATCCTCGCGGAAGCTGCCGTCCTTGAGCATGGCGTCAATATTGCGGTTGGTTGCTGCGATGATCCGCACGTCGATCGGTATCTCCTTGGTCGAGCCCACCGGGGAGACCATGCACGTCTCGAGCACCCGGAGAAGCCTCTTCTGTGCTTCGGGCTCAAGTTCACCGATTTCGTCGAGGAACAACGTGCCCTCGTGGGCAGCCTGGAAGAATCCCTTTTTCTGTTCAATGGCGCCGGTAAAGGCCCCTCTTTCATGGCCGAAGAATGTGCTCTCGATGAGGTTGCCGGGAATGGCGCCGCAGTTCACGGGTATGAATGGCTTGCCTCGTCGTTTGCTATGGTCATGGATAAAGCGAGCGAATACCTCCTTGCCTGTGCCACTTTCTCCTAGAAGCAGTATAGAGAGATCCCTCGATGCCGCCTTCTTCGCTTCGCTGACGACCCGTTCCTGGGCCAAACCGAAGATAGGGCGATCGTCGCGCGCTGCGCTGCATGTGGACGAGGCGGCGATCACGGGGCGCTCTGGGGTCGCGATGTCCGCCGCGTTGCACGCTTCGTCGACGAGCTTCTGGGGCGAGCTTCCGTTTTCTCGATACACCGCCACGCCGACGCGGCGAATGCCGCTCTGATTGCCGCCGCCGGACGCAACCGCGTGCCCAATTTTAACGGCATCCTGCGCGTCGGCCTCGGGAACCAGGATCAGCGCGGTATCCCTCCACATACTCACGCGATCGACAGGCCGGAGATTCGCCCGCAGCTGCATGGCCCACTCCCCAGCCTTCGCGTGCGCGGCCTCCGCTTCACCGGGGTGCACTGCGAGGACTGCAAAGGTTCGGCGCAAGCACTGCGCACGCGTGCTCTCCGTATCAAGCTCTCGATGAAAGGTCGCCTCGTCCAGCACGACCGGCGTAGCGATGGGGCCGATCGCGACAACGTGAGCGCTGACGTCTCCCAGAATCGCGTCGGCGCCTGGTGCGAGCATGATAGGCGCGCTGATCCGCTCGCCGTTCACCCATGTGCCGTTGGTGGAGTTGAGGTCCTCGACGAGGACGTGGCCGCCGACGAGCGTGAACCGAGCGTGCAGGTGGGAAATTCGCTTGTCGGGGATGCATAGATCTGCGGGCGCGCGCCGGCCGGCGACCATCTCCGGCCGGCCCGGCTCGAGCCGCATCGCTTCGACACCACCGCGATGAAAGAACAAGACCGAGACGCCGCGCGGCCGCAGTCGTGCGGGAGGCCCATCACCGCCGCCCGGGAGCTTCTCGGTGCTCGTGTCGTTCCGTCCGTCGTCGTGCCGCTGGTCGTCCATGGTTCTTCCCCTCGCGAAGATTAGAGGCGCAACCCGTCCGGCGTCGATGCTCAAGATGCCCGACGGGCTCCCCGCCGCGTTCGCCTCAGGCGGTGATGCTCTGTCCGCCCTATCCGCCGTTGCAATAGGATTCCGCTCTGCTTCGACATGGAATCCGTGAACGGCACCCCCGCTCGGATCTGGCGGCGTGGGTGGACATCCCGCTGTGGGAGGCAGCAGGTTCGTCCGGCGGGCGAACCGCACGGATCTTCCGTGCGCGCTTGATCGATGTCAGCTGTTCTGGTTCCGCCTGACCATCGCTGCTGGCGACGTCGAGACGCCCCGCGTGGTCCACGAGGCAATTGGGCGACTGCTCGGCGCGCCGGCTCCCCAGGACGAGGCTGCGGCCGGCCTGGTCGACGTTGCCCGCGAACGTGATCGGAGGGCACGATGATGTCCGGCGCTCTGCTTCCGCATCTCCTCGCTCTGCCCTCCTGAGTTCGACGGCCGCTCGATCGCGAGCGGCGTGTTCTCTGGGCCGAGCGCGACCAGCACGCAGTGCGGAACGCGGCACTCCGGGGGTTCGGTCTTGATGTCACCGCGACGCGCGGCGACATGCAGCGCGCGTTCCGGGCCAGGCGACGACTGAACGCGCGCACCCGGATCAGGGACGCGATCGCGTGTGGCTCGAGCGGCGGACCGCAGCGCGTTCCCAGCGCTCCTGCGCTGCGATGGCGTCGTCGGCGGCTCGGACGCCGTCGACGAAGAGCGCCGCGTCCGCTGGATGGTTCAGGTCGAGGCCGAGCCGGAGCAGCACCGCCCGGTCGCGTGGTGGCACCATTCGGAGGATCTCGGCGGCAGAGCGGCGCACGGAGGGCATGGGGGGAAAGTAGCAGCCCGGGGGCAGCGACGGAGCGCCCCACGAACGAGGCGGCGCTGTTTCCCCCTGTTCGACCGCCTGGACGCTCGAAAGCGCCGGCGAGCGTGTCGCGTCGACGAGGATCCGGTCCCTGTTTCCAGCCCTCCCGGAGCATGGGCTTGCAGCTCAAGGAAGTGTCACCGCAGCTCCCGGTCAGAAGTGTTACCAGGGCTCCGCTCGTACATGCTGCACGGCCTCGGCGCCCTCCTGCGCAGCCCCGGCGGTCCTGCTGCGCGGTCCCGGCCGCCCTCCTGCGCGGCCTAGGCGACCTCCTGCGCGGCCTCGGCGACCTCCTGCGCAGCCCCGGCGGTCCTGCTGCGCGGTCCCGGCCGCCCTCCTGCGCAGCCCCGGCGGTCCTGCTGCGCGGCCTCGGCGACCTCCTGCGCAGCCCCGGCGGTCCTGCTGCGCGGTCCCGGCCGCCCTCCTGCGCGGGTAGTGCGGTCATTTGCCCAAATGACCGCGGCTGGCGAGCAAAAGACCGCACCCGATCACGCGCTCAGTCCTCGGTGGTGGGCGGCTCGCCGAGGTCGAACAGGTCGAGCTGGACCGGCCGTCGCGGCGGGTCAGGTGGCGGAGGTGGCGCAGCCTGAACCGGAGGCGCCGACGGCGGCGGCTCGGAACGACGCGGCGAACGCTTCAGCGCGGGCGTCGGCTCCGTCACGAGGCGCAGGAACCCGCGACCGCCCGGGAGCGGCCTCGCCGGTGCGGAGGGCTCGCGATGAGCGAGCGGCTGCGCCTCGGGAGCGGCCGTCTCGCCCTCGGTCAGGAGCGTCTCCAGTAGCTCGTCCAGCGACCACACGTGGTCGGTGATGCCGGCCTGCACTGCCGGAGTGACCCTCAGCGTCTTCACGACGTGGCAGAGGTTGTAGTAGGCGTACACCAGCGCGACCGACGCGCGGTGGTGCTCGATGCGCTTGGAGAAGGCCAGGCACAAGCGCCGCATGCGCCCGTTCTGGTGCCGCGTGGTGCCGTTCAGGCGCTCCACGTACGCGGTCGACGCCTTCTTCGCGTCCGGCGCCCCGTAGATCGTCGTCTTCGTGATGAAGGGGTCACGCGGCGGCTCGTAGCGGTGATCGTCGTCGCGACGCCCGCGGCTTCCAGAGCGGTAGTTCTTCACCGTCTGCATGTAGTCGATCGACGTGCCGAACGACCTGCCCACGGCGGGGATGTACGGGGCGAACCCGTCGGACGTCAGCTGCGGCATCACGAGCATGCGGGCGCGTAGGTCCTCGATGAAGGCGTCCGTCGTCGCCTGGTCGCGCTTGCCGACTCGGTAGGCGATCACGAGCCTGGACAGCGTGTCCATCGCGACGAAGGTGTACGCCTCGCCCACGCCGGGCGGGTCGGCCTCGGTCACGCGGGACTGCTTCTTCTGGACGTACCCCCAGATCTCGTCGACCTGGACCAGCACGCACCGGAGGTCCCGCACCAGTCGGTTGTGGAGCCGCTCCGCACCCTGCCCCAGGGCCAGCGCGAAGCGCCGGATGGTCTTCTGCTGGACGCCGGTCATGCGCTCAGTCGCGCGCACGCTGTTGCCGTCTACGAGCGCCGCGAGCACACGCAGGCGCTTCTCCGCCGGGAGTACGTTCGCCACGGGACCCTTGCCTTCCCCCAGCGGAGGGCCCACGATCCGGCCTGCCAGGACGTCGGACGGGTCGCACCGCTCGGCTTCTGCCGCCCTGCTCCCAGTTCGCAGCTGAGAGCGGGGCGCTTTCGTCTAAGGTCCTCTGATTATAGCTGTTTTCCCGGGGAAAACCGCTCGGATCGGTGCGCGGCAGATGCCAACAGGACGAGGTATGTCGCAGCCGCCGTGCGCGTTTACAGCCTGTTTACAGCGTCTTCTGCGCGATCGGTCGCGAGCGCTAGCGGGCAGCGCGGCGCGCGTGGCGGGGCCGTATAGCGGGACGGCGGTGCGTGGTGCGGATGAGCGCGGAGGCCGGGCCGATGGCGCGGTTCAGGCATCGGATCGGGCGTCAAGGCGACCGAGTGACCATTGCTCAAATTGAGCACTACCCAAAGCCAGCGGCCCAGGTGCTAGCGTGAGTTCTCTACCGCCGCAGCGCCAGCGCGAGTGATAAAGACTGGGCGACCTGGGGCCATGCCCGCTGGCCGTGTGAAGCCGTCCCCCTCCAAGGACTGCATGGTCGGCAAGATCTCATCTTCTGGAATGCCAACCTTGCGTGCGATCGGGATAAAATCCCTTGGCGAAAGCTGATTTCCGCCTGTCTGGTCGTACAAAGTACACAACGCCGCGTACCGCCACGCTTTCCGCTGCTGGATTGTCGGGGCAGGCGGGTCGATGTTTTTCAAGGCATACTCCTCTGGTTCGCTTGCGGTCGACGTGAGAGGGCGTACGCCCGTTCCCAACGGGAAGGCCGTAGCAACGCCCTCCGGAAGGCGCACCGCGTGAGCGGCAAGCGCCAACGCGCCCCGGAGGATCCGACCCCTCCGAGGCGCGCTGCTTCCGTGGCCAGAGGATGGCCAAAAGCCGCGCCTCTGTCAAGAGGCGCACGTGGCCGTCCCGCAAATATTATACGCCGAGCTGTCTGCCCAGTCAAGTTCGAAGTTGACGCGTGACCGCGGTGCGACACTGTGCGCAGACCCGGAGGGGGCAGGGGCGGCTCCGCTCCGGCGGCGCCATCTGCGCCGCAGCCGCCGCCCGTGGCCACGGCCGCGAGCACGCCGGAGCCCGAGCCCACGCCGCCGTCAGAGCCGCCGCCCGCGCCTCAGCCCCGGCGGATGGTGCAGCTGAACTTGTTCGGCGATCCACCCGGCGGAGCGGAGTAACCGAAGCCCACCGGGAGCGCGTCGCGGCACTGGTGCAGCTGGCGCACTCCCGCCGGCGAAGCCTGAGCCTGAGCAGGTGAAGCGGCTGGTCAGGGGGCCCCGCTTGCTGCCTCCACAATCGCTGCGCCGAACATCTCGGCGAACACCCGGTCGAACAGCGGGCGGTCTCGCTCTGTGTAACTGGCCACTTCACGCGAGCTCCCGTTGATGTCGCGGTGGAGCATCTTGGGCGCCTCGCCGTGCTGCGCCACGTAGGCCGCCTTCACCCGCTTGCCGAACGTACTGCTCTTCGACCTAATCGTGGCGTCAGGCAGCCCGCGCGACCGGAGGTAGCCTTGGACGTCGAGGAGTTGGCTCTCAAGCACAGGAGCCTGCCCGGTAACGAGCGCCCACGAGTGCTCAACCTTGTGGCGGATGTAGTCCTCGCTCAGGACGCCGGGCGGTGCCGCGCTCAGGAGCTCGAGCCCGAGCCTCTGGCGGAGAGCGAGCAGGCGAAGCTGGCTCTCGCGGTCGTCCTGGATGACGGACGTGGCCCGCTGCTGCGGAAGCTCGCCGCGACGGGCCAGCATGTAGACACGGATCATCTCGTCGAGGAGCGCGTCGGCAACGTCCGTATCGCTCTTCGCCGCGACCTTCAGGGCCTGCGCCTCGGTCAGCCAGCGCTCATCGATGATTTCCTCGGCGAATCCTCGACGCCCCACGGTGGGGCGTCGAAAAACCGCGGCGATTTTGCCATCGTTCTCCATCCGGTCGATCAGTTCCCTGATCTTCCGCGGCCTCTCGAACCCCAGTCGCTCCCCCAGATCGAGGTCCCTCACCAGCGGCTCGCTGTCGCCATCGCGGAACCCCACCGTCCACCCGTCCACCTCACGCAGAGCCAACTCGCCGGATCCACCCATGCCAAACCCTCCGAAGTGCCTACCGCCCACCGAACCAGACTCGCATCACCGCTGCCGACCACCGAGTCGATCGCGCCCTCCACTAACAACGGTGGTCACATTGCCCGACTAGCATCGACTTCGGGGGAGCGGGAGGGGATCCCGAATTTATCTGAGGCGATGCCAAATTGCGCTTTTAGGACGCGATGTTACGCGCCTCAGTCGACTGCACATCGCGCGATCAGCGAGGTCCACGGTCATCCACCCGCCAGTTTATTGCTTTTGTCAATAGCTGACGCAGGGCGCATTAGGTACAATGTAATACGAAATCCGACAGCCATAATTGTCAGGTTTGCCTGGTTGGCCGCAGAGCCATCTATGTCATCCGGGCCGATTGATCATCTGCGCCACCGCTTGAGCCGCAGCGTCAGCGCCTCGCGAGCGATCCGAAGCCGCCGCGCGTGCGGTCCTCGTTGCTGGCGGCGCCCGGCCTACTCCCAGGTCCGCCAGAGTCGCCGCGAGCGGCGGCGCTTCGGGCCTCTGCCGGCGGCGATGTCGGCGAGGACTTCGCCCGGGGAGCGGCGCTCGCGCATGGCGATCATGGCGATGATGCGGGTGAGCGGGACGCTGCGATCGGTTCGGGCGGGGAGCAGGCCGTCGTCTACCCACCCCGTCGCGTCGAGGTAGCGCTCGATCTGCGCGGGCGTGATCGAGCGCGTGACGGGCTTCCCGGGCACGGTCACGCGGACGCGCCGCTTCGGGTCGCGGGGCTTCATCGGCGCCACCTCCGTAGCTTCAAGGCGAGCGCTTCCCGCGCGATCCGCAACCTCGACGCCGCGGTCGACGGGTTCATCCGGCGGCGCTTGGCGTACTGGACGAGCGACTCTGGCGAGTCCACGGAGAGCAACGCGTCCCGCTGCCAGTCCGGGAGCTCCGTCATGGCGTCCAGCACTTCGCGCGCGGCGACCTGCGCCTCCAGATCGGGCCCGACGGGCTCATGCAGCAGCCCGAACGGGCTCGGATGGAGGACGGCATGACGGACCCACGCCGTTGCGAGGTACTTCGCAGCCTGCCGCCAGGCGATTCCGTGGAGCCAGCCTCGCAACGCCGCGCGCGGCTCCGCCTTCGGGTCAGGTCTGTACATCCCGCGCTTCACGGCGTGCCACGCGCCCATGAGCACCTGCTGCTCGACGTCGGCACGGTCGCGCTTCGGGATGCCGGCGAGCGTCGCCAGGATGAGGGGGCGCTCGGCGAGGATCTCTGCCATCGACGGGCGCTTCCGGGGATGTCGAGCGGCAGGCGGGCGTCCGGCCCCCTTCCGCCGGGGCTTCACCCGCTCCTCCCGCAGGTTGGGCAGCGGTCCGCCGCAGCGAGCCCGCCGAGGAGGCGATCGACGGGCACA
This sequence comes from Sorangium sp. So ce204, assembly GCF_051526795.1. Classification (NCBI taxonomy): domain Bacteria; kingdom Pseudomonadati; phylum Myxococcota; order Polyangiales; family Polyangiaceae; genus Sorangium; species Sorangium sp. So ce204. The sequence continues at coordinate 8,962,631 of NZ_CP150317.1, read as the reverse complement.
CCGGCCAGCCTCGCGGCGCGTACAGCGACGCCGTACGACGCCGGCTTGCCGCTGATGATGTGCTGGAGGTGCTTCTCGCTCATGCCGAGCATGAGGGCCAAGCAGCGGCCTGAGCCGGCCATCGAGCGCAGGGATCGGAGGGCGGCACGGAGGCGCTGCGCCTCCTCACCTTTGACGGTCAGGATGGAACGCGGGCGGGCAGAGGGCGGATCTCCGCCTTGCCTTCCGCCACCGCGGATAGGTACAACCTTCATGTCGGACTCCGGGCAATCGGGGTTCGGCCACGCAGCCCGGTCGGTTGGCGCCGACGCGGGCTGCACTTACTTGCGGCCGAACTTAGCCTCTCACGCGAGGTCCGGAGTCAAATGACCGCACCGGATCTCAAAAGACCGCACTACCCCTGCGCGGCCTAGGCGACCTCCTGCGCAGCCCCCGCGACCCTCCTGCGCATCCATTTTGGTGTCCTATCGTACGATCGCATGGCTCCTGCGCAGCCCCCGCGACCCTTCTACGCATCCATCTTGGTGTCCTATCGTACGATCACCTGGCTCCTGCGCAGCCCCAGCGCCCTCCTGCGCGCCCAGTTGGTTGCCCTGCGTTGCCATGGCTCGATGCCTGCGCGTGGCCGTCGCCGCTGCTGCGCAGCCTCGGCGTCCGTTTTCTCGGCGCCTCTGTCTCCTTGCGCCCTTGCGCCCTTGCGACGAAAGCGTCGGTATCGTGCTCTCCTGTGACCCGAAGCCTCGGTGGCGCCGATTCCCTCATTGAGCGACCGCGCCTCTGCTCGGAGGGGCGCTGACCTCGACAAGGAGACATCTCATCGCCATGGCATCGAAGGCAACCACCGCAGCTTCATCCAGGACCAAGAACGCCCAGAACACGCGCGCTTCGAGCGACGCCGGAGGCGCGCACCGCTCGTCGGGCGGTGCGCCCGAGTTCACGCTGAGCGCCGAGCGAGAGGCCGAGCTGCTCCGAGAGGCCGAGTCGCTCGGCGATAACACCTCACTCTTTCCAGGCAAGCTCGCTCGACGCGTCATCTGGGCGAGCCGCATTCAGCTCGCCGCCGAGCGCGACGCGGCGGATCTCGTGCGCACGCCGTTCCCCGACGACGAGCCCCCGCTCACGCGAGAGGAGATCCGCGGGCTTCGTGAGAAGATCGAGCTCCTGCGCGCCGTGCAATCGCGCTGGCAAGCGGCGCAGCAGCGCCAGGAGCGGGCCGTCGCGGCCTTTCAGAAGCCGGCCGCCGAGGCGGCCCAGATCAAGCAGTCGCTCCTTCGCTTCTTCGATCTCCGCTTCAAGAAGAGCCCCGAAGGTCAAAAGCGGCTCATGGCGATCCGGGCGGGCAGCGGCGACGCGGATTTGGTCCAGGACGCCTCCGATCTCCTCTTGCTCTGCTCCGAGCACGCGGAGGCGGTTCAAAAGGCGCCTCGCGGCGAGGCCGCCGCGGCGGATCGCCTCCGCGAGCTCTCGCCGGTGCTCGCGCGCATGCTCGCCGACAAAACGCTCTCTCTCGAGGCGGTGCGCTCGCGCAAGCTCCGCGACGCCGCGTACACCCTCGTCGTGAACGCCGAGCGGAGGCTGCGCGCCGCCGCGGAGTACTGGTACGCGGGCACCGACAGGATGAAGGACTATGTGCCGTTCCCCGTCTCGCGCGGCGCCTACGGCGGAGGAGAAGAGGAGGGAGAGGACGGCGGCGAGCCGGAGGAGGCCGAGCCGGAAGACGGCGAGTCGGAGGAGAGCGAGTCGGGAGACGACGAGCCGGGCGATGAGGGGCAATCGCCCTGAGCTCGCGCATCACGATCGCCAGCGCCCTCGGCCGCGCCGTCGTCCTCGGGGATCACGTTGCGGCTCGTGTCGTGCGCGAGGCGATCGGCAGTCGCGCAGCGCACCGAGGGCCTTGGTGCGTCGCTTGTAGAGCGTAGAGAGAGGTAGCCCCGCGTCTTCTGCCACCTGGGCCATCGGGATGCCATCCAGATCGTGTGCCACGAGAACAGAGCGCAGCTGCGGATCAAGCTCGTTCACCGCGTCGATGGTGCCCGTTCTGATGCTGTGGGATTCCATCGCAGCAAAGGCATCCGGCGCTGGATCGGGCACATCGATCAAATCGACGAGCTCCTCCCTGCGGTGCTGCATACGTTCGCGATAGTGCGCGGCGACGTGCACGGTGATCGCGTTCAACCAGCGTTCAGGCCTGCCGCGCTTCGGATCGAACCTGGGCCAGCTCTCCCAGGCGTTGAGCCAGACTTGGCCTGCGACGTCGGTACGATGGCACAGGGGGACCCCCAGCCTCCGCAGCCAGCGCAGCACGGCACGTAGGACCGCCGGGCAAAACAGGCGCGCGTACGCGGCGGCGCGCTCGTCTTCATTCATCGCGTTTCGTCTCCTGGACGTGAACGTCCTTGTCTGGACGCAGGGCAGATCTCGGCCTTGTGCTGTCCGACGACATCACCTGCGTCACCGCCTGCTAGCTGTCGGAGGGACGCCGAGTACTCAGCGAATTTGCGTCAGGAGCGCTTCACGCTCCGCGGCGAGCTGTCCTTGCGGGAACTCCCGTGCATGTGTCTCAAGCAAGCGGCGCGCCTCTGCCTCTGCGATCGCGTTATGCTCCTCGACGGCCCTTCGGGCCTCGTCGATGAGGCGCTGCTCGCGCTCGCTGACGGCTGGGACCACGGCGCGGGCGGGGAACGAGCTACGACGAACCGGCGCGCCTGAGGGAGCAGGCACTCGTGCGTCGCGGTCCTGCGCCGGCTGCGCGATCTCCTGGGTGGTCGGCGCGGTCGGCGCGGTCGGCGCGGCGGCCGCGCGCATGGGAAGTTGGACCGGCGGCTGCGCGAGCTCCTCCACCGCCGGTGCGGGCGCAGGAGCACGCACCACCGCTGCCCGCAGCCACGACTCCGGGCTGAACGAGTCCGGCGACGTCGCGACGACGGCGCCGGTCAGCACGACGACCGTTCCCTGCACCAGGAGCTTGATCCTCAGGCGGCCTAGCTTGCTCAACCACCCCTCGCGGCCCCGCAGATCGACGGCGATCGGGACGCATGCAGCGTCGTCCCATCCGCGCGAGCGTTGCCGCGCCTTCCGGCGTTTCACCGCCGCGTCGAGGTCCTCGAGCGCTCGGAGGAAGTGTGTACTTACCGTCTTCGGGTTGAGCCCGAGCTCGGAGGCGATCTCGATGAGCGGCACCTCCTCGAGCGCGTGCTTGATCAAGACGTCGCGGTACTTGGGGTCGACCTGGTTGATCAGGTCGTGAAGGAGCGCTTCCCGCTGCTTCCTGCGGAGCATCTCTTCCGGGGTCGGGCAGTCCGCCTGAGGCTCGTGATCGTCGAACGAGGTCAGGACCTCCCCCCGACGGCGTGCGTTCCGCACGTGGTTCCGCGCCTGGTTCCGGACGATGGTGGCACCGTAGGCGGCCCGAGCCTCCCCGAGCTCGATCCGCTGGTTCGCTTCCAGCTCCCGCAACAAGGCGTCCTGCGCGAGGTGCCAGTTCGCAGGGTCATGGGGCCACCTGACGGCGTTTTTCGCAGGGTCATGGGGCCACCCCAATCGCAGGAGGATGGGGCCACCCGCGCGGGGGCGTGACCCAGTTTTTCGCAGGGTCATGGGGCCAGCTTTCGAGGTTTTTCGCAGCCTCATGGGGCCAGCTCGGGACGCCGCGGTCGGGATCTGAGACGGGCTCCTTCCGACGACGGCGCGGGTCGCCGTCGGAAGGAGCCCGATGCCCTACCGAGAGCTGATCATGGTTGACATCAAGGAAATGCTCCGCCGTCGTGCGGCGGGGCAGAGCGCGCGTCAGGTGGCGCGCGAGACGGGGTTCGATCGCAAGACGGTCGGCAGGTACTTCGAGGCCGCGGCGACGCTGCCACTGCCGCTCGACCGCGAGCCGACGGACGAGGAGGTCCATGCGATCGCCCAACGCGTGCAGGCGCGCCCGGTGCCCGACGCGAGCGACGAGAGGAAGCAGATCGACGCGCATCGCGTGCGTATCGAGGCCTGGCTCGCTCAATCTCGCCCGCTGAAGCTGCGGAAAATCCACACGCTGCTCCAGCGCGACCACGGCGTCACGGCGAGCTACGACACGCTCTGGCGCTTCGCCAAGGAGGAGCTCGCGTGGCGCAAGAAGACGCCGACGGTTCGTGTCGCGGATACCGAGCCCGGCGAGGTCGCGCAGGTCGACTTCGGCCTCATGGGCAGGCTGTTCGATCCTGCGACGCAGCGAGTTCGCAACCTGTGGGTGCTCGTGGTGACGCTCGCGTACAGCCGCTACCAGTTCGTGTGGCCGTCGTTCGAGCAGACCACCGTGGCGGTGTGCGCGGGCCTGGATGCGGCGTGGCGCTTCTTCGATGCGATGGCGCGCGTGATCATTCCGGACAACATGAAAGCCATCGTGCTGCGCGCCGACGAGGTCGCCCCCGTGCTCGCGCCGGCCTTCCTCGACTACGCTCAGACGCGCGGGCTGTTCGTGGATGCCGCGCGTGTCAGGTCGCCGAGAGACAAGGCACGTGTCGAGAATCAGGTCGCCTACGTGCGGGAGAGCTGGTTCGACGGCGAATCGTTCACGAGCCTCGACGACGCGCGCGCGTCGGCTGAGCGGTGGTGCCGCGACGTCGCCGGCGCGCGCGTCCACGGCACGACGCGCGAGGTACCGCGCGAGGTGTTCGAGGCGCGCGAGAGGAGCGCCATGAAGCCGGCGCCGGCAGCGCCGTTCGACGTGCCGCACTGGACCGACGCGAAGGTCCACCCCGATCATCACGTGCAGGTGCTCCGGTCGCTCTACAGCGTGCCCACCCGCCACGTCGGCAGCACGGTGCGCGTCCGCGCCGACAGCGCGTCGGTGAGGATCTACGCCGGCACGGAGCTCGTGAAAGTGCACGCGCGCGTCGCGCCGGGCAAGCGTTCCACCGATCCGAGCGACTACCCCATGGGCAAGGACGTCGCGGCGGTGCGCGACGTCGCCTCGCTCATCGCGAGCGCGAAGAAGTGCGGAGTGCACGTCGGCGTCTACGCTGAGCGACTGCTCGCGGTGCCATTGCCCTGGACGCGCATGCGGCTGGTCTACGCGCTGCTGCGTCTGTGCAAGAAGTTCGGTAACGGGCGTGTCGAGGCGATCTGCCAGAGCGCGCTCGCGTTTGATGTCGTCGACGTGCAGCGCGTGGCGCGCATGCTCGAGACGGCGAAGACGCCGGCGTCACCGTCCACGGGTCAGCGCACGGTCGTTGCGCTGCCCACGCCGCGGTTCGCGCGCAGCACGGAGCACTTCGCGACGCGCATGCCGGCGGCTGCCGCGACCAAGGAGGACTCGTGATGAGCGCGAGCGAAGTCGACCCTGCGCTCATCACGGCGCTCAAGCGCCTTCGTCTCGGCCGGATCGCGGCGACGCTGCGCGAGCGTCTCCTGGTCGCCGAGAAGCAGTCGATGGGACACGAGGAGCTGTTGCTCATGCTGCTCACCGACGAGATCGCGCGTCGCGAGGCCAGCGCGACGGAGAGCCGCGTACGCGACGCCGGGCTCGACCCGGCCATGCGCCTGGAGCTCTGGGACAAGACCGCGAAGGTCAGCTTCGACAAGCGTCTGCTCGGCGGGTTCACGAGCCTACGCTTCCTCGAAGAGCACAAGCACATCGTCATCCTCGGCTCTGTCGGCGTGGGCAAGACCTACCTCGCGAACGCGCTCGGACACCTCGCGTGCCAGCACGGCTACAGCGTACGCTTCTTGCGCGCGGACGCGATGCTGCGCAGGCTGCGCCAGAGCAGACTCGACAACTCACGCGACGCCGAGATGGTCGCGCTCACGACCGTCGACCTGCTCATCCTCGACGACTTCGCGCTCGAGGCGATGAACAAGGAAGAGAGCCGCGACGTGTACCAGCTCTTCCTCGAACGTACAGGCAACGCTTCGATGATCGTCACGAGCAATCGCGACACGGCCGAGTGGCTCGCGATGTTCGACGACGTACTGCTCGCGCAGAGCGCCGTCGATCGGTTCAAGAACGCGGCGTTCGACTTCATCATCGACGGCGAGTCGTACAGACCGCGGCTCAAGCCGAAGCTCGACGAGAGCACCACGGCCGCGCCGGTGCCCGCGCGCAGCAAGCCGCCAACCCACCCACGCGGCAGGCGGCGATGACCGCTGCGGCCTCGGCGAGGACGTCGAGCCCGGGGCCGCGCCTCTGACCCCTCGCTCCGATCGGCGTGCCTCGCCCACCCTCGTCGACGGGAGCGCGGGTGTCGCTGGGGGCGGGGTGAACCTGCCTGCTCCTGAGCGTCGCGGACCCTGCCGGGATCTGCCGGGGGCCTGGGTGGCCCCATGACCCTGCGAAAAGAGAGACGTCGCCGGTCGCTGCGCGCCCGGCTCCGGGGACCTCGACACGCTTCGCGGTCTCGGGCATGGTCGAGACCGATCACGGCGTCTCCCCCCTGGCCCCATGACCCTGCGACGGGGTGGCCCCATGATCCTGCGACGTGGCAGCGAGGTCCTCCGCGTGTCGCGCAGGGACACCGAGACGCCGCGCGAGGCGCCGGAAGAACTCGAAGCCGGGAGGGGTGCTGCCTGGCTCGCCCATGACCGGTAAAACACCTGAGCCGTCCGGAGGGCTTCAAGAAAATGCAGGTCGGCTCCAGCGTCAGTCGGATAGAGTGTGACATGTAGGCGCGAGGCCTGCGACAGCACAGGCAGCGATGGTCGCATTCCCCGAACGGGCGGGATTTTCTCATCGGAACGTTCAGGCCATGCCATTTCCCGCGCTGTTGACGCGTCACGGCTGGCGTGAGTACCGTCCGGGCATGCGTTTTGTCGCGCAAACGCTCTGGATATCCTTGATGCTTGGCGTCGTTGTCGGCACTGCGCATCCGGTCCATGCGGAGGACCGGAATTCGGCCCCCGCACGAGGCGGCGATTCGATCGTAAAGGACCATCTTCGCCGCGCCCGACGAGCTCGGGCATCGGGAAAGTGGACCGAGGCACACGCCGCGTACAAGGCGGCCTTCGAGGCGATCGACTCGACATCTGTTACAGAGCGAGAAGCCGCTGAGGTCGCTGGAGAGCTGGGCCTCTGCGAGCTCAAGTTACGCAAATTTCGTGACGCAGCGGAGCACCTGGCTTGGAGCCTCGAGCGGCGCAAGGCGCTCTCTCCTGAGCAGCAAAAAGGATTCGCGGACGGGCTGGCCAAGGCCGTTCGGTTCGTCGCGACGCTCTATCTGTCGGTGGATCCGCCGGATGCCGAGGTGCTCATCGACGGCAAGCCCATCGGCCGACCCAGGCGGACCTACAGACTGTTCTTCGAGCCTGGCAAGCACATGGTGCGGGCCCGAGCACCGGGCCGCGAGGAAGGCTCCCAGACGCTGGACGCGCAGCCAGCGACCGAGCCGACCATGACGATCCAGTTGCCACGCGCGGCCGAGAGCAGCGCCAAGGACGACGCGCCCGCGGTGCCCAAGGCCGTGAGCGCATCGCCCCCTGCGCGCCCGCAAGCTCCCGGGCAGCCAGCGTCGTGGCCGACGACACTGCGCATCGCGGGGATCGCCGTCACGACGGCCTCCCTGTCCGCGGGCAGCCTGCTCATGATCCGGGCCACGAATCTCGACGGCGATCTGAGCGAACGGCGCGACGGGCTCAACGGCGGTACGGCGGCGAGCGGGTCCAGGTGCTGGCAAGCGGCGGACCGCCCGGCGTGCGCTGACCTGCTCCGCCTTCGAGACGAGCGCAACCTGTCCGCGGGCATGGGCACGGCCCTGCTCATCGCCGGCGGTGTGATCGGGGCAGCGACCGCCGCGTCCTTCTTCACGGACTTCTCCTTCCTGGGGCCCACGCCGGCTCAGGATCGGATCCATGCCTCGCCCGTGGCGAGCGGGCGAGAGATCGGCGTGATGATCGAGGGGCCGTGGTGAGGACATCGGGGGCCGAGACGATGCGCTCGAAGGAAGGCCGGCGCGTGGCGCGGGTTGCCGTCGCGCTCGCGATCTGCGTGTGCGGCGCGAGCACGCTGGCAGGGTGTCCGTACTCCGACCCTTGCTGGGAGGTGGAGGCGTGCGAACCCGATCCGGTGCCTCCGCCCGGTCCGTGCGAGGGAGAGCCCAGCACGGCGCCGGCGCTGGATGAATGCGGGGTGTTCGTCAGCCCGCTGTCGGGTGACGACAGGCACCCTGGCACGAAGGACGCGCCGGTGAAGACCTTGCAACACGCGATCGGGCTCGCCGCGCACGGTCGAGGCCACGGCGAGGCGCCGACCCGGCGCGTGTACGCGTGCGGCGGGGAGTTCGAGGAGAAGATCACGCTGCCTTCGGGGGTCGACCTCTGGGGCGGGCGCCTGTGTGACGGCGGGTATTGGTCGTACGAGGGATCATTCGGGGGGCCCGAGCACCCGACGATCATCGCTCCGCCGGGGGGGATCCCGCTGCGGGTCCTCGGGGCGGAGGGTACGGCGCTCGCGGGGGACGATACGACGTCGGTGATCGCTGGCGTGCGCGTCGTGGCGGCGGACGCCTCCGCGCCGGATGGCAAGTCGTCGATCGCGGTGATCTTGAGCACGGGGGCCACGGCGATCGTGCAGGACAGCGTGATCGTCGCGGGCGACGGCAAGGACGGGGAGCCGGGAGAGGACGCGGACGCCGAGCGGGCGCCATACGGCCTTGAGGGAAACGACGGGGTGTCCGCCTGCACCACGGACTCCCCGACGGGCGCCCTTGCGGTGGTCACCGTGTGCGGCGACGGCATCGAGTCGACGGGTGGCTACGGCGGTGACGGCGGACTCGACGTCGGCGGCGATGGCGCGCCGGGAGAGCCGGCGCCCGCGGAGGATTCCGAGCGCGACGGCCATGCAGGGCTCGGCGCAGATGTCACGAGATGCAGCGAAGGGGGCGACGGCGCAGACGGCGCCGACGCCGGTCGCGCGGATGGCGCCTTCGGTCCAGGCTTCCTCAGCGACGATGGATGGATCGGTGTCCCGGGCAAGGACGGGAAGAAGGGCGGCGTCGGCCAGGGCGGCGGTGGCGGTGGCGGCAGCAAGTCGCGTGGGGACATGGTCGCGTGTCCGGCAGGCCTGCCCCAGGGGGGCGCCGCCGGCGGCGCTGGCGGGAGCGGCGGCTGTGGCGGTCGGGGAGGCTATGGCGGCGGCTATGGCGGCGCGAGCATCGGGATCGTCGCGCTGGAGGGCACGGACCTGACCGTCGCCAACACCGACGTGCTCACTGGCAAGGGCGGCCAGGGCGGGGTCGGCGGAACGGGCCAGCCGGGCGGTGCGGGGCGCCCCGGCGGTGACGGGGGGAAAGGTTTCGCGACGAACACCGGTCAGACGTGGGCAGCCTGCCCCGGTGGCGGAGGAGGCAACGGCGGTCGCGGCGGCGATGCCGGCGGCGGGCTGGGCGGCGCATCCGTCGGCATCGCCTACGTGGTGCCCAACCTCGCCATTCGACCCGGGACCACCATTGTTCCCGGGGCGCCCGGTGCCGGTGGTCTCGCAGGGAACGCCGGTCCGGAGGACGAGGTGGGCAAAGGGGAACGCGGCCCACAAGGTCAACTGGTCGCCTTTCCCGCGGCAGGCGAGCTGATCCATTGAATCGCGCCGCGCGACACGAGACCAGTGAGGGATGCTCATGAACCTGAATTCCGCGATCCTCCTCGTCGTTGCGCTGCCGCTCGCCTCCGTCGGCTGCGGGACCGCACCGGGGGTAGACGACCCGAACGGTGCGCCGCCGTGCGACGGCCTCTCGACGTGTGGAGGCGATCCGATCCCCGAGTCCGTCTGCCTGGAGCACCTTGCGAACGGCAAGGCGGTCGATGGCTGCGGCGTGTTCGTCCACAATCCGTTCTTCGGCGGCGACGACGCGAACCCCGGCACGAAGGACAGGCCGGTTCGTTCCATCCAGCGCGGCATCGAGCTTGCGCGCACCGAACGCGGTCGCGTGTTCGCCAACAACGATGGCTTCGACGAGTCCGTCACGCTGCCCTCCGGGGTGGATATCTACGGAGGCTTCGACACGTTCGAATGGGAACGCGTGAAGGAGATTCAAACCCTGTCGCAGAGCATGAGCAAGCTCATTCCCCCCTCGGTCGGGCAGATCGCGCTGATCGTCGAGCCGGCCCGCGACGGCGACACGGGGGCAGCGGACGGGGTCTCGGTCATCGATCACATGTTCATCGGCAGCCAAATGCATATCGGGATGATCGTTCGGTCGGGCGCCGCGGTGGAGATCGTCGGAAGCTGGATCGAAAGCGATTACGGAAGGGGGGGCCACGATGGGGAGAACTGGCCGGGCCGGGCAGCGTCGGGGCCGGACGGGCAGTATGGGGGAGACGCGTGCTCCGCAGCGACGGTCCCGGGTGGGGCTCGGGCGGTGAACTCCTGCGAGGGAGGGATCCCGAGCGTCGGTGGCAAGGGGGGCGACGGCCTCGCCGACGGCGCCGGAGATGGGGAGGACGGCGAGCCCGTACCCGAGCCGAACCCACAGCACCAGGGGCTTGGAGGACGTGGCGACCGGTCAGACGGTGGCTGCAACAGCGGCACCACCGGGAAAAGCGGCATGTGGGGCGCCGCCGGCGCAGCGGGAAAGGGGCGCGGGCGGATCGATGAGACCGGATGGCACGGCGACTGGGCCGGCGACGGCGCCCGGGGGATGCCGGGTCAAGGCGGTGGCGGGGGCGGCGGGCGTCGCGGTGGGCTCGCGGTGTGCGGCGTGGCCACCCAGGGCGGCGCCGGCGGCGGCTCCGGAGGCGCGGGCGGTTGCGGGGGGCGGGGCGGCCGAGCAGGCGGGAACGCCCAGCCGAGCATCGGCATCCTGGCGCTCCACGCGAAGGTGACGGTGCGCGACAGCATCATCACCACCCGCGACGGGGGCCAAGGCGGCGACGGCGGGGAGCCGGAGGAAGGCGGCAAAGCCGGCCGAGGTGCTCCAGGAGGCGCCTTGGGGGACGGCATGTGGTCCTGTCAGGGGGGCAGCGGCGGTCTCGGAGGCCCTGGCGGCTACGGCGGCCCCGGGCGCGGTGGGGACTCGATCGGCATCGCCTACCTCGACGAGGACCAGCTCACGCTGGAGGGGGTCACCTTCGAGATCGGGCTGCCGGGCCCAGGCGGCACGAGCTGGGAATGGACCGGCGATATGATCACGGGGGAGGACGGTGTCGCCGTCGAGACGTTGCGTTTCCCTGAATAGGATCACGAGACATCGCGTGAACCCCGTAAACGATGTGAGCCGCACACCCCTCGGGCGATCCGCCATAGCGTGACCGCGGTAACTGCCGCCGCTGGCAACCGATTCAGCGATGCCTGTCATCGGCGCGCTCCAGCCGACCGCGGCGACGGCACTGCCGACCGGAAGGAGTGAGCGCTGCCTTTGCGGATGCACACCCCGAGTTGCGCGACGTCGCGCGCGAGCAAAGCCCTTCGCATGGCGACGTGAACATGGCAGGGGTGCGAGGGCGCCGACGGTGGCGCGCCTGGAGCTCTACGACGGCGCCCGCGGGCGTGATACAAGCCGCGCGGAGCTCCAGGAGCACGACTCCAGGCCGCGGCGCCGAGATCTCGCTCGCGGAACTCGCCGGCGAGGGCCCCGACCTCGACCAGGTGAATCGCGAGGGCCCCGACTCGCCGGCGTCCAGCTCGACCCGCGGCTGCTCCCCCGCCTGGCGCCGCCCCAAGTGAGCAACGCCCCCCTACGGGTGCAGGCGGCCTACCGCGTCAGCGACGGCGCCGGAGGCCGAGGACGAGCGCGGCGCCCATGCCGACGAGCACGAGCAGGGCCACGGCGACCCACACCCAATCCCGGGGATCCGAGCTGAAGGAGACGGCCACCGCGCCGCACCCGGGAGAACACGCTCTTTTCATCAGGCACCCATCCTCTCATCAACCGCCGCCTCCCGTCCGTCGGAAGGTGCGGACCTCGCCGTGGTGTTCCTTGACGCCGCGGCCCCGCTATCTGCTCCGGCGGCATGTACACCGCGCAGACGACGGGCGCCGAGCTAGCCGACGTGCGCCTCGATCTCCACGGCCGCGCCGCCGCGGCGAAGGGCCATATAGCGCTCGCGCCCGCCCTCCTCGTCGCCAGCCGTCGCTGGCGTCCGATTCGACCTCCGCGCCCCGCCGTGGGGGCTGCGCCGCGCTCACGCTCGAGAACTCCCGTCCCGGGCGTCACAACGCGCCGACCAGGCTCACTGCTCAAGGCCGTGCCGACGTGCGCCTCGACCTCCGATGGTCCGCACCGAGCTCGGCCGCGACGATGTGCAACCCGCTGCGCTCAGCTCGAGCTCGGCTTCGCATCGGGGCGAGGATTGACAAGCCGTAGCCGCAGGGACGCAATCCATGCCCTGAATCACAGTTGACGCCGCCCCTCCGCACACGCATCTGAAAAAACCTGGAGGATGAACATGCGCCACAGGCTAAAATTGAAGGCGATCCCTGTTCTAATTCCTCTCGGTCTCACGGTGTGGGCGTGCAACTACGACGTGGGCGAGTGCTATCTCAGGGGGACAGAAGGCACAGGGGCCGGAGAACCATACCCACCGGGGTCAGCAGCTGCGGGGGACCGGTTCGGGAACGGTGACGACGTGGGGAGCGGCGCCACTGAAGAGATGGCAGGGTGCACGCCCGACAAGACATGTACAGACATGTTCGTTGATTGCCAAGAGATCGGCGGCAAGTGCATCACGGGATATCCAGGCTGCGACAAATGGCGCCATACATCGTGCAGGAGTTGTCTTGAAGCCTGCCAGTCGGGCACACCATACCCACCAGCGTGCAAGTGCAGATCATGCGGATTCAGATGATGAATGATCCGATGCAGGGCGCAGTCTACGTTGCCATGGGCAGGGTTGCCGGAGCGGCTCTAGCCAAGGTGGCATCCCCCGTCGTGGTCGACGATGACGAGCTCCTGCTGGGGCCATCAAGAATCGATCCGAAACGTCATCGTGCTGCGCGCGTTAGATACTTGGGTGGAGAGCCGTCTACCGATCTCAATGAAGAGCTTGCGCGTTCTGATGGGCCGCCGATCTGCGTGGCGCTTCCGCCGACACCAGGCGGCCTGATGAGCCTCTGTCGGATCTGTGCCTCCGTCGTCGAGCGCGGGCGTACGGTGTTCGTCGTTGATCTCAGCCCAGAGACCGCCGGAACATTTCCGCAAGGGCCCGGCCCAGGCATGGCTATATCCATCTATGTCGCGGATGCTCTGCTACGCAAGCCGCCCGTGGTCCAATGGTCGAAGCTCGAGACAGCTCTCGCGGCTACGCTCTGGAAATTGTGGTGCCGCCGCTCGCCCGTTGCCTTTTCTAGGTTCTGTGCATCTGGGAGCATGTTCCACCCGCAGCTGGCCAACCTTGGGCGTTATCATGCTGGACTCTTTCCCCGACGGGCAGGCAATGGGCTATTACCGTCGCTCTTTGACGAGCTCCTCCTGCGACAGCTATCGCAAGAGTGGCTCTCGCCAGTTAAAGTGTATGCCAACGCACTCAACGCTGGATCTGAGCTCGCCGCATGGTTTCCACACACGGGAGATCTGTACATAGCCAAGCGGCTCAATGAGTGGTATCGCCATTCGCGAGGCCGCATCATCGAACGTCGGGACGCGCATCACCCGAGACCTTCCGAGATGACGAGATGGTTCTTTCGATGGCGTGCGGGGAGCGAGGAGCTCCTCGACGCGCTGCCGAGTGTGCAAGCGGCCCCACCTGTATCTATTGGCGGTGCTACCGCGTATGATCTCGACCACGTATGGGTATGCCGATTCGATGCACGAGGCACACCTTACCTGAGCCGATTTGACACCGCATCATCGGGCGACAGGCTGGAATAGGGCGTATCGGATAGCGCCTGTGACGACGCGAAGTCCTTCGCCAGTGCGTCCGTTGCTGCTGGAACGCTTCTCCCCCTGGCTGTTCGTCAACCAAAACGGTCGGCGAACGGCCAGTCACCAGAACCCGACGTGTCCCCTCGACCTCCGCGACCCACTTCGCACCCCCGGCCAGCTGGACATCGACGATGGCGGCGAGCTCGCCGGCGAGGGAAACTGACGTCGCCTGACGTCGCGTGCGAGCGCAGCCCGTCGCGCGGCGACGTGAACAGGCAGGCGCGAGCGGGCGCCGAGGGTGGCACGCCGCTCTGCATCTCCCGGAACCTGACGGCCAGCCCGCCGTGTTACGCACGGGGAAGGAGCCCGTCGATGCCGCAACGAACCCGTCTGGGCTATCCTCGGCGGGATGACGGTCCAGGAGCTCCACGTCGCGGGATACCGCTCGATCCGCGAGCTGACCCTCCCCCTCGCGCAGGTCAACGTCATCGTCGGACCGAACGGCGTCGGCAAGACCAACTGGCAGAGCGGATCCGGAAGGCGACGCCCTGCCGGCTCATCGAGCTTGACAAGAACGGTGGAGAGACGGTGCTGGCGCACGGCGCGGCGGAGAAGGAATGACGTCCGCCCCCGCGTGAGCCCTGCGAGCAGAGCCGGCGCGGGGGGACGAGATCTCTTTTCCTGGTCAAGCGGAGGGCAGCGACGTGGCCGAGCTCGATCACGTGGCCCGCGGCCGCTCCCCGTTGAACGGTCCTGTGCCCGCGGCGTAACATCGACGGAGAACCATGCGAAGCCCGAACCTTACGTACCTGTCCTCTGCGCTGTTGCTCGTCGCGGCCGGCTGCAGCGCCGCACCGCCAGCGGGCGAGCCGTCGGAGTCCTCCTGTCTCGAGCGCCTCGCCGCCGGTATTCCGGAAGTTGGCTGCGGGGTGTTCGTCGCTGGCTACACCCTGGGGGCGGATGACGAGAACCCCGGCACGAGGTCCAGGCCGGTGCAGAGCCTGGACCGCGGCATCGAGCTCGCGAGTACCGGGCGAGGACGCGTCTTCGCGTGCAACCAGGCGTTCCGTGCTCCCATCTCGCTGCCGTCCGGCGTGGACCTCGTCGGGGGATTCAACTGCACGACGTGGGAGCGTGAGAACGGCGATCCCACGCGGATTACATCGCTGAACTCGAGCTCCCGCTCCTTGACCATCATGCCGCCGGCCCCCGGAGAGACGGGAGCCGCGGACGGGGTATCGATGATCATGGACGTGCAGCTCTGGGCGGAGGGCTCGACCGCGATGCTCGTCCACTCCAAGACGGCGGCGGAGCTGATCCGGGGCCAGATTCACACCGGAGCCGGGAAGGCGGGCGAAGATGGCTACCCGTGGCCCTCGCCGAACCGGGGAAGACACGGACACGATGGGCAGGAGGGGGGAGACGCGTGCTCGGCGGCCACCGTTCCTGGCGGCGCAGCGGTGGAGAACCCGTGCTTCGAAGTCATCCCGAGCAGCGTCCCGAGCATCGGTGGCAAAGGAGGGGATGGGCTGCCCGACGCCGCTGGCGACGGCGAGCACGGGGAGCCGCGCGTGGCGGCCACCTCGACGGACGGACGGGGAGGCGCGGGGGAGGAAACGGACGCCCCTTGCGAAGCGGGTCGAGCCGGGCTCGATGGCGAGCCCGGTGCGCTGGGCACCGTCGATGGGGGCATCGGGGACATCACCCCGAGAGGGTGGGAAGGCGACAGAGCCAGCTACGGAGGTGATGGCACGCCAGGCCAGGGCGGCGGCGGGGGAGGCGGTCGTCGGGGCGGGCTCGCCGTCTGCGATGCGGCGTCCAAGGGAGGCGCCAGCGGCGGCTCCGGGGGCGCCGGCGGCTGCGCGGGCCGAGGCGGCCGAGGGGGCGAGAACGGACATCCGACGATCGGCATCATCGCGCTTCACGCCAAGCTGACCGTGCGCGATACCTCGATCTGGACAGGCGAAGCCGGTCCGGGCGGCAACGGTGGCGCCCCCGAGAAAGGCGGCCGAGGCGGCCGAGGCGGGCCGGGAGGCGCCCTGGGCGACGGCACCCGAGCCTGCGCCGGGGGCAACGGGGGCGACGGGGGCCCCGGCGGCTACGGCGGCCCCGGACGCGGCGGCGACTCGATCGGCATCGCCTACCTCGACGAGGATCGGCTCACGCTGGAGGGGCTCACGGTCGAGCACGGGACGCCGGGCAAGGGCGGTATCAGCTGGGACGTCGACGGCACGCTGGTGAGGGGACCGAGCGGCGAGGCCCACGAGACGCTTCGCTTCGCCGAAGCCGAATAGCCGCGGTCACGTTCACCGCGCGCACACCTCGGCGGCCGCGCGCACGCTCGGCGCCGCAGGCGCACGCGTCAGCGCGAGGACCTCGTCGACCGACCACTGATCGCCCGCGTGCTCGCCGTACTTGCTCGCGAGCACGCGGCCGTCGGGCGCGACGAGGAAGTCGGCCGGGAGCCCGAATCGACCGCCGGTCGGGATCAGCGCGGGCGGCCGCTCGCGTCCGCGCAGGATCGCGATCGCGCTCCGCGCCACCGAGCGGACGATGGTGGGCCACACGCGCGGATCGAACACCGAGAGGAGTGACGGCTCGGCGCCGAGCTCCGCATACAGCCGCTTCTCGGGATCGGGCACCACCGCGAAGGGGAGCCCGTCGGCGTGGAGCCGGAGCTCGTCGGCGCTCGAGTGGAACACGACCATCTCGCGGATCCCGGCCGCCGCGATCTCGTCGTGACGGACGGTGATCGAGCGGAGGTGGAGGTTGCACACCGGGCAGCCCGCGAAGCGACGGAGCTGGAGGTGCACGATCCGCGTGGGATCGGGGAGGCGGATCCGCTCGCCGTGGACGCCCACGAGCTCGCGCGCGCCGAGCACGGCCCCGGGCGCGAGCCTCGTGACACGGCGGCGCAGGTCGCCGATCAGGCCGAGGGCCGCGATCGCGGTGATCGCCGCGGGGACGATCTGCCCGACGCCGGTGATCTCGAAGAAGGCATCGCTCGGGAGCTCGTACGTGGGCGGCGGGAACATCCGGAGGAGCAGGTCGCGAGGCGCGCCCGCGAAGAAGAGGACGTTCTTCGCGACGTGGTTGTATGCGCCCTCGAAGAGCCCGGTCGAGGTCACCGGGAACGCGAGGGCGAGCGCCGCGAGCGCGCCCCCGGAGATGCGGCCGGCGCGCGTGCCCGGGCTCCGCCGGTACCCCGCGTACGCCAGCGCGATGGGGACGCCGAGCGCGAGCGCGACGGCGGCGCCGTGGAGGCGCCACGGCGTCGCGTACCGAACGCCGCCGTAGACGTGGTGGATCGCGGTCGCGGCGAGCGTCGCGATCGCTCCGAGGATGACCGCCCTGGCGCGCGGGCTGGGAGAGGTGGCGCCGACGTTCACGGTGCTCATGCAGGGCACCGTGGCTCGTGCGCGCGGCGCAAACCATCGCCGAAGGCGAACAACTTTCGTGCATGATACGCATCAATCGAGGTGCGACATGGACCGGCTCGCAGCGATCGAAGCGTTCGTCGAGGCCGCGGAGCTCGGGAGCTTCACGCTCGCCGCGCGCCGGCTGCGCGTCACGCCGTCCGCGGTCAGCCGCCGCATCACGCAGCTCGAGGGCGAGGTCGGCGTGCGGCTCTTCCACCGCACGACGCGCGCGGTGACGCTCTCCGACGAAGGGCGCGCGTTCTTCGAGCGCGCCCGCGCCGCGCTGCGCGAGCTCGACGACGCGCAGCGCGCCACCTCGGGTCTGCGCGATCGACCGGCCGGGCTCCTCCGCGTGGAGGCGCCGACGGTGATCGGCCGTCACGTGATCGTGCCGGTGCTCGCGCGCTTCGCCGAGCGCTACCCCGACGTCGACGTCGAGCTCGTGCTGCGCGACGACCCGGCCGATCTCGCGTCGGAGCGGATCGACGTCGCGGTCCGGCTGGGCGCGCTGCCGGACTCGGGGCTGATCGCACGCCCGGTCGGCCGCTCTCGGATGCTCGTCTGCGGCGCGCCCGGCTACCTGCGCGAGCACGGCCGGCCTCGCGCGGTCGACGACCTCGAGCGCCACGTGCGCCTCGGGTACGCGCTGCACGGCCGGCTCATCCCGTGGCGCCTCCGCGACGGCGCGAAGGTGCGCGAGATCGCGCCCACGCGGCGCATCGTCGTCGACGACGGCGAGGCGCTGATCGAGCTGGCGATCGAGGGCGCCGGCCTCGCGTGGCTGTGCGACTTCATGCTGGCGCGCGCGGGCAAGGCGCGGGAGCTCGTCGAGGTGCTCCCGGACACCGCGTGTGATGCGGTCGCGATCTCGGTCGTATCGCTCCCGACCCGCCACGTCCTGCCGAAGGTGCGCGCCTTCACCGAGCACCTCCGGCGCGCCCTCGCGGTCGACGGCGCGGCGAAGCGGTGAAGCGGCGCTCCACGCGATGATCCGGCGACCAGGTGAGCGGTGAGCGCGGTTCGGCGACCTGGGTCGTCTGGGTAGCAACGAACGCTGCATTCGGAGAGGAACGCTCCGCTTGCTACGCTGGGGCATGCGCTCCTGGCTCCCCCTCCTTCGTTGAGTGTTTCAGCGGCCTGCGGATCCTTGGCCATCTGCCGCGCGCTCCAGTCAGGGACGGCGCCGCCCGCGCGTTACCCGTGCTCCAGGACGATGGCCCGGCAGCGAAGCGCACGAATGCGCTCGACGCCGACAGCGAGCGGCAGCGAGCACGACGCGGACGAGCTGCCGAGAGCGCAGGCTCCCGGCAGCGTTCCTCGCGGCTCCTCTTATTGCAGCGTGATGAGCTGACTGTAGGACTTCGCGGTAGTGGTCGTGCCGTTGTACACGGTGTCTCCGCTATCGGCGACGACGCGAACCAGCGCCCCTGAGGCGAGCGGGTTCGGCGTGGTCAGGATGCCTTCCCAGACGCCGCCGGTGAGGAGGTTCGGCTGCGGCAGCTCCTGGTTGAGCACCGGAGCGTGACCAGGAACACCATCCCAGACGTAGAGCGCAAACGTGTCGTTCACGCCAGCCGTCGCGTTGTCCGGAGGTCCCGCCAAGACCAGATACTCGGCCGCGTTGTTTCGTCGAAGCTCACGAATGCTGCGGCCGGCGAGGTCGAGGAAGATCGGCGCACCGAACTTTGAACGACCCGTCTGGACCGCTCCGACGCCATCGACGAGGTCGAGGACGTTCGTGACCGGAACGATGAGCGCATGCCGGGTCCCGTTGACGTCGATCGTCGGTGCGCGGAAGCCGAGATACCCGGTCTCGCCGTCCGCCGCGAACTCGAAGCCCTCGATGTTGAAGCCGCTCGGCGCGTTCGGGATGACGCCGCTGCGCGTCGCTTCGTAGAAGCCGAGGTGGTCCGCGCCGAGGCCGTGGCCGTTCGTCCGATCCCAGGCGATGATGTCCGACCAGATCCCGCGGAGACCCACCTGCTGCTTGGGCTCGATCGCCGCGCCACCGCCGTAGCGTCCGGCAAACTCGAGCTCGACGTCGGCGCCGGTCCCGGTGATCGTCGTCGCGAAGATCACGCGCCGCCGCTCCTTGACCTCACCCTCCCGGGAATTGCCGTGCGAAGTCACCCACACGATCTTGTCCCCGATGCGAGCGGCAGCCTCGATGTCGATCTCGCTCCCGGTGAGGACGCTGTTGAGGTTCCAAACCTTCAGCGCAGGGCCGGATTGGTCCTGCTCGTGGAGGAAAATCTCGTTCGTCTCGTCGTTGCCGAGCAGCATGTAGCCGCCTCCGACGTCGATCGCCGTCGAAGCATCGGAGATGCCGTCGTGGTAGCGACCGGTGGGGTCCTGGGCAGCGCCCGAGGCGGCGTATGCGATTTTGATCGCAGCCTGGTTTCCGAGCGTGTCTTGAGCGGTGATGGTGACGGTAGCTTTGCCGACTCCCGCTGGCGCGAAGGCAGCGGTGCGTTCGATGCCAGTGCCGGAAATGGTCACCCTGGCGGCTGGAATGACGGCTTCGTCCGAGGAAGTGACGCTCACCGCGATGTCCTCCGCCGAGGTGGCACTCGGAATGAAGGTGAGCCCGATGACCGGGTTCGCCGGATCGCCCAGGGCGCCCGCCAGCTTGAACGCGCTCGGCAAGAGACCGACCGAGGTCCCTACGGCGATCTGGGGCTTCGTCAGCGCGCTGCTGCTACCGGTGCCGAGCTTACCGGAGCTGTTGGAACCCCAGCAGTACGCCGTCCCCGTGGTCGTGAGGCCGCAGGCGTTCTGGCTCCCGGCGTCCACCGCCGCCCAGGCAGTCCCCGCGGGCAACGCTGTGACGTCGACGGCAACGGGAGCTTGGTGTGTGGTCGAGTTACTCCCGCCATCTCCGACTCCACCACGACCCCAGCAGTAAGCAGCATTGTCCGTCGCCAACCCGCAGGTGACCCCGGAGCCGGCGCTGACCTGCTTCCAGGCAGTGCCCTGGTGTAGAGCCGAAGAATCGACGAGCCCGGGGCGATCGGTGTCTCCGAGCGCGCCGTTGCCCAGCATCCCGACGTTGTCCCATCCCCAGCAGTAGGCCTGCCCCGCCGTGGTCACGCCGCAGGTGGTGTAATCGCGGCCAGCGCTGATCGTCGCCCACTTCGTTTCAGGGGGGAGGTCCGTGAGGTCGACGCGCGTGGGGCTCGTCCGCGCCTCGGTGAGCGCCGGCCCGTTGCCGAGCTGACCGAGACCGTCGCTGCCCCAACAGAGCGCAGCGCCGTCGGTCGTCACACCACAGGCGTGATCGCCGCCCACGCTGATCACGGACCACGCAACGCCCGGCTTGAGCGCGCTCCGGTCGATCCGACTCGGGCTCGACTGCGCGCCGGAGACGGCGCCGTTCCCGAGGAGTCCGTTCGTATCGTCACCCCAGCAGTATCCGACGCCGTCGGTCGTGATGCCGCAGGTGGCGGCCGACCCGGCCGACAGGAGAGCCCAGCCGGCTTCCCGCGACAGGGCGCTGCGGTCGGTCGCCTTCGGCACGGGCTGTTGAACCAGAGCATCGAATCCGAGCCTGACCCCGAGCTTACCGCCCTCGTTGCGGCCCCAGCAGTAGCCGTCGCCAGAGATCGTGATGCCGCACGTGTGGCTTTCGCCGGCGGCGACGCTCTTCCATTTCGTGTCGAGACCTCCCGGCAAACCCCGTACGTCGACGAAGCTCCCCGTTCGCTGATCGTCCGCCAGATTGCCGTTTCCGAGCGCGCCGTTGCTGCTCTCGCCCCAGCAAACGAGGCGCCCGTCGGCCGGCAACACGCGACAACCGTTGCTGTCGTTGGCGGTCAGCATCGAGGCCGAAATCACCGTGCCCTCACCTGCGCCGCAGGACTCGACGGTGTAACGTTGCTCGGTTCCATTCTCACAGACGATCCGGATCGTCTTGCCATCGACGCACTCCACCGAACAGCTAGCGCCGTCCTTACCGGGCTCGCCCTTCTCGCCGGGCTCGCCCTTTTCACCGTCCAGACCGTCCGCGCCGGGCTCGCCTCGGTCACCCTTCCCCCCGGTCTCCCCGTCGGCACCGTCCTGACCATCATCGCCGGGTGCTCCGTCCTCACCGTCGGCTCCCGGTTTGCCCCTCTCTCCGTCGACGCCGTCGTCACCGTCGGCGCCCTTGTCGATGGTCACGGAAGTACCGTCGGGGCACTCGATGAGCGCGGAACCGTCTTTACTCTCCTTGACGGTACAAGAGGTCCTTTCGATGCCGGCGAGGCTACTCTTCTTGTCATCAGGTTCATCCGAGGAGCCGCAACCGGAGACGAGCGCGAGGACGCCCGCGATTCCCAAGATTCGTTTGATCATGTGTCCATTCCGAGGGTTTGGGTGAGATCGTGCAGCCACAGCGCCAGGCTTCGCTCTGGCTGCTCGGTACGCGACAGCCCTGACCCGGTCAGGTCCGGGGCCGCTCGGAGTGAAGAGCGCGACCGCCAGCGAGGACCACGTGCGCTGGCGGCCACGGGGCTCAACGCATCGACAAGAGGCTAATCACACTCGACTTCTTCGCGCCTGGCCTCGAACCAGGCATCCTGAGTGAAGAGGTTCTCTTCCTCGTCGTGCCAGCAGTTGGGTTGCCCATAGCTGCTGCAGTGGCCGTCGTTGTACACCCAGTTACCGGGGGTGATGCCCGGATCAGCTTCTAGCTTGCCGACCTCGTCGTTGCCGATGCCGGAGCTGGTCGTGTACGTGGCGCCGCTCGAAGGTTCACCGACCCAATCCTGAATCACGATCTCGGGGGTCCCGGGGATGACAATACGCCCCTTCCAGCTGTCGTTGTCCGTCTTGAAGTTGTCGCCGGCCATCGTGAGGAAGTTCGCGTCGAAGGCGTCGACCTCGATGTTGAAGTCACCACTGCAAGGATCGTAGCTCGTCGCAGGGGTGAAGTTGTCGGCGCGGATCGTGATGATCGTGCCGGCCACGAGGTCGTCCCAGATGCCCGAATTCCCCGGATCGACGAAGGTCAGACTGCCGGCGTCCGGATCGCCGTTCGCCCACTCGAATTTCACGCCGACGAGCGTGTCGATGTCGGCTACCACGACGAGCTCGATCCAATCCTTTCCGTTTCCAACCGGGCTAGCAGCGAAGGCGGGGTCCTGGTCGGCGACGCTCAAGGTCACCGCGGGGCCCACCGCGTTCCACTCGTTCAGAATGAGCTTTCCCGCCGTGGGGGCGGCTGCCGCTTGACCTGCGATGAAGAGCCCCGCCACGGGAAGCGCGGTGCACGCACGAGCGATCGTCTTCAGCATTTTGTTCATATGAATTCACTCTCGCCTTTGGTGGATGTCTTGTGATGCGCGAAGCGCGCTTCGAATCATCACAAGCGCGAGCAGGGTAGCGAGATCGATTGACGCTGGAATGAAGCGTTCGCAACAATCAAACATCAAACAATCGTCAAGCAAGCGTATTGGATCGCCTTCTGATCGTCATCGACCGATGAGCCGTCGGGCGGAGGCGCCCCGACGGACGCGAACAGCGTGGCGAGCTCGGGAGCTTCGTCGTCCGTCACATCGTAGATACGATGCGCGGGCGACGGTGTCTCGAGCACGCGAGCGACCGCCTGCGCGACGTCGACGTGGTGTGGCCCTCCGCCCCGCTCGTTTCTGGAATTCAGAGATCTGCCAGATGCAGCGGATCGCGAATCTAGTTTACGCGTTCGTCGTGCTGACCGGATTACCGGAGGTGCTGCCCGAGGCCAGGCACCGCTGGGCGCGTACAGCAGAGATGCGGTGTTTATCGCCTGGCTCGAGACGAAGCTCGACGCCGCCCCTGCGCTTGCAGCACGCGTGGCGAGCGATGCCGAGCACGTTCTCGCCGGCATGACGGCGGCGCTCCCTGAGGTTGGCCTCGCGCTCACCCCCACGCTGGCGGGCCGCCTCAGGCGTGAGCGCGACCGCGAATCGCGGTAGAACAGGACGCGCCATGCCCCGCAAGCTCACGGGATCGCCCTTTCGCGACGACGCCGGTCGGCTCTACGTCCGCGTCCTCGTCGGCGGCGAGGACCGCGGGCGCTTCCCCGTCGACCCCGAGCTGACCGAGGAGCAGACCGAGCAGCGCAAGGAGCTCGTCGCCGACCTGGCCGTTCGGCTGCGCGCCTCGGGCAACGCCACGCGCGACGCGATCGTAGCGCCGCTGGATCCTCGAGGACGCGGACGAGCGCCAGCAGGTGTGCGCCCACGACACGCGCTCAACGTTCATCCCGGTCGCCCTGGCGAACGGCCGCAGCGAGACCTGGGTGGCCGGCAGAACTGGCCATCGATCGAGCGTGATGATCCAGAGATACCGCCGAGCCACCAGGACGTTTGCAGAGCTGGGCCTTGGCGAGCTAGCTTCCCTCGCAAGGCGATCCCCTAGCTCGCGGGAAACCGCACAGGAGAGGGAGAACGCGGGTCGCCAGAAGTAAAAATCAAAGTACTATCAACAACTTGGCCCCGTGGCGAAATGGCAGACGCGGTGGATTTAAAATCCGCGGCCCTCGCGGGCGTCCCGGTTCGAGTCCGGGCGGGGCTACCTCGTACGTGCGGCGCACTGAGCTGGCGGGCGATGGCGCGGTCTGGAGCCGCGGTACCCCCATCGACCAGGATCCGCCAGCGCGATTGGGCTTCGACCCGCCCCGGCTCTCCGGCTCCCCGGCGCCTCACACCCTCCGCCTCACACCCTCCGCAGTTGCCCGAGGTTGCGCAGAGCGCCTCGTGGGGGAAGCGCCGGGGCGCCTCGGGCCCAGCGGCTCACCCGAGCTGCTCGCCGCCTCGAACGGGCCCGGGTCGCGCAGGGCGCGCACCGTGCCTCGTGGCGCCGGCGTGCCCGGAACGCCGCATGCCCGTCACGGTCTGATGGGGGAGCCTGCCACGGTCCGACGCGAACCCGACGGGAAGCGGTGAGCTGCCACCCTCGTGTCCTCTGGGCTCGACAAGCCGAGTGGATTCGAGTAATGGGAGCGCCACTCCATGGATCTGGACATCGATTGTTTGCGTGAGGCGAAGGTAGAGAACGTAGAACGTCTCGCACACGCTCTGGGCGTCAAGCTGCCCGAGCACAAGCGCCACGACAAGCGCGCTTACAACCGCGAGCTCATCCGCGTGGTGATGCAGGGCATCCGGCGCGACGCCGAGCGGTCACGCGGCCGCCGGTTCTTCGGTCGCAGCTGACGATTCCGGCCCTACAGCAGGCCGCCGAGGGGGCTGGCCGCCTACCGCCACCTCCCATCGCCTACCGCCACCACCTACCGCCCCTGCGGCTTGCTCCGCAGCGTCAACCGGCTCCCCGTGACCCGGCTCCGGGCCGCCATCAGCAGCGGCGCCGCCGGTGTGAGCGGATCCACCAGGTCGTTCACCTGGAGCATCGCCCTGTCCGCCACCTTCCACGCCGCCGACAGCCCCGACGCCCCCTGCTGGGGCGACCCCGCCAGATCCAGCGCCCGGCTCAGCTCCTTGCCCACCTGCGCGATGCGAGCGAGCTCCTCCCGCGACGAGCCCCCCTCCTTCGCCGCCGCGTAGATCGTCCGCACAACCCCGAGCAGATCCCGCACGGCATCGAAGGGAAACGGCGGGACGCTGACCGGAATCGGCACTGAGCCAATGTACAGCAACTCGCCCCGCGATGGACCGATCGCATTCCCTTATCTCGCGTAAGATTTCCTCTAAATCGTCTCAGATGTAACTTTAATAACAGAAATAATCAGTTGAGCGGCCCCACCGCCTCCTCCACCGCGGCGAGGAGCGCCCCGCTCTGGATGAGCTCCGCGGCCGCCGCGATGTCGCGGTAGAGGGGGCGGTCCTCGGTGAGCCGGGGCACCACGCGGCGGATGGCGGCATGGGCGGCGGCGACGCCCGCGCTGGGGCGGAGCGGGAGCCGCTGGTCCACGCCCTGGGCTGCCGTGATGAGCTCGATCGCCAGCGAGCTCCGGACGTTCTCGATCACCTGCGCGAGCTTCCGGGCGCTGATGCTGCCCATGCTCACGTGGTCCTCGCGGCCGGCGCTCGACGGGATCGAGTCGACGCTCGCCGGGTGGCAGAGCACCTTGTTCTCGCTCACCAGCGAGGCGCTCGCCACCTGGGCGATCATGAACCCCGAGTGCAGCCCGCTGTGCGGCGCCAGGAACGGCGTGAGCCCGGTCGAGAGCGCGGGGTTGACCAGCTGCTCGACCCGCCGCTCGCTGATGTTCGCGAGCTCCGCCGCCGCCATCGCGGCGAGATCCAGGGCGAGCGCGACCGGCTGCCCGTGGAAGTTGCCGCCCGAGATCAGCTCGGCGACGCCATCCGGCCCGTCCCCGAGGAACACCGTGGGGTTGTCCGTGACGCTGTTGACCTCGCGGGTCAGCACCTCGGCGGCCCAGGCGACCGCGTCGCGCGTCGCGCCGTGGACCTGGGGCATGCAGCGGAGCGAGTAGGCGTCCTGCACCCTGGGGCAGTCCGCGTGGCTCTGCATGATCTCGCTGCCCGCGAGCAGCGCGCGCAGGTTGCCGGCCGTGCCGGCCTGGCCCGGGTGCGGGCGGACGCGCATCAGCCGCTCGTCGAACGGGCGCTTCGAGCCCATCAGCGCCTCGAGGCTCACCGCGCCGGCGATGTCCGCGACCGTGCAGAGCGCGGCCGCGTCCCGCAGCGCCAGCGCGCCGAGCGCGGTCATGTACTGGGTCCCGTTGATCAGCGCGAGCCCCTCCTTCGCCGCGAGCTCGATCGGCGCGAGGCCGGCCTTCGCGAGCGCCACCGCGCTCGGCAGGAGCTGCCCCTCGAAGCGCGCCTCGCCCTCGCCGATGAGCGTCAGCGCGAGGTGCGCGAGCGGCGCCAGATCGCCCGACGCGCCGACCGAGCCCTGCGCCGGGATGCGCGGGCTCACGCGGCGCTCGAGCAGGGCGGCGAGCAGATCGAGCACCTCGGTGCGCACCCCCGAGTGCCCCAGCGCGATCACCTGCGCGCGCAGGACGATCATGGCGCGCACCTCGGCCTCGCCGAGCTCCGGCCCGACCCCGCAGGCGTGGCTCCGCACGAGGTTGCGCTGGAGCGCCCGGATGTCGTGATCCGCGATGCGCGTCTCCGCGAGCGCGCCGAATCCGGTGTTGATCCCGTACACCGCCGGCGCGGCGTCGCCCGCCGCCGCGATCGCGTCGATCGCCCGGCGCGAGGCCGCCGCCCGCTCGCGCGCCTCGGCGCAGATCGCCACCGGACGACCGCGCCGCGCGATCCCCTCGAGATCCGCGAGCGAGAGCGGGCGGCCGAGGAGCAACGGACGTGACGGACGTGACGGATCCGACGGAGGTGACGAAGGCGGCGAAGAAGGAGAACCAGCGGCGTCGCTCGGCGTGGAAAGGGTCACGAAGGCGCACGCTAGAGCGGCGGATGCCCCGCGAAAAGCCAGCTGCTCGCCGTTGGCGGAAGAATCCAGTGCCCCGCGGGGATCGATCCGCCTATCCTTCGGGCGCGCGTTCCCGGCCGGGCGCTGGTGAGCGGCTGCTTGCTTCCGATGCGCTTCGCCTTCGTCCCCCTCGCCCCCCTTGCGTTTGCTGTCGCGCTCGCCTCGCCGAGCGCCGCTCAGCCCGTCGAAGGAGCGAGCTCCGACCAAGGCTCGCCGAGCGCCGCTCAGCCCGCCGAGGGGGCGAGCTCCGGACAAGGCTCTCCGCCAGCCGCTCCGGCCGGGCCGGCCGCTCCGGCCATCGACGACTTCGAGGAGCGGCTCGTGCTCGACACCGGCCGCAAGCCGCCGCCCCCGCCGGATCCCACCCGGTCGACGTTCTCGCTGCAGGGCGAGTACCAGCTCCGCTACCGCGCCATGAGCGATCTGCCGCTCCGGGCGCCGCCCCTGTCGGCGCCGGGCGCGGCGACGCTCGGGCAGAGCCAGTACATCGCCCACTGGCTGCGCCTCTCGCCGCGCTTCCACTTCAAGGACAAGGCCTCGATCGTGGCGCAGATCGACGTCGTCCGGGGGCTCATCGCCGGGGACACCACGCGTGACGTCGAGCAGGTGCGCGACGCGCGCGCCGCCCTCGCGTGGTACGAGATGCACCCGCGCACCCTCTACCTGGAGCTGCCGTGGGCGCTCGGCGTCGTCCGGGTGGGCCAGCAGAGCGCGCACTGGGGGATGGGGCTCGTCGTCAACGACGGCGAGCGCGCGAGCGTCTTCGGCGATTACGAGCGCGGATCGCTCATGGAACGCGTCCTCTTCGCGGCCACGCCGATGGGGAAGGGGGGGCCGCTCCACGTGACCGTCGCGGCCGACCTCGTGTTCGAGGACAACGCGGCCGACCTGCTCGGAAACGACGTCGAGGGGCAGGACGAAGGCGAGGGCGATCGCGCCGTCCAGGCGGTCGTGTCCGCGCTCTGGCGAGAGCGGTACGGCGAGATCGGGATCTACGGCGCCATGCGGCGGCAGGCGCGCGAGCGCCGCGCGAAGACGAGCTCGGCCCGGTTCAACGAGGTGCTCACGGCCGGCATCCTCGACGTGGCAGGCAAATTCAACGCGCCCGTGCCGGGGGGCGGCGCCCACGTCTACGGCGAGCTCGAGGCCGCGGTGATCCTCGGCGCGGCGTCGTTCGCCCCGAGCGGGCCCCCGCCGCCTTCCGGCCACGGGTTCGGGCGCTCGCCCGTGGTGGTGCGCTCGGTCGGCGGCGCGGCGACGCTCGGCGCGGTGCACGTCGCGGGCCGCGGAGGGCGGCCAGGCGGGCGGTGGGGGCGCGTCGTCACCGAGATCGAGGCCGGCTACGCCTCGGGCGACGACGACCCGACGGACGGCGTCTCGCGGCGCTTCACCTTCGACCCGAGCCACAACGTCGGGCTCCTCCTGTTCGACGAGGTGCTCGCCTGGAAGACCGCGCGCGCGGCCACGATCGCGGAGCGGGAGCTCTTCGCCGCGTCCCCCGAGCCAGGCATCAGGTCGCTGCCGTCCAAGGGAGGCGTGCCCGGCGCCGCCTACGTGAACCCGCGCATCCTCGTGCGGCCGGCGCGCTGGCTCGACCTCAAGGCGGGCGCGGTCATCGCCGAGGCGACCTCGGATCTCGTCGATCCTTACGGCGCCCCGCGGGCGGGCGGCAGCCTGGCCAACTACGACGGCGGCGACAGCCGCCGCCGCGATCTCGGCGTCGAGCTGGACCTCGGCGTCGACGCGCGCATCGCGATGGGCAGGCTCGTCACCCTCCAGTTCGGCACCGAGGCCGGGGTCCTGTTCCCGGGCGGCGCCTTCGACGACGCCGCGGGCGCCGAGCTCCCCGATCAGTACCTGCTCACGCTCAAGCTGGGCGTGATCCACTGAGCCGGCCAGGGCGCGCCGGGCCCTCGGTCGAGCTCGCGCGCGACACAGCAGACGAGGGCCGCCCAGGGTGCTAGAGGGCGGTTGGGAGGGCCGCCCGCCCGCGCGCAGCAGCGGGCGCCCCTGGCAGACAGAGGGAGAAACGATGCGCAAACGACTCGCGCTGAGCCACCTTCCGACACCGATCCAGCGCCCGCAGCGGCTCGCCGAGGCGCTCGGCGTCGACCTCTACGTGAAGCGCGACGACATGACGGCGGGCGCGGAGGCCGGCAACAAGATCCGCAAGCTCGAGTACCTGCTCGCCGCCGCGCGGGAGGAGGGCGCCGATCGCGTGATCACCTGCGGCGGCCTCCAGTCGAACCACGCGCGCGCGACAGCGCTGGTGAGCGCCTCGCTCGGCCTGCGCTCGGTGCTGTTCCTGCGCACGAGCGATCCGACGGCGGCCGCGCCGCTCGAGGGCAACGTGCTGCTCGACCGGCTCGCCGGCGCGGAGATCCGGCTGATCTCGCCCGATGCGTACAGGGAACGCGGCGCCCTGATGGCCGAGGCGGCCGCCGAGATCCGCGCGGCGGGCGGCCGGCCGTACGTGATCCCCGAGGGCGGCTCGAACGGCCTCGGCGCGCTCGGCTACGTGCGCGCGATGGAGGAGATCCGGAAGCAGCTCGATCTCGGCCTCGCGGGGGGCAAGCCGTTCGACGTCATCGTGCACGCGTGCGGCTCCGGCGGGACGGCGGCGGGCACGGCGCTCGGCGCGGCCCGCTACGAGGTCGCCGGCGAGGTGCGCGCGATGGCGGTCTGCGAGGACAGGGCGACCTTCGCGCGGATCGTCGTCGGGATCATGGACGACGCGCGCGCGCTCGAGCCGCGCCTCGGCTCGCCCGCCCACCTCGTGATCGACGACGCGGCGAAGGGCCCCGCCTACGGGGTGTCCACGCCGGAGCAGCGCGCGCGGATCCTCCAGGTGGCGCGGCTGTCGGGCCTCGTCCTCGACCCCGTGTACACGGGCAAGGCGTTCTCCGGGCTCTGGGACCTGGCCGAGCGAGGCGAGCTCTCGGGCAAGCGGGTGCTGTTCCTGCACACAGGCGGTCTCCCCGGGCTCCTCGCCCAGGGGGCGACCTTCGCCGACGTCCTCTAGAACGGATCAGAACCTTCAGGGCGCGCCGCGCCACCACGCGTCGGCCATCGACGCGTCTTCCAGGGTGTCGATCTCCATGTAGCCGCCGTGGGTGTCGAGCTTGCGGAGGTCGGCGCCGGACTCGATCATGTGCTCTAGCAGATCGATGAGGTAGGCCCGCTGGAACGAGCGGCCCTCGCGGAACTCCGGCCGCTCCGAGAAGGCGTCGCGCGCGGCGTCGAAGGCGGCCAGGAACTGCCCGGCGCCCCGCGCCGAGAGCTTCATCACCCCGATGAACTCGCCGGTCGCGGCCTCCGGAGGGATGCGGCGCGAGATCTGGAGGACGCGATCCCCCCCGGCGCCGCCGGCGCGGAGCTTCTCGGCGTCGGTCTCGGGGTGCTGCGAGCGGCCCACGTAGCGGCGCCGCCAGTCCGTGTCGCAGGCGAGCGCGATGTCGTGCGGAGAGCGGACCAGCCCCGCCACGATCTCGGGCCGGTAGACGATGTCGGCGTACGTCGAGACGAAGCCGCCCTCGAGGTGCTCGCGCGCGCAGAGGAGCGAGAGAAGGATGTTGTTCTGCTCCCAGTCGCGGTTCTCGACGTACGTCAGATCCGGGTAGGCGGCCCGGATGACGTCGGCCTTGTAGCCGCAGACGAACACGATATCCGACCGCCGGAAGCCGCCCGCGGCGAGCGCCTCGAGGATGCCGTCCAGCATCGGGCGCCCGAGGATCGGGACCAGCGTCTTCGGCAGCTCTTCGGTCAGGTGACGCAGCCGGCTGCCCCGGCCCGCACCGATGATCACGGCCTTCACGACACCGCTGTTACCATGAACGGACTCGGTTTATCACGGACAATCACGGGGATTCCCGCGGAATCTCGCGAAGATAGAGGCGCCCAGAGGCCGCGCGGACCCGGGGCCCGTTACGGAATCGTGACCGTGAGCTGACCCCCTGCCGCGCGGCCCCGGGTTAGGAAGCGAACATGGAGATCGCGATCGTTCTCATCGCCCACTCTACGCTCTCGGTCTTTTTCCAGACCTTCTTCCTGCACCGGTACGCCTCGCATCGGATGTTCACGATGTCGAAGCCATGGGAGCGGATTTTCCACTTCCTCACGTACCTCACGCAGGGCTCGTCGTACCTCGTGCCCTGGGTTTACGCGATCTTGCACCGCATGCACCACGCGTACAGCGACACGCCGAAGGATCCGCACTCGCCGCGGTACTACTCGAATGTCGTCCGGATGATGCTGGACACAGCGCACCGCTACGACGCGATCTACGACCGCACGGCCGACGTGGAGCCGCGCTTCCTCGGCGGCTACCCCGAGTGGCCCACGCTCGATCGCATCGGCAACGCGTGGATCGGCCGGCTCGCGTGGGGCACCGGCTACGTGCTCTTCTACGTGGCCTTCGCCTCGCACTGGTGGCAGTTCCTGTTCCTCCCGCTCCACTGGACCATGGGCCCGCTGCACGGGGCGATCGTGAACTGGTGCGGCCACCGCTACGGCTACCGCAACTTCAACAGCGACGACGACTCCCGCAACACGCTGGCCCTCGATCTCGTGACGCTCGGCGAGCTCTTCCAGAACAACCACCACAAGTACGCGATGAGCCCGAACTTCGCGGTGCGGTGGTACGAGATCGACCCGGCGTATCAGGTCATCCGCGTGCTTGCCTGGGTCGGGATCATCCGGATGTCCGACAAGGTGCAGGTCGCCCGGCTCGAGCCCGAGGTCGCGCGGGCTGAAGGCTGAAGGGTAGAGCGGTCCGCCGGCCGCGCGCGCAGCGCGGCCGGCGGTGAAGCGCGGAAGCGCGGCGCGCGGAGCCGAGGCCCCGCGCGCGAGGGCTCACGCGAACAGCTGCCGGAACGCGCCGGGGACGTCCTTCGGACCGATCTGCTCCTTGCGCTTGTTGAACTCCGGCAGACACGCCTGGTAGGCCGCGTCCACCCGCAGATCGCTCCCGTCCCAGCTCGGACGCCAGATCTCCATCGTCTCGCCCGCGAGATCGATGACGTCCTTGAACTGCCCGCGCTCCTTCAAGATCTGCGTGCTGAGCCCGTACATCAGCAGCCCGCCGGGGATCGCCCCGAGCGCCGTCGTGGCCAGGGCCGGATAGCAGATGCGCGCCGTCTTCGCCCCGAAGCGCTCCCGGATCTCCGCCATCGTCTTGCGCTGGAGGATCTTCGCGCCGGCGAGCGGGCCCATCGCGTAGACGGGATCGTCGCTCGGGTAGTCGTAGTCGCAGAAGGACACCACGCTCTCGCCCTTCGCGATGAGCCCCGCCGCGGCGAGCGGCTCGACCCACAGGAGCGACGACGTGCCCATGAACTTGTTGGTCCGCTCGATGTCCGCCTCGTTCGCGACGTCCACCTCGACGAGGCCGAGCTTGCGGATGTTCTCCGGGCGCGAGAAATCAGGGA
Organism: Sorangium sp. So ce204; assembly: GCF_051526795.1. Lineage (NCBI taxonomy): Bacteria > Pseudomonadati > Myxococcota > Polyangiales > Polyangiaceae > Sorangium > Sorangium sp. So ce204. The sequence goes on along the minus strand of NZ_CP150317.1, from coordinate 8,930,645 downwards.
TCTGGAGCACCGGATCGAACGCGACGTCGAGGTCCTTCACCTTGGTCGGCCCGTGCTCCGCGTACCGCTTCATCGCGCCGGCCGCGATGCCGTTCACGAGGTGCACCGCCCGATACCGCTCCTTCAGCGCGGCGACGACCTCGTCGATCACCTGCGGCCTCGTGGCGTCGTTGTTCCAGAAGCGCGCGGTGAGCCCCTCGGCCGCCGCCGCGTCCGAGATCGCCTTCACGTGGTGCGGGCCGATCTGCATCTTCTCGCTGTCGAAGTGCACGGCGAAGACCGCGGCGCGCTCCCCGAAGAGCAGCTGCAGGGCGAGCGCCCGGGTCATGCCGTTCGAGCCGCCCAGGATCAGCACCGCCGTGTCCGGGGCGATGCGCGCGCCCGCCGGGCGGATACGGGCGCGGTGCGCCGCGAGCTGCTCGGTCGCCACGCGCGCGCCGTGCTCGGCCAGCGAGCCCACGAGCGCGCGGCGATCGAGGCCGCCGAGAGGAAGCTTCTTGAAGGTCTCTAGGTCATCCATCACGTCCCGCGTCTTACCGTCTCCAGCGCTCGGCGTCACGACTGGACAGCTGCAGGCCGTCCGAGCGCTCCCCGGGCGGCGCTCGAAGGGGAGCCCCGCCTCCGTCCGAGCCGTGATAGATAGATCGCGTGAAGACGGTTCTTGTCACTGGCGGCAGCGGGTTTATCGGGCGCGGTCTCGTGAAGGATCTGCTCGCGCGGGGTGATCGGGTGACGGTGCTGACGCGCGACGTGGCGCGGACGCAGGCGGCGCTGCCCGGGGCGCGCGTCGTGTCGTGGAGCTCGGACGCCCCGGGGCCGTGGTTCGAGGAGGTCGACGGGGTGGACGCGGTCGTCCACCTCGCGGGCGAGACCATCGTCAAGCGATGGACCGAGGAGGCGCGGCGCGAGATCCTGAGGAGCCGCGTCGACACGACCCGCCTCATGGGCGAGGCGATCGGCAAGGCCAGGCGCAAGCCCAGCGCGTTCCTCTGCGCGTCCGCCGTGGGCTACTACGGCCCGCAGCCGGGCGACAAGGTGCTCGACGAGGACGCGGCGCCCGGCGAGGGCTTCCTCGCCGACGTCGTCGTCCGCTGGGAAGAGGCGGCCCGCGCCGTCGAGGAGCAGCACGGCGTCCGCTCGGTGCAGCTGCGCATCGGCGTCGTGATCGGCGAGGGCGGCGGCGCGCTCGACAAGATGATCGCCCCCTTCCGGTTCTTTCTGGGCGGGCCCGTCGGCGACGGCAAGCAGGTCATCTCGTGGATCCACCGCGACGACGTCGTGGGGATGACCCTGCTCGCCCTGGACAACGACGCGGTGCGCGGCCCCTTCAACATGACCGCGCCGTACGCGCAGACCGGCGACGAGGTCGCGCAGGCGATCGGCGCGGTGCTCCACCGGCCGTCGTGGCTCCGCGTGCCCGAGGCCGTGGTGAAGCTGGGCATGGGCGACGCCGCCGAGATCGTCACCACCGGGCAGCGCGTCTATCCCAGGCGGGCGGAAGAGCTCGGATACACGTTCCGCTACGCCCGCATCGTGCCCGCGCTCGAGTCGATCCTCCGCGGCTGAGCGCCCGCGCGCGGCCGAGCGCTGGCTGCCCTGCGCCGGGGCGCGGCCGCGCTTCAGTCGCCGCGCCGCCGCGCCGCCGCCGGAGCGGCGCGCGCTGGAGGCGGGCAGCTGGGCGCCGCGCCACGGCGCCCAGCTGCTGCCTACACGAGACAAGAGCCGCCGGTGGCGCGCTGAGAAGTCGACCTCTGTCGAGCAGCGCACCATCGGGAGCCCGGACGGCGGTTTCCCAGCGCTCCCCCAAGCGCTCCGTCCGCTTCCATGCTTACGTCATCGCGCTCCGAGAATCTCTCGGGATGAGTTGGATTGGCGCGTGCAGGGTATCCCGACTGGATGTCGACGTGCACCCTCCAGAAGCGCCGCGACAACCAAACTCGTTAGGGGAATCCCTTTGCCGCAGCGCACAATCGCGGGGTTGCTCGTCCTCCTCGCGTGAGGCTCGTCCGAGGCGCGGTTTCTGGCGCGTGAGAGAGGGGAGGAGCCAGGCGCAGTCTGCGCTCGCTGCCCGGACAGCGGATCACCCCCGAGCAGCTCCGTTGTGGTTCGTCGTGGAGCCCCGGCGCGGCGGGCGGGCGCGTGGTCGTGCAGGCGCGCTCAGGGGCTGAGGCCACGGCTCTGGAGGATCTCTCGCACAACCGCCTGCGCGGAGCCTGTCAGCTCGGAGAGCGAGCCGCGGGCGAGCTCCACGAACTTCATGCCGCGCACGCGCTTGAGCGCCTCGACGGCCACGGCGCGCTCCTCGGCGCCCTCGTGCTGGAGGATGCCGAGGAGCATCTCGCCGGCCTCGAGGGTGTCGATCTTCGCGATCGCCCGCACGGCGCTGGCGCGCACGGCGGGGGCCTGCGACTCGCGGTAGATGCGGGCGAGCGGATCGAAGGCGTGGGCGAAGCGCAGCTCTTCCAGCGCCCGGGCGGCCTCGTGGACGACGGTGGGATCGGGATCCACGAGCGCGTCGCGGATGGTGATGAACGTGCGCTTGTAGAGGAAGTGGGACAGCGCGCGGACGACGGCCACCCGGATCTTCGGCTCGGCGCGGCGGAACAGGCGCTCGAGGGGCGAGAGGATCGTGTAGAGCTCGACCGTCGCGAGCTGCTCCGCGAGGCTGATGAGCTGCTGCGCGGGGGCGGCCTCGGGCGTCGCGCCCTCGACGGCGAGCGCGGTGAGCCGGGCGAGCATGGCGCGGCGGCGGGTGACCTCGGACCACTGCGCCGGGTCGAGCACGATGTCGCCGCACGCCTGGGCGGCGCTGCCGGCTTGCTCCCACTCGACGAGGTCGATGTGCCAGACGTCGGGGAAGCCGAGCTCGTGGCGGAGGTGCGCCGGCAGCGGCGCGGCGTCGATCGGCAGGTCCTGCGCGTTCACGTAGCGGCGGCCGGCGCGGGCGTAGTGCTTCTTCCGGGTCTCCTCGAGCGGCAGCTGCGTGAGCGCGCGGTAGACGCCGCCCACCTTGCTGTACTGCCCTGCCTCGCCGAGCGCGATCACGGCGGCGAGCAGCGCGTTCTCGGCGATCTCGGGCGGGGCGGCGCGCTTCTGCGAGACGGCGGACACCTCTTGCCAGAGGCGGGCCTGCGCGAGCACGGCGAAGTTGGCGACGGCGGCGAGCCCCTCTTTCCGGGCGTACGCGGCCATCTCGCGGGCGAGCGTGGCGGCGGCGGAGATCTCGCCTTGCTTCTCGGCCGCGGCGACGGCCTCCTCGTAGGACTGGAGCGCGTAGTAGCGCAGGTGGTCCTCGCGCAGGATGCGGATGACGTTCACGTAGCCCTCGAGGACGTGCTCGAAGGCGCGGCTCTCGCGCCCGACGGCGATGAGGACCTGGTAGCAGTCGAAGGCGCGCTCGCGCTGGCCGATGGTCTCGTACCTGTCGGCGGCCTCCTCGAGCAGGTGGACGGAGGCGAAGACGGCCTCGCGCGCCGCCGCGGCGTCGCCCGTGCGCAGCGAGGTGCGGGCGAGGTTGAAGCGGGCGAGGCCGGCGGCGTAGAGGTCGCTGCCCGACGAGGAGAGCAGCTGGGCGAGGCGCGACCAGAGGGCGCGGGCGCGGGCGAAGTCCTGGCCGCGCTCGCGGGCGATGGCGGCCTGCGCGACGAGGCCGGCGGCCTCGTACTCGTCGGCGGCGCGGCCGTAGAGCCGCTTCTGCCGCTCGGGGTCCTGCTCGCGCTCGGCCCAGGCGAGCACGGTGCGCGCGCGGTCGATGGGCGGGACCTTGGCGATGAGCGGGCGCTGGCTCTGCTCGTTGCCGCCGTACCAGGAGACGGTGAGCGCGCTCCGCGCGTCGCCCAGCCGGACCAGCACGTCGCGGAGCTCGTCGGTCATGGCGACGTACTCCTCCTCGCGGGCGATGGTGTGCTGGAGGGCGCTGAAGAGCGCGTCGCGCGCGCGCGTGAGATCGCTCCTGGCCAGCGCGGAGCGGGCCTCGTCGCGGAGCTCGTGCAGGGGGCGGACGCCTTGGGTCATGCCGGGGGCGAGCGTAGTACACCGGCCCTGGCCGAGGGAGCGGCGGGCGGCTGCAAAATGAGGGGGTTCCTCAGGGCGCGGGGATGGAGCAGCCGTCAAACGGCGCATCGCGGGCGCTGCGTGAGGCGGCCCGCGGAAGCGTGAGAACCGGGCTGTCGGCGCGGCGGCGGGCTGCTAGAGCGCGGCCGATATGAAGCTGTTTCACCAGACTCTGATGCTCGCCTTCTCCGCCGCGTTCTCCATCTCTTGCGGTGGCGCGGCCGAGCGCGCGCTGCTGCTCGACGAGGTGGGGAGCGCCGAGCTCTCGGCGTCGACCGCGCCCGGTGCGCAGCGCGCGAGCCAGGCGACGCGCGCGCCGGGCGAGGAGGCGCCGGGCGATCACCGCTTCTGCGGGTGGCTGCACGAGTTCCTCGGAGATCCCGAGTCGACGGAGCTCGGATACGACACCTTCGCGGCCCACGCGGGGGCGTTCGACGCCGTGCACCCGAAGTGGTGGCGCGTCGCCTCGCCGACCCGCTTCGAGAACCACCCGCGCGGCCGGGAGGCGCCGTTCGCCGGTTTTCACGACCCGCGCGTCCTCGACCGCACGACGGCCGGCGGCGCGCGGACCCGGCTCATCCCCCTCATCGCCGCCATCGACCGGCCCGACGTCGTCGCGGTGCACGCCATGCTCCACGATCCTGCGCTCCGGGCGAGGCACGTGGAGGGCGTCGTCGCGCTCGTGGTGGAGAACGGTTATGACGGGATCGACATCGATTACGAGCACCTCTCGTCCGTCCTCGGGCCGGGCGAGACCGTCCGGGCCGAGCGGGCGGCCTTCTCGGCGTTCATCGACGAGCTCGCGCGCGCCCTCCACGCGCGTGGAAAGGAGCTCTCGCTCGCGGTGCCGGCGGTCGCGTCCGCGAACGGCGTATTCGACTACGAGGCGCTGAGCGCGTCGGCGGATCACGTGCACGTGATGGGCTACGACTACCACTGGCACGGCGGAGCGCACGTGGGCCCGGTCGCGCCGCTCGGCTGGCTGCAGGAGACCGTCTCGTACATCGGGTCGCTCGACGGCGGCGCGCGCCGCGAGAAGTTCATCTTCGGGCTGCCGAACTACGGTCTTCTCGGGCCGGAGGCGCCGGGGAGCGGGGGCGCCGTGGTGGGGTGTGAGCCGCTCAGCAAGTGCCTGGAGCTCGCGGGCGACGGCTACGAGACGAGCACCGAGCACATGAGCCGGTGCCCGGACGACGAGGGCGGGCGGCTCGCGGCGGGGAGATCGCCGAACCGGCTCCTCGCGAGCGGCGAGCGCCTCTTCTTCGAGGACCTCGCGTCGCTCGAGGAGAAGGTCGCCGTCGCCGAGCAGGGTGGGCTCGGCGGGGTGACGTACTGGAGCATCGGCGGCGAGCCGGGCGGGGCGGCGTTCTTCTCGATGATCGAGCGTCACTTCCCGAGGTGATCGCCGCGCCCTCGGGCCGCCTCGGCCGCGAAGGCGGGGGAGGTGGTCAGCGGCGGGGGCCGCGGCGTGGTAGGGTGCGCGCCGTCACAGCGAGAGGAGAATCCTGTCATGGCACGCACCCCGTCCACGATGCTTGAGCTGGGCACCCCGGCGCCCGACTTCAGGCTGCCCGACTTCACAGGAAAGCAGGTCGCGCTGTCGGATTTCAAAGCGCAGCGGGCGCTCCTCGTGATGTTCATCTGCAATCATTGTCCGTTCGTCAAGCACATCCGCCACGAGCTCGCCCGGCTGAGGCGCGATTATGGCGCTGACGACGTGGCCATCGTGGCCATCAACTCGAACGATATCGTCGCGTATCCAGCGGACAACGCCGAGGCGATGGCCAGAGAGGCGCGCGAGGTCGGCTACACGTTCCCTTATCTCCTCGACGAGGCCCAGCAGGTCGCCAGGGCGTACCGGGCCGCCTGCACGCCGGATTTCTACCTCTTCGGCCCCGATCGCCGGCTGGTCTACCGCGGTCAGCTCGACGACAGCCGTCCTGGCAACGACGTCCCCGTGACGGGCCGCGATCTCCGCGCCGCCATCGACGCGGTGCTCTCCTCGGCGCCCGTCCCCTCGGAGCAGCGCCCGAGCATCGGTTGCAACATCAAGTGGAAGCCCGGCAATGAGCCGGGGTATTACGGCAGAACTCCGTAACGATCCCTGGAAGTACGCGCCTGACCGGACCCGGCGGAAGCGCACGCTTCACGCCGGCAACGTGGTGCCGGGTGCGGGTTCAGGCGACATGGACGTGCTGGAGCCGGTCGGCGGCAGGCCCAGGAGCGCCGAGGCGCGGGCCACCCCTCGTGCGGTGGTCGCGCCGCAGCTGCGCGCTGCTGTCGTCATGGAACATGGACAGTCAGGACACTGATCCTGTAGGTTCACAGTACGGGGAGTGAGACCTCGTCTCGGGGGCGCGTTCCTCGCGAAGCCATACATTCGCCTGCATGGTGAGTGGGTTGAGGCATGAGGCCGAGGTCCACTCCAGTCTGGATCTCGGAACGACGAGCGCGATCCGAAGGCGGCCTACTCTCCCACTTCGTGAGCGCCCATGCGACACAACACGGTCAAGGCCAAGGAAGGGGACCTCCTATGCAGAGCTGGATCGGCCCGGAGCGCCAGGCGCTGGCGAAGAGCGCGGCGAAGGTGCTCAAGGACAACGCCCTACACAACCGCAGCGGTCTCCCGCCATTTCGATTGCCGCAGGTCGCGCAGCAGATCCTCGACGAGCTGTTCCATTTCTCCTCCACCGTCGACGCGGCGCCCGTCATGTCGCTCGGGCAGAAGCTCGGGCAGCAGGGGCTCGGGCTGCGAGCCCTCCTTGGACTGAGCCGCTTCCTCGTGCGCGAGGTGCTGGCGCGCCTGCCCGGAAGTACGCCCGAAGCGCTGGAGGCGGCGGCGCTGGTGAACGACTACCTGACGCTGCTCGTGGACGCGGTGGCAGAGCAAGAGAAGCGCGAGGTCGGCGTCCAGCGCGACGAGATGCAGCTCGCGCTCGAGCGCGCCATCCATAACCGCGAGCGCGAGCTGCGCCGGGTGATCATCGAGCTCTCGACGCCGATCATGCCCGTGTACGATCATATCTTGGTGCTGCCGCTCATTGGAAAGCTCGATACCGAGCGAGCGGGGAGGATCACCGAGTGCCTGTTGCGAGAGGTGGTGGACCGGCAAGCGCGCACCGCGATCATCGATGTGACCGGCGTGCCGGCGATGGACGCGGAGGCCGTCGACGCGCTCGTGCGCACCGCGCGCGCGCTCGACCTCCTCGGCACCCACCCGGTGCTGGTCGGCATCCGCCCCGAGGCGGCCCGCGTGCTGAGCGATCAGGACGCCCACCTCGCGGGCATCGTGGTGCTGGCCAATCTGCAGAGCGGTATCCTCTATGCGCTGCGGCGGGAAGGGCTCGAGGTGCGTGGCGGTCCGCGTCCGCAGCGAGGAGCTGCTGGCTCGTATCGCGGCCGTTGATGAGCGCAGTGAACTCACTCCAGGGAGGAAATGATGGAAATTGACACGACCAAGCCGCACGTCGGTCGGGTGTACGACTACGTTCTCGGAGGACACCACAACTACGAGGTGGATCGCGCCGCCGCCGCGGCGATCATGAAGCTCGTACCCACCTATCCGAAGGTCGCGAAGCTCAACCGCTGGTTCATCCAGCTCGTGGGGCAGCGATGGTCCGAGGCGGGTATCACGAACGTGCTCGATCTCGCCTCGGGGCTACCGACGCAGGGCCATCTCAACGATTACCTGCCTGATGCGCGCATCCTGTTTTCGGACGTCGACCCGGTGAGCGTGATCTACGGCGAGCAGATCCTGGCTGACAAGCCGAACATGCGCTACATCCAGGCCGACGTGCGAGACCCATCGCCGTTGCTCGCGGCGGCGGCGCAGTTCTTCGGCGCAGAGCGCCGCATCGCGGTTGGCGGCATCGGCATCCTCTACATGATGGACGATGAGAGCTCGCGTGACATCCTGCGGAAGCTGCACGCGTTCTGTGCCCCTGGCAGCGTGCTGGCGCTCAGCTTCATCATGTCGCGCGGCGCCGCGGCGGCGGGCCAGCTGAGCAGCGCCGGCTCCCTCGCCGGGGTCAAGGTCTACCCGCGCACGCCCGAGGAGATCGCGGCGCTCGTGGCCCCATGGAAGGCGGATGAATGCCGGCCTCTGGCGGAGTGGCTCGGCATCGACGATTTCATCACCGAGGAGGAGTACCAGGTGAACCCGTTCGAGATGCGGGGTTTGATCGCGCATCACTGAACGAGAGGCCGCGCCCCATCTCCCCATCCATTTCGGTAAGAGCGCCGAACTACACGGAGCTGCGCACTGCCATGGGGCAGAACTGCGACGGGCGGATGGCCGAGCGGGTCGACTTCGGCGACGACGCGGCCTGTCCGCTCTGGGATGCCCGCAGGGGAACGCCAGCATCCTTGGGCGGGGCTGTCGGATGACGTCCGTGGCAGGCTCGCGCCGGTGCCTCGCTGCCGCTCCGCCGCGGAGATCCTCTGCACGGTCCCGCCGCGCGACCGTGCGGTGCTGCTCCGGCTCGGCCTGGACCTGGACGACCACGAGGTCGCCGAGCTCTTCGTCGAGGGCGTCCGCGCTGCGGACACGTCCATCGCCGAGCAGGAACGCTGGGAGCGGGAGCGGCTCTGCTGACGCCGTGCATTGCCGTCGCGGTCTATATTTTCCACATCCTGCACCGTCGATCCGTCGAGGGGCCGGTAGTAGACTCCAGGCATGAGCCCCCGACGAGACAGCGCTGCGCCCGCCATGGCTCCCGACCTCGACGAGGAGGACCCGGTCCTGCGGGCGTTCCGCCTCGCACCCGTGGTCTACGACGAGCAGATCTCGGACGAGGAGCGCGAGGCGGTCGCGGCCGGCGCGGCGGGGCCCTTCATCCCGCACGAGGAGGTGATGGCCGAGATCCGGCGGCGAGCGGAAGCCGAGGGCGCCTTGGCGGAGTACGAGGAGATCATGCGGGCCCGCGGGCGCACGGCCTCTCGTCCTCGATGACGTGGCTCGTCGACTGGACCCCGCCCGGACGCGCCGCGCTGGAGCGCCTCCCGTGGACCGACGCCGCCCGGATCGATGAGGCCGTCGAGCGCTTCGCCAAGACGGGCGAGGGCGACTTCTACCGGCTGCCGGAGGACGACGCCGTGACGCTGCGCCTGCGCGTCGGGTCGTACCGCGTGCGGCTGACGCGTGACGCCCGAGAGCGAGTGCTGCGGTCTGGTGGGTGTACCGGGTGTAGGGGCCGTGCGCCGAGCGCGCCGGGCGCGGATCGTAGCGATACCGATCGGCCGCGCGGCTACTGGCAGGCGCAGACACCGCCATGTCGCGAGCAGCAGCCGCGGTGGACGGTCGTGCAGCTCGGCGAAACCGTTCCGTCGCAGCAGCAGACCCGACCGACCTCGCTCTCGGCTGGCGCTGCTCGCTCGCGGGCGCTGGCGGCCTGACGCTGTCGTTCCCTCGCCGGCTCGGACGCGGTGTACTCCATCGCCGTGATCACGTTCCGCAGCGACGCCGCCTCGATCGGGGTGTCCGCTGCTGCGATGATCAGGCGCTTCAGCTCGGGGTTGCACCGTCCGCCCGGGCAGGCGTTTCGCAGCGCCTTCTCACGAGCCGCGGGGCCGATCGCCCGATAGTGCTGCCAGCGCGGGTCGGACCGCTCTGGCGACGCCTCCTCTGGAGCGGGGCCGATGCCGATCCGACCGTTGCCAGGCTTCGCGCTGGTCGTCGCCGTCGCCGTCGCGATGACCTGCGCCGCCTGCGGCTGCACGTCGGGGCGCGGCTTTGGACGAGCGCCGGGGCGCAAGAGTAGCGAAGCGGTGCACGACCCCACGGTGGCCGTCACGAGCATGGCGATGACCGCGCACCCCTTCCCGACCGCGCGATCCCTGTGCCCCATGCGAGCCAGCGTACGCGGAGCAGTGCGCGCTGTCTGCTGAACGCTGGCGATCACGGTGCCGCGCTCTTCACCGATCGGACGCGGGACGCGATGCTCACCGACAGCGCGCGAAGTCCGACTTCGATCTCGCGATCGCCAGCATCGCCCTCGTGCACGGCGCCACGCTGATCACGCACGACGCCGCTCTACTCGACGGGTCGCTCATCGGGAGCTGACCGCGCCGTCGTGGGAGTACGATGACCGGCTTCAATGGGGCCGCCGCCTTTCAGCGGCGGAGAGCCGTTCGCGCGGCGGCGGCCGTCGCGTTCGCACCGATGCTTCAATGGGGCCGCCGCCTTTCAGCGGCGGAGAGGCCGAAGGCGGAGCCCGTGTTGATGCGGCGGTACAGGCTTCAATGGGGCCGCCGCCTTTCAGCGGCGGAGAGGGTCATCCTTGGGGCCAGCGAGGGGGTCAGCCTGTGGCTTCAATGGGGCCGCCGCCTTTCAGCGGCGGAGAGCAGAGGCGTTACATGCAGTGTCTTTTCTTTTGACACAGCTTCAATGGGGCCGCCGCCTTTCAGCGGCGGAGAGAGCCTTCCGCACGTGGCTGAAGGACGGCACTAGGCCCGCGCTTCAATGGGGCCGCCGCCTTTCAGCGGCGGAGAGTGTCTAGAACGACAAACGGGTTGAAACCGCCAGAAAAGAGCAGAATTCGAACCGCCAAGGCGCCAAGGACGCCAAGAAAATCACAAAAATCTTGGCGTCTTATGGCGCCTTGGCGGTTCACTTCTCGCTCGATCAACGTGATCGGTTTTCTAGCGCCACGTTGAGCGGGCGCGCAGGGTCCAGGCTTCAATGGGGCCGCCGCCTTTCAGCGGCGGAGAGCCCGCCAGCGCGGCGCGCGGGCACGGCGTGAGCGCGCTTCAATGGGGCCGCCGCCTTTCAGCGGCGAAGAGCGACTCCTGCGCCGCGTGCCTGGGACAGCGCGCCAGCGCTTCAATGGGGCCGCCGCCTTTCAGCGGCGGAGAGTTGCGGCCATCTGTCAAGGTCGATGCACGCCCGCCGGGCTTCAATGGGGCCGCCGCCTTTCAGCGGCGGAGAGAGCACCATCTCGTCGGTGGGCGTCGGCCGGTACGCCACGCTTCAATGGGGCCGCCGCCTTTCAGCGGCGGAGAGAAGGAGTGGAGAATGGCTCTCGATTTCGATGAAGGTATCAGCTTCAATGGGGCCGCCGCCTTTCAGCGGCGGAGAGGCTCGACGAGCGCATCCTCAAGCTCCTCGCCCTGAAGCTTCAATGGGGCCGCCGCCTTTCAGCGGCGGAGAGCTCCTGCTGTTGATGCAATCGGCTCGCGTCTTCGCCAGCTTCAATGGGGCCGCCGCCTTTCAGCGGCGGAGAGAGGCGGCCGCGAATTCCGGCGGCTTCGGCATCCTGGCCAGGCTTCAATGGGGCCGCCGCCTTTCAGCGGCGGAGAGCCGGATACGCCGGGCTCACGTATTGCTGGTTGCGGCCGCTTCAATGGGGCCGCCGCCTTTCAGCGGCGGAGAGTCGCCACCAGCAGTTCGTGCTGGAGACGCACTTCATGCTTCAATGGGGCCGCCGCCTTTCAGCGGCGGAGAGAAGGCGTCGTACGAGGACACGACGATCGCCGTGAAGTCGCTTCAATGGGGCCGCCGCCTTTCAGCGGCGGAGAGCTCCAGGATCTTGCCGTGCGCCTCCCGCTCGACGAAGACGCTTCAATGGGGCCGCCGCCTTTCAGCGGCGGAGAGTACCCGGCCAGCGTGACCGTGTGCCTCGACTGGCCGCTTCAATGGGGCCGCCGCCTTTCAGCGGCGGAGAGTCCGATGCATCCGGCCCCGTCGCATCTCCGCGCATGACGTCGCTTCAATGGGGCCGCCGCCTTTCAGCGGCGGAGAGATCCAAGTAGGCGTTGATCTGTTCGAGCGTCAGGCCGCTTCAATGGGGCCGCCGCCTTTCAGCGGCGGAGAGCACCGCTCCTATCGTGGCGCCATCGAAAGAAAGACCAGGCTTCAATGGGGCCGCCGCCTTTCAGCGGCGGAGAGCGCATGGGGAGCCGTAGGTGGGTATAGTCCCCGGTCGCTTCAATGGGGCCGCCGCCTTTCAGCGGCGGAGAGCAGCTGGCGCAGCGGTTGGCCGGGGAGGCTCCGGCGACGGCTTCAATGGGGCCGCCGCCTTTCAGCGGCGGAGAGGGGACTCATCCGGTTCGATACCGCATCGCGGCGGTGGGTGCTTCAATGGGGCCGCCGCCTTTCAGCGGCGGAGAGCGGCCCGGCTTGATGTGCCCTTTGCCCTCGACCACCAGGGCTTCAATGGGGCCGCCGCCTTTCAGCGGCGGAGAGGGAACAAGGTGTGATTCTCATCTCCATCCGAGATGACGAGGCTTCAATGGGGCCGCCGCCTTTCAGCGGCGGAGAGAGGCACATCATCAAGGGCCGCGGCGAGCACCGCGGGGCTTCAATGGGGCCGCCGCCTTTCAGCGGCGGAGAGGGGCGCATGTCGAAACTGGAGCCCCTCGACATCGGTAAGCTTCAATGGGGCCGCCGCCTTTCAGCGGCGGAGAGTCTGGGACTGCACCATGACCGTCGCCGAGGCGGGCTAGCTTCAATGGGGCCGCCGCCTTTCAGCGGCGGAGAGCCTTCCACACGTCACACGGCTGAGCATGTCCAGCCAAGATGCTTCAATGGGGCCGCCGCCTTTCAGCGGCGGAGAGGCTGCATGGCCCGCCAAGCCGGTGAGGACGAGGAGCTGCTTCAATGGGGCCGCCGCCTTTCAGCGGCGGAGAGGAGATCGAGGCCGACACAGCGCCCGAGACGGAACGGCTTCAATGGGGCCGCCGCCTTTCAGCGGCGGAGAGGGGCAACGAAACCTCCACCATCGGCTACGCGGCGGTGCTTCAATGGGGCCGCCGCCTTTCAGCGGCGGAGAGGAAGCGGCGCGCGCGTCGCTGAGCAGCGTGGACCTAGCGGTGCTTCAATGGGGCCGCCGCCTTTCAGCGGCGGAGAGCGACGCGAGGAACTCTCTTGTCGCGAGCGCGCTTGCGGCTTCAATGGGGCCGCCGCCTTTCAGCGGCGGAGAGGCCGCCGAGCTCCGCTACGACGCCCGCGGCGGCATGACGGCTTCAATGGGCCGCCGCCTTTCAGCGGCGGAGAGACTGTCCACCGCGACTCTGCCAAGGTGGGAGCATGGGGCTTCAATGGGGCCGTCGCCTTTCAGCGGCGGAGAGCCGGACGACGCTCCAGCCGGCCGCCCGAGACGAGCTGCTTCAATGGGGCCGCCGCCTTTCAGCGGCGGAGAGGGGCGGCCGTGGGCCGCGTCTACCGCCTGCTGGACGCCGCTTCAATGGGGCCGCCGCCTTTCAGCGGCGGAGAGGCCTCTATGCGCCTGTCACGCTCCGATGGGCCGACGTCGGCTTCAATGGGGCCGCCGCCTTTCAGCGGCGGAGAGTCGCGGGCTCGACGTGAGTAGTTGCGCGATCCGCAAGCTTCAATGGGGCCGCCGCCTTTCAGCGGCGGAGAGACAGCGGCGCCTTGCACCACCATCACGCGCAGGTTGCCGCTTCAATGGGGCCGCCGCCTTTCAGCGGCGGAGAGCGTTCGGGCTGCTCTTCGCGGTGTTCTCGCGGGATGGCGCTTCAATGGGGCCGCCGCCTTTCAGCGGCGGAGAGCTGGGCCCCAAGGGCGCGTTCTGCGTACAGGGCGTGCTTCAATGGGGCCGCCGCCTTTCAGCGGCGGAGAGGCAGCGCGTGGCTCGCGAATGTGCCGGCGCTCCGGATGCTTCAATGGGGCCGCCGCCTTTCAGCGGCGGAGAGGACGATGCTCAAGGACAAAGCGACGGGGCGGACGGTGCTTCAATGGGGCCGCCGCCTTTCAGCGGCGGAGAGACGCGAAGGACGCCGGTGAGTGGTGGTGGCCGGTGCCGCTTCAATGGGGCCGCCGCCTTTCAGCGGCGGAGAGCGATCTGCCCACGCACCATCCGGTCGGGCATCTCGTCGCTTCAATGGGGCCGCCGCCTTTCAGCGGCGGAGAGCACGCTCCCCGCTTTCGCGCAACTACGACCGCGGTGCTTCAATGGGGCCGCCGCCTTTCAGCGGCGGAGAGCCTCGTCAAGGCGACCGGAAGCCCGGGGCCCCACAGATTGCTTCAATGGGGCCGCCGCCTTTCAGCGGCGGAGAGCTGCTCGTGGCGATGTTCTGCGGCGGCTATCTCGCCAGGCTTCAATGGGGCCGCCGCCTTTCAGCGGCGGAGAGCTGCCGCCGGCCGTTGTATCCCTCTGGTACCGCCGCGGGGCTTCAATGGGGCCGCCGCCTTTCAGCGGCGGAGAGGCCTCGGGCATCGACGACATGATCTTCGAGGCCTCGGCTTCAATGGGGCCGCCGCCTTTCAGCGGCGGAGAGGCCCAGAGCTCGCGCTTCTCATGGTGGCTGTCGTAGCTTCAATGGGGCCGCCGCCTTTCAGCGGCGGAGAGGAGGACGGAGGCCGCGAGCCGCCTTCTGAAGCTCTACGTGCTTCAATGGGGCCGCCGCCTTTCAGCGGCGGAGAGTCTGCATCTTGAGGAAGGGACGACCACGGCCGCCGTTGCTTCAATGGGGCCGCCGCCTTTCAGCGGCGGAGAGGACGGACAGCACCACGCTCGACGCGTTCGCGCGCACCGTGCTTCAATGGGGCCGCCGCCTTTCAGCGGCGGAGAGTGACGGCTGCCGGCGGTCCGCTCGGCGCGCTGCTCGGGCTTCAATGGGGCCGCCGCCTTTCAGCGGCGGAGAGCGCGGGCTCGAGGTCAACGCCGCTCACCATCCCCGGCCTCAATGGGGCCGCCGCCTTTCAGCGGCGGAGAGTCCCTGGACGCGTTGTAAACGCTTTCAAGGGGTGATCTGCTTCAATGGGGCCGCCGCCTTTCAGCGGCGGAGAGGGGAAGGTCTGCCCATCGACGAGCGTCACCGAGCCGCTGCTTCAATGGGGCCGCCGCCTTTCAGCGGCGGAGAGGTGCTCGCGATCGGAGAGTGCGACCCGGCCGAGGTTGGGTCTGCTTCAATGGGGCCGCCGCCTTTCAGCGGCGGAGAGGGTCAGCTTCTAACTTGGGGTGGAACCGGTACACCTTCGCTTCAATGGGGCCGCCGCCTTTCAGCGGCGGAGAGGATGCACGCGCTTTTCACCTTCATCGCGAAGGTGTGGCTTCAATGGGGCCGCCGCCTTTCAGCGGCGGAGAGGTCGCGTCGATGCGCTGCACCGTCTCGCCCCAGAGGCTTCAATGGGGCCGCCGCCTTTCAGCGGCGGAGAGGTGGTCTCGGTTCGCCATGATGGCGCCGAACGCCCCGAGCTTCAATGGGGCCGCCGCCTTTCAGCGGCGGAGAGAGGATCGGCGCCTCGCGTGGCTCACGATCCTGCTGGAGCTTCAATGGGGCCGCCGCCTTTCAGCGGCGGAGAGCGTCAGCATCGCCGACGACTTCGCCAACAACATGATGCTTCAATGGGGCCGCCGCCTTTCAGCGGCGGAGAGGAGGGCGGCCAAGCCCGCCAAGAGGGCGGTGGTCAAGCTTCAATGGGGCCGCCGCCTTTCAGCGGCGGAGAGCGACGTGGGGATCTTAGCGAAGCTGCCCGGATTGCCGCCCGCTTCAATGGGGCCGCCGCCTTTCAGCGGCGGAGAGCAAGTTGGGCGTCCTGTGCGCGGCGGCTCCGGCTGAGCTTCAATGGGGCCGCCGCCTTTCAGCGGCGGAGAGTCCACCGCGCAGCGCCTGGCCGAGACCGAAAGCGTCCCCGCTTCAATGGGGCCGCCGCCTTTCAGCGGCGGAGAGGCGCTACCTCGATCACGGCCTCCGCGCTGGCGTACTTGCTTCAATGGGGCCGCCGCCTTTCAGCGGCGGAGAGCGCTGTGCGACGCCTGCGCCCTGCGCGCTGGAGCGGCGCTTCAATGGGGCCGCCGCCTTTCAGCGGCGGAGAGGCGGTGGGCGCCGATCTACCTGCGCCAGATCATCCCCGCTTCAATGGGGCCGCCGCCTTTCAGCGGCGGAGAGGTGGATTGGAGCGGCTACGCTTTCGGCACGATCTCCGCTTCAATGGGGCCGCCGCCTTTCAGCGGCGGAGAGCAAGCTCACACGCTCACAGACGATGGCGGCCGCCTGGCTTCAATGGGGCCGCCGCCTTTCAGCGGCGGAGAGGGTCATCGCTGCTGGACTCGGCGGAACGAATTGGGACACGCTTCAATGGGGCCGCCGCCTTTCAGCGGCGGAGAGAGGCCTCCCAGACGTACCTGACATTTCGCGTACTTGCAAGCCGGTTTGCGAGAGGTTCCCGTTCGACCCCCCTCTGCCGGCTCGCGGGGACCCTCCGGAGGCCCTCCTCGCACTCGAAAACCATCGTTATTTCAAACACCTACCGGCGTTGCGAGCGCCTCCCGGGATTTTCGCGTCACTCCACCGCTCGCAGCGGGCCCGTCCCCCCTCTTCTACCACACCCCCGCCTCCCGGGAGCCTGCCTTTCGTCCTTGCTGGCAGCGGTGCCGCTCCGGCCCTGCCTCTTCCGGTCGTCCACCCGCCTTGCCCAGGGCGCGGCCGCCCCTGCCGCTCGCGCTGCCGAGCTGCTCGCCCTCGCTCGCCCTCGGTGGATTTCACGACGTGGAGCTGAGATGGCTGCGGCCCTTGGTAGCACCCAACCCACCTCTGCTCGCACTTCCGGCGTACTGCCGTCGTTCGTCGTGATTCCCCGGCGGGTCGCCGCCGTCCCTCGCGGCCGCCGTCCCTCGCGGAAGACGCGCTCCCTCGGAGCCGGCGCTCGTTACTTCCTCATGTCATCCGGTTCGGGGCCGGAGGGACGGCCTGCCGCCCCCATTACAACGGCGATGGAGTCGATTTGCAGGCACGAAGACGCCGTTCCCGAGCGCGCTCGCCTCCGACCACAGCGCGACCTGGTCCCCTCCCGAGCGCGCTCGCCTCCGACCACAGCGCGACCTGGTCCCCTCCCGAGCGCGCTCGCCTCCGACCACAGCGCGACCTGGCCCCCTTCCGAGCGCGCTCGCCTCCGACCACAGCGCGACCTGGTCCCCTCCCGAGCGCGCTCGCCTCCGACCACAGCGCGACCTGGTCCCCTCCCGAGCGCGCTCGCCTCCGACCACAGCGCGACCTGGTCCCCTCCCGAGCGCGCTTGCCCGCGACCACAACGCATCGTGGTCGGGCAGATCTGTACCCCAGGAAGATCACTCCACTTTTCTGGTCGACGTGAGCTGCATCACGCATCTGGGTGCCGCACGCTCGATCGGCCGGCGAGCAGATCCCCTCCCCGGTCCCGGTCCTGGCGCCGTCTCCGGGCCCGGCGGGCGTCTCTGGCCGGGAGATGCTGCGGATTCCGATCGCCCCAGCCGCCCCTTCCGCCACCGCCCCGGCTCGCTCCGGCCCGGCACGATTCCGGGACGGTCCCGAGAAACGCCACGTAATTCTGAGCATGAGCTCTTCTCATCCTCCGACCGCCCCGGTCCAGCACGGCACCTGGACCTCCATGCACGCAACGGCCGTTCACGTCCTCCCAGGCATACTCCGCTTCCTCGGCGTCGCCGAGGGCGACCTCGACGACGTGTGCCAGGACGTCCTCCTGAACGCCTACCGCAGCTTCCCCCGGTACGACCCCATGCGCTCCGGCGGCGCGCCCTGCGCAGCCCTGCTCGATTCGCCAGACGCCCCGGGATCCGCCCCGGCGCCCGCGCAGCCCGCCGTCGCCGCCGACAGCGCGCCGAGCGACACACGTCCTCGCCCGCATGACGCTCCCGCGGGCGCGCCCAGGCCATCTCGACCAGCGCACCTCGGCGAGCACTGGAGGGCGGAGGCGTCATGGCTCTTCGGGATCGCCTGGCGGAAGGTCCGCCATCACCTGGAGCGCGCCTACCGGCGCCGTGAAGTCCCGGTAGGCCTTGCCGACGCCTCCTGTTTCCAGCGGGCAGACGCCGCGGTGAGCAGCGAGCGCCACATCGCCGCGGAGGAGCGGATCGCGCTCGCGATCCGCCTCCTGTCGGCGGTCGCGCCCGAGCGCCGCGCCATCCTCGTCCTCGCCGACGCGTACGACGTCCCGGTGCGCGAGATCGCGCGCGCCCTCGGGCTCAACGAGAACACCGCCGCCAGCCGGCTGCGCCGCGCGCGCCGGGACTACCGCGCCGCCGAGAAGCGGCTGCGCCCCGAGGAGAGACAGGCGCTCCGGTCCAGCCTCCTCGTGCTCCTGCTGTTCTCCGAGACCTCGTTGCGGTCGCTCCGCGACGCGCTCCTGCCCGCGAGCGACCCGGCCGCGC
This sequence comes from Sorangium sp. So ce204, assembly GCF_051526795.1. Taxonomy (NCBI): domain Bacteria; kingdom Pseudomonadati; phylum Myxococcota; order Polyangiales; family Polyangiaceae; genus Sorangium; species Sorangium sp. So ce204. The sequence goes on along the minus strand of NZ_CP150317.1, from coordinate 8,912,484 downwards.
CGAGCGCCCGAGCTCGCGTCGTCGGCACGAGGTGGCGAGCACGTCTTGCGCGTCTCGCGCGCCCGCTCGCCCGGACCGCTCGCCCGGCGCTCGGGTGGGGAGCGGCAGGCATCGCCGGAGGCTTGCTCCTGGCCACCGAGCTCGCTCGAGCTCCGGTGGACTGGGCGCGCCACCTCGGTCCCTTCGCCTTACCCCTCCTCCTCGCACAGGGCACGAACCTGGCCCCGGCGCCGCGACCCCGAGGCGTCTTCGAAGGGGCGCCGCGCCCCGGCGGCTCCACGCCCTCCGACGACATCCCGGGCCTCCGAGCGCCCGCGGCACGGGCGACCGAGGCCCAAGGCCAGCGCCAGCCCGCCGGGTCGAGGCGCGCCCCGGCGCTCGCAGCCGAGAGCCAGGATCCGCTCGGCGAGGAGCTCGCGCTGCTCGACGCGGCCAGGGCGGCGCTGTCGCGCGGCGAGCGCGCCGCCGCCCTCGAGCACCTCGACGCGCACGCGCGGCGTTTTCCACCGAGCCGGCTGACGTTGGTGCGCGAGCGGCTCCGGTCGAGGGCCGAGGCGCTGCCGGTGACAGCGACCGGCGGCACGGCGGGGGACGCGCAGCGATGAGCGAAAGTCCACCGCGTCACGGGCGCGTCGCGTCGCGCGCCCCGCGATGGGGAGAGCGGGCTCGGCACACGGCGTTCGCTTCGATGGTCGCGGCCCTCGTCGCGCTGCGCGCGGCGGCGCCGAGCCGGGCCGACACCGGACCGCCCCGGGCCCGCGTGCGGATCGAGCTCACGCGCGGCCCAGGCACCGAGCGCTGCCCCGACGGGCGGTTCCTGCGCGCAGCGATCGCCCGGCGCATGGGCTTCGATCCCTTCGACGCGGAGGCTCCGCTCCTGATGGAGGCGTCGATAGAAGGAGACCGAGGGGAGCTCATCGCGTCGATCTACCTCCGCGATCGCCGCGGCGTGGTGCTCTGGACCGACGGCCACAGGACCCGCGGCGACTGCAAGACGCTGGTCTCGACGGCGGCCCTCTTGATCGCCGTGCAGCTCGACGACATGGGCGAGCTCCCGCCGCCGCAACCGGCGCCGGCCCCGCAGAACGAGCGCGCGACGCAGGCGGAGGCGCCGTGCTCCCCCGAGCGCCCGTGCGCGGGCCGGCCGGCGCCGCCGCCGAACGAGGCGCCGCGCTCACCTCCGCCGCCGAGCAAGGCGCCGCCCGCGCGCGAGCGGCCGCCCTTGCGGGCGCCGCCCCCGGGCAGCGCGGGGCAAGCCGCGGCGGAGCGCTTCCACTGGACCGTCGACGCCGGCGCCGCGATGGCGCTGGGGCTGACGCCCGGCGTCGCGGTGGGTCCGACGTTGTCGGTCGCCGGCCGCTGGCCGGCATGGTCGGTCGCGCTGGAAGCGCGCGGGCTCTCGTCGCTGTCGACCAACGTGGACGACGTGCGTGTCGCGACATCGGCGTTCACCGCGAACGCCGCCTTGTGCCTTCACCGGCATGCTCTCTTCGCGTGCGGGGTCGGAGAGCTGGGTGTGCTCCGTGCCGTGCCCGAAGCTCCAAGGCTGGCGAGAACCGTGCTGACTCTTCGTGCCGGGCTCGGCGCGCGAGCCGGCGTCCGGTGGCCGATCTCGGAGGGCCTCTCTGGGTACGGAACTGCCGAGCCGGTCTGGCGCACGGTCGACGCGTCGCTCCTCCGCCGTCGAGGCATCGCCGGAACGGATCGCGCGGCCTGGAGCGCTCCCGCGCTCGGTGTGGCGTTCGGGATCGGTTTACAGCTGAACTTATGATGGGGTCCGGCGGCAGAAATATCCGCCCTCCCCCCCGAGGTAAAAGAATGAGAAATTTTCCTCGATTCAGTGAATGCTCAATGCGCACGAGGCCCGGTGGGAAACCGTCTCCTTGCGCGGAGGACCATCGTTCAGATAAGTTGCGACGCATGCGCGTGCCGGGCTTTGCCCTTGCCGGAGTGCTGTTGGCTGCCAGCTGCAGCCAGGATCCGATCATCATAGAAGGCCCATGTTCGGAGGAAGAGCTCCTCCACTATCCTGAGTGGTGCTCGGAAGACCTCGGTGAGGGCGGCGCCGGCGGTGAGGGCGGCGCTGGCGGTGAGGGCGGCGCCGGCGGTGAGGAGCACAGCGCCCTGTGCTCCGGCCAGTGCGTCCCTCCCGCACCGCTCGGCTGGTCTGGCCCGGCGCTCCTCTGGTTCGGCCCGCCGGAGGCCACCCCCGATTGCCCCGCCGACGCGCCGACGATCGGGTACGAGGGCTTCGCCGATCTCCAGCAGGTGCCGACGACGTGCCCGACCTGCGCGTGCGACCCGCCCGAGGTGTCGTGTGCGCTCCCGACCGCGTGGGCCGCGTCGTCGTCCTCGTGCCGAGGCGATGAGCCCGACGCCATCGCGACGCCGTTCGCCGCGCCCGACGCATGGGATGGCGCCTGCACCGCCGAGAGCGCGATCCCCGCCGATCAGGACTGCGACGGCGAGCCCTGCGTGCAGTCGCTGGCGATCGCGGCACCCTCGAGCACGGCTGGCGGGTGTACGCCGCGCATCGAAGTCCCGCAGCCGATCCCCCAGAGCCCGCTCTGGTGGGCGACGGGCGCATTGGCCTGCGTCGCCGGGGCGCACACGGCGTGCGCCGACGCGACGACGTGCGCGCCGGCAGCGCCGCCCGCGTTCCTGACGTGCGTCTACCACGAGGGCGACGCCGCCTGTCCGGACGGCTACGCCCAGAAGCACGTCTTCTACAAGGACGTGCTCGACGGCCGCGACTGCACGTCTTGCAGCTGCGGCGAGCCAACCGGCGCCTCGTGCACGATCATGGCGTCCGTGTACCGGGACGCGGCGTGCACCGACATGGTCGCGTCGACCCTCGTCGACTCGAGCGTCCCGTTCTGCGGGGTGACGCCGCCCGGCGTCGGCCTGGGGAGCAAGTCGGCCGCGGTCGTGGCGGTGGAGCCGGGCGCGTGTGTACCGCAGGGCGGCGAGCCCGTCGGCGAGCTTCAGCCGGCCGAGCCGTCCACGTTCTGCTGCATCGCCTGAGCGTGCCGGCGCCGGCCGGCGGCCGATGTCTGGCACTGCCTTGGAATTAGCGAGAGGAGTGCTTGAATCTCCGTGGCCGGTGGTGCGCCGCTGCAGAGTCAGACGCGCCCGCCTGACCCCACCCATCGGTCATCAACGTGAACGTTTACGTCGTCGTTCACGGCCGAACGTTGACGACCACGACCACATCAACGTTCGAATGTAGCAAAGCGCGGCGCGGAGCTTGGTTAACGCCTATGCGCCGCTCCCCCCGGAGGCGCCGCTCACGCCGGATCGCCCGGCGGCTCCTCGTCCACCGCCTCCACCGCCTCCACCGCCTCCACCGGCGCCGCAGGCGCCTCCTCGGCGTCACTGGCCTCGCTGCTCGATCCAGCCGGCCGCGACTCCCACGCAGCGAGCGGCGCGAGCAGCGCAGCGCTGATCTCCTCGCTGCCGGGCACGTCCGGGTCCGCGTGCGCGGCGACCCGGGCCGCATAGTCGCGGAGGGCGGCGAGCGTCGCAAGGAACGCGGCGCGCACGTCGCCCGTCGGAGCGCTCTCGGGCTTCGGCGCGGTGATGTGCAGGGCGCGGCCATAGGCCTCGTGCGCCTCCTCCAGGTGAGCGAGGTAGCCCTCGCCGCCCAGCTTCTTGAACGTCCGGTCGTGCCGCGCGCTCCGGATCGCGTCGAGGCGCGCCTTCGACTCCTTCCATTCGAGCTTGTACGGGAGCCGGGTGAAGGAGAGGCCGTCCGGGTAAAGGATCTTGAAGAGATCCTTCGCCTCGTCGAGGTGCGGGTTTTGCTCCAGCGGGAGCTTGCACCAGCCTCCGAGCCAATCGAACGTCGCGCTCCACGCGTTGTCGAGCATGCGGTCGGCCTTCGGCTTGGTCTTCGTCTCGACCGGATCGCCCCCCTGCGGCCGGGTGAGCGCCTCGAGCGCGGCGACCGCAGCGACGAGCCGTCCCTTCGACCGCCCGATCGCCTCGGGGAGCTTCTTCGGCTTGAGCCGCTTCTCCCTCGCGTCAGCCACCGTGATGAGCTCCGTGGCGAGCACGACCGACTCGGCGGCGTTGAGGCGCGGGAGAGCGACGAGATCCTGGGAGGTGAATGAACGAGCCATGGTGAACTCCTTCCCTGAAACGGCACAATCGGTTGCGCCGGGGACGAACGCCATGGCAAGAACGGGGCCGCGCGGCCCCCCGGGGTTTCGCGCTCTCGAGCGCGCTGCACATGCTGCTGGGTGGGCCTGACGCAGGCCTGGCGTGGCCGGCCAGTCGTGCCTTGGCCGGCCACGCCGCGCGCCGGAGCGGAGGTCGTCATCAGAGCGCCGCGCGGCGCTCTCCGCATCCATCTGGAGAGCGCGCTCCCCTGGCGCGCCCCCTCCCCGTCAGAACGTGGCGTCGAGCTGGAGCCGACCGACGTGGCGGGCGTCGGCGGTGTCCTTGCCGAAGATGTAGAAATAGTCGCCCTGGATCTTCAGGGCATACCCGTTCACATAATAATTGAGCCCGCCGCCGACCTGCTTTCCCTGCGTGTCGACGAGATTGACGAGCTTCGGATCGGTGCCGCGCTCCGCGAAGATCTGGTCCCAGCGCGCGGCGACCTCGACCCGCTCGGTCAGCAGGAAGCCCGACTGGACGAAGTAGCCGTAACCCGACCGGGTCCACTCCCGCACGGGCGCGCCGTCGACCTCGCCCTCGAAGGAATCCCGCTCGGCGTGGCGCACCACGGCCTCGGCCGAGAGCGAGAAGCCGGCATATTTGAAGACGAGATCCGCCGCGCCATGCAGGTAGTCGGCCGCGCCGTGCGCGAGCGTCGCGCCATACGTGCTGCTCTGGCGGCTCGTCTGGTGGTTGTAGGCGCCCGCGACGCCCACCGCGAGCCGGGGCCGCGCCTCGCGAGAGAGGTCGCCCTCCTGGTCGTCGTCGAACGGGCCGAACGGGCGGACCGCGAGCCGCGCCACCGCGAGCGGGCCGTGCTTCTGGCCGCCGAAGCGGTTGCGCCCCTCGCCGCCGCCCACGAAGAGGTTGTACGACAGCTTGCCTCCCAGGCCGAAGAGATCGGGCGAGGAGAGCATCAGGCCGACGTCGCGATCGAGCGTGAGCTCGCGGACGGCGATCTGGCGATCGACCAGCTGGAGGGTGAACTCGCGCGTGGTCCGCGCCCGGTCGAACGGGACGAAGAACTGGCCGACACGCACGTTGAGATCGCGGATCCCGGTGTACTCGACGAAGGCGTCGAAGACGGGAGAGGCGCTGTCCTTCTCGAAGTCGTTGCCGCCGAAGGCGAGCTGCACGTTGTACTTGAGATCGGGCGAGAGGACATGCCCGCTCGTCGTGAGGCGCACCGTCTTCACGTTGATCTCGTTCGTGTCGTCCTCTGCCGTGTGCGTGATGGTCTCGCGGAGCTGCACGCGGGCCCGGATCGTGGACGAGAACTTGTCGTCCGCCGTCTTGACGGTGAAGCCCTTTCCAGGAGCCGCCGTCACCTTGACGGCGCTGCCCTTGTCCTTCGCCGCGCTGGCCCGCTCCTCGGCGGCCGCCTTGCGCTCGGCCTCGAGGCGCTCGATCAGCGCGCGCTGCTGCTGCTCGAGCTCCGCGACCCGGCGGCTCAGCGGCTCGACGCCGTCCGCCGCCCCGGTCTCCTGCGGCGCCGGGGCCGGAAGCGGCGCCTGGGCCTGGGGCGGCGCCGGGGCCTGGGGCGGCGCCGCGGGCTGCTGAGCGGACGCCTGGGAGGGGAGCGCGGCGGCGACGAGCCAGAGCGCCGCTGCCGCGCGGACCGTGTGCGACTTCTTTCCGTTGATCGATTTCAAGCGCGTTGTTCCTCGAATCAAACCAGCTACTGACGGCGCACGGCGCACGGCGCTCTACGCGCGGCGCGCACGGCCAACACCGGCCGCCGGCGCAAAGGCACACGACGCCCTCGCAGGCAGCGGACCATCGCTCCCCGGCCTGCGCTCGACGTCCCACGCACGACGCGCAGACGAGAGGCCGCGGTCAGGAGCACCCGGCTGGGCAGCAGCGACGCCAGCAGGGAACCACCGAAGGTGTCATCCAATATAACGGACGAAGATCTCTGTCAAGAGATGGATCGCGCCCACAATGATCCATGAATGCGGGCTCCCCCACCATCCAACGGGCCTTGGAACATCCGCCATATCGGACGCCCGGTGCGGGCGGCGCCTCCGGCCCGGGGAGGGCGCCGGATCGCGCGAAAGGGTTCCAACCGACGGCGAGGCAACTAAGATGGCCCCGACGCACGCACGAGGCGCCGATCGGGGGCCCCGCCGCGGTGCGTAGGGATCTCATGAGCCAGAACCCGGACCGCAGCGATCCGCTCAACATCGCCGGCAGCCTGATCGCCGACAAGTACAGGATCGATCACGCCGTGGGCGAGGGCGGCTTCAGCGTCGTCTACAGGGCCGAGCACGTCATCTGGAAGCAGCCCGTCGCCGTCAAGTGCTTCACCCTCCTCGGGGGAGCGCCGGCCGAGCAGCGGGAGCAGCTGCTCCAGGCGTTCATCCAGGAGGGCAAGCTCATGACCGAGCTGTCCAGCCGCTCGGCCGCCATCGTCCAGGCCCGCGACATCGGCACGTTCAACGCGCCGGACGGGCAGTGGCTGCCCTACATGGTCCTCGAGTGGCTCGACGGCAGGCCGCTCGATCGGGTCCTCTTCGACGAGACGACCGACGGCGCGCCGGCGCGCGACCTGCGCGCGACGATGGCGCTGCTCGAGTCGGCCGCGATCGCGCTCGATCTCGTGCACTCGCGGAACATCGCGCACCGCGACATCAAGCCGGCGAACCTGTTCGTCATCGGCCAGCCGCGCGACGCCTCGACGTTCGTGAAGGTGCTCGATTTCGGCATCGCCAAGGTGATGGCCGATCACGCGGCGGCGGCGACGGCGCTCGCCCAGACCGGCAAGGACATCACCGCGTTCACGCCGAGCTACGGCGCCCCCGAGCAGTTCAGCCGCACCCACGGCGCGACCGGGCCCTGGACCGACGTCTTCGCGATGGCGCTCATCATGATCGAGGTGATGCTCGGCGGAGCGCCGGCGCTGCAAGGCGACGACTACCTCCAGCTCGCTGTCGCGAGCCGCGATCCGTCGCGCCGGCCGACGCCGCGGACGCTCGGCCTCACGGTCAGCGACGAGGTCGAGGCGGTCTTCGCGAAGGCGCTCGCCGTCGCGCCGGCGGACCGCTTCCCCACCATGGGCCGCTTCTGGTCGGCGCTGCACCGGGCGGTCTTCCCCGAGGACCCGACCTGGGCGCTCTCCGCGGGCGGCGGCTCGCTCGCGCCCCCGTCCGGCGCGCCGTCGCCCCGCACGTCCGCGCCGCGGCTCGCGTCCTCGCCGCGGATCTCGCTGCAGGCGCAGACCGCGCCGACGATGGCGGCGCCCTCCACGGCCCCGGGGCCGCCGCCCGCGCTGACGTCGCAGCCGGTCTCCGTGGCCGGATCGAGCGCCGCGGGCGGCGCGGCGGCGCCGAGGTCGAAGGGCCCGCTGCTCTTCGGCGGCGTCGCGCTCGCGCTCGCGGCCGGCGGCGCGATCACCTGGAGCCTGCTGCGCGGCGCGCCGCCCGCGGGAGACGCGTCGCGGAGCGCGCCGGTCGCCACAGCGTCCGCCACCGCGGCGGCGCCGACGGCGAGCGCCACGGCCGCGGCGGCCGCGCTCCCCGAGCGGCGGACCGAGTGCCCTGCAGGCATGGTGCTCGTCCCGGGCGGCAAGTTCTTCATGGGCTCCGACGAGCCGGAGTTCAAGCTGTGGCAGCCCGCGCACAAGGTGACGATCGACACGTTCTGCATCGACGTCCACGAGGTGACCGCGGGCGACTACAAGGCGTGCTCGGACAAGGGAGAGTGCAAGCGGCCCCCGGCCGCGCCCGACTTCCCGAACACGAGCGGCGCGCCCGCCGCCGCGCACAAGAAGACGCTGGCGGCCCTCGCCGAGCAGTGCACCTTCGGCAAGCCCGAGCTCGCGAAGCACCCGATCAACTGCTTGCCGTGGAGCCTCGCGAACGCCTACTGCGAGGTCCACGGCAAGCGCCTGCCGACCGAGGCGGAGTGGGAGTACGCGGCGCGCGGCTCCGACGGGCGCAAGTTCCCCTGGGGCGACAAGCCCGGCGACCAGACCTTCATGAACGCGTGCGGCACCGAGTGCACGGCGTGGGAGAAGGCGCGCGGGCTCACGCCGAGCGAGCGCATGTACGAGGCCGACGACGGCTTCTCCGGCACGGCGCCGGTCGGCTCGTTCCCGAACGGCAGGACGAGGTTCGGGGCCGACGACGTGGTCGGCAACGTGTGGGAGTGGACCGCGGACTGGTTCGAGACCTACAAGGACGAGGAGCAGGTGAACCCGAAGGGGGCGCCTGCCGGCGATCGCAAGGCGATCCGGGGCGGCGCCTACAACGGCGGCTTCGCGCTCTGGCTCAACCCGGCGTTCCGCTACCACCAGCTGGCGACGGCGAGCGCGCCGGGCATCGGCTTCCGCTGCGCCGCGCGCCTGTAGCCGTGCCGGTCCCGACGTCGCAGCTCGCGAACCCCGCCATCGCCGGCCCGCTCGGCACGCTGGCGTTCTCGCAGGTGCGCCCGCTGAGCTCGTCGCTCGCGCTGCGCGCGATCCGGTGGCACCAGAGCCTGGAGCGGCTCGGGGTGGTCCTGCCCTTCGCGCTGGTGCACGACGCGGGCCTGCTCTTCTCGACGCCGCGCGAGCAGCTGGAGCTCGGGCCGCGCTGCGACCCGAAGGAGCTCGCGGGCCGGCTCCGGGACGCGGAGCGCGTCGTGGAGGGGTACCGGGCGGTGCTCCGGGAGCTCGCCGAGAGCGAGGCCGCGCGGTGCGCGGCGCAGCTCCGGATGAGCGACGATCTGGTCACGGTCGTGCTGTCGCGCCTCTTCGGCGCGGTCGCGGCGCGGACCCACACGCCGCCGGCCTACCGCGCGATGCTGCCCGCGGACGCGGCGCTCTTCGACGGGATCGAGCCGCAGCTCCGCGGGCTGTTCCTGTCGGCGCGGCGCGAGTTCGAGCAGCGGGCGCTGGAGGCGCTCGACGTCTCCCGGCTGTACGTGCTCACGATGTCGGACGCGCTCGACATCGAGACGCTGCGCCTGTTCGGCATGCTGGGCTCGGAGGCGTCGGCCGGGGCGCTCGCCCAGGTCGATCTGCTCGCGGCGCTCTCGTCGCCCGAGGCGAACGACATCGTGAATTTCTCGCTGGAGATCCTGCCGAGCGTGCTCGAGACGAAGACGCGCCCGGCCGCGGGCACGACGGCGGCGCACGGCTACTCGGGGCTGGGCACGCGCGGCTCGATCGACAGCATGGTGCTGACGGAGCTCGCGTGGGACGACATGGAGCTGGCGCGCCGCATCGCGGACAACGAGGTGCTGTACTTCGCGCGCGAGCAGAGCCGGGACGAGCAGCGGCGCATCCACTACCTGCTCATCGACGCGTCGGCGTCGATGCGCGGCGATCGGCAGACGTTCGCCCGGGGGATGGCGATCGCGACGGGCAAGCGGCTCTTGCTGGAGGGCGAGGACGTGGCGTTCCGCTTCTTCGACGCGCGGCTGTACGAGCTCTACCGGGCGAAGAACGGGCAGCTGCCGACGGCGCACCTCCTGTCGTTCAAGGGGGAGCGGGGCAGGAACCCGGCGCGCGTGTTCGCGGAGCTCGCCACGGATCTGGATCTGACGCGGCACCACGATCCGCGCACGCCGGTGGTGCACCTCTTCACGCACGCGGCGCTCTACATCCCGCGGGAGATGGTGCAGGCGGTGCAGAGCCACGCGCACATCTCGGCGGTGTTCATGCTGCCATCGGGGGGGGAGCTGGACCTCGACTACCTGGATCTGCTGGACGCGCACTGGGTTGTCGACCACGCGACGGTGGCGAGCGGGGCGGCTCGGGCCAGCGCGGCGAAGGCGATCCTCGGGGAGAAAGACCGACAGGACCGGCCCGAGGAGGGAGGTTCTGCCGCACGGCGCCTGGGGGCCCCGCCCCATGGGTAAATAGGGGGCGGCCTTGGTGGCCGCCACGGACGAACCGCGATCGACATCGGGGCACACCTCGCTATAAACTCCCGGCGCATGAACGAGGACACCGTCGCGCTCGACGTCGAAGCGTTCGCAGCCCTCCATCCCGCGATGGATCCTAGCCTGGCGATATTCGCACGAGCAGCGCTCACCCGTCATGGAAGATCGCCAAGAGCGTTCAGAGCGTTGCAGGACGGTGCCTCGCAATCGGCAACGATCTCCTTCGCGCAGCCTGACGGGAGAACGGAGGCGACTTACGAGCGAGAGAGAATCGTCGAGTTCGGCGCTGTCGTGCTCGCGGGTCTGGTGCTCAGCACATGGCGAGGCAAGCGAATCACTCGCGTGTGTAAGCGGGGTTCGCGCGTGGACTACTTCGTCGGCGAGACGCCGGATGATCAGCGTTGGGTCCTGGAGGTGGGCGGAACGGACGAGAGTAGCCATCAGGCGAAGCGAACGGAAAAGCGCCAGCAACTGGAAGAGAGCCCCTACCTACGCGCGCCCTTCAAAAAAGGCGGCTTCGTCGGTGCGACACGCTTCGCCGAGCCGAGCATCACGTCGCTGGACGCCATCGCCGGAGAGGCATCATGAATGACCCGCGGGCCAACGAAGCGCAACAGCTCTTCTGGCAGGTCGAGATACTGCGAAGCTTGGGGGCACCTCACAAGGCGATCGCCTTGAAGCTGCACCGAATGGCATCGCTCCACGAGGAGCGCGCGAGAGAGTTGCTGAGCCGGCTGGATGCCGACGGCTGGACGGATCTATTCGCCGCCATCACAGCCTGGGGCGAGGCTGGGAGTGAGCCCTCCGCTCGCCGGCTTCTGCGTTTCGGCGAACACGTCGCGAAGAGCTTCGACGGTCAAGATCTGTTGCTCTCCGAGCTCGATCGTTTGAAAACCTGGCTTGAGGGACTCCAGGTCCTGCCCGCCCTCGAGGACTTCGCCAGGCGCCTGCCACCTTTCAGGCGGGAGGCAGCGTGAAGGCGGAAATATCGCTCCCACGAGTGATAGCGTTCTATGCATACAAGGGAGGGACCGGGCGCACGACAGCGCTCATCCATACCGCATGGGCGCTTGCGCGCCAAGGTCGGCGTGTCGTCATGTTGGACCTCGACTTGGCGGCACCGAGCCTCTGGCAACTCGTATTCCCGGAAGACGAGCCAGCGGAGGGATTCGTAGAATATTTCACAAAGGCCACAAAGTCACCGGCAGTCCAGGCCGTGGACTTTCTGCGCGATGTGAAGCTCGATGACGATGCCAAGGGAGCGCTCCGGCTGTTCGGCGCCGGACGCATGGACTCAGGATACCTTCGCGAGTTGGCGGCGCTCGACTGGCAGCGTCTCCTGGCTCCTGGACGATGGCTCGACGCACGCGGACAGGTGACATTCGGCAATCAAAGCCTGTTTGAGCAGCTTTGCGAGAACCTGGCGCCCGTCGCCGACGCCATCCTGATCGACGCACCAACCGGCCTGAACGACACGGCAAATGTGTGTCTTCGCAGGCTGGCTGATGTAGTCGTCGCGCTCTTCGCGCCGAGCCGCATCCAGATGGAAGGCGTGGGCCGCGTGGTCTCGCTGCTCGCCGAGGAACAGGCTGCTCGTAGCAAGCCGGATGTCCTCTGTGTGGCCTCCACCCTTCACGCCCATCGGATGACCTTCGAGCAGATGAAGCGCGTAGAGCACGCCTTCAAGTATCTAGAACGGATCCGGTACGAAGCATTTGGTCGGCCGTCGCTCGAAGATAATCCAGAAAAAATCGATGAGATAGAACAACCACGCGTCCACGTCCCGTACGAAGCAGCGCTCGCCGACGTGGATGACTTTTGCATCCAGCGTGCCCCGGACAAGGATGAGTTCAGGCTCTATGAGGGGCTCATACGCCTGCTCGACGACGCGATTCCGCGGCCACCGCTGGTGGCCTCACCCCTCGTAGCAGCGTTCGAACCGAAGGCTAAACGCGATGTCGTCGACGACCTGCTCGTCCAATTCCCACCGCCAGTCGCGGAGCAAGAGACCGACGTTCAGGCTTTCCTACGCACCGAACACGTCCGTGCCGTGCGGGATCCCACGACGGTACTAATCCTAGGAGGCAAGGGCTCCGGCAAGACAGCATTGTTCAGATACTGTCAGCAACACCCGTTTTCATCGGCCGCACGCCACGTCGCGGTGCATGGGCCGGGAGCACAGCAACTCGGCATGGACGTATTGAGCGACATGGTCGAGGCCGGCCTTGAGCTCAACATCGTATGGCGCGTCTACGCGCTTGCCCGACTCCCGTCCCTGCCCGGCGAAGTGCCACAGCGAGCGCGCGCTGCCGCCGATGAGGTCGGGCGTATCGCACGGCGGGAAATCAGCTTTGATCGCTCCTCCACGCTGCTAGGGGAATCTGGACTAGGCACGGAGATCGACGGTGCATGGCAGGCCATCGAGAATGACCTAACCACCCGTGGAGAGCAACTCGTTCTCTTCCTCGACGGGCTCGATACCCCGTTCAAGGGCAACCTGGAGCGCCGCCGCGACGGGCTCTCACAACTCTTCATCGCGTGGCGAGCGACGTTCGAGCGACTTCGCCACGTGCAACTGAAGGTGTTTCTCCGGACGGACCTGTGGCACGAGCTCTCCTTTCCCGAAAAATCGCACGTCAACGCCAGGTCTATCGAGCTACGATGGAAACCGCACTTGCTCTGGCAGATGCTACTCAAGCGCGCGCTCCGCTCGAACCAGTTTGCGCGCTCGTGTGAGGAGCGCGGGGTCCTTCCCGCCTTGAGCTGGGAAAACGTCGAGGAAGCAGCGGAACCGGAGCTGTTGCCTTTCTTGGACGCGCTGCTCGAGCAGCGCATCTGGACGAAGAAGACCGCGCTGTCTCGCAACTGGATCACCCGACGACTGAGAGATGCACGGGATATTCTCTATCCGCGCGACGCACTCTGGTTGATCCGGAGCGCGTTGGACAGTGAGGTCGATCGATTGCGCAATAGACGCCGCACGTCGACGGATGCCGCGATCTCGCGCGAGGCGCTCGCAGCCGCGCTCGTTCCGACCTCGGATCAGCGCGTTCAGGCTGTGCGGGAGGAGTCACCCGAGCTGGTTGACGTACTAGAGTGGCTCAACGGCGTCAGCGCCAAGGGACAACTCGACGACCTTCGCGCGACTCTCGCAAAACGCTCCGGCTCCAACCCTGCGGAGGATCTGGAGAGACTTCAGCGAACGGGAGTTCTCAGTGTGACAGAAGGCGAGTATTCCGTTCCGGATCTCTATGTACCGGGGCTAAAGATGAAACGCCCAGGGCCGAAGTAGACGTCGTGCAAACCTGACAACCAGCCCTTACCTGCCCTGTTCACGCATCCATCCGATGGTGGTGCCCCGCGAGGCGAGAAAGACACCCTCTCGGCGATTCGTGCCGTAGCGCGTCAGGGGGAGATCATATCCCTCATGCTTCGAGGCGCTTACGAGCCCCGGCCGTGATACCCCGGCTCATTGCCGGGCTACGGACACGCAATCTACTGAGAAACACCTACAAAATGTCCTGGGAATTGGGAGCGGTGATGCGCGTTCCGGCGCCGCTAAGTGTCCGGAACCTGGTACTCGGGCAGAATTCGGGCAGAATTCCCACGCTCCTCCCCTGCCCCTCAAAGATGCTTCCAGAGACCCGGAGGCCGCGGCAGCGCTCGCGCTGGTAGGGCGGCAGGTCCTCGCGTCCTCGCTGGTGTGGGACGCGCTCGAGGCCGAGCTCGACGCGCTCGCCCCGGAGAGCGGGGGACGGCGATGAAGGCTGCATCCTTAACGGCCGCGGCGCCCAAGCTTCTGCCGCTCGACCTCGGTGTGTGCCCCGCGTGAGCCCAACCGCGGCGCGTACGTGCACCGATACTCCCGAACCGAGGATGCGCCGCCGGCCCGCTCGGGTCGACGCCATGGAGGTCGCTCGGGAGCGCGCGGCGAACCTCGCCCTGGCGATCGCTGGCGTCGTGAGGAAGCTCCAGGCAGGCCGCGGCACGCGCGAGGAGCTTCGCCAGCAGGGTCAGCGCGACCTCCAGGAACTCGAGGCGCTGCTGGGCATGGCGGACGTCGTGCTGCCAGCCTCGGCCCCCGAGCGGGGCTCGCTAGGGCGCCGGGCCTGGGAGGGCTTCGCGCCGCCGGCGAGCGCCATCGAGGACGCCTGCGCGCTCGCCGTCTGGGCCGCGTTGTCGGTGAGCATCGCGTCCCGCGTCCGATCGGTGAAGACCGCGGCCCCATGATCGGCGGCGTTCACCGTTCACCGCCGGTCCCCACGCCGATCTGGGCCACGCTCGCCTCCGCGGCGTAGACGTTACGCCCGCCGAAAAGTCGAAGGCCCGAGGGCTGCCACCCTCGGGCCTTCTGGAGCTCCGCGTTGCCGGAGTCCCCCACCTTCATCACAAGCCGGGCTCCAGGTCCAGAAAGCGGCGTCATGGAGCCCGTTGCCTTCGTCCGCCTACCGCCTCGCCCACTGCGCCCGCTGCCGCGTCCAGCTTCGCCTCTGCCGTCGCTGCGATCGCGGCCAGCGCCTCTGCCCCGACTGCCGCCCGCTCCAGCGTCGTGAGTCGCTCCGCCGCGCCGGCGCGGCCTACCAGACGCAGCTTCGCGCTCGCCGCCTCCATGCCGCTCGCCAGGCCCGGTATCGGGACCGGCAGCGGGACAAGTTCTCCGCGCAGAAAGTGACGCATCACAGGGTGACACAAGCCGCGGCCGCGTCGATGTCCCAGCTCGCGCCGGAGATCACCCCCGGCCGAAAGGACAACAATGACGATTGGATCCGAGATGTCGGCCGCTGCTCGCTCTGCGGAGCGCGGCTTCCGCCCTGGGCCCTGCGCGAGCGGCGCGCTCGGTCAGCTGTTCACCGACGCGCTCCCCGCGTCCCACGAAGCCCTCCGCGGTGACGGGAGGCGGCGGTGATCGCGAAAGAGAAGGAGGCCGAGGTGCTGCGCCTCTACCACGGTGAGAAGTGGCCCGTGGGCACCATTGCCGCTCAGCTCGGGCTGCACCACACCACCGTTCAGCGCGTGCTCGGGCAAGCGGGCGTCGACCCGAAGGTCGTCGCGCCGCGCCCGTCGATGGTCGACCCGTTCGTGCCCTTCATCGTCGAGCAGCTCGGCAAGTATCCCTCGCTGCGCTCGAGTCGCCTCTTCGGCATGCTCAAGGAGCGCGGCTATCCGGGCGGTCCCGATCATCTGCGCCGAGTGATCGGTCGTCTCCGCCCCAAGAAGCCGGCAGAGGCATTCCAGCGGCTGCGCACGCTGCCCGGCGAGCAAGCGCAGGTCGACTGGGCGCACTTCGGCAAGCTGGCTGTCGGCCGGGCGCTGCGCCCGCTCTGGGCGTTCGTCATGGTGCTCAGCTACTCGCGGCGGATCTTCCTGCGCTTCTTCCCCAGCGCAGCGATGCCCTTCTTCGTTCGCGGGCACGTCGAGGCGTTCGCCGACATCGACGGCGTCCCGCGCGTGCTGCTCTACGACAACCTCAAGAGCGCTGTCGTGGAGCGTCACGGCGACGCGATCCGGTTCCACCCCATGCTCCTGGCTCTGTCGGCGCACTACCGCTTCGAGCCGCGCCCCGTCGCCGTCGCTCGCGGCAACGAGAAGGGCCGCGTCGAGCGCGCCATCCGCTACGTCCGCGAGGCATTCTTCGAGGCCCGGACCTATACCGATCTCGACGACCTCAACCGACAAGCGACCGAGTGGACCAGCTCCGCAGCGCTCGATCGCTCCTGGGTCGAGGACCGCGCCCGCACCGTGCGGCAGGCCTTCGACGACGAGAGCCGTGTGCTGCTCGGGCACCCCGACACGCCGTTTCCAGCCCATGAGCGCGTCGAGGTCGAGATCGGAAAGACCCCCTACGCGCGTTTCGATCTCAACGACTATTCTGTTCCCCACGACCGGACGAGCCGCACGCTCGTCGTCCTCGCCGACCTCGAACAGGTGCGCATCGCTGACGGCAACGAGATCGTCGCGACCCATGTCCGCTCGTGGGACCGCGGCCAGCAGATCGAGCAACCCGAGCACATCCAGCGCCTGGTCGACGAGAAGCGCCGCGCCCGCGAGCATCGCGGCCTCGATCGCCTCGCCCGCGCCGCCCGCAGCAGCCAGGCATTCCTGCGCATCCTCGCCGAGCGCGGAGACAACGTCGGCAGCGCCATCGCCCGGCTTCTGCACCTGCTCGACGCCGTCGGCGCCGCCGAGCTCGAAGAGGCGCTCGTCGAGGTGCTCGAGCGCGACACCATTCACGTCGGCGCCGTGCGCCAGGTGATCGACCGCCGGCGCTCCGAGCGCCACCTGCCGCCTCCAGTCTCGATCCCCGTCACGCGCGGCCAGCACGCCGCCCTCGTCGTCACGCCGCATTCGCTCGCCACCTACGACGCCCTGAAGAAGGACCCGACGCCATGACCGATCTAACGCCCACCGAGACCAAGGCCCGCCTGAAAAGCCTCGGCCTGTTTGGTCTGCTGGCCTGCTGGGAGGAGCTCGCCGAAAAGCCCTGGCTTCGCGAGGTGCTCGCCATTGAGGAGCGCGAGCGCCAAAAACGCAGCCTCGATCGCCGCCTCAAAAACTCCCGCGTAGCCGCCTTCAAGCCCATGGCGGACTTCGACTGGTCCTGGCCCAAGAAAATCGACCGCGAGGCCGTCGACGACCTCTTCGCTCCCGGCTTCCTCGCCACCGGCCACAACGCCGTGCTCGTCGGCCCCAACGGCGTCGGCAAGACCATGATCCTCAAGAACGTCGCCCACCAGGCCGTCGTCCGCGGTCACACGGTCCGCTTCTCGACCGCGAGCGACATGCTTGCCGACCTCGCCGCGCAGGAGTCCTCGGCCGCGCTCGCGCGCCGGCTGCACCGCTACACGGTTCCAGCCCTTCTTTGCATCGATGAAGTCGGCTATCTCTCCTACGATGGCCGCTACGCCGACCTGCTATTCGAGGTCGTCACCCGTCGCTACGACGCGCAGAAGCCGATCCTGCTCAGTACGAACAAGGCCTTCTCCGACTGGGGCCAGGTCTTTCCGCACGCCGCCTGCGTCGTTACGCTCGTCGACCGGCTCGTGCACCGGGCCGAGGTGATCGAGATCGAGGCCGAGAGCTACCGGCTCAAGGAAGCCAAGGAGCTGAGTGCCATCCGCACCAAGCAGCGCCGCACCAAAAAGCACTGAGCGGCCTCTTCACCGGTGAACTTCACCGGCGTCGGGTGCGGGTTTCACCGGCACCGGGCGCGGATTTCACCGGTGAACTTCACCGAATCTCCGCGGATTGCCGCGATCATCAACACGCGCCCCGTCTTCCGCAAGTCGGCCTTGATCTCGGCGAACCGGCGCGCCGCCGCTTCGTCGAACGGATGCAGACGAAAGAAAGTGAGAAGCCGATCCACCCGCGCGACGTTCTCACGCACACGGAGTGAGGCGCGAGCCCCGAAGTAGAGCTCGGCGATCACCGGTGCCGGGAGAAGGATATCGGCCGCATCGACGGCAGCAAGCCGTACCTCCGGCTCTCGGTAGCGTCCGAGCACCGGTTCCAGAGGCGTCCGTCCAGCTATCATTCGATTCGTCAACCGGAGCCGGCCGACCAGGTCTGAGAACTCGGCTCGGAAGAGCTCGCGAGGGTACAGCGGGAGCGCGTCAGGTCCTCAGCTCTCGGCGCGCCATCGCGCCACGAGGTCGCGCGCCGCCGACGACCACTCGGTGAAGGCGAACGTGAACCCTGCCTCGCGCAGGCGCCCGGGGACGACGCGCCGGCTCTTCAGCACGAGCTCGGTGTCCGTGCGCATCACGAGCGCGCCGACCTCCAGCATCCATCTCGTCGCGGGCAACCCGAAGCCGATACCCCAGGCCTCGCGCAGCGCGCGCATGAAATCGCCGTAGGGGATCGGCCCCGGCGAGGCGAGGTTGACCGGCCCGGAGAGGTCGTCCCGCTCGATCAAGAACCTCGTCGCTCGCACGAAGTCGCGATCGTGGATCCATGACACGAACTGCTGCCCTCCGCCGGCCGGACCGCCGAGGCCCCGCCGGGTGAGCCCGAGCAGCACGTCGAAGATGCCGCCGCGATCAGGGCTCATCACCATGGAAGCGCGGATCGCGAGCTTGCGCGTGCGCGGCGTCCTGGCCTCGTCCAGCGCCTGCTCCCACGCCCGGGCGATCTCGACGCTGTTGCGCCAAGTCGAGGGGACGTCCGGCTCGTCGCCGCCGAGGAGCCCGGTCGCCTCGTCGTTGGGCGCGTCGTGGCGGTGCGCGTAGATCGTGGCCGTGCTCATCTGCAGCCATACGCGCGGCGGTCGCGAGGCGGCGGCGATCGCCTCGCCGACGGCGCGCGTCGAGTCCACACGAGAGCTCCTCATCGCGCGGAGGTTCTCGTCCGTATAACGGCAGTTCACGCTCCGGCCAGCGAGGTTGAACACCACGTCGGCGCCGTCGAGCTCGCCCGCCCATGGGCCGAGCGTGCGTCCATCCCACGGCACGACCCGCCCCGCGGGCACGCTCGCGCTGCGGCACAGGACGATCACCTCATGTCCGTCGGCCGCGAAGGCGCGCGCAAGGATCTGACCTACCTGTCCGCTCCCGCCCGGAAGGACGATCTTCATGCCGCGAGCCTATCCCGGGCCGCCGCGAATGCACAGCCCGCTCCTTCTCCTCGTCCAGGGCTGGAGCGCCGCGAAGGAGATGGAGAAATCATGATCTCTTCGGCCGAGCGCCCGCGCGCGTTACGCCTGAGTACGCGCTACGCCTGCGTGCGCGCGTCGCCAAGGTAATAGTCGCGCTGCGCCGGATAGTAGTCGGCGAAGCTGGGCAGCGGCTCGCCGAGCCTGGAGGCGACGAGCATGTCGAGGTAATACTCCCAGCCCGGCCCGACATCGCCGGCGAGCGCTGGATCGGCGAGGCGCTGGATGAAGGTGAGCTCGGTGATCTCACCCTTCGCCGCGAGCGACAGCTCGAGCCGCCACTCGCCGTGATCGTCCCTGGCCGAGAGCGCGAGGTGATGCGGCGGCTCGCACGTGTCGATCGAGAAGTCACACCACGGCGCCCCCTGCTCGAACGCCATCTGGAGGCGCACCGTCTTGCCGGGCCCCGCTTCGCCCTCCCACGGGCCGATCCAGCGCGCCGTGCTCTCGGACGCGGTGACGCTCTGCCAGACATCCTCGATGGGGGCGCGAAAGCTGCGCGTGATGACGAGATCGGCGCCTGTCGCCGTGCTCCGGACGCGGCCTGTGGGTCGGGGGCTCATGCGGTCTCCTTCCTTCGTTTCGCTTCGTTGCGGGACGGGGGGGCGGTCGCCATGCGCCGCTGCCGGTCGACGCGGTGCACCTCGGTCTCGAGGGCGTCGAACCGGCGGTGCCACGGGCTCGGCGCGTGCAGCTCGCGCAGGAACGCCTCGAGCTCGGCGAGCGCACCGAGCTCGAGGCGGTACTCGCGCTCGCGACCGCACTGGACGTCGCGCACCAGGCCCGCCTCGCGCAGCACGCGCAGGTGCCGGCTGACCGCCGGGCGGCTGACCGGAAACGCGCCGGCGATGGCGCCCGCGGTGGCGGTGCGATCGCGCAGCATCCGCAGGATCTCCCGCCGGATCGGATCCGCCAGCGCCTGGGCAACGGCGTCCATCGGCATGATGCGTAACATGTATGTTACGCGTTCGTCAAGCCGCGCGGCCGAGCGCGCAGGTGAATTTCTTCCAATACGCGCTCGGCGCGATGCTCCAGGATGAGCGCCGACCCGGATCGCCGAGGCGACGGGCGCCAGGAGAGGCTCGCCTTCCTCCTGGCGCACGGGCGCGCGAGGAGCGCCGCTCGACCGTCGAGGCGACTCCCGCCGTTGCCCCGGGAAATGCCATGATCCGATACGAGCACGAAGGAGCGCGACGATGACGAAGAGCAAGGTCCACCCCGTCCCGGATGGTCAGACGTGCTTCCCCTACCTGAGCGCGCGGAGCGCCGCGGAAGCCATCGAGTTCTACAAGCGCGCGTTCGGCGCGCGCGAGGACTCGCGCATCCCGATGCCCGACGGGCGGATCGGCCACGCCGAGCTGTCCATCGGCCGCGCCCGGTTCTTCCTGTCGGACGAGTATCCCGAGCTCGGCGCCGTCAGCCCCGAGACGCTGGGAGGCAGCAGCCCGGCCGTCGTCGTCTACGTGGAGGACGTGGACGCGCTCGTCGCGCAGGCGGCGGCGGCAGGCGCGACCATCGATCGCCCGCCGCAGGACAAGCCGTTCGGAGACCGGACGGCCTGGCTCCGCGATCCGTTCGGCCATCGCTGGTCCTTCGCGAGCCGGATCGAGGACGTCTCTCCCGAAGAGCTGCAGAGGCGCCTCTCGGCGATGTAGCGACCCGTCACAAGGGCGGCCCCGGAGCGGGCGGGGAGGGCGAGCGCGAGAATTGCGGCGCTTCACGCGGGGGAGCTTGCTAGGGTGCGCGGACGTCCATGCCCCCTGACGAACGCGCTCCCCTCCCGCTGCCGGCTCCCGCTCCGCTCACGCCTCCGGAGGGCTTCGCGGAGCGCCTCGCGGCGATCGGCGTCACCCTCGACGCCGCGGTGATCGCCAAGCTCGGCGATTACCTCGCGCGCCTGCTCGCGATGAACGAGCTGATGAACCTCACCTCGATCACGGATCCGGTCGAGGTCTGGGAGAAACACATCCTCGACTCGCTCACGCTCGTGCCCCTCCTGGAGGAGCTGAGCGCGGGGGCGCGCCTCGCCGACATCGGCTCGGGCGGGGGCCTCCCCGGCCTTCCGCTCGCCATCGCCCGGCCCGATCTGAAGGTGACGCTGGTGGAGGCGACGCAGAAGAAGGCTTCGTTCCTCACCGCGGTGGCCGCGGGCCTCGGGCTCACCAACGTGTCGGTGCGCGCCGAGCGCGCCGAGCAGCTCGGCAAGGGCGATCTCCGCGGCGCGTTCGACGCGGTGACGGCGCGCGCGGTGGGGCGCCTGGTCATGCTGATCCCCCTGACGGTGCCCTTCCTGCGGCCGAGCGGGATCGTGCTGCTGGTGAAGGGCCAGCGCGCCGAGGAGGAGCTCGCCGAGGCGAGCTGGGTCCTCGGGCGACAGCGGGCCACCTTCGTGAAGACCGTGGCGACGCCGACGGGGAAGATCGTGATGCTGCGAAAGTCGGGGGAGGAGCCGAAGCGCCATCCCGGGCGGTGATCCACGGCGGTGTTCGGTTCGCCCCGCTCAGCGGTCAGGCAGGGCCACGATCCCGACATAGGTGGGCTCGGGGACCTCGGTGACGCGGCCTGTCGGCTCGAGGGCGCCCGTCGCCTCGTCCACGCGAAACGCGACGATGTTGCTCGAGTCCTGGTTCGCGACGAGCATCAGCTTGCCTGTCGGCGCGATCTGGAAATGGCGCGGCGTCATGCCCTGCGTCGAGGCATGGCCGGCGGGCGTGAGCGTGCCCCGCTCGGGATCGACAGCGAAGATGGCGATGCTGTCGTGGCCGCGGTTCGAGCCGTACACGAACTTGCCCGACGGGGACACCTGGACCTCGGCGGCGCTGTTTCCCTTGGTGCTAACGCCGTCGGGCAAGGTCGAGACGGTGGCCAGGGTGGTGAACGTCCCGCGCGACGCATCGTAGCTCAGGGTGGTGATCGAGCCGGCAGACTCGTTGATCACATAGGCGAACCGGCCGTTCGGGTGGAACTCGAGGTGTCGAGGCGTCGTGTCCGCGGGGAGCGAGAGGGCTCCCGGGTCGCTCGGCTCCATCTGGCCCGTGTCCGCGTCGAAGGTGAGCTGCGCTATCTCGTCGAGCCCGAGGTTGGTGACGAACGCAAACCGGTTCGCCGGATCGGTCATGGCGTGGTGCGGCCTCGTCCGGCGACCGAAGGACACGTCGAAGGCCGCCTGGCCGAGCGCGCCGTCCTGGCCCACGGGGAGCACCGCCGCTGTCCCACCGCCGTAGTTGGCGACGAGGACGAAGCGCCCGGAGCGATCCGTGGACAGGTGGGCTGGGCCCGCGCCCTTCGAAGAAGCCCTGTTGATGAGCTCGAGCGTCCCGCCCTGGGGATCGATCCGGAACGCGCTGACGGCGCCGGACAGCTCCCCGTCCACCTCGTTCAGCTCGTTCGCCGCGAAGAGGCGCTGGTGCGCGGGGTCGACGGCGAGGAAGGTCGGGTTCATCTCGGCGTCGAGCGGGCCCTGCAGGGCCGAGAGCGCGCCGTCGGCGCCGTCCAGGCGGAAGACGAAGAGCCCCTCGTGACCGCCGACATAGACCACGAACGCGCGTTCGGCCTGCGAGCCGCCGCCCGCGCCGTTGCCGCCCGCGCCGCCGCTGCCGCTCGCGCTGGTGCCGCCTGCGCCGCCGCCGGCCGTGTCGCCGCCGCTCGCGCTGGTGCCGCTCGCGCCGTCGCCCTGGCTCGCGCCGTCACCGCCGCCGGCGGTCACGCCCGTCGTGGCGCCGTTGTTCGCGGCTCCGGAGCTGCTGCATCCGAGCCACAGTCCTGCCGCCAGAAAGAGGAGCGCGCGCTGCATCGACCTGGTTTCTCCTGCCTCCCGCGTTAGGCCTGGCCAGCGCCGCGGCGCAAGCGTCACGGCGCGATCCACCTCGCGGCGCGCTGCGGCAGGTTCGCGGCGTTCACGCCGCCTCGTGGTGAAGGCCGGGGAGGATGCGCGACGCGGCGCGGCGCCTCAGGCTCGCCCGCGCAGCGACCCGGCGGCGGCGCCGAGGAGCGCGCCGAACGCGATCGGGAGGCCGTGGGCGAACGCGATGTGGAGGAGATCGTCGATGTCGCAGTGCGTCCCGATGCCGACCACCACCCCGAGGCCGCACAGGGCCCCGATCGCGGCGCCACGCCACGCCGGCGCCGACAGAAACGAGCGGCGCAGCACGAGCGCCGCCAGCGCGAACGGCAGGACCGCCGTGCCGACGGCGCTGGCGACGCACCGGAGGTGCTGATCCAGCGGCACCGGCGGATCGGCCACAGGCGAAGTCGCGACGGCCGCGGCCAGGAACCCGGCCGGCACCGCGACGACGAGCGTTTGGATCGCCCTCACACCGGCCGGCAGGCCCCGGGCGCGCGGGCTCAGCGCGAGCAGCAGGCCGAGACCGGAGAGCACCGCCATGACGGCGAGCGGCACGGCGACCCGGAGAGAGGGGAGGTCGTCGCGGAAGCCTTCCCACCAGCTCACGAGCAGGATCCAGCCGAGCCCGGCCAGGAGCGCGCTCCAGGAGCGGCGCTCACGCGTCGGGCGCGTCAGCGACGGCTCGGCCGGCGCCTCGGCCACGACGGGCGGCGGGCGGGCGGCGAGGTGGGCCGCGAAATCGGGGATGTCCTTCAGCCCGCTCGGCAAGTCGCGCTCATTCGACATTGGCACCTCCCCGGACGCTCCCCTGGCCCTTGCCCCGGCGGCGCTCCTCCGCGCCTCCTGGTTCCGCCTCGGGCCGCCGCTTGAGATCGTCGAGCGCCGCCCGCAGCGCCTCGTAGGCGCGGAACGCGCGGAGCTTCACCGCGCTCGTTGTCGTCCCGAGGACCGCCGCGGCGTCCTGCACGCTGAGCCCCTCGTACCGGATGAGGATGAACGCCTCGCGCTGCGACGCCGGCAGGCCCGCCAGCGTCCGCTCCACCGCCCGCGCCGTCTCGGAGGCGATCGCGACCGCCTCGGCGTCCGCGCCGCGCGCGTCGGGCGGCTCCGCGCCCGGATCGCTCGGGAGGCGCTCGGTGCCGCGGTGCTTCTGGGCGCGCGCGTGATCCAGGTAGACGTTGCGCGCGATGGCGTAGGCCCACGGCGCGACGGCGCCGCCGCGGGCGAAGCTCGACCGGGCGCGGTGCATCCGCAGGAACGTCTCCTGCGTCAGGTCGCCCGCGAGCGTCTCCGAGCCGCTCATCCGGGTGAGGTACGCGAGGAGGCGCGCCGCGAGCGCGCGGTGCAGCTCCGGAAACGCGCGCGCGTCGCCGCACGCGTACCGGTCCATCGCTTCGTTCAGGGCGAGCTCATCCATGGCGGTCTTGACGGCATACACCGTCTGCGCGCCGGCGATCATCGCGACGGCCCGAGGAGCGCCCCGCGCTCGGAGAGGTCGCTCAGCAGGGCGGCGGTGCTCTCCAGCACCGGCCCGTCGACCGGGTGTCCCAGCGCGGCGCAGCCCGCGACGACGGCCTCCCCGAGCGCGGCGCCCGCGAGGAGGCGGCCCAGGATCTCGGCCGCGAGCGGCGTGAGCTCGAGGAAGCGCACGTCGTGCGCGGCGTCGCGGTACACGAGCAGGCGGGTGGGCTCGCGGGCCGGCACGTCGCGCGCCGACGCGTCGCCCTGCAGCCTGTGGACCGCGTGCTCGTAGCGCACGAGCGCGGCGGCCCGCTGGAAGCGCGCCCCCCGGTCGAGCGACAGCGCCTCGCCGAGGGGCCCCGGCGCCTCGTCGCCCGGTGTCGCCGGCGCCTCGTCGCCCGGTGTTGCCGGCGCGTCATCGCCGAGCGGCCCTGACGCCCCGCCCGCGCCGGCCTCCTCGTCCTGCTCGGCGCACGCCGCCGCGAAGGCGGCCAGCTCGTGGCGCGCGAGATCCGCGAGGTACGCGGGGACCTCCGCATCCCCGGCCCAGCGCGGCGCCGCGAAGCCCACGAACTCGAACGCGACGTCGCGGAGGTAGCGCGACCGGGGCGGCTCCGCTTCGATGAAGCGCGCGACGTCCGCCTCGAACCGCGCGCCGAGCCGCGCCGCGGTCCGCGGGATCCCGGCGCGGATCGCGCCCGTCAGCCCGCGGCGGATGAGGCTCCGGTAGAGCAGCAGCCGCTTCGGCGGGAGCGCCGCCATCGCCTCGAGGTCCGGCCCCTCGAGCCCGGCGCGGGCGAGCCACGCGCGGGGATCGGCCGCGATCGCCTCGCCGTCCGGCGCGATCACGCTCCGCTGGAGCGCCCGCTCCAGCGCCGCGAGCTCCGGCGGCGGCGTGTTCGACGCCTCGCCCGCCTCGCAGGTCTCGCGCGCCTCGCCCGCCTCCCGCACCTCGCGCGCCCCGCTCACGCTCCCGCCTCCCGCGCGGCGAGCCCGCGCCGGTACGCCGCGTCGACCTCGGCGAGCTCGGCGAGCAGCGCGCCGAGCGGGGGCACGTCGTTGTCCCGCTCGAGCACGACCGGCACCGGCCCGGTCCGCGCGACCGCGCGGGCGAGCAGGTCGAGCACCGGGGCGATGGCCGGCGCGCCGTGCGTGTCGACGAGGATCTCCGCGTCGTCGCGCCATTCGTGCCCCGCGACGTGCATCGCGGCCACGCGCTCGGGAGGGATCTTCTCCAGGAACGCGACCGGGTCGAAGCCGTGGTTCCGGGCGTTGACGTAGACGTTGTTCACGTCGAGCAGGAGCCGGCAGCCGGCGCGCTCGAGCACCTCGACGAGGAAGTCGGCCTCGTCGAGCGAGGCGCGGCCCGGGACCAGGTAGTAGGTGATGTTCTCGATCGCCATCGGGCGCTCGAGCCGCTGCTCCGCCTCGCGGATGCGGGCCGCGGCGTGGGCGGCGGCCGCGGACGTGTGCGGGAGCGGCAGCAGGTCGTGGAGGAACGCGCCGTCGACCCCGGAGAAGCAGAGGTGGTCGCTGTGGAAGGGGGGATCGAGCCGCTCCAGGAACCCCCCGAGCGCGCGCAGGTAGCCGGCGTCGAGCGGATCGAGCCCGCCGACGGACAGGGTGAGCCCGTGCGTCAGGATCGGGCGGTGCTCCCGGACGCGCTCGATGGCGGCGGGGAAGTAGCCGCCGCGCCGCATGTAGTTCTCGGGGGAGAGCTCGAAGAAGGGGACGGGCAGCGCCGCGTCGCGCGCGTAGCGATCGGGCGCATCGGGCGCGTCGAGCGCCGCGAGCACCTCGTCGAGGAACTCCCATCGGAGCCCGAGGCCGACGCCGGTGAGCGCGCTGCCGGTCATGGGGGTACGGGGAGGGCGCGGGAGGCCGCGATCAGCCGCAGGTGCCCTGGCCGCAGCCCGCGTGGCCGGGCTTCTTCGCGGCGGCGCCCGCCTTCTTGGCGGCGGGCTTGGCCGGGGCCGCGGTGGGCGGCGCGGGCGGCGCGGCCGTGGCCGCCGGGGTGGCCGTGGGGGCGACCTGCGGCGAGGTCGCGGCGGACTGCGCGTCGCTCGGCGGCGCGGGCTCGGCCGGGGCGGCGGGGACGTTCGCGCCCGCGGCGGCGTCGCCGGAGGCGGCCTCGGTCGGCGCGGGCGCCGGCGCGGGCTCGGCCGGGGCGGCGGGGGCGGCCTGCTCGGCGGGGACCTCGCTCGCGTTGACCGGCGCCTGCGCGCCGGCGCAGCCGCTCATCACCATGGCGCCGGCGCTCAGCGCGGCGAGGGTCTCGTAAATGCTCTTCTTCGACAGCATCGTGTGGCTCCTCTGGTTCTCGTCACGTCGGGCCTGCGCCCTGCGTTGTCGTCACGTCGGGCCTGCGCCCTCCGGCGGGCGAGGCGTCATCCGGCTTCCGGCGGCTTCCGGACCGCCGTGTCATCTCAGAGCCGCTGCGTCGCCGCAACGGCCGACTTGCGGGCGGCGCCCCGCGCTCACCGCGCGCCGCCGTCCGCTGCCGCCGCCGGCGCCGTGGGGGCCGCGCCGGCGGTCGCTGTCAGCTCGAGCGTCACCATGGCCTCCTTGGCGACCTTGGGCGAGAGCACCTCGAGCGTCTTCTGGGCGAGCTTGCCGAACGCCTCCCGCGGGCGGACGTCGTGCTCGGCGAGCCCCACCGGGAACGGCTTCGCCGTCTTCACGGTGACGCTCGCGGGCCTGTCGCCCTCGTACCTGAACGTGGCGACGAGCTCCACGGTCCTCGGGGACTGCCGCTGGTGCAGCAGCAGGTCGCCCGACGCCGTGACGGTCACCGTCCGCTCCGCGCCGGACAGCTTCGAGAGGTCCTTCTCGCCGGAGGTCGAGATCGACCGGATCGCGAACTGGGCCTTCTCGTTCTTCGCGCGGACGTCGTCGGGCGTGTCCTTCGAGATCTCGAGCCAGGTGCGCGCGTGCTGGTTCTGCAGGTCGCTCTTCTTCTCCTCGCCGGGCTTGCCGTCGTCGCCCACGGCGGTCTGGAAGAGCTCGATCGTGGAGAGGTCGACCGTGATGAGGCCCGTCGTCCTCGTGACGTCGGCGGGGTCGACCTGGAGCGTCCCCGCGGCGGCGCCCGCGATCCGCCCGCGGATCTTCTCCTGCGGCGCATCCATCACGAGCTCGACCTTGCTGCCCGCGCGATCGATCGCGAAGGCCGCCGCGGCGGGCGCCTTCGGCTCCGGCGGCTTGAGCTCGGTCGCGGCGGGCGCGAGGCTCGGCTGCTCCCCCTGGCACGCGGCCGCGCCCAGGCCGGCGGCCGCGAGCGCGAGGAGGAGCAAGGTCCCTGTCCGGATCGTCTTCACGCTCGCCTCCTGGATCTCTCGGGTTGCTGCGCGCCCGCGCGCGAGGGCGCGCGGCGGTCTCCACTTGAACAGGAAGGCCAGCGTCCGGGAAGGGAGATCGAGGTCATCGCCCTCGCTCGCCCGCCCGCTCGGCGTCTCGGTTCCATGAGTTCCATGTCCGAGCTACGGGCGAGCGGCGCCGCGGTTTCGGCGGCGGCCGGCTGCGCGGCGCAAGGCGGAGCCCGCCGGGCCTGGGCTGCACAGCCGCGTGTGGCCTGCGGTGTGCACGAGGCGGTCGTCGAAGACGGAACGAGCCAACCGGAGACAACTGCAATGAGCACGCGACGACTCGCGGCGGCCGCCATGACCGCCGCCGGAATGATGGCGCTCGCCGGCGCGGCGGAGGCGCAGGGCGCGGCGGGCCGGGATCCGCAAGCCCGGCCGACAGGCAACCTCCCTCCGGCGGATCAACCGCTCATCCGGCGCATCCCGGAGCCCACCGTCGCGGTGGAGGGCGGCCTTGGCGTCCTGGGCTTCCTGGGCGGCGCCGCGGGCGTCGGGCCGAGCTGGAACGTCCGGGTGACCGGGAGCATGTCGCCGCGCGTGGCCGTCGAGGCCAACTACACCGGCTCGGTGAACGAGCGCGCGATCGTGGGGAAGTCGCTGGTGATGACCTCGCTCGACGCGGGGCTGCGCTACAACATCCTGCGCGCCGACGAGGCGATCGTGCAGCCGTTCGTCGTCGGGGGCGTTGGCTACGTGGGCTGGGCGGGCCGCGGCGGCGACGCGTTCGCGCTGTCGGTGCCGCTCACCGCGGGCGTGGAGCGGCTCGTCACGCGCAACGTCAAGCTGGGCGCTCGGTTCAACTTCCGCCCTGCGTTCTTCGACGATCTGAGCCTCGGCGGCTCGAGGAGCCAGACGGGCGGCGACACGTGGGCGCTGCTCGCGCACGGCGGCGGCGCGTTTTGACCTGGCCATCGGGTCTCGACCTGGGCCGCGCCTGCGGGATGGGGCGAGCGCGGGCCGGGACCCTGTCGTCCCGTGGACGTGGAGTGGAGTACGCTGCCGCCCGCTCGGGCGGCGACCCGCCTTCGGGGTCCCGCGGCCGGGCTTGATCCACGGAGAACGACGGCATGAACACGCGCAGCCACTCGCCCCGCCGGGGCCTGAGCCTCTTCTTCACGGGGCTCGCGCTCGTCTCGAGCGCCGCTTGTTCCAGCAAGCAGCCGGCGACCCAGGGGACGTCGACGGTCGCGGCGGGCGAGCGGCGGGAGGACGACTGTTCGACTGGGCCGCTCCTCGAGTGCCCCGAGGGCCAGCTCGACGGCTGCGCCAACGGGACCACCACGGAGCATCGATGTGTGGACGCGGGGCGGGGGAGGTGCCTCGATATCCGGGCTGCGCTCGTGAAGTGCCTGGACGGCGAGATCCTGACGCACGACGGCTGCCCCGAGCCGGCCTACATGCAGCGGTGCGCGCCCAGGTCCGCGCAGCTGCCTTGAGGTGGCGGACGGGGGGCGCCACTCGAACAGCGTCGCAGTCGCTGACGCAAGGGAGCCGTCACGCAGCGCCGGGATGTGGCGTCGCTCGCGCGGGTGCGACGGGAGCACCCGCTCGACGCGGTGCGTACAACGGGAGCGCGGCGATCATGGAAGAATGAGGGGGCGCTCGCCACATCGCTGGTCGCCGGGTGGTGGCATGCAGTACGATGTGCGGATGAGGCCGCCGCTCGGCGGCGGACGCACAACGGCATCATGCTGCTCACGTTGAACGCAGGCGACGTGCTCGCGGGGAAGTACCGCGTCGAGCGGGTTCTCGGCCAGGGAGGCATGGGCCTCGTCGTCGCCGCAAGGCACGCTCACCTCCGCCAGCTCGTGGCGATCAAGGTGCTGCTGTCCAGCGCGACGCCGGAGGTCGTCGAGCGCTTCCTGCGGGAGGGGCGCGCCAGCGTCCGGATGAAGAGCGAGCACGCAGCGCGGATCCACGACGTGGACACCCTGCCGAGCGGCGCTCCCTACATGGTGATGGAATACCTCGATGGCCGCGATCTCTCTGCGGTGATCGAGGCGGAGGGCCCGCTGCCGATCGAGCGCGCGGTCGGCTACGTCCTGGAGGCGTGCGAGGCCATCGCCGAGGCGCACGCGCACGGGATTGTCCACCGCGACGTCAAGCCGGCGAACCTCTTTCTCGCGAAGGCGGCGGACGGCTCGGAGATCGTCAAGGTGCTCGATTTCGGCATCTCGAAGGCGATGACCGACGAGGCCGGCGGGCCTGGGCTCGCGCTCACGAAGAGCACCGCGGTCCTCGGCTCTCCACTCTACATGTCCCCCGAGCAGATGCGCGCCTCGCACCGCGTCGACGCGCGCTCCGACATCTGGTCGATGGGCGTGGTCCTGTATCAGCTGCTCACCGCGCGCATCCCCTTTCCAGCGGACACGTTCGGCGAGCTCGTCCTCAAGGTCAACACCGAGCCGCCGGACCCGATCACACCGACGCGCGTCGATCTGCCGCGCGGGCTCGAGGGGGCCATCCACCGGTGCCTCGAGAAGGACGCCGCGCGCAGGTTCGCGAATATGGCCGAGCTCGCGCGGGCGATCGCCCCGTTCGGGCCGCCGCTGCAGGCGTCGATCTCGCCGCAGCGGATCGAGCGCGTGCTCGGCGTGCAGGCGACGTCGCCGGCCAGCGCCGAGGGAAGGAGCTCGCAGCCGTACATCGAGGGAAGGAGCTCGCAGCCATCTCAGCCGCCGTCGTCGCTGCAGCTGTCAGCGACCGAGCCGGCCGCGGGTCTTGCGCCGACCCCCGTGACGCACAGCTCCTGGGCTACAGGCGCGACCAAGGTGCAAGGAACACCCCGCGCTGCCTGGTTGGGCGCGGGTGTGGCGCTCGCGCTCGCCGTGGGTGCAATGGTGTACTACGCGCGTTTCGTCGCGACCGAGCCACAGGCGCTCGATCCAGCTGGCCAAGACGCTGCCGCACGCGGTGGGGTCGCCGACGCCGCCCACTCCGCAAACGCGGCTGTTCCAGCGGACTCCGTGCCGCTTCACGAGGTGACTGCGCCGGCACCCGCCGCGCCGGCACCCGCCGCGCCCACGCCCGCGGCGCCCACGCCCGCGGCGCCCACGCCCGCGGCGCTCACGCCCGCAGCGCCCACGCCCGCGGCGCCGCCGGAAGCCGCGCCGGTGAGGGCGAAGGAGCCGCGCAAGCCGGCTGTCCTGGGAAACCCGCGCCCGCCCGCTCCGGCGCGCCCGCCGCTGCCCGCGCCCGCGCCCGCGCGGAGCGTCCGTCAAGCGCCGACGGTCGAGCCCGCCAAGAGCGTCCTCGACATGCCTTTGCTGTGATCACGCCGTCACCGCCCTGACCCGAGGGAATTCGTGCGATCCGGTAACCATCTTTCTCGTTTCCCGTACGCCCTGGCGGGCACATTGATCCTGTTCGGCGGGCCGGCGCTCGCGGAGCCTCCGCCGGGCCAGCCCGCCCCGGCCACGCGCCCCTCGCGGGTTCCCCTGGCTCAGGCGCTCACCGGTGCGGCCAAGGACGATTACGAGACAGGCAGGCTCCTCTACAGCGATGGTGATTTCAGGGGCGCACGATTCAAGTTCCAGCACGCTCACGAGCTCTCGGGCGATCCGCGGCTGATCTGGAACATCGCGGCTTGCGAGAAGAAGCTGCGCCGTTATGCGAGCGTGCTGCTGCTGCTCGAGCGGTACGAGCGCGACGCCGGCCCCCTGCTCACGGACGTGGAGCGGCAGGCCACGACCTCGCTCATCGGCGAGGTGAAGAAGCTCGTCAGTCGTCTGGCTGTGACGGTCGATCAGGACGGCGCGGAGATCTTCGTCGACGACGAGGCGATCGGGACATCGCCGCTACCCGGCCCCGTGCTCGTCGATATCGGCACGCGGAGGATCCGGGTCACGAAGCCCGGGTTCAAGGAGTACGTGCGCACCGAGCAGGTCGCCGGGGCGACGGAGGTCAGCGTCGCGGCCTCGCTGGAGGAGCTCTCGCGCAGCGGGTGGCTCGTCGTCGAGGCCGGCGCCGGCGATACGATCGCGGTCGACGGGCGCGTGGTCGGCCGAAGGCGGTGGAGCGGAGCGCTGGCGCGCGGCCCTCACGGGCTCCGCGTCACGGCCCCAGGGAGAGTCGCCTACCAGGCTGACGTCTTCATCGAAGAGGAGAGGACGCACAGGCTGGCGGTTACCCTGAGTCCGGTCGTGCAGCCCGGTGGCCTCGGCACGACATGGCTCTGGATCGGCGGCGGCGCGCTCGTCGCGGGGGCGGCTGTGGGCAGCTACTTTCTGTTCAGGCCGAAGGACCCGACAACGCTACGGGGCATCATGGGGACCGTGACCCTCTCGTCGGATCTCTCGGGGGTTCGCATCGAGGTGAGCCCGTGAGCGCGACGGCCATCCCGCGCCGGGTCGCCGCGCTGCTGCTCGCCGGCTCGGCCGCGGCGTGCGCGTCGGCGGATGCGCCGGGCGAGATCATGGTGGTCGTCCAGACGGACATGTCGGTTCCGAAGGACATCGACTGGCTCCGCGTCGAGGTGAAGTCCGGGGACGAGGTCCGCTTCCACAAGGAGTACGACCTCGCGGACCCCACGCAGGGATTGAAGCTGCCGTCGACGCTTGCCCTCGTGGCGGGCGCCGATGCGGCGCAGCCCGCGATGATCCAGGTCACGGCGTGGAAGGGCTCATGGCCGCGGGTGGTGCGGGAGGTGGCCACGACGGTGCCCGGCGACCGCGTGGCGATGCTCCGGCTCCCGGTGCAATGGCTTTGCAGCAACGATCGCGCGCAGGGCGAGGAGGCGATGCACAATTGCGAGCCCGGCAAGACCTGCATCAACGGCGAGTGCGTGACGGTCGCGCCGGTCGCGCCAGAGTCCCTGGACGACTATGCGCCCGAGCGCGTCTTCGGCGGGAACGCGAGCCCCGCGCACGGCCGCTGCTTCGACGTCGCGGAGTGCTTCGAGCGGAGCGAACCGCGGGCCGTCGATCTGGGCACCTGTACCCTCACCGCGGAAGACGCCGTGAACATCGCGCTCTCCACCGAGACCGACGGGATCTGCGGCCCGTCCGGCTGCTTCGTCGCGCTCGACGCGGAGAGCGCGCTCGGCTGGCAGTGGGCGGACGAGCCGGCGGGGAAGCGCCGCCTGCCGAAGGCCGCGTGCGACCGCATCTTGGGCGGCGAGAGCCTCGCGTTCGCGGTCGCGGCGATCACGGACGCGTGCCCCCTCAAGACGGCGTCGCTGCCGGTGTGCGGCACGTGGTCCTCCGTGGGCTCGCCGGGGGCGCGGCCCGAGACCCCCAAGCCGGTCGTTGTCGCGGCCATGCAGCGCCGCCCCTTCAGCTTGGCCGCCGACAGCGAGCGGATCTACTGGACGAACCACGGCTCCGGGGACCGGGCCGACGGCGAGCTCCGTGCGGCACCGAAGGGCGGCGGATCGCGCATCACCCTGGCGTCGGCGCAGGCGAGGCCGCGTGACGTCGCGCTCGGCGGGGGCGCGATCTTCTGGACCGAGGGAGGGCTCGACCCCGGCCGCGTCCGGCGGCTCGACCTGTCAGCGTCGGGGGAATTGCCCACCGTGCTTGCGTCCGAGCAGGGCGTTCCCGAGGGGCTCGTGTGGAGAGAGGGCGAGGTCTTCTTCACCTCCTGGGATGGCGGCACGGTCTCCCGCATCCCCGACGTTCCCGCCGAACCGGACGTGCTGGCCTCGCAGCAGGCCCATCCCTACCGGATCGTGGCCGACAAGGAGTACCTGTACTGGACCAACCAGGGTCACACGAGCCAGGGTGGCGAGGATGACGCCGCCACGGGTGCCATCATGGTGCTGCGGCGAGGCGCGGCCGAGCCGAAGCAGCTCGCGACGGACCTGGTGGG
Organism: Sorangium sp. So ce204; assembly: GCF_051526795.1. Lineage (NCBI taxonomy): Bacteria > Pseudomonadati > Myxococcota > Polyangiales > Polyangiaceae > Sorangium > Sorangium sp. So ce204. The sequence continues at coordinate 8,879,336 of NZ_CP150317.1, read as the reverse complement.
GCCGAACCACCTCGCGCTCGACCTCGGAGAGAACGGCATTGCGATCGCCGTCTACTGGACGAGCATGGCGCACTCGGGCGATGTGATGAGGCTCTCCCTCAAGGACGGGGAGCATGTTGGCGACCCGCAGAAGATCGCGACAGGGCAAAATTTCCCGAACGGCATAGCGGTCGACAGCACGCGCGTGTATTGGACCAGCCGCAACGATGGGACCGTGAAATGGCTGCTGAAGACGGCCGAGCCGCATGACAACCCCACCGAGCTTGCGAAATGTGGTTGCCAGGCGGGGGCGCTCCTCGTCGACGCGGACAACGTGTTCTGGCTCAACGAAGGCGGGGGCGACTCGACGGGATCCGTCCTGCGGATCGCGAAGCCCTGAGCCAGGTTGCGCCCCGCGAGCCGCCAGCGGGCCGTGGCACCGGCGCTTCGGCGCGCCGGAGGAGATGCGATGAGAAGCGTAGGTACGACGACGAGCAGGGGCGCGCGCTGCGCCCTCCACCGCGGTTCCGCTGCCGGGGCACTGGCGTTCCTCCTCCTCGCCGGATGCGCGGGGGACGCCGGCTCCGCGCCCGGTCCGGAGCAGCTCGGCGTCCTGTTCTCCGAGCACGCCGCGGTCGTCCTCGGCGGGGCCGCGCGCTTTGCGCGTGACGCCGGTGGTCACGGGTTCGTGGCGCGCACGCAGGGCGGCTTCGAGGCGTCGCTGCCGGCTCTCGGCGAGCACGCCATCGCCCTGCGCCTCCCGGGGGGGCTCGCGCTCACGGTGCGTGAGCCCGGCCTCTCCGGCAGCCCCGCGGTGCACGGGCAGGCGGTGGCGTATGCCCGCCCCGGTGGCACCGCGTTCTGGACGGCCAGCACCACCGGTTACGAGGAGTGGCTGCTGCTCGACGGGGAGGTCGCGCGCCGCGACGGGCCGGTTGCGACCTGGGAGGTCGAGGGCGCTACCCTGCGCGCCCGCGACGGCGTTGTGGACTGCCTCGACGGCGGCGGCGCGATCGCGCTGACGGTGAGCGCCGGCGAGGCCTACCAGGAGGACGGCGCGCCCGTCGAAGCGCGGCTCGAGGCCCGCGGACAGTCGATCGAGCTCTGGCTCGGCGCGAGCTCCGGCGCGGTGCTCGTGGATCCGGCCTGGATCCCGACAGGGAACCTGGTGACGGCGCGCGCCGCCCATACGGCCACCCTGCTCCGGGACGGGCGTGTTCTCCTGACGGGCGGCACCGGCTCGTCCGGCGTGCTCAACTCAGCCGAGCTCTACGACAGCGACACGAACACCTTCGTGCCGGCGCCCTCGATGGGCCCCGCGCGCGCCTGGCATACCGCCACGCTGCTGACCACCGGCGAGGTGCTCGTCGTCGCGGGCGGCGGGAACGTGAATTCCTTGCTCGGTTCGTCGGCGCTCTATGATCCCGTGGCGAACCTCTGGTCGACCGGCCCCTCGCTCTCGCAGCTACGCCGCTACCATACGGCCACCGGGCTCCCGGATGGCAGGGTGCTCGTCACGGGCGGCATCGACTCCCTCATCGAGCGCATCCAGAGCGCCGAGCTGTACACACCAGACGGCGGTTGGTCGAGCGCCGGCAACATGGTGTACGCCCGCGACTTCCACGCGGCCACGCTGCTCCAGGATGGCGCGGTGCTCGTCGTGGGCAGCACCGGCCCGTACGCCGACCTCTACTTTCCGGACGCCGGCACGTGGGTTGCGACGCCGCCCATGCTGTCGGAGCATACCGGGCCGACGTTGACGCGGCTGCAGGACGGCAGGGTGCTCGTCGTCGGCGACGGTAAGGCGGTCGATCTCTACAATCCGGAATTGAACAAGTGGGAGGAAGTGCCGCCGATGCGCGTCTCGCGCGTCGGCCACACGGCCACGTTGCTCGCGAGCGGGGAGGTGCTCGTCGCTGGCGGCCGCACGGCGAGCGTCGAGCTCTATAACCCGTGGACGAAGACCTGGACCGAGCAGCCGCCGCTCAGCGTGGCCCGCATGGATCATACGGCGACCCTGCTGCTCAACGGCCTCGTGCTCATCGCGGGGGGGGCGGCCTCCGGGGGGGAGCTCGCGAGCGCCGAGCTCTACGGTATCGGCGCCGGCCTCGGCGCGCCATGCACGGGAGCTGCCGCGTGCGTGAGCGGCCACTGCGTCGACGGGGTCTGCTGCGACACGGCGTGCGCGGGCGGGTGCGGCGCGTGCACCGCGGCGCGCGGGGCGGTCGCCGACGGCACCTGCACGCCGCTGTCCGGCACGCCCTGCGACGACGGCGATGCATGCACGGCAGGCGACACCTGCGACTCGGGGATGTGCGCACCAGGCGAGCCGGTGACCTGCGAGCCACCAGGCCCGTGCCAAGAGCCTGCGACATGCGAGAAGAGCAAGGGCTGCGTCTATCCCGAGTTGCCCGACGAGACGCCCTGCGATGATCTCGACGCTTGCACGCGGGTCGACAGCTGCCAAGGCGGCGTGTGCGTCGGCGCCGATCCGGTCCTCTGCGAGTCGGACGGCTGTCGGCTCGACGCGAAGTGCGATCCGGTGCAGGGGGTCTGCACGTTCACCGCCGCGCCCGACGGCACCAGCTGCGACGACGGCAATGCATGCACGCGGTCGGATCAATGCCGCGCGACGATGTGCGAGGGCACGGACGTGCGCTGTCGTGTCGGCGGCCCCTGCGTGAGCGAGAGCACCTGCGAGCCAGCCACGGGCAAGTGTTCCGAGCTCGAATGGCTGCCCAACGGCACGTCGTGCCCGGGCGGAGAGTGCCGGTCCGGGCAGTGCCTTCCTCTTTTCGAGGGCTCGGCCGCGAGCACCGGCACCGGCGCCGGCGCCGGTCTCGTCGATGACCCCCCGGACCGCGGATGCGGCTGCCGATTGGGGCAAAACCAGGGGCCCCACGGCGTCGTGGCCGCTCTGGGGATGCTCTTGATCTCCGCGCGCCGCCGCAGCAACCGGCGTGAACGCCGGCGCTCGATGTGTTGAACATGGCTGGTGAAGGAAGGGCGTTTGGAGGAGCGATGAGACGACGCGGCCTTGAGCTTGTCGTGGGGGCATGCTTGGTTATCGGCGCGTTCGGCTGCTCGGCCGGTGACGAGGCCGCGCGCGGGTCCGATGAGGGCGCGCTGCGCCTCCACTTTCCCGAGCAAGCGGCGCTCGTGACCGAGGCTGGCCACGGCTTCGCGGAGATCTCGGGCGGTTTTGTCCCGGGCGCGGTTCGGATGGGGGCACACCCTGGCGCGCTCGGCGCCGTCCTGCCTCGCCGGATCGGCGAAGAGACGATTCGCCTGGACCTGCCGGAGGGGCCTGCCCTCCAGCTTCGCGAGGCCGGCCTCCATGGCGAGGGGGTGCGTGCGGGGGCCGCTGTCCGCTACCCGCGCGACGGCGGCGCGTCGTTCTGGGTCGCAACGGGCGCTGGCGTCGAGGAGTGGCTCCTCGTCGAGCCGGGTGTCGCATCGCCGGGGCGGCCGATCGCTTCGTGGGAGGTCGACGGTGCGTGGCCCCGGCAGGAGGGCGAGTTCATCGTGTGGGACGACGCGTCGGGTGCGCCGCGGTTGATCATGAGCGCGCCGGCCGCCTTCGCGTCGTCCGGCCGTCCTGTGCGTGTCGCGCTGCGCGCCCAGGGGCGGGCGGTGGAGCTCTTCGCCGATGCCGGCGACGCAGGTGAGGCGCTGCTCATCGACCCGGTATGGGTGCCTGCGCAGTCCATGAACTACCCGCGAGAGGGGCACACAGCGACGCTGCTGCAGGATGGCAGCGTCCTGGTCACCGGCGGTTTCATCGGCGAATATGAGTATCAACGCACCGCACAGAACAGCGCCGAGCGCTTCTACCCTGCGTCCGGAATCTGGCAGCTGACAGCGGCGATGAAGGTCGCCCGGGCCGAGCATACGGCCACGTTGCTCCGGAACGGCGACGTGCTCGTGCTGGGCGGGGCGACCGCGGAGATCTACCACCCGGGCACGCAGACCTGGAGCGACGCCGCGTCGCCGCCCGAGAGCGTCGCCGGAGCCACGGTGACCTTGCTCGAGGACGATACGGTCTTCGTGACGGGCGGCACGGTCGGAGGCTCCCCGGTGGCGACCACCGCGCGCTACGACCCGGGCTCGAACACCTGGACCCCCCAGGCCTCGATGGATCTCGCGCGGAGCGGCCACGCCGCCGTGCGCCTGCTCGACGGGCGCGTGCTCGTCGTGGGGGAGAGCTCCGCGGAGGTCTACGATCCGTCCAAGGACACCTGGTCGCAGGCGGGGGGGCTGCTGGCGTCGTTCCACGACAAGCACACGGCCACCCTGCTTCCGGACGGCAACGTCTTGCTGGTCGGTGGCACGCAAGTGAGCGAGGGCGCCGGCAAACCGCGCGACGTTGCCGTGGAGATCTATGTTCCCGGGACGGACGAATGGACATCGAATATGTCATTGTTTCGAGGGCTCGCAGATCACACCGCGACCCTGCTCCCCGATGGCAACGTCCTTCTGGCGGGTGGATATCACATCCAGCTGACTCAGGAAATGCCTTCTCAAGAACGGACATGGAAGCTCTATGACCCGACGAGGAACACGATAACGCTAATAGACGATAGCGTGATCGCAGATCGCGCAAATCACGCGGCGACATTGCTCCTGGATCAGCGGGTCCTCGTAACGGGCGGCTGTAGGCCCTCACGGCGACAGGGCGCCGTCGCGACGACGGCGATGTTCGGCGTGGCGCTCGGGGCCGCGTGCGCGTCGGGCTCCGACTGCACGACGGGGTACTGCGTCGATGGCGTGTGCTGCGATGCGGCCTGCTCCGGCGGGCCGTGCGACGCGTGCTCGATGCGCGCGGGCGCATCGCAGGACGGCCATTGCGAGGCGCTGAGCGGCCCGGCGTGCGATGACGGCCAGGCCTGCACGCGCGCTGACGTGTGTCAGGCAGGTGTGTGCGTCGGCGCTCCCGTGGTCTGCGTCGCGCCCGACGCATGCCAGGAGGCGGCGTGCGAGGCGGAGACGGGGGAGTGCGTCACGGCGCCGCGGCCGGACGGCGTGGCGTGTGATGACGGCGACGGCTGCACCGAGGGCGATACGTGTGAGGTCGGCGCGTGTGTCCCGGGGGCGCCGGTCGAATGCCCGCCGCCGCCGGAGTGTCACGCGCGGGGCGAATGTAACGCAGCGACAGGCCGGTGCGACAACCTGCCGCTGCCGGACGGGGAGGGGTGCGAGGATGGCGACGCGTGCACGCGGGGGGACGTGTGCCGCGGCGGCGTGTGCGAGGGTGGCGACCTGGACTCGTGCCCCGAGATCGACTGCCGCTATGCGGGGTCGTGCAATTCGACGACAGGAGCGTGCGAGCGCGAAAAGAAGCCCGACGGCACGCGATGTGGGGGAGGCACCTGCGTCGGAGGCGAGTGCAGGAGCGGCCCCGGCGGCCCCGGCGGCCCCGGCGACGGGGCAGGCGGGTCGAGCGGGTCGGTCGGCGGAGGTGGCCCGGATTCGTCCAGCGGCGGCGGGTGCAGGTGCGTCGTCGGCGCGCCGCGCTCGGCACCCGCGCCCTGGGCCGCGCTGCTCCTGCTGCTCTCGATGGCGCGGCGCGCGCGCCCGCGACCGGGCTGCCGGCGTTGAGCGCATCCCTACGCCGGCGTGCGCCACGACCTCCACGCAGCGAGCCTCGTATTCGAGATGATCGGCCCCCCCGCGTACGAGCCGGCGCCGCCTTCGCTGCCCCAGCTATCGACCTCGTCGGGCGGAGTGTCCTCGAGCTCGCCGGAGGGCGTGATCGGCCCGCGGACGCCCGGGACATCCGCCTGCGGAACAGGCCGCTTCTCCTCGCTGACCTCGTGCGCGAGGCGCGGGTCGTCCGGCGGATCGTGCGTCGTATCGACTCCCATGTCTCCTCCTTCCCGAGGGCTCCTGGGACCGGCGCGCTCGATCGTCCACTCCTCCCCTGCGGCGGGCGGCGGCTGTCCCGTCTGCCCGCCGCCCCGGCTCATCCCTCGTCGATGACGGGGATCGTGAACCTGAACGTCGTCCCCGCCCCCACGCGGCTCTCCACGTGGATCGTCCCCCCGTGCGCCGCCACGAGCTCCCGGGCGATGGCCAGCCCGAGCCCGGTGCCCTTGTAGCCGTTCCGCTGGCCGCGCCAGAACCGCTCGAAGAGGTGGGGCACCTCGTCCTCCGGGATCCCCGGCCCCGTGTCGGCCACCGAGAAGACGACGTGCTCCTCCCCGCGCTCGCACCGCAGCGTGATCGCCCCCTGGGCGCCCGTCACCTGGAGCGCGTTGCTCAGGAGGTTGGTGAGCACCTGGAGCACCCGATCGCGATCACACGTGACGAGCGGGACGTCGTCGGCCGCCACGACCCCCAGCTGGACCCCCTTCTCCTGGGCCTGCGACTCGAACGTCTCCACCGCCTCCCTGCCGATCTCCCGCGGATCCTGCGGCTGCCGGCGCAGCGCCAGCCGGCCGGCGCGCAGGCTCGCGAAGTCGAGCAGGTCATGGATCAGCCGATCCATCCGGTGCGCGGAGCGCTGGATCGCCTGGATCGCCTTCGTGTCGCCCTTCTCTCCCCGCGTCGCCGCGCGCTTCGTCATCACGGCGGCCGCCGTGAGGATCGCGCTCAGGGGGTTCCTGAGGTCGTGGGACACCGTGGCGAGCACGTTGTCCCGGAGCTCGATCGCGCGCTGCGCCGCCTCGTACAGGCGGGCGTTGTCCGCCGCGAGCGCCGCCCGCTGCGCCAGGTCGTGCGCCACCGCGAGGTCCGCCTCGTCGTAGACCCGGCCGGACCCCGCCGTCGCCAGCGTGATGCAGCCGAAGGTGCGGCCCCGCGCGACGAGCGGGACCACAAGGGCCGACGTGATCCCGAGCGCCCGGACGAACCGCCGGAAGGCGCCGTTCCCGTCGAGCGAGCCGACCAGCGGGTGCGACAGATCCCCGATGAGCTCCGGGCGCTCGCTGCAGAGGGCCCGCTCCAGCAGCGCCACCAGCGGCGGCGGGGGATCCAGCTCGCGGAAGAGCGCCCGCGCCCGCTGGAGCTCCTCCGGGCGCGCGTGGGTCACCGTGATCCCGCGCGACTGCTCGAGGTCCGGGAGCGTCTGGATGACGCACCAGTCCGCCAGCTCGGGGACCGTCAGGTGCCCCACCCGGTCGAGCGTGCCCTGGAAGTCGAGGGTGTCGCTGAGGGCGGCGCTCGCTGCGGCCAGGAAGCGCTCCCCCCGCTCGGCGCGCGTCCGCTCCGTGATGTCGAAGAAGGTCACGACGGCCGCCATCACGCGCCCGACCGGATCCCGGACCGGCGCCGAGCGCACGAGGATCCGCCCCTGCGCGCCGTCGTCGCGGACGATGTCGATCTCCTCGTCGATCACGACCTCGCCGGTCGTGATCGTCCGCGCGAGAGGCCAATCCTGGGCCTCGTACGGCCTGCCCGACCGAGGGTCGGAGCCCCGGCAGACGGCGTATCCATCGATGTTGCGGATGTCGAGGAGCGGCAGCCCGAAGATCGCCCCGGCCTGGGGGTTCGAGAGGAGGATGCGCCCCGTCGGCGGCTCGGCGATGACGAGCCCCGCCGGCATCTGCTCGACCACGGTCGCGAGCAGGGCGCGGGCGTCGTCCGCCTGGCGCCGCGCCGCGCGCTCCTTCGCGACGAGCTGCGCCTGCACGATGATGCCGGTCGCCCGGCTGGTCATCGTGCGCAGCATCAGCGCGTCGTCCTCGGAGAACTCCTCGGCGTTGCGGGAGCCGAGGATCGCGACGCCGATGGAGTGCCCCTCGTGGATCAGCGGCACGCCGTAGACGGCGCGCAGCCCCCTCGCCCGGATCTCCCGCGCGGTCACGGGCAAGCCGCCGGCCGCGGCGTCGAGCGACGTGGGCCCGCGCAGCGCGAGGACCGCGCGGGCGAACTCCCGCGCCGCCTCGAGCGGGGGCCCGGGCAGCGGCCCGTCGTCGATGCCCGCGGTCGCGTGGACCTCGAGGGCGTCACCGTCCCCGAGCAGGACGAGCGCCACGTCCACGGCGGCCGCCGCCTCCCGGGTGGCGCGGAGGAGCGCCTTCAGGAAGGTGTCCAGATCGCTGCTTCCGAGCGCGGCCGTCGAGATGGCGTCGAGCGCCTGGAGCAGGCGCACGCGCGCCGCCTGGTAACGGGACACCGCGTCGGCGATCGCCTCGTCGATCGTCCCGTTCAGCTGGATGAGCTCACGCCCCCCGTCGCCGCCGTCCCGCTCCCAGAGCTCCAGGATCACGGCGCGGAGCGCCGCGTACTCCATCACGACGTCGGCGAGATCGTACCCGTGGGCGAGCCGGCTCAACGCGTGGAGCCCAGGGAGCCCCCGGTGCTTCCGGTCGACCGCCGCCGCCGTGCCCGCGCCGCGCGTGCCCTCGGCGATGTAGGCGAGGATGTCCGGCAGGTGCTCGGTCGGCCTCGGCGCCGGCAGCCGCCGCGCCGGGCTGAGCGCCTGGACTCGGTACTTCCAGGCATCCAGGAGCGCGTCGTGGTGGCGCTGGATGAAGTCGGAGAGCCGCTTTGGGTTCGGTCTACCGAGCAGATCCATCGGGGACCTCACGATAGCGCGAATCCTTGAGCGCGTGTTCACCTAGCACCGACTCGAATCGACGAAATCGACGAGAGAGCGCCGCTCCCGGGCGGAGCTTGCTCGCCGCGCGCGACGCGCGACGTCGGCGCGGGTCAGCTCCGGATGCCTGGCGCCTCGTGTCCGCTCTGGGCGACATACTCCAGGTATCCCCCGCCATACACGCGCGGCCCGTCGGGCAGGAGCTCCAGGACGCGGTTGGACAGCGCGGCCAGGAAGCGGCGATCGTGCGAGACGAAAAGCATGGTGCCCTCGAACGAGGAGAGCGCCTCGACGAGCATCTCCTTGGTCGCCATGTCGAGGTGGTTCGTCGGCTCGTCGAGCACGAGGAAGTTCGGCGGATCATAGAGCATGATCGCGAGCACGAGGCGCGCCTTCTCGCCGCCGGACAGGATGCGACAGGGCTTGTCGATGTCGTCGCCGGAGAAGCCGAACGCGCCGGCGAGCGTGCGGAGCGAGCCGATCGAGGCCTGGGGGAAGCTCGCCACGATGGACTCCCAGACGGAGCGGGTCGGGTCGAGGAGCTCCATCGCGTGCTGCGCGAAATACCCCAGCTTCACGCTCGCGCCGACGTTCACGCCGCCTGCGTCCGGGGCGGAGGCCCCCGCGACGAGCTTGAGGAGGGTGGATTTGCCGGCGCCGTTGACGCCCATCACACACCAGCGCTCGCGGCGTCGGATCAGGAGGTCGAATCCGTCGTAGATGGAGCGCCCTCCGTACGACTTCTTCACCCCGCTGAGCCGCGCCACGTCGTCGCCCGAGCGCGGCGCGGGCTTGAACTCGAAGCGGATCGTCCTCCTGCGCTTCGGCGGCTCGACCTTGTCGATCTTCTCCAGCTTCTTCACGCGCGACTGGACCTGCGCCGCCTTGGCGGCCTGGGCCTTGAAGCGCTCGATGAAGCGCATCTCCTTCGCGAGCATCGCCTGCTGGCGCTCGTACTGCGCCTCGGCCTGCTGCTCGTTGATGGCGCGCTGCTGCTCGTAGAACTCGTAGTTGCCGGAGTAGCTGGTGAGCTCGCCGCCGTCGATCTCGATGATCTTGGTGACGATGCGGTTCATGAACTCTCGGTCGTGCGAGGTCATGACGAGCGCCCCTGCATACTGCTTCAGGTACCCTTCGAGCCAGATGATCGACTCGATGTCGAGGTGGTTGGTCGGCTCGTCGAGCAGGAGCGCGTCGGGCCTCATGAGGAGGATGCGGGCGAGCGCGACGCGCATCTTCCACCCGCCCGAGAGGGCGCCCACGTCGCCGTCCATCATGGCCTGGCTGAAGCCGAGCCCGGCGAGGATCTCGCGCGCCTTGGCGTCGAGCGCGTAGCCGCCGAGCTCTTCGTAGCGGGCCTGGGCCTGCCCGAAGCGCTCGATCAAGCTCTCCATCTCATCCATCCGCTCGGGGTCGGCGAGCGCGGCCTCGAGCTCGCGGAGCTCCGCGGCGACGTCGGAGACCGGGCCGGCGCCGTCCATGGTCTCGGCGACGGCGCTCCTGCCCTTCATCTCGCCGACGTCCTGGCTGAAGTAGCCGACGGTGACGCCGCGATCGATGGCGACCTGGCCGCCGTCGGGCGCCTCCTCCTTGGTGATCATCCGGAAGATGGTCGTCTTGCCCGAGCCGTTGGGCCCCACCAGGCCGACCTTCTCGCCGCGGTTCACCGCGGCGGAGGCCTCGAGGAAGAGGATCTGCTTGCCGTGCTGCTTGCTGATGGAGTCGAGACGGATCACGAGGCGCGCTGCCGCTGGGGGCGGCTCCTTTCCGCGCCCCCTATACCAGACGGCCCGTCGCGCGATGCGGCATTTCGTCCGCCGCCGTCGGCGCCGGCGCGCGCCATGCACCGACCGCGGTCAATCGGTGAATTGCTCGTCTCCGGGCGCATTCCAGGCGCATTCCGGGCGCATTGCACAGGAGCCCCTTTTTTTCTCTCCTGCTATGCGCGCGCTTTCCATCTCCTTTTTCATGCTCATCCGGGCTTGATGTCGCGCGGTCGAGGGGGCAGAAGGCGCGGCATGAGCAAGGTCCAGATCCTCTCTTATGCCGGCTGCAGCACCTGCAAGCGAGCGCTGAAGTGGCTCGGCGAGCGCGGCGTCGACGTCGCCGTGCGCCCCATCGTCGATGAGCCGCCGACGGCTGCAGAGCTCGCCCGGTGGGTCCCAGCGAGCGGGCTCTCGGTGCGCCGGTGGCTCAACACGAGCGGGCAGAGCTACCGCGCGCTCGGCAAGGCGCGGGTGGACGCCGCGAGCGACGACGACGTCACGCGGTGGCTCACCGAGGACGGGAAGCTCGTGAAGCGGCCTGTGCTGGTGAAGGGAAACCGGGTGCTCGTGGGCTTCCGCGAGGACGACTACGCCGCGCTGTTCGGCTGAGCCTCAGGGGGCCGAGGTGAAGCGGCCTCCCCGGACCTGGCTCAGCTCGAACGAGCTCTCCGGGTCCAGGTTGTTGTCCGTCGTGCCGTTGCGCGAGCGGCGGATCACGACGTCCACGTCGCAGCTCTCGGGCTCCCGCGAGCTGGTCGCCTCCAGCTCGCCCGCGTCGATGGTGTACGTCCCCGGGTCGCCCCCCACATCGAACGTCTTGGAGAAGATGCAGTCGCCCTTCACGTCGATCACCATGTCGTCCCCGGACGCGCTCGGCGCCCAGGCGATCGTGAGGTCCTCGCCGCGCGGGACTGGCTCTCTGGGCAGCGCCTCGAGGTCGAACGGCTCGGGGAGCGTCCCCACGTTGTTCGTCGCGTCGTCGTCGCCCTCGTCGTCGCGGTCCAGGAGCACCTTGATCTCGGTGCCTCCCGCGCCGACGTTGACGGCGGCCTCGTAGACGCCATCGCTCTCGGCGGACATCGCGACCGCCTCGCCGTCCACGGTCGCCGAGATCCGATCTCCCGCGCTCAGGATGATGTACGTGTTGCTCTCGTCGCCGCCGGCCTTGAGGGTGGCCCGCAGGGTCGTGGACGACGCGCTCTCGGCGATCGCCTCCAGGGTCGCCGAGATCCCCCCGGTCTTGATCTGCTGCGAGTCGAGCGTCTCCGTGCAGCCTGCGAGCAGACCGGAGGCTGCGACCGCGAACATGGCCATCGTGGTCTTCGTGATCATGAGTTGCCCTTTCCTCCCCGCCTCACCCGCCAGGGCGCGGGCTGGTTCACCACTGGCTGCGCACCACGACGCCGCCGCCGGTCGGTCCCGCGAGCAGCGACCAGCTCACCGCGCCTGCGGGGTGGCGGGGCGCGGCGCCGGCCTGCGCGCCGGTGGTCGCGCTGGCCTGCGAACCGGACGAGGAGGGCTCCGTCAGGAAGAGCACGAGCGCCGTGCCGGCCAGCGCCGCCCCGGCGCCGAAGCCGATCGTGCTCACGAGCCCCAGGTCCTTCGCGCGCTTTCCAGCGGCCTTCCCTTCGGCGGTCTTGCATACCGCCCTGCCGGAGCCGACGTCGTCGCAGTCCTCCTCCGCGAGGCGGCTCTCGCTGAGCGCCATCGCTCCCGTCACGCCCCCGGCGATCAGCCCGCCCAGGCCGAGCCCGCCCGCCACGTACGCCAGCACGCGCCGGCCGCTGGTCCCGGCCGGCGCCGGCGTCCGCGACGCGCCCTCGTCGCGCTGCGACGGCGGCAGGGCGGACTGATGGGTGGGCGGCTGATCCGCCGGCGTCGCGGGCGGCGCCTCGGGGAGCTTCACCTCGAGCTCGATCGTCTTCTGCTCCGACTTCTCGATCGTGAACCGCACCTCGTGCGTGGGCCCGCCGGGCGCCCTCGTCGTCACGACGTGCTCGCCCGGGTTGACGGGGAGCGCGATCCCGAGCGAAGGCCCCTCCAGCGTGATGCCGTCGCGCTGGACCAGCGTCCCGGCGGGCGCGTCGGCCGGCAGCGACAGCGTGAGCTGTGGCACGAGCGGCACGAGCGCGTCGCGCTGCTCGAGCACGAGCTTGTAGCGATCGTACTGCTTGAGCTGCTCGGACTCGGACAGGCGGGAGTAGAACGAAAGGAAGTCGTTGTAGCGCGCGACCGCTGTCGCGGTGCGCCCCCACTTGGCCTCGCACTCGGCGAGCGTGAACAGCCGCCCTGCGCGAGGATCGAGCCGGTAGCTCTCGGTGAGGGCAGGGCAGCCGGTCTGGTACTTCCCCGCCAGCATGTCCGCGAGGCCGCGGTTGAAGAGCGACTCGGCCACGGCCACGGCGTCAGGCTGCGCGTTCGCCGGCGCGGTGACAGCAATGCACAGGAGTCCGATCAAGACGGACCCGGGCCAGAAGGTTCGCATCGGAGGTAACATGAGATACCTCCTTTGGGACCGCCCCAGGCAAAAAATCAGCGCGTTGTGGGGCCGCGCTCAGTCTGCCCCGTAGAGCGACTCCCGGGGCTTCGCCGTGGGGGCGGCGGGGGAGGAGGCGGCCGGCGCGATCTTGCGCCAGGCGCCGGGCGGCGGCGCCGGGGTGCGCGGCGGCGCCGGGGCGCGCGGCGCCGGCGAGGCCTTTGCGTTCGCCAGCACTTCGGGATCGATGGCCAGGCCGCCGTCCGCGGGCGGCGCGGAGGCGGAGCTCGCGGGCGGCGCGGAGGCGGAGCTCGCTGGCGGCGCGGAGGCGGAGCTCGCTGGCGCCGCGAGGTCGGTCGAGCTGGGCGTGCCGGCCGCCTCGGGACGGGCGGCGCCCGGAGCGGCATCCGGCGGCGTGGAGGGCGGCGCGACGGCCGCCGCCTGCGCCGCCTGCGCGTGCTCGGCGGGGCCGGGGGCCGGGGACCCGCCCCTGCTGAACGCGGCGAGGGCGATGGCGCTGCCGCCGACCAGCGCGATGGCCGCGACGGCCAGCGCGGATCGGCTCCGCGGCCCCGCGGTGGTGCCGGCGCCGGTGCCGGTGCCGACCCGGGTCTCCACGCCCGTGCTGGACGACTGGGCGGCCACGGGCATCGACGACGCGGGCCCCTGGCTGGCAGGGCTCATCCGCGGGAACGGCGTCTCCAGCACGGCCAGGCGCGACGACCTGACCGTCATGGGGGCGATGTCGAAGACCTCGGCGAGCGCCTCCACCGTGGACGAAGCGGTCGGGAAGCGCGTCCCGGGGTCGCGCGCCGTCGCCTTCGCGAACCACGCGTCGAAGCCCGGGGGCAGCTTCACCCCCTCCTTCTCCGCGCGCACGGAAGGGGGCTCCTGCGGGCCGTGCATCGCGATCACCGCGAACGCCAGCGAGTTACTGTACTCGCGCATGTCGTTCAGCCAGTAGGCCTTGCCGACGAGGGTCGTGTACGCGATCATGCCGAGCGCGAAGAGATCGACCGCCCGCGTGATCGTCTCGCCGCTGAACTGCTCGGGCGCCATGTAGAGCGGCGTCCCGAGGGCGGCGGTGTTCGCCCCTTCGACCGCCGTCTCGGCGACCAGCTTTGCGATGCCGAAGTCAAGCACCTTGATCCGGATCTCGTCGTCGTCGTCGCTCGCCGCGAGGAAGAGGTTCGCGGGCTTCAGATCGCGGTGGACCACGCCGGCCGCGTGCGTTTTGTCCAGGGCGTGCGCCGTCTGGCGCAGGTAGGCGATGGCGTTCTCCGGCGGCAGGCGCCCGCCGCGGCGGATGCGCTTGCTGAGCTCCTCGCCGCGGAGCAGCTCCATCACGAGGAACGGCATGCCGGTGTCCAGGTCGATCCCGGCGTCGAACACCTCGACGATGTGCTCGGTCGCTATGCGCGCGGCGATGCGCGCCTCGAGCTTGAACCGCGCGTGGAACTCGGGGTTCTCGGCGAGGTGCGGGTGCATGACCTTGAGCGCCCGCCGCCGATCCGTCTCGACGTGGACGACCTCGTAGACCGCCCCCATCGCACCCGTCGCGATGCTGCGCACGACGCGGTACCTACCAGCGAACAGCATCCCCTCGTTGAAGTTCAGCGACATAGTCTCACCCGCGTCGAACGAGGTTACACCACCTGGTCGGACGACCGCACTCGTTAACTTGCAGACCTTACAAACTTGTGGGCCGTAAGACTCCCCACATGAAACTCCCCGATGTAGGGCGCGTTCGTTAGGTCTGCGCACCAGGTATGTGCCCTGCGCTGATTGGCGCCGTTCGCGCGGGGCCCCGACCGTCGTCGCAGGTCGTCGCGAGAAGATCCCGTGATTCCGTGGCTTACGGGGCTCTGCAGCGGTGAAGCGGCGGATGAGGCGGATGCGGCGCCCGTCCGTTCTGATCGTTTTTCACGACAGACACATCGACATCGTCCGATGCACGGGCGGAGCGCGGGGCGCCGCCTGTCCCGTCAGAGCACGAGCACCGCGAGCAGCCGGGGCCCGTGGAACACGTCGAACCCGCCGATATCGAGCTTGCGACCGATCGTGTAGATCGTCTCGTCTCCGCGTCTGGTCGCGCGGATGCTGGATATGATACCCTGGCCGATCGCCTCCACGTTGTAGGACAGCTCGGTGAGCAGGCGGAGCCGGCTGAGGTACGAAGTCAAGCGGAGCCGGAGCCCCACCGACACGTTGCCGGAGAGCGCGATCATCGTCGCCTCGTCGACCTCGCGCGGGGCGCCGGGGACCGCGGGATCCGCGGAGAAGGCGTAGCGCACCGGGCCGGCGCCGCCGTAGAGGCCGAGATCGCCGAACGGCGCGAGCCGCGGCCACTCGCCGTTGCCCATCCGCACGCTGAAGCCGCCCTGGTAGAACCGCGACGTCACGCTCTGGGCGGGGCTTTGCCGCTCGAAGACGTAGACGTCGCCCTCGCCCGGGTCCCGCTCGCGGAGCGCATAGAAGATGCGCGGGAGCTTGTAGTCGATGTACCTGAAGCCCGCGAGCAGCTCCTCGAGGTAGAGGTCGTCCGCGGCCTCCGGGAAGAGCTTCGTCACGTCGAAGCCGACGTCGATCTGGCGGAGCAAGAGCTGGAAGGGCGCGCTGGCGACGGCGCCGGCGTCGCGGTCGGTCGCCGGATCGACGGCGAGCTCGGTCACGTTCCCTGCGGTGAAGCGCGCGATCTTGAGGCTCGTGCTCACGCCGGCGAGGTCGGCGCCGATGTCGAAGACGTCGCTCGCGAGGCCGTTCAGCCCGAGGAGCCTGCCGAGCGAGCCGTCGTACTGGATGTCGCCGCCCGACGAGAACAGCCGGTCGGTCTTGAAGCCGGCGTTGAGGCGCGCGGCGTCGCGCGCGTGGTCGAAGTCGTACGTGAGCAGCGCCCGGCCGCCGACCATGAACACCGGATCGACGTCGTAGGCGAGCCGCCGCGTCCTGCCCCGGTAATCGTTGACGCCGCCGGAGGAGCCCGCGCTCGCGAGCTGGTGGAAGAACAGGAGCTCGACGTCGCCCTTCAGCTTCAGGTGGACGGCGTCGAGGCTGATCGCCCGGCCCTGCTCGAGAAAGCCCTCCTGCGCCTCGAAGCCCGCCGTGTCCTCGAGCGGCGTCTGCGCCGGCGCGGAGAGCGCCTCGGCGCAGGCGGAGAGCGCCGCGCGCTGCTCCTCGAGCACCCTGGCGATCGCCTCCGCGCGCGCCACGGCGGCCCTGTAGCCGGGCTCGTCCCGCGCCACCCGCCGGGCTTGCTTCACGACGTACGGCGCCACGGCGAGCGACTCGATGTGCATCCGCAGGACGAACGACAGCACATGGAGGGCGTCGCGCGCGATCGTCCGGGCGGGCTCCTGCCCCGCGCTCGCCGCGCGGAGCGCGGCGGCGGCGAGCGCGACGTCCCGCTGCGCTCCGGCGAGCGCCCGCCGCCGCGCGCCGGCCCTCGCCTTCGCGGCGGCGATCTCGGGCGTGTCGGGGGCGCCGAGGGGCCTCCCGGCCGAGAGCCGCTCGACGTTCCGCTCCTCGGCGGCGAGCGCCCGCGCGTGCTCGGCGAGCGCCTGCCACGCGGCCGGCAGGCGGCTCACGGCGCTCGCCTCGCGCGACGGCGCCGCGAGCGCCGCGAGCGCGTCGAAGAGGCGCTCGAACGCGGGCGGCGCGCCGCGCTCGCCGCGCGCGCGTCGTCGAAGAGGCGCGCGGGCGAGCGCCTCGTCGAGCTTCGCGCGGTAGAGCTTGGCGAGCGGCACCTCGTGCTCTCCGTCGTAGGGGGGCGTCTTCTCGAGGCGCGCGCGGAGCCGCTCGCCCTCGTCGTCGTCGAGGCGGAGCGCCGCGATCCACGCGTCCCCCGGGGAGTACGGGGTGCTCGAGAGGACCTCGTCGGCGAGCCAGGCCGCTCGCTCCAGATCCGCGGCGCGATCGTCGATGATGGCGCGGCGGGCGTCCTCGTTCGCGAAGGCGCGGGCGGCGCGGGCGTTGTACGTGGCGGGCCCGCAGGCCGAGGCTGCTGCGGAGGCGAGGAGCAGGAGGCCTGCGAGCGCCGGGCCCGGTCGCATCGGCGAGAGCCTACCATGGCGTGCGAGCGCACTGGACGCCGCGCCGCCGGCCTGCTCAGAATGCGCGCCCGTGGCTCCCAGCCGACCCAGCGAGATCGACGGAGCGCGGGCCTGCGGCCTGCGATTCGCGGCTCGCGGCTTGCTGACCCGCCGTCCTGGCCGCGCAGCACAGCGGTCGCTGGCGGCGAACGAGCCACGTGTGAAGGAGAAGAACCGGGATGAATGATGCCACATCCAGCTGCGACATCGGCATGATCGGGCTGGCCGTCATGGGCGAGAACGTCGCGCTCAACATGGCCGACCACGGGTTCAAGGTGGCCGTGTACAACCGCACGGTGCAGGTCGCGAAGGACTTCGTCGCGAGGAACCCGAGCACGCCCGGCGGCCTGGTCTGCTGCGAGACGCTGAAGGACTTCGTCCGCGCGCTGAAGAAGCCGCGCAAGGCGGTGATCCTGGTCAAGGCCGGTCCGCCGGTGGACATGGTGGTCAAGCAGCTCATCGAGGCGGGCGTGGAGCCGGACGATATCGTCGTCGATCTGGGCAACTCGCTCTGGACCGACACGATCCGCCGGGAGCAGGAGTACGCGAAGCAGTGCAAGTTCTTCGGCTCGGGCGTCTCCGGCGGCGAGGTGGGGGCGCGCTTCGGCCCCTCGCTGATGCCCGGCGGCGATCCCGCGTCCTGGCAGCACCTGGAGCCGATCTGGCGCGCGATCGCCGCCAAGGTCGATCCGGCGACCGGCAAGCCGATCGAGGGCGCGTCCCCCGGCAAGCCGGTGGAGGGCGGGGTCCCCTGCACGGCGTACATCGGGCCGAACGGCGCGGGCCACTACGTGAAGATGGTCCACAACGGCATCGAGTACATCGACATGCAGCTCATCTGCGAGGCGTACACGCTCCTCGACGGGCTGCTCGGGATGTCGAAGGACGAGATGTCCCGGGTCTTCTCCGAGTGGAACAGCGGAGATCTCGACTCGTACCTCATCCAGATCACCGCCGATATCCTCCAGCAGAAGGACCCTGTCCAGAAGGACAAGCCGTTCGTCGATTTCGTCCTCGACACGGCGGGGCAGAAGGGCACGGGCAAGTGGACGAGCAGCAACGCGCTCGACATGGGAATCCCTGCGAACGCCATCGCGGAGGCGGTGTTCGCGCGTTGCCTCTCTGCGCTGAAGGACGAGCGCGTCGAGGCCTCGAAGCACCTCTCTGGCCCGACCCCGACCCCGGTCGCGGACCGGCAGGGGACGATCACGGCGATCCGCGACGCGCTGTATTGCTCGAAGATCTGCGCCTACGCGCAGGGCTTCCAGCTCATGGCGGCGGCGCAGGCGGAGTACAAGTGGACGCTTGATTTCGGCACGATCGCGAGCATCTGGCGCGGCGGCTGCATCATCCGCGCGCGCTTCCTCCAGAAGATCACGGAGGCGTACACGCGCAATCCTGGCCTGACGAACCTGCTGCTCGATCCGTACTTCAACGATCAGATCAAGCAGGGGCAGGCGAACTGGCGCAAGGTGGTGTCGATCGCGGCGCAGAACGGCGTCTGGGCGCCTGCGTTCATGTCGGCCCTGTCGTATTACGATGGGTACCGTGCGGCTCACCTGCCTGCAAACCTGTTGCAGGCGCAGCGAGACTACTTCGGGGCGCACACCTACGAGCGCACGGATCAGCCGCGCGGCAAGTTCTTCCACCTCGACTGGCCGCACCCCTCCCGTCCTCAGCTGGACATCAAGGGCACCGGCGGTGGGCACTGACGCCCCGCGCGACTCCCGTCCCTCGTCTCAGGTGAGGCTGATCCGCGGCCGCAGGTTCTGCTCGCGCAGGAACGGCTCGATGTCGTCGACGATGTCGAGCTGCACCCCCGCCAGGCTCATCGCCGCCGCGATCGTCTGGATCCCCATGCGCCCGAGCTTGTTCATCTCCGGGGGCGGGCGGACGACGATGTGCTCGATCTTGTCGCGCACGTTGAGACCCCACTGGGTCAGGATCATGCGCGCCTCGCTCTCGTACCGCACCATGAGCGTCATGTCGTAGATGAAGAACGCCCGCTCCCCCGGGCGCATGACGCCCACGAGCTTCTGGTACGCGTCGACCGAGATGAACCGCGCGGCCTCACCGGTCGCCACCGTCTCCCGCAAGAGCTGGACGACCATGCCCGCCGGCTGCGTGATCCACACGCCGACGCTCCCGGTGTCGTCGAGCAGGTGAGGCTGCCTGCGGAACGCGAGTCTGCGGTTCGACGGGAGCATCTCTCTAAAGACAATAGCCATTCCGGCCACCGGGGCCCGCCCGCGACGACCGGAAGCGCCCCACCCGCCCGACCGGTCCGGTCGAGCCGAAGCGCGCTGTTGTTTCACACATCACCGGACGAGCTCCTCCCATGGGGTCAACGCTGCGTCATGGTGGTCGCAAAAAACGGATTCGGCCAGAAATGTGTGATCCTGCCGCCTCGGACCCCCCACGGGGACGCTGCACGGCCAGGCGGACGCCGGCGCCCCCGGCGCGGCGCAGCGAGCGGCGAGGGGAAGCGGCGCGCGGCAGCTCAGGCGAACAGCGCGGCGCAGGCCGACCCGATGAGGTTGACGTGCTCGAGCCGGGCGATCCGGGGCTCGACCTGGGAGCCGACGAGGGCGCGCAGCGTCTCCTGCACCCGCGGCGCATAGCGGGGATCGCCCCAGAAGAGGCTGCCCTCCGCGAGGATGCCGACCCCAGGAGGGCTGTCGAGCACGTCGGTGACGGCCGCGAGCCCCGCCGCCACGAGGTCGGCCGAGCGCTGGAGCAGGTCGCCAGCCACCCGCCGCGCCTCGTCCGTGCCCTCGTCGCGGAGCCGCACGAGATCCGCGGAGCTCGTCAGCGGAGCATGGTCCGGACACAGCCGCCCGAAGAGCCGGGGCAGGTAGGCCCCGGACACCGCCTTCTCGAACCGCTGCGCGCCGGGGTTCTCGGAGCTCGCGTCGAGCTCCGCGTCGAACGGCTGGAGGTGCGGAGGGTTGAAGTTTCCGTTCTCGAGGTTGACCGCCATCGGCGCGACGAAGTGACCCGTCTTGAGCTTCGGGATCCGGCCGGCGGGGAGGAACGTGGCCATGTTGGTCCCCGTCCCCACGATGAGCCCGATGAACGCCGCGGGCTGCGACCCGCCGTGCGCGAAGGCACCCCCGAGCAGGCTCGCCACCGTGTCGTTCAGCACCCGGACCGGACCGGGCCGGAGCCTCCGCGCGCCGAGCGCCCGGCCGAGCCGCTCGCCCACGCTGGTGCCCTCGACCCCGGCGACCTGGACGCCCTTGGTCCAGCGGAGCAGCCGCGCGTCGAGCGACGGCAGCGTCTCCGACGGATACGAGAAGCAGTACCCCACCGGCAGGCCGTGCACGGCGCCCAGGCGCTCGACCAGCTCCGCCTGCACGTCGAAGAAGGCGTCGCCCGTGATCTCCGGCCCGCCCGGGAACTTCGCAGGCACGGGCCCGGCGACGATGCGCGACTGGCCTCCCGGCAAGAGCTCCACGATGGCGGCGCGCAGGTTCGTGCCGCCGGCGTCGACCACCACGGCGCGGCCCATCATCCCTCCCGGCGGCGGCGCGAGATAGGCAGGGAGCGCGGCGATCTCGGTGCCGGGCGTGGAGAGGCCGAAGACGACGCGCGCCGCGAGCGTGCGGCGGATGTCCTGGAGCTCGGTGAGCGAGAGCTTCATCGGCGGAATGCTTACCCTCAGGCCCCTGAGAAGGAAATAACTTTGCAAGCGGCGCAAGTGAGGCTGAGCGTGCTTGGCGTCGGCCTCGCCCGGACGGCAAGCGGCCAGCGCCTCGCCGCCGCGATTGCGCTCTGCGTCACCTGGAGGAGGTCGCTGGAGAGCGGTTGTCGTCCACACCGAAGACGACGGGATAGACCACCGTGGCAACGCTCTTGCGGTCTGCGGCGGAGGGGAATCGGAGGCCGCGGAAGACGTCGAGCACGCAGCCGACGACCTTGGCGTCGCGGAGCGGGGGAGCGGGCGACGACGGCGGCGTCGCGCCGGGCGAGGGCAGCGCAATGAGGAGCGGCGCGTCCTCGGGCGGGCGGTCGGCGTCACCCGCGTAGGTGACCTTCCCTTCGCCATCGACGACGAGGTGTACGGGCAGGCGCCCTTGGAGCTTGGGGTTCAGGCGAAGGCCCTTTTCAAAGCAAGCGCGCATCTCGCCGAAGCGCTCCTGGACGACGCTCCGCACGACGTGAGGCGGGATGTGGGCTTTGCCCTTGATCGGGTCATAGGGGTTGCTCTTGCAACGGGCGGCGATGCCCCTCACGGCCTTGGCGTCCTGGTCGAGCTCCCTCTCCAGGCCGGCGCGGGCGACACCTGCCTTCTTGCGGTCGTGAGCGCCGAGCGACGCCTGGAGCTTGCGGGCCGCGGCGCCGGTCCGGGCGAAGCTCTCCCGGATGTCCTTGGCGCCCTGGGCGAGCTCCGGATCGGAGGCCTGGACCGCGGCCGCGCGGGCCCAGAGGTCGAGCCGATCCGCGATCCTTCCGAGCACGTCGGGCGGCGTGTTCAGGTCGGATTGCCGGAGCACCTCGATCATCCGCGAGGCTTTCTGGACCTCCGGGCCGAGCGCCTTGCAGTCGGCCTCGATCGAGCGCGCGGCGCTGCCTTTCCCGGGCAGCGGGATCGGGGCGCGCTCCTTCACGGGCGGTCGGGCGTTCCCAGCGGAGCGGACAGGCGTGCTCGCCTTGTCGGACAGCGGGATCGGGGCGCGCGGCTTGGGGGCCTCGGGCGCGGTGTCGCGGGCGCGCGTGCTCCTGGGCGGGCGCAGGGCGGCGCGCTCCTTCTCCTCGGGCGAGCGCAGGGTGGCGCGCGCCTCGCGGGTCGAGCCCTCCGGGACGGCGCTCGGGGCGGCGACCCTGGCGTGCGTGGGGTCGGCGTCGGCGGCAGGCTCTCTCCGCGGCGCAGCCCCGCAGCCCAGCAGGGCATGAACTCCGACGAGGACGAGCCACGCGCTTCGCATCCGTTCCTCCGAGGTGCGTCCGACGTACGGGCCGCCGTTTTGATACAGTACACCGGTCCGAACATCGCTTGCAGGCGAAACGGCGGGGCCTCCCAGGAGGTGGACAGGCAGCGCAGGGAGTGTGACGTGAACAAGCGCGAGAAGAACGGCCGTGGGGGCGGGAAGGACGATCACGGCAAGGGCGGGGGCGAGCTCGCGGAAGCGGCGCATGCGCTCGAGCGCGAGCTCGTCCGCTTCGAGGAGCTCGCGGAGTCGGCGCGGCGGCTTTCTCTCGACACCCGCAAGGGGATCGAGCGCGCGGCGAAGTCGACGACCGAGGCGGCCGAGGCGCAGCAGCGGGTGAGCATGGCGCTCGGGTCGCTCATCGCGGCGATCGCGGCGGCGCGGGATCGCCACGAGGCGACCGCCACGGCGCTCGCGGCGCGCGGCGAGGAGATCAAGC
This sequence comes from Sorangium sp. So ce204, assembly GCF_051526795.1. Lineage (NCBI taxonomy): Bacteria > Pseudomonadati > Myxococcota > Polyangiales > Polyangiaceae > Sorangium > Sorangium sp. So ce204. Next base: position 8,857,118 of record NZ_CP150317.1, on the reverse strand, counting down.
GGCGGGCGGAGCAGCTCGGGGAGCTGTTCCAGCGCTTCGCGGCGCTCGGGGAGGAGGGGCGGAGCATCAACCAGCTGGTTCAGGAGACCGCGGCGCGCCAGCGGGAGGCGACGACGCCGGAGCAGATCCACGAGGTGGTGGCGGCGATGGACGAGGTGGAAGGGCGCATGGGGCGCCTCGCCGACGAGGCGCGCGCCCTCGCCCAGGCGGCGACGGCCGCGGGGATCGTCGACCTCGCGGAGCAGGCGGACGGGATGCGGCAACAGGTGACCGCGATGCGGAACAAGGTGGGGCTCCTGCGAAAGGGGATGCTGGCGCGGCTGGGCGGGGGGCCCCAGCCAAACTAGGGGGCGAGGCGTCCTCGGTGGGGAAAGGGGGCGAATTACGATTGGAGAGGAACGGCTAGCGCGACAAACGGGTTGAAGCCGCACGCAAACAGCGAGAAGTTGGGACGCCAGAAGACGCCAAAACACGCCAGAAGACGCCAGAATTTATTGTTTTCTTGGCGTCTTCTGGCGTGTTTTGGCGTCTTCTGGCGTCCCATTTTATGCTTGCCAAGCTGATCGGCGTTCTACGCGGACGGCGAGCGGCAGAGCGTGAAGTAATGGTCGAGCGAACGCTCGCCCTTGAACGCCGCGCCGATGGACACGTCCTTCGAGACCCGACGCATGAAATCACGGGTTCCGTTGTAGACGAAGAACTGGAGTCCTTTGCTGTTGGGGACGACCCGGGGCCAGCCGTCAGGTACAGGGCCGTCAGGGACCTGGAAGTAGTCGATCACGATGGCGCCACGCTCCTGCCACGCAGGATTGCCGGCCGTCGGGACCGCGACGAAGAAACCCGGGCCAATCCAGGGACGCGTGGAACCCTCGTTGTAACCGAAGAGCCGCGCGCTGCCGTCCTCGGGCAAGGCAAAACGCTTCTCGAAGAAACGGAATGTGGACGGGAGAGGAAGGCTGTTCCTGCCCTCGTGACGAACCGCCACGCGGCGCGGGGTGCCGTCCGGGACGAAGAAGTCGAGCGTGAGCGGGGGGGCGTGGCTCGCGGCGGCATAGAGCGCCCGCTGATCCGCGCGCGTCGTGGTCGACAGGGCGCTGCGGCGCTCCTCGTGCGTCAGGCCATCGAGGTGCTCGGCGATGCGAGCTATCGGGGCGTTCTGGCGAAGAAGTTGGACGAGCTCCGACATGGGCAGCGGAGCATAGCAGCGTTCGGTTACCGCGCAGAGGGCCGGCCTCGCCACGGAGCGAGGCCGGCGGGGGGAGATGGGATGTCGTGGCGAGCGCGCGTCAGAGGCAATGGACGGGAGAGCGCAGCAGATCGGCGGTGGTGTCCGTCACGCCGGCGCCCTCGATCCCCGCGGCGAAGCGGCGGAAAGCCTGCTCGTCACCCCTCGTCAACGTGAACGCCGCGCAGACGGCGGCGGGGTGGGCCGAGCGGGCCGCGGGCGAGCGGAGCACCCGGGCGAGGCCGTCCAGGGCTCCCTGGTTGCCGGCCGCCGTGGGCGCGGCGGAGGCCACCACGGCGCGGAGATCCGCGGCGAGGACGTCGGCGACATCGGTCGCGCCGAGCACGCCGGCGAAGAAGGCGCGAAAGTCCGAGAGGGCAGCCGGGTCGAGCCCGTCCACGTACGTCGCGAGGTGCCGGATCGCGAGCACGCGCGCGCGCACCGAGCTCGCCATCGTCGCGACCCTGCCCCACGCGCGGAGCGCCGCCTCGGGCGGCAGCTTGAACTTGGACAGGTACTGGAGCCGCACGTCGGAGACGCCGCCCGAGGCGAGCCCGGTCTCGAGCGCGGACCAGTCCTCGGCGAACAGCGCTTCGGGGGACACGACGGCGCTGCACGACGCGTAGCTTCCGACGTAGTCGAGGCCGTAGCTGTAAGGCGCTCCAGCGAGGAGGCCGGTGAGCACGCTCGACCACGCGCCGCGGACGCCGGCGTCGAGGCCCGGCGCGCACGCGACGTCGCACGCCGCGGCGAGCGATACCGCCCGGGCCGCCTCGCCGTCGAGGCCCTCGACGAACGCCTCGAACTCCTCGGGCGCGAGCCCCTCGGGCAGGCCGTCCTGGAGCGCGGCGAGCTGGTGCGCGCCGCCCACGTCGAGGAAGCGCGAGACGCCCTCGGGGCCCGCGGGGACGCGGCGCGGGGCGAGCGTCGCGGCGTAGGCCTCGAGATCGCGGTCGGTGCTCAGGAAGACCCACTCGGGGTGGCGGTCCTGCGGATCGACGACGAGCAGCTCGCCCGGGCGCGCGGGCGCGACCTCGACGCGCTCGCCGGGCGTGAGCGTCTGCACGCGGGCCGGGCCGTCGCCGGCCACCCACGCGAGCTCCAGGGGCGCGACGAGCGCGCCCTCCGGGTCGTGCACCGTCACGAACGCCCCGCCGGAGGGCGCGGGGTCGACCGTGAGCCACGGGAGCGCCTTGGCCACGACCGCGCGCCGCGCGCGCGCGGCCGCCTCCGGGCCGAGCGCCGGCGCGAAGGCGTCGAGGAACGCGTCCGTGCCGATGGTCCCGAACCGGCGCTCCTCGAGCACCCCGCGGAGCGCCGACCAGAACGCCTCCTCGCCGGCGAGGCTGCGGATCTGGGTGAGCAGCCAGGCGGCGCGGCCGTAAGGGCCGCTCGTGTACTTCTCGCCCGGCGCGAGCGACGGATCGCGGACGGCGTCGCCGTCCCGGGGGCCGAGCTCGTCGCCGTTCAGCGTCCCCGCGCCGCTCTCGTCCGTGTAGACGCGGACACCCTCCTGCTCGAGCAACGTCGCCATGCCCTCCTTGATCCAGAGGTCGTCCCAGGTCTCCACCGTCACGAGGTCGCCGAACCACTGGTGCGAGAGCTCGTGCGTCGTCAGCAGGAGATCCGAGGCGAGCGCGGGCTGCGTGCTCCGCTCCTCGCGCTGGAAGCTGATGCTCGCGTGCTCGATCCCGCCCACGGAGAAGTCCGGCAGGAGCACGAGCGCGTATTTCTCGAAGGGGTACGGCCCGAGCAGCTCCTCGAAGCGGCCGATGGCGCGCGCGAGCTCGTCCACCATCCTGCCGTGATCGCCCGGCAACCCGCGGCGATGCCACACAGCGATGGGGAGATCGCCCTTCGTCCCGCGCTCGACCTCGAAGTCGCCGATCGCGAACGCCATGAGGTAGGGCGGCAGCGTGTAGGCGGTCTCGTACCGGACGAGGCGGCCCGACGCCCCGAGATCCTCGTCGCCGACGAGATCGCCGTTGGCGATCAGCGCCTCGCCGCCGTCGACGCGCATCGCGATCGAGAAGATGGCCCGGTCCGAGGGCGCGTTGTGGCAAGGCATCCACCGCGACGCGCCGAGCGGCTCCGACACCGTGTAGACGGCGCGCACGGCGACCGGATCGCCCATGCGCGCCGGCACCGCGCGGAGGGCGTCGCCGGAGAGCGCCTCGTAGTCGATCTCGAGCGCGATCGGCGCGCCGCTCATCGCCTCGGGCTCGCTCGAGAGGTCGATCGCGAGCGCCTGGCGCTGCGGATCGAGCGCGTGCGGGAGCGCCCCGCCGCCCTTCCGCCGGACCTCCTTCACCTCGGCGACGGCGCTGTCGAGGACCACCGTCCTCGGGCCGTCTCCGGTGAGCGACAGCGTGAGGCCCAGCGTCGCCACGAGGCGGCTCCGCTCCCAGTCGAACTCGCCCCGGAGGTCGTAACGCTCGACGTCGAACGCGCTCCCCTCGAGCGGCGCCGGGCCCTCGCCCGAGCACGCGGCGGCGAGCGACCCAAGCAGCAGGCAAGCCACACGGAGCGCTCCGGGGCGGTGTTTCTGGAGTGTGCAGTGCATCGCGGTTCCTTCGATCGGAAGAGGGATTCATCTCGCGCGGCCAGGCGCCAGCGCTCGGACCCCCCGAGCCCACGGCGGCGCAGCGACGCGTAACTGACCGCGGGACAGTTACAGAACCCGGGCGCGTGGCCAAGCCAGGTGATCGCGCCGGAGGCCCCGGCGAGCCGCTCGGTGATGAAAAGAAGGGGCGCTCGGTCGCCCGCGTCACGGCCGCTCGTCGCTCCGGGCCGCCGCGCGTGGAGGCCGCGCCTCCGGCGCGCGCGATCGCGCTCTACCGTGCTCTGCCGTGCTCTCCGCGCTTCGTGCGCGCGGGCAGGGAGGAGCGATGATCAGCTGCCCAGTCGGCACGGAGGGTGAGCGCATCGACATCGCATCGACGGTGAGCGCTTCTCCCCCGTCCCGCTCGCGCGCGAACGACGGTGGGGATGCATGGTATTGCAGGCGCGCACCCTTGCGCACTCTGGGCGCGAATCGCCTTTCATTTGTAAGGGTTGCGGCGACCTGTGCGAGGATGCTCCCCGCCATGGCACAACACAAAGATGGGTGCGCGCGGGGGCGCTCGTGGGTCGCGCCCCTGGCTTTGGGCGCGGCGCTCGGCGTCGCGCTCCTTCCGAGGAGCTCGTCCGCTCAGACGTGGACGGGCGGGCGGACGACGCCGGTGCTCGACGAGATCGTCGCGATCGACAGGACCGGGGAGCCGAGGTGGCCCTACGGCGAGGAGGACGTCGCGGGCGACGGCGAGGCCTTCGACGCGCCGGAGCGATCGATCGACTTCCGGTCCGCGTACGCGGTCGCCGCCGCCGGGCGGTTCTGGGTGCGCGGGTACGTGTCGGAGACGACCGCGATCAGCGGGGAGGCGACGCTCTTCGTGTTCATCGACACCGACAGGAACCGGCAGACCGGCGGCACCGCCGCGACGGCGGGGATCGACGACCGGTTCACGAACGACGGGTCGCCGGGCGGCTACGAGGTCGTGCTCGGCGTGAAGGGCGACGGCACGCTCGTGAGGGTCTGGTCCTTCTCCGGGGCGTCGGGGCGGTACGAGCCCGTCGACGTGACGGACGCGCAGGTCGCGACCGAGGCAGGGACGGACATGGACCCCCTGCTGATCAACGACGCGACGCGGGGGTACGCGCAGGCATCCATCGCGCTCGACCTCGTGGGCGTCGGCGTGGCGTGCGAGGCGAACCTGTACTTCCGGTCGGTGAACGACGCGGCGGCGCTCGGGCCGGGCGATCTCGACATCGGCCTCTCCGCGCCGTGCGTGGCCGGCGACGCGGACGGCGACCGCGTGCCCGACGTGATCGTCCCGCCCTCCGGCTGCACGCGCGACGCGGACTGCGCCGGCGGGGGCATCTGCGTGGACGGCGACTGCATCCTGCCGGTGTCGTGCGTCGACGATGTCGACTGCGACGCGGACGAGGACTGCTCCGCGGATTACCGGTGCGTCCCCACGCCCGGGGATACCTGCACGTCGAACGCCCAGTGCGGCGATCTCGTGTGTGCCAGCGGGCAGTGCGGCCCGTGCTCGCCGGGCTCGTCCGAGTGCGGCGCGGGCCTGCGCTGCGCGCCGACCGGGCGCTGCGTCGACGGCGGGGCGTCGAGCGGCGCGGGCGGCCCGGGCGAACCGGATCTCCTGCCGGGTGATGCGGTCCAGGGCGGCGCCTGCGCCTGCGCGGCGGGGCCCGCGCCGTACGGAGGGGGAGCCCTGTCGCTGCTCGCCGCCGGCGGGCTCGCGCTCCGGTTGCGGAGGCGCCCGCGCCGCGGACCCGGAGCCGGCCGATGAAGCCGATGAAGAGGAGAACCATGCGCGCACCGATCCTCGCCGCCATCACCTGCGCCGCCTGCGCGGTCCTCGCCGCCGCGACGCCCGCGTCGGCGCAGAGCACGGACATCGACGTCGAGCGCTTCAAGCCGGCCGTCACCCACGACGCCTTCGTCGTCACGGAGGGCTCCGGCGTCCGCGAGCCCGGCGATCCATGGGCGTTCGGGCTGTTCCTGAACTACGCGCGCAACCCGCTGATCGTCGCGACGGGCGACGGCGAGGTGCGCAGCCAGATCGTGAGCGGCCGCCTGGGCGCCGATCTCATGGCGTCGGTCACGATCGCCGAGCCGTTCGCGATCGGCCTCGACATCCCGTTCTTCCTCGCGCAGTCGGGCGAGGGCTCTCCGTCGTTCGCGGGCCTCGGCGACATCCGGCTCGTGCCGAAGCTGCGCCTGCTCGACGACCGCGACTCCATCGGCCTCGGCCTCGTGGCCGAGCTGCGCGTCCCGACGCACACCGGAGACTTCGCGGGCGGCGCGCGCAACGTCGTGTTCTGGCCGCGCATCGTGCTCGATCACCGGTTCGCGCCCGGCCTCAGGTTCGGCGTCAACGCGGGCGTCGCGATCCGCGAGGGGACGACGTACGCGAACGTCGAGGCGGCGAGCGAGCTGACGTACGCCGCGGCGCTCGGCTACCGCTTCGGCGGCATCGACGGGAAGGTCGAGATCGGCGCCGAGGCGAACGGCGGCATCGGCATCGCCGCGGACGACCTGAACGAGGAGGAGACGCCGCTCGAGGCGCTCGGCTACGTGAAGATCAACCCGAGCGAGGAGTGGGAGATCACCGCGGGCCCGGGGATCGGCGCGCTGGCCGGCTACGGCGTGCCGATCTTCCGCGTGTTCGCGGGCGTGAAGTACACGCCGACCTCGCACGACAGGGACCACGACGGCGTCGACGACGAGCGCGATCAGTGCCCCGACGTCCCGGAGGATCGCGACGCCGACTACGACAGCGACGGCTGCCCCGAGGAGGACGCCGACGATGATCACGACGGCGTGCCGAACGCGGACGACGAGTGCCCGGACGAGAAGGAGACGATCAACGGCGTCGAGGACGACGACGGCTGCCCCGACGAGGGCGAGCCGCGGGTCGCGTACGAGGAGGGCCAGTTTGTGATCCGGGACACCATCCGCTTCCGGACCGGTTCGGCCGAGCTCGAGCAGGACTCGTACAGGACCCTGGATCAGGTGGCGCTCGTCATGAAGGCGAACCCCGAGATCGAGCGGCTGCGGGTGGAGGGGCACACCGACGAGACCGGCACGCCCGAGCTGAACCAGGAGCTGAGCGAGCAGCGCGCCGAGACGGTCCGGAAGTACCTGATCCGGAAGGGCGTCAGCCCGGGCCGGCTCACGGCCGAGGGCTTCGGGTCGGACAGGCCGGTGGCCGAGGGCACCGACCCGGCGAGCCTGGCGAAGAACCGCCGCGTGGAGTTCGTGATCGACGAGTGAGGCGCGCTCGCCCGGGAGCGGCGCGTCGCGCCCTCCCGGGCACGGCGGCTGGCCCGTATCGGGGCCGGCCGCCGCCCGCGGCGCGCCGCGGCGCCGGGCGCTGCCAGGCGTCAGAAGCGGCCGTGAATCGCCAGCTCGCCGCCGGCCGTGCCGACGGCAGGCGCGACAACGATCCTCGCCGCCGCGGGCTCCGTGTCGCCGAGCGACGTCACGAACAGCGCGACGCCGGCCGCGAGCCCGACCCCGCCGACGATGAAGCCGGCGGTGGACAGCTTCGCGGCGCTCTTGGCGTCCTCGACCAGCGCCACGCCGCGGGCGTCGCAGAGCGTCTCGGTCCGGCAGTGCTCGTCCTGGGCCCGGTTCCACCGCGAGCTGGCGAGCAGCCCGAAGACCGAGCCGGTCACGACGCCGGCGACGCCGACGCCGCCTGCCACGAAGGCGAGGGTGCGGCGGGTGCCCGCGCCGCTGTCTCCGTCGCCGCCAGCGGCCGGCTGGAGCGGCGCGGCGAGCGGCCCGGGCTGCGCGCCGGGCGGCGGGGTCGCCGCTGTCGCCGCGGGGTCGTCCTCGAGCGGCGGGACCTCCACGGTGACGACCTGGCCGGGGCCGGCGGTCTGCGCCTCGACCGAGAACGGCCTCTTGCCTGGCGCGGTCGCCTCGACGCGGTGCTTGCCCGGATCGACAGGGAGCGGCGCGCCCCACGCGCCGGCGTCGAGGACCGCGCCGTTGCGCTTCACGACGAGGCCGTCCGCCGGCGTGGTCACCGTGATGGCGAGGCGCTCGAGCTTCTTCTCCAGATCGGCCGCGCGGCGGGTCGCCTTCGCCTCGCGGTCCGCCTGGCCGGCCCGGCTCGCCATGTCCGCCGCCTCGCGGAACGCCGCCCAGGCGCTCGCGCTGCGGCCGATCTGCTCGAGGCAGTCCGCCAGGTTCCACTGGGTGCCGTAGCCCGGGTCCAGCCGCTGGCTCGCCGCGAACTTGGGGCACGCCTCGGCGAGCTTGCCCTGCGCGACGAGATCGCGCCCCTCGCGGAAGAGCGCCTCGGCCGCGGCCGCCTGATCCGCGGACGGCTCCGCGCGGGCGACACCCGCGGAGAGCGACAGGAGCGCGGCGACACACCACGCGACGCGGCTATTTCCTCGATGTCTCGTCATCGTCATTCCTCGGGGGCCTCTGGGGCGGCGGCCTGGCCGCAGGCGGCCTCGGCGCGGGCGGTCGAGCGACGGCGCTCGCCGGCGCCGACGCGGCGGCGCGTCCGGTCGCCGCGGCGGAGGGCGGCGCCGCGGGCGTCGACGAGGCCGCGGCCGGCGGATCCACGGGCGTGTCGGCGCGCGGCGGCTCGGCGCTGGCGGACGGCGTCGGCCTGGCCTCGACGCCGGCGGACGGAGGCGGCGGCTCGGTCTCGGCGCGCGCTGGCGGGGCCGGCTCGGCCGAGGGCGTGGGCGCGGCCGGCGGCGCGCTGCGCACAGCGAGGTAGACGCCCGCGCCGCCAGCGAGCGCGGCGGCCAGCACGCCGCCGGCGATCAGGGCGACGGGCGGGCGCGACGCCGGACGCTCGGGGCGGCTCGACAGCCGCACGCTCGTGGCGGGCGCCGTGGCCGACAGCGCATACGGTCCGGATTGCCCGCCCGGCGGGCGCCCCGCGGCCTCGAAGGGCGCGGCCGACGCGCGCGGCGGGGTCAGCGCAGCGCCGAACGGCGCGCTCGAGGCGTGCTGGGGGGCCGAGATGGCGCCGAACGACGCGCGCGACGCGCGCGTGGCGGCGTCGAGCGGCACGAGCATCGCCTCGACGATCGCCTCGCCGCCCGGCAGGAACGCGCGCAGCGCCGCCGCGAGCTCGCCGGCGCTCGCGGTGCGGCCCGCCGGATCGATCACCAGCGCCCGGTGCACCACGCGGGCGATCTCCAGCGGCACCCAGGGCGCGATCTCCTGGATCCAGCGCACCGGGGTCGTGCAGATGGCCAGGACGAGCTCTCCGAGGCCGGTCAGGTGCTCGTTGGGCCGATGGCCCGAGAGGGCGTGGTACAGGCTGATGCCGAGCGACCAGACGTCCGAGCGCGCGTCGATGGCGCCGTTGCCGCGCGCCTGCTCGGGCGACATGTAGAGGGGAGAGCCGAGGAGCGCGCCGCTCTTCGTCATCCCGCCGTTGCCGAGGCTGTTGTCCGTCACCTTGGCGACGCCGAAGTCGAGCACCTTGATCACGCGCTGGCCGCCCTGCTTTTTCGCGAGGAACAGGTTGGCCGGCTTGATGTCGCGGTGGACGATGCCGGCCTCGTGCGCGCGCTCGAGCCCCAGGCACGCCTGCAGCCCGATGCGGAGCGCGAGATCGACAGGGAGCGGGCCGAGCCGCTCGATGAGGGCCTGCACGTCCTCGCCCTCGAGGAACTCCATCGCGATGTACGGCGCGCCGGTCTCGCGGTCGCGCCCGGTGTCGAACACCTGCGCGATGTGCTCCGACTCGACCGCGCCGACCGCGCGCGCCTCGCGCTGGAAGCGGCGGACGAGCTCGTCGTCCGCCGCCTGGCCGAGGATGACCTTCACCGCGACGCGGCGGCCGGTGCCCGCGTGCCGGGCCTCGTAGACGGCGCCCATCCCGCCCTGGCCGAGCAGCCGGAGCATCGTGTAGCGGTCGTCGAGGGTCCGACCGATCATGGCGCGAGGCCCGGGCCATGGGCGCCGGCGGCGGGCGCGTCGGCGATGCGGGAGGCGGCTGGAAGGGGAGGCCTCTTCACGGCCGCAGGCTAGAGCACCCAGAGCCCCGCGTCATCCCTCGCCGCACACCTTGCACCAGGGCAACCTCACGAGCGTGTGGTGCGATGTCTCGAGCGTCGCGAGGTCCTGGATCAGGAACCTGCCCCCGAGCCTGGAGGGCGTGTACGCCGAGAGCACCTTGAGGGCCTCCATCGCCACGAGGTGGCCGAGCAGCTGACCCATCGTGCCGGCGTGCGGCGCGGGATCGGCCAGGGAGCGCGCCGCGAGCGAGGGGCTCAGCGCCTCGGTCGTCGCGCAGATCCGGCACGCCGTCTTCCCCGGGAAGACGAGCGGGCCCAGGACGGCCGTCGTCCCCGCGAGGTGCGAGAAGAGCGTGGCGATCCCTGTGCGATGGCCGAACCGCGCGACGCGCTCCAGCAGCTCCGCGTCGTCGCCGCGCACCGCCGCGACGAGGAGGTGAGGGCGCCCCTCCGGCGAGAGGAGGCCGTCCCCCTCCAGCGCGGCGGAGGAGCTCTCGTCCACCCGGCAGAGCGGCGCGTGCTCGCGGATCAGCGCGGCCACGGCGCCGCGGCGGGGCGCGCCGAGCGCCGCCTCCCCCCGCGCGCGGACCACCGCGACGTCGCGCGTGCCGACGGCGCCGCCGTCGATCAGGCGGAGCGCGGAGACGCCCGCCCCCGCGAGCGCCAGGGCGGCCGAGGCCCCCCAGGGCTCGAGGCCCACCACGAGCACGCGCGCGTTCGCGATCCGCTGCGCCGCCTGCTCCGGGGCCGACGACCACTTGCGGAGGAACTCGCGCTGCCCGTGCAGGCGCTCGCCGGACGGCGCCCCCGCGGGCACCGGCTCGACCAGCCCGCGCGCCTCGAGCAGGTCGAGGAACGCCGTCACGCTCTGCCGCGAGTAGTCCGCGAGCGCCTCGACGAGCGCCTCCCGGTCGCGCGACCCGTCGAGCAGCGGCACCATCCGCTCGACGAACGCGCTCACGTCCAGGCCGGTGAGCTGGAAGGTGCCGAGATCGGAGCGGAGGATGACGCCCACGTCGGTGGGCGTGATGCTGGCCGAGCGGCTGAGTCGAATGCTGGGCATGGTGCTCTCCGACGCTTCTGGTTCAGGCGCGCTAAGGCCCGCTCCGGCCCCCGGCCGGCGCGGGCTGACCGACGCAGACGATGTACATCGTGTCTTCCTCGGCCGGCAGCGCCAGGAAGGCCTTGAGCTCCTCATCGTAAAATCCGCCGATCGCCACCGGGCCGAGGCCCATGGCCGTCGCGACGAGATAGAGGTTCTGGCCCAGGTGCCCTGCGTCCAGCCACAGGAATCGATATCCGCGCTGGCCGTATTTCCACATCGTGCGGAACGGCACCGCGGTGATGATGACCACGACATTGGTGTTCAGGATCATGTCCTGACCCACCGTGAGATCCACGAGCGTTGCGTGCGCGAGGCCTGTCCGGCGGAGCTCGAGCTCGTGCGCCTGGGCGTCGTAGTGGTACAGGCCGTCGGGGACCCCCTCGACGGCCTGCGTCGCGACGTAGATCTCGAGCGGATACCGGCCGCCGGCCGAGGGCGCGGGGCGATCGCAGGTCCACGCTCCGTCGACATTTCGCGCGCCGCGGACGCCGTAGCTCGCGTGAAGGAGCCGCCCGAGCGTCTCGATGGACATCGGCCCGAGAGAGAACTCCCGGTGTGACCGCCGCTGCTCCAGCACCCCGCCGAGCGGGGCGTCGATCGCGAAATCGCGCCCGGGCAGCGGCGTGCGCGCCGCGCCGACGTAGGTCCGGAAGCGGAGCGGCTGGAGATCCCCGTCGAACGGCGGCTCCAGCGGCCGCGACCTCACGTGGGAGGACTGGAGATGATAGAGCCGCGCAACGTCCGCCTCTTTGCTCCTTGCCATGGTGTCCTCTCTCAGGCCATCGGGTGAGGGTCAGGGTTGATCCCGTGGGGGGCCATCGAGCGGAGGCGCGGATTGCCGAGCCGCGCGAGCTTGTGGCCGAAATAAATCTGCTGGAAATCGGGCCCGAGGGCCCGGGCGACACGGAACGGGGTCGCCGCGAGGTCGGGCGACGTCACGTCCACGATCGCGATGCGCAGCCCAGCGGCTTGCACGCGCCGGGTGAGCTCGGAAAGCGAGACCTCGTCGGGCTCCTCGAGCTCGGCGGCGGTGACCGTGCCTCCTTCGCGGAGGAAGGCGAAGGCCGCGGCGCGGCGCGCGGGGACGTAGTAGACGGCGTGATCCTCGAGCGTGCGCACGTCCTCCGGCCGCTCCGGGATCACGACCTCCTCGCCCGTCATCATGCGGAAGACGTAATTGCCAATCTGGCCTTGCTCCAGGATCGCCTTCCTGATCGCGGTGATGGGGCTCAGGTGGGCGGAGATCGACACCACCGCGCCAGGCCAGCGCTTGCCGTCGCCGTAACCCACGCACATCACCACGGGGACCGAGACGCCCGCGTCGAGGAGATACAGCTCGACCCGGGCGCCGCGCTCCTCGAGCTGCCTCGCTACCTCGTGCAGCTCGGGGTCGAGCGAGTCGTCGGGCAAGATCCGCCGCCCGGGCCGGCGAGCGAGCCACGAGATCATGAAGGCGTCGCGCTCGATGAGCTCGAGCGCGGCCCCCATCGACGCGCCCTCGAGCGTCGCGCCCGCGGCGAGCCCGTTCGAGGTCACCTGGCAGAAGTGCGCGTCGTGCCCTGCGCAATAGCCGTAGTAGGTCGGGAGCGCCGGCACGTAGACGGGCGCGCCGGTGTCCATCCAGCGCCCGAGGGCCCAGTCGATGGGCGCGGTCGGGTCGACCCGCGCGTAGGGGAAACCAGGCGCTGCGTACTGCTCCTCGCTGTAGAGGCAGAGGCGCTCCGGAGCGATGAAGTCGCTCTTCATCCCTGCGACCGAGGAGCGAAGGAGCTCCTTCCGGTTGACGAGCGCGGCGGAGTAGCGCTCGACGGCCTCGCCGGTCGCCCTGATCAGGGCCTCGACGGCCGTGACGCCCTTTCCGGTGCCGACCTGCGGCTCGCTCGAGCGGCGGCGCGGTGAGCCATCGGTGTAGTCGCTGAGGAACGCCGTGGCCGTGACGCACGCCTCGGGGGCGAGCGCCGGGCTCGTCGCGTCCAGCGTGAGGCGATGGACGATGCCGGCGCGCGTGTCGACGATGCCGGCGAGCATCTGCCGGAGCGCCGCGGGGTCGCGCGCGTCGTCGAGGCGCGCGCCCGAGCTCCGGACCGCGCTCTCCGAGCTCCGGGCCTCGGCGGCGCCGCCGCAGACCGGGCACCAGGGCATCCGCAGGGCGGCGTGGAGCGACGCCTCCGGGTCGACCAGGCTCTGGATCATGAAGCGGCCCGCGAGCCGCGACGCGGCTCGGTTCACCAGCAGATCGACGGCCGCCAGCGTGACGGCGTGGCCCAGGAACGCCGGCGTCGGCGCGAGGTAAGTGCGCGCGCGGCGCTCGGGGCGCGCGGCGAGGAGCGACGCGTGGAGCGCGTGATCCGCCTCCGGCTGATCGCTGAGAGCGAGCCTCCTCAGGCGGCAGCAGTTCCAGCACGCGGTCTCGCCTGGCACGACGGCCGGCCCGATCACCGCGTCGAGCCCCTCGATGTGCGCGCTGAGCGACAGGACGGAAGCCGCGTGAGCGAAGCGGGCGACGCCCTGAAGGACGAGGAGATCATCGCCGGAGACGCAGGCGAGGATCAGGTCCCAGCCGGTGTCCTCCTGGACGATCGGGCGCTCCGCGGCGGCGAGCAGCGTCCCGGGCGTGACCGCGCAGCCGGGGGCGAGCCGCGACAGCGCGATGGAGAGCGAGCGCGCGCGATCCTTGCCGAGATCCGCCTCGGAGAAGGGGCCGAGATCGTCCGCCGTGACCTCCCTGTCGTCGAGGACGTGAAGCGCGCCGACGCCCAGCGACGCGAGCTCCATGGCGGCGACGGCGCCCCACGGTTCGAGCCCGACCACGAGGACGCGTGATCGCGCGAGCTCCTCGCGCGCTTCCGCCGGCGCAGGCGTGGCGGTCCCCTCGAGCGAGGGAGCGGTGATCGCTGAGCTGGGCAGTTGGGTGGCCACGCGAGATCTCCAGGAAAGCGCAGCGCGGCGCCGCCTCGACGAGCGCCGTCCTGCACTTTCGGTAAAGAGGTTCAATTCTGGTGCTCGGGAGCGGTGCTCCGACAAGCACAGGAGAGAAGAAACTCGCAAGCTCGCCACGAACGCGCGACGTCGCCCGTTCGTGGCGAGCAGGGGAAGACGGGAAGGTGCCTTTCTCGATCCCCCGCGCTCCTCGTCCCCCTCCAGAGCGCTATCGCTTGGCCTCGACGGCCTCAGGGCTAGCTACAGTGACAACTGCCGCAGCCGCAACCGCCGCAGCCGCAGCCGCACCTGCCGCAGCCGCACCTGCCGCAGCCGCCGCACCTGCCGCAGCCGCAGCGGTTGTTGGCCGGAGTCGCTATTGCCATCTCGTCCAGCCTGGCCGACAAATCGTCGATGGCGTTGCGCAGCTCCTTCACCGTCACATCCAGATCCTTCGGAGAATTGTTTCCGTTGTTCGAGTCACTCATCGCAGAGCCTCCCACGAGTAGGTGAGGCACGCAAAGGGTCTTCGTCAATACGGTGGCTCGTCGCCGGACGACGGAAGCTCGAGCTGATTATCTGTCATTCCAGTGCGACCCGAGCCGTGGACGGCGCGAGAGGCTTGGCCCGAAGTGGGCTATCCGCGAGCTCCCTTCTCTCGCTCGTCCCACACCGGCGGCTCTCCCGGGCGGCTCCGATCGCCGCCGGAGGAGCCGAAAAGGCCGGAACAACATCGAGGGCGTCTCCCTGCGATCCCACCGTGTGCCTGGGCGGCTGCGCTTCCGGGATAGGCCTGTTTGTCAAGCTCGCCTGCGATCTGGCGCGGTCACCGGCTCGGGCCGGAGAGCCGGATGGGGCGTTGGGGACGGAGCGCTTCCTCGCATCCCCCGCGTCGACGCGAACAATCCTGGATAACGCGGCACGCTGCGGGCGCGCGTGCACCGCATCGTGCGCGCCGCCTCATTCAATTGCTTTTCGGCGCTGCCTCCGGTACCCGGTCCGCCTCTTCTCGGGTGCCCAATGCGCCCGTTAACAACGGAATGTCATGCGTCGTACTTCGCTCGGATTGGCGATGGGTCGTCTCGCTTTGTGTGTCTTCGCCGCGTCAACGTGGCTCATCGGCTGTGGTGTCCAGGAGAACCCCTCGACGCCCAGCGCGACCGAGGTGGGGTGTGCGGGCTGCACCGTGCTGAAGGGCGGCGTGGTGTTCGACGGCTCGCGCGCGGCCAGGGCAACCGTGGTGATCGAGGGCGACAGGGTGAAGCAGGTCGTCTTCGGTGACGCCGAGCTCGGCGTGGAGGCCGGGGGCGGCGAGGTCGTGGACGTCTCCGGCAAGACGGTCCTCCCCGGGCTGATCGATCTCCACGTCCACTCGCTGAACGTCGCCGGGCCCTATGCTTTTTACGACGGCGACCTCCACCTCGAGGATCACACGAAGGCGATGCTCCGGGCGGGCGTGACCTCGTACCTCGATCTCGGCTCGTCCCAGCACGTCATCTTCGAGCAGCGAGCGCGCATCCACGCTGGCGAACTCCTCGCTCCGCAGCTCTTCGCCGCCGGGCCGCTGCTCACGCCGACCGGAGGGCACCCCTGCTATCACGGCAACCCACCCGGCGATTTCTGCATCTTCATCGACTCTCCGGCTGACGTCGACGGGGCCTTCGAGGCGCTCCTCCCGCGGGCACCCGACTTCGTGAAGATCGTGCTCGAGTCGGGCGGAGCACAGCGGCTCCCGCACCTCGCGCGCCCGTCCGTGGAGGCTATCAACGAGGCTGCTGCGTCCGCGGGCGTCCGGGTCATCGCTCACGTCGCGGAGGCCGCCGACATCGAGATGGCGCTCGACGCCGGCGTGACGCTCTTCGCGCATATCCCGGACGAGGACCCGATCTCGCCCGAGCTCGCGGCGAGGATGGCCGCCGCCGGGGCCGTCGTCGTCCCCACGCTCTCGATGAAGGATGGCCTGTACCGCACGGTGAACGGCACGCTCACCGAGCTCGACGACCCCGCCCTCGCCGACGACGTGCCGGCCGGCGTGATCGCCGCCCTGCGCGACCCGTCCATGCTCGAGGAGCTCAGGACGGCGCGGTACCGGGCGCTCGTGAAGGCGTGGCGCGAGCAGGGGATCGCGAACCTCGTCACCTGCTACCAGGCCGGGGTCACCATCGCCGCCGGCTCCGACGCCGGCAACCCGGGCGTCTTTCACGGGCTGAGCCTGCGCCGCGAGGTCGCGCTCCTCGTCGAGGCCGGGATGCCGCCCCTCGCGGCGCTCGCCGCCGCCACGCGCGCCGCCGCGGACGTGCTCGGGCGGCCCGATCTCGGGCGCCTCGAGCGAGGAGCGCTCGCGGACGTGCTCGTGGTCGACGGCGATCCGCTCGCCGATGTCCGCGCGCTCGAGCGCGTGTCGCGCGTCTACAAGTCGGGCGTCCTGCTCGATCGCGAGGCGCTCGCGTTGCCGCGCAAGACGAGCCTCGCGCGGGAGCCCAGGACGGGCGCCGGCCCCGGCGAGGCGTGCCTCGCCGCGTCGGAGTGCGCGCCCGCGCAGTCGTGCAACCCGGCCCAGGTCTGCGCCGCGACCTGCAGCGCCGCCTCGGACTGCGCGCCGGGGAGCGCGTGTTTCCTCGATGGCGGCTCGTTCACAGGGGGGGCCTGCATCGACGGCGACGGCTGCGATCTCTTCGCGCAGGACTGCGACAACGGCGCCGCCTGCGTGTTCTGGGGCAACGGCTCGACGTCGTGCTGGAACGCGGGCGCGGGCTCGGACGGGCAGCCGTGCGACGCGTCGTTCGCGTGCGCGCCCGGCAGCATCTGCGACCCCTCGAACACCTGCAGAGCGCTCTGCGATCCGCGCGGCGAGCGCGCCGCGCCGTGCCCGGGCGGCGAGCGGTGCGTCGATCACACCGCGCTCGCAGGGCTCCCCGTGGGGACCTGCGAGCCGGCCGGGCGCCGCTGAGCGCGCGACGACGTCAAGCGCCGCTGAGCGCGCGCGCGACGACGCCGCGCGCGCTCAGCGCGACGCGAGCAGCCAGGCGATCACGCTCCCGATCGTGAAGAACACGATGCCCGCGCCGGCGATCACGGCCCGCGACGTCCGCCGCTCGATGAAGCTGGCCGCGGCCCGGAGGCTGGACGGGGCGGCGAGGGCGATGCCGCTCTCGGGCGCGCTCATCTTCTGGATGGCGGCGTCGAGCGCCACGAGCACGGCGCGCGCGTGGGGGAAGCGGTCGTCCGGGTCCTTGGCGAGCAGGCGCATCACGACCGCCTCCAGCGCGGGCGGGACGACGACGCCAGGGGAGCGCTCGGCGATCGGCGGCGGCACGGCCGACCGGTGCTGCGCGAACAGCGCCGACGGCTCGACCGCCGTGAAGGGGTGCTTGCCCGCGAGCATCTCGTAGAGGATGACCCCGAGCGCGTAGAGGTCGGCCCGCCGGTCGACAGAGCGCATGCCGAGCGCCGCCTCGGGCGCCATGTACGCCACCGTGCCGAGCAGCACGCCGGCGTTCGTCAGCGAGCGGCGCGAGCCGTCGTCGGTGATGGAGAACTGCTCGATCGGCACCTTGGCGAGGCCGAAGTCGATGAGCAGGACGCGCTCCTCCGGCCCGTCGAGGACCATGACGTTGAGCGGCTTCACGTCCCTGTGCACGATCCCGAAGTCGTGCGCCGCGTTGAGCGCGCTCGCGAGCTGGCGCGCGATGTTCGCCGCGCGCAGCGGGGGGACGGGGCCCTGGTCGATGAGCTTCCGCAGCGTGATGCCGCGGATGAACTCCATCACCATGAACCACGCGCCGTCGTCGAGCTGGTTGATCTCGTAGACCGCCGCGACGTTCGGGTGGAAGATGTGGCGACCGGCGAGCGCCTCGCGCTCGAAGCGCTCGATGAGCTCCGGCAGCTCCTCGGCGTCCGGGTGGAGCACCTTGACGGCCACGTCCTCGCCGGTCGCGAGCTTCTTTGCCCTGAAGACGGCGGCGATGCCGCCCATCGCGACGAGCTCCTCGAGGCGATAGCGGTGGACGAGCGTGCGCCCGACGAACGTCATCGCGCGCTCTCGCGCCGCGGAGCTCGCCTGGCCTCCCGCGATGAACACGGACTCGCTCATGCGTTCGCGCCTCCAGGCCGAGCCCCGCGCGCGGCGTCGAGGAGGAGGAGGAGGCCGCGGCGCAGGGCACGCACTGCCGCGCCGCACGCTCCCCCGTGACCGCGCGCCGCGCGGCGGAACAGCGGATCCACCCTGGATGACATCGTACGTTCACACACGCGGCGTCCGGAGGGTAGCGCCCCTCCGCGTCCAGCGCCATCTTCCCGGTTGGGCGCGGGGGCGAGGCGCTCGCGAGGGAGCGGGCGGGCGGCGCCGAGGCTGGAGCTCACGAAGCGCGCGTGAGCCAGGCCTCCCGAGCGGCCTTCGGGAGCTCGCGCCCACCGCCGCGGCCGCACGCGCGCGCTCTCTCTCTCGAGATTCCACCGCTCCGCCGTGATCGTGAGTCGCCGGCCTGCGCCGTCTCCTGCGCTGATGGCGCTGCCTCATCGTGTCTCCGGCCGGGGCGTGCGGAGACCCCTCATCGCCTGTGCCTCACGGCCGCGCGGCGTGGAGCGCCGGCCGCGCGAGGTGCGGAGTCGCGCCCGCGGCCCCGGCGTGGCGAGAGCCCGTTGCGCGCTGGGCGGGGCTCGCCCGTCGCCGGCGGAGCGCGACCACTTGTCGGTAGATCCAGCGACATTGCCGGAGCTCCAGCCGCGCGCGCCCGCAGCCGCGCCCGCCCGCGCGGGGCGGCTGAACCAGCACGACCACATGCCCGCGCGCGCCGGGGTCGAGCCTGCTGTCCTGCCACGCGCGCCCTCGCCCGCCGCATCGCCGTCATTTGCCCCCGGATCCGCACGAGGCATGCCCGCGCGTGCGCGGACGAATTAGGTTTGAAAACACATCAAGTTCACAGATGCGTTTTTTCGGCAGGCTCGTGTAGCCTGTATGGGTGGAGGTTTCCATGCACAGCACAATGCGTCGCACCGTTCTCCTCGGGCTCGTTTCCGGACTCGCCGTAGCAGCTTGCTCCACGCCTGACGCGTCGAACCTCTTCACTCCCGGCGGGTCCGGTCCGGGGACCACGGCTTCCGCGGGAGGAGGCGAGGGCGGCGCGCCGGGCACGGGGGGCGCGGCGGGCGTGGGCGGCCAGGGGACCGGGGGCGAGCCGGGCGTGGGCGGAGCGACCGCGGGGAGCGGCGGGAGCGGGGGCGTGGGGCCCATCATCGACGAGCCGCCGGTCTGCGGGGACGTTTACGTCGATTGCGACGCGGATGCCGAGAACAGCTGTGAGGTCAACGTGACGAACGACGCCCTCCATTGCGGCACTTGCCCCGTCGACTGCGATGGCACCTGCCGGGACGGCACGTGCATCCGCACCTCGATCCACATCTCGGGCCAGCGGGATCCGCTGTTCCTCGCCGTCGCCAACGGCGTCGTGTTCTGGACCAACGGCGAGCAGGGCATGGTCAGGCAGTGGACGCAGGGCGAAGCCGTCGCGATCAACATCGCCACCGCGCAGGTCCAGCCGGCCGATATCAAGGCCGACGCCACCCACGTCTTCTGGGCCAACCAGGGCGTGGCCGGCGAGAGCGACGGTCAGGTGATGAGGGCGCGGGTCGGCGGCCAGGAGGCGCCGGTGGCGATCGCCGCGGGGCAGCCCGATCCGTTCGGCATCGCGATCGACGAGGAGTTCGTCTACTGGACGAACCGCGAGCGCGGCGGCTCCGTGGTCCGCGCGCGGAAGGACTCGGACGGCAACGGGCCGTTCACCGTCATCTCGGACCGGGGCGGGACGACCCACGCCCTCGCGGTCGACGCGACGCACGTTTACTGGACCGTGCGCGACGAGCGGGGCATGGTGATGTCCGCGCCCAAGGACTCCACGGGCGAAGGCCCGTTCACCACGCTGGCGGCCGATCAAGGCCAGGTGCGCGAGATCGCCGTCGACGCGACGCACGTCTACTGGACGACCAGCAGGACCGGCAACGTGATGCGGGTGGCCAAGACCGGCGGAGAGCCGACGGTGATCGCGAGCGGCCGGGAGAACCCGAGGGGCATCGCCGCCGACGCGACGGGCGTTTACTGGACGGACCCCAACTCACCGAACGTCATGAGGATGCTGCCGAACGGCATCATCGGGGCGGTGGCGGCCGGCGAGCCGTCGCCCTACGGCATCGCCCTCGACGCGACCCGCGTCTACTGGACCAACGGACTCGGAACGAACGGCACCATCGTGAGCGCCCCGAAGTAGCGGCCGCGGGAGCGCGCGCGGGATCGAGCGCCCGAGGTCCGCGAGGATCCGAGGTCTCCGCGCGTCCTTCTGCGCCGCGGCGCCGCGCGCTCCGGGCGGCGCGCGGCGGTGGTCGATCGGCGCTCGCGGCGCCGCCTCGGCGACGATGTCGCGCGTGGAGGTCGGGGCTCCGCGTGCTACAAGCTCGCCCTGTGCTGCTCGAGACGTTCTCCGTCGGTCCGCTGGGGTGCAACTGCTCGATCCTCGTCGACCCTGTGAGCAAGGGCGCCGTGGTCATCGACCCCGGGGGCGATTTCGACACGATCCGCGCGCGCGTCGAGCAGGCCGGGGCGAAGGTCGCGGCCATCGTGCACACGCACACCCATATCGATCACGTGGGCGCCACGGCGCCGCTCCAGCGCTGGTCCGGCGCCGCGGCCCGCATTCACGAGGCCGACCGCTTCCTCTACGACATGCTCCCCGTCCAGGCGGCGATGCTCGGCATTGCGCTGCCGGAGCGGTGCGAGGTCGACGGCGATCTGAACGACGGCGCGGTCGTGAAGGCGGGCGGGCTCGATCTGCACGTGCTCCACACGCCGGGGCACACGCCGGGCAGCGTCTCGTTCCTGGTGCTCGCGGAGACGGGCGCCGTCGCGTTCACGGGGGACACCCTGTTCCGGCGCAGCATCGGCCGGACCGATCTGTGGGGCGGCGACTCGCGGGCGATCGTCTCATCCATCCGGGGCAAGCTGCTCACGCTCGATCCGTCGACCCGGGTCGTCACAGGACACGGCCCCTCCACGACGATCGGCGAGGAGCGCGACAGAAATCCCTTTTTGCGGTCGTGACGCGCCGCCCGCTCGCACGCTCGCTTGCGCGCTTGCTTCACCACGTCGCCGCGGTGCTTTCTCGCGAGAAAGTGCTTGCATCCCGCCAGGATTCTTTCGAAAAATGCCGCGCGACGATGACGCGCGTCGGCCCACTCGAGCCGGGTCGACCGCTGTCCGCCGCGGAAGTCGAGCACGATGAGCACTGAAAGCGCGCCTGCCACGAAGGTCGATCTCGAGATCCTAGCCACGCCGCATCCCCTCGGCGACGCGGAGCGCGCGCAGCGCATGCAGAACCCTGGCTTCGGGCGCGTGTTCACGGAGCACATGGTCGTGATCCCGTACGCGGCGGACAGGGGCTGGCTCCGGGGGCAGATCCGGCCGTACGCGCCGATCACGCTCGATCCTGCGGCGATGGTGCTGCATTACGGTCAGGCGATCTTCGAGGGCTTCAAGGCCTATCGGCAGCCGGACGGGCGCATCAAGACGTTCCGGCCGGAGGCGAACGCGCGGCGCTTCAATAGCTCTGCCCGCCGATTGGCGATGCCGGAGATGCCGGTCGATCTGTTCGTCGGCGCGGTCGACGCCCTGATCCGCCAGGATCGCGCATGGGTCCCCTCGCCCGTGGGCGAGAGCCTGTATGTCCGACCGTTGATGTTCGCCACCGAGGCGGCGCTCGGGGTGAGGGCGTCGCGCGACTACGATTTCCTGGTGATCGCGTCGCCTGCGGCCGCGTATTTCCCTCAGGGCGTGAAGCCGGTGACGGTCTGGATCTCGGAGGATTTCGTCCGGGCGGCGCCGGGCGGCACGGGCGCGGCCAAGTTTGCGGGCAACTACGCCGCGAGCCTGCTCGCGCAGATGAACGCCGCTGCCGAGGGCTGCGCGCAGGTGGTCTGGCTCGATGCCGTCCAGCGCAGCGTCGTCGAGGAGATGGGGGGAATGAACATCTTCTTCGTCTACGAGGAGCGGGGGCGCCCCGTGATCGTGACCCCCGAGCTGACAGGCACGCTCCTGCCGGGCATCACCCGCGACAGCATCATCCAGCTCGCCCGGGATTTCGGCTATGCCGCGGAGGAGCGCAGGG
Organism: Sorangium sp. So ce204; assembly: GCF_051526795.1. NCBI lineage: Bacteria > Pseudomonadati > Myxococcota > Polyangiales > Polyangiaceae > Sorangium > Sorangium sp. So ce204. Next base: position 8,835,154 of record NZ_CP150317.1, on the reverse strand, counting down.
TCACCTTCGACGAGTGGCGCGCGGCGGTGCGCGAGGGCCGCATGACCGAGGCGTTCGCGTGCGGGACGGCCGCGGTCATCACGCCCATCGGCGCCGTGAAGTCCCGCGAGGGGACCTTCTCCATCCACAACAACGAGACGGGCCCCGTGGCGGCGCGCTTCCGCGAGGCGCTGCTCGACATCCAGCACGGCCTCGCCCCCGATCGCCACGGCTGGATGCACGACGTGGTCTGAGCCGCTTCGGAGACGGGCCCACCTCGGCGTTTTCGGTGCTCAGCGCACAGGAGTGCGCTTGCGCGCCGAAAACGCCGATCTGGGCCCGTCTCCTGTGCGGGAGACCGCCGCTCTGCTCGGCAGGGTGCAGAGGGAGACCGCCGCTCTGCTGCCGCTCTGCTCTGGATGGTGCAGAGCAGAGCGGAAGCCGCTCTACTCTGCCGCCGGCGGGCGCTTGGACTTCGCCGTCAGGCCGTATTCGTGCAGGCGGTACTGGATGGTGCGTATGCTGATGTCCAGGAGCTCGGCCGCGCGCGTCGTCGAGCCGTTCGTCGCCTCGAGCGTCGACAGGATGGCATAGCGCTCTATCTCCGCCATGGTGGCGCCCGGGATCCGCAGGGCCCCCTTGGCGACCGGCGCCGCGTCGATGGGGAGGTGCTCCGCGTCGATGCGCGCGTCGTCGCACAGGACGACCGCCCGCTCGATCGCGTTCTCGAGCTCCCGCACGTTCCCCGGCCACCGGTGCGCGATGAGCTTCGCCCGGGCCTCGTCGGTGAACCCCTCGATCTTGCGGTGGTTCTCCGCCGCGAACCGGTGCAGGAAGTGGTTCGCCAGCAGCAGCACGTCGGTGTCGCGGATGCGCAGCGGCGGCATGTCGATGTGGACGACGTTGAGCCGGTAGTAGAGGTCCTCCCGGAAGTGGCCCTCCTGCACCGCCGCCGCGAGATCGCGGTTCGTCGCCGCGATGAGCCGCACGTCGACGGTCACGGCGTCGTTCCCGCCGACGCGCTCGAACGTCCTCTCCTGGAGGACGCGGAGCAGCTTCACCTGCGTCGAGGGGGCGATCTCGCCGACCTCGTCGAGGAAGAGCGTCCCGCCGTGCGCCTGCTCGAACCGCCCGATGCGCCGCTTGTCGGCGCCGGTGAACGCGCCGCGCTCGTGGCCGAACAGCTCGCTCTCGAGCAGGGACTCCGCGAGCGCCGCGCAGTGCAGGGTCACGAAGGGCCCCTTGGCGCGCGAGCCCTTCGCGTGGATCGCGCGCGCGAGCTCGCCCTTGCCCGTGCCGCTCTCGCCGGTGATGAGCACCGTCGCCCGCGCGCCGGCCACCTGCCGGGCCATCCGGTAGACCTTCTGCATCGCCGGGCTCGTCCCGATGAGCCCCTCCACGCCCTCGCCCTGGCGCTCTCGCAGCTGCCGGCGGAGGTTCTCCGCCTCGACCCGGAGCGCGCTCCGCTCGAGGGCGCGCTCCAGCGTGAGGAGGAGCGCGTCGAAGTCGACCGGCTTCGTCAGGTAATCCTCGGCCCCCGCCCGCATCGCCAGCACCGCCGAGGTCACGTCCCCGAACGCGGTGACGACGATCACCGGCAGCGCCGGATCCTGCTCGCGCAGCTTCCCGAGCAGCGCCACCCCATCCATCCTCGGCATCTTCAGATCCGTGATGACGACGTCCGGCGGCCGCTCCGCCGCGACCTCGACCGCCTCGACGCCGTCCGCCGCCGCGTCGACGGTATACCCCTCCTGGCGCAGCAGCTTCTCCAGCCCCGAGCGCGCGCTCGCCTCGTCGTCCACGACGAGCACCCTCGAGCTCTGCCTCTTCTCAGCGTTCATATCGTTCCTTCCGAACATACCGTGTCCGCGAGGCGCTGCGACACTCGTTCGGCGGCGGCGCGGCCGCGCGGCTCGAGGGCGCCGGCGGGGAGGGCCGCGCCGGGGCAGCCGACGGGCGCCGCAGCCGTTGCACGCGGGCGCAAGGCGTTCGCCAGGCCTGGCGCGCCCCCTGCTCAGGCCGGGGAGGGGAAGGGGGAGCTCGGCCGGGTCGCGCTGGCGAGCGCGGCGTCCGCGGTGGCGCGGAGCTCGTCGCTCAGGGCGATGTAGTCGATCGGCTTCGTGTGTACAACCGCCGCGGGCTCCAGCCCTCGCCCGAGGCGCGCCACGAGGTCGGGATACCCGGTGAAGAAGAACAGCGGGAGATCGGGCCGGAGCGATCTCGCGTAGCGCGCGACCGCGATTCCATCGGCGTGGGGCATCCGGAAATCGGTCACCAGGATGTCCGGGATCGGACGGCGGGCCAGCCGCGCGATGGCGAGCGCGCCGTCGGTCGCCAGCTCCACCCGGAAGCCGTCCTCTTCGAGCAGGCGCTCGAGGAGGCGAGCGCTCTGCACGTCGTCGTCCACGAGCAGGATCAGCGGTTGTTCGGTGCTGCGCGGTTCCACGCCCGGATCTCTACCAAGTTGCGTGCCAGCCCTCGGGCCGCAGCCGCGCGCGGCCACAGGAGAGCGGCGGAGGTCAGCCGGAGCGGCGCAGCGGGAGCGTCACGCGGAAGAGCGTCTTCCCCGGGCGGCTCTGGAACTCGATGGTCCCCTCGTGATCGGTGACGATGCGGTGGGCGATCGCCAGCCCGAGCCCGGTGCCGTTCGGCTTCGTCGAGAAGAAGGGATCGAAGATCGGCGCGTCCGGGCTCGCGATCCCGGGGCCGTCGTCCTCCACCTCGACGACGGCGTGGCGCGGCTGCCGCCGCGCGCGGAGGGTCACCGTGCCGCCTCCGGCCGCGTCCACCGCCTCGATCGCGTTGCGGAGCAGGTTCAAGAGGACCTGCTCGATCTTCGCGGGATCGAGGTCGAGCACGATGTCGGTCGAGGGCAAGTCGACCTTCACCGCGGCCTGCGCGCCGGCGCCGTCCGCCGACGCCGCGACGCGCGCCGCCCGCTCGCAGAGCGGGACGACGGGCGTCGGCCGGAGGTGCAGCGGCTGCGGCCGGGCGAAGTCCAAAAACTCGCTGACGAGCGCCGAGAGGCGGCGGATCTCGTCGCGGACGACCTGGATCGCCTCGAGCGTGTCCGGGTCCTTCAGGCCGGCGCGCGCGAGCCCCCGCTCGAGGAAGGTCACGTGGAGCTGCGCGCCGTTCAGCGGGTTCCTGATCTCGTGCGCGAGGCCGGCCGCGAGGGTCCCCACCGCGGCGAGCTTCTCGCTCTGGCGCACGCGCGCGGCGAGCGCGTTCTCGTCGGTCGTGTCCTGCCCGATCGCGAACAGCACCACCTCGTCGTCGGCCGCGGAAGGGGCGTACGCGAGCTGCCAGCGCAGATCGCGGATCTTGCCGGAGCGCGTGCGCACGATGCTCTCCAGCAGATCGACGCTGGGGCGGCGGCCCGCGGCGACGTCCTCCACGAGCGCGCCGTGATCCGCGCGGATCTCCTCGGGGAGGAGCGCCTCGACGAACGGCGCCCCGAGCACGTCCTCGCGCGCGAGCCCCGTGATCCGCTCCGCTTCCCGGTTGAAGAGCCGCACGATCGCCTGCGCGTCGAGGCCCACGACGAGGACGCGGGCCAGCTCGACCGCGCTCTTGTACCGGTGCTCCGTGCGCGCGAGCGTGCGGCCGACCTCCTCGCGGTCCAGGCGCTCGGTGCGCTGCGCGCGCGCGAGGAAGTCGTCGCGGTACGTCTCGAGCATGATGGCGAGCTCGAGATCGAGCACCTTGCTCACCGCCGCCCTGACCGGGATCACCTCCGCGCCGAGCGCGCCCTGGGCGATCTCGTGGAACGCGAGCCGGATGAGCGTCATCGCCGTGAACATGTACCGCTGGGGGAGGCCGACCCGGACGTGGATCCGCCCGATCTTCGCGCTCTCGTCGAAGTACGCGCCGTCGTAGGGCCCCGTGCAGATGCGCGTCATCCAGCGGACGAGCGATCGCTTGAGCCGCTCCACCTGCTCCTCGCCGGTGAAGACGTCGTGCGCGCCCTCGTGCTCGCGGATGCGATCGTAGAACTCGTCGGCGATGCGGGGGAAGTGCGGCTCCGCGTGCGCGCGGAGCGCGGCGAGCCAGCGCTCGTCCTCCTCGCTGAAGCGGACGTACCGCTTGATCTCGTCGAAGAGCGTCTCCTGCGCGGGCATGGTGACCGTGTCTATCACGGCCCCGCCCCCGCCCCCGCCGAGGCGGACCAGGATCTCGCGCGCTCGAGCAGCGCCGCGAGCGCCGCCTCGTCCTCGCCGCCGCGCGCGACGAGCTCCGGCGCGAGCGGCGCCTCGTAGTCGGCGCCCGCGCCCGGGAGCGCGCCGATCTCCCCGGCGCCGGCCGCGCGGTAGAGCCCCTTCGGGTCGCGCTCCCTGCAGGTCGCCGGCGCGACGTCCACGTAGACCTCGATGAGCCGCGGCGCGAGCGCGCGGGCGCGCTCCCGGTAGGCGCGGCGGTGCGCCGTCGCCGCGACGATCACGATCGGCCCCTGGCGCGCGAGCAGCGCCGCGAGGCGCGCGAGCGTCTCGTAGAAATCGTCGCGAGCGCGCGGGTCGTAGCCGGGCCGCGGGACCAGGGCGTCGCGCACCTCGTCCCCGTCGAGGACGCAGCTCGCCCGCCCCTCGCCGAGCAGCGCCCGGTGCGCCCGCGCGGCCAGCGTGGATTTGCCCGACGACGGGAGCCCCGTGATCCAGACGACCCCGCCGCTCACGCGAAGAGCCCCTCGGCGTCGTCCGGATCGAAGCGCGGGGCGTCGAGGGCGCGCTCCACGAAGGAGAGCAGCGCGTCCCTCGCCCGCGCCGTGACCGCGGGGTACCAAGCTGGGTTCGCCAGCACGAGCGCGCGCCACGCGAGGAACGGCGCCGCCACGTCGAGCAGCCCCGCGGCGCCGCTCGATCCGAGGTAGACCTCCCAGAGCCGCCGCCACAGCGCGCGGAAGCCGCCCTCCCACGCGCCAGGCGCGTCCAGCGCGAAGAAGACGTAGTTGATGGCGAGGCAGGTGACGTCGTCCGCGGGATCGCCCTGCGATCCGCGGCTCGTGTCGAGCAGCGCGAGCCGCGACGACCCGTCGAACACGATGTTGAACGGGTGGAAGTCGCCGTGCGTGCGGGCCAGCCGGTGATCCCGGCCGCGGAGCTTCCATCGCCACGCGACGCAGCGCCGCTCGATGGCCTGGAGCCGCTCGGGCGGCGCGCCGGGCACGTCGTCCGGATAGCCGTCGATGATGCCGAAGATGCCTTCACCGAGGCCCACGAGATCGCGCACCGCGCGGCGGTAGCTGCCCGGCTGGGCGCCGGGCGCCGCGTGGAGCGCGACGAGGTACCTGGCGAGCGCCTCGCAGCGCGCCAGATCCTCGGGGCCCGCGCGGCGCTCGCCGGCGATCCGGCGCAGATCCGTCGCGTAGACCTGCCCTTCCGCGTACGTGGTCAGGAGATAGAACTCGCCGGCGTCGCGCAGCGACACCAGGCGATGGTCGTGGGTCAGCGCGCCGACGTCGACGACCTCGACGTGCGCCGGGATCGATCCCGCGGTGTCGAAGGCGAGCAGCGCCTCCGCCGCCCGATCCGATCGCCGGTCGTGTCCGAACGGGTCCGCCGTCGACGTGTGCAGGACCAGCCGCTGCGTCGAGCCATCCGGCCTCATCACCGTGATCCGGCGGGGGACGCCGTAGCCGGCGGACTTCTCGGTCCGATCGTGGTTCGAGCCGGCATCCGGCCCCAGCGTGGCGATCTCGACGACCTGCGCGCCCGGCACGACGGCCTCGACGAGCTGGCGTATCGGGCGCGAGAGATCGGTCTCGGACAGGGCTGCCTGCGCGCGCATGGTCTCCTCGAGGGGGCGGGGTGAGATCCCGACGGGGTCGCCGGAACCGCGAGAGCGGCAAGAAGCAGGCCGCCCCGCCGATGCGCCGGGCCCTACAGCGCGGGGCCATGGCCGGCGCGCTGCGTCGGCCGGGGCCGGCGGCGGTGGGCGCGGGCAGCGCCGGGCGGGCTCGCAGGACGTGCGTCACCGCGCGAGGCGTGCGCCGTCCCGTGTCGATCGTCGGTGGGTGGAGCGGCGTGGTCTCCCGGCGAGCGACGTGTTCCTGGTGGGGTCGCTCGCCGGGGCTCGGATGTCCCGATGGAGGCCTACTTGGCCGCCGGCCACTGGTCCTTGGGGAGGTCCTTGTAGACGTCCTCGACCTTGTGGAAGCCGTCCGCGATCACCGTCGCGGCGAGGTTGTCCTTGTCCACGGCGACCGGCGTGATGAGCACGCTCGGGACGTCCTTCTTGCCGTTGTTGACCGTCTGCGTCTTCTCGCCGACGGGCTCCTTCTTCGCCAGCTTGACGGCGAGCTCGGCGGCCTTCTCGGCGAGCAGCTTGAGCGGCTTGTAGACGGTCATGCTCTGGGTGCCGGCCGCGATCCGCTGGCAGGCGGCGAGCTCGGCGTCCTGTCCCGAGACGCCGACCTTGCCGGCGAGCTTCTGCTCGCCGAGGGCCTGGACGGCCGCGCCCGCGAGCCCGTCGTTCGACGCGACGACCGCGGTGACGTTGTTGTTGTTCTTGGTGAGGGCGTTCTCGGTGATCTTGAGCCCCTCGACCGGCTGCCAGTCCTTGGCCCACTGGTCCGCCACCGTCTTGATCTCGCCCTTGTCGATGAGCGGCTTCAGGATGTTCATCTGCCCTTCGCGGAAGAGCTTCGCGTTGTTGTCGGTCGGGGAGCCGCCGATGAGGATGTAGTTCCCCTTCGGGAACTTCTTCACGAGGGCATCGGCCTGGAGCTCGCCCACCTTGACGTTGTCGAAGGACACGTAGAGGTCCAGGTCGGAGTCGAGGATCAGCCGGTCGTACGCGATGACGGGCACCTTCTGCTTGTGCGCCGACTCGACGATGGTGGCGGTCGTCTTGGCGTTGTGGGGCACGACCACGAGCACGTCGACGCCCTGCGTGAGCAGGTTCTCCGCCTGCGAGTTCTGGAGGGCGTCGTCGCTGTTCGCGGACTGCACGAGCACCTGGGCGCCGAGCGCCTCGGCCTTCGCCTTGAACAGGTCGCGGTCGCGCTGCCACCGCTCCTCCTTCAGGGTATCCATGGAGAAGCCGATCGTGATCTTGTCTTTCTTCTTCTCCGGGCCCTTGGCTTCCGCACCCTTGGCGGCCGTTGCCTCGGGCTTGTTCGCGCTCGCGCCGCCTTCATCCGGCTTCGAGCAGCCGGCCGAGAACGCGAGCGAGAACAACGCCATGAGAAAGGTGGAGCGACGAATCAAGGTGACCTCCGCGTGAGATGAATGGGATAGGGGCTCTGTGTTGGCCGCCGGCGCTACTGCGTCGAGTTGAGCTGGTCGGCGTAGCTCATGATAAGATTCAAGGTTTCCGTGTCGTCATCGTACACCGAGTACCACCCCTGGAGCTCATGGGGCGGATCGCCGATGTAGTCGTTCCCGAGGAGCCAGTAGTCGTTGCCGTCGTCCGACGGCCTCCCGACCCCGGCCCAGGCCCAGAAGTTGACGCCGGCGAGCTCCGGGTTCTCGACGACGGCGTCGAAGATGGAAGCGTAATACTCGTTCCGCTTGGCGACGGGCGACGAGACCGGCTCGGACTTGTCGTCCCGGGCGAGCCCGAACTCCTCCACGACGATCGGCTTGTTCAGCTCCCTGGCGTGCGCGAGCTGCGCGTCGATGTACCCGTTGCTCTTGGTGATGGCGGCCAGGAGCCCCTTGTCGGCGGCGCTGTCCATCGGCAGCGACGGGTCGTACCACTCCCAGTTCTCGGGCCACACGTGGAAGGTGAGGTAATCGATGCCGGGCACGTCGTGGAACGCCCTGTAATCGCTGTTGGCGTAGTCGCCCCAGTTATAGGACAGGTCGCCCTCCGAGCCGATGGAGACGAGGTGGTTCGGGTCGATGTCCTTGATGAACTTCGCGTTCCTCTCGACCCAGAGCTTGAAGAGCGGGCCCCAGCCCTTGAACGAGCGCGGCTCGTTCCCGAGCTGCCACGCCATGATCCCCGGATGATCCTTGAGCTTCTCGATCAGGACCTTGGCCCGGCTGAAGTAGAACTCCTGGGCCTTCTTGTTGCAGAAGAACAGCGACGAGAGATCCATCTGGTCGGGCCACGGGTTCGTGCTCGGATCGAGCGTGCCCGAGTGAGGGACGGCCCACGCGCCGATGGCCACGGCCTGGCAGTCCTGGCCTGTGCCCTCCTGGAACCGTATCGAGCCGGCGAACGGCACGTGGTGGTCCGCCGCGAGCAGGGCAGCGCCCGTCGTGGGGTGGGTCAGGCCGACCTGGTACGCGCTGAAGTCCTCTCCGCAGGAGAGGGTCGGCTGCTCGTGAGCCCACTTCATGTACTGGGGCATACCGCCGGACCAGTGCCAGAAGTCGTTCAGGGTCATCACCGCCTTCATCCCGCGGCTGTGCATCTCGTCGAGCACCGTCACCAGGTTGTCGGCGAACGCCTCGAGCTGCGCATCGGCGCACGGTTTGTCGGACGATGCCGGAAAGATCCGTTGTGGGCCGTACTGCTGATCGTTCTGCTGCGCCGCGGGGATGTCGCCCTCGCTGAGCGCCATGATCCTGAGGTTCAGGGCGCCGTGGGCCTCGAGGATGTCGAGCTCGGTGCGCAGGCGCTCGCGGCTGATGTAAGGAGCCGACCAGAAGTTCGTGCCCATATACCTGTACGGTTTCCCGTCGAGCGTGAGCTTACTACCTTCGGCGCGGACGTAGCACTTTTCCGGTTGCTGGGCGCAGTCGAGCTCCTGGCCGCCGCCGGTTCCGTCCCCGCCGCCGCCGGTGGCGTCGCTTCCGCCTGTGGCGCCGCTTCCGCCGCCGCCGGTGGCGTCGCTCCCGCCTGTGGCGCCGCTTCCACCGCCGCCGGTGTTGCCGGACCCGCCCGTGCCGCCGGAGGGCGCGGGGTCCGCCGGGTCGGAGGAGGAGCACGCGGCGAGGGAGAGCAAACCCAAAGCGAGCAAGAAGGTCTTCTTCATGGTCGGTTCCTTATGTGGTTCGAGTGTCGTTCCTCACGGATGGCCGAGCCCTGCCGCCCGGAGCGCGCGTCCGGTTCGCAGGGATCTGCCGAGCTGCTGCGCCACCGTCGCGGGGTGGCATCGCCGGCGGCACCGGTGAGCTCCCCCTGATTCCGCGACGATACAAATCTCCGCTCCGGGTGGTCGCTCGCGCGCCGGCGTGGCTCGTGGCAGACCACTTAAACGGTTCAGCGTCAACAGGGAAGAGGTCGGCTGGTGTGGCGCCTCTCGCGTGGTGCGTCTCCGGGCGCGGCGCGGGGGTTCCAGGCTAGACTGGGCGGGCGTGAGCCGAGCCGCCGCGCGGCGGCTCCATGGAGGACGGGGGATGTCGCCGAGCTTGATCCTGTTCGCGGTGCCGGCCTTCTTCGCGCTCATCGGCGTCGAGCTCTGGCTCTGTCGCCGCCGCGGGCGCCGCGACTACCGCTTCTCCGACGCGCTCGCCAACCTCTCGTGCGGGGTCGGGCAGCAGGTCATCGTCTCCGTCGTGAGCGGCGGAGTCCTCGTCCATCTCTTCCTGTTCGAGCGCGCCGCGCTCGCGCGGCTGCCGGAGGGCGCCTTGTGGAGCTGGGCGGCCTGCTTCGTCGCGGTCGACTTCTGCTACTACTGGGCGCACCGCGCGAGCCATCGGGTGAACTTCATGTGGGCCGCGCACGCGGTCCACCACCAGAGCGAGGACTACAACCTCTCGGTCGCGCTGCGCCAGAGCTGGCTTCAGCGGGCCTTGTACTGGCCGTTCTTCTGGCCGCTCGCCGTGCTCGGCTTCCCCACGGGGATGGTCGTCACGACGTATACGCTGAACATCCTCTATCAGTTCTGGATTCACACGCAGCTCGTCGGCCGCCTCGGTCCGCTGGAGTGGGTGCTGAACACGCCATCTCATCACCGCGTGCACCACGGCGTCGACTCCGCGTATCTCGACAGGAACCACGGCGGCGTGCTCATCGTCTGGGATCGGCTGTTCGGCACCTTCTGCGCCGAGGGGGCGGCCCCGCGGTACGGCGTGGTCCAGCCGCTGGCCAGCTTCAGCGCGCTGCGCGCCAACGTCGACCCGTGGCGGAGGCTCGCGCGCATGGCGGCGGCGGAGCCGCGCCTCTCCGGCAAGCTGCTTGTCTGGCTCCGGCCGCCGGAGTGGCGGTCCACCGCGACTGCGCCCGACGGCGGCCCGCTGCGCACCGACCCGGATTACGTCCTTCACGACGTGGCGCGCCCCCGCCGGGCGCGCGCGCTCGCCGCGGCGCTCTTCCTCGCAGCGCTGCTCGGCGCGATCGCGTACCTCCACGCGTCGCCGGCCATGGCCGCGGGCCCCCTGTGGGCGGGGGCGGCCGTCCTCCTCGCGGCGCTCGCGGAGGTCGGAGCGCTGCTCGACGGGCCGAGCCTGCCGGCGCAGGGCGCGGCGGCCGCGAGCTCTCCGAAGGAACTGCCGATCTCGCCGGCGTGAGCCGCCTGTGTACCTCCGTCGTGAAGAGCGACAGACGCTAGACGCCTCGTCGTCCCGTGGAGCCCCCCTCGTCGACCCACGCGCGCGCTAGCTCGAGCGTGCGTGCGTTCTCCTCGACGCGCTGGAGGAACTGCTCGCGCCGCGCGGCGTCGTCGAGCTGGGCGGCGGCATCGAGGAGCCTCGTCCGGGCGTGCGCGATGGCGGTCCGGGCCGCCGGGAGGTCGCCCGCCGCGAACAGCGCCTCGGCGTGGACAAGGCGGGTGAACGCCTCGCCCTCCTCGACCATGCCCAGCCGATCGAGCAGCGCGACCGCCGCGCGCGCCTCGGCGAGCGCCTCGGAGGCCTCGCCGCGCGCGAGCAGGACGGCCGAAAGCGTCGCCCGCGCCAGCACGACGACCGGACCTATCCTCTCCAGCTGCGCCACGGCCCGCCGGGCCTCGGCCTCGGCGCCGGCGAGATCGCCCGCGCGCATCAGGCACCCGGCGAGGTAGGTGCGCGACGCGCCCGCGAGCCGGCGATCCCCCTGCGCCTCCAGGAACGCGATGGCCTTCCTCAGGGCCTCGCGCGCCTCGTCGAGCGCCCCCAGGCGGCAGAGGGGCGCGCCGAGGGTGCTCCACGCGACCGCCATGCAGCCGTCGAGCCCCATGCGCTCGGCGTCCGCGAGCGCGGCGCGGAGGATGGTCTCCGCCTCGGCGTACGCGCCGAGCTGGTGCTCCTGGAAGCCGAGATCGAGCCTGCAGAAGCAGGCCAGGCGCAGGTTCCCCGCGCGCTCGTGGGAGGCGATCGAGCGCGCGAACAGCGCCCGGCCCGAGCCGTGCCGGCCCGCGTACAGCTCGCGCCAGCCGCGCTCGCGGAGGACGACCCCGCTCACGGCCGGGTCGTCGCAGAAGCGCTCGGCCGCGGCGTCGATGAGCGCCTGGAGCGGCGTGGCGTGCGCGTAGAGGCCGCTGATCGTCAGGTAGAGCGCCGTCCCCGCGGACGCCGCGAGGAGCGGGCCGGTCGCGCCCTCTCCGGTCCAGGCGTCCACGAGATCGCCGCTGAGGCTGGCGAGGCGATCGTGCTGCCCCAGCCGGGCCAGCACGACCGCGGCCTCGCGCACGGCGGCGTACCAGGGCGCGCTGCGCCGGGGCAGCTCCTCCACCGCCATCGCCGCCCAGCGCGCGGCCTCGACGAGCTCGCCGCGCCAGTGGTGCGCCTCGGCCCGGTGCAGGAGGACCTCGCCGCGCGCCTCGCCGCTGATGCCGAGCTCGATGGCGCGCCCGGTCGACGAGAGCACCACGACGAGGTCGTTCGCGGCGAGCGCCTGCGCCGCGGCCTGGTGATAGAACGCGGCGGCGCGCAGCGGCTCGCCGCCCCGATCGAAGTGCTCCGCGATCACCGCGGCCGAGGGCTCGCCCGCGCGCTGGAGCCACTCGCCGGCGAGCCGGTGGCCGAGCGCGCGATCCTGGTCGGTGAGCATCCCGTAAGCCGCCTCGCGCACGAGCGCGTGGCGGAAGACGAGCTCCCGCTCCCCCTCGAACCTCGCCTCGTCGCGCGCGCCGATCCATTCCAGCCGCTCGAGGCGATCGAGGTGATCCGGGAGCCCGGAGACGCCGCCAGGGCCGCCGAGCAGCGCCTCCACCGCGCCTCGCCAGAACACCCGCCCGAAGATGCTCGCCGCGCGCAGCACCTGCCGCGCCGCGCTGTCGAGGCGCTCCAGCCGCGATTGCACCATCGCCAGCACCGTCTCCGGAAGCGCGCCCTGGCTCCCCTCGGACGTCGCCCGGATGAGCTCCTCCAGGTAAAACGCGTTGCCGTCGGCCTGCGCCACGAGCTGCGCCACGGTCTCGGCGCTCACCCCGTCGCCGAGGACCTGCCGCACGAGCCGCGCGCCCGCCCGGGAGCTCAGCTCCTTGAGCCGGAGCTCCTGGAGATCCCTGTGGGCCCAGAGCCCGGGGAACAGCGTGTACACCTCGGGCCGCGCCAGGGCGAGCACCAGGAGGGGCTGGTCCACGAGCCGGCGCAGGGCGTCGTTGATGAACTGGACGGTGGGCAGGTCGCCCCAGTGCAGGTCCTCCAGCACGAGGAGGAGCGGCTGCGCGGCGCAGGCGGCGGAGGCGAAATCGAGCCAGGCCCTGCGCATCTGATCGCCCATCAGCGGGGCGTCCTTGCGGGCGGCGCGGAGGGGCGCGCTGTCCTCGTCGGGGAACGGCGTGCCCAGGAGCTCGCCGAGGAACTCCGCCACGCGCTGCGCGTCGGCCGCGCGGACGCGCTCGGTCACCCGCGCGAGCAGCTTCTCCCGGCGCGCCTCGATCGGCTCTCGGTCGCGGATCCCGCACGCGCCCTGGAGGGCCTGCCGCAGCATCCCGAACGGGGCGCCCTTGCGGAGCGGGTCGCCGCGGCCGATCCAGACAGCGACGGGCTCGTCGCGCTGCCGGACGCGGCGGATGATCTCGTAGGCGAGGCGCGACTTGCCGAGCCCCGCCGGCGCGGTGACGAGCACGGCGCGCGCCCGCGACTCCTCGATGCACCCGGCGAGGAGGGCCTCGAGGGTGGCCACCTCCCAGTCGCGCCCGACGCAGGCCGTGGGCTTGCCGAGGAGCATGCGCGCGCCGCGGGCGAGCGGCTCTTCTCCCCGGAGCCACAGGCCCGCCTCGGTCTCGACGACCTCGAAGCGGGCGTCGAGCAGCGCGGCGGTCACCTCGTCGATGGCGATGGGCGCGATGGGCGTCCCGCGTCCTGCCGCCGGCGCGCCCGGGAGCGCCGCCGTGGGCTGCGCCAGCATCCGGACGGCGCGGTCGATCACGTCGCCGACGGGCCGGCCGCCCGTGACCTCCACGCGGCCGGTCGTGAGGACCACCGGCCTGTCCCCGCCGGCGGCGCGGAGCAGGAGCGCGCAGCGGGCCGCCTGCGCTGCCTGATCCGTCGCCACGCCCGCTCCCAGGAGGATCACCAGGATCGACCCGTCCGCCAGGAGCTCCAGGCACGCGCCGAGCGCCTCGATCTCCCGGCGCAGCTCCGGCGACACGACGGCGACCACCGTCTCGGAGTCGGCCCGCCCCGGGGAAGCGGCGAGCTTCGGCCCGGGTCCCATCAGCGCCACCGAGAGCACGCGCCGCTCCTTGTGGGTCAGCGAGGACTGGCGGCGCTGGTTCGAAGGCGGCGGCTGCGACGGCGCGCGCGCCAGCGGCGAGACGCCCATGGCCTCGAGCGCCGCGGCGATCTCCGCGCCGTCGCGGGGGCGGTCGTCCGGGTTCTTGGCGAGCATCCGGGCGCAGAGCGCGTCGAGGGCGGGGGGGACGCCGGGGCAGAGGGAGCTTATCCGCGGCACCTCATCGAGGAGGATCTTCGCGAGGACGGCCATCAGGTGAGCCCCGCAGAAGGCCGGCTGGCCGGTGAGGCACTCGAACAGCACGCAGCCGAGCGCGAAGACGTCGGCGCGCGTGTCGACGTCCTGCCCGCTCCGGGCCTGCTCTGGCGCCATGTACGCCGGGGTCCCGAGGAAGGCGCCTGTCCGCGTGAGCCGCGTGGCGTCGGGGATCCCGGCGATGCCGAAGTCGAGCAGCTTCACGCGCGCGGCGTCGCCGTTCACCAGGAACAGGTTGCTCGGCTTGAGATCGCGGTGAACGATGCCGCGCGCGTGGACCGCCGCGAGCGCGGCGGCGGCGCCCACCGTGAGCGCGATCGCCTCGTCCACGGTGAGCACCCGGCGCTGGAGCCGCTGCTCGAGATCCTCGCCGTCGAGCCACTCCATGGCGAGCCACGGCGCGCCCGAGGCGCCGAGCCCGTGCGCGACGTAGCGCACGATACCTGGGCAGGAGAGCTCCGCGAGCACCCTGGACTCGCGAGAGAGGCGCGATTCGTCGCCGGATTTCTGTTCGTCGAGGCACACCTTGACGGCCACGACCTCGCCCGAGCGCCGATCGACCGCCTGGAAGACAGCCCCCATGCCGCCGGCGCACGCCCGGCCCACGATCTCGAAGCGGCCTCCGAGCACTTCCCCTGGTTGCATCCCCTCGAGTATCGGCGTCCTGGGCCGTGAAAGTCCACGGCGAGCGCCGGGGCTCGCCGCCGAGGCCGACATTGGAGCAGGCGCGCAGCGTCGCCCCCGTGTCCGTGGCCAGCCCCACCGCCGTCGGTCCAGCAGAGGGCGAGGAGCCATGGGACGATTTCTTGTGAAGGATTCTGAGTCCTCTCTCCCCTCAAGGACTGACTCCGTTCCCCGAGACCGGTGTTCCGATCGTCGCAAGCGGCCCAGATCAAGTGACGACTTCCCTGACATGGGGGGACGACGTGTGCCGGTGCGCGCCGCGCGGAGCTTGGCTCTGCAGCATCGCCCCGCCGGGGGCGAAGCCGGGCCGACGTGGACGAGCGTCCGCAGGCTGTGGAGTACGTATAAGGAGGAGGCCCCTTCGATGGGTGCGTGAGCTGCTGATTGGGTGTCGCTTTCCAAGGGGAGCGGAACCCATGGTTCTAAAGAACGCGCTCCCACCCCGGGGGCAGGCCTCCGCTGACCGTCGGCTGGCCGAAGCGCCTTGAACGACGCGTGCCCGCCCCGGGCAGCGGCCGCCTCGACGAGCGTGCCCCTCCGCGCATCGCTGGGCCGCTGGGCGACGCGCAACGCCCCGTGTCAGATGGACGGGACCGACGTCGCCCCGCCCCCGGCGACACCCGCACGCGCCCCGAGCGGTTTGCGCCATGATGATGATGACTGCCGGTCACAAGGCTGCTCCGTCGCTGCCGGCGAGGCGCCGCCCCGACGGCTGCACGCTGCACGGTGCGTGCCAGCAAGCCGCGGTGCAGCGGCCAGCGGGGCCAGCGCGGCCAGCGTGGCTAGAGCCAGACGTGGAGCACAAGGGAGGCAGCGAGAATCCCAAACTATTCAAAAAATTCGAACATCAACTTGCCACCGAACCCCGACTTGCTATATCTTACATGAAGTATGATGCGCCTAGCTCTCGCATATTCTTCATCTTTGTAGGAGAGCGACCGCATTCGAGGCGCGTTACTTCTGTCTCTGTGTCACCTGCTTGGCTGGTAAAAAGCCACGAAGAATCTTCTGCTCAAGGCCGCTGAACATTCTAGCTAAATTGGCTCTCGACGAACCGTCGAGAGGGTGCGAGCCAGTTGGTTCGCTGGACGGGTTGGTGTTGTCATTGTCACGGGTTGGCGGTTCGTCCGGAGCGACGGGCGCCATCACATGGCCTTGAACGAGCGGAGCGCGACGATTCCATGCCTCGTCGAGCTCTGGTCCGCTGTACTCGTGTGACTCGAGCTCGAGGCTCCGAATCGGCACCCGACGGCGGAGGTTCATCCGGCATAGGGTCGATATCCTGAAGTGAGAGGGAGCAGTCCATCGTGAACAAGAACATTCTGTCTGGCGCTGCCTTGGTAGCAGCCATTTTCGTTGGTATTGCCGCAGGGGCTCCCAGCACCACCTATGGTGCGACCGCCCCCGTCGGCGTTCCCGCTATCGACGTATCTGAGCTGACGATCTCGAAGGTGCAGCTGGCGTACGTGATGCGCCGTTACACGGCGGAGGCGCTGACGAACGCCTATCTCGCGAGGATCGCGCAGTACGAGTCGTCCTACAACGCGTTCACCTCGATGAACCCGAACGCCGTCGCGCAGGCGCGCGAGATCGACAGGAAGCGGAGGATCGGCGTGCCCCTCGGCCCCCTGGCCGGGATCCCCGTTGTCATCAAGGAGTCGATGGATCACGTCGGCTTGCCGTCGACGGCGGGCTGGGCTCCGCTCAGCTCGCAGGTCGCCGGCGGCGTCGATCTGCTCCCCATCAAGAACTCGGTCGTCGTCGATCGGTTGATCGCCGCCGGGGCCATCATCCTCGGGAAGACGAACATCCCGGCCTTCAGCGACGACGGCACCCGGGCGAACAGCAGCTGGGCGGGGCCCACCTACAACGCCGTGGACCCGACCCTGGTGCCCGGGGCGAGCAGCAGCGGCACAGCCACGGCGGTGGCCGGCAACTTCGCCGTGCTCGGCCTCGCGGAGGAGACGGGGGGATCCATCCAGAACCCTGCGGCCGCGCAGAGCCTCGTCGGCATCAAGCCGACGTTCGCGCTCGTCCCCACGGCCGGCGTCGTGCCCCTGGCCGCCAGCACGAGAGACGTGGTGGGCCCCATCGCGCGGACTGTCCGCGACGCCGCCATGGTGATGGATATCCTCGCGGGCTATTCCCCGGAGGACCCCAAGACGAGCCTGTCCAACGGACACCTTCCCGCGGGGGGCTACACGAGCCAGCTGAGCAAGACCGCCCTCTGCGGAAAGCGAATCGGCCTGTACGGCTCGGGGTGGCGCAACGGCGGCCTGTCTCCCGAGACGCAAGCGCTGTACGAGCAAACGATCGAGGAGCTGGAGGACGAAGGCGCGATCGTCGTCGCAGATCCCTTCGCCGGGAGCGGCTTCGCCGATCTGGCCTTGCCCGGTGAGCCCTACGACATGCGAGGGACGGAGTCTGTGGCCTACGACTTCCAGCGCTACCTCAAGGGGGTCAAGGTCGGCGGGAATATCGTCGGCTCGATCGACGGACTGGCGGCCCTCACGGGGATATCTCCGTTCGATCCCGTCGGCGGGCCGCTGTCCTGGTACGTCGACGAGCTCCCCGTGCTGGCCGCCTCGCTGCTCTTCCCCGAGGACGCGCCCGATCTGTCTGGCTTCTGGGCCCTGCGGGACCAGTACGTGAACGTCTTCAATTCCGTGATGGCGACGCACGATCTGGACGGCCTCGCGTTTCCGCAGACCTATGACACGGTGCCGGAGCTGTCAGGCTCGGACACGTATCCCGCGACGACGGAGTCCGCGATCAACATCGCGGGCTTGCCCGGGGTGGTCGTGCCCGCTGGTCAATACAGCGACGGGGCTCCCTTCAGCCTGATCTTCGTCGGCCCTCACTGGAGCGAGGCCGAGCTGCTCGGGTTCGCCTACGATTACGAGCAGGCGACTCAACACAGGATCGAAGCTCAGCTGACCTCGTGGTGAGCTCGCGCCTCGCACCTCCGGCGCTGCCGGGGGTGCGAGGGACGATGCCCCCCAGGGACGCCAGGAAGCCGGCGGCACAAGCGGAGGACGGTGCCAGGGCGCCAAGGCGCACGCTGGCACACCCGCGGCACAGGTTGCGTGTTGCACCGTCGTTTTGCCGCGGTTTGGGTCTGCCATCCGGTTGGCGCTGGTCGTGCAATGGTGGACGCCATGACGACGAAGAACGCTTCCATGCTGTTGATCCTGGCGCCCCTCCTGCTGGCCGCCTGTGACGTGAGCTTCATCGAGGGCGCGATGAACGACGGCGGCGCGAGCGACCCCGCCGATCCGCCGGGCGAGAGCGGCTCGAACGACCCCGCCGATCCGCCGGGCGAGAGCGGCTCGATCGACACCGCGGGCAGCGGCAGCTCCGGGGGCGACGCCGAGCCAGGTGATGCGTTGCCGGCTGTCGCCTTGACGCGCGCTCAGATGGAGGTGCTCTGGGACCGGTACTGGGAGAGCCAGGGTGACGTCGGCGGCAGCAGCGGGTCGGGCGGCGGCCCCGCGCTCGATCCCGATGACCTCTTCCTTCGTGCATCGGATCTCGGTGTCTCGTGCGGCTCCCCGACCACGCATCTCACCTGCGGCGGGCACTGGGCGCTGAGCATCGTGCTGCCCAGCGCCTACCAGCAGGTCGGCGTCTACGATCTCGAGGATCCCGCGCTCGTCAGCTATAGCCACATGAGCGAGACGGGCGAGCCCTACTCTCCGCGGCCGGACGACTGCGCGTGGGGCGGTGGGTCGTTTGGACCGGGCACGCTCGAGATCCTCTCCATCGACGAGGCCGAAGTGCGCTTCCGCCTCAGCGTGGGCTCGCTCTGGGAAACCGATCCCAGCGGCGAGTACACAGCTCCACGCTGCCCCTGAGGCGCAGGCGTCCCGGGGGGGAGGCGCCGCTGCGTTCGCCGCGCTCGCGGGCCTCGCGCTCGCGCGGCGGCGCCGGCGGGCGTAGCCAGCCACGCGCGCGGAGCGCCGAAGGCGCCGAGGAGGGCCTGTTCCGGAGCGGGTTGCCGCGGCTCTCGCGACACGGTGTCGATCCGCCTGTCGAGGGACTGCCAACCTGGCGAGCCGCCACCCTGGCCAGGGCGGGTGGAAGCGCGGCTCTCCGCCGCGCTCTGCGGGCACGGAACGTGAAATACGTGTTCGCATGGCCATCGAGACGATACCCATCGATCGCGAGGACCGCCTCGCCGGCGTCCTCCTCGGGACGGCGGTCGGCGACGCGCTCGGCCTGCCCAGAGAGGGCCTGTCGCGCCGTCGCGCCGCTCGCCTCTTCGGCGCGTCGCCGATCGAGCACCGCTTCGTGCTCGGCCGCGGGATGATCAGCGACGACGCCGAGCACGCGTGCATGACGGCCCAGGCGCTCCTGGCCGCGCCGGGGGACGCGGCGCGGTTCGCGCGCGCGCTCGCGTGGCAGCTCCGCGGCTGGCTCGCCTCGCTGCCGGCGGGCGTCGGTTACGCCACCTTGCGGGCGATCCTCAAGCTGTGGCTCGGGTTCTCTCCGGAGCGGAGCGGCGTCTTCTCGGCGGGCAACGGCGCCGCGATGCGCGCGCCGATCCTGGGCGCGGCCCTCGCGCTCACGCCTTCGCGCATCGATTCCATGGTGCGCGCGTCCACGCGCCTCACGCACACCGATCCACGCGCCGAGGAGGGCGCGCGGATCATCGCGCTCGCGGCCGCGTATGCCGCGGTGCGCGCGCCCGAGCAGGTGAGCCCGGCCGAGCTGCTCGCGCTGCTCCGCGAGCGCGTCGCGGACGAGGAGCTCCGCCGCAGGCTCGAGCGCGCGGCGGAGCTGCTCGGCCGGCGCGCCTCGGCGGAGGACTTCGCCGCGGCGATAGGCCTCCATCAGGGCGTGAGCGGCTTCATCGTGGACACCGTTCCAGCGGCCCTGTTCTGCTGGCTCGCGCACCCGGGCGACTTCCGCCGCGCGGTGGAGGACGTGATCCTGCTCGGCGGCGACGCCGACAGCACGGGCGCGATCGTCGGCGGCCTCGCGGGCGCGACGGTGGGGGCGCGCGGGATCCCGCGAGCGTGGCTCGACGGGATCGCCGAATTCCCGCGGTCGATCGCGTGGATGCGGCGGCTCGGCGCGCGGCTCGCGCGGGTGTTCCGGGGTGAACACGGGGAGGGCACCGCGGCGGGGGAGGAGCGAACCGCTCGAGGGGAAGGGCCACTCGGCCTCTTCTGGCCGGTATTGCCGTTGCGCAACTTGATCTTCCTGGCGCTGGCGCTGGGCCACGGATTCCGGAGGATGCTGCCGCCTTACTGACGCGGGAAGAAGGCCGTGCCGGTAATGCACGCTCGACGCGCCTTCGGGCAGATGCGCCTGGGCGCCCCGGCTTATTGAAGCTACGCCAGGAAGCGCGCTCTTTGCGATGCTTCTGGCTATAGTTGGCGGGTGACGACACGTCGCAAGCAGAGCAAGTCACCGCACGCGCCCACGGCGGGAGCGGGCATCGCCGGTGGATCTCGGCTCGTGCTCGAGAACGTCCGGTGCTTCGTGCGCAGCGAGGTGCCGCTCGGGGCGCAGGTCACGGTCATCATCGGGCAGAACGGCTCCGGCAAGACGAGCATTGTCGAGGCGCTCGCCTCGCTCGCGCTCGGCGATGGCGAGGGGCTCGATCAGTTTCCGCTGCGCCGCGGCGGGTCGGCCGGGTCGATCGCGCTCTACGGTGCTGACCCCGAGCCGATGGCGCGCTGGACCCATGGGGCAGGGCTCTCCTTGCGCATGCGGCTCCCGCGCGGGCACCACGTCTTCGGGTATGGGCAGTATCGCGCCCTGCGCCCGCCGGTCAGGCCGCGCCAGGCGACCGGGCCCGCGCTCCTCGGTCCGGAGTGGGAGCCGGCGCTCGTCCGGCCGCTTCCGACGCACCTCGAAGACGCGCTGCGCCGCCCGGCCACGCGCACGCTCGTCGATTTCGACGAGTACCTCTTCCGGGACCTCGCCGCCTACGTCGCGCTCCTGGAGGAGCGGGGCGAGTACGATCCCGCTGCTCGGGCGGTCTGGACGCGGCTCCACGAGTGGCTCGTGGGGCTCGACAGGCGCATCGAAGACGTGGAGATCGTCGAGCAGGAAGGGCGCCGGGTGGCGGCGTTCCGTCGCTCGGGCGTCTCGCTCTCGATCATCGAGCTCTCCGACGGATACCGCGCCATGCTTTCCGTCGTGCTGGATCTCGCGATCCGCTATGCGCAGACGTTCTCTGCGCTCGACGATCCGCTCGCTGGCGAGGCCTTGGTGGCCATCGACGAGGTCGACCTCAACCTCCACCCTCGCTGGCAGCGGCGGATCATCGACCGGCTCACGAGCTTGTTTCCGGGCACGCGCTTCGTGCTGACCACGCACTCGCCCGCGGTGGTGCAGGCCGCCATCGACGACAAGGAGCGCGCGATCGCGGTCCTCGTGCTGGATGAGAAGCCGGGCCAGGGCACGACGGTGCGGCAGTTGACCGAGGGGGACCTGGAGAGGCTCGATGGCGCCGAGGTCGACTCCGTGATGGTCGATGACGCCATCTTCGATGTGCCCTCGCGCCTCTCGCCGACGTATGAGGCCCTGGAAGTCGAAGCTGCCGTGCTCCGTCAGAAGGTCGAGGACGGCACGGCGACGGTACGCGACCGGCAGACGTTGCTGAAGAAGCTCGACGAGCTCCAAGGCCTGCTCGCGCGCGAGGAGGAGCGGGAGGGCAAGGGGCCGCTCCTGTCCGAGATCGCGCGGACGCAGATCGCGCTGCTCAGGCGGCTGGATTCGCAGCTGACTGGAAAGGGAGGGGGACGGCGTGATCCGGCTCCGGCGAAGAAACGTAAAGCCACACGATGACTGGCAAGAGATGGTGGACGCGGCGTTTCCCGACGCAGCGGCGTTCTGGAAGAAGGCGAGGGCCTTCGAGAAGCTGGCCGAGCAAGGGACGAAGCGGAAGAAGGGCTTCGCGACCTACGCGCCGGAGGTGCTGCCGTCCGATAAGAAGGGGAATCCAGCGTTTCCGCAAGTCTGGCGCGCCGATGCGCGGGTCCGGCGGGCGATCGCCGGGATGTCGTACGGCTTCTGCGCGTACTGCCAGTCTCCCGTGAGCTCGACGCACCCCGGGACGAAGGGGGAGGATAGGCCGCCGGGGCAGGTCGAGCACTTCCGGCCCAAGGCGCGCTTTCCCGTGCAGGCGTACGCGTGGGACAACTACTTCCTGGCCTGCATGGGGTGCAACGGCGCCAAGCACGACAAGTGGCCGGCCGGAGGGTATGTGCGGCCCGACGAGGGCAACCCGGGCAGCCGCTTCGTGTTCACGGAGGATGGCGCGATGAAGGGCCGCAAAGGGGACGACCAAGCGGAACGCACGGTCAAGGATCTTCAACTGAACCGTCCCTGGCTCAGCTACCATCGCGGGAGGACCATCCAGACCCATCTCGTCTTCGTGCGTCGTATGATAGCTCATTCCGAGATGCCGATTGAGAATCTACTTGTCGAGCCGCCGGCCGCGTTCTCCGAAGCGATCAACCAGAACGTGCGACGCGCCTGGGTGAGCGGGCGGCGGAAGAAGAAGCCTTCTCGGGTACAGCCTCGGCGCGCGCGATGAGCGCTTCGAGCTTGGCTCGCTGTCGGGGGTCCTTCTCACTGCTTCTGAAGGCTTCTAGAATCCGAATGGCGCTTGGATCCGCCGACGGCATAGCGTCGAGGAAGGCGGAGAAAGCTGTGTCTGAAACCTCGATCATGCTCTTCACGAACATGGCGGCGCACTGAGCAATGGTATGGGACAGATCGTTCATCTTGCTAAAGCTGGCGAACGGGCGACCCGTCCGACTAGGGTCCTTGAGTAGCTTCAGGATTGCCCTCGTCGCTGGCTCATAGCGGATAAAGCCAAGCACCCTGAGGATAGACGCCTTCCCTTCCGTGCTCGCCTTGTCCAGGGAGCGAAGGAGCACCGGTCCAGCCACCTCACCAAGATCGTAAAGCGTCCGGAACTCTCTGGGGCTCGCCGGCGGCACCAACTGTGCCACGCGTTTCTCGATCTCCTTCCGCAGCGCTTGCCTGACCTCGATGGCGGTCTCGGCACATTGCGCCGCGAGCATCGTCCCTTCAGCGACGTCATCGCCGTCCTTGTCGAGCAGCCCGCGGATGATCCGGTCGGCGTGCGCCCCTGGGAACCCGGCGGAGAGCACGATGACCTCGTGCCACCACTTGTCCTTGTGGTTGCGCAGCAGCTCGCCATAGGCGCGCGCGTTCACCAGCTCCATTGCGGCGAGGTACTCCTGGAACGTGAGGTGCGAGAACCCGAACGATCCCGGCGCCCGCTCCACGAGCACGCCATTGCGGTCGCGGATCTCGGCCACGATCGCTGCCGCCTCCTCTTCCGGGCGACCTAGATCCGGCAGGTGCGCCGCGAGCCGCTTCACGACTTCGTCGGCGGGCAACTCCGCCACGCGCGCCCTGTGCATCGAGAGCGCGAGCCGAGCGAGCAGGGCGCGCTTCGCGTGGGCGTCGAGCTTGCCGATGGCGGCGCCTTCGGCGAACTTGGCTCGGTCCCACTCGTAGAGCAGGACGTTGGTGATCGCCTCGTAGAGGGCAACACGTCGCTCAGGGATTCGCTGCCCGAGGAACCGGTGGACGACGCAGATGACGGAGCAGAGGAGGGGAGTTTGCGCGAGCTTCTCGATCGCCCGGCTCGCCCGCAGCCGCTCTTTCAGGTCATCCGCGGCGGTGCGCGCGTCGATCTCAGCCTGTCCGCGCGGCTTGTTGAGGCTCAGCTCCGCGGCCAGGCACCATCGGTCGATGAAGACACCGACCTCGTCGCGCGTCATCGGCAAGAGGCGTGCGTGGGCGAAGCCCCTGGGCGCCACCTCGTCCTGGCCAGGCGCGGCGACCGGCCTCGTCGTGACGACCACCGAGGTCCCCGGGTGCGCGTCGAGCGTCGACGTGAGGGCCGGGAGCAACTTCCCCGCCACCTGCGCGAGGGCTTCATCCAGGCCATCGACAAGGAGCAGCGCTCGACCGCGCCGGAGCGCTGCTTCCACGAACCATGGCTCCGCGCCGGCGGCGTCAGCAATCCCCTCCGGGCTCGCTGCGGCTTCTTGAAGCGCTCGCACCGGCACGAGGAAGGGAATTGACCCCGGTTCGGATCCTTGGATCGAGCGCGGCAGCTCGCCCCGGGCTGCGCGCGTGGCCAGGTACGCGAGGAGCGTCGATTTGCCGCTGCCCGGCTCGCCGACGATCAGCAGTCGAGGGTGGCTGACCAGCGCGTCCGTCGCGAGCACCCGCGGCCGCTCCAGCCCGCGCAACATGGCGCTGGCCGCCTTGGCTTCGATCGTCGCTGCCTCGACCTTCGGCTTCTTGGCACCCGCTTTCTTGGGCTTTGCCGAGCGCAGCTCCTCGGATGGTTCCTCGACGTGCAGTGGCACATAAGCGATCTCGAGATCTTGCCGGACGCGCGCACTGAGCTGCAGCCCGCGGATCTCGATCTGCCCGTATCTCACCTCGACCTCACGCCGGTAGGCTCGCTCCGCGGCTGCGAATCGCGCCTCCTCGTCGCCGCGCGCCGCCGCATCGAGCACGGCGCGCTCCTCCGCGCACCGGATCTCGAAGAGATCCGCCTCCGGAAACGCATCCTCGAATCCCTTTTGCCCCCACCGCTCCACGAGCGTGCGCAGCTCGCCGCGCAGCCCCTCCGGAACGGGGTAAGGTCCCCGCGCCTCGAACGCGTCACTCAACCGTTGCCTCGCCCGCGCGCGCCGGTTCTTCCCGACCACCTTGGGCAGACCGCCGCTCGCTTGCGGTGTATCCGGAACCGCGGCGAACACTCTGTCGAGCAGCGCCCCCGGCGACTCCGCTGCCGCGCGCTCCACATCGGCCTGGGCCTCGGGCAGCGCGGCTTTGGCTCGCCGGGCCCTCGTCTTCGTCTGTCGCGCGACCGCCGTCACGAGCCCGCATCCTAGAGATCGCGCTCGTCACCGTCCAGCCGCCCAGCACCCACCGTGTCCTCGCAGCCCTCCCGAGGCACGGCTCGCCCGGAGCGGCCTCCTCGCTGTCCGTCCTCCGTTCATCTCGTGGCATGCTGCCTCTCCCGGGCCGTTCCATGCGCTTCATCACCTACACCCCGCCTCCCCCCCTTGGCCGCTTCGTCCGCCTGCTCTGGTACTACGCCGCCCCCGAGCTCCCCGACCTGCTCGAGCGTGTGCTCCCCAGCGGCGCCATGAGCCTCCTCATCAACCTCGCCGAGGACGAGCTGCGCTGGTACGACGGCCCTGCCGAGCACGGTGCTGCCGAGCACGGCCCTGCCGAGCACGTCGCTGCCGAGCACGGCGCTGCCGAGGACGGCGCTGCCGAGCACGTCGCTGCCGACGGCGGCGCACCCGGCCCCCGCGCCCCAGCCCGCTGCCACCGCCTCTCCGGCATCGCCGTCTGCGGCGCCCACGCCGAGCACTTCGCGATCGACGCGGCGGAGCAGCGCGCGATCGTGGGCGCGGAGCTCTCCCCGGGCGGCGCGGCCCCGTTCTTCGGCCCGGACGCCGCGGCGCTCGGCGGCGCCCACGTCTCGCTCGACGCGCTGTGGGGCCGCGAGGCCGCCCTCGTCCGCGAGCGCGTCCTCGAGGCGAAGACCCCCGAGGAGAGGCTCCGCGCCCTCGAGTCCGCGCTCGCGTCGCGCCTCGTCCGCCCGCGCGGGCCGCTCGAGCGCGATCCCGCGGTCGACTTCGCGCTCGGCGCGTTCGTCGATCCCTCCCGCGCGTGGACCGTGGCCGACGTGACAGGGCAGCTCGGGATGAGCTCGAAGCGGTTCATCCAGAGCTTCACCGAGCGGGTCGGCCTCACCCCGAAGCGTTATTGCCGCGTTCAGCGCTTCCAGCAGGCGCTCTCCGCGATCGAGCGCGGCGAGCGCGTCTCCTGGGCGGGCGTCGCGGCCGCGTGCGGCTATTACGACCAGGCGCACTTCATCCACGACTTCCGCGCGTTCGCCGGCCTCACGCCCACCGAGTACGTGACCAGGCGCCGCGAGCGGAACCATGTCCCGCTCGACGGCTGACCGCCTGCGCTGGCCGAGCCGGCGCTGCCAGCTCGGCCGGCTCGGCAGGCCGGCACGTTTTTACAATACCCGCTCCGGCCGCGTGGGCATCCTTCGCCCATGACCCAGCGACCGAACCCCATCGCCCCGCCCCCGTACCACGCCGTCGTGCCGCACGTCGTCGTCGCCGGCGCGCCCGACGCCATCGCCTTCTACAAGAAGGTGTTCGGCGCGACCGAGAAGCTGCGCCTCGCCGACCCGAAGCTCGGCGGCGCCATCGTCTGCGCCGAGCTCGTGATCGGCGACTCCGTCATCAGCGTCGCCGACGAGGCCCCCCAGTGGAACGCGCGCGGCCCGAAGGCGCTCGGCGGCTCGCCGATCGT
Source organism: Sorangium sp. So ce204 (assembly GCF_051526795.1). Classification (NCBI taxonomy): domain Bacteria; kingdom Pseudomonadati; phylum Myxococcota; order Polyangiales; family Polyangiaceae; genus Sorangium; species Sorangium sp. So ce204. Next base: position 8,809,393 of record NZ_CP150317.1, on the reverse strand, counting down.
CCTCACGCTGAACGTCGAGGACCCCGACGCGGTCGCCGCGCGCGCCGTCGAGGCGGGGGCCAAGATCATCTACCCGATCGCGGACCAGTTCTACGGCCGGCGAGAGGGCAGGATCGAGGACCCGTTCGGGCACCAGTGGATCCTGTCGGCCGTCATCGAGGACGTCTCGGTCGAGGAGATGCAGGTGCGCATGGCGAAGTGGTGGGAAGAGCAGGGCCCGAGCGGCGCCTGACCCGCGCCGCGACGGCCGCGCCGCCGCGCCTCCGCCCACGACGCGGCGGCGCGGCCGCAGGCTCACCGGGCCCATCGCTTCCGGGCGCGGGGCGCGGACGCGGCGGCCCTCGACGGCTCCGGCTCGTGCGGCAGATCGTGCGGCGTGGCGCCGCACGTCACGCAGGCCTCCAGCCTCGTGGATCTCGGCGCGTGCGACGACTCCGGCGCCATGCCGGCGTCGGGCCAGCCGCACGACACGAGCTCGCTCCCGGCGTCCGTCGGCGTGAGCGAGTCCGCCATCGAGTGGACCGAGCGCTTCATCTCGGTGAGGCGCGCCAGCTGAAGGACGAGCGCCGCGAGCCGGGCCGGATTGAACGGCTTGAGCAGGACGTGGTGATACACGGCCTCCTTCGAGCGCGTGTACTCCTCGGCGCCGGTGATGAGGAGACAGCTCGTGTACACGGGCATGTTCGCCACCCTCCGGAGCAGCTCGTCCCCTTGCATCCCAGGCATCACCACGTCGGAGCAGACCAGGTGAAACTCCCTGGTCTCGAGCAAGACGAGCGCCTGCTCCGCCGACGTACATTCCACGACGTCGACGTCCCCGGAGAGGACCGCGGAAATGGACCTCAGCGCCCTTTCGTCGTCGTCGACGACGAGGACGCAATACTTTCGTCGGGAAGACGAGATCGTGGCGTCCCTGTGCTGACCCTGCGAAGAGGTGCGATGGACTCTTACGGTCGATGACACGGTGGCTGCCTCCCTGCGACGATCGCGGGCCCGCATCTCCTGCCGCTGTGCCGCGGAAGTGCGCGAGCGCGCTTGCGTGGTGTCGATGGCCTGCACGGCGGCACCCCCCGGCGCCGACGGCCTCTTCTATCGAGGTGTACACGACGATGTTTGTTCGAGTCAACCGCGCAACATGCCCTCTCGACAGACCAGCACGAAGATCTCGAGTTCCGTTCGACCTGCTTGGACGGTGTCGCGGAGGCGCTCGGGACGTCGAGGATGCAACGCGAACGGCCCAGTTCAGCGCGGCTGCGGGCGCCCGCCGCGGGTCACGATCGCGATGCACGGTGGAAACAAATGTGCATTGTTCGAATCTTCACATGGTTATTGTGTGAGTTGCGGTACTCGCGGTGCTCTTTATCTATCCTCCGCTCGGCCGGCCCCTCCGAACGATCGGGACTTCCCTGTTCGCGTCGGGACTTCCCCTGTCCTGCGGCCCTGTTCCTGTCGGGGTGTCGTTTTTGTGCTCGTGGCGTGCGCGGCGATCCGTACGAGCGCCGGCGCTCCTCACGGGGGGACGTACCTCACCTGCTCCGATTTTGCGAATCTGGTTCGCTCGGGTGTCCTTCCGCGACCTTCACGTCCGTGCCGTGTCCTCAGGCTCCCTGACAGCTTCGCTGGGACCACCTCTCCTGCGAGCGACGATGGCGACGTCAACAGCGCATATCCGCTCGTGGATCCGGGGACGGGCTCGCGGGGACCGTGGTCGCCGATCACGCCGACGTCATCGGGCACCACGATCGTTGGGAGCTGCGCGCCGCCGCCGGCGGCGGCGAGGTCGCCTGGTCGCGGTTCAAGCGCGGGCTTTTCCGCAGCGGGTCGCGGTTCCGGGATGAGCAGCTCGTCCAGCTCTACGGGGCTATCGCCGACGAACTGATCGGCCAGCTCCACGGCGCGTGGACACAGGCGGATTCCATTGTAGGTCTCGCTACTTTTCCACTATATCCGAGAAATGTCGTCCCTCTCCCCCGACAGCTCCGTACCGTCGGCGCGCGTCGAGAAAGAACGGGATTTCTACCGCATGCTCCTGGAGCTCGGTCAGGCCGACGAGATCGATCCGTTCCTCTCGGACGCGCTCGCGCTGATCGTCGAGATCAGCGGGGCTCTCCGGGGGTACATCGAGCTGATGTTCGCTCCCGACGACCGAGAGCCCGCGTTCTGGGTCGCGCACGGGTGCGAGGACCAGGACATCGCGAAGATCCGCGCGGCGTTCTCGCGGGGGGTCATGGCCGAGGCGATCGCAACTGGGCGCACGATCAGCACGGTATCTGCGCTCCTCGACCCTCGCTTTCGCTCGAGCAAGAGCGTCCAGCAGAACCGTATCGAGGCGCTGATCTGCGCGCCGGTCGGCTCGGCTCCGCCGGTGGGGGTAGTCTACCTGCAGGACCGTGCGCAGAAGGGGCCGTTCTCCGAGGAAGCCCGGCGGCACGTCGAGGTCTTCGCGCGGCACATCACTCCGTTCGCCGATCGGCTGCTGCTCCGGAGGCGCCGGTCGGACGAGGCGGACTCGACTCGTCTTCCCCGCCGTACGCTGCGGGCGGACGACATCGTCGGCAGGAGCCGCGCCCTCGCGGAGATGCTCGCGCAGGTCGCGGCGGCGGCTCCGCTGGACGTCGCGGTCCTGCTCACGGGGGCCTCCGGCACAGGCAAGACGCAGCTCGCCCGCGTGATCCACGAGAGCAGCCCGCGGGCTCACGGGCCGTTCGTTGAGCTGAACTGCGCGGCGCTCCCGGAGGGGCTCCTCGAGAGCGAGCTGTTCGGCGCGCTGCCAGGCGCGCACTCGACGGCGGCGAGGAAGATCGAGGGCAAGGTGGCCGCCGCGGAGCGTGGCACTTTGTTTCTCGACGAGATTGGGGAGCTGAAGCCCTACGGACAGGCCAAGCTGCTCCAGCTGCTCCAGTCCAAGGAGTATTACCCGCTGGGCGGGGCGCGGCCTGTTCGGGCCGATGTGCGCGTGATCGCCGCAACGAACATCGATCTCAAGGTGGCAGTCCAGCGCAAGGAGTTCCGTGAGGATCTGCTGTACCGGCTCCAGGTGTTGCCGATCCGGCTCCCGTCGCTCACCGAGCGAAGGGAGGATGTCGCGCTCCTCTCGGAGCATTTCTGCGCGAAGACGTGCAAGGCCCATGGCTTTTCCCGTCTCCAGCTCAGCGTGGACGCGCTCTGCGCGGTGGAGGCGGCGGAGTGGAGCGGCAACGTGCGCGAGCTCGGGCACGCCGTGGAGGCCGCCGCCATCCGCGCGGCGGCGGAGGGGGTCGCGCAGATCGAGCGGCGGCACCTGTTCCCGGCGGCGGCGGGGGCGAGCCGACCGGAGAAGGGCGCCGTCGCTCCGGTCGAGGTTGGGCCGTACAGGGGGCTGACCTTCCAGGAGGCGACTCGCCGGTTCCAGGCTGCGCTGCTCCGCGACGCGCTGGAGGAGAACGGCTGGAACGTGACCGAGGCCGCGGCGAAGCTCGATCTCGCCCGCTCCCACGCGTACAGGCTGGTCCGCGCTTTCGACCTCTCGCGGCGGTGATGGGGCGTCTCTTCCAGGGGATCCCGTGGAGGGGACGGGCGTCCCTTCCAGGGGACGCGTGCCCTCTCCCAGGGATCGCCCGCCCAGCTGAACGCGCCTGACGGACCGCCTTTCGCAGCCTCGAGCCTGGCGGCGCGCTCATGGCATATCCAATGCAAACAATGCCAACAACGCAAAAAAAGGTGCACCCGAGGGGGTCGGCAGCTGCGCGCGCCCGCTGGGATAGATCCGCACGCCGCCCAGTTTGCGCGAACGACGACGCACCGATCTCCGAGAGGAATCGACGCACATGAATATCACAGGCAGGCTGTTCACGGTCACCAATCTGGAGACATTCGTCGCCAGCTACGTGAAGACCAACGGCAGGCCGACCGAAGGCTTCGCGCCCCTCGGCAAGACGCGCGTTCACCTCGCGACCGACCTGCCGAACGGCCAGTTCTCCGGCAGCTTCATCCCGTCGATGTCGTTCAGTATAGATTCGAATGACCTGGGTGAGTTTTCATTCGCGATCCCAAGTTCGCTCGCGAGTTCCCGCGGTCAGCTCATCGCATTCCGGACGACCATGATGCCACACCCGGTCCCGGGGTTCCCCCCGATCCGGATACTGGATCCGCTCTATCGCTCCAAGCCGTTCAGGTTCAGCGACGTTTCCACGCAGGAGCAGCAGACGGTCCAGAAGATCTTCATCGCCCAGCTGACCACGCCGGACGACCAGGGGATCTCCCAGACGAAGCTCAACCTGACGCTGGCGCCCATCCGCAAAAACCTGGAGCTGGACAGCCTGAAGGCCACCATCCTGAGCAGCCGGGTGAACGTGCATGCGACCAAGCGCGGCGGCGACCTGAAGTTCTCTGCGTTCGTGCGCGGTTCCACCTCGGACGACCTGGGGTGCGTCATCGACGTCAAGGCCGGGGAGATCGATATCGATCTGCCGGGACCGGACTGCATCGTCGGCCTGTGTGTGGACGAGGGGCAGATCGAGGAGCGGATCCGGAAAGGCCTGTCTCGGCTTTCCAGCGAGCTCAGCCAGGACCTGCGTACGGCGGTCAAGAAGCGACTGCCGGGAGTCGGCGATTTGGCCAGCATCTCGGTCTGGAGGTGTCGATTCGTCCAAACAGGGACCCGGACCATCAAGCTCCCCATCACGAGCCAGGCCTTCGAGTTGCCGATGATGTCGGTCGTGCCCGATATCGCCATCGGCGTCCTGGAGAGCTTCCGGGCGGACCTGTACTGAGCGGCGCGACGTCCCATGGACCGTGGGTCAAGACCGTGCATCGCGGCGGCCGGATCGTCGGTTCTACGGGACCGACTGCTCCACACGGCGCTGACAGGCCTGCCAGTCGGCGCGGGCCGCGGCCTCGGATATGTTCAGCAGCTCGACCCTGCGCTCGATGGACAGGCAATCGCGGGTCGCCAACCACAGCTTCGGGTCGTCAGGGCCCCGGGGCACCTCGAGGTCCGTCCACACCCGCGCGGTCCCATCGGCGGACGCCGTGATGACGCGCCGGCCGTCGGGGCTCCACTCGGCGGAGTAGACCGGTTCGGCGTGACCGCGCAGTATCAGCGGTTCGCCCTTGCCGTCCGCGCTCCAGATACGCGCGGTGCCATCCCGAGATGCGGTCAGGATGCGCTTGCCGTCGGCGCTCCACACCGCCCGAAGGACGTCGTTGTCGTGTCCGGCGAGGATCACGGGCTCGCCGCTCCCATCCACGTTCCACACCCGCGCGGTCTTGTCCGTGGACACGGTCACGACGCGCTTCCCGTCGGGGCTCCATTCCGCTGCGGAGAGGAAGGCCTCGTGCCGGGCGATGACGACCGGTTGGCCCGTCCCGTCGGCGTTCCACACGCGGGCGGTGTTGTCGTACGACGCTGTGACGACGCGCCGGCTGTCGGGGCTCCAGGAAGCGTACTTGACGAGGAGCTCATGGCCGCGCAGGACCAGCGGTTCGCCCGTTCCGTCGGCATTCCAGATGCGCGCCGTCAAATCGTCCGAGGCGCTGACGATGCGCCGGCCATCGGGGCTCCACGCCGCGAAGTTCACCCTCTCGTGGTGGCCGCGCAGGATGAGGGGGGTCCCCGTGCCGTCCGCGCTCCACACACGTACGGTGTAGTCCTCCGAGGTGGTGACGATGTGCTTTCCATCGGGGCTCCACGTCGCGGAGAAGATCCTGCCCTCGTGGCCGCGCAGGATGAGGGGTGTCCCCGTGCCGTCCGCGCTCCACACCCGTGCTGTTCCGTCCCACGACCCGCTGGCGATGTGCCTTCCGTCGGGGCTCCACGCCGCCACGAACACCACGTTCTGGTGCCCGTGGAGGACCACGGGGTCGCCCGTCCCGTCTGCGTTCCACAGCCACACCTTCTTGTCCCAGTCCGTCGCCAGGATGCGCCTCCCATCGGGGCTGAAGGTCGTGGACAGCAGGTAGCTCGTGGACAGCCGCCGGAGCCCATGCGGGCTCAGGACGATGGGCTCGCCCGTGCCGTCAGCGTTCCATATGCGCGCCCTCCCGTCCTCCGAGGCGGTCACGATTCGCTTCCCATCGGGGCTCCACGCCGCCCAGTAGACGTCGCCCCCTAGCTCGATGTTGAAAACGATGGGCTCGCCCGTGCCATCGGCGTTCCACACGCGCGCGGTGTTGTCCCAGGATGCGGTAACGATGTGCCTTCCATCGGGGCTCCACGCCCCAGCGCCCACCCAGCCCCGGTGACCTCGGAGGACGATGGGCTCGCCCGTGCCATCGGCGTTCCACACACGTGCCGTCTCGTCACGAGATGCGGTCAGAATACGCCGGCTATCGGGACTGTACGCCACGAGCTGGATGACGTCCCTGTGACCTCGGAGGACGATGGGCTCACCCGTGCCGTCGGCGTTCCACACGCGCGCGGTCTTGTCCGAGGACGCGGTGGCGATGTGCTTTCCATCGGGGCTCCACGTCACCGAGTACACGGTCTCGTCGTGACCGCGGAGCACGAGCGGTTCGCCCGTTCCATCGGCGCGCCACACGCGGGCAGCGCGGTCGTCGCACGCGGTGGCGATGCGCGCGCCGTCCGGGCTCCACGCGACGGACGAAATCCTGCTCGAATGGCGGAGGACGACGCTGCTGATGCTGCCGTGGAGCGCGCCGAACACCAGATCGGACCAGCCCCGCGGCGCGCCCGGCGGCTCGACCTCGCGCAGGAGGGCGAGCGCGGTCGTAGGGTCGCTCCGCTCCAGCTCGCGCGCCGCCGCCATGCGCGTGGCGTTGCGCGCCTGCCTGGCCTCCTCCTGCGCGAGCGTCGCCTCCCGGTCGGCGCGCGCAGCCTCGTTCTGCGCCCGGACCGCGAGGAGCGACACGGCGATGGCGATCGCGGAGAGCGCGGCGATGACACCCGCCGCCATCCGCCATCGCAGGCGCCGCGCGCGATCGGCGAGGGCGACGACCGCGCGCAGATACCGCTCCTCCCCGCGGTCGATACCCAGCTCCGCGCCCGCGCCGCGCTCCGCCTGCCGGCGCGACAGCCACGCTCGGGCCTCGTCGGCCGCGCGGTCCCGCCAGAGGAGCCCCTCGGCCTCCGCGCCGGCCTTCCATTGCTGTGCCGCCACGCGGAGCCGGGCCAGGAACTGGGCGTCCTGCGCGCTCTCGTCGAGCCATTGCCGGAGCTTCGCCCATGCGTCGATCAAGGACTCGTGCACGAGCTCCACCGTCGCGCCGTCCCGCTCGGCAGACGCCTCGATCAGGAGGAGCCTTGCGTCGGCAAGATGATGGACCACCCGCTGAAGGGTGCCGCCCCCCTCCGCGAGCCCGGTCAGCTCGGCGATGCCCACCACCGCGCGCGTGCGCTCGGGCGTGCAGAGGCGCAAGAACACCGCCCGACAGAGCTGCTGATCGGCCGGCGAGAGCGCCCCGAGGACGGTGTCCGCGTGGGTGGACAGCGCGCCCGCGACCCCGCCGAGCCTCTCGTAGCTGTCGCGCGTCAGCAGGCGGCGCTCGCTGTCCCGCGCCTCCCACAGCCTGGTGGCCGTGAATTGCAAGAGCGGCAGCGGGCTCCGCGTCTTCTCGAGCGCGTCGAGCATCGCCTCGATCATGCCCTCCTGCTCGAAGCGAATGTCGGCCGCCCCCAGCGGTCGGGTCAGCACCTCGCGCAGGCCGGCGCGCCCCATGGGCGGGAGCAGCACGAGCCCCCGTGTCACCTCGGTCGTCAGCCATCGATCCTCGGCCACGCGGTCGAGGAAATCCGAGCGGAGGGAGAGGATCACGCGCAGCGGGGAGGACGCGTCGTCGGCCGCGCCCGCGAGGCACGCGATGAACGCGGTCCGCTCGGCTGGATCTGCGCTCAGCGTATACAGCTCTTCGAGCTGATCGACGAACAGCAGGACGTGCTGTGGGCCTTCCGGCCGCCGGCACCGCGCGCGCAGCGCGGCGCCGAGCAGGCCGGGCCGGGCGCGGAGGATCGGGATCAGCGCCTCGGGGTCGGTCAGCTCGATCGGACCGGGCGCGGCGCTCTCCAGGCTCGCGCCCCCGGCCTGGGCGAGCACATCGGCGAGCGCGGCGCACGGCCGGAGGCCAGGGCGGAGGGTGAAGGCCTCCCAGCGCTCCCCGGACCGCTTCAAGGCCGGGATCACGCCCGCGCGCACGAACGACGATTTGCCCGCGCCCGAGGCGCCGGCCACGGCCACGACCGGCTGGTTGCGCAGCCGCTCCAGGAGGCTCGCGATCTCGCGCTCGCGACCGAAGAAGCGCCCCGCGTCGGCCTCCTGGAACGCCGAGAGGCCGGCGAACGGGCTCCCGTCCTCACCCAGCGAGGGTGTCTGTCGGCGGGTCGCGAGCAGCTCGAGCGCGGCGCACAGCTCCTCGGCCGAGCCGAAGCGCTCTTCCCTGCGCTTCTTCAGGCAACGATCGATGATATGGCCGAGCGGCCCCACGTCGGGCCGTCTCTCCCTCGCCCCGGGCATCGGCAGAGCGGGATCCGCCGTCTCGGCCAGCCGCTGCGCGATCTGCGGCGCGAACGGGTGCGCGCCGGTGCACAGCTCGAACAGGAGGAGCCCCACGGCCCAGAGATCGCAGCGAGGATCGATCTCCTCGCACCTCCATTGCTCGGGCGACATGTACGGGAACGTGCCGACGAGCGTCGCCTCGTCGGTCACGGCGGTCGTGCTGGGTAGCGCGCTGGTGGCGCCCGTGACCCGCGAGATCTCCTCCTGCCCGAGCCGCGCGGCGATGCCGAAGTCGAGGACCTTGATGGGCCCGGCGTCGGTCAGGACGATGTTCTCCGGCTTGAGGTCGCGGTGCACGATCCCGAGCCGATGGGCGCAGCCGAGCGCGCGCACCACGGGAATCATCAGCTCGGCCGCGAGGCCGGGCGGCACCGGGGCGGGCCCGCGATCATTCAGCCATTCGCGCAGCGTGCGGCCTTCGAGGTATTCGAGCACCATGAACGCGGTGCCGTCGATCTCGTCCACCTCGTGGATGACGACGATGTTCTCGTGCTCGCAGCGGGCCGTGGCCCTCGCCTCGACCAGGAAGCGCTCCGCGCCGCGGCCCCCGTGCTCCAGCAACATCTTGATGGCGACCCGGCGGCCGAGCCGGGGGTCGCGCGCCAGGAACACGGCGCCCATGCCCCCCTGACCCAGCTTGCGGATGATCTCGTAGTGCTTGACGGTGGAGCCGATCGGCCACAGCGCGCGCTCGACGGTGGACGGAGCGGAGTCCCCCATCGCTCCCCGAGATCGTTCGGAGATCATTCGACCGTCCCCAGCGGCCAGGGCAGCCGTTCGGGGCGGGGGCGCTCGGCGGGATCACGCACCCGGATCTCGTGTCGTGATGGGGCCGGCGATCGAGCGGCATCGCTGGCGAGAATCGCGGCCACGGCCACGCCGGCGAATACGCCGCCGATCGACACGACGATCCACGAGGGGGGACCTCTGGGGGAAGATCGCTGTGGGTCATGTCGCGGCTGCGGCGCTTGCGCGCGCATCGGGGCGGGTTGCATCCGGTGGCATGCTATACCCACATTCCGGAGCGGCGCGACGGCACGGAACGCGCCGGGTCGGGGCCCGCAGTCGTCAGCCCGGCGCGCCCAGCGCGCCGTCGTCAGCCCGGCGCGCCCAGCGCGCCGTCGTCGGCCCCCGTCTCGGTCGCCGGCGGGGCGGCCGGCGCGCTGTTCGTCGCCTCGCCCTTGGCGCCGCCCTGCCCCCGTCGGGCGCCGGCCTCGCGGTGCGCGTCGAGCGGGCGGAGGGCCTTCCGGACGGCTTCGATGGTCTCGGGCTCGTCCTCGTCGACCATGCCGGCGATCTTGGTCGCGTAGTTGACGATGGCGGACTGGATGGAGCGCACGTACGTCGCGAGGTTCGATGTCGCGGCGGCCTCTTTCTGCAGCTTGTCTTTCACCATCGCGTCGTAGCGCGGCAGGACGTTGCCGATCTGCTCGAGGAACTCGGGCCCGGCGATCGCGTCGATCTCCGGCTTCAGGCCCGCTTCCTCGATGTGCGCGAGGATGGAGGCCATCACCGTGTTCTGCGCGGAGTACTCGGCGGTGAGGAACGACAGGCCGTCATCGCCGAACAGCTCCTGGACGAGCTCTCCGGCGCGCCGGGCGTGCGGGAAGCGCGCCTCGGGCAGCATCGAGGTCGCGACGAGGCGCATGCGCAGCGCGCCGAAGCTCGTGTCGGCCTCCCGGTCGAGCACGCGCACGTCGTCCTCGGACAGGGCGCCGTTCTCCCGGCGACGCGCGGTGAGCGCCTTCTGGCCTGCCTCCCCGGCGGCCTTCAGCTTCGTACACGCCTTGGCGACGTTCTCCGGCGCCGCCTCCGGACAGGCTGCGACCAGCGCGCTGGCGAGGGTCACGCCATTGGCAATGTTGATGATGGGCGCGCGAACGTAGATCGAAGCATCGAACGTTTGGTCCATCGTGTACCGATATGAACGCTGATATCCCAGGTCAATCCCTCCGGTCGTCGTTAACGTGCTATGGACTGCGTCTCCTTGCCTCTCCTTGCCTCTCCTTGCCTCTCCTTGCCTCTCCTTGCCTCTCCTTGCCTCTCCTTGCCTCGACGGGTCGCCGGCATGTCGGAGATGCCGCGGGGGGCCTCGACGGGTCGCCGGCATGCTCGGAGATCCCCGGGGGGTTCCCGGAACGGGTCGGCGTCGTGCTGGCGCAGGCCGATCGGGTTCTCTCCAGAGGTCGTCGACCTGCTGGACAGGCCCGGAGGCCTCCCGGAACGGGTGATCGACCCGTCCGGCAGACCTCGAGGCCTCCGGCGCCGGCCTCGACCCCGCGGCCGGTCCGCAGGCCGTGGCGGCACGCACCCCCAAGCACACCTCTCCGGTTCCGCGGCTGTCCGCGCATCGAGGACGGACAACCTGGCGCTCGGGGCGCCATCCGGGGCCGAGCAATGTCCTAGCGCTCCGGTGGGGACGCTTGCTTCTGGAGAATGTGCGGGCGAGCGTGCGCGGGCGAGAAAATTCGCGGGGTGGAGGCAATGAGCATGGGCGAACGATCCAGGCCGGCGCGACGGAGGGCGATCCTTGCGGTCGCCGTGGCCGCCATGGCGTTCGGCGCGACGGCGGCCGGGTGCTTGTGGAAGTTCGGGGACGACACGTTCGGGAGCTTCTGCGCGGCGGCGGTGGGCGGCGAGGAGCACTGCGTGGGCGAGAATCAGGGGCCGGGCGCCGCGTGGGCCCAGGCCGAGAAGGACGGCGCGCTGCCCATCGAGGTGTGGGCCACATGGCCGAACAACAAGACGCCGGAGGAGATCGTCGCGAGCGATCACTCGCTCGGCGTCTGGTTCGGCCACATCGACGAGGCGATCGCGTACGTGCGCGACGACGCGAGGAACGCCGAGTCGCTGCGGGCGACGCTCGCGGGCAAGCTCGCGCGGCTGCTCGACGAGGCGAGGGACCGCCAGAGGGTGCTGCTCGCGGAGGCGCCGGTCGACGCCCCGGGCAACTTCAAGAAAGCAATGATCGACAAGGCCAGCGCCGAGAGGGAGCCGCTCGCCGCCGCGCTCGCGGCCGACCGGCAGGCGATGGCGGCCGTGCAGGTGATCTTCGACCAGGCCCGGGACGAGGCCGCCCCGCTGCGATCGAAATACGCGGACGTCGCGGCGCGCTTCGCCGCGTACCGCGCGACCGAGGCGGCGGAGACGGCGGCGTACGCGGCGCTCTCGGCGCAGGCGTCGCTGTCGGACATCGACGGTCTCGACGGCGTGGAGCAGGCCGTGCTCGCGGCGGCGCGCGAGGCGGGCCGCGCGCCCGGCGAGCTCACCGCGGAGATCCTGAGGTGGTCGGCGACGCTCCAGGTCTTCGCGGCCTCCTTCGATGAGGCGATGGCGCCGCACAGGGAGCTGCTCGCCACGCACGGCGCGGTGCTGCCCGACATGACGTCGGACGCGCTGCGCTCGCTGAACGCGATGCTGGGTTACGTGAAGGGTCGCGTCGCCCGGAGCGACGCGACCGCGGCGGCGCTGCTCGGCGGCATCGCGCTGCGCCGGCAGGCGCTCCGCGTGCTGCAGATGGACGAGGCGGCGCGCGAGGCCGTCGCAGGGGCGCGGACGCGCAAGGCGTCGGACGCCTTCGAGCAGCGTGCGCGCGCGCAGGTCGCGGCGCTGTCGGCGGCGCCGCCGGTGAGCGAGAAGCTCGGGCTGCCGCTCTTGGCCGAGCGGTGCGGGGAGCTCCTGGCGCTGGCGCAGCTGCGACCGCTCTGCGATGCGGCGGGGTCGTCCTGGCGCGAGGCCGGGTGCGCCGAGCTTCGAGGAAGGTTCGACGCCGCGGAGGCCGAGCTCAGGACGGGGGTGCCGCAGAAGATCGCGGCGGGTCTCGCGGCGCTGCGGGAGAAGGGCATGGCCGCGGCGGAGCTCGACGCGGCTCAGGCGAGGCTCGACGCGGGGGACGTGAAGGGCGCCGCGATCGCGTATGACGCCGCCGTGCGCGGCGCGGAGGGGACATGAGAGGCTTCAAGGACGTTGCGCTGCGCGGCCGGAGCGCCGCGGTGTTCCAGAGGCTCGTCGCGCTGGTCACGGCGCTGGCGGTGCTGGCGCCGTCGTTCGCGTGGGCCGGCACGCCGTACAGGCTGGACTGGGTTAGCACGGAATCCAGCGCGTCGTGCGAGGCCCCTTTCCTCGCTCACAACGGAGGGACGTACTTCCATGTGAACGACACGCCGCTCCCCACCTACGAGGTTCCGGACACGCTGGTGACCCACGATGACGGCTCGCAGAGCCACCAGGCGGAGGCGGAGTTCGACTCGGTGCTGCTCCGGTTCGGAGCGAACGACTTCCACTTCGGTGTGCGGAACGCTGGCGGTGACGACTGGTGCACCGACGCGCACGAGCTTGTTAGCCTCGTCTCGGAGCCGCTCGGCCTGAACAAGCCGCTCTTCCATGTGCGGCGCAGCGGGACGGCGTTCTCCGGCGCCACGACCCTCGACCTGAGCCTCGCGGAGGTCAACCCGGCGCTGGCGCGCGACATCGAGATCCTGCTGGCCGAGATCGCCAAGGAGCGCGCAGCGCTCGTGGCAAACGCACGGGCGGTGGGCCTGCTCGCGGAGAAGATGGACCTGCTCCAGCAGCTCGACACCGAGCTCAAGGACCTTGTCGGCCGGCCGCTGGACGAGATCTCGCGGACTGACCTCGAGGCGATCCTGGACCGGTACAAGGACGCGGTCGCGCCGGAGACGCGCGCGGCGATGGAGCAGCTCGTCGACGACCTGAAGAAGAGCGTCAGCGACCTCGAGGACGAGCTCGCGCGGCTGATGGACGAGTTCGGCGCGCAGGCCGACGAGGTGGCGGACCTGGCGACGGAAGACGCGCGCGCCGAGGGCTGGGATCCGGACGACCCGCAGGCGTACGCGCTCGGGGAGAGCGAGGTGCCGTGGGTGGAGGTGCCGGACATCGCGGAGGTGGAGGGGGCGTTCGACGACGGGAGGGATCCCTATGCCGCGTACGCGGACGCGGTGCTCGCGGCGCTGGAGGCGGACGTCAGCGGCCGGGTGGTGGTCCTCCGGGCGGACTTCGTGGCGAACGTGCGGGCGTGGCGGGCCAACAGCGCGGCGCTGGAGATCGCGCTGCGCGACCGGATGGGCGTGTCGCTCGCGGAGACCAACGCATTCCTGAAGGCGCAGAACCGGATCACCGCGTTCGTGCGGCAGTTCATGGATGCGTCGGACTGGTTCATCGAAACGCCGATCCCGCCGGATCTGCGGGTGCAGGTGGACACGGTGCTGAAGCCGCGGTTCGACGCGCTCGCGGACCAGATGAAGGACAACCTCAACCTGTGGACAGGGGACGGGTTCGATCTGGAGCAGACGCAGCTCTATCAGACGATCAGCGCGTTCGCGGGGGCGATGTCGACCGTCGCCGAGGGGTTCGGGGCGTACGCGGAGGTGATGCAGACGCTGGTGCACGCGACGACGCGCATCGGGGTGGGGTTCGTGCCGGTGGTGGGGCCGGCGCTCGACCTGTGCGAGGCCGTGACGGGCAAGGCGTGGTGCTTGCCGTCGGGGGAGGAGCTGAGCGACGAGGAGCGGATCTTCTCGGGGATAGGGTTCGGGGTCGCGGCGATCGGGCCGATGTGGCGGGTGATCAAGACCGCCGGGGGGCTCAGGCCGTCCGCGATCCGGGTGGCCGGCGAGATCGCTGAGATCGAGGAGGTTTTCGCCAAGATCGTGAAGACGAACCGCGTCCGGGGGTACAAGACGCTCACGGGGGCGATCACGAAGTTCGATGTGGACATCTTCGAGAAGAAGGCGGCCAAGTTCCTGGTGGACGACGGAAGATCGCTCATCGGGGTCGGTGACGACGGCGTGCGCGACGTGCTCAAGATTCCGAGGGAATCAAGCACTGGGGGCAGCGAAGGGGCAGCGCCCGACTTCTTGTCGATATCCAGCGGGCACAAGCTGATCGTGAGCGAGGCAAAGGGGGGCGGAAAAATCCCCTTCTTCAAGGTGCGCGATCAGCTTTTGAACGCGATGGAGGCGTTGAAGAAGAGGAGGCTCGATGGAGACGTGGCGCGGGTCGAGATCATCATCGAGCAGGGGGCGAAGTTCGATCCGAACAAGTTTACCGTGAAGGACGGCTACCTGTTCGATTGGGATGCTGGCGAGACCGTTATCCTCGAGGGTTTCAACAAACCCATCATGGTGATCCGGCTATGAGCTATTCAGGACCTCAATTCGTCGCCTGGTGCGACGAGCCAGAACGGATCGATGCGTTCGCGGCAGCGCTGTCCGCGCTGGTCATCCCAGGGTATATGATCAGCTTGGGGATGAGTGCGAGCCTAACGCGCCAGACGTGCTCCATCGACGAGGTGCTCGCCATGGTGCGCGCCCACTTCGGAGGTTTGAAGAGCGCTCACGTGGGTTCGAGCGTGAGGCCGAGCGATTCCAAGCGCGTCATGAGGTTCGACCTCGCGTGCTACCCCGAGGAAAGCGAACGTCGCCATCCTTACGGCCCCCTCCGGGTGGATGCGGGCGAGCGCAAGCGGGACTTCTACCCCTACGAGCTCGCGGTGAGCAGAGGCCCCCGCTCCGCGGAGGCCGAGGCCGCGGCCGCCTGCCACATGGTCCAGGGCGACGTCGAGGATCTCCTGCTCCGCCTCTGCGCGCCGGACGCGAGCGGGCGCGTGCCGACCGGCGCCTGCACGGACAAGGAGGACTGGCTCGCCCCGGTCGAGATGTGCGCGACCTACAACGCCAATGCCGCGGAGCTCGCGCGCGACCTCGCCCTGTCATGGGTGAGCCTCTACGACAAGGAGAGCGTCTCCCGCATCGCAGGCACGCCGCTGGAGACGCTCCGCGCGCGGGTGGAAGCCGCGCCGCGCGGCGCGCGCGTACCCATGAAAACCACGAGCCAGCTCACGGGCTCGCTCTCGCGCGAGACCGTGCTCAAGGCGCTCGCGACGCCGCCGGCCACGCTGCTCGAAGCGCTCGAGGCCGCGGCGGTGCCCGACGACGCGTGGCGCGCGGCCGAGCCCCAGGCG
Source organism: Sorangium sp. So ce204 (assembly GCF_051526795.1). Classification (NCBI taxonomy): domain Bacteria; kingdom Pseudomonadati; phylum Myxococcota; order Polyangiales; family Polyangiaceae; genus Sorangium; species Sorangium sp. So ce204. Next base: position 8,793,925 of record NZ_CP150317.1, on the reverse strand, counting down.
CGCGAGCTCCTGGAGCTACGCCGCCAGCTCGAGGACGAGGACGCGGGGGAGGTCCCTCCCGCCTTCTGGGTCAATATCACGACGCGCGAGCACACCCGCTTCCTCGAAGAGCACGCCCCCGTCCACGTCCGGCGGCTCCCGAGCGGCGGCATGGTGCTGGCGACCCACCCCTACCGCACCCTCTGGCCGCTCTGGGCCGACGCGCTTTTCGTGCTCGGTCTCATGTCCTGACGCAGGCTATCTCACGAGGATGATCGATCGATGAGAGAAGGTCCGTTTTTCTTCGCCTGGTGTGACGAGGCACAGCGGGTCGATGCGTTCGGCGCGGCACTGTCGGCCCTCATCAAGGAGCCACAGTACAGCATGCGCGCGATCATGGACCGCGACACGGAATGCCATACGATCTCCGTGGATGAAGTGGTCACGATGCTCCGAGCCCACTTCGGACGCACCGACGCGGAGACCTACTTCGTCGCATCGTTGAGCCAGGAGCACTTCGTCCATTGCATCCTCCGCGGCTTCACCGACAAGAGCGAGCGCCTCGAGCCGAAGGGCCCCATCCACATGCACGCCCGCGAAATCGAGGACTTTTCCCCCATGCAGATGGACCTCGCCCTGGGGAGGGGCCCGCGCTCCGTGCAGGCCGAGGCCGTGCTCGCGTGGCACATGGCGCTGCAAGACATCGAGGACGTCCTGCTCAGCCTCTGCGCGCCGGACGCGAGCGGGCGCGTCCCGACCGGCGGCTGCACGACGGCGCGCACCTGGCTCGCGCCGGTCGCCCTGTGCGCGACGTACAACGCGGACGCTCGTGACCTCGCGCGCGATCTCGCCCTCTCGTGGATCTGCCTCCACGACAAGGACAGGGTGTCGCGCGCCGCAGGCCTGTCGCTGGATGTGCTCCGCGCGCGGGTGGAAGCCGCGCCGCCCGGCGCGTGCGTCGCGCTACGACATGCGGGTGCGCATTCGGGCTCGCTCTCCCGCGAAACCGTCCTCAAGGCGATGGCAACTCCCCCCTCCGCCCTGCTCGAAGCGCTCGAAGCCGCGGCGGAGACACCAGACGGCGCGTGGCGCGCCGCGGAGCCGCGCGCGCGCGAGATCCACGAGCGGACGCTCCAGTGCAGGGAGAGCGACGGACAAGGCTCGGAGACAGGCATCGGCTCGGCCCTGTCGGAGGTCGAGATCACCCTCGAGCACTTCGAGTTCCTTGTCGACCACGCCCGGTTCTACGTCCGGCGCCTCCCGAGCGGCGGCGTGGTGCTGGCGACCCACCCCTACCGCTCGCTCTGGCCGCTCTGGTCCGACGCCCTCTTCGCGCTCGGCCTCATGTCCTGACGCAGGTCGTGCACGTTCTCCCATCTCCGGACTTCGCACTCGGGGAGTCCTTGCCAGACGGCGTGCCCCTCCCTGAGCGCGCGGAGCGCGCGATTAGGGAGGGGCGGACCGCGCGCAGGCGCGGAGCGCCGAGCACGGGCCGGGGGTGGGCATCCGCCCTCTCTCGGCCGTCGTTCGCTCCTTCAGAACGTTCCTCATACACGACTAACACCGAAGGCTGGGATCCGGACGACCCGCAGGCGTACGCGCTCGGGGAGAGCGAGGTGCCGTGGGTGGAGGTGCCGGACATCGCGGAGGTGGAGGGGGCGTTCGACGACGGGAGGGATCCCTATGCCGCGTACGCGGACGCGGTGCTCGCGGCGCTGGAGGCGGACGTCAGCGGCCGGGTGGTGGTCCTCCGGGCGGACTTCGTGGCGAACGTGCGGGCGTGGCGGGCCAACAGCGCGGCGCTGGAGATCGCGCTGCGCGACCGGATGGGCGTGTCGCTCGCGGAGACCAACGCATTCCTGAAGGCGCAGAACCGGATCACCGCGTTCGTGCGGCAGTTCATGGATGCGTCGGACTGGTTCATCGAAACGCCGATCCCGCCGGATCTGCGGGTGCAGGTGGACACGGTGCTGAAGCCGCGGTTCGACGCGCTCGCGGACCAGATGAAGGACAACCTCAACCTGTGGACAGGGGACGGGTTCGATCTGGAGCAGACGCAGCTCTATCAGACGATCAGCGCGTTCGCGGGGGCGATGTCGACCGTCGCCGAGGGGTTCGGGGCGTACGCGGAGGTGATGCAGACGCTGGTGCACGCGACGACGCGCATCGGGGTGGGGTTCGTGCCGGTGGTGGGGCCGGCGCTCGACCTGTGCGAGGCGGTCACCGGGAAGGCGTTCTGCCTGCCTGGAGGGCAGGAGCTCAGCGACGAGGAGCGGATCTTCTCGGGGCTGGGGTTCGGGCTCGGGGCGGTCGGGCCGATGTGGCGCGCGGTCAAGACCAGCAGCGGGCTGCGGCCGGCCGCGATCCGGGTGGCCGGGGAGATCGCCGAGATCGAGGAGTTTTTCGCCAAGATCGTGAAAACGAACCGCGTCCGGGGGTACAAGAACCTCCGCGGGGCGGTCACCAAGCAGAAAAAAATAGACATTTTCGAGAAGAAAGCGGCCAAGTTCCTGGTGGACGACGGCCGATCGCTCGTCGGGGTCGGCGACGACGGGGTGCGCACGGTGCTCGACATTCCGCGGGAGTCACGGACGGGTACCATCGAGGGGAAGGCGCCCGACTTCCTCTCGGTGTCCAGCGGGCACAACCTCATCCTGAGCGAGGCGAAGGGCGGCGGAACGATCGACGCCTTTGACGTGCGCGATCAGCTCTTGAATGCGATGAGGGCGCTGAAGGACAAGTGGGGGCTCGCTGGAGACGTACAGCGGGTCGAGCTCATCATGGAGCAGGGTGCGAAGTTCAAGCCGAAGAAGTTCACCGTCAAGGACGGCTACCTGTTCGATTCGGACGCTGGCAAGCCCCTTACCCTCGATGGCTTCAATAAACCCATCATGGTGATCCGGCTATGAGCTATTCAGGACCTCAATTCTTCGCCTGGTGCGACGAGCCAGAACGGATCGATGCGCTCGCGGCGTCATTGTCTGCGCTGATGATTCCGGGGGATCTCATCAGCCTGGGTATGAGCGCGACCATAACGTGCAGGACACGCTCCGCCGAAGACGTCCTTGCCACGGTTCGCGCCAACTTCGGAGGACGGAATAGCGCTCACGTATCATCCGGCGTGATACTGCGGGAATCAGAGCGCGTCATGGTGTTCAGCCTCGCTTGCTACCCCGAAGACAGCGAAGATGACCATCCTTTCGGCCCTCTTGAGGCCAAGGCGGGCGAACGCAAGTGGGATTTTTACCCCTACGAGCTCGCTGTGGGCAGAGGCCCCCGCTCCGTGGAGGCCGAGGCCGCAGCGGCCTACCACGTGGTCCAGGGCGACGTCGAAGATCTACTGCTCCGCCTCTGCGCGCCGGACGCGAGCGGGCGCGTGCCGACCGGCGCCTGCACGGGCGAGGAGGACTGGATCGCCCCGGTCGAGATGTGCGCGACCTACAACGCGAAGGCCGCGGAGCTCGCGCGCGACCTCGCCCTGTCGTGGGTGAGCCTGCACGACAAGGTCAGCGTCTCGCGCATCGCGGGTACGCAGCTCTCGACGCTCCACGCGCGGGTCGAAGCCGCGCCGCGCGGCGCGCGCGTGCCCATGAAAGGCACGAGCGAGCTCACGGGCTCGCTCTCGCGCGAGACCGTGCTCAAGGCGCTCGCGACACCGCCGGCCACGCTGCTCGAAGCGCTCGAGGCGGCGGCGGTGCCCGATGACGCGTGGCGCGCGGCCGAGCCCAAGGCGCGCGAGCTCGTGGAGCTGCGCCGCCAGCTCGACGACGAAGACGCGGGGGAGGTCCCCCCCGCCTTCTGGGTGGACGTCACGACGCGCGAGCACACCCGCTTCCTCGAAGAGCACGCCCCCTTCCACGTCCGCCGCCTCCCAAGCGGCGGCGTAATGCTGGCGACCCACCCGTACCGCACGCTCTGGCCGCTCTGGGCCGATGCGCTCTTCGTGCTCGGCCTGATCTCCTGACAAGAGGCTACCTCATGAGGATGATGAAGCGATGAGAGAAGGGCCGTTCTTCTTCGCTTGGTGCGACGAGGCACAGCGGGTCGATGCGTTCGGCGCGGCGCTGTCGGCCCTCATCAGGGAGCCCCAGTACTTTATCCGCGCGATCATGGACCGCGACACGGAGTGCAACACGACCTCCGTGGACGAGGTGGTCGCGATGGTCCGCGCCCACTTCGGACGCACCGACGCCGAAGCCTACTTCGTGGCATCGTTGAGCTACGAGTGCTTCGCTCATTGCATCCTTCGCTGCTTCACCGACAGGAGCGAACGTCTCAAGCCGAGGGGCCCCATCCACATGCACGCCCGCGAGATCGAGGACTTTTCCCCCATGCACATGGACCTCGCCCTGGGGAGGGGCCCGCGCTCCGTGCAGGCCGAGGCCGTGCTCGCGTGGCACATGGCGCTGGAAGACATCGAGGACGTCCTGCTCCGCCTCTGCGCGCCGGACGCGAGCGGGCGCGTCCCGACCGGCGCGTGCACGACGGCGCGGACCTGGCTCGCGCCGGTCGCCCTGTGCGCCACATACAACGCGGACGCGCGGGACATCGCGCGCGATCTCGCCCTGTCGTGGCTGTGCCTTCATGACAAGGAGAGGGTGTCGCGCATCGCGGGACTGCCGCTGGAAGCGCTCCGCGCGCGGGTGGAAGCCGCGCCGCCTGGCGCGCGCGTCGCGTTGCGACACGCCTGTGCGCATCCGAGCTCGCTCTGCCGTGAGACCGTGCTCAAGGCGCTGGCGACGCCGCCCTCGGCCCTGCTCGAGGCGCTCGAAGCGGCGGCCGAGGTGCCCGACGGCGCGTGGCGCGCCGCAGAGCCGCGCGCGCGCGAGATCTACGAGCGGACGCTCCCGTTCCGGGGGCGCGACGGACAGGGCACGGAGACAGGCGACGGCTCGCCCCTCACGCAGGTCGAGATCACCCTCGAGCACTTCGAGTTCCTGGTCGATCACGCCCGGTTCTACGTCCGGCGCCTCCCGAGCGGCGGCGTGGTGCTGGCGACCCACCCCTACCGCTCGCTCTGGCCGCTCTGGTCCGACGCCCTCTTCGCGCTCGGCCTCATGTCCTGACGCAGGTCGTGCACGTTCTCCCATCTCCGGACTTCGCACTCGGGGAGTCCTTGCCAGACGGCGTACCCCTCCCTGAGCGCGCGGAGCGCGCGATTTGGGAGGGGCGGACCGCGCGGAGGCGCGGAGCGCCGAGCACGGGCCGGGGGTGGGCATCCGCTCTCTCTCGGCCGTCGTTCGCTCCTTCAGAACGTTCCTCATACACGACTAACACCGAAGGCTGGGATCCGGACGACCCGCTGGCGTACGCGCTCGGGGAGAGCGAGGTGCCGTGGGTCGAGGTGCCGGACATCGCGGAGGTGGAGGGGGCGTTCGACGACGGGAGGGATCCCTATGCCGCGTACGCGGACGCGGTGCTCGCGGCGCCGGAGGCGGACGTGAGCGGCCGGGTGGTGGTCCTCCGGGCGGACTTCGTGGCGAACGCGCGGGCGTGGCGAGCCGCAGCGGCCCGGAAAAATCCGTTGCCGGGCGCCGGTCGTGGTCCGTAATTGCACTCGGTGCAGGTCGCAGCCGGTCGTGGCTTCTCGGCGCTGCCCTGTCCCCCTTGTCTGACGATCGAGCGGAGTCCCTTGCGCCAACCACGTCTGAACGCCATCGGGTGGAGTCTTGCCGTGTCCCTGGTGCTGGCCGCGCCGGCGGCCTCCGGTCAGGTCCCAGCGGGCGGCGCGCGGCTGTCCTATACGCGTGGCCCGGGCGCGGAGGGGTGTCCCGAGGAGCAGGCGCTCCGGGACGTCGTCGCCGCGCAGCTCGGTGGGATCGACCCGTTCGTGGGCGGCGGCGGCGGCCGGCGGGTCGAGGTGGCCGTCGGGCGCAAGGGGCGGCATTTCCTGGGGGAGATCGCGCTGTTCGACAGCGACGGGCGGCGGCTCGGCGGCCAGGAGCTCACGGGCGCGGCCTGCGGGGCGCTCATGGAGGACGTCGGCACCGCCCTCGCCATCGTGCTGCGCCCGGTGCGATCGGCGCGGGGGCCGTCGCCGTCGCCGCCGGCGCCGTCACCTCCGGCGCCGGGGGAGGCGGCCACCGCGCCGGAGCCGCCGGAGACGGCTTCCCCGGGAGGGGCGCCGGCGGGGCCCCCGCGCGCGCCGGCCGCGGGGCCGTTGCCGCCGTGCCAGCCCGCCGCGCCTGCGGGGCCCGGGGAGCGCCGTGGCCCCTCGCCGGCGTGGCCGCGGCTTCAGGTCGGGGCGGGGGCGCTGATCTCCGAGGGAGTCGCGCCGGCCCCGGCGGTCGGGTTCTCGGGGTTCGTGGGGGCCCGGTGGGAGGCGTTCTCGCTCTCGCTGGAGGGACGCGTCGACCTGCCGGTCGCCACAGAGCAGTATCGGGGCAGGCTCTACGGCGTGTCCCGGGGCGGCGTCTCTGTCGTCCCTTGCGGGCACGTGGCCTGGTTCTCCGGCTGCGGCCTCGTCACGGCAGGCCGCGTGCGGCATTTCCGGATGGTCAACGCTCTGGGGGAGGCGTTGTCGCCCTACGCCGGGCTCGGGCTGCGCGGCGGCGTGGAGGTGCCGCTCTCGTATTCCCTTGCCGCTCGGCTCACCGGCGAGCTCGTGGCCAACCTCGTGCGCCCCGAGCTTCGTCTCCCTGGTGGCGCACTTTGGTCCGCGGCCGAGACATCCAGGGCGGGAGCTTTGCACCTCGTCGCTTCATTCTGATCTGGGCTCGATGGTTCGCCGATCGGAGCGCGCGCGCCGGGAGCATCCGGCGTGCTGGAAGGCCCTTGCGGAAGGCTCTGGATGAGGCTCTGCGTGGGGTGCGGCCGTGAGAACCTGGTCCGCCTGTCTCAGGCAGGTACCGGATCAGAAATCGGCTCAGGGCGGCAGCAGAACGTCGCTGCTCCGAGCAACGCGACGCTGCCGGTCGGCTCGCCGCCCGTCGGCTCGCAGGCACCCGGATCGAAGCTCACAACGCCCGCGGATTTGCTCCCGAGCGCCGTCCCGGGAACGATGCCGGTGCAGATCGGAGCCTCGGAGCTCACCACCACGCCGACGGCGAACTGTGAGCACGCAGCGTCGCTGAACGCTGACGCGAGGACGCTGCAGCTGCCCCCGGTGGGTTGGGCGCAGCCGCAGGGGGCGCAGCCGCGCGTGTCTTCGGTGCCGGCGTAGAAGACGTGCCGGTCCGGGTAGGTCGCCGGACAGTCCTGCTCTCCCTCATGATAGACGCACGTCAGGAACCTCTCGGGCGGCGCGGCATCGCTGGTCGGCGGCGCCGGGGTGCAGGTCATCCCCGGATCGGCGCACGGCGCGAACGCGGTGCCGGTGCACGCCCGTGCGAAGAGCGCGAAGCTCCCGGCGCCTTCGGGTTCCTCCGGCCCCTCGGGGCTCTCCGCGGTCCTGGGCACGCAGCTCCCCGGAAGCACGCGGGGGGCCGGGATCTCGAGCGACTGCGCGCAGGGGGCGCCATCACACATCTGTCCGGTGGCGATCGCGCTGGCCGATGTGCAGGAGCCGTCCCAACCTTCGGGAGCAGCGAACGGCGTCTCGGCGGCGCCGGGGACGTCGCAGGGAAAGCTGGCGTAAGCGCTCCACGCCGCCGGTAGCTCGCACGAGGCGTCCGGCGGATCGCACTGGCATGCCGGGCATGAGGGCGGCGCCGCCGCCGTGAAGTCCGCATGGCCCTCGTAGCCGACGCTCGGCGCGGCGGCGGGGCAGTCGGGCGCGCGATCCGGAGGGCCGATCCAGACGAGCGCCGGCTCGGACCAGCCGAGCGGTTCCCGCGGCACGCACTGCCCGGTGCATGTCTCCCGCAGGGTGGGATCGAACCCGGGGACCGTCGCGCTGTCGAAATCGGCGCCGGCGTCCGCGTCCGAGCAGGCGTCGCCTGCATCAGGGCCGGCATCGCCGCACGCGTCGGCGCCGTCGCCACCATCCACGGGCTCCTCCATCACAAGACAAGGACTCTCCTTGAATCCAGGCTCGGGATCCCAGGGGCAATCCCAGATCGGGGTCGTCCCGCAGCCCCCAACCCAGGCCCCCAGCACGACGGCCGTGGCGCACGACGCCAGCACTATCCCCCGCTTCTCCCCGCGAGCCCGTCTCCACATCGTCATCGTCTCACCTCTTCATTCACGGCAGCTGCCGAGCGCGCGGTGCTGTCGCGCGGGCGCGTCGGGAGGTAAGCACGGGAAGAACGACGCGAGAAGCCCCCGTCTTCATGGACGCTCACGCGTCCACATGGCGTCAGTCATCCGGTTCTTCACGGAACGATCTGCGCAAAAAGCGCGCGCCCAACGCGTGCCCGCCGAGCGAACCCCCACCGCACCGAGCTCAGGTCGTGCCGGGAGATGGTGACAGGCTCGTCGACGGCCGCTCGCCGATGCATCTGGTGATTTCGGAGCGGAACGCGGAGCCACCCTGTAATGCCACAGAACCGCGGCGGTCATCGATGCGGCTGCGGGCGCGGCCGCGTCTGGGCCACCGAGCCCCGATTTTTTCTGCCCCGCGTACGATTTCGCCACGATCCGGCCCGGCTCGCGGGAACAAGTAGCGATGACGGAGTCGCAATCCCCCCGGCCTCCGCCGGCCCCCACCCATGACGCCGACCCCGGACCGGCGGCCAACGCCGGCTCGGCACCGCCGGCCGAGCCGTGCCCGCGCCCCACCTTCGAGGAGGTCTACACGGGCCTGCTCCGGTACGTCCTCCGGGTGCTCTGGCGGATGGGGGTCCCGGCGCGGCACCTGCGCGACGTGGCCCAGGAGGTGTTCCTGGTCGTCCACCGCCGCTTCGGGGACTACGACCCCCGCTTCTCCATGAAGGCGTGGGTGGCGAGCATCGCGTCGAACCTCGCCCTGCGGCACCTGCGGCTCTCCAGGAACCGGCGGGAGCTGCTCGCGCGCTCCGAGGGCGAGCGCGTCGACGTCGCGGACCCGGGGTACGACGCGGAGCAGCGGTTCGCGCAGGCCGAGACGCAGCGGATCGTCCGCGAGCTCGTCCAGCGCATCGAGGGCGACCGGCGCGTCGTGTTCCTCCTGTACGAGCTCGAGGGCATCGAGATGCGGGAGATCGCCGCCGCGCTCCAGATCTCGGAGAACACCGCGTGGGACCGGCTGCGGCGGGCACGCAGGGAGTTCGCGGCCGCGGTCAAGCGGCTGGGCGCGAGCGACCGCGACGCGCTCGGCGTGTACGGCGCGCGCTTCGCGCTGGCGCCGCTCGCCCTGGCTCACGCGCCGCAGCTGCTCGATCTCGGGGACGCTCGGCTCGACCTGCCGGAAGACCTCGGCGAGGTCCTCTGGGCGCGGCTTCAGGCGCTGCTCTCCCCCGGGGAGGGCGACGGGGGCGCGCCGGCCGGCCAGGCTGCGCGAGCCCTCCCGCCCGGCGAGGGCGCGGCGGAGGCCGTCCCCGCGTGGGACGCGCGCCGCGCCCCGGCGAACCTCGCGCGGGGTGGCATCGAGATCACGCGGGCGAAGCTGGTGGCGGCAGGCGCGGCCCTGTTCTTGGGCGGGGCCGGCGCCGGCGCCAGCACGCTCTACGCGGCGCTGGCGCGCACCGCCCCGCCGGAGATCGCCCTCATTCGTGGCGACACGCTCGCGGCGGTCCCGGTCGGCTCGGGCGCGACAGCAGCGCTCGCCGACGTCCCGACGGCGCCGGCACCGGCGCCGCCTGCGCCGGCACCGCCCGCCTCGACCGGCGCGAAGGCGGCCGTCTCGCCGATGGACACCGACTTGACCCTGCTCCAGCGCGCGATCGCCGCGCTTGGAGCGGGAAGAGCGAGCGAGGCGCTCGGCGCGCTCGATCGCCATGCGCGGAGCTACCCGCGCAGCCCGAGAGCGCAGCAACGGGAGACCCTGGCGATCCAGGCCCTCGAGCAGGCCGGTCGGCGCGCCGAGGCCAGGGCGCGAGCCGCCCGGTTCCGTAAGGCGTTCCCCGGCAGCGCATACCTGCCTGCCATCGAGGACGCGTTGAACGGCTCTCCGTGAATCTCCGCGAAGACGAGCCCCCACCCGCTCCCCTCGACCGGGACAGAGAGCCATCAAGCCACCGTGAACACCAGGAGAGCTGCTTTGTGCTGGCGTCCATAGCGCCTTGAACCATTCGAGCCCTCTCTCTGGCTCCTTCTGCGGGAGATCGCGCCCGACCCGCCACCACGCCGGCGCAAACGCCGCGTCCGAATCACGGGCGTGTTCATGAGCGTGCTTGCTCGATTTCGCAGCGAATCGCGAGGCCTTCGGGGAACTCGCGCGCATGGATGCATCATTTGACGAGCAGCGCCGGCTCACCCCAGGACGCCGCGTCGCCGTGCTCCGGCCTCCCGCCGGGTTCTCCGCTAGCCATGACAAGGAGCATCCTCGCAGCCATCGGCCGGCCGACCGGACGCCGACGCGCCGGAGAGCCCGGTGAGCCATCGCAAGCGCTGCGCCCCGCCTGCGCCGCCGCGGGCTGCGGTCCTTCCATCCCTCGACGTGCTCGTCGCGGAGCGGCCCATGATCGCGGCCAGGCTCATCGCGAGCGGCATCCCCGCGCGCGATTGCGAGGACCTTGTCCAGATCGTGCTCGTCGCCGCCTGGAAAGCCGTCCAGTCTGGCAGGTACCGCCCCGATCCGCAGACCGAGCCGCGCCGGGCGATACAGGCGTGGCTGCACGGCATCACGTGGCGGCAGGCAGGCCATTATCTTGAGCGCGCCTGCGTTCGCCGCGAGGTTCCGGTCGGCGAGCCGCGCGCGTTCATCGATGAGGGCAGCGTCGACCCGGGAGGTCGGCTCCTCGCCCGCGCCGCGCTCCGCGCGCTCGCGGAGCTGCCCGCCCGCCATCGCGATCTCCTCCTCGCCGCAGCTGGTCCCGGGAGCCTCGCCGCCTACGCCAGGGCACACGGTCTGAGACCAGCCACCGCTGCCAGCAGGCTGCGGATCGCCAGAAGGGAGCTCGCCCGCCGGATCGCGCAGCGGCTCTGGTGAGTCCGGGAGCTGAGCGGTGGAAGCTGGTCTGTTCCGGACGACCTCGCACCTCAGCGCGACGTCGCTGCAATCCCATCGCTCTTGACCTCCGAGCTGATCTGGAACTGGACGCCGCTCTCGGGCGGGACGCTGCGCGTCCCCATGGCGCAGAAGACGAGCAGGTTCTCGAGAAAGTGGAACAGGGTCCAGTCGAGCTCGTCCTTCTTGGCCGCGAAGAGGTCGCGCGGCGTCCTACTCTTCCTCGCCACTGGCCTTGCTACCCTTCATGTCGATCGCGAAGAACTTCTGCTGGAGCTCGACGGAGACGTCGCTCAGCGTATCCCAGCGGACGCCGTAGTCCGGGTCCTTGAGCGAGCGGAGCTCACCCCCCTGCATCTCGTAGGCGCTGATCTTGCTCATCGGCAGGAACGCCCGCTCATCGCCGAGGTAGAGCGCCGGGGCCTGGGCCTTGAGCCTGCGCGGGTGCTCGAAGTCGCCGTGCACGAGGTTGTTGAGGTGCGCCATGACGTACGGGCTGTGTGTGGTGACGAGGACGCGCACGCCCAGGTTGACGAGCATGGCGAGCGCCTCGATGACGCGAGCCTGGGACTCCGGGTGCAAGCCCATCTCGGGCTCGTCGATGATGAGGAAATCGTTCGGTGCGGCGCGGAAGCGGAGATAGAGGAGGAGAGGGGTGAGCTGCTTGATCGATGAAGATGCGTTGTAGAGGTCGATGCTGAGGCCGCGCTTCACGTCGACCATGATCTCTTGGCCGCCGAGGAGCGTCGGCTTGAAGCGGGTCCTGTTCCCACGCTGGATCTTCTGCTCGATCGCGTCGGCATCTGTATAATGCCTCCTCGCAAGACGGCGTCTGGGACGGTGTCGGAAGACGTGGGGAAGGCCTTCCAAGACGATCCGGGAATGTCAAGCGCGAGGGCGGCTCACCTCGACCCGGGTTGTCGAGGAGCCGGACCACCGACTGCATCTGTCGCGCAGAGCCATCCATGCGCTTGGCCCGCAGGGACCACGCGGTGGCTCTCGCAGGGCGGGGCCTCCGGCTCCGGCGCCACCCTCGCGACGGCCGGCGCTCTCCGTCGCGGTCGCGCCGCGCCCGCGCCGCGCCCGCGCCGCGCCCGCGCCCCGATCCCGCCACGCAGCCCGATCCCGTGCGCGCTCTCGAGCACCTCTCGCCCGCGTGAGGGTAGACTCGGCGCAATGTTCTGGTTCGATGCCGTCCTGCTCGGGGTCCTCGAGGGCCTGACCGAGTTCCTTCCCGTCTCGTCCACCGGTCATCTCATCCTGCTCGGCGCGTGGCTCGGTCACCAGAGCGAGGCGGCGAAGACGCTCGATATCGTGATCCAGCTCGGCGCGGTGCTCGCCGTCGTCGTCTATTTCCGCGAGCGCCTCTCGACCACCGTGCGCGGCATGGTCCGGCGGGATCCGGACAGCCTCCGCCTCGCGCTCGCCCTCGCGTTCGCGTTTCTCCCCGCCGCCGTGGTCGGCCTGCTCTTCCACAAGGCCATCAAGGCGCACCTGTTCGGCCCGGGGCCCGTCGCGGCCGCGCTCATCGTGGGCGGCTTCCTGATGATCGGCGTCGAGTCGGTCCGCCGCCGCCGGCCGGATCAGGGCGCCCCGCGCGTCGAGGACGTCACGCTCCAGCGCGCGCTCGCGATCGGCTTCGCGCAGTGCTTCTCGCTCTGGCCCGGCGCGTCGCGCTCGATGACCACCATCGTCGGCGGGCAGCTCTCCGGCCTCAGCACCGCCGCGGCCGCCGAGTTCTCGTTCCTCCTCGCCATCCCCACGCTCGGCGCCGCGACCGTCTTCGATCTCGTCAAGAACGGCCGCGCCTTGCTCGACGCCCCAGGCGGGATCGTGGCGCTCGTGGTCGGGCTCGCCGTCTCGTTCGCCGTCGCCCTGCTCGTGATCGCGATCTTCCTGCGCTACCTGAAGCGTTATGGCCTCGCGCCGTTCGGCTGGTACCGCGTCGCGCTCGGCGCCCTCGTCCTCTGGCTCTGGATCGCCAGCCGCTCCGCCCCCGCCGAGGCCGGCGCCGCCTCGGCCTCACCCGCGCCGCGGGGGGACGTCGCGGCGGCAGCGGACGGCCTCGCCCGTACCGGCGATCACCCGAGCCGTCCGTAACCATCCAGCCAGCTGGCGCGGCGAGGCGGCGAGGCGGCGAGGCGAGCAAGAGGCCGCGTGGAGCCGGCGCGCCCGCGCGAGGTGCGAGGTGCGAGGCGCGAGGCGCGAGGCGCGAAAACGCGAACACGCGAACACAGACCCGCGGTGGTCTCGACCACGGACGGCCCGCTTGCGAAGGACGGCGCATCGGGCTAGGATGCTTCTTCTCACGAACGTCCCTGGCCCTCGATACGACGCTTTCCTGTTTCCCTCTCGTGAGGGAGCCTGCAGCTCGCTCGGACGACTGGACGACGCACCGTGTGACCGCGCGGGAGTTCCGCGCGGCACGTCTCCGTTCGATCCGTTACGGCTTCGTCGGATGGCAGGCCGAGAGCGCCGCAGTGGCGCACCAGAAAGCCGTAAAAAAAGCAGGATGGCATGGGAAATCGTCTCTACGTAGGAAACCTTTCGTTCAGCACCACCCGCGAGACCCTCGAGTCCGCGTTCGCCGCAGCCGGCGAGGTCCGTGAGATCGCGATGCCGACCGACCGCGAGACGGGGCAGCCGCGCGGCTTCGCGTTCGTGACCATGGGCTCGGCCCAGGCCGCGAACAGCGCGATCTCGCAGCTGAACGGCGCGGTCCTCGACGGCCGCGCGCTCAAGGTCAACGAAGCGCAGGAGCGCCCGGCGCGCGGCTTCGGCGGCGGCGGTGGAGGCGGCTTCGGCGGCGGCGGCGGTGGGGGCGGCTTCGGCGGCGGCGGCGGCGGCTTCGGTGGCGGCGGCTACGGCGGCGGCGGCGGCGGTGGCCGCGGCGGTCGCGGTGGCTCCGGCGGCCGCGGCGGTCGCGGCGACCGGTACTGATCGCGGGCGCGGCGCGGCGCCGCTCGTGCGCCGCGCCTGCGCCTTCAGGACGCACCGCGAGGTGCTGAAGAACGCGCCGCCCGGAGGCGCGGAAAGGCCTGGCTCCCTATGCAGCAGAAACAGGCAGCAATGAAGCGGCAAAAAGAACGCGCCCGGCAGGAAAAGCAGCGCGAGAAAGACGCGAACCGTCTCGCGCGCCGCAAGGAAAAGGGCCCCGGCGACGGCGGGGCACCGGGGGAGGATCCGGACATCGCCGGGATCGTCCCGGGGCCACAGCCTCCCATCACCGAGTGAAGCGCGGAGCGTGAGCCGAGGCGCGGACAGCGCCTCGGCCGCCGCTCGCGGCGTACGCCGTCCCGGGCGATGAGCGCCCGCCCTACGCCTCGGGGCTACGGTACGTGGCCGTGGCGACGTAGCGGAGGACCCGGGAGCAGCACTCGCCACCACAGCTCCCTCGACAGGCGCATTCCCCCTCGAACCGCGGCGTGCGCGAGGCGAGGCCGCGCAGGATCTCCTGCGTCACGTCGTAGCCGCCGTTGTCACACGACGAGTACGAGCACGGCATTTCGAACAGCGCATGCGCATGCTCGACAACGACGCGGCGAATGTACTGCGTCTCATTCATGGCCGAATTGGGCCGGGTCTCGCGAATTTCCAGATTCAGGCTCGTGAGCTGCGGCACCTTCTGAAGGAGCTTGCCGGCCGCCTGCTCTCGCTTCTCGCGGAGCAGCATGCGCTCCTCCCGCTCGATATTCCGGCGACGATTCGCTGAATACATCGATCACCTCTGTCCTGCCGGGCAGGAATATAACAATCCCCCTGGCCCCTGTTCAGTATAGCGCAGGCGACCGGTCGGCGCATGCACAATCTGGGCTCTCCACGTTGTCGGCGTTCTGTATTCGTGGCCTCATCCACGGCGAAAGGGCGTGACGAGAGCGTGACGGAAGACCGCCTGGAGCAGGATCTGGCAATCCGGGAGCTCGTCGAGCGGGCGGGAGCGTACGCGCACGACCCGCAGTTGCGCACGACGGGAGAGAGGACCTTCGTGAGAGGCAATGAGCACTTGCCGCCGTATCTCCGGGCGCGCGGTTCCATCGCCGCAAAGAGGCCTTAGGTTGCCCCCGATATGCACGAAGAAGCCCTGCGCGACCCGCAGCGGTCGCCTTCAGAGGAGGCTCCACACCAGCAGGAGCAGCGGCTCGCGCGCGCCTCGGCGCTCGCGGCGTGCGCGCCTGTGCCCGCCCGCATCGGCAACGCCCTTGCCGGGACCGCCGGGTGGACGGACCCGACCCTGGTGAAGAGCCACCGATTCTACCCGAAGGGCGTGTCGAGCCCGGCACAACGGCTGAAGTTCTACGCGTCCCAGTTCCCCGTGGTCGAGGTCAACTCGAGCTATTACGCCCTCCCGGGTCCGGGGACGGTGGCGCAGTGGGTCGAGCGGACTCCGCCTGATTTCGTGTTCAACATGAAGGCGTTCGCGCCGCTCACCCAGCACCCCGTGGAGCCCGTCCGCCTCCCCCCGGACGTCCAGGGCGCGCTGCCAGCCTCGCTCTTCGACCGGCGGCGCCTCTACCCGGCAGACCTGCCGGCCGAGGTCAGAGACGCGCTCTGGGAGCGCTTCCGGCTGGCGCTCGATCCGCTGCGCCAGGCGGGCAAGCTGGGGTATGTGCTCTTCCAGTTCCCTCCTTGGTTCACGGCGACGCGCGGCAACGTGCGTGTCATCGAGGATTGCCGGCGGCGCATGGACGGGCTTCCGTTCGCCGTCGAGCTCCGGCACGGGTCATGGGGCATGCCTGGACGCATCGAGCGCGTCGCGGATCTCCTCCGAGATCTCGGCGCGTTCTACGTCATCGTCGATGAGCCGCAGGGCAAGGACAACAGCATGCCTCCCACCGCCCTCGTCGCCGATCCTCGCCTCGCCGTGGTGCGCTTCCACGGCCGGCGCGAGGAGACCTGGGACGCGCCCGTCGGCGTGAACGAGAAGTTCAGGTACGTCTACGATCCCGTGGAGCTCGCTCCCTGGGCGGAGACCGTCGCGCGGCTCTCCCAGGAGGCAGAGCAGGTCCACGCGATCTTCAACAACTGCGTGTCCGACCATGCCGTGGTCGGCGCCAGGGGGCTCATGGCCCTCCTCGCCCGCAGGGCAGCCGCGCTGGCAGACGAGAGCGCCCCGTCGCGGCAGGCCCGGCCGTCCACTGAGCCTCGCTGCGCCGCGGCGGCCAGTGAATCACGGTAGTCTCAGCCCTGATGATGCAGTCCAGAGCGGCGGGCGCTCCCCGCCTCGCAGCGCCACCGCGCCCGTCGCGGCGCGCGGCCGCGCTCCTCGCTGCGCTCGCGCTCGCCCGCTGCGGCGGGGCGCCGGCCCGACCCGCGCCGCAAGAGCGCGGCGCGCCCGCGGCGGCGCGCCCCCCGCCGCCCGCGCCCACGCCCGCCCGCTGGGTCGACGCGAGCGGCGCGACAGCGATCGGGCCCCGGGTCGCCGGCGGCACGCTCGCGCTCGTCGGCGGCCAGCGCGTCCTCGTCGGGGCCGACGGCGCGGCGCGGCCGGAGACCGCGGCGTGCCCCGAGCCGCTGATCGAGCTCGCGCTGGTTCCGTCCGCGACCGGCCCGCGGCTCGTCGGGCGCGGAGTCCACGGTGTCTACCGGTTCGATGACCCGCTCGGCGCGCCCGCGGTCCTCGCCCGGTCCGAGACGGACCTCCAGCGCATCGGCGGCGGGCCCGCCGTCGTCGCGGTCTGGGACGCCATCGCCGACTCCCCGATCTTCCTCGACGTCGAGACGGGACAGCCGCGCACGCTGCCGGGCTTGCCCGCACTGCCGCTGCGCGCCCTCGCGTTCCGCGACGCGCGGCACGGCGCCGGGCTCTTCGAGGCGGCGGGGCTCGCGGTCACGGCCGACGGCGGCGCGTCGTGGCGCCCCGTCGCGCCGTCGCCGGGCGGGGACGGAGCGGACGGCGACCCCGCCGCGCTGCTCCGCGTCGCCGACGTCCGTCTGCGCGACGGCGAGCTGATCGCCGTGACGCAGGGCAGGGCCTCGTCGCCCGGGCAGCGCGAGGCGCGGATCCTGGTCGCCGAGGCGCGGCTCGGGCCCGCGCCCGCGCCCGCGCCCGCGCCCGACGACGACGCGCCCGAGCCCGGCCCAGGCGCGCCCCTGCTCCGCTGGATCCGCGCGACGGGGCGCCACCCGCTCGAGGCGGCGATCTCGAGCGGCGCGGCGTGGACGTCCGCCGCGATCACGGCGAGCCACGGCGTCCTCGCCCGCGTGGATCTCGCCACCGGCGCGCTCCACGAGGTCGCCCCCTTCGGCCGCGGCGACTGGCTGAACGTCTGCGGCGTCGGCCGCGCGGGGCGCGCGGCGTGGGTGGCCTGCGCGCTCGGCGAGGGCGGGACGGACGGCCGCCACGATCCGTTCGGCGTGCTCCAGGTCAAGGCCGGCCGCCCTCTCGGCAGCGAGCCCCCCGTCCTCGTGCGGAGCGGCGAGGCCGAGCTCCGCGTGTCCCCGAGCGGCGGCGCCCTGCTGCTCGCGCCGTGCGACGCGGAGGACGAGGGCAGCGTGTGCGTGCGCCAGCCGAGCGGCCGGTGGAGCACGGTCCGCCCTGGCGCGGACGTCCGCTGGCGCGGCGCCGGCGCGCTCGCCGACGGCCGGATCGCGATCCTGCGCGGGCTCTGGGACAGCGACGTCGCGCCCCGCGACGAGCCCGCGCCGCGCGGCGACGGCCGCGAGGGCGCCTCGCCCGGCGCCCATGTCGCGGTGATCGACGCCGGCGGCAGGGAGGCTCCGCTGCTCCCGCTCGGCTGGCTGCGCGGCGCGGGCGACGACGTCAACGTGGTCAGCCCGATCGAGGAGGGGCAGGACGGCGCGCTGTCGTTCGTGGTGGCCGACGAGGCCGGAGAGCTCACCGCCGTCGTCCTTTCCCCCGGCGGCGAGGCCTCGCGGGCTCGCCTCGCCGGGGCCGCGCACGCCGTGGTCCACGCCGGCCGCGGGATCGCCGTCGGGGAAGGGAAGGTGCTCGCGTCGGATGACGCCGGCCGCACGTGGTCGCCGATCGAGGTCCCACCCCAGGCCGCGGCGGAGATCGCCCGGAGTGGCGACCTGCTCGCCGAGCCCGGGATGCTGGCCGTGAACGAGGCCGGCCTGAGGATCTCGACCCACCTCCGCGTCGGCTGGGGGCCGCCGCTGCCCGCGCAGGGAGCGCCGCCCCGCGGCCCTGCGCTCGGGGCCGCGCCGCTCCTGCCGCTCCGCCCGCCGCCGTCCCCGGCGCTGCCGGAGCGCGCGCTCGCCTGCACGACACAGCCGGGGCCGCCGCTCTCGCCTGCGGGCGTGCCGCCGCCGCGCAGCACCCAGGAGGCGCTCGCGCTGCTCACCCGCGACATGAAGCCCGGAGCGGACGGCCAGCGGCGCGTCTCGTCGGTGAGCGACAGGCGCTGGGGCCAGCTCTCCACCGTCGCCGCGCTCGATGTGCGCTCGCCCGACGGCGCTGCTGCCAGAAGCGCCGGCGCCGATCTCCAGGCGCGCGGCGCCTCCGCCGCGCCGCGGGCGACGTGGACGCTGCGCTGGCTCGACCCGACCGAGCTCCAGGCCAGGGTCCGCTCGTGGACGGGCCCGGCGCCCGAGGGCGTCGGCCGGGACGCGATCCTCGCCCGGTTCGCGGCGTCCGGGGGCCGGATCCTGTTCGGGGTGCGCGCCTCGGGCCGCGACGTGCTGATCCAGGTGAGGCCGGGCCGCGGCGCCGAGGTCGCCGAGGTGCCGCTGGAGCTGATGCCCGAGGCGGAGGTCGCCTTCAGCGAGGCGCCGGATGGCCCCGTCGCGTGGCTCCGCGGGGCGTCGCTCGTCGCGTGGTCCTCCGGCGAGGCCCCGCGGCCGATCGCCTCGCTCGCGAACCTCGGCGAGCCCGCGCTGGGGCAGCCGACGAGCGCCGGGGTGCCGCTCTTGCTCAGCTTCCACGGCCTGACGCTCGGCCGGACGGTGCCGATCCCGCCTGCCGCGACGACGGCGCGAGGTGCGACAGCGAAGGCCCCGCCGCTCCTGCCGCTCGACGGCTGGGAGATCGTCCCGAATGTCCGCACCGAGCTCACCCGCATGCCGGCGTGCGCCGCGCGCCCGCGCGGCGCGCGCTTCCTGCTCGATCGGGCGAGCGCGTTCGCGACGATCGATGGCCGCCGCGCGCCCGCGAGCACGGCTGTCTATGACGTCCGTGTGTCGGGTCGTGACGTTTGCGTGGCGAAGATCGCCGCGCTGATGGATCTGGAGCGGCGGACCGACGGCCAGCCCAGCGCTGGCCCGCTCGCGTTCGTTCGCGCCGATCTCGCGGCCCGCCGCGCCGAAGGCGGCGATCGCGGGATCGGCCAGGGCGCCGGGAAGCTCGGCGGAACGGGCGGAACGGGCGGAACGGAGGGCGCGGCAGCGGGCAGACCAGCGGGCGGACCCGCGGACAGATCCGCGCGCCGCCTCGCGTGCTCGCTGCCCGTCCGGCCCTGAGCTCGCCCCTCTCGCGGGGAGCTTCGCGCTCGACGGCCCGCCCCCCGCGCGGGTATATGTTCGCGCCCTATGTCCTCTCCGAAGCACCCTCGCCCCTCGCACCGCCAGCTCGGCGACGGCGTCGAAGACCAGCTCGTCCCGCTCGCCGCGCTCGACCCGCTGAAGATCGATTCGTTCGACGATCTGCTCCGCGCGATGAGCAGGACGGCGTTCAGCGGCCGCGCGCTCGGCGAGGCGTGCGACGTGCTCGAGGCGATGGTGCGCGACGAGGACTGCCTCGTCGTGGCGACGTTCTCCGGCGCGATGACGGTCGCCAAGATGGGCGTCGTCATCGTCAGGATGATCGAGGCCGGGATGATCGACTGCATCATCAGCACGGGGGCGCTCATGGCGCACGGGCTGAGCGAGGCGGTCGGCCTGACCCATTACAAGGCGAACCCGGGCATCTCCGACGAGACGTACTTCGAGAAGGGGTACAACCGCGTCTACGACACGCTCGAGATGGAGAAGAACCTCAACGCGATCGAGGTCTTCGTCCGGAAGGAGCTCGACAAGCTGGACCCCGGCGCTCCCTGGTCGAGCGAGATCATCTGCCGCCAGCTCGGCAAGGCGCTCGCGGAGATGGGCGACTCGCCGGGCGTGCTCCGGAGCGCGTACCTCCGCGACGTGCCCGTCTACGTGCCGGCCTTCACCGACAGCGAGATGGGCCTCGACGTGGCGACATGGATGCTGCGCAAGGTGAAGGCGCAGCACGGCGACAAGCCGGGCTTCGACCTGTGGCGCGAGGCCGTGCCGCCGCCGTACAATCCGTTCCTCGATCTGCTGAGCTACGCCCGCCTGGTCCGCAAGAAGAAGCGCCTCGGCATCTTCACCATCGGCGGCGGCGTGCCGCGCAACTGGGCCCAGCAGGTCGCGCCGTTCTACGACATCGTCGGCGATCGCCTGGACATCGAGGTCGATCACCCGCGGTTCCAGTACGGCGTCCGCATCTGCCCCGAGCCCGTCCACTGGGGTGGCCTGTCCGGCTGCACGTACTCCGAGGGCGTGAGCTGGGGCAAGTTCACCCCGCCGCAGGAGGGCGGGCGCTTCGCCGAGGTGTACTCGGACGCCACGGTCGCGTGGCCGCTCCTTGTGCGCGCGCTGCTCGAGCGGCTCGGCAAGATGCCGAAATGAAATAGAGTAGGGCGAGGAGGTCATCGTGCTCGCCCCCAAGCGCCGCTCGCCGCGCACCCACTGGGTGCTCCTCTCCCTGGCCGCCGCCGGCGGCGCGCTCGTCTCCGCTGGCTGCCCCTCGCCCGAGGAGCGCGCCTGCGACCGCATCTGCGATTGCTCCGGCTGCAGCGAGGCGAGGTACCTCGAGTGCGTCGGCAAGGCGGAGACCGCGCGCGCGGCCGCGGTGAAGGCGAGCTGCACCGGCTCCTTCGACGACTACGTGGCGTGCGTCGAGGACGAGCTCGAATGCAAGGACGAGAGGTACCTGTTCGACGGCTGCGACAGCCAGCGAGACAGCCTCCGTGGCTGCGGCATCTCCATCTTTCGCAGCGTCTGCGAGGACGCCAACGACGTCTTCATGGCGTGCGGGCTGGGAGTCCCGTTCTCGACCAACCCCGACGACTGCGTCGGGTCGATCGTGTGCAACGCCCGCTGCATCATCGGCATGTCCTGCAATGGGCTGAACGGGATCGATTTCGAGGAGTCGCAGCGCTTCAACGAGTGCACGACCACCTGCTTCAGCATGCCCCAGGGCCCTGAGCCCCCGCGCTAGGGGCCCGCGATGAAGCTGTCCTGGTAGCCCGGGTCCTCCACCGCGAGCGCGGCCGCGGTGGCCGAGAGCGGGCGGATCGTGTCGAGCATGACCGCGAGCTCGCTCGTCTCGCGGGCCCCGAGGCTCGCCTCGTACGCGCCGGGGTGCGGCCCGTGCGGGACGCCGGCCGGATGGTGCGAGATGCTGCCGGGGCCGACGCCGCGGCGCGAGGTGAAGTTGCCGCGGCAATAGAACAGGAACTCGTCGCAATCGACCGACGCGTGGGGGTATGGGCAGGGGATCGCCTCCGGGTGGAAGTCGGTCGGGCGCGGCACGAAGCTGCAGATGAGGGCGCCGCGCGCGGCGAACGTCCCGTGCCAGTCCGGAGGCAGGTGCACGAGCCCGACGCGCGCCTGGAAGCGCTGGATGGGGAACGCGAACGGGTACACGGCCCCGTCCCAGCCGACGACGTCGAGCGGCGAGCGCTCGAGGGTGAAGCCGTGGAAGGCGCCGCCGCGCTTGACGACGAGCGCGCGGATGCCCTCGTCGAGGGGGCCGACGAACGTGGGCCGCCGGAAATCGCGGTGCGAGTACGGCGCGTCCATCCGCAGCTGGCCGACCTCGTTGCGCCACTTGCGCGGGAGGTGGATGTCCGCGGCCTCGATCGAGAGCCACCGCTGGGGCGCGGCGTCCGGGAGGAAGCGGTAGAAGAGCCCCTTCGGGATGACGACGTAGTCGTCCTGCTCGAAGCGGAGATCGCCGAGCATCGTGCGCAGGACGCCGCCCCCGTGGAAGACGAAGAACAGCTCGTCGGCGTCCGCGTTCGCGAAGTACACCGGATCGGCCGCGTCCGGCTGGACGAGCCCGATCACCACGTCGTCGTTGAACAGCAGCGGCACGCGGCAGTCGACGGCGGGCCCGCCCCGCCGCGGCAGATCCTGCGACCGGTAGTGCCGCTTCGCGAGCGGGCGCGCCGGCGCGGCGACCGGCAGCGTGAAGCCGTGCGCGGCCTCCGCGACCCGGTGCTCGTGCGGCCGGCGCTCGTGGTAGGCGATCGTGTAGGGGCCGTCGAAGCCCGCCCGCGTCAGGCACTCCTCGTAGCGGAGATCCCCCGCCTCGCTGCGCAGGGCGATGTGGTGCTTGGGCGGGACGATCCCGGCGACGACGCGATCGAGCATCAGCCGCTCCCCGCCTTCTGCTGCCGCTCGATGCTCTCGAACAGCGCCCGGAAATTGCCGGCGCCGAAGCCGCGGTCCCCCTTGCGCTGGATGAGCTCGAAGAAGAACGGCCCGGCCTCGGGATCGCGGTGCGTGCCCGACGACTCCTTGAGGAAGATCTGGAGGAGGTACGACCTCGCGCCGTCGCCGTCGACCAGCACCTCGAGCTCGCGCAGCGCCGCCACGTCCTCGTCGATCTGCCCGATGCCGAGCCGCTGCAGGCGCTCGGGCAGCATGTCGTAATAGGCGGCCGGGGTGGGCATGAACTCCACGCCCCGGCCGCGCATCGCGCGCACGGCGGCGAGGATGTCGTCGACGGCGAGCGCCACGTGCTGCACGCCGTCGCCGCGGTGCTCCTCGTTGAAGACGTTGATCTGCGAGCTCTTGAAGTGCGGCCGGTAAGGCTCGTTGTTCGCGAACTTCACGCCCGAGGCCGGGTCCCACATCACGGCCGAGCGCAGGCCCGAGCCGTGGTCCGTGTCCTTCGCGACGTCGTTCGTGTGGAACGCGATCTGCCAGAACGGCTCGAGCCCGAGCACGTGCTCCATCCAGAGCAGGGCGGGCGCCATCGTCTGGAAGTTCGAGGTGATGTGATCGAACCGGGCGATGCCGAAGCGGTTCTCGCCGCCGCGCGGCGCGTCGTAGGCCACGCAGCCGGGGAACAGCGCGGGGTAGCCGCGCCGCTCCACGAAGCGGAAGGTGGTGTCGCCGAACGGCGTCGTGATCGAGAACGAGGCGAAGGTGCCGCCTGCCTCCGTCACCCGATGCACCTCGTCGATCGGCGTACCCCCGCGGCCGTCGAGCAGCCGGAAGGCGCGGTCGACGTCCTCCACCTCGAAGATGACCGTGCCCACCCCGTCGGGGTGCTTGCGCAGGTAGCGCCACGCCCGCCCCCCCTCGCCGGCGGGCTCCGAGCAGACGACGACGCACTCGCCGGCCTGGAAGACGACCGAGCGCTGCGCCGCCGCCGCGGTGAGCTCCGGCGAGCTCGCGGCGATCTCCTGGAAATCGAGCTTCTCCGTGTAGAACCTGCGGCTCCGCTCCAGGTCGCGCACGTAGTAGTGCAGCGCCTCCACGCGCTTGATGCCGATCGACTCCACCTTGGCCATCCGGGTCCTCCGTCGCGAGGGGGTAACGCAGGGGCGAGCTAGGCGACCGCGTCGACCTGGCGGTCGGCGTGGGCGGCCTGGAACGCGGGCAGATCCATGCACGCGGCCTCGATGCGCGTGAGGGTCGAGAGCGGCGCGAGGTCGACCTCGTAGCGCCGCGCGTTGTAGAGCTGGGGCACGAGGAACACGTCCGCCACGGTGACCTGGTCGCCGACGCAGAACCGCCCGGAGAGCTCGCTCGCCGCCGCCTGGAACGCGGCGAGGCCCGAGGCGATGAAGCGCCGGCCGAAGGCCTTCTCATCGCCGCCGAGCTCGTCCCTCACGTACTTCAGCGTGGCGGTGTTCTGCATCGGCTGGGTGCCGGAGTTGATCATCTCCACGAGCTGCCGCGCCCTGGCGCGCAGGTACGGATCCGCGGGCAGGAGCGGCGGCGCGGGGAAGAGGTCCTCCAGCAGCTCGATGATGGCCACCGACTGGGACACACGACGGACGGCGCCGCCCTGCTCGAACTCGAGCAGGGGCACCTGCGCCATCGGGTTCTTGGCCCGGTACTCGTCGCGGAGCTGCTCGCCGCCGTCCCGGACGAGGTTCACCGGCCGGTACGCGTGCTCGACGCCCTTGTGGGCCAGCGCGATGCGCACGCGCCAGCTGCACGAGCTGCGCCAGTAGCCGTAGAGCGCGAGCCCCTTCACCGCGGCGCTCATCTGGCCACCACCCGCTGCGCGATGCGCCCGAAAAGGCTCTCTCCCGCGCGATTCAGCATCTCGATCATGATCGTGTCTCCTGGCTTCATGAACGGCGTCCTGGCCGCCCCGTCCGAGAGGATCTCGAGCATGCGCCGCTCGGCGAGGCAAGAGACGCCGCGCGCCGGGTCCTCGTTGGAGACGGTGCCGCTGCCGAGGAGCGTCCCCGCCGTGAAGCCGCGCGTCCTGGCGATGTGCTCGATGAGATCGAAGAACGAGAAGTGCATCTCCGGGCCGGCCTCGGGATCGCCGATGAGCGCGCCGTTGTAGGTCGAGCGGAGCCGCAGGTGGACGCGCCCGTCGCGGAGCGCGTCCCCGAGCTCGTCGGGCGTGATCGCGAACGGCGAGAACGCGGTGGCGGGCTTGGAGCAGAAGAACCCGAACCCCTTCGCGAGCTCGGCGGGCACGAGGTTGCGCAGCGTCACGTCGTTGGCCAGCAGGAAGAGGCGGATGTGCCGGTGGGCCTCTTCGCGGCGCGTGCCCTGCGGGGTGTCTCCGAGGACGGCGCAGACCTCGGCCTCGAAATCGAGGCCCCAGGCCTCGTCATGCAGGACGATGTCGTCGGTCGGGCCGAGGAGGACGCCGGAGCCGCCCTGGTACACGAGCGGATCGGTCGTCAGCGTCTCGGGGGGCTCCGCGCCGCGCGCCTTGCGCACGAGCACGATGTGGTGGATGTACGCCGAGCCGTCGATCCACTCGTAGGCGCGCGGAAGCGGCGCAGCGAGCTCTTCCGCGACCAGCGGCGCCACGGCCGCCTCGCCGCGCTCGACGTCGGCCGCGATGCGGCGGAGCGCGGGCTCGGCGCGCTCCCAGTCGTCGAGCGCGGCCTGGAGCGTGGGGAAGGCCTCGCCGGCACGCGTGTAGGCGAGGCCGTCGCGGCGGACGACGATGAGCGTGCCGTCGCGGCCGGGGCCGCGGAGAGAGGCGAGCTTCATGCGGGGGCGAGCTCCTCGTGGTCCTACGGTGGTCCCATCGTCTCTGCTTGACAAGCACGAGCCCGCTCACGCCTGCTACGGGATGCGCCCGCACGCGCGCTGCGCGGCGAGCGAGCGAGCGGCTGAACGGATTTGCATGACTACCGGACTGGACGTTTTCTCGACCCTCCACGACCTTGTGCGGCGAGCCATGGAGGGCCTCCCCGGCGCGCGGCGCGGGAGCCTGCTGATTCGCACCGGCCGGCGCCTCTCCTGCAAAGCGATTGTCGGGCTCGACGGCCTCCTGCCGGGCCGGGTGAACATGCCGTCCGACGGCGGGGCGCTCAGCGCGTCGGCTCCGTTCGGCCCCGCCGCGGCGCCCGAGGCGGCGCACGGCCCGTGCCTCGTCCCCGCGGCCGCGTGGTACGAGGCGCACCTGCCCGAGCTCGCGGAAGCGCCTGGCTGGCCGCTCGACGGCGTCCACGTCCACGTCGTACCGGTGCCCATGTTCGGCGCGCCGGGCGCTTACCTCGCGCTGGAGCAGCCGGACGCGGCGCCGCTCTCGGGCCCGTGGCGCGCGCTCGTGGAGTCGATCGCGGTGAGCGTCGGCGTCGTGCTCGAGCGGCGCGGCCTCTTCGAGGAGAAGGCGCAGAGCGCCCAGGAGCTGCGCCTGCTCGAGGAGGTGCTGAGCTCCGTCGCCGAGTCGGTCGATCTCCTCGAGCTCATCGAGACGCTCGCGGACGGGATCCGGAGCGTGCAGACCGGCCCGCGGTGGAGCACGATCGATCTCGCCGTCCTGGAGGACGCCGGGGGCGAGGGGCGCGTCGCCGACGGATGGCGCGGATCCCACGACGCGAGCGGCGCGCGAGGCCTGCCGATGATCCGCGTCTACAAGGCTCCCCGCCGGCCGCTGACGGCGTACTGGAACAACCTGCGGGACGGCGCGCTGGCGGCGGGGCGCGATCTCCGGGTCGGGGTCGAGTTCAGGAGCGTCATGTCCGCCGGCGCCGCGGCTCAGGAGGCGCTCCTCGAGGAAGGGATCCGCCGGCGGGTGGACGGGATCGCGATCGCGCCCATCGACCCCGTGGCCCTCGAGCCGGCCATCGGCCGCGCGATGGCGGCGGGCATCCCGGTCATCACGATCGACACGCCGGCCGCCCCGGGCAGCCGGTCGTTGCTCTACGTCGGGACCGACAACCGGGCCGCCGGGAGGATCGCGGGCGAGGCGATGCTGCGGCTCATGCCGCAGGGAGGCGAGATCACCGTCCAGGCGGAGTCCTTCGCCGTGCCGAACGCCCAGGGACGCATCGAGGGGTTCCGCGAGGCGATCGCCGGCTCGTCGGTCCGCGTGGCCTCGCTCTCGGAGAACCTGTTCGACGTGGAGAGCGCGATCGCGCTCGCCGTCGACGCGGTGCGGTCGAACCCCGGCCTCGCCGGCGCCCTGGGGGTGTGCAGCGAGAACGGCCCCAGCCTGGGGCTTGCCTCGATGAGGCACGGGCGATCCGGCGATCTCAAGGTGGTCGCCTTCGATCTCGTCACCTCGACGGTCGCGATGCTCCAGGACGGCGTGATCCACGCGGCGATCGTGCAGCGCGAGTACGACATGGGGTACCGCGGCGTGCAGGCGCTCTACGAGATGGCCACGCGCGGCGTCCCGGAGGCCCTCGCGGATCTGCCGGCGTCGCGCTGCATCGACACGGGGGTCGACCTCGTGACCCTCGAGCGCACGCCCTTCTCGAGCGCCCTCTCGGATCACCTCGCCTCGAGCTCCGCCCGCAGGATCGCGAGCCGCAGGCTGGGCGCGGGGGGGCACGAGCGCGCGCTCGATTTCCTGGTGATCGGCATGGCCCAGCGCGAGACCCTCGTCGACGATGAGCGCGCGCCCGTCACGGCCGACTCGCTCGTGGGCCGGGTGATGCGCTCGTGCAGCTCGCTCGTCATCGACACCGCGTCGAGCGAGCACCAGCACCTCCGCGACGTCGCCGAGGCGCGCCGGAGCGGCGCGCGCACGCTGGTCGGCGTGCCGCTGCTCTCCCGGGAGGCGGTCCTCGGGGTCCTCGTCCTGGCCAGCCCGCAGCCCGACGCGTGCTCGGCGACCGACCTGGCGCTCATCGAGCGGGTGGCCGCGGTGGCCGCCGTCGTGATCGAGAACGCGCGGCTCCTGTCGCGGATCAAGGAGCGGACGAGGGCGCTCGAGTCGCTGAGCAGCCGCCAGGAGGCGCTCCTCGAGACGATCGCCGCGATGTCGAGCCCGGTGGTGCCGATCGCGCGCGGCGTCCTCGTCATGCCGATCGTGGGCGCGCTGGACACGCACCGCTCCGGCCGCTTCATCGAGGCGATGCTGAGGGAGATCTCCGAGCACCAGGCGCGCGTCGTGATCATCGACGTCACCGGCATGGCGGTGGTGGACGCGAGCGCGGCGAACCACCTCGCGCAGGCGGCGCGCGCCGCCGGGCTGCTCGGGGCCGAGGTGGTGCTCGTCGGGATCGCGCCCGAGGCCGCGCGGCTCATGGTGGAGCAGGGGCTCGATCTCGGGGCGATCGTCACCCGCTCCACGCTGGAGCTCGGGTTCTCGTACGCGCTCGGCAAGACGGGCGGGCGGGTCGTCCACGGGCGCCGCTGAGCCGCGGGCGCGGCCGTCGCGCAGCGGCGCTCCGCGCGATCCTCACCGGCCCCGGTGGAGCGCGACGGCGGCCGCGACCAGCGCTGCGATCGCGGCGACGTCCACGTCCTTGGCGGAGCGGATATGGAGGTTCCTGGCCTGCTTGGCCTCGCCGGTGAGCAGGCCGTTCGGATCCGGCAGATCGGCGCCGCGCTCGAAGCCGAGGGTCACGCCGAAGCGCTGCGGGGCGAGCCAGCAGATCTTGTGTTGGTCGCCGCCGCCCATCCGGAAGCTGACGAGCCGCCAGCCTGCATAGACGTGCTCGTGGACGTCGGGAATGATGCGGAGGAGCAGCTTGCGCACGCGCAAGGTCAGCTGTTGCGCTGCAGGGGGGTACTCGCTCAGCAGAGCGGCCACGGCCGGATCGTCCGACACAGTCAATGACGGTAAGTCGACGTTCACCGAGACGCAACCGGCTGTACCTCGTCGCGTGGCGTGGCGTGGCGTGGCGTGGCGTGGCGTCGCGTGACGTTCCGGCCTGGGCATGGCTTTTGTCGCGGGCGATCAGGGGTGGAGTCGCTCGCGGAGAAAGGCGAGGACGCGCGAGAGCGCCTCGCGCGTCGGGTGGCCCTCGCGGTCGACCAGATCGGCCGTGAGGACCGAATGGGCGGTGCGCGGGATCCCATGTGGGTTGCCTGGGGACGAGTCGATCTCGATCCCTTCGAAGCCGTCGCCGAGCTCTGCCCGGAGCCGGTCGAACCGCTCCTTCGGGCACAGCGGATCGCGGGTGAAGCGGAGCCCGAGCACCGGGGTGCCGGCGGCGACGCGCTCCTTGACGGTGCGGAGGCCGTCATCGGAGAGGTGGAGCCCGGCGCGGTGTTCGCGGGGGACGGGGATGGGCAGCGACGGCTGGCTCAGCACGGGCGCCGCGATGGCGGGGTCGACCATCAGCGCCAGCGCGAAATTGCCCGTTACACACATGCCGATCGCGCCGACGCCCTTGCCCCCGAGCTCTGCGTGGACGACGCGGCAGAGCGCGCGCAGCCAGCCGGTGATCGGGCTCGCCTGCCTGGAGGCGAGGACGTGGAACTCGCGGCTGATGCACACGCGGGCCGACTGCTCGGCGATGTAGAGGGGCGTGGCCGGCTTGCCGGGCGCCCCGAAGAGGTGCGGCACGAAGACGGTGAAGCCGGCGTCCGCCACGCGCTCGGCGAACGCCGCGACCGGCGGGGTGATGCCCGGGATCTCGTGCATGACGACGACGCCCGGGCCCGCGCCGCGGCGGTAGACCACCCGCGCCACGCCGTCGTGGGAGAACTGCGTCTCGGTGAAGCCGGGGAGCGACATGGCCGCCATCATCGCCCGTCGCACGACGCCGCGGAAGCGGCGGCCGGACGGCTGGCGAGCGGCTCACCCGGCGATCGCCCGGCCGCTCGATCGCGCCGTCCTCCGGCCGCTCCGCTCCTCGGATCACTCGGATGCTGGCAGGCCCCTCGGCCGTTCGTCCTTGGCGATCCAGACGGTCTTGACGTTCACGAACTCGCGCAGGCCGTACGAGGAGAGCTCGCGGCCGTGGCCGGACATCTTGATGCCGCCGAACGGCAGCCGGGGGTCGGACACGACCATGCCGTTGATGAACACCTGGCCGGCATCGAGCTCGTTGATGAGGCGCTCGCGCTCGTCGGCGTCGCGGGTCCAGGCGCTCGCCCCGAGGCCGAACCGGGTGGAGTTCGCCATGTGGATGGCCTCGTCGAGGTCGGTGACGCGGAAGACCGCCGCGACCGGGCCGAAGAGCTCGTCGTCGGCGGCGGGGGAGGGGCGCTGGACGTCGGTGAGCACGGTCGGCGGGAAGTAGTTGCCCGGCCCCCTCAGCCGCTTGCCTCCGGTGAGGAGGAGCGCGCCCGCGGCCACCGACGCCCGCACCTGCTCCTCGAGCTCCGCGGCGATCTGCGGGGTGGCGAGCGGCCCGACGTCGACCGACGGATCCATCGGATCACCGACCCGCAGGCGCCGCATGGTCGCGACGAAGCGCTGCTCGAACTCGGGCGCGATCGACTCGTGCACGATGAAGCGCTTCGCCGCGATGCAGGACTGGCCGTTGTTGATGATGCGCGCGCGGATCGCGGTCCCCACGGCGGCGTTGAGGTCGGCGCTCGGCAGGACGATGAACGGATCGCTGCCGCCGAGCTCGAGCACCACCTTCTTGAGGTGCTTCCCGGCGTGGGCGCCGACGCTGCGCCCCGCGTTCTCGCTGCCGGTGAGCGTCGCGGCCGCGATGCGCGGGTCGGCGAGGAGGCGCGGCACGACGTCGGTCCCGGTGATCAGCGCCTGGAAGACCCCTTCCGGGAAGCCGGCCCGGCGGAGGATGTCCTCGATCGCGAGCGCGCAGCGGGGGACGTTCGAGGCGTGCTTGAGGAGGCCGACGTTGCCGGCGACGAGCGCCGGCGCGGCGAAGCGGAAGACCTGCCAGAACGGGAAGTTCCACGGCATGATGGCGAGCACCACGCCGAGCGGGTGGAAGGCCACGTAGCTCTTGCCCGCGTCGGTGGCGACCTCCTCGGGGGCGAGCAGGCGCTCGGCGTTGTCGGCGTAGTAGCGGCATGCGGTCGCGCACTTCTGGGCCTCGGCGATGGCGGAGCCGATGGTCTTCCCCATCTCGAGCGTCATGAGCTGCCCGAGCTGCTCCTTCTCGCCCTCCAGGATGTCGGCTGCCCGGCGCAGCTTCTGGGCCCGCTCGGCGACCGGGGTCTTCCGGAAGCCGCGGAACGCGGCGTGCGCGCGCGCCACCTTCTGCTCCAGCGCCGCTGACGAGAGCGGTTCGAACGTCTCGAGCGTCTCTCCGGTCGCTGGATTGATCGTCGCGATGGCGGTGTTCACGGATGTGCCTCCTCTTCGAGCGTCGGGGGCCGCGGCTCGTCGCCAGCCAGCTCGGGGCGCGCCGAGCGGTCCCGGCAGGCGAGCTTGAGCCAGACCCGCCACGTCATGCAATGGTCAGCGAGGACGAGCCCGCTTCTCTTCCTTCGTTCGTGTCGCTCCGGCGTCTTCCGACGTGGTCCGCGGGGTCCAACGCGGGTCCACGCGGCCCTCGCGGTCCTCGCATGTTCCGGGCGCGTGAGGGGGGAGGGGGGTCGCCATCGCACGTCCTGTTCATTACGCAGAGGGGGATGGCCCGCAGCGGATCCCCTGTCGCAGGCGACGCGGAGCACGCGCTTTCAGCCCGGGCGACGCGTGCCGGTGAGCGCGCGGCGCTCGCTCCTCCGGCCTTCGACGACCCTGCTCGCCAGCTCTCCCGCGCGGGCGAGCTGGAGGTGAGGGTGAGGGCGATGGACGCCCTCCTCTGCGCCGGCGTGCCGTTCATGGTGGCGGGGGCGTATGCCTTCTTCGCGTACACGGGCATTTTCCGGGACACGAAGGATCTCGACGTGATGCTGGACGAGCGGGAGGTGCCGGCGGCGTTCAGGGCGCTGGAGCGGGCCGGCTTCGAGACGGAGCTCATCGATCCGCGGTGGATCGGCAAGGCCTATGCGGGCGATCGCTTCATCGATCTCATCTTCTCGTCGAGCAACGGCCTGGCCGTGGTGGACGCCGGCTGGTTCGAGCACGCGCGCCCGGCCACGATCCTGGGGCACTCCTGCCTGATCGCGCCGGTCGAGGAGATCATCTTCACGAAGGCGTTCGTGGACGAGCGGGAGCGGTACGACGGCGCCGACGTGAACCACCTCATCTATGCGTGCGGGGACGAGATGGACTGGGAGAGGCTCCTCGCCCGGTTCGGCCCCTACTGGGAGGTCCTGCTCGCGCACCTGACGCTCTACCGCTTCGTCTATCCGGGCGCGCGGAGCCGGGTGCCCGGGTGGCTCGTCGACGAGCTCTGCCGGCGCACGCTGGAGCAGATGCGGGCCGGCGACGCGCCGCTCCGGGTCTGCCGGGGGAACCTGATCAGCAGGCAGCAGTACATGCACGATTACGAGAAGCTCGGGCTCATGGTGGGGCCCGCTGCGTCCGCGTCCGAGGCGGCGTGGGGGTCGCTGTGCCGGAAGCGCCGGCGGTCTGCGGCGGGGCGGCCTCGCCTCGGCAAGGGGAAGCCGGGCCGTGACGGGGCTCCGGGCGGCGCGGAGGGGCCGAGGGTGGAGGTCGAGGCGGCGCGGGTCCGCAAGCCGGGATCATGAGCGCCGCCGTCGCTGGAGGGAACGGGGAGCCGGGCAAGCGCCGCATCGCGGCGTCCTCGGATCTGCACTGCCGGCCGGAGCACGGCGCCAGGATGCGCGAGCTCGTGAAGGCGGTGAACGCGGAGGCGGAGCTGCTCGTGCTGTGCGGCGATCTCACCGATCGCGGCCATCCCGAGGAGGCGAAGGTGCTGGCCGACGCGCTCGCCGGGCTCTCGATGCCGTGCGCCGCCGTGCTCGGCAACCACGATCTCGACCGGGGGGCGGGCGCCGAGATCGCGAAGCTGCTGGGCGACGCGGGCGTCGAGGTGCTCGACGGCGATCACCTGATCATGCGCGACGACATCGGCGTTGCCGGCGTGAAGGGCTTCATGGGCGGGTTCGGGAGCGCGACGCTCCAGGCGTTCGGCGAGGGCCCGCTCAAGGCGTTCGTGCAGGAGGCCGTGACCGAGGCGCTGAAGCTCGAGGCGGCGCTGTCGCAGCTCGACAGCGAGAAGAAGATCGTGATCATGCATTACACGCCGATCCTCGAGACGACCGTCGGCGAGAACGTGGAGATAAGGCCGTTCCTTGGGACGAGCCGCCTCGCGGCGCCGATCGATCTGTACGGCGCCGACGTGGTCTTCCACGGCCACGCGCACCACGGGGCGCTCGAGGGGCACATGTCGAACGGGACTCCGGTCTACAACGTGGCGATGCCGCTGCTCAAAAAGCTCACCGGCAAGCCGTTTCTGCTGTTCGAGGTGTAGCGGGCGAGCGCCGAACGGCGCTTTCGCTCAGTGCTTCTGCAGGAAGGCCCGTATCGCTCCGAAATAGGCGGACGCGAAGAGGAGGATATCGTTGTGCCCGGCGCCGTCGATGAGGTGCAGGGCTTTCCTCTCGTGGGGGACGGCCGCGTGGTTCTCGCGGGCCTGAGCCGGCGGGAGCAGCGTGTCGCGCGCGCCGTGCAGGACGAGCACGGGTATTTCGACTTCCTTGAGGAGCTCCTGGTTGGAGAAGCGGCGGTGTGCCTCGTCGCGCAGATCGCCGAGGTCGATCTCGAAGAGGGCGAGCAGTTGCCGCACGTCGCTGAACCCGCTCTCGAGGAGGAGCGCGCGGTACGCGTCGCCGCGGAGCGCGGCGATGCGCGACGCCGGGGAGCTGCCGAGCGAGCGGCCGAAGAGCACCGGCTTCGGCGGCTGTTCGAGGCCTGCGGCGCGGCTCGTCTCGGCGAGCTCGCGCAGGAAGAAGTCGGAGACCTTCAAGGGGTCTTCATGGAGCGAGCGCAGCGTCGGCTGCCCGCCGCTCCAGCCATAGCCGCGGTAATCGACCATGAAGAGGTTGAGCCCGATGTCATGCCAGCCCTCGGCGATGTCGTCGTAGTCGGGGACGGTCTCGCCATTGCCGTGGAACGCGAGCACGGTCGGGTTGCCCGGGTCGGACAGGTGCCAGCGCGCGCCGAGCGTCACCCCGGGGGCGACGGGGATGTCGTAGTCCGTCGCGCCGGCGGGTGGGCTCGTGTTCACCTGCCTGGGATAGAAGACGTCGGTTGCGCGAGGGTTTGCGTCGAGCGCGCGAAGGAGCTCGTCGAGCTGGCTGTCGGGGTCGTTCGTCGGCATGGCTCACGGTTCTGCCGAGGTCGGCGGGGGAGTGGGCGCGCAGGATACGTCGTGCCGGGATGGGATGGTACCTCGGATGGACGCCCGCGAGGGCGGCGGGGAGCCGGGGCGCGCGGCGCGATGGTGGCCTACGCGGTCGCGATGACGCCTTGCACCGCGGGCTCGCCGTACTCGGCGCCGCCGGTGTGCACGACGAGGTTCGGGAGGATCTCCGCCATGCCGGCGCCGTGGGTATGGCCGCAGAGCACCTCGATCCGCCGCTCCGGGTACCGCACGGCGGCCTCGCGGAGCACCTCGCCTGTGGCCTTGCAGGTGAAATGGGGGAGCCAATCGTCGTTGGAGATCTGGCCTTCGTGCCAGCAGGCCTCCTTGAACGGGGGGACGTGCGTGGCGACGATGACGCGCCGGTACCGCTCGAGGGCCATGGGAAGGACGCGGCGCAGGTACTCCGCGGCCTCGTCGCCGAGGCGGTGGAGGGCCTCTCTCCGGCGGCGCCGGCCGAGAGAGGTGAGCTCCTGGATGAGCACGTAATCGTTGAGCATGACGGGCGATCTCTCGTAATTGCCGAGGCGGGCGTCGGCCCAGCCGTCGTGGCCGACGAGGGCGGTGTCCGGGCCGAGCTCGACGTGGGGGATCGACGGGAGCCACCTGAGCCAGGGGGAGGTGGCCGAGAGCTCGGTGGCCATCGTGCGCACGGCGGCGATGCTCCCGCGGTAGAAATCGTGGTTGCCGAGGACGAAGTAGAGCGGGCGCTCGATGGTCTGGGCGACGGTCTCGAGGAGGGGGCGGAGGCTCGTGGCTTCCGCGATGTCGCCGGTGAAGAGGACGGCATCGGAGGCGGTGGCGGCGAGGGTGGAGCAGAAGGCGGTGAGTTCCTCGCGGGAGAGAAAGTTGAGGTGGACGTCGGTCGCCCAGGCGAGGCGGAGCGGGGTCGGCGCGGCCATGAGATCAGGATAGGCGGGGAGGGGAGGGGGAGCCAGCGAGGTGGCGCGATCTCGCATCCCCGTTCCACGTTCCGGCCAGCTGCGCCCCGCCGCGAGGGCTGGGCGCCGCTGCCGATCCTGTGCATTCATGGCGTCATGGCGATAGCCCGCCTGTCCCGTCCGCCTCCAGCGAGTCCGCGAGCGCGCAGCGCGCGAGCCCTGCCTTCTTGGCCTCCTCGCGCAGCATCGCGCCCTGCTCTGCGGCGCCTTTCACGCTGAGCATCGTGCGGAGCTCGATTCCATCGGGGCTCTCCACGTGCTCTCCGATCCACGCCGACCGCATTTGCCCGACGCTGATCGGATCGGCCTCCGGGTCGAGCCCGGCTCTCGTGTCGACGTCGCACATCATCGCGACCGCCTCGGGGAAGGTCTGCCCGCCGGGGGCCGGGGCCTTCGCCTCGGGAGCTGAGCTGCAGGCGGAGAGGGAGGTGAGGAGGAGCAGGGGAAAGAGCAGCTGGGGGCGCATGCTGCCTTCGACAGGAGAGGGCGCCTGGCCTTGGCAGCGATGCCATCGCCCCGGTGCGCCGCCCTCCGGCCACCGGCTACTCCCCCGTGCCCCCGTCCACCGCCGGGACGAGCTCGATATCGACGTTCTGAGGCACGAAGCTCTCGCACTCCTCGTTCATGACGGGCGCGAGCGTCTGCTCGAAGTCGTCGTAGCCTGTCCCCGAGATCTTCACCCACGTCACCCCGGCCGTCCACAGCTCGCAGACGAGCGTCTCCAGCGCTTCGGGAGGAGGCTGCGCGCGATCGACGGCGCACACCAGGTTGGCCTCGTCGAGCGTCTTCCAGGTGGTCGGATCGCTCAGGACGAAGATCGGCTCGTCCGCGGCGCTCCACGCGATGTGAACGGTGGTGTCCGGCGGGACGGTGGCGCCCCTCGCGCGCACGGTGATCGTGAACAGCGCCTGTCTTGGCCCCATCGGACAGCCGCTGGCGTCGCCCGTACTCGATCCGACGGACCCGCCGCCCCCCGCGCCTTTACAGGCGCTCACCACGGAAGCGCTCGCGATCGCCGCCGCGGCGATCGCCGCGAAGACCGTGAGCGATACGATGCGACCGGGAGCAAAAGGACGGCGTGGTGCCACAAGGGCGACAGGGTAGGGGCGACATGCCAGCAAATCCAGCGTGAGCAAGTTTTTGCGCAGGTGGAGCGCCCTTCTGTGTGCGCGCTGCTCTCGCAGGCGGTCGCGGCGTTCAGGCCTGGGCCTTGAGCTCCGCGATGTCCTTGAGGAGGGCCTGCTCGTGCCCGTCGGGCTTCACCTTCAGGTACGTCCTTCGCAGCACGCCCGACGGATCGATGACGAATGTCGTCCGGTCCCAGTACAGGGTGCCTTTCCACTCGCTCTGCCCGACGCCCGCGGCCTTGAGCAGCTCATGGCGCGTGTCGGCGAGCAGGTCGATGGTGAACGAGAACTTGTCGCAGAAGCTCTTGTGCGACGTGACGTCGTCCTCGCTGACGCCGACCACGGCGATGTTGGCCTCGTCGAAATCGGCCTTGGAGGCCGTGAACGACTTGCCCTGGATCGTGCATCCCGGCGTGTCGTCCTTCGGATAGACGTAGAGGACGAGCCATTTGCCCGCGAAATCCTCGAGCTTCACGGTCTTGCCGTCCTGGTTCGGCAGGGCGAAGCGCGGAAACGGCTTTCCAATCTCGACGCTCATCTTCTCTTTGCCTTTGCTGTGGGCCGGAGGAACGCTCCTCCTGGCCGGTGACGGGTCATGGAATGGGACGGATGGGGCAGCGCGGCGGCGCGGACGTCGCGTCGCCGGCCTCCCCGCGCAGGATCTAGCGCGGAATGAGCCCCCGGAACCAGGCCGTCACCGAGGACGAGGACTCGTCCTGGTGGAGCGAATCCGGGCCCTCCAGCTCGTCGGCGAGCCCCCCGAGCGGCCCCTCGCTGCGCGGGGGCGGCGAGCTCGGGTGCTCGTCCCCGTGCGCCAGGATCGTGGCGCCCTCCAGGGTGGGCAGCAGGCTGAGGCCGCTGCCGCCGGCGGTCGTCTCCTTCGTGAGCGACTTGAACTCGAGGAGCATCATGTCGATGAGCTCGGCGATCTTCTGCGTCCCGTCGACCGCCCGCGCCGGCCCGCCCTTGGCGCGCTCCACCAGCGAGGCGACGTCGTCCTCGCTCACCGGGCGGCCGTAGCGGTAGAGGAAGCGGGTCAGGTCGCGACCGAGCTCGCGCGCCGACAGGTAGCGAGCCCCCGGGTCGCGGGCGAGCGCGCGGCGGATGATCTGCTCCAGCTCGCGCGGCACATCGCTGTTGATCTGCTGGAGCGAGGGGATCACCGCGTCGCGCACCAGCCGCACCGTGATGTAGTCGGAGTCGCCGAGGAACAAGCGGCGCCCGGCGAGCATCTCCCAGAGGATGATCCCGAGCGCGAAGATGTCGACGCGCTGGTCGACGCCCTGCTCGAGCACCGTCTCCGGCGCCAGGTAGCCGAACTTCCCCTTGATGATGCCCGCGTCGCTCTCGGCGAGCTGGCTCGACGCCTTCGCGAGCCCGAAGTCCACGATCTTCACCTCGCCGTAGCGGGTGATGAGCACGTTGGCCGGGGTGATGTCCCGGTGCACGATCTGGAGCGGCTTTCCGTCCGCGGTCGCGAGCTCGTGCGCGTAGGCGAGGCCCTGGCACATCTTCGCGGCCATGAAAGCGGCGACCTCGACGGTCATCGGCCGGCCGACCTTCTTCTGGTGATCGAGGAGGGCCCTCAGGTCGGCGCCGTCCACGTACTCCATGACGATGAAGTAGGTGCCGTCGCCGACGCCGATGTCGAACACCGACACGACGTTCGAGTGCGAGAGGTGCGCCGAGAGGCGCGCCTCGTCGAGGAACATCGCGATGAACTGCTCCTTCTTGCTGAGCTGCGGCAGGACGCGCTTGATCGCGACCTGCTTCTTGAACCCTTCGATCCCCGCGCTCTCGGCGACGAAGACCTCCGCCATGCCTCCGGAGGCGAGGCGCTTGATGACCCGGTACCGCTGCTGCTCGGACATGCCCTGTCTGTCGTCCTCCCGCCCCGTGCCGCCTGGCCCTCCAGTCTAGCGGCTCGGGGCCCGCCGCGGATCAAATCCACGAGGCGGCACGCGCCCTCGGGTCACCGGAACGTGGCGAGCGCCGCGACCGCCGCGAAGGAGAGCCCGACGAGCGCGGCGAGGGCGAACGCCGACAGCAGCGGCTCCGCCCGCACGGCGGCGAGCAGCCTGTCGCGATCCTCCCTGGAAAGCGGCGCGCCATGGGTCCCGTCCTTGCCCTCGCCGCCCGATGCGGCGGCGACGTGCGCCTCCAGGCGGCGCCGCGCGGTCCTGGATCGCAGCGCGAGCAGCAGCACCTGCGCCACCGCGGACGCGGCGAGGACCACGAGGCCAGCGCGCCGCGCATGCGAGGCGCGGGCCCGCTCGCGCGCCTCGGCCGCCGGCATCCCGTCCGCGAGCAGCTCCACGCGCCGCGGCGAGGCGGACGCCGCCGCGGACGTCATCGGCCAGGCCACCGTGCCCGCGCCCTGCTCGTAGGGGTCGCTCGCGACAACGGCCCAGTCCGCCTCCCCGGGCGCGGGGCTGTCCGGGAGCGTCACCCGCCCCGAGAAGAAGCCCGCCCCGTCCGCCGCGAGCGGGACGATCGTCCCGAGCGCACGGCCGCGCGCACCTCCGATCGAGACGTAGGCGCGTGGCCTCGGCGTCGGGGAGATCAACCGGAGCTCGGGCCGTTCGCCATCGAGACCGCCCGGATCGAGCCAGAGGGCTCCCGGGATCACGGGCAGCTTCCCTTCCCAGGTGCCGCTCGCGATCCGTGTCCCTGGCAGTGCGCTCCCCGGGTGGGTCGCGCGGAGCGTGAGCTCGACCGCGTGCGCCAGCGGCTTGAGCGTGAGCTCCGCGGCGCCGCGCGCATCGGCCGCGATCTGCGCCGGACCGCTGCCGCGCGCCTCGAGCTCCGCCCCGACGGCGCTCGCCTCGAGGCGAGCCCCTGCCGCGGCTGTTCCGTCCTGCGTCTCGATCGCGACCCGCACCCGCTCCGGGAACGGAGCCGCAAGGGCACCCCGCGCCGCCGTGACCTGCAGGCGGAGCTCCCCGTGCGCCGCGCCGGGCAGCGCGGTCGCGTGCGCCGCGCCTGGCAGCGCGCTCGTGTCCGCCGCTGCGAGCGGCGGCAGCAGCGGGAGCTGCCGCTCCAGGAGCGTGCCGCTGCCCAGCGCGATCCGCACGGTCACCGGCTCCCGCAGCCCCGCCGGCGCGCGCAGCAGCGCCTCGCCGATGCCGTCCTTGTCGAGCGAGCCGGTCCACCGTTCGAGCGGCGCCCCTGCGGACGTGGCGCTCACCTCGATCCGCGGGATCGCCGCGGCATCGTCGGCGCCGTGGAGGCGGCGCACCCCTTCGACGCGGAGCGCCAGCGCCTCGCTTCCAGCGACGGGCGCCCCCCACACCCGCACGCCGGTGGCCATGCGTGGCGAGCCTGGCCCCAGGATCGCGAGGGCTGCGAGCCCGATGCCCAGCGCGGGCAGGACGTACGTCGCTGCGTTGGGCATCGAGAGCATCACTGTCCCAGCATACCTCTCCGTCCTTGCCGCGCGGGGCGCGGGCGGGGCGCGGCTCCCGTCTGGCTGCTCGCGCGGAGCGCTGGCTTGGCTGAGCCCCTTTGCGTCCGGGCGTCTCCTCCGATAGGAAGCCGCCGATGGCAGCCGACAGACCGGTGAAGCGCAAGCGCAAGGGTTCGGGGACCACGGGGCAGGGCGGTGAGGTCGTGTTGCGGCAGCGGACCGATCCGCGGAGCGAGCGGCGCTTCGAGCCGAAGGCGTCGCTCGAGCTCGGCCTCACGATGCTCGGCATGTCCGTCGCGGCGCTGCTGGCCGGGGCGGGTGTTTACGGCCAGTGGTTCCGGGGCGAGGAGGCTGGGGCGCATCCGGCAGCCACGTACCTGCTCCTCGGCGCCTTGCTCCTCGGGGCGGCGGTGGGGCTCTTCGGTCAGTGGTCGATGAAGGCGCTTCGTGTCGGTGATGCCGGGGTGGGGCTGGAGAGCGGGCCTGGCGAGATCGAGCGCATCGGCTGGAACGATGTCACGGGCCTGTTGCTCACGGAGACCGCGCTCACGGTCCAGGGCAGCGGCACGGCGATCGCCATCCCGCTGCGAGCGCACCTCCCGGCGGCCGCGCGCGCGCTGGCCGAGGCGAGGGCGCGTATCCCCGCGCGAGCGGCGGACATCAAGGAAGGCGCGCTGCCTCCGCCCGACGATGCCGCCGGCGAGGTGCGCCCGCTGGAGCCGCCGCAGGTCGCCGGCCTCCGCTGCAAGGCGACCGACAAGCTGATCGCCTTCGAGGCCGACGCTCGCCTCTGCGGCCGTTGCGGCGAGCACTACCACAAGGAAGGCGTCCCCCCGCGCTGCACCACCTGCGAAGCGCGCCTGCGCTGAGCGGTCGCCCGCTTCGGATACGGGCCCATCTCGGCGTCTTCGGTGCTCAGCGCACCGGAGTGCGCTTCCGCGCCGAAGACGCCGATCTGGACCCGTCTCCTGTGCGGGCGGCCGCTCAGCGCCTGCACTTCGGCGCGAGCGGTCGCCTCCCCTGAGAGGCCCCTGGGGCCTCCGCTCTACGCGCTCAGATCCCGAATCGCGCCGCGTGCTCGCGGAGGAACGCGATGTAGACGTCCGCCTCCTGGTGCGACGCCACCTCGCCCGACTCGACCGCTTCCTCCAGCGCGCGCTTGATCTCGCCGATCCGCCGCGACGGCGGCAGCCCGAACGCATGCATGAGGGCGTCGCCGATGCCGCTCGGCAGCGGCGGCACCACCGCGTCCTCCGCCTGGACCTGGAGCACCCGCTCGGCGAGCTCGCTGATCTGCTTCAGCCCCTTCCGCTTCTTCTCGGGCCGCTTCGTGGTGATGTCCGCCCGCGACAGGTCGAGCACGTCCTTCAGGCAGCCGCCCATCTCCTTGGCGAACCGGCGCACCGCGCTGTCGGTCCACGACGCGTCGTACTGGCTCGCCCGGAGGTGGTGCAGGATCAGGAAGCGGATGCTGTTCTTCAGCGCATCCTCCTTCGTGAACAGCGGCAGCCGCCGGTCGATCTTGTCGAACATCCGCGCGCCGACCTCGGCGTGACCGAAGAAGTGGACCTCGCCCGTCGGCGAGATGGAGCGCGTCCTCGTCTTGCCGATGTCGTGGAGCAGGGCCGCCCAGCGGACCTCAAGCCTCGGGACGGCCTGACGCACCACCTGCTTCGTGTGCTTCCAGACGTCCTTGTGGCGCCACTCCCCGTCGCCGAAGCCCACCATCGCCTCGACCTCGGGCAGCATCGCGGCGAGGGCGCCCGACTCGAGCAGGGCGTCGAGCCCGGCCTCGGCGTCGTCGCTCATCATGACCCGGTCGAGCAGCTTGCGGACATCGGGCAGGTAGGCGGCGGCCGCGGCCTTGAAGTCGGCGGGCCGCCCGGAGATCACCCTGGACGAGGCGCGTGGCTCGGCGCCCGCTTCGGGCTGCTCGACCTCCGCCTTCTCTGCTCGCTGGACGGCCCACTCGAGGGCCTCCATCGCCCGCTTCGGGCTCGCTTCCTGGGTGAGAATCTCCTGCACGCTGGCCTTCCACACTTTCGAGGTTACGGGGTCCCCCACGGGGCGCCGGCTGGCGCGGCCCGAACGGGGGTTCGCCGGTTTAGAGCCAGCCGCACCTTCGCGCAATGGTTCGTCGCGTTCGTCGCGTTCGTCGCGTTCGTCGCGTTCGTCGCGTTCGTCGCGTTGGTTGCGTCGGTCGCGTCCGTCGCTCGACACGCCGCCGGATGACGTGCGTCCGCAGGCGATGGATGCGTCAGGTGCGGAGGAGCCGCCCCACGTGGTCCTGCTCCCAGGCGAGGGAGCGCTCGTAGTCGCGGAAGAGCCGCTCGCGGGCGAGGAACTGGGGCGGATGGAGCATCCGGCGCCCGTTGCCGTGGCTCGCCGGCATCACGTGGTGGAGCATCTCGTGGTAGATGACGTAACAGATGAAGTAGCGGGGGACCCAGGGCCGGTCGAGCACGGGGTGGATGCGGATCAGCCGCTCGACCGCCGAGTAGCTCCCGAGCTTGATGGTGCGCCGCGGCTTCCGCGCCTTGGTCCGCTTGCCCCAGGTGATCAGCGCGTCGACCCCGCCGCCGAAGTACCCGTGGTTCAGCTTCTGGAACAGGATCAGCAGGTCGTGCGTCCGCCCCTGCGTCGAGAGCGGCGTGCTCACCGGCCGGCTCGCCCGGATGCGGTGGCCGTTCTCGTCGATGTACTGGCCGACAACGAGCGAGGCGGCCCGGTCCTGCGTCACGACATACCGGACGAGCGCCTCCTGGACGACCGCCGGCGCGTCCAGGAACATGTGGTGGACGCGCGCCTGCAGGATGCCCTCCCGGAGCGAGGAGGAGATCATCTGCCGGTAGTTGTCGGTCACCGAGAGGAGGACCGGCCGCTTCTGGGCCAGCTCCAGCCGCCGGATGAGCGCCTGGCGAGCCCCCTCGTGCACGTAGATGTGCGGCTGGCCCGGCGGCAGATCG
Organism: Sorangium sp. So ce204; assembly: GCF_051526795.1. Classification (NCBI taxonomy): domain Bacteria; kingdom Pseudomonadati; phylum Myxococcota; order Polyangiales; family Polyangiaceae; genus Sorangium; species Sorangium sp. So ce204. The sequence continues at coordinate 8,751,987 of NZ_CP150317.1, read as the reverse complement.
ATGTCGATCGGATGATGACGGGGGTCCGGCACACGGACGACCGCCCGGGCGACACGCGGCAGCAGGGAAGTACGCGCCGCGCCCTTCCCACCGCTGCGCGACAGACGGCCTGGAGGGGGTTGAGCGAAGGGGAAGGCCATCTGTCCCGCCATCTCAATCCTCCTTATTTGGGCGTATTCTCGGGTGGGATCCTTGTCAAGCGAGCGGCCGAGAACATCGAAATCATTCGGATTTGTGACTATGTAAGCGGGTGGCCGGCCCCACCGGAGGGAGACGGACGGCGCCCCGGCCGCCGCTCGCCGGTGATCTGGATTTCCTTTGCAATTTCATGTGTTTGTAGTGAAGGCCACGAGCGCCTGCGCCTGTCGGGCCGCCTTCCGCCTCGGACGCGCGTCTTCTGCTCCTGCTCTCTCTGCCGCCATGAGAGGGCGCCGTGCGCACCGCCTCGCTCATCGCGAGGCGAGCGCCCGGGGATCGAGGATCTGCGTCATGCGCCAGCGGCCCTGCGCGCGCTGGGAAGGCTCCGGCTCGAGGGCGACGACCAGGGCAGTGCAGAAGCCGCCGGGGAGCAGCGCTGTCGCGCCCCGGCCGGGCGTGTCGACGAGCGTACGGACGAGGTGCTCCACGTTCGGCTGGTGCCCGACGAGCAGCGCGTCGGCGCCGCCTCGGGCGAGCGCGGCGACCAGCGAGCTCGGGAGCCCGGCCTCGAGCGCGAGTTCGTCGCGGAGCTCGACCTCCGGCGCGCCGCAGATGGGCGCCGCGATCTCGGCGGTCTCTCTCGCGCGCGCGAGGGGGCTCGCGAGCACCAGCGGCAGCGGGGCGCCGCCCCGGAGGCGGTGGAGCTCGAGCGAGACCCGCGCCACGCGCTCGCGGCCCTCGGGGGTGAGCCTCCGGTCCGCGTCGCGCCCGCTGGTCGCCCGCTCCTCCGCCGGGCCGTGCCGCATCACGTAGAGGTGCATGGCGTCGATGGCGCCGGCGTCAGTTCGTCTTGCCCGGAGGACGGCGGGCGTCCTGGCCGGACGAGGCTGCCTCGCCGCGACCCTTCGCCTGCGCGGGGGCCTCGGCCGCGGCTCCGCCCTTCGGTCCGGGGCTCGCGGCGCCGTTCGTCGGGGCCGCCCCGCCGACGCGCGAGATGCCGTGCTTCGCGAGGACCATCGACTCGATCTTGTCGAGCACCGCCGGGTGCTGCTCGAGGTAGGTGCGGGCGTTCTCCCGGCCCTGACCGATGCGCTCGCCCTGGAACGAGAACCAGGAGCCGCTCTTCTCGATGATGCTCGCCTCGGTCGCGAGGTCGATGACGTCGCCGCTGTGGCTGATGCCCTGGCCGTAGAGGATGTCGAACTCCACCTCGCGGAACGGGGGAGCCATCTTGTTCTTCACGACCTTGACGCGGGTCCGGTTGCCGACGACCGCCGGCTCCTTGCCGCCCGCGGCGGCCTCCTTGATGGCGCCGATGCGGCGGATGTCGAGCCGGACCGAGGCGTAGAACTTGAGGGCGTTGCCGCCGCTCGTCGTCTCGGGGCTGCCGAACATGACGCCGATCTTCATCCGGATCTGGTTGATGAACATCAGCAGGCACTGCGAGCGCGAGGTCGTGCCGGTCAGCTTGCGGAGCGCCTGGCTCATCAGCCGGGCCTGGAGGCCGACGTGGCTGTCGCCCATGTCGCCCTCGATCTCGGCCTTGGGGACGAGCGCGGCGACCGAGTCGACGACGATGATGTCGACGGCGTTCGAGCGGACCAGCATGTCGGCGATCTCGAGCGCCTGCTCGCCGTAGTCGGGCTGGGAGATGAGCAGCTCGTCGGTCTTCACGCCGAGCTTCTTGGCGTAGTTCACGTCGAGGGCGTGCTCGGCGTCGATGAACGCCGCCGTCCCGCCCGCCCGCTGGACGGCCGCGATGGCGTGGAGGGTGAGGGTCGTCTTCCCGCTCGACTCCGGCCCGTAGACCTCGACGATGCGGCCGCGCGGGTAGCCGCCGATGCCGAGGGCGATGTCCAGGCCGAGCGAGCCGGTCGCCACGGCCGCGACCTCATCGTGCAGCGTCTGCCCGTCCTTGAGGCGCATGATCGCCCCCTTGCCGTACTCCTTCTCGACGCTGGCGATCGCGAGCTCGAGGGCGGCAGACTTCTGCTTGGTGTTCTTCTCGTCACTCATGCGTACCTCGGGAGGGAGCGATAGGAGGGGGGCAACGGCGGGGGACCGCGGAGGTGGACCCACGACGCGCAGGGCAACAGTTTCCGGCAGCTTTACTGTCCGGTTGTTCAGGAAGCAAGACCCCCGCATCCCGGATAGGACCGAAAACGTCCGAGCAGCGGGCTGGCCCGGCAGGCGCTCTGGAGGGCGGTGATGTCGCGGTCGGAAGCGGTTCCTGGTTGAGGTCGAGTCTCACAACCAGGGCAACAATCGTGATCGTCGCACACCGGGAGCACTGGCGGGCTCTTCAACTGTGGGCCACATCTTCCACGTGGGGGGCGGGGGGCGCTTTTTCCCGGGGTTTTCCCTGGGCCGGTACGAGCTCGTCCTGCGGGTGGCCGCAGGCGACATGGGTGAGGTCTGGGCGGCGCGTCTGAGGCGGGAGCACGGGTTTCAGCGGCTCTTCGCGATCAAGGTGCTTCGCCCGGAGCTCTCGCCCGATCCCGACGCAGTCCGGACATTCCTCGACGAAGCCGCGCTGGCCGCGCGCATCAGGCACCCGAACGTGGTGCCCGTCGTGGATCTGGGCGAGACGGACGGCACGTTCTTCTATGTCATGGAGTGGGTGAGCGGGGAGCCGCTCTCGTCGGTGCTGCGCGCCGCGCGAGGGCGCCCGGCGCCGGTGCTCGTCGCGGCGAGGCTCGCCTACCAGATCTGCGCGGCCCTCGACGCCGCGCACGAGCTGCGGGACGAGGGCGGCAACCCCCGGGAGCTCCTGCACTACGACGTCTCGCCGGACAACGTCCTCATCACGTCCGAGGGGCTCGTCCGCATGGTCGATTTCGGCATCGCGAAGCTCGAGGAAGGGCGGATGTCCGAGCGACGGCCGCAGTCGCTGCGCGGCGACGGCGGGCGCGCTTCGGGAGCGGGCGCGGCGGGCGGCGAGGGGGGCGCGTTCCTGTTCCGGAGCAGCGCGCCGTACATGGCGCCGGAGCACATCCGGGGGCAGCCGTGTGATCGGCGGTCCGATCTCTTCGGGGTCGGGGTGCTCCTCTACGAGCTCCTGTCGGGCGCTCATCCCTTCCAGGCCGACGACAGCGAGAGCACGATGACCCACATCGCGAGCGAGCGGCCTGCCGCGCCGCTGTCGTCGCGGGCGGTCCCGTCCCGGCGCGGGTTCGCGGAGCGCCTGAGCGCGCCGCCGCCGCCCGAGCCGATCCCGCCTGCGCTCGATCGCCTCGTCTCCGAGGCGCTCGCCAAGTCGCCCACCGCGCGCACGGCGACGGCCGCAAAGCTCATGCGCGCGCTCGAGGAGGCGATCCCGGGCGCCGCGAACCCGGGCAACGACGCGCTCGTCGCCGGCTGGCTCGGACAGATCCTGGGCGACGCGTCCCACCTCCGCACGCAGCAGCTGCGCGCCGCGCTCGAGTCGCTCGATCCAGGGGACCGCTCGGCCGACGACGAGGTGGAGCCTCCGCCCGCCCCGCGGCGCTGGCTGCAGGCGCTGCTGGTGTTCGGGGCCGCCGTCCTCGGGGTCGCGCTCGCCGGGACCGCGGCGGTGAGGGACAGCCCGCTCCCTCCCGCCGCCGTCTCCGCGCCGGCCGGGCCGCGTCCATAGGCGCGCCGCCGCGAGCGTCAGCCCGCCCCCACGACGAGCGTCAGCTCGCCCCCACGTCGCCGAGGAGCGGCGACCACGCCGCTCCGGAGATGAGCCAGAGCTGGTGCGACGTCCGCGTCACCGCCACGTGGAGCCGCCGGCGGGCCTCGTGGTTCATCGGGTACGCCGCCGCGGTCGCGTCGGGCACGACGACGTAGTCGAACTCGAGCCCCTTCGCGCTGTCCACGTCGGTGACGTCGATGCCTGGCTCGAACGAGAACGCGCCCTCGAGCACGAGCCTCGCCTCCGGCAGGTCCGCGATCAGCGCGTGGAGCTCCCGCGCGGCGCCTGCGTCCCGCGCGATGACGGCCACCGAGGCGCGGGGCTCCCGCCCGATGAGGTCGCGGAGCGCGCCGGCGAGGAACAGGTGCGCCTGCGCCTCGCTCGGGAAGCGGAAGAGCCCGACCGGCGCGCCGTCCCGGGCCGCGCGCGCGGGCGCCTCGGGCGCGAGCTCGCCGAGGAGCCGCCGCGCGAGCTCCGCCACCGGCCGCGGGCACCGGTACGACACAGCGAGGCGGCAGGTCGCCGCGTCGCCCACGCCGAGCGCCGCCCGCGCCGCGTCCCACCCGGCGAAGCTCGAGGTGGTCTGCTGCGCCTCGTCGCCGGCGAGCGTGACGCTGCGCGTCTCGCCAAGGAGCTTCCCCAGGACGAACAGCTCGAACAGCGAGAAGTCCTCGGCCTCGTCGAGCACGAGGTGCGACCACCCCGCCCCGTCCAGGCCGCGGCGAGCGGCGCGAAGGAAGAGCAGGATCGGCAGATCGTCGACGTCGAGCGTCCCCGCGAGCTCGTCCGGCGTCCCTTCCGCGATGGCGCGGCCGTCGAGCGCCCGCTTCCTCTCGGCCACGGTGATCGAGGCGAGCTGCCGGTCGAGCGGCTCGGCGATCTGCAGCAGGGTGTGCCGGACGGTCTCCTCGACGGCGCTCCTCGGGAGGTCCCCGCCCGAGGCGGCGATGACGCCCTCGAGGAACCCGCGATCCGTGAAGACGTCGGCGAGGCGGCGGCGCAGCCGCGGGAGCGTCGTGTTCGCCGCGGCGAGCCTGGCGAACCGCTCGCGCAGTGCACTGTAGAGCGCCGGGTGGCGCTTGAGGCTGGAGACGAGCGCCGGGGGATCGTCGCACAGGGCGATCGGCTTGCCGAAGACCTCGCGCGCGGTCGCCGACGACCAGGCGTCGAGCGTCTTCACCTGGGCTTCCCCCGCGCCGAGCGGCGAGAGCAGGCGGCGCGACAGCCGCGCGAGGCCCTCCTCGGGGACGACGACGTTCATGGCCGAGAGCGGGCACCGCGCCGGATCGAGCGCGGCGATCCGGGCGAGGCGGTGCAGCGCCACGGTCGTCTTTCCGCTCCCGGCGCTGCCGAGCACGAGGAGCGGCTGCTCGGGGGGCGCGCACACGGCGGCGTACTGGTCGGCGTCGAGCAGGGCGGTGACCTCCGCGGCCTTCGCGTTGTCCGTGGCGCCGGCGCCGACGCCGAGGCTCCCGGGGCGGGCGGCCGTGCCCGCGCCGCCCGGCTGCATGGCGAGCGCCGCGCGCTCCGCGAGGGACCATCGCCCGTCGCCTCGCCGCGTCAGGACGAGGCCGTCGCCCACGATCCGGGTGAGGGCGCCGCGCTCCACGACGACGATGCGGCGCGCCTTCACCACGCCCTCGGCCACGCGCCCCGGGAAGGCCTCCTCGTACTCGTCGCCCTCGCGGTACCGGTAGAAGATCTGCGCCACCGGCGCGACGCGCCAGTCGAGGATGCGCACGTCGGCCGACGGATCCAGGAACGTCGCGTGGCCGAGCAGGTAGTCCTTCGCCCCTTTGCCCTCGTCGACCCGGAGGTGGGCAAGGTACGGGCAGAGCGGGTCGGGCAGCGCCTCCCTGGGCTCCTGCTCGATGAGCCGCTGCCGCACGCTCATCTCGAGGAGCACCGCCGGCAGATCGTCGGCCGAGGCCGCGGCGGCCTCGTCGCGGAGCTCCCGGAGCGCCGCGACGGACCTGAGCTCGCGCGGCGCGCGCCCGAAGGCGCACGCGGCGCGCTCCTGCGCCCTGTCCAGCGCGGCGCGCACGCGCTCGAGGAGCGTGGCCTCTTCCTCGAGGACGGCGCGCGCCTCGACGGGCAGATCAAGCGTGCTCTCCAGCATGATGGGCCTCCTTGCGCCCCTCGCCTCCGCGAGGGGTCGAGCTCGATGGGTGAATGATGAATGATTCGTTCACTTTTGAGGCGAGGCGAAGCAAAGGTTACGCGAAGAAGCTCCTGAGTCCGGCAAGGTGGTATTTCGAGTAACCGTGGACCGCTTCCCGGATGGCGTCCTCGTCCTCGAAGCGGGCGAGGGCGTTCACCATCGCCCTGACGAAGCCCTGGTAGATCTGGTCCAGGTTGAACCGCATCACCTCGGTCACCGAGAGGCATGGGTCGAGGGCGCGGAAGTGCTCGATCGCCAGCGCGATGAGGCGCTCGACGGTCTCCTCGAAGAACCGCTCGTACCTGGAGCCGCCGGCGCGCCCCAGGAGGATCACGACGCGCAGCCTGTTCTCGATGCAGAAGCGGAGGAGCTCCTCGGAGATCAGGTGGTAGGCGGCGGTCGGCGGGAGCGCCCGGACGTCCTCCACGCCGTCGAGCGCCTTCACGCGGCGGCGCAGCAGGAGCGTGAAGGCGCGGGCGAAGCCGTCGTCGACGATCCCGTAGAAGAGCGCGTCCTTGTTCGCGAAGTACCGGTAGATGTTGCCCGTCGAGACGCCGGCTGCCCGGGCGATCTCGGCCATGGTCGCGCTCTCGTACCCCTTCCGCGCGAAGATCGTCAGCGCGGCGGAGGTGATGCTCTCCTGGACGTCGTCTTTGAGGTACTGCGCCATGGCGAATAATGAACGTGTCGTTCGCTTATAGCGATGGACGGCGGCCCGTCAAGCGAGCGGGTGGATCACGGCCTCAGGGGTCGACGGTGCCTTCGAGGATCGCGCGCGGGCCGTCGATGAGCATGAAGCTCGCCTCCTCCTCGCCGACCCTGGCGAAGAGGGCCTTGATGCCGTCGCTCACATCGGGGACGTCCTTTGCGGCGTGGGCGTCGCTGCACGCGGCGTAGTAGTAGCCGGCCTCGAGCAGCTGCTCGGCGGCCCGGCGGGGGGTGCGCCCGTACTTGCCGGTGAGCGCCGCGACGTCGAGGAGGAGCACCGCGCCCGCGTCGAGCAGCGGATCGAGCGAGGAGATGTCGTCGAAGACGGGCTCGTAGCGCTCCGGGTGGGCGATGACGGGGCGGAGCTTGCGGCGGCTGAGATCGAAGAGCCGCTCCGCGGCCCGGGCGGGGAAGCTCCGGGTCGGGAACTCGACGAGCGCGGCGCGGCCGCCCGGGAAGGGGAGGGCGCTGCCGTCGAGGAGGCGCTGGAAGACGATGTCGTCGAAGAAGTGCTCCGACGAGAGATCGAGCGCGGGCAGGTCGCGCGCGCCGGCCGCGGCCCGCAGCGCGGCGCAGGTCGCGTCGTAGGCGGCCTTCAGGCCCTGCCGGGTGTTGTCGAACATCCCGGGGCGCATGTGCGGCGTCGCCACGACGGTGTCGAACCCGGCGCCGCGGAGCGCGGTGAGGAGGGCGAGGCTCTCCTCGACGGTGCGGGCGCCGTCGTCGACGCCCGCGACCCAGTGGGAGTGCAGATCGATGAAGCCGCGCATCGTCGCTCCGAACTTAGCAAAGTTGGCCGCCCGCGTGCGCTGCGACCATCCTTCGCGTCGAGGAGGTGTTCGTGTCGCTCTCGTTATCGAACCAGCAGCTTGTGCCTCAGCTCGCGTCGGACGGCTGCGCTGGCGGCCAGCGCGGCGGCAGGCCGGGGGGCCGCGCGGAGCGCCCGGTCGATCCCGGCGCGCCCTCGGTCGAGCAGGGCACACCGGCCCAGGATGAGGGGATCCCCACCTCCGAGCGGCGGCGCCGCCGCAGCGAGGATCCGGTCACCGCGCTGCACTACCAGCTCTCGACGACCCGCGCCGAGGCGAACCTGGACGTCGTGGTCCTCGTGGACGACAGCGGCTGCCTCGTCGCCGGGGCGGGCGCGTGGCCGGCGTGTGAGGAGCTCGCCGCCTACGCCCCGCTCCTCGCCAACCCGGACGCCGTGCAGAGCGCGGCGGTCGGCTCGCGCATCGCCACGCTCACCGCCGACGTCGAGGTCCAGAGCCTCTCGGTGTCGGGCGGCGAGGTGCTGCTCTGCGGCCGCGGCGGCACGGCGGAGCGTGGCGCCTCCATTGCCCGGGCCGCTGCGGGGTGCCTGCGCATCCTCCGCGCCGCCTGAGCGGCCGCCGGGCGCTCGCGCCCCCCCGGTTCGTGCTACAAGGGGCCGCGGCCTCAGGTCGCGCGCAATGCCCGGCTCGCTCGCACCCCCTCGGAACAGCCCGCCCGCCGCCGACGCGTCCCTTCAGGCAGACCACGCCGGTCTGGCCCCGTTGCTCGCCTCCCGCAGGGTGATCCTCTGCGTCGGCTGCGGCGGCGTCGGCAAGACGACAACGACCGCTGCGCTCGGCCTGGCCGCCGCCCGCCGCGGCAAGCGCGTCCTCTGCCTGACGATCGATCCGGCGCGCCGGCTGTCCCAGAGCCTCGGGCTCGAGGAGATGACGACCGAGGCGCAGACGATCGAGCCCGCCCGCTTCGCCAGGGCGGGGGTCGACGTGCCCGGCTCGATGACGGTCATGATGCTCGACACGAAGTCGACCTTCGACGGCCTCGTCGCGTCGCTCGCCCCCACGCCCGAGCAGCGCGACCGGATCCTCGGCAACGTCCTCTACAAGTACATCTCCACGTCGCTCGCGGGCACGCAGGAGTACATGGCGATGGAGAAGCTCTACGCCGTCAGGAGCGACCCGAGCTACGACCTCGTCCTGCTCGACACGCCGCCCACGGCGAACGCGCTGGATTTCCTCGACGCGCCGGAGCGCCTCGTCGGCGCCATCGACGGCGCGGCCACGCGGTGGTTCGTGCAGGCCTTCCAGAGCTCCGGCAAGCTCTCGCTCAACCTGCTGGCGCGCTCGACCGCCGCGGTGCTGCGGGGCATCGGCAAGCTGACCGGCAGCGGCTTCCTCGAGCAGATCGCGGCGTTCATCAGCGAGATGAACGCGGTCTTCGGCGGCTGGAAGCAGCGGGCGGACGCGGTGGCGTCGGCGCTCCGCGGCCCCGACGTGGCGTACGTGCTCGTCACGACGCCCGATCCGCTCTGCGTGCGCGAGGTGCTGTACTTCGCCGATCGCCTGCGCGAGCAGCAGATGCACCGCGACGCGTTCGTCGTGAACCGCGTCCACCCGGTGTACGGCGCGCTCCCCGGCGTCGGCGAGATCGCCGCCGCGCTCGACGGGAGCAGCCTTGCGCTCTCCTCCGGCGCCGCGGCGCGCCTGCTCCAGGCCGCCAAGGACGAGAGCCGCATGGGCAAGCTCGATCAGCTGAACCTGATCGCCCTCGAGGCGGCGCTCGAAGACGAGCAGAGCGCCGGCAGCGTCCGCGTCGACGTCCCGGCGTTCCCGTACGACATCCACGACGTGGCCGGCCTCGCGAGGATCGCCGACGTGCTGGCGCCGCTGCCCGGGGCGGCGGGGTAGCCAGGGGCAGCGCGTCGGTCCTTCCGGCTGCCCCGGGGTGACGCGGAACGGCCCGTGAGGAGGCAGCTGGGCTGCCCCCCCCCCGGCCTACCCCCGCCGCCTGCGCTCCTTGTACTTCACGCGGACCGGCACGCCCTCCAGCGCGAACGCCTGCCGGAGCTGGTTCGCCACGTAGCGCCGGTAGCTGAAGTGGAGCTTGTCGGGATCGCTCGCGACGACGACGAACAGCGGCGGCGACGTCTCGGCCTGCGTGACGAAGAACAGGCGGGGCGCGCGGCCGCCGTGCGTCGGCGGCGGGTGCGTGAGCAGGATCTGCTCGAAGAAGCGGTTGAGCTCCCCGGTGGGCACGCGCTTCCGGTAGGCGTCGGCCACCTGGGCCACGGTCTCGATGAGCTTCGCCACGCCGCGCCCGCTGCGCGCGCTCACGTGCGCGATCGGCGCCCACGGCACGAACGAGAGCTTGTCGCGGGCGTCCTGCTCCGCCTTGGCGAGCGCCTTGCGATCGAGCAGATCGATCTTGTTGAGGCCGATCACGACGCCGCACCCGCGATCGACCGCGAGGCCGAGGATCTTCGCGTCCTGCTCGGCCACGCCCTCGGCCGCGTCGCAGAGCAGGAGCACGACCTCCGCCCGCTCCATGGCGCGGATCGCGTGGATCACGCTGACCGCCTCGACGGCGCTGTCCTCCTTCGCCACCTTCGACTTGCGCCGGATGCCGGCCGTGTCGATGAGCAAGAACCGCTTGCCGTCGCGCTCGGCCAGCGTGTCGATCGGATCGCGCGTCGTGCCCGGCTGCGCGTCGACCAGCATGCGCTCCTCGCCCGCGATGCGGTTGACGAGCGACGACTTCCCCGCGTTGGGCCGCCCGATGATGGCGATGCGGAGCGCCCCCTCGGCCGACTCCTCGGGCGCCGCGGGCTCCTTGGGGAGCGCCGCCTCGATGGCCATCTCCAGATCCGAGATGCCGCGGCCATGGAGGGCGCTGATCAGGATGAGCCGCTCCATCCCGAGGCGGTACAGCTCCGCCGCCTCCACCTCGGCCTTCGGCGAGTCCGCCTTGTTGGCGACGTAGATCACGGGCTTGCCCGCGCGGCGCAGCAGGCCGAGCTCGGCGTGCTCCGACGGCGTGACCGGCGTCACGGCGTCGAGCACGCACACGATGACGTCGGCCTCGGCGATGGCGAGGTCGATCTGCCGCTTGATCCCCTGCCGCATGGGATCATCGCTCTCGGGGTCGAACCCGCCGGTGTCGACGAGCGTGAAGCGCCGTCCCCGCGAGGTGACGTCGCCGTAGTGGCGATCGCGGGTCACCCCGGGCTCGTCGTGCACGATCGCGACGCGCTTGCCGACAAGCCGGTTGAACAGCGTGCTCTTGCCGGTGTTGGGCCGCCCGACCAGCGCCACGATCCCGGCCGACGGGGGCGGCGCAGGCGCATCGGCCGCGGCGTCCTCGGCGGCCGCGATGACCTCCTCGGCCAGGTCCGCCGCGAGCTCCTCCCTGTCGTGCGCCGCCTCGTGGCCGATCGGCTCGGCGAGAGCACGGCCCTTGCTCGGGCCTGAACGGCTGCCCTTCTTCGATCCGGCGGCGCTCTTGCCGGGCGCCGCCGCCTTCTTTCCGGGAGCGGCAGCGCCCTTGCCGGGCGCCGCTGCGCTCTTTCCGGGAGCGGCAGCGCCCTTGCCGGAGGCGGCAGCGCCCTTGCCGGAGGCGGCAGCGCCCTTCCTGGGAGCGACGCCGCCCCTCTTCTTCTCGGTCTTCTCGGTCTTCTCGGGCGCGTCGCCCTTCTTCGCCGTCCGCCCGCCTCCGGCGGCTCTCTGGCTGCGCTTGTTCGATCTGGAAAGGGCTGGCTTTGCCGCGCTCACGAGGTCTCTCCCTTGTTGTAACCGAGCTCGTCCAGCCGCTCCCGCGACTCGCGCCACTCCGGCGTCACCCGGACCCAGAGCTTGAGGTTCACCTGACGGCCGACGAGCTCCTCTATCCGGAGCCGAGCCTCCGTGCCGATGCGCTTCAGCTGCTCCGCGCCGGCGCCGATCAGGATCTTCTTCTGCCCGGGCCGCTCCACGTGGATGGTCGCGTCGATGTGCAGCGCGCCCTCGCCTGTCGGCTCGACGTAGCGCTCGATCTGCACGGCGCTCGCGTGGGGCACCTCGGCCTTCGTCGCGCGCAGGATCTGCTCGCGCACGTACTCGGCGGCGAAGAAGCGCGTCGGCCTGTCGGTGAGCTCATCGGGCGCGAAGCCCCAGTCCCCCTCGGGGCAGAGCTTCGCCACCTCGTCGAGCACGCGCTGGATGCCGTCCTCGCGCAGCGCCGAGATGGGGACGATCGCCGCGAACTCCCGGACCTTGGCGAACGCGTCGAGGAGCGGCAAGAGCAGCGCCTTGTCCCGCATCCGGTCGACCTTGTTGAGCACGAACACCACCGGCGCCTCGCTCCCCAGGTCCGCGAGCAACGTCAGATCGCTCGGGTGCGGCGCGAGCGGCGGGCCGTCCTCCCCCTCCTTCACGCGCGGCGGCAGGCGCGCGGGATCCGGCGCTTCGGTCACGAACACGATCACGTCGGCGCCCCGCGCCGCCTCGCGCGCCGCCTGGTTCATCACGCGCCCGAGCTCCGTGCGCGGCCGGTGCAGGCCGGGCGTGTCGAGCAGCGCGATCTCCGCCGGGCCGTGGTGCACGACCCCGAGGATCGCGTCGCGCGTCGTCTGAGGCGTCGGCGAGACGATCGCGAGCGGATGGCCGAGCGCCGCGTTCAGCAGCGTCGATTTGCCCACGTTGGGGCGCCCGACCAGGGCCACGCGCCCGGATCGCCTCGGCAGCGAGGCGTCGGTCTCCTCCGCCCGCCTCGGCTCGGCCGCCTTCCTGCGCTGCTGCTGCGCGGCGCCTCGCCCGCCTGCCGTCCGGCTCGTCCGCTCAGGGAGCTGTCGCCCCTTCGCGTCGCCACCAGGGCGGGATCCACGCCCCGCCTGGCTGCGGGCCGCGCCGGACGAGCGCGCCGTGGGGCTTCGCTTCTTGCTCGTCCGGGGCTCTTCGCCGGACGGCGCTCCCCGGCGGCTGCCTTCGCTACCTTTCTTGGCAGGACGGGGGCCACCGGCGGCCGGGGCGGGCTTCGGCGCCTGCGGGCGCGCTTTCGCGCCCTGGGGCGCGCTCTGGGGACGGGCTTTCACCACGCCGCGCGCGATAGCAGACGCCCAGGGGGGCTACAAACGCTTCCCCACGATCCGTGGTCACGCGCGCGCGAAGGCGGTAAGGGGATGCCCTGCATGTCGAGCGTCCACCGAGGGGACCCACAGGGCGGAGCCCCGCCCGCCGCCCCCGACCCGCACGCGAGCGGAGCCCCGCCCCGCGCCGAGGTGCCCCCTCTCGAGGCGCGCTCGGCTGAGATCGGTGACGCGCCGGCCATGGACCGCGGCCGCGCGGCCGCCGGGAGCGGGCGCGCCGGCCTCGCGAGGCTCGCGGCCGTCGCGCTCGCGGCCCTCGCGCTGCTGCCGCTCATCGGCAAGAGCGGCATCTGGGACCCCTACGAGCTCGACCGCGCCGACCTGGCCCGCCGCATCGCCATCCACGTCTTCGGCGCGCGCGGCGTGGATCTCCCGGACGCTCCCGGGCAGCTGCCGACCCTGACCGATCTCGGCATGGGAGAGCTCGGGTTCACCTCGATGGCGCTCGGCTTCCGCGTGTTCGGTCTGCACGACTGGGCCGGGCGCCTCCCGCTCGCGCTGTGGGGGCTCGCCGGCGCGCTCGTGCTCTACGAGTTCCTCGCCCGCCTCGTCGATCGAAGGGCCGGCCTGTACGGCGTCGCGGTGCTCGTGACGATGCCGCTCTACGTGATGCAGGCGCGCACCCTGCTCGGCGACATCGTCACGATGGCCGCGCTCACGATGGCGTTCTGCGGGCTGACCGGCGCGCTGCTCGAGGGCGGGCGAGGGGCGCAGCGCGGCGCCCTGCTCGCGCCGGCCGCGTGGCTCGCCGTGGGGATCCTCGGCGTCGTGGCCGGATACCTCAGCCGCGGCCTGCTGATCGGCGTCGCCGTCCCCGCGCTCGGCGCCGGCCTGACCTGGCTCCTGCTCCGGACGTCCGGCGCCTGGCCCGCGCCGGAAGGCCGGGGGCCCACGCCGGGCGACCTCGTGGGCGCCGCCGCGCTGGCCCTCGGCGTCGCGGCGGCGGCGCAGGGCGCCCTCGTGCTCGCGAGCTCGAGCGCCGGCGAGCCGCTGCCCCGCGCCCTCGGCGTGGCGCTCCTCAAGAAGCCGCCCGTCGAGTCCACGTTCGATCTCACGCTGCGCCAGCTCGGCCACGCCCTCTTTCCGTGGAGCGCCTTCCTGCCGTTCGCCGTCGGCCGGCTCTTCCGGGCCCCCGCCGCGGACCGAGCGGGCGAGGTCGCCGCCCCTCTCCTCGATCGCGAGGCCGGCGTCCGGATCGCCCTGATCGTCACGTCTGCGCTCGCCTACGGCGCCTTCGCGGTCCTCGCGCCGCACGCCGGGGCGCTCCCGTTCAGCGGCCCCGCGCTCCTCGCCGCCATCGCCGCGCTCGCCATCCGCGATCTCGAGCGCGGCGCCCCCTCCTCGCGAGCGCTCGCCGTCGGCTGCGCCGTGCTCGCCTTCGTCCTCTACCGCGATCTCGTCACCTCACCGGACAGGGCGCTCAGCGTCTTCTCGGTCGACAAGCCCGTCTTCCCGAAGAGCTTCGAGGGCGAAGCGGCCTCGGCGATGCGCTTCGTCCTGCTCGCGTTCGCCGGCCTCGTCTCGCTCACCTGGTTCGAAGAGCAGCCCCGCGAGCTCGATCGCAGCTTCAGCGCGTGGGCGCGGCGCGTCCTCGACGAGGTGAACGCCGGCGCCGCGGAGCTCGCTCGCATCTGGAACGGCAACCTGCTCTTCCTGCTGATCGTCCTCGAGGCGGCGCTCGTCGGCGTCGGCGCGATGCTCTTCGTCGGCAAGCGCATCGGGTGGGGCACCGTGGCGAGGATGCCGAACCACCTCGCCGCGTACGGGATGAACGCCTGGTGGGCGCTGCCCATGCTGATGGCGGCGAGCCCCGTGCTGCTCCTCGTGGCGCGCGACGCGTTCCGCCACGCCGTCGCGCGCGCCTCCCTCCCGCGCGCCGTCGGCACGCCGCTCGCCGGCCTCGTCGCCGGCTTCGCGCTGAGCTTCTGGTACTATCCGGCGCTCGCGGCCCAGCTCTCGCCGAAGGGGGTCTTCGCGTCCTACGAGTCCCTTCGCAAGCCCGGCGAGCCGCTCGCGATGCTCGGCGTCCGGAGCCGCACGGCGGCGTATTACCAGGGCGGCGAGGTCACCTCGTTCACCGATGTCCTGCAGGCGTTCGACTGGCTCACCGCCGCGGGGAGCTCGGGGGACGGCGCCGCCGCTCCGGTCGCCCCCGCCGCTCGCCGCTGGCTCGTCGTGAAATCCGACGATCTGCCCCGGTTGAACAGCCTCTTTCGCAAGCGCTACCGGCGCAACCTGCCCGTCCTCGACGGCCGCTCCAGCCAGATCCTCCTTGCGTCGAACGAGCTCGGGGGCAGGCCGAACGAGAGCTGGCTCGGCCGTATCGTCCTCGACGAGCCCGCCGCGCCCGAGAACCCGCTCGACGCGATGCTCGAGGATCAGCTGGAGGTGCTCGGCTGGGAGCTCACCGACGACGACGGCCAGAAGGTCTCGAGCGTCGTCCCTCAGAAGAGCTACCACCTGCGGACTTACTTCCGGGTCCACCGGCCGATCACCGGCACCTGGAAGATGTTCGTCCACATCGACGGGTTCCAGCGTCGATACAACGGCGACCATCCCGTGATCGAGGGGCGCTACCCGCTGAGCCTGTGGCAGCCGGGCGACGTCGTCGTGGACGACCACGAGCTCCGGCTCGAGCCCAACTTCACCCCGGGCGACTACACGCTCTACTTCGGCCTCTTCGCCGGTGAGACGCGCTTTCAGGTGACGCGCGGGCCGGAGCACGAGGACCGCATCCGCGGCGGCGTCATCCGCGTGCGGTGAGCTGCCCTCGTGGGGATCCCGACGCATGCGCGCGCTGCGCGGCTCGTCCCGCGCGGCCCGGCGACGCACGCGTGCTCCTCCTCGTCGAGCGCCCTCGACGCGCGTGCGGAAAGCGGCTAGTCGCAGACTCATGACCGGGGGCCGTCGGGACTCAAACCATCCTCCCGACGCGCCGGGCGGTACGCCGCCGTCCTGCGCGCAAGCCGGCGCCTACGGCGACGCGCATCGCCCCGGCGAGGACGCCGAGCTCGAGGTCCCCGCCTCGGATTCGCTCGACCGACGCTCCTCCGAGCGCCTCGACGTCACCTGGCTCGTGGACTGCGAGACCGACGACACGTTCCTCTACGCGTCCATCACCAACATCTCGGAGATGGGCATCTTCGTCCGCACGACGCAGCCTCTCTCGATCGGCACGCGGCTCACGCTCCGCTTCTCGCCGCCGGGGACCGACGGCTCGTACGTGCTCGAGGGGACGGTGCAGTGGATCAACGAGGTGCGCCCCCTCCACGACAACCCGAACCCGGGCATGGGGATCCGCTTCGTCGATCTCACGCCGGACGATCGCGAGCGCATCGTCGGCACGATCAGGACGATCGCCTACATCCGCGAAGCGCCGGTGAGATCGAACTGACGCTGGCGCCGCCGCGGCGCGCGGTGAGGTCGAGGCGCGGCGCCGGGGACGGCGGAGGCGCGGCCGCGCCGGCGCCCGCAATCCGTCAGCGGGACGTCGCGGCGTCGGCGGGCGCCGCCTGCGCGGGGCCCGCTGCACCTTGCTCCTCGGCGTTGCGCGGCGGCGCCGCGGGCATCGCCGCCTTGGGCGCAGCGCGCCGCGCGGCCGCGGCGGGGGCGGCGGCCGCCGGCGCCGAGTTCTGCGCCTGCGCGCCGGCGGCGTTCGCCTCGAGGTCCGCGAGCTGCTGCTCGGCGCGGTCGCCGTAGCCCTTCGCGGAGCGCAGCGCGAGCAGCAGCTCGCGCGCCTTCGCCGTGTCGCCGGAGGCCTGGTAGCACCGGGCCGCTTCCCACATCGCGGCGTGCGCGGACGGCGTGCCCGGGTACTGCGCGCCGACCTCGTCGAGCTTGCCGACGGCGGCCGCGCAGCCCGACTTGCGCTGCAGCGCTTGCGCCTCGTGGAGCGCGGCGCTCGCGCCGTCGTCCGCGGACGCACGCGCGCTCTTCTCCTTCGCCGCCTCCGCCCTGGGCGCCTCCGCCTTGGCCTCGGCCGAGCGCCGGCCGTCGCCTTCCTCCATCGCGACGGCCGCGGGGGCAGGCGTGGCGGCGCGAGGCGCCTCGCGCTGATCCAGCGACGCGGGCTGGCCCCACTCGGTGACCCGCACCGGCGCCACGCCCGTCTTCGGCCGCAGCAGCAGCAGGCTCGATCCGATGACGAGCACGAACAGCGCCGCCATCGCCAGCTGCGGCCGCATCGCGTGGCTGCCGGCCCAGGCCAGCGCGCGGAGCGCCTTGCGCCGGAACGGCGTCTTCTTCTGCGCGACCTCGACGGCGTCGAGGATCCGCGCCTCGAGCTCCTCGCTCGGCTCCTCGAACGGCAAGGCGCCGACGTTGCGGGCCGCGCGCAGCCCCGCGAACGCCGACGCGCACCGGGCGCAGCCGTCCATGTGCCGCTTCATGGCCGCATACGTCAGCTCGTCGAGCTCGTCGTAGAGCGCGTCCATCACGTGCTGGTCGAACTTCTCGCAGTCCATAGACAGCTCTTCCGGAGCGCTAGCGCAGCGCCCTCGCGTAATCCTCGTACTCCGAGAGGGCGTCCTGGAGCCGCTCCAGGGCGTAGCGCATCCGGCTCTTCACCGTGTTCTCGGGCACCCCCACGATGTGGGCGATGTCCTTGAAGGGCACGTGCCCGATCTCCCGGAGCAGGAAGACCTCCCGCTGCTCGTGCGGGAGACCCTCGACCGCGCGGACGATGCGCTGCCCCATCTCGGTCCCGATCGCGACCCGGTCCACCGCGGCCTGGGGCGCCGGGTCCGCGGTCCGCTCGCCGAGCGTCGGGCCGTCGCCGCCCTCCCCGGAGCCCTGGTCGAGCGACGGGTGGCGCCGGAGCGACATCTTGCGCAGGTGATCGATGCAGACGTTGCGCGCGATGGCGAACGCCCAGGTGGTGAACCTGGCCTCGTGCTTGAAGTCGGAGGCGCTCTGCACGATCTTCACGAACACATCCTGCACCAGATCCTCGGCGATCGCAGGCCCGCGGACCTGTCGCAGGATGAAGTTGTAGATGGACGTTTTGTGCCGCCGGACGAGCCCGGCGAACGCCGCGCGGTCGCCGCCCTGGAAGCGCATCATCAGCGCTTCGTCCGTGACCTCCTCTCGAGAAATCGGGACCATCCTAGCTCCCGGAGCGGCCGAGCCTCTGCGGCGCTCCTTCGGCGGCCCGGGCGGCGGGGTGTTCGCGGCGGCGGCCGCGGCGTCGGATCGGACGCGCGGCGCGGCCCGAAGATCTGAGGAGCACTCCTTCCCCTGACACAAGCGCACCTTAGCGGATCCGCCCCCGAGCGAGCGAGCCCCCTTCGCCCGCAGCGGCCGCGGCCGGGGAAGGGCAGGGGGATGGGCGCGCGCTGACCTCTACGCGCGCCGCGAGCGACGGGAGCCTGCGCCGGGGGACGAGCAGGCGTCCATGTCGTTGCGCTCGGAAGCCCGCCGCCACTAGACTCCCCGGCACCGGGCGTGAGGTCGCCCCCCTCTGCCGACGAGGGTTCAACCACGAGGTTACCTTTCGATGCGACTTATCAGGATGCTGGCTGTGGGGGTGGGAGCCTCGTTCTTGATGTCGATGCCCGCCTTCGCGCAGGCCCCGGGCGGCGCGGCGGGCAAGGCCGCCGCTCCCGCCGCCTCCGTGGCGCCGGCGGCCTCCACAGCGCCGGCTGTCCCCGCAGCGCCCGCGCCGGGCAACGGAGCGCAAGCGGCTCCTGCGCCCGCTTCCGCGACGGTCGCGCCGGCTGCGGGGGCGGCGGCGCCCGCCGCGACGGTCGCCCCCGCTGCGGGCGCGACGGCGGCGCCCGGCGCGACGGCTGCCCCGGCGAGCGCCCCGGCTGCGGGCGCGGCCGCCGCTCCGGCGATGGATGGTCCGACCTACGCGGTGCGGCTGCGCGATCTGGAGCAGCGCATCGACGAGCTCAAGGAGCAGATCCGCCGCAGCCACACGCGGCTCTCGCTGCTCAGCGACACGATCCTCTCCGGCGGCGGCGCCGGCTCGCGCGCCTCGATCCGCTTCAACAACGAGCTGTCGTCCGCGTTCCGCGTCACGCGTGTGCTGATCGTCCTGGATGGCGCCGTCCAGTACAACAAGACCGATCAGTCGGGCGCCCTCGCCGAGCAGACGGAGATCCCGATCTTCAACGGCTCCGTCCCGCCGGGGGATCACACGCTCCAGGTGCTCGTGAACCTGCAGGGCAACGGCTACGGGGTGTTCTCCTACCTCCGGGGCTACCGCTTCGAGGTGCGCTCCAGCCATTCCTTCACGGCGGTCGAGGGCAAGACCATCAACCTTCAGGCGGTCGCGTTCGAGAAGGGCGGCGTCACGACCCCGCTCGAAGAGCGGCCAGCCGTCCGGTTCGTCGAGAAGATCGTGAGCGGCCTCTCGGATGCTCCCGGGCAGCCGTCCGCCGCCGCGGGTGGGAAGTAGGTTCGAGCTCGTTAGGACAAGCCACCATGACCTGGGACACCGGATCGCGGGTACTCCCTGCCTTGCTTGGCGTGCTCGCGCTCGGCGCGGCGACGACCGCGGCCCCCGCCGACGCGTGGGCCCTGGACGCTGAGCGCGCCTACACGAGCGCCTCTCAGCAGATCGGCAGCGTCACCTCCGGGCTCGGCGCCATCCAGGCGGCGATCCACAAGTCCCGCGGCGAGCAGCGCACGCCGGCCCAGCGCATCGCGGATGCCCAGCTCCTGATGGGCTCCAGGGATTACGAGCGGGCGGCGAACGTGCTGAACCAGGTGGTCGAGAAGTACCCCGACCATCCGACGGCGTTCCCGGACGCGCTCACGCTGCTCGGGGAGACGTATTTCCGCTCGAAGCAGTACCTCTCGGCCCGCCGGGTCTTCCAGCGGATCGTCGCGAGCGGCGCCGAGCCGCGCTTCGCCACCTACCAGGCGAAGGCGCTCGGCCGGCTCGTGGACATCTGCCTCCGGATCAAGGACTACGACGCGCTCGACGCCGTCTTCGCGTCGATGAACAGCGTCCCGGCCTCCACGGCGGGGAGCGCCCTCGCGTACGCGCGCGGCAAGGGCCTCTACGTGAAGAAGGACTTCGGCGGCGCGAAGGCTTCGCTCGGCGCGGTCGACCCGCAGAGCGAGTACTTCCACCAGGCGAGGTACCTGCTCGGGCTGATCGCGGTGAAGGAGGCGACGCCCCCGCCCGAGCCGCTCAAGGAGGGCGAGGCGCCGCCGGCGGTGCCCAAGACCCGCTACGTCGCCGCGATCGATCTGTTCCAGAAGGTGACGCAGCTGCCGGCCGACACCCCGGAGCACCGGCGCGTCATCGACCTCGCGTGGCTCGCGATCGGGCGGCTCTTCTACGAGGCCGACCAGTGGTCCCAGGCCGTGCAGGCCTACGGCCACATCGACCGCGTCTCGCCCGAGTTCGGGACGATGCTCTACGAGCTCGCGTGGGTGTATGTCCGCCTGGGCGACGTCGATCGCGCCCAGCGATCGCTCGAGATCCTCGCGATCGCCGAGCCGGACAGCCAGAACATCGCGGACGGCTCGCTGCTCCGCGGCGACCTGATGCTGCGCGCGGGCCGCTTCGAGAAGGCGCTGAAGGTGTACGAGGGGGTCCGCGCCACCTACGACCCGATGCGCGCGCGCGTGGACGCCTTCCTCGGCTCGACGAGCGATCCCGCGGTCTACTACGACAAGCTGAGCCAGGAGCAGATCGAGGCGCTCGACACGACCACCTCGCTCCCGCCGCTCGCGGTGCAGTGGGCGCGCGAGGCCGAGGACGGCCCGGCCGCGTTCGCGGTGATCGACGACGTCAACCACTGCCGCGAGCTGATCAAGCAATCGAACGAGCTCATCGAGAAGCTGAACGCCGTCCTCAGCTCGCCCAACCGGGTGCGCGCGTTCCCGGAGCTCAAGGCCGGCGAGGAGAAGGCGCTCGCGCTGCTCAACCGGGTCGCGCTGGCGCGCCTCGCGCTCGGCCAGGGCATGGATGACGTGGAGGACGACTCGCTCTCGGGCGAGATCGGCGGCGCGCGCGCGAGGCGCAGGGCGCTGGAGAAGCGCCTCGCGCGGGTGCCCGTCACGGACGGCGACTTCCAGGATCGCGAGGCGCAGGCGCTCAAGCAGTGGAACACCCAGTCGCAGCGCCTGCAGCAGCTCACGCTGCAGATGGACTCGCTGCAGGCGACGGTCAACGGCCTCCGGCGGCTCCTCCGCGATGGCCCGCACGCCGGGGTCGTCCGGGATCCCGCGAGCATCGCCCGGTTCGAGATCGAGCTCGCCCAGAACGAGCGCGACCTCGCGCTCTACCGCCAGCAGGCCGACGTGCTCCGCAAGCAGGTCAGCGCGGGCCGGGTCCAGGTCGGCTTCGGCGATCAGCGCTTCATCGAGGACGCGCAGGTGCGCAAGGCCCACCGCGACGCGTTGACGCGCGAGGTGGAGCTGGCCGCGGCGGGCGCCGGCGGCGCGGAGCTCGCGGCGTACGCGCAGCGCATCACGCCGGTGCTCCGCGCCGGCGACGCGGCGGACGCGAGGGTCGAGGCGGCGCTCCGCGACATCGAGGGGGAGGTCGCCCAGAAGTCCGCGGGGCTCCGGCAGATCGTCGGCCGGGAGACGGCGAACGTCGTTCACTACTCGGTGCAGCTCGATGGGCTCGACCGGGAGGCGCGCCTCGTCGTCGGCGAGGTCGCGATGCGAAACTTCGGCCTCGTCCGCGACCGGCTGAAGAACATCATCCTGCGCGCCGACGTCGGCATCACCGAGGAGGCGTGGGAGGTCCGCGAGGAGCAGATGACGCGCGTTCGCAGCCTGCAGGTCGAGCGCGCCCGTGAGGATCGGGTCCTCAAGGAGGAGCTCAACGAGGTCCTCGACGACAGCGGCGATCCGGAGGACGAGAAGTGAGCAAGGAGCGTGGTGGCGCGAGCGCGCCGCAGATCTCTTTCGCGCCGCTCGGCGCTGCGCGAGCGGGGCGCCGTCGCCCGCGCGGCGCGCTCGGGTTTGCCAGCCTTGCCCTGGTGCTGGCGGTCGCGCCGCTCGCGCTCTCTCAGCCGGGGGGCCAGCCAGCGCCGGCGGCGTCTGCCGTCCCCGCGGCTGCGCCGACCACGCCTGCGCCTGGCGCCACGGCTGCGCCGACCGCGTCTGCGCCTGGCGCCACGGCGCCGGCTGCGCCGGCGGTGCAACCCTTCGCGCCGCCGATGTCGGTCGGGCGCAAGCAGGCGCCGCCGCCTCCTCCTCCGACGCCGGCCCAGCTGGCGGCGCTCGCCGCGCTCGAGAAGGAGGCGGCCGCCTACGAGAAGGCGGCGCGCGACTACCGGAGCGCCATCACCCGCATCGTGCAGCACCACTACGAGGACAGGCGCCGCCGCATCCTCTCGTCGCTCGACCGCGAGATCGAGATCGAGAGGAAGGGGCTCCGCGACGCCCGGGAAGAGGCGATCCGCCGGCTCGAGGTGTTCGTCGAGCGCTACAGCGGCCCCAACGCCCACCCCGAGAACACGCCCGACGCGATGTTCCGCCTGGCCGCGCTCTACGAGGAGCGCGCGCGCACCGACAACGACGCGAGCGAGGATCTCAGCGTCGCGCTGCTCCCGGCCATCGCGCTCTACAAGCGCGTCATCCGCGAGTTCCCCCAGTACCGTGAGCTTGCCGGGATCTATTACTACCTCGGCCATGCGCTGAACGATTCGGTCCGGTTCCCCGAGGCGCAGCAGGTGTGGCGCTCGCTCGTGTGCCACGACAAGTATCCCTATCCCGTCGAGACCGACCCGAAGGATCCGACGCGCGACACCATCGGCAAGCTCCCGCAGGACCACGACAGCGATTACTGGACCGGCTGGGAGGCGCGCCACCCGACGCCCATCGGGTCCACGCCGGGCGGCCGGGCGCTCCCGCGCAAGGGCGCGCGGGGGCGGGCGCCCGTCACCGAGGACGAGACGGCGTACGTCGATCCGTATCCGGACGAGTGCCAGCCGATCCCGCAGAAGACGGCGCTCGGCGCGGAGCCCCGTTACATCGCCGAGGTCTGGTGGCAGATCGGCGACTACCATTTCAACGAGATCGACCGCGCCGGCGGCCCGTTCAACTACAACAGGGCGGAGTCGGCGTACCGGCAGTCCATCAAGTACAAGAAGCCCCCTGTCCACGGCGTCGCGATGTACAAGCTCGCCTGGACGTACTTCAAGCAGCAGCGTTACGAGACCTCGGTACGCCAGTTCATCGAGCTGCTCCGCTACACCGACGAGCAGGAGAAGCTGACGGGCGATCCCGGCGCGGATTTCCGCGCGGAGGCGTACACCTACATCGCCGGCTCGCTCACATACCTCGACTTCGTCGGCCCCGGACCGGACGAGCCCTACGTCCCGCGGAACGACGTCCTCGACGTCGAGACCGACCCGCGCATGGCCGAGCAGAAGATGCGGATCGCCATCGAGCGCGTCCAGGATCCCAAGCTGATCCCGCAGGATCAGAAGTGGACGGTCGAGATCTACAAGGCGCTCGCGCTGGAGTTCAAGGAGCTCAATCAGTATCGGAACACGCTCGAGGTGAGCGAGATCCTCCTCAAGAAGTGGCCGATGCACCGCGACGCGCCCGTGATCCAGAACCAGATCGCGGACATCTACGACACGCTCACCTCGCAATCGCGCGAGGGGACGGCCGAGCGGGCGATGAACTCGGCGAAGGCGCTCGAGGCGCGCACGAAGCTCGCCCAGTACGTCGGGACGACCCCGTGGGTCGAGGCGAACAAGGACGATCCCGAGGCGATCCAGACCGCCGAGCGGCTCGTGCGCGGCGGGCTGCGCCGCGCCGCCGCCGATCACACCAACGCCGGAAGCGCGCTCGTGCAGCAGGCGCTGACGGTCGGCGACAAGGAGACGCGCGACCCGATCTTCGAGCGGGCGCTCGGCGAGTACCGCCTCGCCGCGCAGGGCTGGGCCGGCTACCTGGCCCAGGACGAGAACGCCCCGGACGCGTACGAGAGCCGGTACTGGCTCGCCGACGCGCACCACATGGTCGTTGTCATCACGGTGGCGATGGATCGCTCGCCCGCGACGCACGAGATCGAGCAGGCGAGGAGCTCGGCGGTCGGCGTGCGGGACTCCAACGAGGACGACAAGTACCTGCAGCCCGCGGCGTACATGGTCGTCGACACCGCCCACCAGGCGCTCCTGGATCGACACAAGCTCTTCCAGCGAACGAGCGGCGCCGAGGGCATCGAGCCGCGCGAGAAGGTCAAGATCGTCGGCGAGGGCGACCAGCAGCGCGTCGTCGCCGAGCCGCTGCCCCCCCAGGTCCAGGCGGCCGTCACCGCGCGGGACGAGTACATCCAGCGGGTCCCTCCCGCGCTCGACGCCCCGAAGAACATCGACCTCTACGCGTTCCAGGCGGCCGACTACTACTTCCTCTATGGCCAGTTCGCCGAGGCGCGCAAGCGGATGGAGCCCATCTACGAAGCGCAGTGCGGCAAGACGGAGTTCGGCTACAAGGCGTGGGAGCGGCTCACGACGATGTCGAACCTCGAGAACAACGTCGAGCAGAGCCGCAAGCTCGCCGAGGCGGCGCTCACGCGGAGCTGCGCCGTCAGCGAGGAGCAGAAGCTGAAGGAGGGCGACATCGCCCGGCCGACGATCTCCCGCGGCTATTACATCGACGCCGCCCGGGCCTTCGAGAAGGCCGAGAAGATGCCGGACGGCCCCGCGCGCGTCGCCGCCTGGCGCGAGGCCGCGGCGCTCTACAAGGTCGCGCTCGAGAAGGCGCCGGCCCGCGACGAGGCGCCGGAGGCCGCCATGAACGGCGCTTACTGTTACAAGCAGGTGGGCGACTACGACCAGGCCATCGCGATGTACTCCCTGTTCATCAAGGAGTACGGCAGCGAGGAGAACCTGTCGAAGCTCGAGAAGGGCGATCCGGGCGCGAACCCTCCGAAGAGCCCCGATCCGAAGCGCTACGCCGACCGGGTGAAGTACCTGAAGCAGGCCTACGACGCGCTCTCCGCCGCGTACGTCCTCTTCTTCAACTACCGCAGCGCGGCCGAGACCTACGACACCATCGCTCGCAACGGCCGGTTCGAGCAGGCGGCGCGCCGGGACGCCGCCAGGAACTCGGTGCTGCTCTACGCGAACATCGGGGAGCGCGACAAGATGACCGCCTCGCGCGCCACCTTCATGAGCCTGAACCCGCCCCCCGAGCAGAAGGCCGACATCGATTTCCTCGTCGCCTCGGCGGACCTGAAGGCCTGGGACGAGCGCGGGGCCGACGAGGGCCCGAACCGCGCCGCCCGGACCAAGGCCACGCAGTCGATGGAGGCCTATTACGCGGCCAACAAGAACAACCCGGCCGCGAGCGGGTATGTCGTCCAGGCGGCGTACCATGCATCCAAGATGCGCGCCGCCGGCGGCGATCCGAAGGCGCGGGACTGGTGCAAGAACACCATGACGGCGTTCACGTCCTTCCGGAATTCGGCGACCGGCGACAAGGTGAAGGCCCTCGGCTCGGTGCAGGCCGACATGGCGGCGGAGTGCGCCTACAAGGCCATCGACGATCGCATCAAGGCCGAGTTCGATTACGACACCGGCCATCACCGCTACGAGGGGGTCATCGATCAGGTGAAGCGGGCCTTCGAGACGGATATCACCAAGGCCAACGACAGGTACTGGAAGGAGCTCCAGGAGGTCATCACCGCCTACGAGTCGCGGCCGTGGTCGGTGGCCGCGCGCGCGCGGCAGGGCTCGCTCTACGATTCGTGCCGCACCGGCCTTTACAACGCCCGCCCGCCGGGGCTGAAGCTGTACACGGACAAGGAAGAGAAGCTGCTCAAGCTCGCCGAGACGAGCGATCGCGAGGATCTCCAGGAGACGGCCGACGCGCTCCGGCAGAACCGGCGCGAGCAGTGGCGCGCGGCGCGCGAGCGGCTCCTCAACGATGCCGACAAGGCGATGGTCAAGTTCTACGTCGAGTCCGTCGTCTGGGCGAAGGCGTGGAAGGTCCGGAATCCAGCGGTCGACCTCGCGATCCAGCGGCTCGCGTTCTTCACGGACATCCTCGGCGACGCCAAGCTCCGCGAGTGGAGCCAGGGGGTCATCGATCCCGAGACGAAGCGCCCGTTCGAGTACAAGGATGGCCTCTTCCTCCGGACGCGGCCCGGCATGACCCCGCCGCTCGCGCCCGACGGCCTCCCCCTGCCCCTGCCGGTCGTCCCATGATGCGCCGCCTCCCTGTCACCCTCTTCGCCAGCCTGCTCGCGGTCATGTCGCCGTTCGCCCTCGCGTCCTGCGGCGAGGAGGCGACGCCGCCGCCCAAGGTGCCCACGGTCCCAGCGGGGCCCGCCGCGACCGCGCCCGCCCAGGCGCCGTACGGCATGAACGACATGCCGAGCTCGGCGCGCCCCTACGATCTGCCCGCCCAGACGGCTGCGCCGGCCATGAACGCCCGGGCGGCGGCGTTCTATCAAAGCGGCCTGCAGGCGTTCGCGACCGGGGATCTCGTCAACGCGAGGGCCCAGTTCGGGCAGGCGACGCAGGCCGATCCGCGCGCGCACCAGGCCTTCTATTCGCTCGGCGTGGTGCAGGAGCGGCTCCGCGACGCGGGCGCCGGCGCGAGCTACCGCCAGGCCTTCACGATCGTGCCGGACTACGAGCCCGCCATCATCGCGTACGCGATGCTGCTCGCCAGGAAGAACCAGCTCGGCGAGGCCGAGCGGCTCCTGAACGAGAAGCGCGGCCAGATGCCGAAGTCGGCGGCCGTCGCGGCGACGCTCGCGGAGGTCAAGTCGCTCCAGCGGGATACCGGCTCTGCCCAGCGGATCGCGCAGGAGGCGCTGAAGATCAACCCCGACTACCGGCCGGCGATGGTGATCATCGCCCGCGATCACTACAGGAACCGGCGCCTCGATCTCGCGCTGTACGCGCTCCAGGCGATCCTGGACGGGTTCGAGCCGGTCAGCGAGAACCCGCCGCGCGACAGGGACAACGCCGAGGCGCTGCTGCTCCGCGGCCTGATTTACCGGGAGCAGGGGCAGCGCGCCGCGGCGATCGAGGAGTTCCGCAAGGCGGTGACGCGCCGCCCCGATCTCGTCGAGGCGCGGGTGCAGCTCGCGACCTACCTGCTCGAGGCGGGCAACGCCCAGGAGGCGCTGCCGCTCCTCGAGGGCGCTGTCCGCTTCGATTCCGAGCACGTCGCCGCGCACCTCAACCTCGGGGACGCGTACCGCCTGATCGAGCGCTACGCCGACGCGAAGCGCGAGTTCGACTGGGTGCTCGCCCGCGACCCGAACCTGGCTCAGGTCCACTACGACCTCGGCCTGCTCTACCTGTTCGCCCCCGCCGTCCCCGGCATGACGCCGAAGCAGCAGGTGGCGGAGGCGATCAAATCGCTGACGAGGTTCCAGGAGCTGCGCAACAAGGGTCAGCGAGACGACTCGGAGGAGCTCCTGAACCGCGCCAAGCTCAAGGAAGGGGAGCTGAACGCGGCCGCCGCCGCGGCTCAGCCCGCGGCTCCTCCTCCTGCCGCCGCGCCGGATGGAGGCGTCGCCGACGCCGCGACCGACACGTGAGGGAGACCATGAGCATGTACAAGGCACTTGCGCTGGGTTCGGTCCTGCTCGCGATCCTCGGCCACGGCGCGCCGGCGAGCGCGCAGGAGAAGGGCAAGCAGCGCGGGGTCATCACGCTCGCGGAGGTGACGATCACGGGCCGCATCCAGAAGCCCATCGCGGCCGTCGACGTCAGCCGGATCCAGCCGAAGCTCACGCTCGCCGAGCTGCGTCAGCCGTTCCTGGACCGCATCGAGCAGGCGATCTTCAAGGAGCCGTTCTAGGCGGCCGGTGTGTCCGCCGTCGCCGTGCTCTTGAGCGCGCTGTCGATCGCGTCGAGCGCCGCCTGCGCCGCGATCTCGTGGAAGCACCCCGCGCAGGTCGCGCGCGCGACCGGCGGCGACCTGATGTCGCTCGCGCGCTCGCTCCGCGCGCTGCCCGGTGAGGCGCGGCTTTTGGAGCTCGCGAGGCGGTCGCCGCCGGAGAGCTGGGAGCGCCGCCTCGCGCTCGAGGTCATGGCCGCCGCCGACCCGCACGCGAAGATCGCGGCGGCGAACGAGCTCCTTGCCGAGATCGAGCAGCGGCTCGACGCCGGCGCGGGGTGGCCGCGCGCGGCGGCGCGCCTGTCGGCGCTCGCCGCGCTGCTCCTCGCCACGCTCTCGTACCTCGCGCAGGCCGGGCCCTCGGTCATCGCGCTCGTCCTCGGCGCGGGGGGCGCCGGCGCGATCGCGTCCGCGGCCGCTGGGGGGGCCGGCCGCGCCGCTGCCGCGCGAGGTCGCGAGGCGATCGACGCGCTCGTGCGGGTCGCCCTGGAACCACTCGATAGCGCCGATAGCGCCGATAACGTCGATAGCGCCGATAACGTCGCTGGGGTCGGGGCCCTCCGGCGCCCTTCCGGATCGCCCCGACGCTCTCGCCGGGCGCCCCGGTGAGCGCGGCGCGCTCTCCTGGACCGCCCCGAGCTGTCCGTGTACCCTCGCAAATTATGGTGCCCTCCGCTGCGCGGCGCGTCGCTCGCGGACCCGGGCCCGGGGCCTGCCGGGCCCCGGAGCGCGGCTCCGCGAGCCGCGCGCGATCGCGATCGGCGCCCGCTTCGTCCCCCCTCTCCCGGAGCCCTTTGGAATGACCCAGCAGCACCCGCACCCCACCCCGTCGCGCCCCGGGCAGCCCGGGCAGATGACCGCGGTCATGCGGGCGGTCGCACCGGTGACCGGCCCGAAGGTCCTCAGGATCGGCCTGGTTCAGGGGGGGAAGGTGATCGAGGAGCGCGTCATCAAGCAGCGCACCCACGTCACCATCGGCCCCAGCGAAAAGAGCATGTTCGTCATCCCGAGCAAGAGCATCCCGCCGAATTTTCGGGTGTTCGAGCTCGTGGGGGGCGAGTACTCCCTCAATTTCCTGGACGGGATGACCGGTCGGGTCGCCTTCAAGGGCGGCGTCTCCGAGCTCTCCGCGCTCAAGTCGTCCGCCAAGCGCGTGGCGGTCGGCAATGTCCAGGCCTACCAGGTCCAGCTCAGCGAGGAGGCGCGCGGCAAGCTCGTCGTGGGGGAGACGACGTTCCTCTTCCAGTTCGTCGCGCCGCCGCCGGTGCAGCCCAAGCCGCAGCTGCCCGTCTCTGTGCGGTCGGGGATCGCGAACGACATCGACTGGACGACCACGATCATCGCCGCGTTCTCGTTCCTGTTCCACTTCGGCGCCGTGGGGTCGATCTACTCCGACTGGATGGACCCCGTTGTCGACGATGAGATCGACGTCGCGCAGCTGCTCGAGTCCGTGAAGCAGCTGCCCCCGCCGCCGGTGGAGCAGCCGAAGGAGGACGTCGAGGCGCCGGCCGCGACAGCGGCGCCTGCTGTCGAAGCGCCCAAGGCCGCTGGCGGTGGGAACAAGGGGGCGGCGGCTGCCAGCCCGGGGAAGGGCTCTGGCGGGATGAGCGACGCGCGCGCGTCGGCGCTCTCCAACGAGCTCGCGCAGCTCGACATGCAGATGCTGGGCGCGCTCAACTCGAGCGGGAACGCGACCGCCAGCGTCCTGAGCTCGGGCGACGTGCCCACCGGCTTGCTCGAAAACGCGGCCGCCTCGGGGGCCGGCGTCGGCAAGGGCGGTGTGGCGGGATTGAACATGGGCGGCGCCGGGGGTGGCACTGTGCGACCTGGCGCGGCCGGCGGTGGTGGCCTCGCCACGATTGGCAACACCGGGACCAGCGGCCCTGCGACGGCCGGCTCGGCACAGACGGTCAAGGGGCCGGTGGGCAACGCCCAGGTGGGCGGCGCCGCGGTCTCCGGCGGGAGCGTCTCGAACGCGCCCTCCGTCGTGGCCGGGATGACCGCCGGCTTCCGTCGTTGCTACAACAAAGGTCTTCAAGAGGACCCGAGCATGAAGGGGTCGGTCCGGATCACCGCGAAGATCGGCCCCAACGGCGAGGTGCTCTCGGCGACCCCCTCCGGCGGCGGCGGGCTGTCCGGCACGGTGGTCTCGTGCGTCGTCGCGCGCGTCCAGAGCGCGCAGTTCGCGCCGCCCGAGGGCGGCGGCGCGACGGTTGTGATTCCTGTCACTTTCGTGAGCCAATAGCCCCCGATGCTTTCCGGGTCCGTGGACAAGACGCAATCCTCTCTCCTCGCTTGCACGTGAATGGCGTGCTGACGTCGCGCATCGAACCGGGGAGAGCGCCGTACGGGTGCTCCCGACGGACGTGCGCTGCTGGCTGCTCGGCATGTTCATTGCGTTTTGACAATTACGTCTACCCGCACCTATACTGCGCGGGTCTGACTTCCGGAGGCTTCGATGAAGCGTGAACAGATCCCTGGCTTCGCCGCAGTGGCGCTGATCTCGGTCGTGGTCGGCCACGGGATCGCCGCTGCGCAGGCGCAGACGGCGCCTCCGCCGGACGCCTCCGCCGGCCTCGCGCGTCAGGTGACGCTCTCGCCCGCAGAGCAGCTCGCGCAGAGCGAGACCTACCTCGCCCGGATGGACGGAGCCCGCACGTCGGTTCGTCGCCAGCTGGAGACGGCCCGGTCGCAGCGTGACGTCGTGAAGACGCTCTGTCTTGACGACAAGCTGAATCAGATCGATGTCGCCATCCGCTCCGCCCGCGAGCGGCGGCAGGGCCTGGAGCTCGCCGTGAACCGGCGTGACGTCGATCTCTCCAACCATGAGTTCACGATCCTGACGGTGCTGCGGCAGCGGACCGAGCAGCTGACGGCCGAGGCCAACCAGTGCATCGGACAGGAAGCGGGCTTTATCGGCGACAGCGCCGTGACGGCGACGATCGATCCGAACCTCCCCAAGGACGATCCCTCCGAGTATCCCGTCAGCCAGATCATCATCGAGCCGCCTGCGTGCAGTAGCTGTTTTCGGTAGGCGACCGCCTCTCTCGGATTGCCACTGCCCAATAGGCGATGAAACTTCGTGAAACCATAGCCGCTGCCGCAGTCACACTCACTCTGTCCCCGGCGTTGGCCCTGGCGCAGGATCAGCCGTGGCTCAAGGATCGGCGCTACACCGAGGGCATCGGGATACGCACCGGCGATCTCGAGCTGCATCCCGGGGTCGCTGCGGAGTTCGGCTATGACTCCAACTTCTTCCGCCGGGACGAGAGCGACGATGCTGGCCTCGGTGATGAGGGGCCTGTCGGCTCGTTGCGGCTCCGGATCACGCCGTCGTTTTCGCTCTCGACGCTGAGCCAGCAGCGCCACGAGGTGACGCCCGACGCGCCGCCGCCAGACGTCGAGTTTCGCGCCGGCATCGCCGCGACCTATGAGGAGTTCTTCCCGGTATCCGGCAGCGAGGTAGGGAAGGACCGGCTGAGTGATCAGCGGAACATCGGCGGCCTGCTCGACGCCAAGCTGACGATCCTGCCCCGGCGCCCCTGGTCCGGGATCCTCGATGCGTCGCTCGGCCGGACCATCGCCTCTTCGGATCTCGGGATCTCCAACCAGAGCTTTCGGCGCGTCCACGCCGACGCGGGCGCCGAGCTCGTGTGGACGCCGGGCGGGGGGCTGCTCGACTGGCGGCTAGGCTATCGCTTTCTGGGCACGTTCTTCGAGGTCGATGAGTTCGACAGCCTGACGAACTTGCACCACACGATCCGGACGCGGGGCCGCTGGCGCTTCTTGCCCCGCACCGCGCTCATCTACGACGCGTCGCTCGGGTTCGTGAATTACCCGAACCAGCCGAGCCCGCCTGCCCAGCTCTCCTCTCATCCCCTGCGCGCGCAGCTCGGTATCAACGGCCTCGTGACATCGTCGTTCGGTCTCCTCGCGATGGCCGGCTGGGGCGCGAGCTTCTACACGTCAGACGGCCAGGCCGAGGTGCACGACTTCGACAGCGTCATCGGCCAGCTCGAGCTGAAGTGGTACCTGACGCCGAACCCGTCGGCCGATCCCGAGGCGGCGACGCTCGCGCTGTCGTCGCTGTCGGCCGGATTCACGCGCGATTTCCACGACAGCTATGTCGCGAGCTACTACGAGCGCAATCGCGGGTACCTCAAGCTGACCTACTTCTTCGGTGGGCGCTTTCTCGTGATCGCAGATGGCGGCGTGGCAGCAAACGTGTATCCCGAAATCCCGGAGAGGAGCGGCAGCGTCACCCTGCCGCACGGCCCCTGGACAGATGTCCGCATCGATGCCTCGCTGTTCGGCGAGTACCGGATCGGGGACTCGCTGGGCATCAACTCGACGCTACGTTACGGCAACAACATCAGCAGCACCGCGCTGACGACTCCCGACCAGTCAAACGTCAATCCCCCCGACAACCACCTCGGATGGCAGCAGTTCGAGGCGTACCTGGGCGTGCGCTGGTTCATGTGATGCGGCGTCCTGGCCGGTGGACCGCCGCCGTGCTCGCGCTGGCGCTCGCCGCGTGCTCCTCGCGAGCGCCCCAGCCAGCGAACCTGCCTGCGCCGGTGGAGGCGACGACCATCGGGGTCGGCGACGTGTTCGAGCTCCGCATCGTCGGAGAAGACAAGCTGCCCTCGACGTTCACCGTCGCGCCGGATGGCACCGTCGACTTCCCCTACGTGAAGCGGCTCAAGGTGTCGGGCCTCGAGCCTCAGGAGGTCGCGGAGCTCGTGCGCGCGAAGCTCATGGAGGGGCAGGTCCTCACCGATCCCAGCGTGAGCGTGAGCATCAAGGAGTACAACTCGAAGCGGGTCGAGGTGCTCGGCGAGGTGCAGAAGCCCGGGTCCCTGCCGCTCCAGCCCGGCATGACGCTGCTCCGCGCCATCTCGATGGCGGGGGGGTTCAACAGCATCGCGGACAAGGATCGGGTCACGATCCGCAGGAAGTCTCAGGGCAAGACGGTGTTCACCACCGTCTCGGTCGAGGACATCATCGACAACAAGATCCCCGATGTGCCGCTCCAGGCAGGGGACTCGATCCACATCGCCCAGCGCGTCTTCTGAGCGCGCGGGCGCCGTCCGCCACCTCTCGACCGAGGTGGCGCGGTCGCTCTCAGTTCTTCCGCGCGAGGCGGAACTGCTTCCTGCCTGTCGCCGCGTCGACGGTGGGAGGCTCGATGCGGAGCATCGTCAGCGAGACCTCGCGCACGCGGCCGTCGCGCTCCTGGCGGAGGCGGATCCGCTCGCCATCCGAGCTGATCACGGTGCAGTCGCCGAAGTGAAAGTGGGTCACGCTGTCGCCCACTTCCGGATAGGGCTCGTCCTCCTGGCGAGGACGGGCCGGGCGCTGCGGCAGCGGCGCGGCGGGGAGCTCCGCGGGGCCCGTCGAGGCCGCGCGCGGCGGCTCCACGGGCGCCGGAGGGGCCGCGCGCGGCGGCTCGATGGCGGGCGCCGGGGGCGTCGCGCGAGGCGGCTCCGCGGCGAGCGCCGGGGGCGTCGCGCGCGGCAGCTCCGCGGCGTGCGCCGGAGGCGCCAGGCGGGGCGGTTCACCCGCGAGCGCGGGGATGGCGGACGACTGGGTCGCGAGCTGCATCGTGCCCGTTCGATCGTCGAACACCCGCACCAGGGGCAGATCGTCGAACGCCGTGACGCGGAGCTCGAGCCCGTAGACGCGCGCCCACACGAGCTCGCCGGCGGCGAGCTGGAGGCCGACGCCCGACTCGCGGGCGAGCGTGGCCGACAGCCGGAGCGAGGTCTCTCCCTGCTGGAGCGCGATGTTCCCCGAGAGCGCCACGACGTCGCACGGGCCGTCGAGGACGCGCGTCTTCGCGTAGGTGCGGGAGGCTTGATCGAACAGCGCCACTTCGGCCTTCTCCAGCGAGCCCACCCCCTCGATCCAGCCGGCGCGCGCCTCGGCCTCATCGAGGGCGCGCACCAGCGCTGCAGGGAGCTCTTCGCCCCGGTCGAGGCGGATGATCAAATGGCGGGCACGGCGTGCCTCGAGGACATTCATCGCTGTTTCTTCTCTCCGGTCGTCGAGGGGGCTGCGCCCGGAGCACCCGGGGCTCCTTCAGAGCGCCGAGCGCGGGTCGCCGTCACCTCGATCTGGGGCGCGCCAGGCGCGCGCTTGGATGATGGGTCGCCTGCGGCGGCGGTGATCCGGTCCGCCGGCAAGCCCGCGGTTGCAAGGAGCTCCTTGACGGCGCTCGCGCGCGCGCCCGCGAGCTCGAGGGCGCGCGCGGACTGATCGCCCTGACGATCGGCGTAGGCCTCCACGATGACGATGTCGAGGGGCATGCGCCCGCGCATGAGCTGGGCGATCATGCCGAGCTGCGCCGCGAGGGCCGGCGGCACGCGGGCGCTCGCCGCCGGGAAGCGGGCCAGGCCGTCGAGGACGACCTGATCGCCGGACCATCGCGGCAAGGACCTGCCGGCCGGCTCAGGGCAGCCGTCGGCGTCGTTCGTGCCGTCGATCGTCTCGGCGGTCATGGGGCACGCGTCGGCCGCGTCGGCCACGCCGTCCTCGTCGTTGTCGCGCTCGGGGCAGCCGTCGTCGTCCTGGAAGCCGTCGCGATCCTCGGCGACGAGCGGGCACTGATCGCTGGCGTCAGGGACCTGGTCGATGTCGTTGTCGGGATCGGGGCATCCGTCGTCGTCCTTGAAGCCGTCGACGTCTTCCGCGCCCATGGGGCACGTGTCGCGCGCATCCAGGATCCCGTCGCCATCGTTGTCGGGATCGGGGCATCCGTCGCTGTCCTGGAAGCCGTCGCGGTCCTCGGCGTCGTTCCGGCAGGCGTCGGCGTCGTCCGGGACGCCGTCGCTGTCGTCGTCCGCATCCGGGCAGCCATCGCCGTCCTGGAAGCCGTCGATCGTCTCGGGCTCGTCCCGGCACCTGTCGCGACCGTCGGGGATCCGATCGCCGTCGTTGTCGGGATCGGGGCATCCGTCGCCGTCCCGGAAGCCGTCGCGATCCTCCGCGACGAGCGGGCACTCGTCGTCGCGATCGAGGACGCCGTCGGCGTCTGCATCGCGCCCCGTGGGCGCATAGCGGAGCCCCAGGTTGAACCGGAAGCGCGGCGCGGTGAACGCGCCGCCGGAGGCGAACGGGATGGCGCCGCCGCCGCCCGCGGACAGCGAGACGTCGCCTGCGAGCAGCGGGGCGCTCGTGGCCGAGAGGATCCACTCCGCCGGCACAAGCGCCGGGGCTCCGGCGGGCTGCTCGGCGAGCGTGTAGAGGGCGAACGCCTCCGCGGACGCCGTGAGCCAGCGGTCCGGGAGCACGTCGACCGAGGCGCCGAGGGCGCCGAGGAGCTGTGGGCCGACCTCGGCGTCGATCAGCGTGCTCGATCCGCGGAGCCGGGCCCCGACCTCGGTCGCGAGCAGGAGCTTGCCGAGCCGGTACGCTGCGGTGACGCTCGGCGCGAGCGTCACGGTCCCGGCGCTGGCGAACACCGACCCATCGCCGGTCGGCACGCCCAGATCGAGGCGCGCTGCCAGCGAGAAGCCATCGAGCGGACCACGCTGGGCCGGCGGCACGATCGCGAGCGCGGCGCCCAGGCGAGCGTCGCGCATCACGCTGCGCTGGAGCTCCGTGTCGGTGCCGAGGACGTCGGAGAAGCCCGCCCCGTCCTGGTACAGGGTGACGGGAGCGGCGACCGTGACCTCGAGGCGATCGGTGAGCCCGAACGACGCCAGGAAGGTCGCGTCGACCATGTTGTCCAGCGCGTGGATGACCGTCCCCTCGGGGTCGGGCGAGGCGGTGCGCAGGCCCACTGGCCGCGACAGGTAGCTCGCCACGAGGCCGAACGAGGCCTTCGCGCTCGGAGCCGTCCCTGTGCTCCCCACGGCGAAGAAAGGGCCGCCGCCCGCGTGAGGCCAGAGGTTGTCGGCATCGATACAGCCCGACAGCCCGCTGGCCGGCGCGCACTCGTCCGCGCGCACCGGCGCCGGAAGGAGGGTCGCCATGAAGACCCCGGACGCCACCAGCAGCGGGAGGCTCGATCGTGCAGGCTCCCTCCGGTTGGCGCGCATCGCGCCCGACCCTCTACTACTGCCGGGGGGAGAGTCAAAAGAGCAATCGACGCGTCGCGATGCGCTGGCGTCCGACGCTGGGTTTGCGTCGGATTGCGCCGGATTGCGTCGTGCTCCGCGGTCGCGCTGGCGCCGTGCTAGGACCACGCCCGGCCGGGGCCGGCGCCGCCGGCGTCCGCACGACCATGATCGACGACTCCCACCCGCTTCTGCTCGGCTCCGGCTCGCCGCGCCGGCGAGAGATCCTGACCACGCTCGGCCTGCCTCTCCGCGTCGCGGCAGCCGAGGTCGACGAGGCGGGGCGCGCCGACGAGGACGCCGCTGCCTACCTGGAGCGCGTCACCCTGGCGAAGCTCGCGGCCGCGCGGCGCCTGCGCCAGGCGGCCGGGGCGGGCGCGATCCTCGTGGCCGACACGTCGGTCATCCTCGGCGATTCCATCCTCGGCAAGCCGCGGGACGAGGTCGACGCGCGCGCCATGCTCCGCGCCCTCTCGGGCCGCGAGCACCAGGTCTGGACGAGGTTCGCGATCGCCGGCGGCGATCGGGCCGACGTCACGACGGCATCCGCCCCGGCCCTCGCCGAGGCGCTCCACGCCGAGACGGTCGTGACGCGGGTGCGCTTCCGCGAGCTCGACGACGGCGAGGTGGCGTCGTACGCGGCGACCGGCGAGGGGCTCGACAAGGCCGGCGCCTACGCGATTCAGGGGATCGGCGCCTTCGCCGTCGCGCGCATCGACGGCTCCTATTCGAACGTCGTCGGTCTGCCCGCGTGCGAGGTCGTCGCTGCGCTGCGGGCCACCGGCTTGCTTGCGCGCTTCCCGCTGTCGCTCGCGCGCTCGTCATGAGCGACGGCGCCTCGGTCGCCGCGCGCCGGCGCGATGCGGGCGCGATCTTCGCGCTCGCCCTCGCCGCGCGGCTCGCCATGGTCGCCTGGGCGGCCGGGCGCTTCCCGCCCACCGCCGACGGGGCGTACTACCAGCGCATCGCCGAGCGGATCGCGGCGGGGCTCGGCTACACGTGGCTATGGCCGGACGGCGTCGTCACGTACGCCGCGCACTACCCGGTGGGCTATCCGGGCGCGGTCGGCGCGCTGTACGCGCTGCTCGGCGCGCACCCCGCGGTCGCGATGCTGCTGAACGCCGTGCTCGGCGCGCTCGCGGCGCTCGCCGTCCATCGCCTGGCGGCCCGCGCCGCGCCGCGGTCGCGCGCCGTGCCGGCGCTCTCCGGCGGGCTCGTCGCCCTCCACCCCGGGCTCGTGGCGTATACCCCGGCGCTCATGACCGAGGGCGTCACCGGTTCGCTCGTCGCCTGCGCGGCGTGGGCGGCCGCGAGGGCGCGCGAGCGCCGCCCCGCGCTGGCCCCGTTCGCCGTCATCGGGCTGCTCATCGGCGCCGCCACCCTCGTCCGCCCGCAGGCGCTCCTGCTCGCGCCCCTGTTCGCCGGCCTCGCCCTCTCGGGCTCTCCGCCTGCAGGCGGTCCCCGGCTCCTCCCCTCGTTCGCCGCGCGCGCGGCGCCCGTCCTGCTCGCCGTCATCGTGGCGCTCCTCGTGTGCGCGCCCTGGACCGCGCGCAACTGCCTGCGGATGAACCAGTGCGCCCTGGTGAGCGTGAACGGCGGATGGAATCTCCTCATCGGAGCGGACCCGGCGTCCACCGGCGCGTGGGCGCCGGTCCAGGTCCCCGAGGCGTGCCGCGAGGTCTTCGACGAAGCCGGCAAGGACGCCTGCTTCGGCCGCGAGGCGCGCCGGTACATCGCGGAGCACCCGGGCGAATGGCTCGGGCTCGTGCCCAGGAAGCTCGCGGCGACGTTCGACTACTGCGGCGCGGCCGGGTGGTACCTCCACGCCTCGAACCCGTCGGCGTTCAGCGAGGCCGACAAGGTCGCGCTCGGCGCCGTCGAGACCGTCTTCGAGCGCGTCGTCCTCCTCGCCGCGCTCGTGTGGGCGGCGCGCAGGCCCGCGCAGGCGCCCGGCGCAGCTCGCCGCCCCTCGCTCGCGCACCGCGCGCTCGACGTCGCTCGGCTCGCGCTGTTCGCGCTGGGGGTCGTCGCCGCGCTGCACGTCCATGCATGGGTGGGCTACCTCGCGCTCCTCGGCCTCGCGCTGCTCAAGGGCCGCGCGCTCCTCCGGGCGCCGGTGCTCGTGGGCGCCGCGCTCGCCGTCCTCGCTGCGACCGCGGCGACGCACGCCGTGTTCTTCGGTGCCGGGCGCTACGCGCTGGTCGCGTTCCCGCTCCTCTCGGGGCTCGCCGCCCTCGCCGCGGCGCGGCAGGAAGCGGAGGAAGCGGAGCGGCCTGCCGCCGGCGCGCCCGGCGCGACCACCCACATGCGCGCCGCGCCCCTCGCGCCGCCGCGCGGGTGGGGGGGCGGGTCGTCGGACGACGAGCTACTTTGACAGCGCCGCCTGGGCTGCTGCATCCTAGGCCCCCGTCGGCTCGGGAGCGCGTGCCCCCGGCTGGCGAACCTGGAGGAGAGACGGATGCCCTTGATTGAAACGGAAGAGGCGGCGCGCCGCCTCGCGCGCGCCATCGCGAGCGATCTCTCGCTCTACAACGAGGAGAAGATCGTGCAGGGCATCCAGCAGGATGACCTCTTCACGGTCCTGTCCGAAGAGATCGAGGAAGGGCGCGCCCTCTACAAGAGCCGCGTCTCGCCGGACCTCTACCAGAAGAACTTCTACGACCGCGCCCTCGTCGACATCCTCATCAAGTCCAAGGGCCACATCAAATCGAAGATCTGGTAGCGAGCGCCCGCAGCTGGTCGAGCGCCTTGCGCATGTCCGCTGGCAGCGCGCTCTCCCAGCGGACGGGCTTCTGCGTGACGGGGTGGATGAACCCGAGCACGCGCGCGTGGAGGGCTTGCCGGCCCAGCTCCTCCGCGATCGCCCGTACCGCCGGCTTCTTCGGCGGCTTGCCGTAGAGGGGGTCTCCGAGGACGGGTGTCCTGCCGCGCTCGGCGAGGTGCACCCGGATCTGGTGGGTGCGGCCCGTCTCGAGCGAGCACGCGACGACGGTCGCGGCGTCGCCGAGCCTCTCGAGCACGCGGACGTGCGTCACGGCGCGGCGCGGCGCGGCGACGTGTGAGCCGGGCGCGCCGGCTCCGGAGCCGGGGGCGCCCGCGCCGCCGCGGATCCACGACGTGAACCGGAGCCTGTCGGTCGGGTGCCGGCCGTGGAGCGTGTCGTACGTGGCGTCTCGCGCCTCGCCGGCGACGATCGCGGCGTACTCGCGCTCGATCGCGTGCCTGGCGAACCGATCTTTCAGCGCCTCGCGGGTGGGCTCGTCCTTCGCGACCACGAGCAGGCCGCTCGTCCCTCGGTCGAGCCTGTGTACGATCCCCGGGCGGACATGGCCCATGGGATCGCGCGGATCGGCGGGCGCCAGGGCGAACCCGGGCAGGGCGAGCAGCCCGTTGACCAGCGTGCCGGACGCGTGGCCGCGGGCCGGGTGCACGACGAGCCCGGCAGGTTTGTCGATGACGAGCAGGTGCTCATCCTCGTACACCACCGCGATGGCCACGTCGGGCTCGGCCGCGGTGGGCGAGGGCGACGGCTCTTCGGGGCGGACCTCGACCAGCGCGCTTGCGCGCACCGCCACCGACGCGCGCGCGGGCTCCCCGTCGACGAGGACCCGACCGGCGGAGATCCACCGCTGCACCGCCGCGCGGGAGGCCGCATGGCCGGCGCGGTCGAGCAGGTGGACGACGAGCTTGTCGAGCCGGTCACGAGGATCGCCGTCATCCACCCGGAAACGGAAGTGGAGCGCCCCTGCACCGGCAGCCATCGCGTTCGTCACGGACGTCGTTCACGGCCGAGCGGCGCCAGGGTGAGGGCGTCGCGGCCGCGCGATCAATACTCCGTGTCGCCCTCGTCGTCCTCTTCGGCGGACCCGAGCTCGGGGTTGAGCGCCACGTGCGACTCGAGGTCCTCGAGCCGCTGCGATTCGCGCAGCTTGATGAGGCCGCACTGCTCGGCGAGGTACAGGTCGAACGCGGTGTAGCGCGGGAAGACCCGGACGTTCGTGTCCTCGTTGTCGAGGCCGAGGATGACGAGCTCGCCGTCCCGCCTGGCCTCCCCGAGGTAGAGCGCGTTCCATGGCTGACCGGGGAGGTTGGGCAGCCTCACGACCTTGGCCCGGAGCCGCGATTCGGTCCAGCCGAGGTCGGTCTTCGCCTCGGCCAGCTTGCGGACCGAGGTGAGCTTCGGTCGAGGCGCCGACGGGTCCTGGCCGAAGCGATGCCGCCCCTTGAACCGCGGGCCCAGGCTATCGAGCGTGAAATCGAACTCGAGGAACGCCCGCAGCGTGGGCGGCAGCTCGACCATCAGCCTCGACTCGAGCGCATCGAGAGCCGCCTGGCTCGCTCCCACGGCGGTATGGCTGGAAGGGCGCTTCTTCAGTTGCGCGATCACGCGATGCACAAGCTCAACGCCACGTTCGATCGGTGCCATGTATCCACGGGCCGCGGTTGCGCGGTGTTCTTCAGGACCCAAAGGGCCTCATTGGGGCCTCGTCTCTGGGCCCCGGCTGTTGCAGGCTCATCGCGCGCTCGGTCGGCTCTCTACATCGGCCGACCGGGTGCGCATCCCTCTATGGTGCCTACCGGTCCGGTCCGCTCGATGTCAACCGGCGATCGCACCGCGGTCGATCATTCCTCCTCCCCCTGAAGTGATCGCCTGGTTTCCCGTTTCCCGTCACCCTCGTCTCGAGGAGCGCGGTCCGCCTCTCCCGCGTGCGCTGAAGGCGCGCCGCGCGCGCCAGATCAGGACGGCGGCTGCGATGAGCACCACCGCGGCGCCGATCCCCAGGATGACCCATTGTGGCGCAGGGTAACGCCCGCGCTGAAGACCAGGAGGCGGCCGCTCGTACTCGATCTGGAGCTGCGCGCCCACCGGCCCTCGTTACACGCGGATGCTCCGACCCGCAACTGATCCCGTGGCGCGAGCTGGCCGGCTCGGCGTGCAGGCCAGCTCGTGAGCAGCCCTGGCAGCTGCTCGGGCCGACCGCGCAGAGCGAGGAAGCGCGCTCCAGATCAACGCCTCGCCGAGCGGCCAGCGCCAACGGAT
The DNA here is from genome assembly GCF_051526795.1 of Sorangium sp. So ce204. NCBI lineage: Bacteria > Pseudomonadati > Myxococcota > Polyangiales > Polyangiaceae > Sorangium > Sorangium sp. So ce204. The sequence goes on along the minus strand of NZ_CP150317.1, from coordinate 8,711,553 downwards.
CAGAACTTGCTTTCCTGGAAACTCGGGGTTGTAAAGTGGACCGAAGCGCGGGCACCGTGCGGTCGGTGCGAGAGGGGTGAGAGATGAAGCCGGGCTCTTCAGCGTGGGTCGAGGGGGCGCTTCCGCGGCCTTCCCGGGTTCGACGGTACCTCATCGCGCTCGGCGCATGGGCGGCGCTCGGCGTCCTGGCGGGAGCGTGCGGCCGGACGAGCCTCCCCGACCTCTCGAACACCAGCGCTGGAGGCGGCGGCTTTGGCGGCGCGACGAGCGGCAGCATGTCGACCTCATCGAACGGAGGCGAGGGCGTCGGAGGCTTCGACGCGTGTGGCGGCCCCACGGACTGTGACGACGGCGACGACTGCACGAGCGACGACTGCGCAGACGGGCGCTGCGATCACCGCCCCCGCGACGACGATCGGGACGGCGTCGGCCCGACGTTCTGCGGCGGGAGCGACTGCAACGACCTCAACCCGTCCGTCTTCCCGGGCGCGCCGGAGATCTGCACGGACGCCGCGGACAACGACTGCAACGGCGTCAGCGACTGCTTCGATCCCGCGTGCGCATCAGGCGAGGTCTGCGGCTGTACCCCGAGCCCTGGCGGCGAGCGCTGTCAGAACGGCGTCGACGACGACTGCGACACGATCGTCGACTGCTTCGACGCGGACTGCTCGGGGACGCCGGCCTGCGGCTGCTCCACCTCGGAGGCCGGCAAGTGCGGCAACGGCGCCGATGACGACTGCGACCTCGCCTTCGACTGCGACGACGCCGACTGCGCCTCCGAGCCGCTCTGCGCCTGCAGCTCCCAGCGCGAGCGCTGCGACAACCGCGAGGATGACGACTGCGATCTCCTCGTCGACTGCGGCGATCCGGACTGCCGCGGCGTCTTCCCTTGCGCGTGCGAGCCGCCCGGCTCGCCGGAGCGGTGCGAGGACGGCGCCGACAACGACTGCGACGGGCGCGTCGACTGCGCGGATCCGCAGTGCGTCTCCGCGCCGGCCTGCGCGCGCTGCGTGCCGGAGATCTGCGACGACGGCGTCGACAACAACTGCGACGAGCGCGTCGACTGCGCGGACAGCGCCTGCGCCTTCGCGCCGAACTGCGAGCCGACGCCGGAGCGGTGCAACAACCACGTCGACGACGACGGCGACGCCCTGGTCGACTGCCAGGACCCGGACTGCGCGAGCAGCCCCGTGTGCGTTCTCGAGCAGGCCAACTGCCTGTCGCCGAAGCGCATCCCCGGGACTGGCACCTACACGGGGGACACCACCGGGCACGTGAGCGAGACCCGGGGTGAGTGCGGCGGCGACGCCGGCGAGGCGGTCTTCTTCTTCGTGCTCACCGCGCCGTCGCGCGTGCGCGTCGACTCGCGCGGGTCGGCCTTCGACACGGCGCTCTACGTCCGCACGGGCGTCTGCAGCTCCGGCCGGGAGATCGGCTGCGACGACGACAGCGGCGGGTCGCGGGCCTCCCTGCTCGATTTCAGCATCCTGTACCCCGGCACCTATTTCGTCTTCCTCGACGGCTTCACGATCGATCCCGCGAGCGGACCGAACGAGGGCCCCTTCGTGCTCAACGTCGAGATCACCCCGAACCCGCGCGAGATCTGTGACGACGACCTCGACAACGACGGCGATCACTACGTCGACTGCGCCGATCCCGGCTGCGCCGCCTTCGGCTCGTGCCGGGGCTGCGCGAAGGGCGCCGCGCCTGGCCCCGAGCTCGGGACCGCCGCGTGCACCGACGGGATCGACAACGACTGCGACGGCGCGCTGGACTGCGCCGACGAGGACTGCAGCGCGAGCGACGTCTACGTGACCGAGTGCTGCAACGGCCTCGATGAAAACGGGAACGGGTTCCCTGACGATTTCACCTGTCGATGCGCCTCCGATGCCGATTGCGACGAGGGGCAGATCTGCTACACGCACACCTCGTTCACGTGCGGTTTCCCGTGCGAGAACTTCAGCGGGAGCATCTGTCCCTTCGTGGCGCCGGGCTCGCACTGCAACGATGCGACCCATCAGTGCGAGTTCTGATGGGCGTCGAGGTGGCGCCGCCGCCTCTTTCGCGCGCGCGGCGCTCCCCGGCTGGCGCTCGTCCGGGCTAAGGTCAGGCCATGGAGATCCTGATCATCCGCCATGGCCATGCCGTGGATGACGCGCCGGACCTCGGCGACGCAGGTCGCTGGCTGACGGGCAAGGGGCGCAAGCTGACCCGGCGCGTCGCCAAATGGCTCGCGAAGCAGAAGGACCGCTGCCCTGGGGTGATCTGGACGAGCCCCCTCGTGCGCGCCGTGCAGACCGCGGAGATCATCGCCGAGGCCGCCGGGCTGACCGACGAGGTGTCGGTGGTCGCCGAGCTCTCTCCCTCGCGCGACACGGCCGAGATCCTCCGCCGGCTCTCGCAGCACCAGGGGGCGCAGCCGCTGGCGCTGGTGGGGCACGAGCCTTCGTTGTCGGCGCTGGTGACGTCGCTGCTCGGCGACGGCGGCTGGGCGGGCCTGAGCCTGAAGAAGAGCGGCGTCGTCGCGGTGAGCTGGGACGGGCGCGGGCCGGGGACGCTGCGCTTCGCGCTGGATCTGAAGGCCATGAAGGCGGTCACGCCGGTGAAGGAAGCGCAGCAACAGGCGCCTCGCGCCCGGTGATGCGCGTCCGCGCCGCGGCGCCGCTCAGCGCACCGATCTCTCGACGGCGCTCAGCACGTCGACGTCGCGGACGCCGTCCGCCTCGGCGCGGTACGACAGCACGATCCGGTGCCGCAGCGCCGGGATCAGCAGCGCCCTCACGTCGTCCACGTCCGCGGCTGCTTCGCCGCGGAGCGCGGCGCGCGCCTTGGCCGCGATCACGAGCGCCTGGCTCCCGCGCGGCCCCGCGCCGTAGCGCACGTAGTCCCGGACCTCCTGCGCTGCGCGCTCCGCCCCCGGCCGCGTCGCCCTGGCGAGGCGCACCGCGAGGTCCACGGCCTCGTCGGTCACCGGGATCCTCGGGACGAGGCGCCCGATCGCCAGCACCTCTCTCGCCTTGAGCACCGCCGCGATCGCCGGCGGCTTCCCCGAGGTCGTCCGTCGCGCCACCTCGCGCTCCTCGGCCTCGCTCGGGTAGGTGACGTGAATCTCCAGCAAGAAGCGGTCGAGCTGCGCCTCTGGCAGCGGGTAGGTCCCTTCCTGCTCGATCGGGTTTCGCGTCGCGAACACCTGGAACGGGTCGGGGAGGGCGTGCGTGGTGGTCCCGACGGTCACCTTGCGCTCCTGCATCGCCTCGAGCAGGGCGGCCTGCGTCTTCGGCGGCGTCCGGTTCACCTCGTCCGCGAGGACGAGGTTGTGGAAGATGGGGCCGGGCTGGAAGCGCAGGCTCCGCGACCCGTGCTGCTCGTGCAGCACGTCGGTCCCCGTGATGTCCGCGGGCAGCAGGTCAGGCGTGAACTGGACGCGCCCGAAGCTGAGGTCGAGCGCCCTCGCGAGCGACGACACGAGCAGCGTCTTGGCGAGCCCCGGGACGCCGACGAGCAGCGCATGCCCGCGCGCGGCGAGCGTGATCAGCATGGCCTCGACGACATCGTCCTGCCCTACCACCGCCGCCGCGATCGCCGAGCGGAGCCGCCTGGCCCCCTCCGCCGTGCGCTCGAGGAGCGCGGCGTCCGAGAGGGCGGTCGATCCCTCCTCGGCGGTCGTCTCGGCGTCATTCCTGTGCTCGGGATCGCTCATACGGGCAGGGCTCGTACCCCGAGGCCGCGATGCCGACAAGGATCCGGCGAAGCCGGCTGTCCGCGCGGCGCTGGTCCTGGCCCGTGGAGGTTTGCTCGGACAGGTGAGCCGGTGTTAGCAATCGATCGCAATGGCGCAGAGCTCTGAGGCCCGGGAGAGGAGAGGGGCGTACGCGGCGGACGTGGAGGCGCAGCGCGAGCTCGAGGCGAGCGAGCCGGCGGGCGAGCCACGCAGCGGCAGCGCTGGCGCGGCGGAGGACGGCGCGGGAGCGGCCGCGACCGGCGGCCAGGGCGGCCCTGGGGAAGGCGGCGCGGAGAGCGGTGAAGCGCCGTCGGCGCCGCTCGAGTCCCTGAGCTTGCACGACGGGCCGATCCCGCACGCGCCGCTCCCGCCGATCGCGGGGCCGTGGCGTTCCTACAAGGAGATCCTCGCGACGCTGGCCCAGCGCGTGCTCGATGCGCAGCGGCCGATCCGCATCCTCCAGGCGCTCCGCTGGGAGGCGGACGTCGAAGAGCAATTTGTCCGCTCGAAGCAGCGCGAGCTGCCGCAGGTCGCCTACTCGGACGACCTGGGGTTCGACCCGGAGGCCAAGCAGCGCGAGCTCGAGGAGATCCTGCGCGACGCCGAGCGGGAGCTCGGCAAGCGCGATCGGCTCGGCCAGATCCTCCGCGCGACGGCGGACGAGTACCGGAAGGTCGTGAGCATGCTCACCGGGCGGGGAACGAAGGCGTTCTACGCGCTGTCCCGCGAGCTCTACGGATCCCCGAAGGACAAGCTGCCAGACGGAAAGACGAGCGTGCGGGACATGGGGTTCGTGCTCTACGACCTCCTGACGGCGATCGGCGGTGAGCGCCTCGGCCCGTCGCAGCAGCGGGAGATCACGGCGGAGATGGCGGCGCTCGATCTGAACGCCCGCTTCGACCGCTTCTTCGGCGGCGCGTCGATCCGCGTGCAGGTGGACGACTCGCTGCTCGCGGACGCCGCCGCCGGCAGCGACTACGTGAAGATCCGGAGCGGCGCGATGTTCGCCAAGAGCGATGTCGACATCCTCGAGGCGCACGAGGGGTGGGTGCACGTGGCGACCAGCTTGAACGGGCAAGCTCAGCCGGTGGCGCGCTGGCTCGCGAAGGGGCCTCCGCGCACCACGGCGGTTCAGGAAGGCCTCGCCGTTCTGTTGGAGATCCTCACCTTCAGGAGCACTCCGCGTCGCGCGAAGAAGCTGAACGACCGCATCCTCGCGGTGGACAAGGCGGAGGACGGGGCGTCGTTCCTCGACGTGTTCGAGTGGTACCGCACCGAAGGTTACGAAGAAGACGAGTGCTTCCAGAATGCCAGGCGCGTCTTCCGCGGCGGCGTGCTTGCGGGAGGGGCGCCGTTCACGAAGGACGCCTGCTACTGCAAGGGGATCGTCCTCAACTACGCCTTCATGCGCGCGGCCATTCAGCACGATCGGGCGATGCTGATTCCCTTCTTGTTCGTGGGGAAGGTCGCGCACGAGGACGTTCCTGTCCTCCATGCGCACGTGACCGACGGGATCATCCGCCCGCCCCCGTATCTCCCGCCGATCTTCGACGACATGAACGGGCTGGCGATCTGGATATGCTATTCTTCCTTCTTCTCCCGCCTGGGAGGGACGGCGCTCGCCGAGCACTACGGCAGGATGCTGGAGCGCTGAGAGCGGCCGGCCCCGGGGCCTCGGTCGCGCCGGCCTCCTTTCGGTGCGCGCGGCGGTCGCCTACGGAACTGGCGCGGCGCAAGCCGTGGGGGCCGGGCCCCCCGCGTGCGCCTCGGCGATCGCGCGCGTGACCGCGAGCCAGATCCTGCGCCGGGTAGCGTCCGGCACCTCGGGGATGAGCCTGGCGGCGCTCATGAGCGACTCTTCGTCCGCCCCGCGGGAGCGCTCGGCGACCTGGAGGCTCAACGGATGATGGAGCGCGCGTCGGTCCTCGGCGTTCATGCGCTTCACCGCCACGCGGAAGTCTTCGCGGGCCAGCCGGAGGCGGTTGCGCACCGTGTTCTCCTTCACGTCCAGGTCGCGCGCGATGTCGGCGGTCGCCACATCGAGCAGATCGTGCATGATCAAGACCACGCGTCGCTCGGTGTCGATCCCACCGAGCAGCCTGCCGACGAGCTGGCCGCTTTGCTCGCGCGCGAGCAGCTGTTCCGAGGTCAAGCCGGGGTCGGCGAGCTCGAACGGCCAGCTCGCCCCGGCGCCGGCCGCGATCTCTCGGCGGCGGTGGGCGCGCTCGCGGTAGTGGCCGACCTGTCGCCAGGCGATGCCGAACAGCCAGCGCCTGAGGGGCTCGCCGAGCGGGCTCGCCGTTTGTGGCGCCCCGCGTTCCAGGCCTGGGGCGTGGCCGCAGGGGGGGTGTCTGGTGCGCGCCTCGTCTGAGCAGCGCCTCGGATCGAAGCGATCCAGCGCGTGATACGCGGCGATCATGACGTCTTGCAGGACGTCGTCGACGTCGCGCTCTGCCACCCCGAGCCAGCGGAGCGCTTGTCGGAGAAATGACAGCCCAACAGTGTACACGGTCTCGAAGCTGGGCCGCTCCAGAAGGGGCCCATGCTCAACAAGCTGTTGCATGCCTGAACTTACGTGCAGCAGCCCTCTCTGATTTGAAAATCGTCCACCCCTACGACGTCGCCGCCAAAAATGTAAATTTTATTACATTCGAGGCGGCCTCAACCTGGGTCCGGCTGCGCACGGAGAAGAGCGGCGAGGCAGCGCATTGCTCGACGTGCGGCGTGCGCTCATTCGCTCATTCGCTCATTCGCTCATTTGCCTTGGAACACCGGCTTCCGCTTCTCCATGTACGCGGCGAGCCCCTCGCGGGCGTCCTCCGACGTGAACAGCTCGGCCTGGAGCTCTCGTTCGAGGGCGAGCCCCTGTTCGAGCCCTACCTCGAAGCCCGTCTGAACGGCGCGCTTGATGCGCCCGACCGCCAGCGCCGCGCGGTCCGGCAGCGTGAACGTGTGGCTGTACGCGAGGACCCGGTCCATGAACTCGTCGTGGGAGGCCGTCTCCCAGACGTCATTGATCAGGCCAACCGCGAGCGCTGTCTCGAAATCGAACGTCTGCCCCTCGCACATCAGCTGGATCGCCCGGGATTTGCCGATGAGCCTGGCCAGGCGCTGGGTGCCTCCGGTGCCTGGCAGGACGCCCAGCGCGACCTCGGGGAGGCCGACCTTGCCGGCGCCCTTGCGGGCGATGCGGAGGTCACAGGCCATCGCGATCTCGAGACCACCGCCGACCGCGTGGCCGTTCAGCGCGGCGATGCAGAGCTTCGGCGTGTGCTCGAGGCGGCTCAACGTCTCGTTCGCGTGGAGACAGAAGTAGTATTTGAACGTCGGGTCCGACTCGCGGAGCATGTTGATGTTCGCTCCTGCGCAGAAGAACTTTTCGCCGTGCCCGGTGATGACGATGACATGGACATCGTTGTCGAAGCGGGCCTCGAGGATGGCCGCGTCGAGGTCCTTCATCATCTCGTGGGTGTAGCCGTTGACGGGCGGATCATTGAGCGTGAGCAGCGCGACGCCTGCAGAGGTGGCGTAGTCGACGAGGGCCATGGGCGCTCTTTACCAAACCGTCAGAAAAAGCGCTGCCCCCTGGTGGAAAGGCGCGGAATTGTGCTACCCCGCAGGGACGTGCTCATGAACGCGCAGGACGTGCGGCAGAAGTTAAAAGAACTCATGGTCGAGGAGCTGAACCTCGAGGGGAAGACGCCGGCCGACATCGACGACGCCGCGCCGCTGTTCGGCGCGGGGCTGGGCCTCGATTCGCTGGACGCGCTCCAGCTCGCCATGAGCGTGGAGGAGCGCTTCGGCGTCCGCATCCCGGAGGGCGACGAAGCGAGGCCGATCTTCGCATCGGTGGACGCGCTCGTGGCCCACATCGTCAAGTCGACCGCGGCGGCGTGAACGCGCCGCAGAGAGCCGTTCGGGCGTGCGCATCTGGGTGACGGGCATCGGGGTCGTCTCGCCCCTGGGGCGCGGGGCGAGCGAGACGATGGACCGGCTCATCGCAGGAGAGCGGGCCTTCGCGCCGCTCTCCTTGTTCGAGATCCCCGGGACGCGCGGGCGCATCGCCGCGGAGGTCCGCGACCTCTCCCCCGAGGAGGTCGCGCCGCCCGGCGAGGCGGAAGGGTGGTCTCGCACCGACGCCATGGCCGTGCTCTCGGCCCGCGAGGCGCTCGGACACGCGGGCATCGACCCGAGGGCCGTTCCCGTCGACCTGGTGGTCGGCGGGACGACCGCCGGGATGTTCGAGACGGAGGACTTGCTCGCCTGGCTGTCGCACGACCCCAGCGCGATCGCCCCCCTGAAGCGGATGCTCTCGCATCCCCTCTCCTCGACGGCCGACCACGTCCGCGCCGCCGTCGGTCCGTTCCGTCGGGCGAGGAGCGTCTGCAGCGCCTGCTCGAGCGGCGCGAACGCCGTGTTGCTGGGCGCGGCCTGGCTCCGCGCCGGCCTCTCCACCCGCGTGCTCGCGGGGGGCGCCGACGGCCTGTGCCGGCTGACGTACACCGGCTTCGGCGCGCTCGCGGCCGTCGATCCGGAGCCGTGCCGCCCGTTCGATCGGCGGCGCGCCGGTCTGAACCTCGGCGAAGCGGCGGCGTTCCTGCTCCTCGAGTCCGAGGACGCCGCGCGCGCGCGCGGGGCGGAGCCGATCGTCGAGCTCCGCGGATGGGCGACCGGCGCCGAGGCGCATCACATCACCAACCCCGAGCGCGAGGGGCGCACCGCCGCGCGCGTCATGCGCGACGCTCTCCGGTGCGCGGCGCTCACGCCCTCGGATCTCGATTACGTCAACGCGCACGGCACCGCGACGCCGCTGAACGACGTCATGGAGAGCGCCGCCCTGCGCGCCTGCCTCGGCCCCGAGGTGAACCGCATCGCCGTCTCTTCATCGAAGGGGCAGATCGGGCACACGCTCGGCGCAGCGGGCGCGGTCGAGGCCGCGATCACCGCCCTCGCCATCGCGCGCGGCGTGATGCCCCCGACCGGCGGCCTCGAAGAGGTCGATCCGGAGTGCCAGCTCGCGCACCTGAAGGAGGCGCGCGAGGCGCCGATCCGGTCGGCGATGTCGAACTCCTTCGGCTTCGGCGGCACGGACAGCGTGCTCGTGCTCGCGCAGCCAGGCCGTTTTCCTCCGCCGCTCGACGCCGGCATCGCGCCCCGGCGGCGCTCGGTCGTCGTGACGGCGGCCGCGACGATCGGCCCGCTCGGCGTCCTCGCGTCCCGCGGCGGCGCCGCGTATCTCGAGCCTGGCCCTCCGCCAGCGGAAGGGGCCATCCCCTTCAACACGGCCGCGCACCTCGATCTCGCGCGGGCGAGGCGGCTCGACCGCGCTGGCCGGCTGACGACGGCCGCGATCCTCACGGCTCTCTCGGAGGCCGGGCTCGGCGGCGCGGTCCAGGCCGAGGCCGGCGCGGGCGATCCGGCGGCCGACGTCGCGCCGAGCCGCACCCTGCCTGGCGCCATCGTCGGCGCGTCCTTTGGCAGCGTCGACGCCTCGACCGCCTACATGCGGCGCATCTACGACAAGGGCGCGAAGTACGCGAGCCCCGCCGATTTTCCGAACCTGGTCCCCTCGTCGCCGGTCGGGCATGCCTCCATCTACCTGGGCCTCCGTGGCCCGGTGTTCGCGATGGCCGATCTCGGAGCGACAGCGGAAGCGGCCATGGTCACGGCCATCGAGCTCATCACGGCCGGGGAGGGGGAGGCGCTCGCCGCGGGCAGCGTCGAGGAGACGAGCCCGATGATCGAGCGGTGCCTCGGTCCGATCTGCTCGCAGGTCGTCAGCAGCGGTGTCCGCAGCGAGGGCGCTGCCGTGCTGCTCTTCGAGAGCGCCGCGCGTGTGCGTGAGCGAGGGGCGCGCCCGGTGGCGGTCGTGTCCTGGTGGAACTCCTGGCGGGGTGACGGCGTGGGGATGCTCGCGGGAGCGCCAGCGCCGGCGCGCCTCGGCGCTTCGGTAGACGTCGCCCTGCGAGCGCAGGCCACCGTCCCGTCGCCAGCCGCCGTGTTCGTCGGACGAGAGGAGGAGCGCCTCGTCGCCTGCCTGCAGGGCTCACCGTGGGCCGAGGTGCGGCGCTCCACGCTCGCGTCGCGCTCGGGTGATCACGAGGGCGCCGGCGGGTTCGCCGCTGCTGCGGCGGTCGCGGCGCTCGCCAGCCGCGACCTCGCGAGCGTGCTCGTCGTGGGCGGCGCACCCGACCGGGGATACGCCATCCTGCTGGTCGCTCCCGGCGACGCGTGACGACGTCGCCGCCCGCTCCCCGCCGTCGTTCGCGGCACCTCGTCAGCGCCGGGGGCCTCCTGCTCTTGCTCGCGAGCCTCCCTGCCTGCGCCGCGAGCGCGCCCTTCGATCGCCGGCACGGCGGCGCGCTCGACGCCGAGCTAGCGCGCCTCCTGCCTGGCCCATCGGCGGGCACGTCCGCTGCGCGGCTCGACCCCTCCGCGTGGCGAGAGGGGCGCGAGCGCCTCGCAGGTCTCCGCCGCGAGGTCGAGGGGGCTGGCCCGCGCACGCTCCGCGTCCGCCTGGCATTGCGGGAGCCGCGCACGGGCCACGTGCTCGAGGCGCGCGGCGCGATCGCGGTCGCCCCGCCGGCGATCGAAGGGCGCGCACGCGCGGCGGAGAGCGACCTCCTCGAGCCCGAGGGCGCGCTGCGGATGATCCTCCTCGGCCCGGGCGGCACCACCGCGCTCGACCTGTGGGCCCGCGGCGATCGCTTCCGTTTCGCCGTCCCCGCGCTCGATCTGCTGAGGCGCGGCGACGCATCGACGCCGCGGACCGCGCTCCGCGGTCTGCCGGTAGATTTCCTGCGCTGGTGGATGCTCCACCCGGCGGCGGGGACGCTGCTCTGGTACTCGCGCGCCGAGAGCACGGAGTCCTTCGTCCTGCGCGACGGCGACGCCGTGATCGATCTGCGGGTCAACGACCGCGGCGTGATCGGCGCGCGCCGCACCACGTGGTCGACGGCGGAGGGCGCCCGCCGGCGCCGGCTCGACGAGGAGGTCGTGATCGCCGAGGGCATGGGCTGCGGCAACGTCCGTTACGCGCAGGCCTCGACCGGGCTGCTCATCACGGTGATCTGCGAGGCCGAGGAGCGGGATCGCGCGCCGGATCCGCGCGCGTTCGTCGATCCCGACGCGCTCCGGCCGGGGGGCGGCTCATGAGCGACGCCTGCGTCATCGCCTCGGGCGCTGTCTCGGCGCTCGGCCTCGGCCAGCTCGCCTACCGCGTCCCTCGGGCTGGCGAGCCTGCGCCTGTCGCTATCGCGCGCGACGCGGAGCTGGCTCGCGCCGGCCTGCTGCGGCCCTTCGCCGCGCGCGCCCCGGCGGAGCTCGGCGTCGATCCAGGCGCCGATCGCGCCACGGACCTGCTGAAGGCGGCGCTCTCACAGACCCTCGCGGCGCTGGAGGGCGTGCGTCCTGGCTTTCGTGGCGAGCGCATCGGCATCGCCCTCGGCACCTCCAGCGGCGGCATGCTCACCGCGGAGCGGTTCTTCGCCGCCCGCGCCGAGGGGGCCGACGCCGGATCGCTCGCCGCGCTGGCCTCGCGCGCGACGTATTTCGCGCCGTTCAACGACGCGCTCGCGGCGTTCGGGCTCGAGCGGACGCCGCTGCGCACGCACCTGCTCGCGGCGTGCGCGGCGAGCACCCTGGCGATCGGCCTCGGTCTCCGCTGGCTCGATCGCGGCGCCTGCGATCTCGTGCTCGCCGGCGGCTACGACGCCCTCAGCATCTTCGTCGCCGCCGGCTTCGAGGCGCTCCGCGCGACAACGGCGTCGAGGTCGCGCCCGTTTCGGGTCGGCCGTGACGGCATGGCGCTCGGCGAGGGCGCCGCCGTCGTCGCCCTCGTCCGCGAGGATCGTCTCCGCGGCGCCCCGGTGATCGTCCGCGTCGCCGGCTTCGGCGCCTCCACGGACGCGGTGCACATCACCGCCCCGGATCGAACCGGCTCGGGGCTCGCGCGCGCCGGCGCCGCGGCGCTCGCCGACGCCGGGTGGCCTGCCTCGCGCGTCGGTCTGATCAGCGCCCACGCCACGGCGACGCCTTACAACGACGCGATGGAGTCGCGCGCGATCGCCGCGATGCTCTCGCCGCGCGGCGCCGCGGAGGGCTCGGACGCGCTGCCGGGCGTGGATGCGCCTCCTCCGGTGGTCCACCCGTTCAAGGCTCAGATAGGGCACACGCTCGGGGCCGCCGGCGTGCTCGAGGCGCTCGCCGCAGCGGCCGCCCTCCAGGCGTCCATCGCTCCACCGGCGGCCTCCGAAGGCGAGCTCGACCCCGACGCGCCGGCTCACCTGCTCGAGCGCGCCGAGCCCCGCCCGCTCTCTTCGGCGCTCAAGCTCTCGGCGGCGTTCGGCGGCGCCAACGCCGCCCTCTTGCTCACGTCCTCCGCCAGCGGGCGCCGCCCGCGGCGCCCGCGCGCCGTGGTCCTCCGCGCGCACGCGCACGTGACGGGCTCCGATCTCGGGCGCCTCGCCGAGGCGACCGGCATCGCGCGCGACCGCCTCGCGCGCCTCGACGCGCTCTGCCGGCTCGGGCTGACCGCGGTGGCAGCCCTCGCCGCCCTCGTCGGCGCCGATCGCTTGCGGGGGGCCGGCATCGTCGCGGGCCACGCGCTCGCCACGATCGACACCAACGAGGTGTACGACGCCCGCCGGCGCGCCCGCGGAGCCCGCTTCGTCGAGCCGCGCCTCTTCCCTGCGACGTCGCCGAACGCGATCGCGGGCGAGTGCGCCATCGCGTACCAGCTCACCGGGCCGAGCTTCGCGGTCGGCGCCGGGCTCGGCGGCGCGCTCGAGGCGCTCCGCGCCGCGGCCGATCTGGTCGCGTCCTCGGACGCCGACCGCATGGTCGTCCTCGCGGCCGACGACGCTGGGCCGGTCGCGCGCGAGCTGCTCGGCCTCACCGGCGCCCAGCACCGCGCGCTCGCCAGCGGCGCCGTCGCGCTCCTCCTGCAGGCGGATCCCGGCGACGAAGAGCGCCTGCGCAAGGTCGATCCGGACCTCCCTGTCGACCACGAGGGGCCGGTCGGCCATCTCGCCCTCCTCCGCTGGCTCGAGGAGCACGCGTAGCGGCGCGCCCGTCCCCGTCATCCTTGGTGATCGTGATCGCTTCGCTTGCCGATCCGCGCCTCGATCTGGCAAGGTTCTCAGCTGGAATCAGCTGCTTCCCCCGAGCGTTGTCCTGCCTGCGTATGTTCTGCCGCCAAACAAAAGCTGTCGCTTCGCTCCTCATCGTTGCTTCGGCCGTCCTCGCCGGGTGCGCGACCCACTACATCCCGAACACGGACGTGGAGGACAACGACGACAACCGCAAGATCATCTCGTTCTGCGAGAAGTATCGCAACGCGGTGGAGAGCAAGGACGTGGGCGAGCTGCTCAAGCTCGCGTCGCCCAAGTACTACGAGGACGGCGGCAACATCGATGCGGCGGACGACCTCGATTACGCTGGCCTGCGCGCGTACCTCACCGGCAAGTTCCAGGACGCTCGCGCCATCCGCTACGAGATCCGCTACCGGCGCGTCCTGAAGGGTGATGACGTCATCTACGTCGACTACACCTTCAGCGCGAGCTACCGCATCCCGGGGGGCAAGGGCGAAGAGTGGCGCCGCAAGGTCGACGACAACCGGCTGGAGCTCGTGGAGTACCAGGACGGGTTCCGCATCGTCGCGGGGATGTAGCCGCTCTAGTTTAGAGCGCTCTTCGAGGAGGGGGCGTCGAACACGCCCTTCTCCTTCGCGGCGGCGAGTATGCGGAGCGCAGTGCGGTAGCCGCGCAGGACGAGCGGCTTGGCGGCGAACCGGTTCATGTAGCTGTACCGGCCGATCGCGGGCGCCACGTCCAGGAAGGTGACGCTCGGGTAGAGCTTGGAGAGGAGCTCGACGCCGCGGCGCTCCTTCTCGGCCAGAAGGATGCTGAGCGACTGCCGGACGACGCTGGGCGCGCCGCTCCTCGCGATCGAGCGCTGCGACTCGTCGCGCTCCTCGGGACGGTAGATGTTGGAGATGATCACGATGTTCGCGCCGGCATTCACGGCCACGTCGGCGGAGAGCGTCCGGATCACCTCGCCGCTCAAGTGATAGCGGCCGTTGATGCGGTAGGGCCGGAACAGGCCGGGCACGCAGCAGCTGGCGGCCACCGCCTGGCTGATCGGCGTGGCCTCGTCGTAGCCCGGGCCGAACACGACGCGCTTGGCGCTGTCCACGTCCACCGCCGTCACGTAGACGGCGTGCGGCAGCTGCCGGAAGTCGTTGATCGGCAGCGTCCGGCGCACGTAGCGCTCGAGCCTGTCGATCGAGAACACCCCCGAGCAGAGGTATCCCGGGTCGAGCAGATCGCGCAGGGCGGGAGCGCCGAAGAAGCTCGACACGTGGAGGCGAGGCCCGCGGTGACGTCGTCGCCAGGGGAGGCGGTAGGCGTCGAGCAGCACGTCGAGCGGGATGTCTTGCCCGTACGTCGCGCTGACCAGCGCGCCCGCTCCCGCGCCCACGTAGATCTCTGGATGGATGCCCAGCTCCTCGCAAGCCTTCAGCACGCCGAGGTGCGCAAGGCCTCGCGCCGCTCCCCCGGAGCCCACGAACGCGATCTTGAGGCGGCTCATCGAGCCCCGATCTTGTCGGAGATATGGCACAAGCGCAAAGCCTACTGTAACTGGAAGTTCTCGAGCAGCCGATAGATCCTGAATCGCGGACCGTCGCGGCGCAGCCAGACGACGATCTCGTCGCCGAGCAGGCGATCCGTGGCGACCCGCGCGGTCGCGATCGGCACGCGGATCACGACGTCCTGGTCGTCGAGCGTCTCGGGCTGGATCGCGGGGTGTTGCGGCGTCGCGAGCACATCCTCCGCGCGGAAGATCTGGAGCTCCGACTCCCGATAGACCGGCTCTCCGGCGAGCTTTCCGTACTCGAGTCGCCGGAACCGCTGCTCCCACCAGAGCCCGGCGCTCGGCGGCTGCCCCGATCCGCCCGAGCCGGTGTGGATCGCGAGGGCATCGCGCGTCAGCAGCTCGCTCAAGGCTTCGCTGTCCTCGGCGACCACCCGCCGGAAGAACTCGTCCACGACGTCCAGCGCGGCGCCGATGCCGAGAGGCGTCCGGAGGGTCACGACGCTGTCCTCGACGTCTGCCTGGTTCGTCGGTGGCGGCGGGGTGCTCGCCGGATCGAGCGCCACGCCGTCGGGGCGGCGGCGCTCGTCAGAGAGCTCGGCGGCGGTGGGAAAGGAGGCCGGTCCTCCGCGGCCGCACCCCAGGAGCGACCCGCCCGCGATCACGGCGACGAGCAGCGATGGACACGCTCGCGACGGCCGAGAGGCGTCCGGAGCGCCGGCCGGCGGCGCATGGGCCCTGGCCTCCTGCGGGCCCTCCGGGCGTTCAGATCGGCTCGATCGCGGGAGCATCGGCGCGGGTGAACGTCACGATCGCACGCTCGCCAACGTGGGTCCACCCCGCGGGAGCCTGGTCGTCATCGAAGTCCGACGCGACGAGCGTCAACCGGCTCGCGGCATAGTCGGGCATGCGCATCCGGCCGAGCCCGCCGTCGCTGAGCAGCCGCTCCATGTCGTCGCTGCCCTGGTAGATGCGGTACGCCATCGACGTGCCGCCGTGGGCGGCGAGCAGGTACTCGGGGTTCGTGACCACGATGTTCATCGCGCTCGGCCCCGCCCCTTCCTCCGCGCAGAGCCGGTCCACGAGCGCGATGGAGGACCGGAGGGCCGTCCGCGCGCTCGCCGCGTCCACGTTGGGTCGATCGAGCTGGCCGCTGTCGTGGAGGAAGGACAGGAACAGGTGGAAGAGGAGCTCGCTGTCCGTTTCGCCGCGAACGTCGCGCTGGAGAAACTGCGGCAGCGAGTCGCTCAGCTGGTTCCGCAGGCGGGCGAACCCTTCGACCGTGCCCGTGTGGGCGAACAGCCACTGCCGATAGCGGAACGGGTGCGTGTTCTCGGTGCGCAGGCTGCCGACGGTCGCAGCCCGGACATGCGCCACGAGGATGTCGGCGCGCACGTCCTTGGTCATGTCGGCCAGGCTGATCTCCGGTCGATCATCGATCGGCCGGCGCTTGAGGAGAATCTCTCCTCCCTGGTAGAAGCCGACGCCCCAGCCAGGGATCACGCCCTCCCTTCGGCGAACCGTGAGGGCACGTTCTTCGAGCTCGATCGCACGCGCGCCGAGATCCGGACGGTTACCGATAAAGCCGACGAGACGAGCCATAGCTTTGTCCTCGCGAGTTGGGTCGGGGAGGCGGGGGCAGGGTCCGGCTCGCCGGTAGAGCGCTCCCTCATCTGCAAGCAGGGGTGGCTCCGTCGGTCGGCCGAGTGAGCGTGGGTCGCGGGTTGCGCCCTATGCTTTCTTGATACGACAGAGTCGCCCTGCAAGCGGAGCAAAAACGGATCCCCAGCGGCGAGGCGGGGCGCGGGCACGGCCTGACCACACTGCCCGCCGTTGTCGCGCGTCGCGTGGGCGTGGGCGTGGGCTTGCCGATCGCGTTACCTCTTACTCACGCTCCTCGCACAGCGTCGCGATTCCGACGCGTGGGTGCGCGCGAGGAGCGGCTAGCCTCGTCTGCTCCCACGCTTCCACGCTTCCACGCCCCCACGCGTCGGCTCGCCGCGTCGGCGCCGTGGCGCATCGCGCCGTGAACGAGGCGCTGCCAAGCGGCGCCCAGAATTTCCGGCAGGATCTCTGACGCGCGGCACTAAGGCGAGAGCCGATTCAGCATGCGCGGGAACGGGATCGTCTCGCGCACGTGCGGCAGACCGCAGATCCAGGCGACGCTCCGCTCGACGCCGAGCCCGAAGCCCGCATGCGGGAAGGTGCCATACCGGCGCAGATCCAGGTACCAGCCGAACGCCTCGGGGGGCAGCCGATGCGCCTCGATTGCCCGCTCGAGGGTGGCGAGATCATCCTCGCGCTGCCCGCCCCCGATCACCTCTCCATAACCTTCCGGCGCCAGGACATCGACGCAGAGCGCGAGCCGGTCGTCCGTCGGATCGCGCTTCATGTAGAAGGCTTTCACCTGAGCCGGATAGCGGTGAATCATGACGGGGCGATCGTACCGGCCGGAGATGATCGTCTCGTCCTCGCCGCCGAGGTCCTCTCCCCAGGGAAAATCAGGAATTTCGGCCTCTCCAGCCATTTTACGTTTCTCTGCGCGTGCCTCGTTCAGGATGGCGACGGCCTCGTCGTAGCGGATGCGCGGGAACGGCTTCTTGACGGCCTCGAGCTTGCCGACGTCGCGCTCGAGCACCGCGAGCTCGGGGCGGCGCCGCTCGAGGACCCGCTCGACGATGAAGCAGAGGAAGTCTTCCGCGAGGTCCATGTCGCCCGCGAGGTCCATGAACGCCACCTCGGGCTCGACCATCCAGAACTCGGCCAGGTGGCGGCGGGTCTTCGACTTTTCCGCGCGGAACGTGGGCCCGAAGCAGTACGCCTTCCCGAACGCGGCCGCTGCCGCCTCCATGTAAAGCTGCCCCGACTGGGTGAGGTACGCCTTCTCGCCGTGGTAGTCGGTCTGGAACAGCGTGCTCGTCCCCTCGCACGCGTTCGGCGTGAAGACCGGCGCGTCGACGAGCGTGAACCCGCGCCCGTCGAAGAAGTCGCGGATGGCCTGGATGATGGTGTGACGAACGCGCAAGATCGCGTGCTGCCGCTTCGATCGCAGCCAGAGGTGGCGGTGATCCATGAGGAAGTCGGTCCCGTGCTCCTTCGGGGAGATCGGGTACTCGCCGGCGGTGGGGCCGAGCACGCGGAAGCCGGACGCGGCGATCTCGTAGACCCCGGCGCGCTTCGGGTGCGCCTTCACCTCGCCGACGACATCGATCACGCTCTCCTGGGTGACCTTGTCGGCGGCCGCGAAGACCTCGTCGCCGACGTCGCTCTTCGCCATCACGCACTGGACGGTGCCGAAGCCGTCGCGCAGCTCGAGGAAGTGGAGCTTGCCGCTCGATCGCTTGTTGTAGAGCCATCCGCGGAGCACGACAGTGCTGCCGACGTGCGCGCTGAGGTCGCTGGTAGCAATGACGGGCTGATCCTGCATGGGCGCCCGAAATAGCACGGTTTAGTTGCGGCTGACGCCGGCTCCGGCCAAAAATGGCGCCATCTTGGTCCTCCAACGGCATCGCGCGCTCTCGCTCTGCTTGCCCGCGTTCCTCCTGCTGCTCGCCGCAGGTGGCACGCCGCTCGCCGCGGGCGGCTGCTCGGCGCTCTATCCCGAGCACTCGACCCGCCTGCACGAGCCTCCTTCAGACCAGGAGCTGCATCCTCCGCCGCCCGAGAACGTCCGATGGCTGCGGGTCGTCCGGGCGAGAATCCCGGAGCGCACTCGGGACGGCCGAGCCTGGGATTCCGGCGCCGGTGACCTCCCGGACCCCTATGTCCGCGTCTTCGTCAACGGCGCGGAGATCTTTCGGACGGCGGAGCAACCGAACACGCTCGAGCCGACCTGGCCCGAAGGACCCAGCGGGAACTTCGAGATCATGCCCGAGGACCGGCTCCGGGTGGAGGTCTGGGAAGCGGATCCGCTCATCGACAAGCCGATCGGGGTGCGCGACATCGGCCGTCCGAGCGATACGCACCGAGCCGCAGGGGAGATCGAGATCCAGCTCGACGCGGGCGGCTCGCTCACGCTCGCGTTCCAGCCGGCGCACGCCAAGCTCGGCCTCGGGCTCTGGTACCAGCTGCATTCCGGCTCGGCATTCATCTCGCGGACGATGGAGGGCGGGCCTGCAGAGCGCGCCGGGCTCCGCAAGGACGACGAGGTGCTGGAGATCGCCGGGCAGCCAGTGCGGCGCATGTCCGTCGCGGCGATCCGGGGCGCGCTCGACGCCGTGCCGCGCGCCGGGCTCGTGCTCCTGGTCAAGCACGCCACGGGCACGACCGAGCGGATCAGGGTCCACGAGGGGCCCATCTATCCGCTGTTCGATCGCTTCGCCGCCGAGTAGGGGAGCCAGCGCGCCGTGAAGATCCCGCCCTTCGGGCTCACCACCCGGGAGATCCGCGAAGAGCTCGCCCCCTTGCGGAACGACTTCTCCGTCGCCGTCTGCCGCGCGAAGAACCCGTTCAACATCGGCGCCATCATCCGCGTCGCGCACTCGTTCCTTGTGCGGGAGATCTTCCTGATCGGGACCGAGCCCTACTACGAGCGCGCTTCGATGGGCATGCAGAAGTACGAGACCATCGTCGAGTGCCCCGACGAGGCGAGCTTCCTCGAAGCGGCGCGCGGCCGCCCGCTCATCGGCGTGGAGCGCGATCACGCGCGGCGCACCCTCTGGGAGGCGCCGTTCCCCCGCGGGCTCGTGTTCCTCTTCGGCAGCGAGGATGACGGGCTGCCGCAGGCGCTGCTCGACGCGTGCGAGGACGTGATCGCGATCCCCATGTACGGGATCAACCACTCGTACCCGGTGGCGATCGCGGCGGGCATGACCCTGTGCGAGTGGGCTCGGCGGCGCGACCCGCGCGGCGGCGTGAGCCGCGCAGGAGGGTGAGCGGCGCCGAGGCGGGCCGCCGTCCACGGGGACGGAGGGGCGCTACTCGGGGTAGCGCTCGAAGACGAGGAGCTCGCCCAGGAGGTCGTGATCGAGCGTTCCTGCAGGGCGCATCCCGAGCTTCTCGATCACCCGGAGCGACGCGCGGTGCCAGGCCGGCGTGGTCGCGATGACGCGCCTCACGCCCGGCTGCTGCAGCGTCCAGTGCAGGACGGCGCGCGACCCCTCCGTCGCGTAGCCTTGGCCCTGGGACTTGCCCTCGACGCCGTAGCCGATCTCCACCGTGCCGGTCGCGTCGGGCCGGCCGTTCAGCACCACGCTGCCGACGACGACGCGCTCCTCCTGCCCGCGCGTCACCATCAGCCGCGTGCCCCACAGGAACGCCTCTGGATCGTCGCGCAGCCGGTCGAGCGGCGAGCTGAAGGCGCGCTCGACGAGCGCGCGCCCGGGCCAGGCGCCAGGGAAGCGCGCGCCGGACAGGGTCTCGGCCTCGGCGCGATCTCCGCGGATGACCGCCTCGAGCAGGGGCAGCGAGACCGGGGTGAGCGCCAGGCGCTCGGTAGTCAGGGTGCTCATCGCGAACCTGCGCCGGATCAGATCATGCGCCGCGGCCCGCCGGAAGTCGAAATGGCGAAGGGCCGACTTCCTGAGGAGGAAGTCGGCCCTCGCCCGCCGGGCTTAGCGGTCAGCGCGGCGCTCCGCGATCAGAAGTCGTGGCCGTGGCCCGCGTGGGCGCCACCAGCCGCCGCCTTCTCCTCCTTCGGCCGCTCAGCGATGAGCGCCTCGGTGGTGAGCATCAGGCTGGCGACGCTGGCCGCGTTCTGGAGCGCCGACCGGACGACCTTGACCGGATCGATGACGCCCATCTCGAGCAGGTTGCCGTAGTCGCCCGACGCCGCGTTGTAGCCGTACGAGTCCTTGCCGTCGCGCACCTTCTGCACGACGATCGAGCCCTCTTCCCCGGCGTTGGCCGAGATCTGGCGGAGGGGCTCCTCGATGGCGCGGCGGATGATGTTCACGCCGAACCGCTGCTCGTCGTTGACCTTGAGCTTCTCGAGCGAGCTCTGCGCGCGGATGAGCGCCACGCCGCCGCCCGGGACGATGCCCTCCTCGACGGCCGCGCGGGTCGCGTGGAGCGCGTCCTCGACGCGGGCCTTCTTCTCCTTCATCTCGGTCTCGGTCGCGGCGCCGACCTTGACGACCGCGACGCCGCCCACGAGCTTCGCGAGCCGCTCCTGGAGCTTCTCGCGGTCGTAGTCGCTCGTCGTGTTCTCGATCTGAGCGCGGATCTCCTGCTGCCGGGCCTTGATCTTGTCCTTCTTGCCCTGGCCGCCGACGATCGTGGTGTTGTCCTTGTCGATGAGGACCGTCTTCGCGCGGCCGAGATCGCTGATCGTGACGTTCTCGAGCTTGAGGCCGAGCTCCTCCGCGATCACCTGGCCGTCCGTCAGGGTGGCGATGTCCTTCAGCATCTCCTTGCGGCGGTCACCGAAGCCCGGCGCCTTGACGGCCGCGCAGTGCAGCGTGCCGCGGAGCTTGTTCACGACGAGGGTCGCGAGCGCCTCGCCCTCGACGTCCTCGGCGATGATGAGGAGCTGCTTCTGGCTCTTGGCGATCGCCTCGAGCACCGGGAGCAGGTCCTTCATGTTGGAGATCTTCTTCTCCGAGATGAGGATGTAGCAGTCCTCGAGGTTCGCCTTCATGGCCTCGGGATCGGTCACGAAGTACGGCGAGAGATAGCCGCGGTCGAACTGCATGCCCTCGACCACGTCGAGGGTCGTGTCGGCGCTCTTGGCCTCCTCGACCGTGATCACGCCCTCCTTGCCGACCTTCTCCATGGCGTCGGCGAGGAGCTTGCCGATCGTCTCGTCGCCGTTCGCGCTGATCGTGCCGACCTGCGCGATCTCCTTCGCGTCCTTGGTCTGCTTGGCGGAGCTGCGGAGGTGCTCGACGATCGCCTCGACCGCCTTGTCGATGCCGCGCTTGATCTCCATCGGGTTGTGCCCGGCCGCGACGAGCTTGGAGCCCTCGCGGTAGATCGCCTGGGCGAGCACCGTCGCGGTGGTCGTCCCGTCGCCGGCGATGTCGCTCGTCTTCGAGGCGACCTCGCGGACCATCTGGGCGCCCATGTTCTCGAAGCGGTTCTCGAGCTCGATCTCCTTGGCGACCGTCACGCCGTCCTTGGTGACCGTCGGCGAGCCGAAGCTCTTCTCGATGACGACGTTGCGCCCCTTCGGGCCGAGGGTGACCTTGACCGCGTCGGCGAGGGCGTTGACCCCCGCGAGGATCATGCTGCGGGCGGACTCGTTGTAGATGATTTCCTTGGCTGCCATGGTGTCTCTCCTAAGTTCCTTCTGTCGCCCGCGTCACTTCTCGATCACGCCGAGGATGTCGTCCTCGCGGAGGATGAGGTGCTCCTCGCCGTCGATCTTGACCTCGGTGCCCGAGTACTTGCCGAAGAGGACGCGATCGCCCTCCTTGACGTCGAGCTTCCGCACGGTACCGTCCTCGGCGACCTTGCCGTTGCCGACGGCGACGACGGTCCCCTCGATCGGCTTCTCTTTCGCGGTGTCGGGAATGTAGAGACCTCCCTTGGTCTTCTCTTCTTCCTTCACGCGCTGAACGATCACGCGGTCCTGGAGCGGTCGAATCTTCATCTTTGCAAGTCCTCCGGGGACGAGCGCCGCGTCCCACGAACGGCGGACCCAGCCGGCGCAACGGAGCGCGCCGGAAGGCCCCCTACGATTGCAGTCTGGGCACTTTGCTAGCACTCACCTGTGGCGAGTGCTAGCGAGCGCGCGGAAGATAGCCACCCCCTGGAGGGTGTCAAGAGTGGCCCCAGGCCGGCACTTTGCGCGTTGGCAGCCAGGCGCGGAGGTGGCTGTAAGTTCTGGAGATCGCAGGGGAAGGTGCGTTGCGCAAGGCTGGGCCCGGCGGAGCCCCTCGGCTAAAATGCCCTTATGAGGGCAAAGCTGCGGCAGCACAGTGACGCGATGCCCTCAGGGCCTCCAGCCCGAGGGAGGCCGTCAGGACGTGTCTGGTTGACCTGAGCGCGCGGTGGCCCGGGTTACGTCGGTATCCAGGGCACCCGCATAAGTGAGGTGCCGCTGTGAGCCAAGCGATCTCTCTCTCCCCGAGCATGACCCGCTATTTCCAGGAGGTTGTGGACGAGGCGCTCCGAGTTCGGAACGTCGCTGCCACCGAGGCGGCGTCGAGCTACCTCGTCGGTCTGCTCTGTGCTTTTGCTCACCCGGACGAGCATGCCGAGTCTGCCTTCAACCAGCCCCTGACCTTTCTTCTGCGCGACGCGCTGGAAGCCTCCGGAGCCGAGCGTTTCCAGCGGCTGCGTAACCTGGGAGACAGCGTGCTCTACGTGGTCGGCTTCTTCGGCGGCCACATCGAGCTGAAGGGGGTCGATCGCGGCTACGTGGTCGGGGTCGGGTCGACCGCCTACCACCATGCGGCCGCTATGCTGCGCCTCAATGCGCGCGTCGGCCAGGGGCCCGATGTTCTTTCGGAGATGGCTGAGAAATTCGAGCGGTTCGTGAGCGTCCTGAACGATGTGGCCGACGGTACGCTCGCGTCGGGGGCTCGGGACGAGCGCTCGGTGCTCCGGCTGTACGAGCGCTGGGTTCGTACGGGATCGAGCCGCCTCGCGGATGAGCTCGGGGCACGAGGGCTCGTGCCGAGCCGTGGTACGGGCGGGCTCAACTGATGCAGGGGGCGACCTTCCCGTCCCGGATCCAGCAGCACCTGGCGCGCACGTATGCGCTCGATGACGCGCCCGCGGTCGACGATTTCATCCGGCTGACGGACGGGAGCGCACGCGAGGCGCTGCTGATCCGGCACGCCGACGGGGATATCGAGATCGCGCTGCACCTGCCCCGCCGGGCGATCACGCGGGGGCGAGAGCGGACGTTCGACGAGATCTGCCAGATCGTCGAGGGCGTGAGCCACTTCCTCTATGTGGCCGAGCGGGCCCGCAGGGAGCTGCCGGCGACCCAGCTCGAGCTCGAGCTCCAGGCCGAGGTCGACAAATACGTGCTGCTCGTTCATGGCGATCTGGCGGACGAGGTCGAGCCGCCAGGCCCGCCGCTCCGGCGCCGCCACGAGGCGGCCCCACCGGGGGCGGGGCGCTTCGAGCCCGAGCGCGCCGCGCGGATCCGCGCCCATCTCTTCGAGCGGGTCACCTTCATGGATCCACCGGGCACGGAGACCGGTGATCGCTACCGGATCGCGAACGATCTGGCGGCGCGGTTCGCGGGCCGACTCGAGTCCGAGTTTGCCCGCCACGGGCGACATGCCGAGCTGCTCGCGGCGCTGCGACGCTTCTATGCGGCGGGGCAGACGGAAAAGATCGCCCTCGCGCGCGCCGCGTGAGCGCATCCTCCCGAACGCTCGGGGTCGCTCGGGAGGACGGGGACGGGCGGGGACGGGCGGGGACGGTGAAGCGCGCTCGCCGCGGCCGCGCGCTCTCGTTCTCTCTTGACCGGTTCGCGCGCACGTACTCTCATCCGCATCCACGATGCCTTCCGCGAGCACGATGCCGCCCCGTGTGCTGGTGGCCGAAGACGAACCGGCGATGTTGAGCCTCGTTGCGCGTCACCTGAGGAACCTAGGGTTCTCTGTGATCGAGGCTTCCGAGGGCGATGCCGCCTGGGAGCTCGCGCGTGAGCACCAGCCGGATCTGGTGATCCTGGACGTGATGATGCCCGGCATGAGCGGCTGGGAGATCTGCAAGCGGCTGAAGAGCGACACGTCGGACGGACGGCCGTTCGCGAGCACCGGCGTCATCATGCTCACCGGGATCGGCGAGAACCTGAACGAGATGACCTCGCCGCTCTTCGCCGCGGACGCCTGGTTGAACAAGCCGTTCGATTTCGCGGATCTGGACGCGCGGGTGCGCGAGACGCTCGCGCGTTATGCGAAGCAGGTTCCCGATGCGAACGGCGCCAGGGCTCAGGCAAGCGCGGTTGGCGAGGAGCCTGAAGCCGCGGCGCAGCCGCCTTCCAGAGAGCGGGCGACGGGGGCGAAGAAGTCGGCGGCAAACGGTGCCATGGCGAGCACGGCGGCTGCGAAACGATCGGCCGTAACGAAGAAGCCGGCCGCGACGAAGAAGCCGGCCACCAAGGCAGCGAAGAAGCCGGTCGCCAAGGCGGCGAAGAAGCCGGCCGCCAAGGCGGCGAAGAAGCCTGTCGCGGCGAAGAAGCCGGCCGCCAAGGCGGCGAAGAAGCCGGTCGCGGCGAAGAAGCCGGCCGCCAAGGCGGCGAAGAAGCCGGTCGCGGCGAAGAAGCCGGCCGCCACGAAGGCGGCGTCCAAGAAGAAGTCGATGAAGTGATCCAATCCGAGGCGGGCGCCGTGCGCGGCGGCCCGTCACCTTGTTCCCACGCAACGTACGCGTGCCGCTGCCGAGCCGGGCGCAGAAGAGCCGTCCGATCAGCGCCTCGAGGGAAGACCCCCACCCACCACCGGCAGCGCGCATGCATGCCGGCGGCGCGCTGAGCGCAGAGGCTGCCCCGCACGGGAATCATCAGGGCTCGCCGCGCGTCATTCCCTCGTACGTCGCGCGCAGCCTCCCACGTACGTCGCGCGGAGCCTCCCAGGAACTTTCGGGCGCCTGACCCGTCAGCAGGTACAATGCTGCGACGTTTCCCCTTCGAGGGCCCCCGCGGGGGGCGCCCGGAGCGCTGAGCACCGTGAGCGACTCTCGCACGAAGCAACTGGACCGCATTCGCAGCGCCGCGCTCGCGGTCGAGCTGAGGCTCCGGTTCGGGCGCGCGCTGCGCGCGCTGCCGAGCGCGCTGACCCTCGCGCTCGCGCTCGCCGCCGGGACGCTCGCGGTGCACAAGGCGCTCCCGGCGTACCTCGGCGAGCCGCGCGCGCGCCAGCTCCTCCTCGGCGCGGGGCTGCTCGTGCTGGCCACCCTCGTCGTGGCGATGCTGCGCCGCCTGCCTCCCCGCGCCGGCACCATCGCCCTCGATCGGCACCACGGCCTCCACGACCGGCTGACGATCGCGCTCGCCTTCGACGCGCTACCCGCAGCGCAGCGCACCCCCCTGATGGAGGCGGCGATCGACGACGCCTGCGAGCACGCCGCAGGGCTGCGCCCCGCTGGCGCCGCGCCGCTCGCGCTCCCTCGCGAGCTCTGGACCTCCGCCGCGGTGGGCCTCGGCGTGCTGGCGGTGGCACTGCTCGAGGTGCGCACCCCGCGGAAGCAGGCGCCCGTCGCGGCGACCATCGACGCGCTCACCATGTCGCCCGACGACATCGAGCTCTTCAAGGACGCGGCCAAGGCGCTCGATCGGCAGGACCAGAGCCCGGAGATGAAGTCCGCGGTCGAGCGGTTCAACCAGCTCATCGAGGACATCGCCAACAAGCGCCTCGATCGCACCGAGGCGTTCCGCCGCATGGAGGCGCTCGAGCGAGAGCTCCTCAAGGGCGCGGAGGCCGACCTGAAGGCGCTCGAAGAGGCGCTGAAGGAGACGGGGCTCGACCTCAAGAAGAGCGATCTGGCGAAGGGCGTGGGGGAGTCCCTCGAGAAGAAGGATCTCGAGAAGGCGAAGAAGGACCTGAAGGAGCTCGCCGAGAAGCTCCGCGACAAGAAGAAGAAGCTCGACAAGGCCGAGATCGAGCGGCTGCGCAAGGCGCTCGCCGAGGCGGCGTCGCGCCGCAAGGAGGCCCTCGCCGCGGTCAACGAGAAGCGCGCCGAGGCGCGCGAGCAGCTCCTCAAGCAGAAGCAGAAGGCCTCCGCGAACGATCAGCAGAGATCCGAGCAGGAGAGGCTGCTCAAGAAAAAGGAGCGGGAGCTGGAGCGGCTCGACCGCGAGGCCGAGCAGAAGGAGCGGACCGGGCGCCAGCTCGACCGGCTCGATCGCGAGCTCGCCAAGGCCGCCGAGGATCTGATGCGCGACCTCGGGATGTCAGCGGACGATCTCGAGCAGGCGGCCGAGGACATCAACCGGATGCAGCAGGAGGAGATGTCCGAGCAGGAGAAGGAAGAGCTGCGCCAGCGGCTCGAGGAGCTCCGGGAGCTCGTGCGCCAGCAAGGGCAGGGGGGCAAGCAGCGGATGGCCAGGATGCTCCGCTTCGGAAAGCGCGCGCGCGGCAGCCAGGGCGGCGGCGAGGAGCAGCAGGGGCAGGGCCAGCAGGGGCAGGGCGACGGCGAGCAGGAAGGGCAGGAGGGCCAGCAAGGCCAGGGCGGTCAGGGCAAGGGCGGGCAAGGCCAGGGGCAGGAGCTGGTGATCGGGCCTGGCGGCAAGAAGATCCTGATGCCCGGCGGCGGGCAGGGGCAGGGGCAGGGGAGCGGCCAGGGCAACAGCAACGGCGGCAACCAGCCCGGGGGTGACGGCGTCGGCTCCGGCCGCGGCGGCGAGATCGCTGGCAAGCGCACCGACCCGAAGATGGGGACCCAGGACGTCCAGGCGCAGGGGCTCGACACGCAGCAAGGGCCCTCGAACAGCGAGGTGATCCTCAGCGCGGCCGAGCGGGGCTTCAAGGGGACCGGCTACAAGAAGGTCTTCACCGACTATCACACGGTCGCAGAGCAGCAGATCAACAAGGATCAGATCCCTGATGGATACCGGTTCTACGTGAACCGGTATTTCCAGCTCATCAGGCCGCGCGAGTGAGTCGAGCCGGCGGCTCGAACGCGACCGCGCCTTACCAGGCGCTCCGCGACAGCGGGCGCGAAGCAGGAAGTCATGGCCGAGAAGACGAAGGAAGCAGCGCGGGCCGAGGTGGACGAGTTCCGCGCGAGCATCGGAGAGCTGCGCGAGGAGGTGGGGAAGGTCATCGTCGGCAACCGCGAGGTGGTCGACGGCGTGCTCACGTGCATGCTCGCGGGCTCGCACGCGCTGCTCGAGGGCGTGCCGGGGCTCGGCAAGACGATGCTCGTCCGCACCATGGCCGAGGCGCTGGACCTCCAGTTCTCGCGCATCCAGTTCACGCCCGACATGATGCCCGCGGACATCATCGGCACCACCGTCATCGATGAGAACGCGGGCGGGCAGCGGTCGTTCTCGTTCCGCAAGGGGCCGATCTTCGCGAACATCGTCCTCGCCGACGAGATCAACCGGGCCACGCCGAAGACGCAGAGCGCGCTCCTCGAGGCCATGCAAGAGCACCGGGTCACGGTCTCGCGGCAGAGCTACACGCTGGAAGAGCCGTTCTTCGTCCTGGCGACGCAGAACCCCCTCGAGAGCGAGGGGACGTACCCACTGCCCGAGGCGCAGCTCGATCGGTTCTTCTTCAAGCTGCACGTGCCGTTCCCCAGCCGCGACGAGCTGAACTCGATCCTCGAGCGGACGACCGGCACCGACGCGATCGAGGTGCGGCCGGTCCTGAACAAGGAGCGGATCATCGCCATGCAGCGGCTCGTCCGCGAGGTGCCCGTGGCGAAGCACGTCCAGGACTACGCGGTGCGGCTCCTCCAGGCCACCCACCCCGCCGAGGGAGGCAGCCTCGACGAGGTGAAGCGGTTCGTGAAGTTCGGCGGGTCGCCGCGCGGGGCGCAGGCGCTGCTGCTCGCCGCGAAGATCCGCGCCCTCTTCGAGGGGCGGTTCGCGGCGTCGGTCGACGACGTGCGCGCGTGCGCGCTCCCCGCCCTGCGGCACCGCGTGCTGCTCAACTTCGAGGGCGAGGCGGAGGGCGTGAAGACCGACGAGGTGCTGCAGGCGATCCTCAAGCACCTTCCGGAGAGCAAATGAGGCGCCGTCGAAGGTAGCATGGGGCTCTTCGACGCGTTCAAGAGGGCCGCCGCGCCGCTGCGCCGCTTCTCCGCGCTCTCCGCGAGCGCCCCCGACGAGGAGCTCTTCGACGACGAGTTCCAGCGCAAGCTCGACTATCTCGCGATGGTGAGCCGCCGCGTCTTCTCGGGGGCGATGCGCGCGGAGCGGCGGACCAAGAAGACCGGCTCCGGGGTCGAGTTCGCCGACCACCGCGACTACGCGCCCGGCGACGATTTCCGGTACCTCGACTGGGCCGCGTACCAGCGCTTCGACCGGCTCCTCATCCGGCTCTACGAGGAGGAGGAAGACCTCTCGATCTACTTCATCGTCGACACCTCGGCGTCGATGGCGTTCGGCGACGGCGAGAAGCTGCGGCACGCGAAGCGCCTCGCCGCGGCGCTGGCGTACGTGGGGCTCGCCAACCTCGACCGCATCGCGATCGTCACCGCGACCGACGAGATCAGCGGGCGCATGCAGTCGACCCGCGGCAAGGCGCGCATCTTCAGGATCTTCCGCTTCCTCGGACAGGCGCGCGCCGAGGGCCCGACCGACCTCGGCGAGGCGATGAAGACCTTCGTGGCGCAGCACAAGCGGCGCGGCCTCGCCGTGATCCTCAGCGATCTCTACGATCCGGCGGGCTTCGAGCGCGGCATCAACGTCCTCCGGTACAACCGGTTCGAGCCGTTCGTGCTCCACCTCGTCGACGCGCGCGAGGCCCGGCCTGCGCTGCGCGGGGACGTGCGCGTCTACGACTGCGAGACCGGCGACGAGCGCGAGGTCACGGTGACCCCCAAGGTGCTCGAGCGCTACGCCGAGGCCTACGAGCAGTACCTCGACGAGATCCGCCGCTTCTGCACGTCGCGGCAGGTGAGCTACTTCCGCGCGGACGTGTCCGTCCCCTTCGATGAGCTGATCCTTCGCGTGTTCCGCAGAGGCGGCTTCCTCCGGTAGCGATGCTGCATTTCACCGGCGTTCCGCTGCAGACACTGCTCCAGATCGGCGCCCTCGCCGGGGCCGTGGTCGTCGTCTTCTACATCCTCAAGCTGCGGCGGCGGCCCGTCGCGGTCCCCTTCTCGAGGATCTGGGAGCGCATCCTCCGGGACAAGGAGGCGACGAGCCTGTTCTCGCAGCTGAAGCGGCTCCTGTCGCTGCTGCTGCAGCTCGCGCTCCTCGCGCTGCTCCTGCTCGCGCTGGGAGATCCGCGCCCGCAGGCGAACCTCGTCGAGGGGCGCAATATCGTCGTCCTCATCGACGCGAGCGCGAGCATGCAGGCCATCGACGTCGCGCCCTCGCGCATCGAGCTCGCGAAGGAAGAGGTCAGGAAGATGGTCCGCGGCCTCTCCGGCAGCGACCGCATGCTGCTGGCCCAGATGGACGCGGCCATCACGCCCCTGTCGACGCTCACCGGAGAGATCTCGGAGCTCGAGGCGGCCGTCGCGGCGGTGAGGCCGACCGACGCCACCGCGGACTTCGCGCGCGCGCTCCGCTTCGCGAGCGACACCCTGAGCGGGCTCCCGTCGCCGGAGGTCATCGTCGTGAGCGACGGCGCGCTCGGCGAGCCGACCGACGCCGGCGGACATGTGCGCCTCGGCGACATCAAGCTCTCGTACCTGCCGGTCGGCAAGGGATCGAGGAACGCCGCCATCACCGAGTTCTCGGTGCGGCGTTACCCGCTCGACAAGAGCCGCTACGAGGTGATGCTCGAGGTCACCAACACGAGCGACGAGCCCCTCGATCTCGAGCTGTCGCTGCTCGGCGACGGCCAGCTCACGGATCTGACGCGCATCCGGCTCAAGCCCAAGGAGAAGCTGCCCCGCTTCTACCCGAACCTCTCCGGCGCGTCGAAGACGCTCGAGGCGAAGCTCGCGCTGGCCGACGGCAGCTCGGACGACCTCCCCGCGGACAACCGCGCCTACGCGCTCCTCCCCGAGCGGCGCCGCGCGCGCGTCCAGGTCGTCTCCGCGGGGAACATGTTCCTCGAGGCGGCGCTGCTCCTCGACGAGTACCTCGACGTGACCTTCGTCGATCCGCAGCGGTACCCGGCGGCCTCGTCGTTCGACGTGACCATCTTCGACGGCGTGGCGCCGAGCGTCGCGCCGGGGAGCGGGAGCCTGCTCTACCTCAACCCGACCGGGACCAGCGTCCCGTTCGAGGTGGGCAAGGAGGTCCTGGACGACGACCCGAACTACCGCCTGGGCTTCGACGAGCTCGACGCGAAGCACCCGCTCCTGCGCTACACGGCGCTCAGCGACGTGAACGTCGCGCGCGCCCACGTGCTCAAGGGCAACAAGGAAGACAGGGTCGTCGGCCGGAGCTACAAGGGGCCGCTGCTGCTCGAGGGGCGTCGCAGCGGCGTGAAATTCGTCGCGCTCGGCTTCGACGTGCGCGAGAGCGATTTCCCGCTCCGCATCGCCTGGCCGCTCTTCCTGCTCAACGCGATCAACAACTTCGTCGAGGAGGACACGAGCTACATCTCCTCGTTCCGCACGGGCTCCGTCTGGCACATCCCGGCGTCCTCGTCCGCGGAGGTGGCCAGCCTGGAGCAGCCCGACGGGACGACGCGCGCGGTCCCCATCCAGGAGGGGCGCGCCGTGTTCCTCGGGCAGCACGCCGGCTTCTACACGCTGCGCGTCGGCGCCGCGGGCGCGCAGGAGGAGAGCATGTTCGCCGCGAACCTCTCGGCGCCGGAGGAGAGCGCGATCGCCCCGGCCGCCGAGCTCAAGGTCGACGGCCGCGGCGCGGGCGCGGTGAGCGAGTTCAAGATCGGCGTCCGCCGTGAGCTCTGGGTCTACCTGCTCGCGGCGGTGCTCCTCGTGACCGCGATCGAGTGGTTCACGTACCACAGGAGGGTGACGGTGTGAGCGCGTTCCGTGGTCGCAGGCTGCGCATCGCCGCGTGGGCCATCACATGCGCCGCCCTCGGCGGGATCCTGTTCTGGGCGTACCGGAGGTATGTCCTCCTGCACCCGGATCCGACGCTGACGTGGGTGCGCGACGGGGTGACGTACGAGCTCCTCAACCCGAAGATGCTCGGCGCGATCCTGCTCGCGCCCTGGTTCGTCGGGGTGCTCGCGGGATCCCTCGCCGACCTCCCCCTGCCGCAGCGCGTGCTCTCGGTGCTGCTGCGGGTCGCGTTCGTCGCGCTGATCGCGCTCGGGCTGTCGCGGCTCGCGAGGTCCGCGACAACGGAGAAGGTCGCCACCATCTACCTCATCGACGTCTCCGAGTCGGTCACGGACGAGGCGCTCGACGACGCGCGAGCGGCGCTCGACAGGGCGTTCGCAGAGAAGCCCGAGGACGGCGTCATCAAGGTGATCACCTTCGCGCGGCGGCCGCGGCTCGCCGAGCGCGCGGCCGGCGAGGCGGCAGGTCGCGAGGAGGAGCGGCGCGCGCCGCCCATCGCCCGCCACGCCGACGCGAACGGACAGCGCGGCGATCTCGGCGCGGGCTCGAACCTCCAGGCCGCGCTGCAGCTCGCGTACGGGCTGTATCCGCCCGGCTACCTCAAGCGCGCCGTGCTGATGTCGGACGGCGTGCAGACGGACGGCGACGTGCTCGCAGAGGCCAACCGGGCGCGCGACGTCGGGGTGCGGCTGTTCTCCATCCCGTACCGGCGGCCCGCGCCGCCCGAGGTCGCGGTGCGAGAGCTCAGGATGCCCGACCGGGTCAAGGTCGGGGAGACGTTCGAGATCCACGCCGACATCTACGCCAGCCGCGCCACCAAGGCGCGCGCGCGGCTCTACCAGGGGGAGGCGCTGAACGGCCTCGAGGGCATCCGGGACCTCGAGCTCAAGGCAGGGCCGAACGACGTCGTGTTCAAGAGCGTCGTGCGCATCGCGGGGCAGGTGACCTACGCGCTCGAGCTCGACCAGATCGCGGACGACAAATTCAAGGAGAACAACCGGTACGCGACCACCATCGACGTGCCTGGGCGCCCGTCGGTGCTCTACGTCGAGGGGACGCCGCAGCACGCCGGCCCGCTCTCGAGCGCGCTCACCGCGCAGCAGCTCGACGTCGACGTCAGGCCGCCGGCAGGCTTCCCCGGCTCCCTCAAGGAGATGGAGCGCTACGACTTCCTGATCGTGTCCGACACCCCGAAGGAAGCGCTCAGCCTGCAGGGGCAGGAGATCATCGAGAGCTACGTGCGGGATCTCGGCGGGGGGTTCCTCTTCGCCGGCGGCGAGTCGGGGTACGGCCTCGGCGGCTGGTACCGCACCACCATCGAGCGGATCCTGCCCGTTCGGATGGACAACGAGCGAAAGAAGGACATGCCGAGCGTCGCGATGGCGCTCGTCATGGATCGCTCGGGATCGATGACCGGGCTGCCGCTCGAGATGGCCAAAGCCGCGGCGAAGGCGACAGCGGGGGTGCTGTCGTCGGACGATCTCATCGAGGTGATCGCGTTCGACTCGGCGCCGACGCGCTACGTGAAGATGCAGCCCGCGCGCAACCGCTCGCGGATCGCGGGCGAGATCGCGCGCATCCAGCCGGGCGGCGGGACCGAGATCTTCTCCGCGCTCGACGCCGCCTACCAGGACATGACCGTCACGCAGGCGCGGAAGAAGCACGTCATTCTCCTCACGGACGGCAAGGCGTCGACGGGCGGCATCCGGGACCTCGTGTCCGCCATGATCGCCGAGTCGATCACCGTGACCACGGTGGGCCTCGGGAACGACCTCGACGAGCAGCTGCTCAAGATGATCGCCGACGTGGGCGGGGGGCGCTTCCACGCGGTCCCGGATCCGAACAACCTGCCGCGGATCTTCACCAAGGAGACCGAGATGGTGGCGCGCGCCGCCGCCGTCGAGGAGTGGTTCCCGGTGACCCAGGTCGGCGACGCGGCGTTCCTCCGCGGCGTCGACGTCCGCACGGCGCCCAACCTGCACGGCTACGTCTCGACCAAGCTGAAGCCGCCGCCCGCCCAGGAGCTGCTCACGAGCGACACCGAGGAGCCGATCCTCGCGCGCTGGCGCGTCGGCCTCGGGTGGACGCTCGCCTGGACGACCGACGTCAAGGCGCGCTGGGCCGTCGAGTGGCTGAGGTGGCCAGGCTTCGAGAAATTCTGGGGGCAGCTCGTCCACGAGCACATGCGCCAGAAGCACCGGCGCGAGCTCGACATGAAGGCCGAGATCGTCGACGGAGAGCTGCGCGCGTCCGTCGACGCGTTCGGGGCCGACGACCGATTCGAGAACAACCTGACCTCCCGGCTCAGCATCATCGGGCCCGAGCCGGGCGGCGCGACGCGGGTCGTCGACATGCGTCAGACCGCGCCGGGGCGCTACGAGACGGCGCTTGCGCTGGATCGGTACGGCTCGTTCCTCTTGCGGGCGGAGCACCTGCGCGAGGCCGAGGACGGCTCGCTCCGGCCCGTCGCCGTCAGCTACGGCCACGTCTCGAACCCGTACCCCCGCGAGTACGCGAGCTTCGAGCCCGAGCTCGCGATCCTCGAGAAGGCCGCGACGTCGACAGGCGGGGCGGTCGATCCGAGCGGCGTGGCGGCCATCTTCGACCCGGCGGGGGAGAAGGTGACGTTCCACGAGGAGCTCTGGCAGCAGTTCATCTACGCTGCGATGGTCGTGTTCCTGCTCGATCTGTTCGTCCGCCGGGTGCGGCTCTTCGACCGGAAGTTCGTCGCGCGCCGGGGCCGAGGGGTAGGGGGCCGGCGCCTCCCGGCCACATGACGGCCCATGGCAAAGCGGAGCCCCTCATGACGGCCGATCCCCCGTTCTTCCCCGGCGCCGCGCCGAGCGCAGGTGCGCGTCCGTCAGGTTGTCCCCGACTCCGCTGCGTGGAACGCTGTGCTCCAGCCCGCTGGCCTGCACCATTTCGCGACGCGGAAGGGCCGTCTTGGGCTAGTTTCCCCTTATAGACCGGTGGTAGAGGAGCCCTGGAAAGCAGCGAAGGACGTGAATGCGCTCGAGGCCTCCACCTCTCGGCCTCCCGTGGGTCGTCCGCTCATCATCAGCGGCGATCCGCTCGCTTCGCTCCGTGGACGAGGCACCGCGGTGTCCTCCACCACCGCCCTCGGCCGGCTGCTCCGCGAGTCGCCGCGGGCGATCGCTGAGCTGCACGAGCAGGAGATCGCGCTGGGGATCGACGTGGTCCGGGCGCTCACGTCCGCGACGACGACGCGCGCCCTGGCGCCCATCGGCATGGCGTTCCGCGCCGCCGCGCTGACCGGAACCGCGGTCGAGCTCGCCACAGAGGCGGCGGGCGGGGCCGCGCGCCGCGTGGCGGTGGCGGGTATCCTGGGCCACACTGCTGCCGCGCCCATGGCCGACCGGATCGCGGAGGATTACGCCGTCCATGCGGCCAGGCTGGCGGCGGCCGGATGCGAGATCCTCGTCGCGTGCGGCTTCGATCCTGCCCAGGCAGCGTGCGTCGGCCCCACGGTTGCGCGGCTCGCGCGCCGCGCCGCG
This sequence comes from Sorangium sp. So ce204, assembly GCF_051526795.1. Classification (NCBI taxonomy): domain Bacteria; kingdom Pseudomonadati; phylum Myxococcota; order Polyangiales; family Polyangiaceae; genus Sorangium; species Sorangium sp. So ce204. The sequence continues at coordinate 8,677,221 of NZ_CP150317.1, read as the reverse complement.
GTGGTCAGCGCCAGCACGACGCAGCTGGCGACGTGGGCGCTCGTGGAGCTCGACGGCGCAGGGCGCACCGCCGATGGCGAGGGCTTCGAGGAGGTCGCCCGCTCGGCCCTCGACAGCGGCGCGGACGCGTTGCTCTTCGAGGTGCCGTCGGTCGAGCTCGGGCTCAATGTGCTCCGGCGCCTCGAGGGCGTCGCGCATGAGGTCCAGGTCGGCGTGCTGCTCGGCGCGGAATCCGCGCAGGCGGACGGCGCCGACCGCGTCACGCCCGCCGAGATCTGCGATGCTTGGGCGGCGTCGGCGGCGCGGCTCATCGAGGCGGGCGCGCGAATGCTCGGGGGAGGGACGGGGACAACGCTGGCGCACCTGGGCGCGCTCGCGAAGATGCTCCGGACGACGCAGCGCGCGCCCCTTCTCAGGCGCGCGCTCTAAGCGAGAACGAAACCCAACCGGAAACGTGATGATGGCCGATGCAAGCCACGGGAGTGAGTCGAAGTCTCAACCGTTGGAGACGTTCGACGACCTGCTGTTTCCCTTTCACGAAGCCACGAAGCCCGAGGCCCTTCACCGGATCGGCGCCGAGGCGGAGAAGTTCGGGGTCGACGCCAGGACGGGCGCTGCCATCCCGTACGAGGGCGAGCGGAGCGTCCTCAACGTCCTCCAGGCGCTCGTCGAGCGGCACGGGTGGACACCCGAGCACGAGACCCCCGGCGGTCCGCTGATCGCGCTCGCCCGGGCTGGCGCCTCGGTGACCCTCGAGCCAGGCGGGCAGCTCGAGCTGTCCGGAGCGCCCCTCGAGAACATCCACCAGATCTGTATGGAGATGAGCGGGCACCTCGCGGAGCTGCGCGACATCTCCGCCGAGCTCAAGCTGACCTGGCTCGGCATCGGGTTCCACCCCTTCGCGTCGCAGGCCGATCTCTCCTGGGTGCCCAAGGCGCGCTACGCGATCATGCGGCGCTACCTGCCGACGCGCGGCGCGCACGGCCTCGACATGATGCGCCGCACCGCCACCGTGCAGGCGAACTTCGACTACGCCAGCGAGGAGGCGGCGATGCGCGCGCTCCGCGTGTCGCTCCGGCTCTCCCCGCTCGTGACGGCGATGTTCGCCAACTCCCCGTTCTACGAGGGGGCGCTGTTCGGCGGGCGGAGCTACCGCGCCAAGGTCTGGCTCGACGTCGACGCCGCGCGGCAGGGGCTGATCCGCGACGTGCTCGAGCGCGGGCGCCGCTTCTCGGATTACGTCGCGTGGGCGGTCGACGCGCCGATGTTCCTCATCAAGCGCGACGGCGAGGTGATCGAGAACACGGGGCAGACGTTCCGCGACTTCCTGGCGCGCGGCTTCGAGGGGCACCGGGCCACCCGCGGCGACTGGGAGATGCACCTCAACACCCTCTTCCCGGAGGTCAGGCTGAAGCGGACCCTCGAGGTCCGCGGCGCGGACTCGCTGCCGGCCAACCTCGTCTGCGCGCTCCCGGCGCTCTGGGCGGGCATCCTCTACGACGCGCGCGCGCTCGACGAGGCCGACGCCCTGTCCGAGAGCTTCAGGTTCGACGAGCTCGAGGCCGTGCGCCCGAAGATCGCCGAGCGCGCGCTCCGCGCCACGTTCCGCGGCAAGCCGCTCGCGGCGCTGGCCGAGCGGCTCGTCTCGATCGCCTCGGGCGGCCTCGAGCGGCGCGCGCGCCTGAACAAGAACGGCAAGGACGAGCGCGTCCACCTCGATCGGCTCAGCGCGCTCATCGCCAAGGGGCAATCCCCGGCCGATGCTCTCGTCGATGGACTCAGCAACGACGACCCGGGCCTGCGAAGCAAGATCCTCGAACGTGCGAGGATCTAGCCGCGGCTCGTCGCCGAGGAGGCGCGGGGCGGCGGGCGCACCGGGGGGAGGACGTCGACCGGCATGACGTTCGTCTACCTCCTGGGCACCGCGCTCCTGGTGCTCCTCAACGCGTTCTTCGTCGCGTCCGAGTTCGCCATCGTCAAGATGCGGCCGACGCGGCTGGAGCAGCTCGTGCGCGAGGGGGACGCGCGGGCCCGGCTCGCGCTGCAGATGTCGCAGCGGCTCGACGCGTACCTGTCCGCCAACCAGCTGGGCATCACGCTCGCGTCCCTCGGGCTCGGCTGGATCGGCGAGCCGGCCATCGCCCACCTCATCGAGCCGTTGCTCGCGCCGCTCGACGCCTGGTCGGGGGTCGGCGCGCACGCCATCGCCATCGGCATCTCGTTCATCCTGATCACGGCGCTCCACACCGTGATCGGGGAGCTCGCGCCGAAGTCGCTCGCGATCCAGCGGACCGAGAAGGTTACGCTCTGGGCGGCGAGGCCGCTGCACGGGTTCTTCGTCCTGATGTGGCCGGTCATCTGGGTGCTCAACTCGATGGCGAACGGGTTCGTCCGCCTCTTCGGGCTCCGGCCTGTGGGCGAGGAGGAGATCGCGCACACGTCGGAGGAGCTCCGGCTGCTCTTGACGAAGAGCCCCGCGGGGCTCGATCCGGCGCTGCGCAGCATGCTGGTGCGCATCTTCGACCTGCGCCGGCGCACGGCGAGGCACGTGATGTCGCTCCGCTCCGACGCGGCGACGCTGCGCGCGAACATGACGATCGACGAGGCGGTGCGGATCGTGGCCGACGCGGGGTACTCCCGGTACCCGGTGCTCGACGAGCAGGGCAAGAACGTGCTCGGCTACCTGCACCTGCGCGACCTGTTCGACGTCCTGAGCCACCGCCGCCGCGCGGCGCGCGTCGCCGAGCTGCTCCGCAAGCCGATCTTCGCGCGCGAGAACACCTCGGTCGAGCGCCTCCGCCTCGAGATGCAGGCGCGCCAAGTGCCGGTGGCGATCATCACGTCGGCCTCGGGCGAGTTCATGGGGCTCGTGACGATGGAGGACCTCATCGAGGAGATCGTCGGCGAGATCCGCGACGAGAACGACGAGGAGGTGCCGCCCATCCACCGCCGCGGCGGCGGCATCGTCGACGTCGACGGCCGCGTCCTGCTGACGGACCTGGAGCGCGACGGGCACATCGTGCTGCTGCCCGAGGTGAAGACCGTCGAGACGGTCGGCGGCTACATGCTCGGCCGGCTCGAGCACCCACCCGAGGCGGGCGAGCGCGTCGAGTGCGAGGGTTACACGCTCGTGGCGATGGATGTCGCCGGCCGGCGGGTACGGCGCGTCCGCATCGTCCCGACCGACGCGGCCGGGGGCGAGCGGTCATGACGAGCGCGGCTCCCCGCGCCGCGGATCCGCGCGCCGGCGCCGTCCGTCAGGGGCGCCGCCTCCGAGCGTACGCGGCGAGGCGCGCACCCTGGAATCGGTCGCCCCGGGGACGAACGGCGCGCGGATCCAGGTACAAACTTCGGCGGACAGGTACTACCCTGGCTTCGTAAGTGGAAACGCTTGCAACTCGGATCTTGCGCGATGGCCCGCTGAACGAGCTCGACGCCGTCGGCTGGGCCATTCGTCTTGCGAAGCGGATCGAGGCGCTTCACGCCCTCGGCGTCGCGCACGGCGCGATCTCGCCGGAGTGTGTGCTCACGACCGCGGTCGATCGCACCTCGAAGGCAATTCTGGCCGACCTGCGCCAGACGCCGAGCCGCATCGCGTACCAGTCGCCCGAGCGGGTCGGGGGCGGGACGCTCTCGGCCGGCGACGACGTGTGGGCCATCGCGGCGACGCTCTACGAGGTGCTGACCGGGGCGAGCGCCTTCGGCGGAGGGAGCGACGCCGAGACGCGGCAACGGATCTCGGGCTCCTCGCCGGCGCCGCTCGCCGTCTTCGACGTGGGCGACGACGATCTCCAGCGGGTCCTCGACGACGCGTTCCAGCGCGATCGCTCCGCGCGCACGACGAACGCCGCCGCGTTCCGGCGCGCTCTCGAGGAATGGCACCCCGATCCCGCGGTGCGCACGCTGCTCCCGCTCGACGACGAGGACGCGACGAACGACGAGGACGACGACGAGGTGCGCACGCTGATGCGGGTCTCGCCGTTCAGCTCGAGCCAGCTCGACGAGGTCATCGCGCAGCGCGCGGCGGCGGCGGCCGCGGGTCAACCGGCGCCGCCCCTCCCGGCCGAGCGCGCGCGGCCCCCGGCGGCGCAACCGGGCGCGTCGGCCCCCAGGCCGGGCGCCGCCCCGATCCCCAGGGCGCCCGCCGCGGCTCCGGCCGCGCAAGGGCGCGCCCCGGTCGCGCGAGCGCGCGTTCCGGGCGTGGGGGCGGTCCCGGTGACGCAGACGTCCGGCGACGCCCGCGAGGGCTCGGAGCCCAGGATGGCCACGCGGGAGGCGACGCCCCTGAACCTCCGCGGGCCCGCTGGGCCAGCGGCCGCAGCGCCTGCGCGCTCCGGAGGAGCGGCGCCCGCCGCGCTCCGCGCGCCCGACGCGGGGCGGCCCGCGCCAGGCGCGGCGCCGCCGGCTGGAGGGCCTCGAGAGCCGCCCGCGGTCGCAGCGCCAGCGCCGGCGTTCCCGGGGCGCGAGCGCCCGGACGCGGAGCCCGAAGCTGTCGCGAGACCTCGGCCCCGGAGCGGCGAGCTGCCTTTCCTCGGCGATCTCGACGGGGACATGCTCGACGAGCCCACGCTCGATGCGCCCACGGTCGTCGACGACCGCGACGATGACGATGACGACGTCCCCACGCGGTCGCGGGAGGCTCCCACGCCGGTCGTGCCGCCCCCGGTCGACGCGACGCCGATGCTCGGCGCGCCAGAGGCGCTCGCCGATGCGGCGGCGGCAGGTCGCTCCGCTGCGGCGCCGCTCGAACGAGCCGCGGGGGCGCCCGCGGCCGCGTCGTCCACGAGGGGCGGCGCGCTCCTCGGGCCGGGCTCCGCCGCGGCCGGCGCGCTCAGCCCATCGCAGCAAGCCTCGGCGGCCACGCACGGCGCCGTCGCCGCGCAGCAGAGCGCGGCGCCCGCTCAGAGCCCGGCGCAGGGCTCAGCCGCGCCGGCTCCGTCGCCCCTCGGCACGGCCGGCGGCTTCGACCTGATCACCGACGCGCCGCCCGACCGCTCGGGGCGGCTCGGGATCATCATCGCGGTGGTGGTGGCGCTGCTCCTGGCGGGGGGGGCGATGCTGTTCGCCGCGCAGCTCGGCCTGCTGGGGGCCGCGCCCACCGCGCCCGGCAGGGGGGCGGTCGAGCCGGTCCCCGCGCTGGCCGTCGCGCCGATCGGGGCTCGCCCGCGGCCGGAGCGCTTCCTTGTGGAAGCTCTGGATCTGCGCGTCGAAGCCGCCCATGTCCACGCGCAGGAGCACCTCGGGCCGGAGGCCTGAGCGGCGCGCGGCGGCCTCGGTCCGCTCGGGGAACGGCGAGATCCACACCATCCTGCCGCCCGGCGCGAGCGCGCGCGCGGCGCCCTCGACGAAGCGATCGAGCATGGCGTCGAGATCTCCCGTGCGCTCGACGCGCCGCCCGAGGGGCGGGTTCGTCAGGATCAGCGTGGGCGCCTCGCCCGGGGGCGGCGCGCCGCCCGCGTCGCGCTGGAGGAGCTCCGCGCCCCGCGCGCCCGCGGCGTCGAGGTTCTCGCGCGCGATCTGCAGGGCTCGAGGATCGCGATCCGAGCCCACGAGCCGCCGGTACGGTCCGAGCAGGGCGCGCTCGCAGAGCTCCAGGCCCGAGCCGACGAACGGATCCCAGACGACGTCGTCGCCGCGCGCCCCCGCGATGCGCGCGAGCGCGGCCGCGATCGTCGGGTGCGACGCCGCGGGCACGTCGCCCCGGCGGTACGCGAACCGTGGGTCGGGCAGGCGCGGCGCGAGCTCGACCCGGACACGGCCCGCGCCCTCGTAGACGACCACGTCCCACGTGCTCTGGGTCGGATCGTTCACGAGCTCCGGGGCCTCCGCCTCCACGGCGGCCGCGGCGCGGAACACCGCCGCCCGGCGCTTGCCGCCGCCGGCCCAGTCGATGCGGTAGCGGATCGCGCCCTGGGTGAAGCGGCGCAGGATCTCGCGCGCCTCCCGCGAGAGCAGCCGCTCCGCGACCGCCGCGGCGAGGTCGGCGCCCTGGTCGAGCTTCCGCAGCGGCAGCGGGAACGCGAACGACAGCATCGTGCGCGCCCCGAACAGGGCGTCGAGGCGGCCGCTCAGCATCACCTCGACCCGCGCGCCGCCGCACGGATCGCTCCGGAGCTCGGGGACGAGCGCCCCGCCGGGAGAGCCCGCGCCGAGCGCCGCGAGCTCCTCGGCGAGGATCGCCTCGAGCCCGCGCCGGCAGCGCACCGCCACCCGGAGGGGGCGCTCCGGCGCGCGATCGCCGGCGATCTCGGACGGCTCGCCGCGCGTGAGGGTCCTCCTGGCCAGGAGCTCGGCGCGCGCGCGCACGCCGGCGATGTCGTCGCCGTCGAGCTCGGCCAGCGCCTCGAGCGCGGCGCCGCCGCCGACCTTGCCGAGCGCGTCGATCAGCGCGCGGCGGACGTCGGGAGAGCGCTCGCTGCGCGCCGCCTCGGCGAGCGCCTGCTCGACGAGCGATCGCCCGGCGTCCGCCGCGCGCGGCTTGCCGAGCGCCACCGCCGCCATGCGGCGCGTGCGGCGATCGTCGTCGCCGAGGCAGGCGAGCAGGTAGTCGCGCGCCCGCTCCGAGACCTCGGGATCGATCGGCCCCGCGGCCATCAGCTTGCCGACGAGCCGGGTGAGCGGCGCGCGCAGCGCCGGCGGCGCGCCGGCCGCGCGCTCGAGCGCGGCGGGCAGCGCCGCAGCGCCGGCGCGCCGCAGGGCCCGCTCCGCCAGCTCGGCGGGCTCATCGGCCGTCTCGAGCAGATCCATCAGGGCGGCGAAGTGGCGGCGCCCCGGCGTGAAGCCCGGATCGGAGAGGGCGCGCTGGAGGTCGGGGTCGAGCGTGGCAGGGGGGGGCATCGTGGCTTGTAACTCCGCGTTTTTATGTGGATCCCGGCGGTCACAGCGGGCCGGAATCTCGGGGGACGCCTGCGCCGCTCTCCGAGCGCGCTCGACTTTCGGTACAAGCGCGGCGTTCCAGCAAGCTCTTTCGGCGCCGGGGCTCTCGGCGCTCTCGTTTTCGGTCGCCGGGTCGCTAGAGTCTCAATCATGCCGGATCTGAGCCAGGTGATCCCGAGGACGGCGTTCCCGCACGACGTGCTTCGGGCGGCCCTGGACGCGCTCGAGGCGGGGCGGCGGGTGGTGCTCGCCTCGGTGGTGGCGCGGCACGGCTCGGCGCCGTCGACGCCGGGGCAGAAGCTCTGCCTCATCGACGATCTCACCGCGATCGGCACGATCGGCGGCGGCGCCGTCGAGCGGGCGGCGCTCGGCATCATGGGGCGCGCGCTCGACGAGCTCGCCAGCGCGCCGAAGCTCGAGACGTTCCGCCTGGGCCCGACGCTGGGCATGTGCTGCGGCGGCTCGGTCGAGGTGCTCATCGAGCCGTTGCTGCCCGCCGTGCACGTCCTCGTGATCGGCGCCGGGCACGTGGGCGCGTTCGCCGCGCCGCTCCTCGCGTCGCTGGGCTTCCGCGTGACCCTCTGCGACACGCGCGCCGCCGCCGCCGACCCCGCCCGCGTGCCGGCGGCGGCGCCGCTCGCCCGCGCGCCGTCGGCGTACGACGATGCGCCGCGGGATCTCGCGCCGGCGCCCGGGGAGCAGGTGCGGCTCGTGCTCGCCGAGCACGACGACCCGGAGGTGCTGACGGGCCTGCCGAGGGAGCTCGGCGAGGCGGCGGCGCTCGTGATGACGCACGACCACGCCCTCGATCAGGAGGCGCTCGCGTGGGCGCTCGCGCGCGGCTTCGGGTACGTGGGCGGCGTCGGGAGCCGCGCGAAGGCCGCGCGAACGCGCGCGCGGCTCGAGGCGAGGGGGGTGCCGGAGGGCGACGTCGCGCGGGTCAGGATGCCGGTCGGCATCGACATCGGGGCGCGCACGCCGGCCGAGATCAGCGTCGCCCTGGCCGCGGAGCTCGTCGCGTGGCGCGCGGGGCGGCAGCGCGCTCGATGGTCATCGGCCGGCACGACGTCCGCCGGAGAGGAGCAGGCTGGATGAATCGAGTGACCACGATCGTGCTCGCCGCGGGCGCGGGCAAGCGGCTCGGGGGGCCGAAGGCGCTCCTGGCCTGGCCGTCATCGACGAAGGGCGGGGCCGAGCGGCCGCTGGCGATCGCCCACGCGGAGGCCCGCCTCTCGGCCGAGAGCGCGCGGGTGCTCGTGGTGGTGCGCAGCTCCGTCTTTCACGCGCTGCTGGCCCATGTGCAGCCGGGCATCGACCTGGTCTCGTGGTCCGCGCCGGACGACCTCGGGCCGGCGGGCTCGCTGGCCGTCGCCGCGCCGCGCATCGGCGACGCCGACGCCGTCATCGTGACGCCTGTCGACGTGCCCCCCGCGCGCGCCGCGACGGTGGCGCGGCTGCTCGCCCGCCTCGAGGCGGGCGCCTCCCTGGCGACGTCGCCGCTCGCGGTGCGGCCGCGGCACATCGGCCGCGGCGGGCACCCGGTGGTGCTGCGCACCGAGGCGCTCCAGCGTTACCTGGAGGCCGATCCGCCGCCGCTCCGGGATCACCTGAGGGCGCTGGGCGACAGGTGCGTCGATGAGGAGGTGGACGATCCAGGGGTGCTGCACGACCTGAATGTGCCCGTCGACGTGATCCGCGTGCTCGGGGGGCCGCCGCGCTTTCTCGCCTGAAGGCGGCCGGCGATCGTCCAGCTGCGCGGGCCGCGCCCCACGGCGCGCTCGGGTCGACGCCTCCCGGGGGACCGGGCTATCGTCGGTGAGGAGGAGCATCCGAATGGCGACGAACCCTCCAGCGTCAGCGAGCACCGTGGGGAGCAGCGTGCCCCGTACGGACGGCCCTCCCAAGGTCACGGGGGCGTCGCGCTACGTCGACGACATCCCGGCGATGCCGGGGGAGATCTTCGGGCGCACCGTGCGGAGCCCCGTGCCCCGCGGGATCCTCCGGGGGGTTCGCTTCGACCCCGCGTTCGACTGGAGCGACGTCACGGTGGTGCTCGCCGAGGACGTCCCGGTCAACGTGGTCGCGCTGATCCTGGACGATCAGCCGATCCTCGCCGCCGGCAGGGTGAACCACGCCTACGAGCCGATCGCCCTGCTCGGCTGCGCGGATCGGCTCAAGCTCGCGCGGGCGGTCCAGGCGGTCACGCTCGACATCGATCCCTTGCCGCCGGTGCTCGACGCGCGCGCCGCGCTCGAGGGCGAGGATCTCGTCTGGGGCACCGACAACGTCTTCAAGCGCTTCCTCATCACGAAGGGGCGCGCCGACGTCGACCGGGAGCGCGGCGAGGCCGAGATCGACGCGGCGCTCGCTCGCTGCGACGTGGTCGTCTCCGGCACGTACGCCACGCACCACCAGGAGCAGCTCTACATCGAGCCGCAGGGGGTCGTCGCGTGGTGGGACGAGGCCGGCGCGCACGCGATCGGCTCGCTCCAGTGCCCGTTCTACGTGCACAAGGCGTTTCTGAAGGCGTTCGGGCTCCCGCCCGAGCGGATCCACGTCACGCAGTCGGTGACCGGGGGCGGCTTCGGGGGCAAGGAGGAGTACCCGTCGGTCATCGCGCTCCACGCGGCGCTCCTCGCGAAGAAGAGCGGCCGCCCGGTCCGGATGATCTACGACCGGACCGAGGACATCGAGGCGACGACGAAGCGCCACCCGGCCTCCTGCGAGATCACGAGCGGCTGCGACCGCGACGGGGCGCTCCGCGCGCTGAAGATCCGGATCCTCATCGACGGCGGCGCCTACGCGACGCTGTCGCAGGTGGTCCTGTCGCGCGGCGCGCTGCACGCGACGGGCGCCTACCGCTGGGACGACGTCTGGATCGAGGCGACCGCGGTGGCGACGAACACGCCGCCGAACGGCGCCTTCCGCGGCTTCGGCGCGCCGCAGACGATCTGGGCGATCGAGCGGCACATCGACCGCGTCGCGCAGGAGCTCGGCTGCGATCCGCTCGATCTGAAGGCGAAGAACGTCCTGCGCCCCGGCGACTCGACGGCGACCGGCCAGGTGCTCCGCGCGAGCGTCGCGGGCGAGGAGTGCGTCGCCCGGGCGATCGCGGCGAGCGGCTACCGGCAGAAGCGCGCGGCGGGGCCGATCGTGAGCGGGCGGGTGGCGCGCGGGATCGGGCTGAGCGTGTTCATGCACGGCGCGGGCTTCACCGGGGCGGGCGAGCGCTTCCTCAAGGGCAAGGTCGCGCTGGATCTCGCGCCTGGCGGCCGCCTCCGCGTCCGCACCGCGTCGACGGACATCGGCCAGGGGACGGAGACGGTGTTCCGGCAGATCGCCGCGGACGCCGCGGGGCTGCCGATCGATCGGGTCGAGTTCGCGGTGCCGTGCACGACGACCGTGCCTGACTCGGGGCCCACCGTGGCGTCGCGCACGGTGATGGTGGTCGGCTCGATCCTCGAGGCTGCGGCGCGCGATCTGGCGGGCCGCGTGCGCGCGGAGCAGGATGCGGCGCGGGCTGCATGGCAGGCGAGCGCCCCGCAGGGCGGCGCGACCGGGGCGCCGCCGGCGCTGACCTTCGAGGAGGCGGCCGACCGGCTGCTCGCGCGCGAGGGGCAGGTGACGTCGCTGAAGCAGTACGAGCCGCCCGGCTTCGTGCGCTGGGACGACGAGGCGTACAAGGGCGACGCGTACCCGTGCTTCGGCTGGGCGTGCGACGTGGCCGAGGTCGAGGTGGACCTCGACACCTTCGAGGTGACGGTCGTCGACTTCTGGTCGGCCGTCGACGCGGGCAAGGCGATCCACCCGGTCATGTGCACGGGGCAGATCGAGGGCGGCAGCCTCCAGGCGATCGGCTGGGCGCTCTCCGAGGAGATCGTCTGGCAGGACGGCAAGATCAGGAACCCGCGGATGAGCAACTACATCATCCCGACGTCGCTCGACGCGCCGCCGTTCCACGTCGTCCTGGTCGAGGAGCCCTTCCCGTTCGGCCCGGGCGGCGGGGCCAAGGGCATCGGCGAGCTGCCGATGGACGGCGCCGCGCCCGCGATCGCCGCGGCGGTGGAGCATGCGACGGGGATCGCCGCGCGCGCGCTGCCGCTCACGCCGGAGCGCCTGTTCGAGGCGGCGCGCGCCGCCGCAACGCCGCGGCAGGCGGCAGGGGGAGGGGATCGCGCATGAAGGTATCGCTCGTCGTCAACGGCTCGCCGCGCGAGGTCGATCTGCCGCCGCTCTCGCGGCTGCTCGACGCGCTCCGGGGGCCGCTCGGGCTCACGGGCACGAAGGAGGGGTGCGCGGAGGGCGAGTGCGGCGCGTGCACGGTGCTGCTCGACGGCGACCCCGTGAACGCTTGCCTCATCGCGATCGGGCAGTGCGAGGGGCGGCACGTGACGACGGTCGAGGGCCTCGCCTGCGCCGGACACCTGTCGCCGCTGCAGCGCTGCTTCGTCGAGGAGGGCGGCGCGCAGTGCGGGATCTGCACGCCGGGCATGCTGCTCTCGGCGGAGGCGCTGCTCGCGCGGAGCCCGGATCCGTCGGAGCTCGAGGTGCGCGAGGCGCTCGCCGGCAACCTGTGCCGCTGCACCGGGTACCAGCGGATCGTCGAGAGCGTCCGCGCCGCCGCCGCGCTGCGCCGCGGCGGGGGAGGGGCGGCGCCGTGAGCCTCGCCGATCTGCGCCTGTTCGAGATGCGGCACGTCGCCGGGCTCGGTCCGCTGTGCGAGATCGTGGCGGAGCGGGCCGCGCTCGGCGCGCCGGTCACGCTCCTGGCCGGCGGCACCGACTGGGTCGTCGAGCAGGAGCTCAGGCCTCCGCTCGAGGTCGCGGCAGGGAGCCCGGCGGCGCCGCTCGTCGTCGACGTGTCCCGGCTCTCGGAGCTGCGAGGCATCTCGCTCTCCGGCGACACGCTCCGGGTCGGCGCCGCGACGACGTACCTGGAGCTGCTCCGGAGCGACGCGATCGCCGCGCGGGCGCCGCTCCTCGCGCGGATGAGCCGCGACGTGGGCGCGGTGCAGATCCAGGCGCGCGGCACGCTCGGCGGCAACCTGGCCACGGCGTCGCCGGCCGCCGACGGCGTCGCCGCGCTCGCCGCCTACGACGCGACCGTCGTGGTGCAGAGCGTCCGCGGGGAGCGGCGCGTCCCGATGAGCGCCCTGCAGACGGGCTACAAGCGCACGTCGCGCGCGCCGGACGAGGTGATCGTCGCCGTGGAGATCGCGCTGCCGGCGCCCGGGTCGCCCTGGTACTGGCGGAAGATCGGCGCGCGGCGGGCGCAGGCGATCTCGAAGGTCGCGCTCGCGGGCGTGGCCGAGGTGCGATCCGGGCGCGCCGCGCGGCTCGGGCTGGGGATGGCGTCGGTCGCGCCGACGACGGCGCTGCTGCCGAGCGTGCGCGCGCTCTGCGTGTCCCGTCCGCTCGCCGAGCTCACCGCGGCGGAGATCGACGCGGCCGTCGCGCAGGACATCTCGCCCATCGACGACCTGCGCTCGACGCGCGCCTACCGGGAGCACTGCGCCTGCGGGGTGGTGCGGGAGCTCCTTCGGCAGCTCGGCGCGCCGGTCTGATCATTCCATCCAGTCGAGCTGCGCGGCCTCGGGCCTCCGGCTGCGCCCGCCGGGGAATGTCGGCCGCTCGTACGACGGCGGCGGGAGCGGAGCCTCCGCGTCCATGTCGTGGCAGCGCGCGCATCGCCGCGGGGTGGTGGTGCCGGCCTGGAAGATGGTGACGCAGCCGCAGGCTGGGCAGATCATGCCGATGTCGTAATTCATGAGCACTCCTCGACGACGAACGCTCCGGGGCGGTCCGAGCGGCGGGAGGATGCGCTGAAGGGGCGACGTGGTTGCGACGGCGCGGCAACATCGCGTGGAAGCTTCGGCCCTGCAGGGGCGGCCTCTCTCGGACCGGCGGAGACCTTCCGTGGCTGCGCGGACGGCGGTGCGCGCTCCTTGTCGTCTGCGCTGCCGTCTGGCGTGAGCGCACGTCGGCCTGCGCTGTTCAAGGGCTACTCGATGCTGACTTTCATTTGTAGTAGGCCCCTGTTGACCGCGCGTTCGACACGCCGCGAGCCCACCGAGCTCGCGATGCGGTTTGATTCGGTGGATTCGTAATATATATTACATGTCAACGCAGACCCGTCCCTTCCGGGCCCGTCTTGGGCTCGCTGTTCCCGTGCTTCTGATCACCGTGGCCGGGGTCGCTCATGCGCAGTCTCCTGAACCGAGCTCGGAGGCCCCGGGGGATCCAGCGATGCCGGGAGCGCCTCCGGGCACGGGAGCGCCGGCGGCGGGCCGGGACGCACCTGCACCGGCGCCGGCGGCGCCTCCCGGCGATGCGCCGGCGGCGCCTCCCGGCGATGCGCCGCCGGGGGACCAGCATGCTGCTGCGCCAGCGCCGGCGGCTGCTCCCGGCGATGCGCCGGCGGCACCCTCCGATGGCGCGCCGGCGGCGAGCCAGGAAGGCGCTGCACCGGCGCCGGCGGCGCCTGCAGGCGATGCGCCGGTGGAGGTGACGGTCGCGGGCACGCGCGTGACGCGGACCGCGGGCTCGGCTCATGTGATCAAGAGCCGCCAGCTCGAGCGCTTCGAGCACGACGATCCCCACGCCGTGCTGGTCAGCGTTCCCGGCGTGTACGTGAGGGGCGAGGACGGGCTGGGCCTGCGGCCGAACATCGGTGTTCGCGGCGTCAACCCCGATCGCAGCAAGAAGGTGACGCTCATGGAGGACGGCGTCCCCATCTCTCCTGCGCCGTACTCCGCGCCAGCCGCTTATTACTTCCCGCTCATCACCCGCATGTCGAACGTGCGCGTGATCAAGGGGCCAGGGGCCATCGCCTATGGCCCGCAGACCGTGGGCGGCACCGTGGATCTCGTCACCCGCTCCGCCCCGTCGCTCGCGTCGGGCGCGCTCGATCTCGCGCTGGGCCAGTACGGCTACGGCAAGGCGCACGCCTATCTCGGGACGAGCGACGGTCAGATGGACTTCCTCGTCGAGGGCGTGCACCTGCGGAGCGACGGCTTCAAGGAGCTCCCGAGCGGCGCGGACACAGGGTTTTACCGCAACGAGGTGATGGTCAAGGGCAGCTACCTCGTCGACCCGGCCGCCCGCATCAAGAACGAGCTCCGCCTCAAGCTCACCTACTCGGAAGAGCTCTCCAACGAGACGTACCTCGGCATCACGGACGGGGATTTCGAGGAGGACCCGCTCCGCCGTTACGGGGTGAGCGCGCTCGACCGCATGCGCAACCACCGGACCGCGGTCGCCTTGACCCACGTGCTCGAGCCGTCGCGCGACCTGTCGGTGACGACGACCGTGTACCGGAACGACTTCTCGCGCGTGTGGCGCAAGGTGAACGGCTTCCGCGGGGCCAACCTGTTCGACGTGCTCGCCGCCCCGGACACGCCGCAGAACGCGGTGTACTACGCCGTGCTGACCGGGCAGCTCGACAGCTCGACGCCGGGCGAGGCGCTGCTCATCGGCCCCAACGAGCGCGACTTCGTGTCGCAAGGCGTGGAGACCCGCGTCCGCTGGAACGTCGCCACGGGGCCCGTCTCGCACCGCGTCGAGTACGGCCTGCGCCTGCACCACGATCGGGTCGAGCGCCGCCACAGCGAGAACGGGTTTCTCGTGCTCGGCGGCGCGCTCGTGCCGGACGGCGGACCGACCGTCGTGACCCAGTTCAACGAGGCGTGGACCGAGGCAATCGCGCTCCACGCGAGCGACGCGATCACCTGGAGAGCGCTCACGGTGACGCCCGGCGTCCGGATCGAGCTCATGCGCTCTGCCCTCGTGGATCGCGCGGCCGGGAGCGAGCAAACGCGGCTCGCGCAGGCGCTCCTGCCCGGCGCCGGCGCCTACCTTGCGATCACCGAGGCGCTCGGCCTCCTGGCCGGGGCCTACCGAGGATTCAGCCCCCCGGCGCCGGGGAGCGACGAGCACGTCGAGCCCGAGCTCAGCGTGAACTACGAGGGCGGCGCTCGCTTCGCCGACGGGCCGCTGCGCGCGGAGATCATCGGCTACTTCAACGATTACTCGAACATCACGGATGTCTGCACGCTCTCCAGCGGCTGTCTCGACGCGGATCTCGATCGCCAGTACGACGCGGGCGAGGCCCGGATCTATGGCATCGAGGCGTACGCGGAGCACGAGGTCCCGCTCGGCCAGCTCAAGCTGCCGATCACCGCGGCCTACACGCTCACCCGCACCGAGTTCCTCTCGAGCTTCGCCTCGGACGACCCCATCTTCGGCCGCGTCGTGAAGGGAGACGAGATGCCCTATGTCCCGCGGCACCAGGCGAGCCTCTCGGTCGGCGTCGAGCACGAGCGCGCCGGCGTCGCCGTGGGCGCCACCTACATGTCCGCCATGCGGGAGAAGGCCGGCAGCGAGCCCATGTCCCGGGCGCTCGCCACCGACGAGCAGCTCCTCTTCGACGCGAGCGCCAGGGTGCGTGTCGTCGGGCCGCTCGTGCTCTACGCGAACGCGCGGAACATCCTCGGCTCCCAGGTCATCGTGTCGCGCCGGCCCTTCGGCGCCCGGCCGAACGCGCCGCGCTGGATCCAGGTCGGCGCCAAAGCGTCGTTCTGACCTGGCGTCCGACGTTGCGTCGCGCGTGGAGCCCGACGGGGACGCGCGCGCCGATCAGAGGGGGCGGATGTGGGGGGGAGGCCCCTCGGGAGCTGGAAGGATGTAGGGCGCCGGGCCGAGGCCGTCGCTGACCACGGCGAGATCGACGCCGGGATCGATGAGGCGCGCGATGCGGCGGCCGTTGAGCGAGACGAGGGCGTCGGCGCGCACCTCCACCGGCCCGCGGCCGCGGCGCTCGAAGTCCTCGCGGATGTGACGGGAGAGCTGCAGGATGAGATCGGGCTGGCCCGCCATCTCGCGCTCCTGCAGGCGCGTCAGGTACTCCCGCGGGCTCACATGCCATGTCCGGCCGGTCCGCCTGCTGCGGACGATGAAGGTGACGCTCCCGTTCTTCTCGCGCACCATCACGCGCCAGGAGAAGCGCATCCCCTGCTCGTGCCAGCGCACGTTCCCGCCGTACGCGAGGAAACGGAGCGGCATCGCGAGCTGAACCGCGCAGTACGCGGCGCCCAGCGCGAGCCCGAGGGCGCGCAGCGATCGCGAGGGCGGCGCCGCCGGGGGGAGGGCGGGTTCGTCTGTGGTCGGTTGCGGCGCTTGCGGCGCTCGCGGCGCGCCGGCGCCGCCGTGGGCGGGGAGCGCGCGCGCTCGGAGCCGGGAGAGGAGCCGCCGGGGCCACTCCGGGGGGAAGAACACGAGCGCGGAGAGGACCATGATCACCGGGAACATCCCGATCGGAAACAGCGCGCGCGTGACGACGTGGAACAGGATCACCGCGGCGTACGCGAAGGGGCGGAGCCTCCGGCAGAGGAGCAGCCAGACGATGCTGGTGTCGAACAGGAAACCCGCCCAGCTCATGAGCGGCGCGGCCCACGGGTGCGTGAAGAGCGGGCCGAGGACCGGCATGTCCGTGCGCGAGCCGAGCCAGATGCGGAGCGGCTGCGCGTGCAGGAGCCAGTCGGCGTGGGCCTTGGCGAGCCCCGCGAACGTGTACACGACGCCGACCTGGAAGCGCAGCAGGTAGAGCCACGCAGCGGAGACCGAGCGCTCGCTGCGCCGCGAGAGCAGCGCGTCGATGGACCAGGCGCGGTGCGCCGGCGACGCCGCGAGCAACAGGCCCAGCAGGCTCGCCAGGTAGTAGTGGTTGAGGTACGTCGTGACGTCGATGAGCTGCAGGTAGGTGAAGCCGACGACGAACAGGGGCGCCGCGACGCGGAACATGAAGCCGAGGGCGAGCGCCAGGGCGAGCGCCGCGAGCGCCCAGAACAGGGCGTGCATCCCGGCCGGCGAGAGCGGCTCGACCCACGCGAGGCCCCAGTACTTGAAGTGAAAGCCCGGCTTGACGAAGAACTCGTCGATCCACCCATACGCGATGAAGCGCGCCATGCTCACGCACATCGTGAGCCCGAACAGGGCGCGGAACGCCGCGAGCCAGGCGATGTCGATCGGGCGAAACAGCGCTCGATGCAGCGCCGCGGCCGCGCGCGACCACGCCGCCGCGAGCCCAAGGGGGCCCGCGCGGCCGGGGGGCTCAGTCGTTGTCACCTTCCGACGACTGGGGCAGCTCGAGGTTCAGCGCGCTGACGAACTCCGTCTTGAGCAGGTCAGTCAGGGCCTTCACGGCGGTGTAGACCGACTCGACCTTCGCCCGGTCGGTCGAGAGCGCCTGCTCCAGCGGCAGGTCGAGCGCGTCGACGGCCGACTGGGCGCCCGACAGCGCCTGCAGCATGCGATCGGCGAGATCGGCGGAGCCCGCCGCGCGCAGCCAGTCGTCGAACCCGACGCCCTCGCCGCCCTCGCCGCAGCCCTGGAACAGGCGCCGGAAGCCGCGCAGGTTGGCCTTGAGGTGCGCCGCCGAGGCGAGGGCGAAGCGCGACTCCAGCGCCTCCGGGCAGGTGGGCGTGACGCAGTCCTCGGTGAAGCCGAGCGGGCGCCCGAGCTTCCAGTCCTTCAGCTCCTTCTCGATATAGAACATCGCGTCGCTCACCGCGTTGAGCGCGTCCTGCTCGGTCGCGAAGACGGGGCTCCCCTGGCCGGCCCGGGTGAGCTTCTCCCGGAAGCTCCCCGCCTCGGGCGCCCAGGCGCGCGCGAGCGCGCCTGCCTGGGCGAGCACGTCCGCCGCCGCCGCCGCCGCGTAATCGGCCTTGCGCTGCGCGAGCTCTCCCGCGGAGAGCGCCGCCCAGGTGCGGTTCGCGTTGATGGGGGAGAACTGCGTGCAGGCGTTGTCGCCGCCGCCGTAGAAGACGAGGTACTCGAACGCCGCGAGGCCGCGCCCGTTGATGAGCGACGAGGAGAAGCTCGGCTGCGCATAGGCGCGGCTCACGATCTGCTCGTCGACCTTGCACCGGCTCACGAGGGGCCAGGAGTAGATCTGATCCCGGAGGTCCTGTCCTCCGGGCTGCGTGGAACTCGCCGCGGGGCCGAAGCGGAAGAGCTCCGCCTCCTGCCAGACCGTCATGGCGGCGAGCCAGGCGTCGCGCGCGGCGGCGGCGCTCGGCTCGCCCGGGCCGCGGGCGAGGGCCGCGGCGCTCTCGTGCAGCGCGCGCGCCTGCGCCTCGAACTCGCAGGCGCGGTTCAGCGCGCAGTCCGCCGCCGCGGTGATCAGCTTGGCCTTGCTGAAGGGGCCTTCCGCGACGGGGACCGGGGGGCACACGTCGCCGGGGACCGGCTCGCCGCCCCCCGCGCCCCCGGCGCCGCTGGCGCTCCCGGCGCCCCCCGCGCCAGCGGTCGTGGCGATCGCGGAGGAGGCCGCCGTGGTGCTCGTGGCGCCGCTCCCGGTCGAAGGCTCGGGGGTGGACCCGCCGCTGCCCGGCGGCTGCGCGACGCCGGGCCCCGCGCCCTGGCCCGTATAGACCACCTCGTCCGGGGGCGGCTTGCGGCACCCGGCGGCCGCGGCGACGCCGACGAGCGACAGCAGGAGCGCTGTCGAGAGGCGGCGGCCCGCCCTCCGGGCGCGGTTCATTGTCGGCCTCACGCTGTTCATGCAGCCTCTCCGAGATACGGGCGCTCGCCCGGGGCCCGCCGGCGTCGCGGCGGCCCCGAGCTCGTTTCGCGCGAGAATCGTCCGTCGTACCCCCGCCCGTCAACACGGAGGGAGCGCTCCCCGCCTGCCAGCACGGCGCGGCGGGGGGCGCCTCCCAGCGCGAGTCGAGTCGGTCGTGTGAGCGTCAGTCCCTCTGCGCCGGGACCGGCAGCAGGACCAGCGTCGCGTCGTCGTCCTCGGGCCCGTCGCCGTCGGACCGGTACCCGGCGGCCGCGAGCCATGCGCCGTTCGGCGACAGCGCGACGCCGTAGAGCGAGTCGTCGGGGCGATCGAAGCTGTAGCGCCGGTAGCCGTTCGGATCGAAGCGCGTGTCCAGGGCGCCGTTCTTGTCGAACAGGGCGATCATCCCGTCGACGTTGCCCGTCGCGGGGGTGGCGCTCCCGACCATCACGACGCGATCGTCGGGCAGGGCGAGGAGGTTGCGCCCGCGGTCGTTGTCGCCCGCCACGTCGAGGAGGACGCCGCCGCCCACGCCCCAGGAGGGGTCGAACCCGCCCGTGGCCGTGACGCGGAAGGACACGAGATCCACGGCCCCGCTCTCCTCGGAGCGCCCGTAGCCGGTGGTCACGTACTTGCCGTCCGACTGGCGAGCCGCGCCGTAGGCCTCGGCCATGCCGAGCGGGAACGGCGCGAGCCTCACGACGCCGTCCGACGAGAAGGTCGTGTCCGGGGTGCCGTCCTGGTTCAGCCGCAGCAGCACGATCTGGTTCCTGCCGCCCACGCTCGTGTAGCCGGAAGAGAAGATCTTGCCGTCGGCCTGCACGAACCCGTTGCGCGGGTTGTCACCCAGGTTCAGCCCGTCGACGTCGAGCGTGTGGACGCCCTCCGTCGCGAACGTGGTGTCCAGGGCGCCGTTCGCGGTGAGCCGCACGATCGCGCGATCCCGATCGGCGCGAGCCGCCGCCTTCTTGCTGGCGAAGAGGACCAGCCGATCGTTCGCGTCGCGGTCGACGCCCCAGAGCAGATCGCCCGTGTTGCCCTCGCCGGCGCCGAGATCGTGGATGGCGATGCCCTCCGTGCCGAAGGTCGTATCCAGCGTGCCGTCGGTGTTGAACCGCACGACCGCGAGATCCGCGTCCGACGGCGTGGCGCTCGGGTCGTGCTCGACCTGGCCGGCGAGCACGATCTTCCCGTCCGACTGCAGGACGATGCCGCGCGCGGTCTCCGTGGTCTTGCCTGCGACCACGTTGACCCTCGCGACCCCGTTCGCGCCGAAGGTCGTGTCGAACGAGCCATCGGTCTTGAAGCGCGCCACCGCCATGTACGTGTCGCCCGCCACGGCCACGTGCCCGGCAGCGTAAGCCCTGGACGCGGCGTCGAACGCGACGGCCCAGAAGCGGTCGTCCGTGGCTTCGTCGAGCGCCACGACGCCTGCGAATCCGGTCGACCAAGGCTCCTCGCCGGTGTCGCCGCCGCCGGTGCCGCCGCCCTCGCCAGCGCCGCCGCCGCCTGTGTCGCTGCCGCCGGTGCCGCCGCCCTCGCCGGCGCCGCCGCCGCCTGTGTCGCTGCCGCCGGTGCCGCCGCCCTCGCCAGCACCGCCGCCGCCTGTGTCGCTGCCGCCAGTGCCACCGCCCTCGCCAGCGCCGCCGCCGCCTGTGTCGCTGCCGCCTGTGCCGCCGCCCTCGCCGGCGCCGCCGCCGCCGCTGCTGCTCGTCGAGGGAGCGCCGCCAGCGCCGCCGCCCCCGGAGTTCTCTGGGTCGCCGGAGTCATCTCCGCACGCAGCCACTCCGCCGAGCAGCACGCACCAGGAAAGTCCGAACGTCGCGAGCACGGTCCGCTGCGCGGACAACCAGGTTCTCTTCACAGGCATGGTCGGCAACCCCTTCGTGAACATGAAAATGAAAGTCGTTATCTTTGTTGGATATCGTCTTGCATGCCGTCCACGCTGTCAAGAGATTCTGCTGTCGCTATCCCGCCAGGGCCTTTCCTTGCTGGAAATACCGCCTGGAGGTGAAGGTGTGGAGGTGGTGCGGTGGGTGGGGGAAGCGCGGCGGGAGTCCCGGCGGCGGCCGGGCCAGCTACGTTCAGGCGCCGCGAAGGCTGCGTCAGAGCAAGGTCAGGAGGCGTCGGGCGCGGGCCTCGGCCGCCTGGATGATCTCCGCGGACTCCGGCTCGGGGAGCTCGAGCTTCTTGCTCAGCGCTGCGATGTACTGCTTCTCCGCGTCGTGCTGCTCGCCGTCGACGAACGTGAGCAGCACGGCGTGCTGCAGCAGCGCGCGGCGGTCGTCGCCGCCGAGCTCGCCGAGCGGCACGTCGTCCAGGGTCCTTCGCTGGGAGGCGTAGGCGCGGATCTCCTTCGCCTGGTCCTCGTTCGCCTCGAACGCCGCGATCAGCCCCTCCACCATCTCGCGCTCGGCCTCGTGGAACTCGCCGTCCGCCCACGCCACGCTCACGAGCGACTTCACGATCGCCATGTTCTGCTCTTGCATGGCGACGAGTGTCGTCGCTCCCCCGGGGCAACGTCAATCGCGAGGGGAGCGACGGTCACCCGCTTCGGAGACGGGCCCACCTCGACGTTTTCGGTGCTCAGCGCACCGGAGTGCGCTTGCGCGCCGAAAACGCCGATCTGGGCCCGTCTCCTGTGCGGGTGACCGCCGCTCTAGAGCGCTCCCCGCGCGAGCGGCTCCGTCAGCGAGGCGAAGACCTCCGGCCGCAGCGTTCCAGCGAGCCCGGCGCAGAGCAGGGCGAGCGCGAGGAGCGCAAGCCACAAGGACAGACCTCGCCGGCGCGGGGCCACCAGCGGCACAGGCGGCCTGGTGGCGGCGTCCGTCGGGACGACCCGAGCGGATTCGGGGGGGGCGAGCTCGGATGCAACGGGGCTCAGCGCCCCGGCGAGCGGCGGGCGCGCGCCGGGGATTGCGCGCGCGGAGGTGCCGGAGACAGCAGCGACCGGCGGCGGCGTGAGGGTGAGGTCGAGGCCAGCGAGCGCCTTCATGCTGCGCGCCGCGCGGCGCTGCGTGCTCTGCTCGGACTGCGCGACGAAGCGCGCGACGAGCTCGTCGACCCGGGACGCGCCTGCGCCGACGCCATCCGCGGGAGGGCGCGCGCTCCGGGATCGCCGCGAGGCGTTCCACACGATCGCATCGATGGGACCGAGCTCCGCCGGGCACGGCGTCTCTTGCGGCTCTGCGTCGGCGGGAGGCTGCGCTGACGCTGCATCCGCGGGCGCGAGGTCAGCGGGGGGCTGCTCGGGCGGCAGATCGGCGGGCGGCTGCGCTGACGCTGCATCCGCGGGCGCGAGGTCAGCGGGGGGCTGCTCGGGCGGCAGATCGGCGGGCGGCTGCTCGGGAGGAGCTGCGTCTGCGGGCGGCTGCTCGGGAGCCAGATGAGCGCACGGTTCCTCGGGAGCTGCTGCGTCCGCGGACACTTCCTGGGGCGCTGCGTCCGCGGGCGGCGCGCCGGCGTGCGCGGTTTCCGGGCCGTCGGCCTCCGCCGCCGGCAAGGCCTCGATCGGCGCGGCCGGAGCCGTCGGGTGCGGCGTAGCCGGAGCGTCGTCGTCGCGCTGCGCCGGAAGGGGCCAGGGCAGCGTGTGGCGCGCTGCTGGCGTCTCGTCGAACGGCGCGACGGCCGCTCGAGGAACCGCGGGCACGACGAGGTCTGCCCGACGAACGAGCGGCCAGGTGCCATAGGCCGGTGTGACCTGGAGCGCCGCGTCCGCCGCCATGAACTGGATGGCGGGCGCGCGCGACGTCTCGATGGACTCCGGGACCTCGCTCACGCTGGCAGGCGCGTCCGCCATGTGCGAGAGCGCGGCCCCGTCGGCGGCCTCCCGTTCCTCCCAGACGGCCATGGCCACGGTCGGCGTCGGCTCCTGCGAGAGCGGCGCGACCTCGGCGGGATCCGGGGAGACCTCGACGAGGATCGAATCGGTCGGCGTCGGTTCCCGGGAAGACAGCGCGACGGCGGCGGGACCAGGGGTGAAGTCGACGAGGAGCACCTCGATCCCCTCGGGGCTCGTGAGCGCTTCGCTGCAGGCAGAGGGGCCGCTGACGACGAGCGATGGCGCGGGCACGGGCCGCGCTTCTTCAGGGGCGATCTCCGCCGCCGCGCGCGCGCGCGGCGCCACCGGCGCGATCGTCCGGGCAGGCTCGATGAGCTCCGGGATGGCCGGGATCTCGGCCGGCGCTGCGGCCTCATGGATCTCAACCACCGCCTGCACGACGGTCGGGGTCGGCTCCGGCAGCGCCTCGACCTGCTCGCCGGCGTCCGCAGGCGCTGGCGGGTTCTCGGGACACGGCGCGACAGCTACCGCCCCGGCAGCATCGCCCGCGCTTGCAGGCGCCGGGAGCGCCACCCCGGCGATTGCACACGCGACGAGCCCGGGGCTGAGCGTGAGCTCCACGACCGCAGGTGCGACCGGGCCGGGGCTGAGCGTGAGCTCCACGATGGGATTCGGCAGCGGAGCAGCGGGGGCGTCGCCGCGCGCGGCGGCGGGGGCGTCGCCGCGCGGAGCAGCGGGGGCGTCGCAGTGCGCGGCAGCGGCGATCGCATCGCGCCGCGCTTGCTCCGCTTGCGGCGGCGGCGGCACCTCGTCCGCTTCCGGCGCCGCAGGCCTCGCCTGGACCTCCGGGCGCGGGCGCCTCAGCCGGCCGGCCTCCTTGGCGCGCAGCGTCTCACGGGCGAGCCGCGCCAGCGCCCGCCGGGCGGCGTTGCGGTTCACCGGGATCAGCGCGGCCTCGAGCTCCCGCGCGACCGCTTCCGGGTCCTGCTCGTGCGCGGGGCGCGGGCGCGCCGTCGCCGTGAGGTTGGGCATGCTGCCGGCGGACGCGGCGAGGAGCCGGGCGAGCAGGTCGCGGAGCAGCCGCGCGGCCTCGGCCGGCGCCACCGCGTCGCCGCGCGTGCGCACCGTGACGGTGCCCTCGGTCGTGAGCAGCACCGCGCGATCGTCGAGCCTGAGCGGCAGGCGCGACGTCGCGTCGCTGACGGCGAGCGCGAGGTACCCCGAGGTCTCCGGCACCAGCGAGGCGCTCCGCGCGTGCGCCGCCGCGACGACCTCCTCCAGCGTGACGCAAGCGCTCACGAGCGCCCCCGGCCCGCCGCGTCGCCCGGCTCGCCCGCGCGCGCCGGCCTGACCGGCACCCCCGCCGCCTCGAGGTACGCCTTCGCTTCGCCGATCGTGTACTCGGCGTCGTGGAAGATCGACGCGGCGAGCGCGGCGTCGGCGCCTCCCTCGACGAGGCCGGCGCGCAGGTGATCCAGCGTCCCGACGCCGCCCGAGGCGATCACCGGGACCGGCACGGCCCGCGCGATGGCGGCGGTCAGCAGGAGGTCGTAGCCGTCCCGCGTGCCGTCGCGGTCCATGCTCGTGACGAGCAGCTCGCCCGCGCCCGCCCGCGCGATCTCCTCGGCCCACGCGACCGCGTCGCGCCCCGTGTCCCGGCGGCCGCCGTGGGTCACCACCGTCCAGGCCACGCGCGAGGGATCCGCGATCCGGCGCGCGTCGATCGCCACGACGATCGCCTGCGCACCCCAGCGGTCCGCGGCGCGCCGCACGAGGTCGGGATCGTTGACGGCGGCCGTGTTGATCGCGACCTTGTCCGCCCCCGCGTCGAGGAGCGCCTTGATGTCCTGCTCGGACTTGACGCCGCCTCCGACCGTCAGCGGCGTGAACAGCACCTCCGCCGTGCGCGCCACGACGTCGAGGATGATGCCGCGCTTCTCGTGCGACGCGGTGATGTCGAGGAACGTGATCTCGTCCGCGCCCTCGGCGTCGTAACGGCGGGCGGCCTCGACCGGATCCCCGGCGTCCCGCAGCCCCACAAAGCGGACGCCCTTCACGACGCGGCCGTCCTTGACGTCGAGGCACGGGATGATGCGCTTCGCGAGCATACGTCCCGCGTTAGCCTACCTGCCACGTCAGGGCCAACTGTTGCGCTGTGCGCCCGCTCCGGCGCCGCGGCGGGGGGCGTCCTCGCGCGCCTCTCGCACCTCTCGCACGTTTTGCCGGCATTTCCGGCCGCCGGGGAGGCGCCGCGCGCCGGCCGCAGCGCCCGGAGCCTGACCGCGCCGCGGTTCCTCGCTACCATGGCGCCATGCACTGCCCGCACTGCGGGAGACCCGTACCCGAGGGCTCGATCGCGTGCCCGCACTGCGGCGCCGCGCTCGCGCCGCCGGGCGGAGCGGCCGGCTATTACGGCATGAGGCCCGCGGCCCGCACCATGGTCGGCGTCACGCTCCCCGACCTGCTCCGACAGACGCCGTCCGCCCCCGCCGCTCCGGGCGGCGCGGGCCCCGGCCAGGCCGCGCTGCCGCCCATGGCCGGCGGGCCGGCCGCCGCCTCGCGCACGATCGTCGGTATGCCCGCCGCGATCTTCGGGGCAGCGCCGGCGCCGGCGCAGGCCGATCCGCGCCTGGCCGGGGGCACGCTCGTCGTCGGGACCCCGGCTTCCGTGGCCCCGGGAGCGCGCCTCGACGCGCACGCAGCGCCGGCCGCGCCGCTCCATGCAGCGCCGGCCGCGCCGCTTCACGCAGCGCCGGGCGAGCTGCGCCTCGACCACACCGTGCCGATCGTCCCGGGCGTCGCGGCGCCGCGCGCTCCGGTGCCGCTGCCCACCGTGTCGCGGACGCTGGTCGGCGTCGCCCGGCCGGGCATCGCGCCGCTCGCGCCCGGCGCCTCGGCCGACCCCGAGCCCGATTCCGAGCTCGACGCGCGCTACCAGCCGGCCGGAGAGCTCGGCGCCACGATCGCGCCGGCGCGCTTCCGCGCCCCTCCGCTGCAGAACCCGGCGCTCATGCGCCCCCATCGCCTGAAGCAGCGGCTCCCGCCGCCGAAGGGCGAGAGGCGCCCGCGCACGTCGCGCCGGGCCGTCGCTGTCGTCGTCGCGGGCGGCGTGCTCGCGCTCGGCGCGGTCCTGTTCGCGCTCCTCTGGCCGAGCGCGCCCCCGGTAACCGCGCGCGCCCGCGCCGACGCCGGGGGCCGCGAGGTCATCGAGCTCCGGTGCGACAGCTGTCCGGACGGCACCGCCGTCTCCATCGGCGAGGGGCGCGCGACAACCGCCGGCCGCGTCGCGCAGATCCCGCTCGCGAGCCCGCTCTCCGTCGGCGAAAACCGGATGAAGGTCGCCATCGACCGCCCCGGCAGCGGGCGCGACGAGACGGTCGGCGTCTCCATCCACGTCGCCTACCGGATCCGGCCCGACCTCGGCACCCTGCAAGGCGAGCGGCCCTCGATCCAGGTCGTCGTCGAGGCGAGCAAGGGCACGCAGGTGACCCTCGACGGCAAGGAGGTTGCGCTCACGAGCGGCCGGGCCATCGAGTCGATCGACGTCACCGACGCGGTCGCGGGGCCCTCGGACGAGACGAAGACGCTCAGCCGGCAGGTGCCGTACACCGTCACGCCGCCCGACGGCCCGCGCGAGCAGGGCATGGTGAGCGTCGCGGTCGGCATCGTCCCGCTCACCATCGAGTCGCCCGGCCCGAGCGTGGTCATCGACAAGGAGAGCTTCGTGCTCGCCGGGCGCACGGCCCGCGGCGCGCAGATCTTCGCCGGCGCGCACCCGATCGCGGTTCGCCCCGACGGCACCTTCGCGCACGTGATGAACGTCTCGTCCGTGGGCGCGACCCAGTTCGAGGTGCGCGCGAAGATGCAGGGGATGGCGCCGCGCATCGCGAAGCTCGCGGTGCGCCGCGTCGACCGGCTCGACACCGCCGCGAAGGAGTTCGCCGGCCGCGGCCCGATCGGGTACGCGGAGCTCGCCGCCGGCGGGAAGGACCCCATCGGCAAGCCGATCGCGCTGACCGGCGAGGTCCTCGAGGTGCGCCGGCAGGGATACGCGACGCTGATCCTGCTCTCGATCCCGCCCGCGTCCGGCTGCAAGGAGGGCGGCGCGGCCGCCGCGAGCGCGGGCGCCGCGCCGCGCTCTCCGGAGGCGTGCAAGGTCCGCCTCGTCCATGGCGCCGACAACCCCGCCCAGCGCGGGGACATCCTCACCGCCTACGGCAGCGTCGCGCCGCCGTTCGTCGCGCCGGGCGGCGCCGAGATCCCCGAGGTGCAGGTCGAGTTCACCGTGAAGGGCGGCCGATGAGCGCCGCGCGCGCCACGGCGCCCGGCCCGCGAAGGCCGCGTCGCGCCCGGACGGCGGGCCTCGCCGCGGCCGCGCTCCTGCTCTCCGCCGCGGCGCCGCTCGCCTTCGCCGACGCGGTCGACACGAGCCGGCCGCACACGATCGTCGTCGGCGCGCCCCGCGGCTTCGCCCCGAGCGAGCGGCTCGACGCGCGCCGCACGGGCCGCTCCGCCGCGCGGCTGCCCTTCCCGGCGCGCGAGGCGTGGCGAAAGCAGCTCCGCGGCGGGATCGACGCCGCGCCGCTCGCGGACGCCGCGGGCGATCTCCTCCTCACGCTGACGGTCCCCGAGGTCGTCAAGCTCGGCGCGGACGGCCGGGAGCGCTGGCGCGTCCGCATCGGCGACAGCGCGCCGCTCGCGCCCGCCGTGCTCACGAGCGACGGCACCCTCGCGCTGATCACCTCGTCCGGCGTCGCCGTCGGGCTCACGCCTGCGGGGAGCGTGCGCTTCGCCGTGCCCCTCGGCCTCCGGGGGCGCGACGCCGACGTGACGCCCCTCGCGCTCGACGACGGCGGGCTCGTGGCGGCCCTGGGGCGCTCCCTTGTCGAGCTCGCCGCGGACGGGACCGTGCGCGCCCGCGCCGAGATCGCGGAGCGCGCGACGGGCGCCTTGCTCGCGGGCCCTGAAGGCACGCTCGTGACCACCGAGTCGGGCGCGGTGCTGACCTGGCGTCCGCCCGGCGCGCCGAGGCGGCTCGGCTCTCTCGGGGGTATGCCTCGCCGCGGCGCTGCCCTCGCCGACGCCCGCACGCTGCTCGCGGTCGTCGACGCCCGCCGCCTGGTCGCGCTGGATCTGCCGACAGGGACCGCCGGGGTCCGCGCCGGCGCGGCCTTCAGCGCGCTCGACGGGCCGCCCGCCATCGGCGCCGGGGGCCTGGCCGTTGTCCTGTCGACGACCGGGCTGCTCCTCGGGGTCAACGCGTCGGGCGACGTGGCGTTCCGGGTCGCGATCGACAGGCCTCCTGGGTCCCCACCCGCCGACGGCGGGCTCTCCGGCTTCTTCGGCCCGGTGGACGCGAAGCCGAGCCCGCCGGTGGTGATCGATCGCACCGGCCGCGTCGGCTTCGTGCGCGCGGGCGGACGCGCCGGCGTCGTCGAGGCGGACGGCAATGTCTCCATCGCGGCCGAGCGCGTCTGCTCCGCGCCGGTCGCTGTCATCCCTGCCGGCGAGGAGCGGATGGCGATCGCCTGCCGTGACGGCACCGTGGTGATGCTGGCGCGCTAGCGCGAGCCGTCGCTCGTGCCCGGCGCCGTGTGCCGGCGGCCGAGAGGGTCGGCAGCGCTGACCGCCCAGCTCGGTCGATGGATCCTGCGTCCTAGCTCGCGGTGTCCGGGATCCACTGCTTCCAGGTGCCGTCGTCCTCCCGGTACAGCTCGGACTCGGCCGCCCTCGTCTTGTACCGCGCGATCGTGATCTGTCCGTCGAGCGCCGCCGCGCCGGCCTCGTCGTACAGGGGGGCGGCGAGCGCTTCTTCGGGGATCATGTGCATGCTCACGACGAACTCGTCGGCGTTCGCCTCGACGATACAGAACCCGTTGCTCGTGGCGTTGCTGAAGGCGAGGTACGGATTGGCCTTCTGCATGCTGTCGTCGATGTCCTCCGCCTCCAGGACGTCTTTCAGCGTCGGATGGCTCGCCAGCCGCTTCGCCAGCACCGAGCGGCACGTGGCCGACGAGATCGCGGCGCCGCCGAACTCCACGATCTTGGCCGTGGCGCCCTCCACAGCGGCCGTCCCTGCGAGGAAGGCGCCGAGATCGCCGGTGATCGACACCACGTTGCCCTCGACCGCGGCGAGCATCTCGATGAGCTCGTCCCGCTCCTTGCGGAAGCCGTCCCAGCCGTCGCAGCTCAGGTAGAAGCGCCGGGTGATCGACTCCTGCTCGGGCTCCGCGGGTTGCGTTGTGTGGGCGAGGACGAGCTGTGAAAGGGGGTATTCGGTCCCCCATACCTTCCAGGTGCTCTGGGACTCCTCCATCGTCTTCTGGAACCAGGCTCTCTGCGCTCCTCCCATGACATCCGCGTTGGCGGCGAACGGCAAGTACGGGTCGAAGGCATCCTTGATCACGAAGTAGCGCGACCCGAGCGCGCTGTAGTAGTCCGTCTTTCCGAAATCGGCGTAGGCGAACCCGCTCTCCATGAAGGCGAAGTCGCTCGCCGGGATGGGGGGAATCGGCTCCTTCCCTTGCTCGGCCCTGTGCTCGTTCAGCTTCGCCACGATCTCGTCGACGACCTTGGCGCTGACGGGGCGGAGCTCGCCCTGAGCGAAACCGAGGTTCGGGTCGAATCCGAACAGGACCGCAGCCTCATCCAGCGCCCTCTTGTAGACATCCCAGCCGTCGCCGTTGATGTCCGGGATGTAGCGGCTCGTGTAGGGCAGCAAGTCGGTCAAGCTCTCCCCGAGCTCCGGCTGCTGAACGACGACCTTTCCCGGGAAGGCGTCCTCCGGGATCAGGTGATCCGTGCGGTAGGAGCGGAGATCCGTCATCACGAGGTGGACGTGCTTCCCGAACGGGAAGTCCCGGTAGATGGTGATATCGTCCGGGTACTCGACCGCGCTGTCGTAGCGGAACTCGTCGCCCTTCGGATCATTCGGGTACTCGGCCGGCATGTACTCGAACCAGGCCTGGTTCGCCGCCTTGCGCCGGTACTCGTCCGTCTCCGGCTCTCGGCCGTCCAGGTAGACCGCCGTCGCGCCGTGGCCATCGTCGGAGAACTCGTGATCGCCCCAGACAGCGATCATGGGAAAGAGCTCGTGTACCCGCTGCAGCGCACGGTCGGACCGGTACGCCTTGTAGAGCTCCCGGTAATTGCTCAGCGACTTGGCGGCGTGGTAGGCCGCGCCCTCCGCCGGCTGGAAGGCGATGGCGCCGTCCACGTCGGAGAAGGAGATGCCGCGCTGCCCCGGGGGGGCCTGGAGGCTCGGGTCCCCGGTCGTCTCGTGGATGTAGCCCCCGAGGTGGACGACGAAGTCGAGCTCCTCTTTCGCCAGGGCCACATAAGCGTTGTAGTAGCGACCGATGTAGTCCTGGCCGGACACGAAGGCGAAGCGCACCGGCACGTCCGCGCCCGGCGCGGGCGCCGTCCGCGTCCGCCCGACGCGCGAGCTGACGCAGCCTTCTCCTGTCATGTAGTAGAAGCGGTAATAGTACGTGGTGCCGGGGCTCAGGCCGTCCACCTTGACCTTGACGCAGTGATCGAACTCCGCCCGCGCGGTCACGCGGAGCTGCGTGCTGCCCGACCCCGCCGTGGCCACGTTGTCGGAGCTCGGCGTGAGCACCACGAGCTGCGTGAACCCCTCGTCGAGCGCGACCACGAGCGCCAGGTTGAGATCCGACTGCGGCTGCTTGCTATCGATGAGCCGGGTCCACAGCACGACGCTATCGTGCCGCGGATCGCCGGAGGCCACCGACTGCGGGAAGAACGCGTCATCCTCGTGCACGTCGCATGCGCCGGTGGCGTCACCATCATCGGAGCAGGCAGTCGGCACGACCACCGCACCAGCGGTCACCAGCGTGGCGCGAAGAAAGTCTCGGCGTCTCATCATCGATTCAAGTCCTCCAACGACGGATACACCCCGAGCGCTGCGCGCGCAACGGCGGCGCCGGTGCCGCCGTTGCGCGCGCAGCGCCGCCGCCGCGCGCGGCGCTCCTCGCGCTCGCTCGAGCGGCGCGGGTCGCAGCATGGCGCCTCCTCGCGAGGAGCGCGAGCGCCACTTGACGTGCCGAGTCAGGCGGCATCTCGTGTGCGCCCTACCCGCTGAAGGCACACCATGTTCCAGACGAGCCTCTCCTCCGAAGCCCTGCGCGGCGCGCTCTCGCGCCTCCGCGGCGGGCGTTCTGTCTTCGACCCCACGGGCGCGCGCCAGCCGGTCCACACCGTCTACGGCGGCGCCCACCTGTTCAAGGCCGACACGGCCCGGAAGCTCGGGGCGGTGGCACTCCGCGCCGTCGAGGAGCACGCGCCCGACTTCGCCGCCTTCGCGCGGGCGATCGGCCTGCCGGGGGCCGAGGGGCTCCCGGAGGGGCGCGCCGACGCCCTCGCCCTCGCGGCCGCGATCGAGGCGGGCGCAGGCGCGGCCGAGGGCGCCTCCGGGGCTGCGCGGCTCGCGCACGCGGTGCACACGCGCGTGCTCGACAAGCTCCGCCGCGAGCCCGTGGAGGACCTGCGCATCGATTTCGAGGACGGTTACGGCGTGCGCCCCGGAAACGAGGAGGACGCGCACGCCGCCGCGGCCGCGCGCGAGATCGCCCTCGGCATGGCCGCGCGCAGCCTGCCTCCGTTCCTCGGGATCAGGATCAAGCCGCTCGGCGACGGGTGCGCCGAGCGGAGCCTGAGGACGCTCGACGTCTTCTTCTCGGCGCTCGTCGCCGCGTCGGGCGGCGCGCTCCCGCCCGCCTTCGCGGTGACGCTGCCGAAGGTGGTCGCGCCCGAGCAGGTCGCCGCCCTGGCCGACGCCCTCGACGCGCTCGAGGGCGCGCTGCGGCTGCCGGCCGGCTCGATCCGGATCGAGCTGATGGTCGAGACGCCGGCGTCGATCCTCGGCCCGCGCGGGGAGATCGCGCTGCCCGGGCTGGTCGAGGCGGCCCGCGGGCGGTGCGCGGCGGCGCACTTCGGGGCCTATGACTACACCGCGAGCTGCGAGATCACGGCCGCCCATCAGCACCTCGCCCACCCGGCGTGTGACTTCGCGCGGCACGTGATGCAGGTCGCGCTGGCCGGCTCCGGGCTCTGGCTCTCCGACGGCGCGAGCAACCTCCTTCCCGTCGGCCCGCACCGCGCGCGCCCCGGCGGCGCGCCGCTCACGCCGCAGCAGAGCGAGGAGAACCGTCGCGCCGTCGTGGGCGCGTGGCGCCTGAAGTACGGTCAGGTTCGCCGCGCGCTCGAGGGCGGCTACTACCAGGGCTGGGACCTCCACCCCGCGGAGCTGCCGGTCCGCTACGCCGCCACGTACGCCTTCTTCCTCGAGGGCGTCGATGCGGCCGCCGCGCGGCTGCGGAGCTTCGTCGAGCGGGCCGCCCGGGCGACCGTCGCCGGGACGGTGTTCGACGACGCCGCGACGGGGCAGGGGCTCCTGGGCTTCTTCCTGCGCGCGATCGGCGCGGGGGCGATGACGGAGGGCGACGCGGCGGAGAGGACCGGCCTCACGCCGGACGAGCTCAGGGGCCGATGCTTTCAGGCCATCGTGGCGCGCCGGAGCGCGTGATGGGAGAGCACCGGAATGGCCCGGGTCGCGGAGGGCCCGAGCGGCGAGGAGGACCGATGAGCGCGATCACGACGCACGTGCTGGACACGTCACGAGGCTGCCCGGCGAGCGGCGTGCTGGTGGTGCTGGAGGTCGGCGACGACGGCGGCTACCGGGAGGTCGGACGGGGCACGACCGACGGCGACGGCCGGCAGAAGGGGCTGCTGCCGCCCGGCGAACGGCCCCTCCAGGGCCGCTACCGTCTCACCTTCCACACAGGCGCCTATTACGCGGCGCTCGGATGCGAGAGCTTCTATCCCACGGTGTCGATCCTCTTCGAGATCCGGGACCCGGCGCAGCACCATCACGTCCCGCTGCTGCTCAGCCCTCACGGCTACACCACGTACCGAGGCAGCTGAGCGCGCATCCGCGCGAGAGCGCCGTCCCGCGCGGCGAGCGCGACGCGCGCCTGCCGTCCGTGGTGCGCCTGGAGGCGCCGCGAGGTCGACGGCCGGGCGGGGTGAAGGAGGTGTCCCACATGATACGCTGGCGGGTGCCCGTCGGTGGGCGACTGTGAGGGTGAACGGTGGGCGCTCTACGGATTCGTTCGGGTGAAGCTCGGGATCGCCGGCGCGGGGCTGGCTGGCTGGCCGTCGCGATGGCCACGCTCGGGCCGGGCTGCGAGCAGAAGGTGCGGAGCTTCGTCGATGGCGACGGCGGCGCTGGCGCCGCTGGCGGCGGAGCAGGCGGTGGGTCGGGCACGGCGGTCGGTGGCGGCGGGGCTGGCGGCGGGGCTGGCAGCAGCGCGACGGGGGCCGGTGCGACCGGCGGTGGCGCGACGGGTGGCGGCGCGACGGGTGGTGGCGAGGCCGGTGGCGCAGCGACTGGCGGCGGTGACGCGGGCGGGGGCGGGGGGACCCCTGTCGAGTGCTCTCCCGACGAGGCGCGGTGCGCCGGCGATCTCATCGAGGTGTGCGGCAGCGACGGGCGGTGGGGTCTCGCCGGTTGCGCTGGATGGTGCGGCGCGGGCCGGTGCATCCTGCCGCCGAGCTGCCGCCTAGGCGAGAGCGGGGCGGGCGAGACCTGCGGGCCGGAGCGGAACCAGCCCTGCTGCGCGAGCCTGCGCGTTCCGGGTGGCCGGCACGACCGGAGCAACGACGCGGCGTATCCGGCGGAGGTGAGCGACCTGCGCCTGGATCGCTACGAGGTCACCGTCGGACGGTTCCGCAAGTTCGTCGAGGCCTATCCCGCGAGCCGACCCGCGGCCGGCGCTGGAGCTCACCCGGCGATCCTGCGGAGCGGCTGGGACGCTGCGTGGGACGCCCGTCTGCCCGCGAGCCAGGCGGCGTTGAGGGACGACTTGAAGTGCAACCCGGGATTGCACTCGTGGACCGACGACGCGGGCGGGAACGAGCTCAAGCCGATCAGCTGCGTGAGCTGGTTCGTCGCGTTCGCCTTCTGCGCCTGGGACGGCGGGCGGCTCCCGACAGAGGCGGAGTGGGACTACGCGTCGGCTGGCGGGAGCGAGCAGCGGGCGTATCCGTGGGGCAACGCGTTTCCGAACTCGACCTACGCCGTGTTCAACATGACGGGCAGCGCCGTCGTCGGATCGAGATCGCCGAGGGGTGACGGCCGGTGGGGGCAGGCCGACCTCGCGGGGAACGTGTGGGAGTGGACCCTGGACTTCGAGGGGACGTACCCCCAGCCGTGCCGTGATTGCGCGAACGTCGAGCGCGGCTCCGCGCGGGTGATCCGCGGCGGCAGCTGGTGGCAGCCCAGACCGGAGGACCTCTCCGCTCGCTTGCGGACCGGCTGGGACCCGACCGATGTGACGGACGCGCTCGGCGTGCGCTGCGCCAGGAAGCTGTAGCCCGCGCCGCCCTTCGTGGGGCCGGCGCGCGCCGGGGAACGGGCGAACGCGCGCCGTTCAGGGAGAGATGAGGTAGATGACCGAGAAGGCCACGAGGAGCGTCGTGAACGCGAGCGCGATGAGCTTGGGCATGGTCCAGTCGTCGTTGTCGGTCTTCGAGATCTCTGTGCTCATCGTGTGCCTCCGCCGTGCTCTCCGCGCGCCTCGCGCGCGTCCGTCTCCTGGCAGAAGGCGGACTCGTCGTCAACCCTGAGCCCCCGCCCGCGACGGACCGGGCGCGCTCATGCGGATGCCTCCACCGCGGCTCTGGCCGCGCCCGCGGCCTCTCCGCCCGTGTGGAGCACGGGCCGCCTTGCTGGAGCACGGGCCGCCTTGCTGGAGCACGGGCCGCCTTGCCACCTCGCGCAGGCGACGCCGATTCCCCGCGTCGTGCGCCGATCCG
Organism: Sorangium sp. So ce204; assembly: GCF_051526795.1. Classification (NCBI taxonomy): domain Bacteria; kingdom Pseudomonadati; phylum Myxococcota; order Polyangiales; family Polyangiaceae; genus Sorangium; species Sorangium sp. So ce204. The sequence continues at coordinate 8,643,170 of NZ_CP150317.1, read as the reverse complement.
GGTCCGCTGTCCGTCTCTATCTCTCTCCAGCGCGCCTCGGCGATCGGGGCGAGTCGCCGTGTCCGTCGCGGCCTCCTCGCCGCCCCTGCGATCGACCGACGTGCGGGGCGGCTCGCGGCGCGTGGGCGGCGTCGACTTTGCTCTTCGTGGCGCCCTCGAATCGCACATCCCGTGATGTGCAGGAGGGAGACATGCAACACCTCACGATGCTCGCGCTGGGCGCCGTCCTCCTCGCGGCGGCGCTTGCGCGCGCGGCGTTGCCTGAGCGCCCGGTCCGCTCGCTCACGGCGGCGCTCACGGGGCAAGACGAAGTGCCCGGCCCCGGCGACCCGAAGGGGAGCGGCACGGCCCACGTCACGCTCGATCTCGACCGCGGCGAGGTCTGCTTCGACCTCGCGGTGGCCGGCATCGCGCCGGCGACCGCGGCGCGCATCCACGAGGGCTCCGCCGGCCGCGCGGGCCGCGGGATCATCACGCTGATGCCGCCGACCGGCGGCAGCTCCAGCGGCTGCGTGAGCGCAGCCCGCGACGATCTGAGCGCGTTGCTCGGAGATCCGGAGAGGTATTACGTCGCCGTGCGCACCGCCGATTTCCCCGACGGCGCGCTGCGAGGACAGCTCTCGCGCTGAGCGCGCCACGCTCGGACACTCGATCGCCCGGACCCCCGGCGCGCCGGCGCCCCCCTCGCCCGACGCGCTCCCTTCTCGGAGGCCGCGCCCCGGGGCTTTACCCGCCCCACAGGAGCTTCTTCAGCCGGATCGCCGTGATCTTCCGCTGCTCGTCCGCGGCGATGGGCAGCTCCTGCTCCGGCGTGTGCTCGATCCGCGCGCGCAGCGCCTCCAGCATCTCGTCCGCGCTCTTCCCTGTGGCGCAGACGATGTAGATGAACCCGAACTTCTCGTCATAGGCGCGGTTCAAGCGCGCGAGCGCCTCCCGCGTATCGACCGCCGCGGCGCTCATCCCCGCCTGTTCCTGGCTGGAGAAGCGCCTCGCCGTCGCGCTCGCCTCCGCGGCCTCCGCCTGCGGCCTGGTCTCTCCGATGCGGGGGTGCGCGCGGAACGCCTCGATCCAGTCCTCCGGCGCGAGCCGCGCAAACGCCTGCGCCGCCGCCGCGGAGAGGTGCTCCTCGTCGCGGAACGGGCGCGCCGCCGCCACCTGCGACGCCCACGCCGACGCGCCGCACGCCACGCGGAGCTCCGCCTCGGCCTCCGGCTCCGTGAGCGCGTTGAGCCAGCGGAGCCGCTGCTCGGCCGCACCGCTCCGGGTCGCCTCGCCGAAGATCCGGAGCCGGCTCACGCCGCCGTCAGGATAGATGTTCAGGCGCACGTGCGTGAACGGCCCCGTCGCGCGGAGCGCTTCCTCGAAGAGATGACGCGTGTGCGCCTGGAGCTTCGTCCGCGGCACGATCTCCCGCCACTCGCCCGCGCCGGCGAGCTCCGCCGCGGAGCGCCCCGCGGCGTCGATCCCCTCGATCATGCAGCTGTCGGGGTAATTGCCCTTGAAGTGGTTCGTGTCGACCTCGATCCGCGCGATCTCGCCCTGAGCCGCGAGCGCCACGAGCGCCCAGTCGTACCCGGGCCCCCTCCGGCGCCGCGTCTCCCAGCCGTCTCCCATGTTCGCCGCCCGGCCGGGCATGATGAGGTTGTGGCGCACCCCGAAGAACATGTCGCTGCACGAGAGCACGCGCCCGCCGTTCTCCGCGGCCGCGAGGTCGATCTCCGCGCCCGGGCGGCCCTGCCGGCGAACGTCGGGGAGGGCGTCGCCGTGCACCCGGAGCCGCGCCACGCCGCCGTCCGGGTAGATGTTCAGGCGGAGGTGCGTGAACCGCGAAGCGCTGGTCAGCTCGAACGCGTTCTGCGCGTCGCCGGCCAGCGGCGAGCGCGGCAGGATCTCGACCCAGTGCGTCCGTGGGTCGAGCAAGTCCTCGACCCGCGCGTCGGGCCGCGCCGCGCACGCCTCGATGGAGCAGTGCTCGGGGTAATTGCCCCGGAAGAACGCTGTATCGACGATGACCCCGCGGAGGATCCCTGGCAGCCCCAGCCGGACGAGGCACCAGTCGAACCCGGGAGTCCGGCGCCGGCGCGTCTCCCAGCCATCCATCCACTTCCCGCGATCGGTGTACTCGTGCTCGAGGAACACCGCTTTCCCTGCCTTGAGCAGGTTCTCCTTCGGCGCGAAGAACTCGTCGTTCGCCGCGAGCACCGCGCCGCCCAGGCGCTCCGAGGCCAGATCGAGCGCCTCCGCGAACGCCGGCCCCGTCACCCCTCTCGCTTCAGCCATCGCCCTCTCGCCTTCGCGGGGAAGCTCCCGCGCTCATGGACCTTCTCGCCGCGAAGGTAGGTGGCCTCCACGACGCCGTGGAGCTCCTCCCCGGCGTACGGCGTCACCTTGTGCCGGTGCTGGAGGATCGGCGGCTCGACCCGGAAGCTCGCGTCGGGATCCCAGATCACCAGATCGGCGTCGAACCCGCGCGCGATCTCCCCCTTGCGGCGCAATCCGGCGAGCCTCGCGGGCCCGCGGCACAGCCAGTCCGCGAGCCGCTCGAGCGGGATGCCCCGGCGGCGGGCGTCGGTCCAGACGATCGACAGGCCGAGCTGCAGGCTCGAGATCCCGCCCCAGGCGGCGTCGAAGTCGCCGGCTTCGAGCCGCTTGAGCTCGGGGGTGCACGGGGAGTGATCGGAGACGACGAGATCGATGAGGCCGCCCGCGAGCGCGGCCCAGAGCTCCTCGCGGTTCTGCCGCTCCCGGATCGGCGGAGCGCACTTGAAGGGCGTCGCGCCGTCCGGGATCTCCTCGGCGGCGAAGTGCAGGTAGTGCGGCGTCGTCTCGGCGGACAGCGCGGCGCCGCCGTCGCGCGCCCGCCGCAGGACGTCGAGCGCCGTGGCCGACGAGAGGTGGACCACGTGCGCCGCCGCGCCCGTCGCCTGGCAGAGCGACGCGAGCAGGGCGATCGCCTCGTCCTCCGCCTCTCGCGGGCGCGAGCGCAGGTAGGCGGCGTACGTGCGCGGGTCCAGGCCGGCGATCGCCGCGCGCGCCGCGTCGATGGGGCCGGGGAGCTCGGCGTGGACGAGCAGCGGCGCCCCCGTGCCCGCGAGCACCTCGAGCGCCGCCCTGAGGTCCGCCTCGGCGACGTGGCCGAACTCCGCCACGCCCGAGTCGACCATGAAGCACTTGAAGCCGAGCGCGCCGGCCTCGAGCAGCGGGACGAGCTCTCCCGCGTTGCCCGGGACGGCGCCGCCCCAGAAGCCCACGTCGACGAGGCACCGGCCCTCCGCCGCGCGCGCCTTCTTCTCGAGGTGCGCGACCGTGGTCGTCGGCGGGATGCTGTTGAGGGGCATGTCGACGAGCGACGTGACGCCGCCCGCGGCCGCCGCGCGCGTCGCCGTCTCGAAGCCCTCCCATTCGGTCCGCCCGGGCTCGTTGATATGAACGTGCGCATCGACCAGCCCGGGCATCACCACCGCGCCCTGAGCGTCCACGACGGGGCAGCCCTCCGGCAGCTCGTCGTAGCCGGCGACGGAGACGATGGTGCCGCCCTGGATGTGCACCGAGGCCGGCCGCACGGCGCCCCCGGTGACCACCCGCAACCCGCGAACGATGAGGTCCGGCGTCATCAGGGACGCGATCGTACCACGGCGCCCGGCGGCCCGAGGCGGGCCGCTCGCCGGAGCGCGCGCCCGCGCGCGCACGTCGAGGCGCGTGGGCCTGTCCGCGCGTCACGCCATCTTCATGCGATCGATGAGCTCGGCGAGCTCGGCGCGCATGGCGTTCTCGGAGGGAGCGCGGTGCCGGCGGAGGTGGCCTGGCAGGACCCACGTGAACCGGTGCTGGAGGAGGCGCTCCATCGAGCGGATCTGCTCCGCCCAGGAATACCAGCAGACGTCGCGCGACGCGTGGAGTCGCCCGAGCTCGCCGGAGAAGAAGAGATGGTCCCCGGTGAAGAGGTATCGGTCCCGGAAGAGGAGCGCGACGCTGCCCCGCGTGTGGCCCGGGACGGGGATCAACGTGAGATCGGGCGCGAGGGCCACCGGGTCGAGCCCCTTGATCTTCACCTCGGCGAGCGCTGTTCCGTCGTCGATGTCGTCCTCGTGGATCACGCGGTCGCACCCGAAGTTGTCGCGGAAGATCCGGTGATCGGCGACGTCGTCGCGGTGGGTGAGCACCAGGGTCCGGACGCCGCCGAGCTCGCGGATGCGCTTCATGAGCGGCCTGGCGGCGCGGGGCGAGTCGACGAGCACGTTGCCCTCGGGTCGCAGGATGAGATAGCTCGCCGCGCCAAAGGAGGATGACGCGGTATAGCCGCAATAATGGACATCCTCGTCGATCGGCTCGGGGAAGGAGAATGTCGCGGCGGCCATCCCCGGCGCCGGTGCGGAGGTGCCGATGGAGGCGGTCGGACACGACACCAGCGCCATGGCCGCGCGGAGGTGCTCGTCCGGCGTCGCGGGCTGGCGAGCGACGACGCTCTGCTCGACGGCGGGCGAGCGCGCGAACACCGAGGGAGCGAGCTGGCGGCATACGTCGCAGTCGATGCACGACCGGTCGACGAAGTAATCGCCGGGGGCGTTCTCTGGCAGGCGGTCCTCGAGGCGAGCCATCTCTTTATCTCAGGATGACACGCGGGCGGCGGGCGTGGGGGCAGATCCGCTGCGGCGACGTCCTTGGCGAACGGCCATCATTCCAGGTTTGGCCAGGTTTGGCCAGGCTTGGCCAGGCTCGGCGCGATCTCTCGTTGCGTGATGGCTGCATGAGGGCGAGCATGGATATCCAGGGAAGCTGGGTGAGTTGAGACAGGGAGTCTCGGGATACCGGCGCTTTGCTGACCCGCTCTCTGCGCTTGGTCCACCGCGGGCCTGCCGGGCGGCCGGTGGCCCTGGTCTCCGCCTGTGGCCGCCGCCTCGCGATCAGCGCGTCCCGGCGCCGCCTTGCGCGCGGCTTGAGCTCTCGCCGCGGTGCTCCTACGCTGCGCCGCGTGAGCGCCGCCGGCCGAGCTGCGCCGCACCCGAGCGGCGCGCCAGGGAGCACCCCCGTCCCCTGGGAGCCGCTCTTCCACGAGAAGAGCCGGCTCTACTGGCCCATCCGCCCTCTGGCCGAGGCGTTCGCGGGGTGCGCCGGCTGGCCGCCGGTCGAGGACTACAACCGGGCGCTCGGCGAGGGGTTCCCCGTGCGCTTTGCGGAGCAAAAGCCGCGGCCTCGTCGGCGCGGGCGGCGCGGGCCCGTCGACCCCTCGGCGCTCTACGACGCGCGCATCCACGTCGAGGGCTGCGTGCCGACGCGTCCGAGGAACTGGCACGACTTCCTCAACATGCTGGTGTGGGGCGCCTTCCCGCGCGCCAAGGCGGAGCTCCATGCGCGCCAGCACCGGGCGATCGCCGCGCGCCTCCGTCCAGGCGCGGAGGCGCTCCCTCCGGCGCGCACGCGCGAGCTGGACGGGCTCGCGCTCCTCGACGAGGGCGGGCTCCTGCTGCTCCACAACAACGCGCGCGAGGCGCCCCTCCTCGGCGATGCCTCCGATCTGGAGCGCTGCGCCGGCGAGGTGCGGGACGCCGTGCAGCGGGGCGAGGCCGCGGCGCTCGTCTTCGGCCACGCGCTGTACGAGAGCCTCCTCCAGCGCGGACCGATGGTCTACGCGATGGTGCAGTCCATCCCGTGCGACGGACCGCTGCCCGCCGCGCCGGCCGCGCTCGTGGCGCTGGCCGACACGCGCCTCGGCGACGTGCTGCGGTCGCCCGACAGCTTCGCGCGCCCGGAGCGCAGCCCGCGCCTCCCCCTGGACGAGCGCGTCCTGTGCCCGTGATGGCAAGTGACGGCAAGTGATGCCAAGTGACCGCCGCGGCCGGAGGACGGCGACCCCCTGAGCGTGCGAGGGGCTCGCCCCGCTCTCAGACGCGCCGTCGCGCCGCGAGCGCATAGACGAGCGGCAGTCGGCGCTCGAACTTCTTCATGCGGAACTGCCCTGGCGGCCCTTCCACCATGTCCGGAAAGATGTCGTAGGGGGACCAGTCGAGCTCGCTCAGGCGCTCCAGCGTGAGGCCCGCGTCGAGGAGCGCCGACACCACCGTCCCGATCCCGTGGTTGAAGCCGACCTCCTTCAGCACCACGGGCGCGCTCCTGTCGGCGTACGTGCCTGTCTCCTCGGTGACGATCGGCTCCCCGTGTCCGTCGTATGCATAGGTGATCTTCTCGAATGCATCGTCGAAGGTCCACACGAGAGGGTGGAACTCGACGAGGTGCAGGACGCCCCCGGGCTTCAGGCACGCCGCGGCCGCGCGCGCCCAGCGGGTCATGTCCGGGAGCCACCCGAGGACGCCGTACGAGGTGAAGACGATATCGAACGTCTCGCCGCCGAGGGCCGCGGGGGCGTCGTAGACGTTGGCCTCGACGAAGCGCGCGTCCACCGAGAGCTCCTTCGCCAGCCCGCGCGCCGCCGTGATGGCCTCGTCGGAGAGGTCCAGCCCGGTGACGCGGGCGCCCAGCCGCGCCCAGGAGAGCGTGTCCTGCCCGAAATGGCACTGCAGGTGGAGGAGCGTCTTTCCGCGCACATCGCCGACCTGCTCGAGCTCGATCGGCTTGAGAGAGCTCGCGCCGGCCCGGAACGAGCCCAGATCGTAGAATTTCGAGGCCACGTGCACGCGGGTGCGCGCGTTCCAGGCGGCGCGGTTCAGCGCAAACCAGTCGGCTTCGGACATGGGGAGCTTGTTATCACAACGCTCGTCGCGCGGGCCGCGTCGGATCGCTGCCGCGCTCGGATCGCCGCCCCTCTGCTGGAACGTGCGCCCCTGGGCTCATCGCCGCTCCCGCCCGTCGTCACGCCGCCACGACGGCGCTCTCCCCCTCGACTGCCGCCTTCGGGTCATACCCCAGGTTCGGCGACAGCCACCGTTCCACCTCCTCGACCGTCATCCCCTTGCGCTTCGCGTAGTCCGCGACCTGATCCCTGCCGAGGCGCCCCACCATGAAATACCGCGCCTTCGGGTGCGCCAGGTAGATGCCGCTGACGCTCGCCGCCGGCGTCATCGCGCAGCTCTCCGTCAGCTCGATGCCGACTGACGGCGCGTCGAGCAGCGCGAACAGCTTGCGCTTCTCGGTGTGATCCGGGCACGCCGGGTACCCGAACGCCGGCCGGATCCCCCGGTACTTCTCCTCGATGAGCTCCTCGCTCGTCAGCGCCTCTCCCGCGCCGTACCCCCAGTCCTTGCGCGCGCGCTCGTGGAGCAGCTCGGCGAACGCCTCCGCGAGCCGGTCCGCCAGCGCCTTCGCGATGATCGCGCTGTAGTCGTCCCTGTCCTTCTCGTACGCGCGCACGATCTCGTCGAGCCCGAGCCCCGCCGTCACCGCGAACGCGCCGACGTGATCGGCGAGCCCGCGCTCCCGCGGCGCCACGAAGTCGGCGAGCGACAGGTGCGGCCTCACCCCGCCCGCGGCCTTGTCGCCGCCGTCTCCGTCCTCCTCGGCGCCGCCCTGCCCCTTCACCTGCTGCTGGCGCAGCATGTTGAACCGGACGAGCTCCCGCTCCCTCGCCTCGTCCGCGTAGAGCACGATGTCCCGCTGCTCGCCGCTCGCCGGCCAGAAGCCGTAGACGCCCCGCGCCGTGAGCAGGCGACCCTCGATGATCCGCCGCAGCACCTTCTGCGCGTGATCGAACAGCTCGCGCGCCGCCTCGCCGTACTGCGGGTGCTCCAGGATCTGCGGGAACGGCCCCCTGAGCTCCCACGCGGTGAAGAAGAACGTCCAGTCGATGTACCTCGCGACCTCCGCGAGCGGCGCCTCCACCACGCGGCGCCCCGTGAACGACGGCCTCGCGATGTCCTCCGGCCGCCACGCGATCTCGAGCCGCCCCCTGTCCGCCGCGGCGAGCGTCACGAGCGGCTTCGCCCGCTTCCTCGCGAAGAGCTCGCGCAGCCGGGCCTGCTCCTCCCGGTTCTGCGCGTCGAAGGCCGGCCGGTTCGCCCGATCGAGCAGGCTCGACACGACGCCCACGGCCCGCGACGCGTCGAGCACGTGCACCACCGTCCCGCTGAACTCCGGCGCGATCTTCACCGCCGTGTGCTGCCGGCTCGTCGTCGCCCCGCCGATGAGCAGCGGCAGCCGGATCCCGCGCCGCTCCATCTCGCGCGCCACGCTGACCATCTCGTCGAGCGACGGCGTGATGAGGCCGCTCAGCCCGATCATGTCGGCCTCCTCGCGCAGCGCCGCCTCCAGGATCCTGTCCTGGTGCACCATCACGCCGAGGTCGATCACCTCGTAGTTGTTGCACCCGAGCACCACGCCCACGATGTTCTTGCCGATGTCGTGCACGTCGCCCTTCACGGTCGCCATCACGACCTTCCCCTGCGACGACGAGCGCCCGGCGGCCTTCTCGGCCTCCATGAACGGCAAGAGGTGCGCGACGGCGCGCTTCATCACGCGGGCGCTCTTCACCACCTGCGGCAGGAACATCTTCCCGGCGCCGAACAGCTCGCCGACGACCTTCATCCCGTCCATCAGCGGCCCCTCGATGATGGAGAGCGGCCTCTCGTACTTCCTCCGCGCCTCCTCCACGTCCGCCTCGATGAAGTCGACGAGCCCCTTCACGAGCGCGTGCGAGAGCCGCTCCTCGACCGGGCCGTCGCGCCAGGCGAGGTCGAGCTCCTTCTTCTTGCCCTTGCCCTTCACCTGCTCGGCGAGCTCGACGAGCCGCTCGGTCGCGTCCGGGCGCCGGTTGAAGATCACGTCCTCCACCCGCTCGAGCAGGTCCCTCGGGATGTCCTCGTAGACCGCGAGCTGCCCCGCGTTCACGATGCCCATGTCCATTCCGGCCCGGATCGCGTGGAACAAAAAGGCCGAGTGCATCGCCTCGCGGACGACGTTGTTCCCGCGGAACGAGAACGACAGGTTCGACACGCCGCCGCTCACGCGCGCCCCCGGGCAGGTCGCCTTGATGATCCGCGTCGCCTCGATGAAGCTCTTCGCGAAATCGCTGTGTTCCTCGATGCCGGTCGCGATCGCGAGGATGTTCGGGTCGAAGACGATGTCCTGCGGATCGAAGCCCGCCTCCTCGGTGAGCAGCCTGTACGCGCGCTGGCAGATCGCGACCTTGCGCTCCACCGTCTCGGCCTGGCCGATCTCGTCGAAGGCCATCACCACGACCCCCGCCCCGTAACGCCGCACGGCGCGCGCCTTCTCGAGGAAGTCCTCGGGCCCCTCCTTGAGGCTTATCGAGTTGACGATCCCCTTGCCCTGGATGCACTTGAGCCCCGCCTCGATGACCGACCACCTCGAGCTGTCGACCATGACCGGGATGCGGGCGATCTCGGGCTCGGTGGCGACGAGGTTCAGGAAGGTCGTCATCGCCTGCTCGGAGTCGAGCATGCCCTCGTCCATGTTCACGTCGAGGAGGTTCGCCCCGCCGCGCACCTGATCGAGCGCCACCTCCAGCGCGGTCGTGAAGTCGCCCTTCTTGATGAGATCCATGAACCGGGCCGAGCCGGTCACGTTGGTCCGCTCGCCGATCATCAGGAAGTTCGTGTCGGGGCGGATGACGAGCGTCTCCAGGCCGGCGAAGCGCCCGAAGCCGTCGCGCTCCGCGGGCACGGGCCGCGGCGGCAGATCCGCCGTCGCCCGGGCGATCGCGCGGATGTGATCCGGCGTCGTCCCGCAGCAGCCGCCGACGATGTTCACGAGCCCGCTCTCCGCGAACTCCGCGAGCAGCCGCGACGTCGTCTCCGGGAGCTCGTCGTACTCGCCGAACGCGTTGGGGAGGCCCGCGTTCGGGTAGCAGCTCACCCGCGCCCGCGCGAGCTTCGCGAGATCCACGAGGTACGGCCGCATGTCGCTCGCGCCGAGGGCGCAGTTGAGGCCGACGCTGAGCGGGCTCGCGTGCTCCACGCTCGTCCAGAAGGCGTCGATCGTCTGGCCGGAGAGCGTCCTGCCGCTCCTGTCGGTGATCGTCACGCTGAGCAGGATCGGCAGGCGCCGCCCCTTCTCCGCGAAGACCTCCTCCATCGCGACGAGGCACGCCTTCATGTTCAGCGTGTCGAGGAACGTCTCCGCGAGGATCACGTCGACCCCGCCGTCGACGAGCCCGCGCACCTGCTCCGCGAACGCCCGCCGCAGCTCGTCGAAGCCGACGGCGCGGAACGACGGGTCGCTCACGCTCGGCGAGATCGACAGCGTCTTCGGCGTCGGCCCCATCGCGCCCGCGACGAAGCGCGGCTTGCCGGGCGTGCGCGCAGTCCACGCGTCGGCCGCCTTCCGGGCGATCTGGGCCGCGGTCAGGTTGATCTCGTAGGCGAGCGACTCGAGCCGGTAGTCGGCCTGGGCGATCGAGGTGCCCGTGAAGGTGTTCGTCTCGATGATGTCGGCGCCGGCGTCGAGGTACGCGCCGTGGATCTCGGAGATGACGTCCGGCCGCGTCAGCACGAGGAGGTCGCTGTTGCCCTTGAGGTCGATCGCGTGATCGCGGAAGCGCTCGCCGCGGTAGTCGGCCTCGCCCAGGCGGTAGCGCTGGATCATCGTGCCCATCGCGCCGTCGAGGCACAGGATCCGGTGTTCGAGGATCTCCTCGAGGCGCGCGGGGCGTTCGCTTCCGTTCGTGGCTCTGCTCATGTTTAATCTCTCAATCCGGATTAGCAGATTGAGTTCTGCCGGGCCTGCCTGCCGGCGTCAAGCGAAGGGGCGGCCAGGGCGCCGCCTGACGCCGCTCCGGCTGAGGCACTGGCGGATATCGCTGAAGGTGCGTATCTTTGACGAGCCCTGAGCACCCCACCCCAGGGCACGGCCGGCCGGGCTCGCCGCACGGTTCACCTTCCTGCGGGGGCGAGCGCCCCCCAGAGACAGGACCCGCCGTTCCCCGCCGACAAAGCACGCAGAGGAGATTCCAGGATGATCACGATCACGCAGAAGGCAGCCGAGAAGGTGATGGAGATCGCGACAGCGGAGGAGCTGCTGGGGCAGGGGTTGCGCCTGCGCGTCGTGGGTGGCGGGTGCGCCGGCTTCTCGTACGACCTGTACTTCGAGGACAAGCCGACGGAGTTCGACGAGGAGTTCGAGGACAGGGGCATCAAGCTCTTCATCGACCCGCTGAGCTTCCAGTACCTGGACGGCACGGAGATCGACTACGTGGAAGGCCTCCACGGCTCGGGCTTCAAGTTCAGCAACCCGTCGGTGAAGAGCACCTGCGGCTGCGGCTCCTCGTTCTCCGTCTGATCTCCGTCAGATTCCGTCAGGTTCCGTCTGAACACGCGCCCGCTCTCTTCGCGGGCGTCGCTTCCGTCCTGGCTCGCGCCGCTCGTCTCTCGAGCGGCCTACGCGAGATGCACACGGGCCGCGTGAGCGCGTCTGCCCGGAGCATCGCGGCCTTCCTGGCTCTCTAGCGCCTTCGGTTTGGCTCGTCCCTCGCTCGGGCGCGCCTCCGGCGCGTGCGCCAGCGCTTCGCAGCCATGGTGTACAAGCTGCCCGCCCGGGGCGGCATGCCAGCTGCATCGCAGCCTGGGTGGGCTGCTCTCTTCGGAATCTCGAACCAACCACTCCGGCGGCAAGTGCCGGCGGAGCGATCAACGCGATCGAGGCCCGGCCCCGGCCGACCTCGACAGCAGGAGACGGGGTCCGGCGTCGGCCGGCCTCACCAACCGAACCGGGGTCTTCGGACCTCGAAGGAAACCCTGTGCAAACGTCCCGAGATCAGGCCAGCGCGGTTTCGCGCTACATCACGCATGTTCGGCAGATCCCGGAGCTGTCGCGCGAGGAAGAAGTCGAGCTCGCTCGACGGTGGCGGGACCACGGCGACGAGCAGGCCGCAGCCGCGCTCGCGCTCGCAAACCTGAGGCATGTTGTCTCGATAGCGATCAGCTACCGGCGTTACGGGATCCCGCTCGCCGACCTCATCGCCGAGGGGAACTTCGGGATCGTCCACGCGATCCGCAAGTACGACCCGGACCGCGGAAACCGCTTCGTGACCTACGCGGCCTACTGGATCCGGGCGTACATCCTGAACCACGTCATCCACTCCTGGAGCCTGGTCGGCGTGGGCTCGGGCCCGCTCCGCTCGAAGATGTTCTTCCGGTTGAGGCGGGAGCGGGCGCGCATCGCGGGCCTCGTGGGCGAGGGGGAGGAGGGAGATCGGCTGCTGGCCGAGAAGTTCGGCGCGCCCGCGGAGAAGGTGCTGGAGATGGCTCACCGGCTGGAGGCCCGGGACGTCTCGCTCGACACGAAGGTGTTCGAGGACGGCGCCCGGTCGCTCGTCGACACGCTGCCCGCGGACGATCAGGACCAGGAGGAGCGCTTCTCGCGCGCGGAGGAGGGGGCCCTGCTCCGGGAGCGGCTGACGCAGGCAGTGGAGAACCTGGACCCGCGCGAGCGGTACATCGTCGAGACCCGGATGATGGCGGATCCCGAGGAGGAGCTGTCGCTCGCCGAGATCGGGCGTCGCCTGGGCGTGTCGCGCGAGCGGGCCCGGCAGCTCGAGGCGCGCGCCAAGAAGAAGCTGCGCGACCGCCTCCAGCCGCTGGCGGCGTAGCGACTTGCCACAGGTGAGCGGCGGGCGAGCACAAAAGCACGAAGCCCCGCCGGGGCGGAGCTTCGTGGTCGCAGGAGACGTAAGCCGAGTTCTGTTGCGCGGGGAGTCGCCCCCCTCGCGCCGGCGATCATTCCTCTAGGACGCGCGTCGCCGCGCGCCTCAAGCAGCCAACCCGGAGGCCTGGGGCGGGCAGCCCTTGCCGCGGCGGCTGTCGCCGTCGCGGACGCCTCCCTACGCGGCCTTGCTCCAGGTGGGGTTTGCCATGCCGCCCTTGTTGCCAAGGGCGCGGTGGGCTCTTACCCCGCCGTTTCACCCTTGCCGCGCGGCGCGCCTGCGGAGGCGCGGAGCCCGGCCCATCCGGGCTGGAGGCTCGTTGCCCTCGCGAAGCGCGCGGCGCGGCGGTCTGTTCTCTGTTGCACTTTCCTCGAGATCGCTCTCACCGGGCGTTACCCGGCACCCTGCCCTGCGGAGCTCGGACTTTCCTCCCGCGGCCGGGTTTCCCCGTCCGCCGGCGATCGCCTGTCCCGCTGCGACGCGGCGAACATAGTCAAGAGCCGGCCGAACGCCAACACCTGAGGTCGGAGAACGGATGGCGCGAATGCACGTCATGGAGCGACGTGCCCTGTGCTTTCAAGGCCGAGCTCCGGCGGTGACACCGCGCGTGGCGCGGCTGCTCCCCCCCTGGCTCGTGGTCAGCAGTCGGGGACAGGCCCGCTCCTCGTCGGGTTCAGGTGCGGCGGAGCTTCTGCGCCATCTGGGCGCCAAGCTCGGCCGAGCGGTTGGACGCCGCCTCGACCGCGTCGATCAAGGTGCGGCGGAGGCCGCCTGCCTCCAGCGTGTGGAGCCCCGCGATGGCCGTGCCGCCGGGGCTCGTCACCATGTCCTTCAGGCGGCCGGGGTGCTCGCCGGTCTCGAGCTGGAGCTTGGCGGCGCCGTACACCGTCTGCGCCGCGAGCAGCAGCGCCGCGTCCCGGCCGAGGCCGACCTTCACGCCGCCGTCCGCGAGCGCCTCGATCATCAGCATGACGTAGGCGGGGCCGCTGCCCGACAGGCCGGTCACCGCGTCGAGCAGCGACTCGTCGAGCACGACGACGCGGCCGACCGCCTGGAACAGGGTTCGCGCGATCTCGACGTCGTCGCTCGTGGCGTGGCTGCCGGCGGCGATCGCCGTGGCGCCGGCGAGCGCGATCGCCGCGGTGTTCGGCATGCTGCGGATGACGCGCGCTCCCTCGGGCAGGCGCGCCTCGATGGCGTCGATCGGCACGCCGGCCGCCACCGAGATCACGACGTCCGAGCGGCCGAGCCCCGACGAGATGGGGGCGAGAATGCGATCGACGATCTGCGGCTTGACGGCGATGACGAGGACGTCGGCCCACCGGCAGAGCGCGTCGTTGTCCTCGGTGGTCTCGATGCCGTAGCGCCCGTGAAGAAAGGAGAGCCGCTCGCTCTTGAGATCGCTCGCGCGGATCTGCTCCGGGCCCACGGCGCCCCCCTGGACGAGGCCGCGGATGAGCGCCTCGGCCATGTTTCCGCCGCCAAGAAACCCGATCTTGCGCCCTCGCAGCAGACCCTCATCGCTCGCCATCGCTCGCCTCCAGGAGCGCGCACCCTAGCAGCCTTGCCGAGCGCGCGGCTCAAATCTCGACGGACACCGCCGCGCTGCTACGTGCCGTGCGTGCCGCGCGTGCCGCGCGTGCCGTTACGGACGGGCAGGCAGGCGCGGCGCCCGCTTGCGCGGGCCGAGAAGAGCGCTCTTGTCAGCCGAGGCCGCGGCGTTATTGGTGCGGCGGAATGAACGCAGTCGGTCCCATGTTCGTCGATGGCAAGACGGGACCCTTCGACTGCCCGACGGAGATTTCATGATTCAAGCGGTTTCCTATCGCCCTCGCGCTTCGGCCCTCGCGCTGCTCACGGCGGCGGCGCTGGCCATCGGCGGTTGCGGTCAACAGGCCCACGCCACGCCTCCCTCCACCCAGGCCGCCGCCTCGCCGCAGGCCGCGGCGCCGCCGGTCGGGACCGTGACGCTCCCGCCGACGACGGCGCCGGTGCCGGCCACCTTCGATGTCGCCGCCCTGTCAGAGCGGGTCAAGCCGATGGTCGTCAACATCACGACGACGCATGAGGTCAAGGGGCCCGAGGGGCTCGACCCCTTCCAGTTCTTCTTCGGTCCGCAAGGCGGCGGACGGCTCAACCCGCGGGGCCAGCAGCCGACGCAGACGGCGCTCGGGACCGGCTTCATCATCGACCCGAGCGGCTACGTCGTGACGAACGAGCACGTCATCCACGACGCGTCCGGCGTCCGCGTGCGGCTCGCCGACGAGCGGGAGTTCGAGGCCGAGGTCGTCGGCCGCGATCCCAAGCTCGATCTCGCGCTCCTCCGCCTGAAGGGCGCGAGCGGCCTGCCTGTGGCGCCGCTCGGGGCGAGCGAGCAGCTGCGGGTCGGCGAGCACGTGCTCGCGGTCGGCAACCCCTTCGGGCTCGGCCACACGGTCACGCTCGGCATCGTCAGCGCGAAGGCGCGCGCGATCGGCGCGGGGCCGTACGACGACTTCATCCAGACCGACGCGTCGATCAACCCGGGCAACAGCGGCGGCCCGCTGTTCAACTGGCGGGGCGAGGTCGTGGGCATCAACACCGCGATCCGGGCGGGCGCGAACGGGATCGGCTTCGCGATCCCGATCGACGCGCTGAAGGACGTGCTCCCGCAGCTCCGCGAGAAGGGCTTCGTCGAGCGCGGCAAGCTCGGCCTCCTGTTCCAGCCCGTCACGCGCGATCTCGCCGCGGCGCTCCAGCTCGACGGGCCTCGGGGCGCGCTCGTCGCCGAGGTCGAGCCGGGCGGCGCGGCCGCGCGCGCCGGCATCAAGCCGGGCGACGTGATCGTGAACGTGAACGGCGTGCCCATCCACCACGCCGAGGAGCTGCGGCGCAACGTGGCGCGCAACGCGCCTGGCTCGGAGATCGCGGTGACGCTTGTGCGCGCCCAGAAGCAGCAGCAGGTCGTGGCCAAGCTGGACGCGCTCCAGGATGAGGAGGGCGACGCCGCGGGCCGCGCGCGGCCGAACCAGGGCGCCCGACCCGAGCGCCAGCTGAGCGCCGAGAAGCTCGGCATCCAGGTCTCCGAGGTCCCGGGCGGCGGCGTGCGGGTCGACGGGTTCGCCTCGGGCAGCAACGTCCAGGAGATCGAGGTGGGCGACGTGATCCTCGAGGTGAACGGCGCCCCGGTGAAGGACGTCGCCGGCCTCCGGGCGGCCATCGCCAAGCTCAAGGACGGTTCCGTCGCCCTCCTCAAGGTGCGGCGCGGGAAGCTCGTCCAGTTCGCGGCCGTGCCGATCTCCGCGCGCTGATCCTGCGCCGGGCGTGGCTGGCGCGGCTCTCGCGAGCCGGCCTGCGCCAGCCGCGCCGACCGCGTCACGCCATTCCCGCGTCACCCCGTTCCCGCGTCACCCCGTTCCCGCGCCACCCCGTTCCGCGTCACCGCATTCCCGCGTCACCCCACGCCTTGCTGCCGGTCGGTGGTGTCCTCTCCACCCAGCGGCGCCTTCGCGGCGCGCGCCGCCTCCGCGAGCGCGCGCTTCTCCGCCTCCGTCTGCTTCACGCGCTCCTCGAGCACGTCGGTGCCGAGGTAGCGGAAGACGTAGACCCCCCCGACGAACATGCAGAGGAACAGGGTGAGCACCCGCCAGAGGACGACGTACGGCACCACGAACGCGCCGTGGACCCAGGGCGACATGAGCGCGTTCGAGCCGAGCTCGGCGACGCCGCTCGCGCCGGGCGTGGGGGTCATGTAGAGCGCGAAGTTGAGCAGCGTCTGGATCAGGACGACCTGCACGATCGGCGGGCCTACTGAGACGAACGTCGAGGGCGAGGTCGGAATGCCGAGCCCGAGCAGGATGAAGTAGGCGACGGCGAACCGCGAGCAGAAGAAGCCGAACGTGAGCAGCAGCGCGGCGGCGTAGGCGCGCTTGCCGCGGCGCATGTAGATGCGGAAGCCGTGGTGGAACTCGTCCACGCCCAGCAGCAGGCGCGCGGTCGTGGCGCCGGGGGCGGCGAGCGCGGCCTCGGCGCGGGCCCGCAGCCGGGGCACGCGCCGGGCGCCCAGCAGGGCGGCGCGCAGGAGCGTCCCGAGCGGCACCGACAGCGCGCGGACGATCCCCTTGAGGAGCGGCGGGTACGCCGCCGCGGCGATGAGCGCGACGAGGGCCGAGCCGAACATCACGACGGTGAAGAGGAGCAGCCACTCGATCTGCGGGCCCGCCGGCACGACAAGCATCCCGCCCTGCTGCAGCGCGAAGATGGCCACGGCGGACAGGAGGAAGAAGGTGATCGTGCACGAGGCGGTGAGCAGCTCCGCCGTGGCCACGTCGACGAGCCGCATGCCGCCGTGCACGAGCACGGCGGCCTGCGACGGCGCCGCGCCGGCCTGTCCGGGGGTCACCCCGGCGCAGAACATCAGCACGAACTCCGAGGTCACCGCGGTGCGGACGCGGAGCTCGGGCCAGAGGACGCGCCCGAGGGTCCAGATCCTGAGGCCTCCGAACACGCCCTCTTGCAGCGCCAGCACGGCGCCGACGAGCAGCCAGCCCGGGCGCACATGCGCGAACGCGGCGGCGAGGCTCGCCTGCTTGTCGTGGATCTCGCTGTAGAGGACGTAAGCGAACGACGCGAGCGTCAGCGTGACGATGACCTGGATGCCTCGGATCAGGGTGGCGCGGTTCATACAGGGGCACGCAGCCGGGGTGATCGCATGCGCACGCCCCTATACCCTGTCGCCGGCGCTCGCGACCGTCATGCCTGCGCTCCTCCGGATCGACACCCCTCCCGTGGCGGCCCCGACCACACGGCGCACGCGCGCTGGGTGCGAAGGCCGCTTCGCGCAGGCGCTCCTCGCTCGCCGCGCTCCCCGGGCTCGTCCAGCGGGTCGCGATCGCCGCCGTCGCTCCGTCGCATCGCCACGCGCATGTGTGCCTTTCGAGGTCAGGTCGAGGAGATGTCTATTGCGTCGCCGGGGGCGGCTCGCGATCCTGCAAGCCTCATGGCGGCACGAAAGATCGCTATCAGTACCGGCGGAGGCGACGCGCCGGGGCTCAACGCTGTGATCCGCGCGGCCACGCTCGGCGCGCTCGAGCGTGGCTGGGAGGTGTGGGGGATCCGGCAAGGGTACCGCGGGTTGCTCGACGACGCTCCGGACGGGCTCATCCGCCTGGATCGCGAGCGGGTCCGGGGCATCGCGCACCTCGGGGGCACCATCCTGGGCACCGCGAACCGCGGCGATCCGTTCCACTACCCGACGCCTGGCGAGCACGGGCTCGTGCCGCGGGATCGATCCGAGGATCTCGTGCGGCGGTTCCGCGCGGAGGGGTTCGACGCGCTCATCTCGGTGGGCGGAGACGGCTCCATGCGGATCGCGCACGAGCTGCTCCAGCGCGGGCTGCCCCTCGTCATCGGCGTACCGAAGACGATCGACAACGACGTCTGCTGTACGGACCTCACGTTCGGCTTCGACACGGCGGTCTCCATCGCGACCGAGGCGCTCGACCGGCTCCACACCACGACCGAGGCGCACGAGCGGATCATGGTCGTGGAGGTGATGGGGCGGCACGCGGGCTGGATCGCGCTCAACGCCGGGATCGCCGGCGGAGCCGACGCCATCCTGATCCCGGAGATCCCGTTCCGGATCGAGGCGATCGCCGAGAAGATCCGCCTGCGGGAGTCGCGCGGGCGCCGCTTCTCCATCGTCGTGGCGGCCGAGGGGGCGTGCGCGCAAGGGGGTGAGCTGATCATCAAGGACGCGGGCGACGCGTTCCGCCGCACCGCCGTGCTCGGGGGCGTGGCCGAGCGCGTGGCCAAGGAGCTCGCGGCCCGCACCGGCAAGGAAGCGCGCTCGATGGTGCTCGGCCACCTCCAGCGGGGCGGCGGACCCACGACGGCGGATCGCTTGCTCGCCCTCCGCTTCGGCGCGGCCGCGGCGCGCTGCCTCGTCGAGGACTGCGGCAGCGGAATGGTGGCGCTGCGCTCGAACCGGATCGAGCTCGTCCCCCTCGAGGAGGTCGCCGGCAAGACGAAGACGGTGCCGCTCGACTCGGACACGGTCGTCACGGCCCGTGAGATGGGGCTGTGCTTCGGAGACGAGGCGCCCGGCCACTTCGTCGCGCCCTGATCGGCGGGCGCGCGGGTCTTCCGCTGTCTCCCTGCTCCTCGGCAAGAGTTATGTAGGATTGTGCGGTATCGCCCCCGGGCCGGGCGATTTCCGCTCAGCGCCCCGTCGGCAGGATTGGCAGGCGGACGGCGGCCGCGCGATCTGAGCTGCGCCGCCAGCCTCGTGTTTGACACTCGTTGAAGGGGGCCGATATCTTGGTTTCCCCTCCGAACCCGCGCACACCCCGGAACATGACGAAAGTCCTCGTATTTGAGAGCGATCCGGCGTTTGCCGGGGAGCTCCGCACGGAATTGGGCCGCCTCGGCTGCACCGTTCAGGTGGTCGACGACGGCAACGTCGGCCTGCAGGCGGCCGCGGCCGAGCGCCCCGACCTCATCCTGCTGTCGATCGAGCTGCCGCGCATGAACGGCTTCTCGGTCTGCAACAAGCTCAAGAAGGACGTGCAGCTCAAGGACGTCCCGCTCGTCATCATGTCGAGCGAGTCGAGCGAAGAGACGTTCGAGCAGCACCGCAAGCTCAGGACGCGCGCGGAGGACTACATCCACAAGCCGATCGCGTTCGGCGAGCTCCTCGAGCACATCCGCACCTACGTGCCGATCGACGGGGACGACGCGGAGGCCGATCCGATCATGATCGATGAGGCCGAGGTGCTCGAGGCCGACATCGACGAGGACTCCGGCGATCCCACGATCATCACGGCCGCCGTGGGCTCGGGCGGCGCGCCCGGGAGCGTCGCGCCTCCTCCCGTCGTTGCGCCGTCGGTCCCGCCGCCCGTGCCGAGGCCGCCGTCCGCGGCGCCGCCGCCGCCTGCCGCCGCCACGCCGTCCGCGGTACCGCCGCCGCCCGTGCCGAGGCCGCCGTCCGCGGCGCCGCCGTCTGCCGCGCCGAGGCCGACGTCCGCGGCGCCGCCGCCTGCCGCCACGCCGTCTGCCGTGCCGTCGGCGCCCCCTGCCGCCGCTGCGCAGGATCGCGCCCGGGCGTCAGCTCCGCCGAGGCCCCCGCAGGGCGCCGCGGCGCGGTCGGACGCCCGCAAGTCGGACGAGGACATCGAGGAGTTCATCGGCGGCGCGTTCACCCGGCTGATCCGCGACGAGGAGGAGGAGCGCACCGACGTCAGGCCCTCGGTCGCGCCGTCGTCTCGCACGCTGGCGCCCACGAAGACGCCCGTGCCGGCCTCGGCGCCGCCGCCCGTGAGCTCGTCGCCGGTGGCCGCGTACCGTGCTCCGGTCTCCGAGCGCGGGGCCGCGTACCGTGCTCCGGTCTCCGAGCGCGGGGCCGCGTACCGTGCTCCGATCTCCGAGCGCGGGCGGCTGACCCCTGCGCCGCCCGCGCCGCCTCGCTCCGACGCCGACGCGGCCGAGATCGAGCGCTTGCGTGGCGAGCTGGACAGGTCCAAGGGAGAGATCGTCCGCCTCACCAAGGAAGTCGCGGCTGCGCGCGCGACCTCGCTCCGCCTCGAGGGCGAGCTCTCCTCGGCGAACGACGGCAGCCAGGAGGCGGCCCGCCTGCGGCGCGAGCTCGACGAGCTCAAGGTGAAGCTCGCGTCCGGCTCCGGCGCCGGCTCCAGGCCTGGCGGCGTGTCGAGCCGCGAGTTTTTGGATCTGCGCGAGGCGCTCAACAAGAAGGACAAAGAGATCCTCGCGCTCCGCGACCAGATGTCGCGCAAGGACAAGGAGCTGCTGGAGCTCCGGGATCAGTCGCTGTCGCTCGAGCGGGAGAAGGCCGATCAGGTCGACAGGATCCTGGAGCTCGAGCGCGCGAGCGAGGACCTCGACGGACAGGTCGCGTCGCTCCGCGCGGACAAGGAGCTCGCCGCGAAGCGCGCGGACGACTTCAAGGCGCGCGCGGAGAAGCTGCAGGGGCAGATCGCGGCCCGCGACGCCGATCTCTCGTCGGCCCGGCAGGCGCTGATGGACGCGGAGGCGGCGCACACGGAGGCGCTGCGCGCGGCGACGGACGAGAAGACGCAAGCGATCGCGGCCGTCGAGGCCTCGGCGCAGCGCGAGCTCGAGGAGAGCGCGCAGGCGGAGCGCGAGCGCTTCGAGCAGGCGGCCGCGGCGCACCGGGCGGAGGTGGAGCGGCTCAACGCCGAGCACGCCGCCCGGCGCGAGCAGCAGGCCGCCGAGCACCGCGCCGCCATCGAGAAGCTGACCGGCGAGCACGCCGGCGCCATCGAGAAGCTGACCGGCGAGCATGCCACGGCGCTGGACCGCCTCCGGGCCGAGCATGCGGCGGCGGTGGAGGGGGCGAAATCCGATCACGCCGCGGCCATGGAGGGGCTGCGGGCCGAGCACGCCGGGGCGCTCGACGCGTCGAGGCGCGAGCACGAGGCCGCCGTCGAGGCGCTGCGGCGCGAGCACGAGGCCGCGACGGAGCGGCGCGACCGGGAGCACGCCGCCGCGCTGGACACGGCGCGGAGCGAGCACGCCGCCGCCGTGGAGCGCGCCCAGGCGGAGCACGCCGCCGCGCTCCAGGGGGCGCGCGACGAGCACGCCGCCGCGATCGAGAAGCAGCAGGCCGAGCACGCGTCCGCGCTGGAGTCGCTGCGGGGCGAGCACGCGTCCGCGCTGGAGTCGCTGCGGGGCGAGCACGCGAGCGCCCTCGAGGGGCTCCGGAGCGAGCACGCGGACGAGATCGGACGGCGGGATCGCGAGCACGCGGGCGCGCTGGAGTCGCTGCGGGGCGAGCACGCGCGCGCCCTCGAGGGGCAGGCCGAGGAGCATGCGCGGGCGATCGCGCAGCAGACCGAGGAGCACGCGAGGGCGCTCGAGGCCGCGCGAGAGAGCTTCGCAACGCAGCTCGCGGCGCGGGAGCGCGAGCTCATCGAGGAGCGCGAGCAGGCCGTCCGCGACGCCGAGCAGGCCCACGCGAAGCGGGTGGCCGAGCTCGAGGCGCGCGCCGCCGAGCGGCAGGCGCAGCTCGAGGCCGCGCACGCGCAGGCGCTCGCCGACACGCGCGCGGCGCACCAGGCCGAGACCGCCGAGCGGGAGGCCGCCTGGGCGGCGCAGCGGCGCGAGCTGGACGAGGTCGCCCGCGGGCTCTCCACGGAGCTCGGGCAAGCGCGCAGCCAGATCGCGGACCTCGAGGCCCGGAGGCAGGAGCTCGATCGGCAGCTGGAGCAGCGCGCGGGCGAGCTCTCCGCGGCCGCCGCGGAGCGCGAGCGCTTGCTGGGCGAGCTCGCCGAGCGGGCGCAATTCATCGAGGCGCTCCAGGGCCGGCTCGCCGAGGCGGAGCGGCGTGGGAGCGAGCTCGGCGCTCAGCTCTCGCAGCGGACCGAGGAGCGCGACACCCTGCGGGCGAACGGCGAGCAGCTCACCGAGCAGCTGGCCGTCGAGCGCGCCCGCCTCCAGAAGGCGCGCTCGAAGTGGGGTGAGGACCGCGTCTCGCTCGAGCGCGCGCGGGAGGCGCTCGCCTCGGCGCTCTCGCAGATCGATCAAGCCGAGGCGCTCTCGATCGAGTGAGCCCTCGGCGCTCCCTGGAGGGCGCTCGGGGCGATCAGCGCGAGAGCGCGGCCGCCCCGAACGCCTCGGGGAGCAGCGCCGCCAGCGAGGTGGTCCGCGGCGCCACGCCGTCGGCCTCGGCGGCGATGAGGCGGATCGGGAAATCCACGGCGAACTCCGCGAGGGTTTGCCTGCACATGCCGCACGGGCTGCCGAGCACGGGCCCGCTGGTGGCGACGGTGAGCGCGATCGGATCGCGCTCGCCGGCCGCGACCATCTGCACGATGGCGGAGCGCTCTGCGCAGATGGTGAGCCCGTACGAGGCGTTCTCGACGTTGCAGCCGGTGAACACGCGGCCGGATCGCACGAGGATCGCCGCGCCCACCCGGTAGCTGGAGTACGGCGCGTGCGCCCGCGTCCGGACGGCGAGGGCGGCCTGGTCGAGCGCGTCCCAGTCGATCGCCTGCGCCGCTTCGGCCGAGGCGAGCGCGTCGCCCGCGTCGCGCGGAGGGCGGCTCACGACGCCGTGCTCCCGGCCGCGACGTCGGCGCCGACGCGGCGGACCCACGCCGAGAGCAGCGCCGTGAACCGGGCGCGCGCCTCCCGGGCGGTCTCCTCGACCTCCTTGTGGTCGAGCTCGCGCTTGGTCAGCCCCGCGGCGAGGTTCGTGACGCACGAGATGGCCGCGGCGGGCACGCCCATGTGCCTGAGCGCGATGATCTCCGGGACGGTGCTCATCCCGACCGCATCGGCCCCGAGCGTGCGCAGCATCCGGATCTCGGCGGGCGTCTCGTACGTCGGCCCGAGCAGCGCGGCGTAGACCCCCTCGCGCAGGGCGACGCCCGCGTCGCTCGCCGCGGTCTTCGCGAGCTCGATCAGCCTGGGATCGTGCGCGTAGGTCATGTCGGGGAAGCGCTTGCCGAGCGCCTCGTCGTTCGGCCCGACCAGCGGGTTCGCTCCCATCAGGTTCAGGTGATCGGTGAGCAGCATGAGATCGCCGGCGGCGAACCCCGGGTTGATTCCGCCGGCCGCGTTGGTCAGGAGCACGGCGCGACAGCCGAGCCGGGCGAGCACCCGCACGCCGAACACCACCTTCGCCAGCGGGTGCCCCTCGTACACGTGCGCGCGCCCCTGCAGGCAGGCGACCTGCACGTCCCCGACGCGGCCGGCGCAGAGGAAGCCGGGGTGCCCGGCGACGGCCGGCCGGGGCATGCCGGGGATGTCCGCGTAGGGCACCTTCACCAGCTCGGCGAGCTCGTCGCCCCAGCCGCCGAGCCCTGATCCGAGCACCACACCGACGCGCGGAGGCGCTGGAATTCGTTCACGAATGACGCGAGCGGCTTCGTCGAGCTCAGGCAGGAGGGTCACCGTGACAAGCTACCCCAGGGCGGCGCAACGTCGCAGAGCAAACGTCGCAGATGCACGGCGGCGCCGCGCGTGATAGGGTCGCCGCCCTTTCGGGGCAAGTGACGACGATGGCTACCAAGATCGAAGATTTCTTGAAGGAAAAGAAGATCGACCCCCGCCGCATCATCGCGGCGTCGGCGAAGATCGAGCGGCTGCAGCCGGAGGATCGGGCGATCCGCCTGACCAAGCGGCTGGCGCGTGGCAGCGAGGATGCCGCCAAGAAGAAGGAGGCGGCCAGCGCCAAGAAGCCGCGCAGCGGTCGTCCCGTGACCGACCGCACGCTGAGCGCCGCGCTGAAGGGCAAGCCGATCAGCGGCCCCGCGAAGACGCGCGTTCTTCGCGCGGTCAACCGGCTCCTGGAGCAGAAGAAGCAGGAGAAGGTCGAGCTGTCGGCGCTCTTCGACCTGCCCAAGAAGGGCGGCGCGGCGGGGGCCGAGGCCGCGGGCTGAAGCCGACGGGGACGACCCGGACGGCGCCGCGATCACGAGTCGCCCGGCTGGAGCGCTCGTCGGCCTGAGGCCGGCGCGGGCTCCAGCCGGGCTCCTTTTTGTCAGGGGCTGAAGGCGCTCGCTACACGCGATCGCGGCGGCGGGAGCCCAGATCGAGCAGGTCGGCGGCGACGAGGGCCACGGTCAGCGATACGGCGATGAAGATCATGCGCCGGAAGGTCGCGCCGATGTGGCTCAAGGAACAACTTTTCTGCGTTCGGCGTAACCGCCGCCCTGGGGGGAGCGGCCGTGCGGCGCCATGAATGATCGGGCGGCTCGGCGCATCAGAGCCCTCCGTGCATACCGTGGCGGTCGAGACGGGGGCGCTGTGGGTGCACCTCTCGCGGTCGTTCTTCCGTGCTGACGCGGCTGCGCCGGACGGCCGTGGCGACGACCTGCCCGCGTGCGCTGCCAGAGACGCCCACGCGCCGCTCGATGTCGCGTTCGCGGACGGTGACCGCTCTCGTCGTCCGGCGCTCCTCGTCTCTCCGTCGAGCTCCATGAGCGCCGAGGGGGCGGGTAGGCTTCCGCAGGTGACCGAGCCCGACGACGTGGGCGAGTGGATCCGCCGCTTCCAGAGCGGCGACCCGACGGCGTTCGCGGAGATCTTCCGCCGCTACCGCCGCGACGTCGCGCGCCTCGTCTTCAGGATGCTCGGGCCGACCGCCGACGTCGAGGACGTCATCCAGGAGGTGTTCATCCAGGTGCACCGGAGCCTGGGTGACTTCCGCGGGCAATCGAAGTTCACGACGTGGCTCCACCGGGTGACGGTCAACGCCGTGCTGATGGCGCGGCGCGCCGCGCGCTGCCGGCCGGTGTTCGTGGGCGAGCTCGGCGCCGACATCGAGGTGGACCGCGGCATGCTCCCGGACGAGGACGCCGCTCGCGCTCGCAGGATCGACGCCTTTCGGCGGGTGCTGGAGCGGCTCCCCGAGAAGAAGCGGGTCGTCTACGTCCTGCACGAGCTCGAGGGGATCCCGCCGAACGAGATCGCGGAGATCGTCGGCGCGCCGGTCCTGACGGTGCGGACGCGCCTGTTCTATGCGCGCCGCGAGATCGAGGCGATGATGCGCGCCGAGCCCGCGCTCGCCCAGCTCGCCGCCGAGCTGGCCGAGGGCGGCGCGGACAAGGCGGATGGCGCCGGGCCGGCAGCGGCGCGCGCGCGCGTTTCCGTGGGGGGCGCCGCCGTGGGATACCCCGCGGCGGATCCATCGGCTGTCGACGCGGAGGACGCATGAGCGGCGCAGAGCATTACGACCGGGCACGCGAGCACATGGAGCGGCTGCTCCGCGCCGAGCAGCCGCCCGAGCCGCGCTGGGAGACCATCGAGCGCGAGCTGTTCGCGCGGATCGAGCGGGCCGCTCCGGTCCACCGCGCCGCGCCGCCGCAGCGCTCGCCGCTCGGGCGCGCGCTCGGGTTCGCGGCGGCGGCGGCGGCCATCGCGTTCGCGGTCCTCGCGGCCGGGCGCTCCGCCCCGCCCGTCACGGCGACGTCGGCGCCGTCGCGCGCCCGCGATCTCGCCGAGGTCCCCGCGGCAGCCGGCGGCGACCGGGCGTCCGGCGACCTGGACTTCCGCGCCCTCCGGCCCGGCGACTCCGTCGAGTCCGCGGACCACGCGGTCTCTTTCGTCGATGTCGGCTCGGTGCGCTGGACGCTCCTGCCGGACAGCCGCGCCGTCGTGCGCGCCCTGGGCGCGGCGGGGGTCGGCCACGTGATCTCGCTCGAGCGGGGCTCGGTGCGCGCCGACGTCGTCACGCGCGCGCCCGAGGAGGGGCTCGTCGAGGCGTTCGCCGTCGAGGTGGACGGCACCCGCGTCGCGGTGCACGGCACGCTCTTCACCGTGACCCGTCTGGAGGGCCGCGTGGAGGTCGACGTGGAGCACGGCACCGTCGCGGTCGGCCCTGCGGCGTACCGCGGCGCGACCACCGCGCACCTCCTCGTCGGCCCGTCGCGCGGCACCTTCTCGCTCGACGGCGGCCGCGAGGCGCGCCTCCTCGAGCGCCCCGCGCCGCAGGACGGCGCCGCCGCGGTCGCGCCGCCGGAGCCTGCGCCTGCGCCCGCTCCGCCCCAGCCGGCCGTCGGCGCGCGTCCGCCGGGCGGAACCGCTCTGGCCCCGGCGGTCGTGGCGCGCGCGGAGGAGCCCGCCGCCCCTGCGGTCGCCGAGCCGACGGCGCAGCTGTCGCCGCTGACGACCGAGCCCCCGCCCGCCGCCGCGCCGCCGGTCCCGGAGGCGCAGGAGGCGTCTGGCCCGCCGGCGCTCACGCCGGCCTCCGTGCAGTCGCTGCTGTCGAGCTGCTTCGCGCGGGAGAGCGCGGGCGGCAGGTCCTCGGTCCGCCGATCGATCGTCTCGACGCTGCACGTCTCCGTGCGCCCCGACGGCAGCGTCGCCGCCCTGCGCTTCAACCCGCCGCTCCGGCCGGCGCTGCAGGCTTGCGCCGAGGGCCTCTACCGAGGGCGCTTCGCGGGAGGCTCGAGGCAGCTCGACATCCCGCTGACCATCGACGACTGAGCGCCGCTCTAGAGGGAGCCGAGGAGCTGCGTCAGGGCGTAGGTCTCGCGTGCGCCCATCATGCCGAACTGCACTCCCATCCCCTCAGGGGTGGTCCATCGCACAACCGACGGGATCACGGCGACCTGCTTCAGGCCTTGCAGGGACAGCAGAACCTCGACGGTCGCGCCGAAGGGAGCCGGCGAGCTCGTCTCGATGAACATCCCGCCGAGGCTGAGGTCGCGGCATATCGCGTCGACGCGCGGGCCGTCACCGATCCGGAACGCGATCGAGAGCTCGATTTGCTTGCGCGGGTGCTTCCGGTGATCTCGCACGTTCCTCGCTGGCTAGCTGCGCGGCGCTGAGGCGCGCCGCGTGGGGTATTCTGGAGCGCAGAGGAGACGATCAATGTCGCGAGCCGAGAGCGTCGCTGTCAAGCGCCGGGAGCCGCGCTCGAGTTCTTCTTCGAGTCGCTCGAGTCGCTCGAGCCGCACGAGTCGCTCGAGCCGATCGAACAACAGCGGCAGCAGCACCCCCGCGGTCGGGGTCGCGTCGTCCACGAAGGTCGACGCGGAGGCGCGCCGCGGCTGGAAGCGGCACCTCGAGGGCTGGGAGCCGGGGCTCGTGGCCGTGTTCATCGCGGGCTCCGCGGCGATCCTCGCTGTGCCGCGGTCGGTCGAGCCGGCCGAGCTGCCGCTGCCGCTCACCGACGCGCGAGCCCTCGCGCGTGTGCGAGACACGGACATCACCCGCGCCCGCGAGGCCGAGGAGCTCGGGCTCGACGCCGAGGTGCGCGAGCTCGGCTCCGCCGTCCGCGCGTTCGGGCTCGTGGACGCCGACGCGGATCACACCGAGGCCGAGCTCCTCGCCGCGCGCGCGCGCGTGATCGACGCCGTGGGCCGCGCGCTCGCCCAGGGGGACGAAGCGGTGCTCCGGCTGCGCGCCTACCAGCTGAGGGCGTTCGTCCGCGAGGTGCGCCGCTTCGAGGCGACCGGCGAGGAGTCCGACGAGCTCCGCGAGCTCGGCGGCGACTTCCTCGGGCTGCTCCGCCGAAACGGCTGGCTGGGGCAGGGGGACGCGGCGCAGCGCGGCGGCGGGGAGGGGGCCCGCCGCGTCGCCATGGATGGCGTCGTGCTCGGTGTGCTCTTCAAGAAGCGCTGGAGCGCCATCGTCGGCGTCGAGCGAGCTCCGTTCGCCCCGGGGCTCGACGAAGAGCGCGCGCTGTTCAAGTTCTTGCTCGCGCGCCCGCTCGTCGCCGCGAGGAGCGCGCAGACCCTCCCGGCTCCTCCCGACGAGGAGACGGCGGCGCGCCTTGCGCAGGCGGGCGGGTCGGGGCCGCGCTCGCCCGCGGCGGCGCTCCGCGCCGCGGAGGCGCGGCGCGCCGGGGAGCAGTATCGCCTGAAGAAGATCGACGAGCTCGCCGCGCTCGACCCCTCCTATCCCAGGCACCTCGCCCGCGGCGTCACCCTCTATCGGCTGGGGAGCTTCATGCAATCGGCGGAGGCGTTCCGCAGCCACCTGGAGCAGCACCCCGACGGGGCGTACACGCTTCGAGCGCAGAACTACCTGCGCGCCGCGCTCGAGCGCGCGCGCGAGGAGCAATTCTAGGAACGGTCTCCCGTCGGCCGCGCCGAGCGGCCTCGCCCGCGGCGCGTCCCCCGGGGCGGGCCTACGGGCCCCTGCGCATCCCGCCGGGGCGGTAGGGGCGCCCGCTGATGCCCTTGGCCGGGTTGCCTTGCCCGCCGCGCCCTCGGCGCGTCTCCATCTCGTTCCAGATCCCCTGCTTGGCCGAGGCCTGCAGGAACCGGCGGGCGGCCGGAAATACCTCCTGCTCCTCGCTCTCCACATGGCGCTGGTGCGCAGCGCGCAGGTCCTCGATGAGCTGGGGGATCGCCTCCACGGCCTCGGGGCCGCCGTCTCTCTCGATCGCGGCGCGCAGCGCGTCGATCGCGCGCTGCTGCGCCTTGTGCTCCTGCCGGAGGCGATCGAGGGTCGGCGCGATCGCCTCGAGCACCGCGAGCCGCGGGTACAGCGAGCGCTCCTCGTCCTCGCGATGCCGGCTCATCGACCGCTCGAAGTAGGCCACCACGCTGGAGAGACCCTCGAGCGCGGCGGCGCGCCCGCGGGGATCGCTGAGCGCGCGCGCGGCGCGCGCGAGATCGTTCAGGTTCTCTTCCAGGCTCCGGTGAGCGGCGGCGAGCTTCTCGAGCGGATCGATCCGGTCATCGGACATTCATCGATGATCGAACGACAAGGCGCGCGCGTGGAAGCCCTTTATTCCTTCCGCGCGCGATTCGCGCTCCGCGTCGCGCGCGCGGCGTCACGCGCTGGTCATCCGACCCACTCGCCACCTGACCAGCGGAGACCGTATCGCACATCCGGCGCCGGTCATCTCCATCCCGCGCGCGATCGCTGGCGCGTTCTACGGAAGGCCCGCGTTGCGGGGCGGATCGAGGTGCAGCGCGGGCGCCAGCATCTCGCGCGCGAGGTGCACCTCGAGCAGGTCGATCACGGGGCTCTTCGACACCGCGCGGAGCCGCTCGTCCGCGCCGGCATCCCCCGCCGCCTTCCTGGCCATCGCGGTGTAAAATTGCGCCTCCACCCGCTGCGCCGCGCTCCGGGCGAGCCTGCCGAGATCCGCGTCGCTGAGCCCACCGTTCGCCCAGGCCGCGAGCTTTCCCGTCCATGACGCGCGGCTCGTCGCGCTGTCCAGCGCGCGGCCCGCGGTGCCGTCGGTCGCGACGCCGAGGGAGCGCTCCAGCAGAAGGACCCAGAGCCCGCCGTAGATGAGATCGTCCTCGTCCACGTTCGCCTCGAGGCCGCGCTTCAGCGCCCGCCGCGCGGCGGGGAGATCGCGCTCCACGAGCGCGCGCCCCACGGCGTCGAGCATCGTGGCGCCGAGCTGCGGCGGCTCGGCCGCCACCAGGGCGAACGCCCGATCGTACGCCCGGGTCGCGCCCTTCTCGTCGCCATAACCGTCGAGGATGCGCCCGAGCAGCCGCTCCGTCCGCGCCTTGGCGCCGGGATCCCGGGCGCGCTGCCGGGTGTCGAGCGCGGCGGCGAGCGCGGCGTCGAGCGACTCCTTCGCCCGGTCCTGCGTGCCGGCGTCGCGGTGGAGCTCGAAGGCGAGCAGGTGCGCCTGGATGATCTCGAGCGGGGCGCTGCGCGCGTCCGGCGCTCCCAGCGCGCGCCGCACGTCCTCGAGCGCCGCCTGGGGCTCGCCGGACTGCCGCTCGGCCATCGCGAGCACCGTGAGCCCGTTGACCGTCGGCTCGGCCGCCGTCGCCGCGCGGAGCAGCGGCAGCGCGGCCACGAGGTTGCCGGCGCGCAGCTCGAGCGACGCCATGAGAGAACGGACGCGGGCGCCCGACGGATCGAGCGCGCCCCCGCCGCGCGCCGCCCGATCGGCGAGCACGAGCAGCGGCCCCGCCGCGCTGTAGGTGCGCCGGGCCGCGTCGAAATCGTCGTTCGACGCCTCCTCCGAGAGCGCGCTCAGCACGAGCCCGAGCGCGGCCCCGAGCGCGCCCGGGCTCGGCCTGTCGCCGAGCGCGCCGGCGATCACGAGCGGCGTCGCCTCGGACATGCCGAGGCGGATCATCACCTGGGAGAGGAGCGTGGCGCTGTCGTAGTTCTGCGGATCGCGCCGGTAGGCCTCGAGGGCCGCGCCCCAGATCGCCCCGTCGAGCAGGTCCTGCCGCATCCCGGTCTCGGCGTCGCGCTCCTGCGCCTCGTGCTGCGCGAAGGCGGCGGCGAGCGCCTGCCACGAGACCGCGTCGTCGTCGGAGGCGGCGGCCTTGAGCCGCTGGTACAGGCCGGGCGGGATCACCCGGCGCACGCTCGTGCGGTCGATCTGCTCGATCGCGCCCTTCGCGTCGCCGAAGCGGAGGAACAGCGCCGCCAGGCTCGCGCCGCCCGACTCGAGCGCGCGCGCCGCCTCGACCGCCTCCTCGCGCTCCGGCCTCGCGCCGCCCTGCCGGTACTCGATGTTGAACTCGATCGCCCGATCGATCCACGCCACGGTGGCGGCGGCCGCGCGCTGGATCGACTCCGCGCGGCCGTCGACGAGGGCGCGCGCGACGGCCGCGCGCTGATCCGCGCCGAGCTGCTCGAGCGGCCCGCCGGTGCGCGTCTCCTTCATCCACTGCTCGAGCGCGGCGAGGTGCTCGTCGCTCTCGGCGCGGGCCCGGCTCCCGCTCGGCAGCGCGGCGGAGCGGAGCTCCATGAGGGCCCGCACCCGCCCCTCGTCGCCGCGCGGGCTGAGCCGCTCGATCGCGCCGGCGATGGCGCGCTCGCCCACGGCGTCGATCATCTCGGCGCGCCCCTCGCCGGGACGGACGAGGGAGAGCGCGCCCAGGACGCTCTCGACGGCCCGGTCGGGCTGACCTGCGTTGAAGCGCCCGGCGGCGTGCGCGAGCTGCCTGCGGACCACGCCGATGAGCAGGCCCGTGCGCTGCGGGCTCTGCTTGCCGTCGCGCACGATCGTGAACAGGCTGGCGGAGAAATCGGCGTCGCGGACCTCGACGGCAGTTACGCGGCCCTCGGCGCCTGGCGGCCCCTTCGCCCCCGGCGAGCTGGAGGCCCCGCAGGCGACGGAAGAGAGCACGAGGGTGAGCGCGGCGAGACCCCGAGCGAGACGGCGCCGAGGGAACAGGGGCGGCAGCGACATTGCGAGCCAGTGTACACGGGGGGAGCGTGAGCGCACCCCTCGGAGGCGCTACCGCGAGCCGTCGCCGAGCTTGCGGCCGAGCAGCTTGGAGGCGAGCGTCTCGCCGAGCTCGCTCATCATCAGCTGCTCGACCACCGCCTCGGTGGCGGCGCGCTCCGCCTCGCTCGCGTACTGGAACTCGATCCCCATCCCCGCCGGAGCCGACTCCGTCGCCTCGGCGGTCGTGACGATCCACTTCACCCGCCCGCGAAGGCGGAGCGGCTCGGCCAGGTTCCGGATCGAGAGGGCGAACACGAACTCGGTGCCGATAGCGAGCGGGCGATCCGTCCGGATGAACGTCCCGCCTTTCGAGATGTTGCGCGTGTAGTCGGCGAAGAACGTGTTGAGCCGTTTGTACTCTACGCTCAGCTCGATCGCGGCACGCTGGGCTGAGCGGCGGTCAGCTTCCGTCACGGGACCCACCCTACCACGGCGCATGCGGGCCAATGCGGGCCAGAGTAAAGTCGCCGGCCATGCGACTCGAAGGGGTCAGGGCCGCGCTGGCGAGCGGGCGAGGCACGATCGACGCGGCGCTCGCCGCCGGGCGGGCGGTGACGCAGGCGGGGCTGCTCGCCGCGCTGCGTTGGCCGGGGCTCAAGGTGCTCGCGCGCGAGCTCGCGAGAGGCAAGGCGAACCCGTCGCTCCTGTTCCGTTTCCACGCCGAGAACAGCCCGCACCGGATCGCGGTGATCGAGCCGCTGAGCCTCGCGCCCCGCGCGGCGGAGCGAGGCGCGGGGCCCCCGGCCGAGGATCGGGTCTACTCCTTCTTCGCGCTGAACGAGGTCATCGATCGGCTGGGCTGCGCGCTCGACCGGCGCGGCGTCGGCCCGGGCGTCACCGTGCTGCTCGCGCTCAAGAACCGCCCCGAGTTCCTGATGTGCCAGGTCGCGCTGGCCCGCGTCGGCGCGTCCGTCGTGGCGGCCTCGTGGCGATCGACCCCCGCGGAGCTCGCCTACCTCGCCGGCCACTCTGGGGCGCGCCTGCTCCTGTTCGACTCCGACATCGCCGGCGTCATCCGCGAGGCCGCGCCGCGGCTCGAGGGGATCCCGCGCGAGGAGATGATCGCGATCGGCGAGCGCGCCCCGGGCTTCTCGCACCTCGACGACCTCCTCGCCGCGTTCGACGATCTCGCCGCCGAGCGGGGCGCCTCGCCGGATCGGAGCGAGCGCGCCGCGGTGGTGATGTACACGTCCGGCACCACCGGCAAGCCGAAGGGCGCGGTGCGCGGCTTCGGCGGCGGCGTCGTCCTGCCGGCGCTCGGGGCCATCGGCGCGACCCCGATGCGCGCGGGGGACGTGCACCTCGCCGTGTGCCCGCTCTACCACCTCACGGCGCTCGGCTTCGTCAACCTGTCGCTCATCGTCGGCGCCACGATCGTGATCCTCCCGGAGTTCCAGCCCGAGCTCTTCCTCGAGGCGATCCAGCGGTACCGCGTGACCACGACGGCGGTCGTCCCGACGATGCTCCACCGCGTCCTCGAGCTCGGCGAGGCGCGGCTCCGCGCCCACGACACGTCGTCGCTCACCGCGATCTTCGTGGGCGGCGCGCCGCTCTCGCCGGCGCTCGCGGCGGAGGTGATGGCGGCGTTCGGCGACCGGCTCTTCAACTTCTACGGCGCGACCGAGACGGGCATCGTGACGATCGCGGGCCCCGGGGATCTGCGCGCCTCGCCGGGCACCATCGGGCGCCCCGTCGCCGGCAGCGAGCTGCTGCTCCTGCGCGAGGACGGGACGCCGTGCCAGGACGGCGAGGTGGGCGAGCTTTACGTGAGGAGCTCGTTGCTGGTCTCCGGCTACCACGGGGACCCAGGCGCCACGCGCGAGTCGACGCGCGGCGGCTACTTCTCCGTCGGCGACCTCGCCCGCCGCGACGCGCGCGGCTGCTACCACCTCGAGGGCCGCAAGCGGGAGCTCATCATCTCGGGTGGCGTGAACGTGTACCCCGCCGAGGTGGAGTCGGTCCTCCACGACCACCCGGCGGTCGCCGAGGCCGCGGTGGTGGGCGTCCCGGATCGCGCCTTCGGGGAGCGCGTGCGCGCGGTCGTCGCCCTGCGCCCCGGCGCGACCGCGAGCGAGGGCGACCTCCGGGCGCACTGCCGCGCGCGGCTCGCGGGCCCGAAGGTCCCGCGCGAGGTCGTCTTCGTCGACGCGCTGCCGCGCAACCCGACGGGCAAGGTGATGAAGCGCGAACTCGCCGGGCCCGAAGGGAAATCAGCGGATTAGGCGGCCCGGTAGCCGCTGTCCCGGGAGGGCGATCGATGCTATTTCGCACGTCGTGCGGGATCCGTACGAAGTATTGGGCGTCGAGCGTTCCTCGACGCAGGATGAAATCAAGAGCGCCTTCCGGCGGCTCGCCGGCCAGCACCATCCCGACAAGAACCCGGGGGATCAGGGCGCGCACGTCCGCTTCAAGGAGCTGAACGCGGCCTACCAGATCCTGAGCGATCCGCAGAAGCGCGCGGCGTTCGATCGGTTCGGCCCCGCCGCCGTCGGCGCCTCCGCCGGCTCGGGGGTCCCGGGCGTGCCCTTCGACATGCAGGACCTCAACCTGGACGCCATCTTCGGCGATCTCCTCGGCGCCCTGGGCATCCGGGTCGGCGACCGCGGGACGCTCCAGAAGGAGGTGCGGATCACCTTCGAGGAGGCGGCGTTCGGCTGCACGAAGGAGATCACCTACGATCGCGTCGAGCCCTGCGGCGACTGCGCCGGCTCGGGCTCCGCGCCGGGCGCGTCGACCGAGCGCTGCGCGGCGTGCTCGGGCCGCGGCCGGGTCCGGATGCAGCAGGGGATGTTCCCCATCGCGATCGAGCGCCCCTGCGGGCGGTGCCGCGGCACGGGGCGGATCGTGACCGACCCGTGCAGGGCGTGCCGCGGCGCCGGCCTCGCGGCGAAGCAGAAGACCATCGAGGTGACGATCCCTCCGGGCGTGGAGAACGGCGCGACGCGGCTCGTGGAGCGCGGCGGCAACGCCGTCCGCTCCGACCGGGGGCCGGGCGATCTGGAGCTCACCATCCGCGTCTCGCCGCACGAGCTCTTCCGCCGCGTGGGCGACGACGTGGTGTGCTCCGTGCCGATCTCGTTCGCGCGCGCGGCGCTCGGCGGCGAGCTGGAGATCCCGACGCTGGAGGGGAAGGGCCGGCTCCGCATCCCCCCGGGCACGCAGCCCGGCGCGGTGCTCCGGATCAAGGGCAAGGGCATACCGCGTCGCGTCGTGGGCGGGCGCGGCGACCAGCTCGTCGAGGTGAGCGTCGAGGTGCCGACGCAGCTCACCGCGACGCAGCGGGAGCTCATCGCGCAGCTGGCGAAGGAGCTCGGCGAGAACGTGCAGCCTCAGCAGGCCACCTTCATGGAGAAGCTGAAGGGGCTGTTTGGTTGACCTGGCGCGCGGCCACGCGCGATCCTCCGCGCTCTGCTGAACGCCGAGGCACGAGCCCTGCCTCGAGCGCCTGAGCCGAAATGGCGACGGAGGGATCGGACATGGACAAGGCGAAGTTCATCGACGTCCTGAGCGACTCCACCGGAGAGACGGCGGAGAAGGCCGTGCGCGCAGCGCTCCTCCAGTACCCGGACGCGGGGGTGCAGATCCGCCTCCACACCCGGGTGCGCACGCCGGAGGTCGCGCGGCCGGTGCTCGAGCGCGCGGCCCGGGAGGGCGCGCTCGTCGTGTTCACGGTGGTGAGCCCCGAGCTGCGCGAGTTCGTGCATGCGTCCACCGCCGAGCTCAACATCGAGGCGATCGATCTGATCGGCTCGCTCATCGTCCGGCTCGGCACCTTCCTCGACCGGGAGCCGATCAACCTGCCGAGCGCGATGCTCCCGCTGAGCGAGGAGTACTTCCGGCGCATCGAGGCGGTGGAGTTCGCGGTGAAGAGCGACGACGGGAAGGAGCCGCGGAACTTCAAGAGGGCCGACATCGTCCTCGTCGGCGTCTCGCGCACGTCGAAGACGCCGCTGTCGACGCTGCTCGCGCAGCGCGGCCTCAAGGTCGCGAACCTGCCCCTGGTGCTCGGCGTCCCGCCGCCGCTCGAGCTGCTGGAGGCCCCCCAGGATCGGGTCGTCGGGCTGACCATCGGGATCGATCAGCTCTGCGAGATCCGGCAGGCGCGGCTGCGCCAGCTCGGGATGCCCTCCGAGACCAACTACGCGATGCGCGAGCACGTCCGGCAGGAGCTCGACTTCGCGAACCGCCTCTTCGCCGCGCACCCCGAGTGGCCGGTGGTCGACGTCACCAAGCGCGCCATCGAGGAGACGGCGGTGATCATCCTCGAGCACCTGAAGGAGCGCGACGAGCGCGCCAAGGTCGTGCGCTCCTCGCTCGTGTGAGGCGGCGGCTCCAGCGAGCTCAGCTCACGATCTTGAGGGCGCGGCCGACGAGGACCTCGTTGTGGCTGCCGGTCCTGTACCCGCCGAGATCGAGCGTCACGTACCGGAAGCCGTGCCGCTTGCCGGCGGCCACGATCTCGGCGCGCACCGGCGGCTCGGCGGCGCGCGCGAGCTCGCCCGCGTCGAGCTCGATGCGCGCGAGGTCGTCGTGGTAACGGACGCGGACCTGGCGGAACCCGAGGCCGCGCAGCGCCGCCTCGAAGCCGCCGATCTGCGCGAGCCGCTCGCGCGTGACGCTGGTCCCGTAAGGGATCCGGCTGGAGAGGCAGGCCGCGGCGGGCTTGTCCCAGATGGGCAGGCCGACGCGCGCCGCGCCGGCGCGCACGTCGGCCTTGCTGAAGCCGAGCTCGACGAGGGGGCTCAGCACGCCCGCCTCCCGCGCCGCCTCCAGCCCGGGGCGGTAGTCGCCGAGGTCGTCGGTGTTGGTGCCGTTCACGATCGCCGCGAGCGCCCACTCGGACCGCTTCCGCGCGGCGATCCGGTAGAGCTCGCTCTTGCAGTGGAAGCAGCGATCCGGGTTGTTCGCGACGTAGCGCGGATCGTCGATCTCGGACGACTCGACGAGCCGGTGATCGGCGCCGATCAGCCGGGCGATCGAGGTGGCCTCTTCCTTCTCGGCCGGCGCGAGGCTCGGCGAGACCGCGGTCATCCCGACGGCCCTCGGGCCGAGCTCCTGGTGCGCGACCGCGAGGACGAAGGCGCTGTCGACCCCGCCGGAGTAGCAGACGAGGACCGATCCGAGCTCCCGGAGCCGGGCGCGCAGCCCGGCGAGCTTGGGATCGATGGGCGAGCCCTCGGGCGTGGACGACAGCGCGGACATGGCGATCCTCTTACCATAAGCCGCGTTCCGCGCCGGCCGGCCCGGCGTCCGCCAGGTTACTTGCGGTCCGAGCGCCGGTTCTGACACCCTGCAGGGCGAGATGGACCCGAAGAGGAAGCAGGCCGCCCGCACCTCCCTGCCGTTCGCGCTCGCGGCGGCGCTCGCGCCCGCCGCGTTCGCTGGCCAGGGGTGCAGCGACAACCGGCTGCCGCCGCGGGAGCTGCCGCGCGCCGAGGAGCAGCAGGCGCTCCCGCGATGGTACCCGGAGAAGCCCTGGTCGGAGCAGGGCGGGGAGAGCCAGGTCTACATCGAGGGCAAGATCGTCTTCGACACGAGCAAGGCGACGATCCGGCCGGGCAGCGAGAAGACGCTGGAGACGCTGCTCCAGTTCATCAAGGAGCACCCCGAGGTGACGCGGCTGCGGATCGAGGGGCACACGGACGCGCAGTCGAGCGAGGAGCACAACCAGGCGCTCAGCGCGCGGCGCGCCCTCGCGGTCGCCGACTGGCTTGTCGATCACGGGGTCGAGAGCGACCGGCTGATCGCCGTGGGCTTCGGCGAGTCGCGCCCGCTCGGGCCGAACGAGATCGCGGCAGGCCGCAGCGAGAACCGCCGGGTCGAGTTCCACGTGGCCGAGGTGAACGGGCGCCCCTTCCTGGGGCAGGATCCGTACAGGGGCGGCCTGGCGCTGGAGGTGCTGAGCCTCGAGCAGCGCAAGCAGCGCGCGGAGCAGGCCGCGCAGCTCAAGGCGCCCCCGCCCCGCAAGGGCTTCGTGGCGACGGGCGACGAGATCAAGCCGGTGCAGGTCAAGCCGCGGGCCACGTCGGAGGCGCAGGAGGGCGAGGCCCCTGCGCCGAGCGCGCCGGCCAAGGGGAGCGCGCCGCCGCGTGACGGCGGGGGCGCGGCGCCCGCGGGCGGGGGCTGAGCGACTTCAGGGCGCTGCGCCCGCGGGCGGGGGCTGAGCGACCTCAGGGCGCTGCGCCCGCGGGCGGGGGCTGAGCGACCTCAGGGCGCGAGGTGCCGCGCGCGCGGCGCCCGCGTCCGGTACCGCTCGAGGAGCGCGAGCGTCGCGTCGAGCGACGCGCCGTACGGGAGCACGTTCCCCTTCGGCGTGGCGTACTCGAGGTAGAGGTTGTCGTCCGTGGACACGATCGGCCCGCCGTCCTCGGCCGCGTCGGCGATGAGGCGGTCGAGATCGTCGCCCGAGGTCACGAGGGCGTCGAGGAGGTCCTCGAGCCGCGCGCCGGCGAGCGTCGCCTGGAGCGACGGGCGCGCGTCGAGCCCGGCGAGGCGCGCCCCCGAGGCGACGAGCGGCGCGCCGCTCGCGACGAGGATGCCCTGCGCGCCGCCCACGAACAGCGCGACGTGCGGGAACGCGCTGCGCATCGTCCTCACCACGACGGCGAGCTCGCGCCGCCGGATGTGGTGGAGCTGCACCCACTGCTGCAGGACGCCGCCCTCGGTGAGCCGGGACCGGGCCAGCTCGTAGAACTCGTGGCTGTAGAGGCTCGCGGCGCCCGCGAACCAGACGCTGGTGAGCTCGATGGCGATGAGATCGTAGCGGCCCGGGGCGGCGACGAGCAGCTCGTTCCTGCCGTCGTTGAGCGAGAGGCGGACGCGGGGATCGTCGAGCGCGCGGAGGCTCGGGCCGGCGAAGAAGCGCCGAGACGCCTCGACGATCGCGGGCGAGATCTCGGCGACGTCGATGCGCTCGAAGGGGTAGGCCGCGATGGTGCCGGTCGTCGTGCCGGTGCCCAGGCCGATGACGAGCGCGGCGCGCGTGTCGCGGAGGAAGAGCGAGGGGAAGTGCGCGAACCGCCGCTGCGCCGTCATCTCGGGGCCGTCGTCGCCCTGGAACTTGCCGTTCGTGTACATGGTCGTGACGCCGGCGAGGTGCGCGACCGTGGTGACGCCGCCGTGCACGTCCTCGCGCACGAAGTCGATGCGCTCGGGGCGCGGCCCCATGGCGAAATAGACGTTCGCGCCGCTCGTCAGGCGGGCCATGTCCCAGCGGGGCGCGAGCACGGCGAGCGCCCCGGCCGCCGCGGCCAGCGCGAGGGCGCGGGGGAGCTCCGCCCCGGCGCGCGCGGCGGCGAGGACGGCCGTGAGGGCGAACGCGAGCGCGATCGTCAGGAGCGCGCGCTCGGAGCCGAGCGCGGGCAGGATGAGGTACCCGGTGACGATGGATCCGGCGATCGTGCCCAGGGTGTTCGCGGAGGTCAGCCTGCCGACGCGCGCGGCGACGTCCGCGTGCGCGGCGGCGCGCGCGAGGAGCAGGGGGAAGGTGGTGCCCATGCAGAGCGTGGGCAGCGCGAGGATCGCGAGGGCGGCGAGCGCGCGGCACGCCTCGCGGCCGGCCCACCCGTCGACGTGCTTGCCCGCGAAGGCGAAGAGCCGCGGGAGCTGGTCCCAGAGCGGGACGGTGGCGGCGAGCGAGAGCGCGGCGGCGGCGAGCCCCCGGGAGAGCGCGCCCTCGCCGTGGCGGCGCGCGAGGGCAGGCGAGCGCGCCGCGCCGGCCGCGAGGCAGACGAGGAAGACGGCGAGCATCAGCCCGAAGGCGTAGGCGCTGTTGCCGATGAGCAGCGCGAGCAGGTGGGTCTGGACCACCTCGGCGGCGAAGACCAGGAAGCCCGACGCGAACGCGAGCAGGAGC
The DNA here is from genome assembly GCF_051526795.1 of Sorangium sp. So ce204. NCBI lineage: Bacteria > Pseudomonadati > Myxococcota > Polyangiales > Polyangiaceae > Sorangium > Sorangium sp. So ce204. Next base: position 8,604,134 of record NZ_CP150317.1, on the reverse strand, counting down.
AGGAACGGCGGTTCGGCCCGGCCGGCGGCCGCGGGGGGCGGAGCGTCTGCGGTACGGGCCTCGGGGGAGCGCGCGTCGGGGGCCTCGGGGGAACGCGCGTCGGGGGCCTCGGGAGAGCGCGCGTCGGGGGCCTCGGGAGAGCGCGCGTCGGGGGCGGCGGCGGCAGGCGCCGGGCCGCGCAGCCCGGCGGAGATCGCGACGACGCCGAGGACGAGGTTGGCGATCGCCGCGGACCAGAGCGCGCCTCGGATGCCGAGGTGCGGGAGGACCACGTAGGCGCCGGAGAGCGCGCCGGCCGCGCCGCCGGCCGTGTTGATGGCGTAGAGCGAAGCCAGGCGGCGCGCGGCGTCGTGCTCGGCGGGGGGCGCGCCGCCGTCCGGCGCGGCGCCGGCGCGGAGGATGCGCGAGAGCACCGGGAGCGTGGCGCCCATCGCGACCGTGGGGACGACGACCACGAGCGCGGTCAGCGCGGCGCGCGCCGCGGTGAGCAGCGCGAGCGAGTCGGGCGCTGCGCGGGCGACGGCGACGTAGGCCGAGGTCAGCGCCTCGAACAGGAACGGCGAGACGGCGCAGATCGCGCCGACGATGACCTCGAGCGCGCCGTAGACGACGAGCGGGCGGCGCGCGGACGCGGCGTGGCGTCCGCCGAGGTGCGCGCCGAGGGCGAGGCCGCCCATGAAGGCGGCGAGGACCGTGCTCACGGCATACGCGGTGGCGCCGAAGACGTAGGCGAGCAGCTTGGAGAAGGCGACCTCGTAGAGGAGGCCTGTCGCGCCAGAGACGAAGAACAGGGCGGCCACGAGCGGGAAGCGGGAGCGCACGGCCGCGCACGCTAGTACAGGCGCCCGACGAGCAGGCACCTCAGAGCGCCGAGCACGACATCCCCGGCAGGCGGCCGAGGGCGGGCGCGACGCGCCGCCCCGTCACCAGCCGAGCCGCTGCAGCCGCTCTCTGGCCCCCTTCACCCCGAAGATCGTCTCTTCGCCGGGCGGCACCACGGGCGCGAGCAGCGCCGCCGCGAGCACCGCGGTGACGACCAGGGGCGCTCGCGCGTCGTCGCCGGCGATCAGCGGCTCTCGCACCTGCCAGACCCGCCGCGCCCGCGCGAGCAGCGCGTCGAACCCGCGCCCGCCGATCGCCCGCACCCCCGCCGCGGCGGCGGATCGCACGAGCGGCGCGCGATCGAGCGGCACCGTCATGACGAGCACGCGGCTCGGCGTGCGCGGCGTGGAAGTAGAGGAAGAGGAGATGCGCGCGACGTCCACCTCCACGGCGTCGGCCATCGGCGTGGTCCCCGACGGGTACGCCTTCTTCTGCACGAGCGTGAGCTCCGCTCCGAAGAAGACGCGCGCCTGATGTGCCCAGCGGTGCTCGTCGATCCGCGCCTCGGGCTCCGGCGACAGCAGCGTCCACCCCTGGCTCGGAGGCAGCAGCTCGATACGTCCTTCCGCCCACCCGCTGCCGTCGAATTCCATATGCGTGCCCGCTGCCACGGTAATCCCTGGTTTGACCTGGTCCGGATCGCACGAACGCGCGGCCGGTGGTCTATAGTTGGTGCCATCTAGGGTAAAGGTGAGCCCTGCATGCCGAAGTCCGATCAGGCGTCGGAAGAGCAAGGCCGGGCTGCCCTGAGGGCGGCCCTCTTTGTACACCGACGCGCGCCGCTCTCCCGTCTGCTCGCTCGCCGCGGGCTCGGTCCCTACCGCGGGTACGGCGAGCTCCTGGAGGCGATCGAGCGGCTCGCCGACCGCGGGGCGCAGGTCACGCTGATCGGGCGCTCGATCCGGGGCGAGCCGCTGCTCGCCGTTCACCTCGGCGCAGCCAGCCTGGCCGCTGCGCGCGGCGAGAAGCAAGCTGCGGGCCTCCTGGCGCCGAGCGCTCAGGGAGGACACAGCGTTGCGAACGGCGTCTCGCTCCATCCGCTCGATGGAACGCCAGATGGCACGCCGGATGCTAGTGCGGATCCCAATGCGGGTGCCGATGGCAGCCGCGCGCCGGGCGGCGTGGACGACCCGGCGCCGAGCGACGCCACCCTCGCTCAGCTGGCCGAGCGCGCCGAGCGCGCCAGCCTGCGCCCCTCTACGGGAGCCGGCTTGCGCGAGCGCGTGCGGACCACGGTGATCCTGTCCGGGATCCACCCCCTCGAGTGGATCGGCATCGAGGCCCACCTCGCGCTGCTCGATCGCCTCGCGACCCAGGACCTCGGCGGCCGGTCGATCCTCGCCGTCCCGATCGTGAACCCGGACGGGCTCCTCCGCGTCGAGATGAACCTCCGCGCCGGGCGGCACCGGTACGTGCGGGGCAATGCCCGGGGCGTCGACCTGAACCGGAACTTCGACGCGGGATGGTACGAGCGCGGCCTCATCCAGCGCTTCATCGGGCTCCTCTTCTCGCCCGGCAGCCGCCCCGCCAGCGAGCCGGAGGTGGAGGCCATCGCGCACGCGCTGTCGTCGCGCCGGATCGACCGCGCCTTGTCGCTGCACAGCGCCGGCGGCGCCGTGCTGTACCCGCCGGCGCACAGCCTCTGGCCCGTGGCCGACGCCGCCGAGCACCGCGCCTTCGCGCTGCGCGTCGCGCGCGCCGCGGACCGCAGGCCGTACCGCGCCATGTCCTACGTCCGCTTCGCCTGGGGCGTCCGCAAGGTGGGCCTGGAGATCGACTGGCTCCACGATCGCCACGGGGCGCTGTCGCTCCTCGTGGAGTGCTCGCGCGGCAAGCTCGGCCTCCGGCCGTCGCGCCTCGTCGAGCCGTTCGCCTGGCACAACCCCCGGCGGCTCGACGACGCCACGCCGCCGCTCGTCGACGCCCTCCTCCCTTTTGTGAAGGGTGCGCGCGCCTGAGCAGGCCGCTCAGAGCTCGATCGGCTCGCGGACGGGGATCTTCTGCAGGCCGAGGAGGACGCCGAGGGCGGCGAAGGTCGCCGCCATCAGGCCGTAGGCCGCGAGCGCCCGGTGCTCGATCAGCCAGCCGGCGCCGATGGGGCCGATGATCTGCGAGATGCTCGCCAGCGACTGGCTCACGCCGAGCGCCGCGCCCTGCTCGTCGCGGCCGACGCTCTTCGTGAGGAGCGTGGTGATGGCCGGCCGCACCACCGCCGCGCCGAACGCCGCGATCCCCACGAGCGTGAGCAGCACGGGCAGGGTGTACGCGACGCCGAGCAGGCCGTAGCCGACCACCATCGCGCCGAAGCCGAGCAGCGCGAGCCGCTCCTCGCCGTACCGCTTCGCCAGCCGGCCGATCAGGCCGCCCTGGATGCTGCCGCCGATGAGCCCGGAGAAGGCGTAGAGGTAGCCCGTCTCCTTGACGCCGAACGCGAAGCGCCGCTCGAGGAAGAGCGCAAGGCCGCCGATGAGCGTCGAGAAGGAGAGGGAGAAGGCGAAGAACTCGAGCAGCCGGCGGCGCGGGAGCGGCCGGTCGAAGTACCGGCGGAAGGCGTCCCCGCGGCCGAGCGACGCCGGCCGGGCGGCCGCGGCGGTCGCCCCGTCCTGGGCCGCCGGCAAGGGCGGCTTCGCCGGGAGCAGCGTGGCCGTGAGGAGGACCGACAGGAGCGACAGCGCCGCCGCGCCGTACGCCGGCGCGCCGTAGCCGAAGCGGCTCGCGAGCTCCCCCGTGATGGCCGGGCCGAGCAGGAACCCGGAGCCGAAGGCGATGCCGATCAGGCCGAACGCCTTGGTGCGCTCCTCGGGCCGGGTCACGTCGCTGATGTACGCCTGCGCGATCGTCAGGTTCCCGGCCGTGAGCCCGTCGATGATCCTCCCGAGGAACAGCATCCACAGCGAGCTCGCCGAGCCGAGCACCAGGAACCCGAGGAACGTGCCGGTCTGGCTCGCGAGCAGCGTCGGTTTGCGGCCCACCCGGTCCGAGATCCGGCCGAGGATCGGCCCGGAGACGAGCTGACAGACCGCGTAGCTCGCCGCGAGCACGCCGACCACGAGCTCGCTGGCGCCGAAGTGCTCGGCGTAGAACGGGAGGAGGGGGAGGACGAGCGTGAGGCCGAGGACGTCGACGAAGACGGTAAGGAAGATCGGCAGGAGCGGCGAGCGGAGCATGGTGGCTTTCGGTGGCGATGGACTGCGGTGACGGCCGCCGGCGACCGGGCCGGCGATGGCCGGGCCTCCGCGCCTGGACGGCGCTGTCCTCATGACGCATCTGCGCCGCGGCGGGTACCCTCCAGCGCGCGTCCAGCGCTCGTGCGGGGCACGGGCCGGGCCGCGGGCGGGCCCGGGGACGCCCGCGCCGCGGCTCAGCGCTCCGACGGGGCGACCGCGCGCGGGTCGGGAGAGCGGAGCGCGAGGGTCATCTGGATGTCATCCAGGATGGCGCCGTCGACCCGGAACGCGTCCTCCCGGGTGCCGATCGGGACGAACCCCATCCCCGCGTAGAGCCGCCTGGCGCGCTCGTTGTTGGCGAAGACGCCGAGGTCGAGGTACTCGAGGCCCGCCTCGTCGCGGGCCCAGGCGATCGCGGTCTCGAGCAGGCGCCGGCCGTGGCCCTGCCCGGTGTGGGGGCCGAGGATGCCCATCGCGACGACGGCGCGGTGGCCCTCGGAAAAGACGCGGCCGCCGCGGAGCTCGATGTGCCCGATGATGCGCGCCCGCGGCTCGCTCGACCGGAGCAGCCAGGCCCGACCCCAGAGCGGCTCGTCGAGCCTCTTGCCCCAGCGGTCGCGCGCGCTGTGCTCGACCTCGTCGGGGGCGAGCGACGTCGCGATGGCGAAATGGGGCACTCCGCGCCGGCCGGACTCGGCGACGTGCTCGATGAGGTAGGCCGCGAAGGCCCGCGCGTCCGAGCGGTGGGCCGGGGCGATGGCGTGGAGGGCGGGGGAAGGGATCATGCCGCGGCGCGCGCAGCGCCACGGCGAGCGTAGTGCCGCCCTGGCGCCCGCGCGACCTCCAACGGCAGCAGGCCGGGCTCGGCCATCTCGGGCCCGAGGGACGCGGACGGCCGGACGCCGCGCAGGGCGTCACCAACGTGAACGTTTACGTGGTCGTGAACGTGAACGTTTACGTGGTCGTGAACGTGGTCGTGGTCGTCAACGATAGGTCGTGAACGACCACGTTCGGATGTAGGAGAACGCTGCGTGAAGCTTGGTTGACGCTTGTGAGGGGGAGCGCGGGGCCCCGGCGCGAGGCCCCGGCGTGGGGAGGCGCGGATCAGTCGAGGTAGATGCCCAGCTGCTCCGGGTCGGCGAGGCCGAACTGGGCCATCATCTTGAGCAGGTAGTCAGGCACCGACTTGTAGCCCTTCAGCTCGTACGCGTAGTGATTCTTGTAGATGGTGAGCTGGGTGCAGCTCTCGTTGATGTTCTGATCACACGCCGGCACCTCCTTGAGCGGGCCGACCGCGGGCACGTCCTTGATCGCCGGATCCGGGATGATGATCGCGGTGCCGTCCGGGTGGTACGTGATCATCGCGCGCCCGTACTTGTTGAAGCCGGGGCCGTAGTTGGCGACATACGCGGGATCCGCGGGGATGCTGTCTGCCGGGTTGCCCGGCTGCGCCTCGTGCCGCGTGTCGAGCTGGTAGCCCTTCGCGGTGAGGGCGTTGGCGTACTCGAGCACGCGCGCCGCGATGCCCTTCTGCACCCACCTGCCGCCGGAGTCCTCGCAGGCCACCCTGTTCTTGCCGGCCCCGAAGAGGCACTCCATGCCGTACGTGCGGGCGTAGTAGACCTGCCCGGACGTCGGGTCCTGCCACTCGATGCGCTGCTGGAAGCCCGGATCCGCGTCGTTGCCGAGCCGGTAGACGCGCATCATGTCGAGCCAGTTCGTCTTGCCGTTCGCGGGGATGTTCGCGAGCGTCCACGCGATCAGGAACTTCTGCACCTCCCAGCCGATCTGCGGATCGACCGCGATGGTCCTGTCCACGACGGCCGGGTCGAAGTCGCCGCCGGTGTAGTTCGTGCAGAGGTTCTTCCCGTTGGTCGGGAAGCAGACCTGCGGCCCCTCGTTCGGCCACCAGCTGACCCAGCCCATCGGGCGCGCCGGGAACTCCTTCGCCAGCGGGTCGGGATCCTTGCTCGCCGTGTCGAGCACCGGGAGGCCGTCCTCGCCGGCCTCGAGGCGAGGCGCGAGCAGCGAGCGGTCGCCGGTGAGGGCGTTGGCGAGCACGCGGCGGTAGCCCTCGGGCAGCACGTCGGCCATGCCGACCGCGCGGAAGCGGGCGTCGTAGAAGTCGCGGCGGGACTGGCTCACGAACCGGTCCTCCGACTCGGAGAGCAGGATGGCCGTGTTGATCTTGTCGTAGTAGCTGCCCGCGTTGGCCGTGTAGTCGTTGTTGAAGTCGCCGTTGTCCTCCGAGTTCCTGTTCTCGAGCGGGTGACCGCCGAACCCGATGTCCTTCAGGTAGCCGGTCGAGCCGTTCGGGATCTGCACCAGCACGGGGGTGTTGGTCGTGCCGCCGAAGCCGCTGAAGTCCTCGCCGGCGCCGTAGTCGTCGCCATCGAGGTTCGAGCGCAGGACGTTCCACTCGGACCACGGGTTGCTCGGAACGTTGGCGTCCCAGTTGCGCAGGTAGTGCGGCCCCTCCTCCGGGCGGGCGAGCTGCCTGGTGAACTGATCGAAGGCCACCGTCGCGGCCACGACGTTCTCCTGGAGGCCGCCTTCGATGAGGAGCGGCCACAGCGTGTCGAACGACAGGCCCTGGTTCGTCGCGAGATCCTGGTAGATCGTCCCGAAGAACCCGATGCCGCCGGCGATGCCGAGCATCTTCTCGTTGTAGCGGCCGTAGGACCTGTCCGCCGCGCCGCGGACGCTGAACGTCGTGAGGTTGCGCCGGAAGTTGTCGAAGATGTGCCTGTTCTCCTGGGTGGTGATCAGGAACATCAGCTGCTCGTACGGGTCGGCGCCGTTGTCGTGACGGAAGACCGAGACGTTGCCGAGGTCGGCCCAGTTGTCTGTCGCGAACGCGTACGGCACGCGGACGCGGCTCTGGGCGTCGACCGCCGGACCGCCGCGGAAGGCGCCGAGCGCGGTCTCGTTGTCCTGCGGCATGCGCAGCTGCTTCCAGCCGACGTAGTCGACCGGCTGCTGGCGGCAGCGCTTCGTCTCCTCGCCGACCGTGACGATGCCGCCGTCGAGGAGCGGGTGCCACTTGCCGTCGAGCTGCTCGTTCCACGCCGCGGGCGGGGTCGCCTCCACGTCGTAGCAGTCGCGGATGACCTCGTACTGCGATTGCAGCTGGGAGTAGTGGAAGTCGTTGACGCTGGGCGCGTTCGTGGCGTTGCCCTTCGCGAACATGCCGTACTTGATGCCGGCCAGCCCGCCGAAGTTGTCCGCGGCGGCGAGGAGCCCGCCGCCGATCCTGCCGCCGGCGAGGTAGTTGCGCTCGCCGTTGTCGTAGACGCTCACGGTGTCGCCGTAGAAGAAGCGCGCGGCCGCGAAGTCGTAGACGCCCAGGCCGACCAGGTCCTGCGAGACGTCGCCCGGGTAGTCCATGACCGTGGAGTGCTGGAACATCCAGATCATGTTCTTCTGCTCTTCGTCCGTGATCGCGTCGAAGTAGCGGGGGCCGACGCACTCCTCCGGGCTCTCGTCCGCCTCACCGGCGCACGCCGCCTTGACCTTTCCGTTCTTCGTCCTGAGCTGCCAGTACTGGGGCCGGAAGAAGAGCGAGGCGTAGCTGCTCACGAAGTTGTGCCGGAGGCCGACGGAGTGCCCCATCTCGTGCGCGATGACCGCGTACTGGTAACGGCGCTGGATGTACTTGAACATCTTCTCGTAGCGCCCCCGCCTCTCGTCGGCCGTCTCCTCGTCGCCGACGGGGAACTTCTCGCGGAGCGCCTCCGCGAGGCCCGTCATCGCCGTGGCCTCGGGGGCCTCGTGCAGGATGCAGGCGCCGCGCTCGGCGAGCGCGTTGTCGTGCATGTGCCGGAGCTGCGAGTGCAGCTTCGGGTTGTTCATCCCGAACGGCGACGCCGCGTCCGCGAGCGGGCCATCGATGGGCAGGCCGGCGGGGACGCCCGCGCGCTTCAGCATCGCCGGGTTCATGAGCTCCGACTCGGCGAGGCTGCCCCGGGCGGCCTTCATGCGGGCGCCCACGACCGCCTGCTGCGGGGAGGGGATGTCGCCCCGCACAGCGATGTCGGCGACCTTCGCCTTCATCGGCTCGATGAGCGCCTTGAGCTGCGGGGAGACGCCCTGCGCGACGAGGCTCTCGTACGCCTCGGGGTCGAGCTTCGTGGCGCTCGCGAGCCGCGACGTGACCTCGCGCTTCGTCATCGTGGGCCCCTGGCCGCCGCCGGAGATGCGGCTCGCCTGGGCCCAGTCGCGGATGTACTTGCCGTCGGTGATCTCGGAGGTCGGGATCTCGCCGTTGATGTAGCGGACGATGTCGACCAGCTGCTGCGCCGCGGAGTCGGTGACGTGGCTCCAGATGTTGATGCTGGCGGCCACCTTCTCGCCGGTGAGCGGGTCGTCCGCGTCGGCCATGATGCCCCAGGGCGACGGCTTCTGCGGCTTGTTGACGATGAGCACGCTGTTATAGCGGAGATCGCCGAGCCGCGGGGCGACGCGCTCCTCGAGGGGAACGCTCGTGTCGCCGCAGGCGGGGTGATCGCCCTCGATGATGGGGTTGTGGCAGAGCACGATCACGGACGGCTGCGTGACGACGCCTCCGATCGCGAGCGTCGCCGGGTCGCCGCCGCGCCGCTGAGAGAGCTGCTCCACGGCCTGCCTGACCTGGTCGTCGCACGCCGGCGCGTCCCAGCCCAGCTCGCGGCGGCACGCGTTCAGCTTGCGCGTGAGCGCGACGGCCTCGTCGATGTCGTCCTGCTGGCCCTTCCACATCGGGAACTTCGCGTCGCAGTCCTCGCCGCCCGTCTTCCGGCACTCGACGAGGCGCGAGGTCTGGATCGCGGTCTTCATCGCGAGATCCCACTCCTCGGCGGCCCACTGGGTCGCCTCGAAGATGTCCTCCGACGTGTCGCCGCCGACGTACCAGGGGATGACGACGGCCTCGCGCTCCGCGTAAGGCAGCGTGCACTTCTGCTTGTACACGTCGCACTGCGAGCCCGCGCCGGCCGCCGCGCACGCGTCCGCGGTGCCGTCATTGTCCTTGTCGAGGTTCGGATCGGCGTTCACGTCGCCGCCCGGGGCCGTCTCCCGGGTCGCGCAGGCGATCGCGCCCTCCATCGTCTCGGGGTTGTCGTAGAAGTGGCTGCGCTTCCAGAGGTTGTAGCGGGACGCGAAGCGCCGCCACTGGTTGTCCACGATGCCGTAGTTGCGCTCGTAGCCGTAGCGGGAATCGGCGGTGAAGATGCCGAACGCCTGGAACCTCACGCCGTCGAAGTCGACCGGCTCGTAGTCGTTGTCGACCACCTTCTTGAACGACTGCCGGATCGTGATCTCGACCGGGTTGCAGTTGCCGTACGGGTCGGTGCCGCCGGCGAAATCGCCCGGGAGCATGCAGGCCGGGAACTTGTCGATGCCCCAGCCGAGGCTCGAGAGGTCGAGCAGGACGGGCGTGGCGAACGCCTTCGTCGTGACGTCGAAGTAGCCGTCCTCCGCGTCGAACCGCGGGGCGTCGGCGGAGGCGGGATCGCTGACGTAATAGGCGAGCGGCTCGTACTCGACACCTCCGTAGATGCCGAGCTGCGACAGGGTGTCGAAGTTGTAGGCGTCGGTGGCGAGGTTGCGGGACCAGTCGACGCGGAAGTACTCGCGCTCGTACCAGAGCCGGTCGCTCGTGTTCTCGACGATGACGTTGGACTCCTCGCCGGTCGACGGGTTGTACTCGCGGACGATGTCGAAATGCGACTCGATCGCGTAGCTCGCGACGATCTGGCCGTCGTTCGTCGTCTTCTTGGCGAGCCCGTTGTAGGTGTTGCCCTTGCCGTCGGTCCCCTCGATGCGCTCGTAGGCGAGCCGGGCGTTGAGCTGACGCTCGGTGACCTCCCACTTGATCCGGGAGACGGGCTGGGCGTAGGTCGAGGTGAAGAGGCCATCTTGGGCAGCGCCGTACCCGACGTCGACGACCGTTCCCCGCATGTAGAACTCGGGGTCATCGACGATGTCTTTGAGGTCCTTTCCGACGAAGAAGGTCTTGGCGAGCGCATCGCTCTGCACCCTTCTGATGGACGGCCGCTCCTCGGCGCAGCCCGCCCCCACGACGGTCAGCGCGACGGTGCCGAGGAGCACCGCACGCCTAAAAATTCGATTCATCAACGATCCTCCGGAAGCTGCCTGTCGAGATCGACGCACAAGCTGACCCTTCACGGCGCACAGGGCGCAGCGCGAGGCAGTCCCCTCCAGGCAAGAATGTTGCCAACGCTCGCCAGCGTTCGATCGCGAGCTCTTTCGATAAGTTAAGCACCTGTCGCACATGCGCACCGGGGGTGGCGTTAAAGAGTTAACTGTTGCCGGACGAGCTCGCGACCGGCGCCCGTCTCCGGGGTGACGGCGGTCGGAGCGGTGCTCGGGACGGTCGACGGCGCGGGCGCGTGGACGCGCGCCCACGCGCCGCCGGGGGCCGACAAGTCGTCGGCTGTCGAGTTCTTTGGTATGGTCGCCGCGTGCACTCTCCCTCGCATCGGACGCGCGGGTCGCGCGGGCGCGCGGACAGCCATGGGCGCAGCGCTCTCCTGCGCGAGGGGCACGGCCGCCCTGGGGCGGGCATGCGGCGCGGCCGCGCGGGAGCGGGCGAGCGGGGCAGACGCCGGCAGGTGCCGGGCGCATGAGGCATGAGGCGCTCCTCGGCCGCAAGGTGGCCGGGCGGTTCACGATCACCCGCTTCCTCGGCGAGGGCGGCATGGCCAGCGTCTTCATCGCCGAGCGCGACGCCGAGCCCCGCCGGGTCGCGATCAAGATCATGAACCCGGAGTTCACCGGGGACCGCGCGTTCATCCGGCGCTTCCAGCGCGAGGCGAAGGCCGCGGCGCGGGTGAAGCACCCGAACTCCGTCAAGATCTTCGAGTACGGGGTCGAGGGCGCCCTCAGCTACATCGTGATGGAGCTGCTCTCGGGGGACGATCTCTACGTCCTCCTCGAGCGCCACGGCGCGATCGGCCAGGCGCGGGCGGTCCGCATCCTCTCGGAGGTGTGCGAGGCGCTCGCGGTCGCCCACGAGATGGGCGTCGTGCACCGCGATCTGAAGCCCGAGAACGTCATGGTGGTCCCCGATCCCATGCACCCTCACGGCGAGCGGGTGAAGGTGCTCGATTTCGGGATCGCCAAGATCCTCGACACGGGCTCGTCCGGCGAAGCGCCCGAGCTCCTCGCCGACCCGCTGTCCGTCGTGACGCGCGCGGGCACGTTCGTCGGCACGCCGGCCTACATGGCTCCGGAGCAGTGCGGGCTGCTGCCGGTGGATCAGCGGGCCGACCTGTACACGTGCGGGGTCCTCTTGTTCCAGCTCGTCACGGGGCGGCTGCCGTTCGAGGGCGAGACGCCGCTCCACACGGCGACGCTCCACATCCATGCGCCGGTGCCGGCGCCGAGCAGCTGCGCGCCCGGGATCCACCCGCGCCTGGAGGCGCTGATCGTGAAGGCGCTCGCGAAGGAGCCGGCGGACAGGTACCAGACGGCGCGCGAGCTCGGGTACACGCTGCACTGCCTGCTGGCCGAGCTGCCCGACACGGCCGTGGGGCTCGGGCCGATCTCGCGCCGGCAGCCGAGCTCGCTGTTCTCGCGGGACGCGTCGCTGCTGCGGGGGCCGATGTCGCTCCCGCCGTTGACGTCGCTGCCGAGCTCGACGTCGGCGCCGATCTCCGGCCAGGCGCCGAGGGCGGAGCTCTCGATCGAGTCGGCCCGGACGCTCGTCTCCGGGGGAGCAAACGCCGAGGCCGCGCGCCCGCCGCCGGTGGTGCTTCACCACGCGCCGCCCCCCTCGGAGCTCCCGCAGACGCTCGATCCGCAGGCGGTCGCGCCGGGGGCGGACGCCGAGCCGCAGCGCTGGGCCGGGGAGTCGGTGCCGGAGATCTCGCTGCAGCTCCCGTCGTGGTCCCACGGCCCCAGCGAGGCGCTGCTCTCGGGGAACGGCCTGGCCGAGCCGGGCGCGTACGACGACGCGAGCGGGGACGACGACAGCACGCTCACCATGGTCCGCCGCGACGAGCTCCTCGGTCCGGCGAAGGTGCGAGTCCACACGGCGGCCTATGACGAGGGCGACGAGCTCGACATCACCCCTCCTGGCCGCGACGTGAAGGCGACGCTCCGCTCCGCCGAGGACTTCGGGCTGGGCACGCCCGAGAAGCGGGCCGAGGTCGGCCTGGTGCGCGTCGATTCCGTGCCGGTCCCGGCGACGCCGCAGAGCCCGCTCGACGGGGCGGCGGCGGGGGTGTGGGACAGGAGATCGCCGCGCGCCACCAACACGCTCCGGCTTGTCTCGTCCCACCCTCCGGCCGAGAGCCAGATGCCCACGGTGACGCCCGGCGAGCTCCAGGCGGCGAGCCCGCAGGGGTTCGGGGCGATGGGGTTCGGCGCGGCGAGCGCGGAGACCGTCGGGGACTCCGCGGCGGTCGTGCGGAGAGCGCCGGCCGCGGCCGACAGCGCCTCGCCGGCGGCCCCGGCGGCGTCGGTGCCGTTCGAGCTCGCCGCGACCATCGCGGAGCAGCGCACGGCGCTGGAGCGCCGCGCGACGATGCCCGATCACGTCGTCGTGCCCCAGGCGCCGCCTGCGCCTGCGCCGGCGCCTCCGCAGGCGCGGGAGCCGAGCTGGCTGGCCGGCAAGCGAGGGCTCATCATCGGCTTCGTCGCCGGGATGCTCCTGACGGCGCTGGCGATGTTCCTTGTGATGCGCCTGCTCTCCTGACGTTTCGCACGTTTCGCACGTTTCGCACGTCTCGCACGTCTCGCACGTCTCGCACGCGCCCTCCCGCGCGGCGCGCCCTCTCCGACACCGCGCGCCGCTTCAGGGGATGTCGTACGTCAGCAGCCGGCACTCGATCGGGCCGTTGAACACGGTGAGCGAGCGCTCCGGCCTCCTGCGCATGGCGTGCTCGATGTCCTCGGTGCCGGCGAGGATGGCGACGCGGTGGCCCGCGAGCCGCGACAGCGCCGCCGCCATGTCGCGGTAGAGGGCCAGCGTCCCCGGCAGGCGCTCGCCGTACGGCGGGTTGGTCAGGACGTGGCCCGGCGGCGCGGTCGGGGCGAGCGCGGTGATGGACTGACAGCGGACCTCGATCTGCACGCCGGCCATCCGGGCATTGCCGCGGGTGATCTCAGCGGCGCGGGGGTCGATGTCGGCGGCGACGATCGCGGGGCCCTCGGGCCGGATCCGCGCGCGGGCGGCGTCGCGGAGCTCGGTCGTGCGCCGCGCTGCGGCCTGATCGTGGCACGCCCACCGCTCGAAGCCGAAGCGCTGCGCGCGCAGGCCGGGGGCGATGTCCCGCGCCCAGAGCGCGGCCTCGAGGGCGATGGTGCCGGCGCCGCACATCGGGTCGACGAACGGGCGGGCGCGGTCCCAGCCGGAGAGGCGGAGCAGCGCGGCGGCAAGCGTCTCCTTGAGCGGCGCGCCGCCGATGTGCGTGCGGTAGCCGCGGCGGTGGAGCGCGGCGCCGCCGAGATCGGCGTAGAGCGTCGCGCGGTCGCGGACGAGGTGGAGGAAGAGGGCGAGATCCGGGTCGTCGAGGTCGACCGACGGGCGGGCGCCGACGCGGCGCCGGATCTGGTCGACGATGGCGTCCTTGGTCCGCTGCGCGATGAACTGGGTGTGGGTCAGCGCGCTCGAGCGGCAGGAGGCGCGGACGGCGAGCGTGTGGACCGGGCTCAGGTAAGGGGCCCAGTCGACGCGCGAGACGCCCTCGTAGAGCGCGTCCCCGCTGGGCGCGTCGAAGGAGGCGAGCTCGACGAGCACGCGCACGGCGGTGCGGAGCTCGATGCACGCGCGGAAGCCCTCGTCCGGCGGGCCGGAGAAGTGGACGCCGCCGCGATCCGCGCGGACGCCGCGGAACCGGTGCTCGCGGAGCTCGTCGCGGAGGGCGGGCTCGGTTCCTTTGGCGGCGGTCGCGAAGAAGTCCATGGCGACGGGGCTTCTAGCCGAACCGCCGCGCGGCGGCCCTCACGAACGCGGCCTCTGGCCGCGCGCCCGCTCCCGGGGCGAGGCGCGTGGCACTGGATTCGCACGGCGTTCGCTGAGCTCTGGGGTGTGTGGACCGGGCGCAGGGACGCCGGCGCTCGGCGGGTGGGGTGAGCGGGCTCCGCGGTCGGCGGGCCGAGGCCGCTCGGGCAGGACACCTGGCCTGAGGCCGCGGCGAGCGGGCAGAGCGAGGGCGCCGGGGCGTCGCGCGGCGGAGGCGCCGGCACGGCGATCCGCGAGGGAGGGAGCCAATGGAGCATCGGATGGCGGCTTTGCGTGGCATCAACATCGCGCTCGGGATCTGGCTGTTGATCTCCGCGTTCCTCTGGCGCCACGGCCGGGACGAGTTCACCAACACCTGGGTGGTGGGCGCGCTGTGCGTCGTCTTCGCCCTGATCGCGCTCTGGGCGCCCAGGGCGCGTTACGCCACCGCGATCCTGGCGGTGTGGCTCTTCGTCAGCGCCTGGACGATACCGGCGCTGCTGATGGCGACGGTGTGGAACAACGCGCTCGTCGCCGTCGGCATCCTCGTCGTGTCGCTCCTCGCGACCGACGTCGCGGTGCGGGGCTCGCGCGCCGCGCGGCGCGTGTAGGCGCCGAACGGCCGCGCCGCGCGGGGAGCGCCGCCTCGGCCGGAGGGCCGGCCCGGGGGCGCCGGCGGCGCTCTCCCAGCTGCGCGCTCGGGGCGCGCTCCCGGCCGCGCGCCGGCGCGCGGCGTGTTCGCCTCGCGGCGTCGATCGTGTATAGCGGCGTCGCGAGCGCCGCGCACGGGCCGGCGACAGGATGTCCCATGAAGCTCAGCGTCAACGTGAACAAGATCGCGCTCCTGCGGAACTCGCGGGGACACGATGCCCCGAATGTCCTCTCCTTCGCCCGGAAGATCGTGGACTACGGAGCCCACGGCATCACCATCCATCCGAGGGCGGACCGGCGGCACATCACGCCGGACGACGCGCGGGCGGTGACTCGCCACATCACCACGGTGGAGACGAACTTCGAGGGTGATCTCCGCGAGGAGTTCCTGGACCTCACGCTCGAGCTCAGGCCGACGCAGTGCACGCTGGTCCCGGTCACGCCGGGCGAGCTCACCTCGCACCGCGGCTGGGACGTCGCGAAATGGCGCTTCGTCCTCCAGCCCGTGGTGAAGCGGCTCAAGGAGGAGGGGATCCGGACAAGCCTCTTCGTCGAGGCCGACCCGGCGGTGGTGCCCCTGGTCGCGGACATGGGGGCCGATCGCATCGAGATCTACACGGGCCCTTACGCCCAGGCGTTCGATCGCGGCGATCACCGCGCGGAGCTCGACAAGATCGTCGCGACCGTGAGGGCCGCCGTGGCGGCCGGGGTCGGGATCAACGCGGGGCACGACCTCACGGTGGAGAACCTCGCGCCGCTCGTCCGCGAGGCGCCGCAGATTCAAGAGGTGTCGATCGGTCACCACCTCGTGGCGCACGCGCTCGAGGTCGGGATGAAGCAGTCCGTGCGCGATTACCTCGCGGCGGTCGAGGGGCGCCCCGCGCCGGCGCCGTAGCGGGGCGGGGGCCGGCCGAGCGCGCCGGCCAGCGCTGCGCCGGCCGAGCTCGCCCCGCCGCGATCGCGTCGCCGGCGGCGCCAGCCCTGGTCAGCTCCGGTGTCTGCTCAGCGGATCGACCGCGACGTCATCCACCGGCGCGGCCGCGGACGGGCGGGACGCGGGGCTGCGCACCGGCAGCTCCACGATGAACTCCGCGTGGCGCCCCTTCTCGGTGTTCCCGAGCCGGATCGTGCCTCCATGGCCGTGACGCACGATCTCATAGCAGATGGAGAGCCCTAGCCCGGTGCCCTGCCCGTTGGGCTTGGTCGTGAAGAAGGGGTCGAAGATCCTCTCACGGATGAGCTCCGGCACCCCGGTGCCGTTGTCCCAGATCCGGATCTCGGCGATCGACCCGACCCGGCGCGTCGACACCCGGATGCGCGGTTGCTCCGCCGCGGCGCCCCTCTCCGCGCGCACCCGCTCACCCACCGAGTAGAGCGCGTTGTTGACCAGGTTGATGATCACGCGTGCGAGCTCCTGATCCATCACCTCGACAGGCGGGAGCGAAGCGTCGAACTCCTTCTCGACCACCACGTCCAGGGCGGGCGCCGCGGCGAGCTTGCCGACCATCGCGAGCTCGACCGACTTCTCGACGAGCGCGTTCAAATTCACCGGCTCTCGGGCGCCCGACAGGACACGGGAGTGCAGCAGCATGTTGTTCACGATGGCGTTCGCGCGCTTGCCGTGCTCCGCGATCTTGTTCGCGTTGAGCCTCAGCATCGGGAGCACCTCCCTGATCTTCGCCATGACCTCGCCGGTGCGCGGGCCGTCGAGGTGGAGCTCGGTCGAGAGGCTGACGAGCTCATCCGAGAATCGAACGGACAGCTCAGCGAAGTTGTTGACGAAATTGAGCGGGTTCTTGAGCTCGTGGGCGACCCCCGCGGTGAGGTTGCCGAGCGACGCCATCTTCTCCGCCTGGATCAGCTGCTGCTGGGTCTGCTGGAGGTGCTCGAGCGTCGACGCCAGCGCGATGTTCTTGCGCTTGAGCTCCTCGGTCCGCTCGTCGACCTTCCGCTCGAGATCGTTGTAGAGCCGCGCGTTCTCGATCGAGATCGCGACCTGCGACGAGAGCAGACGGAGCACCTTCAGCCGATCCGAGGTGAAGGTGTCGGTGATGAGGTTGTTCTCGAGATACAGCACACCGACGAGCTGTCCCTGATGAACGAGCGGGGCACAGAGCACCGACCTCGGCTGACAACGCACGACGTAGGGGTCGCTGACCAGCCGCTCATCCCGCGCCGCGTCGCGCAGCACGACGCTCTCCCGCGTCCTGGCGACGTAGTTCACCAGCGCGTGCGGGAGATCCGGGCTCTGATCCATCGGTATCGACTGCAGCACGGTGACCTCGCCGGACGCGACCGTCCCCTTGGCCTCGATGACGAGCTGGCCGGCTTCCTTGATGAGGAGGACGCCCTTCTCCGCGCCCGCGTTCTCGAGCATGATCTGCATGATCCTGTCCAGGAGCCGACCGAGCATGATCTCGCTGGAGAGCACCTGGGACGCCTTGACGACCGTGGTCAAGTCGAGGTCCTGGGGCGTCGGCGACACCGACGCGGCGGTGCCGCTCTGGTGCTTCACCTGCGCCGGAGACGACCGCATGAGGAGCACGGGATACTGCTCGTCGAGCGCGCGGACCTTGGTGTGCGCGCCCCAGGTGAGATAACAGCCGCGCGCCTCCTGGAGGTACGTGCCGGCCAGCTGCGGCTTGCCCCTGCTCAGATGGAACAGCGCCGCGCGCTCGCACGCCAAGGCCACCTCGTGGAGGTACTCGCTCTTCCGCGCCGCGGAGATCGCGTCGTCGTAGAGCCTCGCCGCCTGCCTGGATCGGCCCTCCACGCGCGCCTCCTCGGCCAGGACCAGCGCAAGCTTGTGGCGGGCGTTCACCGCGCTGTGCTCGGCCCACTTGTGCAAGATCCGCTTTGCCTTGTCGATCGTGCCGCGCAGGCGGCGCCTGTCCGCGCCGTCCGCGTCCGGAACCAGCGAGAGCGCCGCGAGCGCCCGGTAAAACGCGTGGTGCGGAACGAACGCCGAGCTCGGATCCAGCATGTCCTTGTAGGCCTCGAGCCGCGACGCGATCTCCAGCACCTCGTCATATCGCTCGAACAGGTAGCCGATCTGGAGCGCCAGCAGCAGGTGCTGCGCGCGCTGCATGTCCTCGGTGACGTATGCGTCCGGATCGAGCGAGTGCTCCTTCGAGCGCAGCGCGGAGGGGTCGGCGTCCTGCAGCTCTCGCGTCCAGCGCAGGGTGATCTGCATGCACTGGATCACCTTCTGGGCGTCGGTCCGCCGTCCGAACTCGAGATAGCGGCGCGCCTGCGCGGCCACCTCGGCGATCGGGGTGTCGACCAGAGAGGCCCAGTAGATGTTCAGGCACATGCAGTACGACGCCTGCACCAGGTTGCCGGAGTCGACGGCGCACTGGATCGCCTCCGCGAGCAGATCGAGCGCCTCGCGCAGGTGGGACGAGAACACCTCCAGGAAGCTCGCGATGACGAAGAGCGTCCTGCACGTCACCGATGGATCATTGAACTTGCGCGCCAGGACCAGGGCGAGCTTGCCGTACGCCGCGCCCGTCTTGGGATCGCGGAGCACCGAGCTGTTGAACATGCCGAAGCAGGCGAACGCGAACGAGGAGGCCTCGGTGTTGCCGTAGGTGAGCGACAGCTGCACGAGCTTGAGGATGATGAGCCCGATGAGCTGCTCGCGCTGCAGCAGGTAGGCAGGGAACCAGAGGGTGATGAGCAGACCCATCGCCGCCCGGATCTCCGGCGTCATGCGGTCCGGCAGCTCGCTGAGCTCGCTGATCTGCCTGCCCCGCAGCTTCCATCGAACCTGGGCGAGCTCGAGCAGCACGTCACCGATGTGCGGCTTGGACGACAGCCGTATGCCGAGCAGCTGCAGCGCGAGCAAGCCAGTCTCCACGGCCTGCTCGTACTGGCACAGGTGCAGGAGCTGCGTCACACGGGCGGTGTGCACGGCGACCCGCTCGTCGTCGGCGCGGGCGTTGCGGAGCAGGAGCGCGAACCTCTCATCGGCGTCCGCGAATCGGGTCATGAGGTAGTCGCACTCGGCCCTCTCGAGGTGCAGCGCGAACGTCAGCTCATGACAGCGGCTCCACCCCTCCGCCCCGACGAGCTCGGTGCCGGCGGCGAGGTAGCGCAGCGCCGGTTCGTAGGCGGCGGACGCCTTTGCCTTGCGACCGGCGGTGAGATCGAGCTGCGCGATCTCCTGGCGCTCCGTCGTGTCGCGCACCACCTCGGCGCCGGCGTTCAGGTGATTGACCACCTCGAAGAGCCGCTCCGCGACGCGCTCGGCCGGGAGGCGCTGCCGGAGGAGGCGGCCGATGTCGAGGTGGGTCTTCTTCCGGTCGTGGTCGGGGATGAGCGAATAGGCCGCCTGCTGCACGCGGTCGTGCAGGAACTCGTACGGGACGGCGAGCTCCTCCAGCGACGCATCGAAGGGATCTCCCGGCTCGGCGCCGAGGAGCAGCTTGTACGACTGATCCGTGGGCAGGATGAGGCCCGCTTGCACGGCCTCCCACAGGGCGTCGGCCGTCTCCCGCGGAGAGCGCTCGAACACGATGGACAGGATGTTCGAGTCGAAGCGGCTCCCGACGCAGGCCGCCAGCTTCACCGCGCTCTGCGCCGCGAGCGGGAGCCTCTGCAGCTGGCCGACCAGGAGGTCGACCACGTTGTCCGTGACCCCGACGGACATGAGCTGATCCATGTCCCAGCGCCACGCGCCCACGCCGCGCTCGTCCGAGAGCGCCGGGTCGAACACGAGCAGCCGCTCTTGATGGAGCGTCTTCAAGAACTCCATGACGAAGAACGGATTGCCGTGGGTCTTGCTGGCCAGGAGCGACGCGAGCGGCCCCGCGCGCTCCGCCGTGCACGAGAGGACGTCGACGAGCCACCCCGTGAGATCGTCCTGGGAGAGCGGCGCCAGCGCGAGGCGGGTGACCCTCGTCGCCTCCAGCTGGAGGCGCTCGAACGCGCGGCCCAGCGGGTGGCCGTCCGTGACCTCGTTGTCCCGGTACGCGCCGATCAGCAGCAGGTAGCCGCTGGCCGGGTTCTCGCTCAGGTACCGGAGCAGATCCAGGGACGCGGCGTCGGCCCACTGCAGGTCGTCGAGGAAGAGCACGAGGAGGTGCTCCCTCTGGGCGAAGGCCTGAATGAAGCTCTGGAAGACCTGACGAAACCGGTTCTGAGACTCCGCTGGACCGAGCTGGGGCACGGCCGGCTGCTGGCCGAGGACGAGCTCGAGCTCCGGGATCACGTCGACGATGATCTGGCCGTTGGGGCCCAGCGCGCGTCCGAGCCGCGTCCTCCAGACGGAGAGCCGTGCCTCGTCCTCGGCGAGCAGCTGGCGGATGCTCTGCCGGAACGCCTCGATGAGGGAGCTGTAAGGTAGACCCCGGTTGAACTGATCGAACTTGCCGGAGAGGAAGCTGCCGGTCTGGCCGACGACGAGCCTGTGAAGCTCGTTGACCAGCGTCGATTTACCGACGCCGGAATAGCCATGGACGAGCACGATCTCGGTGGCGCCTCGGGCCACGCGCTCGAAGGCGCCCGTGAGGGCGGCGACCTCCGCGTCGCGCCCGTAGAGCTTCTGCGGGAACTGCAGCCTCTCCGAGCGATCCTGCCTGCCTGTCGGAAACGGGGCTATCTCGCCGGCGGAGCTCCACTCGGCGAGGCAGGTCTCGAGGTCGATGCGCAGCCCGCGCGCGCTCTGGTAACGGTCCTCGGCCGCCTTGGCCAAGAGGCGCATGACGACGCTCGACAGCGGGACAGGCACCCCCGGCCGCAGCTCCTCCGGCGGCGTCGGCCGCCGGGCGATGTGACAGTGCACGAGCTCGAGCAGATCGGTGGCCAGGAACGGCGGCCGGCCCGTGAGCATCTGGTACAGCGTCGCCCCGAGCGAGTAGAAATCGGTGCGATGGTCGAGGGCCCGGTTCATCCGGCCGGTCTGCTCGGGTGACATGTAGGCCAGGGGCCCCTCGATCCGGGCGACGCTCTCGATCGTCTGGCTCTCGCGAGGCAGCCGGGAAGCGATGCTGAAATCCGTGAGCTTGGCGCGGCCGGCCTCCCGGTCGAACAGGATGCTTCCCGGATGGATGTTCTTGTGGGTGATCTCCCGTTCATTCAGGGCCTCGAGCGCCCGGCAGAGCTGGATCGCGACGCGGAGGAGCAGCTCGATGTCCAGCCCTTCGGCAGGGATGGCGGCGTGCAGCGGCTCACCCGCGAAATCCTCGAGGACGAGCACCGGCACGCCCTGGTGCTTCTCCAGCCGCTGCACCTTCAGGATGTACGGGCTGTCGAGCATCTGGGCGAGCTGGTGCTCGTGCTTGATGCGCGTGATGTCGAGCAGGGTCGGGTAAGCGACGTGGAGCGCCTTGAGCAGCGCTGGCTGCCCGTCGGCGGATCGGATGGCTCGATAGGTGGCAGTCCGCGCCTCTTCGACGACGGTCGCGGTCACATCGTAGCCCTGGAGGATCTGCATGAGCTCGCCCTTCGCGTGCAGCTACTTCCGCTGCTTCGGCTGAGCGTCGGCCGCGGCCGCGCTCGTCATTCCAGAGGCCTGCCCGTCGCCCGCCGGGGCGGACTTCGGTCTGGCCTTCTTCTCATAGCTCAGCAAGAAATCACCGCTGCCGCGCTCTCCCCACGTGATGCTCTCCTGCGACCTTCCCCTGGCGATCTTCGCGTCGGAGTGGCAGCCCATGCAGCTCGACGTGTGGAATATCCGGGTCGTCTCGGGGCGCAGAGCGTCGTTCACCTTGGCAGCGACCGTGTTGCCTTTCTGCATGTATGTCTCCAGGACAGTGTTCACGAGGTAAGGTCGGTACGGCCGGCCGCCGGACTCGTTCGTGATGGCATCGGGGAGCTTGTCCGACGGCGACGGCTCGCTCACGCCGTTCGTCGGCCACTGCGTGCCGACGAGCTCGTAGAACTGCAGGGCAGAGCGGTTCTTCTCGAGCTGCGCCTGGACCTGGCTGTTCAGGGCGGCTGTGTCCTCCCGGATCGGCTGCTGCCGGTGCACCTGGGTGCGGTTGACCCACGGACCCTCCGAGGGCGGCCAGACGCGCTCATCCGGCGGCTCATTGACGGGGCACAGCGGGCAATCCGGATCGTTGAACGAGGGCTTGAGCGGCTTGCCATTGTGCATCTCGAGCGGGTTGACATCGACGTTGTCGATGTGCTCGAACGCAGCCCAGATCCACTGTTTCTTGGCCGAGAGCGTCTTGATCATGATATTCGCGCCCACGAGACCGAACGTCTGCAGCGACGAGCCTGCGTCCGTGCGGAGGTACGCCTTCCGGAGGATGAAGCGCCCCTCGAGGTGCCTCTCGCTCTCGTCCAGCAGCTTCCACGCGAGCTTGAGCGCGATCGAGGGCGTCTGACCCTCGTTCAGCGGGTTGCCCCAGGGCGCGTCGAGGTTGGTGCAGTGTTTTTCGGGGGCGGCGCAGTGTTTGGCGCTGTAGGCGATCTGTCCATCGATGTTGTACAGCTCGTTGCCGTAGAGGTACTTGAACAAACGCTCGCTGTACAGCACCTCGTAATACACCTTGTTGCCGTTCTGGTCCCAGAGGATGCGCGAATCGGCCTGTCTGTCATCCTGCAGCGTGCGGGAGGCATCCATCGCGAAGCTCGTGTCCGGAGCGCTCCGCTTGGCCTGCTGCTCGGCAGGGTTCCAGGCATCGGGTGGGCTGCCGTCCGCCCTGAAGATGTCGTAACTGGTCTTCCAGGTATCCCACCCATGGGCGCCACCATCCTCGAGGCGAGGCCGCGCGCGGCCGTCCTCGGTCACCGGCCATGCCATCGCGATGAAGGACTGCCACGCCAGAATGTCGTAGAGACGGTTGCGTTCCGCGTAGTTCCCCGCCTCTATGGTTCTTTTCTGCAGCTCGGGGTCGATGTCTCGGGGGAGGGCCGAGCACAGCTTGTCGGTGAAATTGGGGAACTTGCTCCACAGCTCCCTCCGGCATGTCTCGTCGTCGACCGGCGAGGACACGCCCGCGTTCTCCGGCGGGGAGGGCGGGGGAGAGGAGCTCTGCAGGTGGACTGTCGCGGAGCACGACAGGTGTGCGGCGCCTGCCAGGATCATCGAGGCCGATCTGTAGATGGAGGACGAAGGGCGTTTCATGGTGACGCTCCAGAGTACAGCGTGTGTGTCGGTTCTCAGGCGAGGGAGAAGCAGCGTAAGACACCAAGGTAGGCTTTGGCCGACAGCGCTCGATTCGGGCCGAGGACGATCTTCAGGTCGATCCAGCGGCGCGCGCGGGACGGCCATTCGCCCTCCCGGCAGCGCTCGCGCGAGGACCCGGGCCACGCGGCGAGCGCCTCGCGCTGCGAGGGCGTGCAGAGGCCGAGCGACGAGAGGCGCTCGAGCGTCGCGCTCCGGCCCGGGTCCACCTCCCGGGTCGCGAGATCGAAGAGCTCGATCCCGAGCCGAGGAGCGACGTCGTCTCCGAGGGTGACGTCGATCGTGACGTGCTCGTCATCGACGCGCAGCGCTTCCAGCAGCTCCTCGACCTCACCGGGGTTGCCCGGCCAGCCCACCCCGAGCAGGTAGCCGGTGAGCCGGTCGCGCGGCAGCGAGACGTTGAGCTTGAGCGTCGCAGGCTGCCTGGCGCTCATGACGGACAGATGAACGGCGTGGCCGCCGTCCGGCAACAGGGTGAAGCAACGGAGCAGCGCGGCCCGGGTCGCCGCCGGGACAGGCCCGTCGAGGAGCACGGAGAGGGCCGCCTCGACGAGCCGGAGCCGGCCTCCCGGGCTGAAGTCGCGCTCTGCCTCCGGGGCCTCCAGGTTCGTGAGGGGCCTCGGATCCAGGCAGAGGAGCGCGGACGGCTCGACAGGACCACGACGCGCGGCCGGCTGATCGAACTCGAACCAGAGCAGGGGAACCTGCTCGAACAGGAGGGTGCCGGGCGTGGTCCACGCGGCGAGCAGACGCCCTGGAGGGCCCCGGAGCGGAGCGGCGCCTTCCGCCGGCGGAGGGCCGCCGGGGGCGACCGGATCTTCGCGGCGCGAGCGCGGGAGCCGGGACGCGAGGAGCTCTCTCCCTTCCGCCAGAATACAGGCAAGAAGGTCGACCCGCGCAGCGGCCGCCCCCAGATGACATTCGAGGGTCAGGACCGAGGCGGCGTCCAGCAGGGCCGGGGCGCAGCGGCCGAAGGCGCGCCAATCTCGCGGTGACACGAGCGCCGGCGGGACATGAGGCTCGACGAGCGCCAGCGTCTTCTCCATCGACCGAACGATCATGCAGCGACCCCTCGTCCTGCCGGGCCGTGCCCGCGCGATGACCACCGACCGCCGCGGTCAGCCTTCGAGCAGCGCCCGAGGCTACCCGCTCACCAGGCCTTGTACCAGTTGTCGCCGTTGAGCTCGGAAACGGCGAGATCCAGCAGGGCCTTGAGCGAATCGTCGTCGAACGGGCCCCTTGCGATGTGGTCGTCGAGCTTCTTCTTCTGCCGCTCGCTCAGCTTGAACTCGCTCATCAGCGAGCTCCTGGATTCGTTCTTGTGCGCTTCATCGTCGCGGTGGAAGCGATTGTAGACCTCCGCGGTGTGCACCAGATGATAAAGAAAGGACAGGAGACCCGGCTTGCGTGCCGCGCCGCTCGCCGATGGGGCGGGCGCCTCGTCGCTCGCGTTCTTGAAGAGCCTCGCGTTGACCTCATCCCTCGTGAGGTAGAGGACGTTCGCGATGCAGCCATCGTCGGGGTGCCCCATGTCGCCGCACTTGTCGAACACCGGCTTCTCGGTAGCGCTCAAGCGAAAGTCATCCAGCACTTTGTTCTTGTCTGTATTCACGCTGAGGCCCATGTGCCTCAGGTGATAGAGCAATGACAGGACGCCGGGCGGATATTTCGTTGTCTCTGTGGGCATCGTCGTTGTTTCCTCGCGTGCTGTAGTTGAAGGGCGCTTCGCGTGTCGCAGCAGGCGCGCGCGGTCCGGTGAGTCGCGTGCTCTGTGAGCTCTCCGGGGCCGTCGCTCGCTGGAAAGAGCCGCCTGCTCCGAGCCGCTCGATCCAGTCAAGAAGGACATTCGGGATGGAACCGAACCGTCTGTGAACGGGGATTGCACGGCGCGTACCAGCCGTGCGTGCATGTCGGCCGCCCGGCCGACGTGCGGGGATGCGGGCGTTTCCAGGCCGGGATGGGACGGCGGCCGCTGGCGTTCCGTCGAGCGCGTGCGGCAACCCGTCGGCCGACATGTCGGCCGACGTGTCGGCGGGCGTGCCGGCCGAGGTCTCGGTGCCGTGCCGGTGCCGTGCAGGCGGACATGCCGGCGCCGTGCGGCGCCCTGCCGGCCGACACGACGTCAGCGCGGCGCCAGCGCCGGCCTGGTCTCCAGGGAGATCTGGACCGTCTGCTCCCCCTCGAGCAGCGGCCGCGTCACGTCGCGCCCCGCCACCCTGTAGACGGTCGTCGATTCGCCCCTGGGCCAGATGCTCCGCGCGCCGGCGCTCTCGAACTTGAACTCCTGCCGGGCGGCACGGCAGACCGCCTCGTCGACGAGGATCTCCCCGGACAGCGCTGCGCGCGCGAGGTGGGAGGCGGCGTTCACGGCCTGCCCGAGCACCGTGTAGCCGAGCCGCGCGCACGCGTGCGAGCCGACCTCCGCCGCAAGGACGCTGCCGGTCGAGACGCCCGCGCAGACCCCGTGAGCGTAAGGCGAGTCGTTCCCCGTACGCCGAGCGACCGTCTCGAGCTGCTCGCGCACGGCGACGCATGCCGAGAGCGCCCGGTCGAGGTGCTCCGGCCCGTGGAACACCGCCATGACGGCGTCGCCCACGAATTTGTCCACGATGCCTCCATGCGCCAGGAGCTCAGGGACGATCACCTCGAAGTTGGCGTTGAGCAGCCGCGTGGCCTCGGCGGGCGGCCTCTCCTGCGCCACACGGGTGAACCGGAAGACATCGACGAACGCGACGGTCGCCTCCAGCGCCTCGCTCGCGGCTGCGCCCGCGGGCCCGAGCGCCCGGAGCCGCTCCACCAGGGCCGCGTTCGTGAACTTCCGCAGGATATCGTTCTCCTCGTTCGCCTGGGCTTTCTGTCGCTGCTGCTCCGCGGAGCGGAGGGACTTCTCCAGCGTGGTCTCGAGGTCGGCGAAATCGAGCGGCTTGAAGAGGAAGTCGAACGCCCCCCGGTTCATGGCGCGACGGATGTTGGTCATGTCGCCGTACGCGGACACGATCACCGTCCTCGCGAGCGGGTTCACCTCGGGGATGCGCTCGAGCAGGGTGATCCCGTCCATGACCGGCATGTTGATGTCGGCGACGACGACATCGATGTCCGGGTGTCGCCGGAGCTCCTCGAGGGCGCTCTGGCCGTTGTCGGCGAAGATGAGCTCGTAGGCGGAGCTCTTCTTGTTCTGCCGAAAATGCATCTTCAGCAGGAGCTGCATGTCGGGCTCGTCGTCGACGATGAGGATCTTGGCGGGCTTGCTCCCCGCGTCGCACACCGCGGCGAACGCCGTGATGAGCTCGCGGGACGACTGGAATCTCCGGGTCCGGTCCTTTGCCAGCGCGCGCTCGAAGAATCGATCGAACCCGGGGAGCAAGGCGGCGTCGAGCGACGACGGCGGCGGGAACGGATCGGCGCAGATGCTGATGATGAGCCCTGCCAGATCTTCTGTCGAGAACGGAAAGCGGCCGGTGAGCGCGCGGTAGGCGATGACGCCGAGCGACCAGAGATCGGCCAGGGGGTGGGGAACGGCGCCGCGGACCTGCTCCGGGCTCATGTACGCGGGGGTTCCGATGCGCGTGCCGCTCCAGTCGCGCGCGTCGAACAGCCGCCACCCCACCCCGAAATCGAGGATCTTCACGGACTCGCCGGACGCACCCCGGGCGAGGAAGATGTTCGCGGGCTTGAGATCACAGTGAACGATGCCTGCCGCGCTCGCCGCATCGAGGCCCGAGCTGAGCTGCCGGAGCAAAGACAGCACGGCCGCCGCCGGGAGCTGGCGCGTGCGGCGGAGCCGGCTCTCGAGGTCTTCACCCTCGAGCAGCTCCATGACGATATAGGGAGAACCCTCATCGATTCCGTAGTCGTGCACTTGGACGATGTGCTCGTTACGGAGACGGGCGACGGTCGTCGCCTCCTGCTCGAAGCTGCGCCTCGCGTCGAATGAGACGACGTTCTCGGGCATCATCCGCTTCAGCGCCACCGGCCGGCGGAGCAGCTGATCGAAGGCCTCCCAGACGATGCCCATGCCGCCGCGGCCGATCTCACGCAGCAGCGCGTATCTCCCGCCGACCGTTTGGCCCTTCACAAATGAAAATTAGTACGCGCGAGCGCACATCGTGTCAACTGGCGTTACGGTGTCCGCGCCCAGGCGACGACGGCGCCAAAGCGGCTCGGTGTGCTCGAATGTGCGCGTCGCGCATGGCGGAGGAACCGAACGCCGGCGCCGCTGAGCTTGCAAGTCTTTTCGGTGGGCGCGTATCCTCCCACCCCATGGTGACCGAGCGAACAGGGCTCACCACGATCGCGAACGCGACGACGCTGCACCCCGACACGAGCCCCTCACGGCGGGCATGCACACGCCTCGCTCCGTCCCTGTCCGTCCTCTACCATCCTCGTCTCGAGCGCATCGGTGAGCGCGCCGTCCTCGCAGACCTCGCGCTCCGCGATGCGGTCGCGCTGTCACGCATGGAGCCGTACTTCGGTCCACCGGGTGCGACCGGCGATGCGCCGCTCGGGGATACCCACCTGAGCCGCAAACCCCTGCGCATCATCGCGCTGCCCGACGACGGGATCCGGCTGGACGCGGCGGAGCGCGGCTCCCACGTCGCGGTGGATGGCGCCCCGCTGGAGGGGAGCCGCGATTTCTCGCTCGGCGAGGTGACCCGGGGGGTCGTCATCGAGCTCGCCAGTCGCGTCGTCCTGCTGCTCCACATGGTCGATCCGTCCCCGCGCGAGCCAGGGGAGCGCCTCGGCCTGGTTGGCGATAGCGACCTTCTGGAGCAAACGCGGTGGCATATCCGCCGCGTCGCCGACCTCGGGACTGCGGTGCTCCTCCGCGGCGAGACGGGCACGGGAAAGGAGCTCGTCGCGAGGGCGATCCACCAGGCCGGCAGTCGGCGCAATCAGCCCTTCGTGGCCGTCAACATGGCGGCGATCCCTCCGTTGCTGGCGGCCGCGGAGCTCTTCGGCGCCGAGCGAGGATCGTATACCGGCGCCCTGCGCGACCGTCCCGGTTACTTCGGCTCGGCCGAGGGAGGGACGCTCTTCCTCGACGAGATCGGCGAGGCGCCGCCCGACGTGCAGGCGATGCTCCTCAGGGCCCTCGAGACGGGCGAGATCCAGGCGGTGGGCGCCCAGCAGCCGAAGAAGACGCGCATTCGACTGATCACCGCCACGGACGCCGATCTGGAGGCCAAGGTGGCCGAGGGGGCTTTTCGCGCTCCGCTGCTCCACCGCCTGGCCGGTTATGAGATCGCGCTCCCTCCGCTCCGCGATCGCCGAGACGATCTCGGGCGCCTGCTCCTTCACTTCCTGCGCGAGGAGCTTTCGGCCTCGGGCGACGCGCATCGGCTCGACGCGCCGCGGCCCGACGGCGCCCCGTGGTTGCCGGCGTCCGTGGTGGCCCGGCTCGCGCGGTACGACTGGCCGGGGAACATCCGTCAGCTCCGGAACGTGGCGCGGCAGCTCGTCGTGGGGAGCCAGGGCGCGGCGCGCCTGGAGGGGGCGCCGGCGCTCGAGCACCTGCTCCAGCGGGCAGCCCCGGCGCAGCGGAGCCACGCCGACGGCGATCGCGCGGCCGCGGCGAGAGCGGCGCGGCCGGAGACCGCCACGGCGGCGCGGGCGAGCTCGGGGAAGGGCGCCGGCTGGCGCAAGCCCTCCGACGTGCGGGAAGAGGAGCTGATCGACGCGCTCCGCCGGAGCCGGTGGGATTTCAAGGCCGCCGCCGAGCAGCTCGGGATCTCGCGGACATCGCTCTATGCGCTCGTGGAGAGCTGCCCGCAGGTCCGCCAGGCGAGCCACCTTGCGCCGGACGAGGTCGCCCGCTGCTACGCGGAGTGCGGTGGACACATCGACGCGATGGTGGAGCGCCTCATGGTCTCCAAGCGGGCGCTTCAGCGCAGGATCCGAGAGCTGCGTCTGGCTTAGTCGACCCGGAGCCGGAACGAGAGCGCCGGATCGAGAGGCGGTCAGCGCGCCAAGGGAGACCGCTCGACCGCGACGCCGAGGGCGAGCGTCGAACGATTCCTCTTCTCGGCGCGTCCGGCGGGCGAGCGCGTCTCGAGGTGTCATGAGCCCGCTCGTGCGCTGCTCGTGCAGGATAACCAGCATCGCTTCATCTGGCGAGTTGGAATTCAAGAGCGATTCTGATGTGCCCTGTCGCACAGATTGGCAATTGATGATTGCCAGCGGTGAATCGAGTCCTGTAGGGTCATCCCAGTACGGCTTGCGGTGAAGAGCGCCGCTCAAGACCTCCTGCGCCAGGCAGCCGAGGGCGGGCCCATCGCGTCGCTGCTCCGCGTCGCCCTGCTTCATCAGGGCACATCGTCGCGCCCAGCGCCGCGCCCACCCTGGGCTTCCTTGCTCGATCCGGCCTTGTTCGGCGCCTGATACGTACGAAAGGGGAACGAGACACATGGCATTCCTTCCTACTTGCTCTTCCATCGGCGCACAGGGGCTCCGCCGCTTCGGCTGCGCGATCGCCGCGGTCTCTGCGCTCACGGCGATATCGATGCCAGCCAGCGCGCTCCCGTCGTTTCCGGGGGCAGAGGGCTTTGGCGCCGTCGCGACCGGCGGGCGCGGCGGGCGCGTCATCAAGGTCACCAACCTGCGCACGAGCGGGTCAGGGAGCCTCCAGGCGGCCCTCGACGCGAGCGGGCCTCGCATCATCGTCTTCGACGTGAGCGGCGTGATCGAAGGGGATGTCGTCATCCGGAACGGCGACGTGACGATCGCGGGCCAGACGGCCCCCGGCGCCGGCATCACCATCCGCGGTCGCCTGACCGCCAGGTACTCCACCGCGGTCAACAACATCATCGCACGGTTCTTGCGAGTCCGGCCCGTGTACAACGGCTCGGCCGGAGAGCAGTTCGACGCGACGCAGATCTCGCGGAACTCGAAGGTGATGCTCGATCACATGTCGATCGCCTGGGGCGTCGACGAGACCGTGGACCTCTATGAGGCAGATGACGTCACGGTCCAGTGGTCCACCATCGAATCGTCGGCGACCACGGGGCATCCAGAGGGGATGCATAATTACGGTCTCATCAACGGCCCTGATGGCCACCGGATCACGCTCCACCACAACCTGTTCGCCCATCACAAGGCGCGTTGCCCCGCGGTCGCGAACGGCCCGGCCGACATCCGCAACAACGTGGCCTACAACGTGAGGCACGGGTTCGTGCACCACAACCGGGCGAGCGGCCAGTTCAACATCGTGGGCAACACCTACATCAAGGGGCCGAGCGATCAGCTGATCCCGTTCTACTTCGACGGCAGCGCCGGCGCGGGGCTCAAGTACTTCCTCGGCGACAACTACATCGATGATCCCGGGAAGTTCACGGGCACCGTCGAGAACCCCTGGAAGCAGCCGTACCTCCACCCGAGCTTCAGCAAGCTCAACAAGGCCGAGTCGTACCGCTCGGCGACGCAGTTCAATTTCACGCGGGATGTCCCGGGGTACATCCCGGTGACGACCCAGCGCGCGCAGGACGCGGCTCGGCTCGTCGCCGCGCAGGCGGGCTCGCTGCCGCGCGACGTGGTGACGAAGGGCGTCTTCAAGAACATGGAGCGCCGCGACGGCTCGTGGGGCGCCCGCTACGTGAGCAACCTGATGGACGGGCTCAGCCCGGGGACGGCCCCCGCGGACGCCGACCGCGACGGCATGGCGGACGCGTGGGAGCGGGCGCACGGCCTCAGCTCATCGAACGCGAGCGACCACACCAAGGTGATGCCGTCCGGATACACAGCGATCGAGGAGTACATCAACGAGCTCGCCGCCGCGCTGATCAGCAAGGCGGCGGGCAGCTCGTCGATGCTCCCTGACGAGGGGGAAATGGAGGAGCAGATCGAGTAGCGCGCTCCAGGAGCGCGCGATCGAGGGGCCGCGGTGTGGCCCACGCATACCGCGCCGCTCCGCCCAGCGGAGCGGGAGCGGCGGCGACGCTGCGGCCTCGCGACGCGGCGCGGCGCCGGCCTGCCTGTTGCGCAGGCCGTCGCCGCTGCTAGGTTCCCCGCGGCGCTCCTTCAGACAGAGCGTCCCGGACGAGACGCGCCGTACCCGGTCAGGATAAGACGACGCAGCCGCATCACGAGGAGAGTCGTCATGTCCTGGCTGGCGTTGCTCCTGGCAGGTCTGCTCGAGGTCTGCTGGGCTATCGGTCTCAAGTACACACACGGCTTCACGCGCCCGTTGCCAACGGCGCTCACGGTCGGCGCGATCATCACGAGCATCGCGCTCCTCGAGATCGCCTCGCGGACCTTGCCCATCGGCACGGCGTACGCCGTCTGGGTCGGCA
The DNA here is from genome assembly GCF_051526795.1 of Sorangium sp. So ce204. Lineage (NCBI taxonomy): Bacteria > Pseudomonadati > Myxococcota > Polyangiales > Polyangiaceae > Sorangium > Sorangium sp. So ce204. The sequence continues at coordinate 8,573,066 of NZ_CP150317.1, read as the reverse complement.
TCGGCGCGTTCGGGGCGGCGATCGCGGGCATCCTCCTGTTCGGCGAGCCCGCCACGGCCGCGAGGCTCGGTTTCCTCGCGCTGCTCGTCGTGTCCATCCTCGGCCTCAAGCTGGCGAGCCCCTGAGCCCTCGTCGCCCGGCGCGCGACCGGCCGCCTCGGGTCGACTAGCCTTCCCTCCATGCACGGAACACCCGAAGCCCGCGCCCTGCACGCGCAGTACCCCGCCATCGATCTCCACGCCGACAGCCTCATGTGGGCGCGCTGGGTCGGTTACGATCTGCAGGAGCGGCACGAGCCGCCGCTGCCGCTCGCTGCCCTCGGCGGGCACGTCGACGTCCCGCGGCTCCGCGAGGGCGGCGTCGGCGCGCAGTTCTTCGGGCTTGTCTCGCTGCCCATCGGGCAGCGGCGCGGGCTCGCCGCCGTCGTCGAGGAGCAGATCGATCTCCTGGAGCAGGCCGTCCGCGCGCGGCCCGGTGGCCTCGTGAAGGCGCTCACGGCCGAGGACATCGAGGCGGCGAGGGCCCGCGGCGCCGTCGCGGCCCTGCTCGGCGTCGAGGGGGCGCACGCGCTCGAGGGCGATCTCGACACCCTCGCTCGCTTCGCGCGGCGCGGCGTGCGCTACCTCGGGCTCTGCCACTTCAGCGCCAACGAGGCGTGTTATCCCGCCTACGGCAGCGGCCGCAGGGATGGTGAAGGCCTCACCGCCTTCGGCCGCGACGTCGTGCGCCTCGCCGAGGACCTCGGCGTCATCGTCGATCTCGCGCACATCAACCGGGCAGGCTTCCTCGATGCATGCGCGCTCGCTCGCCGCCCACCCATGGTCAGCCACACGGGTATCGCCGGCGCGTTCGAACACTGGCGCAACATCGATGACGAACAGCTCCGCGCGCTCGCCGATCGCGGCGGGTGCGCCGGGATCATCTTCTGTCCGCGCTATCTCGGCGGAAACGGGCTCGCGCCCGTCGTCAAGCACCTCGTGCACATCATCAACGTTGCCGGCGAGGACACGCCAGCGCTCGGATCCGATTGGGACGGTTTCATCATTCCCACACGTGAGCTGCGTGATGCGGCCCATCTTCCGCTCTTGACGGATGCGCTGCTGCGAGCTGGCTTGAGCGAGCGTGTGATCGCCAAGGTGCTTCGAGAGAACGTGATGCGGATTTTGAGCGACAACCCGCTTCCAACGCGGCTCCCGGTTGCGTAGCCTCTCTCGACGGGCCGTCGGGGTGGGTGGTCCCTCCGGCGCTGCGCGAGATCCTCCTTAACGCGGAGCGGATGCCGGCCATGACTCTCCATCGCCTCGCTGCACAGGGCTACGCGACTGCAGCGGATGCTTACGAGAAGGGGCGCCCGGACTACCCGCGCGGCGCGATCGAGCTCCTGCGCGACACGCTCCGCATCGACGCGACGAGCACGGTGCTCGATCTCGGGGCCGGCACCGGCAAGCTCACGCGCCTCCTGGTGCCCACGGGCGCGCGGCTGCTCGCGCTCGAGCCGGTCGAGGGGATGCGCCGCAAGCTGGGCCAGATGGTCCCGTCCGCCATCCCGCTCGATGGGGTCGCCGAGGCCATCCCCTTGCCCGAGACATCGGTCGACGCCGCGGTCGCCGCGCAGTCGTTCCACTGGTTTCACGGTGATCTCGCGCTCGCCGAGATCCACCGCGTGCTCCGGCCGAGAGGGCGCCTCTCCCTGCTCTTCAACCTGCGCGACGAGCGCGTCGACTGGGTCGCCCGCATCTCCCGCATCCTCGACCGCCACGGCCGGGATGCTCCGATACACAGGTTCGGCGCGTGGCGCCGGACGTTCTCCGACTCCCGCCTCTTCGCGCCGCTCGGAGAGCACGAGTTCACCCATACGCAGGAGCTCGACCTCGACGGGCTCCTCGAGCGCGTCGCGTCGATCAGCTACATCTCGGCGCTCCCCCTGCAGGAGCGTTATGCGGTCCTGAACGAGATCCGCGAGCTGGCCGCGAACCACCCGGACCTCGCGGGGAAGAGCGTGTACCTCTTCCCCTACCGGACGCTGGTGCCGCTGTACGAGCGGCGGTGAGCGTCCGGCGAGCCCGCCGACGGGGGCGCCGTGCTAGAGCGGCCCCCGCATGGCGGCGCATGAAGTCGTGATCGTCGGGGGCGGGCCGGCGGGCGTGAGCACGGCGCTCTTCCTCGCCCACCATCGCCCGGCCCTCGCCGACAGGATCGTTGTGCTCGAAAAGGAGCGCTACCCGCGGGACAAGTCCTGCGCAGGCGGCCTCGGCGAGCGAGCGGACAGGGCGCTCTCGTCGATCGGGGTGACGATCGACGTGCCCTCGGTCGTGGTGCACGGCATCAGCGCGGCCTTCCAGGCCGGCGAGGTCGCGCTCCGCGAGGGCAACATCGGCCGCGTCGTCCGGCGCGCCGAGTTCGATCGCGCGCTCGCGCTCGCCGCGCGGGCGCGGGGCGTCCGGATCGTGGAGGGGGCGCGGGTGACCGGCGCCGCGCTGAGCGAGGACGGCGCCCGCGTCGAGAGCTCGGCCGGGGTGTTCGACGGCCGCGTCGTCGTCGGCGCGGACGGCGTCGGCAGCGTCGTTCGCCGCGCGATGGGGCTGCCGTTCGGCAGGCTGCGCGCGCAGGCCGTCGAGGTCGACACCGAGCCCGTCGCGGGGGACCGGGCGCGCGACCTCCTGCACTTCGAGATGCGGGACCGCTCGTTCGCCGGCTATCTGTGGGACTTCCCCACGCTCGTCGACGGGCGCGAGCTCGTCTGCCGGGGGGCCTACGTGCTGCACGAGGGCGCGCTCGGCGTGGCGCGCCCCGCGCCCGACGCCGAGCGCGTGCTCCGGAGCAGGCTCGAGGCGCTCGGCCTCGACCCGGACCGCTACCGGCGAAAGCGCTTCGCCGAGCGAGGCCTCGACCGGCGGGCCGTGATCGCGCGGCCCGCCGCCCTGCTCGTCGGCGAGGCCGCGGGCATCGATCCGATGCTGGGCGAGGGGATCGCCCAGGCGATCGCGTACGGGGCCCTCGCGGGCGAGTACCTCGCCGAGAAGCTCGACGCCCGCGATCTCGGGTTCCACGACTGGGGCCGGCGCGTCGACCGATCGCTGCTGGGCCTCGACCTGCGCTTCCGGCGCCGGGTGATGCGCGCCTTCTACGGCGCGCCGCGGGAGCGCGTCGAGCGTTACCTCCTCGGCGAGCCGTCGTTCCTGCGCTTCGGCGTCCGGCATTTCGCCGGCAGAGCCCAGCCGGCGGGCGACGCGCTCCGCGCCGCGGCGACGGGCGCGCTCGTCGCGGGCCGGATCGGGATCGAGCGCCTCGTCGCGTCGCTCCCGCCGCGCGCGCGCAGCGCGGGCAGCGCCGACGGCGCGCACGCCTGACGAGGCGGCGAGGCGGCGAGGCGAATCACGCGCGCCGCGCCCGTGAGCCCCGACACCCCCGCGACGGCCACCATGCTAGCATCGCCCGCCATGGTCGCGCCGTTCCAGCCGGCGGTCGGGATGCTCTTCGGAGAGTTCCGGATCGTTCGGCCCCTCAGCGCCGGGGGCATGGGCGCCGTGTACATCGCCGAGCAGGCGAGCACTGGCAAGCTGCGGGCCCTCAAGCTCATGCACCCGCAGCTCTGCGCGGACGCCCGGCTGCGCGAGCGCTTCGAGCAGGAGGCGCGCGTCGGCGCGCTGGTGGAGAGCGATCACGTCGTGCAGGTGATCGGCGCCGGCGTGGACGCGGCCAGCGGCGTGCCCTGGCTCGCGATGGAGCTGCTCGAGGGGGAGGACCTCTCGCAGCGGATGAGGCGCAGCGGCCTGCTCTCGGCGCAGGACGTGCACGAGATCTTCCGGCAGCTCTGCCACGCGCTCGGCGCCGCCCACCGCGCGGGCGTGGTCCACCGGGACATGAAGCCGCAGAACGTGTTCCTCGCGAAGACGCAGAGCGCGACGGCGCGCTGGTCGGTCAAGGTCCTCGACTTCGGCATCGCGAAGATCGCCGCGGAGGCGAGCACGATGGCGACCGCGTCGCTCGGCACGCCCCTCTGGATGGCGCCCGAGCAGTCCGACCCGCGCGGGCAGATCTCGCCGGCGACCGACGTGTGGGCGCTCGGGCTGATCGCGTTCGCGCTGCTCACCGGGCGCATGTACTGGCGCGCAGCGAACGACCCGATGGGCACCGCGATGCCGGTGCTGCTCCGCGAGATCCTCTTCGAGCCGATCGACCCGGCGTCGGTGCGCGCGACCGCGCTCGGGCGCGCCGGCTGCATCGTTCACCCGTTCGACGCCTGGTTCGCGCGCTGCGTCGCGCGGGAGCCGTCGCAGCGCTTCCAGACGGCGCAGGAGGCGTTCGACGCGCTCGGCCCGGCGCTCTTCGTCAACCCGCTCGACCCGCGCAGCGTGCGCGCCGCCGGCGGCGCGATCTCGGTGGTGCCGTTCAGCGCCGCGGCGGCGCTCACCCCGGCGGGGGCTGCCTCGCGCCTGTCGATGACCGGACCGACCGAGATGGCCTCGGACGCGCGGCGCGCGCCGTCGTCGCCCGCTGCTGCGGGCGCATCGTCGTCGCCCGCCGGCGCGGGCGCCTCGCCGTCGCCCGTCAGCGCGCGCCCCCCGGTGACGCCCGCGCCCGTCCTGGCGAGCAGCGCGCCGCCGGAGGCCCCTCGCAAGCCCGCGCGGTGGGGGCCGCTGCTCCTCGCGTGCAGCCTGGCCGGCGGCGTCGCGACGGCGGCGATCTCCTTTTACGCCGGCCGCGCGCAGGGCGACGTCCGGCTGGTGCAGCGCCTGCCGGTGCCGGCGCGCCCGACGGTGGTCAGCCCGGGCCGCGGCGGCGAGGCGCGCTCGCCGGCGCTGGCGGGCGACGCGAACGACACGAGCGGCGCGGGCGAGCGGCAGCCGTCGCCTGGCCCTCGCGACGCTCCGGCGCCGGCGCCCGCGCCGAGGTCCCCGCGCCCCACGCGCGGAGGCGCCGCGCCGGCGGCGACGGCGACGGCGGCGCCGCAGCCGAGCGCGGCGAGGCCGTTCGATCGCGGCGCGGCCCACGCGGCGCTGCAAGCGAAGGGCGCCGCCGCGCGGATCCACTGCAAGGGCAAGGCGGGGCCGAAGGCGGTGACGGCGCGCGTGTTCTTCAACCCCGCGGGCGCCGTGCAGCGCATCTCGAGCGAGCCGCAGGTCGCGATGACCCCGGCCGGGAGCTGCGTGCAGATGCTGCTCGGCTCCGCGCGCGTGCCGGCGTTCGACGGGAGCGAGCTCCAGGACGTCACGACGACGGTCGGGATCGAGTGATCGCCGCGGGCGAGCCCGCGGCCGGCCCCGTCACGGATCGACGGAGATGCACTCGCCCTCGCCGCGGTAGTGCCCGATCGTGCGCGAGAGCGCCGCGACGAACGCCCCGAGATCATTGATATTTCCGGCGCTGCCCGTCCCGTAGGTGCCCTCCGCGATCGCGACGAGGCGCACCGCGGCGAGCTCCTCCAGGGTGACGGCCCCGTCGTCGTCGGCGTCCGCGGCGGCGATGGGCGCGAACCGGCGCGCGGCGGTCGCGGCCTGGAGGTCGTCGTAGAAGAAGTGGTCGCCGTGGATGGTGAGCTCCACGTCGTCGGTGCCGCCGTTCGTGACGAGGACGCCCTCGGTCTCCTTGCCGGCCTTGTCGCCCTTGCAGTCGGCGTAGCGCGTCGCGAGCGAGAAGGTCCAGTCGAGGCGCTTCTCGACCTCGCCGCCGCCGTCGCTCTTCCGCGCGATCGCCTCGATGTGCACGGACGCCCCCGCCGCGAGCATGAGCGCCTTGTCGTCCTCCGTCGCGCCCTCCAGCGCGGTGTCCGCGTCCACCGGGCCGATCTCGTAGGAGACGGCCTCCCAGGGCTTCGCCTCGAGGTCGTCGAAGGTCACCACCGGCTTCGCGCCGGCCTTGGTGTGGTCGAACAGGATCGAGCCCTGCATGCGCGCTCCGACGTTCCCCTCGCGATCGGCGACGGTGACGTTCCGGACGACGAACAGGAACTTCTCGTACTGGATGCTCCAGCCGTCCGCGAGATCGGCGGCCGGGATCTCCTGCTCGATGTAGTCCTCTCCCCACGTCGAGAACGCCACGCTCCCGGCCCCCGACGCGCCGTCGTCGCCGCAGCCGGCGACCGCCGCCGCGGCGAGCGTCGCCGCCGCAACCCACAGTCCCTTCGTGGTCCTCATCGTCATTCCTTCTCCTCCGGGGAGCCGGGCGCGAACGAGAGCGCGTAGGCCGTCCCCTTCTTGAGGCCCCGCGTGAAGCCGCGCTGGGCCTGGCTCTCGGGCTCGAGGTCGACCGGCGCGCCGCCGTCGCTCGAGGCGACGGCCTCGAAGTCGACCTGATCGAGCCAGACCGCCGGCTTCACGACGAGCGTGACGACGCCGGGCCCGTCGAGGAAGACCTCCTCGAACACGCACCCCTCCACCGACGGCTCGCCGGTCGCGTCGTCGAGCACGTCGGCGGCCAGCGCGCGCGCGCGGAACACCCGCGCGAGCTCCCCCTTCTCGGCGCGGCCCTCGACGGCGACGACGTGCCCGTCGAGCGCCGCGGCGAGCGGGCCCGCGGGCGGCGCGCCGAACGTGAAGCGCGCGGATCGCGCCACGCCGCTCACGGCGTCCGCGTCCGCGAGCGCCGTCGTCCCCTGCAGCAGGTCGACCGACGTCGGCTGCGTCATCTGGCCCCTCGCCTCGCCGGCCTGGTAGTGGCCCGGGTGCGCGTGCGCCTCGGGCACGGCCCACCGGGCGAGCCGCTCCAGCAGCGAGGGGCCGCCTCCCGGCGAGGGCCGCCGCGCCGTGAACGGGGCGCCCTCGAAGTAGTGGAGCGACCCGATCGCCAGGTGCGCCTTCGACAGCGTGATGGTCCAGCCGAGCGCGTTCGTGAACGGCGCGACCGACGCCGCGTCGGGCGCGATCTGCGTCGCCAGGGTCAGGCGCTTGCCGGAGGTCGCGTCGTCGCCTCCGGCGCCGCACCCGGCGGCGAGCGCGCCCGCCGCGAGCGCCGCGGCGAGGCGCCCCGCCGCGGCGAGGGCGGCGCGCCGGCGGGATCGGGTCTGTGCGGTGGTGGATGTCATCGAGGTCCTCAGCCGATGTAGAGGGAGAGCGAAGCGAGGAAGCTCCGCGGGGCGCCGACGGTCACGTGCCGCGCGGGGAGGAGGTCGGGCGCCGCGCCGCGGCTGAAGCTCGAGGGGTAGACGAACTCGCCGTCGAACCACGCCGCGTCGAGGAGGTTGTAGACGTCGAGCCCGAGCTCGACGCGGTGGTAGCGGACGTGCGCCGTCACGTCGGTGACGAGCGCGTCGTGGCCCTGCTCTCCGAACGGCAGGGGGCGGCCGTGGAGCAGCGTCACGCCCGCGCCGGCGCGGGCCTCGAGGCGCCGGCCGAAGAGCGCGCCGAGGCGCGGCGTCACCGCGAGATCGGCGCGGGCGACGACCTGGGGCACGAAGGGGAGGAGATCGCCCGCCGCGTAGCGCCCCCCCGACGCGGTGAAGGCGGCCCGGGTGTACGTCAGGCCGACGCTCGACACGAGCCACGGCGCCGGGTGCGCCACCGCGTCGAGGGCCACCCCGGTGCGGGCCGTGGCGGGCACGGGCTCGTTGCGGGCGGTCGCCTCGTCGAAGACGAGATCCTCGCTGAGGCGCGTGTGGAACAGCGCCGCCGACGCCCGCACGAGCTCGTCGGCGTAGCGGAGCCCGGCCTCGGCGGAGAGCACCCGCGTGAACGGGGTCCGCTCGCCGTCGCCGAGGCTGCGCGCCTGGGGCGAGCGGAACCCCTGGCCCACGCTGGCGAGCGCGCGGAGCCCGGGGAGCAGCGCCACGTCGACCGTGCCCTTGCCGCCCACGTGGACGCCTTGCGCGCCGCGCGCCTGGGCCCCCTGGCCGACATTGTCGACGACCTGGTACGCGAGGCCGTCGGCGCGCAGCCCGCCGCGCAGCGTGATCCGCCGCGCCGGCCGGATCGACGCGTCGAGGTAGCCGGCGATGTCGGTCGCGCGGACCTTCGCGTCGACCAGCGTGGCGGTCGGCCTGTCGTCGACGGCCGCGAGGCGCCGCTGCGACTGCTCGATCCAGTCGGTGCGCGCGACGACGCCCGCCTCGAACGTGTCGCGGTCGGAGAGCAGCGGGAAGGTGAGCCGGTACGACGCGGTGGCGCCCGCCGTGATCGCCTCGTTGAGCTGCTGGGTGGCGTCGCCGTTCGTGGGGTCCGCGAGGTAGCCGGTGAAGTTCGAGCGCAGCCGGAGCGCGCGCAGCACGACGAACGGCGTGAGCGAGAGGCCCTCCCCGCGGGCGGCGCCGTCGCCCGAGCCGCGCAGATCGACGACGAGCTGCGCGCGCGACGAGTCGCCGCCCTGATCGGGATCGTACGAGGCGAAGCGGTCGACCTTGCCCGACTCGATGTCGCAGAGGCGCAGGACGCCGGCGGAGCCGCAGCGGGAGGCGAACGCCGACGCCATCACCCGCGCGGAGACGCCGGCGAGCGGCCGGTAGACGGCCTGCGCGATGAGCGAGGCCCGGCCGGCGGCGCGGGCGGGCCCGAAGCCGTCGGTCCCGTACGCCTCGAAGGCCGCGAACGTGGCGTCGTCCGCGTTCTCGGGGTGGTAAGCGAGGAAGAGCCGGCGCGCGCCGGACGAGCCCGCGGAGGCGGTGGCGGTGATCCCCGGCTCGCCGTAGGCGAGATCGAAGCGCATCGTCCCGGCGACCGCGAAGTCGCCCTGGCGCGGGTCGTACGATCCGGGCTGCGCGCGGAGCTCGCCGATCACCTCCGGCATCACGAAATGGAGGTCGGTATAGCCCTGGCCGTGGACGTTGGAGACCTCGTTGACCGGCGCGCCCGCGACCCAGATCTCGAGGTCCTGCCCGTGGACCGCGTCGAAGCCGCGGAAGAAGATCTGGTGCGCCTTGCACTCGCCGCTGTGCTGGGAGGTGAACACGCCCGGCACGAGCTGCAGCACGTCGCTCGCCGTCCGGTGGGGCGCCGCCCGGATCTCCGCCTGCCCGCGCACCGACTCCGAGGCGCTGCGCGGCGGCGCCGCGCCCTGCACCACGACCGTGATGGGCGCGGCGCCGTCGCCGGCAGGTGCAGGTGCGGCACCATCGCCGGCGCGCGCAGGTGCGGCACCGTCGCCGGCGCGCGCAGGCGCGGCGGACGTGATGACAAGAAGCAGCGGGAGCGCCGTGCTCAGGGAGCGGATCACAGGTGGGCAGGCCAGTAGCACGATTTTATCGGTTCGTGTTATCCTGTGGACGCGCACGCTCGCCCGGCGGGCGCGCCGGTGGTTTGGTCGACGTCGCAGGCGGCGAGCGCGTTCGTGCGTCCGTCGGCGGCGTCGCTGTCTGCTGGCCGCCGAAGATTGCTCCGGGGCCGTCCGCGAGCCCTCTTCCGACGCCGTATCGACTCGCGCTCTCGGGCGGATCGCGATAGCGACAACATGTCGCATTCAGGCGAGGGGCGGCGCGGCCTATCGTGGCGCGCATCGTTCCCCGGGAGGACGCTCATGGAATCCGGTCTTCGTGCATCACGGCTCTGGTTCCCGCTGGTCGGGGCGGCCCTCGCGCTCACGGCGTGCGGCGACGATGCGCCTGCCGACGGCGCGTCGACCTCGACGATCACTGTCGCGCTGCAGTTCGAAGGCCGCGTCCGCGACGAGGTGTTCTCCTGCAGCGAGACGTATGCTGTCGGCAGCGCCTCGACGGACGTGGGGCTGAACGATTTCCGCCTCTACATCCACGACGTGCGCCTGCGCCGCGCGGACGGCGAGGAGGTGCCGCTCACGCTCGAACAGGACGGGCTGTGGCAGTACCAGGACGTCGTGCTCCTCGATTTCGAGGACCGATCGGGCACCTGCGCCAACGGGACGGAGGAGACGAACGGCGTGGTGCGCGGGACGGTCCCGGCCGGGGACTACGACGGGCTGTCGTTCAAGCTGGGCGTCCCGTTCGACCTGAACCACGGCGACGCGTCGAGCGCGCCGTCGCCGCTCAACCTGACGGGGCTGTTCTGGAGCTGGAACGACGGGTACAAGTTCCTGCGCCTCGACAGCGTCTCCGCGGCAGACGCCAAGCCGTTCCTCGTGCACATCGGCAGCACTGGCTGCATGCCCGGCGCGAACGGCGAGCTGACCGCCTGTGATCGCCCCAACGTCGCCGAGATCGCCTTCGAGGGCATCGACCCGCTCACGACGAAGGTGCTCGTCGATTATGCGGCGCTCGTCGCGGAGAGCGACCTGTCGGGGAGCGCCGACGACATCCCCGGCTGCATGTCGGATCCGTCGGATTCCGAGTGTCTGCCGCTCTTCACCTATCTCGGCATCGACATCACCGACGGCTCGCCGCGCCCCGATCAGCAGTCGTTCTTCAGGATAGACTAGGCGCCATGGCGATGTTCGCTTCGATGCCCGCTCTCCGCCGCTCGGCGATCTCCTCCGCCCTCGCCGCGCTCGCGGCCCTCTGCTGTGCCTGCGGCGACGACGATGGCCCGGGCGGGTCGACGGGGGAGGGCGCTGGCGGCCAGGACGCCTATGCGTGGGGGCTGCCGGCGGGCTTTCCGGTGCCCAAGGTCCCCGAGGACAACCCGATGTCGCCGGTGAAGGTCGAGCTCGGCAGGCGGCTGTTCTACGACGTGCGCCTGTCCGGCAACGGCACGTACTCGTGCGGCTCGTGCCATCGCCAGGAGCTCGCGTTCACCGACGGCCTCGCGAACGCCAGGGGCTCGACCGACCAGCTGCACTCGCGCAGCTCGATGAGCCTGGCCAACATCGCTTACCTCACGACGCTGACCTGGGCGAATCCGCTCATCGAAGCGCTCGAGGAGCAAGCGCTCCTCCCCATGTTCGGCGAGACGCCGGTCGAGCTCGGGCTCGCCGGCATGGAGGACGAGCTCCTGGAGCGGCTACAGGGCGAGCCGCTGTACCAGGACCTCTTTCCCGAGGCCTTCCCCGGCGACGACGCGCCCATCCGCCTCGCGAACATCACGAAGGCGATCGCCGCGTTCGAGCGGTCGCTGCTCTCCTACCGCGCCCCCTACGACCGCTACCGTTACGGCGGCGACCCCTCCGGGATGTCCGACGCGGCGCTGCGCGGGATGGATCTCTTCTTCTCCGAGAAGCTGGAGTGCTTCCATTGCCACGGCGGCTTCAACCTGTCGGACTCGGTGGAGCACGACGGCACCACCTTCACGGAGGTGATGTTCCACAACACGGGGCTCTACAACATCGACGGGAGCGGCGCTTACCCGGAGGGCAACGGGGGAGTCTACGAGATCTCCCACAAGGAGGCGGACATGGGCCGGTTCCGCGCGCCCACGCTGCGGAACATCGCCGTCACGGCGCCGTTCATGCATGACGGCAGCATCGAGACGCTCGAGGGGGTGCTCGACCATTACGCCGCCGGAGGGCGGACGATCGAGGCTGGCCTCCCCAACGCCGGCGTGGGAAGCGAGAACAAGTTCAAGAGCGAGCTCATCAGCGGGTTCGATCTCACAGAAGAGGAGAGAGCGGACGTGATCGCCTTCTTGCAAACCCTGACGGACGACGAGTTTCTGAAGGACCCGCGCTTCGCGGATCCCTGGGCGGAGGCGCCGTGAGCCGAAGACCTCTCCTGAGCCGGGCGCTCCTCGTGCCCGCGCTGGCGGCGCTCGCGTCGGCCGCGATGTACACCGGGGCGTGTGGTCACAGCCACGACCACACGTCGAGCGGGACGTCGACCGACCCGAGCCTGGCCGACGTCATCTTCGAGGGCGGCGCGACCGACGAGGCCCTGGAGGCGCTGCTCGCCGTGGAGCCGAAGGACGAGCCCTCGCAGGGCACGGTGTTCGACGCGCCCGAGGACGGCGCGATGCTCCCCGGCGACGCCGCGCCGGAGCTGACCTTCCACGTCGCGGGCGCGGCGCAGCGGACGGCGCCTCGGGCCGCGCCGGCGCTGCGGCTTCCGGCCGCCGCGGCGCCGGGGGCGCGGGAGCTCGCCGCCCCGGGGGCGTCGATCGTCGCGGAGCTCGGGGCGCTCCTTGGGCCGGCGCGCGCCGCCTGGGCTCACGGGACGCCCATCAACGGGCGCGCTTACTTCCTGGTCTTCACGACGGCGGAGAGCGAGCTGCTGCTCCGGGTGTTCACGACCAAGCTGAGCTACACGCCGGACGCGGCGGCCTGGGACAAGCTCCGCGCTGCCGGCGCGCCGATCACGGTCAGCGTGACCAGCGCGCTGTTCGAGAACAACCGCATCGTGCAGGGCGGCGGTCCCTTCACGGGCGCGCCGGTCACGTTCACCATCCTGCCCTGACGCCGCCGCGCTCGGCGCGGCGGTGCCGGCTCAGGACGAGCGCGGGAAGATGAGCGTGTACGAGCCCGGCGCGGGGTTGAAGAGCACCGCCTTGTCCGGGTGCTTCTCCCTGTCGAAATGGGGATACCACGGCAGCGCCCGCCAGGACTCCGACTCCTTGATGAACTCGCGGACGATGAGATCGAGCTCCACGTATTTCCCGGCGGTGATCGCGGAGAGCTCCGGTCCGAAGCTCCAGCGCTCTCGTCCAGGGCGCGGGGCGACGTCGTTGTGCAGCGCCCCGCCGTAGGCGATCACCATCTTTCCCGCGGCGTCCTCGCGGCCGAGCAGCGCCTTCGCGTCGGCGGCCGTCAGGCGCGCGATCATCTCGAGCATGGCCGTCACCGCGTCCGGCTCCGCGCGCACGATGGCGTCGATCTCCTGGCAGGAGGGCGTGAGCTGGTGGGGCCGGATGCCGAGCCGCTTCGCCGCGTGGCCGAGCGCGAGGAACTCGTCCTGGTTCTGCGCCGCCTGGCCCTGCGTGACCGTCCGCTGCTCCGCCTCGACCCGCGCGACCTGCTCCTTCTTGCAGCGCGGGTCCACGGCCCAGAGCTCGATGATCAGATCGGAGGCGCGGCCGGCGAGCGTCGGCAGGAAGAGCTCCGTGAAGCGTCGGGTCGTCGAGGGGACGCCCTCCGAGCCTCGCTGCGCGTGCGCCTCGCCCACCGCGAGCACGCGCGGGCCGCTCTCCAGGACGCGGGCGAAGGCCTGGGCCGGCGTATCGAAGGCGAGGCAGCCCAGCGCGCCGCAGGGCGCCGGCGCAGGGGAGGCCGCGGCGGGGGCCTGCGGCGCCGGCGGCGAGGCGGCCGTGGGCGAGCTGGAACCCGAGGCCGCGGCGCTCGCGGAAGGAGCGCTCGCGGAAGGCGCGTCGGCCGAAGGAGCACCGCCGGCCGGAGCGCCGCAGGCCGCGAGGAAGGCCGCGGCCACCAGGGAGGTTCGCGGAGTTCGCATGGGAGCATCTTACCGGGCTCCGAGCGATCCTGTTCAGCGCGGCGCTCCGGAGCAGCCGAGCGGCTCCCCGGCCGAGCCGCGGCCGCCCCCGCGGCCCCCCGAGGGCTACCCGCGCCCACGGTGCTGACCCATGTTGCGCAGCGCGCGACGTGGTGAGCGAGGGGCATCGTGTCCAGACGGAAGAGAAAACCTGGGGGAGCGAGCTCGGTGAGGCGTCGCGAGCGCGACGAAGCGAACCGGGAGCGCGATGACGAGCGAGCTCGGCTCGCCGAACGCGACACGCATGGCACGCACGGAGAGGGGGCCTTGATCATGACCATGAGGACGAGCGGGCGGGCGGAGCACGAAGCCACCGCGGGACACGCAGAGTCCGCGATCACCAACAGCCTGGAGCAGGTGCGCGACATCCTGTGCGGCGCCCAGTTCCGCGAGTTCGCTCGCCGGCTCTCGCACACCGACGCTCAGGTCGCCGCCCAGGCGGAGGAGCTGCGGCGTGAAGCGTGGCGGCGGCTGGACATGCTGGAGGCGCACATGCGCAGGGAGATCGAGGCGCTCGGCGCGTCGATCGAGGCCCAGCGCGCGGCCGCCGACGGCGCGCTCGGCAGCGTCGCGCGCGAGTCGCGGGAGGCGCTCGAGCTGATCGCGCAGCGGGTCCAGCGGCTGGAGGAGCTCGTGGCGCGCACGCAGCGCGAGCTCCGGCAGCAGCTGCTGGAGCAGTCCAAGGCGTTCGTCGACGAGACGCGGCGCACGCGGAGCGAGCTGAGCGCGATGCTCGAGCGCGAGCTGGCCGCCGTGTGGGCCGACGGCGCCGAAGCGGTCGCGCCGGACGCGCCGGCGCGCGAGGCGGCCGCGGAGTCGGAGCGGTACCAGAAGGCGGAGCGCCGCTCGGACGAGGCAGCGTGAGGCGGCCGCGCCGCTCCGGCCAGCGGAGCGGGCGCGGCGGTCCAGAGAAGGAACAACGATGCGAGAGCCGAGAGCGCGCCGCGAGGCGCCTCCGCCGAGGAAGACGCTCGAAGACCTCCGCCCCCTGCTCGTGGGCCCAGAGCAGCACCGGATCCAGCGGATCGAGGAGCGGCTGGACCAGTCCATGGTCGAGATGGTCGCGGGGGCGCTGCCCGAGGCCGTGATCGAGAGCCGCAAGAGGGGTGAGGCGCTCTCGTGGGCGCTGGAGCCGCTCCTCGCCAGCGCGATCCAGGAGCGCGTGCGCCGGGACCCGGGGGCGTTCGCGGACGCGATCTCCCCCGCCATGGGGCCGGCCATCCGCAAGGCCGTGCGCTGCGCTCTCCGGGCGATGATCCAGCGCCTCAACGAGGCGGCCGCCCTCGGCCTGTCCTGGCGGAGCATGCGCTGGCGCGTCGAGGCGCGCCGCACGGGGCGCCCCTTCGCGGAGGTGGTGCTGCTCCGCTCGATGGTCTACCGGACCGAGCAGCTCTTCCTCGTCCACCGGGGGACGGGGCTCGTCCTCGAGCACCTCAGCGCCGACGAGATCCCCTACAGGGATCCCGATCAGGTCACGGCGATGCTCACCGCCATCGACGCGTTCGCCCACGACGCGTTCCGGACCGACGCGCGGCTGGAGCGCTTCCGCGTCGGCGATCTGACAGGGTGGGTCGAGCACGGCCCGTCGGCGCTCCTCGTGTCCATCGTGCGCGGCGTGGCGCCGCCCGCGTACGGGCTCGTCCTGTGCGAGACGCTGGAGCGCGTCCACCTCGCGTACGGCGGTGAGCTCGCCGGCTTCCGCGGCGATCGGACGCCGTTCTCGGGCGCCCGCGAGCTGCTCTCGCGCTGCCTCCAGCAGCAGCGCCAGCCGATCCCGCGCCGAGCTCGGGCCGCGCCGATCGCGGCCGCCCTGCTGGCCGCGGTCGTCGCGGCCGCGCTCGCCTTCTCGGTGCGCGCCTCGCGGGAGGATCAGCGCCGCGTCGACGGCTGGGGCGAGGCGCTGCGGCGCGAGCCCGGCCTGCTGGTCACCGCGGCGGAGCGGCGCGCCGGCCAGGTCGTGTTCACGGGCCTTCGCGATCCGCTCGCCGCGGACCCGAGGGCCGTGCTCGAGCGCGGCGGCCCCGTGCCCCAGGAGGTCATCCTGCGCTTCGAGCCCTTCTACTCGCTCCACCCGCAGATCGTCGAGCGCCGGGTGGCGAGCGCTCTCGCGCCGCCGCCCGGGGTCACCCTGGCGCTGCGCGGCGGCGCCGTCGTGGCCAGCGGGGTCGCGCCTCAGCGCTGGATCGAGCGCGCGCGCTGGTCGGCGGCGGTGCTCCCCGGCGTCTCGGGGTTCGACGGCGAGGGCCTGACGGCGCAGGAGTCGATCGACCGCGCGCGCGCGGCGGCGCGATCCCTCGAGGCGATGGAGCTCTTCTTCCGCCGCGGCGCCGCGCGGCTCTCCGGCGAGCAGGCCGCGCGCCTCGACGAGGTCGCGGCCGCTGCCGAGCGGCTGATCGCCCGCGCGCGCGCGGCCGGCATGACCGCCGAGATCCGCGAGATCGGCTACGCGGATCCCGTCGGATCGGAGGCGTCGAACCGAGCGCTCAGCCAGGCCCGCGCGGAGCACGTCGCGGCCGAGCTCGTCGCGCGGGGGATCCCGGCCGATCGCCTGCGAGCGATCGGCGGGGGAACGCGGCGCGAGGTCGTGCCCCCGTCCTGCGCCGGGGGAGCGGCGCGGGCCGAGTGCCTCGCCGTCGCGGACGAGCGCCGCGCGCGCAGCGTGATCTTCCTTGTGGACCTGCACGCGGAGAGCAAGGACTGAGTCATGGCGGAGAAACGCAAGGTCTGCGTGCTGGGCGCGACGGGGGTCGGCAAGACAAGCCTCGTCGCCCGCTTCGTGCGCAGCATCTTCTCCGAGTCCTACCGGACGACCATCGGCGTGACGATCGAGACGCGGCGCGTGAGGTGCGATGAACGCGAGCTCGACCTCATCCTCTGGGACCTGAGCGGAGAGGACGAGTTCCAGGCCGTCCAGACGTCGTACCTTCGCGGCTCCGCCGGCTGGCTCCTCGTCGTCGACGGCACGCGGCGCCTCACGGCGGAGACCGGGCTCCGCCTCTACACCGCCGCGCGGACGATCGTCGGAGAGGTCCCGGCCGTCGTCGTCCTGAACAAGGCCGATCTCACCGCGGCGTGGGACATCGACGACGCCACCGAGGCCAGGCTGAAGAGGGCGGGCCTCTGGATCACGAGGACGAGCGCCAAGACCGGCGCCGGGGTCGAAGGCGCGTTCAACGCGCTGGCGCGCGCCATGCTGGCGAGCGAAGCGCCTTCGTTGCGAGGTTGATGGACGTGGACACGTGGCTCCTCGCGGCGCTGGACAAGCTCGTCCTCGAGCGTTTGCACGACGGGACCTTCGTCATCCGCGGCGAGCCGCCGCCGTGGTTCCGGAGGCTCGGGTTCGCGCCGCCGTGGCGCGACGCGCCGCTCCCGATCGATCGCGCGCTGCCCTTCCTGGAGGTGTTCCTCCCCGAGGCGGAGCGGGCCTGGTCCGCGGATGGCGCGCCGGGCGTGCAATCCGACTTCTGGACGCAGATGATCGGCGACGAGGCGCTTCACCTCGAGGCGACGGCGCTCCGCGTGGGCTCGTCGCGGCTGCTCGTGATCACCCGGAACGACGCGCTGTTCCAGGCGCGCCGCCGCGTCCTCCAGCGGGCGCGCGAGCTTCGCCTCGTGCACGAGGCGCTGTCGCGCGAGGTCGAGCGGAAGGATGTCCTCGTCCACTGCATCGTCCACGACCTCTCCGGCCCGCTGAACAGCCTCCTCGGCGCGCTGTCCCTGCTGGGAGAGCAGCCGCTGCCGGAGAAGAGCGGCGCGCTCGCCGCGGTCGCGTTGAAGGCCGCCCTGCGGCAGCGCGAGCTGATCCGGGAGATCCTCGACGTGTTCACCGTCGAGGGCATGGCGTCCGACGCCTCCAGCGGCGACCTCGCCGCGGTGGTCGACGTGTGCGGCACCGTCGCTCGGGTCGTCGAGGCGCTCCTGCCGATGGCGCGCAGCCGGGGGGTGTGCCTGGAGACGCCGCCGGAGCTCGGCTGCGCGCGGCCGTGCGCCGTCGTCGGTGAGGAGCGCAGGCTCGCGCGCGTGGTCTCCAACCTCGTCGAGAACGCGCTCCGGTTCACGCCTCCGCGCAGGTCGGTGCGCGTCGCGGTGCACGATGAGCCCCGGTGGGCTCGCGTGACGGTGGAGGACGATGGGCCTGGCGTCTCCCCTGCCATCGCGCCGCGCCTGTTCCAGAAGTTCGCGCACGGCCACGACCCTGGCGCGGGCAGCGGCCTCGGGCTCTACGGCGCCCGGATCGCGGTGGAGCGGTGGGGCGGGGCGATCGGGTACGAGGCGCGGCCGGAAGGCGGGGCGCGGTTCTGGCTCCGGCTGCGGCGTGTCGGCGCGGCAGGCGAGGCGGGCGGCGGCGAGGCGCAAGGGGAGTGATGCCATGGCCAAGCTCATGCTGGTCGACGATGACTCGGGGACGCTCGCGTGGATGGCCGAGGCGCTGCAAGGCGCGGCGTACGACGTCCGGACCGTGCGCGGCGGGAGCGCGGCGCTGGAGCTCCTCCGGACGTGGACGCCGGATCTCATCCTGGCCGATTTCCTGATGCCCGAGATGGATGGCTTCGCCTTCAACCGGCTCGTGCAGTCGCGCGAGCGGGTGCCCGTGATGCTCGTCTCCGTCGTGAACCAGCCGGCAGAGGCGATCCTGCGAGGGGTCGCCGGCTACGTGCGCAAGCCCGTCACCGCGGCGGAGCTCCGCGCCGCCGTCGAGCGCGTGCTCGGCGCCGTCGAGGGGGTAGCCATCCTCGTCGTGGACGACGACGCGGACATCCGGGAGTGCTACCGGCTGATCCTCGAGCCGCGCTTCAGCGTGCTCGAGGCCGAGAACGGGCGCGACGCCCTGGAGCTGCTCGCGCGCGAGCCCGTGGCGCTGGCCATCGTGGACGTCCACATGCCCGTCATGAACGGGGTGGAGTTCATCCGCGCGATGCGCGACGACGCGAGGTTCTGCACGATCCCGGTCGTGGTGCAGACGAGCGACAGGGCGGCCGCGCGCGCGCCCGTCTGGACCGATCTGCACGTGGCGCAGACGATCCTGAAGGACGAGTTCCTCGACTGGCTCATGACCCAGATCGACGCGCACCTCGCGCCGGCGTCGCCGCGCGAGGCCGAGTGCGCCTGGTCGGCCGCGAGCCGGTGAGCGCCGAGCGTCGCTCCTTCGGCGAGCGCGGCTCGCCCGGGCGCCGTCAGCCTGGCGTCCACTGCGGGTTCGCGGTGAACAGCCCGGACCCGAAGCTGATGTCGTAGGCCAGGAACAGGCCGAACCCCACGCTGAGGAGGCTGGCGACGGCGCCGAAGGCGTTGTGTATCCCGCTGGTGCGAGCGCGCGCGTAGGCGAACGGCAGCGCGAGCACCCCGGTGATGAGCGTCATCCCGGCGATCGTGCCCACGCCGAACAGCGCGATGTAGCCGATGCCCCACCGCGGGTCGCGCACCGTGGTGAGCACGAGGAGCGCCACGGCGGCCGAGCCCGCGAGGCCGTGGACCACGCCGATGAGCAGCGGCCGGAGGCTCGCGTAGACGCGCGAGCCGCCGAACACGCGGTCCGCCCAGCCGAGGTCGTGCCGGTGGCCGTCGTGGTGAGCAACATGCGCAACAGGCGCAGCAGGCGCAGCAGGCGCAGCATGCTCGACCGGAGCGACGTCGGGCGCCGGCGGCTCGCCCCGCCGGACCGCCCGGTAGAGCCGCGCCAGGTGGTACACCCCGAGGCCGATCAGCATCAGGGCGACCGAGAGCTCCATGGCCAGGCCGACGTGCGGCGGCACCACGAGCCCGAACAGCAGGATGCCGCCGCCGATCACCATCAGCGTGAGCGTGTGGCCGACGCCCCACATCGCGCCGATCAGCAGCGCCGTCCCGAGGCTCCGCACCCGGCTCACGACGGTCGCCACCGCGATCACATGGTCCGCGTCGGTGGCGTGGCGCATCCCGAGAGAGAAGCCGAGGAGCAGCAGCGGAAACGCCGAGGCGAGCATGTCCCCTCTCGTAGCACGGACGGCGCGTGTCGTGTCACGCTGTGCGCGGCCGCCTGCTCCTGCCTCCGGCCGGCTCGCTTCGGCCTGTCGCGGCGAGCCCTGTTTCAGCTCAGCATGTCAGTTCGCGCGGTCTCGACTGAGCGCGTCGATGGCCTGCTGCATCCAGACCGCGTCTTCTTCGGCCTGCTTCAGGCCGTGCATCATCTGCTGGCGCAGCACACCCGTGGTCTGACGGATACCTCGTCGAAAGACATCGGCCGCGCGCTCGTGGACGACCTTGAGCCACGGGGCGAGGTCGCGCTTGTCGAGCGGCCCTGGAGCGTCCAGGACGGTGATGCAGGCATCGATGGCCTCGCGCATGGATCGGGACTCGAGCGCGTCGGCGAAAGCGGAGAACTGGAGCAGCGACTCTCGCAGCGCAGCGCGTCCGGTCGATGAGACTCTGTCTGTCATGGCCGCGCTCAGCCTACCACCTGGGCGACGCCTCCGCCCGTGCGCGCGCTGCGATTGCGCGTCAGCGCAGGCGGGATCGCCCCGCCGTCTCCAGCAACATCGCGAGGACGAGCGGATCGCCGAGGCCTTGCTCTGCGCCCATGTGCGCGCGGAGGCGCGACAGGCGCGCCGCGTCCTCCAGGAACAGCGGCTCGCCCAGCCGGGTCGCGGCCTCGTGCAGGATGCCCTCGCGCTCGGAGAGGAGCGCGGCGGCGCCGGCGCGATCGCCGCGCGCCACGCGGGCAGCGGCCTCCGCGAGCGACTCGCCCGCGGCGAAGCCCTGGAGCGCGCGCGTCATCGACGCGTCGACGGACGCCGCGCTGGCGGCGTCGCTGTCCGCATAACGCACCTCGATGGGGATCTCCTCGATCACGTTCTTCCTGGCGAGCCGATCTTTGTACTTCAGCTCGACGGTCGCGACGGCGCGCTTCCCCGCGCCGGGGCCGGCGCTCAGCTTGAGCAGCAGCGCGTGCCGATCATCGCGGGCGAACACGGGCATGAAGAAGCGCATGCCGCCCTCGGCGTCGTCGCGTCGGTCGGCCGCGATCCGGTCCCGCGACTGTGCGGCGACGTCGGCCGCGATCTCCTGGGCGCGGACGCGGGAGGCCTCGGCGCCGTCCAGCCGGCGCGAACCGTAGGCGCGGAGCAGATCGACGCCCGCCTTCAGGCGCACGCGCACCTCGACCGCGGTCGCGACAGGGTCGAGGCGCTTGTCGAGCTCGGTCGATAGCGCGGGCGCGATCTGCTCCGGGTGTCGCAGGTAGTAGTAGCCGCCGGCCCCGTCGCTCGCGATCGCGCTCATGAGCTGGCCGTCGAAGTCGTCGCCGAGCCCGAGCGCGCTCGTCTGGATGCCGCGCTGGAAGGCGTCGAGGGCGAGCCACGCCAGGCGTTCGCTGCGGGTGAGGCCGCTCGTCGCTCGGCCGTCGGAGACGAGCAGCACCACGCGCACGGCGTCCTCGGGGATGCCCGGCCGGCTCGCCTGCGCGTAGCCCAGCGAGAGCCCCGCGCCGATGTTGGTGCCGCCGCCCTCGCGGAGCCCCTCGATGGCGCGGCGGATCGCCGCGCGGCGCGGGCCGACGGGGCCGTCCTCGATCACCACCTCGGCGTCGCTGGAGAAGGTGGTGAGCGAGAAGTCGTCGGCCGGCGCGAGCCGATCGACGAGCGCCTGCGCGGCGCGGCGGGCGCTGTCGATCGGCGCGCCGGCCATCGAGCCGCTCGTGTCGAGGACGAGGTGCACCGAGAGGTGCGGCCGCGCCGCCGCCGCCGCCGCCGCGGAGCGGAGCGCGAGGCGCAGGTGGAAGGCGCCGCCGCCCGGGCCGAGCGCGGCGCGCTCCAGGTCGGCGCGCAGGCCGAGCGCCTTGTCGGGGGCGAGCGGGACCTCCGGGGCGTAGCGGGCGGCGACGTCGCCGACGAGCTCGCGCTCCGCCGCGGGCACGACGCCGCGCGCGAGGGCGGCCTCGAACGCGGCGAGGTGGCCGCCGCCGGGCCTGTACGTGGTGGCGAAGCGGCCGTTCGGATCGAGGGCGACCTCGGGCTCCTTCGCGTAGGCGGCCGCGCTCCGCGCCGGGACCGGCGGCGAGGAGGCGCCGGCGCGCCCGTGGCCGCTCCCGAACCCCTGGCCCGACCCGGCGCCCGCGCCGTGCCCGATCGTCCCGATGGATCCGAGCCCGAGCGGCGCGCTCTCGCCGGCGAGGCCCCCGTGGCCGGCGAGGGGGAGGCCCGCGCCGCCTGCGGGCGACGCGGCGCCGTCGAGCCCCCACGGCGCCGTGGGGGCGCTCGGATCGCCGCCGCCCCCGGCGTTGAGCAGCCCGATCATCCCGAACTCGGCCGCGTCGCGCAGCGCCTCCTGCCGCGCCACGTGGGGATCGGGGCTGTCGCTCGGGCCCTCGACCCCCCACATGTTCCCCGTCGCCAGCGCGCGCGGCGTGGACGACGATTCGTGGCCCATCGACCCTTCCTCGCCCTTGGCTCGCGTCCCTGTGCCGCCCTCCTTCGCGTCGGCGGCGGGCTCGCCCTCGCGCTCGAGCGCCGCGCTCAGCTCGCGCTCATCGGCGGACGCGAGGTACTGCTGCACGAGCGCGATCCGATCCGCGCTCATGCCCGTGGACGGGTCGACGAGGGGCGGCGCCCAGCGAGCGAGGGCGCCGAGGAGCCCGAGGTGCAGGGCCGCGGAGACGGCGTGGAGGGCGAGGCTCTTCCGGTTCACGAGCGAGCGGCGCACGCGCTCGCCCGCGGCGGCGTCGGCGCGGATCTGGATCCGCACGCCCGCGATCTCGACGTCCACGCGCCCTTGCGCGGGCAGGGGCACGAGCGTGGCCCCGGGGATCGCCGCGCGCGCCGCGCGCTCCACGCCGACATGCAGCTCCCGCGCCTCGGCCGCGGAAAGCGGCGCGCCGCCGGGGGTGAGCGTGAGCGTCCCCGTCGCGGCGCCCGGCAGGACGAAGCCGACGCGCCCGGCGCCGTCGACCTCGAGGAGCGGCGCGCGGCGCGCCCCGAGCAGGCGCCCGGGGAGGAAGCAGTCGCACGGGCGGCCGTCGTCGCGCCCCTCGCCGACGTCGAACGCGCGCGGCGGCGTCAGGTGCTGGACGAAGAGCACGGTCGTGCCCCAGGAGATGACGATCTCCACGGAGCGCACCGGCCCTTCGGCCTCGCCGGCGCTCGCCGCGTCGGGCTGCCTCGCGGCGGTGAGGTTCGGATCGGTGGCGGCGCCGCCATCCGCGGCGTCCGTCGTGTTCGCGCTGGGCATAGATCTCCCCTGTGCGCCGCGCGGAGCGGCGCGCTCACGTCCTCTGGAACCGCGCGGAGGACGCGCGGATCCGCGTCCTTCAGGCGGGCGCTCGGCCGCGCTGGCCGGCAGTCCGTCGTGCCTGCGGAATGACAGCGGCGGCGCGCGGAGGTTCCGGGGGCGAGGGGGTTGCGCTGCCGGTGAGGTGAGGCGGGTGGAGCGCCCCCGCGATGACCTACTCGAGGACGGGGTGGTACCGCCCGCTCGGCGTGACGATGACGTGCGCCTGGAGCGGGACGTTCAGCGCGCAGGAGAGATCGCGGAGCTCCTGGGTCATCGCGTGGTCCTCCGCGGTCGGCGTCGGATCGCCGCTCGGGTGGTTGTGGGCCAGGACGAAGCCGACGGCCGCCATGTCCAGCGCCGTGCGCAGGATGGTCGAGCGACCTGCGTGGAGGGCGTCGTCGACGCCGCGGGCGAGCATGCGCGTCTCGCGCACGCGGCCGTGGCTGTCGAGCGCCGCGATCCAGAGCTCCTCGTGGACGAGGTGCGCGAGCCTCGGGCCGAAGTACCGCGCCACGCGGGCGGCGTCCGTGAGGAGCGCGCCTCGGCGAGCCCGCGCGGCGTGGGCGCGGCGGCCGAGCTCGAAGGCCGCGGCGAGCCGGGTCGCGTCCACGAGCGCGATCTGGGTTCGCTCGGCGATGGCCGCCGGAGAGAGGCGACCAAGGGACGGGAGGGCGGCCGTGCCGAGGATGCGCGGCCCCACGGCCGGGATGCCGAGCACCATCTCGATCAGGCCGGCCTCGGTCGCGGTCGGGATCTCTGCCGCCGTCTCGGCGGGGGCGTCGACGGGTGCGCCGCTCATCGGGGCCACCTCCGCCGGCGGGTGAGGGACCGCGCGAAGAGGCGCCGCGCGAGGCGGAGGCGCGTGGCCACCGTCGGCCTCGGGATCGCGAGCTCCGCCGCGATCTCGCGTGTCGTCAGGCCGGCGGCGGTGAGCGTCAGGACCTCGCGGAGCTCCGCGCGGAGACGGTGGAAGGCGCGGAGCAGCCCGCGCGCGACGATGCGCTCCTCCGGAGAGGGTGCTGCGAGGGAAGCGAGCCGGTCGGGATCGTCCGCGGGCACCTCGTGCCGCCGGTGCGCCTCGTCGCGGTGGTGCGACGCCTGCCGCAGGGCGACCGCGGCCAGCCAGGCGCGCAACGCGTCGCCCGGCGCCTGATCGGGGGACGGCCGGAAGCGCCCGGCGCGCATGCTGCAAAGGCGCCGAGCACGGTGTCCTGCGTGACGTCGTCGAGATCCGCGGCGTGGACGCCGCGGGCGCGCAGCGCGCTGCGGATGAACGGGCGCTGTTCGAGGAGCGCGGCGGCGTCGAGGTAGACGGCGGGGTGAAGCGGCTGGTGATGGGGCTGGGGCGGGCGGAGCCGGCCGCGCGCCGTGGAGCGCGGCCGGCGGCGTGAGGGCGGATCGATCTCTTGGCCCTGTTCGGGGCGTGGACGTACTCTTTCCATGTCGGACCTCGTTGCTGCGGGGTTCGGCCACGCTGCCCGGACGGTTGGCGCCGTCGCGGGCAGCACTTGCTTGTACGGAGATTACGGTGGTGAAAGGGGACCGGGCAATCGAAATGTGCCCCAGCGGGCACTATTCCAGCTCGCACGAGAGCCGACGACCTCCCCATGGATGATCCCCGGCTGCAGGAGGTGCTCAACTTCATCGGGGCCAATGTCCGAAGGATCCGCCTCAAGCGCGGGATGACGCAGCAAGAGCTCGCCGACGCGGCCGGGGTCGGCCTCCGCAACCTCAAGAAGGTAGAGCACGCCCAGACCAACGTCGGGGTGGCCGTCCTCGTGAAGCTGGCCGACGTGCTCGGCGTCCGGCCTGGCGCGCTGTTCCGCCAGCAGGAGCTACCGCCGGTGAAGCGGGGCCGGCCGCGCAAGGCACGACCCCGCGAGCTGTGATCCCGAACGTTGAGCAAGCGCTTCGAGGCCGCTGCGGAACGAGGCGGCGCCCACGTCACGTGCGTGGCGCGCGGCATAGCCCATGGCACGCTGGCGCCCAGATCCTGGGCCGCCCGCCTGCTTCGGGACGGAGCTGCCCCGGTGGGCGTGACGATGACGGGATCGGCGAGGGGGGTGCCCATCGCGAGCGCGCGACGTGGACGCCCCCGGCCGAGCTCGAATCGTCCAGTGTGAAGCCCGCACGAACACGCGCTGGTCTCCTTGACAAGGCGGGGCAGCCGTCAGCTACGCTACCTTTCCACGATGAGTGGGGCCGGCACGACGGGGTGGGATCGGAGCTCAAGGCGCTCCCCGCTGACGCGGCGGTCAGCGGCCAAGGGGGCTGATGACACCGAGAGCGCCACGGTCGACGATGTGGATGTCGATCATCGTGATCCGCCCATCTTTGTGGCCGAGCAGCGTCTGGATCGTCCGGATGTCGATGCTCGCCTCGAGCAGGTGGGTCGCGAAGCTGTGGCGGAGGGGTTGGCATGTCGCGCGCTTGGCGAGCTCCGCCGCGCGTCCGGCATCGTGCACGGCCCTTTGCACTGCCGACATTTGTCGTCGATCGAGGTCGACGTCTTTGACGCGAATCGAAAGCGCTTCGAGGAGCCAGAGGCCGTTTCCGTAGAGGAGCTCGCCGATGAGCCGAAGAGGCGGGACGAGGTGTTCGAGCAAGGTGAGCGTCTCCTGCCGCGAGAGGACCGAGGGGAGGTGCTTCGGCCGGCGTGCGCGTTCGAGCGCTTCGAGCCGGGGTATCTGCAGGTCGAGAACCCGCTTGTAAAGGAAGAGGCGGGCGCACAGCGCTTGGTTCTGCGTGAATGCCGCGGTGCGGCGTGCGACTGCAAGCTCGTCGAGGATGGCCGTGACCTCTTCCGCGCCCATCTGCCGTGGGGGCTTGCCCCTGTGGAAGCGGATGGGTACCCAGCCGTCGGCACGAATCTTACGCGACGACACGCCGTCGCCGTCCGAGACCTAGCAACGGGAATACGCAGGTACGCAGCGGCGGCCTATCTCCGCGATCCCGCAGATAGGCTGCGGAAGGTCGCGGCCTATCTGCGGGATTGCGGAGATAGGCCATGATGGGCCGCGGCTTATCCTCCGGAGTATGGAGATAGGGTGCCACGGTTCGCGGCCTACATCTGAAAATGCGTAGATATGTCGCACGTTACAGCTGATTGCGACGTTGGGCGGACGATCCAGCTACCACCAAGCGGCGAGGAACGCTGATGAGCAAGAAACGTTCGCGACGTGCTAGGGCACCCAATACCGCAGTTCCGGGCACGCTCAACTACGAACTGCCCGTCGACCTGGACGAGAAGCAGATCGAGGCCGACGTCGCCGGCGATTTCGGCTACGTCTCCGCAGTGGCGAACGCAGGACCGGGAGGCTTCCGCCTGATCGCAGACGACGAACAGGTAACCGGCGCCGACAAGAGCTTCACACACGGTGTCGTAACATACTATTTGCAGTTCAAAAAACCTTGCGCCCTTCGGCCAGTCTCGGATGCAGAAGCTCAAACTCGACTCCCGTCGAACGCAGGGCTCAAACAGCACATCCGACGGTTCCGCAAGAGCGAACGTCTCGCGCAGGATCCCTACTCGGTCTGCTTTCCGTTGCATGACATGGCGAAGACCGCCCTGGACTTTTAACATAATATCCTTCGTTCCTACGAGCAATACCCCTACAGTCGCGCATTTACATCTGTCCGTTGATCCTCACGGCAGCCGATTACGTTGCATCGATGCACGGTTCCATACCCGACATCTTCCCGTTCCTATGCCGGGAGGCACTATGGCTTCGAGATGGAGATCACGTTGCGCACGTCGCTCGGATGGTTCCGTTCCTTCGCGGACATGCGGCAATCGTGCCCCACAAGGATGTCGACTCGGCCAATCATTACTATTCTTTTTCGCGTCACGCCACGGACGTCGCGTTTCATTCGCCGGAACTAGTTTTGGAGGGGCCTATTCGGTTGTCTGACTTTGTGGCCGCTGAAGTTCAACGACTTGCGCACGCCGAGGAGGAGTGGCCGAATGTTAATGACGTCAACGGGCACCTCCGTGAACGACTCGGGAGTTGGGCCAACGAGGAAGACCTCAGCCGGCTTCGAGGAGAGGAAGGGGACCCGTTCCTTTGGCTTCATTTGCACGGTCGCCTGCTCCGCAAGCGAGCTGGGATTCGGCAAGTCGTCCTTCTCAGGCTCAAGCCACGGCAGTAAACGTGTGCGCCGCCCAACAAGGTGTTGCAGCAGAGTGTCGCCGTCGCTCGCGTGCGGCTCGCTCTGGCGCCCGCTGCTGAACACCAGAGCGTTGGGCGGGCGGAGAGTGCGAGCAGACGAGCCTGCGACGGGGAAGCGCCGCACCGCCTGGCCGGGGCGGCCGTTCAGCGGCACGCACTTCCGCGTCGACGCCGTCTACCAGCGCACGGTCGGCGAGCTGCGGGCGCGCGGCAGCGTGCTCTGGCTGGTGTTCGCCCCGCTCGCCCGGGACGCGACGGAGGCGGCCTTGCAGGAGGTCGTCGCGGAGATCCATGCGAGGGCGGCGACCGCCCAGGAACGGGCCGAGCTGTACACGGCGCTCCTGGTGATGGCGACCATCGATCCCTGGGGGCATAATCTGCGGAAGGAGCTCGTCATGATGGTGGAGGACAAGGAAGAAGGGCTGCTCCGGCGCACGCCGATCATCGGGGAGCTGATCATCGAGGCCGAGCGACGAGGGGAGCTACGGGGAGAGCAGCGCGGAGAGCGACGAGGAGAGCTACGCGGCGAGCAACGAGGAGAGAAACGAGGAGAGCAGCGCGGGCAGCAGAAGGCGATTGCGGAGCTGCTCGGTCGCCTCTTCGCGCGGCGCATCGGGCGACGGCCGACCGCCGAGGAAGAGCGCTCGATCATCGAGCGAGCCCGCGCGCTCGGTCCCGGCGAGGTCGAGGATGCCTTGCTCGACCTCGAGGGCGAGGCGCTGGTTCGCTGGCTCGCGGAGCCGATGTCCCGATCGTGAGCTCCCGCTAGAACACGGAGCGCCCGACGCGCGACCCGCGGATCAGCGCAAGGATGCATTCGACGTGCGCAGCCCAGGCTGGGAACCCAGGCCGCCCGGGCCACACGCTGCCCACCAGCCGCCGCCGGCCCTGCCGGTCCACGTCCAGGCGCAAGTCGCCGTGGGTGGGCTGGCCGGCTCGAGCCGTCCATTGCACTACGCCGGAAGGTCTGGCGCGCTCACTGTAGGATTGCTGTGCTGGTGCCCCATGCCTGGACCGCCGTGCGCAAGTAGTTGATCGGCGCGTGATCAGCCCAGGAGACGCGCAGCTTAAGTTTTTCGAGGATGGGGAGGCCGACCAGTTGCTCTTGGAGCCACGCCAAGGCCCCAATACTAATGGCCGAGACAGCGGAGGCGGCTACCCTCGTCGAAACTGGGCTTGGCACCCATCCTCTACCTTCCTCCGAAATGTACTGCGTGCCGAAGTGCACAAATGGACCCATCGTGCGTGCCGGCAGGCTCGGTACGACGTCATTGCGATAGACATGCCTGAAGAGCATTTCTCCGAAGTCTCGTTCGAACCTGTCCTTGAAGTCCTGGTAACCGACCATCGGCTGTCCGTACGTGTACACGCCGCGCAGCTTCTCCCGGAAGTAGGCGAACCGAGGATCCACGCAAAGGAGCGCCGCCATGACAACGGCGAGCGCGCCGCCCAGGCTGTGACCCGTGATGTAGAGCGCATCCAGCATATCCGGGGCGTCCTCTCTGGGCGGCTGGGGCACCCCGTGCGGGGCGGCCGGCTCTGCCCCGGCGGGGCGCCGAGCATCCCCGTTGCACCGTGGGCATTCATTGAGGCAATCACTCCATATGGCTTTCTCCCGGGCAGCCGCTTCGCAGATGGATCCGCCCTTGCGAGCGCTCTGGAGCAAGATCTTCACGATGTCAGCCAGCGTCACGACGCCGCCAAGGAAGCCTCCGTGGACATGCCCTGCGGAGAGGAGTAAATCCGGTTTGGCGCTGGCGTTGGACATCCAGTTGATGATGTTAAGGGGCCCCGTGCCGCGGAAGCAGAGGATGCACATCTTCTTGTCTTCGCTCTGGACTAAATATGCCCTCGTGTCCGTCAGAAGCGCAGGGTTGCTCACCGTGATCTCGACCGTCTCGTTCCATTTGATCCCGGCGCGGCGGTGCATCATCCTCGCCAGGCTGCTGGTATCAGAATACGCCCATGCCGACGCCATGCCAAGGATAAGAGCGATAAAGTGGTCATGTTCTCCTACCGTGGCTTTCCTCATGTGGTCAACGGTGTCAAATCTATCCCACTCGGCCCCCGTCATGACAGTCTTTATGGCGGACTCAGTCTTCCCTGCGTCCGTCTCTCGCTGCAAGAGCTTGCTCACTCGAATCGCCTCAAATTTCATGTTCCACACTCCCGTATCCGTCCTGTAGACCCCATCCTCGCGTGGTGCGTGGCGTCGCCGTAGATTCGCGACCCGATGCGAGAGGAAGAGCGGTCTGCGGCGAAGGGTGGCTGGGCCCAGCAGCGAGCGGAGGAAACGGCGGTCGACGCTGAGGTCACCGCCCGCGTGCACGTCGCCCGCAGGCGCGCGGCGGCGAAGCCGCGTGCCGCCGATGCCTCTGCCGGGCCCGAATCGTCGACAAGGCGCCGGAAGCCACGCGTCGACCGCGCAAGCGCCGAAGAGC
This sequence comes from Sorangium sp. So ce204, assembly GCF_051526795.1. Lineage (NCBI taxonomy): Bacteria > Pseudomonadati > Myxococcota > Polyangiales > Polyangiaceae > Sorangium > Sorangium sp. So ce204. Next base: position 8,543,961 of record NZ_CP150317.1, on the reverse strand, counting down.
CGGCACCAGCGCGCCAAAGCCGGCGAGCTGCGCGCCCGGCAGCCGGAAAGCATGCGTCCGTACCCACGGCAGCGGACGGCGACGCCGACGATCGATCAGCTGGGCGTCGCGTCCGGCGCCCGGGGCCACGGACTGGCCGCGAGCCGCTGCCGAGCGTCGGCGTTCTCGAGGGTCTGCTTCCAGGACTTCGGAGCGAGCTCGATGACCCGCTCGGGAGGCCAGGTGGGCAGCATGATCAGCACGTCGCGCAAGTAGGCCCAGGGCTCGATGCCGTGCAGCGCGCAGGAGGCGATGAGCGACACGATGGTGGCGTTCCACTCGGCGCCGTCCTTGCTGCCCACGAAGAGCCAGTTCTTACGGCCCACGGCTTCACGGCGGAGCTCAAGCTCGCTCCGGTTGTTGTCGAGGCGGAGCCGGCCATCCTCGAGGAAGCGAGTGAGTGCGGTCCATTGGTTGAGCGCGTAGCCGATGGCGCCTGCGATGGGGCTCCTCGGCAGGACGAGCAGGTCCTCTGTCTCAAGCCACGCGCGGAAGGCCACGAGCACGGGCTCGGCATCCGTCCGGCGCTGCTCGGTTCGACGGTTCGGAGCCAGCTCCTTGGTCGCCTTGTCGATCGCGTAGAGCTTGCGAATGAAGCCGATGGCTACCGTCGCGCGGTCCCGGTCGGAGGTCATCGCCTCGAAGAACTTCCGCCGGCAATGGGCCCAGCAACCGACCTCGGTCACCCCCTCGGTGCGGAAGAGCTGCTCGTAGACGTTCGAGGCGTCGGCCTGGACATAGCCCTTGTAGCCGCGAAGGAACTCCTTCGGGCCATCCTGGTTGTGATGCGGCGTGAAACGGAACAGGACGTGATCTCGGTCCGCCACCAGGACCCAGAAGTGGCCCCGCCGACACTTGTCCTTTGCTTGCACGAGCACGCCGGTGGCGTCGATGGCGATGCAGTGCGCGTTCAGGGCGTCCTTGGCCATCGCCCCGACGAGGATCGCGAGCTTGTCGGCGCACGACTCGACCCAGCCGCACAGCGTCGAGCGCGAGAGGTGAAGGCCCCAGCGCTCGAACATCTTCTCCTGCCGGTGGAGCGGCAAGTGGTCGGCGTACTTGCTGACCAGCACGTGCGCGAGCAACCCCGGACCGGCGAGGCTGCGCGGGACAGGGCTGTCGGGGACGTCGGCGATCGTGATGCCTTGCTCGGGCTCACCTTTGACCGCGAACTTCGGCCTCACGATCTGCAGCCGCACGAAGCTCGCGGGCCGCCACTCCAGCGTCTCCGACACCTCCTCGCCGATGCGGACAAGCGTGGTCGCGCGCTCGTCCTGCGCCTCCGGCGGCAACAACTCGATCCGCTCGACCGGCACATGCTCGGGCAGCCGTTGCCGCCCGTGCGGGCGAGCTTGGCGCGCCTTGTCCCCGCCTCCGGAGGAGCCGTTCGGCGCCGCGCCATCGCGACCGTCGGGTGAGCCGGTCGCGCCCGCATCCGGCTGCGCCCCGGTGCCCGCAAGCATCTGCACGATCGCATCGAAAGCGAGCTGCATCTGCCCGGGGTCGACGTGCTCGGCCTTCTGGCCGAAGATGTGCCGGCGAAGGCGCTCCAGCTCGATGCTGGCGAGCTCGTAGAGCTTGCGGTACTCGTCCCGCTCGTGGGCAGCGCGCGCGAGCTTGTCCTTGAGCTCGCGAATCTGCTCTTCGACCGGCTTGCTCACGACGCGGTAAGTACTCGTGAGCTCTTGCTTTTTGAAGGGGCTTGTGGAGGAAAATTTATGTCGCTCGAGGCAATGCAACCGTGGGGGGCTACCCAGGAGCGTGCGAGGCTGTCAGGCGAGATCAGGGGACCGGAGGCGGCGCGGTCTCGGCGAACGGGACCGCTCGCCGCAACTTCGAGGGCGACAGGGCGATGCCTTCCAGGATCTTCGCGAGCTCGGCGGCGTCAATGATGACGCTCGTGGCTCCCGGCGTGACGGCACGCGGGGCTCGAAATGCCCCACGCTCGAGCCTTTTGTAAAGTAGACAGTATCCGCTGCGGTCCCACCAAAGCGCCTTGCAGCGATCGGCCGCCCGGTTGAAAAAGAGGAACAGCGCTCCGGAGAGCGGGTCTTGTCGCAGCACCTCGCGCACGACGGCAGCGAGACCATCGAACGAGCGCCGTAGATCGAGCGGCTCGGTGGCAACGTAGATCGAGACGCGGCCAGGGATCATCGTGCCCCCCCGAGCGCACGAACAACGCGCGCCAGCGTGTCCTCATCGAACGACGGCGGGACGCGGACGACCGCCCCGTCCGGCAAGACGATCTCCAGCGCCGCGCCCGACGAGGGCGTCGTGGATGCAGGCGCGGCGACCACCACGGGCAGCAGCGCCGGAAGCGTCGCCTTCTCCGAGCGCTGCCGGTACTCGCTCCGCTTCATGCCCAGTCGGCGGCTCCAGGAGTACAGTGTGCCGGCGTTGACCCCCTCCTGCTCCGCGAACACGCGGGCGGAGTGCCCGCTCTTGTGCCAGCGCGCCACGCGGTCGCGCCAGGTGCGTGTGCTCTCGTCCATCGGTACCTCCGGCGCGGGTTTCTAAGCGGCGCAGAGGCTCGAAGACAGGATGTGGTCCGCAGAACGCGTACACACTCCCTCTGGGCAACACGTCACACGTGGGTTGACTTTTGCACTGACACCGGTCGCTAGGGTTTTCAAAACCTGTTCAAAAGATACCGACGCACACCGGGAGCGCAATCGGTCGGCGTCGATTCACTCGCTTCACAGCAGTCGCGGCGGCGGCGGCGCGCGCTTTTGCCAAATTGAGCACGAATTCAGCTAAGCCGCGACCTACTCGGAATCCGCTCTCCGTGGCGCATTTGGCCGGCTCCTCGATGGCGAGCCGTTTGCGACGTCGAGGTACATCGAGTGGTCCGTGTTGATGACGCGGACATAGGGCTTTGACGTGCTGCGAACGAAAAACATAAAAACTGCTGAGGCTGGTGCTTCAACGGCGTGTATTCAAGATCCACAGGAATTCCGGGAAAGATGGGGATAGGGCTGCGGTGTTGCCTCTCCCGTCGAGGAGCTGGTGTTGACGCTCTGGCTGACCTATGCCCCGCCGAGCAGGCTCATTGATGACCATCGCGGGCGTGCTCGGTTGCGTGCAGGCCTCGTGACGGCCATCGCTCGGGCATGCGCCGCAGGGTGCCTTGCGATGGCCATCATCGGTTGTGGCCACCGGCGCCGGCGACATGTTCCTTCGCCGGTGCCGAGGGGCGGTAACCGCCCAGCCAAGGGCATCGTGACCATCCGAGCGGTGCCGGTTACCTGCTCCCATCGCGACGAAGGAAGAAGCGATGGCGACGAGGGTGGAGCGGGCCGAGCGGCTGGACGATGAGAGCGGAGCGGGCTGAGTGCCGAGAAGTTCGCGCGGCGCGAGAGGTACAAGCCGAAGCAGCTGTACTGGTGGCGCTGGAAGCTGCGCGTTGACAGGCCTTCGGGTCTAGGAATGCAAACGCGACCCGAAAGTCAATCTCCTCGTAGTGGCCGTCCCACCGTGCAGCCACGCTGCACGCGCTGGTTGACATCGAGAACCTTACGCGATCCGCATCCCTCCTGGAAAGGAGACACCTTTGCTTCATTTCCCGGGGGTTCTGCGTCGTTCTGACGATTGCCTGACGAATCGTCGTGGCCGTCGTCGCCCAGCAAGCTGGCGGGCAGCGGAGGGAACACCGCCTCGAGTCGGCCGACGAGCTGCTCCGCCTCCCGGACATAGCGCTGCGTCGTGACGAACGCCGCGTGGCCTGCCCGGCCCATGATCTTGAGCGGGTCATCGCCGCGGATGGCCATCCACGTCACGCCTGTCGCGCGGAGGTCGTGGAACGTGATGGGCTTCCGCGTGGCGTCATCCGCGAAGAGCTCGGGTCGGGTGACCCCCGCGAGCGTCAGGAAGCGGCGCAGCTTCGCGGCCAGACTCTGGCCGCACCGCATCCGGATCACCAGCGCGTTCGGATCGGCCTTGCCCTTCATCGCACGAAGCAGCGGCAGGAGGTTCGCCTCGATAGCGAACCTCCGGGCGTGCCTGCCCTTGGTCGACTTCTCCTTCGCGCGCAGCCGATCGATGCCGCGGTTCACGTTGATCACGCCGTGGTCGAGGTCGACGTCGCTCCACCGCAGTGCTTCGAGCTCCCCGGCGCGGAGGTACAAGTAGACGGCCAGCGCGATGATCCGGCGCCAGTGGAGCGGCACTCGATCGCTGTTCATGAGGGCCAGGAACTCGGAGGGGTAGAGATAGCTCTTCGCACGCTCGACGCCGCGGTCCGGACCGACCACATCAGCGCAGGGGTTGTCAACACGCACGCGCAGCGCAGCGAGTTTGGAGCGGTGCGAGTCCTTGAACATCTTGCTCATAATGATCCACACGCGCTGCATGGTCTGCCAGGAATGCGAGCCCGCGGCGACCTTGGCGTCCAGCGTCTCTACTACCGCTTCGATGTCTGTGCGCTTGACATCGGCGATCGGCTTCTTGCCGATGGTCGGCTCGATGTGCGTCTTGAAGGCGGACGCATCTTTGCTGATCGTCACGAGCCCGCGCACATCGCGAGCAGCGTTCCAGCGCCCGAAGTACTCGGAGACGGTCTCGCCAGGGCTGACCGCTGACGCCTTGCCGCCGTGCTTTGGTCTCAGCTCCAGCCCTTTCGCGTTCTCGCTCCAATACTTCGCTTTCTCCCGCGCCATCGCCTCCGAGCAGCCAGCCGGAAGGTGGTAGACGGGCCGACTCCCATCATCGAGCGTAACCCGGACGTCCCAATGATCACCATGCCGAAAAACCGTGCCAGTACGCTGACGTGCCATGCTGCCTACTCCCTGTAATTATGAAATCTCACGCTTCAATGTGTTCTGGCGCTGCCCACATTCAGCAGCGCTATTCGAGCGCGCTACAGCCAGTCTCGGTCCGATGTTGCTGCGGCTTCATCGCGTTCCCTTCGGCTCGGGCCGCAGGAAGTGGCGATCGAGCACGTCGAGCACGCGCAGGGCGCCGATCAACTCGACCAACGCCTCGCGCTCGGCCCGCGTCTTCGCCGCCAAGTGGAGGTCCATCACGGCGGCCCAGAGCTCGGCGCGGTTCCACGGGTGCGCGCCCGGGTAGGCGTCGAAGATGCTCAGCTGCTCCACGACGTAGGTCAGGTCCTCCTCCGTCAGGACGCGGCGCTTCTCGGCTCGGTCGCTCATCGGCGCCTCCGGAGCTTCCGCGCCAGCGCCTTCCGGGCGATCCTGAGCCGCGATGCCGCGGTGCTCGGGTTCATCCGGCGCCGCTGGGCGTACGCGACGAGGCTCTCCGGGTCGTCCACGGAGAGGAGCGCCTCCCGCTGCCAGCCCGGCAGGCTGGCCATCGCGTCCAGCACCTCGCGCGCCTCGATCTGGGCGTGCATGTCGACGCCGACGGGCTCGCGCAGCAACCCGAGCGGCGACGGATGGAGCACGGCGCGGCGCGCCCACGCGCTGTGGATGTAGTGCGAGGCGAGGCGCCAGGCGATGCCGTGGAGCCACTTCCGGAGCGCGTCCTTGGGCTTGTCCCGAGGGTCGGGCCGGTACATGCCGCGTCGGACGGCGTTCCAGGCGTTGAGCAACACCTCGGCCTCCACGTCGGCGCGGTCGCGGCGCGGGATGCCGGCGAGCGTCGCGAGGACGATGCCGCGCTCCGCGAGGATTGCCGCCATGCTCGGACGGGCCACGGGGGGCCGCCTCGCGGGCCGCTCGTCCTTGGCACGCGCGCCGCGGCTGGTTTCGGTGCTGGACCGCCGTGCTCGGCGGTGAAGGAAGCGATCGGACGGATGTGTGGAGCTGTCGATGGATGGATCGATCTGTTGGCCCTTTGCGGGCTGCGGGCGTAGCTTCGCCATGTCGGACCTCGTTCCGCGGGGTTCCGGCCACGCTCCCCGGTCGGTTGCCGCCGACGCGGGGAGCACCTTTTTGTGGTCCGTACAGGGTACGCACGCGTCCTGCAGGCCGTCAACGAAATACAGACGATCGTCTGTTAATCCGGCAAGAGCGTAGCGCTACGCCTGCGGGTGTGAGTAGCGCTCGAGTCAACACAGTGCTGATGTACGTGGCGGCGAACGTCCGACGGATTCGGCTCAAGCGCGACATGACTCAAGAGGCGCTGGCTGAAGCTGCCGACCTGCATCTGACCTTCATTCAGCGCATCGAAGCCGGTCGCGTGAACCCGAGTGTTGGTGTTCTCGTCCAGCTCGCCGATGCACTTGACGTATCCCCCGGGCTCTTGCTCCGCCCGGCAACGATGCCTGAGGTCAAACGTGGTCGTCCGCGGAAGGCACCGAAGTGACAGGCGCCTTTCAATCAAGCGCGCCGCTGGTACCTCTGCGCATCGCTCTCCGCTCCGAGCCGAGATAGCGCGGCAACGGCGTCGTCGTCGGACATGCCCGACTGCCCCGACATGATGCGGGCGATCTTCTCGCCGACGGTGAGCCCGGCGAGCGGCGAGGCGTGGCCGACGAGCCGAGCATGCTCGGCGCGCTCCGCTTGCTCGTCGCGGTCGGCGCATTCCTTTGCGAGTGCGGCGCCGTGGATCGCCTCGTACACATCCGCGGCCCCATGCTGGCCGGCAGCCCGCAGCTGAGCCAGTCTCGCAAGATGCGGCGTGTCGATCGGCGTTGCCACCATGGCCGGCGCGCCCGTGTTCGCGAGCTCCAAGGCGAGCACGCGCGCGCTGCGCTCGGCTTCGATCGCCGTCGCGTGGATCGCCTCGTACATCGTCGCGGTGGTCATCTTCCCCTCGGCTTTGAACCTCTCCAGTTGGTCGAGGTGCGACGCCGGGACGAGGTGCGGCTCGATGCGGTAGCCGTTGTCTCGGGCGAACTTCACCGCGGCGTCGGGCTGGCCGTTCGCCACGAGTTCATAGAAGGTGCGCATCGCCATCGGGCTGTTCTCGATGTTCTCGCTCATGTGCTGCTACTCCTATTCAGTCGAAAAAGCCGCGGATCTTGCATCCGCTCTTATCGAGATCGGCACGCAACCCGTCACTGACGTGCGGCTCTACATGCGTCTTGACCCATGCAATGAAGGGCTCGGAGCAATCAGAAGGCCGGACGTAGAACCCGCGCGGGTGCTCCGGCGTTGTGGCGGCAGTCACCCGACGAGCCGACTCGAACTCCTCATCCTCCATCAGCCGCTGAAAGTCCCTCCAGCGCTTCGGCACCTCGCGGAGGTGCACCGCCGTGCGCGGTGGCTCCTTCGGCTTCGGCCAGAAGCCTCCCGTAGCATCGGGGCGCGCCCATTCGATCGCAACGACCTCGGCGTGCGCCGTCCGAACCCATGCGGCGAAGGAGGGATCGATCATCGACGGCGTGACGTAGAACGCGAGCGAGATGATGCGCCGAGCTTCGATGAAGCACGCATCCATCTTCTGTCGCGCCTGCCGCTGCTCCCAGGTGTTGCTCTCAGCACTCGCGAAGTGCCGGATGCCCTCGTAGATCAGTTCGTCAACGCGCGTGCGGGCAGCGAAGTGTTGGTCGAGCGGCACGCGCGTGATCGTCGGGCTCGACGTCGCCACGACCTCACACGTCACGTCGGCGTCGATGCCCAGCGGGCGCAGGTCAAAGGTGCGTGTTGTGAGCATGCATCACCTCCAGGACTCGTCGTCGTCGTTGTAGAAGCAGTCCCAGATCACTGGGTTGCAGTGCTGCCGCACGTATACCTTTGCTTGCTCGCGAAGCTCCGCGGGGACATCGGATGGGCAAACGTAGCAGCCCTGATCCCTCACGTACCTGAAGGCCGTGTCGTAGTCCCGCGACGCTGGCCGCGCGTTAAGGATCTCGATGAAGCGATTGTAGACAGCTGGCCAGTCTTGGATCGGCTCGCGCGGCGGCGTCGGGTAGAAGTGCTCGCGCTGGCGCGGGTGGGTCATGCCATGAGGAAGTGCCATCTGCTTTATCTCCTGCGGCATCAAAGGCCGCGATCAGACCACGTGACGAAGTTGCGCCCGTTCGGCTTGCGCGTCGCGAGCGGTGACATACTCAGTGCACCATCGGCATCTGCGATCGCCGCGGTGAGCAAGAGCGCGGCGTAGTCATCATGTCCAGTGCGGGCGCCGTATGTGAGCGCGCCCGTCGCGGTGAACTTCTCCGAGAACGCGTGGAGCTGTTTCCGCATGGTCTCGTGAGGTGCGAGCGTGATTGCGTCATCACGAAGCCACCCGCGGATCAGCCCGACGGCGGCCGTCTTGTTGCTGTTCGTCCAGTCGTACGCGGTGAACTTGTAGCCGCGCGCCGCGAACGCGGCTTCGAGCATGAGAGCTTCGCGCTGGTCGGACACGACGCGGCGAATGGCGTGCTCCTCGCAGACGCCGCAGAGTCGATCCACGACGTCATCGCCTCGCATGTTCTGCCAGAACGCCCCGTCGATACCGCCGATCTCTTCGACCTGGAGGAAGGGGTTGATCTGGCCGGTGTAGTCGTCTCGCACGATCCGGTTGCCGCGCGCGTCGACTACGTAGGCACAGCTACCCGCGATCACGCGCCCCCATTCGTCGGTGAGGTCGGTCATCGCGTACGCCGTGACAGGAAGCAGCGGCCACGACCACCCGACGACGGCGTACGTGAACGAGTCGTTGCGCCCGCTTGAGGGATCGAGCACCAGGACGCGTTCGCCAGCGTGGTGCGAGCAGCCCGGGTCGCGGAACGCTCGATCGACTGCATCGGGATCGAACGCAGCGGAGACCGCAGCCTGCGGGAGCGCCTTGTACTCACGCGCCCAGATTCGCGCGTCAGGCTCAAGCGCGTGCGTGTCCTGCTCCGAGATCGACGGGTTCGCGATCCACGTCGGCGCGTACGCCACGCACTGCGTTGGCGCCTCGCCCTGCTCGAACGCGTCGAAGTGCGCATCGAGCGTGGACAGCGGCGACGACGAGAGGAACAACCTCGCCCTCGGCTGCGTCGCCATCGTCGGGCGGAGGGAGGCGAGCACCTCTTTCGCGGGGTTCGCGCCCGTGTCCTTGTCCGCCCACTTCGCCACCTCGTCGCAGATCGCCGCGATGGCGGTGAACCCTGAGACCCCCGCGATCGATGCGGCGAACACCTTGAACGCGACCGGGGCCCCGTCGTCGCGTTGCAACTCGATCGCTTCACCGGCCTTCCGGAAGTCGACGCCGAGCGCGCGCAGAATGGCCTCGATGGTCCGCAGGCGTGCCGCTGCCTCATCGCGCGATGTCGACACGATCGGCACCGTCCCGACATCGCCGGGCGGGATGTGGTGCTCGCCGAAGAGCGCCTCGACCACCGCGACGCGGCAGAGGGTGGACGACTTGCCTCCCCGGCGTCCGACGCGGAGCACGAGGGTGCGCCGGCCGCTGAGATAGAAGCGCTCGAGGGTCGACCACCACCACGCCGAGATCGCGGGGAAGCCCTGCGCCACGAGCTCCGCGTCTACGGCGCGAAGGTGGTCGAGGATGCGGCGACCGTGGTCGCTCACTGCTCGCCGTCGTCCTCGGCGTGCGCGTTCAGTCGGCCGGCAGCACGCTCGCGAACGCGATCGAGCGCGGTGCGGCGGCTGGAACCGCGCGCCTTTGCCTCGCGTGCGGCGAGCTCCCATGCGGCCAACTCGTTCTGCCTCGCCTCAGCGGCGAGAGCCGACGCGCGCTTGAGGAGCTCCGCATCGCCGATCGCGGCGCCTTGGTTCTGGAGGTAGCGCGACGACGCGAGGGCGAGCGCCGCAGACTCGACCAACGCGCCGACGCCGGCCGAGATCTCCCCACCGTGCGCCGCGGCGAGTTCACGCCGACGGTGCGCGCCGTACCGCCGACCCCACCTGGCGAAGGGCTTGAACGCGTCGGAAGTCGAGTCGACTCCACCGACACCGCCGAGCGGACCGGCGCGAAGCCGTCGCGCCCGTGCGGCCGTGTTACCGCGGAGGAATCGACCATCCGAGCCCCGATCGGAACGGACCGATTTGGAGCCCGCAGCGGCCGGCAGCTCGTCCGGAGGAAGCACCTCGACATGCGGTCGACCGCGACCGCGCCCATGTCCGGATCGAAGCGCCATCACGCGACCTCGGCGGAAGCGGCTGCGCGGGTGAGCTCATCCCGCATCACGCGCAGCCCGCGAACGAGGGCGGAACGAGCCACAGCGGCGCGCTTGACGATCAACCCATCCCGCGAGATCTGCGCCGCAACCGCCTCGATCTCGGCGCGCAGCTCTCCATCGACTCGAAGGTTAAGATGCTCTTGAAGTACATTTCTAGCCATCGTCTCACCAGCCTTGTTGCAACCTTCAATGACGCCACGAGCGACGAGCGCTCGAAGCGATCGGCGGACAGCCGCGCATGCAGTCGACAGAAGCGGCGCGGCGGTAGCTCGCGCGGATGTCTTCAGAGCGCGGCATCGGGAGCGCGCAGCGGGCGCTCCCGATGCCGCGGCTCACGAGCGCCGCACCCCGGCGCGGACATGCACGGCCAGCTTCACCGCCAGCCCAGGGAAGCGCGGCATGCTCGCGACCTCGCCCGCCGTCGCGACCTCGACCGCGAGCAGATCGTTGGGGTCGGCGGTGCCGACCGAGCGCCACATCGCGAGCACCGCGAGCGTGGCCAGCACCGCAACGACGAGCGCCACGAGCGCCGAGCAGATCGCGACCTCGACCAGCGCCGCGAAGGTACCGCGGGCGCCTTCTACGGGGCCGCAGGCGTGCCGAGTGCCGAGCACGTCGACCTCGACCATCCGGCCCGTCCACGGGCGTCCGGTGAGCGCACAGCGCGACGACCGGCCACAAGGACGACGACCGCGTATGCAACCTCGGAGCTTTCGAGGTTGGGGGCACCCGCGACCGATCCAAGGACCGGGACGCCGACGCCCGGCGCCGCTGCTCCGAGGTCGATCACCGCGAGCACGGGCGCCGAGTTGCCGATCGAGCCGCTGGCCGACGTGTCGGGTTGCGTCGTCCCCCGCAGGATGGGACGCACAGCGCGCTGAAATGCCTGGAAACCAAGGCTTCGCGCGATCGAATCGTCAGGGCGAAGTGTCAGCGCAACGCGCCGCTGAGCTCCGCCGGGGTCGAGGGCGCCATGCTGAGCGGCTCCGCCGACCACGAGGGCGCCGAGGTCGAGGTCGAGGTCGCGATCGAGCCTGCGGCGATCGGCCGGCGCGCCCGTGCTGCTCCGCCACGGCCAGGAGATCGACGGACACCAGCGCCAGCCCAACCGCCGAGCCCGATGCCAGGGCGGCCGGCGAGCAGCGGCAGCCCGACGCGCGCGGCGTTCCGGGACGCGTCGGCTTGGAGGGCGAAGACGTCCACCGCCTTCCCGTCCTGACCCCTCTCGTCCTGGCCTACCGCTCCTCTCCGTTGGCTCTCTGCCCCTCTCAATGTTCCTGCCTGACCCGCTCCGCTGTCGCCGCGAACGTGTCCCGTGTCCGGAGGTGTCCCGACGTGTCCAGGACACGCTGTGAGCATCGTGTCCCGTGTCCCCCCCCTTTAGGGGGAGACACGGACACGTTGCGAGCATGCCGGGCTCGACCCCGACCGAGATCACGACCGCCTGGCGGTGCGGCACATGAGACCTACCCATTGGTCCCATCCCTGCGCTGCCCGGTCAGGTAGTGCGCGAGCGAGCGCCCCTCTTGCCGCTGCTCCATCTCGCCGGACGCGACGAGCGATTTGACGGCGTCGTCCACGAGCTCCGCCTTGCCGCCTATCTTCTCCCGAAGTGCGCGGACGCCGATCCCAGGATGGGCGGCAACGACCTCTCGAACGCGATCGATGAGCTCTTGCTTCCGCTCATCGGCGCTGTGCTCTCCCTCTACTTCCTCAAGGCTCCGGTAGACGATGCGCGATGCCCCGGGCTCGCCGTTCTCGCCATCGGGTCGGAGAACTTCGAGGGTCAGGAAGAAGTCGTCGATGATGTCGTCGCCAGCATCGGGGGCGTTCTTCTGGTGCATCACCTTCTTGGGCTTCCCGTGCTCGCCGTGCATGAGCAGCACCAGCCCGGCGGCGTCGTAGATGGCCGATGAGCCTCGGAGCGCCATCCGCCCATCCGTCTGCCCCTCCCTGATCTTGCCCGCATGGTGGAGCACGACGAACGCCGTCTTGGTCCGCTCGGAGACGCGCGTGAGGTTGTCGAGCGACTCCCGGATCTTCGAGTCGTTTTCATCGCTGCCCGGTGTCGCTCCCTTCAGTGCGTCGATGATGACCAGCCCAACGTCATCCGAGCAGAGCTCGGCGTAAGCGTCCTCCGCGTCCTCCGCGTTCAGGAAGAAGCGAGGCAGGACGGCAACTCGCAGCCGATCCTCGAGGTCGCGCTGCCAGTCGAGCTCCATCCCGGCTGCAAGTCGCTGGTAGCGGAGAAACGTCCCGCGGCGTCCCTGCTCATGGTCGATGTGGATGACGCGCCGAGGTTGCTCGCACTGGAAGCATGGGTGCTGCCACGGCGGCCGGCCCGAAGCGACGGCGAGCGCGAGCGCCTGCGCAGCGAACGTCTTCCCCGATGAGCCGTAGCCCGCGAAGATCGCGGGACGACCGGGGCCCAGTTGCAGCCCCTTGACGACCCAGGACGCTGGAGGCAACGGCGCGAAGATGCTCGGCGTTCCGACCAGATGGATGCGCGTCCGGTGCTGCTCCGCGGCTGCCGTCGAGGTGTCGTTCGCCGCGGTCGAGGAAGCTGTCGCGGGCTCGCTTCGGCTCGCCGCATCGTCATGCGAGTCGGGGTCGCTCATATAGTTATCGGTCGCGCTCAAGGCATCGCTGTGATGCAGAGGCTCCTCGCACTCGCTCTGGATCGCGGCGCGCTCTTCAGGATCGTCGGGCAACCAACCGGGGATCGCTCTCATCACTTCGCCTCGCACCGCTTCCTGTGAAACCGCCGCAGCATGGTCTCCGCCATGTGCTCGGCATGCTCGCGGTTGCCCGCCCAGATCGTCGCGACGCTGTAGTCCTGAAGGAAGGCGAGCCCCGTCGCGATCACGGCGTTGGGCGCTGCCTTGCTCCGGTACGCGTGCGCGAACACGTCCCCGGCGTCGGCCTCGACCACGATCGCTTTGAGCTCGTAGGATCGGAGCCGCTCGCACTCCCGCTTGAACCGCTCGCGGTGCAAGATCAATGACTGCACGTAGTCATCGAGGGTCTTCCTCTCGATCGCGACGGTCGTCTCGAACCCGGCGATCGAGTAGTCGCCGGCGGGCAGCGTCGCCCGCTCGATGCGGAGGGCACCGCCGAACGTCCAGGGCCGCTGCTCGCGGGTGTCGACGATGATCGTGATGCTGTCCGCCGGCTTCATCGCGACGGCCTCTTCGGCTGGAGGGAGGCGAAGAACGCGGCGTCGACATCGTCGGCGGTCTGCTCCTTCGGCTTCGGCGTGCGCGCCTGCGTCGCGATCCACGCGTCAACGTCGGCCCTGCGCGCCATGAGCTTGCGGCCGATCTTGAACGAGGGGAACGCGCCCGCGGCGGCCGCACGCCGGAAGGTCGTCGGCGCCATCGGGCACGACTTCGCGTCGTAGTACTCGGCGCCGGTGTCGCGGGCAGCGTTCTCGTTCGCGGCATCGAGAACGAGGTTGATGAGGTAGAGGAGGAGGACGTCGACAGCCTTGGTCACGTCCGGCGGAACTGAACTGCGGTGCTTCATGCACCACGAATCTAGCTAGTGCGCCACAACCCCTCAAAGGGGGGGCTCCGGAACCCCCCTATCGCTAGAGGGGGGGAACTGTTACCCCCTATCGCCTGAAAGGGGGGGATCCACTGCCCCCCTTGACGTCACGGCGAGCGTTTCCCGGGCAGCTACCCATCCCGGCGCTGCCGTCGCTCCTTCTTGTGGAGGTCATCGAGCGACGACGACTTCACCGGGTCCAGCCCGGCCACCTGAACGAGCTCCGCGAGGATGACCCACTTGCCGCGTTTGGAACTGGACCAACCTCCCGGCGCTGACGGGGCCCGTGCTCCTGGCTTCTTGTTCATCCAGGCCAGGATCGCTTCAGCCACCAAGGCTCGGCCTCGCTCCGAACTTAGCCGGTTGGCGATCACCGGGTAGCACTGCCTGATGTGGAACCTGGCGAGCTCAACTGCATAGGCGAGCCCCTGCTCGCCCTCGTCTGCCCAACACATGGATCCAGCTCGGTCAGTGTAGAGTCTCACCGCGAAATCCATTGCGTCCATGATGGTGAGCTTCTTGTGCTGCTCGCCGCTGATCCCCCACAATGCGAGCTGGGCGGCCTCGATGCTGTCCGCCAGTCGACGCCGCGCCTTGTCCTCCAGCGTCGGATCCTCAAGTCGATCGGCGATCGCGAGTAGCTGGCTGGCGAGGACCCGCGCACGCTGCGCCGGAGACGGAGGCTGCTGCACCGGGATCCCTGCCGGTGCCGTGGGAACCGCCTTCTCGACCGGCTTGATGGGTGCGGTACGCTTGCTGGCCATGGGCACATGCTACCGCAGCCGCGGCGCTGGACGCAGCCCGCTCTCTCGGCAGGGCTTCCCCTCGCCGTGCTTGCAGCATCGAGCCCGTCCGCGCCGAAGGGGGCCGGTGTGGAGCTGCCATCGGCCGCGCGCAGCGGCCCCTCCTCGTGCGCGCAGCGCGGTCCGGAGGATTGCGCCCGCTGTCCGGGGTTGGGTACCATCGCGCGCCATGCCGGAACCGAGCTACGAGCGGGCGCACACAACATGGACCGTGCACCTCGGGATCCACCTTTGGGCCGCTACCACGGCCTACAGTCACAGCCTCGAATTCGGCTACCACCTGGATACGCTCATCCGTTTCAAGATACCGCCGGCGAATTCCGTGCGACGATGGAAATCGTGGTGGATACAGCGGCGGCGATTCGTGACCGGTCTAGCGTCTGTAAGGCGAACCACTGTACGGTCAGACATGCTTGCGATATCCTACGGTCAGTCCTCGTACTGGTCGACCAGTGCGCGAGAACCTGGACAAATGCCGCCGAATACAAATTCGCCTGTCGTCACCAACGCATATCCATGAACAAACAAGGCACATCATGTCAACGTCTGTATCACCGTCACCCGGCAAGCCTTTAGCCGTCAACCCGCGACGGTGGAGGCTCATTGCACAAGGCGTAGCGAAACACATGATCCACGTCGCCGGCACATGGGCTCACGCGCTCCGGCGCTCAAAGCCCATTGTCCAACGATGGGCGGAGGTGCTGACAATCGCTGTCGTATCGGCCGTGATCGCCGTCGTCGCAATGCCTTTCATACTTCCGCGTGCGGATGCCCAGTTGGCCACGCTCAATCAACAAGGAACCGTAACGGCGGTCGCCGTAGGCGCCCTGGTAATAGTGGCACTTATTATACCCGGAGCACGGACGATAGTTGGACGAGTGACGACAGTTGTTACTTATCTTCCACTATTGGTTCCTACTCTATTCGGGATATTTCTTGTGACGATCTACTGGTCTATCGAGCCCGCCGCTTGGAGCTTTCTCTGTCCCGGTGAATATGCGACACGCGGACCGGCATTCTTGCTTTGGTCTATGGGCGCACCTGCGTTGGGTTCGGTCATTATAGCCCTCTTCGTATCCGCTGCGACTCGGAGGAGGGCGAGAAAATCCCAGTCTGCGACCGACGCGAAGCAAAATCTGAGGCAGTCAGACGGAATGAGTCAGCTCGCTCTTCTAGATTGGATAAAGACTGACCTGCCGATACAAAGCTCAGATCAAGACATGTTCGGACATGGCGAAATCTCTCGCCGCATCGCTCGTCGGCTATGTGACAGAAAATCGTATGCGCAGATGCCTGCGATGGCCATTGTTGGGGCACTAGGTTCGGGAAAAACATCTATTCGAAACATGGTCAACGCGAAAGTGCGGGCTATTAACGCCGAGCAGGACGTTCGAATTGTTCCGTTTTCAGCGTGGCCGTTTGACACCGTCGCCGCTCTTGCTGCGGGGATCCTGTCATCTATTGTCGAAACACTCGAGGGAGCGACTGGATCACCTTTGCTTCGTTCTGTTCCGGAACATTACGTGAGCGCAATCGAGGGAGCCATTGGAAACTGGAGTCGATTGGCGCGTTCTCTTGACTCATCGCATAATCCAGAGGCGCTTCTCCAGCGCGTGGATGAGATAGCAACTTCCGTCGGGTTGCGTATCGTTCTATGGGTTGAGGATCTCGAGCGATTCGGCGCAGGCGAGGCCCCCGCCGCCTCAGCCGCCCTATATGAACGCCTCGCGCCGGTGCGCGCCCTGCTTTATCTACTCCAAGGAATGCAGTCGGTCACGATTGTGATGGCAGCGCCGTTCCTTTCCGTCGGGGTGGATCTTGAGAAGCTTGCGCGCTTCATCGAAACGCTGCATCCGCCGAGGAGCGAGCAAGTTAGGTATATTCTCGAATCATTTCGATCGGCCATGTTGGAGCTGTCACGACAAGGGAGTGTTATTGATGCTGCTAGTCCTGCGTTGCGTGAGCGATGGAGCCTTACGCCTGAGCGAATAAATTCTATAAGTGCGGCCTTAATGGGCGTAGGAACTATTAGAGAAAGAGGACTCGGTGGCGCGCTAATCGCAATATGCAATACACCTCGATCTATTAAGCAAGGCTTGCGTTCGTGCTACGAGATCTGGTCAGAGTATGCTGGTGAGATCGACTTCGATCACGTACTTGCAGCTTCTCTCCTGAGACACGGACAGCCTGCGATATTTGCCGCAATTGTTCCGCTCGTAGATCGCTTGCGCGCATCTCGACGGAATCATGGACAGGACAATCCATGGGGAGAGCTAGATGCGCTAGTGGACAGGATGACCTCTGATCCCAAAATTGCAACCGCCGTTCGCACGATTGTTTTTCAATTGTTCTCGGATTCACGAGAGGAATTCCCACAAGGTTTTTCACGGGACGAGCCAGTGGATTATTGGAGACGGTATTTGGCTCTTCCCGAATTGAGGGACGAGGATCGTGATCAGCCTATTATTCATGCGATCGATAAACTCATACGTGGAGAGCCCAATGAGCTGGTTGCGTTGTTGAGCAGCAATGAACGCGCACGCAGATTTCGGGCACTCGCGGTGAGTCTTGATCCTGCTTCCGTAATTAGGCTTCTTGATGCTCAGTTGGATTGGGCAGGAGATACTTGTTGCTCATCGTGGCCAGGGGATGAGCCTCCGGGCATATCTGGGACATGGCATCTGGTGGTGACCCATTCTCGCAGGGGGCAATGGTCGAGTGCTGAGATCGCGAACGTTCTGCGTCGACACATTGTGAAGAGTGTTCCTTTGAATCTTCCGCTTGCGCAGTATTTATTGTATTGGTTTGTATCTAATGATGATACGATACGTGATGTTCTTGAGCTTGCAGATCGCAAGGCGCTGAGGGCGTCGTTCGTTAGCGCGTTCGTCGGCGCGTTCACTGGTGCGCCGGAGGCTCTAGCGGATGCGTTGAGCAGTGGCCCGGCCTGGCTTCTTTCGAGACTCTGTTGGGGGATAGAGCGAATCCGGTCCCCCGATGGTTCATTGCCCTTTGATAACTGGGCATCGTTTGCTCCGACAATCGTAGAGGCTGCCAGGATTCGTCCAGGTGTACTACTTCCGCAGCTTGCGTTCTTGATTACGTCTAGGGAGGACCGTTTCGTTGAGCGCGATATGCAGGCGGATTATTCATATGACACGAAAATGGTGAAGCTTCTTTTTGACGAAATGAGTGTGCTTCATTTGTTTCGAGAGGCACGGGTTGATGCGACAGGGGTTCCCGATGTTGATGGACGACTGCGTGCCATACTGGCTGCTTCGAAGGATGGAGTCGATCGGTGAGCCGATGCCTGCGCAATGCGCTTCGCGATGAGCGAACGTTGCGAGCGCTGAATGCTGAGAGCGATGTCGTGGCATGGGCGTGTATGTACGCTGAGTTGTGCCGAGGCGTGGCGAGAGTCCCCCGCAGCATCTGCGTTTGATGTCAAAGGCTATGGGTGCTGGACGCCTGATAGGACCTGCTCGCTCGATGAGGCATTGGGCGAGATGACTCAGGACCATAACGGAACCACTTTACTCCGATGGACTCTACTTACAGAGCATCGCCACGCATTCGGTAAGGCCGATGCTGAGGTAGATGAGCGAAAGGTTGGTTAGCCGTGGCAGCCGTCGCTCTTGGAGATCCAGCGCTGGTGTGCGGCCGCTAGGGAGGGCTACGAACGACATCGGCGTGCGATAGTGAGGTCGACCACGGGTGCGCTATTCGCTGGCGCTTGCGGGGCGCTGAGGAACTCCGAGAGGGCGCGAGCGGCGATCCGCGCAGTCGCGAGGTCGCCCGCCTTGTGGGCAGCGGCGATGGTCTGCGTGAGGGTCGCGACGAGCACCTGGCGCGGGCTGCTCACCGGAGGCGTGGGGGCGGGGCTACGGCCGTGGCAATAGCAGCCAACATCTGGCATCGGAGCTGTTGAACGGGCCAAGGCGGCAGCATTACGCGCCGTCATGGCGGCAAGGTGATGCCATCTGCTGCCCCCGAGAGAAGTCTAGACGGAGCCGTTGCGGCTGAGTAACCTTCGGCGATGGAGTCATCTACCCGTTTCGTCAGGCTCATGGCGTGCGCCGTCTTTATCTCCTGCAAAGGCACGCCCGATGAAGCTCCACGCCCCCTACCATCGGCTACGATGCCCGCGGTCCAGAACGAAACGGTATCACCAGACGACGCCGAAGCTGGCGAAGTAGTCCAGGTGATGCGCGCCTATTACGGCTTGGCACAGACAATCAACAAGGCCGATTTTAAGGCGGCCGGATGCAACGACAAAACCGTCGGATTTGCTGCGCTGCTGGACTGTAACCAAAATTCGCTTAGAGAAATTATTGCGGTCAAGAGCCAAGTGCCAAGCGAAGGCGCGGCCAAGGCAGCATGTGGCCGAGAAGTCGAAGCGGCCCACAGAAAATTTATTGATGGTCAGGTTAAATACCATCAAGCGATGGTATCTTGGCTGGAGGCGAATCGGTTGAGGCTGACGCCGGCGCTTGTTAATAAAGCCTTGGGAGCTGCGTGCAGCTCCAGTGCCGCACTATGTAAGGGGCGGCCGTACGACTTCGCATATGAAGCAGAGTGGTACGGCATCGGCAAGATCGAATGTGCCAAGAGGCTCTTTCAGTGCGGGCCGTCAGACAATGTTTGCTCCATCAATAAGGTGGCCAGCAGGCTCGAAGTGGGGCCGGAGCCATATCACTCTGATGGACTCTTCGTGCGCAGCACGGGCAAGCGCATTCGGTAGCGCCGATGCTGAGGCAGATAAGCGAGGCGTCGGATTACCCTGGCGGCCCTTGCTCTTGGGGTTGCTGCCTCGGTCTGCGGCAGCTGAGGGGCTACGAACGCGCGCGGCGGGCGCTGGCGAGGTCGACGACAGGCGCTGTCCGCGGCGCCGCCGCCGGGATGCTGAGGAGCTCCGAGAGGGTGCGAGCGGCGATCTGCGCGGTCGCGACGTCGCCCGCCGCGTGGGCAGCGGCGATGGTCTGCGTGAGGGTCGCGACGAGCACCTGGCGCGGGCTGCTCACCGGGGCCGCGGCCGGGGCTGCTTCGAGTCGGGGAGGGGTCGCCAGGGCTGCCTCATACGTAGGCGCCGAGGGCACCGCCGGAAGCGTCACGGAATCGTCCGGCCGACCAGAGATCGCGGGGTTAGCTCCGTACGCGTTCTGCGGACCACATCCTGTCTTCGAGCCTCTGCGCCGCTTAGAAACCCGCGCCGGAGGTACCGATGGACGAGAGCACACGCACCTGGCGCGACCGCGTGGCGCGCTGGCACAAGAGCGGGCACTCCGCCCGCGTGTTCGCGGAGCAGGAGGGGGTCAACGCCGGCACACTGTACTCCTGGAGCCGCCGACTGGGCATGAAGCGGAGCGAGCACCGGCAGCGCTCGGAGAAGTGCCAGTTCGCAGGGTCATGGGGCCACCTGACGGCGTTTTTCGCAGGGTCATGGGGCCACCCCAATCGCAGGAGGATGGGGCCACCCGCGCGGGGGCGTGACCCAGTTTTTCGCAGGGTCATGGGGCCAGCTTTCGAGGTTTTTCGCAGCCTCATGGGGCCAGCTCGGGACGCCGCGGTCGGGATCTGAGACGGGCTCCTTCCGACGACGGCGCGGGTCGCCGTCGGAAGGAGCCCGATGCCCTACCGAGAGCTGATCATGGTTGACATCAAGGAAATGCTCCGCCGTCGTGCGGCGGGGCAGAGCGCGCGTCAGGTGGCGCGCGAGACGGGGTTCGATCGCAAGACGGTCGGCAGGTACTTCGAGGCCGCGGCGACGCTGCCACTGCCGCTCGACCGCGAGCCGACGGACGAGGAGGTCCATGCGATCGCCCAACGCGTGCAGGCGCGCCCGGTGCCCGACGCGAGCGACGAGAGGAAGCAGATCGACGCGCATCGCGTGCGTATCGAGGCCTGGCTCGCTCAATCTCGCCCGCTGAAGCTGCGGAAAATCCACACGCTGCTCCAGCGCGACCACGGCGTCACGGCGAGCTACGACACGCTCTGGCGCTTCGCCAAGGAGGAGCTCGCGTGGCGCAAGAAGACGCCGACGGTTCGTGTCGCGGATACCGAGCCCGGCGAGGTCGCGCAGGTCGACTTCGGCCTCATGGGCAGGCTGTTCGATCCTGCGACGCAGCGAGTTCGCAACCTGTGGGTGCTCGTGGTGACGCTCGCGTACAGCCGCTACCAGTTCGTGTGGCCGTCGTTCGAGCAGACCACCGTGGCGGTGTGCGCGGGCCTGGATGCGGCGTGGCGCTTCTTCGATGCGATGGCGCGCGTGATCATTCCGGACAACATGAAAGCCATCGTGCTGCGCGCCGACGAGGTCGCCCCCGTGCTCGCGCCGGCCTTCCTCGACTACGCTCAGACGCGCGGGCTGTTCGTGGATGCCGCGCGTGTCAGGTCGCCGAGAGACAAGGCACGTGTCGAGAATCAGGTCGCCTACGTGCGGGAGAGCTGGTTCGACGGCGAATCGTTCACGAGCCTCGACGACGCGCGCGCGTCGGCTGAGCGGTGGTGCCGCGACGTCGCCGGCGCGCGCGTCCACGGCACGACGCGCGAGGTACCGCGCGAGGTGTTCGAGGCGCGCGAGAGGAGCGCCATGAAGCCGGCGCCGGCAGCGCCGTTCGACGTGCCGCACTGGACCGACGCGAAGGTCCACCCCGATCATCACGTGCAGGTGCTCCGGTCGCTCTACAGCGTGCCCACCCGCCACGTCGGCAGCACGGTGCGCGTCCGCGCCGACAGCGCGTCGGTGAGGATCTACGCCGGCACGGAGCTCGTGAAAGTGCACGCGCGCGTCGCGCCGGGCAAGCGTTCCACCGATCCGAGCGACTACCCCATGGGCAAGGACGTCGCGGCGGTGCGCGACGTCGCCTCGCTCATCGCGAGCGCGAAGAAGTGCGGAGTGCACGTCGGCGTCTACGCTGAGCGACTGCTCGCGGTGCCATTGCCCTGGACGCGCATGCGGCTGGTCTACGCGCTGCTGCGTCTGTGCAAGAAGTTCGGTAACGGGCGTGTCGAGGCGATCTGCCAGAGCGCGCTCGCGTTTGATGTCGTCGACGTGCAGCGCGTGGCGCGCATGCTCGAGACGGCGAAGACGCCGGCGTCACCGTCCACGGGTCAGCGCACGGTCGTTGCGCTGCCCACGCCGCGGTTCGCGCGCAGCACGGAGCACTTCGCGACGCGCATGCCGGCGGCTGCCGCGACCAAGGAGGACTCGTGATGAGCGCGAGCGAAGTCGACCCTGCGCTCATCACGGCGCTCAAGCGCCTTCGTCTCGGCCGGATCGCGGCGACGCTGCGCGAGCGTCTCCTGGTCGCCGAGAAGCAGTCGATGGGACACGAGGAGCTGTTGCTCATGCTGCTCACCGACGAGATCGCGCGTCGCGAGGCCAGCGCGACGGAGAGCCGCGTACGCGACGCCGGGCTCGACCCGGCCATGCGCCTGGAGCTCTGGGACAAGACCGCGAAGGTCAGCTTCGACAAGCGTCTGCTCGGCGGGTTCACGAGCCTACGCTTCCTCGAAGAGCACAAGCACATCGTCATCCTCGGCTCTGTCGGCGTGGGCAAGACCTACCTCGCGAACGCGCTCGGACACCTCGCGTGCCAGCACGGCTACAGCGTACGCTTCTTGCGCGCGGACGCGATGCTGCGCAGGCTGCGCCAGAGCAGACTCGACAACTCACGCGACGCCGAGATGGTCGCGCTCACGACCGTCGACCTGCTCATCCTCGACGACTTCGCGCTCGAGGCGATGAACAAGGAAGAGAGCCGCGACGTGTACCAGCTCTTCCTCGAACGTACAGGCAACGCTTCGATGATCGTCACGAGCAATCGCGACACGGCCGAGTGGCTCGCGATGTTCGACGACGTACTGCTCGCGCAGAGCGCCGTCGATCGGTTCAAGAACGCGGCGTTCGACTTCATCATCGACGGCGAGTCGTACAGACCGCGGCTCAAGCCGAAGCTCGACGAGAGCACCACGGCCGCGCCGGTGCCCGCGCGCAGCAAGCCGCCAACCCACCCACGCGGCAGGCGGCGATGACCGCTGCGGCCTCGGCGAGGACGTCGAGCCCGGGGCCGCGCCTCTGACCCCTCGCTCCGATCGGCGTGCCTCGCCCACCCTCGTCGACGGGAGCGCGGGTGTCGCTGGGGGCGGGGTGAACCTGCCTGCTCCTGAGCGTCGCGGACCCTGCCGGGATCTGCCGGGGGCCTGGGTGGCCCCATGACCCTGCGAAAAGAGAGACGTCGCCGGTCGCTGCGCGCCCGGCTCCGGGGACCTCGACACGCTTCGCGGTCTCGGGCATGGTCGAGACCGATCACGGCGTCTCCCCCCTGGCCCCATGACCCTGCGACGGGGTGGCCCCATGATCCTGCGACGTGGCAGAGAAGGCGACGCTTCCGGCGCTGCTGCCCGTGGTGGTCGCCCCGCCTGCAGCCACGACGCCCTCTTCGGGCGCGGCGCTGGAGATCGTCTTGCCGGACGGGGCGGTCGTCCGCGTCCCGCCGTCGTTCGACGAGGTTACGCTGGCGCGCGTTGTTCGTGCGCTCGGGGGGGCACGATGATCCCTGGCCGCGTCTCGATCTACGTTGCCACCGAGCCGCTCGATCTACGGCGCTCGTTCGATGGTCTCGCTGCCGTCGTGCGCGAGGTGCTGCGACAAGACCCGCTCTCCGGAGCGCTGTTTCTCTTTTTCAACCGGGCGGCCGATCGCTGCAAGGCCCTTTGGTGGGACCGCAGCGGATACTGTCTACTTTACAAAAGGCTCGAGCGTGGGGCATTTCGAGCCCCACGTGCCGTCACTCCGGGAGCCACGAGCGTCCTTATTGACGCCGCCGAGCTCGCGAAGATCCTGGAAGGCATCGCCCTGTCGCCCTCGAAGTTGCGGCGAGCGGTCCCGTTCGCCGAGACCGCACCGCCGCAGGTCCCCTGATCTCGCCTGACAGCCTCGCACGCTCCTGGGTAGCCCCCACGGTTGCATTGCCTCGAGCGACATGAATTTTCCTCCACAAGCCCCTTCAAAAAGCAAGAGCTCACGAGTACTTACCGCGTCGTGAGCAAGCCGGTCGAAGAGCAGATTCGCGAGCTCAAGGACAAGCTCGCGCGCGCTGCCCACGAGCGGGACGAGTACCGCAAGCTCTACGAGCTCGCCAGCATCGAGCTGGAGCGGCTTCGCCGGCACATCTTCGGCCAGAAGGCCGAGCACGTCGACCCCGGGCAGATGCAGCTCGCCTTCGATGCGATCGTGCAGATGCTCGCGGGCACCGGGGCGCAGCCGGATGCGGGCGCGACCGGCTCACCCGACGGTGGCGATGGCGCGGCGCCGAACGGCTCCTCCGGAGGCGGGGACAAGGGGCGCCAGGCTCGCCCGCACGGGCGGCAACGGCTGCCCGAGCATCTGCCGGTCGAGCGGATCGAGCTGTTGCCGCCGGAGGCGCAGGACGAGCGCGCGACCGCGCTTGTCCGCATCGGCGAGGAGGTGTCGGAGACGCTGGAGTGGCGGCCCGCGAGCTTCGTGCGACTGCAGATCGTGAGGCCGAAGTTCGCGGTCAAAGGTGAGCCCGAGCAAGGCATCACGATCGCCGACGTCCCCGACAGCCCTGTCCCGCGCAGCCTCGCCGGTCCGGGGTTGCTCGCGCACGTGCTGGTCAGCAAGTACGCCGACCACTTGCCGCTCCACCGGCAGGAGAAGATGTTCGAGCGCTGGGGCCTTCACCTCTCGCGCTCGACGCTGTGCGGCTGGGTCGAGGCGTGCGCCGACAAGCTCGCGATCCTCGTCGGGGCGATGGCCAAGGACGCCCTGAACGCGCACTGCATCGCCATCGACGCCACCGGCGTGCTCGTGCAAGCAAAGGACAAGTGTCGGCGGGGCCACTTCTGGGTCCTGGTGGCGGACCGAGATCACGTCCTGTTCCGTTTCACGCCGCATCACAACCAGGATGGCCCGAAGGAGTTCCTTCGCGGCTACAAGGGCTATGTCCAGGCCGACGCCTCGAACGTCTACGAGCAGCTCTTCCGCACCGAGGGGGTGACCGAGGTCGGTTGCTGGGCCCATTGCCGGCGGAAGTTCTTCGAGGCGATGACCTCCGACCGGGACCGCGCGACGGTAGCCATCGGCTTCATTCGCAAGCTCTACGCGATCGACAAGGCGACCAAGGAGCTGGTTCCGAACCGTCGAACCGAGCAGCGCCGGACGGATGCCGAGCCCGTGCTCGTGGCCTTCCGCGCGTGGCTTGAGACAGAGGACCTGCTCGTCCTGCCGAGGAGCCCCATCGCAGGCGCCATCGGCTACGCGCTCAACCAATGGACCGCACTCACTCGCTTCCTCGAGGATGGCCGGCTCCGCCTCGACAACAACCGGAGCGAGCTTGAGCTCCGCCGTGAAGCCGTGGGCCGTAAGAACTGGCTCTTCGTGGGCAGCAAGGACGGCGCCGAGTGGAACGCCACCATCGTGTCGCTCATCGCCTCCTGCGCGCTGCACGGCATCGAGCCCTGGGCCTACTTGCGCGACGTGCTGATCATGCTGCCCACCTGGCCTCCCGAGCGGGTCATCGAGCTCGCTCCGAAGTCCTGGAAGCAGACCCTCGAGAACGCCGACGCTCGGCAGCGGCTCGCGGCCAGTCCGTGGCCCCGGGCGCCGGACGCGACGCCCAGCTGATCGATCGTCGGCGTCGCCGTCCGCTGCCGTGGGCACGGACGCATGCTTTCCGGCTGCCGGGCGCGCAGCTCGCCGGCTTTGGCGCGCTGGTGCCGGCTCTTCGGCGCTTGCGCGGTCGACGCGTGGCTTCCGGCGCCTTGTCGACGATTCGGGCCCGGCAGAGGCATCGGCGGCACGCGGCTTCGCCGCCGCGCGCCTGCGGGCGACGTGCACGCGGGCGGTGACCTCAGCGTCGACCGCCGTTTCCTCCGCTCGCTGCTGGGCCCAGCCACCCTTCGCCGCAGACCGCTCTTCCTCTCGCATCGGGTCGCGAATCTACGGCGACGCCACGCACCACGCGAGGATGGGGTCTACAGGACGGATACTTAGCTCCCGCGGTCGGCGCGTTGACGTCAGCCTCGACCCCCTCAAAACCCGCTGAAACCCGCCCGATCGTGTCATCCCGCTCCCCCTGGAAAAGTGACGCTGTATCAGTAACTTATCCATGCATCGAGGAGGCCGCGTTCACTCCACAGCCTCCGGGAGCTCGTCCAAAGCGGCCCGGCTTCGCCCCCGGCAGGGCGATGCGGCGCCTACCGCCGCGCGGCGTGCCGGCGCACGTGATCATCGCAGCGCGGTCAGCGCTTCCCAGGTCGCGTCGCGGCTCAGGCACGGCGCCTCACTCTGCGCACGCAGGCCCGTCGGACCAGACCATCCCTTCCGTGGGCTCGCGCGCTCGGGCGGATAGGAAACGGTAGAACATTGGCCCGTGTCAAGCCCCGCGGGGACGGCGCCTGGCGAGCCGTGTTTGGCCGATACCCGCTTGCCCCATCGCATGGCCGGCGCGGCGTGCTGCGGGCACAGCTGTCCCTCGACGACCGCGCCGTGCGCTCGCCATGACGGGGGCGGGTCGTATCCCCAGCTACGCGGCGTCGAACCCGAACGCCATCGGTTCCCACGTTGGGTCGCGTACGGGTGCTGCCGTTCGGGGGTGCAAGGGTAGTTTGAGATGATCGATGATGCGGCGCACCACCTTTGGGTCTGTGATCGTCGAAAGCGCGCGCATCTTCCGTTCGCATCTCGGGCATCGCAGAGCATCGAAGCCGAAGGTGCGTTCATGAGCACGGCCCACTCGACGTAGCGCGACGTTACGAACAACTCCCCGTCGAGCAGCCGCCCCCAGTGCAAGACCGAGATCAGGGTCGGCTCAACTCGCATCGTAGGCTCGGCAAGCGCGAGCGACTTCGCTGAGGGCGCTGACGGAGCGCACAACGACGCAGGGCCGGGCGCAGGCGACGCAGGCGCAGGCGAGATGCGCACCGCGCAATGGACGTCCAACCCGTCGCACGTGGCGGAGAAGCGTCGCTCCCGGCGCCCGAGAGCCGCGTCGGGGTTGTCCTCGGGCTCGTGTTGATGATCGCGGCAATCCGCGGAGATTCGGTGAAGTTCACCGGTGAAATCCGCGCCCGGTGCCGGTGAAACCCGCACCCGACGCCGGTGAAGTTCACCGGTGAAGAGGCCGCTCAGTGCTTTTTGGTGCGGCGCTGCTTGGTGCGGATGGCACTCAGCTCCTTGGCTTCCTTGAGCCGGTAGCTCTCGGCCTCGATCTCGATCACCTCGGCCCGGTGCACGAGCCGGTCGACGAGCGTAACGACGCAGGCGGCGTGCGGAAAGACCTGGCCCCAGTCGGAGAAGGCCTTGTTCGTACTGAGCAGGATCGGCTTCTGCGCGTCGTAGCGACGGGTGACGACCTCGAATAGCAGGTCGGCGTAGCGGCCATCGTAGGAGAGATAGCCGACTTCATCGATGCAAAGAAGGGCTGGAACCGTGTAGCGGTGCAGCCGGCGCGCGAGCGCGGCCGAGGACTCCTGCGCGGCGAGGTCGGCAAGCATGTCGCTCGCGGTCGAGAAGCGGACCGTGTGACCGCGGACGACGGCCTGGTGGGCGACGTTCTTGAGGATCATGGTCTTGCCGACGCCGTTGGGGCCGACGAGCACGGCGTTGTGGCCGGTGGCGAGGAAGCCGGGAGCGAAGAGGTCGTCGACGGCCTCGCGGTCGATTTTCTTGGGCCAGGACCAGTCGAAGTCCGCCATGGGCTTGAAGGCGGCTACGCGGGAGTTTTTGAGGCGGCGATCGAGGCTGCGTTTTTGGCGCTCGCGCTCCTCAATGGCGAGCACCTCGCGAAGCCAGGGCTTTTCGGCGAGCTCCTCCCAGCAGGCCAGCAGACCAAACAGGCCGAGGCTTTTCAGGCGGGCCTTGGTCTCGGTGGGCGTTAGATCGGTCATGGCGTCGGGTCCTTCTTCAGGGCGTCGTAGGTGGCGAGCGAATGCGGCGTGACGACGAGGGCGGCGTGCTGGCCGCGCGTGACGGGGATCGAGACTGGAGGCGGCAGGTGGCGCTCGGAGCGCCGGCGGTCGATCACCTGGCGCACGGCGCCGACGTGAATGGTGTCGCGCTCGAGCACCTCGACGAGCGCCTCTTCGAGCTCGGCGGCGCCGACGGCGTCGAGCAGGTGCAGAAGCCGGGCGATGGCGCTGCCGACGTTGTCTCCGCGCTCGGCGAGGATGCGCAGGAATGCCTGGCTGCTGCGGGCGGCGCGGGCGAGGCGATCGAGGCCGCGATGCTCGCGGGCGCGGCGCTTCTCGTCGACCAGGCGCTGGATGTGCTCGGGTTGCTCGATCTGCTGGCCGCGGTCCCACGAGCGGACATGGGTCGCGACGATCTCGTTGCCGTCAGCGATGCGCACCTGTTCGAGGTCGGCGAGGACGACGAGCGTGCGGCTCGTCCGGTCGTGGGGAACAGAATAGTCGTTGAGATCGAAACGCGCGTAGGGGGTCTTTCCGATCTCGACCTCGACGCGCTCATGGGCTGGAAACGGCGTGTCGGGGTGCCCGAGCAGCACACGGCTCTCGTCGTCGAAGGCCTGCCGCACGGTGCGGGCGCGGTCCTCGACCCAGGAGCGATCGAGCGCTGCGGAGCTGGTCCACTCGGTCGCTTGTCGGTTGAGGTCGTCGAGATCGGTATAGGTCCGGGCCTCGAAGAATGCCTCGCGGACGTAGCGGATGGCGCGCTCGACGCGGCCCTTCTCGTTGCCGCGAGCGACGGCGACGGGGCGCGGCTCGAAGCGGTAGTGCGCCGACAGAGCCAGGAGCATGGGGTGGAACCGGATCGCGTCGCCGTGACGCTCCACGACAGCGCTCTTGAGGTTGTCGTAGAGCAGCACGCGCGGGACGCCGTCGATGTCGGCGAACGCCTCGACGTGCCCGCGAACGAAGAAGGGCATCGCTGCGCTGGGGAAGAAGCGCAGGAAGATCCGCCGCGAGTAGCTGAGCACCATGACGAACGCCCAGAGCGGGCGCAGCGCCCGGCCGACAGCCAGCTTGCCGAAGTGCGCCCAGTCGACCTGCGCTTGCTCGCCGGGCAGCGTGCGCAGCCGCTGGAATGCCTCTGCCGGCTTCTTGGGGCGGAGACGACCGATCACTCGGCGCAGATGATCGGGACCGCCCGGATAGCCGCGCTCCTTGAGCATGCCGAAGAGGCGACTCGAGCGCAGCGAGGGATACTTGCCGAGCTGCTCGACGATGAAGGGCACGAACGGGTCGACCATCGACGGGCGCGGCGCGACGACCTTCGGGTCGACGCCCGCTTGCCCGAGCACGCGCTGAACGGTGGTGTGGTGCAGCCCGAGCTGAGCGGCAATGGTGCCCACGGGCCACTTCTCACCGTGGTAGAGGCGCAGCACCTCGGCCTCCTTCTCTTTCGCGATCACCGCCGCCTCCCGTCACCGCGGAGGGCTTCGTGGGACGCGGGGAGCGCGTCGGTGAACAGCTGACCGAGCGCGCCGCTCGCGCAGGGCCCAGGGCGGAAGCCGCGCTCCGCAGAGCGAGCAGCGGCCGACATCTCGGATCCAATCGTCATTGTTGTCCTTTCGGCCGGGGGTGATCTCCGGCGCGAGCTGGGACATCGACGCGGCCGCGGCTTGTGTCACCCTGTGATGCGTCACTTTCTGCGCGGAGAACTTGTCCCGCTGCCGGTCCCGATACCGGGCCTGGCGAGCGGCATGGAGGCGGCGAGCGCGAAGCTGCGTCTGGTAGGCCGCGCCGGCGCGGCGGAGCGACTCACGACGCTGGAGCGGGCGGCAGTCGGGGCAGAGGCGCTGGCCGCGATCGCAGCGACGGCAGAGGCGAAGCTGGACGCGGCAGCGGGCGCAGTGGGCGAGGCGGTAGGCGGACGAAGGCAACGGGCTCCATGACGCCGCTTTCTGGACCTGGAGCCCGGCTTGTGATGAAGGTGGGGGACTCCGGCAACGCGGAGCTCCAGAAGGCCCGAGGGTGGCAGCCCTCGGGCCTTCGACTTTTCGGCGGGCGTAACGTCTACGCCGCGGAGGCGAGCGTGGCCCAGATCGGCGTGGGGACCGGCGGTGAACGGTGAACGCCGCCGATCATGGGGCCGCGGTCTTCACCGATCGGACGCGGGACGCGATGCTCACCGACAGCTCGAAAGGCCTCGTAAGGAAGGCTCTTCCCGCGAGCGCGAGCTGGGTGCGCATCCAGCGCGGAGGGCGCGACGGTCTCGTTGCCGCGCTCCTCGGCCGCGCGTTCGTCGAGGTAACCGCGGCGCCGCAGCCAAAGGAGCGCACGCTCGCGGACGCGTCGCGCCACAGAGCCGACATTGTCCTTTGAAGGCGGCGGCGCATCGTTAGAGCGGTTTTCGTTCGGGTTCGGTGCAAGCAGAGCACGTCCGGTAGGGTGATGGCACGCAGGCTGCGTGGGCTACGCGCATGGGACCGTACAGTGTCGACCTGCGACAGCGGATCGTTGACGCCTACCGCAACGGCGAGGGAAGCATGCGAGAAATCGCCGCGCGTTTCGCCGTCGTTCTCAGCACTGTGCAGGAGTATCTCAGTATCGAGCGGTCGACTGGGAGCGTAGCGCCTCGGCCGCACGGTGGCGGAAGGGCCTCGAAGATCGACGAGGCCGGAGCGCAGCAGCTACGAGCGCTCGTCGACGAGAAAAACGACCGGACCCTGGATGAGCTCATCGAGCTGCTGGAGCGTAACCACCCGGCCATCGCCATGGGCACGGCCCCTTGCGGCTCTCACCGGGGTCGACGATGCTGGGCGCGGGGCGGCGTCGGTCCACGACTCGGCGCGGGCACAGGCGGTTCTGCACGGGGGGCCCGCCGAGGTGGCCTCCGCCTGCGTCGCCGGCCGAAGTTCGCGTTGTTCAGGTCGCGCCGGCGTCGCCGGCGCTCGGAGCAGCGCGCGACGATCTCGCCCATGCGTCGGGCAGCAACTCGTCCAGCCGGTCGCGCGGCCAGCCCGCCTGCAGCTTGCCGATGACGTCTGTCGCCCAGGCGAGCGGGTTGACTCCGTGCATTCGACACGAGCCGAAGATCGTGTAGCCGATGGCCAGGCGCTGAGCGCCCTTATCGGAGCCCGCGAACAAGTAGTTCTTTCTTCCGAGGGCTACACGTCTTAGCTGCCGCTCGACCTCGCCGTTGTCTATCTCAAAGCGTCCATCCGTGAAGCAGCGCCGCCACGCTGCCTCCTGGTTGATGGCATACTGGGTAGCCATGTAGAGCGGTGTGCCTGGCACGAGCCGCAGGTGCAGCTCGTGAATCCACTGATACAGCTCGTCCACAACGAGGAGCGACCGCTCCTGCCGGTGCGCCAGGCGCGCCTCCGTGGACAGCGCCTCATCTTTGCAGGTCGCCTCGATTCGGTAGATGGCCTTGAAGTACGAGAGCGCTACCGCCGCTCGCGCGTCGCCGCCCTTGGCCGCCTTCTCGAACTTGGCGCGGATGTGCATCCCGCAGCCGAGCCGACGCTCCTCGGGCACGATCATCTCGCCGTCGTCGCCTCCGCGGAGCATCGCGCCATAGCCCGCGTATCCATCGCCCTGCAAGTAGCCGGTGAAGCCCTGCAGCAGCGCGGCTGGATGCTTCGCCTTCCAGTCCGGTGCGTACAGGAACGCGACGAGATCCGCGCCGACAAAGGCCCAGATATGGCCTCGCTTCACCCCCGACGGATGATCTCGATCCAGCACCCGCATCCCCGTGTCGTCGGCGCGCAGATAGAACGAGTCCAGCACCCGCTCCCCGAGCCTCTCGGCCACGGGAGCGAGCACATCGAGCGCGAACGCGGACCAGTCTCCCAGCGTCGACGGCGACAGCGACACGCCGAAGCGCGCGTACTGCTGCGTCTGCCGGTACAGCGGCATCGAGTCCTCGAACTTCTCGACAAGGATGCTGGCGAGCAGCCCCGGTCCTGGGCGCCCTCGGTCCATCACCTTCTCGCTGTCCGCCGTCGTTACGCCCTGCTCGGGGCAACGCGGGCAGGCGAGCTTCTCCCGCTTCTCCTCGATGATCTTGAACTGCGCCGGCACGAACTCGAGCACTTCGCTCGTGCGATGGCCAATGCACTTCTTGTCCGCGCCGCACTGTGGGCACGTCCGCTCCGCCTCGGGGACGGGCACCATGCGCGTCTCACGCGGCAGGTGCTCGGGAAGTGGCGCGCGCCCGCCCCGTCCTCGCGGCGGCTTCGGCGGCTCAGGGGGTTGCGGCACCAGCCCCTGCTCCGGCTGCGGCGGAGCGTCCGCGCCGGGCTCCGAGCCCGCCGCCCCCGGCGGCGCTTCCGCCCCGAGCTCGGCGAACATCAGCATCAGCTGCTCGGTCGAGACCTGCTGGCTCTTGCGGCCGTACAGCTCGCGCAGCGCGCTCGCGAGCCTCGCCGAGAGCGCGGTGTTCTTGTCGCGTAGCTGGACCAGCAGCCCGAGCACCAGGTCGATGAGCTCCGGAAGCTGCCCGGCGGCCGCCAGCTGCTCGAGCTTGCGCCGCACATCCGCCAGATCGGCGGGCAGTTGTGCCTGGGACTGAAGAGGACTGGTCACGTGGCGCGGGGGATAGCTATCCCCCGCGCATCCATCAAGCTTTGCTTCGACGGAGCAATTTTTCTCACGCTGGGCCTCCAGCGCTTGCGCCGCACGGCCTCGGACAGGTCGAACCCTTCGAGCATCAGCGACAGCTCGGCCGCATCGACCTCAACGTGGGTGGTCCCCTTGGGCAGGTCGCGGGCGAGATGGAATCGCCCGCGGGCCAATTTCTTCGCCACGATCATGTAGCCAGTGCGGTCCCAGAACAAGACGCGCATCTGGTCACCTCGCCGATTCCTGAACACGAACAGATGCCCACAGATCGGATCGGCTCCGAAGCGCTGAGAGACCAAGGCCGACAGCCCATCAAAGCTCTTGCGCAGGTCCGTGGGCTCGGCTGCGATGTACACGCGCACCGACGGCGGCAGCGTCAGCACGGCGTCTCCTCGGCCGCGAGCGCCAGGACCCGCTCGAGCGTGGCCGGGTCGAAGCCCGGCCGGACCCGCACCACCCGCCCGTTGGGCAGCGCAATCTCGATCGGCTCCGGCGCGACGACCGATGCGTCCGTCACCACGTGGACCGGCAGAAAGCGCGGCGCTTCGGTCAACGACGACGGCGAGGGCTGGTCAGCTCGCAGCTTCCAGCGCCACCAGTACAGCTGCTTCGGCTTGTACCCTTCGCGCCGCGCGAACTTCTCGGCGCTCAGCCCGCTGCGCTCCCATCGCTCCACCCGCTCGGCCCACTCCACCCTCGTCGCCATCGCTTCCTCCTTCGTCGCGATGGGAACTGGTAACCGGCCCCGACGGGCTGATCACGATGGCGTTGGTCGGGCGGTTACGCTGGAGCACCGCACGGGGGCGCGCGTGAGCCGCCCGACGATGTGCCGCGCGCTGATGCGGCTCGGTTTGACACGAAAAAAAAGACGCTATGTGCAAGCGAACAGGACAGGCCTGAGGTTCAAGTCGCGCGTCGGAGGTTCCGCCGCCGAGCGCGGGCGGCGGGGGCGCGTCGGCTGATCTTCGTTGACGAATTCGGCGCCAACCTGGGCATGGCGCGCCGTTATGGGCGTGCGCCTCGCGGGAGGCGTGCGTACGGCAAAGTCCCCGCCAATCCGGACCCGAACATCACGCTGGTGATGGGGCTTGGCTTGCGAGGTGTCGTTGCACCGTGGGCCTTCAAGGGGGCGATGAACGGTGAGCACTTCGAGGTTTACGTGCGCCAGGTGCTCATGCCCGAGCTGAAGCGCGGAGACGTGGTCATTGTCGACGGCCTTGGCGCGCATCGCCTACGTGGCGTGCGCCAGGCGCTTCGTACCCGAGGCGTCCGCTACTGGATTCTGCCCGCCTACTCGCCGGACTTGTCGCCGGTGGAGAACTGCGGCTCCAAGGTCAAGGAGGCACTTCGCGCCGCCGCTCCGCGCACCGTGCCGGCGGTTTACGACGCGATGGTCCGTGGGGTCGACAAGGTCTTCCGACAGGACGCGCAGGGCTGGTTCGCGCTGAAAGGCTACGTCCGACGACCTCGTCGTCCTACTCGGCGGCGCCCAGTCCGGTCGCAGGCTCCTGCGCGCGTTGGTCGAGCCCGTGCTCCGCCGAATGCTGGGTGTACCGCACTCGAACGAAAGCCGCTCTAAAGCGCACTCGTATGACGGTCTTCTCGAAAATGCCTTTGATTGCCAGCGTGTGGAAAGGAACGTGAACGTTCAAGCGAGCGAAACGCGGACCGCTCGTGCTCTGCGAGGAACTCGGCGAAACGAGAGCCGGCGGGACCTGGCGGCGCCATGGCGGAGCGGTAGGGCGCGACCACGACCGCTCCTGCGGCGAGCGGCGGCTCGCAGCTCGGCAAGAGGCGGTTGCGGAGGTTTGATCCCATGATGCGCGACCAGGCTCCGCCCAACACAGAATTGGACCTGACGGCGCTTGGCGCCGCAGGTCAACTCAGCGTTCGGCCCGCACCCGCCACGGGCGACTGCGCGCCTCGTGATCCGAGCGCGGCGGCCGCACAAGGAGGCCGCCGCGGCGCGGCGCGCGTGGCTCGCCGGCCGCCCGCCGTCGCGCGGAGTCGCGAGCTCTCGCGCAGCCGCGCGCCGCTTCCACCGAGCGCGCTCGCGGCGCGCGCCCTCGGCGCAGGCGTGGTCTCCCCGGCGCTCCCGCCCGCGCCGCACCCAGGCCGAAGGCCCGCGCCGCAGCCCCTCGCAGGCGCTCCCGAAGCGGCCAACGCGCGCGCCGATGAGAACCTGGCGCGGCTCGCCGACTTCGTGCGGTGCCTCGCGCGGGGCGCGGAGCAGGTCAACCTGGTCTTCCCGGAGGAGAGCCCTGCCGTGGCGGAGCGCGATCGGCTGAGCGAGGCGCTCCTGCCGGAATGACGGAGGGGTTGCGGCGGGTCCGAAGCGCTAGCGCGCCGCGTTCTCGATCCGGCGCGGCGTCAGACCGGCGCGCCTGTCGGCTCGACCGGCGCAGGCTCGTCGGGCGCGGCGGCGCTGCCGCGGCGCTTCGGGCGGAGCCGCCGCAGGGCGCTGCGGAACGAGGTGGCGCTGAAGCGGCGCTTGCCGTATTACGAGGGGTATCTCGTGCCGTATATCCTCTATGGCATCAGAGCCATCGGCCTCGACGCGACCAAGGCGATCCTCGCTCCGCAGATGATCGACGAGTTCCGGGTCAACACCGGCCTCGACGTGGTCCCCGCGGACAAGATCGACGCCTATTACGACTTCCTCAGCTCGATCGGCGCGCAGTAACACCGCGTTGGCCAGGACGAGTTTGCCGTGGCAAACCGTCCCCCACCTCCCGTCTCCCTTCGGCGAGCGCGCCCCGACGGGATCGATGCCGCCGAGCGCACGCGAGCCGGGCGCAGACCGTCACCGCCGGTCCCGCGCGGCGCGGCCTGGTGATCCGGTCGGGGATGCCTGGTAAAGGTGGAGCAGGAGGCTCTCCCTGAAGATCTCTCGACGGCTTTCGCCCTTCACCTTGGCGCTGCTCGCGATCTCGTGTGGTCCTGCCGCCGGTCCGGCTCCAGCGGCGCCCGCGTCGGTCGCCATTCCTCCCGCCCCGCCGGAGGCGTCGGTGCGCGCCGAGGGCGGGCCCGCCGGCGGTCCCGTCGATCCGTCGGCCCCGCTGGTGTTGCCGGCCGCCGCGATCCCGCCTGCGCCCTGGATCGAGCCGCCCCTCGACGAGCAGGAACGCGAGCTGGCCGAGCGGGACCTGTTCCTCGAGCACCGCGAGATCGCCCTCGGCGCGCGCGTCGCGGTCTTCGCCGCACCTGGAGACGGCGCCGGCGCCGCAGGGCGAGCCGGCGGTGCGAGCGGCGCCGGCGCCCCGGGCGCAGCCGCTGTCGGCGCCTTCGCGGTCCACCAGGACCTCGGCGTCGTCGGCCCCTTGAAGCTGCCCGCGGGCTTCATCTGGGTTGGCGTCGCGGGCCAGCGGGACGACGCCCTCTACGCGGCGACGCCCGAGGGCGCGCTCCACCGCGCCGCCGACGTCCGCGCCGCGCTCCGGCCCGACGGCTTCGAGCTGCGCGGCAGCGTCCCCGGCGCGACGGCCTGGGACGCGGCCGGCGGCCTCATCGCGGCCGCGGCGGGGGAGCGCGTCAGCGTCTCCGCGGACGAGGGCCGCACCTTCACCTCGGCCGTCGTCGCGCCGGGCAAGCCGGTGCGCGCGGTGCTCGTGCGGCCCGACGGCGTGCTCGTCGCGCGCGTGCCCGCCGAGGCGCCCTCGCACGGGCGCCCGGCGCCGCCGGGGCGTGCGGCGCCTCCGGGCACGTTCGTCTCGTCGGATCGCGGGCAGACCTGGGCGCGGTCCACGTTCCAGCCGCGCACGCTCGAGCGCGCGGGCTCCTGGATCTGGAACGGCGATCGGGTCTGCCCCGCCGTGCTGAGCCGCGACGGCCGGGCGTGGACCCGGGCCGCTCCCGCCAACCTGTTGTACCGCCTGCCGCCCTTCGGCCTGGCGCTCAGCCTCTCCACCACGATCATCGCCCGGGAGGCCGGCGCTCGCCGTTCGGCCCTCGTCCCGCCGGCGCCCGAGCCGCCTGCGCGCGGCGCCGCGGCGGTCGGACGGGAGCCGCAGTGCAAGGACGTCGCCGGGCTCGGGCTCACCGGCACCGGGGAGGGCGGCGGCGGTCGTGGTGGCTGCGAAGGGGCGCTGTGCCTGCGCTTGGACTTCCGGCAGCCGCCGCCGACGCGCACGTGGCTCGCGGCGTTCGGCGACGGCCTCTGCGATCCGGCGCGCGTCCCGCCGGGCGGCGAAGTCCGGCCACGTCGCGTGACCGAATGCGCCGCGCACCTCGTGCGGCCGCCGACGTTCGCGGTCGTCGACCAGCGCGCGGGCGCCGTGACGCCCGTCGCGGCGCCGGAGGGGTGCGCGCAGCCGGTCGACCTGCGCAACGCGGCCGGCGTCGGCGTGCTCGTCTGCCGTGCCGCAGGCGGGGGCGCGGCGCTCTTCGTGCGGGGCGCGCAGGGCCCGTGGCGCGCCGAGGGGACCCACGCGATCCCGGCCGACGCGATCAAGCGGATCATCGCGGCGCCGGACGGCACGCTGCTCCTGCTCGAGCGGATGCGGCACGCGAGCGCCCCGCAGCGCGAGCCGCTGCAGGCGCTCGTGCGCAGCCCGCTGCCGCTGGGCGCGCCGCAGGCGTGGCGGCGCGTCGTGGTGCCGGACGGCGTCGCGGCGATGCCGGCTCCGGGCGGCGCGGCGCTCCTCGCGAGCTCGCCCGCGGCCTCGGCGGGCGGGCGCCTCGATGTGTCGCTGGATCGCCCGGGTCACCCGGTGCTCGCCCTGGCGCGCGGGGTCGAGGTGTCCCAGAATCTGATGCGGATCGAGGTGCACGACGGTCGCGTGCGGGTCGGCGTGCTTCCGAAGCCTGCGCCAGAGCTCCGGGGCGAGCCCTGGTACACGCGGGACGAGCGCTGGCATGTGCTGACCCACGGCGGCGAGCTCGTCCCGGAGGCGCCGCCGCCGGGGACGCCGGCCGACGCGCGCCGGTTCGGCCCCGCGGGGCGGTAGGAGGGCGCGCGTCCCCGCGGTCTCGCTCGGGGCGCCGCGGGCCTACGGCGCGTTGACGAACGGGTCGATGAAGTCGACGTAGCGGTCGACCGGTGTGTGCCAGCCGCTCGTGCACGGGTATCCCTCGCTCCCGCCGTACGACGTCACACCGACGATCGCTGCTTGGCGATATCGATGATCGCGGCGCGCACGAAGGCGCACGCGTCGTCTCCGTCGAGCGCGGCGGGCCAGAGCAGGTCCATGCCGCCGGCGGGGTGCGCGAAGGGAAAGGGCGCGCTGCGAAGGTGCGGCCGCTGCCGCACGAGCTGCGCCGCGAAGACGTCGGGCAAGGTCGCCACGAGCTGGCTGCCGTCGACGATGGCGCCGATCGCACTGAAGCTCGCGACCGACCAGCGGACACGTCGCTCGACGCCGAGCCTGTCCTCGACCGTGCCGCGGAGGTCGCCGTTGTACGAGACGATGACGTGCTCCTGCGCGAGGTACGTGCGCTTGCTGGGGCGCGCGCCGAGGCGCACGTGGCGCGGGTCGAACAGGCAGACGAAGTGGCCGCGGTTGAGCGGCGTGCGCAGGATGCCCCGGCGGATAGGAAACCATAGAGCTCTCGCCCGTGTCAAGCCCCGCGGGAACGGCGCCGGGCGAGCCGTCTATCGTATCGCGCATCAAACACCCGCTCGCCCCGTCGCAGGGCCCGCGCGCCGTGCATTGGGTGCAGCTCTGGCTCGACGACCGCGACGTGCGTTCGCCATGACGGGCTCGGGCCGGGTGCCCACCTACGCCGCGTCGAACCCGAACGCCATCGGTTCCCACGTTGGATCGCGCGCGGGTGCTGCCGTTCGGGGCTGCGAGGGCAAGTTCAGATGATCGAGGATGCGGCGCACCACCGCTGAGTCGGTGATCGTGGAAAGCACGCGCATCCTCCGTTCGCATCTCGGGCAGCGAAGCGCATCGAAGCCGAACGAACGCTTCATGAGCACGGCCCACTCGACGTAGCGCGACGTTGCGAACAACTCCCCTTCGAGCAGCCGCCCCCAGTGCAAGACCGAGATCAGGGTCGGCTCAACTCGCACCGTGGGCTCGGCATGCGCGAGCGACCTCGCTGAGAGCGCCGGCGGAGCGCACGGCGACGCGGGCGCGGGCGATGCGGGCGCGGGCGCGGCGGGCAGAGGCGCGAACACGCCATGGTATCTCACAAGCGGGATCTTCGGCGGAGGAATCAAAGCCGCGAGCCGGGCCATGAACTCCATTGGCCACCTCGCTGACATCGTCCTTTGAAGGCGGCGGCGCATCGTGGAAGCGCACGCCCATGGCGGTCTTCTCGAAAACGCCGTCGATTGCCAGCGAGTGAAAATGGACGTGAACATTCAAGCTCGAGCCGAATCTCTGAGGGAACCCGACCGAGCCCGTCCGTGCGCCGGCGATGCTCGCGAGCCGCGTGGTCACGCGGGCGATCTCCTCCGCGAAGATGCGCTCCATCGCCGCGAGGACGTCGGACCTTTTGGCCGCAAGCGCACGCAGCTCAAACGGAAGCCGCGAGGTGCTCCTGAACAAGGCCATACAACACGGTCTGATGCGGTTCGCGAGGCGCGTAGGCGTGCGGCGCTGGCCGCGAGGTCCTTGGACGCGCCGACAGCGGCCGAGACTCCGCTTGGGTGAGCATCCCGGCGGCTGCGAGCGAAACACGGGCCGCTCGTGCTCCGCGGGGAATTCAGCGGGACGAAAGCCGGCGGGACCTGGCGGCGCCATGGCGGAGAGGTACGGCGCGACCACGACCGCTGCTGCGGCGAGCGGCGGCTCTCAGCCCGGCAAGAGGCGGCTCTGGGATGTCTGATCCCATGATGCGCGACCAGGCACCGCCCAACACAGAATTGGACCTGACGGCGCTTCGCGCCGCAGATCAATTCAACGTTGGGCGGCTTCCCCCCAAGCGGGCTTCGAGAGCGGGCGCGATCACGCCACCTTCAAGAACTCAGGCGGCGCGAGGATCCCGCGGCGCCGGAGCGGCTCCGGACCCTCCTGCTCGCAGAGCTGCCGAAGCCGCGGCATCGTTCGCGCGGCCTTCACCAGGCAGACAGGGGTGGGTGCCGCCTCGACCGTGCTCGTCCAGGGCGGGGGGGCCTGCCCGGCGCGCGCCGCCAGGAGCTCGGCGACACCGGCCGCGACACCGAGGGCGACCGGATCGAGGTCGGTCGGCGCCGGGATCGACGCCCATAGGATGCCCTGTCGGAGGCTGTCCGCGACCCACTGCCGGGCCACGAGCGCGTCGAACGACAGAAGGGCACGCACCAGGTCACGCAGATCCATGCTCGGCCTCCCAGAGATCACAGAAGGCATAGTACGCCTTCATCTCGCGTCCGGGAACAAGGTGGGGCTCGACGAGCCGCCACACCTCGTCCCGATCGGCGGAGAGCTTCGCGAGAAGGAGGCGCGCGTCGTCGATGTCCACGTCGTCCCGCCACGCGGACAGCTTCATGGCGAGGAGCTGGTGGGGCGCCAGCGCGCGCACCAGAAGCGCCGGCTCGTCGACAAGGACCTCGCCGAGCGCGAGGCCGTGGACATACCCCTTCGCGGCGTCGTTCAGCCAGTCGTCGGGGAGACCGAGGGAGTCCGCGACTCGCTGGACGGCCTTGCGGACGAGCGCCGGATCGATGCGGCTCAGGATCAGGGCATCGACGTCCTTCGTGGCCTCGCGGGCGCCCTACAGCAACACGACGGCCGCACCGCCGACGACCACGATCTCGCAGCGCGTAGACATGTCCGCGAGCTCGTCGGCGAGCGCCACGAGAGCGCGGCGGATGTCGTCACGCGAGAGCATGTCGCCATGCTACCGCGCTGCGCCGCGGAGCGCACGCTGCGACGTCCTCAAGGAGGTCGGTGCCGGCTGCGCCGGCGGCTCCGGCTGCCCTCGTTCACCACCATCTGCGCGAGCGGGGCCGCGAGCGCGTGGTGGAGGGTCCCACCTCATCGTTGCCCTTTCGGCCGCGCCCGCTCGGCGTACGCTCGTCCGCACCTGCCCCCCCCCGCGACCATGCCGCCCAACCAGCCGCTGCTGCTGACGATCGCGCACAGGCGCGCCTTAAGCACTTTAGGTAGTTCCGACGCGGGATGCGACCGTGAACGGAATATGAACGAGATCGCTCGGCGCCACGCTAAACGGAGTGAAGATGAAGATCGAACGGTCACGAAACGTCGGAGCCGAAAATTGCGAAGAGTGTAGGGACCGCGAACCATGGGACAAGACCATCGCTGCCGTCGCGCGCCAATTGGCTGCACACGGCGTGACTTGGCCCGCGTTCGTCATCATGCACGGGCACGACCGTCGGTGCGCGGAAGCGCTGGGCGCGGAGAACTTCGATCGCAGTCACTACATTGTTGCGGTTGATGAAGAAGGCAAGAAAGCAAAGGACGCCTCCGTGTTCGACCGGAAGGACGGGAGCTTCGTCGGGGTGACCAGCGTCATCAACGGCAGTGCCTTCCACCGAGGACGATCTTCGTGTGAGCGCTGCTCTCGATAGTCGCGTTGAGCATGGGCGGCGGCTGGGGTGGCGGAATGCGGCGAGGTTCTTCGTGACCGATGCCTGTCGCAGCGCAACGGTTCTCTGCGCCGCCCAACTCAGCGATGGAGACCGACGCGGTGGGCTGGCGAGCGAAGCTAGCCTGCCCACCGCGCGGCTCATCGCCAGTCGTTGGGCGGGCAGGCGTGAGCCGAGGCAGGTATGGCTCCAGCGGAGTACGGCTTCCCAGGCGTCTGCCCCTGGAGGGCTCGCGCGGACGGGCCC
Source organism: Sorangium sp. So ce204 (assembly GCF_051526795.1). Taxonomy (NCBI): domain Bacteria; kingdom Pseudomonadati; phylum Myxococcota; order Polyangiales; family Polyangiaceae; genus Sorangium; species Sorangium sp. So ce204. Next base: position 8,503,280 of record NZ_CP150317.1, on the reverse strand, counting down.
GTCTCGACGATCGAGGATGCGCGCTCGAGCCCGGATGGGCTCGTCTCGACGACCAGCAGGCCGCCCACTCTCTGAACGGTCCTGATCCTCCCGACTTTTCTGATCAATACGAGGACGTGCGCGGGGCGACCTGGGCGCGCGTGCCTGGGCCTGGTATGCTCCAGGTGCGTCGGCGGGAGCGCGCCTTCGCTAGGAGCCGCCCGTGAAACCGCGCGTCTATGTCGAAACCTCGATCTTGAGCTATCTGACCGCGCTGCCAAGCCGAGATGTCATCCAGGCCGCCCGCCAGCAGGTCACGATCGGCTGGTGGGCGCGGCGAGACGAGTTCGAGCTGTTCCTCTCCGACCCGGTGCTGACCGAAGCGCGCCGGGGCGACCCCGCGGCAGCTGCTCGGCGGCTCGGGGCAGCCGCGGGGATCGCTGTCCTGTCAGGAGCCGAGGAAGCGGAGACGCTTGCCGCGGCCCTCATCAAGCAGGCAGCCATGCCCGCAAAGGCAATCGTCGACGCCGCGCACGTGGCCATAGCGACCGTTCATGGCCTCGATTTTCTGCTGACATGGAACTTTACGCATATTGCGAATGCTACGATGCGGCCACGCATAGAGTCGTGTGTAGAGACAGTGGGTTTCGACCGCCCGTCATCTGCACACCAGACGAGCTGCCGCCACAGGAGGAGAAATGATTCGCGATGCCATCGTCGATGAAGTTCGCGCAATTCGCGACGAAATTGCGAAGGAATGTGGCTATGACGTTCACGAGCTGTTCAAGGCGTTTCGACGCCTTGAAGCAGGCCGCGCCACAGACCACGTTTCGATCGTTCCGCGTAGCGGTGGCCCGGAGGCCGCCCAACAAGGCAATGCAGCGGACGAGGCGCAGGCGACGACGCCCGCACCTCGCCGCTGATTGCCAAGGCGTCGTTCGGCCTGCGCCCGCCACGGGCGACTGCGCGCCTCGTGATCCGAGCGCGGCGGCCGCACAAGGAGGCCGCCGCGGCGCGGCGCGCATGGCTCGCCGGCCGCCCGCCGTCGCGCGGAGTCGCGAGCCCTCGCGCAGCGGCGCGCCGCTTTCACCGAGCGCGCCCGCGGCGCGCGCCCTCGGCGCAGGCGCGGTCTCCCCGCCGCTCCCGCCCGCGCCGCGCCCAGGCCGAAGACCGGCGCCGCAGCCCCTCGCTGGCGCTCCCGAAACGGCCAGCGCGCGCCGATGAGAACCTGGTGCGGCTCGGCGGCTTCGCGCGGTGCCAGGTGCGGGGCGCGGATCAGATTAACCTGGTCTTCCCGGAGGAGAGCCCGGCCCTGGCGGAGCGCGACCGGCTGGGCGAGGCGCTCCTGCCAGCAGGACGGTGGGGTTGCGGCGGGTCCGCAGCGCTAGCGCGCCGCGTTCTCGATCCGGCGCGGCGTCAGACCGGCGCGCCGTTTGGCTCGGGCGGCGCCGGCTCGACCGGCGCCGGCTCGGGCGGCGCCGGCTCGTCGGGCGCGGCGGCGCTGCCGCGGCGCTTCGGGCGGAGCCGCCGCAGGGCGCTGCGGAACGAGGTGGCGCTGAAGCGGCGCTTGACCTCGGGCATGTCCCAGCAGGCGTTGACGCCGGCGGCGCGCGCCTCGTTCCCGAGCAGCGTGGCGTACGTCACGATGGAGTTGCGGAGCACCATCGCCTCTTCCCGGTTGCGCAACCCGAGGATGCCGAGCAGGTCGCGCCCGCTCACCTCGTCGAGCAGCGCGCTGCCTTCGCGCAGGAAGTCCTCGGTGAGGCCGACGGGCGCAAGGCGGGCCTGGTGCTGCTGGGCGAGGCCGTCGTCTGCCCTCCGCGCCCGTGCGCGGGGTTGGGACAGCCGCTACCCGAGCCCTGGCCCAACGCGCCCGCGCCCCGCCCGCCCTTGCTCGCGCTGTCGCCCCGTTGCCGCCCTTGCCCCCACCAAGGCCGCCGCTGCCGCCGCCGCCCATGATGAAGACGCCGGGGTTCATGCCGGGGATGGCGGGGATGTTCGGGACCGGAGCTGTGCGCGCCATGACGCATGCTCGCGGCGCAAAACACGCGGCGTCAACGTGGCTGTGGTGGTGCACGTGAGGCAGTCGTGACGCGCCGGTCGTCCGAACGTCCGTGGCGGCACGACGAGCAGGTTGCAACGCGTGCGCCTTGTGGGCGGAAGTACAAGCATAGTATTAGGGGCCACGTTTACCGCGCTGGGTGCCGCCGGTGCGACGGTGAGGTTCTGTCGAATTGGGCGAGGCGAACCGTGGCCACTTCTCTCTTGCGGACGTGTTTATCTCACGCGGCGGCGATCGCCGTGGTCCTCGCGTCCTTCCACCTGCGCGCCGCAGAGCCCCCGCCGAGGTCGAGGGAGCTGGATGCGCTGCACCAGCAGGCCGAGGCCGCCATGAAGAACCTCGACATGGTGGAGGCTCGGCGCCTCTGGGCACGCATCCACCACCTCGATCCTTCGATCATGGCGCTCTGCCAGCTCGGGGTGGTGGATACCCGTCTCGGTCGCTGGGACGTCGCCGCGGAGGAGCTCTCGGAGTGCGCCGCGCGGATGCCGCCGCCGAAGAACGACCTTGAGCGTCGCCGCTGGGAGGTCCGGCACGCCGACCTCGCGCGGGTGCTCCAGGAAGTGGGCGTACTCAACCTCTTCACGGCCCCCGGGGTCGTTCCGGAGCGGATCCTCGTGGATGGCCGCAAGGTCGAACGCGCCGATCGGGTCTATGTGCTGCCAGGCCGGCACGAGATCGTCGCCATGGCGCACGACGGGCGCCTCGCCCGTGTGAGCGTGGCGGCGAAGGCCGCCGAGTCCCAGGGCGTGCCGATCGTGTTCGAGCCGATCGAGCACCAGCTCGCGCGGCCCGCCGGTGCCGTGCGGGGCCCGCTCGCGCCGACGCGGGAGGCCTTGGCAGGATCGGCCCCGCCCGGCGTGAAGCCGTGGGTCGTCGCCAGCGGCGCCACCGCCGCGGTGGGCCTGCTCGTGACGGGCATCGGGCTCCACGTCGCGGCCAACAGCGCGGAGGCCGAGCGGCTGGCGGCGTTGTGCCAGCTGAGGTCAGAAGGCGATGGTGCTGGGGCACCTGCGCCGCGCGAAGGCGTGAGCACCATGAGCCACCTGGGAACGGCGTTGCTCACGGCCGGCGCGCTGCTGGGCGTCGCTACGCTGGTCTACGTCGTCGTCGCAGACGACACCCAAGTGCGGCCGCGACCCGGCGGCGCGGAGGTCAAGGTGACATGGTGACGGGGCGCGATCCGCGGCACAGGACAGGCCACCGAGGTCGCTGCGCGCTGCCTCTGCATGGGCTCCGTGCTGGCGCTGATGCTGCCGCCTGCGCCGGACCAGGTCGACAGGAGCCGCGATCGTCTACGCTCTGGCTGGAGGTTCTAGAGATGCGACTTGCTGCATTGTTCGCGCTTGCATCGCCCGTGCTCCTCGCCTGTTACGACGTGCCGGAGCTCTCCGACGAACCGCATACAGGCTGCCCGGCGGTCTGGCTCTGGGAAGGACCGCAAGACGATGCGCCGGCATGTCCCGAAGAGCGTGACACGTTGTGGGAGGGATGGAAGGGGGCGATCGTGCCGCAGGCGTGTGGCGCGTGTGAATGCGGTCCTGCCGCGTGCGTGCTCCCGTCCTCGGTGACGACACACGCGTCCGTGTGCCCCGGGACCCAGGATTCGATGACCCTTGATGCCGGCGCGGGGTGGGACGGCACCTGCACGCCGGCCGGCGCGCCGATCCCGGGGGAGGCGTTTGCCTCGGTGACCTTCGAGGCGCCGTCGCTGGGAGCGTGCACGCCCTCTCCGGCGCCCGAGCCGCTGCCGGTCGTCGCGACGTTCGCGAAGGCCTGCGCCGGCTACATCGGTCAGCCGCCCGAGGGCTATGACCTCTGCGTCCGGACGAAGAAGGATGGCTCGTGCTGGGACGGCTACCCGGAGAAGCGCGAGTTTACCGAAGAGCTCGTCGATCACCGCTCGTGCTCTGCCTGCGAGTGTGGTTCGCCGGAAGGAGGGAAGTGCAGCGCTGATGTCTTCCTGTATGGGGACGCCGCGTGCAGCGAGCAGATCGTGGCCTCGGAAGGCACCGGTCATGGAGCGGCGCGGTGCAGCGACGTCAGCTCGCCGTCGGCGGTGGTCGCCATGCGCGCCGAGCTGACGGAGGCGGAGCCGGGCTCCTGCACGCCGAGCGTGTCCAGGGTCACCGGCACGGTGGAGAAGGGCGAGATGCACATCGTGTGCTGTGCGCCGCGCCGCTCGCCGACCAACCAGACCCTGTCGTATACCTGTCCACGGTTCTAGTCCGGAATCTGCCATGTACAAGACCGTCCTTGCCCTTGGGATTGTGTCGCTGACCGCATCGCCCGGATGCGGTTCCAACGGTTCGGACATCGCCGGGAAGGCGATCGTCACGATCAAGGGCGAAACGCTCACGTTGGATACTGGTAACGACGGAAGACGCGTGGTGAATGAGGACGATGACTGGGGGACGTTCTGCGGCGTAGACAACGGAGCGCAAAGAGTATTATTGATGCATCCGAGCCGGTACGCCAGATTCGAATGGATACGGGTGTCAGCCATACCGGATGACATCAATGTGTACGCCCGGCTCGACGGCGATGAGTACGACGCCGTCTGCCATGTGACGCACACGATCACGTCGGAGGAGCCTTACGAGGCCGATTTCTCCGTGGAGCCGTGCGGGCTGAAGCGCGTCTTTGACGACGCGCCCGCGCGCCTGGAATCGGCCTTCTTCCATGTGACGTCGTGTGAAGATGACGGCCCGGGGGGATGAACGGCCTGCGTGCCTGCGCCCGGCGCGAAGGCTCCGCGCGGAGCCTGCCGCACCTCGGCACGTCCTGATGAATCGGCGCGACGAGCTGCTCGCCGCTGGAGCCGATCGCTGTCTGTCGCGGCTTGAAACGGTACGCCGCTGGATGTCGCGCGCTTGCGCCACGGCGTCCGTGCCTGCACCATGGCGGCGCCGGATGCCGTCCTGCGACGCCTCGCACCCGCGATGCGGCTTGGCAGCGTTGTCTGGGCGGTGAGAGGGGTTGCGGCGGGTCCGCAGCGCTAGCGCGCCGCGTTCTCGATTCGGCGCGGCTTCAGACCGGCGCGCCTGTCGGCTCGACCGGCGCCGGCTCGGGCGGCGCCGGCTCGTCCGGCGCGGCGGCGCTGCCGCGGCGCTTCGGGCGGAGCCGCCGCAGGGCGCTGCGGAACGAGGTGGCGCTGAAGCGGCGCTTGACGTCGGGAATGTCCCAGCAGGCGTTGATGCCGGCGGCGCGCGCCTCGTTCCCGAGCAGCGTGGCATACGTCACGATGGAGTTGCGGAGCACCATCGCCTCTTCCCGGTTGCGCAACCCGAGGATGCCGAGCAGGTCGCGGCCGCTCACCTCGTCGAGCAGCGTGCTGCCTTCGCGCAGGAAGTCCTCGGTGAGGCCGACGGGCGCAAGGCGGGCCTGGTGCTGCTGGGCGAGCCGGAGCAGCATGGCGAGATCGCTTGTCTCCTCGGTGAGCGTGCCGCTCGTGTTCACGTCGGCGAACTGCTCGGCGACGTCCGGCTCGAACGCGAACGCCTGGTCGGCGAACGCCTTGAGGCGCGCGCGCCAGGGCCGGCTCGCCTTGATCACCTGGTCGATGGGCCGCACCTGATACGCGCCGGTGCGCTTGCCCTCGCCGAACCAGAGGTTCGCCGTGTCGAGGAGCTGGATCGCGCCGCGGAGCAGCGCGCGACGCTCGGGGCCATAGGCCTTGCTCGCGAGCTGCGCCTCGTACTGGACGACGGCCAGATAGAGGTCCCGGAGCTCCGTGACGGTGGTCGAGACGGGTTGGCTCGGCTCCATGACCTCGCGGACGATGCGGTCCATCTCGGGACGCGCGGTATCGAGGAGGGCCTGGAACTCCGCGGGGGTACCGACCGCGCGGGTCTCCTTCAGGACAGCGTGTTGTTCTTGTGAGAGTTCGATTCCCATAACCTACCTCCAGTGGGGGTGGCGAGCAGGCGAGCGTAACACCAGCGCAGCGTTTGGCAGGGCCCGGACGGGCTCCGCCGTCCTGGGAGCACGTTGTCGACGCCTGGGAGCTGCGCCGGCGCACCCGGGACGCGTCCCTGCAGGCCGGGGCGCGAACCCAGCAGAGCGTGGAACGCACCCAGCGGGCCGGGGCGCGAACCCAGCAGAGCGTGGAACGCACCCAGCGGGCCGGGGCGCGAACCCAGCAGAGCGTGGAACGCGCCCAGCGGGCCGGAGAGCGCTGCCAGCGTCGCCAAGACGGCCCGGAATCGTGGCAGCAGGTCCGGGGAGCGGTACCAGCAGGTCCGGGGAGCGGTACCAGCAAGTCCGGGGAGCGGTACCAGCAGGTCCGGGGAGCGGTACCAGCAAGTCCGGGGAGCGGTACCAGCGGGTCCGAGGAGCGGTACCAGCAAGTCCGGGGAGCGGTACCAGCGGGTCCGGGGAGCGGTACCAGCAGGTCCGAGGAAGCGTACCAGCGGGTCCGAGGAGCGGTACCAGCGGGCGCTGGCACGCGTCCCGGGGTTGCTGGGGGAGCCGCCGGCAGGTGCTGGCACGGCGCCGGGCGACGCGGCGCGAACAGGGCAGAGCGCGCTTCGCTTCCGGCTCGGAGGTGACGCGTCCCCCCTGGCCCGAGCTCGGCGCGTTGCCGGCAAGGGATCGAGGCGAGCTGGGCGGCGCCTTCTCCGCAACAGCGCAGGCGCGGAGGTCGAGCTGGGCGTCGGCTATCTCGGCGCGGGCACCGTTCACATGGTCGGGCTCGCCGCCGAGGGCTGAGCGGCCGGCGTCGGCGGCACGGGCGCGCCGCGGGGCGCTCCTCGGCCAGGGATGAGCTCCTCCAGGGACAACCACGGCAGCCGAGCTACCGGGCGTGAAGCCCCTACGTTTCGCAACGATCTTGGGCGGCGCGGCTTTCGGGCAGCCGCGCGTGCCGTCATTTCCGCCGCCGTTCTCCTCGCCGGCGAGCTCACCGCCATGGAGGTGGACGCCGGCACGCGGGGCCGCCGTCTATGTTCAACTGGCTAGTTTGTGGTCACCGGCACGCCCTTGGTCCGGCCGCGCGTTCGCGCGTCAGCGCGCCGGAGTCACGACTCAGCGCGCGCCTCGTTCTACGGATGCGACAACAGGACTTCCGCAGCCTGATGGGGAGCAATCCCGACGAGGCGCGCAGGGCGCTCGAGTCGCTCCTCGACGGGCACGCTTCCGGGGTTCGCGTTTCTTGGGAGGGCGGGGAGCCGGTGGATACGGGCTTCCCGAAGCTGATGCACCACGCTTTCGGGTTCACGTTCTCCCAGAGGATGGAGCAGCTCATCGACGAGGAGATCCAGAAGCTCGTGGATGAGAAGAAGGCGCGTGCTGCGGAGGGTTCCCCCGGTTGACGCCCCTCCCGGGGCACCATGCTCCGAGAGCGGGCGTGACCGCGAGTGTCTCGATCGCCTTGGTCTGATGGCGGGGGCTACACCGGACTGTAGAAAGCGAAGCCGTCGCGTTCCAGCAGATCGGGGAGTTGATAGGCGAACAGATCGCCATAGAAATAGCTGTACCGGTGTTCCGGAAGCCCGGTATCCCCACGGGCGAAACCGAGGGCAAAATACCTTGCCTCATGCCTCGCCGCCGACCCGGCTCGTTGTAGATGCAAGCAAGTACGACGGGCTCTCCGTCATCGCACGGAGGCTGACACACCCGAATGTCGGCCAGCTGAAGGATGCGGTTAACCGTGGTAAGCACCACACCAGCCGCTGCATCGAAGCTGTTAGCGATCGGCGTCCCGAAGGCGAAGCCCCCGCTCGACAACCAGGCCAGGGGGTCCGGATCGGGCAGCATGAGCGTCATCGGGGGGGGCCGACGACCGCAGCCGAGCATACGGCATACACGGTCGAGCTGTGCCCCCCTGTTGACGCGCAAGCTACGCGCTTGACGCTCCGCGTCCCTCCTGCTCCGTGCGCAAGAGGTCCTCAATCCTCGAGGTTATGCTCACCAGGCTCGGCAGCCGGTGAGCGCAGGCACCTGGGGCGATGCCGTCGTGAACCTCGCCGAGCGCAACCCCGGACCGAAAGGTACGCGCCTGCACGGGTTCGCGGGCGCGGCGCCAAAGACATTGACCCGCGACCTCAACGGGCCGACAGATCGTCATCGAGATGTCGCCAAAACTTCTCCAGATTGCAAAATTCGTCCCCCGGCGAGGTTGGCGGGTCGGCATCCTTTGCGCGGTCTCGAGGCGCGGTCTCGAGCCTTCTGTCGCACAACGGATCGAGCTCGACGACGGACGGCAACGACCCGCCGGCGCCCGATTGCCCCGGCGGATCCGGCGGTCGAGTGGGCCCTGCCGGGTCAGGCCGGCATCTCCACCGTCCACGTGAAGCTTGCCATGCCGATCTCACGTGCCAGTGAGCCTCGCCGGCTCACGGCGCAACGGATAGCCCGACGCAACAACCACAGGAAAGCGAAGACCATGACAAGCGCTTATCATCCCTGGATGCTCCCCCTCACCCTCGCGCTGCTCTCGCCCATGCTCGGCTGCTCCGGCTCGGACGAGGGCGTCCTGGACGACGGAGCGACCAGTTCGTCGTCGGCCTCGGGCGGCGGCGCGACCTCCGGCGGCGGCGCGACGTCCGGCGGCGGCGGCGCGGCCTCCGGCGGCGGTGCGGCCTCCGGCGGCGACGGCGCGGCCTCCGGCGGCGGCGGCGACGCCGCGACCTCCGGCGGCGGCGTGACCACCGGCGGCGGGACGACCGAGAAGTTCAGCTTCTTCGTGACGAGCCTCAAAGCCATGCGGGAGCTGTCGGGCTCCGAGGACGGCTTCGGGGGCGACCTCCGCTTCGGGGAGACGGGGCCGGGCGCCGGTCTCCGCGGCGCGGACAAGATCTGCGCGACGATCGCCGAGAAGAGCCTCCCGGGCGCGGGCAGCAAGGGGTGGCGCGCGTTCCTGAGCGCCACGGCAGGAGAGGACGGCAAGCAGGTCAATGCGATCGATCGCATCGGCGAGGGGCCCTGGTACGACCGGCTCGGCCGGCTGGTCGCGAACAGCAAAGAGGAGCTGCCGAGCACGCGTCCCAGCGGGGCCGACGAGGCGATCATCAACGATCTGCCCAACGAGGACGGCGTCCCCAACCACCAGGCCGATCCGAGCCAGCCCGCGGTGGACAACCACGACACCCTGACGGGAAGCGACAGGCAAGGGCGGCTCGTCGGCCCGACGGCGACGTGCAACGACTGGACGAGCGCGATAGGCGACAGTGCCTCCGGGAAACCGCGCGTCGGACACTCGTGGCCGAGGAACTTCGGCGCAGCGATGAGCGGGTCCCAGTGGATATCGTCCCACGACGCGCCGGGGTGCGCGCCGGGCGTCTACCTCGTGGAGGAGGGCCCGCCCCAGGACGACTCGCCCACCGTCGGGTCCGGCGGCGGTTACGGCGGGCTCTACTGCTTCGCGCTGACGCCCTGACGCCGGCCCGCCGGCGCGCTCCGCCCCCCGATCAGCCCATCCGCCTCAGGAGGATTCATGTACGAAGGAACTCGCATCACGTCGATGCTCGCGCTCGCCCCGGTCGAAACGTGGATTTCGCGCCCAGGGGGCACGAGCGAGCCGAAGGTGCCGTGCGAGCGCCCGAACTCGCGCCGGCGCACCTTGGAGGTGCTCGGCGTGTGCCTTCGTTTGGTCATAGCAACCCGGACGGGTCGCCACGCCGAGCCTTTTTTTCAAGGCGTTCCTTTTACTGCGCCGGATTTCTCACGCCCCGGATCGGACTTTTAGGCGCGAAATCCACGTTCAGTACGGCCTCTGATTCTGGTGTCTGGTCGACCGTGCATGAAGGGGCGGAGCAGAGAATGAAAGCTGTTGTGATGGTGGTGGTGATTGCTCGCATGTCGCGTCTGTTGCGTATTGCGATCGGTGTGCCGAGCTCATGTGTGCTTCCCTGAGGCGTGTCGCATCTCTTCCGAACTGGAAACCAAAGGCTTTGGGCATGAACAGGTCACGTCGGGAACCGTCCGCTTGGTTCTCACCGCGGCTCCCACCAGCCTCTTTCCACGTCGACCGCCCTTCCTCTTTCTGCTCCGCAGGAAGTCGGCCCGCTCTGCGCTGGCGTCTGCGCAGCGTGCATGGCGCCCGTGCCAGGAAGGCGGCCGCGGCGTCGAGGTCACCTCGCAATCAACAGCCTCTCCTCCGCCTCCGCCACAGCGCCACCGCCCCGACCAGCGCCGCGCCCAGCGCCGCGCCCGCGCCCGCGCCTCGAGCGCCGGACGCGCGCCGCGGCTCGGCGCCCGCGGCCTCGCACGCGCAGCCTCCGCCCAGCTGGAGGATGAGCGGGGCCTGCTGCGGGCCTTCGCACAGGTCCACCGTGAGCGGCCGCGGCGCCGTCCGCACGACCCCTTGCCTGAGCGGCGTCTCGAGGTTGCCCGTGTTCTGGTTGTCGTGATGGAGGCTCTCCCAGGCGATGAGCGCGCCCGTCGTCGCCTCGGTGTGCCAGGCGAAGAGCCAGCCGTCGCGGGTGCCCACCGCGATCTCCAGCGTGCCGTCGCCGTCGAGGTCGCCCACGGCGGGCGTCGTGGTGATCGACTGGCCGGTGAACTTCGGGAACCCGCGCGGCTCCCGGCCGCACCCGTCGAAGGCGTGGAGGAAGTAGCCGCTCGATCCGCTCAGCACCTCGGGGTAGCCGTCGCCGTTCAGATCGACGACCGCCTGGCTGCCCGAGATCGCGTAGTCCTCGAGCACGAACGGGGCGCGAGGCAGCATCGCGCCCGACCTGCCGCTCCAGACGGCGAGCAGGTGAGGCCCCGGCTGCGTCGCCCCCTGCGCGCCCGCGAGGGCGAGCGCGGCCGCCTTCGAGGCGCCCGCGGCGATGACGTCGGGGGTGCCGTCCTGATCGATGTCGCCGAGCGCAGGCTGCGACAGCAGCGGGATCATCGTCCGGGCGCCGGCGGCGGGCGACAGGGGGCCGAACGTCGGGTCGAGCCCGGCCGGCGAGCCGCCGCTCGCCCGCGGCAGCGCGCCCGCCGGCGTCGCCAGGAGCTCGCGCTGCTCGCCGGGTGAGGCCGGGAGGACGAGCGGCGGCGCGCCGTTGCCCTGGACGACGCCCGCCAGCGCGCCGTCGAACCGCCCGACGACGCCCGAGGCCGTGATCCCCTCCGCGGCGAGCGGGGCGAACGAGCGCGACGGCACCGTGATGGGCCACCCCGCGAGCACGGGCCCGGAGGGCGCGGTCGTGCCCCGCCCATCGATCACGTACACCGCCCCGGCCTCGCCCTCCTCGCCGAGCCGCTCGCTCGACGCGACCAGCAGATCCGGCAGCGCGTCGCCGTTGAAGTCGGCCACGGCGGGCGTCGCGAGGAGGCGGCTCCGCGCCGGCTCCTCGGCGAGCGGACCCGCGTAGTGCACCTCGACGGGAAAGCCGCGCAGCGCGTTGCCATCCCTGTCGAACGCGTGGACCGTGCCGTCGAACGCCGCCTGGATCACGTCGAGCCGCCCGTCGCCGTCGAGATCGGCGAGGACCGGCGAGGCGAAGGCCCCGCGCGCGATCCGCGCGGCCGCCGACATGCACGGCGCGCTCGCCGGAGCCCCGGGATCGAGGGGGCAAGAGGGGATCTCGGGCAGGCGTATCGGCCACCCCCGTCGGTCGCTGCCGTTCGCGCCGATGACGTAGATCGTGCCCGGCCAGGTGGAGATCGCGATCTCCTGCCTGCCGTCGCCGTCGAGGTCCGCGATGGCGGGCGCGCTCAGGATCGGCTCGCGGCCGAGCTCGCTGTTCACCTTGCTGTACGCCGGGGCGCCGAGGTAATCGGGCGTGGCCGGGGACGCCGGCGGATCGAGCAGGCCGTCGATGGCGTCGGTCATGAACGGGAACCCCGGCAGCGGCTGCGGCCCCTTGGGCGTCACCTTCAGCACGTGCAGCGCGCCGCCGGCCGTCGGGTAGACGAGCTCGCGGACGCCGTCGCCGTCGATGTCGGCCATCTTCGGGCTGCCCTCGCCGCTGTCGCCGATGCGGACGGGGAAGCCCTGGACCAGCGTCGGATCGCTGTCGACGTGGATCGTGCGCCGCGCCTCGCTCTCCACGTCGCCAGTGGCGTAGCGGGCCCTCGCGCGGACGCGCACCGTGATCGCGCGATCGTCCTCGCCGTGCGGGCTGTCGGGGTCGCGGAGGTGGGACGTGTCGATCGTGCGCACGTCGAGCGAGGCGAGCGGGCCCTCGGCGCCCGTGACGACCGTCGGCGCGACGTTCGTCTCCTTGTGGATCACCTTGAACTCCGCCGCGAGCGGCTGCGCGCCTGCCGCCCACTCGACCCAGTAGTCGTAGGCCATCGCCCGCTTCGCCGAGATGGTGCCCTCGATCGGCACCGGGCCCTGGACCTGATCCTTGTAAGCGACCTCGAACCACCGCGGCGACGTGATGTCGACGGCGGGCGGCACGCGCCCCTCGAGGAGCGCCTCCACGGCGCGGTTCGCGTTGACGCGGCCGTGGCCGAACCGCTGGTCGAACCCCGCCTGCGAGAAGCGGTACAGCGACCCGGGCTCCAGCGACTCCGGCACGGCGATGTCGTCGGCGGTCGCGACGAGCAGGCCCTGCACCTCCCCCGGGGACAGGGACACGCCGCGGTCGAGGGCGACGGCGTAGAGCAGCCCCGCGACGCCGGCGAGCTCGGCGGTCGCGTCGCTCGCGCAGCCGGGGCTCGACACGGCGAGCACGTTGTTGCCGCCGAAGCTCGAGCACGGCGACGCGTCGATGAACGTGGTCGACGTCGCGACGCTCTGGCCGTCGTGGCGGACGGCGCTCACGGGCAGCGCGTGGTTGCTCGTCGCCGGCACGCTGTGGTGGCGCGAGCCCTCGTTGCCCATCGACGCGACGACGAGCGTGCCCTGGGCGTGGGCGTAGTCGAGCGCCGCCTGGACGAAGCCGGTGTTGTCGACCGCGGTCACCGGGCACTGCACGACGTTGGCCCGGCTGTCGGCCGCGTAGAGCAGCGCCTTCGCGAGATCCTGCGCGTCGGCGACGTGGCTCTCGCCGACCCGCAGCGGGATGAGCCTGCACTGCGGGCACACGCCCGCCCCGCCCAGCTGGTTGTTCGTCTGCGCGGCCGACGTCTTCGCGCCCTCGGTGCCGTGGCCGTTGCGGGCGTCGTCGAACGGATCGTTGTCGTTCTTGAAGAAGTCCCAGCCCGCGATGTCGTCGACGTAGCCGTTCTGATCGTCGTCGCTCCCGTCCGAGAAGTTGAGGATGAGGTCGCCGGCGTCGAGCTGGCCGTTCCCGTTCCGATCGCCGTGCGGCCGCCCCTCCGACGCCGCGGGCGTGAGCTCCGGCGTGTCCCTGTAGTCCGCGACGGAGAAGACCCCGTCGCCGTTGCAGTCGAAGCCCGCGAGCGCGCCGTCGCCGCCGCACGCCGCGCCGTCCGCGTGCCGCGGCTTGTGGGCCGCGAGCTCGCCCTGGTTGAGCCACACCTTCTCCAGGAGATCCCCCTCTCCCCAGAAGATCCCGGAGTCGGCGACGGCGATCCTGACGCGCGGGTCCCCCTGGGTGAAGCGCCAGGCGAGATCGATCGCCATGCCGGCGGCGGACTCCTCCGGCCGGACGTACCCGCTCGGGGCCGGGATGAACGAGTAGAAGGCCCACTGCCCGCTCTGCGTGACCGACGTGCCGTAGTCCGGGTCGTTCGGCCAGTGCTCGGGCTCGGCCATGTCCGCTGCGCTGGCCCACTCGGGCGGGGGCCATCCGCCGGACGCGTCGGATGGAACGAGCACGCCCGCCGTGGCGCCGCCGAGCGCCCCCAGAAGAGCAAGCGAGGGAAAGCAAGTGCAGCGCATGCCGAGACCCTACCATCGGTTCGCGCGCGCGAGGCAACCGCCGCCTCCAGCAGGAAACCGGCGCTTTCACCGCGCCCGGGCCCGGATCGCGGCGGCCTCCGCGCCGCGCGCGATCCGACACCGCCGCGGCGCTGCGGCGTTGCGACGTTTACCGCGCGCAGGCCGCCGGCGTCGGGTGCTCGGCGCAGTACGCGCTGTCGTCCGGCGGGCCGATGCGCAGCACGACGCTCTGCGACGCGAGGCGCGGCCGCGCGCCGCAGACGTCGGCGGTCTCGGCCTCCGACGGCGCGCACACGCCGGCCTCGTTGGGCACGGTCCAGGCCTGACCGGTGCCGTAGATGAGGCTGAGCGCGTAGCTCCCCTCGGGCAGGCAGCCGAACGCGACCTCGATGGTGCGGCCGAACTGCCGGCTCAGCGCTGCCTCGACCCGGGCCACGTCCCGCTCCGCGATGATGTCGTTGCCTTCCTTGTCGGTCCTGTGGCTGAGCACGAGCACGCCCCCCCGCTCCGGCTCGGTCGGGTGCATGCACAGCGCGGCGGGCCGGACGCCGATGAGCGCGCTGTCCCGCGGCTCGTTCAGCGGCTCCGGGCCGAGCGTGGCCGTGGTCACGAGATCGTCGTAAATCGTGAGCCCCTGGAGGAGCACCGCGGGCGCGGCCTGGCTGGTCAGCGGCTCCTCGTCGTCCTGCTTCGCGAACACCGAGATCGGGAAGAGCGCCGGGATCAGGGCCGAGTCGGGGACATGATCGTCGCCGTCGATCGCCCCGTCGCCGTTCACGTCCTGCCGCGCGTAGGTGAGGGTCGGCGCGGGCTCGCCGCCCACCGGCAGCGAGAGCGGGGGCTTCGCCGCGCGCGCGACCTCGCTGTCCGGCACCCCCGCGGCGAGCCGCAGGCGCAGCAGCGACGCCTCGGTGCCGGCGGGATCGGCCGGGCTGAACGTCTCCAGCTGGAAGTCGGAGGCCATGACCACCTCGCTCGGGCTCTGCGTGACGCCGGACGCCGGCGCGAGCACCTCGGCGACGTGGAAGAGCGGTCGCTCCAGCGGGAGCGGGAGGCCGAGGGTGACGGCGATGCCGCTGACGCGTGTGCCCGTCTCGGGGATGGGGGCGGCGATCGTGATCGCGCGGTACCGCGGGGCGGCGCCCTGGAGCACCTCGGTCGCGTTCTCGATCGCGCCGCCGGCCACGTCGCCCCGGGTCGGCAGGTTGGTGATACCGAAGGTGGGGTCGAAATTGCCGTCGTGGTCGTAAAATCCGCGGACCTGGTAGGTGCCGGCGGCCAGGGGCGAGAGCCTCCAGGGGACGCTCACGGTGACGGGCGGCTCGTCCGGCTCGGGGCAGTGGAGCGCGCCGTCCTCGGAGCGATCGAGCGCGGCGCCGAGGCCTCCGAAGAGCTCGTCGCCGGGGATCACGTCGATGCTCGCGGCCGAGGTGCCGAGCCCCTCGGGCGGCGGTAGCAGGCGCGTGTCGAAGCCGAGCACGATCGCGGCGCCGACGACGTGGCCGTCCTTCGTGCAGGGCCGGGGTCCGGCGTACGTCACCGTGCCGTCGAGCACCCCGGCGGGGCCGCTCTGGTCCGGGAGCGGGACGAAGACCTCCACGTCGTCGCAGGCCGGGAGGGCCGCGAGGAGCGCGCCGAGCAGGAGGAGACCGGTGCGGGGGCTGGGTCGGAGCATGGCCTTGCCTAGAGCGAGTAGCTGAAGAATCCCATGAAGCGCCGGCCGATGCGGTTGCCGAACGGGTGCATCTGCAGCGCGTTGTCGCCGAGCCCGTCGAGCGCGTTGAACACGGTCGCGGAGATCTCGGCGCGGTCCAGGAAGCGGTAGCCGACGCGCGCGTTGAGCAGCGTGTACGCGGGCAGCGCGTACTGCTTCGTGGCGATGACCGTCCCCGTCGGGACCTGCTCGGCCCACACCTGCGAGGACTGGTAGTGAAACGTGACCTCGCCGTCGACGCCGATCGGCGTGCGGACCTGGACCCCTGCGTTCACCTTGTGCCGGCTGGTGCGCGCGTCCTCGAGCGCGTCGCGCCCGTCCGGGCGCGTGTGCACCGAGCGGTTGAGCGCGTAGTTGGCGAAGATGTCGAGCCCCTCGGTGGGGTAGACGCGGCCGCCGAGCTCGCCGCCGAAGACGTGGTAGACGTCGCTCTGGTTCTCGAAGCCGCCGAAGCCGGAGGTGTACCTCCCCGTCTCCGGGTTCAGCCCCCCGGACCCGTGGGCGCGCTGCGAGAGGGTCGTGCGCTGCGGCTCGGCGAGCACGATGAGATCGCTCACGCGGTTGTAGTACGCGGTGATCTCGAACTCGAAGTAATCGCTCTGCTGGTTCAGGTAGCTCGCCTCGGCGGTGATGATCTGCTCGGGGTCGATGGGGCGCTCGGAGCTGCCCGGCGTCCTCGAGGTCGAGAGGAGCTCGAGGCCGGGCAGCGCGAGCTGGATGGGCAGGTCGACGTAGGCCTCGAGCGACGTGGGCGAGCGGAACGCCGTCGAGCCGGAGAGGCGGATCGCCTGGCGCTCGGTCGGCTTGACGATGACCGAGCCGCGCGGCGACGGGATGAGCCGCTCCAGGTAGGGCACGTAGTCGAGCCTCCCGGAGGCGACCAGCGTGACGCGCTCGCCGAGCTTCATCGAGTCCTGGAGGAACACCGAGCCCTGGTGCTCGAGCGGCATGTCGTCCGCGAGGTAGCTCCACGAGGTCGCCTTGAGCCGGTAGCCGAGGCCGATGTGGAAGTCGTGCACGACGGGGGCGGGCGCGCGGAGCGTCTTCACGAACTCGAGCTCGGCGTTCACGACGTGCTGCTGCGGCCGCCCCGCGAACAGGGTGTGCCCGAGGTAGGCGGCGTTGAGCAGCGAGTACCCGTCGAGGTTCGAGTAGTACGTCCGCGCGTTGACGTTCTCGCTGCGGTACGCGACGGCGACGTCGGCGTTGGCGACCTCCAGGTTGTAGTCGTTGAAGGGGCCGATGCCGTAGATGTCGAGCTCGCTCCGGGCGTAGCCCGCGCCCACCGTGAGCTCGCGCTGCGGCCCGAGCCGCTGCGAGGTCCGGAGGTCGATGCGGACGTTCTGCGCGCCGAGATCCTGGCTCTGGCCGCTCGTCGCGAGGTCGATGCGGTCGTCCGCGACCTCGCGCGACCACCGGGGGTAGCGGGTGTAGCCCGCGGAGAGGCGGTACGCGAAATCGCCCTCGCGCGCGGAGGCCCACACCGAGGCGTAGCCCTGCCGGTGATCGCCGTAGCCCGCGCGGAAGCCGCTCTTCCCGACGCCGGGCTCGAACGTGATGATGTTGACGATGCCGGCGAAGGCGTCGGCGCCGTAGAGCGCGGAGCCCGGGCCGCGCACCACCTCGATGCGCTCGATCTGATCCACGTCGATCGAGAGCGCCTCCCAGAAGGTCGAGCCGAGCACGTCGTTCTTGACCGTGCGCCCGTTCACGAGGACGAGGATCTTGTTGGCGAGGCGGCTGTTGAAGCCGCGCATCGACACGTTCTCGTCGCCGCCCGTGATTTGCATGACGTCCATGCCGGCGACGCGCCGGAGCAGCTCGGGGATGCGCGTGATCCCGGAGAGCCGGATGTCCTGCCGGGTCACGATGGTCGTCGAGTTCGGGGAGTCGAGCGGGCTCTGGGCGCCGCGCGAGGCGGTGACGACCGTCTCCTGGTAGACGTCCTCGGTCCGGGCCGCGCCGACGATCCTCGCGGCGTCGCCGGGGGCCGCCTTCGGGCCCGGCGCTGGCGCCTTCGTCGCGGCCGTCGCGGGCGCGCCCTGCGCGGCGGGCTCCCCGGCGGGGGGCGGCGGGGCGGGCGCCTCGCCTGGGGTGGGCTGCTGCGGCGCCGGCGGCTGCGGCGCGGGCGCTGGCGGCTGCTTCGGCTCGGGGATCGCCGCGGCGCGCCGCGCGGCGAGGCGCTGCTCCAGCTGCTCCACGATCCGCGTCACCTGCTCGCGGTCCGCGGGATCGCTCGCGATGTACTCGCGGTAGGCGGCGAGCGCCTGCTCGATGTGGCCGGCCTCGGCGTGCGCGCGCGCGATGTTGAAGGTGACGTTCGGGTGGGGGAGGATCTCGTTGGCCTTCTGGAGCTGCCGGATGCCCTCGTCGAACTGCTTCTGGGCGATGAGATCCATGCCTGCCCGGAAGTGGCGGCGCGCCTCGGTGCGGGCGTCGGCGAGCGCGCCGCGCGCGGCGGTCATCGCGCCGAAGGCGACGGCGCAGGCGAGGAGCTTCCGCTGGAGCGCCGTCGCGCGGCGCGGCCGCGCCGCGCGGGCGTCGTCGGTCGGGTCGAGCGCCGGGACGTCGTCGCGGCGGCGGTGCGAGCAGGAATCGGAAGACGACATGAGTTCGCCCTGTCCTCAGCGGGGCCGGGGAGCGACGGCGATCCCGGCGAGAGCTCGGGAGCGCTGACGGCGCTGCTCCCCACATCACACCGAACACTTCATCGACGGGTCCACGCGAGGAGCGTCCGGTGAGCTCCTCGCGCGAACGCGAAGCCGCCGCGGCCATGGTAAGAGGCCGCAGCCGCGAAAGCGCGGCGACTCTACCAGAAGAGCGGCCGGGGCGCGTCCGCGCCCTCGTCAGTAGGGGTTGCTCTTGTACGGCTCGGGCTTCTGGGTGTTCGCCCTGGGCCTGTTCGGGGTCGCCGGCGCCGGGATCGCGTCCGGGTCGAGCTTCGCGCGCACCTTCTCCTCGGCGCCGGAGACGTGCACCGTGGCGGGCTTGTAGCCCGGCTTCTCGAACACGAGCTCGTGCTCCAGCGCGAGCGCGGCTGCGGCCCCTCGCCAGACGATCTCGCACGGCGTCTCGGCGCAGAGCTCCTTGTTGCCTTCCCTGACGGCCGCGCCGGGCGGCGTGCTCTCGATGTGCAGCCCGCGCGCCGCGGGCGCCGGCGCTGTCGCCGCGGGCGGAGGAGGGCTCACCGCGCCCTGCTCGCGCGCCGCCGCGCTCGTGTGGGCGACCGGCGCGCGCGCCAGCAGGGCGGCGGCGACGCCGACCCCGGCCGCGAGGACCGCGGTGAGCGCCCAGGGCATGACCTTTCGACCTGGGCTCGCGCCGGTCTGGATGGCGGAGAGCCCCTCCGCGGGCGGCGCTGGGCGCGACCCCATCGCGTCGGTGATCGACGGGGGGACGAAGACGGGCGCCGCCGGCGGCTTGAGGGCGCTGTCCGTGGCGAGGGGGCCTGTATAGGTGGCGGGTGAGCTCGCGGGGGGCGACGAGTACGGCGTGGAGAGGCCCGGAAAATCGCTCGTCGTCGAGAGCGGAGCGGCCGATGGGCGCGGCGTGGCCGGCGGGCGCGAGGGCGCCGATGGGTACGGCGTGGCCGACGGACGCGAGGGCGCCGATGGGTACGGCGTGGCCGACGGACGCGAGGGCGCCGACGGGTACGGCGTGGCCGACGGACGCGAAGGCGCCGACGGGTACGGCGTGGCCGACGGGCGCGAGGGCGCCGACGGGTACGGCGTGGCCGACGTGTACGAGGGCAGCGACGCGCGGTAGCCCGTCGCGCCGGACGGCATGGGCGGGTTCTCGCCCGTGTCTCGCGTGGAGATGCCGCCTGCGGTGAGCTTGAGCGCGTTGACGAGCTCGTTCATCGAGGAGAAGCGGTGCGCCGGGTCCTTCTCCAGGCAGCGATAGACGATCCCCTCCATCGTCTGCGAGATGGAGAGCTGCGGGTTGTGGGCCTGCATCGGCGGGATCTGGTCGTGGACGTGCGACATGAGCGTCCCGACGCCCGCGCCCTTGTCGAAGGGCACGTGGCCCGACAGCATCTCGAACATCATCACGCCGAGCGCGTAGATATCGGTGCGCGCCGAGACCTCGCTGCCGGTGATCTGCTCGGGCGCCATGTACTTGGGCGAGCCCATGAACAGGCCTTGTTGGGTCAGGTCCTCGCCGCTCTGGGTGTCCTTGACGAGCCCGAAATCGAGCACCTTCACGTGGTCGTGCTCGTCCTCGTGATCGACGAGCAGCACGTTGCCCGGCTTGAGATCGCGGTGCACGACCCCGAGCCCGTGCGCCTCGCGGAGCGACCGGCAGATCTGGCGCGCGATGTGGGCCGCGCGCGCCTCGGAGAACGGCCCTTCCTCGCGGAGCACGCGGTGCAGGGTCTTCCCCTCGATGTACTCCATCGCGATGTAGTAGATATCGTCGTCGCTCTGGCCGTAGTCGAACACGGTGACCGTGTTCGGGTGCGTGAGCTTCGCCGCGATCGACGCTTCGAGGAAGAAGCGTCTGTGGAACTCGGGATCGTGGTCGCCCTCGTACTTGGGGCTCAGCACCTTGAGCGCGCAGATGCGGCCGAGCGGCGCCTGCTCGGCCCTGTACACCTTCCCCATGCCGCCGCGGGCGATGACGCTGACGATCGTGAAGCGGCCGTTGATGACACGCCCCAGCAGCGGGTCTGTCGCGGCAGCCCTCGAGACCTTCGAGCTGCCGGTTACCTCTCGCTGTCGGCTATCAGGCATGTCGCGCCTCTGCTCGGGCAGCGGGAGGAGGTGAAGATTGGACACACAGCAGCCGCCTCGGGAGCAGTCTGACTGAGGCGACTCTGAGGTGTCAATCTGCAGTGCCACGATACAAGCAGGGAATGCGTGGAGCGTGGTGCGCTGCCGTCCGTGCGGTCGTCGATGCGTGACGGGCCGCGCGAGGTTGAACGTCGGTGACGACAGCGACCCGACCCTGAGCAGGGAGCCGCGTTCCGTGTGAGGCCGCCGATCCAGGCGCGGTTCGCGTCGTCGGTGAAGAGAGCGCGAGAGCGACGTGCCTGCGATCGAGAGGCCCATGAGCGGAGCCGGGGAGCTGTCGGCGCGCACGCGACCGCCCTCGCGCTCCCGTTCGCGCCCTCGGACGGCGTCCGTCGGACGATGTCCTTCGCGTCCTCTGCACCGTCGGCATCGTCCCGGACGAACATCGGTCCGCTGGGCCGTCCCCACGCCGTCGCGGAGGAGCCACTCTTCTCGCCCGTCCGGTAGGTGGGACGTGGCTTCGACGGCTCGCTGGCCCGGCGCACGTCACGCCCGCGCCGGCGCGGGCGTGACGTGCGCCGGGCTGGCCGAGCCGCGTAAACAAATCAGCCGTCATCGTCAAGAGATCCCGGCGGCCGGGACGTTCGGAGGGGCGATCTCGGCCCAAATCAGCGGGGAAGCGGCCGCCGCAGCGCTGGGTTTGGCCTCTCCCTCCGAACGACCGTTGCGCTCGACGTTCAGATGGACGACGCTGTGCGCCGCAGCCGGTGTCGGGCACGCTCCGGTTCGCGCTCCTTTTATCCACCGCGGGCCGTGACCAAGACACCCCCTCCTCCCATCACTGCCGGAACGGTCATCAATGACCGTTACGACATCCGTCAGAGCCTCGGTAAAGGCGGCATGGGCGAGGTCTTCCTGGCCTTCGATCGCTCGACGCAGCAGACCGTGGCCCTCAAGGTGGTCCGCGAAGAGTCGCGCATGCCAGGCGACGACGAGGCGCTTCGCCAGGAGCTCCTCCTCGCGCGCTCGGTGGGCCACCCGAACGTCTGTCGCGTGCACGACCTCGCGCCGAGCCCGTGGGGCCCCATCCTCGTGATGGAGCAGATCCCCGGGCAGACGCTCCACACGCACATCCGCAAGCGCAAGGCCCAGGGCGGCTACTCGGCGGACGAGTTCCGCAAGATCGCGAGCGAGGTCTGCAACGGGCTCGCGGCCATCCACGCGCAGGGCCTCGTGCACGGCGATCTGAAGCCGGGCAACGTGATGGTCTCCGAGGGCCGCGCGGTGATCCTCGACTTCGGCTTCGCCCAGGAGCGCGCGCGCGCCTCGGCGCGCCGCCCTGGCGCGCCGCCCGACGGCGGCACGCCGAACTACATGTCTCCCGAGCGGCTGCGCAACGGCGGCGCGAGCCCCGAGGACGACGTGTACGCCATGGCCTTGACCCTCTGGGAGATGTGGACCTGCCGCGTCCCGGAGCCCGGCTACAAGCCGCGGGTCAAGACGATGAAGCAGCAGATCATGTTCGACGTGCCGGCGGGCCTGTCGATCGACGAGGTGCGGCAGATCTTCCGCGGCCTCAACGAGGACCCGTCGATGCGGCCGCAGGCGCGGCACATGCGCTTCTTCAACCCGTCGCAGCTGACCACGAGCCCGATCCAGCTGCCGCGCGAGCGCCTCGATCCCGGCCCGCCGCCGGGCGGCGCGCTCAAGCTGAACTTCACCCCCGGGGCGCAGTCGCTGCTCGTGACGTACGCGACGAACGCGCCCGAGATCGTGGGCTCCCTGCTGCCGCTGCACGACACGAAGCTCGCGCTCGGCCGCCGCAGCGATCAGAGCCTGTGCGTGCCCGAGGCGACCGTCTCGGGGGCGCACGCGATCCTGAAGTGGCAGACGGGGTCGTGGTTCATCGAGGACCAGGGCAGCACGAACGGCAGCTACGCGGACTTCAACTACGAGCGCAAGTCGCAGGTCTCGCTGCTGCACGGCGGCGAGGTGCAGGTCGGCGAGTGCCGGATGAAGCTCGTGACGTTCGGCCCGGACTCGCCGCAGCACCGGCGCGCGAAGCAGTACCTCGCGAAGCGCGACGGCCTCACCGGCCTTCTCGTGCGCGAGCACCTGATGAAGGCGATCGACGAGGACGGCCTGTTCGCCGACTGGGCCGAGGTGCCGATGCAGGTCGCGCGGTACGAGCTGCGCGGGCCGAACCGCCAGGTCAGCGAGCGCCCGACCATCCTGGAGATGCTCGCCCTGCGGAAGGCGGCGCAGCGGGTGATCGATCTGACCGAGATGCTCCTGCTCAGCCTCACGCCGGCCGTCGCGGGCCGGACGGGGCCGCTCAAGTTCGTGGTCTCGATCGTGGGTCCGAGCATCGACGAGGCCCGTCACGTGGTCGAGCAGGTGGTCGCGCAGGTCCAGGGGATGCTCCCGGAGACGCTCGAGCTCGGCGCGACGCTGGTGAAGGGCGAGCCTGGGCGCCCTGCGCGGACGCTCATCGATTGAGCCTGAGCGTGTCCGATGAACAGCCGGCCTCCGTTCCCTTCCACCTCCAGTCCGCCCTCTCAGCCCTCGCCGTACCGCTACCTCGGTCGCGGCGGCAGCGAGCGCCCCGTGCGGCTCCAGATCATCATCGCGCTCGTCGCGGGCCTCATCGTGGTGGCGGTGCCGCTCTACCTGTGGCGGCGCCCGAAGCCCGAGTCGATCCCCTCCGCGGACGCCGCGACGGCTGACGCAGGCACCTACGCCTGGGACGCGGGCGCGCTCGCCGACGCGGGCGCCGGGCTGTCCGAGGGCGTCACGCTCTCGCCGTTCACCACGCTCAAGTGCCAGAACCCCGGCCCGGGCACCACCCCGCCCGAGCGCTGCGATCACGTCACCTTCTTCGAGGACGGCCTGTCGCGCGCGATCCGCGACAACGTCCAGTGCGCCCCTTCCGGCAAGGCGAGCATCACGGTGAGCTTCGTCCTCGAGATGGATTTCCGGCGCAAGCGGACGAACCTCTACGTGGGCAAGTCGACGACGGTGAGCCGCGCGAAGACGAAGGAGCTGCTCCGCTGCGTGAAGCGGGCCATGCCGACGCCCGAGTGGGGGACGATCCCGCACCAGTACGTGAAGTACAAGATCAACGTCATGGCGACGTACCCTGCCAACGAGTCCTTCTGAGGCGAGAGGCTCGTGCGTAGCGCATCGATCGTGCTGGTGCGCTGCGTGTTCCCTGCCCTCGGGGCGCTGCTCGCGCTCGAGGCGCAGGCCCAGCAGGGCGGGAAGGCGGCGGCCGCCGGGGAGCAGGGGGGGCCGGCGGCGCCCGCCGCGCCGGCTCGGCGCGAGGGCTATTCGAGCTACGAGAGCGCCACCATCGAGCGTGTCCTGTCGCGCCTCGGCGCGACGCTCGAGCCTGCCCCCGAGGGCAAGATCGTCGAGGGGATCGACGTGGTCCCGCTCGAGGTGATCGAGGACCGCGATCCTGCGCCGGCCTTCCTGAACTGGTTCCACGCGCTCTCGCGGCCGCACGTCATCCGGCGCGAGGTGCTGCTCGCGGTCGGGCGCCCTTACGAGCAGGCGCTCGCCGACGAGTCGGCGCGCATCCTGCGCGACCTGCCCCAGCTGTCGCTCGTCCTCGTCTTCGCCGTGCGGGGCGGCGCTCCGGATCGGGTGCGGGTCGCCGTCGTCACCAAGGACGTCTGGAGCCTGCGCCTCAACTCGGACTACCGCATCGCCGGCGGGCAGCTCGAGTACCTGTTCCTGCAGCCCAGCGAGCAGAACCTGCTCGGCGTCCACCACGCCGTCGCGGCGCAGCTCGGGCTCGATCCCGGAGCGCTCTCGCTCGGCGTCACCTACACGATGCCGCGCATTGGCGGCAGCCACGTGCGGCTGTGGACCGAGGTGAACGCGATCCTCGACCGGGAGACCGGGGAGTTCGAGGGCACGAGCGGCGAGCTCGGCTACGGGCAGCCGCTCTACGCGACGCAGGCGGAGTGGGCCTGGGACCTCGAGATCTCCTGGCGCGACGAGGTGACCCGCCGCTTCGTCGGCACGAAGCTCGCCACCTTCGACGCGGCGGCCACGCCGGGGGACGATCGCGTCCCGTACCGCTACCGGAGCGATCTCCTGGTGGGCAGCTACGCCGTCACGCGCAGCTTCGGCGGCGGCGCGTCGAGGTCCTCGACCGTGAAGCACGACGTCTCGGTGGGCATCGAGGCGAGCCGCAAGGTCTATCGCCTCGACGCGCCCGGGGGCCTCGCCCCTGCCGCGATCGCCGAGTTCGAGGAGCGCGTGATGCCGGTGAGCGACACCCGCGTCGCGCCGACGTTCAAGTACGCGACGTACTCGACCCGCTTCTTGCGCGTCCTCGACTTCAACACGCTCGCGCTGCAGGAGGACTACCGGCTGGGGCACGAGCTCGCGATCCTGATCTATCCGGTCACGACCGCGCTCAACTCCAGCCGGAGCTTCGTCGGGATCTCCGCCGCGGCCGCGTACACCGTCGCGCTCGGCGACGGCCTCGCGCGCGCCGTGGTCGAGACCGTCACCGAGCTCGACGGCTCGCAGATCTTCGACGCCTCCATCGAGGCGCGCGCGCGGGTCCACACGCCGAGCTTCGGCGTCGGGCGGCTCGTGTTCGACGTGCGCCTGTTCGACCGGTACAGGAACTACCTGAACAGGAAGCTGGTCCTCGGCGGCGACACCCGGCTCCGCGGGTACCCGACGGCGGCGTTCATCGGCGAGGACGTGCTCTCCGCGAACCTGGAGCTCCGCACGCGGCCCCTCGAGATCTGGTCGTGCCAG
The DNA here is from genome assembly GCF_051526795.1 of Sorangium sp. So ce204. Classification (NCBI taxonomy): domain Bacteria; kingdom Pseudomonadati; phylum Myxococcota; order Polyangiales; family Polyangiaceae; genus Sorangium; species Sorangium sp. So ce204. The sequence goes on along the minus strand of NZ_CP150317.1, from coordinate 8,478,282 downwards.
GTCGCGGGCGCGGCCTTCTTCGACGCCGGCGACGCCTTCGACGGCTTCGACGATCTGCGCCTCAAGCAGTCGGCTGGCTTCGGGGTGCGGGCCCTCTTCCCGCAGCTCAACCGCGTCGTCATGCGCGCCGACTGGGGGGTGCCGCTGACGCGCGGCTACAAGGAGCCTGACGCGCTCCCCGGCGACATCCTCGTCACCTTCGAGCAGGCGTTTCCGATGCTCCCTGCGGACGAGTAGGGACGCCTCCGGCGCCGGGCGGCGCCGGAGGACCGCCCGCGGCCGCCGCGACGCGCGCGCGGTGCGCCGAGAACGCGCCCCGGAGCGCTGGCGTCACCGGCTCTCGGTCGAGCGTCGCGAGCGCCTCGGCCGCCGGCCTGCCCGCGAGCACCGCGTGCCAGGCCCGCTCGAGCGCCCCCCGCAGGCGCGCGGCGTCGTCCTTCGGCGGCTCTTGCCGCTTGCCCTGGCCGGCCGTCTCCGCGCCGGGGCCTTCCGCGCGCGTCGCATGGAACGCCCGAGCGACGCTGCCGCGGTGCGTGTAGCGATCTCCCTCGAACCCGGCGACGTCGAGGAGATCGGGCGCGATGGGATCCCCCTCGCCGAGCGGGATCCGGCCGGCGAGCTCCAGGGTGCCATCCTGATCGACGTCGAGCGCGAACCGCGGCGGCGCCGCGAGCTCGACGGCGTACCGGGCCGCGCCGAGCGGCTGCACGGCCCAGATCTCCAGCTCGCCTTCCTCGTTTCTGAGCACGACGTCCGGAGCGCCGTCTCGGTTGAGATCGGTCCCGGAGCGGAACGCCCCGAGCTGCTCCGTCGCCTCCGGCTCGTGGCCGGGGAGGAGCGACGGTATCAGCTGGGTCGCCTGCCTGCGGTCCACGCGCCCGCTGTCGAGCGGCCCCGCGGCGATGACCACGCCGTGCGGCGTCGCCACGCGGACCGCCGAGGTGCGGCGCCCGAGCGCGTCGGTCCCGCTGTAGCCGCGCACCACCACCTCGCCGCCGCGCCGTAGCGCGCCGCGGAGCTCGACCTCGAGCTTCAGCCCGAGCTCGGCGGCCTCCACGTCGATGGCGTGCAGCCGAGCGTCGAGGTCCGGGGGCGCGACGAACGCGCCGAGCGTCGGTCTGCCCGCTGCACCCCAGGGAGAAACCTGATGATCGCTGGCGCATGAGCTGGCGCAACTGACGCAGACGACGCAGACGACGCAGACGACGCAGACGACGCAGACGAGGCGTAGAACGCTCATCGTCAGCGAGAGCTTTTCTGTTACGGTTCCCGTCCGCATGCGCCTGCTAGTAGCCGACAAAATGGACCTCTCGGCTCTGGAAGAGCTCAAGGTGCTCGGGATCGAGATCGAGTCCCGGCCGGAGCTCACCAGAGACACGCTGCCGGCGGCCCTCGACGGGATCGGCATTCTCGTCGTTCGTTCCACCGAGGTCACGGCGAAGGCGATCGCGTCCGGGCGGCAGCTCAACCTGATCGTGAGGGCAGGGGTCGGCGTGGGGACGATCGACGTCGCGGCCGCGAGCGCGCGCGGCATCTACGTGGCGAACTGTCCCGGCAAGAACGCGACCGCGGTGGCAGAGCTGACGATGGCGTTCATCCTCGCGCTGGACCGCCGCCTTGTCGATGCGACGTCGGAGCTCCGGGCCGGCCGCTGGGAGAAGGCGAAGTACTCGGTGGCCCGTGGCCTGTTCGGTCGGCGGATCGGGATCGCGGGGCTCGGCGCGATCGGCCGTGAGGTGCTCCTGCGCGCCCGCGCGTTCGGGCTCGAGCCGCACGCCTGGTCGCGCTCGTTGACGCCGGGCCGCGCCGCCAAGCTCGACGTCAGCTATGCGCGGACCCTGGAGGATCTGGCTGCCCGCTCCGACATCTTCACCGTCCACCTGACGGCCACCCCGCAGACGCGCGGCATCGTCAGCCGGAGCGTCCTCGAGGCGCTCCCCGACGGCGCCATCGTCGTGAACGCCGCGCGCCCCGAGGTGATGGACTACGCCGCGCTCGAGGAGCTCATCCCGCGCAAGGGGCTGCGGGTCGGTCTCGACGTGTTCGCCACCGAGCCTGACAAGAGCTCGGCGCCGTTCGAGTCGCACCTCCTCGGGCGAGGGCTCGTCTACGGCACCCCGCACATCGGCGCGCAGACGGAGCAGGCCCAGCGCGCGGTCGCCCTCGAGACGGCCCGGATCATCCGCGCCTTCATGACGGAGGAGGAGCTGCCCAACGTGGTCAACATCTGCGCCACGTCGCCCGCCCGCTACGCGGTCGTCGTCCGGATGATGGACAAGGTCGGCGTCCTCGCGAACACGCTCAGCGTCATGAAACGCCACGGGATCAACATCGAGGAGATTTCAAACACCGTCTTCGAGGGGGCCACTGCGACCTGCACGAAGATGCGGGTCTCCGGCCGGCCGAGCGAGGCCTGTCTGAAGGAAATCGCGGCGTTCGAGGAGGTCCTGCACGTCGATATCGTCGCGCTGCCGAATCTGGCATAACGCTGGCGGACCCGGCGGGCGCGTCGCGTGACCGCCGCGCGGCGGGGAGCGCTCCAGCGCTGACGCGCCGCTGGCCCTCGCGAGGAAGCGAGGAAGCGACGACGCGACGACGCGACGACGCGAGGAGGAACCGGCGGGAGATCTCCGGCCGTGCAGGGGCGGTTTGCCCGTATCCCCCCTTGCATGAAGGCCCGCATTCGACTAGGTTGTCCGCCGACAACTAGGCGGATCCGCGAGCCGGGTTCCCAGTTCGGGGAATCGGCTCTTTTTTTTTGGCGCAGAGGCACCGGGCACCCTCGCTCGGGGCCGATCGCGCTGGGAGGACCTGGATCCGCCGAAAGTGACGTCTCTCACATGCAGCAACCCATGGAGCCTTCGACCAGAGCCGTGTTCGATCTCGGGCGCGTTCGCGACGCCGTCGCGCCGGTGCTGGCCTCGCATGGGATCACGCTCGTCGATCTGGAGTGGATCACGGAGCGGGCGGGCTGGACGCTGCGGCTCACGATCGAGCGCGAGAACGCGGACGGCGCGGACGACGCGGGCGGCGGGGTCACGCTCGAGGACTGCGCGGATGTGTCGCGCGACGTCTCATCGGTCCTCGACGCCGAGGATCTCATACCCAACCATTACAACCTCGAGGTCAGCTCGCCTGGCCTCGACCGGCGGCTGCGTACAGCGGCCGAGTTCGCTCGTTTCATCGGCAGGACAGCGAAGGTGAAGCTGGCGCGCCCCGCGCCGGACGGTCAGCGGTTGCTCCGGGGCGAGCTCCTCGAGGCTCCGGAGGGGCAGGTCGCGGTGCTGGTCGACGGCAAGCGGATCGCGGTCCCGTTCGCGGATGTCGTGGAGGCGCGCCTCGTCTTCGAGCTCACGGCGCAGCCAAAGAAGGGGCAGCGGCAGGGCAAGGAGCCGGCTAAGGAGTCGGGGCAGAAGAAGCAGCTCGCGGAGGCGGCTCCGCGGTCGGGCTCAAAGCGGAGCGAGCGCGGCTCCGAGAAGCGCAAGTAGAGAGAAGAAAGATCAGGAGACAGGGACGTCATGGCAACGATGGCAGCGATGCCGACCTCGGAGACGAGCCTCGGCAGCATCCTCGATCAGGTCGCGAAGGAGAAGGGGATCGACAAGAAGATCCTCGTCGAGACGATCGAGGCCGCGATCTTGAAGGCCGCGCAGAGCGTCTTCGGCCCCACCCGCGAGCTCGAGGCGCGCTTCAACGAGGACACCGGGCAGATCGACCTCTTCCAGTACATGACCGTGGTCGAGGCCGTGACGGAGCCGGAGCGCGAGATCTCCATCACTGACGTGGACAAGCTGAAGCTGGACGCGACCCTGGGCGAGGAGCTCGGCTTCCAGGTCTTCTGGCGGCCCGAGGACGCGGAGAAGGCGCGCGATCAGGACAAGGAATACGGCGACATCCTGAAGCTCAAGCACGGCCGCACGACCTTCGGGCGCATCGCCGCGCAGACGGCGAAGCAGGTCCTGCTGCAGCGCGTGCGCGACGCCGAGCGCGATCTCATCTTCAACGAGTACAAGGATCGCAAGGGCGAGCTCATCCGCGGCATCGTGCGGCGGTTCGAGAAGGGCAACAACATCATCGTCGACATCGGCCGCACCGAGGGCGTGCTCACGTTCCGCGAGCAGACGCCGCGCGAGACGTACCGGCCCGGGGACCGCATCGTGGCGTACGTGAAGGACATCGATCGCGAGGCCCGCGGCCCGCAGGTCATCCTCTCTCGCTCCGATCCACGGCTCGTCGAGAAGCTCTTCGAGGCCGAGGTCCCCGAGATCTACGAGGGCATCGTGCGGATCGTGTCGGTCGCCCGGGAGCCGGGCGCCCGCTCGAAGATCGCGGTGACCAGCCGCGACGCGGACGTCGACCCGGTGGGCGCGTGCGTGGGCATGAAGGGCTCGCGCGTGCAGGCGGTCGTCCAGGAGCTCCGCGGCGAGAAGATCGACATCGTGCCGTTCGATCGGGATCCGGCGCGCTACGTCATCGCCGCGATCCAGCCGGCCGAGGTGCACAAGGTGATCGTCGACGAGGCCGACGGGCGCATGGAGCTCGTGGTCCCGGACGAGAAGCTGTCGCTCGCGATCGGGCGCAAGGGCCAGAACGTGCGGCTCGCCGCGCAGCTGACGAACTGGAAGCTCGACATCATCAGCGAGACCAAGTTCAAGCAGATGGAAGAAGAGGCGATCTCCGCCCTGCAGCAGATGGACGTGGTGACGGAGCAGATCGCCAAGTCCATGTACCGGCTCGGCTTCCGCGCGCTCGAGGAGGTCAGCGAGGCCTCGGTCGAGGAGCTCGCGGCCATCCCGGGTCTCGGCGGCGTCGAGGCCGCCGATCGCATCAAGTCGCAGGCGGACACGACGATGGAGCGGCTGCGGCAGGAGCGCATCCGCTCCGCGAGCTCGCGCACCGAGCCGCTCACCGACCGCGAGCGGCTGATGTTCATCCGTGGCGTCGGCGATCGGACGGTGGTGTTGCTCGAGGAGGCCGGGTACCGCAGCGTCGAGGACGTGCTGCGGGAGGACGAGGATCGGCTGGCGATCCGCACCGGCCTCGGCATCAAGAAGGCGCGCGCCATCAAGCAGGGGGCGCGGGATTTCGTTGAAAGCGAGCAGAAGGTGCTCGATGCGGCGCGGGCGGACGTTCGTCGCGCCGCAGAAGTGAGGCACGCGTAGGCTGCGAGGAGAAATAGAGGGCCGAGGATGGGATCAGCGGTGAGCAGACAGAGCGACGCGGGTGAGCGTGAGCCCTTCGAGAAGGGGCGAGTGCGCACGTGCGTCGGCTGCGGGGAGCGCGTCGGCGTCGACGACGTCCGCGGCGCTCGTCCGCTCGTCCGGCTCATTCTTGGTCCCGGCGGTGTGGTCGCGGTCGATCCGGGCGACGGCGGGTTCGGGCGGGGCGCACACGTCCACCCGCAGCAGGGCTGCCTCTCGGCGGCGGTCGCCCGGGGGCTCGCCCGCGCCGCGAAGGGACGTGTCCACGCGATCGTGGGGGCCGCTGGAGGAGGCGCCGAGGGCGTCGACGATCAGGCGCAGGGCGTCGAACCGCTCACGACCGTCTCGCTGGCGCGGGCGATCCGAGAGGCTACCGAGCGCCGGCTCCAGGGGCTCCTCCGTGCCGCCGTCCGCTCCCAGAGCGTGGCGATGGGCGCCGACGCGGTCGTAAGGTCGTGCGTGCGGGGCGAGGCTGCGCTCGTCCTGGTCGCGTGCGACGCGGCGGCAGGCGCGGATCTGCCGGAGGTCAGGCGCGCCGTCGCCGAAGGGCGCGCCGTCGCGTGGGGCAGCGAGCAGGGGCTCGGCGCCCTGGCGGGCGGCCCGCGCGAGCACGGCGTTGGCCTGATGGCGATCTCATCGGCGTCGATCGCCGCTGCCGTCGCGAACGCAGCGCACGTCGTGGACACGTGCGCGCGCGTCGAGCGGGGCGAAGACGCCGCGGAGGGCGGACGCCGCGGCGCCGGTCGCAGGGGGCGGCCTTCGCGCAGCGCGGCCGCCCGATCGGAGGAGGGCGGGAGCCCCGAGCAACGGAAGGCGCCGCCTGGCCATGCTGGCCTCTCGCGTCGCCGCGCGCCGGGGACGTCGGGCGTGGAGCGCGAGAACCCCGGGGCCGGGGTTCTCTCGGCGTCCGAGGATGTCGGGGGAAGAACCGGCGGCCTGGAGGGCGCGCTCACCAGCCGCGACGAGCGGCGGGTGCCGGAGAGTGGGTCGGGTCGGCTTCTTGCTACCGCGCCGGGGACGGGGGGAGGCGGCGCGGTCGGGGGCAGGGCGGCGGTGTCCGGTCCTACCGGACGCGCCTCGACGGTGGACAGAGTGGCCGCAAATCGTCGCCCGCGCGGATGGGTGAGGCGGATTGGTTAACGTGGAGCGAGGTGCATGAGCAAAGTCCGGGTCTACGAGGTCGCCAAGCAGCTGAACATGGACCAGAAGACGCTGGTCGCGCTCTTCCAGTCCATGGGTATAGGCGACGTGCGCAATCACATGAGCGCCGTCGAGTCCGACGTCGTCGAGCGGGTGAAGCGGCACCTCGAGCGGCAGAAGTCGCCTGAGGTGGTGGAGGAGAGGATCCGCCCCACGGTCGTCAAGCGCCGCGCACGGCCCGGGGCCGAGCCCGAGCCGTCCTCGCCAGGCCGTGGGCCTGACCTGTCGGAGGCGCCCGTTCGCGCTGCTCCGGAGCCTGCGCCCTCTCGGCCTGCGGCTGAGCCCGCTCTGGCTTCGTCGCCGCCCGAGCGCGCCGCTCAGGAAGAAGCGCCGCCCCGTCGCCCCGTTGCGCCGCCCGCCGCTCCCGTCGCAGCGCCCTCGGCGCCGGCCCCCGAGCCGGTCGTCGCCGTGAGCCCGCGCGAGCCTGCTCCCGCACCCGCGCCCAATGCGCCTGCCCCGGCGATGCCGCCTGTTGCGGCTGCGCCCCCTGCGCCGCCGCCCCCGGCGGCTCCCGCTCCCGCAGCAACCGCGCCTGCCGCGGCGTCCGTGGCCGCGGAGGAGACGAAGGTGACCTCGCCCGAGCCGAAGCCTGCGCCGCCTGTCGCGGCGCCGCCTGCCACCGCCGCCGCGCCGGCGCCCGCCCCCGTCGCGGCCGCGCCCGAGGCGCCAGCTGCCGCCCCCGCGCAGGCGGCTGCGCCCGCCCCGATCCCTGCGCCTGCCGCAGCGCCCGCAGCAGCGGCGCCTGCCGCAGCGCCTGCCGCAGCGCCTGCGCCTGCCGCAGCGCCTGCGCCTGCCGCAGCAGCCGCAGCGCCCGGAACAGCCGCGGCGCCGACGCCGGCCCGGCCGCAAGCCGCGCCCTCGGCGCCTGCTCCCGCGCAGGGGGCGTCGCGTCCGACGTCGCCGCCGCCCGCGCCGCAGCGGCCTGCAGCTCCGGCCGCCGCCCGCCCGGGCGCTCGGCCGACCACGCCGCCCGCGCCGGCGCCCGCGGCCAAGCCGGAAGAGCCGGCCGGCACGCCGGGACAGGCGCCGCGTCGCCCGTCCTCGCCGCCGAAGACCGGCATCGAGGTCTGGCAGGGGCGCCCCGGCGTCACGATGCCGGCTGCACGCACCGGCACGCCGCCGGCGCGCCGCACGACCTACGACCCGCGCGCCAACGCCCAGCAAGCGCGCCCTGGCGGTCCCAGCTTCGGTCCGGGCGGCCGGCCCATGGGCGGTCGGAACACGCGCCCGGGGATGTTCGGGCGGCAGCGCCCGGGAGGCGGCGGGCTCCCGCGAAAGCCGGTCCAGGTCTCCACGCAGGAGATGGCCTCGCACAAGAAGGTCATCAAGATCGAGGAGCAGGTCACGCTTCAGCAGCTCGCCGCGAAGATGAGCCTGAAGGCGACGGACGTGCTCATGCGGCTCCTGTCGATGGGCATGACGGGCGTGAACATCAACAGCACGCTCGACGCCGAGACCGCGAAGATCCTCGCCAGCGAGTTCGGCTGGAGCGTCGAGGACGTGGCCGTCAGCGAGCAGGACACGCTGACCGCGGCCATGCAGGCCGGGGCCGACACCGACGAGGAGGTCGAGATCCGGCCGCCCATCGTCACCGTCATGGGCCACGTCGACCACGGCAAGACCTCGCTCCTCGACAGGATCAGGAAGGCCACGGTCGCCGAGGGAGAGGCCGGCGGGATCACCCAGCACATCGGCGCTTACCGCGTCGAGACGCCGCGCGGCACGATCGCGTTCCTCGACACGCCGGGCCACGAGGCGTTCACGGCGATGCGCGCCCGCGGCGCCTCGCTCACCGACATCGTGATCCTGGTGGTCGCGGCCGACGACGGCGTGATGCCTCAGACCAAGGAGGCGATCTCGCACGCCCAGGCCGCGAAGGTGCCGATCCTCGTCGCGGTGAACAAGATCGACAAGCCGGGCGCCGACGCCGACAAGATCAAGCGCGACCTCGCGGCCCTCGGGCTCCAGCCCGAGGAGTGGGGCGGCGAGACGATGTTCTGCGCCGTGTCGGCGAAGCTGGGGCAGGGCATCGACCAGCTCCTCGAGTCGGTCCTGCTGCTCGCCGAGGTCCAGGACCTCCGCGCCAACCCGAAGAAGCGCGCCAGCGGCACCGTCATCGAGGCGCTGCTCGATCGCGGCCGCGGCCCGGTCGCGCGCGTCATGGTCCAGGACGGCACGCTCCGCACGGGCGACATCCTCCTGGCCGGCGCCGCGTGGGGCAAGGTCAGGGCGATGACCGATGAGCTCGGGCGCTCCGTCGCCGAGGCCGGCCCCGCGACGCCCGTCGAGGTCCTCGGCCTCAACGAGGTGCCGAGCGCGGGCGATCCCGTCCACGCCGTCAAGGACGGGAAGACCGCGGAGGAGATCGCCGAGACACGCCGCAAGAAGGCGTCGAAGACGCTCATCCCGCAGGATTCGCGCGTCTCGCTCGAGTCCATCACGAAGAACCTGCAGGAGGCCGATCAGCTCGAGCTCAAGCTGATCATCAAGGGCGACGTGCAGGGCTCGGTCGAGGCGATCATCCACGCGCTGGCGAAGCTCTCGACCCAGAAGGTGAAGGTCACGATCGTGAACGGCGCCGTCGGTGGCATCACCGAGGGCGACGTCAACCTGGCGGTCGCGTCGAAGGCGATCATCGTCGGCTTCAACGTCCGGCCGGCCGGCAAGGCGGGCGCTCTCGCGGAGAACGAGGGCGTCGAGATCCGGCTCTACAACATCATCTACAACGCCGTCGACGACATCCGAAGCGCGATGGAGGGGCTCCTCCCCGCGACCAAGGTGGAGAAGGTCCTCGGCCGCGCCGAGGTCCGCCAGGTCTTCAAGATCACGAAGGCGGGCACGGTCGCCGGCTGCATGGCCATCAGCGGCTCGGTCAAGCGCACCGGCGAGGCGCGCCTCATCCGGGACAACGCCGTCGTCTGGACGGGTCGCCTGTCGGGGCTGCGCCGGTTCAAGGATGACGTGAAAGAGGTGGTCGAGGGGTTCGAGTGCGGCATCTCGCTCGAGGGCTACTCGGACATCAAGGAGCGCGACATCATCGAGAGCTTCGAGATCGAAGAGGTCAAGACGAAGCTCTGAGCCTCATCCGATGTTCGTGGGTGTACTCCGTCTCCGTCTCGATATCGTCGGGGCCCGCTCCCTCAAGGACAAGCGCAGCGTTGTGCGCTCCTTGAAGGAGCGGGCGCAGAGCCGGATGCGCGTGTCGATCGCCGAGGTCGGCGTGCTCGACGATCCGAGGCGGGCGACGCTCGGCGTCGCGGTCGTCTCGAACTCGTCGGTCATGTGCGACAAGGTCCTCGCGGACGTGGCCGCGATGGCGGGGTCGCTGCCGCACGCCGTCCTCACGGATCGGGCGACCGAGATCGTGCCGTTCGGCGATGGAGGTGCTGGGGTGCAGGGCGGCATCGAGCAGGCGCTCGGCCGTGACGATGGAGATCTGGGAGCGTCCTCGGACATGTTCGAGGACGCAGAGGACGACGAATGAGCGGCGTGGTGAAGCGGGCGACGCGGGTCGCCGAGCGGCTCCGAGAGGACCTGTCCAACCTGCTCCGGGATCTGCGTGACCCGCGGATCGCCGGCGTGCTCGTGTCGCGCGTGGAGATCACCGACGACCTGCAGAGCGCGAAGGTCCACGTGCGCCACGAGTTCGGCGCGGAGGACGCCGCGGCGCGCCGCGCCCTGCTCAAGGGGCTGGAGGCGGCGTCGGGCCGGCTGCGCAGGGACGTCGCCCGCACGATGGGGCTGCGCGTGGTGCCGACGCTGCGCTTCTTTTACGACGAGGGGCCGGACGCCGAGCGGCGGATCGAGGAGCTGCTCCGAGAGATCAAGGACGGCTCGGGCGGCGAGCGCTAGCGCGGGGTAGAGCGGCGCGCGGCCGGAGCTCGGGCGCGATCACCGCGAGATGAGGCGCTCGATCGCCTGCGCGGGCTCGAGGTCGAAGCGCCACGGTCCCAACCTCGTCGGGGCGTCGAGGGCCACCTTCAGCGCGCCGAGGAACTCGCGCCGCGGCCACTCCACGGCGCCGAATCGCTCCAGGTGGTCCGTGTACACCTGGCAGTCCACCAGCGCGAAGTCCCAGGCGACGAGGTTCCCGAGGAGCGTCGCGAACGCGACCTTCGAGGCGTCGGGCGCGCGCGCGAACATCGACTCGCCGAAGAACATCCGCCCCAGCGACACGCCGTAGAGGCCGCCGACGAGCTCGCCGTTCGACCACGCCTCGATGCTGTGCGCGACCCCGGCGGCGTGCAGCGCCGTGTAGCCGGCGATGAGCTCCTCGGTGATCCACGTGCCGTTCTGCCCAGGGCGCGGCGCGGCGCTGCAGGCCTGCATGACCCGCTCGAACGCCGTGTCGGTCCGCACCTCGATCTCGCCCCGGCGCACCCGCTTGCGCAGCGAGTGGGGGACGTGCGCCTCGCGCGGCGGCAGGACGAAGCGCGGATCCGGGGAGAACCAGAGCAGCGGCAGCCCCTCGTGGGGCCAGGGGAAGATGCCCCGCCGGTAGCCGGCCAGCAGCCGCTCCGGCGAGGCCTCGCCGCCCACGGCCACGATCCCCTCCGGGGTCGCGCGTTCTGGCGGAGGGAAGTCGAGCTTGCTCGTGAGCACCGGGACCCGCATCGCTGTGGGATCCAATCCTCCCAAAAGAGCGCGCGCTTGCAAAGCGTCGCCCGGCGCGCGCTCAGGAGGCGCACACGTAGTCGGAGCCCTCGACGAAGCCGCGCGCCGCGAGGTGGCTGCGGATGAGCGCGCGCGCCCCCCGCGCCCCCACGGCGACGACGACGGTCTCTGCGCCGCGCTCCAGCCGCGACGGGTCGACGATCGGCGCGCCCTGCGCGATCCGGCCGATCTTGCGCGGATCGATGTCCACGAACCGCGCGGGCGCCACGCCGTTCCGGGCGAGCGCCCTCGCCAGCCGGCGGCCCGTCTTCCCCGCGCCCCACACGGCCACCGGGCGCGCTGGGCCGAGCTTCCTCGCGAGGTAGTGCGCCTTTGCCTCGAGGAACCTCGCGATCGCGTACCGCGGATCGGCGAAGGTGGCGCGCCCCTCGCGGTGCCGCCAGCGCAGGCCGACCTCCGGGAGCTTCGCCATCCGCGCGCCCGCGGCGTCGAGGCGCAGCCACAGGTCGTAGTCCTCCGCCCACGGGACCTCCCGGAACCCGCCCACCTGCTCCAGCGCGCTCCGCCGCAGCATCACCGACGGGTGGCACAGCGGGGACTCCACGAACATCTCGCGCGCGTGGTCCTCCGGGGTGACGATCGAGTTCAGCCAGTCGACGTAGCGCAGCATGCCCTCGCCGATCGGCCCGGCGGCGAACGCCTCGACGCGGGCCCCGACGACGTCGAGCCGCGGATCCCGGAGGAGCGTCGCCGCTTGTCGCGCGAGCCGCTCGCCGACCGAGATGTCGTCGCCGTCCATGCGGGCGAGGAGCTCGCCGCGCGCCGCCTCCGCCGCCCGCGAGAGCGCCTGTGCGATCCCCACGCCGCCCGTCGCGACCTGCAGGACGCGGCGATCGCGCTGCGCGATGCGCGCGACCCTGGCAGGGCCGCCGTCCGTCGAGCCGTCGTCCACGGCGACCACCTCCAGGTCGACCGCGCGCTCGGCGAGCACGCTCTCCAGCGCCTCCTCGATCGTCGCTTCCGCCTGCCGGTACGGGAGCAAGACGGAGACGAGCGGCGCCACGCGGAGACCATGGCGGCGCGCCCGCGCAGCGTCCACAAGAACGGGCGCGGACGCCTAGCGCTTCTTGAAGTCGCCGAGGTGGGTGATGTACCAGCGGCCCTGCCACGAGATGATCGTGTGGACGTCCAGGCTCGCCGGCTTCCCGTCGATCTCGTACTTCAGCTTGCCGTGAAAGGAGCGGTAATAGCCGATCTTGTTGACCTCGTCCCCCGGAGGCACCCACTTCGGCTTCGAGCCCACCACGAAGCCGACGAACCGCGCCCTCTCCCAGCTCTTGCGCTTCCGATGCATCGACTTCACGTCGTTCACGTAAGCGGCGTGGAGGTTGTCCCAGTACTTGCCGGGGTCCTTCACGTCCTTGAGCGGGATGAACGGCTCCTTGGGGAACCAGAAGGGCTCGGCCAGCGCTGGCTCCTTCTTCACGATGGCGTCGAACAACGCCCTGGCTCGCGCCGTGAGCTCCTCGCTCTCGAGCGCCGGCAGGATCTTGTTGTCCGCGCGGGCGGAGGTCGCGGCGCTCGCCTCGGCGCCTGCGCTGGGCTCCGCTCCTGCGCCGGGCGACGCGCCGGCCGCGGGCGCCTCGGCGGCCGCGCGATCGCTCCCGTCCTGCGGCGGCTCCGGCGCGCTTGCGTCCTCGGGGCGAGGCGCTGGCGCCACCTCGGCCGCGCTGGTGCCTGGCGTCGCTGCTGCCGCCGCGGGCGCGGCGCCGACCGAGGAGGGCCGGGCGCTCTCGGCTGGCCGGGCATCGGGCGCCGGGGTGGGCGCCGCGCAGCCCGCCACCACCGCCAGCGCGGTCGCGATGACCTGCTTGATCATGCGCGTGCCCTATCGCAGCGCCCCGGCGCCGACAAGCGACGCCGAGGCGCGGCCGGATGCGGGGCCCGCCCGGCGGCGGACCTGGCTCACTTCTCCACGATGATGAACTGAACGCGCCTGTTCTTGGCCTTGTTCGCGGGCGTGACGTTCGGCGCGACGGGGCGATCCTGGCCATAGCCCTTCGCGAGCAGCCGCGAGCCGTCCACGCCGGCCCGGATCAGCCAGGCGCGCACCGCGTTCGCCCGCGCCTCGCTGAGCGTCTGGTTGTGCTCACGCCCGCCCGTGTTGTCGGTGTGCCCCTGGATCTCGACCTTGCGGATGTTCGGATTCCGCTGGAGCACGTCCGCGATCTCCTCCATCAGCGCGTTCGAGTCGCCGAGGATCTTCGCCGAGTCGGTCTCGAAGTGGATCTGCCGCGAGATCTTGATCTCGTTGCCCAGCACCTTCACGAGCGAGATCTTCGGCCGCTTGTTCACCGTGAGGGCGGCGCGCGTGTCCTCGCTCGTACGGACGTCGGCCTGGTTGACGTGGTTCATGTAGCCCTGCGCCTCGACCTTGAGCGTCACCGCGCCGGCCGGCAGGTCGGGGAAACGGAAGGCGCCGCTGCCGTCGGCCGTCGCCGTCTGCTCGCGGCCCGCAGCGTCGACCAGCCGGATCGTCGCGCCAGCGACCGCGTCCCCGCTCTCCGCGTCCTTCACCGTCCCGACGATGTTGCCCGTCTTGGGCAGCGCCTCGAGGGAGCAGTCGACGTCCACGAACGTCGGCCCCTGCGGCTGTGCCGGGCTCGGCGCAGCGCCAGGCCCTCCCGGCTGCGGACCGAAAGGCCCGGGCTGCGGGCCGAAGGGCCCAGGCTGCCCGGGCTGCGGTCCGAAAGGCCCAGGCTGTCCGGGTTGCGGACCGAAGGCGCCGGGCTGCCCGGGCTGCGGACCGAAAGGCCCAGGCTGTCCGGGTTGCGGACCGAAGGCGCCGGGCTGCCCGGGTTGCGGACCGAAAGGCCCAGGCTGTCCGGGTTGCGGACCGAAGGCGCCGGGCTGCCCGGGCTGTGGACCGAAAGGCCCAGGCTGCGGGCCGAACGCCCCGGGTTGCCCCGGCGCTGCCCCGCCAGGGAGGATCGTCGCCTGGCAGGTGCCGGGCTTGTACCCGTTCGCCCGGATGTTGAAGGTGTACGTCCCCGGATCGAGGTGCCGCGTGAGGAAGCGGCCGTCCGGCCCTGTCGCGTACGGCGGCTGAGCCGCGCCCTCGATCGTCACGATGGCGTCCGCCACCGCCGCGTCGGGCTTGTTCTGCTCGTGCACGAAGCCGCGCGCGAAGGTCTGCGGCGCCGGCACGAGCTGCGGCGGCTCCTTGATGATCTGCGGCGCGGGGGCCGGCGGCGGCTCCTTCTGCTTCGTATCGTACGCATAGCCAATCCCGAGATAGAGCGTCCACGGCGCCTGAGGCGCGACCTCCTCGATGAACACGGAGGTCGCCGACAGGCCGAGGTCGAACGCCGCGTGTCCGGAGAGCCCGCGGAACGCCTTCTCGAACGGCGTCACCCGCACGCCGAGCGACAGCCGAGACGGCGCCGCGGCGTAACCCGGTCCGCCCTGGTTCTGCGGGTCAGGAGACGCGAAGTCGTCGAGCCCGAGGCAGACGTCGCCGCGCGACACGGTCTTCGTGTGGCACTCGTAACCCTGCCGGTTCACCGGGATGTCGAGGGTGTACTCCAGGTAAGGCTGCACCTTCGGCAGCGGCACCTCGACGCCGAGGTGGGTCTGGAAGAAGTCGACGCGGTTGATGCCGAGCCCGAACCGCTCGACCCGCGAGATCGGCTGCCGCTCGCGATCGTCCGTGAACGCCTTCGCGCGCGCCTTCTCGATCTCCTCCACGAGGACGCCGGAGTTGTCGAGCTTGTAGCCGAGGTTCACGTTCACCCGCAGCGGGAACCCCTTGCCCTGCGGCTTGCGCAGATCGAGCGACGCGAGCCCGCGGAAGACCGCGCTCGTGCCGCCGCCGGCGAGGCCGACGCTGCCGGTCCCGTTGAGCAGGAGCAGCTGCGCCTCGCCGCCGAAGGAGAACGGCTTGCCGATCTTCGTGGGGGTGAACGCCTTCACGCCGAACGTCGTGTCGCCGAGCACCTGCAGCAGCCGCGGACGACCCTGATCGTTCGCGTTCGCGAACGTGCGGATCGACGCGTACCCCTCGAGGAAGGGCAGGGGGGTCGCGTTCAGCGCGAAGAACGCTCCGACGTGGCTCGCCGAGTCCTCCTTCGCGTCAGGACCGCACGTGATCGGGTGACCGGCGAGCGTCGACTCCGCCGGGTCGCAGAGGAAGCCGCTCGTGGAGAACCAGTCGAGCAGGAACGACACCCGGAAGGTGCCCGGCGCGCCCGAGCCCGCGTACGACGTCCTGAGGAGGCCGGTCGAGCCCCACAGGTTCGGCTGCGCGGTGAGGGAGAGCGCCCGCTCCTCCTCGTCCCACCCGGTGGATGTCGGCGCCTTCGCGCTGGCCTGGAGGCCCTGATCACCGACCGACGCCTGCGCGCCGAAAGAGACGCTCCCGTCCGGCGGCGGTTGGCCCGGCGGCGGCCCGAACTGCGGCGGAGCGTCGCCGGGAAAGCCGGGCTGCGGCCCGAACTGCGGCGGAGCATCGCCCGGAAAGCCGGGCTGGGGCCCGAAGGGGCCGGGCTGACCGGGCTGGGGCCCGAAGGGGCCGGGCTGACCGGGCTGAGGCCCGAAGGGGCCGGGCTGACCGGGCTGAGGCCCGAAGGGGCCGGGCTGACCGGGCTGGGGCCCGAAGGGGCCGGGCTGACCGGGCTGAGGCCCGAAGGGGCCGGGCTGACCGGGCTGAGGCCCGAAGGGGCCGGGTTGCGCGGAAGGTTGCTCGGGCCCGAAAGCGCCGGGCGGCTGCGCGGGCTGGCCTGGAATCGGCTGAGGTCCGAAGGGCGGCTGCGGCTGCTGCGCCTCGGCAGCGCCCGCGAGCGTGAGCGAGCCGACGAGCGGCAGCGCCGTGAGCGCAGCGCGCCGGGGCCTGTCGGCAAACACCTTCCGAAGCGTATGCATCGAGCCTCACCCGCGAGGTCGAACAAGGAAACGCCCGCCAATCGGGACGGTGGAGACCTCGCGCGCGGCCCGTTGTATCACTCCGGGCGGCGCGTGAAACAGCGGTTTTCGCTGGCAGCAGCTCCGCGACAGGCGCGCCGCGCGGCTCGATAAGTACGGCACACCGCGCGGTGGTGCCGAGCCTTTCGGCCTTCTCTGCGCGAGGCACGGCGCCGCGCCGGCGCCTCGGTCGCAAACGTGCTCGACCGGAGCGCCCGCGGTCCCCGCCGCCGCTCGGCCGGGGCCGAGCAGCCGTCCAATTCCGCGGACGCGCATGCTAGGAAAGCCATCACCATGGCATCCCGCGGGCGCATCCTGATCGTCGACGACGAGGCCAACGCGCGCGCGGCGCTCTCGGAGATCCTCCGCGAGGAGGGGTACACGACCGAGACCGCGGCCGACGGCTTCAAGGCGCTCGGCAAGCTCGAGGAGTTCGCGCCCGACGTGGTCCTGACCGATCTGAAGATGCCTGGGCTCGACGGCATCCGGATGATGGAGAAGGCGCAGCTCGCGCTGCCGGACGCGACCTTCGTGGTGATGACGGCGTTCGGCACCATCTCGAGCGCGGTCGAGGCCGTGAAGAAGGGCGCGTACAACTACCTGACGAAGCCGCTCGATTTCTCGGTGCTCGCGGTCGTGGTCGAGCGCGCTGTGGAGCGGGCGCGGCTCCTCCAGGAGAACTCGCGGCTGCGCGAGCGGCTGCGCGAGCGCAACGCGTTCGGGCACGTGATCGCGAGCCACCCGAGCATGGCGAAGGTCCTCCGGCTGGTCGAGCAGGTGGCGCCGAGCCGCGCGAGCGTGCTGATCGTGGGCGAGACGGGCACGGGCAAGGAGCTCATCGCCGAGATGATCCACCGCGCCAGCCCGCGGGCGAAGGCGCCGCTCGTCCGGCTGAACTGCGCCGCGCTGAGCGAGTCGCTCCTCGAGAGCGAGCTGTTCGGCCACGAGCGCGGCGCCTTCACCGGCGCCGTCGGCCGCCGCGAGGGCCGCTTCGAGCAGGCGAGCGGCGGCACCCTGTTCCTGGACGAGGTGAGCGAGATCCCGCTGGCCACGCAGGTGAAGCTCCTGCGCTTCCTGCAGGAGCGGACGTTCGAGCGGGTGGGCGGCAACGAGACGCTCAAGGTCGACGTGCGGATCCTCGCCGCGTCGAACCGCGATCTGCGCCAGCGCATCGCCGAGGGGGTGTTCCGCGAGGACCTCTATTACCGGCTCAACGTCGTCACCCTGGAGATCCCGCCGCTCCGCGAGCGCCGGAGCGACATCCCCGAGCTCGCGACGTTCTTCCTCGGCCGCTATGCGCAGGAGAACGGCAAGCGCATCGAGGGCTTCACCGACGAGGCGCTGTCGGCGCTGACGTCCTACTCGTTCCCCGGCAACGTGCGCGAGCTGGAGAACGCGATCGAGCGGGCGGCGGTGCTCTGCGACGGCGCGCGCATCGAGCTCCGGCACCTGCCGGCGCAGATGTCGTCCGAGCCGGCCGAGTCCGTCGACGCGATGCCGCGCGTCCCGGGCAGCACCATCTACGACCTGGAGCGCTACGCGATCCTGCGCACGCTCGAGGCGTGCAAGGGCTCGACCTCGAAGGCCGCGACGATCCTCGGGATCAGCCCGCGCAAGATCCAGTACAAGCTGCACGAGTACAGCGCGGCCAACGCGCGCGGCCGGGCGCGGCCGGCAGACGGCGCGCCCGGCGAGAGCCCCGAGGGGGAGGAGGGCGCATGAGCAACGCAGCCGAGCGCATCGTCGAGCCGGGCGACCAGGGTGCCGCGCCGGCCAGCTCCGCCGAGGAAGGGGCGCCGGAGGGCGAGCTGCTGATCGACGTCCGCGGCCTCCTGAAGACGTTCCGGGTGGGTTTCTTGCGCCGGAGGGCGGTCGAGGCGGTCAAGGGGGTGAGCTTCGACGTCCGGCGCGGCGAGATCTTCGGCTTTCTCGGGCCGAACGGGGCTGGCAAGACGACGACGATCAAGATGCTGACGGGCCTCATCGCCCCGACCGGCGGCGAGGCGTACCTGTTCGGCGCGCGCGTGCCGTCGCCCGAGGCGCGCCGGAAGATCGGCTTTCTGCCGGAGAACCCGTACGTCTACCCCTACCTCACCCCGCGCGAGTTCGTGGAGCTCTGCGGCCGCCTCTCCGGGATGCGCGGCGCGGCGCTGCGCAGGCGGGCGATGGAGGTGCTCGATCAGGTGAAGATCGCGTACGCGGCGGATCGGCAGGTCCGCCGGCTGTCGAAGGGGATGCTTCAGCGCACGGGGCTGGCGGCCGCGCTGGTCGCCGATCCGGAGATGCTGATCCTCGACGAGCCGATGAGCGGCCTCGATCCGGTCGGCCGCAAGGAGGTCCGCGATCTCATCTTCGCCGAGCGCGACCAGGGCCGGACGATCTTCTTCTCGACGCACATCCTGAGCGACGTCGAGGCGATGTGTGATCGCGTGGCGATCCTGCGCGAGGGCCAGGTGGTGGTGAGCGGCGCGATCCGCCAGCTGCTGCGGGGCGACGTGCTGCGCACCGAGGTCACGCTGGCGGGCGCGAGCGAAGGCCTCCTCGCCGATCTCGGCGCGAAGGGCTTCGCGACCACGCGCCGTGGCGACGTCGTGGTGGTCGACGTGGAGGGCGAGGCGCGCGTGCGCGAGGCGCTGCGGGCGTCGCTCGCGGCGGGCGCGCAGGTCGTCGAGGTAGCGCCGCGCCGCGAGACGCTAGAAGATCTCTTCATGCGCCGCGCCCTGTAGCCAGCGCCGGGGCCTGTCCCCAAGACAGCCGTAGGCCCCCGGAGGGGGTGTCCTCTGCGCGGGGTGGGGGATGGGCCGATGTTTGAGGCGCACAGATGGGTCATCCGGCATCGCCGGATGACCCATCTGTGCGCCGAGTTCGGCGGGGCCCCCACCCCGCGCAGAGGACACCCCCTCCGGGGGCCGGGCAGCCCTGGCTACGCTCCTGGTTACGCCGATGCCCCAGCGACGTCCTGCTTGGCCGCCTCGATGATCTCGAGCGCGTACGCCCCGATGGTCGACGCGTCCTCGCCCTCGACCATGACGCGGAGCTTCGGCTCCGTCCCGCTCCAGCGCACGAGGATGCGCCCCTTGTCGCCCAGCGTCTTCTCGATGCGATCCACGGTGACCCGCGTCCGCTGCATGCTGTCGAGCGGCAGCCGCGTCGCGAACGTCGCGTTCTCCAGGACCTGCGGCACCCGCTGCATCGCCTTCGAGGCGAGCTCGCTCAGGGGCTTGTCCTCCTCCATCATGATGGCGAGCACCTGCAGCGCCGCCACGATGCCGTCGCCCGTCGTCGCGTGGTCCAGGAAGATGAGGTGCCCCGACTGCTCGCCGCCGAACGAGTAGCCCCCGTTCCGCATCGCCTCGACGACGTAGCGATCCCCGACCGTCGTGCGGACGACGTGCCCGTTCTGGGCCTTGAGCGCCCGCTCGAGCCCGAGGTTCGACATCACCGTCGTCACGATCGTGTTCCGCGGCAGCTTGCCGGTACGCAGCATCCGGAGCGCGCAGAGCGCCATGATCGCGTCGCCGTCCACGACCTCGCCGCGCTCGTCGACCATGATCACCCGGTCCGCGTCGCCGTCGAGCGCGATGCCGATGGCCGCGCCGCGCTTGAGCACCTCGGCCTTCACGTGCTCCGGGTGCAGGGCGCCGGTCTCGCGGTTGATGTTGCGGCCGTTCGGCTTCACGCCGAGCGCCGTCACGTTCGCGCCGAGCTCGGTGAACACCGAGGGGGCGACGCGGTACGCCGCCCCGTGCGCCGCGTCGACGACGATCTTCACGCCGTCGAGCGAGAGCGCCGTGGGGAACGTGTTCTTGCAGAACACGACGTACCGCCCGCGCGCGTCGTCGAGCTTCACCGCGCTGCCGATCCCCGCCCCGATCACCCGCGCCTCGTCGAGCTCGTGGCTCTCCATCAGCCGCTCGATCTCCTCCTCCGCGGTGTCGGGCAGCTTGTAGCCGTCGGGCCCGAAGATCTTGATGCCGTTGTCCTGATACGGGTTATGGCTCGCGCTGATCACGACCCCGGCGTCGGCCCGCATGCTCTGCGTGAGCTGCGCGACCGCCGGCGTGGGGATCGGCCCGCTCAGCATCACGCGCCCGCCCATGGCGCACACGCCGGACGCGATCGCGGTCTCGAGCATGTAGCCGGACAGGCGCGTGTCCTTCCCGATCACCACCCGCACCTGCCGCGACTTCCCGTGGCTCGCGACGAACGCGATCGCGCGCCCAAGCCGCAGCGCCATCTCGGGGGTCATCGGCGGCTGGTTCGCCACGCCGCGCACCCCGTCGGTGCCGAAGAGCTTGCGGCCTGCGGCCTGCTTCTGCGGTTCGCCCGTCGCCGACGGAGCGCCCTCCCTAGGATCCTTCTTGGTGTGCTTCGGCACGGTCCCTCTCTGTGGTGTGGGGCTGAGGAGACCACCCTTAGCAACCTTTGCCAAGACGGCCTACGGCCAATCGCCGCCGCGGCGACGTTGGCGCGGCCTGCATCGCGCGGCTTTGTGGCGTGGCCGCTATCGTGCCGCGTCTGCGCCGTTTTGCAGCGCGGTCGCCATCGCGCCGCTTTTTGCAGCGCGGTCGCTATCGCGCCGCTTTTTGCAGCGCGGTCGCTATCGCGCCGCTTTTTGCAGCGCGGTCGCTATCGCGCCGCTTTTGCAGCGCGGTCGCTATCGCGCCGCTTTTGCAGCGCGGTCGCTATCGCGCCGCTGCCGGCGGCGCCTCGTTGTTGCGCCGAGCTGCCTCGTTGCTCAGGCGCAGCAAGACCGACCCTTGCGCCGGCGTGCGCAGGTCTCGGCCCTTCGTCGTGCCCTCGCCGCCGCCCGGCGGCGGAAGGAGCGCGTTGATGAGGCCCATCAGCCTCACCGTCGCCTGCGGCGCGATGCCGTGCGCCCAGCTCAGCAGGTGCGACGACAGCCCGAGCTTCACCTCGGTGCGCCCCTCGCGCGCCGCCGCCACCACCCGCCGCGCCGCGCGCCGCGCGTCGATCGTCGCGATCGGCAGCGACGAGGCCAGGCCGAACCAGCCGAACTCGTGCTGCGGGCTGCCGCCGAACGCGGCGTTGTAGATCGACCCCGTGCGCATCGGACCCGGGATCACCGTCGTGACGCGCGGGCCCCTCGCGCCGCCGTGCGTGAGCTCCGCCTGCACGCTCTCCGAGAAGCCCATCATCGCGAACTTCGACGCGTTGTACCCGAGCAGGTGCGGCACGGCGACGCGCCCGCCGATGGACACCACGTTCACGATGCGCGCCGCCCGCCCATGCCGCCTCAGGTGCGGCAGCGCGCGCAGCGTCGCGTGGACCGCGCTCCAGAAGTTCGAGCGCATCGCCTCGTCGAGCTCCTCCACCCGGAGGTCCTGCATGGGCGCCACCTGGATCACGCCGGCGTTGTTGACGAGCACGTCGATCCGGCCGAACGCCCTCGCCACCCCGTCGATGAACGCCTCGGCGGCGACGCGGTCGCCGAGATCACACGCCGCCGCGTGCACCTCGACGCCGAGCGCCTGCAGCCGCTGCTCCGCCCGGTAGAGCGCCTCCGCGTCGCGGCCGGCGATCGCCACCCGGGCGCCGTGCCGGCCGAACTCCTCGGCCAGCAGCAGCCCCAGACCGCGAGAGCCGCCCGTGATGACCACGACCCGGCCGCGCAGATCGAGCCGCCGCAGGGCGCGGAACGCCGTCCGCGCGAGCGCGGCCGCCACGAGGGCCGCCGCAGAGAAGAGCACCGGAGAACGCCGCTTCCTGAACGCCATGCCGCGGAGGACGGCATCGCGCGTGCCACCCGCCGCGCCCCGGCGGGCAGCGACGCGCCTGCACAGCGCGCCGCTCGCGCCCGCTTCAGAGCGTGACGACCGGATCCGCCACGATGCCGAGCAGCGCCGAGCGCACCTCGCCGACCAGGTAGATCGAGCCGGCCACGACCACGAGCCCGCCCGGCGCGGCGGCCTCGATCGCGCGCGCCACCGCGGCGCGCGGATCGCCGATCGCCTCGCCCGGCGCGACCCCGCGCAGCGCGTCGAGCGGCGCCGCCGCGCGGCCCTTCGGCGTCACATAGAGCCGGCGGCGCGCTCGGGGCGCGAGCACCTGTAGCATTTCGCCCCACCCCTTGTCGGCCATCGCCCCGAACACGAGCGTGGTGAGCGCCGCCCCAGGACCCTCCTCGTCGAGCCACGCCGCGAGCGCCTGCGCGCCGTGCGGGTTGTGCGCACAGTCGAGCAGGACACGGGCGCCGCCCGCGTCGATCCGCTCCAGGCGACCGGGCCAGCGGGCCGCGGCGAGCCCACCCGCGAGCGCCCGCTCGACCTCGGGCCACCGCCCGGCGAGCTGCCACGCGACGCCGCACGCCACGCCCGCGTTCTCGGCCTGGTGCGCGCCGCGGAGGCCGAGCTCCACCTCGATCTCGCGGCGCCCCGGCCCGGCGACGCGCGCCGCGCCCGCCCCGCGCCGGCCGCGCCCCACCGCGATCTCGCCCGCGCGCCCGCCGCGCTCCGCCGGCGCGACGCGGAGGCGAGGCCCGGCGCCGATCGCCTGCGCTGCCGCCTCGATCGCGGCGTCGGCCTCCGGATCGAGGGGGCCGAGCACCGCGGGCGCGCCCGCCTTGAGGATGCCCGCCTTCTCCCGGGCGATGTCCGCCAGCGTCGGGCCGAGCACGGCCTCATGGTCGAGCGCGATCGACGTGATCGCCGTGCAGAGCGGCGCCGAGATCACGTTCGTCGCGTCGAGCCGCCCGCCGAGGCCCACCTCGAGGATCGCGAGGTCGACGTCCGCCTCGCGGAAGGCCACGAACGCGGCGACCGTCAGCGCCTCGAAGAACGTGAGCGGCGAGGGGACACGCTCGAGCGCGGCGGCGAGCGCGCGCTCGAGCGCCGCGTCGCCGATCATCTCTCCCCCGACGCGGATGCGCTCGGCGAAGCGAGACAGGTGCGGCGACGTGTACAGGCCGGTCCGGAGCCCGGCCTCGCGCGCGATCGACTCGACCATCGCGCACACGCTGCCCTTGCCGTTCGTGCCGGCGACGTGCACCGCCGGGAGGCCTTCGTGGGGATCGCCGAGCGCGGAGAGCGCCTCGCGGACCCGGCCGAGCCCGAGCTCCATCCCCCGCGGCGCCTGCTGCCCGAGCGCCTCGAGCAGCGCGGGCAGCCGCGGCGCCGCCGAGGTCATCGCCGCGCCCGGCGGCTCGCCGTGAGGTGCTGGAGCAGCGTCCCGATGTACGCCTTCATCTCGGGGCGCGGGACGATGGCGTCGACCATCCCGTGGTCGAGCAGGAACTCGGACCGCTGGAAGCCCGCCGGCAGCGTCTGCCGGATCGTGTTCTCGATGACCCGCGGGCCGGCGAAGCCGATGAGCGCCTTGGGCTCGGCGATGTTCGCGTCGCCCAGGAAGGCGAAGCTCGCCGCGACGCCGCCCGTCGTCGGGTGGAGCAGCACCGACAGGAACGGCAGCCGCGCCTTTCGGTACCGCTCGAGCGCGGCCACGCTCTTCGCCATCTGCATCAGCGAGAGGATGCCCTCCTGCATCCGCGCGCCGCCCGACGCCTGGAGGAGCACCACCGGGAGCTCCTCGCGCGTCGCGCGCTCGAACAGGCGGGTGATCTTCTCGCCGACGACCGAGCCCATGCTCCCGCCCATGAAGGCGAAGACGAACGCGCCGTAGGCGATGTCGCGGCCGCCCAGCCTGCCGCGGCCGATCTCGATCGCCTCCTTCGCGCGGCCCTTCTTGTGGAGCGCCGCGACGCGGTCCCGGTAGCTCTTGCCGTCGCTGAACCGGAGCGGGTCGTTCGGGACGAGGTGCTCGTCCCACGCGGCGAGCTCGCCGTCGTCGAGCAGGAGCCTCCGCCACCCGTCGGCGTCGAGCTTGTGGTGGTGGCCGCACTGCGAGCACACCTCGAAGGTGCGCGCGAGCTCGGCGGCGTCGTGCGTGTGCGAGCAGCCGTCGCAGCGACGGAACACGCCCGCTCCCAGCGAGCGCTTCTCGCTCGCGTCGGTCGTCGGCAGGGTCTTTTCAGGCCAGGTCATCGGCGAGCCCTCAGGCGCTCCGCAGGTCCATCTCGTTCACGTCGGAGGGGACCCGGAGCGTTGGTTGTGTCTTCTCCTGCACCTCGCGGGCGCTCACGCCGGGCGCGAGCTCGCGCAGCACGAGCCCCTCGGGCGTCACATCGAGCACGGCGAGATCGGTGATGATCCGGTGGACGACGCCCCGCCCGGTGAGGGGCAGCGCGCACTCGTTCAGGATCTTCGGCGCGCCGTTCTTCGCCGCGTGATCCATGATCACGACGACGCGCTTCGCGCTCACCACGAGATCCATCGCCCCGCCCATCCCCTTCACCATCTTGCCGGGGATCATCCAGTTGGCGAGATCGCCCTTCTCGGAGACCTCCATGGCCCCGAGGATCGCGAGATCGATGTGGCCGCCCCGGATCTGCGCGAACGACTCGGCGCTCGAGAAGATCGCGGAGCCGGCGAGCATCGTCACGGTCTCCTTGCCGGCGTTGATGAGATCCGGGTCCTCCGCGCCCTCGATCGGGTACGGGCCGATGCCGAGCAGCCCGTTCTCGCTCTGGAGCACCACCTCGATCCCCGCGGGGATGTAGTTGGCGACGAGCGTCGGCATCCCGATGCCGAGGTTGACGTAGTAGCCGTCCTTGAGCTCCAGCGCGGCGCGCTGCGCGATCTGTTCCCGCGTGAGTCCCATCGTGTCCCCTGTCCCCGCGCCGCCTAGGCGGCCGGCGCCTTGCGCACCGTCCGCCGCTCGATCCGCTTCTCGAAGCGCTCGCCCTGGAAGATCCGGTGCACGAAGATCCCGGGCGTGTGGATGTGGTCCGGGTCGAGCGAGCCGACGTCGACGAGCTCCTCCACCTCGGCGATCGTCACCTTCGCGGCCATCGCCATCATCGGGTTGAAGTTCATGGCGGTGTGGCGGTAGACGAGGTTGCCGAACCGGTCGCCCTTCCAGGCCTTCACGAGCGCGTAGTCGCCGCGGATGGCGGGCTCGAGCACGTAGTCGCGGCCGTCGAACTTTCGCACTTCCTTCTTCTCGGAGTACCGCTTCACCGCGCCGTCCGGGCCATAGAGCACGGGCAGCCCGCCCTCGCTGATGGCCGTGCCCGCCCCGGTCGGCGTGTAGAACGCGGGGATCCCGGCCCCTCCGGCGCGGATGCGCTCGGCCAGCGTGCCCTGCGGCGTGAGCTCGACCTCGAGCTCGCCGCTCAGGTACTGGCGCTCGAACTCCTTGTTCTCGCCAACGTACGACGAGATCATCTTCCGGATCTGCCGGTTCTGAAGGAGGATCCCGAGGCCGAAGGTGTCGACTCCGCAGTTGTTGGACACGACCACGAGATCCTTCGTGCCGAGCTGCCGGAGCGCAGCGATGCAGTTCTCCGGAATGCCGCAGAGGCCGAAGCCGCCCGAGAGGACCGTGGCGCCGCCAGGGATGTCCCTCACGGCATCCAGCGCGCTCTTGTAGACCTTGTCCATGGCCGACCGAGAGGTAGCCCAACTGGCCGCGAGGCAAAAGCCTCCGCTGCCACCGCGACATGCCGTGGCGCCGGCGCCGCAGCGCGGCACAGGGGCCGGGCGGCGCCGGCCGCGGCGCGGCGTCACGAGGTGATCCGCGCTTCTCGGCCGCTCTACCGGCGGGCGACGGGAACCTCGCGTGTGTCCGGGGTGCATGCGGCGCTCGTGCCATGCGGCGCCGGCTTCTTGGCCCGGCCCGCCGAAACCCCGTAACGGACCGGTGTGCCTCGACCGCTCTCCGTGCTGTTCACGATCCTGGCGCTCTCCCTGTCCGGCTCCCAGACGGCCGCCGCGGCGCCGGATGCGCCGGCGCGCTCGCACGCGCGCCCCACCGCGGAAGCAAAGCCGCGGGACGCCGCTGCAGCCAAGGCGCGCGGGGCGACGAAGCGCGCGCCGCGCGCGCGGCTCGCGAAGGACGAGAGCAAGGGCCACCGCCCCCGCGCCGGCGACGCGGGCCCGCGATCGTCGGGGCCGGCCAGGGAGAAGGCCGCGCCCAAGGCGCCCGCCTCGTCGGTCGGCCATCCCAACGAAGGGCGCCTCGAGGGCGGCGTGCGGCTCGACACCTCGCGCAAGGACATCCGCGTCGTGCCCGCCTATGCCCGCGCCGACGTCCGCTGGGGTCTACCGGCGCTCGTCGGCATGATCGAGCGCTCGGCGCGCGGCGTGGCCAAGCGCTTCCCGGGCGCCGTGCTCGACGTCGGCGACCTGTCGCGCCAGCGCGGCGGCGAGGTCCACCGCCACAACTCCCACGAGAGCGGCCGCGACGTCGACCTCGGCTTCTACGCGCTCGACGCGCGCGGCAAGCAGGTCCACGCGCCGATCTTCCTCCGGTTCGACGCCCGGCTCGCCTCGACCAACGTGCCCGGGGCCCGCTTCGACCTGCCGCGCAACTGGCTGCTCGTCCAGCACCTGCTCACCGATCCTCGCGCCCGCGTGAGCCACATCTTCATCTCCGATCCGCTCCGGTCCGCGCTGATCGCCCACGCCAAGCGGATCGGCGTCTCCCGCGCGCTGATCGTCCGCGCGCAGCTCGCGATGATGCAGCCCACGGGCGCCGAGTCGCACGACGACCACATGCACGTGCGCATCTCCTGCCCCGCGGCCATGCGCGGCAGCTGCATCGAGCTCGCGAAGAACGCCCCCTCCCGCGCCCGCGCCCGCGCGCGCACGGCAAGGAAGACGGACAGGGCGCTCCGGACTCCGCCGCCGCCCGCGCGCGCGGAGGCCGCGCGCCCGCCGAAGGCCGCCGCGGCGCCCGCGCCGGAGCGGCCCCGCGCCGACCGGCGCGACCCGGCGCAGCCCTCGCGCCGCGACGACAAGCGACCTGAACGGGAAGCGCGCCGCGCTGCCCCGCATGCCGCCGCGGACGACAAGGCGCTGCCGCTCGCCGCCACGCGTGCGGCGGCACAGCAGCCCATGGGCGGCCTCGATCTGTCGTTCCTGCGTCCCGCTGCGTCCGAGGCGGAGATCGAGGCAGATTCGGACGGCGCCGACGCGAGCGGCGCGCTCGACGACAGCGGAGCGCTCAAGATCACGGACTGATCCGCCGCGCGCCGTTCACTACAAAAAAGCGGCAAAAGAGCCGGTAACGCGACGCATCGCAGGAAGTTCCGCAATCTCCGACCGGGGCGCCATCGCGCCTGGACCCCGAGAGAAGACCTCGGGCAGACTGGGGCGGAGCAAAGGGGTGTTCATGCCGCAAGAGGACTCCCACGCCTCGATTCCCACGCTGCCGTCCGCGGCATCGCTCGTCGCCGGCGATCACGAGCGCCGCGCGCTGCTCGCGGCGCTCACGTTCGTCGGCAGGCCTCCCCGGAGCGCGGCGGCGCTCGCGATCTGGTTCGAGAAGCACCTCGTGGCAGCCGGGAGGATGCAGCGACCGGGCTACGTGACCGAGGGCTTCTCCAAGCAGGTGGCGCTCGGCCCTCAGGCCCCGGCGGCCCCGGATGTGTTCGAGATCGAGCAGCTCGTCGACGCGGCGCGGCTCCGGGTGCTCGCCTCGCTTCGCGCCTTCGTGCCGCCCGCCGCGGACGATCGCTTCCTCGCGGCGGCCATCGACAGCGGGCGCGTGCGCCGCGACGGAGGCCTCGGGCCGTGGGAGCCGTGCCCGCGCGAGGAAGACCTGCTCAGCGACATCGTCCTCAGCCTCTTCGCCGCGGACATCCTCAACTTCCGCGAGTTCCACGACGCCTATCTCTGCGTCTGCAAGACCTGCTTTCGCATCGACTTCGACCCGAGCCAGGCCGGTCGCACCGGCTGCCCCGAGCACGAGCCGACCGTCACGGTCAACGTGATGCGCCGCAGCCGGCCGTCGCTCTGACGCGTCACCCTGAGGCTCAGAGGCAGCCGAGGCGGCACTTGGACGCCTGCTCCAGACAATCCGACAGGCAGCCCTGGTAACGCTGGTACTGCGTGCTCTGCGTGGGCTCTTTACCGCACTGCGTCGCCCTGCACGCCTGGTGTCGCCGCTCGCACGCCCCGACGCACCCGGCATTGCCGCCGGCGGGCGCAGGGCCGGTCGCGGCCGCCGCACGCGGCCCCGCCCCTGGAGACGCCGGCAGCGCGCCCGGCGCCTGTGCGGCAGGCGGATCGCTCCGCTGCGCCGGCGTCGCCCGGTGCCCCGCCGAGGCGGGCGACGGCCCGCAGCGCTCGAAGGCGCGGCGCATCACGTCCTCCGCCGAGCCAGGCGGGATCTCGCACGCCCGCGCCAGGCTCTCGATCCCGTGGTCGATCGCGGCGGCTGCGCGTGACGCGACCCCGTCCGGCCGCGCCGCTGGCGGTGGCGCGCCCTTCTGCGCGGCGCTCGCGGACGCGGCGCTCCCGCGCGCCGCGTCGTCGCCCGGCGCGCTCGACGCCCTGCCGATGAGGAAGGCCACGATGAGGCTGGCCGCCACGAGCCCCAGGGCGGTGAGCGCGAGCCGCGAGTCGATGCGGCGCGGCCGGCGCGCCGGCGCGCCGGCGGGCGGGGAGCCGGCCGGGAGCTGCGCCGGCCCCGCGGCGCCGGGCGGCCGCGCATTCGCGGGCTGCGGCCCGGTGACGTTCGGTGTCCGCGGGGTAGGCGTGATCGCCGGCGGCGCCAGCGTCGCGACCTCCAGGGGAGGTGATGGGACCACCATCGGCGAGAGGTTCGGCAGCGGCGCCGGCCTGGGGATGTCGGTGTGCGCCGGTTCGCTCGACGCGGCGGACGGCACCGTCGGCGTGTCGGGCCACTCCACGAGCGGCCTCGCGACGCGGAGGCGCTCGACGAGCGGCCCGAGCTCGCGCCGCTGCTCGAAGCGCCGGACGAGCTCGTGCGCCGCTGCCTGGATCCCCCGCTCCCAGGGGATGTCCGGCACGCCGAGCTCCTCCGCGAAGCGGCGCAGCTCGGCCAGGCTGAAGCAAGCCGAGATGCGCCCGCGGATCTCCGCGGCGCTGCGCGCCGTGCTCACCGACGTCCCCGTGCCCTCGCCGTCCACGCCCGGCAGCTTACCGCACACGCCACCGAAGCCGAACCTGGTATAGGCTCCGGACATCGTGTCCGGCGCTGCGGCACCCGGGGACGTGGAGGCCAGGAGATGAGCCGAGAGGACAGTGCAATTGGCGCGGCGCCGCCCGCCCTCGCGCCGCTGATCGGGCGCGAGGCGGAGCTGTCGGCGCTGGCCCGCGCGCTCGACGCGGTGGAGCAGGAGCGCTCCACGCGGACCGTGACGCTCGTCGGCCCGCCGGGCATCGGCAAGAGCAGGCTCGTGCGCGAGCTCCTCGAGCGGCGGCGCCAGGGCTCCGCCGCGCTGCGCGTCACCTCGGGCAGCGCCGGCGACATGGCGTCCGCGTACGGCGTCTTCACGCGGCTCCTGCGCGCCCGCTTCGGCCTCTCCGACGGCATGGACAAGGACGCGGCCCGCGCCGAGGTCCGCTCGCAGGTCGCGCACGTGATGGGCGACCGCAAGGTCGGCGACGTCATCTACTTCCTCGGCCAGTTCATCGGGCTCGCGTTCGGCGACAGCCCGCTCACCCGCGCGGTGCAGGACGATCCCGCGCAGGCCGACCTCATCCGCCGCGCCGTCCTGAAGGCGTTCCTCGAGGCGGACGCCGTCCACGGCCCCCTGTGCCTCATCTTCGAGGACCTCCACGCGGCCCACGACGACTCCCTCGCGCTCCTGCGCTACCTCATCGAGTACCTCACGGGCCCGGTCCTGATCGTCTGCGCCGCCCGCCCGGAGCTGCTCACCCGCCAGGACGACTGGGGCAAGGTCGGCGACCGGCGCCACGCGCTCCTCGAGCTCACGCCGCTCGGCGAGGCCGCCGCGGCGGAGATGGCGAGGGCGCTGCTCGCGCCCTGCGCGCCGCGCGGGAGCGACGATATCGTCATCATCGACGTCGTCGACGTCGACGACGTCGTCGACGTTAGGCGCGCCGAGCCGCACTCCCAGCCGGGCGTACCGTCGGAGCTCGTCGAGGCGGCCTGCTCCTTCGCGAACGGCAACCCGGCGCTGCTCGAGCAGATGGTCGCCATCTGCCACGAGCAGGGCGTGATCGAGGAGCTCTCGCCCGACTCCGCGGGCGGGCCGCGCTGGCGCGTGCACCTCGGGAAGCTGTCGACGGCGCGCCTGCCGATGACGGTCGAGGACGCCGTGAACGTCCGCCTCGCCGCGCTCGATCACGACGGCCGGCAGCTGCTCGAGCAGGCCGCGACGATCGGCCCTGTGTTCTGGAGCGGCGCGCTGTTCGTCCTCGGCAGGGCCGGCAGCCAGGCCCCGGACCTGTGGGGGGAGGAGCAGAGCGACAAGGATCTCGACCGGATCAACGCCGCGCTGCGCTCGCTGTGCGACCGCGGCTACCTGCGCAAGCAGAGCGAGTCGAGCTTCGCGGGCTCGGACGAGTACGTGTTCGTGCACGCCAAGGAGCGCGAGGCGCTCCAGAAGCGGATGAGCGCCGCGGCCCAGCGGCGGTACCACCACGCGATCGCCGAGTGGCTGGAGCAGCAGGTGGCGGTGCGCGCGAGCGAGGAGCTCCTCGCCGAGCTCGCGACGCACCGCGAGCGCATCGGCGACGCGGTGCGGGCGGGGCTCTCGCTGCTCGACGCCGGGGACGTGGCGCGCGGGCGCTACTCGAACGCGAAGGCGGCGGAGTACTACGCGCGCGGGCTCTCGCTGCTCGGCGACGCGCACGTCGCGCGGCGCATCGACGCGCTCCACGACTACGGCGACGTCCTCCAGCTCGCCGGGCGCATCGACGACGCGCTCGCCGCGTTCCGCGAGATGCTGACGCTCGCCTACCGGCTCGACAACCGGCGCAAGGGCGGGGCCGCGCACAACCGCATCGGGCGGCTCTACCGCGACAGCGGCTCGCTCGACGAGGCCGGCAAGCACCTCACGACAGCGCTCCGCCTCTTCGAGGGCGCGCGGGACGAGCGGGGGATCGCCTCGACGATCGACGACATCGGCAAGCTGCACTGGCTCCGGGGCGAGTACCAGGAGGCGCTGAAATGGCTGCGCGACGCGCTCGCCCGCCGCGAGCGGATGGGGGATCGCCGCTCGATCGCGCTGTCGCTGAACAACCTCGGCCTCGCCCTGCAGGACTCGGGCGAGTTCAAGCAGGCGCTCAACACGTTCGAGCGGTCGCTCGCGATCCGGCGCGAGATCTCGGACCTGCTCGGCGTCGTGATGAGCCTGAACAACCTGGGCATGATCGCGCAGGACCAGCGCGATCACCGCCACGCCCTCGAGCTCTTCGAGGAGGCGCTGGAGGTGGCGCGGCAGGTCGGCGATCGCAACCGGACGGCGCTGATCCTGACGAACATCGGCGGGACGCTCTACCGGAGCGGCGATCCCGACGAGGCGGTGCGCGTGCTGCAGCAGGCCGAGGAGCTCTGCGACGAGCTCGGCGACCGGCTCGGCCTGGCCGAGGCGCGGCGCGCCCTCGGGAAGGCCTACATGCTCCGGGGCGATCTGGAGAAGGCGCGCGACTCGATCAGCCGGGCGGTGGACCTGTTCGCCTCGGTCCGGAGCAAGGTGCACCTCGGCATCGCGCTCCGGACGCTCGGCGAGATCACGGCGGCGGGCGGCTGGGGCAGCGCGCACACGAAGAGCGCGCGCGCCTATTTCGCGCGCTCGGTGAGCATCTTCGAGGAGACGGGGAACGAGCTCGAGCTCGCGCGCACGTTCCAGGCCTACGCGCGGTTCCTGACGACCGATCGCAGCTTCGTGGCGAACATGGCGGCCCGGCGCGAGGCGGTGGCGATGAACGAGAAGGCCGAGGCGATCTTCGCGCGGCTGAAGGTCACGTCGGTGCGCCTGGAGGACGAGCCCACGCTCCCGACGGGCCCGCCGGGCCAGTCGGTCCCCACGAAGTCGTCGGTCAGCGCGAGCCCTGGCCGCTCGCAGGCCCCCGAAGAGCCGTCGTTCCCGAGCCCGGGCAGGGCCTCGACCTCCAGCTGAGGCCGGGCGGCCCGGGCGGGCCGGCGTGCTCTCGCGCGGGGGGGCGCCCGTGATACGCATGCCGGGTGATGAAGGCCCCGCACGAGAAGCGCGTCTCCGAGTCGGTCACGACGATGACCGAGTACGTCCTGCCAACGCACGCGAACGCGCTCGGCTCGATCTTCGGCGGGCAGGTGCTCGCGTGGATCGACCTGTGCGCCGCTATCTGCGCGCAGCGGCACACAGGCAGCGCGGTCGTCACCGCAGGCATCGACGACCTCTCGTTCGATCATGGGATCAAGGTCGGTCAGGTCGTCCGCCTGGCCGCGCGGGTGACGGCGACCTTCCGCACGTCGCTCGAGATCCTCGTGTCGGTCGAGGGGGAGGACGCGATGACGGGCGCCATCTGGCCCATGGTCACGGCCTTCGTGACGTTCGTGGCCGTCGACGCGTCGCTCAGGCCGACCTCGGTGCCGCCGATCCTCCTCGAGACGGACGACGATCGCCGCCTCGCCGAGGCCGCGGCGGAGCGGCGCGCGCGGCGGCTCTCGCGGCGCGGGGGCGGCCGCGGCGCGTGAGCGTGATCGCCGCGCGCTACTTCTTCTTGAACCGGTCGGGATTCCCGAGGAACTCGAAGTGCATCGTGTCCTCGAGGTCGTCGTGGCCGAGCCAGTCGAAGCCATAGCGCTCGAACGCCTTGATCCAGCAGCGGGACAGGGCCGTGCGCTCGTAGGCAGTGCGCTTCTTCTCCTGGCACAGCGGGCTCGTGGGCCACGGGTCGACGCAGCCGCAGCACGGGTTCCGGTCGGGATCGATGTCGATGGCGATACCGAAGAGGTGGTTCGAGATCTCGGCGCCGCGGTAGCTGTTCGCCGTGCGGAACCCGCCGACCGCGCGCGGCGTGTAGCGGCGGGACTTTCGGGTGCACGTCGAGCGGATCCGCTTCTCGACGCAGTGGAGCGCGGGCGCGATCTTCTCGTGGATGGAGAGCGGGAGGCCCATGAACTTCACGGTCGTCGCCTGGGAGTGGGCGCTCTCGGCGTTGTGGCGCCGCGTCTCCTCGGTCTCGACGTGGCCGTAGTGCTCGGCGAGGTAGCGGACCGCCTTGGCGTGCTTCTTCGGGTTGAGCATCCCCTTCTGGACGAAGGTGCGCCGCTTCAGGAACTTCTGCGGGCTCTGGACGCGGCACTCGTAGCGCTTCGCCTTCTTTCCCCGGGCCGGCTCCTTGGCTTCCGCGACGGGCCCGCCGCCGAGCCCCAAGGGGCCGGCCGCGAGCAGGGCGATCGCTGCTGCCACGAGCAGGTGCACCCGTGTCCGTCCGTTCGCGTTCACGGCCGGAGGTTAAGCAGGCCGCGTCAGGCGCGGCAAGGACTTGCCGTAAAAGCCTGTCAGGAGAAGCACCGTCAGGGGTACGAGCGCACTCTTGCGGCGGGCGGCGCCCCGTCGCTCGCGATCGCACGGTCGGTGTCGACTCATGGGGTGAGCTGCGGCGAGCTCATGAGGTGAGCCGCGGCGAGCTCATGGAGAGGCCCAGGGCGAGCAGATCTCCACGAGGACGCCGTTCAGATCGCGCACGTAGGAGACGCGCTGGCCCCACGGCTTGTCGTGGGGTTCCGACACGGGGGCTGCGCCGGCCTTCACGGCGCGCGCGAACGCCGCGTCGACGTCCTCGCTGGTGACGATGATCTCGAACCCGGCGGGGCGCTCGCCCGGCCTGTTCTTCGCGAGCTCCGGGAGGCCCTTCTGGGCGAAGTCCTCCTGAACGAACCCGAGCGGCACCCTGCCCTTCAGCTCGCAGTATTCGTTGTCGCTGGAGACGAAGCTGCGCTCGAAGCCGAACGCGCGCTCGTAGAACGCCGCGGCCTCCACCGCGTCGGGCACATAGACGATCACGCCACCCAGTCCTGTGTTCATGAGGTCCTCCTCGGGGGTCCTGCCCCACGCGCCGGCATCCTAGGGCGGCGCTGCTGACAGCGTCCGGTCAGCAGCCTCGCTCGATGGACGGCGCGAGCGAGGCGCGGAGCTCTCGCGCATGAACCCCTCACCACGCTTCGATGGATGGCAGAGCGCGACGCCTGGTCGAACCAGAGGCTGCCCACGCTCGACGCCGAAGTGCGGCTTCTGCGCGGCGCGGTGCGGCTTCTGCGCGGCGAAGTGCGGCTTCTGCACGCGTCCCACGTCCAGGTCGAGCGCGTGGGGAGCGCGCAGGTCCACCTCGACGCCCACCCGGTTCATCGTGGGCAGGCGCACGCGATGCTCGCCGCTGCTCGACGGTTCTTCAGGGCCGAGGTGCGTCCGTGGCGAGCGCGGAGCTCTCCGCGAGCTCGGCGCTCCCGGTGCGTCAAGGCGAGCCTCACGGCGCGTCGAGGCGAGTTTCGGGGCGTATCGATGCGAATCTCAAGGCACATCGAGGCGAGCCTCGAGGCATATTGACGCGGGCCTCACGGCGCGTTGACGCGGTGTTCCTTCCGCTCGGGGCGCTGGCGGGTGTGTGCCGCAGCAAACGCGTGGAGCGGCCTGAGCGAAGATGAACACCGTCCCGGTTGTCTCCGCGCGGTTGCACCGCTGAACCAGCGTTTCATCCATGCAAGGGAAATCTGGCATGAACCCCTTGTTCACGCGGTGACTCGTTCAGTGAGCGGTCGGCATGGCCGTTGCTAGGTGGATCGTGTGCCCTTCGCTGCGGTGGTTGCCGCAAGCGGCCTTTGTGTTGAGTCTTTTTTTTGCGGCGAGCTCCCTATGAAAGAGGTCCGCAGCGACCAGCGCCGGCAAGCGAACGAGACGCCCATCCCCAAGAGCGGTGTCATGCGCGCCGTGACCCGAAGCGTCGCGCCGCCGAGCGCACCGTCCACGGAGGGGCTGCTTGTCGGGCCGAACGGAGCTTCGTTCGAGGTGCGTCCTTCCGATCCGCTCCTCGGCAACATCGACATCGACGCCGTGGTGGCGGGGGTCCCCGAGTCCTACGCGATGAAGGGGATGTTCTTCAACGCGCTGGCGGCGACGCTCGGGGAGCGTTTCGCGCAGGTGGTGTCGACGCTGTCGAGCCCGCCGAGGGGCGGGCTCTACCTGCCGTTCTCGGACTATCCGACGCGCGACTTCTTGCGCCTCTACGACGCGGCTGCGCGGCTCTCGCACCCGAACCGGAGCTCGCGGGAAGGCTACCGTCGCCTCGCGCGGCAGCAGGTCGGGGCCTTCAGGGAAAGCGCGCTCGGCCGGATCACGATGCACCTGGCGACCGACCCGGGCGCCGCGCTGATGCGCTACACGGGCAGCCTTGGCGCGCTCGTGAAGGGGCCGCTGGCCAGGGCGCGGCAGCTGGGGCCGTCGGAGGTGCAGATCGACATCAGCAGCCACCGCGGTACGCTGGAGTACCCGCTGGGGAACTTCGAGGCGCTCGTCATGGGGTACGGCGCCAAGCCGACCATCTCGGTCGAGGTGCGGGGGGCGGAGACGCTTCAGTTCCTGGTGAGCTGGTAGGCCCCGAGCTGGTGCCCGCGCCGGCGGGAGGGTCCACGCGGCGGGGGCGGGTGGGCGCTCGGCCATCCGCCAAGACAGGGGGCGAGGCGCTTGCGCTGAGAACACCACCCGGCATGTCTCCCTTCGGGCCATGCCGGCTGGGACGTTATGGTGCGCGCCACTCAAGGCGCGCCTGAGACGTGGAGCCCGCTGCGACCTTATGGCACCTCGGTCGGTGCTCGACGCGCCCACCCGCCCCCGCCGCGTGGACCCTCCCGCCGGCGCTACGGTGGTGGGGGGAGGGGGAGCGAGGAGGCCCGACGTCGATGCGCGTCTTCCGGTAAGGCCGGTGCATCAGGGCGGGCAGTTCAAGATCTATCGAATCACGGCGAGTGGAGTCGGCTCGCGGGCGTCTCAACGGAATCGGCGACCATAAAGATCATCGTTTCGACACGAGCTGATCGAGAATCGATGTTGATCGAGGTCGCCTCTCGAGACGGGGAATGCTCGGCTGGATGAAAGCCGCATTCGCGCCGGGCAGGTGAATATCGGGCTGCTGCGTAAAATTGCGCTCGAACTCTCATCGAACGCGAGCGTCAAGCGAGCATGGGACACTGTCGATCGCGGTGGATGCGCCTTGGAATTGGCGGGTCCTCCACAAGAACCGCAGCTCTCCAGAGGTGGGCAGGTGCAAGATTCCTCTGGGGCTACAGTTTTGCCGCGGCTCGCCAGCGTCGCTCCGAGCAGCCTTGCGCTCGCGCCCTCGCTTTGCGAGCGTCGGAGCCGGGCGGCAGAGCCCATCCCGAGGACCACGCCAATGACGACCCATGAGATGGTGCTCTTCGTTTACGACAACCTCATGAAGGGCGAGGAGCAGCACGAATGGCTCGCGACAGCCCGCCCGCTCGGAGAGGCGACCACGACCCCCGAGTACGCGCTCGTCGATCTGGGCACGACCGGCGCCCTCGTCCAAGGCGGGCTCGTCGCCGTGACCGGCGAGCTCTACGCCATCGCGCCGGCCGCGCTCGCCGCGCTCGACGTCCACCGGGGACACCCGATCTTGCACCGGCGAGCCCCCATCCGCCTCGCCGGCGGGCGGGAAGCCCAGGCATACCTCCTCTCGATGGAGCAGGCGGCCGGGTGCCGGCGCGTCCGCGAGGGCGACTGGCGGAAGCGCCGCGGCGCGCCCGGCGCCGTGCGGGCCCGGGACAACAGCCCGCTCGTGAGCTGGGCAAAGCGCCGGTTCGACCCGCCCGCCCGATGAGAGCCACACACGCGAGCCCCCGCCCGCTCGGCCGCTCCGCTCGACCGGTACGTCAGCCCGTCCGCTCGAGCGGCACCTCCGCCAGCAGGTGCTAGGCCAAAGGCCTCGAGGGACGCGTGACGACGATCTCGGCGAACGACCAGCTCTCCGCCGCGAACGGAGAGCTCGCTCCCGCGGCCCAGCTGGCAGAGGCGGTCGTCGAGGCATGCGCTGCGCTCGCCGGGAAGCTCGGCCCGCAGCAGATCCACGACACCATCGTCCAGCAGGCGGTCCGGCTGCTCGGCGCCGACATCGCGCTCCTCCACGGGGCGCGCTCGCCGGCCGAGCGGGCGCTCCACGTCCGCCTGCTCGCCTCCTCCGGCCTGCCCGGCGCGCTCGCCGGCGCGCTCGACGATCTCACGAGCACCCCGTCCCTCGTCCTGCGCGCCGCAGAGAGCTGCCGCATCGAGCACACCGCGGCGGACGCGGCGGCCATCGAGCGCCTCTTCGACGTCCGCGCCATCGACGCCTGCCTGAGGCCGTGCTGGGTTCTGGCCGCGCCCCTGCTCGGCGCCGGGCGGCCGCTGGGCGTCCTCACCTGCGCCTTCGGCGGACGCAGCCCGCCCCCGCACGAGCTCATCCCGCGCGTCCAGGCGCTCGGCGCCCTCTTCGCCCTCGCCCTCGGGTCCGTCGAGCGCGAGGGCGAACAGCGAACCGAGCGCCACCACCGCGGGCTCGACGACGCTGGCGGCGCGAGCTCGCCGGCGCAGCAGCGCGCCGAGGCCCTCCTCCGGGACGCCCAGACCGCGCGCCGGGAGGCAGAGGACCGGCTCGCGGCGGAGCAGCAGTGGCTGCGCAGCATCATCGAGGACTTCCCCGTTGCCATCGCCGTCTTCGATGAGCGCGGACGACACTCGCTCGTCGCGAGCCGCCGCTGCAAGCAGCTCTGCGCCGGCCCTCACCCCCTCACGGCGTTCGGGGCCGCCCAGTACGCGCGCCTGTGCGAGCCGACCGGACGGCCGCTCTCGCACCACGAGATGCCCCTCGTCCGCGCGGCGCGCGGCGAGGGGACGATCTGCGCCGAGCTGTACCTCCAGCGGGCCGACGGGAGCACCATCCCCGTCGTGGTGAGCGCAGGCCCCGTACGCGACGACCAGGGTGAGATCCTCGGGGCCATCGCCAGCTACGAAGACGTCACCCATTTCATGGAGCGCGAGCGGCTCCGCGAGGAATGGCTCTCCATCGTGGCGCACGATCTCAAGCAGCCGCTCACCGCGATCGCCGCGTGCGCGGGCATGCTGTCGCGCCGATCCGAGGACGCCAGGATCCAGGCGTGGAGCGGGAAGATCCTCGCCAGCGTCCAGCGGCTCGAGCGGATGACCGGGGACCTGCTCGACGCCTCCAAGCTCGAGGCGCGGCGCTTCTCCCTCGAGCGGCGGCCGACCGATCTGCGCGCCCTCCTCCACGCCGCCGTCGAGCTCGCGGCTGCGGAGCGGCCGGACCGCGCCGTCGTGCTCACCGCCGACGAGGGCGTGCCGCCCGTCCACGCGGACGCGGCGCGCATGGACCAGGTGCTCGGAAACCTCCTCCTCAACGCCGCCAAGTACGGCGACCCCGACGCGCCGATCCGCGTGACGCTCTCTCTCCGCGACGCCGAGCTCGAGGTCGCCATCGAGAACCGCGGGCCCGGGATCTCCCCGGACGAGCTGCCGAGGCTGTTCCAGCGCTTCCAGCGGCTCTCGTCGGATCCATCGAGGAGCCGCCCGCCCGGCACGGGCCTCGGGCTCTACATCTGCAAGGGCATCGTCGAGGCGCACGGAGGCAGGATCTGGGCGCAGAGCGAGCCGGACGAGACGACGTCCTTCCACTTCACGCTCCCGCTCTCGCGCGGCGGCTGACCCCGCGGGCCACCGCGGCCTGCGCCGCGGCGAAGGCGCGAGATCAGCCGTGATGACGTCGCCCGCTCAGCCGTTCTTGATGCGGGCCACGATGGCGTCGGTGAGCGCCTTCGTGTCCGCCTTGCCGCCGAGATCGCGGGTGCGGACCCCGTCCTGGTTCAGCGCCCCGTCGATGCCGGCGCGCAGGCGGACGGCGAGCTCCCGGTGGCCCACGTGGTCGAGCATCATCGCGGCGGCGAGCATGAGCGCGATCGGGTTCGCCACGCCCTTGCCGGCGATGTCCGGCGCCGAGCCGTGCACCGCCTCGAAGATCGCGGCGTGCTGGCCGATGTTCGCCCCCGGCGCCATGCCGAGGCCGCCGATGAGGCCCGCGATCTCGTCCGAGAGGATGTCCCCGAAGAGGTTCGTCGTGACGATGACGTCGAACTGCCACGGGTTCAGCACGAGCTGCATCGCGCATGCGTCCACGATCCGCTCGTCGGTCGCCACGCGGCCCTCGTAGCCCTTGCTCACCTCGCGCGACGTCTCCAGGAAGAGGCCCGTGAGCGCCTTCATGATGTTCGCCTTGTGGACGATGGTGACCTTCTTGCGGCCGTGCTTCTCCGCGTAGTCGTAGGCGAACTCGGCAATGCGGCGCGAGCCGACCCGGGTGTTCACGCCGGAGCCGATCGCCACCGCGTGCTCGTCGCTGCCGATCGGGATGTAGTGCTCGAAGCCCACGTAGAGGCCCTCGAGGTTCTCCCGCACGAGCACGATGTCGATGTTCTCGAAGCGGCCGCCCGGGATCAGCGTCCGCGCGGGGCGCACGTTGGCGAACAGCTTGAACTCCTGCCGAAGGCGCACGTTGGACGAGCGGTACCCGCCGCCGATCGGCGTCTCGAGCGGCCCCTTGAGCGCGAGCTGCGTGCGGTGGATGCTGTCGAGCGTGGCCCGCGGCAGCGGGTCGCCCGCCTCCTTGACGCCGGCCATGCCGGCCACGCACGTCTCCCATTCAAAAGGCGCGCCGAGCGCGTCGAGGGCGCGCAGCGTCGCGTCCACGATCTCGGGGCCGATGCCGTCGCCAGGGATGAGGGTCGCAGGGTGCTTCTGTGAGGTCACGGGCTGTCTCTCGATCTCGGGGTGAATCGTCGCGTCGACGAGGAAAGGCGCACGCATAGCCGAGGTGCGCGCCGCGATCCACCTCGCCGGGAGCGGCGCCGCGCGCCGCCCGCCCGCAAGTCCCTTGAGGATCCCCGCCCCCGCCGCCATCATGACCCGGGTCCCATGATTTGCCCGCGCTGCCACCGCGCGTACACCGATCGCTCGTACGGCTTCTGCCCCGACGACGGCGCGCGCCTCGTCCAGTCGCTGTCGGCCGCGCCGCCGCCGGCGCAGCCGACGCGGCAGTTCGGCGCCGTCCTCGAGGATCGCTATGTGATCCAGGGCTTCATCGGCGCCGGCGGCATGTCGCGCGTGTACCTCGCGGCGGACAGCCGCACGAAGGAGCAGGTCGCGATCAAGATCCTGAACCGGAGCTTCGCCGCCGATCGGGGCCAGCGCGAGCGGTTCCTCCGCGAGCTCGAGGTGGCGGCCGAGCTCGGGCACCCCAACATCGTCCGGGTCCTCGACGCGGGCGAGCGCAAGGACGGGTCCCCGTTCATCGTGCTCGAGCTGCTCACCGGCGAGTCGCTCGGCGTCCTGCTCCGCCGCGAGGTGGCCGTGAGCGAGGCCGTCGCGCTCCCGCTGATACGGCAGGCGGCGTCGGCGCTCGCCTCGGCGCACGCGGCCGGCGTCATCCACCGCGACGTGAAGCCGGACAACCTGTTCCTCGTCCGCGCCGCGGGCGGCCCGCGCGTGCTCAAGATGATGGATTTCGGCTTCGCGAAGCTGAAGACGGGCCCCACCACCGCCGCCGGTCTCGTGCTGGGCACGGTCCCCTACATGGCCCCGGAGCAGGCCCTCGCCGATCCCATCGACGGCCGCACCGACATCTATGCCCTCGGCGTCACCATGTTCCGCATGCTCGCCGGCCAGCTGCCGTTCTCCTCGCCAGACGACGTGGTGGTCGTCGCCCAGCACGCCTGCACCCCGGCCCCCCGGCTCAGCTCGATCCGGCCCGGCATCGATCGGCGCCTCGAGGCGCTTGTCGCCACCGCGCTCCGCAAGGCCCCGGGGAACCGCTACGACTCGATGCAGTCGCTCCTGGAGGACGTCGAGCGCATCCTCGGCGTCCGCCCGGGCGAGCCGATCGGCGCGCCGCTCAGGACGACCCCGGACGTCTACGAGCCGGTGAACCGCGCTGCCCGGGAGGCGCTCAAGTTCCTGCGGCGCCAGCTGCCTTGAGCCGGCGGGCAGCCTTGAGCCGGCGGGCAGCCTTGAGCCGGTAGACAGCCTTGAGCCGGCAGGCAGCCTTGAGCCGATAGGCAGCCGCTCGCCCGGCGCGGCGCCTGGGCTCGCCGGCCCGTGGAGCTGCGCTGGTCACCGCGCGCCGAGATCCTCGATACGGTAGCCGTCCGGGTAGGTGCGGTTCCTCAGCCGAGTGAGCAGGCGCGGCGAGCGCCGGCGCGGCATGGCCCGCAAGAGCGGGCCGCGCGCGCGGAGCGCCGCCTGCACGAGGTTGCGCAGCCCGGGCGGAGGCCGCGGCAGCCCGACGGCGTCGAGCATGCGATCATCGATCATCGCATGGATGACCGGCGCCCCGAGCGGCCATAGCGCTCTCGGCAGCGCCCAGCCCAGCACGAGATCCCGCGTCGCGACGGCGAGCTTCCGGTTGTCCTCCGAGAACCGCAGGTGCTCCGCCTCGTAATCGAGGTTGAACCGCTCGAACGCCTCGTAGCTCGGCGGGATATCCTTGATGTTCATCAGCGTCCCGACCTGCTTCCAGTAGTGGTAGGCCGCGAGCTTCTCCTTGTCGAGCAGCGCGCGCCAGGCGAAGCGCTCGTTCCAGCGGATGGGCTCGAAGATGAACGTCGACAGCGTGTACAGGTACTCGTCGTTCGGGATGGCGTAACGCCCGTGCTGCCGGTTCATGCGCCGCAGCGCCGCCCGGCCGCGCTCGCTGTCGTATCCGTTCTCCAGCATCTCGGAGAGGATGAGGACGGTGTCGTCGTAGCGCTTCTGGGCGCGCTGGAGGAACTCCCCTGTCTGCACCAGGAGAGGTGTGCCCTTGGCGATCCCGAAGACACGGAACAGCGCGAGCTCGAGGGCGCGCTGCGTGTCCCACGGGAAATCATAGCACGTCGAGAGAAATGCGATCTCCTGATGATCCTCGACCGGATCCAGGTTTGCTTCGATATGGTCGCGGATCGCATAGCGCGATCGCGATTCGGGAGGGGCCCAGCGCATGGAAGATCTCCTGATGTGTATCCGCCCGATGACGCGTCCATTTCTATCATGCATCGCGCATCCAGGCGGAAACATCGCTGAACAGATGAAGACGTCGAGCGTGGCGAGCGTGGCGACACGAGGTGAGGTGCGGTCCACCGTGGCGCGCCGTGATGAGGAGGTGTGATGCGGCGGCGGGCCCGCGCCGGGCGAGCCGGCTGGCCAGGCTCCGCGCGGCGAGGCCGCGGGGAGGGCCGGGCAGCGCGGCACCGAGGCGCTCGATCAGCTCGGTCTCGCGCTCGGCTCTCGGACCCGCTTTCGCCCGCGCGGGCGCGTGCGCGGCCTGCGCGAAGGTGGCACGCTAGCGCCGTGCCGCCTGTCATCGACGACATGATCCAGGAGCTCCTTACACGCCATCGGTCGACCGGTCGGGTGGACCTCAACGACATCGCCGAAGTCGTCGACCGCCGGGCGGTCTCGTACGAGGAGGTCGAGTACATCATCGACCGGCTCGAGTCCGAGGGCCTCCGCGTCGCCGAGCCGCTCGATCGGGGCGATGTCGAGGTGCTCCGCGCCGTCCTCGCGAGCGCGAGGCGGCTCGCGACCGAGCTCGGGCGCACACCCACGATCGGCGAGATCGCGCTGACCTCGGGCCACGCCCCGCACACGGTGCGCCGGGCGCTGGAACAAGCGGGGCGTGCCAAGGCTTGTTGAACTTGTTGAAGAGGAGGCGCGCTGGCCGCGCAGGACGCAGCGCGGCAAACCACGGTGACGCGCGGGCACGACGAGGTGCGCGAGAGGTGGCAACCCGGGGCGAGAAACGCAGAAGCGGAACGGCGCCAAACAAAACGAAAGCGCTGCGCCGTTGAGTGAAGACCAGAGCTCTACATCAGTGTTACGATGGAGATGGAGGGGTGCTCTGTAGCCGTAGTCGATTGTTTCATCTACGCATCAGGGAAGGAAGGCTGGACCCGATGAACATCACGATCACGTTCCGCCATATGGTGGGTACCGACGCCGTGAAGAATTACGCCCATGAGAAGGTGGCCAAGCTCCAGAAGTTCCTTAGGCAGGCGATGACGGCGCAGGTCACCCTCTCCGTCGAGGGTCTGACGCACGTCGCCGACGTTCGCCTCTCCTCCGGCAGTCTAGCCTTCCATGCGACCGAGCGGGGTGAGGACATGTACGCGTCGATCGACATGGTCCACGACAAGCTCGAGCGGCAGATCCGGGATGGGAAGGGTCACACCATCGCGCGGAAGCGCGGCGGCACGAGCGCCGGCGAGTACGCCGTCGAGGTGGAGCGCGAGGCGGTGGCCGCGACGGGACGCACCCGATCCTGAGCCGCCGCGCGCGTCGCGCCTCGGCGACGCGCGACGCGCGAACCGGAGCGAG
The DNA here is from genome assembly GCF_051526795.1 of Sorangium sp. So ce204. NCBI lineage: Bacteria > Pseudomonadati > Myxococcota > Polyangiales > Polyangiaceae > Sorangium > Sorangium sp. So ce204. Next base: position 8,435,121 of record NZ_CP150317.1, on the reverse strand, counting down.
GGCAGCCGCGCCCGCCGGCGCGGCGTGCTCCCATCCTCTGAGCCGCCGGTCGCGGGCGAGGCGGCGCGCTCCCTCCGCGTGAGCCGCCGCGCGCGTCGCCGCGACGAGCGCGGCGGGCGCGGCGGGCGCGGCGGGCGCGGCTGTGACGCGCGCTCGTCTCCATCAGCTCACCCGTGCGCATGCCCAACCTGCCGGGGGGCCTGCCTGGAGCGGCGCGGCGGTCGCCCAGCGATCGCGACGTGAAGTAACGCGAAGAACGCTCCCTCCAGGGCCGCTCGTCGCGATAGCGTCCTTGAGTCGCGTGCCCGAAGTCCCCGGGGTACGATGGCCACATCGGCTCGCTTGGCCCTGGCCGAGCGCCGCGCCGACCGTGCCACGTGCGCCGTTCCAGAGCCCTCTCACCTCGCCCGAGCGCCGAAATCAGCATGCAAGTCCGCGACATCTTGACCGCGCACCAGGTATCCGTCGCCAGCGAGCAGGAGGGGGTCGTCCGCTCCAAGACGGACGCGCTCCGCCGGCTCGCCGCCCTGCTCGCGGCAGGACAGCCGGGGGTCAAGGCCGATGAGATCGAGCGGGTGCTCGGCGAGCGCGAGCGCCTGCAGTCCACCGGCGTCGGGAGCGGCGTGGCCATCCCCCACGGCGCGATGGAGGGCGTCGATCGGCTGATCGGCGCGGTCCTGATCTGCCCGAAGCCGATCGACTTCGACGCGATCGACGGGGCGCCGGTGTCCATCCTCGTCGCCGTGATCGGGCCGAAGCGCGCCACGGGCGAGCACCTCAAGACGCTGGCGCGCATCTCCCGCCTGCTGCGGGACGAGACGTTCAGGCGGCGGCTGCTCGGCGCCTCGACCGGGCGCGCGGCGTTCGAGCTCATCGCCGCCGAGGAAGGGAGGTCGGTGTCATGAGCGGCCCGCGCAGCGGCGGACAGGAAGGGGAAGGGGGCGGCCGGATGCCCCCCTCGACCCGCGGTGGCCGGGCGGACCGCCCCGCGATCGCGGTGCGGAGCCTGATGGCCGACGAGGGGCTCGGCATCGACCTCACGCTCATCGCCGGCGCCGCGGGCCTCGACCGGCCCATCATGAACACCCGCATCCAGAAGTCCGGGCTCGCGCTCGTCGGCCACTTCCACGGCATCGTCCCGACGCGGGTGCAGATCCTCGGGCAGACCGAGCTCTCGTTCCTCCACAAGCTCTCCCGCGAGGACCGGCTCCTGTCGCTGCGCGGCTTCTTCGAGCTCGGCCTGTGCTGCGTCATCCTCACGCAGGGCGACCAGCCGTTCGAGGCGAACGGCTCCGGCATCGGGTTCGTCCCTGTGCCGGAGCTCGCGCAGTGCGCCGAGGAGAGCGGGACGCCGCTCGTCGTCTCGGCGGTGCGGTCGAGCGCCACGATCACCGCGCTGCACGCGCTGCTCGACGATCGCCTGGCGCCGCGGCTGCGGCTGCACGGCGTGCTCGTCGACGTCTTCGGCGTGGGCCTCCTTCTCATGGGGTCGAGCGCGATCGGCAAGAGCGAGTGCGCGCTCGATCTCGTGATGCGCGGCCACCGGCTCGTCGCCGACGACGCCGTGGAGTGCGATTACCGCCCTCCCGGCATGGTCTTCGGCGCCCCGGCGGAGCTCCTCCGGTACCACCTCGAGGTGCGTGGCCTCGGCATCCTCAACGTGAAGGACCTCTTCGGCGTCACGTCGATCCGCGAGCGCAAGCGGATCGACGTCGTGGTGAAGCTGGTCGAGTGGTCGAGGGACACCGAGTACGATCGCCTCGGGCTGGACGAGCGGTACCACACCATCCTCGGCGTGAAGATCCGGGAGCTCGTCATCCCGGTGCGCCCGGGCCGCGACATGGCGTCGATCCTCGAGGTCGCCGCCCGCAACGAGCTCCTGAAGAACGCCGGGTTCCACGCGGCCCGCGAGTTCTTCGGCAACGTCGAGGGCGAGCTGCTCCGCGAGCGCTCGCCGGAGGAGTCGTCGATCCCGCCGCCGGCGAGGCTCGCGGAGGAAGGCGCCTCGCGGAGCGCCGCGCCGCCCGGACCGCCCCGGCCGCCGCCACCGCCGCCGCCCGGCCGCGGCCTGGACGCGCCGAACCCCCCGAGCAGCGCCTTCCGGCCGCCCGCGGATCGGGGCAGGCCGCCCCTTGATCGCCCGAGCTCCGGGTTCAGCCCCACGGAGTCGTCCGTGAGCCTGCCGCGGCCGAGGAGGCGAGGGTGAGCAACGGAGGCGATCAGCAGCAGCAGCAGCACGGCCTGCACGGGCCCGACGGGGCGCCGGGGCGCGTCGTCGTCGTCACGGGCCTCTCCGGCGCGGGCAAGTCGACGGCGCTCCACGCCCTGGAGGACCTCGGCTTCTTCTGCGTGGACAACCTGCCCACGTCGCTCGTGCAGCCGGCGGTCGAGGCGTGCGAGTCGGGCGGGATCACCCGGATCGGGCTCGGCATCGACGTCCGGGTGGGCTCCTTCCTGGCGGGCGCCACGGCGGCGCTCGACTCGATACGGACCGGACGGGACGTGGTGATCCTCTTCCTCGACGCCTCGGACGAGACGCTGCTCCGGCGCTTCAGCGAGACGCGGCGCCCGCACCCGCTGACGACCGGCGGCAGCGGCGCCATCGCGATGCTCGACGGCGTCCTCTTGGAGCGCGAGCGGCTCGCGTCGCTGCGGGCCAGGGCGACCATCGAGCTCGACACGACCCGGCTGTCGACGCACGACCTGCGCCGCGTCGTCATCGAGCGGCTGCGCCCCGCGAAGGTCGAGGTGCCCCGGATGTCCACCCGGTTCGTCTCGTTCGGTTACAAGTACGGCATCCCGCTCGACGCCGATCTGCTCTTCGACGTCCGCTTCCTCGACAACCCGTATTTCGTCCACGGCCTCCGCGAGCTCACGGGGAACGACGAGCCGGTGCGGGAGTACATCCTGAAGAACCCGGATGCCCTCGAGTTCATCTGCAGGACAGAGCAGCTCCTCTCGTTCTGCATGCCGCGCTACGCCAGCGAAGGAAAGAGCTACCTCACCGTCGGCATCGGATGCACCGGCGGCCGGCACCGCTCCGTCGTGCTCACCAACGCGCTCAGCGACAGCCTGCGGCGGAAGACGGGGCTCCCCATCACGGTCGTGCACCGGGACGTCGCCCGGGTGAGCACGAGTGGTGTACCCTCGGGGGTGGGAGAGGGCATGGCCGGGGCGCCCGGCGTGGATCTCCGGCTGGCGCAGCCGGGAGCGACCCCGTCGGAGCCTCGCCCGGCGTCGGACACGAGCGTGACGGGGGGCGAGCGGTGACGACCGAGGCGGTAACGAGGCGGTTCACCATCATCAATGTGCGCGGGCTCCACGCGCGCGCCGCGACGAAGCTCGTGCAGCTCGCGGGGCGCTACGACTGCGAGATCTCGCTGACCGGGCCGGACGGGCAGGCGGCCAACGCGAAGAGCGTGATGGGCGTGCTCCTGCTCTGCGGGTCGATGGGCACCCAGATCGAGGTGAGCGCGACGGGCGATCAGGCCGCCGACGCCGTCTCCGCCATCGGCGAGCTGATCGCCGGGCGCTTCGGAGAGCACGAGTGACGCGCGGCCCGAGCGCGCTCTCGTCGGACGCCCCGGACGAGCATCCCGCCCCGGCGGACGCCGTCCGGAGCGGCTCGGCGGCGCCCGGCGCCCGGGTCGACTCGATGCCGCCCGGCGCCCGGACGGAGACGCTGCGGGGCATCTCTGGGTCCCCCGGGGTCGCGATCGGCGCGGCCGTCGTGATGGGCGGGCACCGGACGAACCACCCGCGCCGCCGCGTCGGCTCCGGCGAGATCGCGGCGGAGCTCGAGCGCTTCGAGGCCGCGGTCGAGCGCGCGCAGGACGAGCTGCGCGACATGGCGAAGCGCATCGGCGACCACCGCGCCGAGGCGTCGATCCTCGAAGCCTACCTGCTGATGCTCGGCGACGAGGCGCTCGCCGACGCCGTGAAGCGCCAGGTCATCGAGGAGCGCCGCTGCGCCGAGTGGGCGGTGGCGACCGCGTGCGAGGCGATCGCCGGCCGCTTCGCCGCGCTGGACGACCCGTACCTGCGCGAGCGCAGCCACGACGTCCTGTTCGTCGGCGAGCGCCTCCTGCGCGCGTTCAGCCTCCCGCCCCAGGAGCCGCCGTCCTCGCGCGACACCTCGCCCCTCTCCACGCGCAGCCTGATCGAGCTGCAGAACTCGATCGCCATGCCGGCGACGTTCGGCGCGGCGCTCCCGCGCTTCTCCGGGCCGACGATCCTCATCGCGCACGACCTGTCGCCGGCCGACACCGCGGCGATGGTCGACGAGCCGGTCGTCGGCTTCGTCACCGAGGTCGGCACCCGCACGAGCCACACCTCCATCATGGCGCGCGCGCTGGAGATCCCGGCCGTGGTCGGCGTCAGCGACGTGCTGCAGCGCGTGATCACGGGCGACATCGTGGTGATCGACGGGCTGCGCGGCACGGTCGTCGTCCGCCCCGGCCCCGCCGAGCTCGCGGACGCGCGCGCCCGCGCCGAGCGCTACGTCGCGCTCGGCAAGGAGCTCTCGGAGTCCAGGCACCGGGCCGCCCAGTCGAAGGACGGCGTCAAGGTGTCGCTCCGGGCGAACGTCGAGCTCCCGGCCGAGGCGATCCTCGCGCGCGACCAGGGCGCCGACGGCATCGGCCTCTACCGGACCGAGTTCCTCTACATCGACCGCACGTCCCCGCCCTCGGAGGACCAGCAGTTCGAGATCTTCCGCGCGGTCGTCGAGGCGCTCCGCCCGAAGCCGGTCACGCTGCGCACGTTCGACATCGGCGGCGACAAGTTCGTCTCCACGTTCCAGGTGCCCCCCGAGATGAACCCGATGCTCGGCCTCCGCGCGGTCCGGCTCGCGCTCTCTCGCCCCGACGTCTTCCTCGAGCACCTCCGCGCCATGGTGCGCGCCTCCGCCTACGGCGACGTGCGGATCATGATCCCCATGGTCGCAGGCCTCGGCGAGCTCCGGCAGGTGCGCGCGCTGCTGCACCGCGCGCAGGAGCAGGTGCGCGCCCGCGGCCAGGCGTGCGCCGACGAGATCCCGCTCGGCGTGATGATCGAGGTGCCCTCGGCGGCGGTCATGGTCGACCATTTCGCGCGCGAGGCCGCGTTCCTGAGCCTCGGGACGAACGATCTCATCCAGTACGCGCTCGCGGTCGACCGGACCAGCCGCTCGCTGGCCTACCTGGCCTCGCCGTTCGATCCGTCGATCCTGCGGCTGATCACGAAGGTGATCCAGGCAGGTCAGGACTTCGGCAGGCCGGTGTCCCTCTGCGGGGCGATGGCGAGCGATCCGCTCGCCGCCCTGCTGCTGCTCGGCCTCGGCCTCCGCGACTTCTCGATGGAGGCGGCGGCGATCCCGGAGATCAAGGAGACGCTCCGGCGCATCACGGTCGCCGAGGCCGAGGCGGTCGCGGCGGAGGCGCTCGCCTGCGCGACGGCGGAGGAGGTCGAGTGCTGCGTCGCCGCCGCGTTCGCGCCGGACCTCTACGACCTGCTCACGGGAGAGCGCGCCACCCGGTGAGCGGCGCGCTGGGTGCGGTGGGGCCGGCGCCCGCGGTGCCGGTCGCGTCCGGCGTGGCGCGCGCGCTGGCCGCCTGCGCTGTGGCGCTCGGCCTGTGCGCGGCGGGCTGCGAGGAGGAGGCGCCGCCGACGCGGCTCGTCGGGCAGGTGCACCTGACGCTGCTCCACACGTCGGACATCCACTCGCGGCTCTTCCCGTACAACCTGCAGCTCGGCCAGGTGGACGCGGGGCTCGGCCTCGGCGCGGCGGCCTCGATCGCGAACGTCGGCGGCGCCGCGCGCATGTCCCATCTCCTCGGGCGCGAGCGCGCACGGTCGTCGCGCGCGCTTCACCTCGACGGCGGCGACTGCTTCCAGGGGGCGCCGATCTTCAACTTCTACTCGGGAGAGGCGGAGATCCGCGCCCTCGGCGCCATGGGCGTCGACGCGATGATCGTCGCCAACCACGAGTTCGACCGCGGCGCGCTGAACCTCGGTATCCAGCTCCAGCAGAACGCCGGCTTCCCCGTCCTCGCGGCGAACTACCAGCTCGAGGACCCAGCGCAGCCCGGCGCCTCGCCGCTCGGCGCCATCCTGCAGCCGTTCACGGTCTTCGACCTCGAGGGCCTCAAGGTCGGCGTCGTCGGCATGGGCAACCTCTCCAGCCTGACGTCGATCTTCGAGGCGCCGAACCGGCTCGGCGTCACCCCGCTGAACACGACCGAGGTCGCCCAGTTCTACGTCGACCTGCTCCGCCCCACGGTGGATGTCATCGTCTTCGTCACCCACCTCGGCCTCGACGGCGACGAGCGGATGATCGAGACCACGACGGGCATCGACGTCGTGCTCGGCGGGCACAACCACGTCGTCCTCCAGCCGCCGAAGCGCGTCCGCGACTGCTCGCGGTACTACGACGACGAGGAGCAGCGCCACTACATCCTCCTGAACGACGAGCGCTCGCCCGGGGAGGGCGCGAAGCGCCGGCGTTACTGCGCGCCGCGCGACGTGCTGCTCGCGCACTCCGGCGCGTTCGCGAAGTTCGTCGGGCGGCTCGACCTCGTGCTGTCCAGGGACGCCTCCGAGCTCGGGGGCGGCTACGACCCGCTGAACGGCTTCGAGGTGCTCTCGGACCGGTACGAGCTCTTCCCGGTGACCGAGGGCGTGCCCGCCGATCCGATCGTCGCCTCGGTGCTCGAGCCGTACGCGCAGGGGCTCGACGCGCTCGCGAACCTCGATCTCCTTGTCGGCTACGCGCCGGGCGGCTCCCGCCGCGCCTCGGCGAGCGGCGGCGACTCGCCGCTCGGCAACCTCATCGCCGGGGCGATGTGGCTGCGCCTCGGCATCCAGACCGATTTCGCGCTCACGAACACGACGGGCATCCGCGCCGACCTCGTGCCCGGCCCGGTGACGGTCGAGCAGATGTTCAACGTCTTCCCCTTCGACAACTCGATCTCGAAGTTGCAGCTCTCCGGCCTCGAGGTGCAGGAGCTCTTCGACTTCGTGGCGCGCCGATCGAGCGGCCGCGGGTGCGTCTCGCAGGCGCAGATCGCGGGCGCGCGGGTCGTCATCGACTGCGCCGCGCGCTCGGCCGACGGCGCCGCGTCCGGCGTCGCGACCCACGTGTACATCGGCGCGCGCCAGCCGGCGATCGCGTGCCCGAACGGCGACGCCGACTGCCCGGGCGGCGAGGTGGGCAGCTGCGACGTCGAGGCGAGGCGCTGCTGGCAGCCGCTCGATCCGATCGCGACCTACGAGCTCGCGACGTCGAGCTACCTCGCCCAGGGCGGCAGCGGGTTCCGCGTGCTCCAGCGCAACACGACGCAGCTCGACACCCAGGTGCAGCAGCGCGACGCGCTGATCGACGCCATCCGCGCGGGCAGCCCGTGCGGCGCGGACGGGCGCGGCGAGCTCGCGTCGTGCCAGCGGGACGCCGACTGCGCGGGCGCGGGCGAGGGCTTCGTCTGCGCGTGCCCCGAGTCGGTGGTCGAGGGGCAGGCGTGCAAGACCGGCGAGGCGCCGTGCTCCCGGGGCGCGTGTGTGCTCGCGCGTTGCCGCGATGACGTCGCCGCCTACCAGCGCGACGTCTGCGCCGAGGCGCCGACCGACTGGGTGCGGGAGCAGTGCGAGAGCGCGCTCGCCCCGTGCAGCGCCGCGGGCGAGCAGTGCAAGTACCTCGCGTGCGTCGACCGGCGGCTCGGCAACTTCTCCGACGGCCGCTTGCGGATGGTGGGCCAGTGACGCCGCGGGCGAGGCGCTGGGCGGCGCTCGCGGCCGCCGCGCTCGCCGGGTGCGGCAGCGACGGCGGGCCGCCCCGGGGCGTCTCGAGCTTCTGGGTCCAGGTCGTGCAGGTGAACGGGGAAGCGCCCCCCTCCGCCGACGCGCCGCTGCCGGCCAACCGCGGCGACACGGTGGACACCTGGTCGTTCAGGATCGAGGCGCGCGACGCTGCCGGCCGGCGGACGCCCTTCGACGGCATGGTCAGGCTGAGCGTCGATCCCGGGGCGGTGCTCGACGTCGAGGCGGCCGGCGAGGGCGTCGCGGTCGGCCGCAACATCCGCCTGCGGGACGGCGTCGCCGAGGGGAGCGCCCGCGTGACGGCCGTCTACGGGCCCATCCGGCTGTGGGTCGAGGACCTCGGCTACCGGCCCGCGTCCCGGGGCGACCGCCCCGCGTGCGCCAACGGCGTCAACGACGACGCGCCCGGCGACGCGCTCGTCGATTTCCCCGCCGATCCCGGGTGCGCCTTCGCGGACGACGACACCGAGGAGGGCGGCTCCTTCAGCGCCGGTGTCTCGAAGCCAATCGCCTACGCCTTGCCGCGCATCGCCGACGTGCAGGGCGGCGGCTCGGCGACGCCCTACCCGTCCGAAGCGATGCGGATCGACACCGCGGCTCCCCAGCAGGTCGTCGTCACGCGGGTCTCGAGCGACGGCTTCTACGTCACCGATCTGGCCGGCCAGGCCAGCGGCTTCAACCACCTCTTCGCGTACAATTTCAACACGCCTGCCAACCTGCGTGTCTGCGATCGGCTCGAGTACCTGGCGGGCACCGTCGACGAGTTCTTCGGCTTCACCCAGCTCTCGTTCCCTTCGTACGAGATCGCGCGCGCGCAGGGAGGAGCGGAGTGCCTGGTCCCGGAGCCGACGGTGCTCGACGGGCCGACGATCGCCGGCGACCTGGCCATGGAGCGCCTCGAGAGCGGGCTCGTGCGCGTCGAGGGGTTCCACATCGGCGAGCGCTTCGGTCCGAGGCCCGCGAGGGGCAACGTCTTCGCCGCGGAGCAGTCGAACTGCGATCTGAACGGCGACGGGCAGGTCGATTTCGACAGCCAGGCCGAGAGGAGCTGCGCGAACGCGTGCTCGGACGACCCCGAGTGCAGCGAGTGGACGAGCTACGCCGCGCGCGGCAACTACAAGATCACGGACGGGTCGAGCAGGATCCAGATCCAGACGGGCACGGTGAGCGCCTTCGATCCGCCGTCGCACCGGGGCGAGGTGATCGACGCGGTGACTGGCACGCTCCGGAGCTTCTCGGGCGGCTCGCTGAACTGGACGATCGAGGCCCGCTGCCCGGACGACCTCGTCTGCCGGGCGCCCGGCTGCGCGCCCGCCACGAAGCCCTCGAAGGAGTCCTGCGTCCGGACGCGCAGCCTCGACGACGACGACGCGGAGACCAACTAGCCACCTCCTCGCCTCCGCCGCGGCCGCGCCGCGCCCGCCGGAACACCCAGGCCCAGGAAATCCACCGCCCGCCATGCACCGAAGCGCGCTCCTCGCCCCTGCTGCCTCCGCGGCCTTGCTGTTCACGCTCGCGCCGCCGGCGCTGGGCCAGCCGCAGCCGCCGCCAGCGCCGGCGGCGCCGGGCCCGGACCAGGCCGCGCCGGCCCCGGCGCCGGACGCGCCAGGCTCGGACCAGGCCGCGCCGGCCCCGGCGCCCGCCGCGCCGCCTCCGATCTCGCAGCCCGCCCCCGCCCCCGTTGCCCCAACCCTCCCGCGGATCGAACCCTACCTCTCGCCAGCGGCCGCCGAGCCGCCCGTCCGCGCGGGGGACGCGATGGACACGCGCCTCACGTGGACGCTCGGCGACGACGACCTGCTCCACGACACGGGCCAGGTGCAGCCGCTCTCGCCCAACCTCAGCGTCGGCGATCGGAAGCGATACCGGCTCTTCTTCGACAACCTCAACTCCCGCTTCAGCGGGCGCGAGAACCTGACGCACCTCGCGCTCTACAAGAAGATGCCGGGGTTCATCGCGCGGCTGGACACCGAGGCTTCGGTCGTCCTGCGCGTCGATCTCGCCGCGCTGTCGAGGAACAACAACAACCTCAATCAGGCGTTTTACGACGCCGGATCGTTCATTCGCGCCTTCTATCACATAGGCGGCAGGGCAGAGGGGAAGACCGGCGTCGGTGTCACGCTCTGGCCCATCGACACGGACCGGTTTCGCCTCGGCTATCTCTACGAGATCTCGTGGGGCGGGACGAACGCCTCCATCAACCAGTCCATCTTCCCGCGCAGCATCGGACCCGCGCCCGGCGCGAAGGTCCAGCTCGATGCCGACCGGTTCAGCGTGTACGCGGGGTTCAAGATCGCGAGCCTCACCCAGGTCCAGGAGGTGCTCACCCCCGGCACGAGCGAGACCCAGGAGATCCCGATCGCTCAGACCAACTACGGCTTTCTCCTTGGCGGGGAGGCCGATCTCCACCCCCACGTTCACCTCGACCTCGGCGCCGGCTACTTCCAGCAGGGCCGCTTCGACTTGCCCGACGTCGCCGGCGACCCGGTCTACACCTACGGCGCCTCGGCCCGGATCGTCGCCCACGCCAGGAACGAGCCCATCCCGCAGTCGATCGACTTTCTCCTCTATCGCAACGACCCCGACAAGCCGCAGATCCTCTTCAAGCCCGAGGCGTACGCGCCGGGCAAGACGACATGGGCGGTGATCCTCGAGGCGACGAACCTCTTCCAGAACCTCAAGGACTTCGAATCTGCCGGCGCCACCACCCACCAGCCGGCACGCGCCGGCGCCCTCCAGGCGGTCGTCAAGTCCGGGTACGCGCGCGCGAGCGTCACGGGCGTCTACCGCGACCTGCCGTTCGTGCTGCGCAACCAGCCGAGCTTCATCCCCTTCCAGACGATCCCGAAGACCGCCCAGACATCGACGGCCGACGAGCTGTTCTTCGCGCTCGCGGCCGATTACCACCTCGCGTCCGCGCGGCTCACGCCCGGCCTCGGCGTGGGCCTGCAGTTCCCCGCCGCCTTCAGGACGATGTCCATCGACGCCATGAGCGCGGTGATCGCGCGCACGTCCGTCGTCCGGGAGCAGGGCAATGTGTCGATCCTCCCCTTCAACACCTCCGCCACCCCGATCTTCCAGCTCCGCGCGAGCCTCAAGTGGGATATCAGCAACATCCTCTCCGCGGTGGCGTGGGCTCACTATGTGCGTGACAACAACGGCACCTTCATGGAGCGCGATCCCTCCGAGGGCACCGTGGCCCTGCGCACCTTCGTGAACCCCGACTTCCTCGGCCTCGGCACGAGCTTCCAGGCCCGCTTCTGATCCGGCGACCGCGCCGAGCGTTCACCGCGCACCCGCGTCGCGCGCTCGCCGCGCGCCCGCGTCGCGCGCTCGCCGCGCCTGCCCGCGCTCATCGCGGCTGGAAGTCCTTGAACGCCGCCACGGCCCTCGGCGACGTGCTCACGGTCTCCACGATGCGGAAGCCGCCGCGCAGGTAGAAGCCCTCGAAGTGCAGCACGCTCTCGCCCTCGGCGGGCTCGATCTCCCAGTAGCGCGAGCGGTCCTTCGACGTGCCGAGCACCGCGATCCGCCGCCACCCCGCCGGGATCATCCCCGTCCACTCGGGGCCGCGCTTCTCCGACAGCTCGAAGTCGTCACGGCTGTGCTTCACGCGGAAGCTCGCGTCCGGCCCCGAGCCGATACGCGCGTCGAGCGTGGCCCCGGGCGGTCCCTTCGCCATCTGGTCCTGGCGCCGCGGCCCCCGCTTGCTCACCCGGTAGCCCGCCACCGACTGAGGATCGAGGTAGTAGGTGCCCCCTTCCTTGCTCGCGCGCAGCCGCCCCGCGTAGATCGCCTGGCGCACCGCGCTCTCCGAGATGCCGAGCTGGTGCGCGGCGTCCGGCACCGTCATCGTGAAGCGCGTCCGCGGCGTGACGACCGCCGAATCGGGCGGCAGCCGCTTCCGCGCCACGCAGTCGAGCATCACGTGGAAGGCCGGGTCGCGGTACACGTCGGCGGTCGCGACGCTCCGGCCCGCGACGGCGGTCCTGTCCAGCAACGGGTTCTCCGGGCCGAGCACGAGATCGAGCAGCTCCGCATCGGACACCGACGGATCCCTGGCCGCCGCCAGAACCCGGGACAGAAAGGCGCCCAGCTCGCCCGCCGGCGTCGGGAACTCGACCGTCTCGCCGGACAGCAGCGTGTATTGCGTCTTCATCTCGCCTCTTCGCAGCTCGCAGCTCGCAGCTCGTCGTGTGCGCTTGCCCACACCGCGCGCCGCACGCGTGCCCGGGCCCACGCGAGCCCGATCCGTCCAGGAGGCGGACGAAGTCCCACGCACGCGCCGGAGGCGTGCGCAGGCGGATCTCACCCCAGCGGGGACGCCGCGCCGGCGGAGCCCGCCTCGATGGACGGGCCCGCCCGCACGTCGCCCGCGTCGGGCACGCGTTCAGCGCCGCAGCTACGCATTACTGTAAGCCCGTTCAGGTTGTCCCGTCTAGTGCCTTCTCAGACCGCTAGGACAAATGCCGTCCGCTTCCAGGACGGCCGCGCGTTCGCAACCGTCCGAAACCAAACGTTAATTCTGTATGATCAGAACGCGGCGCGACCACGGAAAAATCGTCGAGGGTCGCGAACAGGGCGCGGATCGCCGCGCCACGCCCGCCTCGAGCTGGCGCCGCGACCGGGTCGCCGGAGGGATCTGTTCAGTGGGTAGGCCCCACCTTTTGTTCAGGTGTCCGGCCGCGGTCGCGTCTCGGCGAGGGCCTCGATCGTATCGCGATCGTGGTCCCGGATGCAGTCGACGCCGTTGCGCTCGAACTGGATGGCGGCGGCCAGCGCGGTCCGGCTTCGCTCGCGGTCCATGGCCCACGCGGCGTGTCGCACGAGCAGGGCGAGCTGCAGCGCCCGGCCCAGGGTGATCGCGACCCGGCGGGCGCCCGCCTCGAGGCCGGGGCGGTCGGCGGCGGCCATCTCCTTGATCCACGCGCGGGCGTGCGACACCGCGCGCGACGCGGACGTCTCGGCCTCGGCGAGCTTCGGCTCGACGACGCCCGTCAGGAGGCGCGCCACCTCGGCCGCGAGGATGTCGAGCGAGCCGTCCTTCAGGATCACCCGCAGCGCGTCGAGGGCGAGCACGTTCGTCGTGCCCTCCCAGATCGTGAGGACCTGCGCGTCCCGGAGCAGGCGCGGCAGCCCCGTGTCCTCCACGTAGCCGGCCCCGCCGAACGCCTCGAGCACCTCGCTCAGCACCGACACCGCCTGCTTGGCGGTCGTGAGCTTCGCGAGCGGGATGATCAGCCGCAGCAGCTTCGCCTCCGAGTCCGTGAGCGAGCCCGTCTCCTCGCGCCCGAGCAGCTCGATCGCGCGGAAGGTCAGGTGGAAGGCGCCCTCGAACTCGGCCTGGATCTCGGCGAGCGTGTCCATGTGCAGCGGCTTCTCCGCCAGCGTCGCGCCGAACTGGACTCGGCTCTGGGCGTACGAGCGCGCCAGCGCGAGCCCCCGGCGCATCCCGGCGATGGCGCCGATCGCGTTCCAGGTGCGCGTCACGTTGAGCATCGGCGCGATCGCCCGGACGCCGTTCGACAGGCCCGCCACCGGCGTGGCGAGGACGCCGTCGAGCGTGAGCTCGGCGGTCGGCACCTTGCGGGTGCCGAGCTTGTCCTTCAGCCGGTTGATCAGCACGCCGTGGCGGCGCCCCGCCTCGCCCGCGAGCTCCACGTAGAAGAGCGCGAGGCCGCGGCTGCCCTCCGGGTTGCCCTCGGGGCGCGCGAGCGTGAGCGCCATCTCCGACGTTGTCGACGAGGCGAACCACTTCGTCCCGTGCAGCCGGTAGGCCCCGTCGGGGCCGAGGCGCGCCGCCGTCTCGCTCCGCCCCACGTCCGAGCCGCCGGTGCGCTCGGTCATCCACTGGCCCGAGGTCCACGCGGCGGCGGGGTCGCGGCTTGTGAGCCGGGGCACCGCGCGGTCGATGAGCGCGCGGTTGTCGCTCGCGAGCAGCGTCCGCGCGGCGCCGTCCGTCATCGCGAGCGGGCACGTGTACACGTCGCTCGACGCGTCGAAGAGGTACGCCAGCGCGAACTGATGGACGCGCGAGAACGCGCCGTGCGCCCGCTCGTAGGCCGTCGCGACGACCCCCCGCTCGCACGCGATCCGGGCCGCCTCCTTCCAGAGCGCGGTCACCTCGACGTGGTCGACGCGCCTTCCCCAGGCGTCCCACGACGTGAGCTTCGGCTCGTTCGCGCGATCGGCGAGCTGCAGCTGGTACAGGCGGCCGCCGGCGAGCTCGCCCATCTCCCGCAGCGAAGGCGTTATCGACGCGGCCACCTCGCGCGGCAGGGCCCGCGCGAGGTAGGACCGCAGCACGCGGTCGTCGTCGTACTGGTTCCCGAGTGTGGGGGGGTCTTGATAGAAAGCCACCGGCCGACTCCTAGGTTGGTGCGCCGCAACCCGAACCGTGCGACGCCCGCGCGCCGATCACGTTCCGCGCGCCCCTCCGTGCACGCGCGGCGACTCGCAGCCTCGATAGAGCTCGAAGCTACTGAACCCGTCCCACCCGGTTCAACAGGAAGCCGGAGGCTGCGTCGCGCCGACGCGGCGAACGGTGAACCTCTGCTGGTAATTTCGCCGCGTCGCCCGGTTTTTGTGGGCTGTTCGGGTGCTGTGTCGCACGGAAAGAAGCGGAAGTCGCTGAATGTGCAGTTCTTGACTTCTCCGATGTACCAATGCATATGGCTGGCGGTGAAGCTCTCGAACAAGGGTCGCTACGGTGTGCGCGCATTGTTCGATATCGCATTCCACAACGACGGGCGGCCGACCCAGATCCGCGAGATCTCCGAGCGGGAGCTCATCCCCGCGCGCTTCCTGGAGCAGATCTTCCAGGACCTGAAGAAGGCCGGGCTCATCAGCTCGAAGCGGGGGCCGCGCGGCGGCTACCACCTCGCGCGGCCCGCGAGCGAGATCAGCCTGGGCGACGTCGTCCGCGCCCTGGAGGGGCCGGTCGCCGTGATCGCGCCGGATGACGACGGCAGGCCGGAGGGCTCGCCGCTCGACCCGCCCACGGCCGTGTTCCACGATCTGGCGCTCGCGATCGAGCGCTGCTTCGACTCGGTGTCGATCGCCGACGTCTGCGAGCGCGGCGTCGAGCTCGGCGTGCGCCGCAAGGGGCGGCCGGAGCGCTCGACCTACGTGATCTGAGCCGACACCATGAGCAGCCCCGAACGATCCGCACAGTCCACCGGCGCCCCCCGCGCCCCCGCGGAACCCGCCGAAGGCGCGGCGCGGCTCCCGCCGCTCCCGTCGCATCCGCGCGTCGTCGACAGCCTCCTCGACCTCGTGGGCGACACGCCGCTCTTCGAGATCCGCCGCGTCGACGCGGCGACGCCCCGGGGGCGCGTCTTCGGGAAGGCCGAGCAGCAGAACCCGGGCGGCTCGCTGAAGGACCGGATCTGCCTCGCGATGATCGAGGGCGCCGAGGCGCGCGGGCTGCTCGGCGCGGGCGGCGTGGTCATCGAGCCCACGTCGGGGAACACAGGGATCGGGCTCGCGATCGTGTGCGCGGCGAAGGGGTACCGCTGCATCCTGACGATGCCGGCGAGCATGAGCCTGGAGCGGCGCCAGCTGCTCGAGGCCTACGGCGCGGAGGTCGTCCTGACCGAGCCCGAGGCGCAGATGGAGGGGGCCATCGCCCGGGCGCGCGAGCTCGCGGCGGACATCCCGGGGGCGATCATCCTCAGCCAGTTCGACAACCCCGACAACCCGCGCGTCCACGCGGAGACGACCGCGCGGGAGATCCTGCACGCGATGGCCGGCCTCGACGCGCCGGGGCGGCCCGGTCCCCGGCAGTCGCTGACGATCGACGCGTTCGTCGCCGGCGTGGGGACGGGCGGGTCGGTGAGCGGCGTCGGGCGGGTGCTCAAGCGGATGCGCGCGGCGACGCGCGTCATCGCGGTCGAGCCCGAGTCGTGCGCGACGATCTCGCGCGGCGAGCGCGGGCCCACCAAGATCCAGGGGCTCGCCGCCGGGTTCGTCCCCGCGAACTACGATCCGCGCGTGGTGGACGAGGTGCGGACGGTGAGCGATCGCGCCGCGTACGACACGAAGGTGGCGCTGGCCCGGCAGGAGGGGCTGCTCGTCGGCATCAGCGCTGGCGCGGCGGTGCGCGTCGCGCTCGACGTCGCCCGCGAGCTCGGCCCCGACGCCAGCGTGGTGACCGTCCTCTGCGACACCGGCGAGCGCTACTTCAGCCTGGACGAGTATTTCCGATGAGCGGCGGCGGCGAGGTGATCCGCGGGTGCGTCCTCCTCGTCGGGGCGGGGGGGATCGCCGCGCCCGCCGGGCTCGCGCTCGCCGCCGCCGGGGTGCGGGAGCTCCGGGTCGCGGACGACGACCAGGTCGAGCTGACGAACCTGCACCGTCAGATCCTGTTCGACGACGGCGACGTCGGGCGGCCGAAGCTCGATGCGTTCGCGGAGGCGCTGCGCCGCCGCTTCCCCGGGCTCCGCGTCGATCGCCGTCACGGCCGCTTCACGCCGAGTGCGGCGGCGGGGCTGATGCCGGGCGTCTCCGTGGTGGTCGACGCGACCGACAACTTCGCGTCGCGGTTCCTGATCGCCGACGTGTGCCGCCTCACGAGGACGCCGGTGGTCCATGCCGCCGCGATCCGCTGGCGCGCGACGGTGATGGCGGTCGCGGGGGAGGGGGCGCCCTGCTACCGCTGCCTGTTCGAGGACCTGCCGACCGGGGACGCGCCGGATTGCGCCACGGCCGGGGTGGCTGGCCCGGTGTGCGGCGTGGCCGGCGCGATCGCGGCGGATCGCGCGCTGGCGATCCTCGCGGGCGACGCGTCGATCTTCGGCCGGATCGCGACGTACGACGGCCGCACGGACACGCTGCGCAGCGTCCCTGTCTCCGCGCGGCCCGCCTGCGACCTGTGCGGAGCGCGCGCCTCGATCGCGACGATCGACGCGTCCCGCTACGTCGTCGCGTGCGCGGCCGAGAGCGGATCCCCGACCCACGTTGAAGGGGACCGCGAGAGCGGATCCCCGACCCACGTTGAAGGGGACCGCGAGAGCGGATCCCCGACCCACGTTGAAGGGGACCGCGAGAGCGGATCCCCGACCCACGTTGAAGGGGACCGCGAGAGCGGATCCCCGACCCACGTTGAAGGGGACCGCGAGAGCGGATCCCCGACCCACGTTGAAACTGAAAAGGACCGCGAGAGCGGATCCTCGACCCACCTCAAGACTGGAGAGCAAGACCATGGCTGACACCGCGACCGTCCGCATCCCGACCCCGCTCCGCACGCTCACCGGCGGCCAGGACGAGGTCAACGCCGCCGGCGGCACCGTCGGCGAGCTGATCGAGAACCTCGAGAAGAGCTACCCCGGCATCCGCGACCGACTCCTCGACGAGAAGGGCGTGCGGCGCTTCGTGAACATCTTCGTGGGCGACGAGGACATCCGCTTCCTCGACGGGCTGAAGACGCCCGTGAAGGGCGGTGACCAGGTGGCGATCGTGCCCGCGATCGCCGGGGGCTGAGGTGGTCGACCCGCGCTATCTCCGCCAGGTGTTGCTCGCGGAGATCGGTCCAGAGGGACAGGCGAGGCTCGGGGCGGCGACGGCGCGCGTGCGCGGCGGCGGCAGCGACGCGCCGCCGCTCGCGCACGAGGTGGCGGAGCGCTACGCGCGCGGCGCCGGCTTCGGCGCGCTCGCGGACGGCGCGATCGACCTCGCCGCGCTCGCGCCCGCGGACCTCGTCGCCTCGCCCGCCGCGCGCGCCGTGCTCGCCGGCGCGCGCGCGGCGCTCGCCGAGATGCGCGCCGCGCTGGCGCTGGGCACCGCCGCGGGGAGCGCGGGGCAGGGGAGCGCGGGGGAGGTCGACCCGTCATGAGGCACTCGCTCGCCCGCTCCAGCCGCCTGGGGTCGGTCGTCGACGCCGTGGGTGACACGCCGCTCTTGCGCCTCTCGCGCGTCGGCCGCGACACACCGTCGGTCGAGGTCTACGCCAAGCTCGAGTTCGCGAACCCCGGCGGCTCGGTGAAGGATCGCGCCGCGCTGCGGATGATGACCCGCGCCGCCGCGGACGGGCGCCTCACCAGCCAGAAGACGCTCATCGACTCGACGAGCGGCAACACCGGGGTCGCCTACTCGCTCTTCGGCGCGGCGATGGGCTTCAAGGTGGCGCTCGTCATGCCGTCGAACGTGTCGAAGGCGCGCAAGGACATCGCGCGCGCGTTCGGCACGGAGCTCATCTTCAGCGACCCGATGGAGGGCTCCGACGGCGCGATCCGCCTCGTGCGCTCGCTGGTCGAGAAGGAGCCGGAGCGGTACTTCTACCCGGATCAGTACTCGAACGAGGACAACCCGCTCGCCCACTACCACGGCACGGCGCGCGAGATCCTGGAGGCGGTCGGCGACAGGATCACGCACTTCGTGGCCGGCATCGGCACGAGCGGCACCATCGTCGGGACGAGCCGGCGGCTGCGCGAGCACCACCGCCCGATCCGCTGCGTCGCCGTGGAGCCCACGGAGGCGCTCCACGGGCTGGAGGGGCTCAAGCACCTGCCGAGCTCGCTCGTGCCCGCCATCCACGACGAGGGCGCGTACCACGAGACGATGCGCATCGCGACGGAGGACGGCTGGGACATGTCCGATCGCCTCGCGCGCGAGGAGGCGCTGCACGTGGGGCACTCGGGCGGCGCGGCCGTCTTCGCGGCCTTCGAGATCGCGAAGCGCCTGCACCGCGAACAGCAAGGGGGGTGCGTCGTGGCGATTGTCCCCGACCGGGGTGACCGCTATTTTGCGCCCATGAAATGGGAGAAGCGTTACGTATGGTGATGTCTCCACAGCCGTGGACCGCCGGCGGGGTCGTCCTCAAGGCGAGCGTGCTCAAGGCGGTCGAGGACGAGGCGCTCGCGGGCTACGCGCGCGACGAGGAGGCCTGCGGGTACCTGAAGGGGCCCGCGGACGAGCCGCTGCTCTGCGACGAGCACGTCCGGATGGACAACATCGCGAACAAGCTCCACGCCGTCGATCCGGAGCGGTACTTCCGGACGGCGCGGACGTTCTTCGATTTCAACGGCAAGCGCTTCTCCGACGCCGTCGAGAAGGGCGCCTCGGCGGGGCGCCCGGTGAAGGTGCTCTATCACTCGCACCTCGACGCCGGCGCTTACTTCAGCCCGACGGACGCCGCCATGATGAGCGGCGGCGAGCCGCCGGCCGAGGAAGGGGGCCAGATCGTGATGGGGCCCGGGCCGGCGTTCCCGCTCGCGTTCCTCGTCACCAGCGTGCGCGGCGGCTCCGGCGAAGGGCGCCCGGAGGAGGCGCCCCGCATCGCGGAGCACCGCCTCTTCGTGTGGGACGGCGGCGCCTTCGTCGCGTCGACGTTCTCCGTCGTCGATTGAGCTCATCGCGCCGGGGCGCGCGCCGACGCGCTCTCGCGCAGCCCTCCTCCGCTCGTTGAGGGGTCTGCACCCGAGGCCCGGAGCGGCCGAGTCCGTAGTCGTCACTTGATCATCGAAGGAGTTGCCTAAATGTCAGGTTTTGTTGTCTGGTTCACCGGTTTGAGCGGCGCCGGCAAGAGCACGCTCGCGGCGATGCTCTCGGCCGAGCTCCGCGCCCGCTCCGTCCACGTGGAGGTGCTCGACGGCGACGAGGTGCGCACCAACCTCTCGAAGGGCCTCGGGTTCTCGAAGGAGGACCGCGATACGAACATCCGGCGAATCGGATACGTGGCGAAGCTCATCGCCCGGTCGGGCGCGTGCGCGATGACGGCCGCCATCAGCCCGTACAAGGCGATCCGTGACGAGCAGCGGGCCCAGATCCCCCACTTCGTCGAGGTGTTCTGCTCCTGCGAGATCCCCGTGCTCGCCGAGCGCGACGCGAAGGGGCTCTACAAGAAGGCGCTCGCGGGCGAGATCAAGAACTTCACGGGCATCGACGATCCGTACGAGGCGCCCGAGAGCCCCGAGGTGGTCGTTGACACCGGCAAGGAGACGAAGGAGGAGAGCCTCGCCAAGATCCTCGCCAAGCTCGAGGAGCTCGGCTACGTCCCGCGCCGCGGCGCCGCGGTCGCCGTGTCCGGCGCGGCCGCCGCGGGGGCGGCCGCGGGCGGAGCGCGCGGGCTGATCGCGCCGCACGGCGGCGAGCTCGTGAACCGGTGGGTCGAGGGCGCGGCGAAGGCGTCGCTCGCGGAGCGGGCGAAGGGGCTGCCGGTCATCGAGCTCGACGAGCGGACCGAGAGCGACGTCGAGATGATCGCGATCGGGGCGTTCTCGCCGCTGCGCGGCTTCATGAACTCGAAGGACTACCTGCGCGTCGTGCGCGAGATGCGGCTCGAGAGCGGCCTGCCGTGGTCGATGCCGATCACGCTCGCCGTCTCCGAGCAGGCGGCGGAGGGGCTCCGCGTGGGCTCCGAGGCGGCGCTCCGCGCGCGCGACGGCCGCATCGTCGCGGTCATCGAGCTGAGCGACAAGTGGCGGCCGAACAAGGAGCTCGAGGCGCAGGAGGTGTTCCGGACGACCGAGACGAAGCACCCGGGCGTCGCGTACCTGATGGGCACGGGCCCCGTGTACGTCGGCGGCGAGATCCGCGTGCTGGAGCGGCCCGTCGACTCGGCGTTCCCGGCGTACGACCGGGGCCCGGCGACGACGCGGGCGTACTTCGCCGAGAAGGGCTGGCGCCGCATCGTCGGGTTCCAGACGCGGAACCCGATCCACAGGGCGCACGAGTTCATCACCAAGACGGCGCTGGAGATCTGCGACGGCCTGATGATCCACCCGCTCGTCGGCGCGACCAAGTCGGACGACATCCCGGCGGACGTGCGGATGCGTTGCTACGAGGAGCTCATCGCGAAGTACTATGTGAAGGACCGCGTGCTCCTCTCGATCTACCCGGCGGCGATGCGCTACGCGGGGCCGCGCGAGGCGATCTTCCACGCGCTGGCGCGCAAGAACTACGGCTGCTCGCACTTCATCGTGGGGCGCGATCACGCCGGCGTCGGCAGCTACTACGGCACGTACGACGCGCAGGAGATCTTCAATGCCTTCAGCCCCGGAGAGCTCGGCATCACCACGCTCAACTTCGAGAACGCGTTCTACTCGACGGTGGTCGGCGCGATGGCCACGGCGAAGACGGCGCCTGGTGATGCGTCGACGCAGGTCAACCTGTCCGGGACGAAGGTGCGCGAGCTGCTGCAGCGCGGCGAGCTGCCGCCGCCGGAGTTCTCCCGTCCGGAGGTCGCGCGCATCCTCATCGAGTCGATGCGCAAGTCGTCGTAGCCGCGAGCGCCTGAGGGCCGCGGCGGGCGGCGCCGCCGAGCGGGGCCGCGCGGCATCCGACGGGGCGCGTGTGGCGCGGGCCGCGCGCGCCGCGGCCCTCTCGCTCCTCGCCGCGCTCGCCG
The DNA here is from genome assembly GCF_051526795.1 of Sorangium sp. So ce204. Classification (NCBI taxonomy): domain Bacteria; kingdom Pseudomonadati; phylum Myxococcota; order Polyangiales; family Polyangiaceae; genus Sorangium; species Sorangium sp. So ce204. The sequence continues at coordinate 8,413,988 of NZ_CP150317.1, read as the reverse complement.
GCGTCTCCGCGGGGACGCCGGCGCGCGCGGATCTCAGCGACGACGCCGCGCGCGTGGCGCGGATGTGGTCGCTCTCGGGCGCGCGCGTCGCGCGCCTCCCCCCCATCTTCCTCGAGCACGGCCGCGCCCGGGTCGTGGCGATCGATCCGCCCGCCGGCCCGGCCCGCGCGGCTGGCGCTGCCGGCGCGGCGGCGGACGAGTGCCTCACCGCCGCGTTCCTCGCGCCGCGCACGGCGGAGTTCACGCTCTCGCCCGAGGGGCCGTCGGGCGGCGTCTCCGCCCTCGAGGGCCTCGTCCAGCAGCTGCGCGGCGCGGAGCCCGAGGACGACCGCCGCGTCCCGAGCGTCGCCGGGGTCGCGGCCATCACGCGGTGCGGAGCCGAGCGCGAGGGGCTGCGCCGCGTGGCGATCGAGGTGCTCTCGACGCGCAGCGCGTTCGACGTCGTCGTCGCCGCGTCGAGCGGGCCGCTGGAGCGCGTCGAGGCCATCCTGCCGGAGCGCGCGTCCGGGCCCGTCGCGCCGCGCGGCGACCCCGGGCGGCCCTCCGAGCCGGGGCCGCTCGACGCCCGGGTCGCGCGGGCCGCGCGGCGCGCGCTCGCGGAAGGGGCGCCGCGCGTCGCTCCGACCGACATGCGCGCCTCGTCGATCGGGACGGGGCAGTTCTCGGTCAAGCTCCCCGAGGGCTGCCACCGCCTCGACCTGATGGCCGAGGTGCCGAGCGCCGCGTTGCGCCGCGCGACCGACCTCGACGCCGAGGCGCGCGAGGGGACCACGGGCAGGCTGCTCGATCGCGACAGGTCCGACGCGCCCGACGCGCGGCTCGATTTCTGTCTGGGCGAGCAGGGGGTCGTCGAGGTGCCCTTCCTCGGGGCCGCGGGGCCGGTGAAGGTCGTGCTGTCCGACGCGCAGTGGCCGATGTCCGCGTTCGTGCCGGGGCACTTCGGCGCGCGCGCCCGGGGCAACCTGGCCGCCGCGCTGCGCCGCCGCCACGCGCCCGCGCCGCGCGCGCAGGTGATCGCCGAGGCGGTCGGCGCGCAGGGCGACACGCTCGTCCCGGTCCAGGTCGAGCCGGGCCGCTGCTACTTCGCGGCGGCGGCGCTGGCCCGGGGCGAGCTGCGCGCGCTCCGGATCTCCGTCGAGATCGGCGACCGCGCCGGGCGCGACGACGCCGGCGAGAACGGCGAGAGCGCCGGCGTGGCGTTCTGCTCCGAGATCGAGGAGAGCGCCGCCCTCCGCGTGTCCGCGCGCGGCGGCTCGCCTATCTGGGTCGTCGCGGTCTGGCCGATGGACTGACCCCGCTCACTCCGCGGTGCGGGGGCGCCTCGGGCGGCGGCGTGGGGCCTGCTCCAGGCCTGGGCCGGCCGCGGCGCCGGGCTGGGCTCGCTCCGGCAGCAGCTGGCGGAGCTGCCAGGCCTGCAGGAACGCGCGCCGCTCCGCCGCGCGCAGCGCGTGCTGGTGCTGGCCCATCATGAACGCCGGCACGACCAGCATGAACAGGGTCGTCAGCGTCAGCGCCGTCATGGTCGCGATCTTCGAGTGCTCGACGGCCTGCGGCAGGATGACCATCGCGCCGCCCGCGAACTCGTACGAGCGGGGCAGGACGCCCGAGTACTCGATCCACGCGGCGGCCAGCACCGCGACGCAGCTGGTCACGACGACGGCGACGCGGTAGGCCGTCCGGTACGTGAACGAGTTCGCGTACGTGAGGATGACGAGCAGCATCGGCATGAAGAGCAGCGGGCCGAAGCCGCGCCCGATGCACAGGAAGCTGAGCACGTTGAAGACGAAGCCGGCGTAGGCGTACCACTCCGCGGACGGGCGGTGGACGACGCGCGCGGCGAGGAACTTCATCAGCGCCGCCAGGGCGGTGAAGCCCAGGATGAAGGCGAAGACCTGCCACTCCCGGATGCCCAGCCACACGGCGGCGACCAGCGTCGCGATCGCCGTCGCGAGCAGCTCGGCGCGCATGCCCGCGCGCAGCTGCAGCCGGTGCCGCGCCGCCGCGGCCGCGTCCAGCTCGGCGAGCACCTCCGCCGGCATCTCGCGCGGCGGCTCGGTCAGGACGCGCCGGAGCGTCTCCAGGGCGCGCTCGTTGGACGGATCGAAGGCGAGCGCCTGGCCGACCTCGCTGAGCAGCGCCTTCCGCGCGCCCTCGGCCTCCTTGCCGCCGGCGAGCGCCTCCGTGACGCGCTCCTCGGCCAGCCCCGCGTGCCGCGCCGCGAGGTCGCGGCGGAGCTCCACGTCCTTGTCGCCGTCGAGGAACCGCTCGACCGCCTCGTAGAGCGCGCGGGCGGACGGGTAGCGCTCGGAGGGCTCGCGCCGCGTCGCCGTCACGCAGATCGCGTCGAGCTCCGGCGGCACCTCGCGCTCGGGCGCGCGCACCGACGCCCGCGCGTCGGCGCCGTGGAGGAGCGAGTCGAGCATCTCGGTGCGGTCCTTCTTCGGGTGCAGCGGCTTGAGCGTGAGGAGCTCGAAGAGGATCGCGCCGAGCGAGTAGATGTCGCTGCGCACGTCGAGCGTGTCGACGCACCCCTGCGCCTGCTCCGGCGACATGTACCCGAGGGTCCCGAGCACGTCGCCCGGGATGGTCCGCGTGCTCATGGGATCTTCGCCCATGTCGATCGTCTGGAGCGGCGTGTCGATGAGCTTCGCGACGCCCCAGTCGAGCAGGTACACCTCGCCGAAGTCGCCGAGCATGATGTTGGCGGGCTTGAGGTCGCGGTGGAGCACGCCGCGCGAGTGCGCGAAGTCGACGGCGATGCAGACCGACGAGAAGGCGGTGAGCAGCCTGCGGCGCGAGAAGCTCTGGAGCGCCGTCGGGTCGCCCTCGCGGAGCTCGTTCAGGATCCTCGCCAGCGTGAGGCCCCGGAGGCGCTTCATCGTGAAGTACGCCGAGCCCTTGTTGTCCGCGCCGAGGTCGTAGACGGGCACGATCGACGGGTGCTCGAGCTGGCCCTGCACCCGGGCCTCGCGGAGGAACCGGTGGCGCAGCGTCGTGTCGCCCTGGTGCTCGGCGCGGATGACCTTCATGGCCACGTCGCGGCCGATGCGGCGGTCCCTGCAGAAGTGGACCTCGCCCATCCCCCCGACGCCGAGCAGCGACCGCATCTCGTAGCGGGGGCCGTCGCTGGACAGATCCGTGAGCTCCGCGCGGGCGCGGCCGAGGCTCACGGGGGTGGGGCTCTGGCCGTGCGAATCTCCGCCCTTCCCGCGAGATTTTCGCATCTCGGGGAGCTGCTCGAGCGTCTCGAAGTCGTCGTCGAACAGGGCCATGGCGTCCGGGAAGCCAGGCTCGGTCGCGCCGTGCCAGAAATACCCACATCGGCAGGGCTCCGCGTGGCGACCCTCGACCGCCTCGACGGACGGCAGCGAGCGGCGTTGCGGAGTGCTGGGCTTCCTCGGACGAGAAAATCTCGTATCGGGTGGTCATGTCAACGGGATGCTGCGTCCGTAGAAGACGGCCGGCGCGCAACGCGACGGCGGCGCGCCGCGCACATCCCGTGCGGTCGGGGTGAAGGCGGGAGCCGCTCGCGAAATGAAGGTCGATGTCGGGGGTCCAGCGGTCCTGGCGCGCGCTGTGGTGGCGTCTCCGTCGCGCAGGGGGCGCGATGTGGGGCGCGTCACGTCACGGCGCGGACGATCGCCGGCGGAGGCTCGAGGTGCGCGATGCGCTCGAGGTGCTCGCGCTCGGCGCGCTCAACGTCCGAGGAGCGCGAGCAGCGTCTTCTTGTTCGTGAGGCCGACGTGCCGCCCGACGGGCTCGCCCTTCTGGAAGGCGACCACCGTCGGCAGGCCGCGGATGCCGAACCGCTGCGCGGCCTCGGGCGACGCGTCGACGTCGAGCTTGACCACCTTCACCTCGCCCGCCGTCTCGGCGGCGATCTCATCGACGATCGGCGCGAGCCGCTTGCAGGGGGCGCACCAGGATGCCGAGAAGTCCACGAGCACCGGCGTGTCCGTCTGCAGGACCTCCTGCGCGAAATTCAGGTCGTTGACTTCGATGACATGGTTGCTGCCCATGGCGCTGTCCTTTCGGTTGTCTCGGGATTGAGCGGGCCCTGGCCGCGACGCGCCGGCCCGATGCCGGCCCGCGCCTCGACAGCCACGCTCGCTCCAACTGTTATATGCACGGTTTCAGTTTCTGCCAGGGAAGCGCCTCGGCCGCCCGCAGGGAGGGCGGCCACGCGTGTCCCGGGCAGGGGGCCGGCGCGGCGTCGCCGCGCGGCCAGGCGCCTCCGCGATCAGCCGGCCTTGACCGGCGCAGGCGCCGGGCGGCCGAGGTGCTGCGCCCGGAGCGCGATGTCCGCGACGGTCTTCTGCGCGAGGCCGCGCAGCAGCCCTGCGTTGGCGGCCTCCGCGACCTCATCGAACGCCCGCTGGATCCCCGACCCGATCGGGCACCTCGCGTTCGGCTCGCACGGGCTCGGCGCGATGGCGCCTTTCGGCTCGACGGCGGCGTACACCTCGCTCAGGCGGATCTTCTTCGCCGGCCTCGCCAGGCGATAGCCGCCCGAGCGGCCCTCCCGCGCCTCGATGAGCCCGGCCTGCGACAGCCGCGCGAGGATGCGCCGCAGGAAGGCCGGGTTCGTGTTGATGCTCGCCGACAGCGCGTCGCTCGCGCAGCTCTCGTCGGACTGGGCGAGCAGCGCGAGGGCGTGCGTGGCGATGGCGAAGCGACCCGAGGACATCGAACGGCCCCTCGGCCGTCATCTGAGGGCTCGGGGGGTTCCGCTGTCAAGGCGCGGCGGGCGGCCTGGCGCTCGTGCGTTCGCGCGCTCGCGCCTCGGCGCCTGCTCGCTCAGCGAGACCTGGGCGAGGTGCGGATCAGCACGAGGGCGTCTCCCTTGCCGTCCGCGAGGCGCAGCTCGATCGACGCGGGGACGGCCGCCGGGCCGGCGCAGCGGCTGTCGGACACGACGTGCCGCGCCCTGGCGAGCGAGCTCTCGCCCGTCGAGGTGTCGACGAGCCGCAGGTCGACGCCCGCGCCGTCGGCGTCGAGCGCCACGATCACCTCGGCGCACGTGTTGGCCGGGATCGGGAGCGGGAGGATCTTGAGGCGCGCGGCGTCGAGCCCCACCGCCTGCGCGCCGGCCGCCCCCGCGGCGTCGGCGGGGCCGGCGGCGCTCAGGCGCCCGAGCAGCCTCGCGGCGGCGAGCGGATGGGCGACGAGCGCCGGCGGGGCCTCGGGCTCCTTGCGGACCTCCACGGCGAACGGGCCAGGCTGCGCCATCGACTCGACGTCGACGCGGGCCGGGCCGCCGCGCCCGCAGGTGAAGAGCGTCGCCCGGGCGCCGCCACGGGCGCGGCCGAGGAGGGCGTGGCCCTCGCTCCAGAGCTCCGCGAGCACGTCGGCGAGCGGCTTGCCGGCCAGCACGTCGATCCGCGCGCAGCCGGCCGGCAGCTCGATCGGCAGCGTCGTCCGGCTGCCGAGCCGCGCGGCCCCTGTCGACACGCGCGGCGCGCCGTGGCCCCGGCCGGCGAGCGCGCGGGCGTGGTCCGCCCGCGCCTCGGCGAGGTCGCGGCCCTCGGTCACGCGCTCGATCGGCGTGGCGCCGGAGATCTCCGCCTCGGCGCCCGGCTGCGAGCGGCCCACGACGACGGCCACGAGGCCCTGCGTGCCGCGCGAGCGGATCGCGATCGAGAGATCGACGGAGACCGCCGAGCAGAGCAGCAGCGAGCGATCCTGGCCCCGCTCGCGCGCGCGCGCGACGACCCTGCCGGTCTCGTCCTCCGCGACCACCTCGAGCGAGGCGACCTCGTCGCTCGGCGAGACGAGCACGTCGAGGCAGCGGCCGCCGTCGAGGGTGGCGCCGATCCGGCTCGCGGTCCTCGATCCGACGGGCAGCGCGACGCGCCGGACGTCGTCCCAGCGCGCGCCGACCGCGGCGCGGCGCGCCCTGATCTTCGCCTCCAGGCCGGGCCACGACTCGAGGCGCCCGCTCTCGTCGCCGGACCTGCCGCGCGCGCCGACGGCGCGCGCGACCGCGTCGGCCGCCTTGACCGGCACGCTCTGCACGCCGACGCTCACCGCCCCGGCGCCCGACATCACGCGCGCCATGACATAGAGCCTCCGCGGGTGCGGCGGGCAGACGAGGATGGACGCGCGCGCGTCGGCGGCCTCGTCCGTCGAGAAGGCGCTGCCGTCGTCCTCGAAGGCGAACAGGTCGACGTCGCTGATCGTCGGCGAGACCCGCGCCATCGCGAGCATGCACTCGCCGGCGGGCACCTCGACGAAGGCGCCGAGCCGATCGCCGTCGGACGCCATGTCCGCGCCGATCACCCGCAGCGCGCTCGCGCCCGCCTGCGCTGCGCGCTGGGCGTCCCCGCCGAGGAGGGTGCTGCCGTCGATGCGATCCGGCAGCGCGCGCAGGGTCTCCGGCGGCGGCGCGCCCGGCGAGGCGATCGCCCCGGCGCCGCAGGCGGGCAGGACGGCGAGCGAGGCCGCGAGCGCCCAGGCCGCGAGGGCGGGCGATGGAGCCGCGGCGCGGGCGGGCTCGGACGGGCGGCGCGCACGCAGGATCGGGAGCGCAGGCCGCGGCGCGGGCGTCGGCGGGGGCGCGGGCGAAGGAAGGGACGCGGGATGTCGGGGGCGCAAGGGCGTGGGCTCGTCGGGGCGGGCGCTCGATCGAGAGGGAAGGTTCTACTTCAGCGCGGGTACGGCATCCAGGGCGCGCCGGCCGCCGCCGGGGCCGCGGCCGTCCACCGCGTCATCCCTCGGCGGTCTCGGCGCAGATCCGCCCGAGCGTCCGGACCGCGTGCTCGCTCAGCTCCGTGAACGGGTAGCCGCAGTTCACCCGGATGTAGTTCGAGAAGCGGTGCTTGGCCGAGAAGATCGGCCCCGGCGCGACGCTGATGCCGTGCTCGAGCGCGCGCTCGTGCACGTCGAGCGCGCTCGTGCCGGGCGGCAGCTCGACCCAGAGCACGAAGCCGCCGGCGGGGCGCGAGACGCGGGTGCCGGGCGGGAAGTGCTCGGCGATCGCCTCGCTCATGCGCGCGACCTGGGCGGCGAGCCGGCGCCGGAGCGTCCGCAGGTGGTGGTCGTACCCGCCGATCTCGAGGAACTCGGCGATCGCCATCTGCGGCAGCGTCGCGGTCGCCACGCTCTGCGCGAACTTGAGCTGCTCGACCTCGTCGAGGAAGCGGCCGGGCGCTGTCCAGCCGACCCGGTAGCCCGGCGCCACCGTTTTCGTGAACGACGAGCAGAGCATCACGAGGCCCTTCTTGTCGAACGCCTTGGCGGGGCGGGGGCGGACGTCGCCAAAGTGCAGATCGCCGTAGATGTCGTCCTCGATGAGCGGCACCTCGCGGCGCGCGAGCATCGCGACGAGCCGCTCCTTCGCCTCGTCGGGCATGGCGCTGCCGAGGGGGTTGTTGAAGTTCGGGATCGCGAGGCACGCCTTGATGCGGTGGCGGCCCAGCATCTCCTCGAGGACGTCGAGGTCCATGCCGGTGCGGGGGTGCGACGGGACCTCGATCGCCTTGATGCCGAGGCTCTCGATGAGCTGGAGGAGCCCGTAGTACGCCGGCGACTCCAGCGCGACCGTGTCGCCCCGGCGGGCGACAGCGCGCAGGCAGAGGTGGAGCGCCTCCATGGCGCCGACCGTCGTCACGATGTCGTCGGGGGAGAGCGCGACGCCCGACTCGACCGAGCGCCGGGCGATCTGCCGCCGCAGCGCCGGCAGGCCGGGCGGCGGATCGTACGAGACGCCGGCGCCGCCCGCGCTCCGCGCGATCGCGCTGAGGATCCGGTTCAGCTTGTCGGTCGGCAGGAGCTCCGGGCTCGGGCACGCCGCGCCGAACGGGACGATGTGCGGGTCGCGGCACGCCCGGTAGACCTTGGACACGAGGCTCTTCACGCTGACCCGCGTGGCGGTCGTGCAGGGGCGCGCGGCCCGGGGCTCGGGCAGCGCCGTGCCCCGGCGGGCGCGGACGTAGTGCCCCGACTGCGGGCGCGCCTCGATGAGCCCGCGGTTCTCCAGCTGCATGTACGCCTGCAGCACCGTCGCGACGCTGACCCCCTGCTGCCGGCTGAGCCGCCGCACCGACGGGATCCGGTCGCCCGGCCGCAGCGCGCCGCGCGCGATCAGATCCGCGACGTGCGCGGCGACGCGGTCGTAGAGGTGGGCCTCGTCATCTGCTTCCGCTTCGATGGGCGCCTGCACCTGCACGAGACGAAGTGTACAGCCGGGCGGGCCCTGCGGTACCGGTACAGCTGCCGGGCGTGAGGACCAGCACAGTCGCCTGTTCCGGAAACTGTACCGGCCTCAATTACCAACCGACTGCCTCTGTACCGGTCGCTCGCCTGGCCCCACCCTCCGGGGCATGAAATTGACCTCACTTGTTTCGGAGCCGCCATCGCGCCTCCTGGAGCCGTCGCGGATCGAGCTCGGGAAGGGTCGCCTGTGGACGCACCGCCTGCGGGGCGGCCCGCTGCTCCTGAGCTGTACCGCCGGCGCGGTCTGGATCACCCGCGAGGGGGAGCCGGAGGACGTGGTGCTGGAGGCCGGCTCCAGCTATGGAGGCGAGGGGCGCGGGCTCCTCGTGGTGGAGGCGCTCGAGCCGGCGCAGATCGCGGTGGCGAGAGGCGAGGCAGGCAAGACGCTGCGCGCGGCGCTGGCGAAGGCGCGGGGGAGCTGGCTGGTGCTGCTCTCGCTCCTCGCGCTGTACGTGATCTGGGGCTCGACGTACCTGGCGGTCTCGGTCGCGCTCGAGACGATGCCGCCCTTCTTGCTGGCCGGGACGCGCTTCATGACGGCGGGCGCGCTGCTCTACGGCGTGCTCCGGCTGCGCGGCGCCCCTCGCCCGACGCTGCGGCAGTGGGGCGCGGCCGCGCGGGTCGGGGTGCTGCTGCTCGTCTTCGGCAACGGGTTCGTCGTCGTCTCGCAGCAGTGGGTGAGCTCGGGCGTCGCCGCGGTCGTGGTGTCCACGATGCCGCTCTGGCTGGCGCTCTTCGCCACCGCGCGAGGCAGGGGCGCCGCCGGCGGCGCGCCCGCCGGCGCCCCGGCGGTCTCCCGGCGCGAGTGGATCGGGCTCCTCGTCGGGTTCGCGGGCGCGGCGCTCCTCCACCTCGGCGGCGATCTCCGCGCGGCGCACGCCGGGGCCCTGCTCATCTTGCTGGCCCCCGTGTCGTGGGCGCTCGGCTCGCTGTACAGCCGCTCGCTGCCGCTCCCGGAAGGGCCGATGGCGGTCGCGGCGGAGATGCTCGCGGCCGGCGCGGTGATGCTCGGGGTGAGCGCGCTCTCGGGCGAGCACCTCGCGGCGGCGCCCTCATCGCGGTCGCTCCTCGCGCTCGCCTATCTGGCGGTGTTCGGATCGATCGTGGCCCTCAGCGCGTACACGTACCTGCTGCGGAGCACGCGCCCGGCGATCGCGACGAGCTACGCGTACGTGAACCCGATCGTCGCCATCGCGCTCGGCGTCCTGCTCGGCGGCGAGCGGGCCTCCGCGACGACCTGGGCCGCGGCGGCCATCGTCGGCGCCGGCGTCGTCATCGTCTCGCGGCGCTAGGCGCGCCGCGACGCGCCGCGCTGCGCTCACCGGCCACACCCACCCCCACCCCGCTCCGACGGCGCGTCGCGCCGGCCGCCTTCGCGCCCCGGGCGCGCGCCGTCGACCGTAGGCAATGCGGGGGGCGGCGTGTAGTGTGCGCGGCGAGGAGGCGAGGTAGATGAAGAGAGGGTACCGGCTGCTCGGCTGGGCGCTGCTCCTGTTCGGGGCGCCGTCGGCGTGCAGCGGCGGCCACGTCGGCGCTGCGTCGAGCAGCGGGGCGAGCGCGGGCGCCGGCGAAGGCGGCGGCGCGGCCACGAGCACCGGAGAGGGCGGCGGCGCGGCAGTGGGCGCCGGAGAAGGCGGCGGCGCGGCGGTGGGCGCCGGCGAAGGCGGCGGGGCGGCCGTCGGCGCGGGCGCGGGCGCGGGGCCGAGCGGCGAGTGCGCGGCGCTCGCGCCCGGACCCTTCGAGCCGGCGCTGGTCACGGACGTGTTCAGCGGCAGCGAGGACTTCGTGTTCGACGGCCGGGGTTACCTCGTCGCCAAGCGGGGGCCGAACCTCATCCGCTTCGACGCCACGGGCCGGACCACGAACTTCGCGTCTCTGCCGGGCCCCGTGCCCGGGCTCCGGTACCGGCCCGACGGGACCCTCGTGGCGGCGCGGCCGGAGCTGGGCGCCGTCGTCCAGGTCTCGGCGACCGGAGCGGTCGACGACTACGTGACAGGCCTCACGGACCCGAACGGCCTCGCTCCGGACGCGCTGGGCAACGTCTGGGCGACCGACCTCGCGGGCGGCCGGGTGATTCGCATCAACCCCGATGCCACGATCGACGAGATCGCGAGCGGCGCCCCCGAGGTGAGCGAGCCGAACGGAATCGTCTTCGACCCGGCGCGATGGGCGGTTTTCTACACCAACTCCTCTGCCGGCGAGATCCGCAAGATCGACCTGAACAACCCAGGCGAACCTCCCTCGCTCGTGGTCACGGTCGCCTCGTCCGTGCTCGAGGGACTCGTCCTCGATACGTGTGGTCACCTCTACACGGTCGATGACGAGAACCGGACGCTCCATCGCGTGAGGCTCGACGCGGGCGGCGCCGCCCTTGGGGAGGCGGAACTCCTGGCGCGCTTCCCCACCGGGGTGGCCAATGCGCAGTTCGGAGCGGGCCCGGGGTTCGATGCGAGGACCCTTTACGTCGGAGGCGCAACCGGCTCGATCTATGCTGTTGCCGTCGGCATCGGCGGCGCGCCGGTCCCCGCGCCGCCAGAAGCGCCGTGATGGACGCTCCCCGGCGGCGCGCTGGAGGCGGGGCTCAGCGGGCGCCTTCCGCTGCGGCCACTTCACCCTTCTTGAGCTTCTCTTGAAGCTCGCCGAGCTTCCCCGCCGATCGTTCGAGGGCGCGCGCGGCGCCCTCGAGCGCGATCCGCCCGTAACCGATGGCCACCCCTGCCCAGGAGGTGCTCAGCTCGCGCAGCGTCTCGACGAACGGCGGCTTGACCGGCGCCCCGCCGCTGGCGTCCGCCGCCTGCGCGGGCCCGGCGCTCCCGTTCACGCTGTTCTCGGCCTTCGGCTCCGTGATGCTCTGGGTCTCACTCATGGTCTGCCTCCCACTTCGGTATGTCCCCCCGCGACGACCGCGGGCGTACAGAAATGATGAATCCAGCGTTGACCCCCGTGCCCCGCGCGTCGCCCGCTCTCGCGGGCTCGCCAGACGCGATGTGCACTGGAGCGAGGGGCGCCCCGCCGCACGGCCGTGCCCGCGAACAGAGCCACCTCGTGGCTTCGTCGGAGGCACAATCGCGACGCCACGACACTGCGACGCGACGCGTTAACTGTCAAGGCCTCATGTCGATTTTGTTGCCGTCGTTTTTCCCTAGGTTGTTTGATGAGGACGCTGCGGCGGCCATCGCGTTCGCTCGGCAGGTCAAGGAAGGGAGTCACCCTATGTCGCTCGCGCGCTGGAACAAGGCCACGCCACCAACGCTGTTGTGGCTTCTCGTGGTGCTGTCGCTGCTCGTCGTTCCGTCGCTCTCGATGGGGCAGGCGCCTGACGCGCCGACGGCGGCGCCTGCCGCGGGCCCGGCGCCAGCGACGCCCGCGGCGAAGAGCGCCGCGGCGCAGGCGCAGGCGCACGGGCCGCCGCCGGACTCGTGGGCTGGGCAGCTGGAGATGCTCTCTCGCTGGGTCGATCAGCGCGGCGGCTCGGGGGGCTGCGAGGAGCGCTGTTACGCGCTCGATCGGCTGCGCATCACGGGCGCGGTGGGCGAGGGGCCGCTCCAGTTCGAGCTCTCGGGCGGCGTGCTCACGGACCGCCCCGTGGCCGTGCCGCTCTTCGGGCCGCCGGCGCACCTCCGCATCGAGGCCACGCTCGACGATGGACGGCCGGCGTCGCGCCGCGAGGCCGCGCCGATCAGCTTCGAGGACGACCACTACTACCTCTGGACGGCCGCGCGCCGCTTCGTGCTCCGGGGCAGCCTGTGGCTCGAAGGCGACCTCACGCTCCTGGTCGCCGGTCCGCTCAACACGTTCGAGGCCGACATCACCGGCGGCTCCGTCGCCGAGGGCGCGCGGCTCTCGGGGCTCCGCGGGGCGACGCTCCACTTCACCCCCGACGGGGGCGAGGGGTCGCAGAGCGCGGGCCCCACGGTGTTCCAGCTGTCGCGCGCGGTGCGGGTCGGTCGGGAGATCGGCTTCGAGTACCGGCTCGTCATGCGGTCGGGCAGCGACCTCGGCGTCGTGCGCCTGCCGCTCGCGTTCGGGGAGAAGGTGCTCGACGTCGCGGGCGCGAGCGGCTTCCGGGTCGAGGGCGGCGAGCTCGTGCTGCCCACCTCGGGCCGCGCCGCGGAGATGAAGATCTCGGGCACGCTCCCGAAGGTCGGGGCCTTCTCGCCCGATCCGCGCTCCGCCTACGAGTGGTGGCTCTTCGAGTCCGACGCCGAGCACCGCCTCACGGTGAAGGGCGACGCGCGCCAGGTCGACGCCGCCGAGTCGCCGATCCCGCGGACCCAGGCGACGTCGCGGCTCCTGCTCGTGCAGCGAGGGCAGCGCGTCGAGGTCGCTGTCGAGCCGCTCTCGGGGGTCGAGGTCCTCGCCGCGGTGGTGCGCGACCACCGCCGCACCCTGGTCCTGACCGAGCGCGGAGACCTCGTGGCCGACGACGCGCTCACCTACGAGAACAACGGCATCGACTACCTGACCTACGCGCCGGGCGGGCGGCCGATCTACCTCGCCACCGACGGGAAGGCGCAGCGGATCATGCACCAGGGCAAGGCCGCGGAGGAGGTGCTCGTGCCGCTGCAGACGGGGAGCCACACGATCCAGGTGCAGTCGCTGGCGCAGGCGGCGGTGCACTCGCTCGGAGGGACCCTGGAGCTGCCGATGCCGGGCTACCCGCTCACCGCGAGCGAGGTGGCGCTGACGGTCGGGCTGCCCGATCGCGTGGTGCCGCTCGCGCTGCTCGGCGGCGACCGGCCGGTGTGGTTCGCGGACGCCGGCGACGCCTTCGCGGTGGCGGTCGGCTTCGTGGCCGCGTGGATCGCCGTCCGCCCCGGCGGGGCGGCGAGCCGCGGGCGCGTGCGCGCGCTGCGCGCGCTGGGCGGGGTGCTCATGGCGGGCCTGTGGTTCCTGGCGCCCGCCACGTTCGTGGCGCTGCTGGTCGGCATCGCGACGGCCCTGGCGGCGTGGCTCGCGGGGCGGCTCCTCGGAGGCCGCGGCCGCGCCGCCGCGATGGTGGTGCTGCTCGGTCTGGGCGGCCTGGCGCTCCTTGTCGGGCTCTTCGCCGTCTCGGCGAGGAGCTACAGGGCGGAGCGCTGGAACTCCACGTACAGCGAGTCGGCGGCGCCGGCGCCCGCCGCCGTGCGCAGGGCCAAGGACGACGATCTGGCCAAGGGCGGCGGCGCGCTCGCCCCTGGAGGCGCGGTGCTGGAGGGGGTGACGCCGGTCGCGCTGTCGCTCCCGGACTACGAGCGGACCGTTCGAGCGCGCCGCGAGCTCGTCACGCGCGAGCGCGCCTTCCGCCCCGTGCTCGTCTACACGACCTCCTCGGCGCTCGTGCCGCTCGTGCTCCTGTGGCTGGCCGGGGTCACGGCGCTCCTCGCCGCGCACCGCGCGCCGCTCACGGAGCTCTACCGGCGCGCGGCCGCGCGCCTCGCGCGCAGGCCCGAGGACGAGCTCGCCCAGGGCGAGCCCCCGGCGCGGGTGCGCTGAGGCCGACCGACCGCCATGGCGTGGTCTCCTCGCCTCGCCGCGGCCCTCGCGCTCCTCGCGCTGGTCGCGCTCCGCATCGCGCAGCTGAGCCCTCCCGACGTCGTCCCGGCGAGCGCGCCGCCCGAGGTGTTCTCGGCCGAGCGGGCCAGGGCGCACCTCGCGCACATCGCGGCCGAGCCGCGCCCCACCGGCTCGGCGGGCCACCGGCGGGCGCGCGACTACCTGCTCGCGGAGCTCTCGAAGCTCGGCGTGCAGCCCGAGGTCCAGCGCGCCTCGGTCCTCGGCCGGCAGTGGGGCCTGCCGTACGACGCGGCGCACGTCGAGAACATCGTGGCGCGGCTGCCGGGCGCGGACAGCACCCGGGCGGTCGCGCTCGTCGCGCACTACGACTCGGTGCCCGGCAGCCCGGGCGCCGCCGACGACGGCAGCGGGGTGGCGGCGCTCCTGGAGGCCCTGCGCGCCCTGAAGAGCGGTCCCCCGCTGCGCAACGACGTGCTGCTCCTGTTCACCGACGCGGAGGAGGGGGGCGTCCTCGGCGGCAAGGCGTTCATGGACGAGCACCCGCTGCGCGGCGAGGTGGGGATCGCGCTGAACTTCGACGCCCGCGGGGCCGGCGGCGTCGTCGCGATGTTCGACACCGGGCCCGGCGACGCCTTCCCCGTCCGCGAGCTCGCCAGCGCCGCGGGCTACCCGGTGGCGTCGTCGCTCTTCCCCGAGGTCGCGCGGCGCATGGGCCACAGCACCGATCTCAGCGTCTTCAAGCGGGCGGGGATCCCCGGGCTGAACTTCGCCTTCAGCGACGGCGCCGCGCACTACCACGCCCCGTCCGACACCGTGGACAACCTCGACCTCCGGAGCGTGCAGCACGCCGGCGACTACGCGCTCTCGCTCGCGCGGCGCTTCGGCGCGCTCGACCTGCGGGATCCCGGGCGCGGAGACGCGGTGTACTTCAACACGTGGGGCGCCCACCTCGTCTCGCACCCGATCGGCTGGACGCTCCCGATCGCCGCGCTTGTCACCTGCCTGTTCGCGGGCGTGGTGCTCCACGCGGTGCGGCGGCGGGCCGCCTCGCCGGGCCGGATCGCCGCGGGGCTCCTCGCCTTCCTGGCGCTGCTCCTCGGCGTCGCCGCGGCCGTGGGCGGGCTCGCGTGGATCCTCCGCGGCGTGCACCCGGCCCTCCGGGTGATGCCGTTCGAGCCGTACAACGCGCCCGCGTACCGGCTCGCGCTCGCGCTCGCCGCGCTAGCGGCCTCCGCGGCGGGCTACCGGTTCTTCCGGCGGCGGCTCGGCGCGTGCGAGCTCGCCCTCGGCGCGCTGCTCCTGTGGCTGGTGCTCCTCGCGGCGGCGAGCCTCTTCATGCCGGGCGCGAGCTTCTACTTCGCCTGGCCGCTCGCGTTCGCCTTGCTCGGGCTCGCTGCGGTGACGATCCGGCGCGGCGACGCCCCGCCCACGCTCGCGGGCGCCGCGATCCTCGTCGCGACAGCGGTGCCGGCGGTCGCGCTGGCCGTGCCCGGCCCGTACCTGTTCTTCGTCGCGCTGGGCCTGCCGAAGGCGGCGGTGCCGGCCCTCGCCGTCGCGCTCGTCTTCGGGCTCTTCCTGCCGCACGCCGAGCTGCTCGGCGGCGACCGCTCGCCGCGGCTCTCGCTCGCGTTCGGCGTCTCCGGCCTCGCAGCGCTCCTCGTCGCCTGCGCCACCACGGGCTTCACCGAGGCGCGGCCCCGACCGGCGAGCCTCGCCTACGCGGTCGACACCGCCGCCGGGGAGGCCCACTGGCTCTCGGCCGACCGAGACCTCGACCCGTGGACCGCCGCGTACTTCCCGGACGATCGCGGGCAGGCGCCCTCGTTCGCCGTGCCGTTCGTGCGCGTGACGCGCCAGGCCGAGGCGCCGGCCCTCGCCCTCCCGGCGCCCTCGCTCACGGTGCTCGGCGACGTCCGGCGCGACGGCGTGCGGGCGCTCCGGCTCCGCGTCGCCTCATCCCGCGGAGCCCCCTGGCTGTTCGCCGAGGTGACGTCCCCGAACCGGGTGATCCGCGCCGAGGTGGACGGAAAGGGCGTGGAGGAGCGGGGTCGCGCGGCCGACGCGAAGCGCGATGTCCGCTGGGGGTTCACCTACATGGGTTTGCCGCAGGGAGGTATCGAGTGGTCGCTGGAGGTCGAGGACTCCGGGCCGATCGAGATCCGGCTGATGGACCAGACCTACGAGCTCCCGCGCGAGCTCGTGCGCGGGCCGCGGCCCAGGGAGATCATGGGCGTGCCGTACCGCCTCGCCGATTCGACGTTCGTCAGCGGGTCGTTCCGGCCTTAGCCCCGGCGGGCTCGCGGAAGCGGGCCCGCCGCCCTCGCTGGGCAGGAGAGGTGGAGCGGGATCAGTCGAGCGGATCAGTCGAGCGGATCAGTCGAGCGGATCAGTCGAGCGGATCAGTCGAGCGGATCAGTCCAGCGGATCAGTCCACAAAGATGGGTTCGCAGTTCGTGAACGCGAGCGTCGACTGGATGGTGAAGTTCGATTCGGTCGTGTGCCGCTCGGCGTGGAAGAAGTCGAGCGCGTACTCCTGCCCGGGCGTGATCTCCAGCTCGTTCGCCATCGCGTCGAGGTCGAGCCTGTCGTCCTGCGGGCCGTGGAGGCCGCCCAGATCGATGGCGAGCCGGTTGTTGATGAACACCCAGAGATCGTCGTCGCCGGAGAACCTGAACTCCTCGCCGCCGTTGTACACGAACGTCATGTGGAGCTCGAACGTGAAGTGGAAGTTGTGCCGTCTCCCCTCGTTCCCGAAGCCCTGCTCGTCGATGGGGAAGAAGGCCCGGTTCTCGTAGGTGGCGATGCCGTCCGCGCCGACGACGGGCGTGATCGTGAACTCGATCGGCATGTTCACGCCGTCGACGTCGCGGTACCACTGGTTGAACTCCGCGGGCCCCGTCGTGTGCGCGGTCCCGCCGTCATGCGCATAGACGGGCTTCTGATCCGGGCCCAGCTCGCGCTCGACGATGCCTTTCAGGCCCTGGCCCGTGAAGGTCTCGAAGTCGGGGTGCCCCTCGCCGTCTTCGTAGGCGCGGAAGTCGCGCACGATGCCCGTGAGGCTCGCGTTGCACCCGTCGCCGCTGCCGCTGCTGCCGTTCCCGTTGCCCGCGCCCGCCGACACACCGGACCCGAAGTCGCTGCCGCCCGTGCCCGAGCCGTACCCGGCGCCGGCGCTGTTGCTGGAGTCGCTCGCACCATCGGTGCTGCCCCCACACGCGACCCCGGCCAACACAAGCATGGTTGCGAGCGGAGCACACCAGTTCGACTGTCGCGGCCTAAGCATGTAAAGACTCCTTCTGTGGGGGATATCGCGCGTGGTCTGCGCGTCCGTTGTGCGTGGTTTGCGCATGTTTTGCGCGCTGTGTGCGCGTGGGCCGCGGCGTTACGAGCGCCGGGGTGGGCGGTCGCCGAGGGCGCAAGCGAGACAGCGATTCTATCTCGTCGCAATGGCGGTGCGATCCAGAAAATTGCCGCCGTGCGCTGGCAGCACGAGGCCGAAGCGGAGAAAAGTGCAGCCGAGCGACAGCGCACGAGCGCCGGGGAGGCGCCGAGATGTAGGTCGTTTATCGAGATCCGCCGCCGCAGTGGGCGCCGAGGCGCCGCGACAGCGCGGCCGGGAGCCGCTCGCAAAAGCCGTCGTGTCGGGGCAGGGGCTCGCGCCGCGCGGTTTGCCAGAACAGCACCGGGCCGAGCCGGCGCTCCCGCGCGTGCGCCATGAGCGCGGCCATGGCCTTGCCGGTGTAGACCGGCTCCAGCGAGATCCCCTCGGCGGCGAGGGCGTCGCAGGCGGCGAGCGACGCGGGCGTGGGCGATCCGTACCCGCGGCCCAGGTAGCCGTGCACGATGTCGATCGGCGCCGCGGGGGGCACGGGCGCGACGCCCCGCCGCGTGAGCGCGGCGCGGAGCTCGGTGGTGAGGGCGCGGAGGCGGAAGCGCGAGGCGAGGAGGCGCTCGACGACGGCGACGGCCACGACCCGCGAGCGCAGGCCCCCGAGCGCGAGCCCGACGGCGAGCCCGGCGGCGGTGCCGCCGGAGCCGAGCGGCACGTAGACGCGCGCGGGCTCGGGGAGCTCGCCGGCCCGGATCTGCGCGCCGAGCTCGAGCGCCGCGCGCGCGGCGCCCAGCATGCCGAGCGCCGACGTGGCGCCGAGCGGCACGATCGCCGCGCCGTCGTCGTCCAGGGCGCGGAGCGGCAGGAAGAGCGACGGGCGCGCGAGCGCGAGCTCGACGCGCGACGGGTAGAAGCGGATCGAGGCCGGGCCCGAGGCGGTGAACGCGAGGTTGTCGAGCACGCCCCTGGAGAGGTCGGTCCAGAAGAGGTGCGCGTGCACCCTCCGGCCGAGCCGCTGCGCCGCGGCGACGAGCGCCGCCACGTTGCCCGAGCCGATGCCGCCCGCCGCGGACCACGCCGCCGCGGTCGAGAAGGGCGGCGCGGCGAGCACGTAGTCGAGCTTCCGCATCTTCATCCCGCCGTGGAGGGGCTCGCAGAGGTCGTCCCGCTTGACGCCGAGGAACTCGACGCCGAGCGCGGAGGCGAGCCGCGGCAGCGCCGTGACCGGCGAGGGCGCGCCGATCCAGCCGAGCCGGGGAATGGAGTCCATGATCCGAAGGGCGGCTGCGTCGCGCAACGGGGGCACCTCGCGAAGGGTGTAAGGCGCTCGGGCGAGCGGGCAATCGGGCGAGCGGGCAATCCGGGGGTCAGGCGAGCCGGCGATCGGGCAATCCGGGGTCAGGGGGAGCTTTCGGTCAGGCGCTCGCGCGGCCTTCGATCACCCGGGCGTGCCGGCGCGCTGCCCCGCGAGCGTCGCGTCCGGCTCCAGGACGAGGAGGCGCACGCGCCCCGAGGCGCAGAGCCGGCCCTCCTCGTCGTAGACCGAGCCTTCCCAGACCTGGGTGCGCCGCCCGCGGTCGAGCGGGCGCGCGGTGGCGCGGAGCCGCCCCGACCGGACCGCGCGCAGGAAGCTCGTGTGGTTCTCGAGCCCGACGACCGAGCGGCCGTCCGGCAGGGCATGGAGCGCGGCGCCGATCGACGCCAGCGTCTCCACGATGCCCGCGTGGACGCCGCCGTGGACGATGCCATACGCCTGCCGGTGCTGCGGCCCGATGTCGAGCTCGGCCGCCACCTCGTCGCGCGTGGCGCGGATCAGCCGGAGACCCATGGCGCTGATCCAGCCGTCGATGGCCGCGTCGTTCAGCGCGGCGGCGAAATCCTCGGGTTCCCCTTCGGCCATGGCGGCAGCGTAGTACAGGCCTTGCCGGGAGCTTCCGGCGATTTCTCCGCGGGCGCGCGGGATCGCAAGATCCTCCAAGAGCGGCGCGGGCCGCCCTCATTAGGTTCGACAGCGAACGCCGACCCGAAGAGGTCGCCAGCGCACGAGGTCGTCCATGGCCGAGCTCATCTTGCATCACTATCCGTTATCGCTCTTCGCGGAGAAGATCCGCCGGATCCTCGCGTACAAGAAGATCGCGTGGAGATCGGTCGAGCAGCCGATGATGGCGCCGAAGCCGGAGCTGACGCCGCTCACGGGGGGATATCGGCGGATCCCGGTCTTGCAGATCGGCGCGGACATCTACTGTGACACGGCCTGCATCGCGCGGCGCCTGGAGCAGGTACGACCGGAGCCTTCCTGCGTCCCGCCGGGCCAGGCGGGGCTGGTCGAGCTGATCGAGGACTGGGCGGATCATCGGTTGATGTCCCAGGCCGTGCCGCCGGTGGTCGTGGAGATGTTCGCTGTCCTGCCGCCCGGCATCCTGGCCGATCGCGCGGCGATGTCGCCGGCGCTCAGCAAGGAAGCGATCTTCCAGGCGGCGCCGCACGCCCTGAGCCAGGCGCTGCTGTCGCTCGATCGGCTGGAGGCCCAGCTCCGTGGCCGGCCTTTCCTGCTGGGCGACGCGTTCTCGATCGCGGACGCGGCGTGCTTCCACCCGGTCTGGTTCCTGAACCGGAGCGCCAGGCTGTCTGCCGCGATCGAGGCGCGGCCCGCGCTCGCGGCGTGGTTCGCGCGCATCGAGGCGCTCGGCCCCGGCGACGTCCGAGCGATGACCGCCGCCGAGGCGCTCGCGGCGGCCCGCGCGTCCGAGCCGGCCGACGTCGCCGGCGGGGAGACCGCGGCCGGAGAGGGCCTGTCGCCGGGAGACGCCGTGACGATCACGGCTGACGATTACGGTCCAGAGGAGACCCGGGGCGTGGTCGCGCGGCTCTCGGCCGGCGAGATCACGATACGACGCAGCGATCCGGACGTGGGGGAGATCGCGGTGCATTTCCCGCGCGCCGGATATCGCATCAGGAAGCTCTGAGCCGCGCCGTGCGCCCGGGCCAGCGCGCTCTGCGTGGCGCCTCGGCGCGCTCTGCGTGCCGCCGCGGTCCTCGCTAGCCGCCCGTGCTCGGCATCGCGCGCCGGAACGCGCGCATGTGGAACTCGCGCTGCTCGTCGGGATAGATGTGCTCCTGCCCGATCGGGCAGGCGCGGCGCGACAGGCACCCTCCGGTCATGCACGTCGCGCCTGGCCCGGCGTCGAGGTGGCCGACACACGCGGCGACATCGTAGCTGCCAGGGGAGAACGCGGACACGGGGCAGGCGCTCAGGCAGGGCTCTCCGGCGCACGAGACGCAGGGGCTCGCCCGGTCCTCGCGCGGCGGGAGCGACAGCCGCTCCGCGAAGACGAGGGCGGCGCGGTACCCGTGCCAGAGGCCGAATCGCGGGTGGATGAGGATGGCGAGGGGGGACGGGGACAGCGCCTCGGCCTGCTGCGCCCAGCGCTGGAACGGCCAGTAGGGAGGGCCGGTGAAGGGGAACAGGGCCGTCGCGCCGAGCTCCGCCGCGAGCGGGGAGACGACCGCGACGGTCCAGTCGTCGAGCGCGAGATCGGGGGCGTCCCTGCGGGCGCGCGAGAACGCGCGCCACATCGACGGGCCGGCGTTGCCGAGCAGGACGAGCGTCCCCGCGGGGAGATCGCCCGCCGCCGGCGCGCCGTCGCCCTCGCGCGGGTGGAAGCCGCCGCGGAGCGGGAGGCCAGCGCGCTCGCAGCGCGAGGAGAGATCCGGCCAGCTGATGGGCATCGCGGCGCGCTTAGGACGCCCGGCGCCTCGCGGCAAGCGAGCCGTGGCGCTCAGTTCACGTCGACGTAGAAGTCGAGGCTCTTCAGGTTCGTGATCGGGCCCTCCCAGATCTCGAACCCGACGGCGACCGCGTTGACCGTGTTGCCGGGCACGCTGATGCCGCGCGTCTGCGCGTCGCGCACGAAGTCCATCACGTCGAACTCGATCTCCGAGCTGTCTTGCCCCTCGGCGCGCACCCAGTTCACGATCGGCAGGCCGTTCACCATGCCGTTCCAGATGTTCCACTTGCCGGGGACGTTCGCGACCTCGATGCCCTGGTGCGCGGCGTTCGGCTGCCCGGCGGGCTGAAAGCGCGTCGGATCGCGCAGCCACACCATGAGATAGCCCTGGAGCTGCGTGCCGTTGCCCATCCAGATGTCGAACGCGGCGTTGTACTGGCCCTCGTTGCCATTTTTCTCCCACCGCCAGCCGGTGCGCAGGCTCTTGATGGAGCTGCTCGGCGCCGGCAAGCCGCAGTCAGGCACCTCCCTCACCGAGTAGCGACCGCAAAAGACGGTCGGGTACGAGGCGGGCTGACCCATCGAGCCGGCCGAGCCGCTCATGCTCTCCACCGTGAACGACGTGCCTTCCCACGAGACGGTGTGGTTGCCGAAGCCGGGGCCCCAGCCGTTGGTGATGAGCACGTACGGCGTGCCGTCGCGCGAGACGAGGCCCGTTTCGTACCGCTCGCTCGATTTGCCGGAGCCCTCCATGGCGCCGTTGCCGAGCTCGGAGCCAGGGTTCGCGCCGCCGCCGGTTCCCGCCGTGGTGCTGCTCGCTTCGCCGCTACCCCCGGTGCCTGCCGCCGCGCCGCCGCCGGTTCCCGCCGTGGTGCTGCCGGTGCTGCCCGCGCCGCCGGCGCCGGTGGTGACGCCGGCGCCGGTGGTGACGCCGCTGCTGCCCGACGTCGAGCCGCCGCTGCCGCTCGCGGCGTCGCCCGTCGAGGCGCTCGCGCTGGGTAGCCCGCCGGAGCTCGCCGCAGCGCCGGGGTCTCCGTCGTCAGCGTCAGAAGATCCAGAGCAACCGGCGGCGAGAGCCGCCGTCAGCGTGAGAAGCGCAAAAGATTCAGCCAAGGTATGTGTACGCATGGCGCGCAACATACACCTGCATACAGGCGCACGGCGGTGCGCGGCGCCGCCGTGCGCAAAAAAGCAGCGCGTGACTTGAACAATTGCAGCAACAGCGATGGCGTCACCACGCGACTCGAAAAATGCGGCGTGCGCCGCGTCATGCGCTTCGTGGACTTGACGTCGCTCCGGCGACCTCGACGCTTTGCGTGTTCGCATGGGAGCGCGGCTCGACATCGTTTTGCGCCCTTTGCGCCCTTTGCGCCCTTTGCGCCCTTTGCGCCCATCGAGGGTCGGAGTCGCCAGAGAGACGATCGAACCGTATCTCGCTGATCTTCATCGATGCTTCGAGTCGCCCGGGGACGGATGAGGCCGTTGATTGTGGAGATGAATGCGTTCCTGTAAAGCGTGGAATCGGGTGATCGAGTGCGCACGCTCCTCCCCGGTTCCCGCGTTCTGGTCTAGAGTGCCGTCGTGCCCCGGAGGCTCCACTGTCGGCTCGGGACGGCGGCAAAGTCCCCTCTCCCCTGCGCGTTCGTTTGCGCCGGACGCGCACCCGCGAGCGCGCCATGAGCCAGCCGCGCCCGCGGGTCACGCTCCACTTCGCCCAGACGCTCGACGGCCGGATCGCGGCCCGGGACCAGCGCGTCATGCTCAGCACACCCGCCGGGATGGTGTGCGCCCACCGGGCGCGCGCGGAGCACGACGCGGTGCTCGTGGGGATCCGCACCGTCGTGATCGACGATCCGCGGCTGACCCTGCGCGGGTGCGAGGGGCGCCAGCCGTTGCGCGTGGTGCTGGCGAGCGCCCTCGGCGTGCCGGAAGGGGCGCGCCTGCTGCAGCCGCCCGGCAGCGGAGAGCCGGCCGGCGGGCGCGTTGTCGTCTTCGGCGCGGCGGGGCGCGCGTCGCGCGCGGCGCAGGCGTGGATCGAGGAGCGCGGCGCCGAGGTGATCGTCGTGCCCGCGGACGACAGCGGCCTCGTCTCGCTGCCGCACGCGCTGGCCGAGCTCCACGCGCGCGGCGTGCGGCGGCTGCTCGTCGAGGGGGGCGGCGCCGTGCTCACCTCGTTCCTGCGCGCGCGCCTCGCCGACCGCGCGGAGGTCGAGATCGCGCCGCGCTTCCTCGGCGACACGGCGATCCCCGCGGTCGGCGCGCTGGGCGAGGCGCCGCTCGCGTCGGCGATCGACCTGCGCGAGCCGGCGGTCGAGCTCCTCGGGGGCAACGTGCTCTTGCGAGGGGAGGTGCGTTATCCCGACTGACGCGCCCGCGCCGCCCGGGGCCATCGCGCCGAGCGACGCCGCCCCGCCCCTCGCCAGGGAGCTCTGGTTCGTCCGGCCAGGGCTCGTCGAGGTGCGTCCGGGCGCCCCGCCGCGCGCGCCCGGGCCCGGCGAGATCGTGGCGCGCGCGCTCGCGTCGGGCGTGAGCCAGGGGACGGAGCTGCTGCTCTTCCGCGGCGAGGGGCCGACGCCGTTCGACCCGTCGCTCGACGCGCCCGGCGCGCCCGACGCGCCCGACGCTGAATGCGCGCCGACGTACCCGCGCCGCTACGGCTACGCGTGGGTCGGCGAGGTCGTCGCCCGCGGCGAGGGCGCGGCGCTCGGGCCGGGCGACCGCGTCTTCGCGCTCGCGCCCCACGGCGATCTCCACCTGCTCGGGCCGGGCGCGGCGCGCGGCCTGCCACGCGCGATCCCGGCCGAGCGCGCGGTGCTGGCCGCGAACCTCGAGACGGCGATCACGTGCGTGTGGGACGCGGGGGTGGGGCTCGGAGACGCCGTGGTGGTGCTCGGCGGCGGGGTCGTCGGGCTGCTCATCGTGGCGCTCGCGCGGCGCGCCGGGGCGGTGGTCCGGCTCGTCGAGCCGAGCGAGCGGCGGCGCCAGGTCGGCCTCGCGCTCGGCGCCGCCGCGGCGCTCCGGCCCGAGGAAGACCGGCCGCGCGGCGACGCGGACGCCGTGATCGCCGCGACCGGCCATCCGGAGGAGCTCGACCGCGCGATCGCGCACGCGGCGCGCGAGGCGACGGTGACGGTCGCGTCGTTCTACGGGGCGCGGACGAGCCCGGTCGCGCTCGGCGCGGAGTTCCACCGCCGGCGCCTGCGCCTGCGGGCGAGCCAGGTCTCGACGATCCCGCCGGAGCGCGCCCCCCGCTGGGACCACGCGCGGCGCTTCGCGCTCGTCCGCGCCCTCCTCGACGACCCGGCGCTCGACGCGCTGCTGGACCCGTCCGTCCCGCTCGACGCGGCGCCGTCCGTGTACGCAGCGCTCGCGGCCGAGCCCGGGGCGCGGCTGCAGACGGTCTTCCGGTACGGCGCACGATCGGCTACGCGAGAGGCAACCTAAAAGACAGAGGCCCGCCACCGCCATGTTCCTCCTCGGCGTCAGCGATCACGTGATGATCGCGCACAGCTTCTCCGATCCGTTCTTCGGCCCGGCGACCCGGATGCACGGCGCGACGTACTCCGTCGAGATCGAGATCCGCGCGAAGGCGCTCGGCCCGCACCACGTGGTCATGGACATCGGCGCGCTGCACGCGTCGCTGCGCCGGGTGCTCGACACGATCGACTACACGAACCTCGACGAGCACCCCGCCTTCCCCGGGCGCACCTCCACGACCGAGCGCGTGGCCGAGCACGTGGCCGGGCTCCTCGCCGAGGAGATCGCGAGGCTGCCCGCGGGAGAGGCGCCGCTCCCGGGATCGACGCTGAGGGTGCTCGTCCGGGAGTCGCCGTCGGCGTATGCGGGCTTCGAGCGCGACCTGTAGCGCCGGCCGCGGCCGCGAGGGCGGCCACCAGGCCGGGCCGCTCCCCTGACCCATGCGCATCGCCTGGATCGTCTACGGCGCCCTCGACCAGACAACGGGCGGCTACATCTACGATCGGCTCGTCGTCGAGCGGCTGCGCGCCCGGGGCGACGCCGTGGAGGTCGTGTCCCTCGATCCGGCGCCGCGGTCGCGGGCGCTCGCCGGCCTCGCCCTCGCGCGGCGCCTCGCCCGGATCGACCCCGCCGTGGTGGTCGGCGACGAGCTCTGCTTCCCCGAGCTCCTGCCGGCGTTCGCGGCGCTGCCGCGGCGGATCGCGCGCGCTCTCCTCGTGCACCACCTGAGCGCGTGGGAGCTCCCGCCCGGCCCGCGGCGCGCGGCGCTCTCGCTCGCCGAGGCGGCGGTGATCCGCCTGTGCGACGCGCACCTCGCGACGAGCGCGACGACCGCGGCGCGGCTCCGGCGCGAGATCGGGCTCGCCCGGGTCGACGTGGCGACGCCGGGCGCGGACCGGCTCCCCTTGCTCCCCCGCGCCCGGCGGGACGGCGGCCCGCTGCGGCTCCTGTTCGTGGGGAGCTTCATCCCGCGCAAGCGGCTGCTGGAGCTCCTCGCGGCGTTCGAGCGGGTCGGGAGCGCGCATGCCACGCTCGTGCTCATCGGGGACGCGGCGCGCGACCCGGCCTACGCCGGGCGGGTGCGCCGCGCGATCGCCGGCTCCGCGTTCCTGCGGGCGCGCGTCTCGGCGCCCGGCGTGCTCGGGGACGAGGCGCTCGCGGCCGAGCTCGCGGCGGCGGACGCGCTCGTCCTGCCCTCGTCGCTGGAGGGCTACGGCATGGTGCTCACGGAGGCGGTCCGGGCCGGCGTTCCGGTGCTCGCCGCCCGCGCCGGCGCGATCGCGGAGGCGGTCCAGGACGGCGCCGAAGCGCTGCTCTGGGACGACGTCGAGGGCCCCGCGCCGGCGCTCGCCCGCTTCCTCGAGGACGGCGCTCTCCGGGCGAGCATGAGCCGCGCGGCGGCCGTCCGGGCCGCGACGCTGCCCACCTGGGACGGCGCCGCGGCCGCGGTGCGCGCGGCGCTCGCGCGCGTGGCGCGCGGATGACCGGCTCGGCGAAGAGCGGGCGGGATCCTGCCGCCCCGGGGCGTCGGGCCGTCACGCCCCCGCGAGCAGCGACGCCGCCTCGTCCTTCAGCCGTCGCGTGAGCGCCGCGTCGTCGCGGACCCCGCGCGCCACCTCCGCCGCGTCCCGCGCCTCGCCCAGGCGGACCCGCACCTCGACGTCGCCGAAGCCCGGCAGCGCCGCCTGCAGGAGCGGCGCCAGCGTGGTGATCCCGCGGCGCTCGGCCCACCGCGTGATGGCCAGCCGCTTCGCCCGCGGCGAGTGCACCCCCGAGACGATCGCCACGGCGGCGCGCCCTCCCGCCGCCGCGGCCGCGCGCAGCAGCACCCCGGCGCTCGGATGCCACGCCGCGAGCAGCGCGTCGCCCTCGCCCGCGAACGCCGGATCCGCCTCGATGCGCCCCGCGGGGAAGTGCAGCAGCGCGCCCCCGCGGCGCAGGTGCCGCAGCGCGCGGCGCACGCCGGCCGACCGCGCCGCGAGCGCGAGCGCGCCGCCCTCGTCGATCGGCACGAAGAGCAGCCGCCGGCTCACGTGGGGCAGCGCCCGCAGGAACCGCCGATCGGCCGCGACGATCATGAGGTCTTCCCGGCCGAGCGCCGCCATGAGCGCGAGCGCGTCGTAGGCGCCGGGGTGGTTCGACACGACGAGCAGCGCCCCGCGCGACGGCGGCGCCGCGCCGGCCGTCCAGCGGGCCCCCAAGCCGGCGAGCGCCTCCCGCGCCGCGACCTGGAGCCCCGCCTCGCCCGTGCGCCGATCGAAGCGCGCGAGCGCGCGCCCGAGCGGCCACGAAGGGACGGCGAAGGCCGCGCGCCCGGCCCGGCGCACCCACGCCGGCGCCCCGCCGAGGCCGAGCGCCGCCACCATCTCCGCGCCGGACAGGTTCGCGAGCTCTCGCTCCAGCGGCTCCGTCATGTCCGCGTCTTACTCCGTGTCGACGCCGCCTCGCCAGCGCCGGCGCGCCGCCCGCCCGACATCGTCCAGCGCGATGGAGCGCGTCCTCTGTCGCCTGTCGGGTTTGCGTCGGGGCGCGCCGCCTCTGTATGAAGGGGGCATGAACGCCACGCTCCCTGCCCTGGAGGACGCGATCGGCCGCGGCGACGCGGCCGCGCGCCCCCGGCGGACGCTCGCGGATCTCCCGGGGCCGCCGGGCTTGCCTGTGCTCGGCAATCTGCTCGCGCTCCACCCCGACCGCTGGCACCTCGAGTTCGAGCGGTGGTGGCGCGCCCATGGAGACCTCTTCGTCGTGCGGATGGGCCGGCAGCCGGTCCTCGTCGTTGTGGACGGCGAGCTCGTGCGCGACGTGCTCCAGCGCCGCCCCGCGGTGTTCCGGCGGGTGCGCGCCATCGAGGCCGTGTCGCGCGAGGCGGACATGGTCGGCCTGTTCTCGGCGGACGGCGACGCGTGGCGGAAGCAGCGGCAGCTCATCCACCCGACGTTCCACCCGAGGCACGTCGAGGGCTTCTTCCCGAGCATCCGCGACATCACGGGCCGGCTGCGCGAGCTCTGGGCGCGGGCGGCCGACGAGCGCGCCGCCCGCGACGTGCTCGGCGATCTCATGCGCTACTCGGTCGACGTCACCTCGTCGGTCGCCTTCGGCCGCGATCTCAACACGCTCGAGCGCGGGGCGGACGCGCTCCAGGAGCACCTCCAGCGCGTGTTCCTCGGGCTGAACCGGCGGATGCTCGCGCCGCTGCCCTACTGGCGCTACCTGGGCCTGCCCGCCGACCGCGCCTACGACCGCGCCCTTGTCGCGGTGAAGCGGCTCATCCTCGATCTCGTGACCGCCGCGCGGCGCGAGATCGAGGGCGGCGAGGACCGGCCCGCGCGCCCGCGGACGCTGCTGGAGCTCATGATCGCCGCGCGGGACGGCGACGATCCGAGGGCGCGCCTCTCGGACGCCGAGGTCTACGCGAACGTGCTCACGATGCTGCTCGCGGGCGAGGACACCACCGCGAACACCCTCGCGTGGATCCTCTATTACCTGGGCTCGCGCCCCGACGTGCAGGCGCGCGCCCGCGAGGAGGTCGATCGCGTGCTCGGCGGCGGCCTGATCCCGACGCTGGAGCAGTGCAAGCGCCTCGAGTACACGGCCGCCGTCACGCAGGAGACGCTGCGCCTGCGCTCCGCCGCGCCGCTGCTCTTCCTCGAGGCGAACCACGACACCGCGGTGGGCGACGTGGCCGTGCCCGCCGGCGCCGGCGTCGTGGCGCTCACGCGCGCGACAGGGAGGAAACCCGAGTATTTCGGCGATCCGGAGTCGTTCCGCCCCGAGCGCTGGCTCGGGGGTGCGGCGTCGACGCTACCCCACGAGCCGAGGATGGCGCTCGCGTTCGGCGGCGGGCCGCGCGTCTGCCCGGGGCGCGCGATGGCGCTCCTGGAGTGCGCGGTGACGGTCGGCATGGTGCTCCGGAGCTTCACGGTGCACCTCGCGGATCACACCGCGCCGGTGCGGGAGCGGATGGCGTTCGCGATGCAGCCGGAGGGGCTGCGCATCCGGTTCACGAGGCGCGCCAGCGCGTGAGATCACGAGGCGCGCCAGCGCGTGAGATCACGAGGCGCGCCAGCGCGTGAGATCACGAGGCGCGCCAGCGCGTGAGATCACGAGGCGCTCGCGCGGGCGGCCAAGCGCCGGCGCTCCGGCTCACTGCACCTTGGCGAGGGCCGCGTCGTAATCGGGCTCCTGCGCGATCTCCGGGACGAGCTCGACGTGGAGCACCTTGTTCTGCTCGTCGAGCACGAGGACCGAGCGCGCGAGCAGGCCGGCGAGCGGCCCGTCGACGAGCGTGACGCCGTACTTCTGGCCGAAATCTCCCCGGAACGTCGACAGGCCTTCCGCGTTCGAGATGCCCTCGGACGCGCAGAACCGGGTGTGCGCGAACGGCAGGTCCGCCGAGATGTTGAGCACCGTCACGCCCGGGAGCTTCTCGGCGCGCTCGTGGAACGTGCGCACGGATCGCGCGCAGACCGGGGTGTCGACGCTCGGAAAGATGTTGAGGATCTTCTTGCCGGAGTACGACGAGAGCTTGCGCTCGGAGAGATCGGTCTTCACGAGCGTGAAATCGGGGGCGGTCGCGCCGACCGACGGCAGCTCGCCTGTGGTGTGGATGGGGCTTCCCTTGAACTTGGTCTCAGCCATGGTCACATCCTCCTCTGTGCTCTGTGCAGCTGTGCGGCAGCGCCTCTCGTAGGCGCGCCGAGGGCGGACGCCAAGCAGAACCAGCCAGACCGCCTCGGCCGGAGCTCCGCTCGTGTGGCGTGCGGGCGCTGCGCTGGCCGGGCGGTCTTGCCCGGGCGGGCGGCGCGCGAGCGTCGAGCGCCCGCGCGCGGTGGGACGCGCGATCAGCGGACGGGCGAGCGATGGACC
This sequence comes from Sorangium sp. So ce204, assembly GCF_051526795.1. NCBI lineage: Bacteria > Pseudomonadati > Myxococcota > Polyangiales > Polyangiaceae > Sorangium > Sorangium sp. So ce204. The sequence continues at coordinate 8,384,876 of NZ_CP150317.1, read as the reverse complement.
AGCGGAAACGGCTCGACCTCGCCGTCATCGGGGTTCGTCGAGTCCCTGCTGTACCCGATCTCCTGTTCGTCCGTCGTGATGACGAAGGGGCCCCCGATCTCCTCTGGCTCCACCCTGTCTTCGTAGTCTTCGGTGGTGTCGCCCCTGCCCGATGTCGCCGAGGCGACGTACTGCTCGGCGATCTGCTCGGCGAGCTCGTCGAGCACCTCGGGGGGGCCGTCGCCCGGGTCGGGGATGAACGCATCTCGGCTCTCCGCGCGACCGGCGCTCCTGCGCGCCGCCTCCATGAAATCATGGCTGTGGTTCCTGCCCGTGGCCCGCAGGGAGCTGTCTCGCTTGGTCTGCATGGATGATCTCCTCGCTCGGCGGCGCGCTCTCACGCGCTCTCGGCGTCGCCGCCCTTCCGCTGTTCTGATGGCGAGGGATGCACCGCGTGTACCATGAAGCTGGATGGCCGATCCGCGCGCGCCATGGCGAGCGGATGGGACCGCCGCTCGCTCCCTGCGAGGTGCGCGCTGCGTTTGCGTGGGATGCGTGGTGCGTCGTGCCACAGCGGTCGCGAGGGGCCGGTGGCACGATGCCCCGGCCTCGCGCCGCCCTTACCAGTCGAGCTCTTCGCGGATGGCCTCCGCGAGCTGCTGGGCCATGAGCGCGTTCGTCTTGACGCTCGGGTGGTAGTCGCAGCCGAGCCCGTTCGCCGCGCCGTCCTGCGCAGGGAACTCGAGGACGCGCACCTTGTCGTCGCCGCTGTCGTTCCGGGCCTTCACCACCTGGCCGATGTAGGAGCGCGCCCTGGTGAGCGCCTGGGCGCCTTCCGGGTACGAGTCGCTCAGCATGGGCCCGATGGTGCAGAAGATGAACGCGTTCGGGTAGTTCGTTCTGACCGTCTCGACGAGGCCCGCGTAGGCATTGGTGAACGGCGTGCGGAACTGGGCGTCGCCCGGGACGTTGATGCTGAAGTCGTTCGTGCCCAGGTTGATGACCACGACCTGCGGCACCCAGGACGAGAAGTCCCATGCGGGCTGCTCCTCGTCGGCGATCGTCCGGCCGTAGATCTCGGGCATCGTGGGCGCGACTTCACCGTCGTAGTTCCGGTACACGCCTCTGCCGGACCAGGCGACGATCGTTGTGTCGGCCCCGACCAGCCGGCCTGTCAGGGCGCTGTAGGCGAGGTAGTTGTTCTCCGTATCGCTCGTGAACGGGCAAGTCTCGTTGGCGCCATCGACGCCGTAGCCGGCGGAGATCGAGTCGCCGATCACCTCGATCCGGCGCGCGGGCGCCGCCGGGACCGGCAGGAGCGCCTCGCCCTGCTCCGGGACGAACTCGAGGAACTGCGACACGCCGACCAGCGGCTCGGTGCGGCGGTGGAGCACGAGGTCGTGCTCGCCGTCGGGCAGCCCTTCCGCGACCGTGTAGAGATCCTCCTCGCTGTTGACCTTGAGGACGCCCTTCGCCTCGCCGTCGATCACCACCTGGAAGAAGTTGGATTCCGCCGCGGTCGACTCGTCGTTGAAGCGGACGCCGATCGACGTCCCCGAGAACCGCGTGACGATCGCGCTGCCGGCCCAGGAGAAGCGGGGGCCCTCGGCGTTCGTCGTATCGAAGCGCCCGATGAAGCGGATGGTGTCGCCGGAGGGGTCTGAGCCGCCGGCGCCGCTCGTGCTCGACGAGGTGGTGCCAGGATCCGCGCCGCCGCCGCCTTCGCCCGTGCCGCCGCCTTCGCCCGTGCCGCCGCCGTCGCCGCCCGTGCCGGAGGCGCTGCTCGAGGTGGGTGAGCCGCCGCCCGAGCCCGTCGTTCCAGTTGTTGCATTCGAGTCGTCGTCACCGCAGCCGGCCAGCGCCGACCAGGCGATGCAGCAGATGGAAGCGAGCCTCGGGAGATTCGAGTAAGCTTGTCGTTTCATGCGCGCGAGGATGCTCTAGGTCCGTGGCGCGGACAACTCCAATCTCCTCCTGCGCGCAGGGGCAGACACCGCAGCGCGGCCGTCGAGGTGCGGAGATCGGTTGATCTCAGTTCCAGGTCCGGTCCTGGCTCTGGTACCTGGAGCGGCCGCTGTCCTCGGCGGGGGAGCGCTCGTGGCCCTGGCCTTGCGAGGCGCGCACGTCGTCGCGCTCGTGGACGCGGGTCGAGTACCCCTGCGGGATCTCGTCGCCCATGAAGCGGCCGAACCCGGGCCGGCGCTCCGGGCGATTGTAGATGTCGCCGTATCCGCTGCGTTCCTCGCCGCGGCCGCGGCCCTCGCGCTCCTCGCCGCGGCCCTGGTAGCCGCGACCGTTGTCGCCTCGGCCGTCATGGTGGCCAGGGGCGTTTCTCTCGTCGCCGCCTCGATATCGATCCTGGTCCTCGCCGCGCCCGTAGCCATGGCTGCGATACCGATCCTCGCGGCCCTGGTAGTCGTCTCGCGCATAGCCGCGGCCCTGGTAGTCGTCTCGCGCATAGCCGCGGCCCCGGTCGTCGTATCGCCCGTGGTCGTCGCCCTGGTAGCGCCGGCTCGTGCTCTCTTCGTCGCGGCCGCGGTCGTGGCGACCGTAGCCGCGGCCCTGGTCCTCGTCCGGTCCGGAGAAGCCGCGGCCCGCGTCGCGGCCGTAGTAGCCGCGGTTCTCGTCGCGGCCGTAGTAGCCGCGGTTCTCGTCGCGGCCGTAGTAGCCGCGGTTCTCGTCGCGGCCGTAGTAGCCGCGGTTCTCGTCGCGGCCGTAGTAGCCGCGGTTCTCGTCGCGCCCTCGCTGCACCGAGCCGAACCCTCTTCGCTCGTCCTCGCCGCCCCGCCCGCTGAAGTGATCGTCACGCCCGCCGATCCGCTCCCATGAGGCGCTGTCCTGTCCGTAGGCGCGGCGCTCCTCGGGCTCGCGGTAGCCGCGCGCGCCGGCGCCGCCCTGCTCCTGCCAGCGCCTCTCGGAGCCGCCGCGGTCGTCCCATGTGTGCTGGCTGCCCGCCCTCCACGGGTCTCTGCCGTCTCCCCGCCCTTGCTGACCGTACGGCCGCGGCAGCTGGCCCAGCTCTCCCTGCCGGCTGCCGCCGCTCTGGTTCGCGTAGTTGCCGCGGCTGTACGACCCTCGCTCGAACGCGTCGCGGTCCCCCTCGTGACCGCGGAATCCGCGCTGATCGTCCTCCCGCGGCACGCGCCACCGCTCGTCCCGGGGACGCCAGTCGTCGCGCGGCCCCTCGTCACGGAAATCCCGGCCCTCGTAGCGATCTCGTGCCATCTCGCTCTCCCTCTGGGTGCTGGTGAACAACTCTCGAGCCTCACGGAGGCGGTCCCCTCCGTGAGCAGCGGGCCCACCCGTTTCCACCCGTTTCCACCCGTTTCCACCGGTTCAGCAACCGACGTGCCCCAGTTGAAACCTGGTCGCGAGGAGAGGAGCGCCGGCGCCCCGACAGACGGCCTCGCGGCCGCATCGCGCCGCCGCGCGACAATGCGCCACACGCTGGGGCAAGCTGTCACGCAGGCGCGGCTCGTGTCACCGAGGACGAGCTCGCCGGGCCGGCTCAGCGGTCCAGCTCGGATCCGGGGCAGGGGAGCAGGGAAGCGGGAAGCAGGGAAGATGGGCGCCGCGGGCAGCGGCGCTCACCCGGCGCTCAGTAGCGCGTCTCGCAGGGGTGCTGATCGGCGAACGCCTTCACGGCGGTCTTGTGGGACGACCACGGGAAGTTCCGATCGGTGATCGACCACGAGAGCGCGCCCGCATACCCCATGTTGTAGAGGTCGCCCACGAACTTGTCGTAGCGCACGTCCATCTCGTCCATGTTGATGGGGAACTCGCCCATGACCACCGGCTTGTCCGTGAGGCCGTACTCGGAGAGGGGCTTGGTGTACGGGAAGTAGTCGTTGACCCAGCCGTACATGTGGACCTGGTAGAAGTCGACGTCCGAGCGCGTCCACGCCTGGCCCCACTTGATGGCGGCGCTGCCGACGCTCACGGGCGCGCCGGTCTCTCCCCTCAGCACGGCGGCCGACTCCTTGGCGAGCGCCTCCATCTGCTGGTGTGTGACGAGATCGAACTTGCTGGAGTCCCCCTCGAACGCCGGGTCGTCGCCGTAGAGGCTCGGCCCGGTCATCGCCCACTCGGGCTCGTTGATGACGTCCCAGGCCAGCATCCGGTCGCGGTGCGGGCTCGACGCCACGGTCCGAGCGATGGGCCGGACGACGTTCTCGATGAGCTTGGCGCGCCGGCCCGCGTCCGCGACGAGGGGCCCCATGCTCGCGACCGACAGGCCGTTCGGCGGGTTGTGCGATGTCTTGTAGAAGCCATCGAAGGAGAACAGCGTGAACATCACGTTGACCTGCGCCTGGTCCGCGAGCTCGAGCGCCGCCAGGATGTCCTGCGTCGAGGTGCCGCCGAGCCCGGTCGGGTTGCCCTGTCCGTCGAAGTTGATCTGGTCCCCGTAGAAGCGGGGGTAGATCCACCAGCGGACCACGTCCACGCCGTTGGCGCGCATGTCCTGCAGATCGGCGAGCACCTGGCTCTTCTTGCCCGAGATGCCCGCCTGGCTCCACTTGGACTGACCGCCGAAATCGGCGCCGAAGTCGCGCCAGGCGTAGTTCACGCCGTACATGAAGCGAAGGCGGCAGGCGATCTCGACCCCTGCCTCGAACGGACATTCGTCCTCGCCGGCGCCGGCGCATTCGCTGGGCTCTCCCCCGCTGCTGGTGCTGCTGCCGGCCACGGGATCGCCGCTGCCCGTGCTCGCGGGTCCGCCGGTGGGCTCGCCTGCGCCCGCGCCGGAGCCCGTGGATGTGCCGGCGCCCGCGCCCGCGCCCGTGGATGTGCCGGCGCCCGCGCCGGAGCTCGCGGGTGTGCCGGCGCCCGAGGAGTTGCTCCCGCTGGGGCCGCTGTCCCCCGCTTCGCCGCCGGCGCCGCCCTCGCCGCCGCCGCCCGATCCGTCGCCACAGCCGAATCCAGCCACGGAGAGCTGGAGAACCCCGACAAGAAGAAGCCAGTTGCGCATGCCCGATTATCACCAGAAACGCGCGCCGGACCAGCCCGAACTCTTAATCGGTTCAGTGACTCACTGCGTAACGTTCTGCTCTTGCTACAAGATCGTGGTCGCAGCGGCCCTGACGAAGATCACGTGAGCTTCGCAGGGCACCCGCGGTATCGCCGCTTACCTGGACGGCCCGCGCGGCCTCGGGTGGATCCCCATGTACGCGGCCGCACTCTTCGCCGAGGGATCGTCCGGGTAGCGCTCGATGAGGTCTTCCGCGAGGCTGCGGGCCTTACCGATCCGGTCCAGGCGCACGAGCGCCCGCACGCGGAGCAGGCCGCGCTCGGCGGCGCGGGGGCTGTCGCCGAGGTCGCGCGGCGCCTCGTCGTCGAGCCGGAGCACCTCCTCGGGGTTGGTCGTCAAGGCGGCGCGCATGCGGTCGATGAGGCTGGCCTCGGGGTCGGTGTCCGGCGCCGGCTCCGACCCCTGTGCTGCGGCGCTCACGGTGGCAGCGGCCGGCGGGGGAGCGGGGGGGACGACGGGCGCCTCGTCGCGGCGCTGCGGCTCGCGGGCCACGCGGGGCTCGGCGCTCGGCGGGCGTGCGTTCGGCGCGGGGCGCTCGTCGCGACCCACGAAGAGAAAGGCCGCCGCGGCGAGCGCGGCGATGGGAAGGCCGATGAGCAGCGCGCGGCGAGCGCCGGACGGTCGGGGGGCGTCCACGGCGGCGAACGTAGCGCGGAGGAGCGGCCGGCGGTAGCAGGCGGAGCGAGCGGAGAGCGAAGGAAGGGGAGAGCCGTCGAGGTGCGATGGCCGCCGCCGTCCGCGCGACCTCGGGCCGGCCCACGTCGAGGGGTTCCTCACGCGACCGGCGACCGACCAGCACGTCAGCGCCTCGACGCAGAGCCAGGCCCTCGCCGCCATCAACTTCCTCTGCACCCACGTCCTCGCGCTCTCTCCTCGCGCAGCACATCGATTTCACCCGAGCGAAGCGCCCCGCGCGCCTCGCCGCGGCGCTGCCGGCGGCGTTGGACGGGTCTACCCTGTTGCGCTGGACAGCCTTTGGGCCTTGCAGCGCAGCGCCGATACGTGAGATTTCTCGTGAGGGGCGCACAAAAGCGACGAGCTAGACAGACCTGGGCTGCCGGCATCGGTTGGCCAATCGATGGATAGTTAGCCTGACTTTCCCAATGGACGCTTGGTCAAGGTACGGATCCCCCCTCTACCTGCTCCTTCTGCACGCGAATTTCCTCGACGAGCCGCCGGAGCGGCGGCATGCGTTCGCGCAGCAGTTCTTGGATGCGGCGACGTCTCTCCCCGATCGCGAGCTTGGCTACTGGCTGAACGGCTCGTGGCGTGAGCAGCTGACGGCGGCATGGATCATCGCGGCCCGCCGGCTCGCCGCGTTTCGAGACGTGATCGGCGAGAGGCTGCTCGCCAGCGCGACCTGCTATGCGGGACAGGGCTTCTCTGTCGCGACCGCGCGCTACGAGGATCTACCTGCATCCGATGCGCTGACGCTCTATCTCCAGTCGTACTTGCCGGTTGGCGATCGCGAGTACGATCAAGAGTGGGCTGTGGGATCGTTGGTGTGGCTCGACGCTCGCCTGGCCGCGAATCGCGCGGCGCCCTTTCTGAAGGCTCCTGAGCTCTGGAAGGTATCCGAGCACGGCCGGGAGTTGGGGGCCTTGGATCCAGGACGCGGCGTGGCGCGGGTAGCGCGGGCCATGGCCTTCCTGGACGACCTCGGCGCCAACGAGGTCAGCTGATGCGCGCGCGCGTGGTCCGCTGGCCGCGCGCGCGCGGCCAGCCGGGGCCCGCCATCGCATCCGCCGTCAGTACACGGCCGTGAGCATGGGCAGCGCCTCGTACCGCAGCCCGATGTTTGACTTGATGGCAGGATCCTCGTTCTGGAATGTACGGAGCTCGGCCTCGTCGCGGACGGCAACGATGCCGACGCCCCATCCGCCCGCCGGGTCGGCGACCGGTCCGAAGGCGATCACGTGGCCCTCGGCGAGCTTGCCGCGCCAGTACTTGCCGTGCGCCTGCATGACCGCGCGCTCATCGGCCGTCATGTCCTGCATGAAGGTCGCGCGCGACGGGAGCAGCCGACAGAGGAAGAAGCGCGGCTCCGGCTGCGGCGCGACGTGGTTCGTGAGCCAACCGAGGACACGCTCCCAACCTGCCGCGTGGCTCTCGCACGATGCCACACGAGCGCCAAACCCAGCGTGTCGGACCGTGAGGCGCGTACCCGTCTCGATGGCGTCGAGGAGATAGGAGACCGTCGTCGGGGGCGCGTCCGCATCCCACGACGGTTCCCATGTCTGGACGAGCCTTCGAGGCGGATCGAACTCGACAACTCTGCCGCCGACATGGAACGGCTTCCCGTCCGCCCCCACGCCGTCGGTTCGCCACGCCCCTCCGGCGCGAAGGTCGATCGTGAAGGCGGTCGTGCGATACATCTCCGCAGAACCCCACCACTTCGTCAGCTCGTCGGTCGTAAGCGCACGGAAAACGCGCTCCGGCGACGCGGCGATCTCGATGCGAGCGAGGATCGTCCCTTGAGCGACATCGGCGATCGAACGGGCTCGGATGCTATTGGCTGTCATGTATCCTCCAGGTAACGCTTCAGCGACTCGAGATTGCGACCCCAGAACGCGCGGTAGCCCTCGAGCCATGCCATCGCCTTCTGCAGCGGCGCGGGTCGCAGCGTGTAGAGCCGCTCGCGCCCGACCTTCTCCTCGGTCACCAGCCGCGATGCCTTGAGCACGCGGAGGTGCTTCGAGATCGCGGGGCGGCTCTGAGAAAAGTCGGCCGCGATTTCGTTCACCGGGGCAGGACCCGCGCGCAAACGATCGAGGATCGCGCGACGGGTCGGATCGGCGATGACAAAAAACACATCGATGTCGGCTTTCGCGGGCGCCATATAGGTAACCGTTGGGTTACCAGTATCGCGGTGGCCTGAGCTTGTCAAGCGCCTCGAAGAGTCTCCGCACGCCGGTCGTGGCCTGCGTGACATCGGCAGAGCTGACCCCCTGCTTCGGCAACAGCTCGTCTCGGACGACAAGCGGGTTGAAACCGTCAGAAGAGAGCAGAATTCGAACCGCCAAGGCGCCAAGGACGCCAAGAAAACACAAAAATCTTGGCGTCTTATGGCGCCTTGGCGGTTCACTTCTCGCTCGATCGATGTGATCGGTCTTCTAGCGGGCTGTCTGGTGCCAATTGCCCAACAGGCGGCTTGTGCCGGGCACGCCTCGCGCCGCGGCGGACCGCAACAGTCGGCAGCTCAGAAGTCGTCGCGGAGGCGCACGGTGTCGAGCTCGCGCCGGAGCATTCGCTGAAAGATGCCTGGCGCCACCCACGAATAGACGCAGATCCCGAGCCAGGCATACCCGATGAGCTGGGCGCCCGCCGGGCGGTCGAGGTCCTCGAGGGCGAGGCGGAGGACGCGCTGCGCGACGTACGCGGCGAGGAGGACGAGCATCGCGCTCGGACCGAGCCCCGCCAGCACCGAGCTCACCCGGAACCAGAGGCCGAGGAGCAAGCTCTCGCGCGCCTTGATGGCGGCGAGGAGCCTCAGCGCGTCCGGATCGCCCACGTCGGCGCGGATCGCCCAGACCGCGTGCTCGCGCGCGCCGCTCACGTCCCCGCGCCGGAGGAGCACGTGCCCCATGAGGACGAGCGCGTCGGCGTGCTCGGGCTCGGCCTCCAGCGCGGCGCGCGCCCAGCGCTCGGCCTCGTCGAGGCGGCCGCGCGCGAGGTGCGCATCGCCGAGGGCGACGAGCGTCTCGACGTCGTCCGGGTCGAGCGCGAGCGCCTGGGTCAGGAGCTCGGCGGCGCGATCGTCGCGATCTTGGTACCGCTCGACGGCGGCGAGGCCGCGCAGGGGCGCGGGCTCCGACGGATCGAGGCCGCGGGCCGCCTCGAAATGCTCCCGCGCCTCGCTGGGCCTCCGGTGCGCGAGCAGGACGCGGCCGAGGACCAGGTGCGCGAGCGGCGACTCGGGGGCGAGCCCGCGCGCCGTCTGCGCCTCGATGAGCGCCGCCCCGAGCCGCTTCAGCCGCAAGAGGGCCACGGCGAGCAGCGCGTGCGCGCGCGGCGCGTCCGGATCGAGCGTGAGCGCCCGGCGGAACCAGTCGATCGCGGCCGACAGCTGCCCGCGATTGAGCGCGCTCACCCCGAGGTCGGTCGCGCGGTCGGCGTCGTCTTGTCCCGCCATCACATCACCACGATCCCGAGCCAGTTCGACGCCTCGAACGCGGCGCGCACGACGTGATCCCGGGCGATGGCGGCCGCGATGGCGACCGCGGCGCCCTGGCGGACGCGCCCGCCGAAATACTCGTAGATCCCGAAGCTCCGGTGCTGCGACGTGTAGAGCCAGTACGCGGCGCCGAGCTTCGCCGCCGTGATGATCACGAACGCATAGGCGAGGGAGCGATCGGGTAGGTGGAGCGCCGAGATGGCGAAGGCGCTCAGCTGGGCGAGCACGACCGCCGCCACCGGCGTGAGCGCGGCGATGAGCGCTTCGCGCCGGAAGCCCGCGCTGCCCATGGCCTTGCCGTTGAAGATGAACCACGGCAGCCCGGCCCAGCTCCCCGCGAGCATCGTCGTGAGCAGCGGCCAGAACGGGTTCACCGTGTACTCGGCGAGGCGGCCCGGGCGGGGCTCGTCGGCGATGGTGTAGGCGGCGCCCACGTCAGCCCTTCCCGTGGCGCTTGAGGAAGTCGAGCACCTCGTCGTATTGCCCGGCCTCGTTCGCATAACGCGCGTAGTTGCGCGCCGTGGTGAGCCACTCCAGCGTGGTCGGCTTCACGTCGCGCAGCGCGGCCACGAGGTGAGCCTCCGCGATGGGGACCTCGGCCTTCTCCCCGAGCGAGGCCTCGATGGCCTCGTCGCTCGCGGTCTCGACGAGGTGCTCGAGGTCTGCGCCCGAGAAGCCGGACGTCCTCGCGGCGAGCGCCGCCACGTCGATGTCGCGCGCTGAAGGGCGGGCGTCGAGGAGGAGGCGGAGGATCGCCTCGCGCGCCTCTCGATCGGGCGGCGGCACGAAGAGCACGCGGTCGAAGCGACCGGGGCGGCGGAACGCGGCGTCCACGGCCCAGGGGACGTTCGTCGCGCCGAGGATGAGCACGCCCGCGTTGTTCTGGGTGAAGCCGTCCATCTCGGCGAGGAACTGGCTCACCAGCTTGGCGCTCGTCGCCTCGCGCGTGTGCTGGCGCTTGCCGGCGAGGGCCTCGAGCTCGTCGAAGAAGAGCACGGCCGGCGCGCTCGATCGGGCCTTCTCGAAGATGGCGTGGAGCTTTCGCTCCGACTCGCCGATGTACATGTCGAGGATGTCGTGGATGGCGACGTTGAAGAACCCGGCCTTGCACTCGCCGGCCGTCGCGCGCGCGAGGAGCGTCTTTCCGCAGCCCGGCGGGCCATAGAGGAGGATGCCGCCGCCCACGCGCTTCTTGAAGCGCTGGAAGAGCGAGGGCTTCTGGAAGGGCATGATGATGCGGCGCTCGATCTGCTTCTTGACGTCCGCGAGGCCGCCGACGTCGGCGAACGTGACCGCCTTCGCCTCCGGGTGGAGCAGGCGCGCCATGACCGGCGCGTCGGTGTCATCGTTCGAGATGACGCGCATGCGCGGGCGCTCGCCGGCCGGCGCTATCTCGCGCACGCGCGCCCCGAGCAGCGCCTTGAGGTCGACGTCCTCGAGCGTCGGGTTCTCGGCGACCGCGTCCTGGTATGCCTGAACCGCCTCTTTCGGGCGGCCGAGCGCGTGGAGGACGCGCGCCCGGAGCACCTGCGTCTCGCCGTCCTTCGCGTCCGCGAGCTCGAGGGACCGCTCGAGATCACCCGCCTCGAACAGGGCGCGGGCCGCGGCGCGCCGCTGCTCGGGGCGCTCGAAGAGCGCCGCTCCGGCGTCGCGCACGAGCCGAGCCGCCTCGGCGGCCTCGCCGCGCTCGACGAGGGCCGCCGCGACGACCGTGAGGAGATCCACGTTGCGAGGGGAGGCGGCGAGCGCCGCCCGGAGCGAGGCCAGAGTCGCGTTGTCCACCCGGAGGCGACCCATACCGCAGCAGGTTGGAGATTGCTATGGGATCGCTTTCCTGCGCGTGCGCGCCGCGGCGTCGGGCGTTCTGGACCCGGCGGCGTCCGCGGCGGTGCGGCGCAGCGCGCCCAGGTGGATGGAGGCGCTCCCGGCTCCCCGGAGAGGCGGCGGCTGCTGCCGCTGTTAGACGGGTCTGTCCCATGGCGCTGGACAGCAATTGGCCTTGCGACGCGGAGCGGATCTGTGAGAATTTTTGTGAAAAGGGCACCCAAAGCGATGACTTGGGCAGCCTTGGTCCGGCGGCTTCGGTTGACCAATCGACTGACAGCTGGGCAGATGAGGACGTGACGCCGATGGTGCGATCCCCCCACAGCCAAGGAAAGGGAAGCCGCCGCTTCCCCGGCCGTCCTGGCGGTGCAGGATCGAAGCCGCCGTTGGAAGACTGGCGACGACACACGAGCCACGCCGCTGCTCGCGCCGAGGACCTCGAGCCCGACCGCTATCGACTGTGGTTGCGAGCCGACTGGGACACTTCAGCCGCCGAGCTTGCCTACAAGGTCGATCAAGCGTTCGCCCAGGCCCGCATCCCGTACTTCCCCATCGAGTATCATGGTTGGCACACGGGCCTCCAGGTCGTGATCCCGGCGCGTTTCGCGGAAGCTGCGACCGTTGTGCATCGACGGTTCGAGGAGGAGCGCCCTCGTCCTGCGCCATCCGTCGGTCGTGGTTGGACGTCGTCTGTCGAGCCGCAGCGCTTGTCCAAGCAGTACTCCAATCACCCATGGATATTTCGCCGATACAGCGAAAACCTCCCGGATGGACGGCGCTACGAAGCATTGCTATTTCGGGACGAGCATCATAAACATTTCGGAAAACGTGAATGGGTCGTGCCGGCAGCGGCGAATGGGCCGGACGCTCCAGCGTTGCGAAAGCTGGCATGGCGAATCGTCACTGATCCTGAATTTAGAAATGAACTGCTCTCGGACGACCCCGAGTTGAAGAATTTCTGGCGATGATGCTCGGCGAGGCACTGCCCAGCAACCCAGGAATTGGTGTAATCGTGGACAATCCTTCGTTCGAAGCTCCGCGGCTCGGACCTGCGGCGCGCGAAGCTGTGGCCGTTGGGCACGACATGGCCCTGGCGCCCGGCTCGCTCCTGATCATGCGCGCCAGCGTTCAAGAGGGGTGGCAGCATGCGGTCCTCGCCGTCGAGGCCGCGGGCCCGCGGATCAGCCTCACATTCCGGTTCCTGTCTCGTTGAAATGGCGGTAGCCGCCGGGGCGCGCCCCCGGAGGAGGAAGACGTGGCGAGAGGACGAACGCAGCGAACCGCGACCGTCGGCGTCGCCGAGCACGGTAACTCGGCGGTGCTCGTCACTCTCGCGCCCGGCGGCGAGCTCCTCGATCGCCGGCGCATCGACCTCACCGAGGGCTTGCCGACGCACCCGCATCACCACGAAGGGTCGTGGGCGGTGGGCCGTTACCTCAACACCCCGGGAGCGCGCTCTCTCTCGCTCGCCGACGCTGTGGCGCTCGTCGAGCGCGTGCGCGCGTCCGCCGCGCGCGGCGCGAGCGAGGGCCTCGAGGCGCTGGCCGCGGTGGTGCCCGTGCCGATCGCGCGCATCGCGATCCGCGTGTGCCCCGAGCTCCCGCCGACGACCGAGGAGCGGATCGCCGACAATCGCGCGCAGACCGTCGCCGACTCCGTCATGTATCGCGAGGCCCTCGCGGCCGCGGCCGAGGCGCGCGGCTGGTCCGTGCGCTGGTACGACCGCGAGCGCGTGTTTCGCGACGCTGCAACGGCGCTCGGCCGCGACGACGTGAACGATCTTCTGCACGCGATGGGCCGATCGATCGGGCCGCCCTGGCAGGCCATCCACAAGCTCGCGGCAGCTGCGGCGCTCGCGGCCACAGGGCATCCAGCGCCGCGGGAAACCACCGGATAGTTTCGGGAGCCGTTCCCAGAGCTTGAAATGGAAGCGCTGACCGTGCTGGTCACCGCTCAGAAAGAGCAGGTCGACCGGTGACGACCAAGAAGGCGAAGCCGCCGCTGATCAACAGGGAAATCGATGCCGAGAATGTGTTACACGCTCCCTCTGGCCGGACACGCCAGATGACCGAGACGGAATGGCTGGTGTGTACTCGGACCAACCCCATGCTCCGCTTCCTGCTCGGACTCGGTCCGAAAGAGCAGCGGGTCGTGGACATAACGACGTTTCCTGCGTGCAGGGGGAGCGACCGCAAGATGCGTCTGTTCGCCTGTGCATGTTATTACCGCGTGCGCGCCCTGCTCCCCGATGAGCTCGCAGAAGCGGCAGTGGAAACAGCGCGCCGTCACGCCGACGGCCTGGCCACGCTGGAGGAACTACAGGCAGCCGAGGCCCTGGTCCGGCAGGCGCTCGACGCTCTGGAGGGGAGGTGGCGGGCGTCGCATGGGGCCGAACGTATCTCGCTCCAGCCGACGCACGACGCGCTGGCCCTGAGCCTTCAGGTGGTTCGGTCACAGGCTCCGAAGGCGGCGTACTACGCCTCGTCCAACGCGCATCTGGCAGCTGCTGCCATTGCCAATCCAGGTGCCGCGTCTGGGGACGCTTCATTCACCGCCAGCAGCGCCGCGGAAGAGCGCGCCCAGGCCGGCGTACTCCGCGACATCTTTGGCAACCCGTTCCGCGCGGTGGCATTCGACCCGGATTGGCGGACCTCGACGGCCGTCGGGCTGGCTGGGCAGATGTACGAGAGCCGCGCTTTCGAGCCGATGCCGCTCCTGGCCGACGCCTTGCTGGACGCCGGGTGCGAGGACGCCGACGTGCTCGGCCACTGCCGTGGCGACGGGCCGCACGTCCGCGGGTGCTGGGTGATCGACTCGCTGCTCGGAAGGAAATAGGTTGAGCGCTCGATCCCGGATGGGCCCGTCTCGACGACCGGTCTAGCCAGTCGTTGGACCGATCCGAGTTGCCTCTACTTCACCATGCGGAAGCTCGCGTGCCGTAGCCAGGAGCGCGCGAGCTCCACGTCTCCGTAGTGGGAGCGTGCCGTCACGAACAGCACGCCCGTGACCCCACCTGGATTCTCGATCCTGACGGGCTTGTCGTCTTGAAGGCCGTCCAGCTGTGGACTGATCCCCAGCTGCCCACCGAAGTCGATAATTCCACCTTCCGCCTCGGCCAGGTCGATGCACAACCTGGCAAACAACCGATGGTCCTGGTCGTCGTTGCACATGGCGGCGAAGGAAACGACGTCTTCTGGCGACCATCCGAGCACCTCCGGGAGGCCTGCCTCGAGGATCTCGCATATCGCCTCAGGATATTCAAGCCCAACGGTCAGAATGAACGGGCGTCGGTCAAGCCAGAAGTCGTCCCCCCGAACCTCATCGGCGATGCGCGAGATTCCACCTCGAAGCGCGGCGACTCGCTCCACGCTCATCTTCGACGGCAGCAACACGGACGCCACGGGACCGGCCATTCCTCGAGCGTACGCCCTCGATCCATGGCGGTCCACCGAGGCGTCGCGGCCGCCGAGCTTCGAGGTTTCGTTCGTTGTCCTGAGGAGTGCTATCCTGGGCGAACATGGGCAGGTGGCGTTGGACGGCCTCCGGTGAACGGCGGACACCTCGTATCGCGGGTGCCGCCGTCGTGGCGCTGGCCGCGCTGCTGTTCGCGCCCGCGGCCGGCGTGCGCGGCGACCCGCTGCCGCCGCTGCCGGGGCCTGCGCCGCAGGGGAGGCCGCAGGGCTTCTCCGCGCGCATCGAGAACCAGCGTTGCGAGGCGTGCCACGAGGACATCGCGGCCGAATGGCGCGCCTCGCTGCACCGGCAGGCGTTCACGGATCGCGTCTTCCAGCGATCCTACGCGATCGAGCCGCTGCCCTTCTGCCGTGGCTGCCATGCGCCCGAGGCCGATCCGGCGCACCACCCCGGCGCGGACGCGCAGGCGGTGGGCGTGGGGTGCGTCACCTGCCACCTCGTGGCCGGCGAGGTCGTCTCCGCGCGCGGCCGGGACGCGCGCGGCGGCGCGCACGCGGTCCGTGGCGACGCGCGGCTCTCGACCGATGAGGGCTGCGCCCGCTGCCATCAGTTCGATTTTCCGCGAGCGCCCGGCGTGCCCATGCAGGACACCGTGGCCGAGCATCGCTCCGGGCGCTTCGCGGAGCGACCCTGCCGCGATTGCCACATGCAGATCGTTCGGGGCATCGCCGGGAGACCGCACCGCGATCATCGCTTCTCCGTGGTCGGGGATCCGGCCGTGCTGCGCTCCGCGATCGACGCCAGCGCGTCGCGGAGCGGCGCGAACGCCATCGAGGTGAGCGCGCGCGTGGTCGCGGCGGGGCACGCCGTCCCCACGGGTGATATGTTCCGCCGGCTCGAGGTCCGCGCCTCGGCCGTCGATGCCGAAGGCGCGACCGTGTCCACCGCCGCGCCTGTGATCCTCGAGCGGAGGTTCTCCGTGCGCCCGGTCGAAGGAGGCATCGAGCGCGTCCTGGCCGGCGATACGCGCCTCCCCGCCTCGGGGGCGCCGCGTGTCCTGCGGCTCGTGTTCCCGGCCGCCATCGACGGGCTCGCGGTGCGCTGGGAGGTGGTCTATCAGCGCATGGGCGCCGCGATGGGCGCGGCCTTCGGCGTCGATCCGGCCGCGGACGAGGTGGTCCTCGCCGCGGGCACGCTGGGCGCGCGCCCGGTCATCATCGGCCGACCAGCGCCCGCTCCGGTACCATGAGCGCCCCTATGCGAACCCGTCGCCTTCCCGCCCTCCCGCTGCTTGCGCCTTTCTTCGCCGCTGCTTGCCGGCCCGCGCCGCCTCCCGCGACAGCGCGCGCCGAGATCGCCGCGCTGCCGACGCTCGCCGTCGTGGCCGCGCCCCCGGCGGCCGCGCCCGCGCCTTCGCCGCTCGTCAGCGTGACGACCCTGGCGCGCGTGCCTGAAGGGTTCGTGCTCGACGGCGACGTGGCGGAGTGGGGCTCGCTGGTCCCGCCGCCGCCACGTCCTGCGCGGCCCGCGCGAGGGGAGAGCGCGCTTCCGCCGCCCTCGACGATCGCGATGGATGCGCCTTCGCACGTCGCCCTGGTGCTCTCCAGCGCGGGCGTCACCCTCGCGGCGGAGCTCGACGAGGGAGCACAGGACGGGATCTGGCTGGGCCTCGGCTTCGGCGCGCCGGAGCTGCCGCCCATCGGCTATTTCCAGCGCGGGGGCGGGGTGATGCCGCTCAACTGCGAGACCGACATGGGCGGCGAGCCGCTCCCGGCCGACGTGCAGAGGGCCTGCCATGAAACGCTGGCCCAGCATGACGCGTTCATCGCCGGCTACGAGGCGCGCTTCGTGCGGTTCTTCCGGCTGGATCGCGGCGGCCTCTCGGGGATAGGCGAGGACGGGAAGGGACGACCGATCGAGGGCGCGAAGGCGGCGGTGAAGGGCGGCGACGGGAGGCTCACGATCGAGGCCACGCTGCCGACCTCGGCGCTGCCCCGCGCCTCGTCGGCGCCCATCGACAGCATCCGGCTCTTCGCGCGGGCCGCGGACGCGCCGCGACCGCCGGCGCCGGCGCCGGCGGACGACGCGTGGGTCTGGCGGGAGATCCCGGAGCCGGTGAGCTACGAGCCCTTCGCAAACCTCCGCGCCCTGGCGTTCCAGGCGCCGGAGCCGATCGGCCGCGTCCCCATGTCGTACCAGCCGGGAGATCCGCTCGAGCTCGAGGTCATCGGCTATGCGCGCGGCTCGGACGGTACCGCGCTGGAGCCCACGCGCCAGGGGCTCTACAGCCCGATATCCACGATAGGGGACGTCGAGACCGGCGAGCTCTTCCTGCGGCGGCCTGCGCTCGCCATCCTGCGCAAAGGCGAGATCGTCGACGTCATCGAGACCTCCGGCGCGCCGACGGGCCTCGTGAGGCGCAACAAGGATCTTCACATGTTCTTCTACGATCAGTACACGTCGACGGACATCTGGGCCGAGAGCGCAAACTGGCGGGTCATCGCCGTCAAGCCGAGCGGCGAGTACACCGAGCTCCTGGAAGGGGCCGCGGACAACGGCCCCTGGGCCAACGATGTCGAGGAGTTCCATTCGACGCGCTTCGACCGCTTCGGGATCCGCGGTACGCCGTGGCGCCAGGACGCCGAGGGTGAGGTGCCGCGCGCCGTGGAGATCACGTGGCGCTACGACGCGACGACGGGGATGTATCGGCCGAGCTCGCGCGCGCTGCCCGCGACGAAGGCGAAGAAGGCGCGGTGAGGCGGAGAGCGCGCGACGCGCGCTCGACCGGCTGGATCAGGGCACCCGGATCGAGCGCCGGCACGCGGTGCGCGCCTGAGCGCGATCCTCGCCCCGATGGATCGACGCCGCGTCGCGGCGTTGGCACACAAGGACGAAGCTCCCGGGCGGTGTGCCAGCCTCTGACCCTCGTGTCATGAGGGGGCTCCGGCGGCGCGTCCACGCACCGCGGCACGGACGGCGCGAGCTCCTCGACAAACTCGCCGGACCCGCAAGGGCCGACCTGTCTCCAGGGCACCGACACCGACGCGCTACAATTTCGCCGTGAACGGTACGCTCTTTGCAATGGGCGTGAAGCGGAAAGGTTGCGCTTCATGTCCAATCAGCTGCCGTCGTCTTCCTCTGGTCGATCATGGTCGTCCCGCACGCGAGCCATCTCGCTGTTCGCCCTGCTTGCCCTCCCGTCTGCCGTCGTCGCGGCGGGGTGCGCTGACAAGCCGGACAACATCTACAACTACTACTACACGAACGGGGAGGGCGGCGCCGGGGGCGCCGGTGGGGCCGGCGGCGCCGGTGGGGCCGGGGGTGCCGGCGGCGCGCCCGAGCCGTATCCGGGGGCGCCTGTCGCGGACACCGAGGTGGCCGAGCATGCGCTCGACGTCTTCGGCACCGTCGGCAACCGCTACTGGTTCGCGATCTCGGAAGAGCAGCTCGAGATCATGAACGAAGCGCTCGGCGGCATCGGGGGCCCCATCAAGAGGGACGCATTCGGGGACATCTACTCACCGACCGGGGAGGACACGACCTTCGTGGATCATCTGTGGGTGACGACGGCCGGCGCCGAGGGCAAGACGGCCGACTACGGCAAGGTCCAGGTGGGGATCGCCGGCCAGTCGACGCAGCGGCCCTGGACGAAGCGAACCATCCCCAACCTCAACATCGACGCCGACGAGTTCGTCGAGAAGCAACGGCTCGGCGGCTTCGAGCACGTGCGCTTCAACAACGGCCAGGTCGGCAGCATCTTCCGCGAGCGCCTCACGCTCGATCTCTATGCTCGCCTCGATTATCCGGCGCCCCTCTCCAGCTACGCCTGGCTGTCGAGCAATGTCTGGGGCGCGGAGGTGGCCGTCCCCTACATCGTGGTCGAGCGCTACAAGAAGGCGTTCTGCACCCGCCTCGAGAGCAAGTTCGGCGGCGGCTGCGCCAACATGTGGGAGTTCGCCGGAGACTTCGCCGTCGAGGTCCCGGGGGGCGGCGGGATCCCGCTCCCCATCGACATGGTGCCGTTCGGCGGGAGCGTCTTCGACGATTCAGAGAGCTGCCAGCTCAAGGAGTGTGACAACACCCGCGCGAAGGAGCTCGAGGAGCTGATCGCCGAGACGCCGCCTGGCGAGGGCTTCAAGGCCGCGCTCGAGGGCTGGATCGACTGGCCGGCGTTCCACCGGTTCCAGTGCCTGTCGTGGGTGCTCGCCACGGGCGACGACGCGATCCACAACAGCAACAACGTCGTGCTTGTCGAGCGGGCCGATGGCCTGTTCCAGTACCTGCCGTACTCGGTCGACATCAGCCTGGGGCAGAGCTGGTATCCGGTTGTCCCGCTGGCCGGCATGAACACGCTGGCGCGCGGGTGCCAGAGCGAGCCGGCCTGCTGGGCCGACACGATCGCGGCGTGCGAGGAGGTGATCGAGGAGTTCACCGCGCTGGACCCGAACGCGGTGCTGAAGGGTCTCTACGAGCAGCTGTCGGACGAGGGAATGCTCCGCCCGGGCGACGAGCAGCGGTACGAGGAGCTGGACGCCTGGCTGACCAATCAGCTCGAGGTCCTGCCGGTGGAGCTGGAGAGGAACCGCGAGCAGCCGCAGCTCTGCATGCCTCCCCAGATCGACTGCGGCGGCTACTGCGGCTTTCCCCAGGACTGCGGCCTCTGCGTTCCTCCCCTGGTCGATTGCGGCGGCTACTGCGCCTATCCCAAGGAGTGCGGCGGCGGCGTCGGAGCGGGCGGCGGAGACCCGGGTGAGGGAGGCGCGGGCGGAGCCGGAGAAGGCGGCGGTGACGCGGGCGTCGGCGCAGGCGGCGGCGACGTGGGTGCGGGCGGCGCTGGCGGCAAAGCGGCGGACTGACGCCGGCTGACCGGTGGGGGGTGGAGGGGGGCTCCGCCGCGGAGCTCCCTCTCAGGGCGAAACCTCGAACAGGCACCGCGTGATCGGGATAGCGACGTCCTTCCAGACATACAGGTAGTATCTCGTGCCCGGGACGAGCTCCTCGGGGCTGCCCTCGGCCGGATAGCCCTGCTTCGTGCCCGGTGGGACCTCTCCATAGGTGATCCCGCTCTCGACGGGCGCGGCGCTCGAGGGCACCTCGAGCCGCCAGATCGTCCCCTCGGGCAGGTCGAGGTTGGGCGGAGCGCCCGGGTTCTCGGCGTTCGCCGACAGGACGTAGACGTAGCGGGCGTCGCCGCCGCTCCACGTGATCTTGCCCGCGGCGTCCACGCCTTCCCCTGCCGCGCAGTCGCCTGGCACGTAGAGGCTCTGTTCATGGAGCGGCCCGCCGAACGGGGTCTCGTCCGCGAAATCCTCCTTCGTGAATCCGCGGCGCAGGAGCTCGCCCTCGAAGAACGCGACCATGCGCGCCGGGTCCGTGGAGGGCAGCCCGCTGACGTCACGGGAGAAGCCGTTGTTCTGGTCCGGCGGATACGCGCCGAGCGCCGCCGAGGAGACCCAGCCGGCGGCCAGCGCGAGGCCCGTTGGATAGAAGCTGTCGGTCCAGACCGGTCCGGCCTCGATATACCAGTTCGACGGCCCCGCGGCCGGCGCGGCCTTCTCCGAGTGGCAGCACACGCACCCGCACGCCTCGGTCTGCTCCGTGACCCAGGCGAGCTCGCCGA
The DNA here is from genome assembly GCF_051526795.1 of Sorangium sp. So ce204. Lineage (NCBI taxonomy): Bacteria > Pseudomonadati > Myxococcota > Polyangiales > Polyangiaceae > Sorangium > Sorangium sp. So ce204. The sequence goes on along the minus strand of NZ_CP150317.1, from coordinate 8,364,836 downwards.
GCCATTGCGGATCGGACAGGCGTGGATCGTCGCTCGGCGTCTCGTAGTCGGAGGGGGGCGCCGGCCAGTACGGGCGCTGCGTGAGCACCGGCTCGCACGACGCGTAGTCGGTGAACAGGCGGCCCGGCTCGGTGCAGCCCGAGATCGCGCCGAACGTGCAGACCTTCCCCCCGCTCTGCCCTGCCGGCTCGCCGGCCTCCGGGTCGACGCAGACCTGCTCGGGCCACTGGAAGACGGCGCCGCCCGTGCCCACGCCGCCGCCGGGCGCCTCGGCCGCGCCCTCGCAGGCGTCGGGCTCGAACCGGCCGCCGCCGAACATCTCGCAGCCGCGCTGGGTCGAGGCGCACTGGCTCGTGTCGCCGCCGGGGAAGATGAGGGTGTAAGCGTCGTCGGTCCCGCCGCCGAGGACGCATCGGCCGAGCGTCTCTGGATAGGCGCAGCCCTCGTCCCTGGTGAAGGTGGAGCCCTGGAGCGCCTTGCAGTCGGCCTCCGCGGCCTCGGCGGTCCAGCCCGCGCCTGTGTACTCACGGCACTCCTCGGCCTGGCTGAAGGGGCTCGTATAGACGCAACGACCGGGCGACCCGGCGGCCTCCGGAGCCCCCGATGCGGCGTTTCTCTCGGTTTCCTGGCAGGCGCCCAGCCCTCCCAAGGCCGAGACGAGGAGCGCTGCGCCCAGCATCACGTGCGGTGAACGGAGGAGCTCTTGCTTCACGGTGAATCTCCTGAACGTGGATCTTTGAGCAGATGTTGATGTGTTCTAGCTCACGTTTTTCTCGCGGAGAGCGCGTTGATGTATATCGTTTGTTAAACATTGTTCAATCTTGGTGCATAGTTTTGTGACAAAATGTAATCCATGATACATTTTTATCCAGTGACGATGCGCGGGAGGGGGGCCGAGGTGTGGGCGGGGACCGGAGACGGCAGCTCGCAGGTGCGTGAGATCGGCGCGGGCTGTTCGAGGCGTCTCGGCTACGGGAGGCCGGGGTCGCCGCGATCCGTCCGTGGGACGTGCGTGCTCGAGGACTTCGAGGCCGGCGTCAGCGAGGCGGGGAGAGCTCGGGGGCGTCGACGTGGAGCCGCCCCAGGCCATGGCTCGTGCACTTGCCGATGAGGGTGAGCGCTGCGGCCTCCAGGAGAGGGCGGAAGACGCCGACCGGGCCCTCGAAGCGCAGCGATCCGAGGAGTCCCATCATGGGGTGACGGGCGTCGAGCTCCCGGGAGTGCCGCTCCCACCGGGCGGCGCGGAGGCTCGCGCCGGTGGTCCGCACGGAGGCGGCGAGCCGATCGAGCTCCGGGAAGCGCGATTCGTCCTCGGGACCGAGCTCGCCGTAGAGCGCCGAGAGCGTGGTCAGCCGGCGATAGACATGGCGGAACAGCGCCCGGAAGTCGAGGTCGCCGGCGGTGTGGAGTCGGCCCTTGTGCGTGAGCCATGCCGGGGTGTCGAAGGTGAGGTGAAGCCGACCGTCTCCTGGTTCGCCGGGGACGATCTCCAGGGGGCGATCGGGATCGGGGAGTCGCCGGACGTGCTCGAGCTCGACGTCGGCCCCGGAAGTGCCGAACCGGAGGGCGGCGATCTCCTGGAGGGCTGCGAGCAGGCGCTCCGTGTCGTCGGCGGACAGCGTGCCGAGCACGCGGACGCCGAGGACGATGGGATTCGCGACGGATCTTCCGGGACGAGGGATGAGCGGGAGCAACGGCGGCGGTGCCTCGGTCGCGCCGCGCAGCAGGCGGTGGGGGAGCGGCTCCGGGAGCGGAGGATCGAAGAGGCGCGAGTAGGCACAGCGCCCGCGACGAAGGCACGCGGCGGGGCAGGGGTCGCACGGGGTGGAGCAGCCGGTCTGCCGCAAGGCGCGGCCGAGGACGCCGCGAAGGAGGCTCCCGCTGTGTTCGGGAAGGCGGAAGTCGCCGGTGGGGCGGTAGGCCGCCTCGAACTCGGTCACGGGGAGCTTCATGGGTGCGAGGGTCGTGCATCCGGGGAGGCGCGGGAAGGGGGGAGAGGCGACGTCGCTCGACTTGAGCGACCCACCCCGTCGATAGAGGCGCCCGTCGACACGGCGTCGAACCCTCTCCTTCATGTAGGTGCGGGGGCCCGGTTCGAATGGAGAGGCCGTGGTGCCGAGTACCCCCGCGCGAACGAAGGGAGCGAGCCGTTCGAAGGCCGGGAGCCCGAGCGGGTGATTCAGGAGGGCGCCAGGCGGCACGATGACGACATCGTGGAGCAGGCAGAGCATCGCGAGCACGCGGACGACATCGTCGATGCACTCGCAGCGTCGGTCGACGCTGCCGCTGAACGGATCGAACTCGCCATCGTAGCAGACCGTGAGCATGTTCGTGGGCTCCTGTGCTGTCACGCGCGCCGTACGTAGTGCTGAAGGTCGCCGCCGGGAGCGGGGGAGGTCGGGGAGGCGAGGCAATGTAAGGCGTTCTCCAGCCGGGAGCAGCTCAGCGGGATGGCGGTCGAACGCCAGCGAGCGGATGCCAGGGTGCCGGGTGGTCCGCCGAGCGGGCGGGCAATGGCGGATGATGACGGGACGATGACGGACGAGCGTGACAGCAGGGCATTGACGGGCGAGCGCTCTCCGGCGAAACTGGCGAGGCACCCGCGGGAGCTGCTCTTTGACAAGGTGAGAAGGCAGATCCTGGCTGCCGGCGCTAACCGCGAAGGAGGCCGCTGGGGGTGGGGGGCTAGCGAATCGTGTAAGTGGTTGAATGTATTGCGTAAATCGGGGAGTTGTCCGGCGTTGATGGTGGGAAGCGAAGCAGGCGAGCGTGTCGCGTGGGAGGGGTTAGCGGAACACTGCGTCTAAGTTGTCGGAATTGTTGTGGATCTTGATGTGGCTCCTGAACGGGACATGCCTACTCAAAGGGCATTGAAACGCGCTCCTCGTGTCATCGCCACCTGACCCACCGGTACCCCGAACGGGACATGCCTGCTCAAAGGGCATTGAAGCCAGTCGTCATCGATCCCGTTGCAGAACTCGACTCCGTCACCCCGAACGGGACATGCCTGCTCAAAGGGCATTGAAACAGTATCCGCTTCCGCGGAGCATGCCAATCATGGTACCCGCCCGAACGGGACATGTTTGCTCAAAGGGCATTGAAACGGGAAGAGGCACCGAGTGCCGCTTCTCAACACCCAGCCCGAAGTGGGCATGCCTGCTCAAAGGGAACCGCCCGGCCGCGATCATGCAGCCGCTCCGTATCCGACGGTGATCGTCGCCCGGACACCTGGTCTGGGAGGGAACGACGCGGGGCGCGGCGCTGCGCCGCCCGCGTCACCGCTTCACGCCATGAGCTCGCCCGTCGGCGGCGGGTCGTGGTAGCGCTGCTCCTGATGGCGAAGGCCGCGCGCACGGCGACGAAGAGCGGGACGCGATCCCCGCAGCGGCGACGTCGCGCTCGCGTCTACACGGCGTGGCACCCGGTGCTCGTCGCGCTCCTCGAGCGCGTGCTACCCGAGGGCTGGTATCAGTGCATCTCGGAGTTCCAGCTCGCGCGCGAGCCGCTCCGCATCGACCTCGTCGTCCTTCGGCGAAGGCGTCGCGGCGCCCCACCCAGGCCGAGCCTGCTCACCTGCGTCGTCGGCGAGCTGGCCGAGCACACCCTCGTGCACTTCAAGGGGCCGACCGACGAGCTCGAACGGGACGACGCCCGCATGCTCGTCGCCTACGCGATGCAGTACCTCGTGGTCGCAGAGATCGAGGACCCCGCCTCCGTCGCCGTCCGGGTGCTCGCGCCCCGCCTGACCCCGCGCTTCGCCGCGGCGCTGCGGTCGCTCGGCTGCGCGCTCGCGCCGACGGGACCGGGCACCCACGAGGGCAGGCTCGGCGTCTTCCCGCTGCGGGTGGTGGAGACGGTCCCGGCGACCGCTCGCGAGGGCGAGCATCTGCTGTACACTGTGACGCCTGGGATGGTCGCCGACCCCGGCGGCATCCCGGCGCTCTCCTCGGCGGAGATCGCGGTGTTCTGGGAGCTCCTGGAGCACGTCGAGCAGCTTCGACGTCCTCTCCCGGGGCAGAGGAAGCGGCACATGAAGGACGAAAAGCGGGTGGTCGAGAGCTTCGAGCAGGCGCTCGCGCGCCTCGTCGCGCGGGTGCCGCCGGAGCAGCGGCTCGCGGGGCTGGCGCCGGAGCAGCGGCTCGCGGGGCTGGCGCCCGAGCAGCGGCTCGCGGGGCTGGCGCCCGAGCAGCGGCTCGCGGGGCTCACCGAGGCGCAGGCGGTGCTCGCCCTGCCCGACGCGATGCTTCGCGCGCTGTCCGCGGACTACATCGCGACGCTGCCTCGCGAGACGCAGGCGGCGGTCCAGAAGCGCCTCGGCGCGGCCTCGCGGCGGCGGCCGGCGCGGCGGCGGACGCCGCGCAGCCCTGCGAAAGGATGACAAGAAGTGGCTCCTGCTCCGGTCTGGCGTGCCCGGCGCCCCACCTGCCGGTGACCGTCGTGCTGTCTCACCTCGACCGCGCTGCCCGGAGCAGGGCATGACGACGACGGACAGCGAAAAGGTGATGGCGTAGGCTCCTGCGCTTGTGGGGTGCGCCTCGATCTGCTCGCGCAGGATGCGCTCTGCCGCGGGTCGCTCGCCCGCCATGTACAGCACCTCGGCACGATCGCCAGCCATGGGCAGTCTTCATGACTCCTCTTCCGCGGACAACTGGGTGAGAGCTCTCCTTGCACCTCGGCCGCACCACGTTCGAGCGCCACGTCGCGCGGTGCTGCGTGGCCAGGGAGGTGGACCCGTCAAGCGGTTCACGAGGCTCGAGCGGCGCCGGAACTGCCGAGGTCATGCATCCCCAGGAAAGAGCACGAGCTCGCCTCCCTTCTCCATCCGGAGTGATGGATCGAGCCCAGCGCGCCGTATTTCTTGCATTGCGTTTACATGCTGAAAATTCTCACTGAGACATTCAGTGGACCGCTTTCTTGTGTGTGCGTGTCTCCTCATCGATTGCGCTCTCCCTTGGGCCCGAGGCGCGCTGCGGTGTTGCATGTTCCACCTCGAACCGCTCGGCGGTTCGTAGTATGAGCGTCCCCCATCGTCAGTAACGGCTACGTGGAACCAGGACACGACACGAGGCCTCCGGCCGACCCCAGCCGCGTCATCGCCTCCCTTGCTCGCGATCGGGTGACCCTCGACCTGAAGACGGTCGACCTCTGCTTCCTCGCGGGGCTCTACCTGCGCGCCGACAAGGCGGCCCTCGCGTCGTTCGAGGAGGACGCGCTCGTCGATCTGTTCGAGCAGATCTGCGATGTCGTCGACCCCGGCGCCGAGAACCCGCGCAAGCGCGCGACGCACGCGATCCAGCGGCTCCGCGAGCAGCGGATGCTCGCCCGCGTCGACGGCGCCGGCCTCGTGCGCGCCGGCGAATATGCGCTCACGAGGCTCGCGGCGGCCGTCGTCGAGTACTTCCTCGCCGACGAGGCGCTCACGCGCGAGAGCCTGACGCTGCTCACCGGGACGCTCCGCGCGCAGCTCGCCGAGATCCTCGCCGCCGCGAGGAAGGCCGAGGACGACGGTGCCTGGCGCGCCACGGTCGCGGGGCCGCTCCGCGTCACCGTCGCCGACCTCGTCTCGGGCATCGAGCGCAGGCAGCGCGGCCTCGACGCGCAGCAGGAGGAGGTGCAGGCCGAGATCGCGACGCTGCTGTCGGCCGACTGGTTCAGCGCCGTCGACCGCTGCCAGGGCCTGCTCGACGTCATGGCCGGCACCCTGCGAGAGCTCAACGAGATCCTGCTCAGGGACACGCACCACTTCATCGCGCTCTTGCAGGAGATCCAGGCGCTCGCGACGGCCGCCTCGAACGCCGACGCCGAGGCCACCGCGCAGCGCGTGATCGAGCACGTCGACCGGATCGCGGCGTGGGGAGCCGCGCGGCAGCGGGCGTGGTCCGAGTACTACCAGTACGTGCACCGCTACCTGCGCGACGTGGTGCGGCTCGACCCCGAGCGCGCGCTCAGCCAGCGCCTGCGCGACCAGCTCGCCGTGTGGACCTCGCGCCCCTTCCACCTCGTGACGGCGCGCGCGCCTTCGATCCGGCTGCTCCGCCCGCTCGAGGCCCGCGTCGAGCGCCCGCCCGTGGCGCGGCCTCGCGCCGACCGAGAGGCGGCCCCCGCGTGGGTCGAGCCCGAGCGCCTCGCCGCGGACATCGAGGCGCTCGTCGAGCGCGCCCTGGACGAGGGCGCGGCGACGCTCGCCGAGGTGACGTCGCGCGTCCTCCCTGGCCTGCCGGAGCCCGTGCGCTACGCGGCGACGGGGCGCATCGCCGACGCGGTCGCCCATCGCGCACGGGTGCGGAGCGAGCGCGAGCGGCCCTGGGCGCCCGTCCTCGATCGGATCGAGATCGAGGAGTGGGCCGTCGACAGGCGGGGCGCGCCGTGACGGACTCGACCTTCCACACCCTCGAGGCGGCGATCGCGGACGACCACTTCCCCGAGGTCGACCTGATGCTGCGCCGCGGGAGGCACGTCGGTCGCGATGACGGCACGGCCTACGACTACCTCGTCGATGCGCAGGCGCTCCTCGAGGGGTTCTACCGGCGGTTCGGGTGCGAGCTCGTCCAGCAGAGCGACGGGTACTTCTACCTCCTGCCCTCGGGAGATCGGCTCGGGCGAAGGCAGCTCTCGGCGGGGGAGATGCTCGTCGGCCAGGCGCTCGCGCTCCTGTACCTCGACCCGGCGACGCTCCAGCACGGCGGCCTGGTCGCGCGCGAGGCGCTCCTGGAGCGCCTCGCGGGCCTGCTCGGCACGGAGGTCCTCGTTCGCACGCTGAGCCCCCGCAAGCGCAAGTACGACGAGCGCGTCGCCGCGGAGACGGTGCGCGCGCAGGTCGGGGAGGCCCTGCGCCGGCTCTCGGACCTCGGCTTCGTGGACCTCCTCGACGAGGCGCGCCTCCGGCTGCGCCCGGCCTTGATGCGCTTCGCCGAGCCCGTGCGCGGCCTCGCCGACCGGAGCGCCGCGCTGGAGCGGCTCGTCGCGAGGGGCGAGGTGCTCCTCGGCGACGCGAGCGGCAGTGACGAGCCGAGCGCCGACGACGACACGGCCCCGGACGAGGAGCCCGCCCGATGACGCGCGCCCATGCGGCGGCGCTCGCCCTCGTCAACTGGAAGGGGGTCTTCTACGAGCGTTATCTCCTCGACCGCCACGTCACGGCGCTCGAGGGCGCCAACGGCGCCGGCAAGACGACGGTGATGATCGCCGCGTACGTGGTCCTCTTGCCGGACATGTCGCGCCTTCGCTTCACGAACCTCGGCGAGACGGGCGCCACCGGCGGCGACAAGGGCATCTGGGGGCGGCTCGGCGAGCCCGGTCGCCCTTCGTACGCCGCGCTCGATTTCACCCTCCCGGCGGGGCGGCGCCTCGTCGCCGGCGTCCACCTGGAGCGCAAGGGCGAGCCCTCCGTCGAGCCGACGCCGTTCATCGTGTCGGGGCTCGCCGAGGACGTCCGCCTCCAGGACCTGCTGCTCGTGAGCCAGGGCGACAGCGAGGTGGTGCCCGAGCTGCCCGAGCTCCGCGAGAGCGCGGCGCGCCTCGGCGGGCGGCTGCAGGCGTTCCCGTCGGCTCGCGAGTACTTCGCCGAGCTCTTCGATCGAGGCGTCACGCCGCTCCGCCTCGGCACCGACGAGGAGCGCAGCAAGCTGAACGAGATGCTCTGGACGAGCATGACGGGCGGCATCTCGCGGGCGCTGACCTCGGAGCTCCGCGCCTTCCTGCTCAAGGAGGATGGCGGCCTCGCGGACACGCTCCAGCGCATGCGCGCCAACCTCGACGCCTGCCGGCGCACGCGGACCGAGGTGCAGGAGTCGAGGCGGCTCGAGCACGAGATCGGCGGCGTGTTCGAGGCGGGCCAGGCGATGTTCGCGGCGGCGTTCCTCGCGACGCGCGAGCGCGCGGACGAGCTGTCGCGCCGCGTGGCCGACGCGGAGGCCGCGCGCGCCGCAGCCCTCGAGGCGCGCGCGGCCGCGCGAGAGGCGCTGGAGGAGACCGTCGCCGAGCTAGCCGCGCTCGATCGCCGGCGCGGAGAGCTCGGCCAGTTGCTCGAGTCCGCACGCGCGTGGCACGCGCGGATGAGGGAAGCGCTCACGGCGGCGGGCGCGCTCGAGCGGTGCGCCGCTGCCCTCGGCGCCGCCGATGAGGCGGCCAGGACCGCCGCGCAGGCGCGCGCAGAGGCCGACGAGGAGCGGGCACGACGGCGCGAGGAGCTCCGCCGCGCACAGGAGAGCTACAAGCGCGCAGCGGGCGGGCTCGCGGATGTGCAGCGGGGCATCGAGGAGCTGCACCGCCGCGCCGGCGCCTACCACCAGGCCGTCCGGCGGTTGCGCGAGGCCGAGGGGTGCCTCGGCGCGGCGCCGCTCGCTCCGGAGCGCTTTGGAGACCGCCTCGCGGCGGCCCGCGTCGAGCTGGCCGCCGTCGACCAGGAGCGCCGCGACGCGGCGACGCGCCTCTCGGACGCGGACGAGCACCGGACGCGGCACGCGGAAGTGATGGAGGCGCTGCGGGCGCTCGTCGTCGGCGAGATCGAGGTGTCGCGGGCGCATGACGTCGCCGTCGAGGCCCTCCGGCGCCATCGGGAGCTCGTCGCGCTCGCCGGACGCCTCCCGACGATCGACGGAGAGCTCGGGGAGGCGCGTCGCCTGGAGGCGAGGCAGGCGCGCGCTCGCCGTCACGCGGAGGCGCTCGGCGTGCCGCTCACCGACGAGCCGGCCGCGGCGCTCGTCGGGCGGCTCCTTGGCGACGTCGAGGCGGAGCGAGAGGGCCACGAAGACGAGGCGCGAACGGCGAGATCGGGCGCCGCCGCGACGGAGGCCCTCCTGAAGGAGCTCGAAACCCGTCGCCGCGAGCTCTCGACACGGGAGCCCGAGTGGCGGGAGCTCGACGCGAGGACCGCTCGGCTGGGAGCGCACCTCGGCGTCGCGGTGGTCGACCGCGCCGCCCTCGATGCCGCGCGCACCACGCTCGCGGAGCAGCTGACGGCGGCGCGGAGGTCCGAGGAGCTGATCCGAGAGGCGCAGGAGCGGCTGGTGCGGGAGGCCAGGGAGCTCCTGGCAGCAGGGGGGCCGTTCGCGCCCGAGCTGCTGCAGCTCAAGGACCGGCTCGGCGCGGAGCTGGTCGCCCTCGGCTTCGAGGACGTCGCGCTCGACGAGGCGCCGGAGCTCGAGGCTCGCCTCGGAGGCCTCGCGCAGGCGCTGGTCGTGGACGATCCGAAGAGCGCCGCCCGCGCGATCGCAGGGCGCCCGGACGCGCTCGGCGACGTGCTGCTCGTCTCGCGTGACGCGGACCTCGATTGGCTCGCCTCCGCGAGGAGCGCGGTGGAGGTCGGCGATCGCGACGTTGCGGTCGACGAGGGGATCGCGCTGCGCGTGTCGCGGATCCCGTCGCACCCGCGCCTCGGACGGCGCGCGCGAGAGGAGCGCGCGGCCGAGCTGCGCCGCCAGGGCGAGGAGAAGGCGCGCGAGCTCCACGACGCGAGGGCGCGCCGGCGCGAGCTCGAGCGCCTCGTCGTGGACGGCGAGGCCCTCCTCGCCGGACACGCCGTGTGGCTCGCGGGGGATCCCGCGCCGGCGCTCGCGGCCGCGAGGCACGCGATCGCGGAGAACGAGGCGCACCTCGAGCGCCATCGCGGCGCGATCGTGCGCCACGCCGAGGCGGCGCGGGCGCTCCGGCCGCGCGTCGACGGGCTCCGCGCGTTCCTGGGCGAGGCGATGCTGCTCGATCCGCCCGACCATGGCGAGCGCGTCCGCGCGCTCGAGGCCGAGCGCGCGGCGGCGCTCTCGGCGAAGGCCTCCGTGACCGCGCAGGGGCAGCGCGCGGAGCTCGTCGATCGGCAGCTCGCGACGCTGCGCCAGGCGCCGCTGTCCGACGATGAGCTCGCGCGCCTGCGCCAGCGTGTCCTCGAGCTCAAGGCGCGGAGAGAGCGCCTCGACGCTGGCATCGACGCGCTCTCGTACGTGCGCGCGAACGTCGAGGCTCTCGGCTGGGAGGAGGCGCCGGGACGGCTCGCCGACAACCAGGCGCTCGTCCCGGCGATCGAGGCGCAGCTGCGCGAGGCCGAGGAGCAGCAGCGCGTCGCCGAGGCGGCAGCCCGTGGCGCGGACGAGCGCCACGACGAGGCCACGGCGAGCTTTCAGGACGCTGACGGGAGGCGGCGCGTCGCCGCGCGGGAGCACGCGGCGGCCGCCGAGCGCTTCGAGGAGCTCGGCGTGCCGGCGCCGAGCGAGGAGGCCGCTGCAGCCGCGGCCGCAGAGGTCTCGCGGATCGAGGAGGAGCTCCGCGCGCGCGACGGGCGGCGCGACGCGCTGCTGACGACGCGCGGCGGCCAGGAGAGCGCGCTTCGGGATGCAGAGGGCCGGGCAAAGGACGCGGACGAGAAGCTCGCCAGCGAGCGCCGAGAGGCCGAGCCGGCGGTGAAGCGGTGGGACGACCTCCGCGAGCATGCGACGCGCCGAGGGCTCCTCGGCGGCCTGGTCGCCGGAGGTCCGAGCGAGCTGGGGGACGTCCGTGGCCACGTGAACCTCGTGCAGGAGGCGAGGACGCGACGCGAGGTCCTCCTCGAGCGGTTGCGCATCGCGCAGGGCGGCGCCGCGCTGCTCACGGAGCTCCAGGTGCTGCGCGACACCTCGGACGCCGCGTTCGCCGATGCCTACCTCGGGCTCTGGCTCGCCGTCCGGGACTGGCTGCGCCGGCGGCTGCCGGCCCAGGTGGCCGAGGTCGACGATCCGCGCGAAGCCCTGCTCCGCCTGCGTGACCAGCTCTCCACCCTCGAGGAGCGCCTCGCCCGCCAGGAGGGCGACCTGCGCGGCGCGAGTGAGGACGTTGCCCGCGGCATCGACGTTCAGATCCGCAAGGCGCGCGGACAGGTCACGCGCCTCAACAAGAACCTCGAGGGCGTGAGCTTCGGCAGCATCCAGGGGATCCGTGTTCGCCTGAAGCCGGTGGAGAGGATGGAGCAGGTCTTGCGCGCGCTGCGTGAGGGCGCGGCGCAGGGGCTGCTGTTCCAGGCGGACATGCCGATCGAGGAGGCGCTCGACGAGATCTTCCGCCGCTACGGCGGCGGGCGAACGGGCGGGCAGCGCCTGCTCGACTACCGCGAGTACGTCCACCTCCAGGTCGAGATCCTTCGCAAGGCGGGGGCCGACTGGGAGATCGCGAACCCGACGCGGCTATCGACGGGCGAGGCCATCGGCGTCGGGGCGGCGCTGATGATGGTCGTCCTGACCGAGTGGGAGCGCGACGCGACCCTCCTGAGAGGGAAGAAGTCCCATGGATCGCTCCGCTTCCTCTTCCTCGACGAGGCGAACCGGCTCTCGCACGACAACCTGGGCGTGCTCTTCGATCTCTGCCAGACGCTCGATCTGCAGCTCCTGATCGCCGCTCCGGAGGTCGCTCGCGCCGAGGGCAACACCACGTACCGCCTCGTGCGTCGCACCACGCCGGACGGGCGTGAGGAGGTGCTGGTGAGCGGTCGGCGCACGAAGGCCGAGGCGTGATGTGGCAGACCGCGGAGGAGCGGCTCGCGCTGCTCGAGCTGCTCGTGCGCGGCACGCTCAAGCGTCGTCGCGCGCAGGCCGCGGCGTGGGACGCCCTCGGCGAGCTGCCCTGGACGAAGCGAACGGGACGGCGGGACGAGCTGGGCCTCGTCGAGAGCCGGCGCGGCGAGCTCGCCGCGCTCCTCGATCGGGTCTGGCCCGCGTGGGGCGCAGCGCTCGCGGAGCTGATCGCGCGCGGCCTCCCGCCCACGCCGGACGGCTGGGCCGCGCTCGAAGACGCGCAGCGCGCCGAGGGGCTCCCGGCGCTCCCGGACCAGCTCAACCGGCGGACGGCCGCGGCGCTCGTCGCCGCGCACTCGAAGGCGGCGCTCACCGGGCGACGCGCCGCCGCCCTCGGCGGGATCGTGACCACGCACGACGGTTCGGTGCGGCTCCGACCGCCGGAGGGCCTCGTGGCCCGGACGCCGCGCGGCGCGGTCGACCTCGCGGCCGTCGCGGCCGTGCTGGGCGAGGTGTCCCTGCCCGAGCGTGCCTTGAAGGGCGGACTCGAGCTCGAAGGGACCGTCCGCGCAGCGCTCCTCGTCGAGAACCTCGGGGCGTTCTGTGATCTAGCGACGATCGAGGGCTGGCTCTTCGCGCACGTCCCGGGGTGGGACACGGCGACCGTCACCCGGCTCCTCGACCGTCTGACGCACGTCCCCGTGGTGCATTTCGGCGACCTCGATCCCAATGGCACCCGCATCTTTCAGCACCTCCGCGGCGCGCGCCCGGATCTCCGCTGGTTCGTGCCGCAGTTCTGGGAAGAGCTCGTCGAGACGAAGGGCCGCCCCTGCGCCTGGCCGGTGGATCTCGACGTTCGCGACGCCCCCGAGCTCGTGCGGCGGCTCGCGGCGCGCGACATGTGGCTCGAGCAGGAGCCGGTCGCGGTCGATCCGCGGACGCCGGCTGCGCTGGAGGGGATGCTGTGATGGCGGCGGCCGCATGAGAGCGTATCCGTGTCACGAGCGTCTTCCGCCCGCGTAAGTTGGCTAAGTTATTGGCGCATTCTCGGTGTGATCGACGCTGGCGGAGGACCAGGCACCCTCGTGAAATGAGATGAAATCGTCACGCACTCGAGCTTGTCGTAATCTCCCGACCGGCGATGGCGACGCGGTCGCCGTTGCCCGCGTGTCGATGGGTCGGCGCGCCCCTTCAACCGAGGATGACGAACCATGCACAAAGGTCGCTCCGAGAGCAATGACAGCAAAGACGTCCTGGAGAACCCGGGGAATGAGCAGTTTCCAGTCGACACGCGGGTCGTGACCCGGATCCGCCTCGTCGCCGACGGCGCCGGAGTTGACCTCGCGCGGATCGTGCTGATGAATGACCAGGCGACGCCCCAGCACTCCCCCTATCGCGAGTATCACCATGGAAATGCCGGTGTCCTTATCGATGGGGTCACCTCCCTTTCCCTGCACGCCGACGCGATCGCGTGCTCGCAGCAGGCGATCGAGGGCTTCGTCGGCACCATGCCGATGCACCTCGACCTGTTGCAGTCGGCCAAGTGGCGCCGCGGGGTGTGCAAGCCCTCGGCGGCGCACAAGCGCCTCTTCAAGGCGATCGACCCGGACGACAGCACCAAGATGATTGGCCTGCTCATCGAGCAGGACCAGCAGGGCAGGCTCGAGAGGGTCACGTGGTACAAGACCCGCGACGCGCGGGCGCTGTTCCACGCGACGCCCGACAAGCTCACGTTCGAGATGGTGAAAGACGAGAACGGCGCGCCCAGCCTCGATCCGAGCGACATCGGAGGATGGACTTGGTTCTACACCACGAGCCCCTTCGGCTCGTGACCCCGGCGAATCACGGCTCGATCGGCCTCGCGAGGCGAAATCCCAGCACGCCGTGGCGCTTCGTGGGAGGCTCGGCGTACCGGACCGCGAGGCGGACGAGCTCGCCCGCCGAGATCCAGGCGCCGCCGCGCACCGGACGATCAGCGGGATCGTCGGTCGGTGCTGCCTCCACGCGCACGATGCCGTGCTCCGCGTGCGGACCAGCGAGACGCCACCGTTCGACGCACCAGTCGCGTACGTTGCCCGCCATGCCGCGGACGCCGTAGGGGCTGACATCGGTGGGATACTCGTGCACCGACATGACCCGCTTCCGCTCGGGGTGGCTGCCCGACACGCACGCCCACGTGGGCTCGATCTGATCCCCCCATGGCATGAACCGCCCATCGACGCCGCGCGCGGCCTTCTCCCATTCCAGCTCGCTCGGGAGCCGCCACGGCAGGCCGGTCCGGCGGGCCCAGTACGCCGCATAGGCCATCGCCGCATGCCAATCGACGAAGACCACCGGCAACGCATGCTCGATCTCGGGCGCCTTGAGGCGGTAGCGCCCTGAGCGCTCGTCGAGCGCGTAGGCCAGCGGCGCGTCGTCGCTCAGGGTTGCCCCCGGCGCGTGCGTCGGACAATGCCGGCGCGCCTCTCCCGCGCGCCCTTCCTCGACCAGCGCGTTGAGGAAGTCGACATACTCGGCGTTGGTGACGGGGTATTTCTTCATCACGAACCCGTCGAGCCAGACGCGTCGCCGCGGGAGGCTCTCCCCCGCGCGCGGATCGCCGCCGGCGATGAACCACCCTGCCGGCACATAGACGTCATCCGGCGCGAGCTCGTCTTCGCGAAGCAGGCGGATAGGATGCGGCGCTGTCCCTCCAGGGCGGACTCCGTCCCAGTGTTCGTCGCCCCCGAGCGCGACCGGGTAACGTGCTTCGCCATGGCCAGGCGCCGCGAGAAGCAGGAGATAGCTGCCGCGCTGGAGGTCGAGCTCTTGGAGCGGCGCGATGGCCGTGCGCGTTCGCTCGTCGCTGGCCATGAGATAGCGGTTGACCGGCTCGTACGGCTTGATGGTGACACGAGCGCCCTCCGGCGCGGTCACCAGCGTGAGCCGCGCGTCGCCTCGGAGGAGCGCCTCGTAGCGGGCACGTCCGCCCGCGGGCAGGTGCCTCGCGTGGTCTTCGACGAGCGCTGCGAGGCGCGTCGCTGCGGGCCGATCGCGCTCCGCCTCGGCCCGCACGAGGCTGTCGGCGTAGTGCTCGGCCAGCGCGCCGTGCGCCTCTTCGAGACCGGGCACATCGTTGAGCGCAGAGCGCAGCTTCTGTGTCCAGTAGATCTCTTCGCGCAGCGCCTCTTGATCGAACGCGGCCGCGTCGTCCGCGAGCTTCCAGCCCTCCGCCTTGTCCTGGGCTCCATCGAATGAGCGCAGCCTGTCGAGGATCTCCCGGGAGGCCGTCCTGTGGTGGTCGGCCTTCGCTCGCAGCCGGGCGATCCGCGCGCGGTGCTCGCGGTGCGCCTCCTCCACGATGCGCACCGCGCGCTCCTGACGATCCGCGCCGTCGAGCCAATCGCGCACCGCCTCCATCAACGCGCCGGCGTGCGCGTAGCGATCCGCAGGTGCGCGCGCCATCGCCCGGCGGCACAGCGCATGGAGCTCCTCGGGGACCTCGCCCCGCGCGACCTCCTCGATCGCGCGCGGCGGTCCGCTCCGGACGCGCTCGATGGTCTGTTCAGCGGTCTCGCGCCTTCCCTGCGGCGGCGTATACGGCGGCTCGCCGCTCAAGATCTCGTAGAGCACGGCGCCGAAGGCGTAGACGTCGCTCGCCGGATCCATCGCCGCGATCTCGCCGTGCGCCTGCTCTGGAGACATATAGAACGGCGTGCCTGCGACCCGCGTCCGCACGCTCGCCTCCGACGGATCCGGCGCGGGCAGCCATGACGGCCCTGACACTGTATCCTCACGCCGCGCGGCCGCTGCGATGCCGCCGAGGTCGCGGGCGAGGCCCCAGTCCATGACGTGCACCTCGCCCAGGTCGCCGACCATGAGGTTGTGAGGGCTGATGTCGCGATGGATGATGCGCTGCGCGTGGGCATGGGCCACCGGCTCGCACAGCCGGCGAAAATCGTCGAGCAGCCGGCGCAGCGCCCACATGAACTCGGTGCCTCGCTGCCTGTGCAGCGCGGCCGTGCGCCTGCCGATCGTGTCGCCGCGGACCCGCTTCATGGTGAACCAGATGCGGCCGTCGGGCAGCTCACCCCAGTCGTAGAGCGGGACGACGCCGGGGTGCTGGAGCCGGGCCGTGAGGGCGACCTCTTGCCGGAAGCGCGCGCAGTCGTCCGGCGAGCTCCTCGACGGGAGCTGCACCTTCAGCGCGACACACCGTCCGATGCGCCGGTCCCAGGCTTCGCGTACCTCGCTGAACCCGCCGAGACCGATGCGCCCTCGGTCCCTCGTACCGGTGCCGGAAGTCCTCCGGAGCGGACGGCGCCGGAGCGTCGCGATGGGGGTCTCCGACGCGGTGCGTGGGCACCCGCGGGAGCGAGCCCTCGTAGAGCTCCGTGAGCTCGCGGAGCGCGTCGCCGCCGATCCCGTGCACTTTCGCGATGAGGCGCAGGCGCTCGATCATGGTCCACGTCCGGCGATCGCAGTGTACAGGACGCCGCGTCCGGCGGGCGCATTGAACTGGCTCAGCGATGCCGTTTATCCTGCGCGCGATGGGAGTCGTCCGGCACGTCTCGTCAGGAAGGTCGGTGGTGCTGGCCGCCCATGCCATCGTGGGCCGCGCGCCTAGCTCTGCCGTGCGTCTCACCGATCACGCGGCGTCGAACGATCACGCCGCGGTGTCCTGGAAAGGCGAGCGATGGCAGGTGCGCGACCTGGCGAGCACCAACGGCACCTCGGTCGACGGGCGCCCCCTCGAGGCCGGGACGAACGTGGACATCAAGCGGGGATCCGTCCTCCAGTTCGGAGGCAGCGCCGAGCGATGGGAGCTGACCGACGATGGAGGTCCCGTGGTCGTCGCCCGCGCGCTCGCCACGGGCGAAGAGCGCCAGGCGGTGGACGGGCTGCTTGCGCTCCCGGACGCGGACAGCGTCCTCGTATCCATCTTCGTCGACACCGCGGGGCGGTGGCTGATCGAGGGCTCGGACGGCTCGCAGCGCCCGGTGAGCGACAAGGAGGAGATCACGGTCGC
The DNA here is from genome assembly GCF_051526795.1 of Sorangium sp. So ce204. Lineage (NCBI taxonomy): Bacteria > Pseudomonadati > Myxococcota > Polyangiales > Polyangiaceae > Sorangium > Sorangium sp. So ce204. Next base: position 8,348,354 of record NZ_CP150317.1, on the reverse strand, counting down.
GGAAGAGCGATGGATGCTTACGGTGCCGCCTGCCTCGCCGATCGCAGGAACCTACAAGACGGCCCCGTCTCTCTCGCTCGTCACATGCACCCTGCGATTTCACGTGAGCCGCGACGAGGAGCACGTGCGTATCGAAGCGGTGGATGGGGGAGACGCGCTGGAGATCGGGCAGTTTGCTCCCTTCTACGCCCTGCTGTTGCTCGCCCGCGCGCGGCGGAAGGACGCCGCTCGTGGGGAGCTCCCTGAGGACGAGCAGGGGTGGATCCATGTGGTCGACCTCGCGAGACAGCTCCGCGTCGAGGAGAAGTACCTGAACGTCCTCCTCTTCCGCGCGCGCCAGGCATTTGCCAAGGCCGACCTGGGGAGCGAGATCGTGCAGCGGAGGCGGCGGGAGATCCGGATAGCGACCGGACGTGTGGAGGAGCTCAAGGCGTAGCGCTTCTGACGGGCCCGCCGTGAAATGACATGAAATACGGCGAGCCTTGCGGGAGGCGGGCTCGTCCATATCCTCCGGGTGCTCTGCCGCGCCGCCCGCCAGGGGCGGACCCGCGGAGAGGGGCATCCGGAGGATCGATGGGCAAGCTGAGCACCCAGAGCGCGTCGCATCGCTGGCTGACGGCGTTCGTGGACTGGATCAAACCCGAGGAGGCGACGCGAGAAGCTATCTGCAAGCAGGCGGAGGAGATCCGCGACCGCATCGGCGCCAAGGCGTCGCGCGACGGCCTCGTGGTGCGGTCCATGCCGTGGTCCGGGTCATTCGCCAAGAAGACCGGACTGCGGCGCCACATGCGCGGCGACCACGAGGTCGAGGGGCAGGACGTCGATCTCGCGTTTGTCATCTCCCCGCAGACGTCGGAGGGGGAAGATATCGAGAGCCTGCTCGATCGGTTCGAGCGGTACGCCCGGGCGAGCTACCCGAACACGCGCCGCAACCCGACGAAGAGCTCCGTCCGGCTCGACTTCAAGGGGACCAAGCTCTCCTACGATCTGGTCCCGATGCTTGCGGTCGAGGGCGATGACGAGGCGCAGGTGCTGCTCCGGCGCGACGGGGAGCGAAGGCGTACCTCGGTTCAGCGGCACATCGATTTTGTGAAGAGGCGCACCGATCGGAGCAACGAGCTGAAAGGTCGGGTGAAGTTCAACGAGGGGGTGCGCCTCGTCAAGTGGTTGCGCGAGATCCGTCAGTCGAGGAGCCAGATCCTGGACGACGTGCCCACGATGCTCATCGATCTGCTCTGCGCGAAGGCGTTCGATCAGCACGGGGTCGACGAGACGTACACGGAGACGTTGAGCCGATGGTTCGGGCGGATCGCTCACCTGGTCGGAACGAGAAAGCGCGTAGATTTCAGCGACTTCGGGGACCCAGCGGGTCATGCGGACAGCGGCCTGTGGCCGGTGCTCGACCCGGTGAACCCGGCGAACAACGTCGTGCCGCCCGCATGGGGGAACCTTCAGCTGCAGGAGCTCGCAGGGTGGTTCGAGGACGCCCGTGACGGCATGGCCCGGGTCATCGCCGCAGACACGGCAGGAGACGAGGGAGAGGCCCGTGAGGAGCTCGCCGCGCTCTTCGGTAACGCCCTCGTGGACCACGGGGGCGCCCCGTGACCACGGCCTACACGATCGCGCAGACCAGCACGTTCTCGGAGGCGCGGGCGCGCGCCGTCATGCGGCAGGTGCTCGGCGACTTCATGAACGCGGCGAGCGCGAACCTGATCGCGCGCGAGACGATCCAGAGGTGGCACGAGGACCTGGAGTACGCGGTGCTCCACGAGGTGGTGGACACGTTCCAGCTTCAGTTCACGAAGCCTGACGGCGCGCGCCTGGCTATCGGCTACACGGTGCGCGATGACGGCTCGGTCATGGAGGCCTCGAAGGCGGGCGGGCTCGATTTCCACGGCCTGCCCGCCGGCACCCGGGTGAACGTCCTCCTGACGTACCGGACGGGAGCTCGGAACATCGAGGCGGTGCGGGCGCACCTGCGGGCGCGCGGGTGGGCGGCGGGCGGCAGCCTGGTCGCCGGCGCCACGAGCCGCGACCGGGCATTCTCGAAGAGCGGTTTCGGCATCGAGCGCAGCAAGGTAGGAGACTGGGAATGAGCGAGCTCCAGCTCCTCGAGGTGATCCATCCGCAGAAGGATGCTGCCGCGCGCTACGAAGCGCTCGTCGGCATCGACACGCATCAGACCCTGTTGCTGGACGAGCTCACGCTGCTGCTCGACGTGGAGCGGACGGCCAGGTGGCTGAAGAAGCACCATCCGAGGGGGTTGCCCGTCGCGGGTGCGCTCACCGGGGGCTCGCCCCTCATCCTCCTGTCTGGCGAGGTGGGTTGCGGGAAGACGGCGCTGGCCGCGTCGGTGGGGACGCCGCTCGCGAAAGCGCTGGACCGCAAGGTCGCCGGTCTTGAGACGCCGTCCAACATCCGGGGATGGGGGCGCGTCGGCGAGATTTCGGCGCGGATCACCGAGGCGTTCGAGCAAGCGTGCGCGCGCGCGAAGCAGATCGGGTGCGGGCTCTTGATCATCGACGAGGCCGACGACCTCGCGACCGCCCGAGGGGAGATGCAGGCGCACCACGAGGATCGCGCGGGGGTCAACGTGCTGATCAAGCAGATCGACCGGATCGCTCGGGAGCGAGCGCCGCTCGCGGTGCTCATGATCACGAACCGGTCCGGCGCGCTGGACCCGGCGGTGACGCGGCGGGCGTCCCTGCACCTGCGGTTCGACCGGCCCGATCCGGCGCAGCGCCGCGCGGTGATGGAGCGGCTGCTCGCCGGCACGCGGCACACCGACAAGGAGCTCGAGGAGCTGGTGAGGGCGACCGAGCCGCGGCGTGGGGTGAGGTTCAGCTTCTCGGATCTCACCGTGCGCCTCGCGCGCGCCGCGCTCCGCCGCGCCTGGCGCGCCGATCGGCCGCTCGGTCCGGCGGTGCTCCTGGAGACGCTCGCGGAGATCGAGCCGTCGCCGCCCATCGGACTGCTGTCGAGCAAGGAGGTCTGTGACGATGTCTGATCCGAACCGCCTCCTCGTGGTGTCTCATCCGGTCCTGGCGTCCATCGGTCGTGACCAGATAGAGCACGCCATTCCGGCATCGGCGCGCGCCGGCGGATGGGATCATATGGAGATCTCGCCTGTGCGCGCGGAGCTCGGAAGGCTCCACGAACTCGACTGGGCGGCGGCGCTGGCCGAGCAGGAGCGGCTGTTCGCCGAGCAGTTACGCGGCGAGATCGCCGGCCGCCAGCGGCTGGCGTACTTCGGCTTCGCACCGATCCCGCTCGCTATTCACCTTGGCTATCGTATGACGCGATCCATTAATGTGGATGTCTACCAGCACAATCGCTTCCGGTTCGATTGGGTTTGGAGCTCGGACGACTCGGCCCCGGCAGCTCCCCCGTTGAAGCTGCACCTTCCGGAGCACGGCTCCAGGGACGAGGGGCCCGTGGTGATCCGCGTCTCCACGTCGCACCGCATCCCCCCGGCCGAGACGGCCGAGGTCGTCGCGTCCAGCGTGGCCGAGGTCGACGTGATGCTGGCAGTTCCAGGCGAGGAGGCGCTGCGCACCCGGAGTGCGCTCACCGAGGTCGTGGCGGCCTTCAACGAGGCGCTCTCTCGGGTGAAGAGCATGTTCCCCAGGCTCACCGCCATCCACCTGTTCGCTGCCGTTCCGGTAGGCCTCGCGTTCCGGCTGGGGGCGCAGATCAACCCGACGATTTACCCGGAAGTGATAACGTATCAGTACTGGAGGAAGGGAACGCCACGTTACCGGCAGGCCATCGTGCTCGCCGAACGCTGCAGGGCCGCCCTCTCCGAGCCGTGCCTGGATCCGGCCGCGTCGCCTGGAAACGATGTTGTTGCAGATGCTGCGTTGGAGGCCGTCGTGAAGCTGTACGACGCGCCGAGCCGCTTGCTCGACGCGGCGAGTTGCAGGTGGGAAGAGGAGGAAACAAGCTGGTTTTGCGCCGTTCTGGTGCGCGCGTACAACTCGCCATCTCGCGCGCGAGAAATCCTGGCGAGGTCCGGGATTCCCATCGATAGCGTCTACTTCGAGCAGCCGGCGTGGGACATCTGGAAGCAAGCGCTCGATGTCGCCGCCCGAGCAGGTCTCACCCGCCAGCTCGCACGGAGGGCCCGGATGGACAAATTGATCGCGGCGTACCACCTCGAACTCGACAGGATTATCGAGGCGACCCACGCCACGGAGGAGAGCACATGCCAGCCCTGACAGGACATTTTCTCGACGACGAGCGGTACGATTGGAGCAAGCCCGAGTCTCAGGAATTTTACGACACGATGCTTGGCGGCTACCCGAAGGCGTCCAGCGCACAGAGGCTCCTCGCCATCTCGGGCATCGACAATGACAGCATCGACTTCGCGCAGCCGCCACGGGATTTCTGGATGCAGGCCCTCGAGGTCGCTGCCCGGTCCCGTCGCACGCGCAAGCTCGCGCAGAGCGCTCGAGCGGATCGCCTGGTCGCCGCGTATCACGCCAGGCTGGATCGGCTGATGGGGGTGAGTCCGGCGCTGCCGGAGGCCCCTAGCCCGGGGAAGGATCCCGTGGTGTGGCGCGGAGAGGAGGTCGTGACGGGCACGCAGGAGACGTTTCTGGACGTCGCCTTCCTGCACCACGGGTTGCGCGCCGCCGAGTCGGTGGTGCGCCTCACTACGGTTACTGAGGAAGAGAAGTCGTTCCATGGGACTGGTTTTCTGATCGCACCAGACACGTTCTTGACGAACCACCATGTCCTCCATGACCGTAACGGCCGCCCCGTGAAGCGTGTCGACATTTGGTTCGACTATGAGATCGGTCCGGAGGGACAGCTGCGCCGCGTCGGGCGCTACGAAGGGGATGTCGCGACCATCGTGGGCGATGCTGCGCACGACTGGGCGATCCTGCGCTCCAAGGAGCCCCTCGGGCGCCCATGCCGCCCCCTGAGCCTCGTGCCCTCGAAGCCGGTAACGAAGGGAGACTTCGTGTACATCGTCCAGCACCCCGAAGGACGCCCCAAGAAGATCGGCCTGCTGCACAACGAGGTCGTCGACGTGAGCGCGGACCGGGTCCAGTACCTGACCGATACCCTCCGGGGGTCGTCAGGCTCGCCTGTCTGCAACGAGCTCTGGGAGGTGGTCGCCCTGCACTACCGCGGGATCGAGGGGGACCCCGTGAAGGGGACCGTTTGCAAGAATGAGGGCATCCTCATCGATCGCGTCGTCGATGGGCTCACGGCCGTTGGGATCCTGAAGCCGTCCGCGGGCAGATAGCGACCTGCACACGGAGCAGCCGAGGACGCCGCCCTTCCGTCGGCTCGTCGATGCGCCCAGCCGCTTTCGCCGGATATGAGGCACCCCGGCCGTCGAACCGGGGCGCCTCGCGCCATCTCCCACCGAATCCACACTGCTCGCCCCTGCCAGACCTCCGTGGGGATCACCCCGCGAAGGCGCCGTACCCGACCGCCGTCTTCGCTCCGGCGCCGAGCTCGCTCAGCCCGAACCGCAGCAGCTGGATGGCGCTCCCGGCGTTCTCCGCCGCACCCGAGCGGCTCAGGACACGGAACGCGAACGTCGTTTCCTTGGCGACCGTGAGGAAGTACACAGGGATGGGATCCTCGGTCTCCGACGGGTAGCCGGCTTTGCCGCCGTAATACGCCGGATGGTGGCAGTTGATGACGTCGACCTCCAGCTGAGGCCAGGCCGCCGGGTACGCGTCGAGGAACACGACATCGCCGGCCCATGCCTTGCTATCGGCTCCGATCTTCTCAGGGCCGAACAGATCTTCTTGCCGCGGTCGTTCGAGCAGCCTCGCCGCGGCGCGGGCGATCCCTTTGACGGACGAGCCAGGCAGGTACGGCACGCCGATGCTGCGGTCGAACGTGAAGCCGATGTCGGTGGGGTGGGGGCCGCCCAGCCCGGTGGCGAACCGGGTCTCCAGCGCCGTCTGCAAGGTCGCCCCTGACCCACTCAGGCGCTCAATGGCGCGCGCTTGCCGCGCGTGAACCGCGTTCAGCAGCTTGATGGGCGCGGACGTGGGCAGCTTGCCGCGCCCATTGAAGTCTCTCGCAAACGTCGTCAGCGCGCCCCGGGAATCGGCGCTGCGGGGGATGTCCGGCGGGAGGCCGTCTCCCCAGACGTCGAGGTACCGGATCCACACGAGCCCCGCGTTGGAGGCGCTCCGCATGCGCTCGATCCCGACTCGCTTGTCCTGCTCCTTCGCCCCGAGGAGCTGCTCCACGGCCTCGCGCTGGTGGCAGAAGATCGCGGGGGCCATCAGCCGCTCCTCGGGGCGGCCTTGCCGGCCCGCGGAGCGGCCTTGTCGCGACCGCGCGGCTCAGCCGCCTTCTCGCTGCGCAGGACGGCCTTGCCGATGAGCTTGATCGCGTCGGCGAACGCGATCGCCTCGCTGTCGGCGGCGAGGTACGCCGCCCGCGACGCGCGCGACAGCCGCCGCAGCAGCTCCTCGGGAGAGCGGTCCGCCTCGTCGGCCTGGCCGAGCGGCGCTCCGCTCTCCCGCGAGAGCACCCAGTCGGCGATTGCGCCCGCCAGCGCCCCGTGCCCCGCCTCGGCCTTCCCCATCGAGAAGGCCAGGGCCTGCATCGTGCCCATCGCCCGCAGCTCCACCGGGTACCCCTGCGCGAGCTCGACGGCGCTCTTACGGACAGGTCCGGGCCACGCCATCACGCGCTTGTACGCCCGCTGATCGCGCGCCAGGCTCTTCAGCGCGCACCGTTGCCGGTCGTCGCCGGCGTCTTCGCCCTCAATTGGCTTCACGTGGCCCCCTTTCCGTCCGTCGCCGGCGCGCAGCCCACCCTCCACCAGCAGATCCCTTCGCCGACGGTCTCGTTGCCGCCGATCTGCGAGACCTCCAGGAGGCTGCTCTTCGCCTGGAGCTTGTCGAGGAGTGCACCTTGGCCGCGGCGTGCTCCGATCATCGATACGAAGAGGCAGTCTGACGGCACCTGCTCCTCGTACCATAGGTTGCCATCGTCCCCGCTCGTCGTCTTGTTGTCGTCCAGCCGGATCCGCGCGCGCACCGGAAGGCGCCGGACGAGCACGGAGAAGTCGCCGTCGGGGATCACGACCAGCCCCTTCTCGACCCGACTCCGGGTATCCTCCTCTCCGTCGGGGAGGAGGCGCGCGAGGCTCCCGGCGATCCTCTTGAGATCCGCGCTCTCGGCGATCGCGTCCAGATAGACGAGATCTTCGATGACGAGCGGCGCCTTGGCGAGCGCCTTGTCGGCGACCAGCACCTCGGCCGACCCCGCGGGGAGCGAGAGCGCGCCGAGATCGCCGATGCCGGCGGCGCGCAGGTCGCGGCCCAGCCGCTCCAGGACGAGGCGGCACGTCACGTACAGAAAAGGGCGGTTGAGCGAGCGCGCCGCGTAGGCCATGAGCCGGGCCTCGGTGAACACCAGCGCCCCGGCGAAGAGCGAGGACGTGGGCGCGGCGCCGGCCGAGCCTTCTCCTCGCTGTTCCTCTCGGTCCGCCCCGTTGCTGCGCTTCGGCTTCGGACCGAACAGCGTGTTCACCTCGTTGTTGACCTCCGGCTCTCGCTTCGTATCGTCCTTCCCCTTCTTCGCGTCGTGCTCGAAGGCGTCCCTCGCCACTCCCTTGAGCGAGGACGCCGGGATCATCGGAAACCCCGTGTGCGGCTCCTTCGTCACCGGCAGGTCGATCGCCCCTTCCGCCTGGCCGGTGCTCACGTGCAGCGGGCTCACGGTGTAGATGCCGCACACCACTGCTCTTCCCCATGCGCTCACGATCGAACCTCCCGGCGGCGCTCCGCCGCCTGCACGAGCCCTCTGTCCACCGTCGGTCCCACGGCGACGAGCGTGTGACCATAACCGAACGACGCTTCGCCCCGGTCGCCCAGGACGTGCGCATCGTTCAAACGGCGCAACGCCTCGCCGCGCGCGGCGGCTCCGGATGCGCCCGCGCCACCGCCGCGCAGGACGAAGAACCAGCTGCTCCCGGCCTCCCAGTACGAGCGGTTGGGCCGGGGCACCTTCGACGCTGCCAGGAGTCCGCCGATCACGCGCGGCGGCCCGGTGAGCGCGGCGAGGACGCGCACCTCTACTCCCTCGGGCAACCGCGCGTTCCGTCGCAGATCCTCCTCGACGGACGCGGCGGCGGACAGACCGTCTCCCTTGCACTGGACGGGCGTCGCCGCCACAAGGAAGAACCCTTGATCCTCCGGCACCTCGACGGGCAGGTGTCGGCCTTCGAGCAGGTGCGCGAAGTCCAGGTCGACCGGCGGCAGCTCCTCCAGGACCGCAGGGCGGCTCCGCCATCCGCACGCCGCGAGATCTCCGCGGGTCAGCGCGTCGCTTGGGATCCTCGGCGGTAACGGCGCGGAGAGCCAGCCTGCGATTCCGCTCCTGTCGCGGAAGCGCAGCACGTCCGCGAAGAACAGCATGCCGTCGCGCGCCGTGCCCGTGCCTGCGTCGATCTCCAGGCCGGCGAGCGCTTGCCGACCCACGAACCGCGGGAGAGCATGCGCATGATCGCCCGATCGCCACGCCGCCAGGCTCTCCGTGCCGGCGAGCGTCCACCGCAGCCCGCGCGGCGAGAGCCACCCGCCGAGCGGCTTGCGTTTGGCCGATTTCTGCGAAGGAGCGCTGAGCAAGAGAGGAGACGCGTCTGGCGACGAGTCGTCGAGCGCGGATGGGCCGCCATCGATGTCCGGTGATCGAAGGAGGCGAGCGCGGAGCGGCTCTCGATGGCTACCCATGAGAAAGCGCGGCGTCGTCACCCACGGCCGCGCCCTGGGGCCGTGGGGCGTCTCCACGATCTCGGTAAGGAACGGTCCCTTGAGCTGCCAGCCCTTGGGGAGCGCGTCGGGCCCGCCCACCAGCGCGTCGCGGGAGTCGCGCGCCGCGCGCGAGCGGTCGGAGAAATCATCCCCCGACGCCGCGAGCAGGGCCGTCCGCACGATGCCCTGGAACGTCGTGGGTCCTGGCAGCTCCGTGACGCGACGGTGCGTCTCACCCGCGGTGTTGGGGCGCGGCGGGCCGAAGGCCACCCAGTCCACCGGTCGAACGAGAAAGCCTTTCGATCGAGCCGAAGCGTCGGTCATTGCGCGTCCTCCTCCCCGCGGGCGAGCGCTCCCAGGAAGCGACACACAGCGAGCCCCTGCTCCGAGCCGAGCCCGCGTGACGACGCGTCGTCGTCGATGGGGGTCGCGCCAGGGGGCGCCGCGTCCGACGCCCTCCATCGTCGCTCATGCGCGCGAAACGCGCTCAGGAGCCCTTGCCACCAGATCTCGAAAGCTCCCTCCACGTCCGTCGCGCACTGCGTCTCGAACAGCCCTCTGGCAAAGGGCTCGACGCGGTGAGCGAGCTCGCGCCGGGCCTCGCTGCTCGTCAGGCCGCCGGGAAGCGCCTTCGCCTCGGCGAGCCACGCGGCGAGCACGGCTCCCTCGACCTCGCGCAGCTTGTACGGGAGCCTTCCGGGGAGCGCGCCAGACGTGAACCCCTCGATGACGGCCTTCACCCGCAGGTAACCTGCGAGCGCCTTCCCGGGAGCGGCGCAGCGCCGTCCCCAGGAGAGGCGCAGCCGCGCCTTCTCGCCCCCGCGCGTGTGCCGCCGGATCGAGAAGGCGTTCTTGACGGCAACGTCCTCCCTCGTTGCGCGGTCGCGCTCCTCGTCCTCGCCCTTCATCCGATCGCGCTCCTCGTCGTCCTCCTTCGGGCCATCGTGCTCCTCGTCCTCGCTCTTCACCCGATCGCGCTCGTCCCAGGCGGCCTTCACCAGGCCGCCGAGAGAGGTCTTGTAGTGGCCGATCGCGATCCCGGCGGAGAGCGTCTGGCCCGCGCCCATCATCGGGAGCAGGCGCTCCTCGGCTGTTTTTGCGGCGCTCGTCGGCGCGGCGTCCCCGGCTGCGATCGGGCCGCGCCTTGACGCCCCCGGGATCGGCCAGGGGAGCGGCTCTCCAGTCTCGCTCGGCGCGACCACGACGAAGCGCTCGCTGGCCCTTGTGGTCGTGGTGCTCGTCCAGGTCTTCGTGCGCCACGCCCACGGCCCTTCGCCGGGTGACGTGTCGAGGACCCACGCGGCGCTGTAGAGCTGCGCGAGCCGCGCGCAGAGGTCGAGCGCCTCGCCCGCCGGGGCGATCGCGAGCACGTCGTCTCCGCCCGCGTAGATGAGCCTCCCCCTGAACTCTCGCTCCACCACCCACGGGACGATGGTGTGCGCGAACTCGGCCAGCACGCGGTTGACGAATGCGTGCGTCGACGGTCCCATGAGGCGTTTGCGTTCGAGGAGCTCCGGCCAGCGGGCCGCGCGGGTGACCTCGTTCTTCTTCATCGCCGCGACGGTCTCGGGATGGATGACGTCGCGCCAGCGGGCACCGATCTTCTCGCCCATCAGGATCTCGGTGATCCGGTCGCCGTCCAGCGCGATCAGGGCGACCTGGCTGCCCGGGGCGGGGACGCGGTCCTCGTCTCGCTGGGCCAACCTGGCCGCTCGATCGACGCTCCTCGCGGCCTGGCGCAGGCTTTCCACGGCGCGCCGCAGGGCCTTGACCTTCGACCGGGGGACGCGTCTGCCGTCGCGATCGCGCAGCCCGCCGTGCTGCGCGGCGCCGCCGCCGTGCTGCGCGGCGCCGCCCTCCGGGGCGCGCTCCTCGGCCGCCGCGAGCACTTCGGGGAAGACCGTGAGCTCCGCCTCGTACTCGAGGAAGCGCAGCCTCGTGCCGTCCGTGCTCTGTGCCGCCTCGGCCAGCGATCGCAGCGACCGCACGAAGCTCGTGCGCGGCAGCTTCGCGTCCTCGCAACACCGCACCACCTCGGCAACCTGCTCCTCCAGCTCCTGGCGGGTGGCCACGGCGCACAGGTAGCCCTGGGCGGCGATCGTCGCCGTCGACGGGAACGGCACCCGCAGCTCCCCATCGCGATCACACACATCGTCGAGCAACGTCGCCGGCCCAGCCCACGCGGCGGTGAGGCCCGCCTTGCGACGAGCGCCGCGCTCGTCCGTGGCGATGCCGGCGCGAACGAGGACGCGCTTCATCGTGCACACGGCGCAGAGGCGCTCGGCCCCGTCGTCGCTGTTGCGGTCGAAGCGACGCCAGAATGCGCGCGCGGTCTCGCGTTGAGCGTCCACGCTCGCCCCCGCGTCCCCGGCGCCGAGGGCCTGGCGCAGCCCGCAGAGCGTGCACTTCTCTCCGGACTCCTCCGTGATCGCCGCGCCCTGCGCCTCTTCCTTTCGCAGCGCGTGGCGCGATACCAGCGCATGATGGAGGAGCGGATAGTCGAACCCGCGCTCGCACTGGTGCATTGCGCGGTTCGTCCGCGCGTAGACATGGCGGGCCTCCGCGTAGCGCGCGAACGTCTCGCTCGGGATCCATGTCGTGTGGCGGTCGCGCCACGCCGCGAGCGCCGCGGCATCCTCGGGTGAGAGGGGCGGCGCGGGCCGCTGCGCGACCAGCGCCTCACGGATGGCCAGCGTCTCCGGGTCGTTGACGCGCTCGATGCTCGGCCACGCCGCCGCGGACCAGGCCGTGAAGAGCACGCCCTCGTGCTGGCGAGCCCACGTGGCCTCGAAAGCCCTCCGCTCGGGGTCGCTCATGGCCTCGGGGCGCCCCGTGGCCTGCTCCAGGAAGTAGCGTCTGGCGAGGTCCGCCAGCTCTCTCCAGCGCTCGCGAACGGCGCGACGCGCCTCGTCCGCGAGCTCATTGAGCCGGACCAGGTAGCGCTCGCCGCCGAGGGGGACCAGCGCGATGAACGTGTTGGGGAAGATCCCGGCGTAGGAGCACGGGTTGAGCTGCTCGGGCAGGACGCCCTTGTACCGCTCCGCCTGCGCCGGCGGCGCGGCTCCGTCCAACCCGTTCGCTTGCTCCCAGAGCCACACGTCGGCGCGCGGGTTGGCCCGCAGATCGGGGTACACGATCGCCTCCGGGCCATACCGCTCGACGAACGGCACCATGGCGTGCCACACGAGATCCGAGAGCAGCATGGATGTCGTCCAGAGATCGGTGGATGTCCGTGACTGCGCGATGAACCGCTGCACCGGGCCGAGGCTGAAGGCGAGGAGCCATGGCATGACGGGCCCCTCGTGCCTTCTCCCGCTCAGGAACGAGAGCGACGACGTGACGCGCACGTGATCCCAGAGGCTGTGATCCGGGGCCCTCGAGTCTGCGGGCTGGTGCCGCCAGACCACCTCGGCCACGCCCGGCGGCGGTTGTTCGGGAAGGCGGCGCCAGAGCTGCAAGCACGCCTGCTGGAGCCGCGCGTCGTCGTGCCAGCGGGGCAAGGCGGCGAGCTTGCCTTCCACCTCGCTGGCGCGCTCGTCGAGGAAGCGCTCTCGCTCCTCCTCGGGGAGGTCGTCGAGCTCGTCCTCCTGCGATTCTCTCGGCTGGAGCAGCTCGCGGAGCGTGCGGCCGACCTCTCCGGCGAGCGTGCGTGTCTGCTCGCGCGGCGCCGGCAGGTCCTGACGGCCAAGGTCGATGGCGACGGTCCCGAGCGCCCCGGAGGCGAGGGGATGCGTCAGGATTGGGCTCTTCACCCAGTCCACCGAGATCTGCGCTGGGCGCGGCGGGGAGCCGACCGGCCGATCCGCGCCCGAAGCAGCCCTGTCTGGTTCGGGCCGTACGTATTTGAGCGGAACGCCCGTCGTTGCCTCGAACAGGTCCGCCGCAACCGCCTTGTGTCCGCCCGCGCCCTGCCGGAGGAAGAATGCCTTTCCCGGGGGATCGTGCAGGAGTTGAAGGAGCTTTTGCTGCCAGAAGCGGGTCCGATCGGTCACCGTCCCCTGTCGCGTGTTCTCCGCCATCGGGTGAGCGCTCCGCTCCGTCGCCGCCCCGGGGGGGCCCGGGATGGAGAGGATTCGGTCTCGATCTCGTTCCTTCATGGCGTGAGCTTCCCCTTCAGCTTGCGGATGAACTCATCCATCGCGTTCTGCGCCGCCGGAGCCAGCGAGCGGCCGCTTCCGCGGAGCCCTACCGGCGTGTCGATGCCCGGAACGTCGCCGTCCAACCGCAGGAACAGGCTGGAGAGGGAATCTCCCACGAGCACCGGCCGCAGCAGCAGCAAGCTCCCGTGCCGCTCTTCGTCCACGGGCGCGAACGTGACCGACTTTCCCCGTGGAACCGAGCCGAAGCGAAACGTGAGCGGGAGCCCGAACGTCGCGCGCGCAGGGGCCCGCTGGATGCGGAGGCCGCCCTCCCGGACTTCGAAGAGCACATGGTTCTTGACCTCGCCGTAGTCCGGCGGCGTGCGCTGCCGGGCGTCCTGGAGGGCGCGCCCGAGCGAAAGGACCGCGCCGCGCCAGTCGTCGCGCCGCGCCTTGTCGGCGCCCAGCACGAAGTCGGCTTGTGGACCGAAATGCGGGTGGCGTGAGCGTGCCTTGCCGGCGCCGCCCGCCGTGAACTGCCCGAACCAGCCTCGCACCACGTCGATGCCGCGCCGCGCGCCTGCCGCCCACTCCGCGGCTCCCGCCGTCCGGTGGAGGAGCGGCAGCGCCTCGAGGTCGCCGTCGGCCACCGTCTGCCCGTCGCCGGCCAGGAGGCGCCAGCCGGTGAGCGTCACCGCGCCGAATCCACGGCGGGCGCGCATCCCGAGCGACCCGAAGTGCCCGAGCGCCCACACCGAGGCCAGAGCGACGCGCAGCGGCTGGCGGTCTTCCGGCGCGGGCCGGTGCCAGCTCACGTCCAGCGAGAACCGCGCGCCGGGCCGGAGCGCGGTCCGTTCTTCGTTCCCTCGCATCGAGAACGGGAATCCGAGATAGGTCAGGCCGTTTCTCGTCTGTCGTCCGCTGCCTTCATCGAACTGGTCGGCCCGTGCGTCGCGCCACCGCATGTGCTCCTGGATCCGTTCCCCCGGCCGGCACCGCAGGCGGAGCAGCGACTGACGGGCGTCGTTGCCGCCATTGCCGAAGAGGATGGGCTCATGCTTCGCGAACTCCGGATCGAGCGCCCGGTACCAGAACCGCATCACCCCTTTGATCGACGGGGCCCGCAGCTCGGCTGTCTGGGAGGCGCCGCCGAGGAACAAGGGGGTTAGAACGTCGAAATCGCACGACAATCGGTGGAAAGGGTTCATCGGTTCCTCCCGAGACCCGGGGTACGACGCCTGTGACGAGAAAAGGCATCTCTGGTCAATCGAGCACGCGCCCGACGAGCCGCACGAACGCCGCGAGCATCGCCTGTGCGCCATGCCTCGACCCGACGACCCCCGGCGGGACACCAGAATAGCGAGGGCGCCGGAGATGATGCAACCGCATCTCGTTCGCAGGAGCCTGAATGAAATATTTCTACCGCCGACGCGGGCCGGCGAGAGAAGAAGCAATGCGTGCCGGCACCCGGCGTTCGCTGCACCGGCGGGTCGTGCCCGTGCCCTGGCAGGCTTCCGCGAGCGTCGAGGCGACCGTGATCGGCTGACGGCGCCGATGGTCCGCGCGACCTTCGCGCGCCTGTCAGGCCCCGCGGCCGTCGTATCTATCCGAGCTGAACCGCCCCCGCTCGCCCGGCCAATGCTTCGCCCGCGCGCCTCACCCCAGCCCCCGCGCGCGCCTACCCTCGGAGCACCGCCACCCGCCTCCCGGCCGCCGTCCTCGCCTCCTCGATCCGCGTCCGCTCCTCGATCGCCCCCGCCGCATTCCTGCAATCGAAGATCGCCAGCACCCCCTCATCGAGCCCCAGCCGGCGCAGGTACTCGTCGAGCTGGCCGAGCCCTTCCCGCAGCGGATCTCCCTTCTTGTCGCGGTCGCGCCACACCTTGATCTCCACCGCCAAGCGCTGCTCCGCGCGCCGGCCCTCGCCGTCGACAAAAGGCCACCGGACCAGCACGTCGATCCGCTTGCGCCCCCCGCCGACCTCGCGTTCGATCACGCCTCCTCCGTTCACCACCCGGTGCAAGAACGCCATCAGGACGAGCTGCGGCGCCGCCTCCTGGTAGTCCACGCGCTCGACGACGATCTCTCCATGTTGCCGCCAGAACTCGGCGAAATCACGGAGCAGTCGGTCCACGTCGAGGCGCCCCTCCGGAGTCCTGTAGCGCTGCGGCTCCGCGTCGATCGCGGCCTCAGCGGAGCTCGCGAGCACGCGCAGGATGATCTCGCGGTAGATGGGGTTGGCGATCCTCACCGGCAACCCCGGAGCGACCAGCCCGAGGTCGATCGCATGCTCGAAATCCGAGTCGAACGTCTTTCCCCCGGTCAGCTCGCCGGCGAGCACCGGCTCGAGCACGCGGCGTACCCGTCCTTCCTCGAGGCGCGCGAGCAGCGAATCGAGGTGCGTGGCCCGCGCCAGGATGACGCGCTCCTTCGCGGCGTCGATGTGCGCGGCCGTGATGGGCTGGTCCACGGGGATCTGCATCTTCTCCACGACCTCCCGCGCGAGCGCGTTCGTGAGCCACGGCTGCCCCTGCGCGAGCGCGAACGCGCGCGCGAGCGCCTCCTCCGCGAACGGCTGGCCTGTCTCGTCGGCGTGCTGTCCATAGAGATCGCGGACGTCCGCCTCCGTGAAGTCGCCGAGGCGCAGCGACTCTTCCTTGATGTTGAATGGGCTCGACGAGCCCATACGGACCGGTCCCCCGCCGCTCGCGGCCTTGTAGTCGCGGACGTCGCGCGCCCCGCAGAGCACGAGCGACCAGGGAAAGGCGGCCGGGCGGTCCGGAAAGCCGGCGCGGAGCTGGCTCAGGACGGAGATCAGGCTGCTTCCCGTGAGCGCGTCGATCTCGTCGAATACGAGCATCAGCGGGCGGGGGCACGCTTCCGCCCAGCGCGTGAGCTGGGTCTGGAGGTATCCGGCGGGCGGGACCTCGACTGGCGCCGGCGGCCGGAGCGCCGGGGGGAGCTCCAGGCGAGCTGCGCCCTCGACGGCGAGCCATATCCCCTTCACCGCCTGCTCGACGTCTTCAGGGAAGGCGCGCGCCGTCTCGCAGGAGAAGTGCAGCGCCGCGTAGCGCCCCTCCTCCGTGAGGCGCCGGGCCAGCGCCTTCATCGTGGTCGTCTTGCCCGTCTGGCGCGGGGCGTGGACGACGAAATACGCTTGCTTGTCGACCAGCGCGCGGAAACCAGGCAGTCGCTGCCCGGCTGGGACCATGTAGTGTCGGTCCGGACGGCAGGGGCCAGCGATGTTGAAGGTTCGCACAGTCTTCATGTACCGCAGGCCGCGCCCCATGGCGAGCGACCGGAGCCTGGCTACGACTCGCTCCCCGACAGGTCTCGGCGCGCTCGTGCCGAGCGGCGACGAAGCTCCTCACCGGAGCGCGCCGAGGCCGAGCGAGATGCACGGCTCCCCGTCGCGCAGCGAGATCCCCGCCAGCTGCTTCTCCGGCGGGTACATGTACCCGAACAGCATGCACATCTCGTTGTCCCCGTAGCCGAACGTGAGATCGTGGTCCGACGTGTTCCGGAACCTGCACGCGTACCGGAGCGAGTCGCCTTCGCCGAGCGCGAGCGCCGGCCGGAAGACCTCGATGTCGCTCTCCAGATCGAACGCCCCGCCCTCGTAGACGCGCGCCTCGCCCCCGTCCGCGCGGACGACGTCGACGTCGAAGGCATCGGCGTAACGGTGCGTGTGCGGCATCAGAGAGACGATGTTCCCGCCGAACGTCGAGCACGTCGCGCCGACGGTCTGCGTGGCGCGCGGCGGGACGAGGAAGTCGTTGACGCTCAAGACGAACGGCGCGAGCTCTTCCGTCCGCTCCGAGAGAGGCATGGTGTAGAAGTCGTAGGCGAGCTCCACGAGCGCGGGCTCGGGCGACGTGTTGAGCAGGTGCACGCTCGTCGCGATCTCGCGGGACGTATCGAGGGTGAAGCCCATCCCCTCCGGGAAGACGAGCGTCTCCTCGCCGACGACCTGCGTCGAGCTCGCGAAGAGGACGTCCGGGATGGCCGCCGGCAGCGTACCGAAGGGATCGTCGGCGCCGGGATGGCAGCCCGGGTAAGGGTTCAGCCCGAACGATGGATTGACCGGCTTGGCGATCACGTTGCTGTGATGCAGCCCCGCCGTCGCGTAGACGCGCGCCGCGTGGACGGTCTTGCTCTCGATCGCCGGGAAAGGCCATGACACGCAGAAGGTCGCCTCTTCGCCAGGCGCCATGAGCCGCGGCGGCGCGATGATCCTGAAGCCGCTGCGCGGCGGCTCCGGCAGCGCGAGCCGGGTGAGCTCGGCGCCGAAGGCGACGACGTTGTCCCGGTCGACGCGCTCCTCGGGCTCGTAGCGGGCGGCGGGCTGGACGCACCGCCCGCGAAAGCGCTCCTCGCCAGGAGCGCACGCCTCCGGCGGCGACGGCTCGACGCCCGCGCAGGCAGGGAGAAGCAGAATCCACAGGAGACCCGTCGAACGTGCGCTGTCGCTCGGGACATAGCGAGTTTGAGGATGTTGCATCACAGATAATCTGCGGCCGACAGCCTCTCACCGGAAGCCTCGACTGCGGATCTCGCCTTCAGAGGGAGGGCGCCCTCGCGCGGCCAGGGCGGAGCCCGGGGCGAAGGGGACGCTCCCGGCACAACCGAGGACGACGCGGGCTTATGCGGTCCATCCGCGGCGGCCGCCGTCGCCGGGCGGCGTCGGCGCGGCGGCTGGTCCGCCCACCACCGGCGCTCGCTCCGCCAGCAGCGGCGTCCGCTCGCCGGCCCACGGCCGCTTCGCCTATCGCAGCGCCGACCGGAGCGTCCCGCCCACCTGTCCTCCGGCCGTGGCCGAAGGGCCGCCTACGTGGACACCCTGTTCACCCGGCTCGACGCTGTGCGCAACAAGGGGGTGACGTGGTCGTCGCGGATCGTCTAGCATCCCCGTGCCGAGGGGCAGCGCGCCCCACGATCCCCCGCATCGCCCGACCACCACGCAGCGTGGTCCCAGCTCGTGGAGAAGACAGCATTGAGCGAGCAAGCAATCGAGCCGGCCCTCCCCGTCACCGCTTTCGAGAGGCGCTTCAAGCACCCGCCGGGGCTCGTGATCCTCTTCTTCGCGGAGATGTGGGAGCGCTTTTCCTATTACGGCATGCGCGGCCTCCTCAAGCTGTATATGGCGAACTACCTGTTCGTCACCGCGCGAGAGGCCTACCAGGGGTGCCGGCAGCACACGCCGCCATGCGATCTCGTCCCTGGTGATCCGACCACGGTGTTCGCCTGGGAGTTCATCAAGGGCCTCCTCCCGAGCGCGCCCGGCGAGCAGGCGTCCATGCTCTACGGGCTGTACACGGGCCTCGTGTACCTCACGCCGTTCTTCGGCGGCATCCTCGCCGACAGGGTGTGGGGGCAGCGCAAGACGGTGGTGATCGGCGGCGTCTTGATGGCCATCGGACACTTCGTGATGGCGTTCGAGAACTCGTTCTTCATCGCGCTGCTCCTGCTCATCCTCGGCAACGGCGCGTTCAAGCCCAACATCTCGACCCAGGTCGGCAGCCTGTACCCGAAGGGTGATCCGCGCCGCGACGGCGCCTTCACCATCTTCTACATGGGCATCAACCTCGGCGCCTTCATCTGCAACTTCGTGTGCGGCACCCTGGCCGCCGTCTACGGCTGGCACTACGGCTTCGCCGCCGCGGGCGTCGGGATGTGCCTTGGGCTCGTCGTCTACCTGGCGGGGCAGAAGTACCTCGCCAAGGACAACCTGATGAAGACGGCGGAGGGCGCCGGCGAGCAGAAGCAGCCGCTCTCCAGCGACGAGTGGCGGCGCGTCGGCGCGCTCGTGGCGCTCTGCGCCCTCAACGTCGTCTTCTGGGCGGTCTACGAGCAGCAGGGCAACACGATGCAGAGCTGGGCCGACGAGAAGACGGTGTGGCCCACCGTCCTCGGCTTCCAGATCCCGTCGACGTGGTTCCAGTCGGTGAACCCGCTCTGCATCATCCTGTTCGCCCCGCTGCTCGACGTCTTCTGGCGCTGGCAGGCGAAGCGCGGCGCCGAGCCGACGAGCGTCTCGAAGATGGCCCTGGGCTGCACCATCCTCGGCCTGTCGTTCATCGTGATGATCGTCGGCGCGCAGGCCGTCGGCGACGGCAAGGGCAGCCTGTTCTGGCCGGTCTTCTGCACGCTGCTGCTCACGATCGGCGAGCTCTACCTGTCGCCCATCGGCCTGTCGCTCGTGACCAAGGTCTCGCCGGTGCGGATCGTGTCGATGATGATGGGCATGTGGTTCGTCTCGAGCTTCCTCGGCAACACGCTGAGCGGCTACCTCGGCATCTTCTACGAGCGCTGGTCGAAGGACATGTTCTTCCTGATGCTCACCCTCCTCGGCCTGAGCGCCGGCGCCGCGATGTTCGCGTTCAACAAGCCGCTCCGCCGCGTGCTCGGCCAGCACTGATCCACACCGCGCCCGGCGCGGCCGCGCGCCCTCTCCGCGAGGGCGCGGCGCGGCGTCAGGGCGCCCGCGCGCTCTCCGTGAGGGCGCGGCGCGGCGTCAGGGCGCCCGCGCGCTCTCCGTGAGGGCGCGGCGCGGCGTCAGGGCGCCCGCGCGCCGGCGGGGTCGACGATGCGCTCGTCGAGGGTCGCGAGCCGCCCCTCGGGCAGCGCGCTCCCGATGGCGGCCACGGCGCGGCGGACGCTCTCCAGCGTGCTGCACGAGGCGACGTCGACGAAGAGCCGCCCCGACTCGGGCCAGGAGTGCAGGGCGACGTGCGACTCGCCGACGACGGCGCACGCGGTGATCCCTTGCGGAGAAAACGGAACGACCACCATCTCGAGCAGGGTGAACGATCCCGCGGCGACGGCCGCCTCCAGCGCCCCGCGGAGCGCGGCCGGGCTGTTCAGGAAGTCGGAGGGACAGCCCTCGAACAGGGCAAGAGCGACGAAGAGCTGCATCGGTGAGCGAGCGCGCGCGGCGGCCCGCGCCGGCCGCCTAGGGTAGCCGAGCCTGGGCACCGCGGAACCTGAATCGGCTTCACGAAGGGGGTAGGCCCGCGGAGGGCGTGTTCGCCGCGCTACACCGCCCTCTGCACATGCCGAGCAGAGCGGCGGTCTCCTGTGCGGGAGACCGTCGCTCTAGAACAACGATCACGTTGAAACCCGGAGAATTTTCACAGGGAGGCGGGGAGGCGGGGAGGAAGAATAAAAATGATCTTCTCCCTCTCGCCGTCTCTCGCTCCCCGCCTCCTCGCCTCCCTGTGAAAATTCTGCTTTTCTCGTGGTTTCAACCCGTTTGTCGCTCTAGCGCCGCCGCGCGACCTGGACGACGCCTTGCACGCGCTGCCCACCCAGGTCGAAGCGCCCCTCGAGCCCGGCGAACACGAAGCTGTTCACGCGGCTGCCCTGGACCTCCCAGCCGCGGATCGACCCCCCGGTGTTCTCCCAGAGGAACAGGTTGAGCCCGCCGCCGATCGTGGGCCCCAGCGCGACGCTCTCGGACATGCGGACGTCGATCACCGCCTGGAGCCGCCCGAGCTCGATCCCGTGGGTCACCGTGTCGCCCCACACCCCCGGCCGCGCCGCGGCCCACACCCCCGGCCGCGCCGCGGTCCACAGCGCCCGGTAGCCGCCGCCCAGCGAGATCACCGGATCCACGCGCTCGAACGGCGCCAGGTGAAAGCTCGCCTCCGCGCCCAGCGTCACGCCGCGCACGTCGGCCCCGCCCTGCTCCGCGCCCTGCGCCGTGTACTGCTCGTAGCGCGACGTGAGCCCGAGGCCGACCTTCGGCATCGCGCGGTAGACGAGCTTCACGCCCACGCCCGCCCCCGGCCCCGCCACGTCGCGCAGGCGCCGCTCGCTCCCGATGTCGCCGAACCCCTGCGCGTACCCGAGGTTGAGGCCGAGCTCGAGCGCGTTGGCCGGCGCCCTCAGCGGAGAGCGCAGGTAGCTCGGCGGGACGTCGCCCTCGAAGTCCTGCGCAGCGGCGACGCTCCCGCAGAGCACGGCGGCCGCTCCCGCGGCGATCGCGACCCCGGTGTTTGCCTTCATTGCGGATCCTCCTCGCTGCGCGGCGCCGCGACGACGGCGGATCCGATCCGCGCGCCACGCCGCGAACGCCGCGCGCCGGGGCGCGAGCATCGCGTGTGCCACGGAGGCGGCGAGCAACGCCTTCCCGGTCGCGGACGGGCCGCCCGCGCCGCGCGTCAGCCGGCGCCTACCAGCGGTGGAAGGCCGGGTGCCCTTCCTTCACCGCCACGAACGTCCCGCGGCACGTCGCCGTGACCCGCCCGCCCGCCTCCAGGGTCGCCTCGACAACGACGCGGTCGCCCTCCGCCTCGGCGACCTGCGCCCGCAGGTGCACCGGGCCGCCGAGCGGCGTCGGCTTCTTCAGCTTCACGTGGAAGTCCGCCGTCACCGTGCACGGCGGCGCGTCGGCCCCCCGCGCCTTCATCAGGTGGTAGGCCGCGGTCCAGTTGGAGTGGCAGTCGAGCAGCGCCCCGATGATGCCGCCGTTGAGCATCCCGGGGAACGCCTCGTGGTGCGGCTCCGGCGTGAAGTCGCAGACCACCGCGTCGCCCTCGACGCGGCTCTTCAGCCGGAGCCCCCTGTCGTTCGCCGGCCCGCAGCCGAAGCAGCGGCCCTGCGGCGAGTACCTGTCCTGCAGGCTCGCCGCGCCGCCGCTCACCGGGTGCCCCCGACGAACGCCTCGTCCATCAGCATCTTCTGCTCGAGGAGGTGGCTCGCGCGCGAGCCGGTCGCCGGGCTCGCGCTCGGCGCGCGGCTCACGCACGAGAGCGGCAGCCGGTCGCCGATGCGCTGCCGGAGCACCGCGAGGATGTAGTACCAGGCGCCGTAGTTGCGCGGCTCCTCCTGCACCCACACGAGCGGCGTGCCGTCCTTGTAGGGCGCGAGCGCGTTCACGATCTCCTCGTTCAGCGGGAACAGCTGCTCCAGCCGCAGGATCGCCACGTCCTTGAGCCCGCGCGTCTCCCGCGCCAGCGCGAGGTCGTAGTAGACCTTGCCCGAGCAGAGCAGCACCCGCTTCACGTCCGCCGGATCGACCCCGCTCGTGTCGGGCAGCACGCGGTGGAACTTGCCCTCGGAGAGATCCTTGATCGTCGACACGGGCCGGTGCGGGCCCTTCGACGTCGCCGGGACGCGCAGCAGGCTCTTCGGCGTCGCGATGATGAGCGGCTTGCGCCACGGCCTGTGCACCTGCCGCCGCAGCACGTGGAACAGCTGCGCCGGCGTCGTCAGGTTGCACACCTGGATGTTGTCCTCGGCGCTGTTCTGCAGGCAGCGCTCGATGCGCGCGCTCGAGTGCTCCGGCCCCTGGCCCTCGTAGCCGTGCGGCAGGAAGAGCACGATGCCGCTCAGCCGGTGCCACTTGTCCTCGCTCGACGTGAGGAACTGATCGACGATGACCTGCGCGCCGTTCAGGAAGTCGCCGAACTGCGCCTCCCAGATGACGAGCCCGTCCGGATAGTCGAGGCTGTAGCCGAAGTCGAAGCCGAGCACGCCCGCCTCGCTGAGCGGGCTGTTGAACGCCTCGAAGCGCGCCGGCCCCTCGGCCACGCGCGACAGCGGCGCGTAGCGCGCGCTCGTCTCGACGTCGCGCAGCACCGCGTGCCGGTGGCTGAAGGTGCCGCGCTGCACGTCCTGACCGGAGAGCCGCACCGGCGTCTTCTCGGCGAGCAGCGACGCGTAGGCGAGCATCTCGCCCGTGCCCCAGTCGAACGCCTCGCCGGCGACGAGCTTGTCGTGCCGCTGCTGGAGCGTCGGCAGCACCTTCGGGTGCGCCTTGAAGCCCTCGGGCAGCTCGAGGAGCCTCTCCGACAGCGCGATGAGCCGCTCGGCCGGCACGCTCGTCGGCACCTCCGGCGTCGCGTTGTCGGCGCCGCCGCGGTAGTGCGACCACACGCCGCCCATCGAGTACAGCACCGGCGCGAAGCCCTTCTGCTTCACCTCGTCGAGCGCGGCGGCGAGCGCCTCGCGGCGCCGCACGACGATCTCGTCGGCCTTCTCCTCGGTGACCTGCCCGAGCTCCATGAGGCGCCGGACGTACACCTGCCGGACCGTGGGCTTCTTGTCGATCGCGGCGTACATCCGCGGCTGCGTGTAGCGCGGCTCGTCGCCCTCGTTGTGGCCGTACCGCCGGTAGCAGTACATGTCGATGATCACGTCGGAGCCGAAGCGCGTGCGGTAGTCGATCGCGAGCTGCGCGACGTGCGCGACCGCCTCCGGGTCCTCGCCGTTCACGTGGAACACCGGGACCTTGAGCATCCGCGTGATGTCGGACGCGTAGCGGGTCGAGCGCCCTTCCATCGGATCGGTCGTGAACCCGACCTGGTTGTTCACGATGACGTGGACCGTGCCGGCCGTCGTGTAGCCCTTCAGGTTCATCATGTTGAGCGTCTCGGCGACGACGCCCTGCCCGATGAACGCCGCGTCGCCGTGGATGAGCAGCGGCATCACGCGGCGGCGCGCGTCGGCGGCGCCGTCGGCGAGCCGGCGGTCCTGCTTCGCGCGGACGCGCCCCTGCACGACGGGGTTCACGAACTCGAGGTGGCTCGGGTTGAACGTGAGCGTGAGGTGGACGTTGCGCCCGTTCTCGAGCGTGCGATCGGTCGAGTAGCCGAGGTGGTACTTGACGTCGCCGCTGCCGAGGTGGCGCTCCGCGTTCTTGTCCTCGAAGGCCGCGAAGATCTCGCGCAGGCTCTTGTCCATGATGTTCGCGAGGACGTTCAGCCGGCCGCGGTGCGCCATGCCGACCACGATCTCGTCGACCTCGTGCGCCCCCGCGCGCTCGATGATGAGGTCGAGCAGCGGGATGAGGCTCTCGGCGCCCTCGAGCGAGAAGCGCTTCGTCCCCGCCTCGTAGGACTTGTGGATGAACTGCTCGAAGATCTCGGCGTCGGAGAGCTTCGTGAGGATCCGGAGCTGCTTCTGGCGATCGAGCGTCAGCCGGTTGCGCGTCGACTCCATCTGCTGCTGGAGCCACTGGCGCGCCTCGGGCTCCTCGATGAACGTGAACTCGACGCCGATCGAGCGGCAGTACGTCTCCTCGAGCCGGCGGATGATCTCGCGCAGCGTGAGGACGGGCGGCACGCCGGCGAGGTCGGTCGTCGGGAAGGGCAGCTCGAGGTCCTCGACCCGGAGCCCGAAGTTCGTCAGGTCGAGCTCGGGCGGCGTGGCGGGCGGCAGGCCGAGCGGGTCGACGTGCGCGAAGAGGTGGCCGCGCACGCGGTAGGCGTTCACGAGGGCGTAGACGCGCGCCTTGATCGCGGCCTCCGCGAGCACCTTGAGATCGCGCGAGGACTCGGGCGAGCTCGGGTGCTCGCTGAGCGTCCGCGCGAACGCGGCCTCCAGCGTCTTCGCGGCCTCGCCGTTCGTCTTGCCATTCCCGTTCCCGTAGCCGTGCCCGTTGCCGGGCCGCAGCACCTGGTGCGGGATGGTCGGCGTCGCCGCCGGAGCGGGCAGCCTGCTCGGCGTCGCTCCGCCGTTCTTTCCCTCGAAGAACGAGCGCCAGCCGGGGTCTACCGACTCCGGGTTCTCGAGGTACTGGGCATAGAGCTCCTCGACGAGCCCTGCATTGATTCCGAAATCAAGCTGCATCGTGGTCGGGCTGCAAATAACGCGTGTCGGGCCGGCACGCTAGAGTCGTTTTCCGATGGCTTCGCCTCGTGGGGCGGAACATCGTCCGGGCAAGGGGTTCGACCGCCTGGAGAAACGGTAGGGAGAAGCGGTAGAAGGGGGCCCATGGAGCAAGACCGCAGAACCCCGGGTCGAGGACCGGCGCCCGCCGTCCTCCCCTTCGATCGCTTCCGGGACCACCTCTTCCACGATCCCAGCCTCGGCCTCTGGCTGGACGTGAGCCGGATCCGCTTCGGGAGCGACTTTTTTACCACGATGGAACCGCGGATTCAGGCGGCGCTCGCCGAGATGGCGGCGCTCGAGGGCGGGAGCATCGCGAATCCCGACGAGGGCCGCCGGGTCGGCCACTACTGGCTGCGCGCGCCGGAGCTCGCGCCCGAGGCGGCGCTGCGCGCGGCGATCGAGGAGACGAACGCGCGGATCCTGGGCTTCGCCGCGGACGTGCACGCGGCGCGGGTCCGGCCGGAGCGGGCGGCCCGCTTCAGCAGGGTGCTCGTCGTCGGGATCGGCGGCTCGGCGCTCGGGCCTCAGTTCGTCGCCTCGGCGCTGGGGACGCCGGCCGATCGGATGCAGATCCATTTCTTCGACAACACGGATCCCGACGGGATCGATCGCACGCTGGACGCCATCGGGGACGATCTCGGCGCGACGCTCGCGGTGATCATCTCGAAGTCGGGCGGGACGAAGGAGACGCGCAACGGGATGCTCGAGCTCGAGGCGGCGTACCGTCGGCTCGGCCTCTCGCTCGGCGCCCACGCGGTCGCGGTGACGGGGGAGGGCAGCGAGCTCGACCGGTATGCGACGAAGCACGGCTTCCTTGCCCGCTTCCCGATGTGGGACTGGGTCGGCGGCCGCACGAGCGAGCTGTCGGCGGTCGGCCTGCTGCCCGCGGCGCTCCAGGGGCTGTCGATCGTCGAGATGCTGCAGGGCGCGCGCGAGACGGACGAGGTCACGCGCTCGAAGGAGGTCCCCCGGAACCCCGCGGCGCTGCTCGCGCTCGCCTGGTACTCGGCGACGGGCGGCGTGGGCCGGAAGGACATGGTGCTCTTGCCGTACAAGGACAGGCTCGAGCTCTTCTCGCGCTACCTCCAGCAGCTCGTGATGGAGTCGCTCGGCAAGCGGCTCGATCGGCAGGGCAAGGAGGTCTTCCAGGGCATCGCCGTGTACGGCAACAAGGGCTCGACGGATCAGCACGCGTACGTGCAGCAGCTCCGTGACGGGCTCGACAACTTCTTCGTCACGTTCATCGAGGTGCTGCGGGATCGCGCGCCGTCGCGCGGCGTGCTCGAGGTCGACCCCGGCGTCACGACCGGCGACTACCTCGACGGCTTCCTCCAGGGGACGCGCAAGGCGCTGACCGAGAGCGGGCGCGAGTCGATCACGCTCACGATCGACACGGTCGACGCGCGCGCCGTCGGCATGCTGATCGCGCTCTACGAGCGCGCGGTGGGCCTGTACGCGTCGCTCGTGGGCATCAACGCGTACCACCAGCCCGGCGTCGAGGCCGGCAAGAAGGCCGCGCAGGAGGTGCTCGACCTGCAGGCCAAGGTGCTCGCGGCGCTCGGCTCGAGCGCGGGCCGCGCGCTGTCGCTCGCCGAGGTCGCGAAGGCGGCGGGCGCGGACGACGTCGAGACGGTCTTCTGGATCCTGCGTCACCTGGCGGCGAACCCGGAGCGCGGCGTCGCGCGGGAGGTCCCGCAGGGCGGCTCGCCGTTCGACGCGAAGTACCGTCTTTCGCGCTGAGGGGCCTCGCGGAGCAGGCCCCCGGGCATGTCGGACAGGGTCGGGGGCCTCGCGGAGCAGGCCCCCGGGCATGTCCGACATGGGCAGGTGCCTCGCGGAGCAGGCCCCCGGGCATGTCCGACATGGGCAGGTGCCTCGCGGAGCAGGCCCCCGGGCATGTCCGACATGGGCAGGTGCCTCGCGGAGCAGGCCCCCGGGCATGTCGGACAGGGTCGGGTGCCTCGCGGAGCGGTCGTGTTGGATTGACATGCGACCTCTCGAGTCGATCGCGACACGCCTCGTGGTTCGGGATTGGCCTTCTTCACCGCGCCATGCTCCCGCGAGAGGGCCCCACCGCGAGCCGCCTCCGGTCAGGTCCCGCGCTTGCGCCCGATAGGCGAGCGGGGCTATGTTGAGCGGCTCAGAGCCCTCCGCTGCCGTCGAGGTGCGTGGGCCCCGTGACCACGCGTCGTGCAATCGCCCTGGCCCCTCCCCGTCGTCGCCCTGTCGCCATCCGCCTGCGGCGCCGTCCTGTGGCGCATGCGGGGCGCAGAGCGGCTCACCGTCCTCGTCAAGGCCACCTTTGCCCTCGTGCACGACAGGACCGCAGAGCTCGCTGCAGCGGCCGATCTGGTCCGCACCGACCAGCTTCGGGAGGGGTGGGGCAGCCTCGAAGAGGCCAGTGAGACAGCACCCTACCTGCCGGGCGCCGGGGTCGTCGTGCGCGGACACGCCTGCGCGCCTGTGGGGACGACCACCACGGCCCTCCCGGTGCGGGTCGCGCTCTTCCGCGATGGCCGCTGGATCCTCAACAAGGCGCTTCATGTCTTCGGCGACCGCACGCGAGAGGCGCCGAGCCCCCGCCCGTTCAGCCGGATGCCGCTCGTGTACGAGCGCGCGTTCGGCGGCCCACATCTGGATGGGAACCCGGTGGGCGTGGGCTCCGACGCGGTGCTGCCGAGCATCGTCGATCCGGGCGATCCGATGCGGCCGGCGGGCTTCGGCCCGATCGCGAGGCACTGGGCCCCGCGGCGGCATCTCCTCGCGCGGGATCAGGCGGCCGACCCCCTGGCGCTGGATCTCGACGGCAGCTTCGACTTCCGGTACTTCCACGCCGCGCCCGCCGATCAGCAGATCGACTTCCTCCGCGGCGACGAGTGGATCTTCCTCGAGGGCCTGCACCCGCACTGGCCGTGGCTCCGGTCCAGCCTGCCTTCGGCCCGCGGGCTCGCGCGGCTCTATCGGGCCGGGCCGAAAGGAGAAGACCACGGGCAGGCGATCGAGCTCGTCGCCGATACGCTGACCATCGACGCCGACCGGCTGCTCTGTTCCGTGGTCTGGCGAGGGAACGTGGCCCTGCTGGCAGGCGACACGCCGGCCCGCATGCGCGTTGTCGCGGGCGTCGACGTGTCGGGGCAGCCCCTGGCATGGCCTTCTGCTGCGTCCGCGCCTCCGCCGTCCCATCGCTGGCATGGAGCGTCTGGCCCCGCCGCGGGCGAGCGACCGATCGCCAGGACGCTGGTGGTCGAGGACGACAACACGGTCGATGTCCGCGACAGCGGCCTCGTCGTCGACATGAAGATGAAGCCGCCGTTCGCGCTCGCCGCGCCCGGCAGCGGGCGTGCTTCCCCGGTGACAGCGATCCCGGGGGCGCCCTGGAGCGCCCGTCCGCACCTGGCGCCGCTGCCTCCGCTGCCCGCCGTCGTGGCGAGCGGCCCGACCAACCTCTATGCACCGCGGCTCGATGCGGCGCCCCTCGACCTTACGGTGACGGCGATCACCGAGAACACGGCCGAGCCTGTCGCACCACCGCACGCCCTGGCCTCGCCCGCCGCGCCCTCGTCGCCCGCCGCGCCCTTGTCCGCCGCGCCCTCGTCGTCCGCCGCGCCCTCGTCGTCCGCCGCGCCCTCGTCGTCCGCCGCGCCCTCGTCGTCCGCCGCGCCCTCGTCGTCCGCCGCGCCCTCGTCGTCCGCCGCGCCCTTGTCCGCCGCGCCCTCGTCCGCCGCAATGTCGCCTGAGCCGGAGATCCGGGGCCTCCGCGCGACGTTGCTCGCCCGCCTCAGGAGCGGCCAGCCGCTCCACGACCTGGAGCTCGCGGGCGTTGAGCTCGACGGCATCGACTTCAGCGGCGCCTCGCTCGAGCGCCTGAACCTCTCCGGCTCGACGCTCACCCGATGCAACTTCGCGTCTGCGCGCCTCTCCGGCGCCAACATGAGCGGTACGGATCTGACGGACGCGAGCCTCCACGCGGCCGATCTGACGCGCGCCGATCTGTCCCGCGCCACGCTGGACCGCGCGCAGCTCTCCTCCGCGCTCCTCAAGGACGCCGACCTCGCCTTCGCGAAGGGGTCGCGCGCGCGCTTCGAGGACGCGTCGCTCGAGGGCGCCGACCTGCGGCAAGCGCGCCTGGTCGAGGCCGTCTTCGATCGGGCGTGCCTCGCGGACATCAACGGGACCAAGGCCGACATCTCGCGCGCGAGCCTCGCGGGCGCCAACCTCGCGGGCGCCGTCCTGCGCGCGGCGAAGCTGAAGGAGGCGAGCCTGCCGTGCGCCAACGTCGAGGGCGCCGATCTGCGCGACGCGGACCTCGCGGGCGCCAACGTCTATGGGGTCAAGCTCGCGAGCGCGAAATCGAGCGGCGCTATCCTGCGCGCGCTCGTCGAGATCCCACCGGCCGACGCCGGCATCGACGGCTCTTCGGCAGGTTGACCATCCGACGGATTCTGCCTAGTTCTATCAGCGAGCTCCTCGGGACGACCGGCGAACGATTCACCCGGTGGCATCGGGCGCGCGTCCTCGAACAACGCAGGGAAGGCCATGGACGACCTCATCAAGATCTCATCGGGCGTGCTCCCCAGCTCCACGCGCGTCGTCGGCTTTCGGGGCGTCGAGGCCATCTCGCGCCCGTATCAGCTCGAGATCTTCCTCCTGCTCCAGGGCGAGGACGCGGAGTCCCTGGACCTGCCCGATGCCGTCGGCGCCAAGGCGTCGCTCGTGCTCGACTGGCCCAAGGACAACGTCCCGCCCTTCGTCTTCGCCGGCGTCCTCGCGACCGTCGGCGTGCTCCACGAGCTGGACGGGCGCTCGCTCCTCCGGGCGGTGCTGGTCCCGAAGCTCTGGCTGCTCGGCCTCTCCAGGCGCAGCCGCATCTTCACCAAGCTGTCGCTGCCCGACGTCATGAAGGCCGTCCTCGAGGAGAACGGCATCGGACCCGACGAGTACGAGATGCGCCTCGGCAGCTACGAGGTCGAGGAGCACATCTGCCAGTACCGGGAGAGCGATCTCGACTTCCTTTCGCGGTGGATGGAGCGCGAAGGCATCTTCTACTTCTTCGAGCACACGCCCGACGGCGACAAGGTCATCTTCTGCGACACGAAGTCGTACGAGGAGGACCCGATCGGCGAGCCTGTCCGGTACCACCCGCAGCTGGGGTACGACGTGAGCGCGGGGATGGCGCTCCGCACGTTCACCAGCCAGCACACGACCTTGCCGGCGGTGATCAAGCTCAAGGATTACGACTATGCGCGGCCCAACCTGAGCGTCGCCGGGTCGGCGCGCGTATCGCCGAACGGCGCGGGCGAGGTGAGCCTGTACGGCGAGCGCTTCTTCACGCCGGCCGCGGGCGATCGGCTCGCGAAGATCCGGGCCGAGGAGCTGCTCGCGCGGCAGGTGCTGTACCAGGGGGCGGGCACGCGGCTGCACCTCCGGCCCGGCTACACGTTCGAGCTCGACGAGCACCCGCGCGCGGCGTTCAACGCGAAGCACCTCACCATCGAGGCGCACCATCACGGCAACCAGCTGGCCGGGGCCGCCGGGTACCGCGAGCTGCTCGATCTGCCCCACGAGGAGACCTATTTCGTCGAGATCACCGCCATCCCCGCGAAGACGCAGCTCCGCGCGGAGTCCCGCACGCCCTGGCCCCGCATCTACGGATACGAGAACGGCAGCGTCGACGGCCCGGCCGAGAGCGAGTACGCCCAGATCGACGATCTCGGCCGCTACAACGTGAAGTTCAAGTTCGACGAGAGCAACCTGAAGAGCGGGAAGGCCTCGACGTTCGTGCGCATGATGCAGCCGCACGGCGGCGGCATCGAGGGCTTTCATTTCCCGCTCCGCAGGGGCACGGAGGTGGTGCTCAGCTTCCTCGGCGGCGACCCCGATCGGCCGGTGATCGCGGGCGTGGTGCCGAACGCGCTCACGCCGAGCCCTGTCACGAGCGGCAACCACACGAAGAACGTCCTCCAGACGGGCGGGCGGAACCGGCTCGAGCTCGAGGACAAGACAGGGCAGCAGCGCGTCACCCTCTCGACGCCGTACTCGAACACGTACCTTCGCATGGGCGCGCCGAACGACGATCACGAGCTCATCGTGAAGACGGACGACAACACGCTGCTCGACGCGGGCAAGAACTTCGACCAGACCGTGGGCCTGAACGGCGGCGGCTCCTGGGTCGCCACCATCAAGGACAACTGGATCACCCACGTCCAGTCCGGGATCCACGAGCTCTTCGTCGACGCGAGCACCTCGTACACCGAGGTCAAGGGCGACACGGCGCTCCACGTGCTCAGCGGCAACCTCTTCACCGACGTCGACACGGGCGTGATGACCACCACGGTGAAGGGAGACACCACGACGACGGTGAAGACCGGCGATTACACGGTCAACGTCGAGGCCGGGGACACCCTCGTCGACACGAAGGCCGGGACCACGACCGTCAAGAGCAAGGGCAAGATGACGCTCGAGACGCAGGACCAGTGCGAGGTCAAGGTCAAGAGCAACATGATCCAGACGGTCGACGGCAACCTGATGGGGCAGATCAAGGGCGCCGAGGAGCTCAAGACGTACGGCCCGTTCAAGAAGCTCTTCGTCTCGAACAACGTCAACGTGACGGCCGGCATCAAGTCCGACACGTTCCTCGGCCTCTCGAACACCAACGCCGTCGGCGCCACCGTCGCCACCTTCATCGGCGCGAAGGCGACGCTGGAGCTCTCGGCCGCGCTCACCGCGACCTACGCGGCCAAGCTCGACATCACGGGCGGCGTGGCGCTGGCGTTCAAATGGGGCGCCTCGCTCGCGATCAACAGCGCCGTCGAGGTCACGGTGAAGCCTGTCTCCATCCAGTCAGGCGCGGCGAAGATCTCCCAGCTGCCGACGCGGCTCGCGATGACGGCGCTGCGTTATCACCTCTCGGGCGTCCATGTGCTCAGCTGAGAGAGCGAGCAAGGTCATCTCGTCCAGGAGCTCGGCCTCGACCGCCGGCCCCCGCGGCCAGGCCGCGGCTCGGCGCCCGTGAGCCCGAAGGGGAGATCGCGCAGCGACATGGGTACGATCATCGTCCTCTCTGCCATCCTCGTGCCGCTCCTCGTCCTCGCGGCCATCCTGTTCTTCGTCTTCCGCAGGGAAGATGCCGGCGTCCGCGCAGGGCAAGAGCGGATGACCCAGCTCGCCGCGAGGGCGGCCCGCGCGAGCCTCGCTCAGGCCACGGTGGTGTCGAGCCGGACCCTCGGCACCTTCGAAGACGGCGCCATGGCCTTCGTCGAGCTCCGGCTGGAGGTGCAGCCGGCCGGCGGGGCCGCGTACCTCGCGAGGACGGAGTGGGAGCTGAACATCAGCTCGCTGTCGATGGCGGAGCCGGGAAAGCGCGTCGCCGTCAAGATCGATGGTGACGACCGCGAGCTCGTTTATCCTGACGTGAGCTGGGCCAACCTGTCTCGCTCGTACATCGCGCGCGGCGCGGCGGACAATCGCGCCAATCGCGCCGGGCGCGTCCAATGAGCGCCCGCCCGGCCTGAGCGACCCTTATCCCCCATGCGTGTCATCAAACCTCAGCGTCTCTCCGTCCTGCAGCGCGTGTTCGAGCTGAAGCAGCAGCGCTTCCTCGCGCTCGGCCTCACGGCGTACCTCCCGCTCGACGCTCCGGAGCTGCCGCTCCCGGAGATCGCGATGTGGCAGGAGATCCCGAGGCAGCTCGGCAAGGACGTCGCGCTCGACGAGGGGCTGCCGAAGCCGCGGAGCGAGGTGCTCGCCTTCGGCAAGGCCTTCGCGGCGGGCGGCACCCCGCGCCCGGCGTTCCGGGCCCGCGTCCAGGTCGGCCCGATCGACAAGGCCGTGTACGTCGTCGGCAAGCGCCGCTGGGAGCGCGGCGTGCCGAGCGAGCCCGAGCCCCTGACCGAGCTCGCCCTCGGCTGGGACAAGGCCTTCGGCGGGCCGGGCTTCGCCCCGAACCCGATCGGGATGGGGGCTGCCCCGGCCGAGGAGGACGGGAAGAGCCACCACCCGCTCCCGCAGCTCGAGCACCCGAAGCACCTCATCACCTCGCCAGGCGACAGGCCGCCTCCCGCGGCGTTCGGGCCCCTCGACCCCACCTGGCCCGAGCGCCACGCGAAGCTCGGGACGTACGACGCGGCGTGGCTCGAGAGCGACTTCCCGGGCTTCGCCCGCGATCTCGACCCGGAGTACTTCATGGTGGCGCCGCCCGATCAACGCCTGCCCGGCTTCTTCCAGGGCGGGGAGCCGATCGCGCTCGAGCAGCTCCACCCCGAGCAGGCCACGCTGACGGGCCGCGTGACCGAGCTCGTCGCGCGTTGCTTCGTGACGCGGGCCTCGCGCGAGGACGCGCTCGAGGAGATCGGGACGAGGCTCGAGACGCTCGTGCTCCTGCCCAACATCCGCCGCATGATCGCGATCTTCCGGGGCGTCGCGCGCGTCGAGGAGGACGACGCCCGCGACGTGAAGTGCCTGCTCGCCGCGCTCGAGCGCCGCGGCGCCCCCCGGCCGAAGGAGCACTACGACGCCGTCCTGGCGCAGCGCCTCGACAAGAAGAAGGGGCACCTCGTCGCCCTGCGCGATCGCGATCTGCTCCCGGACCCCGACCCCGACGCCCCCGCGCTGCCGGACGAGAAGATCAGCGACATGGACGATCTCCTGCGCCGCGAGGGCGTGCTGGAGCGGCGGTCGCGCGAGCGGGCGCAGCGGGAGCTCGACAACGCGCGCATGGCCGTGCGGGTGCTCGGGATCGATCCGGACGAGAAGGGCATCCCGCGCGAGCTGCCGCCGCCGGAGGCGCCGCCGAAGCTCGACGAGCTGCCCGAGTACATGGAGCGGGTCGAGGCGGAGGCCGCCCGCCTCGAGGCCGAGGCGAAGGTCAAGCAGGCCGAGGCCCTCGAAGACGCGCGCCAGAACCTCGCCGAGCACGGCATCGACATCGACGAGGTGATCGAGAAATCGAAGCGCGAGGCAGGCGGGCCGCCCGGGTTTCGCGCGGACGAGCACCTCGCCCGCATGCGAGAGACCGCCCAGATCGGCCGCGACCTCGGCGCTCCGATGGACGAGCTCGAGGCGCAGCTCGAGGATCCGGCGTTCCTCGCGAAGCTGCGCAAGCTCGAGGAGGCGCAGCTCCTCGCCTACAGGCAGGCCGCGCACCACATGGCGCCCGCGGCGCTCCCGGACGACGCCGCGCAGCGCGACCTCCGCGGGCGCGTGGAGGCGGCGGTCGCGTCGGGGAGCCCGATGACCGGCTGGGACCTCACCGGCGCCGACCTCCGCGGGCTCGACCTGTCCGGGGCCGTCCTGCGGGAGGCGCTCCTCGAGCGCGCGGACCTGCGCGGGTGCGCGCTCGCCGGCGCGGATCTGTCGGGCGCCGTGCTTGTGCGCGCCTGCCTCGAGGGCGCCCGCCTCGAGGGCGTCCGCCTCGAGGGCGCGAACCTCGGCGAGGTCGCGGCGCGCGGGGCCGACTTCGGCGGCGCGCGCCTCGCCAAGGCGATCCTGCAGCGCGGCGAGCTCGAGGGCGCGCGCTTCGCCGGCGCCGACCTCCGCGGCGCCGACCTGTTCGAGGCGCGCCTCGCGCGCGGCGAGCTCGAGGGCGCGCTCGCGGACGAGGTCCTCTTCTACGAGTGCGACCTCGAGGGGGCGCGGCTGGATCGCGCAAACCTTCGGAAAGCCACGTTTTTCCGGTGTCGCATGGCCGGCGCGAGCCTCGCGGAGGCCGTGATCGAGGGCGCGGCGCTCGTCGAGACGGGCGCCGAGGGCGCTTGCTTCCGGGCCGCCCGCGCGAACAACCTGCGCCTCGTGCTCGCGTGCCAGCTCGGCGGGGCCGATTTCTCGGGCGCGGAGCTCGCCCTCGCGACGATGCGCGGCGCCTCGCTGAAGGGCGCCGGGCTCGCGCGCGTCCGGGCCGACGGCTGTGACCTCAGCGAGTCGGACTTGCAGGGGGCCCGCCTCGCGGGCGCGAGCCTGCAAGGGGCGCGGCTGATGCGCGCGGATCTCGGCGACGCCGAGCTGTCGGACGCGAACCTGATGGAGGCGATGCTGCAAGGCGCGAAGGTCCACGGCGCGTCGTTCTCCCGGGCGAACCTGTTCCGCGCGAACCTGATGGGCACCGAGGGCGACACGCGCACGAGCTTCAAGGACGCCCACGTCGTCCAGACCTTGTTCCCGAGGCGAAAGCGATGACCAAGGACGATCTCCTCGCCCGCGTCGCGAGCGCGGATCCGGTGGCCGACGAGGATCTCGCGGGCATGGACCTCCGCGGCGCCGATCTCTCCGGAGCCGTCTTCGAGCGCGTGTCGTTCCGGGGCGCCGACCTCACGGGCGCGCGGCTCCACGAGTCCATCTTCTCGGATTGCCGGTTCGAGGGGGCGCAGCTCGCGGGGGCGCGCCTCCGCCACGGCACGTGGGACCGGTGCACGTTCCTCGCGGCCGACCTGCGTGAGGCCGATCTGGTCGCCGTAAGCCTCGTCGAGTGCGATCTGTCGCGCTCCTCGCTCGACGGCGCCGACCTGACCATCGCGAGCCTGATCAAGCCGCGCCTCGAGGAGGCGAGCCTGAAGGGGGCGAACCTCGACCGCGCCGCGCTCGTCGACGCCGACGCCCCGCGGGTGAGCTTCGAGGGCGCGAACCTCGCGCAGACGGTGCTCCTCAAGGCGGACCTGTCGACGGCGCGCCTGCGCGGCGCGCGGCTCGAGAAGGCGATGCTGATCGGGGGCAAGCTCGCCGGCCAGGATCTCTCGGGCATGGATCTCACGCTCGCGCAGCTCATGGAGGTCGACCTCGGCGGCTGCGACCTCCGGGGCGCGCGGATGGCGCAGACGAATTTCAAGGGGGCTTCCCTCGCGGGCGCGCGCCTCGACGAGGCGAGCCTCGAGCGGGCGCTCTTCGCGGAGGCCTGCCTGTCGGACGCGACGCTCAGGAAGGCGAAGGTCGATCAGGCGCTCTTCGTGAAGGCGCGGCTCGAGGGCGCGAGCCTCGAGGGCGCGAGCGCGCACCAGGCCATCTTCAAGCACGCGAGCTGCGCCCGCGCGACGTTCGCCGGCGCCGACCTGACGTACGCCGATTTCTCGTACGCGGACCTCGCGGGCGCCGACTTCTCGCACTGCACGCTGTTCCGCGCGCGGTTCCACCGGACGCGCGAGCAGGACACTCGATTCACGAACCGATCCGCAGCGCTCGGCGACGACGAGGAGCTCAGCAAGGCGGAGCGGCGTACGGAGGGCCGATGAGCTCGGCGCGGAGGTACCGATGAGAGACAATCTGGCGAGAAAGCTGTCGTGGCCTGCGCAGGAGGTCGCGATCGTGGTGGGCGTCTCGGGTCGCAGCCTGCGTGTCAGGTCGAGCTCGGGCGAGGTGGAGGCGCGGCGGGCCGCCAGCTGTCTTCTCGAGCCCGCCCTCGGCGACGAGGTGCTCGTCGCGCACCACGAGCGCGGCTCGCACGTGCTCGCGGTGCTCGAGCGCGACGACGCGGCGCCGGCGCGGCTCTCGGCCGAGGGCGACCTGGAGATCGCCGCCGCGTCGGGCAGGGTGTCGGTGAGCGGGCGCGATGGGGTCGAGGTGATCACGCCCGCCGAGGCCACGATCGCCGCGGGCTCCGCGCGCCTCTCGGCGGCGCGCGCCGAGGCGGTGGTCGGGGTCCTGAGCCTGCTCGGCGACAGCCTCACGGCGAAGGTCGACCGCATCAAGACCGTGGCGCAGTCGGTGGAGACGGTCGCCGAGCGCCTCGTCCAGCGGCTCGACAGGGCTTACCGCTTCATCGCGCGGTCCGAGACGGTGCGCGCCGAGTACCTGGAGCTCGAGGCGCGGGCTGCGTTCCACGTCAAGGCGGAGACGACGCTCGTGAACAGCGGCGGGCTGACCAAGATCGACGGTTCCCAGATCCACCTTGGCTGAGAGGGAGAGATGTTCGCGAACACGCAGATGATGGGCATGTCTCTCGGCGCACCCGACGTGTGCCTCACGCCGATGCCTGCACCGACCCCGGTCCCGTACCCGAACATCGCGATGCAGCCGATGGGCATCCCGGCCGCGTACAACGTGCTGTTCATGTGCACGCCGGCGCACAACCTGGCGACCACCGTGCCGCTCACGAACGGCGACAATCCCGGCGTCGCCCTCGGGGTCGCCTCGGGCATGGTGATGGGCCCGTCGCGGCATGTCACGGCGTCGTTCACCGTGCTCGCCGGCGGCATCCCGGCCACGCGACTGACCAGCATGACGATCACGAACTCGACGAACTGTCCGGCCGTATCGATCGTGCCGAGCCAGGTCAAGGTGCTCCTCCTCGCGCCGTGAGGGACCATAGCAGGCACCGCCTTTCGCTCATCACGGGCCGCTATGCGGCGCGGCAGCAAGAGAAGCTCGCGGGCGACCGCCGGGCGTTCGACGACGCCTTCCGGGCGGTGAGCGGCGAGGTGATAAGGCCGGTCCTTGAGGAGATCGCCTCCGAGCTCGGGTCCGCCGGCCACGTTCCGCGCATCGCGGTCGATGAGGAGCCCGAGGCGCCGAGCATCGCGCTCGAGCTGGGGATCCGGGGAGCGGGCGCCTCACAGGGGGCGGACCGCATCGCCTTCTCGGTCATCCAGCGGCGCGAGGCGCCGGAGGTCCTCGCCTATCTCATCGTGAGGCCGCCGCCGATGGATCTCCTGCGCTTCGCGAGCCCCGCCGAGATCACCGCATACCAGGTGGAGCAGCTCGTGATCGACGCGATAGAGCATATCTTCGCGTGCCGCTCTGTGTGATGCGCACGGCCGTGCACGGTCGGCTCACCGCAGCGCGGAAGTCCCGCGGGCAGCCGCTGATGAGCTCCTGAGTCGCATAGCCGATCCCGTACTCGTCGAGCGTGGCCGACCGGGTGCGTCACTCACAGCACGAAACCCGCCCTCCACGACGGTGACCGATGGTGGGGGAGGGGGGCAATCTGTCGCGACAAGCGCGTATGGGAAACAGCAGAGCGTCTGTTTCGCCAGCTCACGCGAGCGCGATCCTCAGAAGCTCATGCGCAGGGTCGCGCCCGTCGGGCCGACGGTGAGCTCGGGGGCCTGGATCGCCACCTTGTGAGGGATATCGTCGCGCACCCAGACCCGCTGGTTGCCGACGAGGCCCGCGACGAGCAGCACGAAGCCGGTCACCTGCGTGGCCCCGTCGAAGAGGAGGAGGGCGGCAGCGAGCCGGCCGTCGTCGCGGTCGACGTCGACCTCCTCGCCCGTGCCGAGCGTGATGAACGGGCCGCCCACGGGCACGAGCAGCGGCGAGTAGCTGACGGCGTCATGGCCTCCCTCGCTCAGGATGCTCCCCGCCGTCAGCGCCGAGAGCGCCCACGCGCTGGCGAGGACGATCGACCCCGCGACCACCAGCCGGCGGTTCATCTGCGTCTCGACGCGATAGCCAGCCGGCCGGATCCCGCCTTCCGTGAAGGTCAACGTCCGCGGCATGCCGAGGATGACGGACGGCGCATACGGCACGTAGCCGGGCGGCACGTGGTCAGGCGGCGGCGCGTATCCAGGCGGCAGCGCGTGGCCGGGCGGTGCGTAGCCGGGCGGCGCATGGCCGGGTGGCGCGTAGCCGGGCGGCGCGCCGGCAGGGGACGGCGCGTGGCCAGACGGCGCCGCGCTCTGCGCGGACGGGGGGGCGTCGCTCTCCGCCGCGGCCGGCGCTGCGAGCGCGAGCGCGCCAAACAGCGCGGCCATCGAGAGGGCGGTGCGGATCGCGGTCACGTGCGTCTCCCTTCGGGGTGAGGGCTGTCGGCGCAGGGGCACGAGCTCAGAATTTCCATCGGAGGCTGGCGGAGGACCCGCCGATCGAGACCTCGGGCCAGCGGGACGCAGCGAGCCCAGGGTCGCGTGAGCTCACCGTGAACTGGCGCTCGAGGTAGAGGTCCTCGTTCGCGAGACCGGCGGCGTACAGGATGAGCCCGCCCACCTGGGTCACGGCGTCCATCGTGAGCCAGAAGATGCCCGCGCCCTCCGCTTCCAGGGTCCCGATCGCGATCATCGGGCCAGCGAACGGGATGAGCAGCGGCCCGAACTCGTCGAAATCGTCGTCGTCGAACGACGCGATGCCCGCGACCGTGAACGTGAGAGCGTACGGGATCCCGAACGTCAGCAGCCCCGCCGTGGCGAGCTTGCGGTCCGCCCTGGTCCGGAGCGCGTAGCCGCGCGGGATCGGGTCCCCCTCTTCGTACTCGATGGTCCGTGGGTTGGCCCACGGCGGCAGCGGCGGCGCCGGCAGGTAGTAGCCCTGCGGGATGGGCACCAGCGCGCCGCCCGCCGGAGCGACAGGGGCGGGCGCCGGAGCGACAGGGGCGGGCGCCGGAGCGACAGGGGCGGGCGCCGGAGCGACAGGGGCGGGCGCCGGAGCGATCGGGGCGGGCGCCGGAGCGACAGGGGCGGGCGCCGGAGCGACAGGGGCGGGCGCCGGAGCGATCGGGGCGGGCGCCGGAGCGATCGGGGCACCCGCTGCCGCGGGCGTCGCGCCTGGCGCGGTGGGCCTCGCCGCGTCGCCGCGCGCCGGCTTCGGCGGCGCGGCCTGCGCCTGCGCGGCCGCCGGCGCGGCGAGTCCGAGCAGCGCCGCGAGCACCGCGGCGGCCTGCACGCCGCGAACGCGCGGCGCTGCGTCGCGGCGCAGCGGTACGATACTCCCTTTCGTTTGCCCGATCGGCATGCTGGCTCCCGTCGCGCTCGCGCGACGACTCCAAGGAACTGCGGGTGGCTTCGGTGCAGCGAGGCCAGGATACGCAGACCGTTCACGAACTCAATCCGCCCGCACAGTGCGGGCGGGCGCCGCGCTGGGAGCCCCGACGCTGGCGAGCCGGTCGCCCGCTCCGGCCGCACGATGGGCCACCCCTCGGCCATGCGCCGCACGCCGGAGGAGACCCTCGTCGTCGCGCAGCCCGCGATGCCCCGCCCCTCGGCGCACGCTGGGCTGCCGCTCCCCGGGCGCCGGCGGCGCCCTCGCGCCCCTCGCTCGCCAGCGCGATACCCGCCATCGCCGAGCGTGGTCTGCGCGCGCGCGGCGCCGTGGCCCCGCCGCCGCGAGTCATGAGCCGCCGGCGACGCGAGTCATGAGCCGCCGGCGACGCGAGTCATGAGCCGCCGGCGACGCGCGGTCGAGCCGTGCACCTGGGACAGCCCTGACAGGCAAGGACCGTAGCGAGTGGACCCCTGGGACAACCACGATGCGTAAGGGTCATGGCAAGTGGACGCCTGGGATAACCCTGACAGGTAAAGACTGTATGTCTCTCACCTGCTCTGGCTCAGCTCGCCACCGCCTTATCGGGCGCTACGCTGTTGTCTGATCAAGGGTGATGTCGCAGCCCCCCACGGCGAGCTCGGCAGAACCATGGGCCTTCCATGACATGGCGGCGACGACCGCCAGCGGAGGAGCGAGACGATGACAAGGACCTCATTCATGGTGTTGGCGTGCGCGGCCGCCGCGCTGAGCAGCGCGTCGTGCGGAGGGACGGACAAGGGCAATCGGGCCACGGGCGGCGGCGATACGGGCAGCGGCGCTGCCGGCGGCGGCGCTACCGGCAGCGGCGCTACCGGCAGCGGCGCCACGTCAGGGACCGGCGCACAGCCAGGGGCCGGCGAGCAGTTCTCCGTCGACGCGCAGGGCGGGACCTTCACAGCGGACGACGGCTTCACCATCGAGGTGCCGCCGGGCGCGGTGAACGAGAACACGGTGATCACCATCGAGCGCATCGACGAGGCCCCCGAGGGCGCGGTGGGGCCCATGTACGTCCTCGGCCCGGAGGGCCTGACGTTCGAGAGGCCGATCACGCTCACGCTGCCGATCACCGTCGAGCTCAGGGCGGAGCTGGGCGAAAGCGCGGTCCTCGGCGCCTATGGCTTCACCGCGCAGGAGGGCTCGGACGATTTCGCGCCGCTCGCGCGGCACGACGTCTCGAGGGACAGCGTCGTCACGGAGACCGATCGCCTCTCGAGGATCTATCCAGGCATGATCCTGGCGACCCCGATGGCCAGCCTGCACCGCTACCCGAGCGCGCTGGCCGCCGACGAGTCCTTCCTCTACTTCGCGAGCGGCGGCACCGAGGACGTCGCGACCGGGGACAACAACGACGGATTCATCTACCGCGTGAGGCTGGGCACCGCCGAGGCAGAGGCGATGATCCCCGCCGATCCCGATCCCAAGGCGCTGTGGGTCAACGACTCCCACGTGTACTGGGCGAGCGGCGGCGATGATGACCCGGTGATCCCCTCGGCGCTCCGGCGCGTCGACAAGGCGACCCTGGAGGTGGAGACGCTGGCCCAGATCGGCTATGTCGTGAGCGTCATCGGCGACGCGTCGGCCATCTACTTCGGCGACGGCGATGGCGAGAACCTCTTCGCGATGCCGCTCGACGGCGGCGAGCCGGTCGCCCTCGCGTCCGGCGCCGGGAGGCCCGCGTACCTCGCGCAGGACGCGCAGAACCTCTACTGGACCGGCGGCGCGGCGACCAACAAGGTCTACAAGGTGGCGAAGGCGGGCGGGGAGGTGACCGTCATCGCCGACAACGAGGCCGAGCCGGCCGGGATCGCGGTGGACGCGGCGTTCGTCTACTGGGCCAACGCCGGCGACGGCGGCGTGTTCAAGGCGCCCATCGCCGGAGGACAGAAGACCTTGATCCACAGGGGGGACTCGATGGCGGGGCTGGCCCTCCGGGGCTCGACGCTGTTCTCCACGGACACGCGCGGGAACCGCAGCGTCAACGCGCACGATCTCGAGAGCAACAGGACCGTCCTGCTGGCGTTCGGACAGCCCGTCCCCTGGCGTGTCATCGCCCCGGAGGCGCAAAGCGTGTTCTGGTCCAACGCCGGCGACTACCGCTACCAGGGGCAAGTCGCGTCCTACCACGCTCCCTGATCCCCC
The DNA here is from genome assembly GCF_051526795.1 of Sorangium sp. So ce204. Classification (NCBI taxonomy): domain Bacteria; kingdom Pseudomonadati; phylum Myxococcota; order Polyangiales; family Polyangiaceae; genus Sorangium; species Sorangium sp. So ce204. Next base: position 8,307,064 of record NZ_CP150317.1, on the reverse strand, counting down.
GTGCCCCGGCGGTGACCGCGAGGGCGCGCCCGCGTGGCTCGCCCTCGTTGTCGCCGTGGGTCAGGGGCCGAACGCCGCGACGAAGACGTCCTCGTCCCCTGTCAGCGGGCCGGAGCCGAGGTCGAGGGTGCCCGTGAACGTCGCCGTGGCCAGCACGCGATCGAGCGGATCGACGGCGATGCTGAAGGGCGACCGACCCGTCGCTGGAGTCGCTCCCGACGCCCTTGCTCCAGAGGGTGATGCCCGCCGGGTCCAGCTTGAACAGGAAGATGTCCTGCGCGCCCGCGCTGCTCACCGGCCCCGCGCCGAAGTCGACAGTCCCCTCGAACGAGCCGAGGACGACCACGTTGTCCTCGCCGTCGACCGACAGGCCATACACGTCTTGATAGGCCTGGTCGCCGAAATGGCGGACCCACTCCACGTCCCCTGCCGGGTCCGTCCTCATGACGTAGATGTCGCTCAGCCCGGCGCTCGGGATCGGCCCGGTGCCGACATCCAGCGAGTCGACGTAGCCTCCCGCGTTCACGAGGCTCCCATCGGAGAGCGCGGCGATCTTCGCGCCGAACTCGTCCCCAGGGCCGCCGTAGCGCCTCGCCCAGGCGAGCCCGCCGTCCGGATCGAGCTTCGCGATCAGCACGTCGCGCTGCCCCGCGCTCGTGAGCGGGCCTCCGCCGAGATCGGCCGTACCGCTGAGCTGGCCAGTGAGGAGGACATTGCTGGCCCCGTCGGCGTTGATGCACCGTGGCCGTGGCCGTGACCGCGCCGTGGGTGCCTGTCATTCGCCCGGAGCGCGCTCGCGGACGCCGCTGTTCCGTCGGGCTCGGGGCTCCCCTGTTTGCTTTCAGGGGGCGCGGCGCAACCGACCATGGCGGATGTCATCATCACGGCGGCATGCGTCCTGCTGTTCCTGAGAATCGTCGAGACGTGAGGCATGAGCTCCTCCAGCGCGCCTCGAGGTGCGCGCTCTTTGCTCGACCATGACGACCTGCGAGCCACGGGGCGTGCAGGCCATGGTCTCCGTGGAGCGATCGATGTTGCCATCCTCTCGATCATTTCAACTCCATGATGGCCTGGCATTGCGAGTCCGCCGTCGACCTGAACGCACGCCGGTCCAGGGAGAGGCGCCACGGGCGCTGAGCGGCTGCAGACGTAGATGGCTGAAAATCCGCTCGCCGCGGTCCGCGGTCCGCGGTCCGCGAACGGCGAACGGCCACTGCCGCGCTCGCCGAGCGCGGCGCCGCTGGGCTTCAAGCAGCTCGCGGGCCGAGGTGGAGGCGCGAGCCTCCATCGCCCTGCCGATGGAGGAGGCTGTCGCCTCCATCGCCGGGTCGAGCGGCGGTCTGGCCCCACGACCTGCGTCGCGCTCCTGCGCTGCGAGGCCATCGAGGGCACAGGAGCGCTCAGGGGATCGTCGTAGGCACGCTCCCTGCTCTCTGGCTGGTTGCGGGGGCGGGGCGGCCCGAGCGGCCGGCATACCAAGGGGAGTCACACCATGAAGATTGCTGCGTATCATCTCGGTCTCGGTCTCATCACCTTCTCGACGGTCACGGGCTGCGTGGCGGCGGATGACGGCAGCTTCGACGAGGAAGACATAGCGGAGAGCGCCGAGGCGCTCGGAGGAAACCCTGACCCCTGCGCGATGGGGACCGACCCGAACTTCACCAGCCCGCAGCTCACCGCGATCGGAGCGAGCGCAAACTACGTCCGCGCCTACCAGTGGATCGACGGCATCTGTCCGGACATCGGGCAGGATCGGGCGACGACGATCGTGGATTTCCCCGTGCCCGGCTATTATCAGCACCAGACCCCGGAGACATACCGCTTCGACGTGCAGCCTACCTTCTGGGACTCCTCGTCCACCTCGTGGAGCGACGCGTCACAGGCGATGAGCGACTGCGCGAACACCAAGATGGCCACGCGCGTGCAGCGCTGGGACGCCGCCACGAGCCAGTTCGTGCAGCTCACGTACAAGGAGCAGGCGGGCACGTGGCTCTGGGACAACCCGCTGACCGGCCGCGGGCACTGCTCGACGCCGGCGTTCGTCTACTTCCACGAGAACTACGGGACCGCGCAGCAGGTCGCCACGAGCAAGTACCGCGTCCGCACCTGGGCCACGCAGCCCGACGGCTCCCACGCGACCGTCTGGATCACGGGGACACACACGGGCCTGTAACCCGCGCGCGACGCTCAGCTGTTCGCGCGAAGCGCCTTGAATTCGCCCGGGTCCTTGATCACCGCTGGATTGTTTGCGTCGGCGAAGAGCGTGGTGTCGTCGTACTTGCCGAAGTGAGTCACCTCGTTCGTGCCACCGACCGCCGGGAAGCCGTCCGGGCCGGCCTTCACGCCGATGGCGTTCATCAAGCCGCAGAAGTACTTGTTGATCGGCTGCGTGGCGATGTCCGGCGGGGTCCCGGTGGCGTCCACTTCGCTGTAGGCGAGCTCCGTCTGGCCGGGGCCGCAAGCTCTCTCGCTGTTGCCGCGGGTCAGGTCCGCCCTGCCGCCTTCCACGTTCACGGCCTGACCCACCTTGAAGTAGCCTCCACAGCTCCCCGCCTGGAGGATCGGAAGGTTGTTGAGGTTGTGGCTGTTGCCGTCCGAGCATTCCTGGAACCAGACGGTCGCGGTGTTGTCGAGGAGCTTCACGTCGCCCTCCTCCAGGCTGTCGAGCCGACCGACGAGGTAGGCGAACTTCTTCGCGTACCAGTCGTCGATCTCATGGATCATCTCGAGCACGCCAGGGACGCACGTCCCGCCCATGCTGGCGTTGCCGATCCGGTGGGAGAGGCCATGGGACTCTATCGTGTGATCGATGCCATCCCACTTGAAGACCGTGGTCCCGGGGAACTTCATGAAGATGACGCGGCTCTGGTCGCAGAGGGCCGAGAGGACCGCGAGGTCCATCATGACGTTCGTCGATCTCGACAGGTCGCGATTGATGCCGCCTTGCGACGCCTGCACGGACTGGCTCGTCAGGCCGAGCGCCGTCGCGGTGGCTTCGCTGCACTGGGCCGTGACCGCGCCCGACGTCTCGTGGAGGAGATCCATCCAATCGGAGAGCTTTCGCCTGTCCGACCGGCTCATGTCGAACCGCTGGAGGGTCGCCAGGTCGTCTCGCACGACGTCGATGACGCTCTTGCCGCGGGCCACCTCGTACGTGTCCGGCGACATGGACCCGCGATCGAAGAGGCTCGTCAGGTTGTTGAAGATCGCCGCCGGAGACCCGACGCCCGGGAACACCTCCTCGGGCGCGGAGTACGAGAAATTCGATTTGCCGTCGGATCTCGTCCCGCCGATGTGCATCACGAGGGGAGCCGCGCCGCCGGGGTTGACCTGATCCGCACAGATGTGGTCGAGCGATCGACCGGTTGATTTGGCGTCGAACCTGGGGTTCTGGGGCGTCACCGGGTGACAGGTGAAATACGAGCCCATGACCTGGCTGTGGGGATCTTCGTCCTGGCCGTGGGTTCGCTCGAAGCTCCACTCGTTCATCGCGCGGATGCCGCGGGGCACGAGGAGCTTGGCCGCGAAGGGGGCGAGGTGCTTGAGCGTCGTCGCCTCGTAATCGGCGGCGGTCAGGGGGCCATGGGCCTTCTCGGGGAACCACCGGTTCGTCAGGCAGCCATAGTGCGTGAAGAGCACGATCAGCCGCTTCGGCGCCCCGGCGCCGCCCGCCTGCGCATTCGCGGTGCGCCCCGCGATGGAGCTCAAGAACGGCGCGGCGACGACGGCTCCACCCAGGCCTCGGAGGAACAATCTTCGGGTCAAAGTCTTCGCCATGGGCGGATTTCCTTTTCGGGTGCTGATCGCAGGGGGACCGCGAATCGCCTCGTGGTGAGGAACGTCGTCGTCCCGATGTGCGAGCGCTGCCGTGAGGCTCGCATGCTCCCCGCGCCAAGTAGAGCTCCATGCGCGAGGTGCATCAAACGGAGATTTCGCCCGCGCGGCACAGCCATGCGGCAGAGTGGCAACACGAGTGGAACGCCGGTGTGAGCGGACCGGCCGAATGCCACTCTCGACATCTTCGATAGCGCCGATGACATGAAGTTTTGCTCGTCGATGACCCTGTTCTCCCGCGCGGCCCCCGGCGAGGGGGCGTTCCTCGCGGCCCTCGACAAGTACTGCGGCGGCGAGCCCGATCCGCGGACGCTCGCGCTGCTCGAGTAGCGCCGGCCGTCGCCGGCCGCGCCGCTGGAGCGCCCCCCGTGGGTGGATCGTCGACGCGCTCGTCCGCGTCGCGTGCGCCCTCCTTGCCTGTAACATTTCGATGTCACGGTTGCTGTCGGCCCGCGCGGGAACAGCACGACCGACGTTGCGGACGCCACCTTTCCTGCCGCCAGCTCCAGATTTCGCCCTGGGCGGCCGCTTGGAACCGAGGCAACGCAATTTCCTACTTGATCCGCCGTCGTGGACGGACGAGTGAGCCGGCGCTCGCTCCGGCCGGGGGCGGGCGAGAGGACCATCACCCGTGGATGCATTGTCGTACCAGTCGCTCGTAACGGGCGCCGTCGCGCTCATGGTCGCACGCACGTTCTACGTGCGTGTCAAGAAGGCCCCTGAAGGCAACGAGACGATGGCGCGCATCGCGCGCTACGTCCGCGAGGGGGCGATGGCCTTCCTCGCGCGCGAGTACAAGGTGCTCGCCGTCTATGCCGCCGCCGTCTTCGCGCTCCTGGCCGCGACGCTCGGGCTCCTGTCCGCGGGCGCCTTCGCCGCCGGCGCGTTCCTGTCGCTCATCGCCGGCTTCTTCGGCATGAAGGCCGCGACGTACGCCAACGTTCGCACGGCCGAGGCCGCGCGCGCGCACGGCAAGCCCACCGCGCTCGTCACCGCGCTCGACGGCGGCGCCGTCATGGGCCTCTGCGTCGCGGGGCTCGGCCTCATCGGCCTGGGCGGCATCTACGCCCTGTTCCGCAGCCACGAGCACCTCGCGACGATCGTCCACTCGTTCGCCGTCGGCGCGAGCTCGATCGCGCTCTTCGCCCGCATCGGCGGCGGCATCTACACGAAGGCCGCCGACGTCGGCGCCGACATCGTCGGCAAGGTCGAGGCGAACATCCCCGAGGACGACCCCCGCAACCCGGGCGTCATCGCCGACAACGTGGGCGACAACGTCGGCGACATCGCGGGCATGGGCGCCGACATCTACGAGAGCTACGTGGCCGCGGTCGTCGCGGCGATCGCGCTCGGCCTCACGCTGCCGATCGCCAAGCTGCAGCAGCTCGCGCCGTCGGTGAGCGAGCAGGAGCTCCGCGCGATGGCGGTGTCGCTGCCGCTGCTGCTCGCGACGATCGGCCTCGCGGTCTCGGTCGTCGGCATCTTCATCACGCGCGCGCTCAAGAACCTGCCGCCGGCCCGGGTGCTGCGCCTCGCGCTCATCGTCCCGCCGTTCCTCGTCGTGCTCGCGGCGGCCGGCGTCCTCCCGGGGCTCGGCTTCAGCTCCGGCACCGTCATCACCCTCGCGGCCGGCGCCGCGGGCGGCGCCATCGTCGGCCTCGTGACCGACTACTACACGTCGATGGGCCCCATCCACAAGGTGGCCCAGAGCTCGCTCACCGGCCCCGGCACCAACGTCATCCGCGGCATCGCGGTCGGCCTCGAGAGCGTCGCGATCCCCCTCATGACCCTCGTCGCCGTGGGCTGGATCTCGAACCACTACCTCGGCCTCTACGGCATCGCGCTCGCCGCGGTCGGCATGCTCGCGGGCACCGCGATCGTCATGACCGTCGACGCGTACGGCCCGATCGCCGACAACGGCGGCGGCATCTCCGAGATGGCCGGCCTCGGCAAGGAGGTCCGCGCGATCACCGACGAGCTCGACGCGGTCGGCAACACCACCGCGGCCGTCGGCAAGGGCTTCGCGATCGGCTCGGCGGTGCTCACCGTCGTCGCGCTGTTCGCCGCCTTCAACATGGAGGTCGACGCGGTCCGCCGCGCGAAGGGGCTCCCGGAGCTCGTGCTGTACCTGACCGACGCCAAGGTCCTCATGGGGCTGCTCTTCGGCGCGCTGCTCCCGTGCCTCGTCGGCGCGCTCACGATGACCGCCGTCGGCCGCGCGGCCGGCGCGATCGTCGAGGAGATCCGCCGTCAGTTCCGCGAGATCCCCGGCCTGCTCGAGGGCAAGCCGGGCGTCGACCCGCAGCCGAAGGTCATCGTCGACATCGCCACGTCGGCCGCCATCCGCGAGATGATCGCGCCCGGCGCCATCGCGGTGCTCGCGCCGGTCGTCGTCGGCTTCGTGGCCGGCCCCGAGGTCCTCGCGGGCACGCTGGCCGGCGCGCTCGTCGTCGGCGCGGTGCTCTCGCTGATGATGGCGAACGGCGGCGGCGCCTGGGACAACGCCAAGAAGCACATCGAGAAGGGCGGCCTCGACGGCCACGCGAAGGGCTCCGACGCCCACAAGGCCGCCGTCGTCGGCGACACCGTGGGCGATCCCTTCAAGGACACGTCGGGCCCCGGCATCTCGATCCTCATCAAGGTGATGGGCGTCGTGTCGCTCCTCATCGCCCCGCTCATCGCCTGAGCGGACGCGCCGTCGCTGCGAACAACGAGCGAGAACGCGGCCCTCACCGGCCGCGTTCTCGCTTTTGTGGCTTCACGCACGGCTCTCGTCCCGCCTCGGCCGTCGGATTTTCCTCTGCTGACAGCGGCGCTACCGTGCTGTAAATGGCCTGTCTTCGGCGGGGGAGAAGGATGGCCGGGTGAGGATCAGCCGCCGCTCGCAGGTGCCGCCGTTCGCGGTCATGGAGGTGCTCGCCGCCGCCAACGCGCGGCGCGCGGCGGGGGAGCCGGTCATCAGCCTGTGCGCGGGCCAGCCGGGCTCGGGGGCGCCCGCCGCCGTGCGCGCGCGGGCGGCCGCGCTGCTCGCGGAGGGCGACCTCGGGTACACCGAGGCGCTCGGCATCCCGGCGCTGCGCCGCGCGCTCGCGGAGCACTACGGCCGCTGGTACGGCGTGGACGTCGACCCGTCGCGCGTCGCCCTCACCACGGGGTCGTCGGGCGGGTTCCTGCTCGCGTTCCTCGCGGCGTTCGAGGCGGGTGACCGCGTGGCGCTCGCTCGCCCGGGCTACCCGGCGTACCGGAACATCCTTCGCTCCCTCGGGGTCGAGGTGGTCGAGCTTCCGTGCGGCCCGGAGAGCCGCTTCCAGCTGACGACGTCGCAGCTCAGGGCCGCGTGCGACGGCGCAAAGCTCGACGGCGTGGTCCTGGCGAGCCCGGCGAACCCGACGGGCACGATGGTCGACGCCGCGGAGCTCGACGCGATGGCGCGCTGGTGCGCGGAGCGCGGCGTCCGCCTGGTGAGCGACGAGATCTATCACGGCCTCACGTACGGCCCGTGGGCCGGGCGCCAGGCGACGGCGGCGCGGCACGTCGACGCGGGCGCGGTCGTCGTGTCGAGCTTCTCGAAGTACTGGGCCATGACGGGCTGGCGCCTGGGGTGGCTCGTGCTGCCGCCGGAGCTCGTGCCGACGGTCGACGCGCTGGCGGGCAACCTCGCGCTGTGCCCGCCCGCCCTGGCGCAGCACGCGGCGCTCGCGGCCCTGACCCCGGAGGCGTACGCCGAGGCCGACCGGCTGGTGGAGGGCTACGCGGCCGCGCGCGACCTGCTGCTGCGGCGGCTGCCCGAGCTCGGCTGGAAGGTCGCCCCGCCTGACGGCGCCTTCTACCTGTATGCCGACGTCGGCACGGACGACTCGGTCGCGTGGTGCGAGCGGCTGCTCGCCGACACGGGCGTGGCGCTCACGCCGGGCACGGACTTCGATGGCGAAGGCGGCGCGCGGTACGTCCGGCTGTCCTTCGCGGCTCCGGTCGAGCAGGTCGACGAGGCGGTGACGCGGATCGTCGCCTGGCAGCGCGCGCGGTGAGCGGCGGGCGGGCGCTGGAGGTGCCCGGGGAGCTCACGAGGCGGCGCGCTAGCCCGCGAGTCGCGCGCCGCCTCCGCCGCTGCCGGCGAGCTGGGTCTGGTACAACGCGTGGTAGTCGCCGCCCGCGGCGAGCAGCTCCGCGTGCGTGCCGCGCTCGACGATGCGGCCCGCGTTCATCACGAGGAGCATGTCGGCGTCGCGGATCGTCGAAAGACGATGCGCGATGACGAAGCTCGTGCGCTGGGCCCGCAAGGCGGCCATCGCGCGCTGGACGAGCACCTCGGTCCGGGTGTCGACCGAGGAGGTCGCCTCGTCGAGGATCAGGATCGCCGGGTTCGCGAGGAACGCGCGGGCGATCGTGATGAGCTGCTTCTCACCGGCGCTCAGGTTGCCCGAGTCCTCGTCGATCACCGTATCGTAACCGGCGGGCAGGGCGCGCACGAAGCGGTCGACGTGCGCCGCGCGCGCCGCCTCCTGGATATCAGCCTCGGTCGCGGCCGCGTTGCCGAAGGCGATATTGTCGCGGATCGTGCCAGAGAACAGCCATGTATCCTGCAGCACGATACCGAGCCTCGCGCGCAGCTCGTGGCGCGGCAAGCGCGCGATGTCGACGCCGTCGATCAGGATCCGACCGCCGTCGAGCTCGTAAAACCGCATCAAGAGGTTCACGAGCGTTGTCTTGCCGGCGCCCGTCGGGCCGACGATCGCGACCGTCTGGCCTGGCTTGATGGTGAGGTCGAGGTCCTCGATGAGGGGCTCGTCGGGCTTGTAGCGGAACGTGACGTGCTCGAACCGGACCTCGCCGCTCACCCTCGGCAGCGCCGCGGGCGGGGTGGCGTCGGGGGACTGGCCCTGTTCGTCGAGCAGCTCGAACACCCGCTCTGCAGAGGCAACACCCGATTGCAGGACGTTGGTGACGGACGCGAGCTGGCCGAGCTGCTGAGAGAACTGGCGCGAGTACTGGATGAACGCTTGCACGCTGCCGAGCAGCATCGCGCCCGACGCGACGCGCAGGCCGCCGATGACGGCGATCGCGACGTAGGTCAGGTTCCCGACGAAATTGACCGCCGGCATGATGGTGCTGGACATGAACTGCGCGCGGAAGCTGGTCTCGAACAGCTCCTCGTTCGTGGACTGGAAGCGCGCCTCGACGTCGCGGCGCCGCCCGAGCACGTTGACGAGCGAGTGGCCGGTGAACGCCTCCTCGATCTGGCCGTTGAGCGCGCCGACCTGCGCCCACTGCGCGGCGAATTTCGCCTGCGCGCGCTTCGCGACCGCCGCGGTCGTGAGCACCGAGAGCGGCACGGTGAAGAGCGTGATCACCGCGAGCACCGGCGAGATCACGACGAGCATGACGACGATGCCGAGGAGCGTCAGCGCGCCGTTCATGATCTGCGTCAGCGTCTGCTGCAGGCCCTGCGCGAGGTTGTCGATGTCGTTCGTGACGCGGCTCAAGAGCTCGCCGTGCGGGCGGCCGTCGAAGTAGGCGAGCGGCAAGCGGGCGAGCTTGTCCTGCGCCTCGGCGCGGAGCTGCCGCACGGTGCGCTGCACGACGTCGTTGAGCAGGTGGCCCTGCAGCCAGGCGAACAGCGACGCGCCGGCGTAGAGCGCCATCACGAGCAGGAGCAGCTCGGCGAGCTCGCGGAGCTGGATGCCGCGGCCGGGAACGACGTCCATGTGGCCCACGAGCTCGGCGAGCCGCGCCTGGCCGGAGCGCTGGAGCTCCGCGACGGCCTCGGCCTTCGTGGCGGCCGCCGGGAGGCGAGCGCCCATGACGCCGGAGAAGATGATGTCCGTCGCGCGGCCGAGCAGCTTCGGACCGGCCAGGCCGAGCCCCACGCTGAGCAGCGAGCAAGCGAGCACGACCGCGAGGCGCGCGCGCTCGGGGGCGAGGCGGCCGAGGAGGCGCCGCGCGGAGGGGGCGAACTGCTTCGCCTTCTGCGGCGGCGCGGCGCCCATGCCGAAGGGGCCGCGCGGCAGGACCGGGGAGCGCGCCCCCGCGGGGGCGGCGGGCGGGGGACCCGCGTGACGCGCGCTCACGCGGCCACCGCCGCGTCGCGCTGCGAGGCCACGATCTCGGCGTACGTCGGGCACGACGCGAGCAGCTCGCCATGCTTGCCCTGGCCGACGATCTCGCCGTCGTCGAGCACGAGGATCTGGTCGGCGTCGACGATGCTCGACACGCGCTGCGCGACGACGATCACCGCGGCGGCGCGCGTGCGCTCGGCGAGCGCGGCCCGCAGCCGGGCCTCGGTCGCGACGTCGAGCGCGGAGAAGGCGTCGTCGAACAGGAACACGCGCGGCCGGCGCAGCAGGGCGCGGGCGATCGACAGCCGCTGGCGCTGGCCGCCGGAGACGTTCGTGCCGCCCTGCCCGATCGGCGTGTCGAGCCCTCGCGGCATCGCCTCGACGAAGTCGCGCGCCTGGGCGGCGGCGAGCGCCGCCCAGAGCTGCTCGTCGGTCGCCGCGGGGTCGCCGTAGCGCAGGTTCGAGGCCACCGTGCCGGAGAACAGGAAGGCCCGCTGCGGCACGAGCCCGATGCACGACCACACCGCGTCGAGGGAGAGCATGCGCGCGTCGACGCCGTCGAGCCGGACCTCGCCCCTCGTCGGATCGATGAGCCGCGCGATCAGGTCGAGCAGCGTGGTCTTGCCCGAGCCGGTGCTGCCGATGATCGCGGTGACCTGCCCGGGGCGCGCCACGAACGAGATGCCGCGCAGGACGGGCAGCTCGGCGCCCGGGTAGCGGTACTCGACGTCTCGCAGCTCGACGACGCCGGTCGGCTCGACGAGCGTCACGGGCTGGTCGGGAGCGCGCACGGACGGCTCGGTGTCCAGCACCTCGACGATGCGCTCCGAGCACGCGGCCGCGCGCGGCAGCATGACGGCCATGAACGTCACCATCATCACGGCCATCAGGATCTGCACCAGGTAGGCGAGGAACGCCGTCATCGAGCCGATCGCGAGCGTGCCGTCCGCGATCTGGCGCGCGCCGAACCACAGGACGGCGACGCTCGAAGCGTTGAAGACGAACATCACGGTCGGGAACATCAGCGCTTGCAGGCGCCCGATGCGCAGCGCGGTCTCGGTGAGGTCGCCGTTCGCGCGCTCGAAGCGCGCCGCCTCGGCGCGCTCGCGCACGAAGGCGCGGATCACGCGCACGCCGGTGATCTGCTCGCGCAGCACGCGGTTCACCGTGTCGATGAGGGGCTGCATCCGCCGGAACTGCGGCACCATCCGCGACATGATCGCGACGACGGCGCCCGCGAGCAGGGGCACCGCGATCGCGAGCAGCCAGGCGAGCGACCCGTCCTCGCGCAGCGCCATCACGACGCCGCCGACGCACATGATCGGCGCGAGGACGAGCATCGTACAGCCCATCATCACCACCATCTGCACCTGCTGGACGTCGTTGGTCGTGCGCGTGATGAGCGACGGCGCCCCGAACCGCGACAGCTCGCGCGCGGAGAACTCGCCGACGCGGTGGAACACCGCCGCGCGCAGGTCGCGGCCGAAGCTCATCGCGACGCGCGCGCCGGCGTAGTTCGCGGCGACCGAACCCACGATCTGGACGCCGGTGATCGCGAGCATGATCGCGCCGAGCTCCAGGATCCGCTGCGTGTCACCGAGCGCGATGCCCTGGTCGATGATGTCGGCGTTCAGGCTCGGCAGGTACAGCGAAGCGAGCGTCGCCACGAGCTGGAGCGCGACGACGAGCGCCAGCAAGCGCGCCTGTGGGCGCAGGAAGCGGCGCAACAGCTGCCTCAGCAAGGCTCCTCCTCCTCCTCGGAGCGGCGGCGGATACCGTCGAGCAGGACCGCCACGACCTCCGCGGCGGTCAGGGGCATGCCGTCGGTGAGCCGCGGGTGCGTGCCCGCGAACGTCATCATGCGGACGAGCCGCGCCGCATACGCCGGATCGCAGCGCAGCTCGTCGCGCGACGCCTCGAACAGGCGCTCGATCTGCACGTGAACCTGCTCATCGTGGCGCGGCGCCTGGGCGCAATCGGACCCGGGGCGCACGGGCGGCGGCATCGTCATGCCGAGCATCGAGATGAGCTGCCAGATGCCCTCGACGCGGCGCTGCAGGACCTCGACCGCCTGGATCAGGCGCTCGCGCAGCGGCGCCGCGAGATCGATGCGCTCCAGCTCTCGCAGCGTCGGCGCCGGATCGAACAGGGCCGCGATCGCGGCCTGGATCAGCGACTCCTTGTCGGGGAACACGCGGAACAGCGTCCCTTCCGCGGTGCCGGCGGCCATCGCGATCTGCGCCGTCGTTACCTCGCGGCCGTGCAGGCGCAGCAGCGGGATGGTCGCCGCGATGATGCTCGCGCGACGCTCCTCCGGACGCAGGGGAGGAGCTCGCCGGCTTGGGGGTGCCATGCGTCCCGTGTACCGGAGTGAGCGCTCACTCGTCAAGAGTGAGCGCTCACTCACTCGGTCTGAAGGCGGCCGGTTGGGCCTGCGCCGGGGCACAACGGCCCCTGGTCGGACGCGCCCGGGGAGCGCTGCTCTCGGACGACCTCAGCGAGCAGGGGCCATGGCCAGGACGATCTTGCCGCGCGGGCGGGGGCGAGCGCCCTCGAGCATCTCGTGCGCGCTGCGGACCTCGGCGAGCGGCAGCACGGCGCCGATGTCGACCGAGAGCTCGCCCGCGTCGAGCAGGGCGGCGATGCGGTCGAGGTGGGCCGTCGTGACGTCGACGAGGAAGAAGCTCGCCCGCACGCCGCGACGGGCGGCCTCCTCCCGATCAGGGGCCGACACCGCCGAGACCAGGGCGCCACGTGGCTTGAGCACGGCGAAGGACCGCGCCTGCGTGTCGCCACCGACGAGGTCGATGACGGCATCGACGTCCCTGGCGGCATCCTCGAAGCGCTCGCTCCGGTAGTCCGCGACGACGTCCGCGCCGAGGCTGCGGACGAAGTCGCGATCCTTGGCCGAGGCCGTCGCGATCACACGGGCGCCGGCCCGGCGCGCGAGCTGCACCGCGTACGTGCCGACGCTGCCGGCCGCACCGTGCACCAGCACGGTCTGTCCGGCTTCGAGCTGGGCCCGATCGAACAGCGCCTGCCACGCCGTGACCGCGATGACCGGCACGGAGGCGGCCTGCACGTCGGAGAACCGGAGGGGCTTGCGCGTCACCATGCACGCCTGCGCCACGGCATAGTCCGCGTGTGCGCCTGTGAAGCGCTTGTTGGCGACGCCAAAGACCGCCGCGCCCGGCGCGAGGCCAGTCACCTCGGGGCCCACCGCGGCCACGGTGCCCGCGAGGTCCGAGCCGAGCGTCAGCGGCAACGGCTGGGGCAGCACGCTCTTGCCCGCACGAATCCAGGCGTCCCACGGCCCGACCCCGGCCGCCGCGACGCGGACCAGCACCTGGCCCGGGCCGGGCAGCGGGACCGGCACCTCGTCGATGGTGATGACCTCGGGGCCGCCGAACCGGTGGACCCGGGCGGCGTCGGTCGAGCTGGGGAGCATCGTCGTGAACATGGTGCGGACCTCGCGGGCGTCGAGGGAGCGCGCCGGCGGAAGAGGTCGCAAGGGCAGACGTGAACGGGCGTGCCCAGGACAGAGCAGGCTCTGGCCGCATGTCGATGAGGCGAACGCCAGCCTCGAGCTGCAGGTCCAGCGGCCAGGACCGCGTCCGCCGCATGTCGCCGCCGCGGTCCTCCGGATCAGCGCGCGCTGGAGAGCCTCGCGATGAACCCGCGGGACTCGTTATCGCTCTCGCTCCCGAGCGGCGCGGCGAGACCGTCGAGGTGGAGCGCGCCCGTCACGGCGCCGGCGACGTAGACGGGCCCGCCGAGCGCCCCGTCCACCGCGACGACGCGGAGGGCGACGGTGCCGGCTCCTTCGACCTTGGCCGCGGAGATCAGGTTGCCCTGCGCGTCGAGCCGCATCAGAAACCCCGCCCGCTTCTGGGACGTCGTGAGGCTCCCGGCGCTCCCCAGCGGGATCGTGCCCGTGAACTCCCCGGTGACGTAGATCGCGCCGGCGCCGTCCACCGCCACGCCGGCCGCGACCTGGCTCTCCTTGTCGTCGCCGAACCCGCGGCTCCACACGACGCCCTTCCTCGAGACGCGCGCGACGAAGAAGCTCTCCGTGTCCCCCGCGTCGGGCAACGCCGGGCAGCCGCCGCCGAAGTCGACGACCCCCCGGTACGAGCCGGCGATCACGACGTCGCCGCCCGGGAGCAGCGCGGCGCCGTGCTGCGCCACCTGCTGATCTCCCTCGAGGTTCAGCGTGGTCAAGTCCACCAGAGCGCCGTCGATCGCCGTGTAGCGCGCGACGAAGACGTCGCGCTGCTCCGAGGCGAAGGGGGTCTGCCCGCCGAACGTGACCGCTCCGCCGAGCGACTCGTAGTCGCCCACGACGGTCACGAGGTTGCCGCTCGCCTTCGGGTTGACGGGGAGCGCCTTGACGGTCACGGCCGCCCGCGGCCCGAGGCGGTGTTGCCACTTGCACGCGCCGTCCGCCGGGTAGAGCGCGGCGAGCAGCGCCGACTCGGCCGGGACGCTCTTCAGCTCGCACGGGCCGAAGCTCCGGCCGGCGTCCGTCACGTCGACGGCGAAGACGACCGCCTCGGAGCTCGCCGCCATGGCGCGCGCCGTGGTGTTGTGCTGCGCGTCGAGGCTCCACGCCCACCCACAACGGCCGTTCGCGTCGAGCGCGGCGACGAAGCTCGTCGTGTAGCTGGTGGCGACCAGCGCAGGGCCGACGCGGCACGCGTCGAGGAGCCCACCGGGGAGATTGGTCGCCCCCGCGGCCTCCCCCGCCACGTAGGTGGCGCCGCCGCCCGCAGCCAGGTGCAAGCCCCAGACATCGTTCGCCGACAGCCCGTACCGGGAATCGTTTGCCCCGCCGGAGGTCCATTTCGCGACCGAGAAGCGGAACGCCCCGCTGTCGAGGACCTCCGTGATGACCGCCGTCAGCGCGCCGTCCGACGCCGCGAGATCGCCGACGTCGAAGCCGAGCGTCTCTCCCCAGCTGGCCGACGGCGCGACGACGGTCCCCTCGGCGTCGCTGCACAGCGGACCCCCGCCGCCGCTGCCTCCACCGCCGCCGTCGCCGCCGCTGCCTCCACCGCCGCCGTCGCCGCCGCTGCCTCCATCGCCGCCGTCGCCGCCCCCTGCACCACCGCCGCCGTCGCCGCCCCCTGCACCACCGGTGCCCTCACCACCGGCGCCCGAGCCTCCGGTGCCAGGGCCTCCCGAGGAGGAGGCCGAGGCCGTGCCCGCGCCGGACTGCGACGAATCCAGCTCGCCGACCTCCAGCCCGATGAGCGCGTTGCAGCCCCCCGCCGCCGCGGCGAGCAGGAAGGCGCACGACACGGCGGATCGGACGGCACGAGGTTCGGGTCTCATCGGGTCGGCTCTCCGTTGCGTGGCGTCCTCGACCCGCCACCGAGGCAGCGCGGGCTCAATGGCATCCCCTGACGTAACTGGGAAAGGTGATGGTCGACTTGCAGGTGAGGTCGCAGGACCCGAACGGGCCCCGGCTTCCACACGGGACGTCGCTCAGAAACACGCTGCTCGCCGTGGCACAGACGAGCAGGCCAGCGCATTTGACGGCGGCGAACTCCGTCTCCTCCTCGCCGCTGCAGTCGTAATCGAAGCTGCGTCCCGGAGGGATCGGCGCGTCATAGAAGGTGCTGGGCTGGTTCGGGTGGACCGAGGGGTTGTCGTCGTTGCAGTCGTCGCCGCCCTCGCACGCGATCGACAGATAGCCGTCCTTGTCGGCGTCGCAGTCGACGGTGCCGCCGCTGGAGCTGGAGGTCGCCGGGCCGGCGCTCGCGCTGGAGGTCGTCGAGCCGCCGCCGGCGCCGGAGGTCGCCGCGCTGGAGGTCGTCGAGCCGCCGCCGGCGCCGGAGGTCGCCGGGCCGGCGCTCGCGCTGGAGGTCGCCGAGCCGCCGCCGGAGCCCGCGGAGCCGCCGCCAGAGCCCGCGGCGCCGCCGCCGGAGCCCGTCGCGCCGTCGCCGGTCCCGCCGGCGCTGGAGGCCTCCGCGCCGCCGCCGGGGCCCACCGCGCCCGAGGACGCGGCGGCGGAGCTCGCCGACTTCGCGGCGCCGCTCGCGCCCCCCACGCCCGTGCTGGAGCGCTCCGTGAAGGTGGCGTCGGGGAATCCACAGCTGAGTCCGGCAGGGAGGGCCAGGCAGAGACAGAAGAGGCGGTGAAGCGAGCGCATCCTCTCATGGAAGCTGCCAGTCCCCGCTTCGTCAACCCGGGCTGGAATGCGCGCCGCTGCGGTCCGGTCGCAGGCTGCGTGTCGTCGTGCGGAAATGTCATGGACTGCTCGCGTGGTGCGCTGGCGTCCGCGCGTGGCGCTCACGGCGACCCCTTCACCCGGGCGATGAACCCTTCGCCGGGCGCCGCGCTGGGATGGTCGCTGGGGACGAGAGAGAACGTCTCCGTCAGCTCACCGCCGATGGTGAAGGGATCGCCGATCGTCGCGCCCGGCGCGACCGCCCACACGCCCACGGTGCCTGTGCCCGTGAACGCGGTCGCCGAGAGGACGTTGCCGCTGGGATTGAGCACGATCAGAAAGCTCTGCAATTCGTCCGTCCCGGCCGTGAGGCTCTCGCCGTTCCCCAGGGCGATCTCGCCCTCGAGCGTGCCGGCCATGTAGATCGCCCCTGCTCCGTCCACCGCCAGACTGACGACCATCTGATCTCGCTCCTCGTCGCCGAACCCGCGGCTCCAGACCACTCCCTCCCGCGAGACGCGCGCGACGAACGAGTTCTCCGTGTCTCCTGTGGGAGGCAGGAGCGGACAGTTGTCCTCGAAGCTGAAGGACGGCCCGGTGTAGGTCCCGGAAATCACGAGTTCGCCGTCCGGGAGCAGCGCGGACCCGTGCCGCGCCGCGGCCTGGGTCCCAGGGGCCGTGAGCGGGATGAGGCCCGTCAGGGCGCCGTCATCGAGCCGGAAGCGCGCCACGAACAGGTCGCGATCCGGCGCGCGGGGGAGCTTGCTTCCCTGGATGTCGATGGGCTCATCCGGCGCGTCGTAGTCGCCGACGACGAGCACCTCGCCGGTCTCCGGCGCGGCGACGACCTCGGCGACGTGCACGGCCGCGGAGGATCCGAGCGCGCGGCTCCACCGGCACTTGCCGCCTGCGTTGAAGGTCACGAGATCCGTGACCCCGCGCTGATCGGCGGCCCCGAGGACGCAATCGTCGGTGGTCGCGCTCGTCGCCCCGGATCGCGAGACGGCGAAGGCGACCCGGTCCGCCGTCGCCGCGAGCCCGAGCGGGTAGGCGTTGAACTCCGCGTCCACGGTCCAGGCCCACCTGCACTTGCCCAGCTGGTCGAGCGCCAGCAGGAAGCTCGGCTTGCGGCCGGTGTCCGCGCTGGCGGTGCACCTGCCGCCCGACGCGAGCAAGGTGAGGGGAGCTTCCGACCAGCCGGCCACATAAGCGAGGTCCGAGGCGACGGCCAGGTGCTCGGCCGAGACGCTGCCGAGCATGTCGCCGGTCGTCATCCCGTACGCGCTCTCGCGGACCCCGGACGGGCTCCACCTCGCGACCGAGAACCCCGTCCTGGTCTTGGTGGGCTCGCTGGCGAGCACCCGGCTCTCCTTGACCAGGGCCGTCACACCGCCGTCTCGCGCCGCGAGGCCGACGACCGCCAGGCCGGACAGCGCGCCCCACTCTCCCGACGGTGTCCGGACGGCTCCCTCGCGGGCGTAGCTGCAGAACGCCTCGTTCCCGCCGCCAGCGCCGCCCTCGCCTGCGCCGCCCTCGCCAGCGCCGCCCTCGCCAGCGCCGCCCTCGCCAGCGCCGCCCTCGCCGCGACCGCCTTCACCTCCTGCGCCGCCGGCCGACACGCTCGAAGCGGTCGCGCCCGCGCCGCCCGCCGAGGCGTCGAGCTCGCCGACCTCGAGCCCGATGATCGCGTTGCAGCCCCCCGCGGCCGCGGTGATGAGCAGCCCGGCGCAGAACATGGGTCGAGTGCTCCTGAGATCGCGCTTCATCTCCCGTCTCCTGGTGGCGCGGCGCCGCCGCGGCCGCCAGCGAGAGCCCTCGCCTCGCTCGCCACCATCGACTTCATGGCGAGCGTCGCTCCAGGAGTCGAGAGGGTTCCGGCGCGCCCCTCACCGAAAGGCGCGCTCTCCGCCGTCCGCCCGCGCCCGCGCCGCGGCGATCCGGTCGCAGCGGCCGATGCGGAGGCGGGGCGTCGAGCGCTCGCGGCCCGGCGCGCCGGACCGCGGGGATCACCGCACGCCCGGGAGCTCGGCGATGAACCCGCGCCCCATCGCGTCGGTGAGCGGCGGGTCGCGCCCGATATCGAGGGTGCTGCCCAGCTCCCCGCCGAGATAGAGGGCGTCTCCAGGCGCCGGGCCGGGCGCGGCGGCCCACACGTAAGCGTCGCCCGTCCCCCTCAGCTCGGAGGCGGAGACGACGTTGCCGCGGGCATCGAGCACGATCAGAAACCCGACCATCGGATCGGCGTCCGTCGCGGGAGCGACGAGCTTCCCGCCGTTCCCGAGGTCGATCTCGCCCTGGTAGTTCCCCGTCACGTAGATCAGTCCATCGGGCGCCGCCGCCACGCTGGCGACCCACTGCCGGTGCCCCGCGTCGCCGAACCCGCGGCCCCAGACAACGGACGGGCCGGAGACGCGCATGACGAAGAAGTTCTCCATGTCCGGCGCGTCCTCTTCGGGCGCCGGCGGGCAGCCCTCGCCGAAATCGAGCGCGCCGGCGTAGGAGCCGACGATCACGACGTCGCCGCCCGGGAGCAGCGCGGCCCCGCGCCGGTCCACCTCCTGACGCCCGGGGAGGGGGAACGCGTCGATGCCCTTGAGCGACCCCTCGGTCAGCGCGAAGCGCGCCACGAACACATCGCGATCCTGCGAGGGAGGGAGCAGCGCTCCCCCGACGACGTAGCCCTCCTCGCCCTCGTAGCGGCCGACCGCCAGCACCTCGCCCCGCGCCTCGTCGACGAGGAGCTCTCCGACGGTCACGGCCGGCGACGGGCCGATGGGCATCCCCCACAGGCAACCGCCTGCCGCCGGATCGAGCGCGGCCAGCCCCACGGACGTCTCCGCGTCGCCCATCGCGAGGATGCACGCGCCGTCGTTCACGCTCGGCCCCTTCACCGAGGCGGCGATCACCACCGCGCCGGGCGCCGCCGCGAGGCCGAGCGGGGTGGAGGTGGCGCCGCCGTCCGGCGACCACGCCCACCGGCACTGGCCCTTCTCGTCGAGCGCAGCGAGGAAGCTCGGGTGAGAGAGCGCGAGCCCGCTGAGGACGCACCCGGTGGTGGACGCGCTGGGCAGCTGGGGGCCGCTGTCCGACCACCCGGCCACATAGGCGAGCCCCTGGCCGACGGAGAGGTGCGTGGCCTTGATGTCGCCTTCCAGCAGATCGGTCGCCGTCAGCCCATACCCGGCGTCGCGGGTGCCGCCGCGCGCCCACCGCGCGACGGAGATCGAGCCCTTCTCGTTGATGATGGCCGTCACCCCATCGCCGTGCGCCGCGACGTCGGTGACGTCGAGCCCGATGGTCGTGCCCCAGCGCGCCTGCGGCCCGCGGATGGCGTCCTCGCGATCCCCGCCGCAGAACGGCGCCTCGCCGCCGCCGCCGCCCGAGCCGCCCGCGCCGCCGCCGCCCGCGCCAGCGCCGCCGTCGCCTCCGCCGCTGCCGCCCGTGCCGGCGCCGCCGCCGTCGCTGCCACCGCCGCCCGCGCCCGCGCCGCCCGTGCCGGCCGTCGATGCGTCCAGCTGGCCGACCTCGAGGCCGATGAGCGCATTGCAACCCCCCACGCCCGCGGCGACGAGCAGGACGGCGGAGACCACGGCACGGATGCTCCTCTGATCGCGCTTCACCACCAGGGCCCCTCCCTCGCGGCGACGCCGCGCAGCTCCCGTCAAAAGACGATGGTCGCCACGGCGCCTCCCGGCACCACGCCGAGGGTGGCTCGGGGCGCCGGCGACCCTTGCCCCGAGGAGGGCGCCGTGAAGACGAGCACCGCGCCCGTGCCCAGCGCCGCCGCCCCGACGAGGAACGCGACCGTCGAGATTGTCCCCGCGGTCACGCCCTGCTTCTGCAGCTTGATCCCCTGATCCAGGCAGACGTTGTCCTCGTCGCAGTACGCCTCGGCGTCGCCCTTCTTCCCGATCGCGCGCGCGCCGAACACGGCGCCGACGCCGATCCCGACCGCGCCGACGCCGGCGCTGATCCAGCCGGCCGTCCGCCGGGGTGAGCCCCCCGTCCCCTGCGGGGCGGTCTTCGGCGGGAGCGCAGGCCCCGCGCCCGCGGCGGCCGCGGCCTCCTCCGGCGCCACGAGCAGCTCGACCTGCGCGCCCTCCGCGAGCTGCACCGTGAAGATCTTCTGCTTCCGGCCCGGCGCCGCCGCCGTCACCTGGACCTCGCCCGGGTCGACCGGCAACGGCGAGCCCAGCGAGCCCGCGCCGACCGGGACCCCCGCGCGCTGCACCGCCGTGTCCGCGGGCGCCGCCGGCGCGAGCCGGATCGTGAGCCTCGGCACGCGGGCCTCGAGCGCCGCCGCGCGCGACTGGGCGATGGGGCGGCGGTCGTCGTTCGCGGGCAGATCGCGCGCGAGCTGCCGGAAGATCGACCACGCGGTCGCGACCCTGCCGCGCTTCTCCTCGCAGTCGCCGAGGTTGAGCAGCGCCCCGGGCGCCGGATCGAGCTCGTAGCTCTCCTGGAATTTCGGGCACGCGGCGTCGTAGTCCTTCGCCTGCAGCGCCGCCCTGCCGGCGTCGAACAGCGCCTCCGCGGCCGCAGGATCGCGCCCCTGCGCGGAGGCGTCGGGGCAGGCGAGGAGCACGGCTCCTCCCACGGCGAGCACCTCCGCCGGGAATCGTCTACGCGGGCTCGATCTACGCATCCGTGCGACCTCAACGTCTCCGGTTGTACGGGTCCTCCGCCGGCGTCGGCGCGGGGGCCGGCGTCGGCGCGGCGGGCGCCTTCGTCGCGGTCGCGGGGGATCGCGCCCTGCCCCCGGCGGCGGGCCTCGGCGCGGCCGCGCTCGCGCTCGCGGCCGTCGCGGGCGCGGCCTCGGGCGCCGGCGCGGCCGTCGCGCCCGCGGCCTCGGGCGCCGGCGTTGTCGCGGGCGCGGACGGCGCGATCGCGGGGACCGCATCGCCGGACGGCGCCGGCTGCACGCCGGCCCCGGGCGAGCCTGCGCTGTCGGGCGGCGCCGTCGTCGCCCCGGCGCCCGCGGTGGAGCGCGGCTCGGCCTCCACCGTGGAGCCGTGCGACGGATCCTCCGCGCCCCTTTCGCCCGCGCGCTGCCACCACACGAGCGCGACCAGGGCGCCCACGGCCAGCGCGCCGGCGAGGAGCGCGCCCGTGGCCACCGCGCGCGGCGCGGAGCGCTCCGCGCTGGCCGCGCGCTCCACGACCGGCGAGACCGTGCCGGTGCTGGCCGCGCCGCCGCCGGCCGCGACGCCGCTGGCCGTGCCCGCCGCCGCGAACTCCGTGCCGCGCGGCCCGCTCCCGGGGCCTCGCGCGTGCGCCGACGGGCGCCCTGGATCCGAGTGCAGGAGCCCGCGCCCGTGCTCCGAGTGCAGCGGCGCGCGCCCGTGCTCCGGTGGCGCGCCCGGGGCCAGCTCGAGCGCCGCGCCGCCCCGCGCCTGGCGGAGCGCGCGCTGCATCGCGCGGGCGTTCGGCCAGCGGCGGTCGGGGTCGAACGCGAGCGCCACGTCCATCACGCCGGCGATCGGCGGGGGCAGGGCCGGCAGGACGCTGCCCACGGGCGGCGCCGGCTGCGTCATCGCCGCGAGGAGCAGCAGCGGCAGCGTCTCGGCCTGGTGCACGTACCGCCCCGAGAGCAGCTGGTACATCGTGCTCCCGACGGCCCATAGATCGCTGCGCGGGTCGACCCTGTCCCACTGCCCCCGCGCCTGCTCCGGCGGCATGAACTGCGGCGTCCCCATCAGGGTGCCGGCGCGCGTGGAGGCGTTCGCCGGGGAGGAGAGCTCGCGCAGCCGCGCGATGCCGAAGTCGAGCACCTTCAGCTGCCCGTGGCGCGTGAGGAACAGGTTGTCCGGCTTGAGGTCGCGGTGCACGATCCCGCGCTCGTGCGCGACCGCGAGCACGTCGAGCAGGTCGTCGGCGATGGCGAGCACCTCGTTCACGCCGAGCACGCCGCCCGGCTCGCGCGCGCGGCGCGCCTCGACGGTCTCGCCCTCGAGCAGCTCCATCACAAGGAACACCGAGCCGTCGTCGGTGACGTCGTCGTCGAGCACCCGGACGATGCCCGGGTGCTCGACGCGGTTGGCGACGTAGCCCTCGCGCAGGAAGCGCGAGCGCGCCTCCTCGTCCTCGGACAGCTCGCGGCGGAGGATCTTCACCGCGCCGCGCATCCCGTTGCGGTGGGTGGCGGCGTAGACCATGGCCATCCCGCCGAAGCCCAGCAGGCGCTCCAGCCGCCACTTGCCGCGCAGGACCTGGCCTACGAGCGCTTCGGGCCGGAAGCCTTCAGGGTGGACGCGGGTCATCGGCGAGCATCACCCCCGGCGCGGGCCACGTGGGTCGTCGCGTCGCCGCCGAGGCCAGCGGAGCCAGCGAGGCCGGCGCGGCTCTGGCGACGGAAACGGCTGGCGGGCGCGCGGGGCATGACGGGCGCATGTTACCCCGGTCTGACGCCGCGGTGCGTGAAACCGTCCGCGGTACGCCTGCGCGCTCGCCGGATCGGGCGGATCCCGGGCGTCGCGGGCAGCGGCGCGCGGCCCGACGCCCTTGACGTCGCGCGCGAACGGGGACACTCCGCCGCCCTCACGGGGATCGAGCGAGCATGCGCAAGACGATGAGCCGAGCGGCGTTGATCCTCCTCGCCGCCATTTCCTCGATCCGGTGCGGCGGCGCGGGCGCCCATCCCCCCGAGGGCCCGGCGGCGCGGGAGACCGCCGGCCGGCCGCATGCGCCTGCCAGTCAGGGCCGCGGGCAGCGGCACGCGGCCCACCACCACGGCCACCCGCCCGCGCAGGGCCGCCCGGCCGCGGAGGCCCCGGACGACGAGCTGCGCGCCGTGGCCGCGATCCACGGCGGGGCGGGGCCGTGGGCCGTCGCCGGCTACCGCATGGGGCGCTTTGCGCTCGCGAGGCTCGGGCTGCCAGCGAGGAGCTTCGATCTCGAGGTGATCCACCACAGCCCGCGGAACGTGCAGTTCTCCTGCATCGCCGACGGCGCCGCCGCCGCGACGGGAGCCAGCCTCGGGAAGCTGAATCTCAGCCTGATCGAGGCGAGCGAGGACGGCGTGGAGACCACGTACAGGCGCAGGTCGACCGGGCAGGCCGTGACCCTCCGCCCGTCTGCGGCGTTCCGCGCGCGCTTCCGCGACGTGCCGCGAGAGAAGCTGGAATCGGCCGGCAGGGAGGTCCTCTCCTTGCCGGACGCCGAGGTATTCGAGGAAGCGCCGGCGCGCGTCGCCGGCCCGCCGCCCGGCGCGCCGCGGTGACGCGCCTGCCCCGGGGGGCGCGCCGCCTCCGGAATTCACCGGAACCGCAGGCGCACACGTGCTACGCCCGGCGCCGCTGAGATGATCACGCTCGAAAAGCTCACCAAGCGGTACGGTCCCAAAATTCTCTTCGAGAACGTCACGATGCGCTTCGACCCCGGCAAGCGCTACGTGCTCGTCGGCGCGAACGGAGCGGGGAAATCGACGCTCCTCAAGGTCATCTCCGGCGAGGAGGAGTCGGATCAGGGCTCGGTCGAGATCCCGAAGCAGCTCCGCGTCGGGGTGCTCAAGCAGGACCATTTCGCCTACGAGTCCTGCCGCATCCTCGATACGGTCCTGATGGGCAACCGGGCGCTCTGGGACGCGATGCAGGAGCGCGATCGGCTGTACGAGGTCGAGATGACCGACGAGGTCGGCATGCGGCTCGCCGAGCTCGAGGGGACGATCGGCGAGGAGGACGGCTACACCGCCGAGTCGCGCGCCGCCGAGATCCTCGAGGGGCTCGGGATCGCGACCGCCCGGCACACGAGCGCGGTGAGCACGCTCGCGGGCGGGTACAAGCTCCGCGTCCTCATCGCCCAGACGCTCTTCGGGGGCGCGGACGTCCTGCTCCTCGACGAGCCGACGAACCACCTCGACCTCGACTCGATCCGCTGGCTCGAGTCGTACCTGACCGACACCTTCCGCGGCACGCTCCTCGTCGTCAGCCACGACCGGCACTTCATGAACGCGATCGCGACGCACGTCGCCGACGTCGACTACCAGACGGTCACGCTCTACACGGGCGACTACGACGACTTCATCGAGCAGAAGACGACCGGCAAGCGCCAGTCGGAGGCCGACGCCGCGCAGAAGAAGAAGAAGATCGCCGAGCTCAAGGACTTCGTGGCCCGCTTCGGCGCGAGCGCCAGCCGGTCGAGCCAGGCGCAGTCGCGCGTGAAGGAGATCGAGAAGCTCGAGGCGGGCATCCAGGTGCGGCGCTCGAGCGTCGTGCGCCCGTACATCAAGTTCGAGATCGAGAAGCCCTCTGGCCGCGACGTGCTGCGCGTCGAGGGCCTCTCCAAGAGCTTCGGGGATCGGCGCGTGATCCAGAAGCTCGATTTCAACCTGAACCGCGGCGACAAGCTCGCGGTCATCGGGCCGAGCGGCATCGGCAAGTCGACGCTGCTCAAGCTCCTCGTCGGCGAGTACACGCCCGACGCCGGGGCCGTCACGTGGGGCCACGACACGAACGTCGGCTACTTCGCGCAGGATCACCACGAGGCGATCGAGGCGGGGTTCACGGCGTACGACTGGCTGTACCGCTTCGACCCGTCCGCCCCGAAGGAGCACGTGCGCTCGGTGCTCGGGAAGCTGCTCTTCAGCGGCGAGGCCGGGCTCAAGAAGACGGAGAACCTCTCCGGCGGCGAGGCGGCGCGCCTGTTCCTCGCGAAGCTCATCCTGGTGAAGAACAACATCGTCGTGCTCGACGAGCCGACGAACCACCTCGACGTCGAGAGCATCGACGCGCTCCTCCAGGCGCTCGTCGAGTACAAGGGGACGGTCGTCGTGACGAGCCACGACCGGCACTTCGTGGGCAAGCTCGGCACCCGCGTGCTCGATCTGTCGTCGAAGGATCCGCGCGTCTTCAACGGCACGTACGACGAGTACCTCGAGGGGCCGGGGAACCCGGACGCGCTGAAGAACGCCAGGGCCTCGTAGCCTCGCGCTCGGCGGCGAAGGCGTGGCGCCTCGTGGCTGCCGGCCCCCTCACTCGAACTCCGAGCCGGGGTGGGCGGCTTGCGAGGTGCGCAGGTAGTAGAGCGGCGCGTGGTCACCCCAGGAGACCGGCAGGCGCAGCCAGCTCAGGCCGGGCAGCTGATCTCTGACCCAGGCGAGGAGGCCGATGGCCGTGCACAAGCTCATCTTGATCGCCTGGGTCACGGGCCGCTCCTGCTCTGCCCAGCCCGCGCTCGTCGACGCGTACTCCTGGCCGAAATGCGAGAACCTTCCTGTCGTTATCGGCGGCAGGCGCGGAACGATGTCGTTCCCGTAGATGTGCCGGAAGAGCTTCTTCCCGAACTTTTCGCCGAAGTGCCTGGCAAACGTAGGCCCGCCGACCATTGGCTGGCCGTAGGTGTACACCCCCTTCAGCAGCGGCCGGAGCCCGGCGAGCTGCCTCTCCGAGTAGATGAGCGCGGCGGCGAGCACGGCCAGCGCTCCGCCCAGGCTGTGGCCGGTGATGTAGAGCGCCTCCAGCTGACCGGCGGGCGCGTCGCCTTCCTCGGTCAGAGGCGGAGGATCGCCGCTCCGCGGGCCATCCTCCGCGGGGCGCTGCTCGGCGCCCCTGTCCAGCGAGCCCCGCAGCGGGCAGCTGCGCAGCGCCTGGTCGGCCTCCAGCGCCCGGCAGACCGACGCGCCGCTCGCAGCGGCCCGGAGCAGATCCCTCATGACCGGCCACAGCGCCGCCGTGGCGCGGTAGAAGCCGCCGTGCACGTTCCCCACGGAGGGAAACGTGTCCGCCCTGACGCTCGCGTCCGTCAGCCAATCGATGTGGTTGCGCGGCTCCGTGCCGCTGAAGCAAAGGATCGCCAGCCGGCGATCGTGGCTCTGGACCACGTAGGCGGTGGAGTCCACGAACAGCGCGTCGTTCTTGAACTCGACGGAGACACATTCGTTGGCGATGCCACGGCGTGTGAGCATCCTTCCGAGCGCATCGGCGTCCGAATACGTCCACGCCGACGCGGCCGCGAGGATGTACGCGGTATCCCGGTCGTATACCCCCTCTTCTGCGTTCACCATCTGATCGATGACGCCCTTCGGCGGCTCGCGCCCGGTGCCGGTGGCCGACTCCATCTTGAACGTCTCTTCCGTGGTCCTGCCTGCCAGCCTACCCGGCTCGCCCTCTCCGCCCTGGGTGACAGCGCTGCCCTGCGCCCTCGCGAGGGCCGCGCGACGCTGTTCCTCCCCAGGCGGACGCAACAACCCCGGCGCCGGTGAACGTGCGATCGAGATTCTCATGCTGCACCTCTCTCGTCCTCGTAGACCCGAGCCTTCTCTCCGTGCAATCCGGGCGCCGGAGTCGGGCTGCTCACGCCGCTCCCGGCGCGTGCGTTCCTGGCCGAAGGTACTCTCGACGCAGGAACGCGACGTAGAGCAGCGCCTGGATTGCGCCGAGCGAGCCGCCGACATAGGCGAGCCCGAGGTAGGCCGCCTGGTAGTCGGCGAACGTCACCAGCCAGAACCAGAACAGCCCGAAGCCGAGCTGCGCGATCACCGCGACGGAGGCGTTGAAGCGGTGGCGAGACGGGTTCACGACGGCCGGCACGTACATGATCGAGAGGGCGAGGAGCAGCGCGCCGGCGTAGCGCATCCACACATCCGCCTTGAACGACAGGATCGGCGGCAACGACAGCGCAGCGAGCGCCCACCGCGGCGAGATGATGGATGGAATGGCCATGGCGACGTTGATGAGGATGCCGAGCGCGACGACGGCCTGGAAGGCCTTCGCATAACGGTTGTCGATTCGCGATGTCATGGTGGTGTCCCCCCGGGGTGGCGGCGGCCTAAAGCGTCTTGAGGTATTCGATCAGCGCCGACTTGTCGCCGTCGCTCAGCTCCGTCCCGTAGCGCTCTCCGGTGTGCCCTTTGTTGCTGTTGCCGGGGAGCCGCGTATCGAACAGGAACGCCGGCCTGCCCTCGATCTCGCGGATGTCCGTCCGGAAACCGACCCGGGCGGGGTCGTACACATCGTGACCCCGGTAGAAGCGTGTGGGCCGGCGCTCGGCCGGCGTGAGCAGGTCCCACAGCGTCGGGACAGAGCCGTTGTGCAGGAAGGGCGCCCTCGCCCAGACGCCGTCGAGCGGCTGGTTGGCGTAGCCGTTGGTCTTCCGGAAGTGCTTGAACTCCCAGTCGTAGCCCTCCCCGTAGGCGCGCTGGATCTGCTGGAGCTTTGTCGTGTAAGAGTTCAATCGGTGCTCGTCGGTGCCGATCTCCTCGATCGGCACGACCTGCCCCACGTACGCCCCGGAGGGCGCGTGGCAGCTCGCGCACCGCCCTTCGAACAACGCCTCTCCGCGCTGGAGCGTGGCCCGGTCGGCGCTGCCCTCGAAGGGGAACGCCGGCGCCGGCAGCTGGTCGAGCCACAGCTTGATGCGCATGATCCTCGGTAGATCCACGTCCTCACGGGTGGCGCCGGCGCCGAACGCGGCGCTCACGTTGCGCTCGCTGACCGAGGTGTTGTTCCCGTCCCAGTGCAGGTGCATGCCCTCGCGCATCTTCTGGTTCCACACGGAAGGGAAATCGGCGGTGCCGATCCGCTCCTCGTCGGGAATGCCATCCTGGTAATAGGCGGCAAACGGGCCCGACTTGTAGGGATTGAACGTGTCGACGCGGCCCGGCCCGAAGCGGGGGTGGTCCGGGAACCTGAAGCCGGCCAGCGTCCGCTGCCGGAAGGCCAGGCCCACCTTCATCCGCTCGACGGCCGTGCGATAGAGGGAGCGCTCGATCGGGAACAGCGCGCCGTCCTTCTCCAGCTCCGCGAGCACGCGGTCCGGCGTGAACCGGGGGTCCTCGGCGCACCGCGAGAGAAAGTCGAAGTACGCCTCCAGGTCGACCGTGTTGGCCGGCATCGCGAGGTAGCGGACGGGGGCGGCGTCCGGAGCCGCCCGCACGGAGCCGACGTGGCACACCGCGCAGTTGAGGCCGACCAGGTCGATCCCCCGCCTGCGCACGGAGAACCCGATCGGCGTCACGTGGCCCGGCTCCTGGATGAAGCCGAACGCCCTGTAGTCCGGCGGCCCCGGGGGCATGTGCTCGCGGAACAACCGGGGCAAGATCTCCACCACGCGCAGCGGCAAGCCGCTCTCGGTGTCGCCGCCGATCGAGCCATATTTGAAGTGATCCTCGATCGCCTCGTACTCCACCGGGCGGTTCGGCGAGTACCGATAGGAGAGGAGGAGAGCCACCCCGAGGAGGGAGGCTGCACCCGCGATCCCGTACTGGAGGCGACGCCACCTCCGGCGGCCCTCGTGCGCAGGCGCGCCCGCTTGCTGAGCTGTCTTCATGAATATCCTCCCCGGCATGGACGTCGCTCCGCTATTTCGACCCTGCGCCGGGCGCCCCCGGCGCATCGACGCGCGCCCAGGGCGCGAACGCGTTCTCGACCTGGCGGAGCATCGGCGCGAGATCGGGATTGTGGCGCAGGAGGACGCTCGACATGGTGTTGTTGTCGATCCAGTCGAGGCCCTCGCGGCTGTAGACGTTCTCGTTGTAGTCCGTCGTGAAGAACCGATCGCTCTTCAGCCTTCGCGACGCCATCAGGATGAAGACGCGGAACGCCGTGTCGCTGAACCCGAAGCCCGCCGGGAAATCCTCCGCGAACATCCCGACCATCAGGTCGACGCGCTCGACGTCGCCGTACACCTCGCGGAGCTCGCGGGCCCACTCCTTGTTGCTCGTGATCTCCTCGAACGACTTCACCGGATCGAGGTGCAGGAGGCGGCGGAACTGGTTGTACCGCGGCACGCCGCGCTCGCGGTCGCGCATCACGTCGATCGCCGCGAGGTCGATCCTGGACTGGTCGTCGCGCTGGAGGTCGCGAAGGAAAGCGGGGTAATTGTGCAGGACCACCGCACCCGGGTGGGCGATGCCGAACGAATAGAGGAGGTCGGTCATCGACAGATCGCCGTTGAAGGCCGACACCGTTTGCTGACCGGAGACGTCGGGCAGCGCGACGCTCCGCTCCAGGCCGCCGGTGCCGGCGCGGAACAGCTGGATCGCGTCGGGCATGAGCGGATGCATCCGATAGACCGAGACGAACTCCTCGGTCATCGCGTAGGGCGCCGTGTGGTGCACCTTCTGGGAGCCGATGATGCCGTTCCACACCTCGCTGCCGCGCCGGGGGCCGACGGCGCGCCCGCGGCCGAGGGCGCGCGTGAGGCGTTCGCCCGCGAAACCCCACCAGTTCGCGTTCATGGCGATGTCCAGCGTGGGGTGCCCCAGGATGGCGGTCGTCCATTCGACGGTGTGGATCTTGGCGATCAGCGCCACGTTGACGAGGCGGGCGGTGTGGAAGAGGCGAGCCGCGCTCCACTCCGGGTAGTGCCGCCGGAGGTGATCCACGATGGCGTTGTGCTCCTTCACGAACAGCGTGTGAATGAGGCTGAGGCCGATCCACCACTGATTGGACACCTCCGCCAGCTTCCGCATCTGCGCGGGGATGGATCCGATCAGATGGCCCTCGACGAGGTCCAGCTTCAGCTTGCCTTCGGCCCCCTCCCTGTCGTCGATCAGCCTCGCGAGCTCCTCCTCGCTCGAGCCGTAGAACATCGAAGCGTCCCACCAGTGCGAGCTGTGGTTGAGGTACGTCGGCGGGCGATCCGCCGTGTCCGGCAGCCGCGTGTTGTCCGGCGGCGTCCGCCGGATCAGCATCGGATCCTCGTACCAGTCGTCGCCGCGCTCCTTGTCGAGCGGCACGCGGAGCTCGTTGCCTTTCACCGGCGTGCCGTGGTTGAACCAGTCGCGCGTCATCAGCTGGATCCACGCCGCCGCGAGCAGGTTCAGCGATGTCGCCGGGACGAACTCTCGCCGAGCGAGCAGCCGGCTGCTGACGATCCTCGGGCTCGGCTCCATCATCTTGTCTTCCGGCTCCGGGTACGTGTACTTGAGCGGCACGTTCCGGCCGAACCGCGTCCCGGTGCAGCCCATGGATGGCTCGTCGAGATCGTTGTAGGAGCCGTCGGGCGTCCGCTGGATCAGCGCCTCGGGGCGAGGCGGCGCCGCTGTGCGCTTCGATTTGCCCCGCGGGGCGTCGTTCGTATCGTAAAGGTTCTCCCGCCGGAGCTTGTTCCTGTAGGCCAGGAGGTTGAGCGTGCCGAGGCTGGGCGGCAGGCGGTGCCACGGGACGAGCCTGTTGATCAGCGAGAATGCGCCCTCGAAGGCGCGCGTCATGAGCCGGCGTTTCATAGGGATCCTTTGCACGGTGTCAGCGGTCACTCCGGGTCTCGTCCGGTGAGACATCGAAGCGGACCCGGAAATGGTTGAACGTGTAAGGAACGCGCTGTGACCGCCGCAGGTCCGGCCGGACGAGGCGGAAGCGGCGGCCGCTGAGCAGCGCCGCGAGGACCGCCTTGGCGAGGAACAGGGCGAGAGGTCTCCCCGCGCACACCTGGGCTCCGCCGCCCAGGTGATGGAACAGCGGGTGCGCTGCGCCGTCGACCCACGAGCGCGGAGAGAACCTGTCGGCCGTGGCGACCCGCTCGCGATCCCGGTGGTTGAAGCCGTTCGGGATCAGGACCGGCGTCCTCGCGGGGATCTCGACGCCTCCGAGGACATCGGCGGTCGTCGTCTCGCGGAAGAGCAGCGGCGTCGTCGGCCAGAGGCGCATGGCCTCTTGCACGCATCCTTCGAGGTACGCGAGCCGGTCGATCCCCTCGGCGGTGGCGAGATCGACCGCGGCCATCTCGCGTCGCACCTCGCGCTCGGCGTCGGGGTGCGCGGCGATCAAGGCCAGCGCCCGGACCACGTTCGTGCCCAGCGTCTGCCACATCGCGAACAGCCAGTGCGGGACCTGGTTCTCGACCTTGGTCAGCTCTGTCGCAGGCACCTGTCTGCAGAGCGCGGCCAGGCTGCCCGGCTCGGCGGCGTCGAGGTAGGCTTGGACGCGGGCATAAAAGCGGTCATAGTACCTCGAGCGCCTCGGCTTGATCAGCTGGTTGGCCTCGCGCAGCATCCGCTTGAGCAGGCCGGTCACCTCCGCGTCGTCCCTCGCGGCAGCGCCGAAGACGATCCTCCGCGTGATCGTCTCGAAGAGACGATCGTAAGCATCCCAGGAGCACAGCGAGCCGCCCGCGCGGGCCGCGATCGCGACTTCGTCTCGAACGACCGAGATGAACTGCTCCGCGCAACGGTGCTTTGAACGGTGGAAGTCGAGCACGATCTCGTTGAACCAGCGCCGCTCCCGCCACGCCTCGCCGCGCGAGATGGTGACGGCGTTCGGCTGGAAGAGCCGCATCCCCTCGCGCTTGAAGCTCCCGGCCTGATAGACGTCGGGGGAAAGCTCGAGCACCCGGTGAACGTCCTCACGATCGAGGACGATGAGCGATCTGCGGAGACCCAGGCGGACCCAGAAGATGCCGCTCCGATGCTTGTCCCGCATCCGCCCCAGGAAACCGACGGCCCCGGGATCGCGGTGGACCGCGAGCCAGAAGTGCACCCACGGCCGCCGGTCGGTGAAGACGCCCTGCAGTAGATACGGAACGAGGTAACCGAGATTATAGACCAGGGCATCAGCGGACGACAAATCGGGAATCATCCTCTGCGTGCCGGCCCGGAGCTCGTGAGATGGCATGTGCCCCTCCGGCGGCTATATCTACTTGGCCCGGCGGGGCGCGCAAGGGCGCTCCAGCCTTGCGCTGGTGTCCAAGAGTCTGGACGATTGCGACCGTCCACTGGAGAGCCTATGCCCACGAGAGATTGTGAGAAAACCGCTCAGAAGGCCGGCGAGCCCGCAGGTCGAGGGGGCGCGGGCGACGTCATCTTCCGTGAGCTCAAGCTCCCCAAAATCACCGTCAAGAACCGCATATTCCGGTCGAGCATCTCGGGCCGCTTCGACAACTACGACGGTTCCGGGACCTATGTCCGGATCAACTGGGAAGAGAAATTCGCCGCCGGCGGGGTCGGAGCGATCATCTCGTCGTTCGTGCCGGTCCACACCCGCGGCCGCATCCTCCCGAACTACGCGATGATCAACCACGATGGGACGATCCCCTTCTGGGCCGCGCTGGGCGAGCGGATCCACCGCCACGATTGCAGGTACATCCTCCAGCTGAGCCACTCGGGCCGTCAGCAGGACATCGGCGGCGTCGAGAACCTCGCGTTCCGGGCGCAGAGCTCGACCAGCGAGACCGAGCCGTTCAACGGGTTTCTCTGCCGGTCCATGACGAGGGAGGAGATCAAGTACACCGTCCAGTGCTTCGCCGACGGGGCGAGGCGCGCGAAGGCGGCGGGGCTCGACGGGGTGGAGACGCACAGCGCGAACGGCTACCTCATCCACCAGTTCCTGAGCTCCGGCATCAACGATCGGAAGGACGAGTACGGAGGGTCGGTCGAGAACCGGGCGCGGTTCCTCGTCGAGATCATCCGGGCGATCCGCGGCGCGGTGGGCGACGACTTCCACGTGCAGGCCAAGATCAGCGCGAACGACTACAACGACGTCGTGCCCTTCGAGAAGAAAGGGAATACGATCGAGGACTCCGTCGCGATCTGCCAGATGCTCGAGGAGGCGGGGGTCGATGCCATCCACGTCTCGTCCGGGAGCATGTTCCCCCATCCGCGCAACCCTGCGGGCGACTTTCCGATGGACGAGGCCCGCCGGTGGTATGACGGGCTCCTGTCGAGCGGCGTCCACACCGGGCGCAACTACCTCCTGTTCCGGTACCGGCTCCTGCGCCCGCTGTTTCGCTACTTCTGGTTCCGCCGGGCGGGCACCAAGGTCGAGGGCATCAGCACCGAGGACGCGCGGATCATCAAGCGTCACGTGAAGGTCCCGGTCATCGTCACCGGCGGCTTCCAGACGGCCTCGGTCATCGCCGATGTCATCCGCGGCGGGGCTGCCGACGCGGTCAGCATCGCCAGGCCGCTCATCGCCAACAACGATCTCGTCAGGATGTTCGAGCGCGGCCTCGACGCCGCGCCCAGGCCTTGCACTTATTGCAACAAGTGTCTCCTGAACGTGACGGAGAACCCGCTGGGTTGCTATGATCTCAGCCGTTACGACGGCGATTACATCAGGATGATGGAGGAGGTCATGTCCGTCTTCTATCCATCTCCCTATGTCTCGGGGCCGCCGCCCTTCGCCGGGCTCGTCGCCTCCGAGCCCCCCGGGGCGCCGCCTGTCCCGCTCCGGGTGCCCAGTCGCGTGCCCGTGGACCGCGGGCGCCTGCGCTGATCCGGAACGAGCGCCCATCGTCCGCGCGGCGCGCGGCGCGCGGCGCGCGGCCGCGGCGGCTCCCACCCCGGCGGCCGCCGCGGTGCGACGCCTCACGCCTCCTGGTCGCTGTGTGCGGGGGGGGGCGGAGCAGCTGCCTTCGCTCCGCAGCCAGCTTCAGCGCTCCGCGCCGGCGCCTGGATCGCGCAGCATCAAGGCGGCGATGCGCTCGCTCAGGGCACCGATCGTCATTGAAGGGTTGCGTCCGGTGGCCCCGGGGAGAATCGCGCCATCCGCGACGACCAGGTTCTTGTAGCCGAACACCCTCCCCGCATGGTCGACCACGCCCTCGGTGCGGCTGCGGCCCATGCCACAACCTCCCAGCGGGTGCACCGAGACCATGCCCCGGACGAGCCGCCAGAACAGGGGCACATAGAGCTGGCCGCCAGTCGCCTCGGACAGCCGTCTATGCATCTCCAGGATCGTGTCGGCCAGCGCTCTCGACTCGTCGACGCGCCACGTGAGGTCGATGTCCTGTTCCCACGGCTTCGCGAAGCGAGGGCCCAGGCGCAGCTCGCCGTCGGCGGCGTCGACGCCCTGGCCCAACCAGAGCATCAGGTTGCGGGTCGGATTCACCTCGTCCAGACCGCGCGCGAGCTGTCGCTCGAGCAGCCATGCCAGCGGCCGCAACGCGGGTGACGCCAGCGTGGCGCGCATCGCGTTCAACAGCATATTCGGGAATCCGTCGTCTTGGATGTAAAAGCGCTGCCCGTTCACGCTGCCGTCCATGAACTCCAGCCCTGACGCGATGGTGGGGCCGATGCCCTGCTTCACCTGGTCGCCATCCGGGTAAAACGCAGGAGTCAGGAAGTTGGCGTTCGGACTCCAGTGTTTCCCGAGCCGTCGGCTGATGTTCGGCAGGGTGCGGTGCTCGTCGCGGCAGCGCAGCAAGAGCTCCGTGGTGCCGAGCGAGCCCGCTGCCAGGACGACCATCTCCGCGCGCACGCTGCCGGCAATCAGGCGCTCACGGTCGACGCGATCGAAGGACACGCGGTAGCCGCTGCCATCCGGCTCGATGCGGCGCGCGATGTGCAACGGTCGCACTTCGGCCCCGTGGCGCTCCGCGAGAGGGATGTAGTTGAGGTCGAGCGTATTCTTCGCCCGAACGTCGCAGCCGATGTCGCAGTTGCCGAGGTGGACGCATGTACCCTGCCGCTCCCCCTGCTGATTGATGAAC
Organism: Sorangium sp. So ce204; assembly: GCF_051526795.1. Lineage (NCBI taxonomy): Bacteria > Pseudomonadati > Myxococcota > Polyangiales > Polyangiaceae > Sorangium > Sorangium sp. So ce204. The sequence continues at coordinate 8,272,639 of NZ_CP150317.1, read as the reverse complement.
GACTTCGAGTGCTGATGGCCGAGCGGGTCGTGGAGGCCATGATGCCAGTCTTCGTCGAACGTGATCCCCAGCGGCACGCTGGTGAAGCGGTCGCCATGGCCGAGCTTCGCGGCCGCTCTCCGGAGCAGGCGCGCGCGCGCTGTGAGCTGTCGGCTAGGGATCGGCTGCACGCTGAGCATGTCCCGCACCTTCGCATAGTACGGTCGCAGCTCCTTGTAGGTGATCTCCGGCGGCCACCCGGCGTCGAACAGCTCGGGTCGAGCCTCCAGCAGGACAGCGGAGTAACACAGGGATCCGCCTCCTACGCCGGCGCCCTGCGCGACGATCATGCGCGGGAAGAAGCGCAGGTCGAGCCAGCCGTTGTGCTTCGCTGGGGAATTTTTCCGATAGAGCCAGGCGTCGGTCGGCCCGCGCGGGTGCTGAGTTGCGGTCCAGCGCCTGCCCCGTTCGAGGACGAGAACGCGGGCACCTCCCTCTGCCAGCCGAGCCGCCGTGATGGCGCCCCCGAAGCCGCTCCCGATCACGATGACGTCGAATTGATCACCCATGAGGCACGCTCCTCGCGAGGGGCCTTTCACCTGGACGGTGCGTCAGCTCTCCGGTCGCTCGCCATGCAGAGCGCTCCGCCGGGTCGATCGCGCTGGCGTCGCGGATTACGACTACCGGATCCGCCTCCCGCCCGAGCGGATGGCGGTCGATGCGTCGTTCCGGTTGGTGCGCCAACCCGGGTGATGGAAATGCACGACATGATCGGCGTTGTATGAGGCGACGGCCTCCGTGAACGTGATCCGACCGATACGACGCCAGTTGGTGACCTTCACGCGCCGGAACCCCGGTATCCCTATGTTCACGGCGCAGTCGGACACGCTGATGTCGAACACGATCGAGCCAGTGGGCTCCGAGGCTCCCGGCTCGAAGATGTGAGCATAGATCTCATCTCGGAAATCCAGGTTTTTGCCCTGTATCCGGGCCTGTCGAGGCGCCATCTTGAGCAGCATGTGCTCGGGGCATCTCGTGCGCTCGCCCTCGGGCTTGCCGAGCTCGGCGATCTCATGGAGCTGGCGGGCGTCCGCCACCTTGTCCACGAGCGAAAAGACCAGACCAGCGCGGGCCAGGATGAGGAGGTAGATCCCGCGCCGGCATGCGGTCACGTCGGGCGCGTTTCGGAGCATCGCGTCGTTGATGAAGTCGGTGTGCATGCCCCCGAGGTCTTCCTGGGACATGAAGCTGGCGGGAATGAGCGGATCCGCGTGGTTCGGGTCCATCGTCGGATAAATCTTTCCGGCGAGGCTCAATGAGCGTCGTTGCCCACGGCGCGTCTCATTGCCGTCCGATGAGTATCTTCCGATGATCAAGCCCTTGGCGCCTTGCTTGAAGTAGCCGCTATACTCGCTCTCCTCCGTGATCTCCCATACTCCGAGGAGACAGATGCCGTTGGGCGCTACTATCCTGCGGAAGCCCTTGCCGTCGGGGCCCCAGCGAAGGTCCGCCCTCGAGTCGACCGCGCGCCCCGCGGCTTGCTTCATGAGATCGGCGTGAGCAGAGAAGGCGCCTGACCACGCGTTGCGGATGGTCGACTTGAACATCGGCAGGGGGCCGGGGGCCTCGCCGCTTCGGCCTTTGCGATATGGGTTCTCGTACAGGGCGTCTCGGACCTCTGCATATCTGGAGCCGCAGTAGGCGAGGTCCTCGTCGCTCATCCCTTGCGGCCCGCGCAAGGCACTCAGGTCGAAATTCCACCTGCTCATGATTGCTTCCCCCGTAGCTCGTTCTGAGCGCGTTTCTTGATCCGTTGCACCCCCGCGGCCATGTACCGGTTATAGAGGACCTTGATCGCGGGAGTGAGGAGGAGCGTCGCCAGGGCGGACGTGCCCTCGAACTCATAAAGCCATTTCACCTTCGTGCCGGCGCCGTCGTCCGTGAACCACCATTGCCCTCGCGCCTCCTTCACCAGGCAGCGGAGGATGGGATTCGTGAAGTTGGTTACTGCGTACGAGAAATAGTCTGGCGCATCGGCAGCTACCACCTCTTCGCGTACGGTGCTGCCGTCCGTCAGGTGGATTGTCCGGTACGAACCAGGCACATCCCACGGTCCAGTGGTGCCGGAGGTCCACTCTGCGCCGGGAAAGCCGTACCCCGCGCGCAGCACGGTGTGCAGCTCCGTGTCGAACACCCCGGGGACGAGCCAGGCGAAAAGGGGTGCCCTCGGCACCGCGATTCGAGACGATACGACGGAGGAGACGGTTGACATCAGTAATTCCCTCTTGGGTTGAAGGCGGGCGGGTATGCCGAGGGCTACGCTGACGGTCAATGACGCTGCGCTTCGCCGTCGTGGGCGCTGCCCTCCCCATGCTCATCGTCCAGCAGCGCGCCGGCCGCCTCGGGCATGTTCTTGTAGTAATGTGGACAGAAGCCCTCGAGGGCATTGTCGAGGCCCAGGGGATTTGCGCGCCATTCAGGCAGGCAGCAGGGTAGTCGGGCTCGTCGCGCTGAGCAAGGCACGGGCGCCGGCGGTGGCGGCATCCGGGTCGAGACGTTCGAGAACGTCCGGGTCACGCACAACCTGGTAATAGCCCTTTCGAAGCGTCGCGCAGCGACGATGTCGTTCTGACGTGCAATGTGGCCAGGGCCGGCTCTGCGGTGTCCTCGGTCCTGTTGATCCCGGTCATCTCGACGTCCGGGTGGGCGCCAATCGAATCAACGTTCGACTTGAAGTGGCCCGGCGAGGCTTGTCTTCGTGTCTTCGGTCGGGTGGCGGAGCCGGTCTCGACAGCGGGTGAGGGCGCGGCAGGTCATCAGCAGAGCAGGTTGGTGACGAACATGCTCTGGTCGTCGCTTGCAGGTTAAGGAATCGCACGCTGCATCAGGATCACGTCGAGCCAGCGGTCGAACTTGTGCCCGACGTCGCGGAGCAGCCCGGCGTCCTCGAACCCGAGCGCGCGGTGCAGCGCGACGCTCGCCGCCTGGTCTCCGGCGATCTGCGCGATGATCGTGCGGTGGCCGAGCGAGATCGCGCGGCTCACGAGATCGGCGAGGATGCGGCGCCCGAGCCCCCGCCGGTGGAGGCCGTCGCGCACGTAGACCGAGTTCTCGACGGAGCGGGCGTAGGCCTCGCGCGGGTTCCACAGGGAGAGCGAGCCCCAGCCGACCACGGTCCCGTCGCCCTCGACGGCCACGGTGGCGGGGTGCAGGGGGCCGTGCGCGGCGAGCCAGGCGCGGCGCTCCGCTGGGGTCGGGACGGTGGTGGCGAAGGTGCAGGTCGAGCGCTCGACGTAGAACGCATAGATCTCCTCGATCGCCGAGAGATCGGCCTCGGTCGCCAGGCGGATGAGAACGCCGTCGCCTGGCGCCGGGAGCGGCGCGAGGTCGGGCGCGACGAACGCGGCGCGGGCGTCGTCCGAGAGCAGCCGCGCGCGAGAGTAATGGGCGAAGAGCGCCTTGCTGCTGCGGTGGCGGTCGAGGAGGCCCTCCGCGAGCTCGTGGACGGCGGCGCCTCGGTGCTCGGCGGCGTGGCGGGCGACGAGCGTGAGCCAGGCGACCGTGATCGTCTCGTGGTAACCGTTCATCGGCGGGTGCCGCGCGTTGAAGGCCTGCAGGGCGGAGCGCATGCGCGCGAGCGCCCCCTCGGGCCCGTGGGCGCGCACGTAGTGCAGGGCGAGGAGCAGGTGGCGCGCGTGCGAGAAGTCGCGCTGCTCGATCGCGGCGTCCTCGATGGCGGCGGCGAGCGCCGCGAGGTCGCGCTCGTCGATCTGGCGTTCGCGGCGTTCGCGGCGTTCGCGGCGTTCGCGGCGTTCGCGGCGTTCGCGGCGTTCGCGACGCGCGCGGCGCTCGCCACGATCGCCGAAGGGCGGCAGTCCGTCGGCGCCGCTCACGGCGCCTCCTTCCGGGCGGCTCCGCGGCCGGGCGCCTTGCGGGGGCGCGCTTCGCCGTCGCGCGCCTCTCCGGACGGCAGCGGCAGGGGCGGGAGCGCGGTCTCCTTGGCGGTGGACAGGACGATCGTCGTGCGCGTGCGCACCACGCCGTCGTGGGCCTTGAGCTCCTGCGTGAGCAGGCGCTCGAGCGCCTCGGTGTCGCGGCAGCGCACCTTGAGCAGGTAGTCCTCGTCGCCGGCGACGTGGTGGCACTCCTGGATCTCGGCCGCGCGCTCGACGGCGCGCAGGAACTCGCCGCGACCGCGCCGGTTCGCGATCGAGACCGAGATGAAGGCCGTGAGCCCGGCGCCCACGGCCCGGGCGTCGAGGCGCGCCTCCCACCCCGTGATGACGCCGCGCTCCTCGAGCCGCCGCACCCGCTCGGCCACGGCGGGCGCGGAGAGGCCGACCGCCTCGCCGAGGTCCGCCCACGACCGGCGCGCGTCGCGGGCGAGGAGGTGGATCGCTTTCAGATCGATGGCATCCATGGTGGTTGTCATTTGAAGTGAATGAATTATGGATAAAATTGTTTCGAAATACAAGTCATGGGCCTGCATGCGCCGGCGCGTCGCTCCCGTCGCCGTCCCTGCTCGCCCCCTCTCGCCGCGCGGCCACGCTGCTCGCGGCGCAGCACCAGAGCAGCATCGCTGCTGGCCCGCGAGCAGGGGCGATCGCGAACTGCCGCGCCCGGGCCCTCGCCGGCGGCGCGGCGCTCCGGCGCGCGGGCCCTGCCGGCGCGGCGTCGGGCGTCGGCACGGGCCCCTGCTCGGGCGGCCAGCATGAGAGCTCGGGAGAGACGCGGAGGGCAATAACCCGCACAAGCTGACGGTCGACAAGGTCCGGGCGTTGCTCGAGCGCGCCGGCTTCATCGCCGACACCGTGGAGATCCTCACCTTCGTCGACCACGCCGCCGACATCGACGAGATCTTGAGGCACAGCGGGTCGAGCTCGTTCGGCAACCACCTCTCGCACCTGAGCCCCGAGGAGAAGCGCGAGGTGCGAGCGCGGCTCGCGAAGGAGCTCGAGGCGTTCCGCACGCCGAAGGGCATCCGGCTCGAGCGCAACCTCATCTTCGCGATCGCCCACACGGCAGGCAACTAGCCCGCCCGCCGGCGCCGCTTCACTCCAGCGTGCCTCGCGGGTGAGAGCTCTGTTAGAATCGAGCGACCATGCGAGGGGAAGACGGGAAAGGCTCATGCTGCGTCGCGGGCTGAGCGGCGCGGCAGGGTTGCTGCTCCTCGGTGCTGCGGCCTGCGGCACCACCCCCGACGGCCCGAGCGGAGCGACAGGTGGCAGCGGCGGCTCCGGGGCCGCCGAGCCGTCCGGGGGCGGGCAAGCGGGTTCTCCCGGGGGGCGTGACTGCGGGACGGCGGGGGAGGTGCTCGCGGTGGGCACGAACCTCCTTGACGAGGCGACCGGGCCCGCGCCCGAGCTGGAGCGCCTGCGCGGCTGTACGCGCTTCCTCGGCACGCTTCATCTGCTGAATCTGGGCGGGCCCGAGGCGATCGACGCGCTCACGGATCTCAGGGAAATCGCGGGGTCCTTGCTGATCCTTTCGCCTCCCGAGGATCTCGGACCCCTGTCCAACCTGACGCGGATCGAAGGTCGGTTGCTGGTCGTGGGAGCACTGGAATCCTTGCGCGGCCTGGAGTCGATCCAGGTCGTCTCCGGGCTGTGGCTCTACCAGAGCGGCTTCGCCGACTTCTCGTGGCTCCCTGCGCTCGCGGAGATCGGCGATTCCATGATCGCCCGGCGCAACGCCCAGCTGACCGCTGAAGCGCTGGAGTCCTTCGCGACGTCGCACGTGCGCAGCGGCGCGCTGGTGTCCCTCATGAACGCCGTTCCCAAGGAGCCGCCGGACCCCGATGCCGAGGCGGTCGTGTGTGGCCAGCCGAGCGATCTGGCGATCGTGCCCTACACGAGCGTGGCCGGATGCACCCGCTTCCGGGGCTCGATCCACCTGAGCGACGTGACGCCAGGCGCCTTGGAGCCGCTCTCCTCCATCGTCCACATCGACGGCTCGCTGACCCTCTTCCGCAACCACACGGACGACTTCACCGCGCTGCGTAACCTGCGCCGCGTCGGCGCGAATTTTCAGATGCATCTGCTGGAAGGCCCAGGCCTCGACGGGTTCGACGCCCTCGCGGAGGTGGGTGAGCTCAGACTCCTGAGCCCGGGTGAGCTCACGGGCTTCGACTGGCTCCCAGCGCTCACCAGCGTTCGTGAATCCGCGTTGGCGGTGAGGGGGGCCCCCCTGTCCATGGAGGCGGTAGAATCTCTTCTTTCGCGCCTGGACATCGGGGGCGAGACCGCGGTGATGACCCGCGACTGACGCGCCCTCGTCGCGTTCGAATTCATCGCGCCGCCCGCGCGCGGCTGACGAGCGCCGCTGCGCCCGCGAGCCCGGCGAGGCCAGCCACCCAGGGCCAAGGGGATGTCCTCGTCGCCGAAGGGACGGTGACCTTGCCGAGGTCCGTCTCTTCGACCACCTCCTTGATGTGCGGGTACACGCGGATGAAGGCGAGCGCTCCAGCGACCATCCCGAGCAGCCCGAACACCGCGTCGCGGCGGCCTTCACCGACGGCGGCGAGGGTCGTGCCGGGGCAATAACCGAGGATCGCCATCCCAGCGCCGAAGGCCACGCCGCCCAGGATCACCGACCGTACCTGGAACGGCTTCACGTCGAGCTCGGTCGCGCCGGCCGCGCGCAGGCCGTGCGCCCCGATCGAGCCGGCGGCCGCGGCGGTCGACATGATCCGCGCAATGCTGCTGTCGCGCAGCAGGAGCTGCTCGATGATGAGGTCGGCATCCGAGGCCCCTCCTCGCTGGAGGAGGGCGCCGAACGCGGTCCCGGTCGCGAGGCCGAGCGCCAGTCTTCCGAGCGGATCCTGCCTCATCGCGCGCCTCCTCGAAACAGGAGCTTCGCCGTCAAGACGGAGCTCAAACCCATCGCGACGTCGAACGCGAGGCTCGCCGCGGCGAGCTGCATCGTGCCGCTGATGCCGTGCCCGCTTGTGCATCCTTTGCCGAGCCGCGCGCCGAACATCATCAGGGCGCCCCCGCAAAACGCGGCCGCGTAGCGCTTTCCGCGGCTCTCCCCGAACCGCGCCCGCCATGCGTCCGGCAGCGCGGAGCCTCGCGTGCCCGAGGCGCGCGAGGCCAGGAACGCGCCAAGGACGATGCCCGGGACGAGCAGCACCTCCCAGTCGATCTTCGGCGTCGCCTCGCGCTTGGCCACGAACTCGTTCACCCGGCTGGCCTGCGGCGCGAGCCGGCGCGCCAGCGCGCTCGCCCCCGTCTCGAACGCGGACGTCACGCCGAGAGGCCGCTTCGCGGTCCCCATCGCGAACGCCTCCAGCGCTCCGATCGCGAGCCCGGCGATCTCCGGCGCCCAGCGCGCGCCTCCCTGCGAGCTCATCGTCGCGCTCCTTCGATATCCAGGGTGGTCACCGTGCGCTCGGGGCCCTGCTTCTTCGGCAAACCGAGCTTCTCCCACGCCGTCATCCCGCCGAGGACGCTGGCGACGTCCGTGAAGCCGCGGCGACGGAGGATGCTCGTCGCGAGCCCGGCGCGGTGACCGACGCTGCAGACGAGCGCGATGCGGCCATGACGCGGCAGCGCGGGCTGGATCTTCTCGAAGTGCTCGTCGAGATATCCCACGTACATGTGCCGTGCGCCTCCGACGTGCCCCTCCGCCTCGAACTCCTGATCATCGCGGACGTCGAGCACGGCGACGGCATCGCCCGCGTCGTGGAGCTCGCGCGGGGCCATCGTGCCCGTCTTCTCGATGGGCATTCCGGCGTCCCGCCATGCGTCGAACCCTCCGGCCAGCACGCCGGAGACGTGATCGACGCCGACGCGCGCGAGGTGCAGGACCGCCGCCTCCACGTCCGCGGCGCGCGGGACGATCAGGTACACCCGGGTCGTCTCGTCCGCGACCCACCCGCCGAACACCGGGAGCCCAGCGAGCCAGAGGTTCAGCGAGCCGGGCAGGTGGCCCGACGCGAACGCCTCGGGGTCGCGCGCGTCGAGCACCAGCCCCTGCCTGGACTCCGACGCGAACTTGTTTGGCGGCAGGAAAGGTACTTCACCGGGCTTCGCGGCGAGCGGCTTGCCCCCTTCGAGGTTCAGCCGCTCCATCGAGCTGAAATAGGGGGGGCGCGGGATGCGCTCCGCGACCTTGGCGCGGGCGAAGTCGTCGGCCGATCTCACGAAGACGGGATTGTAGGCGCGCTCGAGGCCGAGCGTGGAATCATCGCGCTCCGCGATGTTGCCCCCGCAGACCGAGCCGGAGCCGTGGGCGGGCCAGACGAGCGCCTGATCCCCGAGCGGGAGGAGCTTCTCGTGCACCGAGGCGAAGAGGAGGCGCGCGTTGTCGCTGGTCTCCTCGCGGTCGGGCAGGTCGGTCCGGCCCGTCTCCCCGATGAACAGCGTATCGCCGGTGAAGACGCCAAAGGCGCGCCCGGGCACGTCCGGGAGGAACACGGCATAACAGGTGCTCTCCGGCGTGTGTCCCGGCGTATGGAGCGCGCGGAGGCGCAGCCCGATCAGGTCGAGCTCCTCGCCGTCCCGCAACCGGATGTCGCTCTGTCCGAAGAGCGGATGATCTCCGCTCACGATCTTCGCGCCCGTCGCCTTCGCGAGGGCGCCAGAGCCGATGACGAAGTCCTCGTGGCGGTGCGTCTCGAGGATGAACTTGATCACGAGATCCCTCTCTCGGGCCGCCGCGAGGACCTCGCCGATGTCCCTCCGCGGGTCCACCACGATCGCCTCGCCCTTGTTGCCGAGCAGGTAGGCGATGTGAGCGAGACCTGGAGTCTTCATCCGGTGTAGATGCATGCGCGGGAGCGGATGCAATCGAGGCGCCAGACCGGCCGCCGCGAGCGATCGGCGCGACGCGCGAGCTCGAGGGGTCACCCGTCGCGCGCAGGACCGCCACGCCTCGACCTGTCCGCTGTGGCGAGATGGTGCGTCCGCGAGGGCGAGCGACAGCGCAGGCGTCCTGCCCGCCTCGTCCGCGACGGCCGCTCCCATCACCGGGAGAAGCCAGAGCCGCCCTGACTCGCGCTCACGCCGCGCGGATATCGCTCTGGAACGGGGAGACGTTCTCCCGGAACATGAGCCACACGAAGAGGCAGCGCATCTCGAAGTACTCGTCGGCGGCGATGCCCGCGAGCGTGGGGTCGAGCTCGCCGATGTCGTGCCCTTCCCAGAGGAAGCCCGGCACGCCGCGCGCCCGGCTGACGAGCCCGCCGCTCTGCAGCTGGTCGCGCGCGCGGAACCAGCGGGTGAGCGACATGTTGACCGCCGCCGTGAAGTCGGGCCGGTGCGCGATGCGCTCCGGCAACGCGACCTTGTCGAGGCCGGCCGACCAGCAAAGCCAGCAGAGGGCGGCCCACTCGGCGCGGGCCCTCCGCATCAGGAGAGAGACCGGCAGGGCTCCTGGGTCGAGCGCCTCGTCCACGGTGAGCTCGACGGTCTCGACGCCATTCTCGGTCTCCTCGGTCAAGGTCGTCTCCGTCCGCGCGAGCTCCACCGGCCCGTCCGGCAAGAGGTGCGACAGGTCGGGCGGGAGCCACGGGCAGGGCTCCGTGCCCGGCAGGCTGCGCTGCACGGCCTCGCGCAGGCGCAGGAGGCGGGTGGCGTAGAGCTGGACCTTCTGCCGAACCTGCTCGATCGGCTGATCGAGCTCGACCGTGGCCGATGCGTCGCCGGGCACCGGGTCGATGGCCTGGCCCGCCGGCCAGAAAGCGAACTCCGGGTACAGAAGCCGCACGAAGGTCCTGAGGTGCTCGGCCACGGCGGGGGCCTCGGCCTCGACGCGGTCGGCGTCCTCGAGCACCCCGCGCGTGTCGCCGAGCTCTAGTCGCAGGAGCGCGCGCGTGATGCAGGTCGAGCGGCGCTCGGGCACGAGCAGCAGCGCCGCCTCGACGAGCGAGAGCGCGACGCGACGCGAGCCCCGGAAGACGGCGGCGAGCGTGCGGTACGCCGCGCCCGGCTCGGCGCCGAGCAAGAGCTCGTCCAGGACGCCGAGCGCGGTCGCGTCGGACGCCTCGAGCAGCGCTCGCCCGCGTTGCTCCACGACCTCGGGTCTCGGCTGCAGCGTCGCGCCGCGCAGGAACTCGGCGAGCCTCTCTCGCTCGCCCCCGCGGGCCGCCGCGCGGGCCGCCGCGCAGCAGGCCTCTCGCGCGCGGCCCTCCTGCAAGAGCTCTCGCGCGAGGGCCCAGACGCGCTCGGCGTCCCACGCCGCGACGTCTTCGGCGAGCGCGGGCGACGCGACGAGGCTCGCCTCGTCGAGGGCCGCGCCGAGCTCGCGTCGAACCACCGGCGCCCCGTCCGCGTCGAGCCCCGTGAACGCTCCGACCGGGTGGCCGTGCGCATACTGGCCGCGCTCCTCGCGCACGCGCCGGTCGAGGTAAGGGCTCGTGTCCGGATCGGGAAACCAGCGGACGGACGGGCCGTGGAAGCGTCCCTGGGGATCGAAGTGCCGCTCCTCGGCAGGGCGGCCCAGCGCGTCGTACCGGAGCTCGCGATGACGCGCGCCAGCGCGAACCTCGATCTCCTGAGAGGGCTTGCCCTCACACGTGAAGTAACGGTCGATGAAGGAGGCCGAGGCTTCGTCCTCCTCGCGGACCAGCCATCGTTGCGAGCCGTGGTCGTAGTCGGCCTCTCCGGCGACGCCGGCGGGTCTGTCGGGCCAGCGGGAGCCGTCCGCGGAGATCGGGTACCCGTCGCGGTCGTGAAAGACCTGGCGCAGGATGCTCCCTTGCCGATAGCGCGTTCGCAGCTCCCAGGCGCCGGGCGGCACACAGCACGGTCGTAACCTGAGCTCCGTCGGGGCGTCGCTGCCGTACACAACCACCTCGCCGTCGAGCTCGCCGCCCCGGTAGCGCCCGCGCTGCGCGGGTTGACCGTTCGGGTGGAACGAGGTGAACGGCCCGTCCTTCACCCCACCCGCGTAGCAGCAGCGCGAGAGCAACGAGCCGTCGCTCGCGCGGTAGACGTGGCACTCGCCCGAGCGACGGCCGTCGGCGTCGGTCTCCACGAGCTCGAACGTGCCGTGCTCGGGGTCGTACCTGGCTGAAGGAGGAACCGACGGAGGCCGCTCCGCGCCGTGGTGTGCCGTGGAGTCCACGCATCGCAGTCTATCGGCTTTCGCGCCGAGAAGGCGGCCCTTCACGCTGATTGCAAAGATCCACGACGCGCGGGTCCGGGGAGCGCCGCTCCGAACCATGGAAGCTCGACCCTCTCGACGACCGCGGCCAGCGCAGCGGATCGCTGCAGTTGGCGCCGCGCTACTGGTTGGCGGTGTCGCCGGTGCAGATGACGAACTGCGTCGCGCCGTCCAGAGCTGCGCCGTCGCCGGTGAACCGGACCTGGCGGCGCTCCGTGGACGGGCACTTGGCGACGACTTCGTCTCGGCCGAAGCCGAGCCGCGGGTCGACATAACACCACCCGTGCACCTTCTCGCCGCCGACCTCGACCGGCGCAGGAGGCACCGTGTCCTGGCACGCCGCGAGCTCCTCCGGCGTCTTCAGCTGCTCGACCTCGCAGACGCAGTTCCAGCCGTTCACCGCCGCCACCGGATCCTCGAGCACCATCCGCTTCGCGGCGAGGTTCTCGCGGAGCACCTCCCGCCGCGCCGTGAGCCCGTCACAGCCGCACTTCCCCTCGGCAGTGCTCCGCGCCTCGAGGACGAGGCAGCTGACCTGTCCGCTCTCGTTCGGCTGGAGCGCGCGGGGCAGGCACTGCCCGCCGAGCTTCGTCTTCAGGCGATCGACGATCGCGCCGATCGCCGGCCGATAGCCGAAGTCGAGCCGGTCCTCCGCCGGGAAGTCGAGCTGCGCCGGGCACACGGAGCCGACGATGCCCTGCTCCCCGAGGTTCCGGATGAGCTCGAGCTGCCGCAGGCCCGGGTAGGCCTTCGCGTTGACCTGGAGGTTGCTGTCGGTGCCGTCGGGGTTGTCCTTGCACAGAGGGCTGTTTCGGTCTTCAGTGCTCTTGCAGTCATCGCCCGTCACGGACTCGAGCAACCGAAACGTGCAAGCGTACTGGAGGTCGCCGAAATCCGGGTTGGGGTTCCATTCATGGCCGTTGATGTCGTTGGCATCGTCCGGCGAGTCCGGGCCGGCGATGCGCGTCCCGGTGATCGGGTTCTGGCCCTCGCGGGGGACCGGCGACTCGATCATGTGGGGATCGCCCGGGCTCCGGCGCGACTTCGGATCTCCGAGGATGATGTCCCAGGTGCTCGCGAAGCTCGCGTTCGGGGTGCTCAGCTCCTTGGCGCTCTTGAAGCCGCCGACGCGGTTGCCGTCCTGGTCCCTGCCTTCCCGGAGATTGGGCTGGCCCGCGTCGTCCTGGCGCGCGATGTCCTGCCACGGGACGCCCACGAGGCCCGCGAAGAACACGTACTCCGGCGGACGGACCGCGCTGTTCTCGTCCTCCGGGTCGAGATCCGAGAAGAGCGGGTTGTCGACGATATTGCCCTGGTGATCCTCGATCCGCGCCAGCGTGAGCGCGTCCGTGTAGCGGTCGATCGGGTAGAGCAGATCGATGCCGAACCGGCGCTTCTGGTCGAAGCAGCGCAGGTTGTGCGGGTCCTCGTCGGGGGGGAGCGTCTTGGGCTGCCCCTCCGGGCCGCAGGTCTCCTCGTCCAGCGGGCACTCGCCCCTGGGCGTCCCGCAGGACTTGCAGCACGGGTCGTCCAGGCCCTTCTCCGCGCACTCCCTGCGCGGCGCGAACATCCGAAAGACGTCGCCGTCGTCGTCCTTCTGCCTCGCGACCCAGAAGGCGTTCCCTCCCTCCTTGATGGAACAGTCGTTCTCGTCCGACAGCATGACGATCGCGAGGAGCGAGTCCGGCCGCAGGAACGCCTTGCGCTGATCCAGGAGCTTCTTGTCCACGCCGCGCCGCTCCGCCTTGCCGTTCACCACCTCGAGGGTCTCGTAGGGCGCGGGGTCCACGAGGAATCGGTACCAGCTCTCCAGCTGCGACTCGAAGCCGCAGCCGTTGTCGGCCACCCCTCGGACCATGTTCGTCAGCGTCGGCACCAGGCCGCGCCCCGCGCCGTCGTCGAGGATCGACTCGCCGGCGGGGCTGAGCTTCTGCTCTGGATCCCAGGCGAGGAACCCCAGGTTCTGGTAGGTCGGCGGGTCGTTGTCTGCGTCGTTGCGGTCGTCCCTGTCGCTCCGGGCGATGAGGTGTCCCTTGTCGTTGTTGAAGAAGGCGAGCGACTCCTCGGGGCACGAGTCCGCGCCATGGCTGCCGAGGCTCGTGCTGATGATCCCGATGTGGATGTCGACGACGGGCTCGAACTCGCGCTCCTTGCCGCTCGGGCAGCGGCCGTCCTCCCCCGGCGGGGACGAATCCAGGGGGTTCAGCGGATCGATGCACCGGGGGTCGACCAGGCGCCTCACGAGGTCGGGCACGGCGAGCGCGAGGATGTCCTGCTTGTCCTTCATCGACGATGAGTTGTCGATGGTCAGGAGGAGATCGATCTTGTCGACGCGCCGCGGGAGCCGCTCGACGACGGTGCCAGTCGTGCGCGTGTCCTGATGGGCTATCGGGCGGCTCAGGCACCCCGGGAGGAGCGATATGCCGCCGACGACGAGGGAGCACAAAAGCGACGCTGCCGCGCGGGCAGCGCGGGACGGACGACGAGCGGCCATGGATCCTTCCTTGCGCGAGAGATGGAGTGGGCCCTTCGCGCGCCATGCGCGCGGAGCTGGCGCGCCCGTCTCGCGCGGAGTGGGTGACAGGCCGCCTGGCGATCGCGTATCAGACGCCGAGAGGGGGTGTTCTCTTGGCTACGTGGCGAGATGAGCGCGACCCCATCACGAAAATCCACGAACCATGGAGAGGCCGCGGTGCGGTGGCCGCGTCGCACAGCGGCGGCACATCCGCGGCAGCGGCTCGCGTCACGTGCGGCACAGCCGCCATCGCGGGCGGAGGCGCCGCCGCCTCGTCGGAAGCGGAGGCGGCCTGCGCCGGCATGCGATGGTATTGAAAGATTATGTGTGGAATGGAATCGTGAAGGCCGGGCGCCGGGGCGTCCTCGGCCGGCGGCGGGAGCTCAGCTCTCGGCGGAGGCGGCCGTCTCGGCGCCAGCGACGAGCGGCGCGTACTGCGCGAGGAACTTGCTCCAGCGCTTGTGCTTGCGGCCGGGCTTCCGGGAGCTCTGGGCGCTCCGCTCCTGCTTCTGGGTGACCTTGAGGGTGAGGTGCTCGTGCTGGCGCGTAGGGCGATGCATGGCGGCGGATGCTGCTCGAACGCGCCCCGCTCTGCAAGCCTCAACGCGACGGAGCCCGCGCCTGCTCGCTCCGTCCGTCCCGCCCCGCCCCCAGCCGGCCGAAGCTGTGGATCCCGTAGATGAGCACCAGGAGCGCGAGCACCGTGAGCCCCATGCCCGCGTCCGACGGCCCGACGCCGACCAGCGCGAGCCCGGCGACGAGGAGCAACCCCCCGCCGCCGAGCGCGCGTCGCGCGCGCTCCTCGGCGTCTCGCTCTCTCCGGTGCCCCCGGCGGCGCGTCGGCCCGCCCTCCTCGCGCGCGCTCACTGGAACTTCTGCGTCCGCGCGTAGGTGATGAAGTCCTGCACGTCGCGCGTCAGCTCGCGCTCGGCGGTGATCGTCGTGCGCTCGTGCGACTCGCCGACGAGGTCGTCGTAGAGGTAGTTCTGCTGGTAGAGGAGCACGAGGCGAATGGCCCCGTCCGGCCCGCCGCGGACGATGCGCAGCTTCTCGTCCCGGCCGTTCGGCGGCGGGATCGCGGCGCCGAGCGCCTGGGCGTCCTCCTCGGTCACGTAGACGACGCCGTACGCGCGGCTCTGCACGCCGACATCGACGCGCACCTTCTGCCCGCTGGTCAGCTCGACCTCGCGCCCGCGCGCCGGCTGCGCGCCCTCGTGCGCCATCGCCCGGCGGATCACCTCGATCGCCCTGCGCTCGTCGAGGGCGCGCAGCGGGTTCGGCGCGCGCGCCTCGCCGCCGCTGCACGCCGAAAGCGCGAGCGCCGCGGTCGCGATCCCCAGCGCGAGGCCGACGAGACGGCGCGCGTCCCGAGCCTGCCCGGGCGCGAGCGCGCGCGCTGAAGGCCGATGCTGAAGGGGGCCGAGATGGGGAGCCCCCGAGCCTGGATGAAGCTTCCTCGACATGAGCGGCATGAGAGTAGCCAACCGCCCGGAGCTTCGCTACTTCTCCCGACATGGCGCGGCTCGCGGCGATCGACATCGGATCCAACGCCATCCGGCTTCGCATCGTCGACGTCGATCCTCCGGCGCTCGGGGCGTTCGGGGCCGGCCGGGATCCGGCGCTCGCCGGGGCCGCGACCGGCGCGCCCGACGCGCCGCGCTTCCACCCGTTCCGCGATGTCCATGCGGATCGCGCGTCGGTGCGTCTCGGGCACGACGTGTTCACGAAGGGCCGGCTCGAGTCGGGGGTCATCGGCGCCGCCTGCGAGGCGCTCCGGCGCTTCCGCACGGCGATGGATGCGGCCAAGGTCGACCGCTACCGCGCCGTGGCGACGAGCGCCGCGCGCGAGGCCCAGAACGGCGACCTCTTCGTCGAGCGCGCCGCGCGCGAGGCCGGCGTCCACATCGAGGTCATCGAGGGGATCGAGGAGGCGCGCCTCGTCCAGCTCGCCGTCCGCGAGCGCGTCGCGCTCGGCGAGCGGACAGCGCTCCTCGTCGACATCGGCGGCGGCTCCACCGAGCTCACGCTGCTCCGCGGCCGCGGGGCCGTCTTCTCGCGCTCGCTCCCCGTGGGGACGGTGCGCATGGTCGAGGCCTTCCTCGAGGATCGCCGCCCGGTCGACGCGGGGCACCGGCGGCTCGTCGAGGAGTACGTCGATCGCGTCATGGTCGAGGCCACGCGCGAGATCGTGGAGCTGCTCGGCGAGGGGTCGGGCTCGGGGGTCGATCTGCTCGTCGGCACGGGCGGCAACATCGAGACGCTCGCGGAGCTCTGCCCCGCGCCGGCCGGGTCCGCGGAGGGGCGGGCGATCGACGTCGGCGCGATGTCCCGCCTGCTCGACGAGATGGCGTCGAAGACGCCCGAGGAGCGCGCGCAGATCTACGGCCTGCGCCCGGACCGCGCCGACACCATCGTCCCCGCGGCGACGATCCTGGGCCGCGTCGCCCGGGCGTTCGCGCAGCGGGTCATCGTCGCTCCCGGGGTCGGGCTCAAGGAGGGCGTGCTCGTCGATCTCGCCCACGCCCACTTCCTCGGCCCCGACTTCCGCGGAGAGGCCGCC
The DNA here is from genome assembly GCF_051526795.1 of Sorangium sp. So ce204. Classification (NCBI taxonomy): domain Bacteria; kingdom Pseudomonadati; phylum Myxococcota; order Polyangiales; family Polyangiaceae; genus Sorangium; species Sorangium sp. So ce204. Next base: position 8,256,479 of record NZ_CP150317.1, on the reverse strand, counting down.
GCGGTCAGCGACGCCTGCGTCCGCCTCGGCCGCCGCTACCACTTCGACGAGAAGCACGGCGCGCTCGTGGCCCGCTTCGCCGAGCGGCTGTTCGACGACCTCGCGCCGCGCCATCGCCTCGGCCAGCGCGACCGGATCCTCCTGCGCGCGGCGGCCCTGCTCCACGACATCGGCGACTTCGTCCGCTACGAGGGGCACCACAAGCACAGCTATTACGTGATCGTCCACAGCGACCTCATGGGCCTGACCCCGGAGGAGCGCGCGATCGTCGCGAACATCGCGCGCTACCACAGGAAGTCGCCGCCCAGCATGGACCACGACAACTTCCGCGCGCTCTCGCGCGACGCGCGCGCCAAGGTGAAGTCCATGGCGTCGATCCTCCGCGTCGCCGACGCGCTCGATCGCGAGCACCGGGCCAAGGTCGCGGAGGTGAGCGGCCGCATCGAGGGCGACACGCTGGTGATCGAGGTGCAGGGCGCGGAGGACCGGGCGCTCGAGGAGTGGACGGTCGTCGCGAAGGCGGGGATGCTGCGCGACGCGCTCGGCCTCGATGTGCGGATGGTCGACGCCACGCCGAGATCGCGCCCGCCTCCGGCCGCGAGCGCGGGCGGATGACGCGAGGCACCGCCGCGCTTGCGCCGGCTGACGCGAGGCGCCGCCGCGAGCGCGGGCAGGGTCGACGCCTGAAAAAGGCGCCCTGGCCTTTGCGTGGAGCCCTGCGGGCCACCATGAAGCTCTGCACGGGGGAGGTCCTGCCCCCGTGGACGAGCGCGGCGATGCCGTACCGACGGGCGCGGCTGCGCCGCCGCGGAACAGGGGCGAGCGACCGTTGACGCTGAAATCTCCGAAGCTGATGGAGGCCCGCCGCGCCGCCGGCATCCTGAGGTCCGCACTGCGCGGGCACACGGGCGATCTGACGCTCGCCGACGCGTCGGCGAAGAGCGGCCTGCCGCTGCGCTACGCGGAGAGCGGCCTGCACCTGCTCGTCAGCGAGCACCGCGGGCACCTCAAGGCGACGTCCGAAGGTGAGCTGCTCTTCCGCTTCCCGTACGGCTTCACCAAGCCGTGGGAGACCCGCACGCGCCTCACGCGCGCGCTCCAGGCCGTCCTCCGGGCCGCCGCCGGCGTGGCTCGCTTCCTCGTGCGGGCGTGGATCGCGATCGTGCTGATCGCGTACGTCGTGATCTTCGTCGGGATCCTGATCGCCCAGCTGTTCGCCCGCTCGAGCAGCGGCTCGCGCGACCACGACGGCGTCCCCGGATCGTTCGCCGGCTACTTCCTCTTTCGGCTGGTCCTCGACGCGATCTTCTGGACGTTCCACCCGTTCTCGCCGTTCGTGTGGACGTCCGAGCCGGCGTGGTCCTCGTCGCACGGCCGCCGCGGGGCGCTCGGGCAGCGGCGCGACGAGACGCCCTTCTACGAGAAGGTGAACCGGTTCTTCTTCGGCCCGACGCCGGAGCCTCGCGATCCGCTCGAGACCGAGAAGCTCATCCTGGCCGAAATTCGCGCGCAGCGGGGCCGGATCGGGCTCGCCGACGTGATGCGCGTGACGGGGCTCTCGCGCGACGAGGCGGATCCGCGGATGGCGCGGCTGATGCTCGACTACGACGGCACGGTCGACGTGTCGGAGGAGGGGGGCATCGTCTACCGATTCGAGGCGATCCGGCGGACGGCGGCGGAGGCGCCGGCGCGGGCGCCCGCGCCGGTCTGGGCGAAGCGCGAGGAGCTGCCTCCGCTGACGGGGAACGGGCCGGGGATGAACGCGCTCATCGTGGCGCTCAACGGGTTCAACCTGCTGATGAGCCTCTACGCGCTCGGGGCCCACCTTACGCTGGACAACCTCGGGCTCCTGGCGCGGGGCGTCCCGATGGCGGAGCTGCCCGCCACGGGGACGGCGGTCGCGCTAGGGGTGGTGCCGCTCGTCTTCTCGCTCGCGCTCTTCGCGCTGCCGCTCGGCCGGGCGCTCCTGCGCCCGCTGAAGCAGCGGAGGCTCGCCCGGCGGAACGGCCGGCGGGCCGTGCTTCGGGCGATCCTTACCCGCGTCGGCGCGCGGCAGGGCCGGGAGCCGATCACGGAGGCGGTGCTCCAGCGGGCGTGGCAGGAGGCGGCGGGGGAGCCGCCGCGTTCAGAGGAGATCACCCGCGAGGTGGTCGCCCTCGGGGGCGACGTCGACCTCGAGGCGGGCGAGGGGATCCGGTACCGCTTTCCCGATCTGGAGACCGAGGCGAAGGCCCTCGAGGCCGATCGGGAGGCGGCCTCCGAGGAAGAGGCGCGCGCCGGGAAGGTGATCTTCTCGTCCGACGCATGAGCGCCGTCGCAGACGGTTTTTTCTGTGGTGCTTGATGAGGGCGCTGACAAAAACCGTCGATGACGTGTGCATGCGCACGGAGCTGCACCGCACGGAACCGCCGTTCATTGACGCGCTCTGGTCTGGACGTCTACGTTAGGGTGAATTTCGCTCATGTACTCCGTTGACAACAGGGCCGGTCGTCTCATCGAGGTGAGGCTCGCATCACCGCTCCCGACTGGCGAGGTCGACGCGTGCATCGCCCGGATCCAGGGCGTCGTGACCCAGAACCGGCATGGCGCTGTTGTGTGCATCGAGCTGCTCCAGGTCGACGTGCTCGCGCCCGAGAGCGCGGAGAAGTTCCTGGAGATGATGCGGGTCCAGAACGCCACGGTGCACCGGACGGCCTACCTGCTGCCGGTGTCGAACGCGATCCTGGGGCTCCAGGTCGAGCGCCTCATCCGTGACGCGCACAACTCGAGCCGAAAGGCGTTTCGCGACACCACCTCGCTCGAGGCCTGGCTCGTCCCGGTGATGACGATGGTGGAGGCGCAGCAGCTCCGGAAGTTCCTGTCCCAGCTCGGCTGAGGTGGCGCCGCCCGCGGCGCGCGCCGCGGGCGCCCCGCCGCGCCAGGCGCTAGCCGCGGACGAACGGCAGGTACTTCGGCTGCCAGAACCGCGCCTTCACGTAGGCCTCGACGTTCCCGGGGTCGACCTTCTTGCTCCTCGCGACGCCGTCCTCGAACGCCGCGCGGATGACCGCGATGGCGACGCGCGTGGAGACCTCCTGGAGCTCCTCCACGGGCGGGTAGATGAGCCCCTTGTCGAGGTGCTTCTCCGCCGTGTAGTCGACGAGCGCATACGCCGCCGCGAGCACCATGCCGTCCGTGATCTCGCGCGCGTCGGACAGGATGGAGCCGAACCCGAGCCCCGGGAAGATGAAGGCGTTGTTCCCCTGGCCGATGGGGATGGTCTTGCCGTCGAGCTCCACGGGCGGGAACGGGCTGCCTGTCGCGACGAGCGCGCGGCCCTCGGTCAGGGCGAGGATCTCCTCGGGGAGCGCCTCGCAGGCGCTCGTCGGGTTGGAGAGGGCGAAGATGACCGGCCGCGGGGTGTTGGCGGCCATGGCCTCGATCACGGGCTCGCTGAACGAGCGCGGCTGCCCGGACAGCCCGAGGAGCACGGTCGCGCGCGTGTTCTCGAGGGTCTCGAGCAGCGTCGGCACGGCTCCGGCCTTCTTCCATGCGGCGATCTTCGCCGGATCCTGCGCGAACTTGCGCTTGTACTCCTCCATCGGGCGGTCCTTCGCGAGGAGGCCCTTGGAGTCGAGGACGAAGATGCGGGCGAGCGCCTCGTCCTCGGTGAGCCCCTCGCGGAGCATCCCCTGGCAGATGGCCCAGGCGACGCCGACGCCGCCGGCGCCCGCGCCGTGGATGACCACCGATTGGTCCCTGAGCCGCTCGCCGCGCAGCCGGCACGCGGCGACGACGCCCGCGAGGGTGACCGCCCCTGTCCCCTGGATATCGTCGTTGAAGGAGGGGATCACCTTCCGGTACCGATCCAGCACGGAGAAGGCGGCCTCCTTGGAGAGGTCCTCCCACTGGATGACGGCGCGGGGGCAGCTGCTCTTCACGGCGTCGACGAACCTGTCGAAGAAGTCGAAGTAGGCGTCGCCGCGCAGGCGGCGCTGGCGAACACCGAGGTAGAACGGGTCCTCGATGAGATCGGTCCGGTCGGTCCCCACGTCGAGGACCACGGGCATCGTGTGGAACGGGCTCACGCCGCCGCCCGCGGTGTAGAGCGCGAGCTTGCCGATCGGGATGGCGAGCCCGCCGTAACCCTGGTCGCCGATGCCGAGGATCGCGGAGGAGTCGGTCGCCACGATCATGCGCACGTCCTCCCACGGGAAGCTCGCGAGCACGCGCTCGGCGCGATCGATGTTCACGGGGGAGAACGAGACGCCGCGCGCGCTCTGATAGAGGAAGTTGAACTGCTGCACGGCCTCGCCCACGGTCGGCGTGTAGACGATGGGCAGCATCTCGCCGAGGTGGCGATTGAGCAGCGCATAGTAGAGGATCTCGTTGCGCTCCTGGAGCGCCCGCAGATACTGATACTTGGCGATCGGCGTCGGCTCGCGGCGAAACCCGCCATAGACGCGGGCGAGCTGCTGATCCATGGTGTTGACCTGCGGCGGGAGCAGCCCGTCGAGCCCGAGGTTCACGCGCTCTTCCGGCGTGAAGGCCGTCCCCTTGTTGGTCATGACGAGCCTGAGGAGGGCGATTCCGTCGAAGTACACCTCCATGTACTCGCGGCCATAGGCGTCTCTCTTGACGTCGAAATACTTTGAGATCCTCACCATGGAGGCATTCTAAACCGACGCGCGCGCGCCGGCGAGCGATCCTTGAGCGCTGAGCGCGCGAGCGGGCGAACTCGGGTGGTTCCCGGTCGGTGACCCGGTCGGTGAATGGAGTGTTTCTGACAGGGGTATCGCCGGCGGGCGAACCCGGGCGGATCCTGCTCGCCGGATGCAGTGCTTCTCACATTGTTATCGCCCCGTGGTATAGAGGCGCGATGCGACGCATTGCCGTCATTGGAGGCGGTCTGGCCGGGTGCATCGTTGCGTTCCGGCGAGCGACGGCGGGCGACCAGGTGACGCTCGTCGAGGCGGCTCCGCGGGTCGGCGGGCAGCTCTGGACGGAGCGGGCCTCGGGCTTCGTCGTCGAGCTCGGCGCCGAGGGGTTCATCGCGCGGAGCGAGGCAGTCCCTGGGCTGGCGAGCGCGCTCGGCATCGCCGGCGATCTCGTCGGTCAGGAGACGCACCGGTCGTTCGGCTTCGACGGCGTCGCGCTGCGGGAGCTCGCGCCGGGCGAGGCGGCGGAGTTCCTCGGCTTCCAGGTGCCGCGCGACGAGCTCGGCAAGGGGATCCGGACCTTCCGCCTCGGGATGGCGCAGCTGACCGAGACGCTCGCGCTCGCGATCGCCGGGCGCGTCGAGCTGCGCACCTCCGCAGCGGTCGCCTCGCTCGCGAAGGGGGCCGGCGGCTTCCGCCTCGCGCTCGCCGGAGGGGCCGAGATCGACGCCGACGCGGTCGTCCTCGCCACCCACGCCGCCGGCGCGGCCGCGCTGCTCGGCGACGCGGGGCGGGCGCTCCGCGACGCCGAGACGCTCTCCAGCGTGACGGTCTCGCTTTCGTACCCGCGCGCCGCGATCGAGCACCCGCTCGACGGCACCGGCTTCGTCGTCGCCGCGGGGCACCAGGCGCACGGCTTCCGCGCGTGCACGTTCACGACCTCGAAGTTCGCCGAGCGCGCCCCCGCCGGCCACGTCACGCTTCGCCTCTTCTTCCGCCCGGATCCGGCGGACCTCGAGCAGATGGGCGACGACGCCTGGACGGCGCGCGCCGAGGCCTCGCTCGCGCGCGTGCTGCGCGTGCACGGGCCCTCCGAGCGCGCGTGGGTCTCGCGCTGGTCGAGCGCGCTCCCGGTCTCCACCCCCGCTCACGCGGCGCGGGTCCGGGAGGTCGAGCAGGCGCTCGCCGGCAGCGGCGTGCTCCTCGCCGGATCGGCGTTCCACGGCTCCGGGATCGACGCCGCCGTGCGCTCCGCCGAGGCGGCCGCGGAGCGCGTCGAGGCCCTGTAGAGCGCCGTCGCGCTCGGGTGCGACCGCGCACGAGAGGCGACCCGTCCTCCCGAATGCGCGCAGGCTGCGCCGACTCGGCGCGAGCAGCGCGGCCTGCCAGCGTCGATCTGCGGTGACAGGCTCGACCCGGGCGGGCGACGATGCGCACCATGACCACGGAAATCACCGGCCACCGCCGCGCGCGCGATGTCCACGGGCGCCTCGCGCTCGGCGTCATCGCGGCGTGTGTCGCCGCGGGCTGCCGTGACCAGCCGCCGCGGCCGACCGCCGAGAGCGCGCCGCCCGTCGCGGCGAGCTCACCTGCCGCCGTCGCGTCGGAGAGCAGCGCTGCGCCGCCCGCGTCGCCGGCGCCGCCGGCCCCGCCCGCGCCGAGCGCGCGCCCGCTCACCGAGAAGGAGAAGCAGGCCCTTGCCACGTACAAGGCCGCGCTGGCGAGAGGCCGGCTCGCGACCAAGAAGAAGGACTATGCGGCGGCCATCCAGGCGTTCTCCGAGGCGATCGCCGCGGACCCGAGCGACGCGCGGGCGCTCGCGGAGCGAGGCTTCGCGCACCTGACCGGGGGCGACAGCAACGCGGCGGACAGCGATTTCGACGCGGCGCTCGCGGGCGCTGGCGATCCCGAGCTCCGCTCCCAGATCTGGTACAACCTCGGGCTCCTGCGCGACAGGGCGGGTGACGCCGAGGGGGCCCGGGTCGCTTACGCCAACGCGCACCTGCTCAAGCCCTCGGCGGCGACGCGCGGCAAGCTCGCCGGCAGATCGACGTGCACCGTGGAGGTCCGCAAGGCCGACCTCGAGGGCGCCGAGCTCGTGAAGGGGTGGACCGAGCTCCTCGCGCGGATCGGCGCCGCCGAGCAGGCGCCCGGCGAGGCGACGAGCGAGGCCGCGGCGCGAGAGCGCCTGTGCAGGCCCGACTCGAGATGGGCGGACAGCCCGTGCGCCGGCGATCCGCCGTGGGTCTTCCCTCGCGACTACATGATGTACGTGCACCACACGAACCATGTGGTCTTCCCCCGCAAGCCGGACGGGTTCCTGGTCGTGAACGGCGGTCATTCGGGGGGCTGGCCCGCGCACTGCCATGGGACACGCAGCGTGAGCGGCTCGGTCGAGGGGGGGCTGCTCGTGCTGGAGAGCTCTTTCAACGGCGCTGGTGCGGTCTATGACGGAGAGGTCGATGACGAGATGCGCTGTCGGGACGGCGCGAGCTACCGCGAGCGGACGTTCTATGACGCGCGCACCGGCCGGGCGATCGTGGCGCTGCGCTGGCCGGATGGGGGCGAGGCCGTCGTGAAGGTGCAGGGCGGTCAGCTGGTCGTCTCTGGCGGCGGATGCGACGAGCGAGTCCGGCTCGATGCCAGCGTCAGCGTCGACGTCGACGCTGGCACGAAATAGGCCACGAGGTGCGCTGCGCGCGGTCGCCTGCTGCCGTCGCCCCTGGCTCAGGGGGCCTGAGCGCCGTCGCGGGTCGCGCCTGACGCCCGCGGCATATCAGGTCCAGGGCGGGCGCCGGCAAAGGGAAGATGGTGTGGCTCTTCGATTGCACCGACCGCGCTCGGACCGGCGAGCGCCGAGGGAGCGCGCCAATGTTGAAGGCGATGAAGGCGATGAAGGCGATGAAGGCGATGAAGGCGATGAAGGCGATGAAGGCGATGAAGGTGATGAAGGCGGCGAAAAAAGAATCGACTCGAGGAACTTTTCTGTTGCGCAGCCCGTCCAAGGGGAGTACTTAATCCGAACACGAGGATTCGCCATGTTCAGCCGCCGCGACAACCTGCAGATCGTTACCATCCTGTCCAAATCGGGAACGCCCGATGCGGCCATGGCATGGGACCGCCTGCTGGGCGGTGGTGGTGAACATTTGGCGCATAATCCAGGCTACCCTTGCGGCCTCCGTCCGTCGCGGAAGCTCGGTAACCCGGAGAATAGCGCCTAGAGGCAGCCAAGCACGCGTCGATCGACGACGTTCGCGAAGGCCGCCTCGGGAAACCCAGGCGGCCTTCGGCGTTCTGGGGGGCTTGTGGGCTGTCGGCTCGTTGCGGCTATCGGCCCGCTCGTGGGCTTTCGATCTGCCGTGGGATGTCGGCCTGCTGGAGGGCTGGAGATCTGTTGTGGGCTTTCGGCCTGCTGTGGATCGTCGGCTGCCGTCGAGTCGAGTAGATGAGTTGTCTTGCGCGCAGCGCGCGACGTCGTCGCGCGCTGCGGTGGGGGAGTTGCGCCCGGAGAAAGGAGGCGCGGCAGAGAATGCGTTGGGAGCATTCGATTCGAGGATGAGCGCCGCGGCGCGCGTTCACGGCGCCGGGTAATGCTTTCGTGGAATGGTCGACGTGGTTTGGCTTGCTGACACGGCAGGCCATGCGGAGGTGTGCCCTCCGCGCGGACCCGTAGCTCAGCTGGATAGAGCAGCCGCCTCTTAAGCGGACGGTTGGAGGTTCGATTCCTCTCGGGTCCACCTGTCCTCGTCCCCGCCGGCGCAGCCGCGCCGGCGGTGGGGACACCTGATCTGTGACAATCCAGGATGATGTAGATGGAGGCGCGCTGCGCCTCCATGTTCCGGTGTAGCTCAATGGTAGAGCGCCCGCCTGTTAAGCGGGTGGTTGGAGGTTCGATTCCTCCCGCCGGAGCCGCGCCCCCATTGCGGGAGGCAGGCCCGCCTCGTTCACGCGAGGCGCCGGCTCGCCGCCGGCCGGGGCGCGTCGGCGCCTCGTTCGAGCGGGCGCTGCGGGATGTAGCCTAGTGGAAAGGCGCCTCATCTGGGGTGAGGAGATCCGCCGGTTCGATTCCGGCCATCCCGACGATGGTTTGCGTGGGTGTTTCTCTTCTGGTGAAGAGGGCAGGTTGTGACCCTGCGGAGGCGGGTTCGATCCCCGTACACCCACCCAGGACGGGTCGAACGTGCTCGGTTATCTTTGGGAGATCAACCCGAGCGCGCTCTTTTATCCGTCCTCTTTTGCCCGGAGGCCCGGGCCGGAGGTGGTGTGATGGCCGATTATCTGAAGCACTTCGCCGCGCTGGTCACCCCGCAGCGGCAGAAGGCCCGCGCCGATCAGGCGAAGAACAGCGCCGGCGGCTTCGCCTTCGCCCTCGACGAGTGGGCGAGGCTCGACCGCTGGCTGATCCTCGGCGCCGAGGGGGGGACCTACTACGCGACCGAGCGGAAGCTCACGGTGGAGAACGCCCGCGCCGTCGAGGCGTGCCTCGCCGCGGACGGGCCCCGCGCCGTGCAGCGCATCGTCGACATCAGCGGCTCGGGGCGAGCGCCGAAGAACGCGCCCGCGATCTTCGCGCTCGCGATCGCCGCCGCCGACGCGAAGATCGAGACCCGGCAGGCCGCGCTCGCGGCCTTGCCCGAGGTGTGCCGCACGGGGACGGATCTCTTCCACTTCGTCCGCGATGTGCGGGGGTTCCGCAAGTGGGGGCGCGGGCTCCGGTCCGCCGTCGCCGCCTGGTACAACCACAAGCCCGTCGACAGGGTCGCGTACCAGGCGATGAAGTACCAGCAGCGCGACGGCTTCAGCCACCGCGATCTTTTGCGGCTCGCGCACCCTGTCGCGCCGACCCCGCAGCACGACGCCCTTTACCGCTGGATCGTCGGCGGCATCGAGGCGCTCGGCAAGGAGTCGGCGCGCGGCAAGGCGCTGCCCATGACCGATCTGCCGGACGCGGTGCGCGCGTTCGAGTCGCTCCGCGCGGCGACGAACCGCAAGCAGGTCACCGCGCTGATCAGGCAGCATCGCTTCACGCACGAGATGCTCCTGACCGAGTGGAAGAACGACCCCGCGGTCTGGGAGGCGCTGCTCGAGCACATGCCTCAGACAGCGCTCCTCCGGAACCTGGGGAAGATGACCGCGATCGGCCTGCTCTCGCCGATGAGCGACGCGTCCCGCAGGGTGGCGCGACAGCTCACCGACGCTGGGCGCCTGCGCGCGGCCCGGGTCCACCCCATCGCCGTGCTCTCGGCCCTCAAGGTCTATGAGCAGGGCCACGGCGAGCGCGCTCGCCGGCGCGCCAACGCGCTCTCGTGGACCCCGGTCCGCGAGGTCGTCGACGCGCTGAACGAGGCGTTTTACCTCGCGTTCCGGGCGGTCGAGCCGACGGGGAAGAAGCACCTTTTGGCGCTCGACATCTCCGGATCCATGACCAGCGGCTCCATCGCCGGCGTCCCCGGCTTGACGCCGCGCGTGGCGAGCGCAGCGATGGCCATGGCGACGGCGAGGATCGAGCGCGAGTACGGCGTCGTCGGCTTCTCGGCGGCGTCGGGCGGTTACGGCGGCAAGTGGGGTGGGGGCGTCTCCGGCCTCATGCCGCTGTCGATATCGCCGGAGCAGCGCCTCGACGACGTGCTGCGCGCGGTGAATGGCCTGCCCTTCGGCGGCACTGACTGCGCGTTGCCGATGATCTGGGCGAAGCGGAACCGGGTAGAGGTCGATGCGTTCGTCATCTACACGGACAACGAGACCTGGGCGGGCGGCGTTCACCCGTTCCAGGCGCTCAGGGAATACAGGCAGGCGATGGGCCGACCGGCCCGGCTGATCGTCGTCGGCATGACGTCGACCGGCTTCTCGATCGCCGATCCCACGGACCCCGGCATGCTCGATGTCGTGGGGTTCGACGGGGCGGCCCCCCAGGTGATGGCGGATTTCACCCGGGGTGTCTCGTGACAGGCAGCGTGACGGACGGGCTCCGCCGGCCCGTCCGTCAGGCGAGGGCGCCTCACGAGCGCCCTCCTCTTGCGGGACGCCGCCATGATGGATGGCACCTGTCCTTCACCCTTTGCCCGGGATCTCCCGGGCCTCAGAGGGACAGTTCTCGTGGTTCGACTCCAGCGTCCCGCTCTCAGCAACAGCCCCCGAGCCCGAATGGATAGGGGCCGGCCTACGAAGCCGGTCGATGCGGGTTCGAGTCCCGCCGGGGGCGCCGGGATCCCCTCTCCGTCGCCCGCTCTCTCGCCCGATCCGGGCCGAAGGACGACGGTTCTCGGATCCCGACCATGCCGCCGTAGCTCAGCCTGGTAGAGCACCTGACATTCCGCTCTCCACCATTTGCCCGATCCGGGCCGAAGGAGGACGGTTACCCGTTAATCTGGATGACGCGGGTTCGAATCCCGTCGGCGGCGCTGGTTTGCCCTCGTATGCATCTGGTGAGGCAGCCTGATTGTCGATCAGGTGAGGGGAGTTCGATCCTCCTCGGGGGCGCCTCGGGGTGTGCGTCATGGAGACGGCGGAGCCTCCAAAACTCCTGCGAGAAGGTTCGATTCCTTCACGCCCCGCCGCAAAAAAAAGGAGCGCGATGAACCCAATAAAAACGATGAGTGATCGTCCAACGGGCGAGGAGGTAAAGGACGTGGGGAGACAAGGAGATGGATGTTCGATGATGAAGATCTGACGCCAGAACACCTGGCTCGGGGTGATAGTTCAACCGGGAGAACACTGCCTTCGCACGGCAGGGATCGAGGTTCGACCCCTCGTCGCTCCACCGGACGGGCCAATGTTCGTGGGTTACCATGCCGCTTGGCTGTTCCCCCTTGGGGCCTCCCCACGGCGCCCTTTGCGCGTTCGTTCGTCTCGTTGCCGAGGCGGGCCGCCGTCCGGCGGCCGCACGCGATGTGCGGGCGCGCGGCGCCCGGCGGCCCGCCTCCTTTTTCTTTCGATGAACCCGCGGTGGTAGCTCAACGGTAGAGCGCGAGCGTGCCAGGCTCGCGACGGGAGTTCGATTCTCCTCCACCGCTCCTGTCAGGGGCCGCCCCTCGCGGCGCTCTGCGCCAGCGACATCGCGGCGCCGGGGCCGCAGGTCGGCGCTCCTGAACATGTGCTTATCGTGTGTCCCTGTCCCCATCTCGCTAGAGGCTCAGGCGGCCGGATTTTCGCTCCGGAGGCGCGGGTTCGAATCCCGCTGGGGACACCGGGCCGCTCCGCTCGCCAGCGTGCTCCTTTGGGCGCCCGCGCCCGAGCGGGCGAGCCTGCCAATTCCATCTTGATGAGAACTTTCTGGGTGTGGCTCAACCTGGTAGAGCACCGGCTTCGGGAGCCGGGGACTGGGGGTTCGAATCCCCCCACCCAGACCGCGGAGGGGCGACTGCTCCGCCGCGACGCGCGACGAAGACCCTCTGGGTGTGGCTCAACCTGGTAGAGCACCGGCTCGGGGAGCCGGGGGCTGGGGGTTCGAATCCCCCCACCCAGACCGCGTCGCGCGGACGTCACCGTGACGGAACGGCATACGTGGCAGGCTGAGATCCTGCGCCCTTCGGGGTATGTGGGTTCGAGTCCCACCGGTGACACCCTGCCCGGGTGGCGAAACGGCAAACGCTGCTGGCTTAGACCCAGCCATCTGGGGGTTCGACTCCCTCCCCGGGCACCGATTGCGTCTAACCTGGAGTGACGTCATGAAGAGAAAGAGACGATAGAGAGGTGGGCCATGACCGCGCAGACGCTGCTTTTGACGCCATGGATGGTGCCCCATAAGGTCATCCCCTGGCAGACCGCCGTCACGATGAGCTTCCTGGGCAAGGTGGAGGTCATCGAGGTGTACGACGACGTCATCCGGTCGCCGTCGCTCTCCATCAAGGCGCCCGCGGTGGTGCGGCTGAAGCGGCCGACGCTGGGGATGAAGCGCGGCGTGAAGTTCTCGCGGCTCAACGTCCTCCTGCGCGACGGCTTCCGCTGCCAGTACTGCGGCGTGCAGAAGGTGGCCCGTGAGCTCAACTACGATCACGTCATCCCGCGTGTGCAGGGTGGCAAGACCGTCTGGGACAACATCGTCGCTTCCTGCTACGCGTGCAACTCGGCGAAGCGGGGGCGTACCCCGGAGCAGGCCGGCATGAAGCTGCTCCGCGCCCCCGTGAAGCCGAAGTGGCTGCCGCCTGCGCCCGTCATGGGCCTGAGCGAGCGGCGCATCCCGGAGGTGTGGGCAGGCTACTGCGCGAGCTCGGGGTGAGCCGAGCCCCTCGCGCCGGCGCGCCCGCGGCCCGTCGTGCAGACGGCGGGTCGGGCGCGCCGGCGCGCGTCGGGGCTTCCGCCGGCGGCCGCGCGGGTGCAGGATGTCCAGGCATGGAGACGCGTCAGGCCGAAGGCCGCGCGGAGGACGAGGACGCGCCGTTCCCCGCGATCCTGCGGGGCTGGCTCATCGAGGGAGAGCTCGGCCGCGGCGGGATGGGGCGCGTCTTCCGGGCGCGGCACCCGAAGACGCGGGCGCGGGCGGCGATCAAGGTGCTGCTCGGCGACTACGCCCGCCGGCCGGACGTCGTGGCGCGCTTCCGGCAGGAGGCGATCGCCGTCAACATCATCAACCACCCCGGCATCGTCCGTGTCTTCGACTCCGGTGAGCTCGAGGACGGCTCGCCCTACATCGTGATGGAGTACCTGGACGGGCGGGGGCTGCGCGACTGGGTGCAGGCCGTGCCGGCCGCGGATCGGCCGCGGCAGGTCGTGCGGCTCGGCTACCAGATCGCGTCGGCCATGGCCGCGGCCCACGCGTCCAAGGTCGTCCACCGCGATCTGAAGCCGGAGAACATCATGGTGATCGACGACGAGCTCGCCCCCGGGGGCAGCCGCGTCAAGATCCTCGATTTCGGCATCGCGAAGGTCCTCTGGGGCGGCCTCCCCGAGGTGCTGGAGCTGGACGCGAGGGGCTCCCTCGCGCCCGCGTCCGTGCCCACGCTCCGCACGGAGCTCTCCGCGCCGACGGCGCCGACGGTGGGGATGGCGCCCGACCCCGAGAGCGCCGCCGGGTGGGCGGGGATCGCGAGCGGCCCTGCGAGCGACGCGCGCACGACGGCGGAGAGCGAAGAGAGCACGACGGCGGAGAGCGAAGAGAGCACGACGGCGGAGAGCGAAGAGAGCACGACGGCGGAGAGCGAAGAGAGCACGACGGCGGAGAGCGACCCGCGCGAGGACGACGCGCTCCGGAGCCTTCCTCGGGTGAGCCTCGAGAGGCCTGCGATCCAGTTCCTCCCCGCGCCGGTCGAGATCCCGCCCGGGGTGGTCTCTTCTGCTGCGGGGCGCGTGTCCATCGAGCCCGCGTCGAGCGGCGGGGGCGCGGGACAGCCCACGATGCCGTTCACGCAGGAAGGCGCGTGGGGCCTCGGGACGAGGAGCTACATGGCGCCGGAGCAGGAGCGCCACTCCGGGAGCGTCGACGTCAAGGCGGACGTCTACTCCCTCGGCGTCATCCTTTACGAGCTGCTCGAGGGGCAGACGCCCGACGCGCCGCGCGGCGCGTGGCCGCCCCCGATGAGCGCCGCCACGCCGCCCGATCTCGTCGCCCTCGTCCACCGGGTGCTGTCGTTCGACCCCGACGCGCGGCCGCGCATGGCGGAGGTGGCGACGGCGCTGCACCGGCTCGGCCGGGCGAAGAAGGAGCTCGACGAGGCGCTCTCGAGGTGGGTCGCGAGCGGCAGGGCGCCGAGGCTCCTGCCGCGCGGCAAGGCGCTGCACGAGCTGTCCGCGTGGGCCCGGGACATCGACGACCTCTCGGGCCTGGAGCGCAGCTTCCTCGACGCGGCCCTCGGCGCGGAGGCGCGCCGCGAGCGGCTCACGCGGGTGCTCCTTGCGCTCGGCGTGGTCTTCCTGATGGGCATGGTCGCGACGACCACGGTGTTCTGGGTGCACGCGACGCGGGCGCGAGCGACGGCCGAGGCCGCCGAACGCGCCGCGCGGGAGCACAGCCGCCTCGAGGCGGCCGCGAACTCCTCCGCGCAGGAGGCCCTCGCGAAGATGACCGAGGCGCAGCGCGCCACCGAGGAGGCGCTCGCGCTCGCGATGAAGGCGAGCGACGACGCGAAGAGCGCCAACTCCGCCAGGGACTCGATGACCGAGGCGAAGCGCCTGGCCGAGGGCGCCGAGCTTCGGGCGAGGCGCGCGGCGCAGGCCGCGGCCGCCGCGAAGGCGGAGGCCGACGAGCGCTACGAGCAATCGAGGAGCGCCTTGGAGCGCGAGATCGCCGGGCTCGAGGGCGACCGCGAGCGCCTGTCGGCGCGGCTCGGACAGGCCGAGGACGAGCGCGAGAGGGTGAGGGACGCGCTCCGCTCGAGAGAGCACGAGCTCAGGGCGACCCTGTCGGAGCTGAGGCGCGAGTCCACGCGCGTGGGCTTGCTCGAGCGCAGGCTCGACGAGGCCTCCGCGCAGATCGACGCGCTGGAGAGGCAGAACGAGGAGTGCGCCCTGCGGCAGCGCAGGGCGCAGCCGCAGCCAGAGCCTCCCCCGGACGGGGACATGCCCCCTGCGAAGGAAGAGAGAGAAGAGATCGCGACGCCGCCGGCCGAGCCTCCGGCGGACCCGAGGCCTCGGCCGGCGCCCCGCTGGCGGTGGCGACGCGATACGACGATATAGCCTCGGCGGACAGCGGGGAGGCGGGGCTCGCGCCGCGCGCCCGTGCCCCGCGCGCCCCGCGTGTTCGTGCTAGCTGAGCGTAGGTATCTCCTCGCGGCCACGGTTGCCGCCGCGCGCGTCCACGACGCGCACGCTGCTCGCCTGAGGCCCCTCGTCGCCGTCCTCCTCGGTGTAGGCGACGCCCATGCCGACCCTCAGATCGGAGAACGGCGCCGATACGATGCTTCGCTCGTGGAAATAGATCTCCCGACCATCGATCGTCGTGATGAACCCGTAGTCGTTGAACAGCTTCGCGATGACGCCGGCCGTGTCCTGCGCCGGGTGTGCCTTCACCTCGCTCCGCTGCTCGTCCGCGAGCTTCTTGAGCTGGCGACCGGCGCGCTGGAACACGTCGCGCACCGCCGCCGGCAGCAGGTTCCTCGCGGCCCGCTCCTCGCTCACGATCTCGTGCTTGCCGGCCACGTGGAGGTCGACGCGCACGCGGTACTCTCCGCCCGTGCCCATGCTCGCGTGGTCGCGCTCGACCACCACCGCGCAGCTGTTGATGTGGTCGTTGAAGCGCTCGATCTTGTTCGCTTGCTCCCGGATCAGCTCCTCGAGCGAGGGGCTTTTGCCGATGTGTCGGAAGGTGAGCTCCACTTGCATGCTCTCTCCTTTCATCCTGCGTCGCTGGGACGCCTCACTGCAGTCATGCGTCTGCTTCGCCGGAGGCGCAGGCTCGGAGGGATTGGCCTGCGATCGTGAACACCTCGCGTGTGCTCGGCGTGATCAGGTTGCAAGTTCGCTGCCACGGCCGCACAACCGCGCAACAGCCGCGCGGCGCGCTCCTCCACGGTCGAGCGCGCCAGGCGCGCGCGCGGAGGCGCAGGCTCTGCGCGGAGGGAGCCAGTTCTTGCGTCCCTCGTGGATCTCCAGGGTGGCGCGGCGGTGTGGCGCGAAGCGACGGGGCGCCCTCTCCTGGGGCAGTTTGCGACGTGCGGCGCGCTTCACGTCGTGTCATGGCGGCTCGTCGGCGCTCCACGCGTGTCGAGTCCGGGAGCGGCGCCGCCCGGTCCAGACGAGCTCTGCCATCAGGGGGCGCCGCGAGGAGCGGCGGCCACGACGGGCCCTCCCGGAGCGCGGAGCGACGCGAAGGCCCGCCCGCCGTGCCGATCGGGAGCACGTGCGCACGGCGCGTCGTCGTGTCGTCGTGCGGCGCAGGAGCAGCGACAGGACGGCGAGCACGAGGGCGAGCGCCCGCGCCGCGAACGTCGCCGCGCCGCCGGCTCGCGCTCCTCCGCTCGGCCTGCCCTCCGGCCTGCGCCGTGCGCCCGAGCTCGCCCTCGTGCTCGCCGTGTGGCCCCTGGATCGAGCTCGCTCCTCGGCGCGTCGGGGCGCCGCTTCAGCGGATCTCGAAGACGTAGTCCGTGTCGTAGGTGCGGACGAAGAGCTTGCCGTCCTTCTCGACGAGGAACTCGGGGCCGCTCTTCAGCGGCAGCTTCGAGACGACCTTGCCGGTGGCGCGCTCGAGGACATAGAGGAAATCCGGCTCCGCCGTGAAGCCGTATCCGCAGAGGAGGTGATCTCCATGCAAGACGAAGTTCTCGGCGTTGCAGACGAGCGGCGCGCTCTGCCAGAGCAGCTGTCCCGAGGCGAGCTCGATGGCCGACAGGTAGGCGTTTTTGCCCTTCGACGAGGCCGCATACGTCCTGTGCCCCGACGAGACATAAAGGACGCCGTCCTCGACCGCGGCCCAGCCGATGCTGCCCTTCACGAAGCCGGCTTCCTTGGGCTCGAACTCAGGCGGCATGAGGAAGCTCTCGAAGTCGAAGAAGGCGACGATCGTGTGCGCCGCGTCGAGGATCGCGACGAAGCGCGCCTCGGCGAAGCTCGGGCCGTAGAGCAGCGCGCTGTGGTCCCCGTGGCCGATCGCCTTGACGAGCGCTTGATCGCGGTAGCGCTCGGGAGCGAAGGAGGGGAGGGTGTCGCTCGCCCCGCCGGCGTCCGCGCCAGGCGCCGGCGTGATCATCGGCAGCGCGAGGCCGTTCGTGGTGAACCATGCCGCCTCGTCCGTGATCTGGTTCTTCTTCTCGCTGACCTTCACGAGGCGCGGCGCGGCGGAGCTTCCGGCTGGCGCGCGCCGGAAGAGCGCCGCGCCGAACGGCGGCGGCGGGAGCCTCACCAGCGACCGGCTATCGAGCGCCGCGCCGTCGCCCGCGGCCACCAGCGCCGGCTGCCCGTTGCCGCCGCGGGGGGGCGGCGCGGGCCGCGGCGGCGGGGCGCCGTCGTGAGGCGCGGGCGCCGCTGCGCTGGCGCTGGCCGCGCCGGGGGGCGCCGCGGCGTCCTGGGAGGCGCGGGCGGGGGGCGCCGAGGCCGGCTGACACGCGCCTACGGCGAGCAACGCGGCGGCGAGCCAGCGCGCGGGGCGAGGTGGCTGAGGCGGAGGCGGGGCGGCGAGCACGCGCGCAGCGTACCGCATCCGCCCCGGCGAGAGGGCGCTCCCAGGCGCGGGAGCTCAGCGGGCGGGCGTGAAGGAGAGGTTGAGCGTGTAGGGGCCGGCGTCCTGCGCGTTGTACGGCTCGACGAAGATGAACAGCGGCACGCCGCCGTCGACAGGGATATCGGTCCTCTCGTCGTGGCCTTTGATCTGCTCCTCGATGCACGCCAGCTGGCGGCCCGTGCAGCCGGCCCGCACGTAGAAGCCCTGGTCGGTCTCGGAGGACAGCACCACCCTGAGGCTGCCAGCGCTCGGCGGCGTGACCGCGTGGATCCCCTCCCGCATCCCGGCACGGGTGCAGGTGCCGTCGAACACCATCGTCCCGCTCGTCGTGTCGCCCCGGTTCTCGCCCAGGACGGCCACGGGCGCGTCCGCGCAGAGGTCGTCGAGCTCCCAGGTGCACGCGGCGGAGCAGCCGTCGTTGTTGACGGTGTTGCCGTCGTCGCACTCCTCGGGCCGGCTGACGGTGCCGTCCCCGCAGGTGGCCGGAGAGAACGAGAGCTCCAGCGTGTACGGCCCTGCGCCAGCGGACGTGACGGCGTCGACGAAGATCGGCACCTGCTGGTCCTTGCCCACGACGATCGCGATTTCAGGGCCGGCGCCCGGGGGGGCGGTCTTGTCCTGGCAGGCGAGCTCGGTGGAGCCGTCCGCGCACGCCGTGCGGGCGTAGAGGACGTGATCCCCCGTCCCCGACTGGAGCACGACGCGGAGCGTGCCGGATTGCCCAGCGGGAGGCGTGAACAGGTGGACGTCCTCGGGCCCCACGCCCCCGCAGGTGCCTTCGAACACGCGCGTGCCCAGCGACGTATCGCCCTCGATCGTCGCGGCCGTCACCGGCGCCGCGTCCGCGCAGGCTGCGTCGACGAGCGGGCGGCAGGTCGCGGCGCAGTCGCTGTCCGCGCAGTCGACGCGCTCGTCGCCCTCGTCGTCCTCGCCGTCGGAGCAGTCCGTCTCGCCGAGCTTGCAGAGGCCGTCGAACGTGTCGCACACGCCGAGCGTCCGGCACTGCGAGTTCTCGGTGCACCCAGGGATGCACGCGGTGCGCTCGCCCCTGACCTCGCTGCACCGGTAGCCGTCGCGGCAATCGTCCGGCCCGCTGCACAGAAGGAGGCACAACCCCAGGCCCTCGCCGAAATCTTCACAGATGCCGCCGTTGGGACAGTCTCCCACGGCGGGATCGCATTGGCCCGCGCAGGCTCCGGACGGCCATCCCCACTCGCGCTCGGTGATGCAGTAGTCCTCGGGGCAGGCCGCATCGCTGGTGCACGCCGCTCCATAGGGCGCGGGGCTCGCTCCGCCGGAGCCGCCGGTGCCCGTGGGCTCGGCGCCACCCGCGCCGCCGGTGCCCGTGGGCTCGGCGCCACCCGAGCCGCCGGTACCCGTGGGCTCGGCGCCGCCGGAACCGCCGGTGCCCGCGGGCTGGGCGCCGCCGGTGCCCGCGGGCTCGGCGCCACCGCTGCCGCCCGTGCCGGTCGCGCCCGACGCACCGGCGCCGCTGCCCGTCGGCTGGGCGCCGCCGGACCCGCCGGAGCCACCGGCGCCGCCTTCGCCACGTTCGCCGTCATCGCCGCCGCACCCAGCGGTCGTCGAGAGCGCGAGCACAAAGAGACCTGCAACGAGTCGTACGTTCATCCACCCGCTCCACCAAAGAGAGATCGTCGAGACGCGGGGTGAACTCCACCCCACGGCGCAGCACTGCACCATCTTCAGTGCAACGGCTTCGCCTGCCAACCCCTGGTTCTGGTTCACGGCATCCGTGCTCGTTGGCGCGCCGCGTTTGCCGCGCGCTCGTCATGCGCGATCCGCGCCGGACAGCGGGCTGTTCCGCGGAAAGAGGGCGCACGGAGGCGGCGCGCGTAGCATGCGAGCCTACGGTGCGGACGGGCGCGGCGGCGGCGCCGCGCGCGAACGGGGCGCCGGGACGGCGTTCGACTTTTTCGGCTGAGCGCGGCCGCTACGGCGTCCTCGCGCACCGCACGCCGAGGCTGTAGTAGGGCGCCGACGGCGCGACGCTGACCCGCTCGGACGTCAGCAGATAGCTCGGCGTGCCGAAGCTGCTCCCGCCGCGGACCACCCGGTTCGAGGTGTCCGTCAGGTTGGCGCAGTCGACGCATTCCGCCGGATAGGTCCCGTACCCATCCAGCGCCCACTCCCGCATGCTCCCGCCGAGATCCGCCTGCGTCCACCGCCCGTCGCCCTTCGGCGAGCGGGACCCGACGTGCGCGATGTCGCTGAAGTCGCTCTGGAATGTGCAGCCCGGCGCC
Organism: Sorangium sp. So ce204; assembly: GCF_051526795.1. Classification (NCBI taxonomy): domain Bacteria; kingdom Pseudomonadati; phylum Myxococcota; order Polyangiales; family Polyangiaceae; genus Sorangium; species Sorangium sp. So ce204. The sequence continues at coordinate 8,236,491 of NZ_CP150317.1, read as the reverse complement.
GTGCTCTCCCTGCAATCGTAGGAGGCGTAGCTCGCGTCGATGATCGTCGACGCCGGCGGGTTCGACCACGGATACTGCCGCTGCTCGTCCCCGCCGGCCGCCGCGTAGTTCCACTCGGCTTCTGTCGGGAGCCGGCCCCCGTCCCACGCGCAGAACGCGAAGGCGACAACCCAGCTCACGCAGTTCATCGGCAGGTGCTCCTGGGCGCCCGCCTCCTCCGTCCACGTCCGCATGTCCGCGTTGTCCGGAGTGCACATCACCGCTGCTCGCAGCGCCGCCGCGTCCGGGGGCAGCTCGCTGTTCCAGGCCGGGTTCCACCCGCTCCCCTGGATGCCCGGGTGCGCCCCCGCGTCGGCCGCGGGCTGGCTGCCGGGGTATGCCTCGAAGAACTTCCGGAACCTCCCCACCGTCACCTCGAAGCGATCCAGCCGGAAGTCGCTCACCGTCGCTGGATATGCAGCATCGTTGCCGCGGTCGAATGTTCCCCCGGGCACCACCGCGCTCGCGCAGCAGCTCTCGTTTTCGCCCGGCCCGCACGTCGATGGCAGCCCTTCGCAGCTCGGGGGCGTCGTGCACGCCCCTCCGCTGCACACGGGCGCCTCCGCAGGACACGGCTCCGGGGCGTCCCACTGATCGCGGTCGTTGCACCGCTCTAGCCGGTTGTCCGAGCACCGCGCGTCGCCGCGCGTGCACTCGCCGGCGCCGCCGCCGCCGCCGCTGCCGTTGCCGGCGCCGCTGCCATTGCCGGCGCCGCCGCGGCCCGAGCTTGCGTCGCCTCCGCCGGAGACGGCGTCGCCGCCTGCGCCTTCGAACGGGTGATAGTCCTTGTCCAGCCCCAGTATCGCCGTGCAACCGCTCGCCATGAAGGCCGATGCCGCCCACCACCACCGACGCGTGCGCTTGCTCTTCATATCTCCTCTTGGGCTGCTCTCCCCGCGCTGTCCACCGCGGCGCGCGCCCGCGATCTTACAAGTCGCGCCAATCTGCAATGGATGGGCGGCGCCGCGGCGGGCGCGGGTGCAGGCGAGGCTTCGGGCGCAGCGGCCGGCGGCGCGGGGGCGACCTGGGGCTGGGGCGCGGAGGCGCCGCGCTCGGCGGAGACGGCCGGGAAGCGCTCCGCGGCGGCGGGGTCGTCCCGCTCCAGGTAGCGGCCGAGGTGGAGGAGCTCGACGTGACGACGTAAAACGACGTAAAACGACGTAAAACGACGTAAAACGACGTAAAACGACGTAAGCAGAGAGCCAGTGCGCTGGACGCCGCGTGGGCCCGCGGGAGACCACGCCATTCCACCGCGTGCGCCCGTCCGGCTGGCCTGTGGACGACGAGGCCGTCCCGTCCCCAGGAGCTGCTCTTACGCAGGCGCTGTCGCCGGCGTCAGAAGCGCCCTCGCGCGCCGAACACGGCACCCTCTGGCCCTGCCTCCAGCACGCCCGCGCTGATCCACCTCGGGCTCGCGCTGGCCGCCCGTGCCGCGGTCTTCGGCTCGGTGAGATAAAGGACGAGCGCCGTCCCGGCCCCGGCCAGGCCCACCGCGAACCCGATGGTGCTCACCGTGGCCAGCGTGTTCGCGCTATCCCCTGCGTCGCGCCCTGTCGTGTCGCAGGCCTTCGGGTCCGCGGCCTGGATCCCGCGGCCGCAGTGGTCGTCGATGGTGGCCTTCTTGCCGAGCACGAGCGCGCCGGTGATGCCGCCCAGCGCGAGCCCCGCCGCGCCGAGCCCGCCCGCTAGGTAGAGGGCCGTTCGACGGCCCGCGGGCGCCTCCGGCGCATCCGGCGGGGCCGGCGCAGGAGCCGGCACGATCGCGGGCGTCGGGGACGCCGGATGCGGCGCGGGGGCTCGGGCGGCCGGCGCGTCCTTCAGCGCCAGCGTGAGCTCTTTCGTCTCGCCCGCCGCGATCGTGACGTGTTGTTCCCGGACGGGCTCTCCCGGCGCCTGGATCGACACCCGGTGATCTCCCGGGTCGACCGGCAGCGCGACGCCCAGCGCGGCCTCGCCCAGCACGGAGCCGTCGCGCTGGACCACGGTGCCCGCCGGCGCTCCCGGCGGCAAGGAGAGCGCGAGCCTCGGGATCCGGGGCGAGAGCCGATCGCGCTCCTGCCTCGCGAGCTTCGGCCGCTCGCCCTGGCGGGCCTGCTCGGCCGGCGTCATCCGATCGAAACGCGCCAGGTAGTCCTTGAAGCGCGCGACCGCCGTGGCGATGCGGCCCCACTGGGCCTCGCAGGACGCCAGCGTGAAGAGCGTGCCGGGCTGAGGGTCGATGCGCTCGCTCTCGGCGAGGGCCTTGCAGCCCGTCTCGTAACGGCCTGCCTGCATGTCGGCGAGCCCCCGTTCGAAGAGCGCCTCGGCGGCGGCGATGTCCTGCGCCGCCGCAGGAGCCGAGAGGGAGAGCACGCCGAGGGCGGCGAGGAGAGGGGCGGAGCGGCGGAGACAAGAGGGCATGCGCTGGCACTCGGCAGGTGAGGAGAAAGCGGGAGACGCGGTCACTGGCGCGGTGGGCGGGCGGATTGGAGCACGAAGACGGCGAGGTGGGAAGGCGGGGAAGGGGAGGAAGGGGAGGGGAACGGGGCGCCGTGCCGTGCTCTTCACGACGGCGCTCGAACCACTCGGGGCCAAGAGGAGGTGGAGCTCGGCGCGCAGGGCGCGAGCCGGCGCTGCCGCGGAGGTGCAGCTCAATACCGGCCGTACGGGGAGGTCGATGTAGTTTGCGGCAGCGCGGATGGCTTCTTGTCGCTCGAGGGCGGCCTGGGGCCCGACAGCGATGGCTTGGCGGCGGGGGCCCGCGACGGCGCACCCGGGCGGAGCGTTGTCGACGTGGGTGCCGTGGAGGCTCGCACTGCCGCTGTGGACGGCGCGCGTGGCGCCGTCGTCGAGGCGGGAGGAGGCGGCGCCGCGGCGGACGGTTCCGCTGCCGCGGGAGCCGACGCGGGCGCCGGCACGAGGGTTGGTTCGGGCGTCGACGCGGGCGCCGGTACGAGGGTCGGCTCGGGCGTCGACGCGGGCGCCGGTACGAGGGTCGGCTCGGGCGCTGCCGCCGTCGTGACGTCAGCCGCCGCCGGCTCACCGCCGCGGCTGGCGCGCAGCGCGAGCCAGCCGCCGCCCAGCAGCACGAGGAGCCCGAGCCCCGAAAGCCCCGCGGCGAGGGAGGCGCGGCTCGGTCTCGACGGCCTGGACAGCATCGCGGCGCCGGTCGAGCTCCCCACGAGCGCCGGACCGGACGAGCGCGCGTCGCGCTCCGGGCCCGCGCTCATCGCCGCCGCCGGGGCCGGCTCGGTCATGACGAGGGCGGGGGACACCGCCGCCGCGGCGGGGGCCACCGCCGCCGCCGCGGGGGCCGTTCCGGGCCAGGACGGCGCGGTCGGGAACGCCGCCTGGCCGCCGGCGACGGGGATGCCGAGCACCTCGCCGAGGGCCCGCACCGCGTCCGTGGCCCGCTGGAACCGCGCCGCGGGATCGACCGCCGTGGCCCGGGCGAACCACGCGTCGAAGGCCGGCGGCAGCGTCACGCCCATCGAGCGCGCCCGCTGCACCGGCGGCTCCTGCGGGCCGCCGACGGCGATCATCGCGAACGCGAACACGCCGTCGACGGTGCTCGCCTCGGGATCCCAGTACGAGGCGCCCACGAGCAGCGTATAGGCCATCATGCCGAGCGCGAAGATGTCCGCGGCGCCGGTGAGCCTCGTGCGGCCGTGGAACTGCTCCGGGGGCATGTAGATCGGCGTGCCGAGGCTGCTCGTGGCGCCCGCGGCGGTGGAGCCCTCGGCGACGAGCTTGGCGATGCCGAAGTCGAGGATCTTCACGCGGACCGAGCCGTCCTCGCGCTGCGACAGGAAGATGTTCGCGGGCTTGAGGTCGCGGTGCACGATGCTCGCCGCGTGGGTCCGGTCGAGGGCCAGCGCGGTCTGGTAGAGGTAGGTGACGGCCTCGGCGGGCGGCAGGCGGCCGGCGCGCTCGACCCGCTCGCCGAGCTCCTCGCCGCGCAGGAGCTCCATGACCAGGAACGGCATTCCGGTCGCCTCGTCGACGCCCGCGTCGAAGACGTCGACGATGTGCTCGCTCTCGACCCTGGCCCCGATGCGCGCCTCTCGCTTGAAGCGCTCGCGCATCTCCTCGCTCTGGAAGAGGTGCGCGTGCATGACCTTGAGCGCGCGGCGGCGCTCGGTCTCGAGGTGAATCACCTCGTGCACGGCCCCCATCGCGCCGGCGGCGATGAGGCGCACGACGCGGTAGCGGCGCGCGAAGACCGTCCCCTCCGCAAGGATGACCGACACAAGCCGAGGCTCACGCGCCGGGTGGGCGGCGTCAAGGGGACGGGAGGGCCACTGTCCGCCGGTGACGACCCCGGGAGGCAGCGCGCCGCGTGGGACGCGGGGGGAGGCGGTGCGGTCGCGCCTGCACCCGCGCCGGCTCGGCCCCAGGGGAGCCCGCGGCGGGCGCCGCGGGCGCTCCTCGCACCCCGAGGGGCGCGGCGACGCGAGGGTGGAGGGTTCAAGGATCAAGCTTCAAGGGAAGCGATGCGTTGAGCGAAGTTGATGCCATGTTACCGCGGTGTCCTCGCGCACCGGGCCCCGACGTCGATGGTGCGGACCGACGAGTCGTCGTAGTTGCGGCCGGAAGAGAGCAGGGTCGACGCAACGTCGTTCCAGCCCCCGCCCCGGATCACCCGATACGAGGCCATGGCCATGTTGGCGCAATCTTTGCAGTCGCCTGATGGGTACGTCTCCGCGTACCAGTCCAGAACCCACTCCCGCAGGTTCCCGGCCAGGTCCGCCTGTCCCCACCTCCCATCTCCCGGCGACCTCGACCCGACGGCCTGGATGTCGCTGGGGGCGCACGAGGCGTCAGGCCCGCAGCCATACACCGCGTGATCGGCATCGATCGCCGTCGAGTCTGCCGGTTTCGACCATGGATACACGCGCTGCCCGTCCGCGCCTCCTCCTCCCGCCGCCGCGTAGTTCCACTCCGCCTCCGTCGCCAGACGGCCCCCATCCCACGCGCAGAAAGCGAACGCCACGTACCAGCTCAGGCAGTTCATCGGCAGGCGCTCGTGATCACCCGCTGCATCCGTCCACGTCTGGTATTCTGATTCGCACATCACCGCCGCCTTCAGCGCCGCTGCGTCCACAGGCAGCTTGCTCGCCCAGTCCGCATTCCACCCGCTACCCGCGATCTTCGGGTGCGCACCTGCTCCCGCCGCCGGCTTGCTCCCGGGATACGCCTCCACGAACTTCCGGAATCGACCCACCGTCACCTCGAACCGATCCAGCAAGAACCCGCTCACCGTCGCTGGATACGCTGCGTCGTTGCCCCGGTTGAACGTGCCCCCGGACACCGCCTCCCCCGTCGCGCAGCAGCTCTCGTTGCTGTCAGGGCCGCACGTCTCGGCCAGCCCGACACAGCTCCGTGGCACGCACTTCCCTGCGTCGCATGCGGGCGTCGTCGCACCACACGGGTCCGCGTCCTCCCACGACCCGCGCTCTCCGCACCGCTGCGGGCGATTGTCATCCGAGCAGCGCACGTCCTCCGGACCACACTCCCCAGTGCACTTCCCGTCGACGCACGTCTGACCGACGCACCGCTGTCCGGCCAGCGCACACTCGTCCTCGCCGCCAGCTCCCCCGGCGCTTCCCACCCCGCTGCCAGCTCCCCCGGCGCCTGCCATTCCGCTGCCAGCTCCCCCGGCGCCTCCTCTTCCGCTGCCAGCTCCCCCGGCGCCGGCTTCGGCTCCGGTTCCGCTCCCGCCACTGCCTTCTTTCTGCACGTAATAACCGTCCTCCAGCCCCGCCGCCAGCGCACATCCGCCTGTCGTCACCGCCCACGCCGCCCACAGCCACCTCGCGCCCTTCGGCTTCTCCATGCCCAGTCCTACTGCCGCTCGGCTCCCGCTGTCCACCGACGCGCGTCCTCCCACGCGTTCCCTGCTGCGCCGCCGCACGCTCGACATGCGCCCGCCCGTGCTGGGCAGCAGGCGGTGCCAAGCGTGACAGACACCGCCGAGGCGGCCCGACGCCCCGAGCGCGCCATCCTCTCCGCCCTCACGCATGGCGCTGGCGAGCAGGGCGCGAACATCGCCGCCGCCGTCCTGCCCGCCATCCGCGAGCTCGATGAGGACAGGGCCAGGTTCTACGGCGATCTCGTGCTAAATTCCCTGGACGATACGGCCCGGCGGGCCCTGGAGTCGATGGTGAAGGGCTACGAATACCAGAGCGATTTCGCCAAGAAGCACGTCGCGCAGGGGCGCGACCAGGGCCGCCGAGAAGGGCGCCTCGAAGGAGAGCGTGCCGCGCTCCTGCGGCAGCTCCGCGCTCGCTTCGGCGAGCTGCCGGATGCCGCCGTGGCCCGCATCGAGGCGGCCGAAAGCGCCGCGCTCGAGCAGTGGGCCGAGCGGGTGCTCAGCGCAAACTCCCTCGCTGACGTGCTCGACATGCCGAGCTGAGCTGCCGAGCTCGTCGCGCTTGCGGGCGAAGTCGAGGTGCTGGGCCTCGGAGACGCAGCGGAGGGTGCGGGCGAGCCGCATGAGCACGCATCGCCCGACATCGGCGGGGATCCGTGCTCGAACAAGGGGTCAAGGATCATGTTTCAATGGAAGTGATACATTAATCAATATTTGTGTCTCCGATCCATATCGTCTCCTATTGCAGCCCGCTGCCTCGGTCCATCGCCGTGCGGGATCCGATGCGGGGGACAGTGATGTAAAACTCGCTGCGATCGCCGTGCCGGTCCGCTATGGCGTCCTCGCGCACCGGACCCCGACGCCGTTGCCGTAATCCGATGGGACGCCGTAGCTGCGACCGGACGACAGCAGGGACGGCGCACCGAGGCTGAAGCCGCCGCCGCGGAACGCACGGTACATCGTGGGGGTCGTCGTGGCGCAATCGTCGCACTCTTCTGGGTAGTCTCCGTACCCATCCAGGACCCACTCCCACAGGCTCCCTGCCTGGTCCGCCTGTCCCCACTTTCCATCTCCTGCTGGCGACCTCGATCCGACCGGCAGGATGTCGCTGAACGCACACGATCCCGGAGCAGACTCATCCCCGGTGCAGTCATGCACCGCGTGACTGACATCGATTGCCGTCGAGCCCGCCGGATTCGACCACGGATACTCCCGCTGCTCGTCTCCCCCCGCCGCCGCGTAGTTCCACTCCGCCTCCGTCGGGAGCCGGCCCTTGTCCCACGCGCAGAACGCGAACGCCACGTACCAGCTCAGGCAGTTCATCGGCAGGTGCTCGGTCCCCTCGTCCGTGTCCCGCCACGTCTGGTACTCGTCGTGGCACTTCACGGCCGCCGTCAGCTCCGCCGCAGTCTCGGGCAGGTTGCTCGCCCAGTCCGCGTTCCACCCGCTCCCCTCGATCCGCGGGTGCGCCCCCGCGCCCGGCGTGGGCTTGCTCCCGGGATACGCTCCCACGAACCTGCGGAACCGCCCCACCGTCACCTCGAACCGATCCAACAGGAAGCCGCTCACCGTCGCTGGATAGCTCGTATCGTTGCTCCGGTAGAACCTCCCCGCGGGCACCGCCTCCGCGGTCGAGCAGCAGCTCTCGTCGCCGTTCGGCCCGCACGTCTCGGCCAGTCCGGTGCAGCTCGGGAGCACAACACACGTCCCCTCGACGCACGTTCCCTCGACGCACTCGTCCCCGCCGGGCGTGCACTCCTCGCCGCCACCGGCTCCCCCGCTGCCGCCGGTGCCCGCGACACCTGCCATCCCACCATCAGCTCCCCCGCTGCCGCCGGTGCCCGCGACACCTCCCGTCCCGCCGCCTGTCGCCTCGCCGGCCCCAGCTCCGCCGCTGCCCTCTTCGAGCACGTAATAGCCGTCCTCGAGCCCCGCCAGCTCCGCACACCCGCCCGCAGTGAAAGCCCACGCCGCCCACAGCCATCTCGCGCGCTTCCTCTTCGCCATATCTTCTCCTACAGCCGCTGCATAGCCGCTGTCCACCGCGACCGCGATGCGCGACCGGTCGCGCCCTGCTGCGCGCTCCCCGCGGTCCGCGTAGATGCCCGGGTGAGGCCTGTCACGCTGCTCCGCGCGCTCTGTTGCTCTGTTAAACCCCATTACACCCCATTGCACCCATCGCGTCGGACCGCCGCTCGCGACCACGACGAGGTGCTCATCGAGATCAAGATGGCCGGCGACCACGTCGGCATCGGGGAGATCAAGCGTGCGACGCTGCGCAGGTTGGCGCGCGCGATCGAACGCATCGAGGAGCGCGAGCCACCCTGGATGGGTGAGGAGCCGCTCTGGGTCGTCGCTCCCCACCTGCCGTCGTGGCTGCACTCCGTCCGCACGCTGGGGCGGTTCGCCCCTGGCTGTTACCGCGTCGGGCCCTCGCCGTTTCAGTTCCTCTGGATCGCGGCCAACGAGCTGCCGCTGCGCGACGAGCTGGTGCCGTTCCTGGTCGCTCGCTCAGGAAGGGCCCTCGACGAGCTCGCCCGGTGGGTGGCATCGCGGCGGGATGTGGAATGGGGGATCTCTATGCTAGAATACTTGCCGATGCCACAGTACACCCGCGAGGACTTGCTGCGGCGGTTCGCTCGCTCCGACGACCCGGAGATCGATCCCGCCGGCGTCCAGGGGCGCGGCCGCGTCGCGGAGCCCACACACGCCGGATGCAGACCCATCCCTGGCGCAGTCATGCGCTGCACGCTGGCCATCGGTCTTCCTTCTGGCGCTGGCCGACTGAAGTGTCACGCACTGCGATCGTCAGACCGGCTGGCTACAGTGTCCTCGCGCACCGGACCCCGACGTGAGAGCGGTACCACGGGGTGCCGTCGTAGCGGCGGTAAGAGAGCAGGCCCGACGCGTCGTAGAACCAGCCCCCGCCCCGGATCGCACGGAGAGAGGGGTTCGTCAACTTAGCACAATCATTGCATTCGGACGGGTGGTCTACGTACGAGTCCAGAACCCACTCCCAGATGTTCCCGGCCAGGTCCGCCTGCCCCCACCTCCCATCGCCCTTCGGCGATCGCGACCCGACGGCCTGGATATCGTTGACCCCACAGTCGTCGGATGCATCCCCATTCCCCATGCAGCCATACACGGCATAACTGTCATCGATCGTGGTCGAGCTCGCCGGATTCGACCAAGGATATTCGCGCTGCTCGTCTCCACCGGCCGCCGCGTAGTTCCACTCGGTTTCTGTCGGCAACCGGCCCCCGTCCCACGCGCAGAACGCGAACGCCTCATACCAGGTCAGGCAGGTCATCGGCAGGTGCTCCCGGTCACCGGCCTCGACCGTCCACGTCCTATAGCCTGAGCTGCATATCACCGCATCCTTGAGCGCCTCTGCGTCCATGGGCAGCTCGTACGTCCAGTTCTCATTCCACCCGCTCCCCGCGATCAGCGGGTGCGCCCCCGCTCCCGGCGCGGGCTTGCTCTCTGGATACGCCTTCACGAACTGCCGGAACCGCCCTACCGTCACCTCGAACCGATCCAGCACGAACCCGCTCACCGTCGCTGGATACGCTGGATCGTTGTCCCGGTCGAACGTGCCGCCGGGTATCACCTCCCTGCGCGCGCAGCAGCTTTCGTCGCCGCTCGGCCCGCATGTCTCGGCCAGTCCGTCACAGCTCGGCTGCATCATGCAAGTCCCTTCACGGCACACGGGCGCTGCCGCAGGGCACGGCTCCGCGTCCTCCCACGCGCCGCGCGCATCGCACCGCTGCGGGCGGTTCCCCGAGCAGCGTACGTCCTCCGGGCTGCACTCCCCAGTGCACTTCCCCTCGACGCAGGTCTGCCCGACGCACTCTCTCCCGCCGGGCGTGCACTCCTCCCCACCTCCAGTTCCCCCGCTCCCGCCGGTGCCCGCAACATCGCCGGTCCCGCCGCCTGCCTCCCCTCCGGCAGCGGCATGCCCTCCGCCGCCTGCTTCGCCTCCGGTGCCCGTCTCCGCTCCGGTCCCGCCCCCGCCATGGCTGCCTGCCACGACGTCGTTCTCCGGCCGTGCCAGCGTCGCACACCCGCCCGCCGCGAGAGCCCACGCCGCCCACAGCCACGTCGCGCGCTTCCTCTTCGCCATGTGTTCACCTACCGCCGTCGCTCCGCGGCCGTCCACCGCGGCGCATGAGCGGGAACGTGCTCTGCCGCGCGAGCCAGGCGTGTGCTCTCCGCGCGGTCCCCGGGCCCGGTAGGGGCGACGCCCGGCGCGCAGCCTCGTGGCCGGCTCGACGGCGCCCCCGCACAGCGCCACGCCCCGAACACCCTCTCCCAGGGCCGGGCAGCCCGGCATCACCCCCTCACACTGCCAAAAAATCCCTCGCGATCTCGTCGTCGAACTCCGCCACGCTCCCCCGCCGCACGATCCCGCCGTTATCCATGATGAAGTACTCGCTCGCCGTCGAGAGCGCGAAATCCAGGAACTGCTCGACGAGCAATATCGCCATATCCCCCTTCTGGCCGAGCCCCTTGATCACCTCCCCGATCTCCTGCATGATCGACGGCTGGATCCCCTCCGTCGGCTCGTCGAGCAAGAGCAGCTTCGGCTTCCTCAGCAGCACGCGCGCGAGCGAGAGCTGCTGTTGCTGCCCGCCGCTCAGCGTCCCTGCCGCCCGCGCGTGAAACTTCTTCAGGATGGGGAACATCTCCATCATCTCGTCCAGCGCCGCCGGGCTCGGCGTCGGGTCGCTCTTCGCCTCGAAGCCCATGAGCAGGTTCTCTCGCACCGTCAGGTACGGGAAGATGCCTCGCCCCTGCGGCACATAACCTATCCCCGCGCGCGCCCTGTCGCTCGGCGACCTCGCCGTGAGGTCCGCCCCGTCGAGCGTCACCTTGCCGCGCCGCGGCTTCAGCACGCCCATGATCGCCTTGAGCAGCGTCGTCTTGCCGACCCCGTTGCGGCCCAGCAGGCACGACACCCGCCCTGGCGCCACGTCCAGGCTGACCTGCGACAGGATGCAGCTCTCCTCGTAATAGACCGCGAGATCCTCGACAACCAGCATGCTGCTACCGCTCCTCCGCCTGAGCCTCGGCCGCCGCCTTGGCCCCGCCCCGCGCGCGCCCAGCGTCGTGCGCCCGCCCGAGGTAGACCTCGATCACCTGCGCGTTGCCCTGGACCTCCTCGACGGGCCCCTCGCACAGCCGCCTGCCGGCGTGCAGCACCGTCACCGTGCTCGCGTAGCGCCGCACGAACTCCATGTCGTGCTCCACCACCAGCACCGACCGCTGCTTCGCGATCTCCTGGACGAGCTCCCCCGTGCGGTCGCGCTCGCGCCGGGTCATCCCCGCCACCGGCTCGTCGAGCAGCAGCAGCTTCGGCTGCTGCACGAGCAGCATGCCGATCTCCAGCCATTGCCGCTCCCCGTGCGCGAGCACCGCGGCCCGCACGTCCGCGCGCCGCCGGAGCCCGACGCGATCGAGCGTCTCGGAGATCTCCCTCTCCTGCGGCGCCGACAGCCCGCGGAGCAGCCCCGGCGCGCTCTCCCGGAAGCCCATCGCCGCCTCCAGGTTCTCGAGCACCGTGAGGCTCCCGAACACCGCCGGCGTCTGGAACTTCCGCCCGATCCCGAGCCGCACGAGGGCGTGCTCCGGCAGGCGATTCACCTCCACGGCCTCCTGTCCGGACTCCCCACCTCCGTGGAACACAACACGTCCGCTCGACGGCTTCGTCTTGCCGGTCAGGATGTCGAGCAGCGTCGTCTTCCCCGCGCCGTTCGGCCCGATCAAAAACCGGAGCTCCCCGCGCTGGATGGAAAAGTCGAGCTCGTCCAGCACCTTGAAGCCGTCGAAGCTCACCGTCACCCGCTGGACCTCGACGATGTTGCCGCGGCTCATCGCGCTGCTCCTCTCCTCGTCTCCGCGTTCGTTCCCGTGCGCGCTTCCGTGCTTGCTTCCGCTCATCTCCGCGCCTCCCCCTCAGCGGCCGGTCGTCGCCGGCGCCTCTGGGCCCGCCGCCGGGTCGACCTCATCCCCGCCCGCCGGCCCCGCCGCGCCGCCCGTGTTGCGGCGCGAGAGCTTCGCGGCGTGCCGCTGCAGGAAGCCCGAGACGCCCTTCGGGAGCAGCATGACCGACGCCGCGAAGAGCGCGCCGAAGCCGAGCTGCCACACCTCGGGGTACGACTCGCTCAGCGCGCTCTTGCCCAGGCTGACCAGGATCGCCCCGACGACCGCGCCGATCAGCGTGCCGCGCCCGCCGACAGCCACCCAGGTCACCATCTCGACCGACGGGATCACGCCCATCGAGGAGGGCGAGATGAGGCCGACCTGGCAGACGAACAGCGCGCCCGCGATGCCCGCCATGCCCGCCGACAGCGCGAACACAAGCGTCTTCAGCGTGACCGGGTTGTAGCCGAGGAAGCGCACCCGGTTCTCGTCGTCCCGCATCGCCACGAGCAGGCGCCCGAAGCGTGACTGGGTGAGCTTCCGGCACAGGAGATAGAGCGACCCGAGGCAGAAGAGCGTCACGAAATAGAGCACCGTCTGCGTCCCGGTCGCCCCCCGCGCGAAGCCGAAGATCGTCTTCAGGTTCGTGATCCCGTTCGTGCCGCCCGTCACCGCCTGCTGGCCGATGAAGAGGATCGACGCGATCAGCGTGAGGCCCTGGGTGATCAGCGAGAAATAGACCCCCTGGACGCGGCTCCGGAAGACGAGATAACCCACCGCGGACGCGACCGCCATCGGCAGGAGGACGACGGCGCAGAGGGCCACGACCGGCGAGCGGAACGGCTCCCAGAAGAGCGGCAGCGCCTCGAGGCCGCTCCAGCTCATGAAATCGGGCAGGCGCGAGCCGGACGTCTCCAGCTTCAGGTACATCGCCATCGCGTAGCCGCCGAGGCCGAAGAAGAGCCCCTGCCCGAGGCTCAGCATCCCGCCGTAGCCCCAGATGAGATCGAGCCCCAGGGCGACGATGGCGTACGTGAGGAACTTGCCGAGCAGGTTCAGGCGGAAATCGGAGAGCACGAGCGGCGCGACGAGGAGCGGCAGCGCGACGGCGAGCGGCGCTCCCCAGGTCCAGACGAAGGTGCGAAGGGCAGAGTCTCGAGGGGCCATGTCCGTGTCCTCTCCTATCGTGTGCGCAGGGCGAGCAGGCCTGTCGGACGCCACTGCAAGAAGGCGATCACCAGCGCGAACACGAGCGCCTTGCCGAGCGACGCCGTCGTCGAGAGCTCGAGCAGCGTGTTCGCGACGCCGATCACGAGCGCGGCCACCACCGTGCCAGGCAGCCGCCCGAGGCCCCCGAGGATGACCACCATGAAGGCGTCGACGATGTAGTTCGTCCCGAGCGACGGCCCGATCGAGCCGAGCTGCGTCAGCGCGCACCCCGCGATCCCGGCGAGCCCGGCGCCGAGCGCGAACGTGGCGGCGTCGACCCGGCGCGCGCGGACGCCGAGGCACGAGGCCATCTCGCGGTTCTGCATGACGGCCCGCAGCCGCCTGCCGCCCGCGGAGCGGTGCAGGTACGTGTAGACCGCGACGATGCACGCGATCACGAGCGCGATGAGGAAGACCCGCTTGTAAGGCAGCTGCACGCCGCCCGACAGCGCCACGCCGCCGCTCAGCCACGAGGGGCTCGAGACCTGCACGTTGGACGCGCCGAACAGGCTCCGCGCGGCCTGCTGCAGCACGAGCCCGACCCCCCACGTGGCGAGCAGCGTGTCGAGCGGCCTGCCGTAGAGGAAGCGGACCATCGTGAGCTCGAGCACGAGCCCGAGCACGCCGGCCACGAGGAACGAGGCCGGCAGCGCGAGCAGGAACCAGAGCCCGGCCTCGGTCCCCCCGACGAGCGGCGCGACGTGGTGCCCGATGACGTACGTCGTGTAGGCCCCCGCCATGATGAACTCGCCGTGGGCCATGTTGATCACGTTCATGAGCCCGAAGGAGAACGCGAGGCCCATCGAGATGAGCAGGAGGATCGAGCCCAGGCTCAGGCCGTTGAAGGCGTGGAGGAGAACTTCGTTCATTCTAGAGCACCCAACCGATCGAGACGCCGCGCACAGTGAGGTTCGGGCCGCGGAGGCGCGGAGGGCATCCCGACGAGGCCCCGCGCCCGCCGCGGCTCCGTGATCCGGGCTTCGCGCTCGCGCCGCTCTACTTGGCGGCCAGCTCCTTCGCCCAGGGGTACGCGCTCAGGTACGGATCCGGCTGGACCGGCTTGCCCGAGCTCCACACCTCGTCGATGAGGCCGTCCTTCCGGACCGCGCCGATGCGGACCGTCTTCCAGGTGTGCTGGTTCTTGCCGTCGAGCCGGACCAGGCCCTCGGGCGCGTTGTACTCGATGCCTCCCGCCTTCACGGCCTCCTTCACCTTGGCGACCTCGGTCGACTTCGCCTTCTCGACGGCCATCTTCCACAGGTAGACCCCGAAGTAGCCCGCCTCGATGGGGTCGTCCGTGACGCGCGCGGCGCCGTACTTGGCCTTGTACGCGTCGACGAACTTCTTGTTCTCGGGGGTGTCCGTGGTCTGGTAGTAGTTCCACGAGACGAGGTGTCCGGCGATGTTGTCGGCGCCGATGCCGCGCACCTCCTCCTCGGCGACGCTCACCGAGAGGACCGGCAGCTTGTCGGCGGTGTAGCCGGCGTCCTTGAACTGCTTGAAGAACGCCACGTTGCTGTCGCCGTTCAGCGTGTTGAAGATCGCGTCGGGCTTTGCCGCGCTGATCTTCGTGATGATCGTGCTGACCTCCGTCCCGCCGAGCGGCAGGTACTCCTCGCCGGCGAGCTCACCGCCCTTCGCCGCGAGCTGAGCCTTGATGATCTTGTTGGCCGTGCGCGGAAAGACGTAGTCGGAGCCGAGCAGGTAAATGCGCTTCTTGCCCTTCTCGAGCAGGTAGTCGACCGCGGGGACGATCTGCTGGCTCGGCTCGGCGCCGGTGTAGAAGATGTTGGGCGACTGCTCCAGCCCCTCGTACTGGACCGGGTAGAAGAGCAGGCCGTTCAGCTCCTCGAACGAGGGCAGCATCGCCTTGCGGCTGGCGCTGGTCCAGCCGCCGAACACGACCGCCACGGCGTCCTGCTGCACGAGCTTCCTGGCCTTCTCGTTGAACGTGGGCCAGTCGCTGGCGCCGTCCTCGACCACGGGCACGAGCTGCTTGCCGAGCACGCCGCCGGCCTTGTTGATCTCCTCGATGGCGAGCAGCGTCGCGTCCTTCACGGCCACCTCGCTGATCGACATGGTGCCGCTCAGCGAGTGGAGCACGCCGACCTTGATGGAGCCGCTGTCCGAGGCGGGCGCCACGGGCGTCGTCCCGGGCGCCGGAGCCTCGTCGTTCGCCTTGCCGCAGGCAGAGAGCACGGCCGCGCCGGCGAGCGCCGCCATCGCGACGCAGAGCGCCCGACGCCGAGAGGTGCCCGCAGCCGGCCGATCCTCAACGTCCAACCCAGACGTGTACATATTCAACGCATCCTCCTTGGGTGCCGAGGGCGCGTCCAATGCCCTGCATCGACGCGGCGCGGCGATTCGACTGCACAAGAGCCGTTGGGAGTTCGGGAGCCGGCCAGTGGAGACTCCCGGCTGGACACACCCGATGGACGCCCTGCACAGCAGAACGCGGTCCCCGGACAAGGGCCAGCCACACGACGTCGTGGTGAAAGGCCTTATGCCGAGTGCCATGTTTCGTCGAGGTTTCGTCGACGTGAAATGTCGCCCGGCCGGCAGGCGCCGTGCGTTTTCCGCAGGCCGTTTGGATTTCTGACCACAAAGCGCGTCGAGCGGATCCATCGTTGTTCTCGTTTCGCTCGAGTTTTCGCCCCGGTTGCGGCTCCGGTGTGATGCACCGCACGCGACGGCGAGGGCGACGCGCGGGGCCGCTGGGCGCGCACGCGCGGCCTCGCCCGGGGTCTTCACGCCCGATGTCGCTTGAGCCGACACGGTGTGGGGCGCTCTGGCCGCTGCGCGCACGAGCGCTGCGAGCTCCGGCGCTCTTGCGAGCTGTGGCGAACAGTTACGACCAGGTGCGCTCTCCAGTGCAGTAAAAAACTTGTATCAAGAGCGGCAAATGGCGAGTACACTGATAGATGCTGTCTGCGCCCTGTGCTCGGTCGAGACGGAGGGCAGGCGGGGTGGAGCGTATGAGAAGCACGAATCACTTGCCGGGCGAGACGGATGGTCGATCCACGAGCGGCGGAGCGGCGCCGGACGGCGTCGCAGCCGGGCCGCGGGACGAGAACTCGGTGGTGATCTCCCTGAGCGCGCTGCTCGCGGTGGAGAAGGACGCCTCCGCCAGGAGCGGCGCGCGGGCCGATCACGGCGCGAGGGGCTCCGGGATGGCGGATAGCCACGGGGCCGCCGCAGGCGACGGAGAGCGCAGCAGCTACCTGGAGATCTTTCCGTTCGGCGTGCCTTCCGAGCTGCCGGCGTTCAGGCCGCCGGATCTCACGCCCGTGCCCTCCGAGGTCCCGATCGACCTGCGCCCGCCGCGCGCGCGGCGGGCGGCGGGCGTGCGGTACGGAATCGCGGGCGCCCTCGGGGCGGCGGTCATCGCCAGCGCGGTGTGGCTCGGCGCCCCGCGCGAGACGCTCCAGGCGGCCGCGCAGCCCGGCGTGCGGCACGCGGCGAGCGCGGCGCTGGCGCAGCTGCCGAAGGTGGAGGCAAAGGCCGCGGCCGCGCCCGCCGAGGCGCCTCCGGCCAAGAAGAAGGGCGACAAGACGCGCGAGCGCGGGGCGAAGGCCCCACCCGCCGCCCCCGCTGCCGGGGGCAAGGCGTCGGCGAAGCGCGCCACGCAGAGCAGTGGACCGGCTGCCGCCGCGCCGCCGGCGAGCCCGGGCGGCGCGCGTGCAGCGGGCGACCCCTGCAAAGGCGACCTCGACTGCGCCATGCGGCGCGCCGCGGGCGGCTCGTAACACCGCCCGCGCAGGCAAAAGGGCCGAGAGCTCGCCGCCGCCTCCATCGAGATCTCGATCGTTCGGAGCGCGACAGGCCACCAGCGAGCTCTGGTGGGCGCCTCCTGTCTCACAGTTGCCGCTGAGGTCGCCCGCATGCCCAGCGCGTTCCCCTGGAGCAAGTTATTCACGCGGAGCCGCTTGATCTCCCGCACCGGCCCTGTGCTAGGGTCTGCTCCTGTTGCAGAAAACTGCTGACAACCGATCTGTCCCGGTGGATTGCGCGCACATTGTGCAGAGACATGCGTGCTCCTCGCGCGGCCGCTCGGGGCGCAGCGGCGCAGCTGTAGGCACGAAGCAGATACCATCACGTAAAATTCTGGTGTAGGAACAGCGCCCGGCGCCGACGGTGGCGTTGAAGTGCACAGGAAGCGTGGCCCGGCGACGTCGCTCGACGTGTAGTGCCGAGTTACGAGCCGCGCGGCGCGACCCTACTCGTCTGGAGGTGGATTCATGAAAGCTCTTGGTTTCGCAGCGATCCTGATCAGCGTGGGTATGATGGCGGCCTGTACGGTCACGAGCGGTAATGGCGACACGAGCGGCGACGGCGGCGCGGGCGGCTCGGGCTCGACCACCGCCACGTCGTCGGCCACCACGGGCGAGGGCGGATCAGGCGGGACGGGCGAGGGCGGCGCGGGCACGGGCGGGGGCGAGGTGTGCGCCGACGCCGGGTCCGAAGACGAGTGCTTGGACTGCTGTGATGAGACGTACGCGGACGAGCTGGAGGCCCTCGCGATTCACGGGTTCCAGCAGTGTGGTTGCGCGGCTGACGCCGCGTGCGCCAGCGTGTGCGATACCACCGATGCCACGAGCGACGTCTGCAACGATGACGGCACCATCAACCTGGACGCGAACAACGCCGACTGCCTGTCGTGCCTGAATGACCTCCTCGAGGCCGCGGAGGATGCCTGCATCGAGGCCCTCGCGGCCGCCTGCGAAGACGATGCGGCGTGCAGCCCGTACCTCGAGTGCCAGAACACCTGCCCGTGATGGCTCTCAGGCGCCGTGCCGGCGTCGTGCGCCATCGATCCTGAGGTGATCCGAGCCGGCCGGGCAGGACAGGCGATCTCGTCGAGATCGCCTGTCCTGTTTTGTCGCGTACCGTCCTGCCAGCGACCCTCGAGGGGCGCGCGCCGAGCGCCCCCTGCGATGAGCGGTCCTGCCGGACGCGAGCCTGCCAGGGATCGCCGGCGCCCTACGGCGAGAGCCGCACCATCAGGATGTCGGACCAGGTCGACCGCGCCGTGGCGCCGTCGAGGTCCACGCTGCCCTCCACGGTCCCGGCGAGCAGGACGTGGCCGCGGTCCACGAACGACACGACCCCCGCCGCGGACCGGCGCCCGCGGCTGCTCCCGGCGCCCGGGCCGAGCCGCTTGCTCCAGACGTGGCGCCCCCCGGCGTCGAACCGCGCCACGACGATGTCGCTGCCGCCGCCGTCGAGCGGCCCCCCGCCGAGGTGGGTCGGGCCATCGACGTCGCCCGCCAGGACGAGCCCGCCGTCCGCCTCGAGCGCGAGGCGCGGCGGCCGCTCCGCGGGGTAAGCCAGGCTGAAGCGGTGCTGTCGCGCGGGCCCGAGCTCGGCCACGAACGCCGACATCCCCTCCGAGAACAGCTCGCCGCCGCCCAGATCGAGGATCCCCGCGAAGGTCCCGCTCAGCGCGATCGCGCCGTCCGGCCCGATCTCGATGTCGCCGCCGCGCTGCTGGCGGCCGTCTCCGAAGGCCAGCGACGCGATGTGCTCGCCGCGCTCGTCGAGCTTGGCAAGGAACACGTCGCTCATCCCCCTGGACAGGAGCCGGGGCGCGCTGTCGCCGAGCTGGAGCTCGCCGTCGAAGGTCCCTGTCATGACCACATCCCCGCGCGGGTCCACCGCCACACCCGTCGGCTCCTGGTTCCCCGCGCCGCGGAACTCCCGCCTCCAGAGCAGCTCGCCCGACGTGTCGAGCTCGGCCACCGCCACGTCGGTCCCGCCGGGGTCCATCAGCGTCGACACCACGACGAACTCGCCCCGCGCCGAGGCCGCGATGTCCTGCGGGCTGCCGGGGAGCACCGCGCTCCACTGGGGCTCGCCCAAGGCGTTCAGCTTGATCACGAACCCCAGCGGCGCGTCGGCCGTGAGCCCCACGTCGTTCATCTTCCCCACGAGCTCGCCCGTGATCGCGACATTGCCCTCGGGATCCACCGCGAGCGCCTGCAGCGAGCCTCGCCCCTCGGTGACGAGCCGACGCATCCACGCCACGTTGCCGCCCGGATCGAGCCGCGCGACGAAGATGTCCTGCTCGGCGAAGGTTGGGATCTGCCCCGCGCCGAGATCGAGGGAGCCCGCGAACTCGCCGCCCAGGATCGCGGAGCCGCCGAGGCCCGCCGCGAGCGCGCGCGCCCGCTCCTGGCCCGCGCCGCCGAGGAGGGCGCCGAGCGGTCCGCCGGGGAGCACCGCGCCGCAGTCCCATCCGCCGTTGCAGTCCTCGTCGACCGGCGTCGTGCAGTCCTCGACCCGCGGCGTGACCTCGCCGGCGCAGGCGCCCCACCGGCTGTCGAGCCCGCACGTCCGCCGGCCGGCGCGGCACGCGCCGATGCCCACCGTGCCCGGCGGCCCTCCGTACGGGCACGGCTCGAAGGTTCCGGGGGCGCAGGCGCAGACGGCGCTGCCGCCGTCGGCCGCGGGATCCTCGGGCCGGCCGCCGTCGCCGTCCGCCTCGTCGATCGCGCCGTCGCAGTCGTCGTCGGCCGCGTTGCCGCAGCGCTCCGGCGCAGGCGTGACCTCGCCCTCGCAGGGGCCGTAGCCGTCGCCGGCGGCGTTGCACCGCATGAGGCCGGTCTGGCAGGCGCCGACCCCCTCGGTCGCCGGCGGCCCGCTGTAGCAGGCGATGGTCGAGAGCGGCGGGCAGCCCTCGTCCACGAGGATGCCGTCCTCGAGCCCGAGCAGCGCGTTGCAGCCGGCGCAGCCGAGCGCCACGAGGGTGAACCGCGGGCCGAACCCGGCCGAGCCGCGCGCGCCCACGTCAATAACTCCCGCCCACGACGAGGGAGAACCCGCCGGGGCCGGCGGCGGCCGCCGCCGTGGCGCGGCGCGAGGGCGGGCCGGCGGCGCTGGGCGGGGCCGTCCAGAGGAGCAGGCCGGCCGCGAGCAGCGCGGCGGTGCCGGTCGAGAAGGCGATCGTCGAGGCGGTGCCGGCCTCCTGCGCGTCCTCGCGCAGCGAGACCCCGACGGCGTCGCAGCGGCTCCGCGCGTCGCAGTGGCCGCTGTTCGAGGCGTCCCTGCGGGCGATCGCCTCGACGCCGAACACCGCGCCAAGGCCGAGCCCGACGAGGCCGGCGCCGCCGGTCACGAGCGCGATCACGCGCTGCGCGCGCCCTGCGCCGGCGCCGCCTCCGCGGTCGTCGAGCGGCAGGGCGGGAGGCGCCTGCGTCCTCTGGCCTTTCGGCGCGGCGGCGAGCGCGCGCGGGGGCGGCTCTTGCGCCAGGAGGAGGGGCACGTCGATGACGACGCCCGCGCCGTCGGGCGGGACGACGCGCTCGACCGACCAGCGCTTCCTGCCAGGCGCCTGCGCCTCGATCGTGTGCGTCCCCGGGTCGACCGGGAGCGCCTGGCCCCACTGGGAGGGCAGGAGCAGCACGCCGTTGCGTCGGATCTCGAGCCCCGGCGCGGCGCTCCCGGGGGGCACGGCGATCGCCATCCGCGAGAGCCGCGGCTCGAGCGCCGCCGCGAGCGCGGCCGCGCGCGCGGCGCGGGGGTCTCCCGCGCTCTTCGCGATGGCCGCGGTCTCGCTGAAGACGTTCCAGGCGCCCGCGGTCCTGCCTGTGCGCGCGAGGCACTCGCCGAGCCGCAGGAGGAGGTTGAGGGCGGTCGGATCGAGCGTCCGGCCCTGCTCGAGCATGGCGCACGCCTCGGCGATGCGGCCCGCCTCGAGCAGGCGCGTCGCGGCCTGATAGAGCGCGAGCACCTGCTCCTTGTGTCCGCCCGGCTGTCCCGGGTTGGGTCTGGGCTGCTCCAGGGGGGGCTGTCCCAGGTTGGGTTGTCCCGGGTTGGGGATGGCCTGTCCCGGGTTGAGCCGTCCCGGGTTGGGGATGGCCTGTCCCGGGTTGAGCCGTCCCGGGTTGGGGATGGCCTGTCCCGGGTTGGGCTGTGCCAGGTTGGGGCTCGTCTGTGCCGTGTCGGACTGCGCCGGACCGGGCTCGCCGGCCTGGCCGCCCGCAGGCGCGAGCCACAGCGACAGGGCCGCGAGGGCGGACGTGAGCCCGCGCGGGCGCGAGCAGCAGGGGATCTTCGGCAGGGCTCCTCGGGGCATGGCGATCACCACGGGCTGTCCGGCGCGCCCGGCGGCGTCGCCGCTTCAGCGCCGCTGCCGGGCGCTGTCACGAGGGACGGCGCGCCTGCCGCCGCGCCCCGGACGGGCGCCGGCGTATTCGCCGCCGTCCGCACCGCGGCGCCAGCGGCGGGCGCCGGTGAGGACCCGGACGCGTGCACCCCGCGCGCCGGCGCGCGCTGCGGACTCCCCGCGTTCGCCCGCGCGGGCGGCGCGGTCCTCGTGGACAGGACGGCGCCGGCCCCGCTGCGCGCGGCCGGGCGCGCGCCTCTGGCGTCGGCCTGGGGCGCTTCGCACGCGCTGGCTGCGCCGTCGTGCGGCGCACCTTCGGCCGCGTCATCGGGCCCCTGGAACGACCTGGATGCCACCGCGTTCCCCTTCGGCTCCGCGGCGAGCCCCTGCGGCACGCCCGCGAGGTGCTGCGCGCCGGCGCCGTCGGCCCAGGTCGACCCCGCCGCCCGCGGCCACCCGGGCGACAGGAGGATCGCGGCCAGCGTGGCGCTCGCGGAGACCGCGCCGGCCGTGGCCGCCAGCCAGGTTCGCCTGGGGCGGCGGCCCTCGCGCCTCGTCTCGGCCGGCCCGGAGGCCGTCGTGGGCGGCCGAACGGAGGCCGCGGCCGGCCGAGCGGACGCCGTGGGCGGCCGCGCGGCGGTCGTGGGCGGCCCGTCGTCCAGCCACGTGAACGTCGGCTGGGTACGGTGCACCCCCGTGGGCAGCGTCGCGTCGGGCGCTCCGCGCAGCGCGAACGGCGCGAGCGCGGCGGCGAGCTCGCGGGCCGAGGCCGGGCGGCGCGTCCGGTCCTTCTCGAGGCAGCGCATCACGATCTCCTCGAACCCCTCGGGCAGATCGGCGCACGCGCTCCGGAGCGGCCGGGGCGCCTTCTCCGACACGACCAGCACGAACTGCTCCAGCGTCTCCGCGCCGAACGGCAGCGTGCCGCTCACGAGCTGGTACAGCACGACCCCGAGCGCCCACAGATCCGCGCGCAGATCGATGTCCTTGGGCGTCAGCATCTGCTCCGGCGCCATGTAGCGGCGGGAGCCCATGACCGACCGCGCCGTCGTCATCTCGAGCCCGTCGTGCTCCGGCTTCGCGCTCATGAACTTCGCGACGCCGAAGTCGAGCACCTTGAGCAGCGGCGTGCCGTCGGTCCGGTACGTCAGGAACAGGTTCGCGGGCTTGAGGTCCCGGTGCACCATCCCGAGCGCGTGCGCCTCGGTCAGGGCAACGCAGGCCTGACGGACGTACTCCGCCGCCTCGTCGACCGGCAGCCGCCCGCGGCGCTCCAGGATCGAGCGGAGATCGTTGCCCGACAGGTGCTCCATCACGATGTACGGCACCGGCAGCGCGATCCCCGGCCTCGGGGCGAGCGCGCCCAGGTCGTAGATCCGCGGCACGTGCTCCGTCTTCATCCGGAACATCCCGCGCGCCTCGCGCTGGAACCGCCTCAGCAGCGCCGCGTTGCCGCAGTGCTCCGGCCGCATGAATTTGACGGCCACCAGCTCGCCCAGCGACAGGTGCCGCGCCGCGACGACGGCCCCCATCCCCCCGATGCCGAGAGGCCGCTCGACCCGGTAGCGGTCTGCGATGACCTCACCGCAGTGCACGGGCACCACTCCCTCTTCATCGCTCACCACGCGCCCCCCACTCCGTCGCTCTGAGCTTGCAGACCGGCGAGCCACGATTCCGGACCGGATGGTTCCTTGCAGGGCCGCGCTCGACGCGCTCGCCGCAGGTGTCTGGTAGATTCGATTCTCCGGAGAGGCGATACGTCGCGTCGTCTGTCGAATTTTCCGGCGCTCCTGTGGGCGCGTGGAGGTGTGCTTCATCTGCTGAGGGCGATCCGACGGCGCCTCCGCCCTGCACGCGTCGTCGCGCCGGAGGCCGTGATGGGTCGCGCGAAGGCCGCGTTGGATTGAAGTGTCCCGGTTCCTTTCTGCCGTCCTCTGCGATACAGACGTGCCGTGTCTGCCTCTCCCGCCCTGGTCTGCCGCGGCCTGGTCAAGCGTTATGGGGACGTCGTGGCCGTGAACGGGCTCGACCTCGAGGTGCGGCGCGGCGAGTGCTTCGGCCTGCTCGGCCCGAACGGCGCGGGCAAGACGACCACGGTGGAGATCCTCGAGGGGCTGACCCGCCCCGACGCCGGCGAGGTCGAGGTGCTGGGCGAGCGCTGGGTGGGGGACGGCATCGCGCTGCGCGCCCGGCTCGGCATCCAGCTCCAGGAGACGCGCTTCCCGGACAAGCTCCGGGTCGGCGAGGTGATCGCGCTGTTCCGCAGCTTCTACCCGCGCGGCATCGAGCCGGAGCAGGCGCTGCGCTGGGTGGCCTTGCAGGAAAAATCCAGCGCCTTCGTGCGCACGCTGTCGGGCGGGCAGAAGCAGCGGCTGTCGCTCGCGTGCGCGCTCGCGGGTGATCCGGAGGTGCTGTTCCTCGACGAGCCGAGCACGGGCCTCGACCCCTCGTCGCGCCGTCAGATTTGGGCCATCGTCGAGGATCTGAAGGCCCGCGGCCGCACGATCCTCCTGACCACGCACTACATGGAGGAGGCCGCGCGCCTCTGCGACCGCGTGGGGATCGTCGATCGCGGGCGGCTGCTCTCGCTCGGCACGCCGGCGGCGCTCGTCGCCTCGCTCGGCGCCGAGCACGTCGTGGAGGTCGAGGTGGACGCGGAGATCGCCGAGGAGGAGCTCACGGGGCTGCCGGGCGTGGAGGCCGTGCGCTCCGCGCAGGGGGCGCTCCGGCTGACGGTGCGCGACGTCGCGCGCGTGCTCCCGCCGCTGCTCGCGCTCTGCGCGGCGCGCGGGGCCGCGCCGAAGCGGCTCGCGACGCACCACGCGAGCCTGGAGGACGTGTTCATGGCGCTCGCCGGGCGGACGCTCGCGGACGACGAGGCCGCGTGATGGCCCGGTGGCTCCGCTCCCTGCGCGCCTCGTCGCTCGCGCTCCTCATCCGGGCGCGGGTCGCGGAGTTCCTGCGCGAGCCCGAGGCGCTCTTCTGGGTGTTCGTGTTCCCGATCGTGCTCTCGGCGGCGCTGGCCGTCGCGTTCAGGGACCAGCCCGCGGAGCCCGTGCGGGTGAGCGTCGAGGAGGGCGCCGGGGCCGAGCCGCGGCGCGCGGCGCTCGAGGCGTCGGGGCAGGTCGTCCCGCGGGTGGTCCCGCGCGCGCAGGCGCAGCAGGAGCTCCGGACGGGCAAGGTCGCGCTGGTCGTGCTCGCCACCGATCCGCCCACGTACTGGTTCGATCCGGCGCGGCCGGAGAGCCGCCTCGCTCGGCTCGAGGTCGACCAGGCGCTCCAGCGCGCCGCGGGGCGCGCCGACGCCTTCCGCCCGGCCGCGCTCGAGGTGACCGAGGCCGAGCGGGGCTCCCGCTACGTCGATTTCCTGGTGCCCGGGCTGCTCGGCATGAACGTGATGCTGACCGGGATCTGGGGGATCGGGGTCGCGATCGTGCAGCAGCGCATCGGCAAGCTCCTGAAGCTGTTCGTCGCGGCGCCCATGCCGCGGTGGCAGCTGCTCGCGTCGCACCTCGGCGCGCGGCTCGTGTTCCTGGCGCTCGAGGTCGTGGCCCTGCTCCTGTTCGCCGTCCTCGTGCTGGGCGTGCCGATCGCCGGCTCGCTCGCGGCGCTCGCGCTCGTCGCCGTGGTCGGCGCGCTGGCGTTCGCCGGGGTCGGCCTGCTCATCGCGGCGCGGCCGCGGACCCTCGAGGGCATCTCGGGCCTGGGCAACCTCGTCACGTTCCCGATGTGGATCTGCTCCGGCGTCTTCTTCTCGGCCGATCGCTTCCCCGACGCGATCCAGCCGTTCGTCCAGGCCTTGCCCCTCACCGCGCTGAACGACGCGCTCCGCGGCGTGATGCTCGAGGGGGCGCCGCTCGCCGTGATCGCGCCCGAGCTCGCGCTGCTCGCCGTCTGGGGCGTCGCGACCTTCGCGCTCGCCCTCAAGCTCTTCCGCTGGGAGTAGCCGCCGCGCCGCGGCCAGCGCGCCACCGAGCCGCGGCCACGGTGCGTGAGCTCACCGGCGCACGCTGTGCGCCAATCGATCCTCGCTCCGCGAGCATGTCAGTCAACCTGCGTCGAGGTGGCGGCGCAGTCCTCGTGAGGCACGCATGGTCCTACCATGTGTCCATATTTTCTGTTCCGGACATTGACCTTCCAAAGCGGCGCGGTCCTGTATTCGTGTACGATGACCGCATGAATGAACGGGGGGAGCGGAGCGGCCAACGCCCTCGCACGGCGCCGAGTCTGTCCTTCTGGGTCGCGGGGCCGCTGGCCGTCGCGCTGCTCGTGTTCGTGGGTCCGGGGCTGTGGATCGCGGCGTGGGCCATCGAGGGCGCGATCCTGAAGAACGAGCTGGGCGTCCTCGCGCGGACGCATGACGAGTGGACCCGCCGCATGAACGACCGCCTGATCCAGGCGGAGGCGAGCGTCGCGCGGTACGGCCGCATGCTCACCTCGGCGCTACATGAAGTCGAGGGAGAGACCCCGCAGAAGTTCGACGCCCTCGTCGGGCCGTCGCGGGACGGCGGCATGGTGTCGCGCAACGCGGGCTTCGAGCCCAGGCGAGACGCCATCGTCTGGCTGCCCGCTGGCTACCCGCTCGACGACCGGGAGAAGGTCTTTCTCCTGGAGCTGAAGCGCATGACCGAGCTGTACTCGGCGGGGGCGCCGGGGGAGCCCATCAACACGTGGCTCATCCCCAGGCGGAACGGGCTCGTGATGTACTGGCCCAGCCACACGAACTACATCGATCAGGTCGACACGACCGTCGATTTCGTCAACTCCGAGTGGACGACGCTCGTGCTCCCGGCGAACAACCCGGAAGGAAAGCCGCGCTGGACGCCGACGAGCTACGACCCGGGGGCGCGCGAGTGGATGGTGAGCGTCGTGGTGCCGTTCTTCCGCGACGGCGCGTTCGCGGGGAGCGCCGGGCACGATGTCACGGTCAACGCGGTGATGGACAGCTTCCGGGAGCTCTCGCTGTATCCGGGGACGGAGCACGCCCTCGTGAGGGGTGATGGGACGGTGCTCGTCTCGAGCGTGCACCAGGACAAGATCCACGGGAGCAAAGGCACGCTGACGGTCGAGTCCATCGGCGACGACGATCTCAGGCGCGCGTTCGAGGCGGCGAAGCGCGACGACGCCGCGGAGGCGCACGTGGTCGGCGGCACGGATCAGCGCGTGATCGTGGCGGCGCGCATCGCGGCGCCGGACTGGGTCCTGCTCACCGACGTCCCTCGCGCGGCGCTGCTCTCGTCGGTGAAGGGGCTGTACTGGGACTACTGGCTGATCGCGGCGTTCTCGATCCTGGCGCTCGTCGCGCTGCCCGTCCTCGTGATCATGCGCGTGACCTTGCCGTCGGTGCGGCAGCTCGTCACGGCGGCCGAGCGGATCCGGGGCGGTGACCTCGAGCAGCGCTTCGAGGCGTCAGGAACCCGGGAGTTCGTGCACATCGGCGACGCGCTGAACGGCATGGCCCAGCAGCTCCGCGAGACGTTCGCCGCCCTGGCGAAGACGAACGAGGAGCTCGAGCAGCGCGTCGAGCAGCGCACCGCCGAGCTCAAGGAGGCCACGGTCGCCGCGGACGCGGCCAACAGGGCGAAGAGCGACTTCCTCGCCAACATGAGCCACGAGCTGCGGACACCGCTCAACGGCATCCTCGGGTACGCCCAGATCCTGAAGCGCTCCAGGAGCCTGGGCGAGCAGGATCTGCGCGGCGTCGAGGTCATCGCCGAGTCCGGCTCTCATCTGTTGACCCTCATCAACGACGTCCTCGATCTGGCGAAGATCGAGTCGCGGACGATGGAGATTCACCCCAACGATTTCCATCTCCCGTCGTTCTTGAACGCGACGGCCGAGATCTGCCGGATCCGCGCGGAGCAGAAGGGGATCGCGTTCGTGTTCAAGCCCGGCCCCGCGCTGCCCGAGGGGGTGCGCGCCGACCAGCGGCGCCTGCGTCAGATCCTGCTCAATCTGCTCGGCAACGCCATCAAGTTCACCGAGAACGGCAGCGTCACCTTCACGGTCGCGGAGGCGCCCGGCGGGCCACGGGGCGCGCGCAAGGATCTCCCGGAGGACGGCGCGAGCCCCGAATCGCGGACCAAGACGCGCAGGATACGCTTCGAGATCGAGGACACGGGGACCGGCATCGGCGCCGAGCACCTGGACCAGATATTCCTGCCCTTCAAGCAGGTCGGAGACAAGAGTCGCCACCGCGAGGGCACCGGGCTCGGGCTGGCGATCAGCCAGCGCATCGTCACGCTGATGGGCAGCTCCATCCAGGTCAGGAGCGAGCTCGGCAAGGGCAGCGTCTTCTGGATGGACCTGACGCTCGCCGAGGCGCCCGACTGGACGGACACCGTGAGGCGCACGGCGCAGGGGCAGATCGTCGGCTACAAGGGCCCGCGACGGAGGCTCCTCGTGGTGGACGACAAGCCGGAGAACCGCGCCGTGGTCATCAGCATGCTCGCGACCCTCGGGTTCGAGCTGGCGGAGGCGAACGACGGCCAGGAGGGCCTCGACAGGACGGCGCGCGAGAGGTTCGATCTGATCATCACCGATCTCGCGATGCCCGTGCTCGACGGCTGGGAGATGATGCGCCGCATGCGAAGGGCGCCGGAGCTCGCAGGGACGGTGATCATCGCGTCCTCCGCCAGCGCGTTCATCACCGACCAGGACAAGAGCCTGGAAGCGGGCGCGGACGATTTCCTTGCCAAGCCGCTGCAGATGGATGAGCTGCTCGAGAAGCTCCAGCGACACCTCAAGCTGGAGTGGATCTACGAGCGGCAGGACGGCGCCAGCGAGGAGACGGAGCCGAGCCCCAGCTCGGGTGTGACAAGCACCCGCGATGTCGTCCTGCCCCCGGACGAGGACCTCAAGGCCTTGCGCGATCTCGCGCGCAAGGGGCTCGTCAATCACATCCAGAAATACGCGGACAAGCTCGAGCTGGGCGACCCTCGGCTCGCGCCCTTCGCCAAGCACCTGCGCGAGCTCTCCGAGGACTTCCGGCTGGAGTCGATAGAAGAGCTCGTCGGCGGGCGCATCGACGGTCGCGCCCGATGAGGGCGTCGGGTTGAGATTTGCTGTGAGCGCAGTCATCCTCGTGCAGCGTCGCTGGCGCGAACAGTGAGGCTGTCTGCTGGAGAGGGCAGTGTGACGAACGTGAGTGATACCGGGACGGTCCTGATCGTCGACGACGAGCCGCGAAACCTGAGGTTGCTCCGCGACAATCTCTCGGGCTGGGGGTTCGAGATCGCGGCCGCGACGAACGGCCTGCGAGCCATCCAGCTCGCGAAGGACGTGGCGCCGGATCTCATCTTGCTGGACGTGAAGATGGAAGGGATCGACGGCTTCGAGACGTGCCGGCGGCTCAAGACGGATCCGGCCACGAGCGACATCCCTGTCATCTTCATGACGGCGAGCACGGAGATGAGCGCGGACAAGGTGAAGGGGCTGAACCTCGGCGCCGTGGATTTCCTCCTCAAGCCGTTCCAGAGCGAGGAGCTGCTCGCGCGCGTCCGGGTGCAGACGAAGCTCAGGCAGCTGATGAAGAGCCTCGCGGCGCAGGTCGAGGAGCGCGTCGCCGCCGAGGCGGCGCTGCAGACGCTCACGCACGAGCTGGAGCGACGCGTGGCGGCGCGGACGGCCGAGCTCGAGCGGGCCCTTTCGGAGCTCACGCAGGCGCAAGCCGCCCTCCGCGGGTCGAACGAGCAGCTGGAGACCGAGGTCGCGCGCCAGACCGAGGAGCTCCGCAGGACGAACGAGCGGCTGACGCTGGAGCTCACCGAGCGCGAGCGCGCGGAGCTGGCGCGCGCGGCGCTGCAGGAGGAGATCATCCGGGCGCAGAAGGAGCGGCTGGCGGAGCTCTCCACGCCGCTCATTCCGATCACCGAGCGGATCATGGTCATGCCGCTGATCGGGACGATCGACGCCAGCCGGGCGCAGCAGGCGCTCGAAGCGGCGCTGAGCTGCGTGCACACGAACCGGACGGACGTCGTGATCATCGACGTCACGGGCGTGAGGCTCATCGACTCCGCGGTCGCGACCACGCTGATGGGCACGGCGGCGGCGCTCCGGCTGCTCGGCGCGACGACGGTGATCACCGGCCTGCGCCCCGAGCTGGCGCAAACGCTCGTCTCGCTCGAGATCGATCTCAGCACCGTGGTCACCCGGGGGACGCTCCGGAGCGGCATCGACTACGCGCTGCGACAGGTCCGCTGACATCGTCTTGCCAGCGCGCCCGCTGGGCCGCGCCGGTGAGGCGGGACACCGTGGCACGCGGAGAATCGATATCATGACAGTCACGCTGTGCGACCACGTAGCCCAGAACACAGCCAGCGCGTTGGCCATGGATGACGGAGAGATCGCTCGTCCGCTTTTTTGTTGTTAAACATATTTGTTTTACATAGCTTGAAAGCATGCTGCCATCATGCTGTCTGCGCCGTTTCCTGGCTGTCAGCGTAGGTGCTACGGCCATGTCCCTCGCCGCCGCTCTCCCCGCGGCGGCCGCCACGCCGTTCACGACATTCGAATCGGGCCAGGTCCGCCCCCTGGCCCTGTCGTCGAACGGCAAGCTGCTCTTCGCGGTGAACACGCCCGACAACCGGCTGGAGATCTTCCGCGTCGAAGCCCATCGTCTGCAGCTCAAGGCGTCTGTGCCCGTGGGGCTCGAGCCGGTCGCCGTGGCTGCCCGGGGCGACGATGAAGCCTGGGTGGTGAACCACCTGTCCGACAGCGTGAGCGTCGTCGATGTTCGAGACCCCGCCAAAGCGCGCGTCGTCCGCACGCTGCTCGTGGGGGACGAGCCGCGCGACATCGTGTTCGCCGGGCCGCAGCGCTCGCGGGCCTTCATCACCACGGCCCACCGCGGGCAGAACGCCCCCTTCGATCCGCAGCTCTTGACGCCCGGCGTGGGGCGCGCGGACGTCTGGGTGTTCGACGCGAGGCGGCCCGGGACGTCGCTCGGCGGCGCGCCGCTCTCCATCGTGACGCTCTTCAGCGACACGCCGCGCGCGCTCGCGGTGACGCCGGACGGCAAGCGGGTCTACGCCGCCGCCTTCCACTCGGGCAACCGCACGACCGTCATCGACGAGAGCCTCGTGCCGGACGGCGGCGAGGCCGCGGGCGGACTGCCCGGGCCCGACACCAACTTCGAGGGAGTCCCCCGGCCGGAGGTCGGGCTCATTCTCAAGTTCGACGGGGCCCACTGGGTCGACGAGCTGGGGCGCCCCTTCGACGACGCGGTGCGCCTCTCGCTGCCCGACAAGGACGTCTTCGTCATCGACGCGCTCGCCAACCCGCCGCGCCAGGTGGACGGGCCAGGCGGCTTCTTCACGGGCGTGGGGACCATCCTGTTCAACATGGTCGTGAACCCGGTGAACGGGAAGGTCTATGTGTCCAACACCGACGCCCGGAACGAAGAGCGCTTCGAGGGGCCGGGCATCTTCGCCGGCCACAGCGTGCGCGGCCACCTGCACGAGAGCAGGATCACCGTGCTCGGCCCGGGCGGCGTCGCCCCGAGGCACCTCAACAAGCACATCGATTACAGCAGCTGCTGCGCGCCGGTGCCGAACGTCGAGAGCGAGAAGAGCCTGGCGCAACCGACGCAGATGGCCGTCACGCGCAACGGCGCGACCCTGTATGTCGCGGCGCTCGGCTCGGACAAGATCGGCGTCTTCGACACAGCGAAGCTCGAGAACGACACGTTCGTGCCCAGCGCCGCGAGCCAGATCCGCGTCCCTGGAGGCGGGCCGACGGGCCTCGTCCTCGATGAAGACAGGCACCGGCTCTACGTGCTCGCGCGCTTCGACAACGCGATCTCGGTCATCGACACCCGGACCCGCCGCGAGGTCGCGCACGTGCCGATGCACAACCCGGAGCCTCCGAGCGTCGTCCGCGGGCGCCGCGTCCTCTACGACGCGTCGCGGAGCTCGAGCCACGGCGACTCGTCCTGCGCGAGCTGCCATATCTTCGGCGACTTCGACAGCCTCTCGTGGGACCTCGGGAACCCGGACGGCACCGCGCTGGAGAACCCGGGACCGTTCTGCACCGATCTCTTCGGCCAGGATACGAGCTTGCACCCGATGAAGGGGCCGATGACGACCCAGAGCCTGCGCGGCATGGCGAACCACGGGCCGATGCACTGGCGCGGCGACCGCACGGGCGGCCACGATGCGCCCACGTCCCAGCCGGACAGCGGGGTGTTCGACGAGCGGGCGGCGTTCAAGAAATTCAGCGCATCGTTCGTCGATCTGCTCGGGCGACACGAGGCGATCTCGGAGGAGGAGATGGACGATTTCACGGACTTCATCCTCCAGGTCACGTATCCACCCAACCCCATCCGCGCGCTCGACGACTCGCTCACGCCCGATCAGAGCGCGGGGCGCGACTTCTTCGGGGGGCCCGTGTCGAGCATCCTCGGCGCCTCGTGCATCGGGTGCCACGCCGTCGATCCCGACGCCAACCCCGACGACTTCGCGCCGGGCTTCTTCGGCAGCGACGGCGGATCGGCCAACGCCAACGAGACCCAGCTCTTCAAGGTCCCGCACCTGCGCAATCAGTACCAGAAGGTCGGGATGTTCGGCATGGCGGAGTCGTTCGTGTTCCCGTTCGGCGGCTCCAACGCGCACATGGGCGATCAGGTCCGCGGCTTTGGCTTCCTCCACGACGGCGCCGTCGATACGCTCGTCCGTTTCAACGCGTTCTCCGATTTCGTCCAGACGCCGGACAACCCCGGCGGCTTCCCCGTCGACCCCGAGGGGGAGCTCCTGAAGCGCCAGGTGGCGGAGTACATGCTGGCGCTGGAGTCGAACCTGAAGCCCATCGTGGGCCAGCAGATCACGCTCACGCCGTCGAACGCGGCGGTGGCCGGCCCGCGCGTCGATCTGCTCATGGCGCGCGCCGACGCCGGCGACTGCGATCTCGTGGTCAAGGGCTGGTCCCATGGGGACGAGCTGGGCTTTCTGTACACCGGCAATGGCCGTTTCGACGCCGACCGCGAGCGCTCGCCGCGGCGGTGGGACGGCGAGCTCCGCTGGCTGGCCACGAGAGGCGGGAGCGAGCTGACGTATACCTGCGTGCCGCTCGGGTCGGGCGAGCGCATCGGCGTCGACCGCGACGGCGATGGCTTTCTCGACGGTGACGAGCGGGACGCCGGAAGCGACCCGGCCGACCCGGAGAGCGTTCCGCGGCGGGGACCGCACGGGCCGCACCCGCGGCCGCACCCGCACCCGCATCACTGAGCGGAACGATCGCGCCTGCGCGCTCACCCGCCCATCGACGGGTGAGCTGCCGCGGACGGGTGCTTCCCTGACAGCAAGGCTTCCGCAGCGCTGGTGATCCGCTGCTGCCCTCGCAGCACGTCGCGGGGGCAGGGGAGGGGCGGCGCTTCGATCTCCGCCGCTGCGCCCGTGGCTCCGGCGCCGGGCACGGCCTTTGCGCTCTGGCGTGGTGAGCGCGCGGTGATCGCGTGCGGCGGTCGCGCGGCGATGTGCCCGCGCGCGCACGTGAAGGACCGAGACCGAGGACACCCCATGAGCGACAATCAGCGGAAGATCCGTTTGGGCGCCTTTTTGCCTGGCGCAGGCCACCACGTGGCGGCCTGGCGGCACCCGCAGGCGCAGGCGGACGGAGGCATCAACTTCGCGCATTACAAGCGCATTGCGCAGGCGGCGGAGCGGGCCAAGTTCGACGCCGTGTTCCTGGCGGACGGGCTCGCCTTGCAGAACCGGCCCGGAGCGCAGGGCCGCACCGCTTATGGGGCCAGCTTCGAGCCGGTCACCTTGTTCTCCGCGCTCGCGGTCGTCACCGAGCGCATCGGCTTCATCGCCACCGCGTCCACCACGTACGAGGAGCCTTACCTGCTGGCCCGCAAGTTCGCCTCGCTGGACCATATCAGCCAGGGGCGGGCAGGCTGGAACGTGGTCACCACCGGCGGGGGCGAGGCGGCGGGGAACTTTGGGCTCGACGCCCACCCCGACCACGCGCAGCGCTACGTCCGGGCGCGCGAGTTCGTCGATGTGGTCACCGGCCTCTGGGACAGCTGGGAGGACGACGCCTTCCTCCGCGACAAGGCGTCCGGGGCTTACTACGATCCGGCGAAGCTGCACAGGCTCGATCACAAGGGGAAGTTCTTCTCCGTTCGAGGGCCGCTCAACATCCCGCGCCCGCCCCAGGGACACCCGGTGATCGTGCAGGCGGGATCGTCGGAGGCGGGCAGGGAGCTCGCGGCCGAGACCGCCGAGGTGATCTTCACCGCGCAGCAGACGCTGGAGGACGCGCAGGCCTTCTACGCCGACGTCAAAGGCCGGATGGCCAAGTACGGGCGGCACCCCGACCAGCTGAAGATCATGCCGGGCGTGTTCCCCGTCGTCGCCAGGACGGAGTCGGAGGCCAGGGCGAAGTACCAGGAGCTGCAGGATCTCATCTTGCCGGAGGTCGGGCTGTCGCTGCTCTCGGGCCTGTCGGGCGGGGTCGATCTGTCCGCGTATCCGGTGGACGGGCCGCTCCCCGAGCTGCCCGAGACCAACAACAACAAGAGCCGGCAAGCGCTGATGTTCGACATCGCGCGCAAGCGCAACCTGTCCATCCGTGAGCTCTACCTCTGGGTGGCTGGAGCGCGCGGGCACTGGACGATCGTGGGCTCGGTGGAGCAGATCGCGGATCAGCTGGAGGCGTGGTTCACGCAGGGCGGCGCCGACGGGTTCAACGTGATGCCGCCGTGGCTCCCGGGCGGGCTGGACGACTTCATCGAGCTGGTGATCCCGGAGCTGCGGCGACGCGGGTTGTTCCGAACGGAGTACGAGGGCCGCACGCTGCGGGAGAACCTCGGTCTGGCGCGGCCGGCGAACCGCCACGCGGCCGGCGCGAAGCCGAGGGCCTCGGCGGCCTGAGGGCGCATTTTTCGTGCAAGGGGCGCCCTGCCGAGAGCCAGGGCCAGTCCCTCACTTCGCAGCCACGTAGCCAGCAGAAGGTGCGGCAAGCGCAACGAAGGCGGCGCGCTTGCAGGGCGCCTTCTTGTTGCGCATGGCGAAGCGGCGGAAACCCTCGAGCAGGTTGAACGTGCACTCGACGGCGAAGCGCTCCTTGTACCCGTGGCGGTCGTAGGGGAGCACGGGGATACGGCCAGAGTTGGGGGGATGACGACGACCGAGCCCACCGCCTCGATTTGGGTGCGGATGGAATTCGAGTCGTAGGTCTTATCGGCGATGAGGTATCCCGGCGCGGAACCCTCAATGAGCATGCGGGCTGGGGGTTGTGGCGTTGCCCCTCGGTGAGTTCGAACTCGAGGGGGCAAGCCCAGGGCGTCGACGAGCCGACGGATCTTGGTGGAGAAACCGCCTCGGGATCGACCCATGCCTTGCCGCAGCGGTCCCCCTTTAGCGCCGGCAGCGTGCAGCTGGGTGGGGGGGTGAAGGACCCTCTCGATGGAATGCGGTTGAGAACCCGGACGGCAGCCTCGCGTCGCGGCCTCGTGCGAACTGGGGACCGGCTTCCCTCGCCGGAGGCTTCCTCGGCGCCAGGCGAACCTTCCTCGACCGCGCTCGCCAGACGCGAAGATCGGCCTTACGCCACAGACCCCTGTAGTATCGTCCACATGCTGGCTGCTCAAGGGGCAGGGGGGCGACAGGCTGGCGGCGCTGTAGGCAGACCAGCGCCAGCAGAGCTGGACGGGGATGCCCTTCGGGGAACTCGGCATGGCCCGGGCGAACGAGTTCGGTCGGGCCATGCTTTGCGCGTTGGGCGGGTTGAGATGAACACGAAAGCTCTTACGATAGGCACTCCACGATGAAAACGCTCAAAGTTCTGCTGCTTGCGGCAAACCCCTCCGGCACGACCAAACTTGCCCTGGACGAGGAGGCCCGATCAATTGCTGAGAAGGTGCGTCTAGCGGAGTATCGCGATTCGATTGAGCTAGTGCCTGGCATGGCGACAAGGCCAGACGACTTGCTTCAACTTCTGAACGTTCACCGACCGCACATCGTTCACTTCAGCGGTCATGGTGGCTCCGGAGGGATCTGCCACGTCGCAGGATCATGGGGCCACCCCGTCGCAGGGTCATGGGGCCAGGGGGGAGACGCCGTGATCGGTCTCGACCATGCCCGAGACCGCGAAGCGTGTCGAGGTCCCCGGAGCCGGGCGCGCAGCGACCGGCGACGTCTCTCTTTTCGCAGGGTCATGGGGCCACCCAGGCCCCCGGCAGATCCCGGCAGGGTCCGCGACGCTCAGGAGCAGGCAGGTTCACCCCGCCCCCAGCGACACCCGCGCTCCCGTCGACGAGGGTGGGCGAGGCACGCCGATCGGAGCGAGGGGTCAGAGGCGCGGCCCCGGGCTCGACGTCCTCGCCGAGGCCGCAGCGGTCATCGCCGCCTGCCGCGTGGGTGGGTTGGCGGCTTGCTGCGCGCGGGCACCGGCGCGGCCGTGGTGCTCTCGTCGAGCTTCGGCTTGAGCCGCGGTCTGTACGACTCGCCGTCGATGATGAAGTCGAACGCCGCGTTCTTGAACCGATCGACGGCGCTCTGCGCGAGCAGTACGTCGTCGAACATCGCGAGCCACTCGGCCGTGTCGCGATTGCTCGTGACGATCATCGAAGCGTTGCCTGTACGTTCGAGGAAGAGCTGGTACACGTCGCGGCTCTCTTCCTTGTTCATCGCCTCGAGCGCGAAGTCGTCGAGGATGAGCAGGTCGACGGTCGTGAGCGCGACCATCTCGGCGTCGCGTGAGTTGTCGAGTCTGCTCTGGCGCAGCCTGCGCAGCATCGCGTCCGCGCGCAAGAAGCGTACGCTGTAGCCGTGCTGGCACGCGAGGTGTCCGAGCGCGTTCGCGAGGTAGGTCTTGCCCACGCCGACAGAGCCGAGGATGACGATGTGCTTGTGCTCTTCGAGGAAGCGTAGGCTCGTGAACCCGCCGAGCAGACGCTTGTCGAAGCTGACCTTCGCGGTCTTGTCCCAGAGCTCCAGGCGCATGGCCGGGTCGAGCCCGGCGTCGCGTACGCGGCTCTCCGTCGCGCTGGCCTCGCGACGCGCGATCTCGTCGGTGAGCAGCATGAGCAACAGCTCCTCGTGTCCCATCGACTGCTTCTCGGCGACCAGGAGACGCTCGCGCAGCGTCGCCGCGATCCGGCCGAGACGAAGGCGCTTGAGCGCCGTGATGAGCGCAGGGTCGACTTCGCTCGCGCTCATCACGAGTCCTCCTTGGTCGCGGCAGCCGCCGGCATGCGCGTCGCGAAGTGCTCCGTGCTGCGCGCGAACCGCGGCGTGGGCAGCGCAACGACCGTGCGCTGACCCGTGGACGGTGACGCCGGCGTCTTCGCCGTCTCGAGCATGCGCGCCACGCGCTGCACGTCGACGACATCAAACGCGAGCGCGCTCTGGCAGATCGCCTCGACACGCCCGTTACCGAACTTCTTGCACAGACGCAGCAGCGCGTAGACCAGCCGCATGCGCGTCCAGGGCAATGGCACCGCGAGCAGTCGCTCAGCGTAGACGCCGACGTGCACTCCGCACTTCTTCGCGCTCGCGATGAGCGAGGCGACGTCGCGCACCGCCGCGACGTCCTTGCCCATGGGGTAGTCGCTCGGAT
This sequence comes from Sorangium sp. So ce204, assembly GCF_051526795.1. Taxonomy (NCBI): domain Bacteria; kingdom Pseudomonadati; phylum Myxococcota; order Polyangiales; family Polyangiaceae; genus Sorangium; species Sorangium sp. So ce204. The sequence continues at coordinate 8,199,805 of NZ_CP150317.1, read as the reverse complement.
CGGTGGAACGCTTGCCCGGCGCGACGCGCGCGTGCACTTTCACGAGCTCCGTGCCGGCGTAGATCCTCACCGACGCGCTGTCGGCGCGGACGCGCACCGTGCTGCCGACGTGGCGGGTGGGCACGCTGTAGAGCGACCGGAGCACCTGCACGTGATGATCGGGGTGGACCTTCGCGTCGGTCCAGTGCGGCACGTCGAACGGCGCTGCCGGCGCCGGCTTCATGGCGCTCCTCTCGCGCGCCTCGAACACCTCGCGCGGTACCTCGCGCGTCGTGCCGTGGACGCGCGCGCCGGCGACGTCGCGGCACCACCGCTCAGCCGACGCGCGCGCGTCGTCGAGGCTCGTGAACGATTCGCCGTCGAACCAGCTCTCCCGCACGTAGGCGACCTGATTCTCGACACGTGCCTTGTCTCTCGGCGACCTGACACGCGCGGCATCCACGAACAGCCCGCGCGTCTGAGCGTAGTCGAGGAAGGCCGGCGCGAGCACGGGGGCGACCTCGTCGGCGCGCAGCACGATGGCTTTCATGTTGTCCGGAATGATCACGCGCGCCATCGCATCGAAGAAGCGCCACGCCGCATCCAGGCCCGCGCACACCGCCACGGTGGTCTGCTCGAACGACGGCCACACGAACTGGTAGCGGCTGTACGCGAGCGTCACCACGAGCACCCACAGGTTGCGAACTCGCTGCGTCGCAGGATCGAACAGCCTGCCCATGAGGCCGAAGTCGACCTGCGCGACCTCGCCGGGCTCGGTATCCGCGACACGAACCGTCGGCGTCTTCTTGCGCCACGCGAGCTCCTCCTTGGCGAAGCGCCAGAGCGTGTCGTAGCTCGCCGTGACGCCGTGGTCGCGCTGGAGCAGCGTGTGGATTTTCCGCAGCTTCAGCGGGCGAGATTGAGCGAGCCAGGCCTCGATACGCACGCGATGCGCGTCGATCTGCTTCCTCTCGTCGCTCGCGTCGGGCACCGGGCGCGCCTGCACGCGTTGGGCGATCGCATGGACCTCCTCGTCCGTCGGCTCGCGGTCGAGCGGCAGTGGCAGCGTCGCCGCGGCCTCGAAGTACCTGCCGACCGTCTTGCGATCGAACCCCGTCTCGCGCGCCACCTGACGCGCGCTCTGCCCCGCCGCACGACGGCGGAGCATTTCCTTGATGTCAACCATGATCAGCTCTCGGTAGGGCATCGGGCTCCTTCCGACGGCGACCCGCGCCGTCGTCGGAAGGAGCCCGTCTCAGATCCCGACCGCGGCGTCCCGAGCTGGCCCCATGAGGCTGCGAAAAACCTCGAAAGCTGGCCCCATGACCCTGCGAAAAACTGGGTCACGCCCCCGCGCGGGTGGCCCCATCCTCCTGCGATTGGGGTGGCCCCATGACCCTGCGAAAAACGCCGTCAGGTGGCCCCATGACCCTGCGAACTGGCAGGATCTTCTTGGTCGGTGACAGCGGTCAAGCCCAGTTGGTGTCTACTGCAGCTCTGAGGGCGCTCTTTCAAGCGCTCAAAGGTAATGTCCGTGTTGTGCTTCTGAGCTCATGCTATTCGGAGGCTCAGGCGAAGGCCATTACGGACTGTATTGATGTGTGTATCGGCATGAGTAGCTCGGTTGATGACAGGACTGCGATCGCCTTTGCTGCATCATTCTACCGAGGACTGGCATTTGGTGAGTCCATTGACAATGCATTTGATCAGGGTCGCGTTGCCATCATGTTGGCTGGTCTTCCTGAGCCAGATGCGCCCAAGCTCGCCACCAAATCCGGTGTAATTCCGAGTAGCATTGTTCTGGTCCAAGCCCCTGTCGCCTCCAAGTCTCACACCAGTTCGATCCCACATAGCGTACCGGCAGCGTCGCTTGCTCAAGAGATTCCGCGCGCTCCCGAGAGGCCGCGCCACAACGATTCGGGGTCTGAGGCCGGCGAAGCGCCAGGATCCACGGCGGTTGACGATGAGAACTGGCGCTACGAGGTTGTTCCATCGGCCGCACTCCGTCTCTATCGGCTGAGCTGGCAGCTCGAAGTGTGGCTTCGCACGCTTGTGTACGTCGAATTGCGTGCGGCAAGACTAGAATGGGGCGAGTTGCTGAAGCCACATGTTCAGGAGTGGCCACCCCAACCACAAGCGGGCGAGGCCGGCGTTTCTCACGTGGCCGCATCAGATCTCTGGGCGCTCTCTTCTCTCTCTTTTCACGACCTAGCCAGAGTCATCCTGGGCCCGAGCAATTGGCCTCTCTTTTCGCCATACTTCCCACCAAGGCGAAACACCGAGGTGAAGATGGAGGAGATTGGAACCGTCCGGGATCGTGTAGTGCAGTTCCGCGAACCGCAGGCACAGGATGAATCCCGCCTGAAGCTATTTCTCCAGGAATGGGATCCTGGACTCCAGCGCTTCTGTTCAAGGTACACAACGGGCAAGGTTCCACGAGGTCCGATAGACGATCCTGTGACAGAGTACCTATCAGCGAAGTGGAGCCGAGTGGGCTACGGAATCGAGCTCAATCGGCCAGATCTCGATTGGCTCTATGCGCCGCCGCCATACCGGGGAAGACCAATGTTTCATGCGAGCCTGAGGCTCCTGACGCACGAGAGGTACACCGCCGGTTCAGCGGTAGGCGTTATCTATCGTTTGATCTGTCATCCGATGAGCGCCGGAAGGATGAATCTGGCTGACTTTCTTGACAGTACGCGTGCGTTGCACAAGCATATCATTCACATTGTGGTCTCGCCAGTGGATGACGAAGTCGCGGTCACGGTGCCCGCGGTGCATGGCGTCGAAGGAACTGGAGACATCCTGGGCGCCTTTCTCAACGCGGCCAGAGATTGCAGCAGATCGCACGTCGTTTCCAAGCTCACCAGTAAGCTCGATTGGCCGCAGTACGTCGTGTGGCCGAGTGACTTCTTGGCGCCTTTTGTTGGCGGCTACTCAGGCCCCGTCTTCGACTACGAATGAGTCGGAAATCGCCCAGCCAGAGATCGGATCTGGTGGTCGGCCTTTGTTCGCCTGAAGCTCAATTCGCACTAGGTGGAACCGCGTTGAAGAAGTGACTGGGCTATCGAATGATGTTGAGCAGACGCAGTGCCGGGAGAGTGCGTGAGCGAATAGAATTTGGGGGGATTCGGAGAGTGTGACCCCTCGTACTATGCAGGCGCGCGCTGGGACCCCGATAATCCGTGAACCCGCCTCACCGCGTCACGCGCTCTCCCCTGTCCGGACCGCCGGCTCGATGTACGGCGCGAGGTAGCGGCAGACCGCCTTCTTCGCCTCCTCGACGTAGAGCGCGCCCTGCTGCTCGTCCTGCTGTGCGGCGAGGGCGAGCAGCGTCGAGGCCATGTACAGCGTGCTCTGCGCGACGATGCGCCGCCCGGCGGGCGCGAGCGCCGGCGTCAGCGGCGTGAGGATCGCCTCGACCCGCGCCGAGAACTCGTCCCCCCACGCCGCCGCCGTCGAGAGCAGCGCGCCGGACAGCTGCACGCCAAACCATAGCTCTCGGTAGCCAGGCTCCGTCCGGTAGAACGCCGCGAGCGCGTCGATCCAGCGCTCGGTGAGCTCCCGCCACGAGCCCGTCGGCGCCTCCGCGAGCGCCGCCTCGGTCCGCGTCCGCAGCCGCTCCAGGTAACGCCCCGTCAGGGCGTGGAGCACGGCCTCCTTGTTCGGGAAGAACTCGTAGACCGAGCCGATGGACGTCCGCGCCCGCGCCGCGATGGCGTTCGTGGTGACCGCGTCGAGCCCGCGCGACGCGAGCAGCGCCGCCGTCGAGTCAAGGATCCGCTCCTTGCGCCGCTGGCTCCTCGCCTGCAGCGGCACCCGGCGGGGTGCGGTCGACGGCGGCTTCTTGCGCTTCATGGCCATGCGCCGAGCGTATTTGACAAACTGAGCAAAAGCTCGACTATATCCGAGTGAAAGCTCAACTTCTGGAGCGGCTCGGACAGGTGAAGCAGATCGAGCCGTCTGGCGCAGCGCCGACCGGCGCCACGCCGGTCGGCGAGGCCACCGGGCGGGTGGGGGCGCCCCGCCTTGGCTGGCCGGGGCTCTGCGCTGTCTCTGCCGCGACGCTCGCCTACGCCGCGTACCCGTCTGCCGCGGCGGATCGCGCCCTCGGCCTGGCCTGCTTCGGCGTCGCGCTCGCCTCCCTGCTCGCCGTGGCGCGTGCGCCGGACCGGACGGCGCTCCACGCGCCTCTCCTGGCGGTGCTCACGCTCGCGCCCGTCGCGGTGGGGCTCGCCGCGCCCTGGCCGCTCTCCCTGGCCGCGCCGCTCGTCGTGTTCGCGCTGCTCGCGCGCGCCGTGCCGGCGCTGCGGTCGTCGATGCCGCCGCTGCGGCGCGGGGCGTTCGGGCCCGTGGTCCTCGGCTGGATCGCGGCGATCGTCCTCGTCTCCGCGCTCGCGCTCGTGCTCTGGGTCCAGCTGATGCGGCCCGATCTGTCGCAGATGCGGGCCCTGCTGCCGCCCGTCTCGCTGCCGCTGTTGCTCCTCGGCGGCCTGGGGTTCGCGCTCTTCAACGCGCTCCTCGAGGAGGCGGTCTTTCGCCTGGTGTTCCTCGGATCGCTGGACGCCGTGACGACCTCCGGCTGGACCGCGGTGCTCGTCCAGGCGGCCGCCTTCGGGCTCCTCCACCTGAGCGGCTTCCCGAGCGGGACCGTCGGCGTCGGCCTGGCGGCCATCTACGCCGTGATGCTCGGCGTGCTCCGGCGCCGCGCGGGCGGCCTGCTCGCGCCGTACGTGGCGCACGTCGCCGCCGATCTCACCATCTTCGCGCTGCTGCTGACCTGGACGCGGTGACCCGCGGCTCCGTCGCTTCGCCGGCGGGCTCTGCGGAGGAGCAGGACGCCTGGCTGCGTGCGCAGGCCGCTCGGAGCCCTTGCCGCTGACGGGCGGCGGAGTAGCGTCCGAGAGGGCACGCCGCCCCGCCCGAGGCACCATGAGCATCCAGGTCCCCATCGGCATCGACGACTTCCGCCGGCTCCGCGAGCTGGGGCTCGAATATGTCGACAAGTCGCACCTGATCCAGGAGCTCGTCGACAGGCCGGGCACCGAGGTCGTCCTGCTCCCGCGCCCGCGGCGCTTCGGCAAGACGCTCAACCTATCGATGCTGCGCTGTTTCTTCGAGCGGCGCGCACAGGATCTCTCCCCGCTGTTCCGTGATCTTCGGATCTGGCAGGCCGGCGAGCAGTACCGCGCGCACTTCCAGCGCTATCCGGTGCTCCACCTGACCTTCAAGGGCGTGAAGGCCGAGAGCTTCGATGCGTTCTGGGAGGGCGTGCAGGACAGGATCGCGCGCCTCTTCGACGAGCACCGTGACCTGCTCGCCAGCGGCGCGCTGAGCGAGCGGGAGGCCCGGCGGTACCGCGAAGTCCTCGACGGCACGGCCGGCAGGATCGTGTACGAGACAGCGCTGCTCGATCTGTCGAGCTATCTCCACCGCTCCCACGGTGAGCGCGTGGTCATCCTCCTCGACGAGTATGACGAGCCTCTCCACGCCGGATATCTCCACGGCTACGCCGCGCAGGTCATCGGCTTCTTCCGTGCGTTCCTCACCGAGGGCCTCAAGGGCAATCCGCACCTGTTCAAGGCGGTGCTCACGGGCGTCCTGCGCGTGGCCCGGGAGAGCATCTTTTCAGGTCTCAACAACGTGGCTGTCTACTCGCTGCTCGCGCCGGAGTTCGACACCTGCTTCGGGTTCACCGAGCCGGAGGTCGAGTCGCTCCTCGCGAGGTTCGGCCGGCCCGAGCGGCTCCCGTCCCTGCGCGCCTGGTACAACGGGTACCTCTTCGGCGACACCGTCGTCTACAACCCGTGGAGCGTCCTGAACTTCCTCTCACGCGAGGACGGCGCGCCCCAGCCTTACTGGGTGAACACGAGCTCGAACGATCTGGTGCGCGAGCAGCTCGAGCGGCGCGCGCTCGCGCTCGAGCCGGCGTTCGCGACGCTGCTCGACGGCGGCAGCGTCGAGCGCGTGCTCGACGAGAGCGTGCCGCTCGGGGAGCTCGACCGGAGCGACGAGGTGCTGTGGAGCCTCCTCGTCTTCACGGGGTACCTCAGGGCCGAGAAGCGCTCGCGCGGACCGATGGAGCAGCCTTCGCACCTGCTCTCGATCCCGAACCGCGAGGTCCGGGGCGTGTACACGACAACGTTCCGGCGATGGCTCGGCGCGCGCCTCGAGCGGCAGAGCGGGGGGCTCGACCGGCTCCTCGACGCCCTCCTCGCGGGCGACGCGGCGCGCTTCGAGGCGCAGCTCCAAGCGTTCGCGACCGACGTGCTGTCGTATCACGACACGGGCCGTCCCGATCCAGAGCAGGTGATCCAGGGCTTCGTGCTGGGGCTCCTCGCGGCGCTGGAGCCGGAGTACCAGGTGCGCTCGAACCGCGAGTCGGGGCGCGGGCGGCCGGACGTGATCATCCGGCCGGCGCAGCCGGGGAGGCCGGGCGTGGTGCTCGAGCTGAAGGTGGCGCGAGCGGGCAAGGCGCTGGAGCAGGCGCTCGACGAGGGGATCGAGCAGATCCGGCGGAACGACTACACGGCGGAGCTGCGGGCGGCGGGGGCGTCGCCGGTCCTCGCGCTGGCGGTCGCGTTCGATGGGAAGGTGGTGCGGGCGGCGAGCGTCCCTGTAGCGGTCTCGCGGTGAAGCTCAGGTGTGATGGAATGGAGCGCAGACTCGTGCGCTCCAGGGATGTTCAGCTCACCCGCAGCCGGGCGAGCTCGGCTGTTCTCCCGCCGCGCGCAGGCGCTCCTTGATCTCGTCGGACAGGCACATCCGCGAGACCATGTCCTCGAACGTGTCGCGCCGCCGGATCAGCCGGCTCTTCCCGCCGTCGATGAGCACCTCGGCCGGCCGCAGCCGGCCGTTGTAGTCGTAGCTCATCACGTGGCCATACGCGCCCGCGTCCATCAGGACGACAACGTCCCCCTCGGCGACGTCCGCGGGGAACTCGCGCTCCGGGATCCACATGTCCGTGTTCTCACAGACCTGGCCCGTCATCGCCATCGGGGCCGTCTGGCCGCGGCGGCCGTTGATCCGGACCTCGTGGTAAGCGCCGTACATCACCGGGCGCGCCATCGTGTTCATCGAGATGTCCGTGCCGATGATCGTCTTGTATCCCTGCTTGATCGAGATCACCCGCCCGAGCACGTAGCCCGCGTCCCCGACGAAGTAGCGCCCCGGTTCCATGACGAGGCGCGGCTCCTTCAGGCCGTGCTCCGCGCACTTCTTCCGGACCATCGCGGCGATCCCGCGGGCGACGGCCTCCACGTCGAGCGGCGGCTGCTCCCGCCGGTAGGGGATGCCGAGCCCGCCGCCGATGTCCACGAAGGCGAGGTCGAAGCCGAGCTTCCGGGCCACCGGGCCGATCAGGTCGAGCAGCTTGCCCGTGACGTGCGCGAAGTTCTCCGGCTTGTGCGCCTGCGAGTGAGGCATCATGTGCACCCCGAGCCGCTCGACCCCGTTCTCGAGCGCGGTGCGATAGGCCTCCTCCACGTGGCGCGGGTGGATCCCGAACTTCGCGGACGGGCCCGCGAACGGCTTCAGATCCGGGGTCGCGATGTCCTCGCCGCTCGGGTTGATCCGGAACGACATGCAGCGCGGCTTCCCGAGCGAGAACAGGCGCTTCAGGATGCCGTGATCATCCACGTTGAAGTTCACCCCGGCGCGCAGCCCCGCGGCCAGGTCCTCGTCCGAGAGGCTGTTGCCCGTGTAGATGATCCGCTCGCCCGACAGCCCGAGCGCCTGCGCCAGGCGGATCTCGTTCGGGCTCGCGGCGTCCACGCCCGAGCCCTCGTCGACCAGGAGCTTCGCTATCTCCAGGTTGTTGCACGCCTTGATGGCATAGAAGACGGACACCTCCGGGTAGTTGCCGCGCAGCGCCCGCGTGAGTCGACGGAAGTTCTCCCGGATGCGCTCGGCATCGTAGGCATAGAGCGGTGTTCCGTAGTGCTCCGCGAGGTCGCGGACCGAAATGCCCCCGATCTTGATCTCTGCCTCTTGCATACTCCTCGTGGCGTCAACGCTTCAACTTTGAGAGACAACCTGAAGAAACCGTTCGCAATTCCGCGGCACAGCCTACCATGCGCCCCTCTCGGCCGGAAGGGGCGCGCCCTGCCTCGGGGTCCAGGAAGGCCGCCGGTCCCGGCGACCGCGCGTCCCACCGCGCCGGCGCCTCCCGGGCGCGCTCGCCCGGAGCGCCTCGCGCGCGGCTACTTCGCGGGGTCCCGGCTGGTGAACAGGTGCCGCCAGAGCGCGCCCAGCCCGCCCACGAAGAGCGAGCCCTGGCGCTGGTCGATGTCCTCGACCGCGGCGGGGTCGAACGGCAGCTGCTGCGGGTCGATCACCGCGAGCAGGGCGCGCTCGTCCGCCGTGGGCGAGGGGTGGAGCCGGAGCCGGCACGAGCTCCCGGGCGTGCGCGGCCCGGTCGCCGGGCTCGCCAGCCCGTCGAGGCTGGCGACGAGGTCGTCCACCCGATCGAAGTCGGCGTCCCCCAGGTGCTCGCCGATGAGCGACGCGCGCGCCGCGCGGATCGAGCGGCCCAGCGCGTCGTCGGGGTCGTCGGTCTCGACCGAGGCGTTGATCTCCGTGTCGATCGAGAGGCTGCGGTTCGTCAGGTTGGCGGAGCCCACGGTGAGGAAGCGGTCGTCGACGATCATCACCTTCGAGTGGATGTACGTGGCGCGCTCGGCGGTCTCGTCCTCGCCGCACGCCGGCAGGGTGTAGTAGACGCCGAGGCGATGGCCTGTCTCGGCCGCCACGTCGCGCAGCCCGCCGAGCACCTTGGCCTGGGAGAGGCCGACGGCGATCTGCTCCTTCATCGTCTCGGCCTCCATGTTGAGCACGAGCACCACGTCGAGGAGCGGCCGGCCCTCCGCGCGCATCCGCCGCGCGAGCCCCTCGGCGATGACGTGAGAGCTGAAGTACTGGGTCTCGATGTAGATGAAGCGCTCCGCGGCGTCGATGGCGTCGAGGAAGAGGTCGCGTATCTCCGTGCGGTGCGGGGCGCCGGTGGGCGCGCCGTGCGGATCGGTGCGGCTCAGCGTGACGCGCGCCGCCGCGAGCGGGATGCCGCCCTCGGGCCGGTAGTCGGGGAACGTCGGATCGGCCTCGTCGAGGTCCGGCAGCGTCATGTCCGCGCCGCCCGCGCGCCGCCAGCGATCCGTGAAGATCTCGGTCAGCGCCCGCGCCACCGCGCGGCCGCGCAGGTACGCCTGCACGTCGTGAAACGGCTTGTGCGGCTCTCCTCGGCTGACGCGGAGCGGGTTCTTGTTCGCGTGGCTGCGGTCGTCCCAGCGGTGATCGCAGAGGTCGAGGCCGCCGAGGAACGAGAGCTCGCCGTCCACCACCACGAACTTCTGGTGGTGCGAGGCGCGCTCGACGTGGGTGGCGTCGAAGAGGAAGCGCAGGCGATGGTTCGTCCACTCGAAGACGAGCTGCTGGAGCCACTCGCGCTCGAGCGCGAACACGAGGTGGAAGTCCCACGCGAGGATGAAGATCTGGAGATCGGGGCTCTGCTCGCAGAGGTGGTTCAGGAACTTGAGCAGCGTGATCGGGCTCGACACCTGCTCCTCCCTCCCGCCCCGGAGCAAGGCGACGTCGCTGTCGAACTGCCAGCCGGCGAGGAGCAGGTACCGCCGCGCCCTGGACGCGACCCGGTAGAACTCGGGGTAATACTCGTCGGCGTCGACAAGCAGGCCGATGTCGTCCACCGGGGTGTCGCACCACGTGTGGCGACGCGGATCGATGATCGTCCGTGCGCTCGTCATCGCGATCGCGCGCCTACGGCTTCAGGTGCTCCTCGATGAGCCGCTTCAGGCCCGCGACGTCGGGCCGGCTCCCGCTCGCCTCGCCGATGACGGCGAGCCGCTCCGCCTCGTCGCGCGAGAGATCGGGGCATATCCACTCCAGCAACGCTGCCCAGTCCGGCGCGCCGTCGCAGCTATAGCAGTCATCGGGGATGGGCGTATTGTCGGGGAAATTCCGGAAAACCAGGTACGGCATCACATCTACCTTCGTGCCGGGATCGCGGTCGCGTCGTCCTTGCATCGTCACCGCGGCGCGCGCTCGCGCGCGTCCGCCGAGCGCTCGCCACCCCGGCTATGGCGCCGGCGGAGCCAGGGAGCAAGCGTGCCCGGGGCCGCTCCGCCGGCGGGGCCGTGCCCGGAGTGGGGGCCGGCGCGTGTTCAGGGGAGGCGCAGGAAGGAGGCCGCGCGGCGCGCGCGATGGCGGTCAGGTCATCGCGCCGGCGCAACCCACGCGCCGGCGCTCGGCCGTGTCAGGGGGCGCAGCCGATCCGCTCCGGCGCGACCGCCACATCGTCATACCACATCGTCCGCGCCGGGCCGTGGAAGCCGAGGTAGCCGAAGCTGAACGACTTGTAGTCGAGCATCTTCCAGCCGGCCTTGTCGATGATCTTGGCGCCGTCGGCATAGACCTGGACGTCGCCCTTGGCCCCGTCGAAGTAGGCCTCCATGCAGTGCCACTGGTCCTTCGGGAGCTTCACTCCGCCGCTCCCGCACTGGGTCTGGCCGCCCGTGGACAGGACGACCTCGTCGTGGTGGTTCAGCACGATCTGGCAGTACTGCTCGGAGACCTCCATGTTGTGGCCCTCGTTCGGCTCGCCGCTGCCCGTCATGGCCTGGAAGTAGCTGTTGTGCCCGGACTGGCCGATATCGACGCTGCTGCGCACGTAGAGGCGGACCCAGAATGTCGGCCCGGGCGCCGGGACGGAGAGCATCCTCCAGTCGTAGCCGCTGCCGCCGGGGTTCACGCGCAGCGCGCGCGTGCCGGCGTAGAACACCGAGGAGTCGATCGCCATGTTCTTCAGCGCATCTTGCGCCTGGTACGACGGGCGGTAGGTCGCGCCCGCGGGCAGCCCTTCGCCCTCGAAGTCGGCGCAGAACGTAGCGCTCGCCGGGCACCCGCCGGTCGGCGTCCCGCTGCCGGTGCTCGACGTTGCGCTCGTCTCGGGCGTCCCGGTGCTCGTGGTGCTGGTGCTGCTGCTGGCGTCGCCGCCGCCGCCGCTGCTGGTGCTGCTGGTGGTGCTGCCGTTGCTGGTGGTGCTGCCGTTGCTGGTGCTGCCGTTGCTGGTGGTGCTGGTGCCGCTGCTGCTGCTGCCGGCGACGGGGCTGCCCGCGCCCGAACTCACGCTCGAGGCGCCGCCGGTCCCCGCGCCGCTGCCGCCCGCGCCCCCGGTTTCCGAGGCGTCGATTGCGCTGCCTGAGCAGCCCGCTGCCGCGGCGTACAGGGCCAGACAGGAGATCCCAACCCACGTGAAGCGTGCGATTTCGCGATGGAAAGTCATGTTGATGCCCGAAGGGTGAGCGGCCGTTCGCCGGGGCTGCGCGCTGCCGCAGCGCGGCACGTCCGCTGGTGATCTTTAAGGAACTGCTGCTGCGCCGGGGCGCGACCAGCGCCCGACGTGGCTCACAGCTCTAGCAGAATTCACCGCACCTCGGGAGGCGTTCTTCCGGGTCCAGAGAGGCCGTAAACTTCTGGCAGCGGTTCCGGCGACGTGGATGCGCGGAGCAGGGCCGCGGCGGGGGCGCGCTGCCTCGTCGAGCGCGGCACGGCCCCGCAAGGCGCCGCGGCCCGTCACAGCATGCGGGACCTCAGGTGCACGGAGCGCACCAGATGATCGGCGTCGCCGTGCATCTGAACGACCACGGCCCCGACCGCGGCCTTGACCACGTAAGCTGTGCTGTGGACGTTGCCCATGCCACCGGGGACATTCACGTCGACGTTGCTCACCTTCCACGCTTCGATCGTCTGGCACAGCGGCTCGATCCGGTAAACCAGGGTGTCGACCCAGATGTTCATCCCGACCATGACCTGGCCCGCAGGGCAGATCACGCTGGCCGGCGATCCGCCGTTGCCGCCGGCGGTCACGGTCTGGAAGGCTGTGCCCAAGGTGCCGTCGCTGGCGAGCGGCGCGCAGATCAGGCCGATTTGATCGAGCGAGCCGCCGCTCCGGCCGTGGACGCCGACAGCCACGTTGCCGTTCCCACAGGCGATGTCGTAAGCGATGTCGCTGCCCGCGCCGCCCATGCCGCCAGCGCCGCCCATGCCGCCAGCGCCGCCGATGCCGCCAGCGCCGCCCATGCCGCCAGCGCCGCCGATGCCGCCAGCGCCGCCGGTACCGCCAGCGCCGCCGGTACCGCCAGCGCCGCCCATGCCGCCGCCGCCCGCGTCACCGCCGGCCGAACCGCCGCCGGTGCCGCCAGCGCCGCCGCCCGTCGCGCCGGCGGAGCCCGAGAAGTCGAGATCGTCGACCCCGGAGATCGCGTTGCATGCCGCGCTCCAGCACACGAGGGCGAGCGCCGCGGCCATGACCGTCGCGAGAGGCGTCGTCGTCCGGACTGCTGCGTGTTCTCTCATCGGAAGCTCCCGTGGCGGATGAGCTGGCCGGGCCGGAAGCTCGCCTGGAGGGCTGACGAGGCCGGGGGACCGAGGCGCGGGGTGGGATCAACCAGGGGGGGTCGGGTTGGCGGCATGAGGTCTGCCCTTCGGGGATCGAGGTCTCGGTGCGGGCGATGGTCTGCTTCGCCGAGGTCAGGCTGACCCGGAGGGTGCGGTCGTCGTGGCGGGCGGTCAACGACGAGGGCAGCCAGGACGTCCGGCGTGACCATACCTGCGAGAATGGCCGGAAGGAACCTGAACCTCGCCCCGAAGGCCTTCGCGAAAGCGTTGCCGGCGAGCGGCAGGCCTTTGCCGGGGAGGCAAGGACCGGGGCGTGCGCGGGCGATGCCCCTCTCGCCGCAGATGCATGGCGATGCCGTGGCGGAGCTGCGACGCCGCGGGGAGCGGCGGGATCAGAGCGGCGAAGGGCCGGCTCCGAGGTGGGAGCGCCGAGCGCGCCCGCGCGCTGCTCGAGCGTGCGCCGCGTGTCTGTCAGATGGGTGGGGAGTCGTGCCCGGGGCTGAAGAAGCCCGGGCGCGTGGCGCGCGGGATGGCCATCCCGCGCGCGTTCATCCTGCGATGCTCAAGGCCGAGCGCTCACTTCATCGACACGTTCACGCTGGCGCTCCCGCTGCTCTGATAGCCCTCCACGACCATCGAGACCTCGTACAGGTTCCCGAGCTTCATCCCCAGGCGATCCCAGGCGTTGAAGTGGTTGGCGACGCTGATGGTCCCGCTCGTGCGCTTCTGCTGCCGGACGCTCCAGAACTGATAGAAGGTCTTGGTGCCTTCGATGGACGGCTGGTTGACCCGCTCGGTCCGATAGATGTCATAGGTGCCTCCGTCGCTGGTGACGGTGCCCATGAACCCCTGGCCGCCCGGCGGACGCCAGGTGCCCCAGCTGTCGATGATGTAATACTCGATGAGCGGGCCCTTCGTCCACCCGTAGACGCCCAGGTACGAGTTGCCGTTCGGCCGGTAGTCGGCCGAGTAGGTCACGACCTGGTTCTTCGACCCGGGCCTCAGGCCTTTACGGCCCAGCAGGTTGTTGATGTTGTTCCACTCGACGTTGAAGCCATTCGCCGTGTTGGTCTGGCATCCGTTCCCGTTGTCCTTCCAGTACTCGAAGGTGTAGCCGCAGTGGGTGCCCGTCTGATTGGCGCAGACCTGCTGGTTGGGCGACGTGCACGTGCTGCCGCCGCCGCCGGAGCCGCCCGACCCGCCGGAGCCGCCCGACCCGCCGGAGCCGCCGGCACCTCCCCCGCCCGAGCTGCTGCTCGACGCGCTCGAGCTGCTGGACGAGCTGGAGCTGCTAGACGAGCTGGAGCTGCTGCTCGACGATGAGGCCGAGTTCGAGCCGGTGATCGTGCCGCCGGAGCCGGTGACCGAGGCGATCGTGGGCCGCCCGCTGCCGTTCGCGCAGAAGCCCCACTGCGTCGAGGAGCCAAGGCCGACCGCGCCGTTGAAATCCACGTTCGTGGCGCTGAACTGGCCGTTCGACTCCGTGAACTTCACGTTCCACGGGGTGGGCTTCGTCGAGCCGTTGAGCGCGACGACGACGTTCCAGCCGGTGGTCGCCTGGCTGCGGGAGTTGTTCTTCACCGTCACGTTCGCGCAGTAGCCGCTTCCCCAGTCCGAGGTGACGGCGACGCTCGCCGACATCGAGCGGTCCGCGCTGTCCAGCGCGCCCTCCTGAGCCTCGATGTCCTCGTCGACGATGTTCTCGACGCTGCACGCCAGCAGGCCGCACGCGATCGAAGCGGATAGGTAGCCAAGTAAGGGAACGATGCGCATTTAAGATTCTCCATGATCGGTCCGGCGGAGTCGCGGGCCTCTGCTCGAGATGGATGGATGAACCATCGAGACAGACGCGAGCCCTCCGAGCCCTTGGTTAAAGTTCAACATTTCCGGCCAACGTGCTCGTGATCCGGAGATCACGGATGCGCCCGCGGGCCTGCGCCGACCACATGCCTGGCAATCACGATGTTTGTCGGACAGATGCTCACATGCAAACACCCCGTGTGACGGGGCCGGGCATCAACTCGGAAAAAGCAAGAACAACTCGAACGCGTAGCTGCAAGAAGCAAGTAGCCCCGGCAGATTCACCCGGAGTAGGCCCCTGTACGATCCTGCAACCGACTGCGGCCCCCGGCCGAGAGCGGTCCGGATCGTCAAGGGACGATTGGCATCTTCACACAAACAGGAGGGCAAAGTCAAGACTCTTTTCTAAGTCGAGTTTGCTTTTGCGTTGTTTGCCTGGCTGCCCGGCTGCGCGGCTGCCGGGCAGCGCCTTGGCGTGCTGCGGTTGTCCCGTGAGCGCGAGATCCAGCCACGTTGCGCGCATGGGTCCGAAGATGGAAACCAGATTTGTTCACTCTCCTGGAAAAGCGACGATCACTCGGAAAAAATACGGCATTCGGCCGATCCGGTTCATCCGATCTCGTCTCGCGGTGAAACTCCACGAGGAACAGGGCCTGACCGTCGTGGTCGAACTGATGCAGCACCTCTGGCACGACCCTCCTGGGGCGCTCCGGATCCAGCGGCGACTCTCGACAGCCGGGCCCGTCGGTGCGAGAGCGGAGCCGCCTGGAGACCATGTGGAACACAGTCCCACATCGGGTCTTGTCGCATGCTTTGACGAGCCTCTCGGCCGTCAGCCCTTCTCTCCGTCCTTCCGGATCCCGAGCTTCCGCATCTTGCTTTGCAGCGTCGTCGGCTTCAGCCCCAGCGCGGCCGCGGCCCCGTCGTCTCCGTAGATCTTCCCGCCCGCGGCCCGCAGCGCGTCCTCGATGCAGCGCTGAGCCGCCTCTCGGTACGTCATCACGCGCCCTGTCGCGCCGGGCGCCGCGGAGAGCGGCGCTGACAGGATGAGCTCGTCTCCTGTCGACATCACCATCGACCGCTCGATCACGTTCTCCAGCTCCCGCACGTTGCCCGGCCAGCCGTGCGCCCGCAGCCGCGCCATCGACTCCGCGCTCACCCGCGGCGGCGTCCGGCCGAAGCTCGCCGCCACCTTCTCCACGATGACGCGCGTGAGCGGCTCCAGGTCCTCTGGCCGGTCCCGCAGCGGGGGGACGATGATCGGGAATACCTGCAGCCGATAATAGAGGTCCTCGCGGAACCCCCCGCTCGCCACCATGTCCTCGAGCGGCCGGTGCGTCGCGGCGATCACGCGCACCGAGACGCGCACCGCGCCCTCGCCGCCGACGCGCTCGATCTCGCCCTCCTGGAGCACGCGCAGGAGCTTCGCTTGCGCCGCCCTGGGCAGCTCGCCGACCTCGTCGAGCAGCAGCGTCCCGGCGCTCGCGCGCTCGAACAGCCCGTGGTGCCGCGCCGCGGCGCCCGTGAACGCGCCGCGCTCGTGGCCGAACAGGGCGCTCTCGACGAGCCCCTCGGGCAGCGCTCCGCAGTTGACCGCGAGGAACGGCCGCTCCGCGCGGCGCGACAGCGCGTGGATGCGGCGCGCGATCACCTCCTTGCCCGTGCCGGTCTCGCCGCGCACCAGCACGGTCGTGTCCTGCCGCGCGACGAGCGGCACCATCTGCTGGAAGATCGCCCGCATCGCCGGGCCCACCGCGACCACCTCCCTCGGCAGGGCGACGCGCTCGAGCTCCTCCTTGAGCGTCCGCTTCTCCCCCTGCGCGCGGCGCGCGATGGCCGCGACGCGCCCGAGGACCTGCACCTGCCGCAGCGCCACGGCGAGCAGGCGGCCGATCGCCTCGAGCAGGGCGGGCGAGACGTCGAGCGCCGCGCCGCCGCCGAGCGCCATCGTGGCGCAGCCGACGGCGCCCTCCGCGTCGCGGAGCGCGAAGACGGCGATCGCCTCGCCGCCCGCGCCGCGCCGGACCTCCGGCGCGCCCGGCGCGGCCGCGCCGCGGCGCAGATCGAGCCGCCGCAGCGGGAGATGGCGGGAGAGCGCGGCGCTCACCGCGGGGACGAGCGTCGCCTCGGTGTGCGCGCGGGCCGAGGCCTCGCCGAGGTCGGCGAGCAGGAGAAGGGCGTGATCGGCGGAGGCGGTCATCGTGCGCGGAGCGAGGCCGACGAAATGGCGTTGCGCGGCACCGTAGGGGCGTTGCGTGGACCGCACAAGGCCGGCGAAAGCCCGGGAAAAGCCGCTCGGGCCGCGGGCACGCGCCCTGCTCCCTGCCCGAGGAGGGAGAGGAGAGCGCGCGGGTGACCGCGCGCCACGGAGAAGGAAAGGAACCCTCATGGCCTACGTCATCGCCGAGCCCTGCGTCGCCACGTGTGATACCGCCTGTGTCCCTGTCTGCCCCGTGGACTGCATCCACGGCCCGCTCGCGGCGGACGAGATCTCGCGCATCCCCGAGGGAGAGCGGAAGACGCGCCTCGCCGGTCTCCAGCTCTACATCGATCCCGAGTCGTGCATCGGCTGCGGCGCCTGCGAGAACGAGTGCCCGGTGGGCGCCATCTTCGATGAAGACGAGCTGCCGGCCGAGTGGCAGCGCTACCGGGAGATCAACGCCCGCTTCTTCGACGATCGCGCGAAGGAGCGCGCTCCGGAGGAAGCGGGGCAGCGCGCCGGCGGGTAGCGCGCTGCAGGTCGTGGGATCGCGGCCGCGACGCGGTAGTAGGATGGCGCGCGATCACGAGGAGGCATCCATGAAGGCCGCGGCCGCGCTGGTGAAGGACATTCGAGAAGAGCTCCGGAGCATCGACGATCAGCTGAGGGCTCACCCCTATCCGGACGCCATCGAACGGGGAGAGGTCACCGTCGAGGGATTGAGGGCCTTCCCGGGCCACCAGCACCACGTGGTGCTCAGCGACCTGCGCTCGATGGCGATGATGCTCCAGCGCTTCGGGGACACGCCCTGGCGCGATTTCTGGAGCGGCGTCCTCCAGGGCGAGCTCGTGGCGCCGGACGGGATCGCCGCCATGGGCCGGAAGCTCGGCATGACGAAGGACGACCTGGATCGGTACGAGGTCACCGCGGAGGGGTTCGCGTATGCCGTTCAGATGGCCTGGGCGGCGGCCAACGCCTCGGCGGCCGAGATCGCGTGCGCCCTGCTCATCAACTTCCCAGCCTGGGGGTTCAACTGCGGCAGGATGGGGAAGGCGCTCCGCGACCGGTACGGCTTCGGCCCGGAGCACACCGCCTTTCTGGACGCGTTCGCGGCCCTGCCATCGTTCGAGGACACCGCGGTCGCCATCGTGCAGGACGGGCTCGACCGCGGCGTGGAGCCCCGGGCGATCCGCCGCACGACCCGGCTATTTCAGGCGTATGAGAAGATGTTCTGGGACGCGATGATGGCGCTGGGAGCACAGAAGCGCGCGGCTAGCTAGCGCCGCCCTTCCTCGCGTTCACACCCGTACTTCTCGCGGATCTCCACCGCCATCCGGTGAATCACCGCGCCGGCGTCGGCGCGCACGTGCAGCTCCAGCCCCGGCATCAGCTCCACGCGCCGCCACGCCCGGCCGAGCTCCGTGGCGTCCGCGCGCTCCCCGGCGCCGGGCGCTGCGCTCTCGGGCGGCTCCGGCGGCAGCACCTCCTTCGCCAGCTCCTCGAGCGGGATCGCGGCGAGCTTCCGCTTGATCTCCGGGAGCAGCAGGTTGTGCTCGCGCAGCTTCTTGATCGCGAGCGCCCGCACGAGGTGCTCGCGGCCGTACGTCGTGCGGCGGCCGTGGAACGCGGGCTTGTCCATCAGACCCTCCGCGAACCAGTGCTTGATCGTGCCGGTGCTGACACCGGCGGCGCGCGCCAGCTCGACGGCGCTGTAGCCGCGCGGGGCGACAGGGGGCGTGGGGACCAGGGGCATCGAGACATCCTAGCCAAAGAACAAGACAAATGTCGACAGAATCTAGGCAATAGTTTCTGGTTTCTAGGTGGATAAGGGCTAAATAGAGAGTTTTTTCGGTTGAATCTGGATAAATTCGGGCTGGATCCAGAAAATTGATTCAAAAAATGAGGTCCGATCACCCTGAATCTAGAAAAACAGCTCAGAAATCGAGCAAGTCGAACCGCTCTTCGTGCCCGCTGGACGAGGAACATGGCCCGGCTCGACTTCCGGATGCCGGCCTCTCGACGCGCTGCTGCCGTTGCCGAGTCGCGCGCCGAGCTCGGGCCGTCCGCGAGGATTTCCGCAGGTATCCTCTCGTCCTCGCCCGAAATCCCAGGCGCTCTCTCGGGGATAGGTCCTAAGCTCTCCGGCCGATGGATGTCGTCTCCGACGCTCCCCTGCGTGTCGCCTCCATTCTCTGGCAGCCCCAGCCAGGCGCGTTCGCGCTGACCGTCGTCTGCAAGGCGACGTTCTCGCTCCGGCCCGTCGCATCGCCGCTTGCGCTCGAGCAGGACGAGACGCAGGAGGCCGACGCGTTCTGGGGCGACGACGCGCGGCGCAGCCTGCGCGCGGCGAGCGATCTCGCGCCGTTCAAGCGGCGAGCGGACGTGCTGCTGGTCGGCCATGCCCGCGCGCCGTCGGGCAAGCCGGCGCGCTCGCTCGTGGTCGGGCTTCACGTCGGCGAGGTGCGCAAGGTCGTCGAAGTCCATGCCGATCGGGCCTGGACCGCCGACGGGCAGCTCCGGACCGGGGCGCCCTTCGTGCAGATGCCGCTGCGCTGGGAGCGAGCGGCGGGCGGGCCGGGGACGCCGAACCCCGTCGGGGTGGCCGCGGATACGCCGCGCGACGGCCGAGGGCTCCGGGCGCTGCCGAACCTCCAGCCGGCGGGCGTGGTGATCGCGAGCCCGAAGGACAGCATC
This sequence comes from Sorangium sp. So ce204, assembly GCF_051526795.1. NCBI lineage: Bacteria > Pseudomonadati > Myxococcota > Polyangiales > Polyangiaceae > Sorangium > Sorangium sp. So ce204. The sequence continues at coordinate 8,180,721 of NZ_CP150317.1, read as the reverse complement.
GCGCCGGTCGGGTTCGGACCGATCGCGGCCGAGTGGCCGTGGCGCGTGGGCAAGCTCTACCGCCACGCCGCCGCGTGGGATCACCGCGCGTGGAACCTGAGGCCGCTGCCGCCGGACATCGACGCGGCGTACTTCAACGCGGCGCCGCCCGATCAGCAGGTGGAGCAGCTGCGGGGGGACGAGCGGATCGTGCTGGTGCACCTGCGCGCGGATCACGCCCGGCTGGAGACGCAGCTCGAGCGGGTGCTCCCGCGCGCCGTGGTCCAGCGGAGCACGGGCGCGGCCGGCGAGATCCGGCTGCGGTGCGATACGCTCTGCATCGACGCGGATCGCGGGACCTGCGCGCTGACATGGCGGGGCGTGGTGCCGCTGCAGCACCCGGCGGAGCGGGGGTGGGTGCGGATCTCCCTGGAGGGGGCGAAGGCGCCGCGGCTGCAGGGCGCTGCGCCTCCGCAGACAGCGGACACGCGGGCGCTGCCGGCTACGACGCACCAGCTGGCAGACGAGGAGGATGCGGATACACGGACGCTGCCGGTCACGGCGCGCGTGCTGTCGGATGGGGAGGGAGCGGTCCGCGAGGCGCCAGCGGGGCTGCCCTTCGTTCCCGGGGCATCGGCGCTCTGGCCGTTTCCGGATGCGGAGCGTGCCGCGAAGTCTTTTGCGGCGGCGACGCCGGAGCCTACCGACGAGGACGAGGGCACAGGTACTATCACCGGGCCGGTCGTGCGTGGGAACAGCGCGCTCCTTCCCTTCTTGCCGGCGCCGCGGCCGCTCGACATTGCCTCCGGTGGAACAGGGCTTGAGGGTGCGCGAGACGAAGCCGCCGGGCCCCGCGCAGCGCCGACCCCGGAGCAGCAGGACGAGGACGAGGCGGATGCCGGAATCTCCACCGTCCTGCTGCCACAGCTGTCTGCTGCGGCGCTTCAGGCTTTTCTGGCGCCGTTTCCCCTGCAGGCGCCGAGCGCCTCGGCCCCGGAGATCGCGGAGCCCGTGGACGACCCGCGTGTCGAGCGCGGCGCTGACCCGCGCGTCGAGCGCGACGCTGACCTCCGCGTTGGGCTCGACGCTCCGCGTCGGCGCCCCACCCCGCCGCCTCCGCCGCTGCTCGGGATGCCCCTTCTTCAGCAGCCCGCGCGCGACGAGCCCCAGGTGGCGCAGCCCGCGCCGGCACCGGATCTCGCGGCGGCGGCTGCAGCCGCAGAAGACACCGCGCCTGCGCTCGCGCCGCCGCCCTCGCCTTCACCAGGGGGGCGCTCGCAGCCAGGGCCGCCCCAGCCCTCCGTGAATCCGGCCGAGATCCCGGTCGAGCGCTTCGCGTCCCTCACCGCCGAGATCGCCGAAGGCCGAGCGCCGCGCGCCGAGGTGCTGCGTACCCATGACCTGAGCGAGCACGCGTGGACCGCCGTCGAGCGTCACTGGCGGGCGGCGCTCGATCAGGATCTCGCGCGCGGCGGCGGCCGCCTCAGCGGTGCCTACGACCTCGCCTACGTGGCTGCGGTCGAGCGCTTCCGCGGGCCCATCGCGGCGCCGGAGTACGTGCGGCTCGCCGTGGCCCAGGAGCGGGGGCAGGCAGGTGAAGCGCTCGACGCGCTCAGGATCCAGCGGCCTGCGCTGATGCCCATCCTTCGGCTCTGGACGAAGAAGGTGGCGCGCGATGGGAAGCTCGTCCGGGAGGTCACGGCGATGCTGGCGGCGCTGCGGGCAGAGTAGGACAGCAGGGCGGAACGTGCAGGGCGAGGCCGAGCAGGGCGCGCTCGATTCGCCGGGGCGTGCAGGGTCCTCAAGAGTCCGTGGCCTCGCCTGCCGCACCCCCGGGCTCGTCGGAGGCGTTCCGGGGCTTTTCTTCCGGGCCCCCGAGCGACGGCAGCGCGCCCCCTCCTCCGGTGTCCGGCCCCGCCCAGGCGAGCTGCGGCCGGGTCGCCGCGGCGGCGCGCCGTGCGCGGTGCTCCTCCCAGGAGAGCGGCATCGGCGGATCGTCGGAGTTGAGCCGGACGCGCTCGCCGGTGATGGCCACGTCGTCGTTCGCCTGGATCACGACGCCGCCCGGGGAAGCGTCGACCTGGACCTCCTGGGCCGAGATGCGAGCCGACCTCCCCGCGTCGCGCGCCACGCTGCCGCGGACCCGCTCGCGCAGGCTCCCGCCCACCTCGATGTCCGCGTCCTGCGCGGCCTGGATCCGGAGCGTGTCGCACGACAGCGCGAGCGCCTTCGTCGCAGCGATCTCCAGCGACGCCCCCGAGAGCGAGAGGACGGGCCCCTCGTCGGTGAGCCGGATGGAGAGGAGGATCTGACCCTCGGCGGAGCGGATCTGGACGCGCTCGGCGGCCTCGTCCTCGGCGATCTCCAGCGACCGCCCCGAGGCGAGCGGCACGATGCGGGCGGGGCTGGCGAGCGTGGTGGCCCCCGGGCCGAGCGCTGGCGGCGCGACGCCCGGCTCGGCCGCGGTGCCAGGTGCCGGGGACAGGGGGGAATCGGGCGTGTCGCGCATGGCGGCATCCTATCCCAGAAGACCACGCTGGCGCTTGCGCCCGCCCGTCCCCTGCGGATACCGATCAGGTATGGGGACGCCGAGGGACGCCACGAGCGAAGCCGAGCCCACGCCGCGCCTGACCGAGACCGTGCGCTGCATGAAGAGCGCCGACGGCAAGCTGTGGATGGTCTGCGTGGCCAAGCGGACGTACTCCTTCGCGGGCGGCCGGGTGACGCTCGCGGACGAGCAGGCGCCGCTCGTGATCGAGCCCGACATCGAGACGGACGAGCACGATCGCTATCGGACGCTGCGGGACGACACGGACCTGTTCCCGCCGAAGATCGCGACCGACGTCGTGGTGACGGGCCGCGCGCACGCGCCGGGCAAGGCGCGCGAGCTGACGGTCGGCGTCGCGTTGGGCCGGAGCGCGCGCGTGCTCAAGGTGCTCGGCGAGCGGCGCGCGGAGGTGTCGATCGAGGGGCGGGTGCGGTTCCCTGAGCCGGCGCCGTTCGAGAGCGTGCCGCTCGCGTGGGAGCTGGCCTATGGGGGCTACGACGCGTACGCGCACGACGAGCTCGATCCTCCCGAGCGGCGGAACGGGCGGCGGATCGAGCCTTCGCCGCGCGAGGAGGGGGTGTTCGCGTACCCGCGGAACAAGGTGGGCCGGGGCTACTTCCTCGACGTGGACCGCGACCGGGCGGACGGGGAGCTGTTGCCGCAGATCGAGGATCCGGGGGATCCGCTGACGCCCTCGCGGTTCTTCGTGCGCTCGCCCCTCGCGTGGATCGACGCGCCGGCGTCCGGTGGCTTCGGCTGGGTGGCGCACACCTGGTATCCGCGGATCATGCGGGAGCTCGGGGCGTTCCTGGAGCACGATCCGCCGGCGAAGCCGATCCGGGAAATGGCGTTTGCGGACGGGGAGGACCTCGCGGGGCCGTTTCGCAAGAACGAGGTGCTGCCGCGGCTCACGCAGGGGGCGGCGCCGGGGCTCGCCGTCGAGCGGCTGCGGGGGGATGAGCTGGCGATCTTGCAGAACCTGGTGCGGGGGCAGAAGGAGACGCAGGTCGCGCTGCCGGGGGAGCGGCCGGTGATGTCGGTGCGGCCGCCGGGATCGCCGAAGGCGTTTGCGCCGGAGGCGGCGCTGCAGACGGTGCGGATCGATGGGGAGAAGAGGACCGTGGCGCTGACGTGGTGCGGGGCGGTGAGGTTGATGGCGCCGATGGGGGAGGAGCAGCTCGCGGAGACGGTGCTCGGGGTGCAGTGGCGGCGGTGGTGATCCTGCGAAGGCGCGCAACCAGACCCCTTATTGCGTGCCTGTTTTGTACGAGATCCGGTTGTCTCGCGTGATCTGAAGATCGGTGATCGGCGTGCGCACGCCGGAGCCCTCCTCCAGCACACCGAGCCCGACAGCGTCAAGCTCGAGCTCAATTCTATCGAGGGCAGCAAAGACCTGGTTCTCGACAAGATCCTGATATTCGTCGCACAGCGCTCTGAGCTCGCTCGGAAAATCTTGCGGCTCGAATCTTCCCACGCGCAAATTGCCGTGTGAATGCTCGATCGTGATCTTCCCGAGTGCTCGCATGCTCTTATCGATTAGCAGCAACGCTTCGGTGCTCATGTCTAGTGACCCCCCGTCGTGGTGAACGCCTTCGAGAGAGCATCCAAATTTTTCGGCGTGAAACCGGCAGAACCCTCTGGATGGATGACGCGTGCATGATTCGGGAATTTTCGCGTCGGATCCGACATCACGTCGAACCCCGCCGCGCGGATGTCTCCCACCGTGGCAGTTCCGACTGTCCTCGAAGCTTCATGCAACCCGGTCGCGTTGGGAAATGCCTGTCTCATCGCCAGCGCAGCGTCGTCCGCCGTGCCTCCTGTGAGCACAGAGAATCCTGGCGGATTCAACTTCAGCTCCGCGGGCTTAAGTGTGAGGTTGCTCGCGTCGCCGCCACCAATACGATGGACGATGACGTCATCCGCGAACTCGCACTGTAGTCCGAGCGGGTCCACGACGACCCCAGGACTTCCGTTGAATCCGTAGATGTTTATGCCGCCCGCGATGCCCAGCGGATCCGGACTGCACCACCTCCCCACGTCCGCGTCGAAGTACCGGAACCGCGTGTAACAGAGCCTCGTCTCCTCATCCGCATACTGGCCCAGCAGCCGGAACGGCGACGTCACCGCAGGTTCGGGGCGTCCCTCTCGCTCCGGATCGACGACCACGTCCGTCACGTCCCCCCACGCCGAGTGAGCCGCCGACCAGGCGACCTTCCCCTTGCGGTCGATCAGCTCCTTCGGCACCCCTACGTGGTCGCAGACGTAGCTGAACACCTCCCCATGCTCCGCCTGGAGCAGCGGCGTGAACGTCCCCGGCGCGTGAACAAAGCACCGCGCCCCCTGCCGGCTGTCGATGTCCGCCGCCAGCACGTTCCCATCCCAGATGAACTCCACCGCGCGGCGTCGCGCGTTATCTTCATCGAAATTCTCCTTGCGCACGCGCCGCCCGAAGGCGTCGTACGCAAAGGCGACGCTCTTCCCGGACGGGAGCTTCACCTCCCGCAGCCGATCTCGTGCATCCCAGACGTACTCCGTCCGCTGCGCCTCCGGCCCTTCCCCTCCCACCAACTTCAGGACCCGCCGCCCCCGCGCGTCATAGGCGTACTTCTCCCGCTCCGTGCGCAGGAGCAGGTTGCCTTTCCCGATCTCCCACGGCTCCTGCTCTGCCGCTTGCTCCGGGCCGGCATCGAGCCCCTCCAGCATCTTCTGGAGCGAACCGGCCGCGTCGTAGGCGAACACCTCCCGCCGCCCGCCCCGACGCGCCTCGATGAGCCCCCCGATCGCGTCATGGCGGTAGCTGGTCGCTCCCCACCGCCGATCCTCGACCAGCTTCACTCGCCCCAGCGGGTCGTATTGCCAGAGCCGTTGCACCACGCAGTCAGGCACACCCCCGCCCGGCGCGCGCACATCGACCTGCTGCTCGATGACGCGGTCCATCGAGTCGTATTCGCTCCGGATCGAGAAGCGCCCTGCGGCATCCCCGCGCGAGATCTCTCGCCCAAGCTTGTCGCGCTCGAGGACGAGCTGGAAGCCGTCGTGCTCCACGCGCGTCAGATCGTTGAGCGCGTCGTACGCATACCGGGTCGTCGCCCCGTCCGGCATCACCCGCTCCGTGCGCTGGCCGCGCGCATCGTAGCGGTAGCGGAGCGTCCGGTCGCCCTGGGTCTCAGCGACCACTCGCCCGAGGGCGTCCCGCTCGAAGCGCGTGACGATGCGCTCTCCCCCGTGATCGACCTCGGCGCGGAGCAACCGGCCTGTCCGGTCCCGGTGGAAGCGGATCGGTCCATCGGAGGAGAGCTCCTCGAGGACATTGCCGAGCGGATCGTGCGCGAAGGCGCGAAAGCTCCGATCCGGATAGTCGATGCGGGCCAGGCGCCCGCTCGGCGCGTAGCGGTACTCGAGCACGCGCCCATCGAAGGTGGCCTCCGTGGTGACACGCCCCGCGGTGTCATAGGCGAACTCGTACGCCTCGCCCCGCGGGTTCTCGATGCGGCGGAGCTTCTCGCCCGCCGTGTACTTGAAGCGCCATTGCCGTCCATCCGGCTGTTTCGACGCCGCCAGTGTGCCGGTCCCGGCATACTCCATCTCGGTCGTCTGACCGAGCGCGTCGATGATCCGGATCGGGTTGCCGAGCGCGTCGTACTCGGAGTGCGTCACGGTTCCATCGGGTCGCTGGACAAGGAGCGGCTGCCCGAGGCGGTCGTACTGCACGGAAGTACGCCGTTCGAGCGCGTCTGTTCGCGATGTGGGGCGTCCCAGCAGATCATAGCCGTACGAGGTCCTCGCGCCACGCGCGTCCACCTCTTCGACGACGTTGTGCTGCGCGTCGACCGTGAACGACGCCAGGAGCCCCTCTTCTCCCTGGATCGCCCGCAAGCGACCGCGCTCGTCATAGGTCAGGTTGTAGTGCAGCTTCGACGGGTAGGTCACTCCGACCAGCGAGCCTCGACGGTCATGCTCGTACCGCGTGACGAGGCCGTCTGGCCTCACGTGGAGAACCAGCAGATCCTCCTCGTACTCCCACTGCATAACGTTGCCCGCCGGATCGACCTCCCTGATCTTGTTCCCCCGCGCGTCGTACTCGTACCGCGTCGCCTCGCCCGCGCCGTTCGCCTCGGCGATCAGGTATTGATCCTCATCGTACTCGCACGTCTTGAGCAGGATCCCGTCCAGGGTCTCCTCCCGGACGACGAGCCCATCCTCGTTCCAGTGCAGGATCCGCGGCTCGTCGTTGCCCGTCAGCCAGGTGATCCGCTGCTCGAGATCCACCCGGAGCTCGCCCGTGTGCAGCCCGCCGTCACCCCAGCTCCGCTTGCACCATCCGGTCTCGGGATCGTACTCGTAGTAGAAGCTGACGCCGTTCTTCAGCGTTTTCTTCACCATCCGATGGTCGTCGTCGTACGCATACTGCTGGGCGTGCCCGAGCGCATCGGTCGCGCTCATCAGCTCACCCATCTTCGTGTAGACGTGGTCGACCCACTGTTCAAGGCTGTCTCCGGCCCAGACCTCGAGACGAGCGATCCGCCCGCCGTGCGTCATCTTCACGCGAACTTCGCGTCCTGCCGTGTCGATCACCCGGTGAAGCCGCTCCCCGGTGTACTCGAGGGTGATCGCGTTGCCGTGCGCGTCCCGGATCGCTCGCAAGAGCGCCCTGCCTCCGGCCACCGCGGGCGCGAAGTGGCGCGTGAGCCGGGTCTCGTGGCCATACACCGTGAAGCCGCCGTCCTGGAGCGCGGTGAGCGTGAGCCGGTCCGGCCGATGGAAGCAGCGCTCGCCCGGCTGGAGCGCCGGGAAATAGAGGTCGCGCCCCTCCTCGTCGCGGAGCGTGAGCCCCTCCTCGTCCCGCTCGATCCACTGCTCGAAGCTGTGGGTCCACCCGCCGCGGCCGAGCGACGTCCGCTCCAGCGCGCGGCCGGAGGAGTAACTCCGTTGCCAGACGAGCGGGATCACGCCGGGGAGCGAGAGATCGACCTCATCATCGATCACCCGGCCCGCGGTCAGATCGACGGGCTCTAGGCCGACGGCGCACCTTATGCTTCTCAACGCCGACATCGCACGCCGGCCGAGCGACCGCGCCCCCCGCGCCAGCGACCGCCCCGCGCGCCTCAACCCGCGAACGGCTGCCCGAAGCCCCCTCGCGACGAGCGCCCTCACCCGCCTGAACAACGGCATCAGCAGCCTGCGGCCCAAGGCCCTGAGAAACCTGCCAGCGAGCCTGAACAATCCCTCGAAGAGGAGATCGATGACCAGGTCGATCGCCAGCGTCACGGCCCCCATCAGGACATCACCGAACGAGGGCGTCGTCTGCACCGTGCCCGGGTTGAGCACCATCGATGACGGCCACTTGCCGAGATCCCAGCAGTCGGCGTTCACCGAGCTCGACCCGAAGATCACGCAGCACGTCGCCTTCTCGCCGCAGATCTCGACCGAGCCCCGTGGCAGCCAGCACTTCTGCGTGCCGAAGGCAACGTGGAGCGGGGTCAGCAGATCGAGCGGATCGGGGATGATCCCGAGGTGAGGCCAGAGGTACGTCGGCTCGTGCTGGTGCGTGACCGAGGGCACCCCGTTGAAAAGGACGTTGGCCTTCTGCTTGTCCCCCATCGTGAAGGGGTGGAGCAGCGTGATCTTCCAGAACTTCATCGGCACGAGCGGGAAGACGTGGAGGCCCTGGTGCATCTCGATGCCGAAGAGCAACCACCCGTTGATGTCGTGGAAGTTGTGCGGCAAGGCGTTCCTCCGCTCACGCAGGGGGGAAATCGTCGGTCGGGACGAGCCGCGCCCGGCGAAGATCGTGCTGGATCAGGCCGTAGGTGACCGTGGCCCGCCAGAGCAGGCGGACCTCGGCGGCATCGGCGTCGATGTCGACCGCATCGAGCGCCGGCAGGCTCCGCTCCGACGCGCGGCCCACGGCGATCTCGACCGCGACAGGGGCCCGCGGCGCCTCGAAGACGAGCGCCGCGCCCCCGGGCCGCATGCCGGCAAGGGCGATGCGGGTGCCCGGCGGGAGGGCATCGACGGTGGTCCGGGGGGCGGCGCGGCTCGCGAGCTTGCCGGCGCCGGCCAGGTCGAGCTTCTGGTCGTGCCACACGTGCACGGCGCGCAGGCCGCCCCACAAGGGATAGGGGGCGAAGCAGACGGGCTCGGGGTGGTCGTCCCAGCGGCGGATGCGCTGGTCGGGGTGCTCGAGCTGAGGCAGGGGCCGGTCCAGGGCCTGCCCCGGATCGGTGTAAAAGCCCTTGCCGTCGAAGTTCATCGGATAGCCGCTCTCGTGCTCGGGGACGAACGCCTCCTCGCCGTCGAGCTCGACGACGCGCGCGGGCTCGTCGTTCGTGCCGCCATAAGCGTTCTGCCAGGTCATGGCGACGCGATCGAACGGCAGCGGGCTGCTCGGCGTCAGGCCGCCCCCGATCCCGCGCTGCCAGACGCGCGGGCCGACCGCGACGATCGTCGCGTCGCGGTCGCCCACGCGCAGCGTGGCCGTCGCCTCGCGTGACTGACCTTGCGCCGGGTAGACGAAGCCGGTCGCACAGACCGAGGCGGCGGTCTTGAGGAACATGCCATCGTGCGGGTAAGGCAGGTTCGGATCGAGCAGCAGGGGGCGCTGGGCAGGAGCGACGGTCAGGCCGCCCGCGGCGACGCGGTAGGTGACGGCGCAGAGGAAGAGCGCCGTGATGCGGTCGTCCTCGTCGCCGTTCGGGATCATCGCCGCAGGCAGCGGGGTCTCGTTGGCGAAGCGCATGGGCCGTCAGTTCAGCTTGATCAGGCCGGCGGTCACGCTGACGTTGGCGCCGCCGTCCATCTCGATGGGCGATCCGTTCACCGTGACCTTTCCACCGCGGATGTTGATCTCGCCATCCTCGACGGTGACCTGACCGCCCTTGATCAGGATCTGGCCACCCTTGAGCTCGATTCGCGATCCGTTCACCTCGAATGTGGGCGTGTCCACCTTCATCTCGCTGCTGGCGTCCACGGCCAGGCGCGTCGATTTTAGCGTTTGCGTGCCGCCCGCCTTGATCTCCTGTTCTGGTGCCTCCATCTTCTGGCTCACCGTCGACGTCAGCGCCTGGGCTCCTATCGCCTCGAAGGTCTGCGTGCCGCCAGCGTGGATCTTCTCGTTGCCAGTCACGTTCACATCATGCGTGGCCAGGTAGGTGGTCGTCTGCGCGCGCGTGACGGTGATGGTCTGCGTACCGGTGACGGACTCCTCGTCGTTGCTGATGACCGTGATCTTGCGGTTGCCGGCCACGCACTCGGACTGATCCGCGCCGACGATGAGCGTCTGGTTCGTGGCGATCGAGGCCGTCTGGCTGGCGCCGATGAACACGTTCTGGTTGGCGCCCACGATGACCGACTCGTTGCCGCCGATCAGCTCGGAATTGTTCCCGCCGACCATCGTGCTCCGGTCCGCACCGGTGGACTCGTTCCGGTTGCTGCCGACCGTGGAGCTGGAATTCACGCTCACCTGCTCGCTCCGGTCGTTGCCGACCTCGCTGTTCCAGTCATGCGGCGTGTGCAGGAGGATCTGCTGCGCTCCTGCCGTGTCGTCGAACCGCAGCTCGTTGTGGCTGCCGCCGCCGGGGCTCGTCATGCTCTTCAGGGTGCTGACCGTCGGCGCGCCGCCCGGCGGCCGGTTCTTGCCGTTGTAGACGCGCCCGACGACGATCGGACGGTCGGGGTCGCCCTCTTCGAAGTCGACGATCACCTCGACGCCCACGCGCGGGTGCCACACTCCCCCTTCACCCGCGCCCGCAGAGACCTGGCTGACCCGCACCCAGCACGAGGTCGGCTCCTTGGCGTGGCGCTCCGTCTCCTTGTCCCAGTGGAACTTTACGCGCACGCAGCCGATCTCGGCGCCTGGCGGGCCGCCGACGTTGATCTCGGCGCCCTGCGCGCCGGGATCGGCCGTGACGAACGCGGTCTGCGTCCCCTGGACGCGCGGCTTCGGCGTGACGCGCGCGGGGCGAAAGCGTGAGTCTGCCACGGCGCCCTCCTTGCCACGGCGGGCGCACTCGAACGTGACCGCATAGGGTCTGTCGAGCGCGGCTGTCGACAAGGTCGCGGCGAGCGCGCCTGGCGGCAGCGCGCCGTCCTGGCGGGCGCGCACGTCGAGCTGCGTGACGAGGTACTCGCCGTCGTGGCGCGGCCTGAAATTCTCGAGCGCGAAGATGGAGCCAGCCGAGAGCAGCCGGCAGGACCCTTCGCCGACCGCGTAGCTCGCCTCGACGCCGAGCCTGTCCAGGCGCGCGGCGGCCAGCGGCTGGCCCTGGTCGGGCTTGTCCGGGTAGCGCCCCGGGTACTCGTGGTCGACGAGCTCGGCCGGGCTGGGGCGCGCTGGGGCGGCGACGGACAGGTCGAGCCCGGGGTTCTTCCAGTTGTAGTCGACGAGCGAGACTTTCCTGGGGCGCAGGCGCGCGCCGAGCTTCATGCCGCTCACAGCGCGGCCGAGGACGTTGGGGCCGAGGGGCGTGGCGGGGTCGAGCGGCGCCCGACCTTGGTCCGTGTCGGCGAGGACGAGGAGACAGGCGCCGTCACCGTGCTCGAAGTGGTAGGCGATCCCCTCCTCCTCGAGGAGGCGCGCGATGAAGGCGAGGTCGCTCTCGTTGTACTGGACGCAATAGGGCCGCGCTGCGACCTGGTCGATCCGCGACGTATCCGCGACGCGCCACGCGAAGAACTCGCGGGCCGGCGTGAAGAGGGGATCGACATCGGCGGCCGGCGCGGTGGCGTCGTCCTGGCGGCGGAGCTCGGGGTCGCCCTGGAGGACGGCGTCGATGATCTGCCGGGTGGTCTTCTGGAGGAAGATACGGCAGCGCGTGCGGTGCAGGGCGCGCGCGAGCGGCGGGACGAGGGCGACGCGGTAGACGGTCCCGCCCTGGACCCAGCCGAGCTCCTCGGCCTCGGCGATGATGCCGTGAACGAGGCGGACGCTGGGCGTGTCGTGCGTGACGATGCGCAGGGTGGCCCGCGCCTGGATGAGCTCCTCGGGGTCCACCTCGGGCGAGGGGTCGCGCGCGACGAGGACGATCTCATAGCGGTAGAGGCGTGAGAGCGCCTCTGTGCCTCGAATCTCGACGACCCGAAGGTGATTCCAGGGCCCGATCTCCTCGGGGGCGCCCTCCCACGCGAACGCGAAGTCGTCGGCGCGGAGCGGGTCGAGGGCACCTCGGATCAGACCGCCGGCGGCCTGGGCAGCGGCCGGGGCGCTCTCGAGGGCGCGGCGGGCGACGGAACCGCCCTGATCGAGGAGCTGTGAAGGCTCGCGGCTACCGAGGGCGGCAGCGGCTCCACGCACAGCGAGACCGGCGAGCTGAAGAGGGTTAACGTCGTCTCCCCTCATCAACCCGACAATGTCGCCGCTGGCGGCGAGCGCCGTGCTCAGGTCAGGGGTGGAGAAGGATTGAATGTCTTGACGCGCCACGAGGTGGTCGCCCGGAACCGGTCGTTGGGGGGGCTCTATTCCGCGTCGGGCGGTGACCAGCTCGCTCGGAGCTGGGATTCTGGGGGATTCCCGGTCGCTCGCTGCAACCTGGTCAAGCTCCTCGGGCTGCCCGGGTGATTTGGGAAAGGAAGTCATCCTGGAATCCTCGAGCGAACGGCAGGAGACAACCCCAAGACGCGATGTTCCTCGCCGAGACGCCCGCGGATCAGCGCGCCGGTGTTCTCCGTTGAGAGTGACTTGTTACAGAAAACACAGACGACAGTGGGCCGTCAAGAGCCCTCAGACGGCCGGTCCTAAAATAACCGGGGTGGCGCCTGGAGCTCGCCGCAAGCGTCCACATCGTTCAATGTAGACGGTATTCTGTCATCAAGTCTGGTGCATCCACGGCCGTACCGGTGGGCATCTCGATGGAGGACCAGAGCAACTCTCGCTCGCGCCCTGTCCTCTGCGCCGGGGGCTGGGCACGTCTTCGAAATCTGGGCCAGATGTTTCATGCGGCAGCAAGGTTGGATCGCCCATTCAATCCGTTAATCCGTGGGGCACAGGGCGAGGCGTACGGGATTCACAAGGATAGCACAGCTGTCGTCCCGGCCGGGAACGAGGAGAGCTTCGAGCTCCTTCGCCGTCGGCGCGGGCGGTGGTACACCCTGCCGTCATGACGACGACGGGCGCGCCGCGATCCATCTACCTCCCCAGAGCCTTCGAGGCACCCGACCTCACCGACCTCCACGATCTCATCGACGCGCACTCCTTCGGCATGCTCATCGCGCCCGGGGAGGACGGCGTGCCCATGATCGCGCACCTGCCGTTCCTTCTGGAGCGCGACAGCGGCCCTCACGGCACCTTGCTCGCGCACGTCGCGCGGGCCAACCCCATCCGGCGCGCGCTCGACGGGAGCACGCCGGTCCTGGCCGTCTTCCGCGGGCCGCACGGGTACATCTCGCCCGGGTGGTACGCCTCGCGCGACGACGTGCCGACCTGGAACTACGCCGTCGTCCACGCGCACGGCGCGCCGCGGGCCATCGAGGACAAGGGCGCGCTCCTTGCGCTGCTCGCGCGCCTCTCCGACGTGAACGAGCGCGGGCAGCCCGAGCCCTGGAGCGTCGCGGAGCTCTCGCCGGAGAAGCGATCCGCGCTGCTCCCCGCGATCGTGGGCTTCTCGATGGAGATCACGCGGATCGAGGGCAAGCTCAAGCTGTCGCAGAACCGCCGCCCCGAGGATCGCGACGGCGCCATCGCCGGGCTGCGCGCGCGGGGCACGCCCGACGACCGCGCGCTCGCGGAGGCGATGGCGCGCGCCCGCCCCCGCTGAGCCTCAGGCTTCACGCGCTGGCGAGCTCCACGATCCGCGCGACCGGACAGGAAATGACGAAGCAGTACGTCAATGCGGTGATCCAAGGGGACTTTCAGGATGCCCAGCGCATCTTCGAGCGGCTCCCGCACAAGGGGCGCCTGCGCTCGTTCGATCCCGGACAGATCCTCGTCGAGCGCAGGGCCGCCTATCCCGATCGTGTACTTACCTGGCTTGGCGTCGAGGGAATGAAAGGCGCTTGGCGTGCTGCAGTGAATGGGAGGTGGGTCCTCTACGGTTTCGATGATGCTATCGTCTTGAGCCCATTCGCGTCCGCCGATGACCAGCAGGCCCTGGCGCGCCACGGGTTTGTGGATTGACCGGGCAAGGAACAATTCCCCGTGTGGGCGCCAGTAAACAGCAACCGTACCCCCCTACGCCCCGCGCCTCGAGGAGTTGACGAACACCGAGAATGGCTCGAGGAGAGGGCTCCCCTTCGCCCTCGGCGGCGGTCCGGTATGGGCGGACCGCCTCGGGCTGCGCGTGAGCAGTCGCAGCCTCTTGGCCAGATAGGGGTGAAAGCTGGTCGAGCCCATAGGATCGCAATCCGCTGCGCGGACCGACGACGGCGGCGTCCACGTCGGTCACGGGCCCGCCCACGGCTGGCGCCCGCGCAGCTCGCGCACGTCGAGCTCGCCGGCGTCGAGCAGGCCGGAGGCAGCGTCGTGGATCTGATACGCCATCTTCGCGCCGCCGAGCGGCTGGCTTTCGACGAATATGCAGCGCAGCTCGCCTGGGGCGAAGCCGCACTGGTCCTGGATCGCGCGCAGCAAGCCATCGCGGTGCAGGTGGCCGTCGCCGAAGTTCCAGCCGAGCGCGAGGCCGCCGACGAGCTCGCCGTCGAGGTACTCGTACTCGTGGAGCGGGCCCTCGATCGCCTTCGGCAGCAGGACCGGCAGCGCGCGGCCCTGGAGGTGCATGAGGCGGAACGCGAGCACCTTGCCGACGAGGCCGACCGACGTGGCGCGGTCGTAGAACCGGCCGAGCTGGTCGTAGATCCACGGCGCGGCCTTCACGAGCCGGTCGAGCTTGCGATAGCTGTCGCCGCGGAACAGCCAGACGCTATAGGGCCAGTTTCCGGCGTAGTACCGCATCGCGAGCAGGAACGAGATCCGCCCTGGAGCGATGTTGCCGAGGAGCGGAACAGCGACAAGCATGATCGCGAGGAGCGCGCCGAGCTGAGGCGGGCCGACGTCGAACGGGTACGCGCCGGGGTGGGCCCAGAACAGCGCGAACACGCCGTAGACCACCATCAGGTTCCACTCGATCGGCGCGCCCATCGGCACATTGCTCGTGATGAAGGCGTGGAGCGCGAGCGCCATCGCGATGCCGACGGCGATCGCCGTCTCGCCGGTGGAGCACGCGAGCACGACGGGCACGACGAGCTCGAGCGCGGTGCCGGCGTGGCTCATCGCGATCGCGAGCCGCGACGGGCGCAGGTCGTCCGGATAGCGGACGTACATGCGCCGCCGCAGCCATGCGAAGCGGGCGAGCGGGCTATTGCTCGTCATCACGCACACGACGGTCGGGAAGTGGTGGTTGAGCTTCGAGACGCCGGCCCAGAGCCAGAGCGCGAGCTGGACCGCCTTTGCGCCGCCGATCCAGTCGGCGGTGGCCGCGAACACGACGACGGTGGTCCAGTAGTGTTCGGCGCGTAGCGCGAGGAAGATGGTGCGATCGGCGACGGCGAGGACCGGCACGAGCGCGGCGATCGGCACGAGGTGCGTGGCGCCGAGCGCGGGGGCGAGCGGACGCAGCAGGGCCACGGCCGCGATGCTAGCCGAACGCGTCCCCCGGCTCACGAAATCGCCGCGCGGCGGGCCTGCCATTCGTCGCGGGAGAGCTTGCGTTCCGGCGAGCCCCTTTTGTGGCTCGCCTGCGCTCCATCCTGCGAGCCCCTTTTGTGGCTCGCAGGAACGCAAGCCCCTCCGGTGAGCACCCCGCCGCCGGTTACTCGACCAGTTCGGCAGAGACGACAGCCGCCTCGCTGCAGAAGTGCGCCGGGTTGCCTCCGGCCGCCTTGGTAACGCAGTATCCTTTGCGGACCTTCTGGCCCTCGATCGATAGATAGGAGCGATCAAGATACGCTAACAGCGCTTCGCCAGAACGGCGGATCACGCCTGTATCCTTCGCCTCGCCGTACATTCTCCACATGTCTGCATGATGGCACCCTGGCCCGTCTCCGGGGGGCTCCTGGCATCCGTCGATCTCTCTCATGGGTCTTTTGTCCAAGTCCCGGGCCAATAGGATCTCTGCGGCTTTAAGATTTCGTCCGTGTCCACCTCATCGTCGCAGAGATCTTGGCGGGATTTCTGACGCGTGGAATCAGTCTCTCGGCTCCCACGACATCGCGAGGTCGCCGATGGCGAGCTCCACCACGCCGTCGAGGTCGATGATCCAGGTCGGGGTCGAGTGATCCACGAAGCTCCCCATCCCGAGCTGCCCCGCCTCGGCGCTGCCCCAGCAGGCGACGTGACCGTGAATGCCCACGACGCAGGTGTTGTCGCCGCCACGGGGAGCGCCGTGTCGGGTCCGCCTCGGCGCGGGCGCCGAAGGGTACGCCCGCTGCTAAGGGTCCAGCACCCGGAGCAGCGCGCTCGACCCCGGCGAGGTGGGCGCGGGGTGCGCGGCGACGCCGAGCCCGTCGAGCAGGGCGGGCGACGCGAAGAGCCCCTCCGCCGCTCCCTCGGGCACCCACCCCGAGAGCTCCAGCAAGTCGCCGCCCGTCAGCGCGCCTTCGCCGCTCGCCTGGAGCTCGCCGACGTGCACGCAGAGGCGGACGTGCACCCGCCGGTCGCGCCCCGCGCGCGCCCCGAGCCGCCGCCTCAGCGAGAGCGCCGCGCCGAGCGCATCGCGGCGCGCGGCCTCGTCGCCCGCCGGATCGAGGGGCCGGTCGGCCGTCACCAGCGCGGTCGTGCCCGTCTCGACCGCGGTCGAGAACCCCGCCTTCGCGAGCTCGGACAGCGCGAAGGGCAGGACGGACTCGAGGTCGTCGAGCAGCTCCGGCGTCGGCTCGTCGAGCGCGCCCGGGTCGGCCTGCACCTCCACGTGGATGCCGATGGCCGATCGCCGCGGCGCCGCGGCCGCCCCCGCCGCCCGCGGCGCCGCGACGGCCGCGCGCAGCTCGGTGAGCAGCTGCCCCGCCGACGGCTGGCGCTCCGCCGGGTCCTTGCTGAGCGCCCGCAGCACCACGTCGTCGAGCGACGGGCTCACGCGCGCCTGCGCGCTCGGGCGGGGCGGGCTCGCGAAGAGGTGGAGCTGGCGCAGCACCGGAAACGACGCGCCGGCGAACGGCGGCTCCCCCGTGAGCATCGCGTACGCCAGCGCGCCGAGCGCGTAGACGTCCGTCCGCGCGTCCACGGGGCGGCCCGTGAGCTGCTCGGGCGACATGCTGGAGGGCGAGCCCAGGACGTGCCGCGACGTGGTCAGCGCGGGCCCCGGCGCGTCGAGCAGCTTCGCCACGCCGAAATCGAGCAGGACCACGCGGGGGCCGCGTCTCTGCATGTCGCCCGAGCACAGGAAGACGTTGGACGGCTTCACGTCGCGGTGCACGATCGCCTGCGCATGGGCCGCGTCGAGCGCGCTGCAGAGCGGCTCCAGGACGGCGAGCGCCTCCTCCAGCGGGAGCCGGCCGCGGGCCTCGAGGTGCCTCTCCAGGCTGACGCCGTCGAGCAGCTCCATGACGAAGTAGGGGCGGCCATCCTCGAGCCTGCCGACGTCGAGCACCTCGACCACGTTCGGGTGCCGCACCCGCTGCATCACCACGACCTCGCGCTCGAAGCGGAGGCACACGTCAGGGTGCAGCGCGAGCTCGGCGTGCAGGACCTTGATCGCCGCCTTCGTGCCGCGCGTCGCGTGCTCGCCGCGGTAGACGACGCCGAAGCCGCCCTCGCCGAGGACGCTCTGGAGCACATAGTCTCCGGCGGGCGAGGGCACCTCGGCGCTGCGCCGGCCACGCGCGGTGGGTTCCTCCCCGGCCGAGAGGGTGACCGTCTCGTCGGTGGGGCTCACCACCCCGCGCGGCGCGCTTGGGATGGTGTCGTCATCGACGTGTACCATGCTGGCCCCCCGACGATAGCATAGGCGTGGTGCGCGCTCGCGCTCGCGCGCGCGCCTTGCGTTAGCGCGCCCGTGCGCCTGCGTCAGAGAGAGGCCGAGTGCATCGCTGCCCTTTGTGTCACCGGCGTCGCGAGGGCGTGGCGCCGTGCCCCTTCGACGGATGGACGCCGCCGCCCAGCGAGCCGTCCGCGCCCGCTCCGCCGCGCGTCCCCGGTGTCTCGCTCGGCGAGCGCCTGGGGCAGGGCGGCTTCGCCATCGTGTGGGCGGGGGTCTCGGACGAGGACGGCGCCCCGGTCGCCGTCAAGGTCGGCATGTCCACCACGCCGATGCTGGAAGAGCGCTTCCGCCGGGAGGCCGACGCGCTCGAGCGCATCGGTCCGCCGCACGTGGCGCGGCTCCACGGGTGCGGCCGGCTCGACGATGGTCGCCCCTACCTCGTGATGGAGCGGCTCTTCGGCCGCACCCTCGCCTCGGAGCTCGCCGCCCTCGCCGCCCCGCCCCATCCGGGCTGGGTCGCGGCGCGGGCCGACGCCGTGCTCGCCGCGCTCGAGGCCGCTCACGACAAGGGCGCGATCCACAGGGATCTGAAGCCGGAGAACCTCTTCATCGAGCGCCGCTCCGCGGCGGCGGACGAGCGCGTCGTGCTGCTCGACTTCGGGCTCACGAAGCGCGCCGAGCGCACGCCCGGCGATGCGGCGCGCGAGGAGCTGCTCACCCGCAGCGGCGTGGTCCTGGGGACGCCCGAGTACATGGCGCCGGAGCAGTTCCGCGGCGAGGCGGTCGACGCGCGCGCCGACGTCTACGCGTTCGGCGTCATCCTCTTCGAGCTGCTCACCCTGCGGCTGCCCTTCGCGGGCGACGGCGCCTCGCTCGAGCATGGGCACCTCACGCTGCGCCCGGAGCGCCCGGGTAAGCTCGCGCCGGTGCCCGCCGCGCTCGAGGAGCTCACGCTGGCGTGCCTCGCCAAGGATCGCGAGCGCCGCCCGGCGGACGCGCCCTCGCTGCGGCGCGCGCTCGCCGCGGCGCGCGCCACCTTCGCGCCGGCCGAGCCGGGCGCGCCGGTCGAGCCGGGCGCGCCGCGCAACCGCGCCGCGACGCCGGCCGAGCCGGCCGAGCCGCCCGCGCGCGCCGCGGCGCCGGCGGACTCGACGGGCGCCAGGCTGATCGCCGGGGGGCGGAGCTCGGTCGTGCTGCTCGTCGCCGACACGACGGCCGCGGCGTCGCCCGTCATCGCCTCGGTGACCGGCCGCAAGGGGTTCGTCACACGGCAGCGCGGCAGCCGCTACGTGGCCGTCTTCTCCGGCAAGGACGCCGAGCACCCGGCGCAGGCCGCGCTCGCCGCCGCGCGTGAGCTCGCCGGGAAGCACGGCGCGCGCGCGGCGCTGCACCTCGCGTCGGTCACCCTCCGCCGCAGGGCGCGGGGCGCCGTCTCGGCGTACGGCGCCGCCGTCGAGCGACCCGAGACATGGCTGCCGCCGGAGCCGTGGTCGGGCGTCGCCCTCTCCGCCGAGATCGAGCGTGTCCTGCCGGCGCGCGAGGACAGCGACGGCCGGCCCGCCTCGGCCGAGGCCGAGCCTTCCGTCGAGATCGAGGTCCCGCTCGCGGGCCGCGACGACGTCCTCGCGGCGATCGCGGAGAGCGCGCGCGCGGCCTTCGACGGCACGTGCCCGGGGCTGTTCACGCTGATCGGCGATACCGGGCTCGGGAAGAGCCGCCTCGCGGCGGAGGCCGCCTCGGCGGCGCTCCGCTGCGACGCCGGGGCGCTCGTTGTCTCGCTCCGCGCGGCGCAGCCGCTGCTCGGCGACGCGGCGCGCGACGCGGCCGAGCTCCTCGGCCGTGTCCTCGACGCGCCCGCGGAGGCGCCGCCGGACGTCGCCGCGTTCTGCCGCGAGCGGCTCGGCGCCGCGCTCGGCGAGGCGACGTGGCCGTCGGTCGCGTCGGCGCTCGGCTGGTCGCCGCTGCCCGCGCGCGGCGCGCCCGCTTCGCTCCACCACGGCGTGGTCCAGGCGCTCGGCGAGGCGCTGCGCCGGCGCGCCCAGCGCGGGCCGGTGGCGGTGATCGTCGACGACGCGCACTGGGCCGACGACGCGCTGGTCGACGCGCTCGAGTACGCCACGCTCGACGGCTCCGGCGTCGCGCTGTGGGTGCTCGTCGCCGCGCACCCCCGCTTCGAGCAGGTGCGCCGCGCCTGGGGCGCGCGCACCCAGCGCCACGACCGCGCGGCGCTCGCGCCGCTCGACGACGCGGCGGCGATGGCGCTCGCCGCCGAGCTGCTGCGGCCGGCGGAGTACCCCCCTGCCGAGACGCTGCGCCGGCTCGCGCGCTGGGCGGGCAACAACCCGGCGTGCCTCGTGGAGCTCGTGCGCTCGCTCAAGCGGGCCGGCCTCGTGAAGCGCCGCGTGAACGCCGGCAGCCACTACGTCGCCACGGCCGAGCTCGACAGCCTCCCCCCGTCGCCCGCGTGGCAATGGCTCGCGGAGCGGCGGCTCGACGCGCTCTCGCCGGAGCTCGCGGCGTGCGTCCGGCTCTGCGCGGTGCTCGGCGACGCGTTCGCCCGCGCGGAGCTCGAGCAGATCCTGGACTCGATCGCCCGGGTGGGGGAAGCCGGCACGCCCATCGACGCGGGCTACGGCCTGAGCGCCCTCGTCGAGCACAGGATCCTGGAGCGCGGCGCGGGCGAGCGATACTCGTTCCAGAGCGCCGTCTTCCAGGACGCGGTGGTCGAGCTGCTCGATCCGGCGGAGCGCGCGCAGATCCACCGGCGCGCGCTCGCGTATTTCACGGCCAGGGCGGAGGCGGAGGGGCCTCGCCCGGAGCTCCTCGCGCCGCTCGCGCGGCACGCCGGCGGGTGCGGGGCGCGGGAGGCGGCGGCGGACGCGTGCCTCACGCTCGCCGATCTCGCGTTCGCGCGGCACCGCCACGTCGAGGCGGACCGGCACTACACGGCGGCGCTCTCGTTCGCGGCGGCGGACGACGCCCGCCGGCGGGCGCGCGCGCTGGCGGGGCGGGGCAAGAGCCGCTACCGCGTCGACCGGACGCGCGAGGCCACGGACGACCTCGCGGCCGCGCGGGCGCTGGCCGCGGAGCTCGGCGACGGCGCCTCCCTCGCGGACGTGCTGCTCGAGGAGGCGGCCGCGCTCGACTGGGCGGGCGAGTTCGATCGCTCGGCCGAGCGCGTCGGCTCGGCGCGCGCGCTCGTCGATCGGCTCGGCGCGCGCTCTCTCGAGGGCCGCGCGCTCGTCGCCGAGGGGCGCACCTGCTTCCGGCGCGGCCGGGTCGCCGAGGCCGTCGAGCTGCTCACGCGAGGCGCCGCCAGCGCGGAGGCCGAGGGCGACTACGGGACCAGGATCGTCGCGCTCCTCCTGCTGTCGCCCGCCTTGATGTGGCTGGGAGAGCTCGATCTCTCGAACGCCCGCTTCGACGAGACGTTCGCCCTGGCGTCGTCCGCCGAGGACTGGCCTCACCTCTGCGCCGCCTGCGCGTGCCGCATCCCGCTGAGGGCGATGCGGCGCGAGCTCGACCTCGCCATGGCGGACATGCGCCACGCCATCGCGCTGGCGCGCGAGCTAGGAAACCCTGTCCTGGAGCGCCACGTGACGCTGAACGCGGCGGAGCTGCTCCACGCCAGCGACCACGGGGAGGAGGCGCTGGAGCTGGCCCGCCGCGCGCACGTGCTCGAGCGGCGGTTCTTCGAGCACGCCGCGCCCGAGTGCTCCCTGCTCCTCGCGCGCATCCTCGTCTCGAGGCGCTGCCACGACGAGGCGAGCCGCCACCTCTCGTGGATCGAGCGGAGCTGCCCGCCCGACCCCTCGGCGCCCTCGCTGTGGGCGTTCTACCGCGCGCTCCACCTGGTGCTCTGCGAGCAGGGCCTCCGCGCGCGCGAGCCGTCCGCGAGCGCCGATCCGTGGGAGGACGTGCTGTCGCGGTGCCGGGGCGGGCTCCTGGCCATCGAGCTCGTCGAGCTGCTCTCGATGCGCGCCGAGCTGGCGATCGCCGGCGGGCGGCCACGGGAGGCGGCCTGCGCTCTCCAGGAAGCGGCGGCGCAGCTCGACGACGCGCCGGGCTTCCGCGCCCGCCTGGCGCGGCTCGCGGCCCAGCTGGATCGGATGGCGGCTCCGGGCATCGGCGGGTGAGGGGCAGCGCCTCCACCCGATGCCCCGGGGCGCCCGCCCTCGCGCCGGAGTCAGTTTGTAAATAGTCGATATAACTGTGGATTCTTCATGAAAGGGCGCGCCGGCGTCCCGTGCGGGAGGGGGTCGACCGCCTGGCACGAAACCTGGAATTAGCCGGTCAGAACGCGCCGCACGGCGTCGCTCAGGAGAAAATCATGTCGAGCTTTGGAGCCCCGGTGACAGCGCTGCTCGGTACGTGCCTGTTCGCAATTGGATGCGTGGTGACGCCGGCGGCGGATCACGACAGCGAGGAGGACCTCGCGGCCGAGGGCGATGTGGCGTCGGTCGAGCAGGCCTATGTCTTTCCCAACGGCGACGATCCGGAGTTCTTCTGGGAGCCGCGGACGATACAGATGCTCCAGCGGCTCGCCATGGCCCCGCTCGCGGACGGCGCTGGCAAGCTCGCGAGCACGCCGCTCCTGGAGACAGCGCAGGGCCGCAAGCTCCTCCACTATGTCGTGGGCTGCGCGCTCCGCCCGGACATGACGGTGACGGGCGTGGTGGGCGCGTCCTCCTACGTGTACAAGGGGGCGCTCGGCCTCGCGGCGCCGTGGCGGAGTCAGGCGCTGTCCTTCACGTCCCCGCAGCGCTGGGTGACGGCGTGTCTCCTCCAGACCTTGAACGGCTTCCTGGAGGAGGTGCCGATCCGCATGGTGGGCAAGCACCCGGGCCTCGCGGACGCGCCGTGGATGAGCCCGGCGCAGTACACGTTCCCGGACGCGACCATGTTCGGCAACATCTTCGTCCCGGGCCAGGAAGTCGCTTATGCCTGCGCGGATGAGGGCGCGCAGCTCGCGTGCGGCGATGTGTGGAGCCAGTTCGCGAAGCTGCGCATCTGCGACTCGTCGCCGACGTGCAAGCTCACCCTCCTCGGACCGTGCAAGGGCTCGCTCCCGAACGAGACGGACTGCACAACGAACGCCGCTGGTCATCCGACGTGCCACGCGGACGGTGTGTCGTACCTGGAGTCGATCTCGTCGAAGCTCGACGCGGAGGGTGTCTTCAACCTCTACCCGAGCTGCCCGCAATGAGGCGCGGCGGCCCTCCACGCCCTCGGACACGCCGCTCCAGATCCTGCACCTCGGCGCCGCCATGCGCGGCGTCTTCTAGCGCGGGCGCGCGTCCGCGCTGGTATCAGGGTCGTCATGACGACGATGCGTGCCAAGCGAACGGTGTCGGCCCCGCGTAGAGCTTCCGGAGCGGCCCCTCCAGCGGCCCCCGCTCCGCGTGCGGCGCCGGAGCGAGCCCATGTGCTCGACGTCCCGTTCGCGATGCGCGCGGTCGCGTCCGCGAGCGGCGCGCGCTGGGACGCGGAGCACGGCGTGTTCGTCGTTCGCGCAGAGACGCTCCCGCCGGCCCTCGCGCCGTTCCGCGCCGCGCCGTACTCGTGGGAGCGACGCATCGAGCACGAGCTCAACGACGACCCCGCGCCCGCGCCGGCCGCCCCCGCCGGGGCGGTGATCCTCCGCCCGCACCAGCTGGACGGCGTGCGGGCCATCGCCGCCGCGAAGGCCGCCAGGCGCGCCGGGTTCCTCCTCGCCGACGACGTCGGCCTCGGCAAGACGATCACCGCCTGGGCAGCGGTCCTCCAGATGCCGGACGTCACGACGGTGCTGATCGTCTGTCCGCTCGCCGTCGTCGCGCACTGGCGCCGCACGGTCCAGGCCATGGGCGACGCAGGCAAAGAGATCGTGATCATCAACTATGATCGGCTGGGCAAGCTCTTCGAGGTGACCCCGGAGGCGCGGCGGAGGATCCGATCGAAGAAGGGCCTCGCGCGCGCCGGCAGCGCCGCGGAGTTCGACGTGGTGATCTGGGACGAGAGCCATCGCTGCAAGAACCCGGCGGCGGCGCGCTCCAAGCTCGCGGTCAAGCTCAACGCACGCGCACGGTTCGTGCTGTGGCTCTCGGCCACCGCGGGGCAGAACCCGCTGGAGCTGTCGTATCTCGCGCCGCTCCTGGCGAGCGCGACCGGGAGCCGCTCCGCGGATCTGAAGGACTTCGAGCAGTGGTGCGAAGGCCAGGGGCTCGGGGTTGCGCGCGGCGCGTTCGGCAGGTGGGACTGGCGCGGCGATCCGGCGGACTGCGAGAAGGTGCGTGCCCTCCTGTTCGACGGCCGTCCGGCGGTCGGGATGCGGCGCCGGCCGGAGGACGTGGCCGGCTGGCCCGAGATCAACCGCATCCTCACCCCGCTCGAGCTCGACGCCTCCGCGCGCGAGCTCTACGCGCAGGCGTGGACCGCGTTCCGCCGGGAGATGGATCTCCTGCCAAAGGGCGCGAACCCGAGGTCGGCGCTCGCCGCGATGCTGCGCCTGCGACAGAAGAGCTCGCTCATCCGCGTGGCCGGCACCGTGGAGCTGGTGCGTGAGCTGCTCGACAACGGGCATCAGGTCGCGGTCTCCGTCGCCTTCATGGAGACGCTCGAGGCCGTGGAGGCCGCGCTGGCCCGGGAGCGCGTCCCGTGCGCGCTGATCCACGGCGCGCTGCCGGCCGGCGAGAAGGAGGCCGAGCGCCTCCGCTTCCAGCGCGGCGAGCCGCGCGTCGTGCTCTTCACCGTGGAAGAGGGGATCTCGCTCCACCAGGGCGAGCACAACGAGGTGCCGCGCTCGGCGGTGATCCACGATCTGCGGTGGTCGGCGATCCAGATGGCGCAGATCGAGGGCCGCTGCCACCGCGATGGACGCTTTGCGCAGGTCTACTGGGCGTATGCCGATGATACCGTTGAAGACAAGATCGCTGCGATCGTGTGCCGCAGGATCCGGTCGATGAAGGCGATGGTCGGCGATGACGTCGAGACGATGCACGAGATCGAGCGGTTGCTCGCCGGAGCCGAGTGAGAGACGCGCCACGTACCGTGGCCATGGTCGTCGCCTGCGAGCGAGAGACGAACACTTCGTGCTTGCCCTGCACGCTGCGCGCACCCACGCGCGGCAGAAGACCAAGTCGTTGGGCCGGGCTGCCATGGAGGGATGCGTCGTGGCCGCCTCCATCCGCCATGGCGCCGCCACCCCCTGAGGTGGATCTCTCCTCGCGTTTTCCCGTTGTTTCGTGTCGGCACGGGGTGTGCTCGAGGCCGAGCGTCATGCCGACGCTCGAGCACAACGCCCTCGTCGAGATGTTCCGTGAGCACCCCGAGCTCGCGCCCCACTGGCTCGCGACGCTCTTCCGCCTCGAGGTGCCGCCACACACCTCGGTCGGGGTCGTCGAATCGTCGCTCGACCAGCTCCTCCCGGTGGAGTTTCGCGCTGATCTGGTGCTCGAGCTTCGAGACGCGAGCGGCGCGCTGGTGCTTGCGATCGTCATCGAGGTCCAGCGCGACATGGATCCGGACAAGAAGTTCTCGTGGCCGACGTACGTCACGGTCGTGCGTGCCAGGAAGCGCTGCGGCACGGTCGTCCTCGTGATCGCGCCGGACGCCGGGGTGGCCGCCTGGGCGGCGGAGAACATCGACCTCGGCCTGGGCCTCGGCCACGTCGAGCCGCTGGTGCTCGGTCCGGCCGTCGTCCCCGAGATCACCGACCCAGCCGACGCGGAGAAGGACGCCGAGCTGGCCGTGCTCTCGGCGGTGGCGCACGGCAATGGGCCGAGCGGGCTCACCGTGGTCAAGGCCGCGCTCGTTGCGCTTGGGCGGCTCGACCAGGAGCACGCGATGGTCTACTTTCAGGTCATCTGGAGCGGGTTGCGTGAGCCCATGCGGCGGGCTCCGGAGGCGTTGGTCATGGAACGGCAGATCGAAGACGAGGCGAGGTTTCCGTTCGTGCGGGAGCTGATGGATCGCATCAAGCTCGCGAGCCTACGTGAGGGCGAGCTCAAGGGTCTACGTGAGGGCAAGCTCGAGGGCAAGAGGGACACGCTGCTGCGGCTGCTGGCGCGTGCAGACATCGCGCTCACCGAGAGCGAGAGCGCTCGCATCCAGGCGTGTACGGACATTGCGACCCTCGACCGCTGGATCGATAACGTCCTTGCGGCGAAGAACGCCGCCGAAGTGCTCTCCTGATGGTCAACAGATGCGGCCCGACAAGGCGATGAATCAGATGGGCTTTGCCAGCTGATCATCGCGGCCTGTACGATCGCGCCATCAACCGCGCAACGGACCGCTTGTCATGGTGTCGCTGGACGCGGCGCTTCAGCCGTCGAATCGGACGCGCGTGCCCCCCGACGGGCGGAGCACCGGGAGGTAGCGCGAGGCGGGGAATCCGCCCTGGAGCCTGGGGCCAGAGGCCGGGAGCTCCCGCCCGAGCGCGACGAGGAACTGGACGATCTCCATCCAGGCGAGGTGATAGCCGAGGCAGAAGTGCGCGCCGCCGCCGAACTGGGCGATCTCGAGCGGCGAGAGCGCCTCCTTGCGGCCGAGCCAGCGCTCGGGGCGGTAGCTGTCCGGATCCGGGTAGAGCTCGGGATCGCGCGAGAGCAGGATCAGCGGGATCGCCACGTGGGTCCCTGCGGGGACGGCGCGGCCGTCGAGCTCGAAATCGGCGACGGCGCGGCGGGCGTCGTGCGGCACCGGCGGGTGGAGGCGGAGCGCCTCGCGGAACACGGCCTCGGCATAGGGGAAGCGGCGGAGATCCGCGGGGGAGCGCGGGAGATCCGGCGCGCTCGACGCCTCCTCGCGGAGCGCGCGCCAGACCGCGGGGCTCTCGGCGAGGTGGGCGACGCACCAGGCCATGACCGAGGCCGAGGTCTCGTGGCCGGCGAGGAGGAGCAGCCGGAGGTTGCCCACGAGATCCTGCTCCGAGAGCGGCTCGCCCTGCTCGTCGCGGGCCGTGAGCAGCGCCGGCAGGAGGCCCTTCGCGTCGCCGCGGGCGCGCACGCCGGCGAGGATCCGGCCGATGCGCTCGTCGAGCCAGGCGCGGGCGCGGAGGCCGCGGCGCCGCGGCGAGCCCGGCACGTCGAAGGGCAGGCTGAGGATCACGAGCATCAGATCCTCGTAATAGTGGCGCCACTCGGGCAGCTCGTCGTCCTCGACACCGGTGATCTTGAACATCACCTCCAGGGCCAGCTCGCGGGTCTCGCGCAGCAGCTGGACGTCGCGCCGGCCGAGCCACGAGCGGACCTTGCGCTCGACGCTGGTCGCGACGATCGCGCCGACCTCCGCGGCGTCGAGGCCCTTCGGCGAGAACGGCCCGTTCATCGCGGTGCGGAGGCGGCGGTGCGAGGCGCCGTCGTGGGCCATCAGCGTCTGACCGAAGAGGTGGCCGACGCCGCCCTCGGTCAGATACGAGGAGTCGACGGCCTTGCTCTTGAAGAGCGAGAAGGCCTCGTTCGATGCGTAGATGAGCTGCCAGGCGTCGACGCCAGGAGCCCAGAAGAAGAGGGAGCCGAAGCGGCGCTGGCCCTCGCGGAGCAGGCCGAGCTCGTCGACGGCGATCGCCGGCATGTGGCCCACGACCGGGAAGCGGCCGGGGAGGATGGGGAATCCATGCCGCGTCTCGATGCGGCGGGCGAGGGGGTTGCGGCCCTGAAGGAGCGGGAGATCGGCGAAGGAGGCGGGGAGGGCGGTGGTCATGGCGCGTGGGACCTCCACGTGTATCATCACGCCGGCGCGGCCTGGGCGCCCGGAGAGGGGCGCGCCGTCATCTCCGGATCTCGGACACGAGGACGAGCCTCCCGCCGTCGTATCGGGCGCACACATGGTAGTCGGGGTCGGTCCCGGGGCCCTGCTCGAGCACACGTGCGATCACGCCGAGCAGGTTCAGCCATGGGCCGCCGGCGGCGATCAGATAGGCAGACCAGCCTGCCTCCTCGAACGCGGTGACGACCTTCTTCGGGTCGTCGAAGCCCTTCCCCGGATCGCCGACCGCCGCGCGGAGCGCCGGCAAGAGCTCCTTGACCGCCGCGTCGCCGGCGGCGCATCGCTCGGCGGCGAACGCCCTCTCGACGCCGGCGTGCGAGGCGTCCGTCAGGGCCCACGACGCGACGAAGCGGCTCCGCTTGCCCTGCACGGCGATCCCGAGGGTGCCGTCGCTGGCGAGGCTGCGCGCCGGCGCGGCGAGCCGGAGGTTCTGCCGGGCCTCGGCGAAGCCCTGGGCGGCGATCGTCGGGATCACCCTTGGATCGACGTGGCCTCCGGAGAGCGCCCTCGCGATCTTGCCGTAGCCGTCGGTCGCGCCCAGCTCGCCCATCCGCTCGGGATCGAGGCACACCGACACCACGGGGCTCGCGTCGAACCTGGAGCACCTGCCCTCCGGGCCCCCGACCTCTTCGCCGAACGCGACGAGCTCCTTCAGGGCGGCCGGATCGCCGCCGGACCCGAAGAGCGACATCACGACGTCGAGCCGGAGGTCGGCGCCGTCCGCGTGGATC
Organism: Sorangium sp. So ce204; assembly: GCF_051526795.1. Taxonomy (NCBI): domain Bacteria; kingdom Pseudomonadati; phylum Myxococcota; order Polyangiales; family Polyangiaceae; genus Sorangium; species Sorangium sp. So ce204. The sequence continues at coordinate 8,152,870 of NZ_CP150317.1, read as the reverse complement.
GCGACGGCGGCGATCCCGCCCTGCGCCACGCCGAGCGGCGCCCTGGCGCCGAAGCCGGCGCAGCGCGCGGCGCCCGGGCACGCCTCCAGCGGGGCGCCGCCGGCGAGGACGTCCACCACGCCCGAAAGGGCGCGCCGCGGGTCCGCCCCGCTCACGAGCGGAACGAGGAGCCGCACCCGCGTCACGTCCGCCGCGTGCTCGCGGACGACCTTCTCGAGCGCCTTGCCCGAGGCCCCCCTGGCCATGGCGTCGACGACCGCGCGCGCGCTCTTCTCGGACGCGGGCACCACGGCGCCCAGGATCGGCCTTCGCGGATCGACGCCGGCCTTCGCGAGCGTCACGTCCGGCGGATCCTGGCTGCCGAGCGCGCGGTTCGCCTCGATCAGGACCTCGGCGATCTGGGGCACGTACTGGACGGCGACGTCGAGGGCGCTGTTGCGAAGCGAGGCGTAGATCGCGGCGCCCGGCGGGAGGCGCGCGATCTGCTCGGCCGACGGGGGCGGCGGCTCAGGCGTCGCTCCCCCGGGCGCGGCCGGGTCGCTCGCCGCCGGTTGCGCCGGCGCCGCCGCGGGCGCGCTCGCCGGTGCGCTCGGTTGCGCCGGTTGCGCCGGTTGCGCGGCGGCGCTCGACGAGCTCGCGCCGGTCGAGCCTTGTCGCGCGGCGCAGGCCGCGCTCCCCGCCCCGAGCGCGATCCCTGCGCCGAGGAGGACGATGGGGAGGAGCTCTCGAAGGGGCATGAGCGGGCTTCATGTACTGGAGGAGCGGGGACCACCTGACAGTCCCGCCGCCCCGTCCAGGTTTGCAAGGTCTCGTACTGGACCGGCGTCGGCTCGGATACCCAGGTGAACGTGCAGTGCTACGACCATCTCGGCAACCCGGTCGACAGCCAGTTCTCGAGTACGTATCTCGGCGCGGAGATGTTCACGCCCTGCTGAGCGAGCGCTGATACAGGGAGGCCGAGATCACTCGCCCGTGTCGAACTCGCACGCGGCGACCTCCGGCGCACACTCGCCCTCCACCTCGGCGGCCGCAGAGGCGAGGCAGTCGTTGCACTCGGCGCTCCGCGCCTCGCCGGCGCCGCACGCGCCATAGCAGGGCAATTCCTCCACCAGGCCGCAGGCAAAGCAGAGACAGTCCATGAGCGCCTCGTAAATTTCGGCCGAGGCCTCGCACATGTCCGCCGGATCGTCGGTGTCGTACGGGGGCAACGAGCAGGTCGCGCACTCGGCGCCGCCACCGGCGCCGACCTCGCCGCCCGCGCCAGCGCCCGCCTCGCCTCCCGTCGAGCTGCTGGCCGCGCTGCCGCCGGCCTCGCCACCCGCCGAGCTGCTGGCCGCGCCGCCGCCGGTCCCGCCTCCCGTCGAGCTGCTGGCCGCGCTGCCGCCGGTCCCGCCTCCCGTCGGGCCGCCGCCTCCGCCCACCAGATGGTAGCTCTCGTCCAGCCCCGCCAGCGCGGTACACCCGCCTGCCGCCGCAAGCCCGAGCAGCGCCATCGCCAGGGACGCGTTCACACGCTTCGAGCCCGCCATGGCGCCGGAGCATCACTCGCTTACGCCTCCGGCGTCAAGTGACCGTACGGCTGGTTCGACCTGGGGCCGTGGCTCGATGCACGCACGACACGCGTGCTCGTCAAGTCTGTTACAATCGTAGTAATCGCATGTCCATGGACGACGGCACGCATGACCGCCGCCCCCGAACTCGGCCTGATCACCTTGCCGTGCGCTGCAACGTCGTGGCCCGCCATGGCACAGAAAACCAGCGGGTTTCTCTCGTGCCGGAGCAGGCATGTCCCGTGCTCGACGCGGCGGCCATGACACACAAGTGCTTTCTCTGGTTGGCTCGTGGTTCCTTCATTGCGTGGGCGACGCTGGGCGGCGCGGCGTGCGGCGAAGATGACCATGGACATGCGAGCGCGGAATCCACCAGCACCAGCGGCGCGGGCGCGGGCGCGGGCGCGGGCGCGGGCGCGAGCGGCAGCGCCGGCGCTGGCGGCTCCGGAGGCGGCGGCGGAAGCGCCGCGAGCGGCGGAGCCGGCGGCTCCGGGGGCGGGGGCGGCAGCGCCGCGAGCGCCGGCGCTGGCGGCTCCGGGGGCGGGGGCGGCAGCGCCGCGAGCGGCGGGGCTGGCGGCTCCGGGGGCGGGAGCAGCCATGGCCTGGCGTGCCGCGACTCGAGCTTTCCGGCGTTCAGCAAGGCCTGCGAACAGGCGAGCGACTGCATCGTGTTGCCGCACGTCACGACCTGCTGCGGAGATGTCCTGTTCGTCGGCGTGGACGCGGACGAACAGGACGCGTTCGAGGCCGCCGAGGCGGCGTGCCTCGCAGGCTGGCCGCTGTGCGATTGCGCGCCGCGTCCGTCGCTCGCGGAGGACGGCCGGCGGCTCGAGAGGGAGAGCGAGCAGGCGGTCGCGGCGCGCTGCGACGAGGGCTCGTGCACGTCGGAGATCAGAGATTTGCCCTAGCTCGACCTTCGTTCGCGGGGACACGGTGTCAGAGACAGGCCTCATGGACCATGGCCCGGCCGGCAGGACCGACGGCCCGGTCGCGCGCCGAAGGGGCGGCCCCTGAAACTCGCGCTCTCCGCCAGGAACGCGGCGCAGATCCCCCCGCGCTCCGCTCGCGTTCTCGGCGATCGCCTGGAGTCAGCTCGAATCGAGGGCGATCGCCCCCCACCCATCGGCCCATATCCCAGGCGCGGCCATGATACGCTCGGCGCCGGGAGCCGTGGAGTGAGCGTGCGCGCCGGGGAGATCGTCGATGGCCGGTTCGAGATCGACCGCGTGCTCGGCGCGGGCGGCATGGGCCGAGTCTACCTGGCGCGCGACCTGACGAGCGGCGAGCCGGTCGCGGTGAAGGTGCTCCTCGGCGCGAGCGCGAGCGATCTCTCACGCTTCGACCGCGAGGCGGAGGTGCTGGCGTCCCTCCAGATCCCGGGTGTCGTGCGGTACATCGCGAACGGCGCGACCGCCGCGGGGTGCCCCTACCTCGCGATGGAGTGGCTCGACGGCGAGACGCTTGCCGACCGGCTCGAGCGCGGGCCGCTCGGCATCGCCGAGAGCGTGACGCTCGCGCGGCGCGTCGCCGATGCCCTCGCCGCCGTCCATCGGCGCGGCGTCGTGCACCGCGACCTCAAGCCGGGCAACCTGCTGCTCGTCGGCGGCGAGGTCCTGCGCGTGACGCTGCTCGACTTCGGGGTCGCGCGCGCCGCGGGGCTCGCGCCGAGGCAGCTGACGATCACCGGGGCGATCGTCGGAACCCCCGCGTACATGGCGCCGGAGCAGGCGCGCGGGCTGCGGTCGATCGACGCGCGCGCCGACGTCTTCGCGCTGGGGTGCGTGCTCTACGAGTGCATCGCGGGCCGCCCGGCGTTCTTCGCCACCGACGTGCTCTCGCTGCTGATGAAGGTCCTCCTTGAAGAGCCGCCTCGGCTCCAGGAGGTCCGTGCCGGGGTTCCGGGCTGGATCGACGGCCTCGTCTCCCATCTGCTCGCGAAGGAGCCCGACGAGCGCCCGCCGGATGCAGGCGCCGTCGCCGCGGCGCTCGCAGCGCAGGACGATCTCGCGCTCTCGCGAAGCCTGAGGGGTGCGGGGATGCCGGCGATGGCCGCTACGGCGCCCGGGAGCGCCACGCTCACGATGGACACCGGCCCGCCGGGCGCTCGGGCTCGGTCGCGCCGATCCACGATTCCTGTCCCGGAGAACGCCACGCTCGCGCTGGACACGGGCTCCGCGGCGCCCGGACACGGTCCCGACTCGCGCGTCGGTGCCGACGTGCACCTCACAGGCAGCGAGCGAGCTGTCCTGTGCCTCATCGTCGCAGAGGTGAACGGCTCGGACGAGGTCACCGCCGCCCGAGCCGATGAGGCGCACAGGGCGCGCGCGCTCCGCGAGGTGGCGGCGCGGCACGGCGCGGCGCTCGATGTCCTGCAGGGCCGCTGGCTGCTCGTCGAGCTCTCCGGCGCCGCGGCGCCGACCGAGCAGGCCGTGCGCGCGGCCCACTGCGCGCTCGCCATGCGGGGGCTCCTCGTCGGGTCGCCCATCGCGATCGCCACCGGGCGCGCCGTGGCGGGAGCGCCGCTCCGCGCCGGCGAGCTCATCGCGCGCGCGGTCCACCTGCTCGCGGCCGGCCGCGCGCAGGCCGATGGCGCTGCGCTCCCCATCGACGACGTGACCGCGCCGCTGCTGGAGCAGCGGTTCGACGTCCTGCGGGACGCCGCAGGCCATTGGCTCGTCGGCACCCGGGACGATCTGAGCCCCATGCGACGCCTCCTCGGCAAGCCCACCGCGTTCGTCGGGCGCGACAGGGAGCTCGCGATGCTCCTGGAGGAGATCCGCTGCTGCCTCGACGAGGGGACGGCGAGCGCCCTGCTCATCACGGGTCCGGCGGGCTCAGGCAAGTCGCGCTTGCGCCACGAGCTCCTGAGCCGCCTCCAGGCGAGCGACGAAGGCGTGGCGGTCTGGACCGGGCACGCCGATCCGATGAGCGCCGGCTCGGCGTTCGCGCTGCTGGGGAGCGCGCTCCGGCGCGTGCTCGACCTCCGCGAGGGCGAGCCCGTCGAGGTGCGCCGTCGCAAGGTGCTCGCTCGGGTGGAGCGCCACCGGGATCTCGACGGGCCGCGCGTCGCGGCGTTCCTGGGCGAGCTCATCGGCGTCCCGTTCCCGGACGACGGCGTGAAGCTCCGGGCAGCGCGGCGCGATCCGATCCTGATGGGCGATCAGCTGCGGCTGGCCTGGGAGGAGTTCCTCCGAGCGGAATGCGCTGTGCGGCCGATCCTGCTCGTGCTGGAGGACCTGCACTGGGGGGACTTGCCGACCGTCGATTTCATCGACGCCGCGCTCCGGCAGCCGAGGGAGCTGCCCTTCATCGCGCTGGCGCTGGCCAGGCCCGAGGTGCACGAGGTCTTCCCCGGGTTGTGGAAGAGCCGACGCGGCCAGGAGCTGCGGCTCAACCCGTTGCCGCGCAAGGCCGGCGAGCGGATCGTGCGGCAGGTCCTCGGCGACGCCGCGAGCGACGCGCTGGTCACGAAGCTGGTCGAGCGGGCCGAGGGCAACGCCTTTTTCCTGGAGGAGCTCATCCGCGCCGCCCTCCTCGACCAGGGCGCCGCGTTTCCCGAGACGGTGCTCGCGACCGTCCAGGCCCGGCTCGCCACGCTGGAGCCCGATGCGCGGCGGACGTTGCGCGCGGCGAGCATCTTCGGCCAGTCCTTCTCGCCCCATGGGGTGGCGGCGCTCGTCGGCGCCACCGACATCGCCGCGCGGCTCGCCGAGCTGGAAGGTCGCGAGATCCTCACCCGGCGGATCATGGGGGATCCGACGGGAGATGTGGAGTACAGGTTCCAGCACGCGCTGCTGCGCGAGGCCGCCTATGGCATGTTGACCGAGCGCGATCGGCGAACGGGGCACGCGCTCGCGGGGCTGTTCCTGGAGCAGATCGGCGACGCCGACCCCATGGCGACGGCGGAGCACTTCCACCTCGGCGGCGACCCCGCGCGGGCCGCGCGGGCCTATTTGCGGGCCGCCGAGCAGGCGCTCCGCGGCAACGACCTCGCCACGGCCGTCGAGCGCGCGGAGCGCGGCATGGTGTGCGAGCCGGAGCCGGCCGTGGCGGGCGCCCTGCGGCTCGTCCAGGTCGAGGCGCACCTCTGGCGCGGAGAGATCGCGGTCGCGGAGGAGCGCGGAGGCGAAGCCGTCGCGCTCCTGCAGCCCGGCTCCGCGCGCTGGTTCGCCGCGATCGACCAGGTCGTCCTCGCGGCGTTCAAGGCAGGCGGCCTCGAGCGCGTGGAGCGGTGGAGTGAAATGGCGCGCGACGCCGATGTGCTCCCGGGCGCGCGGGACGAATGGATCCAGTGCCTCGGCACGTGCGCTGTCACGCTCGTCTTCGGGGGCCGCTACGCGCTGGCCGATTCGCTGATCGAGATCATCGGGCGCGACCTGCGCGCGTCCGGCGCGACCGACCCCGAGGTGCTGGCGCGGTACCACCAGGCGCGCGCGCTCCGCTCCTTGTTGACGGGGGACTCCGAGTCTTCGCTGCGAAGCATCGAGGCTGCCCTCGCGGCGTTCGAGCGGGCCGGCGACCGGCGCAACGCCTGCTCGACGCGCAACGACCTGGCGCTCCTGCGTCGAGAGCTGGGGGACTTCGCCGGGGCGGAGGCGCAGCTGCGGATCGCGCTCAGCGCGGCGGAGCAGATGGAGCTGCACGACGCGGTCGCGACGACGCTGCAGAACATCGGCTATGTGCTCGCCTGCGTCGGCAAGCTCGACGAGGCGAAGGCGGCCCAGCGAGCCTCCCTGGAGTCCTTTCAGCGGATGGGCTTGCGTCGAATGGTGGGGGCTGCGTGGCTCTACCTGGCCAGGAGCGAGCTGCTCGACGGCGATCCCGCGGCGGCCGAGCTCGCCGCCCGCGCCGCCGCGGAGGCGCTGGAGGTCGGGCCGCCGCTCCGTCCCTTCGCGCTCGCCGTGCTGGCGCAGGCGCTGCTCGGCCAGGGCCGCGCCGGCGAGGCGCTCGCGGCCGCCCGCGAGGCCCATGCCGCCCTGGAGGCGCTCGGCGGGGTCGAGGAAGGCGAGTCGATCATCCGCCTCACCTTCGCCGAGGCGCTCGCCGCGGCCGGCCACGAGGCCGAGGCCGCCCAGGCCATCGCGGCTGCCGAGGCGGCGCTCCTCGCCCGCGCCGACAAGGTCCGCGACCCGCGGTGGCGCGAGAGCTTCCTCAACAACGTCCCCGAGCACGCCCGCACCCGGGAGCTCGCGCGAGGGTGGTTGGGCGGCCGCGACTTCGTGTGTGCTCGCGACGGAGCTGCTGCCGTCGTCGAGTGAGCGTTCGCCCCGGCGTGGCTATGCCGTGCGTTCCACCGAGCTGTCGGCCGCGCTCGCGGATCGCTTCAGGCCGAGGCGCGAGAGCCGGGCCGGGGCGTCCCCGGGCGCGGGGTGCCGGATCGCCCCTTCCGGATCGAGCGGCGGCGCGGCCGGCTCGTTGCCGGTGATCTGCTTGAGGCCGTAAAAGCCGTTCATCGCCGCCGAAAGCATCATGGCGCCGCGGCTCAGCGACCGCGCGCCGCGCGCCAGGCGCTCGAGCACCGCCGCGGGGCCGAAGGCCCGATTCCACATCTGGCGGTGGGCGGCGAGGAGCTCTTCGGGGGACATGCGCGCCGGCCGGAAGGCGACGCCGTAGCCGCTGTAATGGGGCCAGTCACGCTCTTCCAGGATGCGCCCGTCTCGCCGGTGCTCGTCGTACAGCGGCGTGCCCCGGAACGGCGTGAGGATGCTCAGGAACGGGACGTCGACGCCGATCTCGTTCAGCCGATCGGCCGTGGAGGCGATGACCTCCGGCGTCTGATCGTCGAAGCCCGAGATGAAGCCCGCCATCACGCAGATCCCGCGATCGTGCAGCTTCCGGATGGCCTCGCGGTACTCGCGCGCGCGGTTCTGGCGCTTGTCGACGCTCTCGAGATCGGCCTCGTCGAGGCTCTCGATGCCGAGGAAGATGCCGATACAGCCGGACCGCTCCATCGCGTCGAGGAGCTCCCGGTCCTTGACGATATCGATGGATGCCTGCGTGAGCCACCAGCGATCGAGCCCGGCGAGCTCGCGCAGGAGCTCCTTGGCCCAGCGGCGCTGGACGAGCAGGTTGTCGTCCCAGAACCACGCGACCTTCTCCTGCCAGAAGCGAGGGAAATGCGTGGCGGCGATGTCGCGGATCACCTCGTCGACGGGGCGCACGCGGAAGCCGGGGTTGAGGTCGGGCACCGTGCAGAAGCTGCACGTGAACGGGCAGCCGCGCGTCGCCTGGAGCACGCGGGGGACCAGGAAGCGCTCTTCGAGCAGATCGTAGCGAGGCGTCGGCAGCCCCGCGAGCGACGCCGGTTCGCCGTGATAGACGCGGCGCTGCGTGCCTCGCGCGAGATCGCGCAGGACCGAGGGCCAGACCGCCTCGGCCTCCCCGGTGACCACCACGTCCACGTGCTGGAGCGCCTCCTCGATCCAGTACGAGACATGCGGACCGCCGGCGACGACGCGCACGCCGAGGGCGCGGTAGCGATCGGCGAGCGCGTAGGCGCGGCGCGCGAAGCCGGAGAAGAACGAGAGCGCGACGACGTCCGGCGAGGCGTCGACGGGGACGGGGCGCACCTGCTCGTGGAAGAGCTCGACCTCGTGCTCCGGCGGGGTGATCGCCGCGAGGTGGATCCCGGTGACCGGCGGGACGAAATGGAAGCGGTGGCCCCGGCGATAGCGGGGGACGTAACTCACGACGATCCTCACCTTCATCAGCGCCTCCTCGGGATCATGGGTCTCATCGGATCGGACCCGCGATGACGGCGTGGATCCGCGGGGGGAAAGGCGATCCGGCGAGACGTGCTGAGAATAACGGAAGGCGGGACGCGTCGATTCCAGAAGCGGGAGGAGCTACCGTGGAGGGACGGTGGCGGACGCGTGCGGGGGCCGAGGAAGCGAGAGGAACGATGAATATCGATGTCGATCAAACCGAGAGCTAGCCGCTCACCCCAGCCCCCGGACGCGGCGCAGCAGCGCCTCCGCCGGCTCGTAGCCCCGCCCCTCCGCGCGAGCCAGCGCCGCCTCGGTGGGGACGAGCTCTCCGGAGAACGCCCTCGCGAGGATCGTGTGCGGCAGCCTGTCGGCCCGGGCCGCGGCGCGGGCCACGCGCTCCTCCACCTCGCTGGCGAGCGCGAAGAGCGCCTCGGCGCGGCGGACGATCTCCGCCTGCTCCTCCGCCGGCGGTACCGGCACGGGGATGCCGTTGAGCGCCGCCTGCGTGAGCTTCGGCTGGGCCGAGCCGGTCACGTGGTGCTGCAGGTCGAGCGAGTTCAGGAGCAGCTCGAGGTACCCGAGGACCACGCCGGCCTTCGGCTGGACCACATGAGCATGGTTGTTCACCCAGAACCTCCCGCTCGCGGCGAACGCCACCCGGGTGTTCCTCGACAGGAGGTTCGCGCCGTCCTCGGCGATCAGCAGGTAATCGCCGTCGAACAGGTAGCCATCGATCGAGTCGATGACCCCCGACGCGCCGTAATACGGATACGGCCCCCGGCGCCTCGCTCGAACCGCGGAGCTCACGGGGACGCGTCGGCCATCGTGGTTGTCCACCAGGGCGCCGAACGGGCCGCGGACCCAGGACGGCGGCAGGGGACGCTCCGGACCGTCGCTGCGCGCGCCGGGCGCGGCCGGCGCCGGCGTCGAGCAGCGCGGCGGGGGCTCCGCCGGTCCCGCGGCCGGCGCGGCGGCGCCCGGCGCGCGCAGGTCCGCGGTGAGCCTCCCCGAGCACGCCGCCGCCAGCACGGCCTGCCGGAGCCGCCGGAGGAGCAGCGACGACCTCGCCAGCCGGGCCTTCGCCGCGTCCACCTCGCCGAGCAGGGCATCGGCCTTCGCGACGATGCGGCGCTGCTCGGGGAGGGGAGGCAGCGCGAACGGCCGCTCGAACGTCTCGCGCACCTTCACGAACGGCTGCGCGGAGCCGCCCTTCACCCAGAACCCCTCGTCGTTGAGGTGGAGGAACAGGTAGCCGACGTCGATGGCCCGCTCATCCGGCCAGACAACATGGGTGTTCGCGATCGCCGACCACCGCCCGCGCGCCTTGAACGCCTTCCCGCACCGCGTCCCCACGGCGGAGACGACGATCGCCTCGCCCTCGTGCTCCCAGCCGTCGCACCACACGTCGGGGCCGGCGGCGCTGAACCCCTGGTAGCGCCCTGGCCGCTGCTCGGCGTGGAGCTTCCCTTTGATGAGCTTCGAGCTCCCGCTCCGGTGCGAGCAGATCGACGCGAGCGTCGTCTCGGCCCACCCCTCGGGCAGCGGCCCGCTCACGCCTCCGCCGCCTTCGCCCCGCCCTCGAGCAGCGCGAGCACGCGGTTCAGCGCGGCGACCGCCTCCGTCAGCTCCTGGACGGCGTCGGTCGCCAGCTCCTCCGGCTCGGGCATCTCGCCGGCCTCGTCGAGCGACTCCTCCTTGAGCCACCTCAGCCCGTCGAGCTTGAACTCTCGCTCCTTCACCTCGCGGAGCTCGAAGCTGCGGAATCGCCCCTCGCTGGAGCTCGCCGCCTCGCGCGCGCCGCGCCCGTCGGGGTCGCCGCCGTAGCACCGCTCGAACTCCGCGAAGTGCGCCGGGGAGAGCGGCCGGCCCTTCTTGGTGATCGACGGGACGCCCGTCCGGGCGTCGTAGATCCAGACCCTCTCCGTCGCGCGGCCCTTCGTGAAGAAGACGACGTTGGCCTTCACCCCGGCGCTGTACGGCGTGAAGGTCCCGTGCGGCAGGCGGAGCACCGTGTGCAGGTCGCAGCCCCTGGCGAGGATCTCCAGCACCGCGCCTGCCTGGTCGGCGAACAGGCAATGGTCCGGCAGGACCATCGCCGCCCGGCCGCCGGGCCTCAGGATCGTCAGCACGTGCTGGATGAAGTTGAGCTGCTTGTTCGCGGTCGCGATCGCGAAATCCTCGCGGCGCGGCGTCTCGTAGGCCCCCTTCGTGCCGAACGGCGGGTTCGTCAGGATCACGTCGAACCGCTCGTCCGGCGGCGGGGCGTCGAGCGAGTCGCCGAGGGTGATCCTCGGCTCGATCCCGTGGAGGACCAGGTTCATCAGGGCGAGCCGGCGGGGGCGCGCGACGAGCTCCTGGCCGAAGAACGCCCCGGCCTTGATCCGGCGCGCCGCCTCCCGGTCGAGCGCCCCCCGCGCCTCGGCCTCGATCCACTCCCATGCGGCGACGAGGAAGCCCCCGGTCCCGCACGCCGGGTCGCAGAGGGCGAAGCCCGGCTTCCCCTGCGGATCGGGCCTGATGCACCGCACGATCGACTGGATCAGGGCGCGGGGCGTGAAGTACTGCCCCGCGCCCTTCTTGCCCTCGGCGGCGGCCTTCTCCAGGAGGCCCTCGTACGCCGCTGCCTGGATGTCCACGCCGAGGCGCGTCCACGCGATCTCGTCGATGAGGTCGACGAGCTTCCCGAGGCTCGCGGGGCTCTTGAAGCGCGGCTGCGAGCCCGCGTAGATCTCCCCGAGGACGCCGGGGGCTCCGTCGAGGGATCGGAGGACGTCGGCGTAGCGGTCGAGCAGCGCTTGCCCGCTGCGCGCGCGCAGCGCGGGCCAGGAGCAGTCGGTCGCGTCGACCTCGCCGCGGGGCGTCCTGTGCTCGACGCGCGAGAGATCGATGCCTCGCTCGGCGGCCATCTTCAGGAAGAGCAGGTAGGTGATCTGCTCGATGTAGTCCCCGTGGTCGATGCCGTCGTGGCGGAGCGTGTGGCAGAACCCCCAGAGCTTTCCAACAACGTCGATCATGCGGCGGCGGCTTCGTTCGGGTCGTGGAGCGGGAAGGCGAGGCGCGGGAGGAGCCGGCTTACCACGGCCGGGCGCCTCACGGCGGCCGCCGCGCTCGTCCATGGCGTTGGGACGCGCCGCCGCCGATGTACTAGGCTCGTCCCGTGCCGCGCGCCCTCACCTCGCTGCTCGCGCTTCTCTTGCCGCGATCGCTCCGATCGTCGCTGCCGTCGCTGCCGTCGCTGCCGCCGCGGCTGCCGCTGCCGCTCCTGTCGCTCTTGCCGCTCTTGCCGCTGTCCGGCCTCGCCTGCGCGTCGCCCTCGCTCCCCGATCCCAAGGAGGCGGTGCAGGTCTACGCCGACGCGGCGGCGCGCGGCGACGCCGACGCCATCTACGGCATGCTGAGCGACAAGAGCCGCACCGCGATGTCGCGCGACGAGGTGCGGCGGCGCGTCGCCGAGGCGCGCGCCGAGCTCGCGGAGCAGGCGCGGAGCGTCACGGCGCCCGGGGTCGTGGTCAAGACCCGCGCCCGCGTCCGCTACCCGGACGGCGAGATCGCGACCCTCGAGCTCGACGAGCGCGAGCGCGCCTTCCGGATCTCGGCCGCCGACGCGCTGCCCGCGGGCGGCCGCACCCCCGAGCAGGCCCTCGAGCAGCTCCGCCGCGTCCTCGCGCGCCGCAGCTACGCCGGCCTGCTGCGCGTCCTCACGCCGGCCACGCGCGCCGCCATCGAGAGCGACCTCCGCTCGCTCGTCGAGGGGCTCGCTCAGCCCGAGGGGCTCGAGGTCCGGATTGCCGGCGACTCCGCGACGGTGCAGATCCCGGGTGGGCACGAGGTGAAGCTCCGGCGCGAGGCGGGCGTATGGCGGGTCGAGGACTTCGATTGAGACGATGGCTCGTCCGGCTCGGCGCTCGCCGGCCGCGCGGCCGGGGCGGTGAGGCGGCGCCGCCGCCCGCGCGCCCCGCCGCCTCGGCCCGGCCGCGGCGCCTCGCCATGGCGCGGCCGCGGCGCCTCGCGGCGGCGGCGCTGGTGCTCGTCTCCGCGCTGCTCCTCCTCGCGGTGCCGCGCCCCGTGCGCGCCTTCGGCGAGGAGGGGGCGTGGAACCCGCGGCCGCTGCTGACGGGCGACGCGCGATGGGAGGGGGTGCGCGCCACCGCCCCCGCGCGCTGGTCGTTCGAGCTGGAGCGGCGGACGAGCGCGCCGGCGCGCCGCAACCCGACCACGGTCCGCGCCGACGACCCGGCGCTGCTCGCCGAGCCGTTCGCGCTCTGGGGCGGCGAGGGCGACCTCCCGCCGCTCACCGAGCGCGAGGTCTTCGGCCTGCGTCGCTTCCTCGCGCTCGGCGGCGTGCTCCTCGTCGACGACTTCGCCCCGGGCAGCGGCGCGTTCGGCCGCGCCGCGCGGCGCGAGCTCGCCCGCGTCCTGCCGGAGGGCTCTCCCATCCCGATCGGCACGGAGAACGTCGTCTTCCGCTCCTTCTATCTCCTCCCGCGCGCCGTCGGCCGCGTCGAGGGCCCGCCGAAGCTCTCCGCGATCGTGCGCGGCGGCATGCCGCAGGTGATCTTCTCCGACCACGACCTCGCCGGCGCCCTGGCGCGCTCGGAGGGCGGGGGGCCGAGCGTCGAGGTCACGCCCGGGGGCGAGGCGCAGCGGGAGCGCGCGTTTCGCCTGGCCGTGAACATCGCGATGTACGTGCTCTGCTCGAACTACAAGGACGACCAGGTGCACGCGCCGTTCCTGATGCGCCGCCGCGCCATCGACGACAACCGACCCCGCTCCGCGCCTGCGCGGCCGTGAGGCACGATGACCCCGGGTCGCCTCGCCGCTGCGCCGAAGCTGGTCTGGCAGGACGACCATTTCACCGTGCTGTTCGACGCGTCCCTGCGCGTCGTCTGGACCGTCCGCAGCTCCAGGCCGTTCGCCTCGCTGGAGGAGATCGAGGCCGTGATGGGCGAGCTCATCCGCGTCCTCGACAGGCTGGGCCGCGCCCATCACGCCCTCTTCATCGACATCCGCGCCGTCCCCGGAAGGAACGACCCGTCGTTCGAGGCGACGATGAAGCGCTTCCGGCCGCACTGGCTGCGGGGCTTCCGGCGGGTCGGCGTGCTCGTGCAGAGCGTCGCCGGCGCGCTCCAGATCCAGCGCTTCGCGAGGGATGACGGCATCGAGCGGCTGATCACGAGCGATGAGGCCGCGCTCCTCCAGTACCTCACGCAGGAGGGCTGAGCGGCCAGGAGCTCTGGTGTCTGGCCGCGCTCAGCTACCGTCTGGCGTGGCGGAGGGCGTGCGCGATGCCACTCTGCAGCGTGCTCAGCGTGGTGATCCCGGAGAGATCCACGCCGAGCGTGACGAGCGTCTGCGCCACCTCCGGGCGGACGCCGGTGAGCACCACGCGGGTGCCGAGCAGCTGGGCGGCGCGCGCGGTGCGCGTCAGCGCGTCCGCGACGTGCGTGTCGACGGCGCGCACGCCCGTGATGTCCAGGATCGCCGTGTGCGCGCCCTGGCTGCTGATGCCGGAGAGCAACGTCTCCATGATCTGCTCCGCGCGCCCGCTGTCGATCGTCCCGACGAGCGGCATCGCGACCACCCGGTCGGCGAGCGGGATGAGCGGCGTCGACAGCTCCCGGAGGGCGGTCTGCTGCGCGGAGATGATCTCCTCCTGCAGCGCGGCCCGCTCCGCCTCCGCGCGCTTCAGAGAGGTGATATCGGTCACGATGCCGCCCATGCCTATCGGCGCGCCGCGCTCGTCGTGGATCGGGAATTTGACCGTGAAGAAATGGTGTTGAGCGTCGCCTATCGGCACCACCTCCTCGAACTGCATGACCTGCCCGCCGGTCATCACCTCGCGCTCCTTCGCCACGATCATCTCGGTGGCCACGGCGTCCACGGCGGCCAGCTCGAACTCATCTCGGCCGATGACCTCGAGGACGTGCCTCTCCATCAGCTGCGCATGCAGCCGGTTGGCGAGGACGTAGCGCCCCGCGGTGTCCTTGACGAAGATGGAGCTGCGCGCGTTGTCCACCAGCTGCAGGAGCAGCTGGTACCGCCCCTGCACCGTCTTCTCCCTCCGCTGCCGGTCGCTGATGTCATCGACGAGCGCCGCGATCTCGTGCGCGTCGCCCCGGCCGTCGCGCAGCACGGCGTAGGTCCACCGGCAGAGGAACGCGTGACCTCCCTTCGTCCTGCACTCGCTCGTGGCCGCGGCGAAGCGGCTCTCCTCCCGGGCGAAGTCGAACGCCCGCGCCGCGGCGGCGGACACGGGGACCGCGCCCACGAGGTCGGCCAGCCGGCGGCCGACGGCCTCGCTCGCGCTCCAGCCGAAGAGGCGCTCGGCGCTGTCGTTCCAGTACGTCACCGCGCCGTCCAGGCGCCACTGGATCACCGCCGGCACCGCCGTGGGCAGCCCCTCGAGCGCGTCGAGGGCCTCCACGTCTGCCGTGCCTTCCGGCGCGGCTGCGCTCCGCGCATGACCGTTGGAGCGCTCCGCCAGCGCCTTCTCCAGCGCCTCGACGCGCGCGCGCAGCGCTGCGTTCTCTGCCCTGAGCCGCCCGGCCTCGTCCAGCTCTTCGCGCATCGTCACAAGAGTTCGAGCCTACGCGCGGCGCACCCGGCGTTTCAAGGTGGCGCATCGGTCGTTCGAGATCGCCCGAGAGGTCGCAGCAACGGCGCCGGGCTGGGACACCCCGCTCCGATGTACTAGGCTCCGCGCGTGTCACGCGCCCTCGACTCGCTGCCCGCGCTGTCGCTCTCCCGCGCCGGCGCGGCGAGCGGGACCCCCTCTCCTCGCGCGCTTCCCGCGCTCCTCTCGCTCCCGGAGCGGCCGTGACCCGGAGCTTCGCGCCCTCGGGCGACCTCTCGTCGCCCATCGTCGCCGTCGCCTGCGTCGTCGCGGCCCTGAGCTTCGGCCTGCTCGTGCTCGAGCTCGTCCGCGCGCGCGGCCGCGCCGCCGGGGCGGTGGGCGCCGCGCCCACGCGCGCGGCGCTCGGCACGGCGCTCACGGGCGCGCTCGCCGTGCTCGGCCTGCTCGCCGCCATCCTCCGCCCGGTCGCGGTCACGTCGCGCGGGAGCCTCGTCGGCCCCAAGGTCGTGGTGCTGGTCGACGGCTCCCGATCCATGGACCTGCCGGGCGTCGCGGGGACCCGCCGCGAGAGCGCCGAGCGCGCGCTCGAGGAGCTCGGGAAGCGCGCCGACGTCCGGCTCTCTCGCTACGTGTTCGGCGAAGGGGCGCCGCTGCCGGCCGACGGGCAGGCAGGCGAAGGCGGTGGCGCCGCGCCGGCGCCGGGCGCGAGCGCTGGCGCCGCGACAACGCCCGACAGGGACGCGGGGGCGCCGGCCGCCGCCTCCGGGCCGGCCGCGGCGCCCGCGTCGCCCGCGCGAGGCCGGCCGCAGCGCCGCTCGGATCTCAGCGCCGCGCTCGAGGCGCTCGCCCGCGCCGCCGACGAGCGGCCGTCGGCGTTCGTCGTCGTCTCCGATGGCCGGCTCGATCGCCCGGGCCCCGACGACACCGCCGCGGCGACGCGGGCCGCGCTGGAGGGGCTCGACGTCCCGGTGCACACGGTCGCGGTGGCGACCGAGTCCGTGCGCGACGCCGGCGTCCGCGCGGTCCGGACCTCCGGCGCCGCGGTCGCCCACCAGCCGCTCTCGCTCCGCATCGACATCGGCTGCAGCGGCGGCCTCGCGTGCGACGCGGTCCCTGTCGTGGCCCGCGAGCTGCGCGAGCAGGGCGCGCCCACGACGCTCGCCACGGGCACGGCGCACGTCGAGGGCGGCGTCGGCACGGTCGAGCTCGGCGTGACGCTCGACCGCGCCGGCACCCGCATCCTGGAGGTGTCGATCAAGGCGCCGGAAGGCGACGAGCTCCCCGAGAACGACGTCCGGTACATCACGCTCGACGTCGCGCGCGACCGCATCCGGGTGCTCCATGTGGCGGGCCGGCCGACGTACGACGTGCGCGCGCTCCGGATGTGGCTCAAGGCCGACGCCTCGGTCGACGTCGTGGCCTTCTTCATCCTGCGCACGCCCGGCGACGAGGTGAACGCGTCGTCGGACGAGCTCGCGCTGATCCCGTTCCCGGTCGACGAGCTCTTCAGCGTCCACCTCTCGAGCTTTGATGCGGTCGTCCTGCAGGACTTCGACGCCGCGCCGTACGGCCTGACCAAGCACCTCCCGGCGCTGGCCCAGTATGTCGACAAGGGCGGCGGGCTCATCATGGTGGGCGGCCCGAACGCCTTCGTGTCGGGCAACTATGCGCGCACGCGGCTCGCCCGCGTCCTGCCGGTGGATCTCGACATCGGCCGCGCGCCCAAGGTGGATCTCGGCGCCTTCGCGCCGCGCATCACCGCCGCCGGCCGCGCGGCGCCGGTGCTCGCGCCGCTGCTCGCGCTGATCGGCGACGAGATGCCGGAGATGCCGGGGACCAACGTCGTCGGCGATCCGCTCCCCGGGGCGACGGTGCTCATGACGCACCCGACCCGCACGACGGCCTCGGGCGCGCCGATGCCGGTGCTCTCGCTGGGCGAGCACGAGAGCGGCCGCACGATCGCGCTGACGCTCGACGGCAGCCACCGCCTGCTCTTCAGCGCGTTCGCCTCGAGCTCCGCGGGCCGCGCGCACGGCGCGTTCTGGGACGCCCTGCTCGGCTGGCTCATGCGCGATCCGCGCTTCGAGCCTGCCGCGATCGAGCCGCGCGGCGGATGCCTCGCGGGCGAGGAGACGGCGCTCGTGCTGCGCCCCCTCGCCGGGCAGCGCGGCGAGGCCAGGGTGACCATCGCGCGCCTCGGCAGCGGCGCGGTCGTGAAGACGTTGACCGCGCCGATCGGCGAGGGCGGCGAGCCGGTCGAGCTCGCCGCCGGTCGCCTCGAGCCCGGGGGCTATTCGGCCACGGTGGAGATCGTCCCGGAAGGCGCCGCTGGTGACGGAGGCGACCAGAAGCGGGCGACGACGCGGCGCGACTTCGCGTGCGAGCGCGGCGGCGACGAGTGGGCCGATCCCCGCCCCGACGTCGCCCGCCTGGAGGAGATCGCCCGCGCGACGGGCGGCGCGTCGGTGCTCCCGTCGGGCGCCGGCTCGCTGTCGCTGCCTGCAGCGACGCAGGTGGCGGCCGAGCGCCACGTCGCGCCGCTCCTGCCCCCCTGGGCCTGGACGCTGGCGGCGGCCGCGGCGCTCGGCGCGCACTGGATCGTGCGCCGGCGCGGGGGCCTCGCCTGAAGGGGAGGGCGCCGGCCGGCGCCCTGGTCTCGTCTCAAGGGAGCGACGGCTTCTCGAGCGGATCGGCCTTGTCGCCGACCCAGACCCGCAGCACCCCGAAGTGCGCGGGGTTCATGGTGAAGCTCGCGTGATTCACGATGAGCAGCGTCTGCGCCGGGTCGTTGAACGCCACGTTGGCGGGGGCGTCGAGGGGCATCTCGTCCCCTGGTGCGCTCTCGATGCGCGACACCTCGACCCCGTGCTTGTTGAGCACCGAGATCGCGTTGGCCGCCGCGAGCGTGACATAGAGCTTCCCCGACTTGCCGAACGCGAACCCGTCGGGCGCCTCGCCAGCATCGTAGTCGTGGACGAGCTCCAGATCGGCCTCTTCGGGGGCCTCGACGAGGGGGAGCCGGTAGATGGACCCCAGGCTCGGGTCCGACGGGGAGAACGACACCGAGAAATAGACGTGCTCCCGCTCCGGATCGAGCCGGATCCCGTTCACGCCGATCGGCACGTCGCCGCTGCCGACGAGGGCGGAGCTCTGGAACCAGATCTCCGGCGCGCCGCCCCCGGGCGGGTAGCGGAAGATCGTCGCCTGCATCGAGTCGGTCACATACGCATAACCCTCCTCGTCGAAGGCGATATCGTTCGGCAGCGGCGGCGCCGGGAAGGGCGCCGGCGAGCACGCCTCTCCCGGCGCGGCCATCACGCACGGAGGCAAATCCGGCAGCGGATCGCCGTAGCTCTCCTGGACATATCCGTGTCCAGTCTTCGTGAAGCGCAGGAGGCCGAGCTGCGTGCTGAGCGCGTAGACCCGGCCGTCGTCGTCGACGGCGATGCAGCTCAGCGCATGCTCCTCGGCGAGCATCTCGCCCGCCACGACGATCGTGCTCTTCTGGATTTTGGTGTCCCTGTCGAATACGATGATCTTCGACGGGCCTTGACCTGCGGTGCCGAACATCGCCGGGCCGGAGACGTAAACCCGATTCCCATGGACCGCGATGCCTTCGGGGAACCCCGGAGCCGCGGGGAACGTCGCGAACGTCTTGATCTCGCCGTAGTACCCCCCCTGCGCCAGCGCCGGACCCGGGATCAGCGGCGACACGGCGGAGAGGATCGCCAGCGCGCCGCAGGCCAACCATTTTCCGTTGGAGTGTGATGATTTTGACGTGACGGATTGCGACATGTGCCCTCCAGGGGTCCATGGTTGCCGGACCGGGGTTGTCGAAATAGGTCGCGTCCAGAAGCCAACGTGCAAATTGCCTGGCTTCGTCAGGCTGACGACGCGGCCATGATAGCTGGAGTATATGCGGTTGAGCTGATTGGCTGTCGAGTCGAAATTCTTCGGTTCATGAAATATCAGGGAGGCCGCTGCCCGGCTGACTCGTCCCGCGTCGCCCGACTCGGCCACGTCGGCCACGTCGCCCGCGTCGGCCACGTCGCCCGCGTCGGCCACGTCGCCCGCGTCATGTTTCACATGTGTGTCCGCGTAGTTGCGCGCTTGCGCCCTGCCTGCACAGCGCAGTCACGTCAGTCCAGGTTGGTCCACGTCAGTCCAGGTTGGTCCACGTCAGTCCACGTCAGTCCACGTCAGTCGACGTTGGTTACGTAGTGCACGTGGCGACGAATGTGTGCAACGGTCGGAGCGCGCGTCCTGGTGGCGTGTTGGTGAGCGCTGCCGGATGTTCCCGAAGGCAGCCTCTGGCGCGCGGCGGTCCCCGCGGTCGACGTGTCGCGCTAAGGCTGCGCCGGCCAGGCGACGCGCGTCGGCACGAGCCGGGGCTCGACGGTCCCGTCGCCCAGCTCGCCGTTCGTGTTGTCACCCCAGCAGAGCATCTCGCCCGTGCGCTTGAGCGCGCAGCTGTGGTCATTGCCGAGGGCCAGCTCGACCACATCGGTCAGGCGGATCGGCTCCGGAAGGAGCACCGGATCCTGCGTGCCGTTGCCGAGCTGCCCCTTCGCGTTGTCGCCCCACATGAGCACCTCGCCGCCCGCCAGCACCGCGCCGGAGTGCCTCGCGCCGAGCGCGATCCGGGTCACGTCCACGAGGGCCGGGATCTTCCGGGGATTCGCCTCGGGGTTCACGACGCCAGTCCCGAGGCGGAACTGCTCTCCCTTGCCCCAGCAGGAGGCCACGCCGCGCGCCGGCGCGGCGCACGTGTGCAAGGCGCCCGCGGCCGTCAGCGCGACGCTGGTGAGGCCCGCGACGGGCTGCGGGGTGTTCTGCTGGTTGAAGGTGCCGAGGCCGAGCTGGCCGCTCTCGTTGTGGCCCCAGCAGTTCATCGTGCGCTCGCCCATCCGCTCGATCATGCCCGCGCAGGTGTGCGAGAGGCCGGCGCTCACCGAGTCCACGCCGTCCAGCATCACGGTGGGCTCGACCCGATCGACCTCGTCGCCGTAGCCCAGCTGGCCGGAGCTGCCCTCGCCCCAGCAATAGAGCTCGTGCGACGCCGTCACCGCGCAGGTATGGGTCCCGCCGACGGCGACCTGGGTCGCGCCCGCGAGCTCCTTGGCGCGCACGGGGGAAGGGGAGTTCGTCGCCTCGCCGTCGCCGAGCTGTCCGCTGTTGCCCGCGCCCCAGCACGCCACCGCGCCGTCGGTCAGCACCGCGCAGGTGTGCGCGCGCCCCGACGAGATGCTCGCCGCGACCCTGGCAGCGCCGCTGAGGCCCATGACCGGCCTCGGGACGCGTCGATCCTGCTGCAGTGTCCCGTCGCCGAGGTTGCCCCAGGTGTTGCTGCCCCAGCACCAGACCGAGCCGTCGCTGAGCACCGCGCACGTGTAATCCGTGCCAGCCGCGATGTGCGTGGGCGCGACGCAGGCGCCCCGCACGCACTGGCCGCCGCAGGGCTTGTCGCACCTGCCGCAGTGCGCGGTGCTCGTGAGGAGGTCCACCTCGCACGCGTTCTCGGGGTCCTTGTCGCAGTTGCCGCGGTTCTCCTCGCACGCCGGCGACTGGCAGACCCCGTCCTGGCAGGTCGGCTCGCCGCCGAAGGTCGGGCAGGCGACGTCGCACGCGCCGCAGTGCTGCGCGTCCGTCATCGGGTCAACGCATGCGTCGCCGCAGGCCATGCCGCCTCCAGGACACCCGCCGCCGCTCCCGCCGCTCCCGCCGCTCCCGCCGCCGGTGCTCGAGCTCGTCGACGCGTCGGGCGGGCGCGCCGTGAACTCGTCGCCGCACGCGGCAAAGGCGATGGCGACGGCGGCAGGCACGTACGCCGCCGCGAGGGGCAGCGAGGCGAACGGGAGCCAGCTGGCCCGAGGTCGATGCGTGGAAGCCATGGAGGGCGCTCTTCCCTTGCGTTGAGGCGCGGCTGCGCCACGAGGCGCGGCGGCCGTGCGACATTCTAGACGAAGTCGCGCGCCGAGATCTCTCGCCGCGCGCCGCGCCTCTCGCGCCGCGCGCCTCTCGCGCCGCTCAGCGCGTCGCGACGAGCACCTCGTCGATCGGCGGCGCCTTCTCGAGCACGCCGAGGTCCACGAGCTGCTTCGCGAGCGTCTCCCAGCGCTCGCTGGTCATCACGCCGAGGCCCTTCTCCTTGGTCTCGGTGGTCTCGATCAGCGGCCGCTGCGCCTCGGCCGCGGCGACGAAGGTCTCCGCGTCCATCGAGGTGTTGAGCTTGGCCATGATCTCGTTGGACCGCGTCGGATCTTGGAGGTATGTGCGCCAGCCCTCGCGCGTCGCGCGGACGAACGCGCGGACGCGCTCCGGGTTCTCCTTCCAGAGGGCTGCGCGCGTGATCACGACCACGACGTACGGGTTGAACCCCTCGCTGGCCACCAGGAACGCGGCGGGATCGCTCCCCTTGCGCTTGGCCGCGATCGGCTCGGCGGTGATGAAGCACTGCTGGGAGAAGGCTTTGTCGGCGACGAAGCGGGCGACGCCGCCGTCGTACGGCACGACCTTCACCTTGTCGAACCCGTACTTCTTCTTGAGGTACGCGGCGTAAGGCAGCCCCGGCTCGATCGCGAGCGTGCCCGACTTGAGGATGTCGGCGATGCCCTTCGCGCCGCGGCTCTCGTGGGTCATGATGGCCTGCGGCGAGGTCTGGAACACGGCGAAGAGGGGGAGCACGTCCGCGCCGCGGGCGCGGGCGGTGAGCACCTCGTCGGCGCCGGAGATGCCGAAATCCACCTGCCCGCCGGCCACCATCTGGACGACCGGCACGCCGGCGCCGCCGCCGAGGATCTCGACATCGAGCCCCTCCTTGGCGAACGCGCCCGACTCGCGCGCGGCGTAGAACCCGCCGAACTCGGGCTCCGGGACCCAGTTGAGGGCGAGCTTCACCTTCGCGGCCGGCGCGCTGGGGGCAGCCGCGCCGGGCGCGCTCTGCGAAGGCGCGGCCGGCGCGCTTCCTTGCGGGGACGCGGACGAGGCGCGCCCGTCGCCCTCCGGCGACTGCGAGCGCGAGCAGGCGGGGGCGAGGAGGGGGACGGCGGCGAGGGAGGCGAGGCGTGCGAGGCGTCGGAGGAACGACCGGCGGCTGTCGGGGAAGTGCATCAGCGATTGATCTCCGAAGGATGCCAGCGCCGCAAGAGCCGCCTGCCGGCGAGGTCGACGGCGCCGAACAGCGCGAGGCCGAGCCCGGAGGCGAGCAGCACGGCGGCGAAGAGCAGATCCGTGCGCAGCTGGCGGTAGGCGGAGAGGACCAGGATGCCCAGGCCGGCGGCGTCCTCGGAGAAGCCGGCGACGAACTCCCCGACGATCGCGCCGATGACGGCGAGGCCCGCCGCGATCCGGAGCCCCGTCACGAGGTGGGGGAGCGCCGAGGGCAGCTCGAGCTTGCGGAGCGTGGCGAAGCGGCCCGCCCCGTAGAGCCGGAAGAGATCCCGCAGCGCGGGCTCGACGGAGCGCAGGCCCGCGAGCGTGTTCGCGATGACCGGGAACACGGAGACGATGAACGCCGAGACAGCGACCGCGCGCAGGCCGGGGCCGCACCAGAGCACGAGCAGCGGGGCGATGGCGACGATCGGGACGGTCTGCAGGAAGACGGTATAGGGATAGAGCGCCCTCTCGAGCGGGCGCGACGAGGCGAGCGCGATGGCGGCGAGCACGCCGACCGCGGCGCTGAGGACGAAGCCCGCGAGCGCGGCCTTCGCCGTCGTGACGGCGCCGGCGAGCAGGGTGGCGGCGTTCACCGCGCCCGCCCGCGCCACGTCCGAGGGAGGCGGCAGGAGGTAGGCAGGGACGCTGAGCGCTCGGGCGAGCGCCTCCCAGAGCGCCAGAAGGATCACGAGCGCGGCGAGCGGCGGCGCGACGGCTTGGAGCGGGGTGGGTCGCACGGCTCGGCCTTCTCTAGCGCGAGGCCGCCGCGCCAGGAAGATGCTGCGGTGGAAGAAATCAGGCTCGTCCGTGGCCCGGCGCCGAGCGACGCGCGCGCCGAGCCACGGGAGAGGCGAGGTGGGGTGGGGAGCTTTGTCGAAGCGGGGTGTGAACCGCGCGGAGCGCGGCCCCGCTCGATCCGGCTACTTGCCCTTCTTGGCGGGCGCGGCCGGAGCAGGCGACGCCTTGGCGGTCGCGGCTGCCTTCTTCTGGTTCTTCTCCGCCGTGTCCTGCTTCTTCTGTCGCTCTTTGGCCTTCGGAGATTTGTCACCCATGGGAGCACCGCCTCGGTGGATGTGTTGGTGTTATCCGCCTTGACCGAGGCTAGCACCATATCTCGTGGCGCCGTCACGAACTTTGTACTTCGCGAGCGCTTATGTCTCGGCTTCTCCGCCCGAGGCGTGTCCGAGGCGTGGCGCCCGCGGCCGCCGGGCTCGCTTGCCGGCATCGAGGGGCGGCGCTACGAAGGCGCCGCGTGTTCAAGGCCATCCTCTGGGACAACGATGGAGTCCTCGTCGACACCGAAGGGCTTTACTTCCAGGCAACGCGCGAGACGATTGCGTCGGTCGGCGTCGATCTCACCCTCGACGACTATCGCCAGCTGTTCCTCGTCGAGGCGCGCGGCGCCTGGCACCTCGCCAGCGCTCGCGGGGTCGACGAGGCGGGCGTGCGGCGGCTTGCCGACGAGCGGGATCGCCGGTACCTCGAGCTCGTCGCGGGCGGAGACACGCTGTTGCCGGGCGTGCGAGAGGTCGTCACGGAGCTCGCCGCGCGCTTTCGCATGGCGATCGTCACGAGCAGCAAGCCCGAGCCGTTCCACCGAGCGCACGCGGCGACGGGCCTCCTCGGGTGGTTCGAGTTCGCGCTCACGCGGGATCAGTACGCGCGCGCCAAGCCGGATCCCGAGCCGTACCGGATCGCCTGCGAGCGGCTGGGGCTCGCGGCGCGCGATGTCCTCGTGATCGAGGACTCCGAGCGCGGGCTCCGGTCGGCCAAGGCCGCGGGCCTGACGTGCTGGGTCGTCCCGTCGCCGCTCACGGCGCTGTCGGACTTCACCGGCGCGGACGCGGAGCTCGGATCGCTGCGCGAGGTGCTCGCTCGCCTCCGAGGAGCGTGAGCGCGACCTCACGTTCGCGCGATGAGATAGCTCACCGCGCCTGTGTGTGCGCGCCGCCACCGCGCTGCGTCGCCCCCTCCCTGGATTTTTGCACGCTGCACATCTGCTGGGTGCAGGAGCATCTGGCGGTTCACGAACGGTTCGTGGCACCTTCGGGCCCGTGGCTTCCGGTGACGGCATCTCGCTCATCGAGCTCGTCGTCCTCGGCTGGTCCTCGGCCACCGCGGCGCCGGCGCCGATCCCTATTCGCATCGACTTCGATGCCCCGGCGGAATGCTCGACCGCTGACCAGTTCTACGACGGCCTCCGTGCCCGGTCGGACCGCGTGCGCCTCGCGGCTGACGGAGAGGACGGCTGGGGTGTCCGCGTCCGGCTGAGCCGCGGCGGGGCCGGGGTCCACGGCGAGCTGCGCGTCGTTCACGCAGGCGGCGAGACCGACACGCGGATCGTCGATGCCACGTCGTGCGACGTCGTGGTCCAGGCGCTCTCGCTCACCGCGGCGCTCGCGCTCGACGAGGTGGTCGAGGTGACCGCGCCCCTCGCTCCCCCTGCGCCGCCGCCCGCTGTCCCCCCTGCGCCGCCGCCCGCCCCGCGAGAGGTGCCTCCGCTCAGGTTCGCGCTCGGCGCGCACGTGGTGGTGGCCCACGTCGTCGCACCTCATGCGAGCCTGGGCGCCGCCCTCGGTGCCAGGGTGACCCCGCACGTCGAGGGCCCATTGAGCCCTTCGTTCGGTCTCTCGCTGATGTACGCGCGGAACGACCTGCTGTCGGGCGGCGACAGCGCCCTCATCCAGTGGGCGGCCGCGGCCCTCTCCGCGTGCCCGGTGCGCTGGCAGCTCGGCCCTATCGTCAGCGCAGAGCCGTGCGTCGTCGCCGCCGGCGGCTGGCTCGCGGCGACGGGACGAGGTATCTCGAACCCGGAGTCCGCGGTGCGATCGTGGTGGAGCGCGGGAGGCTTTGCGCGCGCCGCTGCGCTCCTCGGCGGGGGCACCGCCCTCGAGCTCGAGGCCGGCGCCCTCGTGCCGCTCGTTCACCGGCGGTTCACCATGGGGTGGTCTGCAGAGACCGTTGGCGAGACGCCGGTGATCTCGCCGCTCGTTGGCGTTGGAATCGTGCACAACTTCTAAGCCAGGATTCTGTGATCACTCCGACTCGCGCTGGGAATTATGACCCATGGACGGCATCCGGAAGCTGGGCCGCAGGCACGCTGCCCCCCCCGACGCTAGCAATTTGTTCCGCTCCGGCTGTCGCCCATTGCTTCCCGGTAGTGTCCGTTCTTCACTGGTCTCATGCCTCGCCTCGCGGTGAGTATGGTCGCCGACGTCATGGCATCGCCTGCTTTGCCTGAAAGCGAGCCGGCGAGCGTGGCGCCATCGGCGGCCAACGTGAAGCAGCGGGACGCGCGTCTGCGACGGATGGTGGAC
Source organism: Sorangium sp. So ce204 (assembly GCF_051526795.1). Taxonomy (NCBI): domain Bacteria; kingdom Pseudomonadati; phylum Myxococcota; order Polyangiales; family Polyangiaceae; genus Sorangium; species Sorangium sp. So ce204. The sequence goes on along the minus strand of NZ_CP150317.1, from coordinate 8,127,567 downwards.
GCTCATCTTGACTTCATCGGGCGGGTGCTCCGCAACGCGGGGACCCCTGCTGCCGAGATCGACGATGCGGTGCAGCGCACCTTCATCGCCGCCGCGCAGCGGCTGGACGACGTCCGGCCCGGCGCCGAGAAGAGCTTTCTTCTCCAGACCGCGCTTCACGTAGCCGCCCACGCGCGCCGCAGCGCCGCGCGCCGGCGAGAGTTCCCCGCGGCCGAGCCGCCGGAGGTTGTGGACGCTGCGACACCCGAGCAGCTCACCAGCCAGAAACACGCGCGACAGATGCTCGATCAGGTCCTCGACCAGATGGAGTCCGATCTGCGGACCGTGTTCGTGCTGTACGAGTTCGAGGAGATGAGCATGGTGGAGATCGCCGGCGTGCTGGGGATCCCGCAGGGCACCGTGGCCTCTCGGCTGCGAAGGGCCAGGGCCGATTTTCGTGAGCGCGTCCGCGCGCTGGAGCTCGTTTCGACGAGCGAGGTGAGACGATGATGGAACCACGTCGCCTACTGGAGGAGAGCGACAACCCGCTCGAACGCGCGCTGCTGAGCGCAGGCGCGTCGTATCCCACGTCACCGGAGACGCGCGCGAAGACGCTGGCGGCGCTGGGGCTCGCCGGCGCTGCCGCCCTGTCGGCCAGCGTGGCGGCGCCTGCGGCGCTCTCCGCGGCAGGCGGGGCCGCTACGTCCTCGTCGCTCGCCGTGAAGCTCGGCTGGACCAAGATCCTCGTCGCGCTCTCGACGGTGGGCATGCTCGCCGGCATCCCGGCGGGCTACCTCGCCTGGCGCGGGCAAGACGCGCCGGACGTCGCCGCGGCGCACCGCTTCGGCCCCGCGCTCGCCGACCCGGTCGTGCAGACGGCGGCGCGGCCCGTGCAGGCGCCTGTCTCGGCGCCAGCGCCGGTGGAGGCTCTCGCGGAGGAGACGATGGCCCCGGCGCTCGCGGGTGGCAGCAGCGCTGCGGCCACGAAGCTCGAGCCGAAGCCGTCCGGTGCGGGCGCCGCCCTGGAGGCGGAGCTCGGCGCGCTGGACGCGGCGCGCACCATGCTCGCGAGCGGGAACGCGCGAGGCGCGCTCTCGCTGCTGGACGCCTACTCCAGGGCGCATCCGCGCGGGCGGCTGAGCCTCGAGGCCGAGGTCCTGCGGATCGACGCGCTCGCGAAGAGCGGCCGCTCCGACGCTGCCTCGCAGCGCGCCGCGGCATTTCTTCGCCGGCATCCGAACAGCGTGCTTGCTTCCCGGGTACGGCGCTATGTAAACAACTAAACTCTGGGTCATGCGTTGCCCTGCCCTCCTCCGTTCGTTCCGCGCAGCTTCCGGCGTCGCCGGTGCCTGGATGGCGGTGTGTGTGCTGCCTGGGTGTGTGACCACGGTGGATTCGCTCGGCTACGACCGGATGAGCAGCGATGAGCTCGGCCCGCTGACGGGCCCTTCCGAGTATCCCAACGCGTTCCGCGACGTGCTCGGCAAGACGGACGAGGAGATCGCGGCGAAGATCGAGGACAGCTTCGATCAGCTCTTCTACGGCGATCGCGACGAAGAGACCGTCTACTACCCGGTGCCCGGCACCGAACAGGCCTACATCTGGGACGACTACCACAATAGCGTGCGCTCCGAGGGCATCGGCCTCGGGATGATCATCACGGTCGAGCTCGACAAGCGAGACGAGTTCGACCGGATCTGGAGATACGCCAAGTCCACTCTCCAGCTCAAGTCCGGTCCCGGCCAGGGATACCTCATGTCATGGTGCGACGTCCCGGGGGGCACGGCGGTGGCGTGCTTCGATCCCTTTGGCCTCCAGCAGGTCGCGATGGCGCTGTTCTTCGCCCATGGCCGCTGGGGGAGCGACACCGGGACCATCGACTATGGGCAGGACGCGATCAGCCTGCTCGAGGTGATGCGCCACAAGGAGGCCCTGAACGGGGGGGTCGCCTCGGGGGTGACCAACACGTTCGATTCGACGACGAAGCTCGTCTACGACTACCCGCACGTCTCGGCGGCGGACGTCACCCGTCCTTCCATCGAGATGCCAGCCTATTACGAGCTCTGGGCGCAGGCCATGCGCGACCCCTTCTGGTCCGAGGCTGCCGCCAGCGCGCGCACCCACTGGCAGGAGGCCGCGCACCCGAGCACGGGGCTCATCCCAGTGCGCACCCATTTCGACGGCACGCCGGTGCTCAACTGGGACTACTTCGGCTCCGAGGCCTACCGCACGCAGCTGAGCCTCGCGCTCGACCACGTCTGGTTCGGCGTCGACCCGTGGCAAGTGGAGGAGGCGGACCGGCTGCTCGGGTTCTTCTCGAAGCTGGGCATCGACAAATACGGCGCGGTCTTCAAGATCAACGGCGCGATGCTCAGCGCCACGCCGGAGTCGGCGCTCATCTTCATGAACGGGGTCACCGGGCTGATCGCGACGAACGACGATCGCGCCGCCTACATCGAGGCGGTGTGGACGACGCCGCCGGCGACCGGGGAGACCCGCTACTTCTCGAGGTTGCTCCACATGCTCTCGCTGTTGACGCTGAGCGGGCAGTTTCGCGTGTACTGATCCGGCGCGCGGGCATCTCCGCGCGGCGCGTTGGCTTTGTTGTTGATATTGAAAGTGATGTTCAACTTCAGTACACGGTGATCTCGCTGACGTCAAGCGAAAACGGGCACCGTCGAAAGGGCCGCTCCGATCGCGGGCGACGGCATGGGCGCCGGCGGGAGGATCATCGGAGACCGGCGTTGGTTACAATGAGCGCCAGATGAAGCCTCTCCGCGCAGATCGTCCTCTCGCGATCTCCATGAAGTCCGTTGTTGCCCTCGTCCTCTCCGCGTCGCCGGCCGTCGCGCTCGGCGCGGGCTGCGGCGTGGCGGACAGCGTGCCGATCCCGAGCGCCGGAGCGCACGAGGGGACAGGCCATGAGCCGACCAGCACGGGCGCCGCGAGCAGCGGCGCCGGGCCGAGCGGCGGGAGCGCCGCGGGTCCCGGAGCGAGCTCGGGCGCGGGGCGCGAACAGGTCATCGGGACCGTCGTCTCTCGCCATGATGTCGTCAGGATCATCGCGATCGGCGACACCGGCGAGGGAAACCTCGCGCAGAACCAGGTCGCCGATCGGATGAGCGAGAAGTGCATCGAGGTCGGGGGCTGTCACGCCGTGATGATGAACGGCGACAATTTCTACGACCACGGCGTGGTCGACACGATCGATGCGCAGTGGGGCCCCAAGTTCGAGCAGCCCTACGACAGACCGGGGCTGAACGGCCTCCCGTTCTACGCGGTGCTGGGGAACCACGACTACGGCCCCAGCAGCAGCGGCGTGCGGCAAGCGCAGATCGACTATTCGCAGCTGCCCGTGGGCGACGGGCCCGGCATGCGGCTGACCGATAAGTGGCACATGCCCGCCTCGTATTACGACGTTCGCGTCGGCGACGTCCATCTCTTCGGGATCGATACCGTCGACTTCACGTCCGATGACCAGGCGCGCTACATGAGCGCGCGGGTCGCCGCCTCGGACGCCACGTGGAAGATCGTCTTCGGCCATCACCCCCGCTACACGTCCGGAGCTCACGCCGCGGACAACCCGTCGCTCGGGATGAGCGGGATGTTCGCCATGCAGCAGGCCATCTACTGCGGGGCCGACATGTACATGGCGGGCCACGACCACAACCTCGAGTTCATCGACAAGGGGCGAGACGAGGGCTGCCCGAACACCTATTTTCCCATCAGCGGCGCCGGCTCGAAGACCCGCCCGGTCGCCTCCTCGATCCCGACCGAGCCGAGGCAGCTCTTCTTCACGGACAAGACCGAGGGCTTCGCGTATCTGCGGTTCGAGGGGAGGAGCCTGCTGTTCGAGTTCATCGACAAAGAAGGCGCGGTGATCTTCACGAAGATCATGACCAAGTGAGCGGGCGCCGCGCTCTGCGGCCGAGCGACGCCGCGGCCGTCAGCGGCGCTCGCCGTCGCGCGGCGGGCCGTCGTGCTCGTCGTGGCGCCGCCTCCCGAACGAGATCGTGCTCTCGGTGCCCGCGAGCATCCGCCGGATGTTCGGGATGTGCTTGAGCCAGACGAGCGCGGCGAGGAGCAGCGAGAGGCAGAGGGCCGGGGCGCCCCGCTCGCCGAGGAGCCAGAGGAAGAGGGGCAGGGCGAGGGCGCCGGCGAGGGAGCCCGCCGAGACCATGCGGGTCGCCCGAACGACGACCGCGAAGACGGCCAGCGTGGCGAGCGTGGACCGCGGCGCCAGCACGAGCAGGACACCGCAGGACGTCGCGACGCCCTTGCCGCCCCGCATCCCGAGGAAGACCGTGTAGTCGTGGCCCAGCACCGCGGTGAGGCCGCCCGCCGCGGCGACCCACCCGCCGGGCGCGACGGAGAGCCACGACGCGAGGGGCCCGGCGACGAGCGCGCCCTTCGCCACGTCCGCGGCGAGGACGGCCAGGCCAGGCCCCCAGCCGAAGGCGCGCAAAACGTTCGTCGCGCCGATGTTCCCCGAGCCGACCTCGCGGAGGTCGACCCCTTTGACGAACCGCGCGAAGAGGTAGCCTGTCGGGATCGCTCCGAGGAGGTAGGCAAGGGCCAGGTAGATTGCCGTCATCTGCCGTCACCGCGCGCCTCCATGCCCGCGCTCACGGCGGGTGTAGCACGCCGCGGCGACGCGTGAAGCGCGCCAAAGAGACCATGTCGCGACGGCGATCATGGTATTCTGCGAGCATGCCTGACCTGGCGCCCGTCTCGACCCGGAGTGGCCGCGCCCCCAAGATCGCGCTCGTCCTGGCCGGCGGCGCCGCGCGCGGCGCTTACGAGGTCGGCGTGGCGCAGCACATCCTCGAGGGCGTCTCTCGCGATCTCGGCCGCGAGGCGCCGCTCGACATCCTGTGCGGCACCTCGGTCGGCGCCATCAACGTCTGTGGGCTCGCCGCGTTCGCGGACGAGGCGCGGAGCCGCGCGCGGCGGCTCGCCGCGGTGTGGACGCGCCTGCGCATCGACGACCTCGTGCGCCTCGACGTGCGCGGCGTGCTCGCGGTGGGGCACGACCTGCTCCGCGGGGGCGCCGCGAGCGCGCCCTCGAGCGGCGGCCGCGCCGCGCTCCTCGACACGTCGGGCCTCGAGCGGCAGATCGCGGAGGCCGTGCCCTTCGAGCGGATCGACGGCCACCTCGAGAGGGGCCTCCTGTCGGCGCTTACCGTGTCGACGACGCTGGTCAAGAGCGGCCGCACCGTCGTCTTCGTCCACCGCCGCGAGCCCGGCCTGCCGCCCTGGAGCCACGACCCGACGATCTCCCCGCGCGCAACCGCGATCCGCGCGCAGCACGCGCTCGCCTCGTCCGCGCTCCCCATCCTGTTCCGCCCGGTGAACATCGACGGAGAGCTCTACTGCGACGGCGGGCTGCGCCAGAACGTCCCGCTGTCGCCCGCGCGGCGCCTCGGGGCCGACGGCGTGATCGTGGTCAATCCGCGGTACATCGAGCCCGCGTCGAGCGCGGCCGAGCGCGACGCGCCGGGCCTCCCCGGGCCCCTCTTCCTGCTCGGCAAGACGCTGAACGCGCTGATGCTCGACCGGATCGACAACGACCTGGCGCGCCTCGAGAGCATCAACGGGATCCTGGAGGCGGGGCGGCGGCGCTATGGCGAGGGCTTCATCGACGGGCTCAACGACGAGCTCGGGCTGCCGCCGGGGCGCGCGCTCCGGCCGATGCGGTCGCTGCTCATCCGCGCCTCCAAGGACATCGGCAGCCTGGCGGCGGAGTTCGTGCGATCCCCGTCGTTCCGCGCGCGGACCACGAGCGTGCTCGGCCGCGTGATGCGGCGCCTCGCCGAGGGAGACGAGCAGCGCGAGGCCGACTTCCTGTCCTACCTGCTGTTCGACGGGGAGTTCGCGGGGCGGCTCATCGAGATCGGCCGCGCGGACGCGCGCGCGCGGCACGAGGAGCTGTGTGCGTTCTTCGAGCGGGCGCTGAGGCCGGGCGGGTTCGAGGAGCGGGCGCCCTGAGGGGGCTCGGAGACACAGGGACGCTCTGGATCCGTCCGGATCCTCTCGGGCGCTGAGGCTCAGACGCCGTGGGGCGCTCGGCGCCTGGCTGGGCGCGAGCTCCGCGCGGCCGCGGCGCCCGGTGTAGACTCGCGCCGCGAGATGGCACCTTCGGATCCCTTCGGCTGGGTGGGCGCGACGATCGACGGCAAGTACCGGCTCGACGCCGTGGTCGGCGAGGGCGGGTTCGGCGTCGTCTACCGCGGCCAGCACCTCGGGTTCGACGAGCCGGTCGCGGTCAAGTGCCTGAAGCTGCTCGGATCGCTGGCCCCGGCGGAGCGCGCGTCGTTCCAGCGGATGCTCCTCGACGAGGGGCGGCTCCTCCACCGCCTCTCCCGGGCGAGCGCCGGCATCGTGCAGGCCCTCGACACCGGCGCCGCGGTCTCGCCGTCGGGCGAGTGGACGCCTTATCTCGTGCTCGAGTGGCTCCATGGCGTGCCGCTCGACCGCGAGATCGCCGAGCGGCGCGCCCGCGGCGAGGCGGCGCGCCCGCTCGCCGAGGCGATCGCCCTGCTCGCGCCCGCGGCGTACGCGCTCGAGATCGCGCACGCGCAGGGCGTCGCCCACCGCGACGTCAAGCCGGCCAACCTGTTCCTCGCCGAGATCGGCGGCCGGCGCACGCTGAAGGTCCTCGACTTCGGGATCGCCAAGGTGCTCGGCGAGCTCTCGAGCATGACGCAGGCGATGGCCGAGACAGGGAGCGCGCTCCGGGCCTTCACCGTCCATTACGGCGCGCCCGAGCAGTTTCACCACCGCTTCGGCGCGACCGGGCCGTGGACCGACGTCTTCGCGCTCGCCCTGGTGCTCATCGAGGTGGCCTCGGGCAACCGCGCCCTCCTCGGCAGCGACGTCACGCAGCTGTACATCGCCGCGACCGATCCGGCGTTCCGCCCGAGCCTGGGCGGCGCGGGCGTGAGCGCGCCCGACGCCGTCGAGGCGGTGGTGCGCCGCGCGCTCGCGATCGACCCGCGGGAGCGCTACCGCACCGCAGGCGAGCTCTGGGGAGCGCTCGAGGCCGCGATGGCGACGGCCGCGCCCGCCGGCGCGGGCGCGCTCGCAGCGGGCAGCCCGCCAGCGGGCGCGGCGCCCGGCGCTGCGGCGCTGGGCACGGCGGGGACGGAGCGCGTGGCCGCTGGCCTACCCGCCGGCGAGCTGCCCACGTCTGTCGGCGCGCCGCCAACGTTCGCCGGCGCGCCGCCCACGCCGTCGCTCACGACGATTCGCGGCCTGGCGACGAGCGCGCCGCCGCAGGCTGCCCCGCAACCGGCGTCGCCCCCTCCCACGCCCCAGGCCGCCAGGGCCGCTCCGCGGCGGCGCCTGTTGCCCGCGCTCGTCTCGGCGGCCGCCCTGGCCGCGGCCGGCGCAGGCGCCGTCGCGTTCGTCCGCCACCGCGCCCCCGACGGCGCGCGGCCGGCGCGCGCGCTCGGCGGCCTGAGCGCGCCCCCGATGAAGGCGCCGTCCCCGCCCGACATGGTCCGGATGCCGGCGGGCCGCTTCACGATGGGCAGCGCGAAGGGCGGCAAATCCGAGCGCCCGCCCCACGAGGTGACGCTGACCCGCGCGTTCGACGTCGATCGCACCGAGGTGACGGTCGCCGCCTACCAGCGCTGCGTCGAGGCGGGCCGGTGCACGCCGAGCGGCCTGCACGGCCCCCGCGCGACCGACGCCGAGGTCGCGCAGCGCGGCGCGCTCTGCACCGCGGCGGATCCCGCGAAGTCGCAACACCCGATCTCGTGCGTCGACCAGGCGCAGGCGGCCGCGTACTGCGCCTTCGCCGGCAAGCGGCTCCCGACCGAGGCCGAGTGGGAATACGCCGCGCGCGGCGCCGACGGCCGCGAGTATCCGTGGGGCAACGAGCCGCCAGGGTGCGCGCACGCGGTCGTGTCCCGGCCTCCTGGGCAGGGCTGCGGCGGGCGCGGCAGGGGCACCCAGGACGTCGGCTCGGCCAAGGCCGGAGCGAGCCCGTCGGGCGCGCTCGACATGGCGGGCAACGTCTGGGAGTGGGTGGCCGACGGCTGGGACCCAGGCGTGTATGCCAGAGGCGCCCAGACAGATCCCCAGGTGCCGGCGACTGGCAGCAGGGGCGTGCTCCGCGGAGGATCGTGGGACTTCTCCGCCAGCACGGCAAAAGCGACGTTCCGGCTGGCGTATGATCGTGAGGCAGGCGACGTCTCGACCGGGTTCCGTTGCGTTCGCTCGGTCGATTGAACATGAGGTCCCGAGAGCGGGCAGCAGGGAAGCGCGGATCAGCCGCGCCGGGCTCATTTCAGCCGCGCCGGGGATAGGCTATCTATCCCATCTTGGTCGAACGTCGATTCACACGCCCGATCGCGAGGTAGGATGTTGGGATACGTAGAGCCGTGCGATCGGGCGCACAAGCCCAGGTCACCGCGAGCACGTCCTCCCGTGCGGGCCGGCGAGGTCCACCCCGCGCATGAGCCCGGTGACTCCGCTTCCTCACCGGTCAACCCCTGCTGCGCCCACAGGAGCCCATGCAAGAATCCGAGAAGTTGATCTCCATCGAGGAAGGCCGGATGCAACGCGTCATCGACGCGGTTGCGCTCGCGTCCACGGGAGAGGTCGAGCTCGCGCTGAAGCAGCTGGCGGCGGTCGAGCACGACGCCTTCGGGGTGATCGAGGAGGCGCTGCGCGTCTTTCTCTCCGAGCTCTCCGCGACCACGCAGCAGAAGAGCCAGGCGCTCGCCGCGCTCGCCGCCTCGAAGCGCGAGCTCGAGCATCAGCTGGACACCATCCAGCGCCAGGAGTGCGCGATCCGGGAGCTCTCGGTGCCGATCATCGACATATGGCACGGCATCCTCACGCTCCCGCTCGTCGGGCTGTTCGACTCGGTGCGCGCCGTCGAGGTGACCGAGCGGCTCCTCGTGCGCGTGGCGGAAGACAGCGACGTCGAGTGGGTGATCCTCGATCTGACCGGCGTCACGCTCATCGACTCCATGACCGCCCAGCACCTCATCAAGCTCGCTCAGGCGGTGCAGCTCCTCGGCGCGCGCTGCGTCCTCACCGGCCTCGGCGGTCATGTCGCGGAGACGCTCGTCACGATCGGCGTCGCGTTCGACGAGCTGAACCCGATGCGCAGCCTGCGGGAGGGGCTCAGGTTCTGCCTTGCGCAGCGGGGGCGCACGATCGCGCAGCGGTGATCCGCGGAGCTCCGCTTCGCGCGGCGTCGCCTTTGCGGGGCGCGGCCGGTGTGCCAAGGGATATCCTGTTGCAGCCCATGGAGAACGCGACGATCCCCGCTCGCTTCCAGGACACCCCAGACGCCCGCCGTCGCTTCGGCGACCAGCTCGATCGCCTGGGGCCCTTCCTGCTCCGCGTCGATCCGGTCGCCGACGCCGTCGTGGACGCGTTCGCGTCGATGCCGCCGGGTCAGGGCTTCCGCCTCCTGGAGGCCGCCCTCGCGCGCGGCATGCGCGGCATGGACGATGACCGCACGGCGAAAGAGGCCCCGGCCGAGCTGCGGGCGCTCTTCGCGTCGGTCGATCACGTGCCCCTCTGGGTGGACTGGGAGGCGGTGAACCGCGGCGGGGCGGCGTTCCTGCGCACGGGCGTCCTCGGCGGGATCCTGCTCGCGATGCAGTCGCTCATCCTCGGGTACGCGTCGCCCGGCGGGAACAAGCCGCTGGTCTTCTCGGGGAGGCTCCGCGAGCAGGCCGAGCGCCGCCTCGCCGAGACGAGCCGGTTCGTCTACGCCGTGAGCCAGGCGAACGGAATGCGCCGCTCCGGCGAGGGCTTCGCGATCACCGTCAAGGTGCGCGTCATGCACGCGCAGGTGCGGCGCCTCATCCGCGCGAGCGGCCGGTGGCAGGCGGCCCTCTGGGGCGAGCCGATCAACCAGCACGACATGGTGGCGACGGCGCTGCTCTTCTCGGTCGCGGTCATCGACGGCCTCGACAAGCTCGCCTACCGCTTCGCGCCCGCCCAGAGGGAGGACCTCATCCACCTCTGGCGCTACGTGGCCCACGTCATCGGCGTCGAGCCGGAGCTCATCCCCGGGTCCTACGCCGAGGCGCGACGGCTGGCCGAGATGATCTTCGCGACGCAGGGCGCGCCGGACCACGACTCGCGCATGCTCGTGGACGCGCTGCTCACCCGCAGGGTGCGCAGCGCGCGGACCGACGGCGAGCGCCGGAGCGCCGAGCGGTTCATGGCCATCTCCTGCGGCCTCTCCCGGGCCGTGCTGGGCGACGAGCTCGCCGAGCAGCTCGGCGTGCCCCGGCAGCGCTCGCCCCTCGTCGTGCCGCTGCTCCGCGCGATCGCCGCCGCGTCGAGCCGCGCGCACGCGCTGCCGCCCCTGCAGGATCTCGCGCTCGACCTCGGCGACCTCCGCTGGCGGCGCGTCATCTCGATGGGCCTCGGCGGCCGCCCGGCCGACTTCGCGCCCCCGGAGCGCCTCGCCGGCAGCGGCACCTGAGCGGTCGCGCCGCTCGCGGGGCGAGGCGGCGCGGCGCCGGATGTCCAGGGCGATGGCGTGGGAGCGGCCTCGGCAGTCGGGGTTGAACCGCCCTCCGGTTCTGCGCTACGAGACCTCCGGCATGGAGATCATCCCTTACGGCGGTTGGAAGCGCGCCGCGCGCCTCGTCTGCGGCGACACGGAGCTCGTCGTCACGCTCGACATCGGCCCGCGCATCATCCGGTACGGCGTCATCGGCGGTCCGAACGAATTCGCCGAGATCCCCGAGGACATGGGCGCGACAGGCGGGACCCACTACAGGTTCTACGGCGGTCACCGGCTCTGGATCGGCCCCGAGGACGAGCAGCGGACGTTGCAGCCCGACAACGATCCCGTGCAGCACCGGGAGGAGAACGGCGCGCTCGTGCTGCGGACCGCGCCGGACAGGTACGGAATGCAGAAGGAGGTCCGCATCGCGGCGGACGCGGCGGCGGGCAGGTTCGTCGTCGATCATGCGATCGAGAACCACAGCGCCTATGCCGTCGAGTTCGCCCCGTGGTCGCTCTCCGTGATGGCGGGCGGCGGCGAGTGCCTGTTCCCGCAGGCGCCGTTCGTCCCGCACCCCGATCGCGTCCTGCCGGCGCGGCCGCTCGTGCTGTGGTCGTACACCGACATGGCCGAGCCCCGGTGGACCTGGGGCAAGCGCGTGATCCGCCTGCGGCAGGTCGCGGGCAAGGGGCCGCAGAAGGTGGGCGCGCTCGTGACCCAGGGCTACGCGGCGTACGCGAACCACGGGAACGTGTTCCTGAAGCGGTTCCCGTTCATCGAGGGCGCCACGTACCCGGACATGGGGTGCAACTTCGAGACGTTCACGAACGCGGACATGCTCGAGATCGAGTCGCTCGGCCCGCTGCAGCGCGTTTCGCCCGGCGCCCGCGCGGAGCACCGGGAGGCCTGGTATCTCCTCAAGGGCGTTCAGCCGCCCGTCGAGGACGGCGCGTGCGCGGACTGGCTCGAGGCGGCGGCGAAGGACAGGCCGCTGTGAACCGCTGATCCTGAGCGCGTGGCGGTCGCGCCCTCCCCGCCGCCGCCACGGCCTCCCGCGGGGGGCGGCGAGGCGAGCGGCGCTCAGGCCTCCACCTTGCCGGCCCAGCCGCGCCCCTGCGCGGCGCCCGGGGCGCCCCGTGGAAGGGTTGGCTCGTCCCGCGCGCTCGACTATGCGGAGGCTCATGCCGCTACACCCCCTCGCAGGCCGCAAGGCCCCTCCCGATGTGCTGATCGATCCCGACGCGCTGCGCGCGCAGTACTACAGCGAGCGCCCCGACATGGCCGATCCGCAGCAGCGCGTCGCCTTCGGCACCTCCGGCCACCGCGGCTCGGCCGCGCGGCGCAGCTTCAACGAGGCGCACGTCCTCGCGATCGCGCAGGCCATCTGCGACTACCGCGCGAAGGAGGGCACGACGGGCTCGCTCTACCTCGGCATGGACACGCACGCGCTCTCGGAGCCGGCGCAGCGCAGCGTCATCGAGGTCTTCGCGGCCAACGGCGTCGACGTCCTCATCGCCGAGCGGAACGGCGTCACGCCGACGCCGGCCATCTCGCACGCGATCCTCACCGCCAACCGCGGGCGCACGTCGGGGCTCGCGGACGGCGTGGTGATCACGCCGTCGCACAACCCGCCCGACGACGGCGGCATCAAGTACAACCCGCCGAACGGCGGGCCGGCCGACACCGCCGTCACCGGCTGGATCGAGGCGCGCGCCAACGAGCTGCTCCGCGCCGACAACGCGGGCGTGAAGCGCACGCCCTACGAGGCCGCGCTGCGCGCGCCGACGACCCACCCGTACGATTTCATCGGCCCCTACGTCGCCGATCTCGGCAACGTCGTCGATCTCGAGGCCGTCCGCGGCGCGAAGCTGCGCATCGGCGTCGACCCGCTCGGCGGCTCGAACATCGCGTACTGGGCGCCGATCGCCGAGAAATTCGGGCTGGACATCACGGTGGTGAACCAGGCCGTCGACCCCACCTTCAGCTTCATGCCCCTCGATCACGACGGCAAGATCCGCATGGACTGCTCGTCGCCGCACGCGATGGCGAACCTCATCGCGCTCAAGGACGACTACGATCTCGCGTTCGGCAACGACGCCGACTCGGATCGCCACGGCATCGTCACGCGCAGCGCCGGGCTGATGAACCCGAACCATTACCTCGCCGTGGCGGTGTCCTACCTGTTCCGGAGCCGCCCGCTCTGGCGGCCCGACGCGGCCGTGGGCAAGACGCTCGTCTCGAGCAGCATGATCGATCGGGTGGCGAAGGACCTCGGCCGCCCGCTCCGCGAGGTGCCGGTCGGCTTCAAGTGGTTCGTCGACGGGCTGCTCGACGGCTCGCTCGGCTTCGGCGGCGAGGAGAGCGCGGGCGCCTCGTTCCTGCGGAAGAACGGCCAGGTGTGGTCGACGGACAAGGACGGTATCCTCCTCGACCTGCTCGCCGCCGAGATCCTCGCCCGCACCGGGCGCGACCCGGCCGAGCACTACCGCGACCTCACCGCGCGGTTCGGCGCGCCGATCTACACGCGCATCGACGCGCCGGCCACGCCGAGCCAGAAGAGCGTGCTCAAGAAGCTCTCCCCCGACGCCGTGCGCGCCGAGACCCTCGCGGGCGAGCCGATCACCGCGAAGCTCACGCGCGCGCCCGGCAACGGCGGCGAGATCGGCGGGCTCAAGGTCGTCGCGGAGAACGGCTGGTTCGCCGCGCGGCCCTCGGGCACCGAGGACGTCTACAAGATCTACGCGGAGAGCTTCAAGGACCAGGCGCACCTCGATCGCGTGCTCGACGAGGCGCGCGCGATGGTCACCGACGCGCTGTCGGCCAAGTGAGCTCCCCGGGCGCGCCCGGGAGCGCTCGATCTCCCGGCGCTCCTTCGGGGACTCCGCCACGCGCCCGCCCGCCCGCCCCCGGGTTCGCCTCGCGCGACGAGCGCCGGGTCAGAACAGCGAGAGCTGCCGCCGCGCGCCCGTCATCTCATCGAAATCGGCCCCGCCCAGCCACCGCAGCACCGAGTCCGCGATCGGCTTGAGCTGCTGCGACACGTAATGATCGTAGTCCGGCGGCGCCGTCGTCTGGCCCGCCGGCTCCGGGCCAGCGCGCGTGATCACATAGGCCACGATCCGCCCCGCGTCCCCGCCCAGCTTGCGGGCCGCCTTCACGTGCGGCGGCGTCGTCTTCGTGTAAGCGCCGAGCGGCTTCCTCAGCGCCTTCTTGTACACGAGCTCCGCGTCGAACCGCCCAGCGCGGAGCTCCGTCACGAAGCTCCGCACGAAGGCCTCCACCGGGCGATCGTGGAAGACCAGGTCGAGCAGCTCCCGCTGGAAGCGCCGCGCGACAGCGCTCGCGTCCCGCCGGACCGCCTCGAGCCCGACGATCTCGAGCTTGTCGCCGCCCTCCCCGGCGACGAGGCCCGCATAGCGCTTCTTGCTGCCCTGCGCGGCGCCGCGCAGCTCGGGCAGGAGGAAGCGCGCATAGACCTTCTCGAACTCGAGCTCCAGCCGGCTCTCGCAGCCGAACGTCCTCGCGATCTCGGCGGCGACCGCCCCGGAGATGGCGTCGCGCAGCTCCTCGGCCCGGGCGACGGCGCGCGCCGCGTCCGGCTCGCCGATGTCGACGAAGAGAGAGTCGGTGTCTCCGTAAAGCACCCGGTGCCCGGCCCTCCGCACCGCCTCGGCCGTGAGCCTGATGACGTGCTGCCCGGCGCGCGTGATGGCGTTCGCGACCTCGGGGGAGAACAGGCGCGACGCGGGAGAGCCGAGCACGCCGAAGAGCGAGTTCATGAGGATCTTGATGGCCATCGCGCCCCGCTCGTCGCCCGCCCGCCGCGCCTCGGCCCGCTCGTCCCAGAGGCGCGCGACGAGCTCGGGCAGGATGCCCGGCTCGCCGCGCCGGAACGCCGCGCCGCCCGGCGTCACGATGAGCGCCTCGGGCGGCCCGTCGCCCCCGGCGACGAACGTCAGCGGGTCGATGTTGAAGGTGCGAATGAGGCTCGGATAGAGGCTCTTGTAATCGTACACCACGATGTTGCGGTAGAGCCCCGGCAGCGAATCGAGCACCAGGCCGCCGGCGATCTCCGCCCCTCCCTCCGACCCCTCCCTCGCTACCGAGGGCGCGACCTTGCCGCGGGCGCGGAGCGCGGGCAGGTAGAGGGAGTCGATCGCGGCGATCTGCGCCCCCACGCGGTCGAGCTGCATGCCGGTGAGCAGGCTCCTCCGCACCGAGAGCTCGATGAGCCCCGTCTTCTCCAGCAGATCCCGGACGAGGCGCGCGTCCTCGAGGTTGTACTCCGCGAGCCGCGCCGGGTCGTCGCGGTACGACGCCTCGATCTGCTCGCCCCGGTCGTCTGGCCCGAACAGCTTGCCGCGCCCGAGGATCGTCCGAGCGGCGGTCTCCAGACGGTAATCGTCGAGCCGCAGGAAGGCGCCGCGGAGGAGCGCGAGGCCGTCGAGCACCACCCGCCCCGGCAGGACGGCGCGCGCCTCGCGCGAGAAGCCCGGATCGCGCAGGATCGCGATCTCGTCATCGCCCCTCCCGAGCGCGCACCGGAGCCCGGCGCGCCGGCAATAGCGCTGGAGCGCGGGCAGATCGAAATCCGGGATGTTCCAGCCGGTGAGGACGTCGGGGTCCGCCTGCGCGACGAGCTCGAGGAAGCGCTCGAGGAGCGTCCTCTCGTCAGGGAAGCGCTCGACGAAGGCGGGGAGCCCGCCGGGCACCGGCTCGTCGCGGACGAGGAGGCAGCGCTCGCCGCCCGCGCCCGCCACAGCGATGGCATAGAGGTGCTCGCCGTCGAGGCTCGTCTCGATATCGAGCGAGAGCACGCGGAGGCGGGGGACGAAGCTCGCGGGGACGAGCGTTGGATTGCGGTACACGCGCCCGACACCCGGGTGGAGCTCGAAAGGCCCGGAGACAGCGAACGCCCCGCGGATGCCGCGATCGATGAGAAAGCGGTAGGGAAAGCGCACGTCCGCCTCGAGGGCGTCGGCGCCGGCCTCGGCCAGCCTGTCGCGCAGCGCCGCGACGTCCCGCGGGAGCGCGGCCTCGACGCGCAGGACCGGCTCTCCGTCGAGCGTCTCGAGCGCCTGCGCAGAGACGCGGCGGTCCGCGAGCCGCCGCGCGACGTCCTCGTCGCGGGCGCGCACGAAGAAGTAGGGCCTGAACCTGTCCTCGATGACGAGCGCCGGCGCGCCGTCCTCCATCACCGCGTGGAGATGGAGCTCCGGGCACCCGGCGACGACCCGGGTCGTGGGCGTGAGGATGAAGCCGCGGTCAGGCATGTGCGAATTCGCGGAGGCCTCCGGGCGAGCTCTTCGCCAGCGCGCGAGGCGGCCCGGGGGCCGCGCCACCCTGCACTTGACCACCGGGACCGGCGCCCCGCAAGCCCCTCTCGCCCCGGGCGCAGGGGATTTCCCGGAGGAGCGCGATTGTCGAGGGAGCCGGGCCTCCGCCGGAGAGGGCGCCTTTCGAGGAGGCGAGCGCCTTTGCAGGGTTGCACGCTCGATTCGACGGGGGATGGCGAGCCCTCTTGGCTTGACGTGGAATCCCGAGATACGGCGCGGACGACTCCCCGGGTGTGCGGCGATCGCCCCGCGAGCGCGCCCGCGCGCAGCGCCATGAGCACGGCAGTCCCTCGGATGACGTCTCGGATTACGTCGAGAGCGGGTCCGCCGCTTGCTTGACGTTCGAGACGTCGTGAGCCGCGGGCATCCACGGATCGGCCGGTGATGCGCGCCGCGGAAATCCAGGAAGGAAATCCACCATGATGCGCCATCATTTCAAGCATCGCGTCGCCGTGATCGCCGCGCTCGCCGCGAGCGTCATCGGCAGCTCCGCGCACGCGGCTGGGCGTGGAGGTCACGTCCATCAGGACGCGCAGATCTCCCAGCTGCAGCAGCGGCTGAAGGAGGTGAGCCCGCGGTCCGAGGAGACACAGATATCGGACGGCGCCCTCGCGAAGGTGATCTCCGCGGCCAACGAGGTGGAGATCTCCCTTGCGATGATCGCCCGCAAACAGGCGCGGTCGCGCGATGTGAAGGATTTCGCCAGGGAGATGATCGAAGCCCACACCCAGGGGGACAGCCGCCTGAGCGCGCTCCTCCGGCGTCTCCGGATCAAGGCGGAGCCGACGCGGGCGAGCGCGATGATCGCCGGGCACTCGTCCATCCTCGCGGCGTACCTCCAGAAGCAGCCGGCCGAGAAATTCGATCAGACGTACATGGCCATCCAGGTGAGGATGCATGCCCATGCCGTGCGGATGCTGGACGAGCAGGCCATCCCGAGGGTGAAGAACCGGGAGCTGAAGCAGGAGATCCAGCGCATTCGCGATGATGCGGCGAGCCACCTGAAGCGGGCGCAGGCCATCCAGGCGACGCTGGCGAAGGGGCGGGAGCGCTAGCGCTCGCGGTCGGGGGCGGCGGCCCCGCCAGGGTCAGGGGGCGAACACCGCGCGCACGCACGCCTCCGCGCGCGCCTCGAAGAGGCGGTATCCGCGCGGCCCGTCGTCGAGGCACATCCGGTGCGTCAGGAGGTACGACGGATCGATGTCGCCGCGCTGGATGTGATCGAGCAGCCGCGGGATGTACCGCTGTCCGTGCTGCTGGCCGGTCCTGACGATGAGCGCCTTGTTCATGAGCGCGCCGAGCGGGATCTTGTCGGCGAACCCGGAATAGACGCCCACGATGGACACCGTGCCTCCCTTGCGGCAGGCCAGCATCGCCTCGCGCAGCACGTGCGGGCGGTCGTTCTGCATCCGGAACGCCTGCTTCACCCGATCGACCGCGTGCTGCAGGCCCGTCCCGTCGGCTTCCATGCCCACCGCGTCGATGCAGGCGTCGGGGCCGCGCCCGCCCGTCATCTCGCGGAGCGCCTCCTGGACGTCGACCTCGGCGTAGTTCAGGGCGTCGGCGCCCCCGTGCGCCTTCGCCATCGCCAGGCGGTCCGCGATCCGGTCGATCGCGATGACGCGCTCGGCGCCGAGGAGATAGGCGCTCTTGATCGCCATCTGACCGACGCCCCCGCACCCCCAGACGGCGACGACCTGGCCCGGGCGGATGTCGCAGAGCTCGGCCGCCATGTAGCCCGTCGAGAGCGCGTCGGAGGCGAACAGCGCGCTCTCGTCCCGCACCCCGTCGGGGACCTTGAACGCGCCGTGATCCGCGAACGGCACGCGCACGTACTCGGCGTGGCTGCCCGCGAAGCCCCCGAGGGCATGCGAGTAGCCGAAGATCGCGGCCGTCGTGTCCCCGAACAGCCTGTCCGTCGCCACGTGATGAGGATTCGAGTTCTCGCAGAGCGACCACAGCTCGCGCTGGCAATACGCGCACCGCCCACACCCGATGATGGACGACACGACGACGCGATCGCCCCGCTGCACCCGCTTCACCTCGGCGCCCGTGTCCACGACCTCGCCGAGGAACTCGTGCCCGAGGATGTCGCCCTGCTTCATCGTCGGGACGTACCCGTGGAGCAGGTGCAGATCCGAGCCGCAGACCGACGACAGCGAGACGCGGACGATGGCGTCGTGCGGGCTGATGAGCTTCGGCTCGGGCACCGACTCCACGACGATGTCATCCACCCCATTCCAGCAGATCGCGCGCATGGTCACTCCCTCTCACGGTCTGCCCGGCCGGACGGCTGCCCCGCCGTCGTCGGGATCTCGCCGATCTCGATCCATTGCCTCAGGCGCCGCAGCTCGCCCCGCAGCTGCCGCCTGGGCAGCTCCGCCAGCAGGTCGCCCGCCGCGCGCGCGAGCCGCCTCCGCGGCCGCGCGCCCGGCAGCACCACCTTGATCTCCGTGCCCCTGTCGCCCGGCGCTGTCGCGAGCGAGACGACCCCCGCCGGCGTGCGCTCCGGGCCACCCGCGCCGGCCGCGCCGGCCGCCCGGACCGTCGAGGCTTGCCTCTTCGCGCCGGCCTCCACGCGCCCGATGCTCGGCAGGAGGCGCCGCACGCCCGCCGCGTCCTGCAGCGCGTGCAGGACCGCCGCCCGCGCGTGGCTCACCGTGACGCTGCTCACGACCCGCGGCGCGCGCGCCCCGAGCGCCCGCAGCGCCGACGCCGCGATCTCGACCCCGAGCGCCGGCCGCTCCTCGGACAGCCCGGCGACCCGCCCGTAGATGCGGTATGCCGCCGTCTCCAGCCGGCTCAGGAGCAGCCCCGCGATTCCCCTCCTCCCCGGCAGCCGCGCGCAGCTCCCGCGCTGCGCCGCCGCGCTCTGCCGCTCTCCCTGCGGGGCTCTCTCCTGCTCCGTCGGGGGCGCGCCTTCGCCGCCGCTCCGCTCCCGGTCCGCGCTCTGCGCGCTCCTCTGCGACGCGGCGCGCGCTCGCCGGCCAGCCTTCGCCCGTGCCATCTCTCCTCCTTCGAGCCTCGCCGAGAGAGCCCGCGAAGGCGCCTTGCAAGCAGGCGGCCACTCGCGCTGATCCAGGCGCTCACGTCTCAACGACGCTCCGAACATGCTACCGCCGTTGCGAGCGGCCCCAACAAGGACATTCGCGCGAGCCTCGCCTCCAGGGCGAACGACGGCGAGCGAGGGCGAGCGATGACAAAGATGGATTGCAGCGAGGAAAGAAGAAGGTTGCAGGGCCTGAGCTTCCAGGCGATACTCGCCGCGCCAGGACGCTCCTTGATTCAATCGACGTCCGGCCCAGAGCGAGCGCTGATTAGAATAACGTAGATACGGAGATGTGAACGTATGAAGACTAGAATTTTCTTGCGTGCTTTTAGCTTGGCGGTCTGTGGACTGGCTGTCGCGGCGTGCGCCAGCGGCGACGATGGTGGCGGGAGCGGGAGCGGGAGCGGAGGCGCGGGCGGCTCCGGCAGCGCCGGCAGCACCACCTCCTCTTCGGGCACCGTGGACCCGTCGACCACGACGGCGAGCACGGGGACCATCGATCCCGCCACGACCTCGACGGCCGCGAGCACCTCGGCGTCGACGGGCTCGGGCGCGGGCCCCCAGACGATCGAGATGATCGATGACATGGAGGACAACGACAACGCCATCCTCGCCAAGGGCGGGCGGGTCGGTTACTGGTACACCTTCAATGACGGGTCGGAGGGGGCCACGCAGACCCCGCCGCCCGATCCGGAGGGGACCGGGGAAGAGCCTTTCACGATGGCGGCGCTCGCGCCGGCGCGCGCGCAGAGCATGTACGCGGCGCGCTCGTGGGGAGAGGGCTTCGAGACGTGGGGCGCTGGCTTCGGCTTCGAGCTGAACAGCCCCGAGGGCGTCAAGACCGCCTATGACGCCTCGGCGTACACGGGAATCACGTTCTGGGCCAAGATCGGCGCGGGCTCTGCCACGAGCGCGAGCGTCATGCTCTCGGACCCGGGCACGGATCCGGCCGGCGGCTCCTGCTCGGACCAGTGCGACAAGTGGCAAAAGTCGCTCGCCCTCACCGAGGAGTGGCAGCAGTTCACGATTCCCTTCGCGGACCTGAAGCAGGGCGGCTGGGGTGATCCGGCGGGCACCGACCAGATCGACGCGACGAAGCTCTACGCGATCCAGTTCCAGGTCGGCATCGCGCCCAAGTTCGACCTCTACATCGACGACCTCGGCTTCTACAACTGAGGGCCCTCACCCGGGCCGCTCCGGGAGCCCCCGCGCAGGGGGCTCTCCACCACTCCTCTTCGCCCCCGGCGCTTCCCAGGGCACATGCGTGATGCGCGACACGCGACACGCGGCGACCTGCGCGCCTGGATCCTCTTCTGCGCGCTTCCAACAAAGTGCTTGCATCGCAGGCCCCTCCCAGGCGAACGTGGCCGCGCGCTGACGCCCCTTGCGCCCAGGACAATGCCTCTCCTCGAGCTCGCATCGATCACGAAGCAGTTCCCCGGGGTGAAAGCCCTCGATGGCGTCTCGTTCGACCTCCAGGAAGGCGAGATTCACGCCCTCTGCGGCGAGAACGGCGCGGGTAAGAGCACCCTCATCAAGATCCTGTGCGGCTACTACCCCGCAGGCACCTACGGCGGCGAGATCCGCTTGAACGGCGGCGTCGTGCAGTTCAGCAGCATGCGCAGCGCCGAGGAGCACCGCATCGCGCTGATCGCGCAGGAGCTCGCGCTCGTGCCCGATCTCACCGTCGCCGAGAACCTCGTGCTCGGGCGGGAGCCCCTCCGCGGGGGGCTCATCGACTGGGACGCGGTGCGGGCCCTGGCGCGGGAGGCGCTCGCGCGCGTCGGGCTCGACATCGATCCCGAGCGCCCGATCAAGGACCTGGGCATCGGCCAGCAGCAGATGGTCGAGATCGCGAAGGCGCTGCTCAAGGACGCGAAGATCCTCGTCCTCGACGAGCCCACGGCGGCGCTCACCGAGTCCGGCGTGAGGACGTTGCTCGGCCTGCTCGGCGATCTGCGCGCCCGCGGCGTCTCCTGCATCTACATCAGCCACCGGCTCGAGGAGGTCTTCGAGATCGCCGACCGCATCACGGTCCTCCGTGACGGGAAGTCGATCACGACCCAGCCGCGGACCGCGCTCTCGCCCGACAGCGTCATCTCGTACATGGTCGGCCGCGAGGTGACGAACCTCTACCCCTGCCCCCCGCCGCCGGAGGGCCCCGTCGCGATGTCGGTCCAGGGCTGGTCGGTCGAGGACGCCGGGCACCCCGGGCGGTTCGTGCTGCGCGACGTGAGCTTCGAGGTGCGCGCCGGCGAGGTGCTGGGCGTCGGCGGGCTCATGGGCGCCGGCCGCACCGCGCTCCTCTCGACGATCTTCGGCGCCGCGACGAGCCGCGTCACCGGCGCGATCTCGGTCCGAGGCGGGCCCGCGACGCCGCCGTACACGGCGCCCGCGCAGGCGATCGACGCGGGCATCGCGCTCGTGAGCGAGGATCGCAAGCGCTACGGCCTCGTGCTCGAGGCGACGCTCCTCGACAACATCACGCTCGCGACCCTGCGGCGGTTCGTGAAGGGGCTCTTCCTCGATCACGCCGATCGCGAGGTCACGGCGGTCGAGCAGATGAAGGCGCTCAGGACCAAGGCGTCCGGGCCGCTCGCGCTCGCGAACCAGCTCTCGGGCGGCAACCAGCAGAAGATCGTGATCGGCAAATGGCTGATGACGGGGCCGCGGGTGCTGCTGCTCGACGAGCCGACCCGGGGAATCGACGTCGGGGCGAAGGCGGAGATCTACCAGCTCATCCACAAGCTCGCTTCGGATGGGCTCGCCGTGGTGCTCGTGTCCTCCGATCTGCCGGAGCTGCTCGGCATGAGCCACCGTGTGCTGGTCCTCAACCAGGGCAGGCCGACGGCCTGCCTCGACCGGAAGGACGCGACAGCGGAGCGCGTGATGGCTGCTGCAACGAGGAAGGTGACGGAATGAGCGAGGCCAAGCTTCGCGTGCGTATCCCCTGGCGCGCCCTCTCGATGGTGGGCTCGCTCATCGCGATCTGGATTGCCTTCTCCATCACGACCGATGGGACGTTCGTGACGCCGCGCAACCTGACGCTCCTCGCGCGGCAGATGTCGGTGACGTCGATCCTGGCCATCGGCATGGTGATGGTCATCGTCGCGGGGCAGATCGATCTCTCGGTGGGCGCGCTCGCCGGTCTGCTCGGCGCCTCGTCGGCGATGATCTACGTGAGCCTCGGCTGGCCGCTGCCGGCCGCCTTCATCCTGCCGCTCCTGCTCGGGGCCGTCCTTGGCTTCGTGCAGGGCACCCTCGTGGCGCGGCTGCGGATTCCCCCGTTCATCGTCACGCTCGGCGGGATGCTCATCTTCCAGGGCTGCATCCTCGGCTTGACAGGCGGTGTGTCCATCTCGCCGGCGCGTCCTTACCTGTTCGTGGGCCAGGCGTACGTGCCGCACACCCTCGGCTGGGCGGGCGCTGGCATCCTCTGCGTCGGGCTGCTGTACAAGGCGGTGCGCGCGACCGGCACGGCGCGCTACCCGTGGATCGGGCTCGCCATGTTCTCCCTCGCGTTCGCCGCCCTGATGAACTCCTACGAGGGTGTCCCGTTCCCCGTGCTTGTCGTGCTCGTGCTCGCGACCGTGTTCACGGTTCTCGCGAAGCACACGACGTTCGGGCGGCACCTCTACGCGATCGGCGGCAACCGCGAGGCGGCCTTCTACTCCGGCATCAGCATCGATCGTCACCTCATCGCCGTGTTCACGCTGATGGGCGTGATGGCGGGCATCGCGGGCGTTGTGCTCACCGCCCGCGTCGGCTCTGCGACCTCGGACGCCGGCCGGATGATGGAGCTTGACGCCATCGCGGCCGCCGTCATCGGCGGCACGTCGCTCCTCGGCGGGCAGGGCACCATCTGGGGCGCGCTGCTCGGCGCGCTCGTCATGGCCTCGCTCGACAACGGCATGAGCCTGATGAACACGGAGAGCTTCTGGCAGCCGATCATCAAGGGCATCATCCTCATCCTGGCCGTCGGCATCGACATGGCCAGCCGCAAGACGCGAGGCCACTGAGCCGCCGCTCGCGGTGCGATGAGGGTGAGTTGCCGCCTCCCGGCTCCGCGAACACGTAGGCCCCGGGAGAGGGGGTCCGCCGCGCGGCGCGGGGGATGGGCCGATGTTTGAGCCTGAGACGACGCCCCTCCGGCGAAGCCGGAGGGGCGTCGTCTCAGGCGAGTTCGGCGGGGCCCCCGCGCCGCGCGGCGGACCCCCTCTCCCGGGGCCGGGCAGCCCGGCAGGACCTCACTACTGCGCCTGAACCGCCCCGAGCTCCGCGATCTCCTGCTCGATCTGCTCCCACTCGGCCATGAGCGCGTCGATGCGCGGGCCGAGCGCCTCGTCCTCGGCCTGGAGCGCCGCGATCTCGGCCTGTCCGGTGCGCTCGAAGAAGCCGTCGCTGCAGTAGAGGTCGTGGATCGCCTTCTTCCGCGCCTCGGCCGCCTCGATGGACGCGAGCACCTTGTCGCGCCGCGCGGGCAGCTCCTTCTGCCGGTTGCGACGCCGCTTCTGCTCCTCCCAGGAGCCGCCCGCCTCCGCGGGCGCGGCCGCCTTCTGGTGCTCGCGCTTCGCCTTCAGCACCACCGTGTCGGCGTCGAGGTGATCGTCGCCGCAGCCGGCCAGGTACTCCTCGTAGGTGCCGGGGAAATCGCGCGGCCCGCTCGGCGTCACCTCGAGGATGCGCGTCGCCAGCTCGGAGACGAAGTAGCGATCGTGGGAGACGAAGAGCACCGTCCCCTCGAACGCCTTGAGCCCCTCGACGAGCCCCTCGATCGCCTCGAGATCGAGGTGGTTGGTCGGCTCGTCGAGCACGAGCACGTTGGGCCGCTCGACGATGATCCGGCAGAAGATGAGCCGCGCCGCCTCGCCGCCGGAGAGCGAGCCGACGCTCTTCTCGACGTCGTCGCCCGAGAACAGCGCCCTGCCGAGCTGGCCGCGGACGTAGCTCGGCGACTCGTCGGGGCACGCCGCCCACAGGAAGGAGAGCGGCGTCATCGACCCGTCGACGAGCAGCTCGCGGTGATCCTGGGCGAAGTAGCCGACGCGGGCCTCGTGCCCCCACGAAGCGCCGCCGGCGTCGGCCGCGAGCCGGCCCACGAGGATCTTGAGCAGCGTCGATTTGCCGAGCCCGTTCGGCCCGATCACCGCGACCCGCTCGCCCCGTCGCACCGATAGCGACACGTCGCGCAGCACCTGCTTCGCGCCGTACGACTTCGAGATCCCCTTTGCCTCGAGCACGTCGCGCCCGCTCGGCCTCTGGATCGCGAACCGGAACAGCGGCGAGCGGCGCGACGTGTCGGCGAGCTCCTCGACCTCGATCTTCTCGATCTGCTTGAGCCGGCTCTGCGCCTGGCGCGCCTTGGTCGCCTTCGCGCCGAACCGCTCCACGAACGCGCGCTTGTCCGCGATGATCTTCTCGGCGCGGGCGATCTCGGCCTGCTTGCGCTCGCGGATCGCCCGCTTCTCGACGACGAAGGCGGCGTAGTTGCCCGTGTAGAGCGTGATGGTCTCGTAGTCGACGTCGAGGATGTGCGTGGCGACGTTGTCGAGGAAGCGCTGGTCGTGGGAGATGACGACCGCGCAGCCCTTGTAGCCGGTGAGGAACCTCTCGAGCCACCGGATGGAGAGGATGTCGAGGTGGTTCGTGGGCTCGTCGAGCAGCAGCACGTCCGCGCCGCCGAGGAGCACCTGCGCGAGCAGCACGCGCAGCTTGAAGCCGCCCGAGAGCGTGGAGAGCGGCCTCCGGTGCGCCTCCACGGGGATGCCGAGCCCCTCGAGGACGGCGCTCGCGCGCGCCTCCAGCGTGTAGCCGTCGTGGGCGCGGATGCGATCCTCCAGGTCCGCCACCCGGCCGGCGTCACCGCCGCCCTCCGCGAGGCGGCGCGACTCGACGAGCGCCTCCCACACGACGCGATCGCCCATCATCGCGAGATCCAGGATGATCTGGTCGTCGCTGAGGAACCGGTCCTGCCGGAGCACACCCACGCGGGCGTCCTTCGGGATGCTGACGCTCCCGTCGCTCGCGGGCTCGTCGCCCGCCACGATCTTCAGGAAGGTGGTCTTCCCCGAGCCGTTCGCGCCCACCAGGCCGTAGCGGGATCCGCCGTTCAGCTTGAGCGAGACGCCCTCGAAGAGGGTCCGATCACCGAATGATTTCGCGAGGTTCGAGGTTCCGAGCATGACGCTGTGGGGGCTTGGGTCGCCGCGCGCGGGGCGCGGGGTGCAGCGCGCCGGGGCGGCGCGCCGTCAGCGGCGCGGCGGGACGGCGGGGCGCACAGGCATAGCACCGCGCCCCGGGCGGGAGCCGATGATCGTGCGCCAGCGCGCGCCAGCGCGGCGCGCGGCGCCGGCGTGGCGCGCGTCCGGCTGGCGGGGAGGCCCGCCGGCCGGACGCCGGCGCGTCAGTTGATCTCCGGGCACAGGATCTTGTCCGAGGCCGCGTCCTTGTTGTTCCCGTCGTTGCACTCGTCGATCGCCCCGTCCGGATCGACGACGGCGTAGATCAGGATCGACAGGTTCGACGGGAACTTCTCGATGGTGGCCGTGAGATTCACGCTCGCCCCGGGCGCGATCGGCCCCGGGATGACCTCCTCGTGGAGCGCCGTCCCGCCCTGGCCGGGATCGCCCGCGTAGTACCGGATCCGCACGTCGCTGGCCGGCGCGGAGCCGGCGTTGGTGACGGTCGTCGGGACGTCGACCTGCTTCACGGCGCACTTCGTTGTGTTCACCCGGCCGACCTCGATCTCGAGATCCGGGCGCGCGCTGCCGGCGTCGAGGGGCGCGGTGAACGCGTTGTTGTCCTCGTGGCACTCGCGCTCGACGGCGTCCTCGTCCACGACCGCGCGCACGCGGGCGGGCAGCGTCCCCTGCGCGTTGTGCGCGGCGCTGTAGCTCACCGTCAGGAGCAGCGAGCTGTGCGGCTCGATGCTGCTCTGGAGGACGAACTTCAGCGGGGCGAGGTCCTCACCGTAGAGCGGCTCATCGACCTCCGGCGTGTCCCACTCGCCGTAGAAGTTGATGGCGACGCCGGGGCCCACGCGGAGATCGCCGAGGTTCTCGACGCGCACGGTGATGGCGACCTCGTCGGTGAGCTCGCCGCAGGTCGCGTCCGGGGACGAGACCTGGATGCCGCTCAGCGCGAGGTCCGGCGCGATGCCGTACGACCGCGGGTTCGAGCGGTACGTGTTGTAGACGCGGCCGCCGTACGGCTTCCAGCTCTCGGGCTCCTTCAGGGGGATGCCGCCGCTCTCGAGCACGTTCGTCACGTGGTAGCTGTGCTGGTTCCAGATGCGGCGCGCCGAGACCCAGAGGTCGTTCTGCGCGCCCCAGACCTCGAGGCCGTTGTTGTAGTCGGTGCCTTGCGAGCAATAGGTCGATTCGTTCGAGGTGCCGAACACGATCTCCGCGTTGCCGTCGTTGTCGACGTCCGCGACGATCGGGTACTCGGACCGGGTGCGGCTCGGCGAGGGCACCTTGAACAGGACGTCGGCCGTGACGCCGTCGTAGATGCGGAAGTAGCACTCGTCGTTGTAGATGACCTCGGCGGCGCCGTCGCCGTTGAAGTCGAACACGCTCGACCCGGTGGTGCGGCTCGAGTCGTCCTCGGTCAAGCGCTGCCACCCGTTGTGGTAGCAGACGCAGGTGCCCCGCTGCTGGTTGCACGTCGCCGCGCCCGGGGCGCCGCATTCCTCGTCCGTGGTGCACGGCTTCCCGTTCGGGGTCCGCTCCGGGTTGCCCTGCAATCCGGTGACCCCGTCGGTGAGCGCGTTGGGCCACGCCGGGCACTCGGCCGTCGGCGCCTGGAGATCGAACATCATGTAGCGGAGGCCGAACGCCGTGCCGACCTCGGGGAAGCCGTCGCCGTCGAAGTCGTCCACGTTCGGGGCGCCGCCGTCGAAGGTGGTGCCCGAGGCCTTCATCTCCTCGTGGCGCTGGATGGTGCCGTTCTGCCCGTTGAGCACGAAGAAGTGCCCGTTGTTGAACAGGATCACCTCCGGGCGCTGATCGAGCGGGTTGTTCGGCCCGGGCGCGGCGTCCTGGTCCTCTCCGAGGACGTCGGCCACGGCGCAGAGGCCGTCGCGCTGTTCGGACGGGATCCCGGCCGTGCCGTTGACGGTCTGCCCGTCCCAGACCTCGATGAGCTTCCCCTCGCAGTACGCCGTCGCCTCTTTGTCGGTGTACGGCGGCGCGCACCCGGCCCTGCTCGTCACGCCGGGCGGCGGGCGGGGCAGCCCATAGGCGGTGCTGCCCGCGACGATCTCCAGCCGGGGGTCGTCGTTGAGGTTCGCGACGCACGCGATGGGCCCGAGCCGGTTGCTCGCGTTCCCCGGTGACCCCTGCATGCCCTGGGCCTTGTCGCCCTTGAAGTGGTCGACGATCGAGAGCTCGCGGGTGTCCTTGTTGACGTCGAGCGTGAACACGTTCGGCCCGACCACGATCTCCGGGAGCCCCTGTCCGTCGATGTTGGCGAGCGCGGGCGACGGCTCGTTGTAGCCCGTCCAGATCTCGTTCATGAGGACCCTGGTCTCGCCCGTGTTGCTGAAGATCTGGAGCCCTGTCTTCGTCACCTCCGTGGCCCCAGACCCCGTCACGACGGCGGTGATCGCGACGATCTCGGGGACGCCGTCGCCGTCGAGATCGCCGACGGCCAGCCCGGCGGTCGGCATCAGCGTCGCGTCGGCGCAGGCGTAGGGCGCGTCGATGGGCTCGCCTTCGTGCCAGACCTGCGCGCCGAGCACCGCGAAGTAGTTCTCTCCCTTGCGGGGCCCGCCGCCGTGGATCGCCCGGAGGACGCCCTGCTTGCCGAAATTCGAGCCGCAGAACGTCGTGAAGATGATCTCGGGGAAGTCGAGCTCGTTGATGAGCCCGTCGCCGTTGTCGTCGTCGAGGTTGGCGACGAGCGGCGTCATGACGGTCTGCGCCGAGGTCTTGAACGGGCTGTTGGCGGCGTCGGAGCTGGCGCGGTTCTCCCCTCCCCACTGGATCTCGTTCTGCGGCAGGGCGCCCGCGAACGGCTCCGGCGGCAAGAGGCACGTGGGCGCGGCGCCCGTGCCGGAGCAGGAGCCGACCTCGCAGGAGGCGTAGGTGGGGCAGTCCCAGTCGTCCTCGCAGGGGCAGCTGGCGGTCCCGGCGCCGTCGTCGGTGCACTTGCTCTCGAAGTAGGCCGATCCGCCGCACGTGAAGAGCTCGCTCGTGGTGCTGCCGTTCGACACGCACAGCTGGAGGCTGTCGCCGTCGCACGTCCGCGCGCCGGCCGTGCAGGCATCGACGACGCAGATGGTGCCGTTGCAGTACTGGTTGAAGGCGCACTCGAGGTCGCTCTGGCAGGCGATATCGACGCAGCGCGCGCCTGCGTCCGGGGGCGTCTCGCACACCTCGGTCGCGTCGCAGGTGAGGTCGTCGCACGTGTTGTCGACGCAGGTGCCCTGTCCGTCCTCCTCCTCGCAGTGCTGGTCCTCGCGGCAGCTCACGCCCTCACAGCCGCTCTCGCCGCCCGCGCCGCCCGAGGCGGCCATCGACCCGACGAACCCGCCGCCATCGCCCGAGCTGCTGCTCGTGCCGCCGTTGCCCCCGCCGCCATCGCCGGGTGGCAGGACGACATCCGGATCATCGCCGCAGGCCGCTGCAGCGAGCAAAAACCAAGGAAGGGCGCGGGGAAGCAACCGCCGGGGGCACGTGGGCATGAGGCGATTGTACGAGCGCGCTGTCGGCATGGAAGCGCGTTCGCGCGCGGGATCGTGCGGCGAGTGGGAGCTCTGCCCACGATGGCCACGATGGACGGCGCTTCGCGGCAGGGGGCAGCAGCGCGGTGGAATGGGCGCGCGGACCGCCCCGGGGGTCGTGGGGACGGCCGTGCCGGGGAGGGGCCGGGCTCAGCGGGCGCGCGGGAACGACGGTTCGACGTGGCGGCGCCGGCGTCGCTGCCCTGTCACGATCCGGCCCAGAGCACCGTGGCGCCGTAGCGAGTGAGCAGCTCGTCCACGGTGACGAGCGCTGCCCCTTCGCAAAGCGCCTGTGCCACGAGGAGGCGATCGAAGGGATCTCGGTGATGGTACGGCAAGGCCGCGGACGAGATCGCGTGACGGGAGGTCACGGGGAGCTCGATCCCTTCGAGCGCGGCGATGACCCGCGGGACGAGGAGCTCCGGCTTTTCGGGGAGCGGGAGCTTGCCGATCGCATGCTTGACCGCGATCTCCCAGGCGCTTGCGGCGGAGATCAGGAGGGTGTTGTGAGGATCCTCGATGGCCTGCCGGGCCGTCGTGGCGATGCGCTCCGGCGTGAGCGCAGCCCAGAGCCACACATGGGTGTCGAGGAGCAGCTTCACGTCTCTCCATCTCCCTCGAAGGCGTGAAGCATGTCCTCAGGCAGGGGAGCGTCGAAATCGTCAGGGACGTCGAACAGGCCTCGGAGCGCCCCGAGCTTGCGCGCCGGCGGCGTGAGGCTGCGCGGGGCCGACTCCTCCTCGAGGATGATCACCTCGACGTTCTTGCCCGCGAGCGCCGAGAGCTCCGGGATGTGGAGGATATCGGAGGTGACCTGGGTGCGAATGCGGATCGCGTTGGCCATGGTGGGCAGGAGGGACTGTAGCGCACGTCAGGAGTCGCGCGGCGCGCCGCCGTAAAGTGCGCGGCGGCAAACGGGAGCGGCAGGGACCTCCGGCGCGCCGAACTGCCGCATCCTCGTCCACCTCGACCCGTGAAGCAGTGGGAATGCCGGGCTCGCCGGTCCGCGCCTCACGCCCCGCCGCTCTCCAGCGCCTCCTGCAGCGCGCGCACCTCGCGGGCGAACGCGGGCTCGGTGCGCAGCGCGGCCGTCCGCCTGTCCGGCAGCGAGAGCGTGCGGTCGGCGACGACGCGCGCCGGCCGCGGGGACAGGACGACGGCGCGCTCGGCGAGGTAGGCGGCCTCGGTGATCGAGTGGGTCACGAAGAGCACCGTCATGCCGAGCTCGGCCCAGAGCGCGCGGAGCTCGTCGTCGAGCCGGCTCCTCGTGAGCTCGTCGAGCGCGGCGAACGGCTCGTCGAGCAGCAGCAGCCGCGGGCGCGTGACCAGCGCGCGGGCGAGCGATACGCGCATGCGCATGCCGCCGGAGAGCTCGGCCGGGTACCGCGCGCCCGCGTCGGCGAGGCCGACCTGGAGGAGCGCGGCCCGCGCCGCCGCGCGGCGCTCGTCGAGCGGCGCGCCGGCGAGCTCGAGCGGCAGGGCGGCGTTCTCGAGGACGCTCCGCCAGGGCAGGAGGTGGGCGTCCTGGAAGACGTACGCGAGGGGGGCGCGCGCGCCGCCTGCGCCGCCCGGCGCCTCCTCGGCCTCCACGACGGCCGCGCCGGCGTCGGCGCGGTCCAGCCCGGCGACGAGCCGCAGCAGGGTGGATTTGCCGCACCCGGAGGGCCCGAGCAGCGCGACGAACGCGCCAGGCGCGATGTCGAGATCGATGCCGTCGATCGCGACGACGCCGGGGGCGCCGTCCCGCGGCGCGC
This sequence comes from Sorangium sp. So ce204, assembly GCF_051526795.1. Lineage (NCBI taxonomy): Bacteria > Pseudomonadati > Myxococcota > Polyangiales > Polyangiaceae > Sorangium > Sorangium sp. So ce204. The sequence goes on along the minus strand of NZ_CP150317.1, from coordinate 8,097,239 downwards.
GGCCCGCGTCGTCCAGCACCGGGAAGACGCGCCGGACGCCGGTCAGCCGCACGCGGACGCCGCCGCTCGTCCTGGCCCTGTTCGTCTGCATCTGCGCCCGGCGTTCTATCCGCGCCGCCGCCGGTTGACCAGGCGCTCGTGCGCCGCGCGCGTGAGCCGAGCGGCCGCGCGCCGAGCAGCCGCCGCGCCCGCGCCTCAGCTCGACGAGGCCGTTCGCACGCAGCGGAAGCCGCCGCCGGCGAAGCGGTAGTGCGCCTCGAAGCTCGTGCGCGCCCAGGTGCGGAGCGACTGCGCGCCGTACATCCACGAGCCGCCGCGCATCACGAGCAGCGGCCGATCCGAGGGCCGCGTGTTGCGCGGGTTGTGGGAGGGGCCGTCCGCATAGAAGTGCGGATCGTCGTAGTCCTCGCACCACTCCCACACGTTGCCGGCGAGGTCGAGGATGCCATAAGGAGAGGCGCCCCCCGGCAGCGAGCCGACGGGCACCGTCCCGCCCTCGCGGTTGTCGTAGTTCGCGCGCGCGGGCCCGGGCTCGGCGCGCCCCCACGGGTATTTGCGGCCGTCGGTGCCGCGCGCGGCCTTCTCCCACTCGGCCTCGGTCGGCAGGCGCTTGCCGGCCCAGTTGGCGTAGGCCCGCGCGTCGTCCCACGACACGTACACCACGGGGTGGTCCTCGAGGCCCGCGGGGATCTCGCCGCGCCTGAAATGGGCAAGGAGCCGGCTCGCGTCGTCGTCGTCGGGGCGGTACCCGGTCACGTCGAGGAACGCCTTGAACTGGCGGTTCGTGACCGGCGTGCGATCCATGTAGAACGCGTCGACATGGACCTTCCTGCGCTGCTGCCCGCTCAGGAACGGCCCGCCGGGGACCAGGATCATCTGCTCGCCGGTCTTCTCGCGGACCGTCGGCGCGAGCTCGCGCCCGTCGGACGAGGGCCGCGACGGGGCGGGCGAGAACTCCGAGAGCGCCTCGTCGAGCCGCGCCCGGAACTCCGCGCACGACGCCGGCCTCCCCGCCGGGTCCTTCGACAGCGCGTCGAGCACGAGCTGGTCGAGGGCCGGCGGGAGGTCGGGGCGCAGCGACGAGGGGGGCGCCGGGGCGTCGGCGACGTGGGCCATCATCACGGCGAAGTGGTTGGGGCTGTCGAACGGCACCTGCCCTGTCGTCAGCTTGTAGAGCGTCACGCCGAGAGAGTAGATGTCCGAGCGCCGATCCGCGGCGTGGGGGCTCTTCACCTGCTCTGGCGACATGTAACAGCACGTCCCGAGGAACGCGCCGCTCAGCGTGTACGTCGTCCCCTCCAGGATCTTGGCGATGCCGAAGTCGACGATCTTGGGGGAGAGGCCGTCTTTCCCGGTCGTGACGAGGATGTTGTCGGGCTTGAGATCGCGGTGGATGATGCCCATGCGGTGCCCCTCGTCCATCGCGTCGAGGACGCCGCCGAACAGCGCGCGGATCTCCTGGAAGGGGATGCGCCCGCGCCACCGCTCGAGGTGCCGCACCAGCGTCGACCCGTCGACGTACTCCATGACGATCGCGAGCAGGTGATCGCGCTCGACGAAATCGTAGACGGCGACCACGTTCTCGTGGCTCCAGGACCGGAGCACCCGCGCTTCCCGCGCGAACCGCCGCCGGATCTCCGGGTTGCCGCAGAGGTTCGAGTGCAGGCATTTGACGGCCACGACGCGCTCGCGCGCCCGGTCGTAGGCGCGGTAGACGACGCCCATGCCGCCCTCGCCGAGCGTCGATTCGATGCGATAGACGCTGATCTCCGTCCCTGGCAAGAGCCGGACCGGCGGCAGCGGCAGGGAGGCTTCCGGCAGCCCGACGGCGCCGAGCTGCGTCGCGGGGAACGCCGTCGCGGCGAGGGCGGCGCTGGGATCCGGCGCGGCGACGAGCTGGCCGCACGAGGGGCAGAAGCGGGCGTTCTCCGGGAGCGGAGCGCTGCAGCCGGCGCACCGGGGAGAGGTGTCCTGGCCCATCGGTGGCCGGGGAGTCTGGCACAGGTCGGGGCGGCCGTGGGCGGCGAATGTGCGGCGCGCGGGGGCCGGTGACATCGACGGAGGTGAGGTAAGATCCGCCCCATGGACGACTGGCTCCACCGCGCGCCGACCGCCTTTGGCGGCAAGCGCGTCTTCCGGCTCGGGCTCGCGGCGAACTACGGCATCGACGAGGGCGGGGTGCGCGCGGCGGTGGACCGGGGGGTCAATCTCTTCCTCTGGACGATGCGCTCGGGCGGGCTCGGCAACCCGCTGCGCGAGGCGCTGAAGGGGCGCCGCGACAGCGTGGCGGTTGTCGGCTTCGCGCAGCTCGGCTGGTTCGGCTGGGGCGTGCGCCGGGGCGCGGAGAAGCTGCTCCGGGAGCTCGGGACCGACCACCTCGATGTCTATCTGCTCGGCTGGCTCGGCGTCGGGTCTGCCTGGACGAGCGCGACCGAGCGCGAGCTCGTGCACCTGCGCGAGAGCGGCAAGGTGCGGGCGCTCGGGGTGAGCATCCACGACCGCCCGCGGGCAGGCGGCCTGGCCGGGTCGTCGCCGCTCGACCTGCTCATGATCCGCTACAACGCCGCGCATCCCGGCGCGGAGCGTGACATCTTCCCGCACGTGCGCGACGCGAAGCCGAGCATCCTCGCCTACACGGCGACGGCGTGGCGCCGGCTGCTGAAGCGGCCGAAGGGCTGGGATCGCCCGGCGATGACGGCCGGCGACTGCTATCGATTCCAGCTCTCCAGCCCGCACGTGGATCTCGCGCTGACGGGGCCGAAGAGCCGGGCCGAGGTGGAGGAGAACCTCGACGCGCTCGCGAGGGGGCCGCTCACCGCGGACGAGGAGGCGTGGATGCGGGAGTTCGGGCGCGCCGTGCACGGGTGAGGAGGAGGCGCCTTTGGATCGGCTGATCATCGCGAGCACCGTTGTTCTGCCGCCGGAGGCGGCGCGCTCGCTCTCGGAGGGCGTCGCGCCGCACGCGCTGGAGCTGGCCGCGGCGCGCTCCGCGAAGAACCTCGCCGTCGTCGCGCCGGATCCGCTCGTCCTCGGCGCCGAGGTCGTCTTTGGCCAGCCGCACCCCGACGACGTGCGCGCGGCCCCGCGGCTCCGCTGGGTGCACCTGAGCACCGCGGGGTATGCCCGCTACGACGTGGCGGCGGTGCGCGCCGCGCTCGCCGCCCGCGGCGCCGCGCTGACGACGAGCAGCGGCGTCTACGCCGATCCCTGCGCGGAGCACGCGCTCGCGTTCCTGCTCTCGGCCTCGCGGCGGCTGCCCGAGTGCCTCGAGAACCAGCTCGGCCCGCGCGGCTGGCCCGACGCGCACGTGCGGTCGCGGAGCGCGCTCCTGCGCGGCCGGCGGGTGCTCCTCCTCGGCTTCGGCGCGATCGGCCGCCGCCTCGCCGAGCTCCTCGCCCCGTTCGAGGTGGAGCTCTGCGTCCTGCGCGCCCGCCCCCGCGGCGACGAGCCTTTCCGCGTGGTCGCGAGGGAGGAGCTGGGCGACGCCTTCGCCTGGGCGGATCACGTTGTCTCGAGCCTGCCCGAGGCCGAGGGCACGCGGCGGCTGGTCTCGGCCGCGCTGCTCGCGCGGATGCGGCCGGACGCGTGGTTCTTCAACGTCGGCCGAGGCGTCACGGTGGACCAGGCCGCGCTGATCGAGGCGCTCGAGGCGCGCCGGATCGCGGGCGCGTACCTCGACGTGACGGATCCCGAGCCGCTGCCGCCCGACCACCCGCTCTGGCGCGCTCCGGGCTGCGTCATCACGCCGCACTCGGCCGGCGGGCGGCGCGAGGAGCCGATGGCGCTGGTGGAGCATTTCCTCGCGAACCTGCGGCGGTTCGAGCGGGGGGAGCCGCTCGCGGACCGGGTGATCTGAGGCGGCCGCGCGCGCCGGGCAGCGGGCGGCGCGTCACGCCAGCTGGATCTGATACCGAGGCAACGGGTCTCTGCTCGTCCCCTGCAGCCACCTGGCGTCGTGCCGCCACGCGCCGTTCACCTCCTCGCGGCAGCGCGTCTCGACCGTCATCATCCCCCCGGAGAACAGGAGGAGATTGTACTGGAGCGGGTATCCCGACACCCATTGCCGCGCGGGCGCGCCGAAGGTGCCGGCGGAGACGAGCTCGAGCCGCCTGCCGCCAGGGCTCATGTCGTACCGGTAGATCTCCTTTGATGATCAGCTCGGCGATCATGACGTCCTTCTGGCGATCCATCTGGATGATCCGGAATCGACCGGAGAGGTCGGGTAGCGCCTTGGTGAACGAGCTGCCGATCGGGTTGATCCGCCCGGGATGTTATCGCGATGCGCACCGCGGCATCGCCGAGCGCCTTGTGGCGCAGAACTGTGCTCTTCCAGTACGGCGGTTCCCGGTCGGGTGAGCGACCAGGAACGTCGGTCAGCTCGCCGAGCGCGGAGAGGAAGCGGGAGATGCGGCTTGGCTCGGTCACCATGGCGGCTCTCGCGTACCCCGCCGTGAATTACCAGCGATAGTGCTGCCCCCACGGTGGCCTCACGGTGGAAAGATGCCGACAGCCTGCAGCGATCTCCGGCGTGGGTTGCTTGATTTCGAGAATCGGTGCGTGCCTTGTTGCAAGATCGACCTTTCTCGCCCTATTCTGCGAAGATGATTCATTCAACCCGACGCCACTTTGGTCACCAAGTGTTGATGAGCGCGCTGCTGCTCGCGATAGCCGGTGTCGAGCGGAGCGCCCGGGCGGACGCGGGTGAACCTCTGGAATTGACGGCAAAGCTCGTTGAGATTCCCTCCAAGATGCCCCCCGATGACCTGTACGATTACGCCTACGTGATGCGCTACCAGGTCGAGGGCGGGGCGCTCGACAAGCAGTTCATCCTTGTCGCGCACTACAAGCCGCTCGTGCCGCGCTCCAAGATCAAGGACAAGATGAAGGAGCAGGTCGGCGGAAAGCTGCGTAGCTTCAACCAGGGCGACGTTCACAAGCTTAAATTGAAGGCCGATCTGAAGGCCATCTGGAAAGGTGCACTCGTGGACGAATATGCCGCTACGGATCGCGGGAGCGTTCGCTACTGGTGCCTCCAGGTCGACCCGGCTTGACCTTGCGCCTGGGAGAAACTCGCTTGAACTTCATACGACTACGTGCCCCGGGCGCCTGGCTGGTAACATGTGGTTTGGCCGTGGTCGCCAGCTTTCCGTTCATTGCGGCCGAGCGCGCGGCTCGGCAAAACGATGTGCGAGTGGCCCGCCTGGAGGCGACTCTCGGCGAGCGAGGCGACGCGCTCGCCGAGCTCGGACCAGCGCTGTCTTTACGAGTTTCACGGTTGGAAGGCCTGCTCTCGAGCTGGGAGACGATCGGCGGCTGCGGAGCCGGTAGCTCCACGGGCGCGGGGGGCGGAATCAAGTGGATCGGCCACAGCGTGACCGGGGGGCTATTCGAGCTGCAGACGCTCGGCACGTACACGCACCTGGACGACGGCTACAACCTCAGCTTGAGTCCTCAAGTCTCGCGCAATTTGAACGAGAAATGGAACGTGGGGCTCGTGGTTCCGCTGCTCTACAAGTACTACCGCGACTACTACGGCCTGCCCGTGGACGTCTCGAACTCCGGCGTGGGTGACGTCGCGGGGTTCGTCACGCGGCGCTTCGGCGAGATCAACTCCACCAGCCTGACGTTGCTGGTCGGCGTCCCGACCGGCGTGCACGACGCCCAGTACAAGAACGACTATCTCACGCAGGAAAAGCAGCTTGGCCTTGGCAAGGTGAGCGGCAGCCTGACGCTCGACCATACGATCGACAAGACGTGGGGGCTGATCGTGCTCGGCGGCTCGTTCGGCTACCGCGGCGGGGAAAACGAGCTGGGCAACTACCGCGCACCGGCGGCCGCGATCTACGGCTACTCGGGCTATTTCTGGGGGCCGCTGGTGCCGTCGGTCGGCCTGTCGCTGTCGCATTTCTTCGGTGCGGATCGTGACCGTGGGCTTGACCAGGAGGTGCAGCTGTGGGCCGTCACCGGCACGCTCGCCGTGGAGTGGTCGAACGCCTGGCTGGCGATCCTGGGGGGCGTGTCGCTGCCGCTCGGCTGGGACAAGCGCGGAGTCGTCGACGGCGCCGAGAGCAGCAGCCAGGGCGTGGGCCTGCAGCCGTGGACGGCAGGCATCGGCTTCACCGTCTCACCGTTCTGAGAAGTGGCCATGTTGCCCGTCGCCGCCCTGCTCCGCCATCGCACGCCGCTCGTCGCGGCGTTGCTCGGCCTGGGTGCGGCCTCGACGGGGCTCGCGCCTTCGGCCGACGGTGACATCTGGTGGCACCTCGCGGCAGGTCGCGAGATGGTCGCTCGGCGTGGGCTCCTGTTCACCGATCCCTTCTCGGTCAGCGCGCAAGGGCGTGCCTGGGTCGACGTGCACTGGCTTTTTCAGCTTGCGGTGTACGCGGTGCACCAGGCGGTCGGCCTCGTCGGGCTCGTTTTGGTCAAGTGCGCGCTGATCGGCCTGGGCGCGGGCTTCCTCTACTTCGCGCTCGAAGCGCGACGCGGCTCGTGGGCGAGGGGGCTCCTCGTGACGTCGCTGGTCGGCGGGCTCCTGGCGGCTCGCTCGCTCTTGCTCGTCCGGCCCGTGATAGGCACGCTCGTCCTGCTCGCGTTCTTCTTGTTCGCGCTCGAGCGCTTTCGGCGCGACGGCCGGGTCCGGCACCTGCTGCTCTTGCCCTTGGCGCAGCTGGTTTGGGCGAATTTTCAGGGCCTTTCGGCGCTTGGCCCCGCGGTGATCGCGGCGTACGCGGTGGCGGCGCTCGGCTGGGCGAGCTTTGGCCAGACGCGTGCGTGGCCGTTTGCGCGCGAGCACGCTGGTGCGCTGGCACCGTGGGCGCGGGTACAGCAGCTGTTCGCGACGCTAGGGGGGTGTTTGCTGGCGACGTGTCTCACGCCGTTTGGCTTGCGCGGCGCAGCGTTGCCGGCGGTGCTGCTCGGGCGCTTGTTGCCCGGCGAGCACCAGGTCTTCGCCCACGACGTGGCGGAGAACCTACCGCCCTTCGAGCTCGAGCGCCTGTCAGACGGCGAGTTCTGGCACTTCAAATGGTGTTTGGCCCTGCTCGCTCTCTCCGTGCTCCTGGCCGGGCGCCGCTTGAGGCTGAGCCATGCGCTGCTGCTGCTCGGCTTCGCGGGGCTGGCCTTGATGAGCAACCGCAACGTGCTCCTGCTGTACTGGGTCGGGGCGCCGATCTTCGCGGTCAATCTGGCCCCGGCGCTCCGGCGGTTTTGTGTCTCGAGCTTTCGCCGCGCGGGCGTGCGCGTGGCGGTGGGCCTCAACGCGGCGCTCCTGAGCGCGCTGCTGCTCGTCTCGGCGTCGGCGGCGGCGCGCGAGCCGCCGCTGGCGGATCCGAGCCCGTTCCGGGTGCCGGCCGAAAGCGCTGTGCGCCTCGACGCGCTGCCCGGGGGCGACGTCTTTGCGGCCGATCATTACGGAGGCTACCTGATCTGGCGGCTCTATCCGCGGTTTAGGCCGTATATCGACACTCGGCTCGTGTTGCGCACCGCCGACGAGTTCGCCGAATACCTGAGGCTCGCGGACGAGCCAGAGCGTTTCGAAGCTTTTCAGGCGCGTCATTCCTTCGCCTACGTGGTCTTGCCGGTGATGTTCCCCGAGCGCTACCAGCGCTTGATTGGCCACCTCTACGCGAGCGCTGATTGGAAGCTACTCTACACGGACGGCTCGGAGGTGCTGTTTGCACGCCGCGACCTCACGCCCGGCGTCGCGGAGCAGCCGTTCCGTGAAGCCAGCGAGACGGACCGCACCTTGGTCCAGCTGGAGCAGCGCTTCGCGGATTCCCCGAAGGTGCATGCCGCGGCACGTCTGAGCCTGGCCACGTTGCACGGCGTGCTCGGCCAGTTCGAGCAAGCGCAGCGTACGCTCGCGAGCCTCGACACGCCGCAAGCCCGAGCCCTCGAAGCGCGTCTTCGCTTTGCAGCGGGTGAGCTCGATGCCGCCGAGCGGCTCGCCCGGCAGAGCCTGGTTTCCCAGCACGACGACGTCGGGAGCCTGAATCTCATGGCGTTGATCGCCCTGCGAAGGGGCGAATCGGCGCAAGGCCTGGGCTTTCTACGGCGTGCCTTGCGCGTCCGGCCTTTCGACCCCGAAGCGACGCGGATCTTGGTGAACTTGGAGGAGAGTCGACGATGAAACCACTTCTCAACGTGAGCCTGTCCAGGTCTCGGTGGGCGCTCGTTTCCTTGTTCGCGCTGGGCGGCGGGCTCGCCTGCGGGGTCGTCGAGCACCCGCACGACACGCAGGCCGCCGGGACGGGTGACGACTTCGGGCCTTCGAGCGGCGCTGGAGCGGCGACCACCACGGGTGGAGCTTCGGTCGGCGGCGCCATGACCGCGGCGAGCGGGAGCGGCGGCGGCGGGAGCAGCGGGACCAGCGACGTGGGGTCCGGCGGAGGGCCGGCGCCTTCGGGCGTGACCATCAACCTTGGAGGCGTCGACGTCCCGAGGGAGCGCGCGATCGCCTTCATTCACATCGGTCACTCCAACATGGCCGGTCGCGCCACGAGGCCCCAGAGCTCACGCCCGTTCCATTTCACGGAGACCCACCCGCACGCCTTCATGTACCACCCTGGCTCGGCGCCGGAGCTCGCGATCGAGCCGAAAACCGCGGGTGACACCGCCGCCGGCGGGCCGGGTACGGCGCTGGTCAAGGAAGCCGCGATGCTCGCGCCCGACAACTATTTCATCTCGCTCGGGTTCGGGTGGCCCTCGGCCTACTGCTCCCAGTTCATTCCGGGCGGCCTCTACTACGACCAGCTGATCGCCGCGCCGAAGGCCATCAAGGGGCGGGTGACCTTCGGCGGTATCTTCATCTATCTCGGGATCACCGAGCGACACGGCACTGCCGCCGATCGCACCGGTTTTCCCGACTGCATCAATACCCTCGTGACCGCCATTCGCAACGACGTCGGCGAGCCCACGCTGCCTGCGTTGATGAACGACTACGAGGTGGAGAGCTCGGGCGAGTTCGTGGTCGGCGGCGCCGTGGCGAACGCCATCCGTCCCGAGATCGAAAGGTGCCCGAGCGTGGTGTCGAACTTCGCGCTCGTCTCGGCCGAGGGCGTGGGCATGCAAGACGACCATCACTTCAATTTGGACGGCCATCGCACCTGGGTGCAGCGAGCGCTCGCGACGATGAAGGACAAGGGCTGGCGCCCGTGGGCCCCGTGAGCCGCTGAGATGGTCTTTTCCAGCCATATCTTCCTGTTCTACTTCTTGCCGCTGGTACTGGCCGCGTACTACGCCCTGCCGGGCCGGGCCCGCACGGCCCTCATCGCCGTGTCGAGCTACGTATTTTACGGCTGGGCGAACCCGAGCTGGGCCGTGATCATGTTCTTCGGCTCGAGCGTCGACTACGTGTGCGGTCTCTTGCTCCTGAAGATGTCACGGCTGCCCGACGTCGACGGCCTACCGCCCGTGATTGGCCCCGAGGTCGTGCGGACCCGCCAGATGAAGCTGGTGCTGGCGATCTCCATCGTCACCAACCTCGGGCTGCTCGCGGCGTTCAAATACACGGGCTTCGTCGCCGAGAACATCAACGCGCTCGGCGCGCTCTTCGGCAGCTCGACGCAGATCGTGCCGGTCTTGCACGTCGTTTTGCCGGTGGGCATCTCCTTTTACACGTTCAAGGCGATGAGCTACGCCATCGACGTGTACCGCGGCGACGCCCGACCGATGCGGCGCTTCACGGACTACATGTGTTTCGAGGCCTTCTTCCCCGACCTGGTGGCGGGCCCCATCATCCGTTATGCGGCGATCGAGGAACAGATGCGCGTGCGCCAGCACACGCTCGAGAAGTTCGCGCGCGGCGTCGCGTTCTTCTCGCTGGGGATGGGCAAGAAGATCCTGCTGGCCAACCCGATGGGGCACATCGCCGATACGGCGTTCGCCGGTGGCGCCAAGCACTTCTACGACGCGTGGTTCGGGCTGGTCGCCTACGCGTTCCAGATCTACTTCGATTTCTCCGGCTACTCGGACATGGCCGTGGGCTTGGCGCTGATGCTCGGCTTCGTGCTGATCCAGAACTTCGACTCCCCCTACAAGTCGCGCAGCATCACGGAGTTCTGGCGGCGCTGGCATATCAGCCTGTCCACGTGGCTGCGCGACTATTTGTACATTCCGCTCGGTGGCAACCGCAAAGGACCCCTGCGCACGTACGCCAACTTGATGGTTGTCATGTTGCTCGGCGGGCTCTGGCACGGTGCCAGCTGGAACTTCGTGATCTGGGGCGGCATTCACGGCGGCATGCTCGGGGTGGAGCGCAGGCTCGGTAAAGCTCATCCGCTGCGCCGCCTGCCACCTGCTGTCGGCGTCGCCTTCACCTTCTTGATCGTGTGCTTGTCGTGGGTGTTCTTCCGCGCCAAGACGCTCGATCAGGCGGTGACCTACCTGGGCTCGCTGTTTGGGCTCGCCGCCGTTTCGCCGGCGGCGGACGTCGTGGCGGGCGCGCTCCACCCGCGGTACTACGTGGGGCTATTCGCGTTGGCCGCGGTGGTGATCTTCGGCATGCCCAACAGCTGGGAGCTCACGCGGCGCTTGTCCTTGCCCCGTACCGCGTTCGTGGCGGCCACGATGGCGCTCGCGACGTTGATGATGTGGACGCAGACCATCAACCCGTTCCTGTACTTTCAGTTCTGAGGCCGCGCGATGCAAAGTACCTTGCCTCCCTCGTCCTCCGCCATCGAACGCAGCGGCGGTCCGACCGACCCCACAGGCGACGAGCAGCTGCGCCGCGGTATCATCGCGACCGACGTGAGCCGCGGCGCGGCCTGGCTGCTCACGCTGCTGTTTCTGGGGGCGATCTACGCTGTTCCGCTCGCGCAGGCCTACCTCGAGAAGCGCGAGGATGAGGAATCGCCTCTCGTGGATCTGGTGCGTCGCCCACCGACGGCCGAGAACCTGCGTCAGCTCGAGAAGGGCATTGAGGATGCCTCGTACGCCAAGTCCTGGGTCCAGCCCCGCGTGCAGCTGCTGCTCACTCGTCTAGCTCGTGTGGGCAACAAGCTCGCGGTCGTCGGACACGGCGGCTGGCTCTATTACACGCCCGGTGTGCAGCACGTCGGCGGGCCCGGATTCTTGGAGCCCGAGGTGCTGCGGGGCCGCGCCAGGGAAGCCCTCGACGCAGGCCAGGAGCCCATTTACCCGGATCCGCGACCCGCCATCTTCGCGTTCCAGCAAGCGCTCGCGCAACGGGGGATTCGCCTCGTGCTCCTGCCGATGCCGGACAAGGCTGGGATCGAGCCGGGTCCACTTCTTGGGCGTGATGGGCGCGTCGAGATGGCGCAGAATGTCGACTACGACCGCTTCCTGAGCGAGCTTCGAGCAGCCGGCGTGGCCGTGCTCGACGCGCGCCGCAGCGTGCCCGAGCCCCGTACCGAGCCGCTCTTCCTGGCTCAAGATACGCATTTTACGCCCGGCTACATGGAGCGCATCGCCGCCGACCTCGGCCAGCTCGTGATCGGGCTTGGGGTATTGCCAACGCTGGCAGAGAAGCCCGTGCTGCGCGGCGTCCCGCAGCCGGCTTCGCGCGTCGGTGATCTGGTCGACATGCTCAAGCTGCCCGACGATCAGAGCCTGTTTCAAGCGGAGAGCGTGGTCGTGCACCAGGTGCAGGACGCGGCCGGCACGCCCTGGGAGCCTGACGAGAGCGCCGACGTGCTCCTGCTCGGCGACAGCTTCACCAACATCTTCACGCTCGAGGGAATGGGCTGGGGCAACGCGTCCGGCCTGGCCCCGCACCTGGCGCTGGCGCTTGGTCGCCCCATCGACGTGATCGCGCAGAACGACTCCGGCGCCTTCGCTACGCGCCAGGCGCTCGCGCGCGAGCTGAACGCCGGCCAAGATCGCCTGGCGGGCAAGCGCGTGGTGGTCTGGGAGTTCGCTGCGCGCGAGCTGTCGGTCGGAGATTGGATTCCGCTGGATTTCCCGACTCCCAAGCCTGCGGAGGCTCCGTAGGATGGCGACAGCCCTGGTGACTGGCGCCGCCGGCGTGATGGGCGCCCGCTTGACGGCGCGGCTGCGCAGAGCGGGCTGGCAAGTGCGAGCGCTCGTGCTGCCCGGTGATCCGTCGCGAGCGCGCGTGGATGCGCTGGGCTGCGACGTGCGCGAAGGCGATATCAGCGATCCGAGCACCTTGGCCGGCGTGTGTCGCGGCGTCGACCTCGTCTACCACCTGGCCGCCATCATCATTACCCACGACCCCACGATGTTTCAGCGCGTCAACCGCGACGGCACGGCGCACCTTGTTGCGGAGGCGCGAAGAGCGGGGGTGCCGCACTTCGTGTACGTCTCGTCGGCCTCCGTCGTTTACCCCCGTCGCACGCGCTATGCCGAGTCCAAGCTCGAGGCCGAGCGTCTCGTCCAGGGCTCAGGGCTCGCCTACACGATCGTGCGGCCCACGCTGGTTTACGACCAGGGCGGCGGTCAGGAGCTCCTGATGTTCCTCGACTACTTGCGGCGGTTTCCGGTGGTGCCGTTCATCGGCGCCGGGGGCGCGCTCAAGAGGCCCGTTTGGGCCGAGGATGTCGTCGACGGCCTGGTGCGGCTCGCCAACGCGCCGATCGCGCACGGCAAGACCTACAACTTCAGCGGCGCGGAGGTGATTTCGATGCGCGAGCTCGCGGAGCTGCTGCTGCTTCATCACGATCGGCCTCGGCCGTTCTTGCACCTGCCGGTGTGGGCGTGCCGGGCGCTGGCGGCGGTGCTCCCGGTGTTCATGAAGCGGCCCCCGCTCACCTCGAGCGCGATAGCCGGCATCGTCAACGACGCCGATCTCGACCCGACCGAAGCCATGAGCGACCTCGGCTACGCGCCGCTCGGCGTGCGCGCCGGGTTGCGTCGCTGTTTTCCTTCGCCCGCCGTCGAGGCGGCCGCCCTCGCACCCCGCGCGAGTGAAGCTCGAGAAAGGACAATTTAGATGAGCCTGCGTTTCCCACTGCAGCAAATTGGTACTCTGTGCTGCTCGGCTGTGCTCGGATGCTCGGCCTTTTCGGGCGAGCCCCCGAAGGGGGCCGACGAAGCCCCGCCCGCGGAGGACGTCGCGCTGATGCGCGAGGTCGGCGAGAAGGCCAGCGGCACCATCGTCTGGTCCAGCTCCCGCGTGGGCAATCACGACCTGTTCACGATGAAGACCGACGGCTCGGACGTCAAACAGATCACCAAGGGCGACGAGGTCGACTGGTTCCCGAGGTTCTCTCCGAGCGGCGAGCAAATCCTGTTTTGCCGCAGCAAACAAGGCTGGGTGAGCGAACGCGACGCCAACGCCAGCGACAAATGGGACATCTACACGGTCAAGCCGGACGGCTCCGAGCCGAAGAAGGTCGTCGAGGGCGCGAGCTGGGGTAGCTGGATCTCGGAGGATGAGATCCTGTTCGTACGCGGCACGAAGGTCTTTCGCAGCAAGCTCGGCAGCGGCGAAGAGACGCAGTTGATGGACAGCGAGGGCGTATCCGATCTTGACGGCGCTTTGCTGCAGCAGCCGGAGATTTCGAGTGACGGCAAGTACCTCGCCATCACGCTGCGCGGTTCGAAGCGCGAAACAGGCATCTGGAACATCGCCAAGAAGGCCTGGACCCAGACCGGGCTGGGCTGCCAGGTGAACTGGACGCCGGATCACACGGCCATCTACTGGGTTCACCCGACCGGGAATGGCGATAGCCGGGTGCTGCGCATGCCGATCGATGACGGCACGCCGCCGAAGGACGTCGACCTGGACAAGCTCCAGTTCATGGACTTGCCGGGTCGCCGCTCGCACGAGTACTTCCCGCAGCTGTCGCGCGACGGCAAATGGATGGTCTGGGGCATCACCCAGCGCGGTCACGACCACGACACCGCCGACTACGAGATTTACCTGTGGGAGGTGGGCACGCCGCCCGAAAAGGCCGCGCGCCTCACCTACAACTCGGCCAATGATCGCTGGCCCGACGTCTTCATTCCGTCCGCCGGGAGTGGCTCACCGTGAGGGAAACGCGCATCGCCGTGGTCGGCGCGGGCGGCTTCATCGGCTCGCACCTGGTGCCGGCTTTGCTTGAACGCTTTGCCTGCCAGGTCGACGCCGTCGACGTGGATTTGACCAAGCTCGAGTGCTGGGACCCGCGCGTACGGCGCATCGAGGCGCGCGTCGAGGCGCCGGGGCTCGTCGAGGACGTCACCGAGCGCTGTCAGGTCGTGATCTCGCTCACGGCGCTTTGCAACCCAGCCCAGTACTCGACCATCCCGCTGGAGGTCATCGACGCCAGCTTCACGCACCTGTTGCCGCTCGTGAAGCGCTGCGCGGAGCGCGCCGTGCGCTTGGTTCATTTCTCGACCGCCGAGGTTTACGGGCGCACCGCGCTGGACGCGCAGGGGCTGCCGGCCGCGCGTATGCACGAGGATGACTCGTGCTTCTTGCTCGGCCCGGTGGGGCGCGAGCGCTGGACGTATTCGTGCGCCAAGCAGCTGCTCGAGCGGGTGATCTGGGCGCACGGTCAGCACGGCGCGTTGCCGTTCACGATCATCCGGCCCTTCAACACCATCGGCGCGCGCATGGACTTCCTGCCCGGCATCGACGGGGAGGGGACACCCCGCGTACTGGCCAGCTTCATGAGCGCGCTGCTGCGAGGGGAGCCTTTGCCGCTCGTGGGCGGCGGCGCGCAACGGCGGACGTTCATGGACGTGAGCGACATGGTCGAAGCCGTGTGCCGCGTGCTCGAGCGGCCGAAGCAAAGTAGAGGTCAGATCTTCAACGTCGGTAACCCAGACAATGACGTCAGTATCGCGGAGCTCGCTCGGCTGCTGGCCGACGCTTTCGCTCAGCGGTTACCCGAGCGCGCGCCTGCCCAGTTTCGCGCGGTGTCGGCCGCCGAGTTCTATGGCCCCGGCTACGACGACACGCAGGAACGCATCCCCGACGTTCAGAAGGCGCGGCAGCTGCTCGGCTGGAAGCCCCAGCGACGCCTGGCCGCCTCCTTGCCGCCGATCGTGCACGACTACGTCGAGCGCTACGGCGGTCGCGTCGCAGCGGCATCGTCGCTCTCCCAGCTCGCGAGCTCCGCATGAAGGTAACGGTCGTCATCCCTGCGTACAACGCTGCCCGGCACATCGAGTCGGTGCTGGAGCGCGTCGGCGGCCTGGCTTCGTCGGGGCCCACCCACGTGGTGGTCGTCGACGATGGCAGTCGCGACGACACGGCCCGTCGGGTCGAGCGCTACAGCTCGTCGGCGTTTCGCCTTAGCTTGCTCCGGCGGCGCAACAACGGCGGTTACGGCGCGGCGATGAAAGACGGTCTGGCCAAGGCCCGCGCCGATGCGCCGGAGCTGGTCGCCTGTATCCACGCCGACGGTCAGTATGCGCCCGAGGCCTTGCCTGGGCTGATCGGGGAGCTCTCGCGTCGCGGGCTCGATCTGCTGCAGGGCTCGCGCATCGCTGCGGGCACGGCCTTGCAGGGTGGTATGCCCCTCTACAAGTACGTCGGCAATGCGCTGCTGAACCGCATCGAGAACCGGACGCTGTCGCTTTCGATGACGGACTACCACAGCGGCTACCTCCTCTATGGGCCGCGCGCGCTAGCGCTGCCGTTCCACGACCTGTCTGACAGCTTCGATTTCGATCTGGAAGTCATCGCCTCGGCGCGGGCACGTGGGCTTTCGGTCGGCGAGGCGCCGGTGCCCACGCACTACGGGGACGAGGTCTCGCACCTGAACCCGCTGACGTACGGGCTCCGGGTGCTTCGCGTGATGTGGAACTACCGTCGAGGTCGCTATGACGCAGCGTAAGCGCGCGCTCGGGGTTTGGGGGTTGCTCGCCGCCGCATCAGCGCCTGGCATTGTCGCTTGTCACGCCGGGTCTGCGAAGTTCCCCTGGGGTGATGCGAGGGCGGGCACGCGCGTCGAACACGCTCACGTCCGTACGCTGAACGAAGGCTACGCGCGAACGCGCTCGCAGGTCTGGGTACGTGAGGTGGCACGCCCGACGCGCGCCGCGTTGGACTACGCCGCCTATCACAGCAACTTCATGATCGCCGACCCGGAGCCAGAGACGCCCATGTCGGCTGCGGGCACGCCCGATACCTCGCGCGCGTTCGCGGGGCAGCTCGACCAGGGCAGCCTGACGAGCGATCTCGCGAAGACGCCGCTCTCGCCGGCCGAGCAGCAGCAAGCGCTGGCTTTCGCGCCGCTTTCGGAGTTCTTGCAAGCGCGCAAGGTAGCGGGGGCCGAAGCGCTGGCCGAGGTTGGCTCAGCCGTGCGCAGCGAGCGGTGGGGCCTGCAGTTGCCGCCCGGCACCTCCGGCCAGCTCCTGAGCGAGGTGTTCGTTCATCAGGCCGCGTCGGGCGCGGTGGAGCTGTGGGCCAAGGTGGAGTTTCAGCCTTGGTTCAAGCCTTTTGCGGGCTCCGCCGATCAGGACGGGGACGGCTTTCCCGAGATCTATGGCCGAGTGGCGCCTGGCGTCGTCACTCCCGTGCTTGTGGCTGCGATCCAGAAGGACTACGTGGCGCCAGTGCTGTCGCCGAGCGAGGTGAAGGCTTGGGCGAACCAGCTCTCGTCGTATTGGTACCCGTCCTTCAACACCGATCTCATGCCGGTGGGACAGAGCTTTCCGGACGCGCAGACCGAGCCCTACATCAAGCAAGAGCTGGGTGGGCGCGCGTTTCCGGCGCCGACCATCGTGCTGCGCGGCAAGCCGCAAGGCAAAGCCACGTACAACGTCTTTCTGGTGCGTGGCGAAGGCGCGGCGCTCGCGGCCGCTGCGCCCGCGAAGCCGGCGCTTCGGCTGAGCAAGACACGTCCGTCGCCGAACCCCGCGCCGGGGCTCGAGACCGTGCAGCGCGAGCTGGCCCAGGCGGGCGGCTCTTGGCCGACGTGGATGGCCAAGCTCACGCCGACCCATGACGCCCTGAAGAAACGGCTCAAAGGCATGCCGCCGAAGGTCAAGGCGCTGGCTGGGCGAGATGGCTTTCTGTTCTACCGCAACGACCTCGAATACGTCAGCGGTGGTGATCTCGAGAAGCAACGCAAGGGAAAGAACCCGCTACCGGTGATCCTCGAGTTCAAGAAGCTGCTCGACGAGCAGGGGGTCGACTTCTTGTTCGTGCCGGTCCCGACGAAGCTCGAGGTGTATCCGGAGAAGCTGGACCCCGCTTTCACAGCGCTCTCGGGTCAGGTCATCAATCCGGCTTTCCGCAAGCTGATCGAGAGGCTCAGCGAGGAAGGCGTGGAGACCGTGGACCTGCTGCCGGCATTCCTGCAGGCGAAGGTCACGAGCGCAGCGGAGCCGTTTCTGTTCCAGCGCCAGGACACGCACTGGACCGACCGTGGGCTGCGCTTGGCCGCAGACCTCTTGGCCACCCGCGTGAAGAAGTACCCCTGGTACGCCGAGCTCGCCAGGCAGAAGCGCGCTTACGACTTGCGCGAAACCAGCTTCACCCGTTTCGGCGATCTGCATTCGCGACTGCCGGAAGCTGACCAGAAGAAATACGCGCCTGAGACGCTCGTGGCGCACCAGGTCGTTGCCGACGGCAAGCCGTACGACGACGACCCGGATAGCCCGGTCGTGCTCTTGGGCGACAGCTTCACCGCCGTCTATGAGCTGACGGACGCCGAGCACGCTGGCGTCTCGGCGCACCTGGCGCGTGGCATCGCGTATCCGCTCGACCTGGTCATGAGCTACGGCGGCGGCCCCAACGTGCGGCAAAAGCTACTGCGCCGCAGCGTCGAGGCGCTCGGCACGAAGAAGCTGGTCATCTGGATGATGACGGCGCGTGATCTCTACAACTACTGGGAAGACTGGGAGCCGCTGAAGAAGCCATGAAGCGCCGCTCGCTCCTGCTCTTGCTCGCGGGCAGCGGCTGCTGGCGCGCTCCGCGCCGAGAGCTTGCGTTCGGCCGCGCCCTGATCGGCCTGGCCCGTGACTCCGCGTTTGTCGACGAGAGCCAGGTGACCTGGAGCCTGACGGAGCTCTCGCGTCTCGTCGACGAGGCGGAGAGCGCGCTCGCTTCGTCGCCCCAGCGCTCACCTGCTGCGGTGTTGAGTGAGCTCTTGTTCGGTCGCTGGAGCTTCGTGCGCGAGGTGGCCGACACGAATCTGGCCTTCGTGTGCCTGCCCGGCGTGCTGGAGCGCCGCCGCGGAAGCTGCGTTGGCCTTGGTACCTTGTTTCTCGCGCTGGCTGACGCGCTCGGCCATTCGGCGTCCGGGGTGACGATGCCTGGGCACTTCTACGTGCGGGTGCAGGAGCAGGGCGGCGCGCGCAACGTGGAGCTGCTGCGCGCCGGTGAGGCGATGCCGGACGCGTGGTACGGCCAGCGCTTTCCGGTGCCGGGCGGCTCGGCGCGCGAATACGCGCGTCCACTCAGCCAGTCCGAGGTGCTCGGCGTCGTCGAATACAACGTCGGCAACGAACGGCGCCGGCAGCTGCGGCTGACCGAAGCGCGAGCAGCCTTCATCCGCGCCACCGGCTTGTTTCCGGAGCTGTCCGAGGCCCACGCCAGCCTCGGCGCCGTCGAACAGCTGCTCGGTAATCTCGAGAGCGCGGAGGCAAGCTACCGTCGCGCTTGCAACGCCAATCCGCACTTGCCCGGCATCGAGCAGAACCTTGCGCTCTTGGCAGCGGAGCGCACGACCGCGACGACTCTGCGGGCGTGCCCGCTGCCGCCGAGCTATTGATTGGCAAGGGAATGGCAACGGCGACGCGACCGTCCAGTCGGAGCTCTGCGCCACGGGGGTCACCACGTCCTCGGGCGGCGTCCGCCCGATGACCGGCAACGGCAACCTGTCACCGCTTCAAGGCTTGAAACGGCCGACTCGGTCGCCGAGCCCGCGGCGGGTGATGGCGCGTCACTGCAGCTGGATCTGATACCGCGGCAACGGGTCTCTGCCCGTCCCCTCGAGCCACCTGGCGTCGTGCCGCCACGCGCCGTTCAGCTCCTCGCGGCAGCGCGTCTCGACCGTCATCGTCCCCCCGGAGAACAGGAGGAGATTGTACTGGAGCGGGTATCCCGGCACCCATTGCCGCGCGGGCGCGCCGAAGGTGCCGGCGGAGACGATCTCGCGCCGCCTTCCGCCAGGGCTCATGTCGTACCGGTAGAGCTGGTTCTCGGCCCGGTGGACGTGGCCATGGAGCGCCACGCGGAAGCCGGCCACGGCGAGCTGCGGGAGGAAGCCCGCGTCGTCGAGGTGATCCGGCTCCGCGCTGGTGACCGGGTGATGCCAGACAGCGATCCGCAGGTCATCTCTCGCGACCCGATCGAGCTGGATCAGCGCCCGCGCGAGCGCGCCCGTGTGGACGCCGGCGCGGGCGCGGTGGTGATGTTCGATCTGCCACGCGGAGTTCAGGCCCAGGAAGAGCAGGCCGCACTCGGGCAGAGGATGGATCGTCGCCTGCTGCTCGTAATCGAGCGGA
Source organism: Sorangium sp. So ce204 (assembly GCF_051526795.1). Lineage (NCBI taxonomy): Bacteria > Pseudomonadati > Myxococcota > Polyangiales > Polyangiaceae > Sorangium > Sorangium sp. So ce204. Next base: position 8,077,874 of record NZ_CP150317.1, on the reverse strand, counting down.
TACTCTTCGCCCTTCACCTGCCGGTAGAACTCCGCGAAGTGCCGGAAGCGCAGCTTGTAGGCGTCCTCGTCCCGCACCTCGATGACGTCCGCGCCATGCGCGATGAACGTCCCGTCCTTCAGCTCGCCTCGATGGCGGGCGCGCCGCTCCAGCCGGTAGGCGTCCTGCGTCCTGCGCGAGGGCCTCGTCGCGGGAGGAGTGCAGCAAGACCAGGCGTGCCGGAGCTGGGGTCATAGGGGCCACCGGCAGGGCAAGGTAGCACGGCGAGGGAGGCCGCTGGAGATGGCCGGAGGGTGGACGCATCCTGGCCGAGCCGTCGCGCCGGATGCGGTTCAGCCGTTCTGATCTCGTCTATCCGGCGAACGTAGGGGAGGGCCCCACCAGCGCGGCGGGTTGCGGGTGAGCGACGTCACAGCCAGGTTCGGACGTGATCGCAAAGGAGCACGTCATGACCACACCGATCGATCCGGCCCCGGCCGTCGAGGCCGCTCATGCGGCCTACCGCGCGCAGCTGCCCTTCTCCGACCGGAGGGACTTCAAGGCCGCTGACCGCGGCTTCCTGGGCACCGTCGCCGAAGCGCGATTCCGCGGACCCGACGGGGCTGTCGTCTGGGACGGCGAGAGTTACGCGTTCCTCCAGGGCGAGGCGCCGACCTCCGTGCATCCAAGCCTGTGGCGGCAGTCCTTGCTGGTCGCCAAGCACGGCCTCTACGAGGTCGTCGAGGGCATCTACCAGGTGCGCGGCTTCGACCTTTCGAACGTGACGTTCGTCGAGGGCGATACCGGCGTCATCGTCATCGATCCGCTCATCTCCAGCGAGCCGGCCGCGGCGGCCCTCGCGCTGTACCGCGAGCACCGGGGCGACCGTCCCGTCGTGGCCGTCATCTACACGCACAGCCACATCGACCACTTCGGCGGCGTCTTCGGCGTCACCTCGCAGGCGGAGGTGGACGGCGGGAAGGTGCAGATCCTCGCGCCCGAGAGCTTCGTCCATCACGCGGTCGCCGAGAACGTGTTCGCCGGCGTGGCGATGGGCCGCCGCGCCGGCTACATGTACGGCGCCGCGCTCGCCCGGGGGCCGCGTGGCCAGGTGGGGGCCGGTCTCGGACAGACCACATCGACCGGGAGCGTCGGTTTCATCGTCCCGACGCTCGAGGTGCGGTCGACCGGCGAGACGCACAGCATCGACGGTGTCGAGATCGAGTTCCAGATGGCGCCCGGCAGCGAGGCCCCCGCGGAGATGCACCTGTTCTTCCCCGGCTTCCGGGCGCTGTGCATCGCGGAGAACGCGACGCACACGCTCCACAACGTGCTCACGCTTCGCGGCGCGCTCGTCCGCGACCCGCACGCGTGGGCGGGCTACCTGACGGAGGCGATCGAGAGGTTCGGCGATCGCGCCGACGTCGTCTTCGCGTCGCACCACTGGCCGACCTGGGGCCGCGACGAGGTCCTCGAATACCTCAGCCTGCAGCGCGATCTCTACGCCTATCTCCACGATCAGACCCTGCGCATGATCAACCGGGGCCTCACCGGCGCCGAGATCGCCGAGCAGATCGTGCTCCCGCCGGCCCTCCAGAACGCCTGGCACGCGCGGGGATACTACGGTTCGGTGAGCCACAACGTGAAGGCCATCTACCAGCGCTACATGGGATGGTTCGATGGCAACCCCGCGCAGCTCTGGCCGCATCCGCCCGAGGCGCTCGCCGCGCGTTACGTGGACGCGATCGGCGGCGTCGACCGCGTCCTCGATATCGCGAAATGCGCGTATGACGCGGGCGACTTCCGCTGGGCGGCCACGCTCCTCAGCCACGCCGTGTTCGTCGCGTCCGACGACGCGCGTGCCCGCGCGCTGTACGCCGACACCCTCGATCAGCTCGGGTACGGCAGCGAGAACGGCACGTGGCGCAACTTCTTCCTCTCGGGGGCGACGGAGCTGCGGAAGGGCAACTTCGGCACGCCGACGGCCTCCAATGCGCCGACGATCGTTGCGCGGCTCACCCCCGATCAGCTCTTCGACTCGATCGCGGTGAAGATCAACGGTCCGCGCGCGTGGGATCTCGACCTGCGCCTCGATATCGCGCTGATCGATCTCAAGGTGAACTACCGCGTCACGCTGCGAAACGGGGTGCTCGTCTACGTCGAGCGCCCGGCCGACGGCAAGGCGCAGCTCACCCTCCGCCTCAGCAAGGCGCGGTTGATCGCGCTGCTGAGCGGGGATTCGACGAGCGAGGGGATCGACGCCCGCGGCGACATGGGCGTACTCGAGCGGCTGATGTCGGTCATCGAGGAGGGGGATCCGAGCTTCGACATCGTGCTTCCGTGAGCGCGGCGCGCCTCTTTGGGTGAGCACGATGCTGTCGACCAGGCCTGTGGTGTTGCTGATGGGCGTGCCGAGCAGGCACCCGCGATCAGCCGGAGGGCTCGGCTGAAGGAGGAGACGGCGGCGGAGGAGCGCTGGGACCGCGCGCGCCGGTGTGGCGCGCCCTTGCGGAGGCATTCGCCTGCCTTGAGATCGCCTTCCCTGGCGCGCAGTCACTTGCTTCAAGGCTTGAAACGCCCGGCTCCGTCGCCGAGCTGGCGATTTCAAGCCTTGAAGCGGCTCACTCGACCGTCGAGTCGGCCGTCTCAAGCCTTGAAACGGCCCGCTGGGCCGCCGAGTCGGCCGTCTCAAGCCTTGAAACGGCCGACTCGGCGACCGAGTCGCCCGCTGCAAGACTTGCATCAAGCCTTGCAGCGGGCCGCGGGCTCACGCGTCCGGCGAGGCGGCCGGCTGGGCGGCCGGCGCGGCCGCCGGCGCGGGCGGCGCCGCCGGCTGGCCCGGCGGGAGGGCGTCGCTCACGCCGGTCGTGCGGTGGACCTCGGCGAGATCGTCGAAGATGAGCGGCAGGAGCTCGGGCTTGCCCAGGTGGGCGAGCAGCCCGCGCACGAGGCTCTTGTTGGCGTTGTAGACGCCCAGCCAGGCCTCGCGCGCGGTCGACACCTCGGGGCCGAGCTCGACGCGCTCGACGCGCGTGGCGCGCTGCTGCCGCTCGAGGATCCCGAGCTTCTCGTGCACCTCCCTGAGCTCGGCCAGCCACGCCTCCGCGCCGCGGACCTTCTGGCGCTGCCGCTCGAGCTCGTCGGCGATGTGCCCGACCGCGGCGGTGAGCTTCGTGATCCGCCGGCGCGCGAGGACGCTCGGCATCTCGCCGCGGAAGAACACCTTGGGCTCGACCGGCCTCCCCTTGAGCGAGTCGAGGTACGAGCCGAACCGCACGATGACGTCGCGCGCCTCGTCGAGCACCTCGGCGGTGTCGAGCTCCGGCGCCGGCTTGGGCTGGCGATCGAGGACGTCGGACATCGCCTGATCGGCGAGGAGCTGCTTGCCCATCGCGAACTCGACCATGCCGTCGAGGGCGGCGATCTTGCCCATCAGGACCGCGGCCATCTGCTCGCGCGCGAACTTGCCATAAATCTTCGTCTCGAAAGGATCGATGTAGGGGTCTGCCATAGGCGCCTCCTTGGGTTGAGCAAAACGCGCTGATGTTGGCAGAGCCCGAGGGGCCATGGCAACACCTCTCGGGCTCAACGGGACGGCATGGCACGAATCGGACGCTCTGCGGGGCCGACTGCGCCGGGGCGCGGGCCGCTGCTCCCTGTCTCCCCGTCTCCCTGTCTCCCTGTCTTCCTGTCTCCCTGTCAATTGCGGCGCGGCTTTGCCTGCAGCCGTCGCATGAGCTCCTCGCGGTCTCTCGCGTAAGCGCCTCGCGGGAAGTCGCGCCGGTGTTGCTCGATCAGGAGCCGCACGGCGTCGTGGCGACCGGCGGCGAGCGCCGCGAAGGCCTGCCGGATCAGCCGGGCCTCGGAGGAGGGCAACTGGATGCCTTCGCCCCGGCGAGGGCCGGGCGGGTATCGCGGCCTCGGCGGGTCGCGGCGCGCGGTCGTGAGGGCGCCGCTCACCTCGCCTTGGGCCCGCTCCTCCGAGGGCACCTCCGGGCCCGCGAGGACGGCGCTGTCGCGCTGCGCGGGCCATGCGGCCTGCGGGGAGCGAAGCGCGACCGCATGGGCGCTCGGCTGAGCGGGCCATGCGGCCTGCGGGGAGCGAAGCGCGACCGCATGGGCGCTCGGCGACGGGATCTCGCCGCGCCCGCCGGGGGCCAGCAGGGCGAGCGCGCCCGCCACGACGCCGGCCGCGGCGCTGGCCATCGATCGGCGGATGGCACGTGGGCGGGCCAGCGACGCGTTCCACGAGCTCGCCGCCGAGCGGGCCGCGCCGTGAGACGGCGCGCGCCGGAAGGCGCGGCGAGCCCGGTCGAGCAGCCGCCGCAGCCGGCCTCCGTGGAGCGGCCCCGACGAGGCGCGCGCTTCGGTCGCGTCGAACGCGAAGGCGAGCGGCGCAATCAGGGCGCCGCGGCCGCGCCTCCGCGCTTGCCAGCGCCGCGCGGCGGCGTCGAGGCTCAGCCGCGCGAGCCGGAGGTCGTTCCACACGGTATTGCGCGGCATCGCGAGCTCCTCGGCGATGTCCTGGACCGCCTCCTCCCGGAGGTCGTGCGCGACGAGGATCGCGCGGCGCCGCGGGGGGACCTCCTGGAGCAGATCCGCGAGGATGTCGCTCTGTTCCGCCTCGATGAGCCGTGTCTCGGAATCCGGCGCCCGGCTGGAGAGGCCTTCCAGCGCGTCCTCCGGCCACAGCTCTTCGTACCGGCGATGGGCGCGCTTGCGCTCGTTGGAAGTCAGGTTGAACGCGATCCGCAGGAGCCAGGTGCGCACGGTGGCGATGCGGGGATCGAACCGGGGCAGCGACCGCGAGGCGCCGTGGAAGATCTCCTGGACCAGGTCGTCTCGATCCGCGCCGCGGAAGCCCTGGCGCTCCACGTAGCGGCGGACCGTCTCCAGGTGCTCGGCCATGATCGACTCGATGGTGAGCGGTGCGTCCGCGGTGGTGCTGTCGGTTTTGCGAGACGATTTCCCCATGCCTGCGTAGTTACCTGGCGAGCTCGTTCGACATTTGAAATTCGGCATGTCGGGCTGAGCCGAGGCAGGCCTGTGGCGCGAGCGCTCGGCGCGCAGCGCAGCAGGGCGAGCATTCTCGCGGCGCGACCAGAATTGCCTGACGATCGAGTCGATTCCGTCACTTTCTCCGGACCAACGCGGCTTGACAGAAAAGAGAGTCGACGCTTAGTATGCCGCGGAGATGACGTCCACAGGACGGTGGCTCCTCGCCGTGGTCGCCGCCGCTGTCGTGTGGAGTCGCGCGGCGGTGGCCGCCGGGGAGGAGCCTTCTGCTGGACCGTCCGGGGCGGCCCTGATGCGCTCCGAGGCCGAAGAGGCGTTTGCGCGGGGCGAGAGGGCGCGGCGCGCGGGGCGAGAGGGCGCGGCGCGCGGGGCGAGAGGGCGCGGCGCGCGGGGCGGAGGGAGGACGCGGAGGCGGCGTATCGCGCCGCGTGGAAGGCGGATCCGCGGCCGGAGTTCGCGGGGGAGCTCGGGCTTTCGGAGCTCGCGCTGGGGCGGCCCCGGGACGCGGCGGAGCACCTGCGGGAGTCGCTGGTGTATCCGGAGACGCTCCAGCCGGCGGCGCAGCGGCGCTTCCGGGCGGGGCTCGAGAAGGCGGAGCGCGAGGTCTCGTTCGCGACCGTCGCGGTGAGCCGGCCCGAGGCCGAGGTGTTCATCGACGGCCAGTCGATCGGCCGCGGACAGGGGATGTACTTCGTCTACCTCGATCCGGGGCGGCACGAGGCGCGCGGCACGCTCGATGGGTATGTCGATGACGTCTATCCGTTCGAGGCGGAGCGGGGGAGGGAGTCGATGGTCGGCCTTCACCTGGAGCCCAAGCCCCCGCCGCCGGCTGCGCCTGCGCCGGTTGCGTCTGCGCCGGTTGCATCTGCGTCGATTGTGGCGCCGGTCGCGCCTGCGCCGGCCGCGACGCCCGGGGGGCCGTCGGCGGGAACGGTGTTCCGCGTCGGCGGGATTGCGCTGGCGTCCGCCGGGATTGCGCTGGGTACGGGCTTCGCCGTGGCAGCGGCGGTGCGCGGCGGGGAGGCGGAAGCGCAGGCCGCCCAGATCCGCCAGCGCAACGGGGCGGCGGCGTGCTTGTCCAAGGCATACGCCGAGCCGTGCGGTGTGCTGCGCGAGATGATCGAGGCGCGCGACACCCTGAAGGCCGCCGCATGGGGGAGCTTCATCGGCGCCGGAGTCGCCGGCGCGGTCGCGTTCTCGTCGCTCCTGTGGGCGCCGGCGCCGGGAAAGCGCGCCGTGCGCGCGGCGCCGCTCGCGGCTGCGCATGGCGGGGGCGTGATCTTCTCCGGCAGCTGGTGAGGCTGCGCCGGAGCCGGAAGGAGCGGTGCTGATGCGGAGCGTGCGGCAGAGAGGGCTGGCAGGGCTTTGGCTCGTCTGCTTCGGAGGGGTGGCGGCGGCCAGCGGGTGCAGCGGCGCCGGGGGGTACGACTGCGCAGAGGCCGTCGCGTGCGAGATCCGGAACGACGACGGCACCAGCAACGGGCACTGCTGGGGGCAGTGCGTCCACGCGCCGCCGGACTCGTTCGGCGCGCCGAAGCTCGTCTGGACGGGGCCCGAGGTGCTCGCGCCGACGTCGTGCGCCGAGCTCGTGCGGATCGTCCCCGGGACCGGCGAGCGGATCCCGTTCGGCGGCGCCACGCGGACGCTCTTCGCGCGGGCCATTCCGGAGCCAACGCACGACTGCCCCGCCTGCGCGTGCACGGCGCCGGCGTGCGCGCTCCCGCAGATCGTGACGGCGAGGTCGATCGAGGCCTGCGGCGACGGCAGCTCGGGGACGCAGACGTCGTTCCTTCTGCCGGCAGGCTGGGACGGCTCGTGTGTGTCGCCCGGTACGGTGACGGCGGAGCAGCTCGGCTCGCTCTCGATCGGCCCGGCGATCTGGGAGCCGTGCACGCCGATCGTGGCCGACGAGCCTCCGCAGCCCCTCGCGGGAGGCGTGGGCGAGGTCGCCGTCGGGTGCAGCGGTGTGGTGGAGGACGAGCTGTGTCCGGGAAAGGGGGAGCTCTGCATGCTCGAGCAGCAGCCGGCCCATCTGCCCGACGGCTGGCGCCACTGCATCGTCGGGAGCGGTAATCTCGGCTGCCAGCAGCCCGAGGGAGGGGCGGACCCTCGGAACATCTTCTCGGACAGGCTGGGGGTGTTCTATGAGGACCTGGTGACCGCGCCCGCGTGCTCGCCGTGCACCTGCGAGGCGCCGGCGACGAGCCGGTGCGAGGCGCTCGTGGTCGCCTGGGAGGATGCCGCTTGCAGCGACATCCTCGTCGGCGCCGATGTGGCCGAGCGTGGGATCTGCCTGGTTCCTGAGCCTACCTCCAGCCTGGGCAGCGTGAGCGCGACATGGCTCTCGAACGAGCCCGGGACGTGCAAGCCGACGCGCGGTGAACCCATCAAGGACGATGTGGTCGCCAGGGCCAAGACGGTCTGCTGTCTGCCGAAGGCGCTGGAGGCGCCGTGAGGGCGTGGTCGAGAATACGGGCGGGCGGCGGGCGCGCCGCCCGCGGCAGGAGCCAACCGAAGGTTCAGGGGGTAGGGGCTCCTCGGGAGCGCGTGGGGAAGGCGGTGAGGTCGCGATGACTTGGAACGGAAGATGGTGGCTCCTGCGCGCGTCGATCTCGCTGTCGCTGGGGAGCCTGGGCGGCGCGCTGGTCGCGGGCGGCTGCGGGAGCGCGGAGCCGCCGTGCGGCGAGCCGTGGAATCCCTGCCTCATCACCAACGAGGACGGCACGAGCAACGGCGTCTGCGGCGGGAAGTGCGTGATACAACCGATGGACAGCTTTCACAAGCCGATGCTCCTGTGGATCGGAGACGCTGACGACCCCGAGCCGGCGTGCGAGGACCTCACCGGCTTCGACCTCCAGAGTCGCGACACGGAGCAGATCGCCCCGAGGACGTCCTTCCGGTTCCGGACGCTGCTGCCGGGCGACGAGCCCTGTCCCACGTGCAAATGCAGCGTTCCGTACTGCCGCATGCCTGGGATCGTGGCGGCGCACTCGGACGCCTCGTGTGAGAACACCCCCGCGGAGACGCTCCGGCCGTTCAATCCGCCCTGGAACTGGCAAGGCGAATGCACGTCTCCGGGGACCGTGCCGGCAGAGGAGTTCAGCGCGATCTGGATCGCGCCGGTGCCGGATGGCTCGTGCACGCCGTCCGCCGAGGGCGAGTCCTCTCCGCCGAAGAGCCCTGCGAAGATTGCGGTCGCGTGCAGTGGCGTCGTGTGGAGTAATTCGTGTCCGGAGATCGGCGACGTGTGCATGGTCAACCAGCAAGAGACCAACGTGCCCCCCGGGTGGCGGTACTGCATGATCGCGCAGTACGAGGGGCCTCACGAATGCTATCCGCCCGCCGGTCCCGGGGAGCGGCCCAGGTTCTCGGACAAGCTCACCTTCTATGACCGGGACCTCACGCGGGGCTGCGCGCCGTGCGTCTGCGTGCCCAGCCGCACGCCGAGGGAGTGCGTCGCGCGGGTGAGCGCCTACTCGGATCGCGCGTGCAGCGAGGGCGCGCTCCTCGGGACGACGACGGTGACGGAGGGCGGGGCGGATCGCTGCCTGCTTCCCGAGGAGGATGGTGCGGCGCTCGGCAGCATCCGCGCCGAATGGGACGTCAACGAGCTGGGACTCTGCGAGCCGGCCGGCGGCGAGCCGCGCCCGACCACCGTCTGCTGCCTGCCGGAGCCCGCCGGATGACACGGCCGTGAACGGCGACGGCCACGCGGTCGCGGTCCTCTTCAATCCCACCAGGCTGCACGCCTGACGCCTCGATTGGGAGCTTCGTCAGCGGCGTCCGCAACACCTCGTCGAAGTCGAGCCCAACAGGTGCAGCGGCGACGGCGGACGGGGCGCGCAAGATCTGCGTGGACGACGGCCGGGCTGCGCTTCTCGGCGCTCGGTTCCGCGCGAATCGACCGCGCCCTCGGCGTAGCTCCCGGTTTGGCACGCGGGCTGCAAATGCAAATGAAAAAGAGCACGTGAGAGACGGAGTCGGCTTCTGGCGACCAATCGACGGCTGGGCGCAGCAGGCGACTCCGGGAAAGAGACACGTCATGCGGCTCGGATTGGCCCTCCTGATCGCGCTCCACGGCGCGATTCACCTCATCGGATACCGCGCGTGGTCGAAGCTCGCGGCCGCCGGTCAGCCGAGCGATCACACGCTCGTGCCCCTCTCTCCCACGGGCGCTCGGATCTTCGCCCTGCTCTGGCTCGCGGCGCTGCTCGTGCTGCTCGCGGCGGCAGCGCTCTGCGTCCTGCGGCGCGACGCGTGGTGGGCGCTGGCGCTCTTCGGCGTGCTCCTGTCCCAGGGCCTCATCGTCCTCGCGTGGCCCCAGGCGAAGTTCGGGACCCTCGTCAACGTGCTCGTTCTCTTTCCTATCGTGTCCGCAGCCGCACACGCACGCTTCCGCCATGAGGTCGATTCGGCGGTCCAGGCGCTGCTCGCGCGTCCCGCGGAGCCGTACGCTTCCAGCGTCGACCCCTCCGAGATCGAGCGCCTGCCCGCGCCGGTGCGCACCTGGCTGGAGGCCTCGGGCGTCGTCGGCCGGGAAAGGGCTCAGACGGTCCGGCTGAAACAGCGCGGCGAGCTCCGGACCAGCCCTGACGCCGCGTGGATGTCCGTGGAGGCCGAGCAGAACTTCTCCGTCGGCGAGCCTGCGTTCGTCTGGAAGGTCACCACGAAGATGATGGGCATCCTCCCGATCGAGGGCCGCGACAAGTACGCCGCCGGCAAGGGCCAGATGCTCATCAAGGCGGCGTCGCTCGTCAACATCGTCGACGCGGCCGACGAGAAGATCGACCAGGGCGCCATGCTGCGCTTTCTGGGCGAGATCGTCTGGTTCCCGTCAGCGGCGCTGAGCCCCTACATCGCGTGGGAGTCGATCGACGCGACGAGCGCCAAGGCGACGATGCGCCACGCGGGGAAGGTGGCATCGGCGGTGTTCACGTTCGATCCTCGGGGGCGCATGGTCGGGCTTCAGGCAGAGCGTTATCTCGGCGGCGGCGCGGGCGCGAAGCTCACGCCCTGGTCCGTGTCGTGCTCGGACTGGCGCACGTTCCGGGGTATCGAGGTTCCGAGCCGAGGTGAGGTCCTGTGGAAGCTCGAGAGCGGGAATTTCAGCTACTACCGCTGGGAGATCCTCGACGTGGAGCACAACCCCGCCGGGCCGTACCGGGAGAGCGGCGATCGCGCGCCCGCTGATCTGGCGACTCCCGGGTCAGCGCCGAGGAGAGCCCGATGACGCCCGCCGCCATGAAGTATCCTGGGGCCTGATCGGGAACGCCAGCCGCGCCTCTTCGAGAAGAGCTCGAGGCGCTCCGCGAGGCGTACGTCGGCCAGCACGGGGCCCGGGCCCGCGGGATGAGCTGGACAGCCAGGTTCCATGGTGGATGGCCTCGGGAGCCTGCTCCGAGGCGCGGCGTGGCCGCTGCCTCGCAGGGGCCTGATCGTGGCGCGCTTGACGCGGCCATCGATGCGGTTCATGCACGCGGAGGTGTCCGGACGACCACTCACCTCATCCACATCGAGGTTCTGGGTCACGTGCTACACCGATGCATCGTTCAGTCATTCCGGCGCAGGCTGGGCTGTATGGGGCCGCTGCGCGGAAGGGCGCCTCGTCCGTCGTGGAGCCTGCCCGGGCTACGTGAAGAGCTCGCTGGAGGCCGAGCTGGCGGCCGTTTTCGCTGGCATCTTCCTCTCATGCCACACATGGGGAGAGCGGGTGCGCGGCGTCGTCGTGCGGACGGACTGCCAGCCGGCGATTCACCTCCTGACGACCGACGACGTGAGGCCGCGCACGCAGAAGCGGTGGCCAGGCGCGATGCGCTTGCGGGCGAAGATCCTGGGCCTCGTCAAGGAGCGTGGGATCGGCCTCGAACTACGGTGGGTGATGGGCCATCAGGCGGGCAACAGCGTCCAGGCCTACCTGAACCGCGCCTGCGACGAGCTCGCCGCACAGGCGCGCAGGGCAGCACCCGTGAACCCCATGGCGCGCCGGCGGCCGCGGCGGCAGGGGCGCTGCTGAAGCGAACGCCGAACGAGACGAACAGGGCGAGGCGAGCCGTCGGTGATGCGCGGACGCGCGGGATCTGGCCCAGAGCGGGCGGCCGAGCCGGGTGCGGATCTGCGCCTGGACATTCTCTGGAGAAGTGAGCGCAGGTCCGTCGCGCAGACTCATGACCAGCTGGCCATGAAGTCACGTTGACGGAGGGCGTCAATCCGCAGCTCGTCGGCTCGCTGGGGCATCATCGCGTCTGCAGCTGACGTCGTCGAGAATTTCGGATTTCAACGCCAAGGCGCAAAGACGCGAAGACGCAAAAAGGCCGAGAGAATGACCGAGAAGGAGATGGCCAAGGTCGTCCATGCTCCGCCTCTGTGACGTGACTCGCGGTGAGCCCCAGAGTTTCTGGCGTCGCACATCGCGCCGCCCTCTTCCCGCCTACTTGGCGAAAGTCGACCCGTTCCAGACGTACCGCGCCGGCTGCGCGCCGCCCCACGGCAGCAGCAGCGGCTCGAAGCCGCCGACGGGCGCCTTGTCCTGGTTGAAGGGGTATGTCTGCTCCGTCCACTCGACGGCCTTCCCCGGGGCGAGCTCGATCCCCATCTTGTCGCCCACGCGAACGAACTTGAGCTCGCCGGCGATCTTCTTGTCGCCGATGCTGCGCGCGACCTCGGCCGCGAAGATCCGCTGGATGCTCTCGCCCTCGACCCGGAAGATCTGCACGACGTCGCGGTCCACGGTCCCGCCGCCCGCCTCCTTGGGCGCGGCCGCGCGGACGGTGCCGTGGACGATGATCTCCGCCTTGCCGTCGCCGGTGAGATCGAGCGCGCGCACCGAGCGGATGTCGGCCGGGGACGCGAACTGCGCGAGCGTCATGAACGCGTACCCCGCGCCGCCCCGGAACCCCTTGCCGAACACGACGATGTCGCGGTCGTGCAGCAGCACTCGCTCGGGCTCCTTGCCGCCGGCCACGTCGGCGCCGAGGTCGAACCGCGGCTTGCTCGACGAGGCGCTCCGGTCGCGCCGGTAGAGGGCGTACACCTTGTCGAGCATCTCGGCCGGCGAGAGGCCGGCCGGCTTCGGCGCGGCCCGCGCCTCCTCGGCCCTCGCCGGCGCCGGGCGCGGCCCCGCGACGCCCGCCTGCCGCTGCTCGCTCGCCTTGGTGAACACCCCGCCCGTCAGCTTGTAGAGCTGCGACTTGATCGACCCCCACGGCAAGAGCAGCGGGTCGTACGTCGTCTCGACCCCCTCCGCGTAGTTGCTCGCGTCGTACCGGGTCGCCTTGCCCGGCTCCACGCGGATCGCCATCTTCTCGCCGTCCGCCACGAAGTCGACGTCGTTGACGACCGATCCCTTGTCCGTCGCGATCGCGATCTCGTGCTGGAAGATCGGCCTCGGCGTGTCGCCGGCGCCGAACTGGAGCACGTGGATCACCTCGCGGTACTTCGCGCTGCTGCCGGAGCGCTTCCGCAGGATGAGCTCAGCCTGGCCGTCGCCCGTCAGGTCGCGCGCCGTGAGCGACGGCACCATCCCGTCCTTGGCGTCGACCCCGAGGTCCTCGAAGTAGTACTGCGCGCCCTTCCGGAACCCGGGGCCGAGGACGATCAGGAACCGCTCGTGGACGAGCACCCGCTCCCGCATCGCATCGCCGGCCACGTCGGCGACGAGGTCGTAGCGCGCGCGGCCCTGGATGCCCTTGCTCCGGAGGAGGCCGTCGGCCAGCGCGAGCTCCGGCTCGGTCACGAGCGGCGACAGCGACCCGTATGCCTCCGAGGCGGCGTTGCCGACGACGGCGTCGACCCCTCCGCCGTCGTCGTCGTGGACGAAGAGCCCCGCCCGCAGCCCGACCCGGGTCGTCGCCGCCTCGGGGAACGCCGTCCAGGGGACGCTCGCCTCCAGGGTGTACCCGCCGCTCCGGGGGGCCTCGATGACCCTCGCCCCGGCCACCGCCTTGCCGCCCGGGACCTTGACGCTGCCGGCCGTCTTGCCCGGCTGTCCCGGGTAGAGCGCGACCTCCTGGACCCTTCCGCCCGGGAACCCGATCACGACCTTCACGTGATCGGCGCCGCCTCGCAGCGCGTCGTCGGTCACGTCGGCCGCCACGTAGATCCGCGCGTCGTCGTAGGCGATGGCCACCTGCGCGGCCAGATCGGCCTTGCTGGGCTTGCCCTTGACCTTGAGGCCGAGGGAGGTGAACGCCACCGGCCACTCCTTCGGGATCCCGTCGAGCTTGAGCCATTTCGACTCGACGAGCGGCGCCGCGATCGGCGCGCCGGCGGCGAGGGCAGGGGAGGGGGCGGCGGCGGTCAGCGCCGCCAGCGCGACCGGCGCGAGCGCGGCGACGCGGGAGCCGGAGGCATGGGCCCCCGGCGCACGGAGGTGGTGTGATTTACGTCTCATAAGCTCGGGTTTGGACGCCTCTCCGCGCCCGCTTGTTCTTACCACGAGCACTTTCTTTCCGGATCGCTCCGCGTCGCCGACGTCGCCTACCCGACGCGGCTCCCTGGACGCCGCGAGGCGGCCGTCTGGCAGGCGAGGGAGCTCGGCGGCGCCGAGGCCCTCACCCGGCGGTCATCCGTGGGGCTTGGAGGCGGGCGTGAGGCGGGCGGGGCCGGCGCCTTCGGGGCGGATCCGGCGGTACACGAGCTTTGCGATCTCGACGGCCGGGACGATGAGCGCCGAGAGGACGAGCAGGAGCATCCACTCGTCCGACGACATCGCGTACGTGCGGAAGACCGGGCGCAGCGCGGGCACGAGCAGCGCGATCAGGTGGATCGCCGCGCTCGCCGCGACCGCCAGGAGGAGCGGGAGGCTGATGAGCGGCTTCGACGCGAAGAGCGAGATGACCGGGCTACGGCAGCTCCAGGCGTGGAAGAGCGGCGACAGCGCCAGCAGCGAGAAGGCGACGGCGCGCGTGCGCAGCAGCGCGTCCTCGGTCTGGTCCGACGTCGCGTAGAGCGCGACGGCGGCGAGCCCCATGATCGCGCCGACGTACAGGATGCCGAGGTAGTCGCGCTTGATGAGCAGGCCCTCGTCGCGCGGCCGCGGCGCCTCCGACATGAGCTGCGGATCCGGCGGATCGATGCCGAGCGCGAGCGCGGGCAGGCCGTTCGTGACGAGGTTGATCCAGAGGATCATGAGCGGCGTCAGCGGCGGCCACTTGCCGAAGAACGAGACGACGAACACGGCCACGAGCAGGCCCATGTTCGACGAGAGGAGGAAGAAGATGAACTTCTGGATGTTGCGGTAGATGGCGCGCCCCTCGCGCACCGCCTCGACGATGGTCGCGAAGTTGTCGTCCGCCAGCACGAGGTCCGCCGCCTGCCGCGCCACGTCGGTGCCCCCGCGCCCCATCGCCACGCCGATGTGCGCCTCCCGGAGCGCGGGCGCGTCGTTCACGCCGTCGCCCGTCATCGCCACGATGTGGCCGTGCGCCTTGAACGCCCGCACGAGCCGGAGCTTCTGCTCCGCCGTCGTCCGGGCGAAGACGCGCAGGTGCATGATCCGCCGCCCGAGCTCCTCGTCGCTCATCACCGCGAGCTCCGCGCCGCTGAGCGCCTCGTCGCCCTCGTCCCAGAGCCCGATCTCCTTGGCGATCGCCGTCGCGGTGAGCCGGTGGTCGCCGGTGATCATGACGGCGCGGATGCCGGCGCGGCGGCACTCGGCCACCGCCTCCTTCACCCCCTGCCGCGGCGGGTCCATCATCCCGACCAGGCCGAGGAACGTGAGCTCGCGCTCGACGTCGTCCTCGTCGCGGCTGACCCGCACCCGGCGGCAGATCGCGAGCACGCGCAGCGCGGCCGCGCTCATGCGATCGGCCTCGGCGACGATCGCGACGCGGTCGTCCTCGGACAGCGCGCGCACGCCCTTGTCGTCGGCGAACTTCACGCAGAGCGGCAGGAGCACGTCGACGCTCCCCTTCACGTGCGCGATCTCGCGGCCGCGCTCGTCCCGCGTGATCACCGTCATGCGCTTGCGGTCGCTGTCGAACGGCAGCTCGTGCACGAACGCGTGCGACGGCGCCACCGACTCGCGCGAGTAGTTGCCCTTCGCGGCCAGCGTCAGCAGCGCCCCCTCGGTCGGATCGCCGACGATGTTCCAGCGGCCCGTCGCGTGGTCCTCGTCGAGCGACGCGTTGTTGCAGAGCGCGACCGTCGCGAACAGGTACGTGAGGGGCGCCGAGTGCTCCACGACCTCCGCGCCGTGCTCGTCCCGCAGCGCGCCCTCCGGGTTGTACCCCTCGCCGGTCACCGTGTAGCGGCGGCCGCCCGCGTACACGTTGCGCACGGTCATCTCGTTCTGGGTGAGCGTGCCCGTCTTGTCCGACGCGATGATCGTCGCGGCGCCGAGCGTCTCGACCGCGGGCAGCTTGCGCACGATCGCCCCGCGCCGCGCCATGCGCTGCATCCCCAGCGCGAGCGTGATCGTCGTGATCGCGGGCAGCCCCTCGGGGATGGCGGCCACGGCGAGGCTCACGCCCTCGAGCAGGAGCTCGTGCCACGGCCGTCCGCCCCGGATGAACCCCCAGCCGAGCAGCACCGCGGAGAGGGCCAGGCACACCCGCAGGATCACCGCGCCGAAGCGATCGAGCCGCTCCTCGAGGGGCGTCTTCTGCTCGCCGACCGAGCGGATCATCTCGCCGATCCGGCCGAGCTCGGTGCTCACGCCGGTCGCGGTCACCACCGCGCGCCCCTTGCCGCGCACGACGCTCGTGCCCGTGAAGACCATCGTGACCCGGTCGCCGAGCGGCGCGTCGCGCGCCACCGGGGCGAGCGCGTCCTTGACCGCGGCCGCGCTCTCGCCCGTCAGCGCCGCCTCCTCGGTCGCGAAGCTGATCGTCTGCACGAGCCGCGCGTCGGCCGGGATCGAGTCGCCCGCCTCGAGCTCGAGGATGTCGCCGGGCGCGACGTCCTCGGCCGCGATGATCACGGTCTTGCCGCCGCGGCGCACGCGCGCGTTCGGCGCGCTGAGCTTCTGGAGGGCCTCCAGGGCCGCCTCCGCGCGCCGCTCCTGGTAGTAGCCGAGGAAGGCGTTCAGGATCACGATGAGCAGGATCGCGATCGCGTCGCCGAACCGGTGGAGGAAGCTCGCGTCCTGGTCGGCCGTGAAGCCGACGACCACGGCGATCGCCGCCGCGGCGAGGAGCGTGAGCACGAGCGGGTTCGCGAACTGCTCGAGGATGCGGACGAGCGCGCTCTTCTTCTTCGTCTCGGGCAGGCGGTTCTTGCCGTGCTCCTCGAGGCGTCGCTGCGCCTCGGCGTCGGAGAGCCCGCCGGACGAGCTGACCCCGACGCGATCGAGGAAGGCGCCGACCTCTTCGGCGTGGACAGGGATGGGAGCGGAGGGAGGGGCGTTCGGTCCGGCCGGGCGGAGCGCCGTGGCGGCTTGGCTCATGGGCGGGCGTGCTCTAGCGCTTCATCCTGGCTTGTTCACGTTGTTCTTCGGCTTCGAGCTCCGCGAGCGCCGCCGCGAGCTCGTCCTGCTCGGCCTGGGGCGCGGCGGCCGGCGCGCCGCCCGCGCCGGCCACGCGCACCTGCGGCGGCGGCGCCGCGGCGGGCGGCGGCTCGGGCGGGAGCACGCCCATCTTCCGCTTGAGCGCGAGAAGCTCGTCGTCCGCGCCCGCCGTCGCCTCGAGCTGCCCGAACTTGTGCGCCAGCGTGTCGCCCGTGTACTGCTCGGCGATCTCCCCGGCGGCCTCGGCCTCGGCCTCGATCTGGTCGATCTTGTTCGACATCCGGTCGAACGTCTCGAAGGCGGAGGCGTTGTTCAGGCCGCTCATCGTCTCCTGGATGGCCTTCTGCGCCTCGGCCCGCTTCTTCCGGGCGATGAGCACGTTCTTCTTGCGCTTCGCCTCCTCGATCTTGTTGTTCAGGAGGCGCAGCGCCGTCTTCAGCTGGTCGACGGCCTGCTTCTGCTTCTGCCACTGGTCCTTGTAGGAGGTGGCGAGCTGGTCGTGCTCCTTCTTGCGGTTCAGGGCCTCCTTGGCCAGCGCGTCGTCGCCCGCCTTGATCGCGAGCATCGCCCTGCGCTCCCACTCCGCGGCGTTGGCGGCCTCCTGCTCGGCCTGCTTGGCCAGCCGCTTCTCGTCGGCGATCGAGACGGCGACCTGCTTCTTCGCCTCGATCAGCTGGTTTGCCATGTCGATGACGACCTGGTTCAGCATCTTCTCGGGGTCCTCCGAGCGGCTGATGAGGTCGTTCAGGTTCGACTTGATGAGGGTCGCAAGGCGCGCGAAAATTCCCATAGATCAGCTCCAACTCTCGGGGTGCGCAGGGTCGAAAGGCGCGGCGGGTCTGCTCAGCTGAGCGCGAGATCGTGCAGCACGGGGACGTGGCGGGCGAGCGCGAGATCGATGTCGCTCAGGATCGCCTCGAGCTCGTTCATGTCGAGGTTCTCGAGCTCCAGCGCCGCCGACAGGACGACGGTGCCCGCCTCGATCCCATACGAAGCATGCATCAGATCCGTCGCGTTGTACTCGAGCAGGCGGCGGAAGAGCCTGGTCTGGTGTGCGTCGTCCCCGGGGACGGGGCCGATCGAGACCCGCACCGCCACGATCGGCGGGTCGATGCGGATCGCGATCGGCGGCGTGTCCGGACCCCCCGAGACGAGGTAGGTACCGGCGTCGTTCTCGAACCGGCGATCGAGCTGCAGGAGGTAGGTTTCGACATCCTCGGCTGTGCGCGGCATGGCGCGGCGAGCCTACAGAATCATGTCGCGTCGGGCTAGTGCCGCGTCCCTCGGATTCTTTCCGGGATTCCGCGCCGCGGGCCGCGGCCCACGGCCTGCGGCCTGCGGCCGCCACCATCGAGGGCGCGCGGCTCGCCGTGGTCCTCCGAGTGGTCCTCCGAGTGGTCCCCCGAGTGGTCCCCCGAGTGGTCCCCCAAACCATGGCGTCCCCTTCGTTGGGTTCGTGCTCCGATCGCACCGGCGCGCTGTCACGCCGTGAGCCCGCAACACGCGCCGCGAGCCGCAACGCGCGCGGCGAGCCGCGTTCCGCGATCGGTTCCGCTCGCTCCCGGAATCACCGCGTTTCCCCGGACGCTCGCTTTTTTCTCACCCGTTCGAGAATCGCGGTGGTACGGTCCCGATCCAGGTTACGTGGCGATCCACCCGGGCGACGTCGTTGCTGGCTACCGTGTCTCCCGCCTGCTCGGGCGGGGCGGCATGGGCGAAGTCTGGGCAGCAACACGGGAATCGGACAATCAGCAGGTCGCCATCAAGGTCCTGCTCGCGCGCGCCGCGATGAAGCCGGATCTCGTGCGGCGCTTCGACCGCGAGGCGAAGATCGCCTCGGCCATCCAGAGCCCGTACGTCTGCCAGCTGCTCGAGGTCGGCCAGACGGACGAGGGCGAGCACCTGCTCGTGTTCGAGCAGCTCGACGGCGAGTCGCTGGCGGATCGGCTGAAGCGCGAGCAGTACCTGCCGTTCAGCGAGGTCGGCCCGATCATCGACGACGTGCTCCAGGGGCTCGTGGCGGCGCACGCCGCGGGCGTCATCCACCGCGATCTGAAGCCGGGCAACATCTACCTCGAGCACCTCGGCCTGCCCGACCGGCGCGAGCGCGCGAAGATCCTCGATTTCGGCATCTCGAAGCTCACGCGGCGCGAGAAGGAAGAGCCCACGCTCACCGCCTTCGACGCGACGCTGGGGTCGTTCGCGTACATGGCGCCGGAGCAGGTGCGGGGCGCCGCGCGGGCCGACGAGCGGGCCGACATCTACGCGGTCGGCGCGGTGGCCTTCCGGTCGCTGTCCGGGCGGCTGCCGTTCGAGGGGGCGAACGCCGCGGTGCTCGTCGCGATGAAGCTCGACCGCCCGGCGCCGTCGCTCGCCGAGGCGACCGGCGAGAAATGGCCGGTGGGCATCGAGCGCTTCCTCGAGCGGGCGCTCGATCGCCGGCGCGAAGGGCGCTTCGGCTCCGCGGGAGAGGCGCTGTCGAGCTGGCGGGCCATCCAGCCGGCGAACATCACGCGCGCGACGCGCCGCACGCAGCGGAGCAGGTATCCCTCCGAGCTGCCCGACGCGTTCCTGGAAGACAACCCCACGGTCGTCGACGGCCCCCCGACGATGACGGAGAACGGCGGCTTCAGCGACGCCGGCCACAGCTCGCCGCCCCCTGCTTCGCTCGCCCCTCCCAGGGCCAGCACGGTGCCCCCGCCGCCGCCGAGCAGGGCCGGGAGCACGGTGCCCCCGCCGCCCCCGAGCCGGGCCGCCGCGCCGCCGGCGTCGCCGAGCAGGACCGGCGTGGGCGCGCCGCCTGCGCCGCCGAGCAGGGCGGGCGCAGGGGCGCCACCGCCACCGCCGAGCAGGGCGGGCGCGGGCGCGCCGCCGCCACCGCCGAGCAGGGCGGGCGCAGGGGCGCCACCGCCACCGCCGAGCAGGGCGGGCGCGGGCGCGCCGCCGCCACCGCCGAGCAGAGCGGGCGCGGGCGCGCCGCCTGCGCCGCCGAGCAGGGCGGGTGCGCCGCCGCCACCGCCGAGCAGGGCGGGCGCGGGCGCGCCGCCTGCGCCGCCGAGCAGGGCGGGTGCGCCGCCGCCACCGCCGAGCAGGGCGGGCGCAGGCGCGCCGCCGCCACCGCCGAGCAGGGCGGGCGCGGGCGCGCCGCCGCCACCGCCGAGCAGGGGCGGGGGCGCAGAGATTCCCCGGCCGGAGGGTCCGCCTTCGCGCCGCAAGACAGAGAGGCACTGAGTTGCTCGACGCGACGGTAGGCACGAAGAACCGGGTCGAGGTGCGCGGCGGGCGCATCCGCCTCACGAAATCGTCGGCCGCGCGCGGCGGCGGATGGATCGAGATCGGCACCGATCCCGTCATCGTGGGCCGCAACGCCGCCTGCCAGCTGGTCCTCGACGACGCCAAGGTCAGCGCGGTGCACGCCGAGTTCGTCGCCACGGAGCAGGGCGTCCGCGTGCGCGATCTCGACAGCCGGAACGGGACCTTCGTCGGCGGCGTGCGGGTCGGCGACATCTACCTGCTCACGAGCACGAAGCTGCGGCTCGGCGAGACCGAGATCCAGTTCGAGCCCCTGCGGCCCGAGCGCATCACGGTCTCGGCGATCCCGTCGTTCGGCCCGCTCGTGGCGAGCAGCCCCGGGATGCGGGCCATCTTCGAGCGCCTCTCCAAGATGGCGCCGACCGACCTCACGGTGCTCATCACGGGCGAGACCGGCACGGGCAAGGAGCTCGTCGCGCAGGCGCTGCACCTGGCGAGCGCCCGCTCGAAGAAGCCGTTCGTCGTCGTGGACTGCGGCTCGATCCCGCCGACCCTGGCCGAGGCGACGCTGTTCGGCCACGAGCGCGGCGCGTTCACGGGCGCGGTCGACAAGCGCCTCTCGCCGTTCATCGAGGCGGACGGCGGCACGATCTTCCTCGACGAGCTCGGCGAGCTGCCGCTCGAGGTGCAGCCGAAGCTCCTCCGCGCGCTCGCCGAGCGCCGCATCAAGAGCGTCGGCGGGTCGAGCTACCGCGAGGTCGACGTGCGCGTGCTCGCGGCGACGCGCCGCGACCTCGTGCGGGCCGTGAACGGCGGCAACTTCCGGAGCGACCTCTACTTCCGCGTCGCGCAGATCAAGATCGAGCTGCCGGCGCTCCGGCAGCGCGTGGAGGACATCCCCGTGCTCGTCCGTCGGATGCTGAAGGATCTCGGCGACGAGAGCGCCTACGAGCGCGTCTCGAACATGACGCTCGAGCGGCTGATGCGGCACGACTGGCCGGGCAACGTCCGCGAGCTGCGGAACGCGGTCGCCGTCGCGTTCGCGCTCGCCGCCGAGGGCGAGGAGATCGACATCGCGGCGCACCTCGGCGCCCTCACCGAGACGCCGGTGCACCCGAGCTCCTCGCCGTCGATCCCCCCGGGCGCCGGCGGCGGCGCGGCCAGCAGCTCGTTCGCGTCGATGAAGGGCCGCCAGTTCCAGGAGGCGAAGCGCGACGTCCTCGCGCGGTTCGAGCGCGACTACTTCGCCGCCCTGTCCGAGGACGCGAAGGGCAACGTGAGCGAGATGGCGCGGCGCGCGGGCATGGAGCGGGCGCACGTGCGGGCTTACCTCCGCCGCCACGGCATCGGCGCGAAGCAGGAACAGGAGTGAAGGCGTGAGCGAGCCGGCGGCGGCCCGCGCGCTCCGCGTCACACCGCCGCGGCCTCGTCGTCCCTGCCGGACGGCGCGATCTCGTCGGACGCGAACAGGCCTTCGAGCTCCTGCGCCGCCTGCTTCGCCGCCTCGATGAGCTTGACCTCGTCGTTGTGCACCGCGTGCCCGCGCAGGAGCACCTCCTCGTCGTGGGCCCTGAACCGCTCGATGGTCGCGCGGGCGTCCCGCTCCCGCATCCCGAGGCCCTCGAGCACGCGCGCCGCCACCTCGAGCGACGACAGGAACGTCTCCCGCTCCAGCACCGTCACGCCGATATCCATCAGCTGATACGCGTGCTGGCGGTTCCTGGCGCGCGCGTAGATCAGGAGGTCCGGGAAGTGCCGCTTCACCACCTCCGCCGTCTTCACCGACGACGCGACGTCGTCGATCGCCAGCACGAAGATCTTCGCCTTGTCGGCGCGCGCCGCGCGGAGCAGGTCGAGCCGGGAGGCGTCGCCGTAGTAGATCTTGTTGCCGTACTTGCGGACGAAGTCGACCTGCGTCGGGCTCGCGTCGAGCGCGGTGAAGGGGATCTTCCTCGTGCGGAGGACGCGAGAGACGATCTGGCCGAAGCGGCCGTATCCGGCGATGATGACCCTCGGGTCGTCGTCGTCGATCACGTCGAACTCGCGCGCTGGCCCGCCCCCCTGCCATCGCTTCACGAGCGCGTCGCCGAGCGCGATGACGAGCGGCGTGACCGCCATGGACAGCGTGACCACGACGACGAGGAGGTCGGCGAGGAGCCTGTCCATGAGGCCCTGTCCCGCGGCCATCCCGAAGAGGACGAAGGCGAACTCGCCCCCCTGCGGGAGCGTGAGCGCGAGGTCGCGCGCGGAGCCCTTCGCGTGCCCGGCCGCCCTGCCCAGGACGAGCAGGACGGCGGCCTTGAGCGCCATCACGCCGAGGACGAGCCCGAGGACGAGCAGCGGCCGCTCGATGACGAGGCCGATGTTCGCCGACATCCCGACGGCGATGAAGAAGAGCCCCATGAGCAGGCCCTTGAACGGCTCGATGTCCGCCTCGAGCTCGTGGCGGTACTCCGAGTCGGCGAGCAGCACGCCCGCCATGAAGGCGCCGAGCGACATGGAGAGGCCCACCTGCACCATGAGGAGCGCCGTGCCGAGCACGACGAGCAGGGCCGCCGCGGTGAAGATCTCGTGCGCGTGGGTGGCGGCGATGGCCCGGAAGACGGGGCGCACGAGGTAGCGGCCGCCGGCGACGACCGCGAGCAGCACGGCCACGGCCTTGAGCGACGAGGCGACGGCGCTCCCCTCGCCGGGGGCCGCGCCCGCGGGGCCGAGCAGGGGGAGCACCGCGATCAGCGGGATCACGGCGAGGTCCTGGAAGAGCAGGATGGCGAACGCGGAGCGGCCGTGCTGCGACTGCATCTGGCCCTTCTCGGCCAGGATCTGCAGGACGAACGCCGTCGACGAGAGCGAGAGCCCGACGCCCGCGATGGCCGCCGTGTCGGCGCGCAGGCCGAGCGCGGCGCCGATGAGCGCGATGAGCGCGCCCGTGACGGCGACCTGCGCGCCGCCGAGGCCGAACACGGCGCGGCGGAGCACCCAGAGCCGCGACGGCTGGAGCTCGAGGCCGATGAGGAAGAGGAGCAGCACCACGCCGAGCTCCGAGAAGTGGAGGGTGTCCTCGACGTTGGCGATGATCCGCAGCCCCCACGGGCCGAGCAGCGCGCCCGCGACGAGGTAGCCGAGCACCGCGCCGAGGCCGATCCGCTTGAACAGCGGCACGGCGACGACGGCCGCGCCGAGAAAGACTGCGGCGTCAGAGAGCAGGCTCATTCGTCGTGGGTCTCCTTGGGGCTCCGTGATAAGCACGATCCGCCATGCAGATCGAGCTCATCGCCACGGCGAGCGAAGATTCCGCGTACCTGCCTCGTGTGGGGCTCGGCACCCTCGCGGCGCTCACGCCCCCCGAGGATGAGATCATCTACACCGATGACGTCGTGCAGCCCTTCGATCTCCAGCGCGACGTCAAGGACGTCGACCTCGTCGGGATCAGCGTCGACAGCAAGACAGCCCGCCGCAGCTACGATATCGCCGCCGCTTACCGCAGGCGCGGCGTGAAGGTGGTGCTCGGCGGCATCCACCCGACGGCCTGCCCCGACGAGGCCCTGCAGCACGCGGACGCCGTCGTTGTCGGCGAGGCGGAGGACGCCTGGCCCGCCCTGCTCGCGGACGTGAAGCGCGGCGAGCTCAAGCCGTTCTACCGCCCGGAGCTGCCGGATCTCGCGGGCAGGCCCCCGCCGCGGCGCGACCTGTTCACCTCCAAGAAGTACATCCCGTTCCAGGTCGTGCAGACGATGCGCGGCTGCCCGTATCCGTGCGAGTTCTGCAGCGTGTCGACGGCGAACGGCACAACGATGCGGTTCCGCCCGACCGACGAGGTGCTGAGCGAGCTCCGGTCGCTCGGCAAGCTCATCATGTTCGCGGACGACAACGTGATGATCCACCGGGCTTACTCGAAAGAGCTCTTCACCCGGATGATCCCGCTGAAGAAGCACTGGATTGGCCAGTGCTCGCTCGCCGCGGTCAAGCGCCTCGAGAACGTGAAGCTCATGGCCGAGAGCGGGTGCAAGGCGCTCTTCATCGGCTTCGAGAGCATCGACGAGGAGACGGTGAAGTTCACCGGAAAGCGGCAGAACCGTCCCTCCCAGTACAAGGACACGATGGCGATGCTCCACGATCACGGCATCTCGGTCTGGGGGAGCTTCGTCTTCGGGTTCGATACGGACGATCCCGAGGTGTTCGATCGCACCGTGGAGTTCGGCATCGACATGAAGCTGACGATGGCGCTGTATGCCATCCTCACCCCGTACCCCGCGACGCAGCTGTACCGCCGCCTCAAGGCGGAGGGGCGCCTCACGGACGAGCGCTGGTGGCTGCGCCGCGACCACGACGCCGGCTCGCCCTATTTCGTTCCCAAGCAGATGTCGCGGGAGCGGCTCCGGGAGGGGTGGGTGTCCGCGTGGACGAAATTCTACTCGCCGTCGTCGATATGGCGCAGGTTCACCCTCACACGGCAGTCGAGCTGGATCCAGCTGGCGGGCTTCTTTCCGCTGAATTTCATGCAGCACACGCTGGCGCACCGCAAGATCGCGGGCGGCGAGCAGCGCTTCCGCTCCGGCGTGCACATCGAGGAGGCGGCCGCGTCGTCCGTGGCGCAGCCGCAGCCGGAGCCGCAGCCCGCGAGGGCCAAGGGCGCTCGGCAGCTCCCGATCATCGGATAGGCGATCCCCTGGCGCCAGCTTCGCGTCCTGTGCGTGCGTGGGCGCCGTCCTGCACGCTGCGGGGCAATGGTACGCCGCGGCGCAATGGTGCCGTGCTCCGCGGCGCATCGGTGGATGTGGGCAATCGACCGCTCGTGGATTGACAGCAGCGCACGGTGAGCGAGCGACATTCTTCTGTCGCGCTTGCAGTGCGATTGTCGCTTGCTGATTTTGCTACACTCGCGTGAGCTCCTGGAATGCCGGGGTGTCGAGCGGGGTGTGAGCCCGCTTTGTCGCGGCATCGAGGATCCCCAAGCGGAGGTGTCATGGGTCGACGTCGGTTCTCCTTCTCGCTCCTCATCGTGGTTGGCGCCGCCGTGTACAGCGCCGGCTTCGCGGCCAGCTGCAGCGCGACGGGTTCGTCCAACGTGCTCGACTCGAGCGGAGCTGACGAAACAGGCGTGGGAGCGGGAGGCACGACCGGCGGAGGCGACGGGCTGGGTGGGTTCCTCGACATCGATGGAGGGGAGGAGCCGCACAGCGATGTGATGGTGAACCCTTGTGGGAGCGCGTGCGGCGACAAGGAGCTATGTACCGGCGCGACCCTCGGCCTGGACGACGACTGCGATGGTTCGATCGACGAGACGTGCGCCTGCATCCCCGGTCAGGCGCACTCCTGCTTCCGCGGCGATCCGTCGTTCCGGAACAGCGAGGGCTGCTTTCCTGGCACCCAGCTCTGCGACGAGACCGGCACCTGGGGCCCGTGCGTCGGCGGCGTGCACGCCGACGAGAAGTGCCATATGGATAGCGGCGCTCCGTGCCGCCCGATACAGGCGTCGCCCTTCGCCGATGTGAACCTCAAGGCGGGCACCAGCGCCTTCAGCGCGGACGCGGTCGCGGGCTCCGAGGTGTGGACGGTGGACTGCCCCGATGGCGTCGACCCGTGCCCGGAGGTGAGCGGCTCGGACCCAGCGGACGATTTCAAGCCGCTGCAGTCGGGGGAGTACACCGTCACGTACACGAAGCGCGTCCCGAGCGGCGACACCCAGAGCTGCCAGTACCCGCTCTTCGTCAGCGCGGGCGGCCTGCGCGTCGAGCTCGAGTGGGAGCACGACGTCGGCGACGTCGATCTCGATCTTCACCTCCACAAGCCGAGCAACACCCAACCCTGGAGCATGTCGGGCTCGTCGGTGGACTGCGGCTATTACAACTGCACCATCGAGCACTTCTCGTCAAAGGCCTCGGATATCCGCTGGTTCTTGAACAGCGCGAGGCTGCCGGACCCCGTGAACTGGTACCTCGACCCGGTGCCGGGCAACAACGGCTGCTTCAACGCCCCTCGGGGCGTGGGGAAACAATGGGAGGCCAACGGTCTTGGCTGCCACAACCCGCGGCTCGACCTCGACAACTGGAGGTGCGACCCCGTCGTGACGGACCCCAACGACCCGGACTTCTGCGCGCCGGAGAACATCAACCTCGACTATCCGCCAAAGGGGCAGTGGATGCGCATCGGCGTGTATTACTATGGTCAGGGCAGCGTGAAGCACGATGTCCACCCCCGGATCAAGATCTTCTGCGACAGCGCGCTCGGGGCCGATCTGGGGCACACGGGGTTCTACAGCCCGGAGCGGCGTGTCGCGTTCAAGCCCACGGACGGACACACCATGTTCTGGCTCGTCGCCGACGTGCTCTTCCCCGAGCCGGACGAGTGCGGCCAGGCGGCCTGCGTCGTGCGGCCGCTCTATGAGGACGCCAGCGCGAAGACGCCGCTGCTCACCACGCGGGACGACGCCGAGGCGAGCTTCGGTCCCGCTTACCCGACGCTGCCCTGACCCGCATCCCACCCAGCTCACCGGCTGGGCCTCGCGACGTCAGCGCGCGCGAACGCGTTGACGCGAGCGCACGAGCTCTGCCGGCGCCACCGCGCCCCATGCGCAGAGGTCGTGAGGCGCAACGCCACACCGGCCAGCAAGGCGAGCTTCGTGGTGATCTGTCCGAGGATGATTTCTCTGATTCATCGGGTAACCTGGTGGTTCGCCTGACTCCGCATCTGGCGAGAGCGCGTCTCGCCGGCTGAAGGCGGCTCATTGTGGCCATCGCCGGCCGGCGTCCGTGCTAGGGAGTCCTCCTCCAGCGACTCACCCTGCTGAGTCTGCATGGAAGGTGTTCTTGTTGCTCGATGAGGGTCGGGGCCTCGTGAACTGCCGTCCCGAGCCGCGCTTTCGCGCGCGCTGGGGACACCGGTATCCGCTTTGCTTCACGCTGTAGTGCCTGGTGAACGGCGCGCTTCGCCGTGGCGCGGAGCGGGCGCAGGCCGCCGCGACACCGCGTCTAGGTCTCCAAGTGGAGGTATCATGTCTCGTCTTCGTGTCTCCTCCGTGCTCCCCGTCGTGATCGCGATCGCGGCGTCGGGCGCCGGTTTCGCGGCCGGCTGCAGCGCGGAAGGCAAGCGGCTCACGTTCGATCTGACCACGGGCGGCAGCTCGCACGCCGACGAGGCGGCCAGCGCCGGCGGGGCGGGCGGCGCCGGCGTGGCGACCGCCCAGCCTGGCGACTCGGAAGGCTACGGCGGCTTCCTCGGCGATATCGATGGAGGGGCGCACGAGGGCTTGCCGGTGACGATCAACCCGTGCGGGAGCGCCTGCGGTCCGACGGAGCTGTGCGGCGTGGATGAGCTCGGCGTCGATCACGCCGGGCTGGACGACGACTGCAACGGGATGATCGACGAGCGCTGCGGGTGCATCGCCGGGCAGGCGCACTCCTGCTTCCGCGGCGATCCGTCGTTCCGACGCAGCCCGGGGTGCTTCCCCGGGACCCAGATCTGCGACGAGACGGGCACGTGGGGCCCCTGCGTCGGCGGCGTGCACGCGGACCAGGACTGCCACCGGAACGACGTGGCGGGCTGCCACCCGCTCCAGGCGGCGCCGTTCGCCACCGTCGATCTGAAGGAGGGCACCGGCTCGTTCAGCGAGGACGCGCGGCCGGACTCCGAGGTGTGGACGGTGACGTGCCCGCCGGGCGTGAACCCGTGCCCCTCGGTGGGCGGGCAGGGGCCGGCGGATGATTTCAAGCCGCTCCAGTCGGGCGAGTACACGGTCACGTACACGAAGAGCCTTCCGAGCGGCGAGACCGCGAGCTGCGTTTACCCGCTGTTCGTCGGCGCCCGCGGCCTCCGCGTCGAGCTCGAGTGGGAGCACGAGCCGGCCAGCGTGGATATGGACCTCTACCTCCACAAGCCGGACAACATGCAGCCCTGGACGGTCGGCGGCTCCAGCGCCGCGTGCGGTTACGGGAACTGCACGCTCGACAGCCTCTCGGGCGGCTCGGCCATCACGTGGTTCAGCGACACGGCGACGCCCCCCGAGCCGGTGAACTGGTACCTGGATCCGGAGGAGACCAACAACAGCTGCTTCTACGCGCCTCGCGGCGTGGGGGACGACTGGCGCGCCCACGGCAGGGGGTGCCATAGCCCGCGGCTCGATCTCGACAACATCTCCTGCTCCCACCGCACCACGGACCCGGACGACCCGACCTTCTGCGCGCCCGAGAACATCAACGTCGATTTCCCGCCCAAGGCCAGCTGGATGCGCATCGCGGTGCACTACTTCGGCGGCAGCGTGTCGTTCGACGTGCACCCGCGGATCAAGATCTACTGCAACGGCGAGCTCGGGGCCGACCTCGGGCCCACCGGCTTCTACGACCCCGAGGTGCCGGTCGCCTTCGTTCCGGAGGACTCGGGCGACAGGTTCTGGCTCGTCGCCGACGTGATCTTCCCCGAAGCGGGGGAGTGCGGCGACGATACGTGCGTCGTCCGGCCGATCTACCGGGACGAGACCGTGAAGACGCCGTACCTCTCGACGGTCCGCGACGTCCGCAACGACTTCGGTCCGGCCTACCCCAGCCTGCCGAGGCCCTGACGGCGCGGCGGTGGCCGGCGGCGGGCGCGCCCCTCACGCCTCGACGCCGGCCCGCTTGAGGAAGGCGAGCGCGGGTCCGAGCGCGTAGGCGGGCGCCCTGCCCAGGCGAAGCTGCTCTCCGGTCGACAGGTGGAGGAGCAGCCAGCGCGGCGCGAGGCCCGGCTCGTCGACGTCCGTGTCCGAGGCGGGCGGGGTCGAGACGCCGACGATCGTCTGGATCGGCAGGATCCGCCGGAAGCCACGGCCGTCCTGGATGAGCTCGTCGCGCTCGAAGTCGAGGCGGAACAGCCCGTGGAGCCGGCGGCGCCGGCGGACGGCGAGCAGCGCGGCGGCGGCTCCGGCGGTCCACGTCCCCGCGATGAAGAGGATGGGAAAGGGGGCCGCGCGCGCCGCCACGATGCCCGCCACGACGAGCGAGGCGACGAGCGCGAACGCGGCGACGCGACGGACGGCGAGGTCGAGGCCGTCGCCACGGCACTCGCAGACGAGCACGGCGGGGCCTTGCGCCAGGATGGTGCCGTCGGTGTTCGAGAGCAGGACGTCTCCGTCAGGCACTGCGGTCCTCCCGATCGGGTGAGGTGGTCGAATACCGCAGCCTCGCGGGAGAGGCGAGGGGCGACGGGAGAGAAGCTCGCGCCGGGCATCCTGGACGTCAACCAAGCTTCGCGCTGCGTTCTCCTACCTCCGAACGTTTACGTTTACGTTCACGTTCACTTTGGTGATCGATGGCGGGGTGGAGGGGCACGCGCTTCGTGCCCTGAACGTGACCGAATCCGTCCCCGCCCGGAGAGGCTCGGCAACAGGCGGCGGCGGCCGTCAATCGCCTAACGCCCGGCGGCGCCGCGCGCCCGCGCGGTGAGCGGGGCGCGAGGCGAAAAGGCATTGAATGCCCGTGGATTGTCCAGGAATGGCGAGGGTGTGGCGCGCGTGGTACGTGGTATGCCGCGGTGCCGGCGTGGGCGAGCAGGCCCGCCCCCCGCGCGACCGGGGCGGTCGTCGCGGCGACTCGGGCCGAGGTTCTCATGGGGGCATTCGCGCTCGGGACCGAGCTGCCAGAGGAGGACTCTGCGATGAGGTGGATCGTGAGACAGGCATTGCTCGCGGCAGCGGTGTGCTCGATCGCGGGCTGCGCCGAGGAGCGGCCGGCCATCAGCCAGGTTCAGGCGAACGCGCTGGCGAAATCGTTCTTCGTCGGCGCCGATCTGCAGAGCAGGGAGGACGATCCCGAGTTCTGGGCGCGGACCACGGTGGTCGACGTGGGCTACGGCGCCTCGCAGGACGGGCTCTTCTCCTCCTCGTACGCTCAGGCCGATGTCGCGCGCATCAAGTGGATCATCCAGGAAGACCTCCTGCTCGGGCGCCTCACCTACGAGCGCGTGAACGACAGCGACGGCAAGGGCGCCGGCGCCGCCACGGACGATGGCGTCGTGGTCGTCGCCTACAAGATCCTCTCCCACTTCGACGTCCAGCGCGATTACAACCGAGCGACGGGGGAAGAGAGCAACGTCATCGTCGAAAATACGACCGACCGTCCATGGGTTGAGCGCGAGTACATGCGGGTCGACTGGTCGAAGAACCTGAACGTCGACTCCTACGACTTCGACACGCTGTCGCTCATCGGCGTCTACGGCGGCGTGCAGTACGAGCCGCTCTCCTACTACGTCAGCGACCCGAGCCACCCTGACGCGCCCCATTTCGACCCCGAGGAGGGGTATTTCGACGTCACCAACAAGGCCTTCGCGGTGCCCCAGCTCGTCGATCTCAGCCACCTCGGGTGGGGCATCGACAGCTTCCCGGCCTGCATGCTCGACACGGACTTCACGGGCGGCACCGCGCCGGTCGGATCGTGCAACCCCGTCGAGATCACCCTCCGGCAGTCGTTCCGGCGCGTCGTCGATCGGGACTACGAGCCGGCCGAGTGGGACGGGTACCGGTTCCGGGCGTTCGGCGCCTTCGTGCGAGAGCGCTTCGGCTACGCCCGCAACTACGGCATGAGCGACGCCAAGTGGCACCGCATGATCTCCCGTTACAACATCTGGGAACGCAGCCACTACTACGACGATCCAGAGAGCATGACGGGCGAGATCCCGTGCTTCACCCCCGAGACCACCCCCGCCGGCGCAGATCCGCACCGCGACCAGGACCGGAACGGGACCGAGGACGAGTGCGAGGTCGTCACCGGGGCCCCGATGGCCCGGGATGGAGGGATGGAGGCGGTGGGGCCCGGCTCGCGGTGCGACACCTTCAAGCAACGGTGCACCCTGCCCTACCAGCGGCGCGAGGCCGTGCCGCAGGCGTGGTACGTGACCTCGGACAGCAACCCCGACTATTTCGTCGCCACGGACATGGCCGCCCACGAGTGGGACGTCGCCCTGCGCAGCGCCGTCGTGACCGCCAAGTACACCGAGTGCGTCCGGACGCACGGGGACGCGGCGCGCTGCGGCGAGGCGTTCCCTGTCTACGACGGGCAGATGGACGATGACGCCGACGCCATCGCGCTCTCGCGCGAGGTCGACGCGTGCCGGCGCGGCGCGGCGCGCGAGGGGCAGCCCTGCGAGGCCCTCGCCGACGAGATCGGCGCGCGGCGCGGGACCTCGAGGGGCGTCATCGCGCTCGCGAAGATGCCCGAGATGATCGTGCTCTGTCACAGCCCCGTCGAGGCGGACGACCCCGAGGCGTGCGGCGGTCCGCGGCTCCCGGCGGGCGTGACCGCCAGGATGTGCAGCGACGAGCGCCGCAAGGAAGCAGGGCGGGACCCCGCGCTGATGGGGGCGTGCCGCGAGGCGCTGAACGCGCGGATCGGCGACCTGCGCTATCACCAGATCAACAACTTCGAGGCGCCTCAATCGCCCTCCGCCTGGGGCATCTACAGCGACTCGGAGGACCCGCTCACCGGCGAGAAGGTCGCGGCGAGCATCAATGTCTGGACCCACGTCAGCGACATCTGGAGCCAGGGCGTCGTGGACACGGCCCGCTACATCAAGGGAGAGCTCAAGACCGAAGAGGTGACCGACGGCGATTACGTCCGGGACTGGGCGCAGGCGAGCGAGGGCGCGTCGCGGGGCGGCGCGCTGCCGCGGTTGACGCGGGAGGAGCTCGGGCGGCGGATCGCCCGGTCCGCCGGGGTGGACGAGGCGGCCGTCTCCGAGGGCACCGGCCAGATGGCGCAGAACCCGGCGCTGCGCGAGAGCCTCCGGCGGCTCTCGAAGGAGGTGCGCGGCATCGCGGCCGACGCCACGGCGCCCGACAGCATGCGCGGGATCTACGAGGCGCGCCGCAGGGCCGCGGCGGGCACCGAGCTCGAGGCCGAGCTCACGACGAAGGCGATCCAGCAGCTCACCGGCGTCGCGGGGCTGCCGCTCACGGACGAGGTGATGCGCCTCGCGTCGCCGCTCCGAGGGGCGAACCCGAGCGTGCGGCGCGAGCTCGCGAACCTGAAGGAGATCGCGCTCGCCGAGCGCGGCGCGTGCGTGATGCACGAGGCGCCTGCGCCGCTCGCGACCGCCGACCTGGCGGACCTCCTCGAGGAGAAATTCGCGAGCAAGCACGGGCGCTTCGGCGAGGGGGACGCCGCGCAGAAGGCGCGGCGCGCCGAGGCCATGCGGCGCTACCTCGCGCAGCGGGCGCACACCTCGGTGATCCTCCACGAGATGGGCCACTCCGTCGGGCTGCGGCACAATTTCGTGAGCTCCTCCGACGCCTGGGGCTACCGGCCGCAGTACTGGCAGCTCCGCACGAGCGATGGACGGGTGAAGACGCCGTGCGAGACGCTCTCGGAGGACGGCGAGGCCTGCGTCGGGCCGAGGTATTACGACCCCGTCACCGAGAACGAGCGGAAGAACCTGATCTGGATGTTCATGCAGTCGTCGGCGATGGATTATGCCGGCGAGCCCACGCAGGACCTCATCGGGCTCGGCGCCTATGATTTCGCCGCGGCCCGCCTGTTCTACGGCGATGCCGTCGCCGTGCACGCCGACCCGAGCTACAAGGCGACCACCCCGCGCGGCAAGGGCGTGCTCGCGAAGATCGACGATTTCGGCGGCGTCCTCGGCATCCAGCCCGAGTACGACGACGAGGACATCCATTACTCCGAGCTGCAGAGCAAGTACGAGCTGATCACGCCGCGCAGCTGCGTCGAGGTCGACCCGAGCGCGTTCGTGCCCTCGGACTGGGACGAGGAGCTGGACGGCGTCTGGCACCCCTTGCTCGACGGCCTGCTCGTGTCGATCGACGGCAAGACCACGCGGTGCCGGCAGCAGAAGGTCGATTATGTCACCTGGCGCGCGCTGGAGACGCCGGAGGACGTGAAGGGACCCTCGGTGGACCCGGCGGGGCGGACCCGCCTGCCCTACGGCTTCGCGACCGACCGGTGGGCCGACCTCGGCAACCTGAGCGTGTACCGGCACGACAACGGGGCGGACGCCTACGAGCTCTTCAATTTCTTCGTCACGCAGCAGGAGGTGAACCACATCTTCGACAACTACCGCCGCGGCCGGCAGGCCTTCAGCGTGCGCGCGGCGTCGGAGCGGACCCTGAACCGGTACAACGCGAAGATGCGCGACGGCGCGAAGGGCCTCGGGCTCATCATGAACATCTACCGCGAGTTCGCGCTGGACCGCGGCTACGATTTCGACACGTTCTGGGTCCAGGCCGCGAACAGCCTCTTCAAGGAGAACACCCTCGCGGCCGGGATCGCGTTCGATCACTTCTCGCTCCAGATGGCGCGCCCGCAGCCGGGGGAGCACTTCCTGCCGGACGGGGACAACGTCCTCCGGTCATCGAGCGACGTGTTCGGCGATCCCGGGGAGCCGCTGGTGGTCGTCCCGAACGGCGCGACGGGCTATTTCGGTGATATCGCCGTCGGGGGCAAGCCGCTCGAGAACGCGCTCGCGGCGGACAAGGGCGAGTACGACTCGTCGTACACGATGAACGCCGGGGCCTATTACGACAAGGCGTGGGTGTCGATGCTGATGACCGAGTCGGTCGACAACTTCATCAGCGACTCGCGGCACGACTTCCTCGACGCGCGCTACCGGGCGGTCTCGCTCGCCGACGTCTTCCCGGAAGGGTACCGCCGCTGGCTCGCCAACAACCTCACGGGCGACGACGCCCTCAAGGGCGTGCGCGTCGAGGCGGACCAGCGCGGCCGGCCGGTCCGGGACGCGAGCGGGTATCCGGCCGGCGCGCTCGGCTGGACCTCGTGGTGGGCCGAGAGCGGGCCGGAGAGCTGCTTCCCCGCGGCCGGGAGCATCGTCTGCAGCTCCTATGGCGCGCCCGACAGCGCGCCGTGGAACCCGCGGGCCCCGGCCAAGGTCGCCATCCTCGACCCGCAGATCGGCTGGGAGCAGCAGAAGTTCCTCATCGCGTGGACCCTGCTCTACCTGCCCGAGAACCAGAAGCAGAAGTGGCTGGACATGATGCACGTCTGGGAGGCCGGGGCAGACGCCGATCCCGGCTTCCCCGACCGGATCGAGCTCCACCACCCGTCCGGGAAGGTGTTCGTGGCGAAGGCCTATGGGACCGAGACCGTCTTTGGCAAGATCGTGCAGAAGGGCATCGGCGCGCGCGTCCTGGAGTATGGCAATGAGCTCCTGGCCAGGGCGTATGTCACCGAGCCGGGGCCCGACCTCGACGGCGACGGCAAGGCGGACTGGCACAAGGTGAAGCCGAACCCGGAGACAGGGCAGCCGATCGTGCGGTGGGATCCGACGATCGCCGCCATCGCGGACGACGGCGAGGTCCTGCGGGAGGGCGTGGACGGCTGCAAGGCGGACGCCGACGCGGACGACGACGATTTCAGCGATTTCTACGCGTGCACATGCTCCTCGAACCGCGCTTGCGGCGCGCTCGAGAGCTACCTCTCGGTGCCCGCCTTCATCCGGCAAGCGCTGGGGGCGTTCAAGCTGGGTGACCCGACGATGAAGGGCCTCCACTGAACCCAGGCCTCACGATACCGAGCACATCCGAGCACATCCGATGGCAGTCTCACGATGACGAGGCGGACCGCCTGGCGACGCCACAAGGGTCGGGGCATTTTGCCGCAAGGGGGCGATTCGCCACACGTGGTGGCGCGTTCACCGCGGCGCTCCAGGTGCGCCGGCGTGGCTCGGGTTTTGCTGAACTTTTCCATGAAATGACGTGCTGCTGGAGAGCGCCCACCCCATGCGGCTCCTGTGTCGGTGACGCAGGACGGCCTGGCGGGTCGCGGTGCCGACGAGCTGCAACCCGGGCCTGCCCTCGTGGCGCGCGGATTCGATCGTAGCGCCGCCGCCGGGACACGGGAAACGCAGAGCAGAGTGGCTCTCCCGCGCCGCGAGCGCCGGGGGCGCCGCTGGCTCGAGGTACGGAGAGGACCAGCGATGGAGTTCGAGAATGTCACGCACGTCCAGAGAGCGCAGGCGCGGGTGGGAACGTCGCTCAACGGCGCGTGGCGGCTGGACGCGCTGATCGGCCTCGGCGGGATGGCGGCCGTCTATGCCGCGACGCACCGCAGGGGCCAGCGGGCCGCGATCAAGCTGCTGCACCCCGAGCGGGCGAGGGATCGGGGCGATCGCGCGCGGTTCCTCCGCGAGAAGGCCATCGCGCAGACCCTCGATCACCCGGGGGTCGCCGCGGTGATCGCGGACGACGTGACCGAGGATGGATCGCCGTTCCTCGTGATGGAGCTCCTCGAGGGAGAGAGCCTCCTCCAGCGCTGGAAGGCGCAGAGGGGCCCGCTCCCGCCGGCCGAGGTCCTCTCCGTGAGCGAGCAGATCCTGGAGGTGCTCGAGGCCGCGCACGCGAGGGGCGTCGTTCACCGGGATCTGAAGCCTGACAACATCTTCCTCACGCGAGAGCGCGGGGTGAAGATCCTCGATTTCGGCATCGCGCGCCTGCGGGCCCCCTCGGGGCAAACCTCCCTCGTGGGGCTCCGCGCGATGGGCACGCCGGCGTACATGCCGCCCGAGCAGGCCCGCGCGCGCTGGGATCTCGTCGATGCGCGGACAGACCTCTGGGCGCTGGGCGCGACGATGTTCGCGCTGCTGACGGACCGATACGTCCAGGAGGCGCCGACCGTCAACGAGCTCTTCTTCCTGAGGATGACCTGCCCGATTCCGTCGCTCGCGCGGATCGCGCCGTCGATGTTTCCGGCCGTTGTGCGGGTGGTGGACCGCGCGCTCGAGTTCGCGCAGGCGGATCGCTGGCCGGATGCGCGGTCGATGCTGGCCGCTGTGCGCGAGGCGCATGCCGCGCTCGCGCTCGCGCCACCCCGGAGCACGCTGGTGCCGCCGCCCCGGAGCACGCTGGTGCCACCACCCCGGAGCACGCTGGTGCCGTCACCCCGGAGCACGCTGGTGCCGTCACCCCGGAGCACGCTCGCGCCGGTGACGGACCTGCGCGACCCCTGCGCGCTGGACGAACGGCCGCCTTCGGGTCGTCCCCAGGCGCGGCTTTCCCGTGCGGCGGCGCTCTCGTCGCCGCCGTCGCTCGCGACGAACGCGCGCGCGCGCTCGACGATCCCTCGCGTGCCGTGAAGCGAGCCCGAGGCGGCGACGGCCTGCCCGCGGCGGCGGGCGACGCGCTTGCCACGGTGTTTTCGTTTCGCCCTGGGTGTGTGGCCGGGTGATGGGGGGCGAGCCTGCGAGCGGCTCGCCGGGTGATGGGGGCGAGCCTGCGAGCGGCTCGCCGGGTTATGCGCTCAGGCCTGCGAGCAGCTCGCTCGGCCGCAGCACGCCTCGCCGCTCCGACTCGCGCCGGGCGAGGAGGGTCTCGTAGATATCCATGTAGCTCGCCATCATGCGTTCGGCCGAGTAGCGCCGCAGCGCGAGCTTCCTTCCGCGCTTGCCCATCGCCGCGGACTGCACGGGATCCCCCTTGAGCGCGGCGAGCTTGGCGGCGAGCGCGCCCTCGTCGTCCGACGGGACGAGGAAGCCCGTCTCCCCGTCGGCGATCAGGGCAGGGATGCCACCCACGGCGGTCGAGACCACCGGCAACCCGGTCGCCATGGCCTCCACCATGGAGAGCGGCAGACCCTCGGACTTCGACGACAGGACGAAGACGTCGCTCGCGGCGAGCAGCCCCGGCACGTCGTGCCGTTCGCCCGCGAAGACGACGCGGTCGCTGATGCCGAGCTCTTCGGCGAGGGCGCGCAGCGAGGCGGCTTCCGGCCCGTCTCCGACCAGGAGGAGGCGCGCGTTGCCCGAGTCGCCCGACAGGATCCCCGCGGCCGCGCGGAGCAGGAGCGCGTGGTTCTTGACCTGCGACAGGCGGCCGACCGCCCCGGCGACCCACGCGTCCTGGGGGATCCCGAGCTCGGCCCGGATGCGGTGCCGGGCCGCGGCGTCCGGCCTGAAACGGGAGAGGTCGATTCCATTCAAGACCACATGAAGCTTCGAGCTCGGTACCTCTTTGTGCTTCAGCATGAAGTCGGCCGTGGACTGCGACACGGCCACGTGCGCGTCGGCGAGCCTGGCGGCCATGTGCCGCAGCCACGCCCTGCGCCCCTGATCGAACATGGCGCCGTGCAGCGTGTGGCACACAGGCACACGGTGCAGCCGGCCCGCGGCCGTGGCGTAGATGAGCGGCAGCTGATTGTGCGAGTGCACGATCGAGACACCGTGCTTGGCGAAGAACGCCGCGAGCTTCCCGGGGAGCTTGAGGTCGAAGCCGGAGCGCTTCGGCAGCATGTGCACCGCGACGTCGCGCTCCCGGAGCTGCGCCGCGCGCGGCCCGTCGGGGTTCGTCTCGATGCCCACGACCATCACCTCATGTCCCGCGGCGCGCTGCAGCGCGGCCAGATCCACCACGACCTGCTCGGCGCCGCCCACCTGGAAGGAGTTCAGTACGTGTGCGATCACGAGGCGGTCGTGGCGTGCTCCGGTCATCGTCGCATGCTCGGTGGTCTTCATATCGTAATCTATGCTCATGGTTCCCCTCTGGGGTGCGCTTCGGGCGCATGTGGTCCGACCTGAGAGAAACCCCTCCTTCGTGTCCGCGTCCCCAGGGGGGCAAATTACCACAGCATCTACGGAGCGAGGAGATTTCTCTGTGTGTCCCCTCGATATGCTGGGTACCGCTGGATTGACGTGAGGGGATGTCTTCATCGGCCCGTCCGGTGACTACGTGTGATCGCGCCTGTGGCAGATGGCAACAGCTGTGACAAAGAGCGTCGCGGCGGCTCCACGTGCGTGCCAGGGCGGCTCTCCCTGATCCAGGACAGCAGCGATGCCACGCCGATGTTCCGGTAGAAATGCCGGAAACCGCGCATTTTTTTCGGAACGTGGAAGAGTCCGATGTTCATGCAGGCCACCGGCAGGAATTCATGCGAAAAGCGTGCAAGCTGCCTCACGCGTGCCGGCAGGACATCTGCACCCTCGATGCCGCGACGGTGAGGGGTGTCGTCTTTTGTGGGTGAATGTGCGGGTGATGATGTCCCCTGGGAACGCGGGCCGATGGTCCGGCGGTGTAAGGGGTGCAGGGGAGGGCTGCGACTGGGCCCGGCGGCGTCGCGGGTCGTGCTCCTGGGGAGCACGGGCGGACCGCGGTGGTCTGTGCAGGCGGGGTGGCAGGTGGGGCTGTGCGGCGATGGCACGGTGGGCCGCGGTGCGGCGTGCGGCGTGTGGGGAGCACCGGTGAGGTGCGGAGCCAGCTGTCCCCCGCCCTCGCGGTCACGGTGGACGGGCGGGGGACAGCTGCTCGACAGATGGGCTCGTGCTCACGCGAGCATGGCCCGCCGGTCTTTCGGGATCAGCGCTCGGACAGCTCGGCGCACACGGCGTAGGTGGTCAACGACACCGTCTGCGCCTTCTTGCCGAAGCCGCTCTCGAACACGGCGGTCGATGTCCAGCCCGCGCGGCCTTCGGTGGGGTCGAACGGCGAGTTCTCGACAACCCTGCTCGTCGCCTGGGCGCTGCCGGAGATCGAGAATCCGCCGCCGAGCACGAATTCACCCGCGTCGCAGAGCGCCTTGACGTTGACGGACGCGCTCGCGGGCGACGCCTCGCGCGTCACGGAGACCACGCGGATCTTCACGAGCCCAGGCGCTCCGGCCGGCCCCTGGGGGCCACGCTCGCCCCTGGGTCCAGTGAGGCCCTGAAGACCGCGCGCGCCGTCGATGCCCTTGAGGCCCTGGAGACCCTGGAGACCGGCGATCCCCGCGGGGCCCGCGGGGCCGCGCTCGCCACGCTCGCCCTTGGGTCCGGCCGGCCCCTGGGAGCCGACCTCGCCCTTGGGTCCGGCGGGGCCCTGCGGACCGCGCGCGCCGTCGGCGCCCTTGAGGCCGTGAGCGCCGTCGGTGCCCTTGAGGCCCTGGAGGCCCTGAGGACCGACGATCCCCGCGGGGCCGCGCTCGCCGCGCTCGCCGCGCTCGCCCTTGGGTCCGGCCGGCCCCTGGGGGCCGACCTCGCCCTTGGGTCCGGCGGGGCCCTGCGGACCGCGCGCGCCGTCGGCGCCCTTGAGGCCGTGAGCGCCGTCGGCGCCCTTGAGGCCCTGGAGGCCCTGAGGACCGACGAGCCCCGCGGGGCCGCGCTCGCCCTTGAGGCCCTGGAGGCCCTGAGGACCGACGATCCCCGCGGGGCCGCGCTCGCCCTTGGGTCCGGCCGGCCCCTGAGGACCGACCTCGCCCTTGGGTCCGGCGGGGCCCTGCGGACCGCGCGCGCCGTCGGCGCCCTTGAGGCCGTGAGCGCCGTCGGCGCCCTTGAGGCCCTGGAGGCCCTGAGGACCGACGAGCCCCGCGGGGCCCTGGAGGCCGCGCTCGCCCTTGGGTCCGGCCGGCCCCTGGGGGCCGACCTCGCCCTTGGGTCCGGCGGGGCCCTGCGGACCACGCGCGCCGTCGGCGCCCTTGAGGCCGTGAGCGCCGTCGGCGCCCTTGAGGCCCTGGAGGCCCTGAGGACCGACGAGCCCCGCGGGGCCCTGGAGGCCGCGCTCGCCACGCTCGCCCTTGGGCCCTGCCGGCCCCTGCGGACCGCGCGCGCCGTCAGCGCCCTTGAGGCCCTGAGGACCGATCTCGCCCTTGGGCCCCATCGGCCCCTGAGGACCGATCTCGCCCTTGGGCCCTACCGGCCCCTGGGGACCCATCTCGCCCTTGGGCCCTACCGGCCCCTGCGGACCACGCGCGCCGTTAGCGCCCTTGAGGCCCTGAGGACCGATGTGCCCCACCGGCCCCTGAGGACCGATCTCGCCCTTGGGACCCATGGGCCCCGCGGGTCCCTGCGGACCACGCGCGCCGTCAGCGCCCTTGAGGCCCTGAGGACCGATGAGCCCCGCCGGCCCCTGAGGACCCATCTCGCCCTTGGGACCCATGGCTCCCTTGGGACCCTGTGGACCACGCGCGCCGTCAGCGCCCTTGAAGCCCTGGAGGCCCTGGGGG
Source organism: Sorangium sp. So ce204 (assembly GCF_051526795.1). Lineage (NCBI taxonomy): Bacteria > Pseudomonadati > Myxococcota > Polyangiales > Polyangiaceae > Sorangium > Sorangium sp. So ce204. Next base: position 8,038,280 of record NZ_CP150317.1, on the reverse strand, counting down.
CCGATGAGCCCCACCGCCCCTGCCGGCCCCTGCGGACCACGCGCGCCGTCAGCGCCCTTGAGGCCCTGAGGACCCATCTCGCCCTTGGGACCCATGGGCCCCGCGGGTCCCTGAGGACCACGCGCCCCGTCGACGCCCTTGAGGCCCTGGAGGCCCTGGGGACCGATGAGCCCCGCGGTGCCTGCCGGCCCCTGCGGGCCGGGCTCGCCGCGCTCACCCTTGGGCCCCTGCGGACCGCGCGCGCCGTCGACGCCCTTGAAGCCCTGGGGACCGATGATCCCCGCGGCGCCTGCCGGCCCCTGCGGGCCGGGCTCGCCGCGCTCACCCTTGGGCCCCTGCGGACCACGCGCGCCGTCGACGCCCTTGAAGCCCTGGAGGCCCTGGGGACCGATGAGCCCCGCGCTGCCTGCCGTCCCCTGCGGGCCGGGCTCGCCGCGCTCACCCTTGGGCCCCTGCGGACCCTGAGGACCGCGCTCGCCCTGCGGCCCAGCGGGCCCCCGCTGCCCCATGGGCCCCTGGGGACCGCGCTCCCCCTTCTGATACTGCTGAAACTGCTGTCCCACGAACCCCTTGCCCTTGCCGGGTACGTGGTGCCCGACCTCGTCGGACGCCCTGGCCTCCGCCTTGACGTCTCGCGAATCGCCGGCCCAGCTCGCGCCTGCGCTGGCCATCACTCCGGTAAACCCGGCGAGGATTCCAGCAGAAACCGCACTCGCTCGATACTTTCGCATGTGACTCCGCCTTTCTATCGATTCCGAGCTTCAATGCGCTCGATCCCGCAGACAGCCGCGTTCAGATGAGGTGGAGCCCAGCAGGCGAGTGATTCGGGCGAAGGCCGACTCCGGGACGGATCTCCGCCCGTGCCCCGCACCGACTTCTCGATGAGAGTCCCACCAATTGCCGGCACGAAAAGTCAGGGCGATTCGTCGATGCGGCACCCGACAGGCCACGCCACGACGCGGGCGTGACCAGGTGCCGCCAGCGCTCGAAGGCTCCAGTCGCCAACCCGCTGTGTCTGGAGCGATCCTAAGTTGATGGGGGCGGTTCACCAAGCCCCTGAGGAGGGGTTGACAGCCGCGATCCGTGTCGAGCAATCGGCGTTGATTCGCGCTCGCGCCGGGGAAAGGGCGCGCCCGCGAGCGAAGTCGGGGTATTGCAGATATCGAGAGCAGAGCAGGGCGAACGCGTGGAAAGACAGCAGCTCGCGCACGGGAGCACGCAATGGCGCGGAGGGAGCACCAACGCGAGAATCAGGAGACGGCCGCGCACGCGACAGGAAATGGCGAACACGTGGCGGACCGGGTAACATCGCCGGGTGCCCGGCCTCGACACCGACGACGACGCCCTCCTCTTGACGGAGCGCCTGCGCCTCCGCCCCCACCGGCGGTCGGACGTCCCGTTCATGATGGAGCTGAACTCGGATCCCGAAGTGGTCCGCTACACCGGCGATGCCGCGTTCGCGTGCGAGGACGAAGCGCGCGCGGTCGTCGAGCGGCTCGCGCGCCAGTTCGAGGACTTCCGCATGGGCCGGTTCATCGTCTCGGACCGGAAGACGGCGGAAAAGCTAGGCTGGTGCGGCCTCAGGTGGCACGACGACCTCGAGGTCGCGGACCTCGGGTACCGCTTCTTCCGCGAGCACTGGGGCAGAGGCTACGCCACGGAGGCGGCCGCCGCGTGCATCCGGTACGCGGTCGAGGAGCTCCGGCTCTCACGCCTCGTCGCGCACGCGATGCTCGAGAACGTCGCGTCGGTCAGGGTGCTGGAAAAGCTAGGATTCCGCCGGACGGGGCCGACCGTGTTCAAGGGGCTCGTGGCCGAAGGGTTCGAGCGCCTCCTGAAGGCCTGAGCCGCCGGCGCGCTCCGCCCGACCCGGAGGCCCCTGAAATAGGTGAGACCCGGGACTGTGGCCTAGCCCCGGGCCTCGGTTTGCCGCCATCTGCGCACACCCACACGTTTAAGGTCGAAGGTCAGTCCTTACACCGCCGTGTTCTGCCATTGAACTACCGGCCATCATGGACCGCGCGCCGGGGCGGGAGCGCCCCGGCGCCGCGCGAGGAGAGGCGACGCCTCACCGCGGCGCGGGCTGGCCAGGCTGGAATTGAACCAGCATCCGACGATTCAAGCCTCCTCCCGTTCGATTGGGTGATCGGCGGCGAATGCTCGAGCCTGGAGTGAGAGCTTGAGACCATTGAACGGGCCGGCGCTGCCTCTTCCGAGCTGGGCTACCCCGCCGCGAGAGAAAATGAGGTGGCGGGGGCAGGATTCGAACCTGCGCTTGGGCGCCGTGCCCATCAAGCTGAGCTTGAGCTTCAACTTGCACTCCGCGGCCACGATATCGCTCCGGCGGCCGCGGCGCAAGCGCGGCCGGGGCCGGGGCCGGGGCCGGGGCCGGGGCCGGGGCCGGGGCGGCGAGCGTCAGGTGCGCGTCAGGCACGCGTCAGGCACGCGTCAGGCGCCAAAGAGGAACCCGAGGACGGCGGCGCCGACCTTCTGCTCCTCGACCGTCTGGTTGTTCGCCTCCTCGCGGGCGAACTTGACCGCCTTTTGCAGCTTCTCCACGCGATCGAGCAGCTCGTTGATGCGCCGCGCTGGCAGCGCGCCCGAGAACTTGACTGTCTTCCAGTAACCGACGACCACGTCCTCGTGATAGACCTCCACCTGCGCCGGGTGTTTGTCCGTCGCCTCGGCCTTGACGTGGTTGCGCGGGATCTTCTTGGTCCGCGCCGTCTGCACCGGCTCCGTCGCCCAGGAGTCCGCGGAGGGATCGAACGTCCAGCTCTCCGACGCGTCGAGCACCGGCAGCTTCTTGATGAAGGTGTTCATGTCGACGAGCTGCTTCTCCAGGAAGAGCAGGTAAGTCACGGGCGTCCCCGCGAGGAGCACCTTGCCGTCGACGACCACGTCCGCGCGGGCCTTGCAGTTCGCATAGTCCTTGGTGGCCGTGACGTCGAAGAGCTCGCCCAGGATGTCGGCGGTGCTCCGGATGATGTCCTCGGCCTTCGCCTGCACCCTCGTCGCCTCGGGCGGGAGCTGCTCGCCCTCCTCGTCCTTCGACCGGTAGGTGCGCGAGATCCCGGAGAGCAACGCCGGCTTCTGCAGCGCGTGGTGCGCCTCGGTGAGGCGCTGGTGGGAGCGGGCCTTGACGCCCTTCTCGATGGCGATGATCTGGTTCAAGCGAGGCATGGCAGTCTCCTAGGAGGACCACCCTATCAGAGGAGCAAAGCGCCTGTCAGCGCCGTCGCGCGAGCCGGCAAAGGGCCCGGGGAGTGCTGTCGTGAGCGCGTGAGCGCCTAGGCCGATGGGAGCAGGGCGCCTTCTCCTTGGCCTGCGCCCTCGGCCGCCGTCTCCGCCTCGGCCGGGCGCAAGGGGAGCTCGACGATGAACGCGGCGCCCGCGCCCGGCTCGCTCTCGACGCGGATGGTGCCGCCGTGGGAGGTGACGATCCACCGCACGATGTAGAGGCCGAGGCCGAGGCCGCCGAAGCTGCGGGCAGAGACGGCGCGCTCGAAGCGCTCGAAGATCCTGGCCTGGTCGGTCTCCGTGATGCCGATGCCGTGATCGCGGACGGCGAGCAGCGCGCGATCGCCATCGCCGCGCACGACGACGTGAATGGGGGCCCCGGCGCCGTACTTGATCGCGTTGGACAGGAGGTTGATGAGGACCTGATCCATGCGAGAAGCGTCCCAGTTGCCCACCACAGGCCCTTCCAGCTCGAGCTGGGTGCGGCAGCAGGCGTCGTCGAGCTGCTGGTGCATCCGCTCGACGACCTCGCGCGTCAGGGCCGCCAGGTCGAGGGGGGCGCGCGCGAGGGTGAGCCGGCCGGCGTTGAGGCGGGTGACGTCGAGCAGCTCGTTGACCAGGTGGGCGAGGCGCGCGATCTGGCGGCTCAGGACCTGGATCGCGGCGTCGATGCGCTCCGGAGCGACCTCGGCGCGCTGGAAGCGGGGCAGGAGCCGGGCGAGGAGGTGGGCCTGCATCTTGAGCGAGGTGAGCGGGGTCTTGAGCTCGTGCGAGGCGACGAGGAGGAACTCGTTCCGGCGCTCGATGGCCTCCTGGGCCTCGGCGAACAGGCGGCTGTTGTCGAGGGCGAGCGCGGCGCGGCTCGCCAGCTCCTGGGCCAGCCACAGGTCGGCGGGGCCGTAGCGGCGCCGGGGCGCGGTCGCCAGCAGGGTCATGACGCCGAAGCACCGGTCGCGCGCGAGGAGCGGAGCGCGGAGCAAGGAGTGAACGCCGAGCGGCTCGAGGAGGGGCGCGGCGCGGACGTCGCCCACCTCGGGGCGTTGCAGCGACGCCGCCGAGAGCGGCTGCAGCGCGTCGAGCACCGCCCCCGCGAGCTCGGCGGGCGCGCCCGTGGCGATCGTGTGTCCCGGGGCGCCGCGAGCGAGGTCGACGTCGATGACGCACTGATCGGCCAGCTCGGGCACGGCGAGCTGCGCGACGCTGTCGAGGGTGGCGCCGTAGCCGAGGGCCATGAGCTTGCGGCTCGCCTCGGCGAGGAAGCGCTCGGCGAGCTCGGCCCGCCTGCGCTGGGTGATGTCGGTGGAGATGCCGCAGAGCACGCCGGGCATGACCCGCTCGCCGAGCGGGAACTTGACCGACAGGAAGGTGTGCGGCCCGTCGTTCAGCAAGATCTCCTCCTCGCACTGCAGCGGCTCGCCCGCGTCGAGCACCTTCCTGTCGTTGTCACGGAGCAGCTCGGCGGTCGAAGCAGGAAAGACCTCGGCGTCGGTCTTTCCGAGCAGCTCATGGCGCGGCAGCCCGACGGCGCTCTCCGCGTGGCAGTTGGCGAGCAGATACCGGCCGTCGCGATCCTTGAGGTAGATGGATGCAGCGGAGTTGTCGACGATGGCCTGGAGCGTCTTCTGGTTGGCCTGGAGCTCCCGCTCCGCCCGGCGCCGCTCGGCGTTCTCCTGCTCGATGTCGGCATAGAGGATGGCGTTCTCGAGCGAGATGGCCGATTGCGAGGCGAGCAGCTCGAGCACGGTGAGCCGCCCGGGCGTGAACGCCCCGGTGATGAGCCTGTTCTCCAGGTAGAGCAGGCCGAGCAGCCGCGCCTGCCGCACGATCGGGAGGCACAGCGCCGATCCCGCCCCCCGCTGCTTGAAATAGGCGTCCTCCGAGAACGGGTGCCGCCCGGCGGCGTCGTCGAGCAGCACGCGCTCGTGGCTGCGGCGAACGTAGTTGAGGACCGACTGCGGCAGCGCGGTCGCCGCCGCTTCGCCCGCGTCGAGCAGCCGCGCCGCGCTGCCGGACGTCGAGCGCGACGTCGAGATCGCCGCCGCGATCGACAGGCGATCCTCCCGGACCAGGAGCACGACCCCCTCTCCGGCGCCCGCGTGCTCGACCACGATGCGCAGCAGCATCTCCAGCAGGCGCGGGAGCTTGAGCTCGCCGGAGATGCTCTGAGAGGCGGTGACGACCGACAGGACGTCGAACTGCTCGGCCCGCACGGCGAAGGTGACGGTGGGCGCGATCGGCTTGCGCGGGGCGAGGTGGGGGTAGCGCTGGTCGAGCTGCTCCACCTTGGCGTGGGCGCCCCAGCGAAAATAGCCGGCGCGGGCCTCTCGCAGGTAGGCGTCGGCGGACGTGGAGAGGCCGCACGCGCGGTAGAACCCCGCGGCGAGCTCGCAGGCGATGGCCTCGTGCTGGACGAAGCCGTTCTCCCGCGCCGAGGAGATGGCTTGCTCGTAGAGCCGCATCGCCTGCGGTTCCTGCCCGCGGAGCCGGGCGATCTCGGCGCGGACCAGGGCGTGCTTGTGGAGGAAGTTCTCGGGGCAGCTCCTGGCCCAGGCGCCGAGCTGCCGCTCGCAGTCGAGCAGCTCCTCGGGGAGGTCCCCCCGCGGGGCGGGCCGCGCCGCATGCGCCTCGCTGGAGAGGGCCGCGAGCGAGAGCGCGAGGTAATAAAAGCTCTCGGCGATGATGACGTTCGACTCGACCTTGTAGGGGTGCTCGGCGCGCCCGCGGGTCACCGCGGCGAACGCCGCTCCGGGAGGGCCGATCAGGAAGCGCGCCTGCGCCTTCAAGTTGTAATGGATGGCGCGGACGAGCGGAGGATCCCCTTCCTCGAGCGACGCCTCGAAGGCCGGCGGATCCAGCGCCGAGCCGTCCACCGCCGAGAGGCGCGCCGGCCTCCCGCGCAGCGCCTGGATCATGGCGTAGATGCTGAAGAGGACGCGGTGCGGTAACGCGTAGCCGGCCCTGCGCACGAAGCCGAGGCGCTCTTCGACCGCGCGGAGCACGTCCTCCAGCGGCTCCCCGGAGAGCAGCGGGAAGATCTCGGCCCACATGCAGTTGTAGCAGGCGTCGTTCAGGTTGCCGGACTCGACCGCGGCGCTGAAGCCGGCGCGCGTGTACGGATACGTCTCTCGGTAATGGCGCGTCCAGAAGACGATGTGCTGTCCAAACATGGTGAGCACCACCGATCTCGTGGTGAGGAGGCCGCTCCTCTGCGCCAGGTCGTGACCGAGCTTGCCGAACAGATATCCTTCCTGATACCGCCCGTACCTCGGGCCGATCACCCTCGCGAAGAAGGTGTACGCGTTGGAGGAGCTGTCGGCGTTGCCGTGGCGCAGGCTGAGCTGGACCATGCGCAGGACGATGAGGTAGTGCAGGTTCGCGTCCATGAAGAACGCGGGGAGGGACACCCCGTTCAGCACGCCCATCGCGCTCTCGATCTCCGGACGCGTCATGCGGGGCAGGTGGACCAGGTCCGCGATCGCGCGATCGCCCAGGTCCCGCCAGACGTGCTCGGTCTCCTCGTCGACCTGCGCGTCGCTGGGGCAGAGCGGAAGCGCGATGTCGCAGGCGCGGAGCCACCCGAGCCCGATCTCCACCGCGCGAGCGTGCCGCCCTCGGGTGACGTTCAGCGCGACGGCGAGCTCGACGGCGGCGGCCATCTCGGTCCTGGTCCTCGCGCGCTCCATGAGCTCTTCGAGGAGCCGCTCGGCCTCGTCGAAGCCGCCGGTGATGTACGCGACGTGCGCGCGCTCGAAGGTCAGCTCGTAGGTCAGCTCGTGCCGCGCCTCCCAGCGGCTCGGCGCGAGCAGGGAGAGGCCCGCGGCGAGGAGCGCGGCGGCGGACTGGAACGCCGCGGCGGCCTTGGCCTTCCTGCCGGCGCGGAGGTTCAGCGCGGCGAGATCGTCCCGCTCCACCTGGGAGCGGAGGAGCGCGGCGCCGCGGTTGAGGTGGCCGACGACGTCGAAGAGCGACTCGTCGCGCTCGCCAGGGCGCTGGGCCTTCACGAGCAGCTGGCCGATGCGCAGGTGCACCTCGGCGAGCTGCTCGGTCGGGATGAGCGAATACGCGGCCTGCTGCACCCGGTCATGGAGGAAGCGATAACCAGAGTCCCGGCGGAGCAGCAGCCCCTCCCGCACGGCCTCCTCGAGCGCGCCCCGGAGCGCTTCCGCCGACCTTCGCGCGACGATCGCGAGGGTGTCGAGGTCCAGGCTGCTGCCGAGGCAGGCGCCGAGCTTGAGCGCGTCCCGCGCCGGGAGGGAGAGCCGCTTGAGCTTGCCCACCATCAGCTCGACGACGTTGTCGGTGAACCCCTTGTCGTGGATGGCGGCGATGTCCCATCGCCATACGCGCCGCTCGGCGTCGAAGGTGATGAGACCTTCCTGGTGCAGCTCGAAGAGGAACTGGAGGACGAAGAAGGGGTTGCCGCCGGTCTTCTCGTGGACGAGCCGGGAGAGCGGCTCGACCTCCTCGGTCCGGGCGTGGACCGCCTCGGCGACGAGCGCCCCGACGTGGGCGGCGGAGAGCGGCGCGAGGACGAGCTCGGAGACGGCGGCGCCGCGCTTCTGCACCTCGGCCAGCGTGAGCCGGAGCGGGTGCGCGGGGCCTACCTCGTTGTCGCGGTAGGCGCCGATCAGCAGGAGGTGCTCGGACCCGGTGTAGGTGGCGAGCTGCTCGAGCAAGAGGAGGCTGGCCGCGTCGGCCCATTGCAGATCGTCGAGGAAGAGCGCGACGGGGTGCTCGTTCCGGGCGCACGCCGCGACGAGGCGCTGGAGCGCCGCGTGCAGCCGGCCCTGCGCCTCGGTGGGCGGGAGCTCGGGCACGGGGGGCTGCGGGCCGAGGAGCAGGGCGAGCTCGGGGAGCACGTCGGCGAGCAGACCGCCGTCCTGGCCGACGGCCTCGCGGAGGCGCTCTCGCCAGCGCTCGAGCTGCTCCTCGCTCGCGCACAGGATCTCCTGCAAGAGCGCCCGGAACGCCTGGAGGAAGGCGTGGTAAGGGACGTCGCGCTTCAGCTGCTCGAACTTGCCGGAGAGGAAGGCGCCGCGCTCGCGCACGACGGGCCTGTGCAGCTCGGCGACGAGCGAGGACTTGCCGATGCCCGAGTAACCCGACACGAGCGCGAGCTCGGGCCGGCCGTTCGAGACCACGCGCTCGAACGCGGCGAGCAGCGCCTCGATCTCGCGCTCGCGGCCGTAGAGCCGCTGCGGGACCCGGAACCGGTCGGAGAGGTCGCGCTCCCCGAGCGGGAACGGCTCGATCGCGCCGGTCGCCCGCAGCTGGGAAGAGCACCGGTCGAGATCGTGGCGCAGGCCGAGCGCGCTCTGGTACCGCTCCTCGGCCGCCTTGGAGAGCAGCTTGAGCACGACCGCCGACAGGAGCGGGGGAATCGAGGGGACGAGCGCGTGGGGCGGCCGCGGCGCCTGGGCGATGTGGCAATGCACCCACGCGACGGGATCGCTGGCCTGGAACGGCAGCGCGCCCGTCAGCATCTCGTAGAAGGTGACGCCGAGGGAGTACAGGTCGGTCCGCTCGTCGATCCAGCGGTTCATCCGGCCTGTCTGCTCCGGCGCCATGTAGGCGAGCGTGCCCTCGATGAGCCCGTCGCGGGCGAGGTCCTGGGACCCGCGGGGCAGCAGGCAGGCGATGCCGAGATCGGTGATCTTCACCTCCCCGGTGTCGGGGTTGCAGAGCAGGTTCTGGGGCTTGATGTCCTTGTGGATGATGCGATGGCGGTGCAGCTCGGCCAGCGCGTCGGTCAGGCGGAGGGCGAGGGGGACGAAGCGCTCGATCGACATCCCGCACATCGGCCGCATCGGGCGCATGGGCCCGTCGCCATCGAGCAGCCGGTCGATCGAGCGGCCGCCGAAGTCCTCCAGGACCAGCGCCACCTGATCGCCGAACACCTCGATCGCGCGGGCCTTGACCACGGCCGTCGTGTCGAGCGCCCTGGCGAGCTCGTGCTCGTGGTGCAGCCGGCCGAGGGCGCGCGGGCTCGCGTGGTCGCGCCGCAGGACCTTGAGCACCACCGGCCGGCCGTCCTCCGCGCGCCGCGCTCGGTAGAGGATCGTCTCCGCACCTTGGTGCAGGACCCCCACCACGAGGTAGCGCGGACTTTCTGGCATGGGCAAGATCGTCGGCAGCCGGAGCCGCCTCCGAAGGCGTCGGCGTCTGGCCTGATGGTGCCAAAAGCGGCGTGCTTCGCCACGGGAAATGGCGGCATGCCCTCGCGCCGGCTCGCCTGGAGAGCGCATGCACCGGTCGCCCCGGGGGGGCCCCTGTGAACGTCGATGCTATGTCGATGCGAGGGAGGCGCCCTGGACGTCCGTCTCCGCCTCGGTCGGGCGCAAGGGGAGCTCGACGATGAACGCGGCGCCCGCGCCCGGTTTGCTCTCGACGCGGATGGTGCCGCCGTGGGAGGTGACGATCCAGCGGACGATGTAGAGGCCGAGGCCGAGGCCGCCGAAGTTGCGGACGGAGACGGCGCGCTCGAAGCGCTCGAAGATCCTGGCCTGGTCGGCCTGCGCGATGCCGATGCCGTGATCGCGGACGACGAGCAGCGCGCGGTCGCCATCGCCGCGCACGACGACGTGAACGGGGGCCCCCGCGCCGTACTTGATCGCGTTGGACAGCAGGTTGATGAGGACCTGCTCCATGCGAGAAGCGTCCCAGTCCCCGATCACGGGCCCTTCCAGCTCGAGCTGGGTGCGGCAGCGGGCGTCGGTGAGCTGCTGGTGCATCCGCTCGACGACCTCGCGCGTCAGGGCCGCCAGGTCGAGGGGCGCGCGCGCGAGGGTGAGCCGGCCGGCGTTGAGGCGGGTGACGTCGAGCAGCTCGTTGATCAGGTGGGCGAGGCGCGCGATCTGGCGGTTCAGGACCTGGATCGCGGCGTCGATGCGCTCCGGAGCGACCTCGGCGCGCTGGAAGCGGGGCAGGAGCCGGCCGAGGAGGTGGGCCTGCATCTTGAGCGAGGTGAGCGGGGTCTTGAGCTCGTGCGATGCGACGAGGAGGAACTCGTCGCGGCGCTCGATGGCCTCCTGGGCCTCGGTGAACAGGCGGCTGTTGTCGAGGGTGAGGGCGGCGCGGCTCGCCAGCTCCTGGGCCAGCCACAGGTCGGCGGGGCCGTAGCGGCGCCGGGGCGCGGTCGCCAGCAGGGTCATGACGCCGAAGCACCGGTCCCGCGCGAGGAGCGGAGCCCGGAGGAAGGAGTGAACGCCGAGCGGCTCGAGGAGGGGCGCGGCGCCGACGTCACCCACCTCGGGGCGTTGCAGCGACGCCGCCGAGAGCGGCTGGAGCGCGTCGAGCACCGCCCCCGCGAGCTCGGCGGGCACGCCCGCGGTGGCCGTGCGCTCCGGAGCGTCCGGATCGAGGCGCACGTCGACGACGCACTGGTCGGCCAGCTCGGGCACGGCGAGCTGCGCGACGCTGTCGAGGGTGGCGCCGTAGCCGAGGGCCATGAGCTTGCGGCTCGCCTCGGCGAGGAAGCGCTCGGCCAGCTCGGCCCGCTTGCGCTGGGTGATGTCGGTGGAGACGCCGCAGATCACGCCGGGCATCACGTCCTCGCCGAGCGGGAACTTGACCGACAGGTAGGTGTGCGGCCCGTCCTCCATGATCAGCTCTTCCTCGAACTCGAGCGGCTCGCCCCTGTCGAGCACCAGCCGGTCGTGCGCGTCCAGCGCCACGGCGCGCGCGGCAGGCAGGAGCTCGGCGCTCGTCTTTCCGATGATCTGATCGAGCGGCCTGCCGAGGGCGCGGCTCACCCCGCGGTTGGCGAGCAGGTGCCGGCCGTCGCGATCCTTGAGGAAGATGGCCGCGGCGGAGTTGTCGATGATGGCCTGGAGCGTGGCCTGGCTCCCGCGGAGCTCGCGCTCCGCCCGGCGCCGCTCGGCGTTCTCCTGCTCGATATCGGCGTAGAGCATGGCGTTCTCGAGCGAGATGGCCGACTGCGACGCGAGCAGCTCGAGCACGGTGAGCCGCCCGGGCGTGAACGCCCCCGCCACGAGGCGGTTCTCCAGGTAGAGCACGCCGATCAGCCGCGCCTGGCGCACGATGGGCAGGCACAGCACCGACCTCGGCTTCTTCCGCGTGAAATACTCCTCTTCGAGGAAAGGGTGCCTCCCGGCGGCGTCGTCGAGCAGCACGCGCTCGTGGCTGCGGCGAACGTAGTTGAGGATGGACTGCGGCAGCGCGGCCGCCGCGGCCTCGCCCGCGTCGAGCAGCCGCGCGGCGCCCCCGGACGCGGCGATCGCCGCCGCGGTCGACAGGCGATCTTCGCGGGCCAGGAGCACGTAGCCTTCCTCGGCGCCCGCGTGCTCGATCACCGTGCGCAGGAGCATCTCGAGCAGGCGCGGGAGCTTGAGCTCGCCGGAGATGCTCTGAGAGGCCTTGACGACGGAGAGGACGTCGAACTGCTCGGCGCGTACGGCGAAGGTGACGGTGGGGGCGATCGGCTTTCGCTCGACGAGGAAGGGATACCGCTGGTCGAGCTGCTCGACCTTGGCGTGGGCGCCCCAGCGGAAGTAGGCGGCGCGCGCCTTCTGGAGGTGGGCGTCGGCGGCGGTGGTGAGGCCGCACGCGCGGTAAAACGCCGCGGCGAGCTCGCAGGCGATGGCCTCGTGCTGGACGAAGCCGCCCTCCCGCGCGGCCGACGCGGCCTGCTCGTAGAGCCGGGCCGCCTCCGGTTCCTGCCCGCGGAGCCGGGCGATCTCGGCGCGGACCAGGGCGTGTTTGTGGAGGTAGTTGTCGGGGCCGTTGCTGGCCCACTCGCCGAGCTGCCGCTCGCAGTCGAGCAGCCCGTCCGGCAGCTCCCGCTCCGGCGACGGCGGCGCCTCGCGCGGGCTGTGCGCGTCGTCGTCGTCGACGAGCGCCGCGAGCGCGAGCGCGTGGTAATAGAAGTCCTCCGCCACGAGCGCCTGCGGGGCGGTCCTCCAGGGCCTGTCGACGATCACCCGGCGCGTCGCCTCGCGCGCCTCCCCGGGGGAGCCGAGCAAGAACAGCCCCTGGGCCTTCAGGCTGCAGGAGAAGCCGAGCATGCCGTCCGTGTCCCCGGGAGGCAGCCGCGCCTCGAACGCGCCGGGATCCAGCTCGGATCCATCCATCATCGGGAGCCGGGCCGGCCTGCCTCGCAGCGCCTGGACCAGCGCGTAGGCGCTCAGGAGGATGTTGTAGACGAACTCGTATCCGGTCTTGCGCACGAAGCGGAGGCGCTCCTCGACCTCGCGGAGGACGTCCTCCAGCGGCTCGCCGGCGAGCAGCGGGAACAGCGGGGCCCAGATGCAGAGGAAACACGCGTCGTTCAGGTTGCCGGTCTCGATCGCGGCGTTGAAGCCGGCGCGCGTGTACGGGTACGTCTCTCGGTAATGGCGCTTCCAGAAGATGATCATATTGCCGAACAAGGAAAAGACCATGGCCTTCATGGCGAGGAGGTTGTCCCGCTCCACCAGGTCATGACCGAGCTTGCCGAACAGATATCCCTCCTGGTATCGCCCGTATTTCGGGCCGATCACCTTCGCGAAGGCCGCATAAGCGTGAGGCGAGCTCGCGGCGTTGCCGTGCTGCAGGCTGAGCTTCACCATGCGCGCGACGACGAGGTAGTTCAGGTTCGGGTGCACGAAGTACGCGGGGACAGACACGCTCGCCAGGACGTTCATCGCGATCTTGCACGTCGGGTGCGTCATGGGAGGCAGGTGGATCAGGCCCTCGATCACCCGATCGCCCAGGGTCTGCCAGACGCCCTCGGTCTCCTCGGCGAGCCGCGCTTCGGTGAGCGGGATCGACAGGTCGATGTCGCAGGAGCGGAGGAACGAGAGCCCGATCTCCACCGCGCGGGCGGACTGCCCGCGGGTCACGCTCAGGGCGATGGCGAGCTCGACGGCCGCGGCTCGCTCGGCCTCGGTCCTCGCGTGGTCCGTCAGCGCTTGCAGCAGCCGCTCGGCCTCGTCGAAGCCGCCGGTGATGTACGCGGCGTGCGCGCGCTCGAAGGTCAGATCGTAGGTCAGATCGTGCCGCGCCTCCCAGCAGCCCGGCGCGAGCAGGGAGAGGCCCGCGGCGAAGAGCGCGGCGGCGGACTGGAAGGCCGCGGCGGCCTTGGCCTTCCTGCCGGCGCGGAGGTTCAGCGCGGCGAGCTCGTCGCGCTCGGCCTGGGAACGGATGAGCGCGGCGCCGCGGTTGAGGTGCCCCACGACGTCGAAGAGCGCCTCCTCGCGCTGGCCCTTCAGGAGCAGCCGGCCGATGCAGAGGTGCACCTCGGCGAGCTGTCCGGCGGGGATGAGCGCGTGGGCGGCCTGCTGCACCCGGTCATGGAGGAAGCGGTAGCCCGAGCCCCGGCGGAGCAGCAGCCCCTCGCGCACGGCCTCGGCGAGCGCCTCGTCGAGCTCGGCTGCCGGGCGGCTCGCGACGAGCGCGAGGGTGTCGAGGTCCAGGCTGGCGCCGAGGCACGCGGCGAGCTTGAGCGCGTCCTGCGTCGGGACGGGGAGCCGCTTCAGCTTGCCCACCATCAGATCGACGACGTTGTCGGTGAAGCCCTTGCCGCGGATCGCGGCGATGTCCCAGCGAAAGGCGCCCGCCTTCGCGTCGAAGGTGATGAGGCCTTCCTGGTGCAGCTCGAAGAGGAACTGGATCGCGAAGAAGGGGTTGCCGCCGGTCTTCTCGTGGACGAGCCGCGCGAGCGGCTCGGCGCGCTCGGCCGCGGCGTGGACCGCCCCCGCGACGAGCGCCCCGACGTCGGCGGCGGAGAGCGGCGCGAGGACGAGCTCGGAGACGGCGGCGCCGCGCTTCTGCACCTCGGCCAGCATGAGCGGCAGCGGGTGCGCCGGGCCGACCTCGTTGTCGCGGTAAGCGCCGATGAGCAGGAGGTGCTCGGTCTCGGTGTAGGTGATGAGCTGCTCGAGCAGCTGGAGGCTGCCGGCGTCGGCCCATTGCAGGTCGTCGAGGAAGAGCACCATGGGGTGCTCCTTCTGGACGCACGCCGCCACGAAGCGCTGGAGCGTCGCGTGGAACCGGTGCCGGGCCTCGACGCCCGGGAGCTCCGGCGCGGGCGGCTGCGGGCCGAGGAGCAGCGCGAGCTCGGGGAGCACGCCGGCGAGCAGCGCGCCGGTCGCGCCGACGGCCTCCCGGAGGCGCTCTCGCCAGCGCACGAGCTCCTCGTCGCTCACGCACAGGATCTCCCGCAAGAGCGCCCGGAACGCCTGGAGGAAGGCGTGGTAAGGGACGTCGCGCCTCAGCTGATCGAACTTGCCGGAGAGGAAGAAGCCCCGCTCGCGCACCACCGGCCCGCGCAGCTCGGCGACGAGCGACGACTTGCCGACACCCGAGTAGCCCGACACGAGCACGAGCTCGGGGCGGCCGCTCGCGACCACGCGCTCGAACGCGGCGAGCAGCGCCTCGATCTCGCGCTCGCGGCCGTAGAGCCGCTGCGGGATCTGGAATCGATCGGAGAGATCGCGCTCGCCGAGCGGGAAGGGCGGAATCGCCCCGCTCGCCTGCCACCTGGCGAAGCACTCGTCGAGGTCGCGCTGCAGGCCGAGCGCGCTCTGGTAGCGATCCTCGGCGGACTTGGAGAGCAGCTTGAGCACGACCGCCGACAGCTGCGGGGGAATCGAGGGGACGAGCGCGTGGGGCGGGGATGGGTGGAGGGCGACGTGGCAATACACCCATTCCACGGGATCGCTCGCCTGGAAGGGCAAGGCGCCGGTGAGCAGCTCGTAGAACGTGACGCCGAGGGAGTACAGGTCGGTCCGCTCATCGGTGGAGCGGTTCATCCGGCCCGTCTGCTCGGGCGCCATGTACGCCAGCGTCCCCGCGATGAGCCCGTCGTGGGAGGCGGCGTGGCATTCGCGGGGTGAGAGGCAGGCGATCCCGAGATCGGTGATCTTCACCTCCCCGGTGTCGGGGTTGTAGAGCAGGTTCTGGGGCTTGATGTCCCTGTGGATGACGTGGTGTCGATGCAGCTCGGCGAGCGCGCCGGAGAGGCGGAGGGCGAGGGGGAAGAAGCGCTCGAGCGGCGTCGGCCCCTGGATGAGCCGGTCGAGCGAGCGGCCGCCGAAGTCCTCCAGGACCAGGGTCATCTGATCCCGGAACGCCTCGATCCCGTGGGCCTTGACGATGGCCGTCGAGTCGAGCGCCCTGGCGACGTCGTGCTCGTGGCGCAGCCGGCCGAGGGCGCGCGGGCTCGCGTGGTCGCGCCGCAGGACCTTGAGCACCACCGGCCGGCCGTCCTCCTCGCGCCGGGCTCGGTAGAGGATCGTCTCGGGCCCGTCGTGCAGGACCTCGATCACGAGGTAGCGTGGACTATCGGCCATAGGAGGGTCTTCGAAGGCCAGTGCGGCGGCCTCCGAGGCGTCGAGCGTCGGTGCATGTTGCCAAAAGCGCCGCGCTCCGCCATGGGAAATGGCGGGGTGCCTTCGCGCCGGCTCGCCTGCGATGACGAGGGGGAAGGGAGGGAATCCGCGGAGGATCCCCCGGCGCCTGCCGCGCGGGCGCGCTGTGCCGTTTCTGCCGGAGCCTGGCGGCCAGCCGTCGTGCGACCGTGGCGTTATGTGCCGCAGCGCTGGACCGTGTGATCGCCGTCGACCGGCCAGTGCTGGTCGCCCGCGCCGCGCACCTTCACGAACAGCGAGGTCTCGTCGCTGCTGACGATCTCGAGCGTGCCCCAATGGCCGATGCCCCCGCCGCTCCCTCCACCGCAATTGGAGAAGATCACGGATTTGGAAAAGAAGATCTGCATGGCGTGGAGATCGATGAGGCCTGGCTTGTTGAGCTCGGGCGGGATCGTCAGGATGAATTGCCAGATCCCTGCCTTGTCACAGTTGACGCCGACCTTGAGATCGATCACGGGCTGGGCGCACTGCTCGACAGCGTTGCTGAAGTACAGGACGAGCCCTTCCGGGGTCTCCTGCGCGATGGCGTGGATGCCCGAGGCGCCGTCGTCCACGTCGTCCACGTCATCGTCGTCCGCATCATCGTCCTCCTCCTCATCGCCGTCGTCGGGCACGACGGGGCCCGGGGGGCTCTCCCAACCCCCATTTTGAATGGGATTGAAGATGAACTCGTCACATCCGCTGTTCATCACCGCCATCGCTCCGAGGACCATCAACCATCGTTTCATTCGAACGACCTCCAGGCCAGGTTCCAGAGGTGAAGTCCCTCCGGCGCGCGACGGCGGCTCACAAAATCAGATCGATCTCGATGCCGGCTGAAGACAGGATGAACGGTTTGCCCCAGGTGGCTGTCTCTCGGTCGACGAACCGGACGGAGACGCCCTCGACGAGGACGCTGGCGAGGGCGTCGGCGCGCAGGCGGAACGTGGGGGTCAGGGCGAAGGAGAGGCCGGCGCCCGCGAAGGGGCTGGCGGTCACCGCGGCGGCTGCGCTCGAGCGGAAGCCTTTGCTGGCCACCCCGGTGCTCCAGAGCAGCACGGCCGAGAAGCCGAGATCCGCCGAGGCCGTCCACGGGCTGCCGCGCGGGGCCAGCTGGAAGCGCGCGCCCCCGCCGGCGAGCAGGACGGAGAGCTCGGCGGTGCCTTGCGATCGCTCGATCTGGTGGGCGCTGACCGGGATCGCGGCGAACGCGATCGCGCCGGCGTGCTCGCTCGGCAGCCAGGAGAGGCCGACGTCGATGCTGACCGCCGCGCCGAAGCCGCCTGGGCTCAGCAGCGCACCGGGAGCGAGCGAGAGGCGGAGCGCCGGCGGCCTCCGGGCGGGCGCGGGCAGCGTGTCCGGCGCGCGGACCCGCAGCTTCTCGCGGATCTCGGGCGTCGCGGGCACCTCTCCGGGCGGGGGCGCGGGCAGGCCGGCCTCGAGGAGGCTGGCGCGCAGGAGCTCGACAGCGCGGAGCGCGAGCGCGGCGTCGTCGTCGGGCGTGCCGCCGTCGTCCGCCATCTCGCGGAGGACGGTCTTGCCGGTCACCCGGTCGGCGATCCAGACCTCGACGCCGCGCTCGGAGGGGACGGCGCGGATCGCGGCGATGGCGCTCACCTCGCGCGCCGAGGCCTCGAGGGACGCGCGCGACGCCGGCTCGGCCGCGGGGTCGAGGCGCTCCGCCCGGAAGCCCAGCGACTCGATCTCGGCCACGATCCGCAGGCCGAAGCGATCGCCGGGGGCGCAGAGGACGGCGATGGTCGAGGGGGCCTCGGTCCGGGTCTCGTCGGCGCGCGCGCCCTGCGCGAGCGCGGCCCCTGCCGCGAGCGTGGCCCCGGCGAGGAAGGCGAGGGAGAGGAGCGTCGCGGCGCGGCGTCTCACGGCGAGGGAGGCTCGGCGGCGGGGCCCGGCTCGCCGGGCGAGCCTCCGGGGGGGACGGGCCTGCCAGGCGAGCGCCCGGGGGGGACCGCCTTCGATCCGCGCGCGAGCACGTGCTTCGCGTACCCCGCGTGCGAGCCGCCCGGATGAGCGGCGAGGTACTGCTCGGCCGCCCTTCGGGCGCCCGCCTCGTCGCCCCGCCTGTCCTCCGCCTCGACGAGGCGCCCCGCGGCATCCGCGGCGAACGCGCCCGCCGGCTGCTCGTTCAGGTACCGGGCGAACCAGCGCGCGGCGGCCGCGTGGTCCTTGCTCTGGTCCTGGGCGATCCTCCCCAGGATGAACGCCGTCGACGCGGCCTCGGGCGAGCTGGGGAACCGGGCGCGGAGGGACGCGAAGGCCTGGGCGGCGCGCGCCGGGCTCCCGCCGAGCCGGGCCGCGTCGCCGAGCGCGTGCAGATCGCTCGCGCTCGCGGCGTCGCAGATCGCGTCGAAGCCCTCGCCCTCCGCGGCGGCCAGGGCGTCCCTGTACCTGGCCTCGAGCGCCAGGGCGCGCCACGACGGCGTCTCTCGGCGCGCGGGCAGGGGAGCGACCGAGCCCTCGCCGCCTGCTTGCCCTTCCAGCGCGGCCGCCCCGGCGTCCGGGGCGCGGGCGCTCGCAGACGGCCCGCTCGTCGAGGGCGCAGCCGCGCCCGGAGCGGCTTCGCTCGTGGCAGCCGCGCCTGGAGCGGCCGTGATCGAGGCACCTGGGCCGGGATCGGCTGCGGTCGGAGAAGCCGCGCCGGGATCGGCCGCGTTCGGGGCGCCTGCGAGAGGGGCGGTTGCTGTCGACGTGGGGCTCGAGGCGGCGTCGATCGCGCCCACCTCGAGGGTGTTCGTCGCGGGCGAGATGGTGAGCCGCTCGCCGGCGCGGACGGCGCGCGAATCGCCCACGACGGGCCCGGAGACCGTGATCGCCCCCTCGTGCAGCGCGACAACGAGCTGCTCGGTCACCGGGTCCCATCGGGTCTCGAAGCGCGTCCCGATCACGCGGACCTGGAACGGCCCGACCCGCACCGTCCAGCGCGCGCCCTCGCGGTGGACGACCGAGAGATCGAGGGCGCCTCGCTCGAGGGAGAGCTCCGCGCCGTCTGCGCCCACCGAGGCGACGCGGGCGCGCCCCCCCGGCGCGAGGCGGAGCAGCGAGCCGTCGGAGAACCGGATCGGCAGCTCCGCCGTGGCCGGCGCGGCGAGCCACGCGCCGACGACCCCTGGCTCGGCCGCCCCGAGCTCGAAGCGCATCGGAGCGCGGGGGCGCGCCACGAGCGCGACCACGAGCGCGGCGGCGAGCAGGGCCACCGCCGCCAGCGAGGCGGCGAGCCGCACCGCGAACGGCCTTCCAGGCCTCGTCCGCCGCCAGGAAGACTCGCGGCGGGGCCGCTCGCGCCCGGCCGGCTCGGCATCGGGCACCGGCGCCGCCGCGAGCAGCCGCGCTCGCCCGCGCTCGCGATCGAGCCGCGCCGCCGGCATCCGGTCCTGAAGCCCGGCCACGTGCCGCCCCAGGGTGGTCAGCGGGCGCTCGGATTGCCCCACCGGGTACCTCCATCGAGCCACGCCTCGAGCGCGGGTTGCTTGCGGGCTTCGGCCTCGAAGCGGGCGCTGGCGCGGGCGAGCCGCCGCTTGATCGTCGCGAGCGAGGTCTCGCACGCCGCGGCGACCTCGGTGAGCTCCATGCCGTCGATGAACCGGAGCGCGAAGGCGATCCGCTCGTCCACCGGGAGCGCGTCGAGGACCGCGTAGGTCGCGCGCAAGGCGTCCAGCACGTCGCCCGACGCCGCGCCGGACTCGACCTCGGGCAGCTCCTCGCTCGGCAGGAACCACAGCCAGCTGCGCCGCTTCCTGCGGGTGATCGACGATCGCGCCACGTGCACCGCGATCATCGTGAGCCAGCCCTTGAGCGCGCTCGGGTCCTCCAGGCCCGGCAGCGAGCCGAGCGCGCGGACGAAGACGTCGTGGTGCAGGTCGGCCAGATCGTGGCTGAAGCCGAGGAGCCGGTAGAGCACCCGGTGGACGTGATCCGCGAACCGGTCGTAGAGCGCGGCGCGCGCCCCGGGGTCGCCCCGCCGGAACGCGTGCACGAGGGTCGCGTCGTCGCCGGCGAAGGCCCGCTTCGGGGCGGGCGGCGGCGGTCGGACGAGCTTCAAGGGGCGGGTCAAGCGGGGCTCCTCTGCTGAAGTCCCGCGAGGGGAGGCGCACGGCTCAGGGGGTCGCACGATCGTCCCCCGAGGCCCGAGGAGCGCCTGAAGAGCCGTGGTTTCACGCGAGCGCCCTGACCCTGCGCTCCGTCGCAGGAGCGATCTTCGCGCCGAGGCCGCGCGGCCTCGGCACCACCTTTGCTTTCAGGGCCGTCGCGCCCCGGCCGAGGGGCACGCTTTCAAAGGGGAGCACGATGCGCAACCTGCTTCTTCGCCTTCACGTCGTCCCGATCCTCGCCGCCCTCGCCGCCGGCTGTTCGGGCGAGGGGAGCCGGCCCCCGCCCGGCACCGACGGCACCCAGCTGCCCTCCACGGAGCTCGGGCCCGAGCAGCAGGCGGAGCTCACCGCGCTGCTCGCCGAGAAGGAGGCCTCGGCGAGCATGAGCGCCGAGGATTTCGCCGCGCGCTACCCCGTCCCCTTCGCGTCGGGCCTGTCCTATGCGCCGGCGGACGCCGCGGGCCTCTCGCTGCTCCAGGGCACCGCGCTCGCCCTCGACGAGGACGAGCTCGCGAAGCTCTCCGCGAACGGCTTCGTCATCTCGAGCAAGAAGTCCTTCCCGACCTTCGTCTACGGCTACGAGAGCATCTACTCGCTCGACCTGCCGCTCTACGTGTCCGCGGACTCGGTCCTCTTCGCGGTCCACCGCTCGTACGACGCGATCCTGAAGGCGGTGGAGCTGGCCTCGCTCGCGCCCGAGCTCGGGACGATGCTGAAGCAGATGCGCGCGCGGCTCGCCTCGGGCGCCGGAGCGGAGCTCGGCGCCGAGGCGCGCGCGGACGCGGATCTCTTCACGGCCGTCGCGCTCGCGCTGCTCGACGGCGCGCCCGTCGCCCCCGTCGCGGGCGCCAGCGCCGCGGCGATCGACGCGCTCGTCGCGGGCGCCGAGGCCCACGACGGCATGGGGGAGGTCCGCCTCTTCGGCACGGACCGGCTCATGGACTTCTCGCAGTTCGAGCCGCGCGGCCACTACCTCGACGAGGAGCGCCCCGAGCTCGCGCGCTACTTCCGCAGCATGATGTGGCTCGGCCGCGTCGACTTCCGCTTCCTCGAGACCCAGCAGGACGGCACCCAGCGCTTCCAGCGGCGGCACCTCGAGGGCGCGTACGTGCTGCGCGCCCTGGCCGACGCGGAGACCGTCGCCCGCTACAAGCGCATCGACGACGCGATCCAGGCCTTCGTCGGCGAGAGCGACTATATGACCCTGCCGGAGCTCGACGACCTGCTCGCCGACCTCGGCCTCAGCGACGCCGCCGGCCTCGCCGGCGTCCCGGACGCGCGGATCGCCGAGGTCATCGTGAAGGAGGGCCACGGCACGCAGCGGATCTCGAGCCACATCATGATCAACGGGCTCGGCAAGGGCACGCTGCCCCTCTCGTCGAGCTTCGCGCTGCTGGGTCAGCGGTACGTCGTCGACGCCCACGTCTTCTCGAACGTGGTCTTCGACCGGGTGCAGGGCGGCGCCGTCAAGCGCATGATGCCGGACCCGCTCGACGTGGGCTTCGCCGCGCTCGGGAACGATCAGGCAGGCCAGCTGCTCGCGCCGGAGCTCGGGAAGTTCCCCTACGCGCCGGACCTGCACATGATGCGCGTGCTCGTCGACGCGCACCCCGGGGATTTCTGGGGTAAGACCCTTTACAATCGCTGGCTCGGCGCGCTGCGGGAGCTGTCGCCGGCGCGGGCGATCGGCGACGGCGAGGGGCTGCCCGGCGTGGCGAAGACCGAGGCGTGGGGCCGGCGCCTGCTGAGCACCCAGCTCGCCTCCTGGGCCGAGCTCCGCCACGACACCCTGCTCTACGCCAAGCAGTCGTACACGGGCGGGGACAGCTGCGAGTTCCCGGACGCGTATGTCGACCCGTACCCGGCGTTCTTCGCGCGCATCGCCGAGCTGGCCGAGCACGGCGCCGGGATCGTCGGCGCGCTCGATCTGTCGAGCGATCCGTGGCTCGAGAAGACGGCGCCGGCGTACTTCTCGCAGCTCCACGACGTCGCGCGCACGCTGGGCGAGATGGCCGCGAACGAGCGCGCCGGCCTGCCCCTCACCCAGGAGCACCTCGATTTCATCAACCAGGCCGTGCAGATCGAATGGGAGGGGTGCGGCGGGCCCACGGGCGTCCACGGCTGGTACAGGCAGCTCTTCTTCGACGAGCTGAAGAGCCTCGAGCAGGACCCGACGATCGCCGACGTGCACACCCAGCCGACCGACGAGGGCGGCGCGCCGGTCGGCCGCGTGCTGCACGTGGGCACCGGCCTGCCGCGGCTCATGGTCGTGACGGCCGATCCCTGCGGCGGCGCGCCGCGCGCGTTCGTGGGGCTCGCCTCGTCGTACTTCGAGGCCGTCACCGAGAACTTCGAGCGCATGGACGACCGGCAGTGGGCCGGCACGGTCCTGAAAACGACCCCCGACGTGCCCTGGATGGCGGACCTCGTCGCCCGCTGATCCGCTGATCCGGCGACGCAGCGCTCGGCGCTGGCCGTCCCGTGAATTTGTGCCGAACTGTGTCGACTTGTGCCGATCCGACGCTGCTGCGCGCCAGCGGGATCATGGTGCTCGATCGATCCCGTCAGCTCCGGGAACGTACCGCCGTCATGCGCTCGTCGCCATGTCGATCTCGAGCTCGAGGTAAAGCTCGCGGACGATCCTTCCAATTGTCTGCTCCGGTTACTTCGATTACGTCGGTCCGGCAGGTCGCCCGGAATCGTCCGGTCCCGGCTGGAAGCGCCGGATACTACGCCGACGACACGATCCCGTGATCACGGCGATCCACGGGGCGTCGAGGCGCTCGGGACCGCGGCGACACGCACCGGGTCAGCGCGTCAGCGCGGCGTCCAGGTGCCATTCGTCGCTTCGCAGATCGGCTTGACGACATCCGCCGTGACGAACTCTGTTTCATCATGGTACGTCGTCATGGTCTCGCCTTCGCCGGTGAGGACGCAGGTGCCGAGCACGTCGTCGGTAGAGCATCGATCGACGAGCTCGGCCTCGAGGGTTGACGTGTCCGTGCACTGGCTCTCGTGTTTGTCCGGGTCGTCGGTCTCGAGCTCGGCGCAGCTACGGACCGTCACGCCGCCCGGGGTGCTGCTGGTGAACTCGCAGGCCACCCAGCGCGCGGCCGGAGCCTCCCCGCCACATCCCACGATGAGCACGAACACGACGATGAGAACGTTGCGCATGGCCAATCCTCCTTGAAGAGCGCTCGAAGGAGCGCGAAACGATGACAATCACTGCTGTGTCCCCGGGCTCCTCCAGAGGTCGACCCGGGAGACGCGAGCGCGATGGCGGGCCACGACAGGGCCTGCAGGAGCGCTGGTCCCGGAGCGAACTCCCCTGGAGGCGCTCGGGGGATGACCCGCCAGAGCACCGATCGGCTTGGAAACCGGAGAAATGAACCGCCAAGCGCGCCAAGGACGCCAAGGGAAATGAAAGAATCTTGGCGTCTTATGGCGTCTTGGCGGTTCGACTCCTCGCTGTTCGCATGTGGCTTCCGCCGCAGAGCGGCGGTCACCCGCACAGGAGACGGGTCCAGATCGGCGTTTTCGGCGCGGAAGCGCACTCCGGTGCGCTGAGCACCGAAAACGTCGAGATGGGCCCGTATCCGAAGCGGGTGACCGCCGCTCTAGAACTTGCCCGAGACCGTGAGGCCTGCGTTGCCGTCGGGTCCTGAAGGCGCGACCTGCAGGCCGGCCCTGCGCAGGTCCCGCTGGTAGGACTGCGCCGGATGTTCGAGATCGAACATGGCGCCGATCGACCACACGGAGGCGAGGAGACCGGACGTCAAGCTCAACATCCGCCTCTCTGCTGGCAGATCGCCGTCCCACGCGGGCGCGGTGGCGGCGACCCCGCCCAGCGCGACCGGGAGGTAGATGGCCCAGCTAGGGATCGCAGGCGCGGTGGCCAGCAGATCCCGCTCGATGCTCGCGATCTGCGCGCCTGACAGCCGCGCGCGCCACTCGGGCGTCGCCACCAGCGCGTGGTCGGCGCGCAGGCGGGAAACAGGAGTGTAGTCGGACAGCGCCAGGTTCAGCCCGGAGAGCAAGCCGGACACGTAATATCCCGACGACAGCGCGATCGGCGTCACCCTCGCGAGGCCGCTGTCTGTGAAGAACGCGAGCCCGAGCCAGAAGCTGCCTTGTGAGAGCTGCGCGGCGGCCCCCAGCGTGTCGCGCCGGTACGCCTCCGGCACGGCGAGCGAGGCGATGCCTCCCGCGAGCAACGTCGCGGAGCCGGCGGTCCAGGCGAGGAAGCGAGGCTCGGCCGGGGCTACGGTCAGGCTCAAGGCGAGGCTCGCCCCGCCGATACCGCTGACGAGGACGGGCACCGCTTTCCCGGCGGAGCGCAGCCTGATCGCGTCGTGGAGGTGCGTCGCAAGGAGCGCGGCGCGCTCGCGCCGCTGGGCGATGTCTTCCCGACGCTCGGTCTCGTCCCGCGCCGGGGCGATCGCCTCCTGCGCCGCGGCGCTCGCCGGCAGCGAGAGGCGCGCCATCGCCGCTCCCACGAGGACCGCCTTCCGCGCGTGGCGCTTGCTCCATGACGACCAGACCATACGAAACCTCTCTGTTGAACACGCTCACGCTGAAAGCGCTCGAACCATTCGACGAACCGAACACGACAGGCACGCTCTCCGGCGCCCTCGAAAGCACGTTCACGCAGGCAGGCGAGCAGGTCGCGCGAGGCGCGCGCCGCTCGATCGATCATGGCTCGTCCGCCGCGCCGAGGAGAGCGCGCACGCCCGAGGCATGCGCGCTCGTCGGGCGCGAGGCGAGGAAGCGCTGGCCCAGCGCGGCCGCGCGGGCCCGATCGCCGAGGCGGATCAGCGCCTCGATGCGGAGCACGGTGGCCTCCTCTCCCATCGCGCTCCGAGGAAACTTGCTGTCGTGGGCGTCGAGCGCCGCGAGGCACCCCGCCGCGTCGCCGGCGGCGAGCGCGTCGCGCGCGCGATCGATCATGGCGACCTGCTCGCCGAGCGCGTCGACGGCGGCCTGCTCGCCGAGCGCGTCGCCCGGCGCGCCGGGAGCGGATCCCGCGCGCGGCGCGGCGCTCTTCGGGCGCGGCGGGCTCGCGGCGGCGGGCGCCGGGATCGACGGGGCGCTCGCCTGGAGCGGGAGCGGCGCGCGCGTCGCGGGCCCGGAGGGAGCCGGCGCGGGCGCGGCCGGCGGCGCGGTCGCGGCCGGCGGCTCGCCGGCGGTGGGCGGCGTGAGCGTGGCCTGCGGCTCGCTCGACGGTGCCCCCGCGGAGGGAGGCGCCGACGGCCGGAGGAGCGCGACGCCCGCGCCGATGAGGCCGACGCCGATCGCCGCCCCGAGGCCCCACTTCGCGAGCGCCAGCAGCTTGCCGGCGCCCGCCTTCGGCGCGGGCGCGGCGGACGGGGAAGGCGCGGCGGTTGTCTCCCCTGCGGCCCCGCCCCCTGCGGCCCCGCCCCCTGCGGCCCTGCCCCCTGCGACCCCGCCCGCGGCGAGCCCGGCGATGGCGAGCGCGCGTGCGCGCGCCGACGAGGACGGAGACTCCTGCTTCCACGAGCGGAGCAGCGCGCGCTCGAACTCGGTCGTCTCCTCGTCTCCAAGCGGCTTCGGATCGGTCATCGCTCGCCTCCCCGGTGCAGCGCCCTCGCCTGGACGCGCCTCGCGATCGCGCGAAAGTCCTCTCGCGCGCGGCGGAGGCGGGAAGCGACGGTGCCCTTCGCGAGGCCGAGCATCGCGGCGATCTCCTCGGTCGGGACGCCCTCGAGCTCGAAGAGGACGAAGACGACGCGGAGGTCCTCCTCCATCGCGTCGAGCACGTCGTCGAGCAGCGCGCGCGCCTGCTTCATCTCGATGAGCTGCTCCGGGTTCGGCGCGTCGTCCGCCGCGGCCGCCATCGCGCCGTCGTCGCAGAGCTCGCGCCGCCGCGCGCCGGCGCGGCGCGCGTTCGCCGCGACGCCCAGCGCCGTCCCGAAGAGGAAGGACCGCTCGCGATCGGGCGCGATCTCGGCGAGCTTCTGGTAGGCGATCAGGAAGACGTGCTGCGCGGCGTCGTCGGCCGAGCCGGCGGGCACGCCGAGCCCGCGCAACGAGCGCCAGATGAAGTCGAAATGCGCGTCGACCAGCGCGCGGTAGCGCTCCGCGGAGGGCGACGGCGCGCGCTGCTCGGCGCGCTCCGCAGGCGCCGTCATGGCCGCGTCGCGCACCACCTCTGCGCGCGCAGGGGGTCGGGATCGAGTCGCGCTGATCATCGTCTCCTGCCGCTGCTATGTTCGGAGGCGAGCGCCGGGATCACGGAATCGTCAACCCGAGCCCGAGCGCCGCGACGCTCTCGATCGGCGGCGGGCGGGCGCCGGCGCCGGCGCCGTCGGGGAAGAAGCCGTCGCGCAGCAGCGGCAGGCGTACCCCGGCGTCGGCGTCGAGCACGAACGGGCCCCAGAGCGAAAGCCGCGCGCGCACCGGCAGGCCGAGCGCCAGCCATCCGCGCGTCACGCTGCGCGCGGGGGCGATGCCTCGGCGGCTCGCCGAGACGAGGCCGCCCTCGACGCGCGCGCAGGGGGAAAGGCGCAGGACGCCGAGCGATGCGCCGAGCGGGCACGCGTCGGCGCCGAGGGCGGCGCGCAGAAACGATGCAGAGCCACCCGCCACGGGGACGTCGGAGGACACCTCGAGCTCCGCGTCGAAGCGCGCCGGGCCGACGCCGCGGGTCGCGACGGCGAGGGGAGGCTCCGCCGAGATGCGCGCGCCGAAGGAGGGGAGGCCGATCATCTGGCCGACGAGGAGCTGCGCGCCGAGCACCAGGTGCGTCGTGGCGTCGGGCTCCGGCGCCGGCGGCCGCGCCCGCGTGTTACCGGCCGGCGGGGCGCCCGCAGGCGGGGCGCTGGCAGGCGGCGCGCCGGCCGGCGGGGGCGGCGCGGCGACGGCGCTCGGGGACGCGGAAACCGCGGGTGTGGCGGCCGCTACGGGGGCGTCCCGGGCCTGGGTATCGACGGCGAGCGCGGTCACGACCGCGAGCGCGGCGACGACATCGTCGCAGGTGTCCCCCGCGACATCGCGGTCGGACGCCGTCCCGTCGGCCGCGCGGACGCCGAGGCGCCCGATGAAGCGGCGATCGCGCTGCTCGATGATCACGACGTACGCGCTCGCTGCGTCCGTCTCCGCGATGTTCCGCCGGAGGCGCGCGCCGACGCGCGCACGAAACTCCGCCTCTGCCGGGCATCCAGCCTCCGCGCGGTACTCGATACGCAAGGGCGCCGCGGTCGGCTGGGCGTGCGCGACCGCGCTTCCGCCGAGCGCCGCGGAGATCATGAAGAGCGGCGCTGCCGAGGAGCGTGACCTCACCCGGAGGCCAATGTGGCGTCCCGGCGCCCGGAGCGCCACTCCACATCGTCGCGCTCGTCCTAGGCCTGCGGGAACAGGTCCCCTCGGCCGTCCGCCGCCGTCTCCGACTCCGCCTCGGCCGGGTGCAAGGGGAGCTCGACGACGAACGTGGCGCCCGCGCCCGGCTTGCTCTCGACGCGGATGGTGCCGCCGTGGGAGGTGACGATCCACCGGACGATGTAGAGGCCGAGGCCGAGACCTCCGAAGTTGCGAACGGAGACGGCGCGCTCGAAGCGCTCGAAGATCCTGGCCTGATCGGCCTCGGCGATCCCCATGCCGTGATCGCGGACGACGAGCAGCGCGCGATCGCCATCGCCGCGCACGACGACGTGAACGGGGGCGCCCGCGCCGTACTTGATCGCGTTGGACAGCAGGTTGATGAGGACCTGCTCCATCCGAGAAGCATCCCAGTCCCCGATCACCGGCCCTTCCAGATCGAGCTCGGTGCGGCAGCGCGCGCTCGCGAGCTGCTGTCTCATCCGCTCGACGACCTCGCGCGTCAGGGCCGCCAGGTCGAGGGGGGCGCGCGCGAGGGTGAGCCGGCCGGCGTTGAGGCGGGTGACGTCGAGCAGCTCGTTGATCAGGTGGGCGAGGCGCGCGATCTGGCGGTTCAGGACCTGGATCGCGGCGTCGATGCGCTCCGGAGCGACCTCGGCGCGCTGGAAGCGGGGCAGGAGCCGGCCGAGGAGGTGAGCCTGCATCTTGAGCGAGGTGAGCGGGGTCTTGAGCTCGTGCGATGCGACGAGGAGGAACTCGTTCCGGCGCTCGATGGCCTCCTGGGCCTCGGCGAAGAGGCGGCTGTTGTCGAGGGCGAGCGCGGCGCGGCTCGCCAGCTCCTGGGCCAGCCACAGGTCGGCGGGGCGGTAATGGCGTCGGGGCGCGGTCGCCAGCAGGGTCATGACGCCGAAGCGCCGGTCGCGCGCGAGGAGCGGGACGCGGAGGAAGGAGTGAACGCCGAGCGGCTCGAGGAGCGGCGCGGCGCGGACGTCGCCCACCTCGGGGCGGTCCGGCGAGGTCGCTGCGAGGGGCCGCAGCGCGTCCATCACCGCGTCTGCCAGCTCGGCCGGCACGCCCGCGGTGGCCGCGGTGACCGTCCGCCCCGGGGCGTCCTGGGCGACGTCCACGTCGATGACGCACCGGTCGGCGAGCTCGGGCACGACGAGCTGCGCGACGCTGTCGAGGGTGGCGCCGTAGCCGAGGGCCATGAGCTTGCGGCTCGCGTCGGCCAGGAAGCGCTCGGCGAGCTCTGCGCGCTTGCGCTCGGTGATGTCGGTGGAGATGCCGCAGAGCACGCCGGGCATGACGCTCTCGCCGAGCGGGAACTTGAGCGACAGGAAGGTGTGCGGCCCGTCCTCCATCATCACCTCCTCCTCGAACTCGAGCGGCTCGCCCGAGTCGAGCACCCGCCGGTCGTTGTCGGCGATGATCTCGAGGTTCGTGGAAGGGAAGAGCTCGGTGCTCGTCTTGCCGACGATCTGATCGAGCGGCATGCCCAGGAGGCGGGCCACCTCGCGGTTGACGAGCAGGTGCCGGCCGTCGCGATCCTTGAGGTAGATCGTCGCAGCGGAGTTGTCGACGATGGCCTGCAGCGTGGCCTGGCTTCCGCGGAGATCGCGCTCCGCCCGGCGCCGCTCGGCGTTCTCCTGCTCGATGTCGGTGTAGAGCATGGCGTTCTCGAGCGAGATGGCCGACTGCGAGGCGAGCAGCTCGAGCACGGTGAGCCGCCCCGGGGTGAACGCGCCGGCCACCAGCTTGTTCTCCAGGTACAGCAGGCCGAGCAGCCGCGCCTGGCGCACGATCGGGAGGCACAGCACCGATCTCGGCCGCTTCCGCGTGAAATACGCGTCCTCCGAGAACGGGTGTCTGGCGGCGGCGTCGTCGAGCAGCACGCGCTCGTGGCTGCGGCGAACGTAGTTGAGGATGGATTGCGGCAGCGCGTCCGCCGCGGCCTCGCCCGCGTCGAGCAGCCGCGCGGCGCCCCCGGACGCGGCGACCGCCGCCCCCGTCGACAGGCGATCTTCCCGGAGCAGGAGCACGTACCCCTCTCCGGCGCCCGCGTGCTCGACGACGATGCGCAGGAGCATCTCGAGCAGGCGCGGGAGCTTGAGCTCGCCGGAGATGCTCTGAGAGGCCTTGACGACGGAGAGGACGTCGAACTGCTCGGCGCGTACG
Organism: Sorangium sp. So ce204; assembly: GCF_051526795.1. Classification (NCBI taxonomy): domain Bacteria; kingdom Pseudomonadati; phylum Myxococcota; order Polyangiales; family Polyangiaceae; genus Sorangium; species Sorangium sp. So ce204. Next base: position 8,009,077 of record NZ_CP150317.1, on the reverse strand, counting down.
GCGAAGGTGACGGTGGGGGCGATCGGCTTTCGCTCGACGAGGAAGGGATACCGCTGGTCGAGCTGCTCGACCTTGGCGTGGGCGCCCCAGCGGAAATAGGCGGCGCGGGCCTTCAGGAGGTAAGCGTCGGCGGGCGTGGACAGGCCGCGATCGCGGTAGAGCCGGGCGGCGAGCTCGCAGGCGATGGCCTCGTGCTGGACGAAGCCGCCCTCCCGCGCGGCCGACGCGGCCTGCTCGTAGAGCCCGATGGCCTCCAGGTCCTGCCCGCGGAGCCGCGCGATCTCGGCGCGGACCAGGGTGTGTTTGTGGAGGAAGTTGTCGGGGCCGCTCGCGGCCCACTCGCCGAGCTGCCGCTCGCAGTCGAGCAGCCCGTCCGGGAGCTCCGGCCGGGGCGACGGCGCCGCCGCGCGGTCCTCGTCGACGAGCGCGGCCAGCGCGAGCGCGCGATAGTAGAAGCACTCGGCGTACAGCGCGTTCGTGTCCATCTTCCAGTCGCAATCGACGACCACGTGGGCCGTCGCCGCGACCGTCTCCCGGGGCGCGCCGAGGACGAACGTCGCCTGCGCCTTCATGCTGAAGTGGAAGCATGAAGGGACGAGCCCGCCCTCCCGGGCGAGCCGCGCCTCGAAGGCCGCCTGATCCAGCGCGGCGCCGTCCAGCATCGCGTAATGGACCGGCCGCCCGCGCAGCGTCTGGATGAGGTGCCGAGCGCCGAGGAGGATGTCATGGACGAACGCGTAACCGGCCTTGCGCACGAAGCCGAGGCGGTCTTCGGTCAGGTGGAGGGCGTCCTCCAGCGGCTCGCCGGAGAGCAGCGGGAACATCGCCGCCCAGATGCAGTTGTAACATGCGTTGTTCCAGTCGCCCCCCTCCAGCGCGGCGTTGAAGCCGCGGCGAGCATAGAGGCCGGTCTCCCGGTAGTGGCGCGTCCAGAACACGATCTGCTGCCCGAACAGGGTGAACACCGCGCCCTTCGTGGCGAGGGCGTGGCCCCGGTCCGCGAGGTCGTGACCGAGCTTCCCGAACAGGTACGCCTCACGGTACCGCCCGAACAGCGGGCCGCACATCCGCGCGAAGGCGGTGTACGCCTGGGCGGAGCTCTCCGCGTTGCCGTGGCGCAAGCTGAGCTTGACCATGCGCACGAGCAGCAGATAGTGCAGCTTCAGATCCACGAAGTAGGCAGGGATCATCACGCCGAGCAGGATGCGCATCGCGACCTTGATCTCGGGGTGATCCATGCGCGGCAGATCGACCAGCGCCTCGATGTCCCGGTCGCCCAGCGCCTGCCAGACGCTGTCGGTCTCTTCCTTGACCTGCGCGTCGGTGACGGGGAGCGACAGCTCGATGTCCCAGGCGCGGAGGCACGAGAGCCCGAGCTCGACGGCGCGGGCGCACTGCCCGCGGGTGACGCTCTGCGCGACGGCGAGCTCGACGACGGCTGCGCGCTCGATGTTGGTCCTCGCGCGCGCCATGAGCTCGTCGAGCAGCCGCTCGGCCTCCTCGAAGCTGCCGGTGGCGTAGGCGGCGTGCGCGCGCTCGATGCTCAGCTCGTAGGTCAGATCGTACCGAGCCTCCCAGCGCTCGCGGGGATCTTGCGCGAGGAGGGAGAGGCCCGCGGCGAAGAGCGCGGCGGCGGTCTCGTAGGCCGCGGCGGCCTTGGCCTTCCTGCCGGCGCGGAGGTTGAGGGCGGCGAGCTCGTCGCGCTCGGCCTGGGCGCAGAGGAGCGCGGCGCCGCGGTTGAGGTGACCCACGATGTCGAAGAGCGCGTCCTCGCGCTCTTCGGCGCGCTGCGCCTTCAAGAGCAGCTGGCCGATGCAGAGGTGCACCTCGGCGAGCTGTCCGGGCGGGATGAGCGAATAAGCGGCCTGCTGCACCCGATCATGGAGGAAGCGATAGACGCTGTCCCGGCGGAGCAGCAGCCCCTCCCGCACGGCCTCCTCGAGCGCCGCGCGGAGCGCGTCCGCCGGCCTTCGCGCGACGACCGCGAGGGTGTCGAGGTCCACGCTGCCGCCGAGGCAGGCGGCGAGCTTGAGCGCGTCGCGCGTGGCGACGGGGAGCCGCTCGAGCTTGCCGGCCATCAGCTCGACGACGTTGTCGGTGAAGCCCTTGTCGCGGATGGCGGCGATGTCCCACCGCCATGCGCCCTCGTCGGTGTCGAAGGTGATGAGCCCCTCTTCGTGCAGGGCGATGAGGAACTGGAGCACGAAGAAGGGGTTGCCGCCGGTCTTCTCGTAAACCAGCCGTGAGAGCGGCTCGACCTCGGCTTCGGGCGCATGGACCGCCTCGGCGACGAGCGCCCCGACATGGGCGGCGGAGAGCGGCTCGAGGACGATGTCGCCGACGGCGGCGCCGCGCTTTCGGACCTCGGCGAGGGTGAGCCGGAGCGGGTGCGCGGGGCCGACCTCGTTGTCGCGATACGCGCCGATCAGCAGCAGGTGCGCGTCGCCGGCGAGGGTGGCGAGCTGCTCGAGGAGCAGGAGGCTGCCGGCGTCGGCCCATTGCAGGTCGTCGAGGAAGAGGGCGACGGGGTGCTCCTTGCGGGCGCATGCGGCGACGAAGCGCTGGAGCGTGGCGAGCAGCCGGCTCTGGGCCTCGGCGGGCGGGAGCTCGGGCACGGGGGGCTGCGGGCCGAGGAGCAGGGCGAGCTCGGGGAGCATGTCGGTGAGCAGCCCGCCGCTCGTGCCGAGGGCCTCGCGGAGGCGCTCGCGCCAGCGCTCGACCTGCTGCTCGCTCGCGCCGAGGATCTCCTGCACGAGGCCCCGGAAGGCCTGAAGGAAGGGGCGGTAGGGGACGTCGCGCCTCAGCTGATCGAACTTGCCGGAGAGGAAGGAGCCGCGCTCGCGCACGACGGGCCCGTGCAGCTCGGCGACGAGCGAGGACTTGCCGATGCCCGAGTAGCCCGAGACGAGCACGAGCTCTGGCCGGCCGCTCGCGACGACGCGCTCGAACGCGGCGCGCAGCGCCTCGATCTCGCGCTCGCGGCCGTAGAGCCGCTGCGGGATCTGGAACCGATCGGAGACGTCGCGCAGTCCGAGCGGGAAGGCGTCGATGGCGCCGCGCTGGCGCAGCTGGGAAAAGCACGTGTCGAGGTCGTGGCGCAGGCCGAGCGCGCTCTGGTACCGCTCCTCGGCGGCCTTGGAGAGCAGCTTGAGGACGACGGCGGAGAGCTGGGGTGGGATCGAGGGGACGAGCGCGTGGGGCGGCCGCGGCGCCTGGGCGATGTGGCAATAGACCCACGCGACGGGGTCGCTGGCCTGGAAGGGCAGGGTGCCAGTCAGCATCTCGTAGAAGGTGACGCCGAGAGAGTACAGATCGGTCCGCTCGTCGACCCAGCGGTTCATGCGGCCGGTCTGCTCCGGCGCCATGTAGGCGAGCGTGCCCTCGATGAGCCCGTCGTGGGCGAGCTCCTGGGCCTCGCGCGGCGAGAGGGAGGCGATGCCGAGATCGGTGATCTTCACCTCGCCGGTGTCGGGGTTGTAGAGCAGGTTCTGGGGCTTGATGTCCTTGTGAATGACGTGCTGTCGGTGCACCTCGGCGAGCGCGGCGGCGAGGCGGAGGGCGAGGGGGAAGAAGCGATCGATCGACATCCCGCGCATCGGGCGCATGGGCCCGTCGCCATCGAGCAGCCGGTCGAGCGAGCGGCCGCCGAAGTCCTCGAGGACCAGCGTCACCTGGTCGCGGAACGGCTCGATTCCGTAGGCCCGGACGACGACGGGCGATTTCAGTGCCCTGGCGACCTCGAGCTCGTGCTGGAGCCGGCCGAGTGCGCGGGGGCTCGCGTGATCGCGCCGCAGGGCCTTGAGCACCACCGGCCGGCCGTCCTCCTCGCGCCGCGCGCGGTAGAGGATCGTGTCCGCACCCTGGTGCAGCACCTCCAGCACGCGGTAACGTGGACTATCGAGCATAGGAGGATCTTTGAAAGCCGGGGCGCCGGCGGCGTGTCGCCGTTCAACCCGGTACACTGCCAAATGCGCCGCGCCTCGTCACGAGCAAACGGCGGCGCGTCAGCGCCGGCTGAGGTAGCAGTCGGGTAGTGAGCACACAGCGCGCTCCTACGCTTTCGGGAGCAGGGCGCCCTGGCTGTCCGTCTCCGCCTCCGCCGCATGCAATGGCAGCTCGACGATGAAGGCAGCGCCCGCGCCTGGCGCGCTCTCGACGCGGATGGTGCCGCCGTGGGAGGTGACGATCCACCGGACGATGTAGAGGCCGAGGCCGAGGCCGCCGAAGTTGCGGACGGAGACGGCGCGCTCGAAGCGCTCGAAGATCCTGGCCTGGTCGGCCTGCGCGATGCCGATGCCGTGATCACGGACGACGAGCAGCGCGCGGCCTTCCAGGCCGCGCACGACGACGTGAATGGGGGCGCCTGCGCCGTACTTGATCGCGTTGGACAGCAGGTTGATGACGACTTGCTCCACGCGAGAAGCATCCCAGTGCCCGACCACGGGCTCTTGCAGATCGAGCTGGATGCGGCAGCGGGCGTCCGCGAACTGCTGCCTCATCCGCTCGACAGCCTCACGCGTCAGGGCGGCCAGATCGACGGGCGCGCGAGAGAGGGTGAGCCGGCCGGCGTTGAGGCGGGTGACGTCGAGCAGCTCGTTGACCAGGTGGGCGAGGCGCGCGATCTGGCGGTTGAGGAGCTGGATCGCGGCGTCGATGCGCTCCGGGGCGATCTCCGCGCGCTGGAGGCGGGGCAGGAGCCGGGCGAGGAGGTGGGCCTGCATCGTGAGCGAGGTGAGCGGTGTCTTGAGCTCGTGCGAGGCGACGAGGAGGAACTCGTTGCGCCGCTCGATCGCCTCCTGGGCCTCGGCGAAGAGGCGGCTGTTGTCGAGGGCGAGCGCGGCGCGGAGCCCGAGCTCCTCGGCGACCCACAGGTCGGCGGGGCCGTAGCGGCGCCGGGGCGCGGCCGCCAGCAGGGTCATGACGCCGAAGCGCCTGTCGCGCGCGAGGAGCGGGACGCGGAGGAAGGAGTGAACGCCGAGCGGCTCGAGGAGGGGCGCGGCACGGACGTCGCCCACCTCGGCGCGGTCCGGCGAGGCCGCTGTCAGGGCCCGCAGCGCGTCCACCACGGCGCCCGCGAGCTCGGCCGGCACGCCCGCGGTGACCGCGTGTCCCGGGTCGCCGTCAGCGACGCCCACGTCGATGACGCACCGGTCGGCGAGCTCGGGCACGACGAGCTGCGCGATGCTGTCGAGGGTGGCGCCGTAGCCGAGGGCCATGAGCTTGCGGCTCGCGTCGGCCAGGAAGCGCTCGGCGAGCTCGGCGCGCTTGCGCTCGGTGATGTCGGTGCAGATGCCGCAGAGCACGCCGGGCATGACGCTCTCGCCGAGCGGGAACTTGAGCGACAGGAAGGTGTGCAGCCCGTCCTCCATCGTCACCTCCTCCTCGAACTCGAGCGGCTCGCCCGCCTCGAGCACCTTTCGATCGTGAACGCCGATGATCTCGGCGAGCGCAGCAGGCAAGAGCTCGGCGTCGGTCTTTCCGAGGAGCCGATGGCTCGGCAGACCGGCGATGTTGCTCGCCTGGCGGTTGACGAGCAGATACCGGCCGTCGCGATCCTTGAGGAAGATGGCCGCGGCGGAGTTGTCGACGATGGCCTGCAGCGTGGCCTGGCTCTCGCGGAGCTCGCGCTCGGCCCGGCGCCGTTCGGCGTTCTCCTGCTCGATGTCGGTATAGAGCATGGCGTTCTCGAGCGAGATGGCCGACTGCGAGGCGAGCAGCTCGAGCACGGTGAGCCGCCCCGGGGTGAACGCGCCGGTGACGAGGTTGTTCTCCAGGTAGAGCAGGCCGAGCAGCCGCGTTTGCCGCACGATCGGGAGGCACAGCACCGATCTCGGCTTCTTCCGCGTGAAATACGCGTCCTCCGAGAACGGGTGTCTGGCGGCGGCGTCGTCGAGCAGCACGCGCTCGTGGCTGCGGCGAACGTAGTTGAGGATGGACTGCGGCAGGGCGGCCGAAGGCGCCTCGCCCGCGTCGCGCATCCGCACCGCGCCCGTCGGCGCTTCGATCGCCGCGCAGGAGAGGCGTTCACCCCGGACCAGGAGGACGCACCCCTGCTCGGCGCCCGCGTGCTCGAGCATCGTGCGCAGGAGCATCTCGAGCAGGCGGGGGAGCTGGAGCTCGCCGGAGATGCTCTGAGAGGCCTTGACGACGGAGAGGACGTCGAACTGCTCGGCGCGTACGGCGAAGGTGACGGTGGGGGCGATCGGCTTTCGCTCGACGAGGAAGGGATACCGCTGGTCGAGCTGCTCGACCTTGGCGTGGGCGCCCCAGCGGAAGTAGGCGGCGCGGGCCTTCAGGAGGTAAGCGTCGGCGGGCGTGGACAGGCCGTGATCGCGGTAGAGCCGGGCGGCGAGCTCGCAGGCGATGGCCTCGTGCTGGACGAAGCCGCCCTCGCGCGCCGACGAGATGGCCTGCTCGTAGAGCCCCATCGCCTCCACGTCCTGCCCGCGGAGCCTGGCGATCTCGGCGCGGACCAAAGCGTGTTTGTGGAGGAAGTTGTCAGGGCCGCTCGCGGCCCACGCGCCGAGCTGCCGCTCGCACTCGAGCAGCTGCTCGGGGAGCTCCCGCGCCGGGGAACCCCGCTCCGCGCGCGGCGCGCGGGGCGCGCGGGGTGCGTGCGGTACGTGCGGTACGTGCGGTACGTCGACGAGGGCCGCGAGCGAGAGCGCGAGGACATAGAAGCTCTCGGCCATGAGCGCGTGCGGCTGGTTCCAGAAGGGTTGCTCGGTGACGACGCGGGTCGCCGCCTCGCGCGCCTCCCTGGGCGCGCCGAGCACGAAGAGCGCTTGCGCCTTCAGGCTGTAATAGAATTCGCGCGTGGTCTCCAGCGCTCCCTCCTGCAGCCGCGCCTCGAAGGCCGGAGGATCCAGCTCGGAGCCGTCGAGCATCGCGAAGCGGACCGGCCGCCCTCGCAGCGCCTGGATCATGGCGCGGGCGCTGAGGAGGGCGCCGTGCGCGAACGCGAAACCCGCGCGGCGCACGAAGCCGAGGCGCTCGTCGACCTCGCGGAGCACGTCCTCGAGCGCCTCGCCGGAGAGCAGGTGGAACAGCGCGTCCCATACGCAGTTGAAGCACGCCATGCTCATCGCGCCGGACTCGACCGCGGCGCTGAAGCCGGCGCGCCCGTACGGATACGTCTCTCGGTAGTGGCGTGTCCAGAAGACGACATGGTGTCCGAAGGTGGCGAACACCATCGATTTCGTGGTGAGGCGGCCGCTCCTCTGCGCGAGGTCGTGGCCGAGCTTGCCGAACCGATAGGCCTCCTTGTATCGCCCGAACCTCGGGCCGAACATCCGCGCGAAGGCCGTGTACGCGACAGCGGAGCTCTCGGCGTTGCCGTGGCGCAGGCTGAGCTGGACCATGCGCAGGAAGGTGAGAAAGTACAGGTTCGGGGTCATGAAGGACGCCGCGATGCCCGCGCCCTCCAGCACACCCATCGTCAGCTTGACCTCCCGGTCGGTCATGGGGGGCAGATGGATCAGGTCCTCGATCGCCCGGTCGCCCAGGGCCTGCCAGACGCTCTTCGTCTCCTCTTCGAGCTGTGCGTCGGTGGGGAGGCGTGGAAGATCGATGTCGCAGGCGCGCAGCCACGAGAGGCCGATCTCCACCGCGCGGGCAGATTGCCCGCGGGTCACACGGAGCGTGACGAGGAGCTCGACGGCGGCGGCCGTCTCGGTCCTGGTCCTCGCGCGCTCCATGAGCTCTTGCAGCAGCCGCTCGGCCTCGTCGAAGCCGCCGGTGATGTACGCGGCGTGCGCGCGCTCGAGCGTCAGGTCGTAGGTCAGCGCGTGCTGCGCGTCCCAGGGAGCCTGCGCGAGCAGGGAGAGGCCCGCGGCGAAGAGCGCGGCGGCGGCCTCGTAGGCCGCGGCGGCCTTGGCCTTCCTGCCGGCGCGGAGGTTGAGGGCGGCGAGCTCGTCGCGCTCGGCCTGAGAACGGAGGAGCGCGGCGCCGCGGTTGAGGTGGCTCACGATGTCGAAGAGCGACTCGTCGCGCTCTTCGGCGCGCTGCTCCTTCAAGAGCAGCCGGCCGATCCGGAGGTGCACCTCGGCGAGCTGCTCGGCCGGGATGAGCGAATAAGCGGCCTGCTGCACGCGGTCATGGAGGAAGCGATAACCAGAGCCCCGGCGGAGCAGCAGCCCCTCCCGCACGGCCTCCTCGAGCGCCTCGCGGAGCTCCTCCGCCGGACGGCCCGCGACGACCGCGAGGGGGTCGAGGTCGAGGCTGCTGCCGAGGCACGCGGCGAGCTTGAGCGCGTCGTGCGCAGGGGTCGAGAGCCGCTTGAGCTTGCCGGCCATCAGCTCGACGACGTTGTCGGTGAAGCCCTTGTCGCGTATGGCGGCGATGTCCCATCGCCATGCGCCCTCGTCCGCATCGAAGGTGATGAGCCCCTCGTCGCGCAGGGCGATGAGGAACTGGAGCACGAAGAAGGGGTTGCCGCAGGTCTTCTCGTAAACCAGCCGTGAGAGCTGCTCGACCTCGGCTTCGGGCGCATGGACCGCCTCGGCGACGAGCGCCCCGACGTGGGCAGTGGAGAGCGGCGTGAGGACGACCTCGGAGACGGCGGCGCCGCGCTGCTGCACCTCGGCCAGCGTGAGCCGGAGCGGGTGCGCGGGGCCTACCTCGTTGTCGCGGTAGGCGCCAATCAACAGGAGGTGCTCGGAGCCGGAATAGGTGGCGAGCTGCTCGAGCAACAGGAGGCTGGCCGCGTCGGCCCATTGCAGGTCGTCGAGGAAGAGGGCGACGGGGTGCTCCTTGCGGGCGCATGCGGCGACGAAGCGCTGGAGCGTGGCGAGCAGCCGGCTCTGGGCCTCGGCGGGCGGGAGCTCTGGCACGGGGGGCTGCGGGCCGAGGAGCAGGGCGAGCTCGGGGAGCACGTCGGTGAGCAGACCGCCGTCCTGGCCGACGGCCTCGCGGAGGCGCTCTCGCCAGCGATCGAGCTGCTCCTCGCTCGCGCACAGGAGCTCGCGCAAGAGCGCCCGGAACGCCTGGAGAAAGGCGTGGTAAGGGACGTCGCGCTTGAGTTGCTCGAACTTGCCGGAGAGGAAGAAGCCGCGCTCGCGCACGACGGGCCCGTGCAGCTCGGCGACGAGCGAGGACTTGCCGATGCCCGAGTAGCCCGAGACGAGCACGAGCTCTGGCCGGCCGCTCGCGACGACGCGCTCGAACGCGGCGCGAAGCGCCTCCACCTCGCGCTCGCGGCCGTAGAGGCGTTGCGGGACCTGGAACCGGTCGGAGAGATCGCGCTCTCCGAGCGGAAAGTGCTGAATGGATCCGCTCGCCTGCCACCGTGAGAAGCACGTGTCGAGGTCGTGGCGCAGGCCGAGGGCGCTCTGGTACCGCTCCTCGGCGGCCTTGGAGAGCAGCTTGAGGACGACGGCGGAGAGCTGGGGTGGGATCGAGGGGACGAGCGCGTGGGGCGGCCGCGGCGCCTGGGCGATGTGGCAATAGACCCACGCGACGGGGTCGCTGGCCTGGAAGGGCAGGATGCCAGTCAGCATCTCGTAGAAGGTGACGCCGAGGGAGTACAGGTCGGTCCGCTCGTCGACGCGGCGGTTCATGCGGCCGGTCTGCTCCGGCGCCATGTAGGCGAGCGTGCCCTCGATGAGCCCGTCGTGGGCGAGCTCCTGGGCCTCGCGCGGGGAGAGGGAGGCGATGCCGAGATCGGTGATCTTCACCTCGCCGGTGTCGGGGTGGTAGAGGAGGTTCTGGGGCTTGATGTCCTTGTGGATGACGTGGTGTCGGTGGAGCTCTGCGAGCGCGGCGGCGAGGCGGAGGGCGAGGGGGAAGAAGCGATCGATCGACATCCCGCGCATCGGGCGCATGGGCCCGTCGCCATCGAGCAGCCGGTCGAGCGAGCGGCCGCCGAAGTCCTCGAGGACCAGCGTCACCTGGTCGCGGAACGGCTCGATTCCGTGGGCCTTGATGACCACGGGTGAATCGAGCGTTCTGGCGACCTCGAGCTCGTGCTGGAGCCTGCCGAGCGCGCGGGGGCTCGCGTGATCGCGCCGCAGGGCCTTGAGCACCACCGGCCGGCCGTCCTCCTCGCGCCGCGCGCGGTAAAGGACGGTATCTGCCCCTTGGTGCAGCACCTCCAGCACGCGGTAGCGCGGACTATCGGGCATAGGAAGAGCTTTGAAAACCGAGGCGCCAGCGGCGCGTTGCGGCTCAACTCGCTACACTGCCAAAAGCGGTGCGCCTCGTCACGAGCAAACGGCGCCGCGTTCTCGCGCCGGTTCGCCCGCGGCGACGCCGTCGTCCATGCATGGCGATAGCGGGGACGGAAAGGGAGCTGCTGAGGCGCGGTCGGGTAAGCGAGCACGCAGCGCGGAGCGCGCGCCTACGCCTGCGGGAGCAGGGCATCCTGGCCGTGCGTCTCTGTCTCCGCCGCGTGCAAAGGCAGCTCGACGACGAACGTGGCGCCCGCGCCCGGCTTGCTCTCGACGCGGATGGTGCCGCCGTGGGAGGTGACGATCCACCGGACGATGTAGAGGCCGAGGCCGAGGCCGCCGAAGTTGCGGACGGAGACGGCGCGCTCGAAGCGCTCGAAGATCCTGGCCTGGTCGGCCTCCGCGATGCCCATGCCATGATCGCGGACGACGAGCAGCGCGCGAGCGCCCTCGCGGCGCACGATGACGTGAATAGGGGCTCCCGCGCCGTATTTGATCGCGTTGGACAGGAGGTTGATGAGGATCTGCTCCATGCGGAAAGCGTCCCAGTCGCCCACCACGGGCTCCTGCAGGTCGAGCTGGGCGCGGCAGCGGGCGCTGTCGAGCTGCTCGTGCATCCGCTCGACGACATCGCGCGTCAGGGCGGCCAGATCGACGGGCGCGCGAGAGAGGGTGAGCTGGCCGGCGTTGAGGCGGGTGACGTCGAGCAGCTCGTTGACCAGGTGGGCGAGGCGCGCGATCTGGCGGTTGAGGAGCTGGATCGCGGCGTCGATGCGCTCCGGAGCGACCTCGGCGCGCTGGAGGCGGGGCAGGAGCCTGGCGAGCAGGTGGGCTTGCATCGTGAGCGAGGTGAGCGGTGTCTTGAGCTCGTGCGAAGCGACGAGGAGGAACTCGTCGCGGCGCTCGATGGCCTCCTGGGCCTCGGCGAACAGGCGGCTGTTGTCGAGGGCGAGCGCGGCGCGGCCCGCCAGCTCCTGGGCCAGCCAGAGGTCGGCGGGGCCATAGCGGCGCCGTGGCGCGGTTGCCAGCAGGGTCATGACGCCGAAGCGCCTGTCGCGCGCGAGGAGCGGGACGCGGAGGAAGGAGTGGACGCCGAGCGGATCGAGGAGGGGCGCGGCGCGGACGTCGCCTATCTCGGGCCGGTCCGGCGACGCCGCCGCCAGGGGCCGCAGGGCGTCCATCACCGCGCCTGCGAGCTCGGCCGGCACGCCCGCGGTGGCCGCGTGTCCCGGGGCGTCCTGGGCGAGGTCCACGTCGATGACGCACCGGTCGGCGAGCTCGGGCACGATGAGCTGCGCGATGCTGTCGAGGGTGGCGCCGTAACCGAGGGCCATCAGCCTGCGGCTCGCCTCGGCGAGGAAGCGCTCGGCGAGCTCGGCGCGCTTGCGCTCGGTGATGTCGGTGCAGATGCCGCAGAGCACGCCGGGCATGACGCTCTCGCCGAGCGGGAACTTGAGCGACAGGTAGATGCGTGGCTCGCCCTCCTTCGTCATCAGCTCCTCCTCGAACTCCAGCGGCTCGCCCGCGTCGAGCACCCGCCGGTCGTTGTCTCGGATGACCTCGACGTCCGCGCCCTCATAGAGCTCGGCGTCGGTCTTTCCGAGGAGCTCATGGCCCGGAACGCCGGCGACGCTCCCTGCGTGGCGGTTGGCGAGCAAATACCGGCCATCGCGATCCTTGAGGAAGATGGCCGCGGCGGAGTTGTCGACGATGGCCTGCAGCGCGGCCTGGCTCTCGCGGAGCTCGCGCTCGGCCCGGCGCCGCTCGGCGTTCTCCTGCTCGATGTCGGTGTAGAGCATGGCGTTCTCGAGCGAGATGGCCGACTGCGAGGCGAGCAGCTCGAGCACGGTGAGCCGCCCCGGGGTGAACGCGCCGGTGACGAGGTTGTTCTCCAGGTAGAGCAGGCCGAGCAGCCGCGTTTGCCGCACGATCGGGAGGCACAGCACCGATCTCGGCTTCTTCCGCGTGAAATACGCGTCTTCCGAGAACGGGTGCCTGGCCGTCGCGTCGTCGAGCAGCACGCGCTCGTGGCTGCGGAGGACGTAGTTGAGGATGGATTGCGGCAGCGCCGCCAGGGCCTCGCCCGCGTCGAGCAGCCGCGCGGCGCTCCCCGACGCGGTGATCGCCGCCGCGGTCGACACGCGATCTTCCCGGACCAGGAGCGCAACCCCCTCTCCGGCGCCCGCGTGCTCGACCACGATGCGCAGCAGCGTCTCGAGCAGGCGCGGGAGCTGGAGCTCGCCGGAGATGCTCTGAGAGGCCTTAACGACGGAGAGGACGTCGAACTGCTCGGCGCGTACGGCGAAGGTGACGGTGGGGGCGATCGGCTTTCGCTCGACGAGGAAGGGATACCGCTGGTCGAGCTGCTCGACCTTGGCGTGCGCGCCCCAGCGGAAGTAGGCGGCGCGGGCCTTCTGCAGGTGGGCGACGGCGGGCGTGGACAGGCCGCGGTCGAGGTAGAAGCGGGCGGCGAGCTCGCAGGCGATGGCCTCGTGCTGGACGAAGCCGCCCTTTTGCGCCGACGAGATGGCTTGCTCGTAGAGCCGGATGGCCTCGGGCTCGCGCCCGAGGAGCCGGGCGATCTCGGCGCGGACCAGCGTGTGTTTGTGGAGGTAGTTGTCGGGGCAGCTCGCGGCCCACACGCCGAGCTGCCGCTCGCACGCGAGGAGCCCCTCGGGGAGCTCCCGCTCTGGCGAGGTCGCCGCGTCGCGCGCCTCGTGCGCGTCGTCGAACACCGCGGCGAGCGCGAGCGCGTGAACATAGAAGGTCTCGGGGATCTCGGCGCCCGCGTCCATCCTCCAGTCGTAATCGACGACGACGCGGGTCGACGCCGCGAGCGCCTCGCTGGGAGAGCCGAGGAGGAACAGCGCCTGCGCCTTCAGGCTGCAGTACAAGCTATGAGCCCCGTACGAGGATCCCGGAGGAAGCCGCGCCTCGAAGGCCTCCTGATCGAGCTCGGAGCCATCCAGCATCGCGTAATGGACCGGCCTCCCGCGCAGCGTCTGGATGAGGTACCGGACGCTGAGGAGGATGCCATGGATGAACGCGTAGCCGGCCTTGCGCACGAAGCCGAGGCGCTCCTCGGTCAGGTGGAGGACGTCCTCCAGCGGCTCCCCGCAGAGCAGGGGGAACACCGACGCCCAGACGCAATGGTAACATGCGTTGTTCAGATCGCCGCATTCCACGGCGGCGTCGAAGCCGAGGCGATTGTAAGGGTAGGTCTCCCTGTAATGGCGCGTCCAGAAGACGGTCAGCTGCCCGAACAGGAAGAACACGGTGGGCTTCGCGGCGATGTGCTCGCTCCTCTCCGCGAGGTCGTAGCCGAGCTTGCCGAACAGGTAAGCCTCCTTGTACCTCCCGAACCGCGGGCCGAGCACCCGCGCGAAGGCGGTGTAGGCATGGGCGGAGCTCTCGGCGTTGCCATGGAGGAGGCTGAGCGTGACCATGCGCTCGAGGACCAGGTGATGCAGGTTCTGGTCCACGAAATACGCAGCGACGGACACGCTCTTCAAGATGCTCATCGCGATCTTGGTCTCCGGGTGCGTCATGGGGGGCAGGTGGATGAGGCCCTCGATCGCCCGGTCGCCCAGGGCCTTCCATACGCTCTCGGTCTCTTCGTCGATGCGCGCGTCGGTGAGGTGGGTTGGCAGATGGATGTCGTAAGAGCGCAGGAAGGAGAGACCGAGCTCCACGGCGCGGGCGCTCTGCCCGCGGGTCACGTGCAAGGCGACGGCGAGCTCGACGACGGCGGCCCTCTCGATCTTGGTCATCGAGCGATCCGTGAGCTCCTCGAGCAGCCGCTCGGCTTCATCGAAGTTGCCGAGGATGTACGCGCAGCGCGCTCGCTCGAAGGTCAGGGCGTGGGTCAGCGCGTACTGCGTCTCCCAGCGTTCCTGGGGCTCGTCCGCGAGGAGGGCCATGCCGGCGGCGAAGAGGGCGGCGGCGGATTCGTACGCCGCGGCGGCCTCGGCCTTCCTGCCGGCGCGGAGGTTGAGGGCGGCGAGCTCGTCGCGCTCGGCCCGGGAACGGAGGAGCGCGGCGCCGCGGTTGAGGTGGCCCACGATCTCGAACAGCGTGTCCTCGCGCTCGTCCGGCCTCCGCCCCTTCAAGAGCAGCCGGCCGATCCCGAGGTGCACCTCGGCGAGCTGCCCGGGCGGGATGAGCGAATACGCGGCCTGCTGCACCCGGTCATGGAGGAAGCGATAGGCGCTGTCCCGGCGGAGCAGCAGCCCCTCCCGCACGGCCTCCTCGAGCGCCTCGCGGAGCTCCTCCGCCGGCCTTCGCGCGACCACCGCGAGGGGGTCGAGGGTCAGGCTGCCGCCGAGGCAAGCGGCGAGCTTGAGCGCGTCGCGCGTCGGGACCGAGAGCCGATTGAGCTTGCCCACCATCAGCTCGACGATGTTGTCGGTGAAGCCCTTGTCGCGTATGGCGGCGATGTCCCATCGCCATGCGCCCTCGTCCGCATCGAAGGTGATGAGCCCCTCGTCGTGCAGGGCGATGAGGAACTGGAGCACGAAGAACGGGTTGCCGCCGGTCTTCTCGTGGACGAGCTGCGAGAGCGGCTCGACCTCTGCTTCGGGTGCGCGGACCGTCTCGGCGACGAGCGCGCCGACGTGGGCGGCGGAGAGCGGCTCGAGGACGATGTCGCCGACGGCGGCGCCGCGCTTTCGGACCTCGGCGAGGGTGAGCCGGAGCGGGTGCGCGGGGCCGACCTCGTTGTCGCGATACGCGCCGATCAGCAGCAGGTGCGCGTCGCCGGCGAGGGTGGCGAGCTGTTCGAGGAGCAGGAGGCTGCCGGCGTCGGCCCATTGCAGGTCGTCGAGGAAGAGGGCGACGGGGTGCTCCTTGCGGGCGCATGCGGCGACGAAGCGCTGGAGCGTGGCGAGCAGCCGGCTCTGGGCCTCGGCGGGCGGGAGCTCTGGCACGGGGGGCTGCGGGCCGAGGAGGCGCTCGATCTCCGGGAGCATGTCGGTGAGCAGCCTGCCGTTCTGGCCGAGGGCCTCGCGGAGGCGCTCTCTCCAGCGCTCGACCTGCTGCTCGCTCGCGCCGAGGATCTCCTGCACGAGGCCCCGGAAGGCGTGAAGGAGGGGGCGGTAGGGGACGTCGCGCCTGAGCTGATCGAACTTGCCGGAGAGGAAGAAGCCGCGCTCGCGCACGACGGGCCCGTGCAGCTCGGCGACGAGCGAGGACTTGCCGATGCCCGAGTAGCCCGAGACGAGCACGAGCTCTGGCCGGCCGTTCGCGACGACGCGCTCGAACGCGGCGCGCAGCGCCTCCACCTCGCGCTCGCGGCCGTAGAGGCGTTGCGGGATCTGGAACCGGTCGGAGACGTCGCGCAGTCCGAGCGGGAAGGCGTCGATGGCGCCGCGCTGGCGCAGCTGGGAAAAGCACGTATCGAGGTCGTGGCGCAGGCCGAGGGCGCTCTGGTAGCGCTCCTCGGCGGCCTTGGAGAGCAGCTTGAGGACGACGGCGGAGAGCTGGGGCGGAATCGAGGGGACGAGCGCGTGGGGCGGCCGCGGCGCCTGGGCGATGTGGCAATAGACCCACGCGACGGGGTCGCTGGCGTGGAAGGGCAGGGTGCCAGTCAGCATCTCGTAGAAGGTGACGCCGAGGGAGTACAGGTCGGTCCGCTCGTCGACGCGGCGGTTCATGCGGCCTGTCTGCTCTGGCGCCATGTAGGCGAGCGTGCCCTCGATGAGCCCGTCGTGCGCGAGCTCCTGGGCTCCGCGTGGGGAGAGGGAGGCGATGCCGAGATCGGTGATCTTCACCTCGCCGGTGTCGGGGTGGTAGAGGAGGTTCTGGGGCTTGATGTCCTTGTGGATGACGTGGTGTCGGTGGAGCTCTGCGAGCGCGGCGGCGAGGCGGAGGGCGAGGGGGAAGAAGCGATCGATCGACATCCCGCGCATCGGGCGCATGGGCCCGTCGCCATCGAGGAGCCGGTCGAGCGAGCGGCCGCCGAAGTCCTCGAGGACCAGCGTCACCTGGTCGCGGAACGGCTCGATTCCGTGGGCCTTGATGACCACGGGTGAATCGAGCGTTCTGGCGACCTCGAGCTCGTGCTGGAGCCTGCCGAGCGCGCGGGGGCTCGCGTGATCGCGCCGCAGGGCCTTGAGCACCACCGGCCGGCCGTCCTCCTCGCGCCGCGCGCGGTAGAGGATCGTGTCCGCACCCTGGTGCAGCACCTCCAGCACGCGGTAACGTGGACTATGGGGCATAGGAGAATCTTTGAACCCGGGACGTCAGCGTCGTGCTGCGGTTCAACTTGGTACACTGCCAAAAGCGCTGCGACCCGTCACGAGCAAACGGCGCGGAGCAGCGCCGGCTTCGGCCCCCGGTGAACGCTCACGCCGGCGGGAGAAAGGTGCCCTGGCCTTCCGTCTCCGCCTCCGGCGGGTGCAAAGGCAGCTCGACGATGAACGTGGCGCCCGCGCCCAACCTGCTCTCGACGCGGATGGTGCCGCCGTGGGAGGTGACGATCCACCGGACGATGTAGAGGCCGAGGCCGAGGCCGCCGAAGTTGCGGACGGAGACGGCGCGCTCGAAGCGCTCGAAGATCCTGGCCTGGTCGGCCTCCGCGATGCCCATGCCATGATCGCGGACGACGAGCAGCGCGCGAGCGCCCTCGCGGCGCACGATGACGTGAATGAGGCCCCCCGCGCCGTATTTGATCGCGTTGGACAGGAGGTTGATGAGGACCTGCTCCATGCGAGACGGATCCCAGTGTCCCGTCACGGGCTCGTCCAGCTCGAGCTGGGTGCGGCAGCGGGCGTCGGTGAGCTGCTGGTGCATCCGCTCGACGACCTCGCGCGCCAGGGCGGCCAGATCGACGGGCGCGCGAGAGAGGGTGAGCTGGCCGGCGTTGAGGCGGGTGACGTCGAGCAGCTCGTTGACCAGGTGGGCGAGGCGCGCGATCTGGCGGTTGAGGAGCTGGATCGCGGCGTCGATGCGCTCCGGAGCGACCTCGGCGCGCTGGAGGCGGGGCAGGAGCCTGGCGAGCAGGTGGGCTTGCATCGTGAGCGAGGTGAGCGGTGTCTTGAGCTCGTGCGAAGCGACGAGGAGGAACTCGTCGCGGCGCTCGATGGCCTCCTGGGCCTCGGCGAACAGGCGGCTGTTGTCGAGGGCGAGCGCGGCGCGGCTCGCCAGCTCCTGGGCCAGCCAGAGGTCGGCGGGGCCGTAATGGTGCCGTGGCGCGGCCGCCAGCAGGGTCATGACCCCGAAGCGCCGGTCGCGCGCGAGGAGCGGGACGCGGAGGAAGGAGTGAACGCCGAGCGGATCGAGGAGGGGCGCGGCGCGGACGTCGCCTATCTCGGGCCGGTCCGGCGACGCCGCCGCCAGGGGCCGCAGCGCGTCCGTCACCGCGCCCGCGAGCTCGACCGGCATCCCCGCGGTGACCGTCCGCCCCGGGGCGTCCTGGGTGAGGTCCACGTCGATGACGCACCGGTCGGCCAGCGCCGGCAACGCGAGCTGCGCGACGCTGTCGAGGGTGGCGCCGTAGCCGAGGGCCATGAGCTTGCGGCTCGCGTCGGCCAGGAAGCGCTCGGCGAGCTCTGCGCGCTTGCGCTCGGTGATGTCGGTGCAGATGCCGCAGAGCACGCCGGGCATGACGCTCTCGCCGAGCGGGAACTTGAGCGACAGGTAGATGCGTGGCTCGCCCTCTTTCGTCAACACCTCCTCCTCGAACTCCATCGGCTCGCCCGCGTCGAGCACCCGCCGGTCGTTGTCTCGGATGACCTCGACGTCCGCCCCCTGATAGAGCTCGGCGTCGGTCTTTCCGAGGAGCTCATGGCCCGGAACGCCGGCGACGCTCCCTGCGTGGCGGTTGGCGAGCAAATACCGGCCTTCGCGATCCTTGAGGAAGATGGCCGCGGCGGAGTTGTCGACGATGGCCTGCAGCGTCACCTGGTTGGCCTTCAGCGCCTGCTCTGCCCGGCGCCGCTCGGCGTTCTCCTGCTCGATATCGGCGTAGAGCATGGCGTTCTCGAGCGAGATGGCCGACTGCGAGGTGAGCAGCTCGAGCACGGTGAGCCGCCCGGGCGTGAACGCCCCCGCCACGAGCCCGTTCTCCAGGTAGAGCACGCCGAGCAGCCGGGCCTGCCGCATGATCGGGAGGCACAGCACCGATCTCGGCCTCTTGCGGCTGAAATACTCGTCTTCCGAGAACGGGTGCCTGGCCGTCGCGTCGTCGAGCAGCACGCGCTCGTGGCTGCGGCGAACGTAGTTGAGGATGGATTGCGGCAGCGCCGCCGCCTCGCCCGCGTCGAGCAGCCGCGTCGCGCCCCCGGACGTCGCGATCGCCGCCGCCGTCGACAGGCGCTCCTCCCGGACCAGCAGCACCACCCCCTCTCCGGCGCCCGCGTGCTCGACGACGATGCGCAGGAGCATCTCGAGCAGGCGCGGGAGCTGGAGCTCGCCGGAGATGCTCTGAGAGGCCTTGACGACGGAGAGGACGTCGAACTGCTCGGCGCGTACGGCGAAGGTGACGGTGGGGGCGATCGGCTTTCGCTCGACGAGGAAGGGATACCGCTGGTCGAGCTGCTCGACCTTGGCGTGCGCGCCCCAGCGGAAGTAGGCGGCGCGGGCGTCCCGCAGGTAGGCGTCGGCGGGCGTGGACAGGCCGCGATCGCGGTAGAACCGGGCGGCGAGCTCGCAGGCGATGGCCTCGTGCTGGACGAAGCCGTTCTCCCGCGCCGAGGAGATCGCCTGCTCGTACAGCCGGATGGCCTCGGGCTCGTGCCCGAGGAGCCGGGCGATCTCGGCTCGGACCAGGGCGTGTTTGTGGAGGAAGTTGTCGGGGCAGCTCGCGGCCCACGCGCCGAGCTGTCGCTCGCTCTCGAGGAGGCCCTCGGGCAGCGCCTGCGCCGGCGACCGCCGCGCTTCGTGCGGCTTGGGCGCGCCACCGTCGGCGTCGACGAGCGCCGCGAGCGAGAGCGCGTGAACATAGCAGTTCTCGGCGATGAGCGCGTAGGGCTCGTTCCTGAAGGGGTGATCGACGATCACGCGCGTCGCCGCGGCGAGCGCCTCTCTGTAAGAGCCGAGGGCGAAGAGCGCCCGGGCCTTCATGCTGAAATGGAGGCCGCGGGCGCCCCGCATATCCCCCTCGTCGAGCCGCGCCTCGAAGGCCGGCGGATCCAGCTCGGAGCCGTCGAGCGTGGAGAAGCGGACCGGCCTCCCGCGCAGCGTCTGGATGACGGCGTGGGCGCTGGCCAGGACGCCGTAGGCGAACGCGTAACCGGCCTTGCGCACGAAGCGGCTGCGCTCCTCGACCTCGTGGAGGACGTCCTCCAGCGGCTCGCCGGCGAGCATCGGGAACAGCGGAGCCCAGACGCAGTTGAAGCACGCCATGCGCATATCGCCGGACTCGACCGCGGCGCTGAACCCGGCGCGCGTGTAGGGGTACGTCTCCCGGTAGTGGCGTGTCCAGAAGACGACTTGCTGTCCGAAGAGGGTGAATACCAGCGACTTCACGGTGAGGAGCTCGCTCCTGTCCGCGAGGTCGTAGCCGAGCTTTCCGAACCTGTAGGCCTCGCGGTATCGCCCGAACCGCGGGCCGAACATCCGCGCGAAGGCCGCGTACGCGTGGGCGGAGCTCTCCGCGTTGCCGTAGCGCAGGCCGAGCTTCACCTGACGCAGGACGATGAGGTAGTGCAGGTCCTGGTCCACGAAGATCGCGGGGCCGGCCACGCTTTGCAGCACGGCCATGGCGACCTTGCACTCCGGGTGCTCCATGGGGGGCAGGCGGATGAGGTCCTCGATCGCCCGGTCGCCGAGGGCTTGCCAGAGGCTCTCGGTCTCTTTTTTGACCTGTGCGTCGGTGGGGTGGAGTGGAAGATCGATATCTCGGGCGCGGAGCCACGCGAGCGCGAGGTCGACGGCGTGGTCGGACCGCCCTCGGGTCTGGTAGAAGCTTACGGCGAGCTCGACGACCGCGGCGCGATCGAGCTTGTTCCTCGCGCGCTCCAGGAGCTCCTCGATCAGCCGCTCGGCCTCCTCGATGTTGCCGGTGGCGTAGGCGGCGTGCGCGCGCTCGAGGCTGAGGGGATAGACCAGATCGTACCGAGTCGCCCAGCGCTCGCGGGGATCTTGCGCGAGGAGGGCCAGGCCGGCGGCGAAGAGGGCGGCGGCAGACTGGTAGGCGGCGGCGGCCTCGGCCTTCCTGCCGGCGCGGAGGTTGAGGGCGGCGAGCTCGTCGCGCTCGGCCTGGGAACGGAGGAGCGCGGCGCCGCGGTTGAGGTGGCTCACGATGTCGAAGAGCGCGTCCTCGCGCTCGTCCGGTCTCCGCCCCTTCAAGAGCAGCTGGCCGATCCCGAGGTGCACCTCGGCGAGCTGCCCGGGCGGGATGAGCGAATACGCGGCCTGCTGCACCCGGTCGTGGAGGAAGCGATAGACGCTGTCCCGGCGGAGCAGCAGCCCCTCCCGCACGGCCTCCGCGAGCGCCGTGCGCAGGGCCTCCGCCGGCCTTCGCGCGACGATCGCGAGGGTGTCGAGGTCCACGCTGCCGCCGAGGCAGGCGGCGAGCTTGAGCGCGTCGCGCGTCGGGACCGAGAGCCGCTCCAGCTTGCCCACCATCAGCTCGACGATGTTGTCGGTGAAGCCCTTGTCGCGGATGGCGGCGATGTCCCACCGCCATGCGCCCTCGTCCGCATCGAAGGTGATGAGCCCCTCTTCGTGCAGGGCGATGAGGAACTGGAGCACGAAGAACGGGTTGCCGCCGGTCTTCTCGTGGACGAGCTGCGAGAGCGGCTCGACCTCTGCTTCGGGTGCGCGGACCGTCTCGGCGACGAGCGCGCCGACGTGGGCGGCGGAGAGCGGCTCGAGGACGATGTCGCCCACGGCGGCGCCGCGCTTTCGGATCTCGGCGAGGGTGAGCCGGAGCGGGTGCGCGGGGCCGACCTCGTTGTCGCGATACGCGCCGATCAGCAGCAGGTGCGCGTCGCCGGCGAGGGTGGCGAGGTGCTCGAGCAAGTGGAGGCTGCCGGCGTCGGCCCATTGCAGGTCGTCGAGGAAGAGGGCGACGGGGTGCTCCTTGCGGGCGCATGCGGCGACGAAGCGCTGGAGCGTGGCGAGCAGCCGGCTCTGGGCCTCGGCGGGCGGGAGCTCGGGCACGGGGGGCTGCGGGCCGAGGAGCAGGGCGAGCTCGGGGAGCATGTCGGTGAGCAGCCCGCCGCTCGCGCCGACGGCCTCGCCGAGGCGTTCTCGCCAGCGCTCGACCTGCTGCTCGCTCGCGCCGAGGATCTCCTGCACGAGGCCCCGGAAGGCGTGAAGGAAGGGGCGGTAGGGGACGTCGCGCCTCAGCTGATCGAACTTGCCGGAGAGGAAGGAGCCGCGCTCGCGCACGACGGGCCCGTGCAGCTCGGCGACGAGCGAGGACTTGCCGATGCCCGAGTAGCCCGAGACGAGCACGAGCTCTGGCCGGCCGCTCGCGACGACGCGCTCGAACGCGGCGCGCAGCGCCTCCACCTCGCGCTCGCGGCCGTAGAGCCGCTGCGGGATCTGGAACCGATCGGAGACGTCGCGCAGTCCGAGCGGGAAGGCGTCGATGGCGCCGCGCTGGCGCAGCTGGGAAAAGCACGTGTCGAGGTCGTGGCGCAGGCCGAGCGCGCTCTGGTACCGCTCCTCGGCGGCCTTGGAGAGCAGCTTGAGGACGACGGCGGAGAGCTGGGGTGGGATCGAGGGGACGAGCGCGTGGGGCGGCCGCGGCGCCTGGGCGATGTGGCAATAGACCCACGCGACGGGGTCGCTGGCCTGGAAGGGCAGGATGCCAGTCAGCATCTCGTAGAAGGTGACGCCGAGGGAGTACAGGTCGGTCCGCTCGTCGACCCAGCGGTTCATGCGGCCGGTCTGCTCCGGCGCCATGTAGGCGAGCGTGCCCTCGATGAGCCCGTCGTGGGCGAGCTCCTGGGCCTCGCGCGGCGAGAGGGAGGCGATGCCGAGATCGGTGATCTTCACCTCGCCGGTGTCGGGGTTGTAGAGCAGGTTCTGGGGCTTGATGTCCTTGTGGATGACGTGGTGTCGGTGGAGCTCTGCGAGCGCGGCGGCGAGGCGGAGGGCGAGGGGGAAGAAGCGCTCGATCGACATCCCGCACATCGGGCGCATGGGCCCGTCGCCATCGAGCAGCCGGTCGAGCGAGCGGCCGCCGAAGTCCTCGAGGACCAGGGTCATCCGGTCGCGGAACGGCTCGATACCGTAGGCCTTGACGACTGCGGGCGACTTCAGCGCCCTGGCGACCTCGAGCTCGTGCTGGAGCCTGCCGAGGGCGCGGGGGCTCGCGTGATCGCGCCGCAGGGCCTTGAGCACCACCGGCCGGCCGTCCTCCTCGCGCCGCGCGCGGTAGAGGATCGTGTCCGCACCTTGGTGCAGCACCCCCAGTACGCGGTAACGTGGACTGTCGGTCATAAAGGGAGGGTGTCCAGAGCCGGATTGGTCTCCGAGGCGCCCGGTCGATTCGTGATGTTGCCAAAAGCACCTCGCTGCGCCACGGGAAACGGCGGCGAGCTCTCGCTCCGGCCCGCCCGCAGCGGTCTCCTGCGTCATGCAGGGCGGGAGCGGCCGGACGGACGCTGGACGCCGTGCCTCGACAGCACCTCACGGACGCGATCCAGCGGAATGGCGTCCACGGTGCGACCGCTCCCCGTGGTGGTCTCGGCCGTGAAGAGCGAGTTGTAGATGGCCTCCTCCGTCGCCTCGATCACGGCCTGAAAGAGGGCGGACGTCTCCTGGTTCGAGAGCTCCGTGATCGCGAGCCGCTTCGCGCCGGAGCGGCGCCGCACCGAGGCGCTCGTCGAGAAGGCGATCGCGTAGTCGCCGGAGCCGTTCGCGCCGGAGGATCCGGTGCGCGGGAGGCCCAGGATCGCGCGGGCGGCGAGCCGCCCGAGGTTGCGATCCGACAGCGGCGCGTCGGTCGCGACGAGGATGAGGATGGAGCCGTCCCCCGCCGCCGCCTCGACCTGCGACCGGAAAGCGTGGCGGCCCGGAACGCGCAAAGCGTGGTCGTGAGGAGAATGGGAGTTTCCAGCTCACCCAGCTCGCGGACCTGGGTCGCGCCGACGAGCTTGCCAAACCCGTTGCCCACGTGGATCGCCCCGGGGACGCGGTCGAGGTAGAGGTTCCCCCCGTGGGGGAATACGGCGGTGACGCCGGTGCGGATCGCGTCTCCCTCGATCAGCGTCGCGTGCCCGACGCGCACGCCGCCCACGTCGGTGATCGCGTTCAGCGGGCCCGGGTCGAAGATGCCAGGCGCGACGCCGAGATCACGCGCGCGCACGGCGTCTCCCGCGCGCTTCGTGGATCCGGGCGCGAAGGGCGCGCTGCCCGCCTCGTCCGGGCGGCGAGCGATCGGGCAGCGGCAGGACGAGGCGGCCAGGCGCGACGTGCGGCCCGGTGACGGGACGCGGCCGAGAGAGGGTTTCGGCATCCACGGGGAGCGGCGATATCAACCTCCGTGCCAGGCGCGTCGGACGCCGCCCGAGCAGGCCGTGTCCTTGGCGGTGCGCCGCGAGCGATCCGAGCCGCGGTGCGAGCCGAGATCGCGCGCCTGAGCAGGGGTTGACCAACTCGGGGTGAGCGACCGCGCTCCCCACTCGATATTGTTAAATGTATTACATAACGGTGAGCGCATGGCGATTCCCGGAGAGCGCAGATCGCGACGAACCGGTCGGGACAGGGCCGCCGCCGGCGGCCACACTGCGCCCGAGCGGCCGCACGCCGGCGTCGCTCGAGAGGACTGCAACGCATGAAGGCAATCGGAATCCATCAACATGGCGACGCCTCGCAGCTCGTGCCGCTGGAGCTGCCCGAGCCGGCGCCCGGACCCCATCAGGTGCGCGTGCGCGTGATCGCGTCGTCGGTCAACCCGGCGGACATCCGGGCGCGCTCGGCGGCGCTCGGGCCGCGCCGCATCGAGCGGCAGTTTCCGCTGGTGCTCGGCTATGACGTCTCCGGGATCGTCGACGCGGTCGGCCCCGGCGTCGACGATCTCGCGGTCGGAGACGAGGTGTTCGGCTCACCCAGCCTGTTCGGGCAGGGCGCGAACGCGGAGCGGGTGGTGGCCGACAGCCGCACCCTCGCGCGCAAACCGGCGGCCCTCTCCCACGAGCAGGCTGCCTGCCTGTCGCTCGCGGGCGTCACGGCCTGGGAATGCCTCTCGCGCGCGCGGCCCGCGCCCGGCGCCGCGGTGCTGGTCACCGCGGGCGCGGGCGGCGTGGGCCATCTGCAGCTGCAGCTCGCGCGTCACCTCGGGCTGCGGGTGGTGGCGACCGCCAGCCGACCGGAGTCGACGGCGCTCTGCCGCGACCTCGGCGCGGCGGTCGTGCTCGATTACACGACGCAGGACGTGGGCCAGGCGTGCCGGGACCTGACCGGTGGGGCGGGCGTCGCGGTGGCCTTCGACAACGCCGGCGGCCGCGCGCTGGATCAGGCGCTCGACGCCGTGGCGCCGATGGGCACCGTGGTGAGCATCGTGCCGACGCCCGCGCCGGTCGCGGACAGGCTGTTCATGAAGGCGGCGTCGCTCCTCTATCACGTGATGGGGGCTGCCACGATCTGGCGGCTCGACCCGCACGCGCAGGGCCGCGCGCTCGCCGCGGTGGCGGAGCTGGCGGCGCAAGGCCACATCAGGCCCATCGTCAGCGCGAGCTACCCGGTGCGCGAGCTCTCGCAGGCGCACCGCGCCATCGAGTCGGGCCGCACGATCGGGAAGATCGCGATCCGCGTGGCGGAAGGCTGGTGAGGCCGGGCGGGGATCGCTGGGAGGCAGGGGGAGATCGGGCGGGCGCTCGAGCGCGCCCGCGCCGCGCTACTTCGTCTGGATCCGGCGCGCGGGCAGGAGGCGCCGGAGCGAGGGCGCCTCGAAGGACACGAGCCGCCTGGCGAACGCGCCGATCGCCCGGTATTCCGCGTCCGCGATGAGCGCGAGCTCGACGCTGATCATGAATACCGCGAACGTGCCGAGCCCCATCATGACGGCGATGCCGGCGTGGAACAGGAACGCCGCGGCGAGCGAGAGCCTGCGTGTGTGCCGGTTCAGGGCGAACAGGAACGGGAAGCTGAGCTGGAACCCGACGGTCGCGTAGGTCAGCGCCGTCACCACCGCCACGCTGCGGGAGAGGCTGTCGCTGTGGCCGGGCCACGTGAACTCGCCGACGCGGGTGATGTAATAAAGGGCCGTCCCGTTCTGCCACAGCTCCCCCTGCACCTTGTAGAGCCCCGCGACCCCGTAGACCAGGCACACCTGGACGGCGCAGGCGAGGATCGCCGCGTTGTGGAGCATCGCCTTCATCCGCTGGAGCTCCCCGCCGCGCTCCCGCTGCGCGCGGAGGCGATCGGCGTCGAGCGAGAAGTACGCGCCGAGCTCGGCGAAGATGCCGTACAGCAGCGCGAGCCGGACGAGGTTGTCGCCGCCGTCGAGCAGGACGGGGTTCCGCTGATGCAATGACCAGAGCCCGACATAGGTGAGCAGCGACATGAGCCGCGTGCGGAAGCCGATCACCCACAGCGCCGTGAACAGCATGGCGAGGTGGAAGACGACCTCGAAGTAGAGCGGCGACCTGCTGAGCAGGTAGATCGAGAACGCGCCGGTGTTGTGGGCCTCCTCGAGCGACCGCGCGAAGGGCCACACCCCCTCGGGGCCATAGAGATAATGGCGCTGGAAGTAGTTGGCCAGGTAGAGGTGGAGGATGGTCAGTCCGGCGACGATCCGGAAGAGGCTGGCCCCGATCAGGCAGCGCTCGCGGCTCGCGAGCGCCACGATGCGGTGCCAGCGTGCGTTCAGCTTGCTCAGCATGGCGTCACCTCTCCTCCGCGGCCGCCGCCTGGAGGGCCACGGGCGTCTCTCGTCTGTCCTCGGTCGTCGCGTCCAGCGGCGCCACCGGTCGATGGGGAGCCCAGTCGAAATCATAGTACGTCAATTCACCCTTCGAGTCGGGCAGGTCGCGCCGGGAGAAGCGCGGGAATTTCAGCACCGCCAGGCGCATCCGCACCGCGGCGGTGCGGCTCGGGCCGTACAGGCTGTCACAGTGCGCGGAGCCGGCCCGCTCCAGGACGCTCTTGCCGAGCTGACCGACGGCTTCCTGCTCCTTCTTCACCTCGTCCCTGAGCATGTCGGCCACCTGCGCATCGGACGCCTCCGCGCCGCCTCCGCCCGCCTGCGCGCGCGTGCGCTGCTGATCGAGCTTCTTCGCCATCTGCAGCGACGTCGGATCGACGGTGTAGATCATGCGCGCCGCGCCCGTCACCGATCGTCCGAGGCGCGTCGCGGGGCCGAGCCGGTTCTCCAGGTGGGATTCCCAGTAGGGGGTCGTGATATCGGTCCACCCGGTCTCGGTCGTGCTCCCGTCCGGCTCGCGCAGGCGGCAGGCGACCATCACGAGGCGCGTGTCGGTGATGGGATCGGGGGCGAAGAGGTGCCAGTTTTGCTCGAAGAACGGGTTCATGTAGCCGCTGATGAGCCGCGCGAAGCGGAGCTGGAGCGGGTTCTGCGGCGTCAGGTAGCCCAGTGTCATCGCGAAATGAAAGCAGAGCGCCGCGGCGAGCAGCGCGGGCGCGGACGTCGAGAGCACACGGAGTAAACGGCGCATGGTTTCGTCCATCCCGGGTTCGGGGTCGTCGGAGAGGAGGCCGCGCGCGGCCGGAGCGCCGCGCGCGGCCCGTGGATGCTCCGGCCCCAGCGGGCCGGCCGGGGCCGTTCGAGGCCGCCGGGGTGCGGAGCGGGGCGGAGCCCCGAGGAAACCAGCCAGGTCTGCCCGCGCGAGGCCGCGGCGAAGCGGCGCAGAGGTCCGGCCATCCCTGGCCGGACCTCTGGCGGGCGGAACGCTAGTTGTCGAAGAGGATGTCTGCTTGACCGGACGCCGGTGCGTCGTTCAGCGCGATCCTCCTCCAGCCTCCGTGGCCACGGCCGTGGCCGCCGCGGCCGTGGAAGCCCCCTGCGTTGGCCGTCGCGACACCGACGTTGCCGTACCCGCCGGCCTGGGCGACCGACGACTGGGCGACGGACCCCGAGGTCCCGATGGCGATGCCGGCGAGGCCGATGTTCGTCGAGGTGGCCACGTTGGCCCCAGGGTACCCGCTGTAGTACGCCACCTTCTCGGGGATCCCGGCGCTCGCCTCGGCGTTGAGGACTGAGCGACCCCTCAGGCTCGAGGTGGCGGGCGTCGCCGCCTGCGCCATCGCCACGCCGACGAACAACGACAACCCAGCGACCGCGGTGATGATCTTTCGTGTCATGTTCTTCCTCTTTCGTTCGATCTCGTGATGGTTGATGGTCAGAGAGGTCAGACACGCCAGCTGCGTTTGCCGACCGCGCGGAGCCCCTGCGTTCGAGCAGCTCCACCGGGCTCGGTGCATCAGGCCAGCTCGCGGGTCATGTGCCCCTGTGTCCTGCTTGCGGTCGAACGTAAGAGCACCCGTCGTGCCAGCCGCGTTCTCCGCTGGCCAGCGCGCGCCGCGCCCTCTCACAGCGCCAATGTGGGGCCGCGGCCGCTCGGCGGCGCCATTCACCGGCGGCCGGCTTGCGTGTTCGAGCAAACCATCGCGCGCAACCCTTTGCTCGGATTGTCGCGTTCGAAGCGACGATCTCGCCGCCCGTGGTGAGGATACGGCAGGACAGGCGAGCTCAACCCGCGCGGCCGGGCTGGCTCCGCCGTGCGAACACCGCGGACGCACGCGGGGCAGCGCTCCCGTACCTGCCGCGGCGCCGCGAGCTCGGCCGCCGGCCGCGCCGTTCGGCACGCCGCGTGCTCGGCCCCTGCCCATCAAGGATGCCCATTCATGGAAGCATCGCTGACCAGGAGGAGTGAAGATGCGCGGTACGCTGTTATCGGTGTTCGTGTTGTCGGTGCTGCCCGCTTCCACGGCGCTCTGGAGGAGCGCGGCCGCGGAGGCGGTGGACGGCAGAGCGGGGGTGTTGGTCGAGGCCAATGAGCCTGACCTTTCGCAGGCCAGCGAGGCCGAGATCGCGGCGGGCGTCGAGGGGGTCTCGGTCGCCTCGTGCGTCGCCACCTGCCCGAAGGGCGATAAGGTCGTCACGTGTCCTGATGGAGTGTGTCAGTGCTACTGTGACGATGACGGCCGCCCGGTCTGTACATGCGAATGAGCGCGCGCCGGAGGCGCGTTCATGGCGAGGTGTAGATTCGTGGTACGGGCTCATCCGCCGGGCAGGCGAGCGAGGCGTACGGAGGTACGCCGCAGCGAGTCGAGCGACGCGGATGAGCCCGTGGCGCACGAAGGCGAACGCGCGCGGGGGCCGGCGGCGCTCGGCTCTACGAGCCGCCCCGCTTCTGGTACGTCCCGACGAGCTCGACACGCGCGAGGACGTGTCCTTCCATCGCCTTCTCGAGCTCCACCTTCGTGAGCCCGCCTCGCGGGGGCAGCACCGTGTCGAGCGCATACAGCTTGAAGAAGTAACGGTGTTTGCCGATCGGCGGGCATGGGCCGCCATAGCCGGCGCGCTTCCAGTCGTTCCTTCCCTCGAGCGTGCCTGTCGGCAGATCGGCCTTGCGCGCGCCCTCGGGCAGGCCGCTGGCGTCGGGCGGGATGTTGTAGAGCACCCAGTGGACCCACGTCGTCTTGGGGGCGCGCGGATCGGGCGCGTCCGGGTCGTCGACGATGAGCGCAAGGCTCCTCGTGCCGCCGGGGATACCCGACCAGGAGAGCGCGGGCGGCACGTCCTTCCCCTCGCAGGTGTGCACGATCGGGATCACGTCGCCATGGTGGAAATCGGGAGATTGTAACGAGAGCATCGGTTCACCTCGCCCAGCGCGCTTTGCACTGCGCGCGCCATGCAGCCGGCGTCAGACGCCGGAGGGGTAGGTCTCCGGCGGCTCCTTCTCGGCCCGCGGCGCGAGGTGCAGCGGCCGGACGGCCTGTGACTCATCGACGAAGAGGAGCGCGTCGTAGCGGCGCGGCAGCACCGTCGGCACGTAGTTCCCGTACCCGTCGTACTCGGGGTGGTAGACGACGCCGACGGCGCGGTGGCCGCGCCAGGCCAGCGACTCCTCCGGCAGCCGCCCCGGCTCGAAGATCAGCAGCTGATCCCGGCCGCCCGCCTCGTGCAGCAGGTCTTCCCAGCTCTCGGGCCGCCCGACCGGCAAGCGCATCACCTCCATCGGCGCGTCCCACGCCCGGGCGGCGATCACGGTGCCGCGGTGGGCGCCGAAGGCGACGAGCGCGACGCGCTCCTCCCCGTGGCGCTCGCGGGCGAGCTGGCCGAGGTTCACCTCGCCCCGCTCCGCCATGTCGGTGAAGCGCGCGTCGCCGATGTGCGTGTTGTGCGCCCAGACGATCGCGCGGCCGCGCGGGCCGTGCTGCTCGAGCAGCCGATCGAGCGTCTCGGCCATGTGCCGATCGCGGACGTTCCACGACGCCGCGTCGCTGCGCACCATCGCCCGGTAGTAGGCCTCGGCGTTCTTGACCACGAGCGCGTTCTGCTCGGCGACGAAGTGCCCGTCGCGCCCGTCGGCGCCGAACTCCGGCGCTCTCTCGCGCACCTCGGCGAGCAGCTTGACGGCCTCCGCCTGGCACGACTCCGGCACGAGCACCGTCGCCCGGGCGTACTCCTGGGCGTCGTCGGCGTACGGCTCGAAGCAGCGCAGCGCGCGCCGCGCGGCCGGCAGCGCGTCGGGGGCGGCCCCCTCCAGGTAGCGCATGACCTCGCGGAGCGAGTCCCAGAGGCTGTAGACGTCGAGCCCGTAGAAGCCGACCCGCTGCTCCTCGGGCCGACCCTCGTTGTGCCTGCGCAGCCACTCGACGAGATCGGCGACCTCCTCGTTGGCCCACATCCAGGTCGGCCAGCGATCGAAGGCGCGCAGCACCGCGCGGGCGCTGCTCCCCGCGTCCGCGTAGCCCTTCACATAGCGGTTGACGCGGTAGCAATCGGGCCAGTCGCCCTCGACGGCGATGAAGGAGGCCCCCGCTTCGACGATCAGCCGCCTGGAGAGCGCTGCCCGCCACGTGTAGAACTCGCGCGTCCCGTGCGTCGCCTCGCCCAGGAGCGCGCAGCGCGCGCCGCCGATGCGCTCGATCAAGGGGTCGAGATCGGCCGTGGAGCGCAGCGGCCGAGCCAGCGCGCGGAGCGCGGCCACGAGGTCGGGCGTCGCGCGCGTCCGCGGCTCGATGAGGCGTCGCAGTCGAGCCATGATGGGATCCTCCTGGGGCGCGGCGCCGGAACGGCAAGCTCGCGCGGGGTGTGCAGGCCGCCTGGCGGCGGAAGAAGGGCCGCCCGGCGCCGTTGAGCCCGCGCCTCCGCCGGCACATCGCCGCCGCAGTCCGGTTCGTCCTCCGACGATGAGCAGATGACCAGACTCTGCGTCAACGCGACGCGACGAAAAAAGTCTCGCCAACGAGCGTCGCTTCCTCGGATGCCCCGCAGGTGCGAGCTTTCGCGAGGTGTTCCCGGAGACGATCCGGATCACATCGACTGCAAGCTTGTTGAATATTTGCATCCCGACCAGATGCTGCCTGCTCCGGTCGTACGATTCCCAGCGATAAGCGTGATCGAACTGCCCTCGGCTGGGAATGGGCATCTGGTGATGTCGTTCCGGCCAGCCTTCTCCAGACCTCTCCCCCGAACGGCCCTCCTCCCCTGTTCGTCGCGTGCGGCCCGAGCGACAGCCCCGAGACCACCGGCTCCGAGGCTCTTTCCTCCGGACCCGGCTGGAACGGAGGCGTCGTCCGGGAAGAGCTTCTCCTCATCATCATCGAGCGACGTCCGCCCGCCGCAGGCGACTGCAGAGAGCACAGCGAGGAGGCGAAGAGCTCGAGCGGAGCGCAGAGCCAGATCCGGGACTGGCTCCCCCGATCCCCGGGAGCGCCGTTCTCATAGCTCGATTGACGGGTCCTCGGCTTGACGGCGAACGACTCGCACCGCGCCCTGGAGTTTCTCGTTCACGTGCCACTGGCATAGTCAGCGCGCAAGTTCGCCCACGTCACGAAAGCATCGTCACCAACGCGAAAAACGCACAAATTTCCCTATCGTCTGCTATAAGTACGGCGGTTTGCCCGCGTGTCACGTACTACGTGTCAAGGACCGCGTGTCGCATTCCGCCACTGCACTCGAAACATGGAGGCCTTCATGTCTGTCCGTTCTCGTGCCTCGCGCAAATTAACCGCTCTCGCGATCCCCGTCCTCGCCCTCTTGAACTTCCCTGGCTGCGCTTCAGAAGTAGGAACCGGCGGTGCCGGGGGAGATGCTTCGGGCTCAGGCGGCGGGACACCGAGCGGGAGCGGGGGGGTCACCACGGGTGCGGGCCCCGCGAGCAGCGGTGCTTCCACGGGCGGCGGCGCCGCGACGAGCGGAGCCGGCACGGGCGGCGGCGCCGCGACGAGCGGAGCCGGCACGGGCGGCTCCCCGGCTGGCGCGACCAGCGGGACTGGCGGGGCCAGCGCGACCAGCGGGACTGGCGGCGGCGAGTTCAACTGTGTCCTGCCCACGTTGCCCGAGCCGAGTGGTCTGACCGAGGTCAACCGGAAGCTCCCGGATCCGTTCACGTTCTTCAACGGAACGAAGGTCACGACCAAGGAGCAGTGGGAGTGCCGCCGCAAGGAAATCCTGGCCATGGCGGCCAAGTACCTTTACGGTCCGGTTCCTCCCGAGCCGGATGAGGTGACCGGAACCGTATCCGGAGGTACCGTCTCGATCACCGCCAAGGCAGGTGGAAAGACAGAGACCTTCTCGGCGAGCATCAGCGGATCCGGCAGCGCGATCGCCCTCAAGCTGTCGGGTGGGATCTTCCCGTCGAGTCATAAAACGCTGTCGTTTGGGAGCGGCTTTCAAGACAAGATAAAGAATCTTTTCGGCCTGTCCGAGGTCAACACCAACATCGCCAACGGGTGGATGATCGACCGGGTGATGGACGTGCTGGAGAAGAACCCGGGCAGCGGACACGATCCCACGAAGGTGATGGTGTCGGGGTGCTCCGGATGTGGAAAGGGTGCTTACCTGGCGGGTGTCTTCAGTCGTGCGCCGGTGGTCGTCATCGTGGAGTCGGGCGGTGGTGGTGTAGCCAACCTGCGCCAGGCGGAGTGGTTCAGGCACGGTGAAGGTGGTTCTGTCTGGCAGTGCCGGGATGCCAAGCCTCAGAGCATCGACAACCTCGAGGACAACGGTATCTGCGGACCCTGGGTGACCGGCGCGGCCCGCTGGCTCCGGAGCGACCCCTCGAAGGTGTACAACCTCCCCTTCGATACACACATGCTCCTGGCGACCATCGCTCCACGGCACCTGGTGCACTTCACGAATGCCAACGGCAAGGACTCCTGGTGCCACCTGGGCGGGACCTGCGAGGCGCTCTCCGCATGGGCGGCGAAGCCGGTGTGGAAGGCGCTCGGCGTCCCGGAGCGCATGGGTTTCCAGATGTACAGCGCGAGCCACTGCGCCGCCTCGGGCTCTCAGACCGCTCTTGCAGGCGAGATGTTCAAGCGAGCGTTCGACGGCAATGCCAGCGCAAACACGGACGTGATGGGCATCCTGGACAATGGCGTTCAGCAGCCGGTCAGCGAATGGGAAGACATGTGGATTGACTGGGATATGGATACGGTGCTGCAGTAGTGATGCCCTTGGGGGGTATGAACGCCATTCTGGCCTTGCCCCCCCCATTGGGCGTGATTTCCTGGCGTCGATCATTCGAAGCTTCCCTCCCCGAGAGCCCCCGGTCTCCGTGCCATTCCGCGAGGGCCGGCCCCCTCACCACCATCGGTCACCCACGTGAACGTGGTCGTGGTCGTCAACGGTACGCCGTGAACGACCACGACCACGTAAACGTTCGGATGTAGCAAAACGCGGCGCGAAGCTTCAACGCCTGTGCGGGCGCCCGGCCCGGCGGCATTCCGGCGCGGACGGAGGTAATCGAGGTCGTTGCAGTTCGCCGTCGCCTCGGGCGCCGTTGTGGGCTTGACGCTCCGGGAACGTTTCGATTTCCTCCTCTCTCATGAACGGTGTGAATTCAGCTGCCGGAACTGCCGGAGAAGGCGCAAGAATCCGACGGTCGGCTCGATCGTGGCTTGACCGGCTCACGTCGATGGTCGCGGTGTCGTTGCTCGTCGCGTGCGGGTCGGGCGATGGGAACAGCGCCGGCGCGGGCGACACGATCACGGGGGGCTCGGGCGGCGCAACGAGCGGGGCGTCTCACGGTCCGTCGGGAGGTCTGGGCGGGGGCGGCGACGGCGGCGGCGCGGGGGAGGGCGGCTCGGGCGGAGACACGGACCCTGGCGCGACGTCGGGCGCCTCTGCCGGGGGCGCAGGGGGGGCCGGAGAGGGCGGCGCTGGAGATTGCGAGAGCGGCCCGGAGGCGCTCGAGGGCAGCGTCCATCAAGGCGATCTGCTCATCGCGTCGGACGCGGACGCCCTCGCGGCGCGCGCTTACTCCACGATCAACGGCACGATCTCGGTCAGCCCCGACTTCGCCGGAACGCTCGACTTGCCCAGCTTGCTCGAGGTGGGCGGTATCCAGGCCGAGGGCAGCGCCTCGAGCGGGGAGCTGGTCACGGCGCAGATCAAGGCGATCCGCATGCCGAACCTGGTGCGCGTTCGCGGTACGTTGTGGATCTATCTGGCGTTCGAGCTGCTGGAAGCCGACTTTCGCAAGCTCGAGGCCGTCGACGAGCGGTTCTGGATCCATCGAAACCCGGAGCTCGCGACGCTGCGGCTCGACGCCTTGCGCAGCGTGGGCGAGGACGTACAGATCACCGACAACTTCAAGCTCCCGGCATGCGCCCTCGAGAGGATCGAAGCCAACCTGAGCGCGGCCGGCACCACCAGCATGAACATCTCCGGAGGCTTCCAGGAGACCGGCTGTGAATGCAGGCTCGTCTGCGGACAGGGGCTCTGCTTGTAACGAGCGCCGGTCCGTGGCCGAGTCGAGGACGTGAGCCACCGGACAGGGGAGGCCTCCCTGCCGGCGGCTTCGGGGCGTCGATCCGCGCGGCGCGACGGACCATCGCGAGAGCGCCCCCATCGAGACCTCGTGCACGGCGTCCATCCGGTCTATGCTGCGACCAGCACGCCAGGTCGTCGTGCTGGTTCGCTCGAGCGATGGGCATGGAGTCAACCCGGCCCTCATCATGAGGCAGGTGCGCGCGTTCTTTCGATCCGTGTGGTCCGAGCCGCGAGCGCCGCACCCCCCTCGACGCGTCCGGATGGACTGGGTGCTCGTGGCCGTGTTCGCCGCGCTCGGGTCGCTCGAGGTCGCGATCCGGCGCGACCTGCCGTGGCGGATCGCATCGCTGGTGCTCTGCATCGGGCTCTTGCCGACGCTGCTCTGGCGGAGGACCAGGCCGCTGCAGGTGGTCGTGATCGCGTTCGGCCTTCTCATCGCGAACCAGCTCGCCGTGATGGCGACCGGCAGCGCGTCGCCGGGGCTCTACGCGATGGTCTACATGGTGCTGCTGCCCTATTCGTTGTTCCGGTGGGGTACGGGGCGTGAAGCGATGATCGGGCTGCCGATCATGGTGACCTCGGCGGCGGTCGACATGATCCGTTCTCATGCCAGGACCGGCGATGTCATCGGGGGCTACGCCGTCCTGCTCTCCACGATGGCGCTCGGCGCGGCCGTGCGCTACCGGGATGGCGTGCGCCTGCGAGAGCTCGATGAAGCCAAGCTGGCCGAGCGAGAGCGGATCGCCCGCGACCTGCACGACACCGTGGCCCACCATGTATCGGCGATCGCGATCCGCGCGCAGGCTGGCCTCGTCGCCGCGTCGGCTCGCCCCGAGGCGCCCGTCGACGCGCTCCGCGTGATCGCGGACGAGGCGTCTCGCGCCCTCGGCGAGATGCGCGCGATGGTCCGGCTCCTGCGTCGCGGCGAGCCGGCCGAGCTCGCGCCGAGCCCGCGGGTCGCCGACCTCGGACAGCTCGCGGGCCCATCCGCCACAGGCGCTCCCGTCGAGGTGAAGTTGACAGGGAGCTTCGATGATCTGCCATCGTCGGTCTCCGCCGCGATCTTTCGCCTCGCGCAGGAGGCGATCACCAACGCTCGCCGACACGCTCGCCACGCGACCCGGATCGACGTGGAGGTCACGGCCGACGACACGTCCGTGCGCTTGCGGGTCACCGACGACGGCCAGGGGGCCCACGCCGGCGATCCCACGTCGGCGGGATACGGGCTGGTCGGCATGATCGAACGAGCGACGCTGCTCGGCGGTACGTGCCACGCGGGCCCGGGCCCACGGCGCGGCTGGACGGTGACGGCCGTGCTGCCTCGGAATGGACGGACAACATGAGCATTCGCGTCATCGTCGCCGACGACCAAGAGATCGTCCGCACCGGGCTCACCATCCTCCTCGACGCCCAGCCTGACATCGAGGTCGTGGGCGTCGCCGACGACGGACACAAGGCCGTCGAGCTGGCGCTCGCCCTCCGCCCCGACGTGTGCCTGTTCGACATCCGCATGCCCGGGATCGACGGCATCGAAGCTACCCGACGGCTCGCCGGCCCGACCGTCGACCGCCCTCTGGCGGTCGTGGTGATCACCACCTTCGATCATGACGACTACGTGGTTTCTGCCCTCAAGGCCGGCGCCCGCGGCTTCTTGCTGAAAGACGCCGGTCCCGAGCTGCTCGCGCAGGCCATCCGCGCCGCCGCGAGCGGCGACGCCTTGATCGCGCCGCGTGTCACCGCCCGCCTGCTCTCCTCGTTCGCGGCCTCTCGCCCCCAGCTGCCACGAGCACAGCCCGGGGAGGCCCTCACCACCCGCGAGGAGGAGGTCCTCCTCATCGTGGCCCGCGGTCGAACCAACGCCGAGATCGCCGACGAGCTCCACATCAGCCTGAGCACCGTCAAGGCGCACATCGCCAGCCTCATGACCAAGCTCGGCGCGCGCAACCGGGTCGAGATCGCCATCTGGGCCTACGAGACCGGTCGCGTCCGCGACTGACCCGCCGGCCCGGGGCCAGGTGGCGGTGCGCCTGGCCGAAAGTACGATCGCCCCATCGGGCAATCGGCCGACCCAGATCCGACATTTGCGCCAATTGCGAGGCAACGAGGGCCGTCCCTAGCTTTTCGGCATGACGAACGAGAGCACCACGACCCCCTCGGCGAAGCGAGACTGGCTCGTACCCGCGCTGCTGCTCGGCCTCAGCGCGGTCCCCGTGGTGGCCGGCGCCTTCCGCCTGGCCGAGCTGAGCGCCGGCGCCAAGGTCACCCCGGACAACGCCCGCTTCTTCGCTGCGCCCGTGCCCATCGTGCTGCACATTCTCAGTGTCAGCGTATTCTCGGTGCTGGGTGCGTTCCAGTTCTCCTCGGGCGTTCGCCGCCGGAAGCCTCGCTGGCATCGCGCGGCGGGGTGGGCCGTGGCCCCGTCAGGGCTCGTCGCTGCCGCCTCGGGTCTGTGGATGCAGGCGTCCTACGAGCTCCCCAAGGGGGACGGCGACGCCCTCGCCGTCCTCCGGGTGCTGTTCGGCTCTGCCATGTTCATGTCGCTCGTGCTCGGCCTCGTCGCCATCTCGCGGCGCGACTTCGTCCGTCACGGCGCCTTCATGCTGCGCGGCTACGCGATCGGCCTGGGCGCGGGGACTCAGGTGCTGACCCACGTGCCGTGGGTGCTGCTCTTCGGCGCGCCGGGCGAGGGCGTCAGAGCGGTCCTGATGGGCGCCGGCTGGGTGATCAACGTCGCCGTCGCGGAGTGGATCATCCGCAGGAGAGCTGCGTCTCTTCGGAAAGAGAAACAGCCGGGCGCGCAGCTGCGTCGCCCGGCTGTCGTCCCCGCGATCGCTCGGCTTATCGGATCCAGCGATTGACGATGTTCTCGTAAAGCTCTTGCTGACCGCTCGTGAGCTTGACCTCACCGCCGGCGTTGCCGATCTCGGCCAGCTGCTCCAGCGTCAGCTTGCCCTGCTCGAACTCGGCGCCCTTGCCGCCGTCGAAGGACGCGTAACGCGCCTTGCGCATCGCCTCGAGCGGCGACTTGCGGATCAGGTCATCGGCGATGAGGAGCGAGCGGGCGAACACATCCATGCCGCCGATGTGCCCGTGGAAGGTGTCGATGAGATCGCTCGAGTTGCGGCGGCGCTTGGCGTCGAAGTTGACGCCGCCGCCCTGGAACCCACCGCTGCGGAGCAGGATGAGCATCATCTCGACCGTCTCGTTGATGTTGTAGGGGAACTGATCGGTGTCCCACGCGTTCTGGTAGTCGCCCCGGTTGGCGTCGATGCTGCCGAGCATGCCGTTGTCCGCGGCCACCTGCATCTCGTGGTCCATGGTGTGGCCGGCGAGCGTCGCGTGGTTCGTCTCGAGGTTGAGCTTGAAGTCCTTGTCCAGGCCGTGCTCGCGCAGGAACCCGATCACGGTCTCGGCGTCGAAGTCGTACTGGTGCTTCGAGGGCTCCATGGGCTTGGGCTCGATGAAGAAGACCCCCTTGAAGCCGCGCGCGCGCGCGTAGTCGCGGGCGATGGTCAAGAAGCGAGCGAAGTGCGCCTTCTCGCGCTTCATGTCCGTGTTCAGCAGGCTCATGTACCCTTCGCGGCCGCCCCAGAACACGTAGTTCTCACCGTTCAACGCGATGGTCGCGTCGAGGGCGTCCTTGAGCTGGGCGCCGGCGTAGGCCAGCACGGAGAAATCCGGGTTCGTGGAGGCGCCGTTCATGTAACGCGGGTTGGAGAACAGGTTCGCCGTGCCCCACAGCAGCTTGACGCCCGACTGCGCCTGCTTCTGCTTGGCGTACTCGACGATGGTCTGGAGGCGGCGCGACGTCTCGGCGCGGTTCTCGCCCTCCTCCACGAGGTCGATGTCGTGGAAACAGTAGTGCGTCGCGCCCAGCTTGGTGATGAACTCGAAGTTCGCGTCCATCTTCATGCGAGCGCGGGCCAGCGCGTCCTTGCCCTCGTCCCAGGGGAAGTTGATCGTCCCCGGACCGAACGGATCGTGCCCGCGCCCGCAGAACGTGTGCCAGTAACACACGGCAAACTTGAAGTGATCCTTCATGGCCTTGCCGGCGACGACGCGGTTGGCGTCGTACCACTTGAAGGCGAGGGGGTTGTCGGACTCAGGCCCCTCGTAGGGGATCTTGCCAACACCCGGGAAGTACTCTCTGTCTCCAGTGACAACGGTCATAAACGGATCTCCAGCTCGTGGTTTGCGTGTGCCTTAGTTCAGAGGGCGCTTTCGACAACGGTGTCCGCGGGGGTTGCCCCAGGGCTCTGGTCTCCAGGCCAGGGTGGAGGCGGCGTCTCCACGCCCGCGCTGGGCTTCCAGGCATGTTGCGTTTGTTGTGGCTCCGGCGCTCCTCAAGTCAGAACCACCGGCGCGCATCAGTTGCGCGCGTGGCGGAATCGGCGGGCTAGCAATAACATGGTGCCGGGTCGGAGGCTAGGGTGGGCCTCCGGCGCCTCGCACCGTCGACTCTGGCTAGCTGTGCCGCGTCAACCTCCCCGCAGGGGCGAGCCGCGAGACCTCACCGAGGTTGCCTGCGCTGCCCTCGCTGGATCCGCCAAGGCGCTCGTGCTGCCGCTCCCTGCGACGCCGGCCGTGTTGAGCAAGCCGGTCCACGGCGGCGGCATCTTACAGCGACATGGCATTCAAGCGTCTGGCGGCGGAACGTCGACGTGGGCGGTGCCCGAGAGGGGCCGAGCCCTGCGCGTCCGTCGCTTCGCGAGGCAAGGACTCACCCGCGTGGCTTGCAGCCAGCCGCGTTCGCACGGACGCTTCGCTCACCTACCAGGTCAGCGTGTGCGTGTCAACGCTCGCCAGGACCGGCGTGACGGGGGGCGGTCGGTGGTCTGGAGCGGGCGAGACTGCGGCCATCGCGGCGGATCGCGAGCGACGGTCGGCGCCGCAAGCGCGTTGCCCAGGGGCGCCTCGGGTGGCGCAGGAGGCCTTGCCGAGCCGCCGGGCCCCTCACCGGGGGCCTGCGGGGGTAACGTGGCGAGATGTCGAGACGAACCATGCGAGTCATCTGGTCTTTGGTTCTTATTGCCTTGCCCCCGGGCTGCGCTGGCGAGTCGGGCGGCAAGGTGTCGAGCAGTGGCGGAGGCGCATCGAGCGGGAGCGGCGGCGGGGCGTCGAGCGCGAGCAGCGGAGAGGCGTCGAGCGCGAGCGGCGGCGGGGCGTCGAGCGCGAGCAGCGGAGAGGCGTCGAGCGCGAGCGGCGGCGGGGCGTCGAGCGCGAGCAGCGGAGAGGCGTCGAGCGCGAGCGGCGGCGGGGCGTCGAGCGCGAGCGGCGGCGGGGCGTCGAGCGCGAGCGGCGGCGGGGCGGGCGGGGATCCGGGCCCAGGCGCGTGCGGCGTCACCCGCGACCGCATTCGCATCACCCAGGTCGACGTCGGGGGCCGCGTGATCAACAACGAGGATGAGGCCGCGCTGAAGCCGCTCGTCATCTCGCCGATACCGTCCGGCGGGTCGCGCCTGGCATGGATGAGCGACGACGGACAGGTCCACGTGCTCGAGCTCGACGCCGATGACAAGGCCGTGGGGCGCTCGTTCGGCTTGCCGGCGAACGACTTCGCCGACCTCTACGCGGATGACAGCGGCGGCGTGCTGCTGCTCACCCGCGATGCGGAGGGCGGCGGGACGCTGAATTGCGGCGCGCCCTCGAACCTGTGCGGTACGCCGCCGTCCCCTCCGATCGCCTGTCACGACATGTACATGGTCCGCTTCGACGGCGAGCGCGCCACCTGGGCGACGAAGCTCACGAGCTCGAGCGCCGCGCTGCCGCCCTACTCGACCGGCCCCACCGGGCCCGCGGTGTACATGATCTGGTGGTACGCGCACCACGGCCGCATCGCCTTCGACGGCTCGCGCTACGCGGGCTATTTCGGCGCCGCGATCAGCGTCTCGCAAGGCGGGTGCATCAACATCCACCAGGGCGATCGCATGAAGGTCGTCGACGCGAACGGCGCGCTGCAGAGGGACGGCTTCGACTGGGGCTGCAGCCACAGCGGTTACGAGCGCATCCTCTGGGACGACAGCGCCCGGAAGTTCGTGACGGTGTGCAAGACCGACAACAACAACCGCATCGCGTTCGCGCCGGATTACAAGACCATCTATCCGGTCGATCTCGCCTACTCGAACCTTGGGAACCTCGTCACGGCGGCCGGCGGCGGCTACTGGCTCACGACGAGCAATATCCGCTCGGGCCAGCCGGCGGGCGCGAACGGGCTCGCGGAGGTCCGGCTGCTCCACTTCACCGACGGCGCCCCGGACAAGGACCTCACGATCGCCAGCGACGCGGGCATGAACCACCGCGCTCCGCACCTGGCCGCCTACGGCCGCTCCCGCATGCTCGCGGCCTGGGAGACCACGACGAGGGCCGGCGATATCGCCCGCAACGACGCGGCGCGCGCGCTGTTCCTCCAGACGCGCGATCGCGCCACCGGCGAGGCCGAGGGCGAGCCGCTCGAGGTCGACGTGCTCGGCAATCGTTACCAGGACTTCGTCGCGTTTCCCGACGGGAGCGTGGCGTTCGCCGCGCCCGGCAGCTCGAACACCTCGATCCGGGTGCTGCGCATCCTGCCCTGCGAGTAGCGCGCGCCGCGCGGGCGACTCGCCCCCTCCCTGGCGACCTCGGCCGTCGACGGCGGGCCGCGAGCCGGCCCACACACCGGGGGAGATGGGCAAATCGACCTTGACAGAACTGTGGCTCATCGCGCCTTCTGGGCACCGCGTCGCGCGTCGTGACGGCGGATCGAGCGGGACCCGTATGCGCCATGGAGTGGATCTCTTCGCGACATTGCAGCAGATCGTGCGACGGGCCATGGCGATCGCGCCGCGCGCGCCGCGCGGCAGCCTGCTCCTCTGCGAAGGGCACCGCCTCGTCTACAGGGCGCTCGAAGGGTTCGACGCGTTCGCTCGGCAGGGGGTGAACCTCCCGACCGACGCGGGCCTCGCCACCGCGAGCGGCCCGCGCGCCCCGCGCGCGGCGCCCGAGGCGGCGAGCGGGATGTGCGTTGTCGGTGCACATGCGTGGTATGAAGAGCACCTGCCTCTCGCGATCGCGGCAGAGGGCGCGGTGCCCGCGGGCGCGGGGGTGCTCGTCGCGCCCGTCGTCGTCCGGGGAACGCCGGCGGGCTACCTCGCGCTGGAGCAGGCGACCCTCGAGCCTCCGCAGGGCGAGCGTCGCGCGATGCTCGAGGTCTTCCTGGACGCCGCCGGGGCCGCGCTGGAGCGGCGCAGGCTCTATGACGAGAAGGCGAGGTTGGCGCAGGAGATTCGCCTTCTCGAGCAGGTGCTGAACGCGGTGGGCACCACGGTGGAGCCGGACCACCTGCTGGACACGCTCGCCCACGGCATCAAGGGCGTGCAGATCGACCAGCAATGGGCCTCGGTGGAGCTGTGGCTCGTCGAGGACGCCGGCGGCGGAGAGGGCGCCGCGGCCGCTTCGGGCGCGCTGGACGCCCGCGTGTTCCGGGCCGGGCGGTCGGCCCCCATGACGTACTTCCACACCCTGCGCGACGGCGCGGTCGACGCCGCGCGCGGCCTCGGCATCTCCGTGGATTTCCGCCTCGGGCCCCCGGGCGGCCCGGGAGGCCAGGGCGAGATCCTCGAGGACGGCATCCGGCGGGGTGTGGACGGCATCATCATCGCTCCGGGCGCCCCCGAGGAGGCGGAGGAGGGGTTCCGGCGCGCGGCGGAGGCGGGGATCCCGGTGATCGTCGTCGACACGCCGCCGGTCCCGGGCAGCCGGGCCCCGCTCTATATCGGCACGGACAACGTGGCGGCGGGCAGGCTGGCGGGCGAGGTGATGCGGCGGCTGCTGCCGCGCGGCGGGGTCGTGGCGCCGCAGCGGCCCACGAAGGACGCGATCAACACGCGCGAGCGCATCGAGGGGTTTTGCGCGGCGATGGAAGGGGCCGAGTTCACCGTGCTGCCCCCCCACGAGGACAGCGAGCACGATCAGGAGCTCGGGACGGAGCTCGCGCGGGCGGCCCTCCAGCGGCGGCCGGACATCGCCGGCGCCTTCGGGGTGGCGGTCGGCGGCGGGCCGGCATGGGGCCGCGCCGCGAGGGAGATCGGCAGGGGCGGGGAGCTCAAGATCGTCGCGTTCGATCTCTTCTCCGCGACGGTCGCGCTGCTCCGCCGGGGCGCGATCCACGCGACGATCGTGCAGCGCGAGTACGACATGGGGTACCGCGCCGCCGAGATCGTCCACCGGATGATCACCC
This sequence comes from Sorangium sp. So ce204, assembly GCF_051526795.1. NCBI lineage: Bacteria > Pseudomonadati > Myxococcota > Polyangiales > Polyangiaceae > Sorangium > Sorangium sp. So ce204. The sequence continues at coordinate 7,966,833 of NZ_CP150317.1, read as the reverse complement.
GGGGCGTCGAGCCGACGCTCGCGGAGCTGCCGGCCTCGCGCATCATCCACACAGGCGTCGATTGCGTCACCCTCGAGCACACGCCGTGGTCCACGATGCTCAGCGATCACCTCGCGCTCGACGCGGCCCGCCGCGTCGCGAGCCGGCGCGTCGAGGGCGACGCCGCCGGCCGACCGATCGAGGTGCTGTTGATCGGCGTGGCGGCGCGCAGGGAGCCGGTCGTCGAGGAGCGCGTGTCCTTCTCGCCGCGCTCGCTGGTCGGCCGGGTGCTCGACGGAGGCCGCCCGCTCGTGATCGATCCGGCCGGGCACGACGGGCGCGAGGACGCCTCGCTCCTCCGCGGGCACGCCGGCGCGCGGACGCTCGTCGGGGTGCCGCTGCGGGCGCGGGGCAGCGTGGTCGGCGTCCTCGTCCTGAGCAGCGAGCGTGAGGACGCCTGCGGGAGCGACGACGTGCCGTTCCTCGAGCGCGTGGCCGGCACCGCGGCCGTGGCCCTCGAGAACGCCCGGCTGTTCAGCCGGATCTCCGAGCGGAGCGTCGCGCTGGAGCGGGCCAACCAGCTCCAGGAGTCGATGCTCCGGACGATCCATGAGCTGTCGAGCCCCGTGGTGCCGATCGCCGATGGAATCCTGGTCATGCCCGTGGTGGGCACGATGGATGCCCAGCGCTCGGGCCGCTTCATCGCGTCGCTGCTGAAGGAGATCCACGAGCACGACGCGCAGGTGGTGCTGATCGACGTGACGGGGATGGCGGTGGTCGACGCCACGGCGGCGAACCAGCTCGTCCGGGCGGCGCAGGCGGCGGCGCTGCTCGGCGCGGAGGCGGTGCTCGTCGGCGTGACCGCGGGGGCGGCGCAGATGATGGTCGCCCAGGGCCTGGACGTCGGCGCGATGGTCACGCACGTCGACCTGGCGCGCGGCTTCCGGTACGCCCTGAGAAAGACCGGCGGCCGCATCCTGTATCAGCGCTGACGGCGACGGCCGCCGATCGGGTCGGCGCGAACGGGGCGGCTCAGGCCGCGCTCTCGACAGGCCGGAGCTTGCTCTGCTCCGCGCCGGCGCTCGCGTCGACGCGCGCGGCGAGCATCGGGCGGAACGCGGCCCGGTACGCGAAGGCGAGGTAGAGCTCGAGGGCGAGGACGAGCCATGTGACCGGGTTCGCCGGCGCGAGGAAGGTGTGGAAGGCGACGATGTTCACGACGATGGGCGCGAGGAGCGCGAGCGCGAGGGGCACGTAGCGGTTCGAGAGCAACAGCGCGCCTGCGACGACCTCGGTCCCCTTGATGAGCGGGAACATGTACCCCGTCGCCGCGAGCGCGCCCGCGAAGCTGGCCGCGGCCTCCGGGGCCGGGGGCTGCGGCAGGAACTGCAAGAAGCCGTTGAGCCCGAACACGAAGAACACGAGCCCTTGCAGGACGCGGGCGGCGGTGGGGGCGAAACGCTTGACGTTGTTCATGATGAGCCTCGCTGAGGTGTGGCGGGCTCTCCCGAATCGGAGCGCCCACGCCTTTCCAGATGCGCCCTCGCGGCGCCCGGTGCTATCGTGCAACGGCTCAACACAACGTTGCGCTGGCGCAACCTGGCGAGAGCCCCCGATCGGCGCCGTTTACCCCTCGTGAGGTCCTACCATGCCCAGCCCCAGCGCGGCAGCGCGAGCGCGCCCTGCCCGGGCGCCCCAGCTCGATGAGATCGCCGCGTTCGCCAGGGTGGCGGAGCTGGGCTCGTTCACCGCCGCGGCGGAGCAGCTCGGCGTCCCGAAGTCGACGGTGAGCCGCGCTGTGACGCGGCTGGAGGACGGCCTCCAGGTGCGCCTCCTCCAGCGGTCGCCGCGCGCCGTGGCGCTGACCGAGGCGGGCCGTCGCTTCTTCGGCGACGTGGCGCCGCACATCGCCGGTCTCCGCGACGCGGCGCAGGCGCTGGACGCCTATCAAGGGCAGCCCCAGGGCACGATACGGCTGAGCGCTCCCCCGGATGGTGGGGAGTCTTTCCTCGGAGAGATGCTCGTCGAGTTCGGGGCGCGTTACCCGCTGCTGTCGCTCGAGGTCGACATGTCCACGCGCCGGGTGGACCTCTTGCGCGAGGGCTTCGACGTGGCGCTCCGGGCGACGGGCGAGCTCCCGGACTCCTCGCTCGTCGTGCGCAAGCTGCTCGACTCCTACGTGCAGCTCTTCGCTGCGCCGGCGTACCTCGCGCGCCGCGGCCTGCCCCGCGCGTTCGAGGAGCTCGCCGACCACGAGCGGGTGGTGTTCCTCCCCAACAGCCGGCGCGGCCAGCAGCCCGTCGACGGCCCCCGCTCGGTGCGCGACGCGATGGCGACCGGGCGCATCGCGACCGACGATTTCCAGCTCATCCGCTCGGTGCTCCGGGCGGGGGGCGGTATCGGGCCGCTCCCGCGCGTCCTCGCCGCGCCCGAGCTGGCGAGCGGCCGCCTCGTCCACGTGCTGCCGGAGTGGTCGCAGCGCGCAGGGACGCTGTACCTCGTCTATCCGAGCGCGCGGCACGTGCCGCGGAACGTGGCGGTGTTCCGCGACTTCGTCCTTGCCTGGGTGAAGCGCCTCGCCTGTTAGAGCGGCGGGCACCCGCTTCGGATACGGGCCCACCTCGGCGTTTTCGGTGCTCAGCGCACCAGAGTGCGCTTCCGCGCCGAAAACGCCGATCTGGGCCCGTCTCCTGTGCGGGTGACCGCCGCTCTGGGACGCTCGTACTAGGCTCAGCTGAAGACCGCTCTAGGGCTGGTTGTCGATCATCTTCTGAAGGGTCGCGGCGATCTCGAGGAGATCGGCGTCGGCGCCGGTCGTGTTCGCGGCGAGGACGGCCTCCCGGGCGGCCGAGAGCGCGCTCGCGCGTTCGAAGGGGCCGAGCTCGACGAGCTGCCTGAGGGCCTCGGCATACGCGATGATCGCCGCCGCCTTCGTGAGGTTGCCGTCGTCGATCCCGAGCCCTCCGAGCGTGGTTTGCTGCACGGCCTCCCTGGCCTCGCCGGTCGTCGCGTCGCGCCAGGTGACGCGGACCCGATACGGGTCGTTCGCGCTCGGCAGCGACGGGTCGCACGGGCGGAGGATCTGATACAGCATCATCGAGTCGCTCGGGGCGAGGTGCTGCGTGCGCACCTTGGCCGGATCGGGCGAGTACTCCTCTCCATAGAACTTCTGGATGCCGAAGTACGGCGGGAGCGTCAGCTCGATCCTCACGTCGCGCGCGGCGACGAGGACCGTCTCGGCGAACCGGTCGACGAAGACGCGCCTCGCCTCGTCGGCGCTGTCGAGGTAGACATACGCGCCGCGGCCGGCGTCGGTGACCACGTCCATGAGCGTGTCGTTCACGCCGTCGCCGACGCCGACGCCGACGAGGTAGACGCCCTCTCCGTCCGCGTCCTCGGCGTTCTCTCCGATGAGCTCCTCCTCGGTCACCCCGACGTTGGCCTGTCCATCGCTGATCAGCACGACGCGGTTGATGCCGCCCGCGGTCCTGTGCGCGTTGGCGAGCGCGTACCCCGCGGCGAGGCCGCTGTACAGGTCGGTGCCTCCGTCGGCCTCGATCGCGCTCGCGACCCCGAGCAGCACGGGGTCGTCGGGGCCCGAGACGACGTGGCCTTCGAGCACGGGGCTCTGCCCCGTATTCCAGGTGACCGCGTTCACGACGTCGCCCGCGATGAGCGTCGACGCGATGGCCCGGACGGCCGCCCTCTCGAGCTCGATCGGCTCTCCCGACATCGATCCCGACGTGTCGAGCACGAGCGTGATCGTCATGGGCTCGCGCGCGGCGGGCGCCCGGCTCGACTGCACCGCGATCTGGAGCGCCAGATCGCCCGTGAGCACGCAGGAGCCGAGCTGCGATACGATCGAGAGCTCTCCCGGCTCGGCCGGGGCGAACGAGTACCGGTAGTAATTGAGGAACTCGTGTGTGCGGATGACATAGGGGTCGATCAGCGGCGCGCCGCGCTCGATCTGGCGGCGGACGATAACCGGAGATGCCATCGAGTTGGAGTCGTCGGACGAGAGGTACAGCGTGAGCGGCGTGGAGAGGTTGACCCCCGCGCACGAGCCGCCGCTGGCCTGCGGCGCGAGCCGGGGCCCGGCGTCCCGCGAGCTGCCGGCCCCGCCGCCCGCCGTTGTGCTGCCGCCGGTCGCCGCGCCGCCGGCCGAGCCGCTGCCGCCGCCGGCCGAGCCGCTGCCGGCCGAGCCGCTGCCGCCCTCGTCGCCGCACCCGCCGGCGCCGTCGCCGCCACCGCCGCCGGCCCCGCCTTCGGCGCATCCGCCCCCGGAGCCACCGCTGGCGTCTCCGGAACCCCCGCTGCCCGCGGCGCCTCCTTCACCCGCGGGCGGCTCTGCGTTGGGGTCCGTGGAGCCGCCGCTCGAGCCCACGCCCGCGCTCGCGCCCGTGCCCGTGCTCGCGCCCACGCCCGCCACCGGGTCGCGGCCGGAGCCGTCCCCCTCGCGGGTCGCGCCGCCGCCGCAGATCGCCGCCGGCGCCTCGCCCAGCTGGAGCGGCTCGTGCGGCGGCGCGTCGCTCGACGAGGAGCAGGCGATCGACAACGAGGCGGGGATGATGAGAGCGAGCGCTGTACGCTGAAACTGTGCCATGAACACCTCCACGGGCCGGCGCTCTCGCACGGGCGGTGCCAGGGAAATCATCAATTGTTCCGCGGATGGATGCCTCGTTTGCGCCACGGTGTTCGGCTCATGTTGGCCTGAATCGTCTCGAGGTGTGCCAATGTGCGATGGGGCGCGTCCGCGGCGCGCCGGCGATGGGAGTGCGCCGAGCGCCCTCACGGCTCTGGGCCGCGCGGAGGGGGCGAATGGCCCTGGATCGAGCCCGAGAAGCGCACGGCGATGACCGCAATGCCGCCGCGGACGATGGCTCGGTGTACCCTCCGCGCCGTGCGTGCGTTCGAGAGTGCCGTGCTCCACCCGCGCTGGCTCGCAGCCGTCGTCGTGCTCGCCGGCGCCCTGACCGGGGGTGACGCCTGGGCGGAGGTCCAGCGCCTGCGCATCGCGTACGAGGCGCACGACGGCTGTCCCGGCGCCGGGGCGTTCCTGCGCGAGGTGACCGCGCGCACGGACCTCGCCCGCGCCGCCGCGGCGGACGAAGCGGCGCTCGACGTGCGCGTGCGCATCACCTCGAGCGCGGGCAGGAGCCGCGGCCGGATCACGCTCGGCAAAGGCGAGGACGCGCGCGTCCGCGAGGTCGACGGCTCGACGTGCGGCGAGGTCGTCGCGGCCCTGGCGCTCATCACGGCCCTCCGGGTCGACCCCACCGCGTCTCTCGATCCGCAACCGCCGGCCGTCGGGTTGCCCTCGTCCGAGGCGCCGGAGGCTGGCGAGGCCCGGGGGGCCGGCGGGGCGCCAGCGCCGGCCGAGGATCCCGTCGCGGCCCCGCCGCCCGCCGCGGATCCCGCCGCTCCTGCGCAGCCGGCCGGGGCCGCGCAATCCGCCGGGGCTGGCGTCCCTGGCGGCGCAGCGCCGGGCGCGGGGACCTCGCCGCAGCCGCCCGCTGCCGCGCCGGCCCCACCGGCGCCGGCCGCGCGCCCCTTGCCGATCCGCCCGCCGTCGCCGGTCGCGGGGGCCTCGCACCCTCCGCGGCCGCGACGGCCCGTGGAGCGCCCGTGGACGCTCGGCCTCCAGGGGAGCGCGGCCTCCGGGGTCGCCCCCGAGGCGCTGCTCGGCGGGGGGCCCTTCGTCGAGCTGCGCGCCGATCTGGGCCTCGGCGCGGCGTTCCGCGTCGCCGCCGAGGTGGCCGCCACCGGCGCGGTCGACGCCGGGCCGGGCGGCGCCCTCTTCCTGCGCGGGATCGGCCGGGTCGACGCCTGCGCGGATCTCTTCCGCCCGACACGCCGGCTCTCGCTCGGGCCCTGCGTGGGCGCGGAGGGCGGCTTCCTTCACGGCACCGGGCTGGTCGGCGAGGCGATCTCCGACGTGGACGAGGGCACCGTCCCCTGGGCCAGCCTCGGGCTCCTCGCGCGCGTGACCGCCACGCTCGGCTCCCTCGTGCGGATCGACGCGCAAGGTGGACCGGAATTTCCGCTGGTGCGGCGATCGTTCATGTTCGAGCACCCCGCGCAGCTCATCCACGAGGTGCCCGCTGTCACGTGGACGCTCCGCGTCGGCGCCGGCCTCTCGCTCTGATCGCCGGCCGCAGGGAGCGACGCGCGGCGAAATTGTGATCCCGGGGGAGAGATTCGGAGATTGCTACGGCGGGAGGCTTTGCCATGAGACCTTTGAAAGCCGTACCTTCACTCGGCTTCTTCGCGGTGCTCTCGCTCATCGTCGCTGGCTGCGAGATCACGATCGTGGGTGACGACACCGGCGGCAGCGGTGGAGACGGCGGCGGCGGCGCTGACCACGGCACCACGGTCAGCGTCGGGGAGGGCCCAGGCAGCGGCGGGGGGGATCCCTGTGTCCCCGGCGTCCCGGCGACGTCCCAGATCCCGCGCCTGCTCAACCGGGAGTACGACGCGGCGGTGCGGGATCTGCTCGGCGTGACCGCGCTGGCGAGCGCCGGCAACGGCCCGCCGTCGACGCTGCTCGCCCCCGACTTCGAGGGGGACATGACGGGTGTCGCATGGAACGCCTACCTCGCGGTCGCCGAGCAGATCGCCGCCGAGGTGATCGCCGGGCCGAACAGGTCCAGGTTCGTCAGCTGCGATCCGGCGGCGTCCGGGTGCCTCGAAGAGACGATCATCGACTTCGGTCGCAAGGCCTTCCGCCGTCCTCTGCTCGAAGAAGAGGTGCAGAGCTTCCTGCGGCTCACCGCGGTGGAGCCCCAGGGCACGCCCGACGAGATCGCCGAGGCCATCCTCTTCACCTTCCTCGCCTCGCCCTCGTTCATCCTGCGCCCCGAGCTGGCGGAGGAGCCGGAGGGAAGCGCCGTCAAGCTCTCCAGCTACGAAGTGGCGGCGAGGCTCTCGTTCCTGCTCTGGGACTCCGTTCCAGATGACATCCTGAACGCCGCGGCCGACGCTGGCCAGCTCGCCACCAGGGAGCAGATCCTGGCGCAGGCGCAGCGGATGATCCGGATCCGCGAGAAGACGGCGCCGGTCGTTGTCGCCTTCCATCGCGATTACGCGGAGATTCGCCAGAGCTCGCACTGGGGAATCCACGATCACGACACGACCCTGTACCCCGACTATTCCCCGGACGCGGTCGCTCCCATGATGGCGGAGATCGACGCCCTCTTCGAGGAGGTGGCGTTCGAAGGGGGTTCGTTCGAGGACCTCTTCCTGAGCAACGTCGCGTTCGTCAACGAGGACACCGCGGCGCTCTATGGGCTCGATCCAGCGAATTTCGGCGCGGAGCTGACGCGGGTGGAGCTCGACCCGGCCGAGCGGCCTGGGTTCTTGACCCGCGTCGGGTTCTTGAGCTCCTACTCGTCCTACGCCGCCACGAGCCCGATCCTCCGGGGCGCGTTCATCTCGAGGCTGCTCGGGATCAGCCTGGTGCCCCCGCCTCTCGCGGAGCCGGTGCCCCCTCCGGGCGAATACACAACGCAACGCCAGCGCGTCGAGGCGCTGACCTCTCCGGCGGCGTGCGCCGCGTGCCACGTCCCTTACATCAATCCGCCGGGCTTCGTGCTCGAGCGGTACGACGCCGTCGGCAAGGTGCAGACCACCGATCCGCTCGGCGGCCCCATCGATGGAACCGCCGACGTCCGCTTCGGCATGGACATCACCGAGACGATCGAGACACCGCTCGAGCTGATGAACGAGCTCGCCGCTGCTCGGGCGGCCAAGCACCACTATGCCGAGCGGTGGGTCACCTTCGCCACCGGGCGGCAGCCGAACCCGAACGACTTCTGCGACGTCGATGAGCTCGACGCCAAGCTGTCTGCCGACGGTTACACCATTCTCGACCTGCTCGCCGATCTTACCCAGACAGATTCGTTCCGTCTGCGCGTCCGCGGAAACTGAGGCCGGCGGCGGGGCGCAGCGCAGCGCTCGTGGCGGAGCGGCGCGGCGCGGCGCTCGGCGTGACGCGGCGCTCCCTCGAAGCGCGCCCCGGCAGACCTCACGCTGGCCGCATCGAAGCGGGCGCCGCGCCGACATGCGCGACGCAATTGTGATCGCGGGGAAGCTCCCTGGGAATTGTACGCCGGGAGGCTTTGTCATGAGGCTCTGGCGCGCCGTATTCTCGCTCTGCTGCTTCGCGGCGCTCTCGCTCGTCGCCCCTGGGTGCGGGATCACGATCCTGGGCAAGGGCACCGACCGCGACGATCAGAGCGGCGGCGGCAGCGGCAGCGGCGGCGGCAGCGGCACCACCGCCGGCGTCGGGGGGGGATCGGGCGTCGGAGGGGGGGAGTACTGCGTGCCCGGCATCCCGGTGACGTCGCAGATCCCGCGCCTGCTCAACCGGCAGTACGACGCGGTGGTGCGGGATCTGCTCGGCGTGACGGCGCTGGCGAGCGCCGGCAACCTCCCGCCGTCCGCGCTCCTCGTCCCCGACTTCGACGGAGACATGACAGAGCCCGCATGGAACGGCTATCTCGCGGCCGCCGAGCAGATCGCCGCCGAGGTGATGGGCGGGCCGAACAAGCCCAGGTTCCTCGCCTGCAATCCGGCGGCGTCCGGGTGCCTGGAAGAGACGATCAGCGCCTTTGGTCGCAAGGCTTTCCGCCGTCCTCTGCTCGAAGACGAGGTGCAGAGCTTCCTGCGGCTCACCGCGGTGGAGCCCCAGGGCACGCCCGAAGAGATCGCCGAGGCCATCCTCTTCACCTTCCTCGCTTCGCCCTCGTTCATCATGCGCCCCGAGCTGGCGCAGGAGCCCGAAGGAAGCGCGATCAAGCTCTCCAGCCACGAGGTGGCGACGAGGCTCTCGGTCCTGCTGTGGGACTCCATTCCAGATGACATCCTGGACGCCGCGGCCGACGCTGGCCAGCTCGCCACCAAGGAGCAGATCCTGGCGCAGGCGCAGCGGATGATCCAGGACCGCGAAAAGACGGCGCCGCTCGTGGCCCGGTTCCATCGTGCTTATGCGGACATTCGCCCGGGGTCGCGCTGGGGAGCGGTAGAACACGACACGACCCGCTTCCCCGACTACTCCCCGGACGTGGTGGCGCCGATGATGGCAGAGATGGACGCCCTCTTCGAGGGGGTGGTGTTCGAGGGGGGGGCGTTCAAGGACCTCTTCCTGAGCAACGTCGGTTACGTCAATCAGGACACAGCGGCGCTCTATGGGCTCGATCCAGCGAATTTCGGCGCGGAGCTGGCGCGGGTGGAGCTCGATCCGAACGAGCGGCCCGGGTTCTTGACCCGCGTCGGGTTCTTGAGCTCCTACTCGCGTTATGACGCCACGAGCCCGATCCTTCGGGGCGCGTTCGTCGTCAACAGGCTGCTCGGGATCGACCTGGCACCCGTGCCCGCCGCGAGCGAGGTGCCGCGGCCTCCGGGGCCGTTCTCCACGGAGCGTGAGGCCATCGAGTCCATGACCTCCGCGGCGGGGTGCGCCGGATGCCACGGCACGTACATCAACCCGCCGGGCTTCGTGCTCGAGAGGTACGACGCCGTCGGCAAGGTGCAGACCACCGATCCGCTCGGCGGCGCCATCGACGGGACCGCTGACGTCACCTTTGACGTCGGCAACGTCAAGACGATCACGTCGCCCATCGAGCTGATGAACGAGCTCGCCGCCGATCCGGCCGTCATGCGCCATTATGCCAGGCGGTGGGTCGCCTTTGCCACTGGACGGGAGCCGAACGGGAGCGACCAGTGTGACGTTGACGGGCTCCGCCTCAACCTGCTCGTCGACGGCTATACAATCCTCGATCTGCTCGCCGATCTCACCCAGACGGACTCTTTCCGCCTGCGCGTCACCGGGAACTGAGGCGGGAATACGACAGGACGAGGCGTCTGTTCGCTCGCCTTCGCGCGAACGGCTCAGCGTCGCTCGCTCCCGCGGCCCTCCGGCGGGCTCTTCCGGCGGCTTGAGCGGCGGCACCTCCGCGCGTAAGGTTCGCCGATGAAGCTCCCGTTCGACAACACCTACGCCCGCCTTCCCGACCGCTTCCACGCGCGCGTCTCCCCCGCCCGGGTCCGCGCGCCGCGCGTCGTGAAGGTGAACCGCGCGCTCGCGGAGGTGCTCGGGCTCGACGCGGATCAGCTCGCCTCGGCGGAGGGGGCGGAGGTGCTCGCGGGCAACACGCTGGCCGAGGGCGCGGAGCCGATCGCGCTCGCGTACGCGGGGCACCAGTTCGGCAGCTTCGTCAGCCAGCTCGGGGACGGGCGGGCCATCCTGCTCGGCGAGGTCGTGGGCAGGGACGGCAAGCGGCGCGATCTCCAGCTCAAGGGCGCGGGGCGGACGCCGTTCTCGCGGGGCGGAGACGGGCGAGCGGCGCTCGGGCCGGTGCTGCGCGAGTACGTCGTGAGCGAGGCCATGGCGGCGCTCGGCGTGCCGACGACGCGCGCGCTCGCCGCGGTCACGACGGGCGAGCCGGTCTATCGCGAGGAGGTGCTCCCCGGCGCGGTGCTCACGCGCGTGGCCGCGAGCCACATCCGCGTGGGCACGTTCCAGTTCTTCGCCGCGCGGGACGACCGAGAGGCGCTGGCCACGCTCGCTTCGTATGCGCTCGCCCGGCATTACCCCGAGGCGATGGGCAGCGGCAATGACGCGCTGGCGCTGCTCGAGCGTGTCGTCGACGCGCAGGCGTCCCTTGTCGCGCGCTGGCTCGGCGTCGGCTTCGTGCACGGCGTGATGAACACCGACAACACGTCGATCTCCGGGGAGACCATCGATTACGGGCCGTGCGCGTTCCTCGACGAGTACGATCCCGCGAAGAAGTTCAGCTCGATCGATCGGGGCGGCCGGTACGCCTTCGGGAACCAGCCGCGCATCGCGCAGTGGAACATGGCGCGGCTCGCCGAGGCGCTCCTGCCGCTCCTGGCCGAGGGCGAGGAGGAGGCCGTCCGCCTGGCGACCGAGCGTGTGGAGCGCTTCTCCGCGCTCTTCGTCGCGGCCCACGCGCGCGTCCTGCGGGCCAAGCTGGGGCTCGCGCGCGAGGAGGAGGGAGATCTCGCGCTCGCCGCGGATCTGCTGGAGCGGCTCGCGTCGAACGGCGTCGATTACACGGTCTTCTTTCGGCGCCTGTGCGCGTCAGCGGCCGATCCAGCCGCCGACGCGCAGGTGGCCGCCCTGTTCGCGGAGCCCGGCGCCTTCCGCGACTGGGCCGAGTCGTGGCGCAGGCGGCTCGCCCGGGAGGAGATCACGCCCGAGGCGCGCGCGAGCGCGATGCGGCTCGTCAACCCGGCGTTCATCCCGCGCAATCACCGGATCGAGGCGCTCATCCAGGCGGCCGTTCTGCGTGACGACTTCGAGCCGTTCGAGACGCTGGTGCGGGTGCTCGAGCGACCGTACGACGATCAGCCGGAGAACGCGCATCTGAGCGAGCCCCCGCAGCTGGACGAGCGAGTGCAATACACGTTCTGCGGGACCTGATTCCCCTTCAAGGGTGCAGCATCGCAGTAAATCGATCCTGGTGGTGGGGTACTTTGCCCGAAGGTGAGGTCATTTGAACGCCAAGACGCCATAAGACGCCACAAGACGCCAAGAAAAATACAAAAATTTGGCGTCTTGTGGCGCCTCATGGCGTCTTGTGGCGTCCTCTCGGTTCCTGCTTCCCGGCACGGTGGGAGAGTTCGCCCCCAACCAGACGAGGGGAGGTCTGGCGGACGGTTCGGCAGCGTGATAAACTACCGTTTCTTCAAGCGCTCGGGCGGCAACCACCCTCCAGGAACCGGCCACCATGAGTCAGAGGAAAGGCAAGCCGTTCCTCGCATCAGGAAAGAAGGCCCGTCGAGCCGCCCGCAAGGACGGCGCGGGCCGCGTGCATCTCACCGTCCTTCGCGACCCCGCGAGCGGGCATGAGCGCGTCGCGCTCAGGACCCCGGTGTTCCGCGAGGCGTGGCAGAACGACATCGCAGCGGCCGCGGCCAACACGGCGTATTCCGCCCTGCGTGGGGAGCCGAGCGTGGATGGCGCGGTCGAGCTGGCGCGGGACGCGATGGCGGCCACGTCGCGGCTCGCTGCGGGGCTCCTGGCGCGCGCGCCCGACGGCGCGGTGGCGTGCAGGGCGGGCTGCGATCACTGCTGCCATCAATCGGTCGGGGTCACTCCGCCGGAGGCGCTCGCGATCGCCGACCACCTGAAGTCGACCCTGTCCGACGCGGAGCTCGCGCGCGTGGCTCAGCACGTGTCCGGGTGCCACGAGAGGACACGAGGCCTGCCGTCGACAGAGCGGTTCTCGCCGGACCACCCTTGCCCCTTCCTGCGGTCGGGGCGGTGCTCGATCTACGAGGTTCGACCGCTCTCCTGTCGAGGGATGAACTCGCTCGACGCGGGAGAGTGCGCGACCAGGCTGCGGGACCCCGAGGCGCGCGCCGCGTTCCTGGCGCGGGGCGTGGGGGGCCGCTCGTTCATGGAGCCCATTCGCGGCGTCCACGCCATCAGCGCCGGCCTGCAGCTCAGCCTCTCCGAGCTCTTCCGCCTCGACATGCGCCCCCTGGAGCTGACGGCGGCGATGCACCTGCTCCTGAACGGGCCGGACTCGCTCGCCGACGCGTGGATCCGCGGGGAGCGGCCGTTCGAGTCGGCGCGCAGCGCCGACAACGCGACGGATCCCGGCCTGGGCGAGCTCATCGAAGCGGTGGGCCTCGCGCCCGGCCGGGAATCGTGAACGCCCCGCGTCAGGCCTTGAGATCGGTCAGCTCGCCCGGCTTGGTGATGCCGGCCTCGGCGTTCCTGCTGTCGAGCTTGCCAAACTGCTCGACGGGCCCGCCGCCTGCCGCCGTGCACCCGACGGCGTTCATCAGCGTCACGTAGAGCTTGTTGATGGGGACATTGCCTGTGTTCGAGCCCGTGCCGAAGCCGACGCTCGTGTCGCCGCCGGTGCAGTCCGCCTCGCTGTTGCCGGTGCCGAGCTTCCCGCCGTCGACGTTCACCACGTGACCCTGCTTGAGGTAACCCCCCGCGCTGCCCGCGATCACGATCGGCAGGTTGTTCGTGTTGTGGGCGTTGCCGTCGGCCAGCTCCGGGAGCCACATCGTGGCGGTGTTGTCGAGCAGCGTGCGATCGCCCTCGGCGATGCTGTCGAGCAGGGTGACGAGCCGCACGTACTTGGCCGCGTACCAGGCGTCGATCTGCGCGATCATGTCGAGCACCCCGTTCTTGCAGGTCCCGCCCACCGCGAACGAGCCGTTCCGGTGCGAGAGGCCGTGGTGGTCGGCGTCGTGCTCGATGCCATCCCAGTCGAAGGTCACGTAGCCGGGATAGACGAGGATCATCGACCGGTTCATGTCGCAGATCATGCTCAGCGCCATGAGGTTCATCATCATGTCCCCGCCGGCCGTGAACGACGTGCCCAGGCCCGCGCCGAACCCGCCGCCCGAGCTCGCAGCGTCGACCTGCGCGGCCGTGACGCCGACCTTGGTCGCGGTCGCCTCGTTGCACGCCGTGGGCGCGACGTTCTGCTCCGTGCTGCGGAGCAGATCGAGCCAGTCGCTGATCCGGCGCTGGTCGGACTTGCTCATGGTGAGCCGCTGGTAGCTCTGAAGGTCGTCCTTGACGAGATCGATGGCGCTCTGCCCGCGCTTGACGCGGTAGTCGGCCTCGGTCTCCTGCCCGCCCCCGAACAGCCCGGTGAGCTGCTGGTACACCGTCTTGGGGTTGACGACGGCCGGGAAGGCGGTGTTCGGCGCCGAGAAGGACAGCACCTCCTTGATGCTGCTGCTCGACGGGCCGACCGAGAGCACGAGCGGGCTCGCCTTGCCGGGGTTGATCTGCTTCGCGATCTCGTGGTCGAGCGAGTGGGACGTCGCGTACCGCGTCTTGTCGTCGCTGATGAGCGCGCATGTGAGCTTGCCCCCCATCGCCTGATCGTGCGGGTCGATGGACTGGATCTCCGCGTACGAGTTGAACATCTTCAGGCCGCGCGGGAACAGCAGCTTCGACACGAACGGCGTCAGCCCCGCCAGCGTGGTGCCCTTGATGTGCTCGGCCGTGAGGGCGCCGCTCTCGATGGTCGGGAACCAGCGGTTGGTGAGGCACCCGTTGTGCGTGTAGAAGATCACGAGGCGCCGGGGCGGCGACGACTGGGGCGCGGACTGCGCCTTGACCTCCCGCTCGTGGACGGAGCTCAGGAACGGAGCCGCGAGAGCGGCGCCAGCGACACCCTTCAGGAAGACTCTGCGCTTCATTCGCCTACTCCAGTTCTACGGCTCGGGTTCGGAACGACGGAGACTGCGTGAGGTCCGTGACGAGGTTGAGGACCGTGTACCCCCCGGCGGTGATCTTCGCGGACACGTCGCGCACCGTGCACGAGTCGAGCGGGTGGCCGTCGCGCTCGTAGGCGTACGAGACCCACTTCTGCGCGTACTGGCGCTGCGCGTTCGGGGAGACGGCGAGCTTCGCCATCAGGTCGGCCGGGCTCGTGACCCGCACGGGCTGCCCGTCGATGCGCACGTCCGCCACCGTGTCGATGGGCGCGCCGGTCAACGCTTCCTGCGTCTGCCACGACCCCATGGCGTCGTACGCCTCCATCACGAAGCCCGGCGGGTTGATGAAGTTGTGGTGGCACGCGGCGCAGGTGGCGCCCGCCGTCTGCGCGTCCACGCGCTTGCGGTTCGTGTCGAGATCGTCCCCCTCTGGCAGCGGCGTCTCGAGCGCGCCGGGAGGTGGGGTGCCCGGGTCGATGCCGAGCACGTCCTTGGTGATGAACACGCCCCGGAGGATCGGCGAGGTGCGGTTGTACGACGAGTACGCGTTGAGGAAGCCCACCCGCGTCAGGAACCCCGGCCGCTGCGTCGGGTCGAGGGACACCTCCTCGAGATCCGCCCCGAACTCGGCGGGATCGAGCCCGTAGAGCGGCGCGGTCGCCGCGTTCACGAAGGCGACCGGGCTGAGGAGGAACTCCTGGAACGTCCCGCCGCGCGTGAAGACCAGATGATCGAAGAAGCGCTCGGTCTCTTCCGCCATGATCGGGATGAGCGCGCGATCGAACATGGGGAACATGGTCGTGTCCCGCTGCGCCGAGTCCCAGCGCGTGTTCGGCCCCAGCTCCAGGTAGTATCGATGGAAGGCGGCCACCATCTGCCGGGCCCTCGGGTCCTCCAGCATCCGCTGGGCCTGCGCCAGGACCTGCTCCGCGGTGGACAGCTGGCCCTGATCGGCCGCCTGGTTCAGCGCCTCGTCGGGGATCGTCCCCCAGAGCATGTAAGAGAGGCGCGACGCCACCTCATGGTTCGAGAGGGTGAACCCCGCGGCGCCGCCGGGCGTCTCGGTGATCTCCGCGCGCTGGATGAACGTGGGGGAGATCAGGAACATGAACAGCAGCGCCTCCGCGACCTCCTCCGGGGCCCCGCTCTCGGTGATCTCCGGCCCCTTGGCCACGATCGCGTCGAACCTGGCCACCTCCGCGTCCGTCAGCGGCCGGCGGAAGGCGCGCCGCCCGAAATCGAGGATCGTGTCGTGCAAACACGCGGCGCCGTCGCCGCTGGGCGTGCACTTCAGAAAGTTCTTCTTGAGCGCGGGGTCCGCCATCACCTGCGCGGCGATCATCTCGGCCACGGACCTGTAGGCGCTCCAGCCCAGATCCGTGAGGCTCCCTGCCTGGTCCGTCGCCAGCAGCGTCGAGGGCGCCACGTTGCCGGAGGCCGTCAGCGCCGTGACGCCCAGCAGATCGCGGACCGTCCTGTCGTACTGCGCGTTCGTCAGGCGCCGGATCTGCGATGTCGGCGCGATTCCAGGCTTGCACTCGCCGCTCGCGCCTGGGCCGTCCGGCGTGCCGTCCGTACCCCCGGTGGGGTTTTGCCCGCCCAACTCCGAGTCGACCTCGGCGTCTCCCACGGAGCCCACACAGCCAGCCGCGAACGCGGTGGCGACGATGATGCCGCTCCTCCACGTATGCATCGCACTCACCTCAGGTGGTATGTTCCAGATCAAAGAACCCAGACGGAAGCAGCAAGGGCGTCTTTTGCGACCGACGCGCGACGTCCGGTGGCTGCCCTGCTCCCCGTGTACCACATCCTCTCATGTCGAGAGGATGTGGTGCAATGATGTGTCGGTGAGGGCTCTCATTTTTTTTTCTGTGATTGATGCTCTAATTTTTCATCAAAGGCATGCGGGAACATTTTGATGTTCACCCATGTGCGCTTTTCGTCAAAGGCATGAGGGAACATTTGGGTGTTCACCCATGTGCGCTTTTCGTCAAAGGCACGAGGGAACCCATGGATGTTCACCCATGCGCGCCGCGCGGCCTCTCGCGCGAGCTCCGCGAGCAGGCTGCCGCCCACCGGCCGTGGCCGCGGTTCGCAGCGGCCAGAACGGAAGGCCGGCGACGACTCGGCATGTCCAGCGTGGTGATGGCGCGCCTGTCGCGCTGTACGTCCGCGCCGCCGCGCCCGATGACGCGGCGTGGGACACATGTTGCTCTATTGCCGCGCTGCTCCTGAACGAAGCCGCCCTGCGTCATTCACCCCGTGCGGGCCTGCACGGCGGAGAGGCCCTCCGCTCAGAGGAGCTTGAGATAGGCGACCATGTCCGCCTCTTCCTGGGCGGTCAGGGTCGCGCGTCCCCCGAGGATCGGGGCGGCCAGGATCGGGGCGGCCTCGAAGGCCAGCTTGTAGTGGTGGATGACGTCCTCCAGCGTAGGGGCCGAGTTGTCGTGGAAGTAGGGCGCCGTCTCGTTGATGCCCCAGAGGGAGGTCGTCTTGCCGTCCCCCAGGACGTCCAGGGTGCCGAAGAAGAGAGCGGCGCCCGGATCGGCGGCCAGCATCGAGAGGACGCCGTCCTCGATCCTCGGCTGGTAGACGGCGATGAGCGGGAGCAGGTCCGGATTGGAGCAGAGGAGGCCGCTCCCGTCCGACGGGCAGGCCATGGCGTAGCGACGCATCGGGTTCGGCGTCGGCCGCACCTCCGGGGTGCCGAGGACCTCGCCCGAGAAGCCGGTCAGCACGCCGGTGATCCTGGTGAAAGCCCCGAAGGGGAACTGCTCGCTGCTCGTGTTGAGCATGGGCCCGCTGTGGCACTGGCCGCAGACGCCGTTCGGGAGAAAGTGCTTGCGCCCGCGCTTCTCGGACCGCGTGTGGCCGCGAGGCAGCTCGGGCTCAGGCCCGCCGTGCGCGTAACGGCGCAGCTCTCGTGAGCTGAACAGCGTCCGCTCGTAGTCGGCGATCTTCTCGAGCTGCCGCCGCGTGGGCGTGACCGTCGGCTCGAAGTGCGCCAGGATCGCGTTCGCGGCCTGCGTCTCGAGGTCGGGCTCCCGTGCGTCGAACGTGATGAGCGGATCGAGCGCGGGCGAGTTCTTGACGGAGGGGACGCCTCGGAAGACGGTCACGCTCGTGGCCGCGGGGTCGTCCTGGATCCAGACGTTCGGGGGCAGCGGGAACTCGAAGCGGAACGTGGCCTCGTTGAGGAGCCGCGTGTAGCTGTCGCCGACGCCATCGTCGCTGTCGATCGGGCGGAAGAGAGGATCGTTCGGGTTGGCC
Organism: Sorangium sp. So ce204; assembly: GCF_051526795.1. NCBI lineage: Bacteria > Pseudomonadati > Myxococcota > Polyangiales > Polyangiaceae > Sorangium > Sorangium sp. So ce204. The sequence continues at coordinate 7,949,367 of NZ_CP150317.1, read as the reverse complement.
GCGTACCGCGCCTGCACTTCCGCCGGGGAGATCGTGCCTGTCTCCTCGCTGTGGCAGGTCACGCAGCGGCGCCCGTTGCCGCCGAATGTCGCTCTCTCGAAGAGCTGCTCGCCGCTCTGGAGCCGGTGCGCCTGGGCGGCGACCGCGACGAGCTCGCCTGTGTCCCACTCCTCCTGCCCCGCGCAACCCGCGGCCCCCAGCAGCGGGATGAGGAGGAAGAGACAGGCCATGAACATGCCTTGATGGGAATTGAACATGTGATTCATAAACCCTCCCTGGTAATGAGTCTGACAGGGGAGCATCGCCCGGTGCGACACGGTGTCGTGATCGCGCCGGTCGAGGGACGCGCGCTTAAGCCGAGCGCGCAGCCATCATGTTGGATCTAGATCGCGGTGATTCGGGCGTCCGCGCGAGGTTGCGGCGCGCCGCGAAGAGGACCCCCGGGTGACCTCGCAGTTTTCAGAAAAAACGAATCGGTCCCCGGCTGTCAAGGGAGCTCAGCCGTACCTGACCCGTTTGCCAGGGTGTGCGTGCCCGTGGGGTTCAGGTCGCCGATGCGCGCTGGGGGCCGCCGCTGTGTGACACCGCGTCGCCTGCTGGACCGAGGGAGCCGCGAGGGCCAGGGCGGTCCAGGAAGCCTGCCCCATCAACGCGTGTTACCCTGCGACGGTGGCCATGGAGTCGCAGCTTACAATTGACGCCCTCGAGAGCGGCGTGATCCACGTACATGCCTGTCGCGCGCCGGAGCTCCGCCCGATACAGCGCGCCGCCGTGCACACCTATTCGGTCCTCGCCTTTCACCTCGGCGGCCGGATGCGGGTGGAGCACCGCGGCGAGCTGGAGCTGACGGCTGGCCAGGTCCACCTCATCCCGGCCGGCGATGCCCACCGGTGGCTCACGGCGAGCAAGGTGGACATGCGCGGCGTGGCCTTCTGTCGCTCGTGCCTCCCTCAGGATCGGTTTCAGGAGCTGCTCGCGCCGCTCGATCGCGTCCGGCGCGGGGCTTTCCCGGTCGTCGAGCTGCCGACGAGCAGGCAGCCCCACGTGCTCGGCCTGCTCGAGGAGCTCGAGCGCGAGCTGTCGCGGTCGTCGGGCATGCTGCCCGTCGTGGCCGAGAGCCTGCTCGGGCTCGTGCTCGCCGAGATCGTGCGCGCCGCCCCGCGCGAGGTGGCTCTCCCCGAGGCCCCCTCGATTGTCGCCGAGGCGCTCACCGTGATCGAGGCGCGCTGTCTGGGTCCGCTGACCCTCGGTGAGGTGGCCCGCGCGGTGCACCGATCCCCCGCCTACGTCACGACCGCGGTGAAGCGGTCGACGGGCCGCTCCGTGGTGGCGTGGATCCTCGAAGGCCGCCTCGCCGAGGCGCGGCGACGCCTGCGCGACACGGACGAGCTCGTCGAGATCATCGCCGAGCGGGTCGGTTATGCCGACGCCAGCCAGTTCAGCCGCCTCTTCCGCCGCCGCCACGGCGTGGCCCCGGCCGCGTGGCGCGCCCGCGAGCGCGCGCTGCCTCGCCCTGGGTGATCGTCCGGCAGGCGTGTCGCGCCGAGCGCGCTTTCCGGCCCGCTCGAGCGCCGTGAGCCCTCGGACGCGGCCGCCAGGCGGCCTTGCAGCGAAGTTGCATTCGTCGAGCGCGTGGGGCATCACCCCGGCCCCCGAGCTGGTCGGCACGCCGCCGCGCGGGTCGCGGCGGTGGTTCGTTTGGAACGGGGCCGAACGAGAGGAGAACAACGATGAGCTACGTCGACGGTTTCGTTGTGCCCGTGCCCGCGGGCAAGAAGCAGGCTTATCGCGATCTGGCCGAGAAGGTCGCGGCGGTGTTCAAGGCGCACGGGGCGATTCGCGTCGTCGAGTGCTGGGGCGACGACGTGCCCGACGGCAAGATCACCGACTTCAAGGGCGCGGTGAAGGCGGAGGAAGGCGAGGTCGTCGTCTTCTCGTGGATCGTCTGGCCGTCGAAGGAGGCGCGGGACGAGGGCAGCAAGAAGGTGATGGAGGACCCGCGCATGCAGATGAACAACGAGGACTCACCCTTCGACGCAAAGCGGATGATCTACGGCGGGTTCGACGTCCTCGTCGACGTCTGATCGGCGGGCTGCGGTCCTCGAGCACGCCCCCCGCTCAGGGGGGCCCCGGGCCGGTCACGGCGGGGTGGCGTCGATGGGGTAGGTATCGATGACCGCATCCCAGAGGTCAACGTGGTGGACGAGGCTCACGGCAAAGTGCGCCTCGTCCAGCTCCACGAGGATGGGGTCGGACTCGTCCCAGCTCGCTCCGGCGAGGACGGCGGCCACGCAGCCGGCGGCGAGCTCCTTGCGGCCGGCATCCTTGAGCGCGGAGACGCTGGCGCGAGCCCAGCCGGTCCGAGCATCGAGCAGCAGAGCGACAGTCGCGGACGGGAACGCGCGCTCAAGATGGGGGAGCGCTCGAGAGGCGGCTGACGGATCAGCTCCAGGCGTGGCGATCAGGACGAAGAACTCCGAGGTGCGGGGGTCGCCCTGGAACGCAGCGCTGTAGCGAAAGAACTGAGGGCTGTGCTCGACGCCAGGGACCGGAAGCATGACGAAGCGGCCCGCCGTGACCTCACCCGCCCCAGGATGTCCGGGCGGAACGAGGAACCCGTCCTCGATCGGCTTCACCTGGGCTGATACCGCGTGCTGGCGCGCCGCGCGCGCCGTCATCCGGGGCCCCGCAGCGCCTCGACCAGCGCCTCGACCAGCGCGCGCACCGGGAGCGAGGACGACCGCTCGCCGAGCAGCTCGAGCACATCCTCGTCGTCCTCGCCGCACGAGAGCTGCACGGCCGCGACAACGACCCCGTCGCGCTCGACCGCCAGATCGAAGATCCCCTCCTCGTCGCTCACCGGCGCGCCGAGCAGCGCCGACAGCCGGCGGCCCAGGAGCTCGGCCAGCGGCTCGTCACCGTCGAGGCTGGCCTGGTCGGGCTCGATGGTGGCCTGGACCGCGCGCGTCGGCGCCCCGCTCACCTCGGCGCCCTCGCGATCGAGCCGGAAACGGAAGCCACGCGCCTCAAAGAACCCCGTCGTCATGGGCTCGATCAAGGCATGCCGCGGGCGCGCCGGCAAGCGGGTCGGGTATCGAGCGATGGCGAACAGCCTCACGCCCGACGTCTACGCGCATACGCGCGCGGCGACTCGCCCATCGTCCTCTTGAACGCCGCGCTGAACGCGCTCTCCGACTCGTAGCCGACGGCGCCCGCGATCTCGAAGACCGAAGCGTTGGAATGAAGTAATTTCTCTCCCGCGATCAGCATTCGCCACCGGGTCAGGTACTCCATCGGCGACTCGCCGACCGTTCGCCGGAAGTGCTCTGCGAACGTCGTCCTCGACATGCTCGCCTGCTCGGCGAGCGTCTGCACGGTCCAATCGTGCCCCGGCTTCTCGTGCATGCTCGTGATCGCGCGCGCTATCCGCGGGTTCGCGAGCGCGAAGAGCCAGCCGACGCCGCCGCGCTCACCGCGCGCGAGGTACATGCGGAGGACGAGCACCAGCATCGAGTACGCGCTCTGTCGCGCGAGGAGGAAGCCGCCAGGCTGCGGATTCTTCATCTCCTCCATGAGCTGCTCGAGGTGGCCTCGCAGCGACGGCTGGTCCGCGCCCTTGCGCAGATGCACGAGCGGAGGCAGCTCGCGCAGCAGGATCCCGGCGTTGCCTTCGAGCGCGAAGTGTCCGCCGATCAGCAGGAAGTCATCACCGGGCGCGATCGAACGAAAGCCGTTGTAGCGGCCGATGGGGCCGGAGAAGAGCGTGCGCGCGTCGCGCGGACGTGCGTCCAGATCGCTGCAGAGGCGAAAGGAGCGACCGTGCGGGAGCATCAGGCAGTCGCCGGTGCGCAGCTGCGCCGGTCTCTTCACGCCGTCGATCGCGACGAAGCCTTCGCCCTTCATGATGGCGTAGCACTTGATGCCTCCGTGCGCGGGAAACTCGAGCGCCCAGCGACCACCGCCGACGAGCCCTCCTGAGGCGTAGTTGTTGGGCCTCAGGAGCGACAGGACGTCAGAGAGCGGGTCCATCGAAGCCTCCGTACGAACGCGACAAAAACACGGACGATCCAGCATGGATCGTACGGGACAACGGCCATAGAAACAAGCGAACCCAAACGGGAGGTTTCATCCATGTCCGCTGACAAGAAGACCCGCACGATTCGCTTTCATGCTCACGGCGAGCCCGCCGACGTGCTTCGCCTCGAGGAGACGGAGCTGCCCGAGCCCGCCAAGGGGCGCATTCGCATCGCCGTCCATGCGTGCGGGCTGACGCCGGCGGACTACGGTCTGTGCAAGGGGCTGTTCCCATTTCCAGGCGCGCTTCCGCGCGGCATCGGGATCGAGGCCTCCGGCATCGTCGACGCGGTCGGCGAGGGCGTCACGGATGTCGCCGTCGGGGACCGCGTCCTCGGTGTGCCCGACTATGTGGGAGCACCGATCGGCGGCGCGTCGGACTTCGCCATCCTGAGCGCCTGGGCGCCGATGCCCGAAAACCTCGATTTCGCGCCCGCCGCGGCGCTGCCGATGGCGGTGGAAACGGCGTATCGCAGCCTCGATCAGCTCGGCGTGAAGGCGGGCAAGTCGCTCCTGGTTCACGGCGCAGGGACGACGGTCGGATTTGCCGCGGTGCAGATCGCGCTCCTCCGCGGGGCTCGGGTCTTCGCGACGGCCGGTGAGACGTACGCCGAGCGGTTGCGTGCGCTGGGGGCCAAGGTGACGTCGTACGACGCGGGCCTTGCCGACCGCGTCCTCAGGCTCGCGGGAGGGCCGGTGGAGCTCGCGCTCGACACCGCGCCGGTGAACGTGTCGAGCACGGTGAACAGCGCGCTCGCTGACCTCACCCGCGCTGTCGGCGGCAATCCGAAGCGCGTGCTCACGATCGCCGACTTCGCCGGCGCCGCGAAGCTCGGCGTCCGTACCAGCTTCGATCCGGAGGGCGCGACGATCGGCGGGTCTGACACACCGCAGCTCGACGAGGGAGCAGCTTCGATCATAACGAACACGCTTCGCTACGACGTGCTCGGCGAGTTCGCGAAGCTCGCCGCCGAAGGTCGCTTCTCGATCCCGATCGCACGCAGCTTCGCGCTCGAAGCGTGGCGCCAGGCGTTCGACATCCTCCTGACGGGCAACGCGCGCGGGAAGCTGCTGCTGCTCCCGCGTTGATGGCGGATCAGGTCGCGCAAGCCCCGCGGGGACGGCGCCTTTCGGCGGAACGTCACGACGTGACGTCCACCAGGACCTTGCCGACCGCGGCGTGGGGTCGCTCAGCGCGCCGCGTACTTCATGACGAACGAGGGGTATCGATCACCGACGATCGCGCCCGGCGCGAACGCAGCGTCGAGCTGCGCGAGCTCGTCGGGGGAGACGCGCACGTCGAGCGCCGAGAGGTTCTCGTCGAGCCGCGCGCGCCGGCGGATGCCGACGAGCGGCACGATGTCGTCGTCGCCGCGCGCGAGCAGCCACGCGATGGCCAGCTGGGCTGGCGTGCAGCGCTTCCGGGCGGCCAGCTCGACGAGCGGGCGAGCGGCGCGGACATTCTGCTCCAGCGCGTGTCCTTCCATCCGCGGCGCCACGAAGTGCGCGCCAGGGCTCGGCGCCGTCGCGCCGCTGAGCAGCCCGTCGGCGAGCACGCGGTAGGCGACGATGCCGATCCCGAGCTCGCGCGCGGCCGGCAAGATCTCCGCTTCGATGAAGCGGCACGCGAGCGAGTACTCGATCTCGAGCGCCGTGATCGGATGCACGGCGTGCGCGCGGCGCAGGAGCTCCACGCCGACCTCGGACACGCCGATATGACGGACTTTGCCCTCGCGCACGAGGTCGGCGATGGCGCCGATCGTCTCCTCGAAGGGCACGTCGGGATCGGGCCGCCCGGGCTGGTAGAGGTCGATCTCGTCGACGCCGAGGCGCTGGAGCGAGTAGGCCGCGAACGTCTTCACCGTGGCCGGGCGGCCGTCCATCCCAAGGAACTTCCCGCCCGGAGTACGCAGCATGCCGAACTTCACGCTCACGAAGGCCCGGTCGCGCCGGCCCTCGATGGCGCGCCCGATGAGCGCCTCGTTGTGCCCCATGCCGTAGAAATCGGCGGTGTCGAGGAGGTTCATCCCGGCGTCGAGCGCCGCCTGGATCGTGGCGATGCTCTCGGCGTCGCTGCCGGCGCCGCGGCTGGGCGACATGCCGCCGCAGCCGAGGCCCAGCGCGCCGACGAGCGGACCGTTCTTGCCGAGATGAACGCGCGGTATCATGGGCATCTTTCGACCCCCCCTCAATGTTAGAGCGAACGCTCTATCAATGAATCGCCGCATGCGCACTGTCAACCCCGAACAGCACGAGAAGAAGCGTCGCGAGCTCCTCAGCGCCGCCCTGCGCCGCTTCGCCGCCGAGGGCGTGCAGGCCTCCATCGCGAGCATCTGCGCCGAGGCGGGCGTCAGCCCCGGGCACCTCTACCACTACTTCCCGAGCAAGGAGGCCATCCTCGAGGGCCTCTTCCAGCTCGTGCTCGACGAAGCGGCCACGCACCTGTCGGGCGACGTGCAGGCCGCGCGCGACCTCCCCGCGCTCGTGGCCGATCTCTACAGCGGCAAGGGGCCGAACCTCCTCTTCGACCTGCTCGCCGAGTCGCAGCGCAACGCCGCGATCGCGGATCGGCTCCGGCGCCACAGCGCCGAGATGAAGCAGCTCCTCGCGGGCGCGATCGCGCGCGGACAGGCCGCCGGCCTCGTCGACGACACGTTGCCGGCGGCGGACCTCGCGACCATGCTGCTCGCCGTGCTGGACGGCAGCAAGGCGATCCGGCTACGCGATCCAGCCGTCGACCGCGATCACGCGCGCGAGATGCTGCTCGCGCTCGTGTCGCGCGTGCTCGGCGACCGGCCCGCGTCGAAGGCCGCAGGCTCCGCGACGGCAGCGGATTGACCGCGCGCGATCGCGCTCGCGCGGCGCTTCACCGTGCGCGTACGCCTGCGCCGCGCGACTGCCCGACCCCGCTCCGCTGCTCGAAGCAGAGCTCCTCGCCAGCTCGCAGATGCTCATCGCGCGCCACCCCGATCTGCTGCTCCCCCCGACGTGGCAGCGCTTCGCCCTCCGCCGCCCCTGCGCGCCGCTCGCGCCCTCCTCGGCCTCATCGACACCCTGCTCGGCGACAGGCGAGGAATGGCGGAGCGCAGACGAGATGACGGGGGAAATGCGCAGACCGCGGTAAGGCGCCGGTACGGATGGGCTATGTCAGTCGTCGGATACCGACCATAGCAAGCGCGCCGCCAATCGCCATGGGGAGAAGCAGTTGCCATGTGAACTCGGGACGTGTCTCCCTCGTGGCGTTGATATAGAACGCTATGCCGGCAATCAAGGTGATGACACCCCCAAGGATCAGGCAGAAGTAGGCACCAAGCCTCTGCCAGATGGAGAGACTCGGCTTGGGCGCAGTGGCCGCCGGCGTGAGCTGGGGTAGAGCCAGACGCCGCAAGGCGACGAATGCGGCCGGAGCTCCGATCCACAGGAGACCGTACTCTCCCAAGAGCGGTATCCGAGAGAGCGCGCCAGCCACTGCGAGCCCAAGGAGCGCCGCAGGCACATCCCAGAAGTGTAGCGTCGGGTTCCTTGGGTTTCCGCTTGCCATGTCGATCTCCCTGCCAGATGTCATTCTGTTACGAAAACTCGATCTGGAGCCGGAAGCCAGGGCGAGTGGGGCCGACTCCATCAACTCGCCCACGAAGCATGGGGCGATGCCGGAACCGAGCGCCTCGCGGCGCAGGTGAGAAGGCGTTGACCCCGCCCGCGCCCGGCGCGTCACCCGCCTGTTCCACGGAGCCCCGCCTCGGTGACGGCCCGCTCCACGCGATCGGGCGACCATGCGCCGGCGTGGCGCGTGAAGAGCGTTCGCCCCTTGAACGCGCGGCCCGCGAGCTCCGCGGGCATGTCGGGCCAGCGCGCGACGAAGCTCCCCCTCGGCGCCCCCTTGCGCGCGGCGACCCAGGGAGGGGCCCCGCCCTCGACGGTGAACCAGTCGATCACGCGCTCCACGTCCTGGGCCGCCTCGAGCCGCCCGATGAGCTTCGTGCTCGTGTTGCCGAACACGTTGTAATCCACCGATCGAGGGCTCTGGGTGCACAGCAAGCAGCCGACGCCGTACTTCCGGCCCTGGGTGAAGAGCCGGATGAGCGGCTGCTTGGCGGGCGGCTTGCTGCCGCCGGCCGGGATCCAGTCGCGCGCCTCGTCGATGTAGAAGAGCAGGTTCACGCCGCCGGAGGTCGCGTCCACGGTCGTGATCATCCAGCGGTACAGCTCCGTCGCGAGGGCGGCGAGGAAGAAGTGTTTCTCATCGTCGTTGCTGAGCGCGTTCAGGTAAACGACGTTGAGCGGCACGCGCCCCGGCTTCGAGGGCCGGAGCAGCTCGGTGAAGTCGAGGCGCGTCCCCCCCGAGAACAGCCGCGCGGACGGGCCCTGCACGAACGTGTTGAGCTTTCGCGCGAGCCGCTCGCGCTCGGACTTGCGGATCAGGCTGTCGACGTCGTCGATGCCGAGGTCCTCGGGCGCGGTCACGGCGGCCACGATGTCCCTCAGCCGGACCGGCGCCGCGCGCGGCAGGTGCCGCAGCACCTGGTAGAGGAACGTGCGCTGCGACTCCTCCTCGCCGCCGCACGCGCACAGGCTGACGAGGTTGGCCGCCACCGCCACGAGCAAGCCCTCCTCCTCCTCGGCGCGGAGCGCGGGGTTCGCGATGTGCGAGAGCTCGCCCGCGCTCGGGAGCCGCAGCGGGTCGAGGCAGAGCCGCTGGCCGTGCGACGACCCGGGCGTGAGGATGCGCGGCTCCACGCGCTCCCGGAGCTCCTCCCACGCGCGGTGCAGCTCGGCCGGCACGTCGGACGGCGGGCGCGCTTCCATCATCTGGACGAGATCGCCCTGGGGGTCGATCGCGACGACGGGGACACCGGCGCGCAGCGCCTCCTCCGCGATGACCTTGGCCATCCACGTCTTGCCGCTCCCCGCCGCGCCGACGACCGAGACGTGCGTCCGGAGCACCGCGGGGTCCACGCAGACGGGCGAGCCGCCGTCGTCGAAGCCGAGGAGCATGCCGGTGACGCTCGCGGTGCGGGGCTGCGGCGGCGCCTCCGCGGCCTCCGGCGGCGCCTCCGCGGCCTCCGGCGGCGCCTCCGCGGGCGCCTTTCGCCCGCGGCCCCGCGCCGGCGCCGGCTTCGGGCGCTCGACGGCCGGCTTCACGACCGCCAGCGCCTCGTCGAGCTCGGGATCGTCCTCCACCATCGGCTCGTCCGCGGCCGGCCCGTCCGCGGCCGGCGCGCTGGCGGCGGGCTCGCGCCCCTCCGACGCTCCGCCGCCGCGCGTGGCCTCGAGCGCCGTCCAGCGCCTGTCCCACGCGCCCACATCCTTGTGGCCGAGCTGCGCGACGCACGCCCCGGAGCGCTCGTGCTTGCAGCCGCCGCAGTACGCGCGGTCGCCCGGCGGCGCGAGCCCGCCCGCGCCCACCGCGTGGTCGGACCAGGCCACCATGCTGGCGATGAGCTCGTGGACCTTGCCGCGCTTCGCCTCGATCTCCTCCCAGCGCGCCTCGCGGACGCTGCGCGTGGGGTGCAGGTAGAACACCGCCACGTCCGGCCGGGTGCCGTGCTGGTGGTGGTGCATCAGCGCGTACGTGAAGATCTGGAAGAGATCGCTGTTCGGGGAGGTCGCGGGCGTGAGCTTGTAGTCCACGATGCGGTGCTTCCCGAGCCGCGGATCGAAGTACACGTAGTCGATCGCCCCGGTCACGTGGACGTGGACGTCCTCCCCCACGTGGAACGTCACGTCGACCCGCTTGCGCGAGTCCCCGAAGAGCTGCGCCCGGAGCTCCGCCGCGGGCAGGCCCGCGGCCCTCGCGTGCGCCGCGAGCCGCGCGAGCTCCTCCATGTAGAGCTGGACGGCCGAGATGAAGCCCAGCCGCAGCGGCACCGGGCGCGCCGCGAGCGCGTCGAGGTCGAGGCAGGAGGCGTTGAACCAGCGCATCAGCGCCTGCTGGAGGCCCGGGGCGTCGCCGGCGGCCTCCAGCGCCGCCAGCACCTCGTCCGAGCTCGCCGCGGCGGCGTTGAAGCGCTCCACCGCGGTGTGGAACAGCGCGCCGCAGCCGGGCGCCTCCCCGCCCTTGCGCCAGATGCGGCTCACGACCGTCCGCCCGTCCTGCCGCTCGGCCGTGGCGCGCGCGTCGAACCAGTGGAGCCTCGGGCACGTCGCCGCGACGCGGAGCTGGGTCACGTTGACGTGCACGAGCCTCATTTCTTGCCCCGCAGCTGGACGAAGAGGTCGTCGTCGGTCGCTGTCGCGTGGACGTGGCCCTCGTCATGGAGCGCCTGCGCCGTCTTCTTGATGTGCGACCACACCTCCGGGAAGCGCTTCTCGTGCAGCTTCTTGCGGCTCGCGAAGATCTGCGCGAGCTCCTTCGCCATCAGGCCGAGGCGCCACGACAGCTCGGCCATGATGTGCTCCCGCGTCTGCTGCGGATCCCACGCCGGGGGCGGCGTCGAGTCCCCGCCGCCCTTCACGATCTCCTCGGTGAGCAGCTCGCGCAGCAGCGGGTGCGCGAGCAGGAGGCTCTGGCGCTCGAAGGACGCCATCACCTCGGCCTCGGTCACCTTGCGGTACTGCCCGCGCGGGTGCTCGATCTCGAGATCATGGCTCCTCGCGGCGCCGAGGAGCCCCACCAGCGAGTCGAGCTCCGCGTGCCCGGCGAAGTCGAGGTGGAGGTGGAGGAAGCGCTGGCGGCCCAGCTTGCAGAGCGCGTCGTACGCGGCCTTGCCGGCGCCGCCGAGCCGGAGCGGCCGGCGCTCCTCGTCGGTGACCAGGATGCGCTTGTCGGCGTGCTTCGTGTCCTCGACCATGCGCTGGAGCGGCAGCCGCGCGCCGTGCCCGCTCGGCGCGCAGAGGAACGTCACGCCGGTGGTCACGACGACGCCGTCCGCGCGCTTCTCCCTGGCCACGAGGTGGTGCGCCGGGGCGGCCTTGCCGCGCTTCCTCGCGGTGGCGTGCTCGACGCTCAGGAGCGTCGAGGCGCCCTTGCCGGCGCACCTGGCGAGCAGGTGGTGGGTCAGGCTCGCGAGGTTGTCCTCGTCGGGCGGCAGCGACGCCTGCTGCAGCCGGCGGCGGGTCGTGCCCTCGACGAGCTTCTTCTTCACCTCGGCGTCGATGACGTCCTCCAGCTTCGGAGCCGGCGGCTTCGGTTCGCTCCCGTCGAGGCCGGGCCACTCCTTGAGCCAGCGCTTGCCGCCGACGGCCGCGAGCCGGTCCTGCTGCGCCTCCCAGCGGTCGCGCGCCCAGAGGATCGCGTCCCGCGGCCGGAGCTCCTGCACGCCGTCGAGGCGCCGCTCGAGCCACGCGCTGCCGAGCGGGAAGAGCCGATCGCGCTTGCGCGCGGCGATGACCTCCTCGATCTCCTTCTCCTCGAAGCCGGAGAGCGCGGCGTCGAGCCGCCCCTCGAGGATGGCGCGGGCCTCCTCCGGCGAGACCATGTGCAGCTCGAGGATCCGCTCGGCGATGCGGTCCCACGCGGCCGCCGGGATCACCTCGCCGGTGCGCAGGGAGAGCATCGACTGCTTCACGCCCGAGACGATCACGACGAGGTGCTTCGCCCGGTCGAGCAGCGCGTGCGCGTACGACATCAGGGCGCGCACGGCCTCGGCGTCGAGGTTGTCGATCTGGTCGAGGCAGAGCACGAGCGGGAGCTCGGCGAGGGCGCACAGGTGCGCGAGGACGTGGAGGACGCGCTCCACCGCGGCGTCGTCCGCGAGGGCGAGGCCGTCCTCCCCGGCCGCCTGCTCGAGCAGGCGCGCCTCGTCGGGTCCGAGCGTCTCGCCGGAGAGCCAGAGCACCGCCGCCTGGGCGCGCTTCTCGGCGCTGGCGTCGCCGAGGCTCGCGTGCGACGTCCCGGTGAGGAACGCGTTGAGCACGGGGATGACGGCGCTCTGCGGGTCGATCTTGGCGCCGAGGCGGGCCAGCGCCTCCTTGCGCGCCTCGATCTCCCTGGGCCCCGTCATCATCCTGCGGCCCTTGAGCGCGCCCGTCCGGATGAGGGCGCGGTTGAGGACGGTGTAGAGGCGCGACTGCGTGTAGTCGCTGCCGCGGTGCCCTGCGAGGTCGCTGACGGTCGCGTTGAGCACGTACCGGAGCATCCGCTCGGGCGAGGCGAGGATGTTGTGCAGGTAGACGACCGTCGCCCTGTCTTCCCCGGCCCACTGGAACAGCCGCGCGAGCAGGTGGCTCTTGCCGACGCCGGGCGCGCCGATGAGCAGCGCGCCGATGCTGATCGGCTCCTTCGCGGCGTCCTGCACGACGCGCACGAGCCTGGTGAAGGCGCTCTTGTGGATCGACTCGACCGTGGCCTCGCCGCCCCCGACGTCGGTGATGCGGTGGCTGCGGAACGGGTTGGTGCCCCGGACCGCGGCGAGGAAGCGCTCGAACGTCGGCTCCTCGCTCATGCGTCGTCCCTCCGCGCCACGTAGACGAGCAGGTTCCCGGCCTCCATGATGCCGGCGTCGCGCTCCGCCTCGGCCATCTGGTGGTGGCGGCCGTCGGACGGGTCGAGCGAGTAGCGCCGCTGCCGCCGGAGCGCGCCGAGCTCCGCGTCGAACGTGGCGCGCGGGATGTCCGGCAGCGCGGCGCGGAGCGCGTGGAGGGTGACGTAGTTGAGGCGGCCGGAGGCGCGGTCGAGGGAGGAGAAGGCGGCGTCGAAGCGATCGGCGAAGGAGATGTCCGGCGCGCCGGCGCCGCTGGCGGCCGAGGTGCCGGGGCCGCTGGAGATCGCGTTGCCGGCGCCGTCGGGGGCCGCGCGGCGGGCAGCGCCGTCGGTCGCGATCGCGGCGGGCCGCGCCGGCGCGCTGGCGGCCGGGAGGACGGCGTCTGCGACGAAGAAGAGCAGCGGCTTCTTCCCGAGCAAGGCGCCGATGGTGCGGGGGAGCCGGCGCTCGGCGATGCGCTGATCGAGCGCCGCCTTGAACGCGCGGCTCAGGGCAGGAAGGAGGCCCTTGGGGAGCTGCGCCAGGTCGACCGCGGGAGCGTCGGCCGTCCGCGCCGACTGGAGCTGCACCTCCAGGAGCCGATCGGACTGCGCGATCGCCTCCAGGTCCTCCGCGAGCAGCACCAGCGTGGCGCCGGGGGCTGGCTTCTTCTTGCCTCCCGGGGCGCGGGAGAGCAGCACGCGCCCCTTCGCCTCCTTGGTCGTCAGCGCCTTGCTCGTCACCGCGAGCGTGTCACCGGTCAGCTCCGTCAGCCGCTCGAGCGTCGGCGGGTACGACGCGCCGCCGAGCTGCCTCTGGGACTCCAGGACGCCGAGGAGCTTCGGCACCGGCGAGGGCGGCGGCTCCTTCTTGCGCGCCGCGCCCTTCTGCCGCGCGGGAGCCTTCGGCGCGGCGGCCTTCCGCGGCGCGGCGGACTTCTTCGGCTCCTCGGCGCTGCTCTTCCTCGCTGCAGTGGTCTTCGTTGTCGTCGCCCGCGAGCGCGGACTCGATGCGCTGTTCCGGTTCGTGGCCCACCTCCCGAGGGGCCGAGATTACCCCGGTATCCAGCCATGGGAAGGGGCTCCGCGCCGCCGCGCCGCCTTTCTCTATCCGATTGACGCGCAGCTCGATTCCGCGTGACGTAGACTCGGGGCCTCGTGCTGCAGAGGCGACGGAACTGGCGTGTCGGGTGGCCGATCGCCGCTCACCTCGATGCCCCAGGAGGAGCACCATGAAGCGCATCTTCTGGGTCCGGTCCGCGATCGGGGCCGCCCTGTGTCTTGCCTTGCTCAGTGTCGTCCACGGGAGCACGGCCATGGGCACGGGCGCCGGGCGCTGGACCGTCTATGGCTACGATCTCGCCAACACCCACCACGCGCGCGACGAGCACGACATCGGGCCATCGAACGTCGCATCGCTCGCCGTGAAGTGGGCCTTCACCACGACCGGCATCGTCCCCGCGACGCCGGCCGTCGACCACGGCGCTGTCTACTTTCCGGACGGGGGCGGCAAGCTGTACAAGCTCGACGCCAGGACCGGGCACCCGATCTGGACGCGCACGATCGCCGGCCTCACGGGCACGGCCGGCGCCGTCTCGCGCACGACCCCCGCGCTCCACGGCCACACGCTCTTCCTCGGCACCCTCGCCGGCGCGCACATGGTCGCCGTGGACACGCGCACCGGGGCGCTCTTGTGGAAGAGGCAGCTCGACACGCACCCCGCGGCGATCATCACGCAGTCTCCCGTCGTGCATGGCGGCCGCGTGTACGTGGGCGTCTCCTCGCGCGAGGAGCTCTTCGCGGCGGACAACGCCTATCCGTGCTGCAGCTTCCGCGGCAGCGTGGTCGCCCTCGACGCGGGGACCGGGGCGGTGCTCTGGAAGCGCTACACGGTGCCCGCCGGCTACACCGGCGGCGCCGTGTGGGGCGGCGCGCCGTCGCTCGACCTCAAGCGCCGCGCGCTGTACGTGACCACCGGCAACAACTACACCGTGCCGCCGTCCGTGTCCGCGTGCGTGGAGGCCGCCGGCGACGACCCCGTCGCCGCCGAGGCCTGCCTTGCGCCGGACGACTATATCGACGCCGTCCTCGCGCTCGACCTCCGCACCGGCGCGCTGAAGTGGGCGCGGCGGCTCCAGGGCTTCGACGCCTGGACGGGCGCCTGCTACTTCGGCGGCGACTGGTGCCCCGATCCGGCGGGCCCGGATTACGACTTCGGCACGGGCGCCACGCTCTTCACGGCCGGCCAGGGGGCGGAGCGCCGCGATCTGGTCGGCGCCGGCCAGAAGAGCGGTATCTTCTGGGCGCTCGATCGGGACGACGGGAGCGTGGTGTGGAGCACGCTGGTCGGTCCCGGCGGGGAGCTGGGCGGCATCATGTGGGGAGTCGCCGTCGACGAGAGCAGGATTTACGTGCCGATCGGCAACAACGGCCAGGTCGACTACACGCTGCAACCCTCCGGGGAGGTCATCCACTGGGGTTCGTGGAGCGCGCTCGACGCCGCCACGGGCGACATCCTGTGGCAGACGCCCGATCCCACGCCGGGCGCGCAGACCAGGGGGCCGCTGACCGTCGCGAACGGCGTGCTCTACGGCGGCTCGATGAGCGGCGACGTCCACGCGCTCGACGCCGCGACGGGCGACGTCCTCTGGAGCCATCCGGCCGACGGCTCCGTCAACGCCGGCCCGGCGGTGGTGCGCGGTACGGTGTTCTGGGGGAGCGGCTACGAGAGCTTCGGCATCGGCACGCCGGGCAACACCCTCTTCGCGTTCGACTTGCCGTAGCGCTGCCCGCCGCCGGACGGCGGACACCGGAGCCCGGCCGTGCCGTGGTGCCAGGCGCGGGCGCCGGTGGCCGTCAGTCGGCCACGAAGCCTCTCCACCTCCGCAGGTACCCGGCGAACGTCTCCGAGACGCCGCGCTCGTACAGCTCGGCGCGCGTGAGCGGCGGTCTCCGGGGTTGCCAGGCGGGGTCGGCGATCCGCTGCGGCCAGTCGGGGTTGGTGATGGCGGCGCGCCCCAGCGCGACCCCGGTGGCGCCCTTGTCGAGGAGCGCCTCGGCCTCGGCGCGCGTCCAGACGCCGCCGGCGACCACGAGCGGCAGGCTCGCCCCCACCGCCTCGCGGAACAGCGGCAGCGGGTGTGTGTCCCCGCGCTTCTGCGAGGGCTTGCTCGAGTCCCACAGCGAGAGGTGCAGGAAGTCGGCGCCGTCCTCGGCCAGCCAGCGCGCGAGCGTCAGGTTCTCGTCCAGATCGAGCCCCTTGGCCTGGCCCCAGTCCTCGGGCGACAGGCGCACGCCGACCACGAAGGGCGCGGGCACCGCGGCGCGGACCGCCCGGAGGGTCTCTCGCAGGAGGCGAGCCCGGTTCTCCCACGCGCCGCCCCAGCGATCCGCGCGGAGGTTCTGGGTGGCGGACAGGAACTGGCCGAGGAGGTAGCCGTGGGCGCCGTGGAGCTCCACGCCCGCGAAGCCGGCGGCGTGCGCCCGCGTCGCGGCGTCGCGGAAGCGGCCTATCACCGCGAGGATGTCCTGCTCGGTGGCGGCGCGAGGCACGGGGAGGTCCGGCTCGGCGACGGCGCTGGCGCTCCACGTGGGCAGGCCGGAGATCTGGGGATTGGCACGGAGGCCCCCGTGAAAGAGCTGGACGAGGCCGAGCGCGCCCTGGGCGGCGATCTCGGTCGCGAGCCGGCGGAGGCCGGGCAGCAGCCGGTCGGCGAAGACGCCGAGCTCGCCCTTCCAGCCCTGGCCGTCCTCGGCCACGTGGGCTGCGCAGGTCTCGACGACGCCGAAGCCGCCTCGGGCGCGGTAGGAGAGCCAGCGCAGCTCGTCGTCGCCCAGGGAGCCGTCGTCATGGCTTTGCCCGTTCGTGAGCGGGGCGAGCCAGACGCGGTTCCTGGCGGTGATGCCGTTCGGGAACGAGAAAGGAGAGAGCAGCGGTGAGGTCACGGGGAGATGATTAGCACTCGCCCGAGGTCAGCGCGCCCCGCAGCCTTGCCCTGTCGACCTCGGCGGACGGCAGCCACTCCAGGATGCCCTCGATGGCCCGATCGATGGCGATGCGGTCGGCGCCGTCGCTGAGCATGTACTCCTCCGCGACGACCTGCCGCGGTACGTCGATCGCCAGCAGGGCCGCCGCGATGACGACCCCGGTCCGATCTCTCCCCGACGTGCAGTGGACGTAGACAGGCCAGGGGAGGGCGGGGGCCGCGAGCGAGGAAAGAGCCTTTCCAATCCAGCTCGTCACCCGTCGTTGCCGCGTGTCGTAGTTCTCGATGTCGTCCTCCGCGGCGACGTGGACAACCTTGATTCCCTCGAGATGACCGGGATCGGCGCCGCGCCGGAGGTTCAGTATCGTCCCGGGGAAACCGAGATCGCTCGCCGCTGTCATGAGGTCGAATCGCCCGCCGCGGAGCAGGCGGCCGGCGGGGATCGGCGAGACGTCGAGCCAGAGCCCGAGCATCTCGCCGACATCCCGGTAGTTGGCGGGCCGGAACGTCGCGCTCATGGGGGTCGCCTGCGCCCTGCTACTCGTCGTCCTCGTCTTCGTCGTCCGCGTCCGTGGTCGTTGGCGCCTCGCGCTCGAGCTGCTCGGTGATGGTCTGCACCTGGATCTCCGCGGCATGGATCTTCTGGCGGCAGAGCGTCACCAGATCCGCGGCCTCCTTCACGAGCGCGGAGAGCGCGTCGATGTCGACCTGACCTTCCTCGATGTTCTGCAAGATCTCCTCGAGGCGCGACGACGCCTCGCCATACGAGACCTCTTTCGTGGCGCGCTGCGGGCTTGCCGTGTCCCCTTCGGACAGCTCCTTCGTCCCGCGCTTCGGCTTTGCCATGACCCTATGTCTCCTCCGATCCGTCCGAGCGAAGCCGCAGCACGCCCTGCTTCAGCTCGGCGATGAGCGTCGTCCCCTGGGGCGCGCGCGCCGCGTCGGTGAGCACCGCCCCTTCCGTCGTGCGCAGGATCGCATATCCCCGCTCCACGACGCGCCGCGGATCGAGGAGGCGCAGGCGCCGTTCGCGCGACTCGAGGCGCTCGGATTCGAGCGCGAGCCGCCGGGACGAGCGCGGGCCGAGGAGCGAGGCCATCTCGTCGACCCGATGCGAGGCGGCGTCGAGATCGCGCCTCGCCCCCTGGCGAAGCTGGCGGACCGCCTCCTGGAGCTGGCCCGCGCGGCGCGCGATGAGCAGCGACGCGGAGCGCGGGACCCGGGCCGCCCGGCGGGTGAGATCCGACGAGGCCGACCGGAGGACCCGCCGGCCCTGGTCGAGGATGCTCAGCAGCGACGACTCGACCTCATCCCGCGCGTCCGAGACGCGTTTGACGAGCATCGCGGCCGCGGCGGTCGGGGTCTTCTCGCGAAAGCCCACGAAATCGAGCGCGGAGATGTCTCGCTCGTGGCCGATGCCGACGACAACGGGGAGGGGGAATGTGGCGACGGCGCGGGCGATCGGCTCCGAGTCGAACCAGGCGAGGTCGGTGCGCGAGCCGCCGCCGCGGCATATCAGCAGCACGTCGAGCTCCGCGGCGCGGGCCCGGAAGTAGTCCAGGGCGTTCAGGACCGACGGCTCCGTCTGCCGCCCCTGGACGCGCACGCCGTGCGCCACGACGCGGAACGCGAAGCCTGACTCCCTGAACGTGCCGAGCACGTCGTTGTAGGCGTCCGAGCCCAGGCTGGTCACGAGCCCCACGCGGAGGGGAAGGGCGGGGAAGGGCAGGGAGCGGTTCCGATCGAGCAGCCCTTCCTCGGCGAGCCGGCGCACGATCTCCTCTCTCCGCCGGGCGGCCTCGCCGAGCGTGTAGCCCACGTCGAGGTCCTCGATCAGGAACCGGTACGAGCCCCAGGGGACGTAGAGCTCCACGCGCCCGCGCACGCGGATCTGGATCTCGTCCTCGATCTGGAACGGGTGGCCCGCCGCGGCGAGGCGCCGCTCGATCTCGGCGCGCGCGCTCTCGAAGAGGGTCGCCTTGACCTGGGCGATCTCCTTCCCGAGGGCGTCGCGCTCGACGAGCTCGAAGCCGACGATGCTCTTGTGGGCGGCCCGGTTGTACCCGCAGACCTCGCCCACCAGCCAGATCGAAGCTGGAAACGCCGCCTCGAGCGCGGCGCGGACCTGCCCGTTGAGCTTCGAGACGGTGAAGTCGGACGCGGCCACCGCTGGCCTCGGCCGCGCGTCCCCATTGCGCGGCTCATCGGCTCGGGCTGGCTCCACGGTGGGGATCGGCGTGACGCCCCGTTCGTCGAGGGCGAGGGCCCCGCCGCGTTCCCGGTAGAGGCGCTGCGTCACCTCGCAGAAGCCGAACCCCTCGGCGAGCAGCACCTCCACCACCGCGACCACGTGCGTCTCCGGGACGCGCCAGGTCTTCTGTTCGGGATTCCAGCGGCGGGACGGGAGCGACTTCACGACCTCCACCAGCCTGCGATCGAAGGCGAAGTGGATCTGGAGGCTCCCGGTCCCGTCGCTGCTGACGCGGCGGCTCATCGCGCCACTCTATCATCGCGGGTCGCGCACGGGCATCGCGGGGGATCTCCCGGCCGACCTGCCGGGGCGCGCGGCCGCGCCGCGGTGGCCGAGCGCGCGCTGCATGGCGGCCGGGCGCGCGCTGCGCCACGGCGGCGAGCAAGCCCTCGGCCTCGAGGACGAGAGCTCCTCCAGCCGCCTGCCCCTCACGCGTTGAGGCTGGCGAACGCCTGGGCGATGCGCGGGGCCGCGTGAGGGCGCGCGTACATCCGGTCCATGTAGGTCCGGAGCTGCGGGAAGTCGTCCAGGAGGTGGGCCTCGTTGGCCCAGTCGAGGGTGTAGGCCATCACGAGATCGGCCACCGTCACGCGGTCACCGACGACGAACTGCCGCTGCTCCATGTGCTTCTCCAGCACGTCTGCCATGGCCTTGAAGTCGTCGCGGGCGAGGGAGATGTCGCCAGGCAGGCGTTTGTCCTCCGGATACAGGAATTTGTGACGCGCGATGCGCCACAGCGGCTGCTCCAGCTCGGTCGCCGCGAACAGCAGCCATTGGTTGACCTTGGCCCGCTCCCTGGGGTCTGCCGGGAGCAGGCCCTTGTCGGGGTACTTCTCGGCCAGGTAGAGCACGATGGCAACGGACTCGGTGAGCACGAGGTCGCCGTCGACGAGCACGGGGAGCTTGCCGGCTGGGTTGAGCTTGAGGAACTCGGGGCGGCGATTCTCGCCGGCCCGGAGGTTGACCTGGACGGTCTCGAAGTCCACGCCCAGCTCCTGGAGCGCCCAGCGCACACGGATCGAGCGGGTAGGAGCGAACTCATAGAGCTTCATCGATGCCTCCCTCCTCAGCCGCGCGCCGCGGCTGGTATCGTTGCTTCTGTTTACTTACGTCCGGACCTGCTGTGTTTCGGCAGCGACGGTGGCCGCCGGAAGGCGAGCAGTTAACGGCGCCTCGTGACGAGTGTCAATGGACATGCTCGGCCAGGGATGGCTTTTGCATGCTCCTTCGGGGGCCCTGGAGGCCGTGCGCGGCCTGTGCCGGAGCCTGACGGCCAGGTCGAGGCGATCGACGAGGCTTCACCGGAGGAGGACACGGACGAGCCGGGTGTCGCAGACCTCCATGGCTTCGCGGACGAGGTGCTGCTGGTCGGCGAACGAAGCGGCGCCAAGGACAGTTTGCTGTAGGCTTTGCGGGGTCGAACGCGACCGTCCGTAGGGGTCAACGAACCTGATCAACGGGGGTCAACTCGGGTTGCGACGCGCCTCCGATAACACGACAGGATGGCGGCGTGGCGTGGCCGCAGAGGCCTACTGGACGCAGGCCACGTGCGCCGTCTTGTCGTCGGTCACCTTCACGCTCCACCAATGGGACCCGGGGTCATAGTTGATAAAGACGCCGTCGTCCCAGTCAGACCACCAGAAGCGCCCGCCGACACCAGTGAGGAAGCACTGCGTACCGAGGGGGTTCGTCCCCCCGTCAATCTGCTGGAGCACATTGAGCGTGCTCGTGCCCGTTGTCGGCGCCCATGTCGCGTTCCAGATGAAGTTGTAGGTCACGTCCACGCATCCGCCGATCCCGTCGGCGTGGCCGGTGCCGCCGATGTACCAGTTGGTGCCGTCGTTCCAGATCATCACGCCGTCACCGGCGGCCTTCCAGTTGTCGTCGTTGCCGAGAGTATCTTGGTTCAGCACGCTCATCAGACCACATCTCCGAAGGGTAGTGACTGGCGCCAGAACCTGCGCCGGCTGCCCCTCCGACCAGCGGACCGGCGTTGTCCGGTTTGCGACGCTGGGAAGGCAAATGGCGGTCCCCTTGATTTCAAAGTGGGGGAAACCGGCGTGCGTGTCCAAATACCAGTCGCCGCCGGAGCGAAAAACCGACACTCTGACGTCACCGTCAGGCCATGTACCAGCTTGGGACGAGAAGGTCCCGCCGACCCCAGAGAGAAAGCAGGTCCTGTCGGTGTCCGTGCCGAGATGCAAGGGGGGCGTGCTCGAGTCGTCTGCCCACGACGCGGTCCAGTAGCCGCTGAATGCCTGCTCGGCCGTGGCGACAGTCTCGTCGTCCGCCTGCTCGTCACCCGCTTGTTCATCCGCGGCTGCTATGCAGCCGGTCCCCATGAGCAGGACAGGCAGCATCCACGACATCTTCCAGATTCGCTTCGACGCGCTATTCATGTGCATCCTTATGTAGTGGCGCTCTGTGGCCGTGAAGGCGCCTAAACGCTGATCTATTCAGCGGCCCCCTCACGGTGAGCGTTCTCACATACACGGGCAAGGGAAGTCAACGACGACGTGGGCGTCGACCGTCGAGAGCAACTTTTCGACGCGCCCGAGCGTGCAGCGACGTTTGGGCGGGTGGTGGACGGCTATCCCGTCACGGAGTGGGTCCGATGAAGGGCCCCGTGGGTGCAGCGGGAGACGGCCTTTCCACAACGCTCAGCCTGCGTCAGGCGCTCTTGCCATGCCATGCCCAGAACCAGCGTGGGCGTTCTTCAGCAGCACGAAGGAGACGATGCAAAGAATCAGCTCCGAGATCGCCTCGGAGGCCCAGATGCCGGTCAGGGAGAACAGGCGGGAGGCCAGCAGCAGCACCGGCAGCTTGACCAGGAGGATGCCCCCGAGGGTGAGCAGCAGCGCCTCCCTCGCGCGGCCCACCGACTGAAACGAGGCCGCCGTGACCATGGCCACGCCGGTCAGGGGGTAAGAGAGCGCCAGCAGCCGCAACGCGGTCTGCCCTTCAGCGATGATCGCGCTCTCCCTGGAGAGCAGGGCGATCAGCGCGGCCGGCATCACCAGGCAGGCGCCGCAGACGAGCGATCCATAGACGACCGAGGCGCCAAGGGAGAGCCGGATGGCCTCCCGCACCCGCTCGAGCTTCTTCTGGCCGAAGTTGTACCCCACCAGCGGCTGCATCCCCTGGACGATGCCGGTCAGCGGCGCGAGCATCCCGGAGTAGAGCCGGCTCACGATCGCGAACACGCTCAGGGCGCTGTCGCCGCCGATCCGCCGGAGCAGGTTGTTGGTGACGATGGCGATCAGGCTGACGCTGGCGTTCTTGATGAGCGAGGGGGACCCGATCTTCACCACCTCGATGAGGATGGGCCAGTCCGGCTTGAAATAAGACGCCTTGATCCGATAGGAGCGGTTCTTCCTGAAAAAGAAGAAGTGGAGGCCCATGCCGGCCGAGGTGGCCTGGCCGCAGATCGTCGCCAGGGCGGCGCCGGAGACGCCCATCTGCAGGACGAGGATGAAGAGCCAGCACAGGACGATGTTGACGCAGATCGGGATGATCCACATGGCGGTCGAGTACCTGGCGTTGCCATCCGCCCTGACGATGGCCGAGTAGCCGGTGCCGGCGATGGCGCCGAGGAAGATGATCCGCCCGTACTCGATGGCATAGGGGGCGATGCTGCCGGTGGCCCCGAGCAGATAGACGATCGGCTCGATGAAGACCGAGCCCAGGACCGTGATGGTGATCGCCGCCGCCCAGAAGATCAGGAAGGTGCTTGCCACCGTCCGGGAGGCCTTCTCCACGTCCCGCTCGCCGAGCGCCCTGGAGACCACCGACGCGCCGCCGGCCCCGACGGTCGTGGCGACGGCGCCGAGGGCGATCAGGACCGGCGCGATGATCGAGGCCGCGGCGGCGGCCAGCGAGTTGACGCCCACGGAGAGAAAGTAGATGTCCGTCAGGCTGTAGATGGCAAAGACCAGCAGCGAGAGCGTGGTCTGGGAAGACATCTCCAGCAGCAGCTTCCCGACCCGCTCGGTCCCCAGACGTTCAACCCTGGAGCTCTCGCCCATGAGCGTTCAGTTTGCGCTCAGCCAGGCCATGTGTTCGCCCATCCACTGCCTGGAGAGGTTGAGGACGGAATCGGTGTCGTAGTTGCGGTAGTAACACTCCGTGTTCATGACCAGGGCGAGGTGCAGCGAGTACAGGCGGCATCTCCGCTCTTCCTCGAAGGTGAAGGAGGTCTTGCCGTAGCCGCGCATGCAGCTGGTGATGCCCTCGGCGGAGAGCAGCCGGAACTGGGCCTCCATCAAGGGATCGGCCCAGAGCGCCCTCTCGAAGTCGATGATGCCGGCGACCCTGCCTTCCTTGACGAAGACATTGGGGTTCCAGACGTCCCAGTGGACGAGGCAGGGCGTGGTGACCTCGTCCAGCGCGGGGGCGTGCCTGAGGACGGCGGCGCGGATCTCCTCGTAGCCCTGGTCGTACGCCACGCCTTTGCGGGCGCCGTCTTCCAGCACCGACTCCATGATCCTGGTGAACGCCTCGCGCCAGGTGCTCGCGCGCAGGTCCGGGTTCCCATCATAACCAAAATAGGTGCCGGTGAAGCCGTTGATCGCCCGGACGATCTCGCCGATGTGCAGATCGATGGACGCCTGCGTCTCGGGGGAGAGGCTCGATTTCACGTGCTCGAGGTTGTCCGCGGCGATCTTCTTCATGAAGAAGTAGTCCGAGTCGCACAGGTCGCGGGTGTCGTCGAAATGGTAGATCTGGGGCACCGGGATGGCCGGGTTTCGCCGCACCAGGCGCATGGCGGCGACCTCGGTGGCCATGATGTTCTTCTCATAGAACATGACCTCCGCGTCTCTCGGCGGCGCGATCTTGAGGATGACCTCCCGGCCATCGGCGAGCCGGACGCTGTAAGCCGCATTGAACCAGCCGTCTTTCAGCTCGACCACGGCGTCTTCGCCGTCCGCGAGCGCCATGCCGCCGAACGCCCTGGCGGCCATGGCCGCGATCTGCGGGCGTGTCTTCGTGTTCTTGGTCTTGCTCTCCACGGTCTTCCTTCGTCGATTGGCGGCCCTTGGGATGAGCGAAATAACGTTCATTGTGCTGGATCCTGGGGAGCTGTCAAGTCGCGACCTGGAGTGTGCCGGGGCCCGGAGCGCGAGGGGGCTGAAGTCGCCGGCGTGGCCGGCGGGGGCTCACGCGGGTTATCCTGCGCCCTATGCCGACATACGATCCCGAGGAGAGCTGGAGTCGCGGGGGGCTCACCAGGCGCATCGAGGCGATCCGCGCTCGTCGCATCGTCCGCGGTTCGTTCCTTGTCGCGTCTGCCCTCGCGGCGGGTTATCTCCTCGCCCTCGCAGGCTGCGGCGGGAGCACGCCCGGACCGAGCGCGGCGATCGGACCGTCGCCGGCGGGGCCGGCGGAGCCCCAGCCGGCTGAGGACCGGCGGACGTTCGCGGAGCGGGTGCCTGCACGGACGCGTTTGCTCGCGCAGATCGAGCTGAAGGCGCTGCCCGCCGCCGATGTCAGCGCCGTGATCGGATGGGGCGCCGCGCGGTGCGGGGTGGACATCGAGCGGAGCATCTCGCGAGTTCAGATCGCCGTCGCCGAGCCATCGGAGATCCGCGCCGACATCCTGGGCTCGCTCACGATCGAGGACGTGGGCTGCCTCCTCGAAGCCGAGCAGGACGGCGGCAGGCTCCGCGCCGGTCCGCTCGAGATCGTCCCGCTGCCCCACGGCGGCGTGCGCGTCGCGACACCCGGCGCCCTCGCTGACGGCCCAGGCGCGAAGGAGGCGCTCGCGCGGCGGCTGGACGAAGCGCTCTCCCGCAGCGGCGCCGCGGTGGTCGCCGACCTCGGGGCCGCCAGTGCCCCGATCGAGCTCGTCGCGACCGTCACCGATCACCTGGAGGCGAGGCTATCGTCGCCCGGTCGCTCCGACGCGTCGCTCGCGGGAACGCGGCTCGGCGAGGCGCTGGCCACCGCCCGGCAGGGCGGGGCGGCGGGCCTGGAGGCGCTGGAGGTCGCGGCGGCTCCTCCCGACGGCTTCGTCATGAGGGTCGAGATCGCGACGGACCCTGCGCGCGCCGCGGGCACGGCGCTCGCCGTGCGGCGGCACGTGATCGAGTCGTTCAAGGTGCCTTCCGGGAGCATGAGCCCGACCGTGATCCCGGGCGACCACCTCTTCGTGCTGAAAGACAAGCGTGGCGAGCGGGCCGGCCGGGGCGATGTCGTCGTGTTCCGCTCCCCGGCGAACCCGAGCCAGCGCTTCATCAAGCGGATCATCGCCACCGGAGGAGATCGTGTTCAGATCGATGATCGCGGTCTACGGATCAACGGTCGCCAGGTGCCTTCGGAGCTCGTCGGCGCGGAGCACCGCATCTCAGGAGACGACGGGCAGATTCATGAGTTATGGCAAGAGACCCTCGACGGGAGGCGTTATCCGATCTTGCGCACCCCCGGCGTGCCTGCGTCGAGCGCCGCGATCGATGCGACGGTGCCTCGAGGGAGCGTCTACGTCATCGGCGATAACCGGGACAACTCGCATGACTCGCGGCATTTCGGCCCCGTGTCCGTCGAGGCCATCGAAGGGGTCGCCGCCGTGATCTACTTCTCCATCGATGCGAAGGGCCTGGGCCGCTGGGAGCGCACCGGGCTCGCGGTGCGGTAGGGGGCTGCCCTCGCGGCGCCTCGCCGATGCGATGCGCACCTGATTCAGCGTCCGCGGCAGGTCGGTCGGCGGACGTCCTCGAGCAGACCGGGGCGCGTCAACCCCCCGCAAAGGAGCTCACCGCGGGAGCGAGCTCTGGTGGTGGAGCAGCAGCGAGCCCAGTGGGAGACGCGTCCGCAGCCGCCTGCGTCTTCCTGTACTCCTCGGCCGCTGGAACGAGCAGGAACGTCACGAGGCCGTGAAGGCTCTGGACGGCGTCGCGGATTTCCTCGAGCGTGACGCGGAAATACTCTTTGCGATGGTTCACCATATTGACCCGGCGAGCCGCGAAGGCACGATGGAGCTTGCCCTCCAGCGCAGGCGCGTCCTCAGAGTAAATGATCGCGTGCACATCGAACGGGAACGGCACCGATGCGTCGCCGAGCTCTTCGACACGCTCGAGCGGCTCCAGCCGGCGTGTCATGCCGATCTTGTAGATGCCGGCGCCGAACGAACCGATGTTCGACAGCACGTAGACGTGGCCGGACTTCGTCAGCTGCGCGCGCGCGATCGCCTTCGCTTTCCGATCGAGCGCGTCCTTGAGGTCAGTTTCGAGACGGTTCACGAGGGCTTCGAGCTTCTCGTGCTGCTTCGCCGTCGCGGCGCGCGCGACTTCCGCGGCGGCCGCTTCGACTCCCGCGGCCTCGATCCTGGCTGCCTCTGCGGCCGCAGCTGCGTCCACGGCGGCGAGCTCCGCGCGTGCCCGAGCGAGCGCGGCTGCCGACTTGGCTTCCTCCTTCTCGGCATCGGCCTTGGCGCGATCGATCTCCTCCTGGGCCCTCTGCTCCTCGCGCATCTGCTCCTTGATGCGCTTTTGCTCTTCCTTCTCCTGCTGGACCTTCTCGCGGTGCTCGTGCACGAGGTGCAGCTCGGCGAGCTTCAGGTCGAAGTACCGACGCGAGATGAAGACGCGCTGGACCTCGCCGAGCTTGTTTATGTCGTCGTAGGCCTTCGTGATCCGCTGTTCCAGCGTCGTGACGTTGTCATACCGAACTTTCGCGATCGCAGCGTCGCATTCACCGTTGAAGGCGCGCAGCATCAGCTTCGACTGCTGGCGGATCATCTTCTTGCCCTCCGCTGCGCTACCGCCGACGGACCACTTCGTGTCGCACGGCGCCGCCTTGTCCTCCTTGATGAGCATCTGCTGCTCGTCGCGCGTTCCCTTGAGGCGGGCAGTGTATTGTGCGGACGACTCGAACCCATACTTGGGCGTGTAGAAGCCGAACGACTGGATGTCGAGAGCCTCCTCGATGGAGCGAAGCGCACGATCCGCGGCCTCGAACTCCGCCTTGGCGCGCACGATGTCACCTCGGATCCGCTCGAGCTCGTCGGGATCACGCGTCGCGGCCTTGAGTGCCTCTTGGGCGGCCCGGAGCTCTCGATGCGCTGCGGCGGTTGCATCCTGCGCTGATTTCGCCTCGGCCTGCGTGCGGGCGATATCGCTCCGAGCGGCCCTCAACTCGGTGCGGAGCTGTTCCAGCTCCTGTGCGGCCAACGGCAGCGACTGCCCGGCAACGGCCGCCGCGGACGGCGGGGATTGCGCGGGCGGCGTTGAGACGACGGCTGGCCGGGCCACAGCCGCGGGCTGCGGCGCTGGTGCGGTCATTGACGAGGCTACGCGCTGCGACGGCGCTGGTTGAGGCGATGGCAAGGCAGGGAGCCAGACCACCACGCCGAAGGACCCCTGATTCGAGTGGGACGGCGGATCGAGTTGCGCCTGACAGGCCACGTGGGCTCCGTACCGGCCATATAAACTAGCGAAGATGGGCTTCCACTGAAACGCCAGCTCGCGCGGCAGATAGCCAACCTTCCCGCCGAGCACCCAGACGATGATGGCGTTTGGATCGTGCGGATTATGCGGATCGGGTAGCAGCCATGCCTGGATGAGCGCGTCCGTTCGGCCGTGCACGGCGGAGACTACTCGCCGCATCTGGTCCGGGTTATAAATCTCGCCGACGACCTCATGGCGCACGCACCTCGGGCCAGCGATCCAGACGGCGCGTTGAGCGTCCACAATCTCAATCGAATGCGGGATAGCCAGGTCGTCGAAGGGCTGCATCCAATGTGCTCCATCCGTAAGAGGTCGGAATGTCTACCCCTGTTTTAGAAGGCGATATATGGCACGATCAGCGTTGTCGGGAGGCAGGGACGAGTGGGGCAAGCTGCGACCCAGACAGAGCGCCCGTATGTCGGCCGGCGACGGCTTTCCGCTCGAGCGCGCGACGATCTGCACGCCCAGCTTGACGTCGTCGCGCGGCGGCACAAGAAGGAGCTCGCGCGGACCACGATGATCTCCACCCACGTCATCGACCGCGGCCTTCTCGGCGTCATCAGGCCCCTTGATCGCTGACCGCCGCCTCAGCGCGGAGCGCCTTGAGCTCCGACCCCACCCCGTCGTGCCGCGCTCACGCATCGTGGAAAGGCAGCGTACCTGACGCTGCCCCTGCCTTGTCAAGGAGACCGACGGCCCGTGATGGGGAGCAGGCGCTCATAGTTGTCCCAGACGACGGGACCGGCATCGCTCTCGGCGACGGCGACGGTCTCGCCGTGCAGTCTCTTGGAAGGAGCCGTGCCGTGCGCATCGACGGGCGTCGGGCAGCGAGGAAGGGCCGATCTGAGCGACCTTTCGTGACGTGCAGGCCGTCCGGCGTCGGCGATCGGGGTGCGGGGATGGTCGCAGGCGGGCCGTTTGGCATCGACACGATGCCCTTCAATCCATCTTGCCTGCGCCAGCGAGTGGCGCTTGGAGCAGCGCGAGCGCATGTACTGCGGCCCATGCGTCGCGGCGCGCAAGACCGAGTCGACCGGTGCAATGCGCCGCGCCCGCGAGCTGGAGGGCGCGGCGCCGACGCTCGATCACATCACCTTCCGCTTCATGCCGGATGGGCTTGCGCGTGCTTCGCGCGCGCGGTCAGGCGACGGCGATCGAGGACCGTGGCGACGACATAGCCGCCGCCGGCGATGGCGAGGACCCAGAAGAAGCCAGGAGTGCCGAGGAAGAGCGCTGCGGTGGAGAACAGGGCGAGTCAGGTGCCGAGGCCGTAGTGCAGCAGGTTGCGGCGGACGGCGCCTTCGCTGACATAGATCAGGCCGACGATGAGGCCGGAGCCGGTGGGCCAGAGCATGGTACAGGTCGGGCATGTCGAGGGTGTACGCCAGGCCGGTGACGGCGAGGAACAGCGGCGTGAAGGCGCTGACCCAGGAAGCGCCGAGCAACTTGCCAACGTGCCGTGAGCCGCCTTTCCCTGGCCTGCCGACACTGCCGAACGCATCATCACCGCGCTTGCGCACCTCGACACCTGAGCCGCGTACCGGCAGACGTGAGCGCCACACCTCGATCCGCGGGATATCGCCTCGCCAGCCCGGTGACGGCACGATCGCGCGGGCCGGTGCGGCCCCGCGTGCGCTCCAGCCGCGCCGCGCCCGCCCGTCCGGGCCGGGCTCGTGGATCGCGATCCTGCTCGCGCTCGTGACGACGACCTCGTGCAACAGCATGCGAACCCAGGAAGGCCCGGCCGGCGAGCCCGCTGCCGCGCCGGGCAGCCCGCCCGCGCCGGCACAGCGGGCCGCCGGGCAGGGCGCCCTGCCCGCCCTGCCCGCCCCGCCCGAGCCTCCGGCGCCCGCGGGGCCTCCGGGCGCCGCGCCTCCGCCCGGCGGCGCTGCGGGGCGCGCCACGGCCGAGGCGATCGCGGCCTCCGCGCGCGCCTTCCTGGACGGCCTCGGCGGCGAGGCGCGCGGCCGGGCGCTGCTCGCGTTCGAGAGCGGCGAGCGCGAGGACTGGCATTACGTCCCGCGCCGCCGCGCCGGCCTCGCGATCGGCGACATGGACGGCGGCGAGCGCAGCGCGGCGCACGCGTTGCTCCGGGCCAGCCTTGGCCCGGAGGGCTACCGCAAGGTCGAGGGCGTCCTGCTGCTCGAGGGCATCCTCGGGGGCATCGAGGGCAACCCGGCGTTCCGCGACCCGGGCCGTTACCACCTCGCCCTCTTCGGCCAGCCCGGGCCCCGGGCCCCGTGGGGCTTTCGCTTCGAGGGACACCACGTCTCGCTCAACTTCACCGCTGCAGGAGGCGGCGTGGCCACCACCCCGACGTTCCTGGGCGCCAACCCGGCCGAGGTGCCCTCGGGTCCTCGGAAGGGCCTGCGCGTGCTCGCGATCGAGGAGGATCTCGGCCGCGCGTTCCTCGCCTCCCTCACCCCCGCGCAGCGCCAGCGCGCCGTGATCGCCCCCGCGGCGCCGCCCGACCTCGTGACCGAGGCCTCCCGTCGGGCCGCGCTGGCGAGCTTCGACGGCCTGCCCGCCGCCGAGATGACCCCGGCCCAGCGCGCCGCGCTGCTGCGCCTCCTGGAGGTCTATGCCCGCAACTTCCCCGCCGACGTCGCCGACGGGCACCTCGACCGCATCGCGCGCGCCGGCGTGGAGCGCCTGCACTTCGCCTGGGCGGGCGGCGCCGCGCCGAAGCAGTCGCATTACTACCGGATCCACGGCCCCACCCACCTCATCGAGTACGACAACCGCGGCGGTGATCACATCCACACCGTGTTCCGCGACCTCCAGGACGACTTCGGCGACAGCCTGCTGGCGCGGCACCTCCAGGAGGGCCACGGCGCCCCCTGAGCGCGGCTGGCGGGTCAGGCGAAGCACCCCTTCAGGCGCGGATCGGTCCGGAGGATCGCCTCGACCTCGGATACGCAGTCGCGGGAGGAGAGGACCGTGGTGTAGCCGGGCTTGATCTCCGGCGCGACGCGGACCGCCTCGAGCCACTCGTCGAGCGAGAACGGGTCTGCCCGGATCGCCTCCCAGAAGCCCGTCGCGTCGAGGACGGCGGCGATGAGGTCCGTGTCCCGCCCCTGGAGCTGGCTGACAACGTAGGCGGCCGTGCCGACCTGCAGGCCGTGGAGCCGCGGCCGGCCGGAGGTCTGGTCGAGCGCGTGCGAGATGAGGTGCTCGCTGCCGCTCGCCGGCCGGGACGACCCGGCGATCTCCATGGCGATTCCGTTCAGCATGAGCGCCGTCGCGAGCAGGCGCATGCCCTCGAGGTCGCGCCGGGGGCGCGCCATGAACTGGAACACGGTCGCGTCCGAGAGCAGGGCGGCGAAGTCGTCGACCGGCTCCCCGCGCGCGTGGAACGCGAGCTTCCAGTCGTGGACCGCGGTGACCTTGGCCGCCAGATCGCCCACGCCGGAGAGCCACAGGACCTCCGGCGCGTGCAGGCAGACCTCGGTGTCGACCACCACGCCGAAGGGCACCGCGCACGGAAGCGAGCGGCGCCTGCCGCCCACCGTGAGGCTCGCCGAAGGGCTGCAGAAGCCGTCGTTCGAGAGCGAGGTGGGCACGGCGAGGAACGGCAGCCGGGCGAGGGACGCGAGGTATTTGGCCGTGTCGAGGGCGCGGCCGCCGCCGAGCCCGACGATCGCGTCGCAGCGCGCGGGGAGCGCGGGCAGGAGCGCCGAGGCCTCCTCGACGCTGGCCGAGGCGACCTCGCACCGGGCCAGGACCTCGATCGCCTGCGCGTCCAGGCCCTCGCGCATCGCCGCCTCGATGGCGGCCGGCGTCCCCGCGCTCGAGAGCAGCAGGACGTGGCGGCGCGCCGCCCGCGCGAGGTAGAGCCCGCTGCGCGGGAGCGCCCCGGGCTTGATGCGCACCAGCGTGGGGA
Source organism: Sorangium sp. So ce204 (assembly GCF_051526795.1). Lineage (NCBI taxonomy): Bacteria > Pseudomonadati > Myxococcota > Polyangiales > Polyangiaceae > Sorangium > Sorangium sp. So ce204. The sequence continues at coordinate 7,918,331 of NZ_CP150317.1, read as the reverse complement.
TGCCGATCTGGGTGGCTGCGGCCATGCGCGGTCTCCTAGGCCCGCCGCCGCGGCGCGGCTAGTCGCCGCGGGCTGCTCTACTTCCGGCCGAGCCCGAGGGGCGCCGAGTCGTCCTGATCCAGGGAAAGTGCGATGCTCGACCCGTGTCCCGCGTCGCTCTCCTCTCCGACCTCAACCGTGCCTTCGATGCCCAGGCCGACCCCCGCAATGTGGCCATGATCCGGCGTCGCCATGCGTTCTGGGCCCAGCTCGCCCGCCTACATGGCTGGGACCTCGCGGTCTGCGACGTCGCCCAGCTCGACGCGCCGCAGGGGGTCCGCGGCAGTCTGTCCTGGATCGATCTGCCGATGCTACCCCGCGCCGCATACCACGCCGTCTTCGCTCGAGCGGTCGCTGCCGGCGCCGCGTGCGTGCTCGACCTCCCCGAGCATGTGGAGCGGGTCCTCGGGCTCGATCGATTCTACTCGGTCCTCACGAACGCCGGTGTCCCCACGCCGCGCACCGCGCTGCTGCCCGTGGACGCCGCCGTCGCTGCCGCGATCGACTCTCCCGCGGCCGTGCGCCGTCTGTTGACGGAGGCGATCTACGGCGCCCTCTTCGATGCGGAGATCGATCCCCACGCCGGGGTCTTCGTCCGCGGCTTCTACTCGTCGGCCAAGTCCGCCAACCCCGAGCTCTACTACGGCAGCAACCAGGCGGAGATCGAGGCCACGGTCTTCGAGGTGGTCCGCCGCCTGCGTGTCGCTCTCGACGTCGGCGGCCTCGCCTTGCGCGAGCACCTCGACCTCGAGCGCATCGAGCTCGCCACCCTGCCCGGCGATCGCAACGCCATCCGGGTGCCCTTCGAAGTGCGGCTGACGGTGCTGGGTGGCCGCCTCCTCATGGCCAGCTACCACGGCCCCTTCGAGGTCCTCATCGACGACGCGCGCCGGCTCCTCGCCGATGAGCTCACTGCCAGGCGCGACGTGGTGCAGCGGGCGGTTCGCGCCGTCGTCCCAGCTCTCCTCACGGCTGATCTCCCGGCGAACTACGTGGCTGACGTGGCCTTCGTTCGAGGCGGCCAGCCAGTGGTCCTCGAGCTCAACCCACTCTATGCAGCGGGTTACAACGTGCCCTCGGCGCACGCCCTGCTTGTCGCTGCGCTCGGCGCCGACCTCGCCCACCGTGCCGGGTACGCAGCGTTGCCGTGGACCCAGATCCTCGACAGCGCTGCGATACTTGCCGGCGAACGTGTCGAGCAGAGCCCGGCGGTATGGCTGCTCGGGTAATCGGTTTGCCTGGCTGTCCAGCCGGCCGACCGGCCATGTAGCAGCTGGAGCGCCTCGTGGCCGAGGGCATCCCACTCCCCGGCGACACCCCGGGCGCTCCGAGCGGCGCTCGGCGGGACCTGCCGGTCACGGCCCAGCTGTCGACGTGACGTTCGCCGCCTAGCGCGTCATTCGCTTTCGAACTCGAGGCAGGCGGAATTGATGCAGAAGCGCTCGCCCGTCGGCGCTGGCCCGTCATCGAAGACGTGCCCCAGATGTCCATCACAGCGCGCGCATACGACCTCCACCCGATCGAGGCCATGCTTCCGGTCGGATCGGCGCTCGATCCGCTTCTCGTCGAGGACTGCGCCGAAGCTGGGCCAGCCCGTCCCAGAGTCGAATTTCGTCTGCGACGAAAAGAGCTGGGTGCCGCAGCCGGCGCATCGATAGACGCCCGTGCCGTGGTGGTTCCAGTACTGCCCCGTGTACGGACGTTCGGTGTTGCCGTAGCGGAGCATTCGGTAGCGATGCGGCCCGAGCAGCAAGAGCCACTCGGGTTCGGTCTTCGAGATCTTCTTGTCTGCCATCGCTGGATCCCATCGTTGAGTTCTGGTGTCACGCCCGTTCGGCTCGGCGTCGGCGGCCGACATGCGTCTTCTGGCGTCTCAGCTTCTCGCTGTTGGCGCGCGGCCTCAACCCGTTTGTCGCGCTAGCCAGGCTTCATCCTCGGGATCGCGTTCATAGTCCAGAGGTATCAGTCGGCCGTAGACCATGGACGCCTCCGCCCACCGCTCTCGGCCGTCAAGGTAGTCGGCGATTGCCAGTTCGCAGGCTCATGGGGCCACTTGACGGCGTTTTTCGCAGGGTCATGGGGCCACCCCAATCGCAGGAGGATGGGGCCACCCGCGCGGGGGCGTGACCTAGTTTTTCGCAGGGTCATGGGGCCAGCTTCCGAGGTTTTTCGCAGGGTCATGGGGCCAGCTCGGGACGCCGCGGTCGGGATCTGAGACGGGCTCCTTCCGACGACGGCGCGGGTCGCCGTCGGAAGGAGCCCGATGCCCTACCGAGAGCTGATCATGGTTGACATCAAGGAAATGCTCCGCCGTCGTGCGGCGGGGCAAAGCGCGCGTCAGGTGGCGCGCGAGACGGGGTTCGATCGCAAGACGGTCGGCAGGTACTTCGAGGCCGCAGCGACGCTGCCACTGCCGCGCGACCGCGAGCCGACGGACGAGGAGATTCATGCGATCGCCCAGCGCGTGCAGGCGCGCCCGGTGCCCGACGCGAGCGACGAGAGGAAGCAGATCGACGCGCATCGCGTGCGTATCGAGGCCTGGCTCGCCCAATCTCGCCCGCTGAAGCTGCGGAAAATCCACACGCTGCTCCAGCGCGACCACGGCGTCACGGCGAGCTACGACACGCTCTGGCGCTTCGCCAAGGAGGAGCTCGCGTGGCGCAAGAAGACGCCGACGGTTCGTGTCGCTGATACCGAGCCCGGCGAGGTCGCGCAGGTCGATTTCGGCCTCATGGGCAGGCTGTTCGATCCTGCGACGCAGCGAGTTCGCAATCTGTGGGTGCTCGTGGTGACGCTCGTGTACAGCCGCTACCAGTTCGTGTGGCCGTCGTTCGAGCAGACCACCGTGGCGGTGTGCGCGGGCCTGGATGCGGCGTGGCGGTTCTTCGATGCGATGGCGCGCGTGATCATCCCGGACAACATGAAGGCCATCGTGCTGCGCGCCGACGAGCTCGCCCCCGTGCTCGCGCCGGCCTTCCTCGACTACGCTCAGACGCGCGGGCTGTTCGTGGATGCCGCGCGTGTCAGGTCGCCGAGAGACAAGGCACGTGTCGAGAATCAGGTCGCCTACGTGCGGGAGAGCTGGTTCGACGGCGAATCGTTCACGAGCCTCGAGGACGCGCGCGCGTCGGCTGAGCGGTGGTGCCGCGACGTCGCCGGCGCGCGCGTCCACGGCACGACGCGCGAGGTACCGCGCGAGGTGTTCGAGGCGCGCGAGAGGAGCGGCATGAAGCCGGCGCCGGCAGCACCGTTCGACGTGCCGTACTGGACCGACGCAAAGGTGCACCCCGATCATCACGTGCAGGTGCTCCGGTCGCTCTACAGCGTGCCCACCCGCCACGTCGGCAGCACGGTGCGCGTCCGCGCCGACAGCGCGTCGGTGAGGATCTACGCCGGCACGGAGCTCGTGAAAGTGCACGCGCGCGTCGCGCCGGGCAAGCGTTCCACCGATCCGAGCGACTACCCCATGGGCAAGGACGTCGCAGCGGTGCGCGACGTCGCCTCGCTCATCGCGAGCGCGAAGAAGTGCGGAGTGCACGTCGGCGTCTACGCTGAGCGACTGCTCGCGGTGCCGTTGCCCTGGACGCGCATGCGGCTGGTCTACGCGCTGCTGCGTCTGTGCAAGAAGTTCGGTAACGGGCGTGTCGAGGCGATCTGCCAGAGCGCGCTCGCGTTTGATGTCGTCGACGTGCAGCGCGTGGCGCGCATGCTCGAGACCGCGAAGACGCCGGCGTCACCGTCCACGGGGCAGCGGACGGTCGTTGCGCTGCCCGCGCCGCGGTTCGCGCGCAGCACGGAGCACTTCGCGACGCGCATGCCGGCGGCTGCCGCGACCAAGGAGGACTCGTGATGAGCTCGAGTGATGTCGACCCTGCGCTCATCACAGCGCTCAAGCGCCTTCGTCTCGGCCGCATCGCGGCGACGCTGCGCGAGCGTCTCCTGGTCGCCGAGAAGCAGTCGATGGGACACGAGGAGCTGTTGCTCATGCTGCTCACCGACGAGATCGCGCGTCGCGAGGCCAGCGCGACGGAGAGCCGCGTACGCGACGCCGGGCTCGATCCGGCCATGCGCCTGGAGCTCTGGGACAAGACCGCGAAGGTCAGCTTCGACAAGCGTCTGCTCGGCGGGTTCACGAGCCTACGCTTCCTCGAAGAGCACAAGCACATCGTCATCCTCGGCTCTGTCGGCGTGGGCAAGACTTACCTCGCGAACGCGCTCGGACACCTCGCGTGCCAGCACGGCTACAGCGTGCGCTTCTTGCGCGCGGACGCGATGCTGCGCAGGCTGCGCCAGAGCAGACTCGACAACTCACGCGACGCCGAGATGGTCGCGCTCACGACCGTCGACCTGCTCATCCTCGACGACTTCGCGCTCGAGGCGATGAACAAGGAAGAGAGCCGCGACGTGTACCAGCTCTTCCTCGAACGCACAGGCAACGCTTCGATGATCGTCACGAGCAATCGCGACACGGCCGAGTGGCTCGCGATGTTCGACGACGTGCTGCTCGCGCAGAGCGCCGTCGATCGGTTCAAGAACGCGGCGTTCGACTTCATCATCGAGGGGGAGTCGTACAGACCGCGGCTCAAGCCGAAGCTCGACGAGAGCGCCACGGCCGCGCCGGTGCCCGCGCGCAGCAAGCCACCCACCCACCCACGCAGCAGGCGGCGATGACCGCTGCGGCCCCGGCGAGGACGTCGAGCCCGGGGCCGCGCCTCTGACCCCTCGCTCCGATCGGCGTGCCTCGCCCACCCTCGTCGACGGGAGCGCGGGTCTCGCCGGGGGCGGGGTGTACCTGCCAGCTCCTGAGCGTCGCGGACCCTGCTCGGGATCTACCGGGGCGCCTGGGTGGCCCCATGACCCTGCGAAAAGAGAGACGTCGCCGGTCGCTGCGCGCCCGGCTCCGGGGACCTCGACACGCTTCGCGGTCTCGGGCATGGTCGAGACCGATCACGGCGTCTCCCCCTGGCCCCATGACCCTGCGACGGGGTGGCCCCATGACCCTGCGACGTGGCATCGGCGATCGACTCGAACGCGCGCACGCGCTCCGCTGCTTCGGTCTCCGCCTCCGCAGAGCGAATGGCCCGCCCAACGAGCTCGTCGGCACGGGCCGGGGCGTCTCGGTGGTTCCATCGGGCATCATCCAGCAGAGTCTTCCACGCCATGGCTTCACCTGGTCACCGGCACCAGTCCAACGACCTTGCGCTGCGCCGCGGGCGCGACGCGCCCGTCGGCACCAGCGCCTGATTGGGCAGAGGTCGGCATGATCTAGGTTGCCCGCTCCTGATGCTCGGAGACGGTTCGTACGACGCGCTCCACGTCTGCCGAGCAAAAAACGGCTTCCGTTGAAGCAGTTGCACTCGACAATCTTCCACGCGCCGTCGACCCGCGCCACGTCAAGAACGAACACGCTCGCCGGCGCCCATCGCGAGGCCGCTCTCTCCGCGAAGTCGATCAGCTCGCGAGGGAGGTGTGAATCGCCGCTCGGCCGGTACATGCTACCTGTCACAACTTCACCGTCCACGACGAACAGCCGCCATTCTCCATCGATCTCACGCGGTTCGCCAAGCACGACCTCGGACGTGGGCTCCACCGGCCTCGCTGCACCTCGTAGAGTTTGAAACAGGGCCACGCACTCCGAGAAGCGAAGAACTTGTCCGGTAAAGCGCTTCAGATCGTCGTTCGGCCTCCTGGAACGTCGATGCCGGCACATCCGGAGCCGCCGCAGAAATTCATGTGGGGCGACCTGGGTTTCTTCGTGCGCGCTGCCCCTTTCCCTGCAACGTCGACGCCGGTGCATCCGGAGCGGCGGCAGAAATTCATGTGGGGCGACGGGGCGTTCTTCGTGCGCGCTGCCCCTTTCTGCGGCATCCGTTCGTGCTTGACGTCGGGGCCGCCGTCGTCGCAGGTAGCGGCGTGCTACAGCCGCCAGGAGCTCTGCGAAGCCGGCTACGAGTTATCTCGTGCGGAGGCGTATGGATACTCCGCCGCGCTTGAGCGAAGCTGGCTCTCGGTGACTACAGGAGAGAACGCAGGTGGCGTGACGGATGTTTCGAGGGAGTCATACCACGCACTCATCAGTGGATGCATGATCCGGGAAAGTGGACACGGCGAGGTATTCCTCCGCATCGAGCGACGGCGCGACGGGACCGGCATCGCGCGGGCCGAGGTGCGGGACGGTCTGGTGGAACCGGACCTGCTGTGCTGTCTACGCGAAGCCCAGAGCACGCTCGTGCGGGCGCTGCGCCCCGGCACGGCGCGCGCGCTCATGGTCCGCTTTGGCGGTCAGGATGGGTTTGAAGTGACATCCTTCTGACTGGCGCCGAGTCGAAACGGCGTTCGGCTCGCGCAGCCGCAACGGCTTTCTAGCCGGCGGTCACGGTCGTCGCTCGCTTCTGGACTGCGGCGGCGCCCAGCGCGCGGACGAGCGCCTGCGCGATCTTCAAGCCGCCGGCGCCCGACGGCTCGATGGCGTTCGCGAAGTCCCCCACCTCCGAGCAGACAAGGCGGAGGTCGACGACGTCGAGCGCGCGCGAGAAAGCTTGACGGAGGATGACGTCATTGAACGTCATCAAGGCGATGCGAGCTCGCTCCGCCTCACCGGGAGCGAGGTTGCCGTTGTAGATCGTGCAGACCGTGGTCGGTCGACCGAGCGCGACGACGGCCTCGAGCGCCCACGAGTAGGATTGCGCGAACGCGTCCACGCGTTCGCGGAATATGTCCAGAGCCTCGGCCGTCGACCGGACGGGCAGTCCGAGAATGTCGGCGTTCGAGAGCGCGTCGTTCCCGCCAAGCGAGAGGATGACGTGGGTCGCGTCCTTCGGTGTTCGATCGAGCTGGGGTCCGATATCAGAAGTGGTCGTACCGTCGACCGCACACAGGGTGACTCGCCAGGAGGGCAAGAGAGCGCGGAGGTGCGATGCGACATCGGGCTCGCCGTTGGTATACGAACCATTGTCGAAGATTGAATCACCCAAGAGAACGACAGACGACATGATTCTCTCCCGTGAAATGAGTCGCGTCCGCGATCATGCGCTCGGCCGTGGACGGGAGCGGGCGCGGCCCCGGACCCGCTCGTCGTTGCGGCGCGTGGTGCCGGCGGTCCGCGGACCGTCGCCGTCGAGCCCGCCGCGCTTGTTCTCCACGTACATGATCCGGCGCATGGCGACCCCTCTCGTCCGTTCTATCACGACTCGAGCTCGAACTCGTCCGCGAGTTCGTACGCCCGGCGCTCCAAGAGCCGCGGCGGCCGGACCGGCCGGAACGGCCGGGCTGGGCGGAGCCTCGATCGGCCTCGAGGCCCCCGCCCAGCAGGTTGGCGATCGAGCCGGCCGGCGGCCGCACGGTCAGCGTTCGTGCAGCACCGCCTCTAGCCGGTGGCCGTCGGGGTCGCGAACGAACGACGCGTAGTAGCCGGGATCGTAGTTCTCGCGAACGCCGGGCGGTCCTTCATCGACACCGCCCTTGCTGAGGGCCTCCGCATGGAAGCGATCGACCGCCTCGCGGCTCGGGGCAACGAAGGCGAGGTGGAAGCCTCGACCGGGCGCCTTCACGTCAGGACCGGACGCGACGATGGCGAAGGGCGGCTCAGCTTCGTATCCCTCGGGCCCGTACCCCACGCTACGGGCGTTTTGCGAGAGCCGGACAAAACCGAGCGGCGCCAGACAGGCGTCGTAGAACTCCGCAGCACGTTCGAGGTTCTCGACACCGACCGAGACGTGATCGAACACGAAGACTCTGGCGTCCTTGGGCATCGGTGCGAGGTACCTCTTGCGGTCGTCCGTGGCAAGCGACAACGCGCGGGAGGACCTGTACGGACGCGCCGGAGAGAGCGGCGCTGAGCGGACAGCCAAAAACTACCGAGGACAAGAGTTGCCTGGCGCTCGCCGCCGAGCAGCGCGCGCCCGGCGAGCGCGCGGCCTCAATCGGAGTTGGGCCAAGTCAGAATCCCAGGGCGCGGGTACGGTCCGAACCCGGTGAAAGGGCCCGAGGCCGATTCGCCTTCTATCACAACGTGCACCCACGCTTCGTGCGAGTCTACGAGGCGTGCCCGGTCGGTCACAATGCCAACGATGCGACACTCGCGCAGGACGCGGTCGACGACATCCGCGTCCTCTTGGTCGAGTCCGAGCATCGCGCCGCTGCCCATGTACTTCGGACCTTCGAAGTGCGCCGCGAGGGAGCGCCACCCGTCTTCGGCGTCGAGCGGAACGAAGACGCCTTCGATCTCGGGTTGCATGCAAATGTTCCCGCAGGTCTGGTTCGAGTAGATGACCCCGCTCGGGCAGGGGATGAGCAGGCCGAGGCCTGCGTCGTATAGCCTGATGATCTTGTTCATCGTCCTCGCCTCCCGAACGCCTGCGGCTCCGCCGCGCCGCCGATCGCCGCCGCTCGCTGGGCAGCTCGCGCGACGGTTCGTGAGCAATCCGGCCTATCCGGCTCCGCGATGTTTGCTCACGAAGCGATGGTTCCAGACCGTGGGCCATGGCGCAGGCTCAAGGTGAGAAGCTGAAGGAAGACTCCACCAGCTCGAGGCCAGGCTTCACATGCGTCATGTCGTCGTCATAACATTGCTCCACCGCGATGAACGAACGTTTGTCGTCCGCGTGCGAAAACACTCGAACCGAGCCCGCGCTCACGCCTAGCAGCTTCCCTTTCAGGAGCATGCCTTGTCCGGCGTACTTGCCCCACGTGGTAAACGGCGTGCGTGCGGGCGCAGAGAGCAACCTGGGGACGAACCCGTCGATCTGCGCTTGAACGTTGTCTGCGGGATCGGTCGGCACGTCAAGGACGAAGATCATCGTCATGCACGAGCCGGGGCTCTCGACGTTCACGTGGTGATCGGGATCATTGTCCGGTGGGTCCGCCTCGACCCTCCAGTTTCCCGGGTATTTGAAGGAGAAGCCGGGCCGCACGTAGCGCTGGGTGTGCACCAGATCGGCGGGCGCCTCGCTCGACGCGAGATCTTCGAGGAACGCAGCGCCGGCCTTCGTCGCTCCGATTCCGGCGAAGAACCCCACCACGAGCCCGATGAACAGGAACAGGAAAGCGACGGCGGTCTTGCTCATTCCGCCTGCTGATCGCGACGGGCCGTGGGGTGTCATCATCGGTAGATCCTGCTGTCCCCCGGGCTGGCAACTACATCAGCCCGATGCCTTACCTTTCCAGCGACTCGCTCAGGCGCGCGTGTTTCGCGCGTCGATTGGCTCGGTGCCGCCTGCGGGGCTGTTTCTGGCGCCGAACAATGCGAGCATCACGAGGACGAGCCCGACCAGCTCCAGGAGGTGAGAGGCGAAGCCCGTCAGGGAGGCAATAAAAACCAGCTTGTGCGCTGCGCCGCCGCTCCGGATACTGGATATTTGCCAGTACAGGTGCACGGCATTGATGAGCCAGCCCATGACGAACAAGGAGAATCCGCAGCCCGCGAGGAGAGCCGGCTTGCCTTGCGTCGGATAGCGATAGAACGCGAGGGCGATCGCCGTGATGTAGGCGATGAGAAATGGCATGCGGAAAATCTGCGACCCCAGGAACGTCAGCATCGTCTCACCCATGATTGTGCGCAGCTCCTCTCGCGATCCGACCCCACCCCGTCGTGCCGCCCGCACTCATCGTGAAAAGGTAGCGTAGCTGACGGCTGCCCCGCCTTGTCAAGGCGGTCAACGCGTGATCGTGCGGCCTCCAACGCCGGACGACGGCGCGGACGGGCTCAACGCTGGCTGCCGTCCAGCGCGCTCTCCTCGGTCAGCTCCGCCTTCGGCGCGCGCGCCGGCGGCACCTCGAGCCCTGCGGCGCGAGCCAGCCCCATCACCCCCTCCACGGCCGCCGCGATGTATCCGAACGGGTTGGCGCCATCGACGGCCGTGACGTGCACCTCTCCCATCCGCTGCTGGAAAGCGGCGGCGAGCGCCGGCATCTGCTGCGCGACCGTCAACCGGATGACCTCCGGCGACACGGTGTTCTCAATCTCCCGGAGCGCCCGCGCGCGGTCGATCTCGATCTCCTGCGTGAGGCGCGCCTTCTTCGCCTCGATCTCGGCGATGGCGAGCTCGGCCTCGGCCACGAGCCGGCGCGCGCCCGCGATCGCCGCGCGCTGCGTGAGCAGGTCGATCTCCTGGGCGCTCGCGGCCATCTTCGCCGCGTGGCGCGCCGCCGCCGCCTCCGCCTCGAGCGTCGTCTTCTCGATCTCGGCCCTCAGCGTGAGCGCCGCGATCTGCTGCTCGTGGGCCAGCCGCGTCTCCTTCAGCCGCGTTTCGGAGGCGAGCTCCTCGAGCCGGGCCTTCTCGCTGGTCTCCTGGCGTCGCGTGCGCAGCTCGACCTCGGCGGAGAGCCTGGTCAGCTCGATCGCGCGCTGCGCCTCGGCCTCGCCCTGCCGGACCGCGCGCTCGGTGATCAGCGACGCCTCCCTGGCCTTCCGCTCCTGCTCCTGGCGATAGTGCGCCTGCAGGTTGCCGAACACCGCCGGAGAGAGGATGCGCACGTCCTGGATCTCGATTGTATCGATGAGGACGCCCCACCCCTTGTCGGTGGCGTCCTCGGCGCTGCCGCGCCCGGAGACGACGGGCACGATCTCTCGTATCAGCTCGCTGGCGAGCCCTTCCTTCCGCCGCGTCAGGCATTCCTCGACGGAGAGGTTCGCGACCAGCCGGCGCACGGCGCCCGCAAACATGTCCACGAGGAGCGCCTCGAGCTTCTCCTGCGCGCGCTCGGGGAACGAGAAGTTCAGCATCCGGAACGCGATGAGCGGCTCCGCGATGCGGTAGACGGCGAGCCCCGTGATCTCCACGCCGACCTTCTCGAGGGTGACCTGGTCGGCCGTGAACTGGAGCTTCTGGACCGTGGTCGGCACGATGGCGACGCTGTCGCCCGGGAGCTTGAAGCACGAGGCGCCCTGACCGGAGGTGGGCCGGAGGCTACCCCGCCGCATGTGAATCAGGTACTCGCTCGGCTTCGCGCTGACACGGCCCCATCTCTTGAGCTTCTCTGGATCTTCGGCCGGCTTGCCGGCGCGCCAGCCCTGATCGTACCGCCCGCGATGGGCCGCCCCGGTCCCGTGATCGTCCGCGTGGAGGACCGCCGCGGCGCCGCCCGGCACCCCGTTCTCATGGATGATGACCCTGCGTTGCTCGATGTGCGTCATGACCTCTACCTCGCGAGAACGGCTTTCGCAGGAAGCGGGCCAGGCAGGAGAGGCGGCGAAGGAGGCGTCCCGGGGCCGCGCCGCGCGCCGGCGACCCGCGACAGGCGAGGCGCCGATCCGGAATGGAGCGCAGCGCCGATCCGGAATGGAGCGCAGCGCCGGTCCAGGATGGAGCGCTGTCGCCCGGCCGCGGCGGCGGCCGACCCCTCCTGCCGCGAGCCATCACACCGATCTCGGCCACCCGCCACAACGCACGCTCCCGGGATCAGGAGACGACGTCAGTACTTGCGGGAAAAGGCACGCTCGACCCACGCCTCGATGTCCTCGTGGGAGCTCCCCGGGCCTGGCTCATCCGTGCCCGCGATGCGGCTGCGGATGTCGGCCATCGGCTTCGAGCAGTCGGTGACGCGCGAGATGCGTCCCGCCTCGAGCTCCACCTCGAGGACGTGGGCGTATTTCCACGCCGGGTGGAAGCCCATGTGAACATACAGATCGAGCAAGAAGTCGCGCGCGAGAAGCAGGCCGCCGCTGAACGGGACGTGGAGCCCGATCCCTTCGTAGACGGCCGTGAATCCCAGGGGCGTCGTCGGCTCCTGGGGCATCTTGTCCAGCAGGGGAGGAGCTTCGCCTTCGAGCGCGACGTCCAGGCCGTCGAGGTACAGGGTGTTGTGGCGAAGCCCATAGCGACAGACGAAGCCACGCCAGCACGCGGTGCTCGCCGGGCGAACACGAAGTCCGTAGCTCGCCGGGTCGAACAGCTCGCCGCCGTTCACGCCCGCCAGGCTCCAGTCAGCGCCCGCATAGGCGACGTCGTCACCGATTTGCGCAGTCATCTATCTGCTACCTCGAACCCTTCTGTCGTGGAGAGCCAGCGTACCTGACGCTTCCCCCGCCTTGTCAAGGAGACCAACGCGAGATCACCGCGGCGCTTCCGCTCTCGAGCCCCGCGCTCCTGTCGCGATCAGCGCAGCGCGTGGGAGCGGGTCATCCGGTTCGCGAACGTCGACAGCGTGTAGGTTCCGATGCCGACGATCACCTCGAGGGCCTGCTCGGCGGTGAAGCCCGCGCGGAGGAAGGCGTCGAGATCGGCGTCCGGCACCTGGCCCCGCTCGCGCAGCGTCGCCTCGGTGAACGCCGCGAGCGCCTGGAGGCGCGCGTCGGGCGCCGGCCTTCGCTCGAACAGCGCCGCGGCGACCTCGGGGGAAGCCCCCGCGCGGAGGAGCAGCCCGCGGTGCATCGTGCGGCAGAGATCACAGCCGTTCTCGCCGGCGACGACCATCACCACGACCTCGCGCTCCACCGGCGAGAGCGTCGCACCCTCGAAGACCGCGAGGAGCTCGTCGAAGGCGCGCACCAGGAGCGGCGAGGTCGCGAAGCGCGCCAAGGGCAGCGGCAGGAAGCCGAACTTCCGCGAGGCCTGCTCCAGCGCGGGGCGGGCCGCCGCGGGCGCCGTGTCGAGCGTGTGCGCAGGAAAGTGAGGGGAAGCAGCGGTCTGGCTCATGCGGGTCTCTCCTGAATTGGTTGTCTATGCAATTAATTGGCGATGAAGAAGGCGGCGTGGAGGGCGGGGCTACGTTCAGCCTTTGGGCTCGAGGTTCGCGAGGATGCGCTGCAGCGTGCGCCGGGTCGTGAGCAGATCGTCCTCCGGGATGCCGGCGCGCGACGTGTCCACGAGGGCCTTGGCCTCGCCCGACAGGGCCTTGCGCAGCGCTCGCCCGCGCGCGGTGAGGTAGACGAGCCGGGCGCGCCGGTCCGTCGGGTCGGGCCGGCGCTCGACAAGCCCGTCGCGCTCCATGAGCGCGACGATCCGGCTCATCGTGGGCACATCCCGGAAGGTGCGCTCGGCCAGGTGCGTCTGCGTGACGCCCTCCTGCTCCCACAGGCGGACGAGGACCATCCATTGCTCGGGCGTGATCTCGACGCCGTGCGCGCGGAAGCGCCGGTACATCTCGGCGCGGGAAGCGAGGTAGACGCGCGCCACCCAGTAGCCGAGCGCGTTGTCGAGGACGATCCCCCCTTCGGCGGTGAACTGGTCGCGCATGATGGCCGAGCATACCGCGCGGTATTTGATTGTCAATGCAACCAATCGTGCGATGCGCCGCGCTGCTTCGTGCGGCCAGGCTTGCCGGCGGGATCGACCGGCGAGGCCGCGGGAGGCGGCGTCAGGGGTTATCCTGGGTCGTACGGAGCTCCCGTACGAGTCGCTCGAGCGTGAACCTCGACTCATGCCACCAGGTGTCGCTCTGGCTGAGCTGGGAGGTTCGATCCAGGAGCTCGTTCAGCTCGGGCCACAGCGCGGACGCATCCCGTCCAAGGGCGGCGACCGCGCGCAGCCAGCGCTCGAGCTGATAGGGAGCAAGCCGAGCGTCGAGCCGTGGACGCGACGCCCCGAGGACCGGCGCCATCGGGTGTTCGTCGCCGCTGCGCGCGAGCGCCTCCACCGCCAGCCAGCGCACGGTGAAGAGCTCGTCGGAGAGCGCACGACGGAGCGCCGGAGCCTGCTCGGGACACGGCGCAGCGCGCGCGAGGACGCGGGCCGCGGCGATCCGAACGGTGGGCTCCTTGCTCGTGAGGGCATCGGCGACCGTTGTCAGAACAGGCCGCGCAGCCACCCCGGCTCTCTCGAGGGCGACGACGGCGGCTCGCTGGACGTTTGGATTGGATGCATGTACCCAGCGGGCCGCGCTCTTCACGCCCCGCTCGGTCGGGGCGACCGGCGGCAGCCACCTTCCGATCGGCGCCCGACATGGAACCGGGCGGCCCCACGCCCCGGCGAGCGCGAGCAGGAACCGCTCAGGCTTCGGCTCTTCCCCCGAGAGACGCTCGATCGCCGCATCGATTCGCGCCCGATCCTGCGCAAGCGCCTTCTTGAAGTCGTCCTCCGGGTCACCGTGGTGAGGCATTCATCGTCCTCCAGAGAAACCGCGCTCGTCCGACGTCGCCGCCTCGGTGAAGTCGACCTGCCCCACGAGGTGCACCCGCTCGCTACCGCCTGAAGAACGATGCCTGCTGGAAGCGCAGGCCGGCCAGGATCTGATCCACCCGTGCGTCGGACAGCGACCCGATCCGCTCGCCCAGGCGGGCCTTCTCGACCGAGGAGATCTGCGACACGACCACGACGCTCTGCCTGGGAAGGTTCCCCTCGCCCACGTCGAGCAGGATGTTCCCAGGCTCGTTCGCCCGGTGCAAGTTCGACGTCAGCGCGCACACGACCACGGTCGTGATCCGCGAGTGGTTGAAGACGTCGTCCTGGACCACCACGTGGGGATGAGAGTAGCTCGGGACAGGCCCCCGCGAATCATCGGGCCCTATCCAGAACACGTCGCCGCGATCGATCCGCGCTGAGCGCGTGCCTGTCGGTTCTCCTGCGCCCTCGTCCATCTTCATGTGCCTCGCGCGCCGGCACGAAGGATGGTCCGTGGCGCACCTCGGCGCAACCCGCTCCTGCTGCACGACCTTCCCAGCACACCACGGGGTCTGGCAAGGAGGCACAGTCGCATCGACACAGTCGCATCGACCCCGCCGATCCATCGGTTTCGCCGTCACCGGAGGCTCCCAAGCTCACCCGTGAGCACCGTGCACGGCTCACCTTGGCACAATCTGCTCCAGACTTGCTGGCAGCGCGCGTCTCCCCGGGACAAACATGCGATTTGCGGCGCAAAAGCGCACTGGCACGCAGGCTGCAAAACCCTGGCATCATGAGAACATCAATTGTCTTGGCGACCGTGCTCATGTCGGCTCTCGTGGGGTGCAGCTCGAACGAGGGAGGCGGCAGCGGCGGTGGCCCGGACCAGGGAGAGGGCGGCTCGGGGCAGGGAGGGGGCGGCGGGGCCGTCGAGTGCTTCGAGAAGAAGGCTGGATGCGTGCTGCCGTCGGACGCGGCGCGGATCGAGAGCCCGGTCGTCTCGGAGGAGGATCGGGTGTTGCTGGCGCGCAACAACGCGAGCTTCGCGCTCGACCTCGGCCGCGCGATCTCCAGCGCGAACGCGAACGTCGTCTACTCGCCTTACAGCATCTCGACGGCGCTCGCCATGACGTACGCGGGCGCGCGGACCACCACGGAGCAGGCGATGGCCGCGGCGATGCGGTTCGAGCTCCCGCAGGAGCGGCTGCACCCGGCGTTCAACTACGTGGATCTCGAGCTCCACAAGCGCGCCGAGGGATCGAGCGGGTTCGAGGGAGGCGGCTTCCGGCTCCACACGGCCAACGCGATCTGGTCGCACGTCGACCTCGCGCTCGAGCAGCCGTTCTTGACGGTGCTCGGCGAGAGCTACGGGGCGCGCGTGCGGCTCGCCGACTTCAATGCCCCGGAGGAGGCCGAGAGCCTCATCAACGCGTGGGTGAAGGACCAGACGGAGGGCAAGATTCCGAATCTCCTCAACGGCAGCGTGACCCCGGAGACGCGCGTCGTGCTCACCAACGCCATCTACTTCGACGCCGCGTGGCACACGCCGTTTGACGAGGACTTGACGAAGCCCGGCGCGTTCCAGCGCGGCGACGGCACGAGCGTCACCGCCCAGATGATGCACGGTAGACAGGAGACGCGCTACGGCGCCGGCGACGGCTGGGAAGCGGTGGAGATCCCCTATGCGGGCACCCCGGTCTCGATGTTCGTCGTCCTGCCGGCCGAGGGGACCGCGGACGCGCTGGCGGAGTCGCTCGACGGCGCGGCGCTCGAGACGATCATCACCTCGCTGCAGTCGCGGTCGGTCGACATCACGATGCCGAAGTTCTCGTTCGGCACCGCGGCCGCTCTCAAGGCGGCGCTCGAGGACCTCGGCATGGGCGTCGCGTTTGGCGACAGCGCCGACTTCTCGGGCATCATCGAGGACGGAGGGATCCAGATCCAGGACGTCATCCACAAGGCGGTCATCGACGTGGACGAGGCCGGGACCGAGGCCGCGGCGGCGACGGCGGTCGTCCTCGCCGTATCTTCCGCGGCCTCGGGCGTCTTCAACGAGCCCGCGGCGATCGTCCTGGACCGTCCGTTTTTCTTCTTCATCCGTGATCTGTACACAGGGGCGCTCCTCTTCGCGGGGCGCGTCAACGATCCGACCGCGCAGTGAGGAGACGTCAGCCAGGTCCTTCCAACCGTCGTCGGATCGGTAGGATCCTGACCCGCGAGGATGCCCCATCGAGCGAGACGATCGCGCCGCGGTCGAGCTCCTCGGCGTACTGGCGCAAGAGGCCGACGACATCGGCCCCGATGGCGCTCGGGAGCAGGTTGAGCGTTCGGACTTGCAGGACGCTGGGGCCGATGGCGCCCGTGGTGGCAATCAGGATGCTGAAGTCGAGATCGTGTGTGAAAACGACGTATCCGCCCTCGCGTGCCCACGCCATCAGCTCACGATCCGGCGCTCGTGGGTCACCCATTTCAGACCAGTGGACAGCCTCGAACCCGGCGTCGACAAGAAACGACACCCAGGTTGGCGACAGGTTCATGTCCACGAGGATCTTCATGACGCCTTCAGTGGAAGCTCGACCTCCTCGGTGCGCCAGGCTGCATACGTGAGCGCCGCCAGCACATCGTCCTTCTCGAGGTACGGGTAGAGATCCAGCACCTTCTCCACGGAGTGTCCGGCCGCCAGCAGTCCCAGGATCGTGCCCACCGTGACCCTCATCCCCCGGATGCACGGGCGGCCTCCCATCACTGCAGCGTCCTGAGTGATCCTTGCAAGCAGTTCCGTCGCCATGCCCTGGAGGTTACCCTGTCCTCGGACTCATGGCACCGGCCCGGCTCGCTCCTTCGCGAGCGGAGCGCGCGCCGCGCCTAATCCCTCGTGAAGGCCGAGAGGCGGCGCAGCAGCCCCGAGAGCTGCGGGTACATGTCCCGGTAGATCCCCAGCAGCGCCGCGTAGCGCCCCCGGCGCCCGGCATCGGGATGGAACGTCGCCGTGGCGGTCCCGCGCATCGCCCTCGCGGCCGCCTCGATGCTCTCCGCCAGCCCGGCGCCGGCAGCCGCGCACATGGCGGCGCCCAGGCACGCCGCCTCGACCGTCTCGGACCGTTCGATGGCGACGCCCGTCGCGTCGGCCATCACACCGCACCAGAGGTCGCTCGCGGCCACGCCGCCGACCGCGGCGAACTCCGCGACCTCGATCCCCGCCGCGCCGCGCATCAGGTCCAGCACCAGGGCCTGCTCGAGCGCGACGCCCTCGATCAGGGCGCGGTAGACGTGGCCGCGCCCGTGCGCGTCCGTGAGGCCCAGGATCGCGCCGCGGGCGTCGGGATCCCAGTGAGGGTTCATGGCGCCCTCCCAGTAGGGCAAGAGCAGCAGGCCGCCGCTGCCGGGCGGGAGCGACGCCGCCTCGGCTTCGAGCGCGGCCATCGCGGCCCCGTCGCGCGGATCGACGCCCAGCTGGCGGCGCAGGTACCAGTCCGAGAGCAGCGCCCCGCTGCGCAGGCTGCTCTCCAGCACGTAGCCGCGGCCGGAGGCGCTCGTCATGGTCCGCCATGCCGGGTCCTGCCGCGGCTCGGGGCAAAAGACGCCGAAGACCACCGCCGTGCCGAGGTTCAGGTAGGCGCGCCGCGGGTCCAGCGCATCGACGCCGAGCCCGGCCATCTGGCCGTCGCCGCCGCCGGCCAGCACCGGCGTGCCCTCGCGCAGGCCGGTGGCCGCCGCTGCGGTCGCCGACACCGCGCCGAGCGGCGCGCCGGGAGGGAGCGCCTCCGGCAGCCGCTCGGGCGTGATGCCGGCGGCGGCGCAGAGCTCCTCGGACCAGCGGCGCGCGCCGATGTCGAAGAGCGCGAGCGGATCGGCGCTCGCCCAGCTGGTGCGGGCGCGCCCGGTCAGCGCCTGCACGAGGTACGCCTGCACGTCGCAGAAGAGGGCCGTGCGGCGATGGGTGTCCGGCTCCTCGCTGGCCAGCCAGGCGATCTTGGGCAGCGCCGGGCCGAAGTCCGCGGCCTTGCCGGACAGCGCCCGCAGGCGGTCTTGCCCGATGCGGTCGATCACGGCGCCGAGGTGCCCGCGCGCCCGGCCGTCCAGCCAGAGCATGGCGGGGCGGAGCGGCTGGCCGTCGGGACCGAGGCAGGCGAAGGTCTCGCGCTGGTGCGCGAGCGCGAGGCCAGCGATGCGGCCCGGGTCCACCGTGGCGGTGACGCCGGCGACCGCCTGGCACAGGGCAGCCCACCAGTCCCGGGGATCCTGTTCGAATCGGTCGGGGGCCGGCCGCGCCAGCGAGAGCGGCGCCCGGCCGGCGGCGTGCAGGCGCCCCTGGACGTCGAAGGCCGCCGCCTTGGCCGCGGTGGTGCTCAGGTCGATGCCGAGGACGAGGTCGGCCGGCATGGCGCCGTCAGCGCCCCGGAACGCAGGATTGACAAGCGATCACGGGCGCAGACTACAGTACGGAATCGCGCCGGCACAATCGTCCAGCGCGGCGCCGCCGGGGAGCCGGCGGCGCCTTGAAAGGGAGACTGGAACAGTGCGCGCAACGTTCATTCACGGCATCCGCGATGTCCGGCTCGGCGAGGTCGAACCTCCGCGGCCGCGCGAGGGCATGGTGACGATCCAGGTCGCGGGCTGCGGGATCTGCGGCAGCGATCTCCATTATTACCTGGAGGGCGGGATCGGCGCGGCGCAGGTCCGGGACCCCTTCGTGCCAGGGCACGAGTTCGCCGGCTGGGTCGTCGACGACCACCCGGCGCTGGGCCTGTCGAGGGGGCAGCTTGTCGCCGTCGACCCCGCGCACGCCTGCGGCCGCTGCGAGTGGTGCCACCGCGGCCACGTGAACCTGTGCCCGCACGTGGAGTTCCTCGGCGCGCCGCCGCTCCACGGCGGCATGGCGGAGCGGCTGGCGGTGCGCCCCGAGCAGGTCGTGCCGGTCCCCCGCGGCTTCTCGGTGCGAAAGGCCGTGATGCTGGAGCCGCTGGGCGTCGCCGTCCACGCGATCGACCTGGCGCGGCCCCACGTGCAGGAGACGGTGGTGGTGCTGGGGTGCGGGCCGATCGGCCTCTGCCTGGTCCAGCTCGCGCGCCTGGCCGGCGCCGGGCGCGTCTTCGCTGTCGATCCCGTCGCGTACCGGGCCGAGGCCGCGCGCCGGCTGGGCGCGCACGACGTGGCGCCGAGCTTCGAGGCCGTCGCGGGGTGGACGGGCGGCCGGGGCGTCGACCTCGTGCTCGAGGCGACGAATTCGCCCGAGGGCTTCCACCACGCGGCCGAGGCCGCCCGCATCGGCGGTCGGATCCTGCTGGCGGGCATCCCGGAGGGCGACCGCTATTCGCTGCCGGCGGCGCTGTGCCGCCGCAAGGGGCTCAAGATCAAGCTCTCCCGGCGCATGGGGCACGTGTACCCGCGGGCGATCCGCCTGGTCGCCGAGGGGGCGGTGGACGTCGAGTCCATCGTCACCCACCGGTTCGACCTGTCCGAGGCCGAGAAGGGCTTCCGCATGCAGGCGGATTGCCAGGACGGGGCGCTGAAGTCGATCATCGTTCCGGACGAAGGCGACACGCCGTTCTGATCGGGGTCGTCGCGCCGGATCTCCAGGCGAGGCAGCGCGGCTGTCATTTTTCCTTCGCCCCATGTCACACGAGCTAGACCCGCTTCGTCATCGAGGGCGAGCGCGGGGTCACAGGAGCAAGGCACCGGCCGCTCGCGTGATCGACAAGGGAGAAAGACATGAAGATCGTGGTTATCGGTGGAACCGGCCTGATCGGGACGAAGCTCGTACGCAGGCTCCGCCAGCAGGGCCATGAGGTCGTCGCGGCGTCGCCTTCCACGGGCGTCAACAGCCTCACGGGCGAGGGGCTCGCCGGAGCGCTCGCGGGAGCCGAGGTCGTGGTCGACGTGGCGAACGCGCCGTCGTTCGAGGACAAGGCGGTCCTCGATTTCTTCGAGACCTCGGGCCGCAACCTGCTCGCCGCCGAGGCCGCCGCGGGCGTCAAACACCATGTGGCGCTCTCGGTGGTCGGCACCGATCGAATGCTCGGCAGCGGCTATTTTCGCGCGAAGATGGCGCAGGAGGCGCTGATCGAGGCCTCCGGGATCCCCTACACCCTCCTGCGGGCCACGCAGTTCTTCGAGTTCATGGACGGCATCGCGCGCTCCAGCGCCGACGCCGAGCGGGTCCGCCTCTCGTCGGCGCAGCTGCAGCCGATCGCCGCCGAGGACGTCGCCGACGCCCTGGCCGACGTCACGCTGAAGGCGCCCATGAACGGCATCCTCGAGGTGGCCGGCCCCGAGAGGCGCCCGCTCGCCGAGTTCGTCGGCAAGTACCTGAGCGCGAAGAAGGACCGCCGCGAGGTGATCGTCGACGCGGAGGCGCCCTATTTCGGTCTCCGGATCGACGATCGGTCGCTCACCCCGGGCGACGGCGCGCGCGTCATGCCGACGCGCTTCGACGACTGGCTCGCCCTGTCGCTGGCTGGCGCGCCGTGAGGCATCCGAGGGCACGCTCAAAGCGAGCTATCGATCGTATCCCTGCGGGGCGTGGTCAGCGCCGCTCGAGCGGCTTCACGACGAGCGCCCCGGTCTTGACATAGCGCTCGTAGACGACACGCAGCTCCGCGTCGTTGAGCCCCTGCTCGTCGTCGATGAGGTAGACCCCGCGCTGCGGGTCGCGGTAAACGTTCGCCTGGAACTCCTCCCAGCTCATGGTTTCGTCCCGGTCCGGCGCGGACTCGTCGGACTCGGACGAAGAGGAGGGCTCCGTGCCGCCGCAACCGGCGAGCGCGAGCGCCACCACGGGCACGCAGAGAAGCACGGACAGGGAGCTCGCGACGCGGCTCCTGGACAGACGTCTCGAAGACGATCCTCGATTCATTGAAACACCTCTCACGGTAAGGTCACACGTTGTTCGCAACCAAGAGAATCCTGCCGGCGGCGACTCGACATCCAGCGCCGACAGCATCTGGTATATTTACACAGGAATCGAGGGATATGGAAGTCCCATGCGGGAGTAGCAGGGCATTTTCATCGTCGCCGCATCGCCGCATCGCCGCATCGCCGCATCGCCGCATCGCCGCATCGCCGCATCGCCGCGTCGCCGCCAGCGGGGGGTGCAGTCTCGGTGGTGACTGCGCCTTGCGAGCCAGGAGGATGAAAAGAAGCGCGCACAGCGTCTGCCACAGGTCGTGTAAATCGAATGAATCCGGCGCGCCTGGGCTACCTCGGCCCCATCACGGCGCGCGGCGGAGGGGGTCGACTTCGCGCCGAGGGAGAGCGGCTCCTCGCGGGGCTGACCGGGGAGCCCATCTCACGCGTGTTTCGCGCGTGAGATGGCGAGTTCCGTCTCAGCGATTCTCGGCCTGGGCGGGGACCTCGAGGCGCAGCGCCCACGCCTCGTACGCCGGAACGCCCAGCGCGGCGAGCGAGGGGAGGATCACGCGGTCGATCCGCTCGTAGAAAGCGCGCGCCGCCGGGCGCGAGGGGATCCCTGGTTCTGCGTGTCAGAAATCCCGCCAGCGATCTGTCTCTCACCGGATCCCTGGCCGGACCTCTGGCGGGCGGAACCAGGTTCGGGCCGGCGGGAGGGGGCGCCTCGGGGAGCGGGTCGCCGTCGGCGCGCGAGGCCGCCTCCCGCCGCCGAGAGACTCAATATCTCCCGGTCGCCGCCACCGCCCGCCTCACCTCTTCGATCCTCACATCCCAGCTCTCGTATCGCATCGACGCGCCCCGCTCCGGGCGCGGGCCGGGCAGCTTCAGCTCTTCCTCGATCAGCTCGATGAACGCCTCGGTCGTGTCGCCGATGCGGGCCTCCTTCACCACCTCGACCTCGGGGATCCGCGTCGAGACCACCGGCAGGCCGGCGGCGAGGTACTCGCGGACCTTGAGGGGGTTGGCGTTGAGGGTCATCTCGTTGATAGGGAAGGGGTTGATGGCCACGTCGAAGCCCTTGCAGTAGGCCGGCAGCTCCGAGAAGGGTTTGCGGCCGAGGACGTGGACGTTGGGCAGCGCGGTGAGGCGGGAGATGTCGGTCGTCACCTTGCCGAGCAGCACCATCGACCCGCCGGAGAAGTGCCTGGCGACCGCCTCCATGAGCGGGATGTCGATCCACTCGTCGGCCATCAGGCCGAAATAGCCAATCACCGGCTTGGGGAGGGCGGCGATGTCGGCCGGGATCTTCGTCTTGGGGGCGAGCGCCGCGCGGAAGTGCTCGTACTGCACGCCGTGGCGCACCAGGGCCGTGCGCGGGTTGTACTGCGATTTGGTGCGGAGCAGCTTCTCGGAGGAGACGATGCAGAGGTCGGCCTTCTCGACGAGGGATCGCTCGAGCTCCATCAGCTCGGCCGGGACATCGTGGAAGGCGGTGAACTCGTCGACGCAGTAATAGATCAGGAACGACTCGCCGAGCGCGCCGGCGATGACGGCGGCCGTGGGCGTGAAGACCCAGTTGACCACGTTGCGGAAGCCGAGCCGATCCGTCGCCCGCCGCACCTGGAGCTTGAGCAGCTCCCGGTTGACCTCGTGCATGGCCGGGTTGCCCCAGGCCGGGATGGCGAGCGGGTTGAGCACGAAGAGGTTCGGCTCGACCTCGCGCACTGGCTCGGTGAAGGCCTTGAGCTTGTCGAGGATGCGCCGGAAATCGCGGCCCGAGGCCTTGGGCGCGCGGTATCCGATGGAGCTCACCCAGAGGATGCGGTTGTCCTTCGACAGCCCGCGCATGAGGTGGGTCTTGGAGAGCGGATCTCCCGTCCAGTCGTGGGCGAAACACAGCATGTCGCGTCCGCGCAGGACGCCGCTGGTGTCAGAAATCGAAGAGAACGGGATGCTCACGGTTGCCATTTAAGAGAGATACGATGATCTCGGGCGAGCGTCAAATGACGAGGTTTCTGCGGAGAAACGGTGCGCGGGGCCTCGTGTCTCGGGCATAACGAGCGGCACTCGCCTCGGCGGAGGACGGAGGATGAAAGGATGCGTGCAATGGTGTTCCGATGAAGACGATCGGATTCGCCGGCGGCGGACGGGCAGCGGGGCATCGCCGACGTGGTCGTCGACGTTCGATCTGCTCGGCTTCATGCATCACTGGTGCAGGTCGCGGCGAGGCGACTGGGCGAACCGGCTGCTGAAGAGGTATCCCCTTCCGCAGCCGCGCATCACGCACCCCGCTCCTGCCCGGTCGTAGCAAACCCGTGTCCCGAAGAGCCGGATGCGGGAATTCCGTACGTCTGGATCTGTGGGGGGCCGGGGGGCAGCCGACCCCGGCCTACCCGACTAGGCTCTACGATGAGATCAAGCGCGCAACCGCACAGCGCGGTGAACCCCGGCCGCTTTGCGGGTCAGGTCGGCCACGCGGCCGCGCGCGATCCGCGTCGCGCGCTGCCGGCCTCTCCCGACGTGGAAGCGGGCGATCAGAAGCTGACGACGAGCTCGCCGCCGGCCGTGGCGTTGTTGCCCTCGAGGAGCTCGGGGACCTCGCCGTAGGCGTCCACGATCGCCCCGAGCGTGTAGGTATCCACGGGGACGTAGGTATCTGCGGCGACGACGAGGCTCTCGCACTGGCCTACGGCGAGGCTCGGCACCCAGGCGCCTCCGGGGAGGAAGTCGGCCGTCGTGATCGTCGCGTCGGCCGACAGCCGGACCTCCACCATGGTGCCGTAGCTCGGGTCCGTCCCCTGGTTGCAGACGGTGATCGAGACGTCGAAGAGGCTGCCCTGCGCGACGCTCGGCGGGCCGCTCACCGCCGAGACGACGAGATCGGGGCCGTAACCGATGGCCATCAGCTCGCCGGCGGTGGTGTTGTTGGTCTCGATGAGCTCCTGGACCGGGCCGTCCAGGTCCACGATCGCGCCGAGGTGGTAGGCGCCGTCAGGAGCGTAGGCGCCGGCGGCCACGGTGATGCTCTCGCACTGGCCAGGGCTCAGCCCGGGGACCCAGCCGTTACCGACATGGATATCGGAGGGCGTGATCGTCCCGTCTGACGACAGCAGCACATCGACGCTCGTACCGCCGCTCGGGGTCGTGCCCTGGTTGCACACGGTGACGATGGCGTCGAAGCCGCTGCCGGGCGCGGCGGTCGATGGGCCGCTCACGGACGCGATGAGATCCGGCTGGTAGCCGACGCCGAACACGCCGCTTGCGTTGGTGTTGTTGGTCTCGATGAGCTCCTGCGTCGAGCCGAAAGGGTCCACGACGGCGGCCAGGCGATAGGCGCCGTCAGGCACCGCCGAGTAGGCGGGGATGGGCACGACCGTGCACTGGCCAGGATCCAGGGGTGGCACCGGCGCGCCCCCGGCGATCACACCGGTGCTGGCCGCCTGGTCGCTGGCCGCCAGGCGCAGCTCCACGTCGCTGCCGTAGCTCGGCTGCGTGCCCTGGTTGCAGACGGTGACCTCGGCGTCGAAGCTGCTGCCCGGGAGGGCGCTGGGCGGGACGTCCACCGCGGAGACGATGAGGTCCGGTCCATAGCCGACGCCGAGCACGCTGCCCGCCGCGGCGTTGTTGGTCTCGATGAGCTCGGGAGTCCAGCCGGACGGATCGACGATCGCGCCCAGGTGGTAAGCGCCTTCGGGCATATAGGCGTTCGCCGGGAGGGTCACGGTGGCGCATTGGCCCGGATCCAGGTACGGCACCGGTCCGTTGCCGGCAGGGAAGTCGGCCGTCGTGATGGTCGCGTCCGAGGAGAGGTGGAGCTCCACGTCGGCGCTGCCCGCCTGCGTGCCCTGGTTGCAGACGGTGACCTCGGCGTCGAAGCTATGGCCCGGGGCGACGCTCGGCGGCCCGCTCACGGCGGAGACGATGAAATCCGGCCCGAAGCCGACGCCGATCACGCTGCCCGCCGTGGCGTTGTTGGTCTCGATGAGCTCGGCGATCGATTCGCCTGGGTCCACGATCGCCCCGAGGCGGTGGGCGCCGTCGGGCCCATAGGCGCTCGCGAAGACGAGCACGGAGGTGCACTGTCCAGGGCTCAGGCCGGGCACATAGCCGATCCCCGCGCTGAGGTCCGAGGGCGCGAAGACGTCGTCGCTCGACACGAACAGCTCGACATCGACGCCGTAGCTCGGGGACGTGCCCTGGTTGCAGACGGTGACGGAGGCATCGAACCCGCTGCCCGGCGGGGCGCTGGGCGGACCGCTGACCGCCGAGACGACGAGATCCGGCCCGAAGCCGACGCCGATGAGGTCACCCGGGGCGGCGTTGTTGGACTCGACCAGCTCTTCCTGCCAGTCAACCACATCGACGATCGCGCCGAGGCGATAGGTGCCGTCGGGAACATAGGAAGTTGCGGCGACTGGGACCGCGGCGCACTGCCCGGGTGCCAGGAAGGGGACCATGCCGCCGCCAGCGGAGGTGTCGCCTGCCGTGATCGTGGCGTCGGTGGACAGGTAGAGCCCCAGTTCTGCGCCGTAGCTCGGCTGCGTGCCCTGGTTGCAGACGGTGACGGAAGCGTTGAAGCCGCTGCCCGGCATGGCGCTGGGCGGGCCGCTGACCGCGGAGACGATGAGGTCGGGCAAGTTGCCGATGCCGATCATGGCGCTCGCGTCGGCGTTGTTCGTCTCGATGAGCTCGGGGATCCAGTTGTCGCGGTCGACGATCGCGCCAAGGTGGTATGCACCGTCGGGCACGTACGCGCTCGCCGGGAAGGTCACGGTGGCGCACTGGCCCGGATCCAGGTACGGCACCGGACCGCTGCCAGCAGGGGAGTCGGCCATCGTGAGGGTCGCGTCGGCGGAGAGGAGCAGCTCCACCTGGGTGCCATAGCTCGGCTGCGTACCCTGGTTGCAGACCGTGACCGACGCGTCGAAGCTTCCGCCAGGGATCACGCTCGGCGGCCCGCTCACCGAGGACACGATGAGGTCGGGCTGGTAGCCGACGCCGATCACGCTGCCCGCCGCGGCGTTGTTGGTCTCGATGAGCTCGGCGAGCGCGCCGCTCGGGTCCACGATCGCGCCGAGGTGGTGAACGCCGTCGGGCACATAGGCGCTCGCGAGGATCGTCGCGGAGAAACACTGCCCTGGGTTCAGGTAGGGCACATAGCCGCCGCCGATCGGGAAATCGGCGGGCGTGATCGCGCCGTCGGGTGAGAGCAAGAGGTTGAGATCGGTGCCGGAGCTCGGCTCCGTGCCCTGGTTGCACACGGTGACCGAGGCGTCGAAGAGGCTGCCCTGCGTGACGCTCGGCGGGCCGCTCACCGCCGAGACGACGAGATCGGGGCCGTGGCCGATGGCCATCAGCTCGCCGGCGGTGGTGTTGTTGGTCTCGATGAGCTCCTGGACCGGGCCGTTCAGGTCCACGATCGCGCCGAGGTGGTATGCGCCGTCAGGAGCGTAGGCGCCGGCGGCCACGGTGATGCTCTCGCACTGACCAGGGCTCAGCCCGGAAACGACCTCGTTGCCGACATGGATATCGGAGGGCGTGATGATCCGGTCGGACGAGATCAGCACATCGACGCTCGTACCGCCGCTCGGGGTCGTGCCCCGGTTGCACACGGTGACGACGGCGTCGAAGGCGCTGCCCGGCGCGGCGATCGATGGGCCGCTCACGACGGACGCGATGAGATCCGGCTGGTTGCCGATGCCGAACACGCTGCTTGAGGCGGTGTTGTTGGTCTCGATGAGCTCCTGCGTCCACGCGTAGGGGTCCACGATGGCACCGAGGTGATAGGTGCCGTCGGGGGCTGCCGCATACGTGGGGATGGTCACGACCGTGCACTGGCCAGGATCCAGGTACGGAACCGGCGCGCTGCCGGCGAAGAAGCCGGTATGTGCCGCCTGGTCGTCGGCCGCCATGCGCAGCTCCACGTCGCTGCCGTAGCTCGGCAGCGTGCCCTGGTTGCAGACGGTGACCTCGGCGTCGAAGCTGCTGCCTGGCAGGGCGCTGGGCGGGCCCTCCACCGCGGCGACGATGAGGTCCGGGCCATAGCCGACGCCGAGCACGCTGCCCACCGCGGCGTTGTTGGTCTCGATGAGCTCGGGAGTCCAGCCGTACGGATCGACGATCGCGCCGAGGTGATAGGCGCCCCAGGGCACGTATGACGCGCTCGCCGGGAAGGTCACGGTGGCGCACTGGCCTGGCGCCAGGTACGGCGCCGGCCCGCTGCCGGCCAGGAAATCGGCCGTCGTGATGGTGGCGTCCAAGGAGAGGCGCAGCTCCACGTCGCCGCCGTAGCCCGCCTGCGTGCCCTGGTTGCAGACGGTGACCTCGGCGTCGAAGCTATCACCCGGTGCGAGGCTCGGGGGCCCGCTCACGGCGGAGACGATGAAATCCGGCCCGAAGCCGACGCCGAGCACGCTGCCCGCCACAGCGTTGTTGCTCTCGATGAGCTCGTCGAGCGATTCGCCCGGGTCCACGATCGCCCCGAGGTGGTAGGCGCCGTCGGGCCCATAGGCGCTCGCGGGGACGAGCACGGAGGTGCACTGTCCAGGGCTCAGGCCGGGCACATAGCCACTCCCCGCGAGGAGGTCCAGGGGCGTGATGACGTCGTCGCTCGACAGGAACAGCTCGACGTCGACGCCGTGGCTCGGGGTCGTACCCTGGTTGCAGACGGTGACGGAAGCGTCGAATCCGCTGCCCGGCGGGGCGCTGGGCGGGCCGCTGATTGCGGAGACGACGAGGTCGGGCTGGAAGCCCACGCCGATGACGTCGCCCGAGGCGGCGTTGTTGGACTCGATCAGCTCTTCTTGCCAGTCGTTCACATCGACGACCGCTCCGAGGTGATACGCGCCATCGGGCACATAGGCGCTCGCGAAGACGAGCACCGAGGCGCACTGCCCGGGTGCCAGGAAGGGGACCATGCCGGCGCCAGCGGGTGTGTCGTCTTCCGTGATCGCGGCGTCGGCGGACAGGTAGAGATCCACGTCGGTGCCGTAGCTCGGCTGGGTGCCCTGGTTGCAGACGGTGACGGAAGCGTCGAATCCGCTGCCCGGGATGGCGCTGGGCGGGCCGCTGACCGCGGAGACGATGAGGTCGGGCAAGTTGCCGAAGCCGATCATGGCGCTCGCGCCGGCGTTGTTCGTCTCGATGAGCTCGGGAACCCAGTCGTCCCGGTCGACGATCGCGCCAAGGTGGTAGGCGCCGTCGGGCACGTACGCGCTCGCCGGGAAGGTCACGGTTGTGCACTGGCCCGGATCCAGGTACGGCACCGGACCGTTGCCAGCCGGGGAGTCGGCCATCGTGAGCGTCGCGTCGGCGGAGAGCAGCAGCTCCACCTGGGTGCCGTAGCTCGTCTGTGTGCCCTGGTTGCAGACCGTGACCGACGCGTCGAAGCTTCCGCCAGGGATCATGCTCGGTGGCCCGCTCACGGCGGAGACGACGAGATCCGGCGCGTGGCCGACGCCGAGCACGCTGCCCGCCGCCGCGTTGTTGGTCTCGATGAGCTCGGCGAGCGCGCCGCTCGGGTCCACGATCGCGCCGAGGTGGTGAACGCCGTCAGGCACATTGGCGCTCGCGGGCACGACGACGGAGGCGCATTGCCCGGGATTCAGCCCGGGGAGATAGCCGTTCCCGGCGTGCATGTCCGAGGGCGTGATCGCCCCGTCGCTCGACAGCAGCAGCTCGACGTCGACGCCGTAGCTCTGGGTCGTGCCCTGATTGCAGACGGTGACGGCGGCGTTGAAGCTGCTGCCGGGCGTCACGCTCGACGGCCCGCTCACGGCTGAGACAACGAGGTCGGGCCAGCTGCCGACGCCGATCAGATCGCCCGGCGCCGCGTTGTTGGTCTCGATCAGCTCGGG
Source organism: Sorangium sp. So ce204 (assembly GCF_051526795.1). NCBI lineage: Bacteria > Pseudomonadati > Myxococcota > Polyangiales > Polyangiaceae > Sorangium > Sorangium sp. So ce204. The sequence goes on along the minus strand of NZ_CP150317.1, from coordinate 7,889,548 downwards.
CTGCCCGCCGTACGGATCGACGATCCCGCCGAGGTGATAGGCGCCGTCGGCCACGTAGACGCTGGCGGGGATCGTTACGGCCGCGCACTGGCCGGGATCCAGGTAAGGCGTCGGCGCGCCGCCCGCGAACGCGTCGGTCTCCGTGATCGTGGCGTCGGCGGACAGGCGCAGCTCCACCATGCTGGAGCCCGGGGTCGTGCCCTGGTTGCAGACGGTGATCTCTACGTCGAAGCCGCTGCCCGGCAGGACGCTGGGCGGACCGCTCACGGAAGCGACGGTGAAGTCAGGCCCGTAGCCGATGCCGATCAGAGCGCCTGAGCCCGCGTTGTTGGTCTCGATGAGCTCGAGGACCCCGTCCTGCGGGTCGACGATCGCGCCGAGGTGGTAGGCCCCCTCGGGCACATAAGCGCTCGCCGGGAAGGTCACCGTGGCGCACTGGCCGGGATCCAGGTACGGCACAGGACCGCCGCCGGCGAGGGAGTCGGCGGTCGTGAGCGTCGCATCCGCGGAGAGGCGCAGCTCCACGTGGGTGCCGTAGCTCGCCTGCGTGCCCTGGTTGCAGACGGTGACCGACGCGTCGAAGCCGCCGCCGGGGAACACGCTCGGCGGCCCGCTCACGGCGGAGACGATGAGGTCGGGGCCATGGCCAACGCCGATCAGACTGCCCGCCGCCGCGTTGTTGGCCTCGATGAGCTCGAGGAGCGAGCCGCCCGGGTCGACGATGGCGCCGAGGTGATAGGCGCCGTCGAGCACGTAGGCGTTCGCGGGCACGGTGACGGAGGCGCACTGCCCGGGGCTCAGATCGGGCACATCGCCGCCCCCGGCGGGCGCGTCGAACGGCGTGATCGCCTGATCGTACGAGAGCACCACGGCGATGTCGCTGCCGTAGCTCTGCGTCGTGCCCTGGTTGCAGACGGTGACGGAAGCGTTGAATCCGCTGCCGGGCACGAGGGTCGGCGGCCCGCTCACGGCGGAGACGATGAGATCCGGCCGATCGCCCACGCCGATCCGCCCGCCCGACGCGGCGTTGTTGGCCTCGTTCAGCTCTTCTTGCCAGTCGTACAGATCGACGATCGCGCCGAGGTGATAGACGCCGTCTGGCACGTGAGCGTTCGCTGGGATGGTCACGGCGGCGCATTGCCCCGGATCCAGGTCCGGCGCCTGGGCGCCGCCTGCGGGCGGGTCGGTCCACGTGATGTTGTCGTCGGGTGACAGGCGCAGCTCCAGGGCGGCGCTGTAGCTCGGGATCGTGCCCTGGTTGCAGACGGTGACGGTGGCATCGAAGCCGCTGCCCGGAAGGGCGCTCGGCGGCCCGCTCACCGAGGAGACGATGAGATCCGGCCGGTCGCCGATGCCGACCACGTCGCCAGCTGCGGCGTTGTTGCTCTCGATGAGCTCGGGAACGCTGCCGTACCGATCGACGATCGCGCCCAGGTGGTAGGCGCCGTCGGGCGCGTAAGCGCCCACGTGGAGCGTTCGCGTGGTGCACTGCCCCGGATCGAGGTACGGCACCGCATCGCCGCCGATGGGCACGTCGGCCGCTGTGATGATCGCGTCCGAGGAGAGGTACAGCTCCACGTTGCTGCCGTAGCTCGCCTGCGTGCCCTGGTTGCAGACGGTGACCGAGGCGTCGAGGGAGCCGCCGGACATCGCGCTCGGCGGCCCGCTCACCGAGGACACGACGAGGTCCGGCTGGTAGCCGACGCCGATCGCGCCGCCCGCCGCCGCGTTGTTCGTCTCGATGAGCTCGACGGTCCAAGCCGGGACGTTCACGATCGCGCCGAGCGTGTACGCGCCGTCGGGCACGTACGTGTTCGCGGGGATCGTCGCCGAGAAGCACTGTCCGGGGCTCAGGCTCGGCACATCGCCGGCTCCGATCGGGAAATCGACGGGCGTGATCTCGCCATCGGGCGAGAGCAGGAGATCGACATCGGTGAGGTAGCTCGACTGCGTACCCTGGTTGCAGACGGTGACCGAAGCGTCGAACCAGGCGCCGGGCACCTGGCTTGGCGGCCCGCTCACCGCCGAGACGACGAGGTCCGGCTGATAGCCGACGCCGATCAGCCCGCCCGCCCGCGCGTTGTTGGACGTGATGAGCTCCGCGTACCAGCCGTTCTCGTGCGCGATCGCGCCGAGGTGATAGGCGCCTTCGGGGACAGTGGCGCTGGCGGGCACGGTCACCGACTCGCACTGGCCAGGTTCCAGCCATGGAACCGGGATGCCGCCGCCGAGGAGGTGATCCGACGGCTCGATCGCGGCGTCCGGCGAGAGGAGCACATCCACGAGCGCGCTCTGGGTCGACGTCGTGCCCTGGTTGCACACCGTGGCCTGGATCTCGAAGCCGCCGCCGGGGAGCGCGCTCGGGGGGCCGCTCACGGCCGAGACGATGAGATCCGGGGCGTAGCCGATGCCGATCTCGCCTGCGACGGCCGCGTTGTTGGTCTCCGACAGCTCGATCACCTGCTCGAACGAGTCCACCACGACGCCGAGCGTGTACGCGCCATCGGGGACGGCCGCGGCGGTCTGGACGCGGAGCTCGACGCATTGCCCCGCGTCGAGGTACCCCAGAGGCGCATAGCCGGTGATGGGATCCGACGGTGTGATGATGTCGTCGTCCGAGAGGCTCACCTCGACCTGGGTGCTGTAGCTGGCCGAGTTGCCCTGGTTGCACACCGTGACCGACGTCGTGAAATAGCCGCCCGGCAGGACGCTGGGCGGCGCGCTCGCGCTCGAGATCACGAGGTCGGGTTCGTCGCCTGTGAGCGCCCCGGTCGCGGCCCCGACCGGCTCGGGATCGTCAGGGGGTCCGCTGCTCCCGCACCCCACGGTCATCGCCAGCATGCCGAGCACGAAGCACGCCCGTCGCACCAGAGATACTCTCAGGCTGAGCATAGAGAATCAGGAGAAGCCGGGGGCGCGTCCACGTCAAGGGGGTCGCAGATTCTTGCCGGAGTTTCGCGGGATAGGGACGTTGCGCCGTCACGAGGTGGGGGGCGCCGCCGCTTCCCTGGCGTCTTCGGTGGCGAGGCGCGCGCGCGCTGGCCTTGCGCTCACCGCTGGAACCTGAGAGAGGAGCTCCATGAACGGGAAGGTCTGCATCGTCACGGGCGGCAACACGGGCATTGGCAAGGAGACGGCCCGCGGCCTCGCTCAGCGCGGCGCGAAGGTGGTCCTGGCGTGCCGCGACACGGGCAGAGGGGAGGCGGCGCGCGACGACATCGCGCGCTCCACGGGCCGCAAGGACGTGGAGGTGATCGCGCTGGATCTCGGGAGCAAGGCGAGCATCCGCGCCTTCGGCGAGCGGTTCCGCGCGGCGCACGAGCGCCTGGACGTCCTTGTGAACAACGCCGGGGTGTGGCGGAACTCGCGCGGCACGACCGACGACGGGATCGAGGCGACGTTCGGGGTGAACCACGTGGGGACGTGGCTGCTCACGCAGGACCTCCTCCCGCTCTTGAAGAAGAGCGCGCCGTCGCGGGTCGTGGTCCTGTCCTCGAAGCTGCACTACCGCGGCCGGATGGACTGGGAGGACCTGCAGTTCGAGCGGCGGAAGTACGGCACGACCGCGGCATACGCCCAGTCGAAGCTCGCGAACGTGCTCTTCACCAAGGCGCTGGCCCGGCGGCTCGAGGGCACCGGCGTCACGGTCAACGCCGTCCATCCGGGCGTGGTCAGGACTGACCTGATGCGCGATTATCCAAAGCTCCTTACGAAGCTCTTCAACCTGTTCCTTCTCACGGCCGAGCAAGGGGCCGAGTGTTCGCTGCACGTGGCCACGGCGCCGGAGCTGGCCGGGGTGACGGGCGAGTACTTCGAGAAGAGCCGCATCAAGCCGGCGGCCGAGGCGGCGCTCGACGAGGCCGCGCAGGAGCGGCTCTGGAAGCTGACCGAGGCGCTGGCGGCGTAGCGCCGCGCGGCGGCCCGCGCTATCGCGTCTTTGCGCCTTTGCGTTGAACTCTCTCTCCGGAACCATGGCCAGGACTCCTGGTGGGCTAGAACGCCGATCACGTTGAACCCCGGAGAATTTTCACAGGGAGGCGGGGAGGCGGGGAGGAAGAAAAAATGAATTTCTCCCTCTTGCCGTCTCTCGCTCCCCGCCTCCCCGCCTCCCTGTGAAATTCTTGCTTTTTCTCGTGGTCTCAACCCGTTTGTCGCTCTAGGGGCAGCTCGGCCGCCAAGCGTCGTCGGCGAAGTACCTGGCGATGAGGTCGTGGAGCGGGCGATCGTAGTCGCGCAGCTCGGCCCGGGTGTCGATGTCGTTATGGATCCCGTTCGTGGGGATCGCCTCGGTGTTGGCGTCGAACCAGGACTGGACCCCCTCGGCCCAGTATTCGTCCTTGTTCGTCGCCGCGTAGGTGTTCTCCCATTTCCCCGCCTGGAGCGCGGCGTCGAAGACGTCCTCGAGCTCCCTGTTGAACGTCGGCTCGACGAAGGCGATGCCCATGATCGCGATGGCGTGCGAGAACTCGTGCACAAGGATGTCCTCCCCGAGGTACGGATCGCTCGGATAACACAGGACGTTCTCCTCGGCGCAGGAGCTCGCCGGCCGGGCGGGGGTCGCGCCGAGGCCGCGGGCCCGCGTGTCCCAGTCCGTCCCGGGGAAGGCCTCGTACAGGTCGCTGTGCTCGGGGATGTCGGTTGTCACCTCCGTCTCCGCCATCACGGCGACGCGCGTGTGGTTCTCGATCATCGCCTGACGCACGTCGTCGCGGTGGCCGAGCATGCGGACGACCACCGAGCAGGTGCGCAGCAGCGCCGCGTCAGGCACCTTCTCGGAGCTGATGACGGCAATCCCCGCGGCGTCGACGTACTTCTCGTAGAAGGGGTCGAACCCCAGCTCGGGCGGCACATCCGAGACGCTCCCGCACTCGCCCTCGGGCTCTCCTCCTCCCCCGCCGCCGGCCCCGGCGCCCGTCGCGGCGCTGGAGGTCGCGCCCTCGGCCGCGCTCGAGCTGGCCTCGGCGGCGCCGCCGGAGCCGCCGGAGCCGCCGCCGCCGGCTGGACCCGCGCCACCGCCGCCTCCGCCGCCCTCGCCGGCCGGCGACTCGGAACAGGCGGCCAGGGCGCAGGTGAGGAGAGCGATCAAAGCAAATCGTCGATGCACGCTTTCACGCATGCGCGCGAGGCTACAAGAGCTGACGCCAGCATCCAAGTCGCGCGCCGGCCGAATGGGCAGTTGATGGTGTCAGCCGGCGCGGCCCCTGGCGGTGACGGCGCGGGAGCTGGCACAGCCCGGCGCACGGCGAGCCACGCCATGCGGCCGAAGGACTGGGTTCCACGAGCTTTCTGCGCCGCGCCAGGCGCCGGCGCGTGCGGCACGCCGCGTGCTGTCGGAGCGGGCATGACGGTGCAGGAACGACGGGAGCACGCATGATGGAGCGCTCACCCAGCGATCACGTTCACCCTTTGTCCCAGCCGCGCGTGGGCGCGGCCCTCTTGTCGCTCGCCCTTGGCGTCGGCTGCTCGGGCGAGACCCGGCTCCCGACGGAGGAGAACCCACCGGAGACGAGGGTGTGCGACTTCGAGCTTCCCGTGGCCGCCGCGCCCGCGCCGAGCGGCGATCTTCGCATCAACGAGGTGATGACCGGCAACGACGGCGCCTGGGTCGACGAGGTCGGCGAGACGGACGATTTCATCGAGCTGATGAACATCGGCCAGCGCGCGCTCGACCTCGGGGAGTACGCGCTGAGCGACAAGTCCGGCAAGGCGACACGGCTGCCGAAGCTGACGCTCGGGCCGGGGCGAACGGCGCTGTTCTGGGCCGACGACACGCCGGAGCAGGGCCCGCTGCACCTGCCGTTCAAGCTCTCGAACTCGGGCGCGCGCGTGGCGCTGTGGTCGTCGTCGTGCCAGCTCGCCGACCTGGTGAATGTGCCGGAGCTGCCGCGGTCCGAGAGCTACGCGCGCTTGCCCGACGGCACGGGCGAGCCGTCGATCTGCCGCTATGCCACGCCCGAGCGAGAGAACGGCGAGACCTGCGGTCCGCCGGATCCGCCGAACCTCGACGACAGCATCCGCTTCGCGCCCTTCCCGTGGCCCGAGCCGTTCCCGGCCATCGCCGGTCCGCTGGTCATCTCCGAGCTCTCGCTGCGGCCCGCGGGGTTCGTCGAGGTGCTGAACGCGAGCGGCGCGCCCGTCGCGCTCGACGGCTTCGCGCTGCGCCTCGCCGCGCTCTCCCCTGGGCAGGCGCCGCCCGGCGCCGATGCGGGCGTGCTGCTCGCGTGGCCCGAGCCGTCCGTCACGCTCGCGCCCGGGGAGCGGGTGAGCGTCCCGGTGGGCGCGAGCGACACGGCCGAGCTCGAGGCCTCGCCCGATTTCGAGGGCGTGGCGACGCTGTGGCGCGAGGACAGCCCGGAGCCGAGCGATCGCATCGACTTCATGGCCTGGCCCGAAGGCGCGCCGCTGGCCCGCGTGCCCGACGCCACCGGGGCGCCGCGCTTCTGCGCAGCGGCGAGCCCCGGCGCCCCGAACGAGGGCTGCGCCGAGCTCCCGGGGCGTGAGCTCGCGAGCGGGCGCGCGCACCGGCTGGAGACGGCCGCGGACTTCGCCGAGCTGGCCGAGGGCGGCACCGCGGTCGGTGAGCTCGGCGTCAAGTTCGTCGTCGACATGGCCGCGAACGACACGGTGCACCTCCTGAGCACGCGAACGTGGGCGCTCCACTATACGTTTGTCCGCGAGCAGATCCGGAAGGAGCCCCACCTCGATCGCTGCGATCCCGCGCAAGCCGCGGAGTTCAACGTCGGCTGGGGGGTGTTCAGCCAGACCGAGTATTTCCGGGCCGAGGGCCGTCGCTACCTCCTCGGCACGCTGGTCGAGCACACCAACGGAGCCAAGACCGTCGAGTTCTCGCCCGGCGACCAGATCGTCGGCGAGCAGATGCGGCGCGCGTTCTTCGCGGCGATGAAGGCGGTGCCCGACCCGGAGGCGTGGGCGATACGGCCCACCGAAGGGCGCCAGATCCTCGAGCTGCGGGCGATCGAGGGGACCGCGCCCATCGTGGGGCCGAACGCGCCGTACAAGGGGCTCACGTACCAGTCGCTCAACCCGGCCGAGGGCTTTGGCACGCTGACGTTCGTCCCGGCGCGCGATCTCGAGACGGCCGAGCTCGGGCCCAACGTGATCGTGGTGACCGACGACGTGCCGAACGAGACCGCGTTCATGGGCGGCCTCATCACCGAGGCGTTCCAGACGCCGCTCGCGCACGTGAACGTGCTGGCGCGCGGCCGGGGCACGCCGAACATGGCCCTGCGCGGCGCGCGCGACGACGCGCGCCTCAAGGCCCTGTTCGGCAAGCTGGTGCGGCTCGAGGTGCGCGCGTCGGACTTCGACATCCGCGAGGCCACCGCGCAGGAGGCGGACGCTTACTGGGAGAAGCGCAAACCGACCGGCGCGCGGCTCTCGCCGGCGCTCGACCGCTCCGTGCGCGGGGTCGTGCCGCTCGACGCCGCGGGCTACGCCATGGGCGACAGCATCGGCTCCAAGGCGGCAGGCATGGCCGAGCTGTACCGGGTGAGCGGCGTGGGGCAGTATTGCCCGCTCGACCTGCTGCCGCTGTACGTGCCGCCCGCCGCGTTCGCGATCCCGTTCTCGCACTACATGGATCATTTCGAGGCGAGCGGCGCGGCGGAGCTCCTGGCCGAGCTCGAGCAGGATCCCGAGTTCCGCGCCGATCCGCACGCGCACGCCGAGGGCCTGGCCGAGGTGCGGGCGCGGATGCTGGCGCACCCGGTGGACCCCGCGATCTTGAGCGAGGTCACGGGAGCGATCGATCAGCGCTTCGGCGGCGACCGCGTGCGCCTGCGCAGCAGCAGCAACACGGAGGATCTCGCGACCTTCAACGGCGCGGGCCTGCACACGTCGACGAGCGGCGACCTGGACGCCGAGTCGAGCTCCATCGAGGACGCGCTGCGCACCGTCTGGGCGAGCCTGTGGAACACGCGCGCTTACGACGAGCGCGAGTTCGGCCACGTCGAGCAGGCGCGCGCCGCCATGGCCGTGCTCGTGCACCAGGCATGGCAATCGGAGCGCGCGCAGGGCGTGGCGATCAGCCGCAACGCGCTCGACGCCACCCGCGACAGCCAGTACTACATCAACGCGCAGATCGGGGAGGCCTCGGTCACCAACCCCGCGCCCGGCGTGACGAGCGACGAGATCGTGTACACGCCGCCGCCTCGCACGATCAAGGCGGAGTACCTCACGCGCTCGAGCCTGTCGCGCGGGCGCGACGTGCTGTCGTTCCCGGAGGTCCAGCGGCTCGGGTGCGTGCTCGAGTCTGTCCACGCTCATTACCGGCCGCTGGTGGACCCGAAGGGGGAGAACCGGCTCTACGCGATGCAGATCGAATGGAAGCTGATCGGCCCGGAGCGCCGTCTGCTGGTGAAGCAGGCGCGGCCCTACAGCTTCGGCACGCTGGAGGCGCCTGGCGACTGCCGCGAATACTAGGCTCGACGCCTCCCTCTCATTCGAGGAACACCGTGATCGGCTGCAAGCTCATGGTGGCCGGGCGGTTCGCCGGATCCGTGAAGCATGAAGGGTGGTAGATGCCGTTCTTGGGGGCAATGGGGTCGCAATAGCTGCTGCACGGGCCAAGGAGCTGGATCGCCCCGCACGGCTGGATGGAGCCAGTCGTCTCGTCGATGTGCCCGGCGGCGCAGTCGCGAAGCGCCGCCCGTGAGCTCGCCTCGTTCTCTGGAACATGGCAGGCATAGAGCGCCGGCGAGCTCCCGTAGATGTTGCCCCAGAACGCGCCCTCCTCCCGCGTGAACGTGGACACCTCCGGCGTGTTCTGTTTGTTGATCGCCTTCGTGGGTCCACGCGAGGAGAGCGTGACGGGGACCCCGTAGTAGTTGGTGCGCGCCGCGAGGCACGCCGAGACCCAGCGCTGTCCGTCACCATCCAGCGGGATCCACGCCCAGCTCCTCGCGAGCCCGAGCATGCCTGTGTAGATCTCGTCGTGATAGACGCCAGAGGCGTCGATCCAGCCGAAGCGGAATGATTGCGAGCTTTCGAGGGCGCATTCGACGGCGTACCTCAGGTGCTCGCGTGAGAGGGCGCCGTTCGGCCCGGGGTCGAGGATCGCGGTCAGCGCCTGCGAGCCAAGGGCGATGAGGCTCAAGGCGCCGACAGCCAGCGCGTTGGGGTTGAGCGCGTTGGGATTGAGCGCGTTGGGGTTGAGCGCGTTGGGGTTGAGCGCATTGCCGGCCTCCAGCGCGCTCCGCGCTTCGCCCAGGGGCTCTTCCAGCCACTCTCCGTCCTCGCCGCATCCGGTTCCGGCCAGAACGATGAGCGGTATCAGACCTACCATGGTATTTCGAGCCATATCAGTCCCCCACTGAAAGGCTGCAATTCTGGTAATAGTGGCAGAGTCTGCCGAGGGTGTCGAGCGCGCGGGTCGAAGTCGTGACGTGACGTCCGATGGTCAGACGTCTGGAGCGTGAGGGGGACTTCGATGGCGTGCTCTGTCTCGCCTGTTTCGCCTGTCTCGCCTGTCTCGCCTGTTCCGCCCCTGAACGATCCCGGGTACGTCATTGGCGGCGAGGAGATCGCGGGGCGCTCGTCGCCTCGTCGCCTCGTCGCCTCGGCGTCTCGTCGCCTCGTCGCCTCGTCGCCTCGTCGCCTCGTCGCCTCGTCGCCTCGTCGGTTCCGCCGGTGCTTGCCGAGCGTTTACAGGCGCGCCGTCGACCGTTAGTTTCGCGAGCAGCGAGGTGCCCATGTCCACATCTGCCGAACGTCCGACGTCCGAAGAATCCCTCACCCCCGTGCGCTGGGGCGTCCTCGGGGCGAGCAACTTCGCGCTGGCGGTCAGCCTGCCCGGCATGAAGCGGGGGCCCCTGACCCAGCTCGCCGCGCTGGCGTCGCGCGACATCGGCAAGGCGCGCGACGCCGCGCGGTCGCTCGGGATCCCGAAGGCGTACGGCAGCTACGATGAGCTGCTCGAGGATCCGGAGATCGAGGCCGTCTACAACCCGCTGCCCAACCACCTGCACGTGACGTGGACGGCGCGCGCCGCCCGCGCCGGCAAGCACGTCCTGTGCGAGAAGCCGATCGCCCTCAGCGCGAAGGACGCCGAGGCGCTCGTCGACGTCCAGCGCGAGACGGGCAAGCTGATCGCCGAAGCGTTCATGGTCCGCAACCACCCGCAGTGGCAGCAGGCCAGGGACTGGGTGCGAGGCGGCCAGATCGGCGATCTGGTCAGCGTCCAGGCGGCGTTCTCGTATTTCAACCGCGACGCCACCAACATCCGCAACAAGATGGAAGTCGGGGGCGGCGCGCTCTACGACATCGGCTGCTACGCGGTGAACACGTCGCGCTTCCTGTTCGGACGCGAGCCCGTGCGGGCGATCGCGCTCGTCGAGCGCGATCCCGAGTTCGGCACCGATCGCGTGACCTCGGGCCTCGTCGACTACGGCGGCGCGCACCTGACGTTCACGTGCAGCACGCAGGCGGTGGCCTACCAGCGCGTGAACGCGCTCGGCACCAGGGGCCGCCTCGAGATCGAGATCCCGTTCAACGCCCCCGCCGACCAGCCGTGCAAGGTCTTCCTCGATGACGGCTCGACGCTGAACTGCAGCTCGGCCAGGGTCACCTCGTTCCCCGCCGTCGACCAGTACCACCTGCAGAGCGAGGCGTTCTCGCGCGCCATCCGCACGGGCAGCCCGGTCGAGAATTCGATCGAGGTCGCGGTGGGCAACATGCGGGTCATCGACGCGCTCTTCCGTTCCGTCGAGAGCGGGCGCTGGGAGAGGGTCTAGCGGCGCGTCAGCGCGTGACGGCGCCGAGCTCCACGAAGGCTCCGTCGGTCATGACCACGAAGGGGCGCTCGTCGAAGGTCAGACCGCCCTTGCCGTCGTGGTCGACGATCTGCAGCTTGCCCATGCCGTAGCCCATCGGGCCGCGCGCGTAGTAGTGCGCCTGCAGGGTGTACCGGTTCGCTCGCTGCTCCCGGGGCGCGCGGATGGTGAAGCACTCGGGCCCGTAGCCGGTGGTCACGTCGGCGTAGAGGCGCCCGCCGCCTGGCAGCGTCGGGTCGCCGTAGTAGGCGTGGCCGCCGCGGTCGTCCCGGATGTGGAAGTCGACGTCGTTGGCGTCGGTCTCCCAGTTCAGCACGAAGCGGAGCGAGGGCGCGTTTTCGAGCGCGGCGCCGGCCTTCGCGAGCCGGGCCAGGATGGCCGCCCGGCGCGCGGGCTCCGCCTTGAGCCACGCCGCGGCGACAAGGCCGAGATCCTCGCGCAGAATGCCCTCCACGCCCGCGAAGCGCCCCGGCGGGTAGCGGCGCGCGACGCCCGCCGCGAGCGCGTCGAAGGCGGCGGCGTGCTCGCCCCGCTTGAGGCGGGCGAACGCGAGCAAGCGGTGGCTCGCGGGGTGGTCGGGGCGCTGCTCGCGCGCCTTCTCGTACGTGTCGACCGCGAGCTCGAGGCCGGCACCGCCCGCGAGCCGCTCGAGGCGCGCGCCGGCGAAGCGGCGGAGATCCGCGCGCGCCGGGAACAGATCGATCAGCGAGCCGTACGCGCGGGCGGCGCCCGGCGTGTCGCTCGCCGCCTCGAGCGCCTCGCCGAGCGCGACGAGCGCGAGCACGTCGCCGGGGGCCTCCGCGTGCCAGGCCCGGGCGTCGCGCACGGCGGCAGGCGCGTCGCCCCGGGCGAGGAGGTCGTGGATCTGCTTGAAGCGGCCGGTGTACGGCTCCGCTCGAGGGGGCGCGGCGTCGCCGGGCGCACCGGGGGCGTCGGGCGAGGGCGCGGCCAGCGCGGGCGCGTCGCTCGAGGGCGGCGCGAACAGGATCGGGTACACCACGTCGGCGCTGCCGCCCTCGGGCGCGGGGAAGGTGAGGTCGCGGAAGGCGCGGACCACGCAGGAGACCGTGGCCGCGTCGGGCAGATCGGAGCCGCCGTCGCGCGCGTTGACGAGCGCGCCGCGCGGGTCGATGGTGAAGCGCACGACGACGCGGCCTTGCAAGCCCGCGTCGCGCTGGAGCCCTTGCTCGTAGCAGAGGCGGAAGCGGCCGAAGCTCTGGCGGACGATCCGCTGGATCACCTCCGGCGGGAGCCGGCCGCTCACCAGGGTGGCGCCCGCGCGGACCTGCGGCGCCCTGGCCCGGTGGCTGCCAGCGAGGCGGCCGTGCCCGCTGCCGAAGCCCTGGCCGGTGCCCGTGGCCGCCTCGGCGCTCGGCGCGGGCGCCGCGGCCCCGCTGCCGTGGCCAAGGGTGCCGATGTCGCCGAGGCCGATGCCCTCGCCGCGACCGCCGCCGCCCTCGCCGACGCCCGATAGCCCGAGCCCGCCGGCGCTCCCGCTGGCGCCCGTCGGCGCGACCCCGTCCACGATGAAGAAGTGTCGGGTGTCCGCGCCGGCAGGAGGCGCCGGCGGCGCGGGGGGAGGGCGCAGGGCGGCGCTCCCGCCAGGGGAAACGTCGGCGCTCTGCTCCGTGGAAACCTCGGCCTGCTTGCCAGGCGAAGCGCCGGCGACCGGGCGTTGGGCCGGCGCGGGGGCCGGCGGCTTCCCGGACTGCGGCCGCGAGCGCCTCTGCACGGCGACGCGGCCGCCCTCCACGGTCAGGATGTCGGAGAGCCCTCGCCGGGCGATGTCGAAGCGCGCGTAGTCGTGCTCGGTCTCCAGCACGAGCAGCGCGGTGTACGGGCTCAGCACCCGGTGCGCGATCGAGAGATCGATGATCTGCTTGCGGATCGCGTCCTTGTCGCCACCTTCGCCCTCTCGGGCGAGGAGGCCGTCGATCTTCGCCCGGGCCCAGGAGCGCTCGAGCAGCGGGCGCTCCACGCGGCGGAGGTCGGGCGTCGTGGCGCGGCCGTCGACCGTGAGCCGGACGGGCAGCTCGGCCGGCACCTCGGCGTAGACGAGCGCCTCGTCGCCGGGCTGCACGCCGTTCAGGGTGCGGGGCCAGACCCAGCGCGCGCCCTCGATGTTCACCGCGATCCCCGAGCGCGTGGCCGAGCCGAGGCGCCGCTCGATCTCGGCGGCGCCGCGCGCGCCGTCGACCACGGCGCCGTCGCGGGGCAGGCCCGCCGCGACGAGCTGCCGCAGCGCGACCTCGTCGCGGAGGCCGCCGAGCGCGACCGCGTCGAGCCGCTCGACCCCCGCGCCCCGCAGCGCCGCCGCGGCGCCGCGCAGCGCGCCCGGCGCGACCTCGCCCGCCGTGGCGATGCCGTCGGAGAGCAGCACCACGCGCCGCTGGCCGCGGGCGCGCGCGCGTTCGCCGGCCCAGCGGAGCGCGCGCCCGAGATCCGAGGCGCCGAGCGCCTGCCGCTCGCGGATGCGCGCGAGCTCCACCTCGCCGAACGCCGCGGCCGCGCCGTCGAAGACGGGGGTGACGGCCTGGTCGTAGCAGGCGACGGTGAGCGGCGCGCCCGGGCCGCCTGCCTGGGCGACCGCCCGCGCGAGGGCCGCGAGCACGCCGAGCTGCTCCTCGAGCCCGAGCGCGCGGGAGGCGCTCGTGTCCACGAGGATCACCGCGGAGGCGAGCGGATCGGGCCGCGCGTCGACCGGAGCGCTCACGCGGGCGAGCACGAGCTCGCCGCTGCGCAGGCCGCCGCGCGCCTCGATCGACGCGAGCCGCGCGGGATCCACCACGAAATCGGCCTCGGGCGCGGCGTCGTCCCGGCGCAGCGCGTGGACGGGCGCCGCGGCGCCGGCGACGGTGGCCTCGATGTCGAGGCGGCTCACCGTGGGCAGGCCGCGCAACGGGACGGCGAAGGGCGCGTCCGGGCGGAGCTCCTGGGAGTACGACAGGACGATGTGCTTCACGCCGCGCGCCGGGATGGGGAAGACCCGCGCGCTCACCTCGTTGCCCGCCGCCTGCTCGAGCAGCGCAGGGTCCTGCTTGCGGTGGAGGAAATCCTCGTACGCCTCGCGCGCGCGCTGGCGCTCGACGACCTCGCCCTCCTGCCACCGGTCGTCGATCTTCATGGCGAGGCGCCCGACGCTCGCGCCGGGCGGCAGCGTCACGCTGAAGGTGCCCTCGAGCACGCGATCCTCCGGGTTCTCGAAGGTGAGGTGCAGCTCGGCGAGCGCGAGCGGCGCCTCGATCACCGCGCGGCCGGTGAGCGCGACGAGGCGCAGCCCGGTGCCGTCCGCGGCGGTGAGCCGGAACGGCGCGGCCTCGGCGCGGCGCGCCGCGACGGCGACGGCCGGCGCGGCGGGCAGGGGGCGCGGCGCGGCAGGCACGGGCCCGCGCGAGAGCGAGGCGGGGGTCGCGGGCGGCGAGGGGCTGTCGGCGCAGCTGAGGAGGGCAGGGACGAGGGCGGCGATCGCGGCGAGCGCAGCGCGGCTGCGGAGGAGGGCTCTGGGCACGGGGCATCTCCGGTCGTTGCGCGGTGGGCCGAGCCAGGGCGCGGGCCCGCCGGCGGTGGGGCTGGGCGATCGACAACCCGGGCGGGCCCGAGGTTCCCGCCTCGGCGAGCGCGGCCGAGCGGCGAATCCCACGGCGTGGTCGGTGCGGCGTGGAGACGCAGGGGACTTGCATCCTCTCGACGGACAGCATCACCGCGGGGGCGCGACAGGGGCGCCAGCGCCGGGATCGAGGCATGTGTCCAGCGTGCGCTTGAACTAGATTGCCGCGCACCTGATGCAGCTCCTGAACCTCCCTCCCGCCGAGCGCAGCTCGCTGCGTGTGCCGGGCGCGCCGTCGAGCCGCCGCCGGCTCGTCCCCGTTTTCCTGCTGGCGCTCGCGGCAGCCGCGTGCGGCGGCGGCGAGCGCGGGCGCGCCGGTGGCAACGGCGGTGCTGGCGGCAACGGCGGCGACGGCGGCGACGGCGGCGACGGCGGCGACGGCGGCGCCGGGAGCGCGGGCCAGGGCGGCGCGCGTTGCCACGACTACACGCGCTTCGACGCCGGGCGCCCCGTGGAGTTCCGGACGGAGGTGCTGCCGCTCCTGCAACGCTCCTGCGCGACCGGCGCCGCTTGTCATGCCGACACGGGCGGCGACCCGACGCGGCCCTACCTGGGACCTACCGCGAGCACGCCGCCGGCGCAGGTCAGCGCGGAGGAGCTCGCCGCCATCCGCGAGCAGAACGTGAACGTCGACTCCGGCGAGGCCTCCGGGATGAAGCGCGTGGCGCCGGGGGACCCGGAGCACAGTTACGTCATGCACAAGATCGATGGAACGCTCGAATGCGAGCTCGTCTCGTGCGACGAGGGGTGTGGCCTCGCGATGCCGCCGACGCTGAAGCCGCTCTCGGCCGGCGAGAAAGACACCGTTCGCCGCTGGATCGCTCATGGCGCCGCGATCGATTGAGGAGGAGGCCGCCAGCGGTCCATGGCTTCACTCAAAAGGAGATCCGTCACGATGTCTCACTGGAACGGTTCGCTGTGGTTTACACGGTGCATGCTCGCCGCGGCGAGCGCTCTGGCAGTCCTGGGTTGCGGCGACGACGAGCAGCTGCAGCCGGCCCCGACGGCCCCAGCGTTCCGCTGGCTCCCCACGGTCCCCACGGGGGAGGCCCGGGAGCTCGATCTGCCGCGGGCTCAGCCCCCGCGCCGCTATCCCGACCTGCCCGAGGCCGTCAGCTCCTTCGGCGCCGCCCTCACCGACGACACGATCTATACCTACGGAGGGAACCTCGGAGGAGGCTTTGCAGCCGAGCACCAGTCGACCGGGTTCCGGCGGCTCTCCCGCGCGCAAGGCGGCGCCTGGGAGGACCTCGGGGCCGTGGAGCACCTGGAGAGCACCGCGCTCGTGGCGCACGGCGGCTTCCTCTACCGCATCGGCGGACTTCGCGTGGACAGCGCCATCGACGAGCCCGAGGTCCTCACCTCGGTGGCGACGGTCCAGCGCTACGATCCACGCGAAGGGACATGGCAGGCCATGCCGGACCTGCCCGAGGGGCGCTCCGGGCACGGGGCCGTGGTGGTGGGCGACCGGCTGTACGTCGTGGGGGGCTGGACGCTCGCGGGCCCCGGCGAGCTGCTGACCCGGGGCGTCGTGCTCGACCTCTCGACGCCCGACGCGGCGTGGGTCCCCCTGCCCGAGGCGCCGTTCACGCTCCGCTCGCTGGGCGTCGCGAGGCGCGGTGACACGATCTACGCGCTCGGCGGCGTCGGCGAGGGGATGGCGTTCTCGGGCGAGGTCTACCGATTCGACACGAAGACCGAGACCTGGTCGCCCGGCCCGGCGCTCCCCTCGGAGATCCCGATTGCGGGCTTCGGCGCGACGGCGTGCAACGACGAACAGGACCTCTACCTCAACATCGCCGACGGCCTCTTCCGGCTCAACGCGGCGGGCGACGGCTGGGAGCCCGCGGGAGCCCTGGAGTTCACGCGGTATTTCAGCCCCCTGATCTGTCCTGGCGGCGGCGAGGTGATCGTCCTCGGCGGGCGATCCGCGGCGGACAACGAGCTGACCGCATCCGTCGAGTCCGTCGACGTGGCGCGGTAACGGCCGCGCGCCGGGCGCAGGAGCGCCGGCTCATCAAGTGGAGCTGGCTCCAGTTTGCTGGAGTCGTGCAACCCGTCGGGCATGCGGTGAGGAGCGGGCTGGCCTCCCTGGGTTCAGCGCGTGACGGGGATCGTGCAGGAGAACGTCGTCCCCGCGCCGAGCTCGCTATCGACAGAGATCCGCCCCCCGTGCGCCTCGACGATGCCCTTGACGATGTACAGCCCGAGCCCCGCGCCCGCGCAGCGCGCCGCCCGCCCTTGCCAGTAGCGATCGAACAGGCGCGGGATGTCTTCCGGCCGGATCCCCGTGCCCGTGTCGCTGACGGACAGGCGGACATCGGGCCCCTGGCGCTCCGCGCCGATCGTGATCTCCCGTCCTTCGGCGGTGAACTTCAGGGCGTTGCCCACGAGGTTCGACAGCACCTGGAGCATGCGGCCGCGGTCGCAGCTGAGCTCCAGGCCGCTCCCCGGAAGGAGGGTGTGGAGCTGGATCCGCTTCTGCTCGGCGAGCGGCGCGAGCATCTCGGTGACCTCGCGCACGAGCGAGCCCACCTCGCACGGCTGGATGTCGAGCTTCAGGCCCTTCGCCTCGATGATCGCGGCGTCGAGCAGCTCGCCGAGCATCTCGACGGCGCGCTCCGCGGCGCGCTTGATCTGCCGCGCCCGATTGCGGAGCGGCTGCCCCGCCGCGTCCGCGGGGGCCGATCGCTCGAGCAGGGACGCGGCCAGGATGATCGACGACAGCGGGTTCCGGAGGTCGTGCGCCGCGATGGCCAGCGCCTCCTCGCGGAGCCGCCGCGCCCGCTGCTCGGCCTCGTAGAGGCGCGCGCGCTCCAGGGCCTGCGCGCATTGCAGGGCGAGCGTGGTCATGAAGCGCCGGTCGTCCTCGCTGATCCGGCAGGTGTCGCGGTACGTGACCCCGAGCACCCCGATGGTCACGTCGCCCAGCGTCATGGGGACGCAGATCAGGGTCTTGGCCCAGTCGCCTGCCGGCGCGTCGGGGTAGGCGGCCTGATACGCCTCGATCGACTCGAAGATCAGCAGCTGGCCCGAGCGGATGCAGTCGACGACGGGCATGCGCGCGGACATGGGAATGCGGCGCAGGCGCGCGACAACGTCCTCGGGGTAGCCGGGCGCGCGGAGGACCTCGATCACGTCGTCCTCCG
This sequence comes from Sorangium sp. So ce204, assembly GCF_051526795.1. Classification (NCBI taxonomy): domain Bacteria; kingdom Pseudomonadati; phylum Myxococcota; order Polyangiales; family Polyangiaceae; genus Sorangium; species Sorangium sp. So ce204. The sequence goes on along the minus strand of NZ_CP150317.1, from coordinate 7,872,002 downwards.
CGAGCAGCGCGACGTACCCCGCGTCGGCGTAGAGCGCGGCGAGCCCGAGCGAGAGGACCACCTCGGCCACCTGCGCGGGCGTCACCGCGCGCGAGAGCTCGGACGTGAACGTCTGGAGGCGCGCGACGCGCGCCTCCGCCAGCTCGACCCGGATGCGCGCGACGCGCTCGCAGGCGAGCGCCCGCTCCCGCGCCTCCTCGGCCCGCTTGCGGCGCTCGATCTCCTTCACGACCTCGACGACGTACAGCGGCGCCCCCGCGCGATCGCGGGCGAGCGAGCGCGTGACCGCGACCCAGAGCATCGACCCGTCGCGCCGCACGCAGCGCTCTTCGGTGGTGGACGAGGGGATCTCCCCATCACCCAGCGCATGGACGTGCCGGAGCGCCCCCTCCGCGTGGTCCGGGTGCCGGAGATCCTGGGCGCGGAGCGCCAGCAGCTCCTCGACGGTGTATCCGAGCAGCTCACAGAGCTTCGGGTTCACGCGGAGCAAGCGGTCGTCGAGGGAGACGTGGGCCATCCCCACCGCCGCCTGATCGAAGGCCGCGCGGAACCGCTCGTCGCTCTCGGCGCGCGCGACGTTCGCCGCGCGCGCCGAGAGCAGAGCGCGTACGGCCGTCACCAGGAGCCGGCTCTCGGCCGGCCATGCGCGCGAGCCGGCACGACAGCAATCGTACGCGGAACCATACGCTGAACCATACGCGGAACCGCACGTCGGACCGAGCGTCGAGCTCGACATCGATGGCCGACCGACGGCCGCGTTCGGCCGGCTGGCGTGCAGCACCGGCGTGGCCGCCGCGCCCAGGGCCGCCTGGAGGCGCTGGCAGAGCTCGCACCGCTCGCCGTCCGGCAGATCGACGCCGATGAGCACCAGGTCCGGCGGTCGGTGGGCTCTTCGCAGGCTCTCCGCGATCGTCGCCGCGAGCTCGACCCGCAGCCCAGCGGCCTCGAGCGTGCGGCGGATCTCCTCTCGTTGGGCCTCGTCATGATCGACGATCAGGACGGTAGGTGCCTGCATACGGTCCGCGCTCTTCCTTCGGAAAATGGAGCATTGAAATAGCTCACTTCCTCGCGGCTCGCCTCTCGAGGAGGCGTGTCGAGGGTACGAACTGTGCAAGATCCCGGAGTCGAATCGCGGACGATGGCGGACGCAACCGCGCGCTTGAACGAGGGGTGGGCTCATGGCAGCATGGCTGGAATCAGCGCTCGAGGCGGGGCGCCTCTACCGCTCGATCGGCGCCCTGGAGGCGGAGCAGCTGCGCCCTCACGTGCACCGCGCCTGGGTGCGCTCTCACGGGGGAGGGGCCGATCCGCGCCGCCCCAAGGCCGAGTTCCTGAGCGCGCTCGACACCGAGCGCCTGCGCGCGCGGCACCAGGACCTCCTCCTCGCTTCCGAACCCTACCTTCACGCGCTCAGCCTGGCCTCGGGCGACGAGCGCCATGCGATCATGGTGGGGGACGCGCGGGCGATCCTCCTGGATGTCCGCGGTGACGAGCAGACGATTCACGGCCCCGAGCGCGTGCCCGGTCCGGGCGCGTTGCTCGAGGAGCGCGTCTGTGGCGCGAACGGCGTCGGTACGGCGCTCGCCGAAGATGGCTATACGGAGCTCGTGGGGCCGGAGCATTTCATTCAGGGATTCCACGCCTTCACGTGCCATGGGCTCCCGCTCCGGGACGGCGATGGGGCGGCCATCGGCGTGCTCAGCCTCTCGGTCAGGAGACCCGAGATTGGCTGTCGTCTCCGCGAAATTCTGCTCTGCGCCGCGCGCGCCATCGAGATGGATCTCCTCGCCATGCGGCTCGAGCGGGACATGGATCGTCTGCTCACTGCGCGGGACGTGCCCATGGAGGACCTGCGGCGGTTGCTCCAGGACATCCTCCAGGCGCGGGCCGCCGCGCGGCTCAGGATCGAGCTCGCCGCGGATCAGCTCGCCGGGAGCGTCCTCGCCCAGACGCGCGATCTGCTCCACCTCGCCGCCAGCGTGCTGCGCCGCTTCCAGCGCTCCGCCGCGCTGTGGCGGGCGCTCGCGCTGGGCGAGGCGGCGGCGCCGCGCCCGGTGGCGCTCGACGCGCTGATCCGCGATCTCGCGGAGCTGCTGGAGGTCGAGTCGGCTGTCTTCGACGTCACGACCAGCATCGAGGAGCTCGAGCCCGTGGTGGTCCTGGCGGACCACGACACCCTGGCGCGCGGGCTCTTTCGCGTGCTGGTGAGCGCCATCCGGGCTGCGCGCCGCGGCGCCGTGCACCTCGCGCTCCGGGCGAGGCCGACGGGCGGAGAGCTGTGCCTCACGCTCTCACCCGGCGCGGGCTTCGCCCCGCGCGCGCTGCGCCCCGTGCGTGTGCTGGTGCCGGCACACCCGGGAGCCCCGCAGCGCGCGGCGAACGATCGCTCGGCGTGCATGGCCTGAGCCGGCGGGTCCGCGCGCGCCGCTCACCGCAGAAGCGAGCCATCACCATCGCCGATCGAACGGCGTCGTCCCGGCGATCCGATTCTTGCTCCGCGCGCCGCGAGCGGTTCGACGCGCGTTATGCTCGACCGTCTTTTCGCTTGGAGGAGGTCCAGCATGAGTCGATCATCGCTCGTCAACGTCGGGTTCGCGGCAATGTTCCTTGCGGCGGCGCCGCTGCTCCCGGCGTGCGCCGTCGATCCGGACGGCACGGAAGAAGCGGAGTCCACCGGCCGCGCGAGCATCGCCCTGGTGGCGCAGACCAACGGGCGCGTATACCGGCTGAGCAACGCGATCTTCAGCATCGAGGGGCCGATCGTCACGTACCTCGGCACCTCGGATGATCCGGGCGAGACGGTGCTCAGCGCGGCATTGCCCACCGGCAATTACTCGAGCACCCTGGAGCAGGGCTGGGTCTTGCAGCGCGATGATGGGGGCACGTTTGTGCCCGTGCAGGCGACGCTGCTCTCGCCTCCCACCGTCTCATTCACGATTCACGATGGGGCCGTCACGCCGCTGGTCTATCAATTCCAGACGGACGGCACGATCATCACGATCGGGGATGGGCAGCTGGACATTTCCATCGATGTGACCGAGGTCGGCGGTGGCGGCGCGTGCACGCCGTTCGGCGCCGGCTGTGGCGGCGGCGAGTGGTGTGCCCCAGGAGCGCTGGTGGGAGGGGCTCCGGCCTGCCTCCCGGGAGGCACCATCCCTGTAGGAGGCACCTGTGGAGGCGTCGAGGCGTGTGTGTCCAACGCCGCGTGCGGCGACCTGACCGGGGAGGGCGTCACCCTCACCTGCATCGAGCTCTGCCCGGGGAGCAGCTTCGGCGCGCCGTGTGCCAGCGGCGGGAGCTGCATCGACATCGGCTACCCGGAGTTCGGGATCTGCTTCTGAAGCGGGGTTCGCGGCGATCGTCGCCGGGAGCGCGCGGGCAGCTTCCGGTGACGATCGCATCGGGCGGCGACCCTCCGTCGGGTCAGCGCGGAATGAGGTTGCGGCAGCCGCTGCCGCAGGCGTCTCCGTCGCGGTTGTTGCCGTCGTCGCACTCCTCCACGGCCTGGACGACGCCATCACCGCAGTACTCGCCGAGCTTGCAGTCCTGCGCGCACTCGCCGTAGCCGCCGTCGTTCACGCCGTCGTCGCACTCCTCGCCCAGGCCGACGACGCTGTCGCCGCAGATGGGCTTGCACTCGCTGCGCGCCGTCGCGAAGCCCTGCAGCGTGAGCTTGAACGTCGACGCCGCGGTCTGTCGCTCGGCGTGGAACACGGCGATCTGGTAGACGCCGCCGTCCGTCAGGCCGAGGTCGACGTTCCGCGGCTGGATGACATCGTCTTCCTCCGTCGCGTAGGTCACCCTGCCTCCCCCGTTGGCGTTGATGACGAGGCGTCCGTTGACGGCGCTGTGGATGCCGCCGACGTCGACCGCGAGCCGATCGTTGATGAACACCCACACATCGTCGTCGCCGGTGAAGTCGAGCTCGTACTGCTCGCCCGCGTTGTACTGGAACCAGTAGCGGATCTCGCTCGTGAAATGGAAGTTGTGCTTCGGGCTGCCCTGCTCCTTCAGCCAGTCGCCGCCGCCGTAGCTCGGGAAGATGTCGGCCGCGACGCGCTCGGCCGCCGGGGTGAACGGATCGTCGTCGACAGGGAAGAACAGCGGATTCCCGTCGTAGGTCTCCTCGATGTACCTCGCCCAGTAGACCCCGTCGCGCACGTTGCAGCTGTGGAACGCCTCGCTGTGGATGTCGCCGCACTGCGGGGTGGCCTGGGCCGACGAGGTGCACTCCTCGTCGTTCACCTCGTTGCCCACGTTGCCGCAATAGTGCTCGCTCTCCTGGGACAGCAGGGTCCACTGCTCTCCGTCCTCGCCCCAGCGGTTCACGAAGCGGCCGTCGCCGGTGTCCCAGAGCGTGAGGGTGGTGACCGTGGTGCTGTTGGTGCCGGGCACGTCGTGGTACCACTGGGCGAAGGTCTGCGCGCTATTGACCAGGCTGTTTGCGGTGGTCATGTACGTCGGCTTCTTCTCGGCGTCGAGCCGGGGCGCGACCATGTTGAAGACCGGCGTGCTGCGGCCGGGACCATCCGGCTCGAAGTCGGGGTGGGCCTCCTTGAAGTCGCGGAAGACGACAGGCACGGCCATCGATCCCGAGGGCTGGGGAACGGCGCAGGTGTAGCCCGGCTCCTCCGTGCACGTCGCGGAGCAGCCGTCGCCGTCGATGTTGTTGCCGTCGTCGCACTCCTCGCCGAGCACGAGGCCATCGCCGCAGGTGGACGCGCAGGAGCCCGCGGAGCAATCGGGCTCGGCCTGGCAGCTCGAGGAGCAGCCGTCGAAGGGCATCGTGTTGCCGTCTTCGCAGCTCTCCGCGCCCTCTTGCGTCCTGTCGCCGCAGGTCGTCCGCGTGCAGGCGCTCGGGCTGCCGCTGCACTTGAAGCCGACCTCCACCTTGCAGGTCGGCGAGCAGCCGTCGGTCGCCTCGGTGTTGCCGTCGTCGCACAGCTCCGGGAACACGACGGCGCCGTCACCGCAGCGCGCGATACGCGTGCAAGCGACCCCGGGCAGCGGGCACGACCAGCCGAGCTCGACCGAGCGGCAATCCGCCGCACAGCCGTCATCCCCCACGGTGTTTCCGTCGTCGCACGCCTCGTCGTTGGTCAGGCCCCCGTCGCCGCAACGGTACGCGCTGTCGCTGTCGCCGATGTCCGATCCGCTCCCCGTGGTGTCGCCGTCGCCGAGATCGCCGCCGGTCGTCGTGGTGGGATTGTCCCCGCCGCCACCGGGGCCACCGCCTCCGGAAGGGCGGTCGGCGCTCGCAGAGCAGCTCGCCACCAGGGCGGCGCAGCTCGTGATGAAAATGGTTGAACCAAGCCACGAAGATCGAGGACGCATGACCTGCTCCTTCCGGTTGCCCGGGACCTCTCGGGATGCGTGAATTGGCGACAGTCTCCCACGCGGGTGCCCTGAATTCGAGCCCTTCCTGCGCGCGCCGCGGTCTCCAGGGCTGTTGAATAAGGCGACTCCCCCTGTGCGTGGACAAATCCTGAACCAGCGTCTCTTTCCCCCGAGGGCGGACCGCGTGAGGGACGTATACTCGCGCGCCTGCTGGCTCGCTCCTCCTCGCAGGGCGGCCGGCCCGTCACCGGACCTGGAGCGCTGCATGTCGCGATCGTCTGACTCGACCCGTCCTCCGGGGGGCGCACGCCTCCCCGGCGCGACCGCGCGCTCCCGGCGCTCCTGGCCCGGGTGGGCCGGCTTCTCCGGCCTGCTCCTCCTGGTCATCCTCGTGCCGTTCTTCCTCTTCGCCGACAGCCTCGAGGCCGCGGCGCGAAGGCTGCTCGCGGCGCCGCCTTCGCCCGCGGCGACGGCGCTCGTCCTCGGCGGATTGCTCGCCGGCGATATCGTCCTGCCGGTGCCATCGAGCCTGGTGAGCACGGCGGCGGGCGGGCTTCTCGGCTTCTGGCGCGGGACGGCGGTCTCCTGGGCGGGCATGATGGTGGGCTCGGGGCTGGGTTATCTGGTCGGCGCGCGCGCGGGCGCGCCGGCCTTGCAGCGGATGGTGGGCGAGGCGGAGCTCGCGCGCCTGACGCGGGCCGCCGAGCGGCACGGCCGCTGGTTCCTGCTCCTCTTCCGCGGCGTGCCCGTGCTCGCTGAGGCGTCTCTCGTCTTCGCGGGCGCGGGCCGCATGCCCTTCTGCGCTTTCGTCACGGTGACGGCCCTGGCCAACCTGGGCATCTCGGCGACCTATGCCGCGGTGGGCGCCTCGGCCGCGCGGCTCACGTCCTCCCTGCTGCTGCTCGCAGGGATGGTGCTTCTGCCGGGGCTCGCGCTGCTCCTCGTGCGCCTGCCGGAGCGCTGGCGGAGACCGCGAGGGGAGGGCGAGGGCCGCGGACGCGGAAGCGGAAGCGGAAGAGGAGGGGAGTAGCGTTACCCGCTCAGCCGCCGGCACACCCGCCGCCGTCAGGATCGATGAAGGCCGGAGCAGCGCGTCGACGCGTCGACGCGTCGCGTGCCCCGTGACAGGCATCGTGGCGAGTCGTGGTCTTTCAGCGTGCCTTTTCCATTGACGAGCTCTGCCGATGTCCCCTTTCGTCGAGTTTGACGCTGTGCGCAGGATGGATGACGCTGCGCACCTGTCGAATGACGCTGTGCACCTATCGAATGACGCTGCGCGCCCCCCGGGAGCGCAGGGCGCCCGGGTGGTCCGGCGATTGATGTGCAATTCGAAAGTCAAGCGCCTCGTGGTGGTCGCCCGCTCGTGCAGCGCTCCTGCAGGATCCCGTTGGAGGAGAGCGCCTCCTGCGATCCACCGTCGTGGGAAAAACACCGCCCTATCGATAACCGGTCCGGGCATCGGGGGATGCGTCTCGTCTTGACCCTCTGTTTGGTGGCGGGTAACATGCGAGCCCGGTTGGCAACCCGTCGGTGTTGCTTGATTGCGAATTCTGCGCAGGGTCGACTGTAGAGCGTGACCAACCGTTTATCTGGCTGAGATTGTCTTACGGACGAGCCGTGGGGGTTGTCGCTCGAAGCAGTGCGCCGTGCTCTGAATTTGTGCTTAACGAAAGAACGAACCTATGAGAATCCGAAGAAGCCATATCTTCTTGTGTTCCTTCGCCGCCCTTGCTCTGATGGGCATCGCCTGCGGTGGTGATGGATCGACCGCGGCGACCGGGGGTGGGCTGACGGGCTCCGGCGGCGCGGGCAGCGGCAACGGCAGCGGCGCGGGCACCACGGTGGGCAACGGCGCCGGCGCGGGCACCACGGTGGGCAACGGCGCCGGCGCGGGCACCACGGTGGGCAACGGCGCCGGCGCGGGCAGCTCGACGAGCAGCGGCGACACCAGCGGCGCCGGCGCTGGAATCCCGAGCGGCAGCGGCAGCGGCAACCCGGACGCGAAGCCCACGCCGGACACCGACGGCTCGCCGACCGGCAGGTTCCGCGTCAACCTCGACAACGGCCGCCTGACGCAGGACGGCACGGAGATCCAGGTTCGCGGCGGCAACTGGTTCGGGCTCGAGGGACAGGACGATCTCGAGCGTCCCGGCGCCATGGAGCTCTTCATCGGGTCGATGTGGTGGGCGGAGAGCAGCGCCCCGCGCACGATCGCGGACACGATGAAGGAGCTCACCAGCTCCAACCTCAAGTTCAACACGATCCGTCTCCCCATCGCGCCGCAGACCCTGGTCGCCAATCACCCGGACGGCAACTACAGCACCACCGAGCCCCGGATCAGGAACAACGACGAGAGCGTCTACCCGTACGCCAACGCCCTCGAGGCGCTGGAGGACTTCCTCAAGCAGGCCGACCAGAACAAACTGAACGTCATCATCGGCATCCACTCCTGCTCGAACCACCTCGGGTGGCGCGCGGGCAGGCTCGACGATTCCCCGAAATACGTGGACAGCGATCGCGAGAACTACGATTACAAGGCGGACGACTACAACTGCCTCACGGGCGAGGACGCCTACAACTACGACAAGTGGCTCGCGGACATCCGTACGATCGCGCAGCTGCCCAAGAAGCTCGGGATCAAGAACATCATCGGCGTCGATTGCTTCAACGAGCCGTGGAAGTACAGCTGGCCCGAGTGGGCGGACATGGCCAAGGCCTGCTACGACGTCATCGCCGAAGAGAACGACGACATGATCGCGGTGGTCCAGGGCGTTTCCGGCAGCCACCAGCCCGCGGGCGCCAGCGGCCTGACGCTGGAGCCGGAGCCCCACGGCGACCCCGACCTCAACCCGAACTGGGGTGAGAACTTCTACGGACAGACCGCCTATCCGATCCAGATCCCCCGGAATCGGCTCTGCTTCTCGCCCCACACCTACGGGCCTGCAGTGTTCGTTCAGAAGCAGCACGTCGATCAGTCCAAGCCCGAGTGCGTCGGGCTCGAGGACGAGGCGGCCGCCAAGGCCGGGTGCGGGCTCATCCTGGAGCGGAGCAACGCAGCGGCTGTCGCGAAGCTGGAAGCGCAGTGGGACGAGCACTTCGGGTTCCTGCACGACCAGAAGTTCTGCGTGATCACCGGCGAGTTCGGCGGCGTGAAGGACTGGCCGAAGAACGAGATGGATCCGCCGCTCGCCCAGCAGTGGGCGCACCTGCCTGCCGGCAAGCGCTACGACTGGGAGTGGCAGAACATGTACGTGGACTACCTCATCAAGAAGAAGATGACGGACTTCACGTACTGGTCCATCAACCCCGAGTCGGGTGATACGGGTGGTATTTACAACCACAAGTACACCGACGCGGACAAGTCGGGCTGGGGCACCTGGACGGGGCTGGACACCGAGAAGGTCGAGATGCTGGCCCGCCTCAAGTAGGCCGAGCCGCTGACGAAGAAGACCGCCCGCGGGCCTGGACCTGCGGGCGGTTCTCTTTTGTGACTCCAGCTTTGTGCACCCCGCTCTACAGCGCTTTCCGCCCCCCTCTGCACCATCCAGAGCCGCAGCAGAGCGGCAGCAGAGCGGCGGTCACCCGCACAGGAGACGGGCCCAGATCGGCGTTTTCGGCGCGCAAGCGCACTCCAGTGCGCTGAGCACCGAAAACGTCGAGATGGGCCCGTATCCGAAGCGGGTGACCGCCGCTCTAATCGCAGCTGTTGTTGCGGGCGTTCACCAGCGTGAGGTTGCGGAAGGTGCTGTTCTCGGCGCAGGGGTTCTCGTTGACGGCCGTGTCCGTGATCGTGAGGTTCTGGATCGTGATGTCCGAGGAGTTCGCGAACTCGGCGCGTGCGGCCAGGCGGATGTCGCCGCCGCCGTCGACGGTCCCGGACTCGGCGGCGATGTTCACGTTGTGGCAGTTCTCGATCAGGATCGCGTTGTTGCCGGTGTCGGCGAGATCGATCCGGTCGATCGTGACGCCCCCGCTCTCGGACACGCAGAAGATCCCGCGCCCGCCGCCGCGGGCGATGACCTGGCCGACGTGGATGTTGGTGGGGTAGCCGCTGCCGATGCGCCCCGCGCGGTTGGCGAGCCGGAACGCCGCGTAGCCGGTGCCCGCGCCCGCGTTCACGGCGTCGACCTTCCCGACCTCGGCGTTGGTCGTGTCGTTCAGGAGGAGGCCGCATTCCCCTGTGTCGCGCGCGATGACGGTGCCGATGCGGATGTCGTCGACGCCGTAGGTCTCGACGGCGTGAGAGCTGGTCCCCTCGGCGTGGACATGGTCGATCTCGATGTTCTTCACCTTGTTGGCGCGGTCCGAGCGCCCATGGTTGTCGATGCGGACGCCGAGTCCGCTCGAGACGCGCAGCTCGACATGGCCGAGGCGCAGGTTCTCGACGTCGCGGAAGAACATGGCGTAGAGCGGGGTGCCGCTGATCGTGACGTTCGGGATCTCGATGTCGGTCCGGCCGCGCGCGTAGATGGGCGCGTTGTCGCCGGAGCCGGTGCCGGTGACCTCGATCGTGCCGCAGACGTTGAGCACGGTGTAGCTGGGCACGTTCAGCCTCGAGCTCGCGGCCACGGTCCCGGAGCCCTGGACCAGGACGCTCTGCTTGCTGGTGCGGCCGGAGCTCAAGCTGTCGAGCGCCGCCTGCATCGCGGCCCGCATGTCGCCGCCGCTGTAGACGTTGCGAGCGCCGTTCTTCGCGATCCAGTCGGATCCGGATCGGGTCACCACGGCGTTGTAGCCGCTCGTGTCTCCGTCGCACGGATACGCCGCGTCACCACCGCCGCTGCCGCCCGTTCCGGCCCCTCCGGCGCCGCTGCCGCCCGCTCCGGCCACGCTGGAGCCCGCGCCTCCGGCGCCGTTCCCGCCGGTGCTCGCCGCGCCGGAGTCCGCGCCTCCGCTGCCGGTGCTGCTCGTGGCGGCGGAGCCTCCCGAGCCCGCCGCGCCGGCGCCCGACGTCCCGCCGCTCGCGACGCCGCCGCCCGCGCCAGAGCCACCGCTTTCGGGCGAGCCCCCCGTCGCCGAGCTGCCGCTTTCGGGCGAGCCCCCCGTCGCCGAGCCGCCGCCGCCGCTCTCCGGGTCGCTGCCGGCGTCCGAGCCGCAGGCCGCTGCCATGAGCAATCCGATGAGGGTTGCGGGTATCGCTGAGATGGTGCGCAATCGAGTCTTCATTCCAAGCTCCGGACGGTGAAAGAGACCTGGCGCCCCCTGCTCCGCGCTCGCGCTCGGGGCCCGGCGCCCGGACCCCCGAGGGGCAGCGTCGAGCGTCGACAGGACGGCCGTCGCCAGGAGGGTGTCGACGTGGGGGCAAGACCAATCACCGCTCTCGACCGGCGACGCGCTGTTCGCGTGCAAGCGCACGATTGCAGTACTGCTCGTCACCGGATCGAGGCTCGAGGCTTCCCCAGCCGCCCGCATCGATGGCGCCCGGAGCCGCCGGCGCGCCCGATGGCTCGCACGGCAGCGCGCTCGCCGATCGGCGGCAGCGGCGCGCTGCCGTGTTCCGCGGCGCTCCCGGCTTGGATACGCTGCTTCACGAGCTCCCCCGTCTCGTGTGTGCATCCGGGGCCGAGCGCGCTGCTGTTCGAAGCCCCGCACCCGCCATGTACCGTACCGCCGCTCCCCTGCCTCCCGAGCCGCCCCGCGAGTGGCAGCTCATCGTCGAGGCCTTCCTGTACGAGCACCTCTCCGTGCCCGAGGCATGGCTCGCGCGCGCCGGGGGCACCGTCGCGCTGCTCGTCGGCGCGCGGATGCTCGCGCCCGAGCACCACGGGGAGAACCGCGCCTGGCTGTTCGGCGATCTGCGGCGGATGGAGGGCCAGCGGCCGCCGCTCCTCGCCCCCGCCTCGTTCGGGCTGGAGCGCGTGTGTGCGCCGGGCGAGGCGGAGGCCCTCCCGCGGCACGTCGCCGTGTGCCCCTGGCCCGACGCGGCGGGGATGACGCTGGCGGGCATCGCGCGCCACCTTCCGGGCTCCCGCTTCGAGATCGGCGCGGCGGCGGAGGTCGCGGCGCAGCTCGCGCGCGTGCGGCTCGCGGTGCCGCACGCGCGCTTCACGTACGCGCGCGTCATCGTCTTCGAGAGCGGCGAGGTGCGGGTCGCGCCGCCCCTGCCCGAGACGGAGCGCTCGGCCGCGCTGAGCCATACGGGGTTCGAGTACCTCGATGATCTGGGAATCAGGGTCTCCCAGCCCCACGACCCCGGCGAGGTGGAGCCAGGCTTCGGCGTCGCGTCGGCGCTCTTCGAGCTCGTCGTGGGCTTCGGCGAGGCGGGCGGCGTGGCGAAGCGCCAGTTCCTCCACGCCGCGGTCACGGCGCAGCCCGCGCACCCGCTGCCGTCGGACTTCGGCGTGCGCAGCCGCGAGGTCGACGCCCTCGTCGCGCGGGGCACGTCGGGCGACGCGTCGCTCCCCGAGCTGGCGCAGGCGCTCGCGGCGCTCAGCCAGGCGTTCGACGGCGCAGCCGCGCTCGGGCGCGCGGTGCGCGCGAGCGTCGCCGCGGCCGCGCCCTCGCCGCCCCACGGGCAGACGTGGAATGGAAAGCGTATTTACATGCTCTTCCCCGACGTGCAGGCGCTCCCTGTCGGCGCTGGCTGGCCGGGGTCCGAGCCCTGAAGAGACCGCGCCGCCGCGGCGTCTCGTGCGCCTCCCACGTGTCTCTCGTGTGGCCAGCCGCGGCTAGGCGCAGCCCGGCACCTCGTCGAAGCTGAAGAAGACCTGCTTGCCCATGGAGCGGGACAGCTCGACCATCTCGTCGGCTCCCTTCGAGGGGCCGCCGATCCGCAGGCAAGCGTCGCAGCGCGCGACGAGCCGGCGGGCGACGGGATGGAAGATCTCATTGAAGATCTCGTCGCCGATCTGCCGCGACCCGGCGTGCTCGATGAGCGGCAGCGCGAACCATTCGCCGAGGACGGGGAGGTGGCCGGCCCGGAAGAGGCGCACCGCCATGTCGTTCATCGCGCGAACGTTGGCCGCGATCAGGACCGGATCATCGCCCGTGCCCGAGCGATACGGCCCGGCGACGAGGATCATGAGGGGCTGGGTGGCTTGCATCGTCTGCCGTCAGGGGGCCTGCAGGTCCCGATCGGCGCTCGGGAACCAGCGCGTCGCGGCGCGGACCGCGTTGGTGGCCGCGCCGAGCCGAAGGTTGTCCCCGACCACGGTCAGGCAGACGCTCTTCCGGTCGCGGTCCCGGTGATCGGGGCGGATGCGCCCGACCAGCGCGAGGTCGCGGTCGTGCACGCAGTGGAGCGCGCTCAGGCCCTCGCCGGCGGCGCCGGGCAGGTGCTTCACGAAGGGCGACTTCGCCGGATCGCCCAGGATGCTCGCGACCCGCTCGAGATCCACCGGGCGATCGAACGTGACCCACGCGTTCTCGTAGTGGCCGACCGCGACGCCGACCCGGCAGCACTGCGCGGAGACGCCGAGCTCCGGCATGCTCAGGATCTTGCGGCTCTCGAAGATGAGCTTCCGCTCTTCCGAGGAGAAGCCGCTCTCGTCGGTGCCGCCGTTGTGCGGGACGGTGTTGCCGGCGTAGCCCGACGGCTTGAACGGCAGGCCCAGGCGATCGAGGGCCTGGAAGCCGTCGCGCGCGTCCGCGAGGAACGAGTCCAGGGCGGCGATGCCGGCGCCGCTGACCGCCTGGTACGTGCTCACCGTGACCGCGCTCAGCCCGAACTCCCGGCGCAGGGGCGAGAGCGCGAGCATCAGCGGGATGGTCGTGCAGTTCGGGTTGGCCACGAGCCGGACCGAGTCGTCGACGATGCTCGAGTTCACCCCGGCGACGACGAGCGGCACCTTCGGGTCGGCGCGGTACGTGTTGCTCTTGTCGATCACGCGGTACCCGAGCTCCACGAGCCGCGGGACGTACCGCTTGCTGTGATCGTCATCCAGGGCCACGAACGCGAGGTCTCCGCGGGGGGCGTCCTGCGTCTCGAGGCGCGACGCGCCGAGCACCTCGTACGACTTGCCGTCGAGGGTGAGCTCCTGGTCCCGGCTCGCGAACAGGGCGAGCGTCGCGCCGGGCCAGGCCCGCGCGATGAGGGTGATGGTTTCGCGGCCGACAAGGCCCGTGGCGCCGAGGATGCAGATTCGCATAAGGGCGCTCTTTACCAGACCGGGGCCCAGCCGACGAGGGGCGAGTGGCCGGGCGCCGCGGCGGCGTTCTGCCTACCTACCTACAGCCTGGCCGCGCGGCGCGCCCCTCCCGCCCGCGCGCCCAGCCGCCGTCCCCTCGGCGGCCGGGGCGCGGCCCGCGCTCAGATGACCGTGCCCGGCGGGACGACGGCGTTCTTCGGGACGACCACGATGCCCTCCCGGGCCGCGTAGTACGGGGCGTCGCTGTCCGGCCGGTCGGGGATGTTGCGGATCACCACCCCGTCGCCGATGCGCGCGTTCTTGTCGATGATCGCGCCGTCGATCGTGCACCCCCGGCCGATGCCGATGGGCGGCAGACCCCGCGTGCTCTCGGGGCCGTGGGCCTGGAACAGCGACTCGTAGTCCGCGCCCATCATGACCGTGTTCGACATGGAGACGTGCGGCCCGATGGAGGAGAGCTGCCCGACGACCGACCGGGAGATCTTCGACTCGATGATCCGGCTCCCCTCGGCGAGGAGCACCTGGTCGAGGACCGAGCCGGCGGTGACGTGGGCCGGGGGGAAGAACTGCGGGCGCGTGTAGATCGGCCGCTGCGGGTCGTAGAACGAGAACGGAGGATCGGAGTCCGTGAGCGCGAGGCTGGCCTCGTAGTAGCTGCGGATCGTGCCGATGTCCTCCCAGTACCCGTCGAACGTGTAGGTCATCATCCGATGGGTGTCGAGCGCCCGGGGGAGGATGTGGCTGCCGAAGTCGGAGGCGTTGTCGTGCTCGAGCATCTCGTAGAGCGCCTTCGCGCTGAAGATGTAGACGCCCATCGAGGCGAGCCACGGGGTCGCCGGATCGGGCACCTGCCGCACGTTGTCGAGCAGCTTCATGTCCTTCGGCTTCTCGATGAACCTGACCACCCGCCCCGTGTCGTCGGTGTCCACGATGCCGAGGCGCGACACCTCGGCCGTCGGGACGGGGCGGACGGCGAGCGTGACGTCGGCCCGGGTCTCGCGGTGGTGCTCGAGGAAGGGCTCGTAGTCCATGCGGTAGAGGTGATCGCCCGAGAGGATCATGACGTCCCGCGGGTTCGGCGATTTCACCTCGACGAGCTGCTTGCGGACGGCGTCGGCGGTGCCCTGGTACCAGTCGCTGTGGGTCGGCGTCTGCTCGGCCGCGAGGATCTGCACCGCGCCGGCGGAGAAGACGTCGAATCGGTACGTCTGCGTGATGTGGTTGTGGAGCGAGACCGAGTTGAACTGCGTGAGGATGTGGATGCGGTTGAACCCCGAGTTGAGGCAGTTGCTGATCGGGATGTCGACCAGCCGGTACTTGCCGCCGGTCGGGACCGCTGGCTTCGAGCGCAGCTTGGTGAGCGGGTAGAGGCGGCTTCCTACGCCTCCGCCGAGGATCAAAACCACCACGTCGTTGTGCTTCAAGCGGGTCTCCGCGAGGTGAGGGGGACGGTTCGACGCCCGGGACGATGGGCGCGGTTACACTAGCAGGAGTGGCGAACCCACCGGGCTGCAGATCGCTCAGCGGCAGCGGGCTGGGCGGTCGCGCGGGCCGGGGGCTTCCCGGCCGATCGCCCCCGTCTGCTCCTCCACGCTGAGCGACGTGATCCGCGCGTCCGGCGAGGTGTCCACGCGCACGGCCAGCGAGAGCGCGCCGCGCTCGCAGCGCAGGCCGAAGCGCGCCGCCGTGGCGCTCTCCACCACGGCGGAGCCGTCGAGCGCGCACGCCCCCACCCGCGCGCCGGCGTCGCGCAGCGCCTCTCGCAGGGAGGCGAGGTGAGCCTCGGGGAACCAGCCGGGCCTGAGCCTGCGATCGAGCGCCCCCGTGCGCGCGCGGCCGATGACCGAGGCGACGGCCTGAGCGGCGCGGCGCACGGGCGGGGAGGGCGGGGCGACGCGCGCCTCCATGGCGCCGGTCGCCGCCAGCTGGCCGAGCACGTCCGCGTTGAGCGACTCGAGATCGGCGCCGGCGACGTTGGCGAGCGCGACGACGCCGACGCCCCGCTGCGGGAGGAGCGTCACCGACGCGGAGAAACCGTCGATCAGGCCATTGTGGAAGACCACGTGGCCGAGGTCGCAGTCCTCGCGCACGTGCCAGCCGAGCCCGGGGCCGTCGTCGCCGCCGCCGGCCGGGAACGCCGAGCCGTTGCGCGCCATCAGGTGCGACTCGCGCACCGTGCTCCGCCGCAGGGCCCCTGCCTCGGGCGCGTCGCGCGCGGGCCAGGCGGCGAGCTCGAACCCGACGAAGCGACCCATGTCGGCGAGGCTCGCGTAGAGCCCCGCGGTCGCCTCGGAGGCCCCGAGCCGCCAGGGCTGGATCGGCGCCACGGCGCCGTCGTCGACGCCGTCGACGCCGCGCGCGTGGGGCGACGCGAGCGCGCCGGGCGGCACCTGCGACGGGTCCCAGGCGGCGTCGCGCATGCCGAGCGGCCCGAGCACCGCGTCGCTCATGTAGCGCCGGTACGGCACGCCGGCGGCGCGCGCGACGATCAGCCCGAGGAGCGAATAGCCGAGGTTCGAGTAGGAGGTCGCGGTGCCCGGCGCGCTCTCGAGCCCGAAGCCGTCGAGCGTGGCCAGGATCTCCCGCTCGGTGACGTCGCGCGACGTCGACGCCGGGGGGAACACCCCGAGCCGCGGCAGGCCGGAGCTGTGCGTGAGCAGGTCCCGGACCGTGATCTGCCGCGCGTCGCGCGTCGGGTAGACGACGCCGGTGAGCGCCGGCAGGTAGCGCGCCGCCGGGGCGTCGATCGACAGCCGCCCTTCGTCGCGGAGCCGCAGTATCGCCGCCGCGGTCAGCGGCTTGGTGACGGAGCCGATGCGGAAGCGCGTGTGCTCGTCGACCGCTCCGCCCGCCGCGGCGTCCCGCACGCCGAGCACCGCCTGGATCGCGAGCTCCTCGTCGATGACGACGCCCAGCGCGAGCGCCGGCAAGCGCTCCCTCTCCGCGGCGCGCCGCGCGAGCGCCTGCACGCCGGCCGCCGCCGCGCGGAGCTTCCGCCCGCGCTCCGGATCGAGGAAGCGCGGCGCCGGCGCGGGCTCGCTGGCGAAGCGCTGGTCGAGCGGCGCCGCGGCCCCCCGCGCGACGGCCCGCGGCGCGGGCGCGGTCGACGCGCACCCGCAGAGGAGCAGGGGTGACGCGGAGAAGACGGCCGCGACGAGGAGCGCGGCGAGCCTGTCGTCGATCGTCCTCAAGTCGGAGCCATGACTCTCGCTCTTCGATCGCGACCCGACAATTCGAAACGGACCCGGCGGAAGGGGCGAGTCCTCGATTTTGGCGGTGGAGGTAGGCGGGGGGCGCGACGTCGCGCGACGTATGCGCAGCTCTGGGGTGGGGATCCCACGGTGTGATCCGCGCGGGGCCGTGGCGGCGCGCGCGGGATCGGAGGCGCCGGCGGCGGTACGCGCCTACGCCTGCGCGAACCGCTCCTGGAAGGCCCGGTAGTTCGGCCGATCGGCGCCCCGGTCGTACACCGCGAACACCACGCGCGAGAACGCGCCGCGGAAGCGCGGGCGCTCGAGGCACTGGGCGAAGACGTCGGCGACCTCGCGCGGATCGTTGCGGAAGACGCCGCACCCCCACGCCCCGAGGACCAGGCACCGGTGCCCGTGCGCGCCCGCCGCGGCGAGCACCATGTCCGCGCGGCGCTCCAGGGTGGCCCGGATCTCCTGGTCCGTGGCGTCATCGCGCTGGAACGCCTCGCCGGCGTTCGGCGCCGGCGCCGTGAGGATCGACAGCGCGAACGGCCGGTCCAGCAGGGCGTGCTGCTCGTCGCGGAAGAACGGCACGTCCGGCGAGTAGATGATGTGGTCGGTATAGAGAAAGCTCCCGCAGGCCCGGTTCTGGTCGTAATACTCGCGCTGCTCGACCAGGGACGCGTACAGCGCCGAGCACCTGGCGAGGTCCTCCTCCTGGGCCTTGGCCCCGCGCAGGAACCCGCCCCCGGGGTTCTTGGCGGAGGCGAAGTTGAGGGCCATGACGCGGGCCTCGCCCTCCTGCTCGATGAGCCTCCGCCCCGCCGCCCCGGTGGTCTCGCCGGTGACCTCGATCGCCGTCGGGCGATCGAGGCGCTCCTTCGGCTCCCAGGCGTCGAGTGATCCGGGCCGGTAAAGCACGGTCCCCTTCACCGCGGCGAGCACGCGGTCGCGGATGCGAACGGTCGCGCCCGAGGGCGCGATGTACTCGCCGCGACTCGCGATCTGCACGGTCTCTGCGGCGATGCTGGTCAGCTTCATGCGCCCAAGGATTGGCGAGCCGCGGCCGCTCGTCCAGCGAAACGCGCGGCGCGGGCGCGGCGGGGCGCGCAGCCCCCTCTGCCGGAGGAGCAGGCGGGCCGGCGATTTCCTCCAGTCAGGGTTCTCCCTCGCTCCCCGCCCTGCGCCGCGTCGGCGCCGCACCGAGAAGAGCGCCCACTGCCCGTCGCGCGCGGCGAGCTCGAGCCGCCGGCGCGCGCCCCCCGCGGGGGTCGCCACCGGGCGCGGGCGCGCCACCCCGCGCGGCGCACGATCACGACGCTCGACGCTGTTCGCGCGATGGAAGCTGCACGACGGCGGGACGAAGCCCGATCGATCCACCGCGTCGAGCCGGTCCCGGCGGCGCGCGCTGCTTCGATCTCGATACGCAAGTCCTTGCACAGGTGCGCAAGCGCCCGCTCCACACGTGTGGACTCCATCGCTCCGCGCTTGACCTCTGGACCGCAAAGTCAAGCCATCGCGCGTGCGGCACGTCGCTTGCCAATATCGGACAGCGAAACCGGACGCCATCCGCGTCCGTACCAGCAGTCGAGTCGGCCCGACCCGCCGTGGGGGTCCCGTGGCGCCGTCCGGCGGAGCTCACTGCGGTGCTGCGCGCCCTCGCCTGACCCGAGAGGGAAAGGCATGAACGAGAGGTACTTGTATGATGAGTCATCTGTCCACGAAGTCTCTTGGTCTCCTCGTCCTGTCGCTCGCGTCGGTCGGGTGCGCCGCCGGCGCGCCTGGGGGAGAGGAGATCTCCGAGCAGGTCGGCGATACAGAGGTGAGCTTCGACGAGTTCGAGGCGCGCGCCTATCGTGAGCCGGAGAGCGGCATCTACATCGTCGATGGCGACATTCCCGTCGAGGGCCTCGACGGGCTCCAGCGGTTCTACGAGCGCCACGTCCAGCGCGGAGCGCTCATCGTCGATCAGAGCCGTGGGAGGGACGTGAGGTGGAGCGACAGGGAGAAGCGGAACCTCAGCTACTGCGTGAGCGAGGCGTTCGGTGACGACCATGGCGCGGTGGTCTCCGCGATGGAGAGCGCCGCCGCGGCGTGGGAGGAGGTGGCGGGCGTCCGCTTCGTTCACCGCGCGGACCAGGACGACGCGTGTGATGCGCGCAACAAGAGGGTCGTCTTCGACGTGCGCCCGGTCGAGGGGCAGCAGTACTACGCGCGCGCGTTCTTCCCCGACAGCTCGCGCCGCGCGCGCAATCTCCTCATCAACTCGACCGCCCTCGGCCCGCTGGATCTCTGGACGCTCACGGGCGTCCTGCGGCACGAGCTCGGCCACGCGCTCGGGTTCCGGCACGAGCACACGCGGCCCGAGGCGGGCGCCTGCTTCGAGGACGGCGGCTGGCGCGCCCTGACGCCGTACGACGCGGGCTCGGTGATGCACTATCCGTGGTGCAACGGCACGAACTGGGGCGACCTCGACCTGACGGAGCACGACGCGCGCGGCGCCGCGGCCCTGTACGGCCCGCCCTGCCGGTGAGCTCCGCCCCGCGGCGCGCTGCGTCCCGCGCGCGCTGCGTCCCGCGCGCCGCGCCGGCGGGAGCGCCGGCGAGGTGTAGGGAGCCCGAGGGCCCATGGCGCGCGCGCGCCGCGCGTGAGATCATGGCGCGCCATGGATGAGGTCGAGCTCGGTGTCCGGCGATACTCGGCCGAGGTGGTCGCGCACCGCCACGCGCACCACCAGCTGGTCTTGCCTCTGGAAGGCGCGATAGCGCTCTCGATGGACGGTCGAGAGCTCATGGCATCCGGGCTCTCGGGCGCTCTCGTCCCGTGCGAAACCCGCCACGCCTTCGCGGCGCCGGACCGGAATCGCTTCCTCGTCATCGATGTGCCGCCCGCCTCCGCGGAAGCGCTCGGCGCCGCGCCGTGGTTCGAGCGGATCGCCGGCGGGTCGATCGCCCTCGACGCCGCTGCCGCGCACCTGGTCCGGACCGCGGCGGACGAGCTCGACCGGGGCGGCTCGGTCGCGCTGCGCCGGCGGTGGGCGGGGCTGCTCGTGCTCACGCTGGCCGAGCGCGGGGCGAGCGGCGCGCTCGGCGCGCTCGGCCCGACGCGCGCCCCGGAGAAGCTGCGCCGTGCGCTGCGCTTCCTCGAGGACCACGCGCACGAGCCGCTCACCGTCGCGGACGTGGCCGCGCGGGCGGAGCTGAGCCCGGGGCACCTCCACCATCTGTTCCGCACGGTCCTCGGGACGACGGTGCAGGAGCGCATCGCGGATCTGCGCCTCGCGCGCGCGACCGACCTGCTGTCCCGCACCGAGCTCGGGATCGCGGAGATCGCGATCCGCTGCGGCTACGCCGACCAGAGCTGCCTGACCCGCAGCCTGCGGCGCCGCCGCGGCGTGACCCCGGCGGCCCTGCGTCGCGCGGTCCGGGCCGAGCGTCGGGGCGAGCCGCGGCGCGGGCGAGCGTAGTCGCGCTGCTGGCGCGCAGCCTGGGCACAGCGAGCCGGGGCGCGGGTGAATGTCGCTGCGGCGCGGGCCCGTAGTCCCGGCACACGACGCCGGAGCCTGAGCCAAGACGGCGGCCGGCCGGCGCGCCATGCTCGGCGCCATGTCGGACACGACGCACGGCGACGCCCTGTCGGACGCGGTGATGGCTGCGACGCCAGCGGCGCGCCCCTCGCGGCGAGCCGCCACCCTGGCGGGCGTCGCGGCGATCGGGCTCTGGGGCAGCCTCGCCCTGCTCTCGACCGCGGTGCGCCGGTTGCCGCCGCTCCAGGTGCTCTCGTCGACGTTCGCTCTCGCGGCGCTCCTCGGCGCGGCGCGGCTCGCCCGGCGCGGCGGGGGCGGCCTCGGCGCGCTGCGCCAGCCGCTCGGCAGCTGGATCCTCGGCGTGGGCGGCCTGTTCGGCTATCACGCCCTCTATTTCTATGCGCTCTCCGCCGCGCCGCCCGTGCAGGTCAGCGTCATCTCATACCTGTGGCCGCTGCTCATCGTCCTGCTCTCGGCGGCGCTCCCCGGCGGGCGCCTGCGCGGCGGGCACGTGGTCGGGGCGCTGCTCGGGCTCGCGGGCGTCTGGACGCTCGTCGCCGGCGGGGACGCCGTCCGCCTGAGCGCCGCACACATGCCCGGTTACCTGGCCGCGCTCGGCTGCGCGCTCCTCTGGTCGACGTACTCGGTGCTCCAGCGCCGCTTCGCCGAGGTCCCTGCCGACGCCATCGCAGGCTCCTGCGCCGCGACGGCCGCCCTGGGCCTGGCCGGGCACCTCGCGTTCGAGCGCACGGTCGTGCCGACGGCCGGAGAGGCGCTCGGCCTGCTCGCGCTCGGGCTCGGCCCCGTGGGGGTCGCGTTCTTCGCGTGGGATCACGCGACGAAGCACGGCGACGTGCCGCAGCTCGGGGTGCTGTCCTACGGCGCGCCGATCCTCTCGACGCTGCTGCTCTGCGTCGCCGGCCACGCCGAGGCGAGCGCCCAGCTGCTCGCGGCCTGCGCGCTCGTGGCCGTCGGCGGCCTCGTGTCGACCGCGCCCGCGGCGAACGTCAGCGCCGGCACCCGCGGGCTGTCGACGTTCGCGCGCTGGATCACCCGCCCTCGATCGCGGCGCTGACGCGCCCGCGATCGAGGGCGCTCTCTTTCGTCGCGGCTCGTGGCTACGTGCGGCGTGTGGGGGTCGGCTCGTCGTCCAGCAGGCCCGCGTTCGCGCTCGGCGTCACGAACACCCCCTGCACGTCGTCGGCCGGAGCCCAGTGCCCCGCGCACATGAGCGCGCCCCCGGTGATCTCGGGCTGCGGCGAGAGGTGGGCCTGCACGTCGTCCGCGTGCACGCACACGTTGACGTGCAGGCGCGGGTCCGCTTCCGGTCGCTGGGTCAGCGCCCGGTGCACGGTGGTCGCGAGCTCGATCGCCGCGCGCCGCTCCCGCAGCGCCTCGGCTGCGTTTGCCGGGAGGAGGCGAACGCCGAGCACCTCGTTGCCGGTGATCGACGCGAGGATGAAGCCTGCGCGCGAGAGCTGCGACTCGGCGATGTCGAGCACCCGACCGATGTCGAAGGTCAGCGCGTCGTCCAGCTCGCCGGCGTCGCCGCGGGTCCGGACCTCCAGGTAGACCGCCACCGCGGGGTGCGTCGGGTCGGGCCCGCTCGGCATGCCCGACGCGGGCCCGCCGATGGCGTCCCTGAGGGCGCGCATCAGCTCCTCGACCGAGCCAAAGCGCCGCTCCCGCCGCTTCTCCATGCACCGCAGCACCACCGCGTCGAGCTCGATGGGCAGCGGGACCCGCAGGCTCGGGGGCAGCGGCTGCTCCTCCAGGTGCTTCCGCACCATCTCGTCCATGTCGTGTGTGTGGAACGGTAACCGGCCCACCAGCATACGATGAAGGAGGACGCCAAGCGCATAGACGTCCACCCGCGCATCGATAGGACCGCCGAGGATCTGCTCTGGAGCCATGATGGATGGCGTCCCGGGCATACGTCCGGCGGTGGTGAGCCATGTCGACCCCTCCTCGGGCGCCATCATCTTTGCGATACCGAAATCGAGCAGCTTCACGGTACGTGGCGGGCTCGAGCAGATGAAGATGTTGCTCGCCTTCACATCCCTGTGAACGATGCCCGCTGTGTGCGCGGCTGCTAGCGCTGCGCACACAGGCTCCATCAGCTCCAGGGTCTCGCGCGGCGTGAGCCGCGTCTGGGACCGGATCAGCGCGTCGAGAGTCTGGCCATCGAGGCGCTCCATGACATAGAATGGCTGATAGTTGTTCAGCTCACCTACCGCATAGATTTCCACGATGTTCGGGTGGGATATCGACCGCAGCACCTCGATCTCGCGTGCGAACCGATCGACAACGCGGCGAGAGTGCGCCACCGCCTCGCTCAGCACCTTGACCGCGGCGGGCCTGCCCGATCGGACGTGCCTCGCCCCGTAGACCACACCGCAGCCGCCACGCGCGATGAATCCTTCGAGGATGTACTCGCCCGCCAGGGTGCCCGGCGGGAACTCGCCGCGCGCGGACGACCTCTCGAAATCCGAAAACGGCCTGGTCTCGTCCTCTTCGTCGCTCATCTGCTCCTCCGCGCCGTGCGTCGCGATGCGTCGCGGCGCGTTACAGCTCTGCTGCCAGCGAGCGCTCTGGATCGAACGCATCCTTTACTAAAGCGCTATGCAGAAGCATTTCGAAATGGTAACTTAAACTTTGCGGCTACTCGACCTTAAACGCCAAATCGCGGCGATGAAAAGGGGGACCATCATGGTTCTTTGCTGTTCACGAAGTGTCGCGGTCTTCGCATTACCTCTGCTTACCGCTGCCTGCATCGGCGCCGAGATCGACGAGCAGGCGGAGGAGCTCGTCGGGGAAGCCGAGAGCGAGCTCGTTGCCAACAACGGCTACCTCTGGAACGGGTTGACCCCAAACGGCCTGACCCCGAACGGCCTGACCCCGAACGGCCTGACCCCGAACGCGCTGAACCCGACCGCGCTGAACCCGACCGCGCTGGCGACCATCAAGAGTCCGGGAACGAACGGCGCCCTGGCGCGGGAGCTCATGCGCTATATCGTGAGCTGTTCTCTGCGCCCCGACCAGACGTTCGCGTTCTCATGGACCGACAGCAGCGGGGTCGCCCACCCGGAGTTGTACCGCGGCGATCTCGGCTACGCGCACTGGTGGGCGACCAGCCCCATCAGTAACGATACATATGTCCAGCATCAGATCTCGGCCTGCATCGCCGCGCGGGTAAACTGGTACGGTGTTTCGGTGAACATCTCCCTTCGAAACAACGAGCTGACGTCGACTTGGGCGGAGCGCGCGGCCTATCCGGTGAGAGAGGGCGCGTTCTGGGGCAACCTGTTCGCCGCGACGCCCTACCTGGGCGCCTGCTACGATTCGGTGGGCTACGTTCGTGCGCGACAGGTGCAACGCGACTGCGCGGCCGGCCACGTCGAGACCGACCCTACCACCGGGGAAGTCACCTGGCAGCAGTGCGGATCCATGGTGATCTGGGGCTCGTGCAATCAGCTGTGCAACGGGGTCGACACCAACGCCGGCTTCTTCAGGGGGTGCATCACGAACTATTTCGTCAGCCCTTATGTGCGCACGGACCAGGTGGTGACCACGTTCTTGACGCCCGCCCCCTAGGAGCGGAATGCGCTCGGAAGCCCTGCGAGACGAGGAGCCTGAACGCGCGACCCGGGAAGGGGGGCGCTGTCCGGCTTGCGGGCGGCGGAATCAGGGCGCGTGCCCCGAGTGCGCGCAGTCCGCTCGGACGCCGTCCGGCCAGTCGTCGATTCCTCCGGAGATCACGGAGGTCGTCCCCGTCGCTTTGCCTCGTTTCCCCGGCTACTGGACCCGCAGGACGCTGGGGCAGGGCGGCTTCGGGCTCGTCTTCGAGGCCGAGCCGGAGGGCGGCGGCGCGCGCGTGGCCATCAAGCTCGCGCGCGCCGATCGCCGCGGCGCAGGCCAGCGCCTCCGGGATGAGGTCGAGGCGCTCTCGGCCATCGGCGCCCCCCACGTGCCGGCCGTGCACGCGTGGGGGGCGCTGGACGACGGCTCGCCCTACGCGGTGATCGAGCACATCGCCGCGCCCACGCTCGCCTCCCGCCTCGCGGCGCGCCCTGCTCCGCGGATCGAGGAGGCCGCCCGGCTCGGGCTCGCGACGCTCGCGACCCTCGAGGCCGTGCACGCGCGCGGCTACGTGCACTGCGACGTCAAGCCCGAGAACATCCTCGTCGACGAGGCGAAGGCGACACTCATCGACCTCGGCATCGCCCGCGTCGTGGGGTGGCGCTACGACGGGCAGGACGAGGACCTCGCCGTGGGGACGGCCGAGTACATGGCGCCGGAGCAGTCGGCCGGGTGGCCCGATCTCGACGCGCGCGCCGACATCTACGCGATGGGCGTCATCCTGTACGAGCTCTTCGCGGGCAGGCCCCCGTTCTGGGGGCCGCGCGCGGCGGTGCTGGAGGACCACCGGAGCCGCAGACCGCCGCGCCTGTCGGCCAGCGCGGCCGTGCCGCAGGCGGTCGAGGAGGTGGTGCACCGCTGCCTCGCCAAGGAACGGAGCGAGCGGTTCGCGAGCGCGAGCGAGCTCCGCGTGGCGCTGGAGCGCGCGCTCCGGGACGAGGTCGCGGCGAGCGTGCGGGAGGGGTCGCGCTCCGGGGCCGGCATCGAGCGCCGCGTGATGGGGCTCCTGTTCTTCGAGAGCGCGGCCGATCGCATCGCGGTGCAGCGCAGGCTCCTGGCGCTCGGCGGCGAGCTCGCGCACGCCTCCGGCGCTCGTTACGTGGGCGTCTTCGGCCAGGAGGGGACGGCGAGCCCCGCGCGCCGCGCGCAGCGGGCGGCCGACGAGCTCCTGCGACGCGGGCTGTGCACGCGGGTCCTCATCGATCTTGCGCCCGTGTCGATCCAGGCGCGCCCGGACGGGACGCGGCGGTTCCTGAGCCCGCTCTTCTCGCGCGCCGAGCGGTGGCCGTCCGCCGCCGGGCCGCTGGGGCCTTTCCTCACGCCCGAGGCGTCGGCCGCGCTCCCGGAGCCGTCGCACCCCACAGCGGGCGACGAGCTCCCGCCGGGCATCGAGGAGCAGTCGCGGGACGCGACGCGCCCCGGCGGGTTCGTCGGCCGTCGCGACATCCTCGAGCAGCTCTTGCAGAGCGCCGAGGAGGCGCTCTGCATGAAGAAGCCCACGGTCGTCTCGGTGACCGGCGGGCCCGGTCACGGGAAGAGCCGCCTCTTCGTCGAGCTCGGCAAGCAGCTCCGCGAGCGCCTGCCGCACGCCCGGATCATCGAGCTGCGCGGGCAAGAGCCCACGAGCGGCGCGTCGGACGCGACGCTCCACGAGCTCGTGCGCAAGGCGCTCTGCGTGCCCGAGCAGCCCCCGGAGAGCGGCGTCCGCGGGGCGCTCCCGGAGTCGCTCGGTGCCGTGCTCGGCGAGGAGCTCCGCTTGGGGCTGGCGATGGCGCTCGGATGGGTGGACGAGCAGACGGGCGTCGACATCTTCCCCGAGCTCGAGGCGCTCCGGGCCGCGCCCGGCGCGCTTCGCTCGGCGCGCGTGCGGGCGGCGGGCGAGTGCCTGCGCCAGTGCGCGGCCGCGTCGCCCGTGATCCTCCTCCTCGACGATGCGCACTTCGCCCACGACGCGACGCTCGCCGCGATCGAGTACGCGGCGCTCGCGGACGAGGCCACACCGCTGTGGATCTGCGCGATGGGGCGCCCGGCGTTCGCCGAGGCGCACCCCTCCTGGGGCGAGCGCGCCGCGCGACACGAGGCCCTGCGGCTCGAGCCGCTGGACGACGAGAGCGCGCGGGCGCTGTGCAGGCGGCTGCTCCTGCCCGCGCGGGACGTGCCGGAGCCGGCGATCGATCGCCTGCTCGAGCGCTCGCAGCGGGTGCCGCTCTTGCTCGTGGAGCTCGTGCACGGGCTCAAGCGCGAGGGGATCCTGCGCCGGCACCTGCGGGGTGACGCGTGGTATCTGGCGACCGACGAGCTCGAGCGCCTCCCTGTGCTGCCGTCGCTCGATCCGCTGGCGCACGCGGAGATCGCTGCGCTCGGGCCGGCGCTCGGGGCGCACGCGCGGCTCGTCTCGCTGCTCGGCGCAGAGGTGTCGATCGACGAGATCGCGGGCGTGCTGCGCCAGCTGGATCTCCGCGGCGACGGCGCGGCCTTCCCGCTCGATGCGCGCGTCGGGACCGAGCGGTTGCTGAAGGTGGGCGTGCTGGTCGGCGATCGGAAAGATCGGCTGCGCTTCCGGCACGCGCTGGTGCGGGAGGCGGTGGCGCAGGACGTCGCCGAGGCCGAGCGGCGGCGGATCCACCTGGCAGCGTACGAGCACCACCGCGAGGCGGCCCACGAGGGCCGGGAGCAGCGGCGGCTCAGGATCGCGCACCACGCGGCCGAGGCGGGGCTCGCGACGGTCGCGGAGGACGCCTACCTGGAGCTCGCCGAGCGGTCGCGGGCGCGGCACGCCTACGTGGAGGCGGAGCTCTACTACAGCCGGGCGCTCGCGCAGCCTGTCGAGGCGCCCGGGGTGCGGCGGAGGAAGGCGTACCGGGGCCGGGGGCTGATGCGCTACCGCCTGGGCCGCTACCACGACGCGCTCGGCGATCTCGATCGCGCGCGCACGATGGCGACCCTGGAGGGCGACGTGATCGAGCAGATCGAGATCCTGCTCGACGAGGCCACGGCGCTCGACTGGATGGACGACTACGGTCGATCGAAGCAGCGCGTGGAGGGGGCGGGGGCGCTCGCGCGCGGCGATCTGCCGCCCGCGCTGGCGGCGCGGCTCTCGATGGGGGTGGCGCGCTCGCTGCACCGTGAGAGCCGGGAGGAGGAGTCGGCGCAACAGTTCGAGCGCGCGGCGGCGCAGGCAGAGGGGCTGGGCGACGAGGGCTACGAGACGCTCGTCGTGTCGCTGCTCCTCCTGGGCGCCATCTACCCGGGGCTGGGAAAGCTGGACGAGGCAGGCGCCGCGCTGGATCGGGCGATCCACATGTGCGAGGAGCGCGGCGATCTCCTGCACCTCGGGCCGGCGTTCAACGGCCGGGCGCTGCTCAGAGCCTGCCAGGGGGACACCGAGGGGATGATCGCGGATCTGTGCCGCCTGCTCACCATCTCGCGCCAGCTGGGCCTCGGGATGCTGGAGCTCGTGAGCGAGTTCAACCTGGGCGAGTATCTCTACCTGATGGGCGCCCTGGACGCGGCCACGCCCCACGTGGAGCGGACCGTGGCGCTCGAGCGCCAGCAGCGCGGGGAGGACGCGCGGCCGGTGGTGCGTCTGCTCCTGGCGAGGGTGCTCCTCTACCGCGGCGAGGAGAGCAGGGCGCGCGAGCTCATCGAGGCGATCCGGGCTCAGCAGGCGAAGGCCGCGGCGGCGGGGCGCGAGGACATGGCGATGGCCCCCGCGGAAGAGGTGCACTGGTCGATGATCGACCTGGCGACGCGGGAGGCGAGCGCCGAGGAGTGGGACGAGCTGGAGGCGCGGTCTGCCCGGTTCTCCGTGGGGCAGGAGCGGATCGAGGTCATCGAGGCGCGGGCGCGCGCGCTGTCTCGGCGAGGCCGTCACGCGGAGGCGAGCGCGGCGCTCGCGAGGGCGATCGAGGCAGCAGGGAGCATCCCCAACATGATGCGGGCGCGGCTCGAGCGGCAGCGAGGGAGCTAGCCTCACCGCGGGACAGCGGCCGCGGCGCGGCGCGGTGGGTCCTCGCGGTGGGAGACGCCCGTGACGGCGCCCTTGGCGCCCGCGTGCGCAGCGAGGTCG
Source organism: Sorangium sp. So ce204 (assembly GCF_051526795.1). Taxonomy (NCBI): domain Bacteria; kingdom Pseudomonadati; phylum Myxococcota; order Polyangiales; family Polyangiaceae; genus Sorangium; species Sorangium sp. So ce204. Next base: position 7,844,153 of record NZ_CP150317.1, on the reverse strand, counting down.
CCCGTCGCGTCGAACAGGGCGAGCGCCCTCGAATAATCGAGCGCCGCCCCGGCGGTGTCGCCCCGCTCGCAGCGCAGATCGGCGCGCGCGTGGAGCACCGCGGCCTGGCCCGCGCTGTCCCCGAGCTCCTCGAAGAGCCGCAGCGCGTCCTCGTAGTCGCGCTGCGCGCCCGGGAGCGCGCCCCGCTGGCGGCGCAGGTCGCCGCGGGCCTTGAGCGCGGCGGCCTCGCCTCGGCGATCTCCGCTGTCCCGGTACAGCAGGATCGCATTGCCATAGTCGCGCGTCGCGAGCGCCGTCTGCCGCTCTCGCAGGCGCAGGTCGCCGCGGGCCTGCCACGTGCGCGCGTGGGTCTGCTCGCACCCGAGCGCCCGGAGGAGATCGGGCTGCGGGAGCACCTCGCGCGCGGCGCGGGCGCGTGAGCTCCCCCCGCGACGCTCATCGCGGCTGCTCGGCGGGGGCGAGCGCAGCTGGCTGAGGACGCGCTCCTCCACGCCCTCGAGGATGTAGAGCGCGCGGTCGTAGGCGCGCGCGGCGCCCGCGAGGTCCCCCTCCCTGAAGCACAGATCGCCCTGCGCCTTCAGCACGTTGGCCTCGCCCAGGCGATCGCGGCAAGCCCTGAGGAGCGTGAGCGCGCACCCGTAGTCGCTCGCCGCCCCCGCCAGCTCGTCCTGGTCGAGCCGGAGGTTGCCGCGCGCGAGCAACCCCATCGCCTCTCCGGCCCGGTCGGACGCCGCCTTGAACAGCGACAGCGCCCGCTCATGATCGCGCGAGGCGGCCGCGAGGTCCCCCTGCCGCCGGTGCACGTCGCCGCGGAGCAGGAGCGCCGTCGCCTGGCCACGCCCGTGCATGGCCGCCTCGAACCCGGCGAGCGCTTCGCCGTAGTCCGCCACGGCGGCCTCGAGCGCGCCCTCGGCGAGGCGCCGGTTGCCGCGCGCGAGCAGCTCCTTTGCGCTGCGGAAGACCTCGTCGTCGGCCGGCGGCGAGCTCCGCGCCGCCGCGCGCTGCGCGTTCGCGCGCACCGCCTTGCGGAGGGCGTCGCGGTGACCCGGGCGGCCGCGCTCGCGGGCGGCCGGCGTCGCGCGGAGCGTCCCGAAGGTGCCGCGCCGCTTGCTCGCGAGCTCGGCGCGACGCGCGCTCTCGAGCGCCGCGAGCGCGCGCTCGCGCAGCTCGGGGAGCGCGCCGCCCGAGAGCCGCGCCGCCTCGTCGAGCAAGCGCTGCTGGAGCTCGGCCGGGAGCCCGAGATCGACCACCGTGCAGGCGTCGACGAGCGCCCGCGCCAGCACCTCGGCGCCGCGCTCGCCGTCCCGGAACGGCGCGAGGTCGAGGGCCGCGAAGAGCTCGCAGGCGACGCGCCGGCGCGACGCCGCCTCCGGCCGCCCCTCGGCCGCGGCCGTCCAGAAGAGCAGCGCCTGCATCGCGTCCGCCGAGCCCCGGTGGAGCGCGTCCCAGCGCCTCGCGTCGGCCGCCGCGTCCTCGCGGGCCGCGGCGCGCACGGGGGGCGTCATCGTGAAGGTCTGCGGCCCCTGCTCGAGCGACACCACCCGCCCATGCACGAGCAGCTGGAGCGGCCGCGCGGCGGAGGGCGCCGGCTTCCCCGCCGCGGCGGCGACCACCTCCAGCGGAATGCCCGCCGCAGGCAGCACGGCGAGCGCATGCACCACCCGGCGCGCCTCCTCGCCGAGCGACTCCAGCGCGTCGCCGAGCACCAGACCCAGGATCTCCCCCTCGGGTCCCCCCGGGTCCAGCTGCGCCGCGTTCTTCCGCAAATACGCCTCGACCGACATTCCCGTCCGCCGCAGCGTGGCCGCGGCGATCTCGATCGCGGCTGGCAGATACCCGAGCGCAGCGACGAGCGCATAGGCCCACTGGACCTCCGCTGCGGGCGGCGCGTCCGTCCCCCATGCACCCTGGGAGAGGACGGACATCGCAGCGGATACGGAGAGCGCCGAGACGCTGAGCTCGGCCATCTTCCGATCTCCGGACGTGGAGCGGAACCTCAACATATCGCCTCTGTCATTCCAGAAGAGCTGGTTGTCCGAGCAGGCGCCGTCCGGCTCTCGGCCCGCGGCGACATGCCAGCTGGCCCCCAATCAGCCTGGAGATTGATGTCTCGAAGCCTGTGTCGAGGAGCTTAGCGCGGCGCGCGACAGGCTCAACGGCCTTCCAGGTTTTCATGCGATCCCCGCGGCGGATTCGCGGCGAACCAGCCCGCGCTGGCACGCGTCCGGCAACGGCTCGCCGATCATGGGAAAGCGCGTTCGACGAAGCGGAACGACGGGATCCTGCGCCGGACGCTCGCTCCTTTTCGCCGGCTCGTATGTCCCCCGGTCGGGTCGAGGAGAGAAGATCCTGCCCATCTCCGCGGGCCCCGCGGCGAGGCGGAGGGCTCGGGCGGAAGGCTGTGGGCGTGAGATGCGGGTCGGAGGCGAGATCCTTTATGTGACCGAGACGGGCACCGGCGAGCCCGCGGTGCTTCTGCCCAGCATGCTGATCGACGGCGCGACCTACCAGCCAGCGGTCGAGGCGATGGCGCGCCACGCGCGGGTGCTCGTCCTGGAGCTGCCCGGCTCGGGCCGCGCCTCGCGGCTCCGCGCGCCGTGGACCCTGGAGCGGTATGCGCGCTGCGTCGCCGAGGCCTTGCGGGCTTTGCGCCTCGAGCGCGTCACGCTGATCGGCCACTCGCTGTCTGGCGCCGTGGCGCTGATCGTCGCGGCGCTCCACCCCGAGCGGCTAACCGGGGTCGTGCTCGTCGATTCCATCGGATTCAACCCGCAGGGCTCGGTCCTCTCGCTCGTCCTCGCCCGCGCGGCCGAGTCGCTGCTCGAGCCTCGCTTCGTCGCGCGGGGGACGCCTGCGCTCCTCCACAACCTGCTCTTCCACGCGCGGAGCGCGCTGAGCCTGCTGCGGATCGCCGCGACCGCGGACCTGAGCGGCCATGCGGCGCGGGTGCGCGTGAGGACGCTGCTCGCCTGGGGCGCGCGCGATCTCACGGTGCCGATCCGCTCGGCCCTCGCCATCCAACGCTTGATCCCCGACTCGACCCTTGTCGTCTCCTCGAAGGGAAGCCACGACTGGATCGTGGAGCGACCAGCCGAGTTCGCGGGCGCGGTGGCGAGGTTCATGGCGGGCAGCGGCGGAGCAGCCTGAGCAGGGGGGTATCGTGGAGCGCCGCCATGCGCTACCCTTGGCGAGGCGGTCTTCGGCGTGAACCTCAGGGAGCATGGCGCGCGGCGCGAGCCGAGCCGCCATGGCAGGGAGCGGGGCTTGACTGGTTTGTTGCGCCTGCTGGAACAGGCCGCGAGGTGGGGGCGGCGCGCGGCCTCGCTCCTCGCGCTCCTCGCGACGATTGCGCTGTGCCTCCCTGCCCGCGGCGAGGCGGCGGCGCCCGCCGCGGTCCCGGGCGGCGCGGCCGGAGCCCCCGCGCCGCCGGGCCCGCGGCCGCTCCCGCCGATCCCCGGCGCGGGGAAGGTCACCGTGGTCGCGATCTCCGGGACGATCGATCTCGGCCTCTCGCCCTTCCTGGAGCGCGTCGTCGCCGCCCAGCAGGAGGGCGACCTCCTCGTGCTCGACATCAGCACGCTCGGCGGCCGCATCGACGCTGCGCTCGCCATCCGGGACGCGCTGCTCCGGGCGCGCGTCCGCACGGTGTGCTGGGTCAACCCGCGCGCGATCTCGGCCGGAGCGCTCATCTCGCTCGCCTGCGACGTCATCGCGGTCGCCCCCGGCGCCACCCTCGGCGCGGCGACGCCCGTGCAGATCGGCGAGGGCGGCGAGATGAAGCCTGTCGCCGAGAAGGTCGTTTCCTACATGCGGAAGGAGATGCGCGCGACCGCGGAGGCGAAGGGGCGGCGCGGCGACATCGCCGAGGCCATGGTCGACGCCGACGTGGAGGTCCCCGGCCTCGACGAGAAGGGGAAGCTGCTCACGCTGGACGGCGCGCAGGCGCTCGCGTGGGGCGTCGCCGAGGTGCAGGCCGGCAGCGAGGCAGACCTCTTCGGCGCCCTGGGCCGCCCCCAGCCCGCGGAGATCCTCCGCCCGCGCCCCAGCTTCGCCGAGGAGCTCGCGCGCTTCCTCTCGGATCCCACGCTCTCCGGGATCCTCATGACCCTCGGGATGCTCGGTATCCTCCTCGAGCTCTACGCGCCGGGCCACGGCGTCCCGCTCGCCGTCGGGCTCTCGTGCCTCGCGCTGTTCTTCTTCGGGCACCACGTCGTGAAGCTCGCCGGCTGGGAGGAGCTCGCGCTCTTCGCGGTCGGCGCGATCCTCATCGCGGTGGAGATCCTGGTCCCGGGGCACATCGTCCCCGGGGTCGCGGGCGCGGCGTGCGTGGCGAGCGCCCTCCTCCTTTCGCTCCTCGATCTCGAGCGCGTGCCGGTCGACGTCGCCTGGCACGCCGGCTGGCTGCCGCGCGCCCTCGCCTCGGTGTGCGGCTCGCTCGCTGCGACGGCGGCGCTCGCCGTGGGCGCCGCCCGCGTCGCGCCGAGGACGCGCTTCGGGCGGCGGTTCGTTCTGGACGCGGCGATCCGCGGCGTCGCCGTCGGAGGACCTCCCGAGGGCTCCGCGGCGCCCGCGTCGCTGGTGGACCGGCTCGGCACGGCCGCGACCGATCTGCGCCCCTCGGGCAAGGTCGCGCTCGACGGCCGCCGCGTGGAGGCGCTCTCGGAGCTCGGCTACGTCGAGGCCGGCGCCCGCGTGCGGGTGGTCCGCGCGGAGGGGGGCCGGGTCGTCGTGAGGGCGGTCGCGCGCAGCGCGGACGAGGAGCGCGGAGCGTGACGCCCGCGCTGCTCGTCGTCGCGCTGCTCGTGGTGGGGCTCGTGCTGCTCGCCATCGAGGTGCTGGTCATCCCCGGCGTCGGCCTCGTCGGGCTCCTCGGCGGCGCCGCCGTGCTCGGCGCGGTCGCGCTCGCATGGGCGGCCCTCGGGATCGGCTATGGCCTGCTCGCCCTGGGCGCCGGCGTCTGCGTGACGGGGCTCCTGTTCTGGGCTGTCCCGAGGACGCCGGTGGGCCGCAAGATGGTGCTGCTCGAGACCCAGCGGAGCGGGCGTGGCCCGGACGCGCGGCTCGCCGCGCTGGCCGGCAAGGAGGGCAGGGCGCTCACGCCGCTCCGCCCCGCCGGCACGGTCGAGATCGAGGATCGCGCGGTCGATGTCGTGACCGACGGCCTCTACGTGGAGGCTGGCACGCCTGTGCGGGTCGCGAGCGTGGAGGGGAATCGGGTCGTCGTCGAGCCGCGCAAGCCCTAGGGAGCGCGCGAGAGGCGGCCCTTCACGGACAGGGACGGGTGGAGAGGGATATGGAGATCATCTCGGTCATCGTGATCGGCGGGCTCGTGCTCGTCGCCATCGTCGCGACGCTGTACATGGTGCCGCTCCGGCTGTGGGTCGCCGCGCAGGCGTCGGGCGCCGGGGTCTCGATGCTCACGCTCATCGCGATGCGCCTGCGCCGGGTGCCGCCCGATCAGATCGTCAACGCGCGGATCAGCGCCGTGAAGGCCGGTCTCGAGGGGGTGTCCGTCGACATGCTCGAGGCCCACTACCTGGCCCGCGGCCGGGTGGAGGCGGTCGTCAACGCGCTCATCTCGGCCGGCAAGGCGGGGATGGAGCTCGATTTCTCGCGCGCGGCCGCGATCGATCTCGCCGGCCGCAACGTGCTCGAGGCGGTGGCGATGTCGGTGAACCCGCGCGTCATCGAGACCCCGAAGGTCTCGGCCGTGGCCAAGGACGGCATCCAGCTCCTCGCGATCGCGCGCGTGACCGTGCGCGCCAACATCGATCGCCTCGTCGGCGGCGCGGGCGAGCAGACGGTGCTGGCCCGCGTCGGAGAGGGCGTCGTCTCGACCATCGGCTCGGCCGACGACTACAAACACGTCCTCGAGAACCCGGATACCATCTCGAAGAACGTGCTCAAGAAGGGCCTCGACGCGGGGACGGCGTTCGAGATCCTCTCCATCGACATCGCCGACGTCGACGTCGGCTCCAACATCGGCGCGAAGCTCCAGACGGAGCAGGCCGAGGCGGACAAGCAGGTGGCGCAGGCCAAGGCGGAGTCGCGCCGCGCGCTGGCGGTCGCGCAGGAGCAGGAGATGAAGGCCAAGACGCAGGAGATGCGGGCGAAGCTCGTCGAGGCGGAGTCGACGATCCCGCTCGCCGTCGCGGAGGCGCTCCGCACGGGCAAGCTCGGCGTCATGGACTACTACAACATGCGCAACGTCATCGCCGACACCGAGATGCGCCAGGGCATCGCCGGCACCACGGGGGGCAAGCCCGATCCCGTCGGGGAGTCGTGAGGTGCCGCCGCGCGACCCACCGAGCCCGCTCCTCGCGTGGCTCGGCCGCCGCGACGCGCTCGTGCGGCGCTTCGTCCTGGCCGAGGTGCTCGGCCCGCCCCGGGCGCTGTCGCCGCGCGCTGCGCGGCCGGAGAGCCGCGCGGCCGGAGAGCCGCGCCCCGACGACGCTGGAGGGGCGCCATGCGTGACATCGACCTCGAGAAATACGTCGGCGTCCTCATCGGAGTGATCTGGGCGATCGTCAAGCTCGCGAGCCTGTACGGGAACCTGCAAGCCAGGCGCGCCGAGCGCGCTGCGCGTGCCGCCGCGCGGCCCGGCGGCGAGGACGCCCCGCGGCGCGAACCAGCGCTCGTCGACGTCGCGCGGGGGAGCGATACGGGGCTCGTCGATGTCGCGCCGTCGAGCGCTGCGCCGTGGGCGGGGATGCCGTTCGGCGCCCCGCGCGCGCCCGACGCCGACCGGCTGCGCGTGGTGCTCCTGCGGCTCGCCGAGATCGAGCAGAGCGCCGCGGCGCTCGGCGACGTGGTGCGTCACGAACGGGCGAACCGGCGCTTCACGGACGTGCTCGTCGGGGCCGTCCCGCACGAGATCGGGAGCCTGCGCGCCGCGGTCGACGCGGGCCTCACGGCGCGCGAGGCGGAGGCCGCGGCGGACACCATCGAGCTCGTCGTGGGCGAGATCGCGGTGCTCGTGCGGCAGCGCCGCGACCCGTCGCTCCTGCCCGATCTCGGCGACGCGGACGCCCTCGCCGACGCCTGCTACGCCCCCGTGATCGCGTTCGCGCGGGCGGAGGGGCTGCCGCTCCGGAGCGGAGCGCCGGCCACGCAGCTCACGGAGTTCGATCTCGCGATCTGGACTGGCTTCATCCCGACGTCGATCGCGCCCATCTTCCTCCCTGTCGACTTCTTCTCGACCCCGCTGCGCTGGCCCGCGCTCGCGCACGAGATAGGGCACGATTTCCTGGCCTCGGTCGACGGCCTCGAGCCGGCCCTGCGCCGCGAGCTCGGCCTGGGGGGCGAGCGGGCGCGCCCGCTCGCGCCGGACGGCGATCGCATCGGGGCTCCCGCGCTCAGGCGGGTGTTCGGCGTGTGGTTCGAGGAGATCTTCTGTGACGTCTTCGGCACGCTCATGTTCGGCCCCGCCTACGTGCTCACGATGAGCGAGCTGTTCTTCCAGGAGGACGAGCCGTACGCGTCCATCGCCGTCCAGACGGACGTGACCGGCGCGCGTTATGACGATCATCCTCCGCCGCACCTGCGCGTGCTCATCGGGTGCATGGTCCTCGAGCGGGGCGGGCTCAACGAGGACGCGCGCGCCCTGCGGGAGGCGTGGGCGCGCTGCCACGCCGAGGTGAGCCTCGATGACCTGCTCCTGCCCGTGAAGGGCGCCTGGCGACCGGTCCCGCTGGCGCCCTTCGCCGCCATGGCCGCGTGGATCGTGGAGCGCCTCTATGCCGGCCCGCTCACCGCCCTGTCCGGCTTCGGTCTGCAGGACATCAGCGGGCTCGACTACGGCCCGCACGAGCGCCAGGAGGCGTCGCGCGCGCGCGACGCGCTGCTCGCCGGCCGGGTCCCCGCCGTCCTCGACGCCCGGGCGCTCCTCGCGGGCGCGGTCCTGGCGGCGCACCAGGCGCCCGCGCAGTCGCTGTCGATCCTCCTCAGGGCGCGCGCCGCGATCCCGGCGCTCGGCACGAGCGAGCGACGGCCCGACGCGTTCGGGCCGCGCCTCGACGCGTCCAGCGTCGCGCTGGACCGCCGCGCCGTGGCGGAGGCCCTGCTCTTCCGAGAGGTCCTGCTGCCGCCGCGAGCGCTCCGCGCCCGCCGCCGCGCCCGCCTCTGAGCGGCGGTCACCCGCTTCGGATACGGGCCCACCTCGGCGTTTTCGGTGCTCAGCGCACTGGAGTGCGCTTGCGCGCCGAAAACGCCGATCTGGGCCCGTCTCCTGTGCGGGTGACCGCCGCTCTGCGACGGCGTACCCAAGGCGGGTCAGTGCGCTTGCGCGCCGAAAACGCCGATCTGGGCCCGTCTCCTGTGCGGGTGACCGCCGCTCTGCGACGGCGTACCCAAGGCGGGTCAGTGCGCTTGCGCGCCGAAGACGCCGAGGTGGGCCCGTATCCGAAGCGGGTGACCGCCGCTCTGCTGCGGCTCGGGATGGGGCAGAGGGGGCGGAGACCGCCGTGGAGCGGGGCGCCGCTCGGATCAGATGGCGTCGAGCTCGGCCGCGCCCTGCGTGGGGTGAGCCGTCTGGATCGTGGGCGCCCGCGGCGCAACGAGGCTGCCCGCCGCGATCAGGGGCAGCGACGCCCGCGGCGGGGGGATGCTCTCCGAGCGGAGCTTCATGAGCTCCTCGCGCTGGTGCTTCCACACGGTCCGGTAGCGGAAGAACGGCACGGCCGGGTAGAGGTGGTGGATCAGGTGATACGTCTGCCCGAAGAGCAGCACGTTGAACAGCGCGCTGTCGACCGCGCGCGTCGCGCTGTACCGGTCCTGCGTCGCCGTGATCTCGTGGGGGTAGTGAGGCAGGTAGTCGAAGGCGAACGCGAGGAAGAAGATCGCCAGCCGCGCCGGCAAGATCCAGTAGAGGAGCGCGAGCTCGCCATAGCCGAGCCCGAAGGCCAGCGCCACGAGCGCGAGCATGGCCGCGAGCGACGCGACCGTCTCGATCCGCTCCGCGCGCTTCTGCGCGTGGTAGGAGCGCAAAAATAGATAGTAGTAGTGGAGATCCTGTGTCGCCCAGCGGAGCGGCAGGAGGTACCACGGGCCGCGCCCACTCCAGTGGTCGGGATCCCGGTCCGCCTCGTTCGTGTGTTTGTGATGCTCGAGGTGGAAGTGACGCACCGCCACGAACGGCGCCCCGAGCAGCAGCCCGGACAGCCGCCCGATCACGCCGTTCAGCAGCGCGGAGCGCGCCAGCGACCGATGCGAGGCCTCGTGCATCGGCGTGAAGGCGGCATACGCGGCGACCGCCGCTGCGAGCACGGCCGGAACGGTCGACACCGAGCCCGCGATGCCCGCGTAGACGGCCGTCGCCCAGAGGGCGTACGACCCGGCGAAGAGCGCCACCGTCGGCCACTCGATCGTCCGGGTCTGCAGCAAGCCGCTGTCGAGCGGCAGGACGCTCCAGAGGGCCGGCCGCCCGGAAGGTCTCCCCGACGGCCTGCTCCCGGGCCGCCCTGACGGCCTGCCTAAGGGTCTCCCCGACGGCCTGCCCGAGGGGCGGCTCGGACAACTCTCGTCGTCGTTCCTCGTGAAACTCCAGACGGCTGGCCGCCCCGATGGCCGACTGAGTCGATTCTCGTCGTTGTTCATGGCGCTCAAAACTCCCGGGGAAGCTTCGGATCTTCACGTTGGTGACAGCGAACGGCGGACACCGGATCAAGCGCAAACGAACGTTCGACCACTCGGGACCGCGTTCCAGGGATGGCACCGAGAGGTCGTCAGGGGTTAGCGACCTCCAAGGCGAGGCCGTCCACGGCCATTCCCTCGGACGAACAAAGGGGCGCCATGGGCGGTCCCACTGCGAGAGAAGGCGGTAAACGCTCGCAGACGAGCACGAATTCAATCTAGCAGCCTAGCAACAGGAGCACAACGGGACTTTCGGAGCGTTGCGTCGGGCTTTCTGGTTGGCTGGATTCCAGAGGCAGCGTCGTTTGTTTCGGTTCGTGGTGGTCGCGTGGGTTGCGTCGGTTGCGTCGGTTGCGTCGGTTGCGACGCTTACGACGGTTGCGACGCTTACGACGGTTACGACCGTTGAGACCGTTGCGATGGACGCAACCGTTGCGTCGGTTTGCGACGACTTGCGCGCGTCAAAACAGTGCGCTCGGCACATTCCGCTAGACATGGCCGTGTGTCGACGCGTTGCCGTCCCGCAGCATTGCGCTCACCTCGTGGGCACAACCCCATGCCAGCGTGTATCCCGAACCGCCGTGGCCGTAGTTGTGGATCACACGGCCTTCTCGCTCGACCCGCACGGTGCTCCGGTAAGGGCGCAGCCCGGCGCGTGAGCGGAGCGAGCGGCCCGGCTTGAGCCCGGCCGCGCGCACCCGCTGGAGCATTGCGTCAGCAAGCTCGGGATCAGGCGTCAGCGGGCGATCATCGGGCGACGGGATGAAACAACCGCCAATCACGATCTCGCGACGCCTTGGGATGACATAGACGAGCGCCAATTCGTCCCTTTCATCACCCAGTGCGACATCTGGGGGGATCTCGCCTGGTTCGACGATCGCCACCTGGCCGTACACGCCGATGAGCTCGCCATCGCCGGTGAGCGCGCGCGCCCCGAGCCCGGTGCAATTCACGATGCAGTCGCCCTCGACCTCGGCGAGCGATCGCACGTGCTCGGTGCGCACTGGACAGTCGAGCTGCGCCTCCAGCCAGGGCAGGTGCAACGATGGCTCGATGCGCGGCGCCGTGAATCGCAGGCTGTACGGCGCGCCCAGCGGGTGGGGTCCAGGCTCGAGCGCGAGGTCCGGGACGCTCGGAGCCCACCACGGCAGGCGCGTGTCGTCCGCCGCCTCGCGCGCGGTCAGGAGATCCACGCCCGCCTCCGGGTGTTCGTTCGCGATGCGCGTGAGTTCATCGAGGCTCCTCGAGGACCACGCGTTGACGCGCTCGGGCGGGTTCGCCAGGAATGGGTGCCACAGCGCCGCCGCGACCGCGGACGTCGTGCGCTCGCCGCGCGCCGCTGCGATCACCTGCACCCGGTGGCCGTCGCGCTGGAGGACGACCGCCGTGGTCAACCCGATCACCCCTGCGCCCACGACGGTGATCTGCTGCCCTTGAGCCTGGCCCCGCGATGACGCCACGATCGCGCGCTCTAGCACGCCGCGCCTCAGCGTCGACATCGCACACAACGCCCGGCGTCGAATCCGGTCGTGTAGACGTTCCGCGACGTCCCGCGACGTCCCGCGACGTCCGATCCGCGACGGTTTCCGCCCACCGCAGCTACATGCCGCTCTAGATGTCTCGCGCGCAGCGGGCGCCGATGTTGTTTACGCGGTCGATGGGATAACTGAAGTCGCGGTTGCCTGCGCGCACGTCCGTCGCCGGCGCGCGGTAGCTCCCGCCGCGGGTGACCCGCGTCGCGTCGCGATCGCCGTCCACGCGATGCACGCAGTCGATGCACGGCGTGGGGAGCGCATCCCGCCACCAGTCCATCGTCCACTCCCAGAGATTCCCGGCCAGATCCGAGTGCCCCCATCGCCCGTCGCCACGCGGCTTCGACCCGACCGGCAGGATGTCGCTCAGCGCGCAAGCCCCCGCGGCGCTTCCATCCCCGGTGCAGTTGTAGGAGGCGCGATCGCCGTCGATCCCGGAGCCCCAGGGGTAAGGTCGATGCTCGTCGCCACCGGCAGCCGCATAGTTCCACTCCGCCTCGGAGGGCAGGCGGCCGCCGTCCCACGCGCAGAACGCGAACGCCTCGAACCAGGTGATGCAATTGATCGGCAGGTCCTCGTTCGACCCGGGGGCGTCGGTCCACGTCCAGAGGCGATCGCCATTGCACTGCAGCGCCGTCCGGAGCGCCGCGGTGTTCGGCGCGAGCCGCGAGCTCCACCCCGCGATCCATCCGCTGCCGCTGACGTGGGGGTGCCGGCCAGCCCCGATGGCCGGCGGGCTCTCCTGCACGCCCTGCCCGGCATCCACGAACGCTCGGAATCGCCCCACCGTGATCTCGTACCTGTCCAGGCGGAAGTCGCTGACGGCCGCGGGGAACGCGTCGTCCGTGCTCGGCGTCCCGTCGTAGCCCCTCAGGAAAGTGCCGCAGGGGACCATCCTGTTGCCGCAGCAGCTCGCGTCGCCCGGCCCGCAGCTTTCCCCGGCGCCCGGCCCGCCCCCCGCGCAGCTCGGGGGCATGACCATCACGTCCGTCGATCCGCACGTGTTCGGGCAACCCGGCTCCCCGCACTCGCATTGCATGCCGCCCGCGCACGTCACGCAGTCCCCGGTGCCATCACACGCCGCGCTGCCGTCTGCCCCGCAGGGGGTCCGCTCCGGCCTCGGCCGCTCCGCACACCCACCCTCGCTGCACACCGCTTCCATGCAGGCGCTCTGCGCAGGCGGGCAGTCCTCCACCGGGTCGACGCAGCCATCCGTCGCACCGCCGCTGCTGCTGCTGCTGCTGCTGGCGCCGCCGCCGCTGCTGCTGCTGCCGAGGCCGCTGCTGGTGGTGGTGGCGTCACTGCTGCTTGCGGTGGCGCTGCTGCCGCCGCCGGCCCCGCTTCCACCGCTCCCGACGTCGTGGTCACCAGAAAAATCACGCACCTTCGGGCTGCAACCCGAGACGAGAGAGGTGGCCACGATGAGCGCCAATTTTCTCATGTACGGCATCATACGCGACCGGGCGCACCCCCGTCGCGGTGGATGCCGTAGCGGCCCGGAGCGTTGCTGCGCCCGACCTGCGCCGGGCGCCGAGGCGCGCCGGGGGCCGGGGCGGTGGCCACCGTTCCACCGGCGGCGGCCGCCGCGCTGCGGGCGCTGTGTCCTCGTCCGCGCCTCGCCTGCGTGGCTCGGCGGCTGGACGCCGGCTGGAGCTCCGTTACTTGCGCTGCGCGGGGGCGGCCGCGGTCGCGCCGTCCCCGGCGCGCCGGCTGGGCTCGATCTGACCGACGTCGCGGACAGCGCCGTTGGCGGCGCTCGTGGCCATCAGCGCGTAAGCCCGCAGGGCAGGGGAGACCTTGCGGTCGCGGTTCGGCCTGAACGCATCGGCGCCGCGCGCCTCGGCGGCGCGGCGGCGGCGATCGAGCTCCGCCTCGCTGACGAGGACATCGATCGTCCGGGCGGGGATGTCGATCCGGATGCGGTCGCCCTCCTCGATGAGCCCGATGGTCCCGCCTTCGGCCGCCTCGGGCGAGACGTGCCCGATGCTCAGGCCCGACGTCCCGCCGCTGAACCGGCCGTCGGTGATGAGGGCGCACGCCTTCCCGAGGCCCTTCCCCTTCAGGAACGACGTCGGATAGAGCATCTCCTGCATGCCGGGGCCGCCCTTCGGCCCCTCGTAGACGATCACGACCACGTCGCCCGAGCGGATCTGGTTGTCCCAGATCGCGTCGCACGCCGCCTCCTGCGAGTGGAACACCCGCGCGGGCCCCTCGAACTTCCAGATCTCGGGATCGACGCCGGCGGTCTTCACGATGCAGCCGTCCGCCGCGATGTTGCCGTAGAGCACGGCGAGCCCGCCTTCGCGGCTGTACGCGTGGTCGACGTCGCGGATGCAGCCCTTCTGGGCGTCATCGTCGGTGTCGGCGAAGTACTTGTCTTGCGAGAACGCGACCGTCGTCGGCACGCCGCCCGGCGCGGCGAGCGAGCGCTTCTTCGCGGCGGCCGTCGCCGTGGGGCGGCGGATGTCGTTCTCGTCGATGGCCTCGCCCAGCGTGCCCGCGTGGACCGTGCCCACCTGCCGGTGGATGAGCCCCGCGCGGTCGAGCTCGCCGAGGATCGTCAGCACGCCGCCCGCGCGGTGCACGTCCTCGACGTGGTGATGCGACGACGGCGCGACCTTGCAGATGTTGGGCACCTTGCGCGACATCCGGTCGATGTCCGCCATCTTGAAGTCCACCTGCGCCTCGCGGGCGACCGCCAGGATGTGGAGCACCGTGTTCGTCGAGCCGCCCATCGCGATGTCGAGCGCCATCGCGTTCTCGAACGCCTCGAACGTCGCGATGCTCCGCGGCAGCACCGAGGCGTCGCCGTCGACGTAGTGCCGCTGCGCGAGCGCGACGACGCGCTTCGCCGCCGCCTCGAAGAGCTCCCAGCGCGCCGCGTGCGTCGCGAGCAGCGTGCCGTTGCCGGGCAGCGCGAGGCCGAGCGCCTCGTTGAGGCAGTTCATGCTGTTGGCCGTGAACATGCCGGAGCACGAGCCGCAGGTCGGGCACGCGGACCGCTCCATCGCGGCGAGATCCGCGTCGGTCACCTTGTCGTCGCTCGCGGCGATCATCGGATCGATGAGGTCGAGCTTCCGGATGAGCGGCTTGCCGTCGCGGTCGTGGGTCCCGACGATCTTGCCCGCCTCCATCGGACCGCCCGACACGAAGACGGTCGGGATGTTGAGCCGCATGGCGGCGAGGAGCATGCCGGGCGTGATCTTGTCGCAGTTCGAGATGCACAGGAGCGCGTCCGCGCAGTGCGCGTTCACCATGTACTCGACGCTGTCGGCGATGAGCTCCCGGCTCGGCAGCGAGTACAGCATGCCGGCGTGGCCCATGGCGATGCCGTCGTCGATCGCGATGGTGTTGAACTCGACGCCCCACCCGCCCGCGGCGTCGATGACCTTCTTCGCCCGCTGGCCGACGTCGTGGAGGTGGACGTGCCCCGGAACGAACTGCGTGAAGCTGTTGGCGATGGCGACGATCGGCTTCTCGAAGTCCGCGTCCTTCATGCCGGTGGCGCGCCACAGCGCGCGCGCCCCTGCCATGTTGCGCCCCTGGGTGGATGTACGACTGCGGTATCCGGCCATGCCGGGAACCTACTCCGTTCCGGCCTTCGCGCCTAGCCGGCAGGCGGGGCCGGCGCCAGCGCACCGCCGCGCGCGCTGCGTCCACCGCCGCGCGCTGCGTCGCTGCGTCGCCGCGTCGACCGGCGGCGAGGTCGCTCGAGCGGCCGAGGCGGCGCGCACCAGGTCTCTCGGGGGCCTGGGCCCGCGACTCCGGGCGTCACCGCAGCCCGGGTCCGGCCCTTCGATCATCGGCCCCGTGGCTTGGACCACCGATCCACGGCGACCATCGCGGCGCCCAGCCCGTCGATGTAGGTGCCGTGCCGGAACGTCGCGCGCTTGAGCGCCACGACCAGCGTGGCCAGGAGCTGGCGCGCCTCGTCTCGTTCTCGCCGCAGGTCCTGGACCTCATCCCGCGACGGCCGGTTGACGACCGCAGCTTGCCCGGCGTCGTTCGTGCCTGTCTGACTCGCATTCTCGGACATGGGTCTCATCCTCCCATATCAAGTTAGCGCCGCGTCGCCCGCGCCATCAACCTCCATGAAATGTATTTGAATGGGTGTTCGTATCCCGGCCCACGTCAGCTCAGGAGCGCGCGACGAGGGTGACGAGGCCGCGCGCGATCTCGCGATGGATGACGCGGAGTCCGGCCGCGTCGAGCCTGTCGCAGACCCACTCGGGGGCGAGGCGCAGCTTGCGATAGAAGCTCGCTGACAGCGTCCACCGGCCGTCCTCTCGGCCGCGCGTGTGAACGAGGTCGTGCACCTTGACGGTCTCGGGTTCGTACTCGAGGAAACAGGTCATGATCACATCCGCGGAGTCGTGTACTGGGATGAACCGGTCGGCGCCTTCGAGCTCGCGGGTGAGGTCACGGAACGTGAGCGCGAGGTGGCCACCGGGCGCGAGTCGCCGGGCGCAGCCGGCGAACATCCGCTCCACGTCCGACTTGCTGCCGAGGTGGGGGAGCGTGTCGCCCATGCACACGGCGAGCGCGCAGGGGGGGCCCGAGCGCTCCAGCGCGTCAAGGAGGTCCCCTCTCACGATCTCGACGGCGAGCGGCCCGCGGCGCGCCTCGAGCTCGGCGAGCAGCGTGTCCGACGTGTCCACGGCGGTCACCCTGAACCCGAGCTGCGCCAGCGCGAGGGACTGAAAGCCGGAGCCGCACCCGAGGTCGATGGCCTCGGGCGAGCCTTCCGGGCGCAGGCCGAGGCGCTCGAACAGCGCCCGCTGCTCGGCGACCTTGGCGTCGTAATCCCCGAACATCCTCGAATAGTGCGCGGCGAGGAGCTTGTCGTAGTGATCGGCGACCGTGGGCATGGGCTCTGTTCCTCCGCGGCCATCCTACAGCGGCAGGGCTCGCCGGCGCACGCTTGCGCCGGCACACATGGACGCACGGGGGCTCACCAGAATCGACTGCGTCCGAAAATTTCTGCTCTGCTTTGACGAAGACATGATATCTTGGTTGAAACGCGACTCTTACTCCGACATCGATTTTCGGGTCGGCGGTGTTGGAAGGCACCGGGAAGGTTCCCGGAGCGAGGTTGGAGAGGGAGAGATCGCGTCGCTGTGCGCAGCTGGTTTCGTCGGACGGGTGGGAATGAGGTACGGCGGGCTTGGACCGAGCCAGCCTGTCGCTCGCGCGGGTGCTTTGCTCTTCGAGAGCGCGCCTCGCGAAGCGCGCTGATGGACCTGTCGGAGAACCAGCGAGGCGAGCCGGAGAGCCCAGGCAGGCGGTCACGCCGGGCGACCAGGCAGCCGGAACGACGGGCGAGCCAGATGACCAGGTGAGCTCGGGCGAGCCGCGCCGCGCTCCTCGTGCGCCGCGCAGCCGGAGCCCGGTCGGCCTCGCCGACGCGGCCAGCACCTGAATCTGAGCGAGGCGCGCCCGAGCGCTCAGCGCGGAGAGAAGCGGAGAGACGCGGAGAGAACCAGACGAGCAGCTGACGAGCTGTCGGCGATGAACGACGGACGACGGACGACGGACGATGAACGACGGACGATGAACGACGGACGATGAACGACGGACGATGAACGACGGACGATGAAGAAACGGCTCATGAGCGCAAACGCCGTCGAGATCGAGAAATGAGTTGCGGAAGGTGTCTGTTTGCGTCATGATGTGAAGTTTTGTAACTGCGGTGTTTGCGAACCTGCGGAGTTCGCGCGGGTCGTGGGATCGCGTCGAAGTAGCGAAGGAGCGTGGTGCATGAAGACGGTTGGTGATTGGCTCTCCAGGTGCTCGCGATCGCTCGTCGCCGCGGGCGCGGCCGCGCTCCTCTCCGCCACGCCGACCGCGGCCTCGGCAGATCACCCCGCCACGCCGCGGCAGGCTCCGCCGGCGGCGGCGGCCGGCGCGGAGAGCGCGCCTACGGCAGAGCCCGCCTCGGCCCCCGGCGCGGGCGAGTGGGACACCTTCTCCGTGGAGGTCTATGGCAGGCTGGTCTCGCGCGCGGGGAAGGTCGCGACCCTGCTGCCGCTCGTCTCCACGACCGAGAAGCCGGTCGCCGCGGGGACCAAGGCGGTGCTCTTCCGCAAGGTCGAGGACCCCGGCGGACCGAGATCCACGAAATGGGTCGAGATCGCCAGGGTGACCATGAAGAAGATCGAGTCGACCGGCAACATGCAGCTCACCATCGACTCGGAGCCGCAGGCGCCGCCCGGCGAGAAGGGCAAGACGCCTGGCCACTTCGTGAAGGGCGCTCGGCTCAAGCTCGCGATCCAGTAGCCCGGCGCCGCGCGCCGCGGGCGTGAGCCGGGTCGCACCGCTCCGAGGAAGGACCGCGCGGTCGCCGCGAGCGGGCACGGTGGGAGGGAGTCGGCGCGGGGGCCACGGCCGAATGTCGCCTCCGTCGCACGACATTTTGAAACGCGGCGCCTCATCGTTGATAGAGTCGGCTTGCGGAGACGAGCGACGACGATGAACGCCCTTCGATCCTGGCTCTCGCAGCTGAACCGCCCCGAGGTGACGGAGTTCGCCGTGGCCACCGGGCGCATGCCCAGCGTCAAGGTCTCGGGCACCTTCCAGGCCGTCGATCCCGGGGCCCTCTCGACGGAGGACATCCTCATGCTCCTCAGCGCGCTCGGCGGCGGCCGCCACATCGAGGCCCTCGGCGCGAAGCCGTCGCAGTGGCACATCCGCATCGAGGGCATCGGCGCCATCTCGGTCGTCGCCGCGCGCCAGGGCGACCTCGTGCACGCCCGCATGACGCGGATGCAGTCGTCCGCCGCATCGGGGACCGCGGCCGCCGCGCCTCCCGCGCGCCCCTCGCAGCAGCTCTCCATGCGGGAGCACCTCGCGCCCGAGGAGGGGCAGCGCCCACCGCCGCGCGAGCAGGACGCGAAGCGCACGAGCTCCTCGGAGGTCGCGCTCGACCTCCGCTCCCCGCCGCCGCCTGCGGAGCCCCGCGCCAGCCGGCCCTCGGTGGCCCGCTTCGAGGCGCGCGCCGACGATGCGCCGGCCGCCGAGCGCGCCGCGCCGGCCGCCCGCCCGTCAGCGCCGTCCCCGGAGCCCCGCGCCGCCGCGCGCGCGGTCGCCGCGGGCGGGCGCGCGCGGCCCTCCTCCGCCGAGGTGCCGTCGGCCGCCCTCGACGGGCTGCTCGCCATGGCGCGCGATCAGGGCGCGAGCGATCTGCACCTCGTCGCTGGCCGCCCGCCGCTCCTGCGCGTGGCGGGCGAGCTGATGCCGCACGGCGAGCCGCTCGACCCGGCGGCCGTCGAGTCCCTCCTCCTGCCGCGCGTCCCGGCGCGCCTCTCGCGGGTGCTCGAGGTCGAGGGCTCCTGCGATTTCGCCCTGGAGCTCGGCGCGCTCGGCCGCTTCCGGGTGAACATCTCGCGCCACCGGCAGGGGTACAAGGGCTCGTTCCGGCTGATAGCGCGCACCATTCCGACCCTCGCGTCGCTCGGCCTGCCCGACGCCATCGGGCTCGCCACCCGCCACCACCAGGGCCTCATCGTGATCACCGGGCCGACGGGCCACGGCAAGACCACGACGCTCACCGCGATCGTCGATATCCTGAACCGCGAGACCAGCCATCACATCATCACGGTCGAGGATCCCGTCGAGTTCGTCCATGCGCGCGGCAAGGCGATGATCAGCCAGCGCGAGGTCGGGACGCACACCCGCTCCTTCGAGAACGCCCTCAAGGCCTCGCTGCGCGAGGACCCCGACGTCATCGTCGTCGGCGAGCTCAGGGACACGGCGACGGTCCGCATGGCGCTGGCCGCGAGCGAGACCGGCCACCTCGTCCTCGGCACCATGAACACGCCGAGCGCGGCGAAGACCATCGATCGGCTGATCGATCTCTTCCCGCCCGGCGATCAGCAGCAGGTGCGCGTCACCCTCGCGGGCGGCCTCCGGCTCATCGTCAGCCAGCGGCTCCTGCCGAGCGAGGGCGGCAGGCGCATGGTCGCCGCCGCCGAGGTCCTGCCCGGCTCCGTCCCGCTCTGGAACCTCATCCGCGACTCCAAGACGTTCCAGATACCGAGCCTCCAGCAGCGGGGGAAGGGCCTCGGGATCATCCGCCTGGACGACTCGCTGGCCGAGCTCGTCCGCGCCGGCAAGACGACGCTCGAGGCCGCGCTCAAGGTGGCGGAGGCCCCCGACGAGCTCGAGGCCGTCCTCGCCGGCAGGCGGCAGCCCATGCTCACGCCGGACAGGCGGCCGCCCGCCCCCGCGCCCGACGCGTCGAAGTCCGCGCCCGTCGAGGCGGGCAAGGGCCTCTTCGAACGCGCGGGCGCGCTCTTCGGGAAGAAGGGAGCGTAACGTGGCCCGGATCGATCGCCTCTTCGACGAGCTGCTCGCCAGGAAGGGCAGCGACCTGCACCTCGGCATCGGCTACCCGCCGCTCGTGCGCGCCCGAGGCGAGCTCATCGCCCTGCGCGACACGCCCCTCGACACGGCCGAGATGGAGGCGCTCCTCTTCGAGATCACGACTCCCGAGGAGACGCGGCGGATCGTCGACGAGCTCGATCTCGACTTCGCCTATTCCTACGCGGACAGGGCCCGTTTCCGCGCGAACTACTTCTACAAGACCACCGGGCTCGCGGCCGTCTTCCGCACCATCCCGAGCAAGATCCTCTCGCTCGACGATCTCGGCTGCCCCGAGATCGCCCGCCGGCTGTCCGAGCGGACGAGCGGGCTCATCTTGATCACCGGGCCGACCGGCTCGGGCAAGTCCACGACGCTCGCGGCGATGATCGATCACATCAACCGCTCGCGCGCGTGCCATGTCCTCACGATCGAGGATCCGGTCGAGTTCGTGCACAGCCCCATCAAGGCCCAGATCACGCACCGCGAGGTCGGCCCCGACGCGGGCAGCTTCGCGAGCGCGATCCGCAGCGCCGGGCGCGAGGACGCCGACGTGATCCTGATCGGCGAGCTCCGGACCAACGAGACCATGAAGCTCGCCTTGCAGCTCGCGAGCTTCGGTGTCCTCGTCTTCGGCACCGTCCACACGAACAGCGCCGCCGCGACGATCGACCGTATCATCAACGCGTTTCCCGCCGACGAGCAGCTCCAGGTCCGCGGCATGCTCGCCGAGAGCCTCGCCGCGATCATCGCCCAGCAGCTGCTCCGCACGAAGGACGGCGCGGGCCGCGTCGCCGCGCACGAGATCCTCGTCGGATCGAGCGCGCTCTCCGCGATGATCCGCGAGGGCAAGACGTTCCAGATCACGAACCTGATGCAGGCGGGCCGCTCCGCCGGCATGCAGACGATGGACATGGCGCTGGAGCGGCTCGTCAAGAAGGACACCATCTCGGTCCAGGCGGCGCTGGAGAAGGCGATCGACAAGGACAGCTTCCAGAAGCTCTTCCCCGACGCGCAGGGGGCGTGACGCAGGATCGAGCCGCGGAGACGAAAGGGGGAGAGTGAACCGCTCGCTGCCGCTCTCCGGGCGTCCAGGCGCTCTGTCTCGCTAGGCCGCGACACCCCCGCTTTTCGGCGGGCCTCCCGAGGCAGATGACGTGGCGCCGTGACGCGGCAGATCCACGGTGAAGCAGGCGCCCTTGCCCTTCTCGCTCGACACCTGGATCGTGCCCCCGTGCGCCCGGACGATCTCGTTCGCGATGTAGAGCCCGAGCCCGAGCCCGCCGTAGGACCTCGACGAGACCGCCCGCTCGAACCGCTGGAAGATGCGATCCATGTCCTCCGGCGCGATGCCGGGCCCGTGATCGCGCACGACGACCCGCGCCGCGTCGCCGCGCTCGGCGACGGTCACCTCGATGGGCCCGCCCCTGCCGAACTTGATCGCGTTGTTGAGCAGGCTCCTCAGGACCTGCGCGACGCGGAGCCGATCGAAGCAGCCGAGCACCGGGGGCCCCGCCGCGATCTCGATCCGGCAGCCCGCCCGCGACAGGGGCTCGCGGAGCTCGCTCACGACGTCGCGGGTCAGCGCGGAGAGGTCGACCTCCGCGAGATCGAGGTCGAGCTCATGGCGCGCAATCTGGTTCACGTCGAGGAGGGCCTCGATGAGCCGCTCGATCCGCTCGACCTGCCCCAGGCTCACCGCGACCATGCGCTCGAGCGAGGGGTTCACGATCTCCGTCGCCAGCTCCTTTTGCATCATCCCGAGCTTCAGCCTGAGCGGCGTGAGCGGCGTGCGGAGCTCGTGGGACGCGACGGCGAGGAACTCCTCGCGGATCTGGACGGCCTGCTGCGCCTCGCGGTAAAGGCGCGCGTTGTCGAGCGCCATCGCGGCCCTGCGCGCGAGCTCCTCGATGAGCGGCGCATCGGCCCGGGTATAGCGCGGCGTCGCTCGGGTCCGCATCAGCGAGAGCACGCCGAGACAGCGGCCGCGGGTCACGAGCGGCGCGTTCATGTACGCCGCGGGCGCGAGCTCGAAGAGCGCCTCGGGGCGCGCTGCACCCGCGGCCCAGCGCCGCATCAGGCCGTCGTCCACGAGGCAGAGCTCGGCACGATCCGCGCCGAGGACACGGTGGGGATCCCCCGGCGCGCCCGGGGACGCCGCGGGATCGCCGGCGGGCGCGGCGAGCTCGCGCAGGCGCGCGGCCTTGGCCGGGGAGTCCGCCGCGACGGCCGCCGGCTGGAGCGCGCCTGCGTCGTCGAGCACGTAGAGCGCGGCGCCCTCGGCGAGCTCGGGCACCGCGATCCCCGTGATCGCGTCCAGCGTCGCCTCGTAGCCGAGATCGGCCGCCAGCCGCCTGCTCGACTCCGCCAGGAAGCGCTCGGCCATCTCCGCTCGCTTGCGCTCGGTGATGTCCGTCGAGATGCCGCAGAGGGCATAGACGGCTCCGGCGGCGTCGTGCAGGGTGAACTTGAGGGACAGGTATGTGCGCGGCTCGTCGTCCACGACCATGACCTCTTCCAGGTCCAGCGGGCTGTCCGCCTCGATCACCTTGCGGTCGTACGCGGCGAACGCGTCTGCCAGCTCCGGCGGGAAGAGCTCGTGATCCCTCTTGCCGATCACCTGCGCTCTCGACAGATGAACGAACTGCTCGAACCGCCGGTTGATCAGGAGCAGTCGGCCCTCCAGATCCTTGACGTAGATGGCGGCCGGCGAGCTGTCGACGATGCTTTGGAGCAATGCCTCGCTCTTCTTCAGGGCCGCGTAGAGCGATGCGTTCTCGAGCGAGATGGCGGCCTGCGACGCGAGCAGATCGAGCACCGAGAGCGTGTCCTCGGTGAACGCGCCGCGCATCGCGGCGTTCTCCAGGTAGAGGATCGCGTCGACCCCGGGGCGCCGCGCGATCGGCATGCACAGGACCGATCTCGGCCGGGCCAGCGCGATGTACTCGTCCGCCGAGAACCGCGTCTCCGCCGCGTCGTCGAGGAGGACCGGCTCGCCCGTCCGGACGACGTAGTTGACGACCGACAGCGGTAGCACCGCGGAGGAAGCGGGCGCGCGCGCCTCGCCGGCGAGCGACTCCACGAACGGCTTTCCTCCCTCGATCCTCGCCCTCGCCCGGATCGACGCGGCGCCGCGGCGAGCCTCCAGCAGGTAGCCCCTCTGCGCGCCCGCGTGCGCAAGGACGACCCTGAGCAGCGCTTCCTCGAGCCGGGGTATCAGGATCTCGCCCGAGAGGCTCTGAGATGCCCTCACGATCGCGAGCCGATCGAGCTCCTCGGCCGGCATCGTGACCGTGCTCGTCGCGGCGAGCGGGCGCGCCGCGAGGTGCGGAAAGAGCCTGTCGAGCTGCTTCACCTTGCCGTCGGCGCCCCAGCGGGCGTAGCAGCAGCGGGCCGCGCGGAGGTAGGCATCGGCGATCAGGTCGAAGCCGCGATCGCGGTAGAACGCCGCTGCGAGCTCCTGGCTCAGCGCCTCGCCGTGGACGAAGCCGCTCGCGCGCGCGGCCCGGATGGCCTGCTCGTAGAGGCGCATCGCGGAGAGCTCGTCGCCCGCGATGCGCGCGATCTCGGCCGACACGAGCGCGTGGCGGTCTGCCTGGTTCGCGGGCTGGACCTCCGCCCAGCGGCGGAGATCCGCCTCGTGCGCCCTCAGGGCGGGGACGAGCTCTCTTCGCTGCTCCTCTGGCAGGGCGCGGGCATGGCACGAGAGCGCGAGCGCGGCGACGTAGGCTTGCGTGCTGACGTGGAACTGGTCTGTCACGATCCCGAGCAGCTCGCCCGCCGCGCGCGACGCGGCCACGGCTTCGCCATGGCGACCGAACAGGAGCGCCGCCTCGGCGGCGTAGAGGCGCTCGTGGAAGCGCGTGATCCGCTCCGCCGCCCCGCCCGGCGGTCCCTCGATGTCATCGGCGCCCTCGCTCTCCCAGCCCGGATCGCGCCCGCGCAGGCGCTCCACGAACCGATGCACGACGGCCAAGGAATCGTGGATGACATCGTACCGGGCCCGGCGCGCGAAGTCCATGTGGCGCTCGGCCTCGGCGACGACGTCCGCCAGCGGATCGCCCGCGGCGAGGCGCAGCGTCACGCCCTGAAACGAGCAATACGACGCGTAGAGCAGCGCGCCGGTCTCGACGGCCTCGTCAAATGCCTTGTAGAGGAGGCCGACCACGTCCTGCAAGGGGCGGATCCAGGGGTCGATGAAGGTGCTGATCATATGGAGGATCTGTGCCCGGTTCCCGGCCCGGCCGCTGGTCTCCAGCAGCGCGCGGGCGAGCTCGCCGAAGCGGTAGCTCTCCCGGTAAAGGCCGAGGACGCGGCCGATGGTTCCGCCGAACGCGACGTATCCAGGCGGAGAAGCGTCCGAGTTGCCCGCGCGGAGGCTGAGCTGGACGATGCGGCACGCGATGAGGCTGTAGAGGTGCGGATCCGAGAAATAGGCTGACGGGAGCGCCGTCGACAGGGTGGTCGCCACGGCCAGCATGTCCGGATCGACCATGCGCGGCAGGCCGACAAGCTCCTCGATGCGGCGGTCGCACACCTCGCCCCAGATCTCGCGCGCCGCGCGCTCCACCGCGCCGCGCGTCGGGTGGAGCGGGATGTCGACGTCGAAGCGGCGCAGGCAGGAGAGGGCGCTCCGCGCCGCTCGCTCGAAATCGGCCCGGGTCGTGTGGAGGACGATCTCGATGCCGTGGACCTCCGAGAGCTCGATCCGGCTCCGGGCGCGCTGCATGAGCACGTCGACGAGCCGTTCCGAGGCGGCGAAGTCGCCGCTCAGGAAGGCGCAGCGCGCGCTCTCGCAGTGGAGGTCGAGCGCGAGCGCGCGCTCCTTGTCCCACGCGTCGTCGCCGAGCAGCGCCATGCCCGCCGCGAGGTAGCTGGCCGCGGCTGCGTAGGCTGCCGAGGCCTTGGCTCGCCGGCCCGCCGCCAGGTTGAGCCGGGCGATCCGGTCCTTCTCGTGCCGGTCGGTCACGAGGGCAGCGCCCAGGTTGAGGTGGCCGGCGATCTCGAAGACGCGCGCGTCGGCCGCGTCGGGAGGCGCGTGGGCGGCGAGCAGCTGCCCGATGCGGAGGTGCACCGCTGCCAGCTCGGCCTCCGGAATGAGCGCGTGAGCCGCCTGCTGGACACGGTCGTGGAGGAACCGGTACGTGTCGCCGGACCTGAGGAGCAGCCCCTCGCGCACGAGCTCCCGGTGCTCCTCGTGAATGGCGTCCTCGGACCGATCGCGGATGACGGCGAGGGGGCCGGCATCGACGGTATTCCCCACGCAGGCGGCCAGCGTGAGCGCCTTCTGGGCCGACGGGGAGAGGCGCTTGATCTTCGCGATCATGAGATCGACCACGTTGTCGGCGAGGCCCTTGCCGCGGATCGCGTCGATGTCCCACCGGAAGGCGCCTGCGCGCAGATCGACCTCGAACAGGCCCTGTTTGTGAAGCATGGTCAAGAACTGGGTGGCGAAGAACGGATTGCCGGCGGTCTTCTCGTAGACGAGGCGCGCGAGCGGGGCGGCGCGCTCTCCGCTCGTATGGACCGTATCGGCGACGAGCCGCTGCACATCCCCCTCGGACAGCCGAGAGAGCTCGATCTCGAGGAGCCTGGTGCCGGCGCCCCGCGCGCGCTCGATCATGCGCGTGAGCGGGTGGAGCCGATTCACCTCTTCATCGCGGTAGGCGCCGATGGCGAGCAGGCGCTGCGTCTCGGGGTGGGTGACGAGGTGCTCGAGGAGCGCGAGGCTCGCCGGGTCTGCCCACTGGAGGTCGTCGAGGAAGAGGCAGAATGGGCGCTCCTCGCGGCAGAAGGCGCCGACGAAGCGCCGGAACACCATCGCGAACCGGCTCTCTGTCTCGGTCAGCGGCAGCTCGGGGACGGGCGGCTGCTTGCCGAGGATGAGCTCCACCTCCGGGAGGACGTCGACGATGAGCTGCGCGTTCTTGCCGAGGGCCGCGGAGAGCCGCCTCCGCCACTCGTCCATGACGTGCTCGCTCCCGCTCAGGATCTCGCGCACGAGCTCGCGGAGCGCCTGGACGATCGTGCCGTAGGGCGCGTGTCGGCGCTGCTGGTCGAATTTGCCCGCCGCGAAGAGGCCCCGCTCCCGGACGGCCTTCCGGTAGAGCTCCTGCACCAGCGAGGTCTTGCCGACTCCGGCATTGCCGGAGATGAGGAGAAACTCGGGGGCTCCGCGCAGCGCCACGCGCTCGAAGGCGGCGACGAGCGCGCCGAGCTCGCGCTCGCGGCCGTAGAGCGCCTTCGGGATCTGGAAGAGACCAGAGAAATCGTGCTCTCCGAGCGGGAATGGGTCGATGCGCGCGCGCGTCGTGAGCCCCTCGAGGCACCGCTCGAGATCGAGCGTGAGGCCGCGCGCGCTCTGGTACCGATCCTCGGGGGCCTTGGCGAGGAGCTTCATGACGAGATCGGACACGGGCGAAGGGAGCCCCGGGACGAGCCCCGACGGAGGCCGGGGGAGCACCGCGGCGTGACGGTGGACCCACTCCAGGGCATCGCCGGCCGAGAAAGGCAGGACGCCAGTGAGCATCTCGTAGAGCGTGACGCCCAGCGAGTAGAGGTCGGTACGGAGATCGACCGCCCGGCTCGTGCGCCCTGTCTGCTCGGGCGACATGTAGGCGAGGGTGCCCTCGATGACGCTCGGGCGCCGCGCGTCGGGGTGGTCCTCGGGGAGGAGGGAGGCAAGATCGAAGTCCGCGATCTTCACCTCTCCAGACATGGAGTCGACGAGGATGTTCTGCGGCTTGATGTCCTTGTGGACGACCCCCTTTGCGTGGATGTCCGCGAGGGCTGTCGAGATGCTGGCGGCGATCGTCAAGAAACGTCCGAGATCCATCGGCGCCCCGAGCTCCCGATCGAGCGAGCGACCGTTGAAGTCTTCCAGGACGAGCGCCGGCCGGTCCCGGTACGTGGTGAGCTCACAGGGCCTGATCGCGGAGCGGCCGCTGAGCCTCCGTCCGATCTTGAGCTCGTGGCGCAGCCGCGCGGCGTCCCGGCCGTCGAGGGGCTCTGCCCGGGGGATCTTGAGCAGGACCGGACAACCGTCCTCGTTCCGGAGGCCGCGATGGACGACGAACCTGGTCCCCTCGCGGAGGATCTCCGTCACGGTATAGCGGTCGGGCGCGGGCATGTCGTTCGACCGGCGGCGACCAGGCCGCGCCGGGCGTGCTGCCCAGTCCGCCGCCGCTCGGGGTTGTGATCATCCCGGCGCTCCACGGACCGACCTTGCGCAGAGAGCCATCGAGCGCTCTCCGCAGCGAAGCCACGGAGCGGCCCAGCGCAGCCTGCATGGGTTCGATGGTCCTGCTCCACCGCCGTCAATGTGCTGACCGGCGCGTTGACGGTCAAGCGAGGGGCCGCGTATCCTCGCTGCACCGATCCAATGCTACCTTCCACACAGGACAGCGCATCGCTCGACCTCGACGCTTACCTCGCCCGCATCGGCTACCGCGGCGCGCTCGCCGCCACGCGGGAGGTCCTCGACGCGCTTCACGCGGCGCACGTCTACTCCATCCCTTTCGAGAACCTCGACGTCCTGCTCGGCCGGCCGATCCGCCTCGACCTGGCCAGCGTCCAGGCGAAGCTCGTCAGGGCGCGCCGGGGCGGCTATTGCTTCGAGCACAACACGCTGTTCGCCGCGGTGCTGCGCCGGCTCGGGTTCAAGCTCACGACGCTCATCGCGCGCGTGCGGTTCCAGCGCAGCGACACGGGCCCTCGATCTCACATGCTGTCGCTGGTCGAGCTGCCCGAGGGGCCGTTCATCGCGGACGTCGGCTTCGGCGGTCCGGGGCTCTTGCGGCCGCTCCCGCTCGTCGAGGGCGAGGGGCATGCGCGGGTGTTCGACGTGATCGGCTTGCGCCGGGAGGGCTCGTCATGGGTGCTCGCCTCCAGGGCGGGCGAGGTGTGTCAGGACATCTATGCGTTCACGCTCGAGGAGAACCTCCCGATCGACTACGAGGTGGCGAACCACTACACGTCCACGCACCCGAGCTCGCTGTTCGTGAACAACCTCATCGTGGCGCTCCCGTCGCCGGAAGGCCGGGTGACGCTGCGCAACCGCGAGCTGGGGTTTTGGCGGGTGGAGGGCGTCGAGCGCGTCTTGCTGCGCGACGACGCGCTCCTCGACGTCCTGAGAGAGCGCTTCGGGCTGGAGCTCCCGGCCGGGACGCGGCTCTCCTGCGCGGGACTCGATAGCTGAAGGGACGGCGCGTCCTCCTCGGGGCCCGCCCGGGAGGCCGGGCGGGCGCGGCTCGCCGTCCGCGCCCGCCGCCCCTCGCGCCGGGGCGCTACCGGATCAGTGGACGCGCCCGATGCCGTGGCGGATGAACGCCGAGCGGCTCGCGGCCGCGCTGGCCGCCGCGCCGCCCGTCGGCGCGGCCCTGAGCGCCGCGAAGGCCGGGGCGGGCTCGCAGACCAGCGCCGTCAGATCCTGATTCCGGCGCCTCAGATCGTTCAAGGTGCGCGGCTCACCGCTCACCGGGTCACCGACCGTGATCCCCGTCATGAAACCCGACAGCGACGCTTCGTTCCCGAGCGACCTCGGGTTCACGTGCAGGAACCCCGTCCCGGTCTCCTGCGCGCCGTGGCACCCGTTGCAGGTGTTGAGCGAGAACTTGTGCCGCGCCTCGTTGTTGAGGATGCCAGGAGCGGTCCAGGCCGTGAGGTTGTTGAACGACGAGCCGCCGAGGAACGGGTTCCCCTGGAACGTGTCGGGCACCGTGTGCTGCTCCGCGATGATCGCGGCCTCGTTCTGGTTCACGAAGTCAGCGAGCGTGGGCGATCCGTCGAAGCCGAGATCCGGCGTCAGCTTGACGGTCTCCGGCCGCAGGAAGCCCGTGTCGGGCGAGAGGACGAACTCGCGCAGCTCCCACGGCCCCGCGAGCGCGATCTCGTTCGTGCGGAGCTGCCCGAGCGAGCTCCCGTTCGGCTTGCCGGGCGCGGCGTTCCGGCCTGCGAACCGCGTTGTGATGTCCTGGAGCGCCGCGTTGTAGTCCTCGGACGGGAAGGGCAGGCTGCCGAGGGCGTGCCAGGAGCTCGCCCAGTCGAGCACGTCGGCCTCGGTCGACGCGGGGAGCTTGTACTCCAGGATCACGGTGAACTGCTGCGGGAAGCCCTGGCTGACGACGCCGAACACGAACCTCCCTTCGCCGGCGTGGCCTTCGGCGAGGTTGCGCACGTCGATCCTGTTGACGATGCCGAGCAGCAAGAGCGGCGCCTGCTGCAGGTCGAGCGACCCGTCAGGGCTCCTCGGCCACTCGTCGAGCACGACCTGCTGGATCGCCGTGCGCGCCGGCACGGTGAAGCCGTTCACGACCTGATCGGTCAGCCAGGTGCTGAAGAGCTCCTCGACCATGGCCGGCGCGTCGGCGGGCGTGGGCGCCATGTCCTCCATCAGGCGCGCGAAGGTCCATGCGCCCGTGCGGGGGTCGCCCGGCGGCCCATTGAACGTCGTGCGGAGGGGATCCTCGACCACGCTGAGGTCCTTCACGAAGATCTCCCGGCTCGTCCGGACGAAGCACCCCGTCGGCTCGGCCAGCTCGAAGTCGAGGGCCCCGGAGGCGACGATGAACTCGGGCGAGTTGAAGTCGATCACGGAGAAGGGGATCACGTGGGCGCCGGGATCCGCGTCCTCGGTGCCGGTGACGGTGACGGGGAACGTCGCCGTGCTCCCGGGCGGGACGCCGGGGAAGAACGAGGGATCGCTGGAGACGTCGATGCCCGCCGAGGGGCTGAAGACGTCGAGGAAGTAGTCGCGGCCCGCGCACGAGCCGACATCGTTGTTGGTGACGGCGATCTGGTACGCCACCGGCGTGTTCGGGGCGACCAGGCCGCTGCTCTGCGGCGTGACGACGGCCGTCGTGGGGCGCCTGAGGCAGGAGAGCTGGGCGATCTCGAAGGCGGTCGTCGGTGAGGCGGAGAGCCAGACCTCGTCGAGCAGGCCGGTGAAGCGCTCTTTCTGCACGTTGTTGCCGATGCGGATGGGCGCGTCGATGTCGTGGAGCGTGCCCGCCGCGCTGATCTGGCCGGCCTGCTCGCCGTTCAGGAAGAGCCGCACGAATGTGCCGTCGTAGATCCCCGCGACGTGGGTCCACACGCCGGCCTGGATGGGGGCCCGGGAGGTGACCGTCCGCCCGTTGGTCAAGGTCACGGTGAACCGCGCGTTGCTGTTCCGGATGTCGAGCGAGAAGCTCGTCTCTCCGCCGCCCTTCTCCTGCACGATGGTCCGCGGCGTCGACCCTGAGACCGCGGTCGGCTTGACCCACGCGGCGACGGCGAGGTGCTGTCCGAACGTGAAGCTGGCATCGTCGTCGACGAGGATCTTGTCGTTGTCCTTGTTGAAGGCGACGCCGAGGCCGCTGACACCCTGAGCGCACGCCACGTTGGCCGAGCGGGTGGCCGTGTTGCCGTTGCCCGAGGAGTCGAACAGCGCCGTGGTCGCGGCGTTGCAGTCGTCGAGCTGCCAGAGGCCGACGGCCGGCGGCCCCACCGGGGGCGGATCGTCGGGGTTGCCGCCGCCGACGCCGGTGGTGGTGGCCGAGCTGCTGCTGAAGCCGCCGGTGCCGACGCCGGTGGAGCTGGTGACCGAGCCGCCGCCGAAGCCGCCGGTGCCGACGCCGGTGGAGCTGGTGACCGAGCCGCCGCCGAAGCCGCCGGTGCCGACGCCGGTGGAGCTGGTGACCGAGCCGCTGCCGAAGCCGCCGGTGCCGCCGCCGCCGACGCCGGTGGTGGAGGTGGCGACCGCGCTGCTTCCGAAGCCGCCGGTCCCGGTCGCGCCGACGCCGGTGCCGACGCCGACGCTGGTGCCGACGCCGGTGCCGACGCCGGAGACGGTGCCGCTGATGGCGCTCGACCCGCTGGCCGCCGCTTCGAGCGCTAGTTCTGCATCGTTGAGTGAACCTTCATCGACGTCATAGCTTCCGCACGCGGCGCCCGAGGCGAGCAGGGCGAGGATCGCGGCCGAGCTGGTTTTGATTGAGAAAGGATGGGTGAAGCCGAAGGAGAGGTTCCGCATCTGCGTTCTCGTTGGGTAAGAGTTGACTGCACGAGCGCCGTCCGGCCGCAGCTCGAGCTGCGGCCGGCGACGCGAACAGGCGTCTGTCTGACCCGACCGGGCCGTTCGGGTTTGGGCGCTGGTGCGGAGCACCCGATTGGCAATTGATATGCCCGGTCCCAGATCGTGAATTTCGCCTTGTCGCGTCGAACCCAGCGTGTCTGGGCATGTCGGCGGACTCCGACACTGGCACATCTGGCACACCCATTTTGCGGCCCCAGGCGGGGGCTCGAGATCAAACAAGCACGCTTCCGACGCGTCCGAATGGTGCGCGGCGGAGCGCGGCAAAGGGAGACAACAAGGTTCCTTCTCGCAGCCGCACGCCCGTCGCACTTCGTCCCGGCCGCAGCCCCGCCGTCTAGCGGCCATCCATTGCGCCGCTTCTATATGCCGCGCCGCGCCGCCTCCTCCACGCATCGCGCCACCATCTCAATGCATCGCGCCGCGCCGCCGTCGCGCTATGCCGACATCTCTCTATAAGGAGGTGGGCTGCAGCCGTCTCCAGCTTGCGCCCTCCGCTCCGCCGCGCCCGGCAGGTTTCCGCCGCGCGATCCTCTCCGCTCTTTCTCCGAGCTCTGATACACCCGTTAGCGGAGCTCTCCCGCACAGGAGACGGGCCCAGATCGGCGTTTTCGGCGCGGAGGCGTACTCTGGTACGCCGAGCACCGAAAACGTCGAGATGGGCCCGTATCCGAAGCGGGAGAGCTCCTCAGGAGGAGGACCAGCGGGGCCCGCGGGGGGTATCTTCGAGCACGACACCTGCCTCGGTCAGCAGGTTGCGGATGGCGTCCGCCTTGGCGAAGTCCTTCGCCTTCCGAGCCTCCTGGCGCATCGCGATCAGCCGGTCGATCGCGGCGTCACCCCCGCGCCCAGCGGCGCCCTCGGCAGGGGCGAGCGCGTAGTCCGGAACGAGCTCCGGATAGAGCGCCGGCTCGGCGATCTCCACCCCGAACACCGCGAGGTGACGCACGATGGCCCGGTAGACCGCGAGCAGCGAGGGGCGGTCCTCACATTGCTCGATCCTCGCCGAATAGAGCGCGCTCACGTAATCGAAAAATGCAGCCACGGCGTTCGGCGTGTTCAGATCGTCATCCATCGCCTCGATGAAGCGCGCGATGAACCGCTCGGTGAGCTCCCCGAACTGGCCGTGAACGTAGTGGTGGCGCATCCTCGGGAACCGCTCTTCCTCGGGTCGCTGCGACGCGTACGCGCCCGGGGCGAGGGGGGCCTCCGTCGCGCCGCTCAGCTTCTCGGCGAGGACCGTCGCGAGCTTCTTGATGCGCGCATAGCCCTGAGCGGACTGCTGCAGCAGCTCCCAGCCGAACGGGAGCTTGCAACGGTAATGCTGCGTGACGAAGAACCACCGCGCCTCGTCGTGCCCGTGCCTCGACAGGAGCTCCTCGACGGAGATGACGTTCCCCAGGCTCTTCGACATCTTCATGTCCTTGAGATCGAGGTGCTCCGGGTGCAGCCAGTAGCGCACCCAGGGCCGCCCGCAGAGCGGCTCGCTCTGCGCGATCTCGTTCTCGTGATGAGGGAACATGTTGTCGATGCCGCCCCCGTGGACGTCGAAATGGTCGCCAAGGAGCGCCGTGCTCATCGCCGAGCACTCGATGTGCCAGCCGGGGCGCCCGGTCGGCCACCCCTCCTCGCCGGTGCGCCAGCTCGGCTGGCCCGCGCCTGTCGGCTTCCAGAGGCTGAAGTCCGCCGGGTGCCGCTTCCGAGCGAAGTCCTCCTCGACGCGGCCGCTCGCCCCGACCTCCTGCTCGTCGACCTTGCGCCCCGAGAGCTCACCGTAGGACGCCCACGTGCCGACCTCGTAGAAGACCTCGCCGTTCACCGTGTAGGCGTGGCCCTTCTCGATCAGGCGCTTCGCCATGTCGACCTGCTCGTCGACGAAGTCGGTGGCGCGCGTGTAGACGGCGTAGTCCTTGATGTGCAGCTTGCGGCAGTCGCGCCGGAACGCTGCGATGTTCCGCTCGGCGACGTCGACGGCGCCCTCGCGCTCGCACGCGCGCTGCATGATGCGATCGTCGATGTCCGTGTAGTTGATGATGCTCAGCACGTGATAGCCGCGGTACTCGAGGTAGCGGCGGAAGACGTCCCAGAAGCAGTACGTGCGCGCATGGCCGATGTGCATCGGGGCGTAGACCGTGAGACCGCACGTGTAGATGCGCACGACCTTCGGCCGGGCGGAGACGAAAGGCTCCTTCTTCCTCGTGAGCGTGTTATGAACCTTGAGCGGCATCGGCCACCTGCGTGAGTGTGCGAGCTCCCCCCCGGGGCCGCGTACGCTACCCTGGCCCCGCCGCCCGGTCAACGCGGAACCTCGCCGGTTTTCCCTGTGGTTTCGCGGTGTCTCGCCACGTCTTGCGGCCGTCCTGCCTCCGGTCTACGCAGCAGCGCATGCACATCACTTCAAGGACCTTGCTGTTCGTCCTCGCTGGCGCGCTCTCCGCCTGCGCGGGGAGCCCGCCGCCCGTCGAGAGCGCCCCGCCGCCCCCGCCGCCGGCCCCCACGCAGGCGCCGCCGGCCGCCGCGCCGGCCGCGCAGCCCGAGGCGGCGACGCCGCCCAAGGCGGACCCGGAAGCCGAGAAGAAGCAGGCGGAGCTCGCCAAGCTCGCCGAGGACATGAAAGCCATGGAGGCCAAGGCCGACAAGGAGGCGGCGCGGTTCGACGACGCGCTCAAGGCCGAGGTCAAGGCGCTCATCGCGGCCAACTACCCGAGCGCGGGCGCCGCGCTGCGGGCGGCGCTCAAGGGGAAGCACCGCGCCCCGGGCAACGCCGAGCGCGACGCCGCCCGGCACCCGGTCGAGAACCTGGAGTTCTTCGGCCTCAAGCCGACGAGCACGGTCATCGAGCTCGGGGCCGGCGAGGGCTGGTACACCGAGCTGCTCGCGCCGGTGCTCGCGAAGAAGGGCAAGCTCATCATCACGTCGCTCGATCCGAACGGCCCCGCGGACTCGCGCAACACGCTCTATGGCAAGCGCGTGAAGCGCCTGATCGACAAGTCGCCCGAGCTGTTCGGCAAGGTCGATGTCGTCGTGATCGATCGCGACAGCCCGAAGCTCGGGATCGAGGGCAAGGCCGACCTCGTCATCGCCATTCGCGAGGCGCACGGCTGGCACCGGAACGGCAAGTTCGACGCCTACGTCGCCGAGGCGTTCAAGGCGCTCAAGCCGGGCGGCGTCTTCGGTCTCGTGGCGCACCGGGCGAAGCCCGACGCCAACCCCGATGAGAGCGCGAAGCAGGGATACCTCCCGGAAGCGTGGGTGATCCAGAAGGTCGAGTCGGCGGGCTTCAAGCTCGGCGGCAAGTCCGAGATCAACGCGAATCCGAAGGACACGAAAGACTACCCGGAAGGGGTCTGGACCTTGCCGCCGAACTTCCGGCTCGGCGACAAGGACCGCGCGCACTACGCCGCGATCGGCGAGAGCGACCGCATGACCCTCAAGTTCGTCAAGCCCGCCCGCTGACCCATCCCGCGCTAGAGCGACGGTCGCCCGCTTCGGATACGGGCCCACCTCGACGTTTTCGGTGCTCAGCGCACAGGAGTGCGCTTGCGCGCCGAAAACGCCGATCTGGGCCCGTCTCCTGTGCGGGAGACCGCCGCTCTGCTCTGCATCTCGCGGAGGTGGGCGGAAACCGCTCTAGGCGGGGGCCGCGGCGCGGCCCGGCGGCCTCACGAACACGCGGCGCATCGGGATCGTGGCGCCGGCGGCCCCCGAGACCCGGTGGGACAGGAAGGCGACGCCATCGAGCATCGCCGGCGACGCGTACACGCCCGGCTCCGCCGTCTCCGGCAGGCACGAGGAGAGCTCGAGGAGGTTCCCGCCCACCGGGGCGCCGTCCTCGGTGAGCACCACGTCGCCCGCGTGGAGGCAGAAGCGGACGCTGATCCTG
Source organism: Sorangium sp. So ce204 (assembly GCF_051526795.1). NCBI lineage: Bacteria > Pseudomonadati > Myxococcota > Polyangiales > Polyangiaceae > Sorangium > Sorangium sp. So ce204. Next base: position 7,809,679 of record NZ_CP150317.1, on the reverse strand, counting down.
GGATCGCGCTGGGCCGGCCCGGCGAGCCGCGTGTGCAGCGCGACGGCGGCCGCGATCGCGCGGTGGCGCGCCTCTTCCTCCGGCGTGCCGCGCTCGCCGCGCCGGGAGGGCGCCGCGAGCAGCACGCTGGTGCTCGTGATCGCGAGCGGCGAGAACCCCGAGGGCGCGAGCGCGGCCACGGCGTCCGGGACCACGGCCTCGAGCTCGGCCAGGAAGGCGTCGGTGGGGGCCTCGAGCGCGCGGCTCTCGGCGAGGACCTCGACGAGCAGCCCGATGGCGAGGCGCCGGATGTGCCCCGCCTCCACGGCGCCGGTCCGCGCGATCCGCGCCGTCGCGGCCCGCACGTCGCCCAGGAACGCGGCGACGTCCGGGTGGCGGCCGGCGGGATCCTTGCTCATGGCCCGCACGACGATATCGTCGAACGCCGGGTCGACCGGCGCGTGCAGGCTCGGGCGGGGCGGCGCCTGGTGCAGGTGCAGGTGGCGCAGCACCGGGTACGTGGTCGCCAGGAACGGCGTGGATCCCGCGATCATCGTGTAGAGCAGCGCGCCGAGCGCGTAGACGTCGGTCCGCATGTCGACAGGCCGGTTGAGGAGCTGCTCGGGCGACATGAACGCCGGGGTCCCCACGACGTGCCGCGACGACGTGAGCGAGAGATCCGTCGCGCCGAGCAGCTTCGCGATCCCGAAGTCGAGCAGCACCACCCTGAGCTCTCCGCCGTGCTCGCACAGGATCACGTTCGAGGGCTTCACGTCGCGGTGGATGATCCCGAGCGCGTGGACCGCGGCGAGCGCGCTGCAGAGCGGATCGAGGATCGCGAGCGCCTCGTCCGCCGAGAGCCGGCCGCGCGCGAACAGGTGCTGCTCGAGGCTCTTGCCCTGGAGGAGCTCCATCACATAGTAGGGCCGCCCGTCGTCGAGCCGCCCGACGTCGAGGATCTCCACGACGCTCGGGTGCCGGATCCGCCCGATCGCGTCCACCTCGCGCTGGAAGCGGAGCACCACGTCGGCGCGCGAGATCAGGTCGGCGTGCATGATCTTGACCGCAGCCGGCGCCCCGCTCGTCGCGTGCACCGCGCGGTGGACGACGCCGAACCCACCCTCGGCGATGACGCCGTCGAGGAGGTACTCGCCTGCCCGCAGCGCCGCGGCGCGCGGGGCGCCAGGACCCGCGCCCTCGCGATCGCGCGTGTCGGGCGTGCGTTGTTTGCATGTCCGCGACGTGACGATCGGCGGCTCGCCCGTCGCGGGGGCGCCGGCCGGCGGCGCGGCGGGGAACGGCTCATCGTTCTGGCCAGGGTTCTTCATGGGATATGCGACAGCCGCTTACTTCCTCAATGACAACTGCTGAGCCCGCACATTACAGTATGCGTAAGCCGGTATCGAATGCGACCCCCGGCTGCCGGCAAGCAACCGAATCATGCACCGTTGCTCCGTATGTCACGGGCGGCTCGCCGCTGACGCTCCGTGCGTCAGAGATGGCTTTATCCCCCCGCCCGGTGAGCGTGACATCGTGGCGCGCGCGGCGCCCGTGATAGAGGGCTTCTCGCTGCTCGGTCCGCTCGGTCACGGCGGCTTCTCCGACGTCTGGGCCGCTCAGCAGGACTGCGATGGATCGCCGGTCGCCATCAAGGTAGGGAGGCACGCGGCGTGGAGCCTGCGCGAGCGGTTCCGGCGGGAGGCCGCGCTGCTCGAGCGCGTCGGCGCGCCGCACGCCCCGCGGCTCGTCGCTCGCGGCGAGCTCCCCGGGGGGCAGCCCTATCTCGTGATGGAGAGGCTCTTCGGGCAGACCCTCGCCGAGGAGCTTTCGGCGCTGCGCGCGCCGCTCGATCCGGAGCTCGCCGCCGGGCGCGCGGACGCGATCCTCGCCGTGATCGAGGCGGCGCACGCGCGCGGCGTCATCCATCGCGATCTCAAGCCGGAGAACCTCTTCCTCCTCGGATCGAGCGGGCGCGCGGTGCTGCTCGATTTCGGTCTGGCGCGGCTCGCCGAGGGCGGCGAGCCGCCGCCGATGTCCGCCGGCGTGACGCGCGCCGGCGACATCGTGGGGACGCCGGAGTACATGGCTCCGGAGCAGCTGCGGGGCGACGCCGCGCGGATCGACGCGCGCGCGGACATCTATGCGTTCGGCGTGATCCTGTTCGAGCTGATCACCCTGCGCCCGCCGTTCGTCGGCGGCGAGACGGCCGTCGAGCACGGCCACCTGGCGCTGCGCCCCCCGCGCCCGAGCGATTTCGTGGACGTCCCCGAGGGGCTGGAGGCGCTGACGCTCGCCTGCCTCGCCAAGGACCCGAGCCGCCGCCCGGACAGCGCCGCCGCGCTCCGGCTCACCCTGCACGCCCTGCGCGCGCGGCCTCGCGCCGACTCGATCCCGCCTCCGTCCGCGCCGCGATCGCAGCGGCAGGACGACGGCGCGGCGGCGGCCGTCGCCGAGGGGCGGCAGCCGGTCGCGCTGCTCTTCGCGGAGGGCGGCGCCGGGCCGGTGATCGCGGCGATCGGCGGCCGCCGGGGGTTCGTCGCGCGGCAGCGGGGGCAGCGCTGCCTCGCCGTGTTCTCCGCGCGGGACGTCGACGACCCGGCCCGCGCGGCGCTGGCCGCGGCGCGCGATCTCGCGCTGAGCGGTGGCGTGCGCGTGGCGCTGCACCTCGCCAGCGTGCGCCTGCGCAGGATCGCCGGCGGGCTGCACGCCGCCTACGGCGCGCCGGTCGAGCGCCCCGAGGCGTGGTTGCCGGCCGAGCCCTGGGGCGGGCTCGTGATGACCGAGGAGTTCGAGCGCGCGCTGCCCGACGACGAGCTCGCCCCCACGCCGCCGGACGACCCGGAGAGCCTGCGCGAGCCGGCGCTGCTCGGCCGCGACGACGTGCTCTCGGCGCTCGCGGCCAGCGCGACCGACGCCTTCGACGGGACGTGCCCCGGCCTGTTCACGCTCATCGGCGACGCCGGTCTGGGCAAGACGCGCCTCGCGGCCGAGGCGGCCAGCATCGCCGGCGTGCCGGTCCCGGACGTGCGCGTGGTGGCCGCGCGCGCGCTCCACCCCATCCACGGCGGCGCCGCGCAGGCCGTGCGCGCGCTCCTCTGCGTCGCGCTCGACGCGCCGAGGGAGAGCCCCGGAGACCCGCGGCAGTTCTGCGTGGAGCGGCTCGGCGAGACGCTCGGCGGCGCGACGTGGGAGGCCGTCGCCGCGGCGCTCGGCTGGGCCGGGCCCCGCGGGGGGCGCCTGTCCGGGGACGCCCGCAACGGCCTGATGCTGGCGCTCGCCGAGGCGCTCCGCCGCGGGGCGCGCCGCGGCCCTCTCGCCGTGATCCTCGACGACGCCGACCAGGCGGACGACGTGCTGCTCGACGCGCTCGAGTACGCCACGCTCGACGGCGAGGGCACGCCCCTCTGGGTGGTCGTGACCGCGCGCCCTCGCTTCGAGCAGGCCCGCCCCAGCTGGGGCCAGCGCAACCAGCGCCACACCCGCGTGACGCTCGCGCCCCTCGCGGAGGAGGCGGCGATGGATCTCGCCTCGCGCCTGCTCTTGCCGGCCGAGTACCCGCCGGCGGAGATCCTCCGCCGGCTGGCCGACTGGGCGGGGGGCAACCCGGATTGCCTGCGGCAGATCGTCCGGTCGCTCAAGCGCGCGGGCGTCGTGCGCCGGCGCGCCGGCGGCGGCTCGTACGTGGCGACCGCGGAGATCGAGGCGCTGCCGCCCGCGCCGGCGTGGCAATGGCTCGCGGCGCAGAGGCTCGACGATCTGCCGCCGGAGCTCGCGACGTGCGCCCGGGTCTGCTCGGCGCTCGGCATGTCGTTCGATCGCGCCGAGCTCGAGGCGGTGCTGGACGGCCTGGAGCGCGCGGGCGGCGCCGGAGCGATGGTCGACGCGGGCTTCGGGCTCGCGGCCCTGGTCGAGCGGCGGATCCTGCTGCGCGACGGCCAGGGCCGCGGCGGCGGCGTGGACGAGCGGCACGCGTTCCAGAACGCGGTCCTCCAGGAGGCGGTCTACGAGATGCTCGACCCGGCGCACCGCGCCGCGATCCACCGGAGCGCCCTCGCGTACTGGCGGGCGCAGGTGGCGGCCGGCTCGACCGACGGCCTCCGCGCGCTCGCGCGCCACGCGGCCGTGTGCGGCGAGCGCGCCGAGGCGGCCGACGCCTACCTGGCGCTCGGCGATCTCGCGTCCGCGCGGCACGACGCCGTCGAGGCGGACCGGCGCTACGACGCCGCGCTCCAGATCGCCGAGCCGGGCGACGCGCCCCGGCGCGCGCGCGCGCTCGCGGGCCGCGGCAGGAGCCGGTACCGGATGTGCCGCGTCCGGGAGGCGCGCGGCGATTTCGGCGACGCGCTCGCGCTGGCCGAGGCGCTCGGCGACGCGCGGGCGAGGGCGGGCCTCCTGCTCGAGGACGCGACCGTGCTCGACTGGGCCTTCGAGTTCGAGGCCTCGGCGCGCCGGGTGGAGGAGGCGCGGCCGCTGGTCGACACGCACGCGCGCGCGCAGGGCTCTCCCGAGCTCGCGCTGCGCCTCCGGGTCGCCGAGGCCCGCACCGCGTGGCGGCGGGGGAGGACCGAGGAGGCCATCGCGGAGCTCTCCGCGTGCGCCGATCGCGCCGCGGCGTCGGGAGACTACGACGCGCGCGTCCCTGCCCTGATCATGCTGTCGTTCCAGCTCGCGAGCGCGGGTCGCCGCGACGAGGCCGAGCGCGCCTCCGAGGACCTGATCGCCCTGGTCACGGCCGCCGGCGATCGGTTTCACCTCTGCGGGGCGTACATCAACCGCATCGCGCTGTGGGCCTGGCGGTGGTCGCTGCCGGGCGCGGTCGGCGACCTGCGCCGCGCCGTCGATCTCGCGCGCGAGATCGGCAATCCGTGGCTGGAGAAGATGGCGTCGTACAACGTCGCCGTGCTGCTCCACTGGAGCGACAGGCAGCGCGAGGCGCTCGCGCTCCTGCGGCGCGCCCGGTGGCTGGAAGAGCAGGCCTCCGAGCGCCCGATGCCCCAGACGGCGATGCTGCTCGCGCAGATCCACCTCGCGCTCGACGAGTACGAGCAGGCCAGCCAGCTCGTCGAGTGGATCCAGCGATCCTGCGCCCTCGAGCCGGGCGACCTGACGGAGTACGGCTTGCTCGAGCTCGTGCTCTCGGAGATCGGGCTCCGGCCGGCGCCTGCGTCGCCTCTCGCGTGGGACGAGGCGATCCGGCTGGTGAGAGACCAGTCGATCGCCGAGCAGACGCTGATGTTCCTTTACTGGCGCGCTCGCATGGCGCTCCGTCGCGGACACGCGCGTGAGGCGGGGGAGGCGCTCGCGAGCGCGCGGGAGCACCGCGGGGAGAGCCCCCTGTGGCTGTCCCGCTTCGTCGAGCTGGAGCGCGGGTTGGCGGAGGCGGAGGCGGAGAGAACACGGGCGCCGGACGCTCATCCACCCGTGCCGGACTGATGGGAGCCTGTCGCGATAGGGTTTATTCCGCGTCGTGCTCAGGCGAGTCCGTACTTTCACACAACCGCCGTATACCGATTTTCAGCATTGCGCGTCTTCATCGAAGATGGGAGACTGCCAATTTAAGAAAGATCGATATTGCTGGTCGATGTCTGAACCTGGCCCTGAGCCTGGCTGCGCGACCACCACGGAGGAGAGCCGAATGTCATCGACCCGTTTCATCGCGGTTGGTCTCCTTGGCGCCGGTGTGTTCACGGCGGGATGCGCCGCCTCGTCGGACACCGGCCCCGACGCCCCGTCCGACGCCGACCCCGTCGAGACGGCGGAGCTGCCAATACGGCGCACTGCGGTGCCCATCGGATGCAACGGCCTGCTCCCCAGCGATTTCTGGGCGCCGGCGAACCGTACGGCGTTCCGCGCGCTCGGCCAGCGCGCGCTCGCCGGCGCCAACGACGTCGTGGTCCCGACGGCGCTGCTCGGCACCTCCGGCGGAAAGAGCGTGCTCGACTACACCGTGCGCTGCGCGCTGTCCTCTGAGCAGGTCGTCTACGGCCCGGACGGGGGTGAGTTCTACGGCGCCTTCGGGTTCGCGCCGGAATGGACCGAGCGTGCGCTCACCCCCTCGGAGCAGCGCTGGGTCTCGGCCTGCATCTTCCAGCACCTGAACGGCACCGGCGAACATGTGGATATCTTGCTGCAGGGCGGCCACCCGGCCCTCGATGGCTCCTTGAACGAGGAGCCCTACACGGAGTTCGTCGTCAACGACGCCACGATGTACGGGAACGCGTTCCTCTCCGGGACCATCGCCGGGTATGCCTGCATCGATCCCGATCTCACCGGGCAGCTCTCGGCGCTCTCGCTGAGCTGCCCGCTCGATCTCAGCCTCCTCTCGCTGGAGCGGCTCTGCGGCCACGTGCCGACGTGCGGTATCGCCTTCCTCGGGCTCTGCGACCTGACCTGCGTGAAGAGCGCCGCTGGCGGCCAGACGTGCTACCCGCTCCCGCTGCTCGGGGCGATCCTGGGGCCGCTGCTGGGGCCGAGCGTCCCGAGCTACTCCGAGACGATCCAGAGCGAGGTGCGCGACAGCGATCTCCTGCCGCTCTACAACGGCTGCGGCCTGCTCTGAGCGACCCTAACCGACGCCGGAGCGCGATGGCGTGAAAATCCCCATGATGGCCCCGCTGGGGACCGCGGGGGATACCTCGCGTCCGGGCCGGGAACGGCAGCGGACGGGTCGCGTCCGGGCTGGAAGCGACAGCGGACGGGTGGTGTCCGGGCCGGGAACGGCAGCGGACGGGTCGCGTCCGGGCTGGAAGCGGCAGCGGACGGGTGGTGTCCGGGCCGGGAACGGCAGCGGACGGGTCGCGTCCGGGCTGGAAGCGGCAGCGGACTGGTCACGTCCGGGCTGGGAACAGCAGCTGCCGGCGAGCGCCAAGCTGGGCCGGGTGGCGGCCGGAAGGCGTCCTGATCGGGCAGGAGAGCGGACGCTGTGCGGCGAACTACACCGGGATGATATCCCTCCAGACGGAGGCTGCGCTCAAGGGGAGGCGCTCGCCGGCCCCTCCTCGTCGTCCGTCGGCTCCTCCGTGACGACTTCCTCTTCGCCCTCGCCGTCGTCCGTCGCGGCCGAGCGCGCGGGGGGTGGGTAGCGATCGAGCAGCGCGAGGAAGGGAGCATGGAGCGCTTCGAGCTGCTGCCGCTGCTTGCCGCCGGGCGCGGAGTGGGCGAGGAGCCACGTGATCTCGTCATGGATGGCGTTGAACGCCGTCACACACCCGCTGATGGCCGCGCGCAGCCGCTTCGCCCGCGTCCCCGGCCGCTTCTCCCCGCCGCCTCGACCGATGCCCCTGGCGAGCGCTTCGGTGGCCTTCTCGATGCGCTTCAGGTGCGCACCGGCGCCGATCTTCTTGAGGTCGGCCTCCATCGATCTTTTCGCCGCCGCCACCTGCGAGCGCCCGAAGTCGACCTCGGGGTCGTACCCGAGGCGCGTCTGCTCGGTGCCGTTGCCCTTGAGCATGACGGCGCGGATCCGGGATGCTGCCTCGCGGACCGCCGCGTCCTCGCCCTCTTCGGCCGACGCGACGAAGTGGTGCAGCGCGCGCTGCGCCGCGTCCCACTCGGCGTCGAGCGCGGCGAGCTCGGTGGCCGACGCGATGCCGAGCGCCTCGTCGAGCGCGGCGATGCACCACGTGGCGCGGAGCTTCCACGCGACGGGCCGCGGCGCCTCCACGAGCTGCGGCGGCATGCGATCAGGCGTGTCGTACTTCTTGATGGAGACGTCTTTCCACGCGCCTCCGTCCAGATCGCGTGAGAAGGCGCTGAATCCCCGGTCGGGGACGAAGCTGTACCCGTATCTGGCCATGTGTCCTCTTGTTTCTCCCTAGCCCCGAAGCTCTGATTACAGGGGAGGCCGGCGGCTCGTTCAAGCGCTTTTCGTTTCTGGACGTCGCCACGCGCTCGACCCCGACAGAGAACGGGCCGCTGCGCTTGTCCGCACGGCGCGCGCCATCCGGGATCTGCCGGCCTCCTCCGCCTCGAGGCGTGCGGGCACGCGCCTGCGGACCCGACCCCGGCCCTCGGCGCTGCGCATGGGCGAGCGCGCCGCCTCGGCGTACAGCCCTCGTCGCCTCGGTTCCGGCCCCGAGCGCGATGCCGCGGCGTCCCTTGCCCGAGCGGGAAAACGGGCATAACCTACGCCGGCAACGCGCGCCGGCGAACCATCCATGAAGCTGACGACCCTCCGAGCAGACCGCTACCGCAGCCTCAAGCACGTCGACACGTCGTTTGGTGGTCTGAACGTGCTCATCGGCACCAACGCGAGCGGCAAGAGCAACGTCCTCGACGCGCTCCGTTTCCTGTCGGAGGGCATCAGGTCCAAGGACTTCGCCGACAGCGTCGCTGACCGCGGCGGTATCCTGCACCTCGCCTGGAAAGGGGAAAGCGCCGGTGAGGTTTCCCTCGAGACGCGCTACGAGGATGAGGGGAAGCGCTACGAGTGGACCGTAGGCCTCCGGCGAGCGAGCGGCGGCTTCGCGACGTGGGAGCGCCTCTATCAGATCCATGATGAGGGCCCACCAGGCCACCTGCTCGAGGCCAACGCCGGCAAGGCATGGTGGTATTCGAGCCAGGCTAAGAGCAACAAAGTCAGCCTGGCGCTCGCTCCCACCACCTGCGCCCTCGCCGTCGCCAGCGCGGACGAGTCGTTTCCGGCGAGGCGCATCGGCGCTTTCGTGCAGCGGTGGGGGTTCTTCGATCCGAGCCCGCCGCTTCTGCGGCGCGCCTCGAACGTATCGGACGCCGACCGGCTCGACACGTTCGGGCGCAACCTTGCAGCGCGGCTCTATGCGCTGCAGAAGGGGCCGGACGGCGGCGAAGCATTGAATCGGATCGTCATGGCTACGCGCCGGGTGCTCGGCGTGCCGGAGCAGCTAGACCTCCGGGTGTCGGACATCGACGGGCGCGTCTACTTCGTCCAGCGCGAGCCCGGTCTTTCCTACAACGTGCACCAGGTAGGCGCGTCGAGCGGCACGCTCCGTATCCTCGCGATGATGACCGCGCTCTTCGGCGAGGCGGACGCGAGTCTCGTGGGGGTCGAGGAGCCGGAGAACCATGTACATCCCTCGGCGCTCAGGGCCTTCGCCGCGTACCTCCGCGACGCGAGCGAGCGCGTGCAGATCCTGGTCACCACCCACTCTCCGTTGTTGCTCGACTGCTTGCCCAGGCCCGAGGAGGTCGCCGTCGTCCGGCGTACGCCGGACGGCACCACGATCGAGCGCGAGCAGCACCCAGAGGCGGTAGACGAAGCGCTGGATGCGTCCGGTTTCGGACTGGGTGAATTTTACGAGACCAAGGGGTTCGGGGCCTGATCCATGGCCAAGCGGGTCGTCGTCATCGCTTCAGGAGAGACCGAGCGGCTCGCTTTGCCACATCTCCTGCGGCACCTCGGCGAGGAGGGCGTTCTCGTCGACGAACCTATCCGAACGCCATCGCGCAACCGGGCCATCACCGGCGAGAATGCATGCAGGCTCCTCCTTAGCGCGTGGTACGAGAAGCCGCCGGCCGATCGACCTGACAAGTTCGTCATCCTGCTCGACGCCGACGCGAAGGATCCGCAGGATGTCGTCGCTCGGTTCGAGGAGGACTTGGAGCTGACGGCGGTGCGGCATCGCGTTTCGGTCCCCGTCCTCGCCGTCGCGGCGAAGTGGCACCTCGAAGCCTGGTTCTTTGCCTGTGCGGCATCGCTCCGTGATTACCTCGGGCGGGACCTCGGGAAACTCGACACCAGCCAGCCTGACGAGATCGTGAACCCCAAGAGACACCTGATCCACCTGCTCAAGGAGGGGCCGGGAGGGATCTACACGGCCCGTGTCTCCGAGGAGATCGCGCAGCGGCTCTCGGTGCAAGAGCTGCGGCGCAGCCCGAGCTTTGCTCGCTTCGAGTCAGCGGTCCGCAACGGCCCGAAGCCGGCATGACGAGGGGGCCCGCGGCGCGGCGAGAGCTGCGGCGAGCTGCTCGGGCCCTCGGGGACATCGGTGTGCCGGGTCGCCGGCGGTGGGGCGCCGCGCGCCGGTCACGTCCCGAGGCGCGTCTTCAGCTGCTGAATCGCGTCGGCGATCGCCTTGTCGTCGCGGAAGCAGCACGGATCGTTCCGCCTGCACCGCGCGCCGTGCAGCACCTGGAGCTCGAAGAGCATGCGCTCGTCCCCCTCGGTCGCGGCGCGGCCGAAGAGCGCCCGCTTGCCGCCGCAGCTGGCCTTGCGGAACGCGAAGAGGACGCGGAGCGCGGGGGTCGCGCGCGCCATCACCTCGGGCCGGGCGAGGATCTCGCTGGCGCGCCGGGCCGCCTTGGTGCCTCCGCGCGCGCGCACGAGGTCGAGCAGCACGTCCAGCCCGCCGCTGCCGAGCCGTTTCGTGAGCAGGTCGAAGACCTCGTCCGCCAACGGGTTGTCTTCCTCGAACCCGATGCCCGCCACGGTGGAGAGCACCTCTTCGCGCAGGCCCCTGCTCAGGGCGAGCTCCGGATCGGCCTCGGCGAGGGCCAGCAGCGACCGCGCCCCGAGCACCCAGTTCCTGGTCGCCACCGCCCGGCTGAGCTGCGCGCGCGGGCTCGGGGCGCCGCGGGCGTCGTCCTCGGGCGCCGCGCTCGCGGACGCGGGAGGGGGCGGCGCCGCCGGCGCCGGCGGGGGCTCGACGGAGGCGGCGGCCGACGCCTCCGTGGTCGCCGCGGGCCGCCGGACGACGCGCCAGAGCGCGACGCCGAGCGCGAGCGCCGCCAGGGCCGAGAGCGCCGCCGCGAGGGGCACCCAGCGCGCCGAGGCCGTGGGCCCGCGGTGCGCGCGCGCGAGCAAGGTCGCCCGGGGCCCCGGCCAGGCCGACGGCGCCTGCTCCCTGGGCGCCGCCTTCGCGGCCTGCGCGGCGGCCCCGCCCGCCGCGCTGGCTCCGCCCGCCGCCTGGCCCGCCGCGATGCTCGCGCCCGCCGCCTGGCCCGCCGCGATGCTCGCGCCCGCCGCGATGCTCGCACCTGCTCCCGCCACGGCGGCCCCGCTCGCCGCGCTGTTCCCGCCCGACGGGGGCTGCCCAGCCGCGGCGATCCCGCCCCCTGCCGGCGCCGGCGGCGCCGCCGAACGAGCGATCGCCGCGAGCCCCTCATCGAGCGCCGCGATGGCGTCGGCCGCCGTCTGGAAGCGGAACGACGGATCGTGTTCCATGAGCCGCATCACGGCCTGCTGGACCTCGTACGGCACCTCCAGATCCGGAGCGCGCACGCGGAGGGCCGGCGGCCCTCCCGGCCCCTGCTGCTTGAGCCGCTCGACCACGTTCTTCGTGTCGAAGGGGTGCTGTCCGGTGAGCATCTCGTAGAGCACGAGCCCGAGCGCGTACAGATCCGCGCGCGCGTCCACCGCGTCCATCCCGCGCAGCGCCTCCGGCGCGAGGTACGCGAGCGTGCCGAAGACCTCGCCGGCGCTGGTCAGGGCGGGGCTCGGCGTCGCCGTCTTGCGGCTCTGGCTGGACAGGAGATCGACGTTCACCTTCGCGAGCCCGAAATCGATGAGCCGGACCTGATCGTGCGCGTCGAGCAGCACGTTCTGGGGCTTCACGTCGCGGTGGACGATGCCCTTCTCGTGCGCCGCCGCGAGCGCCGACGCGATCTGACGCGCGATGCGGAGCGCCCGCGCGGGCGGGAGCCGTCCCCCCGCGATCGCCTCCTTGAGAGGCGTCCCCTCGACGTACTCGAGGATCAGGAAGAACGACGCGTCGTCCAGCTGACCGAAGTCGATGGCCGCGACGACGTTCGGGTGCCGGATGTGCGCGCCCGCGACGGCCTCGCGCTCGAACCGCACCACGAGCTCCGGCATCCGCCGGGCCAGGGGCCGGAGCAGCTTGATCGCGACCTGCTTGCGGAGGTGCACCTGCTCGCCGCGGTAGACGGCGCCCATCCCGCCCTCCCCGATGAGCTCGTCGACGCGGTAGCGCCCCGAGATCAGGCTCCCGATCAGCGGGTCGCCGCCCGCGCCCGCGCCCCGGGCCGCGGCCGCCTCGATCGCCTCGATGTCCTCGGTGAGCGCCGAGCTCGAGAGCTCCTCCATGGGCTGCGCGGCCGGCGCGCCGAGCCTCGGTACCGTGAGGTCCTCCTCGACGAAGGCCGAGCCGAGCGTCTCTTCGGATCGCGGCGTCTCCGGCATGCGGCGCAGGATATCAGGTCGGCCGGCGTCGCGGGGAAGCGGTGAGGAGGGGCGCGGGGGCGCGCGACGCGGGCGTCCGCGAGCGCGCGAAATTCACAGGAGGAACGAGACGCCCAGCGAGAACGCGGGGTATCCGAGCCGCATCGTGAGCGTCACCTTCTCCGTGAAGTGGAAGCGCCCGCCGACGAACAGGGCCGGTGCGACCCCGAAGACCCCGTTGCGGCCCACGTCGCCGAGGTACAGCGACAGCCCCGGCTCGCCGAAGACCGACCACTTCCGGTGGAGCCAGAAGTTCCACTGCATCACGACCGAGCCGAACACGTAGTTCGAGGGCGCCCCGTACCGGTCGACCTCGGTGCAGATGCGCGTGCCCGCGGGCCCGTTCTCGAAGCGGGTGCACTCGCCGCGGTAGTCCGCGTCCCCTCCGTAGTGGACGCCGTCAAGGCCAAAGCCTATCCCGACCGAGTCGTTGATGCGCTTGATGAAGCCGTCGGGCGCGATGTCGATGGTGGCGCGCATCCCGGCGCCGAGGCCGTTCCCGGCGCCGGGGCCGCTGAGCGGCTCGAACGGCGTGAGGAGGAGGTGCGGCTCCAGCTCGACCTTGTAGTCGGGGCGATCGCCGGGGCGCTTGATCGTCATCTGCGCCTCGCCGACCTCGGTCCACCCGATCGTCAGCGCCGCGAACGAGAGCGCGGCGGCCATGAGGCGCGGCGCGCGAAGCTGCGATGTCATCGCTCTCTGCATCGGTCTCGGTCTCCTCAGCATCCGCCGCACGAGCGCGAGCCGTTCGGGCACACGACCGCAGCCTCGCCGCCGGGGCAGGTGACGCGGCACTCGCCGCCCACGTTGTCGCAGAACACCTCGCATGAGCCCCGGCACTCGACCTCGCACGTCGCCACGTTCCGGCAGGTCACGACGCTGCCCGAGCCGACGCTGACGCCGCACCGGCTCGTGTCGTGGCACTCGTACCGGCAGCCGCGGTCGCAGATGGCCCCGCACGCCGTGGTGTTATGGCACCGCAGATCGCAGTCGTCTCCGCAGGAAGCCGAGCACTCGTCGACATCGAAGCACTCGAACGAGCACCCGTGCTCGCAGACGGCGCCGCAGCGGTTCATCTGGAAGCAGCGCTGGTCGCAATCGTCACCGTCGCAGCCCAGGTAACACTCGTCACCCTGGGAGCACTCGCACGCGTCGCCCTCGACGCAGCCGCCGTTGTTCCAGCAGCTCGCCAGGCAGAGGCTCGCGAAGAGCGTCAAAAAAGTCAGTGCATAGAAGCGCATGGCCGGGGCAGCATACCCGACCCTCCCGGAAATTGTCACGAAATCCGCGAAGGTACGCGCGTGGGTACGCGCGGAGGTACGCCTGAGGGCCCGGCTCACCACCGTGTCCAGCGAGAGATTCGCCGCACCCGGGTATACCGCGTATTGTCGTTCGCGAGCCTGGCCTGATCCGCGATGTGCGTGCCGAGGTGGGGACCCCAGCCGCCGTCGTCGAACGGTACGTCCCCGTCCGCGCCGAGGTTGTATTCCCAGCACTGCGCGTAGTGCTGCGTGACGTTCAGGGCTGCGATGGCGCAGTTATTGTCCGGGGCAGTGTCGCCGTCGTGATCGGCCGACGACCACCCCGAGAGGAAATGGGAGAAGAAGACGTCGGCGTCCCCGGAGACGTGCAGGGGGCGGAGGAGCTTCATGGTCGTCGTGTCGATGCCCTCGGCGGTCGCCCGCATGACCTCCGCGACGGTGCCCTCGATATCCGCGATCTCGTCGCGGTACTCCCGGCCGACGAGGTAGAGGGAGCCCTTGTAGAAGTTCCGCTCGAGCGCCGGCTCGCCCTTGGTCCCGAGCCGCTGGGCGTACGGGATTTCCCAGAACGACAGCGTCGTTCCCTCCGCCGAACCGACGCTGTTGTAGACGAGCGCCCACCCTCCGCCGTCCGTCTCCAGATCGCACACCACGGGGAACTCCGGATCTCCCCCGGCCCCGTCCAGATCGAGGGAGTACACGCCGCTCGGCAGGCCGCGGGGGACGTCGGCGCACCGGGCGTAGGCGCACCCCGCGTTGACCGCGCCGTCGCAGTCCTCGTCCTCGGCGGTGTCGCAGCGCTCGGCGGCGGGCAGCACCTCTCCGGCGCACGGGCCGAACCCGTTCCCTTCCTCGTCGCAGATCTTCACGCCGGCGCGGCAGGCTCCGCGGTTCAACGTGGCCGGCGGACCACCGTAACAGGCCTCCTGGCGACCGGGCTCGCACCCGCCCCCGCCGCTCGACGCAGAGCCGCCGCCCGCGCTCGAGGCAGAGCCGCCCTCGCCGGCGCTCCCGGCCGAGCCGCCGCCGGCGCTCGACGCCGAGGCGCTCCCGCCGCCTCCGGCGTCGCCGTCTCCGAACCTCCGCACCCTGGTCGAGCAGGCCGACACGGCGGTGAGCAGCACGATGGCCGCGCAGCAGGCTCCCGCGACCGAACCTTGGCCGAGCGACATGCGACCTCCGGGGACACGAACACACGCCACGCGGCCTTATACACCAGCCCCCCCGGCGCGCGCATCCGCCCCGCGCGGCCGGCTGCTCCGCCGCTGCGCGTCGGCACGTTTCCGACGCTTTATTGGGCGAGGGCCCGTGGCGCGCCCTGGTCGCTTTGCAGCGCAAAGGCGATGGCGCTCTGGAGCGTGCTCTTGGTCAGGAGGCCCGCCAGGTCGAGCGAGAGCCCGACGAGCGTCTGCGCCACCGCCGGCCGGATGCCGGTCAGGATCGTCCGTGCGCCGAGCAGCTGGAGCGCCTTCGCCGTGTCGACGAGGCCGGCGGCGACCCGCGTGTCGATCTCCTTGAGCCCTGTCACGTCGAGGATGACCGCCTGAGCCTGGGTGGACTGGACTCCAGCGAGCGCGGCCGACATCACCTGATCGATCCGCTCCGAGTCCATCTGGCCCACGAGGGGCATGACCATGATGCGATCGGTGATCGGGATGAGCGGCGTCGACATCGCCTGCATCGTGTCGCGGAGCCGCGCGAGCGTCCGCTCGAGCCTGTCGAGCAGCTCCCTGTACGGCGTGACGTCGTGGGCGGTGCCATAGACGAGGCGGCGCGACGGCTCCTCGGCCGCGTCCAGGTGAGCGGTCCACGCGAGCCACCTGTAGGAGCCGTCCTTGCACGCGTACCGGTTGTCGAACTTGATGGTCGTGTGGCCCTGGAAGAGCGCGGCGGCCTCGGCGAGCGTGGCCTCGCGGTCGTCGGGGTGGACGAACTCGATGAACGGCTTCGCGATCATCTCCGAGGGGGACCAGCCGAGGGTGCGCTCCCAGGCCGGGTTGGCGTGGCGGAAGTACCCCTCTGCGTCCAGGGTCACGAGCAGGCCCACGGAGACCCGGAACAGCTTCTCGTAGACCGTGGTCAGATCCATCGCCTGCGTGAGCTGCTCCGTCCGCTCCCGGTCGCTCGTCAGGTCGAGCGCCGTGGCGACCATGAGGCGCTCGGAGGGCGCTTCGGCCATGTCCACCCGGGCGGTCCAGCCGAGCCAGCGGTACGAGCCGTCCTTGCACACATAACGGTTGTCGAACCGGCCGTTCGCGCGACCCTGGAAGAGCGCGGTGGCCTCGGCGAGCGTGGCCTCGCGGTCGTCGGGGTGGACGAGCTCGATGTAGGGCCTGGCCCTGAGCTCGTCGAGGGACCAGCCGAGGGTCTGCTCCCAGGCAGAGCTCAGATCATGGAAGTAGCCACGCGCGTCCGCGGTGGCGAGGAGTCCTGACGAGACCTGGAAAAGTCGTTCATAGCTCAAGCCCATGTCGTCCCCCGCGCGGGCAGACGCGCGCCCGTCGTCGAGGCCGCCCGCCATCAGCGATTCTCCTGTCCGAACGCCGGCGAGCGCCTCGCGCGCCGCCTGGCCAGTGCGCGCACGCGCAATCCCCAGGCGGCGCGACGTCGACCCCACCGCGCGTCGAAGCCTGCTTGTCCACGAGAACGGCAATTGTGTCAAGGGTATCTGGAGGCTCGTTAGCGGGCGTGCAGGGCCGGCTGAGCCAGAAGGGACGCCCTGGGCTGGCGAACACGCGCGCGCCCGGAGGTCGCCACTGTCATGTCGCCGAGGTTGCCAGCCCACGATGAGGCGAGTACGGTCCGCGCCCCAAAGGAGTGGACCATGACCGTCTCTGCGATTTTCAACCCGGCGCGCTGGCGCGAGGTCGATGGGTTCTCGTTCGAGGATCTCACCTATCACCGCGCCGTGGACCAGGGCACCGTCCGCGTCGCGTTCAACCGCCCCGAGGTCCGCAACGCGTTTCGTCCCCGCACCGTCGATGAGCTGTACACAGCGCTCGAGCACGCGCGCACGACCTCGGACGTGGGTTGTGTGCTGATCACCGGCAACGGGCCTTCTCCGAAGGACGGCGGCTGGGCGTTCTGCTCCGGCGGCGATCAGCGCATCCGCGGGAAGGACGGGTACAAATACGAGGGTGAGAGCGCGGGGCAGGCCGACCCGGCGCGGCTCGGCCGGCTCCACATCCTGGAGGTGCAGCGGCTCATCCGGTTCATGCCCAAGGTCGTCATCGCGGTGGTGCCCGGCTGGGCGGCGGGCGGCGGCCACAGCCTCCACGTGGTCTGCGACATGACGCTGGCGAGCCGCGAGCACGCGATGTTCAAGCAGACGGACCCGGACGTCGCGAGCTTCGACAGCGGGTATGGCTCGGCGCTGCTCGCGCGGCAGGTCGGGCAGAAGAAGGCGCGGGAGATCTTCTTCCTCGGGCTCGATTACACGGCGGAGCAGGCGGCGGCGATGGGGATGGTCAACGCCGTCGTCCCTCACGCGGAGCTCGAGGAGGAGGCGCTGCGGTGGGGCGCGATCATCAACTCGAAGAGCCCGACCGCCATGCGGATGCTGAAGTACGGCTTCAACCTGCCTGACGAGGGGCTCGTCGGACAGCAGCTCTTCGCCGGCGAGGCGACGCGGCTCGCCTACGGCACGGAGGAGGCGAAGGAGGGTCGAGACGCC
The DNA here is from genome assembly GCF_051526795.1 of Sorangium sp. So ce204. Taxonomy (NCBI): domain Bacteria; kingdom Pseudomonadati; phylum Myxococcota; order Polyangiales; family Polyangiaceae; genus Sorangium; species Sorangium sp. So ce204. The sequence continues at coordinate 7,792,611 of NZ_CP150317.1, read as the reverse complement.
TTCCTGGAGAAGCGCCGCCCGGACTTCACCCGTTATCCCTGGCACTACTGACAAGGGCGCGCCGCCCGCTCCCACGCCAGGCGGCCACCATCGCGCTTGACACCGACATCCACTTCATCGATGGTGGCGGCGCTGTAAGATTCCGTGCGCGCCGCCTGGCCGCGCGGCTTCAACTTCACCTGGAGATACGCATCATGCTTTGTTCTTTTGCTGCGAAGTCGGCTCGTCGGGAGCGTTCCTGGCTGTGTTTGGGTGGGTCTCTTCTTCTGGCGCTCGCGGGCGGCCTCACCGCTGTTGGCTGCGGCGACGATAGCCCCTCGGACGGCGCGGGTGGCGCGGGGGCTTCCGGTGGCGCGGGGGCTTCCGGTGGCGCGGGCGGCGATGGCGGCGCTGGCGGTGCGGGGGCTTCTGGCGGCGCGGGCGGCACGGGCGGCACGGGGGGCGAGGCGCCGATCGAGACGGTGCCGCCGTCGGGCACCGAGCTGATCCGCGTCAACCAGGTCGGGTACCTGCCGGCCGCCGCCAAGGTCGCCACGGTCGTCGCCGCGGCCGACGAGCCGCATGCGTGGGAGCTCGTCGACGCCGGCGGCGCGGTGGTCGCCAGCGGGGCGACCCGCGTCGTGGGCGACGACGCGAGCTCCGGCGAGCACGTGCACACCATCGACTTCAGCGGTTTCACGACCGTCGGGGAGGGGTACACCCTCCGTGTCGGGGAGGTGTCGAGCCACCCGTTCGACGTGGGCCCGACCATCTACTCTCAGATGAAGTACGACGCGCTCGCGTACTTCTATCACAACCGCTCCGGCATCGAGATCCTGGAGCAGTACGTCGGCCCCGACCACGCGCGCCCGGCGGGGCACCTGCCGGACGAGGCCCCTTGCGGCGCGGATATCGGCTGCACGTACACGCTCGACGTCACCGGCGGGTGGTACGACGCCGGCGACCACGGCAAGTATGTGGTCAACGGCGGTATCTCCGCCTGGACGTTGCTGAACCAGTACGAGCGCTTCGTCGCGCTCGGGTCCACGGCGGACGACTTCGGCGACGGCAAGCTGAAGATCCCCGAGAACGCGAACCAGATCCCCGACCTCCTCGACGAGGCCCGGTGGGAGATCGAGTTCATGCTCGCGATGCAGGTGCCGGAGGGCCAGGCCAGCGCGGGCATGGTGCACCACAAGATCCACGACCTGGAGTGGACCGGCCTGCCGCTGCCGCCGCACGAGGATCCGCAGCCGCGCTTCCTGCGCCCGGTCAGCACGGCGGCGACGCTCAACCTGGCCGCCACCGCGGCCCAGGCCGCGCGCATCTGGCGCGAGCTCGATCCCACGTTTTCGGCCCGGTGCCTCGAGGCCGCGACGCGGGCGTGGACCGCGGCGAAGGCGAACCCGAAGGTCGTGCCGGACGAGAGCGGCGTCGTGGGCGGCGGCGGCTACGGGGACGCGGAGCTGAGCGACGAGTTCTACTGGGCGGCCGCCGAGCTCTTCCTCACCACCGAGGACGCCGCGGTTCAGGCCGAGCTCGCGGCGTCGCCGTACAGCCAGGAGCTCGGCGGCGTGGACGGCACGTTCAGCGCCATGACGTGGGGGCAGGTCGACGGGCTGGGCGCCATCTCGCTCGCCGTTGTCGAGGCCGAGCACGCCGCGGCGGAGCGTGAGGCGGCCCGGACGAAGCTCGTCGCCATCGCCGACAAGTACCTCGAGGTCATCGGGGCGGAGGGCTACCGGGTGCCCTTCAAGGCGAACGAGAGAGGGTATCCCTGGGGCTCCAACTCCTTCGTGCTCAACAACATGCTGGTCCTGGCGCTCGCCCACGACTTCACCGGCGAGCAAAAGTACTTCGACGGCGTGGCGTCGGGCGCGGATTACCTCCTCGGGCGCAACCCGATGGACAAGTCCTATGTCTCCGGCTACGGCGAGAACCCGCTCGAGAACCCGCATCATCGCTTCTGGGCGCACCAGCTGGACGCGTCGTTCCCGTCCGCTCCGCCCGGCGCGGTCTCCGGTGGGCCGAACTCCGGGCTGGAGGATCCGGTAGCGAAAGAGGCGCTCGACGCGACGGAGGACCGCGCGAAGTGCGTCCCGCAGAAGTGCTACATCGACCACATCGAGGCGTGGTCGGCGAACGAGATCACGATCAACTGGAACAGCCCGTTCGCGTGGACGGTGGCCTGGCTGGACGAGAAGGCCAAGGCGAGCGCCCAGTGACATTGATCCGGAGCGCGGCGGTGAGGCACGTCGACTGAAAGTCGAGGCTTTTGAGCCGCCAAGGACGCCAAGGACGCCAAGGACGCCAAGAAAATCTCAATAATATTGGCGTCTTATGGCGCCTTGGCGGTTCCATCATCCCGGCAGGGCGGGGGAGTTCCCCGCCGGCCGTAGCGCCGCGCTGCGCTACGCCGCGCCACGCTCGGTACGCGATTGGCCGCGACAACCGTCCAGGTTCTGCTAGGTTGCGCGGCTTTCATGAATCCAGCCTCATCGCTCGACGCCTTGCCCGCGCCGCTCGCGGGCGCCCTCGCCCGCCGCGGCTTCACCTCCCTCACCCCCGTCCAACAGGCTGTCCTCGCCCCTGAGCTCGCCGGGCGGGACCTTCGTGTCTCGTCGCAGACCGGCTCCGGAAAGACCGTGGCCATCGGCCTCGCGCTCGCCCCCCGCCTCGAGCGCGCCCTCGCCGACCGCGCCGCCGCGGCCGCGCCCGACGGCGCGCCCCGGGCCGCGGCGGCTCCGGCCGCGGTGATCATCGCGCCGACGCGCGAGCTCGCCGCGCAGATCGCCGGCGAGCTCAGCTGGCTCCTCTCGCCCCTCGGCGCGCGCGTCGCGTGCGTCACCGGCGGCACGAGCTTCGGCGCCGAGGCGCGCTCGCTGCGGCGCGACCCCCTGGTCATCGCCGGGACGCCCGGCCGCCTGCTCGATCACCTGGACCGCGGGACCCTCGACCCGCGCGGCGTCCTCGCCCTCGTGCTCGACGAGGCGGACCAGATGCTCGACCTCGGCTTCCGCGACGACCTCGAGGCGATCGTCGGCAAGATGCCCGGGGATCGCCAGACCCACCTCGTGTCCGCCACCTTCTCCCGCGAGGTCCGGGCGCTCGCCGATCGCTTCCAGCGGGACGCGGTGAGCGTCGAGGGCACGCGCCCCGGCGCCGCGAACGGCGACATCGCCCACGTCGCCCACCTCGTGCTGCCGGCGGAGCGCGACGCGGCGGTCGTGAACCTGCTGCTCCTCGCGCCCGGCGAGCGCACGCTCGTCTTCGTGCGCACCCGCGAGGGCGCCGCCGAGCTCGCCGACAAGCTCACCGCGCTCGGCCTGCCCGCGCGCGCCCTGAGCGGCGACCTCGAGCAGCGCGAGCGGACCCGTACGCTCGACGCGTTTCGCTCGGGCGCCATCACGACCCTCGTCGCGACCGACGTGGCCGCGCGCGGCATCGACGTCCCCGAGGTCGGGCGCGTCATCCACGCCGATCCCCCGGGCGATCCCGAGATCTTCACGCACCGGAGCGGCCGTACCGGCCGGGCGGGCCGCAAGGGGACGAGCGTGCTGCTCGTCGCGCCGTTCGCGCGAGAGCACGCGCTGAGGCTGCTCCGTCGCGCGCGCGTCGAGGCCACGTTCCGGCCGGCGCCGTCGCCGGACGACGTGCTCCGCGCCGCCGACGAGCGGCTCGCCGCCGAGCTCGCCGCGGTGCGCCTGGAGGGCGCGGCAGCGGGCGATGCGGTCGCGGGCGACGCGGCCGCGGTCGACGCGGCCGCGGTCGATGCGGCCGTGGTGGATGCGAACGTGCGCGGCCCCCGCGAGGCGTCCGGCCCCGCGCCCGAGGCGCGGCACAGGCAGCTCGCTGCGCGCCTGCTCGCGGACATGGACGCGACCGAGCTCGTCGCGGCCCTCCTTGCGCGGGCGAAGCACACCGGCCCCTGCGCTCCGCAGCCCGTCACCGCCGTCGCGCCGCCCCGCTCCGAGCCGCCTCCGTCGCGCGCCCGGCCGCCTGCGCCGCCCTGGTCCGGGGCCCCGTCGCGCGCCCGGCCGCCTGCGCCGCCCTGGTCCGGGGCCCCGTCGCGCGCCCGGTCCTCCGCGCCGTCCTGGTCCGAGGCGCCGACGCGCGCTCGCCCCGCCGCTCGTCAAGGCAACGGGGAGCAGCCCCCGCGCCTCCCCTTCGTGCCTTTCCAGGTCAACTGGGGGGAGCGCCACGGCGCCGACCCCCGGCGCCTGCTCGCGCTCGTGTGCCGCCGCGGCGGCGTGTCGAGCCAGCAGATCGGCGCGATCCGCATCGGCTCCACCGCGTCCGTCGTCGAAGTGGCGTCCCCCGCCGCGCCCGAGTTCGCGCGCGCGGTCAACCAGCCCGACGCGCGTGACGCGCGGATCCGCATCGTCCGCGCGAGCTCGATGCGCGTCGAGTAGCGCCGCCCGCCGGAAGGCCGGCCAGGCATCCGGAGAGAGAGCCGGCGCGAAGGCGCGAAGGGCGCGAAGACGCAAAAATTCACGGCAATTGTTCTTTCTTTTGCGCCTCTGCGTCTTTGCGCCTTTGCGTTGAACTCTCTCCCTCTCCTCTCCCTCTCCCGCTCCGCTTGCGAGGCAGATCCCGCGCTACGGCTGTGATCGCCTGCGAGGCCGTGGGGTTTCCTGATTTCTCGGAGACCTCGGGTGTTGTACAACGGCCGGGTGAACCGAAGCTCGAACAACAAGCCACCCCTACGCCGCCTCGCGAGCCCGGCCGCGGTGCTCGCTGCAGTGCTCGGTCTTGCGCTCGCCGCGTGCGGCGGCGCCGTGCCTCCGCCGAACGACCAGCTCGCCTCGTCCCAGGCCGCCATCCGCGCGGCCGACGAGATGGGCGCCGGGTCCGACCCGCAGGCCACCCTCCACCTGAAGCTCGCGCGCGAGCAGCTCGAGAAGGCCAAGCAGCAGATGCAGGCCGAGGACAACGAGTCTGCCACGCGCCTCCTCCAGCGCGCCGAGGCCGACGCCGAGCTCGCGCTGGCGCTCGCGAAGGCGCGCTCCACGCAGGCCGAGGCGCAGGAGGCGCTGAAGCAGGTCGAGAAAATGAAGCAGGCGGGGGTCAAGTGAAGCGCGAGGTGATGGTGATGGCTTCCCTGGTGAAGAACCCGTCCTGGCCTGCCCGGTCTCTCGCCCTGTGCGCCGCGCTCTACGCCGCGTCGGGGTGCGGCGCGGCGGTCCCGCCGAAGGAGCTCGTCGACGCCCGCGCGAGCTACAGGCGCGCGGCGGAAGGCGCCGCCTCGCGCCTCGCGCCCGCCCAGCTCGACACGGCGAAGCAGGCGCTCTCCCGCGCCGAGGGGGCGTTCGGCGAGGACGCCGAGGCCCCGCAGACGCGCGATCTCGCGTACATCGCCGACCGCAAGGCCCAGGAGGCCGAGGCGGCGGCGGCGCTGCTGCAGGCGCAGCGCGACAAGGCCGCGGCCGAGGACGCCTTCAAGGACCTCTCGCAGCAGCAGCTCGCCAGCGCGAGGGAGGCGCTGCACAGCGGCCAGCAGCAGATCGAGCGGGAGCGGCACGCGCGCGCCCAGGCCGAGACCGCGCAGCAGCAGGCCGAGAGCGCGCGGCTCCAGGCCGAGAGCGCGCGCACCGCGGCCGAGAAGGCCCGCCAGGAGGCCGAGGCGGCGCGGCGGGAGGCCGAGCGCGTCGCGAACGCGGCGCTCGCGAGCCTCAAGGAGATCGCCGCGGTGAAGGAGGAGAAGCGCGGCGTGGTCATCACGCTCTCCGGCGCGGTGCTCTTCGCCTCGGGCAAGTCCGAGCTCCTGCCGATCGCCAAGGAGAAGCTCAGCCAGGTCGCGGCCACGCTGAAGGACCAGGGGTCGCCGCCCATCAGGATCGAGGGGCACACCGACTCGACCGGCTCCGCCCAGGCGAACCGCAAGCTCTCGCTGGAGCGCGCCGACGCCGTGAAGGCCCACCTCATCACGGCGGGCCTGCCCGGGGACAAGATCGCGACCGTCGGCCACGGGCCGGACCGCCCCGTGGCGGACAACTCGAGCACCGAGGGCCGGGCCAACAACCGGCGCGTCGAGATCATCGTCAATCCCACCACCCAGCAGTAGAAGCGCCTGCCCCACGGGTTGTGCCGGGGGCGCCGGCGGTGATAAGCACGGCGCGTGATCGGACGCTTTTTCCGCCGGATCTGGCAGGAGTACGTCATCGACCTGCGCGACCGGCTCGACGCCGAGGCGGCGCACCACCGGGCCACAACGCCCGCGGGGGAGGTCACCCGCCAGGTGGCGTGCGTGTTCCTCACCGTCATCGGGGTGCTCATCTTCGTCCGGTTCGCTGGCAACGAGCACGACACGCGCTGGATGGTCGATGGTCTGCGCGCCGTGGGCCTCGACGGCGCCGCGGCGAGGCTCCACGACGCGCTGAACACGTCGCCGGATCGCCGCTTTCACCAGCGGATCGTCTGGGCGGCCGGCCGCCTCGTCGGTTATCTGATACCGACCCTCGTCGTCGCGAAGCTCGTGCTGCGGGCGCCGATCCGGAGCTTCGGCCTGCGCGTCCGCGGGACGGCGCGGCACCTGCCCGTCTACGGCTTCCTGTTCGCCGTCATGGCGCCGTTCCTCTACGCCGCGTCGCTCTCGCCGGCCTTCCAGGCGAAGTATCCCTATTACAAGCTCGCGCCGGGCGAGGGCCCGTGGCCCTGGCTCTGGGCGTGGGAGGCGCTCTATGCCGCGCAGTTCGTGGCTCTCGAGTTCTTCTACCGCGGCTTCTTCCTCCACGGGATCCGCCGCGCGCTCGGCTACTCGTCGATCTTCGCCATGATGGTGCCTTACGCGATGATCCATTTCGGCAAGCCGCTGCCCGAGGCGCTCGGCTCGGTGCTCGCCGGGTTCGTCCTCGGCACGGTGAGCCTGAAGAGCGGCTCCATCTGGGGCGGCTGCGCCATCCACATCGTCGTCGCGACGTCGATGGACCTGCTCTCCCTGTGGCATCAAGGGCGTCTATGACGGCGCGCGGCCGCCGCCTCGCCGCGTAGAGCAGGCGTCTCGCGGCTGGCCGCGCTGCGCGCTCCTCGCACGAACTCCATTTCCCGCCGGGAGGGACCGCGATATGCCTCCTGCGACGACGATGGGGCGAAGGTCGCGACGCGCGCTTCTTCTCGCGATGAGCGGCGTCCGGGTCAAGGACGAGGAGCTCGCGCGCCTGGGGCTGACGCTGCCGGGCTTCGTCGAGCGCAGCGAGGTCATCGCGTCGCTGCCGAGCCTGGGCCTGCTCACGATCGCCGCGCACACGCCCGAGGGCTGGGAGGTGGAGTACCGCGAGCTCGACGCCATCGCCGACGCGGACGTCGCGCGCATCGTGGACGGCCGGTACGATGTCGTCGCCATCTCGTCGCTCGCGGCGCGCGCGCTCGACGCCTACGCGCTCGCCGACCGGCTGCGCGCCGAGGGCGTCACCGTGGTCCTCGGCGGCCTGCACGCCTCCGCGCTCCCCGACGAGGCGGCGCAGCACGCCGATTCGGTCGTCCAGGGCGAGGGGGAGCTGCTCTGGCCGGCGCTGCTCCACGAGCTCGGCGAGGGCCGGCTGCGCCCGCTGTACAGCGCCCGGAGCGGCGCGTGGCCCGCGTTTCAGATAGAGGGCGCGCGGGTGCCGCGTTATGACCTGCTCGACGTCGCTCGGTACAACCGGTTCACGCTCCAGACCACGCGCGGCTGCCCGCTCGCCTGCACCTTCTGCGCCGCCTCGCGGCTCATCAGCCCCTACAAGCGCAAACCCATCCCGCTCATCCGCCGCGAGCTCGACGCCATCATCGAGGCGTGGCCGCGGCCGTTCCTCGAGCTCGCCGACGACAACACGTTCGTGCAGAAGCCCTGGGCGCGGGAGCTCGCGCGGCTCTTCGTCGAGTACAACGCGCGGCGAGCGCGCCCGATCGCGTGGTTCACCGAGACGGACATCTCGGTCGCCGACGATCCGGAGCTGCTCGATCTGCTCGCCGAGTCCAACTGCGCCGAGCTGCTCATCGGCCTCGAGTCGGTCAACCCGACCGCGCTCCGGGCCGCGGAGCCGCGGGGGTTCAAGGCCGCGGAGCGGGCCCGCTACGTCGACTCGGTCGGCCGCATCCAGGAGCGTGGGATCCCCGTGAACGGCTGCTTCGTGCTCGGCTTCGACGAGGACGATGACGGCGTCTTCGAGCGCACGCTCGCGTTCGCCCGGGAGTGCGATCTCGCCGAGGTGCAGATCACGGTGCTCACGCCGTTCCCGGGCACCGCGCTCCACCGCGCGCTCGAGGCGCAGGGGCGGCTGCTCCGCCCCGTGTTCTGGGACGCGTGCACGCTGTTCGACGTGACCTTCAGGCCAGCGCGCATGAGCGTGGAGGAGCTCGAGCGAGGGTTCCGCTGGCTGATGGGCGAGCTCTACAGTCCGGGGGAGACCGCGCGCCGGCGCAGCCGGTTTCGCCGCGCCACACGCGCCCGCAGGGGACGGCATGCGCGATCCTGATCGACCGTCGTTCGCCCGCGCCGCGGGGCGGCTGCTCACCTTCCGGCTCTCGCGCGACGACCTCGCGCGCCTCGACGGGCGGCACCTCGCGCTCGGCCTGGCCTGCACCTGGCTTGTCGGCGTCGGGCGGTTCTGGGACGATCCGGTCGCCAGCGCCTGGCGCAAGACGGGCCTTGGCTCGGTCGTCTATGCCATCCTCCTGAGCGCGTTTCTCTGGATCGTCGTGGCGCCGCTCCGGCGCCCGGACGAGCCGCGGCTCTCGTACGCGAAGCTCCTGACCGTCATCACGATGACGGCGCCCCCGGCGGCGCTCTATGCGATCCCGGTCGAGCGCTTCACCTCCATGCCCGTGGCCATCCAGCTCAACCTCGGGTTCCTCTCGGTCGTCGCAGGCTGGCGCGTCGCGCTGCTCGTCCACACGCTCCGGCGTGGCGTGGGGTTGCGCTGGCCCGCGGTGATCACCGCGACGCTCCTGCCCCTCGCGCTGATCGTGGCGGGGCTCACGTATTTCAACCTGGCCACCGGCGTGATCGAGATCATGGGAGGGCTGCGCGATCGCGCCAAGAGCCCGGACGACGGCGTCAACGGCGTGCTCCTCGCGCTCGCGCTGCTCTCGCACCTCGCGGTGGGTCCGCTCCTTGTCGTCTACGGGGTGCTCGTCGTGAAGGCGCGGTGGTGGCGCGGCGGAGCGGTTCGCCGGAATCGCTGACCCGATCCACGGGGCAGGGGACGCGCGGGTCCTGCGCTCCCTCCCTGGGGCCGTCAGGCCAGGGTCCTGCCGCCGTTCACGGACAGCTTCTGGCCCGTGATGAACTCGGCGGCGTCGGACGCGAGGAAGGCGACGGCCTCGGCGATGTCGTCCGGCGTGCCCATGCGCCGGAGCGGGTTGCTCGCCCGGTAGGCCTCGATGGCCTCGGCGCTCGCGCCCTCCTGGAGGTGGCGCTCGACGACGACCCAGCCGGGGGACACCTGGTTGACGGTGATCCCGTGCGGGCCGAGCTCCATCGCCCAGGAGCGCGTGAGGCCGAGCTGCGCGCCCTTCGCCGAGACGTAGCTGGAGAACTCGGGGACGCCCTGCTCGAAGACCTCGGACCCGACGTTGATGATCCGCCCCGACCGGCGCTCCTTCATCCCCGGGACCACCGCCTTCGCGAGGAGGAGCGGGCTCTTCACGAAGAACTCGAGCTGGTCGAGGCAGTGCTTCCAGGTCAGGTCCTCCAGCTTGACGAACGGCTGCGGGCCCGTCGCGTTGAGCACGAGCACCTCGACGGGGCCGAGTCGGGCCTGCACCTCGCCCACGAGGCGGGCGACGTCCTGCTCGTCGCGCACGTCGGCCCGGAACGCCTCGGCCTCGCCGCCGCCCTTGCGGATGTCCTCGACCACGCGCGCCGCCTGCTCGCCGCTGCCGAAGTAGTTGACCGCCACCCGCGCGCCCGAGGCCGCGAGCTTGCGGGCGATGGCCGCCCCGAGGCCGCGGGAAGCGCCGGTGACCAGGGCGACTCGTTTGGATAGTTGGTGCGCCATTCAGGCTTCTCCAGGAGATGGGTGACCGCGGTTCGCTCGCCGCTGCGAAGGAGATCGGCCGCACAGGCGCGCCTCCAGGGGCCTCCCTGCCGCGCGGGCGCGGACCGCTCGCCGCGCGGGCAGAGAAGCAGAGAAGACGAGGACCGACAGCGGGTCGAGGTCGGCCACCCCCAGCTGTAGACGAGCACGATCCAGCAATACAAGATTTTTCCGCGCTTGGACTTGATAAGGGGTCTTTCCGGCAGCATAATTGAAGTTTTTCAATTCAATCGCTGCTGGGCCCACCGGGGATGGTGTACGCTGGGCCACATGAACAAGCGTGCGATCCGGCAAGCCTTGCGGCTCCTGGTGATGCTCGCCATGGGGCCTGTGTTCTGTGCGGCGGTCGGGATCACGGTGATCCACGCGTGGCTCGACGTGCGGCGCAGGCCGCCGGGGCGGCGTCCTTTCGCGCGCGCCGGGGTGCGGTATCGCCGCCTGCGCCTGCGCGAGCAGGCGCCGCTGTGATCGGCGCGGCGCCTGCTCCGCGTGGCGGCGGGGCGGGGTCGCGCCGCGCCGGCGCGGCTCAGCGTACGAGGAGGAGCCAGGCCAGCGCCGCGGCGGTCGAGGCGAGCGTCACGGGGACACCCACCCTGGCGTAAGCGCGGAAGCCGATCTCGCGCTCGGCGCCCACCGTCTCCACCACGATGATGTTGGCCACCGAGCCCAGCAGCGTGAGGTTGCCCGCGAGCGTGGACACCAGCGCCGTCGTGATCCACGCGAGGTGCGGATCGGGCTGGCTGCGGATGTACGAGTCCGCCAGGAGGATGAAGGGGACGTTCGAGACGATCTGGCACCCGGCGAGCATCGCGATGCTCAGCCCGAGCAGGCCCATCGTCGGCCCGGCGGGGAGGAAGGGGCTGGCCGCGCGCAGCGCCTGCTCGGGCATGCCGGTCTTCTGGAGGCCCGCCACGACGATGAAGAGGGCCCCGAAGAAGACGAGCACGGTCCACGACACCCGCTCGAACAGGGCGTTCGCGTCGCGCCGGTGGAGCAGGATGACCGCGGTCGCGCCGCCGATCGCCGTCCACGCGAGGTTCGCGCCGAGCACGAACATCACGGACACGACCACGATGCAGGCGAGCGGCGCCAGGGCGCTCGGCCGGGCGCCTCCCGCCGGCAGGGGCGCGGGCGCGGGCTCGGGCGCGGGCGCGGGCGTCCGCACCGAGATGCGGCGCCGGAGCAGCAGGTGCAGCGTCACGGCCGTGACGGCGAGCCCGATCAGCGCGGCGGGGCCCGCCTCGAGCAGGTACGTGCGGTACGAGATGCCGGAGAGGTGGCCCACGAGCATGTTCTGCGGGTTGCCGGCGAGCGTGAGCGCGCTGCCGGCGTTGGCGCCCATCGCGAGCGCGAGGAGGTACGGCGCCCGCTCGAGCCCCGCGCGCCGGGCGGTCCGGTCGACGAGCGGCGCCAGCATCACGCAGACCGAGTCGTTCAGCAGCACCGCGGAGGCGAGCCCGGAGCCCACCGTGACGAGGTAGAGCAGGCGGACCGGCGACAGGTCCCGCTGCGCGACCCACGCGGCGGCGCGCTCGAACACCCCCGCGGCGTCGAGCGACGCCGCGAGCAGCATCATGCCGAGCAGGAGGCCGATGGTGTTCGGCTCGATCGCGGCGAACGCTTCATGCGGGTCCAGGCCGGCGCCCGGCTGGATCGCGCTCAGGAAGACCATGGCGCACGCGCCCGCGAGCGCGCCGGCCGGGCGCCCGATGGGCAGGATCGACAGGCGCCGCGCCGCGATGAGCATGTACGTCACGGCGAATACGAGCAGGACGGACAACACGGCGCGGATCTAGAGTGGTCGGGGGGGATCCTGTCAAACTGGGAATGCCAAGGCATGGGCAGGCATCTCTCGACCCCCACCGCGATCCTTCTCGGCAGCGCCATGATCGCCGCCGCGGTCTACCTCGGCCTTCGTCACGGCCCAGCAGGCGTCCCCGCGGACCCGCGCCCCGCCGGGGAAGCGCCGTCGCCGCCTGCCGATGCGGTGTCCTCCGCCGGGCCGGCGGCTCGGGCGCCTGGAGCGGGCGCGTCGGCGCGGGCGGCTGGACCGGACGCGCCGGCGCGCCACGTCCAGCCGCCCGCGCCGAGCGCGGCGCGCGACGAGGTCGCGACGCAGGCCGCGCGGGCGCTCGAGGCGCACCGGCCCGCCCTGATCGAGCGCTGTTACAAGCCGGCGGTCGCGGCGCAGCCGGCGCCGCGCGGGGTGAAGTTCGTCTTCAACCTCACGTTCGACGCGCAGGGCCGGCAGCTCGCGCGCGGCATCATCGAGGACCGCGAGGCGTCGCGCCCCGAGGTCACGGCCTGCCTGGTCGACGCGCTCCCGCCGGTCGCCGTCGCGCCGCCAGGGGCGAACGTGCGCGTCGATGTCCCGTTCTCACTGCCGTGATCGAGCGGAGGGCCGGGCGCGCGGGCCGGGCGCGCGGGCTCGCCGGCGCCGGGCGTGAGCGCGGCGCCCTTGACGCACCCGCCTGAACGCCCGATGCCGGAGCGGTGACGCCCGACCAAGCCTTGAAGGAAGCGGCCACCGGAGCCCTCCGCCCCGTCTACCTCGTGCTGGGGGAGGAGCGCTGGCTGGTCGATCGCGTGGTGACCGCGATCCGGGAAGCGGCGGCCAAGGGGGGCATCGCCGGCTTCAACGAGGACAAGTTCACCGCGGGCGACGCGCCTGTCGAGTCGATCCTCGGCGCCGCCCGCATGCTCCCGATGATGGGCCCGCGCCGCTTCGTGCTCGTCCGCGGCGTCGATCGCTGGGAGAAGAAGGACGAGGGCGACGACGGCGAGGGGGACGACGACCGCGGCGCGAGCGGCGCGAGCGGCGCGAGCGGCAAACGGGGCGTGTCGAAGCAGCTGAGCCCGCTCGACGCGCTCGCGGAGTACGCCAAGGCGCCGTCGCCGAGCGCGGTCCTCGTGCTCGTCGCAACGAAGCTCCACGGCCAGCGCCGCCTCGTCACCGCCGCCAAGAAGGGCGATTTCCTCGTCGGGTGCGAGCCGCTGAACCGCCGCGCCTTGCCCGGCTTCATCGCGACCGTCGCCCGCGAGAAGGGCAACCCGATCGCGCCCGACGTGGCCGATCAGCTCGCCGAGCTCGCCGGGCCCGAGCTCGGCTACGTGGTCGACGCGCTCGAGCGGCTCTCGCTGTACGTCGGGCCGAAGCAGCCGATCACCGAGGACGCGATCGCCCAGGTGGTCATCCGCGTCCGGCAGAGCACCGTCTGGGAGCTGATCGACGCGCTCGGGAAGCGGCGCCTCGACCGCGCGCTCGCGGCGCTCGCCGACGCCTACGATCCGCGCGACGGCGGGCTGCGGCTGCTCGGGGCGGTCTCGTGGTCGGTGCGGCAGATGGTGAAGTTCGAGTCGGCGCTCGCCGGGGGCGCGAGCCAGGCCGAGGCCGCCCAGCGCGCGGGCGTGGCCCCGTTCAAGGCGAACGACGTGGCGCAGTCGGTCCGCCAGCTCCCGAAGGGCGCGCTCGCCGGCTGGATGCGCGTGCTCGCAGAGACGGATCTCGCGCTGAAGAGCAGCCGCCGCCCGGCGCAGGCGGTGCTGGAGGCGATGCTGATGGAGATGTGCGCGCGCTGAGCTGAGCTCGGTGACCGCCTCGCAATCCAGGGCTCGAAGCCTTCACTCCTCGACGCTGCGCCGCACTGCGAAGGCGAGGCCGCAGCCCTCGATCTGCTCGCGATGGAGCACGCCCGTCGGCGAGAGGCCTTGCTGGTCGACCCGCCGGCCCAGGCGCAAGAGGACCTTCTTCGCCGCGAGATCCACGAGCGAGACGCGCGCCGAGCTCGCGGACGTCGCGCTCTCGACCGGGCTGTCGGCCACGACGATCAGCACCTCCGCGCCGGCCGCCTTCTTCGCCAGCTCCATCGGGGAGTGGTCCAGCTCCTTGCGGTGCCTCTTCACGGCCGCGACGTCGCGGGCCGCGCGCACCGAGCCCTCGAACGCGGGGCCGAGCACCGCGAGGCCGAGCCGCGCCTCGGAGAGCCGGCGGACGTTCGCTGTCTCCTCGTCGACCTTGGTCCCGCCGAAATACACGCCTCGCACCTTCGTGAGCAGATCGCGCTCCTCGGACGAGGGCGGAGGTTTCAGGAGGCACAGGAGGAACGCATCCTTGTCGGAGCCGCGCGCGGCGTCGTCGATGCCGCGCGCGTCGCGCAGCTCGGCGCGAGGAGCGCGCACGTACACCGCGGGCCGGCGGAGCAGGGCGTCGAGCGCCCCTGGGGCGCGGAGCGAAGGGTCGACGACATCGGCCGGGTCCCCCTCGCTCGCGGCCTCGCCGATCCAGCGATCCGTCGCCTCGACGAAGCCCTCGTGGCCCGCCGGGAACTCCGCGCGGCGCTCGTCGAGCGCGGCCAGCAGGGCGCGCCGCTCGGCCTCGACGGCGCGGCGATCCTGGACGTACATCGCGATCGCGAGGAGCACGACGGCCGCCGCCGTCAGCAGCGTGAGCAGCCGCGCGCGCCCGAGCCGCTTGTCGCTCGCGAACGTGCCCTTGATCCCGGCGCGAGCCGCGTGATGGCGCGCGCGCGCCCGGTGGCTGGCGGCCCGCTCCACGCGCGCGCGGAGGGCGGGGTTCATCCGCTCCGTCGTGAGGAACGTCGCCACGTCAGCTCTCCCGACCCACGGCGGAGGGACCCGCGAACGCGGAGTCCCGACCCACGGCGGAGGGACCCGCGAACGCGGAGTCCCGACCCACGGCGGAGGGACCCGCGAACGCGGAGTCCCGACCCACGGCGGAGGGACCAGCGAACGCGGAGTCCCGACCCACGACGGACAGCGCCCGGGAGGCGAGCTGATTGCGATCGATGTTGCGATCGATGAGGCCCTCGAGCTCGCCGCGGGTCACGCCGAGCCGCGCCGCGGCCTGGGCCGCGAGCGAGGTCGCGGCCACGCCGTCGACGAACTGGTACGTGGGCTTCTGCGCCGCGTCGAGCTCGACCTGGACGAACCGGAGGTTCCTTATCGCCTTCTCCCGCTCGAGCCGCGCCGCGAACGTCAGGAAATGCGTGGTGATGAACGCCTGCGGGCGGAGCTTCTCGAGCAGCGTGACGACGAGCTCGAAGATCTCCTCCCCCTCGGACGGGTTCGTCCCCGAGCAGAGCTCGTCGAGGATCACCATCGCTCCCGGGCCGAGCTCCTCGAAGAGCGCCCGGATCCGGAGCAGCTCCATGCCGAGCCGCCCCTCGCTCTGATCGAACTTCGTCTCCTGGATGAGCGACACGACGAGCCCCGGGACGCGGGCCACGCTCGCCCTGCGCGCCGGCACGAACATGCCCGCCTGCGCGAGGAGCTGCGTCAGCGCCACCGACTGGAGCAAACGCGTCTTTCCGCCCGAGTTCGGCCCCGTGACAAGGAGCGTCGTGTCGGCCCGATCGGTCACGACGTCGCACGGCACCGCCTTCCCTCCGCCGGCGACGAGGAGCGGATTGAAGAGGCCGAGGAGCACGCGCTCGCCCTCCGCGGCGGACCGGAGCTCCGGCAGGCAGACCTCGAGCCCCGCCGCTTCGGCGAGATCCCGGAAGCCGAGCGCTCCCAGGTAGACCTCCATCTCTCCGACGAGCGGCACCAGCTTGACGACCTGATCCTCGACGCCCTCGAACACCGCGTCGACGAGCCTCGCCATGACCTCTCCGTCGCCGAAGCTGTACCCGCGGAAGAACATCTCGAGCTTCGCGAGCCAGCGCCGCACAGGCGACAGCACGAACGGGTTCTCCTGCCGCTCCCGGACGGTCACGACGTCGAAGCCCCGGATGCGGCCGTCGGCGCCGACGCGGATGTCCAGGCGGAGCGTCGCGAGGTGCTCGTCGTAATCGAGGAGATCGGCCATCGATCGATATCCCTCGGTCGCCTGCACCGCCTGGCCGAAATCGCGCAGCCGGGAGAGGCCCGATCGCGCGCCCTCGAACGACCCGCTCATCAGGTCGAAGACCTCTTTGACGATCGCGAGCACGTCGAGCTGCCGCCGCGTCGGATCGAACTTCTTCCCTGCCACCGCGCCCTCGAGCGCGCCCCGCATCCGGCACGAGGCCGTGTAGAGCCGCTCGAGCTGCGTGCGAAACGTGGGTGAGCCCGAGAGCTCGTGGAGGACCCCCCTCCGGAGCTCGGTCACGCGCGTGTCGCTCGGGGGCCGGGAGAGGACGCGGAGGATGAAGCCTCGGTTGACGACGGCCTCGTGCCCCCCGACGCGGACGCGGAAGCACCGGGCCACGAGCTCCTCCAGGAACAGGTCCGGCGCGAAGCTCTTCGGATCCCACGTGGAGGGCGCGATGGGCGCCCGATCGAGCGCCTGGCTGAAGAGCCCGCCGGAGACGCCGCTGGTGAACGCGAACGAGAGGGACTGTCGCAGCTCGTCGAGATCGGTCCGCGCGGGCGGGTCCACGAAGAGCAGGCTGGGGATCTTGTCCGTGGACGGGAGGGCGGGCGCGTGGGGCACGTCGGGCGCGTAGGGCTTACCGGGCTCGGGCGGGCGGGCAATGCTCTCGGTGGGGACCTGCGCGCGGATCGGGTGCATGAGCAGACGACCCGCGCCCGCGGGAAAAGTTCCCCGTCTCCCGCGAAAACCCGCGCCTCCCCCGGTGCCGCCGTGGGACCGCCTCCGCGACCGCGCTGATGTACCCTCGGGCGAGCCGCCCATGACGACCGCAGCCCCCTCGCCGCCCGCTCGCCCCGCTTCCGAGATCCCTGTCGCTCCCTCGATCCCGCTGCTCGGCAGCCTGCCGTGGATGGCGGTCGACGCCGCGGGCTTCCTGGAGCGCGTCGCCATCGAGAAGGGGCCGATCGCCCGGATCCCGTTCGGGGCCGCGGGCATGGTGATGCTCACCCACCCGGACGACGCCCGCTACGTGCTCCACGAAGCGGCCAGGAAGTACCTGCGCGGCGACAAGTCGAGGGAGACCGTACAGCCCGTCTTCGGCAACGGCCTGGCGATCAGCGATCCTCCGTTCTGGCTGCGGCAGCGGCGCATCATGCAGCCGAGCTTCTCTCGCGCGCGGATCGCCAGGATGACGGCCGCGATGAACGCGGTGGCCGAGCGCCACCTCGCGCGCCTCACCGATGGCCAGGAGCTCCACGCCCACGATCTCATGCTCGGCATCACGCGCGACGTCATCGTGGAGACGATGTTCTCGCAGCAGCTCCCGTCGGACATCGCCGCGCTCGACGGCGCGCTCGCGGAGATCGACCGCTACATCAAGATCCGGATGCTGCTCCCGTTCCGGGTGCCGCTGTCCTGGCCGCTGCCCTTCAACGTGCGCATCCGGGAGGCGACAGCGGCGTTCGACCGGGTGGTGTACGGCATCATCGACCGGCGCGAGCAGGGCGGAGAGCGGCCGGGGGACCTGCTCGACGCGCTCCTCGACGCGCGCGACGAGGAGACCGGCGAGCGCATGTCGCGGAAGGAGCTGCGCGACGAGGTGCTGCACATCTTCTTCGCCGGGCACGAGACCACGGCGAACACGCTGACGTGGGCGACTGTCCTGTTCACCTTGCACCCGCGCGAATGGGAGCGGGTGCGGGGCGAGGTGGACAGCGTGCTCGGAGGCCGCGCGCCCGAGGCGGAGGACGTGCCCAGGCTGACGCGGACGGCCATGGTCCTGCGCGAGACGCTGCGGCTCTACCCGCCGGCCTGGATGATCGTCCGCGAGGCGACGGAGGACGACGAGATCCGCGGTTATGCCATCCCGCGCGGCACGTCGGTCCTGATCTCCCCCTTCGCGATGCATCGCCACCCGTCGCTCTGGCCCGAGCCGCGCCGCTTCGATCCGGAGCGCTTCGCGGGCGATCCGGCGACGACGGGCGCCGGCAAGAACTGGGCATACATGCCGTTCGGGGGCGGGCCGCACGTATGCATTGGCAACCACTTCGGGCTGACGGAGATGGCGATCGTGCTGGCGCGGCTCGCGCAGCGGGGGAGGCTCGTCGCGCTGCGGCCAGAGGAAGCGCGACCGCGCGGCACGACCGCGCTCGGGCCGTCGGGTCGGGTGCCGGCGCGATTCGAGGCGCGGAGGCCCACGGGCGCATGCTGACCGGCTCAAGGTGGAACAAGAAAAATGACCTTCAAAAGCGCAGTCATTGGACACACGACGCAGACAACCAGCAGGATCTTGGCCATCTTCGAGAGGCCCAAGGCAAAAGCACAACTGGCATACCAGGATGACAATGGCATTCGCACGCTCGACGTACCAATCCACAGCGCACCTCCCTACGGGCTCGCCACGTTCGAGCTGAGCGAGCTGAGCGGAGAAAGGATCCGTTACGGCATCGTCGAGCACGATACAGGAGAGCCGCTCCCGACGCCCGCGGACAGCCTGAGTGTCAACGGCTCCGCCTTCCGCACCGTGCCGGACGGGCCGATGCGAATCGGCCTCGTGAGCTGCAACAACATCGACGATCACGCGTTTCCCAAGGAAAGGCGGACGGCGATGTGGCGAGCGCTCAAGGCCCTCGTGGACGAAGGCAAGGTGGACCTCCTGGTTCACGCCGGAGATCAGATCTACGGCGACGGCGACCCAACGGGCTGGTCGCCCTCGGAGGGACGAGCCGCCGCGTACCGCAGGCACTACGTGCAAACGTGGTCGCACCCCGACGTGGCGGCCGTCCTCGGCAGCTGCCCGAGCGTCATGATGTGGGACGACCACGAGATCTACGATGGGTGGGGGTCGAACCCCGAGGACGGCACCCCTCCGACCGTGGAGCGCTACAGGGCCGCGGAGCAGGCATTCAAAGAGTTTCAGATGCCTCTGAATCCGAACCGCCTGAGCAAGTCAGGGTTCGGTTGGCTCGCGCAGCACGGCGACATCGCGATTCTCGCGGTCGATGGGCGGTCGCAGCGCTCATGGAAGAGCGGGACGATACTCGGCAAGCAACAGCTCGACGACCTCGAGACCCAGCTCGGTCAGCTCGCAGGGCTTCATCTCAGGCATCTTTTCGTCGTCGTCGGCGTGCCCGTCGTCACCGTGCGACTCGCCCTCGCCGAAACGGTCGCGAGCGCGTTTCACTTGGAGATAATCGACGACGTTCGGGATGGCTGGGTAGCCTCCAACAACCAGAACGAATGCAGGCGCTTCCTGATGTCCCTCATGAATTTCGCCGGCTTCAGTCCCAACACCCAGGTGACCCTCCTGGGCGGCGACATCCACGTGGGTACCCTCGCGCAAATCGACACGGCGCTCGGATTCGGACAGCCACGCTCTCAACCGCACATCTTCCAGGTGACTGCATCCGGCATGTCGACCGCCCCTCCCCGGGGACTGGAAGCCACGTTCTACTCCGCGCTGATGAACGGCAAATCCATGAACCTGGTCAACAAAGACATTACCGGATTCCTTCACAGGATCGCTGGCTCTGATCACAGGTATTGCGTCATTCAGCGCAATTTTGCCATCATCGATCCGACCGATGGCGGGGCAGGTTGGGATAGAAACAACAACCTGACGGTGCGCTTTCACGCGGAGAGGAACAGCGGCGCCATCGGCGTCCTCGAACAAGTCCTCCAGAGAACCCACAGGTGAGCGCCGGATCGGCTCTTTAGACGATGAAGAGGGGCTTGCCGAGCGCGCCGTACGGCGGTCCGGACAGTGCTCTCAATCGTCGGCGTCGCCTTCACCCGGGATCTGGTGCTTGATGTACGTGTCCCAGAGATCGCCGAAGAAGAACGCGCCGAGGCGCGACACCGCTGCCGCGCGGCCGCTGAGGGTGGGCACGTTGCGCGCCCTGAGGGTGGCGAGCTGCCGCAGGAAATCCGCGAAATGGACGTGCAGGATGCCCTGCGCCACGGGTCTGCCCTCGACGCTGGATCCCTCTCGGATCGTCGTGAACAGCGTCGTCGTGTCGGGCCAGACGTCGAAGCCGGGATGGTCGTGGATCGTCTTGAACCCGTCGAGGAGGTAGCGCTCGCCGTCCTCGCCCGTGAACTCCAGGCGGTAGATCATCCGCTTCGTGCGGGCTTCCGGATCCTCGATGAACAGGTTGAAGCGCCCTCGCTCCACGAGCGCGCGCGAGCCGAAGCCCGCGCCGTCCACGTAGCCCTCGCACGTCACCTCGTGCTCGCGCGACTCGATGAACTTGTGGAGATCGTCGATCACGATGGTCAGCCGGAACTCGAAGGCTCTCCCTTCGCTCTTCGCCAGCGCCTCGGCCGCCCCGTATTCCTCGGGCGTGCTCGCGGTCGTGACGGACCGCGTCAGGTGCCCGCGCATCTTCTCCGTGAACTCGACGCCGGGCGCGGGCTCGGCGAAGGCGGGGACCTGGAGCGAGACGGTGGTCGGTACCTCGATCCGCCCTGTAGCGCGGCCGTGGATCGCGTCGGCGACGCGCTCGGCGAACGCGGAGATCGTGAGGAAGGGGTTCACGCCCAGGCTCGTGGGGATGATGGCGCCATCGGCGACGAAGAGGCCTGCGTGCGTGTCGCCGCTCTCGCGGAACGCCTGGCCTGCGTGCGTGACGGCGCCTAGCTCCGCGGTCTCCCCCATCGGGCAGCCCCCCAGCGGGTGCACGGTGATCGGGTTCTTACCGAGCGCCTTGCTCCAGCGAGGGTTTGCGACGTACGTCCCGCCGTGCGTCTTCGTGAGCTCGTACATCGCGCTGGAGATAAGCTTGAAGACGTCCCGGTGGCCGACTGCGCCCCAGATGACGCGAGGGTTGCCCTCGGAGTCGAGCGTGACGCGCCCGTCCGCTCCGTCGTGCCCGATCCCGAGGTGGACGAGCGAGTGGTTCAGCGCGCCGCTCCGCGTCGCCGAGAAGGTGTCGGCCACGACGCGCTTCAGCTCACCGGCCTCGTCGAGCCAGCCGCTGTCGGTGTCTCGGCCGGAGAGCGCGGAGATGCTCGCTATCTTCCGCGCTGCGTCCACGAACGCGGATGGAATCGCGCCCTCCATCACGATGAAGTCGGCCGCGCCTGTGCCCCCTGGGCGGCGGAAGTCGACGAGGCGCATGATCGTGGGGCCGACGTCCGCGTGGCCTTGCTGGCGGCCGAAGCCGAGCGAGTCCTTCGGTGGACCGTCGGTATTGTAGGCGCAGCCGAACTGGTCGGCGTTCGAGCTGAAGTGGTGACCGATACGCCCGGAGAGGTCCAGCCCGCGCTCGCGGGAGCGGAGGAGGACGCCGGTCGAGCCCAGCGACCCGGCGCCGAGGACCACCGTCCGCGCGAAGACGATGCGATCCAGGGGCGGCGAGGACGGGTCCGCGCGGTGGCTCAAGAAGACGTAGTAGCCGTTCTTCGCCGGCGCCTCGACGAGGAAGCGGACCTCCGTCTGCGTGAAGATCCGCGCCCCCGCGGCGCGCGCCATCGGGAGGTAATTCATCATCAGCGTGTTCTTCGCGCCGACATTGCACCCCGAGACGCAGTCCCCGCACTTCGTGCACATGCGGCGGTGGACGCTGTGCGCGTCGAGACCCTCGTGCGTGGAGTTGATCGCGAGGTTGGGGACGAGGACCGGCCTGCCGAGCTTCTGGCCCGACAGGGCGTGGGCGTCGGCCTTCGCGGTCGAGAACGCGGCGGGCGCGATGCCGAGCGTCTTTTCGGCCTTCTCGTACCAGGTCCAGAGCTTGCCGCTCCGGGCCTCGGCCTGGATCGCAGACGGGAAGCGAGCGCTCGCGAACACCTCGACCAGCGGCCGTATGGCCACGTTGGCGTTGATGAGGGACGTGCCGCCGAGGCCGTTCCCCGAGAACACGTCGAGGTCGTGGCCGAATTGGTAGTCATAGAGCCCCAGCGGGTTCGCCGAGGTCCGCAGCTCGAGCGCCGCCTGCGCCGGGTCCTCGGGGAACGTGCCGACAGGGAACTCCTTTCCCCGCTCGACGATGCACACCGAGTGTCCGTGCGCGGCGAGGCGCGCCGCGACGATCGCTCCCCCGTAGCCGGACCCCACGACGACCACCCCGTAGCGATCCTGCAGGTCCAAAATGGACGAAGAGAGACGAGGCCACATCACACACCTCCCGCCCGCCGGTGCCGGAGTCCATTCCCACAGCACGGCGCGTGCACCCGACCCGACTCTACAGCGGTGCGGGCCCCCGCGTATACGCCGATGATCGAGGAAGGGCGGGAGAGGCAGCCAGGGGGTGGGGCGCGGCACCACGCCTCCGCCGCCGCGGGGCCCGGCCGCGAACCGCCCGACTACGCCCCCTCTGCCCACGAGCAGCATCGCCTGTCCGAGGGGGCCGATTCCAAAGGCCGAGCCGCCGCACTTGTCGTGGGAAGGAACGAGTACCGCGCGTCGCGCCCAATCGAGAACGACGTCCGCTTGCCGAACGAGACGCCCAGCGAGAACGGCCAACTATCATGACACCCCCGCGGCGTGCAGCGCGATGTGGCGCATGTCCTTGAGCCCTTCCTTGCACTGGCGCTTCGGCGCGTACATGCGGTCCGCGTGCGTCCACGTGGCGAGATGTCCGCCAGTGCACGGTCGCACCCCGGCCAGTGCACGGTCGCACCCCTAAGGACGACGACGGGCGGTGTGCTTCCGTGCTAGCGTTGCAAGGCGTGGGTGCCTTCCTCAGAGGAGACGTGACTGCGGTCGCGGAGCACGCCACGCGGAAGAGGGCCCGCGATGGATGAGCCCTTATTGGAGGGAGACGGCGATGATGCGGCATCGAAATGACATTCCAGGCGCGCCCGCGCGCGGGCTCCTCGGTGGTCCAGAGCATGAGCATGACCCGATCGGGGTT
Source organism: Sorangium sp. So ce204 (assembly GCF_051526795.1). NCBI lineage: Bacteria > Pseudomonadati > Myxococcota > Polyangiales > Polyangiaceae > Sorangium > Sorangium sp. So ce204. Next base: position 7,769,950 of record NZ_CP150317.1, on the reverse strand, counting down.
CGCCCTGCTCTCGAGGCCAGGCTGCGTCGCGCGCCGTGTATCCGGCGAGGGTCGCGGTTGGCTGTCGCCCGTAAGCCCGTCACGTTGAGAGGGGACACGCGGCATCCTCCCTGTCCTCGCGACGGGCATCGCTGAGCGGTATCGCCGTGCTAAGCGCCTTCCAGTACGCGCTCATGGCCCTCGTGCAGGTCACGCTCGGCGTCGCCCTGGTGTACAAATGGAAGTTCGATTATCCCGAGCAACCCTTCGGTGAGTTCGCTCAGAGCGCTCCCACCCTGGTCAGCGGCATGCTCGGTGTGCCCCTGCTGTTCGGAGCCGTGTACCTCTGGATGCGCTATGGTAGCCAGGAGGTGTGGCCCAAGTTACGAGAGCTGTTTGTTGTCCTTGCTCAGAGTATCCGAGCCGTCGTCGCTTCATGCGTGATCTTGGCAGCCGTCACTCTCTGGTTGGTGGTGCGGCTCGCCACCAGTGGTCCCATCGAGATCAAGCTCAACTCGGGCCTGAGCGCGCGCGCGTACATCGATTGCTCGGACACCAGCGCCCCAGCGACGACGTGCGCGCCAGCGCGCGAGGTGAAGGAACGCGTCGTCCTGCGAGTCGGCCGGGGCGGGATCGACACTGTATGGGACATGGGCGAAGAGAAGATCTTCCGGCGCATCACGGAATCTACGCTGATCGAGCCCAACGTGAGCATCGCCGCGCCGAGCGGCTCGACCAAGCTGGCCATCCTGCTCTGGCAGCTCCAGAGCAAAGCGCGGTCGAGCAATTTCGGGGAGCTGGTCAAAACGGTGGCCAACGATCTGGGCACCATAGCGCGAGACTCGGACTCGGTCGTCGAGTGTATTGAGATTAATCATACATACTCCGATGCTGCCTTGACGGTCTGGAGGAAAGCTCACCCCGAATTGAGCGTTGTGTCCGTCTCTGGGACCTTTGATGACGGGCTGATCAACATCGACATAAATTCCGAAAAGTCGTCGTTCCGCATCCGGCTTAACAACCCGCCTGACGGACGCGAGCTGGGCAGCTCCAGCCAGGCCGACGTGCAGGCCGAGCCCGGGCGGAACAGCGGGTCGGAGCAGGGCGGTGACGAGGAAGCGCAAGGATCGCTCATCGGTCTGTTCCTGGATATCTCACTTCGTAACAAGACCTCGTTGAACTTCGCTCTCGGAAGTCATGGTGGTCCGGTCGCGAAGTCCCCTGAGGAGATCGGGGCCAAGATCGGCACGCGCGTCGCCCTGGAGCGCCTCGCCTCGGGCGAAGTCAAGGAGGCGCTCGCGTGGCTCGATGGCGCGACACGGTGGCAGCCGGCCAGCGACATGCGAACGTACGATGAAGATCTTCGCGACGCGCTTCGCATCATCGCGGTCAGCCGTCTGGCGAACCCTGCGCGATCCTCGATATCTCCTTGGTCGGATCTGCTCGCTGCTTACCGTAAGGACCGGCGTCGACCGGTGCTTGTCGGAAAGGCGGCGGAGGAGAGCCTCGCCGTTCTCGTTCGGGCAGCCTCCGTCATCGCATGGAGTCGTGTTACCGCGCGCGTCCAGCCATTGTTGATTCAAGCTCTTGAAGGGAACCCTTCGGTGAGTCCACGTGATATAGCGCCTGCCTTCCGAAGGGCCCTCAGAGAGGAGCTTGGGGCGAGCGAGCCGCAGGCTGTGGAGTACATGATCGATAATTACCATTTGGTAATTGCCGACAATGTTCGAAACATCTCCGCGTATTTCGAAGCACAGGATGATAAGGAGCGGTACGCGAGGCATATGGACAATTTGAAGCACGTCGCGGCCGATCTGGCGGAGGACGTTCGTGAAGGTGGTATGTTTCGGTGTGGAGAGGCGTTTTCGGTTGGCGGCACGAGAACCTCGCCAGTCGTGATCTACCCTCGAGACGTTATTGTTCGTGTGCTGGACAATGTCATCGCTTGCCCCGTGTCAATGTGCGGATATCCCGAGTGGGTGGGAGAGCTGGCGAGAGCGATGAGAGGCATGCCGGGATGCAACTGAGCGGTGAGCGCGATCTTGCGTCGGGGCGCCGCCCATGTGGAGCCCTCACGTGGCGATCTGCAAGCGGATCTGCGCTCCGTGCGCATCGGAGGTCCGTTACGGCGGACCCGAGGCCGCGCAGGGGGGCGGCCTGCGCCACGGCGGCCAGCGCACGTGCAACCTGACCGGCACGGCGCGGGGCCCGGCAGCGGCGAGATGAGGCCCGCGACGTGTCGAGCAGCTCCCCGTCGAGCAGCCGTCCCCGGTGGGGCGAGCTGAGGCGACCACGACGGACGGGCAGCGGTCGAGCAGAGACGGTCAAGCAGAGGATGGCTGAGAGCGAACCTCGTGGGCCAGGGGAGATCGTGATTGACGCCGGGCACCTCGTCCCTCATGCCACCATGGCCTGCGCCACGAGCCTCCTCGTGTCAACAGCAGCATCCAGCAGCTCAATCCGGGGCGGATCCCCCAGAGAAGCATCCTCCGCATGGGCCGGCGCCGTTTCGCCCTCTTCATCTTCGCGCTCCTCGCCGCCGCCGCCGGCCTTGCAAGGCACGTGGTCCGCGGCCGGGCCGCCGCGCCGCTCGACCGGTTCCTCGCCTTGTCCACGGTGCTCACCGGGGTTGGCGACCTCGCCCGGGACCACGCGCAGATCTACCTCGACTGCCTGCTCGCACGTCCGGAGCAGGCCGCGGCGCTCGAGGACCTCTATACCAGGGTGGGGCTCGCCGGCGACGCTCCGGCGTGCCCCCTCGATGACCTGACGGCGCGGGGCGTCTTCGCCGACGCGCGCCTGCGGGCGCTCGCGGACGAGATCCTCCTGTTCTGGTACACGGGCCAGTACCACGCGGCCGGCGGGCGCGCGCTGGCGACCTACGTGGGCTCGCTCGCGTGGAGATCGCTCGCTTACACCAGCGCACCGGGCACCTGCGGCGGGGCGATGGGGTCCTGGGGAGAGCCGCCCGCGGGGTGAGGCGGCGGGGCGCGCTGCCGCCGCCCGGATGGAGCTCGGTATGGGGGACAGGCTGCAAGCGGATGTGGTCATCGTGGGCGCGGGCATCGCGGGGACGCTGGCCGGCTACCGGCTCGCGAAGGCGGGCGCCAGGGTGCTTGTGCTGGAGTCGGGGCCGCGGGTCGACCGCGACAGGGCCGCCAGCGCCTACCGGAGCGCCGTGGTCAAGACGCTGGAGGCCCCTTTCCCGCGCTCCATGGCCGCGCCTGCGCCCAGCGAGGGCGCTCCCCGCGGGTACTACGTGCAGGAGGGCCCGGACCTCTTCAAGAGCACGTACCTCCGCGTCGTCGGCGGGACGACCTGGCACTGGCTCGGGACCGCGCTCCGCTTCCTGCCCGACGATCTCCGGATGAAGACCCTTTATGGAGTCGGCGTCGACTGGCCCATCGGGTACGACGTGCTCGAACCCTGGTACGTCGAGAGCGAGATCGAGATGGGCGTGGCTGGCGATGACAGCCTCGGCTCGCCGCGCAGCGCGCCTTACCCCATGGCGCCCATCCCCCACAGCTACTCGGATCTGCGCATCGCCGACAGGATCTCGGCCCTCGGCTATCCGGTGACCGCGACGGCACAGGCGCGCAACAGCGCCGCGTACGGCGGCCGGCCCGCGTGCTGCGGCAGAAAATCCTGCATCCCCATCTGCCCGATCACGGCCCGTTATGACGCCTCGGTGCACGTGAAGAAGGCCGCGCTGGCCGGCGTGCGGATCGTGGAAGAGGCCATCGCCACGGCCGTCGGCATCGGCCCTGACGGGCGCGTGTCGCGTGTCCTGTTCAAGCGCCCGGACGGCACCGATCACGAGGCCTCGGGCAAGGTCTATATCGTGGCGGCGCACGGGATCGAGACGCCCAAGCTGCTCCTGATGTCCCGGACCGACGCGCTGCCGGACGGGGTCGCGAACAGGAGCGGCCAGGTCGGGCGCAACCTCATGGATCACCCCATCCAGCTGAGCTGGGCGCTCGCCGGGGAAGCGCTCGGGCAGCCCCGCGGACCGCTCTCGACGGGGGGTATCGACGCCACGCGGAACAGCGCCTCTCGGGGGGTGCACGCCGCGTTCCGCGTGGAGCTCGGCAACAGCGGGTGGCAGTGGCCGATCGGCGGGCCCGAGGTCGCCGCGGCCGATCTCGTGCGCAAGGGGCTACGTGGCCAGCAGCTCGCTGCCGAGCTCGCGTGGCATTGCACCCGGCAGCTCTGCGTGTCCAGCTTGATGGAGCAGCTCCCCGATCCCGACAACCGCGTCACGCCTGCCTTCGATCAGCGCGACGCGCTCGGGTTGCCGCGGCCGCGCCTTCATTACCGGATCGACCCCTATACCCGCGACGGCATGACGGCCGCGCGCGCGATCCACGACCGGATCTTCGACGCGCTCGGGGCCACGTTCCGCGAGCACCGGCTCGAGCACGAGGGCGCCGGGCACATCATGGGCACCTACCGGATGGGCGATGACCCGAACACCTCGGTGGTCGACCGGAATCTGCGCGCGCACGACCACGACAACCTCTACCTGCTTGGCAGCGGCGTTTTCCCCACCGGCGGCGCCGTGAACCCCACGCTCACCATCGCCGCTCTCGCGCTGCGCGCCGCGCATTCCATCGCGACCGCGCTCGGGCGCTGACCCCGGGCGTCGCGAGGAACATTGCCGGCGCTGGATGCAACATGTCGTACAGAGTTGTCTCCGCCCCGATGCGCCGCTCCCTCACCCTGGGCATGCTCGGCCGTTCGGTATCCCGGGGGGTAGGTCATCTTGGAATTTTCGCGGACTTGTGGTCTGAGATCAAACGGCCGGTTATGCGCGCTTCATGTCGCAGAGGCACCCTGTCGTATCGGCGCCGCAGCGGTCAGCCGGCCGCTCGTCGAGAGATCTCGGATCTCAACCGAGCAGCGCCTCGAGCGCGCCCCTCGCCCGGAGGTCGGTGAAGCTGTGGGTCGGGGCGCATGCGGCGAGCTCTGCGAGGGCGTAGGTGCCGGTGGCCACGGCGATCGACTCGGCGCCGATCGCCCGGGCCGCCGCGATGTCCTTCGGGGTGTCGCCGATGACGACGACGCGGCACGCATCGAGCGGCGCCTCGAGCATCGCCGCCCCGCGCGCCGCGCCGATGCGCAGGAGCTCGTCGCGGCGCTCGTGGTCGCAGCCGAAGCCGCCGAACGCGAACCGCTCGTAGATGCCGACCCGGGTGAGCTTCGCCTGCGCCCCGGCGCGGACGTTCCCCGTGCCGAGGCCGATGGCGCACTTCGCGCGCCGGGCGGCGGCGTCGAGCGCCTCGATGACGCCGACGTGGACCCGGGTGTCGCCGGCGAGCGACATCTCCTGCGCGAGGATCTCGACGTAGATCGCGAGGAGCGCGTCGATGGCGTCCTCCGTGGCCTCGCGCCCGACCGTCTCGAGCCCTGTCCGGATGATGGCCCGGTCGGTCATGCCGGCAAACGAGAACGCCTCGCACGCGTCGCGCCGGTCGGCGTACCGGGCGAACGCGTGCTCCATGGCGCGCCGGCCTGCGCCGCCGGTGGAGAGCAGGGTGCCGTCGATGTCCCAGAGGAGCACGGTGGGGCGCATGTCCCCATGGTATAGACCGGCGCTGCCCCAGGGCGAGCGCGGAAGGGCGGCGGGCGCGACGGCCTCGTCGCGGCCTCGACAGGCGGCTGGGCCGGGGACCGGGCGTCCAGCCAGCGGAGCGCCGGTCCGCCCGATCGCGGCGCGGCTGTGACGTCGGCGCGGGGCTTCCAGCGGCTGGTTGGGGGCCGCTGCGTCGGCCGCCCCGCGCCAGCTTGTCCAGGCCGGGAATTTCTGGAGCGTCGGCTCACCCGGGTTGAGGAGCCGCCCCGCCAGCTCACCCAGGTTGAAGAGCCGCCAGCTCCCCCGCCAGCTCACCCAGGTTGAGGCGGAGGCACTAGCTCAGGTCGAGGCGCCAGCTGAGGCGCCAGCGCACCCAGGTTGAGGAGCGGCGTCGCGTCGGCTGACCCAGGTTGAGGATTTTTGGAGCCTCAGCTCATCAAGTGCGAGAAATTTGTCTCGATCGATGCAATGCAATGTTCTCGTGCTGGTGTCCAGCCTACACATTGAGTGGTTCGAACGCAGCTGTTCGGTGATCTCGATCGTCAGCTGGCCCAGGTTGAGAACACAGTCAGAATTTTTTGAGCGAAATCTCACATGATGTGAGAATTTTTGTTCGATAACAGCAATGCGTGTTGCTGGTCCTGGCGCGTTCTTGTCGTGTCGTTCGTCCTCACATCTTCTGTTGGTGTCGAGCGTTTCGAGCGCAACCGTGCGGTGATCTCTGGTAAGAAAGGCGCTGGAAATCGAGAGAGCGCGTTGCCCGAGCTCCCGTGTCCAGCCTCGACCCTGAGCCCGAGGCGCACCGCGCCTGCGACGCCCTCGCGAACTCTGCAGGGCGACCTCGCCGCGCGGAGGACCCCCGGAACACAAGATCATGCGATGCCCGCCGCTCAGCCCGATCACCGCGCTCCTGCTGCTGCTCACCTGCGCAGCGCCGGCGACGGCAGCGCCGCTCCCGCGGCGGCCGCCGCCGACCGGGCCTGACGGTTACAAGCGTCGGTTCAACGAGAACTGCGAGGGGGCATTGGCTTCGCTGTACGTGTCAACTGGGCACTTGCAGCGACGGCCGGCGAATGGGCCTGAGCCGAAGGAGGAGAGATTCGCTGCAATCCAGCCGCGAGGGAGCAGGGGCCTCACCCGAGCAGAACTGGCGGCGCAGCCGTCTCTTACAAACACATCGGAGGGTGGAGGAAATCATGCGCGACATCATGTGGCTGGCTTTGATCACCGTCCTGGGCCTTTCCGGGACTGCGTGTGGCCCGGACGAGTACCGGCCCCTTGCGGAGAACGAGGCGGTCGTCTTCCGGGTCTACGGATACAACGAGCCGATCGTCCGCGATGGCGCCGAGTACCTGGGCGAAGCGGAGGCCTTCGTCCGGAAGGTGGACGCCAGCAGCGCGTTCGGCGTCCGAGACCCCGGGGACGGGGAGTACCTCCCCGACAGGTTCATCGTGAGCAACGGCTCGGAGGAGGCGGAGCTCGCCTGCTACTGGTGGCATGACAGCAATCCGGACGACGACCTCATCGCCGCCAGGTGCCGCGGTTATCTCAAGCACGCCGAGCCGGGCCGCGCGATCCGCGCCCGGTTCAACGATCTCGACGGCTGGGAGATCGTGATGCCCGAGCTCTCGGAGCTCACGTCTCCCGAGCCGGAGAGCGTGTTCAGCCTCGGCTCCGGCGAGGATCTCGTGCTGGCGTGGGAGCCGCTGGGCAAGGACGACATGATGAGGTGGTCCATCGGACCTGTCAGCTTCGATGAGCCGGGTCCCTGTCTGGATGACGTATCCTGGGTCGACTCGTCGGGGGACCTGGACGACACCGGCTCGTTCACCGTTCCCGAAGGCTCGTACCCCACGGGGCTCCCCGCCGAAGGGTGTCAGGCCTTCGTGCGCTTGAGCCGCGGTCGGGACGGGACCATCGATCCTGCCGCCCCGGAGGGCGTGATGTTCGGCATGCAGGTCTACAAGATGCGGATGACGCTGAAGCCGTAGCTCCGTCCGGCAGGCGCGCGCGCAGGTCGGGCCCGCCAGATCTTCGCTGGCCTTTCGCTGGCGCAGCGAAGGGAAGAGCTCCTTACTATCCAGCGGCCTGCTCGGCGGAGAGCGCCGGCGCTCGCCTCCTGCTTCCGCCGATGTCATCATGGCGCTCATGCCCCCCGCGCCGGCGATCCAGCGAGAAGACCTTGTGGGCGGGGGCCGAGCGATCTTTTGCTGCCGGCAGCCCTCACCGGTGCAGCCGGTCATGCGGGCGCCCGTGACCCACGCCTTCGCCGCGCTGGCGTTCTACACGAGCGGCGCTTCTCGGATCGATCAGCGCGGTCGATGGAACGTCGAGGCCGGAGACGTCCTCCTCGTGCCTGCCGGACAGCCGCACCGCTCGATCGAGAAGGCGGCCCCGGACTGGATCGGCGTTGGCTTCTGTGTCCCCTGCTTGGCCGCCGAGGAGGCGGGCAGCTTGCTCGAGCCGTTCGAGCGCGTGCGCTCCGGCGCGTCCCCCGTCGTCCGGGTGCCCGCGGATCGTCACGCGCACATCGACATGCTCCTCCGGGAGCTCATGCGCGCGACGGAATCGCGCGATGGCGGCGCTCCCGACGTCGTCCAGCGGAGCCTCCTTGTGCTCATCCTCGACGAGGTTCGGCAGGCCGCGCGCTCGCAACACCCTGCCTCGCCGTCGCCGGGAGTCGTCGTCGATGCCCTTCGCTTCATCGAGCGAAACTGCCTTCGGCCGCTCTCGCTGAAGGACGTCGCGCGAGCGGTCGGGCGGAGCCCGGCGTACGTGACGACGGCGCTCTCCCGGGCGACGGGCCGGAGCGCGGTCGAGTGGATCGTGGCCGGGAGAATGGCGGAGGCTCGCCGCATCCTCCTCCACTCCGACGAGAGAGTCGAGTTCATCGCCGAGCGCGTCGGCTACGCGGACGCGACGCACTTCATCCGCATGTTCCGTAGAGAGCACGGGGCGACGCCGGCGGCGTGGCGCGCCGAAGCGCAGAGCAAGGGCCGCACGCTCACCCAGGAGACGGTGTCCGGCCGCATACGCTGAAGACGAGGTCGCCGACGAAGGTGGTATTGGCCTTCGTCCGTTCGGCGGCGAGGCGTTCTTCCAGGGTGTCCACGTCGACCTCGGCCTCCGACGCCACGCCTTGCTGGACGATCCGCGGGAGCATCGCGCGAACGATGAGCGCGAGCGGATGCTGGAGCTTCGGCGTCTGCACGATGGCCTCGGCCCTCACGAGCTGCACGGTCAGGCCCGCTTCTTCGAAGACGCCCGGCATCTGGAGTCCCATGTGGAGGCTCGCGCCCTCACGCTCGACGGTCCGCCAGATCCACTGGTGCAGCTGGCGATGTAGATCCATGGGCACGAGGCTGCCCTGGCCCATCGTCGGGTCGTTCTCCTGGAGCAGGATCAGGCCGCCGGCGCGCACGGCGCCGGCCATGGCACGGACCGCGGCGACAGGATCCGGCTGGTACATGAGCACCCTCCGGCCGACGGCGGCATCGAAGCGCTCGACGGCGGGGGAGAGCGCGCCGAGGTCCCGCTCTTCGAAGGCGACGCGGTGGAGTCCCAGCTCGGCGGCTCGCCGGCGAGCGACCGCGATGGGCGCCGGATCGCGGTCTACGCCGAGCACACAACCCCCTTCGCCGACGATGCGGGCGACCATGAAGCTCACGTCGCCTCGGCCGCACCCCACATCGAGGACGCGCATGCCGGGAGCGATGCCGGCATCGCGCAGAAATCGTTCGGTCATGTCGTTGACCAGGTCTGTCATCGTCGACTCCGCCAGCTCGTGTCAGCTCGCCCGTCGTTGCTGGTTTCACGCCGGGCTCGTGGGTCAGCATCCCTGCTGTCTGCGGGACTGTACGGGGTGTCTGTCCTGTGCGGCAGGGCGTGTCTTTGTGCTGGATCGGCGTGGTTTGCGATCGGTCACCCCGCTCGGCCCCGCGCACCGCGGCTCAAGTTGCGCTACTCCTCCACCTAGATGGTGCTCCAACCGATTCGCGTGCCCGCGCTCGCCCTGGTGGCGGCGCTTGTCTTCCTCGGATCTCCGGCGTGCAAGAAGGGCGGGGAGGCCTCGCCCGAGCAGGGGCGCAAGCCCGCGAAGCAAGGGCTCAGCTTCCCGGTCGAGGTCGTGCCCGTCGCGGCGGAGCGGGTCGAGTACGCCGTGCCGGCCGTCGGCGCGGTCGAGGCGTTCGAGCAGGTGCAGCTCACCGCGCGCGTCGCCGGCGTCGTCGAGGCGGTGCGGTTCATGGAGGGCGCCGAGGTCAAGGCAGGGCAGGTGCTCGTCGAGATCGACCCGGCCCGGTACAACCTCGCCGTCCGCGCGGCGCGCGCGACGCTCGAGCGGATGACCGCCACCCAGGCCGAGGCCGCCGCGGGGCTCGAGAGGCGCGAGGCCGAGGGCGCCGACGGCGTCTTCAGCAAGGAAGACGTCGCGTCCTGGCGCTCGAGGGCGGCGACGACCGCCGCGCAGGTCGCCGAGGCGAAGGTCGCCGTCGACCAGGCGCTCCTGAACCTGCGCGACGCCTACGTGCGCGCCCCCATCCAGGGGAAGATCCAGACGCGCACCGTGCAGACCGGCCAGCACGTGCCTGTCGGCACCGTGCTCGCGACGCTCCTGCGCCGCGACCCGCTCCTGCTTCGCTTCCAGATCCCCGCCGCCGACGCCCCGCGGGTCAGGCCCGACATGGAGGCGCGCTTCACGGTGAAGGGCGACGCGCGGACCTACAACGCCAGGCTGACGCACGTCGCCGACGCGGCGGATCCGGCGACGCGCATGGTCGCCGTGACAGGCGAGGTGCAGGGCGAGGGCAAGGAGCTGCTCCGCCCCGGCACCTTCGCCGAGGTGACCGTGCCCGTGGGCGCGAGCGGCGACGCTCCCGTCATCCCACTCACGTCCGTGCGACCGAGCGAGCGGGGGTTCCTCGCGTACGTGGTCGACGGCACCACCGCGCGCGAGCGCGTGCTCTCGCTGGGCCTGCGCACGCCCGACGGGCGCGTCGAGGTCAAGTCGGGCCTCTCCGTGGGAGAGCTCCTCGTGGCGCGCGGCGCGGAGGCGTTGCGCGAGGGGGCGCAGGTCCGCATCGCGGCGCCCGGCAGCGTGCCGGGAGGCCAGGCCGCGGGCCACCCCCCCGAGGGAGGCGCAGGCGCGAGCGCGTCCGCGGCCGGCGCGTCGCCGCCGCCCGCCGCGTCGTCCGGCGCGTCGCCGCCCGCCGCGTCGTCCGGCGCGTCACCGCCCCCCGCCTCATCCGGCGCGTCGCCGCTGACCGCTCCCGCCAGCTCGTCACGGAGCGTGCCGTGAGCCTCACCGAAGCCTGCCTCAGGAAGCCGGTCTTCGCCTGGATGCTGATGGCCGCGACCATCGTCTTCGGCCTCGTCGCCGTGTCGCGCATCGGCATCAGCCAGTTCCCCGACGTCGACTTCCCCACCATCACCATCTCCGCCACGCTGGAGGGCGCCGCCCCCGAGATCATGGAGCACGACGTGGTCGAGCCGCTCGAGGAGGCGGCCGTCCAGGTCGAGGGGATCCGATCGATCACGTCGACGTCGCGCCAGGGGAGCGCCTCGGTCACCATCGAGCTCGACCTGTCGCGCGACGTCGACGTCGCGCTCCAGGACGTTCAGACGAAGATCTCCCAGGCGCAGCGGCGGCTGCCGCTCGACCTCGACCCGCCCGTCGTCTCCAAGACGAACCCGGAGGACCAGCCGATCATGTGGGTCGGGCTCTCCGGCCCCTTCTCTCCCCAGCTCGTCGCCGACATCGCGCGTTACCGGCTGAAGGAGAAGCTCCAGACGGTGCCCGGCGTCGGAGAGCTCACGCTCGGCGGCTACCTCGAGCGCAATGTCCGCATCTGGATCGACGCCGATCGACTCGCGGCGAAGGGGCTCACCGTCGCCGACGTCACCGAGGCCCTGCGCCGCCAGCACATCGAGCTGCCCGCCGGCCGCATCGAGACCGAAGGGCGGGAGCTCAACGTGCGGGTGATGGGCGAGGCGCTCGATCTCGCGACCTTCAAGCGGATCGTCCTCCGCGAAGGCAACGCCGTCGCGGCCGCCCAGCCGGGCGCGGCCCCCCAGGCGGCGGGGCCGCCGTCGTCGGCGCGCGCCACGGTGTACCTGGAGGACGTCGCGCTCGTCGAGGACGGCTTCGAGGACGTGCGCCGCCTCGCCCGGGTGAACGGGGAGCCGGCCCAGGGCCTCGGCGTGAGGAAGCAGCGGGGCTCGAACGCGGTCGAGGTCGCCCGGGGGGTCCGGGCCGCGCTTGCCGAGGTCCAGAAGTCCCTGCCCGAGGGGATGGAGGTCGGCGTGAACTTCGACTCGACGAAGTTCATCGAGGAGTCGGTCCACGAGATCGAGCTCGAGCTCGGCATGGCCATCGCGCTCACGGCCCTCGTCTGCTGGATGTTCCTCGGCTCGCTCTCGAGCACGCTCAACGTCGTCCTGGCCATCCCGATGTCGCTGCTCGGCACGGTCGCCGCGATCTACTTCCTCGGCTTCACGCTGAACACCTTCACGCTGCTCGGGCTCTCGCTCGCCGTCGGCATCGTCGTCGACGACGCGATCATGGTGCTCGAGAACATCCACCGGCACGCCGAAGGGGGGAAGGACCGCGTCCGCGCCGCCCGCGAGGGCACGGCCGAGATCACCTTCGCGGCGCTCGCCGCGACGCTCGCCGTCGTCGCGATCTTCCTCCCGATCATCTTCATGGAGGGGGTGGTCGGCCGGTTCTTCCTCCAGTTCGGCGTGACCCTCTGCATCGCCGTGCTGCTCTCGTACCTCGAGGCGATCACCCTCGCGCCCGCCCGCTGCGCGCAGATCCTCGACGTCTCCCGCGAGGGCCGGAGCCGCCTCGGGCGGCTCGTCGATCGCGGCTTCGAGGCGCTCTCCCGCGGCTATGGCTGGCTGCTCGCCCGGGCGCTTCGGTTCCCGGTCGCGGTCGTCCTGCTCGGCGCGCTCCTCTTCGCCGGCGCGATCGTCGCCATGCAGCGCCTCCCGACGGAGTTCGTCCCGTCGCAGGACCAGGGGCGGCTCCTTGTCCGCCTGCAGACGGCGGTCGGCTCGGACATCGAGGAGACCGACCGGCTCTTCCGCCGCGCCGAGGCGGCCGTGGGCGCGCACCCGGCGGTGGAGCGGGTCTTCGCCGTCGTCGGCGGCTTCGGCGGAGGGGGCGGCGTCAACACGGGCATCCTGTTCGTCACGATGAAGCCGGCGGACGAGCGGGCGCTCTCGCAGGCCGATCTCCAGGGCGCGCTCCGCAAGGAGCTGAACGGCTACCCCGGCCTGCGCGCCGTCGTCCAGGACCTCTCGCAGTCGGGCTTCACGGCCCAGCGCGGGTTCCCTGTCGAGTTCTCGATCCGCGGCCCCGACTGGGACGAGCTCACGAAGCACAGCGAGCGCATCCGGGCCGAGCTCGCGCAGAGCGGCGTCGTCGTGGATCTCGACTCCGACTACCAGCTCGGCATGCCCGAGCTCCGCATCGTGCCCGACCGGGCGCGCGCCGCGGATCTCGGCGTGAGCGTCGAGGCCATCGCGACGACGCTGAACACGCTGATCGGCGGCGGGCGCGTCGCCAAGTACAACGACAGCGGGCGCCGCATCGACGTCCGCGCGCGCCTGCTCGCGGAGCAGCGGAGCCGGCCCGAGGATCTCGCGCGCATCCAGGTGAGGAGCGCGTCGGGCGCGCTGGTCCCGCTGACGTCGGTCGTCACCTACGACGAGCGCCCGGCGCTCCAGGCGATCACGCGGCGCGACCGCGAGCGCGCGATCTCGGTCTTCGGCAACGTCGCGCCGGGGCGCTCGCAGGGCGAGGCGGTGGCCCGCGTCGAGGAGCTCGGCCGGGACCTGCCGGCCGGCTACCGCCTGGTGCTGGGCGGCGCGAGCGTGACGTTCCGCGAGTCGATGGGCGGCCTCCTCTTCGCGCTGGTGCTCGGGATCCTCGTCGCTTACATGGTGCTCGCGTCCCAGTTCAACTCGTTCCTGCACCCGGTCACGGTGCTGACGATCCTGCCGCTGTCGATCGCGGGCGCCGCCTTCGCGCTGCTGCTGACGGGGCACACGCTCAACATCTTCAGCATGATCGGGATCCTCCTGCTCATGGGGATCGTGAAGAAGAACTCGATCATCCTCGTGGATCACGCGATCGAGGTGAGGCGCGGGCACGGCGAGGGGGCGGGGGAGGTGATGGACGCCCGCGAGGCGATGCTCCGCGCCGGCCCGGTGCGGCTGCGCCCCATCCTGATGACCTCGATCGCGACGCTGATGGCCGCTGTCCCGTCCGCGCTGGCGCTCGGCCCCGGGGCCGAGATCCGGGCCCCGATGGCCGCCGCGGTGATCGGCGGCCTCGTCGTCTCGACGGCGCTCAGCCTCCTCGTCGTGCCGGCGTTCTACGTGGTCGCGGACGACCTGCGGGCGCGCCTTGCGCGGCTCCGGCGGCCGGGGTCCACGGCCGCCGCGAGCTCACTTGGGGCCGTGGATCGGTGACCAGTCGGGGGGCGGGTTGAAGGCGAGGTCGATGAGCGATCCGAACGCCTCGCTCGTCAGGACGGTGGCTCCCGCTTCCACATCGCCGCCCGCGACGAGCTCGGCCTTGGCGATCGCCGCCGCCGAACCGGCCCGGGAGGGCAACCACAGGTTCCCCCTCTGATCGAAGGCGATGCTCTCCGGAAGCGCCAGCACCCCCACTCCGAGTTGAACCTCCGGGGTGAGCTCCGCTGACGCTTCGAGATCGCGGGGCTCGAACTTTGCGATGGTGTTCGAGGCCCAGTAACCCACCCAGAGCGCGCCCTGCTCGTCGAACGCGAGCCCCGTCGGCTGGCCCAGCGGCCCGATCACCGGCTCGGGGGTGAGCGCCTTCAGCACCACGTCGGCGGGATCCCCGTCGTCCGCGGCGAGCCGCTCGGCCGCGTACATCAGCACCGCGTCCTGCTCGGCGCTCGCCACCCACAGGTTGCCCGAGCCGTCGAACGCGAGCGCTTGGACGTTCTCGATCTCGTCTCCGGTGATGGTCACGGAGGGCTCCACCACGCCGGAGCCTTCGAGATCGGCCGCGTCGATCCTCAGCAGATGGTCGCGGATCCCGACCCAGAGGTTGCCCGCCGCGTCGAACGCGAGGCCGCCCGCGGCGCAGGGGATGACGCCCGCGCACACCTCGGACACGTCGAGCACGCGGTCAGGGGCGGCCTCGCTGCTCTCGCCCAGCGTGTCGACGAGCCGCGCGGTGATCTGGCCCGCGTTGGCCGAGACCCACAGGTTGCCGGCCCCGTCGAAGGCGATCGCGCCCTGGTTGATGATCTCGGCGCTCCCCTGGAACGCGACGCTCGGCGTGACCTCGCCCGACTCGAGCAGCGCCTCGCCGTCGAGCGCGCCGACCAGCTGGTCGCCGTTCTGCGCGGTGAACCAGAGCTTGTGGCTCCCGGGCGTGGGCTCGTAGTTGAAGGTGACCTCGGTGGTCGCGCCGTCGGCGACGCAGGCGGTCTGCTCCGGGTCCTCGGGCCGATAGACGAAGCCGACGCGTTCGCCGTCCGGGTAGTCGGCCACGCTGCTTGCGCGCAGCGTGTACTCACCCGCCGGCGTGTCGAGGGACGCGCTCGAGACCACGCGCTCGTCCGGCGCTCCCGGCGAGGTCACGGCGACGTCTCCGGCGTCGTTCGGGCTCACGATCTCGACGTCGAGCGTGCCGTCGCCTCCGGCTTCGCAAGCCGCGCCGCCACCTGCACCGCCGCCGCCGTCACCGCCCGAACCCGCCTCCGACGGGTCGCCGCCGTTGTCCCCACAGCCCACGGAAACCAGCGCCGCGAGCAGCACCCAGGAAAGTCGTCTCATGGGTCACGAGTCTAGGAACCCCGGGCAAACACCGCAAAGGGCGCGTGCCCCCCCGAACGCTCGATTTCGAAAAAAAAGCGTGGATCCGCCGCCGATCCTCCCGCCCCCGGGCGCTCCCGTGTGATCTGGACGCCCGCGCCGGGGTGCGGCGCGGCCGGCTTCAATACTCCACCGTCCCCTTGAAGAACAGCGCGCGCCCAGGCTTCTGCGCGCCGAAGAAGTCGTACGCTCTGGCGTCGGTGAGGTTCTGCAGCTCCATGCTGGAGCTCACCTGAACGACGCTCCGCACGAGGTAGGTGAGCGCGATCGAGTGAATCGTCTGGCTGTCGATGATCTGCTTGTCCTTGCGGAACCCGGCGCTCTCCCAGCCGCGGAAGAAATCATGGACATAGCGGGTGTTCCAGGTGAGAGACAGCTCGTCGTTCACGGCGTTCACGCCGGAGAACTGGAGCCGCAGGGAGGCGTTGGCGAAGAGCCAGGGGCGGTTCGGGATGCGATCCCCCTCGAACTCCGAGAACTCACCCTCGTCGGATGTGTTCCTGAAGTCGACCCACGTCATGTTGCCGTCCAGCCAGAGGTAATCGCCGGGCGATGTCCAGCCGGCGGCGGCCTCGACGCCGAGCGATCTCGCTGTATAGACGTTCATGTACTTGCTCAGGTTTGTGTTGACCGGCTGCAACGCGATCAGCTGCTGCGTGCCGCGGAGAAAGCCGTTCAGCTCGCCACGAAACGCTCCTGCAGCGGTGTCCTTGGCGTCGATCATGACGCCGATGTTGGCGTTGTGGCTCGTCTCCGGCTCCAGCGCGAGGTTGGGCACGATGGCGGTCCCGCTGCCGAAGACCTCGTCCGGGCGGGGCAGGCGTGTGGCGTACTCGTAGGAGGCCTTCGTCCAGAGCCAATCGAGCGCGCGGAAGCGCAGCGCGTCGCCGAAGCCCTGCGTGTGCGTGGCTCGCTCGACGGGCGTGATGGCGCCCCCGGGGGACGTGCGCTCGCCCGACGCCCGGTAGAGGTAATCCTTGGCGAAGAGGACGTTCTCGATGCGGCCGTCGAGGGCGGTCAGCTTGTGGTCGATCCCGCCGACGACCGTGAAGAGCTCGCGTTCGACCGACAGGGGATCACGGACCGCGGACGAGGTGTGCAGCCGGTTCCTTCCATCGCGCGTGGAGAAGCCCGGAGATACGGCGACGTGCAGCTCTTGACGGTGCGGAAGCGAGTAGCTCACCTCCAGCCGACCGTGGACGCGGTGCTCCAGGTAGGTCGCGTCGGTCGCGTCGCCGATCTCGGCGAGCGGCTGGCTGCTGTCGAGGCGGGCGACGCGCCGGCCGAACCAGTCGACCCGCCACGGTGATCTGTCGACGAAATCGATGGTTCGGCGCGTATATCCGCCGAGCAGGGCCAACCTGAGGCCGCGGACGAAGAGATTGGGCTTCTCGTAACGCAGGGTCCCCCCCTGCGCGAGCTCTCCCGACGTCACTTCGCCGTAGGGCACCTCCATCACGGGATTGTTCTGGAGCTCCTTGTCGTGATCGGCCACGAAGAGCCGGAGGAGCAGCCGCTTCGCCCACGGCCTGTCGATGACGCCGAGCTCCAGGTTGCCGCCGTAGGCCCTGTAGTCGTCGTGGAAGCGACGTACGCGCGCCGGATACGGCCTTCCGAGCTCGTCGGCCGCCGTGACGTCGACGAGGTAGTCGTTCTTGGTGGCGTCGAAGAAGGCGCTGGCGCTCGCGAAGACGCCTGTCGGCTCGAAGAGATGCCGGCCAGAGGCGGTGAGCCGGTGCGTGCCGAAGGACCCCAGCTGGTACGAAGCTGCGGCGCGCGTGCCCCTGTAGCCTTGATCCGTCACGAGGTTCACGGCGCCGCCGAGCGCATCGGCGCCGAAGCGGATCGGGACCACGCCGCGGTAGATCTCGACCCGTTCGATGAGGTTGACAGGAACGTTCTCGAGGCCGAGCCCGTAGCCGGCGAGCTCGAGCGGGACGCCGTCGAGGAAGAAGCGCACCTGGTCGTCCGTGAGCCCGTTCAGCGAGACGCGGGCCCTCGTGCCGAGCCCGCCGCCACGCCGCACGCCGACTCCCTGGCTGCGGCTCAGGACCTCCCCGAGGTCGGCGCTCTGGCGCCGTGCGTCCTTGGTCTCGATCACGTGCACCGCCTCCGCGGACCGGCGCAGCTGATCGGCCTTTGTCTCGCCCTGCACCTGCACTTCGATGGGGCGTAGAGGAGGCCCTCCTGCCTGGGGGGGCGGAGATCCGGCCTTGTGCTCCGTCGCGGCCGGTCCTCCCGGGGGCGTCCCCTCGGGGACATTCGAGGCCCCGCTCGGCGGCGCCGGCTCGGGCGCCTCGGTCGCCGGTTCCAGGCGGAACGCGTAGTCATAACGGATCTTCGCCGCGACGGGCCGCCCCGCCCGGCGCGCCGGCTCGAACCGGAACCTGAGCGCGGCGCCCTGCGCTGCTTCGTCGAAGCCGTACCCCTGCGGCTCGATCACCTCGGCCTTGATGACCGCTCCCTCGCTGTCAATCGTGAGGTGGAGCGGGACGACGCGTTCGAGCCCGGCGGTCTTGGCCTCGATCGGATACTCCGCTGGCACGAGCTCGAGGAGACGGGGCATCTCCACCTCGGGCCTGGACGGCGCCGCCTCGGCCGCCGGTGCTTCCGGCGCCGGCGGCGGAGGTTCTTGCGCCGACGCGTCCTGGAGCGCCAGAACGACGGCCGGCGCCGCCATCAGGGCGAGGCATCGCTCGATAGCGCGTGGACGATGAAGCGGCTGTGGGGTGGGTCTGCAGCAGCCAGACCTTCGCATGTGACGGCTCATCGCAGGCGAGCGAACATCGTCACGAAGCCGTTGAAGGTGAACGTCGGCACAGGCTCGGCCGCGCTCGTCAGATCGAACAGCGTCGTGTCACGCCTGAACGTCGGGTCGGTCGGCTGTTTTCCGATGCTGGCAAAGACCTGCCCCTCGGGCAGCTCGTAACCGTTCGGCCCTGATGAGCTGAACCAATCGATCGAGCTCACCTCGCGCCCCGCGCCCGTCTCGAGGTCGATGTTCCACAGGCGCCAATCGTTCGCCGCTTTATCCCAGAGCTCCGAACGATCCGTCACGTCCACCCGCTCTTCGTAGAGCACCTGGACGTACGCGGTGCCGCCCGGGCCCTGCGTCCCACAACAGCCGATGCGCCCGCCGGTCGCCTCCGAGATGTTCAGCAGGAAGTCCGGATCGAACTCGTCTTCGCCGGCGCGAATGCGCAGCGCGCACGCCGGGATCGACGGGTCGGCCGCGTTCACGTTGAGGATGGCCGCCGAAGGGAAGAAGTACATGTCTCCCGAGGGCGTCATGGCAGAGGACTCCAGGCCGACGCAGCGGGTATCCGTGATCAATTTGACGACCTCATCGCGCGCCGTGTCGATCACCAGCATCCCCGGCGTGGAGTTGAGCTGCGTGTCGTTGCTGTACCAATCCACCGGCACGAACAGGAGGTCGTCGCGTTCCCGCGCGGCGTCGCGATCGGTGAAGACGTAAGGCGTGAACCCTTCGCGCTGGATGAGGGAGATGTCGATCCGCGTTCCGGTCAAGATCATCTCCGCCGGGTCCCAAACGAAGATCGTCGACAGGTCGACGTCGAAGGTATATGCCTTGTCGTCGCTCAGGACGATGCTTCTGCCGCGTCTCGAGCCGAGGGCGGAGAAGTCCAGGGCAGGGCCTTCCTGGAGACCGCCGTCCGCCGTGGCGGTATAGCGGGTGATCCGCGGGGCTTCCGAGCTGTAGACGAAGACAGAGTCCTTGTGAGCAAACGGATAAATCAGGCCCTGGAACTCGATCCCGTTCTGAAGAACGTCGATCTCCTGCTTCTCGGTGCTCGACACCGTGAGAAGGTAGGTCTGGCACGACTCGGTCCCGCAGAGCCCCGACGCGGCGGCGTAGAGCGGCCCGTCGCCGCCCCCGGTCCCCGTGGTCCCCGTCCCCGGGCGATCCGCGTCGGGATCGCCGCTGCATCCCACTACCGCGAGGACCGCGACGACTGCCCCCATAACGTGGCGTGACTGGTTCATTGCTGGGTTTTCCGGGTGGGCTGGGTGATCTTACTGAAAATGACAGTCAAATTCACCCGGAACGTATTGTTCCTACATGCTGCTCGCCTCGGCGTCAACCGGGAATTTCGTCCACCGGAGGGGGCGGTTTCACCCCGATCGGCGCTCCGTGAACCGCCTTCCCGCGTGTCACCGCCGCGCCGCCGCGGCGCGCTGCGAGCGCCGATGACGGCGCCACCCGGCGAGCGCCGCGCGACATGTCCGAGGAGGGCCGCAGCCGCCGGAGGTCCGACAGGGCGGCGCACCTCGTCGGGAAGGTGATCTTGATTTTTGCTTTCAAATTGGCTACGGCCAAACTCGTCCATGGACGTCAGCTCGGTTTCCTGGCGCCTGCATCCCGAGCCGCGGGTCGGGTCCAAGATCGACGGGGGCGGGCGAGATCCTTCCGCGCTTCGGAGCCCGCTTGCAGGCGTGTCGACCTCCCTGCGTGCCGGCGTGCACGCGCCGGCACGCGCTCAGGACGGCGGCCTGCCGGCGGGGCGCGCGGGGGAGGGCCGTGAGGCGAGCCCGCGCGCGCCTGCTGTCGGCGCGACGGGGGGCGAGCGTCCGCCGGCCGCCGGGGCCGCGGAAGCAGCGGGCCATCGACGTGGACGACGGGGGCTTCACCCTCGGCGAGGAGAGCGGCTCCACGGAGAGCGCGCTGCTCGAGCTCACGGCCGAGTGAGGCCCGGCGATGGGCCTGACGGTGCCGGGGTGCCTGCGCGGGTTGGCGAGGGGGAGCTGAGGTCGCGCGGCGCGCTGCGCGACGGGACAGGGTGACTCGCGATGGCCAAGAAGCTCTCCCGACATGCCTTCACGACCTTCTGGGACGTGCACGCGTGGGCAGGTGTGATCGGTGGGCTCTTGCTCTATGTGATGTTCCTGACGGGGGGGATCGCGCTCTTCCGAAAGCAGCTCGAGGTGTGGGAGGAGCCCCTGGCCCAGCAGCGCTCCTCCGTCGAGCAGGCGGGGCTCCAGGCCACGCTCGATCTGGGGCTCGCCGCTGCCGGCACGGCACCGGAGGAGATCTGGTTCGACCTGCCGGCAGGCGGGCTGGGCGCCGCGCGGCTCGCGTATTCCTCGCAGGGCGAGGCGGTCTCATCGTGGGTCCACGAGGGGCTGGTGCCCGAACGAGAGTGGCTGTCCGCCTTCCTTTACCGGCTGCATTTCCTCCAGCACCGGGTGACGGGCGTCTGGCTGTTCTACACCGCCGGTCTCCTGTCCGTCGCGTTGCTGCTCGCGCTGGCGACCGGCGTGCTCATCCACCTGAAGGACCTCGTCCGTCAGTTGCATCAGTTCCGACCGGACAAGGCGCGACGTGTCCTGTGGTCGGACATGCACAAGGTGCTCGGCGTGATGGGCCTGCCGTTTCAGCTCGTCTACGCTTATACGGGCGCGTTCCTGGTGTTCGTGGGGTCGCTCGTGCCGGTGTTCACCGGGCCCGTGTTCGGTGGAGACGCGGGGCGGGCGGACCGGGCGGTCTGCGGGGTGCCGTTCGTTGATCTGCCGGCGCGCGGTGCGCCCGCGCGCGGTCTCTCGCTGGACGAGCTCATGGCCCGCGCGCGCGCCGCGGAGCCCAGGCTCGCCCCCGAGGGGTTTTATCTCCGCCACCACGGCCTCGACAGCGGGACCGTCGATATCCGCGGAGCGATCGAGGGCGTCCCGTTCGGGCGAGGCGTCGTGCGCCTGCGGGCCATCGACGGGGCGGTCGTCGCGCGCGACGCGCCGGGCGCCGAGGGCGCGCGCAGCGGCGTGTTTCGCTGGATCTATGGCCTCCATTTCGCCGATTTCGGCGGCGCCACGCTTCGCGTCGTGTTCTTCGTGCTCGCCCTGGCGACGTGCGCCACGATCCTCACCGGCAACTGGATCTGGCTCGCTCGACGGGAAGCGCGGCGAGAGCGGCTCGGCAACCGCCTCCTCGCGCGGCTCACCGTGGGCTTCGGCGCGGGGACCTTCGTCGCGATCGCGGCGCTCTTCCTGGCGAGCCGGGCGTTCCCGCTCGACTGGAGCCGCCGCGGGGCGGCCGAGGAGCTGACGTTCGTGGGGGTGCTCGGGCTCTGCATCACGTGGGCGCTCGCCGCGCGTGAGGGCGGGCGCCTCTGGTGGCAGCAGCTCGGGCTCGCCGGGCTCTTGCTGCTGCCGGTCCCCGCGCTCGCGGCGCGCTGGTCGGCGGCGGGGCTCTTCGGCGCGGGGCCGAAGGTCGGAGCCGTCGTCGCCGTCGACGTCGCGCTCCTGTTGACGGCTGCGGCGCTCTGCGCGTCGGCCTGGGCGCTCCGCCGGGCGACCTCGCGACCTGCGGTGCAGCTCCTGATGACGCGCCGCGCGCCGCCTTCGCTGGCGCACGGCGGGGCGGGGCTCGTGGCCAGGCGGCAGGCGGCACCTCATGGTTGAGACCGCGTCGGTCCTCTCGGCGTACCTCGCCTTCGCGTTGCTCCACGGGGCGCGGCCAGAGCGCCTCCCGCTCGTCATCGCGGCGCGGCTGCGCGCGTGGCGCGCTTGGCGCGCCGCGGCCCGGGTCCTCTCCGTCGCCTCCTTCTCGCTGTCGGTGTGGCTGTGGAGCCGAGCCGAGGCCGGCGCGGCGGCGTACCTCGTCCCCCTCGCGGCGCTCCTCTGCGCCGCGAGCCTGTTCGTCCTGCTCGCGCCCGTGTGGCCGCGCGTCGTCTGGGGCCTCGCTTTCCTGTGCCCGCCGGCCATCGCCGCGCTCTCGCTCCTCGGAGCGCGCCATGGCTAGCCACCGCCTCGCCCGGCTCGACGGCACGCTGCGCGTGCTCGCGGCGCTGATCGGGACCCTGCCGCTCGCCGTCCTGGGCGGCGTATGTCTCGCGCGGTTCGCGCCGCTCGCCGAGGCCACGCGGTCTGCCCTCGGCTTTGCGCTCGTGGTCCCGCTCTGGCTCGCGGCGATGTGCGTCGCCTTCCTGGCCCGCAGCGCGGCCCGCGCGTGGAGCGTCTGCGCGGCGATCGGCGCCGTGCTGCTCGCCCTGGCCTACGCGGTGCCGCCGTGACAGGCGCGCCCCCCTGGACACCCCGCTTCCGGCGCGCCTAGCCTGCACCAGGTTCGGCGAGAGACCGCATGACCGCTCCCCAGAATCCCCTCATCCACGATCGCGACGTCGAGTTCCTTCTTTACGAGGTGCTCGACGCGCCGCGCCTCTGCGCGCTCCCCTATTTCGCCGATCACGCGCGCGACACGTTCGATCTCTACCTCCAGAGCTGCCGGCGCTTCGCGCGGGAGGTGCTGTTCCCGACCTACAGGCAGGTCGACGAGGCGCCGCCGCGCTTCGAGGGGGGCGCCATCACGGTGCACCCCGCCATCCAGCGGGTCTTCCGGCCGATGGTCGAGCTCGGGGTGCTCACCGCGGCGCGGCCGGCCGCGGTGGGGGGCCAGCAGCTCCCGCTCGTCGTCGCCACGCTCGCGGGCGCCTACCTGCAGGCGGCGAACCTGAGCGCGTGCGGCTACCTCAGCCTGACGGCCGGCGCGGCGCACCTCATCGAGACGTTCGGCGACGACGCCCTGCGGTCCACCTTCATGACCCGGATGTACGCCGGCGAGTGGACCGGGACGATGGCGCTCACCGAGCCCCAGGCCGGATCGAGCCTCGCCGACGTGCAGGCGAGCGCGGTGAAGACCGACGCGGGCCACTACCTCGTCCGCGGGTCGAAGATCTTCATCTCGGGCGGCGACCACGACCTCACCGAGAACATCGTCCACCTCACGCTCGCGCGCATCGAGGGCGCGCCTCGGGGCATCAAGGGCGTGAGCCTGTTCGCCGTCCCCAAGCGGCGGCCCGAGGGCGGGCAGCTCGTCCCGAACGACGTCGAGGTCGCCGGCATGATCCACAAGCTCGGCTGGCGCGGGCTCCCCAGCCTGTCGCTCAGCTTCGGCGAGAAGGGGGACTGCCACGGCTACCTCGTGGGCAGCCCCCACCAGGGCGTCGCCTGCATGTTCCAGATGATGAACGAGGCCCGCATCCTGGTCGGCGCGAACGCCGTGGCGACCGCCTCCGCGGCCTACCACGAGGCGCTCGGCTACGCGCTCGTCCGGCCGCAGGGCCGGCCGCTCGGCGCGAGGGACCCGGGGGCGCCGCAGGTGCCCATCATCGAGCACGCCGACGTGCGCCGGATGCTGCTCCGGCAGAAGGCCATCGTCGAGGGCGGCCTCGCGCTCGTCTCCACGACCGCGCTGTACGCCGATCTCGCGGCGCACGCCGCGGACGCGGCGGAGCGGGAGCGCGCCCAGCGGCTCCTCGACCTGCTCACCCCCATCGCCAAGACCTTCCCCGCCGAGAAGGGCTTCGAGGCGAACGCCCTCGCGCTCCAGGTCCACGGCGGCTACGGCTACTCGAGCGAGTACCTCCCGGAGGCCTGGCTCCGGGATCAGAAGCTCAACGCGATCCACGAGGGCACGACGGGGATCCAGGGCCTGGACCTGCTCGGCCGCAAGGTCGTGGCCGGGAACGGCGCCGCGCTCATCGCGCTCGGCGGCGAGATCCGGCTGGCGATCGCCCGGGCGCAGCGGGCCGGCGTCGAGCCCGCGTGGGGCGAGCGCCTTGGCGCGGCGCTCGCGCTGCTCGGCGAGGTGACGGTGCAGCTCGCCGAGGCGGGGATGCGCGGCGACACCGAGCGGATGCTGCGGCACAGCGCGGATTACATGGAGCTCGTCTCCGTGGTCGTGGTGGCCTGGCAATGGCTCGCGATGGCCGCGGCCGCCCGCGAAGGGCTCGCCAGGGGCGCCGCTCCGGCCGACTTCTACGAAGGCAAGCTCTGCGCGGCGCAGTACTGGCTCTCGACGGAGCTGCCCCGGGTCGAGGCGCTCGCCGCGCTCTGCCGCTCCGGCGAGGACTCGTACGCCAGGATGCAACCCGGGTGGTTCTGAGGCGGGCGCGCGGCCCCCGGCCTCCCCGGCACCCCCGGGTGCTTCCGAAGCGGCGGCCCTCGGCTTTCTCGCCGCTCGGACGGCCCGCCGGCGCCTCGTTGGTGAGTTGGCTCACGGCCAGCGGTGCGGCGGATCGCGCGGGGACGAAGCAGATCGGCTGCTCCTCGTCGCTGACCGGCTGCTCCAGGTATGTCCTTGGAGCAACATCTTGGAGAGCTTACCTTGTTCCGGCCGGGTGCTTACGCTACCTGATTGACGCCACCTTCAGGGGTGGCCGGACAAGGGCAGGGCAGCGGGTTACCCAGGCGCGCTCCTTGCTTGACAGGCGACCCAGGATTCCTCCACCAGGAGAGCGAGATGCACGTCCCGACGACGGCGATCCGGCCTCAGCTCGATATTCGTGCCCAGGCGCCCGTGCCCACGAAGCACGGCGTCTTTCAGATGTTGGTGTTCCACTTCGGTGGGACGACGAGCCCCGACCAGGGGCTGTCTCCCGATCACGTCGCGCTCGTCATGGGCGACGTGCGCGGCCGGTCGGACGTGACCCTGCGCGTCCACTCCGAGTGCCTCACGAGCGAGGTGTTCGGCTCCCTCAAGTGCGACTGCCGCGAGCAGCTCGAGGCGGCCCAGGCCGAGATCGGGCGCCGCGGGCTCGGCGTTGTGCTCTATCTCCGGCAGGAGGGGCGCGGCATCGGGCTCGCCAACAAGATCCGGGCGTACCAGCTCCAGGCGTTCGGCCACGACACGGTCGACGCGAACCGCATCCTCGGCCTGCCGGACGACGCCCGCGGCTACGAGCCCGCGGCCGCGATGATCGAGCACCTCGGCATCGAGTCGATCCGGCTCCTCACGAACAACCCCGACAAGGTCGACGCGCTCCGCGCGCTCGGCGTCCGGATCGCCTCGCGCTCGGCGGCCATCGTCCCGGCCAACCCGTTCTCCGCGCCCTACCTCGAGGCGAAGCGCCTCCGCATGGGCCACGTCATCCCGTCGCTGCGGGACGGCGAGGGCGCCGCGGTCAGCGACGCCGAGTAGCCGCGGCGGCTGATCTCAGCCCCGCCGCAGCGCCACGGCCGCGGCGCGCTCGAGCACGCGGAACGTGAAGCTCTCGGTGAGGAAGAGCTCGACGACCTGTCTGTCGTGCCCGTCGTAGCCGATGGACAGGTCTTCCCCCACGGTCAGCTCGAAGTCGCCGCCTCGCGTGCTCAGGAGCACGCCGCCTTCGAGCGCGGGCGCCCACACGATCGGCCCGTCGATGAGCTGGCGCTCGATGTGCTTGAGGAGCGGGTAGCCGTCCTCCGCGGCCGCGGCCAGCTCGTCGTACGCCTTCGGGCCCAGCGCGAGCGCATAGGGACCGTCGACGCCCGCGGCGCGGAGCACCTCTCTCGCCGCCACCACGGCGCGCGGCCACGCCTCCGGCGCGGGGATCACCACGGGGTTGTGCGGCGAGACCTCCAGGATCCCTTCGATCCCGGCGGCCGCGAGCCCGTTGAAGATGGCGCCGTCCTCGAAGCGCGCGGCGTGCTCGGCGGCGCGCACGACGTCCTCGATGTTGGGCTCCTGCGCGCCGCGCCCGACGGCGTCGAGCTCGGCGAGATCGAGGCGGATGGGCGCGCGGAACTCGACGAGCGGCCGCACGAGGCGGACGGCCGCGCTCACCGAGGACGCCTCCTTCCGCTCGATCGCGCGCAGGCGGCCCGTGTTGACGGCGGCGTATTCCCAGCCGAACGGGCCGCGGAAGTCCACGACCTTGCGGCCGGCGAGGTGCAGCTTGAGCACGCGCGTCGCCTCGTGATCGATGAGGTCCCACGCGGCGGGGAGGATGGGAGCGAGCTCGCGCTTGAGAAGATCCATGATCATGCCCCCTTCAGGCTCCCGATGCCGAGCGCGCCGCTCGGCGGCGCCGTGGCGCCCGTCTTCGCCGCGGCGCCGAGCTTCGCCGCCTCCTCGGCCGCTTCCACCTCGGTGATCGGCCCCTGGCTGTTGAGGTAGATGTCGATCTTCTCCTGGAAGACGCGATCGTTCCGCCGGAGCCACTCGAGGTTCATCATCGCGTGCTCCACCTCCTCCTCGAGGTGGTGGAGCAGCACGGCACGGAGCTCCGCGTCCGAGCACGCCTCGGCGCGCTGCTGGTACCAGTCGATCGCCTCGAGCTCCTCGATCAACGAGACGATCGCGCGGTGCCGTTCCTTGGTCGCCTCGGACAGGAGCTCAGGCAGCTCGTGGTAGTTCTCGCTCGACACGTCGCTTCGTCCTTCTGCCTAGGCGCTCTTTCGCGCCGTTTGCACCTGGAACGCCACGATCTCCGGCTCGACGTTCGAGCGGCCGCAGGCCGTGCACTGGACCGTGCGCTCCCGCTTCAGGCGCTCGAACTCGGAGAGCGACGCGACCACCTCGAACTCGGCGCCGCAGTCGTTGCACTTGAACTCGTACGTCGGCATGGGGCTCCCTGTCCTGTAAATGTGAACTGAATCACATACGTGGGCACAAGCGAGATCCGTGCCCTCCCAGGATTCGAGCCGACCCAGGTTGCAGCCGGACGAGCACGGGTGTCTCCGGCGTCGCGCGAAAATGACCTGCGCGGTCGCTGCCGGAGGCCGAGCTACAGCCGCGGCCGGAAGCTCGGGCCGGATCGCCGATGCGCTCGCCGCGCGGCTCCGGCGCTGGGAGGTGTGATCCCGGCGGGTCGGCCGGTCGCCTCGCTACCGGCCCTCACCGTGCGTGAACAGCACGGGCCGCGTCGACCTCGCCCGCTTCTGGTCGGTCATCTGCGCTTCTCGGCGACGCCATCCACGTGCGATAGGGCGATTCCGGGCCTACTTCTTCGCCGCGTCCTTCAGCCGCGCCTTGAGCCGCGTCGCGTAGCCCTCCTTGTTCTCCTGCTTCACGCGGCCGATCGCCAGCGCCTCGTCCGGCACGTCGCGGGTGACGGTCGTGCCCGTCGCCACGTAGGCGCCCGCGCCGATCTTCACCGGGGCGACGATCTGCGAGTCGCTGCCGATGAAGGCGCCGGCGCCGATCTCGGTCCGGTGCTTCCGGAAGCCGTCGTAGTTGCAGAAGATCGTCCCGGCGCCGACGTTCGCGCCCTCGCCGATGTCGCCGTCGCCGAGGTAGGC
Source organism: Sorangium sp. So ce204 (assembly GCF_051526795.1). Taxonomy (NCBI): domain Bacteria; kingdom Pseudomonadati; phylum Myxococcota; order Polyangiales; family Polyangiaceae; genus Sorangium; species Sorangium sp. So ce204. Next base: position 7,742,532 of record NZ_CP150317.1, on the reverse strand, counting down.
GAGGTGGTTCGCCTTCGCGCCCTTCCGGACCACGGTCTTCTTGGTCTCGACGAAGTTGCCGATGTGCGCGTCGGCCTCGATCTGGCTCTCCGGGCGGAGGTGCGAGAACGGCCCGATCTGCGCGCCGGCGCCGATCGACGACTGCGAGGCGACCGTGTACGGCTTCACCGAGGCGCCCGCCTCGACGACAACGTCCGTGAGGACCGAGCCCACGTCGATCCGCGCCCCCGCGCCCACGCGCGTCCGGCCCCGCAGGACCACGGCGTGCTCGATCACGGCGTCCGGCTCGACGACCACGCCCGCGTCGATGCGGGCGTTCGTGCGGATCGTGACGCCGCTCTTGCGCAGCCGGTCGGCGATGCGGCCGTGGAGCACCTCCTCGGCGGCGGCGAGCTGCGCGCGGTCGTTGATGCCGACGAGCGAGCCGACGTCCCTGGCCACCACCGCCGCCGCGCCGCCGGCCTTCGCCGCCTGCGCGACGATGTCGGTCAGGTAGAGCTCGCCCTGCGCGTTGTCCGTCGTCAGCCCGGCCAGCGCGCGCCCGAGGAACCCGCTGCGGGCGAGGTACACGCCGGGGTTCACCTCGGTGATCGCGCGCTCCTCGGCCGTCGCGTCCTTGTGCTCGCGGATGCCGATCACGCGGCCCGACGCGTCGCGAAGGATCCTGCCGTACCCCGTCGGATCGGAGACCTCCGCGGTCAGCATCGCGATCGGCGCGTCGCCCGCGCGGTCGAGCGCCCCGCGGAGCTGCGTCAGCTGCTCCGGATCGAGCAGCGGCGTGTCGCCGCACAGGATCAGGATCGCCTCGGAGGTCGCGTCGATGTGCGGCATGGCGCACCGCACCGCGTCGCCCGTGCCGCGCTGCTGGGCCTGGAGCGCGGTGCGGACCTTCTTCCCCTGGGCGCCGAACGCCTTGTCCAGGGCCGCAGAGACCTCTTCGCGGCCGTGGCCGACGACGACCACGACGTCCGAGGCGCCGGCGGCCAGCGCCGCGTCGACGACGTAATGGAGCATCGGCCGGCCGCAGAGCTCGTGGAGCACCTTCGGTCGGGCGCTCTTCATCCGAGTCCCTTGTCCAGCAGCGAGAACGACAGCGGTGAGCGGGGTGGGTTGGGTCGCCATCGCTCCACAGCGTATACCCACGAGCCCGCCGCCGTCCTCGTCGCAGCGCAGTGAGCCTGGAGAACACGCGCTCCGGCGTCGCCCACCTGACACCCGCAGGGGCGCCAAGCCCCTACGCACCTGGAGTGGAATAGTCTACCCTGGAGGCAACTGGGGGAGGTTGTCGTCATGCGCAGGCGCGCGCTGGGTTCCTCGGCCGCTGTCGTACTCCGGCTGGTCGCGCTCATCGCGGCCGGCGGGGCGATCGCCTCGTGTCACGAGCCGCTCGACACGACGCGGGTGGCGCCTCCCAAGGTCACGGAGGGCGGCGGGCTGGGCGACGACGTCTTCGGCATGCTCTGCGACCGCGTGGGCGCGTCGAGCCTCCACGAGGACCACACGGGCGCCTCGTACCAGCGCGTCTGTCACTACGACCGCGAGGGCCGGTACGAGGACGAGGTCGACGTCTCGCTGCTCCCGCCGGTCTCGGGCGAGCGGGCGGAGCAGGCGCGCAGGCTGGGCGTGGCCAAGGTCGAGGCCATGGCGCGGTGGCGCAACGCCCTCGTGGACGCCGTCAACGCCGCGGTGCCGGACATCGAGATCGACAACGTCGCGCCCGGCGAGGGGGGCGGCAAGATCCGGCTGCACGATGCCGTCCTGAGCCTCTCGCAGACCCTCGCGCCGCTCTACGAGACGAACCCGTTCGACGCGGCGGGGCCGGCGGTCCTGCCCGCGTCGACCCGGGGGATCGCCCGGCTCCTCGACGCGCTCATCCACGGCGGCGAGGAGAGCGCGCGGCCGGAGGAAGAGGAGGGCGACAAGAAGAGGCAGCGGGAGCGGGCGCCGATCGCCTGCGACAGGGCAGAGGGGCGGGAAACGCCCGTCTGTGCGCTCGCGAGCATCTGGGGGCGCCAGGGCTATCGCCCGGCGGAGGTGGGGCTCGGCATCGCGGGCGCGGCGCTCGCGTACCCGGGGCTGCGCCCGATGACCGTGGCGGCGCTCGACGTGCTCGGCCCCGGCGGCCCGGGGGCGCCCGCGCTCCAGGCGCTGCTCGCCGCCGGCGAGCAGGAGCTGGCCGCGCTGTCGCTGCCGGAGCGGGCCCCGCTCGCGATCGACGCCGCCACCGCGCAGCCGAGCCGCCCGCGCACGACCCTGGAGCTCGCGCAGGCGGCGCTGCTCGCGGAGCACCCCGAGCTCGCCGCGCCGCCGTCGATCTTCATCGCCCGCCGCGATGGGCGCGGGTGGGTCCTCCCCCAGGGCGACGGGGTCCCCGCGCCGTTCGCCGACGCGGACGGCGACGGCCTCGCCGACGTCGACGCGTCCGGCAGGTTCGTGGACCGGACCGGCGCGCCGCTCGCGATCGAACCGCCGTTCGCCATCCCCGGCGTCACCGAGCCGCCGCGGGACCCGTTCGGGGGCCTCGCGCCGGAGCTCTACGCCTACGTCGACACCTCCCGCACCGTCCTCGGCGCGGCGCTGCGGTCGATCGTGCCGCTCGTCGACGGGACCCGGTACGCGGGCAAGGGCGATCCGGAGCCGTGGAAGACCGAGCACGAAGGGCTCATGTACGCGCTCTCCGGCGCGTACCTGCTCTTCGGCGACCGCGAGGAGGCCCGCTACGACGTCCGCCGCGGCAGGATCGTGCCGGCGGACGAGCGGTGCGACGGCTGCCTGTCGTACCGCCGCTTCCGCGGCGAGGACTCGCCGCTCGCCGACCTCGCGCACGCGGTCGGCCAGGTGCTCGCCGACAAGGACTCGGACGTCCTCCTGCTCACGCTCATCGATCTGCTCGAGAACCGCGAGGCGGAGCTCGCGCGCGTGACCGCCGCGGCGCTGCGGATCCGGGGCGTCGCCCGCGAGCACGACCGGCTGGCCGCCCAGGGCAAGGAGGCCTCCGCGCGGATCGACGACGAGGCGCCGCTCTGGGACGAGCTCGCGGCCGTGCTCGGCGGGGCCGTGGAGCACCCGGGGCTCGTGGCGCGCTTGATCGAGGCGATCGCGGGCGGCGCGCTCCTCACCCCGCACGGCGGCGCGCGGCACGCGGGCGACGCGATCGCGGCGATGCTCACGACCCGCGACAAGTACGCGTACAACCCGTCGGACCTGAACGGCCCGGCCATCAACCTCACGGTCGGGGCGCCGTCGACGGCGGCCCCGAAGACGCCGGTCGACCCGAAGAAGCCGAGGGGCGGCGACAACCGCTCGGGCATGGAGCGGCTGATGCAGCTCATGCACGACACCGCCGGCGTCAGGCAGTGCAACAAGGAGGGCGCCGTGGTGAGCGCCTTCGAGGTCACGGTGCCCTTCGTCGAGTTCGCCGAGTGCGAGCTGTTCCAGATCGACGACCTGGCGGCCTTCTACCTCGACTCGCTCCTCCCCGACGGGGACCCGAAGCGGGCCGAGCTCGAGGTGAAGCCCTCGGCCCTGGCGCTGCTCGTGACCGACTCGGTGCTCGTGGACTCCAGCGGCATCGGCGGCCTGACGAGCCGCCCCACGCCGGCCGCGCTCAGCCGGCTCATCTACTTCGGGGCGGACTCGGACAGGTTCCCGGGGCTGCCGGACCTGGATCCCTTCCGGGCCGGCGCGAACCTGGCGACGAACCTGTTCATCTCGGGGACGCTCGAGCCGGCCGGCACGATCCATTGCCCCAGGAACGCGCTCGGCGTGAACGAGTGCAGCTCCCCGGAGAACCTGATCCGGGTGCGCCACCCGGGGACGACCTACCTCCTGGAGCAGCTCGGGCTCGCCGCGTACCTGGGCCCCATCGTGAAGGCGTTCGCCGACGTCGACCCCGGCACCACCGGCGAGGCGATCCTGACCGATCTCTTCAGCACGGCGTACCGTCACTGGCCGGGCAAGGAGCACGGGCCGGAGTGCATCAAGGCCGGCTCGCCCGAGACCAACACCGCGTACTGCTCGGAGGCAGGGGTCAACAGCTACGAGCCGCTCCTGGCCGACGCGCTCCGGGCCGAGGACGTCCTGGCGTCGTCGGTGGCGTTCGCCCGGATGGCGCGCGACACGTCCGTGACCGCGCGGCGCGGCCCCGCGGCCGATCGGCCGCTGACGAAGGCCCAGGTCATCGAGAAGCTCGCGCGCATCCTCTTCAGCACCCGCTACGCGGCCGGCGTGGGCATGGTCGACCGCTGGGGGAAGAAAAAGGCCACGTGGGTGAACGGTCGGGTCCAGGACCAGCTCACCGTGTTCACCCTCCTCGCCGGCGCTCTGAGCGGCATCGACGCGCGCTTCGCGCAGCGCAACGCGCCCGACGCCGCCGAGCGAGAGGGCCAGTGGAAGCGCGGCGTGGACGAGCTCGTCGATGCGCTGCTCGCGGTCGAGGGGTCGGGGCCCGAGGCCCGGTTCAAGAACCGCGCGCTCCCGAGGATGGGCGCCCTCGTCCTGCGCGTCCTCCGCGAGCAGCTGAACGCCCGCTGCCCCGATCGCGAGGCGACGGGGCGGTGCGCCTGGGCGCAGAAGGAGCTCGGCGCCACGGTGAGCGACCTCCTGAGCCACCCGCTGTTCGCCGCCGCCGTCGACGTGATGGAGGCCGTCCGCGCCCACGAGCCGGCGCGGCGGGAGATCGAGCGGTTCCTCACCTACCTGCTCGACGCGGACGCAGCCGGCGCCCCGTTCCAGGCGCTGCCGACGACGCTCGCCGACGGCCTCCAGCTCCTCGCCGACGACGACGCCTTGCGCCGGATCCTGAAGGCCGCGTCGACCGCGCTGACCCCGGCGGGGGGCGCCGGCGGGCCGGGCGCGGCCGACGCGGGGCTCAAGGCCCTGAAGGCGCTCAACGACGATCGCTACGACAGGTACCGCGCGATGGAGCGCGTGCTCCCGGCGCTCGTGACGCCGATGGCGGACGGCCGAGCGCCGCTCGACGTGTTCCTCGACGCGTTCGCGGACGTGAACCGCATCGAGGCCGGGAGCGGCGCGCCGCTGACGGCGGAGGACTACCGGCAGCTCCTTGTCTCGGCCAGGGACTTCCTGACGGACGAGACCCGCGGGCTCGAGCAGATCTACGCCATCGTCAAGAACCGGCCGCACGAGTGATGCACGTGCAAACGCCCACGATCCGCGCCGTGCTCTCCGTGGCGTCCGCCGCGGGGGCGCTCCTCCTGCCCGCGGGCGACGCCGGCGCCGCCGGGCTGTACTTCACCGACCGCGGCGTCCGCCCGTCGTCCCGCGGCGGGGCGTACATCGCCGGCGGCGACGATCTCGGGGCGATCGCCTACAACCCCGCGGGCGTCTACGAGGCCGGCACCCAGGTCCTGTTCGACGTCGGGCTCTTCGAGTGGCGCAGCCGGCACACGCGCCAGGCGATCGTACGGCAGGTCGACCCGAACACCGGCGAGCCGACGGGCGCGAGCTTCGTGCAGACGATGGATCCGGTGACCGGCAGCGCGCCGGTGCTGCCGATCCCCACGCTGGCGGCGTCGTTCAAGGTCGATCCGCGGTGGGTCGTCTGGGGCGGGGTGTGGGCGCCGTACGCGGCCCTCTCCAGCTACCCGGAGCAGGTGGACGGCATGCCGGCGCCCCAGCGCTACGCGCTGCTCACGCTCGAGGGCTCCGCGCTCGCCCTCGTGGGGGTCGGGGCGGCGTACGCGCCGTCGCCCGAATGGCGCTTCGGCGCAGGGCTCGGCGCGCTGGTCGGCGCGTTCAACAGCCGGATGGTTGTCTCCGGGTGCCTCCCGGAGCGGATGTTCTGCGCGCCCGAAGATCCGGAGTGGGACATCCATTCCGAGCTCAGCGTCGCGCCCATCGTGGCGCCCACGGGCCAGCTCGGGGCGCTCTTCGTCCCGACGCCGCGCTGGCGCGTCGGCCTGGCCTTTCAGCTGCCCATCTGGGTGCGCGCGCCCGCCAAATTCAGGGCGCGGCTCCCGGCGGCGCCCGTCTTCGAGCGCGCCGTCCAGGAGGGCGAGGACGCCGACGTCGCGTTCGACCTGCCGTGGGTCCTCCGCGCCGGCGTGGAGGCGCGGGTCGTGGACGACCTGCGCGTGGAGCTCGGGCTCGGCGTCGAGGGCTGGGGCATGCACGACGACATCCTCGTCGAGCCCGACGGCGTGGTGCTCCGGAACGTCGCCGGCTTCCCGGAAGAGTTCCGCGTGCCAGCCGTCTCGTTCCCGCGGCGCTTCGAGAGCTCGCTCTCGGCGAGGCTCGGGGGCGAGTATTCGTTCGATCTCGCGGGCGCGCGGTGGGATCTGCGCGCCGGCGTGAGCCTCGAGCAGAGCGCCGTCCCGCCCGAGTACCTGTCGGTCCTCACGATCGACGCGACGAAGCTGACGACGGCGGCCGGCCTCGGCGTCCACCTCGGCCGGTGGCGCCTCGACGCGAGCTACGCGCACGCCTTCGCCGCGGACGTGAGGGTCGATCCGAGGGAAGCGCGGCTCCCGCAGGTGAGCCCGGTGCGGGCCAATCCGCCGGAGAGCCCGAACACCATCAATGGCGGCGCCTACAGCGCCCGGGCGAACGTCGTCGGGCTCGGCGTCGCCTACACGTTCGAGGCAGCCGGGAGCGACCCTATCCGGCCCGCAGCTCGCGCAGCCGCTCCGTGAGCCGGGGGCCGTCCAGCCAGCTCAGGTCCTTGTCCACGCTCGTCTCGATGTGGTTACTGACCTGCTTGCTCACCGTGCCGCGGAGCAGGCCGAGGAAGTGCGGCGGCGCGACGAGCACCAGCGTCTCGTAGGCGTGCTCGTTCAGCCCCTTCTCCAGCACCTCCGCGAGCTCCTGGGCGAACTTCTGCTTCTCGACCTCCTTGGGATCGGTGTCGGGGGCGGCGCCGGGACGGCCGAGGTACTGACCCCCCGGGCCGCCGCCAGGGCTGCCGTTACCGCCGGAGGTGCCGTTCGGCTTGCGGCCGTGCGCGTCGGCCATCAGATCCCGCACGCGCGCCCGGCTCTCGTCATGGTTGTAGGACTCGAGCAGGGTAAAGCCCTTGCCAGCAGGCTCTTCACGATAGAGCTGGGCACGGCTTGCGTCGGAGACCAGGATCCATGTCTTCCGTGCTGCCTTCTTTGCCATAAGCCTCCACGGGGGAATCAACCCTTCCCTCGGTTTACGTTAAAGACCGACCCCACGCGGCGCAAGCGGCCGGAGGGCCGAGTCCGGCGTAATTCACCCGGATCGCACCCCGAGCGGCGGGCTCCAGCAGACTCGACAACCTGCGCGCGGCCTGAATTCGTGGAGAGCGAGAGGGGGCGATCGGCGCTCGGGAGGTGGTTGACCGCGAAATACGGTGTTTGGTGTACCGGGCGTATCCACCGAGCTCGGCCGCGCCGCCGCGGCCGCGCGTCAACGGAACCGGTCGGTCGCCTCGACCAGCTCGTGCAGGATGCCCGGCTCCATCGCCGAGTGCCCCGCGTCGGCCACGATGCGCAGATCGGACTCGGGGAACGCGCGGTGGAGCGCCCACGCGCTCTCCGGCGGACAGACGACATCGTAGCGGCCCTGCACGATGACGGTCGGGATATGGCGGATCCGCTGCACGTCGTCGAGCAGCTGCGTCTCCGTCGTGAAGAACCCCTTGTTCATGAAATAGTGGCACTCGATCCGGGCGAACGCGAGGGCGAACTCATCACCTGACGTCTTCGCGACGAGCTCATGGTTCGTGAACAGGCAGCTCGTCCGCCCCTCCCAGACGCTCCACGCGCGCGCCGCCCGCTGCTGCAACCCGGGGTCCGGGCTCGTGAGGCGCCGGTGGTACGCCGTGAGCAGGTCGCCCCGCTCGGGCTCGGGGATGAACGCGAGGTACTCCTCCCACGCGTCGGGGAAGATGGCGCTCGCGCCCCGCTGATAGAACCAGTCGAGCTCCTGCTTCCGCAGGAGGAAGATGCCGCGCAGCACGAGCTCCGTCACCCGCTCCGGGTGCCGCTCGGCGTAGGCCAGCGACAGCGTGCTCCCCCACGAGCCGCCGAACACCTGCCAGCGCTCGATCCCGAGGTGCTCGCGGAGCTTCTCCATGTCCTCGACGAGGTGCCAGGTGGTGTTCTCCGAAAGGCACGCGTGCGGCGTGCTCCTGCCGCAGCCCCGCTGGTCGAAGAGCACGATCCGGTAGGCGGCCGGGTCGAAGAAGCGCCGCTGCTTCGGCTCCGTGCCGCCCCCGGGGCCGCCGTGCACGAAGACCACCGGCTTGCCGCGCGGATTGCCCGACTCCTCGAAATAGATCTCGTGAAGATCGGAGACGCGCAGCCTCCCGGCGCGGTACGGCTCGATCTCGGGATACAGCGTTCGCCTCTGGGTGCCTGTTGTCGTCATGCCGCTCCCGTTCGTCGGTCGACGCCGCGCGCCGGCGCGCCGGCGCGCCCAGCGTACGCGAAGGCGCGCCGGGAGGGGAGAGGGAGGACGTGGACGGGGGGACGGCTGGTGGCGGCGGGGGAGCGGCGAGGGATCGCCGGCAGGGAGGCGCGGGAGGCTCAGCCGGGCTGCGCGGCGTCGCGCGCCGTGGTCTTCTCCGCGCCGCCCGCGCCGCCGTAGAGCGCCTCGAGCGCGGGCCCGTATTTCTGGAGCGCCACGCGCCGCTTCAGCTTCAGGGTCGGCGTGAGCATCCCGTTCTCCGCCGTGAAATCCTCGGCCGCGAGGGTGATCTGCTTGATCTTCTCGAAGGACTTGAAATCGGACGCGTAACTGTCGACCTCCGCCTTCACGTGCGCGACCACCCGCGGGTGCTTCAGCATCGCCTCCGTCGACTCGAACGAGAGCCCCTCGGCCCGCGCCCATTCCGTGAGCGCCGTCATCTCGGGCGCGATCACCGCCACGTTGAAGGGGCGGTTGTCGCCGTAGATCATCGCGCCGTTGATCAGCGGAGACAGCTTGATCTTCTCCTCGAGCGGGGCCGGCGCGACGTACTTGCCGTTCTCCAGCTTGTACTGCTCCTTGATGCGGCCCGTGACGAAGAGGTAGCCGTCGTCGTCGAGGTAGCCCAGATCGCCTGTGCGGAAGCCGCCATCCTCCGTGAAGACGGCCTTGTTCTCCTCGTCGCGCTTGTAATAGCCCACCATGACGTTCGGGCCGTAGACGACGATCTCTCCCTGCTTCGGGTCGTGGGTCTCCGACCTGTCGATGACGATCTTCACGCCCGGGATCGGCTTGCCCACGCTGCCGAGGCGGCGGGCCCCCGGGTAGTTCACGGTGGCGACGGGCGATGTCTCCGTGAGGCCGTAGCCCTCGTAGACGGTGATGCCGAGCGCGTCGACGAACTCGGCCACCTGATAGGCGAGCGCCGCCCCGCCGCTGACGGCGTACTTCAGCTTGCCGCCGACACTGGCGCGTATCGTCGAGAAGATGACGCGGTCCGCCGCGGCGAGCGTGAGCCGCTCGACGAGGCCGAGGGGCTCGCCCTTCTGCTTCTTCGTCGCGGCGCGCATCCCGGCGCGGAACAGGGCCTGGATGACGGCGGGCTTCCCCGCCATCTTCTTCTGCACGCCCTCGTAGATGCGGTTGAAGATCCGCGGGACGCTCATCAGCACGGTGGGGCGCACCTCGCCGAGGTTCGCGAGGATCTTGTCGACCGACTCGCTCAGCGCCATCGACGCGCCCACCGTGATCATCACGTGGAGCTCGCCGGTGTGGCCGAACGAGTGGGCCCACGGGAGGAACGACAGGCTCCGATCGCCGCCGCCGAAGGGGATGAGATCCAGCACCGCGCAGACGTTGGAGGCGATGTTGCCGTGCGACAGGATCACCCCCTTGGGGTTGCCGGTCGTGCCCGACGTGTAGATGAGGCACGCCGTGTCCTTCGATGTCGGCTGGATGGACGGGGCCGGGCTCGCCTCGCCCGCGGCGAGGAGCTCCTTGTACGAGCTGGTCTTCGCCCCGGGGACGCCGTCCCTCGCCCCGTCGGGGTCGAACAGACAGACAACGTGCTTCAGCGAGGGCGCCTTCTCGGCGAGATCCTTGCATTTGCCGTAGATCTGCGGCGTGGCGACGATCGCGGCCACGGCCTCGCAATCGTTGATGATGAACGCCCACTCGCTCGGGAGCTGCGCCTCGTACATCGGCACGACGGCGACTCCCATGCTGAAGCAGGCGTACGCCGAGACCGCCCACTCGACGCGGTTGTTGGAGATGAGGGCCACCCGATCCCCCCGCTGGACGCCGAGCGACGCCAGGCCACCGCGGAACCGGGCGACGAGCTGCCCGAACTCGGCATACGTGATCCAGTCCCAGCGGCCATCGGTTTTTGTCCCGAACAGCGGCCGGTGGCCATGAAGCTTCAGCGCGCGATCGAGCAGGTCTACCAGGTTCTCCAGTTTCGCCATCGGTCTCCTCCCGAGCCGATTGTTAACATGGTACTGCGCCGCGTCAGTGTCCTTTTGGTGGTGCGTGGCGCCGGCTGTTGTCGCGCCGACGCTGGGGCTGCTGTCGGGCCGAGCCTGGGGCTGCCCAGCGCGCGGCGCTCGGCGCGGGGTCGGGGTGCCCTCGCGGGGGTTGACGATGGGGGGAGCGGGAGCGCTCGCGCGGCGTGCCGGCGTCGATGGCGTCGATGGCGTCGACGGCGGGGCCCCTGGCGCGCGAGGTGGCGGCCTCGGGCCCCTTCTGTTAGAGCGTTCATCGCTTCGATGCCCCGGTATTCCATCACGACGTTCGGCTGCCAGATGAACGTGCACGACTCCGAGCGGATGCACGACGTGCTCCGCTGCGCCGGCTACACGGAGGCCGGCAGCGCCGACGAGGCGGACGTGCTCGTGGTCAACACGTGCAGCGTGCGCGAGAAGGCCGAGCAGAAGCTGCGGAGCGAGGTGGGCCGGCTCGCGCGCTGGAAGCGGGAGCGCGCGGACCGGGTGCTCGTCGTGGCGGGCTGCGTGGCGCAGCAGGAGGGGGAGCGCCTCCTCAAGCAGATGCGCGCGATCGACGTCGTGGTGGGGCCCGACAACATCCCGGAGCTGCCCGGCCTGCTCGGCGACCTCGCGATCGGCGGGCTGCCGATCGCGCGCACGGTGTTCGACCTCGACGCGCCCCGGTTCCTCGTCGCGTCGCCGCCGCCGCCCTCGTCCTCCTCCTCGCCGCGCGCCGCTCCGACGGCGTTCGTGACCGTCATGAAGGGCTGCGACGAGCGCTGCTCGTTCTGCATCGTCCCCCACACCCGCGGGCCGGAGCGGTACCGGCCGAGCGACGAGATCGTCGCCGAGATCGCGGCGCTCGTGGCGGCGGGGACGCGCGAGGTCACGCTGCTCGGCCAGACGGTGAACAGCTACCGCGACCCGCTCGGCGCGCTGCCGCGGGCCCCGGGCGCGAGCGCGGACGACCCGGACGAGAGCGAGTTCGCGGCGCTGCTCCGGCGCGTCGCGGCCGACGTCCCCGGCCTCGCGCGCCTGCGCTACACGAGCCCGCACCCGCGGCACCTCACGCCCTCGCTCGTCCTCGCCCACGCCGAGCTCCCGGTGCTGCCGCGCCACGTGCACATGCCGGTGCAGTCGGGCAGCGATCGGGTCCTCCGGCGGATGATCCGCCGCTACACGCGCGCCGAGTACGTCGCGCGGACGCGGGCGCTCGTGGAGGCGGTCCCGGGCCTGACGCTCTCGACCGACGTCATCGTCGGCTTCCCGGGCGAGACGGAGGACGACTTCGCGGCGACGCTGTCGCTCGTGCGCGAGGTCGGGTTCAAGGGGCTGTTCGGCTTCAAGTACTCGCGCCGGCCGCACACGCCCGCGCTGAAGCTGCCGGACGACGTGCCCGAGGGCGTGAAGGGCGAGCGGCTCGCGCGCCTGTTCGAGGAGAGCGAGGCGCTGCTCGCGGCCCACCTGTCGGCCCTCGTGGGGACGACGCAGGAGGTGCTCGTCGAGGGGCGCGACAAGGAGCGCGGTCACGGCGGAGCCGGCGGCGCGCTCTGGTCCGGCCGGACGGGGCGCCACGAGATCGCGCACATCGACGGCGCCGGGGAGCTCGATCTGCTCGGCGAGGTCGTCGAGGTCTCGATCGCGCGGGCGAACAAGCACTCGCTGCAGGCCGAGCTCACCGAGGCGGCGCGCGCCGCGGCCCGGCCGCGGCAGCGGGGCGGCCTTGAGGCGCGGCCCGCCCGGCGCTCGCTGCCGGTGGTCGCCGCCGAGGGCGGCTGAGGTGGCGCTCGTCCTCGACCTCGGCGGGGTGTCCCCGCGGCTCGGGCGCGACGTGTTCCTCGCGCCGAACGCGACGGTGATCGGCGACGTCGAGCTCGGCGACGAGGCGAGCGTGTGGTTCGGCGCGGTGCTGCGCGGGGACATCGGCGCGATCCGCGTCGGCCCGCGGACCAACGTGCAGGATCTCGCGTGCCTGCACCTGACGGGCGGCGTCTCGCAGACGATCGTCGGCGCCGACGTGACGATCGGGCACAGCGCGATCCTGCACGGCTGCCGCGTCGGGGACGGGTGTCTGATCGGGATGGGCAGCATCGTGCTCGACAACGTCGAGATCGGCGAGTGCTCGGTGATCGCGGCGGGCGCGGTGGTGCCGCCGGGGCGGGTGATCCCGCCGCGCTCGATGGTGCGCGGCAACCCGGCCCGGGTGGTGGGCGAGGTGCGGCCGGACCAGGCCGAGCTCGGGAAGCTGGGCGCCGCGGGCTACGTGGAGAACGCGCGGCGCTTCCGGGCGGCGCTCGCCGGGGAGGCCGTCGAGCCGCCGGAGGTCGCGGCGCGCTTGGTGATGCGAGAGGTGAGGAAGCCATGAACATCACGGTGAACGGGGAAGCGCGCGACGTGCCGTCGGCGCTCACGGTGCGGAGGCTCGTCGAGCTGCTCGGGCTGACCGAGGGGCCGGTGGCGGTGGAGCGCAACGGCGAGGTGGTGCCGCGCGCCGAGCACACGGCCGCCGAGCTCGCCGAGGGGGACGTTGTCGAGATCGTCCATTTCGTCGGCGGCGGCTGAGGCCGTTCGGCGCCCTTGGCGCCATGGCGGTTCTTTTCTCTTCTCGACGGTTTAGCGATCTTCCAGGCCGTCCGCGATCCGGCTATCATGGCGAGCTGCCGTGGATACGAGGGCCCTCGTTCTGGTCTTGGCGCTCGGCGGGTCGGCCGGCGTGGGCGCCGCCCTCGCGGTTCGCCACGCGTTGCCGGCCTCTCCGGTGGTCCGCGGCCTCTCGGTCGGCGAGCGCTTCCTGCCGGACGGCGCCGCGCCGGCGGCCTGGCTCGCGGCGCGGCGCGACGTGCTCCGCGAGCGCGTGGTCCGGCTGCGCCACGACGACGTGGAGCTCACCGCCACGCTCGGTGAAACGGGCGTCGAGGTCGACGTCGACGAGACGCTCGCGGCAGCGCAGCGCGTCGGCCACGAGGGGCCCTGGGCGCGGCGGCTCCGCGAGGCCCGGGGGGCGCGGCGCGGCGAGATCGACGTGCCGCTCGCCTGGGCCGTCGACGAGCCGCGGGCGCGGGCGTTCCTAGAGCGGCTCGCTCCGCAGATCTACCGGGCGCCCGTGGACGCGCGGCTCGACCTCGCGAACCGGCGCAAGATCCCGGAGCAGGCCGGCCGGGCGCTCGACGTCGACGCCTCCCTCGCGGCGCTGCGGGCCGGGGAGCACGGCGACGAGGAGCTCATCGAGCTCGCCGTCCGGCAGATCTTGCCGCAGGTCGTCGTCGCCGACCTGGTGAGCGTCGACGTCACCCGGGTCGTCGCGGCCTACGAGACGAAGTTCAAGCACCACGGCAAGGAGGCGGGGCGCGCCCGCAACATCAGGAACGCCGCCTCCAAGATCGACGGCACCATCCTGGCCCCGGGCGATACCTTCTCGTTCAACACCCATGTCGGCCCCCGGACGGCCAAGAACGGGTTCACCATCGCCCCGGAGATCCTAGGGGACGAGACCGTCCCCGGCTACGGCGGGGGGACGTGTCAGGTCTCGAGCACGCTCTACGCCGCGTCGCTCTTCGGCGCGCTCGACACGCCGGATCGCCAGAGCCACTCCCGCCCGAGCGCTTACATCCCCATGGGCCTCGACGCGATGGTGACCTACCCGGAGTCGGACCTGAAGATCAGGAACACGCTCCCGTTCCCGATCATGATCCACGCGTATCTCCCCGAGCCGACGGTGCTCCGCGTCGAGATCCTGGGCGGAGACCCCGTGGCGGAGGTCGAGCACCACGTCTCGGCCGAGCACACCGACGATTTCATCCGGCGCATCTACGTGAAGTCGGAGCTCTCCGAGGGCAAGGTGAAGCGCCACCAGAAGGGCTCGTGCGGATACGACGTGAGGTCCTTCGTCACCGTCCGTTACAAGGACGGCAGGGCCTCGGAGCGCAGCTATTCGAGCGAGTACAGGCCCGCGCCAGAGGTCTTCTGGGTCGCGCCCGACTACGACCCGCAGGCGCTGCCGGCGCTCTCCGAGCACGCGAAGGCCGTGGAAGAGCTCCGCGAGGGGGAGTCCCCCGCCGAGGCCCCCGCTGCGGCGGGGCAGGGCGGCGCCTACTCGATGTGAGCCCGGTCGAGCGCGCCGGCCCCCAAGGGAGGCCGTGACCGCTTCCGCGCCCATCTGCCGTGGGAGCTTGCTCTTCGAGGTCGAATCAGGGGATGCCTTATCCCGCCACCCCCTTCGCGAGCGCATAGGCCTGCGTGCCGCGTGTGTAGATGCGATCCTCCGGCAGCACGTCGGCCGGCGCGATGTCCGTCAGCTGGGCGGCCTGTTCGTAGAGGGGCGCGAAGTCGGTCTCGAGCGTCTGGCGGAGAAGATCCTCGAAGCTGTCGATCAAGAAATAGCTCTGCTGGTAATCGTCGATTCGATAGCAGGTGCGCATCAGCCGCAGCAGATCGAAGCCGAGCCGATTGGGCGAGGGATCGTCGAGCGCAAAGATCGATTCGCCGTGCGAGGAGACGATCCCTGCGCCATAGATGCGCAGGCCCTCTGCGCTCTTCATCAGCCCGAACTCGACCGTGTACCAGTAAAGGCGCGCCAGCCGCTGGATCGCGCCGAGCCCGTTCGCCCGCTGGCCGCCCTGGCCATAGGCCTGCATGTAATCGGCGAAGACGGGGTTCGCCAGCAGGGGGACGTGGCCGAACACGTCGTGGAAGACGTCCGGCTCCTGCAGATAGTCGACCTGCTCGGGCGTGCGGATGAAGTTGCCGGCGACGAAGCGGCGGTTCGCCAGATGTTCGAAGAACACATTGTCGGGAATCAGGCCCGGCACCGCCACCACCTGCCAGCCGGTCGCTTTCATCAGGCGATCGGAGAGCGCGTCGAAGTTCGGGATTCCGCTGTCGCCTAGACGCAACACATCGAGCCCGGCCAGGAACTCGGGCGTGGCGCGGGCCGGGAGCAGCTTGGCCTGCCGATCGAACAGCCGGTCCCACAGCGCGTGCTCGGCCGCGCTGTAGCGCTCCCAACGCTGGGGAATCGTCCAATCCGCTGCCGCGCCTTCGGGCGGGGTGCCGTCTGCATAGCTCATGGTGGGGGAGAATGAAGTCCAGACGCTTCGGGAGACAAGGCATCATAAGAACATGGCGTCCGCAAGGGCAATCCTGCTGGTTCCCGCGCCTGCTGACGGTGGCCGCGCAACCGGACACGTCGGAGGAGCTCCGCCGTCGCCTGGTGAGGGTCGCCACCGTGCTCGCGCGCCTCCAGGCGCTTCGCCCCGCCGCGCGGGCGCCTGCGGCGGCCTGGATCCGCGCTGCGCACGGCGCCTGCACGGTAGGCGGCGCGCCGAACGCCGGCGCGATGGCAAGGACATTGGCTGTCCGCGCGCCCCCGGCGTCGCTTGACCAGGAATCGTCCTCAGGGGAAACTCTGTGTCCATGGCGGCGGGCGGCGCCCCTCTGTGCGCGGCCGAGGCGCCGAGGATCGCCTGCTGCCAGGGACGACGACGGGCGTGATCTTCGCTTAGCTTAACTTCGCTGCTCGCGACGACAGACTCATGATGAGCGTCATCTTCTTCTGGCTCGCTCAACGTGGCCGGCGCGCGAGCTCGGCCATGAGGCCGAAGAGCTCGATCGGGCCCGGCGAGGGGAGCTTCCCGCCGCTGAACTCGCGGTAGAGCGTGTGCACATTGACCACGATGCGCTCGGCGTCGCTCCAGCTCGCGTAGTCGGCGAGCGCGATGTCGCGCGCGGCGTCCGCCGGGGGCATGCCGGCGTCGTAGCGGCGCCGGGCCTCGTCGCGGATGTACACGAGGTAGTCGCGGACCGCGCGCACACCCGCGCGATCCGTGATGGGGCCATGCCCCGGCACGATGACGTCGACGTCGGCCGCGAGGAGGATGTCGCAGGCCTTGAGCCAGTTGCCGACGGGCCCTGCCCACATGATCGGCGTCGCGTCGACGAAGAGGACGTCTCCCGTGTAGATCACCCGGTCCGCCGGCACGTGCACGAGCAGATCGCCCTTCGTGTGCGAGGGGCCCACCTCGATGAGGTGGACCTCCTTGCCCCCGACCGCGACGGTCAGCTCCCCGTCGAACACCCGGGTCGGCGGCGTGGGGGCGATCCCGTCGAAGTCGAAGGCGCCGAAGCAGTGGACGAGGTACTCGCCCAGCGCGCCCGCGGCGCCGCTGCGCGCCTGTCGCATCAGCATGGCCAGCATCGGCGCGGGGACCTCGTCCATCTCGGCGGCGCCGGCGCGCGTGGCGATGAAGGTCGCGCCCTCGACGAGCGCGTTGCCGTAGCAATGGTCGCCGTTCGCGTGGGTGTTCACGACGGTGCCTATCCGCGCCGCGGCGGGGGCCGCCGCGCGCATGGCGTCGAGCATCTCGCGCGTGCGCTTCAGGTCGAAGAGCGTGTCGACGAGCAGGGCCTCGCCGTCCGAGGTGACGAGCCCCGCGTTGCTGAGCCCCCAGGTTCCGGCCGGCTGGAGATAGGCAAAGCAGCCATTGCCGATGTCCTCCAGCCCTCGTTCATACCGCCATCGGCTCATGGCCACTCCCTCGTTCCCGGGCGCCGCCTGGCGCTTCTCCGAGCCTCGAAGGTAGGCCATTCGCTGGCCGCCATGGAATCGAAATCAACCCCCGCGCGCCGCCGTGAGCGCGGGGGCCGGGGGATTGGTCAGGAGGCGGTCGCGGTCGCGGTCGTGGTCGTGGTCACCACGCGTACGCTTCCGGCGCCTCGCCGCCGGGGCCGGGGAACATCGCGTCGAGCCGCCCGAGGTGCTCGGGCGTCAGCGTGATCTCGAGGGCGCGCAGGCTCCCGTCGAGCTGCTCGGCGGTGCGCGGGCCGAGGATGGGCGACGTCACGACCGGGTTCCTGAGCAGCCAGGCCACGGCCACGTCGGCGGGCCGCTCTCCGATCTCGGCGCAGAACGCCTCGTACGCCTCCAGCTTGGCGCGGTTCTTCTCGATGCGCGCCAGCGCGTCGGCCGAGGAGCGCCGGCCCTCGCGCGCCTTCTGGAGGGCGCCGCCGAGCAGCCCGCCGGCGAGCGGGCTCCAGGGCAGGACGCCGAGGCCGAGCGCGCGGCACGCGGGCAGGACCTCCAGCTCGACGGTGCGCGCGTTGAGGTTGTACAGGCTCTGCTCCGAGACGAGGCCGAGGAAGTGCCGCTGCGCGGCGAGGCCGTTCGCCTGCGCGATCTGCCATCCAGCGAAGTTGCTGCTGCCGACATAGAGGACCTTCCCCTCGCGGACGAGCTGCTCCATCGCCTGCCAGATCTCGTCCCAGGGCGTCTCGCGGTCGATGTGGTGCATCTGGTAGAGGTCGATGTGGTCTGTCTGCAGGCGGCGCAGGCTCCCCTCGCAGGCGCGCCGGATGTGATAGGCCGAGAGCCTCTTGTCGTTCGGCCCTTCGCCCATGAGGCCGTAGACCTTCGTGGCGAGCACGATGCGGTCCCGGCGCCCGTCGCCCTGGGCGAGCCAGCGCCCGACGATCTGCTCGGTGATCCCCTCTCCGCGCTTCCGCCCGTAGACGTTGGCCGTGTCGAAGAAGTTGATCCCGTGTCCGAGCGCTCGGTCCATGATGGCGAAGCTGTCGGGCTCGCTGGTCTCCGGGCCGAAGTTCATCGTGCCGAGGCAGAGGGGGCTGACCTTCAGGCCGGTGCGTCCGAGATTGCGGTAGTCCATGGCGCCGGAGGGTAGCAACGCGCTCCGCGGGCCGTCCACACCGCAGGGCTGAACGCGTCGTAGGGTTTCGCCGGAGTCGCGGCGTCATGAGCCGGCCCGGCGGGCGGCGGCGCGCGGCGTGTGGCGCGCGATAGGCGCCGCGCGCCGCGCGCCGCGCTGGAGGCGTTGCCGCGATGTGGCGGCGGCGCGGATCCAGCGCGGAGGGCCGCTTCCTTGATGCGCAACGGTGCTTCACTTATGCTCGCTCGCCGGGGCGAGGAGACGACCATGTGGCAGCAGGAAGACACGGAGATCGCGTACGCCGAGAGCGTCCACGACGAGGCGCGGGGCATGCGCGGCGTCCGGTTCGTCATCGATATCGGGAACATCGACCCGCTCGACGCCGCCGCCATGTGGTGGGATCAGCAGGGCTGCGCGCGGGAGCTCTTCCCCGGGACCGGGTGCGAGATGCAGTCGGGATCGTACCGTGAGCCGCGCTTCGTCGTCCGGATGAGCGTGCCTCTCCCGGGCGTCGGGCATTTCACGCAGACGTTGCGCTTCTCCGCGGAGCGCGTCTCGCCCGAGATCTTCGTCATCGTCGTCGATGCGTTCGAGGAGAACGTGCTGTGGACGCGGGGGCTCGGGACTTACCGCTTCTCGCCGGGCTCGGGCGGCACGACGCTGATCGAGGTGACGAGCCTGCATGCGCCCAAGGTGCCGATCATCGTCCTGAATCAGGCGTCGCTGGCGGCGGCCCGCGCGCACCAGCGGCGCTACCTCTCGGGCCGGCGCCCGACGGACGAGGAGAGAGCGCAGTTCCTGTCGGCGATCGGCGCTGGCCCGCAGGCCGACGCCTGAAGCGCGCCGCTCGTGTCGGCAGCGGCCGGCAGCGGCCCCGCCTTGCCCGCCGCGGGGGTGCTCCTCAGGCGCGTCGCTCGCCACGAGGCGATGGCGGCGGTGAAGGCGAGGACGGCGGCTCCGCGCGCGGCGTCGACGCGGCCAGCACCGCGGCCTCGTGCGCGGCGAAGCGCTGCTGGAGGAAGTCGACGAACAGCCGCGCCCTCGCGGGCAGGAAGCGCCGGCTCGGGTAGATGACGTTCACGGCCGAGCCCGGCGCGGGCAGGTCGGTGAGCAGCGGGACGAGGCGCCCGGCGTCGATGTCGGCGGCGACGTCCCAGATCGACTTGAAGGCGAGCCCATGGCCGGCCACGGCCCAGTCGCGCACCAGGTCGCCGCTGTCGGCCACGAGCCGTCCCGAGGGCCGGACGGTGTGGAGCCCCTGCTCGGTGCGGAAGGTCCACGAGAGGGCGCGCATGCCCGGGCGCTGCAGCACGATGCACTCGTGGTCGGCCAGGTCCGCGATCGTGCGCGGCCGCCCGCGCCGCGAGAGGTAGGCCGGCGCGCCGCAGACCACGCGGCGGCTCCGGGCCAGCCGGCGCGAGACGAGGCGGGAGTCGGCCAGCGCGCCGATGCGCACGGCCACGTCGACGCCGGCCTCGAACAGGTCCACCACGCGGTCCGACAGGCTGACGCGCACGCTGAGCCGCGGGTGCGCCGCCGCGAAGTCGGCCGCGGCCGGCCCCACCCACTGGCGGCCGAGATCCACCGGCGCCGACACGCGCAGGACGCCGCGCGCCTCGGCCTTTCCGGCGGTCACCGCGAGCTCGGCCTCGCTCACGTCGGCGAGGATGGCCATGCAGCGCTCGTGGTAGGTCGCGCCCTCGCCGGTGAGCGTGAGCCGCCGCGAGCTGCGCTGGAGGAGGCGCACGCCGAGCGCCGCCTCCAGCCGCGTCATGCGCTTGCTCGCCACCGCCGGCGAGAACCCGAGCTCGCGCCCCGCCGCCGACAGGCTGCCGCTCGCGACAGCGCACACGAACAGCTGCATGTCCTCGAGCTCGACCATCGCGCGCGCCCTCGGCGAACCCCGGAAGGGTAGGCGCGCCGGCGAACATCTTCAACTTTTTCGAAAAGCTGGTTCGGCCAGTGCGCTCGTTCTCCTTCGTGGAGGAAAGGATCAAGGTGTCCGTGTCGCCGCGCCAGGGCGGGCCCAGGACCCGCCGCGCTCGGCGCCGCGCCCCGCCGTGCCGGCGGCGCCTCCGGTCGGCGCGCGCGCGCTGACCGGCTGCCCGAGATCGCCGTTCGAAGGAGACACGTCATGAGAAAGCCCTTGTTGATCAGCGCCCTCTCCCTCTCGCTCTTCGCCGCCGCGGGCGCCTGCTATGTGCAGGGCGCCGGCGCGGAGGACCTGCCCTCGCCGCGGTCGATGGTCGTCGACGCGAGCCTGCCCAGGGCGCAGGCGGACGCGGAGATCCTCGCCGCGCGCCGCTTTTACGCGTTCTGGGGCACCGGCGACACGCGCTACCTCGACGCGGCGATCGCGCCGACGTTCACCGACCGCACCTTGCCCAAGGGGCGCCCGCAGGGCCCCGAGGGCCCGGCGTTCGCGTCGAAGAGCTTCCGCGCCGCGGTGCCGGACCTGAGCTGCGAGGTGGAGCAGCTGATCGTCGCCGGCGATCGCGTGGTGGCGCACCTGCGCTTTCGAGGCCGCTTCACCGGCGCCTTCGGCGACAGGAAGGGCGCCGGGCAGGCCGTGGACTTCCTCGCCACGGACATCCTGCGCGTGCAGGACGGTCGCATCACCGACAACTGGCACATCGAGGACAACCTGACGCTGCTCCAGCAGCTCGGCGTCGTGGCGCAGTGACCGCCGACGGGGGCGGAGCGGGCCTCAGCGATCGAGGGGCTTCCTCGCGCTGATGAGCGAGTACCCGGCGCACGACGGCGTGACCGATACGTCGTCGAATCCGCAGCCGCGGAGGAGCTCGTCGAGCTCGCCGGCCGTGAACTGCTTGCCGGGGGTCAGGATCACCATGTTCATGGAGCTCAGCGCCGCCGTGAGCGGGCCGTCCTGCCCGTCCGAGAGCAAGAGCTCGAAGACGAGGACCCGTCCGCCCGGCGGCAGCGCCTCGAAGCTGTGCCGGATCAGCTGCTGGCGGCGCGCGCTGTCCCAGTCATGGAGGACGTTGGCGAAGAAGATCGCGTCGTGACCCGGAGGCCACATGTCGCGGAACATGTCGAGCTCCAGCACGTCGATGCGATCCTCGAGGCCGTGCTCCGCGACGTACTGCCGCGTCGCCTTGCACACGGGCGGCAGCTCGGCGACCGTGAACCGGACCTCGGGGTTGTGCCGCGCCAGGGCGATGCTGAAGCAGCCGGAGCCGCCGGCGACGTCGAGCAGGCGGCGGGCGCCCGTGATGTCCGCCCTCTGCGCGAGCCCGACCGCGGTCGCGAAGGAGTGGCTGTGCATCGCGCGGGTGAAGGCGAACGCCTGCTCCTCCGGCAGGTCCGCCTGCGCCCACTCCTCCGTGATGACCTTGCCCTGGTCCCACGCGAGCGCCCCGTCCCGCCGCAGGAGCTCCAGCAAGGTGCCGTGCGAGATCGGAGCCTGGCGGAGCAGGCGCAGCATGTGGCCCCAGTAGAACGGCTTCGTCGGGAGCAAGAAGTTGCGGGACACCTCGGTGAGGTGGAACTTGCCACGAGACTGCACAAGGAGCCCCATCCCCGCCAGGGAGGCCAGGAGCGCCTCGGTCGCGCGGAGGCTGAGAGACAGCTTTCCGGCCAGCGCCGCGATGCTCGCAGGCTCTGGTTCGAGGAGCGGAAACACACCGAGCTCGTCGGCGACGCTGAGGATGGGCAGCTGATAGGCGGACATACAGAGCTGCCGCATCAGCGAGTCGTCACAGGTGGGTTTCTCGAGATCCATGGGCATCGATGGTTCCTCCTCTCTGCTCGAAAAGGGATGCGCACGCCTGAGCGGCCTGCGATCGAGCGATCACCTATAGCGGAGCTCGGTCGCTCCTGCCCAGGTGTCGCGTCTCTCTGAACCCTGGATCCCGCCTTTCTGACCGGTCAACAAGACGAGCGCGCGCCCTCCGGGCGTCACCGGGCCGAGCTGCTCTGTGGCTGCTCGGCGGCTCGCTTCGCCGGGAGCGCGACCGGCGCGCGGCTCACTTGGCCAGCTTGATCACCGACGCTGGCCGCTCGTCGGTGGCCCAGGTCGTCCAGTAGAGCGCGCCGCAGTCCTGGGCGAGATCTCGGATGTCCGCGCTGTCGGCGAGCGGCTCCGGCGCGCCGCCCGAGGCGCGCACCCGCTGGAGCTGCTCCTCGCGGCTGTACCAGTAAACAAAGGTGGAGTCTGCCAGCAGGCGCGTGGGGAAGTCCGTGGCCACGAGTGTGCCCGCTTCGGTACCGTCCTTGTTCGCGGCGTAGATGGCGTAGCCGCTGATCCAGAAGATCCGCTCGCCGACCGCGATGTCTCCGGGGAGATCGCCGTCGTGGATGGGGATCGACGCGACGATCTCGGTCTGGCCGGGCTCCCCGAGCGCCATCCGTCGAACGGTGCTGTGCGTCCCTCCGGGCTCGAGCTCGGTCCAGTAGAGATGGGTGGCGTCGAGCGCGAGGCCTCCGACGTACGTGTCCCGGTCGAAGACGGGGAAGCCTGTGTGATCGGTCGCGTCGGCCCGCGCCGCCCAGATGCGCTTCGGGACATCGCGCGCGTCGGGATCCTGCTCCGGGTCCTCGATCACGCCGGTGCTCCAGTAGACCCAGCCGCCGCCGGCCACGGGCCGCCGGTAGCCCGCCGCTCCCTGGGCGCTGGCGACCGTCGAGACGGTGACATTCCCCGTGAGCGGCATCCGGTACACGCCCGGCTCGGTCTCGTCGGTGATGAGCAGCGAGCCCTCCGAGCGCGCGAGCATGGTCGCGAGCGAGTCGAGCACCACCAGCGGCTCGGTCGAGCCGGAAGCCGCCTTTTCGGTCGCGAAAATCGTGTTCCCGTAGCCGCTCGCCCAGAGCACGCGTCCCTCGTCCCCGTCCCCATCCACGACGAGGCCGATCGCTTCGTGCTCCTCGTCGTTGGCCGTGGCGAGGACGACAGGCAGACACCTGCCCTCCTCGCAGGCGCCGCCCAGGCAGCTCCTGCCGGGCACACAGCAGTTCTCCGGATCGGAGAGGTAATCGTTGTCCCCGTCGGCGGCCTGGCACGCGCCCGGCGCGCGCCCTGTGAACGGCTCAAACGGGCACTCCGCGGAGGGCCCGCCGGCCGCGCCGCCCCCGCCCCCGCCGGCCCCCGAGCCTGCGCTCGCGGTGGCCCCTGCGCCCCCGGAGCTGCCCGAGCTGCCCGCGCCGCCTGCCGCGGGATCTCCGCTGGCTTCTCCGTCGGGGATCCCCCAGATCGCGTTGCAGCCGAGCGCCGTGCTCAGGGCGGCGCTCGCCGCCAGGCCGGTCCAACAGGTTGGTCGCATCGCGGTACTCTAGCGCCGCGTGCTTCCAGCGGAGAAGCCGGACGCGCGCGCGATGTCGGTTTCTGATCGACACGCGCCGACTCCCGCCGGCAGGCAGACGCTCGAGGCGCCAGGGCCGCTGCCACGGTTGGAATTTGGCGACCACCTCGTCCACCATCACGCGATTGCGTCGCGTGCGGTCACATGCTTTCTAGTCTCTTCGTCAATCGCTCGCGCGGCGAGCGCCGCGTGACCAGCACCATCATGAAGAGGTACCTTGCTTTATCACAACGATTCGCTTCGATTGGTCCTTTGCCTGGCGCTCGGGCTCTCGGCGGCGGCTTGCTCCGATGACGGGTCCACGGGCACTGGCGGCGGTGCCGCCTCCAGCACGACCGGCAGCGGCGGCGGCTCCAGCCAGGCCAGCAGCGGCGGCGGCTCAAGCCAGGGCGGCGGCGGCGCTGGCGAGGGGGGCGGCGGCGCGGCCGGCACAGGGGGTGAGGGCGGCGGCGGCGCGCCGGCCGGCACAGGGGGTGAGGGCGGCGGCGGTGCGGCCGGCGCGGGGGGAGAGGGCGGCGGCGCGCCCCCGGGCGATCCCGCCTGCGGCGCGGACACCGCGGCGTTCGCCGACGTGGAGCCCATCCTGACGAGGAGCTGCGCGAACCAGTACTGCCACGGCAACGCCGGCGCGCCGTCCGGCGGGCTCGACCTCCGCGCGAGCGCGGCCGTCGGCAGGCTCGTCGAGCAGGACAGCGCGTCCTGCTCCCGCGAGCAGGCGCTCGTCGTGCCGTTCAAGCCGAGCAGCAGCTATGTCATGAACAAGCTGAAGGATGTCGGCCTGTGCGACCCTGACGAGAGCAGGATGCCGCCGAGCGCGCCGCTGCCCGAGGCCGATATCAAGACGATCAACGACTGGATCTGCGCAGGCGCTCCCTCCCGCTGAGCTCTGCCGCGTCACGATCGTCGATGCGACAGCGCCTGCCGGCGCACGCCGATCACTGGCAAACCGGGAACTGCGACGAGGTGAGTTGCTCGGCGGTGGTGGTGTTGATCGTGGTCTCGATCGTCTTGCCGAGGACGTCGGTCACACGGACACGCCAGGGCCCTTGCCCCATGTTGCCGCTGCCGACGCGCCAGTAGTTGTACGGCTGCCGCGTGGCCTCCGTCCAGCGCCCGCCGACGTACACCTCGAGCTTGCGCACCGGGGTGCGATGGCCCTGCACGCGGAGCTCGTTCCACCAGGCGTTGCCCGGCTCCTTCAACACGATGGATACGTTCTCCTCGACGGGGCACGGGACGTATTTCCACGAGATCTCGCCCCTGACTCCGCCGTTGCCGGTCCCCAGATACCCCTCGTCGAGCGCGCCGATCTGCGCAAAGGCCTCCTTGCTCAGATCGATGTGCCCGGCCTTGCATTTGGGGTTGCTCGCCGTCGGGCATTGATCGACGACCGTCGCCACGACCTTGCGCCCATCGTCGCGGCTCACCTCGACGCAGGCGCCGCACGCGGCCGCGGTGTTGTAGTCCGCGGTGTTCAGCGCGGCGAAATACCGCCCTCCGCCGGTCGCGACGTGGCCGATGGTGTCCGGATTGCGCTGCTGGATGGGCAAGCTGCAGTTCACCTGGGCGGTGCCCTGGTCGAGGGAGTACCAGGTCGCAGAGCCGTTGCCGCTCGTGTAGCTCGGCAGCGGTATCGAGCAGGTATCGCTGCTTCCGCCGGCGCCCGTGGATCCTCCGCTGCCGCCGCTTCCTCCTGCCCCGCCGGCGCCGCCAGCGCCGCCGGCGCTGCCGGTGCTGCTCGAGCTGCTCGAACTGGAGCTGCTCGAGCTGCTCGAACTGGAGCTGCTCGAGCTGCTCGAACCCCCTCCCGTCTTGGTCACCGACACCAGCGTCGGCCGGTAGTTGCTTCCGGTCGCGTTCGCGCAGAACCCGAAGCTGACAGAGCTTCCGACCGGGATGGCGGGGCTGCCGGAGCGCGGACTCACCGTCAGGGTCGAGCCGCTCTGGCTCGACACCGCGTTCCACAAACTGCTCACGGCGGCCTGATTGAGGTTGATCACGACGGTCCACGACGTCACCGGGGCGGTTCCATCGTTCGCGACGATCACGCTGGCGCAGTAGCCGCTCCCCCAGTCCGACGGCATCGTCAGCGCTGCGGGCGTGAGCCCGTCGGTCGTCACCACAGCCCCGTACAGCGCGTCCGCCTCCTCCTCGCCCCCTGTCGCGACGGTGCACGCGGCGGCGACCAGACCAAAGAAAGATATCGCAACAGCGGAACGACAAGCTCCCAATCGCATCCTGATTCTCCAAGTCATCGGGGCGCCGAGAGGGCGCGCCGGACGATGTAATAGACACGGATTGGCCATCTGACCATCGCCTGATGGTCAGTTAGATCGTTTTGACAGACAATAACTCTGAAATGTTCGTCCGCGGCCGGAGAGCACCCGCGGATCCGTCGAACATTTCACCTCGATCACAACAGCCTGCGCTGGCGTCGATTGTCCACATCAGGCGCCATGGGCTCCCACGGTGCCACCAAGACGGCAAGTGTGCATGCGTCGAAGGGGCCGCGTTCGCTCCGCGACGCGGGGCTTCGCTCGGCGTGACTTCCATCCGGTCTCCTCCGCTCCGTGCGCTCGGGCAACCGACTCTCTCGCCGGTTCGCCCTCGGGGGACGCGGTGCTACGGCCCTGGCTGCGGATCCTTGCAGCAGCGAAACCCGATCTCGTAGAACCGGAACATCGGTCCATGCGAGTCGTTGGTCCCCCGGCACCCCGCCCACGGCTTGGACCAGTAGCCGCCCTTCAGCGACGAGCGGTGTGGCCACTCGGGTCGCGAGGTCGACACCCACTCTTCGACGTTGCCGACCAGGTCGACCACGCCGTACGGGCTCACGCACGCTGGATACGAGCCCGACGGCTCCCCCTGCCAGAGCCGCTGCGTCTCGGCGGCCCGCACCGCCGGGTCGGCGGACGCGAGCCGCCGCTCGCTGATCCCTCGGTACGGCTTGCTGACGTTGCAGGCGGCCGGATCGTGCGCGTAGCCGTAGGGGAAGGGGAGCGCGGACGGCCCCTCGCAGGCGAGCTCCCACTCGAACTCGGTGCAGAGGCGCTTGCCGACGGCGGCGCACTCCCGCTCGGCCTCGATGAAGCGGAGCATCACGACCGGCAGCGCGCCGGCCCGGTTCGGCCACTCGTGGCGGTCCATGCACGTGCGCACCGGCGTGAAGCGCGGCTCGGCGGCGAACAGGCCGGGGAAGAAGCCGAAGCAGTGGCCGCCGCGGTAGCTCGTGCAGATCCGCTGCACGTTCTCGGCGTGGGTGCCCTCGACGAGCACCATGTCGGACGGGCAGGACGCCGCGGGTCCGGGCCGGGGCGGCGCGTCGGCCTGGGCGAGCAGCGGGGCGAGCAGGAGGTCGAGGAGCACGCGGCGGGTCTCTATCGCAAAGCCGCGCGGCGGACGAGGGGCCGCGCGGCGCCTCGCCTCGATCCGCGGCCGTCGCGCCCCGCGGCCGTCGCGCCCCGCGGCCGTCGCGCCCGTGCCGCGCTCGCGCTCGGGCGCCCACCTGGGGTACTCTCGCGGTCTATGCGAATGGCGCTGCTCAGGATGCGCGCCGCTGCGCTCGCCGCCCTGGCGTGGGGAAGCGCCTGCGGTGGCAACGTGGTGGTCGACGGGATGCCGGACGGGTCAGGAGGCGCCGGGGCGACGGGCTCCAGCGCGATCAGCACGGGCGCGTTCGGCTCCAGCGCGATCAGCACGGGCGCGGTCAGCGCTGTCAGCGTCGGCGTGGGCGGTTCCACCTCGGTGACCGTCGGCGTGGGCGGTTCCACCTCGGTGACCGTCGGCGTGGGCGGCTCCAGCGCGACCTGGATGGCCACGTCGGGGACAGGGAGCGCCTCGACCGGGGCCGGCGGCGGCGATGCCTGGTCGGCGTGCATGAAGTTCTGCGATACCTATACAAGGGCCTGCGAGCAGGCGGAGCCGGGGCAGCAGTGCGAGGGCTTCTGTAAGGGGTATGTGAACGAGGTGCCCCAGTGCAACGAGCCGCTCGCGCTGTTCTTCGACTGCGCGACGAACGGCAGCATCGACTGCGACTTCGTCCTGGAACGGTGCCGGCCGTTCCTGGCCGAGTACGACGCGTGCCGGGCCGGCGGCGGCTGCGCGCCGCTCGAGTGCTTCGCCGATCGCAACCGGGCCTGCTCCTGCAAGGGCTCGTGCCCGAACGCCGAGTTCGCGGTCGAGTGCCGCCCCGACATGCGCAACGGGATCGTCTGCTCCTGTTTCGTCAACGGCGACGAGCTGGCCAGGTGCGAGGATCTCGGCCCGGCGTGCGACCTCGCCCATGGCTGTTGCGAGCCGTTCTTCGACGAGTTTCGCTGAGGGGAGCCCGCGGCGTTCGCCGTGGAGGGCCAGCCGGGGAGCGCGGCGCAGCGCTCGCCGTGACGATCGCGCGCTGCGTGGGGGCGCGGGTCGACGCTGCGCTCGCGCCCGGGCGCGCTCCTGGGGTACTCTTGCGGCTCATGGGAATGACGATGCTCGGGATGCGTACCGCTGCGCTCGCCGCCCTGGCGTGGGGGAGCGCGTGTGGTGGCAACGTCGTCGTCGATGGGATGCCCGACGGATCAGGAGGCGCCGGGGTGACGAGCTCCAGCGCGAGCAGCACGGGCGCGCTCGGCTCCAGCGCGATCAGCACGGGTACGGTCGCCGCAAGCGCGGTCAGCGTCGGCGTGGGCGGCACCAGCGTGGGCGGCTCCAGCGTGGGCGGCTCCGGCGTGGGCGGCACCAGCGTGGGCGGCTCCGGCGTGGGCGGCTCCGGCGTGGGCGGCTCCACCGGGGTGACCGTCGGCGGGGGCGGCACCAGCGCGGTCGGCACCGGCGCGGGTGGCACCGGCGGGAACGGCTCCAGCGCGGTCAGCTCCAGCGCGACCTGGATGGCCACGTCGGGGACAGCGAGCGCCTCCACCGGGGCGGGCGGCGGCGAGGCCTGGTCGGCGTGCGTCCGCTTCTGCGAGCGCTACGAGGAGGCGTGCGGGGCGTTGGAGCCGGGCGGCTGCGGGACGATGTGTGAGACGGAGCTGGACCAGGCGCCCCGGTGCAACGATCTGCTCATCCCGTACTTCGACTGTCTGATGAACGGCAGGCTCGACTGCAACCTCATCGGGCCCCGGTGCCAGAGGTTCCTGGACGAGTACAACGTGTGCGCGAACGGCGGCGGTTGCGCGGAGATCACGTGCGCCGGCGATCCCGGCGGGGCCTGCAGTTGCAAGGGAGCGTGCCGGGGCGTCGTCGTCGCGGCCGAGTGCCGCCCCCAGCGCGTCGGCAGGACCCTCTGCTCCTGCTTCGTCAACGGTGAAGAGGTGGCCTCGTGCGAGGACCGCGGCGAGACCTGCGAGCTCGGGCTTCGCTGCTGCGGGCCGTACTTCGAAGCGTTGCGCTGAGGGGCACGAGCGGTGAACGACCACACGGAGGGCGCGGCGCAGGGTGGGGCGCTCGCCGAGGCGCTCGCGCGCTGCGTGGGGGCGCGGATCGACGCGGCGCACGCGAACCCGGCGACGGGGCTCGTCGCGCTCGCCGTCTACGGCGGGACGCGGCGCGTGCTCGGCGCCGGCATCGGGCCGCGCGTTTCAGGGGTAGGGATCCTGCCGAGGTTGCCCCGGCTCCGCGCCGGCGCGTCGCACCCGCTCGTCGCCGCCATGAGGGCGCACCTGGTCGGCCGCCGCGTGCTGGCGATCGAGGTGCGGGGCGACGGCATCGTGATCGTCGCGGGGGATGATGATGCGGTCACGGTGGAAAATGACCGAAAGAGTGAAGGTGGCGCACCCAGGTTGGGGTTGGCCGAACCCGAACCCGGGTTGGGGCCGGCGGTCATGGTGGAAAATGACCGAGGAGGTGCAGAGGGCGCACCCAGGTTGGGGTTGGCCGCGCCCGAACCCGGGTTGGGGTCGGCGGCGGTTCCCGAACCCGGGTTGGGGCCGGCGGGGCCGGCGGCGCCCCCACCCAGGTTGGGGTCGTCCCCGGGAGCGCGGCTGGAGCTCATGCCGGGACGCCGCGGCGAGGCGCGGCTGCTCGACGCCGCCGGCCACCTGATCCTCCGCTGGCCGCCTCAGGGGGGCGCCCCGCAGGCGGCGGTCGCTTACCCGGCGGATCCGCTGGCCGCCGGCGCGGCGCTCGTCGAGGCGAGCGACGACGCCGCCGCCGGGCAGGAGAAGGCGGCGCTCGCGCGCGCCGTGAAGGCGCGGCGCGCGGCGCTCGAGCGCAGGGCCGAGGCGGTGCGCGGCGATCTCGGGCGGCTGGGCAGCGTCGCGCGCCTGCAGAAGACGGGGCAGCTCCTGCTCGCGCAGGGCGCCCGTGTGCCGCGGGGCGCCGCGAAGGCGCTCCTCGACGACTGGGAGACCGGCGGCAAGATCGAGGTCGCGCTCGACCCGTCGCGCCCCGCCAAGGCGCAGGCCGAGGCCTTCTTCGCCAAGGCGCGGCGCTACCAGCGCGGCGAGGCGGTGATGCGCGCGCGCCTCGCCGAGACCGAGCGCGCCCTCTCGGCGATCGCCGCGCTCGAGGCGGACGTCGCCGCGGCGGAGGCGCGGCCCGAGTCGCTCGAGCCGCTCGCGCAGCGCGCCCGCTCCCTCGGCGTGTCGCGCGCGGAGCTCGCCGGTGAGCCCGGGAAGTCCGGCGCCCGCGCCCTCGGGGCCGGGCGGCCCGCGCCGCGGCGGCCGTTCCACGCCTACCGCAGCGCGTCCGGCGCGGCGATCCTCGTCGGCCGGGGCGCCGAGGACAACGACGCGCTGACGACGAAGCACGCGCGGCCGCACGACCTCTGGCTTCACGCGAAGGGCGTCACGGGCTCGCACGTCGTCGTGCCGCTCGCGAAGGGGGCGAGCTGCCCCGCGGACGTGCTGGTGGACGCCGCGACCCTGGCGGCGCATTTCAGCGACGCGCGCGGCGAGGCGGTGTGCGAGGTGAGCTACGTCCAGCGCCGCTACGTGCGCAAGCCGCGCGGCGCGGCCCCGGGCGCGGTGGTCTTCGACCGGGAGAAGGTCATCGCCGTCCGCATCGAGGAAGGCCGCCTCTCGCGGCTGCTCGCGACCAAGCAAGAGGGCTGACGCCGCGCGCGGCCGGCGGGGGCCACGTCCGGCGGCGCAGCGCTTCGCCCCCCGGCGGAGCCCGCGCCGCTGGCGGGGGCCGCCGTCAGGTCGCGAACGCCGCCCGGACCTGCTCGTTCAGCTGATCGAGCCGGCGCGCGGGGAGCTCGGCCGCGCGGGCGAGCGACTCGATGACCGCGCGCTCCGCGTCGGAGATCCCCTCGCTCGCGTGGGCGACCGCCAGCGCGATGATGATGCCCTCCTCCACCGCGTCGCAGTCCATGAGGATCTCCGCGAGCAGGCGCACCCGCGGCTCGACGCCCGCCGCGGCGATCACCTTCAGGCTCGCCTCGATGAGGTAGCGGACGAGCTCGACGTCGAGCTGGGCGCCGAGCATCGGCTCGATGAGCTGGCGCAGGGCGTCGATCTCCTCGGCGTCGACGGTGCCGTCGGCGTTCGCCACGAGCGCGCCGAGGTCGACGATCGGGGTCGGGTTGTACTCGTTGAGATCGAAGCGGGCGCGGAGCAACCCGGCCGCCTGCTGGACCAACTCGGGAGGCTTCATGTCCCCACCGCCCCGGCGATTCGCCTCATGACTGACCACCTTTCGGGCCGCGGCGCCGCACCGCCTCGGATTCGCTGAGGCCGAGGCAGAGCTGCGCCCGGAGCGCGCGCAGCCGCGCGAGCACCTCGGCCGATGCCGACTCCGCCTCGGCCCGCTCGATGGTCGCGTCGAGCGTCGCGAGCCTGCCTGTCTGGAGCGCCTTGAGCGAGTACGTCATCTGCACGAACGTGTCGAACAGGTCGCCGAGCTCATCGCCCTTTCGCAGCCCCTCTCCGATGGTGAGCCGCGTCGTGCCGACCTGGCGGCAGAGGCGCTTCAGCTGGTGGACCGGCCCCACGATGCGCTGGGTGATGAAGATCCCGAGCACGCCGAGGACGGCGAGGAGGAACGCGCCGCCGCCGACGAGGATGCCGAGGAGGCGACCTTGCAGCGCCTCGACGTCGGCGCGGCGCCTGGCGACCTCCGCCAGGTTGCGCTCGTACTCGCGGTTCGTCTTCTCGAGCTCCTCGTCGAGGGTGCTGCCGAGGTCAGCGCCGTCGCCGCCCAGGGCGGCGGTGCTCATCTTGAGGATCTTGGCGCTGTTCGCCGCCTCTTTGAGCGCGAGCTCCGCCTGGGTCGCCGCGTAGCGCGCCTGTTCGTTCGCGACGCTCGCGGTCTGCCAGATGACGAGTCCGAGCGCCACCATGACGGCGAGCACCACCGAGACCAGGAGCCCGGTGTATTTGAGCTGGAATCGCGGGTTCAGGAGCAGCTTGCGGCGGGATGCCGGGCGGGCCGTGGCGCGATCCTGGGCAGGTGAGGTCATGAGGGCTCGTCAGCGGGCGCGCGACATCGCCGCGTGTCCAAGATAGACCAGGAGCGGGTCGCGCCAGTGCGACCCCCCACGAAAACGCACTGCGGTCTCCGTGGTACAGCATTCCGTGCGCCGGTCGCAAGGCCCAATCCGCGGGCGGGGCTCCGACGCGGTTCGCGGCCTGTGAGGGCCATGAGGCCGCGGCGCTGGTTGTCCGGGGCCGGCGCGGCGCCGCCGCAGCGACGCGCGTGATGTCGGCGCACCCTGCAAGGGTATCATGTGTGCTTCTGTCGGGCCCAGTCGGGGCACAGGCGGTCGTCGGCGTCGCGCGAGGCGTCGTTCGGCCCCGCCCAGCTCAGGGAGAGCAGCGGCACGGGAGCCCCGGTGATTCCCGATCTCGACGTCATGAGTGATGAGCTCGACAGGGGCTCAGGGGTGGTGTTCGTTCCGGCGCCCGAGGCGCTGCCGCTCCACCACGCGGCCTTCCGTCACTGGAGGCAACCGCAAGCGAGCGAGCCTTCGCGCAGGGAAAAGCCGTCGTCGTCGGCGTCGTCGGTCCAGAAGAACGGCTTGACGCCGCCGCTGCACTCCGCGTCCGGCGCGAGCGCGATGCCTTCGTTGTTGGAGTCCGGCAGCCCGCTGGGGGGCCTGAAACGCCGCTCCAGCACGAAGCGCCCGAGCGCGCCGTCGATACCGAACACGGCGGATTGGTTGTCGCACGTGTCGTCGCAGTGAGCCCACAAGCTCCCGGTGTCACGGTCGAGCTCGAGCCCCATCACGCCCTCGAGCGGCGTCGAGATGCTGGCCACCAAGGTGGCCGCGCCGCTGTCGTGATTCAGCGCGAGAGCGTACACCTTGCCGGTCTCTTCCACGCCCACCAGAAACAGGCCGCCGCCGTGCTCGCCGTAGTCGCTCGGGACGTAAGCTCGGGCCTTGCTCTCGTCGAAGAAGTGGCGCGCCGTGAGCAAGCTGTCAGCTGCCCAGGTGACCGCTTCCAAACCTGCGTTCGCGTTGACCTCGGGCAAGAGCGCGGTGAGGTTCCACTCGTGCGTCGCGGTCAGCGTCGCTCCGGCGGCCGTCACATCGTAGCGCAATACGGACAGCCGGCTCACGGACGGATCGTCCGTGTCGCGCTCGGCGCACACGTAGACGCCCGCGGCGCTCGTGGCGGCGAGCGTCACTCCCTCCGCGTCGGGGGTGCCCCTGCTGTTCGGGTAACGTAGCCGTTTGCCGGAGGCCCAGCCATTGGACGTGTCCGGCGCGTAGCTCGCTCCGCTCTTCAACAACCGAAACAGCCTGGCGGCGAGGTTGTCGGTCGCCCACAGCACGCCGGGCGCCTCGTAGGTCAGCCCGCTCAGATCGCTCTCGAACGCGTCCTCGCTGTCGAGCGTGTGTACCTCGGCCTTGCCAGGCCACGGCGACAGCTGCGTCGAGCCCGCCGGGCACGCGCCGGCGCCGCCCGCCCCCGCGCTCGCACCGCCGGCGCCGGCGCTGTCGGCAGCCCCGGCGGCGCCGCCGGCGTTCGGGCTGCCCGCCACGCCGGTCGAGCCCGCGACAGCCGCAGCGCCGCCGCCCATTCCCGCGCCGCCTGCTTGTGCTGCGCTCCCGCTCGATCCTCCTGCCGCGGGCGAGGCGCCGGAAGCCGACGTACCGCCTGCTCCGCCCGACGGCGCTGGCAGAGGCGGCTCGCTCGACCCGCTGCCGCACGCGGCCAGCCATGCCATCGCGACGACGGTCGCGTGAGCCCGGAGGTTCATCGTCCTCTTCCCCTCGGCATTGAGCTCTCGCCAACCGGTCGCCGGCACCGAGCAACGATAACACTCGAGCTCGCCGCGTCACAACGGCCGACAGTCGAGATCCTCCGCGCGAGCGCCAGCGTGGTGGAATATTGCACGGCCGAGTGGACTCGTTCGATCTGTTGGGTTTTCTAGCCGGCTCAGGGGCTCGTCCCCTGTGGGTGATGTCAAGAACCAGCAGATCGAACGAGTTTACTCGGCTGTGTAACGCCAGGGCGACGAGGGGCTAGAGCGACAAACGGGTTGAAGCCGCACGCAAACAGCGAGAAGTTGAGACGCCAGGAGACGCCAGGAGACGCCAAGAGACGCCAAGATTTATTGTTTTCTTGGCGTCTTCTGGCGTCTTCTGGCGTCTTCTGGCGTCTTCTGGCGCCTTAGCGTCTCATTTCTCGGGTTTCTAAGCTGAATCGGTGTTCTAGCGCAGCGGGGCCATGTCCCGCATCAGATAGTCGATGCAGGACTCCCAGGTGGAGGGCTCGAGGAGCTGCGCGAGCTCGTCGGATGAGCCGCCGAGCGCCGCTTCTTCACCCGTGCCCATCGCATCCATGAGCCGCCGCAACCTGGCGCCGTCGCCGCGAACGAAGCAGCGGACCATGCTGGCCGCTTGCACATAGAACATCAGGGCATCGTCCGTGCGGAGCGTGTAGGGGACCGCCTGCTCCATCACCTGCAGGGGCATCGGAGCGTCCCTCACCTGCTCGAGCCTGGCCGGGTCGAGCCACCATGTCTCTCGCGCGATAACCATGGCAATGCCCTCCTGCGCCCAGGCCGGCCCCAGCATGCCATGGCTCATCAGCACGTGATGCGTGTACTCGTGCACGACGCTGGTCCGAGTGTCCGCGCGCGTCGTGACCACGTGCAGCGCGCCGTCGTAAAAGGCGACCACGCCGCGGTTGGTGCAGGCAGCCGCCGTGAGCAGGTCCGTATCAAGGTACGCGAAGACGTCAGGGCGCTCGGCTTTGAGCTCCAGCCCGTAGAACACCTCCCGTTCCGCATGCTCGAGGTGATCGAGGAGGGGCAGGTGTGCGTCGTCCGGCAGCCTGGGGTCGACGTACAGGCGCCCTGCATCTCCCCACGTCTCGTGGCGGAAGTGGGAGACCAACGTCTCTTGCGCGCCGGCTGCCTCGCTCGGGTCCGTGCACAGCCCGGGCTGTAACCTCCGCCGGAACGCGGACTGCTCCCGCCGGCGCGCGTGGCGCGGCGCGGCGGCTGGCGTCGTGGGGGCATCGTGGATCGGACGCTCGATCGGCTCCTCATCGATGGGGGCAGACGGGGGCTCCTGGGGGGCTCGATCTTCCGGACTGCGCGCCGACGCCCGCGGCGGTATCGGCTCGGCGGGAGGCTTGCCAGGCGCCGGCCGGCTCGGGACGGAGATGGCGGTGGGCTGCAGCGCGGGAGGGGAGGGTGGCTCGGGTGCGGAGGCGCCAGCTCGGACCACCGGCGGTCGCGGCCGCTGCGGGGTGGGGGTGCTCACGATACCTGAGGCCCACGCGATCACCGCGATGACCATGATGAATCCGAGGCCGAGCGCGAGGCGGCGAGCACGTGTCACGGTGTGGTGATGGCAATCATTGCGCCGTGTTGATTCATGGGATTCGAGGTGCGGCACGCGGCTCGTGCTGCGTTATGGTAGACAAATCGTCGAACGCAAGCAGCATTGTCGCCGATCTGTCGCGAGCCAACCTGGTTTGCGCACCGCCGCAGGGTCAATAGCGGCGTCCGAGGCCGCTCGCCGGTCATCCAGGATGCTCTCGCGTTGCACCGTCGCGGACGGATACGCTTGGCCCCGTTCGCCCGCTACCAGCGCAGGGGTCAGATCCATCGGAGCCACGCGCGTAGCACGGACTCCAGCGCCGCCTGCTTTGCCTGGACGTCCTCTCCGTCGCTGAACGTCACGAGGCAGCGATCCTTGGCGAGCCACTCCAGCAAGCCAGCCGGGTCCGCGATCTCGAGCCCCTTCGCCGCTGTGTCCTTCACCTTGGCTCCGAGGTGAAGGACGAGCCGGACGCGGTCCTTTGCGCGCAAGTTGAACGTGGCGAAATGCTCGGTTGTCCGGAAGCTCGGCGCGTTCCACTTGATCTCCTCGCGGATCGCCGGGCTGACGCCCAGGATGACCTGCCGGAGGGCCACGATCGCCTCTTTCCGCGGATGATCCAGCTCGCGCAGGAACGCAACGACGGCCGGGCTCTCCTGCACGCCAGCGGGCGCGGCGGGCGCTCCGGGGGCCTCCCGAGGCTCGCGCCTCTCGGGCGACCCCTTCTGCGCCTTCGCGCGCGGCTTGCTCGGCTTCTCGGTTATGCGCTTCATGATGTGTTGTGCGCCTGACTCGACGGCCCGAGCTCCAGCGCCCTTTCAGGGGATCTCGCGTGACCCGACGCGCTCAGGGTGAGAAAAGCCGAACCGACGCGGGGATGTCAAGGCGGTGAGGTCCAGGTGCGGCGCCGCCGACCTTTGCACGCCCGGCTTTCACGTATGCGCAGGGGCCGAGGACGTCGCCCGCCGCTCGCCCACGGGCGGCCTCCTGCCGTCCACACAGCGGCCGTGTCAGGCCGCGACGAGCCCGCCGTCGATGGGCAGGGCGACCCCGGTCACGAACGACGCTTCGTCGCTCGCCAGGAAGAGGGCCACCCGAGCCGGCTCGATCGGGTCCGCGAACCGGCCGATCGGGTGGCTCGCGAGGACGTGTTGCTCCACGGCCCCGTCCTTTATCCACCTGTCGAACATCGCGGTGCGCGTGCCCCCGGGGCAAATGGCGTTCACCCGCACGTTGCGAGCAGCGAAATCGATGGCCGCGACCTTGGTCAGCCCGATGACGCCGTGCTTCGACGTCACGTACGCGGACAGACCAGGCGTCGCCACGAGGCCTCCGACGGAGGACGTGTTGACGATCGCGCCCCCGCCGGCCTTGAGCATCGCCGGGATCTGGAACTTCATCGACAGGAAGACGCCCTTCAGGTTGATGTCGATCACGCGATCCCACTCGTCCTCCTCGAGCTCGGGCAGGCTCTTGACGACCTGCTCCACGCCTGCGTTGTTGAACGCGACGTCGAGCCGCCCGTACCTCTTCACGGCGGCTGCGACCATGGCGGCGCAGTCGGCCGCGCGCGACACGTCCGTCGGAACGAAGATGGCGTCTCCCCCTCGGGCGACGATCTCCGCGGCCGTCCTCTCGCCCTCGGCCACCCGGCGAGCGGCGATGACCACCTTGGCGCCTTCCTGGGCGAACAGCAGCGCTGCGGCCTTGCCGATCCCCATGTTTCCACCCGTGATGAGCGCGACTTTGTCTTGCAACCGTCCCATAGGATTCGCTCCGGATCTGTGGGCCTGATGAGCGACAGGCCATGTCATGCCAGCGCGCGGCGCCGAGGCGCTCCGCCGCGCGTCGAGGAGGGCAGCGGAGCGCCTGCGACCTCGGGACGGAGGATGTCCACCCTCCGCCGGCGCGGCTTGGGCAAAATTGACGGGACCCGCGCAGCGCGCGATCCGCGGAAATGGGCCTGGCGCAGCGCGCGTCGGCCCACTACGATCCCGAGCATGCCGAGCGCTCTGCCAGTCGGCGATCCGGACGATCGGCTGCGTATCGAGATCGTGCGACCGAAGGCGCTCTCCGGCGTGACCGTGGCCCGCTGCCGCAGCGATGCTCGGCGCCACCGCTCCGTGAAGGACCGCTTCGCCTCGGTCTCGTTCACGGCCGGCCAGTGCGCGTGGTGGGCGCGCGGGCGCGCCTGGACGGCGAAGCCGGGCGCGCTCGCCCTCATGCTCCCGGGTGAGGTGCATCGCGAGGAGAGCCGCGATGGGCCGGCGCGCTTCCAGGTGGTGCTCTTCGACGACGCGCTGCTCGACGAAGCGCGCCTCTCGCTCGGAGGCCGGCCCTTCGCGCCCCCGCCAGGCCTGTTTCTCGAACGCGGAGAGCCCGAGGGCGCGCCGCTCCTCACCCTGCACGCGCTCGTCCGCGAGGGCGACGCCGAGCCCCTCGCGCTCCAGACCGCGCTCGCCGAGTCGCTGCGCTCCGTCGTCGCGCTCACCAGTCCGGGCCACGCCGGGCGCGGACGCCCGTACGCCTGGGGCGCCCCCCTGCGCCGCGCCTTCGAGCTCATCCGCGAGCGCTTCGTCACCGCGCTCTCCCTCGACGAGATCGCTCTGCACGTGGGGCTCGACAAGTTCCAGCTCATCCGCGCGTTTCGCGACCAGCTCGGCGTGACGCCGTATGCCTATGTGACGCAGCTGCGCATCGGTCGCGCCCGAGCGCTCCTCACGCGGGGCGTGCCGCCGTCCGAGATCGCCGCGCGCGTCGGCCTCTACGACCAGAGCCAGCTCAACCGGCATTTCAAGCGCATCGTCGGCATCACGCCGGGACAGTTCGCGCGCGCCGTGGTGTGAGCGAACGACGCGGATCACGCTCACGCCGCGCGACGCGCAGCACAGCCGCGACGCACAAAATGGAGGGCCGCCCCAGGCGAAGCTTCCACGAGCCACGATCGGCTGTATGCTCTCGGGCATGAAGGACCCGAAGCACCTGCCCCGACCCGAGGGCCAGGCTCATGGCTGGTGAATCCTGCGGCATCTGCGGCGGCGACGGCCGCATCGCCAACTCGTTCTCCGGCACCACCGCCACCTGTCCGGGCTGCCACGGCACCGGCCGGCGCTCGGACGACACCGGCTTCCGCGACGTCACCAAGACGAAGCCTTCCCACTTCCGGCAGCCGAACAAGCAGGCGGCCGTCCAGAAGCCGGAGGGACCTGCGTCGCTGGAGGGCATCCAGCTCGCCAGGGAGGTGAACGCGGCTGCTCATCTCTCCAGCGGGACGAAGGCCAAGCTCACGCTCGAGATCATGGAGCATGAGGCCACCCACGGAAAGTGCACCCAGACCTTCATCAAGAAGGTTCGCAAGCAGCTCCGTCCGCCCGGATCGTGATCGGGCATGTCGATGGGGCGCTGCCGCCGCGACGACGGTCGCGTGAGACCGGAGGTTCATCGCGCTCGCGGTGCTTTCTTCTGAGGCGCCTGGAACAGCTCCTGCTGGGGGGTTAACCCTGCTTCGGCCTCGTGTCGGCCTGCGGCTCCAACCACCCTTGGTAGAGCTCCGGCGGCATCACCAGCGGCATGCGGTCATTCACCTCGGCGGCTTGGGCGTTCGGCGCGGTCATCCTCTCCACCTTCACAGGTCGAACAGCGTTCCCTGCCGGCTCGGCCGCCTGAACGTCGACTCGCCCTCTCGCTCGATGTACTCGCCGCTGCCGCGCGCCACGTTGAGCCCGAGTCGCTGGCAGTGGACCTCGAAGAGCCGCTGGATCGCCGCCCAGCGCGGGCCCGCGCCCTGGAAGCGCGCGCCGAAGGCGGCCTCGTTCATCTTGCCGCCGCGCATCTCCTGGATGCCGCGGCGGACCTTGGCGGCGCGGTCCGGGAAGGCCTCCTCGAGGCGCTCGTCGAAGACCGGGAGCACCTCGCGCGGCAGGCGCAGCGGCATCATGAACGCGCTCTCCGCGCCAGCGGCCCGGGCGCGCTCCAGGAGCTCCGGGACATCGCTGTCGTTCAGGCCGGGGATCATCGGCGACAGCGAGATCCCCGTCGGCACCCCCGCGTCGGAGAGCGCCCGCATCGCCTCGAAGCGCAGCGACGAGCGGCTCGCATACGGCTCCATCTTGCGCGCCACCGCGTCGTCGGCGAACGGGATGCTGAAATGGACCCGGGCGCGCGCCCGGCGCGAAAGCTCGCCGAGCAGCGCGGCGTCGCGCCGCACGAGCGCGCCCTTCGTGATGAGCCCGACCGGGTTCCTGAACGCGAGGCACACCTCGAGGCAGCGGCGGGTGAGCTCGTAGCTCGCCTCGAGCGGCTGGTAGCAATCGACGTTGCCCGAGAACACGATCGTGTCTCCCTGCCAGCTCGGCTTGTTGAGCTCCTTCTCGAGCAGCTCGGGCGCATTCGACTTGACCACGATCTTGCGGTCGAAATCCGTCCCGGCGCCCCACCCGAGGTACTGGTGCGACGGCCGGGCATAGCAGTACGCGCACGCGTGGAGGCAGCCCCGGTACGGGTTGACGCTGTACCGGAATGGAAGATCGGGGCTGTCGTTCGCGGTCACGATGGAGCGGGCCTGCTCCTCGAAGATCTGCAGCGTCGCCGGGGGCGCCTCTTCGAGGTACTCGACCTGCGTCGACGACCATGGGTTCGGAGGGTTGTTCACGGGGCGCGGCATGGTGCGGAGTACTCCGGGGCGAAGAGGCGAGCGCGGCGAGCGCAGTCTAGCGCGTCCCGGTCGGGATGGGAGCGTTTGTTCAGTAGAGCCCGGCGGGCTCCGTCGGGGCGCCTGGGACGCACCGGTCGCGCCGGCGGGGAGGCCACGGCGGGAAGAGCGGATTGACGCGGTGGGGGAGCCCTGCTGGCATGGACGCCCTCAGTCGAGACGGGGGAGGGAAAGATGGCCGAGCCGAGACAGCCTGGGTTCGATCTCCGCAGCACGTACCTGCACCTCGCGGACGCGGGGGATGCGCTGCAGATCGAGGTGAAGCCGACGTTCTGGCAAGAGCTCATGTCCGACGAGCCGGCGGGCGCCGACATCCGGCGGGTCAAGCGCGTGGATGGCTGGCTCGTGACGCGGTTTCACATGGCCGAGGACACGGCCCGGTGGGA
This sequence comes from Sorangium sp. So ce204, assembly GCF_051526795.1. Lineage (NCBI taxonomy): Bacteria > Pseudomonadati > Myxococcota > Polyangiales > Polyangiaceae > Sorangium > Sorangium sp. So ce204. The sequence goes on along the minus strand of NZ_CP150317.1, from coordinate 7,702,379 downwards.
GATGCACCCCGCCGGGGACGAGATCCTGTACCTCCTCTCGGGCGCGATCGACGTGGTGCTGCAGGACCAGGGCGGCGAGCGGGTCGTCGCGCTGCGCGCGGGGACGGCGTGCACGGTGCCGCAAGGGGTGTGGCACCGGATGATCGTCCACGAGCCGGGGGATTTCTTGGCGATCACGTTCGGCAAGGGGACGCAGCACCGCGCGGTGTAGTCGCCCCACGCCGAGCCCGCCGTCCGACAACCCGGGGCCGAGCCGCGCCGGGCCGCCGCAGCGCGCGGTGGATGGGAGTCGCCGAGGAAGTCGATGTCCTCGACGACGTTCGACGCCTCAGCCCTGCCCTGCGTGGCGGCGGTGCTCCACCATCAGGCAGCGGTCCTGCACGACCAGGATGCCCGCCTCGACCAGCCGCTCGGCGACCTGGTCGTTCCGGATGCCGCTCTGCAGCCAGACGGCGCGCGGCCGGGCGGCGAGCAGGTCGTCGAGGTGCCCGGCGACGTCCTGGCCCCGCCGGAAGACATCGACGATGTCGATGGGGCCCGGGATGTCGGCCACCCGGCGATAGACCTGCTGGCCGAGGATGGTCTTCACGTCAGGGTAGTAGACAGGGACCGGGAGCACCTCCACTCCCGCGCCCTGCAGATAGCTGGCCACGTAGAACGCTGGCTGATCCGACTGCGCCTCGGTCTTGATGCCGAGCACGGCGACCCGCCGCGCCGAGCGCACCAGCTCCGCCACCCGGGCGTCGTCGTCGCTTATATCGCGAATGTCGTCCATGGAGGGAGTCTACGCCCCCGGGCGCGGCTCGGCGACGGATCCCCGCGCGCGGGTCGTGGCAGAGTTGTGGCAGACTCGGCCGCGTGAACCTCGACCGGCTCCCCGCGCTCTGGGCCGACCTCATCCGCTCTCCCGCCTCGATGCCCGTCGCGCTGGCGATCTCGGCCTCCGTCCTCGCGCTCGGCTTCGTCGTCTACCGCCTGGTCTTCGCCTCGCTCTCGCGCCTCGCGGGCGCCACGCAGACGTCGCTGGACGACCTCCTGGTCCGCCGCATGCGGCTGCCGGCGCGCATGCTCGTCGCGCTGCTCGCGCTGCACGCGTTCATCTCCCTCCGCGGGGGAGAGCTGCCCACGCTCCACAAGGGCGTGCTCCTCCTGGAGCTCACCCTCGCCGCGTACCTCGCCATCGAGATCGCCGAGACCCTGATCATCGACTACTGGCTCGCCGAGCGCCGGAAGGTGCTGCTCCCGGCGCTGGTGCGGCACCTCCTGCTCACGATCCTCTACCTGGTCGCCGGCCTCTCGATCGTCGGCGCGGTCACCGGGGTCGACCTCGTGCCGCTGCTCGCGACCTCGACCGTCATCACGGTGGTCCTCGGCCTGGCGCTGCAGGACACCCTGGGCAACCTGTTCGCCGGGCTCGCCTTGCACTCCGAGCGCTCGTTCGGCGTCGGGGACTGGATCCTCGTCGACGGGGTCGAGGGGCAGGTGATCTACGTGGGGTGGCGCTCCACGCGCCTCCGGACGTTCTCCGGAGACGTGGTGATCCTGCCGAACTCGATCATCGCCAAGGCGCGCGTCCAGAACTTCTGCGCGCCGGACCGGAACTGCGCGCGCAACATCGAGATGCTCGTCGCGCTCGCCGCCCCGCCCGAGGCCGTGGAGCGCGCCGCGCAGCGCGCCTGCAGCGAGGTGCCCGAGGTGCTGCGCCAGCCCGCGCCCAGGCTCTGGCTCGCCGCCGTCACGCCGCTCTTCCAGCGCTACGTCATCAAGTTCTGGATCGCCGACTTCGAGCGCCACGATCTCTTGGAGTCCGAGGTCATGAAGGCGTTCTTCCGCGCGTGCCGCGACGAGGGCGTGGCGCTCAGCCCCGCCGCGGCGCAGCCGGCCCTCGCCATCGAGATACGGCCCCCGGCTGGCGCCCCGGGGCTCGCAGAGGGCGCCGGATGGCCCGCCGGCGCCGCGGTGCCCGCCGCCGACCCGAGGGCGGCGCCGGCGGTCCTGCCGGCGATCGTCGTGGCGCCGGCCGCCCCGGCGCCGGACGGTCACCGCTGAGCCCGCGCGGGCTCAGGTCGTGGCGCCGGCCGCCCCGGCGCCGGACGGTCACCGCTGAGCCCGCGCGGGCTCAGCGGCCCGATTTGCCTTGGTGCACCCGCCCCGCCGCGGTACCCCGGCGGTATGCCTGACGAGCAATCCGTCTCTCCCAGCAAGGTCGCGATCGTGGGGGCTGGCAGCGTCGGCGCGACGATCGCCTATGCGTGCCTGCTCCGCGGCGTGGCGAAGCAGATCGCCCTGTTCGACGTGAACCGGGCCAAGGTCGGCGCCGAGGTGCTCGACCTCAACCATGGGCTGCAGTTCGTCCCGGCGGCCACGCTCGATGGCAGCGATGACGTCGAGGTCTGCCGCGGGGCGGACGTCGTCGTGATCACCGCCGGCGCGAAGCAGAAGCCCGGGCAGAGCCGGATGGACCTCGCCACCGCGAACGTCGCGATATGCCGCGAGCTGCTGCCGAGGCTCCTGGCCGTCGCGCCGGACGCGCTCTACCTGCTCGTCACCAACCCGGTCGACGTGATCACGTATGTCACGCTCAAGCTGACAGGCCTCCCGCCCGCCCGGGTGATCGGCAGCGGCACGGTGCTCGACAGCAGCCGGTTCAGGTTCCTCATCGCGAGGCAGCTCGACGTGGCCGTGCAGAACGTCCACGCGTACATCGCGGGAGAGCACGGGGACAGCGAGGTGCCGCTGTGGAGCAGCGCGAGCGTGGCGAACATTCCGCTCGACGCGTGGTCGGTGCCCGGCCACGGCCACCTCGGCGCGACCGAGCGGGCGGAGATCTTCTCCAACGTGAAGAACGCCGCCGCCCAGGTGATCTCCGGCAAGGGCGCGACGAACTACGCTATCGGCCTCGCGACCGCCAAGATCCTGGAGGCCCTGCTCCGCGACGAGAACCGCGTGCTGCCCGTCAGCAGCCTGCTGAGCGGCTATCGCGGGATCGACGATGTCTGCCTGAGCGTGCCGTGCATCGTGAACCGGTCCGGCGTCGAGTCACAGCTGCCCATCCCGATGAGCTCCGAGGAGGAGGCCGGCGTCCGGGCCAGCGCGGACACGATCCGCAACGCGATCCGAGCGCTCGGATTCTGACGCGACCCCGTGCGGCCGTTGCCCATCTTCAAATAGGCCTTCCTCGAGCTGTGCTGCGTGGCGGCGGCCGCGGCTCACGGCGCGCAGCGCGTCCCTGTCTTGAAGCTCCAGCATGCGGCGCTGACGCCGGCGTGGCCTGCGCTGGATGAAGACTCGAGTCCTCCCAGACCGCCTTCACCCGGCTCTCCAGGGATGAACTCCTTCAACGACGGCATGGCAGCAGGGGCGGCGTCGTAGGCGATGCCGATCGCATGTCCGCCGCGCCCGCCGCCTCCGGGGCCGCCATCGCCGCCGCGACCGCCCATCCCCCCAGCCCCGTTGTCGGGCGCATTCGCATCGTTCCGGGTCGTGCCGCCCGGTGCGCCTCGCCCCCCTTCTCCGCCGCTTTGCCCTGCGGCGCCGGTTCCTCCATGGCCGCCATGACCCACCGTGACGGTCACATCGGCCAGGCCCAGCTTCGTCCCGACGCTCACGATGCCGATGCTGGACCCGCCGGCCCTCCCGCCGGCGCCGCCCTTGCCGCCGCATCCCCCTGCGCCTCCACCCCCACCGCCCGGGGCAGCGCCGTCTGCCGGACGCCCGTCGATGAAGGTGCAAACGACGCCCAGCACGCGTGCGCCGGCGCCCCCTCCGCCTCCCTGGCCCGGCTTGCCGGGCTGGCCGGGGGCGCCGTTGCCGTCCGTGATGCCGGCGAGGGTCAGCCTCCCGTCATGGCCGCCTTCGCCAGGCGTCCCGCTGGCGCCAGTGGCACCGGCGATGCCTGCCTGGCGGGTTCCCGAGGCGTCGACCGTGCCTCCAAACCCGTCCGGGGGTGTGCTCGCGAGCGGCTTGCCGCCCTCACCGGGTTGCGCGGGTGTGGAGGGCAGACTCACGGCAAGGGGCGACGTCTCCCCGGTCCCGCCCGCGCCACCATCGGTGACCACGTCACCGCACGTCATCCGTCCGGGCTCACCACCGCGCGCGGGAACCACGCAGGCATTCGTCGGCGCGTGCGCGCCCTCTGCCGGCGCGTCCCCCCCGGCGTCCGCCGCGGTCGCCTCCGGCTCACCGTCGGCGCCGGGCATGCCGTCGCCGGCCCGCACCTCGAGGTGGCTCAGCTCGGCCGCGATGTCCGCCACGGCAACCGCGATGGACGACCCGCCGGGCTCCGTCGCGCTCGCCGCGGAGATCACGAATCCATGCACCTTCGCCCCGTTCGCGGCGTCCGTCAGGGTCAGCGCGATCTGTCCCGCCGGCCCCGCGATCGTGCTCTTCGCATCCGAGCTCTGCTTCCATTCTCCATTGCACGTGAAGTCCCCGCGCACCTCGATCCCCGCGGGCAGCGTCACGGCCTCGGCGAAAGGATGGCCGGCGCATGCGCAAACCGTCCCGCCCTTCGCGTCGTCGATCGCCTCTTGCAGCCGCGCGTAGGGAGCGTCGCGCGTCCCGGCGCCTCCAGGCGCGGCGCTCGCGCTCGCGAACACGTCGCACCCGACGACGGGCGTCGGTCCTTCAGGCTCCTCGTACATTCGCGCCCGCTGGCACGCTGTCGCGCACAATGCCGCAGCGAGCACGGCGGCGCACCGGAATCGATGCGTCTTCTTCAACGGATTGCATCGCATGAAGTCGCTCCTCCGTGTCGCTGGTCGAGCACCTTGACGACCCACCCGTCCTCTTCAGCCGCGACATGCGCCCCTCTCGCGGCGGAGCCAGCGCGCCGTGAACGGACCGCATCGGGTAGGCCGCGCCGGACGCAGCTCGACGTCCAGCGGTGTTGCTCCCCCGCAGGTGCCTCGCGATCGATGGTGGTCCGGTGCCACGCTCGCGGCGGTGCAAACATGGCGCGTGCCACGAACGCCGTGCATCGACATCCCACCTTCGTGAACGTCGAGGGCGTCTACCGTCCGTCGGCTGCCCAGACCCAGCTCGTCCGGCGAAGCCGGATGAAAGATGGCTCAGGCGAGTTCGGCGGGGCCCCCACACCGCGCGACGAACTGCCTCTCCTCGGGCCGGTCAGTTCAGCAAAGCCCCCACACGCGCAACGATCCGCCCCGCCTCTTCATCAGCCCAGCAAAGCTCACCCGCCAGCCGTCCCCTGGTCCGACTCCCCCCACGCCACCATGACGGCGCTCGTGTTGTAGAACCCCTCGACGCTCCCCCCGAACTTCGCGATCTGCCCGTAACACGCCATCCCGAACATCGGGTTCGACGCCGCGTTCGGCGAGAGGAACGCCCGCACTTCCTCGCGGTACCGCTCGCCCAGCATCCGGAACCGCGCCGCGCAGTCGAACACAAGCGAACCGGCCACCCCGGGCAGCGGCCCCAGCACCTTGGTCGACAGGCTCTTCGCCGCCTGGAGCACCGCGTCGGTCGCCGCGTTCACGACGCGCACCACCTGCCCGCGCGCCAGCCCCCCGGTCAGCACCACCGCGCCGTCCCCGCGGATCGCGATCGGCGACCTGATCTTCAGCGACTCGCCGAACGGCGTCTTCGCCCCGAGCGCGTGCTTCGCCATCGTCTGGAGGAGCCCCTCGCCGCTCGACCGGAAGCCGAGCCGCGAGAGCTCCTCCTCGTACACACGCGCCGCAGGCTGCCCGTCCAGCGTCCTGAGCACGTTCCGCTCGATGTCCGTGATCGTGAAATCCCGCCCGCCCTCGGCCGCGCGGAACCCGTGCACCACGTCGATGTTCACCCGCTGCCGGTGCGTGAGCCGCACGAGGACCGCCGCGTCCGTCAGCACCTTGCGGCCGAGGAACACCCGCGCCCCCTCGAACGTCCACCCGTCGCCCGCCGTCCCGCCGAAGACGCGCGTGTGCGGCGGCACGCCCTGGCGGAGCGCGGCCACCAGATCGTCGCCGTCGCACGCGAACGCGTCCGCCAGCACCAGGATCGAGCTCGTCGCCCCGCTCCGCCCGCTGCCGCTCGAGACGGCCTCGTCCATGTCGCTCAGCGCCGCCCTGATGCTCTTGCCGTGATCCGAGCGCAGCTCGCGCGCCGCCGTGCACGCCACCTCGACGTTCGCTCCCCCGAGGAAGGCGCACGTCACCCCGCTCCTGCTGAAGCCGCGCTCCGTGAACGACACCCCGCCGGTGGTGGCTCCGACCACCGGAACGCCCGTCGCATCCTCGACCGCGGCGAGGTACTCCTCGTGCTTCGTCCCGCTCGGCATGGCCACGATCGCGAGCCGCGCGGGCTCCTTCCACTCCGCGACCGTTCGCTCGATCTTCCGGCCGAGCAGCCACGCGTTCCCGTCAAAGGGTCCGAGGGTCATCATCTTCATGCGCTGAAGCTCCTGCGTGCCCGGCGCCGGAGCGCGGGCTTCGGATCCAGGCCATCGCCGACGAACCGCGTCATGACGGTGATATCACGCACGAGGGAGGCCGCTCTACTCCTCATGGAGGAGGGCCGCCGCCGCGCGCGGCCGCTCGCTCGGGTGACGAGCACGGGCAGCATCGGCTCAGCTCGGATGCTGTGCTCGGGCCGCATACCTCCGCGCCGGAGCACCGCGCGATGCTGCGCCTCGCGCGCGAGCGCGGCGTCACGCGGCGTCGACAGCAGAGCGTGCGAGCGCCGCCTCTGCGAGCGCGCTCACATGCCGAGCAGCATCGGCTCCCGCTGCCGCACGAACCCCTCCACGAGCTCCCGCTGCTCGCCCGAGAGCCGCACGAAGCGCGCCCCGAACCCAGGCGGGCCCTCCTCCTCTGCCTCGCGCGTCCATTCGACCACCCCCACCGCGTCGATCTCGCCGCCCTCCGCGAACGGGATCTTGAGCGCCACCGTCGTCCCGCGCGCCGGCGGCGGCCGGAAGGTCGGCACGAAGATGCCGCCGTGGTCGACGACGTCGGCCGCGGGCGCCGTCCGGTAGAAGTTCGCCGGCGACGCCGCCCCGACCCGCGCCTCGAAGCGCGGCGGCGGCGGCTGGCTCTGCGGGCGCGCCGCCGCGCGGACCTTCTCCTCGAGCGACCGGAGCCCCTGCGCGAGCTCCGAGATCTGCGCCTCGATCGCCCGGATGCCGAACGCGCTCTGCGTCGTCGCCTTCGCGAGCGGCGCCACGAGCCGCTCCACCAGCGACAGGTGGTGCCCCACGAACTCCGACACCGAGCGATCCGTCTCGACCTTCACGTCGACCCGCGGCTGCGCCGCCCCCTTGAGCGCCGCGGAGAGCCGCTCCATCTCGGGCGCGAGCCACTGCTTCATCTCCCGCGCCCGCGCGTCCCCCGCCTGCGCCACCGCGGCCGCCTTCCCGATCGCCCCGCGGATGCCCTCCAGCTGCTCACCCAGCATCGACAGCGTGCCGGTCACGCGCACGACCGGGTCGTCCTCCTTGCCGCCCATGCGCTTGATCCGCAAAAAGCCCTTCTTGATGTCGTCCCACCGCGCCGCCTGCTCCGGCGTCATCCGGCCGCGCAGCTCGGCGAGCTTGAGGAGGTTCTGCTCGGCGCCCGTCGTCAGCGTCTGCGACTCGCTCACGTAGTGATCGTCGATGAGCCGGTCGACCTCCTCGGGCGTGTGCGCCGCCACGACCTTCTCGGCCAGCTTGTTCATGTTCCGGTAGCTGCCCTGCAGCTTGAACGGCGGCTCCGTCCGGAAGGCGTCGTCCTGCGACGCGCTCCGGATGTACTCGAGGTTCACGGACAGGAGCACCTTCTGCACCCGGAAGAGCCGCTCGAACACGGCGACCATCTCCGAGACCTCCGCGGCGGAGTAGGCGTGATCGAGCTCCGTCGCGGCGATGGCCTCGCCCTGCGCCATCCGGATGAGCTTGTGCGTGTCGCCCGGCGCGCGCCCGGAGAGCGGCGCGAGCGTCGGGTTCGACGTGAGCGCGTTCTCCAGGTAGCTCAGCGCGAACAGCGCCTCCTTGCCGTCGAGGATGTCGCCGAGGTTGTACGTGTCGGCCCGGTTCGACAGCATGTCGGGGATCTGGAACCGCGCGCCCGACTCCGTGTACGGGTTGCCCGCCATCACCACGCAGAACTTCTTGCCGCGCAGGTCGTACGTCCTCGTCCGGCCCCGCCACACGCCCTCGATCCGGCGCTGCCCGTCGCAGAGCGAGATGAACTTCTGGAGCAGCTCCGTGTTCGTGTGCTGGATGTCGTCCAGGTACAGCATCACGTTGTTGCCCATCTCGAACGCCAGGTTGATCTTCTCGACCTCCTGGCGCGCCGTCGCGTTCGGGGCCTCGGCCGGGTCGAGCGACGTCACCTCGTGGCCGAGCGACGGCCCGTTCACCTTCATGAACACGAGGCCGAGCTTGCTCGCGACGTACTCCATCAGCGTCGTCTTGCCGTAGCCCGGCGGCGAGATGAGCAGCAGCATGCCCATCAGGTCGGTGCGCTTCACGTCGCCCGCGGCGCCGAGCTGCTTCGCCAGGTTCGCGCCGACGAGGGGCAGGTAGACCTCGTCGATGAGCCGGTTGCGCACGAACGACGTGAGCACCCGCGGCGCGAACTCCTCGAGGCGCAGCCGCTTCCGCTCCCGCTCCGCGATCTCGCTCCGCACCTTCCTGTAAGCGCGGTAGCGCGGCGCCCGCTCGTGCAGGAAGTCCTCGATCCTGCTCAGGAATTCGTCGAGCCTGAGCGCGATCGCGCGCTCCTTGATGCGCGGGTGCTGCCCGAGCAGCCCCTCGACGCGGGCCTCGGTGACGGCCCCGCTCGGCTCCCGCTCGATGTGCCGCTCCGTCACGACGATCACCGCCGCTTCCAGCGCGAGGTGGGCTTGCGCCGCGTGTTTCGAAGCGAACCCGCGCAGCCACGCCAGCGCGAGCTCCAGCCGCTCGGCCGGGTGCTTCTCGAGCTGCCGCAGGTCCTCCTCGAACGCCGCGCGGCCCCCCTCGAGGTCGAGGCGCGCGAGCAGCGCGTCGCGCAGATCGAGCGCCGCGTCGCTCGTCACGAACCGGGGGCGCTCCGCCGCCAGCTCCTCCACGAGGTACCGCGCCGCCACGCGCACGTCCGCCGCGCTCGCCTCGAGCCTGTGCGCCGCCGCCGCCGCCGCCACGCCCTGCGCGAGCTCTGCCGCGAGCGCCGCCCGCGCCTCGCCCTCGCCGAGCTGCGCCGCGAGCCGGCCGAGGCTCCGCGACCGCCGGTGCGCGAGGTCCCGGGCGCGCGCGTCGAGCCCCGCCCAGGTCAGGCAGGCGAGGGCCCGCGGCGCGCTCCCGAAGCGCAGCAGCCCCGCCGTGGACCGCAGCGCGAGCAGCTTCTCCAGGATCAGCGCGGCGTCCGCGTCGTGGACGCCGCGCTCGTAGCCCTCGTCGTGCCGGCCCTCCGCGTACGCGCGCACCGCGCCGAGCAGCCCGCCCGGGCCGAGCGACGCCTCGCGCAGCCGCTCGATCGACAGTCCGCACAGCCCGCCCCGCCCCGCCTCCGCGTCCGCGAGCATCGAGCCCGCCAGGAGCTCGCCCCGGTAGACCTCGGGGGTCTCGCTCGCGAGCTCCTGGCCCCAGAGATCGCGCGCGCTCTCGAGCGCCGGGTCCTCGATCGGCTCGAAGAAGTCGGTCCCGGTGAGGTGCAGCGCGAGCCCGTCGCCGCGCGGGACCAGCGTGAGCTCCAGGGCCTGCGTGCTCACGTTGAAGCGGTGGCGGCCGAGCTTGATGACGTCGCCGCCGCCCTCGAACAGGTCCTCGCGGTCGCGCAGCGCCCGGAGCGCGTCCTGCCGCGCCGACTTGAGCCGCGCCTCGACCTCGTCCCCCTTCACGCTGTCGCCGAGCGCGTGGAGATCGGCCGCGAGATCGCGGAGCTTCGCGACCATCGCGTCGGACGCGAAGTACGTGTTGAGCTCGTCCACGCCCGCGAAGGTGCGCGCCCGCCGCGCCACCCCCTGGACGATCCGGTCCGCCGCGGCGACGAGGTTCGAGACGCGCCGCTGCCGCTCGTCGAGCAGCGCCTGCCTGCGCGCCGCGATCGCGTCGTTCACCTCCTCGCGCTTGGCCGCGAGCTCGCCCAGAAACTCGTCGAACTCGCCGAACTTCCCCTCGAGCTCCTCGAGCTGGACGAGCAGCTTCGACAGCTCGGCGTCGCAGCGCTCGGGCGTGTCGCACACCGCGATCGCGCTCGACACGCTCTGGCCGAACACCTTGAACTGCGCGCCGAACTCGGCGCGCCCCTCCGCGCCCCGCAGGTCCTTGCCGCGGGCGCTCAGCGTCGCGCGCGCGCGGTTCAGCTGCGCGTAGACCTCGCTGATCCCCTCCAGGATCCGGGTCCGCGCCGTCGGGTCGTCGACCTTGAGGCTCGCCACGATCTCGGCGAGGACCGAGAGCCCCTCGTTCACGGCGTCGAGATCCGCGGCGAACGGCGCGAGCTCGGGCGACTTCGCGACGGCCTCGATCTTCGCGATGAGGCCCGCGAGCCGGTCGGCCAGCGGGCGGAACGCCTGCTCGCCGAGGAGGAACGTCACGCACGCCTGGCTCACCTCGTCGGCGCGCGCGACGATCTCGGCCTCGAGCGCGTCGACGCGGCCGAGGTCCATGTACTTGAGCTCGCGGAGCGTGATGAGGTGCCCCCGCTGCCGCCGCAGCGCGGTCAGGGCCTTCAGGAACGCGTCGACGCTCGCCGCGTCCTCGGGCCGCACCCCGGAGAGCAGCTGCCGCTGCGCCGCCTCGGCCTCGGCGAGCGCGGCCGCGGCGCGCGCCTTGATGCCCTCGACCTTCTCGAACTCGTCGACGATGCTCTCGGAGACGCCCCGGAGCTCGTTCACGACGGACAGGAGATCGCCCGCCTCGGCGTGGCCGAGCCAGTAGTAGGCGTCGGCCATCCGCCCGGCGGTCCTGATGAGATCCTCGTACGTCTGCCGGGTCGGCGACCCGTCCAGCGCCGCGCGCCGCATGCTGAGCGCGTCGGAGATCCCCCGGACGAGGTCGGCGTTGCCCACCTTCGCGAGGTACGAGCCGTCGGTCGGCGCCGACGCCGCGAACTCCGCGGTCATGAACGGCGTCTGCCAGATCTGCATCGGGTGCACGCGGGTCGCCTCGTCGCTCGATGCCCGGAAGATCACCATCTTGCCGTCGTCGAACAGGCTGTACCCGTGGCACTGGATCGGCGTCGCGATCTCCTTGCGGATCAGGTTGTAGGGGAAGAGCACGTACCGCCCGTCCACGACCTGGTGGAACACGTAGAGCACGTCTTCCCCGTTCGGAGAGCGGATGACCCGCTCGAAGACGAGGCTCTCGGTGCTGCCCTCGAAGCGCTTCGTCTCCCCGGTGATGAGGTAGTAGCCGTTCGGGAAGACGATGCCCTGGTCCTCGGGGAGGCTCAGGCAGGCGAGGCCGATCGCGTCGATGCGCGTGACCTTCCGGGTGCGGCCGTTGTAGACGAGGTAGCGGTACGAGGGCTCCCGGAACGGCTTGATCTTGAGCAGGATGAGCGGCCCGAGCCGGGCGTACTGGATGTCGGCGTCGTCGAGCGCCTGGCCCGCGTCGTCGACCGGCTCGCGGTAGATGCCGAGCCCCGTGGTCGTGTTGTTCTCGACCTTGACCGTGAGATCGCCGCCGACCGTCTCGACGAAGATCTCGCCGAGGATCGCGACGTGCGGGTGCTTGCCCTGCACGTGGTCGTCGCGGGTGGCCTGGGTCCAGGCGAAGTCGTGGGCGCGCGGCCGGACGTTGTCCTCGTCGCCGCGCGCGTCGAGGTACCGGATGCGCCCGGTCGCGTCGATGCTCCACCGGAACACCTTGGTGTCGCGCTCGGTCGCGCCGACCTGGAAGATGGCGAGCAGCCGCGTGTCGCCGCTGCGCCGCAGCTGGAGCAGCCGGGGCTCCTTGACGTAGCGGTGGAGGTCCTTGAACTCCTTGACGAAGCTGGGGTCGCCGAGGAACGCCTCGCCCTCGTCGAGCGGCACGTGGGTCAGGTCGAACGCGCCGCCGTCCTTCGCGAAGCGGTGGAGGCTGAAGACGTCGCCGACGTTGACCTCCTTCAGCCCCATGAACACGAGGTAGCCGACGAGCAGCTTGCCCCGGATGCTCACGATGTCGCGCGGCACGCAGTTGTTCTCGGTCCTGACGCGGGCGTTCTCGAGGAGCGCGAGGTCCGTGCCGCCGAACACCTCTTTTCGCCGCGCGTTGAGCGCCTCGGCGCGGCGGGCGAGCTCCTCGGCGCGCTCGACGAGCCGCCGCCGGATGACCTCGTAATTGCCCCCATCCAGCGGCTCCGCCGCCTGCGGCGGGGACGCCCCCGCCGCTCGGGCCGCGCCGTCCAAGGCCCCTGTCGACACCATGCATGCTCCGTGTGGTCAGCCGAAAGGCCCGCCCCCGCGTCGAATCCGCGCGGGCCTCGGCCTGCCCGCGGCCAGGTTACAGCCGTTCGCCGCGTCCGGGGGGGCGAGATGGCGACCGCGCGGCGGGCGGGGCGCAAGGCGGCGCCGGGACGTCTTCCAGGGATGTCAAGCCCGAGCGTCGCCGCCGTCGTGCCGTCACGCCGCCGCGCCGCCGCACTGCCCGCAGATTCCGTCGCGTCCCGGCGGGCGGCGCGTCGGGAACCCGCTATACCTTGAAATCCGCTTGCTCCACGCGGGTGGCTGCGTTGCGATGGGCGGGAACGAGGGCGACCCACATGTCGATGTGAGCGCGCGCCTGTGCGACGCGCGCTCACTCCGCCTCCAGCGACGCACCTCGTCGCTCGAGGCGCCTCGCGGCGTGGCTTGGACAGCGTGACGACCTTCTGAAGCAAGTTGGGATGGTGGCGTCGATGGGCTTGGGAAAGAGACTTACTTCCGTGCTCCTCGTCATGCTCGCCGGTCCGCTCGTCGCCTGCGGTGGCGGCGGCGAGGGTGGCGGCGGCGAGGGCGGCACGGGCAGCGGCGTGGGCGGCGAGGGCGGTGCGGGCGGCGCCGGGGCTTCAGGCACCGGCGGCGAGGACAGCAGCGGAAGTTTCGGCGGGTTCATGACGGTCGGATCGGGCGGGAACGGGGGCGCCGGGGGCGATCCCTGCGAATCGCCGGATCCTCCGCCGGAGTGCGACGCGGTGGAGCCGGCGTGCGGCGACGGCGAGATCAACCAGGCGAGCGAGGCGTGCGACGACGGGAACAGCCTCCCCGGGGACTGCTGCTCTGGCGCCTGCAAGGTGGAGCCGTACTGCGTCTGCGAGCCCGGGGAGCTCTGTCACACGACGATCGCGTGCGGCAACGGGGCGGTGGAGCCCGGCGAGAGCTGCGAGGACGGCAACACCGCCTCGGGCGACGGCTGCGACGATCGCTGCCAGCGGGAGCCGGGCGACTGGGTCTGCCTGACGCCGGGGGAGCCGTGCGCCCGGCTCCACGCGTGCGGCGACGGGCGCGTCTCGGGCGCGGAGAACTGCGACGACGGGAACGCGGTGTCCGGAGACGGGTGCTCCGAGGTCTGCGCGCTGGAGGACCCCGGCAGCATCACGTGCCCTGTCCCCGGGCAACCTTGCAAGCCGGTCGAGCGCTGCGGCGACGGCCGCCTGCGGCCGACCGAGCGGTGCGACGACGGCAACACCGAGCCGGGCGACGGCTGCTCGCCGAGCTGCCTGGTGGAGGCCGGCTGGACATGCCCGGACGGCGTGCACTGCACGTTCACGGTCGTGTGCGGCGACGGCCAGATCGGCGTGGGCGAGGCGTGCGACGACCGCAACACGGTCTCGGGCGACGGTTGCTCGTCGACCTGCGGCCTCGAGGCCGGGTTCGACTGCGCGCGCGCGGGGAGCCGCTGCACGGCGGTCTGCGGTGACGGGCGCGTCGTCGTGGGCGAGGACTGCGACGACGGCGACACGAAGAATGGCGACGGGTGCGACGCCACCTGCAAGTGGGAGCCTGGCCTCGTGTGCCAGCCGGCGCCCGGCGGCTACACCTGCCGCGATACCGTCTGCAACGACGGGAAGAGGGAGGGCTCGGAGCCCTGTGACGACGGCAATGCCAACCTCGGCGACGGCTGCACGCCGTTCTGCCAGGTCGAGCCGGACTGCGGCGACAGCGGGTGCACGTCGGCCTGCGGCGACGGCCTGCGCCTCGGCGACGAGGCGTGCGACGACGGCAACACGAGGAGCGGCGACGGCTGCTCGAGCGCGTGCACGATCGAGCCGGGATACAGCTGCAGGAACGATTCGACCCTGGGCGACGAGCTCCGCGTGCCGATCGTGTACCGCGACTTCAAGCACGACGCGCCGAACTTCGAGCCTGACTCCAACCCGCCGGACGCCATCGTCACGGGCATCGTGCAGCCCCTGCTGGGCGCCGACAACAAGCCCCAGTTCGCCGCGGCGCGGCCGAACGCCTTCCTCACGAACGCCACGGATTTCAACCGCTGGTACAACAACTCGTCCCTCTCGAAGACGGTCGTGGACTGGCTCCCGCTCGAGCGGGTCGGGACGTCGGACGTGTTCCTCTTCGAGGATCACCTGTTCTTCCCGCTCGACAACAAGGGCTGGCAGGCCGCGTCGGTGCCGGCGGCGGAGCGCGAGGCGAGCCGCGAGGCCCGGGATCCGTTCAACGACTGGGCCGTGGCGGGCAACCACAACTTCTACTTCACGAGCGAGGTCCGCACCTGGTTCGAGTACCACGGCGGGGAGCGGCTCGATTTCTACGGCGACGACGACGTCTGGGTGTTCATCAACAACCGGCTCCGCATCGACCTCGGAGGCATCCACACTCCGATGGGGACCGGCGAGGTCGCAGGCGTCGAGGACGATCGCGGGACGGTGCTCATGGATGACCTCGGCCTCACGGTGGGGCGCGTCTACGAGGTCGTCGTGTTCCAGGCGGAGCGCCACACCACGGCGTCGAGCTACAAGCTGACGCTCGGCGGCTTCAACGCGGCCTCGTCCGTCTGCGAGCCCGTGTGCGGCGACGGCATCGTCACGCCCGACGAGCAGTGCGACGACGCGGACGAGAACGGCCCGGGGTACGGGAAATGCTCGACGAGCTGCACGCTGGGGCTCTACTGCGGCGACGGGGCGACGACCTCGCCGTACGAGATCTGCGACGACGGCACCAACCTGGGCGGCTACGGCTCCGAGGCCTGCGCGCCGGGCTGCGTGGCGGCTCCCCGCTGCGGGGACGAGGAGATCGACAGCCAGTTCGGCGAGGAGTGCGACGACGGCGTGAACGACGGCCGCTACGGCGGGTGCACGGCGGAGTGCCTGATCGGGCCGCGGTGCGGCGACGCGGTCGTCCAGGAGCCCGACGAGACGTGCGACGACGGCGTGAACGACGGCCGCTACGGCGGGTGCACGGCGGAGTGCGGCGACGCGGCGAAGTGCGGCGACGGGGTCACCCAGGACGCGTGGGGCGAGGAGTGCGACGACGGCGTGAACGACGGCAGCATGGGCTGCCTCGGTTGCCGGATCGGCGCCGTCTGCGGCGACGGGAGCGTGCAGCGGGAGCTCGGCGAGGAGTGCGACGACGGCGAGAACGACGGCGGCTACGGCGAGTGCGCTCCTGGCTGCGTGTACGGCCCGCGCTGCGGCGACGGCGTGACCCAGGCGCCGCCCGAGCAGTGCGACGACGGAGAGAACGACGGCGGCTACGGCGAGTGCGCGCCGGGCTGCGTGTTCGGCCCGCACTGCGGCGACGGCGTGCGGCAGGCGGCGTTCGAGGAGTGCGACGACGGAAACACCGCGAGCGGCGACGACTGCAGCGCCACGTGTCACAACGAGGTCCACTGATCCCGCGCGAGCCCTGACGGCGACGGGAGCGCGGCGGCTCGCCTGGGGCCGCCGCGCTGCCCTCTCGACGGCTCAGGACACGCGAACACGCGGGCCATCGAAGAGGGAGACCATGCGAAAGTCGACATCTGGCGCGCTCACATTGCTCGCGCTCGTTCCGGGGTTCCTCCTCGGGTGCTCCGGCGAGGGAGCGCCGGGCTCCACGGCGGCGTCTCCGACGTTCCATCGAGACGTCGAGCCGCTGCTGCAGAAGCGCTGCATGAGCTGCCATTCTCCCGGCAACATCGCCCCGTTCAGCCTGACGGCGTACGACTCCGCGCGCGGCGTGGCCAGCCTGCTCGCGCGCTCGGCGCGGGAGCGCACGATGCCGCCGTGGGGTGCCATGGAGACGGACGAGTGCCAGCCTCCTCACGGCTGGAAGGACGATCTCCGGTTGAAGGAGGAGGAGATAGCGGTCCTCGAGGCGTGGGCCGCCTCCGGCGCTCCCGAGGGGGATCCGGCGGACGCGCCGCCCCCGTTCGTGGCCGGGGCGCCGGGGCTGCCCGGCGTCGAGCTGGAGGTCGCGCCGAAGGAGCCGTTCGTCGCGAGCGGCGACGCCGACCAGTTCCGGTGTTTCGTGATGGATCCTGGGCTCACGGAGACGCGGTACATCAACGGCGTGCACCTCATACCGGGCAACAGCAAGGTCGTGCACCACGCGCTCGTGTTCCTCGACAAGGAGGGCGCGACCGACGCGCTCGTGGACGAGCACGGCGGATACGACTGCTTTGGCGGCCCCGGGTTCTCGGGCGAGCTCGTCGCCGCGTGGGCGCCGGGGGGCGTCCCCATCGAGCTCGAGCCGAACATCGGCGCCGAGCTCCCGGCGGGCGCGCGGCTGGTGATGCAGGTCCACTATCACCCGGCCGGGACGACCGCCGAGCCCGACGCGACGCGCCTCCAGCTGCGCTTCACCGAGGGCGTGCCGGAGTGGCTCATGGGCATCGCGCTGATCGGCAACTTCGAGTCTCCCTTCGCGCAGGGGCGCGGCCTCCTCCCCGGGCCGAACGACGCGGATGGCGTGGAGTTCCTGATCCCCGCCGGCGCGACGGATCATGTCGAGACCATGCAGTTCAGGCTGCCCGCCGCGGTGTCTCTCTCGGAGACGTACCTCTACGGCGCCGGCACGCACATGCACTATGTCGGCACGGACATGAAGGTCACCCTCGCGCGCGAGGAGGGGGCCGCCGGCGCGCCTGCGGAGCAGTGCCTGGTGCAGACGCCGAGGTGGGACTTCTCGTGGCAGCGCGGGTTCTACTACGACGCTCCCATCGAGCAGCTCCCGCGCCTCCGCGGCGGCGATCTGCTGACGATGCGCTGCACGTACGACAACTCGAACAGCAATCCATTCCTCGCGAAGGCGCTCAAGGAGCAGCACCTCCCCGCCCCGGTGGACGTGCACCTCGGCGAGAGCACCCTCGACGAGATGTGCCTCGCCGCCGTGATCCACGTGACGAGGAAGCCGTAGCCACCGACGAGACACGGAGGCCGCCGAGCGCACCGCGCCAGACCTTCCACAGCGTCACGTCCTCTCGGGTCATGGTGCCGACGATCGGCGTGCTGGAGAAGGCCGCGAACGCCCTGCGGCGCTCCGCCGGCTCCATGTAGATCCCCGGGTAGACGTAGCCCACGCGCACGGTCACTGGCTGCGCCCCCTCGACCGTGCGTCCGAACGCGTCCCTGCCGTCCCACGTGAAGGTCGTCTCGCTGTCCGGCTCGCACGGGCAGGCAAACCGCTCTTCGAAGCGCCGGCCGGCGACCTCCACGACCAGATCGATGCGCTCGAGCGAGGCGGGCACGCCGCGCCGGCTGAGCGGGATCGTCAGCGCATAGGCCGCCTTGCGGCCGGGCACGCGGTCGCTCCGGTAGTGCAGCTCGAACGGCGTGCCCGCGAGCGGCACGCTCTCGCCCAGGATCTGGTTCTCGCACTCGACGACCGAGCCGGACTCCTCGCAGGCATCGGGCATCGGCGCCGGCGGCACCGGATCGGCGCCCCCGCCGCCGTCTCCTGTCCCGCCACCTCCGCCGGGGCTCGCAGAGCACCCGCCGGCTCCGTCGGCAATACCATCCTCAGCCGATCTAATCGCGTTCGACGTCGTCCGTCTTGGTACCGCTTATTAGGTACTCCTTGAGCTCCGTGACGCGCTGCAGCACACTATCAACTCGCTTTCGATACTTCGCAGACTCGTCCACTGAGAACGACTCGGTCGCTAATGCAACAATGCCGTCAAGCCCATTCGCTACCTCGTTCACGGTGGACAGCAACAAATGTCTTGCGTCGCCGTTCATGTTACTACTCCTTCGTTCTTCTTGTTGGCCTTTTCTCGTTCATCTGCCTGTACCAGTCCGGCGCCAGATCTGGGTGCTCTTCGTAGATGGGCGCCGTAATATTTTGAAATATACCTGACATGACTTTGCCTGCGTATTTCCCGTACGTAGCCAGCTCTTCGTTGTTATGCCCCATCTTCCTGAGGAGCCCCACCGACTCGTCGATCTTTCTCGAGCATTCGTTTGCCGCACTTAGGATCTTCTCTGCGATAGCCCTGTCCATCCTGACCTCGATCAAAATTTCACTCCCCAGCAATCCGCTTCTTCCATGCACTCTCTGAAACAGATGTGATAGGGGGCACCATCCGCCGTATTGGTCGGAAGCGTCTCCTGCCAGCACTTCTCGACGCACTGATCTTCGACTTTCTTACATCGTTCCTTTTCGCTTTCGCCATCGTCCGCTGCATCATCTTCAAGGGTCACCGCAAGCAGAATGCAGAGCCCCACGAGGCCAGCGCCCGCCACCGCCGGCGCGCTTGCGACCGCTCCCGCTCCGATGAGCAGCTCTCTCCATGGGATCGCGGTGGCCGACCGCCCCGTCGGATCGGTCCGGTTCACCGGGTCGCCGAGCGCGTAGGCATACAGGTTCGTGTCGCCGCCGTCGAACAGGAGCGGGTCCTTCGACGTCCAGCGTCCGACCTCCGGGTCATAGTCCCGCGCGCCGAACCGCACGAGCCCGGTATCCGGGTCGTAGAGCCCTCCCGCGAACCCGAACGGCGTGAACCCCGGGCTCGTGTCGAGCACAACGCGGCCAAACTCGTCGTAGTCCATCCGCTGCGCGACCGTACCCGTCGCCGCGTCGATGACGAGCCGCACGCTCCCGAGCGCATCGGTCAGCAGCCGGTACGTCACGCCGCCGCGGATCATCACGTCGGGCACGTTGACGCGCTCGCCGTAGATGAACCGCGCCACGACGGCGCCCGTGCCATCGAGCTCCGCGACTGGCCGGAGTGTCCCCTCATAGAGCAGCCCCTTCACGAGCGTGCCGTCGACCTTCTTGCCTACGCGTCGCCCGAGCCCATCCAGCACGTACTCGATCGCCGTGCCGCTCGACAGGGTCACCCCGCGCAGATGGCCCAATGCGCTGTAGTCGAACAGCGCCGTCTCCCCCGTCGCCGTGTCGCTCCGGCTCAGCAGCTCGCCGCTGTCCTTGTACGCGTACGTCTTGGTGCCGTACGTCAAGAGCCGGTCCTGGTCGTCGTACGTGCCGGCCTCGCTCTCAGCCGCGGTGGTCCTGCTCAACCTGTTGCCGTTGGCGTCGAGATCGTAGTGCGCCATCAAGGCGCCATCACGGAACACATCCACCAGCCGGCCTGCGGGGTCGTACTCAAACCCCTCGACGCGCGTTTCGCCCTGAATGGTCTCGGTCCGCTCGCGGATCCGGCCCAGCGCGTCCCGCTCGTACTCGACGACCAGCACCGAGACGCCGCCGATCATTGCCTCGCGCCGCTCGACCTCGCCGAAGTCGTTGTAGCTCACGGTCTCGGTCACATTTCCGAGCGTCGTGCCGGTGAGCCGCCCGTTCTGCGGATCGCGGCTCAGCACCAGCTCTCCCGCGGCCGTCAGCAGCCCATCGTCATCGTGGTCGAAGCTCACAGCGAAGGCGCCGTTCACGCTCTCGGCGCTCATGCGGAAGTCGTCGTCGTGCGTCCATTGGACCGCGCCCGCGATCGCGCCGGACCAGGTCACGTCCGTGAGCAGGTGGCCGTCGTACCCGTAGGCGACGGTGACGTCCGCCGGACCGCTCACGTTCGCGAGCTTGCCCGTCACCGGATCATATCTCCAGGAGATCGCGCCCCCGGGAACGTCGCGCTGGTGCGCCTGCCAGCGTCGTCGTGCCCGAAGCTGACGGCGGCGCCGCCCGGCTTGGTGATGAGCCCGAGCTTCCGGTCGACGTCGTAGATCCACGTCGTGGGCGCCGGGCCGCCCGGCAGGTCGGGCGGCGTGTACGAGCCGAGCAAATCGACCGGCGTGAAGCCAAACTCGTGGATCGGCCGGCCGGGCGGCGTCACCGACTCCTGGTTTCCCGCCGCGTCCCAGCCGAAGCTCACGTGCTCCAGGTCGGGCCTGGTCTCCGCCAGCACGCGCCCCACCGCGTCGGTCGTGAACGTCGTCTCCTGGAGCAGCGGGTCCACCACCCGCTCGAGGTGGCCTCGCAGCCCGTAGCCGCGCGTCGACGTGCGCGCGCCCTGCGTGGTCGTCTCGAGCCGTCCGTGCGCGTCGTACCTCAGGTCCACCGGCAGGATCCCCGGGACCTCGATCTTGACGAGCCGCCCCCGGTTGTCGAGCGTGGTCGTGACGTGCCGGCCGGCCGGCGTCTTGCGGGTGACCGTGCGTGTCGCCTTGCTGAACAGCTCGACGAAACTCCGCCCGTTGATCGTGGTCGTGTCGGTGAGCGACGAGAAGCTCAATGCGTCTGCCGGGTCCGCCAGATCCGCCGCGCGGCTGCGCTCGATGGACATCGTCTTTCCGCCCGGCGTCGTGATCGCTTCGACCTTGGCGAACGGCGACAGCATCCCGAAGCGCGGATCCGCGCCTGGGATCCGGCGCAGCATGCGGCCATCCGGCAGCGTCATGTCGACGGCGCTGCCCGCCTTGCCGCTTGCCGTGCCGCGAAGGCCGCTCGGCAAATCGATGGCGCGCGCCACCGTGCCCGTCGCGAGCGCCTCGACATGGTAGGTCGTCGACCTGCCGAGCGCCGTGGACACCGTCTCGCGATGCCCGCCCGGCTCCTCCGCCGGCGTCAGGCGCTTGCTACCGCCGGCCGGGTCCTCGTCCCGGATCAGCAGCCCGGCGTCGTCGTACGTGAACGTGTGGCTCCGGCCCAGCGCGTCCCTGAAGCCGGTGAGCAGTCCCTCCGCGCCATACGTGAGCGTCACCGTCTCGTGCTCCGGGTTCGTCACCGTCCACAGGTACCCGTCCGCGTTCAGCTCGAGCTGTGTCGCCTGGCCGAATGGTCCGGTGATGGAGCGCGGCGTGCCGCTCGCGTCGCGCTCGATCGTCGTGACGTCGTTGTCGACATCCGCGATCGCGATGAGCTGCCCCGATGGATCATAGGCCATCTGGAACAGGGTGGCCCCCGTGCGGGTGTCCACCGTCCTCTGATGCTTGCCGCGTCCGTCGAACACGTACGCCTCGCGGCCGTCCTCGGATGGGATCACGATCTCCCCGGCGGATGTTCCCGCCATCGGCGGCGGCGCGATGCGGCGCACCCGGTTCACGCCGGCGCTCATCTCCGCCAGGTAGAGCGCACGATCCGGCCCTACGTGCAGCTGTGCGACCAGGCCGAGCGCCGCGTCGATCGCGGGCAGTCCCTCCTGGATCTGGCTCGCGACGGTGCTGTCTCTCCCGGCGATCGTCGTGATGACTCCGTCCGTTCCGATGCGGCGAAGTCGGTATCCGTGGCCGTCGGCAATGTAGAGCTCTCCGCTGGGTCCCGCGGTTGCCGCGGTCGGCCCTTTGAGCTGTGCTCGCAAGGCGAGGTCCCCGTCGCCCGCAGTGCCTGGCACACCCGTGCCGGCGATCGTCCGGATGGTCCCCTGCACGTCGATCCGGCGCACGCGGTGGTTGTCCGTATCGACGACGACCACGCTGCCGTCGCGCTGGAGGGCGACGCCGCGCGGCTGCCTCAGAAGCGCAGCCTCCGCCGGTCCGCCGTCGCCCCCGAAGCCCGCCACGCCGGTGCCGGCCACCGTCTCGATCACGCCGTCGGGCGCGATGCGACGGACGCGGTGGTTGCCCGTATCGGCGATGGTGACGCTGCCGTCGAGCCCCACCGCCACGCTGAACGGCTGCCTCAGCGTCGCCAGCGTGGCGGGTCCGCCGTCCCCGCCGTCCCCGGAGATGCCGGTGCCCGCCACCGTCGCGATCGTCCCGTCGGGCGCTACCCGCCGCACGCGGTTGCCGCCCTGCTCCGCGATGTACAGGCTCCCGTCGGGCCCGAACGCGAGCCCCCGCGGCACCTCGAGCTCCGCGGCGACCGCGGGCCCGCCGTCGCCCCCGCCGCCCGCCACGCCCGTGCCGGCCACCGTCTCGATCACGCCGTCCGCTCCCACGCGGCGCACCCGGTGGTGGAACGAGTCGGCGATGGTGACGCTGCCGTCCGGCGCCGCGGCCACGCCCGAGGGCGCATAGAGCGACACCTTCGTTGCCGGCTCGCCGTCGCCCAGCGCACAGTTTGCGCAGCCGTGGCCCGCCACCGTGGTCAGCACGTCGCCCAGCGCATCGGCGCGACGCCGCCGCCCGTTGCCGAGGTGAAGCACCCGCCCGATCGGCTCGTACGCGTGGTGCTCGCTCAGCGTCCAGCCGCCTGGCCCGTGAGAGCGAGCGCCGAGCGCGCCGAGCGCACCGCGCCAGACCTTCCATAGCGTCGCGTCCTCTCGGGTCCTCGTGCCGACGATCGGTGTGCTGGAGAAGCCCGCGAACGCTCTGCGCCGCTCCGCCGGCTCCATGTAGACCCCCGGGTAGACGTAGCCCACGCGCACGGTCACCGGCTGCGCCCCCTCGACCGTGCGCCCAAAGGCATCCTTGCCGTCCCACGAGAAGGTCGTCTCGCTGTCCGGCTCGCACGGGCAGGCAAACCGCCCTTCGAAGCGCCGGCCGGCGACCTCCACGACCAGATCGATGCGCTCGAGCGAGGCGGGCACGCCGCGCCGGCTGAGCGGGATCGTCAGCGCATAGGCCGCCTTGCGGCCGGGCACGCGATCGCTCCGGTAGTGGAGCTCGAACGGCGTGCCCGCGAGCGGCACGCTCTCGCCGAGGATCTGGTTCTCGCACTCGATGACCGAGCCGGCCTCCTCGCAGGCATCGGGCATCGGCGCCGGCGGCACCGGATCCGTGCCGCCGCCGTCTCCGTCCCCTGCGCCGGTGCCGTCCCCTGCGCCGCCTTCATCCGGTGCGCAGACCAGATCCATCGGCATGCAGGCGTCCGGCGGCGGACCCCAGGGCCAGTTCAGGTCCCACGGCGTGAAGTGATCGAGCGGAACACGCCACAGCGTCGCGCCCACCGTGTAGAGCGCGGCGAGCGCCCTTCGCTCCTCGTCCGTGATGCCGAGCTCGAGCAGCGCGCTGCGTTCGTCCTCCGCTCCGTCGCCATCGATGTCGACGGCCGCCAGATCTCCCGCGACGTCGATGATGCCGAGGACGCGCCCGTCGTCGGAGGGGACCCACGCGCCGAGCCCCCGGTCGTAGTACCCCGCAGGCACGTCCATGCCGACCGGGAAGCCGAGGAAGTTGTCGACGTAGAGCGGGATGCGCTGCGTGAATCGCACGGACGTCGCCCCGGCGGCCACGGCCTCATCCACGCTGAGCTCGACCGCATAGGTATAGGCGCTCGCGGGCGGTAGCGCAGCGGGCATCGCCGCGGGGCCGTGCTCCCCGACGGTGTACTCGGTGGCCCGCACGCGCAGCGTGGCGAGCGGCTGCGTCGTGCCATCGGGCAGGAGCATCTCGGCGCCCGTGCCGGTCGGGAAGAGCAGCGTGGCTTGACGGACGCCGTCGGCGTCTGCGACCACGCTGCCGCGGGCCACGGAGATCGGCGCCGCAGAGGCAAGGTCGATGACAGTCACCTGGCGGTCGTAGGACGTCATCACGACGTCGCCCACGGTCACGTAATCCTGCCATGGCACGTCGACCGTCCTCGCCACGCGCAGGTAGCCGTCCCCCTCGTACGTCACCGTGAGCGGGCCACCGCCGTTCACGGCCATCAGGAATGTGCCGCCGGCGAGCGTCCTTGTGCTGCCGTACTCGGGGTGTCCCTGGACCGAGATCGTGATGCCGGCGAGCGGCGCGCCATCCGTGCCGCGCACCTGCCCGCGGAGGACCGCCGCCCGGTGCGGCGAGAGAGTGCCCGGGGCGACGCCGTTCTGGACGGGGCTCGGGCCGCTGTAGAGGAACGCCGATGCGTCCACGAGGGCGGTCGCGATGGTCCGATCGAGCACCGAGCACGAGGCACGTGCGATTCCGGCGACGGGATCGCAGGTGTCCAGCGTGCACGGGTCGCCATCGTCGATCGCTGGCGCTGTGCCGGCGGCGCACGTGCCCGCGCCGTCGCACGTCTCCTCGCCGTCGCACACGTCGCCGTCCGCGCACGGTGTTCCCGCCGGCGCCGGCGCGTGAACAACGCCAGCCATCGAATCGCAGGCATCGACGGTGCACGGGTTGCCGTCGTCGACGACGGGCGGCGTGCCGGCGACGCACATGCCTATCCCATCGCGCGTCTCCTCACCGTTGCACGCGTCGCCGTCCGAGCACGGGGCGTCGGCGGGGGTCGCGCTCGTGCTCGCGCCAGCGCTGGCTGCGCAGTCGGGCCCTCCAGTTTCCTCCGGCGGACGCGACGGCGCCGTCGCGACCGGCGGCTCCTCTTGCGAGGCGGGGTCGTCACCGCACGCGATGAGCATCGCTGTAACGAGGAGCAGCGTCCGGGCACGAAGACCGCGCAAATCAACCATGGTTCCCCTCTTTCCTGCGCTCACGGCTACTCAGGATCTCGCCATGTCCCGATGCCGCAAGGCGAGCAGTGACCAGGCGCCATCAGCCCCCATCCCGGCCGCGGCGCGTGCGCTCGATCCGCCCGTCCGGGGCGCTCCAAGGCCGAGGGTTTCGTGGATCTCGCCACGATGTCCCGCGCCACCGGCGAACAGCACGACAACGCCGACCAGCCAACGCGCAGCCGACATCCAGCCCCCCTACGCGACCCCGCTCCGGCGGCACGCACCGTATTCTCACCGGGAAAGCGACGTCAATACGTAGCGGCGGCTACCGCCGCCCTCACCCCGGACGCCGATCCAGCCATACCAACGCGTCCTGGTCCCCCTGCGACCGCGCTCGCCCGCGACCACGACGCGACCTGGTCCCCTCGCGAGCGCGCTCGCCCGCGACCACGACGCGACCTGGTCCCCTCGCGAGCGCGCTCGCCCGCGACCACAACGCGACCTGGTCCCCTCGCGAACGCGCTCGCCCGCGACCACAACGTGTTCTGGTCCATCGCGAGCGCGCTCGCCCGCGACCACAACGCGTTCTGGTCCATCGCGAGCGCGCTCGCCCGCGACCACAACGCGTTCTGGTCCATCGCGAGCGCGCTCGCCCGCGACCACAGCGCGTTCTGGTCCGCCGAGATGTATCTTAGGAAGAATACTCGTCTTTTGACGGCGACGTGAGCTTTCTCACGCGCTCAGGCTCGGCTCACGCCGGATCGGCCAGCGGCTCCTCTTCCGCCTCCACCGGCGGCGCGGCCGGCGCCTCATCGTCGTCGCTGGCTTCGCCGCTCGATGCAGCCGGCCGCGACTCCCACGCCGCGAGCGGTGCGAGCAGCGCCGCGCTCACCTCCTCGCTGCCGGGCACGTCCGGATCCGCGTGCGCGGCGACCCGGGTCGCATAGTCGCGGAGGGCTGCGAGCGTCGCCAGGAACGCGGCGCGCACGTCGCCGGTCGGAGCGCTCGCGGGCTTCGGCGCGGTGATGTGCAGCGCCCTGCCGTAAGCCTCGTGCGCCTCTTCCAGATGCACGAGGAAGCCCTCGCCGCCGAGCTGCTTGAACGTCCTCTCGTGCCGCGCGCTCCGGATCGCGTCGAGGCGGGCCTTCGACTCCTTCCATTCGAGCTTGTACGGGAGCCGGGTAAAGGAGAGGCCGTCCGGGTAAAGGATCTTGAAGAGATCCTTCGCCTCATCGAGGTGCGGGTTCCGCTCCGGCGGGAGCTTGCACCAGCCTCCGAGCCAATCGAACGTCGCGCTATACGCGTTGTCGAGGATGCGATCGGCCTTCGGCTTGGTCTTCGTCTCCACCGGATCGCCCCCTTGCGGCCGGGTGAGCACCTCGAGCGTGGCGACCGCGGCGGCGAGGCGCCCCTTCGATCGCCCGATCGCCTCCGGGAGCTTCTTCGGCTTGAGCTGCTTCTCCCTCGCGTCGGCCACCGTGATGAGCTCCGTGGCGAGCACGACCGACTCGGCGGCGTTGAGGCGCGGGAGAGCGACGAGATCCTGGGAGGTGAATGAACGAGCCATGGTGAACTCCTTCCCTGAAACGGCGCAGTCGATTGCGCCGGGGAGGAACGTCTTGGCAAGAACGGAGCCGCGCACGGCACCTCGGAGTTTCGCGCTCTCCAACGCTCTGTGCATGCTCCTGGCCTGGTTTGGCCGGCCAGTCCTGGCCCGCCTGGCCGCGCGAGCTCCATCACCGATGCGGCGCCCCGGCCCTCTTCTGGGGGCGCGCCGCCGGGGTGGGGCTCCGCAGCCGACGCGGACGATGACGTGACGCGCACGCCTACGGCGAACGAAACACGCCTACCGAGGACTGAATAGGCCGAGCGCGCCGCGTCGGCGCTGGCGGGCGGTTAGGTTCCTCTCCAGACACCGCTCAGGCGCGCGGGCCGCGCAGCTTCGCGAGCTCGTCGATGCCGAGCTCACGCGCCTTCTGGGCGAGCGCCTCGATCTTCCTCTTCCCGTCGGCGTCGGCGCTCGGCAGGAGCGACGTCAGGAGCCCCGACAGCGTGCCGTCCGAGGGCTTTGCCCCGGGCGCGACGAGCTGCTTCAGGTCCTCCGTGACGCTCGCGTTGCCGTTCAGGTAGTCGCCGGCCAGGGCGCGCACCGTCGCGCTCTGGTCGACGAGCCCGTCGACCGACTGGCCCAGGGTGACCGCCTTGACGAAGCGATCGAAGAACGCACCGTCGCCGCCGACGATGTTGATCTTCGCGTGCTCGAACGCCCCGTGCAGGATCTCGGCCTGCGCCTTGGCGATCTCGGCCCGGATGCGCAGCGACTCGAGCTCCACCGCCCGCTCCTTCTCGAGCCGGAGGCGGAACTCCTCGTGCTCGCGCCCGACGCCGTCGAGCGCCTTCATCGCCGCCGCCTTCTCCGCCGTGCCGGCCGCCTCGGCCAGGAGCCGCTGCTTGATCGCGGTCGCCTCGGCGAGGCCCGTCTTCTCCAGCGCGAGCGCCTCGGCCTCGCGCGTCCGCGCGGCCGCGAGCCCCTTCTGCTCGATGCCCGCCGCCTCGGCGAGCAGCCGCTCCTTCGCGACCGTCGCCTCGGCGCGCCCCTGCTTCTCGATCGCCATCGCCTCGGCCTCCTTGACCATCACCCGCGCGAGGCCCTGCTTCTCCTCGCCGGCGGCGGCGGCGTTCATCTTCTCGAGCGCCACGCGCGCCTCGGCGAACCCCTGCTTCTCGATCGCCTGCGCGTCGGCCTCCTTCACCCGGATGCGCGCCAGCCCCTCGGCCGCGGACTCGGCCTGCAGGCCCTCGGCGAGGCGGATCTTCGCGCGCGCGGCCTTGTCGCTCACCTCGAGCTCGGCGTCGGCCGTGATGAGCTTCTCGCGCGCCCGGAACTTCGCCGCCTCCTCGCTCGCCTCGGCGCCCTTGAGCTGCTTGACGAGCTGCTCCTGCGCCTCGGCCTCCGCGTTGATGCGCGTCACGTCCTTGAGGCGCGTCGCCTCGGCCACCGCGCGCACGTCCTTGATGCGCTCCTCCTCCTCGGCCACCGTCTTGTCGACCGCGATCCGCGCCCGGACCACGTCGGCGATGTCCTTCCTCTGGAGCTCGAGCTCCTTCTCGCGCGCGATCTGCTGGAGCGTCACGTCGCGCTCGCGGCTCACGATCTCGAGCTGGCGCGCCTTCTCGACGCGCTCGGTCTCGACCGCGACCTCCCGCTCCTTGTTCTTCTGGGCGACCGAGACGCCGCGCTCCTTCGCCTCGCGGGCGACGAAGGCCTCCTCGTCGTTCTTCTCCTGGAGGAGCAACGTCTTCTTGCGCTCGTCGCTCACGATGCGCGCGGCCTCGTTCTGCTCGCGCGCCTGCGCCACCGCGATCTCCTTGGCCTTCTTCGCCTCGGCCTCGGCCCGGCGCTGCTCGAAGCGGAAGATGGCCTCGTCGGAGTTCAGGTTCTGGCTGCCGATCTCCATCCGCTCCTTCTGGCGGAGCTCGTTCGTCAGCACGTTCTGCGTGACCGTGAGCTCGGTGATCTTCCGGATGCCCTCGGCATCCATGATGTTGTCCTTGTCGAGCAGCTCGATGGGCGTCTGCTCCAGGTAGTCGATCGCCGCGTCGGCCAGCACGAACCCGCTCAGGTCCTTGCCGATGACGTCGATGATGTCGTCCTTGAACTTCTGCCGCTCCTTGTAGAGGTCCTCGAAGTTCAGGCGCTTGCCGACCGTCTTGAGCGCCTCGGAGAACTTCGCGGCGAAGAGCTGCTCGAGCGTCTCGGGGTTCGACGCGCGGACGCAGCCGATGGTCCGCGCGACCGTGCGCACGTCGTCCTGCGTCTTGTTCACCTGCACGAAGAAGGTGACCTTGATGTCCGCGCGGATGTTGTCCTTGCAGATGAGGCCTTCCTTGCCGCGCCGGTCGATCTCGATCGTCTTGACCGAGATATCCATGTACTCGGCGCGGTGGATGATCGGCAGCACCAGCGTCCCGGTGAAGGTGACGATGGGGTCCTGGCCTCTCGTGTTGATGATCAGCGCCTTGCCCTGATCCACCTGGCGGTAGAACTTGGCGTACATCACCAGCATCCCGAGGGCGACGAAGGCGAGGACGCCGACGAGGACGATGATTAAGGGGACGGTCACAGGGGGCACGCGGAGCTCCTTCGCGTTTCGGTGGAGGGGAGGGCGCCGGCCCCCGCGTTCACGTCGGTGAGGGTCGGACGGCCAGGCCCGCTCAGAGCCGGGTCGGGGGCCGAATGATGCCCCCTCGGGGGATGAGCGTACACGAAACAGCCCGCCCGACAGCGGCGTTCAGCGGCGGCGCCCGCGCCGGCGTTCAGCCGCGGCGCTGCCGCTCGTCCGCTGCGCGCGCCGCGGGCGCGTCGTCCTCCTCGACGCCGGCCAGGCGCGCTTCCACGCGGGACGCACCCCGCTCGGCCAGGGGAGGGGGAGGGCCGAGCAGGGCGTCGAGCGGCTCGACGCTGAAGATCTCTCGGTCCGGGTCCCAGCTCACGAGCAGCGCGCGGTCGCCCCGGCGGAGCGCGCCTTCTGTGTCGCACCGGACGTCGAGGATGTGGCTCGCCCCGCCCTCGTCGATCGTCGCCTGGCCGAAGCGCTCGTCGACGCGCCCGGTGGAGATGACGCACACGCGGCCCACGAGATCCCTCTTCGACTGGCCGTGCCGGGTCACGAACAGCGGGCCGAGCGGCCGCACCGCGAGCGAGGTCGAGAGCACGGCCGCGACGAGCGAGCCGGCGAGCACCGCGACGCCGAGCGCCCAGCGAGGCAGCCCCCAGCCGAGCCAGAGCGGCTCGACGAGCACCGTCGACAGGGCGCTCGTGAACCAGCCGAACGCCGCGATCAGCGTCAGCGACACGGTCGCCGGCACGCGGTGGAGCTGGAGCGCGGCGAGGAGCGAGCCGGCGTCTTGCGCGACGCCGGCCCCGTCCGCCGTGCCCGTGGCAGCGCCCTCGAGCGAGCCCTTGGCGGCGCCTTCGAGGGCGCCCTTGGCGGCACCTTCGAGGGCGCCCTTGGCGGCGCCTTCGAGCCCGCCGAGGTCGGGGGCAGCGTGGCCGTGGGCGCCGCCGAGCAGATCGAGGTCGACCGCGCCCAGGAGGACGAACAGCCAGTAGATGAGCGCGAGCGCGAGCGCGACCGTGAAGATCACGGCAGGGAACGCGAGCGATGCGGCGAGCACCTCGGCCATAGACAGACGCGGGCAGGACGCGGCGCCCGCGACCGGCGTCTCCGATAGGATCACAAGGAGGGGAGGGATGGGGCCAAATTCGGCCGCACAGGGTGTTGCCGAAAAGGCTTGACATGCCTGGGTGGGCGCTCGATCGCGGAGCGCAGCGTGGGAGCGCTGAGCGCCGCGCAGACGCCCGGGGCGCGGCCAAGCCGACCTGCCAGGGAGCCGCTTCGTCCAAGGGGGCGCTTTGCGACCCGAGGCGTGCGCGGCGATCCACCCTGGTATGCTTGAATCGCTCTGGCGTCTCTTTCCTCCATATCCTGCGAGGACGCTCGATCTTCTGGCCCGGGTTTTCACCTATTCTCGTCGGAAGACCTGGCAGGCTGTTTGCGGGCCTCCGCCGTGCTCGGGTGGTTGCAGAGGGGGGAGGCGGTGGTAGTTTGAGGTGTGCGATCGACCCGCTCCGGTGTTGGTGGGCGCGGGGCGCGTCGTCGGCGCAAAGGTTACGCTGCGGGTCGAACCAGCTCACGATGAGCGCTGGTGATGGAGGCGCGGCTCACGCCAACCGGACTCTGAGCGACGACACGCGCGCGTCCCCGGCCGGAGGCGCGTGCTCGTCGCAGCTTCCATAGCGAACGCCGGCCGAATGGCGATGAGGAGCGAGGTGAGCCATGACAGGCAAGGATTTGTGGCCAGATCATGACATGTCGAGCAGCGCCGACGGCATCCGGATCGCTGAAACACTTCAGCGTGCAATCGCTCTCTTTCCGGAGGAGTGGGCGGCTGCAGCGGCACGTGTGAGAGCCGGTGCCCTCGTCGACGACCTCGTGAACGTGAGTCCAGGTGCATACGACCACACTGCTTCATCTCTTCTCGCTGCCGCGTCGGCATGGGCATACTCGGACAACGAGGAAGTCATCAGAATGATGGAACGCCGCGGATTCTCGAATGTCTGTGTCACGGTCAAGTTCAATAATCAGGGCTTTCTCATGGATTCGCTTGCGCACTTCGCCCTGAGCAGGGATGGGCGGGTGGGAATCCTCGTTTTTCGTGGATCGCAGCTGCAGCCTCTGACCAACTGGTTGGCCAATATCAATATGAAGACGGAGGCGTTCTATGCCGCCGGACGTGTGCACGGAGGCTTCCATCGCGGCATACTCTCGGTGTGGTCACGTGTAAAACACTACCTTGTCGCTGCCCAAAGCGGTGAATCAATCTGTCGAGCATCGGAGCGCGATGCGATAAACAAGCGCTGCGCTCAGGAGTCCTCGGCGGAGGATGTCTGTGTGTCCTGTGGCGAGGATTCGGGCTTGTCGAAGCAAGCTGCCGAATTTCGCAGAAAGACGAGACTGTGGTCCATGGTGGGGGCGCTCGAGGACGCGCTCCGGTTCAAGATGGAGGCGCTCTACATCACCGGCCACAGCCTGGGCGGCGCGCTCGCCGTCCTCGCGGCGGCGCTGATCTACTCGGACGAGAAGCTCCGTGAGTTGCGGCCGCTGTTGCGCGGAATCTACACATTCGGCCAACCGATGGTCGGCGACCGGGCTTTTGCCACGAAGTTCCAGAGGGAGTTCGGGGACAGGCTCTTCCGGCACGTTTATCGCCGAGACGTCATACCGCACTTGCCACCGCGCTCGGCAGGGGTCTTTGAGCACTTCGGTCAGGAGTACAGCTCTTCGATAGAAGGCTGGATCAACAAAAGGGGGCCGACCGCGGGCCAGGTGCGCATTGGGGGGGTCGCCATGCTCGGCAGCGCTCTTTCCTGGCTCGAGGAGCAGTTCTCCCCTCGCGGCCTGCTCCCCGACCTCGGACCCGTGGAATGGCTCGCGAAGAAGATCGTTCCTCCCTTACTGCGTGAACCGCTCCTGCTTGGCTATTCGCTGGGCGATCATATGCCAATCAACTACCTCCGCGCCTCCCGTGGACCCGTCCCTGGCAGCGAGTTCTTGTGAGTGAGCGCCTTCGTCAGGGCCCGCTATGATCATGGTCGAGCGGGCGCTGGCTTGCCTTTGTATGCCGGCTCCGGGCGCGGCAGGACTCCGTCGTCGGCGTGGATCCTTCCCCTCAGGGATGGACCCTGCTCGGACGGACCGTCGCGATCATCTCGGGGGGCAGCGACTCGATGACGCGCTGACGGATATGGCGGATGAGCTTCTGCAGGTCCTCGCAGTAGACGGAGGGGTTGTCGAACCGCCGCTCCCGGCTGAAGCGATGCGGCATGTATCCGCCTCCGCACACGTCCCGCAGATCGCAGGCGTGGCACGTCTCGCAGAGCGCCGTGACGCCGCCCTGCATCGCGCGAACGATCGGCGAGCGACGCGCGTCGTCGAACTCGTTGCGCAGCACGTTGATGCCCAGCTTGGTGAGCCCGTGCTCGCAGCACTTGAACGCGTCGGTCGGCTCGATGCTGCCGTCGGTCTCCACGATGATCGCCCCGGCAGGTCTTCCGCCGATGTTGTCGGTGCTCATCGGATGCCCGAACAAGAGGCGCAGGATGTTCTCGAAATACCGCACGTGTCGATCGGGCCGATTCTGCTCGAACCAGAGGTCGAACAGCTCGATCATCCAGTCCCCGTACGGCATCGCCCCCGTCGGCGGCCGATTCTCATGGTTCGCGTGTGGGAGGTTGATCTCCATGCCCGGGACGTCGAGGAACTGCCACAGCTCGAACATCTCCCGAGGTGGGATGTCCGTGTTGATCACAGCGAGCACGTTCGCGAAGATCCTGGGCCCCCTCGGGTGCGCTTGGAGGCTCCGGATGGCCGCCACGACGTTGTCGAACGACCCGGCGCCCTGGTGGTCCACTCGGTGCCGGTCATGAAAGCGCTTCGGGCCGTCGATGCTGAGGCCCACGTTGATGGACAGATCCGCGAGGAGATCGATCCACTCGTCGTCGATCAGCACACCGTTGGTCTGGACGCTGAAGTGTGAGCGAACGTCGGCCCCCTCCAGCGCGCCCCTGACTTGTTCAACCCACCCGCGGAAGCGGCGCTTGCCGAGCAAGAGCGGTTCCCCGCCGTGCAGGATGACGTGAACGGTCGGAACGTCGTGTCGGGCCGTGTGCGATATGATGCGCCTCGACAACGCCGCCGTGACGTCCTCGCGCATCACCGCGGGTTGGGACACGTACGTCCGATCCGCCAGGTTATACATGTAGCAATAGCTGCAGTTGAGGTTGCAGCGGCTCACCACCTTCACCACATACGTCGATATGGGGACGGCGTGAGATCGATCGGTTGCGATAGGCAGTCTCACGACGGGGGCCATCCAGGCGCTCTCCGTGATCAGTGCGGTTGCGAGGAAGGGGGCTCCGGACAGCAGCCCGCGCCGATCCCGACCTCAGAGAGGGCATGTTTCCTCGGAACGCCGCTGTCGCTAGCCCTCCGGAAGTACGCCGGGCCTCGGCGCGGAGCCGAAGTCAGTCCACTCGCTGAGGGTGAGCGAGTCGTGTCGCCTCTGCCCCTCGCGCAGGGCTGCGACCGACAGCACCGCGGACCTTACGGCCTCTTTCCCGATCTTCCGGATGTGTTCCGGATCGGCGTTCAGAGCGGTAAGGTCTATCTCCTTGAATTCGTCGCCACACGGCTCTGCCGCCGCGTGCAAAGATTCATTCATGTCCTTGTTCATCGTCAACTCCAGATCTCGTACACCCGGCACGCCCATCGGGCGCGGGAGCACCTCATGGTAAGCTTGTGCTACTCGCAGCCACTCGCAATGGGGTGGCAGCGTGGACCAGATCTGGATTCCGAGGTGTAACGGGTCCTCCTGGCGACGCTGGCGCGAGGCTCCGGGAAGCCCAGCCCCGCGCGGGTGCATGGCTCTTCGTGCGACCCGCCGAGCGGGGGCGGACTCGTCGCGGTGGGCATCGACTTCTCCCCGGATGACACGGCGCTGGTATCCGACTATCTCTGGCGCCCCGCCGTGCCGAGCACCACGTCCATCTGCTCCATATGCCGATGAGCCGGTTCCCCATCGTGGTGGACACGCTGCGCCAGGCGGCGCCGCTCAAGCTCTACATTGATGTCGATCGCGGCGGCGGGCGTGCCCGACGCCGCGAAGAGCTCCGTCGATGCCGTCGCCGCGAAGCTTTGGCGTCTGCTCCACCTCGTCGTCACAGTACCTGCCGCTAGCGATGAGCGCGCGACCGTTCGGGAAAAGTGTTGATGAGCGCCAGCTCCTCTCCATGCGCATCGAGGGGAGCGACGACCCCGTGCGGCCCTCATGAAGGGCGACGCCAAATCAACAACGTACCGATGCCTCGAACGCCGTGGCTCAGCGAGCTCTTTGGCTTTCGAGGCTCGAGAGCACGCTGAGGTCCTCGGGCCCACCGAAGACCGGCGCCGGCACGCCGAGGATCCCGAGCTCGAGCAGTTCCCCGAACGACCTCGCCGAGATCGCGAAGTAGCCGTTGCACCGGGAAGCTCTCAGATCGGGCCTCGCGCTCGTCAGCGCGTCGAGGCTGCGCGCGCGATCGCCCAGGATCGCGCCGACCTCCCGCGGACGCGAGGCATGTTCGGTGAGCGCCGCGTAGCCGACGCGGACCCGCGGCTCGTCCTTCGGCAGCTTCGCGAAGGCGTCGCGCGCCTCCTTCTGAAAACGCTCGGGCACGATGCAGAGCCCCGCGTGATCCGGGATGAGCCAGCCCTTCGACAGCGAGGCGAGGAGGATCGCGCTCCCGTCGTCGAGCAGCGCCCGAGCCTGCTCCGTCGGCGGCGTCGCATAGGCCGAATCGAGGATCAGCATGCGCCGCTCGTCCGCGCGCGCCCAGCGCCGGAGCTGGGCCGCTTCGGGCGGCGACAGGTGCGAGCCCCACGGCTTCAGGGGCTCGCAGATCAACACCGCGTCGAGCCCGTCGAGGACAGGTAACCCGAGGCGCGCATTCCACGGGACGACGGTCGCTCCCGCCTCGGCCGCGAGCTGCTGGTAGACGGGGTAGACGTCGGCGGGGACGCCGACGCGCGCTTCCCGCTTCGCGAGGAGCTCGAACAACGCGCGAAGCGAGCGACGGATACCGTGGCTGACCTGCGTGCGCGGCTTGAGCGCCTGCGGGAGCTCGAGGTGCGCGAGGAACCGCTCCGCGAGGTGACAGCGATACGGTGCCTCCGGGTGCGTCGAGGGCGCGATGGCCGGGAAGAGACGGGCGAGGCTCCTGTAAAGGTTGAGCTCCGAGAGATCGACGAGCGAAGGACGCGTGGCCCTGAGCTCCGCGCGGCGCGCGAGAAACGCTTCGTGCTTCATAACGTGGAGCTCGGATCTTCCAGGGAGGCGAGGCAGGACCCGTCAGCCATCACGTTCCACGAGCGGACAATGCCATGAGTCCGTTCCCAGCCGACCGATGGCTCGGTGTAGGCGGCCACGCGGAGCACGCGGCCTCCCAGGGTTCCTTCGAAGACCGGGCTCCCCCAGGGGAGCTCCGCGCATCGCTCGAAGCCGAGGTCCGCGAGCGCGTGGAGCACGAGCGAGAGAGGCACCTGGTTGGCCTCGCAATACCGGTTGGCCGCGCTCGGCGCCCACGGGTTCTCCGAGAGGCTCGAGATGTAGAGCTCCTTGAAGCACACCTCCTGAAACCCCTCTCCGGCGCTCCGTTCGAGGTAGGCGCGCACCTTCGCGGCGTCGTCGACGCCGCCGCGCTGGAGCACGCAGATGGCCCGCGTGCGGAGGCCCGGCGCGCCCCCCAGCGCGCCGGAGTCGACCTCGATCCCCATGATGCGCGCGTCGTCTTCGCGCGTCACGCCGTGCCGGCTCACCGCGAGGGTGGTGAGCCCTGCGTCCCGGAGCCCTTCGACCTGCGCGAGGTCGAGGCGCGCGCCGTTCGTGATGAGGAGGGTCTTCGGGAAGAGCTCGGACAGGCCACGAACGAGCGCGCGGAGCCGTTCGGGCTCGAGCAACGTCGGCTCGCCGCCGCCGGTGATGACGGCGCGCTCGGCGCCGCGCTCCTTCGCGCGCCTCGCCCAGTCGAGGTAGCGCGCCAGCGTGGCGCTCTGCTGGCGCGCGAGATCGGAGGCGCTCGCCTTCGAGAAGCAGAATGCGCAACGCGCCTGGCAGGCATTCGCGACGGGCAGCACCGAGATGCTCCGCGGCTGGCATCTCGCCCAGTCGATGAGGCCGGCGTCATCGAGGCGAAAGGCCTCCGCGGTGATCTCCTCGTGCCGGGTGGGCACGAGGGCGCCACGCGCATCGACCCACGCCACGCCGCTCAAGGGGATCTCGCTCGACGGCCAGCGCCAGCCGACGCCCGTGCCCGTCACGTCGTTCGGGCGCATCGCGTCAGGCCCGACGGGGAGCCGCGCCCGCAGCGCCACGACGCGATCCTTCGGCCGCCCGAGCCTCGTCACGAGCTTCCGCGCCTTCTCGAGCCCGGGCGCAAAGGGTTCGTCCTCCTTCAGCATGTAGAAAGCGTCGGGGAAGGTCGATTCGCGGATCAACGCCTTCGAGTAACGCATCCCGTAGCGATCGAAGCCCCGCAGCCAGTTCGACAGCGGAATGAAGGCAACGAAGGGGACCATGGACGACATGGTCGATGAGTCACCGAGTCGAGTCAACCGGGCTCGCGGGGGCGGACGCGAGGCCCACGGCGCTGCGGGCGCACGCCCGCCGTCGGCCATCGCCATCCGCCTGGCTCTTGCGAGGACGAAATGATTTGCGGGAGTGGGGACGAGCTACAGTGCGATTTGCGCACGTGCTCTCGAGAGCTCAGGCGGCGCGGCGGGGCCTTGCGAGGCGCCGGCGCAGCCGCGTGGCGGCGAGCGCCCCGAGGGCGAGCAGCCAGGCCGGTGCGTCCTGAGGGCCGTTCGCCGTGCGGAAGGCGCAGCCTCCTGCTGCGCTCGGGAGCTCACCGCCGCCGCTGCTCTGCGTGCCCGTCGCGCCGGCGCCGGTGGTCGTGGAGTCATCGCCGCCCGCGCTGGTCGTGGTGGATGTGGCGCCTCCTTGATGGCTGGTGTCACCGCCTTGGCCGCCTGTGGCTGTGCCGCCAGCGCCACCCTCGCCGCCAGCGCCCCCGTCGCCGCCGCCGTGGCCGCCTGCACCGCCGCTGCCGCTCACGGCCCCGCCGCCTTCGCCCGTGGTGCCGCCGCCGGCGCCGTCGCTGCCGCCCCCCGCGCCAGCGCTCTCGCTCCCGCCTCCGCCCGGCACGCAGGCGCCGCTCTGGCACATCCCGGGCGACGCCGGCTGCGCTGCGACATAGAGCCACGCATTGTCGAGACGTTGATGCCCCGAACTGCCGCCGGCGATCAGGATACGGCCGTCGTGGAGCCGCTCCATCACGGCGCTCTGAGCCCTCACGTCCAGCGCCGGCGCGAGCGTCCAGGTGTCGCTCGCTGGGTCGTAGATCTCGGCCGTGAAGGCACCGTCTTTGGCTCTGGAGGGGGACGGGAGGCCCGTCACCAGGACCCTGCCATCGGGGAGGAGCGCTGCGCGGGGGGAGTCCCGTGGCTCGACCATCTCTCCGGTCGGGGTCCACGTGTCGCTCGCCGGATCGTAGATCTCGGCCGTCTTCATGTTGGCTCCGGTGTTTCCTACTCGTCCCCCGATGACGAGCACCCGGCCGTCCAGAAGCAGCGTTGCCGCGTGGCGGCGGCGCCTCCACTGCATCGAGGCGACGCTTGTCCACGTGTCGGTCGCCGCGTCGTAGATCTCCGCGCTCACCTCCAGGGATTGCCTGTCTCCGCCCGTGACGAGGACCCTGCCGTCCTGCAGCAAGGTCGCCGCGGCGTTGCTTCGCGGAACGTTCATGGGCGCTGCCAGGGTCCACGTGTCGGTGGCGGAGTCGTAGATCTCGACCTTTTCTCCGCCGCCGTCGACGTTGCCGTCGCCGCTGGCGACGAGCACCCGGCCGTCCGCGAGCGGCGTGACCGTCGCGTCGGCCATAGAGCGCGACACGATGGTGGGCGCGGCCGGCGTCCACACGCCCGTCGCAGGGTCGAATCGCACCGTCTGCGAGGGGCGCCGGAGCGGGCCATCGGCGATCCCCAGGGCCGTCCCGTCCGGAAGCGATACCAGCCTCGTCGGGCGCCTCGGCGCGTTCAGCTTCTCGGGGGGCTGCCACGAGCCCGTGCTCGGGTCATAGCGGAGCCAGACATCGCCCGCACGCGGCGGATTCCCTGTCTCGCCGAACCCGATCATGAGGAGCGTCCCATCCTGGAGCAGCGTGGCCGCAGGCAGGTTGAGGAGGACGCCCATCCGCCCCGTCGCCTGCCAGCTCTCGGCGGAGCCCGGGAAATCGCAGAGCGCACCGTCCGGCTTCGCGGACGCGGGCGCCGCACACCCCGCCGCGGGGTCGCACACCGGCGCTTCATGGCAGTCATCGACGGGCAGGCACACCGCGAGGCTCGACCCCACGCAGGCCCCGCCCACGCAAGCGCTCGCCGCGGAGCACACGTCGCCGTCGCTGCACGGCGTCCCGTCCGGCGCGGCCGCGCCGTCGACGCACGCGCCCGCCTCGCAAACACCCCCGACGACGCACGCGTCCGTGTCGTCGCAGGCGACGCCCGTGAGGGGGGTGCAGACGCCGTCCTGCGATGCGCCCGAGGCCGCCGCGCAGGCGTCGCAGGGGCCGGCGCAGGCCGCCTCGCAGCAGACCGAGTCCACGCAGAAGCCGCTCCCGCAGTCGCTGTCGGCGTCGCAGGTCTCGCCGAGCGGCGAGCGCTCGCGGAAGAGCACGGCAGACGCCGTGGCGGTCGCGGCGTCGACGTAGCCGCCGGCGATCAGCACGCTGCCGTCGTTGAGCCGCGTCGAGGAATGGTAGGCGCGCGCCATGGTCACGGGCGGCGCGAGGTCGAGGCTCGACCAGGAGAGGGTCGCCTCATCGAAGAGCGCCTGGGTCGCATAGAAAGGAACGACGGACGCTGTCGAGCCCGCGGGCCTGCAGGGCTCCGCGCCTCCGGTCAACAGCACCTTTCCGCTCGGGAGCAGCGAGGTGCGCATCCCCTGGATACCCGAGGAGTCCTGCCCGCACGGGCTCGATGCCGGAGCATACGGTCCCGGGGTCGGCTCCCAGCGGTCGTCCTGCGGCAGGTAGAGCTGCGAGAAGGCGTGAATCTCCGGGGCCGGGCCGGCGGGGAGGGTGCCTCCGACGATCAGGACCCCGCCGCCCGGGAGCGTCGTCGCGCCGGGATACGCAAGCTCGGTCGTCGGCTTCACGGCGCCCAGCTCCCAGGTCCAGAGCTGGGTCTCCAGGTCATAGAGGCTGCAGCCGCTTCCGGCCACCATCACGCGGCCGTCCTGGGAAGCAGGGTCGCGCTCACAGGCTGGGGCCTGTAAGGCAGCCTCACCCACCGGTCCACGGCGTCGCAGTGCGGAAGGTCCGTCCAGCCGCGCGACTCCGGGTCGTAGATGGCTGCGTTCTGGTAATAGTGCAGCACGAACTGGCCATCGAACTCGTCGTAGACGTCTTGCCAGGCCAGCCCGACGAGCACCGGCCTGCCGCCGGCGAGCATCATCGAGGGCGCGGGGTGCGCTATCGACAGCGGCCCTGCAGGCGTCCAGGTGTCGCTCATCGGGTCGTAGATCTCGGCCGAAGACAGGGAGGTTCCCTGCGCCTGTGCGTTCATCATCCTGCCGCCGGCCACGAGGACATGGCCGTCTGGCAGCAGGATGGCCGCGTGTCCGCTGCGGGCCTGGAGGAGCGGCGCCGCGGGCGACCATGTCCCGGTCGCCGGGTCGTAGATCTCGACTGCGTTGAGGCTCATCGCCTCTCTCGTCGTGTAGGGCGGTCCGTCCAGCTCCGGGTATCCACCCGCGACGAGCACCCTGCCGTCCTGGAGCACCGTGGCTGTGTGCTCGCCCCGCGGGGTGATCATCGGCGACACGCTCTCCCAGGACGGCGCGCTGGCCGCCGACGCGACGCCCGCGCAAAGTGTCACGAACCCGCAGGCAGCGGCGCTCCCCAGCCTTCCGATCGATCTCATGTCCCGATGACCTCCGCGGCCTTCTGTTGCTCGCGGTGGCGCGAAGATTCAGGGCGTGGAGGACGCGCTCCGCACGCTGCCCGATGTGCCGTCGATACAGCAGCAATCGGCTCACCCTGGCGCAGTCTCATCGTCTCGCGCTCGGAAATCCACGATTTGTGCTGGCACATCAGGCTGGCACATCCGTTGCTGAAGGGGCGGCATGAAGACCTTTGTCCGATGGCTCATTCCCCTCGCGCTCCTTCCTGTGTTCGCCTGCTCCGACGCGGTCGAGCAGCCTTCCGGCGGAGGTTCGGGGGGCGGCACGCCCGACGAGCCCCAGTCCTCCAGCGTATCGAGCGGCGCTGGCGACACGCCCGAGGAGACCACGTCGTCCAGCGCCTCGACCGGTGGCGACGCCCCCGTCGCGTGTGATTTCTCAGGAGGGGGCGCGCCGCCGGGGGCGCGCTGCGCGAACGAGGGCGAGCTTTGCGACTACGCCTGCTCCCCCTGCAGCGTCACCTGCACCGACGGCGTGTGGGTCGAGCACTGCACCGCATGTCCCGATACGGCGCCCGAGAACGAAACGGACTGCAGTTCCTACTACGGCGTGGGGCCGTGCAGCTACAAGCGCGAGTGTGGCACAGTGAGTGCCACTTGCGACGGACCGACCGGGTTGTGGGTGGTCAGCTGCGGTGACGAGAGCGACGGGAGTGGCGGGGGCAACGAAGGCGGTGGGGGCAATGCAGGCGGCGGCGGCGAGGACACCCACGGCGGCTGCGGCGGATAGAACGACAAACGGGTTGAAACCCCGAGAAAAGCAGGAATTTCACAGGGAGACGGGGAGGCGGGGAGCGAGAGACGGCAAGAGGGAGAAATTCATTTTCTTTCTTCCTCCCCGCCTCCTCGCCTCCCTGTGAAAATTCTCCGGGTTTCAACATGATCGCTGTTCTAGGCGTGGCCGCGGCGGCTCCCGCCGCCACGTGTGCCGCGCGCTCGGCCTGCGATCGACCGCCGCACGGCGGCCCGCCCGCCTCGGCCCTTCGCGCCGGCGCTCAGGAGGCGTTCCGGCGCGACTCGTTGTTCTTCGTCTCCGGGGGTGACGTCGCGCCGATGGAGGTCGCGGAGCCCGCCGTGACGCCGCTCGTGCTCGCGGCCGCGCGCTCGCTCGACGACGACCCCGCGCTCGTCCTCGCCTCGCCCTGCTGCTGCTCGCGGTAGAGCCGGATCTCGTTCCGCACGTCGACCACGCCCGAGATCCGCTCGGCGAGCGCCTCCAGCTGGTGCTTCACGCGACGCTCGCGGACGGTCCCGGAGAGGATGACCTCGCCGCTCTGCACCTTCACCTCGACGTCGCTCGCGTCGAGGTCCGGCTGATCGGAGATCTGATCGCAGATGTCCTCGCGGATCCGCTCGTCCGAGCGCTTGTACCCCTTGGGCGGGCGACCACGCGAGCCGCCGGGCCCGCCGCCCTGTCGAACGGTCTGGAGGAAGCTGCGGCCGCCTGAGGCCTGTCCGCCGGATCCCTGTCCGCCGTAGGGCCGAGGGGAAGGGCCTTGATCGCCGTCGAAGGACGACTCGTGGCCTTCGTACCCGCGTTGCTGTCCTGGCCGCTCGTTCCAGCCGCGCTCGTCGTCGGCCCACTGCCGGAGGCCGCCGCGGGCTCCGTATCCTTCGTGCTGGACTCCGCCCAGGCCTCCCTGGCGACCGAAGCCGCCCTGGCCGCCACCAGATCCACCCTGGCCACCGAATCCACCCTGGCCTCCGAGGCCGCCCTCACCGCCCTGGCCGCCGCCGAAGTGGCCCTGTCCGCCGAAGCCGCCCTGGCCAACCTGTCCGCCGAAGCCGCCCTGGCCACCGAAATAGCCCTGACCGGCGCCATAACCGCCCTGGCCGCCGCCGAAGCCACCCTGTCCGCCGAAGTGCCCCTGTCCGCCGAAGCCACCCTGTTCGCCCAAGCGGCCCTGTCCGCCGAAGCGGCCCTGTCTGCCCTCATCGCCATAGGCGCCCTGGCCACCGGCGAATCCGCCCTGGCCGCGGCCGGATCCCTCTCCGCCGTGGCCGCCGAAGCGGCCCTGTCCACCGAAGCCGCCCTGGCCGCCACCGAAGCCGCCCTGGCCGCCGCCGAATCCGCCCTGGCCGCCGCCGTGACCGCCTTGGCCGCCGCCGAAGCCGCCTTGGCCGCCGTAGCCGCCCTGGCCGCCGCCGAAGTGACCTTGGCCGCCGTGACCGCCCTGGCCGCCACCGAAGCCGCCCTGGCCGCCGCCGAAGCCGCCTTGGCCGCCGCCGTGGCCGCGCCTGGCGTCAAGATCGTCGCGACCTCCTCGCTGGAAGTCATCACGCTGGCCGCCCCAGTCCTCACGCCGGGCGTCCTCGCGCTGCCCCCAGGCGCGATCCTGTCGGACCTCCCAGCCGCGTTCCCCGCCCTGGCCGCGCCAGCTCGGGTCGCCCTCGCCGTCGCGCTCGCCCTCGTGGCCGCGTCCGACAGACTCTCGCTGATCGGGGCGACCGCGGAGATCATCGTGACCTCCGCGGGAATGGCGCCGATCGTCTCGCTGGAGGACTTGCTCGTAGTTGCCACGATGCCCGTAACTAGCATCCCCGCTCGCTCCGCGCTCGCCACGATATCGCTCATCGCCCCGCTGACCCGGGGTTGACCCAAACCGCTCGTCGTCGCGCCCCGGCGCATCGTTATGTTCCTCGTCGATCCATCCCTGACGATTCGGCATGACTCCTCCGCCTTTCTTGCGAGGAGAGCGACACGGCAGCGAAACTGGGCCGCTCCTCTCCGGTGATCCAGCCGACGCTCGGTCTACATTCGGGCGACGCACGAGCGTGCGGGAGGACAGCCGTATCGGGCCGCCGGTCGTGCGTGCCTGTCCGGCGCCGCGTGGGCTGAAGATCCAGGGCCCCGACGCCCCGGCGCGATCCGTCATCGCACATCGCAAGGGGTGTTCCAGGACGGCGAGGGCGGTATTTCGCTCCGTTTTCAGGGAGATTTCGCCCCGTCAGGCCCGCTGCGAGGCGCGATGCGCCCCATGCCGGAGCGACCAAATCGTCTCACAGAGACGTTGTGCCACAGTGACGACATCATGACTTAGGGCTTCCCCTGAGGGTGACCCGGGAGCCGACGGACGGGCTCACATGACTTTCCGGGCCGCGCGCCGGCGTCGCTCGCCGATGTGTCGACTTCAGGCCATCCGATCTCGACCATCACTGCGCGGATGAGCCCGCTTCATCGATCGCCGATGAGCTTCCTCGAACGCCGCACGCCCGCGGGCGCCCCATGAGGGGCGCGAGAGACGAAGAGCGAGGACCGGAGCGACGAGGGGCGAGCCGCGACACGAGCCGGGAGAAGAATGAGCAGGGCGGAAGGCGAAAAATGCGACCATCGCGGCATACCGGCCGGACGCTCTGCAGGCCACGGCGAGATCCGCGGTTCGCGTGTTCGTGTGCGGGCGGCAGTCCGGCCCGCTCCTCACCGAAAAACCATGCGCGCGCCGCGCGGCCGCGATTACCCTCGCGCCTTCCTCGGAGCTCCCATGCCGGCCCAGCAGCGAAGCGTGACGAAATGGCTCGAGCGAGCCCCTGCGCCGGTGTTCACGGCCTTCGCCGTGATCGCCGCGTTCTCGACCTACTTCTGCATGTACGCCTTCCGCAAGCCGTTCGCGGTGGGCTCCTACAAGGGGATGGTCGCGCTGCCGCTGCTGCCCGCGCTCGATCTGAAGAGCCTCTACATCATCGCCCAGGTGCTCGGGTACTGCGCCTCCAAGTTCCTTGGCATCAAGATCGTCTCCGAGATGCCGCCCGAGCGGCGCGCGCTCGCCATCCTCGCGTGCATCGGGGTGAGCGAGGTCGCGCTCGTCCTGTTCGCGCTCGCGCCTGCGCCGTACGCCGCCGTCTTCCTCGCGCTGAACGGCCTGCCCCTCGGCATGGTCTGGGGGCTCGTCTTCGGCTTCCTCGAGGGGCGCCGCGTGAGCGATCTGCTCGGCGCGGGCCTCTGCGCCAGCTTCATCGTCGCGAGCGGCTTCGTAAAGACCGTTGGCAAAGTCACGCTCGGCTGGGGGGTCCCGGAGGTGTGGATGCCCGCGGTGACGGGGGCCCTCTTCTTCCCGCCGCTGCTCCTCTCGGTGTGGATGCTCGCGCAGATCCCGCCGCCCTCGGTGGACGACGAGGCGCTCCGGACCCGGCGCGCGCCCATGGACCGCGCCGCGCGGCGCGCGTTCGTCCTCGCGAACGCGGGCGGGCTCGCGACCCTCGTCCTCGGCTACGTCGTCCTCACCGCTTACCGCGATTTCCGGGACAACTTCGCCCGCGAGATCTGGGACGCCCTCGGCTACACCGACCAGCCGGCCATCCTGACGACGGCCGAGATCCCCGTGGCGATCGGCGCGCTCCTCTCGGTCGCGGTGATGATCGGCATCCGCAACAACCGCGCGGCGCTCGCCGCGATCCACGGCGTCATGGTCGCCGGGGCGGCGCTCGCGGGGCTGAGCACCGCGCTCTACCAGGCGGGCGTCATCGGCCCCGTCGCCTGGATGATCAGCGTCGGGCTCGGGCTCTACGTGGGGTACGTCCCGTACAACTGCGTCCTCTTCGACCGGCTCATCGCGGCCGTGGGCTCGGTGGCGACGGCGGGATTCCTGATCACCGCGGCCGACGCCTTCGGCTACCTCGGGAGCGTGGCGCTCCTGCTCTACAAGAGCTTTGGCCAGGCGAAGCGCTCGTGGCTCGAGTTCTTCCTCGGCTTCAGCTACGCGACAGCGCTCGTCTGCGGGGCCCTGTTCACCGCGTCCGCGGCGTACTTCTGGCTGCGCACCCGCGGCCCGTCCGCCGCCGCGCGGCCGGCGGCGCTCGACGCCTGACGCGCCGCGCGCCACGCGCCACGCGCCACCAACTACCGGCCGCGCGCGCGAGCCATGGGGGGCGCGTGGCGCCGGCGAGGTGGCGGGAAGGGCTCAGTTGATCGGCGGGATCTCGGTCTTGCAGCCGACCTGGAGCTGGACCTGCCCGCCCGCCTGGAAGTGGGTGCACGTCGCGGGGCACATCACGATCTTCGTCGGCGTGCCGCCGGTCGCGGGGTCGACGTCGTAGTACCAGCCGCCGGCGGTCGCGTCGCAGCGCGCCTCGGTGGCCACGTAGAAGATGGTCGACGGGTCGGCGCCCTCCGGCGGCGTGTGCTGGACGTTGAGCGTGCCGTAATCGAGCGTCTGCCCG
Organism: Sorangium sp. So ce204; assembly: GCF_051526795.1. NCBI lineage: Bacteria > Pseudomonadati > Myxococcota > Polyangiales > Polyangiaceae > Sorangium > Sorangium sp. So ce204. The sequence continues at coordinate 7,657,592 of NZ_CP150317.1, read as the reverse complement.
GCGGACGGCGCCGGGACCTGGTACTCGCACGCGAGGCTCGTCCCGCGGATCTCGCTGAGCGCGTCGAGGAACGCCTGCGTCACGTCGGAGCTCGTGTCGATGAAGTAGGCCGACGTCGTCCCGCCGCCCTCGGCGATGCGGTTCATCGTGGCCTGGGCGCCGTCGTCGTCCCTGCCGAAGACGCCGATGACGAAGGTCGAGATGCTCGGCGAGCCGCCCAGCCCCTCGGCCGCGATCTCCGCGATGCCGTCGGCGGACGTGGGGTTGCACTCGGTGGGCATCCCGTCGGTGGCGAGCACGGTGACGACCCTGTGGGTCGGGTTCGCCTGGGCGTGGGCCCGGGCCTGGGCGATCGCGCCGGACAGGGCGCCGGCGGTGGGCGTGCCTCCGTCGGGAAACGTCCGGTCGATCGACCCGATGAGCTCGTCGGCCCAGGCGGCGTCGAGCGGCGCGATCGAGACGGCGGGCGTCGCGTAGTCCTCGGTGACGCACGAGTACGGATGCGCGCAGGAGCTCCGGGTCACCTTGTTGCACGTGCCCGCGCGGTTGGGACAGCGCTCGCCGATGTCGCCGCAGACGATGTTGCTGTTCTGGGAGCATACGCCGATGTCGATGCACGCGTCGTCGTCCGGGCAGTCCGCGTCGGTGACGCAGACCTGGATGCCCGTGCGGGCGTCGAACGAGCTGCGACAGGCCCGGAGCGCGCACGGCCCGCTGACGCCGCACTCCTCGTGGGTCCTGCAGCTCATGGGCTGGCCGGCGTTCAGCAGAGGGAAGTACTGGAGCCCGACGCCGAGCCCCTCCGACTTGGGGTCGGTGAAGAAGGCCTCGAGCGCGTCGGTCACGGCGGTCCACTTGGTGCCGCCCGTCGCGAGCCGATCTCTCATCGACCCCGACGAGTCGAGCATGATGTAGAGGTCGAGCGGCACGAGCTCCGCCGTCTTCGTCTCCCCGGCGCACGACGCCTCGCCGCCGGCGCCCTCGCCGGCGCCGCTGCTTGGCCCGGTGGTGATCTCTCCAGGCCCGTCGGTGCCAACTCCGGTGCTCGTCGCTCCGCCTGTTCCCGGGCCGTTCCCCGTGCCATTCCCCGGGCCTGTCCCCGAGCTGGCCCCGGCGCCCGCTCCGCCGGCTCCGCCGGCGGAGACCGAGCCGTCGGCCCCCCCGCACGCCGCGAAGATCACGCTGATCCCCGTCGCGGCGAGCGCCACCATCGCTGACCGGTTCCTCATGAGAAGAATCGAAACACCCTGGAAGCGCTTTGTCGAGCGTGTTGACTCGAACCCTCTGTCCGCGCTCTGGCGCGGTGTGGGGCGGGGTGAGACGCTTCAGGGGAGGTCAGGCGACAGCTGAGCTCCCCGTGTGCTCGCGGGCACAGGATTGCTCCGAAGCACAGGATTGCTCCGGCCGGCAAGGTGCTTTGGAGCACACGTCTGCTCCGGAGCTTAGGGCTCCGCCGCAGCGCAGCGTGCTTTGGAGTACAGGGGGGCTCCGGCGCGTGGCGCTTTGCCGGACTGCGGGGGTCGGGAGCGCCGGGGGGCTCGGTAAGGGCGGCGCGGCGCCGAGCTCAGGGGTGCTTCTTCGGACCGACGAGGCTGCGGAGGACGGCGCGGGCGACCTCGGCCCCCGTCGCGTCGCGCAGGCTCACCGGGATATCGTACTCCCTGCGCTCGCTGGTCTCCGGGAGAGGGCACTCGCAGACGGCGCGGATCGTCCCGCGGGCCTTCTTCACGTACTCGATCGAGAGGCCCGCGACGATGAACCGGGCGTCGTCGGGCAGCGCGTAGGACAGCGCCGTGTTGCCGGTGAGCTCGGCGAGGTTGACGAGCGCGACGGCGTGCACCGAGCGGAGGTGGTTGCGCAGCCCCGGCCGGTCGCGCATCGACACCTCCGCGCGCCCCCGCTCGAGGACCTCGACCTCGGCGCGGATCGTCCCCGTGTACGGGGCCATCGCGCCGATGAGCCGGCTGAACAGGCGCTTGCCCCCCGGCAGGGGGCTCAGCTTGTCCCAGACGTCGCGGATGGTGTTGCGGCGCGAGCTCGCCGCGATCGATGCGAGAGAGAAGTCGGTGAGCTTCATGCGCTGGATCCGCGGAGCGGGGGCGCAGCCTGCCTCGAGTCGCGCGCGGGCGCACCCGGAATCCCCGGCGAGCCGGGGCGTCCCGGCGCCTCCTCGCGCCGCAACCTGGGTGCGGTACGACCCATTCGCTGCATGAATTATTCTACAGAATGCTATTCTATAATCGGATGGATCCGGAGCGCCATTGCGCCCCGTTCTCGCGAGGATTCTGCGGGATTTCCGGCCTCCTGGCGCCCGTGAGCAGCCGTCCGGCCCCCCGTCCGTCGCGCGCGGCCTGCTTCGGGCGGCAATCTCCCGTCCGTGCCCGGAACTGGACTTGTGTATGACAAGACCTCGACGTCCGGGCCAAGGCGGCCCACCTGAAAAAGAGCGCGCTTTCGAGCTTCTCTTTCGTGAGCAAACCTCCGCGCTCGTAGGGCGCTGGCTGACGGGGCTGGGGGTCCCGCTGCGTGATCGCAAGGACCTCGCGCAGGAGGTCCTGTTCGCGGCGTACCTCAGCTTCGACAGATACAACCCCGAGATCTCCCGGCCCGAGCGCTGGCTGAACAGGATCACGGTCCACACGGCCTCGCACTACCTGCAGCGGGCCCAGCACCGCTACGAAGAGCTCGTGCCCGACGACGAGCTCCCTCCCCTCATCGACCCCGCCAAGACCTCGGAAGAGCTGCTGATCTCGGATCAGGAGCGGCTCGTCGTGCTGGAGCTCATGCAGAAGCTCGACGCCGATGCGCACTGGATCCTGGTCGGGCACGATCTCCACTGCACCTCGATGGCGGATCTCGCGCAGCAGCGCGGCATCCCGCTGTCCACCGCGTACAAGTGGCGCGCGCGCGCCATGCGCCTGTTCCACGACATCCTGCTGAAGCGCCGGCGCGAGGACCGGAAGAGGGAGGGCTCTCGCCTCGTGCTGCCCCTGGATCTGGCGGCGATCCTCGCCACCGCGCGGATCTCGCCGCGCGTGCCCGACGACGTCCGGATCTCGATCCTCCGCGGCGTGCAGGAGTCGGTGGGGGCGCTCAAGGCGGGCAGCGCCGGGAACGCCGCCGGGGGCGTCGGCCAGGCGCTGAGCGACGCCGCGACGTGGCTCAAGGGCCTCGTGAAGCTCGTCCAGCTGCCGACCCTGAGCGTGGCCGCGCCCGTCGCGGCCACGGCGGCGGCGGCCACGGGGGCGGCCTGGCTCGCGCTCCAGGCCCCGGAGCCGCCGCCTCCGCAGGAGGTGAGGCACGTCGCGCCCGCGCTCGTCGCCGCCATGCCGCCGCGCCGGCCCGCCGAGCCGGCGGCGCCGCGCGTCGAGCCGCCGTCGCCGCCGGCGGCCCCGGCGCCCGTCGCCGCCATGCCGCCGCGGCGGAGCCCCCCGGCCCAGCGGCGCGCGCGCGTGCCGCCGCCTGACCGGGGGGAGCGCGCGCCGGCGCCGGTCGCCGCCGAGACGATCGAGAAGCTCAAGATCGAGATCGACGGGCCCGGCAGCAATCACGACATCGCCCTGTTCGACGCGGTCACCAAGGCGCTGCAGGCGCGCGATCCGGACCGGGCGATCGCGGCGCTCCAGCGCTACGAGCGCGAGATGCCGAACACCCTCTTCGCGTCGGAGCGCAAGGTGCTCTGGATCCGGGCGTTCGTGATCGCGAGGCGTTACCCGGAGGCGCGCGCCCTGCTCGAGGAGGCGCGGCTCGATACAGCGATCCAGCGGCAGGCGATCGAGGAGCTGGACACGATATTGAACCCCCGGTGAGCGGGCGGCCGGGCCGCCGCGCGCCCCGCGCCGCGGCGGCTCAGTCGCCGGCGTAGGTGCCGAAGCTCGCCCGGCCGCTCGTGGAGACCTGCGGGGCGGCCTGGCCCACCTGCACGACCGCGGACACGAACGCGGCGGGCTTGAGCCCCTCGTCGGGCCCGGCCTCGTTGGTGATGTACTCCAGCCCGAGCCCCGCCAGGAAGCCGAACGACGTGGTGTTGCCGCCCGAGCCGAGGATGGGGATCGTCGGGGCGACGCCGACGTAGCCGAGGAGGCCGACCCGCCCCTCGCCGAGCGTCTGCACGAAGCCGCCGAGCTGCGCCGCGATCGGGAAGGCCCGGCGCTCCACCGGGTCGTAGCGGTCGATCGCGAGCGCGACGCCGACGGCGCTGAGCACGCTGCGCGTGACGAGGGGCTTCTCCACCCACGGCGCGCGGGTGACCTGCAGCGTCGCCAGCATCGCCGGGACGGTGAGGTACGCGCGGAAGCAGGTCCCCGCGGCCTCGAGCGTCTGGAAGTTGTCCTCGCCGCACAGCGGGACCGAGTGGATCGCCACCGATCCCACGAGGCGCCGGGCGCGCTCCGGCTCGCCGGGCTCGCTCGAGCGCAGCGAGCTCGCGACGCGGCCCGCGTCGGAGACGAGCACCACCTTGCCCTGCGGGCTCAGCGGATCGCTGTAGACGGCCAGCCGGAGCCGCGCGTCCCCGTCGAAGTCCTCGGCGAGCGGCGGGAGCGGGAACTCAGCGCTGCTCGGCGTGACGATCCACGTGCCGTTCTGGAGGAGCTCGATCGGCGTGCCGCTCCGCATCTGATCGGTGCGCGTCAGCGAGACGTGGAGCGCGAGCGGCGCCACGAGCCGGTGCTTGGCCTGGCCCGTCAGCCGGATCCGGCAGTTGCCCAGCCGGAGCGGCGCCGGCGAGATGACGACCGCGCCGTGCGCGAGCGGCTGCGGCCCGGGGCGCGATGGATCGACGTCGGGCGCCCGGCGAGGAGGCGGCAGCCCGGCCGGCGGCTGGGCCTTCGCCGGAGGCGGGGCCTGCTTCGCCGCGCCGGCCTGCGCCGTCGGACCGGCCTGCGCCGCCGTCGGAGGCCGCTGGCCAGCGCCTGCGCCGCCCTGGAGCTGTCCATTCGCGCGCGCAGGTCCCCGGCCCGCCGGCGGGGCAGGGGACGCCCCACGCGGCCCGGGCGGACGGGCGCTCCCGGGCGGCGGGAGGCTCCCGGCGTCGGCGCGGGGCGCGATCGGCGTGGGGCCGCAGTCGACCTTCAGGTCGTCGGCGAGCGGATCGGGGAAGAGGAGCCGCGCGGGGTTCGACTCGACGAGGTTCTCGAGCGGCGGGACGGTGACCCGGTACGTCGCGTTGACGACGTTGGCCGCCGCGGGCGCGTGGAGGTTGAAGGCGGTGACCCGGAGCCAGCCGCCGCCCGGGAAGACGCGGAGGACCTTGCCATCGGGGCGCCCGCAGCCGCCCGAGGCGACCTCGAGGACCGGCACGGTGAACGTGCGCTGGAACGGCTGCACACGGGCGTTGCCGCAGCTGTCGACGATGGCGAGGTAGTGGAAATCGGCCATCTCCGACTGCTTCGGCCACTGCATGCCCAGCGTGAGCTCGCCCGCGTCGGCCGGCGGCGGCTCGGGCCGGCCGTCGCGGCAGACGTCCACGCGATCGGGCGATAGCGGTGACAGCGGCGCCGGCGCGGCGGGCGCGCCCACGGGAGACCGCGGGGCGTCGGCGACCGGGCGGTAGGCGCAGACGTGCCGGTACGAGCGGCGGCCGAGCAGCACCGGGTCGAAATCGAGCAGGCGCTGGCCGTCCTCGGTGAGCCGCCCCCACACCGTGAGCGGCAGGGGAAGCGTCGGGGTCTGGAGCTTGATCGAGCGCAGCATCTGGTCGCCGATCGGGCTCTGCCCGGGATCGCCGGTCTGCGCGGCGCAGCCGCCGCCGCTGCACAGCCAGCGGCCGCCGCGGCGCGCGGCCTCGATCGGGACCGGATCGGTGTCGCGGACGCTCATCCAGACGCGGCGCGCGTCCGGGAAGATCTCGGGCCCGCCGGCCGACGACGCGGCGCTGGCCGTGCCCGCCGGCGCGCGCACGACCTGCAGGCTGCCGCCGAAGTCGGCGGGGACGGCCATCGGCCCCGCGTCGGTCGGGCGCCTCAGGGTGGTGGCCGGCTCCGGCGTCTCCTCTCCGGTCTCCCCGGTGTCCGTCTCGGGATCGTCCTGCGCCGGCGCGGTGGCGGGCGCGGCGATCGCGAGCGCGAGCGCCACGGCCGACAGGAACGTGGCGGATCTGCGTGCGCTCACGGCGAGCCTCCCCCTCCGGCGCCCGGCTCGGGCTCCGGCTCAGTCTCCGTTTCGGTGTCCTCTTCGGCGTCCTCTTCCGGCTTTTGCTCCGGCGTGACGGTGACGGGCTCGGACGAGCACTCGGGGCTCGCGAGCAGGCGGGGCGTCACACGGAGCGTCGTCGTCCCCGGCGCGACAGCGACGCCCTGGATGATCGTCGCCTCGCTGTCCTCGCCGCGCAGGGTCACCGACGCCCCGCCGAGCGCGATCACCTGGTCGTCGCCGACGGTGAGGTCGACGGGGACGGCGATGCGCACGCGCTCGGCGTTGTAGGCGCTCACCTCGAAGAGATCGCCGGGCGTCCCCGCGGCGACGACGCTCCGGAGGGCGCGCACGCGGAGCAGGCGCGGCTCGGGGTCGACGGTGAGCGAGGGGATCGGGTCGAGCGCCTTCTGCCCCGAGCTCACGGCGATCTTCACCTCGCCGCCGAGGTCGCTGAAGCACAGGATGAAGGGCGGGCTCTCCCCGGTCGCGCCGAGCAGCACGCGCAGGCGCGAGGTCCGCTCGAGGCAATCGGGGGTGAGCGAGAGGGCGGCCTCGCTGTGCAGCGACTCGATGATCACGGGCGCGTGCTCGACGACGCCCGGCGCGTTCAGGGGAGGCGACGCGCGGACGCGCGCCTCGCGCGCCCGGATCGCGCCCGGTCGCCAGGTGGCGCCGAGATCGTCCGGAAGGGGGCCGATCGTGCACATGAGGGGGACGTAGGTCGCGAGCACCCGGTCGCTGTCGCCGAGGCCCCCCGCGATGAGCGCGAAGTTGGCGGCGTCCTCCGGCAAGCCCGCGGGGAGGATCGTGATCGGGAGCTCCTCGGTGCGGTCGGCCCACGAGACGACGAGCCGCGCCTCGCCGGACCAGTCGCCCTCCGAGGCGGCCGTGAAGCGGGCGTAGCCCTGGGTTCCGGCGGTGCAGCGGAACGCGCCGTCCTTCACGCCGCACGAGGCCCCGGCTTCCTGGTCGCGTTCCACGGGGTGCAGCGCGAGCGCCTCGCTCGGGACGGCGCGGACCTCGACGTAGCCGCCGTACGCCGGCTCGTTCGCCTCGGTGAGCTTGAGCGAGACCGCGGTCCGCCAGGGGCTCTGGCGGGGCAGCACCGGCTTGCCCGCCTCGTCGAGCGTGTCGGCGGCGAACAGCGGCCCGGCGACGTCGGCGCGGAGCTCGACCTGCCCGCTCCCGGCGAGGGGATAGCCGCGCTCGATGCAGGCCGGGGCGAGCGAGGCGAGGAGGAGCGCGCCGGCGGCCGCCGCGAGGAGCGGCGCGCCCGGCAGGCGTGGGCGGCGCAGGCCGCGCGGGCGAGCTTTCGCGTGGAGCGCGCGTGGAGCGCGAGGTGCGCGCGGGCAGGAGCGGGGCACGGCCGGCCGGGGCGCGCTCACTTCTGGTAGATCTCGGTGTACTCGGTCCCGAGCGGGTGGCGGTGCCAGGCGTAGGCGCTCTGCGGGAACCCGCTCTCGTCGGTGTAGTCGCAAGGGCCGAGCTCCCACTCGGTGTGCCAGACGCTCGCGCCCGTCGCGGGGTCGACGGACATCCCGTGGGCTGTGACGTCGCTCTCCGGCTCGGCGGGGTCGTGCACGACGCGCGTGGCCTCGTCGAGGTAACGCTCGAGGACCGCGACCGGGATGCGCGCCACGCGCTTGCCGGGCATCGGGATGAGGAACACGTCGCTCTTGTCAACGGTGCTGGTCATGGAGCTCTCTCCTGGAACGCGGGGCGCCGTCGGGAGGCCGCCGAGCGCCGGTTTCCGGCCCGCGCGCCGCGCTGGAGCGGACCTGGGGAGCTGGAGCTGGCGCGCGGCGCTGTCCGTTCACGCTCGCCCGAGAATACCCGCTTCGGACAGCGCGCGGGAGCGCTTCGCGCGGCGCGGGGCCGGTCGGCACGCTGGAGGGCGCTGCTCGGCTTTCTCAGGCTGCGCTGTCGATGGCGCCTCGCCTCGTCCGGTGTCCGGCGCTGCCGGTTTTGGAGATTGACCGGAGAAGGAGACGGCGCAAAAGATCGCGGGTCCTTCTCCTTTGCGCCCCATGGACGTGATCGCCTACGACCCGTTCCGCGCGAGCTCCGTGCTCTGGCGGCCGAGGAGCGACGCATGGACGCTCACCGTGGTATGCAGGGCGACCTTCGCGCTCGTCCCGGGGGTGTCGCGGATCCTCGGCGCCAGCGGCGGCGACGCGGGCGAGGCGCCGGTCGATGAGCTCGGGCGCATCGTCGTCGCGAGCGCGCTCGCCCCCGCGAAGCGCTGGCCAGAGGTGCTCCTCGTGGGCCACGCGCGCGCGCCCGAGGGCGCTCCCGTGACGTCGCTCGTGGCGCGGCTCGCCGTCGGCGAGGTGGACAAGGCGCTCTGGGTGTTCGGCGACCGCTTCCTCACGCCGGACGGCACGGTCACGGGCCCCACGCGTTTCGTCGAGATGCCGCTCCGCTGGGAGCGCGCCGCGGGCGGGCCGGGCACCGCGAACCCCGTCGGCGTTCGAACCGGATCGAGCGCGGTCGCCGACCCGTGGGGCCGCGTCGCGCTGCCGAACCTCGTCCCGGTCGGGTTGCCCCTCGCGCACGACCGCGACGTGCCTCCCGTCGGCTTCGGGCCGATCGCGCCGACCTGGCCCGGGCGCGCGGCCCTCCTGCACCGCCACGCGGCGACGTGGGATCCTGCGCGGTGGAGCGAGCGGCCGCTCCCGGACGATTTCGACATTGCCTACTTCAACGCCGCGCCGCCGGATCAGCGGCTGCGGGAGCTCGCGGGCGACGAGCGCATCGCGCTGGAGAACCTCCACCCCCGTTTCGCGCGGCTCGTGACGAGCCTGCAGGTGGCCGCGCCGCGCGCGACCGCGACGTTGGACAGCGGCTGGTCGCAGGACGTGCGCATGCGGTGCGACACGCTCATCCTCGACGCGGATCGCGGGACCGCGATGCTCATGTGGCGCGGGCACGTCGCGCTCGATCACCCGCAGCAGGCGGGCGTCGTCCGGATCGCTCCGGAGCTGGGCGCTTTCGCGGAGACGGCGATGCCCAGCGTCAGGCAGCAGGCGGCCTTGCCGTTCCGGTCGGCCGCAGACGACGCGCCGGCCAGCGGCGCCGCGGCGGCAGCCGTCGTGACGCCGAGCTGGGAGCCGCCCAGCGGCGCCGCGCTGGCGGCTCCGGCCGGTGAGCCGCTCTGGGAGCCGGCCAGCGGCGCCGCGGCGGCGGCTCCGGCCGGTGAGCCGAGCTGGGAGCCGGCGGATGGCGCTGTGGTCGCGGCTCCGGCCGGGGGGTCGGCCGCGCGCCAGGCCATCGCGGACGACGACCCCCTCGACGGTGTCGCGGTGAGCGCGGCCGGTGCGCCCACCGGCGCGTCGCAGGGGGCGCTCCTGCCGTGCGCGGGCGCGGCGGCGCCGCTGCCGCCGTGCGACGCGTACCCGATCGAGCGGTGCGCGAGGATCGCGGCCGAGCTCGCGTGGCGGCCGGACGCCGCGGAAGAGATCCTCTCGGCGGCGGGGCTGTCGCACGAGGCATGGCAAGGGCTCCACGCGCGCTGGCTCGACGAGATCGAGGCCGAAGGGGCGCGCGGCAAGCGGAACCTGCTGTCGGCCTACGACGCGGCGTACGTGGCGCAGCTCGAAGCGGTGCGGGGCGCCATCGCGGTCGAGGAGCACGCGCGGCTCGTCGTCGCCGCGGAGCGGGGGGCGGCGGCGGAGGCGCTGCGCGAGCTCCGGCTCCCGGCGGACGCGCTCATGCGGATCCGCCGCGCGTGGATCGCGAAGAGCGCGGCTGATCCAGCGTTCGGGGCGCGGTCGCGGCGGGCGATCACGGCCGAGCGCGAGCGTTGATCGAGGCTCCGGGCGGGGCGCGCGGAGGCCTGCCAGCGGCGGCCGCCGCCGGCGCTGGGCGGGAGCTCAGTTGATCTCGACCGAGCCGCCCTGGATCCGGTTCACGCCCGTGGCGCGGCTCGATACGTAGGCGCCGCGCAGCAGGATCTTCCCGGCGCGCGTGAGCGTGATGCTGGCCTCGCCGCACTGGAGGACGATCTCGCGCTCGGCCGTGAGGACGAGCCGCTCCCCGTCGCGGGTGACCTGCAGGCTGGCCGCCGCGCCCGTCGCGGCGGCGTCGTCCGGCGCAGCGGCGTCGCCCGGCGTGGCTGCCGTGGCGCCGGGCGGGCTCGCGGCAGCGGCGGAGCGCGCCGCGCCGAGCCCCTCCGCCATCCTGCCGAGGATCACCGGGCGCGACGGATCCCCCTCCTCGAACAGGAGCGCGACCTCGGCGCCCGGGACCAGCGAGCTCGGCCCGGCGAGGGCGCGCGCCGCGACCCCCTCGGGCGTCCCCGGGAAGGCGACGCGCACGCCGTCCAGGGCCTCGATCACGCGGCCGATCACGATGCCCTCGATGCGTTCCCGGGGGGGCGGGAGGAGCACGAGCTCGAGCAGCTCTTCGCCTTCATCCGCCGGGGCGTCCGCCGCGGCCGGCGGTCCACCCTTCTCTGCCTTCGCCTGGCTCATGGCGCGTCCTCCTCCGCTCGCCGTCTCCAGATGATCTCGCTACCGGTGTCCGCTACCTCCGCGATCGCGCGCTCCACGAGCGGGGCGTTCTCGATGCGCACCCGCACGAGGCTCGTCGGCGCGGGCGTCGGCTCTCCCGGGACTTCCGCCGATCCCGACCGCTCTACCTCGATCAGCACCTCGTCGTCCCCGTAGATCCACTTGCCCACGAGGATCAGGGCATCGATGGGCGTGTCGGGGTCGGCGAGCTCCGCGCTGATCGCACCCGCCGCCGTGCCCAGGCCCGGCACGCGCCTCCAGCCCGCCCGGCCCACGAGGGCCGCGACCTGCTCGCTCACCCGCGCCGCCTCGGCGTCCGAGAGCGGCCCGACGTGGGGGCAGATGCGCGCGCTCGTCAGCTTGCCCGCCACGAAGCGGAGCGCGACGAGCGCCGCCTCAGGCAAGTCGAAGCCGCCGGGCGCCCGCGCGTGGACGCAGCGGACGACCTCGGTGACAGCGACGAGATCGATGGCGTGGAGCTCGACGAGGCGGGGAAACGGGTAGCTCGATTCGGCGAGGAGCGCTTCGACGCCCTCGCCGAGGGTGAACCGGACGGTAGGGGGCTCACCGGGGCTCATGCGCGCGATCCTCTCCAGCCTCTCACGGCAGCACGGTCCCCACCGGCGGTACGGGGTAGTTGGGCGGCGACGACGTGAGGACCTGTTTGCCTTCCAGCTTCAAGAACTCCACGCTCATCCATTTCGGCCATTTCTCTTGGAGCTTGTCGAACGCCTGGGAGACGCGTATCGCCATGTCGATACGGTCCTGCACGTCGATGATATTCCCATTGAAGGGCACCTTGGGGCCGCCGCCGCAGCTCGCGGACAGGTATACGTCCGGGTTCTTCGCGCCGAACAGCCGACCGACGACCAGGTCGTTTCCGACCTTGTTCCCGATGAGCGCGCTCACGAAGAGGGGATCGTTCTTCATGACGTTCTGGAGCGTCACCGCCTGCTCCTGGGTCGCGACCAGCAAGGTCGCCTTCTCGATGCTCGCCTTGTCGCCCTTCGCGAACAGGTTGAACGCCTGCTTCATCTCTGGCGTCATGCCGCCGGCGGCCGCGCACCGCTGCAGCGCGTCGTTCCCGTACTTCGCGTAGAACAGGAACTGCGGGTAGATGTCCCTGAAAATCGCCTTGTTGCCGGCCGCGAGCCCGCGCAGCACGGCCCTCGCCGCCTCCCTGATACCGGCTTTGACCTCGCCGAGCCCCAGGTTGTCCCTGTAGAGCTCCACGGCCTCTTTCATGCCGCACCCGGCCTCCTTGGAGACGAAGGCGCCCATGCCCGCCCACTTGAGCTCGGGGTGCTCTCTGTAGATCTTCGCGTACGCCGCGGTGATGTGCTTGTTGCGCAAGATCGGATTGCGGTCCCCGCCCCGGCGCAGGACGTCGTCCACCTCCTTGCGCACCTGCTTCCACATGGCAGCGCAGTCGGCGTTGCCGCCGACCGGCGGCTGCTGCTCCCCGGCGCAATTGAACGTGTTGCCGTGGTTGTGGAGCATCTTGTCGGTGAGCCGACAGGCCGCGTGCCCCTCGATCTTCACGTCGGCCGAGAAGGTGAGCCAGCTGGCCTCCTTCATGAAGGTGCCGCTCACCACGCCGCCCATCGTGCCCGGCTCGTCGCCCGTGCTCGTGGCGAAGATCGATGGTCTGTGCGCGATCGAGTTGCCCCCGTCCGCGAACACCGTCCCGGTCCCGCCCGCGAGGTCCGCCGAATAAGCGATGTTCGGGTACGGGACGGGCACGCCCGGCGGGGTCAGGCACACGTCCGGCGCGGTCGCGACGGAGATCCCGTCGCTGCCGCGGTGGCAGAGCGAGAGGCCGTTGACGTTGATCGTGACCGGCATGGTTACTCCCTCCCGACGCAGCGGTGCTCGAGGAGCGCGGCGGAGCGCGCGCCGCCGTCGGCGCTCGTCCACACGAGGGCGCGGGGCCCCCGCGCGGCGCCGCGCGCGGCGGCGTGCGCCGACAGGGCGAGGTAGAGCGGGCCGGACGCCGCGCCGACGTCCCCCCACGCGAGCGCGGGCGCGGTGATGCGGCCCGGCTCGGCCAGGCGGCGGGCCACGCGCGGGATCGAGAAGCCCGCCTCGTCGCCGCGCCACCGCTCGCCGTTCAGGTCGCACACGGCCTCGTCGACGACCGCGCGCTCGCCGAGCGGCGCGAGCGCGGCCCGGAGCGCGGCGGTCAGGCCCGCGCCGAGCGACGGGGTCTCGGCGCGCGGCGCGACCTCCTCGCGCGCCGTCGCGGCCGCGAGCACGGCCGCGGCGGGGGCGATCACCCGCTGCTCGGCGAGCGCCCGGGACGCGACCACGCAGAACCCCGCGCCCTCCCCGGCGACGAGCCCCCACCGATTGCGCTCGGATTTCAGCTGCTCCCGCTCGTGGAGCCAGGCGAGCGTGCTCGCGGCGAGGTACGAGTCGACGCCGCCCACGAGGCACACCTCGGCCGCCCCCGCCTCGATCCGCTGGACCGCGTGTGCGAGCGCCGCGAGGCCGGCGGCGTGATCGAGCGGGAACGGCTCGACGGCCGCGGACACGCCCCTCGCTGCGAGCGCCGCGGCGACGCGCGCGCTCACGGCGGCGACCGCGTCGTCGGGCAGGCCGGGGCGCGGGGACGGGACGCCGAGCAGCACGGGCACGGCGGCGCGCGGCGCCACGGGCAGGCCCGCGGCCACCTCGTCGAGCGCGCGGGCGGCGAGCGCCGCGAGGCGGACCGTCACGGGCGGCTCGTCCGCGGGGCGCCACGGCGGGAGGTAGGGCGCGGCCGCGATCGTGAAGGCGTGCCGGCCAGCGACGGGGGCGTGCTCGCAGAGCGAGAAGTGCGACACCGAGGCGCGCGCGGCGGCGCAGGAGCCGACCGCCGACGGGGCCGACGCGGTGCAGCCGCCGAAGCCGAGGATCACGGCCGACGGCGCGGCGGGCGCGGCCACGGCCGGGGGCGCGGCGGTCACGGTCACGGTCACGGCGCCGCCTCCGCGCGGCGATCTCCGCCGCGATCAGACATACGTCTTCTCCCAGATGCGGGTGTGCTCGAGGCGGTGCTCCTTGCCGTGGCAGGGCAGCGCCGTGTGCCACACGAGGATCACGCGGCGCGCGTCCGGCTCGATGATCACCGTGTGCAGGCGGGCCCTGTGCTCCGCCGCCTCCCGGCCGAAGGACGTGCGAAAGCACGGCCTCGTCCTCGGCAGCCGGAACCGGAGCAGCCCGCCGGGGGTGAGGTGCAGCAGATCCACCGGCGTCCCCTCGCGCAGGAAGCCCGGGACCCGCTGATCCGCGGGCGCCCCGAAGAAGAAGAGATCGTCGAAGTCGGCCGGCAGGAGCGGCATGCGCTCCTCCTCCCATGCGCGGTCGAAGGTGCCGGCGAGCGCGCGGCGCGGCGCCCAGCCGCGCGCGAGGGGGCCGAAGCCTGCGGGCGTGGGGCGATCCTTCGCCGACGAGATCGGCGCGCCGGGGTCCTCGATGTTCGGCGCCGGCCGCCCGAGGAGGCGCTGGGCGCGCTCCGCGAAGCCCACGCCGGCCGGGTTGCGCGGCTCGCGCGCCGAGGTCTCGGGGTCGGCGCCGCCGAAGGCGCGCTCGTAGCGGATCGGCATCTCCACGAACGGCTCCGGCTCCGACGGGACGACGCCGAGGACGCCGCGGCGGTAGGTGCGATCGCCGACGACGACGAGCCGCTTCGCGATCGGCCCGCAGCGCAAGCCCACCTCGACGCGCGCCGCGGGCTTGCCGTTCGGCGCGTGGGCGCGGCCGTGGACGAGGACGTCCGTGCCCGGCTTCGTCAGGACGAGATCGGCGTCGTAGCGCAGGCTCGACCGGTCCGGGTCGCCGAAGTGGAGCGGCGCCAGGGCGACCGGCTCCTGCGCGTCGGCGACCTCGGTCGTGCCGTCGTCGCGGATCGCGAACGTCCCCTTGACCGCGACCAGCCACACCTCGGCGCCGCGCCGGTCGCGGGCGAAGCAGCGCTCCGCGGCGTACGGCGTGTGGTTAACGAGCTGCCACACGGGGGGCCTCGTCGGGGCGTCCGGCGGGGCGGAGCGCCCGCGCCTGGCGGAAGGATGGACCGCGGACCTCGAACAGGGCGCGCCCAGGCTCCAGCGCGGCGAGGTCGAGGGCCGCGCCCGCGCGGAGCGCCTGCGGGACGCGCGCCGCGTGCGCCGGGTCGAAGAGCGCGTCGTGGAGCGCGGCGCGGTCGATCGGCCGGCCGAGCCGGTGCCGCGCCCCCTGGTCGAAGCGCCCCGCGAGGTCGGCCCAGCGGGCGCGGAGCTTCCCCGCGTCGGGCCACGCGAGCCGCGCGTCCGGGTCCATGCCGACGTCGCGCTCCCACGGATCGTCGGTGGGGCCCGCCCGGAAGCCGGGCGGATGCACCGCGGCGAGCTCGCCCCTGGCCACGTCGACGCCCGTGATCGCCGAGAAGGCCCAGCCCGCGAGGCGCGCGAGGTCGGGCCGGTCCGCGAGCGCGAGGATCCACGGCACGGCGCGCGCGTCGCCCCACGCGGCCGCCGCCGCGAGCGCGCGCCGCTCGCCCCCCGCGGCGGCGATCTCGCGGATGAGCGCCTCGGCCTCGCCGGGCGGGAGCACCCGGACAGCGAGCTCGAGCGCGCGCTCCGCGAGCTCGGCCTCGCCCGCGCGCGCGAGCGCCGGGAGGGCGCGCCGGCACCGCGGATCACCGAGCAGGGCGCCCGACCACGCCGCCCACGCGCGGCACCCGGCGTCCGGGTCGTCGAGCGCGTCGCGCAGCGCGCCGGTGAGGTCGCGCCGGCCGAGCTCGCCCGCGGCGCGCAGCGCGGCGGCCCGCAGCCGGGGATCGCCTGCGAGGGTCGCCCGCGGGAGCGCGTCGCCGGGATCGCGCCGGTGCGCGCGCTGGGCGTGGAGCCGGAGCAGGGCCAGCGGCGCGTCCGCGCGGCCGCCGGCGGGCTCGGCCGTGACCGCGTCCGCGTCGGACCAGGGGGCCCAGCCGAGCGCCGCAACGACGTCGCGCTCTCCGCCGGCCACGCCAGGGCCGAGCCCGGCGCGCTCGGCGGCGTCGCGGAGGAGCGGGGCGCTCCGCAGGCGGATCGCGAGGAAAACCTCGACGAAGCGGCCCCCCGCGCGGCGCGCCGCGCCGGCCGCGTCGTCGCCGCCCTCCGCCGCGAGGAGCAGGCCGTCGAGGTGCGCCTCGAGGCGCTCGTCGAGCGGCGCGAGCTGCGCGAGGCCGTGCGTCCGGGATCGCGCGGCGCGCGACCGCTGCGCCCGGAGGAACATCGCGGCGTCGGCGTGGGTCTCCAGCACGTCGGGCAGGGAGATCGGCGCCATCGTCAGTTGATGTTGACGGTGCCCCCCTGCACCTTGACCGTGCCGCCGGCCTCGACGAGCACCGGCCCGCTCGCCTTGATCGCGACGTCGCCGGCGGTGATCGTGACGTTGCCGGCGGCGTCGACGTGGATCGCGCTGGCGCCGCAGGTGAGGTCGTAGGCGTCGCCGACCTGCACGAGCATCGTCTTGCCGGCGGTGACCTCGTAGCGCTGGCCGACCGTGAGCGCCTTGGCGCTGCCGACCGACTCGGAGGAGCTGATCCCGACGGTCTCGGCCTTGGAGAGCGCGACCTCCACGCTCATGCTCTTGCCCACGCTCATGGAAGCGTCGGCGCCGATCTGGACGCCCTGGCTGCCGCCGACCTGCGAGGTCCTGTTCATGCCGACCACCTGGCTCTGGTTGCCGGCGATGTCCGCGTCCTCGTTGCCGCCGATCGTCTTCGAGCGGTTGTTGCGGATCGTCACCGACTCGTCGTTGCCGACCGAGCGGGAGCGGTCCCCGCCGACCACGCGCGACTCGTCGCGGCCGACGTGCACGGTCTCGTCGTTGCCGACGTTGCGGCTCCGGTCGTGGCCGACGGTGAGCGTGTCGTCGTGGCCGACCTGCTTCACGCGGTCGTTGCCGATCCTGACCGTCTCGTCGTGCTTGACGAGCTTGTCGAGGTCGCGCTCCGCCTGCATCCGGAGGAGCTCCCTGCCGGCGGCGTCCTCGAACATGAGCTCGTTGTAGCCGCCGGTGCCGGTGGTCGAGTTGGTCTTGATGCCGCTCTGCGTCTTGTTGTCCGGCAGCCTGTACGGCGTCTGCTGGAGGCGCGTGTAGACGCGGCCGACGATGACCGGCCGGTCCGGATCGGCGCCGAGGAAGTCGACGATCACCTCCTGGCCGACGCGCGGCAGGTTGGTGCCCCCGTAGCCGGCGCCGCCCCAGGGTTGGCTCACGGGGATCCAGCACGACGAGCCGTCGTCCATCGTGCTCTCCCGGTCCCAGTGGAAGTGCACGCGCACGCGGCCGAACTCGTCGACGTGGATCTCCTCGCCCGGCGGACCGACCACGGTGGCGCTCTCCACGCCGACGGCCTTCGGCTTCGGCGTGGAGAGCGGCGGCCGGTAGGGGGCCTCGGCGCTCACGGCGGTGCACGCGTGGCCCCACTCGCCCGAGCTGGTGCCCGAGAGCCGCGACGCGACGACGAGCAGGGGGCGCTCGGGGCCGAGCTCGCGCTTCGGGTGATCGAGGAAGGAGAGGACGGCCCCCGGCGCGGGATCGAGGGCGTTCGTGTCGAACGAGACGGTGCGCGCAGACGCGCGCTTCGCCTGGAGGCGGCGCGCCGCGAGCGCGGCGCCCTCGCCCTCGTCCGCCCGGTATCTGCCCTTGTCGTCCGCGGCCGGGGTGCTCTCGCCGGCGCCGCCCTCGTAGACGAACGCGCCGGGCACGTAGTGGAACCGCTCGAGCCTCTCCTCGACGTCGGACGAGGCCGCGGCGCTGGCGATGAGCGGGTAGGTGGGAGGCCGCCGGTGATCGACGTCGCGCACCGTGTACCTGCCGGGGCGCAGCGCCCGGCCGATGCGGACCTCGGTGACGTGCTCGGCGTCGGCCGCGGTGGGGTGATCGCGGAACGCGATCGGCGCGCGCCGCGGGTTCGTCTGGGGGGCGTCGTCGAGGACGAGCTGGCTCTCCCCGTCCTCGGCGTCGAAATAGAAGCTCACGCCCGCGTCCTCGAGCATGCGGCAGAGAAAGGTGTAATCGCTCTCGCCGTACTGGACGCGATACTTGCGCTTCCTGTAGGTGTCTCTCAGCTTGAGCTTCGGTGAGACCCCCCAATCGCCGAGGAGCGCGAGCGCGATGTCGACCTCGGACATGAGCTGGAACATGCGGTGATTGCGCCGCTGGCTCGAGAGCCACAGCGCGGGCACGAGCGAGAGCTGATACGTGGACACGCCGCGCTCCTCGACCGCGGTCTGCTGGAGATCCTTGCAGACACCGGTCCACGCGCGGGTGTGCCGGCCGCGGACTACGAACCTCATCGGCTGGCCGACCACGGACTCGAAGTCGATGTCAGGGTTCTCGGAGACGGCGGTCAGGGAGACCTCGAAGAGGGACGAGATGCGCTCGTCGACCTGGAAGCGCCGCACGTCGAGCGCGTCGCCGGATGCGATGGTCGCTTCGAGGTTGACGAGGTCACGCGGGGGCGCAAGGGCCATGGGTCGCTCCGTGTCCCGGCCACACGCTCGCTCGGGCCGAGGCAGCGGATGCTACTGGGCCGCGCGGCAGGGGACAAGCTCATCCGTCCCGGAGGGACGCGAGCAGCAGGTACCCGACGCACCGACGAGCGAGGAGGCCCCGGCGATGCGCCGCGCGAGGGGGCGCTCCGCGCGGCGCGGGCGCGCAGGGCCGAAACGGTCCAGTCCTCCCGGGACCGGAGGCGCCGTGACCGGACCCGCCATGGGAAAAGAAGGCATCATTCGATGAGCTCCTCGAGAAGGGATCTGTCAGCGGCGCTGCTGTGGATATCGCTCGTCCGGTGGCGCCCACCGCCAGGGCGAATCGTGTTGTTCAATGTCATGGACATGCCCTCTCCTCCCGCAGGCGCGCCCCGCGAAAGCATCGCCCGGACGCCTCGCGCCGAGACATCGACGCAGAGCGGAGGCCGCCGGCGGCGCGGGCATCGGCGCCCTCTGTGGTAAGCTGCCCGCGCCGCGGCCCCCCGAGCTCGTCCCGGTCGCGGCCGCCTCATGTTCTCTCCGGATTGCCCGCTCGTCCTTGGTGGCCGCTACCGTCTCCTGAGCGAGATCGGCCGCGGCGGCGCGGGCGTTGTGTACATGGCCGACGACCTCGACGGAGGCGGCCATGTCGCGGTGAAGGTCCTGCTCCGGACACACGCGGCCGGCACGGCGGCGGCCTCCCGGTTCGAGCGCGAGATCCGGGCCATGCGGCTCCTCGACGCGCCCGGGTTCGTGCGCATGCTCGACGCCGGCTTCGCCCGCGAGCTCGACGACGCCCCTTTCCTGGTGATGGAGCTGCTCCGGGGCCACGACCTCGAGCAGATCGTCACCACCCAGGGCAGGCGCTCGCCCGGCGAGGTGCAGCGCTGGCTCGGCGAGGTCGCCGAGACCCTCGAGCTCGCCCACGCGCGGGGCCTCTCCCACCGCGATCTCAAGCCCGCGAACCTCTTCCTCGCGATCGGCGACGACGGGCAGGAGCGCGTGAAGATCCTCGATCTCGGCCTGGTCAAGGCGGTCGAGCCGGGCGCGCTCGGCGCGTCGGGCGGGATCACCGCCACCGGCACGGCGATCGGCACGCCCATCTACATGGCCCCCGAGCAGGCGCGAGGGCGCTCGGACCAGATCGGCCCCGCGGCGGACGTGTGGGCGATCGGCCTCATCGCCGTCCGCCTCCTGACCGGCGACATCTACTGGACCGCGAACAGCATGGCCGAGCTGATGGCGGCGCTCCTCGTGATGCGGCTCTACCCGCCGTCGACGCGCTGGCGGTGGCTCCCGCCCGCGTTCGACGCGTGGTTCTTGCGGTCGTGCGACCGCGACCCGGCCGGGCGTTTCCCTTCGGTCCGCCAGCAGAGCCTCGCGCTGCGGGCAGCGCTCGAGGGCTCCTCGGCGGCCGTCGAGCCGCCCGGCACCGGCGGGCCGGCGCCGCCCGGGGGCGGCGTGCCCGCGGGCATGCTCAGCACCGACACCATCGAGCTCGCGGGCACGGTCGAGGCCCCGCCCCAGGCGCGCCCCGGCGGCGCGCACCGCGACTCGGACCGGTTCTTACCGCCGCCCGGCCTCCACGGCACCTCACCGCCCGGCGTCCACGGCACCTCACCGCCCGGCCTCCACGGCACTTCACCGCTCGGCCCCCACGGCACCTCGCCGGCCGGCACCTCGCTGCCGCTCGGCTCCTACGGCGCGCCGCCGCTCGGCACCTCGCCGCCGCCGCCCGGCTCCTACAGCACGCCGCCGCTCGGCCTGTTCGGCTCGCCGGAGGCCGAGCGGCCGCGCCACAACCTGCCGGTCCAGCGCACGCCGTTCGTGGGCCGCGCCCGCGAGCGCGCCGAGATCGCCGCGCTCCTGCTCGACCCCGAGGCCGGCCTGCTCACGCTCACCGGCGTCGGCGGCACCGGCAAGACCCGGCTCGCGCTCCAGGTCGCCGAGGAGCTCGTCCCCGCGTTCCCCGGCGGCGTCTGCTTCGTGCCCCTCGCGTCGCTGCGCGAGGCGGCGCTTGTGCCCTCGGCGATCGCGCAGGCGCTCTGCCTCGGCGAGGGCGGCGCGCGGCCGGATCTCGAGCGCGTGGTCCAGTTCCTCCGCGACCGCCGCCTGCTGCTCCTGCTCGACAACCTGGAGCACCTGACGGCCGCGGCGCCGGCGATCGCGCACCTCGCCGCGAGCTGCCCGCACCTCTCGCTCCTCGTGACGAGCCGCGCCGCGCTGAACCTCTCGGGCGAGCGGCGCTACGTCGTGCCGCCGCTGGAGGTGCCGGAGCCGCGCGACGTCACGGTGGACGCCGCGCTGGCGAGCTCGGCGGTGAGCCTGTTCTGCCGCCGGGCCGCCGCGATCAAGCCCGGCTTCCAGCTCGGCCCCGACAACGCCGCGGAGATCGTGGAGATCTGCGCGCGCCTCGACGGCCTGCCGCTCGCGATCGAGCTCGCCGCGTCGCGCCTCCGGGTCCTCACCCCCGCGGCGCTGCTCTCGCGCTTCGGCGACCGCGGTGCCGCCGGGCGCTCCTCCGCGCCCGCGGGCTCGTTCCGCCTGCTCACGGGCGGCGCGCGCGATCTGCCCGAGCGCCAGCAGACCATGCGCGCCGCCATCGACTGGAGCTACGGCCTCCTCGATCCGGAGGAGCAGCTCGCCTTCCGCACGCTCGCCGTGTTCGCGGGCGGCTTCTCGCTGGCCATGGCGGACCAGATGTGCGCCTCCCGCGATCCGGCGCTCGACACGCTCGGGATCCTCGAGTCGCTGATCGACAAGAGCCTCGTGCTCCAGGTCGCCGGTGAGGAGCCGCGGTTCCAGATGCTCACGATCCTCCGCGAGTACGGCCTCGATCGGCTCGCGGAGGAGGGCGCCGCCGAGGCGTGCAACCGGCGCTTCGTCGAGCTGTCGCTGGAGCTCGCCGATCGCGCGGCCGAGGCGCTCTGCGGGCCCGAGCAGGCCGCGTGGCTCGCGGCGCTCGATCTCGAGCACGACAACCTCCGCCTCGCCCTGGAGCTCGCGCTCGCGGGGGCCGACGCGGGCGCCGCGGTGCGCCTCGCCGCCGCGCTCTCGCGGTTCTGGTACATCCACGGGCACTACCAGGAGGGCCGCGCGTGGCTCGGCCGGGCGCTCGCGGGCGCCGCGGGCGTCGCGCCCGAGCACGTGGCCTCGGCGCTCCGGGGCGCGGGGAGGCTCGCGCTCCTCCAGTGCGACTACCGCGAGGCGCGCGCGCTGCTCGAGCGGGGCGCGACGCTCTACCGCGAGCTCGGGGACGAGGGCGGGCTCGCCTCGGTGATCCAGATCCTCGGGAGCGTCGCCCGCGAGCAGGGCGACTACGAGCGCGCGCTCGCGCTGCACGGCGAGAGCCTCGCGCTGGCCACGCGCCGCGGCGACACGCTCGAGGCGGCGCGCGCGCTCGGCTACTCGGGCTTCGCGGCGTGGCTCTCGGGCGACACCGCGCGCGCGGAGGGCGCGTGCCGCCTCGCCCTGCCGGAGCTCCGCCGCGCGGGCGATCGCGAGGGGACCGCGACGGCGCTGCTCTACCTCGGCTGCGCGGCGCTCTACCGCGGGGATCTCGGCGACGCGGCACGCCTCTGCGAGGAGAGCGAGGGCCTGTCGCGGCAGGTGAAATTCAAGGAGGGGATCGCCTGGACGAGCAACATCCTGGGCCTCATCGCCATCGAGCGCGGCGATCTCGCCCTCGCGGAGCGGCGCCTGCGGGCGAGCCTGCGGCTGCACCGGGAGCTCGGCGATCTCTGGCGCTCCGCGAGCGTGCTGGAGGCGCTGGCGTGCGCGGCGGTGCGGGCGGGGAAGGCGGAGCGCGGCGCGCGCCTGCTCGGCGGCGCCGCGGCGCTCCGCGAGGCCATCGGCACGCCGGTGCCGCCCATCGAGCGGCCGGCGCTCGAGGCGTGCGTCGAGGCCGCGCGCGCGGCGCTGGGGGAGGCGGTCGACGATGCGCGCTTCCTCGAGGGCCGTGGCGCCGGGCTCGACGCGACGATCGCGGCGGCGCTCTCGGAGTGAGCCCGTTCGCGTCGCGTGAGGGAACAGGTCTTCAACATGAGTGAACGGGGCGGATCGAGCAGGATTCCGCGCCCTGGAAACAGTGCGGTTCGCTTCCGTCGTGGAGCGCGCCGTGCTCGATGGTGGATATGAAGAGCGCACGATGGGTGTTCGCAGGGTTGATGGGGGTGATGTCGGCCTTGCCCGCATGCTCCGATGACACGCAGGGAGGCCCGGGCGGCAGCGCGGGAGAGGGCGGCGGGGCGGGGGGATTCACGGTCACCGGACCGATCACGGGGGAGGCGGCTCCAGAGGGCGCCGTGGTGGCCGTCGTCTGGATCGTGAGCTCGTCCAGCCCCGACTACGGCTTCAGCTTCGGCGAGGGGAGCCGCTCCGGCGCGACGTTCACCGTCGGCTTCGGGTCGGCGCCGCCGCGCGAGGCGCTCAACAGCAACGGTGTCGGCATGGGCTTCGTCATGCTCCTCGCGCCGGGCACCCAGGTGCCCGGGGGCGAGATCGACGCCGACGTGCTCGATACAGCGCTCCTTGGGGTGAGCTCGCGGCACGTCATCGTCTGGCGTGACGACTCCGGCCAGGGGTTCGACTGGTCCGAGAGCTTCCCGGCCGGGTTCGGCTGCGGCAAGTGCGTCACGGCGCCGGAGGGCGAGGGGTTCGACTCCTACGAGCCTGTCGACTGCGCTGAAGTGGAAGTCCAGGTCGCCTCGGACCCGGATTCGCTCGAGTTCTGCAACTGGACCTGACGTCGCGACCCCGAGGCATCCACTCGAATTCTTCGGAAAATTCACAGGGAGGCAGGGAGACGGGGAGGAAAATATTCAAAATACTCCCTGTCTCCTCGCCTCCCTGTTCAATTCTCTCGCTGCCCCGCTCCGCTCCGCCCCGCGGCCCGGCCGAGGCGCTCGGCCAGGCGGCGGAGCTCGTCGATGAGCTCCTCGGGCTCGTGCACCTCGAACTCGAACCCCATGAACCCGAGGTGGAACGCGAGCGCGTCGAGGCTCCCGCCGCCGGTGTGGACAACGCAGCGGTCCGGCGCCAGCGCCTCGATGCGCCCCGCCACGCCCGAGAGGCGCTCCGAGACGGCCTGCGCGGGGGCGTGTACGGTCACGCGCGCGCGGATCGGGTAGGCGTCCGTGGAGACCGACTTCGACACGTAGGCGGCCACGTCCTCCGCGGGCAGCGGGCGCGGCTTGAAGCGGCCCGCGGCCTTCGGCCTGCCCTGGATGCGATCGACGCGGAACGTCCGCCAGGCGTCTCGCTGGAGATCGTACGCGAGCAGGTACCAGCGCCGGCTCGTGTGCACGAGCCGGTACGGCTCGACGGCGCGCGTGCTCGCGGCGCCGCTGTGGCTGCTGTAGTCGAAGCGCAGGACCTCGGCGTCGCGGCACGCGTTCGCCATGGCGGCGAGCGCGTCCGCGTCGACGGTGGGGCTGCCGTCGCCCAGCCGCACGCTCACGGCGCCCAGCGCGGTCACCTTGCGCCGGAGCCGCTTGGGGAGCACCTGCTCGAGCTTCCCGAGCGCGCGGACCGACGCCTCCTCCAGCCCCCTCACGGGCCCGGTCGCCGCCGCGCGCAGCCCCACGGCGACGGCGACGGCCTCGTCGTCCTCGAGCGGCAGCGGCGGCAGCTCCTTCCCGGCGCCGAGCTGGTATCCGCCGCCGATGCCGGTGGCCGCGTGGACGGGGTACCCGAGGCTCCGGAGCCTGTCCACGTCGCGCCGGACGCTGCGCTCGGTGATCGCGAGCTCGCGGGCCAGCTCGCCGCCCGTCCAGAAGCGCCGGGATTGCAGCAGCGACAAGAGCTTCAGCAGCCGCGCGGACGTCTGGACCATGTACCGCCTCTCTCCTTGCGGACCGAATCTGTCCGCAATCCAGTCTAGCTTCCTCTCATCCCGCGGGCGAGGCGCCCGAAGGCGCGTCTCGACGAGCCCTACGGCCCCCGCCCCCCATCCCTGGAGCCACCGCCCATGAGCAACGCCGCTTCCGAGCACACAACGACCACCGCCGGCATCCGGACCTACAAGGGCAGCTGCGTTTGCCGCGCCGTCCGCTTCGAGGCCGACTTCGACCCGAGCGCCGGGACGACGCAGTGCAACTGCACGATCTGCACGAAGACGAGGTGGTGGGGCACCATCGTGAAGCCGAGCGCCTTCCGCTTGCTCGCCGGCGAGGAGGTCCTCGGCGACTACTCGCGGCACGAGTCCGGCCATGCCCGGTTCTGCAAGACGTGCGGCATCCGCGTCTTCGGGCACGGAAACATCCCGGAGCTCGGCGGGGAGTTCTGCTCCCTGAACCTGAACTGCCTCGACGACGCAGACCTCACGGGCGTCCCGGTGGTGTACCTCGACGGGCTCCACGACACCTGGGAACAGATCGGCGCCACGACGTACGTGAACCCGTTCTCCGCCGCAAAGGTGGCTTGAGCCGGGGCGCGCCGCGGCTCGGCCTCGCCGCTGCGATGGCAGCGGCGCTCCCGGCGTGAGCGGCCCTCAGCGCCCCCCGGCGTCGTCGGGGAGCCCGTCGAGCAGCGGGACGAGCACCCCGGCGTCGATCGGCTTGACGAGGTGCAGCCGGAAGCCCGCCGCGTCGCTGCTGCGCTTGTCGCTGTCCTGGCCGTAACCGCTGAGGGCGATCAGGATCGGCGGGGCGTCCTGGAGGCGCGTGTGGAGCTCGCGCCCGAGCGTGTAGCCGTCCATCACGGGCAAGCCGATGTCGAGGATGGCGATCTGGGGCCGGAAGGCGTCCACGAGCGACAGCGCGCGTGACGCGTCATGAGCGATGCGCACCTCGTGGCCGCTCTTGCTCAACATCTCCGCGATCAGCTCGGCGCCGTCTCGGTTGTCGTCCACGACCAGGACGCGCCGGCGCCGCGTCTGCGGCGGCCGCGATTGAGGCGGGCGAGCCTCGGGCGCCGCCGAGGGCGGGGCCGCCGCCGCTGGAAGACGCACCGTGAACTCGCTGCCTCGACCGACGCCGGCGCTCTTCGCGCTCACGACGCCCCCGTGCATCATCGTCAGCGTTCGCACGAGGGACAGCCCGAGGCCGAGCCCGCCCAGGGCTCGGTCCGAGCCACGTTCCCCTTGCACGAACATCTCGAACACGTGGGGCAGCAGGCTCGAATCGATGCCCTCGCCGTCGTCCCGGACGCGCAGCACGACATCGCCGCCCTCGCGGCGGGCGGTCACCTCGATGTGGCCTCCGGGCGGGGTGTAGCGCGCGGCGTTCGTGAGCAGGTTGTTGACCACCTGGGTGAGGCGGACCTCGTCGCCCTCGATCGCGAGGCCCTCGGTGGGCACCGACAGGGTGAGCTCGTGCCTCCGCTGCGCCAGGAGCGGCTCCGTCGCCTCGACCGCCTGCTCCACGACCCTCGCCAGCTCGAGCCACTTCTTCGAGAGCGTGACCTTGCCGCGCGCCACCCGCGCGACGTCGAGCAGGTCGTCGACGAGCCGTATCAGGTGCTGCGCCTGGCGCGCGATCACCTCGCGTTCGCGCGGCGTCGCGACGTTGCCGCGCAGCTCCATCAGCTGGACCGCCGTGAGGATGGGGGCGAGCGGATTGCGGAGCTCGTGGGACAGGAGCGCCAGAAACTCGTCCTTCTGGCGCGCCACCTCGTGGAGCCGAGCCTCTGTCTCCTTGAGCCGCGTCACGTCGACGAGCGCGCTGATGGCGCCGCGCGGCTCGCCGCTCGGCTCGCGCAGCGCCACCGCCCCGCCGTACAGGTGGATCGAGCGCCCGTCCGGGAACTCGAGCACGATCTCGTGGGGCGTCACCTCGTCGCCGCGCGCCGCCCGCTGGAGGGGCAGCTCCCCCGGGGGCAGGTTCACGCCGTCGACCAGCACCTTGAACCCGCGGTCGTCTACCGCGTCGTCGCCCGCGCCCAGGGCCGTCCGTGCCAGGTTTTGCCCCGGATCGCTCCCGAGCAGCGCGTGCAAGGCGCGGTTGCCGTGCAGCTCCTGGCAGCCTGGGTCGCGGGCGACGAGCACCGCGGCCGGGACGGCATCCATGAGGACCGAAAGATCGTCCGCGCGCGCTCGCGCGAGCGCTTCGGCCTCCTTTTGATCATGCATGTCGAACACGGCCGCCACCCATCGCGTGACCTTGCCGTCGTCGCCCCGGATCGGCACCACCCGGCCGAGGTGGAAGCGATAGACGCCCGCCCGGGTGCGGAGCCGGTATTCCATCTCGCATGTGCTGGAGGTGGAGAGGGCCTCGGCGAAGCACCGCTGCACGTGCGCCCGATCGTCGGGGTGCACGGCGGCGAGCGCGCCCTTGTCCCGGAGCGACTCCTCGCGGCCGAGGCCGGTGAGCTCCGTCCATCGATCGTTGACCCAATCCAGGCGTCCCTCGGCGTCGCACGTCCAGATGATCTGAGGCAGCGCGTTGGCGAGCTTCCTGTAGTCCCCTTGATCGCCGTCGTCAGAGCTCATCTTCCCTCGCCTTCCTCGACGCGTGGGACCGGCTTTTCACGCCCGGATGACCTCCGACCAGGACAATCTCGTTCGTCTCGGGCGGCTTGAACGGCGCGCGGACGGGCATGATAAAGACACTTATCATTGATAGGGCCGACAGACAATCATCGCATCTTCGATGCTCGCCCCGTCGAACGCACGGGCGCACGGGTGCGCGGGGGCTCGAATGCGAGCGCTGCGGGGGGATCTGGGACGCGCACCTCGGGCGGATTCGCCGCGCTCGGCGTGGCAGCGGAGGACGGCGGCGAGCGACGAGCCACCGCGAGCGCCGCGGGGCGCGCGCGATCGCGGTGGATCGCCGCCGCCCTTGGTTACGGGGAGGTCGCTTTGACGACGGCGTTGATGATCGCGTCCAGGTCCACGGCGTTCGCCATCGCCTGATACCCGGCGTCGTTCGGGTGCAGCTTGTCCGCGTCGTAGGCCGGGAGCAGGCGGCTCGGATCGGCGGGATCGCGCAGGGCCTTGTCGAAGTCGATCACCCCGTCGAAGGCGCCGCTCGTGCGGATCCAGGTGTTCAGCTTCTGCCGCTCCTGCTCGCCCTTGGCGGTCCCGTAGTCACCTTTGTAGGTGCCGTTCGAGCCGGCGAACGGCACCAGGGTTCCACCGTAGATCTTGAGCCCGGCGGCGCGGGCAGACTGGATGATCTGCTGGATCGCCGGGATCAGATCCGCGGCCTTGGCGGAGCGGTCGCCGATGTCGTTGATGCCTGCCAGCAGGATGATCGCGCGGGCGCCGGGCTGGGTCAGCACGTCGCGCGCGAGGCGGGCAGGGACGGGATACCCGAACTGGAGCTGGGGACGGACGGTGAGCAGCTCGTTCCCGATGATCCCGGCGTTCGCCACGGCGAGGGTCGGCCCCTTCCGGCTGGCGAGGCGCTGCGCGAGGTAATCGGGGTAGCGATGGTTGTCGTTCTTGGTCGACAGGTATCCATCCGTGATCGAATCGCCGAGCGTGATCAGGGTGCCGACGACGTCCGGCGAGGCCTTGACGTCGACGCCCGACACCGCCATCCAGCACGAGATCTTCCGTGTGAACTGCTTGTCGGCGCCGTTCCCTGTCCGGTTGCCCGGAGCGAGGAAGTTGTCCTGTGCCGCAAAGTAGTGTTGCGTGATCGGCCCGGTCTTGCCCGGGAGGTAGACGTTCACCGCCAGCGCCTGCAGCGGCTGGACCTTCAGCGCCACGGGGTCGCTCACCGCCTCGCCGCCCGCGGCGATGAGGATCGAGGTCTGGCCTCCGAAGCGCAGCGGCAGGGAGCTCCCCGCGACCGTGGCGGCTCCACCGGCCGAGAGCGCGACCGACGCCGAGCCCACCTTGAGCGGCTCGCTGCCGCCGGCGTTGGAGATGCGCACGCGCACCGAGCTCCCGCCGGCGCTCACGCGGACGATGTTCCGGACCGTCTGTTCGGCGAGGCCGACGTCCGAGGGACAATCCTGCGAGTTGAACGTGCCGCCGGGCGTCGGGCTGCTGTGCCATCCGGCGACCCATCGCCCCTCGGGCGCCTTGTCCGCGGCCAGCGCGGGGCGCCCCGGCGCGCCGGTGAGCAGCGCGATCGCCGCGGCGAGGAGGGGAGCTCGTCGCGAGCGACCGACCTTCGCCAGCAGATCGAGCGAGGAGCGCCGGGCGTCGCGGCGCGTTGAGGTGACTGCGTTATATCTCGGTGAATTATCCATCGGTCCTATCCCGGTTGTTCGCTTGGAGCCGTGGAGTGCGGAGAGCGCTCACGAAGTCTCAATCCTCACGACCTCACGGCGTCCATCGTATGTATTCCCGATCCATGGCTCCAGGTGTCACACACTTCGCAGCACGTCAGCGTCCCCGCCGACCCTCTCGCCGGGCGCAGGGTCACCGTGCGAATCCACGCCCTGCTCGACGATGCTGTGCGCTTCAGATTTCCGGGAACGCCCCGCTCAGGCCGTGCAGCAGAAGGTCGATGGCGCGCTCGCCTGGAGCTCGCCCACGGGCTCGCCGCCGTGCGGCGCGCACGCGCCCGGCTCGACATCCGCGATCACGGCCGACTTGCTCCCCAGGCCGACGCCCGGAGGCGTCACGACGCAGAAAGGGACGCTGGAGCTGACGAGGCTCGACGCGAGCAGGTCCGTGCAGGCGGCGTCGCGGAACACGGACGCCATGAGGGTGCATGAGGCGCCGGTCGGGTCGCCGCAGCCGCAGGGGGTGCACTCGCGGCCGTCGATCACGTCCTCGAAGAAGACGTGCCTGACGGCGTACCCCTCCGGACAGCTGGCGCCGTCGCCCTCGTGGTAGACGCAGGTAAGGAAGCCCGACGGCGCCGCTGGCACGCACGTCGTCGCGTCCTCGCACGCGCTGTACGCGCCGGCGAGGCACGCCCTGGCCCGCGTCGCCCACGGATCCAGAATGGGGACGGGCGGCGGGGCGTCGGTGCGCGGTGTGCACGCGCCGGTCGTGACCGAGGGCGCCGCGATCGTGAGCGACTGCACGCAAGGCTCGCCGTCGCAGCGCTGATCTTCGGGGATCGGGTTCGCCGCGGTGCACGCGCCGTCCCAGCCGTCGGGCGCGGCGAAGGAGGTCATCACGGCGCCCGGCTCGTCGCCGGGACACGAGGCGGACGAGGATGCGGCCCAGCCGGTGGGGAGCGCGCAGGAGGCCTCGGGCGGATCACACGCGCAGCTCGCGCAGTCGAGCGGCGGCTGCTGGAGATCGGCGAAGCCTTCGTAGCCGAGCGTCGGTGCGTCGGCGGGGCAGTCGGGGACGGCTTCGGCTGGGCCGAACCAGAGCAGCGCCGGGCCGAACCAGCCGAGCGGCGCAGGCGGGGTGCACTGGCCGGAGCACAGCGAGCTGTGCATGTCGCCGCCGGCGCCGCCTTCGCCGCCGGTGCTGTCTTGCCCTCCGGCGGCGCCCTGGCCGCCGGCGCCGCCTTCACCGCCGGCGGCGCCCTGGCTGCCGGTGGTGGCCCCCGAGCAATAACCCAGCTCCTTCTCTTTGGGTGAGCAGGGGCCCGTGATGATGGTGGGCTCTACCTCGCAGCCAGCGATGAGCAGCAGCCCTGGAAGGACGAATCGTGCCGTGCGCATGGCTGAAACCTTACTTGAACGCCATTCTCCAGCACAAGGCCGATGACGTGTGACGATTCTCATGAACACCATTCCCTGAAGCGAGAGGAATTTCTCTTTCCGTTTCAATTTGTCGGAGCATTCTGCAGCGTTCACTGTCGAATCCAGCTCAGAAGCTCGCCTGTAGACCGACGCCGAGTGCCACGGTGACAGCAGGAGCGCTCCAGACAGGGCGCTCGGGCTCAGGATCGTCCGGGTGGCGGAGGATGGCGCCGGCGGCCACAGGATGAACGACATCCGCGTGTGCTCGGGCTGCTAAATTTTCTGAGAGAGGCCACTCGATGCCCGCCCGAGCACCGAATCCGGCGCGGAGGTTCAGCCGTGTTGTCGTGTTGAACGGAACAGCGGCGACCGCATGGCGCACGCCGAGCTCGGCGAGGCCGCACGCGAACAAGCTCCGGCGGTCCAGACAGAAGACGACATCCGTCGTGAGGGTGGAGACCGACATGGCGACGGCGTCGCCGTTTGCTGACAGTGCGGCGAGCCCGCGGACCTCCAGCGCCACGGACCACGCCGGCCAGCGTGCCCCGACGGACAGCGCCGGCCCAGCGGCAACGCCGGGGGTCATCCCGAGGCCTGCCACCGCGCCGAGGCCGGCCACCCAGCGGAAGCGCTCCGCCGGCGCTCGCAGTACTGCGCTGCTCCGGGGCGGCGCGCGCACGGGCGACGCCGTACGCGGCGGAGTTGGCGGCGCAGGGGAGGATGGCGGCGCAGGGGCCGGCTTCGGCGGGCAGGGCCGCTCCGGCGAGCAGGGCTCCTCGGGCGGCGCGGGCGGCGAAGCCGGTTTCGCCGGTGCAACCGGTGGTGCGGGGAGCTCGGCGGCGTCGTCGAGCAGCAAGGCGATGGACACGGCCATGGCGGTGACGAGCACCTTGCAGTCGTCGCGCGCGCTGAACCCGTCGGCCCAGCGTCCGTGACCGTCGCCATCGCGGAGGAACAGCGACGCGGCGAGCTTGCCGTGCCGGCGCTCGATGGATGCCGTCATCGTGAACGGAGCCTCCGCATCATAGGGGTCGACCCCTCCCATCGCCCGGACCGTCTCCGCGCGCAGGAACGGCTCGTCCGGGCAATCCTCGGCGCCTGGCCCGCGGATGAACTCGATCCGCACCCGGAGCGGCGTGGGCGTGGGCTCGGCCCGGACCGGCGTGACGCCAGCGACGGAGATCGCGCCCGCGGCTATCGAGGCGAGCGCTGCGCGGCCCGCCCGCTTCATGCTCGTGCTCTCGCCGTGCGATGTCCGGCGCACGTGCATCGTCCGTGCGGTCACGGAAGCTTCTGCCCCGCCACGCCGCCGGCCGGCGTCGCCTGCTCCGCCGCCGCCTTCGTTCGCAGGCGCTCGCGCATCAGCTTGAGCTGCCCCTCGGGGAACCGTCGCTCGTGGGCGGCGATGCGCTCCAGCGCGGTCGCCCTGTCGCCTTGCAACAGCGCCTGCCTGGCGGCGTCGAGTAGCTGCAGCTCGTCGGCGAGCGGCTCTCGATCCTGGTCGGAGGGAGCGCGCTGCTCCGGCGCGGCGGGCTTGCGCTGGCGGAAGGCGCTTGCCGGCGCGGGCGCGGGTCCGGGCGCGGGCGCACGAGGGGGTGGAGCTGCCTTATCCGAGATCGCGTCGGATCGCGGTACATCGGAGCGCGGCGCGTCGGAGCGCGGCGCGTCGGAGCGCGGCGCGTCGGAGCGCGGCCGCCCATCGGGACCGGTCTCCGGTCGCGCATCGGGGTGGACGGCACGCAAGGGGAGGAGCGGTGTCGCGATCGGGCCCAGGCGGCGGGCCCAGAGGGCAGGCGCCGGCGCGAGCGCGGCGAACAGCGCCGCGCCGCCGACGCCTGCCGTCGCCAACGCCAGCGCCAGGCCGATGAACCGGGCGAGCGCCGGGCGCATGAACCGAGCAGGCGGGCGCGCGCGGCGGGCGGCCCGCCACGGTCGATCCGCGAGGCCCTGGGGTCCGAGATCGCTCGGGGGCTCGGGACGGGTCGCGGGTGGGTTCGCCTCGACCATGGCGGACGCGCCGGAGTGGACGGCTGGCGACGCGACGGCGGAGCGCGAGGAGGTGAGGGAGAAGAGCGGGAGCATGAGCAGGCCGGACCGGAGCGCGCGCTGCTCCTCGGGGCGCAGGCGCTTCACGGCGGCGCGGAAGTCTTCGCGCGCGAGGCGCAGCCGACTCGAAGCGGTGTTCTCGTTGAGCTCGAGGGACCGCGCGATCTCGCGCAGCGGGATCCCGACCATGTCGGCCATGATCAGGATGGCGCGCCGTTCGGGTGCGATCGTCGCCAGCAGGCGGGTCGCGATCGCGATCCGCTGGTTCGTGGCGATGCGCTGCTCGCTGCTCGGCGCGACGTCGGCGCCTTCGAAGTACGCCTCATCCGTAAGGCCCACCGGCACCTCGAGGCGCCGGTAATTGCGCTCCAGATGGTGCCGGACCTTTCGCCAGGCGATCCCGAAGAGCCAGCTGGACTCGACACGCCAGCGCGGGCCGAGGCCGTGCGGGCGCGATGGCCGAGAGGGATCGCGCGGCGCCGGCCGAGGGATCGACGCCGGGTCGTCCTGCTCCTGCTGCTCCTGGGTGGTGTCCGCGGCGGCAGCGGGCACGGCCAACACGAAGTCCTGGAGAAGCGGCGAGGCGACCGGCGGCAGTGAGGCAGAGCCAGGTGCCGAGGCAGGATAGGCGGGGTTGTACCGGGGGAGGCTGGTGTAGGCGCCGAGGAGGACCTCCTGGGACAGGTCGTCGATGTCGTTCTCGGCGACGCCGAGGTAGCGGAGCATCCCCGGGAGGACGTGAACGGCGGTCGCGTGCATGGACGTCCAGGTGCTGTGCTGGACGAGGTCGTCGGGAGGGGGCGGGAGGGGAGAGAGAAGGCTCATGCTTAGAATTGCGGGGATTTCTCGGGATCGTCACAAAATCGACGGGGGCTAGCACCGAGGGGTGGGGCGGGAGCGTGGCCGACGGTGGCAGGAGGTCGGACCGGTGCGGGGCGCTGGGCGGCGCGGGGGCGACGTGCTCCGGCCCTTCCCCGAGCCCTGGCGCTGGACCGCGCCCTGGCCTCGCCGCGAGCCCGGTGGGAGAACGGAGGCACCCATCCGGAATAGGTGCCTTCGGTCAGGCGCGCTGGCCGGAGCCGCTGCGACCCCTCACAGCCGAGCGAGCCGGCCGTCTTCGAGCAGCACCCAGGGGGCTGGGGCTGAGTACGCCTCGGTCCCGGCAATGGGCAGCCTTGGCGCATCCGTGAGCTGATCGAGCCCCTTGTCTCGGAGTCGCGTACCACGTTCGGTGAGGCGATACACCTCCGAGAGCATGGGATAGCCAGCATGAGGCGGCTTTGGACCAGGCGCGCGCTCCACGGCCGCACTCGAATCGTGGTCTGCCCAGTGCCCGAGCCGGCGCGGTAGGAACAGATCGCCCGTGCAGGAAAGGAGATGCCAGAGGTTCATTTGCATCTCCGATTCGTTGGCGACCAAGGCCAACGGAGTTTTCCACTCTGTCGAGAGGAGGGCCAGCGTGAGTTCGTCGAATCGGCTGAGGCGCAGGGAACCCTCCGCGGTCTTTCTTGGGAAGAAGCAAGAGAGAAGCGTCCAGAGGGAGGCAAGCTCCGGGAATCCTTCAACGCCACGGACGCAGCTCTCGACGAATTGCACGGGGTTCTCATCGACGTAGCTCTCCCAGAGGCGAATGGCATTTTCGTGGCGTTCCCGCGACCAAGGTCGTGCCTTACCGAGGTGGTCCAGAAGAACCTCGTCAGCATGATCGGACACTGACTCGGAACAGGTGAACGGACGAGCCAACACCTCGCGGCTCGCCGCTCTCGATGGTGGAATAGGCTCGAAATCGACAACAAATATGTCGTAATGCGCGAAGCCGAGATGACGCAGCCAGCTACAAATCCTCCAGAGGTTCACCCGCTCATGGAGGCTCGCCGACACCCACAAGGCGATGGGGGGCTCCCAGTGGACATCTGACGAATAGGCTTTGTCCCATTCTTTGGTCGAATTCCACCACGCACGACGCGCCCGGACATGCTCCAAGGCATCCCGACGACTCGGACCGACGACAAGGCGATCGGACGCGCACACGACATGGGTCGCACCAACTTGCAATAGCTGCTCCGTGGTCAGCCCATCGAACGCGACATGGGTGCCCTCGCCAATATCAACAAGGCTCGCCATATTCAATAGAACCCGCACTTGTAGCACTGCCTGAACTTGTAATCATGGCCCTTCAAACAATTTTCTTGACATACGGCACAGAGCGTTATCCCCTCATCAACAAAGCGCGAACAAGGCCATGGCATATCTATGCAGTCGACATACATGTCGGCACATGTCTTCATCGGCGTGCACGCTCCCGCCATCTCAAGCTCTGCGCTGCCCACTTCTTCGTCGTCCGGCTCGTCATCTGCGCCGTTGCTTGGATAATCTCCCGCACCTACAGATCCTGTCGGATATTCATCACCCGCACCTCCCGGCTCCACCGTGTCGCAGGTGTAGGTCAAGTCGCATGCCGACACGAGACCCATCGCGAGTCCGCACAGCACGAGTGCGCTCGCCTTCTTCAAGCCGTTTCCCATGTTTTCCTTCCTATTCCTGTTACCGAGCACGCTCTTTGATGGGCGTGCGATCCGCAGGTAGCGCTTGTGAAGCCTGCGAGAAAGGCTACGGCTTCAATGGGGCCGCCGCCTTTCAGCGGCGGAGAGGGTCACCGCGCTGTTCACCATCGACCTTCCACGAACCCTCGCTTCAATGGGGCCGCCGCCTTTCAGCGGCGGAGAGCGAGCCTCCCCGACACGCGCGGTGAGCTCGGCCTGGGTGCTTCAATGGGGCCGCCGCCTTTCAGCGGCGGAGAGCCACAGCTTTCCACGTGGCACGTTGATCGACTACGAGCTTCAATGGGGACGCCGCCTTTCAGCGGCGGAGAGGCTCGAGCTCTCGTCGTACGTGTACGTGACATAGAGGCTTCAATGGGGCCGCCGCCTTTCAGCGGCGGAGAGAGAGGCAGCGAGCCGCCGATGCTTCCCGACGCAGACGAGGGGCTTCAATGGGGCCGCCGCCTTTCAGCGGCGGAGAGCAGGTGCGCGAGGACGTGGCGACGCCGGCCGAGTCCGCTTCAATGGGGCCGCCGCCTTTCAGCGGCGGAGAGTCATGCTCTGGCCGAGCAACACGTCCGAGGACATGATGCTTCAATGGGGCCGCCGCCTTTCAGCGGCGGAGAGTGCGAATCTTCCACGGGGTGCCGCCCTCTGCCGTGTGCTTCAATGGGGCCGCCGCCTTTCAGCGGCGGAGAGCAAGGTCGTCCGGTTCGGCGCATGCTCCGCGGGCGTGGGCGTCAATGGGGCCGCCGCCTTTCAGCGGCGGAGAGACATCTGGCTTTCGGCGGATGACTACAACACCGCCCGCGCTTCAATGAGGCCGCCGCCTTTCAGCGGCGGAGAGCCAGCATGGAAGCGAGGTAGGTCATGCACCCTTACGAGCTTCAATGGGGCCGCCGCCTTTCAGCGGCGGAGAGGAGGCGCCTCGGCAGTCGACCGCCGAGAGCTCGAGATAGCTTCAATGGGGCCGCCGCCTTTCAGCGGCGGAGAGAATGGACATCGATGGACGCAAGGCGCGCATCCGCCTCGCTTCAATGGGGCCGCCGCCTTTCAGCGGCGGAGAGTGCCAGAGCGCGTGTCTGGCGATCCGGTCCTTGGTGACGCTTCAATGGGGCCGCCGCCTTTCAGCGGCGGAGAGTTCCTGCCGAAGGCGGTGCGCCACAACGCGCCGGCGCTTCAATGGGGCCGCCGCCTTTCAGCGGCGGAGAGAAGCGGAGCGCAAGAAAAAGAAGCTGAACGCCGACATGCTTCAATGGGGCCGCCGCCTTTCAGCGGCGGAGAGGGTGATGCGTCGCTCTCTCAGGTAGCGGCCATCGCACTGCTTCAATGGGGCCGCCGCCTTTCAGCGGCGGAGAGTCCAACGTCGCCGGGCGCTTCGGGACGAAGCAGGGGATGCTTCAATGGGGCCGCCGCCTTTCAGCGGCGGAGAGCTCGAAGTTTTGCCGAAGTGAGAACAGCGACCTGTTGGCTTCAATGGGGCCGCCGCCTTTCAGCGGCGGAGAGTCTCGGCAGCAGGGAACACGCTGTTGTCCACCGGGATGCTTCAATGGGGCCGCCGCCTTTCAGCGGCGGAGAGCCGGTATCGGTCCAGCGATTGAGTGCCTTGTGGGTGGTCTGCTTCAATGGGGCCGCCGCCTTTCAGCGGCGGAGAGCGGGGGATCCAGCCCCAGCCGATCGCAATTGGACCAGGTGCTTCAATGGGGCCGCCGCCTTTCAGCGGCGGAGAGGAGCCGAGCCTCCGTGGCGAAGAAGACGTGGCCAAGATCGCTTCAATGGGGCCGCCGCCTTTCAGCGGCGGAGAGAATAAGTAACTAAGGACCAGTATGGAGCCGGTACCCACTTGCTTCAATGGGGCCGCCGCCTTTCAGCGGCGGAGAGGTCGCGTTCGAGAGGCGCTGCGCGCCGCAGGCGGTCTGCTTCAATGGGGCCGCCGCCTTTCAGCGGCGGAGAGGGTGAGCTCGGCCCGGAGGCGCAGGCCAAGGGCGTGGCTTCAATGGGGCCGCCGCCTTTCAGCGGCGGAGAGCGAGCGCCCGGTTCGGCTCGCTCTTGAGGCTCGCGAGGCTTCAATGGGGCCGCCGCCTTTCAGCGGCGGAGAGCGGCCGGCAACCTGGTGCCGATCACCGCGAGCACGACGATGCTTCAATGGGGCCGCCGCCTTTCAGCGGCGGAGAGCACTCCTCCGGCGGGAACGCCGCGGTGCGGAGTCCGTAGATGCTTCAATGGGGCCGCCGCCTTTCAGCGGCGGAGAGCTGCCTGTCGGTTGGCCGCGCGCGCTTCTCACGATCGATGCTTCAATGGGGCCGCCGCCTTTCAGCGGCGGAGAGAGCGCGTGTTCGCCTACGCCCCGAAGGGGTACATCCTGCTTCAATGGGGCCGCCGCCTTTCAGCGGCGGAGAGCGCTGCCAGCCGCACGCGGGGGCCTACGGGGTGATCGGGCTTCAATGGGGCCGCCGCCTTTCAGCGGCGGAGAGCCCCGGACGATGCGAGCCCAGGAGAGGCGAGAGCATGCTTCAATGGGGCCGCCGCCTTTCAGCGGCGGAGAGTCCTAGGAGAATGCGCGCGATCTCTATGGGCATGGGCTGCTTCAATGGGGCCGCCGCCTTTCAGCGGCGGAGAGGAGTTGACTCCCTTCAGGAGCTTTTCTACGTTCACGTCCGCGCTTCAATGGGGCCGCCGCCTTTCAGCGGCGGAGAGCACCTTAAAAGCCGGGCGGTCGTCCGAGCCCTTGACGATGCTTCAATGGGGCCGCCGCCTTTCAACGGCGGAGAGCACTGACCACCAAGACGGGGTTACGGTCCGCCCTGTGTGCTTCAATGGGGCCGCCGCCTTTCAGCGGCGGAGAGCGTCCAGCGCAGCTGACGCCGAAAGCCCGCACGCCGCTTCAATGGGGCCGCCGCCTTTCAGCGGCGGAGAGAGCCCGGATCGGAGTCCTCAACAGGTGCAGCAACAGGCTTCAATGGGGCCGCCGCCTTTCAGCGGCGGAGAGGAACGTACGTGCCGAGGAGCTTGTCCAGGGTCCGCCAGGCTTCAATGGGGCCGCCGCCTTTCAGCGGCGGAGAGCACCTAATGAGGGCAAGATGAAGCTAAGAGAGTGGATCGCTTCAATGGGGCCGCCGCCTTTCAGCGGCGG
This sequence comes from Sorangium sp. So ce204, assembly GCF_051526795.1. NCBI lineage: Bacteria > Pseudomonadati > Myxococcota > Polyangiales > Polyangiaceae > Sorangium > Sorangium sp. So ce204. The sequence goes on along the minus strand of NZ_CP150317.1, from coordinate 7,620,202 downwards.
AGAGGTGGAGAAGAAAGGTCGACAGAAGCGACCAGGTAGAGGCTTCAATGGGGCCGCCGCCTTTCAGCGGCGGAGAGGACGAGCACCGGCGCCAGCGGGTCGCGCGCGAGCAGCGTGCTTCAATGGGGCCGCCGCCTTTCAGCGGCGGAGAGTGCTCAGGCACTGGAAGGCGATCAGCGTCTACTGTAAGCTTCAATGGGGCCGCCGCCTTTCAGCGGCGGAGAGTGCGCCACGCCAAGCACGGCTGGATCGAGGTCCCGGCGCTTCAATGGGGCCGCCGCCTTTCAGCGGCGGAGAGCTGCGGCGAGAGCCTGGCGCGGGCCAGGGCGCGAAGAGGCGCTTCAATGGGGCCGCCGCCTTTCAGCGGCGGAGAGTACGTCGTGGGCATGCGCGCTCGCCTGGTCCAGGACGGCTTCAATGGGGCCGCCGCCTTTCAGCGGCGGAGAGCCGCCCGGACTCTGGGTCGGCAATAAAATAGGCCCTGTCGCCGCTTCAATGGGGCCGCCGCCTTTCAGCGGCGGAGAGCCGTGGGGGCTAGCGAGATCTGGCCGCGGTTCACGACCGCGCTTCAATGGGGCCGCCGCCTTTCAGCGGCGGAGAGAGGCCTCCCAGGGGTACCTGACATTTCGCGTACTTGCAAGCCGGTTTGCGAGAGGTTCCCGTTCGCCCCCCCTTCCCCGGGGGCCGGGGGCCTTCCGGAGGCACCCCTCCCTCTCGAAAACTTTCGTCATTTCAAACACCTGCCCGCCTTGCGAGCGCCCCCCGGGTTTTTCGCGTCACTCCACCGCTCGCAGCCGGTGTTCCCGCCCTCGTCATACCACACCCCGTCCTCTCCTCGGGCAGCCCTTCCGCTCTCGCCGGCGGCTCGGCTCGTACACTCGCCGGCGGCTGCGCTCGTGCCCCCCACCTCCGCCGCTCGCTGCCCCGCCTCCGGCGCTGTGTCCTCCGGCTCGCACGACGCATGCCCCACCTCGGCCACGTGGCCCCCCGCCTCGCTCGACTCATCCCCCACCTCGCCCGACTCATCCCCCACCTCGCCCGACTCATCCCCTGCGGGGCGCTTGCCCTCGGACCCGGGGGAGACGTCTTTCGCCGCGGGGCGCCCGTCTACCGCCTCGGGGCGCCCGCGCTTTCTGCGGGGACCTCGCCTTCCGAGACCCCGCGTGCATCGCCCGCCCCTGGGGGCCGCTCGTTCGACCCAGGTGTCCCTTCACCCTGGCCGGAGCGCCAGCTTGCCCGGCGCGTCCTGGGCGCACGTGACGCCTTCTGTCACGACGCGGCGCACTGCCGCGGTGTGGAAGCCCGATCCTTCGATGACGACAGCAGAGCACCTGAGCGGAACGCGCTGCCCTCCGCGAGGATTGCCGCCATCAACGCGTGCACGGGCCCCGAGGGAGGCGCCCCGCTCTCGGCGAGGGGGAGCCTCTATACCAGCTGCCGCACACGCAAATGCGGCCGACTCCGTTCGGAGGATGGGTGAGCAACCAGGCGAATGCGACCACGATCGCTGCCGCCGGCAGGAGGGCTGATTCGGTTCAGGGCGAGGCCCGCGGGGCGAGGCTGGCGGCGCGGCCGGCGCAGGCGGCGCGCGGCGGCATCGCGGAATTCGCCGCGGCGCATTTGCGTTGAATTTGCCGCGCCGCAGTGCGGTAATCGCCCGAGGAGCCCCCCGGATGCTCGGGGGACGCGGCTCGCGGCATCACCATGGACAGGGACGCGTGACGGGCGGACGAGACAGCGGCGGGGACCTTCCGGTGGGCGAGAGCGTCCCGCCCGCGCCCGTCGAGGCGAGCGGCTGCGAGGGCGCGCCCGGGGCCGAGCTGCGGTCGGTCGCGGCGGGCGGCGCCACGCTCTGGCTCACGCAGGCGCCCGGGTTCTCGCTGTGGCGCGGCGAGGTGGCCGCGCCGGATCGGCTGCGGATCGAGGGGCGCGACGGCTACCTCCACGAGCTCCGGCTCGAGCCGGTCGGCGCGCTGCGGCTCGGTCGCGTGGAGCGCGTGGGCGACGAGCGCAACGAGCTCGTCTACCCCGACGTGGCGTCGCGGCTCGCGGCCTCGCTGCGCCACGACGGCGTGCGCTGGTGGCTGCGCCGCCGCGAGGAGTGCAGCGTGCCCGTGCAGGTCGGCGCGCGGCACCTCGCGCGCGGGGAGGAGTCGCCGCTCGTGCACGGCACCTTCGTCTGCGTCGGCGGCATGCGCGCGACGTTCTTCGACCGCCGCTACGCCGCGCTGTCGGTCCCCGCCGGCGCGGTGGACCCGGCGACGGGCCTGCTCGCGCGCGCCGGGCTGGAGCAGGAGTGCGCGTCGCTGCTCGCGCGGAAGGGCCAGGGCGCGCTCGTCCTGCTGCGGCCGATCGAGGCGGGCGCGCCCTCGCGCGCGGCGGCCGCGCTGGTCGCGGTGCACCGGCTGTGGCCGGATCTGCCTGTCGGCGACGCGGACGGCACGGCGGTGGTGCTCGTGCGGGGCGGCGCCGCGGAGGCGGCCGCCGCGGCCCGGCAGGCCCTGGAGGCCGCCGAGGCCGCGGGGCTCGGGGCGTTCGCGTGCGGCTACTTCACGATCGCCGGCGAGGCGGACGTCGCCGGCCGCGAGGTCGAGCTCGGCCTGCACGCGATTGCGTCGCTCGCGGCGGAGCGCGAGCGGGGCGCGTCGCTCGCGGCGGAGCGCGAGCGCGGCGCATCGCTCGGGGCGGAGCGCGAGCGGGGCGCCTCACTCGGGGCGGAGCGCGAGCGCGGCGCGGCGGGCGCGAACGGCGCGTCCACCCCCGTGGCGGAGCTCCGCGACGGCACGGCCAGCGCGCGTTTCGCCGCGCCGTTCGAGGTGATCGAGGCGTCGCGGAGCGGGCGCCGGGCGACGGTCCTGTTCGGCATCGAGGAGCAGAGCGCGCTCGGCGGCGTCGGGCCGCACGTCATCGGGGCGCTCGCGCAGGAGCTCGCGGCGGTCGTCGCGACCCACGCGGGCGCCGGCGCGCTGATCGCGCCGCTCGCGCCCGGCGTGGTCGCCGCGTGTGTGCCCCGCAAGGCGGATCCTGCGGTGATGGCGAGCGCGGTGCAGTGCGACTGGCACGGCCGGCCGCCCATCCTCGACGGGAGGGTCGAGCACGCGCGGACCCTGTCGTGGGAGCTCCTGCACGACGCCGACGCGGGCGCGCGGGCGGCGGAGATCTCGCGCGAGTGCGGCGATCCGCACGGGGTGCTCTCGGCGCTGAGCGGCGGCCTGCCCTATCCCATCGCGGGGCGGGTGCGGGCGGCGATCGGGGCGTCGAGCGCGATCGAGCGGGTGAAGATGCTGTTCGACGTGCTCGAGGGCACGTGGCGCTTCATCGCGACGGTGCTCGTCTCGGCCTTCTTCAGCGGCGGCAGCGCGCCCCCGACCTCCGCGCGCGGCGGCGTCCCGAGCGGGCCGGGCGTGGGCGGGGGGAGCGCGGGCGCGAGCGGGCCGGGCGCGGGCGGGGCGCCTCCCGGGTGGAGCGCGCTCCTCGACTTCCACGGTCGCACGCGCACGCGCGACGGCCTGGCGCTCGGCGCGTGGCGCGAGCTCGCGCGCACGGCCGCGCGGGCGTTCGGCGATCGCGACGATCCGATCGGCTCGATGGCGAGGGAGGTGCTCGACGTCAAGCTGTCGCACAACCAGACGTTCGAGACGCTCTCGAACCTGATGCAGGCCGAGCGCAACCAGTTCGCGCACGGCCACTACACCGAGGCGCGGGCGGCCGCGGATCTGCCCGACTTCGAGCAGATGACGCGCGCGCTCCTGCGGGCGCAGCGGCCGCTCTGCGCGTGGACGCTGGTGACGGTCGAGAAGACGGAGCCGGACCTCTACGGCGATCTCCAGACGGTGGAGTTCATCGATCACACGGGCCCTTACGCGTCCGGGACGCGGCGGCGCATCGGCCTGAACTCCCCTGTTCGCCTGTCGAACGTGGTCTATCTGGCCCGCTTCCGCGAGGGGCTGATGCTGCCGCTCGAGCCGATGGTGCGGCGGCTCGCGCCGGACGACCGGTTCGATCTCTATTGGATGGATCACCTGCCGCGGCCGGGGACGTGCCATATGAGCGCGGTCGTCGCGGGCCGGGCGGTGAAGGCGCCCTGCGATCCGCGGCGCACGCCGCCGCTCCTGCGCGCGATGCTGGACGCCGCGGGCGGCTGAGGGGGTGGCGAGGCGACGGGGGCGGCGTCGGTCGGCGAGCGGACGAGCTTGCAGGTCGCGTCGACAGGAGCGCGGTTGAGGCAACCGCGATGAGCCGCGGAGGCCCACCCGCGTCGGCCCGCTCCGCCTTCGATCGTTCGTCGCTCTAGCTGGTCTCTTTGGGCTTTCGCGGCCGCGGGAGGTCGTATTTCTCGATCTTGCTGACGAGCGTGCGCCGCGAGACGCCGAGCATCTTCGCGGCATACGTCTGGTTCCCCACACACTTCTCGAGCGCCTCGATGATGCGCTGCCTCTCGTTCGGAGCCGACGCGAGCGCTTGCGACGGGCTCGCCTCTTTCCCGCGTGGGGCCATCGGCTCCTCAGGACGGCTCTTCGCATCGCGGTCGTCCACGGCGGCGCCCGGCGCCGGGACCCGAGGCGCGTCGCCGGCCGTCATCCTGGGCGGCAGGTGCTCCGGGAGCAGGCGATCGCCGGCGCAGAGCATGACGGCGCGCTCCATCACGTTGCGCAGCTCCCGGATGTTGCCCGGCCAAGGATAGCGCTCGAGCAGCGCGACGGCCTCGCCCGAGAGCGCGGGGATCTGCGATCGCTCGAACGCCTTGCACGCCCTCGCCGCGAAGAGCTCGGCGAGAGGGGCGATGTCGGCGATGCGCTGCCGCAGCGGCGGAATCGTGAGCGTCACCCCGTTGAGCCGGAAATAGAGATCTTGCCGGAAAGCCCCGCGCGCGACGTCGGCCTCGAGATCGCGGTGGGTGGCGGAGAGGAAGCGGACATCGATGCTGCGCGGGACCCGGCCGCCGACGCGGAGCACCTGGTGTTCTTCGAGCACGCGCAGGAGCTTGACCTGGATCGTCTGCGGCAGCTCGCCCACCTCGTCGAGGAACACCGTGCCCCCGTCGGCCGCCTCGAACAACCCCGGCCGCGCCTGCACCGCCCCGGTGAAGGCGCCCTTCTCGTGACCGAAGAGCTCGCTCTCCAGGAGCGACTCGGACAGAGCAGCACAGTTGAGCCCGAGAAACGGCCCTCGCGCGCGGGCAGGCGAGGAACGGCGGTGGATGGCCTGAGCCAGCACCTCCTTGCCGGTGCCGGTCTCTCCGAGCAGAAGGACGCTGATGCGGCCCGGGGCGGCGAGGTCGGCCTGCTCGTAGAGGGCCCGCATGGACGGGTCCCGCACGACGATATCGCTGCTCCGGCCGGACGCGGAGGGCGAGCGCCCGCCGGCGGAAGGTGCGCTCTCGGCGGTCTGGGTCCGGCGGACGACCACGAAGACCGAACCCAGGGTGATGCATTCGCCGGGCGCGATATCGATCGTCTGCTTCGAGACCTGCCGCAGCTCTTCTGTCTTCAGCGTCTCGACGGTCGCGAGCGGGGCCCGGACGAAGGTCGCGTTCGTGCCGCCGAGATCTTCGAGCCGCAGCTGGGGACCGAGGTGCAGGATCGCGTGCCGGCGCGAGACGGAGCGGTGGTTGATGCAGATGTCGTTGTCGGAGGAGCGGCCGATCGAGACGGAGCCGCTCTCGGGCAGGGGATAGGCCACGACCCCGTCGCTGGCGAACACCGCGAGCTCCCGGAGCACCTTCTCTCCGGAGAGGCACGCCGCGGCGCGATCCTTCGGGGGCACCGCGCTGGCCGGCTGGATCCGACGTGAACGATCCATACTCACCGATCCTTTCTACACCTCGATGGTGCTCCCAGGGAAGATGCGGTGAGCTCGACGTGCTGGAGTGCCCGGCGTGCAACGGTAGGATGAAGCGCGTCGCCGTGGTCGCGGAGCCGGAGAGCCGCCGCCAGCTCTCTGGCCGCGCTCGGCGAGCCGACCGAAGCTCCAGTACGCTCGCCTGGCATGGGGCTGTTGATGTGAAATGTTGCCGCTTTACTGTAAACGTGCCGTCCTGCTCTGCGAGACGCTCGGTGACGCTGCGTGGCCGCACGCACGGGTGCAGCGGGGCCGAGATAGCGCGCCACCGGCGGGCGCCCGACGCCTTGCCGGCTTTTGCCAGGAGGCAGTATCTTCGGCCGACATCGATGTGGACCAGAGGGCACCGCAGGCCATGACGCAAGCGCGACGCGACCATCTCGGCACGGGCGCCTCGACGGCGCCGGCGAGCGGGATAGCGACCGAGAACGTGCCTGGCCGCCCCGGCCTGCGCGACACCGACGCTCCGTCCGGACAGCACGAGCCGCTGCCACCGGGGACGCGTCTCCACCACTACGAGATCATCCGCGAGCTCGGGCACGGCGGCATGGGCGCTGTGTACCTCGCCCGCGACACCAAGCTCGGGCGCCGGGTCGCCATCAAGCTCATGCAGCGCGACCGGCCGTCGTTCACCGAGCGCTTCATCGTCGAGGCGCGGAACACCGCGCGGTGCAGCCACGAGAACATCGTCGTCATCCACGATGTCAGCGAGTTTCAGGGCAATCCGTTCATCGTGCTCGAGTACCTGAAAGGCCAGACCCTCCACGCCCTCGCGGCCGGCGGGACGATGCCGGTCGGCCGGGCGGTGCAGCTCATGGTGCCCGTGTTGCGCGCCCTGGCTTGCGCGCACGAGCACCAGATCATCCACCGCGATCTCAAGCCCGACAACATCTTCGTCACCGAGTCCGGCGCGATCAAGGTCCTCGACTTCGGCATTTCCAAGCTCGTCCACGAGAGCGAGCTCGAGCCGATCGTGACGGCGATGGCGACCACCGTGGAGGTGCTGCCGCCGGCTCGCCGGCTCACGCAGCGGGGCGCGCTCATCGGCACGCTGCCCTACCTGTCGCCCGAGCAGTGGAACGGCGAGGAGCTCGATTATCGATCCGATCTGTGGGCGATCGGGATCATCCTGTATCAGCTGCTGGTCGGCAAGCACCCGCTCTCGCCGCTGTCCTGGGAGCAGCTGCTGCTCACCGGGGTGCTCGAGCAGCCGATGCCCAGCGCTCACGACGCGAGCGTGGCCATCCCGCCCGCGCTCGCGGACGTCATCGATGGTTGCCTCCAGAAGCACCGGGACAAGCGCATCCCCAGCGCGACCGACGCCCTCGCGGCGCTCGAGCGCCTGCTCCCCGGCCGCGAGGGCCGAGAGCTCGGCGACGCCGAGAGCCCGTACGCTGGCCTCACCGCGTTCCAGGAGGCGGACGCGAACCGGTTCTTCGGCCGCTCGCGCGATATCGCCACGGTCATCGCGCGCCTGCCCGAACATCCGCTCATCGGCATCGTCGGCCCGTCCGGGGTCGGCAAATCGTCGTTCGTCCGCGCCGGTGTCATTCCGGCGCTCAAGCACTCGGGCGACGAGTGGGAGTCGTTCGTCGTGCGCCCGGGACGCCAGCCCGTCGCCGCGCTCGTCCGGATGCTGGCGACCGTCGCCCGCGACCGCAACGCGGACACGACCGACGCCGCCGACATCGCTGACGGGGATGAAGGCGGCCATCTCCGCGATCTGGCGAGCAGGCTCGGCAGCGAGCCGGGATTCCTCGGCGCGAGCCTGCGCGAGCGAGCGCGCAAACGAGGCTGCAAGATTGCCTTGTTCGTCGATCAGTTCGAAGAGCTCTACACGCTCACGCCCGACGCCAAGGAACGGCTGAAGTTCACCCAGGCGCTTCTGAGCGTGGCCGACGACCCGACGTCGCCGCTGCGCGTGATCCTGTCGATCCGCTCCGACTTCCTCGATCGTGTGGCCGAGGACGGCCAGTTCATGGCCGAGCTCGACAAGGCGCTGTATTTCCTCGTCCAGCCCGACCGCGAAGGCCTGCGCGAGGCCATCGTCAGGCCGGCCGAGCTGGTCGGCTACCGGTTCGAGGCCCCATCCATCGTCGCCGAGATGCTCGATCAGCTGGAAGCGTCGGCCGGGGCGCTGCCGCTCCTGCAGTTCGCGGCCAGCAAGCTCTGGGACGGCCGTGACGTGGCGCGGAAGCGCCTGACCCAGCGCGCGTACCAGGAGCTTGGCGGTGTCGAGGGCGCCCTGGCGAGCCACGCCAACGCGGTGCTGAGCGGGCTCGCACCGCAGGAACAGACCCTGGTCCGCGCCATCTTCCTGCAGCTCGTCACCCCGGAGCGGACGCGCGCGATCGCGTCGGTGAACGAGCTTCGCGAGCTGTGGCACGAGCCGGAGGTCATGCAGCGGCTGATCGACGAGCTGGTCGACGCCCGCCTGCTCGTGACCCAGCCCGGCGAGAGCGAGGCCGGCTCGCTGGTCGAGATCGTGCACGAATCGCTGATCCGCAGCTGGCCGATGCTCGAGCACTGGCTCGACGAGCACGCCGAGGACGCGCCCTACCTCGAACAGCTCGACGCCGTGGCCAGGCAGTGGGACCGGAAGGGCCGCCCGAACGGCCTGCTCTGGCGCGGCGAGGCGGCTGCCGAGGCGGAGGTGTGGTATCGCCGCTACCGCGGCCTGCTCCTGCGCGTACAGACCGACTACCTGCATGGCGTGCTGGCGCTGGCGGCGCACGGGCGGCGCACCAAGCGGCTGATGGTGGTCGCGACCATCGCCGTCCTGTCGTTGCTCGTCGTCACCGCGGGCATCGGGCTCATCGTCGTCAACGACGCCAGGAAGGAGGCCCGCGCCGCCGAGAGCGTGGCGGTGGAGAAGGAACGGACCATCCGGCAGCAGTACGACGAGCTCCAGGCCGAAAAGACGGCCAAGAAGCAAGCCGAGGACAAGGCCGACACGTTCAGGCAGAAGGCCGACGAAGCCTCGACCCAGGTCGAGCTCAGCAAAGATCAGCTGAAAGCGAAGAACCGCGAGCTGACCGCGGCGCTCGAACAGGCGCGCAGAAACGAGGAGGTCGCCAGGAAATCGGCCGAGCTGGCGCTGCACAAGACCGAGGAGGCCCGGCGCGCCAAGGACGAGCTGGAGGTCCTGTACAAGCTCGAACAGGACCGGCTCGATCGCGAGAAGGCGCGGGTCAAGGAGCTGGAGCGCGAGCTGGGCGCGAAGCGCAGCACGAAGTTGAACTAGGGAAAGGGCGATCCGCCCGTCAAGCTGATGGAATCATAGCCGGTGTTGTTGTTCTCGCTGGACTCGTTCACCCGGGACGAGCTGTCGGCGATGACGCCCACGTACTCGACGCCAGCGTGCCCCATGGGAATCGTGCCACGGCAGGTGACCACCTGCGATCCGCCCGCTGGAATGGAGAATGGACTGTCGCAGCTGCCGATCGATGCGCCCAAGCTGAAGTTGCTTGGGACCCGGGAGAGGTACATCGCGGTGCTGAACGAGCCCGCGGGGCCGCCTCCCTGATTGCCGATGCGCGCCGTGCAGCGGATCTCGCCGGGGGACGTCGCGCTCTGGGGACAGTCGACCGAGGACACCACCAGGTCGGCCAGGCCCTGCTGTAAGGAGACCGTGGCGTGACCGGTATTGTTGTTCTCGTTGGACTCGCTCACCCGGGAGGGGCTATCGGCGATGACCCCCACGTACTGGACGCCAGTCTGCCCCGCTGGGATGGATCCACTGCAGGTGATCGTCTGTGACTGCCCTGCGAAGAGGCTGGGGCCGTCGCAGGCGCCGATCCGGCTGCCGAAGCTGGCGATGTTTGCATCTCGAGATAGGCGCATCTCGATGCCGAACGAGCTTGCGTGGCTGCCTCCTTGATTGCTTATGCGCACCGAGCAGCTGATCTCGCCCGGGGACGTCGCGCTCCGGGGACACTCCACCGAGGATACCACCAGGTCGACCGGGCCCGGATCGATGCGGATCGAGGCATAACCGGTGTTGTTGTCACCGTTCGACTCAGGTGTGAAAGCCGGGTTGCCGATGATGATTACCACATTCCGGGAGCCGAAAATCCCCCCTGGGATGGCGCCGTCGCAGTTGATCGTCGTCGAGCTGCCTGCTGGCAAGCTGAAGCGATCGCAGGTGCCGAGCAGGGGGTCGAGAGTCGTAGCGTTCGTGAACTGAGACAGCCGCATTTCGCTGCTGATCGAGCTCGCGAAGCCGTCTCCTTGGTTGCTGATGCGCACCGAACAGGTGATCGCCCCCGGGGACGTCGCGCTCACCGGGCAGTCCACCGAGGATACTACCAGGTCTGGCGGGCCCTCCTCGATGAGGCGAAGATGCCAATCGTGCTCGGTGTTGTTGCTCTCGTCGGACTCGGGCACGGTGTCCTCGCTGTCGGCCACGGCGCCCACGAACCAGGAGCCGATCCTCATCTCCCCGGGCCTCGTGAAGGCGCAGGAGATCGTCTGTGACGACCCGGCTCCCACGCCGGAGACCTGGCACGTATTCAGGAGAAGATCGGGATCGGCGATGAGCGCGTCGCTGAATAGACGCAGATCGACGAGGAACGGACCGGCGTCCTGTTTGCCGATATTGGCGACGGTCACCGAGCACTCGAATTCATCGAGTTTTGAAGGCGACCGGCAGTACACCGAGGGAATGACCAGATCGGCTGGCGGCACGTAGTCTGAATCTACGACGACCGCCTCGCGGCCGAGGTTGTTGCTCTCGTCGAGCTCGACGACCGCGTCCGAGCTGTCGGCGACGAAAACCAGGTACCATGTGTCGGCCTCGGTCGCAGGCGGAACCGTGCCGTTGCAAGCGACGGTCGACGTCGAGCCAGCCGCGAGGCCGGCCGATCTACAACCGCCGAGCAGCGCGCCACCGCTGAAGACGGTCTCATCGCTCGAGAGCCACAGTTGATTGTCGAACTCACCTGTGTCGACGGTTCCCTGGTTGACGAGCACCACATCGCACGAAACCGGGCCGCCGGCTTCGATCGGCCGATCGCAGTCGATCGAGGCGACCGCCAGGTCGGCGACCCGAGGACCGCAATCGCTGTAGCACGTCGACGGCGTCTCCCAGGCGTCGCAGGTGCCATCGCCGCAGGCCTCGGGACAGGCTGCCTGCTCGCACGAGGCGTAGCGGACATCGCGTACGCACATCCAGGCGCCGTCCGAGGCGCTGCCCGCCAGAGGAGCGGCGGCGCAGCGGCTCTCTCCGGGCGACCAGTGCTCGACGGTCAGCTCGTAGCCGGGCTCGTCCAGCGATCTCGCCGGCTCGGCAAGCGGCAGACCCACGACGAACAGGCGCTGCGCTGCGCCCTCGGCGGGCGTGCCGTCAGCGTGCTCGCACGACCAGCGCGCGTGGTCGAGCCGATAGGCAGGCCCGAAGCCGGAGACCAGCGCGCCATCGATCTTCCAGCCCAGCGAGCGCTGCTCCACGACGATCTCGGCGGTGACGACGCCGGCGGTGGGGAGCGGGATGCCGTACTCGTCCTTCAACGCGCATTTGAGCTCATAATCCTGGGGAGCATGCGCTGGCAAGACCTCGTGACGCCCGTGCGGCGCGGTGGCGTCCAGATCCAGCTGCGGCGTGCTGTGGAGGCGCACGACGGGGCGGCACCTACGAGCTCGCTCATCGGTCGCGGAGCCGCACGGCCGGCGACACTCGAGAGCGACGGAGAAGCTGCGAGCCCAGTCTGGAGATCCACCATCCGTGCCTCGGGAGAGCGCTACTTCGATGACCTGGTCGTCCCCCAGCTGGGCGGCGAATTCGACGGCATACGTGCCCGGCCCACCGTCGACCGGCGGGTGCGCCACCATGGCCCCCACGCCGCGATTCAATCCCAGACACAGCCTTCCTGGAAGCGAACCGTCGACGTAGCTGTGCGAGTGTCGATGCTCGCACACCACGCGCGACTCCCACCCTGTGTTCAAGGACCACCCGTCGATGACCCCGAGCGGCACGGGCGACGGAGCCGCGCCGCCATTGCAGCCGAGCTCCGTGATCGGCTGGAGCGGGCCGGGAAACATGGTCTCCGGCGGCTCCGAGCAGGAGCACAGGACGATGGCACACAGCGCGCTCAGCAGGGTTCGGCTCTCATGGGTCATAGGCGTGTCTGTCGTGTCTTGTGTTCGGCGTTGTACCATTGCATGCTCTGGCAAGAGCTCGCGGCTCACTGCGGATTGCAGTCCGCCGGGCAGCTCTCTCCTGGGCTGCACAGGAAGTCGCCGCAGACCGGCGGGCAGACGCCGCAATCCTGCGGACAGAGGACACAGGTCTCCAGCTGCGCGTCGCAGACGTCATCTCCGCAGCGCGGGAGTGAATCGTCGCAGTCCCCGGCGCTGGTGGGAGGACAGGAGGGAGCGCAATACCTCCAGCAGTCGGGATCGTTGCATCCAATCAAGCCGTCGCCGTCGTTGTCGAACCCGTGGAGGCAGGTCTCGTAGACCTGGTCCCCGCGATGATAAGAGAATTGCCACGTGTCGGCCGTCGCGCTCGGGAAGTCCTCGCCGCCGCCGAAGAGCACGACGCGGTTGCGAACGGCGTCGTAGGCCATCGAGGCGAACGCCCTCGGCGCGGGGGAGGTGGCGGGTGTGACCTCGCTCCATAGGGCGCCATCCCACTCCCACGTATCGGCGCGGTAGATCCCGTCGAAGCCGCCGAGGAGCACGATGCGCCGGCGGGCGGGGTTGTAGACCATGGAATGGCCATACCGCGGGGACGGCGTGGTGCCGGAAGAGGTGAGCTCTGTCCATCGCGAACCGTCCCACCGCCAGGTGTCGCTGAGAGCTGAATCGCTTCGGCCGCCAAAGAGGACGACCCCGCCGCGCTCGGGGTCGTAGGCCATGGCGTGGTCGTATCGGGGAGGGGGAGAACGACCGGAGAGGGCCACCGCGATCCAGTCCGTGCCGTCCCACTCCCAGGTGTCGCCGCGAGCCTGGTCGGCGAACTCGCCACCAAAGAGGACAATCCTGCGACGCGCGGCATCGTACGCCATTGCATGTCCAAATCTCACGGGAGGAGAGCTGGCAGGGGTAAGTCGAGTCCAATCCGTGCCGTCCCACGCCCACGTCTCACCCCAGCCAACCAGGAAGGTGCGATCGCGGCCGACATCGTAGGCCATCTTGGCGCAACATGGGGGAGACGAGCTCGGGGTGCGCTCGGTCCAGGTCGCGCCGTTCCACTCCCACGTGTCGGTGGCCCCTGCGACGTCGCCGCCGAACAAGAGGACGCGGCTGCGCGCCGTGTCATAGGCCACCGCTGCGCTCCATCGACCGCCTGGCGAGGCGTCGGCGAAGGTACGCTTGGTCCACTCGGCGCCATCCCAGAGCCATGTCTCGCCATCGTCGACGGCGACGATGCGGCCGCGCGCGACGTCGTAAACCATCGCGTTGTCCACCGAGGAGGGCGAAGACCCGGCGGGGAGCCGCTTGGTCCAGCTGGCGCCGTCCCATTCCCAGGTGCTGGAGCCGAGCAGAAGGACGACGCGGTCACGAGGAGCGTCGTAAGCCATCGCGTGTGCGGCATCCCAAGCTAGCGAGGGGCCGACGGAGAGCCGCTCGGTCCATGTCGTCCCATCCCACTCCCAGGTATCCGGGAGAGTGGAAAGGTCCTGGAAACGAGCGTTGTAATAGATGCCCCCATAGAGCACGATGCGATTGCGCGCGGCGTCGTAGGCCATCATGTGATCGAATCGGGGAGACGGGCGGGACGAGCCCACGGGGGTGATCTCGGCCCAGGCTGTGCCGTCCCACTCCCAGGTGTCGTCGAGCCCAGTGTTCACCACGCGAGAGCCGCCAAACAGGGTGATCCGGCGTCGCGCAGGGTCGTAGGTCATGGTGTGAGCGTGCCGGGGCGCGGGCGAGGAGCCAGCCGGCCTGACCTCGGTCCACGTCCTTCCGTCCCACGTCCAGGTATCGCCGCGGCTCGTACCCCCGGCGAAGCCGCCAAACAGCACGACGCGCTTGCGTGCGGCGTCATAGGCCATCGCGTGATCGGCGCGAGGAGACGGAGAGGCTCCGGTGGGGGTGATCCTGGTCCAGGCCGCGCCGTCCCATTCCCACGTCTCGTTGTTCAGATCGTCGAAGCGGCCCTTGCCGCCGAACAGGACGGTGCGCCCGCGGGCGGCATCGTAGGCCATCGCATAGGCCGACGTGGACGGCAGCCCGGTGAAGACCTGCTCGACCCAGCGAGGCTCCTCGGCGACACAGCTCGACGTGCAGCCGTCGCAGCTCAGCTCATTGCCGTCGTCGCACTGCTCGCCGGGGATGATATCGATATATCCGTTGCCGCAGCTCTCGTCTGACTGGCAGTCCGGCGTGCAACCGTCGTCGGCGGCGAGGTTGCCGTCGTCGCACACCTCTCCGGCGTCCTGGATGCCGTCGCCGCATCGTCGCGGCTGGCAGTTCAGCCGACAGTCGGCGTCGGGCTCGCTCGAGTTGCCCGAGCCTTCATCACACGCTTCGTGGAACTCCTCGTCCAGGACCCCATCGCCGCAGAGCGGAATCACGCAGTTCGCCTGGCAACCGTCGCCATCGACGTTGTTGCCGTCGTCACAAGCCTCGCTCTCCGGATCGACCACCCCGTCGCCGCATTTCTCCGTCGAGCTGCAATCCGCTGAACAGCCGTCCCTGTCCAGGTTGTTGCCGTCATCGCAGACCTCGTCCGGGCGATCGACGACGCCATCGCCGCACCTGAACCGGATGCAGATGTCCCGGTTCGCCGCGCAGAAGGTTCCAGCGGGACATCGCCGTCCGTTGGGACACAGGGTCGATGTCGTCTCCACGCAGCCCGGGCCGGCCAGCCAGCAGCAAAGGAAGAGGGCGAACGCCGCCGTCCGCATCAAGCCATTCATCCGTCGGCTCCTGTTCTTGAGCGTGGTCCTGGCTCAGAATCGCCCGGCGATGGCCAGCCCGCCGCCGCGCGGGGACTGGGACAGCCCGAGCTTTATCCGCGCCTCTTCCGAGCTGCGGTCGAGGCGCACCGTGCGTGGCAGGTTGACGACGACGCCGACGATGCCGGCAGCGGCGACCAGGCCACCGGCGACATAGCTCCCCCAGGCGATCTGTTGCTGCAGCTCGCCCGTTCGGAGCCGCGGCGATGGCGAGGCGGCCTCGTTATCGTGGCATCCCAGCGGACAATCCCTGGCCAGCTCGTCGTCGAATCCCTTGATGTTGGAGCGCGCGCCCCAGTAGTGGAGGGCGCCTCCGGCCACGGTGATCCCCATTCCAGCGGCCACGACAGCCCACGGCTGCCAGGCCTTCCAGTAGCGTTCGTTCACCGTGAGCTCCTCCTCCGTGAACAGGCGGAGTCGAACCTCGACGGTCGCGCCGGAGTAGACCGGCAGCGATCGCGTGACGGTCCGAAACCCGCGCTTGCCGGCGACGAGCTGGTGCTCGCCGACGAGCACGAGCGCCCGCGCCGTTCCCGGGCCGGTGAGGACGAGCTTGCCGTCGAGCTTGACCTCCACGCCCGCCTGGGCGCAGCTCAGCTCGAGCTCGCCGATCTGTCTCCTCAGCAGCTGCTGATAGTTCTGCGCCTGCTTGTACTGCTCCGGATCGAGCGGCGCGGCGCCGTGACGAAGCGCCTGGGTGATCGTCCGGTAGGCCTCGATCGGCTGGTCGAGCTTGATGAGCGCGATCGCGAGGTTGTACTGGATGGCCGGGTGGGGCCAGCGCTCGATCGCCTGCCGGTACCTGGCCGCGGCCGTGGCGAACCCGAGGTTGTCGAGATATCCGTTGCCCTCCGCGAACAGCTCCTGCGCGCGACGCTGATCCTCCGCGGACACGCCGCTCGCCCACGGCCTCGGGTCGGGGTCGACGGCCGGCGGCGCCGATGCCTGTGGCGGTGGTGGTGGCGGTTCGTTCGCGTCTTGTTCGGAGGACGGCTGAGCGATGGCCGGCGAAGCCAGCGTGGCGGCCATGACCAACGTCAGCGTCAGCGAGGCCGGAAATCGACTCCCTTGTGACATGCGTTGACTCCCCGGGACTACCTTCCCGAACGATGCGGCGATCAGCCGACGCGCTGGCAGTCGCCGGAACAATGCACGATAACGCAAAACTGGCGCGGACGGCAACTCGGAATCATCACCCGTCCTCACCCGGCGCGGGCCAGCCGCCCGAACCTGGAACCGCAATCGTGGTCGCGCTCGTCTGGACGGACCTCGGAAAACGATGACCTCACGACGCTGGCCGCGCACCTTTCATGTGGAACGTCTCCGGGCAAATGACGGGGCCACCCGCACCCGGGGGTGGGGACCGTCGGGCACGTCTCCTCGACGAGCG
The DNA here is from genome assembly GCF_051526795.1 of Sorangium sp. So ce204. Taxonomy (NCBI): domain Bacteria; kingdom Pseudomonadati; phylum Myxococcota; order Polyangiales; family Polyangiaceae; genus Sorangium; species Sorangium sp. So ce204. The sequence goes on along the minus strand of NZ_CP150317.1, from coordinate 7,604,068 downwards.
GATGCCGCCACAGAGGAAACAAATTCGAGGCCATGGCGCGTACCCGCGCCGGAGATCCATGGAGCACGAGCGGCGGCCCGGGGTCCAGCCGTGGAAGCGCACCGGTCGGCAGGGGCGGTTGGATCGAACGGATCGATCCATTTGATCGAACGATCGACGATATCTGAGGTTCGCGAGGTTCGCGTGCCCTGAGCCGCAACCGGACCGTGCGCCGTGGCTCCCTCTCGTCGGCGGCACCTCCACGCTTGCTGAGGGGAAGCCGTAATGATCACGAAAAAGCGCGCGAGCGCACTAACCCTCGTGAACGCACGCTGCATTTCGCGAGCGGGCGACGCTCGTTCTCCTGCTCGCTCTTGCGCTCCACCCTCACCCTCAGGCTCACCCGATCGGTGCCGCACGGCGGCGGTCGTGGTACCCTCGGCGCAGGCATGTCAGCCATCGAGCCCACGGTCCGCCCGCCCGCTGCGCCTCGCGAACGGGTGCGGGCGCACGTCTACAGCCGCCCGCCCGAGCCGGTGTACTTCCCGGAGAGCGAAGAAGTGCCCGAGACGAACCGCCACCTGGAGCTCCGCACGGCGCTGTACCTGATCCTCAAGCGCGAGCTCGCGCAGGTGGCGACCCTCGGGTCGGACCAGTTCGTCTACTGGGATCCGACGACGCCGAAGAAGCGCCTCGCCCCCGACGCCTTCGTCCGGCTGGGCGTGCCTCACCGGACCTTCCGCACCTGGAAGACGTGGCTGCATGGGGCGCCCGACCTCGCGGTCGAGATCGTGAGCGAGTCGGATGAGGGCGAGCCCGACTGGGAGGAGAAGCTCGCGCGCTACCGTGCCTCGGGCATCCGCGAGGTCGTGCGCTTCCATCCCGACGATCGAGAGCGGCCAATCCGCGTCTGGGACGCGCACGACGGCGATCTCGTGGAGCGGGCGTCCGGCGACCCGGAGCTCCACGCGTGCGAGGCGCTGGGGCTCTGGTGGACCGTGGTGGACGACCCGTCGGTCGGCCCGATGCTTCGGCTGGCGCGCGATCGCGAAGGCCACGAACTGCTGCCGACCCCGGACGAGGCCGAGGCGAGGGCGCGCGAGGGCGAGGCCAGGGCGCGCGAGGCGAACAAGCAGCTGGAAGCCGAGGTGGAGGCGTTGCGGGCGGAGCTCGCGCAGGCCAAGGGGAAGCGGCGGACGCGGCGACGCTCGCCGGGATGAGGCGCTCGCCTGGCCCCGGCGTGGCTTCAGGGCCGCCCGGCGCGCTCGGCGGACTCCGCCGGAGGTAGCGAATCACCACCTTCCAGCGCGCGGCTCGGGCTCCCCCGAAGGTGGTTGAGCGCCGCCCCGACAGCGCGCTGGGCTCCGCCGGGAGCGCTGGGCCACGTTCCGCTGCATCGATGGCTATCACAGCGACGGAGACGTCCCTCGGCATCCCATCACGCCACGCTCCGCGGCGCTCCTTCCTCCCGCTCGTGACGCGGAGCGCGCGCCCGGTCGCGTGCACAGCGCACCTTCTCACTTTGTGCAAATCGCTAGCTCAGTTTGCGCATCGCTTGTGTAACAGCCCCTCTCCGCAGCCGGCGAGTCCCCGCTAGAGGCGCCTCCCGCCCGCCCGCAGCCCGCTGAAAGATCCCCGTTTTCCTCGAGGATCTCGCCGTCCTTCCCGTGACACGCACCTCGGACGCTCCGCGCCCGGGGCCCCGCCGCGGCCCCTGGTACGGCGCGTGCGATATCCGCTGGCGAACGGACGACGCCGCTCTCACGAGGGTTCCGGCGAGCGCTCACGAGGTGCCCCTCCTCGATGACGCTCGCCGACGGCCAGCGTGGGTCCTGATTGCCACTCATGATCTCATGAGCGGCAGTCCGGCCATCGAGCGGATCGCCCGCGGAAATCCCTGCAACAGCGGCCCTCCGGCCGCTCGATGGAGAGGTGCGATCATGGCTCGTCACATCCTGAAGTCTCTTGGTCTGTCTTCGCTCTTCCTCGCTGGCCTCGTCTCGACGCTGTCCGCGACCGCGTGTGTCGCGTCGAGCGAGGACAGCCCCTGTGGGCTCGGCGCTGGGGCCGGCAGTGAGCATGGTGATGGCGCCTGTGATGAGGAGGGCGCGGGCGAGAGCGCGGACGAGGAGGCGCCCGCAGGCGAGGAGGACGCCCCGAGCGTGAAGGCGCCCTCGAGCACGCCTCAGGTGATGTGCCAGCCGTTCTGCGGTCGCATCTGACGCGCAGGGCGAGGAGGCCGGTACGCGCGCGCCGCCGCGCTCAGAGCGACAGCTGCGATCGCAGCCACGTCGCGCAGGTTCGCTCCCACTGCTCCGACGGCGCGCGCGTCTCCAGCGACGCGCGCGCCGCGGCGTGCTTGCCGGCCATCCGGTAGGCGAGCGCGCGGTGGAACGCCTCCGTGAACGAGCCCGGGGCGCCCACCTTCCCGAGCCAGCCCACGGCGGCGTCGGGATCCGTCCACAGGTACGCGCCGGCCACCGCGGTGGCCACGTACGGGTTCTTCGCCGCGCCCTCCTGGAACTGCCGCTCCAGCACGGCGAGGCGCTGCTCCAGCCGGGTGTTGCCCGGCTCCCCCTTCTGACGCGCGATGCGCAGGAGCCCCCGGATCGAGGTGGCCTCGAACGGCCTGTCGGCCTTCGCCCCGGTGTCGGCGGCGAGCTCCTCCGAGAGCTCCCGCCGCGCCTCGTCCAGCCGATCCTGGCGCAGCAAGACCGCGGCGCGGAGCAGGTGGGCGCCCGGCTCCGGCAAGACGCCCATCCGCCGGGCGATGCCGCGCGCTCCGAGCGCCCGCTGCTCCTCCTCGAAGGCGAGGAGCCGGAGCGACACCCGATCTGCGACTTCCCACCTGTCCTCTTGCACGGCGAGCATGATGCGATGTCGCAGGACCCTGCCCGACAGGCTACGATCCAGCTCGATCGCCTGCTCGGCGACCTGATCGACCAGGTCGCTCTGGCACGTGTCGTCGTAGAGCCGCGTGAACACGAGGAGCACGTCCGCCGACCCGGGATCGGCGTGGCGCGCGGCCTCGCAGGCGTCGAGCGCGGCCTTGTTGTCGGCGTCCGCCGCGTGGTCCTGGGCCTGGCGCTTCACCTGGAGGACGCGGCAGCGCATGACCAGCGCCTGCGCGTCGTCCGGCGCGCGCGAGAGGGCGCGATCCAGGTCGCCGAGCGCCGACGCGTACAGCGAGGGCTCGTCCTGCGCGTAGGCGTGCAACGACCGGAGATAGGCCCGCTCCGCGAGCGCCGGCACGTAGCCGGGATCGGCGGCGAGCGCCTCGTCGAGCAGGCGCTCGCCCTCCGCGTGGTGCTGCGGGCGCGGCGCGGGGCCGATCAGCTTGTAGTACTGGAGCAGCCTCGCCCTGGCCGTGGCGTCGCTCGTCCCGCGGACGGCGCGATCCTGGCGGTGATGGTCCCGCCACAGGAGCCGGACCTCGTCGATGGCGCGGCTCCGCAGCGCCTCGAGCAGCCGCGGCACCTCGCCCGGGTCGCCGTCGATCTCGATCGGCTCGCCCGCGACCGGGCCGCCGGTCGCCCGGAGCTGCGCCGAGAGGCGGAGGCTCGCCCCCACGCGCTGGAGGGTGCCCGTGAGGACCCAGGTCGCGCTCCGCCGCATCGCCTCGGCCGCCGGATTGCCGGGCGGCGCCGAGCCGAGCGCGCGCACCTGCGGCATGGTGCGGAGCCCGCCGAGGATCGCCTCCGCGGCTCCCTGGCCGAGCCCGGCCCACGTGGGGTCGTCGGTCAGGTTGTCGAAGGGCATCACCACGACGGAGGGGCGGGGGTCCTCGGGAGGGGCCGAGCGCGCGCCCTGCGCCTGCTCCTCGGGCGGGGCGACCTCGAGGGAGGCCGCCTGCCCGCCGCCGGCGGCGCGCCAGGCGACGGCCGCGAGCCCGATCGCCGACGCCGCCGCGAGGGCCGCACTCCACCGCCGCCTGCGGGGCGGCAGCGACGTGTGGCCGCCGGGGGGCGCCGCGCTCGCCGCCGGCGGCAACGGGACGCCAGGCGTCGTCGCGTCCAGCGTGATCGACAGCGACGCCCGGCCGTCCGGCAGCGTCGGGGCGAGCGCGCATGCAGGCATCGACGGGCCGCGGCGCGGCATCGCCTCGCCCGTCGCCGTCGTCCTGCCGTTCGCCTCGTCCAGATCGGCGATGACCGCCGCGAGCGCGGCCTCGAAGCCGGCGGCCGAGGAGAAGCGCTCTTCCGGGCGCTTGGCCATGGCGCGCGCGAGCAACGCATCCAGCGCGCAGACGGTACCCGCCGGTAGCGCCGGCACCTCGAGGCGCTGCGGTGGATCTTGCAGGATGCCGCTCGCGATCACGAGGGGCGCGCCGCTGCCGAAGGGGGAGCGACCGGTGAGCAGCTCGAAGCCGAGGATGCCGAGCGAGAAGACGTCGCTGGCCGGGCTCAGGGGCTCGCCGCGCAGCTGCTCCGGAGACATGTACGCGGGCGTGCCGGCGATGCTGTCGACGGTCGACGCCTGGGCGAGCGTGCCGCGCGCGAGGCCGAAATCCGCGACGATCGCCCGCCCGTCGCGCCGCACCAGCACGTTCTCCGGCTTGAGATCGCGGTGGATGATCCCCTGCTCGTGCACCGCGGCGAGCCCGCTCGCCACCTCGTGGAGGAGCGAGAGCGCCCGCTTCGGATCGAGGGCGCCTTCCACGAGGACGGCCCGCAGCGTCTGGCCCTCGACGAGCTCCATGGTCAGGAAGCGCAGCCCGTCGGCCTCGCCCAGCTCGAAGACGCGGCAGACATTGGGATGGGAGATCCTGCGCGCGAGCTTCAGCTCACGGTGGAAGCGCGCCACCATGATCGGCGCGCTCGACCGATCGGCGAGGAGGACCTTGACGGCGACCTCCTCGTCCAACGCGCGATCGAGGGCGCGCCACACGGCGCCCATGCCGCCCACGCCGAGCCGAGAGAGGATCTCGTACCGGCCGGCGATGACGTGCCCAGGGCCGAGGTCGGCGCCGGTGCAGGCGCGCAGGACGGGCGGCGCGTGGGGGGAAGTCGACGCGTCGAGGACCCGCGGTGCGTCGGGCGCCGTCGGGATGTCTGGCGACTCGTGCTGCGTCATGCTCAACAACGCAGACTACCCGAAAAGTGACCTGGACCGGCAATGGTCGCGCTCCGCGGCGTGAGGCGCTGCGGACCGGGCGAGGCGGGGGAAGGAGAGGAGAGGTGGGGTGAGCTGATGAACCTGGATCCATCGCGCCCGTGAGCGTGAACCGTGTCCGGCCGGGGGCTGATCGGCCGTCGTCGCTGTATCGGTGCGCGGTCCGCGGGGTGGTGAGCGGGGGGCGGCCTCGCCGCGCGCGGCGAGGCGCGCGGACCGGGGGCGCTCGGTGGGAAGAGCGGCGCTGGAGGATCAGAAGGTGCCGCCGACGGCGAGCCCCGGGGTGTCCGGCCGCCCTGCGAACTGGTGGGTGGGGGCGACGAAGAGGCTCCCTCGCTGTTCGCTCGAAGGGCTCTTGTTCAGCGCCCCGCGCGATCCCGCGTTCGTCGCGATGCCCCAGAGCATGATCGGGAGGCCGATGCCCATCGGGAGAAAGACGCCCGTGCAGAAGGCCGCGCCCTCGGTCTCGCACTTCGGGAGCCCCACCGCGAGGTTGAGGGCGCCGTACGCGGTGACGATGCCGCCGAGCACACCGGCGGTGGAGCCGGGATGATCGATGTCCGCGATGTCGCTTCGCGGGATGGTCTCCTGTCCGCCCAAAGGCGTCTCGACGTACACGTCGTGGCGGTCGCCGCCTACGATCTTGGCCTCGACCGCGGGGCCGTTGACGCGCGTGATGGTGGCGGTGGTGCCGCAGCCGGTCAGGAACACGAGCCCGAGCATCGACAACTTGATCGTCATGGATAACTCCTTCCGTTGAGGGGCTATTGAACAGGTGGGCATCCGAGCGCGTCTCTGCCGCGCTCTCCGCGAGGGGACCCCTTCAACGATTCTGCTCGAGCGATTCAGCAATCCCCGGGCCAGCGCGCTCGGAGGCCGGAGGAGGCCCGACGGCGGCGCCGGGCTGGCGCGCGGATGGATCGAGCGGATCAACCTGCTTGATCAAACGATCAACTCCGGTATCCTGCGCGATGTCGGCCTTCGTGTTCCATGGGCCGGGCGCCGCTCGACGCCCGCGCCAGGTTCGGCCCGGACCTCTCATGGCATGCGCGGTGCCTGGGGCCGCCGCAACGCGCGCCGGGAGCGGCGTCGCGCCGGACGGAAGGGAATCCATGCGCAAGAACGACTTGATCTGGGGTTTGCTGCTGTTGACAGCCTGCACCGCGCCCTGGCAGCAGTCCTCCGGCGATCACGGCGGAGGCGGCGCCGACGCGTCGAGCGCCGGGAGCGGCGATCCCTCGGGAACCACGGCGAGCGGGCCGGCCACCGTCGGTGGCACGGGCGCGGGTACCGGCGGAGAGGGCGTGGGTGGGCATGGCGGCGTGAGCGTGGGTGGTCATGGCGGCGACGGCGGCGCGGGCGGCGACGGCGGCGCGGGCGGCGATGGCGGCGCGGGTACCGGCGGTGAGGGCGCGGGAGGTGTGATCGGCAGGCACACGTACACGACCGATCCTGGCTACTTCGACGTTGTGCTGGACACCGAACGAGACAGGGTGTTCTTGAGCTACGGCGGCGATGGTCGGGTGAACGTGGTGGACCTTGCGTCCGGGGTCGTGACCGCGGTCCCCACCGGGTGGCGCGCCGAGTTCATGCATTTCGACCCCATCCTCGATCAGGTGATCGTCTCGCTGCCGATCGACGATCATTCAGCGTACTGGTGGGACGACGAGCAGGAAGGCTACGTCGCCGCGATCGACGCCGTGACGCTCGCGGCGCCAGCGCCGGTCTGGATCCCCCTCGATCCGTGGCAGGTCGTGTCGGACGGGACAGGCCACGTGCATGTGGCGGGCGGCTCGGGGCAGTGGACCTCCGTGGCCTCGGTCGACGTCGCCACGGGGTGGTACACGCTCTCCGGGACCATCCGCCATAACACCAACATCAAGCTCCATCCGAGCCGGGACCGCTTCTACGGGGCGGATACCGATGTCTCGCCGAGCGACATCGAGCGGTGGAACCTCGCGGACGGGGCGGCCAGACCGGCCTACGACAGCCCGTACCACGGCACCTACCCGATGTGCGGCGATCTCCGGATCCACCCCGCCGGGGCCACGATCTACACCCGGTGCGGCCATATCTTCCTTGCGAGCAACTCGAGTCCGTCGGACATGACGTGGGTCGCCGACATGGGGCTCTCCTGGAGCGATCTCGCCTTCGGCCCTGGCGGCAAGCTGGCCTACATGCTCGCGGGGACCGCGCCAGTGCTTCACGTGTACAACACCGAGACGCTCGAGCCCGAGGCGACCCACTCCATGGATGCGGCCGCGCAACGCCTCCTGGCCGGGCCCGAGTACCTCGTCCTGGTCCGGAACATCCTCGGCGGCAGCCCGCACACGGAGATCGAGGTCGTCCCGTTCGACGAGCTCTGAGATCGGCCCGGCGGAGGCGATCGTTCGATCAAGCCGATCGATCGTTCGATCCATCGCCCGGCCCGCTGGACGCCGCCGCGCGGGGGCGAAAGCCCAGCGCGGCGGCGAGCGCCGGCGCACGCGGTCTGCTGCGAAGCCCTGCGAGCGCACGGCGGACGCCGGCGGCTACCCCCGGGCCCTTCCGCCGCGAAGACCGGCGCGTCCGTGATGGCATGGCCGTTGCGATGACGGATGGCCGACTGACCGACTGACCGACTGACCAGACGCCGACGCGCGACGCTCACGCGCATGTCGGCAGCAGCCGCGGCGCACAGCGCGACCGCCGGCATCGATCGCCACACGCAGGCTGACAGCGATGACGATCCCGCCGCCTCGTCCCGGCGCGATCGACGTCGAGGCCAGGCTGCGCCCCACGCGCCGAGCACGCAGAAGGATGGATGATCAGATGAAATTCAGGTGGTTTTCTCTCGGATTTGCGCTCCTCTTCTCCGCAGGAGCGATGACGACGATCGGTTGCACGTCGCCCGTGGACTCGCAGGACGAGCAGGCTGCCGGGAGGGTCAGCCTGCCGCTCGTGACGTCGGCGGGAGGCGAGTTCCGCCTCCACAACGCCGTGTTCGCCATCCACTCGACGAACGGCGCCCACGCTGCCACCCTCGATTCCGAGAGCGATCCGGGCGCGGCGACGCTGACGGCGGCCCTGTTCCAGGGGCCTTACACGGTCCGCCTGGCGGACGGCTGGGAGCTCGCCAAGATCGAGCCGGACGGCACGGAGTCTCCCGTCTCCGCGGCGCTGCTCTCGCCGAACCCCCAGGCATTCGAGGTCAGCGCGTCAGCGACGACGGAGCTCTCGTTCACGTTCACGACCGGACAGGGCGCCATCACCCTCGGCGATGGCTCGGTCGGCATCCGCTTCGATGTCGCCTCGAACGAGGATCGGGGGGAGTGCAACCTGGTCCCTTCCTATTATTCTTACAGCTACTGCCCGTCGGGGCAGGCGTGCCTCCTCGCGGACTCGAGCGGCCGTACCTTCTGTGCATCCCCGGGATCGCTGCCGGTGGGGTCTCCATGCACCTCGGATCAGTGCGTCGCGGGCGCCCAGTGCCTCAAGGTGGATCAAGCCACCCCGGACCAGGGCTCGTGCGTCAAGTTCTGCCGCGTGAGCGACGCGACGTTCGGCGTCAACTGCCTGAGCCTCGGCCTCCCGGACAGCGACATCGGCTTCGAGGGGCCCGCGCCCGAGGGGACGTGCGATCTCTTGACGCAGACGGGATGTGCCGCCGGCGAAGCGTGCCAGTACACCGGCGGCAGCTTCGCGAGCTGCGCCCAGCCGGGCTCGACGCCCGCGGGGGGGGCCTGCTCCGGGGAGACCTGCGGGGCCGGCTACCAGTGTTATGACGGCAGGTGCGCCAGGATCTGCGACGCGCGCCTGGGGTACATCGGCGAGCCGGGCTGCTACGTCTGTATCAGCGTGGGGACCGGCAACGCCGGGCGCTGCTACAACTAGCCTCTTCGGCGCCGCGTCGGGTCCGCCGCCACGCGGCGGCCGACCGGCCCCGGCGCGCCGCGCGAGGCCCCCCCGTTTCCGGACGGCGAGCAGCGGGGCCCGCGGCGCGGCCAGGCCAGGGTGAGCGCGATAGCGCCCCCATCTCGTGTCATTGCGCCGCTCCGTCATCGTGGGCGACAATGCCGCGGGCTCCGACGCCCGCGCCCATGCCCTACCTCGTCGTCCGTGAACCCGGCCAGGTGTCGTACACGCTCCCGCTCCGCGAAGGCCTGCGCCTCGGCAGGAGCGAGCAGAACGACGTCGTGCTCGACGATCATCAGGTCTCGCGCTTCCACGCCCGGTTCACCCGATCGGAGCAGGGCTGGCTCGTCGAGGATCTCGGGTCGACGCACGGCACGCTGGTCAACACCGTCAGGATCACGACCCACCTCCTCAACGCCGGCGACCGCATCCAGGCGGGCAACACCCTGCTCGCGTTCCGCGACGACGGGGAGCCGGAGTTGGTCCACCAGCAAGCCACGGCGGCCTTCGCGCCCCTGCGCCACGACAGCGACCGCCGCCTCGAGCTCGTCTACGAGCTGAGCCGCGCCGCCTTCGGCCTCGCGGACCGCGACGAGCTGCTCGGCAGGATGCTCCAGGCCATCCTCGACGCGCTCGGCTGCGAGCGCGCCCTGGTCGGCCTCGCGGAGCCGGGCGCGCGGGGCTTCCGCCGCGTCGCGCGGACGCGCGCGGGCGGCCCGGGGGCCGACGACATCGCCGTGAGCCGCACGCTCCTCGAGGCGGTCACGGTGCGGCGCGAGGGGGTCATCTTCCACAACACCGGGGAGCGCGGCGCCCCGAAGACCCTCGTGCGGGAGGGGATCCTGACGGCGATGGCGGTCCCGCTCCAGGCGGGCTCGCTCCTCCTCGGCTTCCTGTACGTCGACGCGCGGCAGCGGCCGGCGCTCTTCACGCCGCAGGATCTCGATTTTCTCCTGGCGCTCGGGCACCTGGCCGCGGCGGCGCTCGAGAGCGCGCAGCGCTACCGGCGGATGGAAGCCCTCGCCGAGGCGCTCGGGCCAGGCGGCCCGGCCAGCGAGCTGCTCGGCGCGAGCGAGCCGATGCGACAGCTCAAGACCGAGATCCAGCGGTACGGCGCGTCCACCGCCCACGTGCTCATCCAGGGCGAGAGCGGGACGGGGAAGGAGCTCGTCGCGCGCACGCTCCACGGCGTGTCCCCGCGCGCGGCGGGCCCGTTCGTGGCGCTGAACTGCGCCGCGATCCCGGAGTCGATGGTCGAGAGCGAGCTCTTCGGCCACGAGAAGGGCGCGTTCACGGGCGCCGTCGCGAAGAAGCGCGGCAAGTTCGCGCTGGCCGACGGCGGGACGCTGTTCCTCGACGAGATCGGCGATCTCCACCTCGCCGCGCAGGCCAAGGTCCTTCGCGCGCTCCAGGAGGGGGAGATCCATCCGCTCGGCGCCGAGAGGCCGGTGCACGTCAGCGTGCGCGTCGTGTCGGCCACGCACAAGGACCTCGCCGAGGAGATCGCCAACAAGCGGTTCCGCGAGGACCTCTATTACCGGCTCAACGTGGTGGAGCTGTCGGTGCCCCCGCTGCGCGAGCGCGGCGACGACATCGAGCTCCTGGCGCGGGCGCTGCTCGGGGCGGCGGCGTCGAGCATGGGCAAGCGGGAGCTGGAGTTCACGCCGGCCGCCCTGGCGGCCCTGAAGGCGTACAGCTGGCCGGGCAACGTCCGGGAGCTCCGCAACGAGATGGAGCGCGCGGCCATCAACGCCGAGCTCCCGATCGTGGACCTGCACAACCTGAGTGCGCGGCTCCGCAAGGGGCCCAGGGAGGCGCCGGGGGGGCGCGAAGGCATGTCGCTCGCCGAGCAGTTCGCGGCGCTCGATTCGACCGAGCGGCGGCTCATCGAGGAGGCGCTCAAGGCCGCGCGCGGCAATCTGTCCGAGGCGGCGCGGCTGCTCGGGATCACCCGGATCATGATCAAGCGGCGTATCGACCGGTTCGGGCTCGGCTTCCGCGACGAGTGATCCCGGCAGTCACCGGAGGTTCGGCGGCGTCCACGTCATCCACCGGCTCAGGTCGGCCTTCGCCCCGTCGCCCTCGAGCAGGTTGGTGTCGTCGGTGCCGCCTCGGACGAGGAACTGATGGGGAACCGATCGGGGACTGATGGGGAACCGATCGGGAACTGATGGGGAACTGATGGGGAACCGATCGGGAACTGATGGGGAACTGATGGGGAACTGATTGTTTGAAATTTTACTTGTTTGATCCCGCGAGAATCGTCGGTGGTCATCACCCGATGAGGCGGTCCTGACCCAACGAATTGCGGGGCGGAAGCAATCTTGCGCCAGCACGAAAATACGAGAAAACTCGTGATCTGCGACCCATGACAAGGCATTCTATGTCTGGGTGATGGCCGATGTAAGAGCCCCTCGGATGAGGTGAGTGTTATGAACACGTGGGCGAGACGGTTCATCGTTCCTGTGCTGCTCACGGCGAGTTATGCAGCCATGGGCGGTTGCACCGCGATGATAGGCGGCGACGACCCTGAGGCGAGCAGCGGCTCTGGCGACGGGCCTGGGAGCGGGTCTGGCGACGGGCCCGGGAGCGGGTCTGGCAACGGGCCTGGCAGCGGGTCTGGCAGCGGAAGCGGCGCCGGAGGGGGCGGCCCCGGCGTCGAGCCGACGGTATGCGTGCCGGGCGTCCCGCAAACGTCGGCGCTGCCGCGCCTGACGAGGACGCAATACGACAACACGATTCGCGATCTGGTCGGCATCGAGAACCAGCCGTCGTCGATGCTCGCTCCGGACGGGGTCGGGAGCGTCGATCAGCGCGCGTGGGACGGGTACAAGACCGCCGCAGCGACGGTGGCGGCGGCGGTGATGGCAGACGCGAGGGCGCGCGCCAAGACCATCCCGTGCACGCCAGCAGGCGACGGCACCGCGTGCGCGAACCAGCTCATCGATACGCTGGGACGGCGCGCCTTCCGGCGACCGCTCACCGAGGAGGAGCGAGGGCTCTTCCAGGCCCTCTACGCCCGCCGCCAGGCGCTCACGCCGACCGGCTCGTTCGAGGACGGCGCCCAGCTGATCATCGAAGGGTTCTTGCTCTCGCCCTCCTTCCTGATGCGCGCAGAGATCAGCGAGAAGCCCGAGGGCGAGTACTTCGTGCTGAACAGCCACGAGGTGGCGTCGCGCCTCTCGTACCTGATCTGGGGAACCATGCCGGACGACGAGCTCTTCGCCGCCGCAGACGCCGACGCGCTGCAGACGCCGGAGCAGATCCTCGCGCAGGCACAGCGAATGCTGGCGGATCCCAAGAGCCGCGGGATGGTCAAGGCCTTCCACGAGCTCTACCTCCACATGGGCCCCGGCACGCGCTGGTCGGACATCCAGCGTGATCCGGCCGCCTTCCCGGACTTCAACGCGTCGATGATCCCGCTCTTGTCGGAGGAGACCGATCGCTTCATCGAGCACGTGGTCTTCGACAAGGCCGGGACGTTCCAGGATCTGGTCACCACGCCGGTGGGCTTCGTCAACGCCTCCCTGGCGCCGCTCTATGACCTGGATCCTGCGGAGTTCAACGGCGCGGAGCTCGTGCCTGTCGAGCTCGACCCGACGCAGCGCTCTGGCCTCTTCACCCGCCTGGGCTTCCTTGTGTCGCACTCGGGGTACGACCGGACGTCGCCCATCCTGCGCGGGGCGTTCTTGCAGAAGGAGGTCCTCTGCGCGGACATCCCGCCGCCGCCGCCGATGGTGGAGGGCACGCCGCTGCCCACGGACGCGAACCTCACGACCAACCGTGCCCGGGTCGACGCGCAGACGGCGGGAGACTCCTGCGCGTTCTGCCATCACACGTACATCAACCCAGCGGGCTTCGCGCTCGAGGCGTACGACGCCGTGGGCGCCTTCCAGCAGACCGAATCGTTCTCTGGCGCGCCCATCGACACGCGGGTGGACGTCGGCGTGGGCGAGGACGTCGTGGCGGTCGACGGCCCGGTGGCGCTCTCCGAGGCCATCGCGAGCTCCCCGGCCGCGCACACGTGCTACGTGCGAAAGTGGGTCTCGTTCGCCTACCAGCGCGAGCTGAACAACGAGGACTCGTGCACCGTGGACGAGCTGACCGCCAAGCTCACCCAGGGCGGCTACACGGTGCTCGACCTCATCGCAGACCTCACACAGAGCCAATCGTTCCGAGTTCGTGCCCTGCAGGCGGAGGTGGAGCCGTGAACCGAAGACTGTTCCTGCGCGGAATTGGCGGCGCGGCGCTCGCCGTCCCCTTCTTGAATTCGCTCGGCCGCTCGGCGCGAGCGCAGGAGGCGCCGTCGCCGCGCCGCCTCGTGATCTTCTACACCAACAACGGTTGCCTGACGAACCGCTGGTTCCCGACGGGGATCGAGAACGGGGCCGGGGCCGTCACCGCGGCGTCCCTGGAGACGACGCAGGCGGACGGGAAGCCCCGGACCCTCGCCGCGCTCGCGCCCTTCGCGGCGAAGCTGCTCTTCCCGCGCGGGCTCGCGATGCCGCTGAACGGCTTCAACAACAAGGTGGACGGCACGGCTTATTTCGATCCCCACGATCAGGGCATGGGCAGCAAGCTGACCTGCGCGCCCCTCGATCCCGCCGGCGATCACTGGGCGCTGTCGCACTCGCTCGATCACGAGATCGCGCAGCGCTTCAACCCGGGCACCAACAAGGTCCCGCTCGTGCTCTCCGTCGGTAATGCCTTCACGAACGTCAAGGGCATCGTGTCGTACTCGGCGCCAAAGACGCCGTACGCGCCCGTGACCAACGCGCGCACGGTGTACAGCAGCCTGACCGGGCTCTTCGTGAGCGGCTCCGAGACCGAAGCGGATTATCGCGTGGCTCGCGGCGAGAGCATCATTGATCTGGTGAGCCGCGACCTGAACGCCTACAAGGCCCGCAAGATGAGCGGCGCCGATCGGAAGAAGATCGACGACTGGCTCTCCCTGCTCCGCGAGACGGAGCAGCGGGTCATCCCCTCTGCTTGCACAGCGGAGTCGGCGACCGCCCTCGGCGTCACGGACGCCGCCCTCACCGAGGCGGGTTACCCCGCCCGCGGCGGCGGCTTCCCCAACAACGAGAAGGTGTACACCCTGGGCAGCGAGATGATGATCCGCCTCATCGCCCTCACGATGATGTGCGACAACAACCGTTCCATCGTGCTCCAGTGGCCGGGCTTCGTGACGTTCAAGTGGGACGGCATCGCGCACACCCATGATCATCACGGGCTCTCGCACCGGAACGGGAGCGCCGCCGTCGGAGGCCAGTGCGTGAGCGGCGTCATCGAGCAGATCCACGAGATCGACCGCTGGTATGCGGGGCGCTTCGCCAAGCTGGTGAAGACCATCGACAGCATCGAGGAGGGGGGCGGCACCATGCTCGACAACTCCGCGGTCATGTGGCTGCCGGAGCTCGCCGACGGCAACGCGCACAACAACAACAACCTGCCCATCGTGATCGCCGGCGGCGCCGGCGGTTACCTCAAGCAGGGCGTCTCGGTGAACGTCGCGGGCGGGAAGCTCGAGGCAGGCAACAGCGAAGCCACCTGCTCGAGCGGCACGGAGGGCGAGGACAACAGCGGCAACACCGGCTCGTCGGGCGGAACCGTCCCGCTGAACAAGCTCTACACGACGTTGATCAACGCGCTCGGCGCCGGGATGCCCGACTGGCGTCCGGTCGATCGCTTCGGCGTCTCGGATGCGGTCGCGGTTGGCTTCGGTGGCAGCGGGCCGTCGTTCACCACCGACGGCGCAGGCAAGGTCACCGACGGGCCTGGCATCAGCAACCCGGGGGAGCTCGACGCCATCAAGGCGTGAGGCGACCGAAAGCCGCCGCAGTCCCGGGCCTGCGCGTGCACGAGAGCGCCGTCGGCGCTCTCCGACTTCCACGATCGGTTCGAGCGTGACCGCCCGACCTCACCTCGCCGGCGGGCGCGCGCGGGCTGGCCCCGAGGGCAGCGGCGCGCTCATCCCGGTCGACTGGCCGGCGCGGCGGAGCGCATAGGCGATACCGCTCTGAAGGGTGCCCATGGTGACGATGGACTTCAGCTCGATGTCCAGGCCCACCATCGCCTGGGCGACCTCGGCGCGCGTGCCGGTGAGCACGGCCTCCGTGCCGAGCAGCCGCAGCGCGTTGGCGGTCCCCACGAGCGTCTGCGCGATCTGGGTATCGATGTGCTTCATCCCGGTGATGTCCAGGATCACGACGCGCGCCTGGTGGCGCTGGGCGCCGTCGAGCGCGACCTCCAGCACCTGGGCCGCCCGCGCGGCGTCCATGGTGCCGATGAGCGGCATCACCATGATCCGGTCGGTGATCGGGATGAGCGGCGTCGAGAGCTCCGCCAGCCTCGTCTGCTGCGCCTCGAACATCTGCCGCTGCAGCGCGGCCCGCTCCCGCTCCGCCTGCTCGCGCTGCGTGAGCTCGATCTTCAGGCGCTCGTTGCTCGCGCTGAGCTGGGCGTTGGAGCGCTGGAGCTCCTCGGTGCGCTGCGCGACCTCGGCCTCGAGCCGCCGGTTGGCGTTCTGGACCTGCTCCTTCACCTCCCGCATGCCCGAGAGGAGCAGCGCATTTTCAATGGATATCGCGGCCTGGGACGACAACAGGCCGAGCAGCTCGACGCGGCTCGCGTTGAACGCCCTGCTCGCGGCGTTGTTCTCCAGATAAAGGACGCCGTTCATGCGGCCCTGGTGGAGCAGCGGAAGGCACAGGACGGATCGCGTGCCCTGCCCGAGGATGCACGGATCGTCGGAGAACCGGGCGTCGGCGCTGGCGTCGTCGAGGACCAGCGGCTCGCGGGTGCGAGCGACGAACAGCGCCACCTTGTGCGGCAGGTCGGGGCGCGTATCGAGCGGCTCGCTCGGCCCGAGCGCGAGCGTCCCGGGCTCGACCCCGAAGGTCGCCTCGACGAAGAGCCGCCCGTCCCGCTCCAGGACGAGCGCCCCCCGCTGCGCGCCGGAGTTCCCGAGCACGAGCGTCACGAGGCGCTCGATCACCCGCTCGAGCTCCGTCTCGCCGGCGATGCCCTGCACGGCGCGCACGATCAGCGCGGCGTCCCGCAGGTTGCCGACCGTCGTCCGGCCGAGGATGGTCCCCGCGTGCGCCGGGCCCGACGTCGCCGAGGGGATGGACGAGATCGGCACGCTGTCGCCCGAAGAGGGCAGCAGCGCGGCGTGATCGCGCGCGAGCGCGTCCGCCTTGGCCGTCGCTCCCCAGTGCCGGTAGCCGAGGTACGCGTCCGCCATGTACGCGCGCGCCACCTTCGTCCTGCCCTCGTGGAGGTGCAGCTTCGCGCACAGCTCGTTCGCGAGCGCCTCGTCGTGAGGAAACCCGTTCTCCCGGGCCAGGGAGATCGCCCGGTCGTAAAGGCCCATGGCCTCGAGCTGGTCGCCGGCGACGCGCGCCTCCTCGGCCTGGACGAGCAGCAGCAGGTGCTGGAAGTTCATGGGGGCGCTCGCCGCGAGGCCCGCGATCCGCTCCTTGTGGCGGGTGATGGTCTGCGCGCGGCGCTCCGCCTCTTCGGGCGACGCCGCGGCGGGCAGCCCGAGGAACGCCATGCAAGTGTAGAAATGCAGCTTCGTCGGTTGATACAAACCGAGCATGCCGGCGCCGTAGGCC
Organism: Sorangium sp. So ce204; assembly: GCF_051526795.1. NCBI lineage: Bacteria > Pseudomonadati > Myxococcota > Polyangiales > Polyangiaceae > Sorangium > Sorangium sp. So ce204. The sequence continues at coordinate 7,587,464 of NZ_CP150317.1, read as the reverse complement.
TCGGCGTCCGCGGCGTGCGCCGAGGCCCTCTCGCAATCGCCGTACAGATAGGGGAGCTGCAGCTTGAGCAGCGCGTAAAAGAAGAGGCCCGTGATCAAGTTCCTCTCTCGGAGGCGCGCGACGAACTCGCCCTCGTCGAACTGGTCGTCGCTCAGGCTGTCGGGGGCCCGCGTCCGCCCCTGCAGGCTCGCGATCGCCTGCCTCATGAGCGTCATCACGGCCGTGCCGCTGACATCCGCGGTTCGCCGCAACACGACGAGGCCTCGCTCCACCTCCTCGCGCAGCTCCTCGAGCGGATAGCCCGCGGTGAACATGTTGCTTGTCACGCAGTTCCACAAGTTGCTGAGGTGGGGGAAGTCGCCCGATTCCAGCAGCCCTTGCCGCGCCTGCATGAAGCGAGAAATGCCGTCGCGCACGTCGTGGAACAGGTGGGAATACGTGGCGAAGATGAAGCTAACCCTGGCGGCCAGAGCGGCGTTCGAGAACCTGTCGCTCAAGGTGATGGCGAGGCGGCCGAACGCATGGCCGTCCGCGGGCCGCCCCTGCAAGACCGCGAGCAGGAACCCGTACGAGGTGTACGCGAGGGCGGACACGTCGGCGTGGCCGTACCGCAGGGAGATGTTGACCTGCTTGAGGACGAACAGCGGGTAAAGCTCCGGCCTCAGGCAGAAGACCGGCCCCATCATATCGCTGATGAGCTGGACGAGCGCCCTTTGCTCCGGGTTGTCCATCACCGGCGCGTCGATCAGGTCTTCTATGCGCCGGCCTGCCAGGTTCGCGTCCACCTCTGCAAGCTCGGCCCCGACGCGCGCCTCTAGCTCCGCCTCGCTGCTCGGCAGCGTGAAGCCGAGGGCGCCGGTGCCCTCGCCGCCCAGGCGCACCGCGTCCGCGAGGTTCCCCAGCGTCACGTGGAGCAGCACGCGAAGGCTGTAGATCTGCGCCCGCTCCACGTTCGACCGCGCCCGGGGCATGAGGGACGTGAAGAGCTCCTCGGCCCGCTCGGGCGCGCCGCTCAGGTACACGCACTCCGCGTTCTCGCGGCTGAGCGCGAAGCAGAGCTCCTCGTGGCGCTCCCAGCGCGCGTCCCCGAGGAGCTCGAGCCCCGCGCTGAAGTGGTCTGCGGCCGCCTGATAGGCTGTCCTGAGCTTGGCAGCCCTGCCCGCCCGCTGGTTGAGCCGGGCCAGGGCCAGCCGCTCGGCCTCGCCGGTGATGCCCCGCGCGCCCAGGTTCAGGTGGCGGACGATCTCGATCAGGTCCTCGTCCGGCGGCGTCTCGCCGGCCCGCGCCCAGAGCAGCCGGCCGATCGAAAGGTGCAGCGCTTCCCTGCGCGAGGGCTCGACCAGCGAGTAGGCCGCGTGGCGCACCCGGTCGTGCAGGAACCGGTACGATACCTTGATCTCCTGGGGGGCCGAGGGCTCGGTGTCCGCGCTCTCGTCGAAGAAGCGATAAGCGCTGTCACGCGGCACGATCAGGCCCCCGCGCAGCGCGTCCCACAGGTCGGCGGCCGTCGCGGCGGGCGATTTCTCGTGGACGGCCGCCAGCGTGGTGAGATCGAACGTGTGGCCCAGGCACGCGGCGAGCTTCAGCGCGCGCTGCGTCGCCGGCGGGAGCCGGTGCAGCCTGTCGAGCATGAGGTCGACCACGTTGTCCGCGGCGACCGCCTCCCGGACGCGCGCCTCGTCCCATGCCCAGGCTTCCGTGGGCGCGTCGAACCACAGCGCCCCCGCGTCGTGGAGCACGCCGAGGAGCTGGCCCAGGAAGAAGGGGTTGCCCTCGGTCTTCTCGAAGACCAGCGTCGCGAGCGGCGCGACAGCGTGCGGCCGCGCGCTCAGCGTGTCGGCGACGATCTGCGTGACCGTCGGCATGTCGAGGGGCTTGAGCGTGAGCTCGGCGATGGCCACGCCCGACTTGCGAAGCTCACCCAGCGTCGCGTGCAGCGGGTGGGCGGCGTCCACCTCGTTGTCCCGATAGGCGCCGATGATCAGGAGGTGGTTGCCCTCCACGTCCGTGAGGAGGCGGTCGAGGATCCTGAGCGACGCCGGATCGGCCCACTGCAGATCGTCGAGGAAGAGGGTCAGCGGGTGGGTCGGCGCAGCGAAGACCCGCAGGAAGCGCTGCACCAGCAGATCGAAGCGGTTCCTCGCCTCGGTCGGCCCGAGCTCCGGCACGGCCGGCTGAGGCCCGAGGATCAGCTCGAGCTCCGGGATCAGCTCGATGAGGAGCTGCCCGTTCGCGCTGACCGCGGCGAGCAGCTTGCGTCTCCACTCCTCGACGGCCGCCGCCGACTCCGTCAGCACCTGCCGGATGAGCTCGCGGAAGGCCTGCGCCACCGACGCGAGCGCGACATCCCGGTTGATCGGATCGAACTTCCCTCTCGCGAAATACCCCCCATGACGGGCGATGGGCTTGTGGATCTCGTTCACCAGCGTGGTCTTGCCGACGCCGGAGTAGCCCGAGATGAGCACCAGCCCGGCCGCGCCCCGGCGAGCCCGCTGAAAGGCGGACAGGAGCACGTTCACCTCGTGATCCCGGCCATAGAGCCGCTGGGGAACGCGCAGATCCAGCGGCCGGTCGTGCTGGCCCAGCGGGAACGGATCGGCGCGGCCCGTCGCCTCCCACCGCCGGAGGCACTCTTCCAGGTCGAGCTTGACCCCGCGGGCGCTCTGGTACCGATCCTCCGGCATCTTGGCCAGGAGCTTCACGATCACGTCCGACAGCGCGCGGGGCACCCCCGGCGCGCGCTCGTGCGGCGGCGTCGGCATGCGCGCCATGTGGCTGTGGATGAGCGCGGTGGGATCGCCCTCCTGGAAGGGGAGGGCCCCTGTCAGCATCTCGTAGAGCGTGACGCCGAACGAGTAGAGATCGGCGCGCAGATCCACGCTCCGGTTCATGCGGCCAGTCTGCTCAGGGGCGATATACGACAAGGTGCCCTCGAGCGCGTCCGGCGGGAGCGTCTCGGGGGTCTCCCGCGAGAGGCGCGCCGCGATGCCGAAATCGACGAGCCGCGGGCTCTGCGTCTTCTCGTCGATCAGGATGTTGTGCGGCTTGATGTCCTTGTGAATGATCCGGAGTCCGTGGAGCGTGTCGAGGGTGCCGGCGAGCGCGATGGCGGTGCGGAGCGCCGTGCCCACGTCGAGCCTGTGCGCCCTCAGGACGGCGTGCAGCGAGGAGGGGCCGAGGTCCTCCATGATGAGCGCGAGGCCTCTGCCGCACTTCTCGATGGCGTGCGCCTTGACGACGCCGGCCACCTCGCCCGCGTCCCGAAGGATGGCGAACTCGCGCCGCAGCCGCGCGAGATCCCTGGCGGTCGGGAACTCGGACCGAGGCATCTTGACCGCGACCGGCGCGCCGTCCTCGTTCCGTCGGCCGCGGTACAGCACGGTCTCGGAGCCTTCGTATACCCTCTCGAACAGCGTATGACCTGACAGATCGATCATTGCAGCAAGACCCCGTATTCCGCGTCAGCCATCCAAAGGAGCGTGACGCCCCCCACACATCAGCTCGAGCTCCCGCCGTCCCCCGTCGGACAGAGACCCGCCCGCCGGCAGAATACGCGGCAAGGCATGGAAGTCCAGCCTGGCGGCGCTCAGCGCTTCTCGCGACCTCGGGGCGACTCCCCGCTACAGCGCTGGTGGATCGGCTCGATGCGGTGTCGCTGAAACCGTGGATTCAGAGGTTGGTGGCCGCGAGCACGCCCCGATACACGTCGTCCACGCCGATCTCGCACCCCACCGACGACAGCGCAGCCCGAGCGCCGGGGCCGTAGACGCGGAGCACCCAGCTCCCGTCGGCCTGGCGCGCGAACACCTCGATGCGAGGCGCCTTCTGTGACGCCAGGACGACCTCTCGGATCGACGCCACGGTCTGGTAATGCGCGAACTTGTCGCCGCGATCGTACGCCTCGCTCGAGTCGGAGAGCACCTCGATCACGAGGACTGGGTTCAGGAGGGTGTCGCGCCGCTCGTCCTCGAACTCGGGGCGGCCGCAGACGACCGAGCCGTCCGGGTAGACGTAGCGATCCGCGGCGGGGATCTTGATGCGCATGTCGGATTTGAGCGCCACGCTTCCGCGCTCGCCCAGCGCGTTGCCGAGCAGTCGGCCGATGTTCGCGGCGATGGCGCTGTGCTCGAACGTGCCGCCGGACATCGCGAAGAGCTCGCCGCCGGCGTACTCGTGCCTCGCCTCCGATGCGCGCTCGAGATCGAGGTACTCTTCCGGCGAGAGCTTCCTTCGCGGCGCCGCTTCTCCCATGTGCGGCAGTGTCGCGCGCCGGGCTTCCGATGTCCACGCGCAGCCGGGCGGACCGCCGCGGCGCCGGGGACCGCGGTGAGCGCGACCGTCCACCTCTCGCCGCGCCGGTGATACCGTCGTCTCGCGATGGACCGCACGCTCGTCGACGAGGGGAGCTCCTCCCGCGATCCGGGCCCGGTGCCCATGCCCGCGGGCGGGCTCGCGCACGCCCCCGGCGACGTGCTCGACCGCCGCTACCGGCTCCGCGTCCGTCTCGGCCGCGGCGGCTTCGGCGACGTGTGGCGCGCCGAGGAGCTCCTGCCCGACGGCGCGCCGTTCCGCGAGGTCGCCCTCAAGCTGCTCGTCTCGGACTTCGCCGACGCCGCCGACTGGGCCGACGAGGCCAAGCTCCTCGCCTCGTTCCGCCACCCGTCGCTCGTCACCATCTACGCCGCCGGCATCCTGCACGGCGCGCCGAGGACCCCGTTCGTCTCGATGGAGCTCCTTGAGGGCCGCAACCTCGCCGACCTGATCCGCTTCCGCCGCCGCATCCCCTGGCGCCGCGTCGTCGCCTGGGCCCGCGACGTCGCCGGCGCGCTCGACGTCATCCACGCGCGCGGCGTCGTCCACCTCGACCTCAAGCCCGCCAACCTGTTCCTCACCCAGGACGGCGCGCTCAAGGTCCTCGACTTCGGCATCTCGCGGCGCGCGGGCGCCCCCGTCTCCCGCGCCCCCGCCGTCGCCGTCGGCGGCGGTCATGACAGCGGCGGCGGCGACCTCGGCACGGCGGCCTTCCTCGCCGAGCGCGACGTCTACGCCTCCACGCGCCGCGCCTTCGTCGGCGCGGACAGCCCCGCCGCCGCGCGCAACGTCATCGGAACGCCGGGCTTCATGGCGCCGGAGGTGCTCGAGATGGCCGAGCCCACCGCCGCCACCGACGCCTATGCCCTCGCCGTCTGCATCGCGCAGCTCGCCACCGGGCGCCTCCCGCACGCCGTGCCCGACGAGCCGGACGACTGCTCCGACCCCGCGAGCGTCTCCGCCTGGTGGACCGAGCTCCGCGCCGCGACCCTGCGCGGCACCATGCGCGACCTCGAGCGCGACCCCGCGCGGCTGCCGCGCGGCCTCGTCGCGCTCCTCCAGCGGCTCCTGTCCGTCGATCCAGCGCACCGGCGCGTCGCGCCAGGGAAGCTGACGCAGCTGATCGACGAGGCCTGGGAGCGGCCCCACGGCGTCCCCGATCGGCCCTACAGGGGCCTCGCGGCGCTCTCGTCCACCGACGAGGGGCTCCTGTTCGGGCGCGACGACGACACCGCGCGCCTCGGGCGCGAGCTCGAGTTCGAGCCGTGCGTCGTGCTCCAGGGGCCGCGCGGATCGGGCAAGAGCTCGCTCGCCTCCGCGGGGCTCGTGCCCCACCTCGCGCGCCGCCACGTCGACCAGAAGGACGACTGGATCGAGGCGCGCCTCACCCCGGGCGACGACCCCGACGGCGCCCTCGCCCGCGCGCTCGCCGCCGTCTCGCCGGAGCTCGAGGCCGCGGACCTCGACGCCCTCACCAGGTTCTGCATGGCGTCCGCCGTCGGCGTCGCGCTGATCGTCGACCCCATCGCGCCCCTCGGCGACGGGCGCCTCGCCGCCCTCGTGGGCGCGCTCGCGACCGGCGAGCCGCGGCGAGGCCTCCGGCTCATCGGTGTGCTCGACGAGGCCGACGACCGCACCGCGGCCCTCCTCGCCACCCCGGCCGGCGAGGGCCTCCGGGCCGCGCTGCGCTACGTGGGGCTGCCCGCCGCCGCCGCCGTGAAGGACCTCGTCGCGGGCCCGGCGAAGCTCGCCGGCGCCGAGGTGCGCGGGCTCGCCCAGGTCGCGGCCGAGGCGCAGCGCGAGCTCCGGCGCGGCGGCGCGGCGCTCTCGTTCATCGCGCTCGCCCTCGCCGAGTGGTGGGAGCGCGCGCGCGCCCTTCGCGGCGCGCTGAGCGGCGAGGCCTGGCAGGAGCTCGGCGGCGTGCGCGGCGCCCTCGCGCGGCACGCCGACGCCGCCCTCGCCGCCCTCGCCCCGGAGGACCGCGCGATCGCCGACGAGGCGCTGCTCCGGCTCGGCGCGATGGACGGGTCGCGCGTCCGCTGGCTCGAGGCGGAGCTCGCCGAGGCCGTCGCCGCGCCGCCCGACGATGTCGACCGCGTCCTCGGCGCCCTCGAGCGCGCGCGCCTCCTCGTCCGCCGCGACAGGTCCGTGGAGCTCGCCCACGAGTCGCTCGTCTCGAGCTGGCCGCACGCCGCCGCCACCCGCGCGCTGCACATGGAGCGGCTCATCCTGCTCGAGCGGCTCCGCGAGGCCGCCGACGTGTGGGATCGCTCCGGCGAGAGCCCCGATCTCCTCCTGCGCCGCGACCTGCTCGAGCAGGTGCAGAAGAGCGCGGCCCTCGCTTCGCGGCTGCCGCGGCGCGAGCAGGCGCTCGTGCGGGAGAGCCTCCGGCGCGCCCGCGCCCAGCGCGCCAAGAACATCGGCGCGGCCCTGGCGCTCGGGCTCACCGTCGCCTCGGGGTTCGTGGCCGAGCGGTGGGTCGCGGCGCGCCAGGCGCAGGCCGAGGCCAAGGCGCGCGAGGCCGAGGAGCGCGCCGAGCTCGCCGAGCTCATCGGCAAGGCGCGCCGCACGGAGGACCCGTACCACCGCGCCGCGTGGATCGCCGCGGCCCTCGCGCGGCGCGCGGACGACGCGGCGCTGCCGCTCGATCTCGCGTCGGCCGCGGTGGGCCTGCCGCGCGCGCGCTTCCTGACCGTCGACGGCGTGGTGGGGCCGGCGCTGCCGTGGGACGATCGGTGGGTCATCGCCGGCGGCCCCGGGGGCTCGCTGCTCGTCGCCGACCTGCGCCCGCCCGACCCGGAGGTCATCGACGACGTGGCGCTCGACGCCGACCCGGAGAGCATCGAGCGCGCCAAATCGCCGCGCGTCCTCGCGCTGCGGCCGCACGACGCCCCGCACGTGGAGCGCGTGCCGTTCGCGTTCGACACGGCGCTCGCGACGCGCTCGGTCACCGGCGAGGTCCGCGTCTTCCGGCTGCGGGAGGGCGGCACCGTCGCGCTGGCCGCTGTCGCGCCGGTGCGCTGCAGCAGCGCCGTCCACGCGGCCGAGGCGGCGCCCGTCCTCGCTTGCTCGACCGACGGCGGGATCGCGCGCTGGGACATGCGGCGCGGCGGCGGCGCCGAGGCGGTCGATCGGCACCCGTTCCGCGGCAACGTGCTCGGCGTCTCGCCCGACGGCGCGCGCGTGGCGGCGGTGCTCGGGCGCAGGGCGCTGCTCTGGGGGTCGGGCGGCGGCGCGGGCGCCGAGATCACCCTGGGCGCGCCCGCCGTGCTCGGCCGCTTCAGCCCGCGCGATCCCGTGATCGCGCTCGTGCAGCAGAGCAGGACGTCGATCTACGCCCTCGACCGGCCCGAGGCGCCGCTCTTCGAGCTCGACACGGATCCGGCGCCCGCGTCGGCGCGCTGGGACGCGGGCGGGCTCGATCTGGGCGTGTGCGGCGGCGGCGGCAGCGTCTGGCACTACCTCCGGAAGGGCGGCCGCGCCGCGGGCGATCCGCCGCCCGAGGGCTCGCCGTGCGAGGCGACCCCGGGCAAGGGCGCGCCGCGGCCGCTGCGCGCGCGCGGCGAGGTGGCCGACATCGCCGAGCGCGACGTCGGCCCGCACGCGCTCCTCGGCGGGTGGCGGCTGCCGGACCGGCGCGTGCTCACGCGCGATCTCGTCCTGTTCAGCCCGGGCGCGCCCGCCGCGGAGCGCCTCCTCGGCTTCGAGGGGCTCGACCCGGAGGGGAGCCCCGAGGTGCGCGGCGCGGCCGCCTCGGCCGCGGCCGCGCTGCGGCGCGGGGGCGTCGTCGCCTTCGAGCTCGGCGGCGAGGTGCGCCTGTACGACGAGGGCTCGCGGCGCCGCACGGCCGCGCGGCGGGGCCACCTCTTGCGCGCCTGCGACGACGGCCGGCTCATGGCGTACCGGCGGGACGAGGGGGTGTGGACGCTGTTCGACGCGACGACCGGCGCGACGGTGGAGGTGGTGCCGAGGGCGCCGGCGCTCGTGCTCGGCGTCGACGCCGCCTGCCGGACGCTGTTCACGCAGGAGCTCGACGGAAACGTCGTCGCGACGTCGCTCCGCGACCTGTCGTCCCGCACGATCGCGGTGACCGACGGCTATGTCTACGAGGCGCGCCCGAGCGCCGCGCGCGGCGACGTCGGCCCCGGGCTGTGGCTTTCGTTCAGCTCGGGCGCGCTGGCGCGCATCGACGAGGCGCGGGGCGAGGTGCGGGTCCTCGGGTATGCCACGCCGCGCGCGACCGCGATCGCGGACGGCCCCCTGCCGGGGGACGCGGCCTTCGCGGACGCGACGGGCGTCGTCGTGATCCGCCGCGCCGGCCTCACGGAGCGGGTGCTCGAGGGCGTGAGCGGGGCGGAGTGGGAGGACATCGCCGCCGCGCCCGACGGCAAGACGTTGCTGCTCTCGTCGGCGGACCGGATCGCGGCGCTCGACCTGGAGCGGCACGAGATCGTCGGCGCCATGCCGTCCGAAGGCCGCGAGCGGCTCGCGCCGTGGGACGCCGACGGCTCGGTGCTCTCATGGTCCTTCGGCCGCGTGGGCGGGGCGACCGGCCTCGTGGTGCCCCGGGGGCTGCCGCTCGCCCAGCGCGTGGGAGAGGCGGTGTCGAACCTGAGGGCCCAGGGCAAGCGGCTCGTCCCGCGGCTATGAGGCCGCGGTCGACGCGGCAGGTCAAAGCCAAAGTCAAAGCCAAAGCCAAAGCCAAAGCCCGCCGTCGCGCCGTATTGTAGGGCCTGCCCTCACCCGCGCGCTCGCGACCGCGCTCGCGCGAGAGCAGAAGGCGTTGGCTCCGCTGCGGGAACGACGTAGGCTGTGGCAATCGTGCCCGCGTCCGAACCGAACCTGAATGCATCACTTTTCCTGTGCATCACGTTCTTCCCGAGCGACCGCCTGGCGACCGCGGTGCTGCGGCTCGTGTCCAGTTTCTGCGGGATGATCCTGGACGACGCGAACGTGAGCTCGCGGTTCTACATGGCCGCGCACGAGCTCGCCGAGAACATCACCAAGTATTCGACGGGCCCCAAGGTCAGCCTGGAGCTCGCGCTGGAGGAGGCCGAGAGCTCCTGTATCCTGAAGATCCGCGCGCGGAACGAGGCCTCTGCCGATCGCCTGCGCGAGGTGGAGAGGCGGCTGCTCGAGCTGAAGACGACGAGCGATCCGGTGAAGCACTACGACGAGCTTATCCATGAGACGGCGATGGTAGACGGGGTGTCGGGGCTCGGCCTCGCGCGGGTGCGCGCGGAGGGCGGGCTCGACGTGGACTACAAGATCGAGGGGAACGAGCTGACGATCATCGCGCACGCGCCGGTTGGGAGATGGAGGGGAGATGAGCAGCTTGAGGGTTGAGTCCGTCGTCACGGACAGCTTCGGGATCGAGCCGACCCTGAGGGAGGACACCCTCAGCGTCAAGCTCACCGGCACGGGCGACATGGCGGCGGCCGCGCCGCTCGGCTCCTACTGCAAGGCCCTCCAGGCGGAGGTGGTGCGCCTCTCCGTGAGCGCCGTGGAGTTCGACGTAAGGTCTCTTTACTTTTTGAACTCGAGCTGCCTGAAGGCGTTCATCGGCTTCATCTGCGGGCTCGCGGGCCTGGGGCTGAAGTGCAAGGTGCAGTTCCTCACGGACGCGAGGCTGGGGTGGCAGCGGCGGAGCCTGACGGCGCTCGAGCGCATGTCCCCCGAGCTGGTCTCCATCGCGGACGCCTGAGGCGAGGACTGCAGGGCACGATGAAGAAGCGCCGGACGATCGCCCTCCTCATGGACTACGTACGAGGCGAGTACCAGTCCGAGGTGCGCTTCGGGGTCGAGCGCGCCGCCGAGGCGCACGACGTCAATCTCATCATCGCCTTCGGCGAGACGCTCGCGCTGCCCGGGGCGGCCAGCACGGCCCAGAACAGCATGTATCACCTCATCGGCGCGGAGACGGTCGACGGCATCATCGTCGCCTCGACGACGCTCTGCCACCACGTCGGCACCGAGGGGATGAAGCGGTTCTGCCGGTCCTACGCGCCGCTGCCGATCTGCAGCCTCGGGATGGCGATCGACGGCATCCCGAGCCTCCTGGTCGACAACGGCCTCGGGCTCGATCTCTCGGTCGGACACCTCGTCGACGGCCACGGGTGCCAGCGCGTCGCGTACATCGGCGGGCCGCCGAGCAACGAGGAGGCGGAGGTCCGCGCCGACGCCTACCGGAGGGCGCTCGCGGACCGCTCGCTCCGCGCCGACGAGCGCCTCGTCGCGTTCGGCGGCTTCACGATCGACACGGGGCGCGCCGCGATGCGGGAGATCATCGGGCGCGGGGCCGCGTTCGACGCCGTTGTCGCCGCCAACGACAACATGGCGCTCGGGGCCATCGAGGAGCTCAAGGCGCACGGCCTGAGCGTCCCGAAGGACCTCCCCGTGTGCGGCTTCGACGACGCCGTCATCGCGCGCTTCGCGAAGCCGTCGCTGTCCACCATCCGCCAGCCCATCAAGCGCATCGGCGCGCGCGCCGTGGACATGATCGTGCGCATGATCGAGGGCGAGCCGGTCCCCGAGTACAACCTGTTCCCGGTCGAGCTCACGCTGCGCGAGTCCTGCGGCTGCGGGTACCAGGTGGAGCCCGCGGGCGCGCCCCCGAGCAAGGCGTGGAGCGCGCCGCTCCCGTCCGCTGGCCAGCGGGACAATCTGGAGCGCCTGCTCGAGAAGAGCGTCGCGATCCCCGCCGGGTCGCTCGACGGCTGGGCCCGCCTGCTCCTGTCGGCGCTGGAGGAGGAGCTCGCGGGGACCGAGGGCCGCTTCCTGCGCGCTGTCGAGTCGCTCCTCGACGCGGCGGGGCGCGAGGGCGCGATCCTCGAGCACTTCCAGGGCATGATCACGCTGCTCCGCGAGCAGTTCCGCCGGGGTAACGGGGCCCTCCGGGACGCGGTCCTCGACGAGGCGCTCGAGCGGATCTGGCACGCCTCGCGGATCGTCATCGGGAGCGCGTCCGTGCGCGCCGAGGGGCAGCAGCGGCTCAACGTGGAGCTCGCGTCGCTCTACCTGAGCTGGAGCGCGCGGAGCTTCTCGACCTGCCTGAGCCTGCCCATCCTGCGGCGCATGATGGCGTCGGAGCTGCCGCGGATGCAGTTCTCGCGGGTCGCGGTGTCGCTCTATGACACCGCGCACGACCCGCAGCGCACCACCATGAAGGCGCTCTTCCTGATGGAGGACGGCCGCGAGCTGGAGCCGCCGGCGGAGAGCTTCCCGGCGCGCCGCCTCGCGCCCGAAGGGTTCCTGGGAGGCCGGGAGCGCACGAGCATGATCGCGCTCCCCGTCGCGTTCGGCGACGAGGAGAAGTTCGGTGTCGCGGTGCTCAACAGCGGCGCGAACGAGATGGTCTATGACGCCCTGCGCCTCCAGATCGGCTCGGCGGTCAAGGCCGCGGCGCTGCACTGGGAGGTCGTGCGGCAGGTGGAGCTGCGCGAGCGGCTGGAGCAGGAGAAGGTCCGCCAGGAGAGCGTCGTCGCGGCGCGCATCCAGACGACGCTGGTGCCGGCGCAGCTCTCGGTCGAGGGCCTCGAGCTCTCCGCCGTCATGAAGCCGGCCGCGGAGGTCGGCGGCGATTACTACGACGTGCTCGCGACGGACGAGGGCGGTTGGCTCGGGATCGGCGACGTCGCGGGGCACGGGCTCGCTGCGGGGCTCGTGATGCTGATGATCCAGAGCATGATCTCGGCCCTGACGCGCAACGACCCGCGCGCCAGCCCCGGGGACATCCTCTCTGCGGTGAACGGGGCGGTGTACGAGAACGTCCGCAGTCGGCTGAAGCGGGACGAGCACGCGACGCTGCTCCTCTTGCGGTACGAGCGGAGCGGGCGGGTGACGTTCGCGGGGGCGCACGACGACATCATCGTGTGCCGCGCGCGCACCCGCCGCTGCGTGTGCATCCCGAGCTCGGGCGTCTGGATCGGCGCGCTGCCCGCCATTGACGCGATGACGCGAGACGCCGAGTTCGTCCTGGAGGACGGGGACGTGCTCGTGCTCTACAGCGACGGCGTGACGGAGGCGCGCAACGCGCACCACGAGCAGTTCGGCCTCGAGCGGCTGTGCTCCACCATCGAGTCCTCCCAGAGCGCGCCCGCCGAGGCGATCCGGGACCGGATCCTCGGCGAGGTCGAGGGCTGGTGCCCGAGCCCCGATGACGACATCACGGTGGTCGTGGCGAGGTACAGCGCGCCTCGAACACTGTAACTGTGGCAACTGTGGCCCGAGGCCGCCCGCTTTCCTACATGAGCGCTATCGTCGGTGTCAGCAGAAGGGATTGGATCCGGGTTGAGAACCACGTACGCTGCGCCAATCGTGTCAGTGTCCGAACCGAGTCCGAACGGGTCACTGTTTCTATGCATCTCGTTCCATCCGAGCGAGCGTATGGCCAACAGCGTGCTTCGGCTGGTGTCCAGCTTCTGCAGCATGGTGCTGGACGACGCCAACGTGAGCTCGCGGTTCTACATGGCCGCGCACGAGCTCGCCGAGAACATCATCAAGTACTCCTCGGGCCCCAAGGTCAGCCTCGAGCTCGCGCTGGAGGAGCGCGAGAGCTCCTGCGTCATGAAGATCTCCGCGCGGAACGAGGCGTCGCCGGAGCGGCTGCGCGAGGTGGAGAGGCGGCTCTTCGAGCTGAAGGCGGCGAGCGATCCTGTGAAGCACTATGACGAACTCATCTGTGAGACGGCGATGGTAGAAGGGGTGTCGGGGCTCGGCCTCGCGCGGGTGCGCGCGGAGGGCGGGCTCGACGTGGACTACACGATCGAGGGCAACGAGCTGACGATCATCGCGCACGCGCCGGTGGGGAGGTGGAGGGTCGATGAGCAGCTTAAGGGTTGAGCCCGTCGTCACGGACAGCTTCGGGATCGAGCCGTCCCTGAGGGACGACACCCTCATCGTCAAGCTCACCGGCACGGGCGACATGGCGGCGGTCGCGCCGCTCGGTCTGCTGCTCAAGGACCTCCACGCCGAGGCGGCGCGCCTCCGCGTGAGCGCCATCGAGTTCGACGTGAGGGCCCTTTACTTCCTGAACTCGAGCTGCCTGAAGGCGTTCATCAGCTTCATCGCCGGCGTCGCGAGCCAGGGGCCGAAGTGCAAGGTGGAGTTCCTCACCGACGCGAGGCTCGGCTGGCAGCGGCGGAGCCTGACGGCCATCGAGCGCATGTCTCCGGAGCTCGTCTCCATCGCCGATACCTGACGCGAGAGCCGCGGGAGATGAGCGAGAAGCGCCGGACGATCGCCTTCCTGATGGACTATGTCGGGGGAGACTACCAGTCCGAGGTGCGCTTCGGCATCGAGCGCGCCGCGGAGGCCCACGACGTCAATCTCGTGATCGCCTTCGGAGAGACGCTCGCGCTGCCCGGCGAGGGGGGGGCGGCTCAGAACAGCGTCTATCAGCTCATCGGCCCGGAGACGGTCGACGGCATCATCGTCGCCTCGGCGACCCTCTGCCATCACATCGGCATCGAGGGGATGCGCGAGTTCTTCCGGGCTTACGCGCCGCTGCCCGTCTTCAGCATCGGGATGGCGATCGACGGTATCCCGAGCCTCATCGTGAACAACGGCCTCGGGATCGAGCTCTCGGTCGGGCACATGATCGACGTCCACGGGCGCCGGAACATCGCGTACGTCGGCGGACCGTCCAACAACGAGGAGGCCAGGGCGCGCGCCGACGCCTACTGGGCGGCGCTCGCGGCGCGCGGCCTCCCGCTCGACGAGCGCCTCTTCGCGGCGGGCGCGTTCACGATCGACAGCGGCCGCGTCGCGGTGCGCGACATCCTGGACCGCGGGGTCGAGGTCGACGCCGTGGTCGCCGCCAACGACAAGATGGCCCTCGGCGTGATCGAGCTGCTCGCGGAGCGGGGGCTCCGCGCCCCGCAGGACATCCTCGTGTCCGGCTTCGACGACGCCTTCATCGCGCGCTTCTCCAAGCCGTCGCTCACCACCGTTCGCCAGCCCATGAAGCGGCTCGGGGCCCAGGCGGTGGACACGATGATGCGCATGCTCGACGGCGAGGTCGTCGAGGACGTGGCGCTCCTCGACGTCGAGCTCACCTGCCGTGAGTCGTGCGGCTGCCGGGTCCAGGCGAGCGCCTCGCTCGCGCCGTCGGCCTCGACGCCGCGCGACGGGGCGTCCCTGATCGCGGCGCGGCGGGAGTCGCTGGAGACCGCGCTCAGGAGGAGCGTGGCCATCCCGACGGGCTCGCTCGATGGCTGGCCTGGCGAGCTCCTGTCGGCGCTGGAGGACGAGCTCGCGGGGCGGGAGCACCGCTTCCGGCACGCGCTCGAGGCGCTGCTCGACGCGGCGGGGCGCGCGGGCGCGATCCTCGATCACTTCCAGGGCGTGATCGACGTGCTCCGGGAGCGGCTCGGCCGGCCGCCGTCGGGCGGCGGGGGCGTCGCTCTCTACGACGCCCTCGAGCGGCTCTGGCACGTATCGCGCATGGTCATTTCGAGCGCGTCGATGCGCGTCGAGGGGGAGCGGCGGCTGACCGTGGAGCTCGCGGCGACGTACCTCAGCTGGAGCGCGCGGAGCTTCTCGACGTGCCTGAGCCTGCCCGGCCTGAAGCGCGTGCTCGCGTCGGAGCTGCCGGTCCTCGGGATATCGCGGGCCGCTGTGTCGCTGTATGACGACGCTCCCGAGGCGCAACGAGGTGTCATGCGGTCGCTCTTCCTGATGGGGGACGGCCGCGAGGTGGACCCGCCGGCGGCGAGCTTCCCGGCGCGGCGCCTCGCGCCCGACGGGTTCCTTGGAGGCCGGGAGCGCACGACCATGATCGCGCTTCCGGTCGCGTTCGGCGACGAGGAGAAGTTCGGTGTCGCCGTGTTCAGCAGCGGCGCGCACGAGCTGATCTACGACGCGCTCCGCCTCCAGATCGGCTCCGCGACCAAGGCCGCGGCGCTGCACCGGGAGATGGTCCGCCAGGTGGAGGCGCGCGAGCGGCTGGAGCAGGAGAGGGTCCGCCAGGAGAGCGTCGTCGCGGCGCGCATCCAGACGACGCTGGTCCCGGAGCGGCTGTCGGTCGCGGGGCTCTCGCTCTGCGCCGTCATGAAGCCGGCCGCCGAGGTGGGCGGCGACTACTACGACGTGCTCGCGACCGCCGACGGCGGCTGGCTCGGGATCGGCGACGTGGCGGGGCACGGGCTCGCGGCGGGGCTCGTGATGCTGATGATCCAGAGCATGGTCTCGGCGCTGACGCGCAGGGACCCGAGGGCGAGCCCCGCCAGGGTGATCTCGGCCATCAACGCGGCGCTGTACGAGAACGTCCGCGGCCGCCTGAAGCGGGACGAGCACGCGACGCTGCTCCTGCTCCGGTACGAGCGGAGCGGGCGGGTGACGTTCGCCGGGGCGCACGACGACATCCTCGTGTGCCGCGCCAAGACCCGCCGCTGCGTGTGCATCCCGAGCTCGGGCGTCTGGATCGGCACGCTGCCATCCATCAACGAATTGACGCGAGACGCCGAGTTCGTCCTGGAGGACGGCGACGTCCTCGTGCTCTACAGCGATGGAGTGACCGAGGCGCGCGACGCCCACCATGAGCAGTTCGGCCTCGAGCGGCTCTGCACCACCATCGAGGCCGTGCAGACCGAATCCGTCGTGGTCATTCGTGACAGGATCCTGAAGGAGGTCGAGGGGTGGTGCCCGAGCCCCGACGACGACATCACGGTCGTCGTGGCGAGGTACCGCGCCCCCCGGCAGCCCTGATGCATCGGTCGAGGCGCGGCGGCGCGCCGGCGAAGCGGCGAGCGCCGTGGTCGAGAGGGACACCGTGAACGGGAACGGCGCGCCGGGGCGCTCGCGATCGTTCGCTCGCCTACATGGGCACACGGCCGATCAAGGGGGATTGGATCCGGTGCAAGAATTACGTACGCTGCGTGAACCGTGTTAGCTTCCGGACTGAGCCAGGACGCTTCACCGTTCTTGTGCATCACGTTTTTCCCGAGTGAACGGATGGCTAGCGCGGTGTTACGGCTGGTGTCCAGCTTCTGTGGGATGGTGCTGGACGATGAGAGTGAGAGCTCGCGGTTCTACATGGCCGCGCACGAGCTCGTCGAGAACCTCATCAAGTACTCGTCCGGCCCGGAGGTCAGCCTCGAGCTCGCGCTGGAGGGGGGCGAGGGCGCGCGGGTGCTCGTGATCCGCGCGCGGAACGAGGCGTCGCCGGAGCGGCTGCGCGAGGTGGAGCGGCGGCTCTCCGCGCTGAGGTCGGCGAGCGATCCTGTGAGGCACTATGACGAGCTCATCCGTGAGACGGCGATGGTAGAAGGGGTATCGGGGCTCGGCCTCGCGCGGGTGCGCGCGGAGGGCGGGCTCGACGTGGACTGCACGATCGAGGGGAGCAGGCTGACGATCATCGCGCAGGCGCCGGTTGCGGGATGGAGGGGAGATGAGCGGTTTACGGGTTGAGCCTGTCGTCACGGACAGCTTCGGGATCGAGCCGACCCTGAGGGACGACACCCTCGGCGTCAAGCTCACCGGCACGGGCGACATGGCGGCGGCGGCGCCGCTCGGCCTTTGCCTCAAGGCCCTCCAGGGAGAGGTCATGCGCCTCTCCATCAGCGCGGTGCAGTTCGATATAAGGGCTCTTTACTTTCTCAACTCGAGCTGCCTGAAGGCGTTCATCAGCTTCATCTGCGGGCTCGCGGGCCAGGGGCTGAAGTGCAAGGTGCAGTTCCGCACGGACGCGCGGCTAGGATGGCAAAGACGGAGCCTGGCGGCGCTCGAGCGCATGTCTCCGGAGCTGGTCTCGATCGAGGACACCTGACCGGAGAGCCGCAGGACAAGATGAAGAAGCGCCGGACGATCGCCCTCGTGATGGACTATGTGCGCGGCGAGTACCAATCCGCGCTGCGGATCGGGGTCGAGCGCGCCGCCGAGGCGCACGACGTCAACCTCGTGATCGCCGTCGGGGAGACGCTCTCCGCCCACGGCCCCTCCGAGGCCGCCCAGAACAGCATCTACCGCCTCGTCAGCGCGGAGGCGGTCGACGGCATCGTTGTCGCGTCGGCGACGCTGTGCAATTTCGTCGGCGCCGAGGGGGTGCAGCGCTTCTGCCTGGACTACGCGCCGATGCCCCTGTGCAGCATCGGGATCCCGCTGGAGGGCATCCCGAGCATCGTCGTGGACAACGGCCTCGGGATCGAGATGGCGTCCGGCCACCTGCTCGACGATCACGCGTGCCGGCGCGTCGCGTACATCGGCGGGCCGGTCAACAACGGGGAGGCGAGGATCCGCGCCGACGCGTTCCGCAAGGCGCTCGCCGCGCGCGCGATCCCGTACGACGAGCGCCTGGTCGCGAGCGCCCAGTTCACGATCGAGACGGGCCGCACCGCGATGGCCGAGATCCTGGACCGCGGGGTCGAGATCGACGCCGTCGTCGCGGCGAACGACAACATGGCCCTCGGCGCGATCGAGCTCCTGAAGGCGCGGGGCCTCGACGTGCCGAGGGACATCCTTGTGTGTGGCTTCGACGACGTGGGCGTGGCGCGCTACGCGAAGCCGTCCTTGACGACGGTTCGCCAGCCGATCAAGCGGCTCGGGGAGATCGCGCTCGAGACGGTCGTGCGCATGCTCGACGGCGAGCCCGTCCCCGATCGGAACATGCAGCAGATCGAGCTGACGCGGCGCGAATCCTGCGGCTGCGCGTACCAGGCGATCGCGATGCGGCCGCTCACGAACCCGCCGCGCGTCGGGGCGATGTCGCTCGGCGGCCGGCGCGACGAGCTGGAGCGCGCGCTCGAGCAGGCCGTGGGGATCCCGACCGCGTCGCTCGACGGCTGGGCCGGCGGGCTCCTGTCGGCGCTGGAGGAGGAGCTCGACGGACACGACGGGTGCTTCCTGCACGTGCTGGAGCGCGTCCTCGACACGGCCGGGCGCGAGGGGGTGTTCCTCGATCTGTTCCAGGGCGTGGTGACGCTCCTGCGCGCGCGGCTCCGGCGGCCGGTCGAGGAGGGGGGCGACGCCGCCGTGAACGAGGCCCTGGAGCAGCTGTGGCATGCGTGCCGCGTCCTCATCGGGAGCGCGTCCGTGCGCGTGGAGGGGCGGCAGCGCCTCGACGTCGAGGTCGCCTCGATCGACCTGAGCTGGAGCGGGCGGTGGTTCTCGACGTGCCTGAGCTTGCCCCTCTTCCAGCGCATGCTGGCCTCGGAGATGCCCAGGCTGCACTTCACGCGCGCCGCGGTCTCGCTCTACGACGACGCCCAGCGAGCCACCATGAAGACGCTGTTCCTGATGGAGGACGGCCACGCGGTGACGCCGCCGACCGAGGGCTTCCCGTCGCGCACCCTGGCCCCTCCCGGGTTCCTGAGCCCGAGCGAGCGCACGAGCGTCGTCGTGATGCCGCTCACGTTCGGTGAGACCGAGTATTTCGGGGTGATGGCGCTGAACAGCGGCATGAACGAGATGGTCTACGACGCGCTGCGGCTCCAGATCGGCTCCGCGGTGAAGACGGTGGCGCTGCACCGGGAGATGGTGCGTCAGGTGGAGCTGCGCGAGCGGCTGGAGCAGGAGAGCGAGCGGCAGGAGACGGCGCTCGCGGCGCGCCTCCAGACGACGCTGGTGCCGGAGCAGCTGCACATCGAGGGGCTGGAGCTCTCGGCGGCCATGACGCCGGCGGCCGAGGTGGGCGGCGACTACTACGACGTCATCGCGACGCCCGAGGGGGGGTGGCTCGGGATCGGCGACGTTGCGGGGCACGGGCTCGCTGCGGGGCTCGTGATGCTGATGATCCAGAGCATGGTGTCGGCGCTGACGAGCAGGGACCCGGGCGCGAGCCCGAGCGAGCTGCTCGCGGCGCTCAACAAGGCGCTCTACAAGAACGTGCGCGGCCGCCTGAAGCGGGACGAGCACGCGACGCTGCTGCTGCTCCGGTACGAGCGGGGCGGGCGGGTGACGTTCGCCGGGGCGCACGACGACATCATCGTGTGCTCGGCGCGCACGCGGCGGTGCGTGTGCATCCCGAGCTCGGGCGTCTGGATCGGCGTGTTGCCCGTCATCGACGAGGTGACACGGGACGCCCAGTTCGTCCTGGAGGACGGGGACGTGCTCGTGCTCTACAGCGACGGGGTGACGGAGGCGCGCAACGCGCACCGCGAGCAGTTCGGGCTGGAGCGGCTCTGCACCGCCATCGAGGCCGCGCAGACCGCGCCGGTCGAGGCGATCCGCGACAGGATCCTGAGGGAGGTCGAGGGGTGGTGCCCGAGCCCGGACGACGACATCACGGTCGTCGTGGCGCGGTACCGCGCGCCGGCGTAGCGCCCGAGGCTGGTTACCGTCGCGACCCAACCTGGGTGGGCAGCCCGGACGGCCCAACCCGGACGGCCCAACCTGGGTGGGCAGCCCGGATGGCCCAACCTGGGTGGGTGGCCGCGGATGACCCAACCCGGGTGGGGAGGCGCGGATGGCCCAACCCGGGTGGGTGGCCGCGGATGACCCAACCCGGGTGGGGAGGCGCGGATGACCCAACCTGGGTGGGTGGCCGCGGATGGCCCAACCCGGGTGGGGAGGCGCGGATGACCCAACCCGGGTGGGTAGGCCGGCCAGGCCCGCTCCGGCTCAGTCGACCGAAGGCACGGTGGCGTCGACCCGGGTTGGGAGCCCGCGCGCGCCTGCGGGCGCGCGGAACGCTGCGCCCGACAGCTCCCGCCGCATGCAGGTGGCCGCCTCGTCGTAGCGGGGGTCGGACGCACTCCCGATGATCGTCGGCACCACGATATAGCCCTCGGCGTCGACGTTGAACTCCACCCGGATGGCGTCAGGCGGCAGCAGGCTCCCGCCCGGGCCGCGGCAGCGCTGCACGAGGTCCCAGTAGAGCTGCGCCCGCGCCGCCTTCTCGATCGCCGGGCTCGACATGTTGGCCTGCACCATGGGCGCGCCGATCTCGACGCGCGAGCGGGGGGCAGGGGTGGGGGCGGGCGCCGGCTCCGGCGGGGGCGCGGAAGGCGCCGGGAGGCCGGTGCTCGTGCCGATCTTCGCGACGCTCACGCCATCGGCCGGCCCGGGGGCGGCCTCCCGCGCGGCGGCGAGGATCTCCTCGAGCGCATCCGGCTCGACGGACCCCACCGCCGGCGCGCTGTCCGTCCGGAGGCGGGCGCCGCGGTCGTCCAGCGACGCGGCGGCGCCGCGCGCCCAGGGGGTGAGCGCCCCGGCGTCGGCCCCCGCCGGCGGCGCGGGCGGCGGGCGCTCGCAGGCCGCGAGCAGCGGGAGCAGGGCCACGAGCGCGGTGCGCACGAGGAGAGGGTCGATCGAATGCGCGTCGCGCGCAACAGCGCCGGCAGTGTACCGTGGCATCGCACGTCGATGCGCGCGCTCCTCGCGATCCTGCGGATCGGTCTTCGCTCGCTGCGCGAGGGGAGCGTGTCGCCCATGTCGTCGTCATCGGGAGGCTCGCGAGGCGGCTCTTCCAGCGCCGCCGCGCGCCTCGCCCTCGTCGTGGCGCTGTCGTCGCTCGCGGGCGCGCTGTCCGGCCTGCTCCCGGCGATGGCCGGCGTGGCCATCGGCGCCGTCTCCGGACGCGAGGCGCCGCCCTCGGGCGGCATCGGCGGCGCGCTCGCCCGGCTGCTCGCCGGCGCACCGCCGGCGGCCGTGGTCCTCGCAGCGCTCGGCGCCACGCTCGTGTCCGCCTCCCTGGCGGTGCTCTCGGGCCGGAAGAGCTCGGAGCTCGGCGGCGACCTCACCGCCGCGCTCCGCGTCGCGCTCTTCCGGGCGGCGCTCTCCGCCTCGCCCCGCGACGTGGACGCCGCCGGGCGCGCGCTCATCGCGGCGCAGGCGGCGGGGCCCGCGCCGCGGCCGCCGAGCGCCGGGCCCGCGCCGCCCGTCCGGGGCGCGGAGGTCGTGCGGCTCGCGATCGCGCGGGACGCCGGCCTCGTCGCCGATTTCGCGATCGCCGTCGCGACCGGCTTGCCCCAGGCGCTCGCGACGCTCGCCGTCCTCGCCGGGTCGCTGGTCTCGAGCGGCATGGCGCTCGTCCTCGCGGGCGGCGCGGCGCTGTTCGCGGCCTCGCGCCTCGCGGCCGACCGGGCCTCGGGCCGCGTGGCGCGCGCGATACGGGAGATGCAGCACGCCGACACGGCCGTCTTCGGCGCGGTGGGCGAGGCGCTTTCGGGAGCGGAGGACCTCCGCCTGCTCGGCGCGCGCGCCCAGGCCGAGGGAGAGCTCGCCGCGGCCGCGCGCCGGGTCGCGGACGCGCGCCGCCGCTTCGGCCAGGCGCTCGCCGTCTCCGGCCAGATCAAGGGCACGCTCGCCGCGCTCTCGCCGCTCGTCATCGTCGCCGCGCTCGCGGCCTCTCGCGGGGTCGCCGGCGCGGGTCAGGTCGGAGAGCTCCTGCTCGTGGTGCCGCTGCTGATGGCGCGCCTCGAGGCGCTCGACGCCCTCCGCGCCGGCTTCATCGAGCGCGCCTCCCTGCTGCGCGCGACGCTCGCGCTGCTGCGCCTGCCCGAGCACCCGCCGCGCCCCTCCGGCGGCCTCGCGGTGCAGCTGGACGGCGAGGCGAGGCGCCCCCTGTCGATCGCCTTCGAGGGGGTCACGTTCACGCCGCCGGGCGCGAGCCGCCCCGTCCTCGATGGCGTGTCGCTCTCGATCCCCGCCGGAGCGGTCGTCGGCGTCTGCGGTCGCTCCGGCAGCGGCAAGTCGATGCTCCTGCGCCTGCTCCTGCGCCTCGACGAGCCGTCGTCGGGCGCGATCGCCGTGGGTGGCGTGGATCTGCGGCAGATCCCGCCCGAGGAGCTCCCGCGGCTGTTCGGCGTGGTGGGGCAATCGACGCGGCTGTTCGAGCGGAGCATCGCGGACAACCTGGCGCTCGGCCTCGATCCCGCGCCCACGGAGGAGCGCATGCGCGAGGCGCTCCGCCGGGTGGAGCTCGACGAGCTCGCAGGCGCGCCGCCGGCGGGGGGCGAGGCGCGGCCTGCGCGCGGCCTCGCGACGGAGGTGCGCGCCTCACCGCCGAGCCTGTCGGGCGGTGAGGCGCGGCGGCTGCTGCTCGCGCGGGTGCTGCTGCGCGAGCCGCGGGTCTTCGTGCTGGACGAGCCGGAGGCGGGCCTGCCGGGCGCCACAGCCGAGGCGGTCCTCCGCACGGCGTGCGAGGTCGCCGCCGGGCGCACGGCCATCGTCGTGACCCACGCGCCGCACCTCCTCAGGTCGACGTTCAACGTGCTGCTCGACGGCGGTCGGGTCGCGGCGGTGGGCACGCACGAATCCCTCCGCGAGAGCTCGCCGCTCTACCGGTCGCTCCTGGCCGAGGCGCTGCAGCGAGCGCCTGCTCCCGCGAGGCCGGCTTCGGGCTGACCCAGGGAGGTCGTGGCTCTCGAAGCGGCGCTGCGGCAGGAAGAGCATGGACTGTTCATAAATGTTGAGAAGGATTCGATGGATAGCCAGGGAGCGGTTCGTCGACAGCTCCTTGACCGCGAGCGGCCCAAGGAGATCGACGGAGCCGAGATCCTGCCTGCGAAACGGCCTGTTCCACGGGGTCTTCGGCGAGAGGTCGGCCGGTAGATCGAAGGCGGGGGAGGAGAGATACTGTTGAATCGAGTGCATCGCTTCGCTTTCTTGGCGTTCGTCTGGCCGCGAGCGTGGCGGTCGTGCGGGGACCGACGCACGAGCCCGAGCGGGGCTCGCAGCGCCACCGTGCTCGGCGCAATTGGGCGGGGTCGTCGCCCTCAGGCTCGGCGCGCGAGTGCAATCCACAGACCATGCCCGCACGGAAGGTCGGAGCGGCTTGAATCTGACCGAGGCGCGCACCCCTGGAGCGGGCAGCGGGAGAGCCTCCGCGCGGTCATGGCGCTCGGCAGGGCTTCTGCGCGCAGGGGTCTTGCTCGATCGAGCAACGGTTGGAGACGATGCGGGCAGACTGGACGACGCTTCTCGGGCTCGTGCGCTGAGCACCAGCGCTTCGAGCGACACACGAGCTGCCTATCGGCCGGGCGCATCGGGACGCCCACGGACAGCGCCCGTGCCGCGCCTTTTCAGCTGGGTAACGGGCTCATCACGGGCGCGGTGTTTCGCGTAGAAGGCCGCGCCGGCTCGTCGGATCCACACGTGGGCCGCGTGTGCTGTCCTGCCGAGTCCGGCATCAGCGCCGCTCTTGTTCATGAGGCGGCCTCCATGGTTGTGCGTCAGGTGTCTATTGAGAAGTAGTATTTATAAAGCGGCTGCCGCCGACGAGCGCGACGGCAGCGACGAGGAGCAGGAGGCGACAGGTGAGGCCGCAAGGCGGTTCAGCTCAGGGCGCGCCGCGGGCCGTGCGGATCGAGGGATAGAGGGCGCTCGCCTGACGGGGCTCCGCTGCCGTGCAGATTGGCCGCTCGTCCGGATATCATGGTTGGAAGGGGTCGTGCGCTCGCCTGCGCGGCCTCACCGGTCGCCGGGGCCGCTCGCTCTCACGGTCTGGTTGGCGATCTGCTCGGTATCGCTGCCGGGGCGGAGCGCCTCCTCCGGCACGTCCGCCGGTACATCGGGGGGGCGGCCTGCGAGCCCTCGCGCGAGGCAGACGAGGATGGAAGCGGTCCCCCAGGCGAGCGCGAACGCGACGCCTGCGTCGACGATCGCGCGGTACGGCGGGGGCATCTGCCGGACGAGCACGATGAGCGCCACGATGCCCGCGATGAGCACCCACGTCGCGATCAGCCGGCGGCGCGTCGTGTGAAAGAGCGCCATGCAGTAGAGCGGCGCCAGCGCCACGTGCAGCGGACGACGGTGGTCCGCGAGGTGGAGCGCGCGCGCGACTACCCGCGGCGAGAAGCGCTGCTGAAAGCCGCGATACCCCTCGAAATAGGCGATCGCGACCGTCCAGACCCCAAGCAGGACGAGCTGGCCTGTCGTGAGATCGTGGGCTGTCAGGATGCGAACCGCCGTGGCCCCGAGGCGGTAGATGGCCTCGACCAGGACGGCCACGACGCCGAGGACACCCCAGAGGACGACGGCGAGACGGCGCTGCTGCTCGCGGGTGGACGAGCTCATCGGACCCGCGCCGGATCGAGGGGCCTCGCGGCCGCGGGGCGCGAGCCGTCTGCCGCGTACGGGGGCGATCGCTTCGGACGGTGCGCAAGGCAGCCGAATCGCGGCATGTCGTCGCATGCTAGGAGAGGTTCGGAGCACGTCAACCGGAACCTCAGCCGGCAGGAGACCGCCTGTGGCACCTGCGCCGGCAGCGCTGCACCGGGCCTCTGCCGGCTGTCGGCGCGCCGGCATCGCGCCGGCGGCATCGCCGGCATCGCCGGCATCGACCCGGGTTGGGGGCGCGAGGCGACCCGGGTTGGGGGCGCGAGGCGACCCGGGTTGGGGGCGCGAGGCGACCCGGGTTGGGGGCGCGAGGCGACCCGGGTTGGGGGCGCGAGGCGACCCGGGTTGGGGGCGCGAGGCGACCCGGGTTGGGCGACCGGTGGGCGACCGGGGTTGGGCGCGCGCGCGGAGCGGCTCGCGGAGCGGCTCGGCGGGGAGCGGCTCGGCGCGGGCGTCATTGCGGTTCGCTCGAGGGCCCTCCGGCGGTAGCATCGGCGGCCCATGCCGCTCGCCGCCCGCTCCGCGCCGGGTGTCCCGCCCGCCCCGGCGCGGGCCCTCCCGCCCCACCCGCACGCGTTGCGCTCGCCGCTCGCGCCCTTCACGGCGCGCCTGCGCGACCTGCTCTCGACCGTCGAGTCGGCGGCGCTCCTCGGCGCGGTGGAGGCGCGGGTGCGCGGGCTCGGGGAGCACCTGCGCTTCGCGTGCCTCGCGATGCCGTGCTCGGAGGCGCTCGTCGCGCTCGAGATGGAAACGCTCGGGCGGCTCACGGTCCCCGTCGTCGCTGACGCTGTCGGCTTCCGCGCCCCGGGCGCGGAGCTGCCGCCGAGCGGTACCCCGTTCGCGTACCTGCTCGGTGGCGGCGGCGGGCACGCGGTGGAGCTGTCCGACGGCGACCCGATGATCGCGCCGCTCCGGCCGCTCCTGGCCGCCGCGCCGGCGTCCGCGATCTTCGTGCCCATCCGCATCGGCGCAGCGACCGTGGGCGGCGCCGCGCTGTTCTCGCACGAGGCGCCCCTCGGCGGGCGGGAGCTCGACCTGGCCGAGCGGCTGGCCGAGGTCCTCGCGCTCACCGTGGAGTCGTTCCGCACCGAGCGCGTCGTCTTCGAGCTCTTCGCGCGCGCGATGCCGGACCTGCTCGCGCAGGCGCCAGGCCAGCCGGCGGCGGGGCCGGGCGGGCGCGCAGCGTCGGGCGCGGAACCCCCCATCCCGGAAGGGGCGGCCCCGCCGCCGACCTCGCTCCGCGCCGCGCTGGAGCGGCACATCCACGCGCTGCGCCTCACGCCCGAGTACCGCCGCCGCCTGGAGCTCGCCGCGGTGGTGGGCAGGCTCGCCGAGCGCGGCGAGGCGGAGGCCCGCCTGGCCCTCGATCTCCTCGCGCGGATCGACGCCTACGCGAGCGGCGCCGGCGATGCTGGGGAGCCCGCCTCCGCAGGGGAGGGGAGCTCCGCGTGACCACGGCTTCTCCCGCAGGACCGGGCGGCGAGCTCCACGGCGCGCCACGCCCGGGCGCGCGAAGCGGCGCCGGCGTGCGCGTCGCGCTGATCGACTCCGGCGTCGATGCCTCGCACCCCGCGCTGCGCGCAGCGGCGCTGCGGCACGTCGCCCTGGTCCAGCGCGGCGCTGGCGGCGGCGCGTACGGGGTCGCGCCGTGCGCTCCGGGAGATCTCAGCGGGCACGGGACGGCGTGCGCGGGCATCGTCCACCGCATGGCGCCCGCGGCCGAGATCACGAGCGTCCGCGCGCTCGGCGATGACGGGCGGTGCTCGCGTGACGGGCTCGTCGCCGCGCTGCGCTTCTGCGTCCGCGAGCGATTCTCCGTGGTCAACCTGAGCCTCGGCATCGACATCCCGAAGAACGCGCCGCTCCGCCCGGGCGACTACCGCTCGCTGGTCGAGCTCTACGAGGTCGCGGACGCCGCCTACACCGCGGAGGTCGTGCTCGTGGCCGCCGGCCCGAACGCGGCGGCGTTCCGCACCTATCCAGGCCGCTTCAAGTCGCTGATTGGCGTCGGCAGAGGGGACTTCCAGGACCCGGAGGCGCTCCGGAGCGAGCTCACGCTCGACCACGAGATCCTCGCGCCCGGTGACGACGTGCTCGCGCCCGCGCCCGGCGGCGGCGAGCGGCGCTGGACCGGTACGTCGTTCGCTGCGCCCCACGTGACCGCGCACGTCGCGCGGATCCGCGCCGCCTGGCCGGAGCTCTCGATCGAGGCGGTGAAGGCGGCGCTGCACGGGCTCGCGCGCGGGGCGCGCGGCGAGGGGGTGGAGGAGCGCGGTGCTCCCGCTTGATCCGATCGACAGCGTGTCGCCGCTGTCACGGCTGCTGCGGAGCGCGCCGGGCGCGGAGGTCCGCGCCGAGCTCGACCGCGTCGAGGGGCTCCTCGGTGTCGGCCGCGATCCTGCGGCGGCGGTGCTCGAGGGCGGGCCGCTCGTCGCGGCGGCGCTCGGCTTCGGGCGCGGCGCGCTCGCGTTGCGTGAGGGAGCGCTGGACGCGGCCGTGCTGCACCTCGAGGGCGCTGTCGCCGCGTTCGACCGAGGAGGGGCCGCCGAGGCCCGGGACCTCGCGCGGTGCGAGGCGGCGCTCGCGCGCTTGCGCCGCGACGTCCGAGCGGCCTGTGCGTCCGCCATCGAGGAGCTCGACGCCATCGCGGCCGCAGGCGATCCAGGACGCCGCGCCGCGGTCGTCGCCGTCCATTACCGCGGTACGGCCGAGCGGCTCCTCGGCGACGCGGCGGCTGCGCAGCGCACGCTGCTGTCGGCGCTGCGCCGCTCGGAGCCGTTCCTCGGCGAGCGCGCGCAGATCCTGAACTCGCTCGGCACGCTCTATGTGACCCTCGGCGCGCACGGCGCGGCCGAGGCGCTGCTCGAGCACGCGGCCGAGCTCCACCGCCGCCGGGGCGACTCCGTAGGCGAGGCGATCGCCTGCGGCCAGCTCGGCGCGGCGGCGCTCGGCCTCGGCGCGCTGGAGCGCGCCCGAGCCCCGCTCCAGCGACAGGAGTGGCTGTGCGCGCGTCTCGGCGACGCCTTCGGCCGGGCGCGCGCACTCACGTTCCTCTCCGAGCTAGCGCTCGAGCTCGGCCGCGCCGACGATGCCCTCGCGCTCGCGACTTCCGCCCGCGACATTGCCGAGCACGCCGCGCCGCCGCTCCGAACCTGGGTCGCTTACGCATCGCGGGCGATCGGGCGCGCGCGGCGGGATCTCGGCGATCCGGGTGCGGCGGCGGCGCTGGATGAGGCGGGCGCGCTCTTTCGCGCGCTCGGCCTTCCGCTCGGCGAGGCGCTCGCCGCCTGGGATCGCGCCTCGACCGAGGCGCTCGCGCTCGCGGAGCCAGCGGACTGGTTCTCCGCCGCCTGGTCGCTCGGCTCCCTGGGTCTGTCCTCGCGGGTCGCGCAGCTCCTTCGGGAGCGTCTGGAAATCGAGCAAGCCGCGCCGCTGCCAGAGAGGGGAGGGCCGGCGCCGGACGGCGAGGCCTGCGAGCGGGCGCTTGCCGCGGCGGCGCAGACCTCGCCTCACGTGGCGATGCAGCGCGAGGTCGAGCTCGTTTACGATCGTCCCGACCACCTTGCCGCGATCGCCGCTCGCCGGACGGCGGCTCAGCGCAACCTCGGTCGGCTCGCGGCGTTGACGCTCGCCCGGCCGGGGCTCATCGTCGCCGCGATCGCGGCATCACCCCTCGGTGCCCGTGGCCGCGCGCTCCCCCCCGAGCGCGCGATGGCGGTCTGCGTGGCCGACCTGCCCGGCCTCACGGTATGGATCTGGCCGGCGGCTGCCACGCCAGCCACCATCGGCAACGATCTAGCCGTGCTGCGCGCGACGCTGGGCGAGCCGCTGCGCGCAGCGCTGGCGTTCGCGCCTGCAGGGCGCGTGCTGTGTCCGCCGTTCGCGGGCGACACTGGCGCGGAGCTCGATGCGGTCGAGCTCGTTGGTCTGATGGCGCTGCCCGCCGTGCTCGCGCCGGGCGAGCTTCGCCTAGATCCGCAGCTCGGCTGGGACGGCGACGCTCGTGCGAGCGTGGAGGCACTGGGATTCGTCGTCACGAACAACCCGTGCCACCCAGGTTGACCCGAGAGCGGCGCGCGCTACCTCACCCAGGTTGTCCCTGCCCTTTTACCCTCAAAGTACCTACATCGCGAGCACAACATCGGCCATATTGGCGCCGTGAAACGTGCACATCCACCACGTCCCTGCCGGGAATACCACGCTGCGCACGCCGGCACGCCACCGCTCGAGCGCCGCGCGGTACAAGGCGCGAAACCCGCGTACAGTGGCACGAGCCGCGCGCCACGCGTCACCCTGCTTCCGGCCGACAGCAAACGTCGGATTGACAGCGCGCGGCGCCTCGAGGCTCGTGATGCGCTCATGGGGCGAGACCTTGCCGGCTTGTTCGGCGCCGAGGAAGCGGCCCCCTCGCTGCTTCACCTCCGCTTGCGCCTGCAATTCTTGCCTCTCGAGCTCGGCGGCGATGGCGTGGCGAAAGTCCTCCGCGCTGTCATGCTCGATGGTCGGCGGCAGCGTGAGTGACAGCGTTGCTTCCTCCGGCCACTGTGGATTTTTTGGGTTGAAGTATGCGGCGGGACGCGCCGCGCACAACACGCCCCGGCCGATCTCGCCCACCTTCACTTTGGCGCCCGGCCACTCATGCGCATGCGGGACGAGTCCAGCGGCCACAGGGTTTGCGAGGACATAGGCGATCTTCTCCACCACCGCCGCGTGTGTCAGCAACCGCACCACGCTCGTGGCCTCATGATCCCATACCGGCCCTTCCCACGCGCGGAGCACCTTCGTGCCGAGCGCGACGATGCGATGGAAGAACTGCAGGAAGCGCGGCAGGACGCCGTTCACGTCGGTCACGACGAGGTGCAGGTGCGTCGACATCGCGCAATGCGCGTGGACCTCGATGCCGTAGCGGTGGGTCGAGACCGCGAGGGCGTAGACCAAGAGCTGAGTGATGGCTGCGTCGGGCCGGAAGAGGAGATGCCGGCGCAGGACGCGACGGGTGATCAGGTAGGTTGCGCCGGGCGCGATCTGGCGGGGCTGGCTCATGGTCGGGCAGAATTCCAAGAGCCGTGCCGGCGATCGTGGTGAACGATCTCAAGTACTTACCAAGTACTTACCCATGCCTGCGGGTGGCGGCGCCATGGCGGACCGTGCTCCGTCACCCGGCGGGTCGGGTCAACCTGGGTGGGTCGGGTTTGGGTGGGTCGGGTTTCCCCGGTCAACCTGGGTCGGATCAACCTGGTTG
Source organism: Sorangium sp. So ce204 (assembly GCF_051526795.1). Taxonomy (NCBI): domain Bacteria; kingdom Pseudomonadati; phylum Myxococcota; order Polyangiales; family Polyangiaceae; genus Sorangium; species Sorangium sp. So ce204. The sequence continues at coordinate 7,557,916 of NZ_CP150317.1, read as the reverse complement.
CAGGTCAGCCTGGGTGGGTCAGGTCCTGGTTGGGTCAGGTCAACCTGGTTGGGTCGCGCCCGCGCGGATCGCCTTGCTGAGCCAGGAGCGCAGCCAGCGATGGCCTGGATCGTCGTGCACGCGCTCGTGCCAGACAGCCGAAGATCGGTCCACGCCGAGCTCGACGGGGGGCCGGGCCGCGCGTAGGCCGAAGGGCGTCGACACCGCCGCGAGCGTCGCTGGACACGTCACCACGAGGTCCGAGGCCGCGATCAGGAAAGGCACCGTCACGAAGTGCTGGACCTGCGCGACGATCCGCCGCCGCCGCCCACGCGCTTCCAGCGCGCGATCGACAAGGCTGCCCGGCATGCCGTGCGGAGCGATGAGCACGTGCCCGAGCTCCAGGTAGCGCTCCAGGGTCAGCCGCCGTGACGCTGCGGGGTGGTCCCTGCGCATCAGCGTCACGAATCCCTCCTCCGGCAAGCGCAGCTGTCGTGACGACGGGGGCACGAGGAACTCCGGGACGAACGCGAGATCCGCCGTTCCCCGCTCGAGCCGCCTCACGAAGTCCGCTTCGGCGCGGTCGACCTGCACCGTGATGTACGGTGCCTCGCGCGCCAGCAGGGGCAAGAGCCGCGGCAGCGCTACCGCCTCCAGCAGGTCGTTGCCGAGCAGCACGAAGCGGCGCTCGGACATCGCTGGGTCGAACGGCGCGCCGGCCTGGACCGCCGCCCGCAAGCTCGCGAGCGCCTGTGCCAGCGGATCGGCGAGCGCCTCGGCGCGCGGCGTGAGGGCCAGCAGCGGCCGCCCCGGAGCGAGCAGCGCATCGCCGAAGAACTCGCGCAGCCGCCCGAGCCGCTGGCTCGCAGCCGACTGCGTGATGCCGAGCCGCTTCGCCGCGCGCGTCACGTGCCGCTCGCGCAGCAGCACGTCAAGCGCGAGCAGGAGGTTCAGGTCGTCGGGGAGCGCCTCGAGCATTAGACACACTGATACATCATAGTAGAGCGATTTCCTGTACTAATCGTTTGAGCCGCCTCAATCTCTGCGCATGGCCGTCGCTCGCGGAGCCCGGTCACACGTCCTCTGGAGGATGGAGCGCATCATGGAGAGGAAACTCAAGGTCTCGCGGCGGCGCCTGCTGGAAGGCGTCGCGACGCTCGCCGTGGCCGCGGGAGCGGGCTGGTACGCTGCTGGCCGGGGTGTGTTCGACGATCGGACGGGCGAGCCGTTCGCCCCTTGGACCGCGTTCCGCGGGCAGCGCGGCGGCGAGCTCGCCGAGCTCGTGCGCGCGGCGGTGCTCGCCGCGAGCCCGCACAACACGCAACCCTGGCTGTTCGAGGTCCACCCGGATCGCATCGACGTACTCTCGGACAGGTCTCGATCGCTCGGCACGATGGATCCGTTCCTGCGCGAGATGCACATCGGGCTCGGTTGCGCGATAGAGAACCTGGCGCTCGCGGCGGGTTCGATGGGATGGGCCCCCCGCGTCGAACTCGAAGCCGGCCCTCTGCCGGGCTCCGACCCGGAGGGATCTCGCGCTCGCGAGCGCGCGGCGCCGCGGGCGATCCGGGTGGCGAGCGTCCGTATCGAGCCAGGCGCAGCGGCGTCCCCGCTGGCGGAGGTCATCGCACGGCGACACACGAACCGCGGCCCGTACAAGGCGCAGCGCGTACCTGGCTCGGCGCTCCAGGAGCTCTCGCGCCTGAGCGAAGCGGGCTCCGATGGTGAGGTCGTCTGGCTGGAGCACCCCGATCAGCGCGAGAGCTTCGCCGCTCACACGCTGCGCGCCACCGAGACCATCGTCCGCGACGCGGCGATGGTGCGGGACAGCGACGCGTGGTTCCGGCTGGCGCCGGAGGCGGTACCGAGCCATAGGGACGGGCTGACCCTCGATGTGATGGGGCTCGGCCCGCTGCTCACCGCGGCCGTCAAGCTCCTGCCGCGTCCGTCGGCGGAACAGATGCACGACGACTGGCTCCGCGTCACCCGCGAGGTCCACCTCGCCGGCGATCCCGCCATCGGCGTCATCACGGTCCGCGACCGCTACGACCTGGGCGCGACGCTCCGCGCCGGGCGCCTGTGGCAACGCATGCATCTCTGGGCGACCGCGCGCGGCATCGCGATGCACCCGCTGAACCAGGTGCCGGAGGTCATCGACCGGGAGCGTATGCTCGGACGAGCGCCGGCGATGGAGCGCTCGTTCACCGAGGCGCTGGGTCCAGGCGACCGGCAGCTCACCTTCGCGTTCCGGCTGGGCTTTCCGGAGCGAGAGGGCGTGTGCGGCCCGCGCCGCGCCGCGGAGGAGGTGATCCGCGCCGCGTGAGCGCCGCGCCCCGGCTGGCGTGCTGACCGAGCGCGGCGAACCCTGGACGCCGAGGAACGACCGTCACCGCACGGCGATGCCCTGGGCGCCGCCGCCGGGCGTCAATCCACCCGCCTCCCCGCGTGGGATCAGGCTGCCGTCGCGGCTCACCTGGAACGCCGCGATCGTCCCGGTGCCCGCGTTGAGGGTGTACAGAAACCGGCCGTCGCGCGTCATCGCGAGGTCGATCGGCGCCGTTCCGGTGGGGAACGAGGCGGACACGCCGTCGTCGAGCAGCGTCAGCGCGCCCCGGGCGTCGACCTGGAGCCCGGAGAGCGTGTTGCTGCCCGTGTTGGCCGTGAAGACATAGCGGCTCCCAGGGGCGCCGGTGATCCAGCAGGTCGCCCGCTGGAAGGTGTCGACCGTGTCGCTGATGACAGCGAGGCTCCCGTCGTGCCCGATTTTATACGAGGACACCACGCTCGTGTCGCCGGTCGCGGGCACGCCGTCGCCGCCGACCTCCGCCACGATGAGGTGGCCGCGACGATCGAAGGCGAAATCGAACGGGACAAGGCCCCTGGAGATCGTCGTGACCGGCGCGTCGCTGGGCAGTCCGCGGCCGCTCATGGGGAACACGTGGAGCTGATTGGACCCCTTGCCCGCCACGACCAGCGCCTCGCCGTCGGGAGAGAAGCCGATCTGACCCGGCGTGGCGCCGAGCGACGGCGGCGTCGTGCCGCCGAGGCCGAGGCCGCGGTTCGATCCGTCGAGCGGGACGAGCTCGCCGCACGGGTTCACTTCAAAGCCGGCGATGTTGCCTTCGCCACCCACGTTGAGGACATAGAGCAGGTCGCCGTGCGAGGCGACGCTCACCGGGAAGTCGCCGCCCGAGTCGACCACATCGAGCAGCGTCAGGCCGCGCGGGCCGACGCGGAACATCGACACCTCGCTGCTGCCCGCGTTCACGGCGAACAGGAGCTTCCCGTCCTCGCTGAGGACGAGCGAGCCCTGGGATCCGAGCGCGTTGATCGGCCGGGTCGGCGCGCCGAGCCCTCCGGTCGCGTACGTGCCGGCGTACGAGAGCGAGCCGTCCGCCGCCCGGTCATACGCCATCACGGCGTTGCCGTCTCCGGCGTTGGTCATGACGAAGATCTGGCCGTGCCGGTGGGCGCCGCTGCCGTGCGCCATGGCGTCGCCGGGCGCGCCCGCCGCGAAGAGACCGAAGCTCAGGGCCGTGATGCTCATCGTGCTGCGAAACATGAGAAAGCTCCTGGGGAATGGCGCCGCGAACCCAGCGGCGCGGGCTTGTCGGTGCGTCGATCGTCGAGGCGCATCTCCGTCGTGGCGACGGGCACGGCGCGCCCCGAGCTCGCGGGCGCGCGGCTCTGCGCGCTCCGCCGAGCGGGTTCATCCGCTGCTACGCGGAAGCCCCTCCGCGGTTTCGCTGCCGTCGACCGGTCCGCTCCGGCGCGCCTCAGCCCTTCACTCGAGCGTCGATCCGCCTGCGGCAGCCTGGTCGGCGTGCGTGCGTGGCCCTGCCTTGCGTGACGAGGGACCGATGACGTCTCCGCTGGCGTCGCCCAACCTGCAGATCGCCCAACCTGGGTCGGGTTGCCTGCCGGATCGCCCAACCTGGGTAGATCGGATCGCCCAACCTGGGTAGATCGCCCAACCTGGGTCGGGTTGCCTGCCGGATCGCCCAACCTGGGTCGGGTTGCCCAACCTGGGGTCGGGTCGCAGTCGTCCGGGTCGGATCGCCGCCGGATCGCCCAACCTGGGTCGGGTCGCGCTCGTCCCAACCTGGGTCGGGTCCGCCGGGTCGCAGTCGTCCGGGTCGGATCGCCGCCGGATCGCCCAACCTGGGTCGGGTCGCGCTCGTCCCAACCTGGGCCGGGTCCGCCGGGTCGGGTCCGCCCCGGTCCGCCCCCGGGTCAGGTCGCTGCCCCCGCTGCCCCAATCTGGGTCAGGCCGCTCCCCAACCTGGGTCGGGTCGCTGGTCGGGTCGCTCACGGCTTCTTGCGTACCTGAGCAACCGTTCGCCGGGCGCCACGGCACCCCCGCCCTCGGCGGCCCGGATCCAGCGCGAGGTGCCGCGGAAACCGCGCTTCCCCCAGGGCGATGACGCGTGGCATCGCCGATGCTTCGGACGCGATCGCGAAAATCCATCCACTCTCCAACGGGAGTTGAACCATGTCCGTCTCGAACGCCCCGCTCACTGGAACCCCCGACGCTCGCCGGCCCGCCCGCGGCTGCGAGCCCGACGCAGGCGCCAGTGTTCGGGACGAGTTCCTCACGCTCGCGTCGCACGAGCTCCTGACGCCGCTGACCTCGCTCAAGTTGCAGGTCCAGCGGATGAAGCGGCTGAGCGAGCAACGGGCGGAGGACGGGTCAACGTGGGTCGCCTCGCTCGAGGTCGTCGGCCGGCAGGTCAACCGGCTCACCCGGCTCTGCGATGACATGCTCCAGGCGATCCGGCTCCGATCAGGCCCGCTCGATCCCGAGCGCGAGACCGTCGATCTCGGGGCGCTCGTCCGGGAGGTGATCGCCGAGCTCTCGGTGGAGCTCCGCTCCCCGTCCTCCACGATCTCCATCGACGCCCCGGAGGGCGTCGTCGGCCGCTGGGATCGGGAGCAGATGGGACGCCTCGTGTTCCATCTCGTCAAGAACGCCATCCAGTTCGGCGCGGGCCGGCCGATATCCATCGAGGTGAAGGCCTGTCCCGGCGGAGCGGAGCTCCTCGTCCGCGATCGCGGCGCGGGCATCGCGGAGGAGGACCAGGCCCGCATCTTCAGGTGCTTCGAGCGCGCGGGCGGCGTTGTGCACTTCGGCGGCCTCGGGCTCGGGCTCTACATCGCGCGCGAGATCGTGCGCGCTCACGGCGGAACCATCGGCGTGGAGAGCTCGCCGGGCTGCGGCTCGACGTTCATGATCGAGCTTCCCCTCGAGCCCGAGCCCGCCAGTCGCGCCGCCATCTCGCTCGCTCCCTGACACCGTCGCTCCCTGAGACGTCCTCCCACACGCCGTCTCCCTCCCCATCCCGTCGTCGAGCGCGCGCCCACACCGCGAGGCGCCGCGCATCCCCCACCATCGACGTGAGCTCATCGGTCGCGCGCGTCGCGCGCGTCGCGCGCGTCGCGCGCGGCGCGCCCGACGCCCGCCGCAGCGCAGGCACGCGCCCGCGCGACTTGTCCGCTCGCCGCGAGATCTCGTGATCTCCCGCCTCGCAGAGGACGCCATCACCCGTCGACAACGGGGCGTGCCCTCCCTGGCACGCAATCCATTGCTCGATCGTGTAGCGGTCCGCGCGCTCATCCCCGCTCGCGCGGCCAGCGCCCCGATATCCCCGTGAATCTGCGCGAGCTCCGCCGGCACGAGGTGTGCTCTGGCTCACGTGAGAGCTAGGGCCAGATAGGCAATCCGCGTTCGACGAATGCTCGATCGAAGCGGAGCCGATCGATCGATGGGGCGTCGTCGTGGCGCCCGCGTCGCAGGGAGAACCATGAAGATCGAAGCGACCAGCGACCTCATCCGCATTGTGCTCGGCAAAGGTCACCCCACCATCGTCTCGGAGGCCGCGAAGAGCACCGAGGCTCACGGCGCGCGTCATTCCATGAGCGCGCGACCCGCCGGCCTCGCGGAGCTCGACGGGGAGAGGGCGGCTTCCGGCCGCCCCGCCGCCCCTCGCTACCAGAGCGCCGTGACCCAGCCGGCCGCCGGCCTCGCCAAGGCGCCGGAGCTCCTCGCCGCGAAGCAGCGCGTGCTGTCCGGCAGCAGGCTACCTGCGGCCTCGGTCCGCTTCGCCGGGCCTGCAGAGATCGACGTCTTCCTCGGCGAGCTCGATCAGGCGATCCGTCCTTTCGAGGACTGCTTGCGGAAGGCAGGGGCCCGACACGGCGACAGGGCCGCCCAGCTCAAGGCCATCATCAAGAAGGCCTCGATCCAGACCAGCAAGACCCGGTTCGAGTGCCCCCGCGACATGGCCGAGTTCGACGCCAGGCTCGAGCGGATCGTGCGGACGGGTGAGCCCATCGTGCTGGCCATGCCGGAGGGCGGCGGCAAGGTGCCAGTGCCGCTCAAGACAGGCAGGTTCGGCCGGGGGCCCGATTTCGCGGAGTTCCTCGGCATCAAGATGCGAGCGGCGCTGGCGCGCGTCCTGCGCGAGTTCCACCCTGGCGGCGCCCACGTGGTGGTCGTGCCGGATACGTGCCTTCACACCCGCGACATGGGCTTCTGCGCGGACGAGGTCCGGAGCCACCTCGAGCAGCTCTGGCGCGATCTACCCCGCCTCGGCGTCCGTGACGAGGTGATCGTCGCCGATACCCTCGCGTACCTGCCCGCGGACTGGGGCAGCGTCGTCGAGCGCAGCGCCGCGGAGGTGGTCGCCTCGATCGCGGAGGATGAAGCGGTGAGGGAGGCGGCCGCCGCCCAGTCGAGATCGCTGATGTTCATCAAGGACTGCGGCCTCTCCGACGAGGACGAAGCGGTGCTGTTCTATGCCGCCGTGGCCGGGCACCCGGACGGGATCCCCACCGCGCTCGCCGCCCAGGCCAGGGCCTTCCAGGCGGCGACGGACGAGGTGACGCCCCTCTACATGGCCATCAACCATCATGGCATCCGGGGCCTCGGCCTGATCGAGCGGGTGGTCGACGGGCTCGGCTTCTCGAGCGCCAGCTACCTCCGCGCGAGCGTCCACGCCAAGCCCGGCTGTCCGCGGCCCGCCCTCAGCGTCTTCCATGCCCTGGCGCCGGTCGCCCTCTTGCCGATGCACGCCCTCGGCGTGCGCGTGATCGACGAGACGCCTCGCTGGGGGCTCTCGTTCGATGTCGTCGGGCGGATGCGCGGCTGGCAGGCCGTCTGCGAGGCGACCACCGGGCGCTTCCTGTTCTATGAAACCACGCAGGAAGGCGCGGAGATGGGCGGCGCCTGTGCCGAGCGGGCAGCCGCGTGACAGCGCCGCGGAGGCCGGCGGGGGCGCCTGCCTCACCCCCTGTCCAGGAACCGAGGAGGACGCGCGTGCAAGAGTTCGATACGATCGTGGTCGGCGCCGGCATCACCGGCCTCTACTGCAGCTTTCGCCTCGCCCGGCGGGACCCCGGCCGCACCGTCGGGCTCTTCGAAGCCTCGGAGCGGTTCGGGGGCCGGATCGAGACGGTCGAGCTCGATGGTTTCCTCGCCGAGTGCGGCCCCATGCGCTTCGAGAAGCGCCGGCAGCGCCTGCTGATGGGGCTGCTCGACGAGCTCGGCCTGAAGACCAGGCCGTTCACCGCGTACGCGGCCGAGCCCGCCCAGGGGCCGCGGTTCTCCCTCGCCCCCGACGAGGCCGGACCCGCTCATCGCCCCCACACGACGCTCGAGCTGATGAAGCTCGGTATCCTGAGGATCTTGAGGGACACCCCGTGGGCGAGCCCCGGCAACCCGGACGACCCCAGGGACGCGAAGCACCGGGAATGGCTGAGGCGCCTCGCGGAGGACGATTATGCCAGCATGCGCCGCGGCGCCAGGCTGGGAGGCGCCTTCCTCCACGAACAGGGGTTCTGGAACGCGCTGAGCGACGTCCTCAGCCACGGGGCCGTGCTCGCGATCCGCGATCAGGGCACGTTCTTCCACCTGATTCCCGAGAACCCCAACGCCATGGACTGGATCGTCTTCTGGCTTCGCGCGCTGTCCAGCGAGGGGGAGGGGGACGCCTCGCTCGTCAGCATCGAAGGCGGCTCCCGGGCGCTGCCCCTCGCCCTGGTGCGGGAGCTCGAGCGGCGCCCCGAGCAGGTCGCCATCCACCTTCGCCACGCGCTCACGTCGCTCGCGGCGGCGGAAGGAGGGAAGATCCGCCTGCAGTTCGCCCGCGGCGCGGAGACGGTGGAGGCCGTCGCGAAGCACGTGATCCTCGCCTTGCCCCGCAGCCCCCTGATGCGGCTCGCCGGCTGCTTCTCCCGGGAGATCCAGCGGGATCTCGACGCGGTCTTCGGGTTTCCGCTCCTCAAGTGCTTCCTGGTCACGGACGCGCCGTGGTGGACGGCGCGCACGCCGCCCCACAGGAACGCGTCGCTGATGCCCGCCAGGGAGGTCCATACCACCTACCGCGAGAGCGACGGCAAGGGCATGATCATGCTCTACACCGATCGACCGGCCACGGAGTTCTGGAAGGTCTATGTCCAGGGCGAGGCCCACGATCGCGCGGAGATCGACGGCAGCGAGGCGCTGAAGCGGCAGCTCCTGAAATACCTCGGCGTGGATCTCCAGGACCCGGCCGGGCGGCAGCGCGCCGCCGGCGCCGTGACGACCTGGGCCATCCGGGACTGGAGCCGGGAGCCCTACGGGGCGGGGGCCCATACCTGGCGGCCAGGCGTCAGGTCGTGGGAGGTCCTCGAGAGGCTGAGGGCGTTCGACCTCCCCGGCAGCAACGCGCCTGTCGGCAGCGTCCATGTCTGTGGCGAGGCCTACTGCGATTATCAAGGGATCGAGGGCGCGCTCCGCTCGGCCGAGAGCGCGCTCCAGACCGTGCCCTGATCGTCGATGCGGCGCGCGCTACGGCTCCCGCGGGGGCGCGTACCCGAGCCGCTTGATGCCGAGCGCCTTGAGCTTGTACACGAGCGTGCGCAGCGGCATGCCCAGCGCGCGCGCCGCCTCCGTCTGGTTCCCGCTCGCCTTGCGGAGCGCCTCGACGATCAGCTCGGCCTCGCAGCGCTGCAGCCGCGTCTTCAGGTAGTCCCCGCCCGGGGCCGCGGCGGTGAGCTCTCCGACCTGGTACGGCAGCTCCCCCTCCGCCGGCTCGGAGGAGGGCGCCGCCCGGGCGCGCTCAGGCAGATCCTCCTCGGCGATCCACTCGCCCTCGGCGATGACCACGGCCCGCTCGATCGCGTTCCGCAGCTCCCGCGCGTTCCCCGGCCAGGAGTACGCCCGGAGCCGCGCGAGCGACTCGGCGTCGAAGCCGCGGATCGCCCGGCCGTTCGCCTGGTTCGCCTGGTCGAGGAAGCGCAGCGCGAGCGGCTCGATGTCCTCCGGGCGCGCCCGGAGCGGCGGGATCGTCATCGTCATCGTGTTCAGGCGGTAGAACAGATCGCTGCGGAACGCGCCGGACGCGCACATCGCCTCGACGTCGCGGTGGGTCGCCGCGACGACGCGCGCGTCGACGTCGATCGGCTTGTTCGAGCCGACGCGGGTCACCTGCCGCGTCTCGAGGACGCGCAGGAGCGCGGCCTGCACCGCGGCCGGCAGCTCGCCGATCTCGTCGAGGAAGACCGTCCCGCCGTCCGCCGCCTCGAACACCCCTCGCTGCTGCTGCCACGCCCCGGTGAACGCGCCGCGCTCGTGGCCGAAGAGCGTGCTCTCGACGAGCTGCTGCGGGATCGCCCCGCAGTTGACGCACACCATCGGCTTGCCGCTCCGCGGGCCGCTGTCGTGGATCGCCCGCGCCACGACCTCCTTGCCCGTCCCCGTCTCGCCCAGCAAGAGGACCGGGATCGACGAGCGCGAGACCCGCTTGACGATCTCGAAGACGCGGCGCATCGCCGAGCTCACGACGACCGGCTCGAAATTGCAGGCGCCCGGGCCGCTCTTCCAGGTCCCGCCCGGCGCCGAGCGCACCGGCTGCTCCACCGTCGCGCTGCGCACGGCGCTCCAGCACCGATCGAGCAGCTCCTCCGCCACGGTCCCCGCGTCGGGGAACGTCGCGAACCCCGCGAGCACGACGGGCGACCCGCCCCCGGGCGGCGCGGCGAGCGCGCGCGCCACGTCGAGCGCCACCTCCGTCCCGGCCTCGAGCAGCAGCGCCGCCACCACGTCCGAGCTGTAGAGCGCGATCCGGTCGACGGGGCGCAGCAGCGCCCGCACGCGCGGGAACAGGTGGCTCACGTGGGCGCCGGGCTGGCGGGCGACCCGGGCCATCACGACGGCGAAGCTCCGCCCGAAGTACCGCGCGCGCTTCACCTCCTCCTCGAGGGCGACGCGGAGCTGCTCGTGGCTCATCAGCCCTGGCAGCTCGTCCTCGGCCGCCGTGATCGAGCGGACGGCGACAACGACCTTGCCGAGGATCACCTCCTCCCCCGGCTTCACCTCGCCTCGCGTGATGCGCTCGCCGCCGAGCCAGGTGCCGTTGGTCGAGCGCAGATCCTCGATGACGACCTTGTCGCCGGACTGGGTGAAGCGGGCGTGCTCGCGCGAGAGGCTGACGTCGCCGATCTGGACCTGCGACGGCGGCGCCCGGCCGATCACGACCGGCACGCCCGGGCTCAGCACGGCGCGCTCGGCGCCGTCGCGGTGGTAGACGAGCAGGGCGACGCGTCGATCGTCCTGCCTGACCCCCTGGATCGCATCGATGAAGCTGCTGGACAGCGGCGTTGTCTCCGGGCCGATGTCCGTCTCGCGAATGACTGCCACGCTGTTCACCCCCTTCTCACACGACCTCGCCCCCGGGCTCGCGCGCCCCCGCGGCGTGCACCGGCGAGCCCGCCCGCCCGCGCTCCAGGCAGGCGCTCGCTGACGCTGAATTGCGCACCAGCACGGGCGTCTCCGGCGGGCGTCGACGCACCAGCTTGTCCATCAGGGTCCGGTGTTCATGAAGCGCATCCCACGCACTCCGCGCCTCCAACGCGTTCAATGCACCCGGCGCACCTTGCAATTCAAGCACCACCTGGGCGTCGAGCTCGCTGGTGACAAGGAGACCGTGTTCCTGATCGGCGAGCGCGAGCGCACCATGCTCCGCGGCCGTGTCGTTCACCTCGTGGGGCCGCCGCTCGACGGCCGGCGGACGGCGGACGAGCTCGTCGCCGCGCTCGACGAGAGGAACCCTGGCCGGATGTCTGACCTGCGGCACCAGACCAGAGGAGATGTCCCGTGCGCGACGGCTATCGCATCCTCGACGCGGATCGTCACGTGATCGAGCCGCTCGATCTGTGGAAGACCCACCTCGAGCCGGAGCTCCGCGCTCACGCGCCGTACCTCGCGTACGCCGGCGACGGCGAGCCCCTGGCCGACCGCGTGGCGCACCTCGGGCCGGAGGGGCTGCTCCGGCTCCCCCCGCAGCCGATGGTGGATGGCCGGCCGGTCCATCACCGGATGAGCGCGCGGACCTGGCGCGCGATCGCCGCCGCCGGCCGCCGGCGGCTCGGGGCGCTCGCGTCGCTCGGGCGGCTCGATCAGCCGCAAGCGCAGCTCGACGACATGGATCGCGAGGGCATCGACGTGGCGTTCCTCTACCCGACGCTCGCGCTGGCGCTCCTCGGCATGACCCCGCTGGAGCCCGCCCTGGCGAGCGCGCTCGCCAGGGCGTACAATACCTGGTTACGGGGCTTCTGCGATCACGACCCCTCGCGCCTCCGTGGCGTGGCCCTGATGAGCCCGCACGATCCGGCGCAGATGGTGCTCGAGCTCGCGCGCGCGGCCGCGCTCGGCTTCCGCGCCGTCGTGCTCCGGCCGAACCCCGTCGCGGGGCGGACGCTGGGCGACCCTGCTTATGAGGCGTTCTGGGCCGAGTCCGAGCGGCGCTCGATCGCCGTCGCCATCCACGAGGGCACACACGCCTCCTTGCCCGCAGCCGGCGCCGATCGCTTCCGCAGCCGCTTCGCCCTGCACGCCTGCTCGCACCCGATGGAGCAGATGATGGCCTTGCTCGCGCTGATCGAGGGCGGCGTGCTCGAGCGCCACCCCGGCCTGCGGGTGGCCTTCCTCGAGGCCGGCTGCGGGTGGCTGCCTTACTGGCTCTGGCGCCTCGACGAGATCGAGTACCGGGGCCTGGCCGAGGAGGTCGCGCCGCACGTCCGCCGCGAGCCGTCCGCGTACTTCCGCCGCCAGTGCTTCATCGAGATCGAGCCGGACGAGCCGTGCCTGGAGCAGGCGATCCCATGGCTCGGCGAGGACAGGGCGATCTTCGGGACGGACTTCCCCCACATCGATCACGACGCAGGCATGGTGGAGCGGGCGCTCGCGCTCCGCGGCAAGCTCCCAGGAGAGAGCCTCCGCAAGATCCTCTGGGACAACGCCGCCAGCTTCTACGGCGTCGAGGGTTGACTCAGCAGATGATGCAAGACGAGCCGGGGTCGCTCGTGAGCTCGGCCAGCGCGACGGGCTGATCCTTCAGCTCCGGCGCTGGTGGGATACAGAGCGTGATGGCGCCCGCCGACGGGTCCCAGCCCCTGCGCTGCTCGCAGAAGCGCAGCGCGTCGCCGCCCGGCGAGCCTGGCTCCCGCGCCTCGCGGATGGTGAGGTCGATCCCCGGCGGCAACGCATAGCCGCAGCGAGCCATCAAGTACCCCCGCGGGTCGCTCTTCAACCGATCGCGCTGCGTCGGATCTTCCCAGCAGAGCGCGACGGCGCGCAACCAGGCTCCTTCCAGCCCCAGGAGCCGTTCCTCCATCGCTCCTCGCTCGTGCAGGAGGCGCGCCTCCTCGTCGAGATGCGCGGGAGCACCGTCGGTTTCCGCGATCCTGGACATGTATTTGAATGATTGATGGGAAAACATGGCCACCTCCAATATCGCCGGTGCCGCAGGCCCTGGCATGGGATATGGATCTCATTGAACCGGCGCCGCGCGTCGTCGAGCCCTTCGCGCATCCAATGCAAATGAACGCAGATCCAGATGCGCTGAAAGCGACCGAGGTGCCGCCGCGGCAGATCAATCGGTCACTTCCTGGAGCAGCGCTCGCGCCCTGGCAAAATCGGGAAGATCGGCGCACTCCACAGGCCAGTCGGTGAGCTGCCTCAGCAGGGGACGCGCCTCGTCGCGTCGGGCCTGCTGCACGAGCATCTGGCAGAGCGCCAGCGTCGAGCGCAGCTCGAACGTCCTCGCGCCCTGCTCCCGCGCGACGGCGATCGATCGCCGCAAGCACCGCTCGCTCTCCTGATCCGCGTCGGCGCCCAAGGCGTGAAGAGACAGCCCCTTCAGGCGGTAGAGCTCCGCGACGTAGTACACGTCCCCCGACTCCTCGGCGAGCAGCAGGCAGCCCGCGAGCTGCTCCACCGCGGCCTCGTGTTGCCCGCGCTCGGCCTCGAGCTCTGCCACGAGAGAGAGCCAGTACGGTAGGCCGCTCTGCTGGCCGCCGTCCCGGATCGTCTCGATGTGCTGCCTCAGCTGCTCGAGGTCTCGCTGCGTCCAGCAGCGCAGGGCCCAGCAGTGGGCCGTGACCCAGAGCTGATGATGCTCCGTCAGCTGGAGGAGGGAGTCGAGCATCGCGGAGACCTGCTCCCGTTCGCGGGCATAGTGGTAGACGCCGGCCAGGTGGAGCAGCGCCATCCCAAGGCTGTTCAGGTGATCGAGCTCGCGCGCCCACGCCACCGCGGCCTGCCCGTGGGCGAGCGCCTGAGCTGGACAGCCCATCAGGTAGAGCACCACCGCGAGCGTGTACTGGGCCCACACCTTGACGTCGACGCCGGAGAAGAACGCGTGCTCCCGATGTGCCTGAGGGTCGTAGAGCGCGATGCCGCCATCGAGTTGCTGGCGGGCGTCTGAGAGCTTTCCTTCGAAGAACGAGCACTGTCCCAGCAGCACCATCGACGAGACCAGCTGCGCGGCGTCCTGCGACCGCCTGGCCAGGTCGAGCCACCGCTCCGCTGTCGCCCGCGCCTCGCGGCGATGGCTCCGCATGTGGTGGTACCAGAACATCGCCCAGAGCGTCGGCGGGGTCATCGAGCTCTCCCCGAGCTCGTCGCTCAGCTCCTCGCAGCGGTGGACCGCCGCCTCGAGCTCCCTCGGCATGTACCCGCGCCGGCGTACGAGCGCCAGGATCAGCAGGCTGTTCAGGCGCAGCTCCGCCAGCGCGCGCTCCCGCGCGTCCGCGATCGCCGGCAGCCAGCCGAGCGCCTGCGTCACGTGGACGATCGCCTCGGTGTCGTCGGCGTTCGCGGGCCGCTTCAGCGCGCGCTCCGCCGCGATCTCCGCGTACGCGATCGCCCGCTCCAGCTGCTCGGCCGCCGCGTGGTGGTGCGCGAGCAGGTTGGGCCGCGCCGCGACGATCTCGGGGAAGCGCGCCTCGAGCGTCCGGGCGATGATCGCGTGCACCTTCCGCCGGCTCCGCTTCGAGAGCGACTCGTAGGCCGCGTCCCGGATGAGCACGTGCTTGAACTGGTACGTCGGGTTGCTCAGCCGCCGCTTCCTGTGGATGAGATCCGCGGCCATCAGCCGCTCGAGGTCCTCCTGGACCTGCTCCCCGCCGAGCGCGGACACGGCGCAGAGCACGTCCTGGCAGAACTCCCGGCCGAGCGCCGCGGCGATGCGGGCCGTCTCCTTGGCCCTGCCGAGCCGGTCGAGGCGCGCCACCAGGAGGCCCCGCAGCGTCGTGGGGATCGCGAGCTCCGAGAGCGGCTCGGCGAGGCGGTAGTGGTCCCCCTCCTCCACGAGCGCCCCGGACTCGAGCACCATCCGCGTCAGCTCCTCGACGTAGAGCGGGACGCCGTCGGTCCGGTCGACCACCTGCGAAAGCACGGGCCCAGGCAGGGCGCGGCCGCCGGCGAGGCGCGCCACCAGGTGCTCGACGTCCGACCGATCCAGGCGGCTCAGCTGGATCTGGAGCATGCCCGACATCGACCAGGGCGGCGAGAACTCGGGCCGCGCGGTGAAGACCGCCATCAGCCGCGCCGAGGGCACGTCGGCGATCATCACGCCCAGCCACTCGAGGGTCGTCGGATCGGCCCACTGCAGGTCCTCGACCATGAACAGGACGGGCTGCTCCTCGGCCATGTCGAAGAGCATCGTCACGAGCACGTTGAGCGTCCGCTCCTTCTGCCGCGGCGGCGGGTCCAGCGGGGCCGAGTAGCGCCCGTCCAGGGGGATCGACAGCAGCGCCGCCAGCAGCGGCACCATCTCCGGAAGGTCGAAGCCGCGGCGCGAGAGGAGCGCCTCGAGCCGGGCGAGCCGGCGCCCCGGCGCGTCGTCCCGGCCCGTCTCGATCAACCGCTCCAGGAGCTCGATCAACGGGTAGAGCGCGCTGCTCCGCTGATCGGGCACGCAGCGGCACTCCAGGCAGCTGTGCCGCTCGCCGTGGAGCCGCCGGACGAGCTCCCCGGTGAGGCGCGACTTGCCGATCCCGGGGCCGCCGGTGACGAGGATGCTCTGCCCGATGCCCTGCCGGACCTGGCCCCAGCGCTGGAGCAGGAGATCGAGCTCCTGGCTCCTCCCGATCGGCGGCTCGGTGTCGCGGCCGGCGATGTCCTGGTCCTGGGCCGGGGGAGGGATCTCCTGCCCCATGCGGTAGATCGCGAGCGGGCGCGCGACGGACGAGAGATCGGGCGGCGCCATCGGCTCGAGCGCGAACCGGCCCCGGAGCAGCCTGAAGGTCTCGCCGCTGACCACGACCGTGCCCGGCGCCGCGGCCGCGCTCAGCCGGGCGGCGATCTGCGGTGTCGTCCCGAGGTGCTGTGTGTACCGATGGAGCTGGCCGGCGACCACGAGGCCGGTGTGGAGCCCGATCCGGACCTCGAGCGCCACGCCCCGCGCCTCCGTGAGCCGCGCGCTGCGCGCCTCCACGTCCGCCACGACCTCAAGCGCCGCGCGGGCGGCGCGCCGGGCGTCGTCCTCCTGCGCGGAGGGATAGCCGAAGTGCAAGAGGATCTGATCCCCCAGCGCGCCCGCGAAGCGCCCCCGGTGGCGGCGGGCGATCTCGGCGCAGACGTCCTGTTGCTCGTCGAGCAGATCGTCGATCTCCTCGACGTCGGTGGTCTTCAGCCCCGGGCCCGAGGCCGTGAAGGTGCAGCAGACGACGGTGAGGGGCCGCCGCTCGCCGTCGGGTCGCTCCAGCGCCGGTGCCTCTGGTCCCGGCGGGGCCGGCGCGTCCACGCGCCGGGGCGTGGCCGGAGACGGCATCGTCTCGGCCGCCGCGCGGTCGCTCGGCGGCGCCCGGGGCTCCCGCGAGGGCGCGTCGATCGGCGCCGTCTCGCTCGCGACGACGCGCCACGGGCTCGCGTCCGCCGCGCCTCGTGTCGGGGCCGGCGGCGAGCGCGGCGCTCGCGCGGGCTCGACGAGGTCCTCGCGGCTCAGCGCGTCCACGTCGCAGGCCTCGAGCTCGCGCAGCAGGCTCGAGGCCGTGACGACGCGCGCGGCCATGTCCTTGAGGGTCGCGCGCCGGAGCAGGGCGCCGAGCGGGTGCCCGAGGAGCGCCGGGGGGATCGGGATCGGCTCGGGGCTGGCCTGCCGGAAGAGCACCTCTTGCAGCGATCTGCCGGTGATCGACGGCTTGCCGGTGAGGCACTCGAGGAAGACGAGCCCCCAGGCGTACAGGTCCGAACGCACGCTCACCGGCTGTCCGAGGAGCTGCTCCGGCGCCGCGTAGGCGGGCGTGCAGAGGATCTCGTTGCTCGGGGTGAGCTTGGGATCCACGCCCTCCATGGCCCCGGCGATGACCGCGCCGATGCCGAAGTCGAGCACCAGCGCGTTTCGCCGCGCCCCGGTCGAGACGATCATGATGTTGCTGGGCTTGAGGTCGCGGTGGACGACGTTCTGCGCGTGGGCGCAGCCGAGGGCGTCGAGGACCTGGAGCATCAGGTACCGCGCCTCGCGCGGATCGAGGGCGATCTCTTCGGCCAGCACCTCCGCCAGGTTCTGGCCGGGCACGAACTCGAAGATGGTGTAGAGGGTGCCGTCGTCCGTCTGTCCGGCGTCGATGAGCCGGACGATGTTGGGGTGGTGGAGCTGCGCGCAGAACCGCGCCTCCTGGTGGAAGCGGGCGCAGCGCCGCGCGACGTCGGCGGGCTTGCTGCCCCGGATCGGGTGCATGACCTTGATGGCCACGGTCTGTCCGGTGGCGAGCTGAC
Organism: Sorangium sp. So ce204; assembly: GCF_051526795.1. Lineage (NCBI taxonomy): Bacteria > Pseudomonadati > Myxococcota > Polyangiales > Polyangiaceae > Sorangium > Sorangium sp. So ce204. The sequence goes on along the minus strand of NZ_CP150317.1, from coordinate 7,540,896 downwards.
GCCCCTTGTAGACGTCGGCGAAGCCGCTCTCGCGCAGCGCGGCGACGATCTCGTAGCGCTCCTGGAACACGGCGCCCGAGGCGATGGCGCTGCGGCTCATCCCATCTCCCTCCGCCGGGCGGCCCGGCGCGACCGGGGGAGCGGGCGTGATCGGGGAAGGGCGGCGCGCTGCGCCTGTCGGCCCGCCTCATCGATGAAGCGTCTGGACACACCGGCTGTCGATCTCGTCAGCACAGCTTGTCCGCGGCCGACCTCGCTGCTCACGTGGGTGCATATAGGGTGGAACTCCTTCGACGTCCGTCGATGCCGACCGGCTTCCGGCGCCTTCGGCGAAGAAACCCCCGGAAGACGCTCGCGCCCGGTCGGCTCCGTGGGGTGCGGCTCCGGAGGCGGGCAGACGTGCGCGGGCTCGACTCTCGCGGGGCGGCGGCCGAGCTCCGCCTGCATGTTCGCTTCGGCTACAATCTTCTATCGTGGCTGCTGTCGTGGCGACCGAGCAAGCCGCGGTGAACAGCGGCGAGTTGACCTCTGGCACGGCCGGTGAGAGGGCGGATACGCGGACTTCGTCGGCGCTCGACGCGCGCGGGGCGCCGAGAGCGTTCCTTGGGCGGTGAGCGACGATTCAATGCTTTTTCAATCCTTTGTGGAAGGAGCACGAAACATGCTGAGGCAACTGGCGACCCACATCGTTTTGCTCGCGCTGGCGGCGGCTGGTCCGGTCGCGTGCGGGGGCTCGGGTGACAGCCCCGCGGACGCCGGCAGCGTCGCCAGCGGGAGCGGCGGCGCGGCCGCTTCCGGCGGACAGACCTCGGGAAGCGGCGCGACCGGCGGAGGGGGAGACGGTGGAGCGGGCGGCAGCGCCTCGGGGAGCGGCGGCGCGGGCGCGGGCGAAGCGGGCACGGGTGGCGGCGGTGCGGGTGACGGCGGCGCGGGTGACGGCGGCGCGGGCGCGGGCGAAGCGGGCACGGGCGGCGCGGGCACGGGCGGCGCGGGCACGGGCGGCGCGGGCGGCGCGGGCGCCGGCTGCCCGGGGACGGGGGGAATCACCTACACGCTCGCGAAGGTCGCCTCGCCGACGGCGGAGCAGCAGTCTGCGTACGACAAGATCACGAGCGCGATGGACGAGGCGCTGTCGCACTACAACTGTCAAACGAGCATCGAGAAGCGCCTGTCGGTGTCCTACGTGCCGTCGGTCGCGACGGCGGACGGCAACGTCAATGGGTCCATCCGGTTCGGCGCGACGAGCTCCATGAACTACATCACCGCGATGCACGAGATCGGTCACACCCTGGGGGTCGGCAGCCGTGAGTTCGGCGCGCTGGTGGTGGACGGCGTCTTCACGGGCGAGGCGGCGACGCGCCAGCTCAGGGCCATCACGGGCAACGAGAGCGACGTCGTGCACGCGGACACGCAGCACTTCTGGCCGTACGGTCTCAACTACACGACCGAGGTCAAGTCGACGGACGATCTCGTGAACCACTGCAAGATCGTGGTCGCCATCCGCGAGGACATCGGGTTCTGACGGAGCGATTCCGCGGGGGTGAACCGGTGCGATCCGTCGGATCGCGAGAGCTCTCGCACCTGACGCATGAACGAACGTACCGGGGTCGTCGGACAGAGCCCAGCTCCGCCCGCCAGAAGTCCGGCCATCTCTGGCCGGACTTCTGCGCCGCTTCGCGGCGGCTTCGGGCGGGCGGCACTGGCTTTGTTTCCTCGGGCCTCCGCCCCGAACCCCAGCGCCGGCTTCGCGCCGCGGGCTCTGCCGATTCCAGGGCGACGCCTCAGTGAGCGCGGCTGGACGTCGCGCGCGCCGGGCCGACGCCACGGCAGTTGCCGGCGCAAAGCGTCGCCTGCAGGAAGTCTTCGCGGAGCTGCAGGTCGGTGGTGAGCAGGAACGGCGAGAGCCGGCCCGTGCCGTCCGAGCCCCCCGTGCGCAGCGGCGATACGTGGTAGAAGTTGTCGATCACCGGCGCCTCCGCTGCGTGACAACCGTTGCACGTCTGCTGGGCGAAGGCGTGGCGCACCTGCTCGCTGACCCCCGGGACCGTCCATTCGAAGTCCGCGTCCGACTCACCGCCGAGCATCCACCCAGGGACGATCGCGGTGCCAGCAAGGATCGCCGACGCGTTGCGGGAGACGTAGCTCGCAAGCTCCGCGGAGCGTTCGAACGCGAACGACTTGGCAGGCGTCTGCTTGGTGGTGGTGATCCGTAGGCGCGCCGGGCTGTCTGCGACCAGGTTGAACTCGCGCAGCTGCCAGGGGGAGAACAACGGATCGAGCAACTCGTTGGTGCGCAGCTGGCCGAGCGCGCTTCCGTTCACGCCGGCCAGGTTCGCGCCGCGCGCTGCGTACTGGTCGGTGATCATCTGCAGCCGCGCATTGTAGTTCTCGCCGAAGGGCAGCGTGCCGAGCGCGTGGAACCGCTGCGTCCACACCTCCCGCGACGCGCTCGCGGGCAGCTTGTACTCGAAAATGACGGTCATCGCCTGCGCGGATCCGCCCTGGTTCAGGCCGAAGACGAAGCGACCTTCACCCGCTCCGCCTCCCGAGGCGAGATCGATCCGGTTCACGATGGCGAGCAGCTTGAACGGGGATTGGCTGAGATCGATCTTGTTCGTCCCCGGGATCTTCGGCCATGAATCGATCAGCGCCATCACGTTCACCCGATCCTGGACGGGGTATTCATTGACGGTCCCCGCCGCGAACCCCTTGCTCAGCCAGCTCGCGACGAACTCCGACGGGTCCGCGCCCGGGGTCACCATCTGCTCCATGAGCCAGCGGAAGCTCCAGTGCCCGTTCTGCGCGCTGGAGGCGCGCACCGGATCGTTCACCACCGAGGGATTCACGATCATCAGCTCCTTGAACCGCGAGACGGTCTCCTCCGTGGTCCGGGCGCAGAACACGCCGGGGCCGATGGGATCGCAGGCGGCGCCGATGTCCCCCTGGAGCACCGTGTCCTCGAACAGCACGACCGGCGAGCTCGGGGTATCGCCGCTCCGGAGGTTGACCCGGTTCAGCCCGATGACCGGTGACGAGGAGGTGATCTCGACCCACCCGACCGAGCGTCCGTTGGCGGGATCCGAGGCCGGCAGCGAGAGCCACTCGGGATCGGCGCCCGAGCGCCACATGCCACGCCCGGCGATCTGCCGGGTGAAGAACGTCAGATCGCCCGAGCCGTCCACCTTGTGAATCCGGACGGTGATGGTCGCCGGGGAGCTGCTGGGGTTGTTGACGACCAGATCGGTCCACTGCGTGTATCCCGCCGTGCTCGGCCATTTCTTCAGGTAAAACGTCGCGAAGCTCTGGCTGCCGGTGGTCTGGACGAGCGGCTCGTCGTCGAACAGCTTGAAGGGCGAGCTGGCCGTGTTTCCGTCGCGGAACATCACCCGGTTGAGACCGAACACAGGCTGGCTCGCGGTGATCTCGGTCCAGCCGATGAGGCCGGCGGCGCTGGACCAGCTCGCGTCGCCGAAGGCGTTCCACCAGCCCATGGCCGGGATCGTCCTCGAGAACGAGGCGAGGTCCGGGAGGGTGCCGTCCGGCCGCCGCACGACGACGTTGATGGTCGTGGGCGTCGGGTTGGGATTGACGACGACGGGGTGTGACCACTGGGTGCTCGTCCCGCCCGCCGTCGAGCCCTTGAGGAAGAGGGGCGCGCGCAGGGTATGGGCGGCTCCGGCCTGGAAGCCGGAGTCATCGAGGAGGAGGGGCGACGCGTCGTACGTGGCGCCGCTGCGCTTCGCGAGCCGGCTGGAGGCGACGACCGGCGCGTCCGAGAGCACCTCGATCCAGCCGATAGCGCCGCCGTTGCCGGGGTCGGTGGGCGGGATGTTCAGCCACTCGGGTTTGCCGTAGGATGACCAGGAGCCCTTCGCGGGCACGGTGACGTTCCGGGTCGCGTGCACCCCGCTCCCGTCAATCTTGTGCACCCGCACCGTGACGTGCGCCGGCGCGGCGTTCGGGTTGTTCACGGTGACGTCCGTCCACTGGGTGACGCCGGTCGTCCCCGTGGGCCACTTTCGCAGGAAATAGGGAGAGAAGAGCCGCAGCGACGGGGAGTTCAGGAACGGAGCATCATTGAAGAGCGCGACCGGGGAGTTGAACGTCGTGCCCGTCCGCACGTCCAGCCGGTTGTTCGCCACCACGGGCACATCGGAGGTGAGCTCGATCCAGCCGGCCGAGCGATGGTTCACCGGATCTGTCTCCGTTGCGCCGAGCCAGTCTGGCTGGCCGTACGAGTTGTACCAGCCGCGCGCGGGAATCGTCTTCGAGAGCACGGCGAGCGTTCCGGTCCCGTCGTTGCGGTGGATGGTGAGCGTGACCGTGGCCGGGGTGGGGTTCGGGTTGTTGATGACGACGCTGGACCACTGCGTCCGTCCGTCGGTCGTCGGGACGTTCTTGAGGTAATCACCGGCGAACTGATGCGTGGAGCTGGCGATGGACTGTTGGGCGCTGCCGAGCGGCTCGTCCATCGTCCCGTCATCGTTGCCGCCTGCGCAGCCCGCGGCCAAAGCGAGCGCCCCGTACACGGCTGCTGTTCGTATGATCTTGAGCATGACTTCCTCTTTCGATGTTCGTTTTCAAGCGATCAGATGTGATTCATCCGTCTCGCGCGTCCGGCATACGCATGACGTCGAGCTTGCCGCTCGAGGTGCGCACGAGGCACGCCCGCGACGACTGGACCAGCGCCCTGGCCGACGCGTACCGGTCAGGAGCACAGACCACGAAGTTATCCGTCCGGTATCGATGGCCGCGCGTGCGCGCGTGACAGCCATCCCCTGGCGTGGCGTGGCCGGGGGGAGCCTCGCCCTCGGTGAGCGATCAAGCTAGGGTGCGACCTCTTCGACGCAGGAGAGGTTGCGCGACCGAGTTGAATGTACCTTAGCCGCGGCGTGAAACGTCGACGAGCTGGGTGTGTACGCCGTGTGAAAGCAGCGGGAGGCGGATGGTGAACATCGCTCCCTGCCCCGGTGGCGAGGCGACGGCGATGGATCCCCCGTGCGCCTCGACGATGGCCTTCGTGAGCGCGAGGCCGAGGCCGGTACCCCGGCCGCCGGGCCGGTCGGTGAAGAACCGGTCGAAGATCCGGTGCACGTTCTCGGGCGCGATCCCCGGCCCCGTGTCGCTCACCTCGATCTCGCACGCGCCCTCGACGGCGCGCACCCGGGTCACCACGGCGCCCCCCTCGCCGGCGAAGGAGACCGCGTTGTCGAGCAGATTGCGGAGCGCGACCTCGATCCGCCCAGCAATACCCAGGACCCTGGCGGGGGTAGCGTCAACCTCGAAGCGGAGGCCGGCGTGCCGCTCGTCGATGCGCATGGCATCGACCATCCCGCGGAGGAGCTCCGCGACGTCGATCTCGGCACGCTCCTCGTTGGGCAGGCCCGCCTCGGCGCGCGCGAGGTCGAGGAACTGGGTCACGAGCGCGTCCAGTCTGCGGCCACTCTCGAGCAGCGCACGGCCCAGGCGCTCCGCTCGCGACGCGGCGAGCGGCCCCTCGCGCATCGCGTCCGCGGCCGTGAGCACGACGGCGACCGGGCTCTTGAGCTCGTGCACGAGGTCTGTCATGAAGTCGTGATTGCGGCGATTTCGTTCGGCGATGGCAGCGAGGAGCGTGTTGAAAGCACCGGCGACATCGGCGATCTCCACAGGCCCGCGCAGATCGATGACCTCCCCCGACAGCGGCGTGCGGGCGCGTGAGAGCACCTGGTGCCGCAGCTCGTGGAGCGGCGCGATCATGCGCCGGACGAGCCAAGTCGCGACGAGGAAGCCGACCAGGAGCATGTATAAAGTATACTTGAGCACTGGATAGCGCACGTCGTAGAGCGCGAGGAACGCCAATCGCGCGCTTTTTTGCGAGAGCACTACCCGCGAGCCTCCTGGCCCCGCCGTCCGGATCGCCGTATGGCAGACGAGCAACGTGCCGTTGATCGTGCGAACGCAGCCATCGTCGCGGCCATCCGCGAGCGCACGACGGATCTCGGGACGCTCTGGAAGCGGCAGCGCTGCCTCCTCGTAGGTGCGCAGGGTCGGCGGGCCTTCGGGGCCCCAGAAGAGCTCGCCGATCCGGTCCCGGAGCGAGGTGGCGGGCTCATGATCGCAGTCCACGATCACGCGGCCGTCAGCGTCGATCACCCGAACGCGCACCTGGTTGTGAAGGGATGCCGCGTCGACCGCGGCGCGAAGCGCGCTCCCGTCGCGATCATCCATTTCCACGACGGCCTGGGCAGCCTCGGCGCCACGCAGGGCGCGCTCCTGGTTCCGGCGGATCGTCTCATCCGTACTGTCGAGGATCCTTGAAGCGAAGAAGAGCGCGGCGACGGGCAGCGCCAGCACGGTCAGGATCCCGGCGTAAGTCTGACGGCGTAGCGAACCCCTGCTAAGCACCAGGCTCCCTCCAGCGATAGCCCGCGCCGATGACGGTCTCGATGCGCTCGAACGCCGGGTCTATCGCCTCGATCTTGCGGCGCAGGCGCCGGACGTAGGTGTCGACGAGGCGTACGTCGACGGTGGAGTCGTCGCCGCGCGCAAGATCGAGGAGCCGATCACGCGAGAAGACCACGCCTGGCCGTGCCGCAAGCGCCTCGAGGAGCCGAAACTCGGTGAGCGTGACGGTGATCGGCGCGCCGCGGTAACGTGCTTCTAGCCGCTCCGGGTCGAGATCGAGCGCTCCGACTGCCACGACGCGGCGTGCGTTCGGCGAGCCCGCGCGGATCTCCTGCCGCCGGAGGAGAGCGTTGACGCGCGCGAGGAGCACCCGGGTGCTGAAGGGCTTGACCACGTAGTCGTCTGCTCCGAGTTCCAGGCCGAGCGCCTGGTCGATCTCGGCGTCGCGCGACGTGAGCAGGACGATCGGAACGAGGTTCTTGGCCTCGCGCAGGCGACGGCAGAGGCTGAAGCCGTCGAGGCGTGGCATGTTCACGTCGCTGATCACGAGATCCGGCACGTCGCGCTCGATGCGCCGGAGCCCATCGAGACCGTCGTGCGCCCGGAGGACCGCGTGCCCGGCGTCCTCGAACGCGAGCGAGAGCACGTCGACGAGCGCGGCGTCGTCCTCGATGAGAAGAATCCTTTTCATGGGTATCACAAGTCTCGCGAGGGCCTGAATCTCGTCCTCGCGGCGGGCCGGACGAGGTGACCCGAGGGTAACACGGCGTCCTGGTCGCTGAGGGCGCGCGCGCGGGACGCGACCGCATCGCGCCGCGTCCACCGCAGCCCGCCCTAGGTGCGGGGGCATCGCGGGCGCGAATTGCGGCGTGTCCTCGTGCGCCTCCTCCGAGGCCTCGGGTGCGGGCGCCCCCGGGGGAGCGCGCAGCGGGCGCGCACGCACCGCGGCGAGCGCGCCCCCGGCGCGAGCGCGGGCGGGTCAGTACGTGAGCGAGGGCGTCGTGCAGCCCAGGCCGAAGGCGCCGATGGCTCCGCCCTCGACGACGGTCTGAACGAGGTTCGCGACCTGGTCTGCACCGCAGAAGGTGTCCGGGAACTCGCCGCCGCCGTCGCCGCCCACGCCGTCCGGCCACGTGACGGGGCCGATCTCGACGCGGAGATCGCCGGGAGGTCCCGTCACGAGGAGCGGCGCACAGGCGATGAAGAGCAGATCGAGGTACCTGCCAGATGAGCCGCTGAAGCCCACCACCACCTCGTTCTCCGGGCACACCATCTCCCAGGGCTCGGGGCCCTCGCTGCCCCGGAAAGGGGTCACGTCGCCGGGCATCGTGGTGATTGTGTACGGGCCGTCTCCCGTGAGCTCCAGGTGGCCGCACTGCGCCTGGATCTTGGCATGGATGAGCGACTCACCCAGCGGTCCCAGGGACCCTCGAAACCCGAGGAGCACCTGGCTCTCCGGGCACCGGTCCATGGCAGGGGTGGCCGTACCGGGGCTGCCGTGCAGCTCGGTGTAGGTCTGCTCCACGACGTCGACGCCTGTCGGCGCCGGGCACGGCTCCCCGTTGCACGCGCCGCCGCCGCCCGCGCCGCCGCCGCCCGCGCCGCCCGCCGCGCCGCCGCCGCCCGCGCCGCCCGCCTCACCGCCGCCACCGCCCAGCCCGCCACCCCCATCGCCAGGCGGGGCGCCGCCTCCTCCGCTGGCGGCCACGCCGTCGAAGGTCAGGCTGCCGATACCCGAGATCGCATTGCATCCGGCGAGGACGAGACCGGAGATCAACGCGGAGAGGCCGAGCAGATGGCGCGTCACCGAGATCAAGTACCCGATCCGCGGCCGGACCGGTAGCTGCTCGCCCGAATGCCGCGCGGGCTGATCGAGGAGATCCCGAAGGTCACGCATCGCGGGCATGCTGACAAGGATGTGCCGATAGACACGTGGGTCGTGCACGCGCACGCGCACGCGCACGAACACGCGCACGAACACGAACACGAACACGAACACGAACACGAACACGCGTTCGTGCCGTGTGATGGCCTGCCCCTTTTCCTTGTGGGGAGGCGTACATATGCGACGCTGGGGTGAACTTCACCGGATTCCCGACCGGGTTGCCGCGATCATCAACACTCGGGGATGAGCGGCGAGAAACGATTCCCGAACAGATCCTCCTGCGTCTTCTCAAAGCAGCGGCAATAGGCCGCAGCTGGGGCTCGACGTCTCCAAAGCGTTTGGATTTTCTTCCCTACATGGAGGCTTCCCGAGGCTGCACAGCAGCAGCGACGGCCATGCGCAGGCGTCGAGCCATGGTGACGCAGGCCACCAGCTGGGCGCGCAAGGAAGCGCTCGAGCTGCACAGGAGCCCTGACATTGTATGATAGAACACCAAAATGCATGCGCAGGAGGGCTGCCGGGGCTGCGCAGGAGCCCTGCGATCCTGCGATAGGACACCCAAATGGGTGCGCGGGAGGGTCGCCTGGGCTGCGCAGGAGGGCGCCGAGGCCGCACAGGAGGCGGCTGGGGGCCGCGCAGCAGGGCCGCCGGGGTTGCACAGGAGGGCGCCGAGGCCGCACAGGAGGCGGCTGGGGACCGCGCAGCAGGGCCGCCGGGGTTGCACAGGAGGACGCCGAGGCCGCACAGGAGGCGGCCGGGGACCGCGCAGCAGGGCCGCCGGGGTTGCGAGGGAGGAGGCCGAGGCTGCACAGGTGTACGAGCGGAGCCCTGGTAACACTTCTGACCGGGAGCTGCGGTGACACTTCCTTGAGCCACGGGGCCCTGCTCCGGGAGGACTGGAAACAGGGACCGGATCCTCGTCGACGCGACACGCTCGCCGCACGTTCTCGGACCGCCAGGATCGAACCACGAACCGCTCCCCGTTGGCGCGGTACACACGCGGCTCTCCTCATGATCCGGCGCGCGCGCCGGCGGGGATCACTCGAGGTACGCGGCCAGGCCGAGCTTCTGATCGCGGACCGCGCCGGCCATGACCTTCGCGATCTGCTCCGCGCCGGAGCGCGAGAAGTGCGTGTGATCATCGCAGAAGAACTCGCCCACGGGGCCGCTGGTCGTCGCGCTCACGTCGCCCCCGGGGACCGGGCAGAAGCCCAGGGAGCCGTAGAGCGCGACGCTGAGCTCGTGCAGGTCGATCACCGGCACGCCGTACTCCTTGCCCGCCTCGTGGGTCGCGGTCACGTAGCCGCCGCGCGTCCCCCGGGCCGTGCTCCCGCTGCAGGAGATCGCGCTCACGGGGGTCACGAACACAGGCTGGGCGCCTCGCTCCTCCGCGGCGCGGGCCATCATCCCGTAGCTCGACTTGAAGGCGTCGAGCCCCACGTGCCGATCGCACGTGCGCGAGCCGTCGTTGATGCCGAACTGGATGAACAGGTAATCGCCCCGCTTCATGCCGTCGAGCATCTGGACCCACCTGGCCTGCAGCACGGGCTCGCCGCTCGAGTCGCGCGCGAGCTCGCACTCCCCCGCGCTATCCATGGTGGTCTGCACGTTGTAGAGCCACGTCCGCACGCTGCGGCCGCCGACGGCGCTGTTCACCACGGTGACCCGGTCGTCGAAGAGCGCCGCGAACCGGCCGCCCCAGCCGGCCGGGCAGGGGGTCTGCCCGTTGGCGACCGTGGAGTCCCCCGCGATCCAGATCGTGATGTCCGGCAGCGGCCCCGCGCCGCCCGCGCCGCCCGCGCCCGCGCCGCCGCCGCCGCTGCCGCTCGGCCCACCTGAAGATCCCGCCGAGCCTCCCGATCCGGCGGGCACGTCGCCCCCGGCCCCCGCGCCGCCCGTGGAGCCGGCCGAGATCGCGCTGCTGCCCGCGCTCGCGCTCGAGCTGCTCCCTTCCGGTTGCGAGCTCCCGCCCGCGCCGCCCGTCCCCCCGCCTCCGCCGGCGCCGCCCGCGCCGGTCTCCGGATCAGGGGAGCAGGCGGCGGTGAGCAACGCGAGGCAGGACACCCGGGCAAGCATCCGGCCGCGCGCGCGCGCGGCCGATCGAACGTTCCAGTCCATGAACATGCCTTTCCTCCAGTCACGACACGAGCATCAGCCCATCCACGCCGGATGGCGCTGGCCCGTCGCCTCCCGGTCCCGCAGGCCGCCAGGGCACGCTCGGTCGAGGTGCCGGGCCGGCGGCGCGACGAGCGCGCACCGCCGCGGGCGCAGGGCGCGCCGCGAGCGGCAAGGCAACGCCGGCGAGGCGAGCGGCGGGGGCGACGGGGGGCGAGCACGGCTCGCGTCACTGTGTCGGGAACGGCTCCCAACCAATCACGGACAGGAGTTTTTTTTCGGATCTGCGTGCCGGAGTGCGCTCCGGAGCACACCCATCGCAAGTCTGAAGCAGTGGCGGAATCCAGGCCCAGGCGAGCGCCGGCGCGAGCGCGCCCGTCTGTCCACCCGCCGCACCGACGCCGCGCTCGTGGAGAGGAGACCCGCGGCGGTTCGTTCACGACACATGGCGATGTCCGGCGACGGATTGGCCAGGTGGCTGTGCATCCAGGGCAATCACGCGGATGCAGCGCAGCGCAGCGCAAGGAGCATGAGGGCGGAAGGTGGACGGAAATCCGTTGAACGGAGATGTGCTGTGGAAGGTATTATTATGCCGTTGACTGACACAAACTTTGTCACGTATGTTTATCAAGGGTGACGCTGGTTGAGGGGTGGCGTCGCACCAAGCGTGTAGACGTGCAGACGTGACCGATGGCACGGATCGGCCAGGCGCGCTCTCGTGCGCCCGCGACGCAGCGGCGCGAGGCTCGGGTGCGCCATGGCCCCAGGGAGACGGCGCTTGTGTCAGTGTCTTTAAGAACTCATCCCGAGCTCTCCCACGGTCGAGGCGACGGCGGCGTCGGCGCGATGGTGCAGAGAAGGGTTCGAGTGCTGCTCGCTGGCGGCGACGGGCGAGCCGCGCTGCGCGCGAGGGCCGAGGAGGGTGGATCGGCATGAACAGCTGGGATCCCCTGGGTGCGGCGGAGCAGGCCGCGGTCGCGGACGAGATCCTGTCCGTGCTGCGTCACGACCTGCGCAACCGCTTTGCGATCGTCCGGAATGCGTCGTTCTACATCAAGCGGAAGGTCGCGCGAGACGCGGCCTACACGGCGGATCCGAGGATCGAGGAGTTCTTCGGGATCATCGAGGAGGAGGTGATCGCGGCGAGCGCGCGGCTCGAGGAGTCGGTCGACGCCGCGAGGCTCTTCACCCGCAGGAGCGTGTGCGTGAGCGCGGCGGGCTGCGTGCGCCGCGCGGCGGCGTGCGCGCGCATCGGCGCGTCCGGGGCCCGCATCGTCCTCTCGGCTCAGGACGGCGACGTCGAGGCGGACCCGATCGAGCTCGCCGTCGCGGTGCGGTGCCTGATCGAGAGCGCCGTGGAGTCGACGCCGGGGGACGGCGTGGTCACGGTCCGGGGCACCTCGATCGGGGCGCGGTACTGCATCGAGGTCACGGACGCGGCGACCGTCCCCTGCGAGTCGGACAGCGAGGCGATCCTGCGGCCGTTCTACACGACCAAGCCGGGTCACTCCGGCCTGGCGCTGAACATCGCGAGGCGGGTCGCCCGTCGCTACAGCGGGTCGCTCGCCGTCGAGCCCCGGGCGCACGGCTCGTCGGTCGTCATCGCGCTGCCGCTCGCCGCCGCGCCGGTGCTCCGTGGCGCCGGATCGGAGCCGGCGCCGTGAGCGCGGGCGGTCCGCCCGCAGGGCGCGCGCCGGAGGCCCGGGAGCCAGCGGCCGGGCCCTCCGCGCGGCGGGCGCGCCCCCGGGCCTCGCTGGTCTCGCTCCTTGTCGCGTCGACGGCGGCCGCGCCCGCGGAGCCGGAGCGGACGGAGGCAGAGGACGAACCGGCGCGGCCGCCGATCGAGGAGCTTTTCCTCGGCGAGACGGCCTTTCCGCAGGAGGCGCTCGAGCTGCAGATCACGAGCGCGCCGAGGTGGGAACGCGACGGGCGCCAGGTCGGCTTCCGCGTCCCGCTGCTGCTGGAGCTCGGGATCACCGATCGCCTGCAGCTCGGGGGAGAGCTCCCCCTGGAGCTCGCGCGCCAGGACAGCGGCGTCGTGGCCGGGCTCGGCTCTGTCGAGCTGGAGGCCCTGTACAACCTCGTCAACGAGCGGGGGCTCGGGCTCGCGCTGTCCGCGGGGCTCGGGGTCGGGCTCCCCGCCGGCGCGCGCGAGCTCGGCGCGCCGGGTTACGCGCTGGAGCCGTTCGTGAGCCTCGACAAGGCGATCGGGGGCGTGCACGTGGGCATCTCCGCGTCGGCCGAGATCCGGCTCCCGGCCGCCGGGAGCGACGCCACGGAGCTCAGCCCCGGCGCCTCGCTGGGCTTGATCCTGCCGCTCGGCGACGTGGTGCCGACCATCGAGCTCGCCGCCGAGATCGAAGACACGACGTCGCTGCTCCTCGCGCCCGGCGTGCTCTGGCACCCGGCGCCCGGCCTGGAGCTCGGCGCAGCGCTCGAGCTCGGCCTCGCGGGGGAGGCGCCCGACGCCGGGCTCATGCTCCTCGTCACGCGGGAGTTCGAGCTCGCGGGCGACGGCGACGACCACGCGAAGCACGCGAGCAGGAGCCGCTCCCCATGAGCATTCGAGCCACACTGGCCGCCATCTTCGGCGTCGCGCTGGCGGCGGTCCTCGTCGCCGGCGGCGCCTTCTACTTCGCCGTCGCGGAGATGCTCGTCTTTCAGCGGCGCGCCGAGGCGTCCTACGACGACCTGAAGCTGCACGTCACCCTCGCCAGCAACGCCAGCCGCTACATGAACGAGGCGGTCAAGTCGGTGCTCCACGGCAGCGTCAGCGAGGAGCTCACGAGCGCGGCCGAGGCCACGGAGCGCGATCTCGACGCCATCGAGGCGCGCAAGAGGGCGATGATCGCCGACGAGGAGATCAGGGAGAGCGACGAGGAATCGGCGGAGGAGATCGAGCACATCGGCTTCATGCGAGCGAGCTTCGAGCGCATCGTCGAAGGCGTGGCGGCCGCGACCCATGTCGAGCGCGAGCGCACGAACGAGCGGCACGAGATGCTCGTGCAGCTCTCCGACCGCGAGTACAAGGCGGGGTTCCTCCCGCACATCAGCGCGGCCGTGCGCGACGCGGAGCGCGACGTGGCCAGGATCCTCGACGACGAGCGCCACCTCCGGGCGCGGGTGGCGTTGCTCGGCGCGGCGGCGACCGGCGGCGCGCTGCTCGTCCTCGTCGTGCTGCTCGGGCGGCTCCTCCGCTCGGTGGACCGCGGCTTCAACTCGCTGATCGACGGCTCCCGGCGGATCGCCCAGGGAGATCTCGGGCTGCGCCTCTCGGTGCTCGACGAGCACGAGTTCGGTCGCATGAGCGCGGCGTTCAACGAGATGGCCTCCAGCCTCCGCGACGCCCAGGAGGCCAGGATGCGCATGGAGAAGCTCGCCGCGGTGGGGCAGCTCGCGGCGAGCGTCGGGCACGACCTGAGGAACCCGCTCGGCGCCGTCCGGAACGCGACCCATTACCTCAAGAAGCGGATTGCAGGGACAGAGCTCGGCGCGGAGCCCCGCGTGGCGCAGTTCCTCTCGATCATCGAGAAAGAGCTCGCGGCGTGCGCCAGGATCATCGGCAACCTGCTCGACTTCGCGCGCGAGCGGCGGCCGCGCTTCGCGGCGTGCGCGCTGAGGCCCCTCGTGGACGACGCCATCTCGGTCGTCGAGATCCCGCCGCGCGTGCGCGTCGACAACGACGTGCCGGACACGCTCCCCGTCGTGGAGATCGACAAGGACCAGGTCCGGCAGGTGCTCGTGAACCTGATCCAGAACGCGGCCGAGGCGATCCCGGCCGAGCGCGAGGGGCGCGTGCGCATCGCCGCGGAGCGGACGGGCGACGGGGTGACGCTCTCGGTCGCCGACGACGGGACGGGCATCTCCGAGGAGACGCTCGCGCGGATCTTCGAGCCGCTGTTCAGCACCAAGCTGAAGGGGACGGGCCTCGGCCTGGCGATCAGCGCCGGGATCGTGGAGCGGCACGGCGGCACGATCGAGGCGACGAGCGCGCTCGGCGACGGCACGACCTTCGTCGTGCGGCTGCCGGTGCGCGAGGCGCCCGAGGCCGCGGAGCCAGCGCTGACGCCGACCGGAACCCAGGGCGTATGACGGGGGGCAAGCCATGCAGGTGCAGGAGCCCGCGCAGCGGGGCAAGCGGGTGCTCGTGATCGACGACGAGGAGGGCATGCGCGTCACGCTCGCCGCCAGCCTCGAGCTCGAGGGCTACGAGGTGGTGGAGGCGAGGGACGGCATCCACGCGCTCGAGCTCGTCCGGCAGCAGGCGTTCACGCTGGTCATCAGCGACATCCGCATGCCCGGGCTCAACGGCGTCGAGACGTTCCGGGAGCTCAAGAGGATCCAGCCGGAGCTCACCGTCGTGCTGATGACCGCGTTCGCGCTCGAGAGGCTCATCGAGGAGGCGATCGCCGAGGGCGTGTACACGGTGATCCACAAGCCGTTCTCGATGGACCACCTCGCGCGCATCGTCGCCCGCGCGGTGGACTCGCCGGCCGTCCTCGTGGTGGACGACGTCCCGAAGGTCGCCGACTCGATCGTGGCGGTGCTCCGGGCCGCGGGGCTGTCGGCCCACGCCGTCCACGATGGGCGGGCCGCCGTCCAGCACGTCGTCGAGCGGGGCATCGACGTCTGCGTGCTCGATCTCGTGATGCCCGATCAGGACGGCGTGACGACGTGCGCGCAGATGCGGGGGCTGAAGAAGCGCGTCACGGTGATCGCCATGACCGGGCACGCGGTCCCGGAGATGGTCAGCGCGATCATGAGCAAGGGCGGGTACGCGTGCCTGCACAAGCCGTTCGACGCGCGCGAGCTCATCCACACGATCGCCCGCGCGCGCGGGGACGCGGCGCATGGATGAGCGCGCGCGCCCGCCTCACGCGGGCGCGCGCCCGGCCGGGGAGGGGATCTCGCCGAGCCACGCGCGCGCGAGCGAGAGCGTGCGGGCGTTGGCGGAGACGTCCTCGAGGAAGCCCCTCCTGAACGCGGGGTCGCCGATCCGGTCGGCGCGCGCGAGCAGATCGTCGCGCGCCGCGCGGAGGATCTCGCGGGCCTCCTCGACGTCGCCCTTCGCGCGGAGCGCCTGGGCGTAGAGCGCTGGGAGCGCCTCCTGACGAGGCGTGAAGACCACGCCGGCGCGCCGGTCCGCCGCGAGCGCCTCGCGGGCGAGCGCGGCCGCTTCCTCCGCGCGCCCCTGCCGGAGCCGGATCTCGGCCATCAAGGACAGGTGCGTCGCCTGGAGCGGCGGCATCAGCGCGGCCGGGTCCCCCACCGCGCGGAGCTCCTCCTCCGCCTCGACGAGCTCGCCCCGGAGGCAGCGCGCCTCGACGCGGAGCAGGCGCGTCGTCGCGCTGCGGCTCCTGGCGATGGGCGTCGTGGCTTCCCGCTGGAGCGCGGCGCCGGTTTGCTCGAGCGCCTCCGTGAGCCTCCGCCGCTCGAGGAGCGAGACGATCCGGAACGTCAGCGCGCGGCTCGAGACGAAGCCGGGCGCGCCCTCCGCGGCGAGCACGCGATCGAGGTGCTGCTCGGCGGCGTCGAAGGCGCCGAGCCACACGCAGTCCATGGCAGCGAGCACCGACGCCACGAGCCCGTAGAGGTGATGGCCGAGCGACTCGAAGTGCCGCACCACGGCGAGGTGCGCGTCGAGCGCCCCCCACGGGTCGCCCGCCGCCTGGCACAGCCAGGCGCCCCGCGCGATCCGGACGCAGATCTCGGCGTGACGATCGCCCGCGAGCGCCGTGGCGACGTCGCCCTCGAGCCGGCTCAGGTAGCGCTCGGCCAGATCGGGCCTCCCTTCCCACAGCAGGCAGAGGATGATCCGGCACGCGAGCTCCGCTCCCCGGAGATCGGCGGGGAGATCCGCTGGATCGAGCCGCGGGAGCAGCGCGTCGAGCGCCGCCCGGTCGTCGAAGCTCACGACGTAGCCCAGCGCGCCGATCAGGGCGCGCCGGTAGGTGTGACTGCCGGGGGCGGAGGCCTCGAGCGCCCGGAGCGCGGCCCTGTAGGCCTCGTCGTGGGCGTCGCTCCAGAGGAGGCCGTCCATCTGGCGCACATGGAGAGCGGCCAGCGTCTCTCCCGTGGCCCCGCAGTCGAGCCCCTTCTGCGCGCGCGCGAGCGCCGCGGGCACGTCGGCGCGGCGCAGCGCGAGCTCGGCCGCGCGCAGGTGCTGCTCCGCGGCGCGCGCGGGGTCGTCGCCCCGCGCGAAGTGGTCGGCCAGCACCATCGGATCCTGCTCGCCGGCCTCGATCAGCCACTCGCCGGCGAGCCGGTGGCCGAGCGCCCGGTCGCGATCCGTCAGCATCGCGTAGGCCGCCTCCCGCAAGAGCGGGTGGCAGAAGGCGATCTCCTCCTCGCCCGCGAACCGGGAGCTCGGCCGTCGCTCGATGATCTCGCGCTCGACCAGCTCGGCCCACGCGTCGCGCTCGCTCGTCCCCGGCGCACCGGCGCCGAGCAGCGCGCGCACGCCGCCCACCCAGGCGACCTCCCCGAAGACGCTCGCCGCCCGCAGCTGCCGCCGCGCCTCGGGCCCGAGCGCCGCGAGGCGCGCCTCCGCCATGCCCAGCACCGTCTCCGGCAGCGCGCCGCCGCGCCCCTCCGCCAGGGCCCGGATGAGCTCCTCGAGATAGAAGGCGTTGCCCCCGGCCCGCTGGACGAGCGCGGAGATCTCCCCGGGCGCGAGCTGCCCGCCCGCGCCGCCGAGCGCGCTCCGCACGAGCTGCTCGGCCGCGCGGGCGGGCAGCTCGCGCAACCGGAGCTCCGAGAGGCCCCGCTCGGCCCAGAGCCTCGGGAAGACCGCGTGAACCTCGGGCCGGGCGAAGGCGAGCAGCGCGTACGGCCGGTCGCCGAGCTCCCGCAGCGCCCGGTCGAAGATCCCCATCGAGGGCGCGTCCCCCCAGTGCAGGTCCTCGAGCACGACGAGCACGGGGCGCGCGGCCGTCACGGCGCGCGCGTAGTCGAGGTACGCGCGCTGGATCCCCTCGGCCATCAGCGCCGGGTTGTGCCGCGCGGCCCGCAGCGCCGGCAGATCCTCGTCGGGGAGGGGGGCGACGCCGAGCAGCTCGCCCAGGAACCCGCCCACCCGCAGCCCTCCCTCGCCAGAGAAGAGCGGCGCGAGGGCCTGCGCGAGCTTCCGTCGCCGCGCGTCGACGGCCTCGCCCGCGGCGATCCCGAGCGCGCCCCGCAGCGACCCGGCGAGCATCGCGAACGCGGCGCCCGTGCCGATCGAGTCGCCGCGGACGACGCTCAGGCTCACGTCGGGGTGGCGCTGGCGCAGCACCTCGACGGCCTCGTGGCGCAGGCGCGACTTGCCCATGCCCGCCGCGGCGGTCACCAGCGCCACCGCGGCGCGCCGCTCGGCGAAGCTCTCGTCGACGAGGTCGAGCAGGTGGCGCAGCTCCCGCTCGCGCCCGACGTGGGGGCTCGGCTTGCCCAGGAGCTTGCGCGGCCCCTCGCCGATCTCCCGCTCCGCCCTGAGCCAGGAGAGCCCGCCCCGCTCCACGACCTCGAAGCGCACGTCGAGCAGGGCGCGCGTCACCGCGTCGATGTGGACCCCCTCGCGCAGGCTCTCCGCGCGGCCGGTCGCGGCGGCCTCGTCGAGCAGGGCGGCCGCCCTGTCCAGCACCTCGCTGAGCGGCGATCGACCCGCCGGCTCGCCCCACCCCGTCACCAGCACGACCGCCGCGCCGGGGAGCTGCGCGCAGATCTCGAGCGCGCAGCGCGCCACGAGCGCCGCCTGGTCGGTCGCGCTGCCCGCGCTCACCACGAGCGTCACCACCATCCCGTCGCCGAGCTCTTCGACCTGCGCGCTCAGCGGCATGGCCGCGCGGCGCACGACGGCGAGCGTGTTCGGCGGTGACGCGTGCAGATCGAGCGACTCTGTCGACTCGAAGAACGAGGCTTGCGCCGGCCGGACCGCCACCATCGAGACCAGGCGCTTCTCGCCCGTGGTGATGACCGCGCCGGGAAGGGGGGCCGAGGACACCTTGCTCCTCGTCCAGGCGCCGAGCGTGTCCAGGGTGCGCGCCACGGCCGCGCCGTCCTCGGGCCGCGCCGAGGGATCCTTGGCCAGCATCTGCGCGACGAGCTCGTCGAGCGCGTGGGGCACGTCGGGCCGCAGCTCCCTCGCCCTCGGCGGCTCCTCCAGGAGCAGCTTCCACACGAGCGCCATCGGGTGTTGCTTGCGGAACGCCGGCTTCCCGGTGAGGCACTCGTAGAGCACGCATCCGAGCGAGAAGATGTCCGCGCGCGCGTCGAGGGTGTCCCGCTCGCCCCGCGCCTGCTCCGGCGCCATGTAGCCCAGCGTGCCCAGCACCGCCTCCGTCCGCGTCAGCCGCGTCGAGGCGTCCGCCAGCTGCGCGATGCCGAAGTCGAGGAGCTTGACCTTATCGAGCGCGCGTTCGACCAGGAAGAGGTTGCTGGGCTTGATGTCGCGGTGCACGATCCCGCGCGCGTGCGCCGCGCCGAGCGCGTCCGCCACCGTCCTCACGAGGGCGATCGACTCGTCGATGCGCAGCTCCTGCCGCGCCAGCCGATCCGAGAGGCTCTCGCCGGAGAGCCACTCCATCGCGAGGTACAGCTCCCCCGTCGGCGCCATGCCGTGCGTCGCGTAGCGCACGATGTGGGGGTGCTCCAGCCGGGAGAGCGTCTCTGCCTCGCGGAGAAAGCGCGCCTGCGCGCGCGCGTCCGCCGCCTTGCGCAGCAGCTTGACGGCGACCACCGTCCCGCTCGAGCGATCGAAGGCCCGGTAAACGGTGCCCATGCCTCCGGATCCGGCGATCTCCGCCAGCTCGAAGCGGCCGTCCAGCAGCCTGCCAGGCAGCATGCGCGTGAAGGATGCACTCTCCTCGGAGCGTGAGGCAAGGCGGACGAACGGTGCAAATGTGCCGTGGCACCCGCGCGGGGAGGCTGGGTCGCCTCGATGCGTCAGGTCTTCGGGTCGGCGCCCGATCCGCGCCGGAGCTGCTCCAGCAAGAGCGGCATCGCGCCGGTGCCGGCCGCGAGGAGGCGCTCGTCGAGCGCGGCCAGGCCGCAGCGGTACTCATAGACCCTGAGCTGCGCCTCGTTGTGAAAATACCTGAGGTTCAGGCCGGCGCCGGTGGCCGCGTCGATATCCATGGCGACGATGCGGAACCCTGCTTTCAGCTTGGCGATGATCACCGCGTTGTTGCAAGGGGCGTGCTCGCTGACCACGTAGTCGAAGCCGAGCTCTCGCGTGTAGGCGAGGACCCGGCGGAGGAACTCCCGGTACAGGCCGCGCCGGCGGTACTCGGGGTGAATGACCGAGTGCCACATGCGGTAGGTCTCCGCGTCCCGCTGGTGGCCCGCGAACATGGCCACGACCGCCTCCCCGTCGCGCACCGCCCAGAAGTCTGCGAGGCGGTGGGCACCCTCCGACGCCGTGAGGCGGGAGCGGGCGCGCTCCCCCTCCTCGCCGGACAGCGCCCGGAGGTCGAAGAAGACCTCGGGCGGGAAATGGCGGAGCATCTCGGCTTTGTGCAGCGCCCAGTAGGCCTCGCCGTCGGCGAGGCGCTCGAGCGGGTAGAGGCCTCCGAGCGGCTCGCCGAAGTGCTTCTGTCGTAGCGGCACGACCCAGTCCCACGCGGTGCTCATGGCTCGAGCCCTATCATGGGGGCTCGCTCCACCCCAAGAGGCGTGTTCGCGGAGGCGCTCAGTCCGTTCAAAGGCCCGTGGACCGCGTTAAACAGGAGCCGTTACGAAGCGCTGTCGCCGCGATCGAGGTCGAGCCGCATGGCGCAGCGCTGCGTCGGGTCGAGGCCCTGGCGCGCCTCGTTCTCGAGGATCTCCGCGAGCCGCGGGGACGCCTCGGCCGGCGACAGCTCGCGGAAGCCCATGGAGGCGTAGAACGGCCCGTTCCAGGGGATGGTCCGGAAGGTGGTCAGGGTCAGCGCCTTCAGCCTCGCTGCCCGCGCCCACGCGATGACGTGGGCGAGCAGGCGTCGCCCCAGCCCTTGCCCCTGGCGGTCGAGGACGACGTCGAGCTCGCGGATGTGGAGCTCCTCGCCGGCCGCCTCGGCGCCCAGGAACGCGATCGGCTCGCCGGCGCCGTCGTCCATCACCCAGAGCGTCCCGGCCCGGAGCGCGCCGCGCCAGCCCTCCGCCGGCGTCACGTTCGCCAGGGCCTCGACGTCGAGGTCCGTCCGCCGGAACGCGTCGCTCGCCGAGCGCTCGATCTCGGGTAGGTGAGGCAGGTCGGGCTCGACGGCAGGTCGGATGAACGTTGATGCCATCGGGGCTGCGCAGGCTAGAGCAACGCTCACGTTGAAACCCGGAGAATTTTCACCGGGAGGCGGGGAGGCGGGGAGGAAGAAAAAAATGAATTTCTTTCTCTTGCCGTCTCTCGCTCCCCGCCTCCCCACCTCCCGGTGAAATTCCTGCTTTTTGGCCGTCGCGGACGAAAGAGCGGCGTCGATTGAACGTTCCGCGCGCGTCCGGGAACCGAGGTCCATCCAGTCACGCCGCGGCGCCCCCCACGGAGGGAGGCCCGAGGCGTGCTCGCAAGGAGCCCCAGATGACGCTCGTCTCCTCGGCCCGCGTGGCGCGGAGCTCCGCGCCGCGATCCGCCCGGCGCCGGCTCGTGAAGCCGCTCCTCGGCCTCACGGTCTTCGCGGCGCTCTTCCTCGTGCTCGCGTGGCGGCTCGACACGCCTTCTGTGGCCGCCGGGCCGCTCGACGCGGCGGCCGGGAACCCGCTCGGCCAGCTCTCCCGCGGCGCCGCCGACAGGGCGCCCATCGCCGGTGTCGTCGAGGAGCGACTCCCGGCTGGCTCGTACACCTATGTCGCCGTGCGCACCGGCGAGAGCCTCACATGGGCTGTCACCGTCGGCGACGCGCCGCCGCCCGGCACCCCGGTGCAGGTGCGGAGCATGGGTCGCAAGGCGAATTTCCACTCTCGACGCCTCGCGCGGACGTTCCCGGACCTCGTCTTCGGGATCGTCTCGCGCGCTGACTGAGCCCCCGACAACGGACAGAGCCTCCGGCAACGGACAGAGCAGAGAGGACATGACCATGACGACACGTGGATTCGACCAGATTCCGGGCGCGACGATCGCGCGATCCTCGGGCGCGCTCGCCGCCGCCGTCATCGCGGCGCTCGGCGCGATCCTGTCGGGGTGCAGCTCCGATTCCGGCGGGAAGACGACCGACGCTCCCCTTCCCGAGCTTCCCGAGTGCACGGGGGGCGTGCTCGAAGCCGATCTGGAGGCAGACCCGCTGAGCGGGCCCGGCGTCGATCCGGAGACCGGGAAGCTCCGGCCGCCTCCGGAGGGGTCGTCGTACGCGGTCAGCGCGACGTACGGGGTTCCACGGCCGGGCGACGCCGTGATGCAGCGATACGTGCAGATCTTCGGGGCGATCCAGGCGGAGCTCGCGTCGCAGCCCGGCCTCCTGGCCATTCAGCTGGGCCAGTCGCCGTCCTGCGGCTCCGGGCGCACGCTGGCCGTGTGGGCCTCGACCGACGCGATGTACGAGTTCGTCATGGGCCCGGCCCACCTCGCGGCGGTCAACGCCGCGGACGAGCTGCTCGAGCCCACCTATGTGGTCACCCACTGGGAGACGGCCGAGACCGATGGCATCACGCTGGCCGACTCGGTCAGTCGCATCCGGGCGCTCGACGCTCGTGCGCCATGAGCCGGCGCGGCGGCGGCCTCGCCCTGCGCGCGCCGCCGACGCCCGCCCCGGCGCCCGAGCTCTGGGGGCGGGCCCCCGGGCTCAGCGGGCGGCCGCGCGCTGCGCGCTGAGGCGGCTCATCGCGTAGGCGAGCCCGCTCTGGAGCGTGCCTTGCGTGGTGATCCGGCCGAAGTCGATGCCCAGCCCGACCAGCGTCCTGGCGATCTCCGGGCCGATGCCCACCATCACGCTCCGGCAGCCGAGCAGCTCCGCCGCCTGCACCGCGCGCACCAGGTGGCGCGCCACGGCGGAGTCGATCACCGGCACGCCGGTGATGTCGAGGATCACGAACTCCGCGCGCCGCTGCCCGATGGCCGCGAGCAGGCTCTCCAGCGCCTGGGCCGCGCGCCGATCGCTCATCTCGCCGACCAGCGGGATGAGCAGGATCCCCTCCCAGACCTGGATGACCGGCATGGCCACCCGATCGAGCAGCTCCGCCTGCATCTGGATGATCGCGCGCTGCTCCCGGTTCTCGGCCGCCATCCGCTCGGCCTCCATGTGCCGCTGCTTCAGGTCGGTGATGTCCGTGATGAGCCCGCACAGGCCGACCACCTCCCCCTGAGCGTTCTTCATGGGGAACTTGCGGGTCCAGATCGTGCGCGCCACCCCGTCCGAGCCCGTGGCGCTCTCCTCGTTCTCGCTCGGCTCACCCGAGTTGAAGACGACGTCGTCGTAGCTCCAGAAGACCTCCGCCTGCTCCTTCGGCCAGTAGTCCGGGTCGCTGCGGCCGATCAGATCGTCGTAGCGCTGCCCGATCAACCTGCAGAAGCCCGGGTTGCAGGCGATCCAGCGATGTTGCCGATCCTTGACGAAGATGGGATCCGGGATGGTGTCGATCACCAGCTGGAGCAGCCCGAAGGTCTTCCAGTCCGAGACGTCGATACAGCGGAGTGTGAACGCCATTCAGCCAAGCCCATCTCCCCCGACCCCGACCAGCCTCCCTTTATCAGCCATCGTGGATGGCCATGCAAGGGCAGAAATGCGGCGGATCACCGCGGAGACCCGGAGACGTTCGCGCCGCTTCAGGGAGCGCCTGAGTGTGCCTCCCCTTGCTAACTGCCGCTACACGATGACGCGAGGGTTCGACGGGAGGCGCGCGCGAACTCGACTCTATAACGAGGATGCCGTGGTCGCCCTCCAGCGGTTCGCGGAGGAGCGCGGCATGAGAGGAGACGCAGCGCCTGGACAGCGAGCGGCGGTGAACCCCCAGCGTGGCTCCGGCGTGACAGCGCGGCGCGGCAGCGACCTCGGCGCGCCGCCCTCCCGGAGGTCCCCTGCGGCGTCGTCGACGAGCTCGAGCCCTCCGTCCAGATTCGACCGCGAGGTGTGATCAGGGCGACACCGCCCGGGAATTCATCGGGGCCGTACGGCAGGCCCCGCGCAAGCGAGGCCTCCACATGGAGAACCCGCCACCTCGCCGGTTCATTCCCCGCTTTCTGCACGAGGAAGATCGAGCGAGGCGCGTCGGAGGCAGGTGTCCCTGCCCGCTGGGATGCCTTTGTCGAGGCACATTGGACCGCTGGGGGCCCTGGAGTCCCGTCCCGCATGAAAATCGTCGACATCCGCGCCACCACCGTCACCGTGCCGCTAGAAGCGCCCCTGCGTCACGCCAACGGCTGTCACTGGGGTCGCTTCGTGCGCACGATCGTCGAGATCGAGGCGGATAACGGGTTGATCGGCCTCGGTGAGATGGGCGGCGGCGGCGAGTCGGCCGAGGCCGTGTTCCGGGCGATGAAGGGCTACCTCGTCGGCCACGATCCCGCCCGCCTCGAGGAGATGCGGTTCAAGATCGCGAACCCGACGGCCTCTCTTTATAACAACCGCACCCAGGTCCTCGCCGCGCTGGAGTTCGCGTGCCTCGACCTGCTCGGGCAGGCCTTCGGCGTGCCGGTCCACGATCTCCTCGGCGGCAAGCTGCAGGACGAGGTGCCGTTCGCGTCCTACCTCTTCTTCCGCTACCCGAACGCCGACGGGTCAGGCGAGGTGCGGACGCCAACGCAGCTCGTCGAGCAGGCGAAGGCGCTGAAGAAGACGCACGGGTTCACCTCGCACAAGCTCAAGGGCGGGGTTTTCCACCCGGACTACGAGCTCGAGTGTTACCGCGCGGTCGCCGCCGCCGTGGGCGAGGATCGCGTCCGCTTCGATCCGAACGCGGTCTGGTCGACGGAGCAGGGAATCCGCTTCGGGCAGGCGATCGAGGACCTGAACAACGACTACCTCGAGGACCCCGTCTTCGGCCTCCACGCGATGCGGCGCACCCGCGAGAAGGTGCGGATGCCGCTCGCGACGAACACCGTGGTCGTGGGCTTCGAGCAGCTCGCCGCGAACGTCCTCGACACGGCGGTCGACGTCATCCTGCTCGACACGACGTTCTGGGGCGGCATCCGGCCGTGCGTGAAGGCGGCGGGGATCTGCGAGACGTTCGGCCTCGGCGTCGCCGTCCACTCCTCGGGCGAGCTCGGCGTGCAGCTCGCGACGATGCTGCACCTCGGCGCCGTCATCCCGAACCTCTCGTTCGCCGCCGACGCGCACTATCACCACCTGCGCGACGACGTGATCCAGGGCGGCCCGCTCCCGTACCGGAACGGCCGTATCCGCGTCCCCGCTGGTCCCGGCCTGGGCGTCCGCCTCGATCGCGAGAAGCTCGCTCACTACGCCGAGGAGTACCGCCGGCTGGGCTCCTATCCGTACGACAAGGACCCGCTGCGGCCGGCCTGGTGCGCGACCGTGCCGAACGACCGCTGGGCCGATCCGAAGGACGACCGAACCCCCGAGGTGCCGAGATGACCCTCGCCGAGCGCGTGGCCGCGGCCGTCGACGCCGCGCCCATCATCGATCTTCACACCCACCTCTTCGCGCCCCAGTTCCCCGCGCTGAACCTCTGGGGCGTCGACGAGCTCCTCACGTACCATTACCTCGTCGCCGAGACCCTGCGCGCCGAGCCGAAGGTCACGCCCGAGGTGTTCTTCGCGCTCGACAAGAAGGCGCAGGCCGATCTCGTGTGGGCGTCGCTCTTCGTCCGCCGATCGCCGCTGTCCGAGGCCACCGCGGGCGTGGCGACGGTGCTCGCCGCGTTCGGGCTCGACCCCGCCGCGCCGGATCTGCGCGAGGCCCGCGCCTTCTTCGCCGAGCGCCGGGTCGAGGATCACCTGGAGGACGTGCTGCGGCTCTCGGGCGTGAGCGCGCTCGCGATGACGAACGATCCGACCGACCCGGTGGAGCGCGCGATCTGGGACGCGGGCGCCACGCCCGATCCTCGGTTCTACACGGCGCTGCGCCTCGATCGGCTCATCCTCACGAAGGATCTCGCGCCCGAGCTCGAGCGGTGGATCGCCCGCATGCGGCCGCGCTACCTGGCGATCTCGGTCAACGAGGTCTCGGCGCCGCCCCGGGCCGTGCTGGACGCGTGCCGCGATCACGGGCTGCCGTTCGCGATGATGATCGGCGTCCGGCGCGCGGTGAACCCCCGCCTCGGCGTGGCCGGCGACGGGGTGAGCACGGTCGACCTGACCCCGCTCGAGCGGCTCGCCCACGAGAACCCCGACGTGCGCTTCCTCGTCACGACGCTCGCGCGCGAGAACACGCACCCCCTCTGCGTCGTGGCGCGCAAGTTCGCCAACGTCCTGCCGTTCGGCTGCTGGTGGTTCATGAACAACCCGAGCCTCATCGAGGAGACGACGATGATGCGCCTGGAGATGCTCGGGCCGACCTTCGTGCCGCAGCACTCCGACGCGCGCGTCCTCGATCAGCTGATCTACAAGTGGCGCCACTCGCGGCGGTCGATCGCCTCGGCGCTGACCCGGCGCTACGGGGCGATGCCCGTCCCGCCGACCGACGCGCAGATCGAGCGCGACGCGCGGGCGCTCCTCGGGGGCATCGCGAAGGAGTGGCTGGGATCATGACGAGCCGCTTCGACATCTCGGGCCGCACGGCCGTCGTGGTCGGTGGCACCTCCGGTATCGGGCGTGCGATCGCCCTCGGCCTCGCCGAGGCGGGCGCCCACACCGTGGCCACGGGCACCCGCGCGGACCGCGTGCAGGCGGTCGCCGCCGAGATCCGCGAGCGGGGCGTCCGCTCGATCGAGGCGGCGTGCGACGTCGGCGATCGCGCGACGCTCGACGCCCTGCGCGACCGCGTGATCGAGGCGTTCGGCGGCGTCGACATCCTCGTCAACTGCGCCGGTCGGACCTTCCGGAAGCCCACTGTCGATGTGGGAGAGGCCGAGTGGGGCGGCCTGCTCGACACGAACGTCACCGGCATGCTGCGCGCCTGCCAGGCCTTTCATGGTCCGCTGAAGGACAGCGGCCGGGGCCGCATCGTCAACATCGCCTCGCTGTCGAGCTTCGTCGCGTTCCACGAGGTCGCGGCCTACGGGGCGTCGAAGGCGGCCGTGCTGGCGCTCACCCGGAGCCTCGGCGCCGAGTGGGCGAAGCACGGTATCCGGACGAACGCGCTCGTGCCGGGCGTGTTCGTGACGGACCTCAACCGGGCCCTCCTCAACGGCACGGGGCGCGGGCAGGAGCTTCTCGCTCGCACGCCGCTCGGCCGCTTCGGCGACACGCAGGAGCTGGTCGGCGCGGCCCTCTTTCTCTGCTCTGACGCGGTGAGCTTCATCACCGGTACGAGCATCACAGTCGACGGTGGATTCCTCGCCTCCGGGGTGAACCAATGACCGCAGCGTCTCCCGTGGCCCCGGCGACCGCCGGCGTCATGTCCCGCACGCGCTGGACCATCTGCGCGCTCCTCTTCTTCGCGACGACGATCAACTACCTCGATCGGCAGCTGTTCTCCCTGCTGATCCCGTTCTTCGAGAACGAGCTGCGCCTCGGGCCGACGGACCTCGCGCTCATCAACGTGAGCTTCCTGCTCGCCTACGGCTTCGGCATGGTGTTCGTCGGCCGCTGGATCGACCGCGTCGGGCCGCGCAAGGGGCTCAGCGTGACGTTCCTGCTCTGGAACATCGCCTCGGCCGGCCACGCCATCGTCGGCAGCTTCGCCGGCTTCGCCGGTATCCGCTTCCTGCTCGGGGTCGGCGAGGCCGGCAACTTCCCGGCCGCCGTCCGCACCGTGGCCGAGTGGTTCCCCAAGAAGGAGAGGGCGCTCGCGACCGGGCTGTTCAACTGCGGCTCGAACGTCGGCGCCATCCTGGCCCCGCTCCTGGCGGTGCGCATCGCGGAGGCCTACGGATGGCGGACCTGCTTCCTCATCCTGGGCGGCGTCGGCGTCGTGTGGATCTTCTTCTGGACGCGCCTTTATCGGCGGCCCGAGGAGCACCCGAAGGTGTCGCCCGAGGAGCTCGCGCACATCCGCTCCGACCCGAAGGAGGCGACAGAGTCCCTCGGCGTCGGCGAGGTGTTCGGGATGCGGCCCGTCTACGCGGTCGCGGCGGCGAAGTTCTTCACCGACGCGCCGTGGTGGTTCTACCTCACCTGGCTACCGAAGTTCCTTGTCAGCGAGTTCAACCTGAAGCCGACCTTCATGGCCTACGCCATCCCCGTCGTGTTCCTCGTGGCGGACGGCGGCGCGATCGGCGGCGGCTGGCTGTCCTCCAGGCTCATCGCGAGCGGCCGCTCGGTCGGCACGGCGCGGAAGCTCGCGATGCTCGCGTGCGCGCTCTCCGCGGTGCCGGTCATGTCCGTCGGGCTGCTCGTCGATGTCCC
The DNA here is from genome assembly GCF_051526795.1 of Sorangium sp. So ce204. Classification (NCBI taxonomy): domain Bacteria; kingdom Pseudomonadati; phylum Myxococcota; order Polyangiales; family Polyangiaceae; genus Sorangium; species Sorangium sp. So ce204. The sequence continues at coordinate 7,513,168 of NZ_CP150317.1, read as the reverse complement.
GAGCGTCGCGGGCATCCCCACGATCTACGTCGCTGTCGCGATCCTGTCGATCGCCGCCGCGGCGCACCAGGGCTGGAGCAGCAATCTCTACACGCTCGTCTCGGACGCCCTCCCGCGCCCGGCGATGGCCACGGTGGTCGGCGTCATGACTGCGTTCGGCGTCGTCGGCGGGGCGCTCTTCCAGATCTTCGTCGGCTGGGCGCTCACGGCCACGGGCTCGTACGTCCTGCCGTTCCTGCTCGCGGGGACGCTGTACCTCGTCGGCCTGCTGGCGCTGCACCTCATCCTGCCGCGCGTCGAGCCGGTCGCGCCGAAGCGGCGCGTGCCGAACGCGGCGGTCGTCGCCGGCGGCCTGGTGATGCTCGCCAGCATCGCGGGGCTGCAATTCGCCCTCAACCGCCCTGCGTACACCTCGGTCGACCAGTACCGGGCGACGCGGCCGGCCCAGCTGAAAGCGACGGGCGCGCCGGTCGAGGGCCCCGCCGCCCACGTGGGCTGGATGGACGCGCGCTGGTACCTCTGGCCGACGGACGCGGGGACCAAGGCGGAGCTCGTCAAGTTCGACCGCGATGGGCGGCCCATCGTCGAGGGGAAGGGCGCAGCCGCCAAGGGCTACACAGGCCCGTCCGCCGCGGAGGTCGAGTCGTCCCGCGCGCCAGGAGGCGATCGGTAATCACCGCCATCGGCGCGCCTCATCGCGATACCCGCGATGGAGGCGGCCCCTTGAACCCTGCCTGTCCACCAGCTCTTCCGCCTCACGGCCTGCACCACTGCAAGGTAGCCATGTCCTTCACGCTCCGTGATCCTTCCACCTGCCGCTGGGATCTCGTGTCCCTCGGCGAGGTCATGCTGCGCCTCGATCCCGGCGACGGGCGGATCTCCACCGCCCGCAGCTTCCACGCCTGGGAGGGAGGCGGCGAGTACAACGTCGCCCGCGGCCTGCGCCGCTGTTTCCGGCTCAGGTCGGCCATCGTGACCGCCCTCGCGGACAACCCCGTCGGCCGCCTGCTCGAAGATCTGATGCTGCAGGGCGGCGTGGATCTCACGCACGTCCGCTGGGCGACGCACGACGGCGTGGGGCGCCTCGTGCGCAACGGCCTGAACTTCACCGAGCGGGGCTTCGGCATTCGCGGGGCGGTCGGCCTCTCGGACCGTGGCCACACGGCCGCGTCTCAGCTGAAGCCCGGCGAGATCGACTGGGATACGATCTTCGGCGCCCAGGGCGCGCGGTGGTTCCATACCGGCGGGATCTTCGCCGCGCTCTCCGAGACCACGCCTGCCGTGGCGAAGGAGGCGATGGAGGCGGCCAGGCGGCACGGCGTCGTCGTCTCCTACGATCTCAACTACCGCCCGTCGCTCTGGAAATCGATCGGTGGTCAGGCCCGCGCGCAGGAGGTCAATCGAGCGCTCGCGCCGTACGTCGATGTGATGCTGGGCAACGAGGAGGACTTCACGGCTGCCCTGGGCTTCGAGGTCGAGGGCGTCGACGAGGGGCACGCCAACCTGCGCGTCGGCGCGTTCGAGGGCATGATCGAGCGCGTCCTCTCGGTGTTCCCGAACATCCAGGCGGTGGCGACGACGCTCCGCGTGGCGACCTCGGCGACGCGCAACGACTGGAGCGCGGTGCTGTACCAGGGCGGCCAGCTCTACAGGGCGCCCGAGCGCAAGGACCTGGAGATCTTCGACCGCGTGGGCGGCGGCGACTCGTTCGCCTCGGGGCTCATCTACGGCTTCTTGATGGGCAAGGGGCCGCAGTGGGCGGTCGATTGCGGCGCGGCGCACGGGGCGCTCGCGATGACGACGCCCGGCGACACGACGATGGCGACCCTCGATGAAGTGCTCAAGGCGATGAAGATGGGCACGGCCCGGGTGGACCGATGAACAAGCAATCCGTGCTCGAGTGGATCGCGCGCGGGCGCATCGTCCCTGTTGTGCGCGCCGGCTCGGCCGGCGAGGCGCTGCAGGCGGTCGAGGCCCTCCTCGAGGGGGGGATCGACGTGCTCGAGATCACGATGACCGTGCCCGGCGCGGTGGAGGTCGTGCGCGAGGTCGCCGCGCGCCACGGCGAGCGGGCGCTGGTCGGCGCGGGGACGGTGCTCGACGCTCGCACCGCCGAGGCGTGCATCGAGGCCGGGGCGCGCTTCGTTGTCAGCCCCGCGCTCGACGAGGCGACGGTGAGGGCGTGCGTCGCGATGAACGTCGTCCACGCTCCCGGCGCGCTCACGCCCACCGAGGTCGTGGCGGCGCACCGGGCGGGCGGAGATGTCGTGAAGGTGTTCCCCTGCGATGCCCTCGGCGGCGCCTCGTACCTCAAATCGCTCAAGGCGCCTCTGCCCCATATCCCGCTCATGCCCACGGGCGGCGTGACGCTGGAGAACGTGGGCACTTTCTTCGCGGCGGGCGCGGTGGCGGTCGGCGTCGGCGGTAACCTCGTGGATCTCAAGCTCCTGCGCGACGGGCGGCGCGACGAGCTCGTCGCCCGCGCCCGCGCGTTCTGCGACGCGGGCCGCGCGCCCTGAGGGAGCGCGCAGGAGGCGCGCCCGCCGTTCACCCTGTCGATTCCAGCGGCTCCCCGGGGGGAGACGGCCGTGGTGCGCGCGCTGCGCGGTGCGACGTAAAACGTAGTTAAAACCAATAGTTGCGGCGTTTGCAGGGGATTCCTGGCGCCATGGATAACCCAGGGGCTTCGAACATGAATCAATCGAAGATTGCGAACCTAGTCGGTGCGTCGATTTTCTTCGTGGCGGCGGTCGCGCACGCCCAGACCCCCCCGCCGGCGCCGGACGCGGCCGCTCCGCAGGCCGCTGCGCCGGCCACGCCGGCGGACGCGCAGGCGCCGGCCACGCCGCCTGCGGAGGTGGCGGCTCCGGCGGCGCCGCCGGCGGAGGCCGTCAAGCCGGCCTCCAAGGATCCTGTTCCGGTGACCTCCAAGTGGAAGGCCACGATCTACGGGATGGCGGAGTTCGACATCATGCACGACACCACCGAGAGCTTCGGGGAGTCGGTGGGGGCCACGGTCATCCAGCGCGAGGACACCTACGCCGGCTCGCACGGGCGCACGCACTTCACGGCGCGTAACTCCAGGTTCGGCGTCAGGGTGAACGCGCCCGAGGTGTCCGGGATCAAGACAACGGCCGTGCTGGAGCTCGACTTCTTCGGCAATCAGCCGCCCACCGTCTCCGAGGCCTCGCTGGTGAGCAGCGGCACCTTCCGCTTGCGTCAGGCCCACATCAAGGTCGAGTCGGACTACGTCGACCTGCTGATCGGACAGGGCTATCACCTGTTCGGGTGGCAGCCGTTCTTCTTCCCGGCCACGACGTCCTTCTTCCCGGTGATGAACCAGGTCTTCGGGCGGATGCCGCAGCTGCGCGTCGGCCACAACTTCAAGTCGGACGCCGCCAACGTGGAGATCGCCGCTGCCGTCCTCAAGCCGCCGCAGCGCGACTCCGAGGTGCCTGACATGCAGGCGGGGTTGCGCATCGGGATCAACGGCTGGAAGGGAATCCACACGCTCGGCGCCGGCGGGATGTTGCACGATCCGCTGTCGATCGGCGTCTCGGGCGTGTTCCGCCATCTCAGGGTCAACGAGCACTCCGCGACCCCGCTCGAGCTGCGCTCGGCCAACGGCTACGGGCTCTCGGTCGACGCGATGGTCCCGATCATCCCGGCCGAGGCGCTGGACGACGCCGGGAACGCGCTGACGTTGACCGGCTCGTTCTTCTCTGGCACGGGCATCGCGGACATCGTCGGCGTCGCGAGCAACGTGCCGCACCCGCCGCTCCCTGACGGAGCCGTCTATACACCGAACATCGACAACGGCCTCGTCGTGTTCGACGCGAACAACAACCTGAAGACGATCGGCTGGACGGGGTTCATGGTCGGGCTCCAGTACTATCTGCCGCCCTCGGGGCGCTTCTCCGTCTCCGGCAACTACACCCAGGGCTCGAACGACCGTGTGACCGAGGAGAACGGCTACCGCGATCTCCGCACGGCCTACCACAAGTCGCGCTACATCGACGGCAACCTGTTCGCCGACATCACGCCGGCCATCCGCGCGGGCCTCTCGTTCCAGTACTCGGAGCAGACCTTCGCGGACGGCGTGACCGCGACCAACGAGCGCATCAAGCTGTCCCTCTACAGCTTCTTCTGAGCGACGGCGGCGGGCGACCCGACCCGGGTCGAGGCGAGCCGACCCGGGGGGGCGGCGAGCTGACCTGGGTCGAGCGACGATCCTCGGCGAGAAAGCTCCGGATCGAGCGGCCTGGAGCGTACTATCGCTCCAGACCGACCATGGATGCCGTCACGACCTACGAGGTCTTCTCCGCCGCGCAGTGGGCCGGCCTGCGCGCGGCCACGCCGCTGCCCCTCACCGAGGCCGACCTGATGGTCCTTCGGGGCCTCAACGAGCGGCTCTCGCTCGACGAGGTCGCGACGATCTACCTGCCGCTCTCGCGGCTGCTCAACCTGCACGTCGGCGCGGCGCAGCAGCTCCGCCGCGTGAAGGACACCTTCCTCGGCCGCCCCGCCGGGCGGCGGCCTTTCGTGATCGGCATCGCGGGCTCGGTCGCGGTGGGCAAGAGCACGACGGCGCGCGTGCTGCAGGCGCTGCTCGCGCGGTGGCCCGACCACCCGCGGGTGGATCTGGTGACCACCGACGGCTTCCTGTACCCCAACGCGGTGCTCGCGTCGCGCGCTGGCCTGCACCGCAAGGGCTTTCCCGAGAGCTATGATCTGCGGCGGCTCGTGCAGTTCCTCGCCGACCTGGAGGCCGGCGTCGAAGCGATCGACGTGCCGGTGTACTCGCACGCCACCTACGACGTGCTCGCCGGGATGGCGCAGACCGTGAGGCAGCCCGACATCGTGATCCTCGAGGGGCTGAACGTCCTGCAGGGCCCCGACCGCGCCGCGGCGATCGCCGTCAGCGACTTCTTTGACCTCGGGATCTACGTCCATGCGGACGAGGCCGACCTCGAACGATGGTACATCGAGCGCTTCTTCGCGCTGCGGGCCACGGCGTTTCGCGACCCGTCGTCCTATTTTCATCGCTATGCCGCGATGGGCGACGACGAGGCGCGCGCGTTCGCGCTCCAGATCTGGCGCACGATCAACGGCCCCAACCTCACCGAGAACATCCTGCCGACGCGCGCGCGCGCCGACGTCGTGCTCGAGAAGGGGCCTGACCACGCCGTGCGCGCCGTGTGGCTCCGCCGGCTCTGATGCGAGAAATGGAGTGCTATTGCCATGGACTGGAAAGAGGGTTGTCGCGCCCGCCTCCGCGCGCACCTCGATGCGCACGGTGACATCGCTCCGCCGTGGGAGCGCTTCCCCGACTACGAGCGCTACACGATCGGCTGGCGCATGGGCTCCGGTGAAGACTGGCTGGGGATGTGGGGGGTCTTTCTCGAACAGCTCGCGCCGGACCGCGAAACACGCGTCGCCTACCTGCGGCGCCACCCTCCGGCGCCGATCACCTGGGCAGAGGCCGTTCACAAGGTCTTGCACCCGACGGAGGAACGGGCAGATGACGAGGACGGCGACGAGGAGGACGGCGACGAGGAGGAGGACCCGAGCGCGGCGGCCTCGCGTCGATCGGCGCTCCTGGAGCAGGGGTTCATCGCGGTCGACGTCTCCTTCACCATCTGGCTCAGCCAGCAGGACGGCGTGCGCTGGCCATGGCAATCGTACGAGACGCCCGAGAAGGCGGCCCGCTACAACACCCGCGAGCTCTGGTTCTGGTCGCGCCAGGTCGCCGAGCTCCGGAGAGGCGACGGGTGGATGCCTCCCGCCGTGCCGGAGGGTTGGCGAGCGTGCGCGACCGCGCTCGCGAGCGGCGACGCAGGGCCGATCGCGCCTCGCGACGGGCTCCTTTCGCTGGCTCGGCTGCTCTGCGCCGGGCACGTCAAGGCGCCCTGGCAGCTCGGCCTGGAGCTCGCCGACTTCGCCGATTCATTTGACGACGACATGGGTTACGTCGACGCGTTTCGCCTGTGGGGAATGTCCGCCTTCGACGACGCCCACCAGCTGCGTAGCTACCTCGAGGCCACCCGAGCGCCGCCGGGCTGGGAGGCCTGGATCGCGGAACAGTTCCCCGTGGATTGAGCGGCGGGACCGGTCTTGCCGACTCGACCCGGGTCAGCCGACGCAACCTGGGTCAGGTCGCCACACCGGCCGACGCCGCCTGGGTCGGATGACCTCCGGGGCCGGGTGGGCGCCCAACCTGGGTCGGGTCGGCGGCCGGCGGCGTGGCCGAGCGGGCCAACAACTTGGCCGTACGGGCAAAGGCCGGCGCCGGCCGCGGCGCGTAGCTTCCCGGCATGCTGCTCGCTGCTCATCGCACCTCGCGCTTCCTCCAGACCCGCGCCCTCGTGGCCGCCGCCCTGCTGGTCGGGCTCGTGCTGGTCGGGCTCGTGGCCGCCGGCGGCTCGCTCGCAGTCCACGCCGCTGCGCATCCTCGGGCGCACGCTGACCGGGACGTCGCGGGAGACGCGCCGCCCGGCAGCCCGCTAGGCGACCTGTCGAGATCCCTCGGCGACCTCGCGCCCGTGGTCGGCGTCGTCGAGGAGCGGCTCGCGGCAGGGAGTTACACCTACCTCGCCGTGCGGCCGGACGGCGGCAGCCCGATGTGGGCCGTGACCCTCGGCGGCGGACAGCCGGTGGGCGCGCGCGTCTCGGTCAGGAGCTTCGGCCGGCGCACGGAGTTCGTGTCTCGCCGCCTGCAGCGGACCTTTCCCGTCGTCGTCTTCGGCGTGGTCTCGCCCGCGCGCGCGGATGAGCGCTGATTCGCACCCGACACCATCACCTTCTTTCCTGTCATGAGGTCCATCATGTCTCGAATCGACTTTTCTCTCTCTCGCGTCGCGCTCGTCCCGCTCCTCGTCGCGGTCGCCGCGCTCGTCCCGGCTTGCGGCGGGGACGACGGGACACCGAGCGACACGAACGGCGGCTCCGGCACACAGACCGCCGCCTCCGAGTTCACGTGCACGGATGACGATCTGCAGAGCGCCCCGTTCGGCGGGCCCGGGTTCGCGGACGGCGCGCTCACGGGCGCCGCGCAGGACTCCTATATCGTCTCGTCGACCCTGCTCTGGCTCAAGACCGACGAGGCGGCGCAGCAGAGGTTCGGCGAGGTGATGGGGCCCATCCTCGCCCAGCTGCCCGCGCAGGAAGGGCTGATCGGCTTCACGCTCGGAACGTCGGCGAAGTGCGGCTATGCGAGGACGATCACGGTGTGGAAGGACGAAGAGGCGATGGGGAAGTTCGTGATGTCGGACGCCCACCTCTCGGCGATGAGCGCGGCGAGCGCCGTCAGCGTCCACGGCGTCGTGACCCAGTGGACCGTCGGCGCGGGGGATCTCCCGCTGTCGTGGGAAGCGGCGAGAGAGAAGGTCGCCGCCGCCGAGATATCGTACTGAGGCCGGGCGCGCTGGACGGCCGCGGCCCGAGGCCCCGGGCCAGGGGGCCATCGCCCCGGCGGTCAGCCGTCGTCCGCCGCGCGGGCCACGCCCGCCGCGGCGCGGCGCCCCGGGGCGCCGCGCGCCTCCTCACGGAACCGGCCGGGCGTCCTCCCGGACCAGCGCTTGAAGGCCCGCGCGAAGGCCGTCACCTCCGAGAACCCCAGCAGAAAGGCGATCTCCGACATCGACGTGTCGCTCTCGCGGAGCAGCTCCTCGGCGGTCTGACGGCGCACCTCGCCGACGATCTGCCGCAGCGTCGTCCCCTCGTCCTCGAGGTGCCGCCGCAGCGTGCGCTCGCTCGTCCCGAGCCGCCGCGCGACGGCGGCCGCCGACGGCTCGCCCGAGGCGAGGAGGTGCGCGATGACGTCACGCACCCGATCGGACATGGGCGACGCGTCGGCGACGCGACGGCGGCGCAGCTCCTCCGCGTGCTGGTGGAAGAACGCGCTCAGGGCCGGGTTCGCGTCGCGAGGCACGAGGTCCAGCAACGACGCTGGGAAGGCAAAGCCATCACGGGGCGCGTCGAACTCGACAGGGCACCGGAAGAAGTCCCGGTGCGTGGCGAGATCGCGCGGCGCGGCGTGCCGGAAGCTGACCCGGAGCGGCGAGAACTCGACGCCAGCGCACTGGCGGAAGCAACGGACGTGAATCGCCAGGCTGCACTCGGTCGCGACGCGCGCGCCCAGCGTGAAGCGGGGCGAGCGGTGCAGCTCCGCGAACGGCGCGTCCCGGTCCGTCGTAGTATCGGTCACCCAGCGCGGCGTATCCGCCAGGAGCACCATGTAGCGGTCGACACGGTCGAGCGACTCACGGGCGCTCGTGCTCGTCATGACCGCGAAGCCCATGACATGCATCTCCTCCATGCGCGTCTGCGCGGCGAGGCGGATGGGCGCCCCGGGATCGTCGAGCGCGCGTACCACGTGCGCCCACAGCGCGTCGAACGACGTCACCGGCAAGCGGCTGTCCGCGTCGGTCAGCGACTCGGCGGAGACGCCGGCGACCTCGAGAAGATCGCCGCGGCGGAGGCCGCGAGAGGCGGCATACGAGATCACCCGGCCGGCGAGGGCCGTGGACACCGTGGGCCGCGACGGAGAAGACGGCATGCCCGAGCGAGTCTATCATCCGCCGTGGACCGCGAGATGAGCGGGGTGGGCAGGGTGAGCACTGCGGCTCGCCGAGCGCCCGTGATACGGCACGACGGCGACGGGCTCGATGGCCGCGTCAAGTTGTCGTTATATCCGGTACACAAGAAATTCATGGCGACGATTCGTCGTAAACGCGGTTCGAGCCCGCGCTCCGACGTGAAACGGCGCGCATCGAGCGACCAACAGAGGACATCGCCGCGTGGCACCGATGTTGCTCAGTATCCGATGTTGCTCGACATCCACGAGCATCCGATGGAGGTGTGACGATGTCGTTCCGATCCGAGCGCGTCGCTGCGATCGACCGGCCAGGCCAGGGCCGCGAAGCGCCCCGGCCGCCCACCTCGCAGCCTGCTCCGGCGCGGTATCGGATCCCGGTGGCGTCGGCGCTCCGGCGCTGCCTTGCCAAGGGGTACGGCCTCGGGGATCTCCAGGCCGACCTCCTGGCGGGCACCGTCGTCGGCGTCGTGGCGCTCCCTCTCTCCATGGCCCTCGCCATCGCGGTGGGGGCTCCTCCTCAGCACGGGCTCTACACGGCGATCGTGGCCGGCGCGCTCGTGGCGCTGCTGGGCGGCTGCAAGTTCCAGGTCACCGGCCCGACGGCGGCGTTCGTGGTGATCCTCGCGCCCATCGTGGCGGAGCACGGGCTGTCCGGGCTGATGACGGCGGGGCTCCTGGCCGGCGTGCTGCTCGTGATCATGGGGCTCGCGCGGCTCGGCCGGCTCATCGAGTACATCCCGTACCCGGTGACCACGGGCTTCACCGCCGGGATCGCCACCGTGATCGCGACGCTCCAGGTGAAGGACGTCCTGGGCCTCCAGGCCGGGCCGCTCCCGGAGCACTACACCGCCAAGGTGGCGGCCTTGTGGGCCGCGCGCGGGACGGCCGACCTCTTCGAGCTTGCCGTCGCCGCATCGACGCTCGCCCTGCTCTTGCTCGTCCCCCGCGTCATCAAGAAGGTGCCGGCGCCCCTCATCGCCATCACCGTCGTGTCGCTCGCCGTGGCGGCCGTCGACGCGGTTTACCCCGCGTTCTCCGTGGCGACGATCGGCAGCCGCTTTCGCTCCACCGCCTTCGGCGTGGAGATCGCCGGCATCCCGTCGATCCTCCCGACGCCCTCGCTGCCGTGGGGTGATGGGCTCTCGCTCGAGCTCGTGAGGGAGCTGCTCCCCGCCGCCTTCGCGATCGCCATGCTCGGCGCCATCGAATCGCTGCTGTCGGCGGTCATCGCCGACGGCATGACAGGGACCAAGCACGATCCGGACTCGGAGCTCATCGGCCTCGGTATCGGGAACATCGTCGCGCCGATCTTCGGCGGCATCGCGGCGACCGGAGCGCTCGCGCGGACGGCCACGAACATCCGGGCCGGCGCGCGCTCTCCGATCGCGTCCGCGACCCACGCCGTGGTCGTCCTCCTGTCGATCGTCGTCTTCGCCCCGCTCGTGGCCTACGTCCCCATGGCGTCGCTGGCGGCGCTGCTGCTGCTCGTCGCGTGGAACATGTCCGAGCTCCACCATTTCATCCGCATCGTGAGGCTCGCGCCGAGGAGCGATGTGTTCGTGCTCCTGACCTGTTATGGTCTCACCGTCCTCCTCGACATGGTGATCGCCGTGTCGGCCGGCGTGATCCTCGCCGCCATCCTCTTCATGCGCCGGATGGCCGAGCTGACAGGGAGCCGGACGGTGCTGGACGCCGCCGGCGGATCGAGCGAAGTCGAGCTCCCGAGGCGGGTCGCCCTCTACGAGATCAACGGCCCGCTGTTCTTCGGCGCCGCCCAGAACGCGATGGCGGCGCTGCACGCCATCCGCGGGGACAGCTACGAGGTGATGATCCTCGACCTCGGCAAGGTGCCGTTCATCGACAGCACGGGGTTCGTCGCCCTCGAGAACGCGCTCGACGGGCTCGCGCGGCGCCAGAAGGCGGTGATCCTGGCCGGTCCGCTGCCCAGGCCGCGCGAGATCTTCGACAAGGCGCGCCTCCCGGAGCGGTACCAGCGCATGTACGTCGCGGAGGATCTGGCGGCGGCGCTCCGCCTCGCCGGCGAGCTGGTGAACGGCTGAGCGCTCGCCGCCGGCAGGTCCGCTGTACCGCTCCTCTCTCGCCGGACACCGCTGCGGCCTCTGCGCGCGCCGCGCGGCGCGCTACTTCAGCGCGTCGCTCAGCCGGGCCGCCTGCGTCGCCAGATAGCTCTGCTCCGGGATGCTCGTCGTGCGGCTGGCCGCGCGCCTGTAGTGCGCGATCGCCGCCTCGTGATCGCCGGCCCGCTCCAGGAGGTGCGCGCGGGCGGCGTCGAGGCGGTGATGACCCGAGAGGCGCGCGTCGGCGTCGAGCGCGTCCAGCAGATCGAGCCCCGCCCGGGGGCCGTGCACCATGGCGGTCGCGATCGCGTGGCTGAGCGCCACCATCGGGTTGTCGGACATCCGCATCAGCACGCCGTACAGCGCCAGGATCTGCGGCCAGTCCGTGTCCTCGGCCCGCGCTGCCTCGTCGTGCACCGCCGCGATCGCGGCTTGCAGCTGGTAGGCGCCGACCGAGCCCCTGGACAGCGCCGCCGTGACGAGCGCGACGCCCTCGGCGATCGCGCGCTGATCCCACAGGCCCCGATCCTGCTCCGCGAGCGGGATCAGCTCGCCCAGAGGCCCTGTCCGCGCCGCGCGCCGCGCGTCGGTCAGGAGCATGAGCGCGAGGAGGCCCGCGACCTCGCCGTCGTCCGGGAGGAGCGCGTGCACGGCGCGCGTCAGGCGGATCGCCTCGCCCGACAGATCGTCGCGGTGCAGCGCGGGGCCGGAGCTCGAGGTGTAGCCCTCGTTGAAGATCAGGTAGAGCACGTGCAGGACGGCGCCGAGGCGCGCTGTGCGCGCCTCGGGCGTCGGCCGCTCGAAGGGCACGCCGGACGCCTTGATGCTCTGCTTCGCCCGGCTGATCCGCTGCGCCATGGTCGCCTCCGGGACCAGGAACGCCCTTGCGATCTCGGCCGTCGTCAGGCCGCCGACGGCGCGCAGGGTCAGCGCGATCGCGGACGGCGTGGACAGCGCGGGGTGGCAGCACATGAACAGCAAGGTGAGCGTGTCGTCCTCGAGCGCCGCCTCGTCGCTGTCGGCGGCGAGGGCGATCTGCAGCTCGGGCGGCACGAGGCTGACCACGATCGCCTCGCGGCGGCGGCGCGCCGCCTCGCTCCGGACGTGATCGGCGATGCGCCGCGACGCCACGTGGATCAGCCAGGCGCGCGGCTCGTCGGGCACGCCCTCGCGCGGCCACTGCGAGGCCGCCGCGATCAGCGCCTCCTGGACCGCGTCCTCCGCGGCGCCGAAATCTCGGAATCGCCGCATGACGGCGCCGAGCACCTGCGGCGCGAGATCGCGCAGCAGGCGCTCGGCCGTGGCGCCCTGGGACGGAGAGGTCACTAGAGATCGCGGGGCGGCGCGCTCATCACCTCGCGCACCTCGATCCCCATGTTGAGCGGCGCGCCGCCGGGGCCGGGCGCGGCGGACGCTTGCGCGGCGATCTCGTACGCGCGCTCGGGGCTCTCGACCTCCACGATCCAGTAGCCGGCGAGGAACTCCTTGGTCTCCGGGAACACCCCGTCGGTGATCGGCGCGCCGTCCTTGCCAGCGCGCACGAGCTTGGCCTGGTCGGGCCCCGCCAGGCCCTCGGCCGCCACGAGCTCGCCCGACGCGCTGAGCTTCCTGTGGAAGCTCTTCATGAACGCGATGTGCGCCTGGAAGTCCTTCTGCTGCCAGTTGGCGACCTGGTACGGCCCCCCGCTCGGGGTGTTCATCATCAGGATGTACTTCATGATCGGCTCCTTCTCTTCGCTGTCGCCCCGGGATCGGGCGCGCGTTCGTGGGGTTGTCGGAGCCGAGGGCGGGTCCTCGACATCCCGGGCGACGATAGCGAAAAAATCCGAACCCCGACACAAGGGACGGCCGCGTGTGGGTGTAGGTACGCCTGCGGCGCCAGCGGGAGTGTGCAGGTCCGTCGTCGCGAGCGTGTGTCCTCCGCGGTGCGATGTGCTCCATGGTCGCAGGTAGTCGGCGGAGGAGGGGAGATGTGCGTCGTCTTCGCAGGTCGCCGATCGCAGGGCGGCCCATCACGGGCGGATTCCGCGGATGACGTCCGGCGCGCCCCCACGCGACCTCTCTGCTGACGAAGCGCTCGGGCGTGGTGATTCCGCGCGTCGCCGGCCGTCGTGATCGGTGAAGCGCGCGCCGGCGGACCGCCCTGCGAGTCGACTCTTTGGCTCAGGCGCGGGACATGCACCCTCGCGCTCCGATTCTCACGGATGCATGAACCTGGAGGAGCGTCGATGGAGAAGCGTGTTCCGCAAGGGAAACTTGGACGCCGGCAATTCGCCGGCGGCGCGATGGCCACCGCGGGGGTCTCGCTGCTCGCCACACCGAGCCTCGCGCAGCCCGACAAGAGCTACGCGGTCTGCGAGTCGATCGCGCCCCTCGCCCTCCCGGCAGGGGCCGCCTATACGCCCGGCATCTCGGTCGACCGGCGCTCGAGGAAGCCGGTCTTCCTGCCCGCCCCAGGCGCCGGCTATGCAGCGCACGCCGTCTCGGAGGTCCTCTTCTGGACGGACCAGATGATGGAACATGCGTTCTTCATCGCGCTGCTCATGCCCGGCGACCATCTCCGCGGGCCCCGGGACGAGGCGCGGCAGTACCAGAACCTCTTCGCCAGGCACTTCCTCGCGGCGCGCGACCGGGGGTATGGCGATTACGGGATCTCCTCGCTCCTCACCTCGACGCGGTCGAGCGTCCAGCGCTTCATCGAGTACAAGCGCCGCATGCAGCGCGCGCAGGAGAGCGGCTCGCTCCGGAGCCTCGTTTGGCCGCTCTTCTTCGACCACATCGCGCGGGAGGCCGAGCGCTTCGTCGCCCGGCTCGATCGGCTCGCGTACGGCGACATCGCGCTCCAGAGCGACGAGGTCTCGGCGTTCTGGACGACGATCATGGCGGATCACCTCGAGTTCATCGCGCACCTGCTCGACCCGCAGGAGCGCGCGCTCATCGACCAGGCGACCGCGCGCGCCGGGCAGATGTACCAGGCGCACGCGTTCCGCGTCGACAGCGGGCAGCTCGCGACGATGGCCGACGAGGTCATCGATTTCAAGTCGGCCGCGGAGCAGGGCATCGAGACGGGGCAGATCAAGAGCATCATCGATCCGACGCTCGCCGATCACGTGCTCCGCGAGGCGGTGAGGTTCTCCGACGAGGTCAGGCGCGCCCTGTGAGGCCCTGGGCGCCGCGCGGCGGGGGCGAGCCTGGCCCCGCCTCCTGCTCGCCGCGCGACGCCTGTACAGCGGCCGCGCGCCGGGATACTCCTGGTCGCGGGCCCGGCGGAGCTCTCCGCCGAGCCCGCGGCGCAGAGGCCGTGTCGGAGGGATGGCCGCCTCTGGCGCAGGCAGACCTCGAGCTCGATCGCTCACCACGCACGCCGATTCCGAGCGCGATCCAGGCTGTGCCGTACAGCCATCGAGAAGAACGGTTCTTGTTCATGCCGACCTGAAGCATCCCCCAGAATTTCGGGAAATTCACAGGGAGGCGGGGAGACGGGGAGAAAAATCCAACCAATCTCCCCGTCTCCCTGTTCAATTCCTCTCGCAAGCTGAACGATCGTGGCCGGCGATTGTCATCGAGCCGGCCGCGCGGTCACCGGGGCGCCGCCCTCAGCGAGGAGGCGGGGTGCAGGTGAAGCACCCGCCGCACTCGTAGTGCTGCGTCGTGGTGCCCCACGCGATCCGGTTGTTGCAGCAGTCGCGGCCGTACTGGCCGACGACGGTGGTGTAGCTCTCGTCGCTGTAATAGGTGCAGTTTCCCCCGGGCGCCGCCTCGCTCGAGGGGACCAGCAGGGCAGTGGTTCCCAACATCGCGGTGCCTGCCGTCAGGGCAGCGAAGAAGTAACGAACGCGGGCAGCAGGACTGAGACGGCGCATGGACGCTCCTCTTGTAATGGGGGGCCTGTTTCGGCCTCCGAAGCTATGTGAAGCAGCTTAGACCGCTCGCTCGGCTCGAGCAAGCGCTCCGGCCGGAGTGGGCTTTGCGGAGCTCTGCAAAGTTTCATTCGGCGGTGGGAGGCGGCGAGCTCATGTGCGCGCTTCACGAGGGCAAGAGAGGCATCCTGCCCCGAGGCCGGCTGAGTGATTGCGGTGTCAAGGAAATTCAGCCGCCCCGATGGGGCTTGGGCCGGCGTATCGACGCGGTACGCATCGAGAGGGTCGTTGAGGCAGGCAAGCGAGCGTCCCCAGCGTGACGGCGCCGAGGATGGCTGGACTCGGCCGTGGTAAAAAAGCAGGTGTTCCCCATGACGAGACAGCTCACCGGCCAGCGCGACCGCGTCGAGGAGCGGACCGGCGCGGGCCGCGTCGAGGAAGCGAGCGCCGGGGCCGGGCCGGATCCGGCCTGCGGCGCGCTCGCGGGCGGCGGGGAGATGGGGGCGCTGATACGCTCGATCGACTGGTCGCAGACGGCGCTGGGCCCGGTCGAGGCATGGCCCGAGTCGCTGCGGACCGCGCTGTCCATCCTGCTCTCGTCCGAACACCCCATGTTCCTCTGGTGGGGTCGGGAGCTCATCCAGTTTTACAACGACGCCTACCGCCCGATCCTCGGATCCAAGAAGCACCCGGCCGCCATGGGCCAGGCGGGCCGCGAGTGCTGGAAGGAGATCTGGGACATCCTCGGGCCGA
This sequence comes from Sorangium sp. So ce204, assembly GCF_051526795.1. Lineage (NCBI taxonomy): Bacteria > Pseudomonadati > Myxococcota > Polyangiales > Polyangiaceae > Sorangium > Sorangium sp. So ce204. Next base: position 7,497,881 of record NZ_CP150317.1, on the reverse strand, counting down.
TGCTCGAGAAGGCCTTCGCGGGAGAGGCCACCTACGTCCGCGATGGCCTGCTCGCCCTCGATCGGCACGGCTTCATGGAGGAGTGCTACTTCAGCTACGGTCAGAGCCCCCTCCGGGACGAGAGCGGCGCCGTCGCGGGCATCCTCGTCGCGTGCTCCGAGAGCACGGGGTACATCCTCGGCCAGCGGCGGCTGCAGGTCCTCGGGGCGCTGGCGGCGAGGGCGGCTGACGCCAGGAGCGTTCATGAGGTCTGCCGGGTGATGATGGAGACCCTGGCGCAGGACGGGCGCGACGTGCCCTTCGCCCTGCTCTATCTCGTCGACGATGACGGCGCGCACGCCCGCCTCGCGGGGACCGCGGGGCTCGACCCGGACCACGCGGCGGCGCCGGCCACGGTGGGCCTCGGCGCGGCGGCCGGCGCGGTGTGGCCGCTGCATCGCGCCCTGCGCGAGGACGTGGAGGTGGAGCTGTCGGCGCTGCCCGCGCGCGTCGGCCCCCTTCCGGGAGGGCCGTGGCCGGAGGCCGCGCGCCAGGCGGTGGTGCTGCCGCTCCCCCGCGCCGGCGCCGGAGGCCGACCGGCCGGCTTCCTCGTCGCGGGCGTAAGCCCCCGGCTGGTGCTGGACGACGACTACCGCCGCTTCCTGCGGCTCCTGGCCGGCCACGGCGCGGCGGCGCTGCAGAACGCCCGGGCCAGCGAGGAGGAGCGGCGCAGGCTGGACGCGCTCGCCGAGCTCGACCGCGCCAAGACGGCGTTCTTCAGCAACATCAGCCACGAGTTCCGCACGCCGCTCACGCTGATCCTGGGCCCCGTCGAGGACGGCCTCTCGGACGCCGAGCACCCCTTGCCCGCGCCGCAGCGCGACCGCCTCGCGATCGTCTACCGCAACAGCCTCCGGCTCCTCCGGCTCGTCAACACGCTGCTCGACTTCTCGCGCATCGAGGCGGGCCGCATCCGGGCCAGCTACCAGCCTACCGATCTCGGCTCCTTCACCGCGGAGCTCGCGAGCTCGTTCCGCTCGCTCATGGATCGGGCCGGCCTCGCCCTCACGGTGGAGTGCCCGCCCCTCTCCGAGCCGGCCTACGTCGACCGCGAGCTCTGGGAGAAGATCGTGCTCAACCTCGTCTCGAACGCCTTCAAGTTCACGTTTTCGGGGGGCGTCCGGGTGACGCTGGAGGAGGCCGGGGGGCGGATCGTCCTGGCGGTCGAGGACACGGGCACCGGCATTCCGGAGGAGGAGCTGCCGCGCGTGTTCGATCGGTTCTACCGCGTCGAGGGGGCCAGGGGCCGCAGCTACGAGGGCAGCGGCATCGGCCTCGCGCTGGTGCGGGAGCTCGCGAAGCTCCACGGCGGCAGCGTGGCCGTGGAGAGCCGCCTCGGCGCGGGCAGCCGCTTCTCGGTCGCCATCCCGCTCGGGAAGGCGCACCTGCCCGCGGATCGCATCGACCTCGCCCCCGCGCCGGCCGCGGAGGGGCGCGGCGCGGCCCCCTTCCTCGACGAGGCCGCGCAGTGGGAACGCGACGAGCGGGCTCCGGATGCCCTGCCGGCGGAGGGGCGCCCGGCCCCGAAGCAGCCGGGGCACATCCTCGTCGCGGACGACAACGCGGACATGCGCGATTACGTGCAGCGGCTACTCCTCGACGAGCGGTGGACGGTCGAGGCCGTGGCCGACGGTCAGGCCGCGCTGGAGAGCGCCCGCGCCCACGTCCCGGACCTCGTGCTCACCGACGTGATGATGCCGCGGCTCGACGGCTTCGGCCTGCTCAAGGCGCTGCGCGCCGACGAGCGCACCCGCGGCGTCGCCGTGATGATGCTCTCCGCGCGCGCGGGCGAGGAGGTGCGCGTCGACAGCCTCGGGGCCGGCGCCGACGACTTCCTCGTGAAGCCGTTCTCCGCGCGGGAGCTCCTCGCGCGGGTCCGCATCCACGTGGAGCTCGCGCGCCGGCGGCGGGAAGCCGAGGGGCAGCGCCAGTACCTGAACGACCTCTTCATGCAGGCCCCGGGGCCCATCGCGATCCTCCGCGGGCCGGAGCACGTCTTCGAGGTGGTCAATCCGCTCTACCAGCAGCTCGTCGGCGGGCGAGCGCAGGTGGGCAAGCCCATCCTGGCCGCCCTGCCCGAGCTCGCGGGGCAATCCATCCTGGATCTCCTGGACACCGTGACCCGCACCGGTGAGCCCTACGTGGGAAGGGAGCTCGCCGTGCGGCTCGATCGCAAGGGCGACGGCACGACGGAGGAGCGCTTCTTCAACTTCGTCTTCCAGCCGATGCGCGACCGCGACGGGGCGATCGAGGGCATCTTCGTGTTCGCCTTCGAGGTGACCGACCAGGTGAGCGCCCGCCGGCGCGTGGAGGCGCTCGTCGAGGCGCTGAGGCTCGCCGATCAGCGCAAGGACGAGTTCCTCGCGATGCTCGCGCACGAGCTCAGAAACCCCCTGGCCGCCATCAGCCTGTCGCTCACGCTGCTCGGCGATCTCGCGGGCGAGGCGCCCAGATCGGCGCGCTACCGCGAGATCGCCCGGCGGCAGGTGGGCAACCTGGTGCGCCTTGTGGACGATCTGCTCGACGTGTCGCGCATCACGCGCGGCACGGTGGAGCTGCGCCTGGAGGACGTCGATCTCGCGGCGGACGAGGCGCCCCCAGTGTATCGGCGTGGAGTTGAGGTGGAGCTGCGCCTGGAGGACGTCGATCTCGCGGCGGCGGTGCGGAACGCCGCCGCCGCGGTGAGCCCGGCCGTGGAGGCGCGGCGCCACGCGCTCTCGGTCGAGGTCGGGCCGGGGGACTTCGGCATGCGGGCCGACGCCACGCGGCTGGAGCAGGTGGTCACGAACCTCCTGACGAACGCCGCGAAGTACACGCCGCCGGAGGGAGCCATCTCGGTGCGGCTGACCCGCGAGGCGGCGGGCGCCGCGCCCGAGGCCGTGCTGCGGGTGCGCGACACGGGCCGCGGCATCCCGGCGGCGATGCTCGAGCGGGTGTTCGAGCTCTTCACGCAGGTCGATCAGACCATCGACCGCAGCACGGGCGGCCTGGGCCTCGGGCTCACGCTGGTGCGGCGGCTGGTGGAGATGCACGGCGGCAGCGTCGTCGCGGAGAGCGCCGGACCGGGCCTGGGCAGCGAGTTCATCGTGCGCCTTCCGCTCGGCCGGGGCGCGGCGCCGCAGCTCGCGCCCGGCGCGGCGCCCCCGCTCGCGCCCGGCGCCGAGCCGCCCGCCGCCCCGCCGCCGGCGGAGGCCGCCGAGCGGCGCCGGGTGCTCGTCGTGGAGGACGTGGAGGACGTGCGCCGGGTGATGAGCGAGTTCATCGAGGCGCTGGGGCACGAGGTGACGGTGGCGGTGGACGGGCTGGACGGCGTGACGAAGCTCCTGGAGCTGCGCCCCGAGGTGGCCTTCATCGACATCGGCCTGCCGGACATCGATGGCCACGAGGTCGCCCGCCGGGCGCGGGCCGCGCCCGGGGGCGGCGCGCTCTGCCTTGTGGCGATCTCGGGCTACGGTGGACCCGAGGACCAGGCCAGGTCGAGGCAGGCCGGCTTCGACCTGCACCTCACGAAGCCCGTGGGCGGCGCGACGCTGCGTCAGGTGCTCGCCGAGCGGCGCGCGTGAGCGAGCGCGCGCCGGCAGGGCTACGACTGGATCGCCTCGGGGGCCATCCAGACGACCTCCCAGTGGTGACCATCGATGTCGTAGAAGCTCCAGCCGTACATGAAGCCGTGATCCTGCGGATCCATGGCGTGCGACCCGCCCGCCGCGATCGCCTTCTTCACGATCTCGTCGACCTCGGCCCGGCTGCTGCACGAGAGCGCGAACATCCCCTCCGTGTGCGTGCGCGTGTTGCAGATCTCCCGCTTCGTGAAGCCCTTGAAGAACGGCTCCGTGAGGAGCATCACGAAGGCTTCCTGGCTGACGATCATGCAGGCGGCGTTGTTGTCCGTGAACTGCGGGTTGAACTCGAAGCCGAGCTTCGCGAAGAACTCCATCGACCGCTTCAGGTCGCTGACGGCCAGGTTGACGAAGATCTTGCGGGCGCTGTTCGTTGTCATGGTCCTCTTCTCCTGTTCGAGCATGGATGCCGGGTGATGCCGGCCACGATCGCGGTCATGCGGGCCGTCGTGCCGGAGTTCACCCCATAGACCCCCGCCTGCGCGGGGACTCATCGGTCGACCGGAAAAAAAGATCGCCGCCCCGATCCGGCCGGGCGCGGGGGCTACGCGGGGAGCTCGAGCGGCAGGCCGAACCGCGGGAAGATCGTCTCGGTGTCGAGGAAGGACGTCATGCCGGTGATGCGGTCCTCCGCGAGATCGAGCACGATGAGCGCCCAGGCCCGGTGGCCGCCCTCCGGCGCCGGGCGGTACTGGGCGAACGCCGGCGAGCCGCAGGCGGCCGTCGGCACGAGCCGCGACCCGCGGCAGCCCGCGCCCGGGCCCAGCAGCCACGCGCGGATGGCGTCGGGGCCGCGAAGCCAGAGGGTGAAAGGCGGCATCGACAGGGTCGCGTCCTCGTGCAGCAGCGCCGCGAGCCGGTCCACGTCGTACTGCTCGAAGGCGGTGACGTAGCGGTCGAGCAAGGCGGACTGCGGCTCCGGCAGCGTGGCGCGCACGTCGTCGAGATCGCGGCTCGCGAGCGTCGCCCGCGCGCGCTGGAGCGCGCTGTTGATCGCGGCGACCGAGGTGCTGAGGCTGTCGGCGACCTCCGCGGCGGACCACCCGAGCACCTCCGTGAGCAGGAGCGCGGCGCGCTGCTTCGGCGGCAGGTGCTGGAGCGCCGCGACGAACGCGAGGCGGATGCTCTGGCGGAGCACCACCCGCTCCGCGGCGTCGATGTCCGCCGGGAGGGCGTGCGCGTCGGGGACGGGCTCCAGCCAGTGCGTGCGCGGGCGCGTCTGGAGCTCGTCGTCCACGGTGCCGACCGGGCCTTCCTCGATGGGGCGCGCTCGGCGCGCGCGATCGGCCCGCGCGTCGAGGCAGACGTTCGTCGCGATGCGGTACAGCCAGGTGCGCAGCGACGACCGCCCGTCGAACTTGTCGAGGCTCCGCCAGGCGCGCACCATGGTCTCCTGGACGGCGTCGTCGGCGTCGACCACGGAGCCGAGCATCCTGTAGCAGTGCCCGGTGAGCGCCGAGCGGTGTTCCTCGAGCTGATCCACGCTCCCCGACATCGCGGCGACGGTACCACCGGTCTTCGGGCGGATCCACGGTCACGCTCCCTCGCCGCGCGACACGCGCGCCTCGGGCAGGGCGCTGGTCTCGACTCGGGCCTTTTTGTCGGCCTGGTCGGCCTGCGGCCGCGCTCGGCCGGCGACGCACCCGGGACGGCACGCCGCGGGTCGCGCGGTCACGACGAGGTCGCGCGGCCACGGCGCCACGGCCAATCGGCTAGGATGGGCGACGGTCAGGGCGGCGCTGGCGCGCCGCGAGGGCTCCGTTCGGCAAACTGGCAACCTTGAACCCGGATATGGACGACCAGGAACTGCAGCGCAGAGTCGGCGCCGTGTTGTGCGGGAAGTGGACGATCGAGCGGCTGCTCGGCTCGGGCGGCATGGCCGCCGTCTACGTCGGCGTGCACAAGATCGGGCGGCGAGATGCCATCAAGATCCTCCACCCCGAGATCGCGCGCATGCCCGAGCTGCGTGCGCGGTTCGATCAGGAAGCGCAAGCCGTCAATCGATTCGTCCATCCCGGCGCGGTGGAAATACGCGATATCGACGCGACGGCGGACGGCTGCCCGTTCCTCGTCATGGAGCTGCTCGACGGTGAGTCGCTCGCCGGGTACGCCAGGCGCCTCGGCAGGATGGACATGGCCGAGCTGCTGGCCATGGTGGACGGGCTGCTGGACGTGCTGGCAGCGGCCCACGCGCACGGCATCATCCACCGCGACATCAAGCCAGACAACCTGTTCCGCCTCCGCGACGGGCGCCTGAAGGTGCTCGACTTCGGCGTCGCCCGTGTCAGGCAGGCCGCGGCCGACTACGTTCGGACGCGCACGGGAACGACGCTCGGCACGGTCGCCTACATGCCACCGGAGCAAGTCAGAGGCGACGAGATCGACGCGCGTGCCGACCTGTTCGCTGTCGGAGCGACGATGTTCCGTCTGATCACGAAGCGGCGCATCCATGACGCGAGCTCTGACACCGATCTGGTCGTCAGGATGGCCACGCTGCCTGCGCCGCCGCTCGCGAGCGTCGCTCCGGAGACCCCGCCGTGGGTGTGTACCGTCGTCGATCGCGCGCTCGCGTTCGATCGAGGCGAGCGCTACCCGAGCGCGACGGTCATGCAGCAGGACGTGCGCGCGGTCCTGGCCGGTCAGCCGCCCGCTTTTGCTCTGCGGTTCGGCGCGGCCGGGCTTCCCGCCCCCGCGGCGGATCCGCTCAGCACCGCCACGACGGTGTGGATACCCCAGGGGCTCGCCCCTTCCTCGGCCGTACCGGTGCGCGCCGCGGGCGCCGGTGGTCTGCATCCCGCCCCGCCGCCGGCGGGTGGCATGGGGAGCGTCCTCCGCGATGTCTCCATCGCCAGCGTCCCGAATGCGTCGAGCGCGCAGGGCGCCCCGGGCGGCGGATCGGCCGTCGCTCCGGCTCGTGCCCCCGCGCCGGCGGCATCGGCGTTCACCCAGGCGACGCAGTGGACGCCGACCACGGTACGTGGACGGAGGCTGCGATGGGCCGTGCTGGCGTTCCCGCTGCTCGCCGCGGGCGTGCTCGCCGCCGTGTATCTCCGTGCGGTGAACGTCGAGCCCGACGCGAGATCGCCGGGGGCGACCGGCGCGCAGCGACCGGCGGCCTCACCGCCCGCCAAGGTTCCCGGCGGTCCGGCGGCGGATCGCCTCCTGGCGAAGGCTCCGGAGCCCGGCCCCGAGAAGAAGGGCGACACGAGAGCTCGCCTCCCTGACTCACCGAGCCCCGGCCCCGAGCAGGGGCGCGGCGCGTCGCAGCGGGCCAGCTGTATGCAGACAAACGACTGCGATCACGTGTGTGATGAAGCGTGCCAGATTGCTTGTCAGGACGGGACCGTCTGCGACATCGGGGCGCGCCGGGACGCGCTGGTCAACTGCATGGGATCGGGGATGCACAAGATCTGGTGCGAGGGCGATTGCTCGGTCAATTGCATGACGAGCGCTCCCTGTCTGGTGTACTGCACGCCTGGATCCGATTGCGTCATCGGCACGTGTCTCGGGCAGATAGAAGCCTGTCCTGGCAACGTCATCGCGTGCGGGGCCCCATGCCCCGACTGATCGTCGCGTCGCGCTCATGCGCTGCTCTCATGGCGTCTGCGAGGAGGGCGCCGCGGCACGCGCGCTCGGCCCGCACCGCGGAGGAGTTGGATGGACATGGACCGGTTCGGCCGTCGTGACGACCTCGCGTCCCCCTCGCCGCGCGGCGAGGATCCCCGCCGTGACGAAGCGGCGGTGGGGGAGCCCGCGACACAGCTCTGGGTGCGCTCGCCGCAGGCCACCCCGCCGATCCCCGAAGAGGGGGCTCGCCAGGCCGGACCGGAGCGACCGACGCTACCGTGGTCGCCGCCGCCCGGGGGCGGCGCCGCACGGTCGTCGCCGGCCGATGCCTCCGCCCAGCCGGCCGTACAAGGCGCGCTGCCGGCGCGGCGGCTCGCGAGGGCCGCTGGTCGGATCGCATCGGCGCTGGGTGCTCTGTCGAGCGCGATCGAGCGCGCCGTGGCGGCCCGCCGGGCGCGGGAGCAGGGACATCCGCGCCCGCGAAAGGTCCAGTGGAAACGACGCTTGCGGCGATGGGCGTGGCGCATCGCGATGGCCGCTTCGACGCTGCTGGGCCTCGGTCTGCTGATGTTTGCGGGGCTCCTCTGGTACTACGGCCACGACCTGCCGCGGACCTCGGAGCTGAGGAGCTATCGTCCGCCGGAGGTCACGCGCATCCTCGCGCGCGACGGGACACCGCTCGCGGAGCTCTTCGTCGAGCGACGCACCGTCGTCCCGATCTCGGCGGTGCCGGCGAGCATGAGGCTCGCCGTTCTGGCCGCGGAGGACGCGAACTTCTACAAGCACGAGGGGCTGAACTACCTCGGCATCCTGCGGGCGCTCCTCGTGAACCTGCGGTCCGCGCAGGCCCGCCAGGGAGGCAGCACGATCACCCAGCAGGTGATCAAGAACGTGCTCCTCACGCCGGAGCGCACCTTCGCGCGCAAGATCCGTGAGCTCATCCTCGCGCGCCGCATCGAACAGGAGCTCACGAAGGACGAGATCCTGGAGCTTTATCTCAACGACATCTATTTCGGGCACGGGCGTTACGGCGTCGAGGAAGCCGCGCGGTACTACTTCGGGAAGAGCGTTCGAGACGTGCAGCTCGCCGAAGCGGCCCTGCTCGCAGGCCTGGTCAAGGGGCCCAGCATCTACTCTCCGCGCGTGGACCTCGCCCGCGCCGAGGAGCGGCGCAGCTACGTGCTCCAGCAGCTGGGCGACAAAAAGTTCGTATCGCGCGCCGACGTGGACGCCGCCGCTCGCCAGAAGATCGCCCTGGCTCCCCCGCCGGAACACGCTTCCGAGCTGGCGCCCGAGGTCGTCGCCGAGGTCGAGCGCGCGCTGGTCGCCGCGGTCGGCCCGCAGGCCAACCGTGGCGGGTACACCGTGACGACCACGATCGATCCGGCGCTGCAGAGGGCCGCGAGAGCGGCGGTGCGCAGCAATCTCGACGCGTACGCCGCGCGCCGCGGGCTCATCGCCCCGCTGAAGCGTGGCAAGGGAGATCCGGCCCCCTTCGAAGGAGCTCCCACGCAGGGCAGCGAGCGCGTCTACCACGGCGTGGTCACGAAGGCCGACGACGCGGCGGGCACGCTCACCGTGCGCGTGGGCACGGCGCAGGGCGTCGTGAAGCTGGAGCGAGCGGCGCGCTACAATCCACGCAACCTGCCCCCGAGCCAGTTCGCCGAGATCGGCAAGGTCGTGCGCGTCACCTTTGTCGGCGGCGACCCGCGCAGCGGACGGCTGGAACTCGCGCTCGGGCCCCAGAGCGCGCTCGTCGCCCTCGACGTCCGGACGGCCGAGGTGCTCGCGGTCGTCGGCGGCTACGACGCGGTGCGCGGCGCCCTCAACCGGGCAAGGTCGGCGCGCCGCCAGCCTGCATCGACGTTCAAGGCGATCGTGTACAGCTACGGGATCCAGACGCGGGCATTCTCCGCGGCGTCCATCCTCGAGACCGATCCAGCCGCGCTCGGCGGGAAATACAGGCCCGACAACTACGACGAGAGCGACGGACAGGCGCCGCGCCGGCTGCGCGAAGCGTTCGCCCAGAGCGTCAATGTTGCCGCCGTATGGGTCCTCGATCGGCTCGGGCCGGCCAAGGTCGCCGAGTGGGCGCGATCGCTCGGAGTCACGTCGAAGCTCGGCGCGGACCTGTCGTTGGCGCTCGGCGCATACGAGGTGACGCCGTTCGAGATGGTCGGTGCGTTCAACGTGTTCGCCGCGGGCGGCACGTACCGCGATCCAGCGCTCATTCGCAGCATCATCGGCCCGGGCGGCCAGCCGCTGCCGCTGCCCGCCGCGGCGCCGGCGCGCCGGGTGATGGGCGAAGCCGAGGCGTACATCACGACGAGCCTCCTGCGTTCCGTCGTCGACTCGGGGACAGCCAAGCGCGCGCGATCCATGAGCACGCCGGTCGCGGGCAAGACGGGCACCTCGAACGCCGCGAAAGACGCGTGGTTCGTGGGTTACTCGACCGACATCGCGTGCGCCGTCTGGACGGGCTACGATGACGCCGTCCCGCTCGGCGCCGGCGAGACGGGCGGCGCGACCTCCCTGCCGGCCTTCATCGCGTTCATGCAGGACGCACACAAGGCGAGACCGCGCACCGACTTCGCCGCGCCGCCGGACGGGCTCGTGCGCGTGCTGATCGACGCGACGACCGGTCAACTCGCGCTGCCGGGCGCCGCGGGGGCGATCGAGGAGGTGTTCCTTGCAGGCACCGAGCCGGCGGCGTACGCCGAGCTTCCGTCGAGCGGCGAGGTACCCCGCATCATGTGGCCATTTTGAGCCTCGGTCAGCTCGGGGGCTGCCTGCTACACCCCGTCTGTCGTACACACCGCGCCGGGCTCGCAGTGGACCACGCAGTCTCCCGAGCCGGGGCACCGCACGTCGCAGTCGCCCTTGCAGACCACATCACAGTCGCCCGACCCGGTGCAGTCCACGGTCGAGCCATGGCCGACCGTGAGCGTACAGTTGCCCGAGCCGGTGCAGGCGACGTCGCAGTCAGGGCCGCAGTCGAAGTCGCAGCTCCCGGAGCCGGCGCACTGGAGACCGCACTCGGCGGTGCAGAAGATCGCGCAGTCGCCGGACGAGGGGCAAATGCATTCGGCGCCGTTGCACTCGCACGTCGGGCCCTCGTTGGGATCGCCGACCGTGCAGTCGTCGGCGGGGTCATCGCCGCATGCGGCGATTCCGCCCCAGAGGAGGGCGAGGAGCGACAGAGCGACTACGTGGTGGGTACGAATGTGCTGGCGCATGGGTCCTCCGATCGGGGTGGATGAATGCAGGGGCGGAACCGACGGCGTCCCCCGAGCTTTGGTGGAGCGGCGAGCTCCTCGCGTCGTGTGGTCATCTGGAGTCCTGGTCAACTCGGGGCCGCGGGCCGCGTTGCCGCGGTCAGTCGCACACGACGGGTGGCAGAGCTTCCAGCGGCGCGACACCGTAGTTGTCGAGCAGCGTCGCGTTGCTCGACGGCACCACCGTCTCACTACAAAACACGTTTCGTACGAACGCCCCCGCGTTGCCCGTGATGCTGACATTGCCCCGGACGAGCGAGAAGCTGATCCCGAAATTGTTGCCTCTCGACGTGAGATCGCCCGTGATCGTCAGGCCTCGCAGCCGTACCTCTTCGCCTGCCGCCGTGACGCTGCCGTCGATGACCACCGCGCGATCGAGGAAATCCTCGCCGTAGAGGAGCGTGCCCTTCCCGGTGATCGTGATGCTGCCGACGTACGTACCCGGGCGCAGCACGACGACCCGATCGTCCTCGGCCAGGTGACCTTCGATGTCTGCCAGGGGCACCGACGGATCGAGGAAGATGGCGCCCGATGCCTCGCTGACAGCGTAGCGGATGGGCGTGTTGTCGAAGAAGGCCGCAGCCGACCCGGAGAACGCGACAGGCGCATCCACGACATCGCCCTCTGCCTGGACCGTATGCGCGAGGCTGGCTCCCGAGACATCGAGCTCGATGCCGCCGGGCGCCACGCCCACGACCGCGACGCCGTCCGCTGTGACGTCGCTGTCGCCCGGCCTGGCGGTCACCGTGAGCCCATCGCGCGCGTCCCCGAGCTCGTCGGGAACTCCCGTCGTGTGGGGCGTGTTCACCACCGGGTTGACGATCGCCACGATCGCCGTGGCGCCCGCCGCGACGTCGACATCATCCGGGGTTCCCGTCGCGTCATCACCGCCGCAGCTGACGGAGCCGATGCACGCGAGCGCGAACAGGGCTCGTCGTGCAGAGAGGGCGCGCGACGGGATCGTGCCGCCGAAGCCAGCTTTCTCCTCACATGCGTCGTTTTGGCCAGTCATGGCGAGATGTCCCTCCGGGTGAAGACCTTCACTGCGTGATCGCGGGAACGTGGATCGTGAAGCGGGCCGCGGCGCGGCGCGCTTTCATCATCACTTCCAGCGCCATTTGCCCTTGCCCTTCCACTTGCCCTTTCCCTTGCGGACGACGATGACCCGGCGGCCGTCGTCGTCATCGTCGTCGTGCACCACCACGGTCGGCTTGACGTTGACCTTCACGGCCCACGTGGTGGCCACCAGGATGCCGATCACGGGCGCGCTCGCGCCGACCACGATCACCGAGCGTGGGTGGTAGTTGCAGAGGACCACGTGCGTGCGCCCGCCGTCCTTGAGCACCACCGTGATCTTGGTCGGGTTGACCTTCACCTTCAGCTTGCCCGTGAAGTAGAGCCGATCGGGGCCGGGCGCGAGCACGAGCACGTCCGGGCCCGACGCCGTCTGGATCGCGAGCTTGATCTCGCGCTGGCCGATCGGGACCGGCTTGAGGTCGAGATCCAGCACGTACACGCGCACGTCGCCCGTCGCCTTGTCCGCGACGATCTCCACGATGTCGTCCCCGACGGGCTGGAGCACGCCCCCGTTCGGCCCCTTCTTCCCCTCGACCTTGAGCGCCTGGTTCTCCTTCGCGCTCTCCTGGAGCTCCCGGGTTCCGCCGCGCGGCACGTGCAGCGCCCCCTTGAACGGCTCACCCTTGACCTTGAGCTCGTAGCCGACCTCCGTGAGCTCGTCCTCGAGCGGCGGGATCTTGGCGACCAGGACTCCCCCCGCCTTGGGCTCCGGCACGAGCTCTGCCGTCGCGGGGGCTCCCTCCTTGCCAGGCACCTTGACCGTGAGGTTGCCCGACACGCCCTCCTCGATGGGCTTGCCATCGCGGTCCTTGACGAGCGCCGTCACCTTCCCATCCGGGGCTACCGTCATGACGACCGAGCCGGGCTCGTGCTGCTCCGTCAGCGCCCAGTTGTCCTCGATGCTCTCCGCCGTGATCTGCGGCGGCTTGCTGCAGGCAGGCGAGGCGAGCGCCATGGAGGCGACCGCGAGCGAGAAGAGCACGGAGCGGAGACAACGTTGGATTCGCATACAACCCTCTCTGGCGACACCTTGAAGGCTTGATCGCCTCACACCTGCTTGCGCGTCACGGACCAGATGAAACCGTCGTACCAGAAGTGCAGCAGGGCGACGCGGGAGCAGGAAGAACGCCCAGTCGTACCAGCGGCTGACGATGTACGCTTCGCTGCCCGGTGAGGCGAGGAGCGCAGGAGACGCGGGCTCGGCTCGGGCGCTCATGCCGCACGCTCGACCGCCGCGGGCCGCGGCTCCGGAGCTGCCTGCGAGAAGCCGATCGTCCACCCCTGCACGCCGAGATGGTCGACGAGCGAGAGCAGGAAGAGATTCACGCCGAGCATCTCCATCGACTCCTCGACGAAATCGATGAGCCCATAGACGAGGTTGTTGCTCCCGGCCTGTTCGGTCCAGTACCCGAGCGGCAGCTCGAGGACGAGCGCGCCGGTGACATAGATGCAGCCCGAGAGCAAGAACCGGTTCCTGGTGCCGCGCGGGAGGTGCGCGAGGAACCTGAGGTACGCGACCGCGAACGCCGCCACCACGACGGCCGCCGGGATCACCCAGCTGAAGTAGAGGACCCCACCCAGATCGAACCAGGAGCTCGCCGCTTCATGGATCTGCACGACCTCGTCGAACGAGATGTAGAGGAACGCGGCGGCGAGCCCCCACCAGTGCTTCACGAACCGGCCCTCGCGGCGGGCACCGGCGGCGATCGCCGCGAGGGTGAGAGCGCACGTGAACAGCAGACACGATGTGTACCACGTGGGCACGTTCTGCTCGTAGCTCAGCGAGAGCAGCGGGACGACGCCGCTGCGGCTCCTCAAATTGAGGATCGGCTTGAGCACCTCGACGGCGAGCCCGGCGCTCGCGACGGCCGCCAACAAGGCGAACAGCGCGACCTGCAGCCTGGCTCTGGCGAGGGTGATCTGCATCGACAAGGAACAGCTACACGACTGCGTGAGTCGCGGTCAATGTGCGTAGCACCGGTGTTGCAGCGCAGGTGCGCCCATGGCGAACGGGCTCAAGCGCGCTCGCACGCCTTCGCGAGGCCATCAACGGCACAACACCGCTTGCGCAAGAGTGACACCGTTGTTCGTCCTCACGGTAGCCGCTACCCCGCCGTGCTGGCCGCCATCGTGGCCAGGTATACGGGCGCAAAGCACAACGTCAGGCACGCTGGCGGCAACGCAAATCGCAGGTACATGAGCGCACATCGCCCCCCATGCAGGGATTGTCTGAAGGAGCAGTCGCATCGCCGCTCGTCGACGGCTCAACAATCGGCAGCTCGGCCGCCCGCCGGCGGTGTCTCCTGTGCGGGGGACCGCCGCTCTGCTGCGGCTCTGGATGGTGCAGAGGGGGGCGGAGACCGCTGTCGTACTAGGCGACAGGCGACGCGCCGTTGGGCGCTGGGCCGGACACCGCCGCGCCGGGCGGTGCAGCGCCGGACACCGCCGGTGCCGCCGTGTCCCGCGGCACGACCGGAGGCGCGGCGCCCGGCGACGCCGGCGGGCCAGCAGGGGCGCCGTCCTCCGGCGCCTCGGCGGTATCGCTCGACGACGCGGCGCGACCGCCGCGGCCCTTGTACAGCGACGGCGCGATCGTGTCGGCGTCCCCCTCGTTCCAGCGGAGGTAGGCGATGGCCCGGCGTGTCTGATCGTAGGCGTGCACGAGCAGCGCGAGCCTGTCCAGCTGCCTGCCGCTAACCGGATCCGGTTTCCCGGGGCTGCCCAGCTGCCTGCCGGCAATCCGGTCCGGTTTCGCGAGGCTGCTCTTTCTCTCGCTGCTTCACCTTGCCACCCGGTCGCGTGTGAACCCGAGGCTTCGTGGTGCGCTCCTCCTCCGCAGCGAGGCGCCTCGCGAGCGCTTCCTGCGCGCCGTGGAGCGCTCTCGTGCGCCACTTGTACGCCGTGCTGAGGGGCACGTCTCTCGTCTCGGCGATGTCTCTCATGGGGATCTCGTAGAGGTCGCGCTGGACCAGCACCGAACGCAGCTCGAACGGCAGCTCCCGGACGAGTGATCTCAGCAGGCGCCGCCGCTCCGCTGTGAGCAGGAGCTCGAGGGCGGTCGCGCTCTCGCCGGCCTCGCTCAGCTCCACGGGATCCGTGATGACCTCGTGCCGCCGAGAAGCCTTCGCGTGGTAACGTGCAGCCAGGTTCACCGCGAGGCCGTTCAGCCACCGCCCGATCGGGCCACGCGAGGGGTCATAGTTGCCGAAGCTCATGACAGCCGCCAGGAAGACATCCTGGCTCAGGTCGTGCCGATCGCGCTCGGGCACACGGAGCCGCGCGAGCCACCGGCGAACGCGCCGAATCGTTTCTCCCTGAAGGAGGCATTGGAACGCATGAGCCCGAGACGGGCTCGTGGCAGGCTTCACCTCGTTCCTCCGGGGTCCCGGCTGCGCCGCCGTCCGCTGCGCGGTGCGAGGCGCGCCGGATGCGCTCGAACGAACCGACCTGTCGTGCCGCGACGGAGGAGCCGCCCCCTCGGCGAAGACGTGTGTTCTGATGGAATGCATCATCACCCCTCGCGAGGGCAGCGCCAGGAGCTCCATGGCTCGCCTCCAGGTGAAACGTGAATGCTCCGCGCGAACGCTCGTCCGCGCGCGGACACGATCGCTCCTCTGCGGGCGTCGCTCGGCGCGCGACGCCCTCTCAGGAGGCGCTCAATCCGCTACGACGAAGGCCGCGAACCACGGTGGTCCAGCGCCGCCTCCGTGACGAAGGCGCACGTCGTGTGCGCAGCGATGCCTATGGCGCGGTCATCACCTGAGCCCGGCCAGCTGCGCCTCGCGTTCACCCGCCAGGCGACCGCGCGGGAATCTCCGCCCGTGCTCCTCCAGCAGGCGTCGCGCCTCGACGAGCGACACGACATCACCGGCCGCCATGGCCGTCCGTGCGCGGGCGATCAGCTCCTGCTCGCGGGAGCTGATCCTCGGGCGGCGCTGCGCCGCTCGCCAGCCTGTCGGCGTGGCGGGGACGGCACCGGCCGTCACCACCCCATCCAGCGCCGGAGGGGCCATCACCGCCCCGTCCAGCGCACCGCTCACGCGCGCCGGCTGGGCGGGGTCCCGCGCGGCCTGTCCGGTCGCTGGCTCGGTCGTCCTCCTGGAGAGCAGGGGGGTCAAGCAGGGGCGGAGAGGCTCGACGGGCTCCATCGGGCCCACGGCCAGCGCGCCGAGCGCCGCGGCGCAGGCGACGGCGAAGCCTCGGGCCATCCAGCGCGCGGGAGCGCCTCGCCGCCAGGAACACCGCTCCAGGAGCCAGGGCGGGAACAGCGCGGCGCGCAGCCGGCGAGCGCCGCGGCCTCGTTGCCTCGCTTCCCAGCGGGCCGCCGCCTCTTCGAACTCCTCCCAGGCCCGGCGCAGCCGACTTCGTGCCGTCTCCAGCGGGATCTCCTGCTCTCGGGCGACGTCGGCGATCGGCCGCTCCAGGAGCTCGCACGCGATGAAAACCCCGCGGCACCGCTCGCCGATCTTCTCGATGAGCTGCCGCACCAGCGCCGCCTCCTGGCGAGCGATGGCGTGATCCTCGGGGCTCTCTCGCTCGTCGCAGAGCGCCGCCTCGTCGAGGCCCGTGAGCGCTTCCTCGCGCCTGCGCGACGCCCGCCGGTGATCGCGGGCCGTGTTCAGGACGACGCTGTCGCACCACGCGCTCGGGTTCCTTGCCGATCGGGCCTGCTCCCGCCGCTCCCAGAGCCGCACCATCGCGTCTTGCGCGACGTCATCGCGGTCCCGCTCGGGCACGCCAGCGTAGCTGATGAGCGATCTCACGCGGGCGGGTACAGGGCAGGTCGGCGTTGGTCGGTCCACGCTCCAGCAGACGATCCTAGCCCGGCCCGACGGTCAAAAAATCGACCGAGCCCTCGCAAGAGGCGCGGCGAGTGGCTCCACGGCGGGCGATCCCGAAGAGACGAGCCGGCGCTCGGTGAGGTCTCCTCCGCCGCCACACCTCCGCCCGCTTCGGATCTCAACGGATGCCGAGCAGGCGTGGGTGCGATGCTCGTTCCGTCCCCAAGGCGCTCCGAGCGGAGCCACGCATTGCATCATCATTGCTGAAATTCTCGTGCATCCGGTGGCTTGAGGACGATTTCTGATCATCGTGAGCTCACTGGACCACGAGGCGAAACTACGAGGCGGCTCGGCGGTCGTGGGGGAACCTGCGCGTTGACATGGGCTTGCGTGCAGGAGTATCCAGCGTGGCGTGCGCCATGCGCTCCTCTCCGTCTTGCCGTGCGTCTTTCTCGGCGTCGTCGCGGTGCTGGAGGGCGTGGCGAGCGCGCAGGCTCCCCATGGGCTTGCGGGGCCGCAGGAGACATCGACCGCGGAGGATCTGCTGCGCCGCGCTCGGCAGGCGCGCGACGCCAGGCGATGGGGCGAGGCCGAGGCGGCGTACGAGGCGGCGCTGAAGGCGGCCGACGCGGCGTGGACGACCGACGCGGAGCGCGCCGAGATCGCCGCGGAGCTCGGCCTGTGCGAGCTCGCGCTGGGCAGCTATCGAGACGCGGCAGACCACCTGGCGCAGAGCTTGAGACACCGCGGCGCGCTCCGCAGCCCGCTGGCGGAGCGGGCCGAAGAAGGATTGTTGAAGGCCGAGCGCCGGGTGGTGACGCTCTACCTGGGTGTGAGTCCACCGGACGCCGAGGTCTTCGTCGATGGCAAGGCGCTGGGTCGACGGGCGCCGACGTACGAGCTGTTCCTGGAGCCGGGGCAGCACACCGTGCGGGCGCGGCTGGACGGCCACGGCGAGGCGGTGGGCGCGTTCGACGGGCAGGCGGGCAAGACCAGCTCGCTGACCCTGAAGCTGCCTCGCGCGCCGGAGCGCGGCGCGCCGGGGGCGGCAGGCGCCGGCCCGGCGCGGCCGGCGGCCCCGTCGCCTCCTCCGGCAGCGCGGCGGGCGCTTCCGCTGACAGAGCTGCGGATCGGGGGCGCGGTGCTGGCGACGGCCGCGGTGGCGGCCGGCACGGTGTTCCTGCTGCGGGCCCATGTGATCGATGACGATGCCGCCGAGCGCGAGGTGGCGCTCCGCCGGCAAGGCTGGACGCCGACGACATGCTGGTGGCCGAACGCGCCCTCGGCGTGTGTGGAGATCCGCGACGACGTGGCGGAGCGGGATCTGTTCGCCACGCTTGGCAACGTGGCGCTGGCGACTGGCGCGGTGTTCGGGATCGCGACGGCGGGCTCCTTCCTTGCAGAGAAGTGGATCCTCGACGAGACGCCGGTCCGCGGGCGCGTGAAGGTGGTGCCGAGCACGACGGGAATGCAGGCCGGGTTCGTCCTTCAGGGCGTGTGGTGAGGCGAAGCGGAGCGATGGGGATGCGCGGGGGGCGACGTCGAGGAAGGCTGCGTTCGATCGCGATGATCGCGCTCGGCTGCGCGAGCGCCGCGGGGGGCGCCGGGTGTTATTATGCCGAGGATTGCGCGAGGACGTTCACGTGCCATCCGCTTCCCGGCGAGATGCCGCCCGTCCTGCCGGCGTCGCCGTGTGACGGCGATCCCGCGACGAGCCCGGCGAAGGACGGGTGCGGGGTGTTCGTCGCGCGGCGCGGGGACGACGCGAGCGACGGGACGAGGGAAGCGCCCGTCAGGACGCTGCAGCGCGCGGTGGAGCAGGCATCGAAGCCCGGGGGGACGCGGCGGGTGTACGCGTGCGCGGAGGACTTCGAGGAGGCGGTCACGCTGCCGTCGGGCGTCGCGATCTGGGGCGGCCGGGACTGCGCCACGGCGGCGTGGACCTGGGGCGGCAAGGACCGCCTCACCGAGATCGCGCCGGGACCGGAGCGGGTGCCGCTCGTCGTGGAGGCGCGCGAGGAGAGCATGACGTCGGCGGTGTTCGGCGTGCGGCTCGTGGCGGCGGACGCGACGCGGCCGAGCGGGTCGGCCATCGGGATGATCGTGCGGGAGGGCGCCGCGGTGGACGTGGTGTCGAGCGAGATCCTGGCGGGGAACGGCGCGGATGGGGCGGATGGCGAGAGCGCTCCGCAGGCATGGCGGGCGCCGGATGGGGCCCCTGGCCACCCGGGCGCGCCCGGGTGCCTGGCGGACTGGACCGAGGGCGCTCCGCCGGCGATGACTGTGTGCGAGGACGGGACGACGTCCATCGGCGGCGCGGGCGGCGACGGCGACGTCGCTGCGGGCGGCGAGGGCGAGCCAGGCGCACCGGCGGCCGGCGTGGCACCGGGGCCTGGCTCGATGGAGGACGGCGAAGGGGGAACGGGCGGGCCGATGACCTGCACATCCGGCGAGAAGGGCGGCGCTGGGGAGGCCGGCGCGCACGGGGTCGGCGGCGGGACGGGCGTGGACGACCGGCTCAAGTACGGAAGCATCAGCGCGCGCGGCTGGCAGGGTTTCTCGGGGCGGGACGGCCAGAACGGGAAGATCGGCCAGGGAGGCGGCGGCGGGGGCGGCGTCGGAACGAACGGGCAGTGCCGCCCTGTGGATCCGCAAGGCGGACCATCCGGCGGCTCGGGCGGGGGCGGCGGCTGCGGGGGGCGGGGCGGCCGAGGCGGCGGCTACGGGGGCGGTAGCTTCGGGATCATCGCCCTGCATGCGCACGTCCTGGTGGACAAGACCGCCATCATCACCGGCAACGGGGGTCGCGGCGGGAACGGAGGGCGGGGGCAAGACGGTGGCCGAGGCGGGGCTGAGGGCCAGGAGGGAGCTATCGTAGGCACGGCCTACCGCGCATGCGAGGGTGGGCTCGGGGGCGATGGAGGCAAAGGCGGCTACGGCGGCGGAGGGCTCGGGGGCGTTTCCGTCGCCATCGCGCGCGTGGACAGCAGCGTCCACTTCACGGAGAGCGCAGGCTGGATCGGGGGAGAAGCCGGTGCTGGTGGCGTCGGAGGCGACCCGACCATGGAAGAAGCCTGGGGGGAGCCCGGCACGTTTGCCCAGATCTGGGACTTCCCCGAGCTGGTCGTGCCGCCCCAATGAGATGGTTCACGCGGGGATGAACAGGAAGCGAAGAACATGAAGTTCACAGCCGCTGCATGGGTCCTTCTGCTGTCCTCCCCGGCCGCCCTGGGGTGTGGAGCGGAGACGTCCACCCCGCCGTGCGCGGAGGGTGGCACCTGCGACGCAGACCCCTCGGCCGAGCCCTCGGAGGAGGCGTGTCTCGAGAGCCTCGCCGCACGGCGCGTGCTAGACCGCTGCGGGGTGTTCGTGACCGCGGTCTGGGGGGACGACGGCAACCCCGGCACGAAGGAGGAGCCGGTGAAGACGCTCGCCCATGCGATCGCGATCGCGCCGCGTGCACGTGGGCGGGTGATCGTCTGCAACGAGAATTACTTCGAGGCCATCACCCTGCCCTCCGGCATCGACCTGTTGGGTGGCTACGATTGCTTCGGGACCAGGCCATGGTGGAAGCACCACACGGAAAGGATGACCAACTTCTTGGTAACGCTCCGACCACCGCTGGACAACGCCGTCCCGATCACCGTGGTGGCAGCGCAGGACGACGGCGAGGGGGCCACCGACGGCGTATCGACGATCGTGGACATCCAGGTGCTGCAGGAGTGGAGATTGGGGCTGGGCCTCTCGTCTATCGCGATGAGGCTCCGGCCGGGCGCGGTCGTGGAGGTGCTCCGGAGCGTGATCCAGGCGGACGGTGCCGAGAAAGGCGAAGACGGCGAGGACGCGGGGTACTTTGCCCCAGCGGCATCGTATGGGGAGATCGGCGCGATCGGCAGGGACGCTTGCTCGGCAGCGACGGTGGCCGGCGCGCCCGCCGTAAGGACCGTGTGCGGCGATCTGGTCTCGACTGGCGGCAAAGGGGGCGACGGCTATCCTGATCGCGGCGGCGATGCTGCGGACGGCAAGCCGCTGCCGACGCCGAATCCCGGGGACACGGGCCTGGGCGGCTTGGGCGCGAAGGACGGCGCCACGTGCGATGACGGCCGCCGTGGAGAAGACGGCGCGCCGGGCGCGCCAGGCGCAGCCGGCCAGGGTGGACGCCTCACCGAGGCCGGGTGGGAAGGCGTGCCCGGCCGCCAGGGCGGCACGGGAGCGCCCGGCCAGGGGGGCGGCGGCGGCGGCGGGGCGCCGGGCGGCCGGAGCGCCTGCGGCAACGCGGCGCTGGGCGGCGCGTCGGGCGGCTCGGGCGGTGGTGGCGGGTGCGGCGGCACGGGCGGCAAGGGCGGCGGCGGGGGCGGCGCGAGCATCGCGATCTTCGCCCACGCGGGCAGCAAGCTGACCCTCCGGGAAACGCGCGTCATTACGGGCAGGGGCGGCTACGGTGGCCGGGGAGGCGAAGGCCAGATGGGCGGGCAAGGCGTGCAAGGAGGCCCGCCGGGGCTGGATCCGCCCATGCTCGGTGAACACGCCTGCCGAGGCGGCTACGGCGGCTGGGGCGGCAAGGGCGGCTACGGCGGCGGGGGCTCCGGCGGGCCCTCGATCGGCATCGCCTATGCCGACGACGAGCAGCTCACCCTGGATCGCGTCACGTTCGAGATCGGCCCAGGGGGCCTGGGCGGCATCGCGGATGTGTTCGACGAGACGCGCGACAAGGCGAACCGAGGCAGCGACGGCTTCTCCGCCGAGACGATGCGCTTCTCGCCATAGCGATCCACCTGCGCCCAGGCGCGCTGCCGTCGCCACCTCGACAACGACGCCGAGATCCGTCCAGACGGTCACCAGCGCGGACGCCGCGGCCCTGGGGGCGTCGACGCACTCCGGCGAGCGCGCGCCGCGCGTACTCCGCCCAGGAGCGCAAATCTACTTTGGGAGTACGGGCACGGGGCGGGATGGCATCGCAAGGACATTTGCGTGTCCCAGATCACTATTGACGCCGCGCTTCAGCGAGAAAACCATAGCCAAGTTCGGAACGGACAAGGCGATCCATCTGCGTTTTGTGATTCACATCACTCACCATGCCTGTTCTGCGGCGTGGTGCCGCTCGCCAGGACAGCGCCCGCGTCGGGTCCGGATGCAACGCCGCTTCCCTGGACGCGAGCGACCCGCGCATGGGCCATGCATCGCCGCCCGTCACGCGTGCGGGGCGCGGGACGTGAGCTTGCCCCCCAAAGGAGATTCGCATGAAGCGATTCGTTTTGCGCGCTGTGGTGCTCATGTTTGCTCTTTGCTCAATCGGAGGAAAGGAATGCACTCCCGGCATCGGAGCTTCTAGTCAAAACTCGGGCCTGCCTTTCTGTCATTCGGACCCGCCCATCTTCTGCGCCGCATATTGCTCTGGTTATGATAGCGTCACATTCAGGCCCGAGTGCTCGGACATCGGCGCTGACACGCTGGAGATCCTATTCGAGCTAAAGGTAATGAGTCTCTATCAGGAGCAACTAAACCAGGACATTCACCTGTGCACCCAAGCCGATCCATTCACGTTCGTGACGCCGTGCCAGGTTGGCATCATTCCCCAGGAGTGGCCAAATCAGGACCATGAAGTTTGCCAGCCTGTACCCCCAGGCTGTCCGTTGTAGCCGTGAGATGCGCCATGACAATTCGTAGCTCGGTTGCACTCATACTCATTGCCGGCGTTGTCGGCGTCTTCATCGGACGCGCCGTGCCGCACGATGCACCAAACGCCCAAGCGGCGCCGAGCACATCATCCGCGCCTTCGGCCGCGACGCCTGCCGGCCATAACTGCAAGGCTGAACGCGCCGAAGTCGCATCGACCAAAGCGCAACTGGCTATCTGCATGGCATTCGATACGCGTTTTTTCGAGGCTGAACCGTCCGGCGTTCCCGAGCTATCCGAACCCACAGACCCGCAACGCAGGTCGAGAGCCGAGGAGATCCAGCGGAATCGCAAGCTCTTGAAGACCTATCCCGAGGCCGTGATCGTGCAACACCATGACGGGAGGACCGGTGTCTATCGATCCGACGAATGGCCCATCGACGGTGATGGAGTAATCGTCGCGAGAAAGTTACCAAGTGGAGACATTGGATGGTATTCTGGGCCCGATGCCGGACCACGTTCGGATCCTGCCGCATTCCACATCTTCTCCGCGTCGTCCGATTTCATGGAGCCCATCATCGAGACTGCGCCGGACGGAACGATCATGGTAAATGGCGAGCCCGCTGATCCTGTCGTGCAGCGCATGGTTGGCGGAAGGGTCAAGCCGAAGCAGGGAGATGCACCATGACGATTCATCGCTACATCGCCCTTGCGCTCGCACTCATGGCCGGCATCGCCGGCGCCGTCATCGGATACGAAGTGCCGCGCAATGCACCTAGAGCCCAAACGGTCGCGAGCGCATCACCCGCGCCTGACACGGCGCCCGCCGTCCATGACTGCAACGCTGAACGCACTGAGCTTGCCTCCACGAAGGTGCAACTGGCTATCTGCATGGCCACCAGCACACGGGCTCCCGCGACCGCGCCGCATGACGTCCCTGACGCATCTACCCCCAATCCTCAAGAATTTGAGTCTCCAGAGGTCAAGCGCAATCGTGAGCTGTTGGAGAGCGATGCCGAGGCTGTGATCGTCCGGCGCACGGATGGAACGATCGGCATCTATGAACCCGATGAATGGCCGGCCGACGGCGACGGACTGATTATTGGGCGAAAGTTTCCTGATCGACAGATCGGATGGTACTCCAGACCAGTTGCCGGGCCGCGTTCGGACGCTGCCGCATTCGGGCAACCCATTCCCCCAATCTTCCGGGGGACATCTATCGAGCTTGAGCCAGATGGAAAGATCTCAGTACGTGGAAAGCCTCCGCCGCCTTGGGTGACGCGCATGCTCGGCGGAAATGTTGATGAGCCGGCCGGAAACTGACTCTGAGGGCCAGGTGTCGCGTGGAGGCGTCGCCGCCGCACGCGTGAACAGCAGCGTTCACCGCACGGAGAGCGCTACCTGGACCTCCGGAGAAGCCGGCGCTGGTGGGCTCGGCGGCGGAGGCGATCCGAACGACAAGACAGCCAGGGAAATGAGCAGTCGGACCGCCTTCCTCTGGGATTTCCTTCCCCGCGCTGATTGTCCACGGGGTGATCGGAGCGATCGGCAAGGACGCTTGCTCGGCAGCAACCGTGGCCGGCGCGCCCGCCGTGACGACCGTGTGCGGCGACCTGGTGTCGACGGGCGGCAAAGGGGGCGACGGGACCCAGGACAGTGGTGGCGATGCCGAGGACGGCAAGCCGCTGCCGCCCCCGAACCCCAGGGATGCGGGCCTGGGCGGGGTGGGCGCGAAGGACGGCGCCCCGTGCGCGGATGGCCGTCGTGGGGATGACGGTGCGCCGGACGCGCCCGGCGCTGGCGGCCAGGGGGGCGCCTCACCGAGGCCGGGTGGGAAGGCGTGCCCGGCCGCCAGAGCGGCACGGGAGCGCCCGGCCAGGGGGGCGGGGGCGGCGGCGCGCCGGGCGGCCGGAGCGCCTGCGGCAACGCGGCGCTGGGCGGCGCGTCGGGCGGCTCGGGCGGCGGCGGCGGCTGCGGCGGCACGGGCGGCCGCGGCTGCGGCGCGGGCGGCGCGAGCATCGCGATCTTCGCCCACGCGGGCAGCAAACTGGCCCTGCGGGAAACGCGCGTCATCACGGGCCGGGGCGGCGCCGGAGGCAGGGGGGTGAAGGCCGGACGGGCGGGCAAGGCGTGCAAGGAGGCCCGCCGGGGCGGGCGCCGGACCTGGGCGGCGAACACGCCTGCCGAGGCGGCTACGGCGGCTGGGGCGGCACGGGTGGCTACGGCGGCGGGGGCTCCGGCGGGCCCTCGATTGGCATCGCGTATGCCGATGACGAGCAACTCACCCTGGATCGCGTCACGTTCGAGATCGGCCCGGAGGGTTTGGGCGGCATCGCGGATGTGCTCGACGAGACGCGCGACAAGGCGAACCGAGGCAGCGACGGCTTCTCCGTCGAGATGATGCGCTTCTCGCGGTAGGTTCGCGCGCGGGAGCGCCGCGACCGGTTCCCCTGCCCGATCGGGAGAAGGGACGGCCTCTCGGGTGGAAGCGAGCGCCGCTTCCCGCTGCCCCAGGTTCGCCGCCCGAGGAGCCGTCGATGCCGGACACGGTGCGCTGCGGGGTCGTGCGTGACGGCGTTTGGACGAGCTCAGCGTGGTGTAGACAATGTCACACGGTCGAGTGAGCTCGTCGGAGCTGGTGGCCTTTCGCGCTCGCTCCTGGTGAACGGGATGGTACCCTCCGCCCGCTCGATGGACGACGAGGAGCTCGCGGCGCGGCGTATCGGCACCCAGATCGGGACCTGGACGGTGGAGCGCGTGCTCGGGGGCGGCGGGATGGCGAGCGTCTTCCTTGGCCGGCGCGCTGACGGCCAGGTCGCGGCGGTGAAGGTCCTGCACCCGTCGCTGAGCCAGATCGAGGAGCTCCGGAAGCGCTTCCTGCGCGAGGGCCCGATCGGCAGCGCCCTGGCGGCTGTCGGCCCGCTCTGCGAGGGGTTGCCGCTCGTGCTGGAGTCGGGCATCGCGGAGGACGGCGCCGCTTACCTTGCGATGGAGGTGCTCGAGGGCGAGACGGTCTTCGACCACATGGCCCGCGTGGGGACGCTCGCGGTGGGCTATGTGCTGGCGCTCGCCGAGCGGGTCCTCGATGTGCTGGTCGTGGCGCACGCGCACGGCGTCGTTCACCGGGACATCAAGCCCGAGAACCTGCATATCGGGAGCGATGGGCGGGTGAAGGTGCTCGATTTCGGGATCGCCCGCGTGCTCGATCCGCTTCCTTTCGGGATGGGGGAGCTGCCGGAGAAGACGGCCACGAAGACGGGCGTGGCGCTCGGCACGTGCGAGTACATGGCGCCGGAGCAGGCGAGGGGGATGGTCCGCGAGATCGACGGCCGGACCGACGTCTTCGGCCTGGGCGCCACGATGTTTCGGCTGCTCTCCGGTCGCGCGATCCACGGCCACGTGGCCGAGGCGCGCCTGCTCATCGCCGCGGCGACGGCGCGGGCGCCGTCGCTCGCGCAGTGCGCGCCGGACGTGCCCTCGGAGGTGTGCGACGTCGTGGATCGTGCCCTCGCGTTCGACAAGGTCGAGCGTTACCCGGACGCAGCGACGATGCGCGCCGACGTCCGCGCGGTGCGTGCGGGCCGCCTGCCGCCGTACGTCGTGGCCGTCGAGGAAGGGCGGATCCCGGCGGGGGCCCCGCTTCCTCGTCGCTGAGGGAGCCCACCTCGCGAAGGGCGCCGTGCGCGGCCGTGGCGCGCATCAGCGGCGGGGAGACCGAACCGACGCGGCTCATGGAGCTGCCGTCGAGCGACGAGCCTGCTCCCTCGATGTGGCCTTTCCACGTCTCTGTCAGCTGAGCAGGATGGCGATCAAGAGCGCGACGCTGAGCGAGAGCGATACGACGATGGACGCGATGAGCCACGGCCGCATCGCCGGCGAGGTCCACCTGGACGCGAGCGGTGTCGCGCTCGTCTGGCGCCCCGGAGCGCCGGGCTGCATCGCAACGGTCGGCTCGAGCTGCCTCGGCGCGCCCTCCATCGCCGCGATGGCCCCGTCGATGGCCGCGATCACATTCGTAGCCGTCGGATAGCGCTGGATCGGGTCTCGCTGGACGAGCCGCATCACGAGCGCCTCCACGTCGGGGCGGATACCCGATCCCGGAGCACGCTGGCGGAGCGGGGGCGCATCTTCGAGGAGCCGCTTCCGGAAGGAAGATTGGCCGTCGCTCGCGTCGAACGGGCTTCTCCCGGACAGCATTTCGTACATGATGATTCCAAGCGCATAAAGATCTGCGCGAGCATCGACGGCATCCATGCCGCGCACGGCCTCCGGCGCGAGATAACTGAGCGTGCCGAGGACCTGGTCGGCGGCGGTGAGGTCCTGGCCTTTGAGCGCGGCCTCGCGGCTTTCGGTGGACAGGAGCTCCACATTCACCTTGGCGAGGCCGAAATCGATGAGCTTCACCTGATCACGGGCGCCGAGGAGGATGTTCTGCGGCTTCACGTCGCGGTGCACGATCCCCTTCGCGTGCACCGCCTCCAGAGCCGACGCGATCTGCCGCGCGATGTGGAGCGCGCGTCGCGCGGGGAGCGGCGCCGAGGCGATCACGTCCTGGAGCGGGGTGCCCTCGACATACTCGAGGACGAGAAAATGCGATCGATCCGCGAGCTGGCCGAAGTCGCTTGCCGAGACCACGTTCGGATGCTGGATATGCGCTCCCGCGATCGCCTCGCGCTCGAACCGCGCCACGATCTGGGGGAGGTTCCGGGCGCCCGGCTGGAGTACTTTGATCGCGACCTGCTTGCGGAGGTGCACCTGCTCGCCGCGGTACACGGCGCCCATGCCGCCTTCCCCGATGAGCTCGTGGACGCGGTACCGCTCCGAGATCAAGCTCCCGATCAGCGCTGGCGCTCTGTCGTCTGAGCGCACCAGCGTCGGTGCGTCGTCCGACCACGGCCGCGCCGCGGTCTCGATTTCTTCCACCAGCGCCGAGCTTGTGAGCTCGACGACGGATGCGTCGCGTTGTCTCCCGAGCATCGGCACCGTGACGTCGTCGGTGCTCGAGCGCTCCTTGGGTGGGATTGTCCCTGGCATGCCGGGGAGTGTACACGCACAGAGGTGCTGAGAGCGGAGGAACCGCACCGCCGTCCGAGCGGACATCACGCTCAATCCACGCATCGCACGGAAAAACTGTGCAGTTTCGCGATGTTCGTGGATCTGGATCCATGCACCGGTATCAGCCTACAAGGATGTCCACAGTGCATCGAGCCGTGGCTCGCTGGTCGCCGCCCGCATCGCCGGAACCTCCAGCCCCGAAGGCGCGATGAAGACGTCGGTGGCCAGCGATCGAAGAGCTGGGCGGCGGCGCGCTCTTCGGCACGCCGGCACGGTACGAGACAAGGCCGCCGCACCTCACAAAGCTATTGCCATTGAAGCTGGGAGGGGTGGTAGGCTTTGAGGCCGTCAATCGGGATGGGCCCGTCGGGGGTGCCGCTGCACACTTTGACGCCCTCGTCATTCGTGCGTACTGGATAGGCGTGTTTCAGCTTCGACGTGACGCAGAATGGATATTTCCCGTCTTTGATGAGGAGGCGATACTTGCTATCGGAGGCGGGCCGGCGCGTCGGTGGGGGGGCAGCGGTCGAGGATGGCATGGATGGCGTGGATGGCGTGGATGGCGTGGATGGCGTGCTGGTAGTGGAAGACGTGGCCATCGTGCGAGCGCTGCCGCTCGCCTTGTCCTCTTGCGATGTCTCATCGTCCGCGCTCTCACGAGCGTCTTCGGCGGGGGCTCGCGAACGAACAACGAAGAAGACAGCGGCGAGGCAAACGGCGACGGCAAGCGAGCCGATCACTGCAATGATCAAGAATGGCGGATTCGAGCTCGCTCGTGGGCTGGTTGCAGCAGATCGAGGCGGCACCGGCACGACCATCGGCGCCTGCATCGCTTGGCCGGGAGCAGGAGCGACCATCGTCGGGCCATCGACGCTGATTGGAGACGACGCGTCGGCTCGGAACGACACCGGGGCTGGCGCGTGAGGGGTAGCCTTGGCGCCCAGGACCCGCTCGATGTCTTCGCGCATGGCGCGGGCCGTCGGATAGCGGCACGACAGATCGAAAGCGAGCGCGCGATCGACGATGGCGCAGACCTCTGGGCTGACAGAGGGGGCAACGGTGCGCAGGGCCGGCGCATGCTGCGTCGCCATCTTGATGAGGAGCTCGCTCTCCGTGGAGCCCTCGTGCACATGGCGTTTTGTCAGGATTCGAAACATCGTCGCGCCAACGGCGAAGACGTCGGTCCGCCCGTCGATCTGGCCACCCGTGATCTGTTCGGGCGACATGTAAGGTGTAGTCCCGAGCACCGCGCCGGTGCGTGTATGAACATTGGAGCCGCCCTGCTTCATCCGAGCGATCCCGAAGTCGAGGACCTTGACGCCGCCTGAAGAGGTCAAAAATAGATTGTCAGGCTTGATGTCTCGATGGACGATGCCGAGCCCGTGCGCGACGTCGAGCACTTCGAGCACGGTCGAGACGATGCGGAGCAGCTCGCGCTCCTCGATGCCGCCGGAGCCGCGGGCGCGCTTGCCGAGCGAGTCACCGTCGAGCAGCTCCATCACCAGGAACGGCGAGCCATCTTCGCTCGTATCGATGTCGAGGACATTGACGGCCGCGGGGTGGCCGAGCTGGTTTACCGCGAGCGCCTCTTGCTCGAACCTGGCTCGAAGCTCCTTCGAGACCGCGATCTCCGGATGGAGGATCTTGATCGCGCAGCGCCGGCCGATCCTGTGTGTCGCCTCGTAAACCGCGGCCATCCCGCCGACGCCGATGAGCGAATCGATGCGCCATTTGCCCCGGAGGACCGTCCCGATGCGTGCTGTACAGTGTGCTAGCTGGGGATCATCATTCATCGAGGTTCAGGCTCCAATGTATCCCGGAGGCGAGGAGCTGAACAACATGCTCGGCATGGCCACGGGGAGCGCCGGCGCACGCCCTCGCGCTTGTCTCCCCGGCACAGGCCTGCTGGTTGCCGACAACACGTTGCCGGAGGCCTCCGGGGGCGCTTCGGCGCGCAACCGCTGCGCACGGGCGATCTCGGCAGAGCCCGCGGGCGCTGGCGAGCCGCGAGCGCCCGCGCCGGCGGCTTCCCGCGCCCCGCGGTTCGCGCG
This sequence comes from Sorangium sp. So ce204, assembly GCF_051526795.1. NCBI lineage: Bacteria > Pseudomonadati > Myxococcota > Polyangiales > Polyangiaceae > Sorangium > Sorangium sp. So ce204. Next base: position 7,468,800 of record NZ_CP150317.1, on the reverse strand, counting down.
AGCATGGGGCCATGAGCATCGACCGCGCCGTGCTGGAGCAGCTCGATCGGGTCGGCGCCCGCCTCTCCGAGGGCAAGGCGCTCCGGCTGCTCGAGGACATCGCCTGGCCTCGCGAGGTCGAGGAGCGCTTCTTCGCCGCCGGCGAGGACCGCCTCCCCGAGGTCGAGCGCCGCGTGGATCGCGACGGGCTCGCGCGGCGCATCGCCGAGCTGCGCGAGCTCCTCGGCTCGATCGACGGCGACGCGCCCGCGCTCGACTGGCTGCGGGACAACGTCCGCGCGCAGATCCAGGCCGCGGAGCTGCTCGAGGCGGCGGGGACCCGCGAGTTCTCCGAGCGGTCGCGGGCGCTCTACGGCGGCGCGCGCTCGCGGTTCTTCGGCGGCGAGGTCCGCAACATCGACCTCGCCGAGCACCTCACCGCGCGCCTGCGCGTCCACGGCTGGGACGAGGCCAGCGATCCCGACGAGGCGCCGCTCGACGCCGGCGCGCTCCGGGAGCTGCTCGCCGCCCGCGTCGCCGCGCGGAGGCCGCCGCTCGACATCGAGATCGTGCTCGACCCGAGGATCACGGCCAAGGTGGTGGCGGGCATGAGCCGCGTCCGCATCCGCCCCGAGGCCACGTTCGCGTCCTGGGAGGCCGAGGGGCTGTGGCACCACGAGGTGGAGACGCACGCGCTCACGGCGCACAACGGCGCGGCGCAGCCGCGGTGCGCGTTCCTGCGGTCGGGCGGCCCGCGCACGACGCGCACGCAGGAGGGGCTCGCGATCTTCGCCGAGCTGTACAGCCGCTCGCTCTCCATCGGCCGTCTCACCCGGCTCGCCGAGCGGGTGCGGCTCGTGGACATGGCCGAGCAGGGCGCGAGCTTCCTCGATCTCTACCGGTACCTGCGCGAGCGCGGCGCCGGGCGCCGCGACGCCTATTTCGACGCCCAGCGCGTCTGCCGCGGCGGGCTCGTCGAGGGCGGCGCGCCCTTCACGAAGGACGCCTGTTACCTGGCCGGCCTGCTCGAGGTCTACGCCTTCCTGGCCGCGGTCCTGCGCGGCGGCCTGCGCGACGAGGTGGAGCTGCTCGTCTGCGGCAGGATCGCGCTCGACGACATCGCTGTCCTGGCGGAGCTGCGCGCGGTCGGCGTGCTGGAGCGGCCGCGCTACCTGCCGGGCTGGCTGCGCGCCTGGCAGACGCTGCTGCCCTACTTCGCGTTCACCTCGTTCATGGATGGCATCGACCTCGGCCCGGTGGAGCGGCACTTCCAGGAGCTGCTCCGCGTGGCCGCCGAGGCGCGGCCGGTCGGGGACGGGGAGGGGAGCAAGCGTCGCGGCCGGCCGCGGGAGAGGTGAGCGCGCCGCGATCGCGGGCGCAAACCGGACGAGCGGGACAAGGCGGATGTCCCTCCGCCACGGTTGAGGTATGCCGCTCGCTGATGGGACGAGTCCATTCTTGCTTCGCGCATCCCAGCGCGCCCCCGGCGCGCGCGTCTTCCACTGCCGCGACCGCGGTGCGCCGCCGCCTCGTCGCGTTGGCGCTCGCCCTTGCCGGCGCGGCGCTCGCGTCGAGCGCGGCCGCGCAGGCGCCGGCGGAGGGCGCGGAGCGCGCGCCGCCCCCGCAGCTCGCGCCCTCCGCGCCCCCTGCCGCGCCGGCCGCGGAGGAGCTCCCGCCGCAGGCCATGTGGGAGGCGACGGTCGCTGCGTACGAGGCGAGGATCGAGGCGCTCAAGCACGAGGCGGACGCCGTCCACGATTTTGTTGAAGACGAAGACATGCGAGACGCCCGGGGGCGCCAGATCGAGCTGGAGATCGAGGCGACGAAGAGAGAGCTCCGCAACTTCATGGAGCGGACGACCGAGCGGAACAGCACGGTCATGATGGTCTCGGGGATCGTCCTCGCGGGCCTCGGAGCAGCCGCCCTCGTCACCGGCGCCGTGCTGATCACCGCGAAACACGACGAGGGCGCCACGAAGCACCGTGACACGTACACGGTGGCCGTGGCGACGGCGGCCGGGGGCGTGGCCGCCGTTGGCGTCGGCCTGCCGCTCTACGTGATCGGCAAGAAGCGGGTGCTGCGGCAGGGGCTCGATATGCGCGGGCTGGCCGCCGCGCGCCTCCTCGTCGGTCCGGGCGCCGTCGGCGGGTCGCCTGGAGCGATCCCCCTCGGCGTGGGGCTGCGCTTGACGTTCTGAGCGGTGGCTCGGCGCGCCCGTGCGAGCTCCTGCCGCTCGTGGAGCGGGGGGGAGAAGCAGACGTTGAATGAGGAGAGGAACGCTCCGCGAGGACAGCGCTCCTCCACAGACACAGAACGTGGGTGGTGGGGGAATTCCCCCACCCTGCCGGAATGACCGCCAAGAGACGCCAAGAGACGCCAAAAGACGCCAAGAAAACACAAAAATTTTGGCGTCTCTTGGCGTCTTTTGGCGGTTCAAAAGACCCCATTCTCGGCCGAAGCACCCCACCACCAGAAAATGCTGGGCGATCTCGGGCTCCGGTGCTAGCGTTGCTCTCGACGCGTCGCCCGCGTCAATCATGGACACTTCCCTCTGATACCACCGCTCCGTCACGCGGCCCCGAGGGGTGAGCGCCTGTTGCCCAGGTAGGCACGGCGCCCTTCTGTTGCCGCGCGTGAGCAGCCACGACAGCCGCCCGCGGAACCCCGCGCGAGCGTGGTCGTGTGCTCGCGGGGACGGAGCGTGGCCGACATGCGAACGAGTCCGATGCGCTGGAGGTCGCTGACCTCGCGGGCGCAGCCCCTCGCTCGCTGGCCGCTCGCGCGAAGCACCGAGCCGGATGGTTCGTGGCGCGGCGGGCCGACTCGCCATCTCTCCTGACGGCGAGGCGCTGAGGCGCCTTGCCAGGGGGCGTGTGGTGAGGCGGACCGCCCTGCCCCGGCGATGCGTGGAGGTGCGTCCATCGCGCGAGAGCGCCAGTCGAGCGGCCTTTGGGCGGCGTCCGGAGCCAGCGTCCGTCGCGGCATCGGTGTGCCTGCAATCCGGGGTCGTACGATGAATGGAGGGTGTATGAGAGCTGGTTCCTCGAAGGGTTCGTTCAGCCTTGCTGCTCTTTCTGCCGTGGTGATGTGTGATCGAATGGAGGATTCCATGACCGAGCGACCCGCCCATCTCCCCGAGCGCGCGCTGGAGCTCGGCTCGGCCAAGACGCCCGAGCGGCGCCCGCCGCAGACGGGGCATGTCCCCGCGCCGAAGCCCGCGCATCGGGAGCCGCGCCCGCCGAGCAAGCTCCCGAACCAGGACCGCTCCCGGCCGGCGCTGAACATCCCGCAGCGCCGCCGCATGGGTGTGCAGCGGTAGATCCGCTGCCGCCCCGGCGCCGGGGCGCCGCGAACGGGCGGCGCTCCGGCCGTGCGCGCCGGCGGCGTGGAGCCGGAAGGCCTAGACTTCCGCGACTCCACGCCGTCCGGCTGCACCATGGCGGCTCCGATCGTGATTGGGCCAGGGCGAGGGCTGCGGTAAGACCTCGCCACCCGCGCGGCCTCGCCGCCGAGGCCGCAGGGGTCCCACCATGATCCAAGCCGAACCGTTCGAAGCCCGCCTCGCCGCCGTCCGGCCTCTCAGCCCCTTCGTGCGAGAGCTCTCGTTCGAGCGCGCTGACGGCAGGGCGTTCCTGTTCGAGGCCGGGCAATGGGTCAACCTCGTCCTCCCGCTCCCGGGCGGCGAGGTGAAGCGCGCCTACTCGATCGCTTCTGCTCCCGACGGCTCGCCTCGCTTCGATCTGGCGGTCACCCGCGTGGAGGGCGGGGCCGGCTCGGAGTACCTGCACCGGCTGGAGCCCGGCGCGACGCTCCGCGCCGTCGGCCCGCACGGGCTCTTCACGCGCGATCCCGGGAGCCCTGCGCCCTCGCTGTTCGTCGCCACCGGCACCGGCGTCACGCCGCTCCGGAGCATGCTGCATGCGTCGCTGCGCGCCGGGGCGGCCGCGCACCTGTGGATCCTGTTCGGCGCGCGCTTCGAGGAGGACATCATCTACCGCGACGAGCTCGAGGCGCTCGCGCGCGGCTCGGACCGGATCCGCTACGAGATCACGCTCTCGCGCGGCGGCCCGTCCTGGTCGGGCCGCCGCGGCTACGTGCAGGCGCACGTGCCCGAGCTCTACCGGGAGCTGGCCGGGGCGAGCGGGGATCCGGCCCCGCACGTCTTCATCTGCGGCCTCGATCGGATGGTCTCGTCCGTGCGCGAGCTCGCCCGCGGCGAGCTCGGCGTCCCCCGCAAGCACGTCCACGTCGAGCGCTACGACTGAGCCGCCGTCCCGGCGAGCGCGTCCGCGTCGAGCGCCGCGGCGGAGCCGCCGGCCTCGCCAGGACGGAGCCGCCGATCTCGAGCGGGCGCGAGCGCGGATCGCCCTCCGGTGACGCGGCGCGCCTTGAGCGTTACCCTGGGTACGACGTAGGATGCGCGCCCCCGCGGGCGGTACCTGCGGGGTCAGTTCTGCAGGTGATCACGTGACGACCAAGAAGACGTTCCGCACCATCGATCCAGCGACGCTCCCGAAGCACTTCGACTCGCCCGTCGCCGAGCAGCGCCTGGCCGACGCGTGGGAGGCCGACGGGACGTACCGTTATGACCCCTCGCGCCCCCGCGAGGAGACCTTCGTGGTCGACACGCCTCCGCCGACCGCCTCGGGCTCGCTGCACATCGGCCACGTCTTCAGCTACACGCACACGGACGTCATCGTCCGGCAGCGCCGGATGCTCGGCTTCAACATCTTCTATCCCATGGGCTGGGACGACAACGGCCTGCCCACCGAGCGGCGCGTGCAGAACTATTTCCACGTCCGCACGGACGTGCGCACGCCGTACGAGCGCGGCCTCTCGCTGCCGCAGGCGGCGCCGGAGGCGCTCAAGAAGGAGCAGCCGCGCATCGTGTCGCGGCCGAACTTCATCGAGCTCTGCCACAAGGTCACGCGCGAGGACGAGCAGGTCTTCAAGGCGCTCTTCCGCCGGGTGGGCCTCTCGGTCGACTGGCAGTACGAGTATGCCACCATCGATGATCACTGCCGCAGGACGGCGCAGCTGTCGTTCCTGGATCTGCACGAGAAGGGCCACCTCTACTCGGTCTTCGCGCCCACGATGTGGGACGTCGATTTCCAGACCGCGGTCGCCCAGGCGGAGGTCGAGGATCGCCCGCAGTCCGGCGCGTTCCACGACATCGCGTTCGCGGTGGAGGGCACGGGCGAGCAGCTCGTGATCGCCACGACGCGCCCGGAGCTCCTGGCGGCCTGCGTGGGCGTGACGGCGCACCCCGAGGATCCGCGGTATCAGCACCTCTTTGGCAAGACGGCGCTCACGCCGATCTTCCGCGCGCCGGTGCCCATCTTCCCGAGCACGCTCGTGGATCGCGAGAAGGGCACGGGCATCCTGATGGTCTGCACCTTCGGCGACGCGACGGACGTGATCTGGTGGCGGGAGCAGAAGCTCCCTCTCCGGCAGATGCTCGGCAAGAACGGCCGACTCCTCCCGGTGACGTTCGGGGAGGGCGACTTTCAGAGCCGCGATCCGGCCGCCGCGAACGCCGCGTATGCCCCGCTCCAGGGCAAGGGGGTGAAGCAGGCGCGCACGGCCGTCGTCGAGCTCCTCCGCCGCGAGGAGCACGCGGCGGTGCCCGGCACAGGCCCGGCGCTGCGGGGCGAGCCGAAGCCGATCGAGCGGGCGGTGAAGTTCTTCGAGAAGGGCGATCAGCCGCTCGAGTTCGTGCCCACGCGGCAGTGGTTCGTCCGGCTCGCCGACAAGAAGGAAAAGCTCCTCGAGCTCGGCGACAAGATCGAGTGGCACCCGGATTTCATGCGCCTCAGGTACCGCAACTGGACCGAGGGCCTCCAGGGCGACTGGTGCATCAGCCGCCAGCGGTATTTCGGCGTGCAGTTCCCGGTCTGGTATCCGCTCGACGCCGAGGGCAACCCGGATCACGGTAGGCCGCTGCTCGCGACGCGCGAGGTGCTCCCGGTCGATCCGACGGTCGACGTGCCGCCCGGGTACGACGCGTCCCAGCGGGACAAGCCGGGCGGCTTCACGGCGGAGTCCGACGTGTTCGACACGTGGTTCACGAGCTCGCTCACGCCGCAGATCAGCTCGCACTGGGGGCTCGACGAGGGGCGCCACGCGCGGCTGTTCCCGGCCGATCTGCGCCCGCAGGCGCACGACATCATCCGGACGTGGGCGTTCTACACGATCGCGAAGGCGATGCTGCACGAGGCGTCGGTGCCGTGGCGTCACATCGCGATCTCGGGGTGGATCCTCGACCCCGATCGCAAGAAGATGTCGAAGAGCAAGGGCAACGTCGTGACGCCGATGCACCTGCTCGACAACTACTCGTCGGACGCGGTCCGCTACTGGTCGGCGAGCGCGCGGCTCGGCACGGACACGGCCTTTGACGAGAAGGTGCTGAAGATCGGCAAGCGCCTCGTCACGAAGATCTGGAATGCGGGCAAGTACGTGCTCAGCCAGTCGGCGGAGGTCCATCCGGTCTCCGAGGAGCTGGATCGGGCGTTTTTGCACAAGCTGTCGGCGGTGGTGGCGGACGCGTCGCGCTCGTTCGAGGCGCAGGAGTTCGCGGCGGCGCTCGAGCGGACGGAGGATTTCTTCTGGCGCTGGTTCACCGACGCTTACCTGGAGCTGGCCAAGGCGCGTGCGCGCGGCGAGGGCGGCGCTGGTGAGGCGGCGCGGGGCTCGGCCGTGGCCGCGCTGCGGCTCGGGCTCTCGGTGCTGCTGCGGCTGTTCGCGCCGGTGCTCCCGTACATCACCGACGAGGTCTGGGCCTGGGTGTACGCGGAGGAGACGGGGCAGCGGTCGATCCACCGGGCGAAGTGGCCGTCGGCGGGGGATTTCGCGGAGGTCGCGGCGCCGGCGGACGCGGGGCTCCTGGAGCTTTCGGCCGCGGCGATGGCGGCGGTCAACAAGCGGAAGAGCGAGCTCGGGGCGAGCGTGGGGCGCGTGGTGACGGATCTGGCGCTCGGGGCGAACGCGGCGACGCTGGCGCGGCTCGGGCCGGCGCTGGGGGACGTGCTCGCGGCGGTGCGGGCAGGGGGGGCGCACGAGCTCGTGGAGCGGGCGGAGCTGGCGGACGGCGAGGTCCAGGTGGTGCGCTGCGAGCTGGAGGTGGCGGCCGCGGCGGCGGCCGGGGCAGGGGAGGCGGCGGCGGCCACGGAGTAGCCCGGATCGAGGTGGCCCGGCCCTCGTGGAGAGAGCACGCCGCGCGGCGGGCTCCCTCCGCGACGGCCTACGGTTCTTGCTGAAGGGGGGAGAGCGTGGCGGTATCCCGGGGCATGCGGAGCCTGGGGCATCGAGGGGAGCCCAACGCTCAGATGATGGGAATCACCTCGCTTTTGTGGTGGTCTGTGCCGGCCGCGCGCGAGAAGCAGGCACCCGGGTGCTCGTGCAAAGTACATAGGGACGGTGATGCGCGCTTCGGACGTGGTCGAGGATCGGTTCGAGATCGAGCGGCTCGCCGGATCTGGTGGGATGGGCGACGTCTACCGTGCGCGGGACCGGCGCTCCGGGGAGGTCGTCGCGCTGAAGGTGCTGCATAGCGCGAACGTACGCGACCTGAGCCGGCTCTCCAGGGAGGCCGAGGCGCTCGTCACACTCCGGCTGCCAGGGGTCGTGCAGTACGTGGCGCACGGAATGACCGCCACAGGGCGGCCCTACCTTGCCATGGAGTGGCTCGACGGCATCACCCTGGAGGAGAGGCTCGCCCAAGGACCGCTCTCGATTGCTGAGAGCGTGACCTTGGTGGCGCAGCTGGCGACCACGCTCGGCGCGGTCCACCAGCTCGGCATCGTTCACCGCGACCTGAAGCCGAGCAACCTGATGCTGGTAGATGGCGCCGTCGAGCGCGCTACGCTGCTCGACTTCGGCATTGCTCGGGATATCCGGCTCGTGCGGAGCCTGACGGCGCATGGCGCGATCCTCGGCACACCCGGGTACATGGCTCCCGAGCAAGCACGCGGGGAGGCGTCGATCGATGCCCGCGCCGACGTGTTCGCGCTCGGGTGCGTTCTGTTCGAGTGCCTCGCGGGCCGCCCGCCGTTCGTCGGCGGCAACGCGCTCGCGCTGCTCGTCAAGGTCGTGCTGGAAGAGCCGCCGCGGCTCGGGGAGCTGCGCGACGGCATCCCCGAGCCGCTCGAGCGCCTCGTGGCCCGGATGCTGTCGAAAGAGGCGGGGCAGCGGCCGCGCGATGGCGCCGCTGTCGCCGAGGAGCTCGCAACCCTGGCGCACGGGGTGCTCCCAGGCGGAGAGGGCGAGACCGCGGAGCTGCCCGCGCCGAGCGTAGAGATCACGACGGCGGAGCGCCGGGTTATCTGCGTCATCCTGGCCGCTGATGGCAGCGCGGAGACGGACACCACGCTCTCGGAGGCCGAGTGCGCCGCTCGTACAGAGGCGCTGCGGGACATCGCCGCGCGTCACGGCGGGCGCCTCGAACTCCTTCAGTCGCAGTGGTTGCTCATCGCGCTGTCCAGCGCCGAGGCCCCGACCGATCTCGCCGCGCGTGCGGCGCATTGCGCGTTCGCGCTGCGGGTTGAACTCGGCGGTGTGCCCATGTCCATCGCCACGGGGATGGCCGAGGTCGCCGGGCGGCTGCCCGTCGGCGCGCTGATTGACCGCGTCGTACAGCTCTTTCCGCAGCGCGCTCGGTTGCCAGAGTCGGGCATCCGGCTCGACAGCGCGACGGCGGGCCTGCTCGCCAGATCCTTCGACATGGCGCAGGCGGACGAAGGAGCGTGGCTCCGCGGCTCGAAGGAGGAGCCGGACAGCGTCCCTCGGCTCCTCGGCAAGCCGACGCCCTGCGTGGGGCGCGAGCGCGAGCTTTCGCAGCTCGCGGCCGAGTGGCGCCATTGCGTGGACGAGCCCACGGCGAGCGCCGTGGTCGTCGTCGGCGCTCCCGGGCTAGGCAAGTCGCGCCTCGCCTGGGAGTTCCTCCGTGAGAGGAGCGAGGCCGCCGGGGTCTGGATCGGGAGGGCCGACCCCATGGCCGCCGGCTCTGCGTTCGGCCTCCTCGCCCAGGCGCTCCGCCGCGCCATGGGCATCCTCGACGGCGAGCCGCTGGAGGTGCGGCGGCGCAAGGTGCTCGCCCGGGTGGAGCGGCTCGGCGAGCTCGGGGCCAAGGCCCCACACGTCGCGGCGTTCCTCGGCGAGCTGGTGGGGGCGCCCTTCCCTGGCGAGGGCGATGTGCAGCTCCAGGCGGCGCGCCAGAGCCCCGTGCTGATGGGGGACCGCCTCCGCGAGGCGTTCGAGGACTTCGTTCAGGCCGAGTGTCAACGGCAGCCGGTGCTCCTCGTGCTGGAGGACCTGCACTGGGGCGACCTGCCCACGGTGACGCTGATCGACGCCGCGCTCCAGCGCGCCGGGGATCTGCCGTTCTTCGTGCTGGCGCTCGCCCGCCCGGAAGTCCACGAGCTCTTTCCGACGCTCTGGAGCGAGCGCCACGGGCTCCGTCTTCGCCTTGCGCCGCTGTCCCGGCGCGAGAGCGAGCGGCTCGTTCGGGAGGTGCTCGGCGATGGCGTCGGGCCCGAGCAGGTGGAAGCGCTCGTCGCGCGCGCCGAGGGCAATGCGTTCGTGCTGGAGGAGCAGATTCGCGCCGTGGCCGAGGGCAGGGGTGAGGGTATGCCCGAGACGGCGCTGGCGATGGTGCAGGCGCGGCTCGGGGCGCTAGGCGTCGAGGAGCGCCGCGTGCTGCGCGCGGCGAGCGTCTTTGGCGAGACGTTTTGGGAAGGCGGGGTAGTCGCTCTGGTAGGCGGCGCGCCGGTGGCGCGGCAGCTCACCGAGCTCGCCCGTCGAGAGCTCATCCGGCGGCGGCGCGAGGCGCGCGTCGCGGGCGAGGTGGAGTACGAGTTCCGGCACGCGCTGGTGCGAGAAGCAGCTTACGAGATGCTCACCGAGCGCGATCGCCGCGTCGGGCATGGCCTTGCGGGCGACTGGCTGGACCGCGCCGGCGGCGCGGATGCGATGTCGCTGGCCGAGCATTTCGAGATTGGCGGCGCGCCGGCGCGGGCGGCGGAGGCGTACCTGCGCGCCGCCGAAGAGGCGCTTCGCGGCGGCGATCTCGGGGCGGCGATCGCGCGGGCCGACCGGGGCATCGGCTGCAGCGCGGCCGGGGACACCGCCGGCAGGCTCCGCCGGGTTCAAGCGGAGGCGCATAGCTGGCGCGGTGATCTCGCGCTTGCCGCGGAGCGGGGGAGCGAGGCGCTGGGCTTGGTGGAGCGCGGCTCGGCCGCATGGTTCTTGGCCATCATCCCCATGGTATGGGCCGCCTTTAAGCTGGGGCGCTCGGACGAGGTCGACCGCTGGACGACCGAGGCAGTGAACGTGGCCGCTCCAGACGACGCGCAGGGCGCGAAGCTCCGCTGCCTGTCTGAGGGCGCGAGCGCGCTGTCGATGGGTGGACGGTACGTTGAAGGCGCCGCATTGCTCGCTGTCGTCCAGCGCGCCATCGAGAACGCGGAAGTGCGAGATCTCGAGGTGATCGCGCACCTGAATGACGCGCGCTCGGCCTACGAGATCTGCACTGGCGATCTGGGCGCCGGAGCTGCCAGTCTGGAGGCCGCATTGCTCGCCTTCGAGCAAGCCGGCGACCATCGAAATGCATGTAGTGCTCGCGCAAATTTGGGTGTCATATACGGGGAGCTCGGCGATTTTGATAGGGCAGAGTCCATGCTGCGCGCGGGACGGGTCGAGGCTGGCCGGATGCACCTGCATGAGCAGAAGCTGGGCACCGATATAAACCTCGCGCAGCTTCTTGCGCACCGTGGTCAGCTCGCCGACGGGTGGGTGCTTGCCGAGTCTGCGGCTGCGTCCAGCCGACGAGCGGGCCTGGTGCGCTGGGAGCTAGGTGCTCGCTGTTACCTCGCCAAAATCGCCTCTGCCATGGGCGATTTCGAGGCCGCTGAGCGCGAAGCGCGCGCCTCCATCGCGCTCTCCCAGCATGCACCGACGCTCGCCGTGCAAGCTTTTTCCATCCTCGCGCGCACGCTGCTCGGGCTCGGGCGTATCGACGAGGCGGTGTGGGCTGCCACCGAGGCGAACTCGCGGCTGGTGGAGTTCGGCACCGTGGAAGAAGGCGAGTCGCTCGTCCGGCTGACCTACGCCGAGGCGCTCGCCGCGAGCGGCAGACTCGCGGAGGCTGCCGCTGCGATCGCGTCGGCCAGGACGGCGCTGCTCGCGCGCGCCGAGAAGCTCAGCGACCCGACCTGGCGCGAGCGCTTCCTCCGCGACGTGCCGGACAACGCCCGCACGCTCGAACTCGCGCGGCAGTGGCTCGGCGGGTAAACGATCGGGGGCTGGGCGAGGTCGATGCACCCCTGCACACATGCCATGTCCCGGTGCGCCACGAAGGTTGGCCAGAGTGCCCGCGAGGTGCCGCGTTTCAGCGCAGCGGCGGCGCTGTCGTCAGCGACCCACACCGAGGTGGCGGGAGGCGCAGGCAGCCCCTGGCGTGGGATCGCGCATCGCTGAAACCCGGAGAGATCAGGCGCGAATCACGACGACCTCGCGTCCCGCGGGGGTCAACGCGTGCTCGCGGCGCGTGCGCTCGGCGATGGGAGGCTGTCCCGAGCGCTGGTCGAAGAGGATGAGCCACCCGCGATGGAGCCCCAGCCCGGCGAGGTACTCGTCGAGCTGAGCGAGCCCCTCGGCGAGGGGATCGGGCCGGCCGTCGCGCCAGACCTTGAGCTCTATCGCGAGCGTCTCGCCAGCATAACGAACGCAGAGATCCATCCTGCCCCGACCGATAGCGTACTCGCGCTCGATGCTGCCGCCGCCGTTCACGACGCGGTGGAGGAAGGCCATGACCACGAGGTGCGGGGCGATCTCGTGGTAGGGCGCCGCTCTGAGCAGCGGCTCGCCGTGCTGGCGCCAGAAGGAGAGGAAGGCGTCGAGGAGGTGATCGGCGTCGAGGCGACCGTCCTGCGTGAGCCAGGTCGCCGGGATGCGCGGCAGCGAGTCGCGCACGCCGCTCGCGAGCTCACGGACGATGATCTCGCGGTAGATCGGGTTGGCGATGGCGAGACCGCCTTCCGCCGTGCGGCGCACGAGGCCCAGGTCGACGGCGAAGCGCCGGTCGTCTTCAGGGACGTCGCCCAGGGTGGTGCCGGCGAGCATGGGCTCGATCACGGCGCGGATGCGCGGCTGGCGCAGCCGGTCCACCAGGCTGTCGAGGTGCGTGTCCTGCCGCTCGATGAGGATCTCCCTGGCGCGATCGACGTCCGCGGCCGTGATGGGCAGCGCGCGATCCTTGACCAGGACATCGACGAGCTGGCGGGCGAGCGCGTTCACGAGCCATGGCTGACCCTGGGTGAGCTCGAAGGCCCGGTCCACGGCGTCCGGACGGAAGACCTGGCCGGTTTCGGCCGTGTGCTGGGCGTAAAGCGCCGCGACCTCGTCGTGCGTGAAGTTGCGCAGGGTGAGGGACTCGACCTTGATGTTGAAGGGGCTCGACGTCCCGAGCCTGTCGCTGCCGCCGGACGTGACCTTGTAGTCGCGCACATCGCGCAGGCCGACGAGCGCGAGCGCGTGCGGGAAGTCACTCGGGCGATCGGGATAGCCGCTGCGGATCTGGCGCAGCAGGGAGACGAGCGTCGCGTCGCGCAGGGCGTCGGCCTCATCGAGGAAGACGACGAGCGGACGCGGCGCAGCCTTGGCCCAGGCGCGCAGGGCCGCTCCGATGCGCTGGCCGGGGGGGGCATCGGGGAACGGTGGCGGCCGCAGATCGGCCGGGAGCTGCGAGCCGGCGGTGCCGCGCCATTCGGCGAGCATCGCGAGCTCGGCTGCGCCAGGGTCGTCCGGGAAGGGAGCGCCGATCTCCGCCGAGACGAGGACCGCCACATAGCGCCCTTCGGCCGTGAGATCCCGGGCGAGCGTACGCAGCGAGGTCGTCTTTCCGATCTGCCGCGGCGCGTGCAGGACGAAGTAGGCTTTGCGATCGATGAGCTCGCGCACCCCGGGCAGGCGCTCCTCGGCCGGGAGCATGTAGTGATCGGCCGGATTGCAGGGGCCTGCCGTGTTGAACCAGCGGTGCATCGCGGCGGTGAGCCTAAGGGCGGCGGCGCCGGGTGACCAGCGCGGCGACGCCGGTCGCGTTCGCCCGGCGGCGAACCTCGATGGGATAGGATGCGTGGCAATGTCGAACGGGCGATTCGGAAGCGGCGCGGCGGGGCTGGGCGCGATCGCCCTGGCGGCGGCGATCGGCGGCTGCAGCGGCGCGCCGCCGGCGCAGCCGCAGCCGACGCAGCTCACGCCGGCCGCCCCTCCGGAGGCCTGGCCGCCGCCGGGAGCGCGGCTGGCGAAGCCGGAGGGGCACCTCGCGAAGGGCTGGCCAGCGCGGCGATGTCGGCCGCGTTCGCCCGGCGGCGGCGCCACAGCGAGCGCACCGGCGTCGTCACAGCGGCCAGCGTCGGCAGCGACGCCGCCGAGACGCCGCGCGGGGGCGTGTTCACGCAGGCGCTCGTCGGGGCCTGGACCGACCCGGCGGCCGTGGATCCCGAAGGAGCCCGTGCGTATCGGCGTGTACGCGGTCGACAAGACGTCGTCGCGAATGCCCCCGGACGCCCGGGCACCGGAACGCGCTGTCGTCGCGAATGTCCCCGGGCGCCCGAGCACCAGAGCGCGTTGTGGTCGCGCTGCGACCCAGGTACCCGAGACCGGCCACACGCCGGGGTTATCGTGGTGTAGATTACATCTATCTCCCGACAGGGTACCGTGATCCTGCGGGTGAGGGCCGTCGCTGGAGGCCCTTGTGAACGACATCGCAGACGCAATGCGCGATTTGGACGTGGTCGAGGATCGGTTCGAGATCGAGCGGTTCGCCGGTTCGGGCGGGATGGGGGAGGTCTATCGCGCGCGTGACCGGCGGTCGGGGGAGGCGGTCGCGCTCAAGGTGCTGCACAGCGCGAGCGCGGGCGATCTGCGGCGGTTCGCGCGGGAGGCGAAGGCGCTCGTCACGCTCCGGCTGCCAGGGGTGGTGCGGTACGTGGCGCACGGGACGACGGGCGCAGGACAGCCGTACCTCGCGATGGAGTGGCTGGAGGGCGTGACGCTGGAGCAGAGGCTCGCTCAAGGGCCGCTCTCGATGGCGGAGAGCGTGACGCTGGCGGCGCAGGTGGCGACGACGCTGGGCGCGGTGCACCAGCAGGGCATCGTCCACCGCGACCTGAAGCCGAGCAACCTGATGCTGGTGGGCGGCGCGGTGGAGCGAGCGACGCTGCTCGACTTCGGCATCGCGCGCGAGCTCTGGCACACGCAGAGCCTGACGGCGCCCGGAGCGATCCTTGGGACGCCCGGGTACATGGCCCCCGAGCAGGTGAGCGGCGAGGCGCCGGTGGACGCCCGCGCGGATGTGTTCTCGCTGGGGTGCATCCTGTTCGAGTGCCTCGCGGGGCGCCGGCCGTTCGTGGGCGACAACCTGCTGTCGCTGCTCGTGAAGGTCGTGCTGGAAGAGCCGCCGCGGCTCGGGGAGCTGCGCGACGGCATCCCCGAGCCGCTCGAGCGCCTCGTGGGCCGGATGCTGTCGAAGTCGGCGGAGCACCGGCCGCGCGACGGCGCCGCCGTCGCGGCGGAGCTGGCCGTCTTCGCCGGTGAGGGGCTCGCCGCAGGAGGGAGCGCGATCGCGGCGCGGCGCGCGTCCAGCGAGGAGATCACGACGTCGGAGCGGCGGGTGATGTGCGTCATCCTGGCCGCGCATGGCAGCGAGGAGACCGACGCGACGCTGGCGGAGGCCGATGGGGTCGCGCAGGCGCAGGCGCTGCGGGACATCGCGGCACGCCACGGTGGGAGGCTCGAGGTCCTGCGGTCGAAGTGGCTGCTCGTCGCGCTGTCGGGGGCCGAGTCTCCGACGGACCTCGCGGTGCGAGCGGCCCACTGCGCGCTCGCGCTCCGGACCGTGGTCGGGGGCGTGCCCATGTCGGTCGCGACGGGGCTTGCGGAGATCGAGGGGAGGCTGCCTGTGGGTGAGCTGGTCGAGCGGGTGGCGCAGCAGCTCGTGGGGCGCGACGGCCCGCCGTCCGGGGGGATCCGGCTCGACAGCGCGACGGCGAGCCTGCTCGCGAGCCGCTTCGATACGGGGCGGGGGCCCGAAGGATGCTGGCTGCGCGGCCGGAAGGAGGAGCCGGACACGGTGCCGAGGCTGCTCGGGAAGCCGACGCCGTGCGTGGGGCGCGAGCGAGAGCTCTCGCAGCTCGCGGCCGAGTGGCGTCATTGCGTGGACGAGCCGACGGCGAGCGCGGTGGTCGTCGTGGGGGCCGCGGGCATGGGCAAGTCGCGCCTCGCCTGGGAGTTCCTGCGCGCCATCAAGGAGCGGCGCGAGGCCGTCGAGGTGTGGATCGGCAGGGCCGATCCGATGGCGGCCGGCTCGGCGTTCGGCCTCGTCGCCCAGGCGCTGCGCCGCGCCATGGGGCTGCTCGACGGCGAGGCGCTGGACGTGCGGCGGAGCAAGGTGCTGGCGCGGGTAGAGCGGCTCGACGGGCTGGGGAGCAAGGGGCCGCACGTGGCGGCGTTCCTCGGCGAGCTGGTGGGGGCGCCCTTCCCCGACGAGGGCGATGTGCAGCTGCAGGCGGCGCGGCAGAGCCCGGTGCT
The DNA here is from genome assembly GCF_051526795.1 of Sorangium sp. So ce204. Lineage (NCBI taxonomy): Bacteria > Pseudomonadati > Myxococcota > Polyangiales > Polyangiaceae > Sorangium > Sorangium sp. So ce204. The sequence goes on along the minus strand of NZ_CP150317.1, from coordinate 7,453,236 downwards.
GATGGGCGACCGCATCCGCGAGGCGTTCGAGGACTTCATCCGGGCCGAGTGCGAGCGGCAGCCGGTGCTGCTGGTGCTGGAGGATCTGCACTGGGGCGACCTGCCGACGGTGCGGCTGATCGGCGCGGCGCTGCAGCACGCGAGGGACCTGCCGCTGCTGGTGCTGGCGCTGGCGCGCCCCGAGGTGGACGAGCTGTTTCCGGAGCTGTGGCGCCAGCAGGTCGGGCTTCGGCTGCGGCTGGCGGCGCTGCCCCGGCGCGCGAGCGAGCGGCTGGTGCGGGAAGTGCTGGGCGAGGGCGTGAGCGCGGCGCAGGTGGACGAGCTGCTGGCGCGGGCCGAGGGCAACGCGTTCGTGCTGGAGGAGCAGCTCCGCGCGGTGGCCGAGGGGCGGGGCGAGGGGATGCCGGAGACGGCGCTGGCGATGGTGCAGGCGCGGCTGGAGGCGCTGGGCGTGGAGGAGCGGCGGGTGCTGCGCGCGGCGAGCGTGTTCGGCGAGACGTCGTGGGAAGGCGCGGTGGCTGCGCTGGTGGGCGGCGCGCCGGTGGCGCAGCCGCTGGCGGAGCTGGGGCGGCGGGAGCTCTTGGTGCGGCGGCGCGAGGCGCGGATCGCGGGCGAGGTGGAATACGAGTTCCGGCACGCGCTGGTGCGGGAGGCGGCCTACGGCATGCTGACCGAGCGCGACCGCCGCGTCGGGCACGGCCTTGCGGGCGACTGGCTGGCGCGCGCCGGCGGGGCGGACGCGACGGTGCTGGCGGAGCACTTCGAGCTCGGCGGGGCGCCGGCGCGGGCGGCGGAGGCGTACCTGCGCGCGGCGGAGCAGGCGCTCCGGGGCGGCGATCTGGACGCGGCGATAGCGCGGGTCGACCGGGGCATCGGCTGCGGCGCGGCCGGGGACGCCGCCGGCAGGCTGCGCTGGGTCCAGGCGGAGGCTCACGTGTGGCGCGGCGAGCTCGCGCTGTCCGCGGAGCGGGGGAGCGAGGCGCTGGGCCTTGTGGAGCGGGGCTCGGCCGCGTGGTTCTCGGCCATCATCCCCCTGGTATGGGCCACGTCCAAGCTGGGTCGGCTGGACGAGGTGGAACGCTGGACGACCGAGGCGGTGGGCGTGGCCGCCTCCGGCGACGCGCAGAGCGCGAAGCTGCGCTGCCTGTCCGTGGGCGCGGGCGCGCTGGCGCTGGGGGGGCGGTACGCCGAAGGCGCCGCGTTGCTCGATGTGGTGCAGCGCGCCCTCGCGAGCTCGGAGACGAGGGATCTCGAGGTGGTCGCGAATCTCCACGACGCGCGCGCGGCCTATGAGATGTGCAGAGGCGACCTGGGCTCCTGTGCCGCCAGCCAGGAAGCCGCGTTGCTCGCCTTCGAGCAGGCCGGCGATCATCGCAACGCGCTCAGCGCCAGGGCGAGCCTGGGCGCCGTGTGCATGGAGCTCGGCGACTTCGAGACGGCGCAGTCGATGCTGCGGGCAGCCCTGGAGGCGGCCGACCGGATGCACCTGGACGAGCTGAAGGTCTCTGCACAGGCCAACCTCGCGCAGGTCCTCGGGTACCGTGGTCAGCTCGCCGAGGGGCGGGCGCTCGCCGAGGAGGCGGTCGCGTCGAGCCAGGGAGCGGGCATGGTGCGCACGGAGCTCTTCGCTCGCTGCTACCTTGCGAAGATCGCCCTCGCCATGGGCGATCTCGAGGCCGCCGAGCGCGAGGCGCGCGGGGCCATCGCGCTCTTCGAGAGCGCGCCGACGCTGGGCGTGCAGGCATTTTCCATCCTCGCGCGCGTGCTGCTCGGGCTCGGGCGCATCGACGAGGCGACGCAGGCTGCGGCCGAGGCGAGCGCGCGGCTCTCGGAGTTCGGCACGCTGGAAGAGGGGGAATCGCTCGTCCGCCTGGCCCATGTCGAGGCGCTCGCCGCGAGCGGCAGGCGCGCCGAGGCCGAGGCAGCGATCGCGTCGGCCAGGACGGCGCTGCTCGCGCGCGCCGGGCAGCTCAGCGATCCGGCCTGGCGCGAGCGCTTCCTCCGCGACGTGCCGGACAACGCCCGCACGCTCGATCTCGCGCGGCAGTGGCTCGGCGGCTGAGCCCGCGGCGCACGAAGCGGCACGCCGGTGCCGGCGCCACGGGCCCCTCGCTTGCCGGCGCTTACTTCGTGGCGAGCTTCGTCAGGTCGAGCATTTCGTCGACGTCCGGCAGCACGATCAGGTCGCACCGGCGGTTCTTCTGCTTGCCGGCCGGCGTGTTGTTGCTCGCGATGGGGTCCGTGTCCGCGAACCCGGCTGCGCTCCAGTGCCTCGTCGGCAGCTGGCCCTCCTTGCCGATCAGGAACAGCAGCACGGCCCGGGCGCGCATCAGCGACAGCCCCCAGTTGTCCTGGAACGGGCCGCTCTTGTAGCGCTGGCTGTCGGTGTGCCCGGCGACCTGGTAGTCGCGGTCCACGAGCGACTTGTCGCCCCGGATGACGTCCGAGATCTTCTTCAGGATCTGCTGGCCGTCCTTGCTCAGCGTGTCCTTGCCCGAGTCGAACAGGACGTCTCCGGGCAGCGAGATGACCATCCGGTTCCTGCGGACCTGGACCTCCAGGCCGAGCTTGACGAGCTCCTCGAGCTTCTTCCGGAGCAGGTCGAACCGCGCCTGGATCGCCTCGAGCTGCTTCGCGCGCGCCTTGTACTCGGCCAGCGCCTTCTCGCGGTCCTCCAGCGTCGAGCTCATCTTCGAGATGTCGGCGCCCTGGTCCGCGAGCTTCTTCTCGAGCTCCTCGACGCGCTGCTTCGCGTCGGCGAGCTCCTTCTCGAGCTCGGCCTCCCTCTTCTGGCTCCGGTTCTGGAGCTGGTTGTACTTGTCGAGCTGCGATTTCCACTCCTGCTCGGAGTGGCCGCAGCCCGCGGCGAGCAGCGACGACAGCGCGAGGGGTAGTGCAATGAGTGTCCGGTTCATGAGCGCTTTCTCCATGGCTCCGTCGGCGGGAGCGGGATGCTGCGGGCGAGAGCGTCGCTCAGCTCGGGCGAGAGATCCAGAGGGGAGGACGGCGAGATCCTCCCGTCCGCGCGGCCGTGCGCTGCAGGTGAGGCGGGATCGGGGCTCCGGCGGCGCAGGTGAGAGCGGCGACGGCGCGGCCGGCGACGGCGCTGGCGCGAGCGAGGTGGCCCCGACCGAGGTTGAGGTGGACCCGACCGAGGTTGGGCGGCCCCGACCGAGGTTGAGGCGGACCCGACCGAGGTTGAGGCGGACCCGCCACCCCGACCGAGGTTGAGGTGGCCCCGCCAGCCGTCCCTGCCAGCCGACCGGGGTTGAGGTGGCCGGCGGCCCCTGCTCCGATGCGTCCCGGGTGTGTATCCGTGACCGGGTTCCAGGGCCCGGGGCCGAGCGGTGCCTTGACCACACAGGCCGGGCGTGAGACATCGGCCCCCGGCCTCCGGGCCACCGAGAGCTCGGATCTTCAACCTCTTCCTGCGCGCGGGGCGAAAACGCGCGAACGAAACCAAGCAGATGCCCATCTCGTCGCGGTCTCCGGGTACGTCGTGCCGCCCTGGCTCCCCTCGCCGTCGCCTCCGGTCGGGCCTCGCGCTCGCGCTCGTGCTGGGCGCGTCTTCCGCGTCCGCCCAGCCGGCACGCCGGCCGGCGCAGCCGCCGGCGGCCCCAGCGCAGCCGCCCGCCGGGCAGGCGGGCACCCCCGCAGCGCAGCCGGCCGCGCCGGCCCAGCCCGGCGCAGCGCCGCCCGCCGCGCCGGCCCAGCCCGGCGCGGCGCCTGCGCAGCCCGGCGCGGCGCCGGACGGCGCCGAGACGCCCGAACCCCCGGCGGCGCGCCAGCCGCTCCTGCCGCCAGCCGACACGGCCGCTCCCTCCGCGCCGCAGCCGGCCACGCCGGCGGCCTCGGAGGCGCCCGCTGCCGCTGCGGCGGCCGAGCAGCCCGAGCGGCAGGCGATCCAGGCGGAGATCGGCGCCCGGCCCAGCGAGGTCTACGCCGAGGACTGGTGGTCCCACGCGCGACCGACGTTCGAGTTCCACGGCTACTACCGGCTCCGTTGGGAGCTCTTCAACAGCTTCGCCCTCGGCCGCACCGGCCTCCGTAATGAGGCGCTCTGGCCGCAGCCGGCCGACAACTCCTACACGGGGCACGTGCTCGAGCGCTGCAACCCGAGCGAGACCACGAGCGGCGGCACGCGCTCGTTCGACTCGTGCAAGAACGACACCCAGGCCGGCGCGAACATGCGGTTCCGCCTCAATCCCGAGCTGCACATCAGCGACAACCTGCGCATCCTCACTCAGGTCGATCTCCTCGACAACGTGGTGCTCGGCTCGACCCCGGACGGCTACGCGAACCAGCCGGCGGCGGGCGGCGGCTACCAGGTCGCCCGCCGGGGCGGCTACTCGCCGCTCGGGGCCTTCTCCAGCACCCAGTGGGCGCCCAGCGCCGGCATCAACTCGACGAAGGACTCGATCTCCGTCAAGCGGGTCTGGGGAGAGTACATGACCCCCGTCGGTCTCCTCCGCTTCGGCCGCATGCCGAACCACTGGGGCCTCGGTATGGTGGCGAACAGCGGTGACGGGTACGACTCAGACTACCAGTCGACCGTCGATCGGCTGATGTTCGTCACGGGCATCAAGAAATACGACATCTACTTCGCCGGTGCGTGGGACTGGGCCAACGAGGGCGCGACGAGCGCGTCGATCCAGGACCTCGAGGGCCAGCCGTACGACCTCGCCCAGTCCGATGACGTCGATCAGTACGTGCTCGTCGCCGTCCGCCGCAAGAATCCCGAGCTCCAGAAGCTCGAGCTCGCCCGCGGCAACATGGTCATGAACGGCGGCGTCTACTTCGCTTACCGGCAGCAGACGCTGGCGAACGACATCACCGCCGGCGACACCAACGACGACCTGTCCGCGTCGCTCGGCCAGAGCGCCGACAACGTCGCGGCGGGGTACGTGCATCGGGGTGCGGAGATGATCATCCCCGACGTGTGGTTCCAGCTCCTTTACAAGAAGTTCCGCTTCGAGCTCGAGGCGGCGATGATCTACGGATCCCTCGATCTGCGCGGGCAGGACGAGAGCGATTATGCGAACGTCCTCTCGCCGAAGGACACCGGCTGGGGCGTCCGGCAGTTCGGGCTCGCCACGCAGGCCGAGCTCACCGAGATGGAGGGCCGGCTGCGCGTCCACTTCGGCTTCGGGTACGCGACCGGCGACGACGACGTGCCCGCCCTCGAGCCGCGAGGGACGGAGCTCGGGGCCATGGATCCCCAGAACTCGACCGATCGCACCTACTCGACATTCCGCTTCCACCCCGATTACCGGGTCGACCAGATCCTCTTCAGGAACATCCTCTCTCGGGTCCAGGGCGCCTATTATTTCCGGCCTGGCGTCGACTGGGACTTCGCCCGCGACAAGAACGGCCAGCGCGCCGGCCTCGGCGCCGCGGCCATCTGGAGCCGCGCCTCCGAGTTCCTCCAGGCTCCCGGCAACTCCCGGGATCTCGGCATCGAGCTGAACGCGCAGCTGTACTTCCAGTCCAAGGACGGGACGCTCAACGACGACCCCGACAAGATGGGCGGCTTCTACACGGCGGTGCAGTACGGCGTGCTGTTTCCTCTCGGCGGGCTCGGCCAGCTCAGGGGTGAAGAAACGGTCCAGAAGATCGATCTCGAGACCGCACAGACGGTGCGCTGGTATCTCGGTATCCTCTTCTGAGCCGAAGCCGCCCGGCGCTCAGCCAGCCTCGCGCGTCGCCGCGTGTCTGGAAATGAGCGCTGGGGGCGGCGAAGCCGCGCCAAACGGTGCGAAACGGCGACGTCGTCGCTCTCGTCACGAGTCCTGCATGAGCCATCCGGGGCCAAACAGCCCTTGATCTCGCGACCGTCCTGGCCAAGGATAAGGATTGTCTGGACGCCAGGCGCGTCGCGATACTTCCGTGGCTCACCGAGGAGAACGGGTGGCGCAAGCCGCCGTTCTCCGGAGGGACGTGATGGTTCGTCGTCTCCTCATTGCGATGTTCTTGGCGGCGTCGATGGTGCTCGGGTCGACCGCCCTGTCCGTCGCCCAGGACGCAGACACGTCCGCTTTTCGCGACATCGCGGTCGGCAAGGACTACCGGCTCCGTGTCGCGGCGGCCCTGTCGCTCAGCAGGTCGAAGAGCCCCGGCGCGCGGCCAGCCCTCGAGAAGGCGCTCAGGGATCCACACCCGGCGGTGCGCGCGTCGGCCGCGGCGGCGCTCGGCGCGATGGGCAATCCCGCGGCCGTCCCGGCGCTCAAGGCGGCGCTCAACCTCGAGCCTGCCCCCAACCTGAAGCGCCCGATCGCGGCCGCCATCGAGAAGCTGTCGCGCTCGTCGCCCAAGGCGCGCTTCCTGGTCAGCCTGGGCAAGTTCGAGAACCGCTCCGGCGTGAAGGACGCGAAGCTCGGACCGCAGCTCAAGCAGCAGACGCGCAACCGCGTGGCGCAGTTCGCCGACATCGAGATCGTGGCCGACGGCACGGACCTGGCTGCGGAGGGCAAGAGCCGCAAGCTGCCGGCCTTCACGCTGGACGGCTCGGTCACGCACCTGAGCAAGCGCCATGGGGCGGACGGGGTCGGCTTCGCCGCCAAGGTCGAGTACGTGATCCGCGAGATGCCGAGCCAGACGCTGAAGGGCTCGATGACCGGCTCGGCCCAGGCGCTCGCCGAGGCGAAGCGCGCCCAGGGCCTGAGGGAGCTCGCCCAGCTGCAGAGCGACGCCGTCGCGGGCGCGATCGAGAGCGCGCTCCATCGGGCGCCGCTCGCCCTCGAGGCCGCCTCCGGCAGCAGCGTCGTCGCCTCCGGCCGCTGACCCGGCGGTCCGGCCTCGCCGGCGTGGGCCGGCGCGCGCCGGCTCGCGCACCGGCCCGGCGCAAACCGGCCCGGCGCGCGCGTCTTCCGCGGCGGGCGTCGCGGGCGCGTCGAGCAGGCGGAAGCCGCTCTCCGGTCGTGCTAGACCGCGCGTCCTCCTATGTCCATCGCAACGCCTGCCAGCTCCGACCTGCTCCGCCGCACATTCCTCGAGTTCTTCGCCCAGCGCGGGCACGAGATCGTCCCGAGCGCGCCGCTCGTGCCCCAGAACGATCCGACGCTGATGTTCGTGAACGCGGGCATGGTGCAGTTCAAGGACGTCTTCACGGGCAAGGACAGGCGCCCGTACCAGCGCGCCACCTCGAGCCAGAAGTGCATCCGGATCAGCGGCAAGCACAACGATCTCGAGAACGTCGGCGTCACCGCGCGCCACCAGACGTTCTTCGAGATGCTCGGCAACTTCAGCTTTGGCGACTACTTCAAGGAAGACGCGATCGCCTTCGCCTGGGAGCTCCTGACGAAGGTCTACGATATCTCGCCGTCGCGGCTCGTCGTCACCATCTACAACGGCGAGGGGGGCTTCCCGGCCGACGACGAGGCCGCGGCGATCTGGCGCAAGGTCACGGGCTTCGGCGACGACCGGATCCTCCGGCTCGGCCTGGCCGACAACTTCTGGACGATGGGTGACGTCGGCCCGTGCGGCCCCTGCTCGGAGATCCACTTCTTCCACGGGAAGGAGCCCGATGTCGCGCGCTTCGGCGAGGAGCCGCGCATCGACGGCACGGGCTGGACCGAGATCTGGAACAACGTGTTCATGCAGTACGACCGCGTCGAGAAGGACGGCCCGCTCGTGCCGCTGCCGGCACCGAGCATCGACACCGGCATGGGCCTGGAGCGGCTCGCGAGCGTGCTCCAGGGCGTGACGTCGAACTACGACACGGACCTGCTCCGCGGGCTCGTCGACAAGGCCGCCGAGCTCAGCGGCAAGCCGTACACGGGGGGCAGCGCCGACGACGACGTGTCGATGCGGGTCATCGCGGATCACGCGCGGACGGCCGCGTTCCTGATCGCCGAAGGGGTGATGCCCGAGAAGCAGCGGCGCGAGTACGTGCTCCGCCGGGTGATGCGCCGCGCGATCCGCCACGGGCACCGGCTCGGGATCGATCGGCCGTTCCTTCACGAGGTCGCGCTCGAGGTGGTCCGCCGGATGGGCGAGACGTACCCCGAGCTCCGCGACCGGCGAGAGCTCATCGCCCGCGTCACCGAGGACGAGGAGGTCCGCTTCCGCTCCACGCTGAAGCGCGGGATGAAGATCCTCGACGAGCGCTTCGACGAGATGCGCTCGTCCGGCGAGCGGACGCTCCCGGCCGCCGCTGCGGCCGATCTCTACACCACCTACGGCTTCCCGCTCGATCTGACCCAGGTCATCTGCGCCGAGTCGAACTTCGACGTCGACGTCCAGGGGGTCGAGGCGATCATCAAGGGCGCCGGCGAGGCGGACGAGGCGGACGGCCCGATCGATCCGACCTCCGCGGTGGACCCCGCGCACCGCGAGGCCCGCGCCAAGCTCGCGCAGCCGGTGGTGTTCACGGGCTACGAGCACGAGGAGGGCGACAGCGAGGTCGTCGCGATCGTCCGGGTCGAGGTCCAGGGCGAAGGCGACCGGGCGCGCAAGGTCCGTGCGCTTGTCGAGCGCGCGGAGGCGGGGGCGACGGTCGAGATCGTCGTGCGCGAGACGCCGTTCTACGCCGAGTCGGGCGGCCAGGTCGGCGACGTCGGCGAGGCGACGGCGGACGGGGCGCGCGTCGAGGTGAAGGACACGAAGAAGCCGCTCGCCGGGCTGGTCGTGCACGAGGGCGTGGTCAGCGAGGGGGCGATCGCCGTGGGGCAGCGCGTCCACCTGGCGGTGGACCACGCGGCGCGGTCGGCGACGCGGCGCAACCACTCGGCCACGCACGTCCTGCACTGGGCGCTGCGCAAGGTGCTCGGCGAGCACGCGCAGCAGAAGGGCTCGCGGGTCGGCCCGGACGTCCTCCGCTTCGACTTCACGCACAACCGGCCCCTCACCCGCGAGGAGATCGCGCGGATTGAGGATCTGGTGAACGAGAAGGTCCTGACGAACGCGAAGGTGACGACCGAGATCCTGCCGATGGACGAGGCGCGGCGGCGGGGCGCGATGGCGATCTTCGAGGAGAAGTACGGCGACACGGTGCGGATGCTCACGATGACACCCGAGGTGGTGGAGCTCTGCGGCGGCACGCACGCGTGCGCGCTGGGGGACATCGGGCTGTTCAAGATCACGAGCGAGGGCGGCGTGGCCGCGGGCGTGCGACGGATCCTTGCGTCGACCGGCCTGAACGCGCTCGCGTATGCGCGGGACGTCGAGGCCGAGCTCGCCCGGGCGCGCCAGGTCGCGAAGGCGCAGGGCGGCGATCTCGCCGAGAAGATCGGGAAGATCGTGGCGCACGAGCGGGAGCTCGAGAAGAAGGTCGCCGAGCTCGAGCGCCGGATCCTGGAGGGTGCGGGCCCCGCGCAGGGCGGCGGCGGCATCGACGCGATGCTGGACGGCGCCCGGGACATCGGCGGGATCAAGGTGCTCGCGCGCCGGGTGCCGGACGGCACGAACCCGGGCGCGCTGCGCGATCTCGCGGAGAAGCTGCGCGACAAGCTCGGCGATCGCTCGGCGGTGCTGCTCGGCGCGGCCGTGGGCGACAAGGCGCAGCTCGCCGTGATGCTCTCGAAGTCGGCCACCGAGCGGCTCAAGGCCGGCGAGCTCATCAAGCCGATCGCCCGCATCGTGGGCGGCTCCGGCGGCGGCCGCCCGGACATGGCGCAGGCCGGCGGGACCGACGTGGCGCAGCTCGACGCGGCGATCGCGGCGCTCTACACCGAGGTCGAGCGGGCGCTCGCGTCGTAACGCGCGCTGCCTGCGCCCTGCCGGGACAGCGGTTCAGGCGTCACGCCACTTGGTGCGGGCGAGCGGGAGCAGCTTCGGGGCTTTCCCGCCCCGCGCGGGGCGCGCCGGCAGCCGCGCTGGCTCGCCCGGCGCGGCCGCCCGGGGCCGCGCGCCTCGGCCGTGAGCGCCGATGGTCGCGCGGACGATCGGCGGCAGGAACACGGACTCCAGATCGACGCGCGCGAGCGCGGCCGCGACCGTGGCGATGCGATCCGGCAGCGACGCGTTGGCGTCGACCAGGATGATCCGCCGGCCGAGCACCGTGCAGAGCCCGCCCCGCGGATTGCGCGCGTCCGACAGGTGCGGATCGAACGCTTCCATCCTGACGGCGATGCCGACCTTGTCCGCCGCCAGGGTGAGCTCGTCGAGCAACCGCGAAAGCTCCACCCACACAGCGTAACCCTCCTGTCCGGCAGATGGCAAAGCGCAAAAGCGCTGTTGTCCGCGCCGCGCCGCGCCGCGCCGCGCCACCGCTGGCCGGGCGAGCTGCGGCCGTGACGACCGCGCGCCGACCGGGGTGCGCCGTCCGGGAGCGCCCGTCCACGCGTAGTTACGCGTGGTTACGCATGAACACGCGCGGTCACGCATGAACACGCGCGCTCATGTACGGTGATGCCCGGTCCGTCCAGCGCGCTTCGACCAATCGCTTCCTCCATCATCGCATAGCGCTCCTCGGCCGCGCGGCGGTGGTGCTGTCGTGCGGCGATGCGGTGAGTCGAGGGAGAGCCTTCGACTCCTGGACTCCCGGACCTGTCGTCGCACTCGACACTTCGCCTCAACAGATCAACCCATCGACTCCTCTTCTCCCGTGGTCTTCTCCCGCGCTCCGGACTGGCCGACATCCGCTCGCGAGCCACATCGATGCTCGTCCACGGGCCCGCGCGCGCCGCTGACTGCGCGCCGCGCGTTCATCGTTCATCCAGCCTGCCGTCGCCGGCCGCCGCGCGCTCGCCTCGGCGCGGCGCCCGGTCGATCCGGGCATCGCGCCGCCCGGCCCCCGGTTCCGTGCCCTAGAGGTCGGCCAGCGGCTTCTCTTGAGCCGGATCGCGCGTCCCGTTGACCGCCGTTTCCGAGCATGCTACGAGCAGGCCGTTCCGCGCGTCGTGGCCGAGTGGGAGCGAATGTGCGTTTCCCGGCTGCGGTGGGGTATCCCGCGCGCTTCGTCAGCCACTTTGGACGGGGCGGCCGCGATGGGGACGACGAGGGCGCCCGCCGGGCGGCGCGCCCGAAGGGCGAACAAAGATGACGTTCACGGATGCAGCCGCCGAGGTGCTTCGCCTCATCGGTAGACCGCTTCACTATAAAGAGATCACCGATATCGCGATCGAGAAGAACCTCCTTAGCCATGTTGGAAAGAGCCCAGAGGTGACGATGGGCGCCCGCCTGGCGGCGACGTTGAAGAAGGACACGGCGGACAACCCCCTGGTGCGCGTGAAGCCGGGCGTGTTCGCGCTGCGCGAGTGGGACGAGAAGACCATCAAGTCCGGGCTCGACGGCAAGAAGGCGAAGCGCGGCGGAAAGCCCGAGGCGGCCAAGGCGCGCAAGGACGAGGAGCAGCCGACCCTGTTCGACGCGGGCGCCGACGACGACGCGGCGGAAGAGAGCGAGCTTGGCGCTCCCGCGGAGATCGAGGCGGAGAGCGGCGCGGTCGAGGTCGAGGTCGGCGCCGCGGACGCGGCGGCGCAGGCCGCGCCTGCGATCGACGATGAGGACGAGGACGACGAGAAGGTCGCCGCCGGCGCGACGAGCGCGGCCGGGCTGAACGGCGTGGAGATCGCGGCAGCGCGCGAGCCCGTGCCGCCGCCGACGCCGTCGTCCCCGCGCGCCGCGAGCACGTACATCGACGAGGAAGAGGGCGAGCTCGACGACGCGGAGCCGCCGGGCCCGGACGAGGCGATGCGGGCCGAGGCCGTCGCCGGCGCCGCGGAGCTCTTCGACGAAGAGGACGACGACGATCAGCCGATCCTCGGCGGCGAGGACCGCGCGACGCCCGGCTCGTCGGGCGAGCAGGGCGAGGGCCGTCGCCGCCGCCGCCGTCGCCGCCGCGGCCGCGGGACCGCGGAGGCCAACCCGAGCACCGGTGGCCTGCCTTCCTACGTCGCGACGCCGGTGTTCGAGGCGCGGCGCGAGAACGGCCGCGAGCCGCCGCGCTCCGACCGGACCGAGCGCTTCGATCGTCCCGAGCGAGGCGAGCGCACCGACCGGGTCGAGCGCACCGACCGGGCCGAGCGCATCGACCGCGCGGAACGCCCCGACAGCTTCGGCGCCGAGCCCGTCTACCGCGGTCCGCAGGTCATCGAGCTCACGGGCGGCGAAGGGCACGCGCTCGACGACCTCGCCGGCCGGGATCTCGCCGATGCGGTCGCGGGCATCCTCTCGACCTTCGATCGGAACGCGGGCGCGGTCTCGCTCCGGCAGATCGCGGAGACGGCGCAGCGCCGCGGCCGCCTCGCCGGCGATGTGCAGCTCGTGCAGTCCCAGGTCGCGGCCGCCGTGCGCGCCGACAACGCGCGCCGCACCGCCGCGGGGCAGCGGCCCCGCTTCCGCTTCGCCGGCGGCAGGATCGCGCTGACGGACTGGCTGTTGCCGGGCGACCTGGCGCGGCTGGAGCAGGAAGCGCTCGCCGCGGTGGAGCGCTACCGCGACGCCGCGCGGCGCGCCTTCGTGCGCAAGCTCTCCGAGCTCCCGGGCCATGCCTTCGTCGAGATCTGCGTCCTCGCCCTCGAGCGCATCGGCATCGGCCAGCTGCGCGCGGTGCGCCGCGCCGGGGCGCCGGGCGGCGAGAGCCACTTCTCCGGCGCGCTCCGCACGGCGGGTGACGAGATCAAGCTCGCGCTGGTCATCCGGCGGGACGGCCGCGAGGTCGGCCGCGAGCGGGTCACCGAGCTGCGCGGCTCGCTCCACCACTACGGCCCCGCGACCGCCGGCTGGATCCTGACCGCCGGTCAGATGCTCTCCGGTGCGCGCGAAGAGGCCGCGATCGTGGGGACCGCGCCCATCTCCCTCTTCGATGGGCTCGCTGTGGCTCGCCTCTGCGAGGACAACGACGTCGCCGTCCTCCGCGCCCGCCTCCCGGTCGCGATCCCCGACGTCGATCTGCTCGAGGCGCTCCGGGCGTCCTGATCCCGCTCGCGCGCGTCCGGCCGGGGGCCCGCCCCGGGCCGGACGCGCGGCCCTCCTCGTCGCCGTCTTCCGGGCCCTCGGCCCTCGCTCGACACCCCTCCTCCACGGCCACGCCCCTCGCGCCGCTCCGCCGGCGGATGAACTCGGCGCCGCTTCCGCGGTTGACGGGCTCGGCGATCCTTGCCAGCGTCCGCGCCCATGCGCCATCGCGCGATCGCCTGGGCCGCGCCCCTCGCCGTGCTCGTGACCGGCTGTGCCTCCGTGGATCCGCCCGCGTCCCGGTTCCCGACCGCCGACGCGGCGCTCGACCGGATGAAGGCCACCTATGCCTGCGTGAACGGCGTCCAGGGCACCGCCAAGGTCGACCATTTCTCGCGCCAGGGGCGGCTCCGCGGGGACATGTACATCCTCGCGGTCAATCCGGATCGGGTGCGCTTCGACGTGGTGAGCCCGTTCGGCGCGACGCTCTTCACGCTCACGTCGAATGGCACCCAGTTCCAGATGCTCGATGTCGGGGAGAAGCAGCTCCTGCACGGGCCCGCGAGCGCGTGCAACCTGGCGCGGCTCACCCGGGTGCCCATCCCCGGGCACGCCCTCGTCTCGCTGCTCCGCGGCGAGGCGCCGGTGCTCGCTCACGAGCCGCGCGGCGCCTCGATCGCCTGGGACGGCGATGGGTTCTACCGCGTGCTGATCCAGGGCTCCCGCGACGCGGTGGAGGAGATCCACCTCGAGCCGCACCCCCGCGACTTTCTCGCGCCGTGGAGCCAGCAGCGCCTGCGCGTCCGCGAGGTCCGTGTCGCGCAGCGCGGGACAGACCTCTATCACGTGGAGCTGAGCCATCACGCGGCCATCCGCACCGCGCCGCCGCGCGTCGATCCGGAGGGGATCGACGATCCGATCCCGCCGAGCGGCGGCGCCTGCCTGGCCGAGATCCCCCGCTCGATCCGCATGCGGGTGCCCAACACCGAGGACGACGTGATCTTTCAGTACAAGGAGGCGAAGTGGAATCCGCCCATCATCTCGGGGGCGTTCACCCAGCCGGTCCCGGGCGGCGTCGCCCGCCGTCATGTCGACTGCCAGGACTAAGGTGCTCTGAGCAGGCGCGTTCAGGCGGCTCCTGAAAGGACAATGGCCATCACGGCTGGCGCCCGCTGGCTCGTGGCAGCGCTCGCCTGATGGCGTGGACGCCGCTCGCTCGAACGTCTAGACAGACGAATTCCACCTCGCCGTGGCCGGAGGAGTCGGCGATGGACGTCGAGCCGGGAACGATCGTCGGCGACAAGTACCGCCTGGAAGGGCCGCTCTCGCGGGGCGGGATGGGCTCGGTGTGGCTGGCCCGGCACCTCCAGCTGGGGGCGCCGGCGGCGATCAAGTTCATGGATCCGGAGCACGCGGCCTCGCCGGAGTTCCGCGCGCGCTTCTACCGCGAGGCGCGGACCGCGGCGAACCTCGGTAGCCCGCACGTGGTGAGCGTGCAGGACTACGGGATCTGGAGGGCTGTCCCGTACCTCGTCATGGAGCTGCTCCGGGGCGAGGATCTCAGCCGTCGCCTGAGGCGGGTCCGCCGCCTCTCCCTCGCCGAGGCGGCGCGCATCGCGGTCCAGACCGGCAAGGCGCTGCGCCGCGCGCACGAGTCCGGGCTCGTCCACCGCGACCTCAAGCCAGGCAACCTGTTCCTCTCGCGCGTCGACGAGGACGAGGAGATCGTCAAGATCCTCGACTTCGGCATCGCCAAGCAGCTCACCGGCAAGCTCCTCACCGACGAGACCACGAGGACCGGCGAGCTTTTGGGCTCGCCGTTCTACATGAGCCCGGAGCAGGCGCGCGGCGACAGGAACCTCGACGCGCGGAGCGACCTGTGGTCGCTCGGGGTGATCCTCTTCCGCGCGGTGACGGGCAAGCTGCCGTTCGAGGGTGACGTGCTCGGCGCGGTCCTGTCGCGCATCCTCGTCGAGCCGATCCCGCTCGCGACGCACCTCGCGCCCGACGTGCCGGCCGATCTCGACGTCTTCTTCCTGCGCGCCCTCTCGCGCGACAGGGCTCAGCGGTTCCAGTCGGCGCAGGAGATGGTGCACGCCTTCGTCGTCGCGATGGGCGATCCGGGCATCCCGCTGCCCGTGCCCTCGACGCCGGCGCCCGTGACGTCGCGGCCGGCGCCCGTGACGTCGCGCACGGGGACGCTGCTCGGGCTGTCGCCGGGCGGCACCGGCGCGCTGGAGGGCTCAGGGGAGCTCGCCCCGCTCTCCCGACCCGGGGACCAGGGCCCGCGCTCGCTGCAGGACACGCTCGCCTCGCTGGCCGATCCGTCCCAGCCCGGCACGCTGACGGCGGCAGCGGCCGGCGAGGTGCGCGCGGACCGCAGGCCTCACGCGAGCGCGACGCTCCGCTGGCTCGTGGCGTGCGGCGCGCTGTCCGCGATCAGCGCGACGGTCGCGGTCACGGCGCTGCGGCCCGTCGGCGTGGAGGGCGCCGCGCCCTACCACGTGGCCGCGCCGATCGAGCCCGAGAGCGTGAGCTCGGCTGCGCCGCCTCTGGAGGTGGTCCGCGCATCGACCCCGGTGATGGCACGCGTGCCCCTGGCCGAGGACGTGCCCGCCGCGGACGCCGCGCGGCGGGCGGCCACGGCGGAGCCGGCGGCGTCCGCCGAGCGAAAGGCCCCGCCGGCTCCGTCGGCCCCGCGCCGGGGCCCGCGCCGCTCGCGCGAGATCATCGACCCCTGGCAGCGAAGGTAGCGCGCGGCCGCGCCTGTCCGACGAAGCCGGCTACGCGAGCGCGTCGCGGATGCGGCGCGGCGCGTCCGTGATGAGCCCGTCGACGCCGAGCGCCGCGAGGTCCTGCGCTTCCCGCGGGTCGTTCACGGTCCACACGTTGATCACGCGGCCCTGCCGCTTCAGGAGCGCGATGCGCTCCGGGGACGCGATCGTCCGCTCGATGTGCGCGGCGAGCGCGCCGAGCGCCGGCGCGAGGCGCACGGCCGTGTCGTGGTAGCGGCTCCGGTGCACGAGGAGCGCGCGCGGGACGGCGGGCACCAGGGCGCCGAGGGAGGCGATCATGACAGGATCGAACGACGAGACGAGCAAGGCGTGGCGCGGATCCCAGGCGCGCACGAGCCGCGCGGTCGCGAGCACGACGGCGGTGCGATCGGGCACGTCCCGCTTCATCTCGATGTTGACGGCGAGCCGAAGGCCGCGCGCGAACGCGAGCACCTCGGACAGGAGCGGCACCCGGTCGCCGCGGAGGTCGACCCGCCGGAGCTCCTCCCAGGGGAGCGCCGCGGCGGCGCGCGGGTCCGCGCCCCCGGTCACCCGCGCGAGGTCCGGGTCGTGCAGCGCGACGAGCTCGCCCGAGCCGCACACCCGCACGTCGAGCTCGATCCCGTCGGCCCCCTGCGCCGCGGCTTGCTCGAAGGCGGCGAGGGTGTTCTCCGCGGGGGCGCCCTCGCCGCGCACGCCCCGGTGCCCGAAGAGGAGCGGCGCGCGCGTGGCCCGCGCGCGTGACGACGCTGCCCGCCCCGTCTCGCGCGCGCTCCTGCGGAAGCGCTGCTCGGCCCAGGTCACCGCGCGGGCTCCCCGTCGAGCTCCTCGGCGACGGCGCGGGCCGCCTCGCGCGCGCGCTCGAGCGCGGAGAGCGGGAAGGACGCCGCGCCGACCGCCGGGTGCCCGCCCCCCTCGTAGCGGCGGCAGATGGGGGCGATGTCGCGATCGCGGGGGACGCCGCACCAGGGGTTGTAGCCGACCGAGAGCTTGTAGTGCTGCTTCTGCCGGGAGAGCGTGACCGAGTACACGCAGTCCGGGTACATCGCGTACGTCATGAACTTGCCGACCGCCTCGAGCGGCGCGTCGGAGAGGTCGACGAGCACCACGCGGCCGAGCTTCCGCGCGCCGCGCTCGATGCGCGTGACGAACGTCTGCCGCGAGACGGAGAGCGGACGCCAGAGCTCCTGGATGTCCGCCTCGCGCGCCACCTCGCTCACCGGCCGCTCGACGAGCCGGGGCACCACGGAGGCGAGGAACGGCCCGTCGCCGTGGTGCTCCACCACGGAGGCGAGCTGCATGATCGGCTCCTCCCGGCTCACGGCGGCCTCGGCCGAGGGGAAGCGCGCGGTGTCGATGAGGTCGGCCCACCGGATGAGCTCATCGGCGCCGGCCATCTCGACGCCGAAGTGATCGCGGGCGACGTCCGCGATGAGCTTCGTGCACGAGCCGTAGGCGGCGTCGTAGAAGACCTGAGGCGCGTCGCCCGCGACCTTCGCGCGCGACGCGCCGGCGAGCGCCGCGTCGCGCTCCTCGTCCGAGCCGAACCCGGTGACGTGGTGGTCGAAGTACCACGTCAGCTTCTTCGTCGGCGTGTAGCGGAAGTCGAGGATCGCGTTCTCGTCGCCGTCGAGCCACGAAGGCGGGATCATCGTCATGCCCGGGCCGTACCCGCAGGAGCGGTACCGCAGCGCGAGCGGCTCGCCGGGGCGGAGCGCCTGCATCAGGCGGGTGAACAGCGCCGCGCTCGCCATGCCGTCGAAGCAGTGACCATGCGTCGCGACGACGATGTCCCTGGGTTTCATCGGGCGAGTGGGTAGCACGACCCACGGCCGGCCGCTCGCAGACCGAGCGCGGCGCGGCGGTTCTGGTAGGCTCCGCGCGGTGCGGCGCGCGCTCGCTCTCGTCGAACTCCGTCCGTTCGGGCCGGCGCGCCGCCTGCTCGCTGCGTCGCTCGCGCTCGCCGTGTCGGCGTGCGGCGGAGAGCGCGCCGAGCTCCTGCGCCCTAGCCCGCCGCCTCCGCCGGCCTCCTCGCCCGCGCCCGACGCGCCGCGGAACCCGCCGCCTCCGCGCGACGCGCCCGGGCCGGACCCGGAGGCGTTGCGCCTGTTCCTGAGCCGCGCGGCGGAGCAGCGGCCCGCGGCGAGCGCGCCGGTGCCGCGCGTGACGGCGCTCGCGCTCGCCAACACCGCGCGCGGGGAGGCGAGGGGCATGGAGCCGCTCGGCGACGTCGCGTCGCTCGCCATCGAGGAAGGGGAGAGCGCCGCGATCCCCGTGCGCGTCCCGCGCGGTGTTGACGAGTGCGCGGTGTTCATCGCGCAGGGCGGGCTCGGCGTGATCGAGGTCGACCTCTTCGTCACGAGGGGCGCGCCGCCCGCGCTCGAGATCGTCGCCCAGGACGCGGATCGCGGGCCTGTCGCGGTGATCGGCGGCCGGGGAGCGTGTTTCTCGGCGCCCGGCGCCGCGCCGCTCGCCGTGGAGCTCCACGCGCAGGTGCGGCGCGGCGCGGGCGTCGTGCTCGTCCAGGGCTTCCGCGGCGCGCGCCCGGCCCCGCCGCCCGGCGCCGCGCCGCCCGGCGCGACCCCGCCTGACACGGCGCCGCCGAGCGCCGCGCCTCGCGCGCCGCCCCGGTAGCGCGGCGACCGCGCAGGGAGCGGGCGGCCGCGCGCTCCTCGCGCCGCGATCCTCATTTCGCGCAACTCGTCCCGGGCGTCGGTCGACACGCCGCGTATGGCGTCGATCGAGATCCAGCCCGCAGATCCCTCCTACCCCGCGCAGCTCTGGGCCCTCGTGACGGAGACCGAGGCCGCGCCGCCGACGCTCTACCTCCGCGGCGCGCTCCCGGCGTGCCCGGGCGTCGCGATCGTCGGGACGCGCGCCGCGAGCGACGAGGCGCTCCGGTTCACCCGCGCGCTCGCCGCGGCGCTCGGCGAGGCGGGCTTCTCGATCTGGTCGGGCGGCGCGCGCGGCGTCGACGCGGCCGCGCACGAGGGCGCGCTCGACGCGCGCGCGCCGACGGTCGTCGTCGGCGGCGGCGGCCACGCGCGCCCGTACCCGCGCGAGCACGCGGCGCTGTTCGCGCGCGTCCTCGCCGCGGGCGGCGCGCTGCTCGCGCGCGTCCCCGACGACACGCCGCCGCTGCCGGCGCTGTTCCTCCAGCGCAACGCGGTCCTCGCCGCGCTCACGCTCGCGACCGTCGTGGTCGAGGCGGGGGTCGAGAGCGGCGCCCGCTCCGCCGCCGCCGCGGCCCGCCGCCTCGGCCGCCACCTCTGCGTCGTCCCCCACGCCCCGTGGAGCCCGCGCGGCGTGGGCTGCGCGCTGGAGCTCGTCTCCGGCGCGCGCCCCATCACGCGCGCGGCCGACGTCATCGAGGTCCTCGGCGGGCAGGCGCCGCCGCCCCGCGCCCGACGCCGCGCGCGGCGCTCGGCGCGCAACAGGTCGCCCGGCGGGGGCACGCTGCCGCTCCCGGAGGCCGCCTTCGGGGCGCGGACGGGCGTTTTGCCCGAGGAAAATGGGCCACCTCCGTCGATGAGCGCGGCCGAGCGCGCCGTCCTCGACGCCCTGGACGCCCGGCCGGCGCACGTGGATGAGGTCTGCGAGAGGACGGGGCTTCCGCCCAGACGCGCCGTGGAGGCACTCTTGACGTTGACGCTCCAGGCCGTAGTAGTAGAGGGGCCCGCCGGGTTGTTTCGGCGGGCTCTTCGTTGAAGGGGCGCGCCGGCTCACCCTGCCCAGTGCGGTTTCCGGGTGGCCGCCTCCTCGCGGGGGGGCCTCCCTCGCACCGAAGGGCGCCCTTCAATCCTCACAAGCCCGATCTCGTTGCTCAGAAGGTGGTGATGGCCAAGACGCTCGTCATCGTGGAGTCGCCGGCGAAGGCGAAGACCATCAAGAAATATCTCGGCAACGGGTACGAGGTGTTCGCCTCGAAGGGGCACGTCAAGGACCTGCCCAAGAAGCAGAACGCCGTCGACGTGCAGAACGATTTTGCCGAGACCTACGAGGTCATCGAGGGCAAGGAGAAGGTCCTGGAGGAGCTGAAGTCCGCCGCGAAGAAGGCGGACGAGGTGCTCCTGGCGACCGACCCCGATCGCGAAGGGGAGGCGATCGCGTTCCACATCTCGGAGGAGATCAAGAACCCGAAGCTGAAGGTGGCGCGGGTCGAGTTCCACGAGATCACGAAGAAGGGGGTCGACCACGGCGTCCACAACCCCCGCAAGCTCGACGAGAACCTGTACGACGCGCAGCGGGCGCGGCGCGTGCTCGATCGCATCGTCGGCTACGACGTGTCGGCGCTCGTCTGGTCGAAGCTCGCGTTCGGCCTGTCGGCGGGGCGGGTGCAGTCGGTCGCGCTGCGGCTCATCGTGGACCGCGAGCGCGAGGTCGAGGCGTTCGTCCCGGAGGAGTACTGGAACATCGCGGTCGGCCTCGGCGCGGCGAGCCCGCCGCAGCGCGCCCCGTTCGTGGCGAAGCTCGCCTCCGCCGACGGCAAGAAGCTCGAGGTGACGAACGGCGAGGTCGCCGGGAAGGTGCGCGCCGATCTCGAGACCGCGCGCTACAAGGTGGCGAAGGTCGTGCGGCGCGAGCAGAAGCGCAACCCGCCCGCGCCGTACACCACCTCGAAGCTCCAGCAGGACGCGACGAACTACCTGCACTTCGGCGCCAAGCGGACGATGCAGATCGCCCAGGCGCTCTACGAGGGCATCGACCTCAAGCGCGACGGCGGCCCGGTCGGCCTCATCACGTACATGCGTACCGACTCGACGCGCGTCAGCGACGACGCGATCGCCGAGGTGCGCGGCGTGGTCGCGAAGCGGTACGGCAAGGAGTTCGTCCCCGAGCGCCCGAACGTCTACAAGTCGAAGAAGAACGCGCAGGACGCGCACGAGGCGATCCGGCCGACGAGCGTCGAGATCCACCCGGACTCGATCAAGAAGCACCTCAAGGACGAGCAGTACAAGCTGTACAAGCTCATCTGGAACCGCTTCGTCGCCTCGCAGATGACCCCGGCGGTGTACGACCGCACGACGCTCGAGATCGACGTCGCGCCGACGGTCGCGGCGCCCGCGTACCGGAGCTACCTCGCCCGGGCGACAGGGCGGATCCTCAAGTTCGCCGGCTGGCTGCAGGTGACCGAGGGCCAGCAGGAGTTCGCCGGCGAGGAGGAGAGCGCAGGCGCCGCCGCGGAGGGCGGCGCCGCCGCGCCGGCGCCCGAGGCGACCGCCGCCGAGGCGGAGCGCGCGGCGCCGGGGCCCTCGGCCGAGGAGGACTCGGAGGCGCTCCTGCCCGACATGAAGGAGGGCGAGGCGCTCTCCGTGTCGCCCCCGGGGGTCATCACCGACCAGAAGTTCACGCAGCCGCCGCCCCGCTACAACGAGGGCTCGCTCGTGCGCGAGCTGGAGAAGCGCGGCATCGGCCGCCCGTCGACGTACGCCGAGATCATCAGCAAGGTGCAGCAGCGCGCGTACGTCGAGAAGCGGGACGGCGGCGCGTTCCAGCCGACGCTCCTCGGGAAGTTCGTGGTCGACGGCCTCGTCCGGTCGAACCTCGACATCATGGATCCGAACTTCACGGCGCAGATGGAGGAGGAGCTCGACGCGGTCGGCGCCGGCAGCCTGAAGCGCGAGCAGCTGCTCAAGAGCTTCTACAAGAAGTTCAGGGAGCAGCTCGACAAGTCGAAGAAGCTCGCGCCGTGGAAGCCCGAGGCCGAGAAGACCGACATCGTCTGCGACGAGTGCGGGTCGATGATGCTCAAGAAGTGGGGCAAGAACGGCTGGTTCTTGAGCTGCGAGCGCTACCCGAAGTGCAAGGCGACGCGCGACCTGTCCGACGCGCGGGGGACCGCCGCCGTCCGTGAGACCGACATCTCGTGCGACAAGTGCGGGAAGCCGATGATCATCAAGACGGGCCGCTTCGGCGACTTCCTGTCGTGCACCGGGTACCCGGCCTGCAAGAACACGCGCCCGGTCCCGCTCGGCGTCGCGTGCCCGAGCTGCGGCGGCGATCTCATCGAGATCCGGCCGCGCAAGAAGGGCGGGCGCACCTTCTACGGCTGCTCCAACTGGAACGCCGAGCAGAAGTGCGAGTTCAAGCTCTGGCAGAAGCCGGTGCCGGTCCCGTGCCCGCAGTGCGGCGCGAAGTTCGTCACGCGCACCGCCGGCAAGAAGGCGATGCTCGTCTGCGCGACGAAGGACTGCGGCTTCAAGCAGGAGATCGTCGAGGGGGAAGGGGAGGACGGCGCCGCCGACGGCACCGCCACCCCGGACGCCGCGGCGGTCGTCGCGAGCGCCGCCCCGGCGCCGGCCGCCCGGCCCGCGCCGGCGGAGCCCACGCCAGCCGGCCGGCCCGAGGCCGCGCCAGAGGGCGCTGGTGCGGCCCAGGGGGCCGCCGAAAAGCCGGCGCGGGCCGTGCGCGCCCGCCGCACGGCGAGCTAAGAAGCCCGCGAGACCCCCACCCTGGTGAGCTGTATGAACGGAGCGGAGAGCCCGCACGACGTCGTCGTCGTCGGGGGCGGCCTGGCCGGTTGCGAGGCGGCGTACCAGCTCGCGCAGCGCGGGCTGCGCGTGCGCCTCGTCGAGATGAAACCTCACCGGCGCACGCCTGCGCAGACGAGCGATCGGCTGGCCGAGCTCGTGTGCTCGAACTCGCTGCGCGGCGCCGCGCTGAGCAACGCGGTGGGGCTCCTCAAGGAAGAGCTCCGGCGCGTGGGCTCGCTCGCCTTGCGGTGCGCCGACGAGACCTCGGTGCCGGCCGGCGGCGCGCTGGCGGTCGACCGCGAGCGGTTCGCCGAGGCGATGACGCGGGCGATCGAAGCCCACCCCCGGATCACCGTCGAGCACCGGGAGGTGACGGAGATCCCCGCCGAGCGGCCCGTGATCCTCGCGACGGGGCCGCTCACCTCCGACGCCCTCGCGGCGAGCCTCGCCGCGGCCGTCGGCGCCGAGCACCTCGCCTACTACGACGCGATCGCGCCGATCGTCAGCGCCGACTCGATCGACTGGTCGCGCGTGTGGAAGCAGTCGCGCTACGGCAAGGGGGGCGCCGTCCGCGGCGACCGGGGCGCGCAGCGGGAGCAAACCGCGCCGCCGGACCGGGCCGCGCAGCGGGAGCAAACCGCGCCGCCGGAGGACGCGGCCGAGCGCCGCGACGACGCCGAGGCCGGCGACGAGGCGTACGTGAACTGCCCCTTCGACGAGGCGCAGTACAAGGCGTTCGTCCAGGCCCTCGTCGCGTCGGAGAAGGTGGAGGCCCGCGCCTTCGAGGAGGTGCGCTACTTCGAGGGGTGCCTGCCCTGCGAGGTGATGGCGGCGCGCGGCGAGCAGACGCTCTCGTTCGGGCCGATGAAGCCGGTGGGGCTCACCGATCCGCGCACCGGCCGGCGCCCCTACGCGGTGCTCCAGCTGCGCCCGGAGGACGAGGCGGCGACGGCGTACAACCTGGTCGGGTTCCAGACGCGCATGAAGTACGCAGAGCAGCTGCGGGTGTTCCGGATGGTGCCCGGCCTCGAGGAGGCCGAGTTCCTCCGCATGGGCTCCGTGCACCGCAACACCTTCGTCGACGCGCCGGCGCTCCTCGGCCCCGCGATGGAGCTCCGCGCGCTGCCGGGCGTGCACCTGGCCGGCCAGATCGCGGGCGTCGAGGGCTACGTGGAGAGCGCCGCGGCGGGGTTCGTGTGCGCCGTCCTCCTCGCGCAGCAGCTGCGGAACGAGCCGCTCCGGCCGCCGCCGCCCACGACGGCGCTCGGCGGCATCCTCACGCACCTCGGCCGGAAGCAGCCCACGTATCAGCCGTCCAACATCACCTGGGCGCACATCGCGCCGCTCGATCCAGCGCACGGCAAGCTGCGCAAGCGCGCCCGCTACGAGGTGATGGCCGAGCGCGCCCTCCGCGACCTCGACGCGTGGTGGGCCGCGGGCTGACGGCGGCTCGCGGCGCTCCCGCATGGCGCGCGGCGCGCCAATCGTGCCCGGGCTGCCCGCCGCGCGCGGGCTTGGATAGCCTGGCGGTGGTGCGCCGCGCGCCGCCCGCGCGCCTCGAGAGCCCGCCCGCGCGGACCCGCGCCCATGGAGGTAGCCGATGAAACTTCGCTTGTTCGCGCTCCTTGCGCTCGCCGTTCCTTCCGCGACGCTCCTGTCATCACCGCGCGAGGCGCTCGCCTGCGGCGGGTGCTTCGCCCCGCCCACCGAGACGACGGTCGTCAACGCGCACCGGATGGTGCTCTCCGTGTCGCCCGTCCAGTCGGTGCTCTGGGATCAGATCCAGTACTCCGGCGATCCGAGCGCGTTCGGGTGGGTGCTCCCGGTGAAGCGCGGAGCGATCCTCGAGGAAGGCTCGGACGCCTGGTTCGAGACGCTCGAGGCGGCCACGTCGGTGCGCATCACCGCGCCGAGCTCCACCTGCGCCCGCAGCGGCGGGGGCTGCGGCTCGACCCTCGGCTCCGCGGACGCGGCGGGGGAGGCGTTCGGCGGCGGCGATCACGTCACCGTGCTCCACCGCGGCACCGTCGGTCCGTACGACACCGTGACGCTCGCGACCGACACGCCTGGCGTGCTGAACGCGTGGTTCGACAGGAACGGCTTCAACGTGGACGAGTCGACGCAGCCGATCATCGACGCCTATGTCGACGAGGGCTTCGACTTCATCGCCATCAGGCTCCAGCCGGGCAAGGACGTGAAGGAGATGACGCCGGTGCGGGTCGTCACGCCGGGGGCGAACGCCGCGCTCCCGCTCCGGATGGTCGCCGCCGGGACGGGCGCGAACGTCGCGATCACCCTCTTCACCATCAGCGAGGCGCGGCTCGCCCCCGAGGGGTTCGCGGCCGCGGCCGTCCCCATCGACCTCCTCGCGTGGGACTTCGCCTCGCAGGAGTCGAACTACGGCGTGCTCCGCGAGAAGGCGATCGCGGCGGCCGACGGCGGCCGCGCGTTCCTCACCTCCTACGCGCAGCAGGGGTCGCTGTTCTCGCCCGTCTCGAGCCCCGGGGCGCCGTTCGGCGTGCGCTACACGACGAGCGGCTCGACCACCCCGGTCGACACGATCGCCGCCGCGTTCGCCCAGCAGGGGCTCGCCAACGGCGAGACCGGCGAGGTCCAGGACGCCGCGTGCGCCGTGCGCTTCGCCGAGATCGCGACAGAGAGCCGCGCCGTGGCGAACCCGTGCCCGGCCGGCGTCCCGCTGTCGGATCCGAGCTGCGGGGAGGTCGCCGCAGGCCAGATCGACGCGCGCGAGCTCGCGTGCGGGGCGCTCGACGACCTCGCGATCGCGATGGTCGGCCTGCACCCGAAGGACGTCTGGCTGACGCGTCTCGAGGCGAACCTGCCGCGCGCCGCGCTCGACACGGACCTCGTCCTGAGCCCCGCGCCGCAGGAGCGGGTCGACAACTGGCTGCGCGCCCGCGTCAGCGTCCACGCCGACGTGCTCTGCGGCGGGGCGACCCCGGTCCTCGACGGCGATCGCCCCTCGCGGACCCGCGGGCAGGGCACGCTCGTCGGCATGACGCTCGGCGCCCTCGCCCTCGCGGCGGCGATCGCCCGGCGCGGCGCGCGCCGCCTCGCCTCCCGCCCGGCCTGACCGGCGTCTCTCGGCGTCGCGTTCGCGCCGTTCTTCGACGTCGAGCGGCTGCGCGACCTGCAGCGTGAGCAGGGCGGCGCCGGATCGAGGCGCTGAGGAGCGAGGCAGCGCCGGCGTTCGCCGGGCGCGGCGTGCCTGGGTCCTCACCGGCCGTTCATGGCCGCGTCGATGGCGCGGAGAAACATGCTGTCAGGGAAGGCCGCGCGGAATCGCTCGGCTCGCGCGTCGGCGTCGGCGCGCAGCCCGGCCTCGATGAGGGCCTGGATGGCCAGCGCCTCGCGCTGCTCGGCTCTCGGGCTGCGCGGATGGTTCCGTGCGTGCAGGGCCAGCACGTCGAGCGCTCCTGTCGCGTTCCCTTCGCTGAGCGCAAGGACGGCGCTGCTGAGCAAGGCGCTCTCCTCGGTCGCGTCGTGCTCGCCGGGCGGGGCGGCCTTGCGAGAGGGGGCGCGTGACGGCGCCGCGGCCGCCACGTCCACGGCCCCCGGGGGCCCGGCGTCCATGACGGCGTCGGCCACGACGAGCCCGCCCGCGGCGCGCTCGCCGACGGCGTCGGCCACGACGAGCCCGCCCGTGGCGCGCCCGCCGCGCCCTGCGCCGGTGCGCTCGGCTCGGTCGGACGCGGCGCCTTCGTCCTCGGCGCTGACGGACACCACCTCGGCGCTGACGGACACCGCTGGCGCCGCGGCAGGCGGCGCGAACGCGGCATAGACCACGACGGCGCCCGTCCCGGCTCCCCCGAGGAACAGCGCCACGCCTGCCTTGATGAGCCTGGATCGCGCGATCGTGACGACCGGCGGCGTGCGCTTCTCGCCGGTGGCGCCGGCGGCCTCCACCGCGTTTCCGGGACGGCGCTGGTGCGACGAGATAGCGCCTGTATCGGGCTGTGTTGCAGGGCTGTCGGAGATGCCGTCCGTGCCGCGGGCCAGCCCTCCGGTCGAGGCGAGCGACCGCTGAAGCCGCGCCCACAGCGGTCCGGCGAGCTCCTGCGAAACGCCGATCCGGACCCTGCCTGCGTCGAGCAGCATGGGCCTGTCGGCCAGGGTGAACGGCACCAGGGCGAAGCGCAGGCCGCGAAGGCCGAGCGCGTCCGGGTCCCGCGCGGAGAGCCGTTTGACCGCGGCCGTGAACTCGTTGCGGGCGCGCCTCAGCCGATCCCATGCCGTGTTCACGGAAATCTGGAGTGCCTGGGCGATGTCGTGCATGTCGCAGCCATCGAGGTCGTAGAGCACGAACACCGCACGTCGTTCCTTCTCGATGTGCTGGATGAGCTCGCGGACGATGCGCTGGGTCTCGGCCTGCGCAACCCGGCGCTCCGCGTCGAGCCCGGGGTCCGCGAGCTCGACGGGCTCGGCGCCGTCGAACTCGAGCAGCTCCCGCTGGTTCCGCGCGAGCTCCCGGTGGCGGAGGGCGACGTGCGCGCTGATGCCCGCGACCCACGATTTGAGCGACCGGCGAGGCACATGGTCCTCGAGGCGCCGGTGAACGACGAGAAACACCTCGTGAGCGACATCGTGGAGATCCCGAGACGCGACGCCGAGCCGCCAGAGCACCGCGAGGACGTACGGGAACAAGGTCTGGTAGACCTCCTCGAACGAGGGCTTCGGGGACGACCCGATGGCGGGCGCAGAATCACGACCGGGTGCGGTGGCGGGCTCCGGCGCGGGCGCGAGCGCCGCCTCTGGAGCGGGTGCAGGTGCCGCCGCCGGGGCGGGCGGAGGGGCGAGGGCGGGCGCAGGAGGGGACGCGGGGCGTGGTCGGGGTTCTTTCATGGATAGGTAGTCCGGCGAGGCGGCCCGGCTCGTTGCGAAATCGTACAAGGGCTCGACGCGACCGGCCGAGCGGGCCCGAGCGTGGACCGAGAGGAGGCCTCGCCCCGGCGCCGGTGTCACCGAGCGGCGCCCGCACTGAAACCGCAGCCTCGATGAGGCGAGCCTTTCGGCCAGCGCCCTCCTGGCACGACGCAGCCGGCTTGCGGCGGAGTTGGGGTTCATGCGGCGCTTTCGTGCCCAGGCCACGAGGCTGAGGCGCCCGGCCGCCGCGAGGAGGATATCGCGATGGCCCCTGGGCAGCGCGGCGACCTCGCGGAGCGCGGCGCGGGCGAGGAGCGCTCCTTGGATCTCGACGTGCGCCTGGCCGGCGGGCGCGAGGGGCGCGCCGAGCAGGATCTCGCAACGAACATGGGCCCTTTCCCGGTAATGGGACACCTGGTGCCAGACGACGCCGTGCAACCAGGCGCGCAGCGCGTGGCGCGGGTGCCGCAGCGGGTCCGGGCGGTACCTGCGCGCTCGGATGGCTTTCCAGGCGCCGAGGAGCACCGTCTGGAGGAGATCGTCTCGATCGCGGGCGGGAACGTGGAGGGCGCGGAGCAGGAGGGCGACGAACGGCCGCTCGGCCCAGAGGACCTCGATCGAGGGTGAGGCTACCGGGTGGAGCACCGCTTTCGGCGCGCTGCGTGCGCGACGGCGCGTCCGGGCTCCCGGCGCATCGGTGGACGGGCGGCGGGCTTCCCGCCGGGGAGGGATCGGCAATGGGGTCTTCATCGGAGCGGAGTCCGGGACTGCCCCGCTTCTCGTTGCACAATCGACGGGCCAGCGTACCCGGGAGTGCCAGAGCGCGCGTTCTGGGGGCAGGCGGGGGACGGGTGCACGACGAGGACAGGTCGACCCCTCGCGAAGGGGCGATGTGCGCTGTCGGCTGGCGAAAAAATGAGAAAAATATCTCGCTCTACATAATGCGATCGAACGTGGGTGGTCTGCCCGGGGTTGGTCTGGCGGCGCCCTTGGGTTCCCTGGTAACGTGGCCGCACTTACGGCGGCGCGCCGTCAGCGGCGCCGCAGATCATGAGGAGCGGCGATGGCGACGCGGGCGCGACGTTGGCAGCGTGAGATCGTGGCGGTTTGTTGTGCGAGCGCGCTCGGGCTCGGTGTCGCGTCCAGCGGGTGCGGGACGCCGACGACGTACTTCTGCCCCTGGGATGAGGATGAAGGACCCAAGGGAACGCCTTGTGAAGCGACGGAGCCCCCCGATGCCGGCGGAGCTGGCGGGTGTGGCGGCGGTGGCGGCGATGGCGGCGATGCCTGCGCGGCCGAGGACGACACGGACGCCGCCATCGCGTCCGATTTCGGCGATCTGATCCCGTCAGTAGAGGTCTGCGCAGGGCAGTGCGTACCGAAGGAGCCGCTCGGGTGGTCCGAGCCGGCGCTGCTCTGGATCGGCTCTCCTGATGCCGTGCCGAGCTGCCCTGCGACCGCTCCGAGCGTCGGCTACGAGGGCTACGCGGATTTCGCGGCTCCAGTCCCGCACCAGTGCCCCGCCTGCGCGTGCGACCCGCCGGAGGCGACATGCGAGGTGCCGGCGGAATGGAGCGCCTACGCCAGCTTCCCTTGCGGCGGCCCCGAGGCTCCCGCGATCTCATTCGCTGCCCCGGAGGGGTGGGACGGGACCTGCACCTCAGCGAATGCCGTCGAGGCCGGACGGACCTGCGATGGCGCCCCGTGCGTGCAGTCGCTCGCGATCCAGGCGCCTCGCGTCGTCTCCGCAGGTTGCGCACCGAGGGTCGCCGAGGTGCCAGAGAGCCCCGACGAGTTCGCGACGACGGGGAGCTTCGCGATCGTCGCCCGGGCGTGCACCGGAAACGCGTCCCCCCCGTGCGCGGATCCGGGCATGACCTGCACGCCGGCACCGCCGAGCGGTGACGCCGCGCCGCCGGAGGGGTTTCTCACGTGCATCCACCACGAGGGAGAGCAGGACTGCCCCGCCACGTACCCGGACCGATACGTTTTCTATGCCGGCGTCGAGGACACCCGCGGCTGCGCTCCTTGCGGCTGCACGGAGCCCACCGGAGCGACCTGCAGCGTCCTGGCCTCCGCGTTCAGCGACGAAGGGTGCTCGCAGCTCGTTGCGGCCCAGGTGATCACGGCCGCCGCCCCCGACTGCGGGACGGTCGCGACCGGCACGGCGCTCGGAAGCAAGTCGGTGAGCGTCGTCAGCCTTGACCCCGGACGATGCGAAGCGTTCGGCGGCGAGCCGGTCGGCAGCATCGCGCCGACCGCGGCGGCGACGTTCTGCTGTCATCGCACCAGCGCTGTACCGGCCTGAGTCGACGGCTCGTTCCGCATGGGACGCGGCAGCAACCTCTCACGGAGGTGGCAGGCCGCGAAGGACGCGCCTGCGACCCCAGCGCGCCGCACGCGCTCGCAACCCCCGCATGGAAATCGCTCCCGCGCGCGCGTCCGATGCTTCGCGAAACCGCACGAAGGTTTAGAAGAAAGCGATCAGACGGAGCGCCACGGCCTCCGAGATGGGCGCGGCGGACCACCCTTCGCCATCGATTGGCCGAAAGTGCGGCCGAAGCATGTTGACCAAGAGGTCTCCGCTGAGCTGCCCGGCGAGGCGAGCCGAAAGCGGCGCCTCCAGCCCCACACGAAACCCGAGCGCTGCGTAGGGCACTGCGCGCTCTCTGGCGGTGCTTTCCCTGACGTGCCACACCCCGCCTGCCGTGGCGAGGGCGCAGCCGAAGAACCAGTCCGCGTGGCCGCAGGGAACCAGCGAGCCGCCCAGCCCCGACACCTCAATGATCCTCCCGTGGTAGGGCTCAGTGTCGATCGGAAGATCCCCGCGGGCCTCCAGCGAGAGCGAGAACCTCTCCCAGCGGAGACCGGCGACCCCCGAGAACCCGACCGCCACGGAGGGCGCCACGCCGGCGCCGAGCAGGACCCCGGCGCCCACCTGAAGGCGAGGGCGCTCCGGCGGCGGCCCCGGGCGCGGAGCGAGTCGGGCTGGCGCAGCGACGGGGCGGGGCGGCTCCGAGGCCGGCGCCTCGGGCGGCGCGTCCGGTGGGGTGGGTCGAGCGGCCTCCCCCGGCGCCGGCGGAGGCGACGCTGCGTGGGGCGGCGCGCTCGGCGAGACGGATGGAGCGGCCTCCCCCGGCGCCGTCGGGGTCGGCGGCCCTGAGGGCGGCGTGGGAGCGCCCCCCGGTGCAGGCCGTGGTGGCAGGAACGGGCGCATGAAGATGCTGAGGGAGAGGCCGATGTGCTGCACGAGCACGCCGCAGACCGGGTTCGAGAGCTCCTGGCGGCCGAGCTCCCGGCCATCGCGGTCATGGAGCACGATCTCTCCCTGGAACACCGTCCCCTTGCGCTGGACGACGACCTCGATGTGCCGCGCACCGTCGTGAACGAACGGGTCGACCCCGGCGAGCTGGCTGGCGACGATCGCCCGGAGGCTCGGCTCCTCGAGGCACCCCTCGGCGCCAGGCCCCCGCGTGTAGGACAGCCGCGCGCCGCGCTGCGCGCCCTGCGCGAGCGCCGCGGGCGCCGCCAGGAAGAGCGAGGCGGCGAGCGACAGCACGGCGCGATTCATCCTCCGGATCCGGTTGCGGGCGAGCGCGAGGCGGACATGAGCGGAGCTCCCTCCTCTGTACTATTTACGATGTCCGGCAAGGTCCTCCGGATCGTTGCGAAATCGTGCGCCGGAGCCGAAGAAAGAACGAGCCGGCGAGGCGCCGTCCGTGCGCCGATTCGGCCGGAGGCCCCGGCCGCCGCGCCGGGCTGAGAGCCTCCGCGGCGCCGGGCGCCCGCGCCGCTCACCCCCTCGGACAGCAGCCGCCCGCGCCTCCCGCCCGGCCTGACCGCCGCTCACACGCCTTCGTCCCGCGTCCTGGCCGGGGAGACGGGCAGGCCGTGGCCCTGCTCCGGGACGATGGTGAGAGCGCCGTCCGCCTCCAGGATGGCCCATCGCACCTGGGAGAAGCGCTCCAGCCCGCTCTTGTGCATCTCGGACAGGATCTCCTCCGGCTGGATCCGCTCGCGATTGCACGCCTCCTCCAGGATACGGCCCTTCGCGACCAGCACCGTGGGCGAGCCGTCGATGACCTCGGACGCCTTCGGGAAGAGGTGCGTCAGGAGGGACGTCAGGAACACGAGCACGAGGACGGTGGACACGCCCGCGAGCGCGTTCGCGAGCGACGCCTCGCGCACGAGGGCCTGAGAGACGATCTCGGGGATCAGCATGAGCGTGACGAGCTCGAACGGCGACATCGAGCTGAGCTCGCGCTTGCCGAGCACGCGGAACGCGGCGGCGAGGAACACATAAACGAAGGCGACGCGGGCGACGGTCTCCATGGTGATCTCACGGGAAGATGAACGTGCGGAGCGGCACGTGGACGCCGCGCTCCTCACCGCACGACAGGGTCGCGTTGCCCGAGGCGAGCCAGCTGCGCTCGCCGCGGAGCTCGACGTCGATCCGGCGGCGCTCGCCGGGCGCGAGGTCGCCCAGCGCGAAGCGCCCGAACGCCGCCTCCAGAGGCGTTGTGTGGTGCTCCTCGAAGCTGTCCAGGTACGCCTCGTCGATCGTGAGGGCGGCCGCCCGGCAGGGTTCGTCTGCCGTGTTCTCCACGTCGAACGTGACCCGCTCCATGTCGCGGAAGCGCATCCGCTCGGGGTAGGCGACGCGCAGCGTGAGCCCCTGCGCCGTCGCCTCGCGCGTCCCCCGCGCGTGCATGAACAAGGCGCTCGCGGCCACGCAGGCGAGCGCGAGCGCGCCGATCGCGTGCAGAGGATCCAGGGCGAGCCGGCGCCGCAGGGGCGGCGCGGACGGCGGTGTGGGCTCGGGCTCGGACGGCGCCCGGCGTGACCTGGTGCGCGTCCGGGCGGGCCGAGGAGCGGAGAGCTCGCGGGCGGCGGGGATCATCGCGCCCACGCCGTTCAAGACTGGTGCCGCGGCCCGCTCGCGCCCGCGCGGCCCGCTCGCGCCCGCGCGGCCCGCTCGCGAGGCGGCCGCTGCGCCGGAGAGGCCGCTTGCCCCGCAGGCGCCGCGGACGGCGCCGTGGGCGTGGCGCTTTGCCACGTGGTGAGCCTCCTGTTGCTGACTTCCCCGCGCGATCGCGCCCTGGCAATGTGGCACACGGGCTGCTTGAGCCACGGCGGTGAGGGCGCGCGGGCCCCTGTGGCAATCGAGCTGCAGCCGCCCGGCGTTCGGGACTCGACATGACCTGCTCGGCGCCGACGTTTCCTGGCTCCAGGGCGGACTCCAGCACCGGTCGCGCTGGGGCAGGGGGCGCTCTCCACACGACGCGCCTCCTCCCCGGGATGAAATGGGTGCTCGAGTCGCTCCTCGACGACATCGCGCTCGCCCGGGAGCGGATATGGATCTCCACGTACATCTACCGCAACGATCTCATGGGTCGTCGCTTCGCCGACGCCTTCGCGAGCGCCGCGCGGCGCGGCGTGGATGTCCGGCTCCTGTACGACGCGCTCGGCAGCCACACGACGCCGGCGGCGTTCTTCGAGGACATGCGGGCTCGCGGCATCCGCGCCCGCGCCTACAGGCCGCTGGGCGCCGTGCTCCGCGGGGGCGCCCTGTTCCCGCGGGAGCACTCGCGCATCGTGGTGATCGACGGCGCCGGGTACGTCGGCGGCGCCGCGTGGGCCGACGAGTGGCTGCCGCGCGACGAGGGCGGCGACGGATGGCACGAGGTCTGTAGCCGGGTGATGGGGCCCTGCGTGACCGACATGGCGCGGGCGTTCGAGTGCCGCTGGATGCTCGCCGACGAGCTCGCGGGGCGCTCCTTCGATTACTGGACGGGCGGCGTCTACGGCGACGTGGAGTTCATCACCGACGCGCCCGCGCCGCCCGCGGTCATCTACGCGCGCCACCTCGCGCGGGTGCGCGCGGCGAGGCGGCGGGTGTGGATCGAGAACGCGTACTTCTGCCCTCCGCGCGGGCTCGAGCGCGAGCTCATCGACGCCGCGCGCCGCGGGATCGACGTGAAGATCATCGTGCCGCGCGACTCCGACCTCCCGGCCATCCGCCACGCGAGCCTCGCGCGGTACACCTCATGGCTGGAGAACGGGCTCCAGATCCACGAGTTCCTCCCGTCGATGCTCCACGCGAAGTTCGCGGTGATCGACGACGACTGGGCGACGGTGGGGACCTTCAACGCGAACCCGACGAGCCTGAGGTGGGTGAGCGAGGCGAACCTCATCGTCAAGCAGCCCGCCTTCGTGAGGGACGCGGCCCGCCTGTTCGAACAGGACCTCGGGCGGAGCGAGGCTGTACGCCTCGACAACCTGCCCAGGCAGGGCCTCTTCGCGCAGGCGCGCAACGCGCTGTGGAGCTTCGGCCTCGACCTGGTGGAGCCTCGCTATGCGGGCGCGGGCGCGCTCCACGAGGCCGAGCGCGAGGGCGGGTTTCTGCGGGCGCTCGGCGTCTAGAGCGCCCATCTCATCGATCCACCGAGAGATGAACCGCCAAGCGCGCCAAGGACGCCAAGAAGAGGATAAAAATCCTGGCATCCTTGGCGTCCTTGGCAGTTCGAAACTCTGCCCTGTTCAGGCGGTTTCAACCGGTGTCCGAGGCGCTACGGCGCCGCTGGAGCGCTCGAAGAGCCCTCCGCTGCGCCGGCGTCCGCCGCCGGCGGCCCCTCCTCGGTGGTCGCCGGATGGTGGACGCCCGGCTCCTTCTCGGCCGTCCCGGCGTCATCGTAGACCTCCACGGGGCTCGTCGGCGCCTCGGCGGCCGGCGCCGGCGGGCAGGCCGCTTCCCCGCCTTCCCGGCCTTCGCCAGCCGGACAGTCGGCGCTCCCTGGCGCCTGCGCCGAGCCGGCGGCGACCGGCTGCGCAGTCGAGGCCGGCGCCTCCGCGCCCGCGCTGGGCCCGGGCGACCCGGGCGGCGCGCTCGCCGCCGGCGCCGGCGGCTTCCCTGTCGCGGCTGGCGTGCTCGCCGCCGGCGCCGCGATCGCGGCCCGCGTGGCGGCCGCGGCCGGCGCCTGAGGCGCGGGGGCCGCGGCCTTCAGCGCGCGCGCCGGGCGCGGCGTCGTGGGCCCGGCCGGCGGCGCCGCGGCCGCGCTCCCGTGCGCCACGCCGGCCGGAGGGGAGCTCACCTCGAGCGCTGGCTGCGCCGGAGACGGCGCCGCGGCCACCCTCGCCACGGGCTGGACCGGCAGCGCCGGCGTCGACCCGCCCGCGCGACCGGCCTTGCCCAGCGCGACGCTCCACACCGCCGCTCCCGCCAGGGCCACGAGCCCGGCCGCCGCGACGCCGCGGAGCGGAAAGCGCTCCCGCCACGACGACCGCGGCGACGGAGGCGCCGCCCCCGGCAGATTCACCATCGCGGTCGCCTCGGACCACGCGCGCTCCCCGCTCTCCTCGATCCCCTTGCGCTCCGCCGCCCCCGGCGCGCCGTGACCCGCCGCCGCCCCCGGCGCGCCGTGACCCGCCGCGGCCGTCGCGGGCAACGGCAGCTCCAGGGAGTCGTCCGCGCGGCGCGAGTGCAGCGTCGGCGCGGAGCTCACCGCATCCAGCCGCGGCGACGGCGACGGGATCTGGCTGGACCGCTCGTCCAGCCATTGCGCGCGGAGCGACGCGCCGCACACGTCCTCCGAGACTCCCCTCGAGACAAGCCACGTCGCGAGCGCGCTGCCCAGCTCGCGCATGCTCCCCCAGCGATCCGCCGGATCCTTGCGCAGCCCGCGCTCGATGATCGACCACAGCGCCGGATCCGAGCCGCACCGCTCGACGAGCGAGCGCACCGGATCCTGGATGATCGCGCGCAGCGTCCCGAACCCGTTCTCCCCGGCATACGGCGTCTCACCCGCGATCACCTCGTACAGCATCGTGCAGAGCGCCCAGACGTCCGCGCGATGATCGATGTGGCCTTGCCCGAGCGCCTGCTCCGGCGGCATGTACTGCGGAGTCCCGATCACGGCCGCGCCCGTCGATCCGGACTCGGGCTCGGTCCACGTCACCTTCGCGATCCCGAAATCGACGACCTTGGGCCTTATCCGCCCGTCGCCCTGATTCGCGAGCATCACGTTGTCCGGCTTGAGATCCCGGTGGACGACGCCCCGCTCGTGGGCCGCGTGCATCGCGCTCGCGACCGGCAGCACGATCGCGACCGCCACCTCGGGGGCGAGCCGGCGCTCGCGGCAGAGCACGTCCCGGAGGGCCTCGCCCTCCAGGAGCTCCATCACGATGTACGGGGTGCCGCCCGCGGTCTTGCCGAGATCGAAGACACGCACGATCCCGGGGTGGCTGAGCTTCGCCGCGGCCCGCGCCTCGCGCAGCAGGCGCTCGGCGATCGCGGGAGAGCGCATCTCCGGCCGCAGCACCTTGATGGCCACATTGGCCTCGAGCGCCGTGTTCGCGGCGACCCAGACAGACCCCATCGCGCCCTCTCCCGCTTTGCGCAGGAGCTGGTATTTCTCGCCCACCACCGTGCCCACCTCGAAGCATTCCCCTGAGGTGTGCTCGAACGCCTGGGTCATGTTGCTCGACATGCGCTCTCCTGCCGTCTGCTCCGGCCATCCGCCGCTCGCCACGCGCCGAGTCTGGAGCATCGCGTGTGCCAGGCGAACCGCTCGGGGAGCTCCTGAAACCCTGCACGGGCGCGTCAGCGGCAGCGCGCCTCAGCGAGGCAAGTTGCCACGTGCCTCCCGCCTTCCCCGCGACCGCTCAGATGAAGCTGTCGTAAGGACGCCGCTGCGAGCTGTCGCTCCGGACGTCCTCGGCGCCGGCATACTCGAGGATCAATTCCAGGATCTCTGCGTCTCGCTCGGAGGAAGCATTTACGCCCACGAGGATCGCGCCTTGTCGTAGGCCGCTGTCGTAGATGCTCGCCCGGTGCTCGGGAATGCCGGCGCTGACGAGCGCGTCGACGAGCCCGCCGGCCGCGCCGCCCGCGCATGCTCCGGCGAGCGCGGCCCCGATGGGCCCCGCCGCCACGAGCCCCAGGCCAGGGAACACCACGCCCGTGCCGAGCACCACGAGCGCGGTCGAGGCCGCCCCCGCCGCCCCGCCGAGGCCCGCCGCCGCGCCCGCGGCTCCGTCCACGGCGCGATGGTCGCGCCCCGCGCTCATGACAAGGCTGATGGCGTCACGCGTGTATCCGCAGCTCATCACGCGCTCAACCGACCTCTCGGCGTCCGACCACGTCCTGACAAGACCGGTCACCAGCTTTGGCCTCACCTACAGCTCCTTTCCCGATCAACGTCCTCGCGCGCGCGCCCTGCCTGTATTCTGGAAACCCACATCGCCACAGAAGGCGACAGCAGGCGGCATGCCAAATGAAAATGCGGAAAATGCTCGGTACTCTGCGCAGTCGATCACCCGTGGGCCGCGCAAGAGCTTGCGCAGGTGCGCCACACTGAGGCGTCGTTGCAGCGCGGACGAAACTGCCGGACGTGCTCGGGGGCGATCGCGGGGCGTTGTGTGGAGAGTGGCGGTGACGGGAGATGGAGCGAGCTCAGCGATGCAGCCAGATGCGGAGCTGCGCCAGCAGCTGCTCCGTGTCGACAGGCTTCGAGGTGTAGTCGGTCGCGCCCGCCTCCAGGCACTTCTCCCGATCGCCTTTCATCGCCCTCGCCGTGACGGCGATGATCGGCAGCGTCTGGAATGCCGGCTGTTTGCGGATTGCGCGGATCGTGTCGTATCCGTCCATCTCCGGCATCATGATGTCCATGAGCACGACGTCGATCCCGCTCGTGCTCCCCAGGAGCTCGATGGCGGCCTTCCCCGTCTCGGCGGTGAGGGGGGTCATCCCGTAGCTCTCGAGGACGGTCTTCAGCGCATAGATGTTGCGGAAATCGTCGTCGACGATCAGCGCACACTTGCCGGCGAGCGCGGCGGTCGACTCGTGGAGCTGCTCCACGATGAGCCGCGCCGGCTCCGGCAGATCCGAGAGCCGGCGGTGCAGCGCGAGCGTAATCTCGTCGAGCAGGCGCTCTCTCGACTGGACATGCTTCACGGGCAGCTTCTGCGCCAGCCGGGAGAGCTGCGCCTCGTCCTCCCCGGCGACGCCGGCCGGCGCGTACACGATGGCCGTGAGATCCGCGAAGCGCCCCGCGCGATCGAGGCGCTCGATGAGCTCGAGGCCGGGCATGTCCGGCAGGCGCAGGTCGATCACGATCGCGTCGAACGCCTCGCGATCGAGCGCGTCGAGCGCCTCCTCGGCCGTCGCCGCGCTGGCGACCGTGACCGCCTCGTCCCCGAGCAGCTCGGTCACCGGGGCGAAGGAGGCCTCGTCCGGCGCGACGACGAGCAGCCGGCGCCGCGGCGAGCCGATCAGCCCGGCGAGCCGCGCGAACGCCTCGTCGAGCGCCGTCCTGCTGCTGAGCGGCTTGTTGAGCAGGCCCACCGCGCCCATCCGCCGCGCGCGGCTCCGCTCCTCCTCCGTCTCTGTCGTGATCACCTGGACCGGGATGTGCCGCGCCGAGAGATCCCGCTTCAGGCAGTCGAGCACGCGCCACCCGTCGACGTCGGGCATGTTGATGTCCAGCGTGATCGCCGCGGGCTGGATCTCTCGCACCAGCGCGAGCGCTGTCGCGCTGCGGAGCGCGACGACCGCCTTGAAGCCGTGCTCCCGCGCGACATCCACGAGGAAGCGGGCGAACACGGTGTCGTTCTCCACGATCAGGATCGCGCGGTCGCCGGGGCGGACGCTCTCGCTGTCGTCGATGATCTGGACGTCCGCGCTCGCGGACGTGCGATCCGACGGCCGGCTGCTGTGGACGGCATCCTCGATGGACGGCGGCGCGTCGAGGACGTGAGTCGGCTGCCGCCGCGCCGCCCGCACGGGCCGGAAGGTGCGCGGCAGGTAGAGCGTGAACGTGCTGCCGCGGCCGGGCGCGCTGACCAGCGTGAGATCGCCGCCGAGCATCCCCGCGATCTCCCGGCTGATCGCGAGCCCGAGCCCGGTGCCGCCGTACTTGCGGCTGGTGCTCCCGTCCGCCTGCTGGAACGCCTCGAAGACGATCTGCTGCTTGTCCGGCGCGATCCCGATCCCCGTGTCATGGACGGAGAGGGCTATCACCACATCGGCCCGGCTGAGCACTTCGTTCTCACGGCTCCAGCCGCCGCGGGCCACTGTCACCTCCAGGACCACCTTGCCGCGCTCGGTGAACTTGAAGGCGTTGGAGAGCAGGTTCTTGATCACCTGCTGGAGCCGCTTCGCGTCGGTGAACATCGACG
This sequence comes from Sorangium sp. So ce204, assembly GCF_051526795.1. Lineage (NCBI taxonomy): Bacteria > Pseudomonadati > Myxococcota > Polyangiales > Polyangiaceae > Sorangium > Sorangium sp. So ce204. Next base: position 7,415,093 of record NZ_CP150317.1, on the reverse strand, counting down.
CCGGCAGCGTCGACGAGAAGGAGAGCTCGAAATCGAGCTTCTTCGCCTCGGCGACGTGCCGGAACGTGCGGCGAACGTAGTCCGAGAGGTCCGTGAAGCTGATCTCTCCGACGTCGACGACGACGGTGCCCGACTCGATCTTCGTGAGATCGAGGATGTCGTTGATGAGCCCCAGCAGATCGGTGCCTGACGCGTGGATCGTCTTCGCGTACTCGACCTGCCTCGCGGTGAGGTTCTGGTCGTTGTTCCTGGAGAGCTGGTCCGACAGGATGAGGAGGCTGTTCAGCGGGGTCCTGAGCTCATGGGACATGTTGGCCATGAACTCCGACTTGTACTTGGACGTGAGGGCGAGCTGGCGCGCCTTCTCCTCCAGGGCCTGGCGGGCCTGCTCGACCTCGTGGTTCTTCCGCTCGACCTCCACGTTCTGCTCCGCCAGGAGGCGCGCCTTCTCGCCGAGCGCGGCGTTCGTCTCCTGGAGCTCCTCCTGCTGGCTCTGGAGCTCGCGCGCCAGCGACTGGGACTGCTTGAGCAGGTCCTCGGTGCGCATGTTGGCCTCGATCGTGTTGAGCACGATGCCGATCGACTCGGTGAGCTGATCGAGGAACGCCTGGTGGGTCGGGCTGAAGCGCTCGAGCGACGCGAGCTCGATGACGGCCTTCACCTGCCCCTCGAAGAGCACCGGCATCACGATGATGTTGACCGGGGGCGCGTCGCCGAGGCCGCTCGTGATCGTGATGTAATCGGGGGGCGCGTTGACGAGGAGGATCTTCTCCTTCTCGAGGGCGCACTGCCCGACGAGCCCCTCGCCCAGCTTGAACTGGTTGTCGACGTGCTTGCGCTCCTTGAACGCGTAGCTCGCGAGCAGCTTCAGGACGGGCTCCTCGCCGGAGGCATCCATGATGTAAAAGACGCCCTGCTGCGCCGTCACGACGGTGGCGAGCTCGGACAGGATCCTCCGGCCGACGGTGAGCAGATCCTTCTGCCCCTGGAGCATGCGCGAGAACTTGGCGAGGTTGCTCTTGAGCCAGTCCGTCTCGCTGTTCTTCAGCGTCGTGTCCTTGAGGTTCCGGATCATCTCGTTGATGTTGTCCTTCAGCGCGGCGACCTCGCCCTGCGCCTCGACCTTGATGGACCGGGTGAGATCGCCCTTGGTCACGGCGGTGGCGACCTCGGCGATCGCGCGCACCTGCGTGGTGAGGTTCGCCGCGAGCTGGTTCACGTTGTCGGTGAGGTCCTTCCACGTGCCGGCCGCGCCGGGCACGCTCGCCTGCCCGCCGAGCTTGCCCTCGACGCCGACCTCGCGCGCCACCGTCGTCACCTGATCCGCGAACGTCGCGAGCGTCTCGATCATGCCGTTGATCGTGTCCGCGAGCGCGGCGATCTCCCCCTTGGCGTCGACGACCAGCTTGCGCTTGAGATCGCCGTTGGCGACCGCGGTCACGACCTTGGCGATGCCGCGCACCTGGTTCGTCAGGTTGCCGGCCATCGAGTTCACGTTGTCGGTGAGGTCCTTCCAGGTGCCGGCGACGCCGCGGACGTCGGCCTGCCCGCCGAGCTTTCCCTCGGTGCCGACCTCGCGGGCGACGCGGGTGACCTCGGAGGCGAAGGAGCGGAGCTGATCGACCATCGTGTTGATTGTGTTCTTGAGCTCCAGGATCTCTCCCTTCACGTCGACCGTGATCTTCTCGGAGAGATCGCCGTTGGCGACGGCGGTCGTGACGGCGGCGATGTTGCGCACCTGGGAGGTGAGGTTGCCTGCCATCGAGTTCACGGAGTCGGTGAGGTCCTTCCAGGTGCCAGCGACGCCGCGGACGTCGGCCTGCCCGCCGAGCTTTCCCTCGGTGCCGACCTCGCGGGCGACGCGGGTGACCTCGGAGGCGAAGGAGTTGAGCTGGTCGACCATCGTGTTGATGGTGTTCTTGAGCTCCAGGATCTCGCCCTTCACGTCGACGGTGATCTTCTTCGAGAGATCGCCCTTGGCGACGGCGGTCGTGACGGTCGCGATGTTGCGCACCTGGGCCGTGAGGTTCGACGCCATCGAGTTGACGGAGTCGGTGAGGTCCTTCCAGGTGCCAGCGACGCCGCGGACGTCGGCCTGCCCGCCGAGCTTTCCCTCGGTGCCGACCTCGCGGGCGACGCGGGTGACCTCGGAGGCGAAGGAGTTGAGCTGATCGACCATCGTGTTGATGGTGTTCTTGAGCTCAAGGATCTCGCCCTTGACGTCGACGGTGATCTTCTTCGAGAGATCGCCGTTGGCGACGGCGGTCGTGACGGCGGCGATGTTGCGCACCTGGGAGGTGAGGTTGCCTGCCATCGAGTTGACGGAGTCGGTGAGGTCCTTCCAGGTGCCGGCGACGCCGCGGACGTCGGCCTGCCCGCCGAGCTTTCCCTCGGTGCCGACCTCGCGGGCGACGCGGGTGACCTCGGAGGCGAAGGAGCGGAGCTGATCGACCATCGTGTTGATGGTGTCCTTGAGCTCCAGGATCTCGCCCTTGACGTCGACGGTGATCTTCTTCGAGAGATCGCCCGTGGCGACGGCGGTCGTGACGGCGGCGATGTTGCGCACCTGGGAGGTGAGGTTGCCTGCCATCGAGTTGACGGAGTCGGTGAGGTCCTTCCAGCTGCCGGCGACGCCGCGGACGTCGGCCTGCCCGCCGAGCTTGCCCTCGGTGCCGACCTCGCGGGCCACGCGGATGACCTCGGAGGCGAAGGAGCCGAGCTGCTCGACCATCGTGTTGACGGTCTTGGCGGTCCGGAGGAACTCGCCGTCGAGCGGCCTGCCGTCCACCTCGAGGGCCATCGTCTGCGAGAGATCGCCCTTGGCCACGGCGCCGATGACGCGCGCCGTCTCGGCGGTGGGGTGGACGAGATCGCCGATCAGCGCGTTGATGCACGCGATCTCGTCGGCCCACGCGCCGCTCACCTCGCCGATGAAGGCGCGCTGGGAGAGCTTGCCCTCCTTGCCCACCGCGCGGCTCAGGCGGGCGAGCTCCTTCGCGAGCTTCTCGTTGCGCTCGACGACATCGTTGAACGTATCGGCGATCTTCCCGTCGAGCCCGAGCCAGTGGACGGGCAGCCGCACCGAGAAATCGCCCTTCTTCAGGCCCGTCAGCGACATCAGCAGCGTCCGACGGTCGAGCTCGTCGCTCTCGAGCGGCGCGGCGGCGCGGGGGCGCTCGGCCGGGCGGGCCTTCCTCGCGCGCGCGGCGCCGTCCTGCAGCCCATCCCCGGACGCGGCCTTCTTGCTCTTGCCATTGGCGGCTCTCGCCTTGCGGGCCGCCTTGTCGAGGTCGCTTCGCTGCTCCATGCCGCTGTTCTCCTGGTCCCGCCTGTTGACAGGACCGATCGGTCAGTAAGTCGGTCAGTAAGAAAAATGAGCGCGCGCCCCGGGCGCGGAGGGGCCCAGGGGCGCTCTGGGCCGTCGGAGCCGGTGCCCCGGCGTGATCCCAGGGCGCCGCGCGAGAGGACGGCAGGAGGACAGGCCCTCTCGCCTGGATGGCGGACTCATCCGTAGAGGCTGCGATGGGGCTCTCTGCAGCCGAGGAGCGGGGCCCTCGCTGAAAGGCCGCGAGGCGGCCGTCGGGGCCCCCTCGGGTTCAGGCTTCATGGCACGTCGGCCATGCGCTTCTGCTCCCACCGCGCAGCAGCATGGGCTCGTATTACTAGCAGGCGCTCGGCCGGGCAAGCTTCGCGCCACGCGCAGCACGCAGCGCGCGCGCACGGCGCGCAAGGCGCGCGCGCCCGCGGCGCGCGGTCGGCAGAGCGCGCGCGTGAAGCCGCGGCGGGACACCGGCGGAAGCGGCCCCCCGCGCCGGCGGGGCGGCCCTCCGAGCCGGCGCCTCAGGCCACGTCGGACTTGGGCGTGCGGCGCCTCGTCGGGAGATCGCTCGGCTTGTTGCGCGGCGTGATGATGCTGTAACGCCCTGCCTCTCCCACCCTCTCATGGACGCCCGACTCCATGGCATCTCTCGCGGTCCTGAGCGGCGGCAGCCATCGCGACACGTTCGCGAGGCACGAGGTGCGCTCGGGAAAGGGAGAGTGACGGGGGGGCGGCCTCTCCGTCGCTCCGCGGAGCGGCCGCTCCGACGCCGCGTCGTGCGCCCGCTCTTCGGCGGCTTCAACCGGCCGCTCCGGTGGCCCGTCAACCGGCCGTTCCGCGGCGGTGTCGTACGGCCGTTCCGCGGCGGCGTCGCACGGACGCTCCGGGGTCGCGCTGTGCGTCCGCTCCGGGGGGGACCCGTGCGGCGGCGCGAACGGGGCGGCGCTCTGCGCTGGGAGCGTGCCGGAGGACGCGCGCCGCTTCGCGGTGGTCGCGGCGATCCGGTGCCGGAGATCCTCGACGTGCCTCGCGAGCCGCTCGGTCTCCTGCGTGAGCCGCGTGAAATCCTCCTCGGTGAGCCGAGTGAAATCATCGACCTGGCTTCTGCGCTCTGACATAAACGATCCCTTTGCCGCGTCTCTTCAGCCGATCTCGACGCGCCGTCGGCTCTGCTGCACCTCCCGTTGCGTTTGCACACCGCATGCCGCGCCGCTCGGGTCGGTCGCACGCACCCGGCGCGGGTCGAGCGACGCTGGCGCGGATCGCCGCAATGGGGCGCGCCGGCCTTCATCCGTCCTCGCGAGCTCTCGTCGTCGAGCGGCGGAGATAGGGCTGGACGCGCGGGGGAGGGGGCCGCGGCACGCCGTGTGCCGTGGGGAACGCCGCACACACGATGGATGAGCCCGGCGCGCCTCGCTTGGTAAGGGCCCTCTCCACCGCTCTCCAGAGCGCGGCGGGGAGGCCCGTGTCCCCGGGGCTCCAGGCCACGGAGGCGCGCGCGGCGCTGGTGCGCTGGTGAAGGAGTGGACGCATGCAGAGCTCGAACTTTGAATCGCTCGGCGCCCGGCTGGGGATCCCGGGGGATGGAGTGTGGCCGTGGGTGATCGTCGCGGCGAGCGTTCCGGTCGGCTTCGGGCTCGCTCGGATCGCCGCGGGCGTCTTCCGGCGCGCCGGTTCGGTCGTCGCCCGGCGGACCGCGACGCCGTGGGACGAAAAGACACTCGACGCGGCAATCGGCCCCGTGACCCTTTGTCTCGGGGTCGTCCTGACAGCGGGGCTCGCCAAGCTCACGCGGCTCGGCCAGGGCCTCGTGACCGATCTGCGCTCGCTGCTCTCGGCGCTGTTCATCGGCGGGGTGGCGTGGCTCCTTCTGCGCATCGTGGGGATCCTCACCGAGGTGCTGGACGCGCGCGCCTTGCGTCACCTCGAGGAGGGGAGCGAGTCGTCCCGCGGGCTCCGCACCCAGGCGCGCGTTCTCGGGCGGGTCGCGCGGGTGCTCATCGTGATCGTGGCGAGCGCGCTCGTGCTCCTGAACTTCGAGGCGGTGAGGAACGTCGGCGTCTCGTTGCTGGCGTCGGCTGGCATCGCGGGCGTCGTGCTCGGCCTCGCGGCGCAGAAGCCGGTCGGCGCGATCCTGTCGGGCCTCCACATCCTGTTCACCCGCCCCATCGACCTCGGCGACAAGGTCGTTGTGGACGGTGAGTTCGGGACGATCGAGGAGATCCGGCTGACCCACGTGGTCGTGAAGATCTGGGACGAGCGGCGGCTCATCGTCCCGACGGCGAGGCTCCTGGACCAGTCGTTTCAGAACTGGACGAAGCACGGGGCGGCGAAGCTGGGCACCGTCGAGATCTACGTGGATTACCGGACCCCGGTGGACGCCCTGCGGCGGCATTTCGAGTCGCTCCTCCCGAGCAGCGCGCTCTGGGACGAGCGCGTGAAGGCCGTTCAGGTCACGAAGGTGACGGAGCGCACGATCGAGGTGCGTCTCCTCGTCTCGGCGCGCGATCCTGGGCAGCTGTTCGATCTGCGGTGCTGGCTTCGCGAGCAGATGCTCCGCTGGGTCCAGGAGCAGGAGGGCGGCGCGTACCTGCCGCAGGAGCGTTTGACCCGGAGCGCCTCTCTCTCGGAAGCGGCAGAGGGTCGTGGTCCGGCCTCGGGCCGCGCGCGCCGGGCTGGAGCGGGCGACAGGCTGCCCGATGTGGCGCCGTGACGGTGTGCGCCCACCATGTAGCGGAACGCCACACCGCGGCATTCAGGCGACGTGTGATGAGCCCGGCATTCGCTGCGTCCCCCGAAATGGCTCCGCGCGCCGCTCCCTCGCAGGTGAGGCGCAGGAAATCGGCATGTGATTTGCAGTAAAATCAGAAAGATCTGGGACAAATGCCCGTCCGCCGAGCCGTTGTCGAGCGCGCGACGAGGTGTTCGCCACGCCCCGGGGGAGGGGGCAGTGGCACGTCGGAACTGCGCCTCTCGCCATGTGCAGGTGCCTTCGGGAACCCAGGAGCAACACACCATGAAGTCGGTCATCAGGATCACGCGGCTCGGCGGTGTTGATGTGTTTGTGCATGCGGCGTTCGGCCTGCTGCTCCCGATCGGGGCGCTCCAGTGGGGAGCGCGGCACGGCTGGAGCGGCGCGCTCTTCGGCTGCGCGCTGGGCGCGGCGCTGCTCGGGTGCGTGGGGCTCCAGGCGCTCGTGCAGGGGATCGTGGCCAGGCAGCTGGGGCTGAGGCTGCGGGAGATCCAGCTCTCGCCGCTCGGCCCGATCGTCAGCCGCTCGCGTCCTGCTGTGGGACGGGCGCAGGGCGGCGCGCTCGGCCTTGCGGCGAACGTGGCCCTCGCGGCGCTCTTCGCGCTGGCCGTCGAGGCCGAGCGCGGGGTGGGCGAGCTCGGGTGGATCTCGGCCCTTCAGGCCGCCGAGGCGCCCTCGCGCGAGGCCGCGATCGTGTGGATCGCCAGCGCGAACCTTGGGATCGCCCTGCTCGGCCTGCTGCCGGCGTTGCCGCTCGCGGGGGGGCGCGCGCTGCGCGAGGCGCTCTCGCCGCTCACCGGCGCCTGGCTCGCGACGTCGATGACGGCGGCGCTCGGGCAAGCGGCGGCGGCGGTGCTGTTCTTTATGGGCCTGTTCGGCGGCCAGCTCGTCGTGGCCGCGCTGTCGGCGCTCCTCTTCGTGGAGGCGCGGCGGGAGTGGAGCGCGGCGCAGGCGGTGATGGCGCCCGTGGCGCCGCCCGAAGAGCCTCCGAGCGAGGGCAGGGCGGTCCAGCTGTGGCCTGGCGAGCTCGTGGGCGACGCCGCGCGGCGGATCCTCGCGAGCCAGGAGCCGGACTTCCCGGTCGTCTACGAGGACCGCGTGATCGGGGTCGTGACGCGCACGGACGTCATGTGCGCGCTGGCCGCCGGCCAGGAGGGGTCGTTCATCGCGTGGATCATGCGCTGCGACGTGCCCCGGGTGGAGGCGGACGTGTCGCTCGACGAGGTGGGGCGGCAGATGATCGAGAAGAACACGCCGGTGGTCGCCGTCTTCGACGGAGAGAGCTACCTCGGGCTCGTCAAGCACTCGGACATCGCGGGCGCGCTCACGCGCGGGGGCCGGCTCGGCAGGATTCACCTGGCTCTTCAGGTCGGCTCGGCATAAGCGTTAACCAAGCTTCCCGCCGCGTCCTCCCACAGCCGAACGTTCACGTAAACGTTCACGTTGGTGACCGATGGGGGCTCGGCGGGATTCCCGCCCTCCGGGATCGGGAGCGAGCGTGGTTCCGGACTCAACGACGCTCGAGCAAAGCGCCCCGCCAACCCGGAGAGGGGGCGGGGCGCTTGTCGGCAACCGCGAAGCTCAATCGCCTCGAACGAAATTGAGCTTGAAGGAGACCACGAGCACGAGCGCGTCCTGACTGATGCGGCGCTTGCCCCAGGCGACCCCGATGTGCAGCCCCTCGATCGGATCGAGGTTGGAGGGGAGCCCCACGGTGTGCGTCAGCGTCTTCGTGAAGTTCCACTCAGGCCGCTTGTTCGCGAGCGCCGCGTTGACCGCCTTCATGACGGTGTGATCGAGGATCGAGGGGATCCCCCGGATGTCCGCCTCCTCGAGCTCGACGTTGAACGCCAGGACACTCCCCTTGTTCCTCTCGATGATCTCGGGGCAAATCAGCACCTTGAGCTCATCGAGCCGGATGGTGGGGTTGACGCCCGCGATGGACCACTGGAGCTCCGCCGGGCAGGTGACCCGCAAGCCCAGGTCGTCGGCCAGGGCAATCTCGGTCGCCTTGCCCAGGTACAGCCAGCGATCGGTCGACTCGTCGTCGTCCAGGTGGATCTTCACCGGGAGGAACTCGCCCAGGATCTGCGCGAGATCCTCCCGCGTGATGATGGCTTCGAGCCACACGGCCAGCGCCTCAGCTCAGGTGATGGCCGCTCTCGCCGCCGTGGGACAGCCCAGCTCCCTCGATGCCGTAATGCGAGTTCGCGGAGCCCGCGTCGGACGGCGCGACCGCGCCCTTCACCGCGTCGACCGCGCTGCCGACCTTGTCCTGGACCTTGCGCTCGGCCTGCTCGACCCCGCGGGTCGCCTGGCGCTTCAGGCCGTCGAGGCGGGTCAGGAGCTCGCGGCGCAGCGCCTCGCCCGACGTCGGCGAGAGCAGCAGGGCCACGCCCGCGCCCACCGCGAGGCCGGCGCCGAAGAGGCCGAGCGCCGTGAGCGGGCTCCGCTTGCGCGAGAGCCCGACCCAGCCGAGCACGTCGTCGAAGCCGAGCGCCCCGACCGTGGCGGCGACGCCGGCGACCGCCTTCGCGACGTCGAACGCCGTCGTCTTCGCCGCCGTCGCGGCGACGCCCGCGCCGGTAGCCGCCGACTCAACCACACCCTTCGCAGTCCCCACCGCGCTGTTCATTCGGTTCGTCATGGCTCTTGTCTCCTCGTGACGGACACGACATCCGCCGGTTCGTGTCAGGAAACCATTGCAGGGCCCGGACCAACCGAGAGCTTGCGCCCCGAGCGCCTGTCCCCGGGGCCGCGGAGCGCCGCCGTGGCGCTCGCGTGACGAAACGCCACAGCTGTCGTGACGCGCCTCGGGCGCAACACGCGCCGTGAGACGGGCGCCGGTGAACCAAGGGCCGCGGCGCGCGGCGCCGTCGCCAACGGAAGAGATGGAATTGGAGGAGGAGAGCCGCCCTGCCGAGAGGGAGAGAGCCAGCTGCAGCGCCGCTCCGGCAGGGCTCCGAGCCGCGTCCGCCGAGCGGGCGAGCGGGCGAGCGCGCGCGTCACCGGGGGGCATGGGCGACGCCGATCAGCGCGACGTCGACCCTGCGATCATAGCCATAGGAGTACATCGGTTGAGCTCCGACCGCCCCTGCGGCGCCCGTCGCGCGCGTCGTGATGCGATCCGCAGGGATGCCCTCCCTCACGAGGATCTCCTTCACCCGCGCGGCGCGGCGGAGCGAGAGCTCCTGGTTGTACGCCGGGGTGCCGCGCGGATCGGCGCGGCCGACGAGCTCTATCCTCGCGCCCTTCAGGCTCGATGAGCGCAGGCAGTCGACGAGCGCCCGGAGCTCCACGTGCTCCTGCGGGAGCGGCTCGGAGGAGTCGAAGGCGAAGCTCGTCTTGGGAAGGCGGCAGACATCGGCGATGTCGGCCCCGAGGGTGAGGCCGATGAAGCGATCTTCGCCTTCCCTGAGATCGGGCCATTCGACCTTGTAGACTCCATCCGGGCCCGGGCTCGGCAACCTCGGCTCGGGCCGAGCCTGCTGCGGGGGTGGCGCCGCGGCGCACGCGGTGAACAGCGAGAGCGCAAGCGCGCCCAGGCAGAGCCTGGGCAGGTTGGACATCGACAGCATGGGAACCCTCCTTTCGAGGTCGGCCGCGACAAGCCGCCTTGTGTTTGGAGGAGGTCGTTCAAGCTCCGTGCCTGTCCGGCGATCGAGGCGTGTCGCCGCGCGCCACGCCCCGCGCTCGAGGCGGGCTCATCAGGGGGATGAAGGCTCCCTGGCCTCGATCTTGGGCCAGGTGAACCGGAAGGTGGCGCCGGCGCCGACGGCGGACTCGACCCAGGCGCGCCCGCCCTTGCTCTGGACGATCTTCTGCACGACCGACAGGCCGATGCCGGTGCCCTCGACCTTGTCGCGCGCCTTCAGCGTCTGAAAGATGCCCCAGATGCGGTCGTGGTACTCGGGCGCGATGCCCGCCCCGTTGTCGGAGACCGAGAACTCCCAGAACGGCCCGGCGTCGCGCGCGCTGATCCGGACCTCCGGATCGGCGCCCCCGGCGTGCTTCAGCGCGTTGCCGATCAGGTTCAGGAACGTTTGCTGGAGCGGCGCGCGCTCGGTGACGAGGACGGGCATGTCGGGGGCGATCTCCACGAGCGTCTCCGGCGGGGGCGCGAGCAGCTCGATGACCTCCCGGAGGAGCTTGCCGACGTCGATCGCCTCGGGCTTCTCGCGGGCGCGGCCCGCCCGCGAGTAGCTCAGGATCCCGTCGATGAGGTTCTCGAGCCGGTGGACGCGCCCGCGCAGCAGATCGAGCTGCTTGCGGCTCTCCGCCGTCATCTTGTCGTTCAGGTCCTCCTCGATCCACTGCGAGAGGTTGGCGATGCCCCTGAGCGGCGCCTTGAGGTCGTGGCTCGTGACGTACGCGAACTGATCGAGCTCCTTGTTGCTGCGCTCCAGCGCCTGGACGAGCCGCTGCCGCTCCTCCTCGGCGCGCTTCTGATCGTCGATGTCCGTGTACGTGCCGAACCAGCGGACGATGCGGCCCGATCCGTCGCGCGCGGCGACCGCCCGGCCGATGAACCAGCGGTACACGCCGTCCGCGCGCCGGAGGCGGCACTGGCTCTCGTACGGCTCGCCCGTGCGGAGCGCCTCCCGGAAGGCCTCGATCGCGCGCTCGTGCTCGTCGGGGTGGATGATCCGGCTCCAGCCCTCGCCGCCGGTGTCCTCCGCGGTGAGCCCCGTGTAGTCGTACCAGCGCCGGTTGAAGTACTCGTGATGACCGTCCGGGCGGTTCGTCCACACGAGCTGCGGCATCGTCTCGGCGAGCAGCCGGAACTGCGCCTCGCTGTGCTTCAGCTCCTCCGCGAGCGTCTCGACCTCCTTGCGCACGGTGACCTCGCGCTCGAAGAGGAGGGCGTTGTCGACGCTGAGGGCGGCGCGCCGGGCGAGCTCCTCGGCGAACTGCACGTCGACCTTCGTGTAGTGCCGGCCCGACTCGGCGTGCGCGAGCGTGATCGCGCCGAGGACGCGGCCGCGCGCCGCCAGCGGCACGACAAGGTACGACCGGAGGCCGAGCTCGCGCGCCATCCGGAGGTGCTCCTCGTCCCGCGCGTTCTCGACGAGCAGGGAGTCCGAGAAATCGGAGGCCCACTCGGCCTCGCCCGTCCGGAGCACCTTCGGCACACCGCGGCTCGCCGCGGGATCGACAGGATAGCTCTGCTCGATCTGGCGGATGAGCTCCGCCTTCTGCGGGTCGGTGTGCAGGACGGCGACGCGCTGGATCGCGCCGTCCTGGCCCTGGATGTCCACGGCGCACCAGTCGGCGAGCAGCGGAACGACGAGCCGGGCGAGCTGCCCGAGCGTCTCGCGGAAGTCGAGCGAGGACGAGAGGATCTCGCCCGCGCCGGCGAGGAGGCTGACGTTGGCCTCGGCGCGCTTGCGCTCGCTGATGTCGAGCACGTAGGTGAGGTTGCGCCGCTGCGTCTCGATGCGGGCGGACCCGACGAGGACAGCGACGCGCTTGCCGTCCTTGCGGATGTACTCCTTCTCGAACTGCCTCGTGACGCCGTGGAGGCTCAGCTCGTTGACCGCGTCGTGGTGGACGTGCTCGTACTCCGGCGGGGAGAGCTCCTGCCAGCTGAGCCGCCCCGCCTTGAGGTCCTCGCGGGTGTAGCCGATCATCGAGAGGAAACAGTCGTTCGCCTCGATGACGCGCCCCTCGTAGTCGCTGAAGAGCAGGCCCATCATGCTGGTGTCCATGATGCGCCGGAACACCTCGTCGCTCGCCTGGCGCTCCAGCTGGCGGAGCGCGGCCTCCTGCCGCTTGATCTGCTCGGCCCTCCGGTGCAGCTCGACGAAGACCGCCACCTTGGCGCGGAGGATGTCGGGATTGAACGGCTTGACGACATAATCGACCGCGCCCTCGCGGTAGCCGCGATACCGTCGGTCCTCGTCCTCCGGCAGCCCCGAGATGAAGATGATCGGCGTGTGCCTCGCCCGATCGAGCCCCCTCACGCGGGCGGCCGTCTCGAAGCCGTCGATTCCGCGCATCTTCACGTCCATGAGGATCAGCGCGAACTCCTCGCGGTTGAGGTGCTCCAGCGCCTCCTCGCCGGATTGCGCGGTGACGAGCCGCTGGCGCAGAGGATCGAGCACGGCCTCGAGGGCGAGGAGGTTCGCGCGGTGATCGTCGACGAGCAGGATGCTCGCCACCGGCTCGGACGGAGCGGACGGGAGGGGAGCGCCCGGCTGGACCGAGGACCTCACCTGAAGCGGGCTCAGCCCTGGCTTTCGGTCGGGCATGACGAAGACGGTTAACGGCGCCCGGACCTTCTGGCAAGCGAAAGCGGCGCTCGCGCGGCGAGGGCCATTCTCCTGCTCCAAGCAGGTATCTCCGGCTCGCCGCGGCACCTCCAGCGCGCAGCGACGAGGCCGCGCGGGATCGGGCTCCGCGCGCCACGCTGTGGCGATCCGTCACGCGCGCCGAACGGAGCGGACCGTCGTGGATGCGGCGCCGCGACGCCGCGGCCGGCAGCGCATGGCTGGCATGGGGCCTGCTGGACGTGCCGCAGAGGGAGCTCGTATGCGATTCGGACTCAAGCTGGCTTCATTCGTTGGAGCGCTCGTGGGCGCGCTGCTGCCGTCGCCGGCGGCGGCGGCCGACGGAGCGGGGCTCTTCGCGCTCCCGCCGAGCCGGCTCGACGCGGCGGACGGCGCGGGGATGCCGACCTCCGAGCCGCCTGCGATGTCCGGAGGGACGTTCGTCGAGCTGATGGCGCGCGCGGTGATGGCCGTGCTGTCGCCGCCTCCGTCGGAGCTCCGCGTGGCGCCCCTCGTGGGCCGAGGTGGCGGCGGAGGGCTCCGCCTCGTCCTGCCCGTGTGCGAGGACGGCTGTTCGCGCTACGCGTCCCGCGCCGTCTTCCTCGTCGCGCAGAGCGCGCCCGACTCGCCGTTTGCGTGGCTCGCCGCGGTGACCCACCGCGGCGGGCGATCGCCCGAGGGGCCGCCCGGCCTCGCGGCCGTCCGGGAGGAGGCCCGCCGCGCGCGCGCGAAGGTGCCTCAGGAGGAGGCCAGCGCGCTGCCCGAGTAGGCGCCCGCTCACCGCGTCACCGCGTGGCCCGGGTCGACGTGACTGCCTCGTGGAGGGCGCGGAACATCGCAGCGAGCCTGTCCGGCTGGTAGCTGGCGTTGAGCCCGCTGGGGTTCGGAAGCACCCAGAGCCGCGTTGCGCCGAGCGTCTCTGTCTGGGGGCCGGGCACGGCGCGGGGCCTGCCGAACGCGCCTCGATAGGCGCCAATCCCGAGCACGGCGAGGAAGCGAGGGCGGTAGCGTCGCACCGTGGCCTCGAGCCGCCGCCCGCCCGCGGCGAGCTCCTCGGCGGACAGCTCGTCCGCCGATGCTGTCGCGCGCTCGACCACGTTGGTGATCCCGTACCCCAGCTCGAGCAGCTCGCGCTCCTCGGACGGGGAGAGCACGCGATCGGTGAACCCGCCGGCGTGCAGCGCCGGCCAGAACCGGTTGCCGGGGCGGGCGAAGTTGTGCCCGACGGCGGCGGTGTAGAGGCCCGGGTTGATGCCGCAGAAGAGGACGTCGAGGTCCGGGGCGATGACGTCCGGCACCGTCTTGCCGGCGGCGGCGAGGAGCTCGTCGCGGGTGGGTCGTCGGGGGCGGGGAGGGGAGTGCACAGGCTTTCCGGGCGGGCGCAGGGCGCCGCGGCTGCAGCTTACGACGCCGCTGCGCGAAGGCGCGCGGGCGCCGAGGGCGAGGAGCGCGGGCGCCGGGGACGACGGGCGCGGCCGCCGGGGGCGACGGCGTGGGGGGGCGAGGACGTGGATCGGCGCTGGACGGGGGCGCGACAACGGATACCGTCGTGCTTTCCCCGGATGCTGGTGCGCTCGCTCGGTCTGATCTCGGCTCTCCTCGCGGCCGCCTGCGCGCGTGCGCCCGAGCCGAGCCCGGCGAGCGGCGCGGGGGCTCGGGCCGCGCGTGCGCCGGGCGCGACCGGCTCCGCCAGCGCTGCCCCGGCGGGGGCGCGCTATTTCCAGGCGCTCTCCGAGGGCGTGTTCCGGGCAACGCACGACGGACCGGCCGCGGCCGTCGCGGCGCGCGTCGTCATGGAGGGCGCGCGGCTCGAGCTCGGCGGAGACGGGCGCGTCGCCGCGGCGGCGTGGGAGGCCGATCTGTGGGCGTCCGGCGAGCCGGTCGTCGGATCGCTCGCGATCGCGCCCCACCTCGGCGGGGGCTTCCTGCACTGGACCCGGCGCAGGGCGTTCCGCTCGCGCGGCTTCACGGGGCCGCTCGCGGAGGTGGCGCTCGGCGGCGGCGGCGCGGTGCGGGGCGCCCGCAACGGCCTGCGAGGCGTCGTTGTCTTCACGGAGCAGGGGCCGCGGGAGCTCCTGCCGGGCGAGGATCGGGGCCGGGCGCTCGACACGCCGGCCATCCACGATCTGGCCGCGCTGGACGCCGCGCGCGCGGCGCGCCTCGACGTCTTCGGCCGCGCCGCGACGACGGCGGACGGCGGCAGGACGTGGATCGACGCCGGCCAGCGGCTCGGGCTCGCCGTGCGCGCCCTGAGCGTCGCCCCGGACGCGCTCTCGCTCGACACGGCGCTCGGGCGCGTGGCCGTCCTCCCGGACGGCTCGCTCGGCCGGCCCGACGGCGATCCCCGCGCGATCTGGCAGCCGAGCGGGTCGTTCCAGCTGCTCTTCGCGGGCGCCCAGGCCGCCTCGCGCGACGCCCCCGTCCTCGACGATCTCGCGCCGCTCGCGGCGGCCGTCTCCGCGGGCGCGCTCTTGCCCGACGGGACAGCGCTCGCGGTGTTCGACGGCGGCGTCGCGCGGATCGACGTGAGCACGGGCGCGGTGCGCGAGCGGTTCTCCGGCTGGCTCCCGGACGGGCTGGGCTGCGCGCCGGTGCCCGCGAAGGACGGGCCGCTCTTCCTCTGCGCGTGGGACGATTACGACGGCTACGGCAGCTACGTCCTGCGCTCCGAGCGCGGCGAGGCGCCGCGGATGGAGCGCGCCTTCAGCGACGAGGGGTTCTTCGTGGCCGACGATGGCGGCGCGCTCGGCTACGTCGGCGGCTGCGCGGCGTCGCCGCGGGTCGCCAGCGACGAGGAGCGAGATCGCCGCTACGGCGAGGTCGTGATCCACCCGAGGATCTGCGTGCGGCGCGGCCCGGACGACTGGGTCGAGCATGCGGTCGAGCTCGGCGAGTCGCAGGCGCTCGTCGGCTGGGCGCCGCGCCGCGACGGGAGCGCGATCGCGCTGCTGAGGGGCGAGCGCGACGCGCGGCTGCCACCGCCCGCCGGGGCGCCGCGGGGCCGCGACGAGGGGGGCGCGCGGGTCGTGCAGCTCCGCGGGCACCTCCCCGGCTGGTACTGGACGCCGCCCCTGCGCGACGGGACACGGGCGCTCGTCGACAGGCGCTTCCGCGCGCGCGAGGACGGCGGGGTCGACGGGTGGCTGTCGTCGGTCGAGTGGCCCGATCCCGTCGGGCAGGGGAGCCTGGGCGTCACGATCGCGGACGACGGGACGGTCTCGCCGCACGCCCTGCCGCCGGATCCGGCGGGGATGGTGGTGACGGGCGACAACGGCGTGCTCGTCACGGCCGGCGCGGAGCTCTACGAGACGCTCGATCACGGCCGCACGTGGCGCGCCGCAGGGCGCTCGCCGGTGCCCCCGCCGTCGTTCCAGGGCGGGTGCTCCGCGCTCGGCTGTGCGTTGAGCGGCGTGGTGCGGCTCGGCTGGGGCGCGGGCGAGCCGTCGCCGGCCATCGCCGCCGCGCCGGGTCCCGGCTGCGGGGCGGCGGGGGCCGGCCGCGCGGGCGGCGCCGGGGCGGGCGCGGCGGCTTGCGCGGGCGGCGCCGGCCGGATCGACGGGCCGCCGGAGGCGCTGCCGTCGCTCTCCTGTGCGCCGATCGAGCTGCCGGCGCTGCGCCCGCGCGCCGCGCCCGAGGCTGGCTCGGACCGCTGGACCGTGCCGACGCCGTATGGCGAGACGCTCGAGGTCGTCGCCGACGCGCCGGCGCCTGGGCGCGCCGCGCGGCCGGCCGAGGAGGCGCCGCCCGCCGAGGAGGCCGCGCCCGAGGAGGCGCCGCCGAGCGGCGCGGCGCCGGGCAAGGGCGGCGGGGCGCCGGGAAAGGGAGGCCCGAAGGTCGCGGCGGTCCGGACGCACAGCGTGCTCTACCTCCCGCCGTTCGATCTGCGCGGCGAGGCGCTGCGGCTGAACGCGACCGAGCTCGCGCTGCGCGGCGGGCACGGCGGGAGGCGCGGCGCGTCGATGCCGCTGCTCGCCGCGAGCGGCGAGGTCGGGCTGCTCGTCCTCGCCGAGGGGGGCGAGCTGCTGCTCGGCCCGCAGGGCGCGCTGGCGCTCCCGGCGTTCGAGCCGCGCCGAGGTTACGCGGACACCGCGCCGGGGCGGGCCCCGGGTCTCCTGCTCGGCCCTGGCCGCGCGCTCGTGCTCGGCGAGCTCCGGCGCCGCGTGGCCGTCGAGGAGCACACGCCGGAGCCCCGGCGGCCTGCGCGCCTCGTGGCGCTCGACCGCGAGGAGCTCCGGGGCCGGCCGATGACCCTCGCGTGGCGCGACGACGGCGAGGCCGGCGTGCTGGTGCTCGACGGCGCGGCCCTCGAGATCGCGGGCGCGGCGGTGCTGGACCGCATGGGGGGGACCGCGGGCGAGGTGGTCGCGCTCGCGCCCTGGGCGACGTTGACCGCCGCCAGCGACGCGCGCTGCCGCGCCCAGAGCGGCGCGTGGCGCGCGCTCGTGGCGCTCGATCCGGAGCGCGCGCTGCGCCTCGACAGGAGGGCGCTGCCCGCGATCGCGCTCGGGAACCAGGGCCTCGCGCTGGTGCGCTGGGGGCGCGAGCGCGTCTGCCTCGAAGCGCTGCACCTCGCGGCCTCCGACTCGAGGCGGCGCGGTGAGCGCGCGGAGGACGCGGCGCTGATCGCGCGGTGGACGGCCGCGCGGGGGCAGGGGGGCGGCGCCGGCGCAGGACAAGGCGCGCTGCGAGCGCAGGCGACGACGCAGCGCCTCGTGTGCTCCGTGGGCGCGCGGCCCGAGGACGGCTGAGGCGCGGCGTGGATGTGGGTCTGCCGCTCCGAAGACCCCCCGCGAGCACGATCGGCTCGGACGAATGATGCGCCCGGCGGACGGATAGGTTGGTACCATCACCATTTCCAATGCACGGCGACGGGACAGAACGGTCGAAGGACATCGATAGTACAGCGTCAATGCAATTTCGTGCTCCGTTCTCTCGGCAGACCAGCGCCGGGGCGGGGCTCGTGTTGCTCTACGCCGACAACTACGAGCAATTCCGTCCTGCGTACCCCGTGCTCGAGCAAGGCTCGGTCCTCGGCCGCGATCCGACAGCGGATGTGTCCGTGCCGACGCGGAGCGCTTCGCGCCATCATGCCCGGATCGAGCGGCGGGGCGGCGTCTGGCGGCTGACCGACCTCGGCGGCCGCAACGGCACGCTCTGCAACGGCGCGTTCGTCACGGAGGCGCCCATCGCGCACCTCGACCAGGTCCGGGTGGGCGACGCCATCTTCAAGTTCGTCGAGCGCGACGTCGAGAGCTACGCCCGCTACCGCATCGACGGGGCCTACGTCGAGGCGCCGGGCTCGCAGGAGGGGCCGCCGAGCTTCTCGATGGGGCGGATCGTGGGCGGCTACCAGACCCGGACCCTCGCCCGCAGCCTGTACGAGATCGCGCGCAGCGAGCTCTCGGTGCTGATCCGCGGCGAGAGCGGGACGGGAAAGGAGATCTTCGCCCAGCAGCTCCACGACTGGAGCGGCCGGCGCGGCCCGTTCCTGGCCGTCAACTGCGCCGCCATCCCCGCCGCCCTCGTCGAGGGGGAGCTCTTCGGGCACCGGCGCGGCGCGTTCTCGGGCGCCGACCGCGACAGGGCGGGCATCCTCCGCGCGGCCCACGAGGGCACGCTCTTCCTCGACGAGATCGGGGACATGCCGGCGGAAGCCCAGGCGAAGCTCCTCCGGGTGATCCAGTCGAAGGAGTTCACGCCGCTCGGCGGGACGCAGGCCGAGCGGATCGACGTGCGGATCGTCGCCGCCACGCACCGCGATCTCGACAAGCTCCAGCAGACGGGCGCCTTCCGCGCCGATCTGTTCGGTCGCCTGAACGAGCACAGCGTGACCCTGCCCCCCCTCCGCGAGCGCAAGGAAGACATGTTCTTGCTCTGCACCGCGCTCGCGGCGCGCCACGGCCGGTCCGAGATCCGGCCCAGCATGGTCTCCATGACGGCCCTGCTCCACCACGATTTCCCCTACAATGTGCGGGAGCTCGAGGCGCTCCTGAAGCGCTGGGCCGCCGCGGATCGCGGCGCCGAGTTCGGCATCCAGGATCTCAGCGACAGCATCCGCGATCGGATGAAGACGTACGGGGCCCGGGGCGCTGCCCTCGCGAGCCCGCTCGCGGAGGACGCCCGCGCCACGGTCTACCCGCAGTACGACGAGGAGCCCGCGGAGGACGGAGCGTCCGCGCCGGGCGGGCCGCTGCCGCCGAGGACCGCCCCGGAGGAGAGCGTGCTCCGGGATCTCCTGGCGAGGCACCAGGGGAACGTCGCCGCCGTGGCGCGCGTGCTGGGGAGGGATCGCGTGCAGGTGCACCGCTGGATGAGGCGGTACAACCTCAAGCCCGACACGTTTCGCGGGTAGCACGCGCTCGAGGCCGCGCAGAGCGGCTACACTCGCGCCGAACGGGAAGGACACGCGCTGAGCGGCCTGCCCTCGATCGCG
Organism: Sorangium sp. So ce204; assembly: GCF_051526795.1. NCBI lineage: Bacteria > Pseudomonadati > Myxococcota > Polyangiales > Polyangiaceae > Sorangium > Sorangium sp. So ce204. Next base: position 7,396,320 of record NZ_CP150317.1, on the reverse strand, counting down.
CCGAGCACCGCACGGGATGGATCCTGCCCGCCTGAGACTGGATGTCGTGGCTCCTCTCCTCGCCGCGCTCGCGCTCGCGGCGTGCGGCGCGGCCGAGCCGGCGGCCGCGCCGCACGGCGCGCTCGAACCGCCTCCCCGCGCCCCCTCGACCGTCGCGCTCGGCCCGGCCCGGTACGTCGCGCAGCCGTACTTCGGCCTCGTCGAGCGCGTGGTCATCGACGGCCGGGAGGTCGACAGGGCGATCGTCAACGGCCAGCGCGCCGAGCTGCACGGCCTCGATCGGCTCGATCCGCTGGGCGCGGACCGCGTGGTGCTCGCCGGCGGCGCGGCGTTCCCCGCGTGGGCCCGGCCCGGCGGGCGCGCAGCCGGCGTCGCGCGCGTCGCGCCCGCCGCGCGCTACCTGTTCTGGAGCGGCGGCGACATCTACGCCGCCGAGAGCTTCGGCGGGGAGCTCCGCAAGCTCGCGACCCTGCCGGGCGACGTCGCCAGCGCGTTCCCATGGCTCGACGGCATCGGGCTGCTCACGGCGGCCGGGAGCTTCGTCGTCCAGGGCGCGAGCGGCGCGCTGCGGCCGCTCGGCGCGCCGTCCCTCGTCGCGGCCGCGGCGGCCAGCGAGCGCCGCGCGCTCGTCCTGACCGTCTTCGGGCGCGCGCTCCTCACGCTCGACGCGGGCGCTTCGTACCGCGACGTCACGGCGGAGCTCGGCGACGCGATCGCGCTCGACGTCCGCGGCGAGGAGATCGTCGCCTCGCTGGCCTTCGGCCTCGAGCGCGCCGTCGAGCCGAGCGGTCGCCTCGGCGAGCCCCGCGCGCGGCGCGCGCCGCCGGAGGCCGGCGTCGATCCGGGGTGGCTCGGCCGCGCGCCCTTCCAGCAGCTCGCGGAGGCCGTCGCCTCGGGCCTGCCGCTCGCCGACGGCGGGGCCGCGCTCGCCGTGGACGGCCTCATCGGCCGCGTCGACCTCGCCACCGGCCGCGCCTCGTCCGTCGCGCCGCTCCCGCCCGGCAGCGGCGAGTGCGCGCCGTTCCGCGCGGGCGACGCGCTGCTCGCTGTCTGCGCCGGCCCGGAGCGCGCGAGCGTCGTCGACCTCTCCAGCGACGCGCGCGCGCTCCGCGTCGAGCGCTCGTTCGAGCTCCTGCCCGAGCCGGCGCGGGAGACCGATCGCTTCGTCGGCGTCGACGGCGAGGCGCTCGGTTACGTGGGGCCGTGCGAGGGGCGGCCGAGGCCGCGGATCGATCTCCGCGCGCTCTCTCAACAAGGGGCGCTCGGCGGCGACGCGACGCAACAGAGCGCGGTGTTCTGCGTGCGGCGCGGGCCGGGGGACTGGGTCGAGCACCGCCTCGACGCGGCGGACGCGAGCGACGTCCTCGCGTGGATCCCGCGCCGCGGCGGGGGCGCGGTCGCGCTCATCGCGCGCCCCGGCACGTTCCTGCCGGACGGCGAGCGCGTCGAGGTGCGCGGCGCGCTGCGCGTCGTGCGGCTCGCGCGGGGCGAGCCGCCGCTCCTCTGGCCTCCGTACGGTGAAGAGCAGGCGGAGCTGCTCTCGCGCGCGCTCGCCGCGCGCGCGGACGGCGCCATCGAGGGCTGGCTCCCCGTGCACGGCTACGCGGCCGATCCCGCGCCGATCACGATCGACCCCGCCGGCCGGCTGCGCCGCCGCGCCGTGCCGGCGCGCGCGCGCTCGATCGCGGCGTCGGGCCCCTTCGCGCTCGCCGAGACCGAGGACGGCGAGCTCTTCGAGACGATCGATCGAGGGCAGCGGTGGGCGCCCGTCGCGCCGCCGCCGGGCGGCGGGGCCGCGCGCCTCGACGCCTGCTCGGCGGTGGGCTGCAGCCTCGGCACGTTCCTCCGGCTCGGGTGGGCGTCGGCCCCGCGCTCCGGCGGCGGCGGCGGCGCCGGAGGCCGCGCCGCGTCGCCGCCCGGCGCGGCCCTTTCGGAGCCGCCCCTCGCGCGGCCCGCGCCGGATCGCGACAGGGCGGCGCGGCCTCCGGCGCCGCCGCCCCTCGCGCGGCTCGCCTGCAGCTTCGCGGGGCCGCTCGACGCCGCGCGCGTGCCGGAGTCGTCCGGGTTCGGCGCCGTCGCCGCGCCGCCCTCGCGCATGGCGGGCACGCTGCGGCTCGGCACCCTCGGGATGCTGGCGCTGCCGTCGTTCAACGTCGGCCAGCCGGGCAGCGTCGGCCCGTCGGGCGGCGGCGGCCTGCCGGGCTCCTCCTTTGCCGACGCGGAGCTCGCGTGGATCGCGCCGCTCGACCTGCGCGCCGAGATCCACCGCGCCACCGTGCCGCTCGCGAGCGCCGGGCTGCTCCAGCTCGCGTACCGGCCGTACGAGGCGCCGATCGGGCTCGTCATCGATCGCGAGGGGCGCGTCGCCCCGGTCGCGGCCGGCCCGGCGGAGGCGTGCCTCGCCGGCCTGCTGGACGCCGCGCGCGTCACGCGGCCGGTCGGCGGCTGCGCCCCCCAGCCCGCGATCGGCGTCGATCTCGGCGATCGCGCGGTGTTCCTGAGCCCGCGGCACGACGGCCTCGCGGTGAGCTCGGTCGACCTCCGCGGCGCGCGCGGCGAGGCTCCTCTCGCGCGGCCCGCGGGCGGCGGGCCGCCTCCGGCGATCCGGGAGCTCCACGTGCAGCGCACCGCGCGCGCGGCGGCGGCGCAGCGGGCGCGCTTCGCCTTCGGCGCGGGCGCTCGCGCGGGCGCGCCCGTCTTCGTGGCGGTCGCCGGAGACGGCGGCGCGGTGCTCTCGGTGGTCGACCCCGTGCTCGGCACCCTGGGGCCCGAGGAAGCGCTCGCCCCGCTCGGCGCGCTCGGCGCGGGCGGCGACCCCGCCTGCGCGCCGCGCGCCTTCGATGCGCGCGTGGTCCTGTCGTTCGACACGGAGATCGGCCTCGTGCCCGGCGCGCTGCCGGGGATCACCGCGGCCGGGACGGCCGGCGTCGCGGTGATCCGGTGGTCGCGCGAGCGCGCGTGCCTCGACGCCGTCGAGCTCGTCGTGCGCGACGAGCGCTACGAGGGCGGCCTCGGCTTCTACGAGCCGCCCGGCGTCGTGAAGAAGCTCATCGCGCGCTTCGCGGGGCCGACGCCCGCGGCGCCGCTCGGCGCGTACGCGAAGGGAGGGCGCGGCGGGCCGAGCCCCGCGGCGGCGCGGCGGAGCGAGCCGGTCGAGCGCGCCGGGGGAGGCACCCTCGCGCTCGTGCTGCAGGGCCAGGAGATCCGGCAGCCGGTCGAGTGCAAGGCGGTCGTGAGGGGGCCCTGAGCAGTCTCTGCGCTCTCCAGCGTGGCCTCCGCGCCCCTGCTGTGCGGCCCTGGCGCCCCTGCTGCGCAGCCTCGGCGCCCTCCAGCGCGGCCTCCGCGCCCCTGCTGTGCGGCCCTGGCGCCCCTGCTGCGCAGCCTCGGCGCCCTCCAGCGTGGCCTCCGCGCCCCCGCTGCGCGGCCCTGGCGCCCCTGCTGCGCAGCCTCGGCGCCCTCCAGCGTGGCCTCCGCGCCCCTCCTGTGCACCCCCTTGTGTGTCCTGCGTCACGATCACGTGGGTCCAGCGCGGCCCTGGCGCCCCTCCTGCGGCGTCTCAGCGGTCTCCAGCGCGGCCCTGGCGCCCCTCCTGCGCACCCCTCCCCAGAGCGACAAGCGGGTTGAAGCCACGAGAAAAAGCAGGAATTTCACAGGGAGACGGGGAGGCGGGGAGCGAGAGACGGCAAGAGGGAGAAATTCATTTCTTCTTCCTCCCCGCCTCCCCGCCTCCCTGTGAAAATTCTCCGGGTTTCAACGTGAATCGGTGTCCTGGGAGCCATGGAGGATGCTGAAAGCCTTCCTCATCCTCTGAGATCGACACCTCGCTGCCCGCTCCGGTGTGCTTTGGGATCGTCTACAGTGCCCTGCGTGGTCCCCTGGGAGGGCGACGGAGGCGCAGGTCATGGAACGGCAGACCGGACCCGGAACGACGCTCGCCCCGGACCTCATCCGCACCACGACGGCCGCCGGCGTGCTCTGCTGAAGCCGCGGCGATCGCTCCTCCGCCTCGCGACGCTCGCCGCTGCGATCCCGTCCCGCGCAGGCGTCCTCCTCGGGCTCGCCCTCGCCGCTGCCTGCAGCGCAGCCCCGGAGCGCCCTCCGCGGCCTGCGCAGCCTCCGGCCGCGGCGCTCGCCGACCCGCTATCGCTCTCTCCCGCGCGCTACGTCCTCACCGAGGACATCGGCGTCCTCCTCGACGCCGCCGCCGGGGCCGACGAACGCGCGCCCGCGCCCCGCCCGGAGCCCGCGCTCTTCGAAGGGCGCCGCGTTCGCCTCGACGGGGGCGTCGTGCTCGCCGACGCCCCTGCGGCCGAGCTGCTCCGCGGGTTCCGGTCGATCCCGGCGCGCCTCGGGGGCGGGTTCCTCCTGTGGTCCGAGGGCCGCGTCTACCGCGCCGCCGACTTCCTCGGCGAGCTCGCGCCCATCGCCGACGTCGGCGCCCCCGGCGGCGCGCGGCCGTACCTCGACGCGATCCTGCTGCGCAGCGATCGGGGGCTCCTCGAGATCGATCCCTCCACGCTCGCCGTTCGCCGCTTCGGCGCCGCGGGCATCGTCGACGCGGTGGCCGTCGACGCGCGCCGCGCGGCGCGCCTCGACCTGTTCGGCCGCGCCTCGGTCACCCTGGACGGGGGCGCCACCTGGATCGACGTGCTCGAGACGCGCGGGCTCGCCACGTCGCTCCTCGAGGAGCAGGACGGCGGCAGAGCGGTCGCGCTCCTGGCTCCGCTCGGCGGCGCCACGCTCCACGTGAGCGCCGCCGGCCTCGCACCCGCGCTGCCCCCTCCGCCGCGGGCCGGGCCGAGCGCCTCGCTCTCTCTCCCGCCTGCGCGGGACCCCACGCTCGGCGCCTCCTCGGTCCGCGCGCTGGCCCCGGCAGGGCTCGCGCTTGCCGCGGCCACCGGCGCGCTCCTCCCTGGCGGCCGGTTGCTCGTCGCTCGCGACGGCGTCCTCGCCGTGTTCGCGGCGGCGACCGCCCAGCCCCTCGCGGAGGCGGCGATCGAGAGCCTCGACCCGAGTTATGCGCGCTGCCAGCCGTTCCGCTCGGGCGACGACGTCTTGCTCGCGTGCGCGCACGAGGGCGCCCAGGTGCTCCGGCTCGAGACGACGCTCTCCGCGCCGCAGCTGGAGGCCACGTTCCCGCCCCGCGGCCGAGGCCTCGATCCGATCGCGGGCCCGCAGGGCGCGTTCGTCGGCGACGATCGCGGACGCCTCGCCTTCCTCGGCCGGTGCGGCAGCGTCCCCCCTGGGCTCCACGACTTTCCGGAGAGCCCGGGAGGCGCCGGCCCGACGGACGACGAGGCGCCATGGCCCCCGCGCTTCGCGCGGCTTTCGCCGGACGAGCCGCGAGAGGACGCCGCGAGCCGCGAGCCCGCAGAGGAAGGCGTCGCGCGCGTGTGTGTGCGCGTCGGCGGCGGCCGCTGGGTCGAGCGCCGGATCGAGGGCGAGGACGCCGACCGCCTCTACCGCTGGATCGTCGGCGAGCGCGGGACCGTCACCGCGCTCGTGCTGGAGGCGCCGGAGGGGCCGCGGCCGCGGCCGCGGCCGCGGCACTCCGAGGAGGAGGAGGACGAGGAATCTGCCGAGGAAGTGCGCCGGCCCTCCGAGGGCGAAGAGGAGGACGGCGCGCCGCGGAGGTCACCTCCCGGTTCCCCCCCGCGCGCGCGCGAACATCGTCCTGCGGGCCCGCCCGAGGGCGTCCGCGTGGTCCGCGTGCGCGATCGCGACCCGGCGCTCGCGGGCGGCGCCTTCCCGGCGCTCGCGGGCGGCGTCTTCGCGGGGGCCGCCGACGCCTCATCGCCGCCGCGCCTCATCGACACCGATTTCTGGGAGGACGACGACGGCGCCGTGCGCGGCTGGCTGCACCTGCCCGAGGAGGCCTATGGCGTCTCGCCCGCCCGCGAGGCGCTGCCGGAGGCGGGCTCTCTCTCTCGCGCCCGTCGAGCGGAGCGCCTGCTCTCGCGCCGCCGCGGCGGCCGCATCGCCGGCCTGCGCATCGACGCGCGCGGCGGTGTCACCGTCTTTCCCCTCCCGGCCGGCGTCCAGAACGTCGTCGTCGGCGGGCGGTTCGCGCTCGCCGCCACCGGCGACGACCCGCCGGCCTTCTTCGAGTCGACCGACGGCGGCCGCTCGTGGCGCCCGGCCGAGGGCCCGCCCGCCCGCCAGATCGAGCCTCCATTCGACGAGGGGGCCCCCTTCGCCTGCTCCCCGATCGGCTGCGCGATGGGTGAGCACGGCCTCGTCCGCCTCGGCTGGGGCGGCCCTCCGCCCTCGCCGCGCGGCGCGCCGCCGCCCTTCGCTCCCGCGGTGAACCCATTGCTCCGCGCCGCTCCTCCGCCGCTCGTCTCCTGCCGCCTCGACGACGACCCCTCGTCCTTCCCGCCGCCGTCGGCCGCCCCGGCGCCGCCCCCCTCGGGTCGCCGCGCTCCCCGGGGCACGCCCGCGGCAGGGGGCGTGCCCGCCACGGCCCGCCTGGCCGGCGGCGCGCCCCCTGTCGTCTCGCTGTCGACCGCCCCGTCCTCGCCCCTGGGCGCGCTCCGCGACGGCACCTTCACCGCGAGCGTGCTCCTGCCGTTCGCGCGCGCCGGAGCGCCGCGCCGCCTGTCGCTCCGCGACGGCTCGCTCGGCGCCGCGTCCGGCGACATCGTCCCCGTGCTGCTCGCGCCAGGCGCCAGGGCGCCCGCGGATCTGCTGCTTCTATTCGACGCGAGCGGGCCGCACGGGCGGCGCGGCCTCCGCGTGCGCGCGGGCGCCGAGCCCCCGGCGCTCCTGCCGTTCGACAACGCCGGCACGATCGCCGCCGCGGTCGAGCTGCCGGGCGGCGAGCTGCTCGCCCTCGACGCCGGGAGGCGCAGCTTACTCGTCGCCGTGCGGCAGGGCACCTTCCCGGCCTTCGGGCTCGCGCGTGTCCCCGAGCTCGCGGGCGCCCGCCTCACCCTGGGCCGCCGGCTCGACGCCCCTGGCGTCGCCCTCATCGGCTACTCCGTCGCTTCGGGGGAGGTGGTCGCGGGGCCGATCGACGTCGCCCGTGGCCAGGTCGGCCCGATCGAGCCGCTCGGGACCCTCGCGTCGCTCGCGGAGATGGGCGCCGGCGGCTGCGGCGGCGCGCGGCCGTCGCACCGGTTCATCGCCGAGCTGCCCGCCACGCTGCGGGTGGCGTCGAGGAGCGGGGCGCCGCTGTTCGAGGGGGAGGCCCCCGCGTCCGCGCTGCTCTCCGGCGGCCGCGGCGCCCTGTGCGTCGAGGCGATCGAGATCCGCGCCGCGGCCCGGGGCGGGCTGGACCTCGGCGTGGTCTTCGGCCCCGACGGCGCCGCCGCGCTCCGCGACGGCGGGGGCGGCGGCGCCGTGAGACTCCGCTGCGAGCTTCTGCCAAACCGGCCATGACGGGCGGCGAGCATCCGGAGATTCCGCGTCGGCGGGCCTCCCGTGCTAGGGTCCGCCAATGCCCGCCCTTCGATCCTTGGCCCTGCCGATCGCGGTGGCCGCGTCGATGCTCGCGCTGAACGCATGCTCTGAGCGGCCCACCAACTTCCCCGATCGCGACGGTGTCATCGCCGCCCAGGCCGAGTGGTGCGCCGCGCTCGCCAAGCTCCAGCGCGCCGGTTCTTCCTGGGAGCACCTCAACGCGTGCAAGGCCGCCTACCCGACCTCGTCGCCAACGTACCTCCGCGCGATGACGAGCTGCTTCTCGCGCCGCATGGAAGCCGCCGCCGAGAGCTCGCCGGACCGGAGCCAGATCATCCTGGAGTGCAACGACGAGGTGGCCGTCAAGCTCAACCCGGACGAGCCCACGGCGGCGCCGGTCATCGAGTCCCGCTGCGCGCGCATGGCCCGCTGCGAGAGGGTGCCCGTCCCCGCGTGCAAGAGCGCGTTCAGCAAGCTCGAGGCGGCCCAGCGCGCGATGTTCACCACCATCTACAACGCCTCCGGCCGCTACGAGATCATCGACTGCCTCGAGAACGCGAGCTGCACCGACAACGAGGAGGCGGGCCGCCAGGCCTGTTACAAGCCCACCTCCGACGCGCTGCTCTGGTTCCCGGACTGAGCCCCGCGCGCCGGCGGTCGCCGCCTCGTCCACGCTGGCGGTGATCTTCTCGTCCACGCTGCCAGCCCTCTCGTCGTCCGCGCCGGAAGCCCCATCGTCCGCGGCTCGTTTCCACGAAATCCCTGGTAGCGTGCCGCGTATGCGAACCGCCCGATCTCGAACCGGTCCCCTGTCTCAGCTCGGCGCGCGGCGTCCGCGCGCCGAGCGTCCTCACGCCCGCCCCGCCGCGACCCAGCCCGGCGCGGCGCGCCGCCTCTTCCTCGCCGCGCGCGTGGTCGCCGCCGCGCTCGCGCTGATCGGGGCGTGGCTGCCCGCGAGCGCCGCGCACGCGGCGGGCACCGTCACCATCGTCGACCGCTCGCCCAAGGAGGACAGCGGCCGATGGAAGCTGAAGATGACGATGAACTACGGAGGGATGCCGCACCTCGGGCACATCCCGATGCTGTTCTCGTTCACGCCGACGGTGCACTACGAGCGAGCGCTCACCGACAAGTCGCCCGAGACCCCGGTCCTCGTCCGCATCCCGCTCCAGAACCAGCAGTCGATCAACGAGAGCATGGACGTCGGCTTCTCCGACAGCAGCGGCAAGGTCTATGCGATCACCAAGTTCGACTTCGTCCTCCGGCGCGATCGGGGCTTCGAGGCCGGCGAGTACGAGCTCGTGATAAAGCGCGCGAGCGACGGCGTGCAGATGGGGCAGAAGCAGAAGATCACCCTGCAGGGCGAGAACCCCGTCATCGATCGCCGCGCGATCGTCTTCAGCGGCGAGAAGAAAAAGAAGGACGAGAAGACGGACAAGGCCGAGGCCGAGAAGAGCGACGAGCCCGCCAAGGAAGAGGCGCCCGAGGGCGCGCCCGAGGAGGGCGCCGCCGAGGCGGAGGCGCCCGTCGACGACGCGCCGCCGGCCGAGGCGCCGCCGCCGGTGGAGCCCAAGCAGGGCGGCTGCGGCTGCCGGCTCTCGCCCGACGAGGCCGCGACGCCCCTCGCCCTGCCGCTCGTCGCCCTCGGCGCGGCCGCCGCGCTCGCGCGAAGGCGCGGCGAGCGCCGCGCGCGCCGCGCCTGACGGCGCCCGCGCCGCGAGCGCCCGGGATCGAGCGAGGCCGCCTCTGTGCTGGACGTTGCGCGCGTGGCCTCGGCCGGCCGCGCCTGCAGCTCATCGTGATCCCGCTTGCAGGGACCACCCGAGCGCGCAGACAATCCCCGGCCGACGCCCGCTGTCCGCGACTCCCTCGCGGGCCCCGCCGTCCCCAATCCAATCGATGAGCTCCCTAGTCCCTGCCCACCAGCACCCCCTGCTGTACGCGATCTTCGTGCGTGTCTGGCTCCACGAGCTCTCGCGCGCCGCCAAGGCCAGGGTGACGCTCGCCAGCGTGCCCGACGCGGCGCTCGACCGGCTCGCCGCGCTCGGGGTCGACTACGTGCACCTGATGGGCGTCTGGTCGCTCGGCGAGGAGGGCCCGCGCCGCTCGCTCACGGATCCCGACCTGCGCGCCGAGTACGACCGCGTGCTGCCGGACTGGACCGAGGCCGACGTGGCCGGCTCCCCGTTCGCTGTCGCGCGCTACGAGGTGAACCCCGCGTTCGGCGGCGACGCCGGCCTCGCGGATCTGCGCCGGCGCCTCGCGGCGCGGGGCATCGGGGTCATCCTCGACTTCGTGCCCAACCACGTCGCGCGCGATCACCACTGGGTGGCGGAGAAGCCCGAGCTCTTCATCGCCGGCGACGACGGCGCCCCGCTCAGCGGGCGCGATCCCTACATCCCGCCGTGGCCCGACACGGCCCAGCTCGACTACCGCCTCGCGGCGACGCGCGCCGCGTCCGTCGAGGCGCTCCGCGGCGTCGCGTCGCGCTGCGACGGCGTCCGCTGCGACATGGCGATGCTGGTGCTCGACGACGTCTTCCGGCGCACGTGGTCCAAGCGCCCGCCGGCGGAGCGAAAGGCCGAGGCCGCCGGCGAGTTCTGGGCCGAGGCCATCGACGCCGTCCGCCGCGACCACCCGAGCTTCGTCTTCATCGCCGAGGCGTTCTGGGACCTCGAGTGGCGCCTGCAGATGCTCGGGTTCGACTACACGTTCGACAAGAGCCTTTACGATCGGCTGAGCCACGCCTCCGCGTCGTCGGTCCGCGGCCACCTCGCGGCGACGCCCGACTACCAGCGGCGGAGCGTCCGCTTCATCGAGCACCACGACGAGCCGCGCATCGCGGCCGTGCTCCCGCCGGATCGGCGCCGGGCCGCCGAGTTCATCGCGGCGACGGTGCCCGGGATGCGGTTCATCCACCACGGCCAGCTCGAGGGGCGGACGGTGCGCGCCTCGCTGCACCTCGCCCGCGCCCCCGAGGAGCCGGTCGATCAGGCCTGCCTCGCCTTCCACGAGCGGCTGCTCGCGGCCGTGCGCCGCCCCATCCTGCGCACCGGGAGCTTCGCCACGCTCACCGCGCGCGGGCCGGGCGCCGACGCGTTCGTCGCCTACCGGTGGGAGCCGCTCCCGGCCTGCGGCGCGCCCCGGAGCGCGGCGCCCCTCGTGGCCGTGATCAACTTCGCCCCGTCGCGCAGCGGGTGCCGCATCCCGCTCGACATCGCCGGCATCGCCGGCCGCAAGGTCCTGCTCGCCGACCTCATGACCGGCAACGAGCACCCGCGCGACGGCGACGAGCTCGTCGATCTGTCGCGCGGCCTCGGCGTCGAGCTCCCCGCGTACGGCATCCACCTCTTCGAGATCCGGCGCTGAGGCGCGCCTCGCGCCCGCGTCGCCCGGGGCCCTTGGAAATTCTTTATGCCTGATCCTGGCGCGCGCGCGCCCCTCCGCCTCATCACCATTCCCTGGAGCCACTTCTGCGAGAAGGCGCGGTGGGCGCTCGATCGCGCCGGCGCGCGGTACAGGGAGGACGCCTACCTCCCGCTCGCCCACGCGCTCCCTTCGCTGAGGGCCGGCGGGCGCCGCTCCGTCCCGGTGCTCGTCTCGCCGGCGGGCGTGCTCGGCGACTCGACCGACATCCTGCGCTACGCCGACACGCTCGTGCCGCCGGAGCGCGCGCTCTTCTTCCAGCTCCAGGGTGCCCGCGAGCCCGACGCGGCCCGCGCCGAGGTCGAGGCGCTCGAGCAGCGCTTCGACGTCGACCTCGGCCCCGCGATCCGCCGCGTCGCGTACTTTCACCTCCTGCCCGACGCGGAGGGCGCGTTCGCCTTCATGGGCGGATCGTTCCGCTCGCTCGATGGCGCTGGCGCGGCGCCGCCGTGGTGGTTCGGGCGGGGCACCTTCCGCGCTTACTACCCGGTCGCGCGGGCGGTCATGAAGCGCGTCATGCGCATCGACGCCGCCGCCGCCGAGCGCTCGCGAGGCAAGCTCCGCGCGGTCTTCGACGCGGTGAACGAACGCCTGCGCGATGGGCGCCCGTACCTCGTCGGAGACCGCTTTTCGGCCGCGGATCTCACCTTCGCCGCGCTCGCCGCGCCGCTGCTCGCGCCCGAGCACCACCCGTCGCCGCTGCCGCCGCCCTCCGAGCTGCCGTCCGAGCTCCGCGCGCTCGCCGAAGGGCTCCGCGGCGAGCCGGCCGGCGCCTTCGCCCTGCGCATGTACCGCGAGCACCGGCGCGCGAAACCTGAGCGAAGCGCCGGCGGGTGACGCTCGACGCCGCCCGGCCGCGTGCCGGCGCTCACGCGAGCGGCGCGCTCACGCGAGCGCGCGCTCACGCGAGCGGCGCGCTCACGCGAGCGCCGGCACGCCCGCGAGGAGATCCCGCGCCCCGGGCCCTGCCTTCAGCGGGTCGCGGTGCGCGCCGAAGTGCCGCGCGTGATCCCGGACCGCGCCGATCGCCGCCTCGGGGGAGAGGCCGTGCCGGGCGCGCAGCCACGCTGCCAGCACGACGCCCGCGCGGCCCGCGCCGGACGCGCAGTGCACGACGGCGGGCGCGCCGCTGGACTCGGCGCGCCTGAGCGCGTCGAGCGCGCGCTCCAGCGCGTCGGGCGAGGGGAGCGCGCCCCCGTCGAGCGGCACGTGCGTCACCCGGAGGAACTCGCGCTGGTAGCGGCCGAGGAGCGGGATCCGGTGGAGCGCCAGCTCTCCCTCGTCGAGCAGGCAGAGCACCTCGCGCATCCCGTGCCGCGCCATGAAGGCGAGCCACGCCTCGACGGGCGCGTCGCTCGGATCCGCGTGCGCCGCCGGGCTCGGCGGCGCGACGACGGACGAGCGGATCCCGGAAGCCGACCAGCTCGCCATCCCGAAGCCGGGCCGCTCCGCGCCGTGGACGATCCGGTCGAGCGGCGACGCGGGCGCGAAGTTGAAGGGCGCCGGCGTCGCCTGCTCGTGCGCGCTGCGGTAGAACAGCTCGAACTCCGCGACCGACACCTCGAGCTCGGGGTCGTCGATGGAGCCTGGCCGCACGCGCCGCACCTCGGCGATGGCCTCGGACGCCGATCTGCCCAGCGACACGAGGCGGCACGCCAGGACGACCCCGGTGCGCCCGACGCCGCCCTCCCCGTGAACGGCGATCGGCCGCGGCGCCCGGCCGAGGAACGCCACGGCGCGGAGGAGGTCCACGCCCGGGATGCGCGTGAAGTCGGCGAGCGGGCAATGCAGGTGGATGAGCGGGCCCACCGCCGCGGGCGGCGGCGCCCGACGCGAGAGCGACACCAGGCTGCGGAAGCCGAGCTCCGCGAGCTCCTCGACCGCCTGGGGCGCGTGGGGATAGGCCATGCCGGCGAGCTCGCCGGGGATCACGAACGAGAAATTTTCGAGCTCACTCATGGCCGTCGCTCGGTGCACAGGAGGTCGTGGCGCGCGCCTCGGGGTGGGGCATCCGTCTGCACCTCACCTCGAGATCGCAGCTCGTCGCAGCGCTTCGCCGCCTCGCGCTGCGAGGCGACCGGGAGCGGCTGCTCCGGGCCGTCGGGCGGCGGCCGCTCGTCCGTCCTGCGGGCGAGCGGGGCGCCGGGCGGGCGGCGGCGGCGAGGCCGAGGACCGCCGGGAGCGTGGGCCTGGGCGCAAGGGCATTCCTCATGGTGGGGGAGCATTGTAACGGCAGTTCACCGCCGCATGGCAGCCGTCACCGCGGGGTGGTTCGTCCAGGTCACGCCGACCCGTGCGAATCGCGGACGGTACGGGTGAATCGCGGACGGTGCGGGTGACTCGCGGAGGGTGCGGGTGAATCCGGAGGGGCGGCGCGGCGGGGTCGCGCCCCGACGATCACACGTCGCTCCTGGTTCCCTCGGCACGGTCCGGCGTGTATGAAGGGCCCGTGGTCCGCTTTGCCCACGCCCGGACGGCCATCGCGCGTCCGCTGATGCTCGTCGCGCTCGGGCTGGGCGCGGCGTGCAGCGGCGCCGCTCCGCCGGCGGCGGCGACAGCGCCGCCGCGCCAGGGGGAGGAGGCGCCCGCGACCCCGGCGCCCGCGGAGGCCGCCCCCCCGCAGGCGGCGCCGCCCGGCCCGGCCGAGGCGGAGGCCTTCGTGGCCGCCGTCGACCGGGAGCTGCGCCGGCTGCGGATCCAGTCCGCGCGCGCGTCCTGGGTCAACCAGACCTACCTCACGGACGACACCGACGCGCTCGCCGCCTCCGCCGAGGAGGCGAGCATGGAGTACCTGAGCCGCACGATGAAGGCGGCGGCGCGCTTCGACGGGCTCGCGTTGCCCGCGGACGTCGCCCGCCAGCTTTCGCTCCTCAAGATCTCGACCTCCCTCCCGGCGCCGAGCGACCCGGCGGAGCGCGCCGAGCTCGCCGCGCTCTCGGTCGAGATGACGAGCCTGTACGGCAAGGGCAAGCACTGCCCGAAGGCCAGGCCAGGGCGGGCGGCGACCGCGGGCTTGGGCGCGGCGCGCGCCGCGCGCGCGGGCGCCGGGGCCGAGCCGAAGTGCCTCGCGCTCGACGAGCTCTCCAGCCTCCTGAAGACCAGCCGCGACTGGGACGAGCTGCTCGATGCATGGGCGGGCTGGCACGCGATCGCCCCGCCGCTCCGGCCGAAGTTCGAGCGTTACGTCGCCCTCGGCAACAAGGGGGCGGCGGAGCTCGGCCTCCCGGACGTCGGCGCGCTCTGGCGAGCCGGATACGACATGTCCCCCGACGCGTTCGAGGCCGAGACCGAGCGGCTCTGGGGCAAAGTGAAGCCGCTCTACGACGAGCTGCACTGCTATGTGCGCGCGAGGCTGCGCGCGATCCATGGCAAGGACAGGATCGGCGAGAAGGCCCCGATCCCGGCGCACCTCCTCGGCAACATGTGGGCGCAGGAGTGGTCGAACGTCTACGGGCTCATGGAGCCGTACAAGGGCCAGCCCTCGCTCGACGTGACGCGGAAGATCAAGGCGAAGAAGCTCGACGAGAAGCAGATGGTCTCGCTCGGCGAGCGGTTCTTCACCTCGCTCGGGTTCGACCCGCTGCCTGCGACCTTCTGGGAGCGATCGCTGCTCAAGAAGCCGGCCGACCGCGAGGTCGTCTGCCACGCGAACGCCTGGGACGTGGGCGACCGGGGCGATCTCCGCCTCAAGATGTGCGTCGAGCCGAGCGAGGAGGATCTCATCACGATCCACCACGAGCTCGGGCACGTCTACTACTTCCACCAGTACTACAAGCTCCCGATCCTGTTCCAGTCGGGCGCCAACGAGGGCTTCCACGAGGGGATCGGGGACACGCTGGCCCTCTCCGTGACGCCGCGCTACCTGAGGTCGCTGGGGCTGCTCGACAGGGTGTCCGAGGACGAGAAGGGGGTCATCAACTTCCTCTTCAAGAAGGCGCTCGACAAGATCGCGTTCCTCCCGTTCGGCAAGCTCATCGACCAGTGGCGGTGGGATGTCTTCTCGGGCAGGACGAAGCCGGCCGACTACAACGCGGCGTGGTGGGCGCTGCGGCTGAAGTACCAGGGCGTCGCGCCGCCGGTGCAGCGCAGCGAGGCCGATTTCGACCCGGGGGCGAAGTACCACGTTGCGGCGGGCGTCCCGTACATGCGCTACTTCCTCGCGCACATCTACCAGTTCCAGTTCCACCGCGCGCTGTGCAAGACGGCCGGGCACACGGGGCCGCTCCACGCGTGCTCGATCCACGGCAGCGCGGCCGCGGGCGAGAAGCTGCGCGCCATGCTCTCGCTCGGCGCGAGCCGCCCGTGGCAGGAGGCGATGCGGGCGGTGACGGGGGAGACCGCGGCCGATCCGGGCGCCATGCTGGAGTACTTCGAGCCGCTCCGGAGGTGGCTCAAGGAGCAGAACAAGGGTGAAGTCTGTGGGTGGTAATTGAGCGTGGGTGAGCGTAGGTGAGCTGTGCGCGTCTTCGTCGCCGTTGATCCGGGAGCCGAGCTCCTCGCCAAGGTCGGAGATCTCCTGCGGGAGATCTCGCCGCGGGCTCCGTCCGCCAAGTGGGTGGAGCCTGCTGGGCTGCATATCACGCTCGCCTTCATGGGCGAGATCGGAGAGGAGCGCCTGCCGCTCGTCATCGCTGCTGCCGGGAGCGTCGCCGCGTTCCACAGGCCGCTCACGTTGCGCATCGAGAAGGGCGGCGCGTTCGGAACGCGGCGTCGCCCGCGCGTGCTCTGGCTCGGCGTGGGCGGCGCTGTCGGCGCCCTCACCGCGATCCACCGCGACCTGGAGCAGACGCTCTCGATGTCGACGGGCTACGTCCCCGAGGACCGGCCGTTCGAGCCGCACCTCACCCTCGCCCGCTCGCGCGATCCGCGCGGCGATCCGGCGCTCGACGCGTGCGCGCAGGCGGTCGGCAACGTCGACTTCGGCGAGACGCGGGTCCAGGAGATCATCGTCTACCAGAGCGAGCTGACCCCGAAGGGGGCGCGCTACACGGCGCTCGCGCGCGTGCCGCTCGAGGGGATCGGCGCCCCCGAGCCGGCGCGCTGAGCGTCGTCCTCCGTGGAGGCGCTGCGCTCCGTCCTTCGAGAGGACGGCGTCTCGCTCGGGCTCCTCAGCGCTTGCGCGGCCCGGCCGGGGGGATGAGCCCGAGGCGCACCGCCTCCTTGTAGGCGAACGATCGGCTCAGCCCGAGCAGCCGTCCGGCCGTCGCCGCGTTGCCGCCCGCTGCCCGGAACGCTCGGGCGAACGCCTCGCGGCGGGCCCTCTCGAGCGCCTCTGCCAGGAGCTCCACGGGCTGCTCCAGCGGCGCGTCCGCGAGCCGCAGCCGCTCGCCGGGGAGCTCGATCCGCGGGGCGAGCGAGCGCTCCTGCGCGCCGCCGTCGATCGCGTCGAGATCCTCGCGCCGCACGACGAGCGCCCTGCCGGCCGCGCTCTTGCCGTCCGCGATCGTCCGGCGAAGCACGGCGCGCTCCACGGCGTTCTTCAGCTCGCGGACGTTGCCCGGCCACGCCCCCTGGGCGAGCGCGCCCAGCGCCGGCTCGGTGAAGCCGACCCGCGCCGCGCCGAGCTCGGCCGCGAGCTCGGCGGCGAAGCGCTCGCAGAGGGCGGGGATGTCCTCGCGCCGCTCGCGCAGGGGCGGCACGCAGATCGGGTAGACCCAGAGCCGGTGGAACAGATCGGCGCGAAAGCGCCCCTCGGCGACCTCCCGCCGGAGATCGCGGTTCGTGGCCGCGACGACCCGCGCGTCGACGCGGCGCGCCCGGTCCTCGCCCACGGGCTGGATCTCCCCCTCCTGCAGCGCGCGCAGGAGCTGCGCCTGCGCCGAGAGCGGGAGCTCGCCGATCTCGTCGAGGAAGATCGTCCCGCCGTGCGCCGCCTCGAACCTTCCGGCGCGCGCGGCCGTGGCGCCGGTGAACGCGCCTCTCCTGTGGCCGAAGAGCTCCGACTCGACCAGCTGCGCGGGGATCGCCGCGCAGTTGACGATCACGAGCGCCCGGCTCGCCCGGGGCGATCGCTCGTGCAGCGCGCGGGCGACGAGCTCTTTCCCCACGCCCGTCTCGCCCGTGACGAGCACCGGCACCGACAGCGGGGCGAGCACCGCGATCTCGCGCTCGATCCGCAGCATCCCGGCCGAGCGGCTCGCAGGCGCCGGGCCGATCGACGCCGGGCCGATCGCGCGGCGCGCCTCCGGGCCGGCGTCGAGCAGCACGGCGCCGGCGTCGAGCCGCAGCGCGCCGGCGCAGAGCCCCGCGAACACGCGCGCGTCCTCGTCGCGCAGGCCGCGGAGGCCGTGGGGATCGCAGGCGTCGAGCGTGAGCAGCCCGGCGAGGCGGCCCTGCACGTGCAGCGGCACGGCCATGCAGGCGTGGATCGGGTGGATCTCTCCCGGGCTGCCGAGCAGCCAGCCGCTGTAGGGGTCGGGCTCGCTCGGGTCGAGGAAGCGGATCGGGCCGGCCGCCTGCGTCGCCCTGCGGAGCCGCGGGTGCTCCGCGGGCCGGAAGCTCATCCCCAGGGCGGCCGGCGACAGCCCGATCTGCGCGGCGACGCCGACCGAGCCGTCCTCCGCCGCCGTGAGCACCGAGAGCGCGTCCGCCGCCGACACCCGCGCGAGCGCGCGCAGGATCCGCTGCAGCGCCTCGTCGCGGGCGGGCGCTTCGGACAGGCTGAGCACGGCGTCGAGCAGGGTCACGCGGGTTCCTCGAGGAGACGGAGGCGGCGGAGGTTTCCTGTCGGAGACTCCGGCAGGAAACACCGTGGGGTGCAGCGGAGCAAGGCGCGCGGCGGGGCGGCGCGCGGGTGGGCGCGCGGGTGGGCGCCGCCGGCGCGGCCGCGCTCGGCAGCCGGCCAGGTTTCCCGTGGGAAACCGCCGCAGGTCGCCGGGCGCGCCGACCCGGCGAGGATCGAGGCGATCCACGGAGAAACGCCCCTGGCACAGCCCGTGCGAACGCGTTCGGCCAGCGCGTGCCGTCGGGCGAATCGATCGCCGACGACGGCTAGCACGGGCACCTCGCCCGGCCTGGAGGTTTGTCATGGGATTGAATGTTGGCTTGCTGCGGGAGAGCTTCGAGCTCGTGATCGAGAGGGCGCCCAACCTCACGCACCGTTTCTACGGGATCCTGTTCTCTCGGTATCCGCAGGTGAAGCCGCTCTTCGGGCGCAATAGCCAGGAGCAGCAGGAGAAGATGCTCACGGAGGCGCTCGCCGCGGTCATCGACCGGCTGGAGGACGCGTCGTGGCTCGAGGAGAAGCTCATGGCGATGGGGGCGAAGCACGTCGACTACGGCGTCACGGACGCGATGTACCCCTGGGTCGCCGACGCGTTGATCTCCGCGATGGCCGAGGTCGCGGCCGCGGACTGGTCCCCGGCGCACAAGGAGGCCTGGACCGACGCGCTCGGCGCGATCGCCTCGCTCATGCAGCGCGGGGCGAGGGAGTACGGCGCCGCGAGGCCCCACGCGCCGCAACCCGCGGCGCCCGCGGGCGGCTAGGGAGACGAGCGCCCTCGACCCTGTCGCCCGCGGAGCCCGCGCGCCGGCCGGCGGTGTCACTCCCCCATCGCCTTCACGACGACGCGCTTGCGCCGGCCGCCATCGAACTCCGCGTAGAAGATCTGCTGCCACGGCCCGAGATCGAGCTTCCCCGCGGTGATGGGCACGATCACCTGGTGGTGCACGAGGATCGATTTGAGGTGGGCGTCGCCGTTGTCCTCGCCGGTCCTGTGGTGCTTGTAGTCGGGCCCCTCGGGGGCGAGCTGCTGGAGCCACGCCCAGATGTCCTCCCAGAGGCCCGGCTCGTGGTCGTTCACGAACACGCCGGCGGTGATGTGCATGGCGCTCACGAGGACCATGCCCTCCCGGATGCCGCTGGCGGTGACGACGGCCGCGACGCGCTCGGTGACGTTGATGAGCTCGCGCCTGGCCTTCGTCTCGAAGTAGAAATAGTCGGTCTTCGATTTCATGGCTTCTCCCCGGCGCGGGTCACGGGGCGTGACGGAGCGCGCCTGATCGACGATCGCGCCGCGCTCAGGGGTAGAGCCGCTCGACGCGCCAGCCGTCGCCGTGGCGGACGTACACGACGCGGTCGTGCAGGCGGTTCTCCTGGCCGTACCAGAACTCGACGCGCTCCGGCACCACCCGGTAGCCGCCCCAGAACTCCGGCCGAGGCACCGGCCGGCCCTCGAAGCGGCGCTCGATCTCGCGCACCCGATCGAGGAGCGCCTCGCGCGAGGGCAGCGGCGCGCTCTGCCGGGACGCCCACGCGCCGATCTGGCTGCCCCGCCCGCGGGTCTCGAAGTAGGCGTCCGACTCCGCGTCGCTGACCCGCTCGATCCGCCCCTCGACGCGGATCTGCTCCGCGGCCTTCGCCCAGTGGATGCACAGCGCGGCGAACGGGTTCGCCGCGAGATCCATCGACTTGCGGCTCTCGTAGTTGGTGAAGAACACGAACCCGCGATCGTCGATGCCCTTCAGCAGCACCATCCGCGCCGAGGGGCGCCCGGACGCGTCCGCCGTGGCCAGCGTCATGGCGGTCGCGTCGGTCGGTTCGGTGGTTTGCCGCTGCTCGAGGAGCTCGCGCGCGAGGACGAACGGTTCGGTCGGCTCGGTGATCATGGTGAAGCGGTGCTCATGGTGAAATTGCGTCATGCATATACAAGCAGAGCGCGCCGCTGGCGAACCCGCGATGCGAGCAATGCGCGCAATCTCGGGTGGCAGCGTGGCAGCGTGGCTGCGTGGCTGCGTGGCCGGGTGGCTATGGCGGCGCGGCGGTTTCCCTCGCCCCTCGCTGATTTCCGGGAAAGCTCGCGTTGTCGCGCCCGCGCCGTTTTGATACTAGCGGAGGGGCGGAGCGAGGGCGTGCATGGTCGTACCGGTGAGCGTGGGGGACGTCCTCGCGGAGAAATACGAGGTCGAGCGCGTCCTCGGTGAAGGCGGGATGGGCGTGGTCGTCGCCGCCCGCCATCTCCTGCTCGGCGAGCGGGTCGCCATCAAGTTCCTGCGGCCCCAGGCCCGCGAGCGCGCGGACCTCGTCGCCCGCTTCCTGCGCGAGGGGCAGGTCGCGGCGCGCATCCGGAGCGAGCACGTGACGCGCGTGTACGACGTCGGCACGCTCGCGCGCGGCGAGCCTTACCTCGTCATGGAGTACCTCGAGGGGACCGACCTGAAGGCCGTCCTGCGCGATCGCGGGCCGCTCCCGAGCGCGCTCGCCTGCGACTACCTGCTCCAGGCGTGCGACGCGCTCGCGGAGGCGCACGCGCTCGGCATCATCCATCGGGACCTGAAGCCGGGCAACCTGTTCCTGACCCAGCGGGCCGACGGCAGCCCGCTCATCAAGGTCATCGACTTCGGCATCTCCAAGATGGCCCTCGCGGCGGAGGCGACCGGGCCCAAGGCGCACGACATGACCGAGAGCTCGACGATGCTGGGCTCGCCGTTCTACATGGCGCCCGAGCAGATGGTCTCCTCGAAGAGCGTCGACGCGCGGGCCGACGTCTGGTCGATGGGCGCCATGCTCTATCAGCTGCTCACGGGCGCCGTCCCCTTCCGGGGCGACTCCGCGATGGCCATCTACGACCGCATCCTGGAGGGGCCGCCGCGGATCGACGCGCAGCGGCCCGACGTGCCCGAGCGCCTCGGCTGGGTGGTCCAGCGCTGCCTCCAGAAGAGCCCTGCCGATCGCTTCGGCAACATCGCCGAGCTCGCCGCCGAGCTCGCTCGGTTCGCGCCGCCGCACGCGCAGCACCTGGCCGATCGCGCCGCGCGGGTGCTGCAGATCCGCCTCGACGCGGGCGCCGAGGCGGGCCGCGCGCCCGGGCCGCCCCGGCGCTCGAGCTCCACGTCGCCTGGGCCCGCCGGCGGGACGCCGTCGTCCAGCGACCCGGATGGAAAGGGCGTGGCGGCCGGCTCCGCGTGGTCTGGCGCGCCCACGGCGCTCCTCTCGGACGGCGCGGCGACGGATCGCTCCTGGGGCGGCACGCGCGCCTCGTCGGGCCAGGGCGGCGGGGCGCGCACCCTGGGGATCGCGGCGGCCCTCACGGCCGCGCTCGTGGGCGCCGCGGGGCTCGCGTGGCTCGTGTGGTTCGCGCTCCGCGTCCCCGCGTCGGGTGGGGCGCCGCTCGCCGCGTCGGCGCCCTCGGAGGCGCCGCTGGCGCCGGAGGCACCCTCGCGCGACGCGGCGGTGCCCGCGGCCGATCTGGCTGCGGGCAAGGCGGCCGAGCTCCTCGACGGCGGCCCTGCGCCGCCGCCTGAAGCGCCCGTGTCCGAGGTCGCGACCGCGCGCCCGGCCGCGAGCGGGCCTGCGGCGCCGCGGCCGCCGGCGTCGTCGAAGGGCGCGCGGCCGTCGGGGCGGACCCCGCCGCCGACCCGCCCCACATCGACCGCGCCGCAAGACCTCTTTTCCGATCCGCGATGACATCCCGTGAGCCCAGGAGAGCTGCCGTCTTGCTTTGCCATCGTCGTCTCTCGAGCCCCTGTCCGGAGTCCGGCTGCCCTGCTGCGGTCTCCCGCGCCCCGCTTTCCGGGGCCGGCCGCCGTCGAGCGGTAGCGCTCCTGTCGGCGCTCGCTGCGCTCGCCTCGCTCGCGCCGGCCGCGCGCGCCGCCGAGCCGACCCGGGAGGAGCGCGCCGCCGCTGTCGCGCTGTTCGACGAGGGCCGCGCGCTGATGGCCGCGGGGAAGCACGCCGAGGCCTGTCCGAAGCTCGCCGAGAGCCATGCGATCGACCCCGGCGTCGGCACCCTCTTCAACCTCTCCGACTGCTACGAGCGCACCGGCAAGATCGCGACGGCGTGGATCGGCTTTCGCGACGTCGCGGCCGCCTCGCTCTCTGCCGGGCAGACGGAGCGCGAGCGGGTGGCGCGCGCCCGGGCCGCCGCGCTCGAGCCGCGGCTCTCCCGCCTCCAGATCGTGGTCCCGCCCGCGGCGTCGATCGCGGGGCTGGGCCTCACGCGGGACGGCGTCGCCGTGGGCAGGGCGCTCTGGGGGACGGCGGTGCCGCTCGACCCGGGTGAGCATCGGATCGCCGCCTCCGCGCCCGGGTACGAGCCCTGGGAGGTGAAGGTCGCGATCGACAAGCCGGGCGTGGTGACCGTCACGGTGCCGGCGCTCGAGCGCGCCACGGAGCCGGCCTCCGCCCCGGGATCGAGCGGCGCGTCGACGCCGGCGGTCGCGCCGCCGCCTCCTGTCCGTCCGCCGGCGAGCGACCCGCCCTCGGCGCAGGGCGGGAGCATCCGCAAGCCGCTCGGCATCGTCGGGGTCGGGCTCGGCGTGGTCGGGCTCGGCGTCGGCACGGCGCTCGGCTTCATGGCGAAATCGACGTTCGACAAGGCCACCGAGGGCGGCCATTGCGACGAGGCGGGCCGCTGCGTCGATCAGACGGGCCTCGATCTGCGCGACGACGCGGTGGCGAAGGGCAACATCGGGACGGCGGTGTTCATCGCGGGCGCGGCCTTCGCCGTGGGCGGGGCGATCCTCTGGATCACCGCGCCGTCTGCGCCTGACGCCGCGGCGTCAGCGCGCGGCCGCGGGCCGACGGCCGACGCCCCCTGGAGCGCGCGCGTCGGCCTGGGCCCCGGGAGCGTGTGGATCGCGGGCACTCTCTGAGCAGAGCGCCACAGGAGCAGGAGGGGGCGTCGTCGCTGCGGGGGAGCTCGCGGGACGCCGTACGACGTGCGGCGTCGAGCCGGGTGAGCCGATTGGCACCGACGGCAGAGGAGAGCCGGAGTGAGCGAGGGCGTCCGGAGATTCCGGCGTTCAGCGCGGCGCTCCGATTGACACGGATCTCCTCTCCGACATGGCGCCGTGCGGCGAGCTGACCGATGATGCCGAGTCGGCCGGCATCGATTGCGGTGCACGGGTGAAACACAGCACGTCTCTCCGCCGGGCTCGTCCGGCGCGGTGAGCCAGGCGCCGTCGCGCCATGGCGCGGCGCGGCTGGCCTGCTGGTGACGCCGCGCGCCGCCGGCGAGCGTCGGCGGCGCGGGCGTGGTGAGCGATGATCCGTCGCAGGCGATGATCAGAAGGGGCCTGGACGGGAATATAGCCCCGGCCCCGAGCGGACCTCGGGGACTCGCACGTACCGCTCTGTTTCAAATATCCATCTCGACGAGTGAGCAGCGCATCGATGGCCCACGTCCGCGTGCGCCAGGCGCATTTCATCTGAACGGCTGATCAAATCGTGGGCAATGCTGCTCGACGCCGGTCGAGGGGCGCTGTTCTCCCATGGCTCGATTGCGGTGGCGACCAGGCGAGCGAGCCTGTCGAATGCCCTTGAGCCCACACGCCCTGGGGAGACGCGCGCCGCCGGCGTCTCCGAGCTCGCATCGAGCAAACGTGCGCCGTCGGCCGGCCAGGCGAGCGCGTGTTGACGTCCTGCAGGCATGATCCGTCACCTGCTCACCCCGGGCTCCGATGTCCTGTTCTTTCGCCCGGCGATAGTTCATGAGTGCGCCACGGCGCCTGTCATGTATAGAATGCGCCTCATGACGAAACAGCGTTCAACCTTGGCTTTGTGGATGACCTTCGCGCTGGGTGGCGGCGCGTGTCTCGCGCTGGGCGCCGGTGCGTGCAGCGACGACGGGGCGACCAGCTCTGGCGACGCCGTGACGAGCGGGGGGAACCAGGGCTCCTCCGGTGCGCAGACGGGGACGGGGGCCGGCGCTGGCTCCGCCTCCAGCTCCGGCGCGGGCGCTGGCTCCGGCTCTGGTTCCGGCGCAGGCGCTGGTTCCGGCGCAGGCTCCGGCACCGGCGGCGGCAGCAGCACCACGTCGTCGTCCGGGACCACCACGGGAGAGGGCGGCTCCGGCGCCGGCGGCGGCGACCCGGTGGAGTGCAATGCCAGCGCGGCGCCCGACGTCGGGAAGCTGGCGCTCGCTCCCGTCGTCACCGGCGTGGACAAGCTGGTTTACGCCGCTCAGCCGAAGGGGTCGAGCGACTGGTATCTCGTGCTGCAGACCGGGCAGATCCGCGTGTTCTCCGGCGGCCAGCTCCGCAGCGGGGCCTTCCTCGACGTGAGCAATCAGATCACGCTCGGCTCCGGGCCCTTCGACGACGAGCGCGGGCTCATCAGCATGGCGTTCCCGCCCGACTACGCGACGAGCGGCAAGTTCTACATCATGATGACGGCGACCACGGGCACGAACATGAACCGTGACATGGTGGTCGAGTACAAGCGGTCCAGCGATCCTTACGTGGCGGATGCAAATTCGGCGAAGACGATCGTGCGCCTCGACGCGTCCGCGGTGAATCACAACGGCGGCCATATCGCGTTCGGGCCCGACGGCATGCTCTACGTCGGCACGGGCGACGGGGGCGGGTCCTGCAACAGCGACAAGCCTGGCGGTTCGCAGGACCCGGCCTCGCTGTTCGGCAAGATCCTGCGCCTCGATCCGAATGCTGCCGAGCCGTACGCCGCGGCCGGCAATCCCTTGGACGGCGCGGCCTCGCGGACCTGGCACTATGGTCTGCGCAACCCGTATACCTTCACCTTCGATCGGGGGACGGGCGATCTCTTCATCGGCGATGTCGGCCAGGATGGCTACGAGGAGGTCGACTACGTTCCTGCCGGCACCTCGGGGCTGAACTTCGGCTGGCCGAAGTGGGAAGGCACCCACGCGGATACCTGCCAGGGGCGCACCATGCGCGCGGGCGATACGCACACCCCGCCCATCGCCGACATGGATCGGCGGCAGAGCGCGACAGGGCCGTACCGCGACTACAAGTCCGTCGTCAGCGGGTTCGTGTACCGGGGCAGCCAGGTGCCGCAGCTCCGGGGCGTCTACCTGTTCGGCGACTACACCGGCGGGAAAATGGGCGCGCTCATGCAGTGCGGGGCGCAGACGTCGCCCATCACGATCATCAACAAGAACCCCGATCCGAACGCGCCGAACGCTCCGGCGTTCGCGCGTCAGGGCAGCCTGCCGACCTTCAACGCGCTCACCGCGATCGTCGAGGACAACGACGGCGAGCAATACTTCGTCGCGAACCGCAACAGCCTGGTGAAGATCGTTCCCGGGACCTGACCAGGGCGCGGGCGCCGGAATCTCGCGCCCGGCCCTGGATCCGGCGCGCGAGCTCCCGCACGGCTCCTGCACGTTCTTGCACGCGGGCGGCCACGCGCGTCCGCTGCCTCCTCCGCGCAGCCAACCCCGCGCAGCCGCCGTCGCGCCGCCTCCGATGGCGGCGGACGGCGCGCCCCCCTTCCGAGCGCCCAGCGGATGTGCTTCGCTTGCCCCGCTCGTTCAGGAGGAGTCCCATGAAGAATGTCTTGACAGTGCTTGTTGCGCTCGGCGCGATGTGTCTCTTCGGCTGCGAGGGCAAGCCCCAGGCGACGCCCGAGGCGAAGCCCGCGGCCACGACCGAGGCGGCGAAGCCCGCGCCCAAGGCCGAGCCGGCGAAGGCGGCGCCGGCCGAGACCGCGAAGCCGGCGAGCACCGGCGGCTGGTGATCGGCGCGGCGGCTCGGCCCGCTGCACCGCGGCGCAGGCGCATGGCCGCGGTCCGCCTTGCGCTCTCGCTCGGCCTGGCCGCCGTGGCGTGCGACGGCCGCCCTGCGCCCCCGGTCCACGGCGGGGCGCCCGATCCGGACCCGCTCGAGCCGCTGCGGCGCTTCGAGGCGGCGCGCCGCGCGGAGGCCGATTTCTCCCGCGCACCCGGCTCCGACCGGCTGTTCGGGCCCGACCCGATCGCGCTCCGCCCCGTGGATCCGCTGGGCCGCCCCGCCGCGCCGGGCGCGCCCGCGCTGCTCTCTCCGCTCCGCGGCCGCGACGCGCTCGTCCTGCTCGACCCGTCGCTTCGCGAGCTCTCCCGCGCCCCCGCGCCGGCCTCGCCGACAGGGGTCGCGGTCACGCCCACCGGCGAGGTCTTCGCGAGCGGCGAGGCGTCGCCCTCGCTCTTCCGCTACGCCGTCCGCGGCGCCTCGCTCGAGCCCGCGGGGCGCATCGAGCTCGCGGGCCTCCACGGCGTCCGCGACGTCGCGGCCGGCCCCGAGGGCCTTCTTTACGCGCTCGACGAGCGCGCCGGCACGCTCGTCACGCTGCGCCCTGGTCGCACCGGCGCGGACGGGCGCATCGAGGTCGAGCGCTGGGACGAGCCGATCGGCGCTGGCCCGTTCCGCGTCGTGCGCCTCCCGCATCACCTGATCGTCGATTGCCTCCTCGACCAGACGCTCGTCGTGCTCCCGGTCGGCGCCGACGGCCGCCCGCTCGCGGGCGGCGCGGCGCGCGTCCGCCACGACGGCCCGATCTGGAGCTTCGACGCGCTCGAGACGGGCGGCGCCGGGGGCGGGCTCCTTCTCGCGGCCGGCGGGGTCGAGGATCACCCGCTCGACCGGACCGGCGGCTCGTTCGGGTACATCGACTCGTTCGTCTTCCTCTACCGCGTCGCCGCCGGCGCCCGGCCCGAGGTGACACGGCTCTCGGCCGTCAACGTCTCGGAGCTCGGCGTGCTTACCCCGAAGGCCGTCGCGCTCTCGGCGATCCCCGGATCCAGCGGCGTTCGGGTGATCGCGACCGGCTATGGCGGCGATCGCCGGGCCGAGCTCCTCTTCCGCGCCACGGACGCCGGCCTCGCGAGCGCGCCGGAGGTCTCCACCCGCCCGCTTTCCCCCGGCGTGGCCGCCGTGGCCGCGCTCGGCGGCGGCGCCTTCGCCTATGCGAACCCGTTGCTCGACGCGTGGCTGCTCGACGCGGGCGACGGCGCGGTCGTGAAGCAGCCGGTCCTGGACGGCGGCGAGGACGCCCGCTCCGACGAGATCCGCCTCGGCGAGGCGCTCTTCTTCACCTCGCTGATGGCCCCGTGGAACAAGGCCGACGGCCCGCTCAGCCGGTTCACGTGCGAGACGTGCCACTTCGAGGGCTACGTCGACGGCCGCACGCACCACACGGGTCGAGGCGACGTGCGCGCCACGACCAAGCCGCTGCTCGGCCTGTTCAACAACCGCCCCCACTTCTCCCGCGCCCTCGATCCGGATCTCACCGCGGTGGCGGACAACGAGTTCCGCGTCGCCGGCGCGCTGAGCGGCCACGACCCATGGTTCTCGATCTCGAGCGAGGCCGCGCCGTGGCTCGCCGATCTCGGGCTCGCCGACGCCGGGCGCGCCGCGCGGCCGCCCGAGGCGCTCCGCCGCGCGCTCATGGGCTTCCTCATGGCGTTCTCGCACCGCGCGAACCCCGCCGTCCTCGGCCGGACGAGCTTCACCCCGCTCGAGCGCGGCGGCGCCCGGGGGTTCCGGGACCGCTGCGCCCGCTGCCATGCGCCGGTGCTCCGCAGCGACGACCCCGGCTCCGCGGCCCCGTTCGAGCGCTGGGAGGCGCTCGTGCTCGCGCCCGAGGGCCCGATCGTGTGGGGGAGGGCCGGCTACGAGAAGACCGGCGTCGTGCCGTACGTGCACGAGGACGGCGCGCGGGTGCCATCGCTCCGGCGGCTCTACAAGAAGCGGCCCTACTTCACGAACGGCTCCGCGAAGACGCTGCGCGATGTGCTCGAGCGGGCGCGCTTCGAGGACACGGGCGGCCGCGCCGCCGGCGATCACCGCAGCACGGCCGCTGCCGCTGCGCCGGGCGCCTTCTTCCACGACGGCGCGCCCGCGGGCGAGGGCCTCGTCGCGCTGGACGCCGGCGCGATCGAGGCGCTCCTCGCCTTCCTCGATCTGCTCTGATCGCGCGGCGCGCCCGCTCGCCCGCGGGCAGGCAGACCGCGGGCACGCCGCGCGGAGCGCGCGTGTCCGCGTGCGCCCCGCGTGCACCCCGCGTGCACCCGATTCCGGCTGCGGCCAGCCCTGAGCCCGCCCGCGCGGATCCCCCAGCATCGCCGCGCGATCCGCGGTAAATGGGGGAGATGCGACAGCACCCCACGTTCCCCCGCCCGTCGGCGTCGGCCATCGACAAGGCGCGCCGGCTCCTCGAGCGCGCGCTCGGCCCGTCGAAGGTCATCACGTCGGCCGACGGGTGCGCGGCCTACGCGGGCGACGAGTCCGATCAGCCGCCGGTGAGCCCGGATGCGGTCGTGCTCGCGTCCTCGGCCGCCGACATCGAGAAGGCGGTGCGGGCGGCGAGCGAGGCGGAGGTGCCGGTCGTGCCGCGCGCCGCTGGCAGCGGCAAGTCGGGCGGCGCGGTGCCGGTCGGGGGCGGGATCGTCATCGCCACGATCGGCATGAGCTCCATCAAGGAGATCAGCCGCGAGGAGCAGATCGCGGTCGTCGAGCCGGGCGTCATCCTCGCCGACCTGCACGCGGCGGTCGAGGCCGAGGGGCTCTTCTACCCGCCCGATCCGAACTCGCTCAAGATGTGCGCGCTCGGCGGCAACATCGCCGAGAACGCCGCCGGCCCGCGCGCCTTCAAGTACGGCGTCACGCGCGAGTACGTGCTCGGGCTCGACGCGATCCTCATCGATGGCACGCGCCTCCGCACCGGCCGGCGCACCGTGAAGGGCGTGACGGGGTACGACGTCACCGCGCTGCTCGTCGGCAGCGAGGGCACGCTGGCGATCACGACGGAGGCGACGCTCCGGCTCATCGCGAAGCCCCCGTCGGTCATGACGCTGCTCTGCCTGTTCCCGGACGTGCGCGCCAGCGGGCGCGCGGTGAGCGCCCTGGTCGCCGCCGGCGTCGTCCCGCGCTGCCTCGAGCTGCTCGATCGCCCCACGCTCGACGCGGTGCGCGCGCGCGGCGTCGGGGTCGACGAGCGCGCGGGCGCGATGCTGATCATCGAGGTCGACGGCGAGCCCGCGGACTGCGAGATCCAGGCCGAGCGGGTGGGGGAGGTCTGCATGGATGCCGGGGCGCTCGACGTGCTCGTCGCGCAGGACGAGGCGCAGCGCGAGCGGCTCTGGGAGGCGCGCCGCCAGCTCTCGCCCACGACGCGCGCCATGGCGCGCTACAAGATCTCGGAGGACGTCGTGGTCCCGCGCGACAAGATCCCGGCGCTGCTCGACGAGGTCGCGGAGATCTCGGCGGCGACGGGCGTCCGCATGCTGACGTACGGCCACGCCGGGGACGGCAACCTCCACGTCAACCTGCTCTGGAACGACCCGGACCTCGTCCCCCAGGTGGAGACGGCGCTGTCGCGCCTGTTCCGCGCCGTGATCGGCATGCGCGGCACGCTGAGCGGCGAGCACGGCATCGGGACGTCGAAGGCGGACTTCCTCGCGCTCGAGCAGTCGCCGGAGCTCATCGCGATCGAGCGCAAGATCAAGGCGCTGTTCGACCCGAAGGGCCTGCTCAACCCGCACAAGATCTTCCCGCGGCGGACGCTCGAGGCGGCCGAGCGGGGCGATCGCGACGGGGGGGCCGAGCGCGCGCCGGGCTTCCCGGCCCACGTCGTGGCGCCCTCGCACGGGGCCTGCTGAGCCGATGCGGGTCCTCGGCATCGACCCCGGCTCGCGCCACCTCGGGTGGGGCCTGCTCGTGCGGCAGGGCACGCGCATCGAGCACGTCGCGCACGGCGTCATCGACATCGACACGAGCGGGACGTTCGCCGCCCGGCTCGTGGAGATCGACGACGAGCTCGGCAAGGTGATCGCGTCGCTCGCGCCCGACGCGGCCGCGGTGGAGAGCCTGTTCTTCGCCAAGGACGCGCAGAGCGCGGCGAAGCTCGGCCACGCGCGCGGGGTCGTGCTGCTGCGGCTGGCGCGCGCGGGCGTGCCGATCTCGGAGTATCCGCCGGCGCTGGTGAAGCGGACCATCGTCGGCCGGGGCGCGGCCGAGAAGGCGCAGGTCGCGCAGGTGATGACCGCGGTCCTGCGCCTCGCCGCGCCTCCGCGGCCGGACGCCGCCGACGCGCTGGCCATCGCGATGACCCACCTCAGCGCCGCTGGCTTCGCGGCCGCGCTGGCGGCGTCGGGCGCGCCCGTCCCGCGCCGCGCCCGGCCGCGACGGGCGCGCCTCGGGTGAGCGTGGGCCGACGCGGCTCCCTGGTTGCGCATGGGGACGCCGGGGAGGCGCCTCGGCTGACCGCTGACCGGGGGCCGGCGGGGGCGGTCCTGGCGCACATCCCGTGTGCTATGGAGCCTGCATCGGACGCTCCCGCGCCGCGTCCAACATGAAAATGTGCGGCGCGCCCCGGCTTCAGCGAGGGTGCGGCTGCCAGGGCACGGAACCGGCGGTGCATCGCCGGCGCCCCCGTCGCCGACGGGTGGGGGCGAGACGCCTCTGGACATCAAAGGAGATCGGGAAGGATGACGCGAACCTCACTCAACCGCCTCGCCGCCGCGTGCCTCATCGGGCTGACGGCGCCCCTCACGGTCGTGCTCGCGACGCTCGCGACCGCCGGCGAGTCCCAGGCCGCGGGTCCCACCGCCGAAGAGCTCGGCAGGCGCGTCCAGCAGTTCTACGACTCCACGAAGACCTTCAAGGCGAGCTTCACCCAGACCTACACGATCAAGGTCCAGGACGTGAAGAAGGTCTCCACCGGCAAGGTGACCTTCGAGAAGCCGGGCAAGATGAGCTGGATCTACGACGCGCCGAACGGAAACCGGGTCGTCTCCGACGGCGTCACGATCAAGGTCTACGAGAAGGACAACGAGCAGATGTTCGAGACCCCGGTGAAGGGCTCTCAGTATCCGGCGGCGCTCGCGTTCTTGATGGGCAAGGGGCAGCTCACGAAGGATTTCTCGCTGCGCCTGCTCGATCCTGCGCAGATGAAGTTCGAGGGCGGCTATGTCCTCGAGGGGACGCCGAAGGAGGCGACCCCTGCGTATCAGAAGATGCTCCTCTACGTGGACGGGCAGACCAACCAGGTCCGCCGCGTGCTGATCCTCGACGCGCAGGGCAACCGGAACCGGTTCGATTTCTCGTCGCCGGTCGTGAATCAGCCGGTCGGGAAGACCGAGTTCGATTTCACGCCTCCGCCGGGCACGCGCGTCGTCCGCCCCTGACGTTCTCCCGCCACGTTCCCGGCGCGGAGGAGCCGCTGCCGCGTTACCCCGCCGACCCCCGACAGCTCGTGGAACCCGTGGAAGCGGAGCGTCACAGCCTCCGCGCTCTTCGCCGGCAGCGCGCCGTGGCGAAGCTGCTGGGATATATGCCCGGCGCGTCCCCGCCGTGGTAGAAATATTCCGTGATACTTCGATCCCACGGGCGTGAGCGACAGCTCCGAGGCTGGCGTCGCCCGCCGCGGATCGTCACCGCTGCTTTCGGCTCCACGCGCGCGGCGGGGATTCGCCTCGGCTGAACGGTCACCCGCTGTCACGAGGCTTTCGCGAGAGCGCTCGATCCATGAACAATCCCCACGGACATCGTCCCGATTCCCCCGGCGTGCCGCAACAACCCCGGCCGGCGGAGCGCTTGAGCGAGCGCGCGCAGGGCCCTTCGGGGTATCCGGCGCAAGGTGCGGGGCAGAGCTCCATGGGGCAACCGCCGCATGGGCAGCAGGGCCACGGGCAGGCGCCGCAGGGGTACGCGCACGCGCAGCCAGCGCAGGGCTACGGGCAGGGGCACGCGTATCCGCAGGGGCCGCAGGGCTATGCGCACGGACCGCAGGGGCACGCGTATCCGCAGGGGCCGCAGGGCTATGCGCAAGGGCCGCAGGGCTATGCGCAAGGGCCGCAGGGCTATGCGCAAGGGCCGCAGGGGCACGCGTATTCGCAGGGGCCGCAGGGCTACGCGCGGGGGCCGCAGGGTCACGCGTATGCGCATCACCACGCGGGCTACCCGGCGGCCGCTCGGAGGTTCGACCCCGACCGGCGGCTGCGCATCGCCGGGCTGTGGCTGTGGGCCATCGGCCTCATCGCGGGCGCGGTCCTCAACGTGCTCTTCACGCTCCTCGGCGTCATCGAGTCCGGGGGGAGCATGCTGAGCGCCATGCTCGTCGGGGCGCTCTTCGCGTTCCCACCGCTCGTCCTCTACCTGTTCGTCCCGATGATCATCGATCGGTACGATCCCGAGCCGTGGTGGTGCTTGCTGATGGCGTTCCTCTGGGGCGCGCTCGCGGCGACCGGCTTCTCGATCCTGATCAACACGGGCGTCCACATCGGCGTCTCGAGCAACTTCGGCGAGCCGGCCGGCGAGCTCGTCAGCGCGTCGGTCAGCGCGCCGTTCGCAGAGGAGCTCTTCAAGGGGCTCGGCGTGTTCGGCTTCTTCTACTTCCTGCGCCGGGAGTTCGACGGGATCGTCGACGGCATCATCTACGCCACGTTCTGCGCGCTCGGCTTCGCCGCGGTGGAGAACGTGCTCTATTACGCGCGCGCCTCGATGCAGGGCAGCGACGTCCTCGCCGGCACGTTCGTCCTGCGGGGCGTCTTCACGCCCTGGCTCCACCCGCTGTTCACGTCGATGACCGGCATCGGCTTCGGGCTCGCCCGGGAGTCGTCGAAGACGTGGGTGCGCGCGGCGGCCCCGATCGGCGGCTACCTGCTCGGCGTCGCGCTGCACGCGGTGTGGAACTTCCTCCCCACCGCGCTGGGGCGCGCGATGGGGGACATCTTCATGCCGTGGCTCCTGCTCTGGTTGTGCTTCGTCGCGTCGTTCTTCGGGATCATCGTGGCGCTCGTGATCCGCAAGGGCTGGGTGATCCGGGATCATCTGCGCGACGAGGTCGCGCTCGGCATGCTCACCCAGGACGAACTCGAGCTCGTCTGCTCGCCGATCGGCCGGCTCCGGTGCACCCTGGGCTGGCGCGGCGCCACAGGGCGGAGCTTCATCCGCGCCGGCGCGCGGCTCGCGCTCAGCAAGTGGCACACGGCGCGCGCGCTGCAGGGCCGGAACCGCACCCTGAGCGCCGATTTCATCGGCCCGCTCCGGCAAGAGATCGCAGAGCTCAGGCAAGAGCTCCTCTCCCGGGCGCCTCGATAGAGCGCCGGTCAGCTCTGCGAGCTGTTCGTCCCGTCCGCGGCCGGGCGCGCGGCGGGCCGGGCGGCGCGGTCCTCGCGCCGCTGCACGGGCTTCGCGGGGATGCCCACGACCGTGGTGTTCGGCGCGACATCGTGCACGACCACGGCATTGGCGCCGATCCTGGCGCCGTCACCGACCGTGACCCCGCCGACGATCTTCGCCCCCGCGCCGATGAAGAGGTCGCTCCCGAGCACCGGTGTCTGCCGCCGATCGGCGCCGATGGTCACCTGGTGCTCGATGAGCACGTTCGATCCGCCGCGGACGTTGCCATTGATGACAACGCCGTTCGAGTGGATGAGCACGAACCCGGGCCCGAAGTCCGCGCCGCGCCCGATCACGCAGCCGCCGGCCAGGTTGGTCGCCTTGTTGAGCACCATCTCGAGCACCGGCATCCGGTGGGCCCGCGCGGCCTGCGTGAACCTGTAGAGGACCATCGCCGCCGTGCCGTCGGTCGCCAGCGTCTTCAGGATGGTCGGCAGTGGATCGCTGCCGTAGCACCATGTGGCCTTCTGGCGCACGTCGGCCGCGATGAGTCGCAAAGTCCGCAGCATCCCGGCGAGACTAGCGCATCTCGCCCCGCCCGTGCGACCTTTCGCCGCGCGCCTGCGGGGCACCTCGTCTGTCTCGTCTCGTCTCGTCTCGTCGCGCCGCGCCGCGCCGCGCCGCGCCCGCGTGACCTTTCGCCGTGCCTGCGCTCCCCTACCACATCCCGCCGTGCGTCCGCCGCGCCTGCGTGCCCGTGCGGTCTTTTCGGGGCCGCACCGCCCTGTTGCGATCCGGTCATCGGTCCGTCACATCGCTCGGGTACACGCGCTCTTCACCATGGCGCGGATTTTGGTCATCGAGGACGAGCCGGCGCTCCAGAAGGTGCTCGATTACAACCTCAGGCAAGCCGGGCATGAGGTGCTTCTCGCGGGGCAGGGCGGTGAAGGGGTCCGGCTGGCCGTGGACCAGCGGCCCGATCTCGTCTTGCTGGATCTCATGCTGCCCGACATCCCGGGGACCGAGGTGTGCCGTGCTCTCCAGCAGAGCGATGGCACCCAGCGGATCCCCCTGATGATCGTGTCGGCGCGCGGGGACGAGGTCGACCGCATCGTCGGCTTCGAGCTCGGCGCCATCGACTACGTCGTCAAACCGTTCAGCGTGCGGGAGCTCGTGCTGCGCGTGCAAGCCGTGCTCCGCCGCGCGAAGTCCTCCGGAGAGGGAGAGCGGAGCATCGAGTTCGGGTGCCTGCGGATCGACGAGGGCGCTCACCGCGTGTGGGTCGAGCGCGAGGAGATCGAGCTGACGCTCCTCGAGTTCAAGCTCCTCGTCGCGCTGTACGAGGCGCGCGAGCGCGTGCAGACGCGCACCGCGCTCCTCGACGGCGTGTGGGGCATCGACGTGAGCATCACGACGAGGACCGTGGACACCCACGTCAAGCGGCTTCGCGACAAGCTGCGCCGCGCCGGCGATTACATCCAGACCGTCCGCGGCATCGGCTATCGATTCGCCGCTTCGCCCGACCTCCCCGAGAGCCGCAGCGCCTGAGCGCCCGGCCGGGCGAGCACGACAATCGTTGCCCCGCCGTCACCGGGCCGCAACGGCAGCCAGTGTACCGTGCAGACGGTGATTCACATGCTGGGCGACATCGTTGAAGCGTGCAGGTCCCTCTCATGAGGTCAGGTGGAGCTCTGGTGTCGTCGCCGGCGTGTGCCGGGAGCCTCGATGTATCTTGAAACGTGGAATGCAGGGGAGGCCGATCCTGAGCGGGCAAAGCGCCTCGCGATCGGGGTTGCGGCAGGGCTGCTGCTGTTCGCGGCCATCGGGCTCGCCGCCGCCCGCCTGAGCGGCGCGATCGCGCATCCTCCGCCCGAAGAGGATGTCGTCGAGGTGAAGCTCGCCACCCAGGTCCCCGAGGCGCCCCCCGTCGCCCCGGCGCCCGCGCCCGCGCCCCCGCCGCCGGCGGCGGAGGCTCCGGCGCCTCGCCCCGCGGCGCCCAGACGTCCGGCGCTCGTCGCGCCGACCGCCGTGCCCAGCGAGGCGCCGGCGGAGGCGGACCCGAGCCAGGCCAAGGCGAGCGACGACGACACCTACGGAGAGCCTGGAGGCGTACCGGGCGGCGTGCCCGGCGGGGTCCCCGGCGGCACGGGGACGGCCGCCGTGGCTGCGCCCGCGCCGCCGCCACCGCCGCCTCCTCCTCCGCAGCCGAAAGGGCCGATTCACCTCCCCGAGAACGCCACGCCGCCTGTCGCGCTCTCCAATTCCCTCCCTCCCATCCCCGAGGGGGCGCGGAGCGCGGGCATAGAAGCCACCGTGGTCGTCAGGTTCGTGGTGACCGAGACCGGCGAGGTCACGAACGTGACCATCGTCCGCGGCCATCCGCTGTTTAACGACGTGGTGCTCGCGACAGTGAAGACGTGGCGCTACCGGCCGGCGATCCACGAGGGGAGGCCGGTGTCGACCTTCAAGACGGTCCGGATCCCGTTCAAGGCGAAGAGATGACGTCGAGCGCGCGGCCGCGGACGCGGCCTCTCGCGCGAGGAACGAAGGAGGTTGTAACCATGATGCAGTTTGATCTCGGGCACATCTGGGCGACCATGGGGCTTTTGAGCAAGCTCGTCGCGTTCGCCCTCGTGCTCATGGCGCTGGCGAGCGTCGCCGTCGTGGTGGAGCGGCTCATCGCGCTCGCGCGTCAGGCGTCGGAGACCCGGCGCTTCGCGAGGGAGGCGCGCCCCGTGATGGAGGCCTGGGACACCGCGCGGCTCGTCTCGATCGCCGACGGCTATGGACGCTCCGCGCTGGCCCGGCTCGTCGGTGCGGCCGTGCGCCGCTTCCAGCGCGCCGTCGAGGCCGGCGACGGCGGCGTGCCGCCGGTGGAGCTCGCGCGCCGCGAGGTGTCGCGGCGCCGGGAGGCGATCTCCGCCGACCTGCGCCGCGGCCTGTCGGTGCTCGCGACGGTCGGCTCGGTGGCCCCGTTCGTCGGGCTGCTCGGCACCGTCATCGGCATCATCACGGCCTTCCAGACCATCGCCTCGACCGGCTCGGGCGGCCTCGGCGCCGTGAGCGCCGGCATCGCCGAGGCGCTCATCGTCACCGCGCTCGGGCTCGGGGTCGCCATCCCGGCGGTGCTTTGCTTCAACTACCTCACCACCCGGATCGCCGCGGTGGAGCTCGCGCTCGAGCGCAGCGCGGGTGAGCTCATCGACGAGATGGAGAACGAACATGGGCGTTCGAGCGGAGAGCGGTCGCTCGGGTCGGCAGCAGCCGCCTGAGCCGGAGATCAACGTCACGCCGCTCGTCGACGTGGTGCTCGTGCTCCTCATCATCTTCATGGTGATCGCGCCCCAGATGGAGCACGGCGAGCGGGTCGAGCTCCCGGCGGTGTTTCAGCCGGATCCGAAGTCGAAATCGAAGCTCGATCCGATCTACGTGACGATCACCGGCGCAGGCACCATGTTCCTCGAGAAGGAGGCCGTCGCCGACCTCGGCGCGCTCGGCGAGCGGCTGCGGGCCATCCGCGCCGCCGAGCCGGAGCGCCGGGTGGTCATCAAGGGCGACTCCTCGGTGCGGTACGGCCGCGTCCGGGAGGCCTTCGCGCTGTGCCAGGAGGTCGGGTTCGCCGGGATCTCGCTGCAGGTGAGCCAGCGGGGCGGCGGGGCGTCCGCGGCGCCGGAGGAGGGATAGCGCCGTGGGGATGAGCGTTCCGCAGGGCGGAGGCAGCGGAGGGAAGACGCGCGGCGTCGCGCCGAGCATGAACGTGACGCCGCTCGTCGACGTGGTGCTCGTACTCCTCATCATCTTCATGGTCGTGACGCCGCTGCTCGCCAAGCAGCTCTGGCTGAACCTGCCCAAGAAGGACGACACCGCGAAGCTCGCGCCGCCTCCCATCGACGCCGACAAGCCCGTGGTGCTCACGGTGGATCAGCGCGGCGTCCTCCGCATCAACCAGGCCGAGGTGCAGCGCGGCGAGCTGAAGGAGCGGCTCGCGCGCATCTTCGCGGCGCGCTCGGACAACGTTCTTTACTTCGACGCGGATGACGAGGCCGTCTACGCGGTCGCCGTGGAGGCCATGGACGCCGCGCGCATGGGCGGGGCCAAGACGATCGCCGTCCTGACGGAGAAGCCCGCGCGCTGAGCCAGGGCAGAGGCCCGATGAGGTGAAGTCGAGGCGCGCGGGAGCCGCCGCCGCGTCGCTCGAGCGCGCGGGCGCGGCGGGGTGCACGGGAGAGGGCGCGAGGTGGCCCTCCGCTCTCCTCATCAGACGGGCGCGCGTGCGCCCGGCCATCGAATCGAGAGTCGCGCCCGGGCTCGGAGCGCGCGAAGGGACAGGTGCATGAGTCGCAGAAGGATCTCGGGGGTAGTCGCAGCGCTGGTGACACCGCTTTGCTGGGGGGCCACGGCCCTCGCGCAGGGCGACCCCGGAGCCGCCGCGCCGCAGCCAGACGGCGCGGCGCCTCAGGCCGGTGGTCCTGCGGCGGAGGACGTCGCGGGGCTCGACGAGCCGAGCCCGTCGCGCCCGCCGCCCGCGGGGAAAGGCGTGGTGTGGGGCGTCGTCACCGACACCGCCACGAAAGAGCCCTTGCTCGACGCCCAGGTGTCCGTCGTGGGGACGAAGCTCAAGGCGATCGCGGACCTCGACGGGCGGTATCGCCTGGAGCTCCCGCCGGGCACCCATCAGCTGCGCGTCTGGTACGAGGCGCACAAGCCGCAGCGCGTGCAGGACGTACGTGTGACGGCCGGGCAGGTGGTCCAGGTCGATGTCGGCCTCGATCCCGATCAGCAGACAGAGGAGGTCATCGAGGTCGAGTTCGAGCCGGAGCGGGCGAGCGTCGCGGCGCAGCTGCTCATCCGGAAGAACGCGGCCCACGTGGGCGATGCCGTGGGCGCGAAGGAGATCGCGAAGACACCCGATCGCAACGCCGCCGAGGCCGCGAAGCGCATCGTCGGCGCGACCGTCGTCGACAACAGGTACGTCTACGTCCGCGGCCTGGGAGAGCGCTACACGAACGCGCTCCTGAACGGCGCCCCCCTGCCGAGCCCCGAGCCCGACCGGCAGGCCGTCCCGCTGGACCTCTTTCCGTCGCTGGTCCTCAGCGACATCACCGTCGTCAAGACGTTCACGCCCGATCTCCCCGGCGACTTCGCGGGCGGCTCGGTCCAGATCAACACGCGCGAGCTCCCGACCCAATTCCTGTTCCAGGCATCGCTGTCGCTCGGGTTGAACAGCCAGGCGACGTTCCGTGATCGCCTGACCTACGCCGGATCGGGCACCGACTGGCTCGGGATCGACGGCGGCGCGCGCGCGCTCCCCGCCGAGATCCCCGACTACAAGGTGGTGCGGCTCGGCCCCAAGCCTGGCGGCGGCACCGTCACGAGGGACGAGATGACGGCCTATGGGCGGGCGATCAACTCGTCGATGGCGACGACGCGGTCCTTCACCCCGCCGAACGGGAGCGGCAGCGTGGTCGTCGGCGACACCCTGAAGCTCGGCGGCGAGCAGCGCCTCGGTTACATCGCCACCCTGAGCTATGGCCGGAAGTTCGCTCCGCGCACTGAAGAGCGCACCAGAACCTTCGATCCCGATCCTCTGGGCGGCGAGCCCGTACCCAACGGCGACACCAGCACCGGAAGCATCCGTGATCAGGTGTCCTGGGGCTCCTTCGCCAGCGTCACCTACAACCCGGATCAAAACCACAAGGTGACGATCACCGGACTCCACAGCCGCTCGTCGGAGGATCTGGCCAGCGAGATCAGCGGGAACCCTACAGACGGCAGCAGCGCGTTTCGCGACACCCTGCAGCGGTTCATCTCCCGCGCCCTCTCCTTGGGTCAGCTCCAGGGAGAGCACCGCTTCGGAGCGCTGGACGGCGGCACCCTCGACTGGAAGGCGTCCATCTCCCACGCGTCCTCGGACGAGCCCGATACGAGGGAGACCGTCTACATCAGGGACGACACGAGCGGAGCCTACGCGTGGGACGAGGGCACGCTGAGCGGCGCCCACTTCTTCAGCGACATGACCGACACGAACTACGGTGGGCAGCTCTCCTATACCCAGCCTCTCGTTCGTGGGGACACCCCGACCCGGGTGAAGCTGGGCGGTCTGTTCAACCTTCGAGAGCGCGAGTTCAACGCGCGCCGGTTCCGGTTCAAGCAGCGCCCGGGCTCGGACCCGACGATCCTGCGCCAGGAACCGGGCCAGCTGTTCTCGGACGAGAACATCGGCACGGCGCTCGAGCTGGAGGAGATCACGCGCGAGACCGACTCCTACACGGCGAACAGCGATCTCTATGCAGGCTACGTGATGACCGACGCCGCCATCACACGATGGCTCCGCGCGGTGCTCGGCGCCCGGATCGAGGCCTCCACGCTGTCGCTGCGGGCGTTCGACAGGTACTCCCCGGCAAGCCCGGAGATCAAGGAGGAGAGCGACAAGGTCGATATTTTGCCTGCGGCCAACGTCATCTTCAAGGCGAGCTCGATCTCGAATGTCAGGCTCGGCGTATCCAGGACGCTGGCCCGACCCCAGCTCCGCGAGCTCAGCCCGACCTTGTATCAGGAAGGATACAGCGGGATGGAGGCGGAAGGCAATCCGGACCTCGGGCGGACGAGCGTCGTGAACGCCGATCTCCGCTTCGAGACCTTCCCGACGGCCGGTGAGGTGGCCGCGGTCAGCGTCTTTTACAAGCACTTCCAGGATCCGATCGAGGAGATCATCTTCCCGAACGGCGGCAGGGGCAGGCTCAGCTACGTGAACGCAGAAGCCGGTTATGTCGCCGGGGTCGAGCTCGAGCTCAGGAAGGGCCTGGGCTTCATCACCCCGCTCCTGAAGGACGTCACGGCGCTCGGAAACCTCACGTTCGTGCAGTCGGAAGTGACGATCGATCCCGATGACAACGAGGGAGGGGTCACCATCGAGAGCACCCCGACGCACCCTCTTCAGGGGCAATCCCCCTTCGTGGTGAACCTGGGGCTCGATTACGCCAGCGAGTCGACGGGCACGAGCGCCCGGCTCCTCTACAACGTGTTCGGCGCCCGGCTCAAGCGGGTGGGTCGCAAGGGGCTGGCGGACGAGTACGAGCAGCCGCGACACCAGATCGACCTGACCCTGGCCCAGCGCCTCGGCGAGCACATCGAGCTGAAGCTGGCCGGCGAGAACCTCATCGATGCGCCCATCCGCGTCACCAAGGGGAGCGACGGCGATGAGGACAAGATCGTCAGCCAGTACAGTGTCGGAACGACTGTGACGTTGAGCGCAGCGTTCACCTACTGAGCACCTGCCATTGAATCGTCACGCCGCGCTCGTCACGAGTTTTCCTACATGCGCCATGTTGGGGGAGGAGGTAGAATAAATTGCGTACATTCAAATTGGGCTTGGTTTGCGCCTCGGCGCTCTCCGTCGCGGCGTTCGCCGCGTGCGGCGATGACGACTCGGTCTCCCCGACCTCGACAAGCACCTCGTCCGCGAGCAGCTCCGCCAGCGGCGGTGACGGTGGTGGTGGCGGCGAGGGCGGCGGTGGCGAAGGCGGCGGTGGTGGCGACGTCAGCGCCGATTGCTCCTCCCCGGTGGAGGTCAGCGAGGCGATCACCGCCAGCACGACGTGGACCGCCGACAAGTGCTACCTCATGAAGGGGATCCTCTTTGTCGAGCGCGGCGCGACCCTGACCATCGAGCCCGGCACGAAGATCATGGGCGAGAAGGTGAGCCTCGCCACGCTCGTCGTGAAGCCCGGCGCCAAGATCAACGCCAAGGGCACGGCGAGCAAGCCCATCGTGTTCACGAGCCAGGGCGAGGAGGGCGATCGCGCCGCTGGCGACTGGGGCGGCGTCATCCTGCTCGGCGAGGCGCCCGTCAACGTCGAAGGCGGCAAGGCCAGCGTCGAGGGCATCACCGGCGAAGGCACGGAGTACGGCGGCGACAAGCCCGCGGACAGCAGCGGTGTCCTCGAGTACGTGCGCATCGAGTACAGCGGGATCCTCCTCTCCCAGGACAACGAGGTCAACGGCCTCACCTTCGCCGGCGTGGGCTCCGGGACGACCGTCGATCACGTGATGGTGCACCACACGCTCGACGATTGCTTCGAGTTCTTCGGCGGCACCGTCAACGCGAAGCACCTCATCTGCGCGCAGAACGGCGACGACGGCTTCGACTTCGACCTCGGCTACACCGGCAAGCTCCAGTTCCTCGCGCTCCAGCAGGATCCGTCCGTCGCCGACGAGACGAACGGCTTCGAGGGCGACAACGACGCCGACTCGTCGGCCAACACGCCCCTCAGCGAGCCGACGATCTACAACGCGACCCTGTGCGGCAAGAACAAGGAGGTCGACAAGCAGCAGTACGGCATGCTGCTCCGCCGCTCGACGAAGGCCCACGTCTTCAACACCATCGTGACCGGCTTCGAGGCGGGGGTGGATCTCCGGAACGAGCTCACCGAGGTCGAGCTCGCGAGCTCGATCTTCTTCGGCAACATCGAGGCGAACATCGCCTACGAAGAGACCGACACCGAGGCGGCGACCGAGTCGAAGCTCGACGACGACGACGACGCTGGCACGGACGAGGTCGCGTGGTTCGAGGGCGAGGCGACCAACAGCACCGAGGATCCTGGGCTCGCCGACTGCTTCGCCGCCACGCCCGACTTCCGGCCTGAGGCCACGCTCACCGAGAACGCGGCGACCCCGCCGGATGACGGCTTCTTCGACCCGGAGGCGAGCTACATCGGCGCCTTCAAGGCCGATGACACCTGGGCGACGGGCGCCTGGGTCTCGTTCGACGCGAACTGACGCGGCGCCGTCCGCGTCGGCCCTCCGCGATGCGGCGGGCGGACAGGATCCGTGGCGAGAGAAATGACGAAGGCCGGCTCTTCAGCCGGCCTTTATCGTCTCTGGCGTCACGACTCCGCCGCAGGCGCTCAGCGCACCCGCGGCGTGAACCCGGACACACTGCTGCGATGCTCGCTGCATACGCCTCGCGCGTCCGCGGTCTCCTTGAATGACACCCTTCCGCACACCTCGCAGATGCACAGGTGTGCGCGATAGAACTCCCGGTCGAGCAGGATGTCGGCGGCGAGCAAACTGAGCACAATGTCGCCGAGGAAGTCGATCTCGCGCGGCGAAGCGACCCAGACGGGACGGCCGCCGACCGCCGCCCGGCGGACCCTGCCCCCGTAGATCGCCGCGTTCAGGAATCGATCGTCGGCGACGGGCGCGATCAGCCCCCGGAGGGCCGTGATGACGCGCCCGCGGGCCTTGTGGATGAGCTCCTCGAGGTTGCTGCCGCCGTCGGCCCGGGGATCGAGCATGACGGGCGTCGCGCCGGGCTCGCGCACGATCTGGGGGCGCTTCATCAGGCCCGGGGTCACGAGGTGGTCCACGAACCACTCCTGGAGGTCCTTGGGCGTCCACTCGGACGCCGGCCACTCCAGGAACTCGAGAGCGCCGCGGAGGCCGCTGATGCTCTGGAGGCCGGGGTGGGTGGGGAGGCTCGGCAGGGTGCGGGATGTGTGCAGACGCCGGGACGAGCGGCGGCTCGCCTCCTCGATGTTGCGGCCGGATCCCATGTTCACCTCGAGGGCAGACCCCCGGTCCCGATGGATGCGAGCTCTTGCAGAGGCCACCATGCCGAGGGAACAAGCACAACTTGTGCCGAACCTGGCGAACGGGGCGACCTGGATTTGCTGGGAGTTCTGCCCAGAGAGCCTTCGCAGGCCGTTGGGATGGCCGGCCACTGGCCGGCCAGGTTCTTCAACGGGTAAGATTGTGCCCGATGGACCACTCCACCGTCCGCGTCTCGGTTTCACCGGAGCCCTCGGTCGCCGAGCCTGTCCCCGGCATCGTGCTGATCTTCTCGGGGGATCAGCCGCGCTGCGCTCCCATCCCGCTGGATCGTGGCTCCGTGGTGGTGGGTCGCGGAGGCGTCGGCGGCGTGCCGCTCATGGACGACTCGCTCATGTCGCGGCGACACGCCCGCATCGCGTACGACGGCGGCGCCTGGACCGTGGAGGACCTCGGCAGCACCAACGGGACGTCGGTCAACGGCGAGCCCATCCGCGGCGA
This sequence comes from Sorangium sp. So ce204, assembly GCF_051526795.1. NCBI lineage: Bacteria > Pseudomonadati > Myxococcota > Polyangiales > Polyangiaceae > Sorangium > Sorangium sp. So ce204. The sequence continues at coordinate 7,353,648 of NZ_CP150317.1, read as the reverse complement.
GGTGCGGAGGGACGCGATCCAGGTCGTCGGCGCGGGGACGTCGGTGTTCCTCGCGCTCAGCGACATCCGGAGCTTCGCGCGCGGGGGCGTGCGCCTCGAAAAGGAGAGCGTCCTCGGGCCGAGGCTGCAGCTGATTTACGACACGATCATCCGCGCCGCGGCCGGGGGAGACAGCCTCCTCGTGACGGGCGAGAGCGGCACGGGCAAAGAGCTCGCGGCGCGCGCCTACCACGAGGCGGGCCCGCAGGCGCGCGGCCCGTTCGTCGCCGTCAACTGCGCGGCCATCCCGGAGGGCCTGGCGGAGCGGCTCCTCTTCGGCGCCAGGCGCGGCGCTTACTCCGGCGCGACGCACGACACCGACGGCTATGTGCAGGCCGCCCACGGAGGCACGCTCTTCCTCGACGAGGTGGCGGAGCTCGACGCGGCCGTCCAGGCGAAGCTGCTGCGGACGATCGACACCCGGCAGGTCCTCGAGCTCGGCGCGGTCGCGCCTCGCCCGGTGCAGATCCGGATCTGCGCGGCGACACACGACCTCCGCGCCCGCGTCGCCCAGGGCCGCTTCCGGGATGATCTCTACTACCGTATCGGCCGGCCCGAGGTCCGGCTCCCGCCCCTCCGCGAGCGGACCGAGGAGATCCCGTGGCTGTTCGCGCAATGCGCAAAGGCGGTCGGCGCGGCCGCTCAAAGCGCGCCGCCCGCGATTCACCATTCGATGATCATCGCGTGCGCGATGCGCCGATGGCCGGGGAATCTGCGCGAGTTCGTCGGCGAGGCGCGGCGCGCCGTGACGCGCGCGCTCGACGAGGGGCGGCGCACGGTCGAGGCCAAGGATCTGGATCCGCTCGCCGGCGTCGGGCTGAGCCCGGAGGCGGTCGAGCCGCAGGCCCGGCCGACGGCGAGCGATGTTCGATCGGCGCGCGCAGGCCAGGCGCCGCCCGAAGACGAGATCGCCGAGGCGCTTCGCCTCGAGCGAGGCAATGTGTCTCGCGCGGCCATCCGGCTCGGAGTGCACAGGAATCGAATTCGACGCTGGCTCGAGAAGAATGGCGTCGATCGCTCCCACTTCGCCGAGGGAAGCGACGTGTCCGATAACGACTGAACCGCTGGCGCCCGCCGTCGCATGCACAGGTGCAGGAGTGCGTCAATGGTGCCGCCGCGTCGCCGGAGAGCGCTCGTCCTCCGGCTGCGTTGCGATGACGAAGTCGCTCCCGGCGTAGGCTGCTGAGCCCGATGGGGCGGTCGTTCCATACATCACCTCCAGCAAACGCTCTGCTCTTTCCGAAGGCCTGAAGGCCGTCGCGGCGCTGTTTCTCGGGCAGGGGAGCGCCCGATCGTCGCAGGGTTGCCTCCATCTGGCGACGCAACGTGGGCTCGATCGACCGAACGGCCATGTATAGGGACTTTACAGAGCTGATTATGCGGGTTGTAATGTGGTGTGTAAGCCCCGTCTCCAGCGAGGTGCTGTCACGACCACGGTCAACTCAACGAGTCCGGCGCGTGCTCGCCAGGTCGGAGCCCACGATGCGCCCTGAAGAGACCATCGGTGAAGTGTTCCGTGGCCCGTGCGTCGCGCGCGGCCTGCGTCATCGAGGCCGCGCTCCTCGCGATCCGCGCGCGCCGCGGCCGGCGGGGCTTCCGCCTGCGGCGCGATCACGCGCGCCTCGCGGGACGCCTACGAGTGCCTACGTCTGTCGCCAGAAGACAGGCTCGGACGGCGCGCGGAACACGAGGACGGGGGCGCGACGCACAATGACGATCTTGGACTTGACCGGGCGGGCGGCTTCATCGATGTACAAAGAGTTGTCTGTCGGGTCTCCCTGCGAGCTCAGGTCGCGTCACGGGTGGGCGCCGCGCTTCGCGGCCTCGCCGCGGGCGCGCGGCCGCCGAGCGCCTGCCCCTTGCTCGCCGTCGGGCTCTCCCTCAGCGACATGTGCAAACATTGAAACCCCTGGCTCCTGCGAGGTGGTCGACGTCATGCGTTCTCGCCTGAAATCGGCTGCCCGCGGAGAGCCCAGCCAGGACGGCGGGCTGCCTGGTTGAACAGCCCTGGACACCATGAACGCGATCCGTAGACACGAATCGGCCGAAGAGGCGCCTCTTAGCCTGCGAGCGCACATCGAGGGGCCCACCAGCTCGACCGCGTCCAGCCCAGGGCAGCAGCCGAGCTCGGGGACCCGCCAAACCCACTCGCGTCGCCGCCCGTTCCTGAGCCGCCTCCTGGCGGCGGGCGAGGCGATCGACGCGGGGGATACCGAGCGCGCGAGGGCCCTCATCGAGGGCATCCTGCGGGCCGAGCCCGATACGGGGGACGCGTCCGAGCGCATCTCTGGGGTGTTTGGCCGGGCGCTGCTCGCCCGCCTGGACGGAGATCGCTCCGGCGACGGGAATCTGTACCTGCGCAGCGCCGGGCCGCGGGACATGCTCGCGGCGTTTCAGCTGCTCGTCCACGCGACGCCGCTCATCCGGTTCGGCTACCTCAGCGCGAACGCGGCCATCGTCGAGGCGTTCCAGGACGAGGGGGAGATCCATGTCATCGACATCGGCGTTGGCGGCGGTACGCAGTGGCCATTCCTGCTACACCGGCTGGCGACGCGGCCCGGCGGCCCGCCGCGGGTCCGGCTGACCGGCATCGATCTGCCGTGCCGGGGCCCCGATCCCGAGCAGCGGTTGCGCTGGGCGGGCGCGTTCATCGGGGGGTGGGCGGAGCGGCTGAAGGTCCCCTTCGAGTTCCACGGCGTCGCGTCCTCGGTGGAGCGCGTCGACTGGAGCCGTATCGCGTCCCGCTCCACGGCGCCCATCGCGGTCAATGCGGCGTTCGCATTGCACCACGTGCCGGATGCCTCGGTGCACGCCACCGCGAACCGCGACACCATCCTCACGAGGATCCGCGCGCTGTCGCCGCGCGTGCTGACGCTCGTCGAGCCGGATGTGGAGCACAACGCACATCAATTCCTCCCGAGGCTGTCGGAGGCGATCGGCCACTACTACGCGGTATTCCAGGCGCTCGAGGCGCTGCTCCCGCCGCACATCGCCGCGCGGGAGACCATCGAGCAGGTCTTCTTCGGGCAGGAGGTGATGAACGTGGTGGTGGGCGAGGGGGCCGCGCGGGTCGAGCGGCACGAGCGCCGGGGCGCCTGGCAGCGCCGCCTCCGCATGAACGGCTTCGAGCCGCTCCGCGTCTCGCCGCACGAGTCGCTGGTCCGCGGAGCGCTCCGCCTGAGCCAGGGGTTCGACGTCCGGAGCGACGAGCCCGCGCTCCTGCTCATGCGCAACGGCGTGTCCATCGTGGCCGCGTCGGCGTGGCGTCCGCGGCAGCTCCCGCCGCCATCGCGGTTCATGTCCGGCCTGTTCCGCCGCTAGGAGCGCCGCACAGCGCAGGTGCGCCCATAACGCACGACCGGACGAGCTGACCGAGCTGACCAGCGCGCGGAGCTCAGCGGGTGACGAGCACCTTGAGGGCGCCGGGCGCCGCGGCGGCCGTCAGCGCCTCTGCGGCGCGCTCCAGCGGGAGTCGCGCCGACACGAGGGAGCGGACGTCGACGGCCCGGGCCTCGAGGGCGCGCAGCGCTGGCCCGAACAGCCCGCAGCGCGACCCGACGACGGTGATCTCGTTGATGACGAGCTCCGCGAGGTGGACGCTGGAGAGCCCGGCCACCGTGCTCTTGAGCACGAGCGTGCCCCTGGGCCGGGTCGCGCGGACGGCCCGCACGAACCCCTCGGCGGTGCCTGTGGCCTCGACCACCAGCTCAGCCGGATCTCCGGCCCAGGCGCCCAGAGGCGGCGAGGCACCGGCGTCGGGCTGGCCCGAGGGCCCCGGGCGAACGAGCTCGGTCGCGATGCCCTGCGCGCGCAGCAGGGCGAGCTTCTCCTCGTGTTTGCCGACCGCGAGGACGCGGGCGCCAGCCTGGTGGAGGACCTGCGCGATGAGCAGGCCGAGCTTGCCGTCGCCGAACACGAGCGCCGACGCGCCCGGCGACACGCGCACCTGCTCCAGGATCGCGAACGCCGCCGCGAGCGGCTCCGCGAACACCGCCTCCTCGTCGTCGACCCCGTCGGCCACGGCGTGGAGGTTCACCACGGGCACCGCGACGCGCTCCGCCAGCGCGCCGTCGGCGCCGACGATGCCCATGACCGTGCGCGTCGGGCAGTGCCTGCCCAGCCCGCGCGCGCAGCTCTCGCAGCGGCCGCATGCGAAGTTGATCTCGCCCACCACGCGGCGGCCGAGCCAGGCGGCCGGGCCCTCCACGACATCGCCGACGAACTCGTGCCCGAGCGTGCCGCGGAAGCCCATGTAACCTTGGATGATCTCGAGATCCGTGTTGCAGATCCCGGCGCACCGCACCTCGACCACGGCCATGCCGGCCGTGGTCGAGGGGGGGTCGCGGTCGATGACGCGCGCGGCCGTTCCGTCCCAGACCAGCGCTCGCACGGTCGAGCTCTAGCCCGCCGCGAGCGCCAGCCGGCGCTTCGCCGGCTGCATCAGGTACGCGTCGACCGCGTCCGCGGCCTTGCGCCCCTCGGCGATGGCCCAGACGACGAGGCTCTGTCCGCGCGACATGTCGCCGGCGGCGAAGACGCCCTCCACGCTGGTGCGCCCGCCGTGGGCCTTCACGTTGCCGCGCTGGTCCATCTCGACGCCGAGCTGCTCGAGCAGCCCCTCGCGCTCGGAGCCGACGAAGCCCATCGCGAGCAGGACGAGCTCGCACGGGATCTCGAACTCGCTCCCCGGGACCGGCGCGAACTTCCCGCCTTCCAGCTTCACCCGCGTCGCCTGGAGCGCGCGGACGTGGCCGTGCTCGTCCCCGAGGAACGCGGTGGTCGACACCGACCAGTCGCGCTCGCCGCCCTCCTCGTGGGAGGACGAGGTGCGGAGGATGAGCGGCCACGCGGGCCACGGGTTCGTCAGCGAGCGCTGCTCGGGGGGGCGGGGGAGGAGCTCGAGCTGCGTCACGTGCGCCGCGCGGTGGCGGTGGCTCGTGCCGAGGCAGTCGGAGCCGGTGTCGCCGCCGCCGATGACGACCACCCGCTTGTCCGTGGCGAAGATCGCCTCGCTGTCGGGGATCACGTCGCCGGCGACCCGCTTGTTCTGCTGGGTCAGGAAATCCATCGCGAAGTGGACGCCCTTCAGCTCCCGGCCGGGCACCGGCAGGTCGCGCGGCCGGCGCGCCCCGCCGCACAGCACGACGGCGTCGTACTGCTCGCGCAGGGCGTCGCCGGTGATGTCGACGCCGCAGTGGACGCCCGTGCGGAACGTCACCCCCTCGGCCTGCATCTGCTCCATGCGCCGGTCGATGAGGTGCTTCTCCATCTTGAAGTCGGGGATGCCGTACCGGAGCAGGCCGCCGATGCGGTCGTCGCGCTCGAAGAGCGTCACATCGTGGCCCTTGCGCGCGAGCTGCTGGGCAGCAGCGAGCCCGGCGGGCCCCGAGCCGATCACCGCGACCTTCTTGCCCGTGCGCTGCTTCGCGATGACCGGCACGACCAGGTTCCGGTCGAACGCGCGATCCGCGATCGCGCGCTCGACGTTCTTGATGGTGACCGGCTTGCTCTCGATGTTCAGAACGCACCCCGCCTCGCAAGGCGCGGGGCACACGCGCCCGGTGAACTCGGGGAAGTTGTTCGTCGCGTCGAGCGACGCGATCGCCTCGGGGAGGCGATCGCGGAACATGTGATCGTTCCAGTCGGGGATCAGGTTCCCGAGCGGACATCCGTCGTGACAGAACGGGATGCCGCAGTCCATGCACCGCGCTGCCTGATCGCGCAGCTCGGCGTCGGGGACCGGGAGCTCGAACTCCTGCCAGTCGTTCAAACGCTCGGAGACGGGCCGCTTCTTGATGTCGACCCGCTGGATCTCGAGGAAGCCTCGTACCTTACCCATGGGCGGCCGACCTCTCTCCCGTGCTCAGGGGACCCGCGTTGGCGGGGATGTAACGTCCGGTGGAAACATAGGGGGTGGAAGGAGAAAGGAGAGACACGAGCCTGTCGGACCCGTCCGCCCCGTTCGTCGCGGGCGACGCCGCGGCCTCCAGGGCGCGGCGGTACTCGCTCGGGACGACCTTCACGAACTTCGACAGGACGGCCTGCCAGGACTCGAGCAGCTCGATCGCCTTCCGGCTGCCCGTGCGCCGCACGTGCTCCTCGAGCAGCGCCCGCACCGACTCGGCGTCGGCGGCGGTCATCGTCTCGAGCTGCACCATCTCCTTGTTGCAGCGCGCCTCGAAGAGCGCGTCCTCGTCGAAGACGTAGGCGAGCCCGCCGCTCATGCCGGCCCCGAAGTTGCGGCCGGTGGTGCCGAGGATGATCACGGTGCCGCCCGTCATGTACTCGCAGCCGTGGTCGCCCACGCCCTCGACGACGGTGGTGGCCCCGCTGTTCCGGACCGCGAAGCGCTCGCCCGCGCGGCCGTTGAAGAACGCGCGGCCGCCCGTCGCGCCGTACAGCACGACGTTGCCCACGATGACCTGATCGTCCGGCCGGAACGGCGCCTCGCGCGGCGGCCGCACCGCGACCACGCCGCCCGAGAGGCCCTTGCCGACGTAGTCGTTCGCGTCGCCTTCGAGCTCGAGGGTCATGCCCCGCGAGGCGAAGGCGCCGAAGCTCTGGCCCGCGCTGCCGGCGCACTTGACCACGATGCTGTCCTCGGGGAGCCCGGCGCTGCCGTGGCGGCGCGCGATCTCGCCGCTCAGCATCGCGCCGAGCGTCCGATCCGAGTTCTTGACGCGGGTCTCGATGACGACGGGCGCCCCGCCGTCGATCGTCGCGCGCGCCTTCTCGATCAGCTTGAGGTCGAGCACCCGGTCGAGCTTGTGGTCCTGCAGCTCCACGCAGTGGGTCGGGCTCGTGAGCGCCTCCTTCGGGCGGTACAGCACCTCGGAGCAGTCGATCTTCCTCGCCTTCGGGTGGAGCCCGGCGCTCCGCTGCACGATGCAGTCGGAGCGCCCGACCATCTCGGTCAGCGTGCGGAAGCCCAGGCGCGCCATGATCTGCCGGAGCTCCTCGGCCACGTAGAAGAAGAAGTTGATGACGTGCTCCGGCGCGCCCGTGAACTTCTTGCGGAGCTCGGGGTCCTGCGTGGCGATGCCGACCGGGCAGGTGTTGAGGTGGCACTTGCGCATCATGATGCAGCCGGTCGCGACCAGCGGCGCCGTGGAGAAGCCGAACTCCTCGGCGCCGAGCAGCGCGGCGAACGCGACGTCGCGGCCCGTCATCAGCTTGCCGTCGGTCTGCACGATGGCGCGGCCGCGGAGCCCGTTCATCACGAGCACCTGGTGCGCCTCGGCGAGGCCGAGCTCCCACGCGACGCCCGCGTGGTGGATCGACGTAAGCGGGGAGGCGCCGGTGCCGCCCGAGTCGCCGCTGATCAGCACCACGTCGGCGTGCGCCTTCACGACGCCCGCGGCGATCGTGCCGACGCCCGCCTCGGCGACGAGCTTCACGCTGATGCGCGCCTTCGAGTTGATGTTCTTCAGGTCGAAGATGAGCTGCGCGAGATCCTCGATCGAGTAGATGTCGTGGTGCGGCGGCGGCGAGATGAGCGTCACGCCGGGCGTCGAGTGGCGCACCTTCGCGATCACCGCGTCGACCTTGTGGCCCGGGAGCTGGCCGCCCTCGCCGGGCTTGGCCCCCTGCGCCATCTTGATCTGCAGCTCGTCGGCGTTCACGAGGTACTCGGCCGTGACGCCGAACCGCGCCGAGGCGACCTGCTTCACCGCGCTCCGCTTCGAGTCGCCGTTCGGCAGCCGGAGGAAGCGCACCGGGTCCTCGCCGCCCTCGCCGGTGTTCGACCGCGCGCCGATCCGGTTCATCGCGATCGCGAGCGTCTCGTGCGCCTCCTTCGAGATGCTCCCGAAGGACATGGCGCCCGTGGCGAAGCGCTTCACGATCGAGGCGGCGGGCTCGACCTCCTCGATCGGCACCGGCGGGCCCGCGGGCCTGAAGTCCCACAGGCCGCGGAGCGACATCGGGTGCTCCTGCTGCTCGTTGATGATGGAGGCGTACTCGGCGTAGCTCTTCGCGTCGTCGAGGCGGACCGCCCGCTGGAGCGACGCGATCGACTGCGGCGTCCAGAGGTGCCGCTCGCCGGACACGCGGAAGTGGTGGTGGCCGCCGACGTCGAGGTGCGCGCGCGCCCGCTCGCCGTAGGCCGCGTGGTGGCGCGCGAGCGCCTCCTCCGCGATCTCGCGCAGCCCGACGCCGCGGACGCGCGACGCCGTGCCGGTGAAGTACGCGTCGATGACGAGCTGATCGATGCCGATCGCCTCGAAGATCTGCGCGCCCTGGTAGCTGGAGAGCGCGCTGATCCCCATCTTCGACATGATCTTCAGGATGCCCTTCTTGAGCCCCTTCACGTACCGCGAGCCCGCCGCGGTCGGCGAGAGGTCGGCGCCGAGGGTCTTGTCGCGGCACATCGCCGCGATCGACTCGAACGCGAGGTACGGGTTCACCGCGCCGGCGCCGTAGCCGATGAGCAGCGCGATGTGGCCGACCTCGCGCGCCTCGCCGGTCTCGACGATGATGCCCGCGCGCGTGCGCGCCCCCTCGTTGATGAGGTGGTGGTGCACGGCGCCCACCGCGAGCAGGCTCGGGATGGGGGCGAGCGTCTCGTCGATGCCGCGGTCGCTGAGGATGAGGATGCTCGCGCCGTCGGCGATCGCGCGGCTCGCGTCCTTGCAGAGCTTCGCGAGCGCGGCGCGCAGGTTGTCCTCCGGGTCGCCGTCGACCGGGAAGTACATGGGCAGCGTGGCCGCGCGGAAGTCGGGGAAGACGTTCTTCCGCAGCTTCGACAGGTCGTCCTGCGTGAGGATCGGGTGCGGCAGCTCGAGCATCCGGCACTGGCGGGGCGTCTCCTCGAGGAGGTTGCCCTCGCCGCCGACGCAGCTCACGAGCGACATCACGATCTCCTCGCGGAGCGGGTCGATCGGCGGGTTCGTGACCTGCGCGAACAGCTGCTTGAAGTAGCGGAAGAGCAGCTGGGGCCTCTCGGAGAGCACGGCGAGCGGGATGTCGATGCCCATCGAGCCCACCGGCTCCTCGCCGAGGGTGGCCATCGGCCCGAGGATCATCCGCAGGTCCTCCTCGGTGTAGCCGAACGCCTGCTGCAGGCCCCGGAGGTCCGCGTGCGGGATGGTGTAGAGGCTCGGCACGTCCTCGAGGGCGCGCAGATCAATCTTGTTCTCGGCGACCCACGCCGCGTAGGGCTTCTGCGTCGCGACGCGGCGCTTGATCTCGTCGTCGCTGACGACGCGACCCTCGGTCGTGTCGACGAGGAACATCTTGCCCGGCTGGAGGCGCCCCTTCTGGATCACGCGCGCCGGCTCGATGTCGAGGACGCCGAACTCGCTCGCGAGCACGACGAGCCCGTCGCTCGTCACGACGTACTTCGCGGGGCGCAGCCCGTTCCGGTCGAGCGTCGCGCCGATCAGCCGTCCGTCCGTGAAGCACAGCGCCGCGGGGCCGTCCCACGGCTCGATCAGACAGCCGTGGTACTCGTAGAACGCCTTCTTCTCGGCCGACATGTCCGGGTCGAGCGCCCAGGCCTCGGGCACGAGCATCATCATCACGTGGGGCAGCGAGCGGCCGCTCGCGAGCAGGAAGTCGACCACGTTGTCGAGCGCGGACGAGTCGGAGCCGCCCGGGCGGATGATCGGCTTGAAGTCCTCGATCGCGTTCGCGAAGACATCGCTCTTCAGCAGCGCCTCGCGCGCCGACATCCACGCGGTGTTGCCGCGCACGGTGTTGATCTCGCCGTTGTGCGCGATGACCCGGTACGGGTGCGCGCGCTCCCACGTGGGGAAGGTGTTCGTGGAGAAGCGCGAGTGCACCATCGCGAGCCGCGACACGGTGCGCTTGTCGGACAGATCGGGGTAGAACGCCGCGACCTGCTCCGCGAGCATCAGGCCCTTGTAGACGACCGTCCGCGACGAGCACGACGTGATGTAGAAGTCGTCGGCGTTGGCGGCGCGGCCGGCGCGCTTGCGGATCGCATACAGGACCTGCTCGAAGGACTGGCGCGGCGCGACCCTGCCGATGAACAGCTGGCGGATCGCGGGGCGCGAGTCACGCGCGGTCGGGCCGATCGCCGCGTCGTCGATGGGGACGTCGCGCCAGCCGAGGACGCGCTGTCCGTGGTGCACGACCGCGGCCTCGAGGATCGCCTCGCACTGGCGGCGCCGCGACGGGAGCTGGGAGAAGAACGCCGTCGCGACGGCGTAGTCGCCGGGAGCAGGCAGCGCGATGCCAAGGGCGGCCAGGGACGTGGCGTACAGCTCGTGCGGGATCTGGAGGAGGACGCCCGCGCCATCGCCGGTGCAGGGGTCGCAGCCAGCGGCGCCGCGATGGGTTAGATTTTCGAGGATCTCGAGCGCTTGGCAAACGACCTCGTGCGTCGCTTCACGGCGGAGCGTGGCGACGAATCCGAGACCGCATGCGTCGTGTTCGAAAGCCGGATCGTAAAGACCTTGTCGTTGGGGCAGAGGCATGGTGCTGACTTCACACGCGCGTAGCACAGATGGCACAAGGATTGGAGCCCTAGTTTAATGCGGCGCGCCAGGAGCCGCGGAACCGGGCCCAAAATGGGGGAGGGCAGTCGCCTTGCCCCGGGGACCGCTCCGCCCGGCGGCGGCGCTCGGCAGTGGACGCCCGTCGTCGGCCGTGGTGTGGGTGGGGGCGGCCGGCTCGCCGGTCCGGCCCCCGGCGGCGCGGTATTCGGATGAAGCTCTTCGCACTCAGCGATCTCCACGTCGGGTATGCGGAGAACCGGTGGGCCATCGAGCGCATGACGCCGCGGCCGAGCGACTGGCTCATCCTCGCCGGTGATCTCGGGGAGACGGAGCAGCACCTCATCTACGTCCTCGAGACCCTGGGTCCGCGGTTCAAGCGGCTCGTGTGGACGCCGGGCAACCACGAGCTCTATACGATGCCGAGTGAGCGCGGCGGCCCGCGCGGCCAGGCCCGGTACGAGCGGCTGGTCGAGCTGTGTCGGAGCCGCGGCGTGCTCACGCCGGAGGACCCCTACGCGATCTGGGACGGCGAGGGCGGACCGCACGTGCTGGCGCCGATGTTCCTGCTCTACGACTACAGCTTCCGGCCGGACGGCGTGCCCGAGCGCGACGCGGTGGCGTGGGCGATGGAGAGCGGCGTCCTCTGCAGCGACGAGGAGCTGCTCGACCCGGCCCCCTACGCGAGCCGGCCCGCGTGGTGCCGGGCCCGCCTCGCCGCGACGGAGGCCCGCCTCGGCGCGATCGAGGGGCGCCCCACGGTGCTCATCAACCACTTCCCGCTGCGCGAAGAGCTCGTGCGGCTGCGGCACATCCCGCGTTTCTCGATCTGGTGCGGGACGCGGCGCACGCACGACTGGCACACGCGGTTCCGCGCGCGGGTGGTCGTGTCAGGGCACCTCCACATCCCCCGCACCGACTGGATCGACGGTGTTCGTTTCGAGGAGGTGTCGTTCGGATACCCGCGCCAGCGGCCCGTCGAGCGCAGCGCCGACAGCTGTCTTCGGGAGATCCTGCCGGGCCCTGCAGGCGCGGCGCCGCCGAGGATGATGTAGATGCTCACGATCGGCCCCGGCGCCGCGCACCTCTGGTACGTCTTCTGCGACTCGGCTCGCGACGAGGCGTTGCTCGAGGCGTACCACCGGCTGATGGCGCCTGACGAGGCGGCGCAGCAGGCGCGCTTCCTGTTCGCCGAGAACCGGCACGAGTACCTGCTCACCCGCGCCCTCGTGCGCACGGTCCTCTCGAAGTACGCGAACGTCGCGCCCGAGGCGTGGTCGTTCGTCCGGAACGAGTTCGGCCGCCCGCAGATCGCCGGACCTCCGGGCGTGCCGCCGATCCGGTTCAACCTGTCGAACACGCGGGGGCTGATCGCCTGCCTGGTCGCGCTGGATCGCGACGTGGGCGTCGACGTCGAGGACACCGAGCGCGCGAGCGGCGCGGTGGACATCGCCGATCGCTTCTTCTCGCCGGGCGAGGTGAGGGCGCTGCGCGCGCTGCCGCCGGAGAGGCAGCGCGCGCGCTTCTTCGAGTACTGGACGCTCAAGGAGTCGTACATCAAGGCGCGCGGGATGGGGCTCGCGATCCCGCTCGATCAGTTCTCGTTCCACCTGGACGATGGCCCTTCGATCGGCATCTCGTTCGATCCTCGGCTCGGCGACGACCGCTCGGCCTGGCAGTTCGCGCTCTACCAGCCCTCGGCGCGGCACACGATGGCCGCCGCGATCCGCAGCGGGGGCGGACCCCCGCTGTCGATCGAGCTGCGGGAGACGGTGCCGCTGCGCGACGGCGGATGAGCGACGGCCGGGGCCGCCCGCGCGAGGCCGGCGCGCGGCGCGCGAGGTCAGTCGGGCCGCGCGATCGAGAGCTCGACGTTGCGCCACGAGGGCTCTCCGCGGCCGTCGTCGCCGAAGCCGGAGGTGACGTCCACGACGGCCCGGCGGCGCCCTTCGGCGGCGATCGGGTCGTCGTCGACGGCGTAGTCGAGGGCGGCGCCCCGGATGGCGAGGAAGCCGTTGTCCTCGTCCCAGATCTCGATGACGCGGACCTGATGGGGGTAGTCGGCGAGCGCTGAGGTCTCGAGCTCCCAGTACGCGTGCCCGCCGGCTGGAGAGACCCGGGTCACCCGGTGCACGTGGGTGTGTCCGGCGAGGTGGAGCAGGACGTTGTCGTAGCCGCCGACGAGCGACTGCCACGCATCGACGTCGATCGCGCCGGGCACGGCGGGGGTGCCCGTCGCGGCGAAGGAGCCGTCCCCGAGCGAGCGCGACGCGTGGTGGGACGTGAGGATGACCCACCTGCGCTCGCGCTTCGCGCGGTCGAGCGCGGGACGGATGAACCGATCGACGTCGTCCTGGAGGATCACGCCGTTCGGCCCGCCCGTCTCGGCGGCCGTATCGAGCACGATGACGCGAAGGGGGGTGTCCTTCATGTCGAACTCGTAGAACGCCTTGCCGTACGCGCGCTCGTCGGGCCCGATCCCGTGCCCGTCGCCGGTCGCCGCGACCCGATCGAGCACCTCGGGGCGGCTCAGGAGCGCTCTCCTCGGGTCGGGGACGACCTCGCCCGTGATCACCGGAGCGCCGGGGAGAGACCAGTCGCGCGTCCCGCCGTCCGACCAGCTCCCCGTCGCGAGCTCGGCGCGCGTGTGCACCGGGAAGTTCCCCTGGTGCAGGACATCGTGGTTGCCGGTCACCCATCGCCAGGGCACGAGCAGCCCCTCGGCGAAGAACGGATCCTTGGGATCGTTGTCGGGGCCTGGCTCGGGATCGTCGTCAGCGCCCGAGTCGCACTCGACGCGCTCGGCGCCGTCGAGGATGGCCGAGAACCACGCGATCTCGTTCGTCTGCGCGCTGTCGGCGTTGTCGCCGCCGAGCAGGACGAAGTCGATCGGCGCGCTGCGATGGAGCGCGTTGATCGTGCGGACGGCGGCGTTGAGGATCCGGCACTCGTGCCCTTCCTGCGGGCGGAACGCCGACGCGAACACGCCGGGCGAGTCGAAGATCGCCAGCCGAGCGGGCGACTCGTCGTCCGCGAGCTGGGTGTCGGCGAGGTGGACGAACCTCGTCAGGAGCGTCGGCCGCTCGCCGCGCGGCGGTGGAGGGGTGTCGTCGAGCGTCGCCGGGGCGAGCGGCTGCCCCGGCCCGCCCTCGAGCTCGCCGTAGCCCTCCGCGAGCATCTGCTCGATCTCCGCCGGGACCGCGGGGTTCCTGTCCGGCGGATCGGCCACCGCGGCGCGCGGCGCCCAGGTGCGAGCGGTCGTCAGCGGCGCGCCGCTGAGCGCTGGCAGCGGGACCGGCGCAGGGAGCGGCGCCGGAGCGATGGACTCCTCCCCGGCGCACGCCGCGAGCGCGAGGGATGCAAGGAAGAAGCGCGCCGCGGGGCGACCTGGGCGCGCTCGCGCGATCCTCCGCCGACCGGGCTCCCATGTTGCGATGCCCACCGCTCGTGTCTGGCTCATCGCTTCCTTACATGACAACACCACAGCGCCCGATCAAGAAATGTTCACTCGAGCGGTAGCGCTGCCGTTGGGGGCCGGCGCCGACCGAGGAAGAGAGAGCGCAGAACGCGCGTAGTACGTCCCACATCGCGCCGCGCGGCGGCGGACGTCGGCCGAGCGTCACGTCGAGGCGTACGAGCGAGCCGAGCCATGGTAGGGCGGAGCCGCCGGCCGGCGCGCCGGCGGCTGCTAGGATGCGGCGCGTCCGAGCCGGAGGCGCTCGTCTCGAGGTCATCTATGGTCATTTCGCGATTCCTGGGTTGCGCGCTCGCGGCGGCGATGCTGGTGAGCTGCAGCGATCCCGAGCCCATCATCGAATACCGCTACAGGGCCTACGAAGGCGACGCGTATCCGGACCGACTCCCCGAGATCACGATTCCGGAGGGCGGGATGGGCCTGGTGAGCGATAGCCTCTCCGATACGATCTCTCTCGTCTCGCTCGCGACCGGGGAGCGGTTCGGCGTCCACCCCGTGGGCCGCGATCCCGTGACGATCGACGGGCCTCACCATGTGGCCGTGGACGCCGAGGGCGGCGCCGTTTACGTCGCGCTGTCGTACCCTGACATCGCCGGCGCGATCGGCCCCCACGCGGTGCACGGCGGGAGCGTGGTGGCGGGCTACGTCCAGAAGCTCGCGCTCGACGATCTGCGCATCCTCGGGCAGGTGCGCGTCGAGGCCAACCCGGGCGATATCGTGATCTCGGAGGACGGCAAGCGCGTGGTCGTCTCTCATTTCGATCTGAAACGCGTGCTCGACAACCCGGGCGACGCCGAGGCGGCGCGCTCGTCCCTCGCGGTGATCGATCCCGAGGAGGTCCTGCTCTCGGGGTCGCCCGAGCCGGAGTTCATCCCGGTCTGCATGGCCGCCCACGGAATCGCCCTCTCGCGCCCGGACGGCGCCCGCGCCTACGTCGCTTGTTACGGTGAGGACGTGCTCGCGATCGTCGACCTGACGGACCCTTCCGCCGAGGTGAAGCGCGTGCCGGTGGGGTCCACCTCCAGCCCGTCGCCCCATGCCAACAACTACGGGCCCTACGCCGCCGTCATGTCGCCCGATGGGAAGACCATCGCCGTGAGCAGCACGGAGAGCAGGGACGTGCGCTTCTTCGACGTCGCGTCGGAGACGTTCGACGATTCCCGGAAGATCCTCACGATCGGCGCGCCCTACTTCCCCGCGTGGACCCCCGACGGGAGCGCCATCTATGTGCCGACCCAGGTGCCCGACACCATCGTGAGGATCGGCGTGACCGCGGACGACGACGGCGTCGTCACCCGGAACATCGCCGACGAATGCATGCGGCCGCACCTCGCGCAGCTCGACGAGGAGCACGGGCTCTTCCTCGTCTGCGAGGGCGACAGGAGCGCGACGCCCGGCAGGGTGCTCCGGCTCGATCCAGAGACGCTGGAGACGCTCAGCGACACGGAGGTGGGCCTCTATCCCGACGGGCTCGTGCGCGTCGCGCCGGAGGCGCCGTGAGGGCGCCCGTCAGCCTTGCGGCCGCGCTCGCGTGCGCGGCGCTCCTCTGCGGCTGTCCGGGTGATCCCGAGACGAAGGTCGTCGACGCGACGGCCGTCGACCACGGCGCGGCGCTCTTCCGGGACCCGTCGATCGCGGAGACGCGCTTCAATCGCTATTCCTGCGCGACGTGCCATGAAGCTGTCGCCGGCGACGCGGGCGACGCCATGCTCCCGGGCGCCCCGCTGGCCGGCGCCGTCGAGCGCCCGCATTACTGGGGCGGGCAAGAGGTCGAGCTCCTCGGCGCGATCAACCATTGCCTCTATTACTTCATGACGAAGGACCTGCCCTGGACGGCGGACGACGACGCCGCGCAGGCGATCTATGCCTACCTGGAGTCGCTGCCCGGCGATGCAGGCGCGGCCGAGGCCGTCCCCTTCACGCCGGTCTACGAGCTGAGCCAGATCCCGGCTGGCGACGCGGCCGCGGGCGGGCGCATCCACGAGCGCGCCTGCGCCTCGTGCCACGGGCGCGCCCATTCGGGGGAAGGCCGGCTCGTGGCGCGGGCGCCGGCGCTGCCCGACAAGACGCTGGAGGAGCACCCGCTCGGCGAGTACACGGAGGCCGACCGGCGGCTGGTCTTCATCGAGAAGGTCCGGCACGGCGGGTTCGTCGGCTACGGCGGGCAGATGCCGCCTTTCTCGCGCGAGGTCCTCTCCGATGAAGAGCTCGGCGATCTGCTCTCGTTCTACGGGCTGCCCTGGCCGCCGTGAAGCGCGCCGAGAAAGCCGCGAGGATCGCCGAGATCCTCGACCGATTGTACCCGGCCCCGCCCATTCCGCTGGCCCACGACGATCCGTATTCGCTGCTCGTCGCGGTGATGCTCAGCGCCCAGACGACGGACAAGATGGTCAACGCGGTGATGCCGGCGCTCCTCGCGCGCGCCCGGACGCCCGCGGCCATGGCGGCGGTGCCCACCGAGGAGATCGCCCAGCTCATCCGGAGGATCGGGTTCGCGCCCACCAAGGCGCGGCACCTGAAGGCGCTGAGCGAGCGGATCGCGACCGAGCACGGCGGCGTCGTCCCCGCCTCGTTCGAGGCCCTGGAGGCCCTCCCGGGGGTCGGTCACAAGACGGCCTCGGTGGTCATGGCGCAGGCCTTCGGCCACCCCGCCTTCCCGGTCGATACCCACATTCACCGGCTCGCGTTCCGCTGGGGGCTGTCGTCCGGAAGGGACGTCGTCGAGACGGAGCGCGACCTGAAGCGCACGTTCCCGCCCGAGCAGTGGAACAAGCTCCACCTGCAGCTCATCTACTTCGGCCGCGAGCACTGCCCGGCGCTGCGCCACGACATGACCGGCTGCCCCATCTGCAGCTGGGCCGCCCGCCGACGATGATCGCGGCGCCCGGCGGCCGCCGACGACGGGGGCGGGTACAACGCCGCCAGAGCGGCTGGCAGGCTATCGAGGCGGCGCGTTTCCGTCAAGCAGGGTGCAACGTCCCGGCGAGCTCATGAGCGTGACCACCGCCCGCCGCGCTGCGGCGCGAGGCGGCCGGGCGCGGTCGTGTGCGGGTGTGCGGTTCCCGGTCGCGGCGCGCCTGCGGTTCAGGTAAGGCACTTCTGTGACAAAGATTGGATTTGAGATCATCGGGACGGGCCACTACGTGCCCGGAGAACCTGTCACCAACGACGACCTCGCGCGGGTGATCACGACCTCCGACGAGTGGATTTACCAGCGCTCCGGTATCCGCCAGCGCCATTACGCGCCGGACGGCGTGGGGGTGAGCGATCTCGCGTGCGAAGCGGCGAAGCGCGCGATCGAGTCGGCGCGCATCGCGCCGTCGGAGATCGATTACATCCTCTTTGCCACGATGACGCCGGACTATATTTTCCCTGGCTCCGGGGCGCTGCTCGGCGCGAAGCTGGGCATTCCGGGCGTCCCCGCGCTCGACATCCGGCAGCAGTGTGCCGCGATGCTGTTCGGCCTCCAGACGATCGACGGGCTGATCCAGACCGGGGCCGCCAAGACCATCCTGTTCGTGGGCGCAGAGGCGCACGCCGGCTTCATGCCCTGGGAGGACTGGGGAGCGCTCGACCCGAAGAATGGCCGCTCCGCGACGCCGGAGGCGCGGGCGCACGCCGACCGCCACCGGAACCTCGCCGTCCTGTTCGGGGACGGGTCGGGGGCGCTCGTCCTCCGCGCGACCGATCGCGACGCGGGCCTGCGCGGCAACAAGATCTGCTCCGATGGACGCTTCGCCGAGCTCCTCTTCGTGCCGGGCGGCGGCTTCCGCTCGCGCCCGTACTGGAAGCCGACGTCGTTCGACGAGGATCTGCATATCCCCCGCATGGATGGCCGCGAGCTCTTCAAGTTCGCGGTGACCAAGCTCCCGGCGACGGCGCGGGAGCTCTGCGCCTCTCAGGGCCTCGCGATCGAGCAGATCGACGTGTTCCTGGCGCACCAGGCGAACGGCCGGATCAACGAGCACATTCGCAAGGACCTCGGCGTGCCCGTCGAGAAGCTCCCGAGCAACATCGATCGATTCGGCAACACGAGCGGCGCCACCGTGCCCATCCTCATCGACGAGGAGATGCGCGCCGGAAGGGTGAAGAAAGGGCAGCTCGCCATGGTGCTCGCGCTCGGGACCGGCGTCCACTGGGGCTGCGCGCTCTGGAAGCTCTGAGCGGCTGAGCGGCGGCGCCTCGCTCGCAGGCGTCACCGTCCTCCTCGTCATCGTCATCGTCATCGAGCCGCGCCGGTTGCGCGTGGCGTATTGCGTCCGGCGCGGAACGTCGCGGAAATTTCGTGCGATCGTGTCGCGACGGATTGCACGTGGCGTATCCCTTGTTACGTTTCCATCAACGCCCGCAGCAGACCCCGTGTTTGCAATGCGATCGACCTTGCGCGGGCGCTACCGGGAAGGGAGTCACCTCAGGGCTCGGCGGCACGGCCCCTTCCCGGCCAGCGGCGAATTGCGCACGAAGCACCCAACGCGCAGCAGGTAACGCGCAGCAGGTAACGCGCAGCAGCCAAAGCGCAGCGCGGGACCTACGTGCGGGGGTGCGGTGTTCGTGAATGCGCGTGTGTGCGTGTGTTTGGATGTCGTCTCTTGCCGCTCTTGCTCATACGATTGTAGGCCATTCACTTCATTGGAGCATGTTTTCCTTGATGGCGAGGACGCAAACTCTTCGCATTGACTCGGACGCACAATTATCGGATTTTGCACACTGAGGTGAGTGTGATCGGAGAACACGGAGCGTCGATCTTGAGAGACACACCGACCCAGCTTGGGCTCGGCCGGTATCGTCCCATCGCGAAGCTCGGCCGCGGCGGGATGGCGGACGTCTTCCTCGCGATGGCTCACGGGCCCGCCTCGGTGAACAAGCTGGTCGTCGTCAAGCGTCTCCGCAGCTCCGGGGACGAGGAGGATCGCCAGGTCCTCATGTTCATGGACGAGGCCAAGCTCTCGGCTCGCATGAACCACCCGAATGTCGTCCAGACCTACGAGGTCGGCAGCGATCGGGACGGCTATTTCATTGTGATGGAGTACCTGGAGGGCCAGCCGCTGAAGCGCGTCATGAAGGCGGCTGTCGAGCGGGAGTCCGGCACGGGCGGGCTCGTCCGCGGCACGTGGATCCGGATCGTGGCCGAGGTGCTGCGCGGGCTCCATTACGCGCATGAGCTCTGCGATTTCGACGGTCGGCCTCTCGGCATCGTGCATCGCGACGTCTCGCCGCACAACATCTTCATCACGTACGACGGCGCGGTGAAGCTCGTGGATTTCGGCGTGGCCAAGGCCGCCGTCAACGCCTCCAGCACCGAGAGCGGGACCTTCAAGGGCAAGCTGACGTATATGGCGCCCGAGCAGGTCACGGCGGGCAAGACGGTGGACCGCCGGGCGGACATCTTCGCGGTCGGCGTCGTGCTCTGGGAGCTCCTCGCCGGGCGGCGGCTGTTCGAGGGCGATCAGATCACCGTGATGCACCAGCTCCTGCTGGGGAAGATACCGCGGCTCTCCACCGTCGTTCCGGGCATCCCCATCGCGCTCGATCAGATCACCGCGAGGGCCCTCGATCGCGAGCCATCGAGGCGCTTCGCGACGGCGCAGGAGATGTGCGATGTGCTCGAGAACTACCTTCAGTGGTCGGGCGAGGACGTCCGCAGCGAGTTCCTCGGCGCCTGCATGCGGGGGATCTTCGCCGAGAGCCGGGCCTCCATACGCCAGCAGATCAAGGCGCAGATCGAGCGGGTGGCCAGCGCGTCGCTGCTGAGCGACGCCTCCAGCCAGGTGACGATGAGCGGCATCGGCGTCGCGATGGCTCCCTCGGGCTCCGGCTCGGGCAGCAGGCTGCCCTATGTCGGGGAGTCCAGCCGGTCGGGCGTCGAGCGCGTGTCGGGCTTCGAGCGGGCGTCGGGCGTCGAGCGGCCCAGGACCCCCGTGAGCGACTCGGTGAGCCTGCGAGCGACAACGTCGGGGCCCGTGTCGGCCTCGAAGCGCGGCTACCTCATCGGCGCGTCCGCCCTGACCGCGCTGGTCGCGCTGGTCGGTGGCGCGGTTCACGTCGCGAACCAGCACGCGCCCGCCCTCGATGCTCCTGCGGCCGTGGTCGCCTCGCGCGGCGCCGAGGCCGGGGAGACCGTCGAGAAGAAGCCCGAGGAGGGCCCCAGGGCGAGCGTGACGATCGCGAGCGATCCGCCCGACGCGACCGTGAGCTGGAAGGGAAAGACGCTCGGCAAGACGCCGCTCAAGACCGAGCTGCCCGTGGGCACGCAGGTCGTCGTCGTCTCGAGGTCCGACTGCTTCGATGAGACGCTCATGCTGGCGCTCTCACCCGCGGAGGCCGTGGAGCGCTCCGTAAAGCTCCGCCCCAAAAACTTCACCCACTAGAGCGGCGGGCACCCGCTTCGGATACGGGCCCACCTCGGCGTTTTCGGTGCTCAGCGCACGGGAGTGCGCTTCCGCGCCGAAAACGCCGATCTGGGCCCGTCTCCTGTGCGGGTGACCGCCGCTCTGCTGCGGCTCGGGATGGGGCAGAGGGGGGGCGGAAGGCGGGTGATCCGGGGGGCATCCGCTCGGCGGCGACCGGGGGCACCGCCTTGACTGCGGCCAGGTCGACGGCCTCAGGGCGTCATGAGCCGTGACGGATGTAGGAGATCACCTTGGTGACGCCATCGGCGTCCATTGCCTCCTTCACCGCCTCGGTCGCCTCCTTCACGCTGGCGACGGTGCCTTGCAGCGTGACCACGCCGTCGCGCACCGTGACGTGCAGCTTCTTCACCGCGTCATGATCGCTCTCCGCGAGCTTGCCGCCGACCGCGTTGCGGAGCGTCTCGTCGGACGGGCGCGCGCCGGTCCGCTTCGCCTCCTTCGTGGCGATGACCGAGCCGTCACGGCCGAAGGTGACCTGATAGTCGTTGTCCTTCGCTGCCTGCGTCCACTCGTCGCGCGTCATCGCGGCGGCATTTCCCTCCTGCTTCTTGGCTCCCTCGGCCTGGCCCTGTTGCGGGGGCTGCGGCGCGGCCTTGTCCTTGGGAGCGGCAGGCGGCGCCGACTGCGGGCGCGCGCCCTGGTCGTCCTTGAGCGCGCCGGTCTGCTCGCCGACCCTGTTCATCTGGTCGCCGACATCGCGGCCCGCCTGGCGCCCGCGCTCGGCGAGCTGCTCGGCCTTCTCGCGCGTCTCCTGGCCGAGCTGCTGGCCCTCCCGGGCGAGCTGCTCTGCCTTGTCACCCGCGCGCCCGGCCTGCTCTCGCGCCTCCTTGCCGAGCTCCTTGCCCTCCTGGGCGAGCTGCTCCGCCTTTTCGCCCACGCGCCCGGCCTGCTCGCGCAGGTCTTTGCCGGGCGTCTGGTCCGGGCCCGGAGGCGGTTCGCCTCTCCTGATCGTCTGGTCACCGGGCTCGCGGACCGCTCCTTCAGCTCTCTCGCTCTCGCTCCTGCAGGCCGTGCCGGCGAGCGCGAGCGCGAGGACGGTTGGGCCGGAGAACCAGCGTATTCTGCTCATCGTGCAGCGATAGCTCATGGTGCATCTCCGGGCGCACACCGAGGCAGACGTCGTGCCAGGAACTCGGTCGTTCCCGGCCGCCCGGGAACAACGGCGCGCCGCGCGTGTCGACGGGGGCATGCCGAGACCCTCCCTGGCCACCGCGCAGCGGCGGCACCGGACACCGGACGAGCGCTCCGGCCCGACGCATCGTAGTAGGCTCGAGGTCGTGAGCGCGGCGCCGCCGGAACCCGTCCTGCCTGACGCCCCGCCAGGACAGCGCTCCGCGCCCGATCTCCTCTCGCACCGGCCGGCGCTCCGGGTCGACGCGCGGGCGGTCAAGGAGTCGCTGGCGTTCGCGTTCGCGGGCGGCGCGCCCGCGGGGGCGTTCGATCGGCACGTCGAGTCGGCCTCGCTGCCCGCGTCGACGTGGGATCCCGCCCGCTTCGCGCAGCACGTCTTCCTGCGCGAGCTCATCGTGGGCTGCCTCCCTTTCACGAGCGAAGGCCGCACGTACATCCCGAGCCCGGCGCTGCTGGGCCGCGCCCTCTCCCAGCCGCCGAGCGATCGCGACACCGTCGAGCTCCGGCGCGCGATCTTCCGGGAGCTCACCGGGTCGGAGGCGCAGCGCCGCGATCTCGAGCGCGCTTACGCGGCGCTGCGCCGCTGGGTGCGCCAGATCGAGACGATCCCCATCTCTCGCGGCGAAGGCAGCCGGCGCCGGCTGGACATCCTCGCCGCCGCCAAGGACGCGTTCGACGCGCTCGCCGGTGGGTTCGCGGGCGCTCGCTCGGGCCTGTCGCGGCTCTCGGCGTTCGGCGCGGCCGTGCGCGAGGGCGAGGGGTACCGCCGCCTCGCGGATCTGCTCGCGTACGACGAGGAGATCGCGACGCTGGACGTCCGGATCCGCGTCGGCTCCGACGGCCATGTCCGCGATCTGCGCGCCCTGTCGATCCGCGAGAACAGCGAGAACCGCTTCCACCAGTCGCCGCTCGGGCGCCTGGTCACGAAGCTCGTGATGCTGTGGAGGGGGTACCGGTTCAGCGACGACGAGCTGCTCGCCCGCCACGTCAACAGCGTGTTCGACGGCATCGAGGACGATCTCGTCGCGCTCGTCCAGCTGCTCGGAGATCTCGAGTTCTACCTCGCCGGCCTCGCGCTGCGCGACCGCGCCCGCGCGGCCGGGCTCTCCGTCTGTCTGCCCGAGCTCGCCTCGCCGGGCTCGTCGGGCGGCGCGCACGGCGCGCGCGGCGGGAGCCCTGGGCGCGAGCTCAAGGGGCTGTTCAACCCGCTGCTCCTGGCGAGCTCGGCGAGCACGGTCCCGTGCGACATCGCGACCGATCACCACGACGCGACCGTCATCGTGACCGGGCCGAACTCGGGGGGGAAGACCCGGCTGCTCGAGGCGCTCTCGCTGGCCCAGATGATGGGGCAGGCGGGCTTCTTCGTGCCGGCCGCGGAGGCGCGCCTCTCGCCGTGCCACGGGCTCTTCGTGTCGCTGATCGAGCAGGCGCAGGCCGATCAGAGCGAGGGCCGCCTCGGGATGGAGCTGCTCCGCATCAGGTCGCTGTTCGAGGCGATGCAGGTCGGCGACATGGTGGTGCTCGACGAGCTCTGCTCGGGCACGAACCCGTCGGAGGGCGAGGAGATCTTCCAGCTCGTGATCTCGCTCCTCTCGGAGCTCCGCCCTCAGGCCTTCATCACGACGCACTTCCTCGAGCTCGCGGCGCGGCTCGAGCGGGAGCGGCCGGTCGATCGGCTCGTGTTCCTGCAGGTCGAGCTCGACGCGCAGCAGTGGCCGACATACCAGTTCGTCGACGGGGTGGCCCGGACCTCGCTCGCGCACCGGACGGCGGCGCGGCTCGGGGTCACGCGCGAGGAGCTCGTCGCGCTCGTCGAGCGCAGCAAGCGCGCGCACCGCCGCCGCGGGGCCGAGCCCGCCTGAGCGCGGCCACGCTCGCCGTGGCGGGGGAAATCTGGTTGTATGCGCCGCCATGGAGTATCGATCTCTTGGCAGGACGGGCTTCCGCGTCTCCTCGGTGAGCTTCGGGGCCTGGGCGATCGGGGGCACCTGGGGCGACGTCGACGACAAGGAGTCGCTCGCGGCGTTGCACCGGGCCGTCGATCGAGGCGTGAATTTCTTCGACACCGCGGACGTGTACGGGGACGGCCGGAGCGAGCGGCTGCTCGCGCGGCTCAGGCGCGAGCGGCGCGAGGAGATCGTCGTCGCGACGAAGGCGGGCCGGCGCCTGAGCCCGCACACGGCGGCAGGCTACACCGAGGGGAACCTCACGGCCTTCATCGAGCGCAGCCTGAAGAACCTCGAGACGGACGCGCTCGACCTCGTCCAGCTGCACTGCCCGCCGACGGACGTCTACTACCGGCCCGAGGTGTTCGACGCCCTCGATGGGCTCGTGAAGGCAGGCAAGATCCGGTTTTACGGCGTCAGCGTCGAGCGGGTGGAAGAGGCGCTCAAGGCCATCGAGTACCCCGGCGTGCAGTCGGTGCAGATCATCTACAACGTCCTCCGGCAGCGCCCGGCCGAGCTCTTCTTCCCCGAGGCGAAGCGCCGGCAGGTCGGGGTCCTGGCGCGACTGCCGCTCTCCTCGGGGCTGCTCACCGGGAAGATGAGCGCGGCGACCCGGTTCGCGGCCGACGATCACCGCAATTTCAACCGCGAGGGCGCCGCGTTCGACAAGGGCGAGACGTTCTCGGGCGTCGACTACAACCTGGGCCTCGAGGTCGTCGACGAGCTCCGCCCGCTCGTGCCCGCCGGCGTGAGCATGGGCGCGTGGACGATGCGCTGGATCCTGATGCAGGACGCGGTGACGTGCGTGATCCCCGGCGCGAAGCGGCCCGAGCAGGTGGACGAGAACGCGAGCGCGGCGGACCTTCTGCCCGTGCCAGAGGAGACGATGGCGAAGATCCGCGAGATCTACGACCGGCGGCTCCGGCCTCGGGTTCACCAGCTCTGGTAGACGCCGCCCGGGCGAGGGCTGCGAAGGCTCACAAGATGCGCGGCAACAGCCATCCTGCGAACGAGATGAGGGCCGCCGTGCCGAAGAGCGGCCCTAGCCCCCGGATCTCGAAATCGTCGATGAGCTTGTCGGTGACGTAGATCAGCACCGAGTTCACGACGAGGCCGAAGAAGAGATACGCAAGGCCCAGCGTGAGGATGGCGGCGGGCAGGAGCGCCACCGCGACCAGGAACTTCACGAGCCAGCCGAGCAGCAGGTTGAGGACGGTGAACACGGCGGCGACGACGAGCGCCGTCTGGGTCTTTCGGATCCGCACGCCGGGCAGGATCTTCGTTCCGACGAGGACCGCGAGGCCCGCGGCGAGTGCCTGGATGATGAGCGCCTTCATGACCACCTCCCTGGGCCGGCACCGCTCGGGCGGGCCGGCGTTCGCACCTTCCTCGTGACCCAGGCAGGTGCCGGGCGCAACCTCGTCCGGCGCGGCGCGGCGCGGCGTGAGCGGAGCCGGGGCGCGGCCTCCGCTCAGCCTCAGCGGCGCCGCCCCGGCTCATTCCTTCGGCTTGTCGCCGCCGAGCAGCTCGCCGATGGCGGGGGCGCCGCCCGGGCCGAGGGCCTGCGTGCTCTCGATGAGGTGGATCAGGAACTGGCGGTTGTCCGTCACCGAGAGGTTCTGGAGCTCGAGCGCGCCGATGCGGTCCTCGGGGGTGAAATAGGCCTCCTCGACCTTCTCCATCGAGAGCTTGTGCGGCGCATAGGCCATGTAGTCGGCGCGCGTGTTCAAGATGTTGTAGTCGTCGCCGCGGCGCAGCTCGAGCGTCACCTCGCCGGTCACGCCGGGGGCGATCCAGCGCGAGAGCGCGTCCTTCAGCATCATGGCCTCGGGGTCGTACCACTTGCCCTCGTAGAGCAGACGCCCGAGGCGCCTGCCCTGGGTGAAGTACACGTCGAGGGTGTTCTCGTTGTGAATGGCGGACAGGAGCCGCTCGTAGACGGCGTGGAGCAGGGCCATGCCCGGCGCCTCGTAGATGCCGCGGCTCTTCGCGTCGATCACCCGGTTCTCGATCTGGTCGCTCATGCCGAGCCCGTGGCGCCCGCCGATCCGGTTGCACTCGACGAACAGCTCGAACAGGGAGCCGAAGCGCTTGCCGTTGATCGTCGTCGGGACGCCGCGCTCGAACCCGAGGGTCACCGTCTCGGCCTCGATGGCGACCTCCGGCCGGAAGGAGGCGACGCCCATGATGGGCTGGACGATCTTGATGCCGGTGTTCAGGTGCTCGAGGTCCTTCGCCTCGTGCGTCGCGCCGAGCACGTTGGCGTCGGTGCTGTACGCCTTCTCCGTCCCCATGCGGTAGGGCAGCCCGTGGCGCTCGAGGTACTCGCTCATCTCCTTGCGCCCGCCGAGCTCTCCCACGAACCTCGGATCGAGCCAGGGCTTGTAGATCTTGAGCGAGGGGTCGACGAAGATGCCGTAACGGTAGAACCGCTGGATGTCGTTGCCCTTGTGCGTGCTGCCGTCGCCGAAGACGTGGACGTCGTCGTCGCGCATCGCGCGGACGATCGCGGTCGTGGTCACCGCGCGGCCGAGCGGCGTGGTGTTGAAGTACTTCTTGCCGCCCGTCGAGAGGTGGAAGGCGCCGCACTGGATGGCGAGGATGCCCTCGCGGACGAGCGCCTCGCGACAGTCCACCAGCTTCGCGGAGACCGCGCCGTGCTGCAGGGCGATCGGCGGGATGTCGCCGGGGGAGTCCTCGTCCGGCTGCGCCAGATCGGCGGTGTACGCGTGCACCTTGAGCCCGTTGCGCGAGAGCCACGCCACCGCGCAGCGCGTGTCGAGGCCGCCCGAGAACGCGATGCCGAGGTGGGTGCCCGCCGGGGGGAGTGAACGGAAGATCCTGCTCATGGCGGCGCAGCATAATCGCAACGCCCGCGAGCGCGCGAGCGGAGATCGCGGGGCGGCGGAGGCGCCTGACGGCGCGTGTGCGCGACGTCAGAGGCTCCGTCCGCTCCGCCGGGGCGGCGCTGCCGCGCGCTGGCTTGCACGAAACGGCGCAGACCGGGCCTCATCGGACTAGGATGGAGGACACCGTGTCGCGCGAGCCCTGCTCGCAAACGAGGTGCACGTCCATGCCGAAGCTGTCGTACGCCGAGATCGCCCGGATCGAGGAGCGCCGGCTGGCGGTCAGCATCGCCGCCGTGGTCGCCTGCGCGGAGCCCATCGCGGGCGGGTGGATGGCCTTTGATGGAGAGGGCTCCTGGGGAAACTTCGCTGTCGGGCTCGGGCTCGATGGGCCTGTCTCCGGCGAGGATCTCGATCACCTCGTGGCGTTCTACGCGGCGCGCGGCGCGGAGCCGCAGATACAGGTCTGCCCCTTCGCGCACGGATCGCTGGTGCGCGGCCTCGCCGAACGAGGGTTCGTGCTGCGCGAGTTCGAGAACGTGCTGGCGCGCGAGCTCGCGCCGGACGAGGACCTCCGCGCGCTGGCGTCGTATGGTGGCCCCGGGGAGCTGGAGATCGTGCGCATCGATCCGGGCGACGAGGCGCAGGTCCGGGTGTTCATCGAGATCGCGACGAGCGGCTTCCGGCCCGCGGACGCGCCGATCTCGCCGGTGCTCTTCGAGATCACGCGCCGCGTGGTCGCGCACCCCGGATGCGACTCGTACCTGGCGCTCGTGAACGGCGAGCCCGCCGGCGGCGGCAGCGTGGAGATCTCCGGCGAGGGCGCCGCGCTCTTCGGCGCCTCGGTGCTCCCCCGGTTTCGCGAGCGCGGCGTCCAGCAGGCGCTCATCGCCCGCCGCCTGGAGCGGGTGCGCGAGCAGGGTCGCCTGCTGGCGTGCATCAGCGCGAGCCCCGGTATCCCCACGGAGCGCAACGCGATGCGGCTCGGCTTCTTCATGGCGTACAGCAAGGGGATCTTCACGCGGCGGACCGAGAGCCCAGAGACGCCTGCCTGAGCCGCTCCCGGGCGCCCCGGGCCTCGTCGGCGGCGGCGCACAGTTCGCACATTTCAGGTGTGCAGCGCTGCTCGTGCAGAACCGAAATGAACGCCCAGGACATCCATGCGAAATGCCCGACCCTGACGGAAGTGCGCCATGGCACGCCTCATGCTGATATTCTGGTTCAGCGCCGCTGGCGTGGCCTTTCCCCCCCCGAGGCCCCGGCGGCGCTTTTTCATTTCGCCGCCAGCGCCCCGCTTCACCGATCGACCGTCACCGCCCGCCGCTCCGCTGCAGCTCGGTGACCGCGTTCCTCACGAGCCGGAGCCCCACGTTGTCGTCCTGCGACAGGATCGACTCCGGATGGAACTGGACGGCCGCGACGGGCAGCTCCGTGTGCTCGATCGCCATCACGACTCCATCCTCGGTCTCGGCCGTGATCTTCAGCGACGCGGGGAGCGCGTCGCGCAACGCGTAGAGCGAGTGGTAGCGACCCGCGCGGAACTCGCGCGGCAGCCCCTCGAAGAGGCGCCCGCCGAGCACGCGCACCTGCGAGGCCTTGCCGTGCATCGGGTAGTCGAGGACGCCGAGCTTGCCGCCGAAGTGCTCGACCATCCCCTGCAGGCCGAGGCAGACGCCGAAGACGGGTAGCCGGCGCTGGAGCAGCGCCGCGAGCGTGCCCGAGAGATCGAAATCGCTCGGCGTGCCGGGGCCGGGCGAGAGCACAACGAGGTCGGGAGCGTAGGCGTCGAGCTCCTCGTGAGGGAAGCCGGCGCGGAGCGTCATCACCTCGGCGCCCGTCTGCCGGAGGTAGTTGGCCAGCGTGTGCACGAAGGAGTCCTGGTGATCCACGAGGAGGACCTTGCGCGTGCCGCCAGGCACCGGGTGGATGGCCGCCGGGGGCGGCGTGGCGATGCCGCGAGGCCTCCGGATCGCGTCGAGGAGCGCCGACGCCTTCACCTGGGTCTCGCGCTCCTCCTCGTCGGGATCGGAGTCGAAGAGCAGCGTCGCGCCGACCCGGACCTGGGCCACGCCGTCCTTGACCCGGATCGTGCGCAGCGTGAGCCCCGTGTTCATGCTGCCGTCGAAGCCGACGATGCCGACCGCCGCCCCGTACCAGGCGCGCGGCGAGCGCTCGTGATCCTCGATGAACTGCATGGCCCAGGCCTTCGGCGCCCCCGTGACCGTGACCGCCCACGTGTGCGCCAGGAACGCGTCGAGCGCGTCGAAGCCGTCGCGCAGGCGGCCCTCGATGTGATCGACCGTGTGGATCAGCCGCGAGTACATCTCGATCTGCCGGCGCCCGATCACCCGGACGCTCCCCGGGACGCAGATGCGGGACTTGTCGTTGCGATCGACGTCGGTGCACATCGTGAGCTCCGACTCGTCCTTCGCGGACGCGAGCAGGCGCGCGATCTGCGCGGCGTCGGCGAGCGGGTCGCTGCCGCGCGGGATCGTGCCCGAGATGGGGCAGGTCTCGACGCGATTGCCCTCGACGCGGACGTACATCTCCGGCGAGGCGCCGATCAGGTACTCGGCGTTGCCGAGGTTCATCAAAAAGCCGTAGGGCGCCGGGTTGCGCTCGCGCAGGCGGTAGAACAGCTCGGTGGGCGCGACCGGGCACGGCTCGTAGAGCGTCTGCCCCGGGACGACCTCGAAGAGATCGCCCCGCTTGAAGGACTCGCGCGCCACCCGGACGAGCTCGGCGTACTCGCCCGGCGCGTACTCGTTCTGGGGCGCGCGGTCGGCGCCGACGTAGGCGTGCGTCGCGCCCTCGCGCGGCAGCCCTTCGGTCGAGCGATCGCCGAACTTCAGCTCGTAGCGCGTGCGCGTCGCGCGCTCGCGGCGGTGGTCGACGGCGACGATCTCGTCGGGGAGGTAGAGGACGAGATCCCGCTGATCCGCCGGGCGCTCCAGGCGGAGGCGGATGGGCTCGAACTGGAAGGCGAGATCGTACGCGAACGCGCCGTAGAGCCCGAAGAGCGGGTCGCCGGGGACCCCGAAGAGCTCGATGAGCCGGCGCAGCACCGAGAAGATGGACGGCTGCCGGCTGCGCAGCTCCTCCGGCACCCGCTCGCCCGGCGGCCGGACCGCGCCGACCACCTCGTCGCCGCGCCGCTCGAGGGCCGCGACCGCGTCGAGATCACGGAGGGCCTCGTCGATGGCCGGCAGCAGCACGCGCCCGCGCTCGTTCAGCGCGGTGAACCGGAAGTCGCGGCCCCGGGAGACGAGCACGAGCGGCGGATCGACGAAGCCGATGTCCCAGCGCGTGTACCGGCCCGGGACCTCGTAGCTGGACGCCAGGACCACGCCGAGGTGGCTGTCGAGCGCCTCGACGATGGGCTGGATGGCGCCGTCGACGGCGAGGTCCTCGACCGTCCGCCGCACCGCGACGCCCCTCCGCGTAATGTTGCTCTCTCGTTTCACGACCGCGTCTCCTTCTGTGCGATGAGTATACGCGGTGCGGCATGCGCGCCGTACCGGCATCTTGCCGCGTGCACGTCTGCGTCGGGCGCGTCATCCGCGCAGCGCGCTCGTCGCGCGCACTTCTTGCGCGGACGCCCGGCCTCCGTCCGCGGCTCGCTCCGCGAGGTAGATGGCGCGGAGCAGGGGGAAGCTCTTGACGAGGACCTCCTCGTACTCGGCCTCCGCGCTCGACTCCGCGACCACCGCGCCGCCGCTGCCGAAGCTGAGCGCCCGGCCGTCGGCGATGAGGGTCCGTATGGCGATGTTCATGTCCATGGGGCCCTCGTACGCGAGGTACCCGATCGAGCCCGTGTACACGCCCCGCGTGCGCCGCTCCAGCGCGTCGATGATCGAGATCGTCCGATGCTTCGGCGCGCCGGTGATGGACCCGCCGGGGAAGCACGCCTCGAGCGCGTCGAGCGCGCCCTTCCCCTCGCGCAGCGCGCCCGTGACCACCGAGGAGAGCTGGAGCAGGGTCGCGTGCTCCGTGATCCGCTGGAGCGCCTCGACGTCGATCGAGCCCATGGCGCAGACGCGGCTGAGGTCGTTGCGGACGAGGTCGGTGATCATGAGGAGCTCGGAGCGGTCCTTGTCGCTGGTCGCGAGATCGCGGCGCAGGGCCAGGGTCTCTTCCTCGGTGGCGCCCTTCGGTCGCGTCCCCTTGATGGGCTCGCTGCGCACCCGCCGCTCCCGGTCGACCGCCAGGAACCGCTCCGGCGACGACGAGAGCACCGCGCCCTCCGGCATCCTGAGGAACGCCGAGAACTGCGCGGGGTTCGTGCGGCGCAGGACGCGGTAGAGGGCGAACGGATCGAGCGAGGTCCGCACGTGGAACTCGTTCGTGAGGCACACCTCGTACGTCTCGCCCTCGCGGATCTCGCGGAGGATGGCCTCGATGGCGTCGAGGTGCTCCCGTCGCGACAGGCGCGGCGCGTGCGCGATCCGGTCGGCGAAGCCCTCCGGGACGGGCGGCAGGAGCGGCTCCGAGAGCGCCGGGAGGCCCTGGAGGCGCGCCGCGATCTCGTCCAGCCACGGTCCGGACGGGGGCGACGCAGGCTCCTCGGCGTCGAGCGCGTCGATCGCGTCGAGCGCGTCGAGCGCGTCGATCGCGCACGCGTACACCGCGCGCTCGACGTGGTCGAAGGCCAGGATCCGCCGCGCGATCATCATCGCGCTGTCCGGGAGCGCGCGGCGCGGGTGAGCGGACGCGCCGAAGCCGAGGTGCTCCTTGAGCTCGTAGCCGAGGTAGCCCACGAGGCCACCGGTGAAGTGGAAGGGCAGGCCGCTCGGATCGAGCGATATCGAGGCGAGCTCCCGCCGGAGCGCGACGAACGGGCTCCCCTCGGACGTGGTCGAGGTGAGGGCGTCCCCGGGGCCGCCGGCGCTCCACCGCGTCACGGCGGCGCCGCGGCTCTCGATCGCCTCGGTCGCGCTCCCCATGAACGAGAAGCGCCCGTCCCGGCCGGTCGCGCTCGAGTCGAGCCAGAACGCGTAAGGGGCCGCGGCGAAGAGCCCGGCGAAGGCCCGCTCGGGATCGACCCACGGGAGCCGGAGGTGACGCACGCGCCCGCGTCGCCGCGCGCCCGGCGCGCAACCGCCCGGCGCGCCTGCGGAGAGGCCCGGCGCGCGCGCGATCCGGCGGAGCGCCGCGCCCCTCCGGTCGCGCGGCGTGTTCATGGCGATATTCCTGAAGTTGCTGATGATCCTCTTGCCGTGCTCGGTGCCGATCGACTCGGGGTGAAACTGCACGCCGTAGAACGGCCGGTCCTTGATCTTCAGGGCCATGATGAGCCCGTCGCCGCGCGTGCGCGCGGTCACCTGGATCTCCGCCGGCAGCTCGCCGTCGCCGACGATGAGCGAGTGGTAGCGCACCACCTGGAACGGGCTGGGCACGCCCTCGAAGAGCCCGGCGCCGTCGTGCTCGATCTCCACGATCTTGCCGTGCATGACCCGCGGGGCGTGCTGGACGCGCCCGCCGAAGCGCGCGGCGAGCCCCTGGTGGCCAAGGCAGACGCCGAGGATTGGCGTCCCGGCGAGGGCCTCGATCACCTCGGCGCAGACGCCGAAATCGGCCCGTCGCTCCGGGCGGCCGGGGCCGGGCGAGATGACGATGCTGTCGAGCTCCAGGCCCTCGATCTCGGCGAGCGAGAGGCTGTCGTTCTTGACGATGATCGGCTCCTCGCCGCTCACCTCCCAGAGGTACTGCCCGAGGATGTGGGTGTACGAGTCGTAGTTGTCGATGAGGAGTGTCTTCACGGCGAAGCTCGCCTCGGGGCCCGCATCGAGGCGGTCGATGCAGGCGAGCCGGCGCGGATCCCGGCTCGGGTGAGGCGCCCCGGCGGCGGGCGCGGCATCAGGGGCGGATGATGGCCGCGAGCATGGCCTGGAGCTTGAGCTGCGTCTCGACCAGCTCGGCCTCCGGGTTCGAGCCCGCGACGACCCCGACGCCCGCGACCATCCGCGCGCGCGCGCCGTCGACCGTGGCGCTGCGGATGCCGATGAACCAGTCGCCGTCGCCGCGGGCGTCGACCCAGCCCACGAGCCCCGCGTAGAGCCCGCGCCGGATGCCCTCGTGCGCGCCCAGCCAGGCCTCCGCCGCCTCGCGCGGCGTGCCGCACACGGCGGGCGTCGGGTGGAGCCGCGCGGCGAGCGTGAGGGCGTCCGGCGCCGCCTCCGCGAGCTGGCCGTGGATCGGGGTGCCGAGGTGCATCACGTTGCGCAGGCTCAGGATCGACGGCTCGCTGGGGACCTCGAGCGACGCGCACTCGGGCGCGAGCGCGGCGGCCACGGCGTCGACCACGAAGCGGTGCTCGCGCTGGTCCTTGGCCGAGCGCCGCAGGACCTCGGCGAACCGGCGGTCGGCGTCGACGTCGGCGGAGACCGCGTAGGTGCCGGCGAGCGGGTGCGAGGAGACGGCGCGCCCGCGGCGCGAGAGCAGGAGCTCGGGGCTCGCGCCGAGGAAGCCGTCGACGTGGAAGATCGCGCACGAGGGGTAGAGCGCGGTCAGGCGGCGCAGGACCTCCTCGACGACGATGGGGCGGTTCGCCTCGACGTCGACCGCGCGGGCCAGCACGACCTTGGAGAGGGCCCCCTGCTGGATGTCGGCCACCGCGCGCGCGACGCGCCCGCACCACTCCTCGTGCGGGAGCGCCGAGCGGAGCGTGAAGCTGTCGGGCGAGCGCCGGTGGCCCTCGGCCCGCTCCAGGTGCGGCGCCGGGGCGGCGCCCTCGCCGATGGTCGTGACCCACGCGGTCCCGTCGGGGGCCGCGCCGACGATCTGGGCCGGCACGACGAGCGCGGCCGGCTCGGTCCGGTCGAACGGCAGGGCGCCGAGCGCCACCGGGCCGCAGCCCGGGCGTCCCACGGCGTCGGCGGCCTCGATCGACGCGAGCGCCTCCTTGATCCACCCCACGCCGCCCTCGATGCCGTGCGGCAGCTCCAGGCGGGCGGCGACCCCGTGCGCGACCAGCTGGGTGCCCGGGTGCAGCCAGACGCGCGCGCCGTCTCCCATGAGCGACGAGACGCCGCCGGGCAGCTTCGCGAGCATGTCGGCGTCGAGCCGGAAGGTGCGGGCGACGAGCCGCGCCGCCTGGCGGGGGGCGTCGGCCGAGGAGGAGAACGTCAGGGGAGTCATGCACCGCCGTGCGCAGGCCGGTTCGGGCTCGTCCTGCTCGGCAGGACCAGCCTGGAGCCAGCAGGCCACGAGCCCGCGGCACCGTGCCGGATCGCGAGCGCCGGCCACGCAGCATCGGCTCTACCGCCTCCGGAAAGGCTCCGCAAGCGCAAAGCAGCCCACGTTCGGGGCGCGTGCGACGCGCGCCTACCGCTGAATTGCCGCTGAAATTGCGCTTCGAGGCGAGGTGGTGGCGTCGGCGCGCGCACACGCACGTATTGCGCGCGTTGCGTCCGCGCGACGCAGGCGCATCGCGTTTCGTCTCACCTCATCTCGCCGCCAGCGCGCGTCGTGTCGCGTCTCGCGGCCAGCGCTGCTGTCTCGTCTCACCTCGCCGCCAGCGCGCGTCGCGTCTCCGCGCGGCACATCGCGCTTCGCGCTTCGCGCCGCGCGCCTTCGCGACGCGCTGTGTGCGGCGCGCCGCGCGCCGTCTGCTGCGCTGCCAGCGAGCAGAGCAGTGCCGAGCAGCTAGCAGCGAGCAGAGCAGTGCCGAGCAGCGCGCGCTCCGTCCCGTCTGTGATCGACGGCTCTTTCCTGGGCTTTTTACCCCTGCAGAGGTGGCGCGATCGCTTGCCCCCGAGCGCGCATCTGGTCGATGCTGCCGCGGGCACTCGCCCTTCGCGGCGCGGGCGTGAGCGGCGCGTCTCGATAGCCCTGCCGGCCACCGGGAATGCGAAAACTCTCCAGAACAGAGCTCAGAAAGGATCCTGCGATGGACCCCACTCGGCAGCATCATCTCCGCGCATGGCGAACCGCAGCGCTGCTCCTCTTCGTCGTCGGGCTGTGCGCCTGCCGCGGAGACAAGAGCCCGCCTGCCCGCGAGAACCCCCCTGCCGCCGCCGCCACGACGGCGGCCGCGGTGTCGGAGGCGCCGGGCGACAAGGCGATCAAGGCGCAGCCCCCCGCCGTGCCGAACGCCGCCGAGGCGAAGCGGTACGCCGGCAGCAAGCTCAAGTATTACAGCGAGCCGGTGGGCGTGGGCGCCGAGCTCGACAGGGTGATGATCCAGCAGTTCCAGAAGGACACCGGCATCGAGGTGACGATCATCCCCCGTCCCAAGGACGCGACCGAGACTTACTCCGTCTACCAGCGCCTCTTCCAGGCGCAGTCCGGGGACATCGACGTCATGATGCTGGACGTCATCTGGCCCGGCGCCTTCGCGCAGAACCTCGTCGATCTGAGCGAGAAGCTCGGCGAGGCGGCGAAGCAGCACATCGAGAGCATCGTCCAGAACAACACGGTCGACGGCAAGCTCGTGGCGATGCCGTGGTTCACCGACTTCGGGCTGCTCTACTACCGCACCGATCTCCTGGAGAAGTACGGCTATCAGAAGCCGCCGGAGACGTGGGACGAGCTGGAGCAGATGGCGAAGAAGATCCAGGACGGCGAGCGGGCGGCGAGCCCGAACTTCCTCGGCTTCGTCTGGCAGGGCAAGGCCTACGAGGGGCTGACCTGCAACGCGCTGGAGTGGATCGCCTCCCACGGCGGCGGCGCGATCATCGAGGAGGGCAAGATCACCGTGAACAACCCGGAAGCCCAGAAGGCGCTCGCGCGCGCCAGGGGCTGGGTGGGCTCGATCTCCTCCGCCGGCGTGACGAGCTACGAGGAAGAGGACGCGCGCAACGCGTTCCAGGGCGGCAACGCCGCCTTCATGCGCAACTGGCCTTATGCCTACGCGGCGGGCAACGCCGAGCGGTCGCCGATCAAGGGCAAGTTCGCGGCGGGCCCGCTGCCGCACGAGCCCGGACAGAAGAGCGCGGGCACCATCGGCGGATGGCAGCTCGCGGTGTCGAAGTTCTCGCCGAACAAGGACGCGGCGATCGAGCTCGTCCGCTACATGACGAGCCCCGAGGCGCAGCGGTTCCGCGCGACCGCGGGCTCCTTCCTCCCGACGATCCGAGCGGTGCAGCAGGACCCGGAGGTGGTGAAGTCGCTGCCCTTCCTGGCGAGCGCGAAGGACATCGCGCTCGTGCCGCGCCCCTCGAACAGCACCGGCGCCCGGTACAACGAGGCGTCGATCGCCTTCTTCCAGGGGGTGAGCCAGGTCCTGCAGGGCAAGGAGCCGAAGGCGGTGCTCGGGCAGGTGGAGCAGCGGCTCACGCGCGCGCTTCGCTGACACCGCGCGCTCGCGAGAACGGATATCCCATCCCATGAGCAGCATGCCGGCGAACCCAGCGGCCACGAGCGCGGCGGCCCCTCTAGACCACCTATCGCTCGACGCGCGGCGACGGCGGCGCGCCTGGCTGTTCCTCCTGCCGACGCTCTCGGTCGTCGCGTTCATCGCCCTCTATCCCCTCGCCGAGACGTTCTACCTGAGCTTCACGAACGCGCGCCTCGGCGCCGGGGAGCCGGCCAGGATCATCGGGGCGCAGAACTACGTCGATCTCGTGCAGGACAGCTACTTCCACGACGCGGTCCTGCTCACGGTGCTCTTCACGGTCGTCACCGTGCTCGGCGAGCTCGCCCTCGGGCTCGGCGTCGCGCTCGTCGTCAACTCCCGCTTCAAGGGGCGCTCGGCGGTGCGCGCGGCCATGCTCATCCCCTGGGCCATACCGACCGTCATCTCGGCCCAGATGTGGAAGTGGATGTACAACGACGTCTACGGCGTCTTCAACGACCTGCTCGTCAACCAGCTCGGCGTCCTCGACCGCAACATCGCCTTCGTCGCCGATCCTGCGGTGTCGTTCTGGGCCGTGGCGCTCATCGACGTCTGGAAGACGACGCCGTTCATGGCGCTCCTCCTCCTCGCCGGGCTGCAGCTCATCCCGCACGATCTCTACGAGGCCGCGCGGGTCGACGGCGCGACGGCGCTCCAGCAGTTCACCCGGATCACGCTGCCGCTCCTCAGGCCCGCGATGCTCGTCGCGCTCATCTTCCGCACGCTCGACGCGCTCCGGGTGTTCGACGTCTTCTTCGTCATGTTCGGCAACCGGCCGGACATGCAGACGATGGCGACGTACGCGCAGCAGACCCTCGTCAGCGTCTCGAACATCGGCTACGGCTCGGCGATCTCCGTCGCGCTCTTCCTCATCATCGCGGTGTTCATCACGATCTATCTCGCGGTGTTCCGCGCCGAGGAGGTGTGAGATGAGCGGCGCGTCGCGGGGCGCAGGGCGGCGCCGTTCGCTGGGACAGGGCGCCTTGCGGGCCCTGCTCTACCTGATCGTCGCCGCGGTGCTCGTGTTCACCGTCTTCCCGTTCGTCTGGGCGTTCGTCTCCTCCATCAAGCCCGACGACGAGCTCTTCACGACTCCGGTCCGCTACTGGCCCGGCCGCGCGACGCTCGACAACTACCGCCTCGTGCTGGCGAACGGCGAGTTCCAGACGGCGCTCCTGAACAGCGTGATCGTCGCCGTCTCGGTCACCGCGGTGTCGCTCGCCGTCGGCTCGCTGGCCGCCTACGCGCTGGGGAGGTTCCGCTTCCGAGGGCGCAGCCTCGTGCTCTACGTGGTCCTGGGGATGACCATCTTTCCGCAGATCGCCGTGCTCGGCGCCCTGTTCCAGATGATCAACTTCTTCAAGCTGTACAACCAGCTCCCCGCGCTGATCCTGACGTACCTCATCTTCACGCTCCCCTTCACGGTGTGGGTGCTCACCGGCTTCATGAAGGCGATCCCGCGCGAGATCGAGGAGGCGGCCTACGTCGACGGCGCGACGCACTGGCAGGTGTTCACCCGGGTCATGCTGCCGCTCTCGGTCCCCGGGATGGCGACGACGGGCATCCTCGCCTTCATCGCCGCCTGGAACGAGTTCCTGTTCGCGCTCTCCTTCACCCAGACGCCGGACAAGCGCACCGTGACCTACGCGATCCAGGCGTTCTCGACGACGAGCAGCGGGCTCTACGAGATCCCCTGGGGGCAGACCATGGCGGCCTCCATCGTCGTGACGGTGCCGCTCGTGGTGCTGACGCTTGTCTTCCAGCGGCGGATCCTCGCGGGGCTCACGGCGGGCGCGGTGAAGGGCTGACGGCGCGTCAGGCGGCGCGCGCGGCGCGGGCGCCGGCTCACGCGCGCCCCCACGGGAAGCGCAGCCAGCGAGGCCCGCAGGCGGCGCCGAGGTCGCGCAGCCCCGAGAGCAGCACGCCTGCGGCCATGAGCGGCAGGATCACGCGGAGCGAGAGCGGCGCGTCCCAGCGGGAAAAGCCGGTGGGGCCGCGCGCCCAGCGCCAGATCTCGGGGACGAGGTGGGCGAGCGCGCCGCCGTAAATGATGCCCATTACGGCGTGCATCACCCGCTCCCCCGGGTAGACGCCGCCGAGCGGCCGCCGGACCGTGTCCTCGACGACGAAATCGCGGAGCGTGATCGCGATCTCCGCGAGGAGCAGCGCCGCGAGCGCCCACGCGGCGAGCCCCTCCCAGCGCACGAACGGCAAGGAGGCGAAGAGCACCGCGTACAGGAGATCGCGCGCACCGTGGAGGACGAGCTCGGGCGCCGTGCCCGGCACGCCGCCGGGCAGGCGCGCCCGCCACTCGTGGTAATAGAGCGTGTCGAAGGCGCCGAGCGCGCCCTGCACGGCGAGGAGCACGAGCGCCGTGATCATGCGTGGGGCTCCGGCGCTGACAGCGCGGTCGATTCCGGCGTGGACCGGCCGGCGCGAGCAGGGGGCGCGTCGCCGCCCGCGTCGTTCGCCACGCGCCCCTCGTACGCGACGAGCAGCCCGGCGACCGGCGCGAAGATCCGCACGTCGACGTGGACCTCGTCCTGGAGCGGCCCGGCCCGCCCCTCGATCCGCGGGGCGAGCCACCGGGGCAGCGGCAGGCCGAGGCGGCGGAGCCCGAGCGTCGACCGCACCTGCTCGAACACGAGCGCGCCGCCCTCGGCGCGGAGCCGGAACCAGCACTGGACGAGGCCGAGCCCCTCCACCAGGAGATCACCCGCGCGCCACTGCGAGGAGAAGAGCGGGCGAACCCCGAAGGTGCGGAGCCACCGCTCGCCGTCGCCCGCCGGCTCGACGGCGAGCGTCACGGCCACGTCCTCGGCCGCCTCCGGCATGCGCAGCAGGCCGGCGACCAGGCGCGCCGCGAGCCCCCGGCCGCGCCGCACGCGGAAGCGGCCGCGGGCGCGCACGCCGCCCGCGTGGAGGCGCTGCACCGGCGGCGCGAGCGCGGCCCACGCGGCGCCGAGGAGGGCAGGGTAGAGCGCAGGCGCTGGAACACCCCGCGCCGCGCTCGAGCAGGGCGCGGGAGCTCCCCGGGGTCGACTGTCAGGCGCCCCGGCGGAGCCG
Source organism: Sorangium sp. So ce204 (assembly GCF_051526795.1). NCBI lineage: Bacteria > Pseudomonadati > Myxococcota > Polyangiales > Polyangiaceae > Sorangium > Sorangium sp. So ce204. The sequence goes on along the minus strand of NZ_CP150317.1, from coordinate 7,314,944 downwards.
CGCATCAGGCGTCCTCTGGGAGCATCTCCCGCGGCACCGCAGGGCTCCTCGGGGCGACGGCCGCGTCGGCGAGATCGCGGATCTTGACGATGATCGCGTCGTCCGAGTCGCTCCGCGCCTCCTCGCAGTACGACCGGATCTGCCAGAGCAGCTTGCGGGTGCGCCGCAGCTCGAAGACGAGCCATCGGGTCTCCGGCTTCGCCTCCTGGGGGTGGCGCTCCAGCTCGACCTCGATCTCGCGGATGCGCTCCTCGATCTGCTCTCCGGTCGGGAGGATGCGGCCGTTTCCGTGACAGTCCTTGCACAGATAGGGGCCGGAGTCCGTGTTGATCTCGCCTTCGCCATAACAGCTCGCGCACGTCACCAGCTCGTAGGAGTTCATGCGGCGCACTCTATCCGATCCCGTGCCGTGCTCGCGACCGGCGTTGCCGTCGTTCGATCGGCCGCTCGGTCGCGCCACGGGCGGCGGCGTCGTGCCCTCCGGCGTGGCAGGCGGCGACGCCTCCGCCATGGAACGCGCGCCGTCGCGACCGGCGTCGCCCGCAGGCGCCGGGGGCCTGGCCGTCTGGAGGTCTTGCCCTCGCGGCGATTTCGCCCAAGGCCACAGCGCTCTGCGCGTCCTAATTCCGCTTGCGCCGTTCCTTGCGGTAATGGGAGGCATCCTGTGACCTGCCCTCATCCCTCGCGTCGAGGCGCGCTGTGCGTCCTGGCCGTGTGCGCCTTTTCCCTCGGTTGGCCGAGCGTCGTCGTGGCTGCCCCGCTCCCGCGGCTCGCGGTCCAGCGAGCGCCCGCTGCGGCCGACTGCCCGGACGCGCCGTCGCTTGCCGTCGCGGTCGAGCGGGTGATGGAGAGGCGGGCTCTCGACCCCGTGAGCACCGCCGGCCCGCCCACCGGCGCCGGCGCCCCTACCGGCGGCACGGCGAACGCGGGCGGCGCTCCTTCTGGCGACCCGTCAACGAACGCGGGGAGCGCCCCTCCTGGCGACACGCCGGCGAACGCGGGCGGCGCCCTGGCGAGCGCGAACGGGGCGACCGAGCTCGAGGTCCGCTTTCTCCACGACGGCGCCACGTACACCGCCGTCCTTCAGGCAGGTGGTCGCACCCGGCAGCTCTCGTCCGAGGTGGGGGCGTCCTGCGGCGAGCTCGTCGAGGCGGTGGCGCTGACCCTCGCCATCCTGCTCGACAGCGATCCGCCTGCGCCGGCCCCTGTAGCGCCCGCGCCGGTAGCGCCCGCGCCTGCGCCGGCCCCTGTAGCGCCCGCGCCGGTAGCGCCCGCGCCTGCGCCGGCCCCTGTAGCGCCCGCGCTGGCTCCTGCCGCGCCCGCGCGGGCGCCTGTCGTACCGGCGCCGCCGCGTCCTCCGCCTCGGGCGGCGCGCGGGGACGTCTCGATGGAGCTCGGCGCCGCGCAGACCATGGGCATGCTCGATCCCTTCCGGGCGGCCGCGATCGCCGATGTTTCCCTGCGGCGCCGCGCGTGGTCCGCTGGCGTCGGCGGGGTATGGCTGCCCCCCCAGGACACCGAGCTCGCGCCGGGCGTCGTCTCCCTCGGGCTCGGCGCCGCCACGGCGCGCGGCTGCGCCACGATCGCGGGTGATCTCGACGGCCTCCGGCTCTCGGCCTGCGCGGTGGCGGTGCTGGGCGCCGTTTACGGCTCCGGCAAGGGGTTCGCCCCGGACCGCGAGGCCTCCGCTCCCTGGTTCGCCCTCGGCGGCTCGGCCGTCGCGGAAGGGACCCTCCTCGGCTCCAGCGCGCTGGGCTGGTCCGCGCGCGCGACGCTGCTCGCGCCGGTCGCGCGGGCACGCTTCACGGTCGAGCGCCGCGCGGGCGGCGAGGCCGGCACGCCCCTGACGCAGGACGTGGCGCTCGACCCCTCCCCGGTGGGGCTGCTCGTCGGCCTGAGCGCCCGCGTGTCGATTTTCTGATGGCGAGCCACGGGACCCGCCACGGAGGCGATGGGCATGGCGAGAAGCGGCAGGACAGGATGACCTTCGGAGAGGTCTATGCGCAGCACTTCCGGTTCGTGTGGCGGTCGCTGCGACGCCTCGGTGTGCCCGAGAGCGACGTCGCCGACGCGGTCCAGGACGTGTTCCTGGTCGTCCATCGGCGGCTGTCCGAATTCGAGGGTCGGTCGAAGATTACGACCTGGCTCTACAGCATCTGCTTTCACGCCGCCCGTGACCGGCGCAAGCTCGCGCATATGAGGCGGCGCGCTCACGACGACGAGCCGCTGCTCGACTGCGCCGATGACCGGGCCGACGTCGGCGCGGAGGCGGAGCGGCGGCAGGCGATCACGCTGCTCGAGGCGATCCTCGACGAGCTGCCCCTCGAGCAGCGCGCCGTGTTCACGCTCTTCGAGCTCGACGGCATGGGCGGCGAGGAGGTCGCCGATCTGCTCGACGTCCCGCTGGGGACCGTCTACTCGCGCCTCCGCCTCGCCCGCGACGCGTTTCGCCGCGCCGTCGCGCGCCTGAAGGCGCGCGACGAGTTCCACGTGGGCGGGCCCCGGGTCATGCGGTCGCAGCCCGTGTTGAAGGCGGCCGTCGAGGCAGCGCCGGTGCCCGAGGGGCATCCCTCGGTCGTGCTTCCGCTGCCGGAGGTGGAGCGGCAACCCGTCTGGAAGCGCGCGGGAGGGGAGCGATGAGCGATCCGGTGCGCTGGCTCGACGCCGAGGCGAACGCGCTCGCGATGGAGCGCGAGCTCCTGCGAGCAGCGCCGTCGGCGGACCCGCCCGACGGGGCGCAGGAGCGGGTGTGGGCCGCGATGGCCGCGCAGATCGGCCTCGCCGGAGCCGCCGGGCTCGGAGGGGCTCAAGGCGCCGCGGGAGGGGCGCTCCCGGTGAACGTGGGTGGCGCGGCGAGCGCGGGCGCTGGCGAGATCGCCGCGGCCGTGTCCGCGGGCAAGGTGGCGTCCGCAGCGGCGGGCGCCGGCGCTGCCGGCGCGACGGTCACCGGCGGCGTGGCCGCAGCGGCGGGCGCTGCGGGTATCCTGAAGGCGATGCTGTTCGGCGCCGCCTGCGGGGGCCTGATCGTCGCCGGCTATGTCGTCGTGGCTCCGTCGAGCGAGGCGCCGCCGGCTCGGATCGTCGAGGCCGCGGAGGCCGTCGCGGCGCCGGTATCCGCGCCGGTTTCGCCGCCGGAGGGCCAGGGGCCTGCCGCGCAGGCCGAGCCGGCACCTGCCGAGCCGCCGCCTGTCGAGCTGGCGCCGCCTGCCGAGCCGCCGCCGGTCGAGGCGCCGCTGCGATTCAGGCCGCTTCCGCCGGCCGAGCCGCCGCTGCCGGACAGGCCCCCCGCGCGGACCGGCCCCCGCGCGGCCACGAGACCCGCGAGCCCGGGCGCGCCGCTATCGGAGCGCGCCGCGAGCGCGCGGCCCGCGGCCGGGACGGACGTCCTCGAAGCGGCGCCCGCGCCGGAAGCCATTGGCGCGGAGCTCGGCGCGGAGGGCGCGTCCAGCCCGGGGTTGCGGGAGAGCCGGCTGCGCGAGGAGCTGACGCTCCTCGGCGACGCGCGCGCGGCGCTCCGGCGCGGCGACGCCTCCGGCGCGCTGAGGATCGCCGAGCAGGCGCGGCTCCGCTTCCCCGGCGGCGCGCTGGCGCAGGAGCGCGAGGCGCTCACCATCGAGGCGCTCTGGCAGAGCGGCGATCGCGCGGCGGCCGCGCAGCGCGCGTCGGCGTTCCTCCTCGCTTATCCGTCGAGCCCGCACATCCCTCGCCTCCGCTCCTTCACCACTCACTAGACCGAGGGGCAGAAGTCCTGACAGGGATCTGCCTCGCGACCCGCGAGAGTTCAACGCAAAGGCGCCAAGACGCAAAGACGCAAAAAATCACGAGAATTTGTTCTTTCTTTTGCGCCTTCGCCTTTGCGCCTTGGCGCCTTTGCGTTGAACTCTCTCTCCGGACTTCTGGTGGGTGGCATTTGAGCGAAGCGCTCCCGCTTCGGAGACGGATCCATCGCGACGCTTTCGGTGCTCAGCGCGCTTGAGTGTGTTTTCGCGCCGAAAACGACGAGCTGGGCCCGTCTCCTGTGCGAGAGCGCCCCGCTCTGCGATCTGCGGGGGGCGATCCGGGGGAGGGGCGGGAAGGGGGGCTGTCCGCGGCGTTTTGGGCCAGGTGTTTTTTTTGAAATGGGAAGCAGGGCGGGCGTCCCTTCACGTTCGGTCACTGCCGGTGTTTGACGGCGCGTCATGGCACCGCGCGCAAGGAGGAATTATGTCTTCGAGACTATCAAGAACACTCTCACCCTTTCTCGTCCTGAGCGCCGTCTCGCTCGTGGCATGTCAAGTCGAGCTCTCCCTCGGCGGGGCCGGCGACAGCTCCAGCTCCACCACCAGCTCGGGAGTCGGCGGCAGCGACGGTACCGGGGGCAGCGGCGGCAGCGATGGTACCGGGGGCAGCGGCGGCAGCGATGGTACCGGGGGCAGCGGCGGCAGCGATGGTACCGGGGGTGGCAGCTGGGTTCCGCCGCAGTTCACGCCGGACAAGGTCGATCTCCTCTTCGTGGTCGACAACTCCGCCTCGATGTCGGACAAGCAGGAAGTGATGCGCCTGGCGCTCGCCGACTTCGTCGACGGCTTGACCAACCCGCTCTGCGTGGATCCGACCGGCGTTGCTCCGGGCGTCCAGCCCGCGAGCGGGTTGAGCGCATGCCCCGCAGGCACATTGCGCGTGCGCACTCCGGTGCAGGACATGCACATCGGTGTCATCAGCAGCAGCCTCGGCGGCCACGGGTCGAGCACCTGCCAGGCGCAGACGTCGCCTTCGAACGTCGACATGGCCCGCCTCCTCGCGCGCTCTGAGGCGTCGAGCGAGAACGATCTGCCGACCTACCAGGACAAGGGGTTCCTCGTGTGGGACCCGGCCGGAAGCCACGTCCCCGCGGGAGACTCCGATCCGGTGGCGCTCGCCGGAAAGCTCAGCGACATCGTGCAAGGGGTCGGGCAAGCCGGGTGCGGCTACGAGGCGCCGCTCGAGAGCTTCTATCGCTTCCTCGTCGATCCCGAGCCGTATGAGACGATCGGTCTCGTGAACGAAAGCGCCGTACCGGCAGGGCTCGACACGACGCTCCTGGCGCAGCGGAAGGCCTTTCTCCGGCCGGACTCGCTCCTGCTCATCGTGATGCTCTCCGACGAGAACGACTGCTCGATCAGGGAGGAAGGCAAGAACTACCTCGTCGCCGAGACGGGAGCGGGCTTCAGGATGTGGCGGCCGCGGAGCGAGTGCGCCACCAACCCGAACGATCCGTGCTGCAGGAACTGCTCCCAGAGACAGGACGGTTGCCCCAGCGATCCGGTCTGCACCGGTCCCGATGGCAACACCGCCAGGCTCTCCGCGGCGGAAGACCCGGTGAACAGCCGGTGCTGGGACCAGAAGCGCCGCTTCGGGTTTGACTTCCTCTACCCGGTCGATCGGTACACCCGGGCGCTCACGGAGCCCATGGTGGCGTCGAGGAGCGGAGAGCTCGTGCCGAACCCGATCTTCTCGGATCTGGACCCGAGCGACGACAACACCCGGACCCGAGGGCCGCAGCACATCGTGTTCACCGGCATCGTCGGCGTCCCGTGGCAGGACCTCGCGCGCCAGAACGCGCTCGGCGAGCCCGATCTCCTGGACGGCCTGAACCAGCTCGGCCAGCCGGTCGGCGGGCTCAAGAACGCCGCCGAGCTCGCCGATCCGCCGTCCGGGACGACCCTCAGCAGCACCTGGGGAGCCATCCTCGGCGATCCGGCGAACTACATCCCGCCCGCGGATCCGCTCATGGTCGAGTCGGCGGCGCCCCGCTCGGGCGTGAACCCGATCACCGGTGACGCGACCGTCCACCCGAGCAACGCGGGCTGGAACCCGATCAACGGCCGCGAGTACACGATCCCGCCGGGGAGCACTGGAGATCTCCAGTACGCCTGCATCTTCCCCCTCGCCGAGGAGCGCGTTTGCGAGGGGAGTGCCCAGTCGTGCGATTGCAGGTCGATCGCCGGCACGCCCAGCGACAACCCGCTGTGCAGGCCCGAAGGCACGAACGACCCGGCCGACCCCGGGGCGCGGTCCACGACGCAGGACCACGCCAAGGCCTACCCCGGCCTCCGTGAGCTGCAGCTGATCCGGAGCCTCGGGGAGCGCGGGGTCGCCGGCTCGATCTGCCCGGCGCAGCTGGCCGACACCACGTCGGCTGACTACGGCTATCGGCCGATCATGAACGCCGTGCTCGACCGGCTCTCCACCGCGCTCTGACGCGTCGGCGCCCCCGTCGACGCGGCCCGCCCAGGGGCGGCGCGCGGAATGCATACAAAGCATACGCCGCCCCTGGGCTCGCGGAGGAGACGACTTCCGCGCGCTCCCGCGGATCCTCCCGTCAAGCCGCTGGCACAACCGCGACACAGCAAGACACCGCGATCGCGGTGCCCGCGCCGAAAACCGCGCGCTCCGCCCGAATTGCGTCCGCTTCCCGTGGCACCGAAGCTGCTTCATGGTGGGGTTCGGACAAACGCAACGCGGAGGTTCTGATGCGCCACAAAGGGATGGCTCTCTTGCTGATCGTGATCGGGCTCGTGGGCTGCCACAGGGACGGCGGCGGCGACACCGGAGGGCCGCCGGATCCGCCCGGATCAGAGACCTGCGGCGGGTTCCTCGGGACCCCCTGTCCCGACGGGCTCGCCTGCGTCGACGATCCGGGCGACGACTGCGACCCCGAGCACGGCGGCGCGGACTGTCCCGGCGTGTGCGTCGAGGACCCGCCGACGACGATGTGCGGGGGATTCGCGGGTTTCCCGTGTCCCGACGGGCTCGAGTGCGTCGACGATCCGAGCGACGACTGCGACCCGGAGCGCGGCGGGGCGGACTGCGGCGGCATCTGCGTGGAACCGACGCCCAAGCCGCCGTTTTGCGGGGGGTTCGCGGGGATCGAGTGCCCCGAGGGGCTCGTGTGCATCGACGATCCGAGCGACGACTGCGACCCGAAGCACGGCGGGGCGGACTGCGGCGGCATCTGCGTGGTGCCTGACGAACGGGCGCGCCCGCTGCGCGACGGCGCTCAGTAGCGGTGCTTCCAGAGCAGGTCGAGGCTCGTCGCCGGGTTCGCGCCGGTGGCCATCGCCGCCCGCAGGGACCAGTCCCGGCGGAAGCGCCACTCGAGGCTCACCTCGGTGCGCGCCTGCGCGCCGGTGTTGCCGCCCCCGGACCCCGGCCCCTGTCCTTGCCCCGTCGGCCCCGCCTCGTAGGTCGCGCTCGCGGTCACCTGCTGCCCGAGCTGGTAGCCCACGGTCGTCTTCAGCGCGCCTTCTTCGGTCGTGCCCAGCCTCGTCTCGAAGTTCCGGAGCGGACCGATGCTCTGGAGGATCATGTTGAGCTGCGCGGACGCGAGCCCCGTCCCCACGCTGGCCGCGACCCCGCCGGCGGCGCTGCCGCCGCCCGACGCGGGCTGCTCGGACGTGCCGCCCGCCAGCGTCCCTTCCGCGAACTCCCTGCCGAGCAGGAGCTCGGCGATCACCTCGTTCTCCGGGCGCGGCGGCTCCGAACGGAAGGTGATCTTGTCCTCGGTGATCGGGTTGAGCTGCCCCACATAGTCGATGAAGATGCGCGTCCCCTCCGGCGTGTCGTGGAACGCCCTCACGTTCAGGAACGGGTTCGACGGATCCCCCTGCAGGGCGACCACGCCAGGCTCGATCTCGAACTCCTTGCCGAGCACCTCGAGCCTGCCCGACACGATGTTCACGTTGCCCCGGATCTCGGTCTCTCCCGCGACCTTGATGCGGAGGGGGTGCGCCCGATCCCCCGACAGCGAGGCCCGCACCATGTCGCCCTCGACGCCGATCCTGCCCAGGTGGACCTCCATGGCGATCGGCGTGCCGCCCGCGCTCTCCTTCGCCTGCTCCGGCGGCTCGGCCGGGGCTCGCCGCGCCTCGTAGTCCTCCTGGCTGAGCGGCGCCGACGTCGTGATGGTCGGGTTCTCGCCGAGCGGCTGCACGCTCCGCCCGATCGTGGGCGGCAGCGTCAGAGCGAGCGAGGGCACGTCGACGCGGACGGCGATCTCCCCGGCGCGCTTCTCCGCCGCGAGCGCCACCCGGCCGCGCACCTCGCCCATCGGGACGCCCTCCAGCGTGATCGGGAGGGCCCGGCCGCTGGGGATCGAGAGCTCGGCGCGGGCGTTCCGGAACGCGAGCCCTTCCATCTGGAGGGTCGCGCTCCCGCGCACCTGGCCGTTGCCTGCGTCGGCGCGGAGGTCGTCGACGCGGAGCTCGCCGGAGGGGCTCGCGGCGACGCGGAACGAGGCGTTCTCGAACGGCTGGCCGATCGTGGCCACCTGGACGACGCCGCCCTCGAGGCGCATCTCGCCGGAGAAGCCCGCCTGCGCGCCGAGCCCGAGCCGCACCTCGCCGTCGAGCGTGCCGTCGAGCCGGTTCACCGAGCCCTGCACGAACGGCTCCAGCGCCCTCAGGCGGAAGCGATCGACAGCGAGCGACACCGAGGCGTTCCGATCGTCGGTGAGCGTCGGGATCGCGTTCGCCTCCCACACCATGGGCGCCTGGGCCCTGGCCTCGAGCCGGCCGCCGTCGCGCCCCTCGAGCCGCACGCTGGCCACGGCCGCGGTGCGCCCCGCGCCGCCCGGCGGCGCGATGTCGAGCGACGCCTCGGCGGTCTCGTACCGCGCGTCGGGGCCGAGCGTGAGGCCCGGGACCTGGAGGTGCGCCCTGACCTCGGGCGCGGCCTCGAACAGCCCGCGCACGGAGATCTCGCCGCGCGCCTCGCCGCCGATCTGCATGTCGGCGAGGACGGGCACCTCCGCGAGCGGCAGATCCGCGATCTTCGCCTCGAGGCTGCCATTGCTGAAGCGCCGAGCGGAAGGGGCCCCGCCGAGGAGGGCGGCGGCGTCCGCGCCGAGCTTCGCCTTCGCCGTCATGTACGTGATCGGTCCGCGGAACGCGTACGCGTCGAGCGCGGCTTCGCGCCCGTCATAGACGAGCAGCGTGTCGAGCCGGACCTTGCCGAAGAGCGAGGGGCCGGCCGTGCCGCTCACGTTCACCGCCGTCGCGCGGGCCACGAGCCGGGGCTCGGCGAGCTTCCCCGCGAAGTACACGTCGAGCCCCGCGGAGCCGGAGAGCACCGGCGTCCGCTTCCCGAGGGCGGCCAGCTCGGTGAGATCGTTGAGCCGGCGGCGCGGCACGCGGAGGTGCGCGGCGATCGACGCCCGCGGGAGCGCGGCGGCCGGATCGGCGAGGAGCGCCGGCAGATCGGCGTCGAGCGCGGCCGAGAGCTCCGCCACGAGCTGGCGATCGAACACCGACAGCGTGACGTGGGCGTCGCCGGTCTTCGCGTCGAGATCCCCCGCGATCCGCGCGTCGAGCTTCCTCGACACCCACGCCGGCGCGCCCGTCTGCGCGTCGATCGGCCCGGCCGCGCGCAGGCCCTCCGTGCGGACAAGGAGGCTCCGCACCGACGGGAGCCGCTCTCCCGCCTCGCGCGCCACCGCGAGGCGCGCGGTGAGCCGGCCCGAGAGCTCGCTCAGCGCGAGCTGGACCGGCGACACCTGCGCCAGGCACCCGAGCTGCCACGCGTCGGCGTCCATGCGGGCCGAGCCGGTGACGGTCTGCCAGGTGCGCGCCGAGAGGAGCGGCCCGCGCAGCCTCGCCGCGCTCCCGTCGACCAGCACGCGCGCGATGGCGCCGTGGCACACCGGCGGGGGTGGCGCCTTCTGCTGCGACGCCGCGTCGAAGGCCGTGGTCAACGTCGGGTCGGGCGTTGCGCCCCGGCGCTGGGCCTCCTGCCCCTGCGCGGGCGGCGGCTCGGGCGGCGCGAGCAGCCGGACCAGGCCGTCCGCCTTCAGCGCCTCCCCGTCGAGGCGCGCCGTCACGTTCATCGAGAGCCGCGGCGCCACGCCCGGCGCCGAGCCGTCCTCGAGCTCGATCTGGAAGCGCCCCGCGCGGCGCGCCCCCCGGCCGTGCACCGACACGTCGAGGTTGGCGAGGCCTCCTATCCCGAGCGGCGCGCCGGTGATGTCGGCGATGCGCGCGAGGTCGATCGCGGTGCCGCGGAGGTCTCCTTCGATCTCGTCCCCGGCGAGCGAGAGGCTCCCCTCGATCTCCCCCACGCCGTCGCCGCGCAGCGCGAGCCCGCGGAGGGCGATCCCGCGGTCCCACGCGACGCGGGCGGCCTGCGCTGTCACCTCGTCCTCCCCGCGCGCCACCTCGACGCGGAGCTGCCGCGCCTCGCTCCGCGGCAGATCGAGGCGGGCGGAGGCCGTGATCCGGCGCTCCGCGCTGGCCAGCGACACGCGGACGCGCGGCGCCGTGACGGGCCCCGCGGCGCTCGCCGCCACGCTGCGGAACGCGTACTGCTGGGCGCGGAGGTCGGCGCCGCGGAACACGCCGTCGATCGTGAGCTTGTCGAGCGGCCCCCTGGCCTTGGCCCGGACCTCGCCGCGCCCGAGCTTCAGATCGGACCCGACGCGGAGCCCGGCGACGCGCACGGTCGCCTCGGCGTCGAGCGCCTCGTCCCTGAGCGATCCCTCGACGTGGAGCGCGGCGCTGCCGTGGATGCCGCGCGGGACGCGCTGCACCGCGCCGAGCGACGGGATCTCGCTCTGCGCCTCGAACCTGAGCGCCCCGTCCTTCGAGCGGGCGACGCTGGCCTCGATGGGCGCGCCGGGCTCGTGGATCGTCGCCGCGGCCCGCAGCGCGCCGCGCTCGAGCGTCGCGCGCGCCTCCGTCGCCGGCACGCGCTGCCCCGCGACGACGAACGGCTCCGTCCTGGCCTCGGCGACGATGCGCGGCCCGCCCTCCTCGTCGAGGTGGATCTCCCCGCGGGCCTCCGCGCTCACCCGCGCGGCGGGCGCCGCCCCGACGAAGGCGCGCGGGTCGAGCTCCGAGATCCGCACCTCGGCCGTGATGCGCTTCGGATCGAGCGCGTCGAGCCGGGCGCTGGCGGTGACCTCGCCGGTCACGGCGTCGCTCGCGACGAGCGGATCGAGGACCGCGACGCGCGCCGTGACGGCCAGGTCCGAGAGCGCTCCGTCGGCCGTCACCAGCACCGAGAGCGGCCGGGCGAGCGGCGCGCTCGGATCGATCGCGAGGGCCGCCTCGGGCGTCACGCGCGCGGACGAGACCCGCGCCGTGAGGCGCTCGTCCTTCAAGGTCCCCTCGGCCGTGAGCGGGATCGCGCCGACGCTCCCTTCGAGCTTCGCGGTGAGCTCCATCGGCGCGTCCGCGGGCACGCTGACGCTCCCTTCGATCCTTGTCGCCTCGACCGGGACCGGCAGCAGGCGCCGCTCCGTGATGCGCACGCGCTCGAGCGCGTACCGGCTCCGGTCCGCGACGACGACGCCGCCGGCGAGGTCCTCGATCGTGGCGTCGATGGGGCTCCCTGGCGCGACGGTGCCGTGGAGCGCCGCGCGATCGAGCACGACGCGCGACAGCTCGAGGCGGAGCGGCCGCGCAGGCTCGGCGGGCGGCTCCTCCGGCGGCTCCGACGGCGTCGGCGTGAACGCCTCGGCCAGGGTGAGCGCGCCTTGCTCGTCCTGCTCGAGCAGCACGTCCGCGTCCGCGATCCGGACGAGCGGGATCGTGACGGCGAGGTCGCCGTCGCCGAGGAGGAGCTCCCTGGCGATCGACAGCGCGTTGAAGTCCGCGTGGACGCCGCTGACGCGCAGGAGCTCGGTTCCGTTCGGGTGGCTCACCGTCACCCTGGAGATGTCGGCGGTGAAGAGGCCGAGGCGGTCGACGTGCTCGATCTCGATCCGCCCCTCGAGGCTGGACCGCAGGGTATCGTTGACGAGCTGCCTTGTCAGGTTGCGGGTCGACCCGGCGTTCAGGTGGATGACGGCGCCGACCGCCGCCGCAGCGACGAAGACGCCGCCCAGGCCGATCACACTGGCCGACACCGCGGCCGCGCGGGCCAGCGCCCGGCGAAAGCGGCCTTGCCGGCGCGGGACGCCGGTGCCGGGCGCGGGAGGGCGGGCGGGAGTCTCTGGCATATCGCCTAGGGACCGCTCCGGGCGCGCGGGAAATCGTGGCCGGGGACCTCGTGAGGCGGCGGCGCCGGGATCTCCTGCGTGTGCGCGGGCGCAGGCACCTCGGGCTGGTGCCTCGTCCCCGGATCTCCTCCGGGCTGTGGCGTCCCCGGGAGCTGGATCTCCCGGTCCGGCGACGTGCGACCAGGCGAGCCGGGGGTCGCTGGCGGCGCCGGCGTTTCGCCGGGGGGGCTCGCCGCCGGCTGCGGCGCGCCGGGCTTCCAGGGTTCACCGTTCGGCGAGATGTCCGGCGCGCTGTTCGACGCGCTGTCCAACGTGCTGTCCAACGTAGCGTTCCTCTCACCGTTCCGCGGTTGCGACGCGTTCTTCATGGCCTCCACCCTGTCTCCGGATCATGCCGGCATGCGGCGCCCGAGCGCGAGCGAAATCACGGCGAGCACCAGGAACGCGACGAACAGGATCTTCGCGATCGACGCGGCGCTGGCGGCGATCCCGCCGAAGCCGAAGATTGCGGCGATGATCGCGATGATGAAGAAGGTGACAGTCCAGCCGAGCATGATGTCCTCCAAAGGGGGTCTCAGGGGTCGATCCGTTGTCTTCGTGGGGACGACCTCAACGTGGTTCCTGACGGCGGCTGTTCGCCGCGGTTCCTTGCTGTTCCCTGACGTGGCCAGTTGCAGCCCCCGTGCCGCCCGGCGGCAGAGGCCGTCGGCCGGCGCGCTCTCGCCGGCGCGAGGCGGGCAGCGTCGAGATCGGCCCAGCCGCTTCCGTCCGGGCGCGCGCGCGGCGCCTCGCGCCTGGGGCAAGATGCCTCGATCGTGACAGGGTGGACCTGCGCGGCGGGGCGCGGGCGTCGGGCGAGCGCGCGCCTGCGCCGCGCTGCTCCATGCCGGCAGCGTCTGCACGGAGGCTCCACGCGGACGCCCCGCAACTTCCCGGAACGGGCGACTCTGGACGGGTTATAAGGGCCCCGCCATGCCGAAATCGAAGGTCGCTGTGATCCGCACGTCGCCTGCGACGGTGCTCTCGGACTACCACCGGCTGATGAACCTGGCCGGTTACCAGGATGTGGTCGCCAAGGACGCCGACACGGCGCTCAAGGTGAACATCTCCTGGCACTTCTTCTACCCGAGCTCATCCACGACGCCCTGGCAGCTCGAGGGGGTCATCCGGGCGATGACGCAGGACGGGTACTCGAAGGACCTGATCCACGCCTGCCACAACCGCACGGTCGTCATCGACGCCCACCTCGGCGAGCGCGAGAACAAGCAGATCGACGTCGTGCAGGCGCACGGCCTGCGCAACGTCCACCTCTACGAAGGGGAGGAGTGGATCCCGATCGGGGACGCGGTCGGCGATCTGCGGAAGAAGTTCCTCTGTCTGAACGAGGTGTACCCGAAGGGGTTCTCGATCCCGAAGCGCTTCATCGGGGAGAACATCATCCACCTGCCGACGGTGAAGACCCACATCTTCACGACGACGACGGGCGCGATGAAGAACGCGTTCGGCGGCCTCCTGAACGAGCACCGGCACTGGACGCACCCGGTGATCCACGAGACGCTCGTGGATCTGCTGATGATCCAGAAGAAGATCCACCGCGGGGTCTTCGCGGTGATGGACGGGACGTTCGCGGGGGACGGCCCGGGGCCGCGCTGCATGGTGCCGCACGTGAAGAACGTGCTGCTCGCGTCCTCGGACCAGGTGGCGATCGACGCCGTGGCGGCGAAGCTGATGGGGTTCGATCCGCTGCGCGATCTCAAGTTCGTGCGGCTGGCGCACGACCTCGGCCTCGGGACGGGCGACGTGCGCGACATCGAGCTCGTGGGCGACGTGGACGCGGCGAACGAGCAGTGGAACTTCGATGGACCCTTCAAGGAGATGACGTTCGCCTCGCGCAACCAGCACCGCATCTACTGGGGTCCCCTGAAGAAGCCGATCGAGTGGTCGCTCAAGACGTGGCTCGCCCCCTGGGCCTACGTGGCGTCGGTCACGTATCACGACATGTTCTGGTACCCGCGCTACGCGAAGGAGAAGATGGCCCCCGTGCTGGAGAGCCCCTGGGGGCGCCTCTTCGCGAACTGGGGCAAGGTGCAGCCCGACGCGGCGGGGCAGGGCTACCCGGAGGTCGGCGAGGCGAGCCACGAGCTCGTCCGGAGCGGGGTGAAGCACTTCCTGGAGGGCATGCGCCTCGTGGGGATGGCGGTCGCGGAGTCGCCGGAGATCATGGTCCGCAAGCGGGCGCGCGCGCAGGCGGCCAGCGGGGGCGGGGCGGCGGCGGTGTAGTCCTGGAGCGGCGGCTCCGCGCCGGCCGAGCGCCGAGCGGAGCCGCTCAACCGCTCGTGGGCCGAGCGAAGACCTTGAGGTAGAGCTCGTCCACTGCCAGATCGCAGCCGATCGACGCGATCTGGAGCCGCTCGCCCGGCCCGAGCACGCGGAGCAGCCAGGTCCCGTCCGGCTGGCGACGGAAGTGCTCGACCTCCACCTGCTTCTGGGACAGCAGGATGTAATCGGCGATGGATGGAATGCCCCGATACAGGGCGAATTTGCCGCCGCGGTCGTAGCTCTCCGAGGAGTCGGAGAGCACCTCGAAGACGGCTGTGGGGTTGAGCAGGGTGTCGCGGTGTTCGTCCTCGAACAGGGGCTGGCCGCAGACGACCGAGGCGTCCGGGTAGACGTAGCGGCCCGTCGTCACGTTCTTGATCCGCAGGTCGGACGCGTGCGCCTCGCAGGGACGCGCTCGCAGCGCGCCGCGGAGCTCACCCACAACGTTGGCCGCGATGAGGCTGTGCTCGCGCGTGCCGCCCGACATCGCGAACACCTCGCCGCCAGCGTACTCGTGCTTCACCTCGGAGGAGCGCTCGAGCGCGAGGTACTCCTCCGGGGACAGCTTCGCCTGGGGCGCCTTCTGGGCCATGCCGGGTTCTACCATGCCCTCCCGAGGGCAGGCGGCCGGCGGGAGCGGAGCGGCGGCGGTATAGCGCCGGGTGGGCGGCCCCAGGCGCCGCCCGCGACCCGCCGCGCCTTTCAGCCGACGCCGCCGCCCATGGCCGTGCCGTCCGAACGATAACACGCGTAATGATAGCCGAGCTGCCCCGGTACCCCCCGCTCCGTGTAGCTCGCCGTCAGGTAGTACGTCATCGCCCAGCCCCACTGGCCGAGCGAGTACGAGTAGCCGTAGGACCAGCTCCCGCTCGTCGAGTCGACGTAGAACTTCGAGACGCCGTTGAGCGGACCGCTGTACATCGTGCCGATCGTCGCTCCGCCGGGCTGGTTGCGGAGCGTGAGGGACTGGGCGCAGGCGGCGTTCACCGCGCCCTTCGTCTCCGCCTGCTCGGCGACGGCGGTCTGCTCGTCGACCTCCGCGTCGTCCCCCAGCTCCGACGAGGAGTCCGCATCGACGACGCACCCCGTCAGCGCGAACACCGAACCCAGGATTGCGAATGCATTGAAACTTTTCATTCTATGATGCCTTTGAACTCCACCGCGCGACGACCCGCACGCGGCTTCCCCAAGCAAGCGCGCCGAAGGCGCATGTCCTATCGACTCCCGGAGCCTCCTCCTGTGCTTCGCTGGCTCGGGGGCTCGGGGGCGACGGACCTCCAACGAAGGAATTTAACCGATCGTGAAGGCTTGTGGGAAGCCCATTTGATCCGTCGTTGATGCATCGATGATGCATCGATTCATCGCGTGTGCGACGACAGGCCGCTTTCACCTCACGTCGGACGACATCGCCGTCGCGGCGCGCGGCCACGCAAGCAAGCCACCCATGCCATCGTCCGCGGATCCGCGCCTCGATGCGCGACGGCGAGCCATCGCGTGATGCGTCGATCGCCGTTCCTGTGCGGATCGAGGCTCAGCGTGCCGCGCTGGTCGCGTGCGACGGCCGTCGCCCCGACGTCACGGCCGGCGCGGCGCCCGCGACGAACCTGACGCGCACCGGCCTCGGCCGGAGCGGCGGCAACGACCGGGCGAGCCGCTCGTAGGCGTCGCGCCCCACGCGCCGCTCCTCGTGGACGAGCGTCGCCCAGATCTCCGCCTCGCGCGCCTCCGCGTGCTCGGCGGCGCGCGGATCGAAGCGCAGCCCGCGCTCGATGGCGCTGGCTCCGGGGATGCCGTCGTCGGGGCGGCGCGCCGCGCGATCGCGGAAGACGCCGGGGCCGAAGCGGTCGTACTGGAGGATCGTGTGCGCGGTCGACACGGCGCCGGCCCACGGATAGCTGCGCAAGGTCCAGCCGCGCGACAGGTCGGAGAGCCGCGCGTCGACGTCGGCGCGCTCGGCGTCGGTCTTCCACGGCTCCCGCGGGACGAAGAACAGGCCGAGCCCGAGCTCGTCGCCCTCGAGCGCGAACACCTCGTCGATCCCGAAGCGCTCCGGGGTCTGCGCGACGAGCGAGCCGTGCGTCAGCCCGAACTCGCCGACGATGTAGACCGCGAGCGCCTCCCGCCGCGCGCGCAGGAAGTCGAGCGTCTCGACGGCCTCGGCGTGCGTCTCGGTGGGGAAGTCCGTGAAGCACATCGCCTCGGCGGCCACGCCCGCGGACGCGAGGTGGTCGATGACGTCGGAGACGACCTCGACGGGCGCGCCCTTGTCGATGAGGCCGAGGACGCGCGGCGACGCGGACTCGACGCCGAGCGCGCACGCGACGGCGCCCGCGCGGCGCAGCACGTCCGCGCGCTCCCTGGTCAGGTACTTCTCCGGCTTGAGGTCGGTGGCCCACCGCACGTCGAGGCCGGCGTCGAGGATCGCCTGCGCCATCTTCACGAGCGTCTTCGGCGCGACCGAGTCCTGCGACAGGTAGAAGTGGCGCGTGCCGTGCCGCGCGCCGAGGGCCGCGAGGTGCGCCACGATGGTCTCGACGGCGCGCTCGCGGTACGCCGCCGTGCCGACCTCCGCGAGCCCGTAATGGCAGAAGGTGCATTTGCCCCAGTAGCAGCCCCGCGTCGGGTCGTACGGGAGCACGAGCGCCGGCGCGAGGTACGCCTCGAGGGGGAGCCCACTGAAGTCGGGCGCGGGGAGCGCCTTCAGGTCCTCCATGCCGTGACCGGGCGTCCAGCGCGCGCCCATCAGGCGATCGCGCGCGACGACGTTCGGCACGTCCCGGAGCGGCCGGCCCTCGTCGAGCGCGCGCGCGAGCGCGAGGAGGGTGTGCTCGCCCTCGAACAGGCACGCCGAGTCGAACGGGCCGAGCGCGCGCGCGAGCCGCTCGCCCGACAGCCGGAGGAGCAGCTGCGTGACGCCGGGGCCGCCGCACGTGACGTGCGCGCCGGGCAGCGCCTCCTTGATCTTGCGCGCGAACGCGTACGCGGGCTGGAGCTGGCCCGGGAAGCACACGGAGAGGCCCACGATGTCGGCGCGCGCGTCGCGGAGCCGGGGCACGAGCGTCTGCTGCACCCAGGCGTCGAAGGGGTCGTGCTCCGGCCGGCTCGACCGGGCGATCTCGTCCATCGACGTGAGGCCGAACGGCGTGCGGTACGCCGTGAAGTCGAGCTTGAGCGGGTGGTGCGTGGCGGACACGACGCCGAGCGCCGCGTCGAGCGTCGCGACCGCGCGGGCGTAGGCGTCCGGATCGTAGAAGGCGTCAGGGGAGCGGAGCGTGGCCTTGGCGAGGTCCACCGCCTCCGGGACGGCGTGCGCGTCGCCGCGGGCGCGGGCGAGGGCGACGTACTCGAGCTGCTCGACGTGCGGGAGCGCGGGGCGGCGGTCGAGCTCCCCGAGGCGCGCCTCGAGGCGGTCGCGGAGGTCGGCCATGCGCTGCGCCGTGAGGAGCGCGTCGAAGGCCTCGACGTTCGCGTCGACGGGCAGGACCTCCACGCCGTTCGCGCGGAGGAAGCCGGTCAGCATCGGCACCGCGAGGTACGGGGCCGTGGGATCGCAGGTCGGCGGATAAACGAGCGCGATGCGCATCGGGGCGGCGGTCTAGCACAGGGCTGGAGGAGCGTCCGGCCCGGGCGTCCGGCCTCACGGCGCGGCGCGGCGAGGGGCTCGGGCGCGTCCGACGGCGCGTATCCCTGCATCCGCGGTGGTATCTTCTCCGCCATGTCGCACGCGTCGATGTCTGCGTCCGGCCAGCGAGTCGCCATCACCCCGCTCGGCCCGGCCGTCGCCGCGACGGTCTCCTGGCGTCTTCGCGGCCGGCTCCATGTCACCGTCGTCGTGAAGGCGACGTTCGCGCTCGTCCCCGAGGGGCGCATGTCGCTCGTCGCCCCGGAACCGATCGCGGCGGAGGAGCAGCCGGATCCTTCTGGTCAGCGGCTCCAGATCGCGAGCGATCTCGCGCCGTACCTCGATCCGTGCGGTGTCGTGGTGACCGGCCATGCAGAGCTGCCGCCGGGCTTCTCGTCGCCGCACGCCATGGTCCGGCTCACGGTCGTGCAGGACGGCCAGGTCCGCATCGACAAGCAAGCTCAGCTCGACGGCTCCGCGCGCGTCGGGCCAGCCCGTTGCCACGTCCGTATCGACGGCCTGGGGCCGCTTCCCCGCACATCACCGCTGCGCAGCCGGCTGCTCGGCGCGGTCGACGCGCGTCGCGTTCACGGCTCGCTGCTCGACCTCCCCGAGGGGCTCGACTGGAGCTACTTCCAGGCGGCGCCCATGGATCAGCGCATCCCGGCGCTGCGCGGCGACGAGTGGATCGTGCTCGGCGGCATGATCGCGCAGCGGCCGAAGCTCCGGACGCAGCTGCCCGAGGCGCGCGGCGTCGCGCGGCTGTACCGCCAGAAGCTCGCCGCGCCGCGCGCCGGGGAGCCGATCCCGCTCCGCGCCGACGCGGTGCACGTCGACGTGGATCGGCGGCGCTGCGCTGTGGTGTGGCGAGGCCATGCGCCCGTCGAGGAGGCGGAGATCCAGTCGCTGCGCGTGCTCGCGGGTGTGGAGCTCCCGGCGCAGCCGATCGCGTGGGCCGATCCGTTCGCCGCCGGCAGCGCGCCCGCTGCGCGCGCGGCGCCCTCGGGATCGGCCGCGCAGCAGAACCCCAGGGCCAGCACGCTCGACGGCACCAACCAGCTCAGCCCCGAGGACGCGGCCAGGCTGGTCGCGGCGGCGGCGACGCCGTTCAGCGCGACGCGAAGGCCCACGCCGGCGGCGTTGCAGCCGGCCGCCGCCCCGCAGGCTGCGGCCGCCGCGCCGGCGCGGCCCGGCGGCGTCCGCGATCTGCTCGGGGAGACGGACGCGCTCGATCCCGAGGACGCGGCCAGGCTGGTGGCCGCCGGGGCGATGCCGTTCAGCGCGACGCGAGGGCCTTCGGAGCCCGCGCGCTCGGCGACGCCGGCGACGTGGCAGCCGGCCGTCGCCCCGCGCGCGGCAGCCGTCGCGCCGGCGCGGCCCGGCGGCGTTCGCGATCCGCTCGCGCAGACGACCTCACTCGAGCCCGAGGACGCGGCGAGGGCGATCGCCTCCGCCGCGACGCCGTTCGACGCGCGCCGGGCTCCGATCGCCGCGCCTGCCGGGCCTCCGCGCCAGGCAGCGTCATCCAGCGCGCCTCCAGCGCCCCCTTCGCTTCTCTCGCCAGCGCCTCTCGTCGCCGCGCAGGTCCATGCGGCGCCGCCCATCGTGCACCCGCAGCGCCTCGGCGATGCGGGCGCCTTGCCGGAGGCGCTCGGCGCTCAGTTCCTTGCCGCGATGGCCGAGGCAGGGCTGCTTCACGGCTAGCACCCCCCGGGACTGCCGAGGCCGCGCCGCTCCGGCGCGCGCCCGTCGCCGCGCCAACGTCGCGTTCGGCTGTCCCGGCGCGCCTCAGGCATCGAGCTCAGCCGTCCATTGCGGTCGAGCGGTCGCAGCATGTAGGATGACTCCGGTTGAATGCTGCCCGCGGTCTGTCCGCGCACGCGCTCTGAACAGGGGAGAGTCCATGCACTCGTTTCAGGTCGACGGACTGGAGCACGAGCTCCGTGTGACGCGGTTCGAGGGGCGCGAGGGCATCTCCGAGCTCTTCCATTTCGATGTGCTCGTCGCTTGCGCGGACAGGGACATCGCGTTCGCGGACGTCGTGGGCAAGACGGCGCTGCTCACCTGGCAGGTCGGCGAGCTGCCGAGGCACCTTCACGGTGTCGTCGCGAGCTTCGAGCAAGGTGAGGAGGGCAAGCGGGTCACGGCGTATCACGCCACGATCGTGCCCGACGTCTCCCGCCTCAAGCACCGCAGGAACAGCCGGATCTTCCAGGCGCTCTCCACCCCGGAGATCATCGAAAAGGTCCTGGGCGCGGCCGGGATCGCGAGCAAGGGGTATCGCTTCGTGCTGAGCGGCGCCTATCGCCCGCGGGAGTACTGCGTGCAGTACCGGGAGAGCGACTTCGCCTTCGTGTCGCGCCTGCTCGAGGAGGAGGGCATCTGTTATTACTTCGAGCACGACGAGGGCGGCCACGTGCTCGTGTTCTCCGACGGTGCGTCGGGGCACGGGCCGATCGCGGGGGAGAGCACCGTCGTGTTCCGGCCGCCGCTCGGCGCGCTCCACCAGAGTGAGCACGTCTCCCGCTTCCGTTATGCCGAGCGGGTGCGCTCCGGGAAGGTGACGCTGCGCGACTACAACTTCAAGAAGCCCAGCCTGTCGCTCGAGAGCAACGCCCAGGCCGAGGCGGACGACGATCTCGAGGTCTACGACTATCCTGGGGACTACGACGCGCCCGGCGCGGGATCGAGCATCGCCAAGATCCGGCTCGAGCAGCTCCAGACCTCACGCAAGACCGGCAGCGGCGAGGGCGTCTGCCCGCGCTTCGTTCCTGGCCAGACCTTCACGCTCGCGGAGCACGCGCGCGACGATTTCAACCGGGAGTATCTGCTGGTGTCCGTGCGCCATGAGGGCCACGAGCCCGTGGTGGACGCTGTCCCCGAGGGCGACGCCGCGGCCTACCGGAACGAGTTCCATGTCGTGCCGTCCGACGTCCCCTTCCGTCCGCAGTCGGTGACGCCTTGGCCGACGATCAAGGGGATCCAGACAGCGATCGTCGTCGGTCCTGCTGGCGAGGAGGTCTATACGGACGAGCATGGCCGCATCAAGGTCCAGTTCCACTGGGATCGGGAGGGCAAGAAGGACGCCCAGAGCTCGTGCTGGATCCGCGTGAGCCAGATCTGGGCGGGCTCCGCGTGGGGCGCGGTGTTCCTGCCGCGCATCGGCCACGAGGTGGTCGTCGACTTCCTCGAGGGCGATCCGGACCGGCCGCTCGTGGTGGGGAGCGTCTATCATGGCACCAACGTGCCGCCGTACGCGCTCCCTGCGGAGAAGACGAAGAGCACCCTCAAGTCGAACAGCTCGAAGGGCGGCGGGGGGTCCAACGAGCTCCGGTTCGAGGACAAGAAGGGCTCGGAGGAGATCTTCCTGCACGGCCAGAAGGACTGGAACATCGCGATCGAGCACGACAAGAAGCAGTGGATCGGGAACGACGAGGCGCTCGAGGTGGACCACGACCGGAGCAAGGTGGTGGGGAACGACCAGAGCGAGCAGATCGGCGGCAACAAGAGCATCGACGTCGCGAAGAGCCACACGGAGAGCATCGGCGAGGACGAGACCCTCTCGGTCGGGGGGAGCCGTTCGGTCACCGTGGAGGGGGATCACACCGAGTCGGTCGGGGGGAGCCAGTCGATCGACGTGGGCAAGAGCCAGAGCGCGTCGATCGGCAAGAACAAGAGCGAGACGGTGGGCGGCTCGAGCTCGGAGAGCGTCTCCAAGGGGAAGTCGACGAGCGTGGACGAGGGCTACACCGTGACGGTGGGCAAGGACATGACGGTGACGATCGGGAAGAGCGCGAAGGAGGAGGTGAAGGAGAAGAAGACGATGATCATCGGCGAGAAGCTCTCGATCCAGTGCGGGGACGCCACGATCACGGTCGAGAAGAACGGGAACGTGACGGTGCAGGGGAAGAAGATCACGGTGAAGGGCGAGGGGCCGATCCGGGTCGAGGGGAAGAAGCTCGACGTGAAGAGCGAGGGGGCGGTGAACGTCGAGGCGTCGGGGAACGTGAAGATCAAGGGGAGCAACGTGGGGGTGAACTGAGGCGGATGGGGGGATCTCGGGCGCTTCGGGGATGAGGGGGAGCAGAGGAGCTGGGCAATGAGAGACGACGGGCGGGCACCGGCGGCGGAGCCGAGCGGCGAGGTGATCCTGATCGAGGAGGGGGAAGAGGAGGCGGCGGCAGCCGGCGGGGAGGTGGCGGACGAGGGCGGGGGAGAAGCGGGAGCGAGCGAGGGAGCGGAGGGGCTCCTCGAGCTGGTGGTCGCGGCGCACGAGGAGCGTGTCCGGGCCGAGGCGGAGAAGGCCGGGCCGATCGAGGGCGTCGTTGTCGGGCGGATCGTGGGGTTCGCGCAGAGCGGTGAGCCGCTCGTCGAGGCGGCTGTCCTGGGAGAGGGGGCGCGCGGGGGGATCGCTGCGCGGGCGATGACGGCGCTCGGGCCCGAGGACGAGGGGCGGGAGGTGGCGCTCCTGTTCGAGGGCGGGCGGCGCGACAGGCCTGTGGTGATGGGGCGGATGCACGTGGCGGGGGAGAGCGCGAGCGCGGCGGTGCGCGACGGGGCGACGGCGACCGCGGACGGCGAGCGGCTTGTGTTCACCGCGGAGAAGGAGATCGTGCTCCAGTGCGGGAAGGCCAGCATCACGCTGACGCGCGCCGGGAAGATCTTGATTCGTGGGGCGTATCTGCTGACCCGGTCCTCCGGCGTGAACCGGATCCAGGGCGGCTCGGTGCAGATCAATTGATCTCGACGATCGAGGTCGAGATCTTCGGGCAGCACGCCTCGGAGGCGGCGTTCCTGTGGTCGTACAGGGACGCTGCGGTGGTGGATCCGCTCTACGATTTGCAGAGCCTCGGTGAGCTGGACGAGCGGCTGGAGGCGCATGTCGACGGGCTGCGGCTGGCGGGTGATGCGGGATGGGAGATCTGCAAGGACGCCATCGACGAGGAGGAGCCCGGGAGTCTGTTTGCGCCCATGGTGCTCGCCGTGGAGCGGCGGGATCTGCGGGGCATCGCCGGGGTGCTCGACGTGGGCGGGAGCGTGCCGGCGCTGTCGCGGGCGATCGTGTCGGCGCTGGGGTGGGTGAGTTTTGACAAGGTGCGGGGGATCCTTCCGGGGCTGCTCTCGCACCGGGTCGGGCCGGAGCTGCACCGCATCGGGATCGCGGGGTGCGCGGTCCAGCGGCAGGACCCGGGGGCGGCTTTGGGATACGCGGTGATGGCGAGCGACCTGCGCCTGAGGGCGCGGGCGCTGCGCGCCGTGGGGGAGCTCGGGCGGGGGGATCTGCTGGGCGAGGTGCGCGGAGCGCTGGGCAGCGAGGACGAGGCGTGCCGGTTTGCAGCGGCGTGGTCGGCGGCGTTGCTCGGCGATGCGGCGGCGCTGAGGGTGCTCGGGACAATCTCGGATCGTGGCGGGCCGTTCGCGGAGAGGGCTTGCGCGATGGCGATGCGGAAGATGGATCCGGGGGTGGCGTCCACATGGCTGCGCGCGATCGCCGGGACGATGCGGGGGGCGCGCGTGGCACTCGCGGGGGCGGCGGCGCTCGGGGATCCGGCGCTGATGCCGTGGATCATCGAGTGCATGGGGACGCCCGAGCTTGCGCGGGTGGCGGGCGGGGCGTTCACGATGATCACCGGGGTGGACCTCGAGGCGGCGAAGCTGCGGGGGGCGCGGCCGCCGGGGTTTCAGGCCGGGCCGAGCGATGATCCAGAAGACGAGGACGTGGCGATGGATCCGGACGAGAGCCTCTCGTGGCCGGACAGGGAGAAGATCGCGACGTGGTGGGGCAGCCGGGGGAAGGAGCTGAAGCGGGGAACGCGGTACCTGCTGGGGAGGCCGATGGCGGTGGAGTGGATGGGCGAGGTGCTGCAGAGGGGGAGCCAGCCGGCGAGGGGGGCGGCTGCGGTGGAGCTGGGCTTGGGCAGCGCGGGGCCGGGCATGGTCGAGGTGCGTGCGCCGGCGCGATGCCGTCGGCGGGAGCCGTAGCCAGCGAGGCTCTCGATGACCCTCGTTGACGCTCTCCGGTCGATACCCTCGGATGAACGAGGCGTTGCTCATCCATGACGCACGCAAGCGGCGCCATCGGCTTCGGGATCACGGCACTGGGAATGGTCAGCGCGCTAGGCCGTGATGTGGAGACCTCATGCGCCGCCGCCCGGGCCGGGCTCAGCGCTGCTTCCGAGCTGACGGTCATGGACTTCCGGACCCAGGCGCTCTTCGGCTCGGAGACCCTCGACGGGCCGCCGATCGTGTTCGGCCACGTCGTCAGGGAGGTGGCCGAGGGGTTTGCTGGGCCTGGCAAGGCCCTTGTCCTTGGTGCGGCGGCGCTCCAGAATCTGATGCGGCGCAGGGGCCTGTCGCATCGCGAGCTTCGCCACACCGGGCTGGTCGTCAACCTATCCGATGCGGCGGTGCAGGACGCCGACGCGCGCGGCAGCTCTTCCGACGTCCACGGGGCCTCTCCCTCCGCCGCATGGCGAGCCCGCACGGCGTCCTTGGCGCAGCGGCTCGCGGACATGGCCGAGATGCCCATTCCAGGCCAGCTTCAGGCCGTGCGCCACGCCGGCAACGCAGGCATGTCGCTCGCGGTAGCGGACGCGATGACCATGATCCGGGATGGAAGAGCCGAGCGCTGCCTCGTCGGAGGCGTCGACTCGCGCGTGGAGCCGGGGTTCCTCAAGGCGGCTGCCCGCCTGAGGTTGCTCCGGACCAACGAGAACCCGGTTGGCCTGGTCCCTGGCGAGGGGGCGGCGTTCTTCCTCATCGAGCCGATCGATTCACGCCGGGCCCCCACCGCTCCCACAGGCGCTCCGCTCGCCTTCATCGAGTCCGCGGTGTCCGCCGGCGATCCAGTCGGTCTGCTGTCCGAGGCCACCCCGAACGGGGACGCGCTCGCCCGGGCCGTGCTCGGGTCGCTCTCGCCGAGGCACGTCGTCGAGCGGCCGATGTCGGCATGGCTCATCGGAGACCTGAACGGCACCGAACGGCGAGCCATGGAGTGGGGCGGCGCCCTGATGCGGGTGCGCGAAAAGATCGACATCGGCGGCCTGTCCTGCTGGTTCCCGGCGACGTCGTTTGGAGATACGGGGGCGGCGAGCGCAGCGATGGCCCTATGCATGGCAGCGCGGGCGTTCGAGCGAGGCTATGCGCCCGCGCGAAGATGCGTGATCTGGATGTCCTCGGAAGGCGGCGCCAAGGGCGCTGTCGTGCTGCACGGCGGCTCGGGCTGACTGCGCGAAAGAGGTGGAGCG
Organism: Sorangium sp. So ce204; assembly: GCF_051526795.1. Lineage (NCBI taxonomy): Bacteria > Pseudomonadati > Myxococcota > Polyangiales > Polyangiaceae > Sorangium > Sorangium sp. So ce204. The sequence continues at coordinate 7,289,803 of NZ_CP150317.1, read as the reverse complement.
TGAGCAACAGGCATATGGAGGAGGCCAACGGCTGGAAGTTCAAGCGCCACCGCGACGGCGACAAGCACGAGAAAAATTGCTCCGACGGGTACTACCGCACGCTGACCATCCGCGACGGGACGGAGAAAACCAGGGGGGAACGGCGGGTCACCGAGATCCACCACGTGCTCTGCGTGCATGCCTGCTCGGACGAGACATTCCCGCCCACCTTCACCCAGGAGAGGATCGGCTTCATCCACAAATTGCTTGCGATCACCGACTGGGACATCAACGGATCCGGCAACAATATCGGTCTTCCGAAGAAGTGGGCCTATGTTCTCGATCCTGGCAACACGACACAGTGGGGCGGGTTGCCGTGCCACCAGGTAGATCACGACATCTATCTTGATGCGCTCGAGCTGTGGATGGCCGAGAACGTATGGGACAAGATCGAGGAGAATAAGCAGCAAAAAAAATGTGAGAAAATGGCCCCCGAGTCTGTCAAGGAGTTGTTCGAGTGCGGGAGCATCGAATGGAAAAAGTTCTTGAAGAAGAGAGGCACGGATCACGGCGGCACCAAGGCGTGCCTCGATTACTGCCTCACCGGGTCGAACGACCCAGCCAAGGAGAGCGTATGGCACATACCGTTCTCTATGGCATGTCCGGAGAGTGACGTACGACGCCGCGTCAAGCCGCCGGCGGGGGCCTCGGTGGCAAGGAAGCACCTCCTGGCTGCTGCGGTTAAGTAGAGTCGAATAGCTGCCGGGATGTCGCAAAGAAAGGAGTGGATGAACGTATGAGCTTCTTGCTGTGGAGGCCGGGGCGAAACATCGACGGTATCTGCAAGATCCTGGACGTGGAGGGGGTGGAGGACGCCTTCGAGCTAGCGCAGGGGGTGTCTCGGGCCACCGGCTGGCCCAAGGACGCGCGCTGCCGGATGGACCCTCGCAAGCCGAAGGACATCGCACTGGCGGATAGCCTGCTCGGAGCGAAGCGCCTGGTCGTCTCCGGGCGGGTGAAGAAGGCGCTCGAAGACGCCGAGGTCAGCAACGTCGAGCTCTTGCCGATCGCGATCATCAACCACAAGGGCCACACCGCATCGGCTGACTATTTCATCGTCAACCCGCAGGACGTCTGCGACTGTATCGATGTGGCGCAGTCGGGCGTCAAGTGGAACGCGCTCGATCCCGATTCGATCTGCGCCTGCGACTCGCTCGTGCTCAGGCAAGACGTGGTGCCCGCTTCGTACAAGGTGTTCCGCCTCCACAAGTGGCGGAACCTGGTTGTGATTCGCCGGGAGCTGGCTGATTCCATGCTGGCGCAGGGGCTTTCCGGGCTGAGCTTCATCGAGCCCTCCAAGTACACAGGGCTCGGCTGAGATGGATATTGCCGACGTTCATGCGGAGCTGGTCTCCGAGATTCATTACAACATGCTCTGCGTCGGCAAGGCGCCCATTGCAGAACTCGGCGATATCTTTGATGAGCTCGCCGCTCAATTCGGAGCTCTCGGGATCTGTCACCTGCTCGAGTTCGCGGATGTCGGCGAGTTTCGTACGAACCTGATCCGCAGCGGGCATTCACGGCGGTACTTCTTGCGGCGCTCGCGCGCGGAGGGCAACGTGCGCGACAGGCACCTGGCGCTCAACCGGACGAACTCCGTCCTCGACGCCGTCGTCGCCGGCGACCTCGCGCTAGCGCGCCAGATCGCGGACGAGTCAACCGAAGTGTGGAATCCCGATTGGGAATACGAGGATGACCATTGCTTCTTCCTGCTGCTTCACAGGATGCTGCAGAACCCGGGTACCTCCCCACCGCCCGATGCACCGGTGCTCCTGACGCGCTTCGAGCGCTCCCTGGAAAATCGGCGATCGCCGCGGTATGACGTATGTCGATCGCTGGTGGCACGGGACTCGGAGGGGTTCGAAGCGTCGGTATCGGCGCTGCTGGAGGAGGAGGCGGGGAGGAACGACGAGGCTCGTGATTCAGCGGCTGTGCACGAGGGTGACGTCGTGTACTGGCCGCGCAGTTATCTCTCCCTCGAGGGCCTGGCGCTCATCAAAATCGCCGAGCTTCTGGGCATGAAGGTGAGCGGCGAGCTGGCCCGCTGCCCCAGGATCGCGCGTCTGCCCTGGGCCAGTCACTCCGTCGAGGATCTCTTCGCGGCGATCGAGGGCCTGCCCTGACGTGTCCGTGCGGCCCAAGAGGCCGCCGTGCACGTGCACAGCGGGCTCGGCCGCTATTTCAGAATTCCTTTTCGCACGCGGCGCACACCCGCTTCGGCGCCTGCCCTGCTGGCAGGATCACCACCACCGGCCCCTGCATCACCGGGAACGGCGGCGTGTTCTTGTCGTTGTGCAGCATCAGGTCGAACGCCCTCGCCACGTTCTTCCCCTCGAACTTCACGTCGAACGAGAAGTTCACGAACTCCGCCTTCCCCTTGGTCTTGCTCGACACGATCCCGCCGAGCGAGCCGGCCTCGTCCCCGGTGCTCGTGCTGAAGTTCGAGTCCTTGACGCAGACCGACTCCCCGTCGCACTTCACCTTCTTCGTGCCCTTGGCCGTGTCGCCGCTCTTGGCGATGTTCGGGTAGGGGATCGGCAGGGGCGGCGCGGGCGGCGCCGGGGTCTTGCAGACGTCCGGGAATGCGATCGTGATCCCGCTGCTCTTCGCGTGGACCACTGACATCATGTTCACGCCTACGGTCACGCCCATCGCCATCTCCTCAATAGGCCAGCGTTCACTGAGGCCGAGCCGGCTCACGGGACCATCCCGAGGGGACCTGTCTCCGGACAGCGCCCAGATCTTCCTCGATCGCGATCGTGCGCACGTCGTGCGGTCCGTCCCGCAGCACGACGTGCCCTCGGTACAGCAGCAGCACCCGATCAGCATCGGTGTCCACGACCACCGTATCGAGCCGGAGCTCCACGGAGGCGTCGTCCTGCCGCACCAGCCCTACCCGGCACCTCGGCGCGCTGAGCCCTGGCAGCCGGAACGAGAGCCTCCCGAACGGCGACGCGTTCTCCACCAGCACCGGCTCGTCGCCCCGCAGGTATCCCGGCGCGACGAGCCCCCTCGACGCCGCGTTGAAGAAGCGCCGGTCGAAGTCCTTTGGCAGGAGCGGCATCCGCTCCTTCGACCATGCCTCGTCGTAGGTGCCGGCCAGCGCGGCCCGAGGCTGCCAGCCCGGCGAGACGAACCCGAGCCCCGCCGGCGCGACCACCTGACCATAGCGCTGGAGGGGGTCGTTCGGATCCTCGATGTTTGGTAGCCGGAGCCCCTCTTCGCTCGCCGCGTTCGGCGCACGGAAGCCGATTCCCACGGGGTTCCTCGGCTCGAGCGTGTGCTTCGCCGGATCCGGGTGGCTCCGGTCCCAGCCACCGAAGGCGTGCTCGTAGTTGAGCGGGACGCGATCGAACGGCCGCGGCCGCGAGGGAACGAGCCCCCCCGGGCTCTGCACCCACGCCCGATCGCCGACGACCCGCACGGCCTTCCCGACCGGTCCGACGCGGAACGCCACCTGGAGCTCCGGGACAGCATGGCGCGGCACCTGGGCGTGGCCGAGCAGGACCACGTCCGTAGCGGGCTTGAAGAAGGCGAACGCCGGCTCGATCTTGTAGCTCGACGTGGCGGCGTCGGCCCCCCACAGCTCGCCTGCGAGGCTCGGGGGCAGCTGTTGCTCGGCGCGCTCGAGGCCGCGCAGGGCGTGCAGCGTGAAGGTCGCCTGCACCAGCACGACGAGGAGCGGGCGGTTCTCTTCATCGGCGAGGAAGACCGGCTCGATGGCAAACGGCGTCGTGTTGTCGATCGCAGGATGCCCCACGGATGGCAGAATCTCCGATCCGCCAGAGCGGCGCAATGGCCTCAGCGCGCCGTCCTCACCGCTCCCGCCGCTCTCCTCACCGCACCACCCGGGGCGCGCCGCCGCAGCTGCCGACGACGACCGGTATCTGCATTGTGCTCTCGTCGGCGTCTGCAGTAGCGGGGCTCCCCCGGGCCGCCGCAACTCGCCGCGCGGGCGGGGCGCTCCTTCGGCTCGGAGGGTTCCTTCGAGGGCCATAGCTCAGCGCCGTGATAGCGGAGAGGACGAACGCACAGTCTTGACAACACGTCGGCGCGCGGCGAGCAGCAGCCCCAGCAACACGCCGACCTCGCCGCTGCCTCCCGACGGGGCGCCGCCCATGGCGCAGCCGTTGCCGTGCACCCTCAGCTGATCACGAGGCTCAGGGCTCATGCCAGGCGCACCGCCAGCGTCCTGGCCGCTCGCTTCGCCGCCTCCGGTGCCTCCGCCGATGCTGCTGCTGACGCCCGTGGAACCATCGTTCGCGCCCTCGCCGCCGGTTCCCGCGTTGGAACTGCTGTCCTCGCCCCCGGAGCCGTTGCCAGGGATCTGGTCGATTAGGCAGGTGCCGGCAAAGCACTCCCCGCGCTGGTCCCCAACGACGCAGGGGGTACGTTCGAGCTTCGGGACGGGTGCGCAGGCCCCCGTGCGAGGGTTGCACCACCCGGCGACGCACACCGCCACGTCGAGGCAGGTGACGGCGGCGCCGCTGAGGCAGACACCGTCCTGGCAGGTGTCGCCCCGGGTGCAGAGGTCGCCATCATCACAGGCGGCGCCGTCGGGCCTTGGGGGGCTCGCGCAGTCGCAGGCGTCCCCGCGACCGTCCCCGTTCGCATCGGCCTGGGCGGGGTTCGGGAGCGTCGGGCAGTTGTCGGTCGGGTCGGGCACGCCGTCGCCGTCGGTGTCGAGGGTGCAGACGCCACCGAGGCACTGGGCGCTCAGGCACTCGTTGGCCGCCGTGCACGCGGCACCGAGCGGCTTCTTCGGCGAGCAGGTGCCGGAGGCGCAGTACGCCTCGGGCACGCACGCGGCATCGTCGGCGCACGTCGTGGGGCAGGTGGCCTCCGCGCATAGGAAGAGGCCGCAGCTCTGGGAACCGCCATCCGTGCAGGTGCCGCGGCCGTCGCACTGATCGGGTAGCTCCAGCATGGCGCCGCTACAAGCTGACGGGCCGCAGAGGACACCGGCAGGCTTGAAAGGATAGGCGCACTGGCCGGTAGCAGGCTGGCAGATCCCAGGCTCGTGGCAGGCGCTGGGCGGCGCGCACACGACAGGGTTCGAGCCGACGCAGGCGCCTGCCTGACAGGTGTCCGTTTTGGTGCACGCGTTGCCATCATTGCACGCGGGCCCGGTCACCGGAGCACAGACGCCGTCGGCCACGGCTCCAGCAGCGACCGAGCACTTCTCGCATGGGCCAGCACAGGTCGAGTCGCAGCAGGTGCCGTCGACGCAGAAGCCGCTCGCACATTCGAGCGCGGTGGTGCATGAGCTGCCGAGTTCAAGCCGGAGACGGAAGACGTAAGCCGAGCCGGAATCAAAGCCCGCGTCGTCGTCAAGCACAGCTCCGACCAGCGCAGTGTCACCCGACAACGCGACCGACGCGCCGAAGTCGTCACTTGCCGACACATCAGCCGCGATCAGGTTATCCTGCTGGGACCATGCTGCGCCGTGACGAACGAAGATATGTGCTGTTCCAGATTCTAGGCTTAAGTCGTCTTTTCGGATTGCTCCAAGCAGCGCTATGTTGCCTGATAGCGCAACTGATTTCCAGAAAAGGTTATCATCCGTATTAATCAGCTTGGCCTGCTGGGGCCATGTTGCGCCACTGCGAACGAATATATACGCCGGGCCGGGGTTTTGATTCGTGCCGTACAGTCCGTCCGCTGTAGCTAACGCGGTGTCACCTGACAGTGCAACCAATTTCCCAAAATTGTCGTTGGGTCCCCCATCGGAAGCAACCAATTTGGCCTGTTGGGACCATGTTGTGCCGCTGCGGGCGAAGACATAGGCGGATCCATGCTTTGCCCCGTCGCTGTCATTCGCATAGGCTCCAATTAGCGCGGTTTCGTTGTGTAGTGCAATCGATGTGCCAAAACGGTCTCTTGCTGTCCCGTCGGAGGCAAACAGTTTGGTCTGTTGGGACCATGTTGCGCCGCTGCGAACGAAGACATAGGCCGAGCCAGAATCTGTACTAGCGCCATCGCTGTATGGTGATCCGATTAGCGCAGTGTCGCCAAATATCGCCACCGAGTGACCGAACCCATCGTTTTCCCTACGATCGGAAGCAACTAGCTTGGCCTGCTGGGACCATATTGTGCCGCTGCGAACAAAAATATATGCTGAGCCGGACGGTGTGCCGGTGTCGTTGTTTTGGCTGTCTCCAATTATTGCGGTGTCGCCGGAGAGTGCAACCGATCCGCCAAACATGCGACTCGAGGCGTCGTCGAAAGCAATCAGCTTGGCCTGCTGAGACCATGTTCCGCCGCTACGAACGAAAACATAAGCCGAGCTAGCGTCGCGACCATGGATGGATCCAATTAATGCCGTGTCGGCTGACAGTGCAACCGAGTGGCCGAATTCGTCGTTTGCCGCCCCGTCGTCTGCCAGCAACTTCGCCTCCTGCAGTACGATCAAAGGATCGACCATCACTGGATACGCCGCCCGCCGCACGTCTACTCGAATGGCCACCTCTCTATCTTGCACCTCCAGCCTTGCCGGCAGCACCTGCCCAGCCGCATCGTGCACGAACAATTCTCCATAGCGCGCGACCCGCGCCCCATCTGGCTCGCGCAGCACCACCGCGCCGCCCCCGTCCACCGGCTGTACTGGCACCGCGCCGGCTACCGACAGCTCGATCACCACTTCGTCCGGCTGCGTTCCGTTGCCGCAGTCCGGCGCCGCTGGCAGCGTAAACCCCTGTTCGAGCCCGAGCGGACCGTTGACGTACCACTCCACCAGGCCCACCCCCGCGGCCTCATCGCGGCGATACTCCACTCGGTTCTTCTCGCCCGTGGGTTCGACGGAGCTGACCGGATGCAGCGCGCCCGCGCACCCGTAGTGCGCGGTCGCCAGGGAGAAGCTCCATCCCTCGTGCTCCAGCCGCACTCCTTTTGCCGTGAGCTCTACACCGAGCCGTTGCCTCGGGTTGCGGGCCCGTAGCCTGCCCGTAGTCTCTGGCGTCACGTGATACGCCGCCGGTGCCCCGGCCTGGATTGCCGCGATGTGCGCGGCGCGCAACCCGGGCGGCGCGGCATCGTTCCGCGCAGGCCGTCTGGGCCGTCGCGGCCAGGGATCCGGCATCGCGCCCGTGGCCTCGGCCGCGGGCTGTTCGCCTCCGGCGCCTGAGTCGACCTCCAGGCTGGCGCAACCCAGGCCTGCCGCCTGAACTGCACCCACCACCAGCAGAGCAACGCGCCGCGCCGCCACACCAAATTTCTCCATTATGATGCGGCGTACCCTCTCAAGAAATGCTCGCGGATGCAACGAGCGCCGCGGAAGTTGCCAACGGGTTTGAGACAGGCCGGACGAGAATCCTATGAGGAGATCGTGCTGAGGGGCGCGTTCCGGCACTGGGCCCCCACCAGTCGAGGTCGGGGCGGCCGCGTCACAGCGGCGGGCGTTGCGCCAGGTTCGGCCACGGCGCTGCTCGTGCCCGTATGCGGCCCCGCGGCCTCGTCGTCAACGGACAGCGGATTGATGGCTACCGAAGCGGGCGGCCGACGCACGACGGGCGGACCGTTCGGGAAGCGTTCCGGGTGCGCGGCGTAGGCTGTGTCGAGGGCGACTTGGCGCCGAGCCGCGACATCTTCGACTCGGTCGTTGAATACATTAGCAGGTGTGAAGAGCGCAAGGCCAGAATGCTGATGAAGGTCATTATACCAGCCGAAGAACTCCTGGCACCACGCTTGTGCATGAGCCAGCGAGGCAAAGCGGTCCGGATAGTCGGGCTGGTACTTGAGCGTCTTGAACTGCGACTCGGAGAACGCGTTGTCATCGCTGACGTGAGGCCTGCTGAAGCTACGAACGACGCCAAGCGAGCCGAGGAGCTGAGCGAGCCCCTCCGACCTCATCGCGGAGCCGCGGTCGGCGTGCACGGTGAGCGAGCCGGGCTCGACGCCGTGGCGGGCGACCGTCTCTGCGAAGAGCTGCTCGGCGAGCTGCGCGCTCTCGCGCTCGGCGAGCAGCCAGCCAACGGTCATGCGACTGAACAGGTCGAGGACGACGTACAGGCAGTAAAAGACTCCAGGGAGCGGCCCGCGCAGTTTGGTGATATCCCACGTCCAGATCTGGTTGGGGGCCGTGGCGGTGAGCGTCGGCTTGGCATGCTTCATCGGCCCACGCTGCGCGCGTCGCTCGCCGCTCTCGCCGGACGCCGCGAGCAGGCGGTACATCGTGCGGATGGAGGCGAGATAGACGCCGCGCGACAGCAGCGTCGCGTAGACCTCCGGCGGGGGCTGGTCGACGAACTCGTCGCTGTGCAACACATCGAGCACGGCTTGCCGCTCGGGGTCACTGAGCCGGCGTGGGCTCGGAGCGCTCCCGTGCAGCGCACGCGGCATCGCGGGCTGGGTCTGCCGGTAGAGTGTGGCGCGGCTGATGCCGAGTGCCGCACACGCCTGCGCGATCGGGACGTGTGGATCATCGAGCTCTTCGATGACGTCCATCAGCGCTCTTCGTCGTTCGTGAGGTTGATGCCCAGAATGGCAGAGACTTTTTTTGGAGATCTATGAGCTTCTCAGCGAGCGCAAGCTTCTCCTCGAGCCGGGCCGAGCGCTTCTCGAGCTCGGCGATGCGCCGATCCTTCGCGTCCTGCTTCGGCTTGCGGCCGGGCTTACGTCCCGCGAGAGCCTCGCTGCCGTGGAGGGCGAGCTGCTTGCGCCATGCCGTCAGCAGGGAGCTGTAGATGCCCTCGCGGCGCAGCAGCGCCTCGATGTCGCCGCGCTGGGTGCATGCGGCCGCCTCGCGAACGATGCGCAACTTCTCCGCCGCCGAGAATTTCCGCCTCTTGCCCGGCTTCGGCACAGTCTCGACGGTGACGCCACTCGATCGGGGAGCAGCGCCCTGCGCCGCTGGGGCGGGCGTAGGATCGACGGATCGGAGATGGGAAGGCTTTGGCACGGGTCAGGTCCATTCTCCGCCCTCTCACCACAGATTTCCAGGGGGAGCTTGTCTCACCCGACGTTGGCACAGAGGGTCCACGCGGACCGCTGAACCACGCCGCGCCGGGCAGGTGTGGAGCGGTCGACGTGTGCTGCCTCGCTGTGGACGACCGCGGGGATCGCACGCTGCGCGGGCGCAGTTACGAGGGAGGGACGAGCAGGTCGCCGCGGTAAGGCGTCGGGCTCAGGGGTACTGGTTGGCGGGCAGCAGCTGTGCGATGAAGAACTGGCCGTCGAACCACCATCCCAGGCGGTGCGGACGGCCCTCGTGCAGAAGTGCGCCGCCGGCGTCGAGCGTGCCGGCGCGGAGCGCCGCCCAGACCTCGCGCGAGGACAGAACCCCGCCCCAGGTCGGCGAGCCCGCCCCGTTCGCGCCTTGAGCGCCGCGTGGGTCACGGAGCGCGGGGGGGGCGGCAGTTCCGGGACCGTCCATCGCGCCTGGCCCGGCTCGGGCCACTCGACGAGGGACAGGCAGAGGCGCAGGTCCCCATCGGGCGCGAACGTTCCTCCCGCCATGCTCGCGCCGAGCGATCAGTAATCGAGCCGCGCAGCCGCCGCGAGCAGATTGGCCTCAAGGAGCGGTCACGGCGGCTGGAGCCCACGCACATCGGCCGGAGCCCGCTTCAACGGATCCCAGGGGTGCGCGCGACGTGACCAACGGACAGGCGAGCCAGGTGCCCTTTCTTCGTCGAGCAGAACCCGCGAGAGCAGCAGAGGTCCGCTTCGCAGCGCTTTCCCGTCCCGCTCGGTGTACAACCGCCATCCCCGTCTCCGAGGTGTCCGACCCGTGGCAAGGCCACATCAGCCAAGCAGGTCCCCATGCGCAAGATCGTCGTCCACGCCCCCGGCAGCCACGACAAGCTCCGCGTCGAGGAGCACCCCGATCCGACCCCCGCGCCCGGCGAGGTGCTCGTCGACGTCCAAGCGGCGGGCGTCAACTACGCCGACTGCGTCGTCCGCATGGGCCTTTACGAGTCGGCGAAGAAGTACGTCGGCTGGCCGATCACGCCCGGCTTCGAGTTTGCCGGCACCGTCGCCGCGCTCGGCGAGGGCGTCTCCGATGGTCTCGCGCCGGGAGCGCCTGTCTTCGGCGTGATGCGCTTCGGCGGCTACGCCTCGCGCGTCGCGGTCCCGCGCCACCAGGTATTCCCGCTGCCGGCGCGGCTCACGCCGGAGGAGGCGGCCGGCTTCCCGGCGGTGTTCATGACGGCGTACTACGCGCTCTTCGAGCTCGTGCGGCTGCGGCCGGGCATGTCCTTGCTCGTGCACTCGGCCGCCGGCGGCGTGGGCAGCGCCCTGGTGCAGCTAGGCAAGATCGCCGGCTGTCGGGTGGTCGGCGTGGTGGGCGCGGCGCACAAGGTCGAGGCGGCGAGGCGCCTCGGCGCGGACGCGGTGATCGACAAGAGCAGCGAGCCGCTCTGGGCGGCGGCGGAGCGGCTCGCGCCCGAGGGCTACGACGTGGTGCTCGACGCGAACGGGGTCGAGACGCTGCGGCAGAGCTACCGGCACGTGGCCTCGGCCGGCAAGCTCGTCGTGTACGGATTCCACACGATGCTTCCGCGGCAGGGCGGCCGCCCGAGCTACCCGAAGCTCGCTGTCGACTTCCTCCGGATGCCGCGCTTCAACCCGCTCGATCTCTGCAACGACAACAAGAGCGTGCTGGCCTTCAACCTCTCGTATCTCTTCCACAGGACGGAGATCCTGCGCGAGGCCATGGAGCGGCTCATCGGCTGGGTGGAGGAGGGTCGCCTCTCGGCGCCGCCGGTGAAGACGTTCCCGCTGGAGAGAGCCGGCGAGGCGCACAGGGCGATCGAGTCGGGCAGCACCGTGGGCAAGCTGGTGCTGACGCTGTAGGGCGGCGGCCGCCAAAGGCCATGAGCCAGCTCGCCCAGAACGGCTGTCGCGCGGCTTCGTCCAGGCCGGCGCTGGGGTCGAGGATTTCTGAAGAAGACGGATGCGGTCATTCGTTCTCGGAATACTCGATTCGAGAATTGCGGGCATGGCTGGACAACTACCATTGCTCTGGTAGCGTAACGCCGTCGCGACGTGCTGCGGCGTATTCCTCGCCCGCAACCCCGAGGGGGGAGCGCGTTCGAGCGTGACGGCCGCGTCAAATGGTGGGGGCGCAACGGCCATGGCCAGCTCGGACTGGGCGACGCGAAGCCCCGTGGCCACGAGCCCGGCACGATGGGCGATGCTCTCCCCGCGGTCGAGCTCTTCAAGAGCCCCTGACCCGTCCAAGGATCGCCCTCCGCGCGCCCGGCGACCCGGACACGCCTCGCAGGGGGGCACCGCGCTGGCTTCACCGAGAGGCGTGCGTCCGGGGCTCCCGGCGCGTTTCATCCCGCTCTCTTGCCGGAGGTAGGTGAATGGATCCCATCGAGTGCAGGAAAGGATCTTCCTTGATGATCGTCGCCGCCGTCCTCGCTGGCTGCGGATCGCCGGAGCCCCTGGGGACGGCCGCGGAGCGCGCTGTGGCAGGCGAGCCGGGCAGCAGCCGCGAGCCGAGCCCGGCTGGAGACATCTGGATCCACGTGGCGAGCGGGGGCCGCGATCGCGCGGCCCTCCTGCACGTTCCGAGCTCTCTTCAGAACAAGAAGAAGCGCGCCCCGCTCGTGCTCGACTTTCATCACTTCAATGGCACGCCCGAGCGCGAAGCGGCGCTCTCCGGCCTCAGCGCGCTCGCGGACGAACGAAAGCTCCTGGTCGCCTATCCCGCGGGTATCGGCGGGAGCTGGAATGCAGGCCGGTGCTGCGGCCAGGCGTGGGAGGAAGGCGTCGACGACGTGGCCTTCACACGAGATCTGATCGACGCGATCTCCGCGGAGCACAGCGTCGACCCGAGCCGCATCTTCGTGACCGGCATGTCCGGTGGCGCGCTCATGGCGCACCGCCTCGGCTGCGAGCTCGCGGACAGGATCGCGGCGATCGCCCCGATCGCCGGCGTCCTGCACATGCCGCCGGAGACCTGCGAGCCGGTGCGCCCCATCTCCGTCCTGCATGTGCACGGGACCGCGGACTCCGTCATTCCCTACGGCGGAGGCCTGGGGCAGGTCCCGGTTCCGGTGCCGGGGAGCCTCGAGTTCATCTCCGTGGCCCAGAGCCTCGCCATCTGGCGCGATCGCGACGGCTGCGCCGATGTCTCGCACCGCACCTATGCGCATGGCGATACCACCTGCAGGGCGTGGTCGATCTGCGCTGACGAGGTCGAGGTCGAGCACTGCGCGGTCGAGGGGGGCGGGCACACGTGGCCCGGCGGAGGAGATCTGCCGCCGGTGTTCGGGCCGAAGAGCGAGACGTTCCACGCGAGCGAACGGCTGCTCGATTTCTTCGAGGAGCACCCGAGGTGACGGGCGAGCCCGCCGCACGGGAGCCTTCGCTCCGCGTCCCCGGCGCGGCGATGCGCGGCAGGGAGCCAGGCTGGGTCGCGTCGCGCCCCCGGAGAGGCTCCCGGGAGAGATGAACCTCTGGGCGGAGGCTGTCGAGAGGCTCCCGGGAGAGATGAACCTCTGGGCGGAGGCTGTCGAGAGGCTCCCGGGAGAGATGAACCTCTGGGCGGAGGCTGTCGAGAGTCCTGCGGGTCTCTTTTTCTCGTGTTGGTGAAACTTCGCGCAGGCAGGGCCCGTGCCCGACGGAGCCGCAAAGAAATCGACCGACCCAGGTCGATTGTCGTGACCCGATCGGGGTCGCGCTCCCGATTGATCTCCTCGACGGGACGGAAGGACGCCGGGCGACGGATCCCCTTCGCGCGACGCGCTCGGTCCCGGTGGCCCTGGTCCATCGTTCGCTCGCGCTGCCTGCGCGGCGCGGCGACGGCTCGGGTCGAACGCAACCAACAGCCTCCCTTTCGAGGAGATTTCAGGAGGAGAGATATGCCTGCTGTGACGAAGTCGAAGAAGCGCTCCGCGACCGCTGCCGCCTCTGGAGAGCCATCGTACGCTCCGCCCATTTACGACCCCGCGGCTGGAAAGAAGGCGCTCGAGGCGCTCGCCCCGGAGCTCGACCGCCTCGCCGAGGCCGAGCTCATCACCGTGAGGATCGATGTCGAGGCGGCCACGTACGCCGCCCTCGGCGTCGTCGGGTTCGTGTCCTCGCCCGACGTGCGCGCGCGCTTCGCGCGGCTGCCCCGGGAGGAGTTCGACGTCACGCACGTCGACGAGCTGGAGCTCGCGTGCTTCGCCGTGCTGCACGCGCTCGCGGAGGCCCGGGCAGCCGGCGCGCTCGAGACGGAGGCGCGGCTGCCGATCGCGCTGGTCACCGAGGGGCTGGAGGTCGAGGCGCGCATGCAGGCGCTGTGCGAGTACCAGCTCGCGGACGACCCCGCGATCAAGCCGGAGCTCGATCGGCTGCGGCCGGGCACCGGGCACCGCGACCTCGCGAACGATCTGCTCGGCTACGCGCGGATCTACGAGCTGCGCGCCGACGTCGTGAAGGCGGACGCGAAGCACTACCGGGCTGACGACGCGGCGCGCGCGCGGGAGCTGGCCGGGGCGATGATCCAGAAGCTCTCGACGGCGATGACGCCGAGGGCCCGGCAGGCCTTCGACCGGTACGTGCGGGTCTGGACGTTGCTCTGCCTGCGCTACGAGGAGGTGCGGGCGGCAGCGCTGTGGCTGTGGCGGAAGAGCTCGCGCACCCAGGAGCGGTTCCCGTCGCTGTTCGCGGTGGGCAGGCCCAACTCGGCCCGGTCGTCGAGGAAGGAGGCGCCGAAGGGAGGCGAGGGGGACGGGCGCGGTGATGGCGGAGGCGGCGGTGGGAGCGACAGCGGCGAGCAGCCGGGGGCGACGCCTGTCGTCCCGGAGCTCGTGACGGAGAGCCCTGGCTGAGCTGGCGCCGAGGCGCTGCGCTGCGCGCTCCCGGTCAGCGTGCAGCGCGGCGGCGAAGCGCCCCCGGGCCTCGGCCGAACCGCCGAAAATGACGCCCGGGCCTCCACAGGACAGGCTTCACCGGCTGGTCCCACGGGCGTACCTTTCCGCCTGCCCGTGGCGCCTGACGCGGCGGGCGGCCCCGGATGCCGCTGCTCTCCGGCCAGGGGAAGCTCGACCTGTAGGAATTTCCGCATGATCACGTCCGTTCGACTCCAGGAATTCAAGGGCCATCGGGACAGCACCGTCGCGCTCGGCCGGCTCACCGTGCTCGTCGGCCCGAACGGGTCCGGGAAGACGAGCGTGCTCGAGGCGCTCGCGCTTCAGAGCCGCCTCGTGCGCTACGCGCCCCGAAACTTGCTGACAGGTGATTGGTCGCCCGGGGATCTGCTTCGCCGGGGGACCAAAGAAGGGGCGATCGCGCTGACGTCACGGGGCACATGGGAGGACGAGGCATGGAGCTTCCGGACCGTGCTCTCGGAATCGTCGGTGCTCGTCGACTGGGAACGGACCGGCGATGCGCGGCAGTTCACCGCTGAAGGCCACCGCCCCCTCCGCGGTCAGGTGCCGCGGCTGGACGAGATCGTCGCACCCACGACCGTCTACAAGCTCAACGCGGAGCGCATCGCCGCCGCAGCGTACAGCGATGAGCTCGCGCCCACCGTCGGCTACGACGGGACCAACACCGCTGTCGCGCTCGCCGCAATCAAACTCGGCCACGACGAAGTGTTCGATCGTATCGAAGAGTCGCTCCGTCGGATCATTCCGAACGTGGAGCGGGTTCGCATCCGGCAGGCCAGGGTCAGACGCCCGAACCCAGAGCTGCCTCACAAGGCCGAGGACGTCGTCGGAAGCAAGGTGTACTTCGATTTTCGCGGAGCCCCTTCCGTCCCCGCGCACGCGGCGAGCGAGGGGACCCTCATCACGCTGGCGCTCCTGACCGTGCTTCATGGCCCGAACCGCCCGGAAGTCCTGCTCCTGGATGACTTCGCCGAGTCGCTCCACCCGCAGGCGCAGATGGAGCTGGTGCGGCTGGTCAGACGCCTGCTCGAGGAGTTCAGCGATCTCCAGATCGTCGCCACGACGCACTCGCCCTACATCCTCGACGAGCTCGACCCCTCCGAGATCTACGCCTTCGCGCTCCGCGACGACGGCACCGTCGCCCTCAAGCGCCTCTCCGAGCACCCGCAGGCGAAGGAGGTGAAAGGCACGCTCTCGGCGGGCCAGCTCTGGAGCATGGATCCAGAGCGAGACTGGGTGCTCGCCGAGAGCGCGCCGTGAAGCTCCTGGTCTTCTGTGAGGCCACCGCCGACTTCCTGACAGCGAGCGCTCTCGTGGACCGCGTGCTTCACGACGAGGGGCCCGCCTGGGTGAGCGACCTCCTGCGTTCCCACCCGGAGTCCATCCGTGAATGGGCGAGCGACGGCCACGGCAAGGAGTTCTTCGACATCCACAAACTCGAGGCGTACAGGCGAGGCCTCGGCAACGTGCGCTTCATGCCGGGGCATTTCGACGGAAAGCCGGGGGCGGCGGGCGCCCAGGCCGCGAGGAACGCATTCGCGATCGCGCGCGAGGTAGGGAAGCGGGATCCGCCGACCCGCCTGGGAGCGGTCTTCATCGTCTGGGACATGGATGATCAGGGGGAGCTCCGCCGGAAAGGGCTTGCTCAAGCCCGGACCGAGGCCTCGCGGTGGGCGTCTTTTCAAATCGTCCTCGGCTGCCCTGATCCGATGCGCGAGGCCTGGGTGCTCGCGGGGTTCGAGCCCGAGTCGGACGAAGAGCGCGCTCGCCTCGGCGAGCTTCGACGCGAGCTCGGCTTCTCCCCCTGCGACGAGGCGCACCAGCTCAACGCGAAGGACGAGCAGGCGAAGCGGAACCCGAAGAGGGTGCTCCACCGGCTCACGGGCGACGATCGCGAGCGCGAGGCGCGCTGCTTGACCGAAGCGCCGCTCGAGCGGTTGCGGGAGCGGGGGGCCGCCTCTGGGCTGCGCGCGTTTCTCGAGGAGGTGAAGGCGCGCGTCGTGCCGCTGTGCCAAGGGTCTCCTGCGAGCTCTCGGTATGCTCGACCGCAAGAATAGCGGCAGCGGGGAGACGCTCCGCCTGGCGCTCTACCCGGACGTCGCGCCAGCCAGCCCCACCCGATCCGGCGCGGCGGCGCCGCCCTGCGCGCGCTCCCGGTCCGCTCGCAGCGCGCCGGCGAACCGCTTCTGGGCCTCCGCGCTGCGCCGCTTCGCGGTCCGCTCCGAGCAGCCGAGCGCCGCGCCGATCGCGTGCCAGGTCCGCTCCTCGACGTGGCGGAGCACGAGGACGCGCCGCTCCTCGTCCGGGAGCCGCGACAGGGCGGCCTCCACCGCGCGGATGGCGCGGTCGTACGCGGCGCGGAGCCGCTCGCCCTCCTCGCCCTGCGCCGTCAGCGCGCGGCCGACGAGGCCGAGCACCGCGGCGGCCGCGACCTGGTCGGCCATCCCGTCGGCCTGCGCGGTCGTCTCGGCGTCGCCGTCGGCGAGCACGTCGCTCGTGTCCTGCGCCGCCTCGGCGGCGTCGTAGCCGTCCTCGCGGGCGGCGCGCCAGTGCTTCGACTCCTGCTGCAGCGCGTCCGACAGCGCGCCGTCGACGCGCCGCCATGCGTAGACCTGGAAGGGGACGCCGCGGGCGGGATCGTAGCCGAGCGCGGCCTCGTGGAGCGCCTGGACCGCGGCGGAGCGGAGATCGTCGGCCACGTAGTGCGCGCGCGTCCGCCGGAGGAAGTGACCGCAGAGCTTCTCGACGAGCGGCACGGCCTCCGCGACGAGCGCCTGCTGGTCGGGGCGGAGGGGCCTCCGCGGCCGGTCGCCGTGGCTCATCGGGCGCCGCCTTGCCCTCGGCCCTTGGCGGCGCCCGCCTTCGCGGCGAGCCGCTGCGCGGCCTCGGCCAGCGCCGCGGGCTCGCGCCGGTCGACCTCGCCGCTCGCGGCGGGCGGCGTGCGCGGGCGGAGCCGGTCGACGAGCGGGGCGGCGACGGGGTGCGTCGCGAGGAAGCGCGAGGTCAGCGCGCGCAGCGCCTCGAGATCCTCCGCGGGCAGGAGATCGGCGTACGGCGCGACGGCGTGGGCGACGCGGGCCTCGAGGGTCGGATCGCCGTCATCGGGGTCGGGGCGGGGGCTCGACATCGGGCTCCGGGGGCGCGCTGCCCGCTGGCGCTGCATGCGCTCGGCGCGCTTCGCGCGATGGACACCCGACGCTACCTTTCCCGGGGAGGGTCAACAAGGGCAGAGAAGCGGGGAGGGCCGGGCGCTCTTTCGCTATCGTCAGCGGCTGCGAGGTAGGGTGTCGCGAGGTGACGAGCGTCGATGAGCCGCTGAGCCCCGGGGCGCTGTTCCAGGGGCGCTTCCTGATCGATCGCCTCCTCGGACGCGGCGGGATGGGCGAGGTCTGGGCCGCCCTCGACATGGCGCTGGAGCGGCCGGTGGCGATCAAGATCATCCATCGCGCCCTCGCGGGGGAGGCGCGTTACGCCGAGCGCTTCCTCCGGGAGACGAAGCTCGCGGCGCGGGTCGCGCACCCGAACATCGTGCGGCTGTACGACGCCGGCAGGGCCGCGGACGGGCGGCTCTTCATGGTGATGGAGCGCGCCTCGGGCGTGCCGCTGCGGGAGATCATCGCGGGCGGCGCGCGGCTCGATCCAGTGCGCGCGCTCCACTACGCGATCCAGATCGCGGACGCGCTCTCGACGGCGCACGAGGCCGACCTCGTGCACCGCGACGTGAAGCCCGAGAACATCCTGGTGAGCGACGGCGTGCGCGCGCGGCTCGTCGACTTCGGCGTGGCGAAGGACGCGCGGGGCGTGGGCCTCGGGCTGACCGGGCAAGGCAGGGCGGTCGGGACGTCGCGCTACATGGCGCCGGAGCAGGTGGCCGGGGGCGCCGTGGACGCGCGCGCGGATCTGTATGCGCTCGGCGTGGTCACGTACGAGATGCTGGCGGGGGCGCACCCGTACGCGGTGCTCGACGAGGCGTCGGGCATCGGGGAGACGGAGATCCTTGCGGCGCACGTGCACCTGGAAGCGATGCCCCTGCCGGAGGTGCTCCCGGGGTGTCCGGAGGCGCTCTGGACCGCGGTGGCCAGGTGCCTTGCCAAGAGGCCCGAAGCCCGGTTTGCGCGGGCGGCGGAGCTCGCGGCGGCGCTGCGCGAGGTGGCGGGGACCGCGGTGACGGCCGAGAGGGCCGTGGACGACGTGGCCGCGCGGCAGCTCCTGAGCGAGGCGGCGGACGCGGCAAGGGAGCGGGCGATCCGCGAGCGCGGGGGGGCGCCTCGGGAGGAGAGGGCGGCGGGCGCGGTGCAGCTCGTGGCGGCGCTGCCGGGGCAGGGCGTGATGGCGGGGAGCGCGGCGCCGGGCGCGGATGCGCGGAGCAGGCTGGCGATGGCGCAGAGCTTCCGGGTGGAGCCGGCGTGGGAGCTGGGTGCGGCGAGCGCGGGGACGGGGACCCGGCGCGAGGATGCGGCTGCCGGGCAGCCACTGCGGGGGCCGGTGCTGCCGGCAGCAGCAGGGGGTGAAGTGGCGGGGCCGGCACCGGGGGAAGGCGCGAGCGTGATCGAAGCCGGCGCGGGAACCAGCCTGCTGGTGAGCACGGAGCGGTGGGAGGGGGCGGCTGCTCCAGTGACAGGAGCGGGGACGCGGGGGAGCACGGAGCGGTGGGACGGGGCAGCGGCCATCGCGGCGGCGGTGCCTGGTGCAGAGCGGCTGGCGAGGACGGAGCCCTGGGATGCCGCGAGGGCTGGCGCGCGATCGTCGAGAGCGCGCGCGGCGTCTCCGCGGACCAGGTGGGGGCTCGTCGTGCTCGTCATGCTCGCGCTCGGCGTGGCCATGGCGCTGATCGCTGCGGTGATGCTGGGTCTCGCCCCGGCGTGACGCATCGCCGTCGGCGGGCTGTGGTTCGAGAGTCCAGGCTCCACATCCGCGATTCCTGGCGTACTCTTCGCCTCCGTCCATGCCCAGCGAGCGCCAGGTGTTCGACCTCCTGTCCCGTGACGAGCTCGCGGAGCTCGTCGGCCGCTGCGATCCGCTCGTCCAGGAGGGTCGCTCCAAGGCTCAGCTCGTCGGCCGCGGGCGCTTCCGTGGCGCCGAGCCCCGGCCTGAAGTCCTCCGGCATGAACCGAGCTGGCGCGGCTTCGAGCGGCTGCAAGCCTTCCCCCGCCTTCCGGAGCGGCTCGACCTGCGGACGGAGAGCGTGCACGCCCTTCAGCGCAGGCGAGCGGCCGACGCCCACGTGGAGCTGCGATGATTCACACCTTCTACGCTCGGAACTACGGCTGCCTGGTCGATACCGAGGCCTCGCTGACCCCGCTTCATGCGTTCATCGGCCCGAACGATAGCGGCAAGAGCACACTGCTGCACGGCCTGCGGACCCTGGTGCAGTTCGCCGGGGCCCACTTTCGGCAGGATGATCAGGGTAGATGGGAGCCCTTCGAACCCTATCTGCCCACGAGCTATCCACCCTCTCAATCACCGAGGAAACCGCACGATATCCTGCTCGAGTGCGGCGTCGACGAAGGCTGGTTCGCCATCGAAACGGGGCTGCGAAACCTGGAAGAGCGTGCCGGGAAGCGGCGTAGCAGCGACACGTCTGCAGGTCACGATCGGTCGAATGTTCCGCGGCACTGGGAATCTCTCGGCGTACTGCGGAAAACCCAGCATCCATGGGAACAGCGGATCCTGAGCCAGCTCCGTCAGGCGAGGCTTGTTCGTTTCGACCCTGATGCGCTGCGTGAACCAAGCGGTCTGATCCCCGAAACGCAGCCGGTCGGCTTCCTCGACGACCGGGGTCATGGCCTGGCCGGCATCTACTTCGCCATCCGCAACCGCAACGACGATGCTTTTTCCCGCATCGTCGACGACGTTCGCCGCCACTTCCCGACGATCAATGGCCTTCGTGTCAAGGCAGTGACGAGCAGCAAGGTCGTCTTGGAGGTCGAGCTCGTGAATGGCGCGCGGGTGGAAGCCGCTCGGCTCAGCGAGGGCCTCCTTTACTATCTCGCGTTCGCCGCGCTCCGCTACATGGCTCCGGTCTCGCTCCTGCTCGTGGAAGAGCCCGAGAACGGCCTGCATCCGGCGCGCATCGCCGAGGTCATGCGCATCCTCCGTGCCATCGTCGAGGAGAGCGGCACACAGGTCCTCATGGCGACCCATAGCCCGCTCGTCGTGAACGAGCTCAAGCCCGACGAGGTGTCCGTCGTCACCCGCACCGCCGAGGGGGGGACCCGGGTCAAGCGCATCAAGGATACGCCCGATTTCGAAGAGCGCTCCAAGGTCTACGCGCTCGGCGAGCTGTGGATCGCCTATGCCAACGGCGAGGACGAGGCGCCGCTCCTCGAGGGCACCGAGCCTTGATCCGCGTCATTCTCGCCGGTGAGGGAAAGAACGAGCTCGGCGGTTTCGCAGTCGAGCCGAGCTTCCGCGACGACAACCCCGAGCCCGGTGTGGTCGAGGCGCTGCTCCGGCAGGTCCGTCCCGAGGGGTGGAAGGTCGTGGACGCCATCCTCTGGAAGAGCATCCCCAAGCTCCGCGTGGGTATCGGTGGAAAGGGCGAGGAGCTCAACGTCCAGCGCGCCTTCCACCATGCCAAGAAGCGTGGGTGCGAGGTCTTTGCGTTCACGCGCGACCGTGACAAGGCCAAGTTCGCCCACCGCGAGGACGGCATTGAACGGGCGATCGAAGGGCTGGGAAGTACCGCGGACCAGCCGCCGGCTGTCGTTGGCGGTGTTGCCATCGAGAAGCTGGAGTCGTGGCTGGTGGCCGTTGCCGGCCACCATGGCTCCGAAGCGATGCGCAGGCCGCAAGAGAGGCTCGCCGAGCTCGGGATGAACGAGAAGGACACCGCCGCCATGGTGCGCCTCGTGGAGGAGAGCGGCCTGACCAGCATCCCCGCTGACGCGCACTCGTTGCGGCGATGGATCGGGCGCGCGCGCCAGGCGCTCGGCGAATCCACGTAGAGCCGCGCCGATCCCGCATGAGCTCGTACGGCCTGCGGTGTCCGGGACGCGCCGGCTCAACCGGTGGATTACACACGCGCCGCCGCGGCTCGTGGACCACTCGCCCGAGCAGGAGAGTTCTCTGCTCGGCGCGTACATGGCCGCACCCAGCGCGTCACCTGCTCGCCCCCAGGGCAGCGAACACGCTGGCATTCACTTTGAGCCACCTTCGAGATTTGAACTCGAGACCTACGGTTTACGAAACCGTTGCTCTACCACTGAGCTAAGGTGGCACGCCTCTCGTCGAGGAGGCGCGCAGATTACCCACTCGCCATGCCGAGTCAAGCTCTTTTATTTCCGTCCTCGAGCGAGCCGGTTCCGTTCGCTGCTGCGGCTGCGCCCGCTCCTCCCGCGCCTCGCGCTCCTCGCCTGATTCCCTGGCCCGCCGCGTCCCCGGCGTCTCCTCCCGCGGCGAAGAAGTCGCCCAGCCGCTCCGCCAGCTCCGCCGCCGCCGACCAGTGCATCATGTGCCCGGCCTCCGGCAGCTCGACGTGCTCCGCGCGCTTGAGCCTCGCCACCCGCTCCGCTTCGTCCTCCGGGTGCCACCCCGTCGGCCCGCCGCTCACGAGCAGCGTCGGGCACGCGATGCGCTCCAGGAACGTCATGAACGCCTCCACCTGGAACAGCAGCGGCGAGGTCGTCCGGTGCATCGGATCGTACGCCCACGCGAGCCCGCCGTCCGGCTCTTCCCGCGTGAGCAGCGGCGCGCGCGTCGCCAGCACGTCGCGCGGCACGCGCGGGTGGTTCGCCACGAGCCGCGCGATCGCGTCCTGCATCGACGAGAGCTTCCGCGGCGCGCGATCGAGCTCCGCCATCTGGCGCAGCCACGCCTCGACGCGCGCGACGGCCACCTCGGGGCCGCTCGCCGGCGGCCCCATGCCCTCGAGCAGCGCCAGGCGCTCGACGCGGCCGGGGCACGCGCCCGCGTAGTACACGGCGACCGCGCCGCCCATCGAGTGGCCCACCACGCCGAGGCGCGCCGGCGCGAGCGCGTCCACGAGCGCCGCGACGTCGGCGATGTAGTCGGGGAAGTAGTAGTAGCTGCCCGCGCCGACGCGGGCGCTCCGGCCGAACCCGCGCAGGTCCGGCGCGACGACGTCGTGCCCCGCCCGCGCGAGCGGCTCGGCCACGAGGTCCCACGTGCTCCCGGCGTCGAGGAAGCCGTGGAGCAGCAGCAGCGTGAGGCCCGTCGGCCGCGCGTGGTCGTCGCGGAAGCGATGGACGCAGAGATCCAACCCGTTGGTGTTCAAAAATTCCGACGACCTACGCACCACGCGCGCGCTCCCGTCTGCAGATCTCCCGTCAGCCCTCCGCGCGGCCCGCGCGGTCAGCGCGCGGCCCGCCGGCGCTCCTGCGCCGCGTGCGCGCGCGGGCGTCACCGCCTCGCCGGCGGACCTTTCGCCGGGGGCGCCGCGGGGGCCGCCGGGGGCAGCATCGTCCCCGTCGCCACCGGAGCGGCCGTGGCCGGCTCCGCCGCGCCCGCAGGCGCCGCCGCGGGCGCCGCCGCGGGCGCCGCCCCGGTGGCGGCCGGCGCCGCGGTGTCCGGCGCGGCCGGCGCTGCGCTGCCCGGCGCCGCTGGCGCGACCGGGAGCGCGGCGCCCGTGAGCTGCGCGGCGTCCTTCAGCACCTCGTCCGCGTGCACCCCGGGATCCACGTCCGGATAGACCTTCGCGATCTTGCCGTCCGGATCGACGAGGAACGTCACGCGCGCCGTCGCGCCGAGCCGCATCGGCACGCCGAACGCCGTGGCCCACGCGTGATCGGTGTCGACGAGGATCGGGAACGGCAGCTTGTTCTCGGTCGCGAACTTCTCGTGCGACTCGCGGGTGTCGGACGACACGCCGAAGACCTGCACGTTGGCCTGCTTGAAGCGATCCCACGCGTCGCGGAACGCGCACGCCTCCGCGGTGCAGCCCGGCGTCCCGTCCTTCGGATAGAAGTACACGACCACGGCCCGACCCCGCTGGTCGGACAGCCGCTGGATCGCGCCGTGCTGATCCGCGGCGAACACGTCGGGCGCCGCCGCGCCGACCGGGATCAGCCCTTGTCCACCATCGGGTCGCTCGGCCGCGCCACACCCGAGCAGCGAGGCAAAGGCAAAGACGACAGCAAGTACGACAAAAACGACGGCAATCGGGAAGCGTCTCTTCATCAGAGCGCCACGTTAGCACGCACTCGGTAGGATCGATCGGACGCTTCTGGTACGTTCCCGCGCCAGGAGACGAGGCCGATGGCGATCTTCGGAAACGACAGCGGCGCCGCGCCCGGCGTGGTGCGCCAGGGCAGGGAGGTCACCTACCCCGATTTCTCTTCGCCCACCGTGGATAAGGTCATGGTCGAAGAGCGCGCAGCCGGGCTCGGCAAAAGGAGCATCAAAGGCCCCGCCAAGGTCGCCGGCCTCAAGCTCGCCATCTCGATGATGGACCTCACCACCCTGGAGGGGAAAGACTCCCCGGGAAAAGTTGAGCAGCTCTGTCAGAAGGCGCTTCGACCCCACGAGCGCGCGGACATCCCTTCCTGTGCGGCGGTGTGCGTCTATCCCAAGCTCGTCGCTGTGGCGAAGCGAGCGGTCTCGGGCTCGGCGGTCAAGGTGGCCAGTGTGGCGACCGCCTTCCCGAGCGGCCTCTCCACGCTCGCCGTCAAGCTCGCCGACGTCCGCCAGGCGGTCGAGCTCGGCGCCGACGAGATCGACATGGTGATCGACCGCGGCGCGATGCTCTCCGGCGAGTACGGCGCGGTGTACGACGAGATCGCCGCGACCAAGGAGGCGTGCGGGCACGCGCACCTCAAGGTGATCCTGGAGACGGGCGAGCTCGGGTCCTACGATCGCGTCCGCAAGGCGAGCCGCATCGCGATGCTCGCGGGCGCCGACTTCATCAAGACCTCGACCGGGAAGATCACGCCGGCGGCGACGCCCCCGGTGACGCTGGTGATGCTGGAGGCGATCCGCGATCACGCGCAGGCGACCGGGCGGCGCGTCGGGATGAAGCCGGCCGGCGGGATCCGCACCGCGAAGCAGGCGCTCCACTACCTCGTGCTGGTCAAGGAGACCCTCGGCGACGCCTGGCTCACGAGCGACCTGTTCCGCTTCGGCGCGTCGACGCTCCTCAACGACGTGCTCATGCAGCTCGAGAAGGAGCGGACGGGCGCCTACCAGAGCGGGGATCATTTCAGCAAGGACTGACCGCGCCGCGAGGGCGGGGCCGCGTCGGTGTTCAACGCGCGGCCGCGGGCGTAGAGTGCGCCGCATGAGCGACAACAGCACCGCCGCGGCTGGCGGCGACGGGGGCTCGCCCCGGGACGCGACCGCGGCGCGCGACGCGGCCGTCGTGTTCGGCGACGCCTGGCGCTACGCGCCGGCGCCCGAGGGGCGCGACCACGTGAAGATCGCGCCGCGGTACGAGCTCTTCATCGGCGGCGCGTGGCGCGCTCCGGCCTCGGGCCGCTACCTCGACAGCATCAGCCCGTCGACCGAGGAGAAGCTCTGCGAGTTCGCCGAGGCCTCGGAGCAGGACGTCGATCTCGCCGTGCAGGCGGCGCGGGCCGCGTACGAGAAGCACTGGTCGCGCATGCGCCCGCTCGATCGCGGCAAGTACCTCTACCGCGTCGCCCGGGCCCTCCAGGAGAAGGCGCGCGAGCTCGCCGTCGCCGAGTCGCTCGACGGGGGCAAGCCCATCAAGGAGTCCCGCGACGTCGATTTCCCGCTCGCGGCCGCGCATTTCTTCTACCACGCGGGCTGGGCGGACAAGCTCGAGCACGCCTTTCCCGGGCGCGATCCCCGGCCGCTCGGCGTCGCGGGCCAGGTGATCCCGTGGAACTTCCCGCTGCTCATGGCGGCGTGGAAGCTCGCCCCGGCGCTCGCGGCGGGCAACACGTGCGTCCTCAAGCCCGCCGAGACGACGCCGCTCACCGCGCTGCTCCTCGCGAAGATCATCGAGGAGGCCGATCTCCCGCCCGGCGTCGTCAACGTGGTCACGGGCGCCGGCGCGACCGGCGCCGCGGTCGTCGGCCACCCTGGCGTCGACAAGGTCGCGTTCACCGGATCGACCGAGGTCGGCAAGCGCATCCAGCGCGCGCTCGCCGGCACCGGGAAGCGGCTCACCCTCGAGCTCGGCGGCAAGGCCGCGAACATCGTGTTCGAGGACGCGCCGCTCGATCAGGCCGTCGAGGGGATCATCGGCGGCATCTTCTTCAACCAGGGCCACGTCTGCTGCGCGGGCTCGCGCCTCCTCGTCGAGGAGAGCGTCCACGACGCGCTCCTCTTCAAGCTGCGCGAGCGCATGGCGACCCTGCGCGTCGGCGATCCGCTCGACAAGAACACGGACGTGGGCGCCATCAACTCGCGGGCGCAGCTCGCGAAGATCGAGGAGCTCGTGGCGGCGGGGGAGCGCGAGGGGGCCGCGCGCTTCTCGGTGAGCTGCGCGCTCCCGCAGCGGGGCTACTGGTTCGCGCCGACGCTCTTCACGGGCGTCGCGCAGTCGCACCGGATCGCGCGCGAGGAGATCTTCGGCCCGGTGCTCTCGATCTTGACCTTCCGCACGCCCGAGGAGGCGATCGAGAAGGCGAACAACACGATGTACGGGCTGTCGGCGGGCGTCTGGACCGGCAAGGGCTCGAAGAGCTTCTGGGTCGCGCAGCGGCTCCGCGCCGGCGTCGTCTGGGCGAACACCTTCAACAAGTTCGATCCCAGCGCGCCGTTCGGCGGCTACAAGGAGAGCGGCTTCGGCCGCGAGGGCGGGCGCCAAGGGCTGCTCGCCTACCTCGAGGTGGACTGATGGCGCTCGGCGACAAGGACAGCGGCGGCGACGAGGGGTGCACGTCGATCGGGGAGTGCGCCGGCGCGGCCGCGCTCGACGCTCCTCCCGGCGAGGCGCGCGCGCGGGTCGGCGTGCGCAAGGCGTACAAGATGTTCGTCGGCGGCGCGTTCGTGCGCTCGGAGTCCGGGAGGTACACGCAGGTGCGCGATCACGGAGGCGCGGGCGCGGTCGAGAACATCCCGCGCGCCTCGCGCAAGGACGGGCGCGACGCCGTGCTCGCGGCGGCCGGCGCGCTCGGCGGGTGGTCGGCGCGCGCCGCGTACAACCGCGGGCAGATCCTCTACCGCCTCGCCGAGATGCTCGAGGCGCGGCGCGCGGAGCTCGCGGCCTCGCTCGAGCGCGGCGGGCAGGGCGCAGGCGCCGCCGAGCGCGAGGTCCTCGCGGCGATCGATCGCGCTGTCGCTTATGCGGGCTGGGCCGACAAGTACCAGAGCCTCTTCGCGAGCCTGAACCCCGTGTCCGGCCCGCACTTCACCTTCACCGTGCCCGAGCCGATGGGGGTCGTCGTCATCGCGGCGCCGCCGCGGCCGGCGCTGCTCGGCCTCGCGGGCGCTCTCCTGCCGGTGATCACCGCCGGCAACACCTGCGTCGTGCTCGCGAGCGAGGCGGATCCGCGCACGGCGCTCGTCTTCGGCGAGGCGCTCGCCACGAGCGATCTCCCGGGCGGCGTCGTCAACGTCCTCACCGGCCAGCTCGCGGAGGTGCTGCCGCACCTCGCCGCGCACATGGACGTCGCCGCGCTCGATCTGCACGGCGTGGACGCGGCGCTGGTGAAGCGCCTCGAGGAGGCGGCCGCGGCCAGCGTCAAGCGGGTGCGGGCCCGCTCGCTCGGCGAGGCGGAGTGGTTCGACGACAGGGCGGCGACGTCCCCCCGCTGGATCGAGCGGTTCGTCGAGATGAAGACGATCTGGCACCCGGCCGGGCCGTGACGCCGGCGGCGCTCGACGACCGGGCGCCGTGACGCGGGCGGCGCTCAACGACGGGGCGCCGTGACGCGGGCGGCGCTCATCGACCGAGCACCATCCCCGTCTGGAGCGTCCGCCCGGCGACGAGGTCCGCCGCCGCGAGCGGCTTCCGCCCCTCGACCTGGGCTCGCACGATCTGGATCGCGCCCGCGCCGCAGGCGACGATCACGACGCTGCGGCCGGCCATCACCACGGTCCCCGGCGGCGCGCCGGCCTGGTCGGCCTCGCTCTCGACATGCGCGGCCAGCACCTTGAGCGCCTTGCCGTCGATCGTCGTGAAGGCGCCTGGCCACGAGGTCATCCCCCGGATGTGATCGTGGATCTGCCGGGCGCTCCGCTCCCACCGGATGCGCCCGTCTTCCTTCTTCAGGAGCGCCGCGTGCGTCGCCGCCTCGTGGTCCTGCGGCGTCGGCGCGAGCTCGCCGTCCACCGCGCGGCGGAGATCCTCGCGCACGACGCGCGCGGCGAGCGCCCCGAGATCGATCGCGAGCTCGTCGGCGGTCGTGTCCGGGCCGATCGGCGTCCGGCGCACCGCGTAGACGGGCCCCGTGTCCATGCCCTCGTCCATCTGCATCAGCGAGATGCCCGTCTCGGCCTCGCCCCCGACGATCGCCCAGGTGATCGGCGCGGCGCCGCGGTAGCGCGGCAGGATCGACGCGTGCAGGTTCATGCAGCCGCGCCGCGGCGCCTCGAGCACCGCCTTCGGCAGGATGCGCCCGTAGGCGATCACCAGCGCGACGTCCGCTCCGGCGCCCGCGACCCACGCGGCGAACTCGGGCGTGCGGACCTTCTCGGGCTGCAGCACGGGCACGCCGAGCTCCAGCGCCTTCACCTTCACCGGCGGCGCCTTCAGCTCGAGCCCGCGGCCGGCCGGCCGATCCGGCTGACAGACGACGCCGACGACGTCCGCGATCGACGCGAGCGCCTCGAGCGACGGCACGGCGATGGCGGGGGTACCGAAGAACAGGGCGCGCACGCCCTGGCTTCTAGCAGGACCTGCGCCCGTCGTGCCGCCTTCTTCGCTCGCGGCGAGCGCCGCCGTGGAGGCTCGGCCTCAGGGGCCGGGCGCTCGCCCGCCGCGCTCGTCGTCCGCCGCGGGCGCCGCCGCGCCGCGCGAAGGGAGCGCCGAGCGCGGATCGGCGCAGCAGCGGAAGCCGGTCTCGTAGAACACGAACTTCGGATCGTGCGCGTCGTTCGTCCCGCGGCAGCCCGTCCACGGCTTGGCCCAGAAGCCGCCCATGAGCGCGCCTGGCCACCGGCGGCCGCGGCGCGAGGCGACCCACTCCTCGACGTTGCCCATCATGTCGAAGATGCCGAAGGTCGAGGCGCACCCGGGATGGGAGCCGCTCGGCGCGCCCTGCCAGAGCCGCTCGACCTCGCGCTGCGCCACCTCGCCGGAGGCGCCGAGCTTCCGCTCGTCGACCGGCCGCCAGGCCTTGCCGCTGTTGCAGACCGCCTTGTCCACGCGCCAGCCGTAGGCGAGGGGACGCCGCTCGGGGCCCTCGCACGCGAGCTCCCACTCCTGCTCGGCGCACACCCGCTTGCCGCGCGCGGCGCACCACGCGGTCGCCGTCTCGAACGACTGCATGACGAGCGGCTTCGCCCCCCGCTGGTTCGGCGCCTCGAACTGGTCCATGCACACGGAGATCTCGGTCGACGGCCCCTCCTCGGCCGTGATGTCCTCCCAGTACGCGAAGCAGTGGGTCGCCTTGCCGCTCTTGACCGGCTCCACGCAGACGTGCTGCACGTCGTCGCGGTGCGTGCCGGTGACGAGCCGCATGTCCGCCGGGCACGCCGGGCTGGGCCCTGGATCGAGCGACGGCGCCGCCGGAAGGCCGAGCATCGCGATCGCGAGCGCGCCGAGGCCGAGCAGGGGATCGATCATCGTTCAGCGAGGGCCAGGGTGTCGCTCCGTGCCGGGCGCAGCCTCGGCCTTGCCGCGCCGAGCGGCAAGGCCGACGCGCGCCTCCTTGGCGCGCGTCGTTGACCCGGCGACCCGGCCGCCGGGGATCCTGCGCCGCGTCGCGCGCGCGCCAGCAGGTGGTGACGAGCGTGACGAGCGAGCGCTGCAGGTCGGAGTCGGAGCCGACCACCCGCAGCGTATCCTCATTCAAAAAAATGGCCAGGGCTGTGGCACGCGGCATGCGCCGTGTCTATGGTGAGTTCCCGTAGCCTCGCGGGCTGTCTTCCACCAAGAGCTGCCAGCAGGGCTCCGCGTTGCACCATCCGCATCCGTCTGGATGCAAGCCAAGATGACCGGGGCGCGCGGTGGCCGCGCGGCCCGGCTGCGTGTTGATGAAGGGGTTTACCTCCCCCGGTCGGGTGCCTAGAGGAGATCGCCATGTCCGAGAAAAAGAACCCGCCGATGCCGCCGCGCTCCGAGGAAGAGGTCGTCTTCGGCGACGAGCTGCCGGTTCTGCCGATCCGCAATGCGGTGCTGTTCCCGGGCGCCGTCGCGCCCTTCGATGTCGGCCGCGAGAAGTCGGTCGCGCTGGTGGAGGATGTCGACAACCTCCCCGGCCCGGTCATCGCGATCTTCGCCCAGCGCGATCCGTCGACCGACGATCCCGGGGCGGAGGACCTGTACCCGATGGGCTGCGCCGCGCGCGTGCTGAAGGCGCTGAAGCACAGCTCGGGCAACTACTCGTTGATCTTGCAGGGCCTCACGCGGATCAGGCTCGATAGCGTCACGGCCCACACGCCGTACCTGCGCGCCAAGATCCGCCGCATGGACGAGCCGGCGACGGAGGACGTCGAGGCGGAGGCGCTGGCGATGAGCCTGCGCGACATCGCGAAGCAGGTCATCCAGCTGATGCCGGAGCTCCCGCGCGAGGCGGGCTCGCTCATCGACTCCATCCAGGCGCCCGGCGCGCTCGCCGATCTCGTCGCGGCGAACCTCGACGCTCCGGTCGAGGAGAAGGCGCAGCTCATCGAGACGATCGACGTCAAGGAGCGCATCCGCAAGGTGCTGCGGCTGCTCACGCGGCAGCTCGAGATCCTGAAGATGCGCGAGCGCATCAACTCCCAGATCAAGGAGGAGATGGGCAAGAACCAGCGCGAGTACGTGCTGCGCCAGCAGCTCAAGGCCATCAAGGAGGAGCTGGGCGAGGACGACGGCGATCAGGGCGATCTCGACGGGCTCGAGGATCGCATCGCGAAGGCGAACCTGCCGACCGAGGCGGAGACCGTCGCGAAGAAGCAGCTGAAGCGGCTGCGCACGATGCAGGTCGGGTCGGCCGAGTACACCGTGGTGCGGACGTACCTCGACTGGATCCTCGACGTGCCCTGGACGCAGTCGACGCAGGACAACCTCGACATCGGCAGCGTCCGCAAGGTGCTCGACGAGGACCACTACGGCCTGGAGAAGGTCAAGAAGCGCATCCTCGAGTACCTGGCGGTCCGCAAGCTGAAGCAGGACAAGAAGGGCCCGATCCTCTGCCTGCTCGGGCCTCCCGGCGTCGGCAAGACGTCGCTCGGCCGGAGCATCGCGCGCGCCCTCGGCCGCAAGTTCCACCGGGTCTCGCTCGGCGGCGTGCACGACGAGGCGGCGATCCGCGGCCACCGGCGCACCTACGTCGGCGCGCTCCCTGGCCAGATCATCCAGGGCATGAAGAAGTCGGGGACGATCAACCCGGTCTTCATGATGGATGAGGTCGACAAGATCGGGCACGACTTCCGCGGCGACCCGTCGGCGGCGCTGCTCGAGGTGCTCGATCCGGAGCAGAACAACACGTTCGCGGATCACTACCTGGAGATCCCGTACGACCTGTCGCACGTGATGTTCGTCGCGACCGCGAACGTGGCAGATCCGATCCCGCCGCCCCTCCGCGACCGCATGGAGATCCTCGAGATCCCCGGCTACACGCGGAAGGAGAAGCTCGCGATCGCGCGGCAGCACCTGCTCCCGAAGCAGCTGTCGGAGCACGGGCTCACGACCGAGCAGCTGGAGGTCACGGACAAGGCGCTGGAGGAGATCATCGATCACTACACGCGCGAGGCCGGCGTCCGGTCGCTCGAGCGGCAGATCGCGGGCGTCATCCGCGGCGTGGCGGTGAAGGTCGCCGAGGGCGACACGCAGAAGCGGCGCGTCGACAACGAGGACGACCTGCACGAGTTCCTCGGCCCGGCGAAGTACACGAGCGAGGTCGCGGAGCGCACCGCCGAGAGCGGCGTCGCGACGGGCCTCGCGTGGACGAGCGTCGGCGGCGAGATCCTCTTCATCGAGGCGACGCGGATGTACGGCACGGGCAAGCTCCAGCTGACCGGCCAGCTCGGCGACGTGATGAAGGAGTCGGCGCAGGCGGCGCTGTCGTTCGTGCGCAGCAACGCGTCGAGGTACAGCATCGCGAAGGACTTCCTCGAGAAGAGCGATCTGCACATCCACATCCCCGCCGGCGCGATGCCCAAGGACGGGCCGAGCGCGGGCGTGACGATGTTCACGGCGCTCGTCTCGCTCCTCACCGGGATCAAGGTCCGCCACGACGTCGCGATGACGGGCGAGATCACGCTCCGCGGCCGCGTGCTCCCGATCGGCGGCCTGAAGGAGAAGGTGCTGGCGGCGCACCGCGCCGGCATCAAGCGCATCATCGTCCCCGAGCGCAACCGGGCGGATCTCGAGGAGGTCCCGAAGGAGGTCGTGGACGAGCTGCAGTTCTTCTTCGTGAGCCGGATGGAGCAGGTCCTGGAGGCCGCGCTCGAGCGGCTGCCCGAGCCCGCGCCCGCGACCGAGGAGTCGAAGGACGGCGAGAAGAAGGAGATCGAGAAGTCGGAGAAGAGCTCGATCGCCAGCAACTGATGACGGCCGTCGCCAGCGATCGCTGAGCGACCTGTCTGCGAGGCGCCGCGCGGCTCGAACGCGCGGCGCCTTTTTTCGTGCTTCTTTCGTGATTCGTGAAGACGCCCGCGCGGCGGCGACGGACACGTCTCCCTCTCGGCGAGCTTGGCGCGCTCGCGTCGCAGCGCGTGGCAGCGGCGTCGCATGGCCTGCGCCGCGCGGCTTGAACGCGCGGCGTGCTCGCGCGCTCTCGCCAAAGCGCGGCTTTCACCTCGACGGATGTCAAGCGAATCGGTAGCCTCGAGTCCGCATGAGGCCGTGTCCGAACTGCGCGTGGATGCTCAAGGAGACCGACGCTGCCTGCTCGATGTGCGGTACGAGCGTGGCGGGCGCAGCGCCTGGAGCCTCTGTTCCGGTCGCGCCTCCGCCGGTGCAGGCGGGGGCTGGCGCCTATGCTCCGCCTGGCCCGCCTGGCTATCCAGGGCAGCCAGCCGTCTCGGGTTATGGCGGCGCGGCGTCGCCAGGCTACGCGGCGGGGGGCGCGCAGGGCGCCTATCCACCTCCTCCTCAGGCCTACGGGGTCGGGGGAGGCGGGCTCGCGGTGCCGGCATCGCCGGGGGGAGGCGTCGCCTTCTCGACGGGCGCGGAAGCTCCCTTCCCGGTCTCACCCTGGGCCCGAGCGGCGCCTTCCGCGGGGCTCACGTCGCAGCCGGCGTCTCCTCCGATGAACGCGCCGGGCGTCCCGCCGGTCCAGCCGGCGCTCGGGGCGCCGGGGCCGGGTATGGTGCCCGGCGCGTCGATGGGTGGCGCGATGGGGCAGCAGCCCGTGGCGCCGGCGCCGGTCTTCGGCGCGCCTCCACAGATGGTTGCGCCCCCGCCGATGGTCGTGCCGACGGGGGCGCCGGGGCTGGTCGCGCCGCCGATGGTGCAGCCGGGCGTGGTGGCGCCGCCGCCGATGGTGCAGCCGGGCGTGGTGGCGCCGCCGCCGATGGTGCAGGGGGGCGCGGTCGCGCCGCCGCAGATGGTGCAGGGCGGGGTGCCGGCGGTCGCTCAGGCCAGGGCGCCTGCGATCGTCGCGCCGCCGATCGTCCAGGGCGCGGTCTCGGGCGCGGTGCCGCAGGTGGCGGCGCAGCCCGCGCGTGTCCTCGTCGGCTTCATCGTGACGTTCCAGAACGATCCCGGAGGCAGCTTCTGGCCGATCTACAGCGGCCGGACGCAGGTGGGGCGCGCCGGGGCGGACCCGGCGACGGAGATCGGGCTCGCGGATGCGAGCGCCTCCTCACGGCACGCGTCGATCCACGCGGATCCGACGACGGGTCAGGTCTTCATCGAGGACGACGGCTCGCGCAACGGCACCTTCGTCAACGAGCAGCGCCTCGGGCAGGGCGAGCGCCGGCAGCTGCGCGACAACGACCGGCTGCGCCTCGGGAGCACGACGTTCGTGGTGAAGGTGCTGGTCGCCTGAGCGGAGAGCGAGGCTACTGGCCGCCTGCGCCGCCTGCGCCGCCTGAGCCGCCTGCGCCTGCACCGCTTCCGGTGGTGGCGCTTGCGCTGCTGCTGGCAGCTGCCTGGCATTTGAGGAAGCCGCTGCTGTCGGTTCTGCACGTGCCGGTCGCGCAGTCGCTGTCCAGAGCACAGGACTGGCTTTCCGCACACCGCTTCGTGCAGAGCGTGCCTCCGCAGTCGATGTCGGTCTCCAGGCCGTCCTTCTCGCCGTCGAAGCAGAGCGGCGCCGGAGCTGGGATACGGCAGTTGAAGTACTCGACCACGACAGGCGGTTGCTCCACCCGCGTTTTTCCCTTCTCGAACTCCACTATCGAGTTGCTCTGCGGATAGTGAACGTTGAGCTTGACGGAGCCTGCGTAGTCGCCTGTCATCGTGGGGTCGGCATCAGGCGGGGGCTGGTTGCCCGCGTTCGCCTCGAGCACGGCCCGAGGCTGCAGCTGGTCTTGTCCTTCCGTCGCGCACTCCTGGATGTCGACGCGATTGAAGTGGTGCGATGACCCGTTCGTGCAGCTCACGTCGAGGGTGCTCCTGCCCTCCGGAGTCGCGAGGGTCATCGTCTTGCCGATCTTGATGGTGCTATCGGCGCCGGCGTCCGCGCACTCCGCCACGCCACCCTCTATCTCGTCCGCGGTGCAGGGCACCTGGACGGTCACGGAGTAGCTGAACTCTCCTGAGAACGTGACGGAGCCGCACTCCGCTGCCGTCCGATCGAGGCGCTTGAAGGCCATGGTCTTCGGGGGGAATGCTGCGATATCGAGAGGGGGATCGAAGACGATCTGGCCACCTTCATCGAGGAAGCAGACATCGAGCTTGTCGCGGCTCGCAAAGGCGCCGCTTGGTCCGTTTCCTGCGCCCGGCGTCCAGCACCCAGCCGCGGTTTCAGATTGGAACGCGTGGTAGCAGCTCTCGGGATCGTTGAGGAACGCGCAGATGTTCTCGAACTCCTCGCTGCAGCCGGGCACGGAGACGGCTGCGGTCACGGCGAGGATCGGAGCGACGGCGGCGGCGAGCAAGACGTAACGGCGCATGGGCGCAGTCTACGCGTTCTCCCCGAGCGTGGGCCAGCTTCGCAGAGGTCGCCGACGGCGCGCCGGCGGCGTGCGCCGCCTCCACCCCGCGCGGCGCCGGCTCCCCTCACAGCTCGGCGTAGGGCCCGGGGACGACGTACGCGTCGTCGTTGGCCGCGTACGTGAAGACGCCCCAGCAGACGAGCTTGTACTTGATGGCGAACGCCATCGCCTCCCTCAGGCTCGCCTTCGGCGCGAGCACGGCGAGGTTCGAGCGGCGGACGCCCCACCAGCCTGGCCCGTGCTGCAGCACCGCGTCGTGGAGATCCTGCGTCGCGTGCTTGGCGTCCTCGAGCACCGCAAGGCGCAGCCGGATGAACGACTTGTCGCGCGCGGGGAAGTCGAACCAGTACAGGTTCGACCTCGCCAGCTTCGGGGTGATGCTCCCGGCGCCCTGCGCCGCGAGGAAGCGGCTGAGATCCTCGGGCGAGAGCTTCTGGGTGACCGGGTGCGTGTCGACGCCGCTGCACGTCTCGGGGCCGATCTTGAACTCGCCCAGCGCGAGCGGCGCCTCGGGGCCGTTCTCGGGAGTCAAGAGGTTCCGATCGATCGCGGGCAGGTCGTCCGGGTACTCCACGCCGGCGTCGATGCCGCTGCACGCAGGGGCCCCCAGCGCAAGCGCGAAGGCTGCCGCGAGCGCGGGGCGCCGGGGCGCGCGGCGGCCAGGCGCCGGACGCTCGTGGCCCTGGCTCGTGCGGGTGGAGGGGGGGCTCGGCGCGCTCGCCGCCGGTGCTCCGGCGGGCTCGCCCTTGCGACTCGGTTTGCTTTCGTTGGACATGTCTCTCTCACGGCACGGGGTACCGCCTCGATCGGCGGGCGCAGCGCTGCCCGGGCCGGGCAATCATTCAATGCCGGGCACCCCGAGGGCAAACTCCTCGGCGAACATTTGGCTGGCGTGCCCTCGCTGGCCTAGAGTTCCCCCGATGAGGCACCTCGGAATGCCGATGCTCGCGCACGTCCCCGCCTTCCGCGCCCGCCGTCCGCTCGCCGCCGGAGCGGGGCGCGCGGGCGTGGCCTGCGCCGCCGTGGCCGCGATCGCGCTGCTCGCCGGCTGCGGCGGCTCCCCGACCGCCCCCAAGCAGGACGACGTCTTCTACCTCCACGGCGCGGCCGGCTCCCTGAGCAAGGACTCTAGCTTCGAGGTGTACTTCCCGCCGCTCGACGCGCCGGCGACGGACCGGGTGCCGCGCCGGATAGGCGTGGGCCTCATGAACGGCGACGTCCGCATGAGCCGCCCGATGGACTGGAACGTCGGCGGCGCCGACTACACGCCCGAGCGCCGCTTCATCACGTACCAGTCCCCGCGGCAGTTCCTGTTCTCGATCTACGAGCGCATCGACAGCCCCGAGGATCCGTGGCCCGACGTGCTCAAGCGCTACGAGGCGGACCTCGAGGAGCAGGGCGCGGAGATCCTCTCCGGCCGCGCGCCCGTGGCCACGGCGAACACCCAGGGGCGCAGCTACCTCGTCAAGGCGAAGATCCCGTCGAAGCCCATCTCGGACGCCTTCGCCCACGAGATCCTGCTCCGGAGCCCCCGCCGCATCCTGCTCGTGCAGATCGTGCACCACGAGAACGTCGACGCGAACGCCGACGAGATCTCGGCCGCGCTGCAGAGCCTCACCGTTTACTGAGCGCAGGGCGGGGCCGCGGCGCTCGCGCCTCCCGGCGGGCCCGCGGCGGCGGCGCTCGGCCTGGGTCACATCGGCGGGGGCTCGCCCCGATCGTCGTCGTCCTCGTCGTCGCCGCCCGCGAGGTGCTTGTCGTCGAGGGGGATCGTGATCACGAGCCGCTCCGCCGCAGAGCCGCCGATCCACGCGGTGCGCTTGAGCGTCGCGGCGCGCGGCGAGCCGAGCTGGAACCGCGGCGCCTCCTCCGTGTCCACGTGGATCTCGAGCATCACGTCGTGGATGCCCGGCGTGAACGTCTCGATGACGCCGCGGACCAGATCCTGCCGCCGACCCCCGGGCAAGAAGGAGAGGTACTCGTCGTAGCCCACCGGGCCGAGCACGACCTTGTAGCGGCCGGAGCCGTCGAACACGTAGCGCCCCAGGGTCAGGCTCTCGCCCAGCTGATGGTTCATCACGCCGAGCTTGTTCCTGAACGGCTTCTCGATCTTCGTCCAGTGGCCGACGAACTGCTCGATCTTCACGCCGATGTTGCCGAGCATCTCGGACAGCACCGTCTCCAGGTTCCTCGCCGAGCGCGACTTCGAGGCGAGGACCGACGCGTAGCGGAGGAAGAAGAAGCGATCGAGCGGCGTCTCGTAGCCGCGGAAGCCGTCGATGCCGACCGCGCAGAGCATCCGGCGCGAGAAGGGATCGGCGCCCTGCTTGCGGTACGTGACGGGCAGGCGGTACTTCGTCCACGCGCGGTAGAGCAGCGACAGGAGCCGGTGGTGGAAGACGTCGAGGAGCTCGCGGATCGGCTGCGGGCCGCCCTGGTAGTCGGCCTGCGCGATCTGCTCGATGAAGTACGCCGGCAGCGGCGACACCGAGCCGTACAGGGCGAGGAACGTGGTCGAGACGCGGGCGCGCTCCACGCCGTCGGCGGCCTTGACCGGCGCGAGCTCGCTTACGTCGCTCGAGGCGAAGATGAGCGAGGGGTCGCCGCGCAGCCGGATGCGCTCGTCCTGCACCGGCCCGAGCTGGCCCACCGGCGGCGCGGCAGGGAAGAGCCGCTCGAGCAGGTAGATGAGGCGGTAGTACGAGAAGCGTGGCGCGGTATCCGCGAAGCGCCGGAGCGTCTCCAGCGCGACGGGGTCGGCGCTCGCGGCGCCTCTCGGCGCAGCCGGCTTCAGATCAGCGTCAGGCTGCCGCTCTTCGGGTCCCATTTGTGCACCACGCGTGTATTCGTGCCGGTGACCGTCAGCTGCGTGAACGAGTTCAGCGAGACGTAGGACCCGAGCATCTCGTTCAGGATGCTCGCGAACAGGTACATCTCGCCCTCGCCGACGAACCCGCCCTCGTCGAGCTCGACGTCGACCGCGACGCCGCGCACCGGCGCCCCTCGGTACAGCCGATCCGTCGGCCGCACCCGGATCGCCTTGATCGCGGCCAGGCGGAGCTGGTTCGCGCGCGCCGCCTGACGATCGATGATCGCCTGGAAATTGTAGAGATCGACCGTCGCCCGGAGCACCTCGAGCTCGGTGATCGAGCGGTAGCTCATCGCCATGTGGGCCAAGACGCGCCACTGCAGCTCGCGCCCGAGCGGCGGCGGGAGCGGCGCGGTGACGCCCGTGAGGTTGGTGAAGCTCGCCACGGCGGGTGAGGTCGCCGTCGGCACCCTGAGATCGCCGAGCTTCAGCTGCGCCGGCAGGCGGCGGTTCGTGCTCGTCGCCTCGATGCTGATCACGTCGAACTCGGGGAGGGCACCCGCGTCCTGCGGGGAGCCGAACGAGAGGTACATGTCGATGCCGTCGCCGATGGCGGCCGGGCGGAGGTGCGCCTGGTAGAAGATCGTCCGCGCGGCGGCCTCGGGATCGAGCTCGTGCTGGAAGCTGAAGAACGAGGGGATCTCGACGCGCTGGCTCGTGCGCCGGGCGATGCCGACGACCTTGTCGATGCTGTGGATCTCGAAGGCCGAGGGCGCCGCGCCCGCCGGGCGGCAGAGGTACTCGTGCTTCGTGGCCTCGGGCTTGATCGGATCGCTCGTGTGCTCGAACAGGTTCACGACCGGCGAGCAGAACAGCCGGATGTTCTCCTTGCCGAGCCGCGTCCCCGGCGGGAGCCCGTCCCTGAACTGCAGCAGGATCGCGAAGCGGTCGGAGATCCGCTCCGCCGAGAGCGCCTGCAGGCCGGTCACCTCGAAGAACGCGAACTTCTGCGGGAGCGTGAAGAACTCCTGCAGGAGCCGGAACCCCGGGTAGACCGTCTTCGGGTACGGGATCAGCGACTCTTCATCGGAGAAGCCGGTGAGCCGCACGGCGCGCGCCGGGAGCGACGCGATCGTCGTGTCGCGCCCCGCGGCGTCCACCGCGGCGAGCGCGACGGTGTCGACGTGCGCCCCGACCCAGAGGCGGAGGTCGTCCTGCAGCCTGCGCTCGCCGTGGATGTAGAAGCGCAGCGAGGAGAGCGACAGGCCCGACAGCGCGGCGCCGCCGGTCAGGCGGAGCTCGATGCGGAGCGTCTGCGCGAGCTGCGCGCCCGTGTCGACGCGCACGTCCTCCACCGCGAGCGGCACGAGCTCGACGTCCTGGGTCGTGCGGAACCGGCACGAGACGCCGTCGACCGGCACCGACCCGACCTCCGCGTGCCGAGCGACGACGAGCTTCTCGCGCACCACGTTCGGGAGCGGCGTGAACTCGATGATCGAGGTCGCCGGGATCTGGCGGAGGTAGTGCGGAAAGAGCAGCGACGCGACCGAGTGGATCACCTCGGGGAGCTCGTCGTCGAGCTTCTGGCGGATCTTGCCGGTCAGGAACGCGACGCCCTCGAGCAGGCGCTCGACGTCGGGGTCCCCGCCTTTCTCCGCGAGCATGGGCGCGATCCCGGGGTAGGCGGCCGCGAACTCGCGCCCCAGATCCCTCAGGTAGGTGAGCTCGTCCTGGTAGTACTTGTTGAACATCCTCTCGCCACCGCCAGTCGACCGCCGGGGCCGAAGGCTGTCAACCGCCGTGAGCCAGGCCGCCGGGCGGGGGCTACGTCATCCGGACGTTGCCGCTCTGATCCACTGCAGCGCCGAGCCGGAGCGCTTGGCGACGGCCATCGGGAAAGTGGATCTGCGCGGTGATCTCGAACTCGAGGACCATCGACTGGATCGCGTCGCTGCGCAGGTGCCGGACCTGCACGTTCTTCAGCCGCGGCTCGTAGGTCTGGATGCAGTTCTTGAGCGAGCGCTGCACCAGGCCGATCGCCTCGGGGAACTCATGCAGCACCTCCGAGACCTCCATGAGGCCGTAGTCCGGGCAGGTCAGCGAGCTCCCCTGGCGGGTGTTCAGCATGTGCCCGAGGTGCGTCAGGATGGCCGACTCGAGGTCGTGATCCCGGTAGGTGTGCCGCTCCGTCGAGTGCGGGTCGGCCGCGTGCGCGATTCGGGTGAGGAGGGAGGCGCCGGCCACCGCGGGATCGTAGATCAGCTCGCCCCTCGAGCGGAAGCCCGCCCGCTCAGCGCGGGGTGAGCCAGTCGTCCTCCGCGGAGGCACCCCCGTCGTTCCAGGTCCAGACGACCTTCTGGTACGTGAACGCGACCTCCTCCTGCTCGGGCAGGCGCGATTGCCCCGGGTTCCTCACGTTGAGCATGTGGAACTGGATGCTCGAGATGTTCGCGTTCGTGAGCTGGACCGTGAAGACAGGCCTCTCGACGCCGATCGCGATCGACCTGTAGAACTGGAGCTCCCAGCGGGGGATGCTCTCGTTGTGGCTGAGAATGCTGAGGAGGAGCGGCGTGGACCGATCGAGGTCCTTCGTGACGATGAAGGGCTTGTGCATCCGCTTGCCCGTCGGGCGCCCGGTGACCGGGTCGCGCGGCCCCACCAGCGAGTGGAACACCTCGGTGACGAGGATGCTACCTTCTCGCCCCTTCTGGGTGACGGAGCCCCTGATTTCCCCTTGTCTTTCGCCGACGAGTCTGAGGTAGGCGCTGAGGGGCATGCCAACATTCTGAGCTTGCTGCGCGTGATGGCCATGCCTGATTTTGAGGAACCCCCTGATGCCCCAACGTCAGGACGACAAACGCAACCGGGCGACCCGAAGGTCGCCCGGTGCGACGAGACCTCAGCAGCTAGGTACTACCCCTGCGGCGTCTCCCAGTCGTCGTCCGCCTGACGCGCGCCGTCGCCGTCATCGAACGACCACTCGATCTTCTGGTACGTGAAGGAGACCCGCTCGTACTCCGGCCGATCCTTCGCGCCGTCCCCGCCGCGCGTGTTGTCCATGTGGAAGTCGATGCTCGCGACCGTCGCGTTCGTGAGCTTGACCGTGTAGTGGTTCTGCTCCTTGCCGACGTTCTTCGACGCCGCGGTGCCCGGCGTGTAGAACTTGAGCGTCCACTCCGAGATGCTCTCGTTGTTGACCAGGGCGTTGTAAAGAAGGGGGGTTGCCTTGTCGAGCTCCTTCGTGATCACGAAGGGCTTGTGCTGGCGCTTCCCGCTGGGCAGCCCGGTCGCCGGGTCACGCGGGCTCACGACCTGATGCTGCACCGAGATGACAGCGATCGACTTCTCGCGACCCTTCTGGGTGACCGAGCCATCGATCGGGCCCTGGGTAACGCCCTTCAAAACGAGGTGAGCTTGCAACGCCATGATCAAATGCCTCTTCCTTCAAGAACTCGCCGCCTGGGCTCAGTCTACGCCCCATTGCGCGCTGGCAGACGGTGCGCTCCGTCGGGACTAGGAGTTCAGAGACGCAGAGATAAGACTCTTATCGTATCTCTACCCCTGTTCGTCTCAGGGAGTCCAGAAGGTAACTCCCTCTTTGGGAGCGTCAAGACTTTTGTGTCCGGGAGCGGTGCGGGTTTCTTGGCATTCGGTTCGCTTTTGGTTGGGGTTTGGCTCGCGTCTGGTTCCTGAGGGCGCGCAATATTCCGTCGCGAAGCCATCGCTTCCATAAGAGGACGCGGGCGTGTCCATCGCGTTGCGGGCGTGTGGGGAACGTGACGACGCGCGGGGCGGCGGCGTGATCTGGCATGCGCGCGACCGCCGACCCGGAGAGAACGAGGCGGGCTGGCCGGCCAGAGCCGTTGGCCGGCCAGGGCCGTTGGCCGGCCAGCCCCGTTGGCCGGCCAGGGCGTTGGGTCGCGAACTCGCCTTGGCGACGCCTTGCATGATACGAAGAGCGCGTGAGCATCGTTCGCTTCGGCTCCGTCGTCGGCCTGGGGCTCGCCGCCGCCCTCGCGGGCTGCGGATCGTACCCAGAGCAGCCACACGGCGAGCTCCAGACACGCAAGCAGAATCCGATCCCGGTGTGCACGACCCAGCTGCCGCCTGCGAAGCGCGGGGCGGGCGGCAAAGCGGCCGTCCGCACCCTCGATCCAGACCAGTGGCTGAGCGTCGTCGTTCCCGGCTACAGCGAGGAACGGGGGATCGGGCCGACCGACGTCGACTGTACCGGCCACTACGTGTTCGCCAACGAGACCCTGCGCGGCGGCATCTCCAAGTCCGGCTGGCCGCGCAAGATCGACCCCGACGAGGTCGAGATCCGCTCCGGGCCGGAGGGGCTTCGCGCCGTGTGGGTGCGCGTCCTCAAGTTCGAGAACGGCGACGAGGGCGGCCTCGTCGCGCTCGTGCGAGCGGCCGGCGATCGCGCGGACGTCTACGGGGTCGGCAGCTTCCGCGCGCCCGCGAAGGGGACCAAGCTGTCCCCGGTGCGCCTCGGCAACGACAACCTCGTCGTGGCCGAGACGAAGGACTGCCCTGATCCCGACGACTGCCGACAACGAGCGCACTTCTACCTTGCGCGAAGGGGACGGCTGATCGAGGCGGCGTCCGTCGACCTGGAGCGGACGGCGGTGGTGCCCTCCGTCACCGAGCGCGGGCTCTACGCCCGCTACGCGCTGCGCACCGACGTCTCCTACAAGCCGAACGGCATTCAGCTGCTCGAGCAGGTGCGGGTGAAGATCGTGAAGCACGACGACGGCAACCGCGACAGCGACCGCGAGCTCCGCCGCGTCGAGTTCCAGCGATTCCTCCGGGTGGAGCGGGATACGATCTTCTCGTCGAACGATCCGCTCTGGGAGCGCGTCGTCGGCCAGGACTAGAGCGGCGGTCACCCGCTTCGGATACGGGCCCATCTCGACGTTTTCGGTGCTCAGCGCACCGGAGTGCGCTTGCGCGCCGAAAACGCCGAGCTGGGCCCGTCTCCTGTGCGGGTGACCGCCGCTCTGCGACGCTCGTGCCAGGGGCGGGCGGAAACCGCTGTAGAATGGCGGCCGAGGCCAGGGGGGCGCGGGGGACGGGCGGCCCCCTGGCTGCTCCCGCGAGCGGAGGGATGCCTGGCGGGGAGGCGGCTACCAGCAGAACAGCGCGTTGCCGTAGCCGCAGTTCGGGCGCTGGAGCATCGCGTAGGCGGTGCCGACGGCGAGGCCGCTCAGGAAGCCGGTGACGCCGCCGATCGCGATCTGACCGGCGTTCTCGTGCGGCCGCGTGTCGCCGGGGGCGACGCCGCGGGCGATGGTGGTGACGACCGAGGCGGTGAGGGGGATGGCCACATTGCCGATGAAGGCGCCGGCGTTGAAGCGGCCAGACGAGTAGCGGAACGTGTCGACCACGAAGATGCCCGTGCCCGCGCCCGTCGCGCCCCAGGAGGCGAACGCGTGCGTCGACGGGCCGCCGAACGACTCGCAGCCCGAGTCGGACACCGCCGCCTTCGTCTCGTCGATCGAGCAGCCAGGGCGCGTCGACTCGAGCGCGTTCTTGATAGGCAGGTCCACGAGCAGCGTCAGCGCGGTCATCGTCATGGCGGGCGCCATGACCGAGAAATGCCAGCGCCCCTTCCAGCCGACCGTGGCCTCGGGATCGCTGTAATAGACACGCGGCATCAGGAAAACGACGGAGCTTCCCAGCACGAGGCTCACGTCCGAGACCGTGGCCCAGTTCTTATCGCGTTGGACCGTCGTCTGCGCGGCCGCCTCGCGCGGGGCGAGGAGGCACGCGGCGACGGCCAGACAACCTGCTGCTACGACTTTCTCCCTGATTCGCATGAACGGCGCCTCGCGTTCCGCCGCGCCTCCGGCGAAGATCGGCGAGCCCAAGGCGCGGCTCGCCGCGCGAAGCCCCGCCGTTGTGGGGCGCTAGCGTTTGTTCGGATTCCCAGAGCCGGGGAAGCGGACGATGCTCCGGCCTCCCGACTCGCCGGACGACCCATAGTCCTCTGCGGCGGTCGCAGCGTACGCCCGAGAGAACTGCTCGCCAAATATTTCCCGAAAGGTCTCCTTGTCCTCCCCCGAATAGTCGCCGTGGCGGCGCTCGTAGAGCTTCCAGAGCTCCTCGTACCTGTTCGAGAACAGCCCGCCTTTCTTGCCCGCGCGCTCGAGCTTCTCCTCGAGCGTCTTCGGGGAGAGCTTCACGAGCAGCGACCTCACGCCCCCCATCACGCCGTTCAGGAGCGCGATCTGGTGGCTCATGACATCCACGAAGATCTCGTGGAGGTGCCGCGCGGCGTCCGGGCCCCCGACCGGCGTGAGCAGGACCGTGCCGAGCTCCTTCGCGTCCTGCGCGTTCGCGACCTTGTCCGTCTCGGCGGAGCGATCGCGCGCCAGCACCTCGGCCTCGAACTCCTGATAGCCGTCGCGCAGGCTCACGAAGCACTTCAGGAAGACGTCCATCGTGTCGCGGAGCCGCCGCGCGAAGTTGACGATGCCCGCGACGTCGTCCGGGGGCTTCGCGCCGGGCGCGAGGGCGCCCGCGAGCTCGGAGAGCGCTGCGAACGCCGCGTTCGCGGGGGCCAGCTCGCCGAGCGTGCGGTAGTCCACGCCGTAGTACTGAGAGATCTTCTGAAAGTCCCGCTCCGCGAGCACGCTCGGGTGCTCCTCGCCGAGCCGGCGCAAGTAGCTCTGGCGCGCGTCGGGCGGGAGGCGCGCGAGGTGATCCCAGATCATCCGGTAGACCGCGGCCCACGCGGTCCGGTACGCCTCCAGGTACGGGACCACCTGACGCAGGTAGGGGTCTTCTCCGCCGGGAGCGGCGCGCTTCTGCGGGCTGATCAGCGCGGAGAGGTTGTCTCCGCCCGTGCCGAGCAGCGTGCCGTCGTTCGGGCTCTCGGACTTCAGCGGCGCCTCGATGATCGCGAGCCGGATCTGGATCGGGCCGATCGTGATCTCCGGCTGGCCGGTCACGTCCACCGAGGTGTCGCGCGCCAGCCGGTGCCCCGCGAACATCGTCCCGTTGGTGGAGCCGAGGTCGCGCACGAAG
Organism: Sorangium sp. So ce204; assembly: GCF_051526795.1. Lineage (NCBI taxonomy): Bacteria > Pseudomonadati > Myxococcota > Polyangiales > Polyangiaceae > Sorangium > Sorangium sp. So ce204. The sequence continues at coordinate 7,245,982 of NZ_CP150317.1, read as the reverse complement.
ATCCGGCGATCGCGGACGTCCACCGCCGCATGGAACTGGGAGATGTAGGGCCGGTCGATGTGAAGGTCGTTCAGCTGATTCCTGCCGATCCGGACAGGGAAGCGCTCGAACGAAACGTCGAAGCTTTGGTTGGCCTGGGTGTCGGACACGCGGGCCGAGAGCGCCGCCGGCATGGGGGCAGACTAGCAGACCCGCTCCGCCGGACGGGAGTGCCTGACGTCCATCCGCACCCTACGGCCCGCCAGTCTGCGTGCAGCCCACCCAGAGGCCACGCCGAGGCCCGAGAGGGCGCCGAGGCCGGCCGAGAGGGCGCCGAGGCCGGCCCCCCAGCGGCGCGCCACGCCCGGCTCGCCCGGGCCGGCCGGTTTGTTGACCGGTTTGCCTACATGGTGCGACGTTGAACCACACACCAATGAGCCTCGTCCACAAGATCCCTCCCCTGGTCTCGGCCCTGGCGTTTGGCTACGGGGTCGGGATGGCGGCGCCCCAGTCGGCGATCACGTCGGTCCAGTCGGCGGTATCGACCTACCAGCTGGGGGCAGCGCGGGCCACGGCGCCGGTCGGGGCGCTCGCCGCGGCGCCGCCGCCGTACGCGGCGCCGGCGCGCGGGCTCGACGGCCCGGCAGCGCCGCCGGGGGGCGAGTCGCGGGAGCTGTGGCGGCTGCGCGAGGCGGCGGGGCGCGACGCGCGGGAGGGCGCCGCGTGCGAGCTCGATCGGCCGAGCTTCTCGCGGCCGCCGCGCGCGTTCTCGGCCGAAGGCAGCTACGCCGACGACGTGGACGACCTCGACTCGGCCGGCGCCGAGGCGCTCTCGAAGCTGCAGCTGCCCGACCTCCGGCTCTCCGTGTCGCGCCGCACCCTGAAGTACGTCCGCTTCTTCACGCGCACCGACCGCGGGCGGCAGATGTTCGAGACGTGGCTGAAGCGGAGCGGGCGCTACCAGGAGATGATCCAGGCCGAGCTCAGGGAACGACGGCTCCCGGAGGATCTCATCTGGGTGGCCATGATCGAGAGCGGCTTCGACCCGCGGGCGAAATCGCCCGTCGGCGCCGTGGGGCTCTGGCAGTTCATGCCCGCCACCGGCGCGGTCTACGGGCTCCAGCAGACGCGGCACCTCGACCAGCGGAAGAACCCGCGCCTCGCCACGCAGGCGGCGGCGCACCACCTGCGCGATCTCTACCTGCGCTTCGGCAGCTGGGACCTCGCGCTCGCGGCCTACAACATGGGCTACGAGCAGCTGCTCGACCGCATCGATCGCTACGGGACGTCCGACTTCAACGAGCTGGCGCGCCAGGAGGCGATCCCCTCGGAGACGGCCGCGTACGTGCCGAAGATCGGGGCGGCGGCGATCGTGGCGAACAACCTGGAGCGGTTCGGGTTCGATGAGGTCGCGGTGAGCCGGCCGATCGACGCCGCCGAGATCGCGGTGTCCCCGGGGACGCCGCTCAAGACGCTGGCGAAGGCCGCCGGCATCGGGACCTCGGCGCTGCGGAAGCTGAACCCCGACATCCTGGGGGACCGCGTGCCGCCCGGACGGGGAGACTACCTCGTGATGCTCCCGCCGGACACGCTCGCTCGAGCGCAGGCCGCCCTGCCCGCGATGCTCTCCACGGAGCTGAACTCCACGGACGACGCGTCGATCCTCGATCCGGTCGATCTGCTCGGCGGACGCGACTTCGCGCCGCGGAGGGGGAGCCGGGACGACGAGAGCCTGCTCTCGCTGCTCCCGAAGCCCGCGCGGAAGCGGACGGCCCAGACGGCGGACGCGGACGACGCCGGCCGGTCCGCGCTCGGCAAGCGGCGCTCGATGCGCGATCCCGTGGCCACGTCCTCGCTCGACGACGGCGCGGAGGGCTCGTCCGACGACGACGCGGTCGACGTCTCGCGCGCCCCGCTGCGGACGGGCGCCGCGCGCGGTCAGCCGCGGTCCGCGCGCGAGGTGATGCTCTACCGCGTCGCGCCCGGCGATACGCTGATCGGCGTGGCGCGGCAGTTCGTCATAGACGTCGAGGACGTCGCGCGCGATAACCGTATTGAGCCGGACCAGAAGCTCCGCGTCGGCGCCCTGCTCAAGCTGCGGATACGGCCCGACATGGTGGACCGCGTCGCGGCCGGCGAGCCGCTCGCCGCGCAGCAAAAGGACGAGAGCGCCCACGACGCCGCGCCGGCGCCGCAAGGCGACGCGACCCGCGGGGGGGCCAAGCCGGCCGCGCGGGAGCGCGGAGAGGCGGGCGGGGCGGCGGGCCGCGCCCCGGAGGCCGCGGAGAAGAAGCGCAAGGGGCGAGGCTGACGAGGCGCTTTCGGACGAGGGCGCGCCTCGGCTAGCATGCCGCGCATGCAGCTCGTCGACACCAAAGCCATCGTCAAGCGACTCACCAAGAACTGCACCTCTGCCCTCGAGGCGGCGATTGGCCAGTGTGTCAACGCGCGCCACTACGAGGTCACGCTCGAGCACCTGCTCCTCGCGCTGCTCGACGACGCGAACTCCGACATCGCGTTTCTCGTATCCCACTATGATCTCGACCCGTCGCACCTCCGCGCCGCGCTCCAGCGCAGCCTGGAAGAGCTGAGGAAGGGCAACGCCGGGAGGCCCGTGCTCTCGCCGACGATGCTCGAGTGGATGCAGGACGCCTATCTCGTCGGATCCATGGAGTACGGCTACCAGCGGGTCCGGAGCGGCGTGCTCTTCCAGCGCCTCGTCCAGCAGCCGACCCGGTACTCGGTGAGCAGCATCGGCGCGTATCTCGAGGGCATCTCGAAAGACGATCTCAAGAACAACCTCCCCAAGATCGTCTCCGGCTCCAAGGAGGAGGCGGAGGCCGCCGCGGCGGCGGGCGCAGGCGCGCCCGGGGCCGGGAAGCTGCCGGCCGGGATGGCGAGCGCCGGGCCCGATTCGGCGCTGGCGAAGTTCTGCGTCGACTACACGGGGAAGGCGCGCGCGGGGCAGATCGATCCGATCTTCGGCCGCGAGCGGGAGATCCGGCAGGTCATCGATATCCTCGCGCGGCGGCGCAAGAACAACCCGATCATCGTCGGCGACGCGGGCGTCGGGAAGACGGCGCTCGTCGAGGGGCTCGCGCTGCTCATCGTCGAGAGCACGCCGGAGAACCCGAAGGTGCCGCCGCTCCTGCAGGGCGTCGACATCCTCGGGCTCGACATGGGGCTGCTCCAGGCAGGGGCCGGCGTGAAGGGCGAGTTCGAGAACCGGATGAAGCAGGTGATCGCCGAGGTGAAGGGGTCGTCGAAGCCGATCATCCTCTTCATCGACGAGGCGCACACGCTCATCGGCGCGGGCGGCCAGCAGGGCGGCGGCGACGCGGCCAACCTGCTCAAGCCGGCGCTCGCCCGCGGCGAGCTCCGGACGATCGCGGCTACGACGTGGAGCGAGTACAAGAAATACTTCGAGAAGGACGCGGCGCTGGAGCGGCGCTTCCAGCCGGTGAAGGTCGACGAGCCGAGCGAGCCGGCGGCCGTCGTCATGCTCCGGGGGCTCCGGCCGAAGTTCGAGGCGGCCCACAACGTCATCATCCAGGACGAGGCGGTGACCGCGGCCGTGCGGCTGTCGGCGCGCTACCTGACCGGCAGGCAGCTGCCGGACAAGGCGGTCGACCTGCTCGACACCTGCGCGGCCCGCGTGAAGGTCGCGCTGCAGCAGCGCCCCGCCGCGGTCGAGGACGCCGAGATCCTCATCGTGAACACAGAGACCGAGCTCAAGGCGCTCGAGCGGGATCGGGACAAGGGCGTCCACATCGATGAAGAGCGGGTCGCGGAGCTCAAGGACAAGCTCGCCAAGGCGAAGGCCGAGCTCGAGTCGGTGCGCGCCGACTACGCGAAGGAGACGGCGGGCACGCAGCGGGTCATCGACGCCCGCAAGAAGATGGACGAGGCCAAGACGACCGAGGAGCGGGACGCCGCGCGCCGCGACGTGGTGAAGGCCCTCGACGAGCTCAAGCAGAGCCAGGGCGAGGTGCCGCTGATCCGGCCGGACGTCGACGAGGCCATGGTCGCGAGCGTTGTCGCCGCGTGGACGGGCATCCCCGTCGGCAAGATGGTCCAGGACGACGTGAAGGCGCTCCTCGAGATGGAGGACCGGCTGACCCGGCGGATCAAGGGGCAGACGCACGGCATCGTGAGCATCTCGAAGGAGCTCCGGAGCGCGCGCGCGGGCCTGAAGCCGCTGAGCACGCCGCAGGGCGTGTTCCTGCTCGTGGGGCCCAGCGGCGTCGGCAAGACGGAGACCGCGCTCGGGATCGCCGACCTCATGTTCGGCGGCGAGCGGATGATGACGGTCATCAACATGTCCGAGTTCCAGGAGAAGCACACCGTCTCCCGGCTCATCGGCTCGCCCCCCGGCTACGTCGGCTACGGCGAGGGCGGCATGCTCACCGAGGCCGTGCGCCAGCGGCCCTACACGGTGGTGCTCCTCGACGAGGTCGAGAAGGCCGACCCCGACGTGATGAACCTGTTCTACCAGGTGTTCGACAAGGGCATGCTGAGCGACGGCGAGGGGCGGCTCGTCGACTTCAAGAACACGGTCATCATCCTGACGAGCAACCTCGCGACCGACAAGATCACGAACATGACGGTCGCCGCGCGGGAAGAAGACCCATCGCGCCGCCTCGACGCGGACGGCGAGTTTATCAAGGAGATCGTCGAGTCGATCAAGCCGACGCTCTCCGCGCACTTCAAGCCGGCGCTGCTCGCGCGCATGACGACGGTGCCGTACCTGCCGATCTCGCCCGACGCGCTCGGCGAGATCACGCGGCTCAAGCTCGACGCGCTCGTCGACCGCCTGCGCAAGAGCCAGCGGATCGAGGCGTCGTACTCGGACGCGCTCGTCGAGACGATCGCGGCGCGCTGCACCGAGGTCGACACGGGGGCGCGCAACATCGACCATATCCTCCGGGCGTCGCTCCTGCCCCTGCTCTCGGTCGCCGTCCTCGAGAAGATGGCGGAGGGGCCGCTCCCCAAGCGGCTCCAGATCGGGGTCGACGCCGAAAAGAACTTCACGATCGCCTTCTCGGACTGAATCCGTTCTCGGACCGATCGACGCCGCTCGCACACCGAAAGTTGTACTGGCCGCGAGACTCCGCATAAATTGGGCGGAGCATGGTCCCGTTCGCCAAGCTCCTACAGCGTTCGATGTGGATCGGGGAGCCCCGTTCGCCCTCCCCCGCAGGGGAGGGCTCGGCGCGCCAGCCGGGGCCTCGGCGTCGGCCGGCGTCGCTCCTCCGCGGGGCGGCCCCGGCGAAGGTCGCGGCGGCCGTCGCCGCGGCGACCTTCGCCGCCTTCCTCGGGGCCGCGCTGCCCGCCGCGCTCTCGGGCTGCACGTCCGCCGCGCCGCCGCCCGCGGCCCCCGAGCCGTGCGACGTCCAGATCGTGACGCTCTCGATCTACGCGTCCGACAACATCAACCCCAACGAGAACGGGAACCCCCGGCCCGTGGTCGTGCGGCTCTACCAGCTGAAGAGCAGCGCGCGCATGGAGAACGCGACCTACGACCAGATCCTCCTCAAGGACAAGGAGACGCTCGAGGACGACCTCGCCAAGGTCGACGAGGTCGAGGTCTTCCCGAACGACCTCGTCGAGGTGAAGTTCGAGCGCCTGCCCGACGCGAGCCACCTCGTCGGCGCCGCCCTGTTCCACAGCCCGAAGGGCAACAGCTGGAAGACCTTCTACGAGTTCCCGCTCCCGCCCGGAGAGGCGCAGTGCGGCGGCCGCGAGCCCGACGCGGGTCCGCCCGTGGCCGATCCGCGGGTCGCGTTCTTCATCGACTCGACCAAGATCGACAACGGGGTCGAGTTCGACGAGTCGATGTTCCCCAACGCGAGCGCCGTTCGCCGGCTCAGCCTGCCGAAGAAGGTGGCCGCGCCGGAGGCGCCCGCCCGCTCGGGGAAGTGATCGCCGTGGCGCGCGCAGGTCGTCCTCCCAGCGGCAGTCCGCGCGGCGTGCGCGACGCGACCGCGCGGCCGTCGGCGACGACGAGCGGCCCGATGCGCGCAGCGCCGCGTCGGCGCTCCCCGCGCCTGACCCGCTTTCGCGACGCCGCGCACGGCACATCTGGTAAGACTGGACGGGCGACATGATTCACCCGCGCAAGCCGGTCTGGACCGAGGGGCTCTTCATGACCCCTCAGCACCTGCAGCAAACGGACGCCTACCACGAGACGCTGCTCCACGCGCGCCTCCATGCCGTCGTGGGCTACGACTGGGGCATCACGTCCGCCCAGTTCGATGAGCGCGCGCTCTCCGCCGGGCAGTTCAAGGTCGTCAAATGCCATGGCGTCTTCCCCGACGGCACGCCGTTCTTCATCGGCGATCGCGGCGAAGACCAGGTCGAGGCGCGGCCGCTCGAGGGCGCTTTCCCGGCCGCGTTGAAGACGCTCGACGTCTTCCTCGGCATCCCGAACCTGCGCGAGACCGCGGCGAACATCAGCCTGGACCCGGCGAAGGCGGGCCCCGCCCAGCGGTTCGTGGCCGCCCAGACGACGGTCCCGGACGTGAACTCCGGCCGCAACGAGCAGTCGGTCACCTGGGCCCGCACCAACCTGCGGCTCCTCTTCGGCACCGAGCCGCGCGACGCGTACCAGACCGTGCGCATCGCGCAGCTCGTCCGCGACAGCTCCGGCGCGATCGCGCTGCGGAAGAGCTTCATCCCGTCGGTCCTTCGCATCAACACGTCGGACCACATCATGTCCGGCCTCCGCCGCGTGCTCTCGGCGCTCGTCGGCAAGCAGAAGTCGCTCGTCGAGGGGCGGCGCATGCGCAACGCGGCGTCGGTCGACTTCCAGGCCTCCGACCTCACCAAGTTCTGGCTGCTCCACACCCTGAACTCGTACATCCCGATCGTGTCGCACCTCGTCGACCACGGCGGCGCGCACCCGGAGCAGTGTTATGTCGTCCTCGGCTCGCTCATCGGAGAGCTCTGCACCTTCGCGGCCACCGACAGCGATCCGACGACGATCCCCAAGTTCAACTACCTCGAGCTCGATGGCGTCCTCGACCCGATGTTCGACCGGGCCTACCGGCTCATCAACGAGGTTGTCACGGAGCAGTTCGTCATCGTGCCGCTCGAGAAGCGCGAGGACGGCATGTACCTCGGCAGGTTCGAGGACCCGAAGCTGCCCCGCAGCCACGAGATGTTCCTCGAGGCGAAGGGCACGGACGAGGGCACGCTGCGCGAGCGGCTCCCGCGCCTGCTCAAGATCGGCTCGTGGACGCAGATCGGCCACATCCTGCACTCCGCGACGCCCGGCGTGAACGTCGCCATCGAGTACCGGCCGCCGGGCGCCATCCCGGTCAAGCCGGGGCTCGTCTACCTCCGCGTCAACCAGAACGGCGATTACTGGAACGATATCCTCGGCTCTGGCACGATCGCTATCTACCAGCCGATCGAACCGCAAAAGGTCGATCTCCGGCTGATCGCCGTCCCGGCAGGAAAGTGAACGTGTCAGGCCGCCCCTTCCGGGTGAGGAGCCCATGAGCCTCTCGCAGACGATGTACTTTGTGTGCTCCGACGTGCTCTCGCTGATCCTGCAGCTCAGGAACTCGCGCGACCTCCCGGCGCCCGACATCCTCCAGCGGCGCGTCCTCGGCCTGTTCGACACGATGATGCAGAACGGCCGGGAGGCGCGCATCCCCGAGCAGGACATGATCGACGCGAAGTTCGCGCTCGCGGCCTTCGCCGACGAGGTGATCTTCAACTCGAACTGGCCGGGGAGGACGCAGTGGCTCCAGAACCCGCTGCAGTTCCAGTTCTTCCAGCTGAACACGGCCGGCGACGGGTTCTTCACGAACCTCGACAACCTCTACGGCCAGCGCGGGAGGAACCACGTCGCGCAAATCTACTTCCTCTGCTTGGCCCTCGGCTTCCAGGGGAAATATCGTCTGCGCCAGCAGGAGGGCCTCGGCGCCGTCATCGAGGGCGTGGGCAACCACGTCGCTGTCGCCGAGGGCGGCGGTGAGGCCCTCGCGCCGAACGCGGAGCGCAAGGACGGCGGCGCGAACGCGGTTCGCCGCGAGCTGCCCTACCTGGCCATCGCGCTCGGGCTGCTCGTGCTGGCCGTCCTCGTGGTCATCGTGCTCCGGCTCGTCGTGGCCTCGGACGCGGAGGGCGTGGCCGACCAGATCAAGAAGCTGATCAGCACGGGGACCTAGGCGACTCCGCCGTCCTCTGCTGTTCCCGAGGGAGACTTCCGATGTGGCTGTGGATCCTGAGCGCCCTGTTCCTCACCGCCGTGTGGGGAGTGTGGTTCATGCTGCGCCCGGCGGCAGGGGAGGGGGCCGAGGCGTTCCCGATCGAGATCCCGCTCGTGGCGACGGCGGTCGTCCTCGCCCTGCTCGTCGGGCTGGCGGTCTATCGGCGCATCCGCGCGGCGCGCGCCGCGCGGGCGCTCGAGAAGGCGATCGCGCAGCAGGCGCAGGAGCAGGTGATCAACGCGAAGCCGGAGCGGCGCGCGGAGATCCAGGAGCTCAACCGGCAGATGCAGGAGGGCATCGCCGCGCTCAAGGCCTCGAAGCTCGGCGGAGGCAAGCGGGGCGCTGACGCGCTCTACGTCCTCCCCTGGTACGTGATGGTCGGCCCGCCCGGGGCAGGCAAGACGACCGCCCTCCGGCACTCCGGGCTCGTGTTCCCGTACATCGACCCCGAGCGCACCGGCGTGCGCGGCGTCGGCGGCACCAGGAACTGCGAGTGGTGGTTCACGAACGAGGCGATCCTCCTCGACACCGCCGGCCGGTACACGACCGAGAGCGACGACCACGACGAGTGGATGGCGTTCCTCGAGACGCTGCTGCAGCACCGCGAGCAGAAGCCGCTGAACGGCGTCATCGTCGCGGTGAGCCTGAGCGAGCTGCTCGACGCGAGCGACGAGCAGATCGATCAGACCGGCAAGAAGATCCGCGCGCGCATCGACGAGATGCAGCAGACGCTGCACATGGTCCTGCCGGTCTACGTGCTCTTCACGAAGAGCGACCTGGTGGCGGGCTTCACCGAGTACTTCGGCGACCTGAAGAAGAGCGAGCGCGCCCAGGCGTGGGGCGCCACCGTGCGGCTCGACGAGAACAAGGACGAGCCCGGGAAGATCTTCGATCGCGAGTTCGACGTGCTCGTCGAGAAGCTCCACGCGCGCCTGACGAAGCGGCTCATCGGCGAGCGCAACCGCGAGGTGAAGGAGAAGAGCTACCAGTTCCCGCTCGAGTTCGCGGCGGTGAAGCGCAACCTGTCGGACTTCATCGCGGCGGCGTTCGCGCCCAAGGCGGGCGCGGCGCCCACGCCGATCCTGCGCGGGTTCTACTTCACGAGCGGCGTCCAGGAGGGGCGGCCGCTCGACCGCGTGGTCGGGGCGATGGGGCGCGCGTTCGGGCTCCGCGCCGGGCTCGGCGAGGGCGAGGAGGACGCGGCGGCCCCGAAGGAGTCGAAGAGCTTCTTCCTGCACGACGTCTTCACCAACGTCGTCTTCCCGGATCAGGACCTCGCCGCGCGCTCCGAGGCGGAGCTCCGGCGGCGGCGGATGCAGCGGATCCTGGTGGCGGCGGCCGCGGCGCTCGTGGCGCTGCTGTTCCTCCTGCCGGCGGTGATCTCGTACTTCAACAACAAGGGGCTCGTCGCCGAGACCCGGCGCATCTCGGACGAGATCGCGTTCGTGGACTGGTCGGGGCGGAGCGGCGCGCCGCCGAACGTGCGCGCGAACATCGACAAGCTCGATCGGCTGCAGGAGCACGTGGGGCGGCTCGACGGGTACGTCGAGAACACGCCGATCGAGTACGGCTGGTTCATGTTCCAGGGGGACAAGCTGTTCCCGCCGACGATGGGCCAGTACATCATGAGCTTGAAGCAGGGCTTCGTCAGCCCTGCGAAGGCGCAGCTCGAGGCGAAGCTCGAGAAGGTGCGCGAGGGGGAGTTCCTGGACGGCTACAACGCCCTGCGGAGCTACCTCCTGCTCGGCAAGGAGTACCAGGGCCACATGGATGAGCAGGCGGCGCGGTGGCAGACCGGGCGGCTCGTCCAGGTCTGGGCCGACACCCTGAAGCCGTTCACCGATCTGCCCGAGAGCGAGCTCAAGGAGCGGCTCACGCCGCACGTCGCCTACTACATCGACCTCGTGCGGCGGAAGAAGCTCGAGGCCGAGGAGCTGAACGAGCCGCTCGTCGCCCGGGCGCGCGCCGACCTGCTGCGGGTCGATCCGACGAAGCGCTACTACGATCAGTTTGTAACGAGCCTGATCGATCAGAAGTACGACGAGTCGGGGCCGAACACGCCGGAGAACCTGAAGTACCCGCCGGTGTCGCTCAACGAGATGTTCGCGGATCGGCCCGAGGTGCTGACCGTCGTCCACAGCGCGCAGAAGAACCGGGGCGGGACGTGGTTCGAGGTGCAGGGGCCCTACACGGCCAAGGGGCACGCGCAGGTGCTCGAGTCGCTGAAGGAGGGGAGGAAGAAGCTCGAGCGCGAGCTCTGGGTGCTCCCCCTGTCGAGCGACGAGAAGCGGCAGGGCGACCAGATCCAGAAGGAGCTCGACCGCGTCCGGCAGGACTACGACAACGCGTACATCGCGCAGTGGGAGGCGTTCTTCCGCGACATCCAGGTCGACGTCCCGAAGACGAACCGGGAGGCGATCCACGAGTTCAGGGTGCTCTCCACGCCCGACTGGCCCTACCGGCGGCTGCTCCAGCGGCTCTCGGACGAGACGCAGTTCGGGAAGGACGAGAAGCCGAGCCTGCTGACAGCGGACGGCGGCCTGCTCGACAGGGCCAAGGACATGATCGCGCAGAAGGTCGATCAGCGGACGGGCGTGCGGATCGACTCGATGCTCACGGGGAACCAGCGCCAGCACTACGATCCGGTGCCTGACAAGTTCGAGTCGATGGCCAGCTTCGGGGTGCCCCAGCCGCCGGCGGGCGAAGGGCAGCCCCCGCCGCCCCCGCCCAAGCTCGGCCAGTACGTGGGCCACCTCGAGCGGCTGGCAGGGGAGATGAGCGTGGTCGAGGACGGGCCGCCGGACGCGGACACCTCGAAGGCCACGGAGGCGTTCCAGGACGCGGTGAAGGAGACGCAGGGGCTGCTGCTCTCGATGGACCAGACCGGGCAGCGGCTGATGGAGCCGCTCCTCATGAACCCGCTCCGGCAGGCGTACAAGGCCGTCGTGCGGCGCGCGGGCGGCGCGGCGAGCGGGATCTGGGAGGTCGAGGTCTGGCCGCACTACCGCGACAAGATCAAAGACCGCTACCCGTTCAACCTCGCGTCGTCACGCGACGCCTCGCTCGAGGACGCGATGGCCTTCTTCAAGCCGAAGGACGGGGTGCTCTGGGGCTTCTACGAGACGTACCTCAAGGGCTTCCACTACCAGGTCGGGCACGAGTTCTTCCCGAAGGCGCACCTGTCGGGGCAGCCGCAGGCGGCGAAGCCGTTCACGCCGTTCAGCGCGAACCTGTACAACTGCCTGAGGCGCTCGAACGAGATCTCCGACGCGCTCTTCGGGAACAGCGGCGGGGCGGAGCCGAAGGTCGTCTTCCACATCAACATGAAGACGGTCAGCCCGATCGTGAGCGAGGTGGTCTTCGAGGTCGACGGCCAGAAGAGGCTCTATCGAAACGAGAAGGAGTTCTGGCACACCTTCAACTGGCCGGGCGAAGGCGCGAAGGGGGCGAGGATCCAGGTGCGCGGCGCGGGGGGGCTCGACGAGGAGCTCGTGCGCGAAGGGCCGTGGGGGATCTTCCGGCTCTTCGAGGCCGGGACGACCACCGCCCAGAAGGACAACGACGAGCTGTTCACGGTGACCTGGCAGATGACGGCGCCGCCGGTGACCGTGACCATGGAGATCAGGCCGACCCGGGGGAACCACCCGTTCCCGACGAGCTTCTTCCGGGCGACCAACTGCCCTGCCAGCATCGGCGATCGCTTCGGTAAAGGGTGATCTAGGCAGCAACGGAGCCAGCGGGGGAGGGGGTGTCGTGCGGGGGGCCGGCGGGGACCCCCTCCCGCGAACTCGCGCCTTTTGGGGGGCTATTGCCGTGAGAACGGGGGGCCGAGACCGCGCGCGACCAGCTCCGGGGCGGGCCGGCGCTCGGGTTCGCGGGGCCCTCCCCCGCCGGCCCCCCGCACGACACCCCCTCCCCCGCTGGCTCTTTGTGAAAAGGGGGGGAGAGGGGGAGAGAGGATCCGGGACGGGGGCGCGCCCCCTCCCCGCACGCTCCCGCCGCAACCGGGAAGGTGGTAGCGCTCGGTGAGCAGTTCGTGGTTCACTCCCAGCAGTCATGTTCTGGCGCCGCAAGAAGGGCCCTGCCGCTCCGCCGCAGATCGGCTGCTTCGGCAAGCTTCCCGCCACGGGCGATTTCATCCGGCTGAACGCAGGTGGCGAAGAGCTCGCGGCCTTCGACCGCTGGCTGGGCGCGTCCATCGATTTCGCCCGGCGCGCCATGGGCGCCCATTTCGATGCGCACTACCAGACGGCCCTGGGCCTCTTCGTCTTCCACGGCGAACCGAAAGGCGACGAGCCGCCCACCCGCGGGCTCGTGGGCGCCTGGGCCGCCAGCGGCGATAACGCCGGGCGGCTCTACCCGATGGTGGTGTTCGGGTCCTACGATTACGATCAACTCGTCTCCGCCGGGCCGTCGCTCCCCATCACCCTGTTCCCCCTCCTCGCCGCCGCCCACGACGCCGCGACGAACGGCAGGACCCTGCCCGTCGACGCCTTCCTCCACCGCGTCTCCCAGATCGCGCCGCCGTCGCTCGACGACCCCGAATCGGCGCAGGCCGCCTACCGCGCATGGCTGAAGACCCAGCCGATGAAGGCGCTCTGGGACGCCGGCTTCGGCACCGACGCGAGCCGCTTCTGGGTGCTGCAGAACATCCTCGACTCGGTGGTCCCATTCCGCGGTCAGGAGCTCCCGAGGACAGGGCTCGCCCTCAGGCTGCCGCTCGGCGCAGGAGACGCCTACGCCGCCGCCGTGTGGATGGACATGACCCGCCGCCTGTCGAAATGGGGACGCACGCTGATGAACGCGTTCTGGACACCACAGCGCACCCTGCTCCTCCACCTCGGTACCCCCCACGTGGGCTCGTTCCGCGAGATGATCGCGCCCACCACCCAGGCCGAGCACATCGCCGACCTCTGCGGACCCCCACGCGTCGAGGAGCACGTTTCCCGACATGCGCTCGGGCCAGAGCTCGACGCGCTCGTCGCCCGGACCGATCTGTCGCTCGACAGCTTCCTGGAAGCCCTCGGCTGAGCCGGGGCCGAAGGCACCCGCTCCACCCCGCGCACGGCCGCTCCGGGGCGCCGCCCGGCTCACCGCCGAAGTCGCCGTGCAGCGGTCGCGCAGTCGTCGTGCGGTCGCCGTCTGATTCGCCGTCTGATTCGCCGTCCACACCCGGGACGCCTTGATATCCTGCGCGCCCCATGGCCGCTGAAGACGCCGTCCAACAATCCAAAGAGCGGATCGAGGCGCTGTACGCGCCCATCAACGGCGGCGTCGGCGCCGACGTCACCTACGACGAGGCGTTCGAGGGCCTCAAGAACGAGGTCGACAAGCTGCAGTCGCTCGCGGGCGGCAAGGTCGACTGGGGGCGCATCGCGAGCGTCGCGGACGAGCTCCTGAGCGAGAAGTCCAAGGACTTCCGCGTCGCGCTCTACTACGGGGCGGCGAAGTCGCAGGTCGACAAGCTGCCCGGCCTGCTCGACGGGCTCGTGCTCGTGCAGGAGCTGAACAACGCGTTCTGGGACACCATGTATCCCGCGATCAAGCGGCCCAAGGCGCGCGGCAACCTGTGCGCCTGGTTCGGAGACCTCGCGGCAGGGACGCTCACCGGCATCACCGTCTCCGCCGCGGACCGCGACGTGGTGAACGCCATCGACCAGGTGAGCCGCGCGCTGGACGTCGACCTCGCCGACAAGCTCGGCGACGCGTACGGAGGGCTCGGCCCGCTCCGGAACGCGATCCGCAGCCTCGTCGCTAGCCTGCCCGCGGAGGCGCCGCCTCCGCCGCCGCCTCCTCCGCCCCCGCCGCCTCCTCCTCCGCGGGTCGAGCCGCCGAAGGCCGAAGCGCCGCCGGCGGTCACGGTTGCGGCCGCCGCGCCGCCGCCCCCGCCCGCGCCCGTCGCCGCCGCGGGCGATCCGGCGCTCAGCCTCGAGGCGATCGTCGACGAAGACTCCGCGCTCACCGCCCTCGGCAAGTGCTCGCCCCTGATGGCGCGCGCGGGCGACGCGCTGCGGGCGGCGGATCCGAAGCGGGCGTCCGCGTACCGCGTCCTCCGGGTCGGGCTCTGGGTCGACCTCCTCGACGATCCGGGCGCGTCGTCTCCGACGGGCAGCACGGCGATCCCGCCGCCGCCCGAGCACGTGCTGCAGACGCTCCCGGCGCTCACGACCCAGGGGGCGTTCGCCGATCTGCTGCAGGTCGCCGACGAGTACGCGCAGAGCTACCCCCTCTGGCTCGATCCGCACAGGTACGTCGCGAACGCGCTCGAGCAGCTCGGCGACGACTACGCCGACGCCAAGCGGGCGGTGCTCGTCGAGGTGGGCGCCCTGCTGCTCCGCGCGCCGCTCCTGCCGACCCTCAAGTTCAGCGACGGCACGCCGTTCGCGGACGGCGAGACGCAGGCGTGGCTCTCGTCCGAGGTCGCGGCCGCGCTCGGCGGCTCGGGCGCGAGCGGCGCCGCGGCCCCGGCGAGGCCCCGGAGCTACCTCGACAAGCCGCTCTCCGAGGCCCGAGGGCTCGTCGCGAACCAGCAGCCCATCGACGCGATGGCGCTCCTCGAGAAGGCCGCCGCCGCGGCGCCGACGGCGCTGGACCGCTTCCGCGTGAGGCTCGCGATGGCCCAGATCAACATCGAGCTGTCCCAGTTCCTCGTGGCGCGGGCGCAGCTCGAGGCGCTGGAGCACCTCGTCGACCACCACCGACTCACCACCTGGCAGCCGGATCTCTGCGCGGAGCTCTACGCCGCGCTCCACACGTGCTACCGGGTCCTGAACCAGGGCTACGAGACCACCCCCGAGGCCAAGGCGAAGGAGACGCTCTGCTTCGAGCGCGTCTGCCAGCTCGACGCGGCGCTCGCCTTGAAGATGTCGCTGGGGGAGTGAGCCGGGGGGCAGGGGAGGCTGCGTGGCAAAGACGGGGATGCGCGTCGCGCCGAGAAGCTTGCCCGAGGGGCGGGGGTTTTGTTCTATGCTCGTTCGGCCTGCGGGCGCTCCGCCCGCTGCTGACGGGGAAAGGAGCCTGCGATGAAAGAGGGATCGGTCGCGCCGAAAGAGCGCGTGAACATCACGTACAAGCCGGCCACCGGGAACGCGAAGGAGGACGTCGAGCTGCCGCTGAAGCTCCTGATGCTCGGCGACTACACGCAGCGGCCGGATCCGCGGCCCCTCGAGGACCGCAAGCCCATCAACGTGGACAAGGACAACTTCCAGAAGGTCATGAGCGAGCAGAAGCTCGCGCTCACCTTCAACGTGAAGGACGTCTTGTCCGAGCAGGAGAACAGCGAGCTCACGGTCAACCTCAAGTTCCGCCGGCTGAGCGACATGGAGCCCGAGGCGATCGCGAACCAGGTGCCGGAGCTCAAGAAGCTGCTCGACCTGCGCGCCGCGCTGACGGCCCTCAAGGGCCCGCTCGGAAACGAGAAGGCGTTCCGCAACAAGATTCAGCAGATCCTGAGCGACCCGGCTCAGCGCAACAAGATCGTGAGCGAGCTCGGGCTCGACAAGGAAGGGGAGTGAGCGATGGCGACGGAGACACAGGCCGCGGGGAGCGCGGGCGTCCAGACCCTCGAGGGGGGGTCGCTGCTCGACGAGATCCTCGCCGAGACGAAGATGACGCCCGGCGACGAGGGGTACGAGATCGCCAAGCGGGGCGTGCAGGCCTTCATCTCGGAGCTCGTCGCCCCGCGGCGCGAGGGCGAGAAGGTCGACAAGGCCTTCGTCGACGCGCTGATCGCGGAGATCGACGTCAAGCTGTCGCGGCAGATCGACGAGATCCTCCACAACCCGAGCTTCCAGAAGCTCGAGTCCGCGTGGCGCGGCCTCAAGTTCGTCATCGACCGGTGTGACTTCCGCGAGAACGTCAAGGTCGAGATGCTCAACTGCTCCAAGGATGACCTCCTCGCCGATTTCGAGGACGCCCCCGAGGTGCCGAAGAGCGGGCTCTACAAGATCGTCTACTCGGCCGAGTTCGGGCAGTTCGGCGGCAAGCCGGTCGGCGCGATCATCGCGAACTACGAGTTCGGCCCGGGCCCGCAGGACATCGCGCTCCTCCAGAAGTGCGCCGCGGTCGCGACGATGTCGCACGCGCCCTTCATCGCGGCGGCCGGGCCGCAGTTCTTCGGCCTGAAGGACTTCCAGGGGCTGCCCAACCTGAAGGACCTCAAGGCGCTCTTCGAGGGGCCGCAGTACACGAAGTGGAACGCGTTCCGCGAGACCGAGGACGCGCGCTACGTCGGGCTCGTGATGCCGCGCTTCCTGCTCCGCCTGCCCTTCGGCGCCAACACCGTCCCGGTGAAGGCGTTCAACTACGAGGAGGACGTGGTCGGCAAGCACGACGCGTACTGCTGGGGCAACGCGACGTACGCGTTCGCCACCCGGCTCGCCGACAGCTTCGCCAAGTACCGCTGGTGTCCGAACATCATCGGCCCCCAGGCGGGCGGCTCCGTGGAGAACCTGCCGCTCCACCAGTACGAGGCGATGGGCGAGATCCAGACGAAGGTGCCGACCGAGATCATGCTCACCGAGCGGCGCGAGTTCGAGCTCTCCGAGGAGGGCTTCATCGGGCTCACGTTCCGCAAGGACTCGGACAACGCCTGCTTCTTCTCGGCCAACTCCGCTCAGAAGGCGAAGTTCTTCGGGCAGAGCGACGAGGGCAGGGCGGCCGAGATGAACTACCGGCTCGGCACGCAGCTGCCGTACATGTTCATCATGTGCCGCATCGCGCACTACCTGAAGGTGCTGCAGCGCGAGCAGATCGGTACGTGGAAGGAGCGCGGCGATCTCGAGAAGGAGCTCAACGACTGGATCGGCCAGTACGTCGCCGATCAGGACGTCGTCTCCGCGGCGACCCGCGGGCGCAGGCCGCTCCGCAAGGCGCGCATCATCGTGACCGAGGTGCCGGGGAACGCCGGCTGGTACAAGGTCGACATGCAGGTGCGCCCGCACTTCAAGTACATGGGCGCCTTCTTCACGCTGAGCCTCGTCGGCAAGCTCGACAAGGAGTGACCCGCCGGCCACGGCACCGCCGCCGCGCGGGGGTGCCGGGCCGCGGCGCGGGGGCGCCAGGGCGCGCCGCCGGGGAGAAGGCTACCCTCCACGGCGCGCCGGCCCACCGCTCCCCGCTTGGACGAGCTCGCCGGCCGGCGTAGGCTCGGGCCCATGAGAACGCTCTCCAGGATCTGCGTTTACTGCGGGTCGAACCCCGGCGCGTCGCCGGCCTACCGCGAGGCGGCCGTGCGGCTCGGTGAGCTGCTCGCGGCGAGAGGGATCGGGCTCGTGTACGGCGGGGGCCGCGTCGGGCTCATGGGCGTGATCGCCGACGCGGTGCTCGCGCGCGGCGGTGAGGTGATCGGCGTCATCCCGGGGTTCCTCAACCAGCGGGAGATCGAGCACCGCGGGCTGACCGATCTCCGCGTGGTCGAGACGATGCACCAGCGCAAGGCGGAGATGGCCGCCCTCGCGGACGCGTTCATCGCCCTGCCGGGGGGCATCGGGACGCTGGAAGAGCTGTTCGAGGTGTGGACATGGACGCAGCTCGGCTCTCAGGACAAGCCGGTCGGGCTGCTCGACGTGGCGGGGTATTACCGCCCGCTGATCGCCTTTCTGGATCACGTCGTGGCCGAGCAGTTCATGAAGCCGGCCCACCGCGCCGTGCTGCAGGTCGCCGAGGAGGCGCCGGCCCTCCTGGATCTGCTCGCCGCGTGGCGCCCGGGCGCCGAGCCCAAGTGGATGACGCCCGGCGAGCGGTAGGCGCCGCGGCGCCGTGTGATCGCGCCGCTGCCCTTCAGAACACGCGCGCGAGGACCACGACCGAGTAGCCGACCGCCGGCTGCTTGCCGGGGTTGTGGTACGAGTGGCGCTGATCGCCGCGGAACACGGCGACGTCGCCGGAGCCGAGCGTGAACCGCTCTCCGCTGACGACGAGCTGGAGCTCCCCCGACTCGCACGTCAGGTACTCGCGGGTGCCCGGGGTGTGCGGGACGCCCGTCATCCGCCCGCCCGGGGGGATCGCGATGCGATCCATCTCCATGCCCGGGATCGGGTCCGGCAGGAGCTTGCGGACGAGCGCCTGCCCGGGCGAGCGCGTGGGGAGCGCGTCGCGCGCGTAGAGCTGGCACGTGGCGCGGGGCGCGGAGAGCATCTCCTCGATGGACACCTGGAGCGCGGCGGCGGCCCGGTGCAGCACGCCGAGCGTCGGGTTCGCCGCGCCGGACTCGAGGTGCGCCCAGGTCGCCCGCGGCACGCCGGCGAGCTTGGCCAGCTGCTGCTGCGTCAGCCCGCGGGCCTCGCGCAGCTGCTTGATGTTCTTCGCCAGCCGCCCCGCGAGCTCCGCGTCCTGGTCCATGCCCGGAGATTAGCACTCTTCCAGGATATTGGCGCCCGCTCCAACGAGAGAACCCGCGCGGCGTAGGCTGGTGTCGAGGAGGAAGGCACCATGAACGACGAATCGACCGGAAGCGAGGCGCTGATCCAGGCCGAAGCGAGCTCCCGCCCGTCGCTCGCCCGCGCCGCGCGGGGCGAGCGGTTCGCGCCACGGGCGGCGCTGGTCACCGGGGCGAGCCGCGGGCTCGGCGCCGCGCTCGCCAGGGAGCTCGCCCGGCGGGGCGCGAAGGTGGTCCTCGTGGCGCGCGAGCGCGCGCCGCTCGAGGCCGTCGCGGCCGAGATCGCCGCGCAGGGCGGGGAGGCGCACGCGCTCGCGGCGGACATCGGGGACAAGGGCCAGACGCACGCGATCGCCGGCGCGGCGGCGGCGCTTGTCGGGCCGATCGATCTGCTCATCCACAACGCGAGCACGCTCGGCAAGACGCCGCTGCCGATCCTGCTCGACACCGAGTGCGAGGATCTCGGGCGCGTGCTCGAGGTCAACGTGGTCGGGCCGTTCCGCCTGACGAAGGTGGTCGCCGGCGCGATGGCGCTGCGGCGGCGCGGGGTCGTCGTCCACGTCAGCTCGGACGCGGCGGTGAACGCCTATCCGCGGTGGGGCGCGTACGGCGCCTCGAAGGCGGCGCTCGATCACCTGAGCCGCACCTGGGCCGCCGAGCTCGAGGGGACGGGCGTCGCGTTCTACGCGGTGGACCCGGGCGAGATGAACACGCGGATGCACGCGGAGGCCATCCCCGACGCCGACCCGAGCACGCTGGCCGATCCAGCCGACGTGGCGAGGCGCATCGTCGCGCTCGTCGGCCGCGCCGGCGAGGTGCCGAGCGGCGCGCGCCTCGAGGCCGCGCGCCTCGAGGAGGCGCCATGAGCCCCGCCGTGTGGCCTCGCGAGAACCCGCTCGAGGAGCGGCTCCTCCACGTGGACCCGCGAGCGGGGTGCCTGCGCGACGCGCGCATCGCGGATCTGCCCGCGCTCCTCGAGCCGGGTGATCTCCTGGTCGTCAACGACGGCGCCACGCTGCCGGCGTCGCTCCACGGCGCGACCGAGCGCGGTGAGGAGGTGGAAGTCCGTCTCATCGGCGAGCTGTCCGAGGGGCGCTATTCCGCCCTGCTGTTCGGCGCCGGCGACTGGCACACGCGCACCGAGGATCGCCCGGCGCCGCCTGCTCTTGGGCCGGGGGACGCGGTGACGTTCGGCGAGGACCTGTCGGCCACGGTCGAGCGCGTGTCTCCGGCCTCGCCGCGCCTCGTCGAGATCGCCTTTCGCGAGCGGGGCGCCGCGCTCTGGTCGGCGCTCTACCGGCGGGGGCGCCCGATCCAGTATGCGTACGTCGCGGGCCCGCTCGAGATCTGGCACACGCAGACGCGTTATGCGAGCCGGCCTCTCTGCGCCGAGCTCCCCTCGGCCGGCCGGCCGCTCGTCTGGGGGCTGCTGCTCGAGCTGATCCGCCGCGGCGTGCGCGTCGCCTCGCTCACGCACGCCGCCGGGATCTCGTCGACGGGCGAGCCGGCCCTCGACGCCCTGCTGCCCTTGCCGGAGCGCTTCGACATCCCCGAAGAGACGGTGGCGGCGGTGCGCGAGGCCAAGGCGCGCGGGCGCCGCGTCATCGCGGTCGGCACGACGGTGACGCGCGCGCTCGAGGGCTGCGCTGCCCAGCACGGGGGTGAGCTCCAGGCCGGGCCGGGGGTCACCGACCTGGTCCTTCACCACGGCTTCCGGCCGAGGGTGGTCGACGGGCTCTTGACCGGCGTGCACGATCCGACAGAGAGCCACTTCCGGCTCCTCGAGGCGTTCGCGCCGGCCTCACTGCTCCACCGCGCGAACTCCTATGCCGAGGAGGCAGGGTATCTCTGTCACGAGTTCGGCGACTCCTATCTTGTCCTGAGCTGACGCGGGCGACGGAAAATCATCGCGCGGAAACCACGGCGAAACTCCTGTCCGCACATCATCGACCGCGTTGGGTGTCGTGCTCGGCCGGCGCGGCGAGCCCGAGCGCAGCCGCCTTCCCGGGCGCCCTCGTGACGAGAGGGCGTGTGGTAGGGCCGCCCCGCCGTCGCGGGTCGGTGGGATTCGTCCGGCGTTGCCGTCGCCTCGGAGCCATCCATGGAAGGAAATCCGGTTCGGGTCAGTTTCGTTGCAGGTTCCGCCGGGGAGTGGCGGGTCGAGAGGACGGTCCTGGTGCGAGGCGAGGAGCTGCCCGCGGCGCCGCGGCTGCAGCGCGTCGAGGGGAGCAGCTTCGTCGCGCCGCCGGGAGCGGCCTGGGTCCTGAACGGCGTGAGGAGCAACGAGCGCTACGTCGAGCTCGAGGAGAGAAGGCGCCTCGTCGCTGTCCAGGAGGACCTCGGCCGGGCGTCGAGCACGCAGGCGGCGCTGATCCCGCTCAGAAAATCGAAGGCGTGGTGGGCGCTCGCGCAGGACGAGCGGCGGGCCATCTTCGAGGCGAGGTCGCGCCATATCAAGATCGGGCTGGAGTACCTGCCGGCCGTGGCGAGGCGGCTCTACCACAGCCGGGATCTCGGCGGCCCGTTCGACTTCCTGACCTGGTTCGAGTTCGCCGAGGGCGACGCCGGCGCCTTCGACGAGCTCGTGGGCAGGCTGCGCGAGACGGAGGAGTGGTCCTACGTGGAGCGGGAGGTCGAGGTGCGGTTGTCGCGCGCGTAGTACGGAGTCGGCTCGCGACGGCCGACCCGTCTTTGCGAGCGTTCTCGCCCCGACTCGAGATCTGCTGCACCCCGAGCGCGCCGACAGAACGAAGAAGGCGCCCAGGTTGCCCCGGGCGCTCTCCACGCTGTCGCGATCACTCGCAGGCGTGCGTCGTCGTGTTGCACGTGGCCGGCGAGGTGCAGCTCGAGTCGTCGTTGCACTCGACGCACGTGCCGGCCGCGAGCCCGCCGCCGCACACCGTCTTGCCGGGCAGGCCGTCGGCGGTGCAGTCGGTGCCCGCCGGCGCCGTCGTGAAGCTCGGCATGGCCGGCGTGCCCGTGCACACGGGGTCCATCAAGCAGACGGTCGCTGACACCGGGACATCGGTGACGTCTTCGTCCGTCGTGGTGCCGCCGGCGCCGTTGCACACGCGCTGCTGGCAATCGCCCGGCGTCTGCCCGGACGGCACCACCGTGCCCGCTGCGTAGCGCTGGCAGGCGCCCGCACCGTCGCAGGACCCGTTGGTCCCGCACGACGCCGCGCCCGTGTCCGGGCACTCGCCGTCCGGATCGCCTCCGGCCGCGATGTAGCCGCAGACGCCGTCGGAGCCGCCGAGCTTCTTGGCCGCGGAGCACGCCTGGCAGGCGCCGGTGCACGCCGTGTTGCAACAGACGCCGTCGACGCAGCGCGCGCTCGCGCACTCGGCGTTGGTCGCGCAGGACGCGCCGTCCGGCTTGGCCGCGCAGGTGCCGCCGCCGCAGAAGCCGGTGGTGCAGTCGCTCGCGACGTCGCACTTCTGTCCGACACCGCACTTGTTGCAAGCCGGAGCGCGCTGGAAGGAGGCGCCGCCGCAGTCGACGTCGGTCTCGTTCCCGTTCTGGTCGGTGTCCATGCAGCTGGGTGTCGCGCACAGGCCGGCCGTGTTGCAGTAGCCGCTCGCGCAGTCCGAATCGAGCGCGCACTCCAGGTCGTCGGCGCAGGGCGCGCAGCCGGAGCCGGCGTCGACGCCGCCGCAGTCGACGTCGGTCTCGCCGCCGTTCAGCGCGCCGTCGGTGCAAGACACGTCCACGCACGTGCGCGTGCCCGTCGGATCGCAGACCTGGGGCGCGGAGCAGTCCGTGTCCGCGAGGCAGTCGACGCAGGCGCCGTTGCCATCGCAGACCTTGCCGCCGGTGGTGCACCTCGTGCCAGCGGTCTTCGGTGTGCTGCCCGGAGAGCCGCCCGGGCACGTGCCGACGTTGCATTCGTCGTCGGCCGGCGTGTCGCTGTCGTCGCGGATCGACGTCGTGCCGCCGTGGCCGTCGCAGACCTGCTGCTTGCAGTCCCCCGCAACCTGGCCCGCCATCGTGGCGGTGCCATCGGGCACGCTGGTCGTGCCGCAGCACCGTGCTTCGCACGTGGCCTTCACGCACTCCGCGGCCGGGGCCGGGCAGTCGCCGATCGCGTCGCACGGTGTCGCGCCGCCGGCGCACGTCATTGAGCCACCGGAGCCGTCGGAGCCACCGGAGCCGTCGGAGCCACCGGAGCCGTCGGAGCCGCCCGTGCCATCCGAGCCGCCGGAGCCGCCCATGCCGCCGGTGCCTGATGACGAACTGGCGCTGCTGCTCGTCGTCGTGCCGCCGCCGGAGCCACCGGTCCCGCCGGCGCCGCCCGTGTCGGAGATCCGGCTGCGATCGACGGCGACGATGAGCTCGCAGCCAGTCACGTTCACCGTGAGCGCGCCCGCCGCGAGCACCAACGCAGGGAGGAATATCGCTTTCTGGTTCATGCCAACAAGCACATTGGCCAGGGGACAGACCTGACCTCGGGCCGAGCCTACAGCAAAAGGCACAAGGGATCGCCGGCTTTCTCTTTCTGAGCCAACGAGGGCCCGGCCGCCGACGCCCGAGATGGGAGATCCCGCGCCAGGCGCCCTGTTCCACCGCGCGAGCGGGACGCGGCCAGATCGCGCCCTTGACCGCCGTCCGTTCATGAGTAAATAAACATTTACCTGATGCCGGGAGACGAGAAAAAGGAAACGCGACGGGCGCTCCTCGACGCTGCCGCCGAGGAGTTCGCGCGGCATGGGCCCGAGGGGGCTCGCGTGCACGCCATCGTGAGGCGCGCCGGGGTCAACGAGCGCATGATTTACCATCACTTCGGGAGCAAGGACGGCCTCTACCGCGCGGTCCTCGAGGACCAGTGGTCCGGCCTCATGGAGGGGTGGCGGCCGGCGCTCGAGGAATCGGCGGCGCTCGAGCCGCGCGAGGGCCTCTGGCACGCGTTCACCATGTTCTTCCGGCTGCTCCTCTCGCGCCCCCTGTGCATGCCGCTCGCGATGCACGAGGCGATGAGCGGCTGGCAGGCCGCGCCGCCCGCGACGCTCGCGATGCTGCCGTCGCAGCTGCGCGATCTCTACGAGCGAGGTCAAGCCAGCGGTGTGTTCCGGCGCGACTGCGAGTTCGAGCTCCTGTATTGCACCGCCGTGGGCGCGCTGGCCGGGATCGGCATCTTCGGGCCGCGCTTCTCGGACCTCCGGGCGCGCCTCTCGTGCGATCTCGAGCTCGCCGCGCGCCTCGGCGAGCAGACCGTGAGCCTCGTGCTGGATGGCGTGACCACGCCTGGATGGGGCGGCCGCGCGGGCACCGGAGAGGCCACGTGACGTGAGCCTCGTTCATCCCTCATCGCGCGCAGGTCGTCGCTGAACCATCGTTGTCAATCGATCGTTGCTCGACAAGGAGAACGCTTATGAACGTCGATGTCGTCATCGTGGGCGGCGGTCCGACCGGGTTGATGCTGGCCTGCGAGCTGCGGCTGGCCGGCGTGCGCCCCGTCGTGCTGGAGCGGCTTCCCGAGCCCACGGGGCTCTCCAAGGCGCTCGGCCTCGGCGGGCGCGCCGTGGAGATCCTCGACCACAGGGGCCTCCTCGATCGCTTCCGCGCGGAGCAGAGCGCCGCAGAAATGACGCGCTTCGTGCACTTCGGCGGGATACCGCTGGCCCTCGGCGGCGACCACGCGCGCGTCTCCAGGCGCTTCCTGAGCATCCATCAGGCGCGCATAGAGGCGCTGCTGGAAGAGCGGGCGCGCGAGCTGACGACGGAGATCCGTCGAGGTCACGAGCTCATCGCGCTGACTCAGGACGGGGAGGGCGCGACGGTCACCGTCCGAGGCCCGGACGGCGATTACCCGCTTCGGGCGCGCTTCGTGGTGGGGTGTGACGGCGGCCGCAGCGCCGTGCGCAAGCTGTCCGGGATCGGCTTTCCTGGACTCCCACCCTCCCGGCTCCTGCGCCTCGCCGACGTCACGCTGGCCGAGGGCGCGACGGAGGACGGGCACCTCGTCCTCTCCGGCGGGCGCCGCGTTCGGTTCGGGCTCGGCGGGATCGCCCTCGTTCCCCTGGGAGCGGGCGTGTTTCGCGTGGTCACGTCGGAGCCGTATCCGCCGGACTTCGACCGGGACGCGCCGATGACGCTCGACGAGCTGCAGGCCAGCGTTCGCGCGGCGCTCGGCGAGGATCTGCCCGTCCGCGAGGTGCGGTGGTTGTCCCGGTTCACCGACGCGAGCCGCCAGGCGGAGACGTACCGCGCGGGCCGCGTGCTGCTCGTGGGCGACGCGGCGCACATCCATCTCCCCGCCGGCGGGCCAGGCCTCACCACCGGATTGCAGGATGCGGTCAACCTCGGCTGGAAGCTGGCCGCGGAGGTCCACGGCTGGGCGCCGCCGGGGCTCCTCGACACCTACCACGCGGAGCGGCACCCCGAGGGCAAGCGCGTGATCATGCACACCCGGGCGCAGGGCGCGCTGATGATGCGGGACGAGCGCGTCGCCGCGCTGCGTGAGCTGGTCGGCGAGCTGCTCAAGCACGAGCAGAGCCTGCGGTATGTCGTCGAGATGCTGGACGCGGCCGACGTCCGTTACGAGATGCCGACCGAGCCCGGCGAGCAGCACCCGCTGCTCGGGCGATGGGCGCCGGACGTTTCGGTGACCACGCAGAAGGGGGAGACGCGCGTCGCGCAGCTCATGCACGGGGCCAGGGGCGTGCTGCTCGACCTGACCGGCGGCGCCGCGCTCGGCGGCGTGGCCGCGCCCTGGGGCGATCGCGTGGACGTCGTGAGCGCGCGCTGCGCTGCGCTGCCGCGCCCCGCGGAGGCGCTGCTGATTCGCCCCGACGGCTACGTGGCCTGGGCGGCCGCGGCAGGTGAGCCCGAGGCCTCCGCCCATCGCCGGCTGCGCCGCGCGCTCGCTGCGTGGTTCGGCGCGGCCTGCGGCAGCTCCGCGGCGGCCTGAGCCAGCGGCGTGCAGCGCCGGCGCAAATCCGGTAGAGGGCATCGTTTATGGCCGAGCCGTCCGAGACCCCTTTCGATCTGCTGGGCGGCGAGCCGGCGGTGCGCCGGCTCGTCGAGCGCTTCTACGACCTCATGGGCCGCGACGAGCCGGCGCTCGCGCGCCTCCACGTCTGCGACGAGGGCGACCAGGTCGCCCGGGAGAGCCGCGACCGATTCGCGCTCTTCCTGATCGGCTGGCTGGGCGGGCCGCAGGACTACATCGCCGCGCACGGCCACCCGCGGCTGCGGATGCGCCACGCGCGCGTCCCGGTCGACGTGGCGATGCGCGACGCCTGGATGCGCTGCATGCGGGCGGCCATGGCCGAGCTCGACGTGCCCGCGCCGCTCCGCGCCTTCCTCGACCAGCGCTTCGCCGAGGTGGCGGACTTCATGCGAAACCGTCCGGGCTGAGCGCCAGATCCGAGCGTCGGAAACTCCGCCAGAAAACCCGGTCGATGACGAGTGGCCGCCGGAAACAGCAGCAAATTTGATAGTTTTCGCATGTTTCGCCGCCGAGGGCAGCTCCGGTGTGGCCCGACGGGACGCTCTCCGCCGCTTCCCCAGCCCGAGCCGTGAGCGCGCTCGGGCTCGCTCCCCGTCGGCCGCGCGGTCTCCCCGATCGTCCGCCGGCGCTCACCGACCTTCGATGATCAGGTCGCGGAGCGTGTCGTCGAGCTCGGCGCGCGCCATGGCCACGTCCTCGATGCGCTGGGTGATCTTCGCGCCGATCTCCTCCGACTGTCGGGCCACCTCGGCGAGCCGGTCGAGCAGGGTTTGGCGGAGCTTGCCGGCCTGGGGCGTGCGCTCGATGGTCCTCAGGCTCTCGCGCAGCTCGGCCGCGCGGTCGATCAGCTCGGCGCGCCTCCGCCGGAGCGGGTCGAGCTCGTCGTTCGCCGCGTCGAGCGCGCGCCGGAGCGCGAGCGCGCGGTCCAGCCTCGCGCGGAGCTCGGCCGGGAGGCTCGAGCCCTTCAGGTAGAGCGAGAGCCGCTCGCTGTCGGCCTGGACGAGCGGGATCTCGCGCTGAGACAGCCGCGTCTCCTCGACCGCGACCTTCTGGGGCGCGCCGGGCGCGAGCTTCTTCTCGACGAGGCAGGCGTCCGGCGTCGCGTCCGTGCACCCCGGGAGGCCTTGCGGCTCGAACCCCGTCGCCCTCGCGTGGCGGATGAGCAATGTCTCCGGCACGTCCCGGCCGGGCCTCACATCATAGACCGTCACGCGCCGGTACCGATCCTCCACGCGCAGCGCGCCGCGGAACAGCGACACGACCCGCACCGGCACCTCCGTGGTCATGCTCGTCGCGCGCACCTCGGTCGAGCTGTCGATGGCGTACGGGATCGTCGCCCTCTGCCCGGGCAAAAGGCGCGTGAGCACACCCTCGCCCACGAAGGTCCCGCCGGAGAAGATCGACACGGATCCGGGCTGGAGACCGAGCGCGCTCCGGTTCTCGATCTGCGCTGCGCGGAAGGGGTGGGTCGCGCTCGCGGGCGCCGCGGGATCGGGGCGGAACAGGAGGACGTCCTCGCCCGCGACCGGGCGGTTGATGAGCGTGATCAGCGCCGACGACTTCTTCGGGAGCGTCACCGGGTTCGCGATCGCGTACCGGAAGGCCCCGGCCACGGCGTCCACGCTCGCCGCGCCCTCCGGCGCCTTCTCCATCGCCTCGGGCGTGACGGCCGGCGCCTCGCGCCCCGGGTTGGGGGCCTGCGCGTGCCTGACGTCCGTGGCGCGCAGGAGGACGCGGCGGTTGCGCTGCCGGGCTTCCTCGGTGTCGCTGGCGACGAGGGGCATCTCGGCGCCGCGCGAGCGCGTCACGAGCTCGGCCGTGACCCCGAGCTGGAGGAGCGCCGCGCGCACGGCCGCGGCGCGCCGGGCCGCGAGATCCGCCGCGCCGGCCTCGTCGGACGACGCATGCCCCTCGACCTCGAACGCGCGGAGGTGCGGGACGCTCTTGATCGTGCGCGCGATCTCCTCGATGAGCGGCCTCGCGCGCGGCGGGATGACGTCCGATCCCTTGTCGAAGGGCACGGGGGTCAGGATCTGGATCTCGCTGCTGGTGGCGCGGACGGCGTGCGGGCAGCCGTGCCGGCCGGGTTGCGGGCTCGCCGAGCCGGGTTCGCGCGGGCAGGCGTCCTCGTGGTCGAGCACGCCATCGCGGTCGGCGTCGGGCCCGGGCGAGCTCTCCGCGAGCACCGGGGCGAGCGCGCCGCCCTCGCCGTCGTAGACGCCCTTCAGCTCCGGCCTGTCGAGCATCGCCGGCGCGCGCAGGTTCGAGACGTAGGAGAGCGGCGCGCCCGTCGCGAGCGTCACGTTGACCTCGCTCCAGTCCTCGTCGCCGATGTTGCTGATGAGCGCCCAGGCCTGGAGGAGCGCCCGCTTCTCCTTCTGCCCCTTGGCTGGGAGGATCACGCGGTAGGTCGCCTTCCAGGCGGCGGTCGGCACCGCGTACGCGATCGACACGGGCCTCCTCGCGGCCGGCGAGAAGACGAGCTCGATCTCGGTGGGATCCTCGGGCCCGCCCGCCTGCCCGGAGCGCGGCAAGAGCGCGCTCACGGTGGAGGGCGTCTCGTTCGGCCCGAGGTCTTGCTCGACGACCACCATGCTCTTCAGCACGTCGTCGACCTCGCGCTCCCGGAACCGGAGCGTGAGCCGCTCGCCCGGCATGACGCCGGTGCGCTCGAAGTAGCCGAGGCCGTTCTGGTAGAGGACGACGTTCCGCAGGCGGAGATCGACCGACGGCCCTTTCGCCAGCGGTCCGGCGCACGCGCTGAGGGCCAGCGAGAGCGCCGCGAGGAACGCGTGCTTCATGGGGGCGAGCTTTCTGTGAAGAAGTAGGTGGAGGCGCTGATGCGCCGGCAGTGTACCCGACGCAGAGCGACGGCAAGCGGCCGAGCACGGCGGCGGTGCAGCAGCTCCCGGCTCGCCCGGCCGCCGCGAAGGCGCATACCGCGATCCCGGCGTCGTCCGCCTCGTACGATGTCGTCGTGCTCGCGCCGCCGCTCACGGGATCCGCGACAGATTTGTTGCTCCCGGGGGCGCTGCCCCTGCGTTAAACCTTTCGTTGCCGGCGGACGGCGCGTGAGCACGCGACGCGCTCTCCGCGGAGCGGCACGAGCTCCCCTGGGTGAAGATCCAAAAGGAGCACGTCTTCGTGGGCCGAGCGGGCGCGCGTCGCTCCGCGATTTGTTCGAGAGACCGTCGTCACGTGGACGCTCACAGAAGTCCACGACGGCGCCCGGATTCGCCTGGTGCATGCCGGTTTCTGCGCGACGAAGTATGATATTTCGCTCGAGAGCATGAGCGAAGCGCTGGTCCCGAGGGCGCGCTCGGCGTATGGACACGGCCACCATGCATCGGGTGTTCATCGACGGACAGGAAGGTACGACGGGGCTCCAGATCCGCGAGCGGCTGCAGGGCCGCGGCGACCTCCAGCTGCTCGAGATCGACCCCGAGCGCCGCAAGGACCCGGCGGCGCGCCGCGCGCTGATCAACGAGGCGGATGTGCT
Organism: Sorangium sp. So ce204; assembly: GCF_051526795.1. Classification (NCBI taxonomy): domain Bacteria; kingdom Pseudomonadati; phylum Myxococcota; order Polyangiales; family Polyangiaceae; genus Sorangium; species Sorangium sp. So ce204. The sequence continues at coordinate 7,216,958 of NZ_CP150317.1, read as the reverse complement.
CATCACGTGCCTGCCCGACGACGCCGCCCGCGAATCCATCGGGTGGATCGAGAACCCGAGGACGCGCGTCATCGATCCGAGCACCGCGCACCGCACGGCCGACGGGTGGGTGTACGGCTTCCCGGAGCTCCGCCCCGGCCAGCGCGAGGCCGTCCGCGGCGCGCGGCGCGTCGCCGTCCCCGGGTGCCACGCGACCGGGTTCCTCGCGCTCGTGGCGCCGCTCGTCGACCAGGGGCTCCTGCCCAGGGACGCCCGCGTGATCGCGCACTCGCTCACCGGCTACAGCGGCGGCGGGCGCAAGATGATCCAGGCCTACGAGCAGGCCGACGGGGCGCGCCGCGAGCAGCTCCGCGGCCCGCGCCCGTACGGGCTCACGCTGCAGCACAAACACCTGCCGGAGATGCGCGCCATCGCGGGCCTCGACAGGGCGCCGCTGTTCCAGCCGGTCGTGGGCGACTTCTACAAGGGCATGCTCGTCTCGGTGCCCCTGTTCGCGGACGCCCTGGCCCGGCCGGCGACGCCCGCCGCGGTCCACGAGCTCTACACGTCCCATTACGCCGGCGAGCCGTTCATCCGGGTGATGCCGCTCGGCGGCCAGGGCGCGCTGGACGACGGCTACCTCGGCGCGGTGGAGTGCAACGACACGAACCGGCTCGACGTGTTCGTGTTCGGCAAGCCGGACCAGATCCTCGTCGTGGCGCGCCTCGACAACCTCGGCAAGGGCGCCTCCGGCGCGGCGGTGCAGAACCTGAACCTGATGCTGGGCGCGCCGGAGGCCACCGGCCTCGACTGAGCGTCATCCGGGTCACCGGGTCACCGGGTCACCCGGCGCGCGTGTAGAGCCGCGGCGCCGAGCTCTCGAGGGCGGCGATCAGCCGCTCCGCGGCGTCGGCCGACGCGCGCCGGAACGCGATCCGCCAGGGCCGGCGGAGCGGGCCCGACGAGAGCCGCTTGACCAGGAGGTCGCCGCTGCCGAGATAAGCTTCCGCCACCCATTCCGAGAGGGTCGCGATCCCCATCCCGGCGCGCGCCGCGTCGACCACGGCCTCCGTGAGCGGGAAGCGCAGGAGCTCGATCTTGGGCCGCTGCCGCCCGAAGACGGCGCTCATGAACCAGCGCGCCTCGGCCGGCGTCGCGTTCGGCGTGATCAGCGGGCCCTCACGGAGGTGGTCGCGCGTGAGCGACGCCCGCCCGGCGAGCGGGTGCGAGGTCGAGATCACGAAGACGACCTCGTCCGAGAAGAGGGGCCGCTCCACGAGCGCGCAGCCCGCCTCGCGGTCGGTCGGCAGGGACGACGTGGTGAGCAGCGCGACGTCGATGTCCCCCCGGACGAGCGCGGCGACCGGATCGTGGGTGTGCTCGACCGCGAGCACGATCTCGAGGCGGGGCAGCCTTCGCCGGAGGCTCGTCATCGCGGAGGGCAGCCAGCGGTACGCCGTGTAGCACTCGCACACGAGGCGGACGCGCGTCGTCGCGGCGACCGGCGCCGCGACCTCTCGCTCGAGCTCCCGGAGCTGCGCGAGGACGAGCCCGGCCCCCGCGATGAGCCGCTCGCCTGCGGCGGTCGGCGCGACCCCGCGCGCGGTGCGCTCGAAGAGGCGCGCGCCGGCGCGATCCTCCGCCTGGGCGAGCGCCCGGCTCACGGCGGACTGCGTGATGTGCATCGCCGAGGCGGCGCCGGCCGTGCTCCCGGCGGCCGCCAGCGAGAGGACGAGCTCCAGATCGCGGATCTCGAGCCGAGGCCGCGGCCCGATCGCGGGAGGCGCAGGGGAAGACGGTATGCGTGACACGCATAGACTCTATCACGACGATGCGTTGGACGCACAGCCCCGCGAGGCGCACCTTGGGCGCCGTCAGGAGGTTTTCATGAAGCTCTATTTCGCTCCGCTCGCATGTTCTCTCGCCACGCGCATCGCCTTGTACGAGGCCGGCGCGGAGGCCTCGTATGTGGAGGTCGACCTGAAGGCGCAGCGGACCGAGGGGGGCGCCGACTACCGTTCGATCCACCCGCTCGGGTTCGTCCCCGCGCTCGAGATCGAAGGAGGCGAGATCCTCGCCGAGAACGCGGCGATCCTCCAGCTCGTGGCGGATCGGTTCCCGCAGGCGGAGCTCGCGCCGCGGGATCCGCTCGGCCGGGCGCGCCTCCAGCAGTGGCTCGGCTTCATCGGGAGCGAGCTCCACAAGGCGGTCTACATGCCGCTCCTGGACAAGACCGCCTCGGCCGAGGTCAAGGCGTATGCGCTGGCCGGCGCGCCGCGCCGCCTCGGCTGGGTGGCGGATCGGCTCGAAGGGCGGGAGTTCCTCCTCGACCGTTTCTCGGTCGCCGACGCGTACCTCTTCGCGGTGCTCAACTGGTCCGTCGTCACGCCGATCGACCTGAAGTCCTGGCCGGCGCTCGCCGCGTACCATGCGCGCCTCCACGGACGTCCGAGCGTGGCGCGCGCCTTCGCCGAGGAGCGGGAGGGCTACTTCCGGGAGCAAGCGCGGCACGCGAAGGCCGCCGAGGCCGTCGCCGCGCCGGCGCCGAGCATCTGACCGGCCAATCGCCGCATGGCCGGCCAATGGCCGCATGGCCGGCCAGTCGCCGCATGGCCGATGGACGCGCGACGTCATGGAGCCCTCCCGAATCCAGCTTTTCACGCGCGATCGGCTCTGATACGACAGTCATCATGAGACACTTGCGACAACTCTTCGTATGTTCGGTCCTGGCCATTGCTGCGATCCCGGTCGGTTGCACGGCGGACGCGCCGGATGACGCCGCGCGGGAGTCCGAGGTCGGCTCGCTCAGCCTGGCCCTCGTCGGGAACAGCTCCTCGGGCACGACGTACCGCCTGTCCCAAGCGTGGTTCGATATCCACGGCCCGACGGCGCGGACCCTCTACGGAGGTGGCGACACGTCGGCGCTCACGGAGGTGCTGCCGGTCGGCCCCTATGACGTGATGCTCCGGCCGGGCTGGGTCCTCGAGCGGTGGACCGGCGGGGGTTACCAGCCCGTCTCGGCGTCCCTCACGTCGGCGAACCCGACGTGGGTCTACATCGGCGAAGGTGCGACGTCGACCGTGGCGTTCCAGTTCCGGGCAGACGGCGATGTCATCTCGGTCGGGCATGGAAGGCTCGACATCGTTATCGGCGTCGACGATACGACACCACTGCGGGAGGACACCGATTGGGCCTGCAGCAATGGCTACGATGACGACTTGGACGGCCTCGCGGATTGCGCCGATCCGGAGTGCCAGTGGAGGCCGTTCTGCGCGCCGCCGCGCGAGGACAACGAGTGGGCGTGCAGCAACGGCTACGACGACGACATGGACGGCCTCCCGGATTGCGCCGATCCGGAATGCCAGGTGTATCCGTTCTGCTCGCCGTGGCGCGAGGACACCGATTGGGCGTGCAGCAACGGCTCCGATGACGACGGGGACGGCCTCGCGGATTGCGCCGATCCGGAGTGCCAGTGGATGCCGTACTGCATGCCGGTGCGCGAGGACACCGACTGGACGTGCAGCAACGGCGCCGACGACGACGGGGACGGTCTCACGGATTGCGCCGATCTGGACTGCCAGTCGCAGCCGTACTGCATGCCGGTGCGCGAGGACACCGATTGGGCGTGCAGCAACGGCTCCGATGACGATGCGGACGGTCTCACGGATTGCTCCGATCCGGACTGCGTGTGGTTGCCCGTCTGCGCGATGCCGGGCCTCGTCATCGAGGACTTCGAGGACGGCGATTTCCACTTCTCCCCGCCGTACGCGGGCAGCGCCCCGCCGTTCACGGGGCCGTGGGTGACGTACGACGACGGGACCGTCCCGCCGGTCGACCTGTTGCCCGCTCCGGGGCCTTTCAGCTCGACGGCGCTCGCGGCGTACTCCCCTGGGGTGCCGTCCGTGTCGGGGGCTGGCGTGACGCTGGCCTTCGAGATGTGGCCCGTCGATGTGTCGTCGTTCCAGGGCATCCGCTTCCACATCCGTGGCCAGGGCACGCAGGTTCGCTTCGACGTCGGCACGCTCCTTACGACGCCTGAGGGCGGGCTCTGCTCGGCTTGCTACGACAGCCACGGTATCGACCTCTGGGTCGGCACGGAGTGGGTCACCGTCGAGCTGCGCTGGTGGGATCTGATTCAGCAGGGGTGGGGCACGCTGGTGCCGTTCGAGCCGTCGAGCGTCATGAACCTGAACTGGCGCACGCCCGTGGGACAGCCGCTGCGCATCGAGATCGATGACGTCCAGCTGTTCTGAGCTCGGTCGCCCAGGGAGCAGCGCCAGCGCCGGCGCTGCTCCCGGGCGCCTCGTCCTCCGCTTCCGTGTCAGGCGACGTCGCGGGGGGGCGGCGCCGGGCGCGCGGTCAAACGCCGCATGCAGTGCATCAGGCCGGCCCGCAGGTTGGCCTTGGTGACGATGGCGCTGAGGTCGAGCCCCAGCGCCACCATCGTCTGCGCCACCGTCGGGCGGATTCCGCAGATGATCCCCTCGGCGCCCAGCAGCTGGATGGCTCGCACGAGCTTGATCAGGTGATCGGCGACCTTCGTGTCCACCATCTGCACGCCGGTGAGGTCCAGGACCGCGAAGCGCGCGCCGCGGCTCGAGATCGCCTCGAGCAGGCTCTCCATCGCGTCGGCCGTCCTCGCGCTGTCGACGACGCCGATCATGGGCAGCGCCAGCACGCCGTCCCATACCTCGATGATCGGCGCCGCGAGCTCCCGGATGACCCGCTGCTGCGCCTCGATCACGTCGAGCTTCGTCTGGAGGGCCTGCTGCGCGCGCTGCCCCTCCGTCACGTCGAGCGAGAACCCGACGGCGGTGCTGACGTGCCCCCCTTCCTCCGCGAGGGGGACGATCCAGCTCTCCCATACACAGCCGTGCGTCTCGGCCAGCCCGTGCACCGGGTCACCGGCCAGCGCGCGCGTGACGGCGCCCCTGGCCTCGCCGTAGAGGTCAAAGATGTTCTCGCCGACGAGCTGTCCAGGTTGATGGCCGACGGCCTCCAGCCCCTTGCCTTCATGGTAGAGATACGTTCCGTCGGTATCGACGGCCCACATCGCTATCGGAAGCGTGTTGATCAAGGCGCGGAGCATCCTGTCCCGTGCCCTCAGCTCGGTCAGCTCGTCGAGCGCGCCGTCGCCGACCGGCGCGTCACGGAACGAGCCGTAGACCAGCCCATCCGAGCGCGCGCCGCGCACGACGCAGGCGAGCGGTCTGTAGCTGCGCTCCGCGCTCACGACGCGGCCGTGGACGTGAATGGGGGCCGTGCTCTCGCGCACTTGCTCCCACCTTCGGGTGAGCGCGCCGCGGTCCTCCGGGTGGAAGAGCTCGGTCAACGGGGTTCCTTGCGCGAGCGCGGGCCCGATCGTCTGGCCCAGCGCGTCGCTCCATCGCAGCAGCGCGCCGTCGCCTCCGGCGACGAACAGCATCTCCGTCGAGTGTGCGATAAAGTCATCCAGCGAGCTCAGTGCTCCGTTTGCGTCAGCCATCGTATTCCCCTCCGCAACCGGACAGGCATACCGGGATTGCGCATAACAAGGTAGATCGATGACCGCACGCGAATAGTAGGGTGCAATCCGCGACGCGCACGAAGGCATGGCCTTACTCCAATCGTCGGAGCGCACGAGGGGGACATACCGCCTCGGGCGACGCTCGCCGCGGGATCTCCGGCGATCCGTACGACCGGTACGTACCGGTTCGTCCGCGCCGGAGCGGCTCAGCCGCCGGCGTCGCGGGTAGGAATGCCGAGCAGATAGAGCTTCTTCGCTCTCCCGCCGATCACGCCCTTCTCCCATCTGTAGTCTTCGCTCCGGAGCCCGCTCAACAGCTCATCGAGGTCATCGAGCGTGTAGGTCCTCGCGTTCGAGACCGCCCCGTCCCACGCGAAGCACAGCGGGATGATCGGCACGATATAGGTGAAGACGAGCTGCCGCACGGTCATGGGCCTCGCCAGGGGCGTGATGAGGAGGCACATCACGAAGTTGATCGGGAGGGCGAGCCAGCCGAGGAACAGCGGATGACTGTTGTCGCTGATCTCGAAGATACAGATGGGCTGCCTGCTCCTCTGGGCCGACTCCAGTATCTTCCTCGCGTCGTCCGGCCTCATGTGATGAAAGCTGCTGACCATGGTTCTGAGACCCGCGAGACCTGCGGCACCCGTGGAGCCAGCTATCTCGCCGTCGATCTTCGTGGCGTCCACCGGGCTCGTCCGGTAGGATACGTTGCTCCCTTTCTGGTCGTTGATGAGCTCCGCCGCTTCCATGCTCGGGTACAGGTCCGTGAGCGTCAGCTGGATGCCCTCGAACCCGGGCTTCTCGCGCAGCGTCCGCACGACGTCGATCATCGGCCCGCCGCTCCCGGAGCAGAGGTCGACGATGTTCGATGTGTTCGACTCCTTCAATGCCCTGGCGATCAGCTCGACCAGCGCCTCGCGCGTGCCCAGCGCCCTGTGCATGATCACGAGCAGGCGTGTCATGCAGGCCCGTAGCCACCCGGGAAACCAGCTGAAATCCTCTATCTCGAACAGGTGTATGCGCTTCATTCGCTCCTCGGGGTCGTGCCGCCTGACCGCGCGCTGCAGCGCGGGTCGAGCGCTGGCTCCGTCGGGCGGCCGGTCGTCTCTCCGGCTGCCCGCTCGGAACGAGACTATTCAATTTTGCTCTGCGGCGCGATGGCATGGAGGTGCGGCGTGAAGCGCATGATCTTCGAGATGGAGACCGCGGACCCGGATGATTTCATGACGCTGCTCTGGCTCGCCGATCACCCCGACGTCGAGCTGCTCGGCGTGCTCGTCACGCCCGGCTCCGAGGATCAGTGCCGGCTGGTCCGCTGGGGGCTGGATGGCTGCGGGCGGGCGGAGGTCCCGATCGGCGCGCTGCACGGCCCCGCGTGGTGGGCGACGAGCGAGGGCAAGAAGGCGCGGGTCTCCGGCTTCCACCAGGCGTGCTACGGCCCCGGCGTCCTGGAGCACCCGGCCGGCGAGGTCGCGGGCGGCCCCGCGCTGCTCGCCGAGCTGCTCCGCGACCCGGACGCCACGGTGCTCGTCGGGGCCGCGCCCAAGAACATCGGCAAGGCGTTCAGGGACGTCCCCGAGCTCCGGCTCGCTCGCTGGGTCCAGCAAGGCGGCTTCGCGGGCGACAACCTGGTCGCCGAGCCGCTCGAGAAGTTCCGCGGGCGCCTCACCTGCCCGAGCTATAACCCCGGCGGCGCGCCCCGGGAGACGCTCGCGCTGCTCGCCTCACCGCAGATCGGAGAGCGCAGGTTCGTCTCGAAGAACGTATGTCACGGGGTCGTCTACACCGAGGCCATGCGCGAGGCGCTGAGCCGCCGGGTCTCCGGGCGATCGCCGCGGAGCGGCCTGACGAGGATGATCGACGCGCTCGATCGGTACCTGGCAGACAAGGGCGCGGGCAAGGCGATGCACGATCTCGTGGCGGCCGCCTGCGCGCTCGACGAGCGCGTCTGCGACTTCGTCGAGGTCGAGATCTACCGCGAGAAGGGCGCGTGGGGGGCGCGCGCCATGGAGGGCACGAACACGCGGATCTCGGTCGGGTTCCACGAGGAGCGCTTCCTCGACGTGCTCGCGCGCTGAGCCGCCGGCGGAGCCCGCCTCACCGGGCTGCGCAGGTCTTGCGGAGGGCGCGCGCCCTGTCGATGCACGCGGCGAGGGCGTCCTCGGGCGGCTCGTCCGGGCACGCGGCCTCGAAGGCGCGGATCGCGTCGCGGAGGCCCCCCGCGCCGCCGGCGCCGAGATCGAGCTTGTGCTTGCGATCCTCGTCGTCGTCGTCGCCGCCGACGAGCAGGAGCGTCCCGACGACCGCCCCCACGACGACGACGCCCGTGACGACGCCCGCCACGATCACGCCCGTCTTGCCGTCCACGTCCGGCGGCTCCGCGTCCGGGAGCGACGGCGTGCCCGCCGGGATCGGCTTGGCCTCGAGGCCCGCGGCGAGCGCGGTGGTGGCGATGCCGCCAGCGAGCCCGAGGCCGCCGATGACGAGGCTCGACAGCGTGAGCGCGCTCGGCCCCGCGTCCGCGCGCGCGCTCACGCTGGCTTCGATGCGCACCTGCGCCGCGTTGCACGCGGCGTAAGCGTCGAGGCGGTGGATCTCGAGCGATGCGCGGGGCGCGGTCTCGGGCGGCAGCTTCGCGGCGAGGATGATGTCGTCCGCCGATCGCCGGAACGTGAGCGGTGCGAGCGGCTCGGGGGCGGCCGCGGGCGGCGTGGAGGCCTTGCCGCAGCCGGCCAGTCCACACGCGATGAGCAAGAGCGTCGTGCAGGAGAGGGCATGATCGCGCCTTTGGGTCATACAGCCACGCTACGCCGAACGAGCGCGGTTTCGTCGAGCGAAATGGGCCTCGTCGCAGATCGGAACGACCGCCGGCGAGCGGGCTGAGCCTGGATGACAACGTGGTGTGGCCGACGCGCCGAGGAGCGGAAGGTGCGATATGCGCAGGCCTGTTGGCCGTCCCGAACGTGAGCTCCACCGCGTGTGTTAAGATACCCTCCCTGGCGGGCGGCCTCGTGCTCCGCGGGAAGAGGGCCGGTCACGGCGAGGGTCTTCGCAGGATGGGATTCGAGCAGGCGTCGCGCGAGGTCAGGAGATGAGCACGGCCGATCGCCGGCGACCGGCGGACGTCCTCGAGGCGCTCGTCCGGGAGCCGCAGCGTCGCGCGCTCTGGCACGCGTCGGCCAGAGCGCTCCTGCCGCCCCGCGGCGGTCCGGTGCCCGCGGAGCTCTCGGCCGAGCTTCTGGTGCGGGTCCTCGCCCTGCGACGTGTTGCGGAGGGGTACGACGAGAAGCTCCATGCACGTCTGGACGTCGCGCACCTGCGCGGACACGTGGCGCGCACGCTCGGGAGGATGGGCCGTCGCGCCGCCACCACGGTGCCGGCGCTCGTCGAGACGCTGCGTGAGCCGCTCGGGGAGCGGTGCTCGCCCATGTGCTGCTCGGCCTCGTCGGTGCGTCACGAGCAGATCCTCGCCCGGGTCAGCGTGCTCGATGCGCTGCGCCGGCTGGGCCCGGAGGCGGGGAGGAGCGTGCCGGCCGACGTCGTGGCGGAGCTCCTCGCGCCGGCGTCCCGCAGGATCGCCCTGAGCGCGGCGGAGCTCCTCGCGCGACATCCGGAGAGCGCGCTTCAGCACCGCGCGGCGCTGCTCGAGGCGCTCGAGCATCCGTACGCGCCCGTGGTCGAGGCGGCCGCGCGCGGGCTCTCGCGGGCGGCCCCGAGCGCCGCGCGCGAGGCGGTGCGTCCCCTGACGACGCTGCTCCGACACGAGCAGGGCGGCGTGCGGCGCGCCGCGATCCGGGCGCTCGTCGCGATGCGCCCGGGCGCGAGGGGAAGCGAGATCGCGCGGGCGGAGGAGCGCTTCGTGTGGCTCGCCGAGCGCGATCCGGACGCCGCCGTTCGGGTGGTGGCCCGCCGCGCTCTCAGGTCGCTCGAGGGCCCGTCGACGGTCGAAGCTGGCTAGGACTTCCGCTCGCCGCCGTCGCCGAGCATCCCCTCGGGCTTGAGCCCGATCACGAACTTCCCTCCGGCCTTCGCCATCTCCCCGAGCGCCTCGATCTCGCGCAGCTTGAGCAGCGCGGGGTTGTCGGCGACCGCCCGCGCCTCCTCGATCTGGGCCGTCAGCTTGAGCTGAATCCGCTCCTTCTCCGCCTCGGCCATGAGGCGCGTCTGTTGCATCGTCGCCTCGATCTTCTGGCGCGCGCGCTCGTTCTCCGCCTCGGCCTGGATACGGAGCGCCTCGGCGTCCTTGCGCGCCTGGATCACCTTGGCCTCGGCGCGCCGCTCGGTCTCGAGCACCTGATTCATGATCTCGCGGAGGTTGCCGGGGAAGACGAGGTCCTTCACGTCGGCGCGCACGATCTCCACGCCGTAGCGGGCGGCGGTGCCCTTCACGTCGTCGCGCACGGCGTCCGAGATCTCGTTCCGGTCGCTGAGGATCGCCTCGAGGCTCCGGCTCGCGAGGAAGCGCCGCGCGGCGAGCTGCACGTCCTCGTAGATGCGCTCCTCGTAGGAGGCGACGTTGTGGACCGCCGCGGGGGCGTCGGTGATCTTGAAGTACACGAGGAGGCTCACCCGGATCGCGACCTTGTCGGCGGTGAGGATCTCCTGCCCCTTGATGGTCAACGAGCGCTCGCGCATGTCGACGAGCGTCACCGTGCGGACGACGTCGTCGAACCACCCGCGCTTGAGCTGCGCCTTGCCGGGGGGCAGCACGGCCTTGAAGGCGCCGTCCTCGTAGAGGAGGCCGACGAACGACTGCTGGATGATGACCTCTGTCTTCGTCTTGCTCATGGCAGGTGGCGAGGAGGATGGGGGGACGCGCGGCACGGAGAGAGAGCGCCGGCGCCTACACACTGGCGATGTGCAGTACGGGCCTGGGAGGACGATGGCTTCTGATCTCTTGGAAGGAGACCGATCGCCCCAGCCCGCTACGGCCAGGTGGGCGCCGACCGCGACAGGTTACGCGGCCCGCCACGCAGCGCAAAGGCCCAGCCTGCGCGCCCCGCGCCCTCTGGAAGGTACGCCGCGCTCCTCGGGGGAAGCGGGATTGACATCGCTGCCGTTCGCCAGATAGCCTGAACAGGTTGGACGGACTTGGGTGGACTCATGGAACGGTAGTTCGGCCGGCGGATGGTTGGACGACGACCACCGGCTCGGGGGCCCGAACCATCGCGCGACAGGTGTGAGCGCGTCGCACGTCGCCTCGTGACCGACGTGATCCCACCGAGACCCCGACAAGGCACGCGGACGCCGAAAAGCCAGCCTGCGCGCCGGCAAGGATGCTCCGTGAGGTCTGGTGACGTGTTGTCGTGTCCGAACCTTCGAGAAGGTTGATCCAATGGGTGCCATCAGCGAATGGGATCGTGACTACAACCTCGTCGAGGCGAGGAAGCATCCGTCGAAGAAAGCCGAGGCGCCGCACCAGACGGAGGCCCTCGCGAGGCTCCGGGTGTGGTACGAGTCAGCGCCCACGCCCGATGCGGGAGGACTGCTCGTCCTTCCGACCGGAGGAGGCAAGACCTTCACGGCGGTGCGGTTCCTTTGCCGCAATCCGCTGAGCGATGGCTACAAGGTGCTGTGGCTCGCGCACACGCACCACCTCCTGGAACAAGCCCTGGATGGCTTTGGAAAGCGCAGCGACGGGGCCGAGGCGATGGAAGTCGGCTTGATTCACGAGCCGAAGGAGCGGCTGCGGGCGAGGGTCGTCTCGGGGACGCCGGGGCACAGCAAGATTGCAGCCGTCAAGCGCGATGACGACGTGGTGATCTGCACGCTGCAGACCGCCGTGCGCGCTCACCGCGAAAATCACGCTGCTCTGCGCGCGTTCCTGACCGCGGCGAAGGGGAAGCTGATGGTGGTGTTCGACGAGGCGCACCACGCGCCCGCCCCGTCGTACACCGAGTTCCTCCTCGCGCTGCGCGAGCAGGCGCCGAAGATGAAGCTGCTCGGGCTCACCGCGACCCCGATGTACAACGACAAGAGGGGAGAAGGCTGGCTGGCGAAGCTCTTCCCGCAGAGGATCCTGTTCGAGGTGAGCGCCTCCAAGCTCATGGCGATGGGCATCCTCGCCAAGCCGATCCCGATTCCATGCAGCACGAAGTTCGAGCCAAAGGTCGACGCCGGGCAACTTCAGCGGTGGCACGCGACCTTCCAGGATATGCCAGAAGAGATCATCACCCGGCTCGCGGAGAACCAGGAGCGTAACGACAAGATCTGGAAGACCTACGTCGACCGTCGCCAGGAGTTCGGGAAGACGATCATCTTTGCCGACCGGTGGTTCCAGTGCGACTACCTGCGCGAGAAGCTCCGCGCGCACGGCGTGCGCGCCGATGTCATGTACTCGCACGTCGAGGTGAAGCAGGGCTCTGTCGAGGCCCGAAATCAACAGTCGCGCGACAAGAACGCCGCCGTCCTGAAGAAGTTCCATGAAGGCAAGCTCGACGTGCTGATCAACGTGCGCATGCTGACGGAAGGCACCGACGTCCCCAACGTCCAGAGCGTCTTCCTCACGCGACAGACGACGAGCCCGATCCTGCTGCGCCAGATGGTCGGCCGCGCCCTCCGCGGGCCGAAGTTCGGTGGAACCTCCACAGCGAACATCGTCCTCTTCATGGACGAATGGCGCGAGGCCATCCAGTGGGCGCATTTCGATGACGTCTGGGGCACGGGCACCGACAGACCGAAGCCTGAGCCGAGAAAGAGAATGCCGCTCCAGCTGGTGTCGATCGCGCTGGTCCGGCAGCTCGCACGGTGGATCGAGCTCGGCGAGATCGCGCCGGCGTCGTTCCTCGAGATGCTGCCGCTCGGCTGGTACTTGCCCGAGTTCGACGTCGAGGTGTCGGGCTCCGAGGACACCGAACACGCGCGCCCGATGGTCCTTGTCTACGGAGACGAGAAGGGGCACTACGACGCGTTCCTTGTGCACGCGGCCAAGGCCGATCTCGGGCGCTTCGCGGATCCAGAGGTACAGTACGACGCCGTCGAGGCGCAGATGGAACGCTGGTGCAAGAAGTTCTTCGCCCACGCGGGCAAGTCCGCGAGCGGGCTCGGCATGAACCTGTTCCATCTGGTTCGACACCTCGCGCAGACGGGCGGGAAGCCTCCGCCGTTCTCCCCGTTCGAGCACCGCGAAGAGCACGATCTGACGCCGCTGGCGAAGGTCGCCGCGGCGGAAGACTGGGGGCCTGCGCGGACGCGGCAGCAGCTCGAGGCGATCTACATCGACGAGCGGCGCTTCTGGCGCGCGATGATCCCCACGTTCGATCTCTTCCGCGAGCAGTTCCGCATGCTGGTCGAAGCGGAGATCCAGCGCACGACGGGCGCAGGTGGCGCTCGTCGGGCGGGTGGCGTGATCGCGCCGGCTCAGCGGCTCGTCGATCAGGAGCCGCCCGAGCAGGTCAAGCGGGAGGTCATCCGTCGTGACGGGGAGCGCTGCCTCTGCTGCGGCGAGACGCGGCGAAAGAGGCTGCAGGTGGACCACATCATCTCGCTCTATCACGGCGGGACGAACGAGCCCCACAACCTGCAGACGCTGTGCTCCGTGTGCAACCGCGACAAAAGCATCAAGGAGATGCACTTCCGCAAGACAGAGACGACCCTGAAGTCGGCGCCACCGCTGAAGTTCCCGGCCGGATTCGACTCGGCGGAGCTCGACCAGCTCATGCTCGACATCCAGCGCACGATCAACATGTTCTACCAGTGCGCTGCGGTCGATGAAATCGAGATGAAGAGCAAGGGAGTCAAGCGCAGAGAGTGGCGCATCCGGCTGCGTTCGAACAATCCGCGTGCGTGGTTCGAAGGGCATATGGATGCCCTTTTTGGTCGGATTGTCGAGGCGCAGAAGGACGGTCGAACCGAGCCAGTTCGCAGCATCGTTCTCGACGCCCCCGGACACGAGGACGGTTTCTGCGTCTACTCGAAACAGATCGGCGATATCCAACCTCTCCGCATTTCCGAGATCCGGCCGCGGATGTCGGTTGCGGTCTACTGGCCCTTGGGGCCGGGGGTGCCGAACGAGCCTCTCGCCGCCAAGGTGATTCGCGTCGACGCCCGGCGGAGAGAGGCACACGTCCGTGCGACGATCGGCCGCTTCGCGCGCGAGCTCACGAACGTGCCGTTCGATGCGCTGTTCGCCTCTCGCGCCGCGCTTCGCGAGGAGGAGCAGGAATGAAAGCTCGCGCCCGGGTCCCTCACGCTGTGAATGCCCGCAGCAGCCGATCGCGCTGCGCCCGCAAATAGCGGATGTCCTCTTCGTACAGCGCAGGGTGCCCGGCCGCGATGTGCGCCTGGGACGCGACGTCGCCAGCCGCGGCATGCGCGCGCATGGAGGCGAGCAGCGCCGCGAGTCGGTCGGCCATGGTGTCGAGCAACAGGGGCCCTGGCGGGAGGCCATAAGCGCGGCAGAACCGAGCTGCGTGCCGCGCCTGGTCCTCGAGGCTGCCGGCGCTGTCCGGGTTGCTCGGCGCGTGCAGCGGCGCGAAACGGTAGACGGCATACGCCACGTCCCACACGCGCGGGCCCGGATGAGCGGTGTCGAAATCGATGAAGCCGACGACCCGGCCGCCGCGGACGACACAGTTGTACGGCGCGAGGTCGCCGTGACAGATCACCTCGGCCGGTGGGCGGGGCGGGAGCTGCCACCGGTCGTCCGATCCTGACACGAACGTCGCGCTCGCGTCGTGGAACCGGCGCAGCAGGATGGCGGCGGACGCGAGGAGCTCGGGCGTGCGCAGCTCGGCCGGGAGCGGGTTGTGTACCTCGCCATCGAGGTACGACAGCACCTCGTTCCCCTCGTCGTCGCGCCCGAGCGGCTCCGGCGCCGCGTCGAAGCCCGCCGCCCGGACGTGCCGCAGGAGCCGGTGGATGGCAGGCGTGGCCGCCGTCGCGGGCCGGTGGACCCTGTCGCCGCGCCGGCGCACGGTGTTGACGCCGCCCTTGAATACCTGCTCGTCGACCATGCAAAGCCCTCTCCGCCGGGGCGCCAGCTCCGCGGTGGCGGAGTCGGCCCCTGTTTCGTCGCTGGTTGCGGAAAAGCGGGTCTCCCCTGGTGCACCTCGACCGCCTCGGCGCGCTACGGCCGGAGGAGGAGCTCCTCGAGGACGGTGGTCAGCTCGTCGACCCTCACCGGCTTGGTCAGGTACCGATAGAACCCGGCCTGCTCGGCGCGGCGGGTATCCCGGGCCATCGCCGCCGCGCTGAGCGCGATCACGGGAATGTCGCGCGTCTCCGGCCACTCCTCGAGCTTGCGCATGGCCTCGTAGCCGCTCATCCCGGGGAGGTTGATATCCATGATGACGACCTCGGGCTGCCGCGAGCGCGCGAGCTCGATGCCGATCTCGGCGTTCGGCGCGGTGATCAGGTGGACGCGCTCGAACTCGGAGATGAGCTCCTCCATGAACGCGATGTTCGACGGGTTGTCTTCGACGTACAGGACCGAATGGCGGACGCCGCCGGGCCCGGCGAGCGGCGACGCCTCCAGGCGCGCATCCGCCTGCGCCGGGGCGGCGACCGCCGGCGGCTCCTGGTGCGCCGGGAGCTCGATCCAGAACTCGGACCCTTCGCCCGGTATGCTGGCGAAGCCGACGCCGCCGCCCATGAGCTCCGCGAGCCGCTTCGTGATGGCAAGGCCGATCCCGGTCCCCTCGATCGGCCCCGTCTCCTGCCCTGCGCGCTGGAAGGGCTGGAAGATCTTCGCGTGCTGCTCCTGGGGGATGCCGATGCCGTTGTCGATCACGCAGATCTTCACGACCCCGTCCTCGGGCAGCGACACCGCGATCGTGGCGCGACCCCCCCTGCGGCCGTACTTGATCGCGTTCGAGCCGTAGTTCATGAGGATCTGCGCGAAGCGCGTGCGATCCGCCGTGATCTTCGGGAGGTCGGCGGGGAGGGGCGCGAGCGCGATCTCGATCCCGGCGCGCTGGGCCATCGGGTCGAGCGTCGTCTTCACCTCGATCAGCACCTCGGGGACGTTCACCGGCTCGATCGACACCGTGACGCGGCCCGCCTCGATGCGCGAGAGATCCAGGATGTCGTCGATGAGCTTGAGCAGGTGCTCGCCGCCCTTGAGGACGTGCTCTATCCGCTCCTTCTGCCGATCGGTGAGCGGCGTCTTCCTGTCGCGGTGCAAGAGCTGCGCGAAGCCGAGGATCGCGTTGAGCGGCGTGCGGAGCTCGTGGCTCATCGAGGCGAGGAACTCGCTCTTCGCGGAGCTCGCGGCCTCGGCGATGCCTCGCGCCTTGCGCAGCTCCTCCTCGCGATGCACGTCGCCGGTCATGTCCCAGAGGGTGCACACCGTCCCGCCCTCGGCCGTGCGGCGCTCGGTCGCGCGCAGGCTGCGCCCGTCGCTCGTGCAGAGATCCAGCGTGCCGTCCGGCTCCGCGTGGTAGGCGAGCATCCTCTCGCGGAAGGCGGCCGGAGGCTCGCCGCCGAGGGCGAACAGCCCCGCGGCGAGGCCCTCGCCGACGATCTCGTCATAGCTCCGCCCGATCATGGGGCCGCTCACCCGCGCGCCGAGCCAGTGCCGGTAGACGCTGTTGCAGAGCGCGAGCCGATCCTGCGCGTCGAACACGGCGAACGCGCCCTGGAAGCTCTCGACCGCGCTCCGCAGGAGGTCGCTCGTGCGCTGCGCCACGGCCTCCAGGCGCTTGCGGTCGCTGATGTCGCGGATGGCGCTCGAGAAGAGCGTGCCCCCCTCGGTCGTCAGCGGGCTGAGGCTGATCTCGACCGGGAACTCGCTGCCGTCCCTCCGGCGGCCGAACAGCTCCAGCCCCGAACCCATGGGGCGCGCCCTGGGCGCGGCGATGAACGCCGAGCGGTTCGCGACATGAGACCGCTGGAATCGCTCCGGGAGCAGGATCTCGATCGCCTGTCCGAGGAGCTCGCCGCGCGTGTAGCCGAACATCCGCTCGGTCTGGACGTTGACGAACACGATACGTCCCTGCTCGTCGACGACCACCATGGCGTCGGGCGCCGCGTCGATGAGCAGGCGGAACGTGCCGTCATCGAGCTGGCGAGCGCCAGGCCCGTGGGGCGCCTGCTCGGGTGCTGACAGGCGTTCGGCGGAGGAGATCTCATGTGTCATCGGGGAGCCTCACACAGAACACGGCGCCAGGGGCGTTGTCCTCGATCCGGATGTCGCCGCCGTGCGCCTCGACGGCCATCTTGCAGAACGCGAGCCCCAGGCCGCGGCCCGCGCGGTGGAGGGCCGGAGCGTCGCCTCCGAGCTGGACGAAGCGATCGAACACCTGCGCGCGCATCTCGGCGGGGATGCCCGGCCCCGCGTCCGCCACGCGGATCTCCACGTCAGCGCCGCGCTTCACGGCGCCCACGGTCACCGCCGTCCCGGCCGGGGCGTGGACGATCGCGTTCTCGAGGAGGTTCTCGAGCGTGCGGCGGAGCAGGTCCGGATCGGCCCTGACGGCGGGCACCTCGACGGCCTCGCGCAGCGAGAGCGATCGGGAGCTCGCGCGCAGGTCGAGCGCGGCGAACGTCTCGAGGACGAGCGCGCGGAGATCGACGCTCGTCCGCTCGGGGGCGAGCCTCCCCTCCTCGCTCTTGCTGATGTCGAGCAGGTTGTAGATGAGCCGCAGCAGGGCCCGCGCCTGGTCGCGGATGTGCCGCGCGGAGTCGCGCGCCTGCTCCGGGAGCGCGCGGTCCCGGAGCAGGAACTGCGCGTGCAGGTCCATGGTGCTCACCGGGTTCTTCAGATCGTGCACGACGAACGCCATGAGCCGCTCCTTCTGGAGCTGGAGGCGCATCAGCGCGTCGCGCTGCTGCCGGACGAGCTCGACGTGCTCGCGCAGCTCCGCGCCGAGCCGGCGCAGCCTCAGGGCGGCCTGGACCCGCACGAGCAGCTCCGACGGGCGGATCGGCTTCGTCAGGAAGTCGTCGCCGCCGGCGCGCAGCGCGCTGTCGAACGTGTCGACGTCGCGGAGCGCCGTCAAGAAGACGATCGGCGTGCTCGCGCCCTCGGGCAGGCCGCGGATCCGTGCGCACACGGCGAACCCGTCCATCCCCGGCATCCGCACGTCGAGCAGCACGCAATCCGGCTTGTGGCGCTGGAATTGCTCGATTCCCTCCTCGCCCGTGACGGCGAGCACGACCTCGTAGCCGTCGTCCTCGAGCGTGGCCTGGGCCAGAGCGCGGTTCTGTTCGTTGTCATCGACGACCAGCACCTTGGATCTCGGCTCGTGCTGTTCCATGCGGCCTCGGCTCCGGGCGCGAGGTTACATGAGCGGCAAGTGCCCTACCACAGCGTTCAGGTCATGGCGTCGACGTGTCGTTCGCGGGCAACCGCCTCACTGCGAGCGGGAAGCGCGAGGAGAAGGAGACGTAGCTGGACGCCCCTCGGTCCGCGGCGCTCGACGCTGGCGCTCACGAGGCAGAACAACGCATTCGGTTGCGACCCAATCAACGGACGACTGTCCTGGTGCGCGTCGCGCGCACCGCCAGCGCCGCGAGCAGCGCGCACAGCCACGCGACGCCGTAAGCGGTCGCCGAGGACACCCGCGCGAGCCCGATGTGCAGCGCCACGAAGAAAGAGGCGAAGCCGAGCAGGCCACGCAAGAAGCCCGCGAGCAAGGCCACCGTGGCGGCCGCGCCGTGCCGGGGCAGGGTGAAGCACGGCAGGACGTTGCCGGTGATCGGGATCGCGAGCAGCAGCCCGCTGAAGCCCACCGGCGCGGCGCCAGCGCTGCGCACGATGCACCAGGCCATGGCCATCGCCGCGGCCACGCGGCAGGCGAGCTCGACGCGCGGAATGGCCACCACCGCGGGCGGCTCGCGCAGGCGTGACAAGGAGAGCGCGCCCAGGGCGGGCGACGCCAGCGCCGCGGCGCACGCGAGCAGCGGGGGCAGCCGCAGCGCGAGCAGCGCCGCGCCCACCGACAGGAACGCCGCGTTGGCCGCGAGCAGCGCCACGCCCCAGCGCCGCCCCCGCCGCGCGCACCAGGCGAAGGTGAGCACATGAACGATCGTGGCCGGGACGCACACCAGCGTCGCGAGCGCGATCGCGCCCGCGTGGGCGGGCGTCTCCTGCAGCAGCACGAAGCCCATGATCGGGCCCACGATCATGGGCAGCCCGGCGAGCGTGCCGCCCACCGCGTGGCCGAAGCGGCGCGCCGCCAGCGAGGAGAGCAGCACCGACGCGCCCACCAGCGCGAGCTTCAGCAGCACGAAGGCCCGCGCCTCCATCGATCGCGCCGCACGACACGCATGGCTCGCGGGGCCCTGTAGGGCCACGCCCCGTGTAAGACAATGCCAGAGGCTCTCCTGCTCGGCGCCTCGAGGTGGTCAGACCTCCGGCGCGCGCCTCGCGCCCCGCGGGGCCGCGAAGCCGGGCCTCGACGCGGGCGGCTCGGCGCCGAAAGGACGCCTCACGCTGCGCCCGCCCGCCGGAGGCCGGAGCACAGCGCGCCCGCCGGTTTGCGACGCTCGGTGGCTCTGGGCTGCGCCGGGCTCCCCGTGTACGCTCTCCGTGGCTTTCTCATGTCGACATGCCCTACGTGCCGAACCGAGCATGCGGACGGCGTCGCTGCCTGCGCGACGAACGTCGAGACGCTCGCGGCGGAGCCCGCGCCGCCTGGCGCCGATCCGGAGCTCGCGCCGGGAACGCCGGTCGGCGAGTACCGCGTCGAGGCCAAGATCGGGGCAGGGGGCTTCGGCACGGTCTACCGCGCGATCCACCCCGTCATCGGCAAGGCGGCGGCCATCAAGGTCCTGAGCCGCCAGTGCTCCGCGAACCCGCAGCTCGTCTCCCGCTTCGTCGCGGAGGCGCGGGCCGTGAACCAGATCAGGCACCGCAACATCATCGACATCTTCTCGTTCGGCGCCCTCGAGGACGGCCGGCACTACTACGTGATGGAGCTGCTCGAGGGGATGACCCTCGACGCCTACCGCCGCAAGCGCGGGCGCCTCCCGCCCGCCGAGGCGCTGCCCATCCTCGTCAAGATCGCGCGCGCGCTCGACGCGGCGCACGCGGCGGGCATCGCGCACCGCGACCTCAAGCCCGAGAACGTGTTCCTGGTCTTCGACGAGGACGGCGCGATCTTCCCGAAGCTGCTCGACTTCGGCATCGCCAAGCTGCTCGGCGAGTCGTCGAGCGCCGTGCACAAGACGCGGACGGGGCACCTGATCGGGACGCCGCTCTACATGTCCCCCGAGCAGTGCCGCGGCAAGAACGTCGATCACCGGACGGACATCTACTCGTTCGGGATCCTCGCGCACGAGCTGCTCGCCGGCGCGCCGCCGTTCGACGGCGAGAACGCGTTCGACCTCCTGATCAAGCACACGTCGGAGGCGGCGCCCCCTGTGTCGACCGTGGCGACGCACCTCTCGCCGGCGCTCGACGCGCCGCTCCTGCGGATGCTCGAGAAGGACCCCGCGAGCCGCCCGGCGTCGCTGCTCGAGGCGACCGTGGCGCTCGTGGAGGCCGCGCGCGGCGCGGGATACGAGCTGCCCGGCGGCCTCCTGCGGGCGAGCGACGCCGCCGTCGGGCGAGGCGCCGCCGCGCGGGACCGCGCGCGCGGCGCGGCCGTGGAGGCGCTGGACGCCGGGCTCGCGCCGACGCAGCGCGGCCCCGCCGCGGAAGCGAGCTCGGGGCTGCACGGGAACGAGACGTTGCTGCAGGGATCGCTGCCGAGCAACCTGGAGAGCAAGCCGGCCACGGCGTCGCGGCGGAGGGCGGCGCTCGCGGCGGTCGCCGTCCTCGGCATCGGCGCGGCCGCGGCGCTCACGCTGCACTTCGGGCACATGCAGATCGGCCACGGCGAGCCGGCGGCCGATGCCCCGCGCGCGCCCGCGTCGGCCGCGGCGATGCCGAGGACGGAGGCCGCGCTGGTCGCGCCGGTCCTGCCGGCTTCCGCCGCCGCCGCGGCCGCCCCGGAGTCGGCCGCGCCGTCTCCGCCGCTGGAGGCGACAGCCGCAGCCGCGGCGAGCGCCGACGCGGCGCCGCCCGACGTCGAGCTCCGGATCCGGGCGACGCCGAAGGAGCTCGAGGTATGGAGCGAGGGCAAGCTCGTCGGCAAGGCGCCGGGGCCGCTGCGCCTGCCGCGCGGGCGCGCCGTGAAGCTCACCTTCAAGGCGCCCGGGTACCAGGAGCAGGCGCAGGAGGTCCCGGCCGAGGCGGACGGCGCGATCACCGTGTCGTTGAAGAGGGTGGCGCCGACAGCGAGGGGCGCCGTCAGGAAGGGCGACCTGGAAAACCCGTTCCAGTGAGCATGCGCGCGAGGCCCGGCTTCAGGCGATACGTGCGGGCGATCGGGGCGGCCGCGGCGCTGCTCGTCGCGGCCGCCGGCTCCGCCGGGTGCGTGGAGCTCGGCGAGATCTCCCCGGGCGTGTGCGGCAACGGCGTCATCGAGCCGTCGCGCAACGAGGACTGCGACTGCTTCGAGGCGCGCGAGCCCTGCGAGGTGACGACGCGGGATGCGCAGGGCGCCACCTCGACGAGCTGGTGCAACCCGCGCGGAAGCGAGAACGAGTGCCGCTTCGTGTGCAACGACGTGGACGCCGCGTGCCCGAGCGGGTGGGGCTGCGGGGTCGACGGCGTGTGCCGCGCTTCGACGGGCAATTTCAAGCCGCTCGGCGCCGCGCTGCCGCTCGGCGTGCAGCGGCTGATCACGGGTGATCTCGACGGCGACGGCCGCGGCGACCTCGTGGGCGTCGGCTCGACGAGCCTCGAGGCGCTCTATTTCGATGCGAACAGCACGGTGGGGACCCAGGTGTCGATCCCCTCGGCGGGGGACACGCCCGCGCTCGCGCGCCTCACCGACGACGAGACGACGGACATCGCGCTCAGCGTGGGGCCCGGCGTGGCGATCCTGAGCGGCGAGCCGGGCCGCACGTTCGCGCCGGTCCCCGTGCTCGCGTCGGTGTTTCCCCTGGGCTCGCTGCTCGGCGCGGCGTCCGAGACGACGACCCTCCGCGGCGCGCGGCTCTTGCCCGTCGGCAGCACGCGCGAGGACGGACAGACGTGGGTCGCCCTGGTCGTCGGGACCGACACGCGTGGGGCGGCGCCGGAGGATGTCATCGCCGTCGTGCAGGGGTCGGAGAGCGGCCAGCTGGCGTTCATCGATCGGCAGCGCGGGCTGCGCGACGTCGCCGGTCCGCTCGTGAGCGCGGAGCTCGGCGGCGGCCCGCTCCACGAGGTGGTCGTCGCCCTCGCGGACGACTCGGCCGTGCACATCTACTCGCCGGACGACGGCGCGCACACCGCGGTGGAGCTCCCGGCGGGCGCGCGGATCGCGGGCGCGGCCTTCCTCCGGGACGTGAGCGGCGACGGCGTCCTCGATCTGCTCGTGGGCGCCACGTGCGCGCAGCCTGACCCCCGCTTGCCCGCGGGCGCGCCTTGCTACGCGCTCGACGTCGCGGAGGGCGCAGGCGGCGGCGCGTTCGGCGCCATGGCGCCGTACGGCGATCTCTCGTACCCGGCGGGCGACATGAGCTCCGGGCGCTTGCCCGGCTTCGGGGCCCCCGTCGCGATCGGCGATCTCAACGGCGACGGGGTGATCGACATCGTGGACCCCGACGCCGTGAGGCTCGGAAAGGCTCGGCCGTCTCCTCCCTACCAGGTCGAGTTCGACCGGCTCGCGCCGGCGAACGGCCGGCGCTGGACCAGCGCGGTGATCGCAGACCTGACCGGCAACGGCGCGCCCGACGTCGTCGCCGGCTCCGCGGACGCGACGGATCTGACGTTCTTCAACGGCGTCCCCGGCGCAGAGGCCTCCGATTTCAAGCTCAACGAGCTCAAGATCCCGACGCTGGGCAACGTCTCGAGCTTCGTCGTGGGCGACTTCGACGGCGATCTCCTGCCGGATCTCTCGTTCGCCGAGAGCGCCGGGAGCTCGCTGTCGAGCGCGGACCACCCGACGCTGGCCGTCTGCTTCGGCCGGTACATGAAGGCGCCGGAGCCGCCGGTGCGGCTCGGCGCCTTCGAGGGGCTCCTCGACATCGCGGCGGTGCGGCTCCCCGAGCCGGACGACGCCGTGGACGACATCAGCGTGCTCTTCTCGCACGGCGGCGACGTCGCGTTCAGCCTCATCGAGGGCAGCAGCTCGCGGTCGCTGCTGCCGCCGCTACCGCTCGTCCGCCCGGGCGACGCGCGGCAGGCAGGCGAGCTGCGCGCCGTGAGGAGCATCGCCGGCCGCTTCGGGGGCGATCGGGCGGAGGTCGCGTCGCTGACGATCGCTCCTCCGAGCCCTGGCTCCTCCCGGGGCTCGGCCGAGCTCTGGCTCTTGCCGGCGGTCGACTCGGGCGTCATCGCCATGGTCGACGAGGTCAAGCACAGCGTCTCGCTCCCCGCGGAGCTCGTTCCCTCCCGGGAGCCCGCGTGGGCGCTGGATGGGGTCGCCGTCGATCTCGACGGCGATGGAACCGATGAGCTCGTCCTCTCGCTGCCGATCGAGGTCGCGGCGGAGGACGCGGCGGCGGAGCCGGGGACGCCGGCCCTGGCCGGCGCGGTCACCCTCGTGCGCCGCGGCGCGAGCGGCGCCTTCGAGGCGCCGGAGGCGGCCTTCTCGCCCGCGCCTCACACGCTGTACGCGGGGCTCCGCGCCGGCGACATGGACGGCGATGGCCACGCGGACGTCGTGGGCATCGCGTACGAGCTGGCGAAAGGGACGCGAACGATCACGGCGAGCCGGCTCGCCGTCTTCTGGAACACGGGCGAGGGCGCGCTCGACGCGCCGATCGAGCTCGAGGTGCCCGACCCCAGCCTCGTGGATCTGGCGAGCGACGTCACCAGCGCCGACTTCGCCCGCGTCGACGACGGGATGGGAAGGTCGCTCGTCGTGCTCACGCGCAGCGTGGCCTACGCGCTCGACGTGTGCGGCGACGGCGCGGCGGGCTGCCATGATCTCGGCCAGCTCCAGCTCCGCAAGCTGGACGGCATCCCCGGCGGCTCCGCGATCGCGACGTGCGACGTCCTCGGAGATGGGGTGGACGATCTCGCGGTGCTCAGCGACGGCGCGCTCCGCGTCTACGAAGGAGTGCCGATCCGCCGATGAAGACCTCGCTGTGCGTCGTGCTCATGGCCTTCGCGACGACCGCGCTCGCGCCGAGCGCGGCCTCGGCGGAGGAGGACATCGAGCAGGCGAAGGCGCTCTACAACGCCGGCGCCCAGGCCTACGCCGCGACACGGTACCGCGACGCGGTGCAGTCGTTCGAGGCGGCGTACAGGAAGGCGCCGCGCCCTGCCCTCCTGTTCTCGCTGGCCCAGGCCTACCGGCGCCTGTACGTGGTCGAGCAGAGCCCCGAGGCGCTGCGGGCCGCGATCGCGAACTACCGGCGCTACCTGGAGCAGGTCCCGCAGGGCGGGCGCCGCGCGGACGCGACCGAGGCCCTGAGCGAGCTCGGGGTGATCGCCGCGCGCCTCGAGGCGAGCGCTCCGTCGTCGCCCGCCGCGCCGGAGGCGGCGCCGCCCGACACAAGGCCGCGGACCCGCATCAACGTCACCTCGCCGACCGCGGGGGCCCGCGTATCCATCGACGGCGGCGCGCTGGCCGACGTGCCGCTGATGGCCGAGGTGCAGCCGGGCAAGCACCGGATCAAGATCACGGCCGACGGCCACGTCGACGAGGAGCGCGAGGTGGTCGCGATCGAGGGGGACATCCTCGGGATCGACCGGGAGCTGCGCGAGCGGCCGGCGCTCCTCCAGGTGAAGGGCCCCGTCGGCGCGCAGGTCACGCTGGACGGGCGCTTCGTCGGTACGACGCCGCTGCCGCTCCTCCAGGTCGCCCCGGGCAAGCGGTTCTTCGTCGCCACGAAGAACGGACACCGGCCGTTCTCTCGCGAGCTGTCGCTCCGCCGCGGCGAGCGCCTCGTCATCGAGGTGGGCCTCACGAGCTCCTTCCAGCGGAAGATGTCCTATGGCCTCGTCGCGATGGGGGTCCTGTCCGCCGGCGTCGGCGTGCTGACGCTGGCCTCGGGCCTCGAGGAAGAGGACCAGGCGCGCGAGATCGCGGAGAAGCGCGCGGCGCAGGGGATCTCGGAGAAGGAGCTGGGCGACTACCGCGCTCACCTCGACACGCGCGACGAGCTCGCGAACGCGACCGTCGGCCTGTTCGGCACGGCCGCGGCGTTCGCCCTCGGCGGCTTCGTGTTCTACGCGTTCGACACGCCGAACCCGCCGCCGCTGCCCGCGCGCACGGACCCCGCGCCCGCGCGCACCGGCGGCCCGATGCTCGAGCTCTCGGCCGCGCCGATCCTCGGGCCGGGGCTCGGCGGGGTGGGGCTCGTCGGCCGGTTCTGGTGAAGGCACTGCGGAGCCCCGGGCCGCCGAGGGCGGCCATCGCGAGCTAGCGGCGGTAGCTGGGAGGAGGTCGACCCGAGCGACGCGCGGCGCTGCGCCGGCGTCGCGGGCCCGCGGGGGAGGCGTCGAACGACGCCTTCGCCCCGCGTGCCCGCCTTCGCTCGATCAGTTGGGGAACCCGTCGAGCTGGCAGGTCAGGCTGCAGCCGTCGCCGCCCGTGCGGTTGCCGTCGTCGCACGCCTCGTAGGCGCTGTGCACCTTGCCGTCGCCGCAGTACGGGCCGTAGACGCAGCCCGGCGCGCACTTGCCGTAGCCGCCGGTGTTGTTGCCGTCGCCGTCGTCGCACTGCTCCGGGCCGTTGCGGATGCCGTCGCCGCAGCGCGGGCCGAGCTGGCAGCGCGGGCCGCACTGGCCGTAGCCGCCGTCGTTCTTGCCGTCGTCGCACTGCTCGCCGGGCTGGACCACGCCGTCGCCGCACTGCCCGCCGAGGCGGCAGTTGTTGCTGCAGCCCGTGGCCTCGTTCGGGGGATCGCACTGCTCGCCCCACTCCTCGTCGACCCGGCGGTCACCGCACTTCGCCGCCGGGCTGCAGTCGGGCATGCAGCTCCCGTAGAAGCCGTCGTTCACGCCGTCGTCGCAGGTCTCGGCGCCGTTGACGCGGCCGTCGCCGCAGTACGGCCCGTACTGGCAGAGGGCGTCGCAGCCGTCGTACTCGCCGCTGTTGTTGCCCTCGCCGAGATCGCAGTCCTCCTCCACGGGCTGGACGATGCCGTCACCGCAGCGCGGCCCGAAGATGCACGAGGGGCCGCACTTGCCGTACTCGCCGTCGTTGATCCCGTCGTCGCACTCCTCGCCGAACTGCGGCTGGATCACCCCGTCGCCGCAGTGCGCGCCGAGCCGGCAGCTCACGCAGTTCGGGTCGGTCGCGCTGTCGCACTCCTCGCCCCAGTCCGCGTCGACGCGGTTGTCGCCGCACCTCGGCGCCGGCGTGCAGCCCGGCGCGCAGGTGCCGTAGGTGCCGTCGTTCACGCCGTCGTCGCACGGCTCGGCGCCGTTCCTGATGCCGTCGCCGCAGTACGGCCCGTAGTCGCAGGTCGCGGTGCACCCGCCGTACCCGCCGGTGTTCTGCGCGCTGCCGAGATCGCAGTCCTCCTCGGTGGGCTGGACGATGCCGTCGCCGCAGCGCGGGCCGTGGAGGCACGCGGGGCCGCACTGGCCGTACCCGCCGTCGTTGACGCCGTCGTCGCACTCCTCGCCGAGGGCCGGCTGCGTGATCCCGTTGCCGCACTGCGCGGGGAGCCGGCAGCTCACGCAGCTCGGGTCAGCCGCGTTGTCGCACTCCTCGCCCCACTCGGTGTCGACGCGGTTGTCGCCGCACCTCGGCGCCGGCGTGCAGCTCGGGTTGCAGGTGCCGTAAGCGCCGTCGTTCACGCCGTCGTCGCACCCCTCGGCGCCGTTCCTGATGCCGTCGCCGCAGTACGGACCGTAGTTGCAGGTCGCGGTGCACCCGCCGTACCCGCCCGTGTTCTGCGCGCTGCCGAGGTCGCAGCGCTCTTCGTCGGGCTGGACGATGCCGTCGCCGCAGCGCGGGCCGTAGAGGCACGCGGGGCCGCACTGGCCGTACCCGCCGTCGTTGACGCCGTCGTCGCACTCCTCGCCGAGGGCCGGCTGCGTGATCCCGTTGCCGCATTGCGGGGGAAGCTGGCAGTTCAGGCAGTTCGGGTCGGCCGCGTTGTCGCACTCCTCGCCCCACTCGGTGTCGACGCGGTTGTCGCCGCACCTCGGGGCCAGCGTGCAGCTCTCGTTGCAGGTGCCGTAAGCGCCGTCGTTCACGCCGTCGTCGCACCCCTCGGCGCCGTTCCTGATGCCGTCGCCGCAGTACGGACCGTAGTTGCAGGTCGCGGTGCACCCGCCGTACCCGCCGGTGTTCTGCCCGCTGCCGAGGTCGCAGCGCTCTTCCTCGGGCTGGACGATGCCGTCGCCGCAGCGCGGCCCGTAGAGGCACGAGAGCCCGCACTGGCCGTACCCGCCGTCGTTGACGCCGTCGTCGCACTCCTCGCCGAGGTCCCGCTGCGTGGTCCCGTCGCCGCAGTGCTCGCCGCGCTGGCAGCTCACGCAGTTCGAGTCGGCCGGGTCGTCGCACTCCTCGCCCCAGTCGGCGTCGACGCGGTTGTCGCCGCACATCGGCGCCGGCGTGCAGTTCGGGTTGCAGGTGCCGTAGAAGCCGTCGTTGACGCCGTCATCGCACCCCTCGGCGCCGTTCCTCGTGCCGTCGCCGCAGGACGGCCCGATCTGGCACTCGCGCGTGCAGCCGCCGTAGCCGTTCGCCGTGTTGCCGGAGCCGAGGTCGCACGCCTCGTACGGCGCGTTGACCGCGCCGTCGCCGCACCGGGGCGGGGCCACGCACCCGGGCGCGCAGGCGTTCGAGGCGTTGGCGTACGTGCTGTTGTTGACCCCGTTGTCGCAGGTCTCCATGCCGTTCCTGACGCCGTCGCCGCAGTACGGCCCGAGCTGGCAGTTGTTGCACTGGCCGTAGCCCGTCCCGTTCTCGCTGCCGTCGTCGCACTCCTCGCCCGGCGTCACGACCGGCGGGTCGACCCCGCACTGCGGCGTGCACACCGACGTGCCGGCGCCGAAGCCCGACAGCGTGAGCTGGTAGTTCGACCCGGTGACGTGGCGCTCGGCCTGGAACACCGCGATCTCGTAGACCTTGCCCGGCTCGAGGTTCAGGTCGACGTCGTAGGTGGCGCCCCGGTTCGTGCAGCCGGCAGCGGCGGTGCACGGGGTCACGCGCGCGTCGCCGTTGTCCAGGATGGTCACGCTCTCCTGGAGCTGCCCGTGGATGCCGCCGATGTCCGCGGTCAGCGTGTTCTTGATGAACACCCAGACGTCGTCGTCACCGAAGAAGGTGAGCACCGGATCGGCCGCGGCGCCGTTCGGGTTGAACTGGAACCAGTACCGGACCTCGCTCGTGAAGTAGAAGTTGTGCCCCTGATCGCGCGCCCGCTCCAGCCCGGCGGAGACCAGGTTGTCGAGCACCGGATCGCCGTTCGTCTGGGTGCGATCCACGGGCCAGAACGGGTTCCGCTGGTACACGTACCTGGCGGCGTCCGGGCGCAGCTCGATGGTGGTGACGAGCGTCCTATTGTACGTCTGGTTGTCCCGGTACCACCACTGGAAGTTGGTTTGCCCCGTGGTCCAGCCGTTGTTCGCGGTCGGCAGGAAGGGGCCGGCGCCGTAGGCATTCACGGGCTTGCCCGCGCTGTCGAGCGTCGGCAGGACGGTGTAGTCGGTCTGCCCGTTGCCCGTGATCTCGAAGTCGAAGTGCCCGATGCGGTTGTCCGCCAGGTTGGCGTCGCAGTCGGTGTTGTTCGAGCTGCTGTTGTTGCCCTCCGGGCACCAGCCGATGAAGTCGCGGATGACCATCGGCAGCCGCATCTCGGTGGGCTGAACGGCGCAGGTGTAGCCCGGCTCGATCGTGCACGTCGCGGAGCATCCGTCGCCGCTCACGGTGTTGCCGTCGTCGCACGCCTCGGTGGTGTCCCCGGGCAGGAGCATGCCGTCGCCGCACCTCGAGACGCACGCGCCGCCGCTGCAGTCCGGCTCGCCCTTGCAGTCCGGCGTGCAGCCGTCGCGCCAGTTGCCGTTGCCGTCGTCGCAGGCCTCGGTGCCCTCGCGGATGTTGTTGCCGCAGACCGAGAAGCCCGTGCAGTCCTGGGGCTCCCCGTCGTCGCAGACGCTGCCGGGCTCGATCCGGCAGGTCTCGTCGCAGCCGTCGTCCGAGAAGGGATTGCCGTCGTCGCACTGCTCGGCGCCGTTCTTGAACCCGTCGCCGCAGACGGTCTTGCAGGGGAACCCCACGCGCGAGCAATCCCACCCGTCCTCGATCGTCTGGCAATCGGCGCTGCAGCCGTCCCCGCTCGCCGGGGGCTGCTGCCCGTCGTCGCACACCTCGGTGCCGCCGATCTTGCCGTCGCCGCACACGGGCGGCGGCGGCGGGGTGCAGCGCCCGCCGCCCGGCGGGCACATCCAGCCGACCTCGATCTTGCACTGCGCGGTGCAGCCGTCGCCGCCGACAGGGGTCTCCCCGCCGCCGTCGTCGCACTGCTCGCCGAGCTGCACCGTGCCGTCGCCGCAATAGGTCCTCACGGTGCAGGGCTGGCCGGGCTTGCAGATGAAGCCCTCCTCGAGCCGGCAATCCGCCGTGCAGCCGTCGCCCGACACGGAGTCGCCGTCGTCGCACTCCTCGCCGTTGTTCACCCGCCCATCGCCGCACTGATAGACGAGGACGCAGGCCCTGCCCGGCTCGGGGCACACGTACGCCGGGTCCACCGCCTTGCAATCCGCGCTGCAGCCGTCGCCGCCCGCGGTGTTGCCGTCGTCGCAGAGCTCGCCGGGGTTCACGGCGCCATCGCCGCACCGGAACAGGAGCACGCAGGGCTGGCCTGGGGTCGGGCAGCTGTAGAAGGACTCCTGCCGGCACAGGCTCGAGCAGCCGTCGCCGCCCGCGGTGTTGCCGTCATCGCACTGCTCGCCGGTCTCCCTGAGGCCGTTGCCGCAGGCCGGCAGCCGCGCGCACGGCTGGCCCGGCCGGCTGCACTGATACCCCGGCTCGCGCATGCAGTCCGCGCTGCACCCGTCGCCGCTCACGGTGTTGCCGTCCTCGCACTGCTCGCCGTCGTTCACGCGGCCGTCGCCGCACCAGTAGTTGAGGGTGCAGGGCTGACCCGGCGTGGTGCACGTGTAGATCGGGTCCACCCCGCTGCAATCGGCGCTGCAGCCGTCGCCGCCCACGGTGTTGCCGTCGTCGCAGACCTCGCCCGGGCTGAGCACGCTGTCGCCGCACCGGATCAAGAACTCGCAGGGCTGGCCCGGGGTCGGGCAGCTGTAGAAGGACTCCTGCCGGCACAGGCTCGAGCAGCCGTCGCCGCCCGCGGTGTTGCCGTCATCGCACTGCTCGCCGGTCTCCCTGAGGCCGTTGCCGCAGGCCGGCGGCCGGGTGCACGGCTGACCGGGGCGGCTGCACTGATACCCCTCCTCGCGCATGCAGTCGGCGCTGCAGCCGTCGCCGCTCCGGGTGTTGCCGTCCTCGCACTGCTCGCCCTCGTTCACGCGGCCGTCACCGCACCAGTAGAGGCGGGTGCAGGGCTGACCCGGCCTGGGGCACGTGTAGATCGGCTCCACCGCGCTGCAGTCGGCGCTGCAGCCGTCGCCGCTCACCGTATTGCCGTCGTCGCAGACCTCGCCCGGGTTGATCGCGCCGTCGCCGCACCAGTAGAGGAGGGTGCAGGGCCGACCCGGGGTCGGGCAGGTGTAGAAGGACTCCTGCCGGCACAGGCTCGAGCAGCCGTCGCCGCCCGCGGTGTTGCCGTCGTCGCACTGCTCGCCGCTCTCCAGGGCGCCGTTGCCGCAGACCGGCAGGAGCTCGCACGGCTGCCCGGGCTTCGAGCACACGAAGCCGGGCTCGCGCATGCAGGTCGCGCTGCAGCCGTCGCCGGAGGCGGGCGGGTCGTCGCCGTCCTCGCACTGCTCGCCGTTGTTCACGCGCCCGTCGCCGCAGCGATAGAGGAGGATGCAGGGCTTCCCCGGCTCGGAGCACGCGTAAAGCGGGTCCAGCGTCTTGCAGTCGGCGCTGCAGCCGTCGCCGCCCTGGGCGTTGCCGTCGTCGCAGATCTCGCCCGGATCCACGGCGCCGTCGCCGCACCGGATCAGGAGCTCGCAGGGCTGCCCCGGGGTCGTGCAGACGTAGAAGGACTCCTGTCGGCACAGGCTCGAGCAGCCGTCGCCGCTCGCGGCGTTGCCGTCGTCGCAGTGCTCGCCGGCCTCCTTGACCCCGTTGCCGCAGACCGGCAGGCGCTCGCACGGCTGCCCGGGCTTCGGGCACACGAAGCCCGCCTCCCGCTTGCAGTCCGCGCCGCAGCCGTCGCCGGGCGTCTCGTTGCGGTCGTCGCACTCCTCGGAGCCGTTCACGCGGCCATCGCCGCAGTCGTAGAGCAGCGTGCACGGCTCGCCCGGCCTCGGACAGACGTACGAGGGGTCGACGACGATGCAGTCCGCGCTGCAGCCGTCGCCGTCAGCGGTGTTGCCGTCGTCGCAGAACTCGCCCGGATCGACCACGCCATCGCCGCAGGCGATGGTCAGCACGCACGGCTCGCCGGGCGTCGGACATGCACAGTAAGGCTCGATCTCGCACAGACCGGAACAGCAATCGCCGGGCAGGCTGTTGCCGTCGTCGCACGCCTCGCTGGCCTGGTTGATCTCGCCGTCGCCGCAGGCGGGCTCCTGGGGCAAGAGGCACTCGGGGGGCGGGTCGTCGACGGCGCAGGGATCGGGCCCGCCGCCGCTTCCGCCGCCGCCGGAGGCGACGCCAGAGCCGAAGTCACTGCCGCCGCCGCCGTCGCCGGAGCCGCTGGAGGTCACGCTTCCCGCGCCGCCTACGCCAGGATCGCCCGTGGTGGAGGGCGCGCCCCCTCCACAGGCGGCGACTATTTGCAGCAATCCCACGGTCAAAGCCAGATAAGACGTTCTCAACCTCACGACACACCTCGACGAACACGAGCGGCTGCGCTCGGGCAGGACCAGGACGAACACGAGCGGCTGCGCTCGGGCAGAAAGGCCGACGACCCGTCTCCAGGGTACCCCGGCCGCCCTTCGCACCCCTAGACGAAAATCACTTCATCCTGCGCCACTCCGCCACACCCGAAGGAGCGCCCGTTCGCGGCGGAGCCTGCGGAGCATCGCTGACGAATGACGCGCGTTGCGCGACGCAGCGACGGATGGACACGGTGTTTCATTTCAGCTGCTGGTGCACAGGCGCGCGAGCCAGGCTGGCAGCCCGGTTCGGTCTTGACAATCGCGCGGTGACGGGGCTCGGAGATGGTTTGTGTCCCAGGGAGGCGCGGAGATCGCCGCGCCCCGCGGATCCCGGCTGCCGCGCGCTATCCGCCGGCTCGCCTGAGCGCGCCGCCGAGGCCCATCCACGCGATGTACGCCCGCTGCACGTCCTCGGTCCTGCGGTTGATCTCCTCCGCGGCGCCGTTGCCCAGCGGGTCGAGCACGGTGCGCAGCGGCCGCTCCCCGGCCGGCAGCGCCGTGAGCTTCAGGATCGCGTCCGCGATCTGCTGCGGGTCTGCGCCACGGTGAACGCCTCGATCGGCCCCTGCGACAGGACGCCCGCGTTGTTGATCACGACGTCGACGCCGCCCGCCTCGTCGAGCACGCGCGCGACGCCCGCGTCGACCGAGGCGTCGCTCGTCACGTCGAGCTCGAACACGCGGAGCGCGAGCCCCTCGCGCGCGGCGAGCTCCGCGAGCTCGGACGCCGGCCCCGCGTTCTTCGACGTGGTCGCGCGCATCCCGGCGAAGACGCGGTGTCCCGCGCGGGCGAGGGTGACGGCGGTCGCGCGGCCGAAGCCGCTGCTGGATCCTGTGATGAGGGAACGGAGCTCTCGGGTCATTCTCACGCTCGCTTTCCGAAGGGGGAGCAAGGAGCGTATCGCGATGGATCCCTCCGGTGGAACCGGCGAACGGCGATCGTCGGGGTGCGCGGGACAATTTGCCACGCCCTCATCTGGGTATCGTCGCGACAGGATCGATTTCAATGCGAATTGCAGCGGTCGATTCGCAGGCTCGCGCGTGCGCGCGCCGAGATAGTTTCATTGGTCCTGGAGCGGCCGACTCGGCGGATGGCCGGGCGGCGCGATCCACCCACGGATTGCCTGCCTTGACCCCTTCGGGTTGAACCGTATAGTCAGCCAGACGGTCGGGCTGCCCACAAATCGTGTCTGCCGGACCGTCGAGCACACGGCCGCCGCCCTGCGCGGGTCGCGGACGTGTGCGCCGTGGTTGCATCGTCCACCATCACATCATCGGAGGTTCGAATGGAACACCTGATTCGGCAGATCGCCCAGGATCGTCTCTGGAAGCAGTGGATCGCGGCCAACACGTCCGGTGCGCCGACACTCGACGCCGGCTGCATCTCGCGGAAGGAAGGCTGTATCTCGAAGAAGGCCGGCTGTATCTCGAAGAAGGCCGGCTGCATCTCGAAGAAGGCCGGCTGTATCTCGAAGAAGGCCGGCTGCATCAGCTGACGGAGCCGCCGGGGCCGCGGGCGAGGCGGCAGGACCAGGTTCATCTTGCCGTGGTCTTCTGCCTCGCTCGCGCGCGCCCGGACCGATGGGGGCTGCGCTTCTCGATGGCTGTTCAACCTTTTTCCTGGAGTCGACCGATGGACGCCCACGGACCGACGCTCGCGGCGATGATCGATCAGGTCAGGGACATCCCTATCTACCGACAGTCGATCGAGAAGGGCTCTTTCCCGATCCTGGACAAGCCGGAGATCGCAAGAGGCTTTCCGGACAACTGGATGACCCCGAGGCTCGCCGAGGCGCTGAAGGCCGGCGAGGCGGAGCTCGTGCTCTCGACCGGGACCAACCACGCGCGGATGCAGATCATCCGCCCGCCCTTCTTCCTTCTGAAGTCGTACTACCGCCTGTGGAGCGAGCACCCCGACATCGCGGTCACCTGGCATGAGGGCTGCCAGCGCGTCTCGATCACCACGGTGCTGGCGACCGAGCACGTGGCGCGGCTCGCCGCGAGGCGGCGCGGCGCCGAGGCGTCGGCGCTCCCCAGCCTCGAGGAGCGCCGGCTCGACGAGCGGACGCTCTATGTCAACCTGCGGCTCGACCCGGGGCTCTGGGATCGCGGCGACGTCGAGCGCATGCTCGACGAGATGACCGCCGTCCGAGAGGCGCATCCGCGGCGTCTTTACCACCTCGACTGCGATGGCTACCACCTCGCTCACCTGGTGAAGAAGGCCATGGACATCGGAGCGTGGGAGCGCTTTCCGAGGCCGGCCAGCGTCGTTCACGCCTACGAGCTCACGCCGAGGAACGTGCGGCGGTTCCTGGCGGAGCACGTCGAGTGCCCGATCGTCGACCTGTTCGGCAGCACCGAGCTCGGATATCTGTATTACAGCGATCGTCACGGCCGCTACTGGCCTTACCTGGACCAGATGCACCTGGAGCTGATCCCTGTCGAGGAGGGCAGCGCGATCTACAGCCTCATCGTCTCGAGCGTGCGCAACCCCTGCATGCCGCTCATCCGCTATCGCTCGGGCGACTGCGCCGAGACGGTCGACGGCTCCCCCGATCCGCTCCGGATCCGCCGGTTCTGCGGGCGCGAGCGGGAGCTCTTCTGGGCCGAGGAGAGGGGACCGATCTCGCAGGCCGATCTCGATGACTGGATCGCCGTCTCCGCGCCGTCCGTCTTCGTCTATCAGCTCCACGCGGAGGGACAGCGGCGGGGCCGGTTGCTCTATACCACCTTCGACGGCGCGCCCGTCGGCCCGGCCGCGGCGCGCTCGCTGCGAGAGCGGATCTGGGAGGGCGCCGGCCTCGACTGCGTCCTCGAGCACCGCGCCCAAATCGCGATCGGCAAGTCCGGGAAGTACGCATGGCTGGTGCAGGGCGGCGAGGCCGCGGTGCGAGGTGGCTCGTGACGACGGAACGACCCAGGGTGACGGCCGCCGCGCTGAAGGCGCGGCTCGACGGCGCGTTCTTCTCCGGCGTGGTGCGCCATTTCGTGCGGACCACCGGCGAGGAGCCCGCCTATGTCGAGCGTCAGGTGCTCGAATGCCTGCGGTACCTCTACCTGATATCGCGCTATCCGGAGCCGCTGGCCGGGCTGTTCCTGCCGGTGGAGCAGGCGATCGACGAGGTCTGGCATTACCTGATCTTGCAGACGCGGGAGTACCGCGAGCTGTGCGAGGAGCGCCTCCCGGGGCGCTTCTTCATCCATCACCGCAGCCTGCCCTACGAGGACTATCAGGAGGCGCAGGCCAGCCGGGAGCAGGCGATCGAGGAGGCGCTGCGCTGGCTGCCGCTCTACCGCGACGAGTTCGGCCCCTTCGACGAGGGCGCGCTGCCTCACTGGACGATGGTGCGCTTCCTCCACGAGCGCCTGGGCCTCTCTCTCGAGGCGATCGCCGCGCTCGACGCGGGGAACGGGGCCGCCCTGCCTTCCGTGGAGGGCGTCCGTTGAGCCGTCAGGCTGTCGTGCCCGCGCCCGCGCCCGCCACGTCCGTCAACACGCTGGTCCTGCTGCTTTGCCAGGTCCTGGGGATCGCTTCTGTTGTGTCGGTCCAGTTCGCCGGCAGCGTGGTGGGTGAGCGGCTCGCGCGGGACATGCGGCTCGCGACGCTCCCGGTGGCCGTGCTCGTGCTGTCCTCGGCCCTGGGCACCTGGCCGGCCAGCCAGCTGATGCGCCGCTTCGGGCGCAAGCCCTGCTTCATCGCCGCGGCGCTCCTGTCCGCCGGCTGCCTCGCGCTCGCGGCGCGCGCGGTGGACCGCGCCGATCTCCCGCTGTTCTGCGCGGCGGTCTCCGGCGTCGGCCTGCACGGCGCCTTCGTGCAGCAATATCGCTTCGCGATCCTCGAAGGGCAGGAGAGCCACCGGGCGCCGCGCCTCTTGACCATGATCCAGCTCGCCAGCGCGCTCGGCGTCGTCCCTGGCATCTCGCTCTTCGGCCTGCTGGAAGGACGGACGTCGAGCGAGCTGCCCTCTGCCCTGCTCGTCCTCTCGGCGCTCCAGCTCGTCGCGGCGCTCGCGTTCGTGTCGTACCGGCCGCAGGAAGCGCGGGTCGCGGAGGCCTCCGCCGCGGCCGACGCGGGGGCTCCGGCGCTGTACTGGCCCATGGTGGCGATGGGCGCCGGCGCTTTCCTCGTGATGAGCCTGATCATGGTGCCGACGCCCCTCCAGATGTGCGGCGTCGAGCAGCGCTCGATCCGGCAGGCGGGCTGGGTGATCGAGGTGCACCTCCTGAGCATGTACCTGCCTTCGCTCTCGGTCGGCGCCCTCCTGCAGCGGATGTCGATCGCGGCGCTCCAGGGGCTCGGGCTGCTGTTCTTGCTCGCGGGGTTCGTGATCAGCCTGGCCCCAGGGTTCGGAGGGCACCTTGTCGGGCTCTCGCTTGTCGGGGTCGGGTGGTGTTATGTCTTCGTGACCGCGACGACCCTGGTCGCGCGCAGCCGGTCCGGTCCCGAGCGTTTCCGGGCGCAGGGGGTCAATGATCTGTGCGTGTTCACCGCCAGCGGCGCGGCGTCGCTCACGTCCGGCGCGCTCCTGTCGGCGCTCGGGTGGAGCGGCCTCGTGCACCTCGGGGTGGTGCTGGTCCTGAGCCTGATGGCGCTCGCCCTTCGCGTCCACCGCGCCCCACGCCCGGCGCCGGCGCAGGGCGGCGCGCGTCTCTGAAGCGATCGCGCGGGGCCTCGAGCGGCCTCCCGCGCACCCATGTCCGGAGAGGGAGGCGAACATCATGTCTGACGTGCAGTCGAATCGTTCAGGAGACACCCCGGCGCCTCTGGGCCGCGTCGACGCCGTCGTCGTCGGCGCCGGGTTCGCGGGTCTGTACATGCTCTACCGCCTGCGCCGGCTCGGCCTCTCGGTCCGCGTCTACGAGGCGGGCGGCGGGGTGGGCGGCACCTGGTACTGGAACCGCTACCCCGGCGCGCGCTGCGACATCGCGAGCATGGACTACTCCTATTCGTTCTCTCCCGAGCTCCAGCAGGAATGGACGTGGACCGAGCGATACGCCACGCAGCCGGAGATCCTGCGTTATCTCGAGCACGTCGCGGACAGGTTCGAGCTCCGCGCGCACATCCAGCTCCGGACGCGGGTGACCGCGGCCGCCTTCGACGAGGCGGCGGATCGGTGGGTGATCCGGACCGACGACGGCGCCAGCGTGTCCGCCGGGTTCTTGATCATGGCGACAGGCTGCCTGTCCGCCGCGAAGGTGCCCGACGTCGAGGGGCTCGAGGCATTCCGGGGCGAGCGATACCACACGAGCCACTGGCCGCACGGCGGCGTCGACTTCACCGGCAAGCGCGTCGGCGTCATCGGCACGGGCTCGTCCGGCGTCCAGGTCATCCCCGCCATTGCCGAGCAGGCGGCGCGCCTCTTCGTCTTCCAGCGGACCCCGTGCTTCAGCGTGCCAGCGCGCAACGCACCCCTGGAGGCCGCTTACGAATCGTGGATGAAGGCGAACTACGCGGAGCACCGGCAGAGGGCCCGCGAGACGCGCGCCGGGGTCGTCATGGACGTCGACCCGCGGTCCGCGCTGGAGGTGCCGCCCGAGGAGCGGGAGCGCGCGTATCAGGCTCGCTGGGAGCAGGGCGGCACCGGCTTCCTCGCCACGTTCTCGGACGTGATGCGGTCCCGGGAAGCCAACGAGACAGCCGCCGAGTTCGTCCGTTCCCGGATCCGCGCGACGGTCCGCGACCCTGCCGTCGCCGAGGCGCTGTCGCCGAGGGGGTATCCGCTGGGCACCCGGCGGCTCTGCGTCGACACCGGTTATTACGAGACCTTCAACCGGGAGAACGTCACGCTCGTCGACGTCAAGGCGTCGCCCATCGAGGAGATCACGGAGACGGGGCTCCGGACGCGGAGCGCGGAGTACACGCTCGACAGCCTCGTGCTCGCCACGGGCTTCGATGCCATGACGGGCGCCCTGACCAGGATCGAGCTCCGCGGGAGGGGCGGCGAGCCGCTCACGGCGAGGTGGGCCGACGGCCCGCGCACGTTCCTCGGCGTCGCCGTCGCCGGCTTCCCGAACCTGTTCACGATCACCGGGCCTGGGAGCCCGTCCGTGTTCAGCAATGCGATCGTCTCCATCGAGCAGCACGTGGAATGGATCGCGGACTGCATCGCGTACCTGCGAGAGCGAGGCTTCGCGTGCATCGAGGCCACCGCCGAGGCGGAGGAGGGGTGGGTCGCGCACGCCAGCGAGGTGGCCGGCGGCACGCTGTATCCGCTGGCCAGCTCCTGGTACGTCGGGGCGAACATCCCTGGCAAGCCGCGCGTCCTCATGCCCTATGCCGGGGGCGTCGGCGCCTACAGAAAGCGGTGCGAGGCGGTCGCGGCTCAGGGATATGAGGGGTTCTCCCTGTCGAGGGCAGGGTAGTTGCGGTTGACCGGGGTGGGCCCTCGTGATGGGCGCGATCGGCGCGGAGGCCGAGCGCGGCGGTCCCCGCTCGCCCAGCGCCCCGTCGGCGCGGCTCGCTGGCTCGAAGGAAGACGCGCGAGGGGGTCA
The DNA here is from genome assembly GCF_051526795.1 of Sorangium sp. So ce204. Classification (NCBI taxonomy): domain Bacteria; kingdom Pseudomonadati; phylum Myxococcota; order Polyangiales; family Polyangiaceae; genus Sorangium; species Sorangium sp. So ce204. The sequence goes on along the minus strand of NZ_CP150317.1, from coordinate 7,179,145 downwards.
TCTGCAGCGCACGGCCGCCGGCTGCCCACCGCCTGGCAACTGTGGTAGCTGACCGCGGTGAACGCCACACATGAACCGTCGTACCTGGTCCCGGAGGCCGTCGCCGCCTTCGACGAGGGAGCGCGGCAGGCGGTCTACGACGTCATCGCCCTGCGGCGGGACGTGCGGCATTTCGAGCCGGGGCGCGCGCTCGACCGGGCCGTCCTGCGGCGCATCCTCGAGGCCGCCCACCTGGCGCCCAGCGTGGGGTTCTCCCAGCCCTGGGGCTTCGTCGTTGTGCGCGACGAGGCGCAGCGCGCGCGGATCCGCGAGAGCTTCCTTCGCTGCCGTCAGGCGGAGGCTGCCCGTTTTCCGGAGGGCCGGCGCGAGCAGTACCTCTCCTATCGCCTCGAGGGGATCCTCGAGGCGTCGCTCAACGTGTGCGTCGCGGTCGACTTGAGGCCGCGCGGGGAGGCGATCCTGGGCACCATCGTCCAGCCGGAGGCGGTGCGCGCGAGCGCGTGCTGCGCCGTGCAGAACCTCTGGCTCGCCGCGCGCGCCGAGGGCGTCGGCGTCGGCTGGGTCAGCATCGTGGAGCCCGCCGTCCTCCGCGCCGAGCTGCGTCTCCCGCCGGGCGTGGAGCCGATTGCGTATCTCTGCCTGGGCCACCCCGTCGCGTTCCGGCGGCGACCGATGCTGGAAGAGAGCGGCTGGCGAGCGCGGCGCGCGGTCGATGAGGTCGTCCACGAACATGGCATCTGGCAAGACCGCGACGACGCCAGCACGCCCGCGGCGGGCCGCGCGAGCGAGCCGCCGCGCTCATCGCTCCGCACGACGGCGATCTCACCGCTCGACGCCGCCGCCATGGAGGCCTCGCGTGCGCACCAGGCCACGCTCGGCCTGCCGGCGGGCAGCCTGGGGCGGCTCGGGCAGCTCGCGGCGTGGTGGGCCGGCGTGCGCGGCGAGCTGCCGCTCCCGCTGCCCGCGCCGGGGCTGGCCGTGTTCTGCGCGGACCACGGCGTCGTCGCGGAGGGCGTGAGCGCTCACCCCTCGTCGGCGACGACGGCGAGGCTCGCGAGCGTGATGGCCGGGGGCGCGGCGGTCTCCGCGCTGGCGGCGCGCCACGGCGTGCGGCTCGTCGCGGTCGACGTCGGCCTGTCGGGCGATCTCTCGGCGCTGCCGTGCGCGCCTGTCGTCCCGCTGGCGCCGCGGGTGGTGCGGCGTGGCACAGGCAACCTGCGGCGCGAGCCGGCGATGACGCGCGACGAGGCGGCATGCGCGATGGAGGCGGGGGCCGAGGCCGCCCGCGCGCTCGCCGCGGAGGGCGTCACGCTCGCGGGCGCCGGCGACATCGGCGTCGGCAACACGACCGCGGCGACAGCCGTCCTGTGCGCCCTCACGGGCGCGCCGCCGGCGAGCCTCGCGGGGCCGGGCGCCGGCCTCGACGCGGAGGGCGTCGCGCGCAAGGCCGGCGTCGTCGCCGACGCGCTCGCGCTCCACGCGCCCGATCCCACGGACCCTCTCGATGTGCTGGCGAAGGTCGGTGGGCTGGAGATCGCCGCGATGGCCGGCTTCGCGCTGGAGGCCGCGCGGCTGCGCATGGGCGTCGTCGTCGACGGGCTGACGGCGTGCACCGCGGCCCTCTGCGCCGTCAGGATGGCCCCAGCGCTCCGCCCATGGCTCCTCGCCGCGCACCGCTCGGCCGAGCCGGCGGCGGCCCTCGCGCTCACCGAGCTCGGGCTCGAGCCGTTCTTCGATCTCGGACTAGGGGCGGGCGAGGGGATCGGCGTCGTGCTCGGGTTGCACCTCGTCGGCACCTGCATCTCGATGTCGAGCGGGCTCCACCCTCGTCGCGAGCTCGCGCGCAGCTCCGGCGCTCACGGGGTCGTGGCCTCGGGCTCCGTCTCCGGCGCCGGCTCCTTGTAGAACGCCACGTCGTCGATCCACACGCTGAATTGACGGCTCGCCGCGAAGCGGAACTGGACGGCCCAGACCTGCGTCAGGTCGGCCGCGTCGAACGCCTGGCCCCAGCCGGACTGCTTGAGGCTGGCGAAGGGCACCTTGATTTGAGTCCAGCACTTCGTCAGCGTGACGGTCCTGGTGAAGTGATCGCTGCACCCGCCGTCAGCATCGGTGCAGATGCCGCCATCCTGCCAGGTCTGCGCGTCGACGACGTCCACGAGAACCTTGTTGTAGGAGCCTTCGTCGGCGTAGGCAAAGAAGGTGACGCCGCTGAACTCGGAGACGTTGTAGAGGCCCAGCTGGGACGACGAAGGGCTGTTCAGCTGGAAGCCGAAGAGGGCTCCCCAGCTCTCGAACAAGTCGTCGGCCACGACGTGCGCTGCCAGCGTGCTGTCGCCGCGCGGCGGTTCGAGGAGGCTCATCACGAACTGCTCGCCCACTCCGGGCGTTTGCGTCCCCTTGCCATCGTTCGCTACGAACCAGAGCCCTCGCCGTGGGTTCGTCTCATCTTCCACGTCGATGATGAAATGGTCGTCATCTTCCATGTCGTCGATCAACGACAGCTCCAGCGTGGGGTCGCCCAGCGGCGGCTCCGGGCATCCTGCCCCCTCTCCTCCACCTCCCGCATCCCCGCCGGCGCCGCCCTCGCCGCCAGCGCCCCCGCCTCCCGCGTTCGTGCCGCTGGTGCTGCCGGTTGTACCGCCCTCGCCGCCGGCGCCCCCGCCTCCCGTGTTCCCGCCTTCGCCGCCTTCGCCGCCAGCTCCCCCGCCTCCGGTGTTGCCCTGCGCGACCTCGTACAGCTTATCGAAGCCGAAGATCTGGGCACATCCAACCCCGAGCACCGCAATGAGGCACCCGCTGGTCCACCGCGCAAAAGCCAGCTTGCTGTTCATGGTCATGGAAGGGATCTCCGAGAAGCTTCAGCCAATCACGATAGGACGCTGCGTGCCAGAATGGAAGCGCGTCGGTCGCGACGCGAGCCGCCGCGGCGCGGGCTCGAGACAACGGTTTCAGGCCCCTCGCCGGCCCAGCGCTGCTCAGCCTGTCGAATCAAGGCAGCTCGACTGCGCCGAGCGACCGTTCCCTACATGAACTGTCGGCGTGAGGAAGCCTCCGCCATCGCCTGTCGGCGACTCGGTAGCTCTGGCGAGCTCCGTGGTGACAGCCCTGCGTGTCACGGCGCTGCGGGAGCGCCCTTCCCCGACCGCGCATTGGCCAGGTGGCGCTCGACCGGGGCGATGAGCTCGGCGTGATCGAGCGGCCTCGAGAGGCAATCCGCGGCTCCGCGATTCACGGCGTCGACGGCCGCCTTCACGGTGGCGTGGCCGTCATGAGCGCGAGTCAACACGCGCCTTCCGCGCGGCGGCCGCGGGCCGCGCCGGCGAGCGCGAGCCCGAGCAGCGCTGCCTGGACGAGGCATGTCTCGACCGCGGGGTCGATGCCGAGCGCGGTGAATCGAGGGAGCGGCAGCCGGTGGAGCGGCAGCAACCCGCAGAGCTGGAAGGCGGCCACGGCGCGGCCGGCGAGCGGGACGCACAGCAGACAGGCCAGCCATGCGGGAGGGCTCGCCCAGCGGCGCGCGGCCGCCCGGCTCGCGCGGGCGACCAGCGCCGCGCCGGCGGCGAGCAGCGCGAGCGTGAACAACACCCCGGCCACGGCGGACGGCGCGACGGCGAGCGACACCCCGAGCGCGGCGTCGAGCGCCGAGAACGCCGCGCCGAAGCCGGCCAGCAGCGCGGCCGCGAACACCGCCGCTCGGCCGCCTCGCGACAGGCCGCCATGCAATGGCTCGTGCGAGCTCACCTGCCGCGCGCCGCGCCGCCGGCCGAGCGCCGCCGCGCCGGCGAGCGCCGCGAGCGCGAGCGAGATCGTCGCGCCTGCCGTGAGCGTTCGCCAGAAGCCGGCCATGTGCCCGAGCACCGCCGCGACCCAGGCGGCGAGCGCGAGCAGCAGCGCCGCGCCCGACGCGACGTGGACGACTCGCCGGCTCCGTGACGACGCGACGGCGGCGAGCGCGGCGAGGAAGAGCGCCGCAGCGGCGAGCTCGCGCAGCGCCAAGCGGCTCGAGACCTGGGCCACGAGCCGACCTTCCGCGCGCCCGGACCGCGCGAGCGCGACCTCGGCGTAGGTCGCGTCGCGCAGGAGCGTGGCCATGCCCGCGTCGAGCGTGTCTGTCGTCGCGCCTGCCGCGAGCGCCGCTCGGAGGGCGAAGGCGCCGTCGCCGAGGTCGTCCGCGAGCGCCTCCTTCACGGTGCGGACGCTCGCCTCGGCCACGTCGATGCCGTCGAGCTGGGCTGTGCTGAGCGCCTCCCGCGCGTCGACGAGCCTGCCCTCGCGCAGCGCGGCGCGCCCCCTGTCGAGCGCGGCGCGCGCGATGGAGAGGGGGTGTGACGCGGCCTCGCCGCCATAGGCGACGCGCCGCCGGAGCTCCGCGAGGAGCGCCGCGTGCCGCTCGGCGGGGATCCCGCGCGCGGAGAGCTCGGCGCGCAGGTCCGCGTCGGAGCGGACCGCGAGCTCGACCATGGAGTAGTCCGGCAGATCGAGCGGCCTCGGGCCTTCGCCGGGCTCGGGGTGGTGGAGGCCGGCGACGTGGAAGGCGAGGTCCCAGCGGTCGCGGGCGGAGAGAAAGGTGAACGGCACCATGGCCGTGCCGCTGACGCCGAATCGAACCGCGGACTCGACGCCGATGGGCGCGAGCTGCTCGGCGAGGATCGCGTCGTGGAAGTTCGCCGGGGGCGGGACCAGGCTCGCCGCGCGCCGGGTATCGGCGTGCCCCGTCGGGCCGTGGCAGGTGGCGCAGTTCTCCTGGTAGAGGGCCGCGCCGCGCTCCGCGTCGGGCCGCGAGAGCGGCGCCTCCGCCAGCCGGAAGGCGGACGCGACCCGGTCGCGCGCGCCCCTGGCCGCGAGGGCGACTCGATCCGCGGCGACCTTCGCCTCGACGAGCTCGCGCACGCCGACGATGCCCTGCGCGAGGTCGCCCGCCCCGCTCTCGAGCGCGGACGGCTGGATGCGGGTGGCGACGTGGATCGCCTCGCCGAGCAGCGCCAGCTGCTCGTCATACTCGATGACGCTGGTGACGGCGCCGTTCGCGACGCTCCCGCCATAGTCCATGGCGACATAGCCGAGCACATGGACGAGGCGGCGCGCCTCGACCTCGGCCGGCTCCCCCGGATCCGCCAGCGCAGGGCGCTCGCCCAGGAGCAGGACGGCGGCCATGGCGGCCGCGCTGACCGCCGCCATGGCGGTGAGCCCGGCCGTCGTTGCTCGCGGGATATGCGGGAATCGCGGAAGTCGCGGAAGTCGCGGAAGTCGCGGGAGGCGCGGGGTGGAGCCGGCCCGCGCCGGCGATCCAGCGCGCACCCCCGTCGCGATCATGCGCCCGGGTCCCGCGCGGAAAGTCAGAAATCGCGATGACACATATCCCTCATACAATCGAAAAAGAGTTCATGCTAGCTTCCCTCGATCGTGCAGCGACCCCGCTGCTCGACGACAATGCTTTGAGGTCCTCATGATGATCCTGCCGCGTGGCGCTCAGGGGCGCCGCACCAGCTGGCCAGGGAGCAGAAAGGTTTTGCAAGACTGACCTACCGTTGTCGCGCGAGGCCGCTACGGGCGAAGGCCCCGGCGTCCATCCTCCGTGCGAGAGCAAGCGGACGCGGAGGACGCGGAGGACGCGACTGAGCGCTGGGACGACGAGCGCCGACCGTCGGCGCCGTGCACGCATTCAGTGTTGGCCAGTGTTGGCGCATTCGTTCGACAGTGGCGACGGAATTCTGTTGTGCTTTGAGCGCGCCCCGGCAATCGCTGCCCTCCGGCCCCCACTCAGAGACAGAGGCAGAGACAGAGACCGGAGTGGCCTGCCGCCAGCGCGAGGCTCTCCGATTTAAGATGATCCCCCACGTGTGTGTTCGGTAAGATGGTAGCAGCGCATTCACGTCCGATGCGCTGATAGCGCACGGTATCAGGCGCGATGCGATCGCTGGCGTGACCGGCCGGGAAGGCGCTCGGCTCGCCGCACGGCGATCGTTTGTTGGAGGCAAGGCGGGATGAATCAGGAAGCTCGGAGGGTGAAGCAATGAAATTGAACCCCGGACATCTGACCGCGGCGTCGGTGGCAGTGACGATGGCGTGGGCCGGTCAGGCGGCCGCCCAGTCGGTGATGAGGCAGCCCTATCTGCAGTCGTTGACGCCCAGCTCGGTCTACGTGGTGTGGACGACCGACGTGGGCACGGACAGCCGCGTGCGCTACGGGACCGATCCGGCGAATCTGACGCAGACGGTGGATCTCGGCGCGCTCGCGACCCAGCACGAGGTGCTCATCGGCGGGCTCACGCCGGACACCCGCTACTACTACAGCGTCGGTACGTCGAGCGCGGTGCTGGCCGGCGGCTCCTCCTCCTTCTACTTCGAGACGGCGCCGCCCGTGTCCACGCCGAAGAAGTTCCGGGCGTGGATCATCGGCGACACCGGCTACGGCGGCACGGCGCCCTGGGCGACGCGAGACGCGATGCTGAACGTCGTCGGCGCGTACCGCCCCAACCTGTTCCTGCACATGGGGGACATGGCGTACAACTTCGGCACCACCGAGGAGTTCACCAACGGCTTCTTCAATCAGTACGCGGAGATCCTTCGCAACACCGTCGTGTGGCCGACGTTCGGCAACCACGAGGGCCTGAGCTCCGACTCGGCGACGCAGACCGGTCCTTACTACACCGCCTACGTGCTCCCCACCGCCGGGGAGGCCGGCGGGGTCCCCTCCGGTACGGAGGCTTACTACTCGTACGACTACGCGAATGTCCACTTCGTCGTGTTCGACGGCTATGGCTCCTCGCGGTACTCGACCGGCGCGATGGCGGCCTGGCTCGCCGCCGATCTCGCCGCGACGGAACAGGACTGGATCATCGCGTACATGCACTTTCCGATGTACACGAAGGGCACGCACGACTCGGACGAGGACTGGCTGATCATCGAGCACCGGGAGTACCTCGCGCCCATCCTCGACGCGGGCGGGGTCGACCTGGTGCTCGCGGGCCATTCGCACAACTACGAGCGCTCGTTCCTCGTGGACGGCGCCTACGATACGCCGACCACGGCGGACGGGCACATCGTCGACGGGCGCGACGGCAAGCCGCTCGGCGACGGCCCCTACGTGAAGCTCCCTGGCAAAGGGAGCCACGAAGGGGCGGTCCATGTCGTCGCCGGCCACGGCACGTACGTGGGCGGCTCTGGAGGCCACCCGCTCATGTACTTCAACGAGGCGCAGAGCGGCTCGTGCCTCCTCGACGTCGAGGACAACCGGCTCACGGTGTCCAACGTTCGCTACGACGGCGTGATCAGCGATCGCTTCGCCATCGTGAAGGGAACGGCCCTCGACGTCGCGGCGCCCGACGGCGGGGAGCGCCTGCCGCCGGGCGGCATCTTCCCGATCCGCTGGGCGACCGTGGGGAACATCCCCACCGTCCGGATCGAGTACACGACCGACGACGGCGCGACCTGGACCACGATCACGAACAGCACCGCCAACACGGGCCGCTACAACTGGGTGGTTCCCTCCATCGACACGACGACGGCCCTCGTGCGCGTCTCCGACGCCGAGCACCCGCTGCTCTCCGACGAGAGCAACGCCGGCTTCACGATCCAGAGCCTCCCCCGCACGGCCGTCTACTTCGGCGATTACTGGGTTTACGACGACCTGGGCGTCGACCGGGGTACGGAGTGGCGGAGCCTCACGTTCGACGACTCGTCGTGGAAGGGGGGCTGGGGGCAGCTCGGCTACGGCGACGGCGGGGAGAGCACGGCCCTTTACCGGGCCACGCCGTCGTATCCCACGGCCTACTTCCGCAAGATCATCCCGATCGACGGGCCGGTCGCGCAGGCGACCATGAAGCTCATCCACGACGACGGCGTCGTCGTCTGGCTCAACGGCGCCCAGGTGGCATCGAAGCGCGTGACCGGCACGGCCTACGGTGACTATGCGTCCGCGGAGTCGCGCGACGACGAGCTCACCACGGTGACGCTCTCCCCGAGCTCTTTCGTGGTCGGAAGCAACATCCTCGCCGTGATGGTCAAGCAATCGGCCCCCAATTCGACCGATCTGTCCTTCGACATGGAGCTGACGCTCACCTATGCGCCACCCGGCAGCGGGAGCAGCAGCTCGAGCTCGTCCAGCAGCTCGAGCTCGTCCAGCACGAGCGCCTCGAGCACGAGCGCCTCGAGCACGACCAGCAGCACGAGCAGCAGCACGAGCGCCTCGAGCACGAGCGCCTCGAGCACGAGCGCCTCGAGCACGAGCAGCAGCACGAGCGCCTCGAGCACGAGCACGGGCAGCGTCATGATGAGCAGCGCGATGAGCGTGGGCAGCACCGGCGCGGGCGGCGCGGGCGGCGCCGGCTCTGGAGGCACGCCCGTCTGCAGGACCGTGCAGCGCGGCGTCTTCGGCACGGTCTGGGACGCGACGCTCTGGTCGGCCTCGCCGACCTACAAGGAAGGGTCGTACGTGTCGATCTATACGGGCGGAGCCGGCACCGGAGGCTTCCGTGCTGCGCTGGTCTGGTTCGACCTCTCGTTCATCCCCGCGGGCGCGCCGGTCTACTCGGCCACCTTGACGATGAATCAGGTGTACAAGTCGTCGGTCACCACCGTTCATCTCCACGAGGCCCTCGCGCCCTGGGGCGAGACGACCGTGAGCTGGTCCAGCTACAACCAGAGCTGGGAGCCGCTCAGCTTCGCGTCGATCGTCACCGTCAACGGCGCCGGCGATCGGACAGCCAACCTCACCGACCTGGTGCAGGACTGGGTGAACGGCGTCCTCCCGAATTACGGGTTCGTGATGGAAGAGGACGTGGCGGGGGCGTCGCAGTGGCGGGCCAGCGAAGACTCCACGCCGTCGCGCCGCCCGCGCCTCGAGGTCTGCTACGCAGAGTGACCGCGCGCGGCGACGCCCCGGCGGGCACCGCCGGCCAGCCTCGTCGCCCCCTGCGCGTCCACGATCTCCGCCCCATCCCTGGTGAGCGCTGAGCGCCGCGCTGGCCAGCTCGGTTGCGCGGCCCAGCCGCACTGTCTACGCTCGTCCGCCGAACAGCGAGTGATCCGCGTGCGCCGCGGCGGGCTGTCGAGGCCCGCCGCTTTCGCGCGATGGCGCTGAAAGGGAGGGGATCGTCCATGTGCGGCATTGCTGGATGGGTGGACTACGAGCGCGATCTGACGCTGGAGCGTGATGTCCTGCAGACGATGACGGCGACGATGAGGCTCCGCGGCCCGGACGACGAAGGGGTATGGCTCGCTCCGCGCGCGGCCCTCGGGCACCGCCGCCTCGCCATCATCGATCTCGACGGGGGCCGCCAGCCGATGATCGCCGACCAGGACGGCGCGCCGGTGGCCGTGCTCATCTACACGGGCGAGGTCTACAATTTCCGCGAGCTGCGCGGCGAGCTCGAGGCCCGGGGCCACCGCTTCAAGACGCACAGCGACACCGAGGTCGTGCTCCATGCGTATCTCGAGTGGGGCGCGGGCTTCCCCCGGCGGCTCAACGGAATGTTCGCCTTCGCCCTCTGGGACGTCCGCGCCGAGGAGCTGCTGCTCGTCCGGGATCGGCTGGGCATCAAGCCGCTGTTCTACCAGCGGATCGGCTCGGCGGTGCTCTTCGGCTCGGAGCCCAAGGCGATCCTCGCGAACCCGCTCGCGTCGCCGGTCGTCGACGCGGGCGGCCTGCGGGAGCTCCTCGCCTTCGTCAAGACGCCCGGAGCCTCCGTGTTCCGCGACATGCGCGAGGTCCGCCCAGGCCATGTCGTGCACGTGCGGAGGGATGGGATCTCCGAGCGCCGCTACTGGGCGCTCGAGGTGAGGCCGCACGAGGACGACCTGCAGGCCACGATCCGCGCGATCCGCGGGCTGCTCGAGGACACCGTGGCGCGACAGCTCATCTCCGATGTGCCCCTCTGCTCCCTCCTGTCGGGAGGGCTCGACTCGAGCGCGGTGACCGCCCTCGCGCAGCGGGCGCTCAGGGCGGAGGGCGCGGGGCCCGTGCGCTCCTTCTCCGTCGAGTTCGCGGGGCACGCCGAGCACTTCACGCCGGACGCGCTGCGGAGCACGCAGGACACGCCGTACGTCGCCGAGGTCGCGCGGCACGTCGGGTCGGACCACGCGGGGATCGTGCTCTCCGCAGCCCAGCTGGCCGACCCCGAGATCCGCGCCGCCGTGCTGCGCGCCCGGGATGTCCCGATCGCCTTCGGTGACCTGGATACTTCGCTGTACCTCCTCTTCCGCGCCATCCGGGAGCGCTCCACGGTGGCGCTCTCCGGCGAGTCGGCCGACGAGGTCTTCGGCGGATACCCCTGGTTCCACGACCCGGAGATGGTGGCGGCAGAGACGTTCCCCTGGCTCGCCATGCGCATGAAGATCCGGGGCGCGAGCGCCGCCGCTCAGCTGCTCGCCCCCGCGCTCCTCGCGCAGATCGACCTTCAGGGCCATGTCGCCGCGCGCTACCGGGAAGCCCTCGCCGAGGTCCCGCGCCTGCCGGGCGAGGACGGAGCGGAGCGGCGCATGCGGGAGATAGGTTATCTGCACCTGACGCGGTTCCTGCCGATCCTGCTCGACCGCAAGGATCGCATGAGCATGGCGACCGGCCTCGAGGTCCGGGTCCCGTTCTGCGACCACCGGCTCGTGGAGTACGTCTTCAACGCCCCCTGGTCGATGAAGACCTTCGACGGGCGCGAGAAGAGCCTGCTGCGCGCGGCGTCCGAGGATCTCCTGCCGCGCTCGGTGCTCGACCGTCGCAAGAGCCCGTATCCGACGACGCAGGATCCAGCGTATACGGAGCGGCTCCGAGGCCAGCTCGCGGGGCTCCTCGCCCGGAAGGACGCGCCGGTGCTGCCGCTCGTCGACGTGGCACGCGCCCGCGCCGTCGCCTCGGAGTCCGCAGGAGCGGTCGACGAGCTCGCCCGGTCGAGCATGCATCAGGTCCTCCTGCTCAACGACTGGCTGACTCGTTATCGGATCGAGCTGGCGCTCTGAGCCGCCGCGGCAGGCGCCGCCGACGAGCGCGACCGCTGCCGCGCCCGGAGGGCAGGCTCGCGCCGTCGAGCCGCCTGCGGGCTCATGTGTCAACCGCCGGTTGACGTCGTTGACGTCGGCCCATGACAGCGGCGAGCGTGCCTGTCCGCCGGAGCGGGTGAAACGCTGTCCTTCAGCGGAAAAATGCAATCATGGTGCCCTGATCTGCGGCGGCGGGTGACGGCGCGCCGTGGCCTGGGCATTGCTCTCGCGCCAAGACAAGACAAGACAAGACAAGAGAAGACAGGACAGGACATCTCGTAGACATCGCGAGGCCACGACGACCCGTGGGGGAGGGTATGCAGAGGGAGTGAAGGGTGGGGTCGTCGGTCGCGCGCAACGTTAACGATCGAGGGATAAAATCATGAGCTTGAAATTGACCTATGCTTTCGGTGCCCTGTTGTCGTTCGGCCTCGCCGGCTGCCTCGCGGCGGACGGCGCCGACCTGGATGTGGACGTGGACTCGGCGAGCGACGCGCTCAGCGCCGTCAGGATCGAGGCCGAGAACCAGAGCTGGTCCATCTCGTCGGGCGACAGGATCGAAGACAACGCGGACAACGTGAAGCTCCGCGCCAACCAGAGCGGGGACACCTTCAAGTTCTCCGCGTCGGTCGCGTCAGGCACATACAAGATCGTCCTTCGTTACGCCAAGCGGAACGTGTACGGCAAATACGAGCTCGCCGTGAAGGGATCGTCGGTGAAGTCCTTCGACGCTTATGGCTCCTCCACCGGTGACAGCTGGACGACAGCGACGCTCGGGGAGAAATCGCTCTCTGGCAATGTCGAGTTCGCGCTCACGTGCAAGGGCAGGAGCTCCTCGTCGTCGGGGTATGACCTGAAGGTCGACTACATCGAGCTCGTGCCGGTGGGCGGCGGCGACTCTGGCGGGAGCTCGGGCGGCGGCAGCTCGGGCGGCGGCACCACCACGGCGGGCAACGGCGGCGTCGTCAGCTCGACGATCATCGTGAAGGCGGGCGAGACGTTCGACGGCGGCGGCAAGCGGTACATCGCCGACAAGAACACGCTCGGGGACGGCAGCCAGGCCGAGGGCCAGAAGCCGGTGTTCAAGCTCGAGGACGGCGCGAAGCTGAAGAACGTGGTCCTCGGCGCGCCGGCGGCCGACGGCATTCACACGTACGGCAACGTCACGCTCGAGAACATCGTCTGGGAGGACATCGGCGAAGACGCCCTGACGGTCAAGAAGTCCGGCACCGTGGTGCTGAACGGCGGCTCCGCGAAGAACGGCGACGACAAGGTGTTCCAGATCAACGCGGCCAGCACCTTCAAGGTGTCGAATTTCACGGCGCAGAACGCCGGCAAGTTCATCCGGCAGAACGGGGGGACCGACTTCAAGGTCGACGTCTTCATCGACCGGTGCGACATCTCGAAGATGAAGGAGTCCATCTTCAGGACGGACAGCAGCAGCAGCAGCGTGACGATGACGAACACCCGCTACAGCGGCATCGGCAAGGCGCTCTTCATGGGCGTGAGCTCCTCGAAGATCACGACGTCCAACAACACGCAATATTGACCCAGCGGTTCTGCACATTTCCGCCAGGGCAGGAGCGTCCTCGCGGGCGCTCCTGCCCGCTCTTGCGCGGTGTCAAGGGTCAAGGGCCCTCCGCTCCGCCTCTTCCTCTCTGGCGAGCAGGCGAGAGACCTGGAGCGATGTCTCGCGCAGGGCGCGCTCATGTCAACGTTCACATTCTTCGATCACTCACTGTTCCGGGAAATGTACCGCTAAATTGCGGATCTTTGTCGCAAGGGGAGAAGCGACTGTCATCGCGATAGGAACGCCGGTGTGGCATCATGCGCCAATGCGTACCATCACGGATAGGCTCACACGTAGCGCTCGATACCTCGCCTTCGCGGCCCTGCCGTTCGCCATACTGAACTGCTCGAGCGGCGATCCCGATGAGTCCGGGAACGGCGGGAGCACCGCGGCGAGCACCAGCTCCCAGAGCGCCAGCAACAGCAACAGCAGCAGCAGCGCCGACAGCTCGAGCTCGAGCTCGAGCGGCGGCGACCCCACGACCACCACGACGTCGGGGGTCGGGGGCAGCGGAGAGGGTGGCGCGACGGGAGTCGGCGGGAGCGGAGAGGGCGGCTCCGGAGGGAGCGGCGGCGCGCCCTCCGAGGAGTTCGCGCTCGCGAGCACCAATCACGAGGAAGGCGCCAAGTTCGCCGACAAGTACACCTGCCAGACCGCCGGCTTCCAGAACAGCGTCATGCCGGAGCTCCACTGGACCCCGGGGCCTGCGGGCACGAAGAGCTACGCCATCACCTTCATCGATGTCACCCTGGCGCACGCGACGCCGTCGCAGCCCAACGGCTACCACTGGGTTCTGTACAACATTCCTGCCACCACCACCTCGCTGCCCGAGGGGTTCAAGCAGGCGGACGCGACGCAGCTCCGCGCCATGCAGAACTCGAACTACCTCGGGCCTTGCCCCAATTTCGGCTCCAGCAGCGGCACGAAGACCGACACCTACGAGTTCACGATCTACGCGCTCGCCGAGGAGTCGATCACGATCACGGGGACCGGCACGGCTGCAGTGAGGGACGCGGAGACCAAGCTCGAGGCGAAGAACCTGGGCAGCGCGAAGCTCACCGGCACGTCCAACGCCTTCTCGACTCGATGAAGCGGTAGCCGCTTTCTCGGTCTGAAGCATCCTCTCGAATGTTTCGAGGAGATTCACAGGGAGGCGGAGAGTCGGGGAGTAGAATCTCGCGAACCTCCCTGTCTCGACGCCTCCCTGTTCAAGTTTCTCTCCCCAGAATGCCAACGAAATGAGGGGATCCGTCGGCTCTACAGCCTGACCCCGGGGTCGCAGGTGTGCTGTCTCGGTGACCGTCGTTGGACGCGCAGCGCCTGCCGACTCGATCCGTCCGTCATCCAGACGTGGGCTTCCGGCGGCGGCCATCCGGACGCTTCGGGGCCTGCCGCGTGGAAGACAGGCTCTCTGCCAGCTTGCCGCTCCCCTGGTCGATCACCTTCTTCTCGTACCAGGGCCGTGTGGCCTGCGCGCGAGCGAGGTAGGCGAGCGCGATGACGCCGAGGAGCGGCAAGGCGGCGTAGGCCGCGGAGTGGGCCGTCACGCCGGGGCCGATCGCGCTGGCTGAGCTCCACGAGGGGACATGACGCGCCTTCACCGTCTCGCCCTCGCGGAGCCTGGCGAATGCGCGGTGGGACACCTCGTCGGAGAAGGCGCCGCCCTCGCCCCGCATCGTGACCTCGAAGCGGGTGTGGTCGCCGTCCTCCTTCTCCTGGAGCTGCGTCACCCGGACGTCCACCGTCTCGCCCAGCCAGCGGCGCGCATGGAAAGCCGCGAACGCCATGTTGAACGCGAGCGACGCGACGGTCGCGGTGATGGCCCACCGCTTGTGGAACGCCGCCCTGCGCGCGAACCGCTCGCCGAGCGGCTCGGACGAGAGGAGCATGCGCCCCCCGCGCGGAGGCGCGAGCAGGTATCCCTGCGCCTGCTCGCGGTACCCTTGGGCTTGCGCCTCGGGATCGGGCGCGCGCCGGAGCTCGCCTATCGCGAAGACCCGCTCGCCGGGGATGAGCTCGGCCACGCGGACGCGCCGGGTGAGATCGACCCGGATCATGCCGTCGAGCGCGTCGACGAGCTGCACGTCCTCGCCCGGCTCGACCCGGATGCGCGCGCCGGACGCGTGGCGGAGATAGAAAGAGTGGACACGGACCTTGCGGCCGGTCTCGGCCCACTGGTGGGTCCAGACCCCGGAGGTCTCGGACTCGGACCCTTTCTGCTCGACCTCGACGCGCACCGCCACGTCCGCGCCTTGCTCCCGCTCGACGGTGCCGACGACGACGGCCTCGCCGGGCGCGAGCGCGGCGCCGGGCGTGAACGAGGCCTCGGCCTGCGCGGCGGCGCGGCGCTGCCGGCGCGAGAGCCGGAGCGCGAGCGCCGCGAGGACGAGCAAGCAGGCCGTCGCGACGCCGTCCACCAGGAGCGACGACAGCCCGGCGTCGAGGTGGTATCGGCTCACGAGCAGCCAGATCCGGGGTTCCATGGCCCGACATGAGAGCGCAAACCGGCGCGCCCGTGCGAAAAACCCGGCGCGCCTACCTTCCGGAGGAACGATGCCTGCCACGCCGCCTCCCTTCCGCGTCCACGAGCCTGAAACGGCGGGGCCGATCGTCGTCGAGGTCCCGCACGCGAGCCTCGTCGTGGACGAGCTCGCGGCGCGCTTCACGCGCGTGCCGGAGCGCGCCCTCGCGGCCGACGCGGACGTCGCGGCGGACGCGCTCTTCGGCGACGTCACGCTCGAGGGCGCCGCGCTCGTCGTGGCGACGGCGAGCCGCTTCGTCATCGACCTCAACACGGCCCCGCGCGTGCCCACGCCCTACGAGGACAAGCTCCCCTACGGGCTGCGGGAGGTGCGGCGGCGCTCCGCGAGCGGCGAGCAGTGGCTCGAGAGCCCGCCACCCCGCGCGGAGGTCGAGCGCCGCGTCCGCGACGTGTTCGAGCCGTACCACGCGGAGGTCGCCGCGCGCCTCGCCGACGCGCGCGCGCGCCGCGGCGTCGCGATCCTCGTCTCCGGCCACACGTACCCCGACGTCATGTTCCCGGGCGCGGCCGACGTCGTGCTCGGGACCCGGCGCGGCGAGAGCGCGGCGAGCTGGGCGCGCGACGCGGTCGCCGAGGTCGCGCTGGCGCACGGCCTCTCGCTCGCGCTCGACGATCCGTTCCTCGGCGGCCACGCGCTCGAGCGGCACGCGCGCCGCGACGAAGGGATCCACGCGCTCCAGATCGAGATCGCCCGCAGGCTCTACTGCGACGCGCGCACCCTCGCCCTTCGCCACGACGACGTCGCTCGCCTTCGCGGCTTCACCCGCAGCGTCATCGCCGCGCTCGCGAGTGCAGCCGCGCGATAACGCGGCACGCACACGGTACGGTCGCAGCGCGCACACGGTACGGTCGCAGCGCGCACACGGTACGCGCGCAGGGCACACACGGTACGCGGCGCACGCGCGGTGAAGGCGCGATTCGCGCGCGCAACGACCTCGGCAGGCGCGCGCCATCTGGCCCGCGCTGCTCGGCGAACGTCGCACAGGTGCGCGCTCGTCCCACTACCGGATCCGCTGTTCCACAGCACGCTCGTGGCGCATGCAGACGTTGACGCCGCGACGCGATGCACGGAGATTCCGCCCTCAACACCAGGCCAGGGATGGGGAGGCTCTCCATGCGCCCAGACGGTTTCTCGCTCTCGTGCTCGGCACTCGCCAGCGTTGCTTTCATCGGTTTCCGCGGTACCGAGCACGTCTCGCAGCCGTACGAGTTCGAGCTCTTCTTCTCCGTCCCGACGAGCACCGACGTGCGCAAGGCGGTGGGCGAGCGGGCGACTGTGCGCGCGAGCCGCGGCGACGGGAAGGACCCGCTCGTCGTGCACGGCGTCATCGCGAGCGTCCGCCTCTTGCACCAGAACGCGGACCGGGCGCTGTACCAGGCGCTGCTCGTGCCGAAGCTCTGGTTCCTGCGCCACTTCTGGCGCAGCCACGTCTTCACGAACCAGCCCGTCAAGGAGTTCCTCTCCGCGACGCTCCAGAACGGCGGGCTCGCGGGCGGCGACTTCCGCTTCTCGATCAACGACGGCGACTACCCGGTCGAGGAGTTCGTCGCGCAGTACCGCGAGACGCACCTCGCGTTCTTTCACCGGTGGCTGGAGCGCGAGGGCCTCTACTACTTCTTCGAGCACCCGGAGGACGGGCCCGGCGAGGTGCTCGTCATCGTCGACGATCGCGGGCTGCACGACGACTTCCCGGGCGGCGGGGTCGTGCGCTACGTCCCGCTCTTCGGCGACGACGTGACCGCGCCGCCGGGCCTGCACCAGATCGAGCAGAACGTGCAGTGGCTGCCGAAGACGGTCACCATCGCCGACTACAACTACTCGAACCCGTCCGCGTCGGTGAAGGGCGAGAGCAGCATCACCGCGAACGGGGTGGGCGCGATCCGCGAGTACGGCTTCCGCGTCTTCGTGCAGAGCGACGCCGAGCGCCTGGCGCAGGTGCGCGCGCAGTCGATCGGCTGCCGCGAGGTGACCCTGCGCGGGAGCGGCGACGCGCTCGGGCCGCGGGCGGGGTACCGGTTCTCGCTGGACGATCAGCCCGCCGACATCGTCGACCAGTGGCTCGCGCTCGAGGTGCAGCACAGCGCGTCGATCGCCGGGATCACGCCCGAGGTCGCGCGGCTGACGGGGCTCTCGGCCAGGGACATCTACGCGATCAAGCTGCTGGCGATCCCGGCCGACGTGCAGTTCCGCGCGCCGCAGGCGACGCAGTGGCCGCGCATCTACGGGTTCGAGAACGCGATCGTCTGCGGCCCCGCCGACAGCCAGTACGCGCAGATCGACGCCGACGGCCGCTACCTCGTGCGCTTCGAGTTCGACACGAGCGGCCTGCCCGACGCGCGCATCTCGACGCGGGTGCGCATGATGCAGCCGCACGGCGGGACGACGGAGGGCTTCCATTTCCCGCTGCGCAAGGGCACCGAGGTGATGATCGCCTTCCTCGGCGGCGACCCGGACCGGCCCTTCATCGCCGGCGTCGTGCCCAACGCGCACCGGCCGAGCGTCGTCGCGGAGCGCAACCTCAGCCAGAACATCATCCGGACCGGGAGCGGCAACCAGCTCGTGCTCGAGGACGAGCAGGGCAAGGAGTTCATCTTCCTCCACACGCCGAACAACCGCACCGGCATCTACATGGGGACGCCGAGCGGCAACCACGGCTCGGTCTACACGGGCGACGGCGACACGCAGACCGGCACGTTCCTGTCCCCCGAGAACGCCGACCCGGCCATCGCCGGCAGCAGCCTCGTCGACGTCACGTTCAGCTACCTGGAGACGACGTGTGGGGACGGGGGCTCATGGATCGGCGGCGACTCCTGGGAGAACGTCAGCGGCGACAAGTTCAGCATGGTCGTGGGCAACCTCTGGGCGGGCGTCGGCGCGACGTACACGCTCCAGGTCACCGGCGCGGCGGAGGAGACGTACTACGCGACGCGCACGACCACGATCAAGACGGGCCGCGTGGACACCGTGGAAGCCGGCGGCATGAAGCAGACGATCACCGACGGGATGGAGCTGACCATCACGAGCGGCGGGATGAAGCACGACGTCCACGGCGTCTTCGAGCAGACGATCGAGCCGGAGGGCTCGTCGACGGTGACCGGGCCGTGGATGCACAAGGTCACGGCCGAGAACTTCGACGACTACAAGAGCTGGAAGACGGAGGTCGCCACCACCTGGAAAGGCCACTTCGGCGGCGACGTCGACCTGAAGTCCGACACGAACTTCCTGATCAAGGCGCCCAACGCGAAGATCACGGCCACCAACCTGAAGTGGGAGGTGCTCGGGCTGACGTTCGACCTCACCCCGAACAAGCACGAGCTCTACTTCTACAAGGGGGCGACCGGCGTCATCAAGACGGACCACGCCGCGCTCGCCCAGCAGGCCTACTTGCTCAAGCTCGAGACGTCGTTGATCAAGCTCGACTTCGCCGCGTTCGATAAGAAGGCCGTCGGCGCCAAGATGGATCAGTTCGGCACCTACCTGAAGCATCAGGCGGTCGCCCTGACCCTCGCGGGGCTCATCGCGTGGAACAGCGCCTTCACGAAGATCTGAGCGCAGATGCGAGTCGTCAAACCCCTCAAGGTCCCGGCGCTCACGCGCGTCGTCGAGGTCGCGCGGCGCCTCAGGTTCCACGTGGGCGCCATGATGGCGTTCCCCCTCGACGCGCCGCGCGCGCTCGTCGATGAGATGTCGTTCTGGCAGGCCGCGACGGCGGCGCTCGGGAGCATCCCGCTCGACGACGGCATCACGAAGGCGCGCGGCGAGCTGCTCGTCGCGGGCCGGTGCTACGCCCCGGAGGGCCGCCGCGTCGGCGCGTCGTTCGTCCGCACGCGGCTCGGCTCCGTCGACAAGCGCCTGGCCGTGCTGGGCGACCGGCACTGGAGCGGCCACGGCTTCACGGAGCCGGAGCCGTTCTCGGAGATGCCCATCGACTGGGCGCGCGCGCTCGGCGGGCCGAAGGACGCGGCGAACCCGTACGGGAAGGGGATCGAGGAGGTCGAGCGCGGCGGGCAGCGCGTCCGGCCGCTGCCGAACGTGGAGCACTACGGCGCGCTGATCCGCTCGCCCGGCGACCGGCCAGGCCCGGCGTCCTTCCTCGCGATGGACGTGACGTTCGCCCAGCGCCGCGCCCGCGCGGGGACGTACGGCGCCGACTACGCCGAGAAGTGGGCGCCCGGCCTGCCGCCCGACGTCGATCCCGCCTTCTTCAACGTCGCGCCGAGCGATCAATGGATCGCCGAGCCGCTCCGCGGCGACGAGGCGTTCCTCGTGGAGAACATGCACCCGACGCGGCCGCGCATCGAGGGCGCGCTCCCCGGCCTCGCCGCGCGCGTGCTCGTCACCCGCCGCGACGCGAGCGGGGAGGCGTTCCTGGAGCTGCCCGTCCGCTGCGACACGGTGTGGCTCTTCCCCTCGGCCAACCTCGGCGTCGTGATCTTCCACGGCTCGATGCCCGTGGCCGACGACGACGCCGGGGAGATCGTCGACCTCGTCGTCGCCTGCGAGGAGATCGGCCGCCCCCGGCCGATCGAGCACTACCGCGAGGCGCTCGCCCGGCGGATCGACAAGGACCGGGGCTCGATCGCGTCCCTCAGCGACAGCGATCTCATGCCGCCGCGCGAGTCGGGCGTCGCCGCGAACGTCGCCGGGATCGAGATGGTGCAGTGGCTCAAGAGCGAGAACCTCGCCACGCAGAACCTGCGGCGCGGCGCGGAGCGGGAGCGCGAGCGCCGCCGCGAGGAGCTGCTCGCGGACGGCATCGACCCGGCCCGCTTCGGCCTCGACGCGCCGCTGCCGGAGGAGGAAGCGCCTCCGCCGGTCGACGATCTCGACGCGCTGGTGACGTACCTCGACGCGGCGTCGCGGAAGATGGAGGAGGAGAAGGAGAGGGCCGAGCGCCTGAAGAAGGAGGCCGAGGAGCGCATGAAGGCGCAGGCCGCCGAGATGGACGTGTCCGAGGAGGCGCTCCGTCGCGGCCAGACCGGGGAGGAGCCGCCGGGCGGCCCGCCGCGCTTCTCGGCCAAGGCGCAGCTCCAGCAGTACGCGGAGCTGGCCGAGGCGGCGCGCCTCGGCGGCGTGCCGAACCTCGAGCTGGAGGCGATGCTCGCGGATCCAGGCTTCCCCGAGCAGCTGCTCCGCCTCGAGCAGGCGGCGCGCGAGGGCTACCGCGGCTCGGCGCACCTGAGGTCCGCGGCCCTGCCGATGACCGCCGAGGCCTCGCAGATGGCGCGCGTCGTCGTCGACGCCGCGCGCGAGGCGGGCGAGCCGCTCGACGAGCGCGACCTCACCGGCGCGGACTTCCGCGGGGTCGACCTGCGGGGGATGCGCTTCGCGCGCGCGTTCCTGGAGGGGGCCGACCTGCGCGGCTGCGACCTCTCGGGCGCGGTGCTCGAGGGCGCGGTGCTCGCGAAGGCCGACCTCTCGGGGGCGAACCTCACGGGCGCGCGGCTCCGGGGCGCGAACCTGGGCAAGGCGAACCTGGAGGGCGCGGTGTTCGACGACGCCGATCTGACCGAGGCCGTGCTGATGGGCGCGAGGCTCGCCGGGGCGAGCCTGAAGCGGGCGAAGCTCGAGCGCGCCGACGCCCTCCAGGTGAGCTGGGGCGGCGTGGATCTCTCGGGCGCGGATCTCTCGCTCTGCTCGTTCCTCCAGACGAGCTTCGCCGGGGCGAACCTCGCCGGGGCGAACCTCGAGCGGGCGATGCTGCTCGAGTGCTCGCTCGACGGCGCGGACTTCTCGGGCGCTCGGCTGCACAAGACGTCGCTGATGAGCTGCACCGGGGCGAAGGCGCGCTTCGCGGGGGCGCGCTTCTCCGAGGGGGTCGCCGTCCACAAGAGCGGCCTGCCGGAGGCCGACTTCCGCGACGCCGTGCTCGACAAGACCTGCTTCCGGACGACGGACCTGCGCGGCGCGCGCTTCGATCGAGCCCAGATGACGATGACCGATCTCTCCGAGGCGGACGCGACGGGCGCGACCTTCGACCGCGCCGTCATGAAGAACGCCCTCTTGATCCGGACGAACCTCGACCGCGCGTCGCTCCGCGGGTGCAACCTGACGGAGGCGATCCTCTCGAAATCGCGCCTGGCGGGGGCCGACTTCACGGGCGCGCAGCTCTGCCGGGCCGATTTCAGCCGCGCGCGCGGCGACAACCGGACGACGTTCGCCGAGGCGAGCGTCGAGTTCACCCGGTTCGACCGGCAGGCGGCGCCGGCTCCTGGAGGCGCGACATGAACCGCGACGAGGTGCTCGACAAGGTCCGCCACGGGGACCCGATCCAGGCCGTGGACATCTCCGGGCTCGACCTGACGGGCGCGGATCTCTCGGGCGCGGTGTTCGACCGGGTCCGCATGCCGCGCGCGATGCGGGGCGCGCTCGTCAAGGAGTCGACGTTCTCGGAGTGCGACTTGTCGGGCGTGGACGCGGCGGGCGTGGACCTTCACCTGACGACGTTCTTCCGGAGCCGCCTCGACGGGGCGACGCTCTCGGGGGCGAGGCTCGTCGGCGTGAGCTTCATCGAGTCGACGTTCGAGGGCGCGGCGCTGTCGGGCGCGGAGGCGCCCGTCGCGACGTGGGCGACATGCTCGCTCGAGCGCGCCTCGTTCGAGGGGGCGAACCTCGACCGGGCGAACCTCGTCGAGGTCAAGGCCGGCGGCGCGAACTTCTCCCGCGCGAACCTCGAGAAGGCGACGCTGTACAAGCTCGACCTGCGCACCGCGCTGCTCGACGGCGCGAACCTGACGCTCACGACGCTGGTCGAGACGGCGCTTGGCGCGCGGGCGTTCCAGGGGACGAAGCTGTTCCGCACGCAGTTCATGCGCGGCAGCGTCGCTGGCTCGAGCTTCGCGGGCTGCGACGCGACGCAGTGCAACTTCACCGGGGTCGACGTGTCCGACTGCGACTTCTCCGATGCGGTCCTGACGCAGGCGCTCTTTGGCGATGCGAACGCGGCGAAGGCGCGGTTTCCGCGGGCGAAGCTGCAGAACGCCATCTTCGAGCGGGCCGCGCTCGCCGAGGCCGACTTCTCGGGGGCGGAGCTCGTCGAGGCGTACCTCGCCTTCGCGTCGTGCGCCGGCGCGCGCTTCGTCGGCGCGAAGCTCGCGTACGCGGACCTCTCGCACTGCGACCTCTCGGGCGCGGACTTCACGCAGGCGGCGATGTTCCGCACCAAGCTGCACCGCGCTCGCCGCGACGGGGCGAAGGTGCCGGCGGGCGCAGGCTGGCTCGGCGACGACGAGAAGCTCGCCGCGCTCGAGGACTGGAAGCCGCGCCGCGGCGGCGAGCGTGATGGGCAGCGCGCGTGACCGTGCCTGCTGCGCGGGCCGTGCGGAACCACGAAGTTGTGCGGAACCACGAAGCCGTGCGGAACCACGCGACACGAGACACAAGACTGCGGCCGCGACCCGTGAGACTCGGGACGACGCCGCGTTCCACGAACTTCATTGATTCCTGCCGTGAAATGGTTGAAACTAGCGTTGCGGCGCGCACGTCCTGACCGGGCGGATCCAGGCCGAGGAGACCCGAGATGCAGAGCATGGCGGCCCGCGAGCCCCTGACGGTGGCACACGACGACAGCGCGCAGGACGACCTCCTGGCCGCGGTGGATCTGCCGGCGATCGAGCGCTCGCCCTCGCCCTCGCCGCGACGCGTGCCGTCGCTGGAGACGGGCGTCGTCCGGGGCACGGCGTCGGGGCTCGTGGTCGAGCTCGGCGGCGGGCCGGTCGCGGCGCGGCGCGCGAAGAGCTGCCTCGTCGCGCCGGACGCGGGGGATCGGGTGCTCTGCGCGGTGGACGGCGAGCAGGTCTTCGTCCTCGCGGTGCTGGAGGGCGAGGCGGGCGCGACGACGCGGATCGTCGCCGAGGGCGATATGAAGGTGCAGGCGACGGGGCGGCTCGGCCTCGGCGCTGGCGACCAGATCGAGATCGCCGCCGCCAGGGAGGTCGGGCTGTTCGCGGGCAAGCTCCAGGTCCGCGCGCAGGCGGCGGCGGCGGCGATCGAGGAGATCGGGCTCGTCGGCCGGTCGCTCGAGGCGCACTTCCAGAAGGCCGTCGTCGTCGCCGAGCGCATGGAGGCGCGCGCGGATCGGCTCGTCCAGCGCGCGAAGCAGGCGTTCCGCTTCGTCGAGGCGCTCGAGCAGGTGCGCGCGGGCGTCTTCGATCTCCGCGCGGAGGGCCTCGCGGCGGTGCGCGGGGAGAACACGATCGTCGCCGCGCGGACGCTCGCGAAGCTCGACGGCGAGCAGGTCAAGATCGGCTGAAGGGGCGCGCCGCGCGGGGCCGCGGGCGCCAGCAACGACGAGGGGTGAAGCGATGCTCGCGAAGACGACCGCAGGGGGGATGTGCCTGGCGTTCCCGGACGTGTGCCTGACCCCGACGCCGGCCCCGGTGCCGATCCCGTACCCGAACATCTCGCTCCATCCGATGAGCGTGCTCTTCGTGCCGAACGTGCTCGTCACGTGCGCGCCGGCGCACAACATGCTGACGGTCGCGCCGCTCACGATGGGGGACAACCCGGGCGTCGCGCTCGGCGTCGCCTCCGGGATGGTGATGGGCCCGTCGCGCAACGTGACCGCGGCCTTCACGGTCATCGTCGGCTGCGCGCCCATGACGCGCCTGACGAGCATCTCGATCCAGAACAGCACGAACGCTCCGGGCATGGCCATCGTACCGAGCGTCACCACCGTCCTCGTGCTCGCGCCGTGAGGAGCGCGAGCAAGGGGTCGGCCACGGATTCAGGGACGGCGCCGGAGAAGAGCGCGCTGACCGAGGCGCTCGCGAAGCTCGAGGCGGCGATGCGCAGGCCGACGGGCAGCAGCGCCGATCCGGATCGGCGCCGCGTGGCGGCCCGGCTCGCGGATCTCGCTCGATGCGAGGACGACGAGCTCAACGCGTTCGCCAGGCGGCACCTGCCTGGCCGCGCGGCGGACGAGGCGGCGCTGCGCGCCGCGCGAGAGATGCTCCTGGCGATCGGCCGCGTCCTCGGTCCGGAGGGCGAGAGCGCCGAGGCGCTGGCCGTGCTCAAGGACGCGCACGGGGCGCTCGACGAGCGGCTGGCGGAGGCGAAGCGGGCCGCGGCGCAGCGCGCGGCGGACGAGGCGGCGGCGCAGCGCGCGGCGGAGGAGGCCGCCGCGACGACGGGCGCGCCGGCGCTGGTCGAGGCGCAGGGGCCGCTGTCTCGCCTGGGCGGAGGGCTGCCCTTCGTGCCGCCGAGCGCGGCGAAGTACGAAGCGGAGGAGGTCACCGCGACGACGAGCGCGCCGGCGCTGGTCGAGGCGCATGGGCCGCTGTCTCGCCTGGGCGGGGGGCTGCCCTTCGTGCCGGCGGCAGCGCCGACGGCGGAGCCGATGCCCGCGCCGATGGCGGTGCTGGGGTCAACGGTGGTGCCAGGGCCGGCGCCGCTCGGTGTGCCCGCACCGATGGCGGTATCCGCGCCGACACCGATGGCGGTACCTGTGACCGTGCCCGCACCGGTGGCCGTGCCCGCACCGGTGGCCGCGCCCGCACCGGTGGCCGTGCCCGCACCGGTGGCCGCGCCCGCACCGGTGGCCGCGCCCGCACCGGTGGCCGCGCCCGCACCGGTGGCCGCGCCTGCACCGGTGGCCGCGCCCGAGCCCGAGCCCGCCCCGGCACCCGCGTCCACACCCGCCCCCCAATCCGTCACCCAGCCCGCGATCGTGCCTGTTCCCGCGCCTGCGTCGGTTCCTCGGACGGACCCGCCGGTGAGCGGCGCGGAGTCGAAGCCTCTGAGCAAGACGTTCCCCGATACGCCGCGGGTCATCGACTCCGCGCTGCCCTTCATCCCGGTGGCCTCCGAAGAGCGCCCTCGGCCGTCCGTCGCTCGTTTCGACTCGGCGCTGCCGTTTCAGCCCGTCGCCAGCCCCGATGGACAGCCGGTGCGCGAGCCTGGTCCGGCGCCCGCGCACCACTCCCCGGCGGTGCCGCTCCACGACGAGCGTCATTCCGTTGCGGCCACGCCGAGCGCGCAGGCCGCTGCCACGGCGAGCCCGCTGCCGGTCGCTGCGTCGAGCGCGCAGGCCGCTGCCACGGCGAGCCCGCTGCCGGTCGCTGCGTCGAGCGCGCAGGCCGCTGCCACGGCGAGCTCGCTGCCGGTCGCCACGCCGAGCGCGCCGCCGGCCGCCGCGCCGAGCGCGCCGCTGGTCGCCACGCCGAGCGCGCTGCCGGCCTCCGCGTCGGGCGCGCTGCCCGTCGCCACGCCGAGTGTCCCGCCCGCCTCCACGCCGGCCCCCGCGAGCGTGAGCGACCCGCTCAGCGTGCGCCCGCCACCCTCGCTCACGCTCAACCAGTACGCCGGCCTCGTCGTCGCGTGCGAGCTGTACCCCGCCTACGTGGAGAGCACGAACGCACGCTACGGGGTGCCGACCCCCGCGGCGCGCGCCGCCCTCGACGCCTTCTGGGCAGGCCGCTTCGCCGCAGATCCCGCGCTTGCCCAGCGCTGGCCCGAGCTCTGCGAGGCCGCGCGCAGGTACTTCCTGCAATCGCGCTGAACGCCGGCGCCGCACGCGCAGCGCCTCGCAGGAACACCTCGTGGAGCAGCAGCCGCACCGGTACGCTGAAGCCGACCGAGGTTCGAAACCACAAGGCGCCGGACGCCAGGAAGAGATCCAGATCTCGGCGCCGGTGACGCTCTGGTGGATTTTTCCTTCGTTGAACGGTGTGCCGGCGCCAGCGTTCAGCCGGCGGCGCTCGAGCAGGCTCGGATGAGCTCGGCCACGAGCGGCGGCAGCCGACCGGCGAGCGCGGCGCGCTCCGGCTGGAACAGCGTGGCGACGAAGAACGGATGGCCGTCGAGCTCCACGGCGCGCACGTCGCCGGCGTCGTCCTCGGCTCCGATGCGCAGCGGGCCCGAGACCAGCGCGGCCTGGAACTCCGGGTTCAGGCCGTAGCGGCACCGATACCCTTCCGTGGCCTCAGGGCGGCCGTAGGCCCGCGCGATGCGGGTTCCGGCGTTGAAGCGGATCTTGCCGGTGGCCTCGACCAGCGAGCACGCGAGCGGCGCGATCACCGCGCGCTGCGCCTCTGGCGCGGTCTCCGCGTGCTCGGCGTCCGACCAGCCCAGCACATGGCGCGCGTACTCGACGACCGCGTGCTGGAAGCCCCCGCAGGTGCCGAGGAACGGGCGCCGCTGCTCGCGGGCGAAGCGGATCGCGCGCAGCGCGCCATCCATGCTCCGGTACGGGCTCGCCGGAACGCACCACAGGGCGTCATAACGAGCCACCCGCGAGGCGTCGGTCACCTCCTCGGTCGGCACCCAGTCAAAGGAGAGCGGCGCGGATAGCGCCTCTCCCGCCAGCCGCAGCGCCACCGGGATGGCCCGGTGGGCCGTCACGGCGTCGTCGCGGTCACCGATGAGCCCAACATGAAGCATCGTCTGCATCGTGGCCTCAACGCCGCCAGGTGTACGGCGGTGCGACCGTCACCTCGGTGACCGTCGAGACGCCCGCCCAGTCGTCGGGGACGAACCCGTAGAACGTGTTGCTCGATTTCGACGTGGCGACGAACTCGACATCCCCGAGCAGCGTTGCTGTCCCGGAGACGGACTGGCGATCGCCGAACCAGCCGAGCGGATAGAAGGTGGTCTGCACGTTCGCCGAGCCGCTCACGCTGAACCCGCGCGCCTGGATGCCCGAGCCGCGTTGCCCGACCAGGCTGAGCGCGCCGACACGGCCGCCGGAGATCACGCCGTTGACGATGGTCGCATGATCCTCGACGCGGACGTCGCCGCTCACCTCTCCGCCGAGGATGGTCGCGTAAGGACCGACGTGGACGCTCGACGGCGTGCCCGCGGGCGCGCAGCCCCCGCCGTTCGTGTGTCTCGCCGTGCCCCGCGGACACGCATCGAGCTGACCGTCCTGAAACCCGGCGGGCCACGCTCCATCGAGCTCCACCATGTACGGATAGCGGTAGATCGACGGGTACGCCGGCCCGTCCGAGGGCTTCGTCCAGACCAGCTTCTGGTATTCGGTCGGCGTCGCGACCACGACCAAGTAGACGTTCTCGCCGGGGCTGACGCAGAAGTCCATCTCGCCGTCGCTCCCCCGCTGCAGAGGGCTGTAGCGCGATGTGGTCAGCTCCGGGTCCGTCGCGACGAGGCCCCAGCGCCAGCCGGAGTCGGCGCCGGCCTGCGTCACGCCCCGGAACACGACGCGCACGCTGGTCGCGTCCGATTTCGGGTGCAGGCGCACGACGTTGTAACCCCAGCGCTGCGGCGCCCAGTGATACGGCGAGACGAAGCGGCGATTCTGCGCCCAGTCCGCGTCGAGCGCCTCGAGCCGCGTGAGACGAAGCCGGCGATCGGTGCGGCCGTTCGACGTCATGTCGGCCTCGATCGAGCCGTATTTCCGTCGATACACGCCGGAGGGATCGCCTCCGTCCGTGGGCGGAGGGTCCTTGTAGTCCCAGGTGATGTTGTGCATCGCCCACTCGCCGAACTCGTCGTTGAGCCGCTCGATGTCCCAGCCACGGCTCAGCATGAGCTTCTGCCATGGGTCGCCCTGGCCGCGCGGCGCCTCGTGGGCCCACATGTCGTTGACCGCGCTGTAGCAGTGCTTGTCCTTCAGGAACTCGAAGAACTGCCAGTTGCAATAGCGGTTGCGGGTGTTGCCGTAGTAGAGGTGCGGCATGTTCGGCAGCATGTCCGAGCAGTGCACGTTGTCCCGCCATATCTGATGCGGCATCCAGTTCGCGTGGCTCTCGAAGACCCAGCAGCCGTCGCCGCCGCAATCAGGGAACGCCTGCGTCGTCGACTGCACGCCGTGCATGAACTCATGGGCGAGCCCCCACGGGTCGCGTGCGGCGTCGGGGCCGATCCACATCCCCATGTAATTGATGCCGTTGCGGCTCCACCCGCCGCCCCAGAGCGGGAAGCTGTTGTCGAAATGGACCGCGGCCTTCCATTTTTCCGCTGATTTGCAGTACGGCTCGGGGAAGAAGATGGGGCTGCCGAAGTACGCGCTCCAGATGCTCTCGAGCGTGTCCGCCGCCTCCTCCGCCTGGCTCAGGTTGATGTCCGTCCCCTCGGGCCAGTAGAAGGCGAAGTGCGCCGACTCGTGGCGCAGCGGCGCGCGCGTCTCGCCGCCGTCGCGCGGCGCCCTCCAGGTGCCTGCCGTGCAGCTGGCCGCCGTGGTCTGGCAGCTCGTCGCCCACGCCGTGCTCGTCGTGCCCTGCTCGCAGGCACCGGGGTTGCCGCCTGCAGCCCCGGTCGAGCCGCCGGTTCCCGCCGCCTCGGCCGTCGAGTCGGCGGTGCTGCCGGTAGCGCCGGCGCCGCCGGCGCTGCCGGTGCTGCCGGTGCTGCCGGTGCTGCCGGTGCCGGCTGCGCCTGAGGTCGCCGTCGTGCCGCCGCCGGACCCCGATCCCGGAGCAGGTTCCTCCGGCGCCGGACCGCACGCAGCGAGGATCGCGGCGACAGCGAGCGTCGAGCCGTTCACGAGAAGCTGCTGGAACAATGTGCGAGTCGCGCGACGAACGCCCGCGAGGGTGCGGCATGTGTAAGTGAAGCTCTCCCCGGCTGCGTGTTTGTGTAGCGCGGATGAGTCATAAGCTGGGTCGAGCATGCTGTATTCTCGTTCGGAGCGCGCTCTCCATGCAAAAGAAAACAAGGCCGGGGTGAGACCCGACCCAGGTTGGACCGATCCAGATCCGACCTCATCCACATCCAGACCAGACCCATCCAGACCTGACGCTGACCCATCCAACACAACACAGCTGACCCAGGTTGAGACCTGACCCAGGGTGACCACAGACCGACCCAGGTTGAGACCTGACCCAGGTGAGACCTGACCCAGGTTGGACCCGCAGACCGGACCCAGGTCGGAGACTCGACGCAGGTCGTCCCAAGACACGACTTACATTTGCTCCTAAATCTTAACCTATGTTGGGTTGAAGGGAGGGAGGGGAGAGGTTGGTGGAGGTGGCGGGGGATGGGCTGCGATGTCTAGATGTGGTGAATATAACATTCGCGGTGGAAGACGGCATGGCGGCCGCCACCTCTGGCGCAGTGATCGCCACCCGCGGGGGCGTGGCAAGTGCTTGAAATGATTGACTACAATCTCTGGCACAGCGTTTGTTGATATGCACGGGCCATGAGCCACCCCCGCGAGATCTCGCCCGGCGCTACCTATATGATCACCCGTCGCGTCTTGCGTCGGCACCTGCTCTTGCGCCCCGACGCAGCGATCACCCAGCTCTTGGTCTACGCCCTCGCGGTCTCGGCTGGTCGCTTCGGGATCGAGGTACACGCGTTCTGCGCGATGTCAACGCATCTGCACCTGGTCGTGACCGACGTGAATGGCGTCCTGCCGCGTTTCTTGCAGTTCTTTCATCGCATTGTGGCGCTCGGGACCAAGGTGCTTCGCGCGTGGGAAGGGCCGGTATGGGACCACGAAGCCACGAGCGTTGTGCGCCTCCTGACGCGCGCTGCTGTCGTGGAGAAGATCGCCTACGTGCTCGCGAACCCTGTGGCCGCAGGCCTCGTCCGGCATGCGCGTGAGTGGCCCGGAGCGAAAGTCGATGTGAGAGAGCTCGGCTGCGGCGTGCTGCGTGCGGCGCGTCCTGTGGCGTATCTTGACCCGGAAAATCCACAGTGGCCCGAGGAAGTGATGCTGCCTCTCGCGCTGCCACCGGCGGTCGAGCAGGATGGCATCGATGACTTTCGGCACTTGGTCGCCGCCGCGCTCGAAGAACAGGAGGCGCTGGCCCATGCGGCGCTCCAGCGGCAAGGGCGTCGCTTCCTTGGTGCTGAGCGAGTCAGCAAGATCTCCCCGTACGAGCGCGTCACGAGCTTCGAGGCGCTGGGCGAACGCAATCCGACATTTGCGGTTGGTCGCGAGCAGGGTGATGTACGGCGAATCGCTGGTGCTGCGGTGCGGGCGTTTCGTGCGTCGTACCGCGCGGCGCTTGAACGGTGGCGCGCCGGGGTACGCGGTGTGGAGTTCCCGGCGGGAACCTGGTGGATGCGCACGTTTCACGGCGCCAGCGTGATGGACCTCAGACTCGTGGTGTAGATACCGCATGGCGCCGTTCTCAGCGATGCGAAAAGCGCGGGAGCGGGTTCGACGCGTTGCTGTCGTGTTGTGGAGAACGTCCGTCTGGAGAAGCCGGAGCGGGCGGAACGTTTGTCTGGTGCTGCGCGTAGGCCCAAGAATGGGGTATGCCGGATCGAGCGCGTATGCGGCGATTGGTATGGTGACGTTAGATAGGTTCTGACTGACAGAGCGGGACGGTTATGGGCCGATAGGTGAGACGAAGTGATTGAATCAACCCGGGGCAACCCATAGATTGCGGGCGCGCAGATCCGGTGGCCGACCACCCGGGTCGAGTTTCCTCTTGCGTACGCTTTCGCGATGATGGCTCAACCTGGGTCGGTCGGGTGGGGCGGGTCGGGCCGCTGGGTCGCTCTCACCTGTACATACGGTCGATCCGCTCTTCGGGGGCGCGCGGGTCGAGCAGAAGGAGCGTCAGGTAGAACGCCCACTCCAGCGGCTTCATCGCGAGATAGATGACATCGGCGGCCCAAGCGGCGCCGATGTATCGGCTCACGGGCAGCCCCATTCGGTCGTAGAGCTGGCGCGCCGCGCGGCCGAAGCGCGGCCAGCGCTCGTGCAGCAGATCCTCGAAGGCGTTGGCGATGGCGAGCTGGCGATTGACGAGGATCGGCGTGCCGCCCCGCCGTCCGAGCCGGATCGGGCGCACAAGCCAGGCGTGGCCGCGCGCAGCGACGGTGCATAAGTAGTGGCAATCACCGGGCAGCTTCACGATCGGGAGCTGCGACAGCGTGTACCCGCACGTGCGGGTGAAGACCTGGAGGGCGGCTGCCGGATGTCCCAGCCAAGCCGCGTGCAGGACGGCGTGAACCCCGAGCAGCAGCGGGGTAGCCGCGAGGGCGCGCCACAACGTGGGTCGGTGAATCGCGGGCGGCGGCGGCAGCGGGACTTGCGGCGGCCCTGTGCGATAGGCGGGATCGGCAGCGGCCAACGGAGCGGGCGCGCTGGCCTCGACGCCCCGCCTCAGGAGGCGCGCGCGCAGCTCGGCGGAATAGAAGACGACCGTGAACACTGGCGCGACGCACGGCAGGAGCAGCGGCGGCACGAGCAGGCCGGCCGCCACCCAGGGGCCGAAGTGCACCGCCAGCAGGACGTGGAGCGCGATTCCGACGATCAGCGCTGCATGGACGACGAGCTCTGCAGGGCCAGGCAGCGCTTCTTTCCGGCGCCGTGACACGACATAGGCGAGCGCGGTGAGGGCGTGCAGCGCGATCAGGCCGTGGACTTCCGGCTCGGCGAGCGGCCGGAACGCCGTGGTGCCGACGTCGCATGCCGGGACGGCGCACGTCCCGGGGGCATCGTGGCTGTATGCCAGGCCCCAGGCGGGCAGGAGGAGCAGCGTGAGCACCTCGGCCGCCACCTGGAAGGGGGCGCGCCCCCGGCGCCGTATCGCGTGGTATGTCCGCACGGTCAGGCCGATCCAACCCGCCAGCCCGAGTGCTCCGGCGACGAAGATCGCGCCATCGAGTTGGACCAGCATCGTCGCGCCGAAGAGCGGCGCTGCGAGCACCGGAACGCCGTAGCCGGTGGCCACCAACGCGGCGAGAGCGCCGTCTGTCAGCGAGAAGGGCTGCTCGGGCGGCGATTGCTGCGGCTCGGGCGGTGGCTGCTGCGGCTCGGGCGGTGACTGCTGCGGCATGCATCCACCATGCTAACGGCTCCAGTCTCAGGAGATCCATCCTGGGAGGTGGAGCGCGCGTCCTTCGCGAGCCACGTCGCACGTTGGAGAGTGAGCCGTGCTGGCTGCTCGCGCAGGGAACCCCGGTTGCGTCGAACGGATGCTGATAGGATCCAAGGGATCTGGCATGAGCCCGGACCGAAAGCGCCGTCTGCGCCCCGCAATCTCTGCCGAAGGGCGGCCGCTCCGGCGGTGGGGGGCGTCTACGGCGATCGCCATCGATCGCCCGTGACGATCGCCCGTGAGGTGGTTGGGTCGCGACGACGTGGTTGGGTCACGACGTGGTTGGGTCGCGACGCGGACGCCGCGCTAGCGCCCCGCGGGGTCGAGCGGGCGCCCCTCGGTCGGAGGCGTCGGCCCGGAGGACGTCTCCAGCACGAGCTCGCCGCCGTGGGTCAGCACGTGCCAGCGCGGATCCCGCGGCTCGGGCGGCAGAGGCCCCGGCATTCCCTTGACGTCCGGCGCAGGATTTGGACGCACGCGGAACCACACCTGCCCGTCCCGTATCTCCATCCGCGTCAGGTCCTGGTCGACCTCCACGTTGCGCGCCAGGGGGAGCGCCGGCTGCCCAAAGCGATCCAGCGTCACATCGAGGCGTTTGCCGGCCGAGGCCGCGGGCGAGCTCGCGAGAAGCGCCGCGCCGCCGGGAGCGGGAAGCGCCGCGACGCCGTCCGGCGCCGTGATCCGGCGCCACGCTTGCGGTGCGCCGAGCGGCAGCGGGCTTCGCACGAGCGCCTGCAGCGGCTCGCGCTGCAGGGCGCCTGCGGGCGGCGCCGACTGGAGCAGGAGCAGCGTGCCA
This sequence comes from Sorangium sp. So ce204, assembly GCF_051526795.1. Lineage (NCBI taxonomy): Bacteria > Pseudomonadati > Myxococcota > Polyangiales > Polyangiaceae > Sorangium > Sorangium sp. So ce204. Next base: position 7,146,529 of record NZ_CP150317.1, on the reverse strand, counting down.
TCCGGTGCCGCGGCGATCCACTTGAGGGCCTCGGCCGGGGTCGCCTGGCTTCCCTCCGCGTGCCACGGACCTTGCGCGCCCCGCACGAAGAGGGTCGCGCTCCCGCTGCCTCCGCGGCAGATCAGCACGCCGACGCCGGCCGCGTTGTGCAGCGCGACCGGTTGCGGGCACCCCTCGGGCGCCGCGACGGGCGTCACGGTGCTCGCGATGTGGTCGACGACCGCGAACGTCGGTGGCCGCGTGACGTGCGCGGCGCAGGCGCTGCCGGGCGGTCGCGCGCTCGTCGGTTCGCAGATCCCGTCGCCGAACGTCGCGATCCGTGTGCGCGTCGGCTGTGGCAGCGGCGTGGCGCTTTCGAGCAGACAGAGCGCGCCTCCGCACGAGGCGCCGAGCACACCCATGAGTCCGAGACCGCCCACGACGCCGCCGCCGTCGCTCTTGCACGGCGGCTCCCGCCCGACCGCGGCGCCCCCGCGCGGGGGCGGCTCGGGCGCCGGCGGGGCGACGGCCGAGCGGAACGAGCCGGCCTCGATGGCGCGGATCGCGGGGGAGAGGTGCAGCGCGATGCCCAACGTGGGTCGGGCGTAAAGGCCAGCAGCGGCCCTGGTCCACGCCTGGCCGTCGCGGCTCAGCACGGCGGGGCAGCTCGCATCGCCGTTCCAGATCCAGGATCCCGCGCGCTCGATCGAGCGCGGCTGAAACGCGGATCGCTTCCAGGTTTTCCCGCGATCCAGCGAGAGGAACGAGTCTGGCGCCGCCGGCTGCTGGCCGCGCGCCGGCGCCTGGACCACGGCCGCGAGCACGCCGTCGGGTCGCACGAACACCGCGCGCACCGGCTTGCCGGGCGCGACGACGGCTGAGGTGAAGCTGCGGCCCTCGTCGGCGGAGACGCTGACACGCTCTCCCGCCGCGGCCGCGATGAGGGTACCGGCGGCGTCCCAGGTCGTCGCACCAGGCACGCTGCCGCGCGGCTCGAAGCCGTCCGGCCTCAGCGCACCGCGGACGCCGGCGGCGCGGTGGAGCACGCCCTCCGGCGTGGCCGCATAGAGCGCGTCGACCTGCGGTCCGGCGACGCCAACCCAGGTGAAGCGAGCGGGCAGCTTCAATGGGCCGACGACGCCGAGCTTCTCGTCGACCGCGAACGCCCCGCCCGCGGGATCGGCGCCGCCTCCCTTCGCCGCGAAGATCGCGACGCGCTCGCCGAGGGCGATCTCGCTGTGCTCGCGGAACGGGTCCCGAGCGGCCCTCGCCCGCTCCTTCTCTCCGAGGGGCGGCTCGACCCAGGTTGCCGGCGGGGCCGCGGCGATCGGCAATATCAGCGGGGCCGAGGGATCCACGGCCGGCGCGCCCGCGGCGCGCGCGGGCGCTTCCAGCGGGGCCGCGGGGATGGCGACCCAAGCCGGCGCGAGCGCCGCGGGGGCCGACCCGGCGGCGGGACCACACGAAGCGGCGAGAAGCGGGAGGGGGAGGAGCGCGAGCCGCGAAGCCGTCATGCAGGGAGGGTCTCCTGGTCCACCCTTACCAGGCTCCCCGACGAGGATCACCAGGCGGGCCCCCCGACAATCTCGCTGCCTGGAGCGACAGGCTCACGGCTCGGGCAGCACGTCGCGGAGAGCGGCGATCAGCTGGCCATGGTCTGCGATCAAGCGGGCAGCGGCGATCGACATGGGCAGCCAGTAGAGATCGAAGGCGATCGGCTCACGAGCACCGTCCGATCCATCCCGCTCGTGGTGTCTCCACCTCTCCGGGACGGGGGCCACGACCGGCAGGTGGAAGAAGTGGCGAAGGTGCATCTCTTCCTTCCCCACGCGTCGTGCGTCGAACTCCGACGTGCCGATGAACTCCACCGCCGAAAACGCGCCCAGCCCGGTCTCCTCCCGCGCCTCGCGGACCACGGCCGTATCAGGTGGTTCGCCTGGAAGGATCGTCCCGGCGGGCACCTGGAGGCCCGCCTCCGGGAAGTCCGCGTGCTCGAAGACCAGCAGTCTCCCTCCATTCGTGATGTAAGCGAACGCCTTTCCCACCACGCGCACAGCGGCCGCCCTCCCTCCGGAACCGCTCTATCATTCCCCCGCGTCGGCCAGGAGGGCCATCGGCACGGACAGCGACGCCGCCTCGCGCGCGCCGCGCCGTGACAGCCCGCCTTCCTCCGGGGATCTCCTGAAGATCGCGTCGAGGAGCACGCCAGCGAGGCGGCCGACCTCCGGCACCTCCCTGGCCCGGGGGCGTGGCAGATCCACCGCGACGCTCTCCACGACGCGCCCCTCATCGAACACCAGCACGCGATCTCCGAGCAGGACCGCCTCCTCCACGTCGTGCGTCACCAGGATGGCCGTGAAGCGGCGCTGCGCCCACAGCGACTCGACGAGGCGTTGCGCCCCGATCCGCGTCAGGGCGTCGAGCGCGCCGAACGGCTCGTCGAGCAGCAGCACCTTCGGGTCGTGCACGAGCGCGCGCGCGAGGGCGACCCGCTGCCGCTGACCTCCCGAGAGCACGCCCGGGTAGTCGTTCAGCCGATCTCCGAGCCCGACCCGGTCGAGCACGTCGCGCGCGCGCGCGTCGCGCCCTCTCGGCCCGCCGATGCACGTGTTCTCCAGCACCGTGCGCCAGGGCAGCAGGCGGGGCTCCTGGAAGACGACGCGCACGGCCTCGCGCGCCGCGACCTCCCTCGAGGCCAGGACGCGCGCCGCGCCGCGCGTCGGCTGCTCGAGGCCGCACAGGACGCGGAGCAGCGTGCTCTTGCCCGAGCCGCTCCGCCCGACGATCGTCACGAACTCGCCAGGGCGGATGTCGAGCGCGATGCCCGAGAGCGCCAGCCGGTCGCCGTACCGCTTGTCGACCTGCTCCAGCACGACGCGCGCGCCGGCGGTCTGATCGCCCGAACCGCTCATTCGCTCACCTCGCCTCGAGCCGCTGCAGCTGCGGCTGCCACGGCAGGAGCCGGCGCTCGAGCCACCGCGCCAGGGAGTCGGCCAGCTTGCCGAGGATGGCCCAGAGCACGATCGTGAGCACCAGGAGATCCATCTGCATGAACTCGCGGGCGTTCATCGCGACATAGCCCAGGCCCTGGCTCGCGCCGAGGGTCTCCGCGACGATGAGCACGAGCCACGAGAGCCCGAGCGCGAAGCGCAGACCCACGAGGATCGAGGGGAGCGCGCCCGGGAAGATGACCTCGCGGTAGAGCGCGAACCCCCGCACGTCGTAGACCTGCGCCATCTCGATGAGCTGCGGATCCACGCTGCGCACCCCGTGGAACGTGTTCAGGTAGACGGGGAACAGCACCGTGATCGCGACGATGAAGAGCTTCGCTGTCTCGCCGAGCCCGAACCACAGGATCACGAGCGGCACGAGCGCCAGCGCGGGGATCGCCCGGAGCATCTGCAGCGGCCCGTCGATGACCAGCTGCAGCGGGCGCGAGAGCCCCGTGCCGAGGCCGAGCGCGAGCCCGACGGCGGCGCCGACGACGAGCCCGCCGGCCGCCCGCAGCGCGCTCACGCCGAGGTGCGCGGGCAGATCGCCGCTCCTCGTGGCGTTCGACGCGGCCACGAGCACCTCGACGGGCGACGGCAGCAGGCTTTTCGGGATGATCTGCAGCCGCGACAGGACCTCCCAGAGGATCACGAGGGCCAGCGGGGCCAGCCAGGGCGCGATGCGCACGCCGAACCCGCGCGCCGCGCCGCCTCGGATCGGCGCTTCGCCGGCCGTCATCGCGCGCCTCCGACGATCGCGGCGCCCGGCAGGAGCGCCTCCTCGACGCGGATGTCGCGCGGGATGATCGCGAGCTTGTGGAACGTATCGGCGATGGCTTGCTGCCTTTGCACGATCTCGGGCGTGATCGGCAGGATCTGGAACGCGCGCCGGTGCTCGGACCGCAGGAACGCCTCGTACGAGATCCCCGAAGATCTCGCGAGGATCTGCGAGGCTTCCTCGCGGTGCCCGTCCTCCCAGGCGCTCAGGGCGCGGTACTCGTCGAACACGATCTGCAAGATCGCCGGCTGCTCTTCCGCGAACTCTCGCCGGACGACATAGAAGAGGCGGTTGTCGACGAGCCCCTCGCCGTCCTGGAGGACACGGGCCCCGGCGAGCTCGGCCGCTGCCAGGAAAGGATCCCAGATCACCCAGGCATCGACATTGCCACCCTCGAACGCGGTCCGCGCGTCGGCGGGCGCCAGGAAGACGACCTGGATGTCGTCCAGCGTCAGCCCGGCGCTCTCGAGGGCCCGAACCAGCAGGTAATGCACGTTGGAGCCGCGGTTGAGGGCGACGCGCTTGCCTTTCAAGGCCGCGAGCGTTCGGATCGGAGAGTCCTTCTTGACGACGATCGCCTCGGCCCTGGGCGCCGGCGCGTCGGTGGCGGCATAGATGAAGGGCACGCCGCCCGCCTGCGCGAACACAGGCGGCGTCTCGCCGACGTGGCCGACGTCCACGGCGCCCGCGCGCATCGCCTCGAGCAGCGGAGGACCGGCCTGAAACTCGACCCACTCGGCGCGGGCGTTCCTCGCCTCGAGCGCCCTCGTCAGGGCCTCCGCGCGCTCCTTGAGGAGAAACGGCGTGCCGATCTTCTGGTACCCCAGCCGGACCACCACCGCCGCCCGCGTGTCCTCGGCCGCCTGTCCGGCGTTCGCCGCCTTCTCGCCCGTGGCGCCCACCTCGCCCCCGTCGCGGCCGCACCCGAGCAGCAACAAGCTCGAGAGAGCTGCGCAGCCCAGCAGCGCGGAGCGGATCGTCGTGAACGAGATGTACCTGCTCATGAGGGCTCTTTCGCCTCCTCTACAACCCACGTCAGCACGCAAGAATTCTATGTTCGATGCAAAATTGCATCTGTGACGGAGGCGAGGTGGTGAGTTTGGTCCAGCAGCCCCTGTGCCAGGTCGAGGCGCGGCGCTCCGCCGGGGAGGCCCCGTGGAGGAGCCGTCGATTGCTGCTTCATCAGCAGTCGATCCGCAGTTGGTGTTGCTGGGGCAGCAGCGGCGTCGCGGCGGCCTGCCCGGCGAGGTTCCTTGGCGCCGCGGGCTCGAGCGCGCGGCGGCGCGCGGTGCGGATCGTGCTCTCGCGCGCCTGACCCGGCGACCCACGGGCGAGGAGCTTCTCCATCGATGAACGTCTTCTGGTTTCTCCCAACGCACGGGGACGGCCGCTATCTTGGCACCGCCGAGGGCGCGCGCCCCGTCACGCTCCCTTATCTTCGTCAGATCGCGCAGGCCGCCGACGACCTCGGCTATCACGGCGTGCTGGTCCCCACCGGGCGATCGTGCGAGGACGCCTGGGCGGTCGCGTCGGCGATGATCCCGCTGACGCAGCGGCTTCGCTTCCTCGTCGCCGTGCGGCCGGGCGTCGTCTCGCCCACGTGGGCCGCCCGCATGGCGTCCACCGTCGATCGCCTGTCGGACGGCCGCCTGCTCGTCAACGTCGTGACCGGCGGCGATCCGGCGGAGTCCGAGGGGGACGGCGTCTTCCTGAAGCACGACGAGCGCTACGTCGTCACCGACGAGTTCCTCGGCATCTGGCGGCGCGTCATGGCCGGCGAGACGGTCGACTTCACGGGGCAGCACCTGCGCGTGAAGGGCGCGAAGATCTTGTTTCCGCCGCTCCAGGCGCCGCACCCGCCGCTCTACTTCGGGGGGTCGTCGCCCGCGGCGCACGCGCTCGCGGCGCGCCACGTCGACGTTTATCTGACCTGGGGAGAGCCTCCGGCCGCCGTGGCCGAGAAGATCGCGGACGTGCGCCGCCGCGCGGCCGCGGAGCAGCGCGCGGTGCGCTTCGGGATCCGCCTTCACGTCATCGTCCGCGAGACGGCCGAGGCGGCGTGGGCCGCCGCGAACGACCTGATCCGGCACCTCGACGACAGCACCATCGCAGCGGCGCAGCAGGCCTTCGGGCGCCTCGACTCCGAGGGGCAGCGGCGCATGGCGGCGCTGCACAAGGGGCGGCGCGACGCCCTCGAGGTGAGCCCGAACCTCTGGGCCGGCGTGGGCCTCGTGCGCGGCGGGGCCGGAACGGCGCTCGTGGGCGACGCGGAGACGGTCGCGCGCCGCATGAAGGAGTACGCGGAGCTCGGGATCGAGACGTTCATCCTGTCGGGGTACCCGCACCTCGAAGAGGCCTATCGGGTCGCCGAGCTGCTCTTCCCGCGGCTCCCCGTCGAGCGGAGGGCCGCAGGCGTCCGCCCGAACCTCACGGGGCCGTTCGGCGAGATCATCGCCAACGACATCGTCCCGCACCGATCGCAGAGCTGAGGCGGCCGATCCCCCCCGAGACGATCACCTTGTCAGATAGGCCTCCCAGGTTCCAGGCTCGGGAGCGCCCGGTCGATCCAGCTCGAGGCCCCTCGCGCCGTCAATGTCGGGTTCACTGCCGACGCCCTCGTCGTCCTCGCCGGAGCGTGGCTCCAGGCCAACCCGGGAGGGTTTCTGGATGCTGCGCCAGCGCCAGGCCAACCCGGGAGGGTTTCTGGATGCTGCGCCAGCGCCAGGCCAACCCGGGAGGGTTTCTGGATGCTGCGCCAGCGCCAGGCCAACCCGGGAGCGTTTCTGGATGCTGCGCTCGAACACCGGGTGGGCGCCGATGAAACTGCGCGTGGACCTGCGGTAGATCGCCCGGACCACCTCGGCGGCGATCCGATCGGGCTCGTCGACCAGGATCTCCGCTGACACGTGGGAGACGATGGGCGCGGCCATCTCCGGCTGGAAACGCAGGAGACGCAGGGGGGAGGCGGCGGAGAGCTCGCCGGCCACCGGTCCCCGAAGACGATCAGCGTCAAAAAATCGATGCCACGAGAATTTCCATGGCAGCGGTCCGGGACGGAACTACGGCGCCCCTTGTGCGGCGGATTCGTCCCGGAATCGATGAGGACGTTACGATTTCATGAAGGGCGACCGGGCCTGACCGCATCCAGTGAGCAGGAGCGGGTGCAATGAACCTGGCCCACGCAGGTCCCGCGGCTGGGGCTTGACGTCTCCGAAGCGACTGGACTCTCCCCCGGGCCCGCTCCCTTCGAAGGCGGCCTGGCGGCTCGTCACGTCGTGAGCCCCGAGCCTGCGCGTGGGTTCGAGGTCTGGAGTCCGTGATTCCAGACACGCTCGCGTCCGCTGTTGTCACGCGCTTTTTCCGACATCACAGAGGCACAATGCGCAACGTTTTGTCCGCCCATCGCAGCGGGTTTCTTGTTCTCTGCCTCGCGCTCTCCGCCTGCAGCGCTGCGACGGAGGAGGGTGAGGCGGAGGAGGTCGAGTCGATCTCCGCCGTCCAGCAGCCGGCCATCGTCGGCGGCTTCAAGGTCGCGGCGATCTTCATCCGATTCAAGAACAGCCCGGCTCCGACCTACACCATCAATGACGTGCGGGACCGCCTCTTCAACGACCCGGATTCGGCCAACAACTTCTTCATTGAAGCCTCGTACGGAAAGATGAACCTGACCGGCCACATCAACCCCGACGGGGACTATTACGGCTGGTACACGATCAACGCGGAGATGCCCACGATCTGCGATCTCGGCCTGCACATGGCGCTGGGCAGGCAAGCGGCCGCGAACCTCGGGGGCTACGTGGAGGCCAACTACGATAACACGATGCACTTTTTCAACGGGTTTCCGTCGAGCTGTGCCGGCGCTTATTCCTCGGGGTCCCACACGTGGTATCCCAGCCCCACCGACGCTGGCACGTATGCGCACGAGCTGGGGCACAGCATGGGCCTGGTCCACGCCAATGTGCTGAATTGCGCCGACAGCGCTGGCAACTGGGCGCCGATGAGCACGACCTGCGCGCAGCCCAATCTGCCTTGGTGCGCCAACCCCGGTCAGCTCAACGCGGGGAACACGAGCTGCGTCCAAGATATGGGAGACTCGTTCAGCCCGGTGGGTGGGGGGTACATGCACTACAGTGCTCCGGAGAAGGCGCTGTTCGGCTGGTTCAATCCGGAGAACACGGCGACCGTGAGCGCGAGCGGGACCTCCATCGTCAGCGTCAAGCCGATCGAGGTCATCTCGACGGGCGTGCAGCGGCTCGTCATCCCCATCCCCGGCGGGGACGAGACGTACCAGGTCGAATATCGTCAGCCGATCGGCTTCGATCAATATCGTCAGTCCACCCCCGATAGGGTCGACGGGTTCACGGCAAACGCGCCGGTCGCTCGCGGGATCCTCGTGCACCGAGGCCCGCTGGAGGGGAGCCCGAAGGGCATCGTCAACATGACGCCCTCGTGGCCGATCATCGACTTCGCTCATCTTCAGGCAGACGCCTCGCGCGAGGCGCTCCCCTGGGGTCATACGTTCGTTGATCGCGACGCGGACCTCGCCATCTCGTTGCTCGGGGTCTCGTCGTCCGAGGCGACGGTCAAGGTGACCCGCGGCACGGCGGCAGCGCCGATCCCCGCCTGCGCCGGCGCGCCCAGCCACTGGTACCTGAAGTGTGGCGCGACCGGCGTGACCTCATGGAATGCAGCGACCGAGCTCGCGGCGGCCGGCGGTGATGCCCTTGAGCTCACGTACCAGGTCAGCCAGACAATCGCGAACCAGAGCGGTGGAGACGCCTGCGTGCTCGTCCAGACGCACACGGCTGGGCAGTCGGATGCGTGCACGCAGTTCTGGAAGCCGGAGGGCGGCGCGCTGGCGTCGGGGGAGACGAAGACCCTCTCGCCCAATAGCGCCGTGTTCCACATCACCTATCCTGCGCCCGGGAGCTACAAGGCGTCCCTCAGCGCCAAGGGCGCGCTCAGCGTCACGCCCGCTCCCTGATCGCGGGCGCCCCTCGGGGGCGCGGCCCGTCACCGTGATCTTCTACAGGAGGTCTCATGTTGTTCAAGCATTCGAGTTCGAGCATTTCGGTGCGCTCATGGTCTGGTCCCGGCTCTGCCCGTGCGAGGCGGAGAACGCGAAACGCCGCGCTGGCCACGCTCGCCCTCCTTCCTGCCGCGTGCTCGGACTTCAGGCCGGAGGACGGCGGGCTGGCCGGGGCCGGTGAGCTGGCCGAGCTCGCGGAGAGCGAGATCGCCGCGGCCGCCCAGCAGCTCACGCTGCCGTTCCCGATCGATCCGCGGAAGTCACTCGTCGTCACGGACGTCGACATCGTGTCCAGCTTCACGCTGCAGACGGTGCTGCAGCAGCTGATCAACCAGTCGGGGGCCACGGGCCGGACGCCCCTCACGCTGTTCCGTCAGTTCATGGACACCCACCGGACAGCCGCGACAGCGACCTTCTTCTCCGCCCCGCACTGCGACGATGTGCCGGCCAACACCGCCGATATCTACCCCCCCGGCTCCTCGGCCCCGGCCGAGCAACCCACCGGCTCGATCAACGGGTGGCCGGTCCTCTGCCCGCGTACTGCGGACGAAGCCGCGAACGATCCTTTCGCCGACCCGAACGCCGACAGCGCGTACATGGCCACGACGCTCTCGAACCGCTTCGACCTCGCCCCGCCGGACGGCTCCAATTGCGGGGAGTACCGGATCGTCTTCGCGAGGCGCAGCGGCCGGACGGATGCCGGCAACTTCAATCGGAATTTCATCATCTTCGAGGGCCGGCTGCCGAACCCGAACCCGAGCCTCGGCCGGGAAGCTTGCCTCCCGGTCGTCCAGTTCTGGCTGAACCAGTCGGATCCCGCGAAGAGCGTGGCGACGCGGAGGATCGAGCTCTGGCAGTTCTACTTCCTGGGCCTGCCCGGGTTCGAGCCCGTCTTCCACATCGACCATTACGGCCACGCCGCGGGGCCCGACCGCGGCCAGATCCGAACCAACGAGTTCCTGAACGGCACGGGGTCGCCGGAAGCCTGGTCGCTCCGTGAGTTCAGGCTCGTCCACGGCACGAGCGGCAGCCCTTCGCTCAATATCGTCCCGTCCTTCGTCAAGGACAACCCGGGCGCGAGGCTCTTCTCGCCCGCCGCATCGAGCGACCCGCGGGTCACGGACTTCCGGCACAACATCTTTCCAGGCGCGGTGGAGCGGCTCGCGGCTGCCGACGATATCAACCGCTTCGGCTACCCGTCGGCCCTGCCCGATGCGATCAACGGGGGCGAGAGCCTGATGATCCCCCTCCAGAACAACTACTTGAACGCGCTCGGCACCGGGACGTCGACCCTCCGGACCAACATCGAGAACCAGCTGGCCGCCATGGGCAGCGACCTGTCCGGCACGCCCGGCAACCTGTCCGTCGACCAGATCGTCGGGCGCGCGCAGACCCTCGCGTGCTCGGGGTGCCACGAGCCGGCTGACCGTAATGGCGACCCGTCGAGCACCTTCGATGTAGGCCTGTCCGCTCCGTTTCCGAGCACCCTGGTCTTCACCCACACCTCCGAGAGGACGGAGCCTGTCGACCCGAGCAACCCGAGCGGTCCGCAGCGCTTCATGATCTCGCCGGCCCTCATCAACGTGTTCCTCCCGTTCCGCCAGCAGGTGATGACCGAGTACCTGCTCAACAACCCGATCCTCGGGTTCGAGACGCCGGGCGCGTGGACGTCGCCGGACGCCCAGCTCGCGACCCACACGGGCCGAGTGAGGGAGGGCATCTCGTCGCTGGAGATCAGGAGCTCGCTCTGGCAAAGCGAGATCATCAGCCCGATCTTCAGCACCTCGGGCCTCACGCCGGTTGGGGACAAGATCAAGGTCGATCTCTTCTTGCCCGTCGCCGTGCCGGCCCCGGCGAACAACGGCGCCCTCCAGGTGTTTATCGAGATCCCGTCCGCCAGCATCTCCCAGCTGTCGGTCGGGCTGGTCAGTCTCAACGGCCTCACCCGGGGCGCATTCAACACCGTCGCGTTCCCGCTCCCGACGCTCCCGGCGATCCAGGCCGCGCTCAACGCAGGGCCGAGCGACGTGAAGCTGAAGCTCAGGCTCACCGTGCCCCCCAACTCCGGCTCCTACTATCTGGACAACGTTCGATTCGAGGACTGATCCGCGTCGCGCTCTCGTGACGGGGCGCCCGGCTCGCGTCCCGTTCGGCGCTTCCGGCGGCCTCCGCTCAGGTCCGATCGAGGCGAGCGCGGAGCCGATTGACGCGCGGGAGGGCGAGGCGGCATGAGGGCGCGACGGCGATCGCGCGGTTGCGTGGTGGCCACCTCGGACGATGACGATGAAGACAGAGATGGCTCCTCCTCCGAAGACCGGCGGCAGGCGCAGCGCCGAAGGAAGGCAGCCGGCGGAAGGGAGGCGGAACGCCGGAGGCGAGCAGAAGGCCGAGGGGAGCCCGCGCCGCATGGGCCGGCCGCGCAAGGCGCCGCAGCGGAGCGATCTCGCGCCGCGGGAGCAGATTCTGCAGGTGGCGGGACGGCTGTTCGCCGAGCGGGGGGTGGCCGAGGTGTCGATGCTGGAGGTCGCGCAGGCGGCGGGGCTCCGGCAGTCGTCGCTGTACTACTGGTTCCGGCGCAAGGAGCTGATCGTCGCGGAGATCCTGCAGCAGGTGAACCGGCTGCCGCTGTCGTACGCGCGGAGCCTCGAGGCGGCCGGCGAGACGGCGGACGTGCAGCTATGGCGCTTCGTGCGCTTCGACGTGCAGACGGTGTGCGGGTTTCCGCTGGAGATCACGGAGATCCACCGGTTCAGCGAGCGGGATCCGGCGGCGTTCGCGACGTACTGGGCCGAGCGGCGCGCGCTGACCGAGGCCGTGGCCGCGATGGTGGGGCGCGGGATGGGGGAGGGGAGGTTCCGCGAGGTGGACGCCTACCTGTGCGCGCTGACGGTGCTGGCGCAGGACGAGAGCGTGCAGAACTGGTGCCGTCCCGAGGGAGGAGCGCGCGTGCATCCGCTCGCGGCCAGCGACCCGGCGGCGCTGGGCTACGGGCCGGAGCAGATCGCGGAGCTCGTCGCGGATCAGACGGTGGGCGGGCTGCTGGTGCGGCCGTCGAGGCTCGCGGCGCTCCGGAAGAAGGCAGGGGGAGCCGACCCAGGGGGAGCCGACCCGGGTTGAAGCGGACCCGACCCAGAGCGGACCCGACCAGCGGACCCGACCCAGGTTGAGGCGACCGGAGCCGACCCAGGTTGAAGCGGACCCGACCCAGAGCGGACCCGACCCAGGTTGAGGCGACCCGGAGGCGACCCGACCCAGGCGACCCGACCCAGGTTGAGGCGACCCGACCCAGGTTGAGGCGACCCGACCCAGGTTGAGCGGAACCGGGCGACCCGACCCAGGTTGGGATCGCCGCAGGTTGGGATCGCCGCAGGATCGCGCCGACCCAGGTTGGGATCGCCCAGGTTGGGATCGCCGGGGCGCTCAGAGCGGGTTGAAAGGCGCAAGCCCAGGGAGGTCCTTCGGCCTGCGCCCCGCGGCACCGACCGCCGGCACCTCCTTGATCTTCTCGCGAGCACGCCCCGTGCCGTCATCCACCACGGTCCATTCATTCCAGAAGTGACCGTCGACGACGAACAGCTGCGGGTGATCGAACGGCGCCTCCTCGAACCGGACCCGCTCGTCCGTGAGCGTCGCCAGGAACGCCACGAGCGCCTTCTTCTCATCTTCCGTCAGCCCGAGCGGCTGAATGTTCGGAGCCAGGTTCGTCCCGTTGGTCCCAAACCCGGTGGTGTCACCGCCCTCCCGTTCTCGCCGGCCGCCGCCACGGTTGTAAAATTCGACGACTTGCCGCAGCGTCAGCGCGCCTCCGTTGTGGAAATAGGGGCCCGTCAGCTCGATGTTCCGGAGCGTCGGGACCTTGAAGGCGCCGTCGACCGCATCGCGCTCGCCCGATGCGATCGGCACCCCTGGTTCGACCTCGAACGACGCCGGGTTGATGCCGAATACGTCCGGGGCGCCCTCGCCCGTGGCGAGCAGCTTCCCTTGCCGCGCGAACGAGAACGGATGACCGAAGGGGTCGACCCCCCCGACGCCGATGTCCTCCTCGCTCGGTCGAACGCCAATGTTGTAGTAGCCCCTGTCGTACAGCGCGGCGCCGCCGTCCCCGACCCGCATCCGCGAGATCAAGCCGCCCACCTGCTCCTCGCGCTGCGGGCGGGTGGCGGCGCTGGTGAACTCGGGGCCATGGTGGCAGTTGATGCACCTGCCCTTGCCCTGGAAGATCGCGAGCCCCGCGCGCTCCTCGTCGCTCAGGGCGGCGCTGTCCCCGTCGGCGAAGCGATCGAACCGGCTGTTGTCGGACACGAGCGTGGCCTCGTAGAGCTGGATGGCGAGGCCAAAGAAGAGCGAGAAGTTCGCCTCCACGAGCGGCCGATCGCCGACGCGCTGATCCGACCGCCAGTACGCGTCCATGAAGGCCTCTTCGACGAGCTGCCCATAGGACGGAGCGAGCCCTTTTCCGCTCGAATCCCGGAGCTCACCGAGGATGCTGTCCGTGGGGTCCACGATCTGGAGAGCGAGCGGCCTGCGCGGCAAGAGCTTCGCGGCGACGTCAGCGTACGTCCTCCCCTCACACGACATCTCGAAGGGGTTGACCGGCGGGCCCACGGCCTGAGATGCGAGGCTCGAGTTCTCCAGGTCGACCCTCTCGCGGACCAGGACGCCATCGCGCACGGCGTGGACGGCGGCGTCCGGATCTCGCCTGCCGAACGGGTTCACTCCGTTGAAATGGTTGCTTGCGCGTCCGTCCCAGAAGTTGCGGAAGTTGAACACTGCGTTGATGACGGTGGGCGTCTGCCGCGGCTCGACGCGCCGCACGTTCACCCCTTGCACCTGGAAGACGTCCGGCAGCAGCGTGCAGTCGTCCTTCTCGCTCCCGGGCACGATGCCGTTGAATCGAGCGTGGAACACCCCCTGCGAAGAGATGACGTCATCGGCATCCGCGGGGAAGTCGCGGCGGAAGGTCCAGTCGCTCGCCACGAGCGCGTAGTTCGGTCCGCCCTTCCCGTCCGACCTCGTGGCTTCAAACCTCGTGCGCCGCTCGGGATCCTGGTTGTTGATACCCGGGTTGATCTGGTTTCGCTTGCGGTGGTCGGCGCCGGCGTGGAAGTGGCACGTCGCGCACGCCACGCCGTCGCTGCCGACCTGCATGTCCCAGAACAGCGCCTTTCCGAGGGCCACGGCCGTCTCCCTGCTCTTGACGTAGCGGGACAGGTCGCGCGGCTCCGGGACGGCGACGCCTCGGAGCGAGCCGACGGACGGCGGCGGAGTGGCTGGCGCGGGCGTCGCGCCGTCGTCCGGCGGATCCGACGGCGAGTCGCCGCTCCCGGGCGTGACCGGCGACGAGGACCCGCCGTCCCCGAGCGACGAAGACCCGCCGTCCCCGAGCGATGCTGAGCCGCCGTCCCCGAGCGACGAAGCCCCGCCGCTCCCGAGCGACGAAGACGGTCCGGGCCTCCCGCATCCCGAGCACGGTGGCTCGCGTCCCTCGGGCCAGCAGCCGGCGGTTGACGATAGACCCATCAGGACGACGAGGATGCACGCCCCGATCTCGCCCGTGCGCGGGTCTTCAGAACGAGCTCTAACCATCACGAGGAAGCCTCCTTCGCTGCTGCGCGAGTGAATGACAGGCGGAGCGATCCAGCGTCCTCGCGGGACACCGCGGGTCGCCGGCATGTTCGTCCGACCTGCGATGAGCGGATGTCGCGAGCGCCGACGCTCGACGCGGTTCCGCCCGGCATCGTTCGAGTCTCTTCAAGTCATCCGATCTTCAGAAAGACAGCGCGTGTCCAGGGTGCGCATCGACGTCTCGTCCTGTCTCGTCTCGGCCGGGCGTCTCCCCGTGTCGCGAGCGCACCGGCTCGCGCGGGGGATTCGAGGGAGAAGACGACCTCTGTCGAGGACCGGACGAAGTGGGATGAAGGGACAGGACATATCCCTTCATCGCGCCGTCACCGCGCCGAGCAGGCGCGGCCGTGTGCGTCGCCGAAACCCTGACTCATCCACCGAGTTCGGGCAATGTCGTCGATGAGGAAGCGCGGGAGTGAGCCGATCGAGCGCGGATCGCCTGGTGAACGAGGCGAAGGCGAGAGGGCTAGACTCTGGTCTTCGAGGAGGCCTCGAAGGAACGGAAAGCGCGCCGCGGGAGCTTCGCTGTCCGCGCCCGAGGCGAGGTGGCGCCGCGCGACCGACCCGGGCGGAGCGCCCCCGGCCTCGACGGCGCCCCTCGGCGGGCTTCCCGCGTCAAGGCGCCTGGATCTTCTGCTTCACCCACCGCCCCGACTCGGTCAGCTGGCCATCCGACCACGGGCCGCCGGCGCTCGCGCCGGGCCTGAGCGCGGCGCAGGACTCGGCCTTGTCGACGATGGACCAGTTGAGCCAGCTGATGCTGTTGCCGGCCATGAAGTCGAGCCACCGCTGCGCCTCGGCGAGATCCAGCGCGCCGTCCCCGGTGGAAGCGCAGGTGCCCCACTCGGTGACGAACAGCGCGAGGCCCTTGGTCATCGCGGTCGTCGCCTTGGCGCGCAGCCAATCCTTGTGCGTCGCCGCATAGAAGTGGAGCGTGTAGGCGATGTTGTCGTGGCTCGTGATCGGGTTGTTGGCGGCGACGTCCACGTCCTGCGACCAGTTCGGCGACCCGACGATCACGAGGTTGTCGGAGCCGGCGCCGCGGATCTCCCGGATCACCTCCTCGGCATACGCCTTCACCTGCGCCCAGGTCTCGGTGTCGGGCTCGTTGAACACCTCGAAGATCACGGCGGGCTCATCGCCGTACTCCGCCGCCATCTCCCGGAAGAAGCGCTTCGCGGCCTCCTTGTTCTGGATGGCGTCATGATCATGCCAGTCGACGATCACGTAGATGCCTCTGGCGATGGCGGCGTCGACGATCGCCTTGACCTTCCGCTTCTCCGCGTCCGGGTTGTTGACGTAGCCGAGCCGCGATGTGTTGGCGGTCATCGCGGCGCGGACGACGGTCGCATCCCAGTCGTTCACGAGCGTGTCGACGGCGGACGTGTTGTAGAACTTCTCGCCCTCCCAGACGCTCCAGAACATGCTCATGCCCTTGAGCTGGAGCTCTTCGCCGTGCTCGTCGACGACGCGGTTGCCCCTCACCTTCAGGCGGCCGTGCCGCTCCACCGGCGTCCTCGCGAGGGGGCCCGTGCCGGTCGAGGTGGTCGAGCTCGTGCCGCTCGAGGCGGTGGTCGCGCTCGACGTCGAGGCATCGCCGCCACCCATGCCGCCGCCCGAGGAGGCCGACGAGGATGCTACGGCCGACGTCGAGGCATCGCCGCCGCCCGCGCCGCCGCTGCCGGACGAGGCCGATGAGGAGGCCACGGTCGACGTCGAGGCATCGCCGCCGCCCGTGCCACCGGCGCTGCTCGAGGAGGCCGACGAGGAGGCCACGGTCGACGTCGAAGCGCCGGTACCGCTCGAGGACGCCGACGAGGACGCGGCGGTCGACGCGTCATCGCCTCCTGTGCCGCCAGCGCCGCTCGTGCCGCCCGAGGAGGCCGACGAGGAGGCCACGGTCGACGCATCGTCGCCGCCGACGCCGCCTGAGCCGCCGTTTCCGGCCGCGCCGCCCGAGCCGCCGTTGCCGCCCGAGCCGCCATTGCCGCCTGAGCCGCCCGAGCCGCCATTGCCGCCTGAGCCGCCCGAGCCGCCATTGCCGCCTGAGCCGCCCGAGCCGCCGTTGCCGCCCGAGCCGCCATTGCCGCCCGAGCCGCCATTGCCACCGTTGCCGCCCGAGCCGCCGTTGCCGCCCGAGCCGCCGTTGCCGCCCGAGCCGCCGTTGCCGCCCGAGGAGGCCGACGCCGTCGTGTCGACGCCGCCGCCCGAGGAGGTCGACGCCGACGCCACGCTCGATGCGTCGCCGCCGCCTGATGCCGAGTCTTCCGACGGGCCGCCGCATGCGAGCAGCACCATCGCCGGCAAGGCGAGCTGCAGAAGACCGCGCGTCCACTTCGGCCCGGTGAACCGTCCGGGGGTCAAGTCATGGGTCATCGTAATTCTCCAAGGAAGGCGCCTTGCACGGCGCGCCCGGCCTCTATCGCGGGCGTCAAGCAAGGACATCGGCAAAGAAGGCAACCCACTGCATAGCAGGCCCGGCGCGACGGGTGAAGGTGAAAGTGGGAGAGCCACCGAGGCCTGCACGCGCGATCCACACGATTCGCGATCCACACGATTCGCGATCCGCGCGATCCCGCGCGGGATCACCCGTCACTCCACCCGTGGGCGTCTCTCTCGGAGCCTGACGGCGCGAGGGGCCGACGGCCCCTCCCTACGCGCGGCGGACGATGTCTTGCAGCGCGCTCTCCAGCCGGCGCTCGATGGCGGGGTCGTCGAGCGTCGGCGTGATCTCCTCGGGCACGACGCGCGCGCGCATGATGACCCGCGCATAGATGAACGCGTCGCGCGCGTTCGGAGGGTCCTTGTCGCCGAGACAGGAGCGGAGCAGCTGGTACGCTCGGCCTTTCACCACGCCTCCGCTGTTCGCGCGCGCTCGACGGTGGTGATGATCCGGCGCACCGCGGCGGTCGCGGTCTCGTGCGCCGCGAACGCGTCCCGCACGACGTGCGCTGCCCTCGCGGCGGCGCCCTCGTCGAGCGTGCCCTCGAGCACGCTCTCGGCGAGCCGGACGAGCGGGCTGATCTCGACCATGTCCCGCGTGAGGGACCGCGTCGCCTGGGCGAGCTCGGACGCCGCCTCGGCCGGAGCGGAGCGCGAGAGGGCCATGGCGTCGTCGGCCAGCTCGGCCGCGATCGCGAACATGTCCCGGTAGCAGTCGACCGCCGCGCGCAGATCGTCCGGGCCCGGCGCGAGCTGCGGCGCCTCCGGCAGCGTCGCCGCCGCGCGCTGCGCCTCGGCGATCACGGGAGCGATGGCCATGAGCGCGCGCTCCAGCGCGCGCGCGGTCTGCCCGAACCGGGCGAGGCGCTCCCGCGCGGTGCGGCTCGGCGGCGGCGTGTCGCTCTCCAGCGCCTCGAGCCGCGCGCCGGCCTCGGCGGCGATCCGATGGAGGCCCTCGACGACGCCGGGCTCGAACGTGCGCGGGACGAGGTCAATCACGCAGAGCGAACCGACCACGTGCCGTCGCACCCGCACCGGCACTCCCGCGTACGCGCGGATGCCGTAACGCTCCACCAGCTCCTTGGGCACGCGCTCGTCGTGCACGGCGTCCTCGACAACGAGCGGCTTCTCGTGGCGCACCACGAGCTGGCAGAACGAGCTGCTCCGTGAGGTCGCGCAGCTGACGCCCAGGTCGGGCGGCAGGCCCCGGTGCGCGCGGAACAGCTGGATGTGTCGGACCACCAGGCTCACGAGCGCCATCGGCGCCCGGGCGAGCTCGGCCGCCCGCTCGACGCAGGCGTCCAGGATGGCGTCCGCGTCGTCGCGCAGCAGCACGTGGTGCAGCTCGGCGAGGCGCGCGGGATCGTTCAAATCGGCCATGGGGGTGTTCTTGCCGGGGCGACAGGGCGGGCTCAACCGCGAGCGCCGCCGTGCCTGCGCCCGGCTCACGACCTTACCGCAACCCGGCGCCTCGAGCTGCCCCCGCGGGCGCTTCATCGGCTCCGCGCTCCAGGAGACACGACCCCACCCTTTTTACTCGCGTGCGAGCGGCAGCGCCCAGGGCCCTCCGGCGCCGGCGCGAGAGATCACCTGGGGCAACGCGTCGCTCGCCCGCTCGGGCGTGTAGTCGTAGGGGGGCTCGAAGACGTCATCCGCTGGCTCCCCGTCTCCCCCCAGGTGAACGCCGCTCTCGTCGCGGTAGAGGTTCGAGCCAGGGACGGCCAGGAGGAGTCCCCGGCCCGTCCCGTCGCTGCAGTCCGAGCGCCGCGTCGCTGCCTCGGCGTTCTCGAACACGCTCGCCTCGAGCAGCACCTGCCCCTCACAGGCGGCGCCGACCGCCCAGTCCGAGATGTTCGAGAACACATTGTTGAAGAGGTGGGCGCGCGCTCGGGGGCCGGTGGCGAGGGGGGCGCGCGTCCTCACTTCATCGAAGCGACAGTGGTGCATCGTCACCTCGGCGTCGGTGATCGTGCAGGCCCAGCGCTCGCGGCCGCCGCACTCGGCCTCGTTGCTGCCGTCGAAATGGCCGTAGGAGAAGGTGACCCCGCTCGTGCCCGCGTGGACGTCGGCGAAGGCGTCGCCGATCCGCTGGATGGTCGTGTGATCGATCCAGACCCTGGAGGCTTGGGTCAGCGTGAACGCATCGCCCGCTTCGTGCACGTTCGAGTTCAGATCGTAGAGGGCGAGATTGCGGATGATCACGTTCTCGCTCTGGTTGAGATCCATGTTCACGCCCGGCAGCGCCGCGCCGCGGCCGAGCCCGACGACGGTCTTGTTGGAGCCGAACTGGAGGACGCGATGGTTCCGCGTCGCCCCGACGAGCGGACGCTCGCAGGTCGCATCCCCGGTGAGGACCTCTTGGAACGTCTTCTCGGGCTCCTCCGAGCAGGTGCTGGGACAGACCTCGATGTCCTGGACCTCCGATCCCGTGCGGCGGAAGTCGTAGAGGCCTTCGGCGAGCAAGATCACGGCCGGCTCGTCCGAGCGGGCGAGCGCCTCGAGCTCGGTCCAGCTCGAGACAAGCACGGGCGTCGCCCCCGCGCCCCCCGTGGTGCCCTCGCCAAAGCCGATCGCCTCGACCCGTATCACCTTGCGGAGGGCGATGGGCCCCCGCGTCCCCGGCGCGGGCCCGATCCAGCGCGCCTCCGTGCTCGCGGGGAACGCCGCCTCGGGATCGCAGCCCGGCAGATCGCCAGCGCTCCCCAGCTCGCGCGCCGCCGTCCAGCCGCTGTCGTCGTAGCCGGGCGCGGTCCAGTCTCCTTCCGGCGCTGTGCTCAGCTTCCAGTCGCTGCCGCTCCCATAACTGCGCTCGAGCTCGTCGAGGTGGATGAGCGCCGCGGGGGTCCCGACTGCGGCGTGAACGCTCACGGCGATCACGTTCTCTCCCGGCAACAAGGAGAGGGGCACGAAGATCGGAGCGCGCGCCGACTCGCTCGCGGCGATGAGATCCCCGTTGACGTGGACGCGGAAGGTATCGCGCGCCGTGATCGAGAGACCGGGGCCCTCGAGCGCGCCGTAGCTCGCGCTGACGAGCGGCGAACTCGCGAGCTCCTCTCCCTCTCCGAAGGCGGCCCCCGGAGGGAGCTCCGCCGCGGGCGGCTCGCCGTCGCAGGCGAGCTCCGTGAGCGTAGGAGAGCTGCCGCCGACACCCGCGTTCCCCGGGGGTCGGGTGGCCGTCTGGATGAGCTGATCCTCGCAGGAGAGCCCCCAGGCCAAGGCCGAGAGCGCGGCGACTCGGAGCAGCCAGGTGCGGCAGGAGAGGCGCATGGCGAACAGGGCAAAGCTGCGGGGCGACGCCCGGGAGCGCAACCCAAATGCTCCGAGTTGCCTGCTCCGATCCAGCGTCCTGGCGGCGGGCGAATTTTTCTGGAGGCTCGGGATGCCCCCAAGTAACTAGGAGCGAGTGGCTCAACCCACGCGCTCCGCCCCGCCGCCCGGACCCACCTTGGCCCGCTTCCCCGCCGACAGGCGGTCGGACGCGAGCTTGGTCGCTGGCGCCGCCGCTGGAGAGCGGGAGGCCCTCGCCGTCATCTGGGACAGGTACTCGGGTCTCGTGCGAGGTGTGCTGTATGGCGCCCTCGGTCCCGATACGATCCTCGAAGATCTGGTCCAGGAGGTCTTTCTCGGCCTGATCCAGGGGGCCGCGCGCATCCAGGACGGGGGGGCCCTCCGTGGCTATCTTGCGTCCATGGCGGCGCGGCAGGCAGCGCTCGAGATCCGGAAGCGCAAGATACGCCGCTGGGTGGGCCTTTCCCCGAGCGGAGAGCTCCCCGAGCGCGCCTTCGAGCGCGTCGACTTCGAGCATCGCGAGGTGCTCAGCGCCCTCCACCGTGTGCTCGACAGGCTGAGCACGCGCCGGCGCATGGCCTTCGTGCTGCGCCACGTGCAAGGCCTCGAGATGCTCGAGACGGCCGCGGCGCTCGGCGTGTCCGAGTCGACGGTGCGCCGTGAGCTCGAGAGCGCGCGCGCGTTCTTGCTCAAGGCGCGCGAGCCAGCCCTCCAGGAGTTCCTGTCCCGGTGTGAAGGACGTTGGCCATGAGCGAACCCGAACGACAGCTCGATCCCGTCGCGGCCCTCCTGCAGAGAGCCGCTCAGCTGAGCGAGCCGGAGCGCCGCGAGGCGCGCGCCGCCTTCCTGCGCCGCGTCGACGAGGCGCAGGCGCGCGCGAGCAAGGCGCGGGTGGTCGTTCGCTGGGTGGCTCCGCTCGCCTTCGCCGCGAGCGTGCTGATGGTCGTTTTCTTCTTCTGGCGAGCGGAGCGAGGTCTCGATTACGTCGTCGAGGGCGCGGTGAACGAGAGCGGCTATGTGCGCGTACCCGTCGATCACCCGGCCGCCATCACCTTTTCCGATCAGACGCGGATCCAGGCCGCGTCAGGGACGCGGCTTCGTATCGACGAGACCAGAAACGAGCGCGGCGCCCGCATCTCGGTCGAGCGCGGCCGGGTCGAAGCCGAGGTCACGCACACCGGGCACAGCGAGTGGCGCTTCGTCGCGGGTCCCTTCGTGGTCCGCGTGGTGGGCACGCGCTTCGAGCTCCTCTGGGACGCCGACCGCGAGCGGCTCGAGGTGATTCTGCGCGAGGGGGCGGTCGAGGTGGAGGGCTACGCCGGCTCTGGCGCCGTGAGCGTGCGCGCGGGGCAGCGCTTTGTGGGGGACGCTCAGGCGAGGACCCTGCACGTCAGCGACACGACGGCGCAAGCCCTCGACACGGCGGCGCAAGCCCCCGACACGGCGGCGCAAGCCCCCGACACGGCGGCGCAAGGCCCCGAGCCCGCGCCTCCGGCGGCGCAGGGACAGCTCGCCGAGGTCGCGGCACCGCCGCCGGAGCCCGCTGCTCCCCCGGCGCCGAGCTCCGCTGAAACCCCGGCGCCCCTGGTCGCCCCGCCGAGCACCAGACCGCCCTGGAGCAAGCTCGTTTCCCAGGGCGAGTTCCGGCGCGTCGTCCAGGAGGCCGCGGCGCGGGGCACGCAGAGCTGTCTCACCTCCTGCGATGCCGCCGACTTGAACGCTCTGGCCGACGCCGCTCGCTACGTGGGCCAGAACGAGCTCGCCGAGCAGGCCCTGCTCGCCCTGCGCGCGCGCTACGCATCGACCGCGGGGAGCCGCGCGGCCTTCTTGCTCGGGCGCCTTCACGAGAGCCGCGGTGCCGCCGCGCGCGCCAGGACCTGGTACGAGACGGCCCTCCGCGAGGCGCCGGGCGGCGCCTTTGCCGCCGAAGCGCTCGCGGGGAAGATGCGCGCGGTCCAGAGCCTCGAGGGACCGGCCGCCGCGCGCGCCGTGGCGCAAGAATACCTGCGCCTCTATCCGAGCGGGGTCCACGCCAAGACGGCTCGACAGCTCGCCGCTCAGCCCTGATCCATGGTCCGGCGAGCGCGAACGCTCCTCGTCCTGCTCCTGCTGCTCGTCTGCCCTCGACTGGCGTGGGCGCAGCGCGTGCTCGTCGTCCGACCGGACCCGCGCGACGCCACGCTCTTCGAGGCCTTCGGGCGGCTCTCCGCCGAGCTGGAGCTGCAGTCCTTCGAGGTCATCGTGCTCGGGAGCGCCGCGCGATCGCCCGGGGCCGAGGAGCTCGAGCGAGAGGCGCAGGAGAGCGGGGCCTTTGCGGCCGTTGCGCTGCGGCGCGACGGGAGCGGCACGGCGGCCGAGGTGTGCATCGTGGATCGCGTGACCGGCAAGACGACCACGCGAAAGCTCCTCATCGATCCCTCCAGCGATGGCCCGATGCTCCTCGCCGTGCGCGCCGTCGATCTGCTGCGTGCAAGCCTCCTCGAGCTGGGCCCGGGCCAGGCGCCCGCTCGGGATGTGCTCGGCGTCGAGGCCCAGCCGCCCGCCCCCGAGGTGCTCCGCTTCTCCCGGGAGCCGCCCCGCTTTCACGTGCGCACAGGAGGGCTCGTGCTCTTCACGCCTCCGGTGGGCGGCGGCGTCGGCGCGCAGATCGGGGCGCACACCCGCCTCGACGAGCGCTTCCGTCTCGGCCTGCTCCTCGGTGGTCCCCTCTTCGGCGCCGAGTTCCGCGCAGCAAGCGGCGCCGCCCGGGTGCGCCAGGAGCTCGCGCTCCTCCGGGCCAGCTGGAACCTCGGGCAAACAGGTGCCGGTCTTCACTGGGAATGGGGGCCGCTCCTTGGCGTCGGCGCCTACCACCTCCAGGCCACCGGCCATGTCGAGCCACCTCTCCAGGGGCGCAGCGAGGAGTTCTTCAGCTTCGCCGCGGACGCGGGGCTGAGCGTGCAGTACTTCTTTCATCCGAGCGTGGGCCTCGGCCTCGAGCTCACCTGCCTCACGCTCCTGCCGCGCCCCGTCATCGCCGTCGACGAGGAGCGCACCGCTCCGCTCATCGCTCAAGCCCTGGGCACGCTCAGCCTGGGGGTCTCGTTCTGAGGGAGCATGGCGAGGCCCGCGTGCGTCCTCGAGGCGTCACGGGACGAGGGAGTTGATGTACTCCTCGAGGTTCGTCCAGCCGTCGCCGTCGCGGTCGCCATTGCGATCCTCCGGGTCGCGAGGATCGAGCGAGGCGGAGACCTCCCACGCATCGGGCATCCCGTCCTGATCCGTGTCCGTGGGCGCAGGGCCCCCCGGGATGTCTCCAACGGTGCTGGGGAGGCCGAGGCTCTTCTCGTCGCTGATCGTGGCGCCCTCGGTCCCGAGGGACGCGAGCTCGTCCATCACGAAATCGTCGACCGGGTCACGCCAGAGAGACGCCCCGGCGTGCTTCATCACGTGGTCGAAGGCGTCCTCCGCGCTCATCGCGGGCACGTCGGGGACCTCGACGCTCGGCGCCGTCTCCCAGGTCACCGAGCCGAAGTCCCCCTGGCCGAGCAGGCGGCCGTTCAGGACTCCATCCTTGTTGCTGTCGTACCAGTTGTCGGCGGCATGGAGGTGGTACTCGGGCGTGGGGCTGTCCAGGGTGCCGCCCTTCGTCTCCGGGCCGGGGATCAGCGTATTGCCGACCATCACCCCGTCCGAGCGCCCGCTCGTGTCGCCCAGGATGTACCCCGAGGCGACCCAGTTGTAGACGACGTTGTTGACGAACTGCAGCGTCCCGCGGGCCTTGGGGTTACGGGAATTGTTGTCGATGTACAAGGAACGGATGATCGACGTGCCGGTCGTGTTGACGATGCCGCCCGTGCTGTGGGTCTGGAGCCCCTGTGCGACGATCGAATCTTGAAGCGTGATGTTGTAGAGCTCCGCCCCGCTCTCCCGGTTCAGATCGAAGGTGCCGTCGCGCCCCCAGCTCAGGGAGCAATGGTCCCAGATCACGTCGTGCCCGCTCGCCATGGTGACGGTGTCCTTGCCGGAGTCGCCGATCTTGCCCATGCGAAACCGCACGTAACGAACGATCGTGTTCGACGCGCCGGAGAAGGACGTGCCGTTCCCGTACACGGTGATGCCGCCGCCGGGCGCGGTTTGCCCGGCGATCGTCTGGTTATTCTTGAACACCAGGCGGGAGTCGATCTTGATGACGCCGCCGACGTCGAAGACCACGGTGCGATTCGGCTGGCTGATGGCGTCCCGCAGGGAGCCGGGCCCCGCATCGTTCAGGTTGGTGACATGGTAGACGTCGCCGCCGCGGGCGCCGGTGGCCATCCGCCCGAAACCCTCGGCGCCAGGGAAGGCCCCGAACGCGACGGCGCCCGACCCGCCCGTCCCAGCGCCGCCGCCCACTCCCGCGCTCGGTGCGCCGCCGCCCGCGCCCGGGCCCGGCGCGCCGCCGCCCGCGCCCGGGCCCGGCGCGCCGCCGCCCGCGCCCGGGCCCGGCGCGCCGCCGGCCCCTCCAGCGCCCGTCGTCACCCCGGAGGCGGCGTCGCTGCCCGATGCCTCTCCACCCGGCGTCGCTCCGCCAGCGCCAACAGGATCCGTCGAGGGAGCCCCGCCGCCCCCGGAGCCGTCGTGCGGCGCCCCAGAACACGCCCACGCGGCCGCACCCAGAGCACAAAGTGACAGCCAAGAGGTGCTCGCCCGGCCTGGCGGGCATCGCGCCCAGGTCTTCATGCGCCCGGAGTTGATCCAGCCCCTGCTCACCTTTCAGAAATCGTCACCCGCGGCGTGGCCGTCCTCCTTGCTGATCCTCCGCAATGAGCCCACAGCAAGCCAGGAGAACTCATCCGCAGCCCTGGAGATGCGGCGCAGGTCCCGCCCGCCATACGGTGTTTGGTGACCGGACGGCCCGGTCCACCTTGGAGAGGATGGCAGGGGACACCATGGGCACACTGAGCACTTCCAGACGGATCCTGGTCACCGGCGCGTCGCGCGGGATCGGACGCGCGGCCGCGCTCGCGCTCGGCAAGCAGGGGCACACGGTGGTGCTCGCCGCGCGCGACGAGCACGCGTTGAGGTCGCTCGCCGGCGAGATCGCTGGCGCGGGCGGGCGGGCCGAGGTCGTCCCGATGGATGTCACGGACGACGGGAGCGTCGAGCGCGGGATCGCGCGGCTCCTCGAGGCGGGGCCGTGCGACGTCGTGATCAACAACGCAGGTTCCTGCGACCAGACGGATTTCATGGCGCAGGACATGAGCGCGCGACGCGCCGAGATGGATCTCAATTACTGGGGTGCGGTGCGGGTGACGCGCGCGCTGCTGCCGTCGATGCTGGCGCGCCGCTCGGGCGTCATCGTGAACGTCTCGTCGTTGCTCGGGATCGTCGCTTCGCCGACGACGGCCAATTATTCGGCGACGAAGGCGGCGCTCGGCGCGTGGTCGCACGCGCTCCGAGGCGAGGTGGGCCGCTTCGGCATCAAGGTCGTCGTGTTCGTGGCGCCCCACACCGACACGGCGTGCGGCCGCGGCGCCCGCTTCGACGGCGTGGTGAGCTTGCCTGTCGAGTACACGGCGAAGGAGCTGCTCCGCGCCGTCGATCGGGCGCCCCGGCAATTTGCGGGGAGCCCCGTCTATCGGCTCCTCGTGCGGCTCGCCGGGTTTTTTCCGGCCTTCCTCGAGGCGCGGGTCGCCGCGTCGGCGCGGGCTCATCTGCTGCCTGGCTATGGGCCGTAGGAGCGAGCGCGGCGGTCTGTCCCGAGAGCCCCGGAGAGCCCGCTCGCGCCGGTCACCGCGCTACCGCAGGATCTCCTCGAGGAGCGCGTTCGGCACGCCGCGGCGATCCTCGCCGAACGACGAGACGCCCAGGCCGTAGTACTGGTTCATGATGGTGAACCACAGATCGCGGAGCTGGCGATCGCTGCCGAGGGCGTCGTAGGCGACGTGCGCGTCGTTCAAGAAGACGCCGTCGCCGCCGAGGAGCACGATGGGCAGGTCGTACCCGTCGTGGTCGTGCGACCGCATCTCGCTCATGTGCACCATGACGCAGTGATCGAGCACCGTGCCGTCGCCCTCGGGGATCGCGTCGAGCCGCTGCGCGAGCTGCGCGGTCTTCTGGGCGAGCCAGCAGTTGATCGCCGCGTAGTCGAGGTTGCTCTGCGCGATGATCTTGTACTGGCCGTCCTGGGTCGCGCGGTCCAGGTTGCCGGCGGCGTGCTGGGAGGAGTGGAAGTGCAGGCTGGCCTCTCTCCTGTACGCGAGCCCCACCTTGGCGCGGACGTCCTCCGGGATGCACCGGTACTCGAACTCGGAGCGCATGTCGTCGAGCATGTGGGTGATCACGCGCGTCACGTCGCATTGAATGGCCATGACGATGAGGTCGATCATGACCTGCGCGTGATCTTCGTGCTTGTACGGGCCGGCTCCCGTGTTGTCGTTCTCGTTGAGCCCCTCCGCCTGGCCCGGCGGCTCGGGGACGACGCCGGGCTGGCTGATCGGGCTGCAGCCAAGGCCCGTCGAGGGGGTCATCGTCGACTGGACGCGGGTCGCGTTCTTCTCGATCTCGCGCAGCGAGTCCAGGTATTGCTGGACGATCTTGCGATCGTCGGAGCCGACCCGGTTCATGAGCGAGTTCGCGTCCGCCAGCACGCCGTCGATGACGCTCTTCTCCATCGCCGCGCGGCGCTCCGCCTCGATCCTGGCCTCCTCGTCGCTCTGCCCTGGCATGGACCCCACCGCGCCCGCGCCGACGAGCGCGTCGAACACCGCCTTCGGGTTGACCGAGCGCTTCAGCGGCTCGCGCGGGCTCTTCCAGGAGAGGACCTGGTTGTAGGCGTAGCTGCGCTGGTCGAAGAAGCCGGGCTTGACGCCGAGCCCCGTCTGCAGCGACGGGATGCGGGTCGCCTGCTCCGGGCCTGCCTTCTGGACGATGAGCTGGTCGACCGAGACGCCGTTGCCCACCCACTCGCCGAGGTCCCGGCGCGCCTCCCTCCCCAGCTGATCGGCGTCCACGCAGGTCGAGAGCGCCGCGCCGAGGCGCGAGTGGGAAGGCTCGATGTAGGGGTGCTGCTCCGTGCTCCACGTGTAGTTGCCGAGGCGGCTTATCATGAGCATCTTCGACTTCACCGGCGCGAAGTGCTCGAGCACCCTCGGCAGCTTGAAATCGGCGCCCTTCAGCGTCTTTCCGAACGCCGGGGCCGTCTCCCACCAGTGATGGGGCGCCCCGTTCGGGAAGGTGCAGAGCACGAAGCGCTTCGGGGTGCCGGGCTCCCCGCCGCGCGCGCTGCGCGGCGCGAGGCTCTCGAGGAACGGCAGAGCCAGGCAGACGCCGGCGCCGCGCAACAAATTTCTGCGTGTCATCAAGCGTTTCATGTGCGCATCGCTCCTTCGTGCTTCGTCTTGTGCAGAAACAACGCGTGCGGCCTCACCGCGCCTTGTCCTTCGCTCGAAGGCGGAACGCCTCGCTGGTCACCACCTGCTTCACCAGATCCGCGATCGTGCCGCCGCCCCAGCGCGCGGCGATCTCCTTGATCCTGGTCCTGTCCCCGGCGCTCGGGCGCCGGCGCAGGGCATAGCTGAAGACCTGCTCGGAGGGGCAGGTCCCCGACCGGGCGGCCTCCACGAGCGCCGGCACGAGGCCGGAGATGTCCTCGAACGCTTCGCCCTCGTACACCCCCGTCGCGTCGATCGGGTCGCCGTTCGGGTACTGGGTCCGGTAGGCGCCGATCGGGTCGAAGTGCTCCAGGCTCAGCCCGATCGGGTCGAGCACGTCGTGGCAGCCCGCGCAGTCGGGCGACGCGCGGTGCTTCTCGAGCTCCTTGCGCACGTTGGTGACGCCGCCCTCCTCCCCGTCCGCAGCGCCGAGCTCCGGGATATCCACGTTGGCGGGCGGCACCATGGGCGCGCAGAAGAGCTGCTCCAGGATCGTCTTCGCGCGGGACGTGGGAGAGGTCCTGTCGGCGCGGGACGACAGCGTCAGGAACGCTGGGAGCGTGAGGAACCCTTCGCGCACGCCCTCGGGGTCGTTCGCATAGAGCGGCTCGATCAGCCGGCTCTCCGGGTGGGGCGCCGTGAGGAACTCCGACCACGGCCGCCCGCCGGTCGTGAAGCCGGCGAAGTACTCGTTGACCTGGTCGAGCATCGCGCCCTTCAGCTCATCGTCCCAGCTCGGGAACTGGGTCGTGTCGGCGTTGTGGCTGGGGAGCGTGCGCGTGCCGAGCCACTGGCCGTAGAAGTTCTGGAAGAAGGCGGCGCTCTTCGGGTCGGCCAGCATGCGGTCCACCTGCTGCCCGAGCTCGCCCTCGGTGACCAGCTGATCGCCCTCCGCCGCGTCGAAGAGCTCGTCGTCCGGGAGCGAGCTCCAGAGCAGGTAGGAGAGGCGCGACGCGACCTCGTAGCCGTTGAGGGCGCCCGGCGATCTCGCCGAGTCGGGGCCCAGCTCGATCCGGAGGAGGAAATGCGGCGACGTGAGCACGGTCCGGACGACGTGCTGCACCGCCTCGACGGGGGACATCTCGAGGGTGGTCCGCGCGTCGTCGTACTGCGCCGCGTACCGGTCGACCTCCGCCGCCTCGAGCGGGCGCCGGAACGCGCGCAGCCCGAAGCGCTCGATGATCTCGCGCGCGCACGCGTCGTCCGCGCCCGCGCCCTCTGCCGGGTCGCACACGAGGATCTTGGCGCGCTGCGCCTCGTCCGAGAACGCGTCCTCGGCGAGCGTCCTGGCGGCGTCGTAATACCCCTGCACCAGAACCTGCGAGAGGTTCGAGAGCGCATTCACGTTTGCGTCGAAGCCCTTCGCGCCGAAGGCCGGGAAGCCGTCCGCGGGCCTCAGGCTCGTTCCCAGGAGGTGGGCGACGGTGGAGTTGTACTCCGACGCTGTCATGTGGTGCAGCGGCATCCCGTCGATGGCGATGGCGGCGTCCTGCTCCGGAGTCTGCTCCGGAGGGCTATCGTCCCCGAGGGCGCCAGTGCACGAGATGCTCAGGAGGCACCCCCCGGCAGCGATCCAGGGACTCGCGAACACTCGGTCCAGTCTGAATGTCATTGTCGGCTCCCCGTGTGGAATCGGCAGTTCTCGTTTTGTGACCGGAGCACACGATCTTCGTGATCTTCACCCCGCGGGGCGCGCTCGTCTGGATCTACTGCTCCAAGCTCGCCCTTCGAGAGGAATCGCAATCCGCATGGGACATCTCCCCCTGTTCCTGGCTCGACCTCTCGAGAGCGCGGCATGGATAACCCCTTCAGAGGGCCCGGATTTCAACATGACGGCGCCGCGCGTCAGGGGCGGGGAGCGGGAGATATTTCTGACAAAGCGATGCTATATCAACAGATGAACAGCAGCTGCAATCGCTGCTGCACAAAGGTGCTGCTTGCCAGGGCTGCGATTCCAGCCGCGGGCAATTTGATTGAGCTCACCGTTGCCCGCGTCCGCGACGACCGAGCGAATCGACGCCGATGTCGATCGGCGACATCAAGGTCTCGGCGCGCGTGGCGACCCCTCCAGCGGGGAAGCGAAAGGATACCCGCAGACGCATATTGTGAACGCTCACATTCGCAGTGTCAACCCCTATCGGCGGGACCGCGGCCAACTCCTCGAGCGCGAGGGAGGGCACGGCTGGCGGGGCTCCTCCGGAGCGCCGGTCCGAGAGGCGACGCTCGGCGTGCATTGCTATCGAAACGGGGCAGCCGTGCTGGACCTGCTCGAGACGATTCGCGAGGAGGGGTGGGAGATCCCGGCTCGCACAGCCGTCCCGGCGTGGACGGCCGTCGCTCAGCGAAGGCCGGGGAGCGCGCGGAGGCAGACCTCGATGCCGGCGCGGAGGTTGCCATGTGTGGTGACGCCGGAGAGGTCGACCCCGATGCCGCACATGGATTGGGCGACGGCGGGCCCGATGCCGGTCAGGACGCCGCTCGCGCCGAGCAGGCGGATCGCGCGGACGATGCGGACGAGGTGGTCGGCCGTCGCGGCGTCGACGCTCTCGATGCCGGTGACGTCGATGATGGCGAAGCGAGCGCCTGTGCGCACGACCTCGTCGAGGAGCTTGCTTGTGACGTCGGCCGCGCGGGCGTCGTCGAGCGCGCCGATGAGGGGCACGGCGAGCACGCCCTGGGCGACCTGGAGGATGGGCGTGGACAGCGCGCGGATGAGCGCCTGCTGGCGCTGGATGACCGCGAGCTGATCGACGATGGCCTGCTTCTGCCGCTCGAGCTCGGCGATGGTCGCCGTCATGTGCTCCTCGTGCTCCCGCTGCGCCGTGATGTCCGTTCCAATGGCGAGGATGTGCGCCGTGCCGTCCTGCTCGACGAGAGGCACCTTGACGACGGACATCCACCGCGTCTTGCTGTTCGGGCGCGTGACGGGCTGAACCCTCGAGACCGGCTGCATGCGCGCGAGCACCTCCCGGTCCATCTCGCTGATGACGGAGAGCTCGGCGTGGGAGCGCGGCAGATCGTCAACGGTCTTTCCCACCGCGCCCTCCGCCGTGGTGTTGTACAGCTCGGCGTAGCTCTTGCTGACGAGCTTCATCTTGCCGTCCCGATCCTTGACCGTGACGACGATCGGGATGGTGTCGAGCACGAGGCGGATGAACTGCCGCTCGCGCTCGAGGGCGAGCTCTGCCTCCTTGAGCGCGGTGGTGTCGATCCGCAGGCCGACGAAGCCGCCGTCGGGGAGGCGGCCGCTCTTGAGGGCGATCCAGCGGTCCCCGAACCGCCGCACGTAGACGTCCCCGGGGCGGCGATGCTCCGCGAGGCGAGCGGCCACCCACTCCTCTTCGCCGAGGCCGCTGTGGAGGTGGATCCCGTTCCGGCAGCCCTCGCGGACGACATCTTCGAACGTAGTGCCCATCTGAAGGGCGGCGGCACATTCGGGGTAGAGCGATTTGTAAGCTGTGTTGAAGAAGCGGAGCCGCTCCTCGACGTCGTAGATGACGAAGCCGACGTCGAGCGCCTCGACGGCCGCTTGCAGGCGCGCTCCTCGATCGCACGCCGCCCGCTCGGCCCGGCGTTGCTCGGTCACGTCGCGCAGCGCGAGGAGCACGGCGGCGCACGCGCCCGCAGGGTCGACGAGCGGGCTGAGGCTGCCTTCGGCGAGGACGACGCGCTCGTCCGCGAGGTGGAGCGTGAAGCCGGGCGGCAGGGCGCGCGGGGCGCGATCGCGGAGCACCTGCTCGAGCAGCGCGCCGAGGGGCGCATCGGGCCGCAGGACCTCATCGACGGGCCTCCCCCGCGCGGTCGCCCCGGGCGTGGAGGAGAGGCGCTCGGCGGCGGGGTTCAGCGCCAGGATCAGACCGCTTCCATCGAGCAAGAGCAGCGGCTCGACGCTGCAGGTGAAGGCGAGCGAGCAGAGATCAGCAGGAGCGTCGCTGGGCATCGGGAGGAGCGTAGATCAAGAGCTCCTCAGGGTGTCGGCCTCGGTGACCTCATGAGACGCATCGGCAGGCAGCGGAGCCGCTGGCCGAGCTCAGCCGAGGCTCGGTTTTGCGAACCGCCGGACGAGGGCCGCCGGCGCCGCGCCGCCTGGAGCACCGCGCGCCGCGGCACACCGGCAGGCCGCCTGGTATTGCCCGCCCATGCGCTCATACACTGTGTGATTTGTCCCTCTGTTCCTCTCCTCGTCGCCGAGCTCGCCTGGTCACTTGCGCTGTTCGTCTCACCATCGAGGCCATCGGGCAGAGCGGGACGGTGGCCGCGAGTCGGCGCAAGCGCGAGAGCGGATGGAGAGAGCGCCGCTCCACGCCCTTGACGAAGACGCGCGTCAACGATCCTGCAGCCATCGCGCCCTCCTCCGCCCGACCCCCGTCGCGGCAGCAAAATTCCTGTCGCCTGACAACGGCTCGCCTCGAGGCATAGGCGGGTATGCCTATGCCTCGAGCCAGAAGGCTCGGGTACGAAGTCGTTGCAGTCACCTCGGGTCCGTCACGCTTCACCAGCTACGTTCAAACACCGCATCGGTTCGGCTGCCGCCGGCTGCAACCATCCCGGGCAACGGGAACGAAACGGGAGGTTTCCCCATGGGCGCATCGCCCCCCCACGCGCCGCGCGGCGCCGTCACGCTGTCGCTGTGCTTCTTGATCGCGCTGCTGGAAGGGTTCGACATCCAGGCGGTCGGCGTGGCCGCCCCCCTGCTGATCCCCGCCTTGGGCCTGACGCCAGGGCAGGCGGGCGTCGTGTTCGGGGCCGGCATGGCCGGGCTGGTCTGCGGCGCGCTGGCCGGCGGCTGGATGGCCGACCGCATGGGCCGGAAGCCGCTGCTGATGCTGGCCGTCGGCGTCTTCGGCCTGTTCACGCTGGCCACCGTGGTGGCGGGAGGGCCGGTGTCGCTGGGCATCTACCGGCTCCTGGCCGGGGCAGGGCTGGGGGCGGCGATGCCCACCCTGGTGGCCATCGCCCTGGAGATCGCCCCGGCCGACCGGCGGACCCGCACCACCACGTTGATGTTCAGCGGCATGCCGGCCGGCGGCGCGCTGGCGGCGCTGTTCGCGGCCGGCTTCCTTGCGCAGTTCGGCTGGAAAAGCATCTTCGTGGTCGGCGGCGTGCTGCCGCTGCTGCTGCTGCCGGTCATGGCGTGGCTGATGCCCGACAGCCGCACCGCAGCGGCCAGCGGCGCTGAGCAGCCGGGCGGGGGGCAAGCGCTGTTCGGCCAGGGCCGGCTGCTTGTCACGCTGCTGGCCTGGTTCACCTTCGGCCTGACGCTGCTGGTGCTGTATCTGCTGCTGAACTGGCTGCCGTCGCTGGTGGCGGCCAAGGGCCTGGGCGGAACGGGGGGCGCTGGCGCCGCCTTCGCCTTCAATGTTGGCAGCGTGATCGGCTGCGGGGTCATCGGCATGCTGGTGGACCGGTTCGGGCCGCGCGTTCCCATCATCGCGGCCTATCCCGCCCTGGCCCTGTCGCTGTTCGGGCTGGCGGGGGCCGACAGCCTCCTTCCGGTGGTGGTGCTGGCCGGCCTGGCGGGGTTCTTCTTGCTGGGCGCGCAGTATTCGCTCTATGGCGTCATCCCGCTCTATTACCCGGCGCGGGCGCGCGGGCTGGCCACCGGCGCCTCCATCGCCGCCGGCCGGCTGGGTTCCATCGGCGGTCCGATGGTGGCGGGCCACCTGCTGGGGCAGGGCTGGGGTCCCGCCGGCGTGGCCATGGCCATGGTGCCCGTGGTCCTGTCGGCCGGGGTGGCGGCGGCGGTGATGACCATTCGTGGGCGTTATGCCGCTGATTGAGCAAAGGGCGGAGGCGATCCGCGCCCGGCCGCGCGCCGGGCGCCATCCGGGCGGCGGGGCCTTCGGCCTGCGCTGTCCCGAGGGTCGCCGCCCGCTGGATCGTTCGAGTGGACTGGCTGCTGCTGGCGCTGGCGGCGCTGCTCGTCGCGCGCTTCGCCCGCTCGGCGGCGGCTTCAACGAGGTGCGGCGTCATGCCGCATGTCTGCGGGAGGACTCATGCAGGTAATCGTCGCGGGCGCCGGGATCGGCGGCCTGGCCGCAGCTCTGGCGCTACACGCCTCGGGCCATGAGGTGACGGTGTTCGAGGCCGTGCCCACCATCCTGCCGCTCGGGGTCGGCATCAACCTCCTGCCCCACGCCGCCGAGGTGCTGGACGAGCTGGGCCTTGTCCAGGCCTTGATGGCCCACGGGGTGGCGACCCGCGAGCTTGTCTATTTCAACCGCTTCGGCCAGCGCATCTGGGGCGAGCCGCGCGGCCGCTTCGCGGGTCACGCCGCGCCGCAGATCTCCCTGCACCGCGGCGCCCTCCAAGGCGTGCTGTTCGACGCCGCCGTCGAGCGGCTGGGCACAGACCGGGTGATCTGCGATCGGCGCCTCCTGGCCCACGAAGAGGGCGAGGGCCGCATCGTCGCGCGCTTCGTCGACCGCGAGGGCGTGGTCAGGGCGGTTCCAGCCGATCTCCTGATCTGCGCCGACGGCATCCATTCGGCGGCGCGCGCCGGCCTCTATCCGGACGAGGGGCCGCCGGTCTACGGCGGTCGCATCCTGTGGCGGGCGACCAGCCTGGCGGCGCCCTTCCTCACCGGCGCCAGCATGATCATGGCCGGGCATCAGGACCAGAAGTTCGTCGCTTATCCCATCTCCCCACCGGGGCCGGACGGTCGCCAGACGATCAACTGGATCGCCGAGCTCACCGTCGCCGAGAGCCTGCGGCGGGAGGACTGGAACCGGCGGGGCGATCCCGCCGACTTCCTGCCCAGGTTCGAGGCCTGGCGCTTCGACTGGCTGGATGTGCCCGGCCTGATTCGGGGCGCCGAGGCGATCTACGAGTTCCCGCTGGTCGACCGCGATCCGCTGCCGCGCTGGAGCCATGGGCGCATGACGCTGCTGGGGGACGCCGCCCATCCGATGTATCCCATCGGCTCCAACGGGGCGAGCCAGGCCATCCTGGACGCCCGCGCCCTGGTCCGCGCGCTCGCCGCCCACGCCGATCCAGCGGAAGCGCTGGCCGCGTACGAGGCGCAGCGCCTGCCCGCCACCGCCGCCATCGTTGCGGCCAATCGCGGCAACGGCCCGGAGCAGTGCATGCAGATGGCCCAGGACCGCGCGCCCGACGGGTTCGAACGTATCGAGGACGTCTTCGCCCCGGGCGAGCTGGAGGCCATCGCCGCCCGCTACAAGGTGCTGACCGGGCTGAAGCGCGCCTCGGAGCCCCGCGCGTGAGCCCTCCTCTCATCCCTCTGATGACACTCGAGGTGGCGGTGGACCCGCCGGTCACCGTCAATCCGGGCTCGCCCGGCCGGCGCTTCATCCCGATCGTCGGCGGCACGGTGGCCGGCGGCCTCGAGGGGCGGGTGCTGCCGGGCGGCGACTGGCAGACGATCTGGGCCGACGGGCGGATGGAGATCTCCGCCCACTACATCCTCGACATCGCCGGCCATGGGACCGTGGAGATCCTCTCCGAAGGCGTCCGCGCCGGGCCGCCGGAGGTGCTGGCGGCGCTCGGGCGCGGCGAGGCCGTGGACCCCGGGCTCTACTACTTCCGCACCGCCATCCGCATGCGCACCTCGGCGCCAGGCCTCCTGCGGCTGAACGCCGTGCTGGCCCTGTCCGTGGGCGAGCGGCTGGCCGACCGGGTGCGGCTCACGGTGTACGAGATCGGCTAGGGGGCGCGAGCGCGGCTGAGAGCTTCAAGGCCTCGGATGGCCTGACACGGAGAACGCATGAGCACACAGACGAGAGCGGCGAGACGCCGGGGCGATATCGGCGCAGGGTTCTTGGCCGTCATCCTCGGCATCACCTCCTTCCATCGCTCGGCAGGGGCACAACCGCCGCCCGAGGCGCCGCCGGCGCCCCCGGGCGAGACTCCGCCGGATGCGGCCCCCGCCGCGGACGCGAGCGCGGCGCCGGCGCCGCCTGCGGAAGCCCTCGCCGGCGCGCCGGCGCCCGAGAGCGCTGCCGGGCCCGGCTCAGCCGCGACGGCACCGCCGGCGGAGAAGGAGCCATGGAAGAAGCCGATCAGCGTCGCGGCCTGGGCCCGCGTCGGAGGTCGCTTGCAGAACCCCGGCGCGCGCGAGAAGATGGACCGGCTGCTCGGGGACGGAGAGCTGGATCTGATGGTCTCGGGCGAGATCAACCGGTTCATCGGCCTGCAGGGCGCGTTCGTCGCTCAGTTCGGGCCGACCCCGACAGGGGGCAACATCACGGGCAGCGCGACCATCCGTGACGTCATCGCCAAGTTCCAGTTCCATGATCTGCTGAACGTCTGGATCGGCCGGATGATCGTGCCGTCGGATCGCTCCGCCTTCTCCGGGCCGTGGTCGATGGGGCCGTGGAACTATCCCGGGTTCTTCGAGCCCTATGCGCCGCCGATCGGGCCGAGACAGGGGCCTCTCGGGCGCAACGATGGGGTGACCGCCTGGGGCAAGGCGGCGGGCGGCCTGTTCAAGTATTACGTGGGGGCTTTCAACCTGCATGACTCGTCGGTGAGCCCGCTTTACACGGCCAGGCTCAACCTGAGCTTGCTCGACCCGGAGCCAGCCTATTACCAGAAGGCCACATACCTCGGGGAGAAGAGCATCCTCGCGCTCGGCGTGGCGGGTGAGGTGCAGAAGGAAGGTTCGGTCGAGTCGCTGCCGCCCCCTGCGGCGGGCGAGCCCGCGGGCGTCCCGCGCAAGGACACCTACGGCGAGGTCAACGCCGACCTCCTGTTCGAGAAGAACCTCGGCGCGTCGGGCACCCTCACGCTCGAGGGCGCGTTCTACAAGTACTTCGGCGACTTCGAGAGGTTCGACTATTCTTATTTTGCGCTCGCGAGCTACCTCACGCCGAGCAACGTCGGCGTCGGGAAGCTGCAGCCTCTGGTCCGACTGCAACAGGCGAAGCCGAAGAACGCCGACGCCTATCTGCTCATCGACGCCCAGATGGGCTACATCATCGAGGGGCACGCCGCGCGTGTCGCGCTCGGCTATCAAAGAAGCGATCTGTCGGGGGCGAAGGGGAACGCCCTGTTCCTCGGCGTCCAGCTGCAAAAGTGATCCCCAGGACGGTGGGGGTTCGCGCCCACGACCCGCGGCATGGGCGCGTATGCCTATGTCGCGAGCCAGGGGGATCGGGTACGAAATCGTCGCAATCACCTCCATGGCGCGCCGCGCGAGATCGTGGGGCGTCGTGAAACCATCCAATCCGGTGTTCATGCGGATCCGTTCAACCGGTTACCCGGTGCACAGCGCGCAAACGAGGACGAGCCCTGGCAGGCGCGACGGGGTTTCTGCTCGTCCGGCGGAGACGATGCCACTGCCGGGGCGCCACGGGGAGCTCGCACGCGCATGAAGCTCGCCTCTCTCCGCAGCCCCGGCCGCGATGGCACGCTCGTCGTCGTCCGCCGCGACGGCCTCGCCTACGCGCCTGCCGGCGAGGCCTTCCCCACGCTCCAGGCCGCGCTCGACGACTGGGAGCGCGCCGAGCCCGCGCTCCGCCGCATCGCGGCCGACGTCGAGCGCGGCGGCGCGGCGGTGACCCCGCTCG
Source organism: Sorangium sp. So ce204 (assembly GCF_051526795.1). Lineage (NCBI taxonomy): Bacteria > Pseudomonadati > Myxococcota > Polyangiales > Polyangiaceae > Sorangium > Sorangium sp. So ce204. Next base: position 7,109,477 of record NZ_CP150317.1, on the reverse strand, counting down.
CCGTGGAAGATCTCGCCGCGCCGCTGCCCCGCGCTTACGAGTGGGTCGACGGCTCGGCGTACATCCACCACATCGTGCTCGTGCGCAAGGCGCGCGGCGCGGAGCCCCCCGAGACGCTGACGACCGATCCGCTCGTGTACCAGGGCGGCTCCGGCGTCCTCCTCGGCCCGGCCGACGACATCGTCCTGCGCGACGAGGCCTGGGGCCTCGATTTCGAGGCCGAGGTCTGCGCCGTCCTCGGCGACACCCCGCAGGGCACGCGCCGCGAAGAGGCCCACCGGCACATCCGCCTCTTCCTGCTGGCCAACGACGTGACGCTGCGCAACCTCGTGCCCGCCGAGCTCGCGAAGGGGTTCGGGTTCTTCTGCTCCAAGCCCGCCACCGCGTTCTCGCCGTTCGCGATCACGCCCGACGAGCTCGGGGATGCATTCCGCGACGGGCGCGTGCACCTGCGGCTCCGCTCGACCTACAACGGCGCGCTCATCGGTGATCCCGAGGCCGGCCCGGAGATGCATTTCTCGTTCTTCGATCTCATCGAGCACATCGCCCGGACCCGCGGCTTCACGGCGGGGACGCTCCTCGGCAGCGGCACCGTCTCGAACCGGGATCCGGCGCGCGGCGTGTCGTGCCTGGCCGAGAAGCGCATGCTCGAGATCCTCGCGCACGGCGCGGCCACGACACCTTTCATGAAGCCAGGAGACACGATCATGATCGAGATGCTGAATCGCGCGGGAGAGAGCCTGTTCGGGCGCATCGCGCAGCGGGTGGTACCCGGATGAGCGCCAAGGTGGAGTCGATCGGCATCAAGCGCGTGGAGGCGCTGCACTACTACGTGCGCGACCTGGAGCGGAGCCGCAGGTTCTACACCGAGAAGCTCGATTTCCAGGAGATCGCCGCGAGCTCGCCGGAGCTCACGGCGGCGGCGGCGCAGCAGTCGGTCGTCTTCCAGGCCGGCGAGTGCGTCGTCGTCTGCTCGCAGCCGATCGCCGAGGGCGGGCGGGCGTGGCGCTACCTGCGCAAGCACCCCGACGGCGTGGGCACGGTGATCTTCGAGGTGGAGGACATCGATCGCGCCTTCCGGCTGCTCGACGGCCGCGGGGGCACGCCGATCGACGAGATCCACCGGGCGACGGACGAGGGCGGCGCGTTCGCGTCGTTCTCGATCACGACGCCGTTCGGCGACACCACCTTTCGCTTCGTGGAGCGGCGCGGATACCGTGCGCTGTTCCCCGGCTGCGTGGCCTACGACGCGCCGCGCGGCGGCGAGAACCGCTTCGGGATCGCCCGGTTCGATCACATCACCTCGAACTTCCAGACGATGGCGCCCGCCCTGCTCTGGATGGAGCACGTGCTCGGGCTCGAGCCGTTCTGGCAGATCGCGTTCCACACGAACGACGTCGCGAAGGACGCCAACCACGGCTCGGGCCTGCGCTCGGCCGTGATGTGGGACCCGGCCTCGGGCGTGAAGTTCGCGAACAACGAGCCTTACCGGCCGCACTTCAAGAGCTCGCAGATCAACGTCTTCAACGAGGAGCACCGCGGCGACGGCGTGCAGCACGTGGCGCTCGCCGTCGACGACATCCTCGCCGCCGTGCGCGCGATGCGCGGCCGGGGCGTGGAGTTCATGCCGACCCCGGCCGCCTATTACGACATGCTTCCCGAGCGCCTGCAGCGGCTCGGCATCGGGCAGATCGACGAGGACGCGGCGGCGCTGCGCGAGCTCGAGGTGCTGGTCGACGGCGACGGCGCGAGGTCGTACCTCCTCCAGATCTTCCTCAAGGAGTCGTCGGGCACGCACCGCGATCCCGAGGCCGGGCCGTTCTTCTTCGAGCTCATCCAGCGCAAGGGGGACCGCGGCTTCGGCGCCGGCAATTTCCGGGCGCTGTTCGAGAGCATCGAGCGGCAGCAGAAGGCGGGGAGCGGCTGATGCTCGATCGCGTCGTCGCCGGGATCGTCCCGCCCAAGCACCACATCGCCCTGCGCAGCGAGGCGGGGGATCTCCGCTACGAGGAGTGCCTGACGCGGGCGGGCTTCGACGGCCCCTACACGATCGCCTACCACGAGCGCCGGCCGCACGAGCACCGGGTCGCGGAGGCCGCGCACGGCTTCGCGCTGCCGGTCGCCGCGCCGGCGCGCCCGCTCGCGAAGCGGCACTACCGGTCGCAGGATCTGCCGCGGCGGGGCGGGCCCGCCGTCGACTGCCGCGTGCCGCTGCTCTTCAACGACGACGTGGTGATCGGGCTCGTCCAGCCGGACGCGGCCGATCCAGTGTACTTCGCGAACGCGGACGCCGACGAGCTGTTCTTCGTCTTCCACGGGGGCGGCGTCCTGCGCACGATGCTCGGCGATCTCCGCTTCGAGCAGGACGACTACGTCGTCATCCCGAAGGGGCTCTTCTACCGCTTCCTGCCGGACGCCGCGCCCCAGCGGTGGCTGTCGATCGAGGCCGCGGACATCCACCTCCCGCGCAAGTGGCGCAACGAGGTCGGCCAGCTGCGGATGGACGCGCCGTACTCGCACCGCGATTTCCGGCGGCCCACGTTCGTCGGCCCGCTCGACGAGGGCCTCCGCGCGCTCGTCGTCAAGCGCGGCAGCGCCTTCCACGGCTTCACCCTCGAGCGCTCGCCGCTCGACGTCGTCGGCTGGGACGGAGCTGTGTACCCGTTCGCGTTCCCCATCCAGCGCTTCCAGGCGCGCGTCGGGCTCGTGCACCTGCCTCCGGACTGGCACGGGACGTTCGCCGCGCGCGGCGCCCTCGTCTGCAGCTTCGTGCCGCGCCCGGCCGACTTCCACCCGGAGGCGATCCCCTGCCCGTACCCCCACGCGTCGGTCGATTGCGACGAGTTCCTGTTCTACTGCCGCGGCAACTTCACCTCGCGCCGCGGCGTCGGCCCCGGCAGCATCTCGCACCATCCGGCCGGCGTCCCGCATGGGCCGCACCCAGGCGCGTACGAGGCGAGCCTCGGGGCCCGCGAGACGAGCGAGCTCGCGGTCATGCTCGACACGACCCGCCCGCTCTCGGCCACCGCGGCCGCGCTCGCGGTGGAGGACCCGGGCTACCAGGACAGCTTCATCGCGGGCCCATGATCGAGGTCAGGCGCCCGGCCGACGATCTTCTCGCTGGATTCCAGCGCGCGCCGGACGTCGAGAATCGACAAGGGACAGGCGACAGCGCGCTACTCGAGGTGCCACACCACGATGGCGATCGTCAGCGAGCCCAGCACGCCCGTGACGTAGATCGCGGCGGCGTGCTCCGGGAAGACCGCGGCGGCCGCCGCGCACGCCGCGCAGAGCGCGGCCGCTAGCCAGCTCGCCCTCGGCAGGCTCGGCGCGGCGGTCGCGTGGACGGCCGCGAAGAGGAGCAGGTTCGTCGCGAGCGCGCGCTCCACGGGCTCGTCCGTGATCACGGCGAGCGCCCGATGAAGGAGCATCGCGACGAGCAGCACCTTCACCACGTGGCCGATCCGCCGGTTCACCGCGCTCTTCGAGAGCGGGCGGCGGAAGACCCGGAGCAGCGTGAGCCCCGCGAGCGCCGTGACGCAGCCCATGGCGAAGAGGTCCACGGGGCGGACCACCGGGACGACGCGGCCGATACCCACCGTCGCCATCACCACGCCGAGGGCGCCGATCAGGAGGCCGAAGCGGATGCGCTCGCGCCTGGAGACGGTGAGATCGAACTCGGAGCTCCTCGCCAGCTCGTCGGCGAGGACGCCCAGCAGATCGTCGAGCCTCGGCCACCGCTCCTCCGGCCGCGCGCGGAGCCCGCGCGCGAGCGCGCCGCGGACCCGCGCGGGCACCTTCGAGCCGGCCGGCGCGGGCCTCAGGAGATCGCGCCGCGCCCCGTCGAGCCGCGCTCGGACGTCCTCGCCCTCGAACGGCGGCTCCCCGTAGAGCGCCTCGTAGAGCGTCGCGCAGAAGCTCCACTGATCGCTCCTCGCCGTCGCCGGCCTCCGCTCGGCCTGCTCGGGCGCCATGTACGCCGGCGTCCCCATGAACGCGCTCCCGGCTGTGAGCGGCGCGCGGAGCGCGTCCTCCCCGGGAATCTCGGCTCCGGGGCCCCCGCTGGAGAGGGGCCGGTCCTCCTCGACGTGGAGGCGCGCGAGCCCGAAATCGGCGATGCGCGCCCGGCCGTCCTTGCCGATCAGGATGTTGTCCGGCTTGACGTCGCGGTGGACGAGCCCCTCCTGGTGCGCCGCCGCGAGGCCGCGGCCCGCCTGGATCCCCGCGGCGAGCGCGGCCTCCCAGGCGCGGGGCTGCTCGCCGCGCAGGTCGCGGAGCGTCCGGCCGTCGACGAACTCCATCGCCACGAACACGCCCCGCTCGTGCTCGCCGATCTCGTAGATGGGGACGACGTTCGGGTGCGAGAGCCTGGCCATCACCTGCGCCTCGCGCACGAGGCGGGCCCGGTCGTCGGGATCGACCCTCCCCGGCGCGATGAGCTTGAGGGCGACGCGGCGGTCGAGCTCCGCGTCGTAGGCCGCGTAGACGACGCCCATCCCGCCCTGTCCGGCCTTGGCGAGCACCGTGAACCGCCCGATGCGCGCGCCGGGGCTCAGCGGTTCGTCGCGGCCGGGGAGGGCGACGGCGGCGCCTTTCAAGAAGCCGTCCGGCTGGGCGCCGTCGCTCCGGAGCAGGCTCCACACCTCCCGGAGGAGCTCCGGGCGGCCCGCGCACCGCGCCTCGAGGAACGCCCGGCGGTGCTCGTGGCGCTCATCGAGCGCCGCCTCGAAGAGCGCCTCTACCTCGCTCGGATCAAGGGGCGGGCTCATCTCCGCCGTGGAGCGCGCGGTAGAGCCACGCCTTGGCGAAGCGCCAGTCGCGCTCGACCGTGCGCGTCGTCACGCCCGAGAGCTCGGCGATCTCGTCCTCGGTCAGGCCCGCGAAGTAGCGCAGCATCACGATCTCGGCCTTGCGCGGGTGCTCCTGGCTCATCTTGCGCAGGGCCTCGTCGAGGGCGAGGAGGTCCTCGACGGGGAGATCGAGCGCGAGGGGCAGCTCGTGGAGGTCCTCCTCGGGGGCGCGCACCTGATCGCCGCCCCGCTTCCGGGCGGCCTTGTGGCGCGCGTAATCGACGAGGAGATCGCGCATGGCCTGGGAGGCGGCGCCGAAGAAATGGGCGCGGCTCTGGAAGCGGGCCTCGCCGTCCCGGAAGAGCTTCTCGTACGCCTCGTGGACGAGCGCGGTGGGGCCGAGGGTCTGCCCGGCGCGGAGGTGGCGGACGCGGGCCAGGGCGATCGTCTTGAGCTCGGCATAGACGGCGCGGAGCAGGGCGTCCGCGGCGTCCCTCTGGCCCTCCTGGGCGGCGTGCAGGAGGCCCGTGATGGCCTCGCCGGCGCTCGGTCCGGGGGCGCGTCGGTCGCTCGCGTTCATGGGGGCGCCTCGATCAGGCCGGAGCGTACACCAAGTGGCCGCGCCGACGAGCCCGACCGCGCGCTCCACGCCACGGCGGGCCGCGCGCCGCTCCGCCGCCCGATCGGCCGAGACGAGGCACGCCCGCCCCGCGGCCGGGCGCGGCCCCGCGGTGGCGGCGATCTCACGTCGCCTTGCGCTTGCCCGACCGTGCCTTCCGCTGCGTCGGCGCCCTCCGCTGCGTCCGCTCGGGGGCCGCCGCCTTCTCGGGCCGCGTGGCCAGGGCCACGACGCAGCCGAGCTCCTCGCGGAGCGCGTCGGCCCTGCTCTCGCCGAGCTGCTCGCGGACGTGCTTCTGCGTCCGCTCCCACAGCGGGAACGCCGCCTCGATCGCGCGCTCTCCCTGGCGCGTCAGGGAGATGATGCGGACGCGCGCGTCGCCGGGCGCCCGCGCCACGCGGAGCAGGCCCGCCTTCTCGAGCGGCACGAGGTTCCTCGTGAGCGTCGTGCGATCCATGACGAGCCCGTCCGCGAGCGCGCTGAGCTGCACGCCCTCGTCGCCGCAGGTCGCGACCGCGGCGAGCATCGTGAGCTGCGTCGACTGGAGCCCAGCCGCGCGCAGGCTGTCGTCGTAGAGCCGCGTCAGCGCGCGCGACGCGCGGCGGACACGCACGAGGGCGCACTGGCTCGCGATGATCTGGGCTGCGCGGGCAAAATCGGTCACCAGTGTATCTACACTATTTCGACCAGGTCCGTCAAATCGCGGCCAGGATCCCTGCTTGACATACGTTCAGGTGTGGCTACACCTATCTCGTCCTCGACGACGTGGATCCGCCTCGTCTGCTCGACCGCCTGCTCGGCGTCGGCGGTCCGGGCGGCCCCGGCGCGCGCTGGCCGATCCCTCGATCGATCGGTCATCCGTCGCCAGGGCCATGGCGGCGCCGAGGCGAGCACCGCGGCATCACCCGCGCGGCCGGGGGCCATGGGCCCGCGGCGCGCTCCGAGCATTTACGTGTAGGTACACTTATTCGAGCGGCCCGAGCGGCGCAGCGGTGAAAAGCGCACGAAACATCGGCTGGCACGCGGTGCCAGGCGTGCGTCGACGCGTGCGCGGGCGGGTCGCGTGGAGAGGATCTATGGGCGAGTTCTTCGTCGTTCCGTACTGCGTGAAGTTCGAGGACAGCATGGCCTATGGCAGCCATCACTACCTCACGAACTTCCGCTTCCAGTGCATCGCGCGCGAGACGCTCTACTTCGCCGAGGCCGCGGACGGCACGCTCCCGCACGAGGAGGATCGCGCCGCGATCCGGCTGCTCACCACCGAGGGGTACAGCCGGAACCTCGCGCCGGTGCGCGTGGGCGAGCGCGTCGCGATCTTCATGAGCCTCGGCGCCGTGACGCGCTCGAGCGCGTACGGCTACTTCCGCACGGTCCGCTTCGACGGCGAGCCCGTGGCGTGCGGCTACCAGCGCATCGTCGCCGTCTCCTCGGGGAGCGACGAGCTCGCGCCGCTGCCCAGGTCGGTGACGGCGCACGTCGGGGCCCTCGACGAGCGCGTGCCGCACCAGCGCTTCGTCGAGCTCTGCCTGCGCGGCGGCTCCGCGCTGCGCGAGCTCTTCCCCGAGCGCCTGCTCCGGCACGCCGCCGAGGTCGCGCGCGGGCCGCTCCACGAGGCGCGCCCGCACAGGGCGCGGTGGGGCGCGGAGACCGCGGCGGGCGGGGAGGCCGCGCAGGGGCGCTCCGGGGAGGCCGCGCGGGAGAGCGGCGGCGTCGCCGGCAAGATCGCGCTGCTCCTGCCGGGCCAGGGCTCGTTCGACCTCCGGCTCCTGCGAGCGCTCCACGCGCGCTTTGACGCCGCGCGCGAGGCCGTCGCCGCGGCCGAGCCCGCGGCGCGCGAGCTGCTCGGCGCCTCGCTCGCGGCGCTCGTGACCGCCGGCGAGGCGGAGGCGCGGGCCGCCCTGGAGGCGTGCGTCGATCTCGATCAGCTCGGGATCCTCGTCCAGGACCACGTCGCCGTCGCGCTGCTCCGGTCCGCCGGGCTCGAGCCGGACGTCGTGGCGGGGCACAGCCTCGGGGAGATCGCCGCGCTGGCCGCGGGCGGCGCGTTTCCCCTCGCGACGGCCGCCGAGGTCGTCTGCCGCCGGGTGCTCGCCCTCCGCGGCGCGCCGCCCGGCCGCATGCTCGCCGCCCACACCGGCGCGGAGCGCCTGCGCGACGAGGTGCATGCGCTCGGCCGGGACGACGTGTTCGTCGCGGTGGTGAACGCGGCCGATCAGGCGGTCGCGTCGGGCACGGCGGACGGCATCGCGGCGCTCGAGCGGCGGCTCACCGGCGCCGGCGTTCGCGCGACGGTGCTCGCGAGCCGCTACGCCTTCCACTCGCCGCTGCTCGCGCCGGCGGTCGGTCCGTTCGCGAGCGCCCTCGCGCGCGCCGGCGCGGCGCGGCCCGCGCTGGCCACGTACTCGCCGATCGATCGCGTCCACTACGGCGACGGACCGCTCGCGCCCGCGCGCCTGCTGCCGATGCACCTCGTGACGCCGCTCGACTTCGAGGCGGCCGTGCGCGACCTCCACGCGGCGGGGGTCCGCACCTTCGTCGAGTGCGGCGGCGGCGGCGCCCTGACCGCGCTCGCGCGGCGGAGCGCGCCGCCCGGGCCCGATCTGCGCGTGATCTCGACCTTCCGCGCCGGAGAGGACGTCGTGGCCGAGCACCGGCGCGTGATCGACGCGCTGCGCGCCGCGGGGCGCCCGCTCACGGCGGTCGCGCCGCTCCCGGAGGCGGAGCCGGACGGCCGCCGCCCGCGCGAGGCAGCGAGCCCCGCCGCCGCCGCGAGCCCGCGCGACGACGCCGCCTCCGCTGCGGGGGCGGCGCCGATCGCGATCGTGGGCATGGGCGCGGTGCTGCCGGGGGCCGGCGGCGTCGACGCCTACCTCGCGCAGCTGCTCGCGGGCACGTGCGGGATCGCCGACACCGGCGAGCGACACCCGGAGCTCGCGACCGACTTCCTGAACCGCGGCCGCGCCGCCGACAAGACCTACAGCCTGCTGGTCGGCACGGTCGACGCCCTCGGCCCGTACGCCGAGCAGACCGGCTACGACGCGGCCACGCTCGAGCGGCTGCCCAAGACGGCCCGCATGCTGGCGTGCGCGCTCGCCGAGGCCCGATCACACGCGGCCGCGCTCCGCGGCGGCGCGCCCCTGCGGATCGTGTGCCTCCTCGGGTCCACGGCCGACGGCTCGATCGAGCACGACGAGGCCACGCTGCTGCTCGGCGTCGAGCGCGCGCTCGACGGCGCCGCCGCGGACGAGGCGGCCCGCGCCGCCGTGATGGACGCGCTGGCGGCCGAGCTCGGGCTCGACGCCGGCCGGCGCGCGGCGTGCCGCGGCCACCTCGAGCCGCTCGCGCGCGTCGTGCGCGACGTGGTGGGGGAGGGCGCGCGCACCGTCCTCGTCGACGCGGCCTGCGCGTCGTCGATGCACGCGGTGCACCTGGGCGCCGCGATGCTCCGCCGCGGCCTCGCCGACGTCGTGATCGCCGGCGGCGCCTACCAGCCCGGCCCGACGAACGCGTGCCAGTTCTCGCAGTTCGGCGGGCTCTCGGCGACCGGCAGCCGCCCCTTCGACGCGTCCGCCGACGGCGTCGTGTTCGGCGAGGGCGCCGCGGTCGTCGTGCTCGAGCGGCTCGACGACGCCCGATCGCGGGGCGATCGCGTCGACGCCGTGCTCCTGGGCAGCGGCCTGTCGAGCGACGGCCCGAGCCCGTCGGTCACGGTGCCGCAGCGCCGCGGGCAGGCCCTGGCGATGCGGCGCGCCCACGCGCGGGCCGGCGTCGAGGCGCGGAGCGTCCAGTACGTCGAGGCGCACGCCACGGCGACGCCCGTCGGCGACGCCACCGAGTTCCAGGCGCTCGCCGAGGTGTTCGCGAGCGACGCCGGCGACGCGGGCGCCCCGCGCATCGCCCTGGGCAGCGTCAAGTCGCTGCTGGGCCACACGGGCTGGACCGCGGGCGTCGCGTCGCTCATCAAGGTCGTGCTCGCGATCCGCGAGCGCACGCTCTTCCCGCAGCACGGGTTCCAGGCGCCGAGCGCGCGCATCGATCTGGCGCGCTCGCCGTTCGCCATCCCGACGGCGGCCGCCCCCTGGAGCGCCGAGGGCGGAGCCCCGCTGCGCGCCGCGCTCGACAGCTTCGGCTTCGGCGGCACCAACGCGCACCTCGTCGTCGAGGAGCACCGCCCCGAGCGCCACCCCGCGCGCCCGCGCCCGCGCGACGGCGCCCGCGCCCTGTGCGTCGTCGGGCTCGGGTCCGTGTTCCCAGCCACAGGAGGCGCGACCGCGGGCGCCCCGTCGGACGTGCTCGCGTTCGACGAGGGCGCGCTCCGGCTGCCGGCCCGCGCGCCGGTCCTCCCGGACGCCCTCGAGGCGATGGACCCGACGCAGCTGCTCGCGGCGATGGCCGCGGAGGAGGCGCTCGCGGCGCTGCCCGCGCGCGAGCTCTGCGAGCGCATCGGCGTCGTCGTCGGCCACGAGGGCAAGACGCGCCGCGGCGCGCGCGCCAACGAGCGCATCTTCGCCGACCGCGTGGCGCGGGCGCTCCGGGCGCGCGGCGTCGGCCCCGCGCTGGCCTCCGCGACGGCCGACGCGCTCCGCGCGGGATCGCCCGCGACGGGGCCGTACACGCAGCCGGGCAACATGCCCAACGTCATCTCCGGGCGCGTCGCCAACGTCTTCGGCCTGCGCGGGCCGAACTTCGTCGTCGACACCTCGGCGACCTCGCTGCTCGACGCGCTCGCTGCCGCCGATCTCGTGCTCGACGAGGACTGCGACGTCGCGCTCGCGGGGGCCGTCAACGCCTTCAGCGACGACGTCGCGCGGGGCGCGTCCGCTACCTGTGACCCGCGGCCGGTCGGCGAGGCGGCGCTGCTCGTCGCGCTGTGCACCGAGGACACCGCCGCGCGCCACGCCTGGCCGGTGCTCGCTCGCCTGCGCCTCGTCGGCGGCGCGGCGGAGGGCGCCGCCGGCGCGGCGGGGCGCGGCCCCTCGGCCCGCGATCTCGCGGTCGGCGGATCGCGCGCGCGGCTGCGCGGGGCCGAGGGCGCCGTCGAGCTCCACGCGGCGATCCGCGGCGCGCGCGCGCACGGCGCCGCGCTGGTGCGCTGGCCGTCCGATCCCCGCGCCGTCCAGGTCACGCCTCCCGAGGCCGCGGCGGTCGCGCCGGCGCGAGCGGCCTCGGGCTTCGCGACGGGCACGCCGATCCACGGCTTCGTCCCCGAGATCGCCCCCGCGCCGGCGACGGGGCCGGCGGCGCGCGTCCCGTCCCGCGTCCTCTACGTCTGCACCGACGCGGCGCTCGCCATGGAGGTGCGGCGCGCCGCCCGCTCCGGCGAGGAGCGCGCGCGCGTCCTCGCGCTCGCCGTCGAGGAGGCGTCCGGCACGGCGGAGCCCGGGATCCCGCGCGACCTCGCGGCGCCTGGGGCCGAGGCGTCCGGCGGCGCGCCCTCGCTCGACGCCCGCGACGAGGCGCGGCTCGGCGCGTCGTTCGCGGCCCTGGCCCCCGATGACGTCGACGCGGTCGTCGTGCTCACCCGCGCCACGGACGCGCTCGCGTTCGTCGACGGCGCGCCGGGCTCGTACAGGCCGGCGCTGCGCGCGCTGTTCGGCGCTGCGCGCCGCTATTACGGCGCCATCGCGCGCGGCGAGGTGGCCTTCGCCGCCGTCGTCGCCTCCGCCGTGGACCTCCACGGGCGGCTCGCGCCGGTGAGCGGCGCCGTCGGCGGCTTCGTGAAGTCCCTGGCGCGCGAGCTCCCGGGCGGCGACGTGCGCGTCGTCCACACCGACGCGCGCGACGTCGCGGCCGCGCTCGGCGCGCTCTCCGAGGAGTGGCGGCGCGCCCGGCCCGCCGTTCCCGAGGAGGTGGTCGATCTCGGCGGCGCGCGGCACGCCGTGCAGCTCGCCCACGCCTCCGCGAGGCCGCGCGCGCGCGCCGTACCGCAGCTCGGCGCCGACTCGGTCGTGCTCGTGACGGGCGGCGCGCGCGGCATCACGGCGGAGCTCGTCGAGGGCCTGCTCGACCGCTTCGGCTGCCGCGCCGTGCTCCTCGGCCGCTCGCGGCTGGAGGACGCTCCGGCCCGCGCGCTCGCGATGACCGACGCGGCGTTCGACGCGTACGAGCGGGACTTCTATGCAGAGGCCCTGCGCGAGAGCCCGGGCCTGCGGATGGGCGTCCTGCGCGAGCGCTACGCGCGCCTCCGCGCGGCGCGCGAGGCGCACCGGGTCCTCGCCCAGCTGCGCGCCGGGGGCGCCGGTGGTCGCGTCGTCGACTACCACGCCGTCGACGTGACGCGCGGCGAGGACGTCGACCGCGCCGTCGCGGCGGTCGCGGCGGCGTACGGCCGGGTCGATCTGGTCGTGCACGGCGCCGGCATCCAGGTGTCGAGCCGGCTCACGTCGAAGCCGCTCGAGCTGTTCGAGCGGATCGTCGACACGAAGCTCGCCGGCCTCGCCCACCTCCGCCGCGCCCTCGCGCGCCACCTGCCCGACGCGCGCCCGCACGTCCACCTCGTCACCTCGGCGTTCAGCGTGCTCGGCAACGACGGGCAGCCGGACTACGGCGCCGCGAACGAGGCGATGAACCGCGCGGCCGCGTACTTCGCCGCCGAGGCGGGCGCGGGCCCGTGGTCGAGCATCGCGTGGCTCGGCTGGAACGGCGTCGGCATGACCGCCGGCTCCGAGTACAGCGCGCTCGGCGCGGCGCGCGGGCTCCGGGGCGTCGAGCCGGAGGAGGGGAGGCGGATCTTCCTCGACCTCGTCGCCGAGCCGCCCGCCGGCGCGGCGCATGTCCTGCTCGGCGACGGCGAGATCGAGCGCTTCGCCCCGCGCCTCGTCGCGGCGGATGCGGCGGTCGCGGCGGACGCGTCGGGGAGCGCGCCCGCGAGCGCGTGGACGCTCGATCCGCGCGTCGATCCGTGGCTCTCCGACCACCGCGCGCGCTCGAGCGCCGTCGCTGCCGGGGCCTTCCTCGTCGACCTGGCCGTCCGGCACGCGCTCGCGACCTCCGGCGGCGGCGCGCTCGTCCGCGAGGTCCGCGACGTGCGCTTCCTCGAGTTCCTGCGCCTCGCCGACGACGCGCCGCGCGACGTGCGCGCGGTGACGACCCGCCGCGAGCGCCTCGCCGGCGGCCGCGTCGCGTGCGCCGTCGAGGTGCGCGGCGACTTCGTGCACCGGTCGGGCGTGACCCTCCGCGCCGGCGTTGTCTTCGCGACCTGCGTGGTCGAGCTCGCCCCGATCCACGTCGGGCGCGATGGCCTCGCTTCGCGGCACGCCGGGCGGATCGACGGGCCCCTGGTCCGCGACCCCTACGCGAGCCCTGGCTCGCCGGTCCGGCACGCGGGCTGGTTCGATCACCTCGGCACCTTCGTGCTCGGCGCCGCGCTCAAGGAGGCCCGGTTCCGCCTCACGACCGACGGCGCCCTCGCAGGGCAGCGCGGGGCCGCCACGCCGTTCCTCCTGCTCGACGCGCTCCTGTCGCTGGGCACCCTGCGCCGCGACGAGGCGGGCGCGTTCCCGGTGTGCGCCGCGGGCGGCGTCGACCGGATCCGCTTCGGGACGGCGGCCAACGACCTCGCGCTCCGCGACGCGGGCGTCCCCGTCCGGCTCGTCGCCACGGCCCCGACCGCGGCGGGCGACCGCGTCCTCGGCGCGTGGGCGCAGGCGCTCGACCCCTCGGGCGGCGTGCTCCTGGAGGTCGAGGGGCTCGAGGGCCGCGTCGTGGGGCGCGTGGCCGCGGACGTCCGCCCGGCGGCGCAGGCGACGCTGACGCTGGGGGCGCCGTGACGCCGCCGCTCGCCATCGCGGTCGCGCGGGCGGACGCCGAGGCCGCGGCGCGCCTCGAGCCCTACCTGACGGCCGGCGAGCGCCGCGCGTGCGCCGCGCAGCGCGTCGCGGCCCGGCGGGCGCAGTCCGCGTGCGCGCGCGTCGCGGCGAAGTGGCTGCGCCTCGAGCTCGCCGCCGGCCGCGGCGCGCCGCTTGTCGCGCTGGACGCGGCCTCGCTCGAGGCGCACCCGCGCGCCGCCTACCTCGCCTGCGCGGTGACGGGGCCGTGCGGCCGTCGCCCGCGCTTCGAGGACGGCGCGTTCGCGCTGTCGCTCTCGCACGCGGGCGAGCTCGCGGCGGCCGCGGTCACCACGGCGCGCGCGGTCGGCGTCGACGTCGAGCGGGTCGAGGCGCGCGCGGCGAGCTTCGCCGACGAGCACTTCACCCCGCGCGAGCGCGAGGGCCTCGCGCGGGGCGCCGCGGCGGGCGCCCCGCGCGCCGCCCTCGAGACGTTGCTCTGGAGCGCCAAGGAGGCGCTCTACAAGACGGGGGCGCTCGCGCTGCCGGCGCGGTTCTCGTTCCGGGACATCGACGTCGCGTTCCCGCCGGGGGGCGCGCGCCTCGCGCAGCCCTCGATCCGCTCCTTCGCGCTGGGCGCGCGGGGCGGGCAGTTCTTCGGCCGGGCCGTGCTGACCGGTGCGTTCGCGCTCGTCGCGGCCGTCCCGCTCCCGCCGGCCGCCGCTCTCGGATGAATGGCACTCACCAAACACGAGGTTTCGACGATGCAATCTCATGATCTCCTCGACCACGTTCGCTCCGTCTTCGTGCGCATGACGCGTTACCCCGACGAGGTCGTCGTCGCCGACGCCGATCTGGAGCAGGACCTCGGCATCGACTCCGTGAAGCGCGGCGAGATCCTCGCGACGCTGCGCGCCGATTTCGGTCTCCCGAACGCCCTCAAGGCGGCGCCCGACGAGCTGCGCACGGTGGCCCGCGTCAGCGAGCTCCTGTCGCGAACGATCGCGGCCAGCGCGGAGGCCGGAGAGCACGCCAAGGGTCACGTGGAGACCGGAAGCCACGCCAATGGCCATGTCGAGGCCGGAGCGCACGCCAAGGGGCACGTGGAGACCGGAAGTCACGCCAATGGCCATGTCGAGGCCGGAGCGCACGCCAATGGCCACGTGGAAGCTGAAGGGCGCGCCAATGGCCATGTTGGGGCGGCGAAGCACGCCAATGGTCATGTGGAAGCCGGAGGGCATGCCAATGGCCACGTGGAGGCCGGAAGGCACGCCAATGGCCACGTGGAGGCCGGAAGGCACGCCAATGGCCACGCGGGCGAGGCGCTCCATGTCGTGGTCCAGGCGCTCGCGGACGCGACCCGCCACCCGGTCGATCTGCTCGTCCCCGACGCGCGCCTCGAGGAGGACCTCGGGGTCGACCGCCGCCGGCGCGACGAGCTCCGCGCGCTCCTCTGGCAGCGCGGCGCCCAGCCGGGCGCGCTCGAGGTGGCGCTCGACGAGGCCCGCACGGTCGGCGATCTCGCGCGCCTCGTCGAATCCGCGCCGCCCGCGCAGGTCACCGCGGCGCGCGCGCCCGCGGCCTCCGCGGCGCAGCGGGCGCTCCCTGCCCCCGGGGTGGCGCTCGCGGGCAAGACGGTCCTCGTGACCGGATCGAGCCGCGGGCTGGGCCGCGCCATCGCCGCGAAGCTCGGGCGCGCCGGCGCGCGGGTCGTCGTCAACAGCTTCCACTCGCGGGACGACGGCGAGGCGGTCGCCGACGAGATCCGCGGGGCCGGCGGCGACGCGGTGCACGTCTGGGGCTCGGTCGCCAACCCCGCGCACATCGACAGGCTCTTCGACGCGATCGCGCGCGACGTCGGCGAGCTGGACCACTTCGTCAGCAACGCGTCGAACGGCCGCTTCGGCCCCCTCGAGCAGACGACCCCGGAGCACTGGGAGCTGGCCTTCCGCACGAACGTCATCGGCTACCACCTGTGCGCCATGCGCGCGGCGCGCCTGATGGAGCGCCACGGCGGCGGGCGGATCGTCGCGCTCTCGTCGAACGGCTCGTCGAGGTACCTCGAGCACTTCGGCGCCATGGGCGCCGTGAAGGCCGCGGTGGAGTCGCTCACGCGCGCGCTCGCCGTCGAGCTCGCCCCGCGCAACGTGCAGGTCAACTGCGTCTCCGCCGGGCCGATCTATGGCCATGTGACGAGCAACTACCCGGATCACGAGCGGATCCTCCCGTACTGGGAGTCGCGCACGCCGGGCGGCCGGCTCTGCACCGAGGACGACGTCGCCGAGGCCGTCCTGCTGCTGCTCTCGGACGGGGCGCGGAGGATCAACGGCGCGACGCTCACCGTCGACGGCGGAGGCTCGCTGTGCGTCTGACCGCGCCGATGCGCGGCGCCGGGGTGCGCTCGGCGCGGGTCCGCGCGGAACAGCTCACGTCAGCTTCCTTGAAGCTCGCGAAGAAGGAGGAATCATGAGTGCCACGCTCGATCGGCAGCCCCCGGGCCCCGGCCCGCTCGCCAGCCTGCGGTACCTGGCGAATTTCAGGACCGGTGACATGCGTCATTACGAGGACCTCTTCGCGCGTTACGGCGACGTCGTGCGCCTGCGGGCGCCCGGGGCCGAGGACTTCGTCATGGCGTTTCACCCGAACGACATCGCGCACGTGCTTCGCGCGAACGTCCGGAACTACCCCAAGGGGAAGCGCTACCACGAGCTCGCGCCCGTGCTGGGCTGGGGCCTCGTGAACAGCGAGGGTGAGCTCTGGCGGCGCCAGCGCAGGCACGTGCAGCCCCAGTTCAACCACGCCAACACGCTCACGTTCGTCCCCCTCATCGTCGAGCACATGGAGGCGGCGCTCCGGCGCTGGGACGCCCAGCCGGGCGAGTTCGAGCGGGACATCAACGACGACATGATGGACGTGACGTTCGGCATCGCGGGCGAGGCGTTCTTCGGCGCCGCGCTGGAGGCCCACACGGACACCGTCCGCGAGGCGTTCAAATATGCGCTCTCGATCGCGCTCAAGCGGATGTACTCGCTGGTCAACCCGCCCCTGTCCTGGCCGCTGCCCAGCCACCTGCGCTTCCGCCGGGCCATGGACCGCGTGCACACCGTGATCGACGGCATCATCGACGGCTACCAGCGCGGCGCGGGCGGCGAGGACAACGTGCTCGTCCGCCTCATGAACTCCGTCGACCCCGAGACCGGCGCGAAGATGGACCGCGCGCAGCTGCGGGACGAGATCAAGACCATCCTGATGGTCGGGCACGAGACATCGAGCGTCACCGCCTCGTGGGCGCTGTACCAGGTCGCGCAGCACCCCGAGGTGTGCGCTCGCCTCACCGACGAGATCGATCGCGTCCTCGGCGGCCGGTCTCCGACGGCCAGGGACATCGAGTCGATGCCTTACCTCACCATGGTCTTCAACGAGTGCCTCCGGCTCCTGCCCTCCGTGCCGTTCATCCTCCGCAGCCCGCTGGAGGACGACGTCCTCGGCGGCTACAAGGTCGCCGCGGGGTCGACGGTGGCCATCGTCCCGTGGGTCACGCACCGGCACCCGGAGTTCTGGAGCGATCCGCTGGAGTTCAAGCCCGAGCGCTTCGCGAACCACCGGCGGAGCGCGGACGACAAGCTCGCCTTCATCCCCTTCGGCGCCGGCCAGCGGATCTGCCTGGGGGAGTTCATGGGGCAGCTCGAGGGCAAGATCATGGTCGCGATGGCGCTGCAGCGTTATCGGCTCCGGCTGGTCCCCGGCTTCGACCCGCGTTGCCGCGGGTTCATCTCGCTGCAGCCGGTGAACGGGATGCGCATGATCCTGAAGCGGCGGGAGCCGTCGAGCGCCGTACGCGCGGCGCCGGCGGGGCGGGAGGAGCCCGTGGTGACGGAGCCCGTGGCGGCCGCCATGAGAGCCCACGGCTGCCCGTACAGCGCCCGCGCCTGAGGGCCTGGGCCCGGTGCACCTGGCCGGCGGCGCGACCGCCCGGCCTCTCCTCTCTGGTGGAGCCCCCGCCATCATTTTTCTCTCGGTCCATGTCAGGCCCCGGGGAGCCGCGGCGAAGTAGCAGGCAGGCAGGCGGACGGCTCGGGACGAACCCCTGAGCGCTAGATCATGACGCGCGCTTCCCACGCTTCCCACGCTTCCCACCCAAGTTCCGGCCTCGTTGTCTGTATCATCGCCTCATGAGGCACCGCGGGGGACGGGGCTCGAGGGGATGGCCATCACGGCGGCTCGGGCCGACAGGACCGCTGGCCGTCGCCGTCCCGCTCCTCTGTGCCTCGCTGTGGCCGTCGGTGGCCCGCGCCGACAGCTACGAGCGGTGCGTCCGCGAGGCGGCGACCCAGGCCGAGATCGACGCCTGTGCCCCCAAGGACGAGCCCCTCGAGGTGAGGGTGCGGGCGAAGCCGCCGGCCCGGAGCGCCTCCGACGTCGAGGCGGACGCGCAGGTCCTCGCCGCGGCGCCGCACGGCTCGGGCGCCGACGTGCTGCGGGTCCTCCCGGGCGTCTTCATGAGCGATCGCGGCCTGCCCGGTCGCGCGCCGCGCCTGTCGCTGCGCGGCTTCGACGGCACCTCGGGTCAAGACGTCGAGATCTTCGCCGGCAACATCCCGATGAACCAGGTCTCGCACATCCGTGCTCCCGGATATGCCGACATGCGCCTCATCATGCCGGAGGTGGTCCGCTCCGTCCGGATCGCCAGCGGCCCGCACGATCCGAGGCAAGGCGATTTCGGCGTCGCCGGCTCGCTCCGCATGGATCTCGGCCTGGAGGCGCCGGGCTTCTGGTTGAAGGGGGGAGTCGGCTCGTTCGGGACGAGGCGTGTCCTCATCGCGTTTGCGCCCGAGCACGACGAGATGATGGACACGTTCGCGGCCTTCGAGACCGACGCCACGGACGGGCCGGGCGGCGTGCGCGGCGGCGAGCGCAGCTCCTTCGTCGGGCAGCTCGGCGGGGGCGAAAACCGGGTCCAGTTCCGCGCGACGGTGGCCATCGGCTCGGCGCGCTTCGACTTTCCCGGCTACCTGCCGCAGGGCCCCGTGGAGCGGGGCGCCGACCCCTACGCGGCGCAGCGGCCGCTCGGCCGCGATAGGACGTCGCAGGCGCTCGTCGGCTCCGATGTCCTCTGGAGCCTAGGCGAGGGCACGATGGGCATCGGCGGCTTCGCGGGCAAGACCAAGACGACGTTTCACCAGAACCTCACCGGGTACGCGCTCGACCAGCTCGCCGGCGAGCCGATCGTCCGGAGCGACGACAGCGAGATGGTGAACGACGCCGCGACCTTCGGCCTCACGGTGCTTTACCGCCATGGCGTCGAGATCACCTCGAAGCGCGATTCCATCGAGATGGGCGCCTACGCGCGCGTGGACACGGTCGACCAGACCGACACGCGCCTGTTCGAGGACGGCACGAGGAACGCCGCGCTCGTCGACGCGACGATCGACGCCACGAACGTGGCCGCGTATGCCGATCTCTCGCTCTATCCGATCAAGCGCGTGGTCGTCCGTGGCGGCGCGCGCCTCGACTCGCTCTCGTACGGCGTGCGGGATCGCACGAGCAACGCCGGGCTCGAGCGCACCGCGCAGGGCTTCGTCGTCTCGAGCAAGGCCATGGCCGACATCGCGGTCCGCGGCGGCGTACACCTCGTGGCGAGCTACGGCGAGGGGTTCCGTTCCCCGCAGGCGCGCGACCTCGACGAGGGCGAGCGCGTGCCGTTCACCAGGGTGCGCAGCGTCGAGGCGGGCGTCCGGCTCAAGGAGGGCAAGACCTTCCAGGGCTCGGCCGTGGGGTTCGGCTCGTGGCTCGGCAACGACCGTGTGTTCGACGCGGCGTCCCGGCAGCACGTCGAGGCGCCGCCGTCGGTGCGCGCCGGCGCGCAGGTCGTGATGAGCGCGCGCTCCGGCCCGTTCGGCGCGCACCTGAGCGGGACGTACACCCACGCTCGCTTCACCGGCTCCGACGCGCGCTTCGCGGAGGGCGACCCGGTGCCCAATGCGCCGGCGTTCGTCCTGCGCGACGACGTGTTCGCCTCGGGGGTCGTCGGCCGGCTCTCCGGCAAGGAGGTGACGGTCCGCGTGGGCGCCGGCGTCGAGGGCATGGCGGGTCGCTCCCTCCCGGGCGGGCGGGACGGCAAGGACGCTGTCAGCCTCGATGCCGTCGCAGCGGTCGGCTGGCGCGGCATGGAGCTCGCCCTGAACGGCACGAACCTCCTGGGCCTGCAGTATTACGACGCGCAGTACGTCTACGCCTCGAGCTTCGTGAAGGACAGCGCGCCCCCGCTGCCGTCGCCGCACGTGCTCGTCGCGGCGCCGACCGCGTGGATGCTGACGCTCCAGATCCACCTCCGTGGCAAGGAGCGCGAGCCGAGGCCAGGCCTATAGCAGCCCCTTTCAGCGGAGAAATTGAACAGGGAGGCGGGGAGTCAGGGAGTATTTGAAAAATTCCCTCCCCGTCTCCTCGCCTCCCTGTGAATTTCCGAAGAACTGAAGGGGATCCCTTAGGCTGTCCCCTGTGTGGACGTCACCCGATCTCGCGGTAGTCGAACCAGTCGAAGTCCGCGTGCAGGCGTGTGCCGGCCAGGTCCTGGCACGCCATCCCGACGAAATTGCCCGTGAACCCGCAGGGCACCGCGTGCTCGTCCGACAGGATCGACGCGTCGTGCTCCCACCCCACCGCGTGGTAGGTGACGCCATCCCGCGAGTAGAAGAACGATATCCGCTCGTCCTTGATCTCGAGCCGCAGGAAGATGTTCTCCACCCCGTCCAGCACGTACTCCTTCTCGACCGGGAACGTCAGGTTCCCGCGCTCGCACTTCATGAGCGAGAGGGCCTTCTCGGCGTGGTCCGCCCGTGAGACGTAGAGATAGTAGAACGAGTCCGTGCTGTAGAACGCGACGAGGCCCGCCATCTGCTGGAAGTGCTGAGGGGCGAACTGCATGCACGTCGTCGCTTGCACGTGTTTGGCCTGCTGGCGCCGCGCGACGAGGCTCTGCTGGAAGTTCGAGGTGATGCTCTCGCGCCCGATCAGGCGCAGGTACCCGGGTCGGGCGGCGAGGCTGCTCACGTCCGCCGGCCGCACGCGCGGCGACTGCCACTCGATGTCCAGCGCGGGCTTGTCGAAGTCGTCGCGCTCGGGTGTCTTCGGCCATTCGTGGCGAGCCAGGTTCGGCCCCTCGTAGACGTCCAGCGGAACCTGCCCGCCCGAGGTCAGCCGCGGCCACCCCTCGACCCAGGTGATCCCCTGGAGCGCCGTCTCGCGTCCCAGCGTCGACCGGCCATTCTTCAGCGGGCGGCGGCACAGGTGCGCGAACACCCACGAGCCGTCCTTGTTCTCCACGAAGCTGCCGTGACCGGCGCTCTGGAGCTGCAGCTCGGGGTGGGACGCGCTGGAGATGAGCGGATTGTTGGGCATGACCTCGTAAGGGCCGTGAATCGAGCGAGAGCGGGCCACCGTCGCGGCGTGCGTGATGAACGTGCCACCCTCCGCGGTGAGCAGGTAGTAGTAGCCATCTCGCTTGTAGAGGTGCGGCCCCTCCACGAGCCCGAGCGCCGTGCCTCGGAAGATGTTCTCCACCGGACCGACGAGCTTCTTCTCCTTCGGGCTGTACTCCTGGAGCAAGATCCCACCGAACGGGTTGTTGCCCGGCCGGTGATCCCACACCATGTTCACGAGCCACTTGCGGCCGTCGTCGTCGTGGAACAGCGAAGGATCGAACCCCGAGCTGTTCAGGTAGATGGGCTCCGACCACGGACCGGTGATGGAAGGCGCGGTGACCAGGTAGTTGTGGACGTCCTTGAACGCCCCCGCCCAGCGGCGCGAATTCGTGTAGATGAGGTGAAACAAGCCGTCCGCGTAGGTCAGGCACGGCGCCCAGATCCCGCCGGAGTTCGGGTTGCCGCGCATGTCCAGCTGCGAGTACCGCTCCAGCGGCCGCGCGACCACCCGCCAGTTGGCGAGGTCTTTCGAGTGGGAGATCTGGACGCCCGGGAACCACTCGAACGTCGAGGTCGCGATGTAATAATCGTCCCCCACGCGAACGATCGACGGATCGGGGTTGAACCCTCTCAGTGCCGGATTTTCCACCTTGCTCATTCACTCACCTTGATTGTCTCGTTGTGTTCCAGCGCAGCCAGTCCTGCTTCCAGAGCTCGACGGATACGCCCGGCACCGCAGGCGCTCCCTGCCCAGGTCCCACCGCTCGCGCGCTGGAGGAGGCACCGCAGGTGCGTGTCCACAGGCGGCTCGCGACGCGGCGCGAGCTCGGGATGCGGCGTGGGGGAGAAGGCATCATAAGGGAACGTGGCGTCTGCAACGTCGCCCCTGCTGGTTCCCGCGTCTGCCGTCTGTGGCCGCGCTGCCGGACCCGCCGGAGGAGCTCCGCCGTCGGCGCGCGAGGGTAGCACCGCGCGCGCGCGCGTCCAGGCGCTTCGTCTCGCCGCGCGGGCGCCTCCGGCGGGCTCTGGCGACCGCGCGCCCGCTCACTCCGCTGCCGCCGCGAGCTGCGCCGCATCCGCCGGCCGCGCGCGGTTCCACGCGGACGCCACGGCGGCGAGCGACGCCATGTCGGCGTCCCCGTGCGTCCCCGCCCCGAAGCTGCGCTTGCGCCCGACCGAGAGGGCCACATACGCCGCCGTCTCGTCGCCGGCGCTCCTCGGGAGCGCGTGCGCCGCGTGCTCGTCCACCGCGATCGCGATCCCCGCGTGGCGCGAGAGCGCGCTCGCGAGCGCCTCGGCGGGGCTTTCGCCGGCGGCGCTCAGCACGTGGGCGGCGCCCCGGATCTGCACATGGAACTCGTGTCGTTCGTCCGCGCCCTGGCCGACGCGCCTGTGCCGGGTGACGCGGAGCGGCCCTGCGCGGTTCACGTACTCCCGCTCGAAGATCGCCAGGATCTCGGCCTTCTGCACCTCGCCCTCGGTCCGCTCCGCCCTGCGCTGCACGGCCTGGCTCACCTCGACGGCGAGCCCCCTCGGCAGCGCGTAGCCGTGGTCGTGCTCGAGCACGTAGGCCACGCCGCCTTTGCCCGACTGGCTGTTCACGCGGATCACCGCCTCGTAGCTGCGGCCGACGTCCTGCGGATCGATGGGCAGGTACGGCACCTCCCAGAGCGGGCTCCCGCCCTCGCGCAGCGCCTTGAACCCCTTCTTGATCGCGTCCTGGTGCGACCCGGAGAAGGCCGTGTACACGAGCTCGCCGACGTACGGGTGGCGCGGGTGGACCGGCAGGCGGTTGCAGTGCTCGACCGTCTCCTTGATCGCCTGGACGTCATGGATCTCGAGCTCGGGATCCACGCCCTGGGACATCAGGTTGAGCGCCAGCGTCACGACGTCGACGTTGCCCGTGCGCTCGCCGTTCCCGAACAGCGTGCCCTCGACGCGGTCGGCGCCCGCCATCACGGCGAGCTCCGCCGCGGCCACGGCGGTGCCGCGGTCGTTGTGCGGGTGCACGCTCAGCACGATGCTGTCGCGCTGCTTCAGGTTCCTGTGCATCCACTCGATCTGATCCGCGTACACGTTGGGCGTCGACATCTCGACGGTGGCGGGCAGGTTCAGGATGATCTTCCGTGATGGCGTGGGCTCCCAGACGTCCATCACGGCCTCGCAGATCTCCTTCGCGAAATCGAGCTCGGTGCCCGTGAAGCTCTCGGGGGAGTACTCCAGCACGATTTCAGTCCCGGGCGACCGCGCCGCGAGCTCCTTCACGAGCCGGGCCCCGCGCACGGCGATCTCGGCGATGCCCGCGCGATCCAGGCCGAACACCACGCGCCGCTGGAGCGTGGAGGTGGAGTTGTAGAGGTGGACGATGGCGCGGCGCGCCCCGCGGATGGCCTCGAAGGTGCGCTCGATCAGCTCGGCGCGCGCCTGGGTGAGCACCTGGATCGTCACGTCGTCCGGGATGAGCCCCTGGTCGATGATCCAGCGCACGAAGTCGAAGTCGGGCTGCGACGCGCTGGGGAAGCCGACCTCGATCTCCTTGAACCCCATGCGCAGCAGCTCGTGCCACATGCGGAGCTTCCGCTCGAGGCCCATGGGCTCGACCAGGGCCTGGTTGCCGTCGCGCAGGTCCACGCTGCACCAGCGCGGCGCCCTCTCGATCACGCGGCTGGGCCAGCGGCGATCGGGCAGGTGGATGGGCTGAAAGGGCTTGTACTTGTGGACAGGCATCGTGGACATGACGGGACTCCCTGAAAGCTAGCGATGGGAGTCGTCACGACACGACGACGATGCGGACGACCCCACCTGGACCAAGAGAACCGAGCGGGCCGTACTGCGAGGAGCGACGTCGATCAGCAGCGCGCGCAAAGGCCCCCGGGCCGTAGGCCTGGGCAGGGGCGTAGGGAGCGCGCGCGAGGGACGGACATCGATGTGCAGCCTAGCGAACATCCGCGCGCCTGTCCAGCGCGGCGGCGGGTGTGGGGTTCAACACCGCCGGCGCGACGCTCTGCGCCTGCTCGGACCTGACCCGTCTCGTGTAGGCTCGTCTGTCGGGCGCTGCCGGCGCGAGGTCACGGGGCATGCGAGAGCGGGGGGCTGAAATGTGGAATCGAGGATCGGTTGAACGATGGTCGCTCGCCGTGGCGACCTGGCTTGTTGTCTCCTTCTCTGGCGCGGAGCACGCACGGGCGGACGACGGGACATTGCCGGCTCCGCCGCTCGTGCAAGGACAACCCACGCTCGCGCCACAGCCGCTGCCCGCGGACATCCGGGGCCACGGCGCCCTGCCCGCGGCTCCGAAGGTGCTCCCCTGGAGGGAGGGCGAGCCGGTGCTGCCCGGCTATCATCCGGAGACGCGCGTCCGCAAGGGGCTCGTGATCAGCGGCTCGATCGTCTTCGGAACCGTCTACCTGTTCACCGCGATCGGCGGCGGCGACGCGGTATACCGTGGCTCCCCTGGCTATGCGGCGCTGTTCGTGCCGTGCGCGGGCCCCTTCATCACCCTGGCGACGACCCGGCAGGACGACCTCGAGACGATGGCGCTCGTCCTCGACGGGCTCGTCCAGATCACGGGAGCCGCCCTGCTCATCCCCGGCCTCCTCGTGCCGCGAAGTGTGCTGGTCCGCGACGACGTCAGCCAGCCGTTCGTGCTCCCGGCGCCGGTGGCGCTAGGCCCGAGCAGCGCCGGGCTCGGCCTCGTCGGTCGGTTTTGATCGCCCCTCAGCTACATGCCGAGCAGAGCGGCGGTCTCCCGCACAGGAGACGGGCCCAGATCGGCGTTTTCGGCGCGGAAGCGCATTCAGTGCGCTGAGCACCGAAAACGTCGAGGTGGGCCCGTCTCCGAAGCGGGTGACCGCCGCTCTAGGGGGTGTCGAACTCGGGGATGAGCTTGCCGATCTGGCGGATGCTGCCCATGACCTGCTCGTGCGACAGGCGCCCGACCTGCTGGAAGCTTAGCAGGCGATCGATGCCGAGGTCCTCGTAGAATTTGATCTTCTGCCGGCACGTCTCCGGGCTGCCGACGATGAGCGAGTTCTGCTCCTTCAGGGCGTCGAACACCTCCTCGTTCGGGACGTCCTCGTTCTGCATGATGCGGGCGAGGACGGCGTTGGCCTTGGTCTCGGCCGGCGTCTTCCCCGCGCGGTCGCGCAGGAGCTGGCCCACGAGGCCTCCGCCCGCCGGGTCCTTGGCCAGCGCCTGCTCCTCGGCGTGGGTCCGCAGGAAGTGCTCCTTCGCCTCGAAGAACGTGAAGGACCCGTTCGTGTACCACGCGGCCGCGGAGGCGGCGCCGTTCTCCATGGCCTGCTGGTCCGTCTCGGCGCAGTGAGCGAACGTGAAGAACCCGACCTGGTTGTTGATGAACGCGCCGACGGGCCGCTCACACCGGCGGATGGCCTCGCGGTAGATGCCGATCCACTCCTTCACCTGGTCGGGCGGCGCCCACAGCGTGACGCCGAGCGCGCCGACCCCGTTGCGCCCGGCCTGCTCGAACGAGGCCAGGCTCGAGCAGGCCTGCCAGAGGGGCGGGTGGGGCTTCTGGTACGGCTTCGGGAGGATGGGCACGTTGTTGATCTCGGCGTCCTCGCTCTTCCAGGAGAACCGCTCCTGCGTCCACATCTTCGGGATCATCTCGAACGCCTGCTGCATCTGATCGCGCGTCCGGTCCGGAGGGATGTTGAACGCGCGCCACTCCGGGATGGTCGAGCGGGCCAGGCCGAGCTCCAGGCGCCCGCCGCTCAGGTGATCGAGCATCGCCGCGCGCTCGGCGACGCGGATGGGGTGGTTGAACCGGAACGGCGACAGCACCGAGGAGTGCCCGAGCCGCATCGACGTCGTGTGCTGCGAGATCGCCGCGAGCATCACCTCCGGCGCCGACGAGTAGCTGAACTCCTCGGCCGTATGGTGCTCGACCTGCCACCAGCAGCCGTACCCGAGCCGATCGGCGAGCTTCGCCTGCTCGAGGGTGTTCATGATGATCCTGTGCTCGTGGTCCTCCGACCACGGACGGGGACTCTGCATCTCTGTGAACAGGTCGATCTTCATTACTTCCTCCCGCGCGATGGCTGCGCGCCAAGCATCGATCCGTCACGTACAAAACGGCAATGTGTGGTTTGGCGCACACCGATCTACATGTCGATGGATCACCGGAGTCGGGCGCTCAGAGGCTGTGATGTGCGTGTGGACCGTCGCGGGAGACCTCCCGTGGAGGGCTCCTCGGGCGCCGGCGGTCCCGGCCCCGGGGCGCTCCGGGGGCGCGCGCCGTCGCCACGTCTTCGCCACAACCTCTCCGCGTTTGTTCCTCGTCGGGCGCGCGGGTGCGCCTCACCCGGGGGGTACGCCCAGGGAGGTCTGCGGCGGTCGTGACCAGGCCGCGCAGCGCTCACCCCGAAGGAGGTCCACGTGCAGGTGCAAGCTACCTGTCTCCCCCTGACGTCATCGCTCGAGGCCGGCACGGACGCCGGCGCAAACGAGCCCGCGGCGCGTCGAGACGACGCTCCCGCGGCCCCCGTGCCCGGCCCCGCCGTGGAGCCCGCCGAAGGCGCCGGACACCGCGGCTGGACGGCCGCCCTCCTCGCGGAGCGGCCTTCGGCCTCGCTCCGCGAGGAGCTGTCCCGGTTCGGCGTCGGCGTCGGCCTTGCCTCGCTCTACGGGCTCTCGCTCGGCGCGCGGCACGGCGGCGTGTCGTTCGCTCACCACGCCGCCGGCGTCCCTGCGGCCATGGTCGCCGTCGCCTTCGTCGGCGTGCCGGCGCTCACGATCGTGCTGACCCTCTTCGACGCGCCGCTCGACCCGCCCCGCGCGCTGTCGGCGACGGCGCGCGCCGCCGCCGCGACGGGCCTCGTGCTCGGCGGCCTCGCGCCCGCCTCGGCGCTCTTCGTGGTGACGGGCGGGTCGGACCTGACGGCGGCCCTCATGGGGCTGCTCGGCCTCGCGGTGGGCGGCGTGGTCGGCGTCGGCGTCCTGCTGCGCGATCTCGGCGCGGCGCTCCGGCGCGACGGCGGTCTCGTCAGGCTCTCCGGGGCGACCGCGGCGCTCGTCGGGTTCGCTGTGTTCGCCGCGGTGCTCGCGCTGCGCGTGTGGGTGGAGACGCTCCCGATGCTGAAGGGGGGGGCCTCGTGAGCGCCTCCGTCGTGAGCCGTCTGCTCCGGGCGCCCGCCGAGGTGGCCGCGAGCTGCCGTGAAGACAGGGACATCCGCGCCATCGCGCTCGCGTCGCTCGGCGCCATCGCCCTCGGCTCGGCCGTGTTCGGCGGCGTGGTCGGCAGCTTCCGCGGCAGGGAGCAGATCGTCTATGCGGCCATCAAGGTGCCGCTGGCGATGCTGATCACGCTCGCGATCTCGGCCCCGGCGCTCCACGCGTTCTCGGCCGTGCTCGGGCGCCCGTGGCCCATGCGGTCCGTCATCGCGCTCGCCCTCGCGTCGGCGGGCCGCTCGTCGCTCGTGCTGCTCGCGTTCGCGCCCGTGCTCTGGCTGGCCATCGACGTGGGGCTCGGCTACCACGCGTCGTCGGTCGCGGCCTGGCTCGCCTACGCCGTCGCGGGCCTCGCGGCGCTCGGCGTGCTCGTGCGGGGCATCGGCGCGGGCCCGGGCCGCTGGCTCACCGCGGTCGCCTTCATGGCCGTCTTCTTCGCCGTCGGCGGTCAGGCCGCGTGGATCCTCCGGCCCTACCTCGGGCGGCCGAGCGAGAAGGAGGTCCCGTTCCTGCGCGCCAGCGAGGGGAGCTTCTCCGACGCGCTCTTCCGGAGCTTCCGATCTGCGCGCGGGATCTACGACGACGACGGGCTTCCGCCCGATCCGGACGACCACGCGCACGGCCACCGCTACCCGTACGAGAACGAGGACGGCGGCGCGCGCGACGGCCTGACGGGGAGCGAGCGATGAGCCTGCGCGACCTGGCGGTCCTGTACCTGATCGCGGGGCTCGCGTGCGCTGTGGCGGTCTACCGCGGCGCGCGCCCTGACGGCCAAGGCGCGCGCCGCCGCGCCGCCCTGTCCGCGGCCCTCTGCGTGCCGCTCTGGCCGATCTGGGCGCCCGTCGCGCTCACGGCGGGCCGCGGAGAGAGCGGTGGGCGCCCTGGCGGCGCCGCGGGCGAGGCCGCCGCGCGCGTCCTGGGCGCGCTGCGCGAGGGGGTCAGCGCGTGCGCTGGCACCGCGTTCGAGGCGCTCCTGTCGCGCGAGGCGGCCTCGCGGATCGAGGCCGAGGTGGCGCGCGCCGCCGCCCGCCACGCCGAGCTCGACGCGCTCTTGCGCCAGAGCGGCTTCGACGAGGGCGCCGCCGCGGCGCGCGTCGCGGAGATCGAGCGGGGCGGCGGCGGCGCGGGCGCGCGGTCGCTGGCGACGGCGCACCTGCACCTCGAGAACATCCGGCGCCTGCGGGCGATGCGCGACCGCGACGCCCGAGCCCTCGAGGAGCTCGCGGATCTCGTCCAGGCGCTGCGCACGCAGCTCGTGCTGGCGCGCTTCGCCGGGTCCTCGGTCGAGGGCGTCGGTGGTATCGTGTCCGAGGTCTGGGCGCGCGTGGAGGGCCTCGGCGCGGCGATCGACGCGCACGGCGCCGGAACGGACGGAACAGACGGAACAGTGGGACCGATCGCGACGTGAGCAAGCACATCCTGGTCGTCGACGATGAGGCGCGCATCCGCGAGGTGCTGCTCTACGCCCTGCAAAAGGAGGGGTACGCCGTGACGGCGGTGGCCGACGGGCGCGCCGCCGTCGAGGCGGCGGGGGCGGGCACGGTGGACCTCGTGGTGCTGGACGTGATGCTCCCCGAGCTCGACGGCCTCGAGGTGTGCCGGCGGCTGCGCGCCGGGAGCAGGACGCCGATCCTGTTCCTGTCGGCGCGCGCCGACGAGGTCGACCGCATCGTCGGCCTGGAGCTCGGCGGCGACGACTACCTCACGAAGCCGTTCTCGCCGCGGGAGCTCGTGGCGCGGGTGCGCGCGCTGCTCCGGCGGACCGAGGCGCCGCCTCCCGCGCCCGCGCCGGCGTCCGCCGGCGCGCGCGCCGCGGTCCTCCGCCACGGCCCGATCGAGGTCGACACCGAGCGTCACGAGGCGCGGTACCTCGGCCAGCCGGTGTCGCTCACGGCGACGGAGCTCGGCGTGCTCGGCGCGCTGCTGGAGCGGCCCGGGGTGGTGCTCTCGCGCGGGCAGCTCATGCAGCGCGCCTACCGCTACGACAACCTGATCACGGAGCGCACCATCGACACGCACGTCCGCCGGATCCGCGCGAAGTTCCGCGTGGTTGGCGGCGATCCGATCGCGACCGTGCACGGCGTCGGCTACAAGCTGCAGGGGGCGTAGCCGGGCCGCGATGCCTGGCCGCACGATGCGCGCGATGCGCACGATGATCGAGCGCCTGCGCTGGGAGCTCGGCCGGATCCGCGTCCGGCTGCTCGTCGTGAACCTGGTTGTGCTGCTCGTGCCGGTGGCGGGGCTCGAGTTCGCGCGCCTCTACGAGCGGCAGCTGCTCGGCTCGCTGGAGCGCGACATGGCGAACCAGGCGGTCCTGGTAGCCGCGATGCTCGCGTCGGATCTCGACCGGGGTGTCGAGCTTGGCGCGCTCGATCACCGCCACGTCTTGACCCGGGCCGCGAGGCACACGCGCACGCGCGTCCGGATCCTCGACAGCGCGGGCGCGGTCGTCGTGGACTCGCACGAGAACGGCCCGCCCGAGGGGCCCGAGCCGGCGGTTCCGCGTCTCCTCTCGACGAGCGGCCGTGGACCTGGCTCGTCGGGCCTCGCGGATCTCGCCAGCGGGGTGCGCCATTTCGGCGAGAACGCGCGCGAGAGCTGGCCCGAGGTCGGGGACCGCTCGGAGGTGCGCGAGGCGCTCGCCGGGCGCCGCGCCGCATGGACGCGCGTGCGGGAGCGGCAGCCGGCGGTGTTCCTGTTCCTGGCCGAGCCGATCTGGCGGGGCGGCGAGGTGGTGGGCGCTGTCTACGTGGTGCGCTCGACGCAGCCGGTGCTGGTCGAGCTGCACAGGATCCGCTCGGGGCTCATCCGGGTGCTCGTCGTCGCGAGCCTGTTCACCGGCCTCGTCACGCTGGCGCTCGCGTGGTCGATCTCGAGGCCGCTCGGCAAGCTGTCGCGCGCGGCGAAGCGCGTCGCGGCCGGCGAGCGCGACGTCGTGGTGCCCGTGTCGGGGAGCGGCGAGATCCGCGAGCTCGGCGCGTCGTTCGCCGCGATGAACGAGCGGCTGGGGGCGCGCCTGCGGTACATCTCGGATTTCGCGGCCGACGTGGCGCACGAGTTCAAGTCGCCGCTGACGTCGATCCGGGGCGCCGCCGAGCTGCTCGACGAGGGGGCGGCGGACGATCTCGAGGCGCGGCGGCGCTTCCTGCGGAACATCGAGCTCGACGTGGCGCGGCTCGACCGGCTCGTGTCGAGGCTGCTGGAGCTGAGCCGGATCGAGGCCTCGAGCGAGGCGATGACGGTGCTCGATCTGGAGGCGCTCGTGGCGCGCGTGGTGGAGCGGCGCGCGAGCCCGGGGCAGCCGGTGGAGCTGCGGTACGAGATGCGGACGCGGCTGCTCCGGGCGCGGCAGACGGACCTGGAGACGGCGCTCTCGAACCTCGTCGACAACGCGGTGAAGTTCTCGCCGCCGGGAGAGGCGGTGGTGGTGACCGTCGGGGGCGGGGAGGGGCGGGAAGGGGAGAGGACGGCGAGGATCGCGGTGCGCGACCGGGGGCCGGGGGTGCCGCCGCAGCACCTGCCGAGGATCTTCGACAGGTTCTTCACGACCGACGAGGGCCGCGACGGGACGGGGCTGGGGCTGGCGATCGTGAAGAGCGTCGTCGAGGCGCACGGCGGGGCGGTGACCGTGGAGAGCGCGCCGGGGGAGGGGGCGAGCTTCGTGGTGGAGCTGCCGGTGCGGCAGTGAGGAGCGGGCGGGGAGGGCTGCGGGCAGCGCTCTCCGTGCTCTTTTCGAGGCGAGCGGAGCACGGCGTGGGATGTCGCCGCCCCCTGATACGAGCTACCCCGTCATCTTGTTTTCTTCGGAAAAGACGGAAAGCGTTGGAGCGGACCGCTGGCTTACCGGGCGTGGTGATCTTCATCCGTGCGACGGGTGGCGGGCGCTCGGATACCCGGTGGTCGCTCGGCCTCTTCCGCAGGGGCACGATGCGTTGCTGCTCGCAGGCGCAGCCACGATGCTGCGGCGTAGCTCGCGCGTGGCTGCTAGGATCGCGCCTCGGTCCCGCGGCGAGAGGCAAGGTACGGTGAGACGTCGGCATATCGAAGCCGTGTGTCGCGAAAGTGGCTTTCGGCCACCCATCATCTGCACTCCGGAGGAGCTCGCTTTCGAGGAAAAACCATGACACCTGACCCGATTGTGGACGAGGTCCGTGCGATCCGCGATGCTATCGCTAAGGAGCACGACTATGACATTGACGCCATCTTCGAGGCGCTTCGGCGCCAGGGGGCGGCCGGCGGAACACCCACTGTTCCAATTGTCGCCCGACGAACGCCTGATTTGCAGGATTCCCCCTTGCCGGACTCACCGGAAGAGCCCGCTGAGCAGGGTACTGCGGCGGACGATGTCGAGCGCGATCGCTGAGCGCTGAATCGCACGGCATAACCGATAGTACGCACTCGTGCTGTGGGCCGCCGGTCGTCCATGTCCCTCTGGAGTTCGTCGAGGAATAGCGCGATACGACAGCCTGATCCGATAGTCGACGAGGTTCGCGCAGCCCGCGGAGCCGTGGCGAAGGAGTTCGACTATGACATCGAGAGGGACGCGCGCGCCTTCAAGGCTTGAGAGGTCCACAGCGGGCGCGACGTCGTGCGCCTGCCTCGAAGAATGGCGCCTCGCGGACCCATCGTTCGAAGAGTCCGACTTCGAGCGTGCGCGCGCCGAGGCGATGCTGCGGCAGCTACGGGCGAGGGAGATCGTGGAGCGCACGTACTGGGCTGAGAACGCTATCCCCTTCAGCCTGCGCGTGAAAGCGTTGGAAACCGGGCTGTGGAGCGCGGAGGAGGCGATCGACGGGCTCCGGCGCATCGACTTCGTGAGCCGTCACGTGTTCGTCTTCCATCACCTTCGGCTGTTTCCCGATGCCTCGCTTCGCGCCGTGCTCGCGCTCGTGCGGCAGCCGCAGCCCGGCGATGGCGCGGAGTGGTTCCCCGACGAGGCGGCGCTGACCGCGGTCGCGGTGCGCGCGGTCGCGGTGCGCCTCGCGCGCGCTGAGGGCGCGCCGCGGCGAGGCGCTGCGCTCATGCGCGCCGTCGAGGCGATAGCCGCGGTGATGCCGCTCGTCCCGGCGGTGCGCGCCGTGGAGCTCGCCGGGCGGGTGCTCGAGACGGTCGCGGAGGGGCAGATCGGCAGGACGCAGGCAAGCCATCGGCTAATGGCCATTCCGGATCCGGCTTGGGCCGCGCTGCCGGCCTCCCGGTGGGAGCCGGCGCTGCGCTGGGCGCTGGAGGAAGGGGCGGAGTTCTTCGATTGGACATCCTGGCGGCAGAAGACCTTGCCACGCGAGGTCTGCGCCTTGATCGAGGTGCATGCCAACGCGTCTTCGCCCGCGTGTGAGGGCGAAGTAGAGGCATCGCCGAGCGCCCCCGAACCCGATGTTGGGGGCGCGGGAGGAGAGCTGTCGCCCGAGCAGCGGCTCCGCCGGTGGGCCAGCGAGGCGGCGTTGCTGTCCGAGGCCGAGCGCGCGGCCCTCGCGCCGGAGATCGACGCCGCCGTGCGCTCCGTTCTCGCGCAGCCGGACACGAAGGACGGCGTGCTCTGCGACACGATGGCGAGCCTGCTCGACGCCGCGCTCCGGGCGATCTGGTCGGCGCGCGCACGCGCCGACGCGTGGCGACGCACCATCGACATCAGCGATCCCGCCCTCTTCGCCTATCTCCCGTCGGAGCACTACCTCCACGCTGGGGCCGTCCTCCAGCTCATCCTGCGGCTCGGCGGCGCCTCGGCGCTCTGCGACTTCGGGCGCATGCTCGTCGGCCTTCGACACGAGTCCGCTGCTTGATGCCCTTGATCCGGAGGGCAGGTCAGGGCGCGGGTGGCTCACGCACGCTCATGATCAGATCGATCGCGCCCTGCACCTGCGCCAGCCGCTCCGTGGGCGACAGGCTGAGCATCCAGCGGACGAGGGAGCGGTCCACGCCGTTCTCGTCGTAGGGGCTGTCGTCCCGCTCCTCGGCGGGAGGGGCCAGACGCTCGGGCATGCTCGGAGTCTAGCACCAGGGGGCCGTGGGCACCTCTGCGAGGCGCTCGCCGGGATCCGCGCCAGAGTGGGCGCATGGTCGTGCGCCTGGCCCCCAAGAGAATCATCCCCACACAGAAGGCATGGTAAGCTGCGAGCCCAGGCGTCTGTCGCATACAGCGCCGCTCCCGATCGCGTGAAGCCTTTCCCACCGGGCGCTGCTTGCGCCACGCGCTCAGCCTGCCAGCACGCCCCGGATCCGCGGCTCGAATACCGTCCAGAAGAATCTTACTGAGTCGATGATCTGTGCCCGGTAAGGCGCGAGGTCGTTCCAGTACTCCCCCGTTGCCCCCTCGTAGCGGTAGGCGGGCCACCAAGCGCTGGTGACGAGCTTGTGCGGTTTGATGAGGCCGGCCTCCGCGAACGCCGCACGAAGCTGCTTCGATACCTCCTTGCCGCCGTCAAGGTTATTATTCACCCACACACCGGTGTACGCGCAGCCAGGAGATGTAGTGAAGTTCAGGCGGCCCGATCTGTTCCACTCCAGGCCGATCCCGATCTTCGGAACGAGCTCTCCTTCGCTCGAATCCAGCCATCCTGGCGGAAGCACGAGGACCTTCGGCCAGTCTGCTTCCAGATCTTTGTGAACGTGGGCGTCTAGAGATAGCTCCGAGGCGAGCCCGGCGATCTCATCTGCGCAAGAGCACAGAAACGAGTGCGTGAGCTCGGCGGCGGACTTGCTGACGGCGGCCCACTCCTCGATCAGCGTCTGATGTCGAAGGTAGAATACGGCACGCGGATCGTCGATGCGGTTCATTGAAATTCCCTCTCCAGCGTTGCGAGATAATTGGACACTACCTCACGCCCGCGGGCCGTCGCGCCCTTCCCAGGAGCACGTGCCCACGATGACCGGAGCATCGAGGCGATATCAGCATAGCTAACCTTCTGGAACGCTTCCCGCGCGCTGCCCGTGGCGGTCTCAGGAGCCCGTCCGGAGGGCGACAGGAATACGAACAACGCACCCGGCTCTCGCCCGAAGCTCTCGAAGAGCCGATCGCATTGTCGGGGCTGCTCCCCCGCATCGACCTTGTTCTCGATCACGAGGCAGAGTCCAGGCCCAGCTACGACGACATCGGCACGCGCATTTCCCTTGAACACCTCGAGTGCCGGCTGGGCGCGGTGCAGCTCGGCCGTGAGCGGGGCCGATGTGCAACGGCGCAGCAAGTCCTCGAGAAAGCGGGACCCTAGAGGACCGATCAGGTTGATTTTGCGGTAATTCTATGCGCTTCGATGGAAGGCTCGACCGTCTCGCCGGGCCATGATCTCGTCCGCGGCCGGAGGTGCACGGATGGAACGATGGTCGCCGCCGGTGGAGCTGTCGCGGCAGGAGCAGTCGCTGATGAAGCGGCTGACACGCGTGAGAGCACTGTTCGGCTTTCTCAGGTTGCACCGGCACGAGCTGTTCGATGAGACGTTCCAGGAGCAGCTGGAGGGCATGTACCGGACGACGGGGGCAGGCGAGCCGCCGCATCCGCCGGCGCTGATGTGCATGGTCACGCTGCTCCAAGGCTACGTAGGCGCATCGGATGCCGAGGCGGTGGAGCTGTCCGTGGTCGACCTGCGCTGGCAGATGGTGCTCGGCTGCCTGGGTGCGGCTACGCCCCCGTTCTCGCAGGGCGCGCTGCAAGCATTCCGAGAGCGGATGCTCGCGCACGAGATGGACCGAGTGCTGCTGGAGCGGACCGTGGCGCTCGTTCGGTCCGGCGCTATGACGGAGGGCGAGAGGCGTGCGGTGTCCAAAGCGCTGCGCGTGGCCATTGATAGCCGCCCTTTAGCGGGGGCCGGGCGGGTTGAGGACACGATCAACCTGCTCGGCCATGCTGCACGCAGCATCGTACGCGTCGTGTCGAAGATCATGGATCGACCGCCCGAGGAGATATGCCGCAAGGCTCGCATCCCCCTGCTCCTGGCGCCCAGCATCAAGGCCGGGCTCGACCTCGACTGGAGCGACCCGAAACAGAAGGTGCTGGCCATCCAGATGCTGGAGCGGCAGGTGTCCTCGCTACAGCAGTGGGTGGACCGTCACCTCGACGACGTCGTCGAGCAACCCCTTCGTCCCTACCTCGATGCCATCACACAGGTTCGGGGCCAGGACCTGGAAACAGCCGAAGACGGGACCGTTCGCATCCGGCAAGGCGTCGCGCCTGACCGCCGCGTCTCCATTGAGGATGCCGAGATGCGCCACGGCAGAAAGAGCCGCTCGAAACGGTTTGACGGCTACAAGGAACATATCGCACGAGACCTTGACCTTCCCGTCATTGTCGCCTGCGCGGTCACGCCCGCGAATCGGCCCGAAGAAGAGGGAGCCGTGCCGATCGCCAAAGACATCCAGCATCAGCGGCTGCGCATCGCCGAACTCCACATTGATCGCGCCTACGTGAATAGTCCCGTCGTTGGCGACGTGATCCACGCGAAGGGTAAGGTGTTCTCGAAGCCTTGGGGCCAGCGGGCTCGCAGTCCCGACTTGTTCAGCAAGCGCGACTTCAACATCGACCTGCGCACCAAGACGATCACGTGCCCGGCGGGACAGGTCGAAGCGTTCGAGCCCGGCGACACGGTCGAGTTCGATCCTGAGGAGTGTGGCGCATGCCCCCTCCGAACCAGATGCACCCAAGCCGCCTCGGGACGAGGGCGGACCGTGTCCATCGCCGAAGACGAAGCGCTGCAGAGCAAGTTCCGGGAGCTACAGCAGACCGCACCAGGACGCGCCGTGCTCAGGCAGCGCACCGCTGTGGAGCATGCGCTCGCCCACATCGCGGCGCGGAAAGGACACAGCGCGCGCTACATGGGCGCCAGGAGAAACCTGTTCGACCTCCGGCGCGCCGCAGCGATCCAGAATCTCGAGGCTGCCCAGCGGCTGGTCCAGGAGGCTGCGTAAACTATTGGAATCAGACAATTTTCAATATGTTCGCTGCTCTAGGCCATGCCGGCCCCGGGGATCGAGAAGCCACGCCAGCAGCGCAGAATGGAATAGCTCCTTTCGGCCAAGGCCGAGGATGCTCAGCATGTCGTCCGGTCCACCGACCCAGGCGCCATCACGCACGAGCTCATCGTGCTCGGCGCGGAGATCGGCGAACCGGATTTCCCACATAGCCGCCAGCGCCGTGCTGCTCTGTTGCTCGGCCACCAGGATGGCGCGCCATTCATCCGCGAGGGTGTTGAGCTGCGACTCGTCCGCCGTGAGCTGCGCCGTCCCCTTGGCCCGCTCGTCCGCCAGGATGGCGCGCCACTCGGCGGCTAGGGCGGCGAACTGCGACTCATCGGTTTCAAGCCCTGGTGCGACGTTGGTCATCGGTCTCCTCCACCGGTACCTCCCCTGAAGTAGCCAGAACACGGTCCACGGACAGGGCGAATCCTCGAGATTCGGGCTCGTTGGCTACCCCCGTCCGAGCTTGTGTCCGTCACGCCGCCCACTCCAGCGCGAGCAGCTCGGCCTGCTTGAGCACCGTGTCGACCGCCTTCTCCGTCTTGTCGGGCGGGTAGCCGAACTTCTTCAGCTTGCGGCGCACGAGGGTGCGGAGCTTCGCCCGCACTGTCTCCTTCACCGCCCAGTCGATGGTCACCGAGTTGCGGATGGTCTCGGTCAGCTCGCGAGCGATCTGCGCGAGCACCGCGTCGCCGAGGACCTTCACGGCCGAGTCGTTCGCCTCCAGGGCGTCATAGAAGGCGAGCTCGGCATCGCTGAGCTTCAGGTCCTCGCCTCGCTGCTGGGCGGACTTCATCTCCTTGGCGATCCGGATCAGCTCCTCGATCACCTGCGCCGTCTCCACGGCGCGGTTGCGGTACCGAGCGACGGTCCTCTCCAGTTTCTCGGAGAACGCCTCCGACTGAACCAGGTTGGTGCGCTTCCGGACCTTCAGCTCGTCGTGCAGGAGCTTCCGCAGGAGCTCCAGGGCGAGGTTCTTGTGCTGCATCGCGTTCACGTCGGCGAGGAACTCCTCCGACAGGATGGAGATGTCCGGCCGCTTCAGCCCGGCGGCGGCGAACACGTCGAACACGCCGTCCGTCGAGATGGCCTTCGACACGATCTGGCGGATCGCCAGCTCGACCTCGGCCTCCGACTTGCCCGAGGCCGACAGCGAGGTCTTCACGACGGCGGCCTTCACGGCCTGGTAGAACGCCACCTCGTCGCGGATGGCTAGGGCTTCCTCGTGCGGTACCGAGAGCGCGAACGCCTTGCTCAGCTCCATCACGGCCTTCACGAGCCGGTCGCGCCCGCCGTCGAGCGCGAAGATGTGCTCCTGGGCGGCCGGCAGGAGCATGAGCCGCTCGATCGGCGAGCCGTGCATGAACGCCATGACATCGAAGCCGTGGAACAGGTCGCGACAGATCTCGACCTTCTCCAGCATGACCGGCACCGCCTCGTCCTGCACCTGGGCGGCGTCGCCCTTGCCGCCGCTCTCGGTGTACGTGTCGAGCGCCTTGCGCAGGCTCTCGGCGAGGCCCAGGTAGTCGACGACCAGCCCGCCCGGCTTGTCGCGGAACACGCGGTTCACGCGCGCGATGGCCTGCATGAGGCCGTGTCCCTGCATCGGCTTGTCCACGTAGAGCGTGTGCAGACAGGGTGCGTCGAACCCCGTGAGCCACATGTCGCGCACGATGACGACTTTGAGGGGGTCGTTCGGATCCTTCAGCCGGTCGGCGAGGTCGCGGAGGCGTGCCTTGTTGCGGATGTGCTGCTGCCAGGCCAGCGGGTCGGACGCCGAGCCGGTCATCACGACCTTGATGGCGCCCTTGTCGTCGTCCGGGTCGTGCCAGTCGGGCCGGAGCGCGACGAGCGCGGCGTACATGTCGACGCAGATGCGGCGCGACATGCAGACCACCATCGCCTTGCCGGCCATCGTCTCGATCCTTGCATCGAAGTGCCGGACCAGGTCCTCGGCGATCATCTTCACGCGCTTCTCGGCGCCGACGACGGCCTCCAGCGCGGCCCACCTCGACTTGAGCCGTTCCTTTCGCGACTCCTCTTCTTGCTCGGTGACCTCCTCGAATTCGTCGTCGATGACCTTCTTGAGATCGTCGTTCAGGTCGAGCTTCGCGATGCGGCTCTCGTAGTAGATGGGGACGGTCGCCCCGTCCTCGACAGCGCGCTGGATGTCGTAGACCGAGATGTAATCTCCGAAGACGGCGCGGGTGTTCTTGTCGATGGCATCGACGGGCGTGCCGGTGAAGCCGATGAACGACGCGTTCGGCAGGGCGTCGCGCATGTGCTGCGCGAAGCCGGGCACGAGGTAGCCGCCCTCCTTCGTCTTGACGAGCTTGCTCTTGAATCCGTACTGGCTGCGGTGCGCCTCGTCGGCGATGACGACCACGTTCCGTCGATCGGAGAGCTTCGGGAACCTGTCGCCCTTCTCCTCGGGCAGGAACTTCTGGACGGTCGTGAAGACGACGCCGCCGGCCGCGACCTCCAGCAACTCGCGCAGGTGGCTGCGGTCGCGCGCCTGGACCGGCTTCTGTCGGAGCAGCTCGTGGCAGCGCCCGAAGGTCCCGAAGAGCTGGTCGTCGAGGTCGTTGCGATCCGTGATGACCACGAGCGTGGGGTTCTCCATGACCGGGTCCAGCACGACCTTGCCCGCGTAGAAGGTCATGGTCAGCGACTTGCCCGAGCCCTGCGTGTGCCACACGACGCCGACCTTGCGGTCGCCGCCGGGGCGGGTGGCGCGGACCGTCGCCTCCACGGCGGTGCGCACGGCGTGGAACTGGTGGTAGCCGGCGATCTTCTTCACGACCTCGTCGCGGTCTTCCTCGAACACGACGAAGTGGTGGACGAGATCGAGGAGGCGCGCCCGGTCGAAGACGCCCTCGAGCAGTGTGACCATCTCCAGGGTGCCCGGCGCGGCCACGGCGCTGCCGTCGACCGTGCGCCAGGGGCCGAAGCGTTCCCAGGAGGACGTGAGGGTTCCGAGGCGTGCCGTCACCCCGTCCGAGACAACGAGCAGCTCGTTGTAGACGAAGAGCGACGGGATCTGCGCCTTGTAGGTCTGGAGCTGGTTGAACGCGCCCTGGACCGTGGCGTTCTCGTCGGCGGCGCTCTTGAGCTCGACGACGGCGAGGGGGATGCCGTTCACGAAGACGACGATGTCGGGGCGGCGGTGGTTGTGCTGCCCCTCGATGACGGTGAGCTGGTTGACGACGAGGTATTCGTTCTCGTCGATATCATCGAAGTCGAAGAGGCGGAGGCGCTCTCCGCGGACCTCGCCGCCGGGCGTCGCGATCTCGACCTCGATGCCATCGCGGAGCAGGCGGTGGAAGCGGCGGTTGTTCTGGAGGAGCGAGGGGGTTTCGGGGACGAGGATCTTGCGGAGCGCCTCGTGGATGGTGGTCTGCGGGACGCCGGGGTTGAGGCGGCGGAGCGCCTCGTCGAGGCGGCCGCGAAGGACGACGTCGGCGTAGGTGAAGCGCTCCTCGGCGGGCTCGCCGGGAGCGATATCCGGGCCGTGAAGGCACTCGTAGCCGAGGCGGGCGAAGGTCTGGAGGGCGAGCTCCTCGACGGCCGACTCGGTCACGGCGGGTACGCTGGCGGCGGGGCTCACAGGGCGGCCTCGGCGAGTTTTTCGGCGTCCTTGATGCGGAGCTCGCCGGAGAGGAGGCGGGGGAGGAGGGTGTCGCGCAGGGCTGAGAGCGTCGCATTCTCAGCCTGATTCGCGTGAATTCGAGCCCAGATAGGGTTCGCGAACTTTTCAAAGCGCTCCACGAGCCGAGCATCGGGCTGCAGCACGGGGTACTCGGGGAAATCTTTAAGCCAGATGCGATCGACGGTGGAACCAGGTTGCTTGTGGGCTTGCAGAAAGCTCTGGAACGGCGGCGAGACGAACCAGTGGAACAGAAAATGATTGTTTCTCGCATCCGAGCTCGGGCGCACAAGGGCCGTTCGCCGCCCTAAGCAGCAGCGAAGCCCGGGCGGAATCAGTGCGAAATAGCCGAGCGTTGCCTCATAAGTGAAGACGATGTCCCGATGCGCCGGGATAATGCGCTTCGTCCATGCGGGCCAGTCGACCTCAGAGATATAGCGAGCCTTGGTGAGGTCGAGCGATGTCGGAGTGAAGCACGGTATGCCAAGAAAGATTGCGCCGGTGTCCGATTCCGGCGGTGTTGCGTGTGGGCCATCATATAGTCCCTCCGAGACATCGCGAACCGAATGATACGCCCAGTGCCTTGGAATCGGCCCCAGCTCCGCGTCCTCGAAGCTGTCGGGGAAGAGCGCCGCCGTCTCCGCGTCCATCCCGGCGGGAGCCCGCCCCTCCATCTTCGCCCGCACCGGGTCGAAGTCGACGAACCAGCTCTTGAAGAGCGCCCGCGCCATCGCCTCCAGCGTCTCGTTCATTAGCCGGTTCAGCTCGATCTTGTCGTCAAGGGAGCCGAGAATGGAGGCGATAGCGCGCTGCTCGGCGAGGGGAGGGACCGGAACGCGCAAGCTGTTTATGGACGTAATGTTTATATTCTGCTGGACTGATCCGGTAGCGATCGTTCCGATGAGGTTGCGCCCCATTGGAGAGTTGAATAGGTATCGAAAGAAGAATGGGTCGGCGACGTTGCGATGCAATCGAAAGCGTACAAGAAAGGCTCCGGGGAGAACAGGAATTTGGAATCCAGTGAAGACTGCTGCGGTTCCTACACGGCCACTGCGGGTGATGACCAGATCGTTTACCTTGAGGATATGCTGCTCGAATTTGGATAGATCGAGCTTAGCTAGCGGCATGGACGAGTAGCAAATGTGTCCGTCTTCGGCTATGTCGGTCGTGCGCAGAGTCGCAACGTTGCCGTCTGTCGAGTAAGATGCTCCGCTGAATCTTGGGCCGAATGCACTGTGCTCGCACAAGCTGCCGAAAGGTTCTTCGCGAATCATCCCAGCCTCTGCAGGTTCCTGCGAATCACCGTTTCCAGGCGTCTCGCGTCGGCGAAGTGCGCCTCGAGCTTTGCCACCAGCTTCGGAAATCGCTCCTCGAAAGGCTCGTCGTCGTCCTCCACGTCCTCTGCGCCGACGTACCGTCCCGGCGCCACCACATGCTGGTGCGCACGCACCTCAACGAGCGTCGCGCTTTTGCAGAAGGCGGCAACATCCTCGTATCTCCCCGCGCCTTCGTCGCCGCGCCAGGCGTGATAGGTGCCCGCGACGCGTGCAACGTCCTCGTCGGCCAGCTCCCGCTGCGTCCGGTCGATCATCCGCCCGAGCTTGCGGGCATCGATGAACAGGATCTGCCCCCGCCGATCTCGAAACCGCCCATTCTTCTTGTCCCGGGCCAGGAGCCAGAAGCACACGGGGATCTGCGTCGAGTAGAAGAGCTGCCCTGGCAAGGCGACCATGCAGTCGACGAGGTCCGCCTCGATGATCGCTTTCCGGATCTCGCCCTCGCCTGACTGGTTCGACGACATCGAGCCGTTCGCCAGAACGAACCCTGCCTGCCCCGCTGGCGCGAGGTGATGGATGAAGTGCTGAACCCACGCGAAGTTCGCGCTTCCGGCGGGCGGCGTGCCGTACTTCCACCGCACGTCCTCCTTCAGCCGCTCCTGCCCCCAGTCCTTCGCGTTGAAA
The DNA here is from genome assembly GCF_051526795.1 of Sorangium sp. So ce204. NCBI lineage: Bacteria > Pseudomonadati > Myxococcota > Polyangiales > Polyangiaceae > Sorangium > Sorangium sp. So ce204. Next base: position 7,068,142 of record NZ_CP150317.1, on the reverse strand, counting down.
GGCGGATTTGCCAGGATGTAGTCGGCCTTCAAATCCTTGTGCAGATCGCGGTGGAACGTGTCCGCGTTCTCCGGGCCGAGGTTCGCCTCAATGCCGCGGATGGCCAGGTTCATCTTGGCGAGCCGCCACGTCGTCGGGTTCGACTCCTGCCCGTACACGCTGATGTCGCCGACGCGGCCGCCGTGCTGCTCGATGAACTTTTCGGACTGCACGAACATCCCGCCCGACCCGCAGCACGGGTCGTAGACGCGGCCCTTGTACGGCGCGAGCATCTCGACGAGCAGCCGCACGACCGAGCCCGGCGTGTAGAACTGCCCGCCCTTCTTACCCTCGGCGAGCGCGAACTCGCTCAGGAAGTACTCGTACACCCGGCCGAGGATGTCCTTCGACTTGTTCCGCTTGTCTCCGAAGCCGATGGTCCCGATGAGATCGACGAGCTCCCCGAGCCGCTGCTTGTCGAGCTGGGGGCGGCCGTAGTTCTTCGGCAGCACGCCCTTCAGCGACGGGTTGTCGCGCTCGATGGCGACCATGGCATCGTCGATGAGCTGGCCGATCTTGGCCTGCTTCGCGTTCGCCTGGACTGCTGCCCAGCGGGCCTCCTTCGGGACCCAGAAGACACGCTCGGCGCGGTACTCGTCCCGGTCCTCGGGGTCGGCGCCCTCGTCGACCTGCGCGGTGAGCCGCTGGTGCAGCTCGTCGAAGGCGTCGCTGATGTACTTGAGGAAGATGAGCCCGAGGACGACGTGCTTGTACTCGGCCGCGTCCATGTTGTTCCGCAGCTTGTCGGCCGCCTGGAAGAGCTTGCGCTCGAAGCCCAGGTCGCCGCCGCCGCGCCCTTCGGCCTGCCCGCCGCCGTTCGCCGCCTTCCCGTTCGCCCTGGCCGCGGCCTTCCCGTGGACCTCCGCCGCGGCCTTCCCGTTCGCCTTCTCGGCCGCCCTGGGCTTCGGTCCTGGCGCCGCCTGCTCGAACGGCAGCGCGCGCTGCGCCTCGGCCGCCGCGGTCGCGGTCTTGCCGAGCAGCCGATCGACGATCGGCGCCTTCTCCTTGCCATGATCGTCGAGGCTGAGCTTCCGGCAGAGCTCTTTCAGCCGGTCGCGGGGGTAGCCGAGGAGGACCTCGGACAGGTCGGCGCTGCGGGCCTGGACGATGGCGTCGATGAGCTGATCGCGGACGCGTCGGTCGCTGACGGGGAGTTCGAAGCGGGCCACCACGGCCAGGAGCTCGTCCCGGGTGAGATGGGTGAGAAGGTCTCGCTTGGTCGGCATGCGGTGCGAGCAGATTACGCCTGCGCCGAATGAGCGATCAACGCCGAGCGCTGCACGTAACGCCGCACGGACGCTGGATGTCTGGCGAGGATGTCAGCGCATGGCCCCTGCCGGCCTACCTCGACGGCGGTCGCTTCGCCCGCGTGCTGCGCGGCCTCCCGCGCGTCACCGCCGGCAGCACGGCGCGGCGCAGCAGAACGCCTGGCTCGACGCCGAGCGCGTCGGCGAGCCGGACCAGCACCACGACCCCAACGTTCGTCTTCCCCCTCTCGACGCGCTGCAGGAAGCCCGTGCTGATGTCCGCCGCCTCGGCGAGCGCCTCCTGGCTCAGGCCCAGGCGCACACGGAGGCGATGCACGTTGGCTCCGATGTACTCGAGCACCACGTCCGCGTGATCGCGCTCCATGCGCCGGGCCTACCTTCGGGCGCGCCACGAAAACACAATCTATACATTGTGTTCTATTGACCGCGCCGGAGCGCGCTCGGTAAGCTGCAAGGCGCACAAAGAAGTGCAGCCCGCGGGCGCGCCAACGCCCCGGGCTGCGTGGCCGAACCCCGAAGAAAGCGAGGTCCGACGTGCAGATCGTTCGCATACTCCCCGATCCCGGGCAAAGTCCCCGTTCCTTCGAGCCCCGCCGCCGCTGCGCTTACCAGGCGCTCGCGCCGGCGGACCGCCCTCCGTCGCGCGGAGGTGCTCGATGAAGCCCGCTCCCGTCGACGTCCCTGCGATGCCCGACGCGGCCCTGCTGGATCTCCTGCTCGGCCGGGCCGACGCGGGCCGCCGCGCGCTCCCGGCCGAGGACCTCCCGGCGCTCGCCCGCCTCTCCCCCGTCGCGCTGGCGGAGCGCGCCGAGGTCGCCCTCCAGGCGGCGACCCGCCTCGCGGCCGCTTTCGAGCTCGGGCGGCGTCTTCACGCCGCGCGCTCGCGCCGCTCGCAGCGCCTGCGGCGCCCGCGCGACGTCGCCCGCTTCTTCCACGCAACGCTCGCGCCGCTCGTCCACGAGGAGGTCTGGATCGCCGCGCTCGACGTGCACGACCGCGCCCGAGGCGCCCGCATGATCAGCCGCGGCGGCCTCCTCTCCGCGTCCGTGCGCCCCGCCGACGTCCTCCGCGCGGCCCTCGAGCTCGGCGCCGTCACGTTCGTGATGGCCCACAACCACCCGGGCGGCGACCCCGCGCCGTCCGCCGACGACGTGCTGCTCACCCAGGAGATCGAGCACGCCGCGCACCTGATCGACGTACCTCTTCGTGACCACGTCATCGTGACGCCTTCCGGGCGCTTCTCCTCCGTCTTCCGGGCCGGCTCGTCCCTCTGAACCAAGGCTCCCGGCGAAGCGGCGCGTTTGCCGCAATAGCCAAATCAGTGCCAACCACTCTATCCCCGCAACATCCCTCGATCTTCTCTCCTCCCGTTCCTCTGCCATCGCCCGCGGACAGCAGGAATTCGACACCGCACCTTCTTCTGCAAATCGCCCTCCCATCAAAATATCCCTGGACAACCATCTTCATCTCATCGATAGCTCACGATGGCCCGTCTGGCATTCCAGCGCAATCCCGCGCTCGTGCCGCGGACGAGGGTGATCTCATGAGCAAATACACAGCATCGGAAGTGATCCAGCTCCCCCGCTTCACGGCCGTGGGGGCGATGGCGCTCGGCGAGCAGCTGCTCACGGCGGCGAAGCCGGCGAAGAAGCAGCTCGTGAAGGGCGTCGCGCGGGTGCTCGCCACGCTGGCGTCACGCCACGACGACCTCGCGTCGGCGCTGCGCGATCAGGTGTCGCTGTCGGAGGGAGGGGAGGCGAGCGAGGATGCTGTCCAGTGCGATCGCGTCCTCGACAATTGCTGGAGCGGTCTCCACGACTTCCTGACGGCGTACACCAAGCTGCCGTCCGGCGCGCCCGAGGCCGCCGAGGCGAGCGCGCTGAAGGCGGCCATCTTCACCGGAGGGCTCAAGTTCCTCCAGCTCACGTATGTCCTGGAGTGGTCCGAGAGCGAGCTCCGGATCCAGCGCATCCGCAAGAGCGGCCTCGACGCGCGCATCGAGGCGCTCGGCGGCAAGCGCTTCCTCGCCGCGCTCGAGGCCGCGCACGCCGCGTACGGCAAGGCGCTCGGCGTCACCGCGCCTGCGGCCACGGCCGCGGCGGCGCCGCCCAGCGTGCGCGACGCGCTCGCCGCATTCACCGAGGCGCTGCGCGCCTACGTGATCAAGGTGATGGGCTCCGTCGAGCCCGACGAGCCGGAGACGCAGGAGCTCGCCGACAAGCTGCTCGCGCCGCTCGCGAGCTGGAGCGTCGGGTCGAGCGGCCGCGGCGCGCCCCGGAAGAACGACAAACCCGAGGGCGACACCGCGGCGCCCGCCCCGCCCGGCGCCCCCCTCCAGCCCGGCGCGCCGACGGCCGCGCCCGTGGCCGCCGATAGCTGATCCCGGCTGCCTGACGCGCACCGCCGGCGCCGCGATCTTCTCCCGCCTCGTCCCCTCCTCGTGACCCCGTCCCGGGGCCAAGACCCCGCAGATCCCTCTGTACGCTCCGGACGGCGTGGCCGTCGCCGCCGCGGCTGTGCCATCCGGGTCCACCGGCACATCCCGGGGCGGCCGGCGCCGCACCCTGTGCCACCTCGGCCTCGGTCTGTGCCAAGTCAGGAGGGTCCGACACTGGCTCAACCGCAATGCATTGCGACACACCGGGGACCGGACCCCTCCGAGGCGCTCCGGAGAGCGTCTCACCAGGGTCAAGTTGTGTCAAAGTTCGCTGTCCATCTCGTTTTTCTGTGCCATCGACCCCCGGATCCGCAGCGTATTGTGCCAGATGGAGGGGTCCGGACCCCTCCCGACCGCAATGAAGAGCGCTTGCCGGGGTGCCGGACCCCCTCCGGACCGCAACGCAGAGAGCCCGCGCGGGCGCCGGACCCCTCCGGATCGCAGCGCAGAGCGGCCGCTGGCCGACCGCCCATCCCCTCGGGCGTCGCGGACCGACCCACGTTGAGGCACCGCCAACCCACGTTGAGGCACCGCCACCGCCCGCCGCCGACCGAGGTTGAGGTTCCGGAGCCGGATCGAGGCCTCGATTGAGGCGATGACGGTGCTCGATCTGGAGGCGCTCGTGGCGCGCGTCGTGGAGCGGCGCGCGAGCCCCGGGCAGCCGGTGGAGCTGCGCGGTACGAGCTGCCGACGCGGCTGCTCCGGGCGCGGCAGACGGACCTGGAGACGGCGCTCTCGAACCTGGTGGACAACGCGGTGAAGTTCTCGCCGCCGGGGGAGCCGGTGGTGGTGACCGTCGAGGGCGGGGAGGGCCGGGAAGGGGAGCGGACGGCGAGGATCTCGGTGCGCGACCGGGGGCCGGGGGTGCCGCCGCAGCACCTGCCGAGGATCTTCGACAGGTTCTTCACGACCGACGAGGGCCGCGACGGGACGGGGCTCGGGCTGGCGATCGTGAAGAGCGTCGTCGAGGCGCACGGTGGGGTGGGGTGGGGCGGGGCGGGGCGGGGCGGGGCGGTGACGGTGGAGAGCGCGCCGGGCAGGGGGCTAGCTTCGTGGTGGAGCTGCCGGTGCGGCAGTGAGGAGTGGGCGGGGAGGCTTGCCCGTGCGGCTCGATGTAGCGGTCAGGGCGCTCGACGCTTTTCGTCGAGGGTCGCCTGGAGCAGAAGGAGCATCGCCCGGTCCTTGGGCCTGGTCAGCTTCGCCTTGATCTCGATCAACCGTTCCAGCGACAAAACGCGGACGCGTACGCCGGCTACCTCGAGCACCGTCGAGTCGGGCAGAAGATCGTCATAGGACGTCGACTCCTCGATCGTCGCCAGCACGTCGAGCAGACCGTGCTTCGTCTGGAGCAGCTTGTGCCCCGCCGAGCGCAGGTGCGACTCGTTCGGGACGAGCCGTCGTGGGTCGGTGCGGAAGACGGCTTCCAGGTTTGCCAGGGCCGCCATGAGCCGGGCGATGTTCTCGTCGGAACGCGAGTACACGATATCGATGTCGAGGGTGTTCACCGGGGCGCCCTGCAGCGCCGCAGCCATGCCTCCCACGACGATGAACTCGACGTCGTGGTGTACCAGCGCGTGCAGGACGTCAGCGAGCGCCATCGGATGGCTCGCGCACGCTCATGACCAGATCGATCGCCCCCTGCACCTGCGCCAGTCGCTCCGTGGGAGACAGGCTGAGCATCCAGCGGATGAGGGAGCGGTCCACCCCGTTCTCGTCGTAGGGGTTGTCGTCCCGCTCCTCGGCGGGAGGGTCCAGAGGCTTGGGCATGCTCGGAGCCTAGCATGCGGGGGCCGGCAAGCCGCGGGCACCCTGCTTCGGGTCGACCTGCGCGTCGAGGCCTGACCCAGGTTGAGGCACCGCCCCGCCACCTGTCCGATGCTCCGGCCGCCCGCCCTCGCCAGCCGCACTGCCTCCACCTTGAACTCGGGCGTGACCGCCCCTCCGCCTTCCCCGTCCCATCCGTACCTCCTGGTGTCGTCGGGCGTGTTCGCGGACGCGGGGGAGCACCAGACCGAGCCAGCCTCAACGCCCGCGCTTCTTCCGTGCGCGCTCCTTGAGAACCGCGGCCACTATCTCGCCCACGCGCTCCGTTTCCTCATCCACGAGCTTTTCGAGTCTGCGCTGAAACCAGAGCCCGAACGGACCATCTACAGGAAGCGGCAGCCCGATGTCTCCGGGCTCCTGACCCAGCCATGTGATCGGCAGCCCGGAGTTCTCGATCGCGTGTTGCGCATACCGCATGGCACTTTGGATTGCCTGGACGGCGTCGACCCCTTCGGCATACTTGATGTCCGGCTCCAGCCCATCAAGAGAAACAGGGCACGTCCACGAGCCGCTCGGCGAGGCAGGTTGTATTGGTTCGCCGATCTTCAGGACGATCTCGCGATCTGGTTCACCTTCGACGCCATACCGACGAACGGCTATGACCTTGTATTTTCGTCGAGCCACCCACGCAGGGTAGCTAAAACCCGTCGTCGAGGCCCGACCCAGGTTGAGGCACCGCCGCTGCCGCTCACCGGGGTTGATGTTCCCGATCTCGGCGCCGCCCGCGCGGCAACGCTCGCGCGCCGAGCTGGCTCGCCCACCCCCCTCGCCTCGCCTCGCCTCGCCGAGCCCGCGCGGCGCCCTCCTCGACCGCCCCGCCCGCTCGTCGATGTCTCGCGGGGCGTTGCCAGGTCGCGATCGCTTCGCTATCTTCTCGCTCGCCGAAAGAGGTAGGCCGGTTCAGGCGAGCCCCGGCCACTCCCATGACGGGAGCCCATGTCCCCTCCACCACGGAGTGAGGTCCCACGGCACCTGGACGCACGTGCGTCCTCCGTGGAGGCTCCCATGCAGCTCAATCACATCGATCTCCAGGTCCCCGACGTCCTCGAAGCGGCCGCGTTCTTCGAGCGGCACTTCCAGTTCGAGGTCCACGGCAACCGGCGCTCGCCGGCGCTCGCCATCCTCACGGGGGCCGGCGGCTTCACGCTCGTCCTCCAGCGCCGGCGCGAGCCGGACGGCCCTTATCCGGAGGGCTTCCACATCGGCTTCATCATCGACGACGTGGCCGCCGTGTACGACAAGCACGCGACGATCGTCGCGGCGGGCGTCGACAGCGGCCCCGTGAGCGAGGACGGCCGCGGTGTGATGTTCTATTTCAAGGCGCCCGGCGACATCCTCGTCGAGGTGAGCTGCCGCCGCCGCCCGCTCCCGGCGGCGCGCGCCGGCGCAGGAGGCACCGACCCAGGTTGAGGTGCTGCCGGACGCGCCGCAAGGCGGCTCACGTCATGCCCTGACCCGCCTGCGCGGCCATCGCTGCCCAGCACGGCGGCTTCCCTCGCATGTCTTCCATGTGCGACCATCTCACCACCATGGGCAAGGTCACCGCGCTCCACATGGACACCATCACCGAGAAATCCGGTCACCAGATGACCGGCATGGCGGTGAGCGTGTGTCTCACCCCTGCCGCCCCGAGCCCCTTGCCGATCCCCTATCCCACGATGGGCACCGTGGCCGAGGGGATCATCGATCCGTGCATGCGCACCAAGATCGAAGGCGCGAAGATCCTCACCGTGGGCGGCTGCATGAAGGCATGCCACGGCAACGAGCCCGGCACGCTCAAGGAGGTCGTCAGTCTCAACACGGGCGGCCCCTGCTTCCCGTGGCTCGGCGCGCCGAACGTCATCATCGAGCTCGGAATGGCCGGCATTACCGGCAGCATGGGGCAGATGAACAAGTCGATCACTGTCGGCGCGGGCGCGATGGTGAGCGGCGCGGGCGGCGGCGCCGGGGGAGGGGGCGGCGGCGGCGGCGGCGGCGGCGCAGGCGGGCCGGGCGGGGGCGGGCCGCAGGGCGCCGGCAATGGCGGTGGAGGCGGCGGCGGGAGCAATCAGGGGGCAGGGCCGCCCAGCCCCCCGGCGCCCCCGGGTACGGAGGGGCAGGCAGCCGGTGGCCACCCCATCGACGTCGTAACAGGCACGCTGTTCACAGAGCCTGTCGTCGACTTCCAGCTCCCGGGCTTCTTATGGGTCACGCTGATCCGACACTACAGGACCTCGTCGGTCGCGTTCGACGCCGGCATAGGGCGTGGATGGTCGCACAGCCTGCTCTGGTACGCAGAGCGCCACGGCGACCACCTCGTGCTCGTCGATGAGACGTTCCGGCGGACCACGCTTGCCCTACCGAGCGCCGATGAAACGCTGCTGCTCCCCTACGGGCGGCGCCTCTGGCGCGAGCAAGACCGCCTCTTCGTCGACCTGCAGGATGGCATCCTCCGCGTGCTCGCGCCCTCGCCGACGCGTCATCGGTGGGAGCTCGCGGAGCTACGCGATCTGAGCGGGAACGTCGCCGAGGTCCGCTGGCGGGACGGCGCGGTCGTCGAGATCGTCGACTCGGTGGGGCGACGCGCTTGGCTCGAACGCGACGACCGGTTCGTGAGCTGGTGGGTCGCTGCGTCGGACGAACAGGGACACGAGCACCGCCAGCGCCTGGTCACCTACGAGCTCAATGAGCGCGGGGACCTGGTGGGCGCCGTGGATGCTGGTGGGGCCGAGACGCGCTACGAGTACGATGAAGACCATTACCTCGTGCTCGAGGAGCGGCCGGACAAAATTCGCTACCATTTCGTCTACAAGACCGCGTTCGGACAGCGGCGCTGCGTCGAGACATGGGGCGACCTGAGAGGCGAGGACGTGCTCGCAGCGCTCGGCGCGCCGGAGGCAAACGCGCCAGACCGGCCGAAAGGCATCTTTCACACCCGCTTCGCGTACGGGCCAGGACTCCACGAGACCACGATGGTCGACGCGTGCGGTGGTGTCCATCGCTACTGGGGCAACGAGCTCGGCCTCATCACGCATTACATCGATCCGTGCGGATACGCGACGCACTTCACCTACGATGCAGCCGGGCGGGCCGTCTCCTCCATCCAGCCGAACGGACTCCGATGGTCGCGTGCGTACGACGCCACCGGCACGCCGGCGCGCACGAGCGCCAACGACGCCCGCGCGCAGGTGAGCGTCAAGGACGGCGCGCGGATCAGCCGGCTGCCGAACGGGCTGTACGTGACCGAGTGCACGCGCAACGGGCGCACGCTCGAGCACCTCTCCCCCTCGGGCGCCGCCACGCGCGCGTCGTACGACGATCGCGGCAAGAATCGCGCAATCGACTGGCCGGACGGCTCCACGACCCGCTTCCAGTACGATGCCCACGGCAACGTGCGCGAGATCATCGACGCGGCGGGGGCCGTCTGGCAGTACACGTTCGACCTGTTCGGTTTGCCGGTCCGCCTCCGACTCCCGACCGGCGCCACCTTCGATCTGTCCTACGACTCGCGCGGAGACCTCGTCGCGATCGAGGGGCCCGAGGGGCAGCGCACGAGGTGGACGATCGATGCCGCGCAGCACGTCGTCGACGTCGAGTGGCCAGGCGGCGGCCGCGAGTCGTTCCGCCATATAGCCGGTGCTCTCGTCGAGCGGATGCGGCCGGACGGCACGCGCATCCGCGCCGGATACGACGCCCTGCTCCGGCTGCGTTGGATCGAGAACCCGGCCGGCGAGCGCCACGAGCGACAGTACGACGGCCGCGGGCGGCTCGTCAGCGAGCGGTCGTTCGCGGGTCTGTGGACCCGCTTCGACTACGATGGCGGCGATCGGCCCGTCACGATCACCCGCCCGGACGGGATGTTCGTGCGCTTCGTCCTCGACCACCTCGGCCGCGTCGTCGAGCGCCAGCACTCCAGCGGCGAGCGCGCGCGGTTCGACTACGACGCGTTCGGCGAAGTGCGCCGCGCCTCGAACGCCTCCACGTCGGTCCTCTTCGAACGCGACCCGCTCGGCCGCGTGGTGCGGGAGGTACAGGAGTGCGGCGGCCACCGTTTCACGGTGGAGTACACGCACGACCTCCTCGGTCGGATCGTCGCGCGACGCTACTCGACCGGATGGTCGGCCGAGCTGCAGCGCGGCGCTGGCGGCTGGCTCGCCCGCGTCGGGTCGCGCGAGGACGAACGCGGCACGGCGTCGCTCGATCTGTCCCTCGAGCGCGACCACGAGCGTCGCGAGGTCGCGCGCTCGCTCGGGGATCTTCGCCTCACGACCGAGCGCAGCGCCCTCGGGTTCCCGACGCGCGTCTCGCTGCGGCGGGCGGACCAGACCCTGCGCACACGCGCGTACGCGTGGGATCCGCGCGGGCCCGTCGCCCACATCGACGACGATCGCCACGGCGCGCGGAGCTACGCGCTCGATCCGATCGGGCGGCCGCTCTCGGTGCGCGGGCTCGGGGCGAACGAGGCATTCGAGATCGCCCCTCAGGGGACCGCGGTGCCGCGCGGCGCCAGCTGGCAGCTCGGCCCGGGCGGGCGGCCACTCCGTACCACCGCCGCCGAGCTCTCCTGGGACGACCGCGGCCGGCTCGTGCGGAAGGTGACCGGTAGCGCAGCGAGGAGCTGGACGTTCGAGTACGACGCCGAGGACCGGCTCGTCATCGCGCGCTCCGACGCCGGCCACCGCGTGCGCTACGTCTACGATGCCTTCGGACGACGACTCGCGGAGCGCGGCGACGACGGCCGGAGCACGTTCTTCCTCTGGGACGATGAGGCGCTCGTCGAGGAGGTCGATTCGAGTCATCTGCGCTCGGTAAGGCGTGTCTTCGATGACGACGGCTTCACGCCGCTCGCCGAGCGCACCGTGGAGGGAGAGTGGCGCCTCATTGCCACGGACCTGACCGCGACGCCCTGGCTCTACGCGGCGCCGAGCGGCGAGCTCGCCGACGTCGACCTGTCAGCGTGGGGCCGCGTCGCGCGCTCGAGCGGCGCGATCGGCACGCTGCGCTTCGCTGGGCACCGCGCCGATCCGCGGACGGGCCTGCATTACAACCGGTTCCGGTACTACGACCCTGACCTCGGCGTCTATCTTACGCCAGACCCGCTCGGCTTTCCGGCCTCGTTTCAGGACATCGGGTTCCTGCCGAACGCGACCTTCCACCTCGACCCGCTCGGGCTCGTCGTCATCATCCAGGGGAGCAACGACAAGGTCATCAACGACTCGGTGGCCATGTACCAGAAGCAGTATCCCGGAGCGACGGTGATCCAGGGACACCAGCTGCCGAGCGCGAACCTCGCCGGTGAAGATCACGTGATCGTGGTTTCCCACGGCGATCCAGGCTCGATCGAGTGGAACGGCAAGAAGAAGAGCATCGGGGGCAGGGAGCTCGGCAAGCAGCTCAACGCCGCTGGATTCAACGGCGCGGCGCCCGGCGCCAAGGTCGACGTCGCCTCCTGCAACGGCGCCACCAAGCCGCTCTTCGGGCCGAGCATGGCGCAGGGGGTGGCCGACATGACGCTCGCGCCGACCTCGGGCGCCAAGGCGGACAGCCGTGTCGGCGCCTACCTCGGCTCCGACGCGATCATAGGGAAGATCGTCCCCTCGTATGGCGCGACGATCACCAAACCCGGCCCCCCGGTCCACGAGAAGGTCATCAAGGGCTCATGGACCACGGTGGATCCGCGGCCCTTCTAGCTAGGAGCCGCGCTCACCCGCTCATCCAGGCTCCACAGGAACGAACGCCGCGCCCGACTGCAGCCACGCGGCGAAGTACGGCGCCGGCGCGCCGGCGCGCCGCAGCGCGAGCAAGAACGGTCCGTCGCACACGAGCTCGCGCCCACGGCGACGGCGGCTCTTCATGCCGAGCGCGAGCGCCTCGGACACGAGCCGCGCTCCGTGCTCGTCGAGGTCGAGCTCCAGCGTCTGACACGCGGCGACGAGGACGCGATCCCCCGGCACGATGTGCTTGCCGACGAGCTCGTCGAAGGACGCATCGACGCGCAGCGACACGACCGGGACTTGGAAGATGTCGTCGTCCTGCAGCGAGGTCTGCCCCCACAGACGAGCCCAGCGGCCAGGCCCACGATCGACCGCGCCGAGCGCGTCGTGCGTCGCCTCCGCGAGCGTCGACCAGCCTCCACGGCGAGCGACGACGACCGACGCGCCGCCGCGGCCGCGGAGCTCGATGACGAAATCGCCCGGCGACTCGTAACGGTGTACGGTCGCGGCGCCCGCATAGGCGCTCGCCCCGGCGCCGCCCCAGTGGCCGAAGCACTGCACGCGGCCACCCAGGAACGAAAGCCCCGCAGAGCGATCGCGGACAAAGGGCCGCTCGAATGCAACCCTGGTCCGCAGCAAGGCGAACGCCACGAGAGTGTGCGCCGGCACGCTCTGCGGCAAGAGCCGCGTCTGCGCATCGCCGAACCGGCGAGCCAGCTCGGCACGGATCGCAGCGACCGCCGCATCACCCTCTCCTGCGCAGGCAAATGACTCCGCCGAATCCACGGCGCCGGCGGCGACGGCAGCTGCGCGGCCCAGCGCCCGCGAGAGCTCCGTGGGCTCGACCAGCACGTCCTCGGATCCGAGCAGCCGCTGGAGCTCCGCCCACGCGAGCGCGAACGTCGCACAGTGGACGAGGTCACGGTCGATCGGCAGCGCGTGCTCGAGCGTCGGCGTCACCAGGGGGGCGGTCATGAGCTGCTCGCCGTGCACTGTACGTCGATCAGGAGGAAATCGGCACCTGGGATCGCTGACACGCGGCGATCGTCGCGGCGGGCATCGACAGCGGCCCCGTGAGCGAGAACGGCCGCGGCGTGATGTTCTATCTCAAGGCGCCCGGCGACATCCTCATCGAGGTGAGCTGCCGGCGCCGCCCGCTTCCGGCGGCGCGCGCCGGCGGTTGACGGCGGCGCGCCGCCGGGACGCGCGGTGACCGGCGCAGGGAGAGCCCGAGATCTCGCGGACATTCCGCCGCTTCCACCGCCGGCCCGCCGAGGTCGACGTTCCGGGCCTCCCCCCACGTGTCCGGGCCGGCTACTGCAGCTTGATGAACTTCGCGACCGACGGGACACCCTGCGTCGAGACGACGAAGAGCATGTAGTAGCCAGGCGGCGCGACCTTGCCGTTCGGCGGAGCCGTGAGCGTCAGGGTGCTGCCCGACTGCCCGGTGATCGCGAGCTTGACGGCGCGCTGGCTCTGGTCGAATCCGTGCGTGACCGAGCCGGGAGACATGAGCATCGCGCTGCCGATGCCCGTGGCGGCCACCGCCGAGGACAACGTCACCGAGATGGACTGGCCGTACGACGCGGTCGAGGCCACCGACTGGATCACCGGGCGCGCGTTGCCGCTCAGGAGATAGGGGGGCGTGAAGATCTCGACCCGCCGCTCGGGCCATTTGTAGGGGAGCTCGTTGAAGGCGTGGTCCCGGCCCGCCGTGAGCACGCGCGCGTCGGGCAAGAGCAATGCGGTCGAGTGATAGAGCCGAGCCACGCGCATCGGACACATCTTGGTCCAGGTGTCATTGCTCGGGTTGTAGATCTCGGGCGTCATGACCGGCACCGTCGCGTGGTCGGACGAGCCTCGCGCGCTGCCTCCCACGACGAACACCTTGCCGTCCGGGAGCAGCACGGCGGTGTTCAGCACGCGCGCGTAGCTCATCGACGCCTTGTAGGCCCACGCCGGCGACGCCGCGCCGAGGTCGAGGAGCTCCGTGGTGGCCGTGGCGGGGATCGGGGTGTCGTTCGGGTCGCTCGTCGCCGCGTTCGAGACGGCCCCGCCTCCGCCGATGAGCATGACGCGCGCGCGGTAGCTGTCGGTCGGCGAGAGCGGCAAGAGCACCGAGCTCCCGTAACCGGGGTACGTGCGGGAGTTGGCGTACTGCGTCGTGTACTGCGTCGCGCTCCAGGTGTTGTTGCTCGTCGTCAGCAGCCGTGAGCCTCGGCCCGAGTGGACGAACACCTTGCCGTCCGGCAGCTGGTAGACGAACGGGTAGAGCTGTATCGGGCGCCCGTCGCTCGTGAACGGCTCCGGCACATCGTTCCGCGCGGAGAGGGTGCCCGCGGTGTTCAGCGTCTGCCAGCTGCTGTTCACCGGCTTGGTGCTCGAGATTCGCCCCGTCTTCGTCGTGCCGGAGATGGCCAGCACCGAGCCGCCGTCGAGGCGCGTGAGCGTGGGGTACCAGCGCCCGAGGGTCATGTCCGTGAGCGAGGCCCACGTCGAGCTCGAGGGGTCGAACCGGTGCGAGCCCTTGACGTGGGGGTCATTATGGCCCCCCGCGACCCAGAGGCGGCCGTCGCTCAGAAACGCGTGGCCAGAGCAGAAGGCGTGCGGCTGCGTCCCGCTCGGCAAGGACGCCTGGCCCGTCGCCGGATCGAACACCTCGGAGTACCCCTGGTCCGCGTCATCCGTGAACCCGAAGAGCAGCACCTTGCCCGTCCGCAGGAGCGCCGCGTGGATGCCGATCGCCCCCGCGTAGAGCGGGTCGCTCCACTGCCCCTTCGTCGCGGGATCGCAGCACGGCTCACCTCCGAAGACCGAGCCCGCCCACACGGTGCTGCCGGAGGCGTCCTTGCCGTGCCTCACCCAGCCGCCGTTGTAATAGAAGGACGCCAGCGACCCATCGGCGCTCCGCCGGCCGACGACCTCCAGGTTGTCGTAATCGCTCCAGATCACGCCCGCGGCCGAGTACGCGTTGATCGGATCGACCCACGTGGCCGACGTCTTCCAGGGGTACGCGCTGTCGTCGTTGTCGCGGTAGTAGTGCCGCAAGCCGCCGCTCGAGAGCGGCACGACGAGCTCGAAATTCCCTTTGGTCCCGGACTTTCCCTGGATGAACTGATGCACCCCGGTCGCCGAGATCGCCTGGTTGTTGTCCACGCGGATCTCGGCCGGCGTCGTCCAGCTGCGGTCATCCCTGCGATACATGGAGTAGAGCGTCGATCCGGAGCGCGCGATCACCTCCAGGCGGTTCGTGCCGAAGTTGCTCTCGACCACGCTCACCGCGGAGTACGTTCGGCCCGTCGCGAACGTGGTGCCCGAGCTCCATGGATGGGACGCGACCGAGTTGTCGCGCCAGTAGTGGGCGAGGCCGCCGCTGGCGAGCGGCACCACGACCTCGAAATTGCCGGGCGATAGCTTGGCCTGCACGATCCCAGGCTGCCCGGTGACGCCCGTCGCGACCGTCGTTCCGCTCGACCAGTCCTTCGTGGATTGATTGCGGTAGTAGTGCACGAGGCTGCTGCCCTGCACGGCGATGACCTCGAGGTTCCCGCCGCTCGAGTTCTCGAGCATGCTGATCCCGTTCACGTCCGCCGAGCCCACCTTCTTCGGGCCGAACCAGGTCGGGGTCGACACGAGCGAGGTGGTCGCGTTGTTCCGGTAGTAAGCCGAAAACCCGCCACCCGTGTGCGGCACCACGAGCTCGAAGTTGGGGACCGTCCCGGTGCCGTCCGAGCCCTGAACGAACCCGATTCCGAACGTCGGGCTGCAGGTGCACCCGGCTCCGCTGCACACGAGCTCATCGCTCTCGGTATCCAGACTGAGCTCGTCCCCGTTCGTCCACTCGGCGCAAGCCGCGCCACCCAGCGCCAAGCCGCCGAGCGCCAGCAGCGTCCTCGGCCCACTCCTCCACCCACCGAGCAACCGCATCATCTTGCTGTTCATGTTCTCCTTACTGCTTCAGAGGGGCGGTGCCTCGGATGGACTCAAGCTCCAGAGCGAGCGACATCTTGACGTCCTGCGCGCTGATCGACGCTTCCTACCCCGTCTGGCGCGAGCATCGACGACGGTTGAAAGCTCACCTCATCCCGGGGCTCTTACGTCGGGCAGCGCTCACACATAGAATGCATTGTCAGGGACGGCAGAGCACCAACTTTTTTCGTGTTTTTGTGCTGGCGCAAGTTTGTTTCGGCCACGAAATTCCCATCGATGACGTGCTCTGGGGATCGATGCCACGGGCGTTGGGAGTCAGGTGGCATGCGGCTCCCTGGCGCTGCTGGGACGAGCTGTTGAGGCCTCCACCGCGTGATGGACCGCGACGAGCACGCCCAGCGGAGGAGGCACGCCCAGCCGAGCGCGGGTTTCTCCGAGTGGATGAGTGAACGTTCGCGGGACGGTGGGGATAGGCCGAGCTCGACGAGCGGAGCCAGGTTTACGACGACACGAAAGAGGGATCGGCTCTCTGGCAGGCCCTCCCCGCGCGGGATCTGCCTTGTCTCGTCTGCGCGTACAAAAGCGCTGTCCTCGGAGAATCGATGGGCTCGCGCAGGCGTGTGCGCGGGGATGCCGTCGCGCTGGCCGCCCAGGTGAATCCTCGGTTGCGACCGCCACCGCGGCGAGTCGCATGCACCTGGTTTCTCGACGCCTTGCTGGTCATGGCGGCTCGCCCGCCCGATGCGACGGCGACGCGCCGTGGTTGGGCGCGCGGCCGGGGGTCACGCGACGGCGAGCGAGGCGGCGACGCCCGGGGAGAGCGGCGTGCGGGGGCTCCAGCTCGTGGCGGCCTGGAAGCGGCGGGGATCGCCGACCAGCCACGGGGGCTCGCCGGCGCGCGGCGGACGGGCGCCGAAATCGAGGAGCGACTCCGGCGCGCCGAGCTGCCGCGCGACCTCGAGGCAGACCTCGCGCACGCTCGTGGGGCGCCCCGAGCAGACGTTGTAGGCGGCGCCGGGCTCGAGCCCCGCGGTCGTCGCGCCGAGCAGCAGCGCCTCCACGACGTCCTCCACGAAGGTGAGATCGCGGCGCTGCGTGCCGGCGGTGAGGTCGACGCGCTCCCGCGCGCGGAGCCGCGCCCCGAGGTGCGGGATGAGGCGATGGGGCGCCTCGCCAGGGCCGTAGACGCCGAAGAGGCGGAGCGTCACGAGCGGCACCGACAGGGCCTGTGCCACGGCGCGCCCGTAGTCGTGGGCGGCTGCCTTGGCGGCGCCGTAGAGGTCCGAGGGGGCGCGCGGCGCGCCCTCGTCGACGAGCTGCCCCTCGACGACCGCGCTGTACTCCGAGCACGATCCCGTGAAGACGACCCGCGCCCCGCCCCAGCGGGCGGCGGCCTCCAGCGTCGCGACGAGGGCCGCGACGTTGCCCTCGAGGAGCACGCCCGGCGCGCGCTCTCCCGGGTTCACCCCGGCCGACGCCAGGTGGAAGACCGCGCCCGGCGGCTCGTCGCCGGCCGCTTCGAGGAGCGCGTCCCGCGTCAGCCGATCGAGCGGGAGCCGCCGGAGCCGCTGGCGCGGCGAGAGGCGCGCCCACCCCGCCGATCGCGCCGGCGCGGTCGCGACGACGTCGCTCCCGCCGGCGAGGAGCCGCCGGACGAGCGCCGAGCCGATGAACCCGGTCGCGCCCGTGACCAGCGCCTTGCCGAGCCTCACGCGAGCCCCGTGGCGAGCCGGAGCTGCTCCTCGACGAGAGGCCGCGCGCGCCCGCGATCGTCGAGGTACCGCGCGTACCACGCGCTCGTGAGCTGGATGGCGCGATCGGTGTCGAGCAGCGGGCGCCAGCCGAGCCGGGACCGCGCCTTGCTGCAGTCGAGCCGCAGCGTGCCGGCCTCGTGGAGCCGCTCGCCGTCCGAGGGCTCGGCCAGCTCCAGCGCCCGCCCGAGCTCGCGGACGATCGCCTCCGCGAGGACGCGCACCGTCCGCGGCTCGGCGTCGTCCGGGCCGAAGTTCCAGGCGCCGCTGTACCGCAGCGGATCGTCCCAGAGCCGGCGCGCGAGCAGGAGGTACCCCGAGAGCGGATCGAGGACGTGCTGCCAGGGGCGCACGGCGCGCGGGTGCCGGATGCGCACGGCCTTGCCCGCGGCGACGCTGCGGACGATGTCCGGTACGATGCGGTCCTCGGCCCAGTCTCCCCCGCCGATGACGTTGCCGGCGCGGGCGGTCGCGAGCGCCACCTCCCGCCCGTAGAACGACTGCCGGTACGCCGCCGCGACGAGCTCGGCGCAGGCCTTGCTCGCGCTGTACGTGTCGTGGCCGCCGAGGGGATCGGTCTCGCGATAGCCCCAGACCCACTCGTGGTTCTCGTAACACTTGTCCGTCGTCACCACGAGGACGACCCGCACCGACGGGAGGCGCCGCGCCGCCTCGAGCACGTGCGCCGTCCCGAGGACGTTCGTCGAGAAGGTCTCCAGCGGCCGCGCGTACGACCTCCGGACGAGCGCCTGCGCCGCGAGGTGGAGCACGATCTCGGGCTCGGCCTCGCCCATCGCCCGCGCGAGGTGATCCGCGTCGCAGACGTCGCCGAGGATCGAGGTGATCCCGTCGTCGATCCGCGCGTCGGCGAAGAGGCTCGGCGCGCCCTCCGGCGGCAGCGAGTACCCGGTGACCTGCGCGCCGAGCAGGCGCAGCCAGGCGGTGAGCCAGGAGCCCTTGAACCCCGTGTGCCCGGTGACGAACACGCGGCGGCCCGCATAGAAGTCGAGGTGCTCGCTCATCGTCAGGCCCTCCAGGGCGCGCGCCCGTCGTCCCAGAGCCGCTCGAGGAGACGCTTGTCGCGCAGGGTATCCATCGGCTGCCAGAAGCCCTCGTGCTGGTAGGCCATGAGCTGCCCGTCGCCGGCGAGCCGCTCGAGCGGCTCGCGCTCGAGCGGCGTCGCGTCGTCGCAGTCGAGGTACTCGAGGGCGCCGGGCTGGAAGACGAAGAAGCCGCCGTTGATCCAACCCGCCTCGGCCTGCGGCTTCTCGGTGAACGCCGCGACCTCGCTGCCCCGGAGATCGAGGACGCCGAACCGGGCCGGCGGGCGGACCGCGGTGATCGTGGCGAGCTTGCCGTGGGCGCGGTGGAAGGCGACGAGCTTCGCGAGATCGATGTCCCCGACCCCGTCGCCGTAGGTGACCATGAACGGCTCCCGCCCGAGCACGCCACTCAGCCGGCGGATGCGCCCGCCCGTCTGGGTGTGGAGCCCCGTGTCGATGAGCGTCACGCGCCAGCTCGGGCAGTGGACGCCGAGCGCGTCGATTTCACCGCTCCGCAGGTTTACCGTGAAGTCCGCGCGGCGCGTCCGGAGCCCGGCGAACCAGTCCTTGATGACGTCGCCCTTGTAGCCGCAGGCCACGACGAAGTCGTCGAAGCCGTACGCGGCGTACCTCTGCATGATGTGCCAGAGGATGGGCTGGCCGCCGATCTCGACCATCGGCTTCGGCCGGTCGACGGTCTCTTCACTGAGACGGGTCCCGAGCCCGCCGGCGAGCAACACGGTCTTCATCGCTGGACCTCCTGTGCGTGGTTCTCCTGCGCCGCGAGCGCGCGGCGCACCGCGCCGGCGACCGCGGGGTCGTCGGCGAAGGCCCACGAGAGCGGCTCGTGGGTCACGGTCGCGTCGCTCGCGACGTGGAAGAACAAGAGCGCCTTCACCGCGGGGTGGCGCTCGGCGAAGCCCGTCAGGGCCTCCTCGTACCAGCGTGCGCGGTCCCCGCCGGCGGCGAGCGTGCCGAGCTCGGCGATCATCAGCGGCTTGCCGAGCGGCGCGAGGCGCTCGTAGTGCCGCGCGAAGAGCTCCTGGAACGAATACCACCTGGACCAGCGGACGGCGGTCCCGTAGTTGAGGACGCCCGTCGCGACCCAGTCGACCCACGCGCTTCCCGGGTAGTACTCCCAGTAGTTCTCGTACGAGACGCTCGGCGCCCAGACCCAGAGGACGTTCCCCGCCCCGGCGGCGCGGAAGCGCCCGACGACGTGCCGCCACGCGCGGATGAACTCCCGCGGGTCCGGGTTGTTCACCGGCCCCCAGGGGTAGCGGTAGCCGTCGTTCATCTCGTGCGCGAAGCGGAGGAGGATCGGGTGGCCGTGCTCCGCCGCCGCCTTCGCCCAGCTGTCGATGTAGGCGTCGTACGCGCCGCCGGCGATGTCGGTGAGGCCACCGTGGTCCGGCGTCGCCGCCGGGCGGAGCGAGAGGCGCGGGCGCTGGAACGCGCTGAGCCAGGGCTCCCACGTGATGACCGGCACCGAGCCCACGGCCCAGATGGCCCGCGCGGCCCGGCTCGGGAAGCGCTGCTCCGCGCCGTCTCCCCAGGCCGCGTAGATCTGCGTGAGGAGGAGCGTCTGGCCCACCGCCTCCTCGAGGGCGAGGTACCCGCCGACGTCGCCCGGCAGGCCCCCGTCGTGCGCGCCGTAGAGGAGGCGCGCCGGGGCGCGGAGCTCCGAGAGCTGGCGCGACGCGCGCTCCGCGGACACGCGGGCGAGCCGCGCGTCCCGCTCGGGATCGGCGATCCAGGAGAGCTCCGCCGAGGCCACCGCCGCGCTCGCCGTGCCGAAGAGCGACGAGAGCCAGAGCTCGGCGGGCGCGCGCCCGTAGGTCGAGGAGAGCACCGCGAGGGCGGCGCCTGTCGTGGCGGCCGCGGCCAGCGCGGCGCGGTGGGAGCGCTTCATGGTCATCCTCCTGGGGTGATCGTGGTGATCGTCGTGGTCGTGGCTCCGGGCGCGGGGAGCCGCTCCCAGGGGTCGGCGCGCGGCGCGCGGCGCGGCGCGCGCGCGGCCCAGGCGATCGCGCCGCTCATCGAGGCGGCCCCGAGCGCGCCGAAGACGAGCGTCGCCCAGTAGGACTCCGCGTCGCTCCAGCGCTCGGCGAGCCCGCGCGCGGAGGCCCGGAGCCAGAGGCTCGCGGCCGTCGTGGCGAGGAACGACACGACGACGAGCAGGTGCGGCCACGCGAGCGGCAGGAGCCGGCCGCCGAGCCCGCGCTTGGGCGTGGGCACGTAGCGGACGAGGCGCTTCGCGATCGCCAGGGCCACCCCGAGCGTGTAGATGGGAAAGGCGGCGAGCTTGAGGAGGAGGGCGCGCCAGTGGACGCCGCCCTCCGAGGCGCGGTCGCAGAACCACCGCTGCCCGTAGGCGTGGAGCGCGACCGCCGCCGCGGCGACGGGGGCGCCCGCGGCGACGAACCCCGCCGGATCCACGCGCATGGGCCAGAG
Organism: Sorangium sp. So ce204; assembly: GCF_051526795.1. NCBI lineage: Bacteria > Pseudomonadati > Myxococcota > Polyangiales > Polyangiaceae > Sorangium > Sorangium sp. So ce204. The sequence continues at coordinate 7,047,703 of NZ_CP150317.1, read as the reverse complement.
GTCGCCCCAGAGCGCGAGGAGCGGCAGCGCGAGGTACGTCAGCGTGGCGGGGCCGGTGAGGTAGTACGTGCCGATGGCCACGTACGAGAGCCGCTGGCGCGCGCTCAGCCGGAAGAAGCGCGGCACGACCTCGGAGAAGAGCGCGTCGACCGCGCCGGTGGCCCACTTGAGCTGCTGGGCGAAGTACCCGCCGAGGTCGTCGGGGACGAGCCCGCGGCTCACGATCTCCGGGACGTAGACCGATCGCCACCCGGCCGCGTGCAACCGGACGGACGTCATGAGGTCCTCCGCGAGCCCCACGGCGTGCCCGCGGACGGACGCGAGCGCGGCGCGGCGAAAGGTGCAGTTGGCGCCGATGGCGACCGCGCAGCCGAGCCCGTGGAGCCCGAGCTGCATCGGCCCATAGAACCCGTAGGTCTGCTCGGCCGCGCCGCGGGCGATCGGGGAGTCGGCCTGGTTGTAGTAGCCCTGCGAGACCTGCACGAAGCCCACGCGCGGGTCGTCGAAGTGCCCGAGGACCCGGTCGAGGAACTCCGGGAACGCCAGGTGGTCCGGGTCGAGGACGAGGACGAAGTCCTCCGTGGTCCGCGCGAGGGCCGCGTTGATCTTGCCCGCCTTGGCGCCCGGGACGCCGTCCGAGTCGAGCCACGCCGCGCCGTGCCGCTCGGCGAGGGCGCGGAAGCGCGGGTCGGCCGTGCCGTCGAGGAGGTAGGTGCGGTGCGGGTAGCGGACGCGGGCGAGCGCCGCGAGGGTCGCCTCGAACATCGCGAGGGGCTCGCCCGGCGCGGCCGTCGTGAAGACCGCGACCGAGAGCCCCGGGGGCGCCGGGCGGTGCTCGACGCGGTCCACCGCGAGGTACCCGATCCAGGCGAGGACGATGCGGCTGATGCCGTACCAGACCGCGATCGACAGCGCGACGAAGGCCGCGAGGTGGGCGACGTGGCGCTCCTGGAACCAGAAGCTCGCGAAGCCGGCGACGCCGACGAGCCCGAAGGCCACGAGCGCCCAGACGATGACGCGATCGACGAGCCGCACGGGCGCGGCCGACGACCACCGGAAGAGCTCCGGCTCAAAGAGGGAGCTCGAGACGGATCGCCGCGTCATGGACGTGGTAGTGGAGGTTCTGGTTGTGGTGGTAGGTGGCGCCCACGCGGGCGCCGCCGAGGTCGAGCGAGGCGCCCGCGCGGAGGTCGACGTGAGCGCTGTCGACGCGCGACGTGACGCCCCAGGCGAGCGCGGTCGGATCGAGCTCGCTCGCCTGCACGGCGACGTCGCCGCTCGCGTCGAAGCGGAGCTTGCCGAGCGAGAGCGCCGCGACGACGATGGGTCCGTGGCGGCGCAGGCCGAGGGGCGTGAAGTACGGCGAGTAGGTCCGCGTCGCGAGGGACCAGCGCGAGCGCGAGGTGTCGGCCCAGGCCGCCCCCCACCCGGCCTTGAGGCCGAGCGCGCCGCGCAGGACCGGCGCCACGGCCCAGCCGCAGGCGAGGACGCCGTCGTTGCCGTCGGAGTACCAGCGCCCCTCGCCGCGGAGCTCTCCGCTCCAGCCGCTCCAGTCGGTGACGGCGAGCGCGCCGCCCGCCGCGGCGACGAAGGCGTGCTCCCGGATCGCCGCGTGGGTGTCGAGGAGCTCGTCGCGGCGCGCCGAGGCGCGGAGCCGCAGCGGCGAGAGCCACCGCCCCTCGATCTCGCCGCTCCCCGACACCTGCGCGCTGCCGTCCGCCCAGACCCGCCCGAGCCCCGTCGCGCTGACGTCGAGGTCGGCCCGGGCCGGGCGGAACAGGAGCCCCACGAGCCCGCCCACAGCGTGGGCCGGCGTGGCGCGGCCGCGGGTCTCCGCCGTCGCGCCCGGGGCGCTCGGGTACCACAGACCGAGCGCGCGGAGCCGCAGCTGCAGGCTCGCGTTCGGCCAGAACGACAGCCCGGCGCTCTGCGACCAGCGGTCGAGCGGTTGCGTGTCGGCGAGGGCGCGGGTCTCGAGCTCGAGGCGCGGGGCAAGTGCCGCGTCGAGCTGGCCGCGCAGGATGTCGGCGTCGCGCGCCGCCTCGCTCCCCGGGGGGATCCGCGCGAGGAGGTCCTCGACCGCCGCGTGATCGGCGATCGCGAGCCGCTCCTGCGCCTCGGCGATGTGGCGCCAATCTCCGGGGAGCTGGGGCGGCGCGGCGCCGGCGGCGCCCGCGAGGGCGGCGGCGGCGACGAAGCAAGAAGCGAAGGCGGCGAGGTGCATGGCAGGGGAGGGGACGGCGCGTCCCGGTCGACCCCAAGGGACCGCCTCCGCCCAGGGACGGCTCACAGGAGCGAACCGAGACGATCCGTGAGCCGTCTCGGACCCCTGCCGGTCCCTTGACGGAGAGCCGTGCCCACCCGCATCGAAGCCGCCCCGCCCCGCAGCGCCGCGCCACGGCCCGGCGACCTCGCAGCGTCCCGTCGAGGAGGCCGCCGTGCCTAGCGGATCTCGCTCGGCGCTGCCGCACCCCGCGAGCCGCGCCGGCGCCGCGCCGAGCGGCGGGCAGCTCGTCGCGCTGCCGGTGGAGCGCGACGACGCCGAGCTCCTCCGACGGCTCCAGCGCGGGGACCCCTGGGCGAAGGCGATGCTCTTCGAGCGTTACGGCGCCCTCGTCGAGCGCATCGCGCGCCGCATCCTCGGGACCGAGCGGCACACGACCTTCGAGGACGTCGTGCACGACGCCTTCGTGTCGGCCTACTCGAGCGTCCACCAGGTGAGCGACGCGGCGGCGCTGACGTCGTGGATGAGGTCGGTCGCCGTCCACACGGCGTGCAAGAGCATCCGCAAGGCCCGGAGCTGGCTGAGCTTCCTCTCACCGGAGGACCTCCCCGAGCTCCCGGCGCGCGGCGCCGACGCGGAGCTCCGGGAGGCTCATGATCGGACCTACCGGCTGCTCGAGTCCTTCCCGCTCGACGAGCGCGTGGCCTTCGCGCTGCGCTACATCGAAGGGATGGAGCTCACCGAGGCCGCGGCCGCCGGCGGCGTGTCGCTCGCGACGATCAAGCGGCGGATCGCCCGGGCCGAGGCGCGCTTCGTGAGCGCTGCCCGGCGAGACCCCGTGCTCGCAGCCTGGATCGAGGAGGGCGCGCGATGGACCCCGTGACACGACGCATCGAGGCCCTCGGGGCCGAGGTGGCCCGCACATCCGACGAGCGCGCCAGGCCGGCCGAGACGCTGGCCGCGGCCCGCGCGCGGCTCTTCGCCGCCGAGGTCGAGGCTCGGCCGCGCCGGGCGCGCTACCCGCTCTGGGCCGCGGCCGCCGCGCTGCTGCTCGCGGCGGGGGGCGCCGCGAGCTTCCGCGCGGCCTGGGCGCCCGAGCGCGGTCCCGGGCTCGCCGCCGCGCCGAGCGCGGCCCCCGCGGGCGAGCCGGCGCCGGGCGCGGGCGCGCGGGTCGAGGCGCGCGACGCGCCCGTCGCCTTCACCTTCGCCGAGGGGACCTCCGTGCGGCTCGACGCGGCGTCCGCGCTGCAGGTCCTCGCGACCGACGCGCGCGGCGCGGAGCTGCGCGTGGAGCGGGGCGCCGTGGACTTCCGCGTCGTCCACCGGAGCGACACGCGCTGGGTCGTCCACGCCGGGCCCTACGCGGTGCGCGTGACCGGGACGCGCTTCGCGGCGGGCTGGGCGCCCGAGGCGCGGCGCTTCACGCTCGCGCTCGCCGAGGGGAGCGTCGAGGTGACGGGCCCGGAGCTCGGGACGGCGCGGCTCTCGGCGGGCGATCGGCTCGACCTCACCGCGCCGAACGAGCCCGCGGCGAGCGACGCGTCCGCTGCCCCCTCGGCAGGCGCGAGCGCCGCGGCCGCGGCGCCGCCCGGGGACGGGGATCGCTCCGCGCGCGCGCCGGGGGCCGGCGGGACAGACGCCGCGCCGCGCTGGCAGTCCCTGGCGAGCGCGGGGCGCCACGAGGAGGCGCTCGCGGCGGTCGAGCGGCTGGGGATCGACGCCGTGCTCGCGCGGGCCGCGCCCGACGAGCTCCGGCTGCTCGCCGACGCCGCCCGCTACGCGGGGCGCCCGCACGCGGCGCGCGCCGCGCTGCTCGCCCTGCGCGCGCGGCACGGCGCGCGCGGCGACTCGGCGTTCCTCCTCGGCAAGCTCGCCGCAGATCAGCTCGGCGATTCCGCCGACGCGCTCGCCTGGTTCGACACGTACCTCCGCGAGGCGCCGGGGGGCGCGCTGCGCGAGCAGGCGCTCGGGCGGAGCCTGGAGCTCCAGCAACGGCGGGACCGGGAGGTCGCGCGCCGCGCGGCGCTCCGGTACCTCGCCGAGTACCCCCACGGCGCCTACGCGCCCCTCGCGCGCTCGCTCGCGGATGCGCGCTGAGCGCTACCCCGCGCGCCGCGCGGCCGCCGGTCTCCGCCTCGCCGCGGCGCTCGTGGCGCTGCCGGGCCTCCTCGGCGCGGCGCCGGACGCGGCGGGAGCCCCGGCCAGCGCCAGCGCGCCCGCGCGGGCCACGGTGTCCCTCTCCGGCGACCCGGCGGACGCGACGTTCCAGCGGATCCGCGACGAGCTCCGCGCGCTCGATGTGCGCATCACCACGGGTGACCCCGAGGACGCCGACGCGCGCGTCGTCGTCGCCCGCAAGCGCGCGACCATCACCCTCGCCGCGCGGCACGGGGGCGGCGAGCTCGACGTCGCGGTGCGCCGCGGCGAGGGCCCCGAGGTCCTCGCCCTGGCCGCCGTCGAGCTCCTTCGCGCCCGCCTCCTGCACCGCGACGCCTCCCGCCCTCCCTCGACCGGCGTCGCCGCTGCTGGCGGCCACGGTCACCCGCCCTCGGCGTCCAGCCCCGAGAGCGGGTCCGCCGCGCGTCCGGCGGCCTCTGCCGCGACGACCTCTCAGGCGTCTCCCGCTACCCGCGCGCTCGCTTCGAGCTCCACCTCGCCCGCCGATCAACCCTCCTCCCAGCGCGCCGGCGGCGGTGCGCGGCCACGCACGCGCCTCGCCGCCTCGGTCGGCCCCACGCTGCTCGTCGCCTTCGGCGACGTCCCCGCGACGCCGGCGCTCTCGATCGGCGCGTCCGCGATCTTCCGCGGCTGGTACGTCGCGGTGGACGGGACCACGACGCTCGGCGGCACCTCCTGGAGCGTCCCCGGCGGGCGGATCGAGCACGGTGTCTCCTTCGTCGGCGCCGCGGCGGGCGGCGCGCATTCCTTCGCGAGCGGCCACGGCCTCGCGACGCTCGGGGCGGGCGCGTCCGTGCTGCGCCTCCATCACCAGACGCTCCTCGCGTCGCCGGTGTTCGACGGCGCCTCCGGCGCCGCGTGGGCGGCGGTTCCGCACGTCGAGGCGGCCGTGCGCTGGTATGTGCACGATCACGCGGGCTTTCGCCTCGGCGGCCTTGCCGGCGCCGCGCTTCCAGCCATCGATATCCCGTACCCCGAGCGCAGCGCCGGCAGCCCGGGCTCCGCCGCAGGCGCGACCCGCTACGGCCGCCCGCTCCTCGCCGTCTCGCTCTCCCTGGAGGCGCGCCTCTGACGGATCGAGGTGAGCGCTGGCGACCCGATCTCGTCCCTCGCGGAGGCCGCCACGGGCGGCGCTCACATCCCTGCCCCGAGTCTCCCGCGCCGGCCACTCCGCCGCCCGAGGCGCCAGGCGAGCCGCTCTCCTGGCCGGTCCCCGGGTCTCCGCCGCACCCGGTGAGACCCATCATCCCTGCGCAGACCGCCGCGCACCATGCACTGAGATCCATGCCGTACTCCCTCTCCTTCGGGCGCCGTGCCATTCCCATTCATGGCGCGGTCCGATGAAGTTCAATCGTCGAACGCTCGTGAACACGCGCGCGGTTCACTGGCTCCGGCGGCTCGCGAGGCCTGCCAGGCCGGCGGGCGCGCCAAAAGGTGCTGTTGGGTTGGGGTGGGTCAGCCTGGCCGTGCGCTCATTCGAGTTGTCGCCTCAGTTCCGGGAGGCGCTCTTGCCACCAGGCGCTCAGCGTGGAGACCGCGTCGGCGGCGCCGTCGGCGAGGGCGGGGTCGGCGTCGATGGGCGCAGCGGCAACGCTGAGGACGCGGTCGAGCTCGGCGTCCACGAAAGACGCGGTGATCTCTTCGTCGAGGATTTGCTGGACGATGGCGAGGTAGTCGGCTTCCCAGTGGCTGAAGAACGCGTCGGTGAAGGCGGTGGTGCCCCCGGGCACGCTGCCGTTGGTGATGTTCACCGAGGCCGACATGGTGGTGTCGAGATCCCAGGGGAAGTAGGTGCGCTTCCCGCCGACGGAGTCGTAATGGTAGTAGTTGTTGTCCTTGTAGAGCAGGCCGTCGGTGTTGCCGATGATGGCGTTGACGGCGCCCAGGCGATGCATCTGCGGGATGTCGGCGCGCGTGGGTAGCTGTTCGGCCAGCGTCGCGTCGTCAGGGCTGGCACAGCCGCCCTTCTTCAGGAAACAGTACCATGCCTCGTGGGGGTTCTCGACGCCGTCGCTCTCGTGCGTCTTCAAGCCGTCGCCGTCGCCGCCGGACTTCTTGTAGAGCCAGCCGTCGTCTTCGCCCAGCCGATCCTGAAGGAAACGTTTGTCGACCTGTTCGACATGCACGTACACCATCGCCGGGCCGCCGTTGACGCTGATCTTGGCCAACGCGCTGCGGCTGGCCATGACGCCCGCTGCGCGCATCAAGCGCCAGCCGAGATACTCCGCGATCACGTCGCGCGGCGTGGCATCATCCTGATTGGAGCCGGAGCTCGTGCCGTTGTCGAACCTCAGCTTCTTCAAGCCGTGGAAGGTCTGCTCGGCGACCGTCGAATTCAGGTCGACCTTGAGGCCCACCTTCGTGGCGCCTCCCGAGCGCTTGCGCTCGATGGCGACTTGCATGGGCGCACCGCCGTTGCAGCTGAATTCCCCGGGGGCGGAGAGCGAGAACGTGGTGTCGGCGAGGATGGCGGCGTAATCGTCGGGCGCCATCGTGATGGCGTACTCCAGCATCTGATCGGGATTGAACACGCCGGAGCAGCCGGTGTCCGTGTCCAGCGAGAATGTGCCGCCGCCGCCACCGACGCCCGTGCCGCCACCGACGCCCGTGCCGCCACCGATGCCCGTGCCGCCACCGACACCCGTGCCGCCACCGACACCCGTGCCGCCACCGATGCCGCCGCTGCCGGCACCGCTGCCGCCACTGCCGGCACCGCTGCCGCCGCCGCCACCGACGCCCGTGCCGGCATCGCTGCCGTCGCTGCCGCAACCGACCATGGCGACGCTCGACGCCGCCATCATGATGAAGCCAAGAAATCGATTCATTTCATATACTCCTTCGAACGCATGCGCGGACAGGATCGCGCAGGATCGCGGCGCGTCCCGGTCGACCCAAGGGACCGCCTCCGCCCCCGGACGGCTCACAGGAATGAACCGAGACGATCCGTGAGCCGCCTCGGACCGCTGCCGGTCCTTTGACGGAGGGCTGTGCCCACTCGCATCGAAGCCCCCCCGCAGTGCCGCGCCACGGTCCGGCAACCTTGCGGCGCCCGTGATGAGGCTCGTGAGGCCCTACCGAGGTTGACACCCCGGCCGAGCCTCCGACCGAGGTTGAGGTCCTCAAGAGGTCCCCATCAACTGAATCGGTTCAGTTTTTTCTGCGCCTCCGTGCTATGGCCGGTCATGGTTTCCACCACGCGGCCTGGCGATCGACGCTCCGGGCCGCGCGATCACCCGGCCCGCTCGTGCAGCGGCAAGGAGCCAACATGCGACAATCTTCGTTCTTGAGCCTCGGTTCGTCAGGCACGCTCGCTCTCCTCCTCGCGGCGTTCGGATGCGACTCGTCGGACGGGACGTCCTCTGGCGCCGGCGGTCAGGGCGCCGGCGGTCAGGGCGCGACGAGCAGCGCGAGCGGCTCCGGCGGCGCGGGCGGTCAGGGCGCGACAGGCAGCGCGAGCGGCTCCGGCGGCGCGGCGGGCACCGGCGGCGCCGGCGAAGGGGGCGGCGGCGCCGCAGGCACCGGCGGCGCTGGCGGCGCTGGCGAAGGGGGCGGCGGCGCGCCGGCGGCGCCGCTCTGGGACTGGAGCGGCATCGTCGGGACGGGACAGAGCCTCTCGGTCGGCGCGGAGGGCACGCCGCCCCGCACCACCACGCAGCGCTTTCACAACCTCAAGCTGTCCCTCGGGAACGCGGGCGTGCCCCCCTTCGACGCGGCGAACACGGCCCTCTCCCTGGTGCCGCTCGTCGAGCCGATCCGCGGGTTCGCGACGACCTACCCCAGCGCTTACCCGAAGAACATCTATGGCGAGACGCCGCACACGGCCATGGCCGACCAGATCTCATCCCTCGCGGAGGCGTCCGCCGGCGGCGACCACGTCACGGTGCACACCGTCGTCGGCGAGAGCGGGCAGCCCATGAGCGTCCTCCGGAAGGGCGCCACCCAGACGGCCACGGGCGACACGTCGATGGGCCGCGCCTACGCGGCGACGCTGTTCGAGGCCGAGGCCATCGCGCGCCTCGCCAGGGAGGCCGGCAAGACGTATGGCGTCGGCGCCGTCGTGATCACGCACGGCGAGTCCGACGCCGGCAGCGCGACCTACGGGGATGAGCTGGTAAAGCTGTGGTCCGACTACAACCAGGATCTCCTCCGGATCACCGGCCAGTCGCGGAGCATTCCCCTGCTCGTGTCCCAGCAGAACTCGGTGCACACCGACGCCGGCACGCGGTCGACGTCGACGCAGGCGCAGTGGCGCGTGGGCGTGGATCACCCGGGTGATATCGTCTGCTCGGGTCCGAAGTACCAGTATCCGTATGCCGGCGATCACATCCACCTGAACGCGAACGGCTACCAGCAGCTCGGCGAGAAATTCGGCCAGATCTACTTCGAGAAGGTCGTCCTCGGGAAGGACTGGCAGCCGCTCCAGCCGACGCGCGTCGAGCGCAGCGGCGACGTCGTCACCGTGCACTTCCATGTCCCGGTGCCGCCGCTCGCCTGGGACAGCGCGCTGCCGTCTCCCCACCAGACCGCGTTCACGGAGTGGGCGCAGGGCCGCGGCTTCGAGCTCTGGAGCGGCAACACCCGGATCCCGATCAGCGGCGTGGAGATCTCCGGCGATTCGGTGCAGATCACCGCGCAAAACCTCCCCGCGTCGGGCGTGATGGTCGGCTACGCGATGACGACCGACGGGACGTCGATGACGGGCGGCACGATCCGCTGGGGTCAGCTGCGCGACTCCGACCCGTTCGTCGGCTCGACGACGGGCAAGGCCCAGCCGAACTACAGCGTGGCGTTCGAGATGAACGTCCCCTGACGGGTGGCTCCAGCGCGGCGTTCCGCGCGGCGTTCCGATCGGAGGGCCTGCGGGCGGCGGTCCGCAGGCGCCTCTCCGCGCGCTTGACAAGACAGACCTGTCTGTCTAGATCAGCGTCGTGCGGGACGCCAGGCGCCACATCCTCGAGGTCGCGGAGCGCCTCTTCTACGCCGAGGGGTACCGCGCCGTCGGCGTCGATCGCTTGATCGCCGAGGCGGACGTCGCCAAGGCCACCTTTTACCGCCACTTCCCGACGAAGGACGACCTGCTCGTGGCGGTGCTGGACGCGCGCGACGCGCGCTTTCGCGAGTGGCTTGCCGTGCGAGTCGAGGCGCTCGCGGACGATCCGCGGGACCGGCCGCTCGCGGTCTTCGACGCGCTCGCCGAGCTGTTCGCCGCGGACGACTTTCGCGGCTGCGCGTTCCTCAACACGATGGTCGAGGTCGCGAGCCGGAGCCACCCGGCGCACGAGGCCGCGCAGCGCCACAAGCAGCGGCTCATCGACTATTTCGATCGGCTCTTGCGCGAGGCCGGCGTGCCTTCGGCCAGCGCGATGGCGCCGCAGATCCTGCTGCTGATCGACGGCGCGATCGTGACCGCCGTCCGCGAGGGGGGACCGGGCGCCGCCGCGCGCGCGCGGTCCCTCGCCGAGAACCTCATCGCAACAGCGCGGCCAGGAAGGCGACGACGATGAACAGCATCACGGGTGTCCCGAGCAGGTGGAATGGACGTGCCGAGCAGCTCCCGCAGCCCGCCGGGGCCGAGCCCGGCGCAGGCGCGCCCTCGATGCGTCGCCCGCGCAGGCCGCGGGCGCCCGTGGGCTCGGCGGTCGCGGCGCTGCTCGCGCTCTCCCTGACGGCCTGTGCTTCGCCGGACCGCGGCGGCGCCAGCGCGCCGCCGGCCGGCGCGCCGGCCGCGATCGCGCCGCCGGCCGGCGAAGCCGCCGCGGCCGAGGCCTCGAGCGGGCGCCTCCAGTGGCGCGGCGGCCCGACGGCGATCCTCGAGCGCGACGGCCTCCGGCTGCTCACCGATCCCGTCCTCGGCCCGCGCGGGCCAGCGGCGTTCGTGCTCCCCAAGCACCCGTCGACCGGCGTCGAGAACGCGCCGGTCGCCCGCTATACCGATCCTCCTGCGGAGCCGCTCGGGCACCTCGACGTCATCCTCCTCAGCCACAACCATGCTGACCATTTCGACGCCGTCGCGAGGGAGACGCTCCCGAAGGACGTCACCTTCATCCTACCTCCCGACGCGGTCGGCGCGGCGCGCGCCGCCGGATTCACGAAGCTGACGCCGCTCGACTGGGACAACGAGGCCGTGCTCCCGACCCGCGCCGGCCGCCTGCGGATCCTCGCCGTGCCGGCGAACCACGCCCACGATGCGGCGCTCGACGCGACGCTCGGCAAGGGCAACGGCTATGTGCTCCGCTGGGAGGGCGCGGCGCCCTATTCGGTCTACTGGACCGGCGATTCGGTCTTCACCGAGCCGATGCGCGCGGTGGCGGCCCGCTTCGCGCCCATCGATCTCTGGCTCCCGCACCTCGGCGCGGTCGGCGTCGACGGCGCGCGGGGCCTCCGCACGATGGACGCGGAGGAGGCGGTCGCCGCCGCCGCGCTGCTCCGCGTCCGCCACGTGATCCCCATCCACCACACCACGTTCGCCCATTACCGCGAGCCCGTGACGGCGTTCACCCAGCGCGCCGCCTCGAAGAACCTGCCCGCGCAGGTCCACGTCCCGACGGACGGCGCGTGGATGCCCCTGCCGCGCTGAGCCTGCCGCGGCGCCCCCGCCGCGCCGGCGCTGCGGCGTTCAGACCAGCCACTTCAGGAGGAAGAGGCCCACGGTGGCGGCGAAGCCGATGATCCAGACAGCGGTCCGGGCAGAGGCCTTGTCGCCGATGTACATGACCAGATAGAGAACGCGCGCGGCGACGTGGGTGACGGCGAGGATGGCGCTCCAGCGAGCGTCGGCGCCCGCGAGGTGGGCCGTGAAGACGGCGGCGGCGAAGGGCGCAAACCCCTCGAAGGCGTTCTGGTGGGCGGCGAGGGCGCGGCGCCCGACGCCGGTGAGCTTGGCCTGCTGGTCGCGCGGGTTGCGGTTGTCCAGGCCCTCGGGCTGCTGTGCCTGCGCCCTGGCGACGAACAGGCGGGCCACGTAGATCAAGAGAAATGAGATGAAGACGCACGTCAACGGAATGGTCATCGGATCCCTCTCGAGCGCACAGGCTCCTCGGAGCGCGGAGCGACTCTAACGAGCTCCCGCCGCCGGCGCGAGCGCCAACCGTCGTGGCCGCTCAAACCGCGCCTGCGCCGGAGCGGGCAGGGCGGTCCCGCGGGGCGGCGCGCTCGAGCGACGGGCGCGCGCCGATGGCAGGGCGGGAGCGGCCGGTCCGCGGCACGGCCCTGGGGAGCTTCGCGTGAAAAGGGGTTGCCGGGGATGGGAGATTCGAGGAAGGTTCGTTCAGGTGCACCTTGAGCGAAGATCCTGTCGTGTCGCGCCCGCCGCTGCCGCCCTTCACCGCAGAGACCGCCGCCCGGAAAGCGCGGCTGGCGGAGGACGCCTGGAACAGCCGGGATCCCGCGCGCGTGGCTCAGGCCTACACGGTCGATAGCCGCTGGCGGAACCGGGCCGAGTTCTTCGAGGGGCGGGCGGCGATCGAGGCGTTTCTGCACCGCAAATGGCAGCGGGAGCTGGACTACCGCCTGATCAAGGAGGTCTGGGCGTTCACCGGGGACCGGATCGCGGTGCGCTTCGCCTATGAATGGCACGACGACAGCGGCAACTGGTACCGGTCCCACGGCAACGAGCAGTGGGAGTTCGATGCGCAGGGGCTGATGCGGCGGCGCGAGGCGAGCATCAATGACGTGCGGATCGCGACGGAGGAGCGGAAGTTCCACTGGCCGCTCGGGCGTCGACCCGACGAACATCCGGGGCTGAGCGAGCTCAGCTTGTGATGACGAGCGAGCTCATGTCCAGCTCTCCGGACAAGCCCGAGATCGCCACGGCCTACGATCGCTGGGCCGCGACGTACGATGACGATGTCAACCGGACGCGCGAGCTGGCGGCCGAGGTCCTCCGGCAGCGCGGCCTGGCGCTGGCTGGCCGGGACGTGCTCGAGATCGGCTGCGGCACCGGGCGCAACACGCAGTGGCTCGACGAGCACGCGAGGAGCGTCCTCGCGCTGGATTTCTCCGAGGGGATGTTGCGTCGCGCGAGGGCCCGCGTGTCTTCTCCCCGCGTCCGGTTCGTACAGCACGACATCCGCGATCCCTGGCCCCTCGCGGAGGGCTCGTCGGACGTCGTGATTGCCATGCTCGTGCTGGAGCACATCGAGCACATCGACGCGGTCTTCGCCGAGGCTGCCCGCGTCTTGCGCGCGGGAGGAGAGCTCTTCCTGTGCGAGCTGCACCCCGTGCGACAGATGCGCGGGGGGCAGGCCAATTTCATCAACCCGGAGACGGGCCAGCCGGAGCGTGTGACAGCGTTCCTGCATGACGTGTCACAGTACGTGAACGGCGGCCTGGGGGCCGGGTTCGAGCTCGTTCACCTGGGTGAGTGGCGCGACGCAGAGGCCGCCAGGAGCGACCCGCCGCGGCTCCTGTCCGTGCAGCTCAGGCGCACTCCTCACTCGCCTGGCCAGCGGCTGAGTCCGTAGCACACAAATCTGCGCTCCGCTGTAGAGCCCATCGTTGCGTTCTGGATCGCCGTTCGGGTGACGTGGATTGGGCCATCGGTCTAGAGCGGCTTTCAGCCGAGTCTGCTACAGCCCGAGCTCGACCGCACCGGATCGTGGCACAGGACCTGCCCAAGGTCTGCCCCATGAGCCCGTACAGTCTCGATCTGCGCCGGCGAATCGTCGATGCCTACGTCAACGGCGAGGGGAGCATTCGGGAAATAGCGGAGCGTTTCTCGGTCGCGCCGAACACTGTGCAGAATTACCTCACCCAGGTGCGCGCGACAGGCAGCCTTGCGCCCTTGCCGCACGGTGGTGGAGTGGGGCCGAAGATCGACCGGGCGGGGCTGGATGAGGTGCGCAAGCTGGTCGAGGAAAAGAACGACCGGACGCTGGCCGAGTTGGCTGAGCAGTTCGAGCAGCGGCAGGAGGTGCGTGTCAGCATCCCGACGATGCATCGGGCGCTGCAGCGGCTGGGCATCACGAGAAAAAAAAACGCTTCGAGCGAGCGAGCAGTATCGGCCCGCCGTCCGCAAGCGCCGCGCTCAGTTCCGGCGGCGAGCACGAAGAGTAGGCGCACGCCACATCACCTTCTTCGACGAGTTCGGTCTGCATCGCGGGATGGCGCGGCGGTACGGTCGTGCGCGTCGCGGGCGTCGGGCGCACGGCAGGGTGCCGTGTAACACCGACCCGAAGATCACGCTCATCGTCGGGCTGAATCTCGGCGGCGCTGTAGAACCGATGGCCTTCGAGGGGTCCATGAACGGCGCCATCTTCGAGGCGTACATCCGCGACCGGATCGCTCCTCGAGTGCAGCCCGGCGATGTGATCGTTGTCGACGGGCTGGGTGCACACCGTGCTCCCGGTGCTCGCGCTGCCGTCGAGGAGCGCGGGGCAAAGTTCTGGATTTTGCCGCCTTATTCGCCTGACCTGTCGCCGGTGGAAGGCTGCGGCAGCAAAGTCAAGGAGCTCACCCGCGCCGCCGCCCCGCGCTCGGTTCCGCAGGTATACCGAGCCATGGGCCGAGCCATCGGTCTGGTAACTGATCGCGACGCCAAAGGTTGGTTTCAGCACGCCGGCTACATCCGTCCACCGCGTCGCCCACCTCCCTCGCGTGCCGGCGCAACCCGGAGGATGGCGCCGCCCGGCGAGCGCTCTCGCGCTCCGCCAGCGGGGATGCCCTGCAGCATAGGGAATCAGTGAGCCCGAGCAGCAGCTTTTGTACCAGACCCAGCTGAAAACCGCTCTAGGATGGCCGCCATGAAGCTCTCGTCGCGCCGGCGCCGCCGCGCGCTCGCGTCCTCGTTCGTCGTCACGGTGGCCGGCGGCGCGGCGGGTTGTGGCACGGCTCAGCCGCCGTCCGATAACCCGCCGCGCCTGGATCTCACGCCGACGTATTCGTCGGGCGTGGAGGATGCGGTCGCGCCCAGCGACGCCGGGACGACGGAGACGCAGGACGCGGCGGCTCCGGAGACGTCACAGGACGCCGGGACGACGTCGGCGCTGGCCGCATCCAGTGCGCCCCACGGCGCAGGGGCGACGGCGGCGCAGGGCGAGGAGGAGCCGCTCCCGCCGCCCGCGCAGGGAGGGAAGGTGATCCGGGGCCCGGACGGCACGTGCAGGCAGTTTTTCCCGAACCCCTGCCCGCGGCCTCGGCCCTCTCGCGACGGAGGCCCTCCCGTGGTCGTCATGTGCAACCCGCCGCCGCCCCAGCGGGTCGCGTGCCCGCCGGAAGGCAGCCCGCCCTGAGCGCGGGGGTGCCCTCCGGAGCGGGCGATACGACTCCCGTGGATCCCGCACTCCTCGAGCGCGCGTTTGCGCTCTACGGCTTCGATCCGGCGACCTGCCGGCACATCGGCGGCTTCGAGAGCCAGGTGTTCGAGGCGCGGCGGCGCGACGGTACCTTCGTCCTGAAGCTCGGGGATCCCGGGCGCAGGTCCCTGGACGCGGTCGAGGCGGAGTGCGAATGGCTGGAGTACCTGACAGCCAATGGCGTCCGCGCCGCCCCGGCGATCAGGGCCGCTGACGGCAGCTACGCAGCGTTGCTCGGCGGGGCCGGCCAGGCCGTCTGTGTGCGCGCGTACGCGAAGGCGCCAGGCGCTCCGCTCTCTGCCGACGATCTGACGCCGGACGTGGCGACCGCCTGGGGGCGGCTCCTGGGGCGACTTCACGCCGCGACCAAGGTGTATGTTCCGCCGTCGGCGAGGCGGCGTCATGCGTGGCATGAGGACGGCGACTTCACCAGCGCGCGGGAGCTCTTGCCGGAGGACGAGCGCGACCCGATTGGCGGTCGGCTAGAGCGGCTCGTCGCGGAGCTCCGGGCCTTGCCGACGGACCGCGACGCCTTCGGCCTGGTGCACACCGACGCCCACTTCGGGAACGTGCTCAAGGACGGCGGCGCGCTGACGCTGATCGATTTCGACGACTGCGCCTACGAGTGGTTCGCGAGCGATCTCGGGATCGTCCTCTTCTATGTCGCGATCGACCCGCTCGGCCCCGGGCGGCCGCCCGAGCTCCTCCGGAGGTTCCGCGACAGGTTCCTGGACGGCTACGCCCGGGAGAACGCGCTCTCCGCGCGGTGGCTGGCGGAGATAAACCGGTTCATGAAGCTGCGCGAGCTCGTGCTCTACACGGCGATCCGCCGGGTCAGCCGGCGCGGGGCGCTGGACGCCTGGTGTCGCGCTTACCTGGAGCGCCACAAGCCGCGGATCCTCGGCGATCGGCCGGCGTGGCCGGAGCCTGGTTGAGCGCGCGTCGCTCAGCCGCCCTGTCGAGCTAACCCACCCCCCGAGGCGGCCGCGGCGCGAGCATCGGGTGCAGCTCGGCGAGCCCGAGCCGCGCGCGCCCCGCGAACTCGTAGGCGTCGTCGGTCGCGGCGATGTGCTGCGTCGCCGCGTGGATGTCCCGGAAGCACCGCTGCAGCGGGCTCGCCGCGTAGAGCGCGCCCCCGCCGCCGGCCCGGTAGGCGAAGCCCGTGACCTCCGCGGCGACGTCGGTCACAACCGTCTGGACGAGCCGGATCGCCGCCCAGTCCTCGATCGAGAGCGCCTCTCCAGCGCGCGCCTGGTCCCACATCCGCCCGAGCACGTCGAACGCATAGGCCCGCGCCGCCGCGAGCTTCGCCTCCGCGCGCCCGAGGTCCATGTGGAAGGCCGCGTGGCTGCCCAGCGCGAGCTGCGGCCAGGCCTTCACGCGGCGCGGGGCGACCGCGGCGATCTCGTCGAGCGCGCGCCGCCCGACGCCGAGCGCGAAGCCGACGTGACCGGCCGCGAGCAGGGCAAGCAACGGCAGCGAGTACAGCGCGCCGCCGCGCCGCTGAGGCGCCGCGGGGAAGGGGCACGTCCGCGCCTCGGGCACGAGCGCGCCCTCGATCCGGTAATGGTCGCTCCCCGTGCCGCGCAGGCCGGCCACGTCCCACGTGTCCTCGATCACCACCTGCTCGCGCGGGACAGCGAGGCTGATCATCTCGGGCGGCCCCGCCGGAGGGGCCCCGCCCTCCGGGGCCACGACGGCGCAGGTGAACACCCACGACGCGTGCCGCACGCCGCTGCCGAAGGCCCAGCGGCCCTCGAGCGCGTACCCCCCGGAGGCGCGCCGCGCGAGGCCGGTCGGAATCTGGAGCCCCGCGAACGTCGGGAACGGCCCTGCGAACACCTGGCGGGCCCCCTCGTCCGGCAGGGTGCCCCCGGCGAGCGCGGCGAGCAGCGCGCTGATCATCAGCGACCACCCCGCCGACGCGTCCGCGCGCGCCATCGCCTCGAAGACCTCGACCTGCGTCAGCGGGTCGCTCTCGACGCCGCCGAGCGCGCGCGGCGCGGCCATCGCGAGCAGGCCGCTCGATTGCAGGGCGTCGACGACCGCGGGCGCGAGCGTGCGCAGCCGCTCGGACGCCTCGGCGTGGGCGGTGGCGACGCCGCGGACGCGCTCCACGGCGGCAAGGAGGCGTTCGCGCTCGGGGGATCGACGGGGCTCGGACATACGGGGCTCCTTTCCTGGATCAGGTGCAGCGCGCCGGCCACCCGGCCGCCCGCGCGCCCGATGATGACACTGACAACATGGGGAAAGTTTCCGCTGCCTCCATTTTCTTCGCGACGACCAGCAGCTCCTGAGCTCGCGGCCCTGCATCCGCGATCCCGGGCCCCGCGGCTCGGTGGGACCGCGGCCTTCGTGGTACCGTGTGCCTGCGCTGTGGCTTCCCCCGCAAGGCGCCGCCGTCCGAGCGCGCGCACCTCACCCGCAACCGCGCCGCGTCCTTCATCCGCGCCGCACCCTTCAGCCGCGCCTGCGTCGCGCCCCGCCGACCGGCCCTACCACCACGGCGACCTCCGGCGCGCTGTGCTGGAGGAGGCGCTCTCGCTGATCGAGGAGCAAGGGAACGCGAGCTTCACGCTGCGCGAGGTCGCGCGGCGCATCGGCGTCTCGCACGCCGCGCCTTACCGCCACTTCTCGGACAAGCGCGCCTTGATGACCGAGCTCGCCGTCCAGGCGAGCGCGGCGCTCGGCGCGCGGATCTCGGCCGCCCTCGAGGGCGCCGGGGGCGACCTCCGGGCGCGGTTCCTGGCCGCCGGCTTCGCCTACGTCGCCTTCGCGCTGGAGCACCCCGCGCCCTTCCACGTGATGTACTCCGGCGAGGTGGACGTGGACGACCCGCGGGTCGCGGCGGCCACCTCGCACAACCTGGGGGTGCTCCTCGGGTTCATCGAGGAGGCGCAGCGCGCCGGCGCGTTCCCGCCCGGCGATCCGTGGGCGCTCGCGGTCCCGATCTGGGCGATGCACCACGGCCTCGCCACCCTCGCTGCGTCGGGGGCCCTTTCCAAGGCCGGGCCGACGGCGCTCCGGAACCTGGTCGACGACGCCCACGCGCGCCTGCTCGACGGGCTGCTCCTCGCCACGCCGGGGCCGTCGCGCGCCTGACGCCCGCGACGGATTTCCGTGCCCCTCCACCCCGGCTACGCTCGCGCCCCTCATGCGTGCTACCGCCGCGCTCGCGCTCTCCGCCTTCCTCGTCGCCGTCTCGTCCTCGCCGGCCGCTGCCGCCGACCCGTCCCCCGAGCTCACGTACCGACCCGAGATCGATCTGCCCATCACCGTCGTCGGCGGCGCCGCATGGATCGCGTCCGAGCTCGCCAAGAAGGGCCTCGCCCCCGGATCGTGCCGCTGGTGCGCGGCCAACGCCCTCGACACGTCGATCCGCGACGCGCTGGTCTGGAGAGGCAACCCGAACACCGCTCATGATCTCAGCAACGTGACGGTCCTCGGCGTCGCGCCCGCCGCGGCGCTGGGCCTCACGGCGCTCGCCGCGTGGTACGACGGCCGCTCCGACAACATCGCCGCCGATCTCGTGATCGTCACCGAAGCGATGGTGGTGGCGATGAACACGAACCAGATCACCAAGTACATCGTCGGCCGCCAGCGGCCCTATGCCCACCACGACAACCCGGATGTGCTCCGCGCGGGCGAGGGCCCCTCGGGTCCGCTCCCGCACGACGACGATCTCTCGTTCTTCTCCGGCCACTCCACGGCTGCCTTCTCGCTCGCCGCCGCGAGCGGCACGGTCGCGTCGATGCGCGGCTATCGCGCGGCGCCGTGGGTATGGGCGAACGGAATGGCGATCGCCGCGCTCTCCGGCTACCTGCGCATCGCCGGCGATCGCCATTATTTCACCGATGTGCTCACGGCCGCCGTGTTCGGCGCCGCCTCCGGCGTGCTGATCCCGGCTCTGTTTCATGCCCCGCGCGCGGGCGTTGCAAGCTCTGGCACCCGGCGTTTTCGCCTCTCGCTCGCGCCGGCGGGCGGCGGCGCGGGCGTGGGCGTCGCCGGCGCCTTCTGAGCCGAGTAGGGCGATCTCGGCCATCGACAAGCGGCAGCGCCGCTCTCGGACGGCGTAAGTAAGCCGTGTTGACAAATCGATGGTTCATTTTTACAATACGCCTGTCAGCTAGGAATGCTGGTGCTCGGGCCGTCGTTGCTGGAGCGCTAGCTCATTACGTCGAATACGCCGTGCCGCCCTGGCGGCCATGGCGACGGCGAGCTGCGGTCCCGCAATGGGCACGCGCGCTTTCGCGGGCGCGTCTCGACGGGGATCCGCCAGCTCGGCCCCATGAAGGAGCCGACGACATGCATGTCGTTCACCATTCGTCACACACCCGGTGGATCGCGGGAGGCCTCGCCGCCCCGCTCCTCGCCCTCCTCGCAGGTTGCAGCGATCAAGCGCTCGGGGCGCCCGTGCCGGCGCCCGGCGCCGATCTGCCGCCGCGGTCCGCGCCCGGCGTGGGCCGGGAGCTGCCCCAGGGGAGCGCCGGTCAGGGCGAGCCCACGCTTCGGCCCGCCGCGACGGCGGCCGCGCAGCTGGAGCGCGACGAGCTGCTCCGGGAGGCCGGGCGGCTCGCGGAGATCAGGGCGGTGCTCGCGCGATCGCCGGAGGCGCCGCTCGCCCTGCTCGACGAGCACCGGGCCGAGTTCCCGGAGGGGCGCCTCGCGGCCGACCGGGAGATCGTCGCGATCGACGCGCTGCTACGCAGCGGGCGCGCCGGCCAGGCGCGCGCCCGCGCCGGGGAATTCCTCTCGCATTTCCCGGCGAGCCCCCACGCGGACCGGGTCCGCCGCCTGACCGGCGCCGCGCCATGAGACGATTCGATACCACCCGTCGTGGGTAAAAGGCGCGCACGTCTTGCCAGAACACGACGGCCAGGCAACGCCCTGCAGCCGCGCGGGGCGGCCCCCCGCCGGAGGAGGCCTGTCGACACGGCACCACGGCGCGTTCGTCCCGCCGATACCGGCCCTCGCCCGGCGCGGAGCCGTCGCCGTCGTCACGCGCCGGAGCGAAGCGGCGGACTCAGCCGTTCAGGCGTCATTCGGGCTGCCCTCGGTGGGCCGCGCCAGCCGCGGCCACCTCGGGCAGCGACCCTGACCGCCCCGCGCGAAGCACGCGCAGGATCAAGCGAGGATCCAGGAGCGCCTCCGGCCCGTCGAGCATGTGCAACGCGCGCACGAAGCGCACATAGACCTCGCGATCGACCTGCGCGGCCCGGTGCAGCATCCCGGTGTACCAGCGCATGATCGGCTGGAGGATCGGCCGCCGGCCCCTGGTCTCGGGGTAGGCGAGGTCTTCCCCCGTGGACATCCGCCACGGCAGGTCGACCGCCTTGGCCGCGGCCGCGTGGTAGCGGCGGGTGAGGCCCGCGATCGCGCCGCGCCCCGCGCGGCGGCGCTGCTCCTTGAGCGCGGCGTCGAGCGCCAGCGCCTGGAGGCAGGCCGACGTCATCCCCTGGCCGTAAACGGGGTTGAAGCTGGCGAGCGCGTCGCCCAGCACGGCGAGCCCCTCGGGCATCCGCGCCATCCGCTCGTAGTGCCGCCGGAGGTGCGCCGGGAACTTGGAGACGGCGACGTCCGTCACCGGCTCGGCCCCGAGCAGCGCCCGGTAGAGCGCGTCGTTGGGCAGGCCCCGGGCGAACTCCAGGAAGCCCTCGGGATCGGCGGGCGGGTGATCGCCGAACAGGCCCGCCAGCACCACGATCCAGCGCCCGCCCTCGATCGGCGCGATGCAGCCGAACCGCCGGCTGTCGGACGGCGAGCCGAGGACGTACAGCGACTTCCACGGGAGCTCCGCCGGATCCCGCGGCCGGTACTGACGGCTGGCGTACCCCACCCGGACCTGGATGGTCGACTCGTCGGGCCGCCGGTAGCCGAGCGCCTCGAGCCACGCCGGCGCGCGCGAGCCGCGCCCGCTGGCGTCCACCACGAGCTCCGCCGGCAGCCGCTCGATCTGGCCGCCCTCGTCGCGTTGCCGGAGCACGACGCCCGTGATCCGGGAGCGATCGCGAGACGCCGAGAGCTCCACCACCTCGCGCTCGTCCAGGCGCCGCACCCTCGGCAGCGCGAACGCGCGGCGGCGCACGTGCGCCTCGAGCAGCGGACGGGTCATGCACACGGTCCGCACCCCCGTCTCGAAGCGCGGCTTCCAGGCGCCGTGGTGGTGCCACGCCAAGCCGAGCCCGAAGTCGTACGCGATGGCTCCGTCCTGGAGCAAATCCCCGGTGAAGCCGGGGAACAGGTCGTTCAGGATCCGCTCTCCCTGGGCGAGCAGCCCGTGGAGCTGGCGAGCCTGGGGCACCCCCTTGCGGGCCTCGCGGAGGTCATCCGGGATGGCGTCGCGCTCGACGACGGCCACCTCGCCGAAATGGTCGGCGAGCACGCGGGCTGCGACCAGGCCCGCGATGCTCCCACCGATCACCACCGCCCTGCGGCCGGCGAACGGGCGATTGGAGCGGATGTCCTCCTGGGTGCAGGGCTTCATGAAGCCGCCAGGATTGCAATCCTCGGGCCGCCCCTGAGGACCGCAAGGCCGGCGCAATGCTCGCTTCGTGATGAGGCGCTCAACCCGCGTTGCGCGCGCTGCGCACATCGCGCGCGACCCGCGCGACGTGCCAGCGCCCGACTGAGCAGCTGCGCAACTACGCAACTCCACGCGCTCCGTCGAGATGAAAGCGACGATCACTCCCGCGCTCTTCGTCGCCATCAAAGATGGAGCTCCGGCGCGGCAGGCGCGGAGAGGCCGTATCGAGGCGCCGCCGCCCGCCGGCAGGTGGCCGCTCCGCGGCGGGTGTGAGAGAGAGCACCGCTCGCGATCCGGTCCTCGCGTCTTCGTGAGAGACGCTCGACGTGCATTGCAATGCCGCGCGCCCGGAGCCGCGCGACGTGACCCGTCGACCCCGCGATGGGCGCCGGGCTACTTCTTGCGGCAGCCGCAGTCGGACGTCGGCGCTTGCGGCGCCGCAGGCCGCTGGCACGTGGTCACGAGGGTGCTCAGGACAGCGAGGAGGATCGCTACGCGGAGCCGCATGCCGGCGATCCTCCCCCGCGCGCCGGGCGGCGTCAATCCGGGGCGCTCAGCCGAGCGGCATCTCGAGCGACACCTCGTCGAGCCCCACGCCGAGGAAGCGGCGCGGGCGCACCGTGACCGCGATCTGCGCGCCGCCCTCGCCGCGGCCCGCCTTGACGGTGAGCTCGATGCTGGCGGGCGGCGCGTTCTCGAACAGCGCCCAGAGGGCGCCCTCGACGACCGGCTGGACCTCCGCCGGGTCGCTGTCCGGGGGCAGCTTCGAGCACAGCGCGCGCAGGAACTGGACGACGCGCGCGACGAAGAGCTGATCGACGAGCGAGACGCGCTCGAGGCGCTCGTCCGGCTCGGCCGTCGGGCTGTCGTACGTGAGCTTCTCCGGCGGAACGTAGGCCGTCGGCGCGGCGAGGACGTACACCGCGTCGCTGTTCGGGGCCGACGCGAGCAGGAGCACGCCGCTCTTCGAGAGCTCGCGCTGGGTGTCCGTGGACACGAACGCCTCGGTCGGGATCGCGACGCCCTCGTCGCCCTCGTACGCGCCCTTGACCTCGTGCACCGGAAGGTCCCCGAGCGTGCCGCCGCCCTTCGCGCCCGTGACGCGGCAGGGCCACGCCGTCTCGCGGAAGCTCCCCGCGATCAGCGCGCCGACGACGTACGCCGGCGAGATCCAGACGCGGCCGCCCTCATCGCCGGGCTGCTCGGCGATCGCCGCTTCCCGGATCCGGGAGGTCGACCGGTCGTACGGCATCCGGCCGAGCACGCGGTTCATCGCGATCGCGACCCACCGCGCGCCGTGCCGCGCCGCAGCGGAGCGCCACGGCGCGCGGTGCGGCGCCCGGAACAGCGCGGCCTTGTTGTCGAGCCGCTCGACGCCGCCGAGATCGTCGACCCCGAGCAGGCGCGCGTCGCCGTTCACCACGGCGGGGAGCGCGTGCGCCTCGGCGACGCGCGCGATCTCCTCGAGCCGCGCGAGCGACGCGGCGCTGCCGTCGATCGCGACGTCCACGATGGCGACCGACGCCGGCGGCTCGGAGCTCGCCGTCTGCGCGAGCACCCGCGCGAGCGCGCCGGCCGCCTCGTCCGGGCGCGCGCTGACGACGTCGAACCGGACGCCCTCCGCCGCCTTCGCGCGCTCCACGAGCAGGCTCAGCCCGCGCCACGCCTCCTCGAGGCGCCGCACCTCGGGGTGCTGCAGGATCGCGCCGAGCTGCGCGCCGATCGCGCGCTCGATCTGCGCGATCGCCTCCGCGGGCCGAGCGGGCTGGCCCGCGCGCGGGCGGGCGCTCGCCGCCACGGTCGCGATGAGCTCCGAGAACCGCCCCGCCTCCGCCGGCTTCTGATCGAGGCTGCCCGGCGTCGCGGGTGGGGGCGCCGCCTCGGCGCCCTCGCCCCCGCCGAGGTCGACCATCGAGAGCAGCGCGTCCACGTCCGAGCCGGGCGCGGGCGCGGGCGCCGCGGGCCGCTCCGCGGCGGGCGCGGAGCGGCCGGGCGAGGCGTCCCGGCGCTCCGGGACGAGGCCCAGGATGTCGCGCACCAGCGGGGAGCCGCCCCAGAGCCGATCGAGCTCGGCGCGCGCCTGGTCGAGCGTGGCCGAGCCGTCGCGCAGCCGATCCAGGACCCGGCGGCCGTCGAGCAGCGAGCGCAGCAGCGGCACCTCGGCGCACAGCGCGTCGGGCCGGAAGCTCTTCATCCCGGCGGGCGCGAGATCGACGCGCACCGCCCGGCCCGCCGCGAGCACGCTCGGCACCTCGATCGCGAGCCGTGGCCGGAGCATCGTGAAGAGGTTATCGAAGCGGGTCGCGTCGACGCGGATCGCGCCCGCGGGCGGGCTCGCGCCGGCGTTGTGCGGATCGCGCGGGGTGAGATCGGCGACGACGAGCACGCGCAGCGGGAGCAGCGGCCCCCGCTCCACGGCGCCCCCGTCCTCGCCCACGTGGAACCTGAACTCGTCGCCCAGAACGCCCTTTTCCGTCATGGCCAGCGCAGCATAGGCGTCACCTATCGGCGCGAGAAGCGCTAAGCTCCGCGCGCATGAAGACGGAAGGCGGTCCGCCCTTGAACTTGAACCCTGAACCTCACGCCGCCAGCGATCGCAGGCGCCTCCGCGGGGGCGCCCCGATCCAGATCGGGCTCCTGGGCTGCGGGACGGTCGGCGGCGGCGTCCTGCGCCTCCTGGCCGAGAACTCCGGCTACCTGGCGGAGCGCGCGGGCGTCCCCCTCGTCGTGAAGCGCGTGGTCGTGCGCGACCTCGAGAAGGAGCGCGTCGCCGCCCTGGATCGCGGCCTGCTCACCACGAACCCCGAGGAGGTCGTCGACGACCCCTCGATCGACGTCGTCGTCGAGGTGATGGGCGGCGAGACGCCCGCGCGCGCGCTGATCGAGCGCGCCATCGACCGCGGCAAGGGCGTGGTCACCGCGAACAAGCTGCTGCTCGCCGCCCACGGCCCCGCGCTCCTCGCGCGGGCCTCGGCGCGGCAGGTCGACCTCGCGTTCGAGGGGGCGGTCGGCGGCGGCATCCCGATCATCCGGACGCTCCGGGACGCGTTCGCGAGCGACTGGGTCGAGCGCGTCACCGCGATCCTGAACGGCACCTGCAACTACATCCTCACGCGCATGCGCGACACGGGCGCGTCGTTCGACGCCGCGCTGCGCGAGGCGCAGGAGCTCGGCTACGCCGAGGCCGAACCGTCGCTCGACGTCGACGGCCACGACGCCGCGCACAAGCTCATCGTCCTGGCGATGCTCGCCTTCGGGGCGCAGGTCGACAGCGCCGACGTGCACACCTCCGGGATCCGGAGCATCGAGGAGGCCGATCACCGCTACGCCGATCGGTTCGGCTACACCATCAAGCACCTGGCGATCGGCCGCGACCTCGGCGATTCCATCGAGCTGCGCGTGCATCCCACGCTGATCCCGAAGCAGAGCGTGCTCGCCAACGTCTCCGGCGTGCTCAACGCCGTGCTGCTCGAGGGGCGCGCCGTCGGCCCGTCGCTCGTCTACGGCCGCGGCGCCGGCGACCTGCCGACCGCGGTCAGCGTCGTCTCCGACATCCTCGACGTCGCGCGCTCGATCGCGTCGGGCGTCGCGGGCATGCAGGGCCGCGGCATGTCGATCAAGCCCCGCGCGGTCCGCCCGCTCGGCGAGATCGTCTCCCGGTACTACCTGCGCTTCGCGGTCGAGGACCGGCCCGGCGTCATGGGGCGCCTCGCCGGCGCGCTCGGCGACGCGGGCGTCAGCATCGAGCAGATCGTGCAGCAGGGGCCGACGAGCTCGGGCTCGGGCGCGGCGCCCGCGGACGAAGCGGCCGCTCGCCAGCCCGCGGTGGACGTCGTGCTCATCACGCACGACGCGCGGGAGGGGCTCGTGCGGAACGCGCTCGACGCGATCGCGCGCGAGCAGTTCCTCCGCGAGCCGGTGCACCTGTTCCGCATCGAGGAGCCGTGACGTCCCACGGCGACGCGCCGCTCGGCGTGTTCGACTCGGGCCTCGGCGGCCTCACGGTCGTGCGCGCGCTGCGCAGGCGCTGCCCGGCGGAGGACATCGTCTACCTGGGCGACACGGCGCGGGTCCCGTACGGCACGCGGTCGCCGGAGACGGTGGTCCGCTACGCGCTCGGCTGCGCGCGCGTGCTCATCGGCCGCGGCGTCAAGGCGATCGTCGTCGCGTGCAACACGGTGAGCGCCGTCGCGATCGACATGCTCCGGGTCGAGCTGGATCTGCCCGTCCTCGGGGTCATCCTGCCCGGCGCCCGCGCCGCCGTCGCCGCGTCGCGCGGCGCCACGATCGGCGTGCTCGGGACGGCCGGGACGATCGCGTCCGGCGCCTATCCCCGCGCCGTGGCGTCGCTCAGCACCCGCACCGAGGTCGCCGGCCAGGCGGCCCCGCTGCTCGTCTCGCTGGCGGAGGAGGGGTGGCTCGAGGGCGAGGTCCCGCGGCTCGTCGCGCGGCGGTACCTGGAGCCGCTCATCGGCGCGGGCGCCCGCTCGATCGTGCTCGGGTGCACGCACTTCCCGCTCCTCCGCGCGGCCATCGAGGCCGAGACGGCGTCGCTCGCAGGCGGGCCTCTCCCGATCGTGGACAGCGCCTCGGCGACCGCCGAGGAGGTGGCCTCGTTCCTCGCCGAGCGGGGGCTCGCGACCTCCCGGAGCACGCCGGGCGGCCTCTCGCTGCTCGTCACGGATCTGCCGAAGAGCTTCGCCTCCGTGGCGGCCAGGTTCCTCGGGGAGCCGGTCGTTGCGGACGGCGCCGTACGCCCCTCGACCCAGGCTGGCGCCGCTGTCCGCTCCCCGACCCAGGTTGGCGGAGACGCCACCGGCCGTTCTTCCCATTTTTCCGCCCAAGGCGTCGACGTGGAGCAGATCGACCTGTAATACGCAGCAAGCTTCGCCCGGGGCTCCGGGCGCGGAGGAGGTTTTCCACACGATGACGCAGCTCAGGTGGCTTTCGGCCGGCGAGTCGCACGGGCCGGAGCTCGTGGCGACCGTCGAGGGTATTCCGGCGGGCATGCCGCTCCTCGCGGAGGACATCGACGAGGATCTGGCGCGTCGCCAGCGCGGCTACGGGCGCGGCGGGCGGATGAAGATCGAGACCGATCGCGTCCGCCTCGTCGCCGGCGTGCGCGGCGGCGAGACGCTCGGCGGGCCCATCGCCATGGTGATCGAGAACCGCGATCACGCGAGCTGGGCCGGGCGGATGGGCCCCGAGCCGTTCCCCGAGCCGCCCGAGGCGCTGACCCGCCCGCGCCCTGGCCACGCGGATCTGGCCGGCGGCCTGAAGTACGCCCGGCGGGACCTGCGCGACGTGCTCGAGCGGGCGAGCGCGCGCGAGACCGCGGCGCGGGTCGCGGTGGGCGGCGTCTGCCGCAAGCTCCTCCGGTCCGTCGGCGTCGAGGTCTTCGCCCACGTCCTGTCGATCGGCCCGGTGGCGTCGCCGACCTCCGCCGCCTCGGGCGGGGGTGAGCTCCCGCTCGCCGAGCTCCGGGAGCGCGCCCGCGCCTCGGATCTCGCGTGCGTCGACGCCGCTGCCGCGCAGGCGATGCGCGACGCCATCCGCGAGGCCGCGCACCGGGGCGACACCCTCGGCGGCGTCTTCGAGGTGATCGCCACGGGCCTGCCGCCCGGGCTCGGGAGCCACGTGCAGTGGGACCGCAAGCTCGACGGACGGCTCGCGCAGGCGCTGATGAGCATCCAGGCGATCAAGGGCGTCGAGATCGGCATCGGCTTCGAGGCCGCGCGCATCTCGGGCTCCGAGGTGCACGACCCCATCGCCTACGATCAGGGGGCGCACGCGTTCACCCGCCCGTCGAACCGCGCCGGCGGCCTCGAGGGCGGCATCACGAACGGCATGCCGCTCATCTGCCGCGCCGCCATGAAGCCGATCGCGACGCTCAAGCGCGCGCTCCCGTCGGTCGACGTGCGCACCAAGGAGCAGTTCGACGCCGCCTTCGAGCGCAGCGACGTCTGCGCCGTCGCGGCCGCCTCGGTCGTCGGCGAGGCGATGGTGGCGATCACGCTCGCCGCCGCCCTTCTCGAGAAATTCGGCGGCGACAGCCTCACGGAGCTCTCGCGCAACGTCGACAGCTACCTCCAGCAGGTCCGCTCTTACTGAAGGCCATGGAATTCCCTTCCGACGCACCTCCGCTCCTGCTCACCGGCTTCATGGGGGCAGGCAAGTCCACCGTGGGCCGCATCGCCGCCGCGCGCACGGGGCTCCCGTTCCTCGATCTCGACGACGCCATCGTCGAGGAGGCCGGCGAGAGCGTCCCTTCGCTCTTCGCCACGCGCGGCGAGGCTGGCTTCCGCGCGCTGGAGGCGGCGACCCTGCGCCGGCTCCTCGGGGCGCGCGGCCCGCGCATCATCGCCCTCGGCGGCGGCGCCCTCGTCGATCCCGCGCTCCGCGCCGAGGCGCTCGAGCGCGGCTGCGTCGTCGCGCTCACCGCCACCCCGCGCACGATCGCGGCGCGCACGCCGAACGGCAACCGCCCGCTGCTCGACGGCGCGCCGGATCGTGAGGCGCGCATCCGGGAGCTCCTGGCCGCGCGCGCCCCCGTCTATGCCGAGGCCCACGCGCGCGTCGCGACCGACGGCGTCTCCCCCGCGGACGTCGCGGCGCGGGTCCTCCGCGCCTACGCGGATCGCCCGCTCTTCGTGCCGCTCGGCGACAAGAGCTACGCTGTGCGCATCGCCTCCGACGGGGCGGCGTCCACGGCGGACGCCATCGCCGCGCTGGCGCCGACCTCCGTCTTCGTCGTCACGGACGAGAACGTGAGCCGCCTCTGGGGCGCGCCGCTGCTCGCCGCGCTCGCGGCGCAGGGGACGCCGGCCGCGGCCGTCACGGTGCTCAAGCCCGGCGAGGAGCACAAGCGGCTCGCGGCCGTCGAGGCGGCGCTGACGGCGATGATCGACGCGGGCGCCGATCGCGGCGCGGTGGTGCTCGCGCAGGGTGGGGGTGTGGTGACCGACATCGGCGGGTTCGCTGCGTCCACGCTGCTGCGGGGTGTCCGCTGGGTCGCGGCGCCGACCACGCTCCTCGCGATGGTCGACGCCTCGGTCGGCGGCAAGACCGGGGTCGACCTCGGCCCCGCGAAGAACGCCGTCGGGACGTTCCACCAGCCGTCCGCGGTCGTCGCGAGCCCGGCGGCGCTCGCCACCGAGACCGACCGCGCCTACCGGAGCGGGCTCGCGGAGGTGGTGAAGTCGGCCTGCATCGGCGATCCCGAGCTGCTCACGCTGCTAGAGCGCGAGGCCGACCGCGTCCTCGCGCGCGACCCCGGCCTGCTCGCCGAGATCATCCGCCGCTCGATCGCCGTGAAGGCGGCCATCGTCGCCCGCGACGAGCGCGAGTCGGGCGACCGCGCCCTCCTGAACCTCGGCCACACGCTCGGGCACGCCCTCGAGGCCGAGGGGGGGTTCGTCCGGCTGGCGCACGGCGAGGCGGTGGCGCTCGGCATGGTCGCCATGTTCCGCGTCGGCTGCGCGCTGGGCGTGACCGATCGCGCGGCGGCCGACCGGGCGACCCGCTTGCTCGCGCGGCTCGGTCTGCCCACCCGGATCGAGGACGAGCCGGTCTCCGCCGCGCTGCGCTTCCTGTCGCTCGACAAGAAGCGCCGGGGCTCGTCGGTCCGGACGGTGCTGATGCGGGACATCGGCAGCACGTTCGTGGAGCCGATGCCGCTCGATCGCCTCGCCTCGCTCCTCGAGCGCGCGGCCGCCCGCGCGACCTGACCCTCGGGCGCCGAGCGGTGTGCCTGAGACAGCCCTGCTCCGGGCGAAACCCCTGCGTCGGCGCCGTACGCCCTCCTGGCTGAGCGCCTCCGGCGCAGACGGCGCGTGCGCTGTCGGTGAATAAAATCGATGTGTTTCCAACGTTCTTCGGAAAAAAATCCCGGCACACCGCCCGCATCGTCCGCTCCGCGCTATCTTTCTCGGCGCCGATGGTGACCGCGACGAAGAAGAGAATCCTGGTGGTGGAGGACGAGCAGGACACGGCGGCGATGATCGCCCGGTTCCTCGGCGACGAGTTCGACACCGTGGTCGCGACGAACGGGATCGATGGGCTCGCGCTGGCCCAGCAGGAGCCGTGGCCCGATCTGGTGATCGTGGACATCATGATGCCGAAGCTCGACGGGGTGAGCATGACGAAGCGGCTCCGCGAGCACGAGCCGACGCGCCGGGTGCCCATCATCTTCCTGACCGCCAAGTCGGATCCGATGGACGTCATCGCCGGCATCCAGGCGGGCGCGCGCCATTACATCACGAAGCCCTTCGTCCTCGACGATCTCAAGAAAAAGGTCCGCAAAGCCGTCTACGGCCGCTAGAGCGGCGGTCACTCGCTTCGGATACGGGCCCACCTCGGCGTTTTCGGTGCTCAGCGCACAGGAGTGCGCTTGCGCGCCGAAAACGCCGATCTGGGCCCGTCTCCTGTGCGAGAGACCGCCGCTCTGCCCCGGCGGACAGCGGGGCGGGGCGGGGCGGGGCGGGGGGAAACCGCAGCAGGGGGCGGGACTGGCTGGGAGGCCCGCTGGTCATTGAGAAGGAGCTCAAAGAAGGCCGACTGGCGATCTTGGCATCTCCGAGGTCTCTCGCCTCGATCCGGTCCGTTTCTCGCGTGCTGCGTGGGGCCGCAGGGCAGGAATCCCGGCGGTCTCTACCGCCGTCGCGCGCCGGCGCCGCGGGGCGCTCGCCTTGGGTTCTATGAGGTTCTTCGGAGATGTCGTATCGCCGTTCGGGCTCGGCGCCGGTCGTGCGCGGCGCTGCCAGGGGGGCCCGCGTCAGCTGCCGCCGCGGTGCGGGACGCTGCAGGCCCTGAACGCCTTCTCGAACAGCTCGAGCGAGCGGGAGATGCTCGAATGCACCCGGCGGATCTCCTCGGCGGAGGTGGTCGCGAGCTTCACGATCTCGAGCGCCTCGCGCGGGTGGGCGTCATCGTAGTTCGCATGCGCGGCGAGCCACGTCAGCGACTTGCTCCCCTCGCCATAGAGCTTCGTAAAGCTCGGCAGCACCACGCGAGAACACTCGCCGATGACCCCCTCGATCGCATAGTTCACCGCGCCGACCGCCTCCGCGAGCGAGCCGCGGTACGACACCGACCAGAGCCACTCGAAGAGCGACGCGATCTCCGGGCTCGGGCGGTGGCTCGTGATGTCCGAGGTGCTGTGCCCGTGCCACGCCGCCCAGTCGAGGTACCAGCGCACGTGCAGCGCCTCGACCCGGATGTTGCCGATGAGCCAGTCTCGCACCAGGGAGTCGCGCGGCGTCTGGCCATAGGTCGTCTTGGCGAGGCTGAGCCCCATGTACTTCGGGAACGCCTCGACCACGCAGAAGAACTCGCGGAGGAGCCCCTTCCACATCTCCTGATCGACCGGCTCCGTCATCGTCTGCGCGATCGGCGGCGTGTAGACCGCAGCCTTCCACTGGTCGGCCAGAGACTCGAGCATGTCCTCGACCCAGACCGGGTGCGGCGTCGCCTGAAGGCTGTCCTTGACTTCCTTGTGCCGCTGCGAGCGAGGTGACAGCATGAAATTACCTGTAGGGTTGCTGGGTCAATCTGCCTCGTGGCTGCCCGCCGGCCTCTACCCCACCGAACCCCCGCAGGCTGACCGGTCAGCGGCCGTCAGGAGACAATCCGCAGAGCAGGCACGATGCTGACCCCGAGCACGAAAGACGAGAGGGGCAGCGCGAGAACCTCACCATGGGAGGCTTCGCGTACATGTGTCCTGCCTGCATCCAGTCTGGATCAAGGTGAAGGAGCAAGTCAATAGGCAAACGAGGGCGCCGCCGCAACGACAAGAGGGCCGATCTCGCTCAGGTCGCTCACCATACGACCTCGGAGAGGCACTCCGTCGCGCCGCGAAACCGGCACCGCTGGTGGGTTACCTTGGGGGTGGATGCGCCGCACAGGAGGAGCGCCTGCTCGACCCAGCCGCAGACGCCCTCTCCGCAGTTCATCGCGGAGGGCCCCTCGTCGTCCCCGGTCGGGCCTGTGATGGTCAGCACCCACTCCCGCGGCTTCACCATGCGCGGGAAGACCTTCCCGGAGTCGAAGTAGCGCGACCAGAACATTCCAGTCCGGGCGACGATCGTGTCGGGCATGGCGATCGAGAGCGCGAACTTCAACACCGTATTGAGGTCGCGATCCGCGACATAGCGGGCAAACCGCTTGAGCTCAGCGGTTTGGTCGCTCGCAGTCCGCGCGTGCGTCCGCAAGGCGCGGTTCCAGACGCCGATCGGATACCAGCTGCTCGCGAGCAGCGGCTGAGAGAGTACGTCCCGGTCTGACTTGGGCAGCGACGTCACCAGGCGCTCCCATGCACCGGCGTCGCGGGTCGTCGTGACGAACGACCGGAGGTTGACCAGCAACGTTCCTTTGCATCTACCGGCGGGGATCGAGGTCTTGGTCTTCGTCTCGTGCGTCTTCATCGCGGCGAACCTACGGCGGGAAGGCCCCGGCGAAGCTGAGCCCGATCGGGGGCGCGGCGCACGTACCCTCGGGCGGGAAACCCTGCCCGGGAGCACATCGTCGGGGCAACTCCAGGAGTCGTGGTTGTACCTTGCAGGGGAGCGTGAGTCGGGCTCGATGGCAAGAGATGATTACGTGGGAGCAGCCGTGCGACACGAGCCGACGTGGCCCTGCGCAAGATCACGCCGGTTGTCCAGCTCTCCTTTCGACCCGAGACGCCAAACCCCCGGCGACCGCCGCAGACGTCAGCGCGCGCAATGGTGTGATGCGCATTACGTGATTTCGCGCCGCGCTCGTCGGTCGTCGGTCGTCGTGGCCGTCGGCGGGCGCTCGTCGCGATGACGGGGGGCTCGCAGCGGCGACGGGCGCTCGCGGTAGGGGGCTGCGCGTCGCGGAGGTGCTGCGCGTCCGCCTGCGGAGGTGCTGCGCCTGGCAGTTGCCGTCCTCCCCGAACCTCGGTACCCCTACGCCCATGAGCGAACCCACCACGGGCCGGCCCGCCGCCGGCCACGCGGAGCCCGAGCTGCCGCACATCGACGTCGCCGAGCGGGGGGCGCCGCGCGACGGCCGGCCGCAGGTCATCGACGGCCGGCTGTTCATGCAGCTGCTCGTGTTCCGTTGCCCCGGCGACGCCGATCCGGCGGAGCTGACCCGCGCAGCCGGCCAGGCGCTTGCGTCGCAGCGCGTCGGCGCCGTCGTCTACGAGGACATCAACGATCCGCGCGGGATCGCCGTGCTCACGTGGGCGGAGGACCCCGCCGTCTTCGTCCAGACCGTCCGCCCGGCGCTCAACCGCAGCGAGCTCCGGGCCCTGGAGCTCCGCCCCGATTTCACCATGCTGGGGCGCACGTACTCGACCGGCTACGAGCAGGATCTCGACTTCTGGCTGCTCCGGCGCCCGGCGGAGACCGTCTTGAACCCCGCCTGGCCGTGGGCGGTGTGGTACCCGCTCCGCCGCAGCGGCGCGTTCTCCAAGCTCGAGGGGCGCGAGCAAGGGAGCATCCTGCGCGAGCACGGCACCATCGGCAGGGCCTACGGCGCCCAGGACCTCGCCCACGACATCCGCCTCGCGTGCCACGGCCTCGACGCCCGCGACAACGAGTTCGTGATCGGGCTCGTCGGCAAGGAGCTCCACCCGCTCTCCCACATCGTGCAGACGATGCGGAAGACCCGCCAGACCTCGGAGTTCATCAGCCAGATGGGCCCGTTCTTCGTCGGCCGCGCCGCCTTCCGCAGCCCTGGCGGCTGACGGGGCCGCTCCCCCTCAGCCGATGCCGGCGAGGCCCGAGAACGCCAGGGCCAGGGCGTCGAGCCGCACCGCCGCGCGGGCCTCGGCGTCGCCCAGCGGCTCGTCCGCGGCGACCTCCTCGCGCACGTCGAAGTAGAACTTGATCTTCGGCTCCGTCCCGCTCGGGCGGGCGATGAGCCGGCTCCCGTCGTCGAGCTCGTACACGAGCACGTTGCTCGGAGGCAGCACGAGCGGCTCGACGAGGCCGTCGCTCGTCGTGCGCGTGCGCGCCTCGAAATCGCGCCACGCCACCACGGGGACGCCGCCGATCGCGGCAGGCGGCCTCTTCCTCAGCGCGTCCATGATCGCCGCGATCTTCTCGAGGCCGTCGACGCCGCGCAGGGTGTACGAGCGCTGCGCGCTCATGTAGAGGCCGTACTTGCGGGTGATCGCCTGGAGCTCGTCGAGCAGGGTCCTGCCCTCGGCCTTGCGCACCGCCGCGAGCTCGGCGACCAGCGCCGCGGCGCTGATGCCGTCCTTGTCGCGCACGACCGGGCCGACGGTGTAGCCGAGCGCCTCCTCGAAGCCGAACACGAAGCGGGCGCCGGTCGAGCGCTCGATGTCCATCGCCCGGTTGGCGATCCACTTGAACCCGGTCAGGGTCTCCTCGTAGTGAACCCCGAGCGCCGCGGCGATGACGCCGAGCATCGGGGTCGAGACACACGACGCCAGCACGAGCCGGCGCTCGTCCGCGCCCTGCGCGCGCCCCTCGGTGAGCAGGTAATGGCCGAGGAGCACGCCGACCTGGTTGCCCGTGAGCTGCACGTACTCGCCGTCAGGGCGCCTCACCGCCACGGCGAGCCGGTCGACGTCGGGATCGTTGGCGAGGACGAGGTCGGCGCCCTCCCGCTTCGCCAGGGCGAACGCCAGGTCCATGGCGCCCTTCTCCTCGGGGTTCGGGAACGCGACCGTGGGGAACGCGCCGTCCGGCTCGGCCTGCTCGGGCACGCTCGCCACGCGCGTGAAGCCGGCCTCGCAGAGCGCCTTTCGGACCAGGCGATCGCCGACGCCGTGGAGCGGCGTGTACACGATGCAGAGGTCGCGATCCCCGTCGCTCCGCACCGCGAGGCCGCGGATCGCGCCGAGGTAGCTCCGCTCCAGCTCCTCGGGGAAGTCGCGCACCAGCCCGAGCGTCCTCGCCTCGTCGAGGGGCATGCGGGGGACCTCATCCGCCGGCGGCGAGGCGTCGATCGCCGTCGCGATGCCGGTGTCGTGGGGTGGGATGATCTGCGCGGCGTTGTCCCAGTACACCTTGAAGCCGTTGTACTCGGGCGGGTTGTGGCTCGCCGTCACCATCACGCCCGCGGCCGCGCCGAGGTGGCCGACCGCGAACGCGGCGATCGGCGTGGGGCAGGGGACGGGCGAGAGGTGGCTCGGGATGCCCGCGGCGGCGAGGGCGCAGGCGGTGTCCTCCGCGAACTCTCGGCTCATCCGGCGACCGTCGTAGCCGATGACGACGCCGGCGCTCCGCGCCTTGTCGCCGATCGTTTCGAGGAGGTGGCGGGCGAGCCCCGCGGTCGTGCGGAGGATGACGGCGCGGTTCATCCGGCTCTCGCCGGCCCCGAGGACGCCGCGGATGCCCGCGGTGCCGAACTCCAGCGGGCCGGCGAAGCGCTCGGCGAGCTCGGCGCGGACGCCGTCCTCGCCCGCCCTGGCCGCGTCGATGAGCTGGCGCAGCTCGCTCTGGGTCTCCGGATCGGGGTCGTGGGCAAGCCAGCGTTCGGCGGGCTCGAGGACGAAGTCGTGGCTCACGCCTGGTATTTAGTTCATGCCGGCCGTGGTTTGCACCACGAGCGCGCGATTCAGCCGCGGGCGGTGACCGCCGCGCGCCGACCCGCCGGCCCGCCGCCGACGTAGCCGGCGGGTCCAGCTCGGACCGCTCAGTCCGCTCGGTCGAGCGTCATCCGGCCTTCTTGCCGGCAGCGAGCGCCTCGGCGAAGCGCGTGTCGTACTGCCCGCCGCGGAAATCACCGTCCTGCAGGATCTGGCGGAGGAACGCGAGGTTGGTCGCGGCGGGCCCGACCGGACCGGTGAGCTCGATCGTCGTCTCGGCGAGCGCCCGGTCGAGGCGAGCGATCGCCTCGTCGCGCGTCGGGCCGTGGGCGACGATCTTGGCGAGCAGCGGGTCGTAGAACGGCGTCACCTCGAGCCCCTCGGCGACGCCTGTCTCGATCCGAAGGTCGTCCCCGGCGGCCGGCCAGCGGAGCGCTGTGATGCGGCCGGGCTGGGGGGCGAACTTCTTCGCCGGATCCTCCGCGTAGAGGCGCGCCTCGACGGCGTGGCCGCGGTAGGTGTGGTCCCGGACCTCCGGCGCGAGCGGCTCGCCCGACGCGATGCGGATCTGGTGCTCGACAAGGTCGAGCCCGGTGCACATCTCCGTGACGCAGTGCTCGACCTGGAGCCGCGCGTTCACCTCCAGGAAGAAGAGCTCGCCGCTCTCCGCCGCGACGAACTCGACGGTGCCCGCGCCGACGTAGCCGGCGGCCGTCACGACCCGGAGGGCGCTGTCGTGGAGCTCCTTCCGGCGGACCTCGCCCGCCGCTCCCTGGAAGAACGCGGCCGGCGACGGGGTCTCCTCGACGATCTTCTGGTGCCGGCGCTGCGCGCTGCACTCGCGCTCGCCGAGCGCGACGGCGCCGCCCTGCCCGTCGCAGAGCACCTGCACCTCGATGTGGCGCGGGCGCTCGATGTACCGCTCCATGTACACGCGCGGGTCCCCGAACGCCGCGCGGCCGCGGTCGGAGCACGCGGTGAGGGCGCGCGACAGCTTGCCTGGATCGGTGACGACCTGCATGCCGATGCCGCCGCCGCCGCCCGCAGCCTTGACGAGCAGCGGGAAGCCGATGCTCTCGGCGGCGCGCTGGGCGGCCTCGACGTCGGCGGGGTCGACCGGACCGCCCGTGCCCGGCGGCGGGAACACGCCGGCCCCGCGCGCGTGATCCCGCGCGAGGATCTTGTCGCCGAACGCGTGGAGCACCGTGGTCGGCGGACCGATGAACGTGACGCCGGCCTCGACGACGGCCTCGGCGAAGGCCTGGTTCTCGCTCAGCAGCCCGTACCCGGGGTGGATTCCGTCGGCGCCCGTCGCGCGGGCCGCCTCGATGATCGCATGGATGACCAGGTAGCTGTCCCGGACAGGCGGCGGCCCGATGCGCACCGCCTCGTCGGCCATCGCGACGTGCGGCGCGCTCGCGTCCGCGTCGGAGTACACGGCGACCGTCGCGATCCCGAGCCGTTTGCAGGTCCGGAGGACGCGGCAGGCGATCTCTCCACGGTTGGCGACGAGGATCTTCTTCAACACGGCCGACAGCTACGCCCCCGCGCGGCGGCGCGTCAAGCCACCCGCTGCGGGCGGCGCTCGCTCGCGCGCTCCCGGGGGGCGGCGCGCGCGAGCGTGCGAGCGTGCGATCGTGCGATGTCAGCCGAGCGCCCGCCGCACCTTCGGCTTGGCCCCGAGCAGCACGAGCTGCCCGCAGGCCGCCGAGACGTCATCGCCGCGCCGGCGGCGAACGAAGCAGGAGTACCCCGCCTGGGTGAGCACCTCCTGGAACGCCGCCACGCGCTCCTGGGCGGGCGGGCCCAGCGAGGAGGCCTCGATCGGGTTCATCGGGATGAGGTTGATCTTCACCGGGAGCCCGCGCAGGAGCTTCGCCAGCCGCCGCGCCTCGGCGGGATCGTCGTTCTGCCCGGCGACCAGCGTGTATTCGATGGTGATGCGCCGGCGCCGCGGCAGCGGGTAAGCGCGCAGCGCCGCGAGCAGCTCGTCGAGCGGGTGCTTGCGGTTGATGGGCATCAGCGCCGAGCGCGTCTCGTCGTCCGCGGCGTGCAGCGAGATCGCCAGCGCGATCTGCCCGCCAAAATCCGCTCCGAGCCGCGCGATCTCGGGCACGAGGCCCGACGTGGACACCGTGACCCGCCGCGTCGAGAGGTTGATCCCTTCCGGGTGCGTGAGCAGGCGCAGCGAGCGAGCGGTCGCTTCGTAGTTGTGGAGCGGCTCGCCCATGCCCATGTACACGACGTTGCGGAGCTCCTCGCCCTCCTCGAGCATCGCCCGCCCGAGGAGCACCTGGCCCGCGATCTCCTCGGCCCCGAGGTGGCGCTTGAGCCCCGCCACGCCGCTCGCGCAGAAGCCGCACCCCATGGCGCAGCCGACCTGCGTCGAGATGCACTGGGTGACGCGGACGCGCGGCGCGGCGCCCGCCTCCGCGGCCGCATCGTCGTCCTCGTCGTCATCGAGCGCCGCCGCCGCGTCGGCGTCGAGCTGCGCCTGCGAGCCGGGGCCCGACACCGACGGGAGCAGGACGGTCTCGATGGTCGCGCCGTCGCGGAGGCGCAGGAGCAGCTTGCGCGTGCCGTCCTCGGAGCGATGAACCCGCTCGGGCGTCAGCACCTCGCCCAGCCCCTCCGCGGCGAGGTGCTCGCGCAGCCGCGCCGGGAGGTTCGTCATCGCGGCCGGATCGAGGACGCCGCGGCGATGGATCCACTGGAATACCTGCTTCGCCGTGAACGACCGCTCTCCGCGGGCGGCCAGCGAGGCCGACCATTCTTCAGGCAGCCGGGCGACAGGGTGAAGCGGCGTGGAGCGCACCTGCCTGGACTACTGCGCGCCGCCCCCAGCGGCAAGGGCAGCAGGCGGGCGACCAGGCCAGAGCGTCAGCCGCTCTGGCTCTCGACCTGGGGCGCCGTGAGCTGCCCGTCGCGCTCGCGGCGCGCGCGCGTCCGGCTGGCGGCCTCGAGCACCTCGCGGGTGTAGCGCTCGAACGCCTCGGCCCGGTGCATCGCCGTGTGCTCGGCGAAGACGCGCTGCCTCGCCCGCTGGCCCACCGTGAGGCGCTTGTCCTCCTTCATCTCCCTGAGCTTCCGGAGCACGTCCTCCGGCGAGCGCACGAGCAGGATCTCCTCGCCGGGCTGGAAGAACGTCTCGATACCCGGCCAGGTGTCGCTCAGGACAGGGGTCCCGCACGCGGCCGCCTCGAACAGGCGCGCGCTCGGCGACCACCCGGACTCGACCATCGCACGGCGGGTCAGGTTCAGCGTGAAGCGCTGGGAGTTGTAGAAGATGCGGTGCTCGTCCGGCGGGAGGTGCTCCGTCCGGGAGACGTTCTCCGGCCACGCGAGCGACGCCGGGTACTGCGCGCCCGCCACCGCGAAGCGCCCGCGGCGCATGCGCCGCGCCGGCTCGAGGAGGAGCCGCTCGACGGCCGCCTGCCGGTCGTCGCTGTAGGTCCCGAGGTAGCCGAGATCCCAGCGCATCGGCGCCGGCTGGGGATGGTACACGTCCGTGTCCGCCGAGCAGTAGAGCGCCCGCGCGCGCACCGCGCCGTGGCTGCGCTCCAGCCGCTCCAGCGTCGGGCCCCCCGTCGCCGACAGATAGAGATCATACCGCGGGATCAGCGCCGGCGTCAGGTACGCGTGATCCCCGTGCGCCAGCCGGCCCAGCGTGACGGGGGTGTCCAGATCGTAGAACGCGGCCTTTCCGCGGGCCTCCTCCGTGATCCATGCCCCGACCGTCGCCCCTTCCGGTACGAAGGAGCCGACGATCACGAGATCGGCTTCGCGCACGGCGCGTGAGAATCTATCGCGGAGCTCGGTAATGCTCGAGTACTGCTCGGTCGTGCCGTAAGGCGGGTTGGGCAGGTCGCGGTGCTGATCGTAGATGGGGAGGTTCCGCTCCAGAAAGAGCATCCGGTGGCCGCGCGACGCGAGCGCCCGGAGGAGCGCTCTGTACGTCGTGGCGTGGCCGTTGCCCCACGAAGACGTGATGGAGAGCCCCAGGAAGACATAGCGGTAGGTAGTTGTCGTCATAACGTGGTGGCGGCAAGGGTTGAGAGATCCCAGATGGCGTGCCGGCCCGGAATGCGCCGGTCCCGAGGTACACCGCGGCGGCCCCGGAGAGGCGAAAGACGCCTCGCGGACACCTGCGCGACGTGCGCAACATGCGTAACACGCGCAAAACGAGCGGCACGCCGATCCAGTTGCCCTGGCGCCGCGCGAGAGGGCGCGGCGACGAGCGCACCCGGGATTAACATGCGTGCTCACCCTCTGCAATGCTGTGAGATGCAGTTTCTTGATCGAAGGTGCGTATTCCTCGTCAGACGCCGGGCGGTGAGGCCCGCCCTTTTCCCGTGACGACGAAGCGCGCGAAATCGCCGCTTGCTCCGGGATAACGCGGCTCGTTCGGGTAAAGCACCCGACGGCAACCGTCCTCGCATCGCAGAGGAACCGGCCTGTGCGGTAAACGCTGTTCAGAAGCGATGATGGTGAGAAAAAGAGGGGCGTTGTCGCAATGGTCGGTGACGGCTGCTGGTCGAACGGAGCGTCGACGGGGGAGCCCTGCTCCGGAACGCCGGGGCAGCGCTGGCGAAGCGCCGCCCAGGCCGGCGCGCGCTGTCGGACGCATACGCCGCGGAGCGACGGGGCCTGGGGACGCGGCCGGCGGCAGGGGATTCCGCCGTCCAGCCGAGCTCGACGGCGGACCGGCGGCCTCGGCCGGGCAGGGGCGCCTGGCCTCGCGGAGAAATCGGGCGGGGGAGCAGGAAGGCAGCAAGCGCGCTGCGCTGTCTGGGCGCCTTCCTGTCGGTGCGGGGACGCTGCGGTGGAATCGGCAGGCCGGGTGTCCAGCCTTCAGCGGCGGTGGGGCCGCGCGAGAGCCGTCGAGACGTTCAGGTGGCGTGGCTCAGCGCCTGCCAGCCCTGGATCACCTCGGCGATGCTCGCGAAGCGGCGGTCCGGGCTGTGCGCCAGCCCCCTGTTCACGAACACCTCGATCTCCCGGTCGACCGGCGGAGGCATCAGGCTGCCCAGGCGGCGCGGCGGCGTCCTCGTCTTGAGATCGGCGAGCATCATCAGATTGCGCGCGGCGTAGGGGAGCTCGCCGGTGAGCGCGTGAAAGATCACCGTCATGGCCGCATAGAGGTCGGCCCGGTGATCCACCGTCTTCCCCTTCGTGAGCTGCTCGGGCGGCGCGAACCTGAAATCACCGAGACACCGGCTCGGTAACGTCGGCGCCGCGTCGGAGAGCTCGGGAGGGAGCTTGCACGAGCCGAGATCCAGGAGCGTCAGCCGCTCGCCGTCAGGGCCCTGGTCGAGGAGCACGTTCGCGGAGCTGATGTCGCGGTGGATGATGCCAATCTCGTGCAGCTCGGCGATCGCCGACCAGAGCTGCTCGCCCAGCGGGTGAACGGCGCTGAACGGGAGCGGCCCCTGCCGGGCGATGCGCTCGCTGAGGAGCTCCCCCTCGCGCAGCTCGAACACGAGGAGAGGACCGTGCGCCGGGTCCTTGCCGCCGTCGACCGAGGGCAGTGTGTGCGGGCCCCGCAGCCGCTCGCACGCCACCGCCTCTCGCCGGAAGCGCGCCTCGGCCTCCTGCAGGGGCATGCGCTCTGGCGTGTTGAGCACGCCTCCCGGCTCCTGGCGCATCGGGGGTTCCCCGAGCACCTTGACCGCGACGCGCCGGCCGGTGCTCGCGTCCTCGGCGCTGAACACCTCACCGAGGCCTTCGCGGCGGAGATGACGTACCACGCGGTAGCGCTGGAGCAGAACGGTTCCGGGCACGATTGACAAGAGCGGCCTCCTTCGCTTGACAAAGGGGGTCCAGCGCGTTCCGGTCGCCTCCCCCCTCTCCCCAGACAAGCTCATTTATCACGCAGACGCGACAGAGGAAGCGCCGCGCGCAGCGTCACACGACGAAGGGCCCCGGCGCCTTGTTTTTTGTTTTCCGGCGCGCGCCGCTTCACATCGGCCGCCCGTCGCACCCGAGGTCGCCTGGACGAAAAAGCCGCGGGGCACGGGACGGGGAAAACCGGGGCGCGCCCGCGGGACAGCGGGGCGCAGGCGGTCCGGGGAGCCGGGGCGCGGGCCGCCGGCCGAGGCGCGTCGCGGCGGCGGGAGCGGCCAGCGCCTGGGCCGCCACGGCCGCGCCGGCACCAGCGGCCGGGCCGCGCCGGTGTGCCGCATTGCCCTCGTCGCGCGCCGCCGGAGCGCCGAGCGGGTGCCTCGCCGGAGCGCGCTCCGGTCGACGGCGGTGGAGCGCCGGACTGCCCTCGTGGCCGGGGCCGCCGGCGCTTCGACGCTGCAGAGTTGCCCCTCGCCGCGCTCTCTGGTGACGATGCGCACCGGAGCGCGGCAATCGGTGGTGTCGGTGGTGATTGCATGACAGCGGCGGCGCCTCGCGGCGCCCGCTTCCGGTGACACGCCCGTAACCCCGAACCGCTGGCCATTCAGGTGAACTTCGCGTAGCTCCCACACAGGGCGGACGATCCGGAGCGATGGCAGGCAATGCGAGCGGGAGACGTCATCGACGGCCGGTTCGAGATCATGGAGCTCGCGGGCGCCGGCGGCATGGGCCACGTCTTCCGCTCGCGCGACCTCAAGACCGGCGAGACCATCGCCCTCAAGGTCCTCCAGAACGCCGCCTCCCAGGACTCGAACCGCCTCGCGCGCGAGGCGCAGGCGCTCGCCACGCTGCGGGTGCCGGGGGTGGTGCGGTACATCTCGCACGGCCGCACGGAGCACGGCCACCCCTACCTCGCCATGGAGTGGCTCACCGGCGAGACCCTCTCCCAGCGCCTTGCCCGGCAGGCGTTCACCCTGGAGGAGAGCCTCAAGCTCGCCCGGCGCGTCGCGACCACCCTCGGCTCCGTGCACCGGCTCGGCGTCGTCCACCGCGATCTCAAGCCGAGCAACCTGCTCCTCGTCGGCGGCACCATCGATCGCATCACGCTCATCGATTTCGGCGTCGTCCGGCTGTCCGGCATCGACCAGCAGCTCACCATGCCCGGCGCCATCCTCGGCACCCCCGGCTACATGGCGCCGGAGCAGGCCCGCGGCGAGGCGCACGTCGACGCGCGCG
Source organism: Sorangium sp. So ce204 (assembly GCF_051526795.1). Lineage (NCBI taxonomy): Bacteria > Pseudomonadati > Myxococcota > Polyangiales > Polyangiaceae > Sorangium > Sorangium sp. So ce204. Next base: position 7,005,887 of record NZ_CP150317.1, on the reverse strand, counting down.
CCGACGTCTTCGCGCTCGGCTGCCTGCTCTACAAGTGCATCTCGGGGCGCGCCCCGTTCCGCGGCGCGCGCGGGCTCGCCGTGCTCGTCAAGGTGCTCATCGAGGAGCCGCCGTCGCTCCGGTGGCTCCGCGACGACGTGCCCGAGGCGCTCGACGCGCTGGTCCAGCGGATGTTGTCGAAGTCGCCCGAGGGGCGGCCGAGCGACGGCAACGCGGTCGCGATCGAGCTCGCCGGGCTCATGGATCCCGCGGCGATCTCCGTCCGCCCGCCCTCGATGTCCGTCCGCCCGCCGGAGCTCACGACCGGCGAGCGCAAGGTGATGTGCCTCGTCCTCGCGCGCGACGGCCTCTCCGCCGCCGATCCGTCCCCCTCCGAGGTCGACGAGCAGGCGCGCGCGCAGGCGCTCTCGACCACGGCGGCGCGCTACAAGGGCCAGCTCGAGCTCGTCGACGCGCGGCTGCCGCTCGTCGTGCTGTCCGGCGCGGGCGCGACGACCGATCTCGCGGCCCGGGCCGCCCGCTGCGCGCTCGCCGTCCAGGCGCTCCTCGGCGGCGCGCCGGTCGCGGTCGTCACGGGCAGGGCGGAGATCGCCTCGCGCATGCCGATCGGCGACCTCATCGACCGCGTGGTCCAGCTGCTCCCCGAGGGCCGAGCGACGTCCCGCGCGCCGGCGATCCGCATCGACGAGGTGACGGCGGGCCTGCTCGGCGCGCGGTTCGAGATCACGTCCGACGGGGGCGGCCCCTGGCTCCACGGCGCGCGCGAGGAGCCGGAGGCGCCGCCCCACGTGCTCGGCAAGGCGACGTCGTGCGTCGGGCGCGAGCGGGAGCTCGCGCTGATCCGGGACGAGCTCGCCCGCTGCATCGAGGAGTCGACCCCGAGCGTCGTGCTCGTCACGGGGCCGGCGGGCATCGGCAAGTCGCGGCTCCGCCACGAGCTCGTCCGCGCGATCCGGGAGGACGGCGAGCCGGTCGAGGTGTGGCTCGGCCAGGTGGATCCGATGAGCGCCGGGTCGGCCTTCGGCCTGCTCGCGCACGCGCTCCGCCGGGCGATCGGCCTCACGGACGCCGATCCCGTCGAGGAGCGGCGGCGCAAGGTGCGGGCGCGCGTCGAGCGGCACGCGGCGCTCGACGCCGCGCGGGTCGCGCCGTTCCTCGGGGAGCTCGTCGGCGCGCCGTTCCCGGACGACGACGTGCAGCTCCGGGCGGCGCGGCGCAACCCGATGCTCATGGGCGATCAGCTGCGCCTCGCCTGGGAGGACTTCCTGCGCGCCGAGTGCGCGGTGCAGCCGGTCCTCCTCGTGCTCGAGGACCTGCACTGGGGCGACCTGCCCACGGTCACGATGGTCGACGCCGCGCTCCGGAACCTGAAGGACCGGCCGTTCATGGTCATGGCGCTCGGCCGGCCCGAGGTGCACGAGCTCTTCCCGAAGCTGTGGGACGAGCGGCGCGGGCACAAGCTCCGCCTCGCGGGGATCTCGCGCCGGTCGAGCGAGCGGCTCGTGCGCCAGGTGCTCGGCGAGCGCGAGAGCCCGGCGCTCGTGGCGACGCTGGTCGAGCGCGCGGACGGCAACGCCTTCTACCTCGAGGAGCAGATCCGCGCGGCGGCGGCGGGCAAGGGCGTGGACCTGCCCGAGACGGTGCTGGCGATGGTGCAGGCGGAGCTCGACGCGCTCGACGTGGGCGCGCGGCGGGCGCTGCGGGCCGGGGCGATCTTCGGCGAGACCTTCTCGCGGGGCGGGGTCGCCGCGCTGGTCGGCCGGGCGGAGGTCGAGCCGCTGCTCGCCGAGCTCGAGGTGCGGGAGCTCATCGTCCGGCGCTCCGTGGAGGGCGCGCCGGAGGCCGCCGAGTACCGGTTCCGGCACGCGCTCGTGCGCGAGGCGGCGTACGGGATGCTGACCGATCACGATCGCCGCCTCGGCCACCGGCTCGCCGGCGAGTGGCTCGAGCGGACGGGCGTGGCGGATCCGATGGCCCTGGCCGAGCATTTCGAGCGCGGCGGCGAGCCGGCGCGGGCCGCGGCGGCGACCCTGCGCGCGGCCGAGCAGGCGCTGCTCGGGAGCGACCTGGGCGCGGCGATCGAGCGCGTCGAGCGCGGCATCGCGCGGGGCGCCACGAAGGCGACGGCCGGGGCGCTGCGGCTCTGCCAGGCGGAGGCGCACCTCTGGCGGGGCGAGTTCGCGCTGGCGGAGCGGCGGGGGACCGAGGCCCTGGAGCGGCTCGCGCCCGGCTCGGCGCCGTGGTTCTCGGCGCTCACGCAGGTGATCCTCGCGGCCTCGAAGCGCGGCAACCACGACCAGGTCGAGGGCCTGCTGCGCCTGGCGCAGGGCACCGAGGCGCGGCGGTCGGCGCGCCCCGCGCGCAGCGTGTGCCTGTGCGCGGGCGCCGGGCGGCTCGTGTTCGGAGGGCGGTACCAGCTCGCGGACGAGCTGCTCGACGGGATCGAGCAGGACGCCGAGGAGACCGAGCAGGAGGTCGAGGTGCTGGCGCGGCTCCACGAGGCGCGCGCGTACCGGGCGATGGCGGTCGGCGATCCCGGCGCGTGCCTCGCGGGCTTCGAGGCGGCGCTCGCGGCGTTCGAGCACGCGGGCGATCGCCGCAACGCCTGCTGGGCGAGGAACAACCTGGGCTCCTGCTACGCGGAGCTCGGCGATTTCGAGGGCGCCGACGCGGCGCTGCGCGCGTCGCTCGCGGACGCGGAGCGGATGGGCCTGTCGGACGTCCGGCTCGGCGCGCTCCTCAACCTCGGTCCGGTGCTCGCGCAGCGGGGCCTCGTCGAGGAGGCGCGGCGGACGGCGGAGGAGGCGATCGCGACGTCCCAGCGCCTCGGCGACGCGCGCGGGGAGGGCGCCGGGCGGGCGTGCCTCGCGAGGATCATGCTCCAGGCGGGCGATCTCGAGGGGGCCGAGCGCGAGGCGCGCGCCGCGGTCGCGATCCTGTACGGCGCGCCGCCCTTGCGGGCCTTCGCGTACGCGGTGCTCGGGCGGGCGCTGCTCGACGCGGGGCAGGCGGTGGACGCGCTCGCGGCGACGACGGAGGCGCTCTGCCTGCTGGAGTCGATGGGGGCCGAGGTGGGCGAGTCGCTCGTGCGCCTCTCGCACGCCGAGGCGCTCTCGGCCTGCGGCCACCGGCGGGAGGCGATGATGGCGATCGCCTCGGCGCGGGAGCGCCTGATCGAGCGGGCGCGGAAGATCGGCGATCCGGTGTGGCGCGGGAAGTTCCTCGGCAACGTGCCGGACAACGTGGCCACGCTGGAGCTAGAGCGGCGCTGGCTCGATGAGGCCTAGGTCGCCGGCGCGCTCAGAGGAACTCGCAGAGGTAGCCGGTGGGCTGCGTGGCCCTGACGTCGAAGCCGCTCTTGCCTGCCACCTCGAACGACGTTCCTGCCGGATAGGCGCGCCACTCCGTGGAGCCGTCGACGCGGATCACGAGCTCGCCGGCGACGACCGTCATCCGCTCCGGCGCGTCGGTCGAGAAGTGGAACTCGCCGGTGTCGATGACACCCACCGTCTGCCGGCGCCCGTGGCGCTCGAAGCCGACGCTCTGGACGTTGCCGTTGAAGTAGCTGTTGTGCTTGAGCATGGCGCCCTCCTACCGCGTCCCGCCGCGAGAGACCAGCCCGGACACGCGCGCTCGCCGCGTCGCCGCGACAGCGCCAGGCCCTCTGCGCGCGTCAGGCCCGCTGCGCGGCGCGCGTGGCGGTCTTCGTGGCGAGGGTCACGAGGAGAAGAGCAGCTTCGCGAAGCTCTTGTGTCGCGCGTGACCGTAGTGATGGTGCGGCGCACCCCATGCGGGCGCCGCCGGGGGGACGGCGTGCATCGGCGGCGGCGGGGGTGGGGCCCACTGGCCCTCCAGGCGAGACAGGGCCTCGAGCTCGCCGTAATCCAGGAAGATCCCGCGGCAGCCGTCGCACTGCTCGATTTGAACTCCATTGCGGTTATAGGTCCGCATCGATGCGTGGCACTTGGGACACTGGAGCATAGAACCCTCCTTCAATCGCAGCTTCCCGCGGAGAGGAGCTGCCTTGATTGCACATCACACATGCGGAGCTCTGTCAACGCGGACCATTCGCCGGCACGCATCGACGAGCGCTGTCTCCACGTCATCGAGAGGACGGCCTTCCCGGCTGGCCGCTGCGACGGCGAGGGCGGCCGCCTGCACGGCCAGCGCGCGCGCTGGCACGTCGAGCGCTGGCCACGGGTCGCCCTCGGCGGGCACGGCGCGCCCGCCCGACGCCCGGTAGGCGGAGAGGAACCGCCGCCACGCCTCGGGCGGCAGCAGCCCGGCGGCATACCAGGCGGCCAGCCGCGCGAGATCCCAGGCCGGATCGCCCACCCCGAGATCGTCGATGTCGATGAGCCGGAAGCCTCCGCGCCGGTCGGCCCGAGGCTCCTCTCGCGCCTCTGGCGCGCCGGCCGGCCCCGCGCCGCCCGCGCGTGCCTCCGCCAGGCGAACCACCTGTCCGAGGTGAAAGTCCCCGTGCACGAGGACGTCGCTCCGCTCCCGCGGCCAGCGCACCCCCTCTCGACCGGGGGGCTCGGCCTCACCGCCGCGCGCCGGCGGCGCCAGCCTGGCGAAGGCCTCTTCCACCTCGATGCCCGCCGGCGTCCGGCCCGCGGCGCGCAGGCGCGCCATGGCGCGGGCCACCCGACCTGGCGCGCCCGCCCGAGGCAACCGGCCCGCGGGGGCGACGGCGGTGAGCGCCGTCGCGTGCAGGCGCGCGAGCAGCCGCGCTGCCTCTTCCCATGGTGCGGCGTCCGGGTCGTCAGGGCTCACCGGCGCGCCCGCCGGCCAGGCCGTGACCAGCCGGCCGCGCACCTGCATCGCGAGCCCCGCGTGCGCGTCGTCCGCCGCGCCATCGACAGGCGCGCTGCCGGGCGGCGCGTCCCGCCACGACGGCGGCGGGACGCCGAGCGGGGAGAGCAGCACGGAGCGCAGCCGGGGGCTCGCCGCGAGCTGCAGCCGCGTCACGAGAGCGCGCGCGTCGGTCTCGTGCGCATGGGCCTTGACCACCACGCCGCCGATCCGCACGACCAGGCTGTCCGCGCGGCCGGACAGCACGACCGCGGCGCCGAGAGGGCCGGCGTCGCCCGAGAGGGACGCCCCGATCCGGACGAGGTCGCTGGCGAGCCCGCTCTCGGGCGGAGGGACGGCGCGCACATCCGGAATTGAGCACACCGGCTCGGCGCTGGCCATCGCCGGCGGCGAGCTGGGCGGCTCTCCCGCGAGCGGGCGGCGGGCAAGCGTCGGTCGTGCGCGCGCTCGTAGGCCTTCGCCCAGCGCTTGACGGTGACGTCGAGGCTCGCGTTGAGCCAGTCGTCCAGCTTGCGCAGGTCGAGGCCGGCGAACGACCCGGCGTGCTGCCGGGCGAACTTCCAGAACGTGGACTGGGAGGGCGAGCTCGGTCGCATGCTGGGACAGCGGCGCGGCGCTGACGGGCGGCGCCACGCGCGTCGTGGCGCGGGGGCGGCGGGCGCCGGCGCTCGAGAGGCGTGCGGCCCTCATCGGGGCGTGTCGATGGCGTCGGCGCCCTGCGCGGCTGTCGTCGTGCCGGGCGCCGGGGGGTGATCAGGGCAGGATACCCGCGTCGCCGTGCTCGCCTGTTCTCCGCACCCCTGGCTCGGGGCCGCCCGGCTCGGTGGCGGGGACGGCCGCATCGTCGTCCTGCGGAGCCTGCTCCGTCTTGCTGCCCGCGTAGCGCTTGCCCGCGCGGCCCGAGGCCCGGAGCACGGGCCCGCGGATGAGCTCGATATCGCGCGCCGGAGCGCGGGATATATCGATGTTGGAGAGCACGAGAGACACGATCTTGAACCACTGGCTGCGCGCGGCCTGGATCGTGCTCGTGCTCGGGGGCGTGGCGGTCTCGGTGGCCTCGATCTCCCCGCGGGCGCGCTCGAGCGTCTGGAGCTCCCGGCCCTTGGCGAGCCAGCGCTTCACGACGTCGAGCAGCGACGCCTTGCCGCGGGCGGGGATGGACCTGAGGAAGTCGGCGATCCCGGGCTCGTCCTCGAGGAGGCGGGCGATGCGCGCCGTGTTGCCCGCCTCGGCGAGCGTCGAGGCGTTGACGATGGACAGGCCGCCCGGGAAGAGCTGTTTCTGGACGGCATCGCACTGCGCGGCGCGGGCGGCGTCCGAGGGCTCCTCGGCGAGGCAGAGCTCGCGGTGCGCGTCGATACCGTACGATACGGCCCGCGCGAGGTGGTCGTGGCGCCGGTCGACCTTGCTGGTCTCGTCGACGATGGCGCGCAGCTTCGACGACACGCGGCCTCCGCGGCTGCTCGGCTGGACCGCGAGCACCGCGTCGTGGGCCTCCACGACCCGCGGGTGGAGCGCCGCGATCTCGGGGATCGCCAGGAAGAGCCGGCGTTGCTCCCGGTCCTCGACCCACGGGGAGAGGAGCGCGACCATCTCGTCGATATTCAGATGCTTCAGCATGAGAGACACCTCCTGATGGGGTGATAAGGCAATGCCTGAGGGCGCATTGCTGATGAACAGGCAAGGGATGTCCTGCTGTGCCGTCCGTCAAGGGCGGTGCTGCGCCGGTTTCGTGCGGTGCTCGCGCGGGAGCTGGAACTTTGCAGGTGGCTTGAGCGTCCGGGATCGGGGGATTGGGTAGGGGCGGTGGGTCTGGAGCAGTCGTCTCGCACCGGAGAGCATTTCCGAGGGCGGTCGGGTCGGTGCGGGGTCGAGGTAGGTGGCCTCGGAGGCGGCGCGGAGAGGTCGCGACGTGGCGGGGCCGGCTCGAGAGGGGGGCGGGTCGGTGCGGGACCGAGAGAAGCGGCCTCGGAAGGTGGTGCGGAGAGGTCGCGACGTGGCCGAGGAGGCTCGGGAGGGGGGATGGGTCGGTGCGGGACCGAGAGGGGCGGCCTCGGAAGGCGGCGCGGAGAGGTCGCGACGTGGCAGAGCCGGCTCGGGCGGCGGCGGGTAGATCTGGGATCGAAACGGATGGCCTCGAGAGGGGGGCCGAGTCGATCCGAGATCGCCTTGGATGGGCGGGACCGGGATCAGGAGCGGCCAGGAATCCTGGCGCTCGTGTCGTGCCCCGCTTGCGCAGACGGCCGCGGAGCATCCGGCCCGGCGTCTGTGTCTCCCTTCAAGGCAGCGTCCGAGAAGACAGGCACCAGGCGGGCCTCGACCTCGCTCAGGAAGGCGGCGAGGCCGTTATCGCTGCCTCGCTGCCGCAAATGGCCAAGGTCAGGCTCGGTCCAGCACCGCGCCTCGCGCTCGTGCTCGCCCCCGGTGAGGCGATCGAGGACGCGCTTCGGGCTCTTCTTCGCCGTCTTGCTCGATGCGTCGAGCTCGTGCGATCTGACGGAGGGATCGAACCCGAGCTCCTTCCGGAGGGCCGCGAGCGATGTCTCCTCTCGCTTGCCCTCCGGGACGAGGCCGGCGAGCACCCAGCACTCCCGCATCGGGTGGGCGACGCCGAGGAGCACCTCGAAGGGCCAGGGAGAGTCCTGCCGGGCCTGCTCCAGACCTTGCCGGCGCTCGGCCTCCTTGCCGTCGCTGTCACGCATCAGAACGACCGCTTGGGGTTGCGGTTCCCGTGCGACGAAACAGCGGAGCGCGAGCACGGCCGTACGAGCGTCCTCGAGCGCCGGCTTTCCGCCGAAGTGTCCGTGCCTCCGCGGCACCCGATGTTGATGCACCGCGCTCCATGTGACGAAGGTCGCGCCGGCATCGAGCCCACAAAAGGTTCGAGCTCGCGCGAGCTGGCCCGTGAGCGCGGGGACCGCGTTCACGAGGACCCGATCGACGAGACCGTGCACCGTCCTCGCGTCATCCGGCCCTTCGACCACCATCCCGACGAGGCGGGCGGTCACGCTCATTCGTGCGCCTGAGGCGCGCCCGCCCGCTGCGCGACCCAGTCCTCGCCGACGAAGCTCCAGAGCTCGCCGGAGCGCGTCGTGGTCTTCCATCTGTCGAAATCGGGGTGCTCGGCGAGCGGGGCGCAGGCGGTGGAGCCATCGGGCAAGAGCGCCGTGAGGAGCACGTCCTGCGCATCGAAGTGATCCAGCAGGTACGGCGAGTGGCTTGTTGCGATCACCTGGAGCTCGGGCGAAAGCTCCAGGATCCTTCGGATTTGCGCGACCAGCTCCTCCTGCGCGCGGGGGTGCAGCGCCTTGTCGATATCGTCGAGGAGCAGCAGCCTGGGTCTCGGGGCCATCCAGAGCGCGGTCAGCAGGCCGATGACGAGCAGGGTGCCCTCGCTCGCGAGCGGCGCCGGGACGTCGGGCGCACCCTTGAAGTCGAGCACGAGCTGCTGGCCCCAGTAGGAGCGAGCCACGGCGTGCTGCATCGGCGCGTCGTCGATGCGGACCTCTTGGTATTCTCGCCTCTGTACCTTGGCGCGACGCGTGCGAATCCGATCGAGCGCCGGAATGACCCGGCGCGCAGCCTCCTGGATCGATTGGAATGTCTCGGGCGTGCGGGTTGCCGCGTCGGCCAGCACCGACGCGAGATCGCGGCCGTCCATCGCGAGGCGAGGCGTCTCTTCCTCGCTGTAGGACGGCGCCGCGAGCGCCTCGACATCGAGTCGGAGCTTGCGCGAGGAGCCGAGCTCGCTGGCAAGCTCAGCCATCTCAGGGCGGTGATACGACCGTAGGCGCCCAGGCGTCTCGGGCGGCAATCGAGCCAGCGAAACGGGGGGGGGCGGCTTGATGTGCCGCAGCTCCGCCGCTGACTCGGCGGTCTCCTCGACGGCATCACCCCAGCGCAGAGCGACGGTCGCGCTCCAGTACGACGTGCCGCTCGCATCGCTGTCGCACTCGACGCCGACTTCGACTCCGGCGGTCACATCGTGGAAGCTGCCGGTGACCGCGAGCCTCATCGCGTCCGTGGAGCCGCGGCTCTTCAGGTTGGGAGGGTCAAACGTTCCACGCATGACGCTCGCAAGCGGCGCTTGCGTCGTGCGCGCGAGGTAGTGCAGGCCGTCGAGGATGCTCGTCTTTCCTGAGCCGTTCGGCCCGACGATGACCATGAAGCGCCCGAGGCGAGCGTCGACCCTGCGCAGGGACTTGAAGTTGGTGAACGAGACCTGTTGGAGCATGGTTGTCGCCGCCTGCCACGCGTCCGAGCCCGGGCGAGCCGGCCGTCGAGCTATATAACCCGACGCCGGCACCGGGGACGAGCAAGCGGCCTCCCGGCGTTCCAGCCCGCCAACCCCCCCGCTCAGCCCCCGCGCTCAGCCCCCCGCGCCGACCGGCAGCCGCAGCGCGACCTCGAGGCCGCCGCCGTCCGCGTTCCTCGCCTCGACCTCGCCGCCGTGGATCCGCACCGCGCGGTGCGTGATGGCCAGCCCGATCCCCGTGCCGCCCGCGCCGCGCGCCCTGTGGTCGTCGACCCGGTAGAACGGCTTCCAGAGGTCCCCGAGCGCGCCCTCGGGGACGCCCGGGCCGCGGTCGCGGACGCGCACCTGGGCCGTCCCGCCGGAGCACTCGAGATCGACGCGGACCGCGGTGCCCGGCTCGGTGAAGCGCACCGCGTTGCGCACGACGTTCTCGATGGCGCGCCGGAGCAGCTCCTCGTTCCCGTCCAGCGAGCACGCGTCGCGCGCCCCGAGCTCGACCGAGCAACCCCGCTGCTCGGCCTCGAACGCGGCGTCCTCGACCAGCTGCTCCAGGAGCGCCGTGAGATCGACCCGCTCGGTGCGCTCCATGCCCCGGCCCGACTCCAGGCGGCTCAGCGTGAGCAGCTCGCCGATCATCCCGTTGAGCCGCTCCGTCTCCCGCTCGATCCGGTCGAACGCCGGCTCCACGTCCGGCGGCGAGCGCCGGCGGACGAGCTCGAGCGCGATGTTGAGCCGCGCGAGCGGCGACCGGAGCTCGTGCGAGACGTCGCGAAGGAGCCGGCGCTGCGTCTCCAGGAGCTCGTCGATGCGCTCGGCCATCCGGTCCATGTCGCGCCCGAGCGCCAGCGTCTCGCCGTCCGCGCCCGCGAGCTTCTGCGCGACGCGCACCGAGAGATCGCCCGCGGCCATCCGCTGCGTGGCGCCGCGCAGGATGCGGATCGGACGGGACAGGTACCGCGCGAGGAGCACCGCGACGAGCCCGGTGACGGCGACGATCGCGAGGAGCCGCTGGGGCAACGTCTCCGGCACAATGAAGAACATCCACGGCGACCGGACGGGGCCGGCCGCGACCGCGGCGAAGGCAGGGTCGCGGCGCAGGACGACCGCGACGAGCTCCCGCTCCTCGCCGACCTCGATGGCGATGCCGTCGGCCGAGCGCCTCGCCCTGTCCTCGACGAGCGGCGCGCCCTCGATGGGCTCGCCCATCACGAGCGCGCCGGCCCGGTAGACCGCGACGCGCTGATCCCGCGGATCGAGCGGCGCGAGGCCCTTCTCGCAGCCGGGGAGCCCGTCCCGCGCGCAGGCGAGCGCGCCCTCCGCCCGGAGCTCGACGCTGCGCGTGTTCAGGCGGCGGCGCAGCCCGCTCGGCTCGGCGGAGAACGCCCAGCCGTGGATCACCGCGAGCAGGCCGACGAGCAGCGCCATGGCGAGCCACAGCGAGACGAGGAGGCGCAAAAAGAGGCTCTTCACGGCCGCCCTCCGGGGACGAAGCGCTTCACGCGCGCTCCCGCGCGAGGATGTAGCCCGCGTTGCGGACCGTCTTGATGCGCTCGCCGCCGCCCGGCCCAGGCCCGAGCTTGCGGCGGAGGTTCGAGACGTGCATGTCGATGCCGCGGTCGTACGCCGCGAGCCGGCGTCCGAGGACGCGCCGCGCGAGATCCTCGCGCGAGACCACCGTCCCCGCCTGCCGGGCCAGGACCTCGAGCAGGTCGAACTCGGCCGTGGTGAGCCGGACCTCCTCGCCACGGACACGGACGCGCCGCGCGGCGGGGAGCACCTCGAGATCGTCGACCGTCAGCGCGCCCTGCGCCTCGGCGGTGGAAGGACCGGCCGCCGCGCCCGGCCCAGCCGCCGCGCCAGCGTGAGAGGCGCGCCGGTGGAGCGCGCGCACGCGGGCGACCAGCTCGCGCGGGTTGAACGGCTTCGGCAGGTAGTCGTCGGCGCCCATCTCGAGGCCGACGATGCGGTCGACGTCCTCGCCCCGCGCGGTGAGCATCAGGACGGGGACGCGCGAGCTCTGCCGCAGCCGCGTCAGGACCTCGAACCCGTTGAGCCCAGGCAGCATCACGTCGAGCACGACGAGCGTGAACGGCCTCTCCCTCTCCTCCTGCGCGCGCGCGAGGCCGGAGATCGCGTCGCGCGCGCTCTCCACCGCGTAACCCTCCTGACCGAGCAGCTCGGCCAGGAGCTCGCAGAGCTCGGCGTCGTCGTCGATGACCAGGATCTGGGGCGGATCCGCCATGTCGCGACTGTAGCGCGGCCGTCGCACCGCCGTGTAAGGCCTGGTCAAGAGGCGTCTTGACGAATCTTTACACGACCAGGACACCTCTTGAGACACTGCCCGTTAGCTTGCGGCGCATGACGTTCTCTCGCTCCGTTCCCTTGCCGTGGCTGGCGTCTCTCGCCCTCGCCGCCACGTGCTCGCTGAGCGTCGCGGCGCGCGCCGAGACGCTCACCGCCGAGGAGGCGGTCCGCCGCGCCGCCTCCCAGAACCCGTCCCTCCGCGCGGCGCTGCTCGAGGCCACCGCGGCGCGGCAGGCTGTCGCCGCCGAGGAGGGCGCCCGCAGGCCCACGCTCTCGGCCTCGGTGACCGGACAGTACCAGGAGTCCTACGGCAGGATCGCCGACGCCAACGGCGACGCCCCGGGCAACGGCGCCGGCGCGCTCCAGCGCTCTGGCGGCACGTCCGTCGCGTCGAACGCGGCGCTGCGGTACACGACCGACGTCGGGACGAGCCTCGAGGTGGGCGCGTCGGCGCGCTCGCCCGCGGACGGGACCCCGGGGCCGAACTACGGCGCGCAGGCGTACGTCTCGGCGCGGCAGCCGCTCCTGCGGGGGGCCGGGACCGACGCGGTCCTCGCGCCGTACGCGCAGGCGCAGGCGTCGGCCGTCGCCGCGGAGCAGGAGCGCGAGCTCGCCGCGAGCCAGACCGCGCTCGACGTGCTCGGGGCGTACTGGGAGCTCTGGTACGCGGAGCAGGCGATCGTCGTGCAGGAGCAGGCGCTCGCGGCCGCAGAGCGGCTGCGCGCCGACGCGAAGGCGCGCGCCGAGACCCTCGGCACCGGCACGAAGGTGGACGTCCTGCGCTTCTCGACCTCGGCCGCGTCGATCGCGGATTCGCTGTCGCAGGCGCGGGCGACGCGCGCGGCGCGGGCCATCGCGCTCGGGCGCGCGCTCGGCATGCCCCCGGCGAGCGCGGCGTCGCTCGCCCCGACAGGCGCGCCGCCGTCGCTCGGGGCCCTGCCGTCGGCCGACGCGCTCGTGCGCGCGGCGAGCGAGCGGTCCCTGGAGCTCGCGGCCCTGCGCGCCGACCTCGACGCGCAGCGCGCGCGGGTGAGCGCGGCGGAGGACGCGGACCAGATCCGCCTCGACCTGTTCGCGACGGCCTCGATGGACGGGCAGTGGGTGCGCGACGGCCTGCCAGGGCTCTCGCTGCCCGGCGGCCGGCCAGCGTTCGGGGTGCTGGGCGGGATCGAGATCGAGCTGCCGCTCGGCGGCGGGCGGGCGTCCGCGGACGCGGCCCGCGCGCGGACGCAGCTCGCGGCCGCGGAGGCGCGGTACCAGGCGCGCGCCGAGGCGATCGCGGCCGACGTGAGCTCGCTGCGCGCGAGCCTCGAGGCCGCGGCCGAGCAGGTCGCGCTGGCCACCGAGACGGCGCGCATGGCGGGCGAGCTGGCCGAGGCCGAGCGCCAGCGGCTCTCGCTCGGGACCGCGACGTCGGCGGACGTGGTGCAGGCGGAGCAGACGCGGAGGGAGGCGGAGCTCCGCAGGCTGCGGGCGGCGGTGACGGAGCTGACGTCGCGCCTCCAGCTCGATCACGAGACGGGCGCGCTGCTCGTCCGCTTCGCGTCGGTGCTGCCCAGGAGGTCGTCATGAACAGGAACAAGAAGCGCTACCTGATGTCCGGCGTGGCCGCGTTGACCGTGGCGAGCTTCGCGATCGGCGGGTACGCCTGGTACAAGCAGCCGGCGAAGACCCCCGCCGGCCCGACCGTCGAGATCCGCCGCGGGAGCCTGACCGAGACCGCCGCCGCGTCCGGGAAGATCGAGCCCGACGTGCAGGTCGAGGTGAAGTCGCGCGCCCCGGGCCAGGTCATCGAGGTCCTCGTGAAGGAGGGCGATACGGTCGAGGCAGGGCAGCTCCTCGTGCGCCTGGACCCGACGGACGCGGAGCGCGATCTCGCCGCGGCGCGCGTGGCGCGCGACCGCGTGAAGGCCGATCTCGCCGCGGCGAACGCGTCGGTCGCGGTCGCCGAGCTCGAGCGCAAGAACAGCCAGGCGAGCCAGGAGGTCGCCGAGAAGAGCGCGGAGATGGGCCTCGGGCCGACCGACGCGGCCCGCACGGCGGCGCACTCGACGAAGGTCGCGGGCGCGAACATCACGCTGCGGCGGGCGCAGCTGAACGCGACCCAGGCGCAGCTCAAGACGGCCGAGCTCGCGGTGCAGGACGCCGAGCTGCGGCTCAAGGAGACGCAGATCTACGCGCCGATCGCCGGGACGGTGCTCGACGTGGCCGTGGAGAAGGGGACGCTCGTCTCGTCGGCGCTCACCAACGTGAGCGGCGGCAGCGCCGTGATGACGCTCGCCGATCTGTCGAACCTGCGCATCGTCGGCGCGATCGACGAGGCGCAGATCGGGCGCGTCGCGCCGGGGCAGCGGGTCGACATCCGCGTCGACGCCTACGGGGACCGGGTGTTCCAGGGCGTCGTCGACCGGGTGAGCCCGCTCGGCAAGGAGGTGTCGAGCGTCGTGACGTTCGACGTCGAGATCGTCGTCAAGGACAAGGACGCGTCGCTGCTCCGGTCGGGGATGAGCGCGGACGTGGAGATCGTGACCGCGGAGCAGAAGGACGTGCTGCTCGTGCCGCTCCTGGCCGTGCAGTCGCAGGGCAAGCGGCGGTTCGTGCGGCTCGCGAGCGGCGAGGAGCGGCCGATCCAGACCGGGGCGACGGACGGCTCGCGGATGGTCGTGACCGAGGGCCTGAGCGAGGGCGACGACGTGCTCGCGAGCGCGCCCGCCGCGAGCGCGGCGGGGCCGCAAGGCCAGGGGCAGCGGCAGGGCGGCGGCCAGAACCCGATGCGGGGGATGGGCATGGGGATGGGCGCCGGCCGAGGGGGGCGCTGAGATGGACGTCCCGGTCCTCGTGAGCGGGCTCTCGAAGGTGTACCACGCCGATCGCGAGGACCTCGCGGTGCGGGCGGTCGACCGGATCGGCTTCGAGGTGCGCCGGGGCGAGTCGGTCGCGATCATCGGGCCCTCCGGCTGCGGGAAGTCGAGCCTGCTGAACATCCTCGGGTGCCTGGATCGGCCGACGGAGGGCACGTACCGGCTCGGGGGGCGCAACGTGGCGGAGCTCGACGACGACGAGCTCGCGGCGCTCAGGAACCGCCACATCGGGTTCGTGTTCCAGAGCTTCAACCTGCTGCCGCGGATGACGGCGGCGGAGAACGTCGAGCTGCCGCTGCTCTACGGGGCGGTGAAGAACAGCCGCGCGCTCGCGGAGGGCGCGCTCGATCGCGTGGGGCTCGCGGCGCGCGCGCGGCACCTGCCGTCGGAGCTCTCCGGCGGGCAGCGGCAGCGCGTGGCGATCGCGCGGGCGATCGTGACGCGGCCGTCGATCCTGCTGTGCGACGAGCCGACGGGCGCGCTCGACAGCAAGACGGGGCGCGACGTGCTGGAGCTGCTCCTGTCGCTGAACGCGGACGGGACGACGCTGATCATGGTGACCCACGACCTCGGCGTGGCGCGGTCGCTCTCGCGCGCCATCCACATGAGGGACGGGCACATCGTGGCCGACGGGCCTTCGGCCGACGTGGTGTCGGCGTTCCACGCGGGCGAGATGGAGGCGGCATGCTGATCAAGGAGACGGCGAAGAGCGCGTGGCGCTCGCTCGCCTCGAACCGCCTGCGCACGCTGCTGACGATGCTCGGCATGATCATCGGGACGGCGGCGGTCGTGGCGGTGCTCGGGATCGGGGAGGGCGCGCGCAGCAGCGTCGAGGGGCGGATCCGGTCGCTCGGCGCGAACCTGCTGATGGTGCGCCCGGGGTCCGCGTCGGCGAGCGGAGTGCGGTCGGGCACGGTGAAGACGCTGACCGAGGACGACGCCGAGGCGCTCAAGGGGCTCGACGGCGTGGCGGCGGTCGCGCCGGAGCGGAGCGGCAGCGCGCAGCTGCGGTACATGGCGAGCAACCTGAACGCGTCCGTGACGGGGATCACGCCGGCGTACCTCGAGGTCCGCTCGCTGTCGGTGGCGAGCGGCGTCTCGTTCTCCGACCTGGACGAGCAGCAGCGGGCGCGCGTCGTCGTGCTCGGGGCAAATGTCGCGCGGCAGCTCTATCCGGGGGCTTCGCCGCTCGGGACGCGGCTCCAGATCAACGGGAATGCGTTCCGGGTGGTCGGGGTGCTGACGGAGAAGGGGTCGGGCATGGGGTCGCCGGACGACGGGGTGTTCGTGCCGCTGTCGACGCACCGGTCGGTGCTGTTCGGGCAGGATCACCTGTCGACGATCTCGCTGCAGCTGGCGAGCGAGGAGCGGTCCGACGCGGTGATCGCGCAGCTGGAGCAGCTGCTGCGCCTGCGCCACCGGCTGCGCGCGGATCAGGCGAGCGATTTCGAGGTGCGGTCGCAGGCCGAGATGCTGGCGACGATGGGGCAGATCACGGGCACCTTCACGATGCTGCTCGGCAGCGTGGCGGCGGTGTCGCTCATCGTGGGTGGCATCGGGATCATGAACATCATGCTTGTCTCGGTGCGGGAGCGGACGCGCGAGATCGGCGTGCGGATGGCGGTGGGGGCGCGGCGCGGGGACATCCTGCGGCAGTTCCTTGTCGAGGCGGTCGTCGTGTCGCTCGCGGGCGGCGTGGCCGGGGTGGGCCTCGGGTACGGGGCGGCGGTGCTGCTGTCGCGGTTCGGGGAGTGGGCCACCATCGTGCCGACGTACGCGGTCGGGCTGGCGCTCGGGGTGTCGATCCTCATCGGGATCACGTTCGGCGTGGGGCCGGCGAGGCGCGCGTCGAGGCTCGATCCGGTGGAGGCGCTGCGGTTCGAGTGAGCGGCAATGGGGGCGGCACGGGTTGAAGGCGCGAGTCTCGGGCGTGCGGGACGATCAACCAACATGACCAACACACATGACCGCCGGTCGTCGTCCCGAGAACCGAACTCGCTGGCCTGAATGAAGGAGGCTCGTTCCCGCCGCCCGCGCCCACCGCGAGGGAATGCAGACGCCGCTGGCTCTGGGCCGCACATCGGTCCACGCACACCCGAACCCACGCCGCTGCGCGGCGGTCCGTTCTGGCCGATCACGCAGCATTTGCCGGTGCAGCGCTGAGCTCGCCATTGCTTTTCAGTGCCGGCGCGCCGCCGGCTCGCTATCCTGTGGTGGGATGGATGTCCTGCTGCAGAACGACCACCTGACGGTCACCCTCGATCAGGAGATGTCGATCGTCCGCAGCACCCGCTCCGAGCTCCCCTATCCGTCACCCGACGATTTCATCCGGGTCCACTCCGACGCGCTCAAGGTCTACGAATCGCTGGATCGCTGGTGCCTCGGCCACCTGATCGACCTCCGCCGGGCTCCGATGAACAACGATCCGGCGTTCGAGGCCGCGACGATGCGCACGCGCAGCATGCTCGTCAGCGAGTTCACGTGCGTCGCCATCGTCGTGCGGACGGCGGTCGGCGCCCTCCAGGTGAACCGGCTCCTGCGTGAGGAGAACAACGACCATGTCGTCGTGCTTCAGGACGATGACGCCGCCGTGGGAGTTCTCCTCGAGGAGCTCGGAAAGCAGGTGCGCCGGTCCAGCGCGCCGCCGCACAGCCGCCCCCGGAGCTCCCATCCCCATCCCTGGATGCGCTCCGCCAGGCAGCGCTGAGCCCGATCATCCGTCCGGCGACGTGAAGGCGGCGCCGGCGCCAGGAGCGAGGGCGCCTGTCATCGCGCTTCTCGTGAGCGCTCCGGGCCTCTAGACTCCCAGGGTGCGCGCCGATCGCAGCCCGTGCCCGCGATGCGGCCTCCTGATCGACGCGGAGGGGCGCTGTTATCCGGGGTGCCAGGGGCCGCTCGCCACCGTGCGCTGCGGCGGCTGCTACCAGCTGAACCTCCCCGACGCGGAGCGCTGCGACGGGTGCGGGCACGAGCTCGGCCTGGAGCCCATCCCCGAGCCCGACGCGCTCCTCTGCGCCGATTGCGGCGTGCCCTTCTCGGCGTTCCGCGCCGCGGCCGGCCTCCTGCGCGACTGCGGCCGGTGCGGCGGCCAGCTCGTCGACCACGCGCTCTTGCGGGACCTCCTGGAGCGCCGGGAGAGCTATGGGACGAGCGCGCCGAGGCCGCCGCGGCAGCCGGAGCACGTCGACGTCCGCGTGCGCTACGTCCGGTGCCCGGCGTGCGGCCAGCGGATGAACCGCAAGAACTTCGCCGGCAAGAGCGGCATCATCGTCGACATCTGCAGGGAACACGGCACCTGGTTCGACCGGGGCGAGCTCCCGCAGCTGCTCGCCTTCGCCGCGTCGGGCGGCACCGCGCGGGCGAGGCAGCAGCAGATCGAGGAAGAGGCGCGGTCGCGCCGGGAGGCCGAGATCGCCAGGGAGGCGGCGCGTCGGGCGAGCGCCGTCGTGGCCGCCTCGTCCTGGGAATCCCGCTGGAACAACCGGCGGGCCGCCGTGCAGGAGCTGCTCGAGCTCCTGTGGCAGATCACCCGCTGAGCGTCCGCGCGCGCTGGCCGCACCGGTGAAGAGACGGGTGAAGAGACGTTAAGGGGCGTGCAGGACGGACGGGGGCGTCGTATGACGTGCCGCCACGACATGACGTCCCTCGACCAGCGCCTGTCGGCGCTCGATCTGTCCGTCCTGCCGACCTGGGTCTACGACCACGGCCGGCACCGGTTCCCCTGGGTGAACGCGAAGGCCCTCCAGTTCTGGCACGCGACGGATCGCGCCGAGCTGCTCTCCCGCGACCTCTCGGACCTGTCGCCGGCCGTCCGCGCGCGGCTCGACGGCTACCTGCGCGTCCTCGCGGAAGGGGAGACGGTGCTGGAAGACTGGACGCTCTACCCGCGCGGGACGCCCGCGACCGTGACGCTCCACGGGCAGCCGATCGACCTCGATGACGGGCGGCTCGCGATCCTGTTCCAGGCGCTCCCCCAGGCCGCCAGCGTCGGCGCCTCGATGGTGCGCGGCGTGGAGGCGGTCCGCCACTCGTCGGTACTGGTCAGCCTCGTCGACCGGGAGGGGAAGGTGCTCTTCCACAACCCCGCGGCCCTGCGCGCCCTCGGCGACGCGCCGGCGATCGACGCGGCGTTCCCGGACGAGGGCGTGTGCGCGGCGGTCCGCGGCGCGATCGACGCCGAGGCGGCGTGGGCAGGGGAGGTGCGGGTCGTCACGACCGACGGCGAGCGGTGGCACCAGGTGGAGGCGCGCCCCACGACCGATCCCGTGACCGGCGCGCGCGCGGTGCTCGTGCAGCAGCTCGACGTCACGGCGCAGCGGCGCGCCGAGGGGCAGGTCGAGGAGCAGGGCCGGCTCATCGACCAGCTGAACCGCTCGCTCGCCCTCGTGGAGGAGCAACGGCGGCAGATCCTGAACCTCTCCGCGCCGATCCTCGACGTCGGCCGGGGCACGCTCGCGGTGCCGCTCATCGGGCGGCTCGACGCGGAGCGCGGCAGCGAGCTCGGAGAGCGGCTCCTCCCCGCGATCGTGGCGCAGCGGGCGTCCCACGTGGTCCTCGACGTCACCGGCGCGGAGGCGCTCGATCCGGACGGCGCCGCGGCGCTGGAGCGGCTGGCGCACGCGATCCAGCTGCTCGGCTCCAGGCCGATCCTCACCGGCGTCCGCCCGGAGGTCGCGCGCGCGCTCGTCGACGTCGACCTCGGCGAGGAGCTGCTCGTCCTGCGCAGCCTCGGCCGCGGCCTGGAGGTCAGCCGGAGGCGCGCGCGTGGAGGCGCGCGGCGCCGGGCGTAGGCGCCGGCGCGCGCGGCGCCGCCCGGAGCAGCGCCACCCGAAAGGGCGTCCCCGCGCGCCTGCGACCGCCGCAGCGCTTTTCGAGCTGCCAGGCCGGACGGCCTCTGCCATAAGAGGCCGCCATGACGCTTGAAATTCGTGGAAAGTGGGCGCTGGTCACCGGCGCGAGCCGGGGTATCGGAAAGCGGATCGCGCGCGGCCTCGCGGACCTCGGCTGCAACGTCGTCCTGCACAGCCGCGACGCGGCGCACACGCGCGAGCTCGAAGGGGAGCTCGCCGGCAAGGGGATCCGGGTGAGCGCCGTCTCGGGCGAGCTGTCGGATCAGGCGGCGGTCGACCGCATGCTGGACGACGCCATCGCGGCGTCGGGCGGGATCGACCTCCTGTTCAACAACGCCGCCATCATGACGCCGTTCCGCGCTTCGCACCTGCAGACGCCGGCGGACGATTACCGGCTCAGCTTCGAGGTGAACGTCATCAGCCCGATACGGATCACGTACCGGCTGCTGCCGACGATGCTGGAGCGGCGCTTCGGGCGAATCGTGCAGGTGACCTCCGGGATCCAGGATCAGCCCGAGCTGATGGCCTACGCGGCGTCGAAGGCCGCGCTCGACAAGTTCGTGCGCGACATGGCGCCCTCGCTCCGCGGCACGGGCGTGCTGATGAACCTCCTCGATCCGGGGTGGCTGCGGACCGATCTCGGCGGGCCGAAGGCGCCGAACGACGTCGAGTCGGTGCTGCCCGGGGCGCTCGTCCCGGCGCTGGTCGACGGCGAGGTCCACGGGGTGCTCTTCCGCGCGCAGGACTACGCGCGTCCCGCGGCGCGCTGACACGCGCGGGGCGTGCTTCTGACGTCCGCGCGCCCCGCGTGAATCGCGCCGGCTCGACAAGTTGTGCCGCGTCGCCGGTGCGCGTCTTGCTAGCGTCGTGGGAGATGAACGAGAGCTCGGGACCTGGGGCGGACACGACACCTCGCGCGGGCTGCGGCGCGGGGGAGGCTCCCACGGCGCGCGCGACGGCGGCCGTCGCGCGTGCGGCGCGATGGGGGCGCTGGGCGGCGCTCTTGCCGGTGCTGGCCTGCGCGTGCTCGCTGGAGGGGTTGTCCGCCGCGTGGGACGCCTCGCCGGCGGCCGCGGGAGGCGGGAGCAGCTCGTTCAGGATCAGGATCGAGGCCGAGGACTGCGAGCTCTCCGGCCGCTTCGAGCGAGTGGACGACCCGCTGGCGAGCGGCGGGACGTACGTGGCGGTCCCCGAGGAGGCGAATTGCGAGAGCGACCGGGTCGACTGCTCGTTCGACATCGGCGAGGCCGGCACGTTCCAGATCAGGGCCAGGGTCGCCACGGGGCCCGACGAGAGCACGGACAACTCGTTCCTGGTCCGCGTGGACCATGAGCCGGAGCTCGGGACCAGGTACGACTTCAACGGGACCGAGTTCCACGAGGATTACGTTCACGACTCGAAGGACGCGACAGGGCTGCTGCTCAAGTTCGCGCTCGATCCAGGCATGCACATCGTCTCGTTCGGGTGCCGCGAGGACGCGGCGAGGCTCGACTGGGTCGAGCTCGTTCGAATCGGCCCCTGATCCCCGGGAGGCGCCGCGGAGCCGAGCACGGGACCACGCCGCGGCGCTCGATATCGCGGGCATCGTACAGCGCCAGGGCTGATGACGCGGTGTTGCACGTGTCCACCGTGTCAACCGGTGGTTGACAGCCTCGGTCGCGGCGCCTGCCCGGGAGCGCCGGAGGAGAGCTGCGGCGCGGCAGAGATCCGTGCGGGAAATGCGGTGAAGCCGTGTGATCCTGACAGGGCTGGTTCGTTCTGAACTGATGGCATGTGTGTTGCTGTGAAGCTCGAGCGAACGGCTTGTGTGCTGTCCGGCGTCTCCGCCCGCGTCGCGCGAGCTGCTTGGCCTTGGCTCATCACGGAAAGGTGACTTGCTCATGAAGTGCGAATCTCGAGTCGCTTGGGCTGCGCTGCTCGCGCTCGGCATCCTCGGCGTTTCGGTGGTCGGGTGCGGCTCGGAGACGTCAGAGCCGGAAGACGACGCGGGGCAGCCGACGAGCAGCGGGAGCGCAGGCTCCACGGCGAGCGTCGGCGCCGCCGGGACCGGTGGGACCGGCGCGGGCAGCGGCGCTGGCAGCTCCAGCGGCGGGACCGGGGGCTCCGGCAGCGGCGAGGGCGGCTCCGGCAGCGGTGAGGGCGGCTCGGACGAAGGCACCGGCGGCTCCAGCAGCGGCGCGGGCGGCTCGGACGAAGGCACCGGCGGCTCCGGCAGCGGCGCGGGCGGCTCGGGCAGCGGCGCCGGCGGCGGCGACCCCGGCGCGGTCGACTTCAGGATCTACGGCTATGCCACGACCGGCGACGGCACCACCGGCGGCAAGGGCGGACAGGTCGTCTCCGTGAGCTCGCTCGACGCCCTGAGGAGGGAGGCCGCGAGGGACGGCGCCCTGATCATCCAGATCACCGGCAAGATCAGCGGTAGCGGCGACGACGTGGACGTCACCTCCGACAAGACGATCGTGGGGGTCGGGTCGAGCGGAGAGCTGGAGGGGATCGGGCTCAATCTGAGGAGGGCCTCCAACATCATCGTCCGCAACCTGAAGATTCACCACGTGCTGGCCAGCAGCGGCAACGGCGACGGCATCCACATGGACGAGAGCCACAACGTCTGGATCGACCACTGCGAGCTCTGGGCCGAGTCCCCCGCCGTGAACTCCGACAAGGACAAGTACGATGGCCTCATCGACGCGACCCACGAGTCCTCGAACATCACGATCTCGTGGAGCTACCTGCACGACCACTGGAAGGGCATGCTGGTCGGCTCGTCGGACAAGGACAACAGCGACCGCCGCATCACCTTCCATCACAACCGCTTCCGCAACGTGAACTCCCGCATCCCGAGCTACCGCGGCGGCAACGGGCACGTCTTCAACAACTACTTCGAGGACGTCCCCACGTCGGGGGTGAACTCACGGGTCGGCGCCTGCCTGAGGGTGGAGGGCAATCACTTCTACAAGGTGAAGAACCCCATCACCACCCTGGACAGCCCGGCCGGCGGTACACACCGCATCGACAACGTGTTCGAGCAGACCACCGGGACGCAGGCGTCGGGTGAAGACTGCTCCTGGACCGCGCCGTACGAGTACCCGCTCGACCGCGCGGCCGCCGTCAAGGCGCTCGTCCTTCAGCACGCGGGCGTCGGCAAGACGGACCCGCTGGCGAACCTGCCCTGAGCGCCGCCGCCGCCGCGCCCCTCGTCCCGGCGGCTCCAGGCGGGAGCGCGGCCGAGCGCGCGTCCACCGACTGAGCCATTCCCGGCCCGTCGGGGTACATAGGGAGCATGAACCCCGAGCCGCCCCTCCGCGCCTGGGTGCGACCGCCCCTCACCCAGGGGAGCGTGGCGCGCCAGTGGCAGCGCATCGAGGAGCGGATCGAGGCCCGGGGCGCTCGCCACGGCCGCCGGTGGCTCTGGGCCGGCTCGCTCGCCGGAGCGCTCGCCCTGGGGGCGGCCGCGCTGTGGGTGGGGGCGCGCGGCGGCTCGTCCAGCGCGCCGCCGGCCGCTGTCGCGGCGGTGGGCTCGGTGCTGTCCCTGGCGGACGGCTCGACGATCTCGCTCGACCAGGGCGCGGAGCTCGAGGTGCAGCGCGACGAGCCGCGCCACGTCGCGACCGCGCTGCGCTCGGGCGCGGCCCGCTTCGAGGTCGTCCCCGACGCCGCGCGGTCGTTCACCGTCGTGGCGCGCGGCGTGGAGGTCCGCGTCGTCGGCACCGAGTTCCGCGTGGCCGTCGACGGGGCGACGGAGGAGGTCACCGTCTCGGTGACGAAGGGGATCGTCGAGGTCCGTCACCCCGCGCGGCCCGACGACGTGAAGCGGCTGCACGCGGGCGAGTCGTGGTCGACGAGGCCCGAGCCCGCGAAGGCGGAGCCGCCCGCGGGCGCGGTGCCCGCCCAGCCCCCGCCCGCCCAGCCGCTCGCCACGGGCGTCCCTGCCGCGCCAGCGCAGGGGAGCGCAGCGGCCGCGCCCTCCGCGCCGAGCGCCGACGCCGCGCAGAGGCTCTTCGAGGCGGCCAACCAGGCGCGGCGGGCAGGGGATCTCGCGCGCGCCGCGACGCTGTACCGGCAGCTCGTTGCGAGGCACCCCGGCGACGCGCGCGCGCAGATCGCGGCGCTCGAGCTCGGCCGCATCGAGATGGAGCGAGGCCAGGGCACGAACGCCGAGGACGCGCTCAAGACCGCCGCCTCGTCGGCGGCAGGCTCGTCGGTCCACGAAGATGCGCTCGCCCGCCTCGTCCGGCTCTACGATGGCCAGGGGAAACGAGCCGCGTGCGAAGAGGCCCGACGTCGCTACCTCACGACCTACCCGAGCGGCGTCCACGTCGCCGCCGTGAAGGCCGCCTGCGCGCCGCGGTGATGGCGGCGGGGCGCGGGCTCGTGCTTCCGGCCCTCCTCGCCGCCTCCGCCGGGGTCGCGCGCGCCGAGGGAGACGCCTGCGGCGGCGATGCGCCGCCGATCGCCGTGCTCGTCGAGGGAGCGACGCCGGAGCTCGAGCGCGCGATCTTCGTGGACCTGGCCGCCGAGCTCGCCCGCACCGACCTCTGCGCGCGGCTCGAGGCGGGCGCCTCGCCCGACGCGCGCGGCGCGGGGCGCGAGCGGGCGATCGCGCGCGTGACCATCCGCATCTCGCCGGAAGGCGTCGCCGCGGTCCACATCGACGATGCCGTGACCCAGAAGCGCCTCGAGCGCACGGTGGACGTGGCCGGGCTGAAGGACGACGGCCGCGCGCTCGCGCTCGCGATCGCCGCCGACGAGCTCCTCCGGGCGAGCTGGGTCGAGCCCACGCTGAGGCGGCGGGCCGCGATGGCGAGCGCCGCGCCGGCGCCGACGGCGGCGCCGGCGCCCGCGGGCGGGGTCCGCGAGGCGCCGGGCGCGGGCGGCGGAGCGGATCGGCGCGCGAACGAGATCGGCGTGCGCGCGACGGTGGACGCGTACGGCGGCGGCCAGGTGCAGCTCGGGGGCGCGCTCTTCCTCCGCCGGGACGTGCTGCCCTGGCTCGCTGGCTCGGTGTTCGTGTACGCGCGCGAGGCGCTGCCCGCGTCCGCCGCGCTCGGGACGGTGCTCGGGCACGCCGCGGGCGGCGGCGCCTCGCTGTCGGCGTACGTCGCGCGGACGGGGCGCGCACGGCTCGGCTTCGAGGCGGCCGTCGAGGTTGGCTACGTGCTGTTCGAGGGGCGCGCCGAGGAGGGCGCGTCGGCGTCGCGCTTCGGGGGGCCGAGCGCGTTCGGCGCGCTCGGCGTGACCGCGGACGTCGAGGTGCGGCCCGTGCGCTTCGGCGCGAGCGTCGGCGCGCTCGCGCCCTTCATGAGGGTGGAGGCGCTCGCGGGCGACGCGGTCGTCACGAGCACGGGCGGCCCAGGCGTGCTCGCCGCGCTGGGCGCTGGGGTGGTGTTCTGACTCGGCGCTCGACGCGGCCGCGGGCGTGGCGCGCGATCGCCGTCGCCGTCGCCGTGGGGGCGTGCACCCAGAGCGGCGTCGTCCTCGAGGCGGGGCCGGGCGGCGCCGGCGCGGGCGGCGCCGGCGCCGCTGGAACAGCGGGTGCGGGCGGCGCCGGTGCAGCGGGCGCCGGCGCGGGCGGCGCTGCCGAGGACACCGTCCTGCGCGTCGACGGCCTCGTCGCGGGCCCGTACCACACGTGCGTCATCCAGGGCGGGCGGCTCTCCTGCTGGGGGGCCAACGACGCGGGGCAGCTCGGCGTCGGGGACACGGAGGACCGGACCACCCCGGCCGCGGTCGAGGGCGACGGCTGGGCCGAGAGCGCCATCGGCGAGCTCCACAGCTGCGCGAGGCGGCTCGACGGCAGCCTGTGGTGCTGGGGCGCGAACGGCGAGGGGCAGCTCGGGATCGGGTCCGCTGCCTCCCAGGTCACGCCGGCGTTGGTCAGCAGCGCGGCGCGGATGGCGCAGATCGGGAGCACGTACCTGCACACGTGCGGGGTGGACGTCGATGCGGCGCTCTGGTGCTGGGGCGACAACGAGGAGGGCCAGCTCGGCCTCGACGATCCCTTCCCCGAGGATGGCGTCGACCGCGACCAGCCCACGCGCGTCGGGTCGGCGAACGACTGGACGCTCGTCGACGGCGGCCAGGGCCACAGCTGCGGTATCCGCGCGCCGGGCCACCTCTACTGCTGGGGGCGCAACTCCAGGGGTGAGCTCGGCCTCGGCGACGACGCCGAGATACAGCTGCGCGATCCGCGCCGCGTCGGCGACGCCGCGGACTGGATCGACGTCCGCACCGGCCAGAACGGGGCCTGCGGGCTGCGCGACGCAGGACGCGGAGGCCACGAGGGCGCGCTGTACTGCTGGGGCGAGAACTCGTTCGGCGAGGCGGGCGTCGGGCACGAGGAGATCCTCCGGGCGCCGGCGCGCGTCGGCGCGCTCGACGACTGGGTGAGCTTCTCGATCGACACCTTCCACACGTGCGGCGTGCGCGCGAACGGCGAGCTCTACTGCTGGGGCTACAACCTGGAGGGCCAGCTCGGCCTGGGCGACATGAGCGATCACACGACGCCGGTGCGCGTCGGCGACGCCTCCGACTGGGCGTCGGTCGCGGCCGGGCGGCACCACACGTGCGCGCGGAAGCGCGACGGCGCGGTCCTGTGCGCCGGGCTCAACGATCGCGGCCAGCTCGGCGCCGGAGACCTCGATCGGCGCCTCGTCTTCACGCCGGTCGCGGGCGCGCCGTGAGCGCCGTCACGCGCCCGGCTTGCGCGGGCGCCCGGCCTGCGCCGAGAGGCGCTCCTCGGCGGCCGCGATGCGCCGCTTGACGGTCGCGAGCGACGCGCCCGTCGCCTCGGCGACCTCTTCCAGCGACATGCCCTCGACGCGCCGGAGCAGGAGGGCGACCCGCTCGGCGACCGGGAGCGCCTCGACCTGCGCGTAGAGCTGCCGCACCTCGACGGCGACGTCCTGCGGGCAGTCCGCGCCGACGACGTCGTCGAACGACACCTCCCCGCGGCGCGCGAGCCCGAGCCGCTCGGCGATGCGCTGGCGCCGCAGCTGCTTGTGCGTGAGCCGCACCGCCATCGAGGCGATCCACGAGGCGAAGGCCTGGGGGTTCTCGAGCTTGTGGAGGGAGACGAACGCCGTGAAGAACACGTCCTGCACCACGTCGTCGAGGTCCGCGCGGTTCGGGATCAGGCGCCAGAGGATCCCCGAGACGTACGGCACGTGCCGCAGGAAGAGCGCCTCCTGCGCCCAGCGCTCCCCCGCGCGCGCGGCCAGGACGAGCTCCGCGTCGGAGGGGCCCGCCTTGGCCGCGGGCGGCGCGCCTGGCGTCGTCGCGCTCCCGCGTGCGCTGGGCGGACTCTGGCTCACGACGGACGATATACAATAGGGGATCGTCGCCGGACGAACTGTGAGCTCAGGGGAGGGGCGAGGTGCGCCGCCTGACGCTTCCCGATCCGGAGAGCTTCCGGGAGGTCCCGTCGGCACGGGAGAAGCGGCGCGTCGCACGGCGGAGCTGCCCGCGCGGGAGCCGAGTGTGGCGAGCGCCGACGATGTAGTCCGTTCAGCGCCGGGGGTCGTCTCGAAGGTGTCTCGTGGCGTCCGGTGATTCCGTCGTCTCCTGATGTATAAGGGCCTATCGGGCCCCGCCGAATTGGGCGATGCGCCGCTCGGGGAGCTCGGCTCTCTCGAACGGCCCGGAACCTGGGGGAAGATCTCGTCATGTTGACCTTCGCGGCGCTTTGTGCTCAGAGCCGGGCGATTTCACGGATGGCGTTCGATCGGAAGTACCCGCACGCCTGGCTGCTCCGGGAGCTCGGCCCCGATGACCAACCTCCCCCGTCGTTCAAGACCCTCGTCGCCGGGACCTCGCCTGGCATGAGCGGCCAGCCGATCTCGTCCCGTCACCGGATCTCGTCGGGGATGATCGCCACGTCGCACGGCTGCGAGCTCCTGCCGGTGGCGAAGCGCCCCGAGAGCCCCTGGCAGGATCGCATCCTCATCGGGCGGGCGCTGAACAGCGATGTCGTGCTCCGCGACGCGTCCGTGTCCAAGGTCCACGCCCACATCTCGGTGCTGGTCGCGGACACCCCGATGCTCCACGCGAGAAAGAGCACCAACGGGACCTTCCTGAACGACCGGCTCCTGGCGCCGTCCGGGGACGGCGTGCCTCTCCGCAGCGGCGACATGCTCCAGCTCGGCAACGTCCTCTGCGAGTTCATCGTGAACGCCGATCTCTACCGGCTCGTCGCTCGCTGAGGGCGGGGCTTCCCCGCTGCTGCGCTCGCCCGTCGGATCGCCCGAGCCCTGACTGATGATCGCCGGCGCCGGCGCCGGGATCAGCTCCGCTCCGGGTGGGGCGCGCGGAAGAGCACCTCCACCGGGCCCGCGTGCGTCTCCACGACGTAGCTCGCCTCCACCGGGTCGCCGCCGCGGAACGCCCTCGTGACCTCCTTGCGCCGCTTCATCAGCTCGACCAGGCCGAGCGCGAGCGCCTCGGAGGCGGTGAGCTCCTTCGGCGTCGGCTTGCGGCCGATGAGGTCCTCGTCGACCATCGCGAGCGTGGGGTAGGCGTCCGGGTCGGCCAGCTCCCAGCGCTGCTCGGCGACCTCGGCGCGCAGCGCGGGGTGCAGGTCGCTCGCGCGATCGAAGCTCAGCGAGAAGAAGCTCGCCGGCAGCGACGCGGGCGGCGCGTCCGGGAGCTTGGCGGTCTCGGCCAGGTAGAGCGCGAACCCGCGCGCGCTCTCGAACAGGAGGACGCCGTGGCTCTGGCCAGCCTGCCCGACGACGCACAGCGCGAGATCGCGCGCGCCGAGCGACGGGATCGACAGCGCCATGATGTCGGCGTCGCTGGGCACCGCCTTCCAGGGCGTCACGCGGTAGAGCGCGGCCGCCGCGCGGAAGAACGAGGCCATCGCCGGCGCCTCGATGCCGCCCCCGAGGAAGCTCGGCGTCAGGCGGCCGTCCCGCGCGCCGAGGTGCGCCTCCAGGTCCTCGGCCACGACGTCGATCTCCGGCGTGGGCGCGACGCGGACCTCGACCTCCGGGCCGAGCCGCGCCCGCAGGGCCTCCGCGAGCGCCGGCGAGGCCACGCGCACGCGCTCGGGCAGCCGCGGCTTGCCCTCCAGGGGACCTCTGGCGGCGGCCTCGAAGCTGTCGACCGCGCCCGTCACGACGTCGCCGGGGCGCAGCGCGGCGCAACTCAGGACGAAGCCGCGCTCGGTCATCCAGACGACCGCCTCGGGGCGGTACGCGTCGTCGCCCTCGTGCACGAACGCGCGCAGGGAGAAGAAGCCGCCGATCCACTCCTCGTCCCTGCGAGGCAGCGAGCGCGCGCTCTTCTTGGACCGCTTCTTCTTGGGGGCTGGCACGGAGGACATCAGGGCACCTGTTCGCGAGGGCGCTCCAGCCGGCACGCTCGACGACCTGGGAGCGAGGGCGAGACCGGAACCGAGAGGAACAGAGAGGAACCGCGAGGAACCAGAGGAACCGCGAGGAACCGCGAGGAACCGAGAGCGGAACGCTAGCGCAAAGGCCGCGTGCGTCGAAGCGCGAACACGGCGCAACGGGCGCAACGGGCGCAACGGGCACGCAAGGGACGTGCAAGGGGCACGCAAGGGACGCGCAAGAGGCACGCAAGGGACGCGGCGTGGCGGCTGGCGCGGGGGTCTTTCGTCTGGCGCTCGTCGCGGTGCCCTGTTATCGGTCATCGTGGTCCAGCGCGGGGACCTGAAGCAGGTGTCGCTCGCCGACCTTCCAGGGGACTCGATGCCTGAAGCGATCAGCAGAGGCTCCCGGCGCTCCGCAAAGGGTGTGGGGCGCGCGGGGCGAAGGGGGCTCGGTCAGCCCGCGCTCGGGCTCCTCGTGACGCTGGCCGCCTGCGCGCAGGCGGGCGTGGCACGGGCCGAGCAGACCGCCGCAGAGGTGTCCGAGGACGTGAAGGCGCTCCCGGTGACGCGCGACGGCGTGGCCGCGAAAGGGGCCAGCGCGGCCCGCCCTGTCGAGCCGGGGAAGCGCAAGGTCATCGCGGCTGCGCCCGCGAGGTACGCCCTCGCGCGCGACGTCGAGGTGACGCGGCCGGGAGAGGCCGTCGAGGTCCCCGTGAGGGCGCTCGCGCCCAGCGCGGCAGCGCAGGATCCCGCGCCTTCCACCGGCGACATCGAGCCGCGCAGGCCGACGCCTTACGACGCAAGGCCGGATCCGATCCACCGGAACCTGATGTGGGTGACGGGCGGGCTCACGCTGGCGGGCATCGCGCTCGGAAGCACCTTCGGTGGCCTGGCTATCTCCACGTGGGACAAGGTCGACGACGCGGCGAAGACGGCGTGCGCGAACCCGAGGCGTTACCGGGACTGCGCGCAGCCGGTGCCCGATCTGGCCAGCAAGGCGATGTCGTATGCGACAGTGTCCGATTTCTCCTTCATCGCCGCGAGCGTGGCGCTCGCCGGCACGGCCGTCCTCTGGCTGACGCTGCCCTCGGACGGGCCGCGCGCGGCCGCCCGCGTCCAGCTCGCTCCGGGCGTCGTCGGTGGCTCCGTCGTCGGGGCGTTCTGATGACGATGAGGCTCGAAAGGCGCGCTCGGCTGTGGCTGGCGAGCTCTCTCGTCGCGGCGAGCAGCGCGGGCTGCGCGGAGATCGTGGGCATTCAGCTCATCGACGAGCAAGGCGTCGGGGGCGGCTCGTTCAGCGAGCCCGGCTATACGTGCCAGTGGGCGATGTCTTTCGGTGGCGCCGAGACAACGCTCGGCGGGATCGCGGCCGACGAGGACGGCACGCTGTGGCTGGCGGGCGGCTTCAAGGGGGACCTCACCGTTGCCGGCGGCGCCCCGCTCACGGCGGGCGGCGCCGGCAAGGACGTCTTCGTGGCGCACCTCGCGCGGGACGGGAACCACGTGTGGAGCGAGCGCTTCGGGAACGCGGAGAACGACACAGCGACCCACGTCCACCAGGCGACCGCGATCGCGCTGGACGGCGGCAGCGTCTACGTGGCGGGCGACTTCACGGGCAGCCTGTCGTTCGGCGCGGACTGCGGGCTGCCCGAGGGCGCCGGCGACGCGTTCGTGGCGCGGCTCGACAAGAGCGATCCCGACGGGGTAGCGGCGTGCGTGACGCACGGGTCCAGCGGTCTTGACGAGGCGAAGGCGGTCGCGGCGGAGGGCGACCGCGTCTTCGTCCTGACGTCGCTCCAGGGCGGGCTGGACATCGGGTTCTCCAGCTACGATGCGCAGACCCTCCTGAACCCGTGCAGCGGCGTCTTTGCGGGCCGTGAGGGAGCGCGTTTCTGGCCTCGCGATCTCCGCGTGGCCTCCGGCGATGCCTTCGTGATCGCCGATTTCGAGGGCCGCGTGAGCGTGGGCTTCCCCGGCTTCGAGAGCGCGCTGCCGCCCGGCGGCGCGGCCTCGGACGGGATCGACGCGCTCCTGGCGTCGTTTCCGGCGTCGTGGATCTGCGATGGATGGAGCGCCGAGGGGGCGGACGTCTGGTATCGACACTACGCCGCTCTCCGCGGCGATCAGCGCACCAGCGCCGTGGCGATGCACGAGGCGGGCGTCGTCTTGACCGGCTCGTTCGAGGGGCAGATCGATCTCGCCGGAGAGATCGCCTCCACAGGAGAGGACGGCTTCGCCGCGCACCTCGACCGGAGCGGCGCCGCCACGTGGGCCAAGCAGCTCGGGGGCAGCGGGGCGCAATCGGCGCAGGTCGTCGGCGTCGACGAGCTCGGAAAGATCGTCGTGGCCGGGCATTTCGATCAGCAGATGAAGGTCGATGACGTCGAGATCGGCGGGGAGGCCGGCGAGGGGAACGCCTTCCTCGCGCGGCTCCGGGCCACGGACGGCGAGGTCGAGTGGCTGGACGCGCTCGGCGGCCCTGCGCTCCAGCGGATCCTGGCGCTCGCCGTCTCCGGGACGGACGTGTTCCTCGCAGGCGCGTCCGGCGCCGACTTCGCGCTCCTGAACTGCCCTGTCGAGGCCGAGGACGGTCAGCTGTTCGTCGCCAAGCTGTCGGTCTCCTCGCGCTGACGGCCGTCCGCCGGGCGCGGGCGGCTGCGCTCGATGCCGCCGCCGCCGCGCGAGAGCAGCGCCCGCGCGCAGGGCGCGATGACCTGAGCGAGCGCGCGCTCCCGGATCGCGCGCCGGTGCTGCGGGGAGAGCACGCCGAAGCCGAGCAGCGGGCCGCGGTGGCTGGCCTCGCTCGGGGCGGGGAGCTCCGCGGAGGCCGCGGCGAGCTCGTCGATGATGGCGCTCGCGAGGGAAGGATCGCGGTCGAGGGCCCAGGCCGCGAACCGGAAGGCGAGCTCGGCGTGCCGCGTCTCGTCCTCGGCGATCTTCTCGAGCGCGCGCCGCACCGAGGGATCGGTCGCGTGGAGGGCGGCCTCGGCCGCTTCGATCGCGGCGATGGTCTCGCCGATGCACCCCTCGCGGAGGGTCGTCACGAGGATCTCGCGGGCGCCTTCGCCGCCGAGGGCGCCGTCGATGGCGAGCGGCCCTGGGCCGACGCCGCGGCCGGCGAACGCGCTGGCCAGCTCGAAGCACGTGCGCGCGTGGTCGGCCTCGTCGCCCATGGCCGCCTGCGCGGCACCGACGAGCGCCGGCGGCGCGCCGAGCGACAGGAGCTGCAGCGCGAAGCGCGCGAACGCGGCGATCGACGCGTGCTCGAGGAGGGCGGCGCGGGTCCAGTGCTCGGCGAGGGCCGCCCGTTGCTCGATGGACAGCTCTTCCAGGCGAGGCGGCGCGTCCGGAGCGGCGGTCCGCCAGTCGTCGCGCGCGGCGGGCTGCGCGGTGCGCACGACGCCTTCCACGAGGAACGGCCGGCCGATCGCGCAGATCTCCGCCGTGCAGGTGTGCCGCAGGGCCTCGAGCGAGCATTGCTCGTCCCCTGAGCAGTCCTGGTCGCTGGCGCACTCGTCGGCGGGCGTCTGGCACGCGAAGGCGGTCCCGCCGCATCCGGGGTGCAGGACGTAGCTGGAGCAGAGCAGCCTTCCGCAGTCCTGGTCGCTGGTGCACCG
The DNA here is from genome assembly GCF_051526795.1 of Sorangium sp. So ce204. Taxonomy (NCBI): domain Bacteria; kingdom Pseudomonadati; phylum Myxococcota; order Polyangiales; family Polyangiaceae; genus Sorangium; species Sorangium sp. So ce204. The sequence goes on along the minus strand of NZ_CP150317.1, from coordinate 6,973,857 downwards.
CGAGGGCACGCACCGCCCGACCGGATCGCCGCACAGGCAGATCTGTCCCTCGCCGCAGTCGGCGTCGGTCGTGCACCCGTACTGGCAGAAGCACCCTGGAGCCACCTCGCCTCCGGTCATGACGTCGCAGTAGCCGTGTGGCTGCTCGGTGCAGTCGGCGTCGGAGGTGCAGTTCCCCGTCGCGCCGCTCGGGTCCGCGCAGGCCTTGGCACGCGGGAGCGGGCTGGGACAGGTGACGACCTCCGCGCGGTGGATCCAGCCGTCGGCGCAGCGCACGTACCCGGTGTTCTGGTCCGCGACGATGATGGGCTCCGGATCGTCGCAAGCGAACGGAAACCCTTCCGGTGGCAGGCCTCCTGTGCTGCTGGAGGCGCCTTGGCCTGTGCTGCTGGAGGTGCCTTCACCTGTGCTGCTGGAGGTGCCTTCACCTGTGCTGCTGGAGGCGCCTTCACCTGTGCTGCTGGAGGCGCCTTCACCTGTGCCGCCGCCCGAGCCTTCAGCGGACGTGACGTTTCCACCGCAGCTCAGCGCAGGCGCGATCGCCAGCACCGAGAGCAGCCTCGCACCCCAAGAGTCCATCGAGACGAGCAATCGCATGGTATGTCCCTCGTTCCAGGATCTTACCCGGGTTCGGCGCCGCGGTCGCGGGCGCCACGAGCGTCGTTGCCGCGTCCGGCGCGCCGTGCGAGCGTCGCGTGATGCGGGCGTTGATCGCGGGCGGGGGGATCGGCGGGCTGACGGCGGCCCTGAGCCTGCACGCGGCCGGCATCGATGCGTGTGTCGTGGAGGCCGCGCGAGAGATCAGGCCGCTCGGCGTCGGCATCAACCTCCTCCCTCACGCCGTGCGAGAGCTGACGGAGCTTGGCCTCGCAGACGCGCTGGTGGCGACAGGGATCCCGACCGCCGAGCTCGTGCACCACGATCGGTTCGGCGGTCGGATCTGGGGCCATCCGCGGGGTATCTCCGCCGGGTATCGCTGGCCACAGGTGTCGATCCACCGTGGTGAGCTCCAGTTGATGTTGCTCGCGGCGGTGCAGCGGCGCCTGGGGGCCTCCAGCGTGCGCGTCGGGCTGGCGGTGGAGAAGTTCGAGCAGACGACGTCCGAGGTGCAGGTCACGGTGCGGGATCGGCGGACCGGTGAGCGCGACGTGGTCCCTGCGGACGTGCTTGTCGGGGCCGACGGCATCCACTCCGTGGTTCGCGCGCAGCTCCACCCGGCGGAGGGGCCGCCCAGGTGGAACGGCATTCACATGTGGCGCGGCGTGACCGAGGGCGAGCCGTTCCTGGGGGGGCGCAGCATGATCATGGCCGGCAGCAACCTGGCCGCCAAGTTCGTCGCGTATCCCATCTCCCGCCGCGCGGAGCTCCGCGGCCGGGCCGCGATCAACTGGGTGGCGGAGGTGCGGCTGCACGAGGGGGCGGCGGTCGCGCCGGGGAGCTGGAACCGGCAAGGACGCCTGGAGGACGTGCTGCCCCACTTCGCGGCGTGGCGCTTCTCCTGGCTCGACATTCCGGCGCTCATCGCCGCGGCGCCCGTCATCTTCGAGTATCCCATGATCGATCGCGATCCGCTGCCGTGGTGGGGCGCTGGCCGGGTCACCCTGCTCGGCGACGCTGCACATCCCATGTACCCTGTCGGTTCCAACGGGGCCTCCCAGGCAATCCTCGATGCTCGCGTGCTGGCCTGGCACCTCGCCCAGACGAGCGCCCCCGAAGAGGCGCTCGCCGCCTATGAAGCTGCGCGCCGTCCGCCGACGAGCTCCCTCGTCCTCGCGAACCGAGCGATGGGCGCCGACCGGGTCCTCTCGATGGTGGAGCAGCGAGCGCCGGCGGGCTTCGCCCGGATCGAGGACGTGCTGAGCAGCGCCGAGCTCGAGGCGATGGGTCGCAGCTACACGGAGATGATTGGAACCGACGTTGAGGAGCTCAACGCCCGGCCGTCGTGGGGCGTCGGCGGGGGACGGGAGGCGCCGGGAGAGCGGAACGGCTCCAGCTGATCGGCGCGGTTCCGGCGAGCCGGTGGCCGAAGGCCGCCACGCTCCGATCGCAGCGCTGCAAGCTGCGATTCCACGACCGCAAGGTGCACGTCTATCGCTGCAGGAAAAGCATCTGAAATCAGGCAGGGGCGTCCTTGGCTCGCCTCCTGCAAGAGGCGCAAGCAGAGCGCCCGTGACGGTTTCCCCCCCACCGTCGAATGGGCGCTCTGTTTTTTTGTGCTCCTGCCATAGGCGCCGTGCGGGGGGGCAGGAGGAGTGTCTGGCTCGGCTCATGGGGCCTGGCGGACGTCCATGACGGATGCGCTCGCGCCTGCTGGCCGCTTCCGGCGCTTTCTCAAGGCAGACGATGGAATCTATCCATCCTCTCGGTGACCGGCCCGACGACGGCCGGGCTTCGATGCCATGATCGGTCACGGCGCCTTCGTCCGCGGTATCCGCCGCCTTCAACCCGGGTCGGGCAGAGCTCCCGCCGCCTTCAACCCGGGTCGGGTAGAGCTCGGGCAGAGCTCCCGCCGCCTTCAACCCGGGTCGGGTAGAGCTCGGGCAGAGCTCCCGCCGCCTTCAACCCGGGTCGGGTAGAGCTCGGGCAGAGCTCCCGCCGCCTTCAACCCGGGTCGGGTAGAGCTCCCGAGTTGAGCAGCTTTTCGTCGCCAGGGATTCGGCGAACCACCGTGGACGGATCTCGGCACGTTCGCGGCGTGTCACCGCCTGATCGAGCGCCATGAAGGCGCCGCTCTATGGCGTGCGTAGGGCGACCGTCATCAGCGTCGATCGCCGCAGATCGCCGACAACAGCGACACAACCACGGCGACAGCGACACAACCACGGTGCGGGCGTGACCCAAGACCAGGCGGGGGCACCTACAGGGCCCGCACGCGAAGTCAACGTGGGAGAAGCGTCCGCAATAACCGCTCTTCCACACCTACGTCCCAGTCGAAGTCATGGCAAAGCGGCTTGATTCGTGTTTCGAGATGGAATACTAAGTTTTATGTATGCTGCCTCGTAAAAATCTATTTTCTTTCACATCGAAAGACCCCTCGGCGTTCGGGATCCATCTCGCCGCTGCGGCGAGGGAGCACTCCGTCTATTTCGACGAGGGACTCGGCGTGCCGGTCGTACTCCGCGGGGCCGATGTGGCCGCGGTGCTGCGCGACAGCGAGACCTTCAGCACCCGGGCCTACGACACCGGGATCATGAAAGGGACGCTCGTGACACTTGGCGGTGAGTCGCACACGCGCATGCGGCGGCTCTTCAACGCGGTCCTCTCCCCACGCGTGATCTCCCGCTACGAGGAGGCGACCGTGACCCCGGTGGCGCGCAGGGTCGTGGAACGGCTCGTGCGGAAGGAGCGGGCGGATCTTTTCGATGATTTTGCGATGTCGATGCCCATGGGCGTGACGAGCGCCCTCTTCGGGCTCCCGGAGGAGCGGATCGCCGAGAATGACGTGCTGATTCGCAAGATGATCCGCAGCGTCGTGATGCCGCAGGATCCCGTCGTCATGGCCGAAGGACGGAGCGCCCACGCCGCGATGGAGGCGCAGCTCCGGGAGATCGCTGAGCGCGAGGTGGCGCACCCGAGCGATACGCTGCTCGGCGAGATCGCGCGGGCGATCGTCGCGGAGGGGCTGGGTGGTGTGGAGGCGTGCGAGGGGGTCGTGCTCACGTTGATCCTCGCCAGCTACGAGACGACCAGCTGGATGCTGGCCAACCTGCTCGTGGCGCTGCTCGCCCACCCCGACGCGATGAACCAGCTGCGTCAGCAACCTTCGCTCCTGCCGCAGGCCATCGAGGAGTCGACCCGCTGGTGCAACAGCGCGGCGGGCATCGTGCGGTTCGTCGAGCGTGAGGCGACGATCGGCGGCGAGACGCTGGCTGCGGGGACGATCCTCTACCTGTCGCTGATCGCTCGCCATTACGACGAGGAGATCTACCCGCGACCGGAGACCTTCGACATCCATCGACGACCCGTGGGGATGCTGAACTTCGGCGGCGGTCCGCACTACTGTGTCGGGGCGCCGCTTGCGCGGATGGAGGCGAGGATCGGCGTGTCCCTCCTGCTCGAGCGCTTTCCGGCGCTGCGGGCCGATCCGACCGTGCAACCGACGTTCTCAACGGCGCCGCGCGGCGCGGCCGCGTTCGGACCTGACCAGATTCCGGCGCTGCTCGTGTAATTTTCGCGACCCGACCCAGGTTGGCGGCGGCGGCGGCCCGCGGCGCGGCGCGGCCCGCGGCGCGGCGCGGCGGCCCGACCCAGGTTGGCGGCGGCGGCGGCCCGCGGCGCGGCGTGGCCCGCGGCGCGGCGCGGCGGCCCGACCCAGGTTGGCGGCGGCGCGCGGCGGCCCGACCCAGGTTGACGCCGACCCGGGACCCGACCCGACCCGCGACCTAACCCCCGCGCGATCCGACCCAGGTTGGGCGGCGAGGACCGCGAGGACCCGACCCAGGTTGTGGACTCTGGATTCCGTGGACTCGACCCAGGTGGGGCGATCCGAGTGGCATGGCGGCCGCCACCCCTGGCGTAGGAGCCGCCACCTGCGGGGCGCCGCAATTCCTTGAAATGATTGACTGCGATCTCTGGCACAGCGTTTGTTGATGTGGACGGGCCATGAGCCACCCCCGCGAGATCGCGCCCGGCGCTACCTATATGATCACCCGTCGCGTCTTGCGTCGGCACCTGCTCTTTCGCCCCGACGCAGCCATCACCCAGCTCCTGGTCTACTCGCTCGCGGTCTCGGCCCCGCGCTTCGGAATCGAGGTTCACGCGTTCTGCGCGATGTCAACGCATCTGCACCTGGTCGTGACGGACGTGAATGGCGTCCTGCCGCGCTTCTTGCAGTTCTTTCATCGTATTGTGGCGCTCGGGACCAAGGTGCTTCGCGCATGGGAAGGACCGGTATGGGACCACGAAGCCACGAGCGTCGTGCGACTCCTGACGCGCGCTGCCGTGGTGGAAAAAATAGCGTACGTACTCGCAAACCCTGTAGCCGCTGGCCTCGTCCGGCATGCGCGTGAGTGGCCGGGGGCGAAAGTCGATGTGGGAGAGCTCGGCTGCGGCGTGCTGCGAGCGGCGCGTCCCGTGGCGTATCTGGACCCGGAAAATCCACAGTGGCCCGAGGAAGTGACGTTACCTCTCGCGTTGCCGCCGGCGGTAGAGCAGGACAGCATCGATGACTTTCGCCACGAGGTTGCAGTTGAACTCAACGTACGGGAGGCGCAGGCCCATTCTGCGCTTCAGCAGCAGGGGCGCCGTTTTCTTGGTGCTGAGCGAGTCACCACGATCTCGCCGTACGAGCGCGTAACGAGCTTTGAGGCGCTGGGTGAACGCAATCCGACCTTTGCAGTCGGCCGCGAGCAGGGGGACGTACGACGAATCGCTGGCGCCGCTGTGCGGGCGTTTCGCGCGTCGTACCGCGCGGCGCTCGAGCGGTGGCGCGCCGGGGTACGCAGTGTGGTATTTCCGGCGGGGACGTGGTGGATGTGCACGTTCCACGGCGCCAGCACGAGGGACTTCGGGCTCACGGTGTAGATGTCGGGCGGCGATCTCCACAGCGGTCCGGAATAGGAAGGGCGGCTCCGACGCGTCGTTGCCGTCGCATGGGAACATCCGTTTGGGGGAGCTGGCGCGGGCGGGCGAAGTGTTCATGGGGCGCTGCGCGCCCCTCACGAACGGGGGATGTGGTGTCGATCGCCGATGGATCAGCCCCGGGTGACGCCGATTGCGTTTGATCGGCGGACGCCGATATTTCACCGGTTGTTGGGACGATCTGGAGCGGCTCGTCGTGCAGAGAGCGCGCTTGGCATCCGTTGCGCCGGGTCGTTGCAGACAATGCCGTTGTGGTCAACCCGGGTCGCGCATCCGGCTTGTTCCGACTGTGGGCCCCGAGAAGGCCGCCGCGAAGCGGCGCCGGAAATCCGTATCCGCGATCAGCTTGTCGCGCAGCGTTCGGGACATCTCAACATGGTAGAATGGTGCGCCCATCTGACGCGACCAGCGTGCTTGCACGTTCGTGGCACCCCCCAACCTATCAATCTCCGTGGGGTAGGCGAGGACCTTTCCCTCGTTGATGATCGCCCGTAGAGGGGCGAGCAGTCGGTCCAGCGCGGCGCCGTGCCCCACCGCGCTGGCGATAATGGCGGCATTCGGAGCCGAACGGTCTTGAAAGCCGTGCAGCTGCACGGTGGGCGTGCCGGGGAAGCTCTGGAGCAGCGCCCGGTGCACGGACAGGAAGAACGAACGCTCGGCGTGGGCTACGTCTGCGAAGGCGAGCGACGCAATCAGCCGCTCTCGGGAAGCACGGTTATCTCCACGAGCGCTGCCGCCGGTGCCCTGGGCGCCGTCCTGCGTGGTGTTGCCGTCGACGGCTTCATCACCGCCGTCCTCGCCACCAGCGCCTTCCGTGCTCTCGTCACCATCCGCGGTGTGACCCGGGTTGCGCCCGCCCCCGACAGCGGCACCCAGGTTGGGGCGCCCGCCTTCTGCGCCGTCTTCGTCCGCGCTGGCGTTGCGTGGGTTGGGACCCCCGCCGTACCGGTGCGACGTATTCACGAGCAGCGCGCGCGCCCGTTGCGCCTCGAAGATGGCCAGCGCGACGGGCAGCGTTCCCCGATCGAAGAACGTGTGCGGCGCCTCGACGATCAACGGCACGGCCGCTCCTACGCGCAGCACGACCGCGGCTGCGCCGCGGCGGCGCGTGCCGTCCTCGGACAACACCCACAGGTCGCGCCCGCGGACCGCCCGTAGCGTGAACCCCGGTGGTGCGGCCGGCGGCGGCTGCCTGTTCTGCGCGGCGAGCCCTGCCGCCGCGATCCATGCGGCGTACGTCACCTCCTCGGCGTCGTCCGGCGGCTCCGCGATGAGGTGGCGCCCGCCCTTGCGCAGCGGGGTGATCTCCTCGTCCAGCACCTCCTGCTCGCCGCTGTTGACCAGGGCCGCCGTCACGGGCTCCTCCGCAGCTGCTCCCGGGTTCGGCGCCGTGCCCGGCGCGCTCCCGATACTCCGACACACCCCCTGCGAGCAGCCGGCGATCGCGAGCAGCACCACATAGCCTGCGCTCTTCATGGTCGTCCTCGTCGTCGGCGCCTCGATGCCCTCCTTACTTTTCTCATGCTACGGCCTCGGAAGCCAGGATGACGCTCTGCGATAGCGCGCCCTGCATCGTCTCCTCTTCCGCGTCCGCTTCCGCTTCCTCTGCCTCCGCTTCCGGAGCGGGGGCGGTTTGCGCTAGTAGCACTGCATGCCTCGTTCCTTCGAGCCCGTGAAGGCACCGCCGCTCCCCGAGCAGGTCGGTCGTACGTTTCCGCGCATGGTCGAGCTGATGCAGCGGCTCCTCGCTCCCGACGGATGTCCTTGGGATCGCGAGCAGAGCTTCGCGACGCTCAGGCGCTACGTGCTCGAGGAGGCGTGCGAGGTCATCGATGCCATCGACGGCGGCGACCGTAAGGAGCTGTGCGCCGAGCTCGGCGATCTCTTGCTCCAGGTCGTCTTCCAGGCCGAGCTCGCCCGGGCCGAGGGGGCGTTCGGGCCGGACGATGTGATCGCTGCGATCTGCGAGAAGCTCGTGCGGCGCCACCCCCACGTGTTCGCGGACGAGAGCGCCGAGAACGCGGACGAGGTGCTTCAGAACTGGGAGCGCATCAAGGCGGACGAGCGGGCGAGGCAGGGGAAGGACCGCGGCGTGCTCGGCGGCGTTCCCCGCAGCCTGCCGGCGCTGACCCGGGCGCAGCGGGTCGGAGAGAAGGTCGCGCGCGTGGGTTTCGATTGGCCGGACGCGCGGGGCTCGCGCGCGAAGGTGGACGAGGAGCTCGGGGAGCTCGATCGGGCCCTCGATGGCGGCGATTCCGCCGCGATCGAGGAGGAACTCGGGGACGTGCTCTTCGCGCTCGGGAACCTGGCGCGCCACGCCGGCGTCGATGCGGAGGGGGCCCTGCGTCGGACGATCGACAAGTTCACCCGGCGCTTCGATCACGTCGAACGGCGGGTCATCGAGCGGCACGGGGGCTGGCCTGTCAAGGCGTCCCACGACACGCTCACGCTGGAGGAGCTCGACGGCTACTGGGACGAGGCCAAGCGCGCGGAGCGGCAGACCTGACCGAGGCGCGCGGACGGTCCTGGCGAGATGCGCGCCGGGGAGACGCCGGCAGCATCCGGCGTCACCCATGCGGCCTCTCCAGGCGGCCAATCCAGGTCGAGCGGCGCGCTCCGACGGCGTAGCAAGCGGCCAATCCAGGTCGAGCGACGCGCTCCGACGGCGTCGAGACCGACGCGACGCTGCCTCCGCTGGCTGGCCCTCGGAGCGGTCAAGTAGGCGCCATCGCATCAAAATTCGGCCTGATCATGACGAGATTCACGTAATCCGTTCGCATTTGTCGCGTCAATCTGTCGTTTTGTGCCGCTGTTCTCCGAAAGGGTCGTCGGCTCTCCCATCGCGATAGGCGCGTCCTCAAGGTTCTTGCGCCTTTCACGAGGCGGCCCACGGCTTGCTAGACGCCCGGGCAGCCATGGCAAACCGCTCCTCCGCCAGGTTGCTCCACGTCGCCGTCGTCGCGGACAATCCGGAGACGATCGACGCGCTTCATGCCTACTTCAGCCAGGCCGGGGTTGCGTCGAACGGCAAAAGGACATTGAACGACGCGCACAGGATGGCGCCCGCGGCGACCGCCCTGGTCCTGTTCCCCGACGACTTCGATCCCGGCGACATCGTGACGTTCATCACGTCGCTGCGGAGCGCGCGACCGAAGCTCCTCATCCTCCTCGTGACGGGCACACCACAGTCCTTTCGCTCCGCGCTGGGGCCAGACGGCCATTCCTTGCCACCCATGGTGCTGCCGAAGCCGGCGTTTGGCTGGACCATCCTCGACGCTCTTCGCGCGCACGCTCATTCGGAGTCCATATGACTGCTTCAATCATTCGGCGGAATTCACCTCCTGCCGGCGCGGCGCGACGCGCCAGCCGACGTCGCGAGAGGACAGCAAGGTGACGGGATCTCTGCTCCTCAGCGTGCCCGTGCTGCTCGTCGGGGCGGCGCTCTCGCTGGGCCTGCGCTCGAACGGCGCGCGAGGCGCGGCCGCGATCGCCTCGCAAGCGCTGGCCGCCGCGCTCGCGCTCGCGAGGGCCGTCCCCATCCTCCGAGGCGGCGAGGCGCTGGAGATCGTGTGGCGCTGGCCGACGCCCATCGACAGCATGGCGTTCCGCGTCGACGCGCTCGGAGCGTTCTTCCTCGCGTGGTCCCTTCCGATGACGCTGCTCGGCACGATCTACGCCGTCGGATACCTCCGCCCCTACTTCGATCGAGGGAGGAACGGCGGCCCACACTTCGCTCTCTTGAACATGGTCGCGCTGTCCTTCGTGCTGATCTACTCGGTGCAGAACGCCCTCGTGTTCTTGCTGGGATGGGAGATCGCCGCCCTCGCAGCGTGGCTGCTCGTCATCTGGGATTACCGCAACCAGAAGATCCGCTTCGCCGGCTTCAACTATCTCATTTCAACCCATGTCGGGCTCTTCGTCCTCGTCGCGGCGTTCATGCTGCTCCACAGCAAGACCGACTCCATGGACCTCGCCGTGTTCGGCGAGTTCCTGTCGAGCCAGGACCCGGCGCGGGGGACGCTCTTCCTGCTCCTCGGGGTGTCGTTCGCGCTGAAATCCGCGTTCTTTCCGTTTCACACGTGGCTTCCCCGGGCTCACTCCGCGGCGCCGGCGCACATCTCGGCGCTCATGTCGGGCGTGATTCACAAGGCCGGCCTCTTCGCCTTTCTCCGCTTCACGCTGCTCATGGGACGACCCGACGAGTGGATGGGATGGAGCGTGCTCGGCTTCGGCGCGCTCTCCGCGTTCTTCGGCGTCCTCTCCACGTCGGCCGAGCGCGATCTGAAGCGCCTGCTCGGGTACTCGTCGACCGAGAACGTCGGCATCGCGGCGATGGGCCTCGGGGTGGGATACCTCGGATGGACCTGGGGAGTCCCCGCGCTGACCCTGTGCGGCTTCGGCGGCGGGCTCCTGCACATCCTGAATCACGCGCTGTTCAAGTGCCTCCTGTTCTACGCCGCTGGAGCGATCTACCGCGCTGCGCACACCGTCGATCTCGAGCGGCTCGGCGGGCTCGCGAAGCGCCTCCCGCGGACATCCGTCCTCTTCCTCATCGGATGCCTGGCCATCTCGGCGCTCCCGCCGCTCAACGGCTTCGTCAGCGAGCTCCTGATCTACGCCGGGCTCCTCGCGGGGCGCGCGCCTTCCAGTCAAGGCAGCGCGGTGACCATCGCTGCGGCGGCGGCGCTGGCCTTCGTCGGCGCGGTGAGCGCGCTGTCGATGACGCGGGCCTTCGGCCTCACCTTCCTCGGCGTGCCTCGGGAGCCAGGGCTCCACGTCGGCGAGGACGCGCCGGGTTCGATGCTCTGGCCCATGGTGGTTCACGCCGCGTTCGTGATCGCCATCGGCGTCGCTCCAGACCTGGGCATCGCAGCGATAGGCGCCGCGCTGAGGCTCTTTCCCATCGAGTCCAGCGCGAGCACGCTGCCAGCCCTGCTCACCCCGCTCGCATGGGCCAGCCGCGCGCTCGCCGGCGCCCTGCTCGTCGCCGGCGTGATCGGCTGGCGTCGAGGTCTGGCGGCGCGGCGGAGCGTCACGTGGGGGTGCGGAACCACCGCCACCTCCGCTCGCATGCAGTACACGGGGAGCTCGTTCTCCGAGCAGTTCACGCGAATCTTCGCATCCTTCTTGCCGTCGCTTCGAAGGGAGCGGCTGCCCGAAGGGCCATTCCCGCAGCAGCCCGGCCATCTTTCAACACACCACGTCGACGCCGTCGAGCGACGCATGTTCGAGGTGCTCGGGCACGGAGAGAGCTTCATCGCTCAAGCGTTTGAGCGCATCCCAGAACAGCCGCGCTTCGCGTTCTCCGCAGGGTTCGTCGTGCTCGTCATCATCGGCGCGATGGTGATCGGAGGGGTCGGCCGATGATGCTCACCCGCCTCGCGAACGTCGCCGCGCTCGTCGTCATGCCGTTCGTCCTCACCGGTGTGATCAACCGCGTGAAGTCGCTGTGGTCCGGACGCAAGGGACCGCCGATCCTTCAGCTCGCCCATGACGTGAGGCGACTCTTCCGGAAATCGTCTGTCTACAGCACGACGACGACACCGATCTTCCGGATCGCGCCGTACGTGTTCCTCGCGACCGCGGTGGGCTCCGCCCTCATCGCGCCTCTCCTCGGTTCGACGCCCCTCGCGTCGTTCCAGCTCGATTTCGTGTGGTTCGCGTACGTGTGGGGGCTCGGCCGCGTCGCCGTCATGCTCGCCGCGCTCGACACGGGGAGCGCGTTCGAGGGGATGGGCGCAGCGCGGGAGGCCGTGTTCTCGTCGCTCCTCGAGCCTGCGCTGTTCCTCGTCACCGGCGCGCTGAGCTTCGTCGGGGGCCGACGTACCCTGCACGAGGCGCTGGCGCCGCACCTCCACGCCGGCGCACCCGCGTTCGTCTGGGGCGCCGCGGTCGTGGCGATGCTCATCGTGCTTCAGGTCGAGACGGCGCGCATGCCCGTCGACGACCCGACGACCCACCTCGAGCTCACGATGGTGCATGAGGTCATGATCCTCGACCACAGCGGCCCGGATCTCGCGTGCATCCACCTCGGCTCCGCGATCAAGCTCTTCGTCGGCGCGTCCATCGTCGCGACGCTCCTCAACCCGTGGGCGGGCTCCGGCGGCGCGGCCTGCGCCACCGCGAACCTCGCCTTGACCCTCGCGGCCGGCGTCGTGATTGGCACGATCGAATCCCTGGTAGCCCGGCTGAAGCTGCGCTCTGTTCCCCAGTACATCGTCGTCGCGCTCGCCGCTGGCGTCGTCGCGCTCCTCGCGACCGTGTGGCGGGCGGGGGCCCCCGAATGAGCCCTCTCTTGAATACGCTGCTCGGCGTGCTGCTCATCCCCCTGTTCGTCGCGACGTGGCGGACGAGCCTGCTCGGCCTGTCCTGTCAAGGGTTCTTGATGGCGTGGGTGGCGTACCGCCTGCATCCGGACCTCGACACCGTGAGCGACTGGGTCACCCTGGGCGATCTGGTCCTCCTGCGCGGGCTCGCCGCGCCGATCGCGCTCTACCGCGTGCTTCGATCGCAGAACGCGCCCAAGCGCAACGACGTCATCTCGCCGAACCTGCTCTCTTGGACGATCGCCCTCGGCATCGTCCTCCTCGCCTTCAACTTCTCCGAATCGCTCGTCCCCGAGCACGGAGAACGGCGAACGCTCGTCGCGGTGGCCGCGGCTGGGGTGCTGCTCGGCTTCCTGGTGCTATCGACGCAATCCGGTCCGTTCAGCCAGATGGTGGGCGTTCTTCGCATCGAGAACGCGATCGCCCTGTTCGAGCTCAGCGGTGCGCATGAGCATGACGCGCTCGCCATTCAGCTCGGTCAGGTCGCCGTCGTCGCGGTGACGATCGCGCTCTATCGCTGGTACCTCAAGATGCTCGGCGCGAGCACCGTCGCGCAGCCCGAGAGCCCTGTGGAGGGGCCCACGTTATGAGCTCGATCGCCCTCGTCCTGCTTCCTGCGCTGGCATCCGTGGCGCTCCTCGCGCGCGCCGCCCGCGAACGAGCCACGCTGGTCCTGGTCGGCGCTTCTGCGATCACCACCGCCCTCGCGATCATGGGAGCCGCGACGCCCCCCGACGTCCCGGGCCTCCTCGGGGGCTTCCTTCGCGTGGACGCGACTTCACGGCTCTTCATGACCGTCGTGGACTCGATCTTCCTCGGCATCTCTTTGTACGTGATGCATCGGGTGTACACGACCCCGGCGCTCCGCAAGGACATCGCGCGGTTCGTGTGGCTGGCTCTCTTGTTCCTGGCTGCAGCGAACGCGGCGCTGCTCGCGAATCACCTGGTGTTGCTCTGGATCGCGCTCGAGGCGACCACCCTCGCGGCCGCGCCCCTCATCGCGCGACCCGGCATCCCCGCGTCCCATCGGGCGTCATGGCGCTATTTGCTCTTCTCGTCCGTCGGGCTCGGCGTGCTCCTCGTCGGCTTCATCTGCCTCGGGCGCGGGCTCGAGGCCGGCGGCCAGGCTCCGACGTTCTTCCTCGATCGCCTCCTCGCGCCTCCCGCGCTCCCGGTGAACAGCTGGACGAAGCTCGGGGCCGCGCTGGCGCTCCTCGGGCTGGGCACCAAGCTCGGCCTCGCGCCGATGTACAGCTGGCTTCCGGAGGCCTACGACGAAGCCCCGCCGGCCGTCGCGGCGCTCCTCGGCGCCATCCAGTTCAACTGCGTCCTCGTCGCGCTCTTCCGCGTCGTTCAGGTGCTCCGACCGACCCATGCGGCGCTTCTGGCAGGCGAGCTCCTCACGATGGGCATCGTCTCGGTGGTCGTGTCGACGGTCGGCATCATTGCGACTCGCAACCTGAAGCGCCTCATCGCTTATGCGTCGATCAACCACGCCGGAGTGATCGCGATCGGCCTCGGCGTCGGCAAGTCGGCGTCCTACGGACTTCTGCTCTACGTCCTCAGCAACGCCTTCATCAAGGCGCTCCTCTTCCTCACGGCGGGCACGATCAAGGCTCACTATCACACCAAGGACACGCGCGCGATATCGGGCCTCATCGAGGACCTCCCGTACAGCGGTGGGTTCTTGATGGTAGGCACCTTCGCCCTGCTCGGCTTCCCCCCGTTCGGCAGCTTTCTCGGAGAGCTCCTGATCCTGTCTGCCCTCGTCGGCTCGGGGCAGATGCTCGTCTTCGCCGCCTTCTGCGTGCTGATCACGATGACGTTCGTGGCGACGGGACGAGCGGTGTTCCCGATGATCTGGGGTGAGCCCACGAGGCAGCGCAGCTGGCCTCGGCAGACGCTGCCGGTCGCGCTGCCCAAGCTCGGGTTCCTCGTCGCGCTGGTCGTGCTGGGCGTCTACATCCCGCCGCCCATCAACGCGCTGCTCGCACAGGTGGCTGGTTGCCTGGAGGGGCCGTGAGAGAGTCGACGACCGTCCACCAGGTCGCCGTGGGCGCGATCCCGAGGCTCGAGCCGGGGCCGTGGCGCGACGAGCTCTTGCAGCAGCTCCGCGCGGACATGCGTGTGGTCACGCTGTATGGCAGGCGCGACGTCGACCGTGTCGCGGTCACGGCGGTCCTTCAGGCGCCGGACCGCGCCCTGCACGTCTCGAGGACCGAGGTGGCCGCGGAGCGCGGGTACCACGCGATGACGACAGAGCATGCCGCGCTTCACTGCTTCGAGCGCGAGCTCCACGAGCAGACCGGCGTGCGGATCGCCGGACATCCGTGGCTCAAGCCGATCCGCTACGAGGGGCAGGAGCAGTCGGCGATGAGCTCGCACCCGTTCTACAAGATCGAAGGGAAGGAGGTGCACGAGGTCGCTGTCGGCCCCATCCATGCCGGGGTGATCGAGCCCGGCTCCTTTCGCTTCATGTGCCTGGGGGAGCAGGTGCATCACCTGGAGATCCATCTCGGTTATCAGCACCGCGGCGTCGAGCGCCGCCTCCTCGAGCGTGACCCGCGGAGCCTGACCCCGCTCATCGAGACCATCGCGGGAGATACAAGCGTCGCTCACGCATGGGCGCACTGTTCCGCCCTCGAGAGCCTCGCGGGATGCCGGCTGGACATCGAGGTCGAGCTCGCCAGGGCGGTCGCCCTCGAGCTCGAGCGGGTCGCGATGCACCTGTCGACGCTCGCCGGCATGGCGGCGGACGTCGGGTTTCTGCAGGGAGCGACGACGTACGGCCGACTCCGAACCACGGCGATCAACACGATGATGCGGCTCTGTGGCAGCCGCTTCGGCAAAGGAGCGCTACGCCCCGGTGGAGTCCGGATGCGGCTGCCGCCGGAGACGCTGCCTGACATCCGGGCGAACCTCGACCTGCTGCAAGCAGATCTGCCGATCATCAACGATTGCTTTCTCATGGCGCGAACGGTCCAGCACCGCCTGCGTTCCACGGGGACGTTGACGACCGCGCAAGCGCGGGAGCTCGGGCTCGTCGGGCTGGCCGCGCGCGCCTCGGGGATCGAGCTCGACGCGCGCCACCTCACGGAGCACGGGGCGTACAGCGTGGTGCCCATCCAGCCCGCCGTCTTGCCGGACGGCGACTGCTGGGCACGTGCGCGTATCCGCATCGCGGAGATCGAGGCGTCCCTGTCGTGGATGTCGGCCGTCATCGCGCTCTACGCGAACTGGGAGCGCCCGCGGCCATCGATCGGCGAGCTCGCGCCGAACCAGCTCGCCATCTCGGTCGTCGAGGGCTTTCGGGGAGAGGTCGTCCACTGCATCGAGACCGGCGCGCACGGTGAGGTGGTCCATTACAAGGTCCAGGATCCATCGCTCCGCAACTGGATGGGCCTCGCCCTCGCGGTGCGCGGCAACGAGATCTCGGACTTCCCGATCTGCAACAAGAGCTTCGACCTCTCCTACTGCGGGAACGATCTATGAGCATGTTCTTGTCGCTCCGTGTACGTGCCTCCCAGGGCACGCAGGCCATCGCGGATCTCCGCAAGGCAACGCCGACCGGGTTCCGCGGTCGCCCGAGGATCCGTCGCGACCCGTGCGCGGCCGATTGCAGCGCGTGCCGTGACGCGTGTCCGACCCAGGCCATCCGGCTGGCTCCGGTGACGCTCGATCTGGGCCGCTGCGTCTTCTGCGACGCCTGCGCGGAGGGCTGCCCCGAGGCGAAGATCGAGTTCACGCCGGAGCCGAGGATGGGCGGGAACGAGCCCTCTGATCTCACGGTCCGAGAGGGCGAGGAGGAGATCGTGCGGGTCCGCGCCTCCGCGGCGTTCTCGAGGTTGTTCGGGCGGTCTCTGAAGATGCGCCAGGTCTCGGCCGGCGGCTGCAACGCCTGTGAGCTCGAGCTGAACGCCGTCACCAACGTCAACTTCGATGTGCAGCGGTTCGGGATCGAGTGGGTGGCCTCTCCGCGGCACGCGGATGCGCTCGTCCTGACAGGCCCGCTCACGCGCACCATGAAGGAGGCGGTTCAGCTGGCCTGGGATGCGATGCCCGAGCCGCGGTTCATCGTCGCCGTGGGGGCCTGCGCCATCTCCGGGGGGCTCTACGACGGCGCCGCGGGCGTCGACCGCGGCTTCCTGGAGCGCGTCGGCCCTTCACTCTACGTCCCTGGATGTCCGCCGCACCCGCTCACCTTCGTGAACGCGATACTCGATCTGCTCGGGATCGCGTGACGCGCAGCGGCGCGTCACGCGTCGTCGTGGTGATCAGAGCTCGTCCGCAGGTAGGCCCGGACCGGCAGCCACGAGGCGCGCCTTTCGCCACATCCGCAGGACGTTTGGGAGCTCCCGATCGACGCGGACTTCGTCATAGCTGTCCGGCACCCGCCCGCCGAATCCGTTGTACGTCAGGAGATAGGTCCCGAGCGGCGCCTCGTTGAGGAGCTCTTCGGCGGCCGCGGTGTCGCGCTGGTATCGATCGACCCCCAGCTCGACGTCTTCATCGAGGTGGTCTTCTCGTCCGAAGAGATTCTCGCCGAACGGGTTGAAGAAGTAGTAGGCGTCCGCGCGAGGGACTTCCGCTCTCCCCAGGGCGGCCTCGACGAAACGAACGCGGTCCTCGATCTCGTAGACCCGCGCGAGGCCGCGCGCCGCCATGACCAGCCGAGATCGCTGCTCGATCCCCGTGAAGTGGCTGCGTCCCGCCAGCGCCGCCGCCACGCAGAACTTGCCGGCGCCCGACCCGACGTCGACGACGGTGCGCACGTCGTGCTCGTCCAGCCACTGGGCCGCGCGAACAGCGACCTCGATCGGCGTCCAGAACTGAGCGGAGACGCGGCGCAGCTCGTCGGGAAGGAAGCGGTCGAAGTCGTGATTTCGGGGGCTGCGCCCCGCTCGCAGCGCCTGCGCGACGGCGCCTGCCAGTGGTCCGGCCGCGCGGCCATCTATGGAGGAAATGTTTGTGTCGCGGCAGACGTTCGCCGCCGAAGTTTTGGTATGGTCTTCCACGAGTTCTCCCAGATCAGCTCAATGCAGCGAATCGTGCAGCCGCTTGACGAGCGATCGGTGCTCGGCCAGCAGCGCCGCGGGGAGTCGATCCGCGAACTTGCGAAGGAACTCGAGGACGCCGTCGGCTTCCCTCAACCACGCGCCGCTGTCGACCGCGAGCAGCTGGAAGAGCGCGTCTTTCGAGAGGTCCATCCCGGTCAGGTCGATTCCCCCTTCATGCGGAAGGAGGCCGATCGCGGACTCGCGCGCGGTCGCCGTGCCCTCGACACGCTCGAGAATCCACTTGAGGACGCGGATATTGTCGCCGAACCCGGGCCACAGGGGGCGCCCGTCGTCCCCCGTCCGGAACCAGTTGACATGAAAGATCTTCGGCGGACGACTGAGTCCCTTCCCAACGGCCATCCAGTGCGCAAAGTAATCGCCCATATTGTACCCGCAGAAGGGGAGCATCGCCATGGGATCGTTTCTGAGGACGCCCACAGCGCCGGTCGCCGCGGCGGTCGTCTCGCTCGCCATGGTCGCACCGACGTAGACGCCGTGACGAAAGCTCCGCGCTTCGTAGACGAGGGGGGCGAGCTTCGATCGGCGCCCCCCGAAGAGGATGGCCGAGATCGGCACCCCCGTGGCGAGATCGAAGGAGCCTGCCGCGCTGGGACACTGCCGCAGCGGGACGGTGAAGCGCGAGTTCGGATGCGCGGCAGGAGACGTCGCGGAGCCTTTCGTCCACTTCGCGCCGCGCCAATCCTCGATGACCTCGTGCTCGTCGAGCTGGGACATCCCCTCCCACCATACGCGACGGCCCGCGCGCAGCGCGACGTTCGTGAAGATCACATCGTGCGCGAGCGACTTCATCGCGTTCGGGTTGGTCTTGAGGCTGGTCCCTGGTGCGACGCCGAACATGCCGTTCTCCGGGTTGATGGCCCAGAGCCGTCCGTCGCTGCCAGGGTGCATCCAGCAAATATCGTCACCCACCGTCTCGACCTTCCACCCCGGGATCGAGGGGACGAGCATCGCCAGGTTGGTCTTGCCGCACGCGCTCGGGAAGGCAGCCGTGACGTAGTGCGTGCGCCCCTCGGGGCTCGTCAAGCCGAGGATGAGCATGTGCTCGGCGAGCCAGCCTTCCGCGCGCGCTTGCGCGCTCGCAATGCGCAGCGCGTGGCACTTCTTGCTGAGCAAGGCGTTGCCGCCATACCCCGAGCCGATGCTCCAGATCTCGAGGGTCTCGGGAAAATGGACGACGAAGCGCCTGTCCGGCGAGAGGTCCCCGAGGCTGTGGAGGCCACGAACGAAGCTCTCCGTGGCGCCGAGGTGACCGAGCGCCGCGCGGCCCATGCGGGTCATGATCCGGAGATTGAGAGCGACGTATGGGCTGTCGGTAAGCTCGACCCCGACGCGGCTGAAGGGCGAACCCGCGGGGCCCATCAGGTACGGCACAACGTACATCGTCCGGTCCTTCATCGCGCCTGCGAAGAGCGGCCATACGCGCGCCTGCGCCTCCTCTCGGCTCATCCAGTGGTTCGTGGGCCCCGCGTCCTCCTGTCGTCGCGTCGAGATGAAGGTGAGGTGCTCCGTCCTCGCGACGTCCGTTGGATCCGATCGATGCAGGAATGAACGAGGGTGGGTCCGTGGATCCAGCTCGATGAACGAACCGGAGAGCGCCATGTCGCGCTCGAGGGTGGCCCGCTCCTCCTCGCTCCCGTCGCACCAACGGATGCGTGCGGGGCGCGTGTGTTCGGCGATCGCCTGGACCCAGGCGCGGAGCGCGCGGTTCGTCGTGGGAGTTTCGTTCATGGTCTTGGTCTTGGTCACAGCAGAATCCGTGCCGGAGCAGGGGCTGGCCGTGCACCGCGCCAGGAGCGCTCGAAGCGGCGCGCTTTCTCGGCATTTCCAGGGCGAACAGCCGACGAATTTCGCCAGTCGAGGGGCGACGTGGATCGCGGGAGCCGATCTCGCGGTCGGGCTTGCAGGTTGCGACAAGATCGCCCACTATTTCTCGCGTGCGAGAGCGAAAACGACGACCTGACGTGGTGTTTGAGCCGATCATGCGCTCCCACGCCATGAAGAAGGCGGACCAGATCCTTCGCGCCGTCGCCGCGAAGGACGTCACCCTGACGCTGATCGGCGAGAGCGGCTCCGGCAAGGAGGTGCTGGCGAGGCGCGCGCACGAGCTCTCGGAGCGCCGGCGGGGGCCGTTCGTGCCCATCAATTGCGCGGCCATCCCCGACGCGCTCTTCGAAAGCGAGCTCTTCGGTCACGAGCGCGGCGCGTTCACCGGGGCAAGCGAGCGGGCGAAGGGAAAAGTCGAAGCGGCCGAGCGGGGCACGCTCTTGCTCGACGAGATCGGTGATATGCCGATGCCGATGCAGGCGAAGCTCCTGCGATTCCTCGAAAACCGCCGCTACATGCGCGTCGGCGGCGCGACGAAGATCGACGCGGATGTCCGGTTGATGTTCGCCACGCTACGACCCCTCGATCAGGAGGTGCGCGCGGGTCGTTTTCGCGCCGACCTGTTCTATCGAATCCAGGGCATCACGCTCAATGTCCCCGCTTTGCGTGAGCGACGCGCTGACATCCAGCCCCTGCTGAATCAGTTCACCGCGCAGCACTCGGCGCGACACGGGGTCCGCCCGCCGAGGTTCAGCCGGCAGGCCAAGGCGCTGCTGCTCCGTTACGACTGGCCTGGCAACGTGCGCGAGCTCCGGAACGTCGTGGAGACGCTCTGCTTGCTCCGGGATGGGCGGCAGGTGCGCGTGGCCGATCTGCCCGAGAGCGTCCGTTCGCTGGCCGTGTCGGAAGAAGCCGCGGCGGGCGTGTCGCGCGCCAGCACCTCGCCCGCGCTCGACCTCGACGACGGGTTGGAGTCGCTCATCCAGCAGATCGTCGAGGCGGCGCTGGAGCGCGACGGGGGCGACAAGGTCAAGGCGGCGGCGCGACTTCGGATCAGCCTGAGGACGGTGCAACGCTACGTCGCAGCGGGGCGCGTGCGGGTGCCAAGCGGGCCTGTCCGTGGAGAGCAGAGGGCGGCGAAGAAATGAGCCGCGTCGGCCCGGCCGGCTGCCGACTACCGAGGTTGGGGCTGCCTGCAGGTCGCGGTAACGACCGGAGCCGACCAGGTCGCGGTAACATGTCTCGCTGGGCTCACTCGCGTTCAGCTATCAGAACGAAGCGCTCGCGCACGCGCGCCTCATTCGACTCGTGACGGACGTGGATCTCATACCGGCCCGGCTGAGCCACGGCCACGCCGAGCGGCGCGTCGCCGCGGTAGCTCGTCAGCCTGTGTGAGCAGCGCTCCTGCCGGCAGTGCTGCTCCAGCGATCCACCTTCGCCGTCGGGCAGCCGCACGCGCACGTGCTCCGGCACCTTAAGCTGGACCACCGCCGGCTCGTCCGCGTGGCGGTGAGTCCACAGATCGAGGTGCGTCCACGCGTGCCCTTCGTCAGGCAAGGCGACGGCACGCTCCTCGGATCGCTCGATCGCCGGAGAGCACGCGCCCCTGTCGCCCGCCGCGAAGACGGCGACCGCCAGCGCGGCAAGCGCCGGGGCTGCGATGAACGCCCTCCACCCCCAGCTGTCGCTCGCCCGCTGCGAGCGCGCGCCGCCGGCCGCCGCCGGGCGCTCAGGTCGCTCGGGGAGCTTGCTCAGCGCGCGCTCGACGCGCTCTCTCCGGCGGCGGCCTTCGCCGCGCTCGGCGCCTACCTGCTGCTCCTTCGCACGCCGAGCGAGCGGGTCGTGTCGCGCGTCGTGCTCTCCACGCTCGCGCTCTCGCTCGCGGCCTCGCTGGCGATATGGCTCTCGGCCGTCACGGCGCCCTACGCGGTCGTCCCGGTGGCGCTCGGCCGCTGGTTCGAGCTCGGCGACCATGCGTTCGAGGTCGTCCTGCTCGTCGAGCGGCTGTCGGCGACGATGATGCTCCTCGTCTCGCTGATCGCGCTCCTGGTCGGCAGGTTCTCGGTGGCGTACCTGCACCGCAAGCCGGGCTTCGCGCGCTTCTTCCTGCTCCTCGCGCTGTTCTCGACGGGGATGCTGGGGCTCGTGTCGGCGGGCTCCGTCGACCTCCTCTTCGCCGGCTGGGAGCTCGCCGGCGCGACGAGCGTGCTGCTCGTGGCCTCCTTCCACGAGCGCGAGGCGCCGCCGCGGGCCGCGGTGCGGGTGTACATCACCTACCGGCTCTGCGACATCGGGCTGCTCGGGGGCGCGGTGCTCATGCACGACGTCGCCCGCTCCTCGCAGTGGGGCGAGGTGTTCGGCGGCTCGCCGTGGCCCGGGGGCGCCGCGTCGCTCGGGCCCGGCGCGGCCACGGCGCTCGCGCTGTGCCTGTTCCTCGCCGCGATGGGCAAGAGCGCGCAGCTTCCTCTGGGCAGCTGGCTGCCGCGGGCCATGGAGGGGCCGACGCCATCGAGCGCGCTCTTCTACGGCGCCATCTCGGTGCACGCCGGGGTGTACCAGCTGCTGCGCGCCCCCTCGGCGCTCCGCGACGCGCAGGACATCCGGGCCGCGCACGCCGGCGAGCCGCTGCCGCACCTCGGGCTCGCTGGCCGTCTCTTGCCGGCGGCGCTCGTGCGGCGCGCGTACTGGCTGTCGCTCGACCGCGGGCTGCAGGAGCGGCTGGTCGCGGCGCCGCTGATGCGCCTCGGGCGCCTGCTCGACCGGAGCGAGCGCCGCTGGGGGGCGGCGCTGAGCGGCTGGCCTGAGCGCACCCCCGCGGCGCCCGGCGACGAGGGCGCGCGCGGAGAGACAGAGATCGCGGCGGCCTTCCAGCCCCGCGCGCGCGACACGAAGAGGGCTCGCACGTGAACGCCTTTCCGCTCCTCGGGACGCTCGTCCTCACGCCCGCGATCGCGGCGCTGTTCGCCGCCCGGGCGCGCAGCGACGAGCGCGCGCGCCGCGTCGCCCTCATCGGCGCGGCGCTCACCCTGCTCCTCTCGCTGCTGCCGCTCGCGCTCTCCCACGCCGGCGTCGCGCTCACCGCCGGGGGGCCCACCCTGCCGCTCCTCGGCGCGCGCCTCCGCCTCGGCGTCGACGGCTTCACCATCACGTTGCTCCCGCTGCTCGGCTTCGTCCTGCTCGCCCTGCTCGCCGCGAGCCCGCGCGCCGCGATCGATCCGCCCGGCGCCGCCGCGCTGCTCGCCACCGGCAGCGCCATCCTCGGCGTGTTCTGCGCGGTCGATCTCGCGGTGCTCGCGGCCGCGTGGGTCGCCGCCCTCGTGCCGGTGGATCGCCTGGTCGCCAGGAAGGGCGCCGAGGACCCGCTCCTCCGGCGCACCTGCCGCATCTTCCTGCTGGGAGGCACGGCGCCGCTCGTCGTGGCGATCGGCGCCATCGCCGTGCTCGCCGCGCGCCAGGGCGCGGCCCTGCCGTTCGACGTCGAGGAGATCGCCCGCGCCGGCGTCCCCGAAGCATGGCAGTCGCCGCTGTTCGCGCTCGTCGGCATCGCCGTGCTGATGCGCATGGCCGCCGTGCCGTTCCACGGCTGGCTGCCGGTGCTGCTGGAGCGGGGGCCGCTCGGCGTGACCATCCTGCTCGCGCAGATGCAGGTCGGCGTCTGCGTGCTCGTCCGCGTGGGGGTGACGCTCCTGCCCGCGGGCTCGGCCGACGGCATGCCGATCCTCGCCGTGCTCGGCCTGATCAGCGCGCTGCACGGCGCGGTGCTCGCGCTGGTCCAGACCGATCTGCGCCGGCTGCTCGGCTACCTCGTGGCGAGCCAGAAGGGGCTCGTGCTCCTGGGGGTCGCCTCGCTGAGCCCGCAGAGCGTGAGCGGCGCGCTCCTGCAGAGCGTCGCCTTGTCGATCGCGATCACGGGGCTCGCGATGGTCGTCGGCGCGATCGAGGCGCGCGCCAGTACGGCGGACACGCGGGAGCTCGGCGGCCTCGTCGCCCGGACGCCCCGCATGGCCGCCTTTTTCTTCCTGCTCGCGTGCGCCATGATCGGGATGCCGGGGGCGCTCTCGTTCGTGAGCGAGGACCTGCTCCTGCATGGAATCTTGCACGCCCATCCCGTGCTCGCGGTGCTGGCGCTGACGGCGGCGGCGCTCAACGGGATCACGCTGTTCCGGGCGTTCCAGCGGACCTTCCTGGGGCCGCTCCGCCGCCACCTGAAGGGCGCCGCGCTGGAGGCGCTCGTGCTCCGCGAGCGAGCGTTCCTGCTCGCGCTGGTCGCGCTCACCCTGGTCCTGGGGGTGGCCCCGACGCGGCTGATCGCGATCCATGCGCCGGTGGTCGAGCGGGTCCTCCACGACGTGGCGCACGGCGCGCAGGCGCGCCTCGCGGCGGCGGCGAACCGCCGCTCCATCGACGCGGACGGCCGAGCGCCCCGCCGTGACGGACGAACGTCGCCCTGAGCCGCGTCCGGCGGATGGCGCGCGCTGCGCCCGCCGCCGCCGGGGGTGGCTCAGAGCAGGTAGCGCTCTCCCGAGTCGGGCAGCACGGTCACGATCGTCCCGCGCACCCTGCGCGCGATCTCCACGGCCGCGTGGACGTTGGCGCCGGAGCTCGGCCCGACGAGGAGCCCCTCCTCGCGGGCGAGCCGCCGCGCCATGCGCGAGGCGCCGGCCTCGGTCACCGTGAGGATCTCGTCGATGAGCGATCGCTCGAGGATCGCCGGGACGAAGCCGGGGCCGAGGCCCTGGATGCCGTGGGGGCCGGGGCCTCGCCCGGAGAGCACGGCGCTCTTCGCCGGCTCGACGGCGCAGATGCGGACAGCGCCGCCGAGCTGATCCCGGAGCACGCGCCCGCAGCCGGTCAGCGTGCCGCCGGTGCCCACGCCGACGACGAAGGCCGCGATGTCGCCGCCGGTCTGCGCGATGATCTCGAGGCCGGTGGCGCGCGCGTGGGCGCCGGGGTTCGCCGGGTTCTGGAACTGCTGGCTCATCCACCCGCCGGGGGTCGCCTCGCAGATCTCGATCGCGCGGGCGACCGCGCCGGCCATGCCCTGGCCCTCGGGCGTGAGGACGATCTCGGCGCCGTAAGCGCGGAGGACGTGCCGGCGCTCGACGCTCATGTCCTCGGGCATGACCACCACGCAGCGGTAGCCGCGCACGGCGGCGATCATCGCGAGGCTGATCCCCGTGTTGCCGCTCGTCGCCTCGACGATGGTCGACCCTCTCCTGAGGATCCCTTCGCGCTCGGCGCAGAGCACCATGCCGAGCGCCGCCCTGTCCTTGACGCTGCCGCCCGGGTTCATCGACTCGAGCTTGCCGTAGACGACGCCCCCGCCCTCGGGCGAGATCCGGGCAAGGCGGACGAGCGGCGTGCCGCCGATGAGCGACAGGGCGTCCGCAACGACCGGACCGACGCGGAGCGCGCCAGCAGGCGGAGGAGCCGAGCTCTCACCAGGCGCGTCGGGCGGACTCGGCGGTCCGTCGCCCGGTGCTCGAGGGGACGACATGCCGCCAGTGTACACGTGAACAGGGCATCCCCGGGCAACGTGCCGGAGCGCACGCCCCTCCAGGGGCGCCGGCCCGCTTTACATCGAGATCTCCGAGAGAACCCCGTAATGATCCGATGCGGCGACGCCGTTGCGGATCTCCTCGAAGACGACCCTCGACGAGAGCGGCTTGCCTCGCCCCTGCGCGTCCGGGCCGCGGACGAAGACGTAATCGATGCGGCGCGGGTACTCGTTCGTGATGGCCGCGAACGGGTTCCGCACCGGATCGAAGGTGAATCCGGGGCCCTTGCCCGTCTGGTCGAAGGTGTCGGCGAAGTACACGCTCTTCTGGTTCAGGGCGTGCAGCCCCTTCATGAACCGGATCTCCGTGGCCTCGGGCTGCGCGTTGAAGTCGCCGACGACGATGGGCGGCAGGCCCTCCATGGGCGCCTCGCGCATGACGATGTCGGCCACGGCCGCGACCTGCGCCTCGCGCACGGCGCCGTGGTGGAACTTCCAGTTGAGGTGGGTGACGAAGAACGGGATCGCGCCGTGGGGCGACCCGAGCTCGGCGAGCAGGATCGAGCGCTTCTCGTCGGTCTCACCCGTGGGCAGGGGGAACGCCTGGCTCCGCGCGATCGGCCAGCGCGACAGCACGGCGTTGCCGAAGAGCACGCCGCCGCCGAGGTCGTGCGCGGCGCCGAACGCGACCTCGTAGCCGAGCCCGTCCGCGATGCCGTCGGCCAGCGAGCGGCCCTCGTACGACAGCACCTCCTGGAGGCCGACCACGTCGGGATCGAGCTCGCGGAGACCCTCCCGGATGACCTCGAGGCGCGCCTCCCACGGGTCGTGGCGGTTCCAGATGTTCAGGCTGAGCACCCGGAGGGAGCTGCGAACACGGATGCCGGATCCGCCGTGCGGGGAGCCGCTGATCCCGGAGCCTTCTCGAGGACGTTCCATGCCGACGGGCTACGCCAGCTGCGCGCCCGGATCCAGCCGTGATACGAAGGGCCCGGCGCAGGCCGCTGCCCCTCCGGCGCGGAAGGGCGGCCTTGACCGGGAGAACCTGAATGATCACGTGTGCTCGTCGACGCGGGCGGCCAGGATCGGCCTCCTTCCGACCTCGGACCTCGCTCCGCATGACCGCGAGCTTCCTCCTGCTCGCGCTGGTCGCCGGTTGCGAGAGCAAGATGGATCCCAAGGAGTGCGACAAAGTCCGCGGCGACGCCTTCGAGATGGTGAACAAGGCGCAGCACTGCAACACGGACGCCGACTGCCGTCAGAGCGAGTGGCCGGGCTGTGCGAAGCCCATCAGCAACGCGACCTTCGACAAGATCAAGCCCCTCTCGGAGAGCTACAAGACGGGCAAGTGCGAGGAGCCCAAGGTCGACTGCAAGCCCCCGCCGGACGCCTACTGCAAGCAGGGGCTCTGCGTGCACCGCGAGATCGGCACGCCGGAAGGGGCGGGCAACACGCCCGCCGACCAGATCCAGATCCAGTGATCCCCGCCACGCCGTCCGCCAGCGAGCCCCGCGGCCCCGCGCGCGGCGCGGGCCGGCGCGCGGCGCGCTCGGGCAGCGCCGCGCGCGGGGCCGCGCTGCCGGGCGCAAACGGGCGCGCCGCCTCGGTACGCGCTTGACGCGCGAACCCGCAGGGGCCACGGACGCGGCCGTGAGCGAAGGCTTCTATCGCGGCAAGCGCGTCGTGGTGACCGGCGCCGGCGGGTTCATCGGCAGCCACCTCGTCGAGGCGCTGGTCCGGGAGGGCGCGCGCGTGAGGGCGCTCGTCCGGTACACCTCGGGCTCGCGGCGCGGGCACCTCGACCGGCTCCCCGAGGACGTGCTCGCGCAGGTCGAGGTCGCCCCCGGCAACGTGGAGGACGCGGGCGCGGTCCGGTCGCTCGTGCGCGGCGCCGACGTCGTGTTCCACCTCGCTGCCCTGATCGGGATCCCGTACTCGTACGTGGCCCCGCAGCAGTACGTGGCGACGAACGTGCAGGGCACGCTGAACGTCCTCGAGGCGGCGCGCGAGCACGGCGCGCGCGTGGTCCACACGTCGACGAGCGAGACCTACGGCACGGCGCGCTACACGCCCATCGACGAGGCGCACCCCCTGACCGGCCAGTCCCCGTACTCGGCCACGAAGATCGGCGCCGACAAGCTCGCCGAGAGCTATCACCTCTCGTTCGACCTCGAGGTGGCGACCATCCGGCCGTTCAACACCTACGGCCCGCGGCAGTCGTCGCGCGCGATCATCCCGAGCGTGATGCAGCAGCTCGCCGCCGGCAGCGCCGTTCTCCGCCTCGGGAGCACCACGCCGGTGCGGGACCTCAACTTCGTGACCGACACCGTCGCCGGCTTCCTCCTCGTCGGATCGAGCGCGCGGGCCGTGGGGCAGACGCTCAACGTCGGGAGCGGGCGCGCCATCTCCATCGGCGATCTGGTCCGCCTCATCTTCGAGGTGACGGGCAAGCGCGCGGAGCTCGTGACGGACGAGGCCCGGGTGCGCCCCGACGCGAGCGAGGTCATGGTGCTGCTCGCCGATTTCCGTCGCGCCGCGGAGCTCGTCGGCTACGCGCCCCGCGTGCCGCTCGAGGAGGGGCTCGCGCGGACGTACGCCTATGTCGAGCGTCACCTCACCGATTACCGGCCGCGCGAGTACGCGATCTGACGCGCGCCGCCGCGCGGCCGGGGGCCGGCGCCTCGCGCGCCCTCTCCGCGGGGCGCCGGCTGGATGGATGGAAGGCCATGTGGAAGATACCTCTCAGCGATCTCTCGTTCGGGCCTGAAGAAGCCGAGGCCGCGCGGCAGGTCGTCGCGTCGGGCTGGTTGACGATGGGGGAGCGGACGGCGCAGTTCGAGCGGGCGCTCGGCGAGGCGCTCGGCACCCCGAGGGTGCTCGCCGTGACGAACTGCACCGCCGCGCTGCACCTCGCGTACACCGCGCTCTCCGTGGGCCCCGGCGACGAGGTCATCTGCCCGAGCCTCACGTTCGTGGCGACCGCCAACGCCGCGCTCCTGTGCGGGGCCAACGTGGTGCTCGCCGACATCGTCGGCGGCGACGACCTCAGCGTCGATCCCGCCGACATCGTCCGCAAGATCACCCCGAGGACGCGGGCGATCGCGGTCGTCCATTACGCCGGCTACCCTTGCGACATGGACGCCATCTGCGCGATCGCGGCCGAGCGGGGGCTCGCGGTGGTCGAGGACGCGGCGCACGCGCCGCTCGCGAGCTACCGGGGCAGGGCGCTCGGGACGCTGGGGGACGTCGGCTGCCTGAGCTTCTTCTCGAACAAGAACCTCGCGGTCGGCGAGGGGGGCGCCGTGATCGCGAGGGACGACGCGCTCCACGCGCGCATGCGGCTCCTCCGCGCGCACGGGATGACGACGCTCACCCTCGATCGGCACAAGGGGCACGCGTTCACCTATGACGTCGTGGACGCGGGCATGAACTACCGCATCGACGAGATCCGCAGCGCCATCGGCCTCGTGCAGCTCGGCCGGCTCGCGGCGGGCAACGCGCGTCGGCGCGCGCTCGCGGCGCGCTACCACGAGCGCCTCGCCGGGGCGCGGGGCCTCGGGCTGCCGTACCGCGACTTCTACGCGCGCGGGCTGGGGGAGAGCGCGCACCACCTCATGCCGGTGCTCCTGCCCGAGGGCACCTCGCGCGAGGCCGTGATGGAGGCCATGAAGGCGCGCGGGGTCCAGACGAGCGTGCACTACACGCCGATCCACCGCTTCTCGCACCACGGCGCCTCGGACCGGGTGCGCAAGGAGGGGCTCTCGCGGACGGACGCGATCGCGGGCCGCGAGCTCACGCTGCCGCTCCACCCGCGCATGGCCGACGCCGACGTCGACGCCGTGTGTGAGGCGCTCGCCGCGTCACTCCGGTAGGTACCGCTGCCGGTTCTTCTCGAACTCGTCCTGCGCCTCGGCGAAGTCGTCGCTCCTTCCGATGTCGAGCCAGTGGCCCCGGAAGGGGAAGGTGGCCACCGGCTCGCCGGCGCCGAGCAGCGCGTGCATCAGGTCGTCGAACCCGAACGGCCGGCCCTCGGGGATGAAGCGCAGCACGCCGCGGCTCATCGCGTAGATGCCCATGCTGACCCAGAACGTGTACGTTGGCTTCTCGCGGAAGCTGACGACGCGCCCGTCGGCGCCGAGGTCGAGCACCCCCAGGTCGATCTTCGAGGCGCGCTCGCAGACGGCGACGGTGAGCGGCGATCCGGTCGACTCGCCCGTCCGGTGGAGCGCCGAGAAGTCGAGATCGCTGAGGATGTCGCCGTTCATCACGAGGAAGCGCTCCGGCAGGTCCCGCTCGATGACCCGGAGCGGGCCCACGGTCCCGAGCGGCGCGTCCTCGCGCTGGTAGGCGATGCGCAGCCCGTATCGGCTCCCCTCGCCGACGACCGCCTCGATGAGCGCGGCCTGGTGGCCGACGCACATCACGACGTCGGTGACCCCCGCCCGCGCCAGCTGCCGGAGGAGGATCTCGACGATCGTGTGATCCCCGATCGGCATGAGCGGCTTCGGGATAAGGGCGGTGTAGGGGCGGAGCCGGGAGCCTTTGCCGCCGGCGAGCACGACTGCCTTCATGCGATGACGTATACCCACGCGCTGCCCGGACGGGGGACCATTCAGCAGAATTTCACGCTCGCCCGGCCCGCGGCGTCCTCTCCGATTGACTCTCTTCGGGCTGCTCTATTACTGGTTGGAGAGCGTCCCGCGGCAGGTCAGCCCCGGCGTGGGGCGATTCACCCCTCACAGGCGACTTGGGCAGCAATCATGACGATGGTACCTCCGTCCCGTACCCCCGCCAGGAAGCGCCGGAAGCTCGGATATCGAGGCAGCGGCACCTTCGCCATGTGCAGCGCCGGCCCGCACCCGGGCGGTCCGCTCTTCCGGCAGCTGTGCACGCTCGCCGACCGCTTCAACGCGTGCGAGGGCGATCCGGCCGCGGCGCAGATCGGGAGCGTGCTCTCGCTGCTCGCCCTCTACGCGACCAAGCCGAACGACAGGGATTTCCGGTTGCCGTTCGGCTCCTTCGTCATGGATCTCGCCCTCGCCGACGAGGCGCGGACCCGGGCGCCGGGCGCCGGGCCCGTCCCGTACGGGCGCCCGCTGCTCGCTCGCTGACCTGGGCTTCATGAGCACGCGAGAGCTACCGACACGACCAGCGGGGCGCAGCAAGCGGACGGCGTCGGCCTCGGTGGTGCTCATCGTGAGCGCCAGCGAGCAGCTCGCGGAGCGTTGCCGGCGGCTGGTCTTCGTCGAAGGCGCCGACCTGCTCGCGTGCGATCTCGTGTCGCTGCGCGGCAGCGCGGCATGGCTGCACCCGCTGGCCATCGTGATGACGCAGGACGTGCGGGCGTTCGATCCGGAAGGGTTCATGGAGCTGTCGCGGCGCATCGGCGCCGAGCTCGTGGTGCTTCCCTCCGAGAACGTGTCGGACACACAGCTCACCGCGATGATCACGGCGGCGCTGGACATCGCCCAGCGCCGCCGTACCGACTGACGGCGAAGCGCGGCGGTCGAGGGCGCGTCAGTCGCGCGGCGGGAGGACGTCGCCGGACCGGCTCGCCCGCAGGCACCCCTCGTCGAGGCCCAGCTTGCACGCCTTCGTGAACAGCTCGACCGCCTTCCGGTCGTCGCGCTTCACGCCCTCGCCCTCCGCGTGGAGATGTCCGAGCTCGACGCAGGCGGGGGCGTTCCCGCGCTCGCAGACGCGCTGGAACAGCGCGGCCGCGCGCCCGGGATCGGCGCTCGCGCCCTGGCCGTGGAGGTAGGCCCTGCCTGCCGCGAGGCATCCGAGGTTCGCGCCGGCGTGGCATGCGCGCGCGTGCCAGTAGAGCGCCGCCTCGTCCGCCTCGCTCGCCCCGCCGGCGCCGCCCGCGCGCGCGAGCCGATCGTGGTAGGCGTCGCCGAGCCGCAGGCAGCCGCGCGCGCTCCCCTCCGCGCACGCCCTCTCGAACAGCGTCATCGCTCGCTCCACGTCGATCGAGACGATCGCTCCGCCCAGGTACATCGATCCCAGCGTCGCGCAGTCCTCGATCTGGTGGTCGGCGCAGCCGTTCGTACAGCCGACGAGATCGTCCGCCTCGCACGGCAGCCGCAGCGGCGGCGGGGCCGCCTCGGCGCTCGCCGCGGCTCGCGGTGTCGCCGCGCGCCCCTCGGGTGCAGGCCGGCCCGGATCGGCAGGGCGCCGCGCCGCGGTCGCGCTGCTGCAGCCGCAGAGGAAGAGCGCGCCGAGGAGCGACTGGGCGAGTTCGCGCACGTGCATGCTCGAACTCATGACACACAGGGAGCGCTCTCCCAATGCCGCCCCTCGGGCACTTTCAACCCCGCCGCGTTTGCCCCGGGCGCGCGGGGTAAGGGGAGCGCTCCAGGGCTGGTCCCGCGCCGGGCCTCGGTGTACACGGAGACGATGCCCCAGATGAGCCCTCCTCCGCTGCAAACGCTTGATGAGCCGAACCTCGAGGCGCTCGTCGAGCTGATGTTCCTCGCGGCGTTCGCCGACGGCGAGTTCAGCCCGGAGGAGAAGATCCATTTCGCCCGGAGCGTAGAGTCGCTCACGGATCGACGGATCCCGCAGAGCACCATGGACACGCTCCTCCAGACCGTGGTGGAGCAGCTCCACAAGGAGGGCCGCGCGGCCCGGCTCGCGTCGCTCAAGGAACGGCTCGCCAGCCCGCAGGCCCGAAAGGTCGCCTTCTTCCTGGCCGCTCAGGTCGTGGTCGCCGACGGGATCGTCAGGAGCAGCGAGCGCGAGCTCTTGCTCGACGTCGCCGCGGCGCTCGAGCTCGATCAGGCCGAGGCCGCGGAGATCGTGCGGAAGCTCGCCGCTTCATGAGCGGCCGGCCGCCCTCGGCGCGCCGCGCGCGGGGGGACAGGGGCGCCCCCTGCGCCGCGAACGCGGGCCGCTGCGCGGGGCGCGCGCGGCGGGGTGAACGGGCGCCGGCGTTTTCGGTTACGATGGCCTCGCCGTGACCTGGTCTTCCACTGGTAGTTTCCTGATCCCGTTTCCGGTGCCGGGCTCAGCGCTGACCTCCACCCGGGGGACGTACGTGATCGGGGCGCTCATCGGCGACGGGCAGTATGGCTCGGTCTACGAGTGCAGCGGGCCGTTCGATCAGGTGTACGCCCTGAAGATGCTGCGGCCGGCGAACAAGCCCTACCAGGTCGTCAAGGAAGAGTGGTCGCGCGAGATGCTCCGCCTGGAGAGCTTCCGCCACCCGAACATCGTCTACATCCACGACGCGTTCGAGGTGAATTACCTGTTCTACCTGGCGCTCGAGCGGTGCGACACGAGCCTCCGGGCGCTGCTCGGCGCCCCGTTCCAGCCGCCGCTGCTCCTGGAGCTCGCGCGCCAGCTGCTGATGACGCTGCAGTACCTGCACGACAACGGCGTCGTGCACGCCGACCTGCACGCGGGCAACGTGCTCATCTCCCAGCTCGACCACAGGCCGCTCGTCAAGCTCACCGACTTCGGCGTGGCGCACCAGCTCGACGGCGTCACCCGCTGGTTCCGCCCGCAGGTCGCGAACCCGAAGATCCTCGTGCCGGAGCTCGTGACGGCGGGCTACACGACGACGCAGAGCGACCTCTACCAGCTCGGCCTGCTCATGTACCAGATGCACACCGGGCAGCCGGCCATCGACGTCAACGTCGCCTACGAGGAGATCACGCGGCAGATC
Source organism: Sorangium sp. So ce204 (assembly GCF_051526795.1). Lineage (NCBI taxonomy): Bacteria > Pseudomonadati > Myxococcota > Polyangiales > Polyangiaceae > Sorangium > Sorangium sp. So ce204. The sequence continues at coordinate 6,941,883 of NZ_CP150317.1, read as the reverse complement.
GCCGAGGGCACCCCCCGGCAGAAGGCCGAGGCGCTCGGCACGCCGCTCAGCCAGGTGATCGCCAAGCTGCTGCGCCGCCGCGACGCCTACCGCTACCACTCCGCGCGCGATGTCTGGGACGATCTGCGCCAGCTCCGCTGGGCGTAGCGCGATCTCCGCTGCGCCCCGCGCGCGTTCCGGGCTAGATCTCGCGGCATGATCGCCGCCGAAACGCCACGCGTCGTCTCGCTCACGCCCGCGGTCTTCCACCTGCCGGACGCGGTGAACCAGGTCTCCCGCACCTACGGAGAGAGCCCGATCGTCCCGCGCGGCCCCCGGCTCCGGCCGCTGCTCGACCGGGCACGGCACGGCATCGTCGAGGCCCTCGGCGCGTCCAGCTACGAGGCCATCCTCCTCACGGGCTCGGGATCGACCTCCATGGCCGCCGTGCTCGGCTCCTGCTTGCGGCGCGACGAGCGGCTCCTCGTCGTCCGGAACGGCGCCTACGGCGACCGGATCTTCGAGTACGCCGCCACGCTCGGCCAGCCAGTCGTCGACATGTGCCTGCCCTACGGCGAGCGGCCGGACCTCGCGAAGATCGAGGCCATCCTGGCGGCGGACGAGGTCGACGCGGTGGCCATGGTCTACGGGGGCACGTCGACGTGCACGTTGAACCCCTTGCCCGAGGTGGGCGCGCTCGCCCGGAAGTACGGCAAGAAGCTCCTCGTCGACGGCATCAGCGCGCTCTTCGTCGAGCCGCTGGCCCTCGAGGGCTCGGGCATCGCCGCCGTCATGGGCTCGTGCAACAAGGGCCTGCACAGCCACCCGAACCTGACGGTGGCGCTGGTCCGGAAGGACCTGCTCGCCGAGATGGAGCGGATCCCCGCCCGCGTCCCGAGCCTGGAGCTCCACAAGACCTGGCGCGCCCAGCAGGGCGGCGCGCACCCCTACACGATCGACCCGATGAGCCTCTGCCAGGTGATCGCGGCGCTCGATCACCTCGCCGCCACCGGCGGCGTCGCCGGGCGTCACGCCGTGTACCAGGCGCGCTGCGCGATCCTGCGCCCCGGCTACGAGCGCCTCGGGCTGACGATCGCGCGCTGGGAGAACATGCCGCTCCAGTCGATCGGGACGGCGCTGCACATCCCGGCCGGGCGGACCTACGACCAGATGGCGAGCCGGCTCGCCAGCGAGCCGGTCGATGGGCACGTGTTCGAGATCTACGCCGCCCAGGGGAAGCTCTCGGACCGGCTGTTCCGGATCTTCCACATGGGTGAGTACCCGCTCGAGGCCTACGAGATCTTCCTCAAGGCGCTCGCGCGCGTCGTCTGAGCGCGGGGCCCGCGGCTCACGCCGCGCGGGGCCCGCGGCCCTCGTCGCGCGGCGGCCTGCGGCTCACTTCGCCTCCTTGGGCGCCTACTTCTTCTCGGCCGGCGCGGCGGGCTTGTCGCCCTTGGCCGCCTTGTCGCCCGCGGGCTTGGCCGCCTTGTCGGCCGTGGTCTTCCCGGCCTTGGCGTCCCCGGCCGCGTCCTTCGCCGCGTCGCCGACGCCGAGCAGCTCGATGTCGAAGACCAGCGTCGCCTTGGCCGGGATCTTCGGCGGGCTGCCCGTGTCGCCGTAGCCCAGCCGGGAGGGGATCGTGAGCTTGCGCTTGCCGCCCACCTTCATCCCGGCCACGCCCTGGTCCCAGCCCTTGATGACCTCCGACGCGCCGAGCGTGAACTCGAACGGCTCGCGGCCGACGGAGGAGTCGAACTCGGCGTTGTTCTTCAGCAGGCGCCCCGTGTAGTGGACGCGGACTTTGTCGCCGTCCTTCGCCTCCGGGCCGGTGCCCACGACGGTGTCTTCCTTGGTGAGATCGGCGGGCTCCGGCTCGGCGGGCTTCACCACCGGCACGGCGCTGCCCGGCGGCAGATCCGGCTCGGGGACCTTCTCCTCGCAGCCCGCGACCGGGCCGAGGAGGACAGCGCAGGAGATGGCGATGACGATTTGGAGGGGCTTCATGGCGCCACGTCTTACGCACCCGGCGCTGGGCGATCAACGGTCACCCGACGCGCCCGGGGGCCTCCCGGCCGTCCGGGTTTCCGTTGCAGCGCTCCGGCCCGCGCGGTTAGGGTGCGGCCACCTTGGCCCGCGCGTTCTCCGTCGCTGCCCTGGCGATCGCCGAGGGGGGCGCCAATGCCGTTGGCGCGGTGCGCTTCACCTGCGCCGAGGCGGAGCTCGAGGTCGAGCTGGTCCGCGTGGCCGGCTACTCGGAGGGGTTCGCCCTTGGCGCCGTAGCGGCGCCGGTCCGCTTCGGGGTGCCCTACACCGCGATCCGCGGCCTCTTCCGGCGCGGCAAGGCGCTCTGCGTCGCGCTCGATCCGTCCGCGTGCTCGCCGCACAACTGCTTCGTCCTCGCGCGCTTCGAGGGCGATCTGCCCGGCGTGCCCGGCGTGACCTCGCCGGCGGCGATGGAGGCGATGGAGAGCGCCTACCGCGCGCGCCTCCACGCCCGCATGGCGAGCTGGATCGCGCCGGCGCCGCTCGGCGTGCTCGCGGCCGCCCTGTCCCCCGACTATCTCGCGAGCGGCCCGCTCGGGACCGCGTCGCTCGCGTGCCTCGTCGCGCTCGCGACCTGGCTCGCGTTGCGCTTCGTCGCGCGGCTCGCGACCTGGGGAGGGCCGCCCTCGGACCGCCTGCGCGACGCGCTCGTGGCGGAGATGTCGAGCCGCATGGGCTTCGCGTCGGAGCGGCTCGCGGCCTCGTCCCCCGGCTCGCCGGCCGCGCCCGTGTTCGCGCCCCGCCCGACGCCGCTCGGCGAGCGGCCGGGGCGCGAACAGAGGCGCGGCGTCGAGGAGGGGATCGACGCGCTCCCGCTCCGGGCCCGCGTGCTCGTGCCCGCGGCGCTCGCGGTGATCGGCATCGTGGCGACGATGGCGTTCGTGCAGCGGTTCGCGGCCCCCCGCGATCTGCCGCCGGCCGAGCGGCAGGCGGCGCGCGGCGTCGGGCAGGCGACCCGGGGAGCCACGGCCGCGCTCCTCGCGAGCGAGGCCCGGGAGCGCGCCGAGCCGTCGTTCCCGCACTGCCTCTGCGACCGCGCCGACTCGCCGCTCTGGCGGGCGGGGGTGCCGATCCTCAGCCTGCTCGGAGCGACGGGGCCGGACGACGGCGCCGGGGTGATCGCGCCGATCCTGCGGCGAGACCGCGCGGACGACGACGCGGAGAGCGAGGCCGGCGCGGGGCAGGGCGACGCCGCCGGGGAGCAGGGCGACGCCGGAGCGGAGCCGAGCGACGCGGGCCGGGCCGGCCGCGCGACGCGGCCGGCGCGCGGCCGCTACGACTTCGAGCTCGCGGTCGTGAACAACAGCGGCGCGCCCGTCAGCGACTTCCGCGTGCTGCTCACGTTCGCGCGGCGCGATCGCCGCGGCGAGCGCGCCGGCATCACCGAGCGCGGGCTGTTCTGGGAAGGCGCGCTCGGGCCGGGGCGCGCGGTGAAGTGGCACGTCGAGGCGCCCGGGACGGAGGTGAAGATCGAGCCGGGCGTGACGGGCATGCTCGACGGCGAGACCGGCGTGGCGTCGCCCGACGCCTTCTTCCAGCTGACGCGCGCGCGCTACCGCGTGGTGCGCATCCACGCGGCGATGATGCTCGCCTGGCTCCGCGACCCGCGCGCCCGCGACGCGCTCGTGGCGCTCCTGCCCGCCGCGCCCGCGGAGGAGGCGATGCTCGGCCGGATCCGGCGCGCGACGGCCGATGTCATCCCGTGCTCGGCCGCGGTCGTCGAGGGGCGGCTGCGCGCGTGCCTCTTCAACGGCGGCGTGAATCCGGTGCGCGGCGCGACGCTGCGCGAGGTCGCTGCGGGCGAGGGCAGCGCGCCGCGCTCCTGGCCCGTCGGGGCGACCCTTCCGGTGCACGAGGGGGTGGAGGTGACGCTGCCCCTCGAGGGGAGCGCGGCGCCCGAGGAGCTCGAGGTGGTCCCGCAGGAGCGATGAGCCGATGATGGGGGAATGAAGAGAGGCTTCAGGGCCGCGCTCGCCCTTGTCGCCCCGCTCGCCGCCGCGCTGGCGCAGCTCGCGGGGGCCCGCGAGGCCGCCGCGTGGGCGCCGCTCGATCTCGAGGTCGTCCCCCGCTGGCGCGCGCTGCCGGCCCGCTACCACATCAACGGGGCGACGATCCCGGGGCCGCTCTCCAGCTTCGCCGCCGCCAGCATCGAGGCCGGCTTCGCGGCCTGGTCGAGCCCCGGATGCACGGCGTGGGAGGCCGAGCTCCTCGGCGACACGGGGGACGGCTACGACTTCGACGACGGCAAGAGCGTATTTCTCTGGATCAGCGACGGCTGGCCTGGCGAGCTCGGGCGAGCCGACTCGGTCATCGCCGTCACGATGCCGGTCTGGGATGCCGACGGCGTCATCGGCGAGGCCGACATGATCTTCAACAACGTCGGCTTCTGCTGGAACGACACGGGCGAAGGAGACTGCATCGATGTTCGATCGATCGCCACGCACGAAGAGGGGCACTTCCTTGGCCTGGGCCACACGAGCGTGCGCGGCGCGACGATGCTGGGGTTCTACCCGGGCGGCACGTCGGCGCGCACGCTCGAGGACGACGACATCGAAGGGGTCTGCGCCCTCTACCCGATCGCCGGGATGAGCGCCGCGAGCTCGGGCGGCGGCGGCTCCGGCGCGGGCGCGACGGCGACCTCGGGCGGAGCGGGCGGCGCGGCGTCGGGGAGCGAGGACAGGCCGAAGAGCGGCAACGTGGACGAGGCCGAGGGCGACGCCGGTTGCTCCTGCTCGGGCGCTGGCCAGCCGCCGATCGCTCTCGGCGCCCTCCCGATGACGGCGCTCGGCGCGCTGCTGGCCTTCTGGCGCCGGAGCCTGCGCGAGCGGCAGCGATCGGGCGGGGCAGGAGAGCGCGCCCCCCGTGTTGTCGCGCGGACGGGTGCGCTTTACAACCCAGCGCAGCCGGGGCAAACGTCCCGCCATGCCCGAGCCGAGCACCGCAGCGTTCGAGGCGGAGGTCGCGCGTGCCCTCCGCTCCCTTGAGGCCGACAGCTCCGTTTCCGCCCTCGATCCGCTCGGCGATCCGGCCGGGGCGGCGCGCGTCCTCTTGGCGGAGGGCGGCGGCGCGCCGCTGATCCTCCGGGTGGCGCCCGAGCTTGGCGCGCTGCGGCGGGAGCAGGATACAGGCTTCGGCCCGGCGCCGCGGGACCCCGTATGGCTCCGGATCGAGCGCGGCGCGAGCGCCCTCCGGCTCGCGCCGCTGAGGCTCGCGGGCGCCCGCCACGCGCAGCCCGAGGCAGGCGGCGCGGGCGGGGCCGGGGAGGGCACGGCCGAGCTTCGCGAGGCGGTGGGCGTCCAGGTGATCTCGGAGCGGCGCCCATGCTGCGGCGCCCCCACGTGCGCGCACGAGCGGACGTACGTCGCCGCCTGGCTCGGGCTCGCCGCGCCCGCGCCTGCGCGCGCCACGGCGGCGCGGCGCCTGCTCGTCGCCGAGGCGCAGGATCTCGAGGCCGCGCGGGCGGAGGCGCTCGTCGAGGCGGTGGCGGCGCCGCTCGCGGCCGCGCTGGGCGTCCCGCTGGAGACGGCGCGGGGTACCGAGCCGCCCGGCGCCATCGCGCCGCGGCCCCTGCCGGAGCCTGCGCCGACTCCACTGCCAGCGCTGCCGGCCGCCGCGCTGTCGCGGTTCGCGATCCGGAGCGAGGGGGAGCTCCTCGTCTTGCGGGATTACGCGAGCCACGGCCCGCGCGGCTCCGCGGCCCGCAACGCGCTCATCGGGGCCGCGTTGCTGCTCGGCGCGCTCGCGCTCTGGATCCAGGTCATGCGGAGCGTCTCCGCGGGGGACAGCGGCATCGCCATCGGCGTCGGCAGCGCCGCCGTGCTGCTCTCGCTCGCGGGCTACGCCTTCCTGGGCGTCGCGAGGTTCTCGTCCCGTTATGCGGCGCGCTCCGCCCCGGTCGTGTCGTTCGGCCCGGGCCGCTTCGTCGTCGCCCCCTGGGTGAGCCGCACCGGCGCGATCGACCTGCGCCCCGAGGGCCGGCTGGGAGCGGCCATCTCTGCCGGGGAGGTCCGCGAGATCCGCGTGCTCCCGCGCGGCGACCGGTTCGCGGTCGAGATCGAGACCGACCACGGGCCCATCGACGCCCTCCTCACCGAGCGCGAGGACGTCGCGCGCTACTGGCGGGACGCGATGGATCGCGCCGTCGCCTCGGTGCGCCACGCCGGCGGCCCGTCCGCCAAGCAGCGCCTCCGGGCGCGCGCCCAGGCGCAGCAGGCCCCCGCGGCGGGCTGAGCCGTACCGGCGATCGCCGCCTGCGCGGGGGGATACGCAAAAAGATGTCCGACGGGCGTCCTCCACCGGCGTCCTCAACCTGGGTCGGATGCCCCTCAACCTGGGTCGGATGCCCCGATGCCCCACCGCAACCTGGGTCGGATGCCCCAATTCTCCTTGTGTGCCGCTCTTTCTCATGTAATGAACTCGTTCAGTGAACGCGTTCACTCAAAGGCCCGGCCGGCGCGACGCCCAGAAAGACGCGACGCGCGCCCGGATCCTCGAGGCCGCGCGCGACCACTTCGAGCGCCACGGCTTCGAGGCCGCCAACGTCCGCGCTATCGCCGCGGACGCGGGCGTGGCCGCCGGCACGGTCCTCCTCCATTTCGCCGACAAGCGCGACCTGCTCCACGCCGCGCTGTTCGACGACCTCGCCGCCACCGCGGCCGAGGCCGTCCGCGACGAGGAGCCCGGCTCCCTCGAGCAGCGGCTCCACCGGCTCGGGGCCGCCTTCTTCGCGTACTACGCCCGCCGGCCGGCCCTCTCGAAGACGCTGCTCCGCGACGCGCTGTTCGCCGACCCGCCCTGGCAGGCCCGCTTCACCGAGCAGGTCGCCGCCGTGCACGGCCGCGTCGTCGAGCTCTTCAACGCCGCCCGCGCGCAGGGGGAGGTCGCCGACGACGCCGACCCCGCGCTCTTCGGCGTCGCCTTCTTCTCCTTCTACTACTTCGCGCTGATCGCCTGGGCCCAGGGCGCGCATCCGTCGCCCATCGCCCTGCTCGATCGGCTCGTCGCTCAGCACCTCTGCGGCCTCCGCCCCGCAGCCAACGTCAGGAGGGCTCGATGACGTCATCCATCATGTTCCGCAGTCCAGCGGCGCGCGCGCGCATCGCGGCGTGGTTCGACAGGTTCCACGAGAAGCTCCCGGTCCCGACCCGATCGCGCGAGATCTCCACCCGCTTCGGCGCCACGCACGTCCTCATCGCCGGCCCCGAGGACGCCCCGCCGCTCGTCTGCCTGCACGGCGCGCTCGCCAGCTCCGCGCACCTCATGCCCGAGCTCGGCCCGCTCCTCGCGCGCTACCGCCTCCACGTCGTCGACGTCATCGGCCAGTCCGTCAAGAGCGCCGACGTCCGCCTGCCGATCGACGGGCCCGCCTACGCCGAGTGGCTCACCGACGTCCTCGACGCGCTCGGCCTCGCGCGCCCCCACCTCCTCGGCGTCAGCTGGGGCGGCTTCGCGGCCCTGCGCATGGCCCAGGTCGCGCCCGCCCGCATTGACAGGCTCGTCCTGATCGTGCCGGCGGCCCTGGTGTCGGGCTCGGCGTGGCAAGGCCTCACCCGCATCGCGATCCCGATGGCCCTCTACCGCGCCTTCCCCTCGGAAGAGCGCCTCGCGCGCCTCGTCTCCGGGCTCTTCTCCACGCACGACGACATGTGGTGCTCCTACTTCGGCGACGCCGTCCGCAGCTACCGGCTCGATTTCCGCCCCCCGCAGCTCGCCACGCCCGCGTCCCTCGCCGGGTTCACGCGGCCCGCGCTCGTGTTCGGCGCCGACGACGACGTGAGCTTCCCCGGCGCGAAGCTGCTCGCGCGCGCGAAGGAGCTCCTGCCCCACGCCGAGACCGAGCTGCTCGAGGGGTGCCGCCACTCGCCCCCCACCGACGACGCCTTCCGCGCGCGGCTCTGCGGGCGGATCTCGCGCTTCCTCGGGAACGACGCCGCGCGCGACGCCGCCGACGTCGCGCCGCCCCCCGCGCCGCCCGGGCTCGCCGCGCCGGTCGCGTGAACCCCGCGCCGCGCTCCCGCTGGCGAGCGTCCCTCAGTGCCCCGACACGTCGTCGACCTGCGCGAACGCCTCGATGAGGCGTTCGCGCGCCCGCGCCGACAGCGGCGGCGCCTCGATCGAGCGCACGTTCTCCAGGAGGTGCTTCACGCTGCTCGTCCCCGACAGGATCACGTGCGCCCCGGGCTCGTCCCTGCAGAAGCGGTACGCCGCGTCCGGGAGCGACGACGCCTCCTCTCCTTCCAGGAGCCGGTCCAGCCCCTCGTCGCCGAGCTCGGGCGACACCTTGCCGCGCGCGGCCAGGTCCGCGAGCAGCTCCCGCAGCCGATCGGGCCGGCTCAGCGCGCGCCGGACCGCGAACATGATCAGCGTCCCGATGTCCTTCGCCCGCGTCAGCGGGAACACCCGCGCTCGCGCCGACTGGTTCAGGAGGTTGAACCCGACCATCACGACGTCCCACACATCGTCGCGGAGCGCCTGCTCGAGCGTCGCGTGCGCCGGATCGGCGGCGAACGCCTCCGTGATGCCGAGGAAGCGGATCTTCCCCTGCTCGCGCAGGCGCAGCAGCACGGGGACGATCCGCTCGCGCAGATCGGCGTACTGATCCGGCAGCACGCCGTGCAGATGGTAGACGTCGACGTGATCCGTGCCGAGCCGCTCGAGGCTCGCATGCAGCGACGACACGACGTCTTCCGGCCGCAGCGGCGCCTCGAGGCGCGTCGTCTTCTTCGTCGAGAGCACCACGCTGTCGCGCGGCACCTCGCGGAGCGCCTTGCCGATGAGCCCCTCGGTCCCGTACGCCTCCGCCGTGTCGATGAAGTTCACGCCGCGCTCGATGGCCGCACGGACGAGCCGGAGCGACTCGGCCTCCGCGATGCGCCCGGACCCGAGCCGGCTGTCGCCGCCCGCGCCCAGGCCGAGCACGCTGACCTCGAGGCCGGTCCGGCCCAGGATGATTCGATTCACGATGGTCCTCTCCCTCGATGAACGGTGATCGTCACGGCGCCCACGCCGGGCCAGGGCTCACTCCTTCGGGGCGACCTTCCACGACGTGAACCGCCGCTCGACGCGCATGAGCAGGTGATTGAACGTCAGCCCGAGCGCCGTGATGGTCAAGATGCCGACATACATGCTCGGGATCTGGAAATTGTATTGCGCGTAGATGATCAGGTATCCGAGGCCCGCCTTGGCCCCGATCATCTCCGCCGCGACGAGGACGAGCAGCGAGTACGCGCCCGCCAGGCGGATACCGACGAAGATCGTCGGGACCGCGGCCGGCAGGATGACCTTGCGGAACAGCTGGAGCGGCGACAGCCCCATCGTGCGCGCCGACTTGATGAGCAGCGGATCGACCCCGCGCACCCCGCTGATCGTGTTGAGCAGGATCGGCCAGGTGCACGAGTAGATGACGAGCGCGATCTTCGAGGACTCCCCGATCCCGAGCAGCAGCAGGAACACGGGCAGGAGCGCGAGCGCCGCGGTGTTGCGCAGCACCTCGAGCAGCGGATTGAGCGCGTCCGCCACGCCCTTGTACCACCCGATCGCGAGCCCGAGCGGCACGCCCACCGAGATCGCCAGCGTGAAGCCGACGAGGGAGCGCGACAGGCTCGCCTTGATGTGGCTCAGGAGCTGCCCGTTCTGGAGCAGCTGCCACCCCGACCCCAGCACCTCGGACAGCGGCGGAAGGAACGCCCCCTCCACGAGGCCCGCCCGCGGCGCCGTCTCCCACAGGGCGGCGACCGCGAGGAGGATCCCCGACCGCGCGATGGCGCGGCCGATCCACCGCGCCGCGTCACCCACGAGCTGCCCTTGCTGCGACTCCTCGGGCAGCGAAATCGATTGCTCCAGGCTAGCCATTGACCGCCACCACGCCCGCCACGGGGCGGCTCTCGGCCGCGCGCTTCTGCCGCTTGCTCCGCTCCTGCTCCTCGGCCTTCAGCACCTCTTCGCGCAGCAGCGTCCAGATCTCGTGCCGCAGCCGTCCGAACTCCGGAGTCGACCGCGCGTCCTCATAGCCCCGGATCTCCTCCGGGATATCGATCACCCGCTTCACCCGGCCGGGCCGGGACGTCATGATAGCGACCCGCTGCCCGAGGAACACCGCCTCGTCGATGCTGTGCGTGATGAACAGGATCGTCTTGCGCGACTTCTCCCAGATCCGGAGCAGCTCCGCCTGCAGCGACTCGCGCGTCTGCGCGTCCAGCGCCGCGAACGGCTCGTCCATCATCAGCACCTCCGGGTCGTAGGCGAGGCTCCTCGCGATGGCCACCCGCTGCTTCATGCCGCCCGACAGCTCGTGCGGATACCGATCCTCGAAGCCGGAGAGGCTGACCAGATCCAGGTAATCCTGGGCGATCTCCTTGCGCCGGCTCTCCGGGATGCCCTTGGCCTCAAGCCCGAACTCGACGTTCTCGCGCGCCGTCCGCCACGGGAACAGCGCGTACTGCTGGAACACGATCCCTCGATCGAGGGCCGGGCCCGTGATCGGCTTGCCGTCGAGCAGGAGCTTGCCGCTGCTCGGCTTCGACAGGCCGCCGAGCAGATCGATGAGCGTCGACTTGCCGCACCCGCTCGGCCCGACGAGGACCATCAGCTCGCCGGCCCTCACGTCGAGGTTGAGGTCCTCGATGGCCGTGAACCGCGCGCTCTCCTTGGCGCCCGCCGGCCCTTTGACGGCGAATGTCTTGCTCACATTGTGGAACTGGATCTTGTTGCTCATGGCTCCTCCTGCTCCCGAACCTCGATGAGGGGGGGCCCCTTCACGGACCGCCGTTGAGCACGCCCCGTACCAAGCGTGAGCCGGCTTCCTGGACGCAAATCCGCTATAACAGATGACGGCCTGCTGCTGGAGCAGCAGGCGCTTGCTCACGGAGTGTTGCTACAGCAACAATGGATCCGTCCTTACGAACCCAGGGCGGTCCGACGAAGACGAATGGCAGTTATTTCGACGTGCGCGAACGCCCAGGGTAAATTTCCACCCCATGACCGCCGCCACCACGTCCTGGGGAGAAATCGACGCCGAGAAACTCGCGGGCAAGCGCGCACGCCTCTTCGAGCGAGCGCCGGTCGCGATCGTCCAGTACGGCAAGGAGCTCACGATCGAGGACTGGAACGGCGCGGCCGAGCGCCTGCTCGGCCACGCGCGGATGGAGGCGCTCGGCCAGCGCGTGGACGCGCTCCTGCCGGCGTCCGGCAGCCCCGACGGGTGGCAGCAGCTCCTCGCGGAGGACGGGGCGGCCCCCCGGGTGTGGAGCCACGTCAGGAAGGACGGCGCCGTGGTGAGCGTCGAGTGGCGCCACGAGCGCATCCTCGACGAGCACGGAGAGATCATCGGCGTCGGCGTCTTCGGGCAGGACGTGACGGAGCGGACCGAGCAGGCCCATCGCCACCATCAGAGAGAGGTGATCCTGCAGGCCATCACGCAGTCGCTCCCGATCATCGTCTGGGCCATCGATCGCGAGGGGATCTTCACGTGCCACGAGGGCAAGGCGCTCGAGGGCATCGGGCTCCAGCAGGGCGCGCACATCGGCAAGAACGTGTTCGACCTCTACGCGAGCAACCCGCAGGGGTGCGAGGTGCTGCGGCGGGCGCTCGCGGGCGAAGCGAGCCATTCGGAGTCCCTGACGCACGGGGTGTTCTGGGACAACTGGGAGGTCCCCATGCGCGACGAGAAGGGCGAGGTGTTCTCGGTCGTCGGCTTCACGCTCGATATCAGCAAGCCGAAGAACACCGAGCAGGAGCTCCGGGCCAGGCTGGAGCTCATCGAGCGGCAACAGCGGGTCATCCGCGACCTGTCGACTCCCATCATCCAGGTGTGGGACGGCGTGTTGACCTTGCCGATGATCGGCGTGCTCGACAGCGCCAGGACAGCGGAGGTGATGGATACCCTGCTCGACGCGATCGTCCGCACGGGCTCGCGCTTCGCCATCCTCGATCTCACCGGCGTCGAGCTGGTCGACACGAAGACCGCGAGCTACCTCCTCGATCTCGTCGCCGCGATCAGGCTGCTCGGCGCCGAGGGCATCGTCGCGGGCATCCGCTCGAACGTCGCCCAGACCATCGTGAGCCTCGGGCTCGATCTGGCCAACATCACCACCCTCGGGAACCTCCGGGCGGCGCTCCAGTACTGCATCCGTCAGATGACCAAGGAGCGCGCGGCCGGCGCGGCGCACGCTTCGCTCCACGGCGCTGCTCCGCGGCCCGCGTGACAGCGCCGCGCGGGCGACCGCCTCGGCGCGGCGCTCGCTCGGCTCCCCTGCGCTCCCTCACGAGCTCAGGCCACGCGATCGATCGCCCCCTCCACGCCTTCCTGCTTGGAGCAGTGCGCACAGCAGTAGAACGCCCCGCCGGCCTCGATGCCGTGCCCCACGATGCGGCAGGCGCAGTGCGCGCACACGGGCGCGAGCTTGTGAATCGCGCACTCGAAGCAATCGAAGGTGTAGCTCGTGCCGCTCACCATGATCTGAAATGCCTTGTCGTAGCTGTTGCCGCAGCAGTCACACGTGTTCATGGAAACCTCTCGACGGTTAGGGGACGACGTTGCGCCGCGCGCCGAGCGCGGCCGGCCCTCGCGATCACCCCGGGCTCCTTGGGGGGCTGTCCCGGCGCCGGTGGGTCTTCGATCTCCGGAGAGCGCTCTCCGGGCGCTGGTGGAGGGGGCGGGGGATCCCGACGCGCCGGCTCGCCAGGATCGGGATCGCGCCGCGGGGGCTCGCGCGGCGCCGGATCCTCCGCCGGCGGACCCCGTCCGGGATCACCGACGGGCTCGGGGCTGGGCGTTCTTCGGGAGGGGGGCGCATTCACCGGCATGGACGGTTCTTTCCTCGCGCGTCCTTGGCTGACCTCGTGTTGACGCGGTGCAAACAAGGTTGCATGAACCGCGCCACGAGCGCCTCCGAGCGGAGCGGCTCGACAGCGCGACGTGCTGCGCCCGCGCGGTCCTGGTACGCGCTCTCCGCGGCCCTCCACGGCGCGCATTCCTGTCACAGTGAGGCGCGGCTGCATGGCTGGGGCCGGCGCGGCGAGCCGGATGGGCCCGCCCGCCGACCGCCGGCGCTTCATTTCGGGAGGAAATGAAGGATCTGCCCGAGCGCCTTGGTGAGGCTCTCGGCTTCCAGCACGTCGGGCAGCACGAGCACGCCGAGCACGCTGAGGCCGATGCCCATCAGCGAGCCTCCGGCGATCACGCCCGCGCAGATGGCCTCGGTGTTCTCCGCGGCGAGCGCGTACCAGGGCCGCGCGGGCGGCGCGTCCGAGCGCCCGCCCGGCGCCGTCTCGCTGAGCCGCGTCTCCTGCTCGCGCTTCTTGTGCCAGAGCGCGGCGCGCCGCTCGAGCAGCCAGAAGAGGAACGAGCCGAGGAACATCGACCAGATATCGGTGAAGTTGAGGATGAACGCGAGCCCCAGGGCGACCGCGGAGAGGGGGAATCGGTTCTTCGTGACCTGCCTCGTGATCTCGACGAGGAGCCCGACGATCGCCCCGACAACCACCGCGGACTTGGCCGTCGGGTGGAGGAAATCGAGCCCCTTCATCAGCACCTCGGCGACGGCCTTCCACGTGAGCGCGCTCGGGACCGGCAGCCGCTCCGTCCCGTAGCGGCCGATGTCGCCCTGGATGAGCACGAGGTACCAGATGGGCACCGACAGCACGAGCCCCGCGACCGTCCCGAGCACGTGCCCCATCGCCTGGTGGCGCGGCTTGCCGCCGAGCATGTAGCCCGGCTTGATATCCATCAGCAGGTTCGCCGTGTTGCTCGCGACCTCGGCGGTGATCCCGGCCGTCATCAGGTTCGTCGTGATGTTCTTCGGCGCGAGCGCGCCGTAGGTGAGCTGCGTCAGCTTGCCGAGCGCCCCGGTCGGGGTGATCGCCGTGATGGCCGTCGAGTTGACCGCGATGAGCGAGAAGATGAAGACGAGCGGGATCGCGAGCGCCCCGAGCCACCACGAGATCCCGAACCAGAGCTGCCCGAGCACCACGATCACCACGCCGACGATGGGTATGCCGATGATCGACAGCTTCACCGGGAGCTCGATGTCCGCGAGCACGTCGGTCGCTCCACCCTTCTTGGCGAGGCCCTTGAACGCGTCGATGATCACCTTTGGCTTGGAGAAGAAGGCGTAGAGAGAGGACGTCGTCATGCACGCGACGCCGCCCCACAGCGCCCAGAGGGTGATCGCGCCGAACCCGAAATGCCCGTTCTTCGGCAGGATGATCCCGCGCTCGATCAGCATCGGGGCGAGGATCCAGTAGTTGAGGATGCCGCCGAGGAGGAGCGACACGCCGGTCCGGATGCCCATCAGGCCGCCTGTGGCGACGAAGATGATGCTCGTGTCGAACCGGATGGTGAGCTCGTTCAGGGGGGTGCCGCGGATGGCCGGCGAGAGGCCCCAGCGCTTGAGCAGATCGGCGAAGCCCCCGCCATAGAGGAGCTCGTCGTAGTAATGGGGGATGTTCTTCAGCGCGAAGAGCGCGCGCATCACCTTGTCGTCGCGGAGGAGCTCGAGCGCGGCGCTCAGCAGGCCGCCGCCGAGGAGGAGCTTCGCCTTGAAGAGGCCCTCCTTCTCGTCGCTCTCGTGCAGCGCGTCCATCACGACGCCGGCGGCCATCCCCTCGGGGAAGGGCTGCTGCTCGTCGTTGATGAAGCGCTTCTTCATCGGGAAGGCGAAGAGCACGCCCAGGATGGCGAGGACGAACATCCAGATCATCGCCTGACCCATGGGGATGATCGTCGTCGTGACCATCGAGTAGGCCGCGAGGCTCGTGAAGAGCGGCGCGTTCATGTATCCGGCCGACGTCGCGATGGACTGCATCGCGTTGTTCTCGAGCACGGTCATGTCGCTGCCGAGGCCGAGCCTGGAGAGCACCTTGAAGAGCCCGAAGGCCAGGATCACGCTCGTGATCCCGACGCCGAGCGACCAGCCGGTGCGCGCGCCGATGTACAGGTTCGTGAGCGACAGGAACGCGCCGAGGAGCATGCCCGTGATCGCCGAGCGCCACGTGAGCTGGGGCATGTCGCCGCGGTAGACGTTCTTCAGCCACCATGCGTCCTTCTCTTCGAGCGACATGGTGTGAACCTGCTCTGGCGTGAGCTGTTTGATGGCCATTGCGCGGCGACCTCCTCGCACCTTGTACCATGGTGGGCGACGCGCCGTGCATCCGTTCGGAGAGCGCCGGCGGCGCAGATCTCGCCGATTCCCCGTTCGCCACAGCCTCCGCGCGCCCGTCGCCGATCCCGGCGAAGCCACGCTGCGACGGAATTGCTGGCCCCGTGTCACGGGCCTCGCGCCCGTCGCGCGGCGCGGAGGCGGGCAGAGGCTCCCTCAACGCGCCTCGGGGCGGAGCAGGCGGACCATCGCCTCGGCGACGCCCGCGGCCGACGCAGGGTTTTGCCCGGTCACCAGGCGCTCGGCGACGACGACCTGCTTCTGCCACGGCGCTGCAGGTTGGAAGAGCGCGCCGCGCTCGACGAGCCGATCCTGGAGCAGGAACGGCACCACGGCGTCGAGCTTCACCGCCCGTTCCTCTTCGTTCGTGAACGCGCTCACCGCCTTTCTGGCGACGAGGTGCTGTCCGGACGAGAGGCGCACGTTCACGAGCGCCGCGGGCCCGTGGCACACGGCGCCCACGACGCCGCCGCGCTCGTAGATGCTCGAGCGCTACCCCGGCATACGCGTCGATATCCACGTCGTGTTCCAGATGCCGCGCTCGGGTCGGGCGCTCCCGTGGGTCTTCCACCCCGGCCCGACCACGCTCGTCCCCGACGCCCACTACCGGTGCTCGGAGGACGTGCTCGGCATCATCGGCCTCGCGCGCGCCGGCGTCGGGCTCGTGCAGACGTACGACTTCCTCGTCGAGGACGACGTCGCGCGCGGCACGCTGGTGCAAGTGCTCGTGCCTTTCCGCGGCGCGAGCAGGCCGTTCTCGCTGATTCACCCGAAAGGCACCGTGCTGTCGCCCGCCGCCCGCGCGCTCAAGGCGTTCGTCATCGAGCGCGAGGCGGCGCGCGTGAAGTGAGGGCACGAGCGCGGCTCGCTGCGTCACCATCGCATACGCCAATCCGAGTCGAGCCGCCCGCGCGAACCGGGGTCGGGCCGTGTCAACCTCGGCTCGAGTCGGCGCCTATCATCCGATCCGAGAGGACCTCTTCGTGACCACCACGACGTGCGCCCTTCCCACCCTCATTGTCTGGGGTGACAGTGACCGCATCAGCACGCCCGACGTATGCCAACAGCTTCCAGGTGGCGAACGCGGGGCAGCTCGTCCAATCCCGCCTCCCACAGGTGTACCGACGTTATCGGTTTCTCGGGTAGCGCTGGCCTCTCCCGAGCTCCCCGGCGACCGCCGCCGCGGCCTCCGCCTCCGCCTCCGCCTGGACGGCGACGTCGTCCGGCGGCGGCGGCGCCTGAACCGCAGGGAACCGCGCGCCGAACACGCCGGCGCCCGCGGTGATCGGCTCCACGCGCTCGCTCGTGGTCCGCGCGTCGAACTCGACGATCCGGTTCACCGCGCGCTGCATGGCGATGGCGACGAACAGCCAGGTGATCGGGCCGGTAAAGAGCTGGAGGTACGGGATGACGCTCGCCACACACGCCGCGATGACCAGGCCCCGCGGCACGCCGTCGGGCATGCCCCGCAGGCGGCACTGCAGGTTCACGCGATCACAGAGCCGGAGGCCGTTCCAGAAGATCCAGTAGTAGTTGAAGTACGGGGCGAAGTGCAGGACGATGGCCTTCCCCATGGAGGGATCGTCGCGCTCGGCCCGGGGCAGCTGGGCGTGCATCGCGTTGAAGCGGATGAACGACACGATTCCGAACGTCATGACGTGCAGCAGCGCCGTGGCCCACACCGGAAACGCCTCGAGCTGATGCCGCGCGAGGGCGACCCGCTCGCCCGCGCCCAGCGCGGCCACGCCGCCCCGATAGCTGTTGGAGGCGACAGGCTGCCCGCCGACGCGCTGCGCCAGCAGGGCGTGACGCATGGCCTCGTTCTGTCGGCGCAGGCGCTCGTTCTCGGCCTGAACGTCGTCGAGCTTGCCCGCGAGCGCGTCTCGATCGGAACGGAACACGGGGCAAGTATAGCGCCGCGCCCGGGCCCAGCAGGCCGAAGCGGAGGGTCGAGCGAGTGATGAGGCCCCGATGGCCCGCGCGAGGCACGAGAGGGAGAGCCGTGGCGCTCTCGGCGCAGGGCAGATGGGGTATCAGTCGCTGTCTCGGCCGCTGCCTGTGAATCCGTCTTCCCGGCGGGCGAAGAGGACGTTGAACGTCGTGAGCGTCCCGTAACAGCCCGTGATGTACGCCTGGAGCTGGACCTTCTCCGCGTCGCTCAGCCCCTCGTGCCCGTTGATCTTCTGCTCCAGCACGCGCAGCTTGTCGCGGAGCATCACGATCTTGTGGAAGAACACGTCGAGCGGGATGCGCTTCTCGGCCGTGCCCTCCTTCCCGGGCCGGAGCACGATCTCCCCGCCTTCCCAGCGGCCGCCCAGCTCCGCGCGGCCGACGCCGAGCTCCTCGGACAGCACCTCGCGCAGCACACGGCGGAACTCGTCGATATCCATGTCGATGTCGATCTCCCTTGGCAGCGGCGAACGGAAGGGCTGCGGCGCCGCGCTCGTCCGGCGCTCGGGCGACGGGGCGCGCTCGGGCGCCCGCGGCCTGACGCCGGAGCCGCGCGGCTGGCCCGCCGCCCGGGGTGGCGGTGGCGGCGGAGGCGCGCCCTTGGCACGGTAGCGGGCGCACGTCGCTGTCGCCTTGATCGGCGGCGGGTACACCTCGAGGGCGCACTCGCCGACGCGGCCGCGCGCTGGATCGTCGTGCGCCCGGGTGAATGCCGCGCAGCTGCCGCACCGACCCGCGTAATCGTTCACTGCGGCGGGACTGTACCAGCTTTGCGGCCGTCGGGGAGCGCCTTGTCGACGCACGGAGGCGCCTGCCAGCGACGCCGCGATCCGGTCCCGGTGCCGCGCTCGGTCCCGGTGCCGCGCTCGCCTGTCGCAGCGAGGGCGAGCTCGCCGCGGTTCGGCTACCATGTCTGGCCGTGCGTGCCCCGGCCCTGCTCCCCGCCCTCGTCTCCGCCGCCGCCCTCGCTGCCTGCGCCGCCGAGCCGCCGCCACGCGCGCCGTCGCCTCCGGCCGCCGCGCCGTCGCCGCCAGCCGCGGCGCCCTCGCCAGCTGCCGGGCCGGAGCCGGCGGCCGCGCGGCCGCCGCTCGAGTTCATCCACGACGACGTGCCGCGGGCGCGCGAGAAGGCCCGGGCCGAGGGCAAGGCGCTGTTCGTCGATGCGTGGGCGCCGTGGTGCCACACGTGCCTGAGCATGAAGCACTACGTGCTGACCGATCCGTCGCTGCGCCCGTTCGCCGATCGGGTGGTGTTCGCGGACGTCGACACGGATCGACCGGAGAGCGCGCCGTTCCTGGAGCGGCACGAGGTGACGGTGTGGCCGACGTTCTTCGTCCTCGAGCCGGCGGGCGGCGAGGTGATCGGGCTCTGGCGGGGCGCCGCCTCGGTCGAGGAGCTGCGCGAGCTCATCCGCGAGGCGCTGCTCGCGATGGATTCGCAGGCTGCGTCGGCGCTGCCCGCGGACGATCCGAACCGCCTGCTTGTCGAGGCGAAGCGGGCCCACAGCGCGGGGGACCACGCCGCGGCGGTGTCCGCCTACCGGCGCGCCCTTGCCCGGGGCGGAGAGGCCTGGCCGCGGCGCAGCGAGGCGCTGCTCGGCCTCCTGGCGGCGCTCTACCGCAAGAAGGACGCCGCGGCGTGCGCGGAGCTCGGCAGCGCGCACGTCGGCGAGGTGAAGGGCGCGGCGCTGCCCGCCGATTTCGCGAGCATCCTGCTCTCCTGCGCGGCCGCGCTCCCCGGCGGCAAGGCCCAGCGGGCCGCGCGCGAGGCGGCGGTCGCCCGGCTGCGGTCGATCGTCGCGAGCCCGCCCGCGGACGCGAGCGCGGACGACAGGGCCGACGCGTGGGGCCTGCTCGCCGAGGGGCTCGAGGCGCTCGGCGACGCGGGCGGGGCCCGCGCTGCGAGCGAGTCGAAGCTCGCCGTGCTGGAGCGGGCCGCGAAGGAGGCGAAGACGCCCGAGGCGGCCGCCGCGTACGACTACGGGCGCGCCATGGCGTATATCGCGCTCGGCCGCGGCGAGGAGGCGGTCGCGATGCTCTCGCAGCGCGAGGCGCAGATGCCCGCCTCGTACGAGCCGCCCGCGCGGCTCGCGCAGGTGCTCCACGCGATGGGCCGCGAGGCGGAGGCGCTCGCCGCGGTGGAGCGGGCCATCGGCCGCGCCTATGGCCCCCGCCGGCTGCGCTACCTGAAGCTCCGCGCGGAGATCCAGCAGCGGCTCGGGCGGGGCGCGGAGCAGATCGCCACGCTGCGCGAGGAGGTGGCCGGCTACGAGGCGCTCCCCAGGGGACACGCCAGCCAGGCGGCCCTGGACGACGCGCGGCGGCGGCTCGCCGAGGCGGAGAAGGCCCAGCGCGGCGGCGGTGTGAAGAAGCGCTGACGGCGGCGGCGTCTGGCGACCCCCGAAGAGCAGCGAGGACAGGCGTGCGTGGCTCACGTGCGCTGTATGCCACGCTCCCGCTTCACAGCGTCGGCAGCACGCCGCGATCCCGGCCGAGGGGGAAGGCCGTCTCGAGGCGGGCGATGTCCTCGCTGCTGAGGCGCAGATCGCCCGCGGCCGCGTTGTCGAGCGCGTGTGCGGCGTTCGCGGCCTTGGGGATCACGAAGACCGGCTGGCGGCGCAGCAGGAAGCGCAGCGCGACCTGCCACGGCGTCGCGCGGTGGGCGGCGGCGACGGACGCGAGCACCCTGCCCGCCGCGCTGTGCGGCGCCGGGAACCGGCCCGAGCCGAACGGGCTGTAGGCGACGACCGCGATGCCGTGCCGCTCGCAGAGTGGCAGCACCCGGTGCTCGATCGACCGCTCGAGCAGGTGATAGAGCACCTGGTTGCAGGCGATCTCGCGCGCTCCGGCGATGGTGATCGCCTTCGACAGCTCCGCCTGGTCGAAGTTGCTGACGCCGAAATACCGGATCTTGCCCTGGTCCCTCAGGTCCTTGAAGGCGCGGAACGTCTCCTCGAGCGGGTGCGTCCCGGGCCAGTGGAGGAGGTAGAGGTCGAGCCTGTCGGTGCGGAGCTGCTCCAGGCTTCGCTCGCACGCCGCGATCGTACCGGCGTAGCTCGCGTTGCTGGGCAGCACCTTGGAGGCGAGGAACACCTCGTCGCGGCGGCCGGCGATCGCCTTGCCGACGATCGCCTCGACCGCGCCCGAGCCGTACATCTCCGCCGTGTCGATGTGCGTCATGCCCGCGTCGATCCCCCGCCGGATGGCGTCGATGCAGGCCGCCTCATCGTCCATCTCCATCTGCCAGGTGCCCTGTCCGACGACCGGGATCGTGACGCCAGTAGAACCGAGTACGCGCTGCTCCATGATGATGAACCTCCGCTTTTGTCACCGGGGGCCGCACGCGCCGCCCCCGCCCCGCCGGCAGAGCCGGCGGGGCCCCCACGCGGTCCGTGCTGGCCTCCCTTCACGGAGAGCCGCATGGACACAGCAATTCTACCTGATCGGCGTTGCAGAGGCGCCCCTCCGCCCCGGGTGGGATCGCTGAATTCACCACGAAAAGCAAGCCCGAGCGCCTTCATCGGGCTGAGTCCGGCGGTTCGCGACGTCGGTCGCTGGCGCCATATCCATAGAAAATTCCTTGCTTGAGGACGTCGCAGACAGACGATGAGCCGCTGTGTAGATTGCGCTGCCCGCGGGCCCCGAGGAGGTGGATCGATGCGTTGCATGCTGATGGGATCGTTCGTACTGGCCGCCGTGATGTCGTTCGCTGGCGTGAGCCGCGCGCACATCGACCTCACGTCCCCCGCGCCGAGGCACGCGGATGACCAGCAGAAGGTGGCGCCTTGCGGTGCTCGCGGCGATGCGCGGGGCGAGACCGTCACCGTGTTCGAGCCGGGCGAGACCATCACGGTGACGTGGAACGAGACGATCGATCACCCCGGGCATTTCCGGATCATGTTCGACGACGACGGCTTCGACGATTTTCCGGAGCCGACCGATGAGAACGATCTCTGCGAGCCGGGGGTGGACAAGGGCTGCCTGCTCGACGGCATCGCCGACAAGCGCGGAGGGTCGTATTCGGCGGAGGTCACGCTCCCGGACGTGGAGTGTGACAACTGCACGCTTCAGCTCATCCAGGTCATGACGGACAGGAGGCCGGCCACCCTCTACTACCGTTGTGCGGATCTGGTGCTCAAGTCCTCCGACCCTGGCGCCGCGACGAGCGCCGCGAGCTCCGGCGCCGGCACGGGCGGCGGCGCGACGGGCGCTGGCGGGGACGCGGCGACGAGCGCGAGCAGCAGCGCCACGGTGGGCGCGGGCGGAGACGCGACGACGGGCGCGGGCACGGGCGGGGGCGGCGGGGGCGCAACGACAGGGGCGGGCGCGGGCACGGGCGGGGGCGCAACGACGGGCGCCGGCGTCGACGAGGGATCTGGCGCGGCGGAGGACGACGGCGGGTGCAGCTTCCGCGGCGCGGCGGGCGGGGCTCCGATCTCGGCGGGGCTCGGCGCGCTCGCCGCCCTCGCGCTCGCGGCGCGCGGGCGGAGGCGAGGCCGGCCGGCGCCGCGGCAGGACGCTGCCGGTCGCGGGCCGCGGCGCTCGTGATCGCGGGGCCGGCGCGCCGTCAGGAGCGGCGCGTCGGCCCTTCGGAGAACCTGGCGATCTCGACGATCTCCGCGGCGCGGTCGCTGGCCGGCGGAGCGAGCCAGGGGCCGTCGAACCGCGTGACCAGCGCGGTCACGTTGTCGCGGCCTCCGGCGGCGAGCGCGGCGTCGATCAGGGCGCTGGCGGCCGCCGCGGGGTCGGGGTGGGCGTCGAGCGTGGCGGCGATGTGTTGATCGTCGACGAGGTCGCTCAGCCCGTCGGTGCAGAGCAGCAGGGTGTCCTCGCGGCGGAGCTCGACGGCGGAGAGCGCGATCCTGAGGTGTTCGCGGAGCCCGAGCGCCTGGAGCATCACGCCCCTGTGCTCGAAGGTGGCGGCCTCTTCGGGCCGCAGCTTGCCGCTGTCGAGCAGCGACTGGAGGAGGGTCTGGTCGCGGGTGAGCTGGGTGAGGACGCCGCTGCGGAGGAGGTAGGCGCGGCTGTCGCCGACCTGCGCGAGCAGGAGGCGCTCATCGCAGAGCGCGGCCACGGTGGCCGTGGTGCCGCTGTTCCGGTGCTGCGAGCTCCGGCGGGCGTTGTCGCGGACGGCGCGCCCGGCCTCGCCGATCGCCTCGAGGAGGCTCCGCTCGAGGGCGTCGCTCGATCGGGGCGCGGAGCGGGTGAGGATGGCCTGGACGATGCGCGCGGCGAGCCGGCTCGCCGCGTCGGGGGACGACGCGCCGCCGGAGCCGTCGTAGACGCCGAGCGACAGGGCGAGCGGCGGCTCGACGGACGCCTGGGCGGCCGCGGGCCCATGGGCGAGCCCGCGCGCGAGATCGCTGATCAGGAAGGTATCCTCGTTGTGCTCGCGGCTGAGGCCCACGTCGGTCCGGGCCGCCACGGCGACCGCCGCGGCGTGTTCGGCGGCGGACGTGCGGTACACGGGCATGCGCGCATCGTACCGCGGGGGCGCCGTCCGAGGGAGGGCGCTCGACGCGCGGCGCGCCTCGTGCCTCAAATGAAGAGAGACCGCATGAGGCTGCTCCCCAACCCCGAGCGCGCGTGGGAGCGCGCCGCGCACGTCCAGACCCTCGCGCGCGCCGAGATCGAGCGGCGGGTCCCGTCGTTCACCGCCGAAGCGGAGGTGCTCTCCGGCGGGCACGCCAACGTGACCGTGCGCCTCGGCGCCGAGCGCGTGCTGCGGGTGTACCGCCGAGACGCGGCCGCGGCGCCGAAGGAGGCCAGCCTGCTGGCGCGGGGCTGGAGGTCGTTCCGCGTCCCGGCGGTCCTGTCGGCGGGTGAGGATTTCCTCGTCCTCGAGCACGTCCCGCACGTTCCGCTCCAGGACACCGCGACGTGCGGCGCTGCGGTCGGGCGCGCGCTCGCGGAGATCCACGGCGTCGGCTACGACAGCGCGGGTTTCCTGGGGCCGGAGCTCGCCGTGTCCGTGCCGTTCGCCGACTGCATCGGCGCGCTGCGGGGTCATGTGGACGCGGTCCTCGACAGGCTGGCTCCTGCCCTGCGCGGCGAGCTGAGCGAGCGCGTGCGCGCGTTCCTCGACGCGAACACGGCGGCGCTGCGCGCGCTGGCGTCGGCGCCCGTGCTGCTCCACGGGGATTTCAAGGCGTCGAACCTGCACTGGCTGTCGTCGGGCGAGCTCCTCGTGCTCGACTGGGAGTTCGCGTACGCGGGACCGAGCCTGATGGACGTCGGCCAGCTCCTGCGCTGGAGCCCGGGGCCCGAGTTCATCGCGGCGTTCGCGGGCGCTTACCGCGAGAGCGCGCCGCTTCCCGAGGGGTTCGAGCGCTGGGCCGCGGCGTTCGACCTGTTCAACCTGGTGGGGCTCCTCGACGGGGCGGAGCCTGGCTCGCGCCGGGCGGCCGATGTCCGTGGCCGCATCCTTCAGACCACGGGGTAAACGAAGGCTGAGGTGGCTTGAAGGCGTCCAATCCGGATGGCTCGTTCATCCTCATTGACGGGCGCCGCAGCTTGAATAGTTGTTTTTCGTGATGAGCGCGGAGCTCCTCGCGTAAGGATGCTTGTCGCGGATCTTCCGCTCTATCTTGTGGTCCATTCACCGTGATGCGGTTAGGGTGCGACGCCGATGCACAACGGCGCTGACCAGTTCGCGAAGAACATTCTGCGCGAGGCGCTGAGCCGATCCTCGTCTCCGGAGACGGAGGTAGAGGTGCTCGCGGCGACGCAGAAGATCGATGTCTACAGCGTGCCCGATCCGGCGCGGGACGCTGAGCGCGCCGGGATGGGCTTGCTGGGCGAGCTCTCCGCGGAGCCGAGCCTGTTCGAGCCGTTTCATCGCACGCCCGGCCTGCGGCAGGTCCGCTCGTGCCTGCGCAAGCAGCTCACCTGGTATCACGAGCTCGAACGCCGGGCCCGCGCGCAGGCGTCTCCAGTCGGCGCCTCGTCGAACGATGCGGAACCCGACGCATCGACCCAGCCGGCCGTGGCTTTCCCTACGCTCGTTGTCATCAGCTCGGGCCGGCCGGAGGGCGTGCTTGCAGCGTACGAGTGCCGCAAGGCGAAGCCCGGCGTGTCCCACGCGGCGCCGGGGCTCGCGCTTCGCATCGTCGTGCTGTCCGAGCTGCCCCGGACGCAGGAGACGCTGCTCTTGCGCCTGCTCGGCTCCGGGCGCGTGCTGCGCGAGGCGCTCGCCGATCTGGCGGCGATGCCGGAGGATTCCTGGGAGAGGAGCGTCGCCACGCCTCTCCTGGTACATTTCCAGCTCGGACTCGATGAGCAGGCGACGAGCGAGGAGGACGACGTGAGCGCAGAGATCCGGGCGTGGTTCGAGGATTACCAGCAAAAGCTGCGCAACGAAGGGCGCGACGAGGGGCTGAAGGAAGGCCGCGACGAGGGGCTGAAGGAAGGCCGCGACGAGGGGCTGAAGGAAGGGCGCGACGAGGGGCTGAAGGAAGGGGGGCGCAACCTCCTGCTGCGGCAGCTCCGGGCCCGTTTCGGCGAGCTGCCCGCCGCCGTCGTCGCTCGCATCGATGCAGCCGACCTGGCCGAGCTCGAGCGGTGGGGCGAGCGGGTGCTCGGCGCGCGGACGCTCGACGAGGTGCTCCGCGCCCCGAGCTGAAGCGTTGAGGAGGGCCCGCCGCGCGTGGACGCCCGACAGCGCGGCCGCGCAGGGGCGGCAGTGATGCACCGGCGTCCCCGGCGTCCCCGGCGTCCCCGGCGTCGCCGACCACCCCGTCGCTCTCTGCGCAGAAGACGCCCGCTCAGGGCGGGCCGGCAGGCGTCAGGACGACGCCTTCACCCAGGCGGGACGCTCGCTGATCCGCTTCCACCACGCCCCGACGTTCGGCCGATCGGTGATGAGATCCCCGAGCTTCGACACAACGAGACACTGGAGGTACGGCATCCACGAGATGTCGGCCAGCGAGTAGCTCGAGCCCGCGAGGTACTCGTGGCCGGCCAGCGCCTTCTCGACCGCGTCGAGCGCCTTCGAGACCTCGGCCTTGGACGCATCGACGATCGCCTCGTCGCCTGGCTTGCCCTGCATCGGCAGGAAGACCCGCTGGAAGCAGATCTTGACCGCCGGGGTGGCGAAGTACGATTGCTCCACGCTGAGCCACTGATCCATGAGCGCCCTGGCCCTGAGCTCGGTCGGCGTCAGCGGAGCTCCCGGAAGCTTGTGATCGAGGTAACGCATGATCGCCCTCGACTCGTAGAGCGTGAAGTCCTCGTCCTCGAGCACCGGGATCACGCCGAAGGGGTGGCGCGCGAGGTAATCGGGCTGCTTGTGCGCGCCCTTCATCAGGTCGACGAGCACGAACTGCGCCTCCTGGCCCTTCTCGGCGAGCACCGTCAGGACCTTGCGCGTACACGTGCTCATGGGATGTCCGTAGATCTTCATCGTGTCTCCTGTCCTGTGTTTCGTCGCGAGGCGCCGACCGGCGGCGGCCTCCGCGGCGCGCTAGCCTAAACGGATTTCTCCGACCGCGATCGCCCAGATGGCGCGGCCGATCACGGCGCGCGGTCAGCCCTCGCGCCGCCGATCCTCCTGCCACTCGGCGTCGCGGGCCGCGGCGAAGACCGGGAGGCGCGCGAGCCACCGCTCGCCGGCGTTCGGGCGCTCGAGCGCGATGCGCAGGGCCGCGATCAGCTCGAGCGGCGCGGCGTCGAGGCCCTGCTCCTTCGCGGCCCAGCCCAGGCCGGCGAGGACGGCGTTGGCGACCTCGTAGCCCGGGCGGTGCATCGGCGCCGTGGGCACGGACGCGGGCGCGGCGAAGTGGCGCTCGCACGCGGCGGCGTCGAGGGAGCTCCAGCCCGCGCACACGATCGGGCGGACAGCGTGGATCGAGCAGGCGCCGCGCCCGTCGAGCAGCGGGCAGGGGACGCCGGCCTCGGCGCGTTCCAGGCGGGACAGGCCGCGCGTCGCCGCGTCGGCGGCGCGGACGCGCTCCTCCAGCGCGGCGAGCTCCGCCTGGCTCCGCGTGGCGCGCAGGTGGGCCGCGATGCGGAGCACCTCCGGCGCCAGCACGAGCACCTTGCTGACGCAGCAGGTCGCGCAGCCGGCCCTGCAGTCGATGGGCCGAGCGGGCGGCTCGGCGGCGACCGACGCCCCCTGGAGCGCCTCCGCCCGCGCGAGCGCCGAGGCCGCGGCCGACACAGCGCCGGCCTCGGTGCGCGCGGCGAGCGACAGCGCGAGCGCGGCGCGCTCCCCGTCGGCGATCCCCTCGAGGACGGCGGGGGTGTACCGCGTCGCGGGGGCGAGCGGCAGGGAGCGCTTCCGGCGCGTCATCGCGGCGCTACGCGGTCTCCGGGAGCCGCCAGTCGATCTCGTCGGCGCCGCGGGCGCGGAGGGCGCTGTTGATGGTCGAGAACGGCTTGCTGCCGAAGAAGCCGCTCCTCGCCGACAGCGGCGAGGGGTGCGCCGCCTTGATGACCGTGTGGCGCTTCGCGTCGATGAGCTTCGCCTTCTTCTGCGCGTGGCCGCCCCAGAGCACGAACACCACCCCGTCGGGCCTGTCGTTGACCTTCTTGATGACGGCGTCGGTGAACGACTCCCAGCCCTGGTTCTTGTGGGAGTTCGGCGTGTGCGCCCGGACGGTGAGCACGGTGTTCAGCAGCAGCACGCCCTGGGTGGCCCACGTCGTGAGGCAGCCGTGGCGCGGGATCGTGAAGCCCGGCAGATCCGAGACCGCCTCCTTGTACATGTTGGCCAGCGACGGCGGCGGCGTCACGCCCGGGCGCACGGAGAAGCACAGCCCGTGGGCCTGCCCGTCGTCGTGGTACGGGTCCTGGCCGAGGAGCAGCACGCGGACGCTCTCGTACGGCGTGAGCTTGAACGCGGCGAAGACGTCCTCCTCTGCCGGAAACACCTGGTGCGCCTTCCGCTCGTCCTCGACGAAGCGCGCCAGCTTCTTGAAGTACGGCTGCTCGAGCTCTCCGGCGAGCACGCGCTCCCACGAGGCAGGTAGATCGATCTTCATCTCTCGCTCAGACCCCTTCCTTCGGACAGAACTCGCTCATCCGGCACTCCCCGCACTTCGGCTTCCTGGCGACGCAGGTGTAGCGGCCGTGCAGCACCAGCGCAGGGCCGAAGAACGTCCATTGGTCCTTCGGCACGATCTTCATCAGGTCTTCCTCGATCTGCTCGGGCTTCTCGCGCTTCGAGAGGCCGATGCGCCCGCTGAGGCGGGCGACGTGGGTGTCGACGATGATCCCCGAGGGGATGTCGAACGCCGTGTTGAGCACGACGTTCGCTGTCTTCCTGGCCACGCCCGGCAGCGTGGTGAGCTCGGCCATGGTCGCGGGCACCTCGCCGCCGAAGCGCGCGACGAGCTCCCTGCACGTGGCCTGCACCGTCTTCGTCTTCTGGCGGTAGAAGCCGGTCGGCTTGAGCTCTTCCTCGAGCTCCGCCGTGGGCGCGTCGGCGTACGCCTGCGCCGTCGGGTACTTCGGGAAGAGCGTGGCGGTCACCCGGTTGACGCGCTCGTCCGTGCACTGCGCGGCCAGGATGGTCGCGACGAGCAGATCGAGCGGCGTCTTCCAGTCGAGCTCGTAACGCGCGTCGGGGTGCTCCTTGCGCAGCTGCTCGAGGAGGAGGGGGATGCGGTCTCGGGCGTTCATGGGGGTCGTCGCAGCGTACCCCAGCCCCGGGCCGCCCGTCAGCGGGGCTCGGCCCCTCAGCGACGCCGGGCGACGAGGCTGTGCGCGGCGAGCGCGGGGCGTCGGCGCTCGCCTTCCCGAGCGGCCAGCGCCGCTCACGCCTTCTTGCCGAGCGCCACGTCGACGAGCACGTCGCCGAGCGGTGCTTCCAGGAGCAGGTGCACGCTCTCTCCTGCCGGCCTCCAGTGTACGATGGCGCGCGGCTCCACCTGGAAGCGCGCCGACGTCGTGATCGCCCCGCCGTCGATCCGGAGGACGGCGTGCTCTCCCGGCGCGTGCTCGACGAGCACGTAGAGCCCGTCATCGCCGGCTGCGAGGTGGATGGGTCGACCTTCGAGCTTGGCGGACCCGGAGCACGCACCCTCCCAGGCGACGAGGTTGAGCCCCGGCGCGAACCACGCGAGCGCGCGTGTCGCTACCGCGCGCGGCAGTGGCGCCCCGGTCGCGCCGAGCTTCGCGTACGCTTCCTCCTCCTCTTCGTCAATCTCGAGGAAGACGGGCATTGGCTCCTGCGCTTCCGCCCGCTCTGCGCAGCGTCGCCGCGCGCGCTCCCAGCGCGCGCGCGCGACGCCGTAGGAAAGCGGCGAGCGCACGATGCGGGACCAGAGGCTGGGCTCGGTTGCGACGACCGGTCCCCCTGGCGTCGATACCTCGCAGACGCGGCCGTTTAGCAGGAAGAATGCCCGCCCGTTGCGCGCGAAGAGGGGGGTGTGCACGCCCGGGAGCTCGAACAGGATTTGCCCCTCGGGCGCGCCGGCGCTGAACCGGGTGATGGAGAGCCCGTCCAGCGCATCGACGTGATCGCCGTCTCGGCAAATCCGAGAGAGGCGACCGTGCTGCGCCGCCGCGAGGAGCCGTGTGCCCTCGGGAGCGGCCAGCGGAGCGGGAGCGAGCGCTGCCTCGAGAGCGCGGCTGCTCCCCTCGACCCCCGAGGTCCGCGCGGCCTCCCGCAGGGCCACCAGGGTTCCTGCGAGCCGCTCGCGTCGCCGCTTCTGATCCGCGCGGGTCGCGATTGTCTCCGCGACGAAGCGAGCCGCTCCGCGCCGCGCTGCGGCCGAGCTCAGCCCGGCGCGGATGGCGTCGTCCACCACGGCATCCCCGAGCACGCGGAGCAGCGCGAGCGGCACGGGATCGCTGTGCGGGGCGGCCGTCCAGGCGCCCGCGTCATGACCGAGCCATTCCAGCAGTTCCGTGGCCTGATCCAGAGGCGCCGGACGCGCTTTCCCCAGCACCGACAACGCCTCGACGGCTCCCCCGAGGCGGCCCGCTTCCGGGGCTGCGAGCGCCCCGCGGAGCGGCGCGAGATCTGGCGGAGCGCCCTCCGGCCAGCGGGGCCCTTCCGCCGCGCTCTCGGGCCCGGCGCCCGGCGTCCCACCCGGCGGCGCGAGACACCCCCGCTCGGCCAGCCAGCGCGCGAGTTTCTCCGGGCGCGCGAGCGGGGCGGCTGCGTTCCAGCCGGGATAGCCGACCGCGAGCCCGTGATGCAGCGTCAGCGTTGCGACGCGCTCGCCCTGGCCGATCAGCTCGAGCACCGGCGCCTCATGCCATGCACTCTCGGCCGGTGGCGCCCCGTCGCCGATCTGGAGCAGCGGCCGGAGCTCGGCGAGCGCGCTGCGGTCGACCCACGAGAGCGTCGGCGTGACGCTGCGCCCTGGCGCCGGCGGTCGCGCCAGCACGCGCCCGAAGCTGGCCCGCGAGAGCAGCGCGTCGATATCTGCCTGCCGGGGCAGCCCGCCAAAGGGGGATGGTACGCCCGCGAGACGAGGGCTCATGGCTTGAACGGGACGCCGCTGACCGATCCGGATGGCGTCACTCCGACGTAGTAGCCTTGATGCACGAAGGGGCCCTTGGGCGTGGGGCACATCTCGCCAGGACGATAGGGATACTGGGGGGGCTTCCCCCAGAATTTCCAGGAAGGTTTGTTGCGCCCATCGTGGGGTAGGGGATGGGCGACGGCCGTCAGCGACGCCGCGCGACGGGCCCCGCGCGCCTGCGGCCGAAGTAGATCTCGAGCAGCTCGCGCCCCACGAGGTTCGCCTTGGTGCGCCACGCGATGTCGTTGGCCAGCATCACGGAGACCGCGATCTCGGGTCGATCCGACGGCGCGAACGAGGCGAACCACGAGAACATCCGCGACGGCTTGCCGCCGACGAGCGTGCCGGTCTTGGCGGCGACGGGCATGGTGCCGAGGGCGCGGGTGCCGTCGGGCTTGCGGAACGCCTTGGCGCAGGTGCCCCGCCGCGTCGTGACCTCGAGCATCGACCGGAGGGTGCGCGCGACGTCGGCCCGCAGGCCGCGGCCGTCGGTGCTCCGAGGCGTGACGGCGCCCGCGTCCTCGCGGTCCTGCGCGCCCGGCGGCGCGAGCAGCGAGAGGCGGACGCGCTCGCCGTCGTTGGCGATCGTCTGCATCGCGAACAGGGCGCCGAGCGGGCTGAGGCGCCCGCTCCAGAAGCCCGCGGCGGCGCGGGCGAGGCCGAGCCCGGCGGCGGGGATGTTGGCGGTGCTCGGCGCGACGGGGATGTCGATGGGGACCTCGCCGTCGAAGCCGAGGTCGCGGGCCTTGTTGCGCAGGTCGTCGGCCGTGAGGTGCCGGCCTGCGAGGCGGGCGAAGACGCCGTTGATGCTGCGGCCGAGCGCCTCGCCGAAGACGGTGCACGTGGCGCCGCGGCCCTCCAGATCGGCCGCGGTGATCGCGCTCATGCCGCCCGTGTAGCAGACGGGCGTGGCGACGTTCACCTTGCGGCCCTCGAGCAGTGCCGCCGCGGTGACGATCTTGAAGAGGCTCGCGCTCGGGGCGAGCGGGGTGGCGACGTAGTCCCGGTCTCCGCGGCTCGCCCACACGAGGATGCGGCCGGTGCGCACGTCGGAGGCGACGATGGCGCCCTCGGGGGCGCCGGAGCGGGCGAGGAGGCGCTCGGCGGCGCGCTGGAGCTCGGGATCGAGCGTGAGGCGCACCTGCTTGCCCGACGCGCCGACCGTGGCGTGGACCGCGCCGGCCTCGACGTGGAGCTTTCGGACGCCCGGCGGCGCCGGAGATGCCGTCGCCGGCGCGATCCCGACGGCTATCGCGGCGGCGAGCGCGAGGAAGAGACGCGATCGCACCCCGCCGAGATGCCAGGCGGCGCGCGGGAGGGCCAAGTTCCGCGCGCTGGCCGCGACGGGTACCTCGTCGCCCACGGAGGAGGGGGGAGGGGTTCATGAGGTGCAGCGCCCGCTCCCCGGCTTTGCCCTGGAGCGGCTCAGCGTTCTTGTTCCAGGGCGATCCGATGGCCATCGGGATCGACGACCGTCACGGGCGAGCTGCCCTCGGAGCCCATGGCGCCGACTACCGCGCCCAGCGCTCGGAGCGACTCCAGGATCCGATCGAGGTCGGAGACGACGAGCCCCAGGCGGAGGCCGGACGTCGGCCTGTCCGAGAGCGGATAGAGCTCGAGGATCATCCCACCCACGTTGCACGCGTAGTGCTTCGCTCCATTGCCGTGCTGCTCTGGTGACAATCGCAGGCCAAGGCCTTCGTAGAACCGCCGCGAGCGCTCGAGGTCCGCGCACCGGAGGACCACGTAGGCAACACGTTGCACGCTCATTGGAAGGGATCCGGGCGCCCTGGCCGAGGTCAGCGCCGCCCTTCCGGCACGATCGTTTCTCCGCGCGCCAGCATCTCCACCAGCGCCGCGATCTTCTTCGCGCGCCCGGCGGGCGTCTTCATGTTGTTCGTGCGAAACGCCAGCGCGAAGAGGTTCTGGCGCCCGAGGGTCTGGAACGTCTTGCGCGCCCGTGGGTTCGCCTCGATGGCCGCGCGAAGGTCGTCGGGGAGGGTGTCTCCGGTCGCGCGGCGGATGGGGGCGTAGGCGGCCTCCCAGCGACCATCCGCCTTCGCGGCGTCGACGTGCCGCTGGCCGTGCGGGGTCATGCGGCCGGCTGCCGTCAGCCGAGCGACGTGCTCCCTGTTGATCTGGCTCCAGACGCTCCTCGCCTTGCGAGGGGTGTACCGCTGCAGAAACGAGACCTCGTCGAAGGTCTTCCGGATGCCGTCGATCCACCCCCAGCACAGGGCCACGTCCAGCGCCTGCGCGTAGGTCACCGTCGGCACGCCCGAGTCCTTCTTGTGAATCTTCAGCCACAGCTCGGTCTCGCGGGCGTGATTCGCGGCCATCCAGGCTTCGAAGGCCGCCTCGGTGGGGAAGCTCTTGATCTTGTCTGGGTTCGGAATGATCGGCGCCATGAAAAAGGTCCTGGTTGAAGCCTATCGATCAAGGATCCAAGGGAGCCGGCGCGCCGGGGGCACTGCACGTACCAGAGCTCTCCTACGCAGCTCGGTGCTTACAGCCGATCTTTCCACGCGTCCGGATGGCGGTGCAGATGAAGCACCGCTATCACGAGCACCAAGGGTTCTTCGAGTACGAAGAAGACGCCGTAAGGAAAGATTCGAACCAGTGCGCGACGAATGCCGGGCTCGATCTCAGGAAACTGGAGAGGATTCTCTATGGTACGGCGGATCGTGGCATCCACTTCAGACTCGAATCGGAATCCGAGATCGCGTCGCTCCCGCTCGTAGCGAAGCGCATCCTCAAAGATTTCAACCTCCGCTTCCTGGCGGATTTCAAGCCGTCTCATCGCTGCGCGGCGCGCAGGCGCGAGAGCAGGTCTCGGCGGGCCTCCTCCCACGAGCGGCTTGAACCCTGACCAGCTCGGTGCGCCGCCAGGCGTTCCGCGATGATCTCGCGATGCCACTCCAGGGCGGGAACTGCCTCAGGATGGAGCGCGACGCGGTCCCAGAGGGCCTGGACGTAATCAAGCTTCTCTGCGGGGGAGAGATCGTCGAAACCTGGAGGGGGCATCGCCGGGAGGGACATATCCGCAAATATACCGCAAACGCCACGGGAGATCACGCCCAGCGGGCCGTGCCTCACGCCAGGGTGTCCGCGGGCCATTTCTGTCCGCATTGTCCAACGATTCCAGAATCTTATGCGATGCCCGCGCCAGTCCGGGGCCGTGCCGGCCGAGAGGGCTCGGCCCCCACGCGCGGGTAGAGCAGAGACAACCCTGCACTCCGCGCACGGGACGGAGAGAGCGGTCGGGAGCATGATCGACGAGACCTCTCTCTGGCTGAGTTCTCCAGTCTAACGGCTGGCCGCCGCGCAGCGGGCCAGGCGGCCGAGTGAAGCGAGGCTGCCCGGATCATCGCGCATCAGCGGCTTGTTGGACGGTTGTTCCTCCCCTCGGCTCTATGCATGAGGCCTTTCCTCGTTGACGACCTCAAGCACATCGAACTCCTCGATCGACAACTCCACGAACTCTGCCAGCGGCTGCCAACCATTCGGGGCGGCCCCGCGTTGCCACGTGAACCGGGCAATCGCCTGCACGCCACCGCACACGGTGGCCTCAAGAACCACGCCGTCGAGAACTCCGACCTGCTCGAGCGGCCGACGGACGGGAACTTGCAGTTCCTCCAGCTTCTGGAGCAATCGCCATAGCGCTGCGGGCTTGGCTGCGACTTGATCGTAACCAACCACGAGATCGGCTCCCGCGCTGGTCGAGAGAGAGCGGAAGAGGTGCAGGTTGCCGACGTCGCCACGGATCTCGTAACATACGCCTGCTCGCCACGATGGACGACGAACGAATTGTGCCTGCAGGGAGCCCACGCCGGGAAATCCCCAGGTCATGTCGTGCGGAGCGCGCGGCGTGGCGACGGCGAGCTCGATCTCTTGGCGTCGCTCGTTTTCGAGACGCATCTGCCGGCGTTTCTTCTTCGGGCTCATGATTCGCTCTGGTATACACGCGCATCCGCCCAACAGCTACAGCTTCTGCCGCGCGTGGGTGCGCACAGGGCACCCACGCGTCGGTCACCAGCGCCATGTTGGGCGGCTTGTGTGGGGATTCGCCCGGTGTCACGTCGCCGTCTGCAGAAGAGCCTGGGTGCGGGACAAGACGCCATTTGCCAGGTCGCGTGCGCGTGCGAGGTTCCCGATCAGTTGAGCAAGCACGTTGACCGCCTCCTGGCGGACCGCATCGAGTTCGTAGGTCAGTTTCGGCAGTAGCCCAAAACTGTCTCGATACTGCTCAAGCGCTTCGGCTGCTTCCCCCAATTGGTCTCGATAGCCTTCGACCACTGCAGCGTTCGCTTCAAGAGTCTCACGAGATCGAGAAGGAGGCAGGCTGCCAAGGAGGTGCGTGATCCCACTCATGGATCCAAAAACCTCCTGAATAGATTGCGAGAAGCTCGGCAGCTGGGCGAATAGTGCGTTCTTTATGTCTGTCATAGCGCTTACAAAATTATTGGTGATGCGCAGTCGCTCCTTGTTGGACATCCGCCGAAGCTCTTCGCCGCTCATGGTGGCGAGGCGTCGATTAAGAGAGCGCGTTTGCCCGTTGAAGAGCGCCATGGCAGACGCGATGTTCCTAGCACTTTCGAGCAGGATGCCGGTATGCCGGTCCAGCATTTCCCGGTGATCCAAAAGACAGTCTTCGGAGGCGATAAAGTCGGAGCTGATCAGAGGTACGATGACCGTGGCAGCGCTGAGTCGTTGCTGAATGGTCGAGTCGCGCTCGGCTCCCGGTTCAAGCAGTCCGTCGTGCCACGTTGAGATCAGCCCCTGGTACGTCAACGCTGCAAGGTGTGCCAGCAATTCGTCGCGAAGCGAACGATCCTCGTGCGCGGAGATCAGTACCACTTCAACTGGCGAAAAAATCATAGACATCCCGTTACGTAAAGCTTGCCCATCCAACGATTTTCCGGTCTGCCGGCGGCGCGCAGCGCCGCCGGCAGCAGCTCGTTGGGCGGCCTCATGGCTCAATCCTCGGGCGGATGCCAACCCGCGATGACCCAGCCCCGCCGGGCTTCCACGAGCTCGGCGCGGTTCAGGCGCACCGCAGCGATCGTAGCTCGGCCAGTTGGCGTCTTGCCGATGATCAGAGATCCCTCCGTATTCCAGCCGAAATGATCCAGCCAGACCTGCTGTCGTGGGTTGAAGAGACGCACGACTTCCCCGGTGTGCGGGTCGGGAGCAGCGATTCGATTGCCCTTGTGATCGTTGCACATCGAGCATGCGAGCCAGAGGTTTTCTCTGGCAGTAGGCCCGCCCAGCGACTCAGGGATAATGTGGTCGATCTCCATCGGTGTGCCGATGATACGCGCCGAGGTCAGGCAATAACCGCAGCGATGGCGCGCCTCACCGGCGACCTGCTCACGCAGCGCCCTCCCGATGTAGCTACGGCTCATGTCCTTGGTGAAGCCCCGAGACGTCATGGCCTCGCTGCTTGAGCAGCGCGGCAGATCGGGAGCGAACCAGCATGATCCGCGTGTACTCCTTCATGAGCGTCGCGAGCGCCTCGATGTCCGACGCGGAGAGCCCCTCGCTCTGGCGCTTGATGTGCAGATCCTCGAGGTCTGCTGCCTTCTCCGGGGCGAGGCTCTGCCTGGCGGCCCGCCAGAGATCCTCGTCACCTAGCAGGTGCAGCGCGGCGATGGCCTCCGCCATGTCGACCGCCAGCTCGTCCGGTTCGTCAGGGAGGGAGGTTGCCACCGCGTCGACGAGCTCGGCCTCGACGGTTCGTTGCGTTTTCTGCGCGCGGCGAGCCAGGCGCTCGTACAGCGGCTCGGGCAGGTTCACGGTAACGGCTTGAACGGCCATATCCTAGTTTACGATGGGCCGTCGAGGCCAGCAAGCTCGGCGGTGCAAGGCGCAGCGTGACGCGCAACCGGCCGTTCTCCTCTGCCGTGCCATGATCGGTATCCTCGTCGGCCCAACACTGAGCCCGTGATGGCGAGGGAGATCCACGCGTGGCTAGGGTTCCCGCTGGAAGCTCCGGAATGCCGAGCGCGCGAGCCCACGGAAGGGATGCCCCGGTCTGACGGGCCCGCGTGCGGGAGGCCCGCCGCCGCGGCGGTCGTCGCCGAGCGCCGGGTCTGGTAGGGTGCGCAGAGAGGTGCCTGTGCTCAAGCTGCCGAAAGATCTCGTCGCCGATCCGCGCCATGACGCGGTGTCCGACCTCCTCACCAAGCATGCGGGTCTCTTGTGGGAGAGCGGTCGAAACCGGGTGGCGACGCTCCCGATGACCGACGCGCTGGCCGCGGAGCTCCGCGGCGCGCTCGCGGCCGAGCACGCCTGCCACGGCCTCGAGCTCATCGCCGACAAGCTCGCCAGCGAGCAGAAGGGGCTGGACGCCGCGGCCAGGCGAGCCCCGGAGAGCCCGCAGAACGCCCGCGCGTCGCGCATCCTCTTTCTCGCGAGCGACGGCAGCACCCGCTTCTATCGCGACTGCGACGCGCTCCTCTCCCGCTACCCGCAGCGCCTCCTGGCCTGCCGGCTCGAGATCGCCGGCGAGGCGCTGGGCGAGAAGCTCACCGGGAGCGCAAGGCTGATCCGGAGCGTGCTTGTCCTCGACAAGAGGGTCGCCGCCCGAGCGCTGCTCGCCCTGCTCCCGCCGGGCTGACATCCGACGCCGCCACGGCGCGCTCCAGCACCGCGCGTCCTCCGTCCACGCTGCGCTCGCGCGCCGTCAACACCGCCGGCGCGGCCTCCTGGAGAGGCACGCCTCTGCGCCTGGAGGTCCTGGCCTCCAGGCCACAGCCTCCACATCGGCGCCTGGAGCATTTTGGCAGAGCTGTTGGCGTGCTCCCTTCCCGGCGCTCGCTCCACGAGCGCCCCCTCGAGAACACCGCAAATCCACGCCCGCCGAGGCGGCACGCTGCGTGCTCAGCGTGCTCAGGGGGAAGGACAGTCAATCGATCCATCAATCCCCCACGGGAGAGAACCCATCATGAAATCTACCGCATTCATCCTCAGCAGCCTCGTTGTCCCCTTCGCCCTCGTCGGTTGCGTCTCGGACTCCGAACCTCACGACGAGGGGCTCATGGACGTCGAGGAGGCCGCCGCCTCCCCCGAGGCCGCCCGCGCCCCGGTGGAGGTGCAGCCGTCCGAAGGCATCGGCGCGCAGAACACGGCGCCGGGCGAGGACGCCCTCGCCCAGCAGGCGCTGAGCCCCGCCGGGAAGTCTGCCGCAGAGATCGTCGTCGGCTCCGGCGGCGCGCAGTCCCTCGTCCTCCTCCAGCTCCCGATCGTCAACCTGCTTATCAACCCCGGCTTCGAGAACGCGCAGGCCGGCATCCCCTCGGGCTTCATCGATCATGGCAGCGCCAACGCGTCCTGGTTCGCCGGCTGGGGCACCGCGGCGGACTCCTGGCCTGCCACGAGCAATGACCTGAACTACGGCGCCATCGCGACATGGCTCAAGACCGACGTCGTGCACACCGCCAACAAGCGCAGCCTCCTCGTGTCCGCGACGACGACCAACGGCGGCATCGCCCAGCAGTACTGGACCTCCGCAAGCCCGCCGCCGAACAACGCCTACCTGCGGTTCAGCGTCTGGGTCTATACGGTGACCGGGCAGGTCACGATAGGGCTCGGCAGCGGCGGGACGGGTTACACCACCAGGACCTCGACCCAGACCGGAAAGTGGGAGTACCTCCAGACCTGCGGCACGTCGTTCAACAACCAGGTCCTTATCTACACGATCGGCGGGCCGGCCGTTTACTACGTGGACGACGCCAACGTGTCGGCGACGCCTTCGCCCCTCCTCGACCAGTATTGCTCGCCCGGCGCCGTCGTCTTCTGAACCACGCCGCCGTCGCTCGGCGCGCACGTCGGGAGATCCGCACCGGGCGCACCGAACATGGGCTCCGCGCCGCATCGCTCAGTCGGTGCAGCACGGGGCCCCGCCGGGGGCGTCGCAGGTCGCCGGATCGTCGCTGCACGGCAGCCCCCAGGCCACGGTGGCGCCGAGGACGACCTCCACCTGCGCCGCGTGCTTCGTCGAGCCGTCGTCGTTGCGCGCCTCCGCCGCGAGGATCACGTGGGTCCCCTCCTCGAGCACGGCTTCCGGCTCCCACTGCCCTCCCGGGAGGAACGCGATGAGCCCGAACGCGTGCGGGAACTCCCCGGGGAGGAGCTCGACCATCCCCTCCTGCGGCACGCCAGGCGGGAACAGGTCCCCGGTCGCAGGGTCCTTGACGCTGTACCGCACGCGGACCCTCGCGCCGCAATCGCTGCAGCCGACGGCGAACCAGAGATGATATCCGCCCTGGGGCCCGGCCATCACCGGGAGCGTGGCGCCCTCCTCGATGCTCTCGAAGCAGGTCTCGCCGGTCCCGATCTCGAACACAGCGGGGTCGTCCGGCAGGCGGCACCCGCCGCCACCGCCCGCCCCCGTGGAGCTTCCGCCGCCGCCTTCCCCCGTGGAGCTGCCGCCTTCGCCAGCGGAGCCGCCGGCGCCTTTCCCCGTGGAGCCGCCAGCGCCCGATCCATTCGAGCTTCCGGCGCCGCCGCCGCCCTCGCCGGTCGAGGTGCTGTCGACGCTCCCCTCGCTGGTGGAGCTACCGCCGCCGCCCTCGCCGGTGGAGCCGCCACCCATCGCGTCCGCCTCGATGCTCGAGCCGCAGTGGAGACACAGCAGCGCGAGGGCGAGGGTGAGCACGAGAGTCGCTTGCCAGCGGGTCGATGCGCGAAGGAAAGATCTCATGGGGATCACCTGGAACACGCGAGGGCGCTGTAAAGAGGAGAGCCGGAGCGCTCCCTCCTTCAGGCGCGATGTCCCGGAGGGCCGCGGCGGGCTCGACGCGAGGCTCGGCCCTGGCAGACTTGGCAGCAACCGTTCCATCGCGCGCTCCGCGCAATCCAGGCGCTTTCCCGAGCGCGCTCGCCAGCGCGCTGCGCCACGTGTGCCAGGCGCAGACAGCCCTGGCACAGGGGGACCGGGCCCTCCCGACCCGGCCGGCGCGGCGTGCGCGCTGGAGGCGCGGCGTGCGCGCTGGAGAGGTGCGGCGACGGCGCGCCCAGCCCGGCGGGCGTCTTCGAGACCCACGCCGTGCCTTGGCGCGCTATGGTGTCGTCATCCCGGCCGGGGGGTCGGGGTTCCTTGCCGCCCATGCCGACGACCCGCCTGTTGCACAGCGCCGAGATCCCCCAGGCCGACAACCTGGCCAACGTGCGGCGCGTGCTGGAGGTGCTCTCGGGCGGGGTGACCGAGAAGGAGCGGATCTCCGAGCAGACGGGCATCTCGGTGCGGCACGTCGGCTATGCGCTCGCCGCTGCCCGCGTCCTCGGCTGGCTCGGCGACGACGGCGCCTCGATCACGCCTGCGGCGCGCGAGCTCCTCGCCACCTCGTCCGGCTCTGCCGACGAGCGGACGCACCTCAGGCGCGCGATCTTCGCGTGCGAGGTCGTGAAGGAGGTCGCGCCGGATCTCTTCGAGCCCGCGGCGCCGACGCGCGAGGCGCTCGCGCGGCGCATCTTCCGCTTCACCGCGGGCATCGGGAAGGAGACGGCGCGCCGGCGCGCGCAGACCCTGCTCGCCTGGCGGAGCCAGGTGCTGGAGCGGCAGCTCCCGCTCTTCCCGAAGCGCCCGAGGAAGCGCGGCGCCGCGGCCGCAGCGAGCGCCGGCGAGGAGACAGCGCCGGGCGAGGAGACGGCCTCCGGCGAGGAGACGGCGCCGCGGCGCTGACCTCGCCGGATCCCGCTATTCCGGGTCGGGGAAGGCGCATAACCTGGGATCCTCGGCGCGCGGCGCCCAGCGAGACCGCGCCTGAACGCGCGCCGGGAAGGAAGAACGCATGAACCCTTATGCACCTCCGACTGCCTCCATCGAGCCTCACGCCGCGGGCGTCGCGCAGATCAGCCCGGAGCAGCGCCTCGAGATCCAGAAGAAGCTGAGTCGCTACAGCAACTTGAGCCTCCTGTGCGGGGTGCCCGGGTTCCTTCTGCAATCGGTGGGGCGCGCGATGGACAACGCTGCCATCTCGCTCCTCGGCGTCGCCCTGTTCATCACCGCCCTCGTGTATTACGCGAAGATGCGCGGCCGGAGCGGCGCGTGGGGGATCGTGGGGGTGGTCACCTGCGTCGGCCTGGCGCTCCTCTACTTCCTGCCGAAGCACTGCCTGAACTGCGCGGCGAAGCACTCGTACCGAACGAAGGGTTGCGATCGCTGCGGCGCGCCGCTCGGCTCTTGAGAGGGCGCGCTCGGCGGCTCCCCGCCGCCGCGGCAGGCGGACCGCGGGCCTCGATCTCGGGCCCCGTGCGGCGCTGCGAGGGGTAGGATGCCGCCCATGAACCGCGTTTCCAGGAGGGTGACGGCCACGGTGATCGCGCTCGCGGGGGTCGCAGCCGGCTACGGGCTCCTGAGCTCGCGCGCTTCCGACCCGAAGACGCTCGTCGGCCGCGTCTGGATCGAGCGGCTCCCGAAGGGCGACACGGACCTTGTCGAGCTCGTCGTGCTGCTCGCCGACGAGCCGATCGGCGTCTTCCGGCGTTCGTCCCAGTACGAGGGCTCGTTTGCCCTGTTTCGTTACGAGCTCCGCGGCAACGACAAGGTGCAGCTGCTCTTCCCGCAGGACAAATCGAGGCACGAGGTCGCCTTCGATGCGCGGCCGTGTGATGTGAAGGGCTTCGACTACTGCCTCGATCTGAGCGGCGCTCCGCGGGGCGCCGCGAAGTACTACAGCCGGAAGGAATGGGAGATCGAGGGGAGCGACCTGCCGGCGCTGGAGAGCGCGCTGCGAGCGCTCGGTGATGAGCTGGTCCGGTCCGCGCCGGAGCCGTGAACGGAGCAGGTCGGCCACGGCTCGCCGGCCACGGCTCGCCGCGCGCTCGCCTCGGAGCTACCGCGCTGCCGGCGCCTTGCGCGCGGGGCGCGCCGCGCGCAGCTCGTCGGCGCTCACCTTGCCGTCGCGGTTCGCGTCCGCCGCCTTCACCCGCTCCCAGCGCTTGTCACCCACCTCGTCCCTGGTGAGGAAGCCGTCGCCGTTCTTGTCCTTCTTGGCGAAGCGCGCCTTCTGCTTCGCCGCCCGGTCCTTCATGCGCAGCTCGGCGTGCGCCTTGAGCTCCTCGGCCGACAGGGTGCCGTCGTTGTTCGTGTCGGCCTTGCCGAGCCGCTTCTGCGCCTTCTCGGGGAGCTCGGCGACGGTCAGCTTGCCGTCGCCGTTCTTGTCGAAGCGCTTGATGAGGCGGGCCGGGTCCTTCGGGCCGTGATGGCGGCGGGCGTCCTTGCCCTGGCCCTGGTGCAGCGCCGGCTTGCCCCCCGTTCCGCCCGCGCCGTTCGCGGCGTAGGCCGCTCCGCCGCCGGCGAGGACGGCGGCCGCGAGAAAGCTGCCGAGGACGAGGCGACGGATCGCGCTGTGGGTCTTGTGGGAGAAGAGGGCGAGGGTCATGGGGGTCGTGCTCCTTGGTGCAAGGGCCAGCCTGTTCTTGCCGGCTTCTGTTCGTGAGACGCGCCCCGGGCCGCCCTCCCTACGCGCCCCTCGATCTTTTTTCAGCGGGCGCGGGTGTGCGCCGCGGCACGTCGCTCGGCCCCGGCCCGCCACCACCCGCCCGGGCGCAGGGGCCGCGCGCGGCCCGCCGGTGTGAGCCTCCGCGCGTCGCATCGAGGTCGCAGCGCCGGCTCTGGCAGGCGGACGCTGAGATCCACGTCCAGCGGGGGTATAAAGGAAGCGGAGACGACGATGATCTTGTACCGACCCGTGGGCCTCGCCGAGCTCCGGCTCATCGCGGAGGCCGGCTATCGCGCGTTCCCGCCGCGCCTGTCGCATCAGCCGATCTTCTATCCGGTGCTGACCGAGGAGTACGCGCGCAAGATCGCCCGCGACTGGAACACCGCCGATGAGACCTCCGGGTTCGCGGGGTGGGTGACGCGGTTCGAGGTCGAGGACGACTTCGCCCGCAGGTATCCTGTGCAGATCGCGGGCGGACGCTCCCACGAGGAGCTCTGGGTGCCCGCCGAGGAGCTGGAGGAGTTCAACCGGCATCTCGTCGGGACCATCGAGGTCACCGAGGTCTATTGCGGGCCGAAGTTTCAGGGAGACATCGATCCTGCGACCCATCTCCCCCTCGGTTGGCTCCGCAACCCGCCCACGAAGGGAAGGTGAGGCCATGGATCTCTCCACCCCCGCAGCCAGCCCCCCTCCCGGCGAGATCGAGTTGCGCCTGGAGCAGCACCGGCAGAGCTGACCGGCCACTGTTCCCGGATGCTCGGCTCCGCGTTCGACGCGGACGACGCCCGCTCTTCGGGCCTGCCCTTGCGGCCCGAGACGTAGCTTGAACGACCAGCCGCGTCCTGTTCCCGGTGGACGCGGACGGCCTACTCGCCGGGGCAGGCGATGAACAGCGTGGCCCCCTGCTGGGCTTCTTCACCTCCGCCGACGAACCGGATCTTGCGGCGCTCGTCCGCCCGGCAGTCGGCGACGATGGCCGGGTCGCCGCGGCCGTTCGCCGGGTCGACGTAGCACCACCCGTGTACCGGCTCGCCGCCCGCCTCGACATCGTCGCTCGCGTCGTGCCTGCACGCCTCGCCCTCTGCGCCTGCGAGCTGCTCGATCTCGCACACGCAATCCCAGCCGGCGGCCGCTGCGATCGGATCGGCGAGCACCTCTTCCTTCGCCGCCGCGTGCTCCTCCGTGACGTCGGCGCGCGCCGGGATGTCAGCGCAGCTGCACGCGCCCTGGGAGTTGCGCGCCTCGAGGATCAGACAGGCGACCTCCCCTCCAGCGTCGGGCGTCAGCGTGCGCTGCAGGCACCGGCTGTCGAGCCCCGTCTTCAGACGCTCGATGACAGCGCCGATCGCCGGCCGGTAGCCGAAGTCGGCCGCGTTGGCGTCCGTGAGCTGGCGCGGGCACACCGAGCCGACGATGCCCTGGGGGCCGAGCTCCCGGATGAGCTGGAGCTCGCGGAGGCTCGGGTAGGCCTTCACCTTGATCTGCGTCGTCGACCTGGGTCCCGGATCCTCCTGGTCGTTCCCCGCTTCCGGCTCGCACAGCGGGTTGTCGGTCGCCTGACCCCCCACCGCTCTGCAGTCGCAGCTCTGAGCCTGCCCATCGCAGCGCTTCACCGCGTCCCTGGGGAGATCGAAGATGCAAGCGTACTGGAGGTCCCCCGTGCTCTCCGCCGGGATCGTGTACTCGCGGCCGTTGATGGCGTTCCAGCCGGTCTCCTCCGGCGGGACGATCGTGTCGCCGGTGATCGGGTTCGCGCCCGAGCGAGGCTTCATCGACTCGACCATGAAGGGATCCTTCGGCGCCTGGTACTTCGCGGGATCGCCGAGGATGAGCTCCCAGGTGCTGCCGTGGTCGCCCACCGGAGCGCTGAGCTCGTCGGCGTTCTTGAGCCCGCCGACCGGCTCGCCTTCCTGGTTGAGGCCGTTCAGCAGGTCGGGCTGGCCTTGCGCGTTCTGGCGCGCGATGTCCTGCCATGGCACGCCGACGATGCCGGCGAAGAAGACGAGCCCGGGATCGCGGATGCCGTAGTCGAGGTCGTCCGGGTTCAGATCGCTGAAGATCGGGTTCGGGACCAGCTCGCCCCTGCGGTTCGGGATCTCCGCCTCGGTGAAGGCGCGCCTGTAGCGGTCGATCGGATAGAGGAAGTTGAAGCCGAACCGGCGCTTCTGGTCCCAGCAGCGAGAGTTGATCGGGTCCTCCGCGGCGGTCAGCCTGGCCGCGTCGCCGTCCGGGCCTGTGCACGCCGGGTCCTCGGTGCAGCCCGTCTGATCCTGGC
This sequence comes from Sorangium sp. So ce204, assembly GCF_051526795.1. Taxonomy (NCBI): domain Bacteria; kingdom Pseudomonadati; phylum Myxococcota; order Polyangiales; family Polyangiaceae; genus Sorangium; species Sorangium sp. So ce204. The sequence continues at coordinate 6,898,560 of NZ_CP150317.1, read as the reverse complement.
GGCACGACCTGCAGCACGTGTTGCCCGGGTCCTGGGCGCACTCGGCGCGCGGCCGCCACATCCGGAAGCCCGGCGCTGTCTCCGCGACGAGGTAGTCCATGCCCTCCTCGCGGATCGAGCAGTCGTTCTCGTCGGTGAGCATGAGGATCGCGAGGAGGGAGCTCGGCCGCAGGAAGTCGGCGCGCTGCTTCTTGACGACGGCATCCTCGCCGGAGACGACGATGTACTCGGTGGCCGGGTCGACGCTGATCGTCGCGTAGGGCTCCGGGTCGACGAGGAAGCGGTACACGCTCTCGAGCTGCGCCTCGAAGCCGCAGCCGGTCTGCCCCGTGCCCCTGACCATCGCGGTGAGCTGCCCGACCAGCGACGTGTCGTTGAGGTCGGCGTTCGAATCATTGGGGCCGATGTCCGCCTCGCCGTCGAGCGGATCCGGCGTATCCGGCTCGCCGTCGAGCTTCTGATCCGGATCCCAGGCCAGGAAGCCCCGGTCGAGGTAGGTCGGGAGGTCGTTTGTGGTGGAGTTCTCGTCGCTGCGCGCGAGGAGGTGCGCCATGTCCACGTTCGAGGCGCTCGTCGTCCCCGGGCAGGCGCCCGACCCGTGGCCGCCGAGGCTCGAGCTGATGATGCCGATGTGAAGGTCCTTGATCGGCGCGAACTCACGCTTGTAGTCCTGCGGACAGGGCGTGATGGGCGAGGCGACCGTGGTCGGGGGCATCGCGCCGGCCTCGTGGATGCAGCGCGGGTTGACGAGACCGTGGACGAGGTCGGGGATCGCGATGGCGAGGACGTCCTGCTTGTCGGCCATCGAGCTCGAGTTGTCGATCGCCAGGAGGAGGTCGATCTTGTCGGCCGAGCCCTGCACCAGCCGCTCGGGGTGCACCGTCGCCGGTCCTGGCTCCGACATGCCCCCTGCGCCACCCGTCCCTGGGCTCTGCCCACCGTCGCCCGGCTCCACGCGGATATTCTGCGCGCAGCCGCCAGGCGCAACCGTGGCAACGGCCCAGAGCCAGACCGCCGCTGCTGCTGCCCTGCTCCTGCCCCTCATGGCGCAGAGCCTCTGGCGGTGTGCTTCGCAAGTCAAGCGCTCCGCTCGGCGCGATCCTGCTGACGGGCTTCCTGGGCGGCGCCGTCGCGCACGCACGTGCGCGTCGACTGAGTCAGAGCAGGTCGCGCGGTCTGTGATGGAGGAGCGCCCGGCGTGCCGGGCGAGCACCCAAGGGACGATGCGATGCTTGATGCTGTGATGGTCACTGCGAGGTGCTACCGCTGATGGATGGGCCTCCGCCCTCCTGAGCGCGCGAGCTACGACGATTACACCCTCATGTGAATTGTGCAGTGTGACGGCTGTCTGAAGCCTCCGGCCAGAGTTTCATCTCTGCCGGGAGGGTGTCGACAGCTTCCGGCCAGAGTTTCATCTCTGCCGGGAGGGTGTCGACAGCTTCCGGCCAGAGTTTCATCTCTGCCGGGAGGGTGTCGACAGCTTCCGGCCAGAGCTTCATCTCTGCCGGGAAGGTGTCGGCACCCTCCGCCCGGTGGTCCGAGCGTGGTCTGTCGCCCGCGAGCGCGGCGGAGCGGGTGGCGGGGGAGGTTCCGCGATCGGGGCTTGACGTTTCCGAAATGCTTGGACTCCGTTCCACGGAACGGCCGTGATTCCTGGCGCGGTGATTCCGGGCGTGGCCGTCACCCCCCCGCACGCCCGACCGCGGCCCGCCCGTTGCTCCCGGGGGGAGCGGAAGGGCAGGAGGCTCATGGCTATCGACGCGTATACCGCGCGCAAATCGGTCATGCAGGGAGAGGCGCTCGGGTTTCACGTGAGCAACACCGCGGCAGATCCCGCGGTGCAGATGGCCATCGAGCGGATCGGGGCGCGCGCGTCGCTCGGCGCTTCTGTCCGGTTCTCCGCAGGCGCCCACGCGACGCCGCCGGACGCCTACGCGGTGGGCTGCGGCTGGCCCCGCGCCCATGAATGGCTCATCCCTCCCGATTGGCCGAGCGGCGTCTATCTGGCCACCCTGAAGAACGCGGATGGCGAGGAGGCGTCGCTGCGCTTCGTGGTGAGAGCCCGCGCCCCTGGCGCGAGCATCCTCGTCTGCATCCCGTTCTTCACGGACCAGGCCTACAATGGCTGGGGTGGCAACCGGCTCTATCCATGGGCCTCGCCGGACCGCTCCAGGAGGGTGTCCTTCGAGCGCCCCGGCGGCACGGAAGCGAAGAGCGCGCTGCCGCTCGTGCGCTGGCTGGAGAGGGAGCAGATCGCGGTCGACTATTGCTCCAGCATGGACCTGCACGCGGAGCCCGACCTCTTGCGAGGTGTTCAGCTCCTCGTCAGCACGGGCCACGACGAGTACTGGTCCAGAGAGATGCGCGATGCGGTCGAGGCGTTCGTGCGCTCGGGCGGCAACGTGGCGTTCCTGAGCGGCAACACGTGCTACTGGCAGGTCCGCATCGAGGACCAGGGCCGCACGATGGTCTGCTACCGCGACGCCGTCGAGGATCCGCTGGCGGGGATCGACAACGATCGTGTGACCGTGCAATGGGCCAGCGCCCCCGTGGATCGCCCGGAGAACCACATGACGGGCGTGGGCTACCGGGTCGGCGCCGGCAACTGGCTCGACCCGGAGGCGCAGAAGGAGGCGGTCTACCGGGTGAATTTCCCCGAGCACTGGGTCTTCGACGGCACGGGGCTCGCGCTCGGAGATGCCTTCGGGAGAGGCTCGGTCGGCTACGAGACCGACGCGGCCGAACTCGTCGATGTCGACGGGATCGCGCGCGCGACCGGGCAGGGCGGCACGCCGCCGACGTTCGTGGTGCTGGCCGTCGCCGATCTCCGGCAATGGCGGGCGCAGGGGCAAGGCGGGCTCGCGACCATGGGCATCTACCGCCGCGGAGGCACGGTGTTCACGGCCGCGAGCGTCGACTGGGCGGCCCCGTTCGACAGGGGGACCGCTCCGGAGATCGAGCGCATCACGCGCAATGTGCTCGAGAAGCTCTCGCGCCGGTACCCCGAGCACGGCTGGCAGCGGGTGGGCAGCGCGCCGCGCATCGCGGCGATGACGGGCGCCGAGGGCCTCCTCTTCGCGGCCACCGAGGACGGCGCGCTGCTGTGGCGGGAGCCGTCGAGCCAGAACCTCCCCTGGAGGTCCGCGGGGGTGGCCCGCGGCGTCGTCGCCATGGCGTGCCCGGTCGAGGCCGAGGCGGAGCAGCCGATCGGGATCTTCCTTGTGACCGCCGACGGGCGCCTCTTCTTCCGCGACCCCCTGCGCGAGGAGGTCGTCTGGCGGCCGGTCGGCGCTGGGCCCGGTATCGTGGCGATGGCCACGACCCATTTCGATCTGTTCGCCGCGACGAGCGGCGGCCTCTTGCTCACGCGCCCCACGCGGGGCGGCGACGTCCCCTGGAAGCCCATCGGGCGCGCGGAGGGTGTTGTCGCCATGGCGGCGATCAACGGGAAGGTGTACTCGGTCACGGGGGAGGGGCGCCTCTCATGGCGGGCGCCGGTGCGCCACGAGAGCCCATGGGTCTCGATCGGAGAGGCGAAGGACGTGCGCGCGCTCGCGGGCGCGCAGGGGCGGCTCTTCGCAGCGACGGGCACGGGCGCGCTGCTGGCGAGGGACGGTTTCTAAGGCTGCAGCGGGAACTTGCCCCGGATAGGCGGAAGACCGCCACGGCGGTTCGTCGCCGCGCCGCCGCGCCGGCTGCCTCTTGACTCCGGCCGCCCGCTACCTCTTACGGTGGCGTCCGCCGCCGCCTCTCCGCGGCGCCAAGGAGCCCAACCATGCACACACGCAAGCTCGGAACTCTCCAGGTCTCCGCCCTCGGCCTCGGCTGCATGGGCATGAGCGATTTCTACGGCGAGCGCGATGAGGCCGAGTCGATCGCCACGATCCACCGCGCCATCGAGCTCGGCGTCACGCTGCTCGACACCGCGGACATGTATGGTCCCTTCACGAACGAGGAGCTCGTCGGCCGGGCCATCGCGGGCCGGCGCGATCGCGTCGTGCTCGCGACCAAGTGCGGCATCGTCCGCGACCCGAACGACGTCACGGTCCGCGGCATCAACGGCGCGCCGGAGTACATCCGCTCGGCGTGCGACGCGAGCCTGCGGCGCCTGCGCGTCGATGTGATCGATCTCTACCAGCTGCACCGCGTGGATCCGAGGACGCCCATCGAGGACAGCGTCGGCGCGATGGCGGACCTCGTGAAGGCCGGCAAGGTGCGCGCGATCGGCCTCTCGGAGGCGAGCTCGTCGACGCTCCGGCGCGCCCACGCCGTGCACCCGCTCGCGTCGGTGCAGACGGAGTACTCGCTCTGGACGCGTGATCCCGAGGACGACGTGCTCGCCACGTGCCGCGAGCTGGGCATCGGCTTCCTCGCGTACAGCCCCCTCGGCCGCGGCTTCCTCACGGGGCAGATCCGGCGCTTCGAGGATCTCGCGCCGGACGACTACCGCCGCATCTCGCCGCGATTCCAGGGCGAGAACTTCCAGCGGAACCTCGATCTCGTCGCGAAGGTCGAGGGCGTCGCGCGGGAGAAGGGCGTGAAGGCGTCGCAGCTCGCGCTCGCGTGGGTGCTCGCGCAAGGGGACTTCATCGTCCCGATCCCCGGCACGAAGCGCCGCAGCTACCTCGAGGAGAACGTCGCCGCGGCGGCGATCGAGCTGACCGAAAGCGATCTGCGGCGCCTCGACGCGGTGGCGCCGAAGGGCGCGGCCGTCGGCCTCCGCTATCCGGAGCCCGGCATGCAGTTCGTGAACCGGTGACCGAGGCAGCCTGAAGAGCGCGGCTCGGCCCGCGGCTGCGAGCGCCGAGGGAGGGCTACTGGCACGCGGTGGGCACGCTGCCCCAGTGGCTCTTGGCGACGACGAACCCGTCCGGGCCGGACGTCGAGTGTGAGCCGCACAGCCCATTGGCGTCCGAGATCACGGAGTCGATGCCGATGCCGTACTCCCAGTATTTGACCTCGAGGCTCGAGTCGTTGGTCGTGCCGCTTCGCACCGGGATGGAGGGGACGAGGATGCCGCTCGACTCGTAGAACTCGAAGCCCTCGATCGAGATCGAGAGCGTCACGTTGCGCACCTGGCCGACGCAGGTCGTCCTGCACGTGGGGTAGCCGGCGGTGCTCTCCACCGTGAAGCCGGAAGGGCAGCCGGACGTATACGTGCAGTAGCCGGTGCATTTGACGGGCAGGGGCCCCGGCAGGTCGACGCACTCGTACTCTGCTCTGCCCTGGATCGTCTGGCGCCGGGTCTCGAACCCCCCTGACGTCACCGAGGTTCGGCTGCCGAGCTCTCGGTACAACACGTAGTCGTTCTTGAACGACTCGTCGTTCGTGCAGAGGCCGCCGTTGCAGTGGGCGACCGCGGCGAACAGCCCGGACTCATGGTCTTCCAGGAGATAGCGCTCCCCCGCGATCTCGACCGCACGGTCTTCACCACCCAGCTCGCCGATCAAGCTCGCCTTCGCCACGGCGATCTCGTCGGGCGAGCCGATCGACACGCCGGCCACCTTGATGGGCCGGCCGCCCTCGTCTCGTTCGACCGCCACCGGGCCCATCTCGAGCTCTTCGGCCCGCCTGGCGACCCACCCGAGCGCGTCGTGCTCGCTCGCGAAGCGCAGCCCGCCGTCAGCCGAGGGCTGGGCGAGAGGGGCGGCGTCGTCCACCTCGGTCGACGCGGCGGTGCAGCCCATCATGAACGCCGCGGCGAGCAGGGGCGCGGCTCGGTACGTTCGACGAGGCGTGTTGGCGAGAAGCCTGTGAGTTCTATCGGTCATGGAGCGATCCTTTAATCACGCTCCGTGCCACGCCCCGCGTCGAGGGCCCACGACCTGGCCAGGCGCTCCGGGGACGCGAGGCCGCGCGGCGCGAGCGCGGGGAGGCCTGCGCTGGTTTGCTCAACTTGAGCAGGAACTCGCGCAATCGGGGCGGCGTTGCGCAGGAATGGCCAAGCGCGCGGGGCACAGCGGCGGGGACATCCGCGTGGCACGAGGGCGCGTTGCACAGGGTGCCAGCCCGTGCAGATCGCGCTCCGCTTCGGGCGGCGGGGTCATTGGACCGAAAGTGGGGTCTTTTGAACCGCCAAGCGCGCCACAAGACGCCAAGAAAAACACAAGAATCTTGGCGTCTTGTGGCGGCTTGGCGGTTCCATCATTCTGGCAGCGGGGGGTAAGTACCCCACCACCGCCGGGAGCGTGCAGGTCTTCGCCCAAGAGGTGGGGCGGGCAGGGGCGAGGCGGTCGTCACGGGGCGTCGGGTGGGGAGGGCAGGGCGGAGAGGACGGCGGTGGCGAGATCGAGCGCGTGGCGGTTCTGGGCACGCTTGGCGAAAGGGATGGCGCGCGCGGCGGCGACACGGGCTTCAGTGGCTTGACCGAGGAGCGCGTGGGTGCCGGCGAGGTTAGCGAGGCCATTGGAGAGAACGAGGGCATCGTCGATGGCCTCGTACAGCGCCAGCGCGGCCTCGTAGTGGGGCAGGGCGGCTGCGGGGTTCTCGCGGGCGATCTCCACGTCGCCGCGTGCTTGAAGGACGTTTGCCTGCCCGAGGCGGGAGTCGACGAGGAGGTAGAGCTCCAGAGCGCGCTCGTAGTCGAGGAGAGCGCCGTCGAGGTCGTCCTTTCTTCGTCGGAGGTCGCCGCGTGCTTGAAGGACGTTTGCCTGTCCGAGGCGGGAGTCGACGAGGAGGTAGAGCTCGAGAGCGCGCTCGTAGTCGAGGAGAGCGCTGTCGAGGTCGTCCTTTCTTCGTCGGAGGTCGCCGCGTGCTTTCAGGACGTTTGCCTGTCCGAGGCGGTATCCTGTCTGGTCGAACGAAACGAGCGCTTGCTCCAGATCCTGAAGGCTCGTCTCCACATCGTCCGACGCCAGTGCGCGCTTCACGAAGATGCGTCCGCAATCCGAGGCTCGTTCGAGTGCCTGGTACATCGCCAGCGCGCGACCATAGGCGGCCACGCCTTCGCGGGGGCTATGCAGCCACACATCGACGTCCCCCCGCAGCTCCTCGCAGAGCGCCTCCTCGTACGTGCCGTGCAACGACGGGAGGCCTCTCAGGATCGCGGCCCCCTCGGCAAGACGCGCTTCGGCGCTCCGTGGCTCTCCCTGAGAGAGGAGCTCCTGCGCATGCCGCAGCAGCAGCCGCCCCAGGTTCCTGTCATCCCCGACCTTCCGCGCCGCCTCGATCAGGCGCGGCGTCTCGTCGCGATCGGCCTCGGAGCTCCCCGGCATCATCGTCGAGGACGCTCGCTGCATGTCGTGCACGCCGAGCAGCGGGATCCGGAACGTCAGATCGCGGATCGACCAGAGATCCGGCGCCTCCTCCCACGTCGCGTTCAGGAACGTCCGGAGCCCACACCAGACCAGCGTCTTCCCGAGCCGCTTCGCCAGCGTGTCGCGCTGCAAATTGAGCCGGTTCAGGCCCTCGCGAACGTCGTCCGTCACGTCCCGCGGTCCGAGCACGATCACCATGTCCACGTCGCTCGCCGGCACGGCCAGCAAGGTCGCCGCGAATTCGACGCCCTGCCCCGGCGTCACCACAACGCGCGCTACCTTCGTGCCCGCCCGCTCGAACGACGCCGCGAGCTCGCGGCCGACGTCCATCGAAGGCACCTCTACCGGCGCGAGCACGAAGCCCTCGTGCAGCGCGAGCGCCGCGCGCAGCTCCGCGAAGTGCCCGAGGTAGGGCCGCGCGAACGGCGGCGCCTCCGCGGTCGGGCTCAGCCCCCGCTCGGCGCGATCGAGCTCGGCTTCGCCAGGCGCGCTCGGACCCTCGGATCCCGGCGCGCCATCGGATGCAGGTCGTACCATTCCTTCCCGTTCCTGTAGGCCAGCACGAGCCAGCGATCGAGCAGGCGGATGAACCGCGCCACCTCTCCGTCGTTGTCCAGCGGGACCGCGTTCGTCTTCGCGACCTCGACGAGCACGTCGATCTCGTCCCCGTAGAGCGCCATCGCGTAGTCCTGCGCGAGCCGGTCGATCTGCCGCTCGACCTGCTCGGGCGTCACCGGAAAGCCGCCGCCCGAGGTGAGCAGATTGCGCACGACGCGCAGGAGATCCCGCGGATAACCGCCCGTCGCGAGGAGGATGGGGTCGAGCGCGCGCGACGGCTCGGCGCCGAAGATGCTCTCGAGATCGAGCCGCTTGCCGATGACCTCCGTCAAGCACGCGATGCCTTCCCGCACCGGCTCCTCTCCCCCGGGCATCGCGACCTTCACCATGGGCAGGACGAGCGGCTCGCCGTCGTAGGTCGCTCCGAGAGATGTCGATGTACTCTTCGAGATCGACGTAGACGACGTGGGTGGGCAGGTCCTTCGCCTCGTCGAGGCGCTGCTGGAGCCGGCGGAGCTCGGTGGTCTTCCCCGTCCCGGGGAACCCGGTGAAGAGCTGACACGACTCCTCGGCGATGAGGACCGTCTGCTCCAGGAGGTCCACGCAGCTCGGCCCGATGCTGCCACGGGCCCGGTCGAGGGGGACGTACCGCTCGTCCGTCCCCGAGAGGGACTTGTTCGGATCGCAGGCGGCGTAGAAGCGCTTCAGATCTTCACGCGGGACCGTCATCGCGCGGCACGGTACCGCGGAGCGCACGCGGGCGCCAAGGAGGCCGCGGGAGGTCGCCCGTCAAGGCGTCCCAGGCAGAGGCGCGGGGAGCTCCGGCGGTCTCGCCTTTGGCCTGCGCGCTCCCCGGCGCCGCGGCGTCGCGCGACGAGGGTGAGGCCGAAGAGGGAGACGGCGAGCCCGACATTGCCGGGCGGGTCGGCGCCGCCGCGGAAGCTGCACTGCGTGCCGTCGCCGGGGCAGCTGGGCCCGTCATCGCCGCCGCTGGAGGCAGAGACGCTGGACGGGCGCTTCGCGATGCCAGCGATCGAGCGAGCGGCGTCCGCAGCGTCGATCCGGGCGCTCACGCGCACGACGAGATCGCCGAGGCCACCTGGCCGCGCGGGGAACCGGAACGCCTGCTGTCCTGCTCGCGGCTACTTCGATGCAGCGACTTCCGCGCGCTCCCGCAGGCACGCCGCGAGCCTCGCCTCTTCGGGCACCCCGGGCAGCCGGAGGACGCGCAGGGGGCCCTCGGACGAGACCAGACCGGCGAGCGCCGGGTCGGTCATCACCTCGTGGAGATCGCGCTCCGCGCCGTCGACCGTGCAGCGTCGCCGCACGAGGCGGACGACCTGCGAGTAGTCCACGTGATCCGGATCGTGCGCGAGCCCGAGAGGTTGCCACAGGGTGTGCTGGCCGTGCCTGTGGGCCGCGCCCGGGTCGAACCAGCCGTAGTTGGCGGCCCGGTCGGGGCGGTCCGCGAGGCGGTTGGTCAGTACCCAGTGCTTGCCCACGTTCTCGATGAGCCCGGTCCTCCCCGAGACCCGCTCCTCGAGGCGGCGGTGGTGCTCCAGCATGCGCGAGGTGTTCGCCATCGAGGCGTCCGGGGCGCCGATGCACGGCGGGATCCGCACGGTGGCCTGCTCCCACACGAGGTCGCAGAGGCGCGTCGTCAGCATCGCGCACTTGAGCAGATCCGCGATTCGCTGGGCCGTCCGGGCCGAGGCGTTGACGCGGACGGAGTCCTCCGCGTCGCCGATGCGGAGCGCGTCGGCGCTCACGAGGAACGTCGCGCGGCGCTCGTCGCGCTGGCTGTACACAGGGACCCACGAGATCGGCGCCACGTGGCCGGCCTGCACCGCTTCGAGGATGGCCTCCTCGCGCGCGGCGCACGCGTGCTCTGGAAGGCCTGCGACGAAATCGGTGCCTCTCAGGACGTCTGTCATGCTCCCCCTCCCGCGCGCGCGACCGCGGCGCTCGAGGTGGAAGCGTGAGCGGAAGCGGGCGCGGCAGGAAGAGGTTTCGCGCTCTCGCCTGCGGCGCGCCCCCGGCCGCGCGCTCCTGCGCCGCTTTGCGCTGTCCGTCCGCTCGCCCTAAGCTCCGCCCCATGTCGCCCTCGGCGAGCCGCCTCTCCCCGCGTCCATCCCGCGCTTCGCGCTTCCTCCTCGCCGCCTGCGCCGCGCTCCTGGTCGCGCTGGCCGCCGGCTGCGGCTCGAGCGCCGCCAGGGGGCCCGAAGCGGGCGCCGAGCTCGCGTCGATCGACGCGCGCCTGCGCGGCAGCTTCCGGCTCGTCCGGTTCGAGCCCGAGGTCCCGCTCGAGCCGATGCTCGCGTCGATGCTCGAGTTCCAGTACGCGCACCTGGTCGTCCGCTTCGACGGAAAGCGCATCCTCGCCGACTCGCCCGGCCTCCACGTGGACCGCGCCTACGAGATCCGCGATCCCGCGTGGGATCGGTTCAAGCTGGTCTCCTACGACGAGGCGGGGGTCGCCTACGAGGCGCTGTGCGAGTTCTCGGCCCAGGGAGAGCTCGTCGTTCATGCGCAGACGCCGCCCTGGAAGGGCGTCGCCACGCTCCGGCGGGCGCAGTGAGTCTCTTTGGCTGAGAAAATCGAACCGGCTCCGGCAATGCGCTGAATCCACTCGTCGGATGAGAAATTACGACGCCTCGGCGTAATGCTCCGGCTGCCGTTCTGCGCGCGCAGCTCGGCGTTATTGACCTTGCGTCACCGCCCCGGCGGCTCTAGTCCGTCGCGCACGGCCTGACTGTCGGCTCATGGCGAGTCGACTCCACAGGGGAGACCTCGTGTCGCAACGCGGTGAAGGCGCGTCGGGTGATCGGCTCATCCCGCGCGCCCCAGGTGACGCCCGGGCGCTTCCGGTCCCGTCGCGCGGCCGGGCAGCGGTGGACGGAGCGGCGGTGGACGGAGCGGCGCGAGCGCTCCCGGCAGCGAGCGCCTCGCTCGCCGAGCTCGCCCAGATCGCGTCGCCCCAGCCTGCCTGGAAGGGCCGGCGGTCGGCTCGGCCCTGGCTCGCGGACCCCTACCTCGGTGAGCCGTTCGGCGCGCGCCTTCCTGCCGCTCCTGCCGTACCCGTCAACCAGGCCGACGAGCGCCCCGCGCCGGCTCGCGGGCGAGCCCGTCGACGTCGCGGCGCAGGTGCTTGATCTGCCGCGCGAGGCGGCCGACGCCCTCCTCCACCTGGATCCCGAGCTGCGTGACCTGCCGCTCCAGGCTGCGGAGGCGCTCCTCGTGCGCGGCGAGCGTCGGCGGTGTCTCGGGGCCTCCGAGCTCGTAGACCGTGGTGCGCGACACCCGCATCGTCTCCGGCTCCTTCGCGGTGGAGGGCGGCTGCGTCACCTCGCCCCCCGACCAGAGCCTCGCGGACGCGCGCGGCGAGCGCCGGCGCCCGGGCGCGGTCACGTCGCCTTGAGGAACCTGCGGGCGCCTTCCCATACCGCACCTTCCAGCTCTGCTGCCATGTCCGGGCCCAGCGTCAGCGCGTGTCGCCCCGAGGCCACGAGGACGAGCTCCGTCGCGCGGAGGAGCGCGACGGACAGCCGCGCCACCGGTCCGCTCGGCGGATCGACGGACCACGCGACGGCCGTCTGGGTCAGCCGGTGCGAGCGCGCGATCGACGGCCTCGACTTGAGCCTGAGCGCCGGGATCGGCCTGTAGGCCCCTTCATCGATCACGAAGGTCGCCGTCACATCGACGCTCGCCGCCTGGCCCCCTGGCCAGCCTGTCGCGATGCGGTGAAGCACCTTCGGCCACCCTCCGACGGCGCGGCTGGAGCCCTTGATCCGCTGCGGGATGGACCCCTCCGGCATCATCTCCCAGCGCAGCTTGAGGTGGGCGCTCGTCTCCTCCCCGGGGACCGGACGGAGATCTCCGTAGAGGTACAGGGGCTCCACCTCCGCGGTCGTCCCCGTCGGGAGCGCGTAGAAATAAGCGGAGTAGTCGACCTTCGTCCCGCTCTTCCCCGCACCCGGGATCGCCGACATGCCCGTGGCCTCGACGAACCTGCCCCACTCCCGCGGCGAGGCGCTGGCGCGGAGCACCGCCTCCAGCGAGTCGAGCGTGACGCCGCGCCCGCGCTTCCTCGACGCCGGCTCCGGCCCACCTCCGGCACTGCCCTTCACCCGCGCAGCACGTGCTGACACAGGCATGTGATACACGTGACCATTGTATCGACGGAGAAAAAATTATCAGTTCACGAAGACATTTTGTGATTTTTGTAGGTTGATGTATGTCTTTGTGGTTTGTTGGCGGTGGGTGCTTCCCTCGGGGAGCGACGCGCGCGCCATCTACGTTCGCTCCCGCGGTGGGGTCGGGGCCCGCGGGCGCGATGTGGCCTTCCGGTGGGTTCTCGTCGGGTCGCCGCGGAGTCGCCATGTCCGTCGAGGCGCGCTGTGCGCCTGTCAGCGCGGTGTTCGGTCCGCCGGTGAGCGCCACGCATCGAGCCATGACGTTCACGGCGCTTCCCGCGCGGCCCTGGGTGCCTGTCTTGCGGCGGGGCGACGGCTCATCCGGGCCCGTGGAGTCGTCGCGCCCTGAAGCGTACGCTCGCACACGGAACCCACCGCGAGATGCGTGGAGCAGGCAGCGGATCCGCTGCGTCAGGGTGCGTCGACGGGACAGGAGGACATGCGCTGTCGGAGGCGCTGCGCGTGCCTTCCTCGTGCTCGAAGTTCACCCGGCGGGGTCGTCCTTTGATAAGATAGCTAGGACGGACGTAACTGTCCACACGGCGCGCCAAGGAATCACCGGATCATGAATAACGGCGAAGCGGATGTTCTCGCTGCGATGCGAGCGGAATTGGAGGTGCTCCGCTGGCGCAACGCCGAGCTCGAGCGGGAGCTCGCCGAGAAGCAGCGCGTGGAGACCGCGCTGCGGGAGAGCGAGGCGCGCTACCGGGGCATCGTCGAGGACCAGACCGAGCTCATTTGCCGCTTTCGGATGGATGGCACGCTGACCTTCGTCAACGACATCTACTGCCGGTACTTCGAGAAGACGCGGGAGGAGCTGGTCGGCCACCGCTTCATGCCGATGGTCCCCGAGGAGGAGGGGCCGTACCTCGCCCGGCAGTTCGCGAAGCTCGGCCCCGAGAACCCGATCGTCCACACAGAGCACCGCGTCATCCTCCCGAACGGCGCGGTCCGCTGGTTGCACTGGACCAACCGCGCCCCGCTCGGCGAGGGGGGGCCGCTCGCCGAGTTCCAGGCGATCGGCGTCGACGTCACCGAGCGCCGGCACGCCGAGGACGAGGTGAGGCGCCTCAACGGCGAGCTCGAGCTGCGCGTGGCGGACAAGACCAAGCGGCTCGAGCAGATGGTCCGCGAGCTGTCGACCCCGCTCATGCCGGTGGCGGATCAGGTCATCGCGGTGCCGCTGATCGGCTTCCTCGACAGCGACCGCGCCGCCTCGACGCTCGAGACGGTGCTCAACGGGGTCGTCACGCACAGCGCCAGGACGGTGGTCCTCGACATCACCGGCGTGGGGGTCATCGACTCGCAGGTAGCCGACTCGCTCATCCGGCTGGCCAAGGCGGTGAACCTCCTCGGCTCCCAGGTGGTGCTCACCGGCATCCAGCCGCGGATCGCGCAGACGCTGGTCGCGCAGGGCGTCGGTGTGGGCGGCATCGTGACGCTCCGGACCCTGAAAGAGGGTATCGCGTTCGCCCTGCGGCGCGGGCTCACCGCCTCTCCGCCTCCGGCCCGCCTGGGCAGCTAGCGCCGAGCCTCGGCGTGCGCCGGAGAGGGCGCGCCTGTCCACTATCCCGTCTCACGTGCGATCGTGTAGCCTCATCGACGATGGCGCACACGCAAACGACTGCTCAACCCGACGTGCATTCGGCTGCTCACGGCGCGAAGGCCAGCGAGGGCTTTCAGCAGACAGGAGGGGACATCGACTCGCGCTACATCAACGAGGATATCGCGCCCGTGCGCCTGGACCAGCGCAAATGGGGGATGAAGGACATCGCCGCGCTGTGGGTCTCCATGTGCGCCTGCACCCCGACGTACATGCTCGCCTCGGGCCTGATCGCCGAGGGGATGAGCTGGGGGCAGGCCGTCCTCACGATCCTCCTCGGCAACGTCATCGTGCTCATGCCCATGATCCTCAACGCGCACGCGGGCACGAAGTACGGCATCCCGTTCCCCGTCTACTGCCGGAGCGCCTTCGGCGTCCGGGGGGCGAACGTGCCCGCGGTGCTGCGCGCCCTCGTGGCCTGCGGCTGGTTCGGGATCGGGACGTGGCTCGGCGGGTGGGCCATCTACAAGATCGTGGCGGTCTTCGCCCCGTCGATAGAGCAGATGCCCCCGACGCCGCTGGGCATCAACCTCGCGCAGCTCGCCTGCTTCCTGCTCTTCTGGGGCGTCAACATCTGGATCATTCGCATGGGCATCGAGTCGATCCGGATCCTGCTGAACATCAAGGCGCCTCTCCTGATCGGCCTCGGCCTGGCGCTGCTCCTCTGGGCCTACAGCCGCGCCGGCGGGTTCGGCCCGATGCTCGAGAAGCCCTCGTCCTTCGGGGTGGGGCAGCCCAAGGAGGGCCAGTTCTGGGTCTTCTTCTTCCCCGCGCTCACGGCGATGGTCGGCTTCTGGGCGACCCTGGCCCTCAACATCCCGGACTTCACGCGCTACGCGCATTCGCAGCGCGATCAGGTCATCGGGCAGGCGATCGGCCTGCCGCCCACGATGGCGTTCTTCTCGTTCATCGGCGTCGCCGTCACCTCCGCCACGGTCGTCATCTACGGCGAGACGCTCTGGGATCCGGTCGTCGTCATCACCCGCTTCGAGAACCCGGTCGTCCTGATCATCTCGCTCGCGGCCCTCTGCATCGCCAACCTGGCGACCAACATCGCCGCGAACGTCGTGAGCCCGGCCAACGATTTCTCGAACCTCTGGCCGTCGCGGATCTCCTTCCGCACCGGCGGCCTCATCACCGGGATCATCGGGATCCTGATGCAGCCGTGGCGGCTCGTCAGCGACCCGACGGGGTACATCTTCACCTGGCTCGTCGGCTACTCCGCGCTGCTCGGCCCCCTCGGCGCGATCCTGATCGCGGAGTACTACGTCGTCCGCAGGACCAACCTCGATGTCACCCAGCTCTACAAGCGGGAAGGGATCTACTGGTACGCGGGCGGGTGGAACCCCATCGCGATCGTCGCCCTCGTCGCCGGCGTCGTGCCCAACTTGCCTGGCTTCCTCGGCACCATCCAGGTCGCGACGGTCTCCAAGGCATGGATGGATCTCTACAGCTACGCCTGGTTCACGGGCTTCGCCATCTCGTTCGTCGTCTACGTCGCCCTCTCGCTGATTCGCCGCCCGGCCAAGCTCGCCGCGGCCTGACCCTCATCGCCTCGCGCCGAGGCGCGCGACCCCACCGCCCGTCCAACTCGGCATCAGCGCCGCCGGCCGCGAACGCCGCACCTCCCCCGCGGCGCGCGCCCCCGCGGCCCCCCCTGCCTCGGGAGCGCCGCCGGCGCCTCGCCGGCGCGCCGCCCCGATGGGTCGCTCATTTTTTTTGTACGCGGGCATTCATCTCGTGATCAACGACGAGGCTCGCCAATGGCAACAACGTTGTTGTGGGTCGGGGCCCCACCGTGGGAGACCTGTGGTGTCTTGTGGAGCGCTCCTGCCGCCGAGGCGCTCCGCGCTTTAAAAGTGTCTTGCCAAACAACGTGGGTTGATTCCATCCGTCTGTCTCTTGCTCCGTGGGTGCCTTTCGATGGATCATGAAATGTCGCTCTTCTCCCGCCTTCGAGGTGCCCATGAACAAGATCGTCCTGTGGTCGCTCCCGGCTCTCGCCCTGGCCGCATGCGCTGAACACGGCACGCCTGTCGACGAAACCCCGGCCGTCGCGGGCGCCCCGATCACGGTCGCCGCCGCCCGGCCTTACTCCCTCTTCGAGAGCGGCCAGGTCCGCCCTCTCGCCCTCTCGCCCGACGGGTCGATGCTCTTCGCCGTCAACACGCCTGACAACCGGCTCGAGATCTTCAAGGTCAGGAGCGGCACGCTCGAGCACCGCGGCTCCGTCTCCGTGGGCCTGGAGCCGGTCGCCGTCGCGGCCCGCACCGACGACGAGGTCTGGGTCGTCAACCACCTCTCCGACAGTGTGAGCGTGGTCGACGTCTCGAGGCCGAGGAGGCCCCGCGTCGCGCGCACCCTCCTCGTGGGCGACGAGCCTCGCGATATCGTCTTTGCCGGCGCCGGCAAGAGCCGCGCCTTCATCACGACGGCGCACCGCGGCCAGAACAGCCCTGTGGATCCGGCGCTCACCACGCCGGGCGTGGGCCGCGCCGACGTCTGGGTCTTCTCGGCGGCGAGCCCGAGCCCCGCGCCGCTCAACATCATCACCCTCTTCAGCGACACGCCGCGCGCGCTCGCCGCCACGCCCGACGGCTCACGCGTCTATGCGGCGGCCTTCCACTCAGGAAACCGCACCACGGTGATCGAGACCAACGTGGTGAACCTGGGCCTCGGCCTGCCCCCGCCGACGACCAACGCCGCCGGGGTCGCGCAGCCCTCGGCGCCCCTCATCGTCAAATTCAACGGCACGCACTGGGTGGACGAGCTGAATCGATCCTGGGACGACAAGGTGAACCTCTCGTTGCCCGACAAGGACGTCTTCGTCATCGACGCCCTGGCCAGCCCGCCCGCGCCCGTCGAGGGGCCCGGGGGCGTGTTCCGGGGGGTCGGCACGGTCCTCTACAACATGGCCGTCAACCCGGTGAGCGGGCGCGTCTACGTGGCCAACACGGAGGCGTTCAACGAGAACCGCTTCGAGGGCCCCGGCGTCTTCGCCGGCCACACCGTGCGCGGCCGGTTCAACCACAACAACATCACGGTGATCGATCCCGCGACGGGCGGCGTCGCCCCGCGGCACCTGAACAAACACATCGACTACAACACGTGCTGCGCGCCGGTCCCGAACGCCGAGAACCGCAAGAGCCTCGCGCTGCCCACGGGCATGGCCGTCTCCAGCAACGGGAAGAAGCTCTACGTCGCCGCGCTCGGCTCGGACAAGATCGGCGTCTTCAACACCGCGGCGCTCGAGGCGGACACCTTCGTGCCGAGGCTCGCGCGCCAGATCCCGGTCTCCGGCGGCGGGCCGACCGGCGTGGTGCTGGACGAGGCGCGCGGGCAGCTCTACGCCCTCACGCGCTTCGACAACTCCATCTCGATCATCGACGTCGGCGCCAGGGCCGAGATCGCGCACGTGCCCATGTACAGCCCCGAGCCGGAGAGCGTGGTCCGCGGCCGCCGCTTCCTCTACGACGCGTCGTTCACGTCGAGCCACGGCGACTCGGCGTGCGCGAGCTGCCATGTCTTCGGCGATCTCGACAGCCTGGCGTGGGACCTCGGCGACCCCGACGCGGTGAACACGCCGATGCCAGGCCCGTTCGTGCTCGATCCGGCCATCTTCGGCGCGCCCCGCGAGTTCGCCGCGCTCAAGGGGCCGATGACGACGCAGAGCCTGCGCGGGCTCGCCAACCACGGGCCGATGCACTGGCGCGGAGACCGCACCGGCGGGAACGACGCGCCGAGCGCGCAGCCGGACAGCGGCACCTTCGACGAGGACGCCGCGTTCAAGAAATTCAGCGTCGCCTTCGTCGGCCTGCTCGGGCGGAACGCGCCCATCCCCGCGGCGGACATGCAGGCGTTCACCGACTTCACCATGCAGATGATGTATCCGCCCAACCCCATCCGTCAGCTGGACAACTCGCTCACGGCCGATCAGGCGGCGGGCAAGGCCTTCTTCACCCTGCCGGCCAGCGAGGGAGGCGCGTGCGCCTCGTGCCACGTGCTCGATCCAGCGGCCAACGCCGAGCACGGGGTCGCGTTCCCCGGCTTCTTCGGGACCGACGGGCGTTACACGTTCGACTTCATCTTCCAGAGCTTCAAGGTCGCCCAGCTCCGCAACGTCTATCAGAAGGTGGGTATGTTCGGCATGGTGCAGAACCCGCGCTTCAACAACCGGAACTTCGAGTTCCAGGGCGATCAGATCCGCGGGTTCGGCTTTGGCCACGACGGGACGATGGATACGATCTTCCGCTTCCACGATCAGAACGGCTTCAACGAGGCGCCTGGGATCGCCGGCTTCCCGCCGGGCGCGGCGGGCGACGTGCTGCGCGGGCAGGTGACCGACTTCCTGCACGCCTTCGACAGCAACCTGGCGCCCATCGTGGGCCAGCAAGCGACGCTCGCCGGCGCGGGCGACACGGCCGCCGAGCTGCGGGTGGATCTCCTGATCGCGCGCGCCGGCGCGGGGGAGTGCGATCTGGTCGCGAAGGTCCGCAGGCACGGGAATGAGGAGGGCTTCCTCTATCAACAGGGCGCCGGCACATTCCTGCGGGACAGGGCGGCGAGCGCGGCGATCAGCGCGGCGGCGCTGCGCGCGATCGCGGGGCCGAACAAGGCGCTGACCTTCACGTGCGCGCCGCCGGGATCGGGGGTGCGGATGGCGCTCGACCGCGACAGCGATGGGGCGCTCGACGGCGACGAGGCGGACGCGGGGACCGACCCGGCCGATCCGGCGAGCGTGCCCTGAGCCCGCCGGCGCTCGCGTCACCGGCGCCGGAGGGCCGGCCAGATCAGGTGATGGTGAGTCGGACGCTCCCTGCCTCATCCTCCGCTCGCTGGAGCTGATGGGCGAGCATGCGCCTCCAGGGGATCTCCCCGAGGAGGATGTCGTCGATCGCCCAGGTGAGGTGCTCCATGGCGGCTCCCAGGGCCTTCATCCCGTTCATGAAGATGAGCTCCGTGTCGGGCGTGGTGAACGGCCGCGGCTCCAGGGCCCCCGCGGCGGCGATCGCGGGCGTCATCAGGACCGGGCCCGCGGCGATCACGTCGGGCAGGTGCTCGACGCGGGTGCCGGCCCGCCGGGCGGCGGCCACGCGCCGCTTCACCGCCTCCGCCGGGTTTCCCTCCAGGGCCTTGTCGACGCGGAGGTTCAGCGCCCAGATGGCCGCGTACCAGGGGTTGCGGATCGCCGGAAAGCCCCTGTCCCGCTGGATGGCCCCGTCCTCCAGCCAGATCCTCGGCGCGATCATCTCCAGCGGCACGGGGGCGCGCGTCAGCCGCTTCACCGCCGCCACCTGGCGACACGCCTTCACGACGGACTGCCCCTGGCTCTTCGCGGGCACCTTCGCCTGCGCATACAGCGTGTGCTTGACCTCGATGTACGCCAGGACGGCCTCGGCTGGCACGCGCTCCCGGATCGCGAGGTCGCCGCCCAGCCCGCGCAGCGTCGGGAAGCGGGCGGCGTCGTAGATGATGATGTCCTCGCCCTGCTTGTCCCCCGTGACATCCACCACCCAGCCGCGGCAGACGCCGGCGCGCTCGGGGAGGAACTTCCGGAGCGCATGGCACATCGCGATCTCCAGCTCGGGACCGAGCTCGAGGGTCGCGAGGGCGCGGAGCTTCCGGAACTCGTCTTCCAGGTGCTCGACGATCTCCTCGGACCAGCCGTCGTAGAACCCGCCGCGCGGCGGGGCCCCGCCGCCGCGCTTCGACGCGGCGATCCCTGGCCGCGTGGTCGTCTTCGCGCGCTTGCCTGCCATCGTCACGTCACCACCGCCGAGGCTTCCTCGCGAGCCACGCCCTGTCTCCCCACGGGCACGTGAAATCGAGCGGCTTCGTCAGGATCCAGAGCACCGGCAGCGGCGGCGGCGCCGGGGGCGTGGGCCCCGCGCCGTCCGTGAAATAGATCACGCCGGAGACCTTCCGCGCCGCCAGGAACTCCGGGGCGAACACCGGCCGCAGATCGGTCCCGCCGCGGCCGCCGACCTCGTCGAGCCGCCCATCGAACGCGTACACGCGGCCGATCTCCACGTCGCACTCGACCACGGTGATGCGCGCCGACTCGCTCATCACCTGCAGCTGCCGGGCGATCTCCGAGAGCTCCTCGCGCCGCATGCTCATCGACGTGTCGATCGCGACGAGCACCGACGGCTTCGTGATCGCGCGGGGCGCGTACGTCCTGCCCGGGACCTCGCCGACGCGGCCCGGGAAGCGCCGGTTCGGGCGCGCGTAGGTGTGCACCGGCGCGCGCTCCCTCGCCACGAACATCCTGAGCGCGGTCTTCCAGTCGAGCGGGTGCGCGGGCGGGCCCAGCGCGTCCGTCAGCTCCTCGATGAGCCGCCCCGGCGTCTTGCCCGCGAGCAAGAGGCCGGGCACGTCCGCCGGATCGCCGTCGTCCGCGAGCGCGTCCGCCTCCTCGGCGGCGCGCAGCAGGAGCTGCCGCGTCTGCTCCACAGCGCCCGGCTCCCGCGAGGGGCGCCGGAGCACGCGGTGATCGTCGACGGCCTCGCCGCCGCGCTGCGGGAGCTTGCCCTCGCGCGCCGCGCTCACGAGCAGCTCGTAGCGCTCGAGCGTGCTCTGGCCGCCGCGCAGGCCGATCGGGGCGTAGGGCTGCCAGCGGATCGGATCGGGCAGCGGCTCCTCGATGTACTCGTTGGCCGACATCTCCAGGGCGAGGTCCATGAGCTCCGGCTCGTCCGCGCCCGCGAACTTGGGGTGGCACAGGTGCCCGAGCGCGACGTGGTGCACCTCGTGGAGGAGCACGCCCCGCAGGAACACGGGCTCGTTCATGAACGACTCCACGTTGACGTGGAGGAAGAAGCGGCCGTCGAACAGCGAGACGGCCATGCGCTTGACCGAGGGGTCCGCGACCGGCGCGAGCCGCGCGAGGATCGCCGCGTAGCAGGGGTACTTCTCCAGGAAGCCGGGATCGCGCACGAAGGCGTCGAGCCACGCGGCGAGCGCGTCCTCTGGCACCTCGCGCACCTCGCGCACCTCGCCGCGCCCCGCTGTCTCGCTCATTGCGGCCGGACCGGCGTGACGCCGTGCTTCTTCAGCGTCCCCGCGAGCCGGAGGGCCCAGCGCTCCGGCAGCTGCGCGAGCAGCTGGCCCAGGCACACGCGCGCGACGTTGCTCCGCCGCACGTCGACGAGCTTCGCCTGCTGCGCGAGGTGCGCCGACAGCGCGGTCACGACGAGCCCCACGCGGTGCTGCCGCAGCGGATCGGCGCGCCACGCCAGCACCTTCTGCTCGGCGGCGCTGCCGGCGTAGTTCTGGAGCAGCTCCTCGGGGCGGACGTCGATGAGCTGCGTGGCCGTCGCGTTGCCGCCGAGCGCGTCCTGGAGCCGCTCGCGGTGGTCGCCCGGCAGGTCGGCGAGCAGCGCCTCGAACGCCCCCAGCGACAGCTTGCGCTGCGCCGCGAGCACGCCGACCTCCGGCCCCTCGAGCAGCGGCGCGAGCCGCGTCGTCACCTCGTCGAACCGGTCGGTCTCCCCGCGCTCGCGCGCCCCGCGCAGCACCTTGCCCGCCGGCGAGCTCGGCCCGTAATCGGCGAGCAGCGCGCGCAGATCGAACGGCAACCGCGTCGACCAGGTGTCCTTCGACGCGAGCAGGAGCTCGACCCAGCTCGGGGGCAGGTACCCGCCCAGGGTGTCGCGCAGGAGCACGCCGTCCGCGAGCTCCTCGGGGCGGAGCGCGCTCAGCACGTGCGACGCATAGGTCCAGGTGCGCGGGGGCACGTCGTCCAGGATGCGCTCGTGCCCCTGCGCGAGGGCGATCACGCCCGGGTGGAGCCCGTTCACCTGCGCCCAGGCGAGCCACGACGCCCGGTCCGCGCGGACGTTCAGGTGGAGGAACCGCGCGCGGAGCGCGCGATCGAGGGGGGTCACCTGGTAATCGGCCGACTCGGGGTTGACGGCGGCGAAGCACACCCAGCCCGCGGGCAGCTCGTACTCGTGCAGCCGCCGGGCGCTGAGCAGCTGGAGCGCCGGCTGCTGGATGTACCGCTCCGCCCGGTTGAGCTCCTCGAGCATCAGGATGCCGGCGCCGTCCTGGGGCAGCACCGACGGCGCCGCGTAGCTGGTCCGGCCGTCCCGGATGACCGGCAGGCCCACGAGGTCGGGCGGCTCGAGCAGGCTCAGATCGAGCACGACGGTGGCGATGCCGAGCCGCTCGGCGAGCTGCCGGACGAGCTCGCTCTTGCCGATCCCCGTGGGTCCCTCGAGCAGCACCGCGCGGCGCGCGCGGTAGGCGAGCTCGAGCACAGCCTCGAGGCGCGGCCCGACCGGGATGGGCGCGGAGCGTCCTTCGAGGAGGTTCGGTGAAGTCGCCGGGGCCGGCCGGCCCGGCGCGTTGCCATCGGATCTGGGCTTCGTCACGGAGAAAGAGGGGGTGCCGCGCGAGGGCGCGAAGAAAGGACCGCCGAGGCCCGGGGCCCAGCCCTTCCGTACCCGACGGGCTTCCGGCGCGCTTCGTCTTTCTTGCCGGGCCGCCCCGAGCTCTAGCAGCCGCTGCGCGACCTGTCATTCACCACCGCCCACGCGACGGTGCGGGCGCGGGGCGACTGGGCGCTCAGGCGCCAAGGAGCAGCCCGAGGGCGGCCGCCAGCGCGGCGTCGCTCCACGAGGACAGCCCGCGGGGCAGGAGCACGGTCGCGTGATGAGGCTGGCCTTCGCAGCGACGCGACCCCTCGTAGGTGCGCCCCGTCCGCGTGAGCTCGTAGCTGCAGCGCCCGATCGTGCCCGTGAGCTGCCGCTCGTCCAGCCGGTAGTCGGAGAGGGCGCCGGCCAGGAGGCCCTGCGCGCGGAGCCCTGCCTCTGCCCGGGTCACCGAGAGCTCCAGCGGCATGGCGCCGACGATGCCGGCCGCGCGCTGGTCCGTCGCCGTGACGTTCACGGTCCGGTTGAACGCCACGCCCCGGACTGTCTGCCCGTCTCGCCCTCTGTCGGCGGCGTACACGCCGAGGTTCACGTCCGGCCCGACGACGCGCCCCGGCTCGATGTCGGCGCTGACGAGCTCGCCCCGGGCGGTCAGCAGGATGAACTCGTTCGGCCCCGCGGCGCGGAAGATGTCCTCGCGCGCCGGGGATTCCGCGCCCGGCGCCGTCCCGCACGCCGCGGCGAGCGACAGCGCGAGCGCGAGTAGCCAGTGACCGCGCCCGGAAAGAAGGTTCATCCGCATCGCAACACCTCGCCGCCCGATCGGGTGTGCCCGATCGGCCACGTGCAACGTGATGCCGGCGACGCCGGACCGGTAGACGCCTGTCCCGCCGGGAGCGCGCTTCCCGGCTCCGTCCCTGATGCCATCAAGGACCCCCCTGACGAGTCCGTCCTCCGTCCCAAGGCTCCTCCCATTCCGCCCACCTCATGCACCATGCCGATCAGAGCGGCGGTCGCCCGCACAGGAGACGGGCCCAGATCGGCGTTTTCGGCGCGGAAGCGTACTCTCGTACGCTGAGCACCGAAAACGTCGAGATGGGCCCGTATCCGAAGCGGGCGACCGTCGCTCTAGCGGGGGAGATCTAGGGGGGCACAGGTCGAGACGCCGGCGCCGACGATGCGGAAGCCGATGTTCGTCATGTAGTCCGTGTCGATCGAGCCGTCGGACGGGCGATAGCGGCTCACGTTGGTGGTGCGCGACGGGGACCCGAGCTCGCTCGGGGCGGTGTAGAAATAGAAGTCGCCACCCCAGAACGAGAACGCCCAGGCGCTGGGGGTCTCGATGCCCGGCAGGTCCGTGGCCTCGATGATCTCGCCGGTCTCCTTGTCGATCTCGGCGAGCTGCACCGGGGTGGTCGTGAAGAAGCCGAAGAGGCGTCCATCCCCGGTGCCGGTGAGCTCCGCCGAGATGTCGCGCATCGAGCCGCTGAACTCGCCGACCGGCGTCACCGACGGGCCGTCGATCCTCCCCAGCCCGATGCCCGGCGTGCCCGTGGCGCCCGCCACGAACAGCTCCTCGGTGTCCGGGCGCGAGAGGTCGCTCGAGAAGCCCATGCCGAGCCGGGCCCACCCGCCGGCGAGCGTGGCCCCGGAGGGCTCGCAGCTCGCGTCCTCGGTGCTGACCTTGAACAACGTCCCCTCGCTGTCGTCGGGCTCCACGTAGTTGACCCACGCCACCGCGTTGCGATCGATCGCCATCGAGTTCGGATCCATGCCGGTCCGGCACCCCAGGACACCAATCTTCGTGAACTCCTTGCGATCGGGCCTGAAGCTGTAGAGCTCGTTGTCCTGTGAGAGCACATACACGAGGGATGCTCGCTCGATGCACCCGTTGTCAGGGGCCCCACTCCCATTGCCCCCATTCCCGACGTCTCCGCTGTTCCCGCCGATATCGGCGCCGGAGCCAAACGGGTCGTCCTGGCCGCCCGCGCCGCCCCCTTCACCGCTCCCTTCGCCGCTCTCTCCGGCGCCCGAGGACGGGTCGGCCTCCGTCGCGGACGTGCCGCGGTTGGACGCGCTGCAACCGGCCGCGGCGAGCGCGATCCAGAAGCACCATCGTGCGATTCGCATATCCGCTCTCCCTTTCGCGTGATTCGCTCTTATAGCCGCGAAGCACACGCACGGGTACACGAAGTCGCATCCTCGCTCAATGGGGCGTCCGGGTCGAACAGCCCTTGGCGGGCGGGGTCATCAGTAGATAGGGATGACCTCGTCTGACTGGCAGCAATAGTAGGCCAGGCTCTCCGGCGTCACCTGGCCCGTGGCGACTCCTCCGGTCGGGGCGCACCGGCCTGGGTCGTCCCTGATCCATCGCGCCTCCATGCTCTCGAGCCGCAGATCCGGCCCCGCGACGCACTTTGGCCCGGCCATCGTCACCGTCTCTGCGCCGAGGAGCTCGCGACAGGCGCCGTCCTCGTAGACCGACACGAGCGCGGCGCACGTGGCGTCCTCGAGCTGCTCGCACGCGCAAGGCGTGCAGCTGCGCGTGTCGTCGAAGCCCTCGGCGACCGCCAGCAGATCGGGATACGGCTCAGGGCACTCCGGCGTGTGCTGGAGGAGATAGCGGATGCACATCGTGAAGCCCCCGGACCGCTGCCTGGGGGCCGCGACACACATCGTCGAGGGATCTCTGCACTTGTTCTTGTCGGCCGCGCCGGTGCACGCGCGCACCCGGGTGCTCGCGGGGGCGGCCAGCTCGGGCGGCGCTCCTCCGGGATCGTGCGCCGGGGCGCACGCGCTCACGGTCGGCGCCGGGATGAGGAGCGCGCCGAGCTCGCCCGAGGTCGCCGCGGCCGGCGCCGTGCACGCGCCGCTCCACCCCTCGGGGGCGGCGAACGACGTGGACGCGGTCCCGTCGCACGTGGCCGAGGCGCTCCCCAGAAGGCCTGAAGGCAGCTCGCAAGAGGGCTTCGTGCAAAGGCACGTCGGACACGTGTGCTCGCCGCCGAACCCGCTGTAACCGTCGAACAGGAGATCCGGCGCCTCCACCGGGCACTCCGGTGGGGACGTCCCGCCTGTCGCGTCGCCCCTCCAGAGCAGGATGGGATCGTCGAACCCGAGCGACGGCGGCGGCGGCACGCACGCGCCGTCGCACACGGGGCACGGATCATTGCACTCGTGAGCATCCAGGCTGAAGCACGGCTCGTTGCACGAATAGATCTGGACAGCGCCGCCTTCCCAGCAGCCCGCGAAGCTGCCGGCGCCGGCGAGCGCGAGCGCGATGCCGAACGGGTCCTTCCTTCTCCTCATCGTGATGGTCCTTCTCTCGCGTGTCGCGTTTCGGCTCTTCGGCAGGGGGCACCGCGACGATCGCTCGGCGCTGCCCCAAGCCTCTCTCTTCCCGCTCCTTCACGCCGGCGAGGCGACCCGACCGGGGGCGCGCGGCGCCCTTGTCACTTCGGAGCCAAGGAGAGCTCGCACGCCTATTTCATACTTGGGCAGGCGAGGACAAGGAAGCCGAATCTGTCGTGAAGGCGCGATGACTCGAGTGTATATCGAATGTATTTTACGATAGGCCCCGAGAA
Organism: Sorangium sp. So ce204; assembly: GCF_051526795.1. NCBI lineage: Bacteria > Pseudomonadati > Myxococcota > Polyangiales > Polyangiaceae > Sorangium > Sorangium sp. So ce204. The sequence goes on along the minus strand of NZ_CP150317.1, from coordinate 6,872,991 downwards.
GATCTCAGCATTTGTTGATCGCGCGCTTTTCGTGAGAATCTCACCGCGGAGGGTGGAAAGCACGGTGGCGCTGCCGCGCTGCCGGCGGGGATCGGGCCGCGCAGGGCGTGGCGGGCGGCGCGCGCAGGGAGGTGCGGGCAGCGCGCGCGGCGGCGGGCGAGGGCAACCTGAGCAGCCGAGGGCCTCGCGTGGCTCCGGAGCGTCCGTGGCGGAGCGCCACAGCGACGGTCCCTGTGCCGTGCGTTCAGGAGGAGCAGACGCTTGTCCAGGTCCAAACCATACCGTATGGTATTGTTTGAAGGTGAGGCCCTGATGGATTCACTTCTATCGAGCGCGGCGGTCGTCGCCGCGCTCATCGTGCTTGTCGCCGGCGTATCCCGGCTCGGGGCGCCGCGCCGGGTGTCTCCGTGGACGCTGCTCGGCCTGCTCGCGATCCTGTGCGCGGCCGGGGCGCTGGGTGTCGGGGTCCCACGGCGCGACGTGCTTGCCCTGGCGTCGGGCGGCGCCCTCGGGGGGCTCGCGGCGATCCACGTCTACTGGGGCCTGGGAGGCGCGTGGCCCGGGGATGCGCGGCACGAGAAGGTGGAGATGGTGGTCGGCTTGCCGAAGGGGAGTCCCTTTCCTTCCCTGGGCGCGTGTCTCGTCGTGGCGTGTCTCCTCGCGTCGTCCGCCGCGCTGGTGCTGGCCCAGCGGTACGGCGGCGGCGGTTCGCAGGCGCTGCTCCGGCTCGGCGCGTGGGCCGTCGCGCTGGTGCTCGGGGCGCGGGGCGTCGGCGGCTACCTCGACGCTCGCCTGCGGCCCGGCACGCGCGCGCTGCCGTATCACCGGCTGAACCGCCTCGTGTACTCGCCGCTCTCGCTCACCCTCGCGGCCGCCGTCGCGGGCGCCACGCTCGACTGACCCGCATGGCGCGCACCTCGAGGAACGACTGGCTCGACAAGGGGCTCGACGCGCTCCGCGACGGCGGCGAGGGCGCGCTGACGATCGACGGGCTCTGCGCGAGGCTCGGGCGAACGAAGGGCTCGTTCTATCACCACTTCGAGGACGTCGCGGCGTTCCTCGCGGCGCTCCTCGCTCGCTGGGAGGAGCGGCAGACGTCGGCGCCGATCCACCACGCCGAGGCGGGCGGGAGCGCCGAGCAGAAGCGGCAGCGGCTCTCCGCGGTCGTGCGCTCGCTCGACGGCCGGCTCGAGCTCGCCGTGCGGGCGTGGGCGCTCCGAGACGAGCGCGCCGCGGCCGTGCTTCGGCGCGTCGACGCGCGCCGCGTCGAGTACCTGGCGTCCCTGTACGCCTCCGAGGGGCGCGCGCGCGGCGCCGCCTTGCTGCTCGCGCGGCTGGAGTACGCGGCCTTCGTCGGCGCGCAGATGCTCTTCTCCGACCTCTCGGCCGAGGGCGCGCGCTCGCTGGGGCTCGCGCTCGATCGCGCGCTCGAGCTCCTGGCCAAGGACGAGCGTGTCGCGCGTCCGCCGGGCGCGGCGCGGAGGCGGCGAGCGACGTGAGGCCTGGCGGCGCGGGCGCGCCTATCGCTGCGACCGATCGAGCGCGTCCACCGCGTCGAGCTGAGGCCGGAGCAGGGCGCGCTCCTCGTCGGAGAGCGGCGCCTCGTCGATCTCGTCGCGCAGGGCGCGGGCGCGCGCCTGTTCACCCAGGGCGACAGCGAGCTCCAGCCGGGCGGCGAGGGCGCGGGCGCGCTCGAGCGGGTCGTCCGGCCCCTTCCGGGCGAGCGCCACGTCGAGGACCTTGGCGGCCGCGGCGTCGTCGTTCTTGAAGTCGCGCAGCCGCGCCGCCGCGCGCAGGGCCTTGCCCAGCCTCGAGTCCGAGCGCGATCCGGCGGCCCCCTCGTCGTCGTCCGGCGCGTCCCGCCGGATGAAGATCACCGAGTTGCCCGCGACGTCGACCACCGTGAAGCGGCTCTGCCCCTTCTTCATGCGCGAGATCCTGGGCAGGCCGGAGATCGGCAGCTTGCCGTACGCCCGCCGCAGCCCCTCCGCGAACGTCTCGTGGAGCTGCTCGACCTCGGGGACGATCACAAGGCACGTGCTGTACGCCTGTCTGGGATCCAGCCCCTTGAGGCCCATGAAGTGCAGGTGGACCTCCCCGCGGCGCGTCGCCGCATACACGTTCGGCGCTGTCTGCTGGTGGGTGACCTCGAAGCCCAGGGCGCCGTAGAACGCCAGGGTCTCGGGCAGCGACACGCACGGGAGCACGGGAATCGTCATCGCTCCGCTCATGGGATCACGCCTTTCGAGCGGGTCGCGCAGGCGACGCCGCGTCCTCTTCGAGCACACGTCGGGCCTGTCGCAGCGCATCGAGGGTCGCGTGCAGGCTCGACAGGTCGAGCCGCTTGCCGATCCGATCTGCCCACGCGGCGTGGCGCGCCTCCACCTGCCGCAGGGCCTCGCGCCCTGCCGCCGTCATCGCGATGAGCTTGGCCGTGCGGTGGTGAGGGTTCTCGACATACTCGACGAACCCTTCGCGCTCGAGGGCGTCGGCTATCTGCTGCACGCCCTGGCGGGTCAGCCCCATCGTCCGAGCGACGTTCGAGACCGGCGCAGGGCCGTGGTCGACGACGCCGAGCACCTGCCAGCGCGCGCTCGTGAGCCCCGCCGGCCTGGCCAGGGCGTCCCCGGCCTCGAGCGCCAGACCATTCAAGCGGAACACCTCGAGCACCAGCTCGCTGAGCGCGGTCGCCTCCGCGGTGAGCCTCGTCATTGGAAGTAACCTGTCATATTGACAGCTACCTGTCAAATTGAGTGCTGTGCCGACGTCCTCGGCCTGGCTTGCATCTCAGGGAGCTCGGCGCGGCAGGGAGGCCCGGCGGGATGTTTCAAGGCGCGGATCCCATGCCATGTTTGAAAGCATAGATTTCAGAATCGAAAGATGTCGGGGGTGTCCTTAAGGGTAACCCCAGGAACAGAGAAGGGGAGAGCCTTGGCCCGTGTCCTGCTAAGCATGGAGGCCAGAGCGCCCGTGACGGCTTCCCCCCCCCGCCGTCGAATGGGCGCTCTGTTTTTTGTCTCCCCGGATCGGGTGAGGGGACGCGCCGCCCGTCGATGGGGCCGACGGGCGCCTCGCGAGCGCGGAGACGCGTCCAGGGCGCGTGGGGGGCCGGGCGTGCATGGACTCCCTGGCTTCCGTCGAGCCGCTGGATTTGCTAATTCCGGGGCGCCACGGGGGAGGTTCTCCCGGCTGCCCGGCGGCGCATTTACGACATCCGCGTGAGATCCCCAGGCGCACTCTTCTCCCTCGCGCTCGCGGCCGCCGCCACCTTGCATGCGGGCGAGGCGCGCCCTCAACCTGCAGGCCGCCCGGCCGGTGAGCCGGCGGGAGCCGGTGAGCCGGCAGGAACCGAGGCGGCGCAGGCGCCCGGCGCGGCCCCGGCCGAGCCGCCGGCTCCCGTGGTCACCGAAGGACAGGCCGCCGCGCCCGCCGGGATCGAGGTCACCGTCGAGGGCAACCGGGCTCCGCCGGGTTCGGTCTCGCTCACGCGGCGCGACGTCCGCGAGCTGCCCGGCGCGCTCGGCGACCCCTACCGCGCCATCGAGATCCAGCCCGGCGTGACCTCCATCGCGAGCGGCATGCCGTACTACTACATCCGCGGCGCGCCGCCGGGGAACATCGGCTACTTCTTCAACGGCATCCAGGTCCCGCTCCTCTTTCACGTGGGCGCCGGCCCCAGCGTCATCCCGGCCGCGATGGTCCAGCGCGTCGAGATGCACCTCGGCCCCTATCCCGCGGACATCGGGCGGCTCGCGGGCGCGGCGATCGAGGCCGAGAGCGCGCCGCCGTCCGACGTCTGGCGCGGGGAGGGGAGCCTCCGGTTCGTCGACCTCGGCGGCGTCGTGGAGGGGCCGATGGACAGGGACACCCACGTCCTCGTGGGAGGGCGCTACGCCGCCGGCGCGGCGCTCACGTCGGCGCTCGTCCCGAGCGTCGACGTGGGCTACGCCGACTACCAGGGCCGGATGACGCACCGGCTCGGGCCGGAGGAGCGCATCACCGTGTTCGCCTTCGGCGCGTACGACTACCTCGCCAGCATCGGCGAGGAGGGCGGCGCCGAGGTGACCGACGTCCTCCTCGACAGCGACTTCCACCGCCTGGACATGCGCTACGACCGAGACGACGCCGCGTCGGGCGCGCGCGTCCGATCGGCGCTCACCCTCGGGCTCGACCGGTCGCGCGGGGTCGGCGTGGAGAGCGCCGAGGCGTGGAAGCTCAACGCGCGGATGAGCCTGGCCCGGCCCCTCCTCGGCGGGCGCGCGCTCGTGCGGGTGGGCGTCGACGCCGCGGTCGACCGTTACGTGGTGACGCCGCGCCCCGGCGCGTCGGACGGCGAGCCCGGAGGCGGCGCGTCCGCCGAGGGCGCGTCCGCCGAGGAGGACACGCCCGCCGAGGGGACGGCCCAGCTCGACGAGAGCTTCCCCGAGCTCTTCCGCAGCCGGCTCGACCTCGCGCTGGGCGCGTGGGCCGACGCGCTGCTCGTGCTCGACGAGCGCTCGACGATCACGCCCGGCGTGCGCGTGGACCACTACACCTCGCTCGGCAAGAGCGCGCTCGCCGTCGACCCGAGGATCGTCGGCCGCTTCGGAATCGGCGACCACGTGCGGCTCATCCCGGCGTTCGGCCTCGCCTCGCAGCTGCCCGGCCTCGCCCCGCTGCCGGCGCTCCAGATCGGCGGCATCCCGGGGGGGCTGCAGCGCAGCCTGCAGTCGAGCTTCGGCGTCGAGGTCGACGCGGGCCCCGTCAACCTCAGCGCCACGGTGTTTCGACAGGCGACCTTCGGCCTGAGTGATCCGATCGGGACGGGCCGAGGCACGACCCTCAGCACGGAGCGCTTCCTCACGCGGAGCCTCGGCGACACGTACGGTCTGGAGCTCGGGGCGCGCGGGGCGCTCCGCCGCGACATGTTCTTCCTGGCGTCGTACACGCTGTCGCGCTCCACGCGCACGCGGGGCGGGTCGACGATCCCCTCCGCCTACGACCGGACGCACGTGGCGCACCTCGCGCTGCTCTACGACCTCGGCGGGGGCTGGCGCGCCGGGATCCGCCACGTCTTCTACACCGGCTTTCCCGCCGACGAGGCCGCCCCGGGCCGCCCCCCGAGCGAGCACCCGGATCGCGTCGCGCCGTTCTACCGGCTCGACATGCGCCTGTCGAAGCGCTGGGCGCTGGGCGCGCGGAGCTACCTCGGGCTCGTCTTCGACGTGCAGAACGCGACGCTGGCGAAGGAGGTGTTCGACGTGAGCTGCGATGACAGCGGGTGCACGCCGCGGAAGATCGGGCCCATCACGATGCCGGGGCTCGCGATCGAGGGCGGTTTCTGAGGGGAAGCCGAGGGGAACGGGGAACGCGGCCGGCGACGCCGCGGCAGACCGGCTGATCCGGCGGCTGCGGGAGCTACCGGTGGAGCACCTCGAAGAGCTGCTTCAGCATGAGGTACGTCAGCCCCCAGACGACCCGCTCGTCCACGAGCAGGCACGGGAGCTGGAGGACGTTTCCCTCGTGCGTGTACGCATAACGCGAGGTGCGCTCGCCGCGCGCGAGCGGCCCGAGCGGCGTCCAGAGCGCCTCGGCCACCTCGCCGCTCAGGGTGAGCTCCGGCGTGGAGCGCAGGGCGAAGACGAACGGGGCGACGATCATCCCGGCGCGCCGCCCGCGCGCGACCGCGGGGACCTCGGGCAGGCGCGCGAGCAGGGTCCCGTGCGCCGCGAGATCGATCCCCACCTCCTCCCGCGTCTCGCGGATCGCGGTGGCGAGCAGGCTCTCGTCCGCCGGCTCGCGCCGCCCGCCCGGGAGCGCCATGTGCCCCGACCAGGGATCGGCCGGGTGATCGGCCCGGCGGATCAGGAGGAGCTCGGCCTCCCCGGGCTCCCGGCCCCCCGCAAGAGGATCGAACGCCGCGCCCAGAGGCCCCGCCGGCGCCCGCAAGATAGCGGCGACCGCGGCCTGGCGCTCCTGCGTGAGCAGGTCGAGCGCGGCCTCGCGCCCGTCGAGGCGGGCCATGATGGCGGCGAGGTCGTAGGAGGAGAGCACCGTGGTCAGGATAGCATAATATCTATCGCTATTTAGCGCGCGGCGGCGGCGGCGCTCGGGGATCGCGCTCGCGGCGGGCCCGGACTCAAGACTCAAGCCGCGCAGGCCGCTCGCCGGGCCTCGGCCATGGCGTGACGCGCCGCGGCCCTCCGCGCGAGCACCGTCAGAGGGCCGCCGTGGCGAAGGTGTCCCATGCGTCGCAGAGCTCTCCCTTCAGGCCGGCCTGCGGCGCGATGTCGAGACCGAGGGTGAGGCTCTCGTCCCCCTCCGCTTCATACCTCGGCCACGCGACGGCGCCCTCGCCGTTGGGGTCCCCGCTCGCCGCGTGGCGCGACCAGTACCCCATGATCTGCTGCGACATCTCGAGCTCACCGTCGGTCAGCGGCTCCGGCAACACCAGCGTCGGGTTGCCGAACACGAACTTGATCTCGGCAGAATGGAAGGCGCCGAGATCGCCGAGCAGCGAGCTCTCGGGCGCATAGGTGAAATGATAGAGATACGTCGCCGCTCCGCCGCCCGCGATCGCGCGCGCCGCCCGCCGCGTCGGGCACACGAACATCGAGTCGCCCAGCGCCGCGATCGCCGCCGCCTGCGCCGAGCCGTAGGTCTCGCTCGGGTAGAGCGCCACCACCTCCTCGCCGTGTCCCGGGGCGAGCGTCTCGGCGAACGCCTCGAACGCGGCGTCGTCGGCGACCGCCGCGGACTCGCCCCAGAGCGTGACGAAGAGCGTGCCCTCGTCCGCGTTGCTGCCGAGGATCGTCGGCACCTTCTCGAAGCTCCCGGCCTCGAGGAGCTTGCCCGGCGTGTCGGGGAGGTTCCACCCGTCGACGACAGGGAACCACGTCGGGCCGGCGCCCTCGAGGAAGGCCGCGCCCCGCGGCAGCGCGCTCATGATCTCCTCGGCCGACTTGCCGCGAAGGCACTCGAGGACGGAAGGCGCGTCGGCGCAGCCCAGCGCCTCGACGAACTCTTGCCCCTGCGCGCTGGCCGTCGCCTCGTCCGCGGCGGAGTCGCACGGTCCGCTCTCGATGATGGCGGTCTGGAACAGGCCTTTGCTCCTGGGCGACACAAGGTGCATGCAGACGCTGATGCCGCCCGCGGACTCGCCGAACAGGGTGACCCTTCCAGGATCCCCGCCGAACGCGGCGATGTTGGCCTTGACCCATTCGAGCGCGGCGCGCTGGTCCTCCAGGCCGTACGCGCCCGTCGAGGGGTGATCGGGATCCTCCGACTTGAGCTCCGGGAGGGCGAGGAACCCGAGCGGGCCAAGGCGGTAGTTGAAGGTGACAACCACCGATCCGGTCGCCTCGGAGAGCGCCCGGCCGTCGTAATCGGCCTCCCCGCCGCTGCCGAGCTCGAAGCCGCCGCCATGGATCCAGACGAGGACGGGTAGGGACGAGGACGCCGGGCGCTCGGGCGCCCAGACGTTCAGGGTGAGGCAGTCCTCTCCCGAGCTCTCATTGAAGCCCGGGGTGAGCAGGTTCAGCTGCGAGCAGGGGATGCCCACCTCGACGGCAGCCCGCGGCTCGGTCCACGGCGCGTGCGGCGCGGGCGATCTCCAGCGCAGCTCCCCGACCGGCGGCGCGGCATACGGGATGCCCAGGAAGGCGCGCGTCGCGCCCACGAGCGCGCCCTCCACCGGACCCGCCTCCGTCTCGACGAGCGGCGCCGCCGCCTCGCCGCCCGAGCCACCGGCGCCGCCCGAGCCACCGGCGCCGCCCGAGCCACCGGCGCCGCCCGCGCCACCGGCGCCCTCCAGAGCCGGCTCGCTCGAGCCGCAGGCGGCAGCGAGCAGGCCAAGAAGAATGGTGTGCGACAATGAAGGTCGAATGGGCATGATCGTCTCCATCAAGAGCAAATCGTGAATGCAGGATCGTGGGAAAAGGAGAGCGCGGCGCCGAGGACGTAGGGGGCGATGAAGGCCGCCAGTCGGCGGAGCGACGTTCTGTGCACGCGGAATTCAACCATGAAGGGCGAGCGGTGGTGCTGGAATTTGACGTCGATGTCTGAGAAGCTCTCACGGTGACAGCTTCGTGCCGTGGGACAGGGCCACCTTGACATGGCGAAGGGCACGAACTCCTTCTGTGCCCATGGCAACTCATGGGAAAGACGGGATCGCGGGCGGCGCTGGGCGTCCAGGGGCTTCGGCGATGAGCCACAACCTCGTGCGCCTCGCGGACGGCCGCACGGTGCTCCACGTGATCAACCACGAGTACAGCGCAGGTGTGGTGGAGCAGGTAGGGGTGACGGCGAGCTTCCCCGTGGACGCGAGCCCGACGCAGGTCACTGTCGCGTCGATCGACTTCGAGGAAGATCGCGTGGTGCCCTTCTCGTACGAGGATGGCGTGGTCACGGCGGCGATCGGGGCGCTGCCGGTTTCCATCGCGATCGTCGCCGAGTGAGCGGGGCGGCGCCGCGGGCTCCGCTGTCCATGCCGGGACGCCTGGGGGGTCGTTACTGGCCTGTGACGTAGAAGACGCCGCGCAGATCCTCTGTCGCGGAGATGGCGCCCGGCTCGCCGCCCGGGGAGCGCCAGGAGGTCACGCGGAACTGATAGTACATGCCCGGATCGAGGGGACCGCCGTACTCGACCGAGACCTCGTCGACGCCGCTCGATCCCGGGATGCTCGGCCCAGCGCACGTCGGGTCGTCCCCGAGGCACCACACGAGGTCGCCATAGGCGTTGTAGACGACCACGGTATAGAAGTCCTCGCTGGCGTCGTCTCCCCACCGGAGCGTGGGCGCGGCCGTCACCGGCTCGGGATCCGTCGCGCCCGGGCCGATCAACGGCAGCGACTCGGTGATCTTGAACGAGGTCGGCAGCGAGACGTCCTCGCCGGGGCTCGGCATCTCCACGGTGACGAGCTGCGTGCCGGCGATGTTCGGATCGGGATCGCGGACGAGGCTGTCGTTCTCGAACGCGGCCAGCACCACGTATTTGCCCGCGGGCACGCCGGAGATGCTGAACTCGCCGCTCACGTCGGGCGGCCCGCTGAGCGGCGTGCGCAGCCCGCGCGGCACCTCCCCGCGGACGAAGGCGTCGTTGAACGTGGACGCGACGACGACCACGACGCTGGTGGTCGAACCGCCAGGAGCGTCGACGATGTTGAGCGTGCCAGTCAGGGTGCCGAGGGCGGCGTCCGAGCGCGCCAGATCCACGCCCGTCACCGCCGTGTCACCGACCTCCGCGGCCTTCGGATCGAGCGCGAGCCCCGCCGCGTAGCCGCTCACCGAGTAGCCGCCGGCCGGTACGTTGAAGATCGTGTAGGCGCCGCCGCGATCGGTCACCGCGCTGAACCCCTTGCCGCCCTCGTCCTCGGCCACGACGAGCACGCCGCCGGACTGCTCGTCCGCGAGCACCGCGCCCGAGATGCTCGGCAGCCCCCGCTGGTCCTCGGGCAGCGGGATCAGCGCGATATCCGTGAGCGCGGTCTCGATGCTCCACCCGTCGTCGCCCGACGTCGCCTCGCTCGAGGCGATCGGCAGGGCGGTGCGGAGCCCGCCCGGGAAGGGCTGGTGGTCCTGCGCGCTCGCCCGCAGCGTGAAGATCACGTCCCCGATCGGCGCGCCGTCCTCCGTGCGAGGCACCGGCACCTCGAGCACGTAATTCCCTGCGGCGTCGGTGGTCGTCACGTCCGTGATCGCGGTCGCCTGATCGTCGAGCGCGAGAACGAGCGCGCCCTCGATGCCCGCGGTGCTCTCGGAGTCGAAGACGCTCCCTCTCGCCAGCACGGGCGGATAACACGCATGGCCGCCTGCGACGAGCTCGGCGCAGGTGAGCCCGCCCGCGCACAGCGGGGCCTCCGGATCGCACGCGCCGCCTTCGGCGATGCCACAGATTCCCCCGCCGTCTCGCGTCTTGCCGCAGACCGCGTCGTCGAGGCAGAGATCGGGGCCCGCTGGATCGCACGCGCCGCCAGGCGGGGTCTGGCAGGTTCCGTCAGCGCCGCACGTCGTGCCTTCTGCGCAGAAGTCCTTCGCGTCCCCGGCGCAGGGGCCTCCGAGCGGAACTCGGCATGTGCCGTCGTCGCCGCAGACGGCATCGCCCAGGCAATAGTCGGTGCCGCCCGCATCGCAGCCGGCGCCCGGCGGCGCATAACAGATGTGATCCTCGCCGCCGTCGGCGCACACGAGGCCGTTCGGGCAGCCGTCATCCGGAGCACATTCATCGCCGGCCTTCTCCGGGTCAGGCCCGCAGCCCAGCGCGACGAGCGGGAGAGCGATTGCGGCGGCCTGCGCGGCCAGACGAGCGTACTCGGCAACTTTCATTGAAGTGTCCTCCCTCTTGTAAGTTGAAATGCGACGCGGTCGCCAGCGAGGCTCAGCGCTCACTCGCCCGGGCAATCTGGATGACATGAGGAGATTGCCTCTCTCGCCCTGGGTGAACGAGCTGGCCAGCACATGCCCCCTGCAGTGCCCGGGCGATCCGTGGACGGCTCAGCTTTTATATTGTCCGAGGAAGTGCCACTTTCCGGGCCAACGACCACGCAGGCCGACACGCGCGCTCGCGCGACGCCAGAGGTGTGTCCGGCGGCGCGCTGAGGCACACAGCAGCGCTATTGCGCGAGCGGCGGCGCGTGCTCGTCCGTGCGGGGGGCGCCGGAGCGCGGCTCGACCGACATCTCGCCGGTGAGCACCGTCAGCGCGACCTTGATGGCGATCGTGAGCACCATGAACCCGACGGCCCAGATGCCCGCCGTGATCTTCCACTCGGCCATCGAGGGCACGTACTCGACGAGCTCGTGCAGGGTGCTCGGCACGAAGCCCGGGATGATGAGGCCCATGCCCTTCTCGATCCAGACGCCGGCGAAGGCGGCGACGCAGGCCGCGTTGAGGTAGGCGCGGCTCCCGCGGCTCGCCGGCAGGTGCAGGAGCGCCGCGGAGGCCACGTTCAGCGCGACCGCCGACCAGATCCACGGCACGAGCGCGCTCTTGCCGTGCAGGCCGAAGAACAGGTAGGTCACCGCGGCGCCGTGCGTGCCGCCGGTGTAGAGCGACGTGAAGAGCTCCGAGCCCAGCATGAACAGGTTGAGCAGGACGGTCACGCGGAGCACGGAGGTGAGCGTGCGGATCGGCCCGTCGCCCACGCGAAACCGGGTCAGCCGGGCGACGAGCTGGAGCAGCAGGATCACGAAGGCCGGGCCCGTGATGAAGGCAGAGGCGATGAAGCGGGGGGCGAGCAGCGCCGAGTTCCAGAAGGGGCGGCCGCCGAGGCCCGAGTAGAGGAACGCCGTCACCGTGTGGATCGACACCGCCCAGCCGATCGACAGGAACACGAAGGGCAGATACCACTTCCTGTCCGGCTTCCTGCCCAGGTACCTCGTGTAGATGAGGTAACCCGAGATGTGCAGGTTGATGAACAGATAGCCGTTCAGGACGATGACGTCCCAGGTCAGCATCGAGATCGGCCAGTTGAACCGCCCGAGCCCGGGCAAGATGTGCCAGAACCTGTCCGGGCGCCCCATGTCGGCCACGATGAACAGGAGGCACACGACGATGGCGGCGATCGCGAGCAGCTCGCCGAGGATCACGACGTCGTGCATCTCGTGGTCGTCGTAGAGGTACGCCGGGATCACCATCATCACGGCGCCCGCCGCGAGCCCCACGCCGAAGGTGAAGTTCGCGATGTAAAGGCCCCACGAGACGTGATCGCTCATGCCGGTGACCCGCATGCCCTCGGCGAGCTGGTGGGCCCAGGCGTTCGCGCCGACGAGGGCGATCGCCGTGAGCACGGTCATCCAGAGATAGAAGCGCCACGAGCCCTCGAAGCTCTGGCCGATGACCCGGAGCAGGAAGCGCGGGTAGGTGATGGCGTGTGTGTCCTTGCCCATCGTGGCTCCGCTCGCTCAGACGTCGAAGAAGTAGAAGAAGCGCGGCCGCGTGCCGAGCTCCTCCTTGAGGATGAAGATCCGCTTGTTCTCGAGCACCCAGCGGATCTCGCTCTTCGGATCCAGGAGGTTGCCGAAGACGCGCGCGCCCGTGGGGCAGGCCTCGAGGCAGGCCGGCATCCGGCCCTCGCGCGTCCGATGCAGGCAGAAGGTGCATTTCTCCACGACGCCCTGGGGCCGGATGCGGTTCGACAGGTAGCCCTGGTCCGGGTTGATCTCGTCCGCGGGCACCTCGGGCTTCGTCCAGTTGAAGCGCCGCGCGTGGTAGGGGCAGGCGGCCTCGCAGTAGCGGCAGCCGATGCACCAGTTGTAATCGACGGCGACGATGCCGTCGGGCTCCTTCCAGGTCGCCTGGACGGGGCAGACCTTCACGCAAGGCGCGTTGTCGCACTGCTGGCACTGCACCGGCAGGTAGTACTTGCCCTTCGCGGGCACGGCGTGCTCGTACGTCGCGTCGCCCTTCTCCATGTCGAAGCTGCCCTGATCCATCTCGAGCACGCGGATGTAGGAGTTGTTCGTGCGCCGATCGTGGTTGTTCTCCACGTGGCACGCCTCCACGCACTTGCGGCAGCCGATGCACACGCTCAGGCTGAGCGCGTAGCCGAACTGCACCCCTTCCTGCGGGCGGACGTCGCGGATCGTGACCTCGCGGCCGTACTCCTCGCGCGTCTCTCGCTCGAGGCGGTCGATGACCTCGGCGAGCTCTTCCCGCGTGAGCTCCTTGTAATGGCGCTGCAGGAACTGATCGAGCGAGAGGTCCTTGCTCCACGCGCGGAGCGGCTCCATCGCGTGGGCGAACGCGGAGGCGCCGAGCGTGGCTCCGAGCACCTTGAGCGCGACGCGCCTGGATGTCTGGGTCATCTGTGGGCTCCTTCTCCTGCGCCGCGCGCCTCCACGAAGCGGTCGCGCGGGGGCAGGACGGGCATCGACGGCTGGAACGCCGGCACGTGCGGATCGTGGCAGTCGACGCAGTGGTTGCGCACCCGCGCGCCGCCCGCGTAACTGCCGTTCATCCCGCCATGAGCCCCGTTCGCGTAGTCGCGGAGCTGCGGGCCGTGGCACTGGGCGCAGAGCTGCATGGCGTCGCGCATCGGGAGGAGCGCGCCATCGGCCTTGCGCAGCGTGTCCTGCTCGCCGATCACGTGGCACGAGGCGCAGCTCAGCCCGCCGTGCTCGAACCTCAGCCCGACGTGGAACTCGTCGAGCTCCGCCGTCGAGGTCGGCAGCGCGTCGGGCCTGCGGAGCGAGTGGCACGTCACGCACGCCGCGCGGATCGGCCGGCCCAGCGAGTCCCGCTTGTCCGTGGCGACACCGGAGAGCTTGTCAGGGCGGTGGATGCTCGCGGAGGCGATCGGCGTCGCGTCGAGCGCGGGGCGCAGCCCGAGCGGCTGGTCGCGATCCTGGCAGCCTGCCGCGTGCGCCACGCACAGGAGCCCCAGGATCGCGGCGGCCCCGGGAAGATGAAGAGAGGAGTGCACGGGTCGATTCACATCGCACGCCACGTGCCATCGCGCGCGTCCGGGGCGGCGCCGCGGCCCGCGGCTCGGCGCGGTGCAGGGAGCGCGTCCGGACGCACCGTTTGCGCTGCCCCGCGGTCCGCGCGCGCCAGGGATCTCCGGTGAGGCGCTGGGCGCAGGCCGCGATGGACGGGCGTCCCGGCGACGATCTCGCGTGGCGTGGACCTTGCGATGTCGTGAGCCGACGCTCGACCCGCTCGATCACATCCACCCGATCAACCCCAGACAGGCGTTCCGATGCCCCTCAGTGCTCTTGTTATCACGCTCTCCGATGAGCCCAGCGCGCGAGCGCGGGCGTGTCGCTCGCTCGCCGCGGAGGCGGCGCTCTCGCTCGGTCCGCCGTGTGGTTCGAGGCTGCCCGCGATCGCCGAGACAGCGACCCTGCTCGCGGGGGAAGAGCTCGTGGAGCGGGTGTTCCGCACCGATGGGGTGGACTTCGTCGATGTGGTCTCGGTCGACTTCTCGGATCTGGAGCCATGATGGATCGCCGCGACTTTCTGAGGTGCTCCGCGATGGGCGCGGCGACCGTGGCCGCCAGTCGGCTCGCGCTGGGCAAGGACGGCGTCGCCGCCGCGCAGGCGGCGCCCGGGGCGGGGAGCGCCTCCGATGTGGTCTGGAACAAGGCGCCGTGCAGGTTCTGCGGCACCGGCTGCCACGTCCAGGTGGGCGTGCGAGGGGGCCGCGTTGTCGCGGTCGCGGGCGACCAGAGCGCGGACGTCAACAAGGGCCTGCTCTGCGTGAAGGGGTATCACGTCGGCCTCGCCCTCTACGGCAGAGATCGGCTCACGAAGCCGCTGCTCCGCAAGAACGGCAAGCTCGAGCCCATCGGCTGGGATGAGGCCATCGCGATCGTCGCGCGGCGCGCGATGCAGAACCCGGCGGGGTTCGCGCTCTACGGCAGCGGCCAGTGGACGATCCCCGAGGGGTACGCGGCGAACAAGCTCGTGAAGGCGGGGCTCGGGAACAACCAGATCGACCCGAACGCGCGCCTCTGCATGTCGTCCGCGGTGACAGGCTTCCTCTCCACCTACGGCGTGGACGAGCCGGCCGGCTGCTACGAGGATCTCGACAGGTGCGATGTCCTCCTCATGTGGGGGAACAACCCGGCCGAGATGCACCCCGTGCTCTTCTCGCGCGTCGTCGACCGGCGGTCGAGGGGCGAGCAGGTGCTCCTCATCGATCTCACGACGCGGCGCACCCGCACCTCGGCCTTCTGCCAGCACACGCTGGTTTTCAAGCCGAACACCGATCTCGCGATCGCGAACGGCATCGCGCACCTGCTCGTCGAGCGCGGGACGTTCGACCGGGCGTTCGTCGACAGGTTCTGCAACTTCCGCAAGCGGACCGAGCCCCCGACCCTCGACGGGCAGCCGATGAGCTTCGAGGAGTACAGGACGGCGCTCGCCGAGTACACGCCGGAGCGGGTGGAGGCGATCTCGGGCGTCGCCGCGAAGGACATCCGGATGCTGGCGGATCTCTTCGGGCGCCGCGATCTGAGGATCACGAGCCTCTGGTGCATGGGGATGAACCAGCACACCCGCGGCACCGCGATCAACGATCTGGTGCACGGCGTGCACCTGCTCAGCGGCCATTTCGGCAAGCCCGGCGACGCCCCGACCAGCCTGACGGGCCAGCCGTCGGCCTGCGGCACGGTGCGCGAGGTCGGCACGCTGGCCCACGGGCTCCCCGGCGGCCTCGTCGTCACGAACGCAGAGCACCGGAAAGAGGCCGAGCACCTCTGGAACCTGCCCGAGGGGCGGATCAACCCGAAGCCCGGCTACCACACGGTCGACCTCTGGAAGCGCTTCTCGACCCCGAAGGAGCAGGGGGGCGACATCGACACGATCTGGGTGATGGTGACCAATCCAGGCCAGTCGTTGCCGAACACGAACGAGCTCTTCGACGCGAGCCGCAAGATCCCGGGCAAGTTCCTGATCGTGTCCGACGTCTACCCGACGGCCACGGTGCGCGCCGCGGATCTCGTGTTGCCCTCGGCCATGTGGGTCGAGAAGAACGGGATGTTCGGCAACTCCGAGCGCCGCACGCAGCAGTGGTTCAAGATGGTCGAGCCGCCCGGCGAGGCGCGGGACGATGCATGGCAGATCATCGCCGTGGCGCGCAAGCTCCACGACATGGGCTTCGCCGGGATGAAGGACAAGGACGGCCGTTTCCTGTTCGACATCCGGAAGGACGGCAAGGAGGTGCCGGTCTGGGACTACAAGCATTACCACGACGTCAACGTCGACGAGCAGCTCTTCGAGGAGTACCGCGAGTTCAGCCGGTTCAAGCACAAGGACCTGGCGCCGTACCGCGAGTACGTCAAGGCGCGAGGCCTGCGCTGGCCCGTCGTCGAGCAGCCCGACGGCTCGTGGCGGGAGACGCGGTTCCGCTTCGCGAGGTTCGACGACCCTTATGCCACGAAGGCGGAGATCCAGTTTTACCACTCGGTGACCAAGGACGACCGGGCGCTCATCTGGTTTCACCCCTACGAGCCGCCGCCCGAGTCGCCCGACGCGGAGTATCCCTTCTGGCTGTGCACGGGCCGCGTCCTCGAGCACTGGCACACGGGGTCGCTCACCATGAGGATACCCCAGCTGCAGCGGGCGATGCCGCAGTCGTACCTGGAGATGAGCCGCGAGGACGCGCGGAGGCTCGGTGTCGGCGACGGCGAGGTCGTGATCCTGGAGAGCCGGCGCGGCGCGCTCGAGCTGCCTGTCTGGATCGAGGGCAGGGGCGCGCCGCCGCCTGGCACGGTGTTCGTGCCGTTCTTCGATGAGACCGTGATGGTGAACCGCGCGACGCTCGAGGCGCACGATCCGCTCTCGAAGCAGCCGGACTACAAGAAATGCGCGGTCAGGATCCGTCGCAAGCCGCAGGGCAAGCGGGGAGAGGCGCGATGAAGGACGCCCGCGGCCTGCACGTCGGCCTCGCCGCGATCGTCGCCGTCGCGGCGGCGGGCTACTTCTCGGGGGTCCGCGGCACGGAGCAGGGGGTCGCCGAGCTGCGCGGCGATCCCGCTCCGCCCTCGGCGAGCGTCGAGGCGCGCAGCTACGCCGACATGCGCGAGCGCGCGCACGGCCCGAACGCCGGCATGTACGAGGGCGCATTCGCACGGCTCGAGGCGGCGGACGCCGATCTCTACGCGCCTGTCGAGCCGTCGGAGGCCGATCGAGAGGCGGCGCTCGAGCGGCGCGCTTCCCGCCGCGCCTACGACGGCGCGCCGCCCACGATCCCGCATCGCATCGAGCAGCTCGGCGCCCCGGATTGCCTCTCGTGCCACGAGCGCGGGCTGCGCGTCGCGAACCTCACAGCGCCCAGGATGAGCCACCGTCGCTACGAGAGCTGCACGCAGTGCCATGTCGTCGGCGCCGACCCGAGGCCGCTCGCGGAGACGCCGCCTCCGCCCGACAACACCTTTGCTGGCATGCCGTCGCCGCGGCGAGGCGCCCGCGCCTACGAGGGCGCGCCGCCCACGATCCCGCACCCGACGCTGATGCGCTCGGAGTGCGCGAGCTGCCATGGCGTCCATGGCGCCCTGGGCATTCGCTCGACCCACCCTTACCGGCAGAGCTGCACCCAGTGCCACGCGCCTTCGGCCGAGCTGGATCAGCGCGCGCCCAGGCCCCTCTCGGCGTGGCCGCCGCCGAGCGTGGGAGCGGACAGGCCATGAAGCTCCCCTCCAGGCATGAGACGGATGTCGCTCCCGAGATCCCGCTGCCTCCCTTGCAGGAGGCGGTGCTCGACGAGGCGACCCTCGATCAGCTCTTCTTCGACCTCGCCGAGGCCGCGGAGCTCGTCTCGGTGTCGCTCAAGGCCGGTGCGACCTCCCGCGCGGGGGATCTCCAGCGGGCCGGCAGCGCGGGCGGCGAGCTCGCCCTCGCCCGCCGCGCGCTCGGCGACGGGACCGCGCTCGGGGTGCAGATCCGTTATCGCTTCGCGGGCTCGGAGTGGTGGGACACGCTGCTCCGGGGGCCCTCCGGCGTGCGCCTCGTGCGCGTCCGGCTCGAGGACGCGCTCGGATAGCGCGCCGCGCACGCGTGGCGCCATCTCCCGATGAGCAGAGTCACCGGGGCGACCGCATGCCCTCTACAGTGCCCGCGCGATCTGCCGGCGGCTCACCTTTCGTAACTGGCTGAAGCCGATCCACGTCGTGGACGAATGAACATGCCGACCGAGCAGGCGCCCTCGGCCAATCCGCGCGCGGCGAGCGCCGCTCGCGAGGCGCGCAGCCGCCCGGACACGGGGTAGAACACCTCGGTTCGGCGCGGCTGCCCATGTCCTTGTCCTGGTTGGACAGCCCTGTGCCTTGGCTTTCCATTCGTTGGGTGATTCTCTTGTCAGCCAGCAAATCCACCGTATACTGATTGTGAGTCGCGCTCCTGCCGTCCGCCATGTCGTCCTGAGGCGTGTCGCAGCGCTCGTGTCGATTCGCCGGATAAGGCTCCGACCATTCCAGGTCCGTTCTTGCGATGCCCTGGACGGCGCGCTCGCCGCTGGTGCTTGCGAGCTGAGCGGACATGGCGCTGAGGGGGAGCGCCGCTGCCGTCGCTCTGCTGCGAGGCCCGGCGGAGCGGCGGCGGACGGCGCGCGGGGTTGTGTGGAAGGGAGGGGGAGATGCTGCGGTTTCACCTGGTGACCGATGTCGCCGAGCTCGTCGCGATGCGTGGGGCGTGGGAAGAGCTGATGGGGCGGAGCGGCATGAACGAGCCGATGCTCACGCCGGACTGGATGCTCGCCTGGTGGCGCGTGTTCGGGGCGCAGGGCCGCTCGCTGCGCGCCGCGCTCTTCTTCGATGGGTCTCGCCTGGTCGGCTTCGCGCCGCTGCTGGAGCGCCGCTGCCGGCACCGCAGCGGCATCGTGTTCCGCCGGCTGGAGCTCATCGCCTCGGGGGAGGATCAGGCCGACGAGGTCTGCTCTTGCAACCTCGGCGTCATCGCCGAGCGGGGCGCCGAGGCCGACGTCGCGCACGCGCTCGCCCGCGCGCTTACGGGCGCGGCGCTCGGGGCCTGGGACGAGCTCGTGATGCCGGCCATGCGCCCCGACGGCGCGCTCGCCGTGATCCTCTCGCGCGAGCTCCGGCGGCACGGCATCGACGCGCGGATCGAGGTCACGGACGCCTCGCCCTACATCCCGCTGCCGTCCAGCTGGGAGAAGTACCTGAGCGCGCTCTCCGCGTCGCGCCGCTACCTCGTGCGCCGCTCGACGCGCGATCTCGAGGCGTGGGCGGGCGGCACGCTGACGTTCGATCGGGCGAGGACGCGCGCGGAGCTCGAGCGCGCGCGCGAGATCCTGCTCCGCCTGCACGCCGAGCGCTGGTCGGCCGATGGGCGCGCCGGCGTGTTCGCCTCGCAGCGCTTCCGCGAGTTCCACGACGAGGTGATGCCTGCGATGTTCGAGCGCGGCGCCCTCGATCTCGCGTGGCTCTCGGCGCGCGGCGAGCCCATCGCGGCGCTCTATAACCTTGTCTGGAACAACAAGATCTATTTCTACCAGTGCGGGCGCAGGGTCGACCTGCCGAAGGGGCTCCGGCCGGGGACCGTGATCCACGCCTTTGCCATCCGCGCTGCGATCGCGGAGGGGCGGCGCGAGTACGATTTTCTGGACAGCCCTTGCCAGTACAAGCTGGCCCTCTCGCTATCGGCGCGGCCGCTCATCGAGCTCCGGGCCGCGCGCCCCTCGGTGAACGACAGCGCCCGCCGCGCCGCCGAGCTCGCCGCGCACGAGCTCCGCGCGCTGAAGCGGCGCGTCCTCGCGACGTGGCGCGCCGCAGCCGGGTCGCTCGCGCGCGGGCCCGCGGATGGGCAGGAGACCCCGCGCGGCGAGCCCGCAGTCGCCCAGGGAGATCCCGCCATCGGGAACATGGGAAGAACAGCTCAATGATCTCCCCACCTTCATGGAAGCTCTCGCCGGGGAAATGCGACCGCTGCCCGGCGTCGCGGCGCGTCTCTCGCGGTGGCCTCAGAGGCCGACGGTGGCCCGGAAGAGCTGGCCGTGTCCCTCGATGGCGTAGCTCCCCGACGAGAACGGGACGAAGATCGAGCCCCCCTGGCGGAGCTCGCGGGCAGCGCCGCGCGCGTCGACCAGCGAGGCCTGTCCCCGGGTGCAGAGGACGATCTCGGGGCCTCGGCGGTCATCGGTCCTCCAGGGGACCGCGGCGTCGAGGTCGATGCGGGAGAGCCGGAACTCCGGCGCTGGGGTGTCATAAAAGGACTCCACGCCCACCTGGCGCGGCACGACGGGCTCGACACGCCACGGCGCGAAATCGAGGACGCGAACGAGCTCGTCGACGTTGACGCGCTTCGGCGTGAGCCCGCCGCGCAGCACGTTGTCGGAGCTCGCCATGATCTCGATCCCGACCCCTTGCACATAGGCGTGCAGACGGCGCGGCGGCAGGTACAGGGCCTCGCCCGGCTCGAGGTGCACGTCGTTGAGCAGGAGCGCGATCACGACGCCGACGTCGCCCGGGTAGAGCTCGTGCAGGCGGAGCGCCCAGCCAGCGGCCCGCGCGAGCCATCCGCCCGCCTGGGCGCGTGCGCGGCACGCCTCGACCACCGAGGACACGAGCTCTCGCCGGGCGGCCGGTTCGAGCGCGAGCAGGCCCTGGACGAGCCGCGCGACCGCGGCCGCGTCGATCACATCGGCGCCGCGCGGGACGAGCGCGTCCCCTGGGCCTCGGGCGAGGAGCTCGAAGACCTCCGGCAGCGCGGTGGCCGGCCGGAAACCGCAGAGGGCGTCGAACGGGGTGAGCGCGCAGATGAGCTCGGGTTTGTGGTGCGGGTCGCGGTAGGTGCGCTCGGGGGCGTCGACCGGGACGCCGGCGGCGTTCTCCGCGTCGAACCCGCGCCGCGCCTGCGCTTCGTCCGGGTGTGCCTGCAGCGACAGCGGCTGGTCGGCCGCGAGCACCTTGAGCAGAAAGGGGAGCCGAGCGCCGAAGCGTTCGCGCGTCGGTCCGCCGAGGAAGGCGTCGGCGTGCCTGGAGATGGCGTCGATCAGGCGCTCTCGACCCCCGTCGAGCTCGATGCACGAGGAGGCCGCCGGGTGGGCTCCCATCCAGAGCTCGGCTTGCGGTTTGTCGGAGGGGCGCTGTCCGAGCAGCGTCGCGATGGCGTCCCGGGAGCCCCAGGCGTACTCCTGAACACGGTTCTCGAGCGAAAACATGGGGATAGCGTGCTCCTGCAAGGCGTCACCCTACCTCATGGCACCGGAGAAATCAGCTCTTGAGCGGGCTGTGAGGAGGCGCCGTTCCGGCTTTACGAGGTCGTGCGGGCGCTCTACGCTCGCCGGATGACGATGCGCCAGGACGACGCGAGGTTCACGCCCATCCTTGGAAGGCTGCGCGACGCCGCGCTGGCCTATCCCGAGGCGGTGGAGGAGTTCCCCTGGGGCGACCGTGTCGCCAAGGTGCGCGGGAAGATCTTCGTCTTCCTCAACACCCACGAAGGGAAGCTCCATGTCACGGCCAAGCTCCCGCAGTCGGGCGAGGCCGCGCTCATGCTGCCGTTCGCGGAGCCCACGGGGTACAACCTCGGCAAGAGCGGCTGGGTGACGGCGCGCTTCGGCCCGAAGGATCGCGTGCCCGAGGCGATGCTGCTCGAGTGGATCGAGGAGAGCTATCGCGCTGTGGCGCCGAAGCGGGCGTTGCAATTGCTGGATGGGGCGGCGCTGGCCTTGGGGAACGCGGGGAAGGCTGCGGCGAAGAAGGGGACTCCCGCCAAGAAGGCGGCGGCGGAGCAGGGGTCTCCCGCCAAGAAGGCTGCGGCGGAGAAGGGGTCTCCCGCCAAGAAGGCTGCGGCGAAGAAGGGGTCTCCCGCCAAGAAGGCTGCGGCGGAGAAGGGGTCTCCCGCCAAGAAGGCTGCGGCGAAGAAGGGGTCTCCCGCCAAGGAGGCGGCGGCGAAGAAGGGGTCTCCCGCCAAGAAGGCGGTGGAGAAGGAGAGCCGGCGAAGTCCATAACGCTTGTGAACGCGGCGGCGCCAGCGGACGCGGCCCGCGAGCCCGGCCGGTGAGGCTGAGTGCGTTCGCCGCCGCCCCCGCGCGTCGAGACGGACTCTACACGCCGACGGAGGAACATCGATGCGCCACCGCGAGCCATCCAGGGATGCGTCGACCGAGCCACAACCGCAACCCGAAAGGCCTCCTTCTTCCCCACCGCGCTGGCGCCGGCTGCGGTTCTTCGTGCTCGCCGTCGCCGTGCTCTACCTCCTCGCGGTCGCGTCGATCTGGCTCGCCCTGCCCATCGTGGGCGACCGGTGGTGGCCAGGGACGCTCTTTCTCTTCGGCCCGCGCCAGATCGTCGCCCTACCTCTCCTCGTGATCGTGCCCGCCGCGCTCCTCGTGCAGCGCCGCGCTCTCCTCCCGGCGGCGCTGGCATCGGCGATCGTCGCCGGACCGATCCTCGGTTTCACGCTCTCGCTCCGCGCCCTCTCAGGAGCCGCCGACGGCGCCGATCTGCGCGTCGCCTCCTTCAACACGGGGAGCCGCGCCATGAACATCGATCGACTCAAGGGCTTCGTGGCCGAGACCCGGCCCGACGTGCTCGCGCTGCAGGAGTGCTCGGCGCCGGAGCCGGAGCTGAGCGCAGCGTTCCCGGGGTGGTCCGTCCACGTCGAGCAGGGGATGTGCCTTGTGAGCCGGCACCCTCTCCTCAAGGTCGAGTCCAGGGATCGTCGCGACGTCTGGGATAAAGGCGGCCACGGCGCGATCCTCCGCTACGCCATCGCGCTGCCGGACGCGCCACAGCCGAGCTCAGGGCAGCCGCGCGGGACCCGTGTCTTCAGCCTGCTCAACCTGCACCTGGAGACGCCCCGCGAGGCGATCGAGGCGCTGATGCACGGCCTGTGGAAGCAGGCAGCGGAGCACGACCGCGTCATCGCATTGCGTGTCTGGGAGTCCGAGCTCGCACGGCAGTGGGTCGACGAGGCGCCCTATCCGGTCGTCATCGCCGGCGACTTCAACATGCCGGTCGACAGCGCCATCTACCGGCGCTTCTGGGCAGGCTTCGAGAACGCGTTCTCGCGCGCCGGCCTGGGGTTCGGCGCGACGAAGCGCACGCGCTGGTTCGGCGTCCGCATCGACCACGTGCTCGCCGGGCCTGGCTGGACGACCGAGCGCGCGTGGATCGGCCCGGATCTCGGCTCGGATCACCGCCCCATCGTCGCCGATCTGCGCTGGAGCGGCACCCCGCGCGAAGGGCGGGCGGAGCGCTAGCGCGGCGTCGCCGCGAGGACGAGCGGGGGCGGTTCGAGCCGGCCCGTCATGCGCGCGCGGGGCGCGGGCCGCACAGCGGGCGCAGCGCCTCGCGCTCGGCCGCGGACAGCACCGTGATGGGGTACTTCGGCTTGCCGCTCGCGCGATCGAAGAACGGATGCGGCCACGCCTTGCCGCGCAGCTTCCAGCCGAGCAGCTTCCGGGCCACGTGCGCGAGGAAGCGCACGCTCGGCCTCAGCGACCCGGGCGGCGGCTCGCCGATGGCGAACTTGCCCAGGATCGCGCCGCGCGGCGCGCCGAAGATCTCGTCGCACGGGCGCGCGCTCGGGGCTTGCTGGAACAGCTCGGTGGTGATGCCGATGAACGGCAGTCGCGGCGTCAACGTGTTGCCGAGCGGCGTCTTGCAGCAGCTCGCGTACCAGCGATAGAGGCCCTTGGGCGCCAGCCGCGCGGCGACGACGAACTCGTCGCCGCGGTCGAAGGAGACCGCCGAAGGAGCCACCTGCACGATGTCCGTGCCGCCCTGCTCATCGAGCAGGTCGGCGCGGCCGAGGTGGTGCAAGAACGCCTGACAGTCGTCGCAGTAGCAGACGGCGCGGTTCACCGCGTCCGGCGATGCACCGCGCAGCCATCCGTGGACCTTTCCGCAGCGACACTGGAGCTCGACGTCTCTGGACATTCGGCTCGCATAGCACGGCTCGACGCGCGCCGCGCGCGCTTCTCATCGTCAGCGGTCGAGGAAGTCCATCAGCCAGGTCATGGCCGGCCGCATGGTGCCGTTCGACTGCTGGAGGCCCGTGTTGGCCCTCCAGGTGGAGCCTACGATGTAACCCCACAGCGTGATGCCGGGGACGGACGGGTGATTCCAGAACATCGTGAACTGTTCCTGCATCACCCGGCGCTGCTCCTCGTCGTTCGCGATGCCGATGTCGTACTCGGTGATGTACACGGGCTTGCCCAGCGACGCGAGCTTGTCGATGTACCCTTTCACCGTGTTGGTGTTGAGCTTGTATGCGTCGTGGGCCTGCGCGCCGAGCGCGTCGACGGGGGCGCCCGCGTTGATCACCGCCCTCGCGATCCGCATGAAGTTCTGGTGATCACCCTCGTACTCGATGTTGTTGTAGTCGTTGAGGATCAGCTTCGCGTTCGGGCAGAACTCGCGAGCCCACTTGAAGGAGTTGACGATCCAGTCATAGCCGCTGGCGCCGTCGCCGCCGATGCCGTTCTTGTAAGAGGGCGTCGTGTGGGGCGGCGGCTCGTTGACGACGTCGATGTACTTGGTGTCGGGGTAGCGCGTGCAGAACGACCGCATCCAGTCCCTCACGGCCGCCTGCTGGTCCGACCCGGAGAGGCCCGCGAGCCAGTCCGGCTGCTGGCTGCCCCACACGAAGGTGTGCTGCTTGAACGGGATGCCGTTGTCCTTCGCGTACTTGTAGATCGCGTCGAGCTGCCTCCAGTCTTTCTGGCCGCGCGTCCTCTCGACGGAGCCCCACTTGCCCTCGTTCTCGGGCGTGATCTGGTTCCAGTAGTTCGCGAAGCCGGTGCGCACGGCGCCATTCGTCGTGATGTTGCCCACGAACTTCGCTCCGGTCGGGGTGCCGCCTCCGGAGCCGCCGGAGCCGCCTGAACCGCCCCCGCCACCGGAGCCGCCTGAACCGCCCCCGCCGCTGCTCGCCGAGGAGCTCGAGCTGCTGCTGCTCGATGAGGAAGCGCTCGTGCTGGTGCTCGAGCCTCCATTGCCCTTGACCGAGACGATCGTGGGGCTCCCGGTGCCGCTCGCGCAGAACCCCCATGACGTCGAACGGCCTGCAGCGACCGAACCGTTGTAGCTCTCGTTGGTGACGTTCATCTGCCCGCCGGACGTCGTGTAGCGCGCGTTCCACAGGCTGGTCACCGTGGCGCCGTTGAGCCCGACGACCAGACCCCAGGACGTGGCCGGGCCGTTGCTCGTGTTCGTCACCGTCACGTTCGCGCAGTACCCGCCGGTCCATTGCGACTGGAACGCGAGCTCGGCCTTCATCGTGTTGTCCGGGCTGCTCAACCCCGACTCGAGGGCGTCGCTGTCCTCCAGGTCAGCAGGCTCCATGGCGCAGGCGACCAGGCAGCACGCGAACGAAAAGGAGACAGTGCCAAGTAAGCGATTGATATGCATAAGGTCCTCCATGATCCGGCCGGCCGAGCCGCAGGGTTGTGCTCAAAGCGAATAAGTAAAATAGAGTTGCGCCTGCGAGCCCTGCCGCCCATCGGGTCGAATTTGTAAGATTGCGGCCGGAGCGATACGCGATCGACAACGGCCGTTGCACGATCACACCGTGACTGTCGAAGCAAGGTTTACACATGCCATGCGCGGCGCGAGGCGATGCCGAGCATGGCATATGACTTAAGCATGCAACTGGGAACCGATGTCAAGCGCTCCGCGCGATCGGTTTCCTGATACAGTCACGTTGCATTCACTGGGCCGCGACGGAACGACGTGCGTGCCGTCCGCCCTCCTGAAGCTGCGACGAGGATTCGATGGCCGAGCTGTGCGCTCAGGGGGATACCGTTGCTCCCGCGGCCTGCGGGCGCGAGGTCAGAAGCCCGGGCGGATGTGTGGCCCGCGGGCCGCGCTCACCCCGCGGGGTGTGTCTCGGCGTCCGCGCAGCAGCGGAAGCCGACCTCGTAGCCGTAGTCGTCTTCCTTGTGAAAGGTCGTCATCGGGCGGCACTGGCTCCGGATCGGACCCCACCATCCGCCCTTGAGCCCGCTGCGGTAAGGGGCCTTCTGATCGGTGCGCACCACCCACTCGTTGACGTTGCCGTTCAGGTCGAAGACGCCCGCCCACGAGGCGCACTCCGCGCGCCCGCCGGCCGGCTCGCGGCCGTCCAGGCGCGCGAGCTCGGCGGCGCATCGCGCGTTCTGCTGGCACGCTGCGTAGTGGAGCAGCCGCTGCGAGTGGTCTGGAAAGCGGTAGTCTCGGTCCTGATTGCACGTCTCGGCGTTCCGCTCGTAGCCGTAGACGTAAGGCAGCGATTCGGGGCCTTCGCAGGCGAAATTGAACTCGGCCTCGGTGCAGAGCCGCTTGCCCTCGGCCGCGCAGAGCCCTGCGGCTTGCTCCCACGAGGTCAGCGTGCGCGGCAGCGCGCCCGGGACATTCGGGTATTCGTACCGGTCCATGCAGAACGAGAGGTGCTCGGTCTTCTCGGCGACGCACCGCGACGGCTCGCGGAATCGCAAGCATCGGGCGGCAACCCCCGGCTCGCCGTGGCGCTTTGTCCATTCGGGATGGTACTCGAGGCACTCCTGCACCACGGCGCTGCAATACTCGCCCTCCACCCGCACCATCCCGTCGGGGCAGCCCTGGGTCGAGCCGGGCAGCGCGATCGGCACCTCGATCATCGCCGGCTGGTCCAGCGGCTCGTCGTTCTCCGCGGCCGGGGGCTCGGCCGGCAGCGGGTCCGTCATCTCCGCCTCCGTCGCCGGCGTCTCGACCGGCAGCGGGTCGGACATCTCCGCCGACTGCTCGGGAATCTCGGCGTGCCGGGCGTCGCCTCCACCTCCGCCCCCGCTCCCGCCGCTGTCCGAGGGACCGGAGCAGCTCAAGGTCGCAACGCCGAGCAGTGTCAGTACCGTGAAACCCAGGATACGCACGTTGACCTCTTCCCACGTTTGGCTACATCAGCCTACAGACGTGGGCCAAAATTGATGCTGACCCGGGCTCGCCTCGATTTCTCGCGAGCGTCGGGAGCCATCCGGAGGCACTGCAAAATCTCGGCCTGCCTCCGCACCCCGGAAAGCCGGGCTACAGGGCTGTTGGCCGTGGCTTTGTCCCGTGGCGTGGCCGCCCGGTGGTCCAGGATGGCCGGCCAGCGCGGCCACCCCGGGCACATCGGCCAGCGCGCGAACTGCGCGCCCTGCGTCCTCTTGCGCGGCTGGCTGGTCGCCGGCCGCCGTGGGCGCTCCGCGGGAGTCCGCTCGATGGATGGGGCTAAGCTACGTTATGGTGAATACCACGAGGTAATGAGGTGCCCGTTGCGGGCGTCGAGGCCAGGGCCGCCGCGTCTACGCGGGGTTCCCCTCGTCGTCCCACGTGGAGAAGCCGTGCGCGTCCGGATGATGGGTCTTCACCACGCAGAAGCGCTGGCCGGTCGGCGCCTCGAGCACCCACCACGTCGAGGCCTGCGTGATCCGCTTGGCGCCGAGCCGCTCGAGGCGGCGCACCTCGGCTTCGACGTCGTCGGTCTCGATGTCGAGGTGAACGCGGCTCCCGTGCTTCACGCTCTGCACCTCGACCGAAAGATCGCGCGCAGACGCGTCCAGGCGGACGTAGGCCTCGCCATCCTGGCCGCGCGATCGCATGCCCAGGGCCGCGCTCCAGAAGCGGGCGGCGCCATCGAGATCATCGGTCCGGCAGTCGATGATGAACCCAGCCAGGCGACTCTTGTGCATGCGCTCTGCTAGCACGGCCACCACGCTGCGGCCGCGACCCGATGCGCCCAGGTGAGATTGCTGCCCACGCACCAGTCGATGGGGTGCGTCGCCGTGGTCAGAGGTCCAGCGTCGGCTCCTGGAGCATCAGGCTCACGTCCGCCACGCCGGGCAACGCCTGCAGGCTCGTCACGAGGCCGGCCCGCATGTCGGGGTGGCGAACGCGGATCTGGTAGGCGTGCTCCATGACCGTGCCCTGCGCCGCCTCGCGCAGGGTCACGAGCGAGAAGGTGCCGCAGTGCTCGCGGAGGATGCCCGCGATCGGGCCGGAGATCTCCGCGCCGGCCTGGCCGGCCGGCGCCACGAACCGGAGCAGCCCGTCCGGCTGCCGGCGCGACCCGTAGCCGGTGACGTGGAGCAAGAGCGTCGCGACGCCGAACATCGCCGCCCCCGCGATCGCCGCGCCGTAGGCCCGCGCGCCGCTCGCCATGCCGATGGTGAGCGACGCGAAGACGAACACGACGTCGCGCGGGTCGCGCATCGTGGTGCGGAACCGGATCGCGGAGACACCCCCCGCGATCCCGATGCCGGCCGCGATGTTGTTGCCGACGGCGAGCATGAGCGTGCACGTGATGATGCTGCCGAGCGCCATGCTCTGGACGACCGTCCGGGAGTACGAGAGGCCGCGGAACGTGAGCATGTAGACGCCGGCGATGCCCTGCGTGAGCCCGAAGGCGACGAGCAGGGCGACGAGCGCGTCGCGCCACTCGACGGCCTCGCCGTGCGAGAGCGCTGCAAGCCAGTCCATCATTGCCACCCTGCGACCCGGGCCGCCCGCACCTCCGGGAGCATCAGCTGCGCGGTGACGCTGTAGCAGTACTTGGAGAACGAGTGCCGGACGAGGTCGAGGCGCCGCACGAGCGCCACCATCCACGCAGGCGGCCTGCGCTCGAACTTGAGCTCGAGGACGCAGACGGGCTCCGGCGTCTGCGTCTGGACGGGGTGATCGACCGGGCGCCACCCCCCGTCGGTGGCGTCGAGATCCAGCGTCTCCCTGCGCTGACAGACGATCTTCCGGTCGAACGTCAGGCGCGCGTAGCTGTCGAGGGTGCTCTCGTACGCCTCGCGCTCATAGTCGACAAGGAGCATCGGCCTGAGGTCGTGGCGGTGGAACGCGCCGATGAACTTCTCCGCGCCCTTCCGCGCGTTCGGCGCGAGCCGATCGAGCGAGGGGGGGCGGCCGGGCGCGAGCAGATCGCGCCACTCGCTCGCTGGCACCGCCGCGCGCGACTTGATGATCACATCCTGGACGCGCCGCTTGACCTCCAGGAAGGCCGGGCTGGTCTTCCCGGGATAGGTGCGCACCCGCAGCTTGAAGCGGTCGCGCTGCTCGCGGGCGTTGGCCCAGTAGAGGTCGAACCCGCGGGTGTCGAGGTAGAGCGACCGGATGCGGTACACGCCGCCCGGGCCGGCGTACCGGTCCAGCCGGCCGATCGCGCAGGCGGTGGCCCGGATCGCCGGGACCAGACGCTCCGGTACCAGGTATTTGAACTCGTATCGTTCGATGACGTCCAGGACTCTCGCCTCCTCGGTCGTCAAGGGCAAGCGCGCCGCGCAGCTGCGCGTCGCAAAGTTGTTACGGTAACCGCGCAATAATGACACAAATTTCGCCGGCGTCCGCAAGCGGAATCCATGACCGCTTCCCGAGATCTTTGCGCTTTCCCTGCAACCTGCGCGCCTGCGGCTGCGCCGCGGGGGGAGCGCCCGGCGCGGCTCGGGGCCCGCGCCGGCGCTGCTCCTTGCCGTGGGCCGACAGGGCTCGGGGTCGGCGCCAGCGGGGGCCTTCGGCTGCCGGGGTGACGCGGGCCGGCGCGCTCCCCGGCATCGGCCCGCGCCGCGCGCGAGCGGAGGTCGCTGCCTGTTTGTGCCACGAGCGCCCAGCTCGTGATCGCACCGTCATGAGTCGATGTCGTGAGCGGCTCCTCGCGAGGTGCGCCGCCTCTCGGCCGCGCAGCCGCTTCCGATCCCCGATTGACCCGATCGATCGATCACGCGCGAAGTTGTTGAAGGCCGCCTGGATCCAGGCGAGATCGTCGAACGATCCGCATGCGTCAGGTACCCGACCTCCTCGCCGTCCTCCAGCAGATCGTGCGGCGGGCCATGGCCGTCGTGCCGCACGCGCCGCGCGGGAGCCTGCTGCTGCGCGAGGGCGACCGCCTCGTGGCCCGAGCGCTTGTCGGGTTCGACGCGGTGCCTGGGGTCTCCTCGCGCGTTCCGGTCGGCGCGGAGGTCGAGGGGGGCGCGCCCGGCGCGGCGGCGCCCTCCGACGGCGCGCACGCGAGCCGCATCGTCGATGCGCGGGCGTGGTACCGGACGTACCTGCCTTTCGCGCTCGAGGCGGGCTGCGGCGTCCCCGAAGGCGCCGGGGTGCTGGTCGCGCCCATCCAGCTGTGCGGCGAGCCGGCCGGCTATCTCGCCATCGAGCTGGCCACCATGGAGTCTCCGGGCGAGGAGCGCCGCGCCACGATCGAGGTCCTCGCGGGCACGGCCGGAGATGCGCTGGAGCGGCACAGGCTCTATGACGACAAGGCGAGCGCGGCGCAGGAGATCCGCCTGTTCGAGCGGCTGCTCCACGCGGTGGGCACGACGCTCGCGCTGCACGACCTCATCGAGACCATCGCGCACGGCATCAAGAGCGTGCAGCTCGATCCGAGCTGGGACACGGTGGAGATCTGGCTGCTCGAGGAGGACCGCGTCGGGGACGGCCCCGGGCTCGCGCGGGGCGACCTCTGCGCCCGCGTCTACCGGGCTCCGGCGTCGGAGCCGACGACCTACTTCCAGAACGTCCGCGCCGGCGCGGACAGCGCCGCGCGGCCCCTCGGCGTCTCCATCGACTGGCGGACCGGCCACGGCGGCGAAGGCGACGGCTCTCAGCGCGCCCTGCTCGATGAGGCGATCGACCGGCGCATGTCCGGCATCATCGTTGCGCCCAGCAACCCCGAGAGCGCGGAGGACGCGTTCCGGCGGGCGGCCGAGAGGGACATCCCGGTCGTCGTGATCGACACGCCCCCGCTCCCGGGCAGCCGGGCGCCGCTCTACATCGGGACGGACAACGTGGCGTCGGGCAGGTTGGCGGCCGAGGTGATGAAGCGGCTGCTCCCGGGCGGCGGCGTCGTCGCGTCCCTCGGCGCCGTGGGGCTCGCGCTGAACATCCGCGAGCGCGTCGATGGCTTCTGGGCGGCGGCGCTCGGATCGAACCTGACGGTGCTGCCGACGATCCCGTGCGACTGGGATCAGGAGACCGGGACGAGGCTCGCCACGGTGGCGCTGGAGGGGCGGCCCGACGTCGCGGGCGCCTTCGGCGCCGCGGCGGACAACGGGCCGTCCTGGGGCCGCGCGGCGCGAGCCCTCGGCAGGGCCGGAGATCTCAAGGTCGTCGGCTTCGATCTCGTCGCCCGTACGGTCGCCCTGCTCCGGCAGGGGGCGATCCACGCGACGATCGTCCAGCGCGAGGACGACATGGGCTTCCGCGCCATCGAGACGATCCACCGGATGATCACGCGCGGCGTCGGGCCGACCCTCGCCGAGCTGCCGCCTTCCCGCGTCCTCCACACCCGCGTCGACTGCGTCACCCTCGAGCAGACGCCGTGGTCCACGACGCTGAGCGATTACCTCTCTCTCGAGGCCGCCCGCCGGGCCGCGGCCGGGAACGGCGGTCGGATCGCGCCCGTCACCCCTGCGATCGAGGTCATGATGATCGGGCTCCCGCCCCCCTCGAGCTCCGTGGTCGAGGACCAGGTCTCGATCCCGGCGCGCTCGCTCGTGCGCCGCGCGATCGCGGCGGGCCGCCCGGTCGTGATCGACCCCGCCGAGGAGGGCGTGGACGCCGCCCTGCCTGCCGCGCACGACGGCGCGCGCACGGCCATCGCGGTGCCGCTGCAAGGCCGCGGCGACGTCCTCGGCGCCCTCGTCCTGAGCAGCGCTCGCAGGGAGGCGTGCGGCGCGTGCGACGTGGCGTTCCTGGTCCGCGTCGCCGGCACGGTGGCGATCGGCGTCGAGAACGCCCGCCTGCTCCGCCGCGCCTCCGCGCGGAGCGAGGAGCTCGAGCGCGCGAACCTGCAGCAAGCGGCGATGCTCCAGACGATCCGCGAGCTCTCGAGCCCCGTGGTGCCCATCGCGGACGGCATCCTCGTGATGCCCGTCGTGGGCGTCATGGATGCCCAGCGCTCCAGCGACTTCATCGCGTCGATGCTCCGCGAGATCGACGCGACGCGCGCGCACGTCGTGCTGATCGACGTCACCGGCATGGCGTTCGTCGACGCGACGGCGGCGTCCCGGCTCGTCGAGGCGGCGCAGGCGGCCGCGCTGCTCGGCGCCGAGGCGGTGCTCGTCGGCATCCGGCCGGAGGCCGCGCAGATGATGGTCCGGCAAGGCCTGGACGTCGGCTCCATGGTGACGCACGCCAACCTGGCGAGCGGCTTCCGCCATGCGCTCTCGAGGGTGCGCCGCCGCGAGGCGAAGCGCGGCTGACCGCGCGGCGGCTACTCTCCTGCCCGCGGCGCGATCACCCGGGGCACGCCGCGGCGCAAGCCGCGCCGCCGCAGTCGACGCCGGCCTCGTCGCCGTTCTTCACGCCGTCGGTGCATGTGGGCTCCTCGCAGACGCCGCTCCAGCACACGCGGCTCAGGCAGTCTGCGCCGGTCTCGCAGCCCCCGCCTGGCGGGCAGCGCGGGCAATATTGCTTGCCGCAGTCGACGCCGGCCTCACGGCCGTTCTTCACGCCATCGCTGCACGTCGGGATCATGCAGCTTCCGTTCGTGCACACGCCGCTCTCACAGTCCGTGGCGGCCTCGCAGCGCTCGCCCGATGGGCAGGGACGGCATGAACCGCCGCAGTCCAATCCTGTCTCGCGGAGCCCCTCATCTCGTGCGCCGTTCACGCAGTGCTCCGGCACGCACCAGACACCATCACACGCGAGCCCGCCAGGGCACAGCGGCGTCGGGTCTGTGTCCACGCACTGCACGCACGCGCCCTCATGGCATCGTCCGGCCCCCGAGGCGGGACATGCGACACCATCCAACAGGAGATGTCGCGGCTCGTCGATGTCGCAGGCGTCGAGGGTGCACTGGTTGCCGTCGTCGTAAGGGTCGACGGCCGCCACGCTGACCACGCGGCCGTCGGCCGTGCACTCCTCGACCTTGCAGTCGCCGCGGATCTGCGAGGCGATCGGGCCCCGCTCGATCTCCACGACGCACGCGCCGTCCACGCACCTTCCCACGCCGCACCGCGGGTCCGGCGGGCCCGCGCAGTCCGCGTCGTCCTCGCAGCCCCCCGGCGGAACCGGCACCCCCGAGCCCGAGCACTCCTCCGTGCCCTCGGCGCACTCGTCGCAGGTCCGGCACTCCTCGAAGCAGTTCGGCGTGTCGTCATCGCGCGCGCAGCAGATGACCTTCCCCGGCTCGCCACACTCGCAGTGCTCGTTGACGCAGATCGTGCCCGGCACATTCTGCTGGTCCGACTGGCAGTGGTCCGTCGTCGCGCACCTTCCACCCACGTAGGGCCCATCGCCGCAGGCAAAGAAGGTCGCCGAGGTGATGAGAAAGAGCAGAGCAGCAGCACAACGCGCGATGGGTCTACCCATGCGTCCAGTCCTCCGGCACGAGGCTGTGGCGCCGGCACCCAGGCGGCCCCAATCCGCCGAGGTGTCGTTTGCCAGGTCGTCTCGGGGCGCAGTATGCCGCGGTCAGGCGGCCGCCGTCACGCAAGTTTTCGCAAGATCGCGCAGCGTGCGAAGCGGCCTTCGCTCAGAGCAGGCGCAAGTTCGAAGCGCACATCAAAACGTGCTCGTCAACGTAAGCCCCTTGGCTGACACCGTGATCTCTGCCGGCCCGCGCGGATAGAACGTGTAACCGAGCGTGGCGGCCAGGACGGCCCCTCCCGCGATGAGGCCGGCGAGGCCCACGCCCCGGTAAGCGATCGCGTCGTCGTAGGCCGACGCCGACTGCTGGCAAATCGGCCGGGTCAGCCGGAAGCAACGGTTCGGCCCTGCGGAGAGCGCAGCGGTGTCGCCCGCGTCGTCCTTCTTCTCCGCGCCGACGAGCATCACGCCGCCGATCGCCGCCAGGGTGGCGGAGAGCCCGAAGCCCCCGGCGACGAGCTCCGGCCGCGGCCCGGGCCGGGGAGGCGGCGGAGCGAGGGGAGCGAGGGGGGAGACACGGGGGCCGGGGGGCGGCGCCGGCGCGCCTGCGGGCGCGGCCGAGGGGCCTGGGAGCGGCGCAGGGACGCCGGCGGGCCGGGCAGCGAACGTGAGCACGACTTCCCGCGCCTCGCCGCGCGGCACGTCGATATCGGCCGTCGCGACGTTGCCGTCCAGCACGGCGCGCACCACGTGGTGGCCGGGGGCGACGGGGATGGGCTTGTCGCCCTCGAGCTCGGCGGGCGCGCCGTCGATCGTGATCTTCGAGCCCGCGGGGGCGATCACGTGGAGCTCGCCGGCGAGCTGCCGCGCGCGGGCCAGGTCGCTGAGCCGCGACGCGACGAGCGCGCGCTCCGCGGGCGTCCTGGGCGCGCGCATGATCTCCTGGCATAGCGACAGCCAGCGCACGGCGGCCGGCGCGTCGCCGAGCCGGAGCGACAGCGCCCCGATGTTGCACGCGGCGACCTGGGCGCGCTCCAGCCGCCAGACCGCCATCCACAGGTCGCGCGAGTCGGCGAGCCGATCCTCGCGAGCGGCCGCGTTCGCCTGCGCCATGAGCCGGGCGACCGCCTCCGGAGGGGCCTCGGCGCGACCCTCCGCCGCGCCGGCCAGCAGGGCGATGCACAGCGGGAGCGCGGCGACGCGGCGTGTGTTCCTTAACACGGGTGCGGATCTCCTTGGCCGAGCCTCGGTCTGAAGGGCCGCTCCGGAGCGAGGGCCCCGGGCGACGGCCCCACGTACCAGAAGGAGGCTGTCGGTGGAAGCCCCGGAAGCCGCCGGGATGCCGGGGGGGCAGGCGATGAGGGCTGGCCAGGCGCGAGCTCGGTGCGCTGTGGCGGAGCGCGCCAGATCTCTTGCCGGGATCGAGGGCTGATAGCCCGGCGATGCTTTACGATGTCCGTGTCGATGCCTGGCGCGAGGTGGGGCGAGCGGGCAGCCCTACTTGACGAACACCAGCAGCTTCTTGACGCCGTCGACGTCGAACACCTTGACCGCGACGACATCGCTGACGTCGACGTCGTTGTTGCTGAGGACGTCGCCGACCTTGATCCCGTTGGCGACGTCGACATCCTCCAGCACGTTTTGCAGGTTGAGGATCTGGAGGTTCACGATGAGGTTGTTCAGCGTCTTGTTCACGTTCACGAGCTGGTCGCCCGTGAGGATGTCATCGAGGTACACGATCTTGATGCTGTCGACGTCGATGACCTCGTCATTCAGATCCAGGACATCCGTGATCAGGACAGGGATGGCCACGAGCGCGGCGGTCAAGTTGCCGTAGTCCGGAAAGTCGGAGGCGGACGGGACGTCATAGCTCGCCAGCGCGGTGGTCGACACGCCGAGAGCGACGAGAGCAGCGCCAACGCCCGAGAGAACGCGAGACTTGAGAGGCTTCATCTTGTATGTCCTCGAAAATTGGGTTTTCGGTTTGCTGCTATTTTTGCTCAGAGCGCGGCGCGCCGGTCTGTCATCTGCCTGTCACTGTGCTGTTCAGCCGATCGTATCGTCGGGCGGCTCGGCACCCTCCGATGCGCGCCTGTTTCGAATTGGCTCCGGTGCTCACGCGCTCTGCTGAAGACCATTTCGTCCTCGTGTCGCCGCTTATTCACGCGTGATGCCAGGTGTAAGTTCAATGGCAGTGTCTGGAATTGTCGAGAAATTCAGCTGTGTTGTTGATTTGTGTGGCCCAGGTGACAATCGTGCCTCACCAGGCTGTGACAGCGAGACAATCGGCTACGCGATGCCGGCGGCCTCTGGGCATGGCGCGCGTCAGGCGTTGTTGAGCTCGATGCTTGACGAGCTCATCCTTCAGCGCTCGACATGATGAAAGCAGGCCGCGTGTCGATGGGGCCGCCGGCGCGAGCGGCTCGTGCGGTCTGAAGATGCGGCTCGCTCCCAGGCAGCGGCCGAGGCGAGGATGCGCGCGTCCTCGGGCACGTTCTCGAGGTAGCCCCGGTGGCGCTCGGGGTCCTCGATCTTTCCTTGCCGCGCGTGAGAGCAAGAGGTCGCGGGCCTCGATCAACACGGCCCACGCTCGGACGCCGTCACCCATCGCGTGCAGATCTCTCGCGGCGCGGGGAGGACCTCAGGCGGCGAGCCCCGCCCTTCTATCGCTCTCCCGCGCTCAGCCCACCGCAGGCCCGGCCTTCCGCTGCGCGCTGTCGCAGACCCAGCGGACCACCCCGGGAACGACCCCCTGCGCGATCGCGCTCACCCGCGAGCCCACGTCGGGGTAGATCTCGAACCGCCCGCGCGCCATGCCGTCGGCCATGCTGCGCGCCACGGCGTCCGGCTCGAGCGTCTTCACGTTGCCCGCGATGGCCTTCGTCTCCGCCGGCTTGTACTGGTTCTCGAACGCCAGCTGCGGAGTGTCGGTGTCGGGCGGCATGCACACGCTCACCCGCACGCCGTGAGGCCACATCTCCGCGCGCAGCGCCTGCGAGAAGCCGATCAGCGCGAACTTGCTCGCCGCGTACGGCGTGTAACCGTAGATGCCGATCACGCCCGCGAGCGACGAGACGTTGAGCACATGGCCGCTGCCGCGCGCCGCCATCGCAGGGAGCACCGCCTTGCACAGGTGCACCGCGCCAAAGAAGTTCACGTCCATCATGCCCCGGAACTGATCCATCGGCAGCTCGAGGAAGCGCCCCGGCATCACCACGCCCGCGTTGTTCACGAGGTGATCGATCGGCCGGTCGGCGAGCCGCGACTCCATCGCCCGCGCCACGTCGTCCGCCCGGCTGATGTCGAGCTCCAGGACGTCGACCCGCGCGGACGGGTGCTCGCGCCGGATGCCCACGGCGGCCTCGTCGAGGAGGGCGCGGCGGCGCGCCACCAGCGTCACCGCGGCGCCGTACCCCGCGACGAGCCTCGCGAACGACAGCCCGATGCCGCTCGAACCGCCGGTGATGAGAACGCTCTTGCCCTGGAAATAAGTTCGGGTGTCCATCGGCGGCCGAACCTACCCCAGGACCGCCCGAGGCGCGAGGCGCTCGTGCAGGCCCGCGGCGGCGCGCCTCATGACGGCTGCGAAAGCTCGACGTCGGGGTTCGCTCTCCCCGATACGCCATTGGCCAGCTTCGAACCGCCCATCGCGCTCGCCCACGCCCTCACCTTCCGGCTCACGGCGGTCTTCGCGCTGCTC
The DNA here is from genome assembly GCF_051526795.1 of Sorangium sp. So ce204. Taxonomy (NCBI): domain Bacteria; kingdom Pseudomonadati; phylum Myxococcota; order Polyangiales; family Polyangiaceae; genus Sorangium; species Sorangium sp. So ce204. The sequence continues at coordinate 6,836,604 of NZ_CP150317.1, read as the reverse complement.
AGATAGTTTCTCGCCTCACCGCTGTACAGGCCGGCGGCGAACACCGCTGCGAGGCTCGCCGCCGCGGCCACCGGCTGGAGGGCTCTCCGGCCGAGCTTGTTGAGCTTCCTCTTTTGCTTCTTCGAGAGCTTCGCCTTCATGATCCCATCAGCTCAGCAGGGGTCGTGCCATGGCGATCGAGGCCGAAGCGCGGTGACGAGCGCAATGCGCCCCGGTGACACGCGCCCCGCAAACAGGACGTTTTGCCTCGGTGTGGTGGAAATGCGCCTTCCCATGGGGAATGCCGCCCGCGTTACGACCAGCGATGTTGGGAAGCTCACAGCCTGGGCGGACTTGCGGCCGCCAGCGGGCGGCCTCGTCCGGCCGCTGCGGGCGGAGCCGCTGGCGATCGGGGCCGAGTTCGTTTACTCCGTTGTAAGCAGGCTCATGCGAGGTCTCAGGTAAGGCGGGGACGAGATGCGCGTGGGAGACGTCATCGACCGTCGCTTCCTGATCGAGCGCCTCGCCAGCTCGGGCGGGATGGGGGACGTCTACCGCGCCTGCGATCTGGTCACGAACGAGCCGGTGGCGCTGAAGGTCCTGCAGCGTCGGGGGCTCCAGGAGGCGATCCGGTTCGCGCGCGAGGTCGAGGCGCTCGAGGCGCTCACCGCGCTGCGGCACCCGGGCATCGTGCGCTACATCGCGCACGGCGCGACCGACGCGGGGCAGCCCTACCTCGCGATGGAGTGGCTCGCCGGCGAGACGCTGACCGAGCGGCTCACCCGCAGCTCGCTCACGATCGCCGAGAGCATCGCGCTCGCGTCGCGCATCGCGTCGACGCTCGGCGTCGTGCACCGCGCCGGCATCGTCCACCGCGACCTCAAGCCGAGCAACCTGCTCCTCGTGGGCGGCGCGATCGAGGGGGTCACGCTCATCGACTTCGGCGTGGTGCGCCTCGGCGCCATGGACCGGCACCTCACCATGCCCGGGACGATGCTCGGCACCCCGGGCTACATGGCGCCGGAGCAGGCCCGCAGCGAGCCGAACATCGACCCCCGCGCCGACGTCTTCTCGCTCGGCTGCGTGCTCTTCAAGTGCCTCACCGGGCGCTCGGCGTTCCAGGGCGCCGACGGGCTCTCGGTGCTCATCAAGGTCATCCTCGAGGAGCCGCCGCGGCTCCGGGAGCTGCGCGGCGACATCCCCGAGGCGCTCGACGACCTCGTCGCGCGCATGCTCGCGAAGCCGCCGAAGGACCGGCCCCGCGACGGCGACGCGGTCGCGGCGGAGCTGCTGGCGCTCGACGACGCGGGCGCCGGCGCCGCGAGCAGCCGCCCGTCGAACACCCTGCGCGGGGGCGAGATCACCACGAACGAGCGCAAGATGATGTGCCTCGTGCTCGCGCGCGACGCGAGCGGCGACGCCGAGGCGACGCGCTCGCAGGAGGAGGACCTGGAGCGCAGCAAGGCGCTCATCGCCGTCGCCGAGCGCTACCAGGGCGAGCTCGAGATCCTGGAGTCGCGCTCGCCGCTCATCGTGCTCACCGCCGGCGGCGCCCCGACCGACCTCGCGGCGCAGTCCGCCCGCTGCGCGCTCGCGCTGAACGCGCTGCTCGGCAGCGTGCCGGTCGCGCTCGTCACAGGCCGCGCGGAGATGTCCGCGCGGCTGCCGGTCGGCGAGCTCATCGACCGCGCGGTCCACCTGCTGCCGCCCGCGCACGCGCCCGCCGGCGCCGGCGCCGACGCCGTCTGCATGGACGAGGTGACCGCGGGGCTGCTCGGCGCCCGGTTCGACGTGACCCGCGACGCGGGCCGCCTCCGCCTGCACGGCGAGCGCGAGGAGCTCGCCTCCACGCCGCCCCTGCTCGGCAAGCCGACGCCCTGCGTCGGGCGCGACCGCGAGCTCGCGCTGCTGGAGGCGGCGTTCTCGCACTGCGTCGAGGAGTCGACGCCGAGCGCCGTGCTCGTGACCGCCCCCGCGGGCGCGGGGAAATCCCGCCTGCGCTCCGAGCTGATCCGGCGGCTCCGCGACCGCGGCGAGGACCTGGAGGTGTGGATCGGGCGCGGCGACCCGATGAGCGCCGGCTCGGCCTTCGCGCTGCTCGCCCCGGCGCTGCGGCGCGCGATCGGCCTCTTCGAGGGCGAGCCCATGGAGGCGCGGCAGCGCAAGCTCCGCGCGCGCGTCGCGCGGTACGGCCACGCCGAGTCGGCGCGCACCGCGGCGTTCCTCGGGGAGCTCGTCGGCGTGCCGTTCCCCGACGGCGACAGCGTGCAGCTGATGGCGGCGCGGCGCAGCCCCGTGCTGATGAGCGACCAGATCCGCGTCGCCTGGGAGGAGCTCCTCAGGGCCGAGTGCTCGGCGAGGCCCGTGCTGCTCGTGCTCGAGGACCTGCACTGGGGCGATCTGCCGAGCGTGCTGCTCGTCGACTCGGCGCTCCGCAACCTCGGCGATCAGCGGCTGATGGTGCTCGCGCTCGGCCGGCCAGAGGTGCGGGAGCTCTTCCCGAAGCTCTGGGCGGGGCGCGGCGTCCACGAGGTGCAGCTGTCGGGGCTGCCGCGGCGCGCGAGCGAGCGGCTGGTGCGCCAGGTGCTCGGCGAGGACGTCGCGCCGGAGCTCCTCGCGATGATCGTCGACCGCGCCGACGGCAACGCGTTCTACCTGGAGGAGCAGCTCCGCGCGGTGGCCGACGGCAAGGGCGCCGACCTGCCCGAGACGGTGGTGGCGATGGTGCAGGCGCGCATCGAGGCGCTCGACATCGAGGCGCGGCGGGCGCTGCGGGCGGCGAGCGTCTTCGGGCAGACGTTCTGGCAGGGCGGGGTGTCGGCGCTCGTGGGCGGGGCGCAGGTCGCGCCGAAGCTGGTCGAGCTGGAGCAGCGCGAGGTGATCTCCCGGCGCGGCGAGGGCAGCCTCCCCGGCGAGGTGGAGTACGGCTTCCAGCACGCGATCGTGCGGGAGGCGGCCTACGGGATGCTGACGGACGGCGACCGGCGGCTCGGGCACCGGCTCGCCGGCGAGTGGCTGTCGCGCGCGGGCGCGGGCGCGGTGGACGCGATGGCGCTCGGCGAGCACTTCGAGCGCGGCGGCGAGCTGTCGCGGGCCGCGGCCGCGTACTGCCGCGCGGCGGAGCAGGCGCTGCGGGCGCAGGACCTCGCCGCGGCGATCGAGCGCGCCGAGCGCGGCGTCGCGTGCGGCCCGAACGCGCAGGCGCTCGGCGCGCTGCGCCTCGTGGAGGCCGAGGCGCACGTCTGGCGCGGGGAGCTCGCGCTCGCGGAGCAGCGCGGGACCGAGGCGGTGGACCGGCTGCCCGCCGGCTCCGCGGCGTGGTTCTCGGCGATCAAGCACGTCGCCATGGCCGCGGGCAAGCTGGGCGGCTTCGAGCGGGTGGAGCGCTGGATGAGCGCGGCGCAGGCCGCCGAGGCGGAGGCGGAGGGCGCGCTCGTGGCGAAGCACATGTGCCTCGGCGAGGGGGCGCAGCTGCTCGTGTTCGGCGGGCGCTACGCGTTCGCGGACGCGCTGATCGAGGCGATCGAGGGCGACGGGACGGATCTCGCGGAGCGGGAGGTCGAGGTGGTGGCGCGGCTGCATGCGGCGCGGTCGGCCCGGGCGCTCGTGAGCGGCGATCCCAGCGCGTGCCTCGCGGGGCTGTCCGCGGCGCTCGCGGCGTTCGAGCGCGCGGGCGACCGGGGCAACGCGTGCGCGTTCCGCATGAACGTCGGGTACATGCACGCGGAGCTCGGGGATTTCGCGGGCGCGGAGGAGGTGCTGCGCAGCGCGCTCTCGGGCGCGGAGCGGATGGGGTTGCACGATCTCGCGGTCGCGACGCTCAGCAACCTGGGGCACGTCCTCGGCTACCGGGGGCGGATCGAGGAGGCGGAGCGGACCGAGCGCGAGGCGATCGCCCTGTCGCAGCGGCTCGGGGATCCGCGCACGGAGGGGAGCGCGCGGACGTACCTCGCGCGGATCGCGCTGCTCGCGCGGGACTTCGAGGGGGCGGAGCAGGAGGCGAGGGCGGCGGCGGAGATCCTGCAGAGCGCGCCGCCGCTGCGCGCGGCGGCGGTGGCGGCGAGGGCGAGGGCGCTGCTCGGCCTGGGGAGGTTCGACGAGGCGCTGTCGGCGGCGGGGGAGGCGTTCTCGATGCTGAACGCGATCGGGGCGATCGAGGAGGGGGAGTCCGCGGTGAGGAACGTCTACGCGGAGGCGCTGGCGGCGAACGGGATGGAGGCGGACTGCGCGGCGGCGATCGCGGCGGCGAGGGAGAGGTTGATGGAAAGGGCGGGGAAGATCAGCGATCCGGTGTGGAGGGAGCGGTTCCTCACGATCCCGGAGAACCAGCGGACGCTGGAGATGGCCGAGCGGTGGGCGGGATAGGAGGGACGGACGGGGGGCTCAGCCCTCGCGGGGCTCGGCCGGCAGGCCGGCGTTCTTGCGGAGGGTGGCGATCAGGCGGTCCATCGCCTCGCGGTAGGTCTTCTGGGCCGCGGCGATGCGCTCCTCCATCGTCTCGTCGATCTGCTTCGCCTGGGTCGCGGACGAGTCGAGCATCGCCTTGCTGCGCCCGAGCTCCTCGATGCGCGCCTCCGACGCCTTCTTCTCCTCGTCGGTGCGGCTGCCAGAGGACTGGAATGCTCGCTCCGCCTGGACCGCCTCGTCGATCGACTTCTTGATGGTCTCGATCTCCTCGAGCATCCGGCGGAGCCGGAGCTTGTGCTCGACCATGTCGATGTGGACGACGTAGCTCACGAAGCTCACGGCGTCGGCCTGCTTCTCGAGCGTCGCGGCGTTCTCCTTGCCGAGCGAGGCGCGGTAGCGCTCGAGGCGGCGGTGCGCCTCGCTGCGCTCGCGGACGTACTTCTCGAGCTGGCGCTCGACGCCCTCCTCGAGCGCGTGCGCCGTGGCCCCGGTGACGTCGACGTCGCACCCCTTCTGCTTGACGACGTACTGCGCGGCGCCGCTCACCTTGCGGGTGAGGTCCTCCTTGTTGTCGTTGAAGAACGCCACCGCGCCGTCGACGGCGCGCACGCGCTCCACGTAGTCGTAGCTCCGGCCCGCCGCGTCCGCCTGCTCGATGACGTCGAGGACCTGCTTCCAGTCCGGCTTCTTGAGCTGGTCGGGATAGCCCGCGAACTGCTCTGTAGCGCGCTTCGCGAGGTCCACGCGCTCGCCGAACGACGTCGCCGTGGCCTGTAGCTCGGCCGGGTAGCGCTCCGCGTAGCCGCTCTGCGAGGCCGACGACGCGATCTCGGGCTCCGGCTTGGGGGCGCTGCAGCCGAGCGCGAAGAGCTGGCCGGCCAGGAAGAGCGCGCCGGCGATAAGGTACGGTCGGTTCATGGACGCTGGCCTATAGCCCATCTCCGCCCTGGCCGCGCGTGCTCCGCGCCGACGCCACCTCGGTCAAGGGTCACGTGACCCACATCCGCGCAGCCCGGCGCAATCAGGGCGACGCACGCGCGACACCACGGCACAAGGAGCCATGTTGCGCGTCGTGTGCGCGTCGTGTTGAAACGCGGAGAACGCCGGAATCGCTTCCCTTTCGTACCCGCCCTTGGCATCGTCACGGGCCCGCTCTGCGCGTTCAGTTTGCGTTCCAGACGGTCGAGGACGGTTGTTCCTTCACTCTGCATTTCACAAGCGCCGGCGCCTGTCACGGAGGCGCCGGCCACCTTCGCGAGGGATGTGAGGCATGGGAGCTCTGAAAGACAAGGTCGTCATCGTCACGGGCGCGAGCTCGGGCATCGGCAGGGCGACGGCCGTCGCGCTGGCCGCCGAGGGCGCCAAGGTCGTCGCGAGCGCGCGGCGCGAGGCGCAAGGGCGCGAGCTCGTCGCGGCCGTCAAGGATCGCGGCGGGGAGATCACCTGGGTCACCGCCGACATGCGGGTCGAGGGCGACGTCGAGGCGCTCGTGAAGGCCACGGTGTCCACCTACGGGCGCCTCGACTGCAGCTTCAACAACGCCGGAGCCGGCTTCTTGGTGCCGCTCGCCGACATGTCCAACGCCGACTACGACCTGGTCATGGACACGAACCTCCGCGGCGTCTTCTGGTGCATGAAGTACCAGCTCAAAGCCATGCTCGCGAGCGGCGGGGGCTCGATCGTCAACTGCGCGTCGGTGGCCACGTCGCGCTTCTTCCCCGGGCTCGCGATCTACGCTGCATCCAAGGCCGGCCTCGTCGCGCTCACGCGCACCGCCGCGGTCGAGTACGCGCAGAAGGGGATCCGCATCAACGCGGTGAGCCCCGGCGTCGTCGAGTCGGAGATGTCGACGGCCGGCTGGCGCCTCGACGATCCCCAGGGCCGCGCCTTCGCCGCGTCGCTCCACGCCATGAACCGCGTCGGCGGGCCCCACGAGGTGGCCGCGCTCGTCACCTTCCTCTTCAGCGACAAGGCCTCGTTCATCACCGGCCAGGAGGTCGCCGTCGATGGCGGCCTCCTCTCGGCGGCGTGGCCCGCCAACTACGCGGGCGGGGGCTGATCCGCGCGCCGCTGCTGCGCCCGGGGGAGCGCGCCGCGGCGGAGCCCGGCCGCAGGCCGCGCGCCTCACCCCGCCGCGCTCGGATCCTCCGAATCGCCGGTTCCCGAGCCTCCTGCGCCCCATACTTCGGCCATGGGTCAGCCTGAAGCGGAGCCGCCCCCCGCGGCGGGTCGTGGTGAGCACCCGGCGGCCTCTGCCCCGTCGCTGTTGCGCGCGCTCCGCCACCGGAACTACCAGCTCTTCTTCGCCGGCCAGCTCGTCTCGCTGGTCGGCACCTGGATGCAGTCGGTCGCCCAGTCGTGGCTCGTCTACCGGCTGACGGGCTCGTCGCTGCTGCTCGGCGCCGTCGGGTTCGCGACGCAGATCCCCGTCTTCCTGCTCGCCCCGATCGGCGGCACGGTGGCCGACCGGCGGAGCCGCCACCGCATCCTGCTCGCCACGCAGTCCGCCGCGATGGCGCTCGCCTTCGGGCTCGGCGCGCTCACCCTGAGCGGGCACGTCCAGGTCCCGCACATCCTCGGGTTCAGCGTGCTCCTCGGCGTCGTGAACGCGTTCGACATCCCGACGCGGCAGGCGTTCGTCGTCGAGATGGTGGGCAGGGAGGACCTCGCCAACGCCATCGCGCTCAACTCCTCGATGTTCAACGGCGCGCGGATCCTCGGCCCGGCGGTGGCGGGCATCCTCGTCGGCGCGATCGGCGAGGGGTGGTGCTTCGTCGCGAACGGGGTGAGCTTCCTTGCCGTGCTCGGGAGCCTCCTGGCGATGCGCGTCGCGCCCCGTCCGGCCGCGGCCGGGCGCGGCTCCGCGTTCGCCCATACGGCCGAGGGCTTCCGGTTCGTCGCGCGCACCAGGGCCATCCGCGCGCTCCTCCTCCTGCTCGGGGTCGTGAGCGTCACCGCGATGCCGTACGCGGTGCTGATGCCGATCTTCGCCGATCGGATCCTGCGCGGCGGGGCGCAGGGGCTCGGCATCCTGATGGGCGCGTCGGGCGCCGGGGCGCTGCTCGGCGCGCTCGTCCTCGCCAGCCGGAGGCGGCTCCGGGGCCTCGGCCGCTGGGTCGCCGCGGCCTGCGCGGGGTTCGGGGTGGCGCTCGGGCTGTTCGCGCTGTCGCGGTCGTTCTGGCTCTCGGCGCTCCTGCTCGTGCCCGTCGGCTTCTCGATGATGGTGCAGATGGCGGGGTCGAACACGCTCGTGCAGGCGATGGTGCCGGACGCGCTCCGCGGGCGCGTCATGGCGGTCTACGCGATGATGTTCATGGGGATGGCCCCGCTCGGCGCGCTGCTCGCCGGCTGGCTCGCGGGCAAGATCGGCGCGCCCGCGACCGTGGCCTCGGGCGGCGTGTGCTGCGTCGCCGCGGCGGCGGTGTTCGCCGCCAGGCTCCCCGGGCTGCGGCAGCAGGCGCGGGAGCTGATCATCGCCCAGCAGATGGCCGCCGGGACGCCCTCGGAGCAGCTCACCCAGCCGGTCGCGGCGGGGGCCGCCTCGGAGGCGCAGGGCGCGGCGCGGCCGGCGTGAGCGGGCGGGGCCGGCGCGGTCCGGCACCTCGCATGCACGCCGCGGGTCGAGGCGGGCGTGTGTGCGGTCGACGCACTGCGCGCCGGGCGAGGGAGGGGATCATGGGGCAAAAGGCCAAGCAGCGGTCCGAGGCGCAGGCGCAGGCGCAGAAGAACGCGCGGTTCGACGAGGTCGATCAATCGAAGGGGATCTTCCGGCTCGACGGGCCGCACCCCAAGGACGCCGAGCTCCGCGCGCCGGGCTCGCTCGGCGGCGGGCCGTACGAGGAGTCGGGCCGCGGCGGCCCCGCGGGCTCGCTCGAGCTGCGGGAGACCGGCGCCGAGGCCACGGCCGCGGGCGCGGCGGCCCCGCCCGAGGAAGAGCCGCCGCCGGAGAGCGGCGCGACCGAGCAGGTGCAGCCGAGAGGCGCGTTGCCCCAGCACGAGGAGCCGGGCGCGAAGGAGCGCAAGGCCGCCGGGCAGAGATAGCGGGGCGCGGCGCCCCGGCGGCGCTCGCGCCGGCGCCTCGCGCGCTCACCGCGGGGCGACGACGCTCGCGACGCCGAGGGCGACGTATCTGCCGACGGTGCCGGCCACGCCCATCGTGTCGCGGAAGCCCTTCATGAGCCGGCTGGGCAAGACCAGGTCGTCGAGCAGGAAGCCGCCGAGCGCCGACAGCGCGCCCGTGAGCGCGCCGCCGCGCCGCCCCGCCGCGTCGAGCGCTTTCTCGTAGCCGATGCCCCACACGAGCAGGCCCCCGGCGAGCGCCGCGATCCCTGCGGGCGTGGCGATCGGATCGAACCGGTCCTTCGCGCGCCGCCCTCCGAGGCCGACCGCCGCCGCCATGGCGTTCATGGCGGCCCAGGGCGAGCCGCGCTTGAGGGTGGACGCTGCCATCATCGTGCACATCGTCGCTGCCGTCAGCACAACGCCGGTCCGCAGCCCGCGCGTGACGATCTCGCTCATCCGGATCGCCTGCTGAGGGCGCTGCGCCGCTGCGCGAGGCGTCGCCCAGGGAGACCCGGGCGTCGCCGCGGGCGGCAGGGCGGTCGCCTCGGGCGGCAGCGCCGTTGCCTCGGGCGGCGAGGCGATCGGCGCGGCGGCCACCGAGGCGGCTTCGGGCGGCGGGGACGTCGCCTGGAGAGGTGAAGTCACCCCCTCGGAAGGCGGGACCAGCGCCTCGGGCTGATCCGGCTCCGCGCCCTCCCGGCGGCCGACATGGAGGTAATCCTCGCGGCCGTCATGGTACGTGTAGGGGACCGGCCTGGGACCCTGGTGCTCCGGCTCCGCCGTTCCTGCGGCGCGTTCCGGGTTCATTCGATTGTCCATCTGGCACCTTTCAGCGATTTCTGCGGATACGTGGGTTCCTCTCCCCGGCATGTGCCAACTCCGTGCCAGGTCCGAGCTGGCCAGTCCATCGAGTCGGGGCGCCGTCGGTTCGTGGCCGGCGAGAGCGCCGCGGTCCGACGGCGGCGACCCGGTCGCTCCGCCGGCCCGACCGATCCGTCCTCCGCCGCCCGACGGCTGTGGTTTGCCGCTCGCATGGGGGCGCGCTCAGGAGGATTTCATGAGCACAGCCCGCCCGCTGGAGAGCACCACCGCCACGAGGACATCACGCGCCGTGAAGACGGCGGGGGTGATCTTCGGCATGGGCGCAGGTGGCCTGATCGACGGCATCCTGTTTCATCAGCTCCTGCAGTGGCATCATCTGATCTGCTTCAGCTGCCATCCAGGCGCGACCATCGACGATGTGAGGCGGAACATCTTCGTCGACGGTCTGTTCGGCGTTGTCGCATTGGGCCTCACCGTGGCAGGTGTCATCAAGCTCTGGAGCGCCCTGCGCGCGGGCGGAGCCGAGCTCCCCGGACGGATGCTCCCGGGCGCCGCCGCCATGGGCTGGGGGCTGTTCAACCTGGTCGAGGGGGTGATCGATCATCACCTCTTGCAGATCCACCATGTCCGTCCGGGTCCGGGGCAGGTCGGCTGGGACGTGGCCTTCCTCGCGTCCGGTGTCCTGCTGATGCTGGTCGGCCGGCGCCTGATGCGCGAGGCGCCCGCGTCAGCGGCCGCGCCGGCTCGGACCTGAGTCGCCCCCGCGCCAGGCCAGCTGGACCAGGCGGTGCAGCAGCGACAGCGACGGCGCCTGAGGGCCTGCCTCGAGCGACGGAAACGCGCTCGTCAGCTGGGCCGCGGCGAACGGCGTCTTCCTGGCGATGAGCAGCTCGCAGCGGCCGTTGAACACCGCGGGGTCCCGGGGCGAGGCGGGGGGGGCCAGCGAGAGCGCCTCCGGGAGCTCGGCGACGGCCCGCCTCAGGTCGTCGAGCTCCTCGATCGCGAGGCGCCGCTCGTGCGGCGCTTCTGCGCCGTCGCCGCCCGCGCGCAGCAGCGCGTGCCCGCTGGCCTGCGAGCGGAACGGGCCGTCCGAGGACGGGGACAGCGAGAGCTCGACCTTGACCCAGCGGCGCCCTCCGCCGGCCGGCGCGATGCCCTCGAGGACGAGCAGCCAGTCGGGGGCCGCGGGCCGGCGCGCCAGCGCGCGCCTCGCCCAGCGGCGCTGCGCTCCTGGCCCGACCCACGGCGAGAGCCCCGCGTGCCACGCGCGGAACGCGAGCTCATCGCGGTACGCCGCGCCCGGGAGCCACCCCCTGGCCACGCCGATCGACTCCCAGACCGCGAGCCCGGCCGCGAGCGCCGGACCCACGCTGATGCACTGGACCAGCCCCGGAATGCAGGCGCCGGCCGCCGCGAGCACGGCGCCTCCGGCCGCCGTCGAGGCGGCGAGCTGGACCGCGCCGAGCCCGAGCTCCCACGGCTTGCAGCCCCGGCACCGCTGCCGCAGCTCGGCGGTGCTCAGCTCGCTCGGATCGCGCAGGTCGCATGCCGCTCTGGTCATAGTCCTCGTCGCCGCCGGGCGCCGGACCGGAGGCGAGCTCTGCCATCATACCGCGGATCCCGCGGCGCGCGCGTTCAATCCGCGTCGCCGCCTGGCGACGGGTTCAATCCGCGTCGCCGCCTGGCGACGGGTCAATCCGCGTCGCCGCCTGGCGACGGGTCAATCCGCGTCGCCGCCTGGCGACGGGTTCAATCCGCGTCGCCGTCAGGCGACGCGATGGCGCCGACCTTCGCCCTGGTCGCGCGCAGATAATCGCCGGGAGCGATGAGGATCTGCGTGCCGCGCACGCCGGCCGAGACGGAGACGACCTCGAAGAGCTCGATCGTCTCGTCTGCATAGACGGGATAGGCCTTCTTCGCGCCCAGCGCCGTGACCCCGCCGCGCACGTAACCGGTGAGCGGCTGGACCTCCTTCAGCGACACCGTGTCGACCTTCCGGTCGCCGGTGAGCCTGGCCATCGCCTTCAGATCGAGCTGGGCGTTGCCCGGCACCACCGCGAAGCAGACGCCGTGGCGATCGCCGCGCGCCACCAGCGTCTTCCACACCTGCTCTGGCGGCAGGCCGATCTTCCTGGCCACGGTGCCCGCGGTCAGGTCGCTCGGGTCGACCTCGTAGGTGCGCAGCTCGTACGGGATGCCGAGGCTGTCGAGGATGCGCGCGGCGTTGGTCTTCATGGGAATGGGCCGGCCCATGTTATACCCGAACCGGCTCCGGTTCGGGTTCTGCTCGGTCCTCGCGCGCCTCGACGTCGAGGCCGACTACGCCGCGGTCGAGGGCGCCTTCCTGCGGGAGGCGGGGTTGCTCGGGTAGGCGCCGCTCGGGTAGGCGGCCGGGCGCGGGGCGCCGGCTCAGCGCGGGCGCCGGTCGTGGAAGAGGAGCATCTCGATGGTGCCGGCCTCGCGGAGCCAGGGCTGGTCGTGCGGCCCCGGCAGGACGCGGAGGGTGTGGGGGATGGACCGCTTCGCGAGCTGCGCGGCCAGGGCGGCGTTCGCGTCGCGGAACGGGTCTCCCTCGCTGGTGAGCAGGTGGAGGTCGCGCGGGCCCGTCGCGGCGACGGCCCTGGCGAGCCGGTCGGCGTAGGCAGGGGCGCGGTGGGCGCTGATGGCGGACTGCACGCCGCCGAGGGCCCCGAAGAGCTCGGGCCGGCGGAGGAACACCTCGATCCCGATGAAGCCGCCGAGGGAGCAGCCGTCGAGCGAGGTGCGGGCCGCGTCGTCGAACGCGGGCGCCTCGGCGCGGGCGCGGGGGACGACCACCTCCGCGAGCCAGCGCGCGTAGCCGTCGAGCGCCGCGGAGGGGTTCGGGGCCTTGTGGACGTTGGGCGTGAAGGGGCACGCGATCGCGAGGCCGCGGAACGGCCGCGCCGCGAGCGCGGCGTTGACCTCGGCGAGCCGCGCGTCAGTCCAGTCCTTCCGGCGCGAGGTGCGGCCGACCGGCGGGCTGCGCAGCCGCTCATAGGCCGACCCGAGGCCGTACCGCTCCAGCCACGCGAAGGCGCCGAGGCGCTCGTCGCCGGTCTCGCCGAGGCCGTGGAGGAGCACGAGCAGCGGCACGCGCTCGCCCGGGGCGAGGTGCTTCGGGGCGAGCAGCGTGAACCGCCTGCCGAGCGCGCGATCGCCGGGGACCTGGAGGTCGCGGACGTCGAAGGCGGGCGGGGAAGCGGCGGGCGGCGGCGAGGGCGGCGCTGCGCCGGCGGGCGGCGGCGAGGGCGGCGCTGCGCCGGCGGGGTCGGCGAGGGCGGCGCGCGGGGCGAGGGCGGCGGCGCACACGGCCAGGAAGGGGCGCCGGTGGAGGAGCATGCGCGGAGTGTCGCAGCTCCGCGGCCGTCAGTCAGCCCGCACCCGCGCTCCGAGGCGCGCGGCGCCTGCGAGCGGCGTCCGGGCGCTGCGCTGCGGGGGCGGTGGCCGTTCGGGATCTGACGCCAGGTCGACGAGCCCAGAGTCTCTGGGAAGTTGCTCTTCCAACGCATGTCCAAGACACCGAGCAACGGAGTCGCCCTTCGCTGTCCGCGGCTTGACTCGGCTGTGTGTGGTCGTAGGCTCCCTGCGAAATTGCCGCGCCGCTGCGCGCTGTTCTGGGTGGATCGCGGCGACGCGCTGATGGATCCATACCGTGCTCGAGAGAGCCGGTCAGCGGAAACGAGCTATCGAAGGCTTCGGACCTGCGGTGTTGGCGAACGCGGGCGTCGCCACCGGACTTGTCGAAGGGGGGACGGTCATGTGGATTCAGACGGGGGCGATCGCGCTCGCGGCGGTCGCGGCGGCCGGCTGCGCGCACGCGAAGGGCGGCCGGGGCGCGGGCGATGTCGTGTACCTCGACCAGGGATGGGGCGATGAGGAGCGCCGGATCTTCTACCGCGCCTCCCAGGGTGCCAGGCTGATCCCGCTCGGGTGGTTCCTTGCGCTCGAGCGGGAAGACGGCGCCGAACGGTTCGCCGCGAGCGACTATGTGGCGCGCTATCGCTTCATCGACGATCCGGACGCGAAGAACAACCCGGAGCGCCTCCCGGTGGGGTTCGCCAGGGACGTCGACCCCCCGACGCGCGAGGTGTACGTCGGGTTCACGTGCGCGACTTGCCACACCCGCCAGATCTCCTACCGTGGAGCGAGGATCCGGATCGACGGCGGCCCGGCGACGATCGACGTGGTCGCCTTCACCGACGCGATCTTCGGCGCGCTCGACCGCACGCTGGAGACGCCGGAGAAGCTGGATCGCTTCGCGAGGACGGTCCTCAAGGACCGTTACGGCGAGGACTCCACGCGCGCCTTGCGAGCGCAGATGGAAGAGAGGCTGGAGGTGGTCCGCCTACAAGCGTTCACCCGGGGCGCGGCGGGGCCCCACGCCGCCGTTGACGGGTTTGGCAGGCTGGACGCGCTCGGGCGCGCCGGCAACCTGCTGTTCGGTCCTCTCAGTCCGGAGAACCTCCGCGCGGCCAACGCGCCGGTCGACTATCCTCACCTCTGGGATGCGCCGAGCTACGACTGGGGCCAATGGAGCGGATCCATCATGCAGCCGATGGGGCGCAACATCGGGGAGGCCCTGGGGGTGGGCACGCACACGCGGCTCGACCCCACGCCACAGGGGGCGAGGGTGCAGCTCCAGTCGAGCATCCGGGTGGACAACCTGCACCTGATCGAGCAGCAGGTCGAGAAGCTCCGCGCGCCGCGCTGGCCAGAGCACCTGCTCGGCAGCATCGACCGGGAGCGGGCGGCACGCGGCGGGCGTCTCTACAGGATGCACTGTGCGAGCTGTCATGACCCTGGGTGGACTCCACCGGATGAACACGGCAAGCGCTTCCGGCGAGCGATGATGTCCCCGCTCGAGTTGATCGGCACCGATCCGACACACGCCGTGAATTTCAACGAGCGCACGGCGGATCTGGGGACGCTCGGGCTCGGGGAGATGGGGATGGCGCAGGCGCTGGAGTTCGGCACGTCGGCGATCCGCGAGCTGAAGTACGAGGAGTACGGCCTGTCGGCGGAGCAACGGCTTGTGTGGAATGGGTATCGCCCGAACCGGTGGCGCGCGCCGCGCGCGTACAAGGCGCGGGAGCTCAACGGGATCTGGGCCACAGCGCCGTATCTTCACAATGGCTCCGTCCCTAACCTGTACGAGCTGCTCCTGCCGGCGGACCGGCGTTCGAAGAGGTTCTACCTCGGCAGTGCGGAGTTCGACCCGAAGCACGTCGGCCTCCAGGTGAAGCCCTTTCAGGGAGGGTTCGAGCTCGCGACGGACATCCCCGGAAACTCGAACGCCGGGCACGAATACCGCGACGGGCAGCGCGGAAACGGCGTCATCGGGCCCGCGCTGACCGAGCAGGAGCGCTGGGATCTGGTCGAGTACCTGAAGACGCTGTGACGGGCGCGCGCCTGGCGAGGTGCGCCGAGCGATGGCGGCGCGGGGGGAGCGCCGGCCTGCTGGTCTGCCAGAGCGGGCTCGATGGTCGCCGTGGAGGAGGTCCAGGGCTGGCAGGTGCTGACAGGAAATGCCCGAGGCGCGCGCGGCGGGGTGGACGCGCCGGGGGCGCAGCGGGTACACCGATGCGCCCATGGACACGACGCACGACGCAACGGACGACGAGGTTGGGCAGACGCGCCCGATCCGCCCTGAAGATCAGGACCCCAAGCTGTGGAAGGGGAACGGGTGGACGGCGCGGGTGATCAAGAACGAGGACGACGACGGGTGGGCAGTCGAGATGACATGCGACGGCCAGAGCGAGCCCTCGCTGGTGGGGCCGTGGACGATGGGGCGTGACAAGAAGAACCCGAAGCCCCTCGACGCCAGCGCCTTCGCTACCTTGGTGAAGACGGCGAACGAGGTCCTCTCGCGGCACGTCCAGCAACGCCGGGCGCAGCTGCACCGGAGCGTGACGACGGTCGTCGGGGGCGGCGCCCGGATGCGGGTGGACCTCGACATCGTACCCGACGAGGACGATCCCCATGCCATCCTCACGGGGCGAGACGCGGCAGGAGAGACCGTCAGGCGGTCGAGGGTGCCCCCGGACTTCAAGCTCACCGCCGAGAGCGCGCGGACGTGGCTCGAAGAGGGCGTTCCCGAGCCGTGACGGGCGCGTAGCCGGCGATGGCCGGGTGAGAAGGCACGATCGACGGATTGACCTCCTTCAGGCACGCCCACGCGCGTGGCTTTCGCCGAGGCGATCTGCCGGGCACGGACGAGAGCGCGGACTTCAAGGAATCATGGCTTCGCTACCACAGCCACCCTCACCGTGGTAGCTTTTTACAGTGGGGCCTACGCCGTCTCCGCGGCGCGGGCGTTGGCTTTCGTTCCGTGGGGAGCGCTCGCGCGCGCTGTCAGGAAGGGGATGGAACGTCATGTCAGATCAAGACAATCGGGTTGCAGAGCCGTTGGTGAGCAGAAAAACGCCTGAGCCTCCGGTCGCCATCGTGTTGACCGGCGCGGGGGCCCGCGGCGCATACGAGGCCGGCTTCGTCTCCAGGCTGCTGCCCGAGCTCGGGAAGACCCGACCGACGATCCTGATCGGCACCAGCGCCGGCGCCATCAACGCCGCCCTGATCGCGTCGCTGGCCGCCAGGACCCCGGAGGAGGCCGGCGCCGAGCTCGTCGAGCGCTGGCAACGCATCCACAAAGAGATGGTCCTCGGTCCTGTCTGGCTCTCCTTGGTTCGCGCCGGCCTGGATTACGCCGCCGGCTTGCTGTTCGGCACGGACGGCCCCACGAGCTTGCTCGACACGAGACCGCTGCGGAGAAACCTCGCGAACCGGACCCTGATCGACTGGGATGTCATCAGCGACAACCTGCAAGTCAACCCCAAGTACTGCGGGCGCGGCGGGAGGGTGGACGGCAACAGGCCCATGGTCGATGTGCTCGCGGTTGCCACGACGGAGTCCGGGTCGGGGCGAACCAAAATATTCTACCAGATGGGCACCAACAGCCGTGCGAAAATACCGCAGAACGACGACGATCGGGCCATCGACTACGTCCCTACCCAGCTGTCCTCGGACCACGTGCTGGCGTCGGCCGCGATCCCGGTCCTGTTCTCTCCGACCCGGATCGGCTCGTCGGCTCGCGGCCGCTTCTACGTCGACGGCGGCGTGCGCCTCAACGCGCCGCTGCGGCCCGCGATCGATTTCGGCGCCAAGGGCATCATCGTCGTCTCGACGGACTCCCGGCGATATGGCGCCTCCGCAGCGGTGAACATCCACGAGTGGCCAACGCTGCAGGATCACGTATTGCAGATGATGCGCGTGATCACCTCCGATCGCATGATCGAGGAGGTCCGCAAGCAGCTGGAAGCGAACGAGACATCCGGGGAGACCCCCATCCCGATCATCTTCGGCGGCCCATCAGGGCAAGAAGACGTCGGCTCCGTGGCGGCGAGAGCTCTGGAGGACATCCTGCGTGGCACGCGCAAGCTAGAGCATCACGACCTCGCCCTGCTTTACTGGCTCACCTCCGTGAGCCCGCACAGCCGTCCCGATGTGCTCAGCTATGTGCTGTTCAACGAGATCTTCATCAGCGACGCGTTGCGGGCGGGCATTCAAGACGCCGATGAGTTCATCGAAGACGCCTACACGTTCAGCGTAGGCGGTTCGGACGAGGCGAAGCTCTGGAATGCGCTGCAGAAGAGGCACGACGAGAAGATGAACCGTCCGCGGTCATGCCCGTGAGCGTTCGCCGCCTGCACGCCATGGTTGAATCCGCTGGATATCGTCCGGAGCGCCTGCTGCATCGCGCGGTGCGTGAGGCCGCCGGCAGCCGCCATGCCGCGGCGCTCAGCCCGGGTGGATCGGCGTCCAGGCCGGCGGGTCGCTCGCCGGGAACGACTCGTCCGACGCCTCGTCCACCGGCTCCCACGCCTCGCGCTGCGAGAGCGACCCCCCGCGATCGAGCGGCGTCTGCCGGCTCCGCTCCTCGCGCGTCTTCGCCCTCGTCGCCTCGGGGCCGGCCGCGGCGCCTTCCGGCGATTCCGGCTGTCGCTCCGCTGCCTTCTTCTCGTTCGTTCCCATGCGTCACCCTCCGGCGCTCCCGTGCCCGACACGACAGGTGGAGCCGGCGAGGCGTGCCGCAAGGGGGACCCCGCGCTGGATCGCGACCGCTCTCGCTCGCTCCTCCCCGCTCAGCGCGCCGGCTGATCCTCGACGAACCGCTCGAGCACGGCCTTGCGCAGCAGCTCCGGCGGCAGGATCCCCTGGGCGAGCACGAAATCGTGAAATCGCTGCGCGTCGAAGCGGGGGCCCATCATGGACTCGACCTCTTCCCGGAGCTCCATCAGCCGGGTGAACCCGTAGAAATACGATGTCGCCTGTCCCGGCGCGCGGAACGTGTAGCGCTCCACCTCGGACCGAGCGAACGGCGCCGACAGCACCACCTCCTGCTCCAGGAAGGCGCGCGCGGCCGCGGGCGTGATCTTGCCGGCCTGGAGCTCCGGGTCCAGGAAGGCGCGCGCGGCCCGCAGCAGGCGGAATTGCAGCGAGACGAGCTGACCCTCGGGCGGCATGAACGGGAACACGAGCGCCTCGGAGTACAGCCCCCACCCCTCGGCGTTGGCGCTGTTCATCGCGAAGACCGCCCGGGCGATCGAGACGCCGCGCTCGACGAGCGAGGCGAACTGAAGCTCGTGTCCGGGGCGCGCCTCGTGGGCGGTGAGCGTCCACGACGCCGCTGCATGGGTGAAGTCATCGACCTTCTGCAGCTCGTCCGCGGCGCCGAGAGGGCCCGGGAGGCTGAGCGGCAACACGAACTCCCCCACTTCCCCCTGGTTGCCGATCAGCCGCGGCGGCCGCATGTGAGGCGCTGGCGTCTCGGCGCTCTCGGCGGCGGTGCCGAGCCGGATGCGCGCAGGCCGCTCGGGCAGCGTGACGAGGCGCTCTTTCCTGATGATGTCCTCTATCTGGGCCAGCCGCGCCTTGTAATGCGGCAAGATGGCCTCGCCCACCAGCTGCTCTTTCTTCAGGGCGCGGATCACGTCGCGGTAATCCGCGCCTGGCAGCTCGCGCGCCCTGGCGACCGATCTCGAGAGCTCCTGCATCCGCGCCGTCAGATCCTCGAAGGCGGCGTGGGCCAGGGGCGCGAGCTCGGCGGGCGGCAGATCGACGCCGTACGACTCGAGCGCGAACGCATAGAGCGGCCGCGGCAACGCGAAGTCGGTCCGCGCCCGGGGGAGCACGTCGCTGCGCAGCGCCGCGTCGTACGCCTCGAGCTGGCGGTTCAGCGCCGCGAGCGGCTCGTCATGGCCGCTGATGCCGTATTTCCTGAACAGCTCACCGATGCCCTCCCGCACGCGGGCGTTCGTGGCGAGGTGCCGCTCGATCTCCATCCTGGGCGGGGCGAGCAATCCGGGCTTCTCGAGGTCCTGGAGGAGCCTGGCCATGGCCTGCTCGGCGATGGGCACGTAGCCCGCCTCCATGCCGGCATAGCGCCGGAGGCGCGTGCGGGCCGCAGCTCGCCGCGCCGGGGATACGCGGTCGTCCAGCAGGCTCGAGATGCCGTCGAACACGAGCCCCGTGACGTGCACGTAGGTGACGCTGTACTTCTCCTCGAGCTCCGAGCTCTGAACGGCCCGGCCCGCGGCGTCCAGCAAGATCTGCAGATCTTCGGCGACCGCCGGGTCCTTCTCGGTCTCTCGCCGTTTCTGGAGCTCCACGATGGCCGCGCGGAAGGCCGCGCGTTTCTGCGCCTCGACCCCGGGCGAGAGGTCCGCGATCTCCCGGTCCGCGCGCTCGATCCCCAGCGCTCCGGCGCGCTCCGGCGAGAACCGGACGAGCACGTCGAGGAGGACCTTTGCGTGCTCGTTGCTGCGCTCGACCCAGGCCGGGGGTCGCCGGGCCGCGGCAGGCGCCGATCGCGCGGCGGGCGCGGTGCTCGTGGCCGCCGAGGGCGGCGGCGAGGGCAGGGGAGCCGGCGCGGCGGCAGGAGGCGGGGCGCCTCGGGCGCACGCAGCGGCGAACAGGGGGACGAGGAGGGAGGTGCGAAGTGCGCGCAGGGCCATGCCGCACATCTTGCGACGGCGCCGCCGCGCGCCAGCCGCGACGCGGAGCAAATGCGGCCGGCGTGAGCCCAGCTCAGCTGTGCTCGAGCGGAAGCCCCGCCTTCACCCAGCCGCTCGTGCCGCCATCCAGGTTGTAGAGCTGGTTGAACCCGAGCCGCTCGGCGAGCTTCGCCGCCGTCAGGCTGCGGGCGCCCTTCGCGCACACGAACACCACCCTATCGCGCGGCAGGGCCCGCTGCGGATCCGCTCTCAGCTGATCGAGGGGCACCAGCCGCGCGTGCGGCACGTGGCCGACCGACCACTCGCGTGGCTCACGCACATCCACAACGTCCACCTCCCCGCTCTTGATGAGCTCGTCCGCGTCCCTGGGCGATATCGTCTGGATCATTCGTCCATTATAACGGACGCGTCCGACAGTGGCAACCCGGGGGACACAAGTTCGCCGTCGAGACGAAAACCTTCGAAATCCCGTGTGTACCGCCTGTTTCGAGGATCCAGCCAGGGGGTTGGGCGGCGTGGGCGGCTGGCAGGGAGCCCGGCGGCGTCCGTCTCAGCGGACAGCCGCCGGGCGGCCAGTCAGCGGGACCTCCCGATCTGGATCCTATGCAGCGCGTCAACCAGCGCGTCGATGTCCTCGCAGGTGTTGTAGGGGGCGAGCGACGCGCGCACGGTGCTCTCCAGGCCGAAGCGGCGCAGGATGGGCTGCGCGCAGTGGTGGCCCGAGCGCACCGCGATGCCCTCCCGGTCGAGCGCCCCGCCCACGTCCTCGGTGCGCTGCCCATCGAGGACGAAGGAGAGCACGCCCGCCTTGTCGGCCGCGGTGCCGATGAGCCGCAGCCCGGGCACGGTCGCGAGGGCGTGGGTGGCGTAGTGGAGCAGCTCGTGCTCGTAGCGGCCGATGTTCTCGATCCCGATCCGCGTCACGTAGTCGAGCGCGGCCCCGAGGCCGACCGCGTCCGCGATGTTGCCGGTGCCGGCCTCGAAGCGCGCGGGCGGCGGGTGGTAGATCGTCCGCTCGAAGGTGACGTCCGCGATCATGTTGCCGCCGCCCTGCCAGGGCGGCATCGCGTCGAGCACCTCGCTCTTGCCGAAGACGGCGCCGATGCCCGTGGGGCCGAACACCTTGTGGCCCGAGAACACGTAGAAGTCGCAGTCGAGGAGCTGCACGTCCGCGCGCATGTGGGACACCGCTTGCGCGCCGTCCACGACCACGCGCGCGCCGTGCCGGTGCGCCATCGCCACCATCTCGCGGGCGGGCGTGATCGTGCCGAGCGCGTTCGAGACCTGCGTGATCGAGACGAGGCGCGTCCGCGGGCCGAGCAGCTTCTCGTACTCCTCGAGGATCACCTGGCCCCGGTCGTCCACCGGAGCGACACGGAGCCTTGCGCCCTTCTCGGAGCAGAGCTGCTGCCACGGCACGATGTTGGCGTGGTGCTCGAGCCACGTGATGACGATCTCGTCGCCCGGGCCCACGTTCCTCCGGTCCCAGCTCTGGGCGATCAGGTTGAGCCCCTCGGTGGTGCCGCGCACGAACACGATCTCGCGCGTGGACGGGGCGTTGATGAAGCGGCGCGTCGCCTCGCGCGCCGCCTCGTACGCGTCCGTCGCGCGGGCCGCGAGCGCGTGCGCCGCGCGGTGGATGTTGGAGTTCTCGTGCTCGTAGAAGTACGAGAGACGATCGATGACGGCCCGGGGCTTCTGGGTCGTCGCCGCGTTGTCGAGCCAGACGAGCCGCTTGTTGTGGACCCGCTCCTCGAGGATGGGGAAGTCGCGGCGGATCGCGTGGGGGTCCAGGATGCCGGCCGAGCCGCTCACGCCGCGGACCAGCGCCGGATCCACGGCGCGGATCTCGTGCGCTTCGACCTGGGGAGGGCCGACAGGCGACTCGATGCCCAGCGCGGACGCGCCGGGCACGAAGTACGGGTCGGCGTCGCGGCCCGCGAGATCGCCCAGCACCGGGACGCGGAGCACCTCGTCGGCCGCTCCCAGGCTCAGCGGATCGGAGCCCACGAGCGGGACGCGGACGAAGCCGGCGCGCACCGTCGCGTCCGGCAGCGCCACCTCGCCGGGGAAGGCGGGCGTCGCGCCGGAAGAAGCGAGGACCGCGCCGGGAGCCGGCAGTGCGGCGCCGGAATAGGGCGGGACAGAGCCGGAATAGGCGGGGACAGAGCCGGAGTAGGCGGGGACAGAGCCGGAGTAGGCGGGGGCTGACCCGGGGTAGACGGGGGCCGCCGCCGCGGACGGCCCCGGTACAGGGGACGGCGCCGCGCCAGCCACCGCCAGGTGCGGGACGGGTGACTGCGACGGCGCGGCGCCAGGCAGCGGGGCCGCCTGCGCCGCCGCCCCCTGATTCAACGGCGCGCCGAGCATCTCGTTCGCGAGCTGCGCGATCACCGCGGCCAGCGAGGCGGGGTCGAAGCCAGGGCCGGCGGGCGCCGGCGCGGGAGCGCCGCCCGGCGCCGAGAGCGGCACGTTCAAGGGCGCGATCCCAGAGCTCCCCACGGCGTGAGTCACCTGCAGCAGCGCAGCCTGGAGATCCGCTGTCTGGATCTCACTTGTACTCATAGTAGCTGTCCACCTGGACGCCCTCGAGCACGCCGAGCGCATCTTCGGTCAGAACCGCCGCCGAGCAATAGAGGGACGCGAGGTACGAGGCAGCCCCGAGCTGGTTGATGCCCATGAAGCGGATCGACAGGCTCGGGCTCACCTCGCCCTGGATCCCCGGCTGGAACAGGCCCACGACACCGCGCTTCTTCTCGCCGGTGCGGACCAGCAGGATATCGGTCTTGTTGCCCGCGAGGTGCAGCTTGTCGGTGGGGATGAGCGGGAGGCCGCGCCACGTGAGGAACGGCGAGCCGAACAGGGTCACCGTGGGCGGCGGAACGCCGCGCTTCGTGCATTCGCGACCGAACGCCGCGATGGCGCGCGGGTGCGCCAGGAAAAAGGCGGGCTCCTTCCACACCTTCGTGATCAGCTCATCGAGATCGTCCGGCGTGGGGCCAGCGCCGCGCGGCTTGACCCGCATGCTCTCATGCACGCTGTTCAGCAGGCCGTAGTTGCCGTTGTTGATCAGCTCGTCCTCTTGCTTCTCCTTGAGCTTCTCGACGAGGACGGTGAGCTGCTCCTTCACCTGATCCATCGGGCTGCGGAACAGGTCGGAGATCCGGGTGTGCACCTGGATCGTCGTGGTCACCGTGTTGAGCACGAACTCGCGCGGCTGCTCTTCATAGTGGATGCGCGCGGTGGGCAGCTCGGCCGCGTCATCCGGGCTGCAATCGACCGCGAAATCGTTATCGACGACCCGGTTGAGGCGGTACACGCCTGCTTCGACGGGCGTCCAGGGGAGCAGCTGCACGAGCCAACGCGGGGTGGAGCCGGCCCACTGGGGCGGAGTCTTGCTCGTGTTGGCGTGTTGCCTTGCGGCGCGCTCGCCAAGGTGATGGCGCACCGGCCCCGAGCCGCCGGCGCGCCACCGACGCGCCACGACGACTGAGCGGCGACGGCGTTGGCGGGCACAAGGTGCTTGGCGGGCTTTGTCCGTTATGTTAGATGAATATCCGCTGGTAATCAAGCGCGGCGTTCGCTGCCCGCTCGACGTCCTCCGACCTCGAGGACGCGGAGGCATGCCGTCGCACCCCAGAGGGCCCATGTCGAACGTCACACGCGGCCGGTTCGAAGACAGCGCAGAATCCATCGGCCGCACGCCGCTCGTGCGCCTCCGTCGCGTCGTCGACGGCGCGGGCGCGCTCGTGCTCGCGAAGATCGAGGGCCGCAACCCGGCGTACTCCGTCAAGTGCCGTCTCGGCGCGGCGCTCGTGTGGGACGCCGAGGAGCGGGGGCTGCTCGGTCCGGGGAAGGAGATCGTCGAGCCGACTAGCGGCAACACGGGCATCGCGCTGGCCTTCGTCGCGGCGGCGCGGC
The DNA here is from genome assembly GCF_051526795.1 of Sorangium sp. So ce204. Taxonomy (NCBI): domain Bacteria; kingdom Pseudomonadati; phylum Myxococcota; order Polyangiales; family Polyangiaceae; genus Sorangium; species Sorangium sp. So ce204. Next base: position 6,813,382 of record NZ_CP150317.1, on the reverse strand, counting down.
TATCAGCTCGGGCGGCAGGCGCTGCCGTCGCGCGAGGTGCTCGTCGGCATCGCGCGCGATCTGCGCGCCGTGTTCTTCCCGGCGCACTTCGGGCCCGCGGATCTCACCGAGGAGGGGACGGACTACTTCGTCGGGCACACGCTCGACGCGGCGCTGCTCGCGCTGCACGAGCAGGTCCGGAGGGGCCTTGGCTTCCCGAGGGAGCTCGACGCCCGCGAGGCCGCCCGCCGCGAGGGCCGCGCCGCCGAGATCGTGCGCGACTTCGCCGCGGGCCTCCCCGCGGTGCAGGAGCTGCTCGAGACCGACGTGCGCGCGGCGTTCGAGGGCGACCCGGCGGTGACCAGCATCGACGAGGCGGTGTTCTGCTATCCGGGCATCACCGCGATCATGCACCACCGGATCGCGCACCTGCTCTACACGCTCGGCGTACCGCTCATCCCGCGCATCCTCTCCGAGATCGCGCACGCCGACACCGGCATCGACATCCACCCCGGCGCCGAGATCGGGGCGAGCTTCTTCATCGATCACGGGACGGGCGTCGTCATCGGCGAGACGTGCCGTATCGGCGAGCGCGTGCGCCTCTACCAGGGCGTCACGCTCGGCGCGAAGAGCTTCCCGCGCGACGCGAGCGGCAACCCCATCAAGGGGATCGACCGCCACCCCATCGTCGAGGACCAGGTGGTGGTGTACGCCGGCGCGACGATCCTCGGGCGCATCACCATCGGCCGCGGATCGAGCATCGGCGGCAACGTGTGGCTCACGCGCAGCGTCCCGCCGAACAGCCGTATCAGCCAGGCCCAGGTGCGGAGCGACGTCTTCGAGGACGGCGGCGGCATCTGACGGGGGGCCGAGCGCGCCGTCACGGCGCGCTCGGCGCGGGCGAGATCCCGCTCGTGCCCGGCGCCGGCGCGGTGTATGAGCGCCGGCCTTCCGCCGAGGCCGCCCCGCGATGATCCCCCGCCGCCGCCTGCACCGCGCCGTCTTCGCGCTGGCTGCCCTCTACAACGCCTGCTGGGGGCTCTACGCCGCCGCCGACCCGCAGTGGCTCTTTCGCTTCGCGGGCATGGAACCCCTCAATCACCCGCAGATCTTCGCCTGTCTGGGGATGGTCGTCGGGGTGTACGCCATCCTCTACGCGGAGGTCGCGCGCGCGCCCGAGCGCGGGTTCCTCCTTGCGGGCGTCGGGCTGCTCGGCAAGGTGCTCGGGCCGATCGGCCTCGCGGCGCTGCTCGTCACCGGGCAGTGGCCGCCTCGGTCCGCCGTCCTCTGCTTGACGAACGATCTCGTCTGGTGGATCCCCTTCGGCCTGTACCTCCACGACGCGTGGCCGTTCTTCGTGCGGCAGTGGAGGGATGCGCCGGGGAGCCCGTAGCGCCTCCGGGGGGCTGACCTCCGGGCCGAGCCGGGGACGAGCTCGGCCGGCATGTGTCGTTCGCGCGGGTCAGGGCGGCTACACTGCCGCGGTTCGCCGGCGCGAGGGCCGGCGGGAGGGTGCGCGTTCATGAGCTCGAACAAGGCAGCGGTCGTCGTCGGCGTCGGCCCCGGACTCGGGGCCGCTGTGTCGAGGCGCTTCGCGCGCGAGGGGTTCTCCGTCGGCCTCATGGCCCGGACGGCCGCCGCGTGCGAGGCCGTGCAGCGGGAGATCGAGGGAGCCGGAGGGCGCGCCTTGAGCGTCCCGGGGGACGCCACCGACGCGGCCTCCGTCGCGGCGGCCTTCGCGCGCGTGGAGGCGTCGCTCGGGCCGGTGGAGGTGCTGATCTACAACGCCAGCGCCTTCCGCGTGGCCGGCGCGCTGGAGCTCACGCCGCGAGAGCTCGAGGACGACTGGAAGATCAGCTGCCTCGGCGGCTTCGTCAGCGCGCAGGCGGCGCTGCCCGGCATGCTCGAGCGCGGCCGGGGGACGATCCTCTTCACGGGCGCCACCGCCTCGCTCCGCGGCGGAGCCCGCTTCGCGGCCCTCGCGGTCGGCAAGTTCGGCCTGCGCGCCGTCGCGCAGTCGCTCGCGCGCGAGCTCGGCCCGCGCGGCATCCACGTGGCGCACGTCGTCATCGACGGGCTGATCGACACCCCGCGGGTGCGCGCCATGGTGCCCGGGAGGAAGGCCGACACCCTGCTATCGCCGGAGGCGCTGGCGGAGACCTATTTCCAGCTCCACGCCCAGGCGCCGAGCGCCTGGACCCACGAGATCGACGTGCGCCCGTCGGTGGAGAAGTTCTGATATCGTGGTGAGCTGGCCGTGGCGCCCGCCGGCGAGCGTGCAGCCGCGGAGGCGGGCGCGCGCCGCGTGCAGGCGCGGCGCGCTCGCAAGGAACGAAGGATGACAGAGAGAGACAGGCAATCGACTCCCGCGGCGACGGAGCTGTGGGGAAACGGGCGCGGTTACGGCCCGATCTCGCCGCGGCACCCGCTCGGCGGCGAGATGACGGACGTGGTGCGCGGCATCTTCACGCGCCTCAGGCTCCCGTGGCTCCTCCAGCGCTACTCCAAGATACCCGTGCTCGCGGTCTTCAGCTGCGTGAACGGGTTCGTGAGCATCGGTCTGATGGCGGCCCTCGCCGTGGTGACGAAGTCGCCCTTCGTCTTTCCGTCGCTCGGGCCAACTGCCTTCCTGTTCTTTTACACTCCCACGGCGGCGTCGGCCGCGCCGCGCACCACCATCGTTGGGCACAGCATCGGCATCGCGGTCGCGTACATGAGCCTGCTCATCACCGGGCTCACGCACGCAGGTCCGGCGACCGCGACCGGGGTGACCCTGCCGCGCGCCATCGCCGCGGCGCTCTCGCTGGGGCTCACGGCCGGCCTCATGGTGCTCGCCCGCGCGCCGCACCCTCCCGCGGGCGCGACGACGCTCATCGTCTCGCTGGGCATCCTGTCCCGGCCTCCGATGCTCCTCGTGCTCCTCGGCGGGGTCGTGCTGCTCACGCTCCAGGCCATCCTCATCAATCGCCTCGCCGGCGTCGACTACCCGCTGTGGGCCCCGCGGCAGGCGCGCCCGGAGCAGGATCCGCCGCCGCCTCCTCCTCCTTAAGAGCCAAGGGCCTCCCGTCGCCGAGCGGTTGAGGCGCCAAGGGCGCCAAGAACACCTCGAAGACTCTGGGTCCTTGACCTCCTTGGTAATTGGGCGGTTCCATCCAGCGCTCCGCCGGGCGGCGCGCCCGGCGCCGCGGCGTCACTCCGCGAGCGCTGCGTCGCCCAGCGTGTTCACGTAGCCCGACTCGATGATCCTTTTAAGGAGCATCAGGAACACGCCCGCGTCGCGCCAGCACTCCGCCGGCAGGCTCGCCACGCCGCCGCGCACGACGTCGACGAACCGCTCGACGACGCGGTTATCCCCGGCGCTGTCGTCGGCGGCGAGGTCGCGCAGCGTCGCCGCGATGACGTCCTCGTCATCGACGCCGACGAACCGCAGGGTGGCCTCGACGAGCCTCCGGTTCGGATGGTTGAAGAGGTTGAGATCGAACCGGCCCCGGGGGCCCGAGCGCCGATCGGCGTCCTGATCTCCCACGTCGTCGAAGATGCGCGAAGCCGCGTCGGCGAATCGCTCGCACACGCGCCTGACCGCCGGGGAGGCCAGCACCTGTCCTGTCGTGGGGAGCTCGGGGCGCGCGCTCCGGTAGAGGCTGTAGACGACGGCGACCGTGCCGGCCGTTTGGATGCTCCCGATCGCATGCGCGACGAAATCGTCGGCGTGGTCGTCCCAGAACGCACCCTCTTCGCGCTCGAGATAACGCTGGCTGAGCTGCCGCATGGCGGAGCCATGGCTCAAGAAGCCGGCGACGGGCGACTCGATGAGCGCGCCCGCGTCCTCGGGAGAGCTCAGGCGACGCAGCAGGCGCGCCACCTCCGCCAGAGGTCGAGCGCGCGCCGCGACGAGGGCAGGATCGGGGCGCGGCGCCCTGGCCGCGTCGAGCTCGCTCCGGAGGACGGTGGACGCCAGCCGCTTCGCGTCGTTCGACGCGGGAACGTGCAGGCGCGGCGCGTGAACCTCGATGAACCGGTGCGTCGCGACCACCATCGCCAGGTCCCCGTCGTCCATCAGGCCGTCGAACAGGAACAGGAGCCCAAAGACGATGGAGACCTCGGCGAGGCGCTCGACCTCCTCGATCTCGATCGCGATCGCGGCGCAGAACGCGGTCGCCTTGGGGCCGATCTGGCGCACGACGCGCTCGACGTGCTCCGGATCGAGATCGGGTAAGGCGCCCTGGACGATCGGGCGGAACCTCTCGAGAAAACACGCGTGGACGGCGCGCATCCTCTCGGAGAGCGCGCGGCGGCCCACGGCGGTCGGGTAGGAGTCGCCGAAGACGTGGCTTTGCCACGTCCTTTCCATCAGATCGTCTAGCTTTCCCATGACGGTTGCGACACGAGGAGCGCGCCGAGGATCCACGCGCGGTCCACCCGCGCCGGGCAATACAGCTCCTTGCCGATCCAGCGGAGATCTTCCTGGCCGGCGCCGACGTCATGGTTCGATATCAGCCAGTCGCGCCCCCGTCGCCAGGCGCCCCGCGCCATCGATTCGAGCTCGCGGTTCCTCCGGGCGGCGCGGAGCGCGAGCACGGCGTACGCCGTCTCTGCCGCGGTGGGCGCGCCGCCGGCTCCCCAGCCGCCGTCGCCGCGCTGGGCGCGCAGCAGCGCCTCCATACCCCGCTTCACGGCGGGCAGCTGCCCCTCGTGCGAGAGGGCGAGGATGACCTGGCTTGTCGTGTAGAGCCAGGAGCTGTGCCATTTGTCGCCAACCCACCGTCCGTCCGGCTGCTGACGCTCGAGGAGGTACCGCGCCGGCTCCGACGCCTCCTCCCCGCGGGACGCGAGGGCGTGCATCGCGTGGGCGTTGGTCGTGAGCGAGGGTTGCAGCTCGTTCGCATACGTGATGAACATGCCGCCTCGCTCGAAGCGCCGCAGCGCCTCGATGGCGCGGGGCGCCGCGAGCTCTCCCAGCGTGGCGATGACCGTCGAGGTGATGTCGCCGTCCTGCGTGAACGCGTCGCTCATGCCGATGCCCTCGGGGCGAAGCGCGGCGCCGAGGTCGAGCAGCTGCGGCCGCGCCACGTCGCCCAGCCGGGGATGGTCGAGGAGATCGAAGGCCCGAAGCGCGTACAGGACCCAGGCCTGCTCGAATCGGCCGATGGGCCACACCGTGGGGACGACGCCGGGGATCCCGACCTCGGTCGCGTCGCTCGCTCGAAGCAGGTACTCGCGCGCCGCCGCTCGTGCGGCCGCGAGGCCGACCTTGTCCCGGGACGCGTGAAGCCAGGCGGCCGTTGCCGCGGGGCTGTGCCCGACGCCGCCGCTCACGTCGAGGAGGTCGGGCGAGGGGCCGCTCCCCCAGCCCTCCCACGAGTGCGACGCCGCGCTGCCGGCCCCCGGCCGGGCCTTGCCGATCAAGGCCCGGCGCCGCTCGCCGAGCGCGATGAGCGCCCTGTACGGGCCCCAATCGACGCCGAGGCCGAGCGAGGAGGCCCGGTCGAGCAGCCTGGGCATGAGCAGCTCCAGCCCGACAGGGATGTCGTCCGGCAAGGACGTCCCCCAGTGCGCCGCCTGGTCGCGCAGGAACGCGAGGCCCCCCTCGCAGGCGCGGCGCACCTGCGGCATGAGCTCGCGGTAGGGATGGAGGGCCACGAGCGACGCCAGCGTCGGGAGATCGCGCGCGCGTGGGACCGACGAGAGCCCCCAGCCCCCATCCGACCGCTGCTGATCCAGGAGCCATGGGATGATGCTCGCCCTGGCATCGGGAAAGACATCGAACATCAGCACGGTGGCGGTGTCGTACACCGACGGGCTGACGAGACCCCCGCCTCGCCCGAGCTCCGCCACGAGCTCGCGAAGGACGGCCAGAGCGTGATCGGAAGGACTCGAATGTGGTGAGGTGTTCATGTGCTGATCCACCCGGTGAGGGCCGGTTGCCGCCGGCGACCGTGTTCATGGTGAGCGGCGTCGCCCCGCCGGCGATCGCGGTCGATGGCTCGATGCGTCGGGGGGCTCGGGCTCTTCCCGTTCAGCACCGGCGAAAGGCGACCCGTGTCGCGGCCGTCGGGTGCCCGGTCGGGAAGTACACGTGCTTCGGTGAAGCGCCCTCCAAGTGTGGAACGACCCCGGCGCGGCGCAACGCCCGGACGAGGATGAACTGAAGCTGGAGCGCCTCGATGCAAGCGACGTTGTATCCAAGACAGAAGTGCGGCCCCCCGCCGAACGCGGCCAGCTCCAGCGGACCTGGTGGGTTCGCGCGATCTCTCCAGCGGCTCGGATCGAAGCGGTCGGGGTCCGGGAACAGCGATGAATCATAACCGAACTGCGCGGGGCTGAGGGCCAGCGGCGTATGTCGAGGGATGCGTCTGCCGTTCAGCGTGATCGTCTCGGTGACCGTCCGGGGAATGAACCAGACCGGCGTGTACATCCGCAGGACTTCCCGGAAGATGGCGTTGGCGACGGGGAGCCGGTCCGCCTCTCTCGCGGACATGGGCACGGGCGCGTCCGGCGCGGCCGCGTGCTCGTCGCAGAGCGCGCTCCACACCTCGCTCCGGCGCGACAGGACGATGACGATCCAGGCCAGGATGGAGGCGCTTGTCTCGTGTCCGGCGAGCAATATCGCGCGAAGGTTGTCGACGATGCCTTGGTCCGACAGGGGCTCGCCCTCGTCGTCGCGAGCATTCGAGAGCATCTCGACGAGAGAGCCCGCGGCGCCGCCCCCGCGAGCGAGCGCAAGGAGCTTCCGCAGGCGGTCGTCTATCCAGGCGCGCGCGCGATCCGAGCGGTACGCGGGCATGCCCGGCAGACGGCCCGGGATGGGGTAAACACCCAGGAACAGCTCGCGATAGGCCCGGCTCCAGGCGCGCACGTCCCCTGTCGGGACGCCGCAGATGCGAAGGATGATGTCGAGGGTCAGATCCCGCATGGCGGGATGGACCGCGAAGCTCTCTTGCTGGAGCCAGGCATCGATGTTCGCGGCGATCGCGGAGGCGATGGAGGCGGCGGCCTTCCTGGCGAACCCCTGCGGGGAGAACGAGGGGTTGATGGCCGAGCGCATGTGCCGGTGCAGGGGCCCGTCCTGCGCGGCCATCGAGCGGCCCACGATCCCCTCGAGGTGCTCCGGATGGTCCATGACCACCTCGGGCGCGCGCAGGAGATCGAGGGCGTCGGCTCCGACATAGAAGAGCCGGCGCTGCGCGAACCCGAGGTTGACCCAGAAGAGCGGGCCCAGCGCGCTCCTGCTGCGGCGCAGCAGGCCGATGGCGTCCCGGTAAAGGACGGGCAGGTGACCGAGCACCGGCAGCTCTCCGGCCGCGGTGGGGAAGCTGTCTTGGTCGGTTCGACCCAGGGAGAGCATGACGCGCGAGCAGGAGGGGAGGGGCCGCGGGTCAGCGGCCCGAGGGGCCGTTCGTCGCCGGCGTCGACGCGGGCTGGCGCATCTGGTTGATGCAGAACATGATTCCAGCCCGCAGGTTCGACCGCGTGACCATGCTGTTCAGATCGAGGCCCAGCTCGACGATCGTCTGCGCGACCGACGGCCTGATGCCGCAGATGATCCCGCCCGCGCCGAGGAGCCGGATGGCGTTCACGAGCTTGATCAGGTGATTCGCGACCTGCGTGTCCACCATCTCGACGCCCGTGAGATCCAGGATGGCATACCGCGCGCTGGTGCGGACGATCTCGTCGAGCAGGTTCTGCATGACGTCGGCCGTCCTCGCGCTGTCGACGACGCCGACCATCGGCAGCGCGACCACGCCGTCCCAGACCTGGATGATGGGCGTCGAGAGCTTGCCGATGACCTCCTGCTGCTTCTGGATCTGAAGCAGCCGCAGCCGGAGCTCCTCTTCCGCTCTCTTCGCCTCCGAGACATCGAGCGAGAGCCCGATCACGGACTCGACGTTTCCGAGCGGACTCTGGATCGGCACCATCCAGTTCTCCCAGAACGAATTGTTGGTGGGGACGTGGCTCATCGAATGGGAGGGAGACCCGCGGAGCGCCCTCCTCACGTTCTCCGTGCCTTCGGGAGCGTTGGCGAAGACGTCGAACAGGTTCGTCCCGACGAGCTGCCCCCGCTTGAGGCCGAGCCCCGCCAGGCCCCTCCCGTCGTGGCGGGTGATGACGCCCGCCGCGTCGCATGACCAGACGATGACAGGGAGGTTGTCGGAGAGGGCGCGGAGCATGTCCGCGTCCTCTCCCTTCCCCGGCTCGGCAACGGGGTGATCGTCGGCGCCGGACGCCGCGTGCAGCGAGCCGTAGACCGCCTGGCCGTGCGGCGCTCTGCGCAGCACGCAGGAGAAGGACGCATACACGTTCCCGGCCGTCATCACCCGCCCGCGGAGCTCGACGGCCCCGGTCGCCTCCAGGAGCCCGGACCACTTCGCCCGGGCCGCCTCCCGGTCGTCGTCGTGGAAGAGCTGGAAGAACGCCGTCCCCGGCGTGGCCGCGTGCCCGACCGTGCGGCCGAATGACTCGCTCCAGTGCGACAGCGTGCCGTCGACATTCGCTACGAACAGCGCCTCGGGGGAGTAGAGATAGGCTGCCTCCCACGTGTCGCGTGAACTCGTGTAATACTGTGTCATGACGAATGTTGCCCTCCCCCAAGCCCGATTCAGGCCTCCTACCGGTGCTCACCTCGTTCGTAGGGGCCGTGGATCGCGCATGTACTTTGACCAAGAATCGGCGTCAGCGGACTCACCCCTCTCAGGACCCGCGAGCGCGATGACGAGCGCCCGGAGATGTCCAAATGCTTCGATCCCAGCGAGGGTTCCAGCTTGCATTGCGAGATTACAAGCCGCACATCTCCGGCTGAGGCCGGGTAGATCCGGAACTCGCGCTAAGGCCATTCCCGATGTGTGATCGAGATCGGCGTCCAGGATGCTGTTCAATCCGTTCGGCCCGGAACGCCGCGAGGCGAGGGGGTCGGGCGAGATGCGAAGACTGCGCTCCTCATGACGGTGATCGGACGTTGATCGCGCGGATGCCGCCCGGAGCTCCATGGGGTCACCTATGCTGTCGTCACGCCAGGGAAAGGACTTGACTTCCACGAACCGCTTGGATGTGCTGTCCGGCAGCGCGGCCGCGCCGCTCTGAGCTCGACATGGAAACCGAGACCGCCCCGAGCCCCTCGCCCGAGCAGATCGACCTCTCCGCGCCTTCGGTGATAGCCGATCCTTACCCCGCGTACCGCGCGCTGCGCGGGCGATCTCCGGTGCTCTATGCGCGCGTGCCCGCGGGCGGCGCCGCGGGCCTCGGCGAGCCAATCCGGTCCTACGCGCTCCTGCGCCACGCGGAGGTGCTCGCCGCGCTGCGGGATCCCCAGACGTTCTCGTCGAACGTCACCGAGAAGATCCGTGTCTTGCCGCGGATCACGCTGCTGCACGACGATCCGCCCCGGCACACCCACCTCCGCAGGCTCGTCAGCCGGACGTTCACGCCGCGGCGCATCGCGGAGCTCGAGCCGTGGATTGGCCGCCTCGCCGCCTCGCTGCTCGAGGCGACGGGCGACGGGCCGTCAGACCTCATGGGCGCCTACGCGATGCCCCTGCCGATGATGGTGATCGCCACCCTGCTCGGTATCCCGGCGGAGCGCTATGTGCAATTTCGGAGCTGGTCCGAGTCCGTGATGTCCTACAGCGGTATCCCGGCGGAGGAGCGCGCGAGCCGCGGCAAGGCGATGGTCGACTTCTTCGCGGAGGAGCTCGAGGCGCGGCGGCGCGCGCCGTCAGGCGATCTCATCTCGGCGCTCGTCGAGGCCGAGATCGACGGCGCGCGCCTCGACACGCCCGAGGCGGTCGGCTTCTGCGTCGGCCTGCTCGTCGCCGGCAACGACACCACGACGAACCTCATCGGCAACATGGCGCACCTCCTGTCCGAGCGGCCCGAGCTCTACCGGCGCGCGCAGCAGGATCGGAGCCTCGTGGAGCCGATCATCGAGGAGACGCTGCGCCATTCGAGCCCGGTGCAGCGCCTCCTGCGCGTCGCCACGCGGCCGGTCGAGGTGAGCGGCGTGATGATACCGGCCGGGCACCTGGTCGACGTCGTGTTCGGCGCGGCGAACCGGGATCCGGCCGTCTTCGAGGAGCCGGACGCGTTCCGGCTCGACCGGCCTCCGGCGGAGCACCTGGCGTTCGGACAGGGGACCCATTTCTGCATCGGCGCGGCGCTGGCGCGGATGGAGGCGCGGATCGCCCTGAACGCGCTCCTCGACTGCTATGCGTCCATCACGCCCGGCGAGGCGCCTCCGCTGCGGCAGACGCGGGCGATGATGCCGCTCGGGTTCGAGTCGCTCCCGCTCGTCCTGCGCCGGAGCCGCATCAACCCCTGATCTCGGAGCGCTAGAGCGTGAGCTCTCTCTCGATCTCCGCCAGCGTGATCCTCGCCATCGCCAGGTTGGCCCGCGCGCGGTCGAGGGCCACGTAGAAGAAGAGCGATTGCTTGCTCCGCAGCGGCCTTAACAGGTGATATTGCTTGGAGAGCGAGATCAGGATGTCCTCGATGTCGTCCTTCAGGTTGAGGTTGCGGATCGCCTTGCGCTTGGCCCTCACCACCTCGGTGTTGCTCGCGCCGGCGATCTCGAGGTTGAGCGAGCCGCCGCCCTCCTGGCCGAGCAGCATCCCGCTCTCGGAGTCGACGAGCGCTGCGCCGACAAAGCCGTCGATGCTGTTCAACCTGCTGAGGCATTGCTTGATGTCCATGGGTTCCTCCTGCGTTGACAAGGTCTCGTCGTCCCAGATCATGTCGATAATCAAGTGATCGCCGCCATGGCTCGCGGGCGGCGCCGCTCCGACGCGCATCGTCGGCGGGCCCGTGGCCGAATGTCCCTCCTGTGCGCCGGCGCCCGGCGTCGTGGCGAGGCTCCACCCGGCCTTGGAGGCCGGTCCGGTCGAGGACTCCAGCGTGCGCCGGCGCTCGTCGATGAGCCGGCAGCTCTCCATGATGAGCTCGGTCCAGCTGGCGTGGATCGTCTGCTCGGGCGCCTTCAGCCCGAGCTGCATGGTGAACTCGCCCCCGCTCCAGAGCATGACCTGGTAGAAGGCGTCGACGCCGGCCGCCGTGGAGGTCGACGCGTGGACGATCCTCCCGCGCTCGAACCAGATGCGCCCCTCGCCCGTCCGGTGGCGGACCCGGAGCACGCCGGTCGCGTTGGACAGGGCGTAGAGCTGCACGATGTCGGGGAGCGTCTGGACCGAGATGGCCCCGGAGAAGCCGACCCGCTTCCGCTCCAGCACCTCATCGACGCTCCGAAGGAAGCGCTCGAACTCGAACGGCTTCTCGAGGTACTCGATCGATCCCCGCATCGCGACCTCCCGGTGGATATCGGCGGTCGGATAGGCCGTCATGACGATCACCGGCAGCGCCGGCAGGAGCTTGCGCGCAGCCATGATGAGCTCGAGCCCGTGCATCCCCTGCATGCAGATGTCGGTGATCAGGAGATCGACCGGCCCCGAATCGAAGAGCCGGAGCGCCGCGTGCCCGTCCGTCACCGACTCCACCGCATAGCCGGGTCGCTGCTTGATGATGCGGTTGGACAGCGACCAGACCAGCGCCTCCTCGTCATCGACGAGGATGATGCGCAGCTTCGCGTCGTCCATCGGTTCGTCGCTCATCGCTTCGGACTCCATCGGATGGCTCGCGCCTGCGCTCCCGTCGAACAGGTCAAGCAGGCGCCGTGCCGCGCGCCGCCGCCGCGCCGAGGCGCTGTATCCGCGGACAATCACGGAGCCGCGGCGGGCAGGCCGTGACCGGCGGTCACGCGCGTACCGGCTCGGCGCGGACCAGCCGGTCAATCGCGGACCATGGCGGCCGCCGCGAACCACCGGAGCGCGAGCGCGCGCGCCTCCGCGCGGCGCGGACGTCGCTGGGACAGCGCCGAGCCACCCGTGCGGGGCTCAGGTGCTCGCCGCGCTCCGTTCCTGGTCCGTGAGGTAGAGTCGCAGGTGTCGCCGCAGGCAGACTCGGGTGATGCCGAGGGCGCCGGCGGTGCGCGTCACGTTGCCGCTGTGCGCGGCATAGACCGAGAGGATGTGACGACGGACGGCCGCTTCGAGCGACAGGGTGGTGTCGGCCGCGGGCGCCACGGCGGCGGGAGGGAGCGCCATGGCGCCGGCGGCGGACGGCGCAGGGGGCGCGGGCGCGGCGGCGCCGATCTCCGGCGGCAGGTGCTCGACGTCGATGACGCCGCCGCGCGCGAGCACGAGCGCGCGCTCGATGACGTTCCGGAGCTCGCGGACATTGCCGGGCCAGCCGTAGAGCTCCAGCAGCGCGACCGCGCGCGGCGTGATCGTCGTCGCGCGGAGCCCCATCTCGGCCCCGAGCGCCGCTATCCAGTGCACGACCAGCCTGCGGACGTCGCCGGTGCGGTGCCGGAGCGCCGGCAGCGACAGCTGGAACACGCCGAGGCGGAAATAGAGATCCTCCCGGAACGTCCCCGCCGCCACCATCGCTTGCAGATCGCGGTTCGTCGCCGAGACGACGCGCACGTCGGTCAGGAGCTCCCGTTGCCCGCCGACCCTGCGGAACGGGTGACCCTCGAGGACGCGCAGGAGCTTCGGCTGGAGCTCGAGGGGGAACTCGCCGATCTCGTCGAGGAACAGCGTCCCGCGGTGGGCCAGCTCGAACAGCCCCTGCCGCGACGAGCGCGCGTCGGTGAACGCCCCGGCCTCGTGGCCGAAGAGCTCGGACTCGAGGATCTGCGCCGGGAGGCAGGCCGCGTTGACGGTCACGAACGGGCCGGCGGAGCGCGGGCTCGACGCGTGGAGGAGGCGCGCGACGAGCTCCTTTCCGGTGCCCGACTCCCCCGTGATCAACACCGAGGCGCGCGAGCGCTCGGCGAGGAGGTGGAGCTCGTCGAGCACGCGCGTCCACGTCGGGGAGGCCCCCACGAGGCCTCGGTCCTGGATGGCCTGCCTCGCCTGCTGCACCTCGCGGCGCAGGGCCGACTCCTCGCCGGCGCGGGCGACCGCGCGCAAGAGCTCCTCCCGCTCGAAGGGCTTGACCAGGTAATCGGCGGCGCCCGCGCGCAGCGCGCCCACGGCCGCGCGCGCGTCGTCGCGGCCCGTCAGGACGACGACGCGGCAGCTCGGATCGGCGCCGAGGAGCGCGGTCAGGACCGCGGCGCCCTCCGCGTCCGGCAGCCCGAGGTCGAGGACGACGACGTCGACGGTCGCTTGCGTCGCGATGGCGAGCGCCTCGCGCGCCGTCGCCGCCATGAACATCCCGCTCGCCTGCTTCTCCAGCGCCCGGGAGATCGCGTGTCGCACGTCATCGTCGTCATCGACGACGAGGAGCCGCGTCATCCAGTCCCCGGCAGCTCGATGGAGAAGACGCTGCCGCGCCCCACCGTCGACCGGATCCGGACCCTCCCCTGGTTCTCGCGGAGCAGCTTGAGGGCGATCGAGAGGCCGAGCCCGGTCCCCCGCGCCTTGCGCGTGAAGAAGGGGTTGAATATCTGGCTCAGGATGTCGTGCGGTATCCCCGGCCCATCGTCCTCGATGTCGACGTAGACCCGCCCGCCGCGGCCGATCGATGGCTCGCCGTCCTCGGGCGGTCCATCGTGGATGCGGACCCGGACCTGATCCGCGCTGCCGGCGGCCTCGATCGCGTTCTCGAGCAGGATGACGAGCACTTGCACCATCTGGTGCTCGTCGATGACGACGGTGGGGGCCTCGGCGTCGCACGAGACCCGGATAGGACCGCCGGGCGTCGTGCGCAGGCGGGCGCCGAGCAGATCCAGGGCGCTCGCCACGAGCAGGCTTGCGTCGTGCTCCTTGCGGATGGGCCGCTCGGGCTGCACGAGGCGGAGCGAGCTGCGCACGAGCCGCTCGATGCGGGCGATGAGGCCGCTGAGGCGCGAGATGTCCCGGCCCCACTGCTCCTCGGCCGCGGGCTCTGCCGAGAGATCCTCGACGATGGACTTCAGCGCCGCGAGCGGGTTGCGGACCTCGTGCGCGAAGCCGGCGATCATCTGGCCCATCGCGGCGAGCTGGTCGCTCGACGGTCCGCCCGCGGCGCCGGCGCCGTCCGCGGGCGATATCAGGCACAGATAACGGAGCGGGCCGCGTCCCGACAGGCGCCGGACCGTCAGCGTGGTCGGCCGGGGCGTGCCGTGCTCGTTCCAGAGCTCGAGGTTGTAGGTGTGCACGCCTCCGTCGCGGTTGCTGAGCTCTTCGCGGAGGCTGCAGCTGAAGTTCAGCACCGCCTGGGCGGGCTGCCCTTCCCAGCCGTACAGCCCGAGCCGGAGCAGATCCCGCGCCCTCTCGTTCGCCACGATCACGAGCTCGGCGTCGTCCAGCCCGAGGATCGGAGCAGGGATGTCTTCGACTCCGACCCTGTACCCGTGGACGTAATTGGCCGGCTGACCCGATATCGCGCCTTTCATGAGCGCGTTCAGCACGGTCATCCCCGAGTCGACCGTTATCTCCCGCGGCGTCGCGTCCGGGTGCTCAGGCGGTGATACGCAGGCACGTTCGGTGAAGTGCATCAGGCCCCCCCTCCTGCACGTTCAGATTCCTGCGGACGGACTCGCTGGGACCGCCCTCGTCGATGCTGGAGAGGTCATGGTACGCCTCCGTTCTGGGCTTGAAAAGAGAGAACAACCCGGCGGATTCGTGTGCTTATGTCCGCGGCGGCGCTCATGTGCTCTCGGCCGGACTCGCCTGGACGATGGCCTGCAACATCGACGGAACGCTCGACTCGCCTCATGCGCCGAGGCGCCGACTGGCGTGCAGCGACGAGGCGCGCCGGCTCGTCACGCGCGCGGGAGGAACGTCACCTTGCCGGTCTCGAGGGCGTACTCGGCGCCCACGATCAGCATGCCTTCCTCGGTGCACAGCCGCTCGAGGAGCCGGCTGCCGTGCCGGAGGTGATCGCATGAGTTGCGCACGTTGGCGCGCACCGCCTCGCGCAGGAGAAAGCTCCTGTCGGCGTCGCGGCCGGCGGCGCTCACCACCGTCTCGACGGGAGCTCGGCAGCGCTCGACGATATCGCGGATGTTGTCGGTGACGGGGCCGCCGTTGTCCTCGTGGAGCAGCTCGCACAGCGTGGCGTCGATGGCGCCGCAACGCGAGTGGCCCATCACCACGGCAAGGCGGGTCCCGAAGGCGGCGGCGGCGAACTCCACGCTGCCCACGAGCGAGGGCGCCACCACGTTGCCCGCGACCCGGATGACGAACAGGTCCCCGAGCCCCTGGTCGAAGATGAGCTCCGACGGCGCCCGCGAGTCCGAGCAGCTGAGGATGATGGCGAAGGGCTGCTGCCCCTCCACGAGGGCGGCCCGCGCCCGCTGTCCCATCATGACGTGCTCGCCGCGGATGTTGTCCACGAAGCGCCGGTTGCCCTCGATCAGGCGTTCCAGCGCCTGGTCGGCCGTCACGACGGGAGAGGCGGGCGGAGCGTTGCTGAGTCCCATGCTTACCGGCCACCGTGGGGGACCGGGCCGCGGGCGTCAATGGGTGAAACTTACGCCTCCCATGTCAGCTGCCGGGCTCATCGCTCAGGGTTCATGGTTCATGGCTCATGGCTCATCGCTCACCCGGCGCCGCCTCCTCGCGAACGCCGCGAGCGCCGCGGCGGCACCGAGCGCGGCCATCGGCCCGCGCGGCGCGCCCCCCGGGATCGCGCACCCGCAGCCTTCGCCTCCAGCTTCCGGCTCCTTCGCCGGATCGACCACCACGCTGACCTGGTCGGTCGCCTCCAGGATCCCGTCGCTGACCGTCACCTCGAACGACAGGGCCGTCGTCGCGGCGACCTCGGGCGCCACGAAGGTCGCCCGCGCGCCCTCGCCGATCAGCTCGACCGCGGGCCCCGCCGTCTGCACCCAGGAGAACGTCAGCGCGTCCTCCTCGGGGTCCGAGCTCCCCGAGGCGTCGAGCGTCACGAGCTCGCCGATCGCGACCGCCTGGTCCACCCCCGCGTCGGCCACGGGCCCGCCCTGGCAGGAGGCGGTGTCCTCGACCACCGTCGCGAACGGCTTGTTCTTCAGGCCCGCGAACCCGATGTCGTCGAGCTCCCAGCCGGCGTCGCCCGCGGCCGCGTCCGTGCCGACGCGGAACCGCACCTGCACCGTCTCCCCGGCGAACGTGGTCCCCAGGTCGATCGCCACGTGGTCGACCTCGGGCCACGAGGGGCTCTGGCCGACGAAGGCCCTCCGCCTGCCCAGCGGATTGCCCGACTCGGCGGTGACCCTCCCGCTGTAGCCGGGCTGCGCGCGACCCCCGATGTCCCGCCATGTCGCGCCGCCGTCGGCGCTGAGCTCGACCACCGCGCCGTCCCAGGACGTCTCGTCGCTCGTCTCGAACCGGTGCCGGTGCGCGAACGTCAGCACGAAGCGCTCGGACTCGCTGACCTCCAGGGCCGGCGACACGAGCGCCGTGTCGGACACGCTCCCGAGGTTGACGCCGCGCCACACGCGGTCCGGCGAGGTGCCCTCGGCGCGCGACCAGACGAGCTCGCTGGAGAGCCCCTCGACGCGCCAGGTCGTGCGCTGCGCCTCCACGTCGTCGACCGCCGAGGACCCCGGCAGCTCGTCGAAGTTCACGCGGCGCACCAGCGCCTCCACCCGCACCGGCGTGCACGCCGCGGCGCTCTTCAGCGTCAGGCCGAGCTCGAGGTCCTCGGCGGGCGCCACGGTCCGGTCGAGCTTCACTGCCACGGTCGCGGTCCCGGTCGCGAACGGCGCGATGTCGCCGAACGACGCGCGCGCGCCGTCCGGGAACGTCACCCCGGCGGAAGGCACCTCGATGGACGCCACCGCCCCGGTCAGGGGCGCCGCGCCGCGGTTGACGATCTCGATCGTGATCGTGCCGGACTCCTCCGCGTCGAGCAGGCCGTCGCGGTCGCAGGAGCCGGCGCTGTCGTCGAGCTCCGCCCGGACCAGCGAGATCTCGGGCTGGACGCTGAAGCTCTCCACGACGCCGGAGAAATCGCGCGAGTCGGCGCGCGGGGACACGGCGCACGTGCCGGCGCCGCGCCGGGCGAACGCCTCCGCCATCGCCAGGAAGTCGCCCTGATCGCTGGCGAGCGCGGCCGCGAGCAGGGCGTCGCGCTGCTCGGTGAACGTCGGGCTCACCGGCGCGAGCTGCATGCCGGCCACCACGTAATCGCTCATCCGCCGCCGGGTCTGCTCGAACGCGCGCGGCGGGGTCAGGCCGCTGCCGTGCCGGATCAGCCCGACGTAGGCCTCGAACAGCATGCTCGCCCAGACCTCTCCGGCGTTGTGCTCCTCGGAGTTGTCGGAGGACGAGCCGTTGAGCGGGTGGTCGGGGAGGCGGGCGCCCTCCGAGATGTGCTTGAACGTCAGCCCGTTCCTCGTGAAGTCGACGGAGTAGGGGGCGCGGCGGATGCCGAAGTAGCTGTCGCCGAGCGCCGCGCTCCCGTAGCTCGAGAGCGGGAAGACGCCGTCGAGGTCGTCGCCGTCGCGCAGCGCCATGTGCAGGGCGATGAAGTCGCCCCACCCCTCGCTCTGCGCGCCGCACATCTTCGTGCCGCAGGCGACCTGGCGGAGGTGGATGTAGTGGCCCCACTCGTGCGCCACGATGCTGTTGTCGATCGTGCCGTCGCGCTCGACGCCGGGCTCGCGGGTCATGGTGACCGTGAGCGGCGCGTCCGCGGCGGCGAGCGCCGCCTTGAGCGCGCTGCCGTCCTCGTGCGAGACGCTCTGGGCGGGGGTCGTCACCTCGGGGGCCTCGCCGGACAGCCGCGGGGCCCCGTCGCTCTCGCGGCTGTTGGCGATGATCACGCCGATGGCGCCTGCCGCCTGCGCGCTCTCTGCCTTCTCGGCGAAGGTGCACCCGCCCCGGTCGACGAGGGCGATCTTGCCGGCCACGTCGCTCGTGATCGGCCCGCACGCGTCGCCGCGGGGCTCGACGCCGTCGAGGGCGAGGGCGAGCTCGCCGGTGACCTCGTAGCGCCGCGGCCCGAACAGGGCGGTGTTCGACGCGTAGCTGGCGTTCAGCGGCGTGACGCTCAGCGAGCGCTGATCCGGCCCGGACCACAGGTACATCTGCATCCGGGGCGACGCGCCGTCGTACGTCGCGTCCATGTTCGCGTTGTCGCGGCTGCCGCCGGTCGCGTCGTCCTGCGCCTCCGCGAGCAGCGGATCGCCGTCGAGGCCGCCCCGACCGAGGTTGTCGCGCTGGGCGTTGCCCGCGGCCTCGGTGAAGCCGGAGTCGTAGTACCAGTCATGGAGCCAGTTCGTGACGTAGAAGATCTGGGTGACGGCCGCCATGGTCTGCTCGGGCGTGGCGAGCGGCTCGGCGAGCGGGTCATAGATGTGGTCGAACGAGCCCGGCCCCGAGAGCGCCGCGCGGAGATCGCCGCTGGAGAACCCGTCGGGCGCGTTGTGGTCCGCGTAGGCGTCGACGTTGTTGCCGCGGGTCGAGGTCGCGCCGGCCGGCAGCCACGGATCGGCCCCGCCGTCGAGGTTCGTGTTGAAGCCATCGATGGAGATGAGGCTCGGCGCGACGAACCGAGGGACGTGGCCGTCGGGCCGCCCGGTCGGGTGCGGCGACAGATCCGCGAGGGGGCCGTCGAGCGGCCTGTGATCGCCCCCTTCCTCCGCCCAGACCCGGTAATCGAACGCGGCGTGGGACAGGTTCTCCCGGGAGAGCAGCTGCCCGTCGCCGGCCCCGAACACCCAGGCGTACGCCGAGGAGCTCGTGCCGCCGGCGTCGCCCGAGACGAGCTCGACGAAGTAGCCGGCGACGAGCCGGTCGGGCAGCGGAAAGAGCACCTTCCTGACCCGCGCCGGCTGCGTGAAGCGCAGGCTCCCGGCGCGCTGGCGCGCGTGATCGGTGTCCGCGATGTCGAAGAGCCGATACCCGCCCTTCGCCTCGCCGAGCTCGCGGAGGTCGGCCGTCTTGACGTCGATGCTGTGCGCGTCGCGCAGGGCGCGGACGACCGCCTGCGCCGGCGAGCCGGAGAACGCCCGGCCGCGGAGCGAGCCGGCCGCCGGCGAGGCGGCGCCGGGCGAAAGGGGGACGGCCGACGCGTGGAGGTTGCCCGCGAGGGCGACGAGCCCGAGGTCGCGCTTCATGAGCACCTTCAGCCCGCTCCGGAAGACCGGGATCCCGTCGACGTCCTGGCCCAGCGTCACGACGATGCCGCCGCGCCCGGTGTCGTGGATGTGGCGCACAACGGCCGTGTCGAGCGCGGCCTGCGGAAGACCGTAGAGGCGCGCGTACCGCTGCACGTACCACCGGGCCGCGGCCTCGGGCGTCGCGTGGGTCGCGGCCGGCGGGCGGTGGCCCGGGGCCGTCGCCCACACGAAGGTGGGCACCCCGCGCTGCGGATCGGTCGACGCCACGACGGCGCCCGGCGTCGACGCGCGCTCGTCGACGTCGATGACGCGCGCGCGGCGCGCCGCGCGGACGGGCGGCGCGGGTGGGGCCTTGAAGTAGGCATCGTAGTCCGGGCGCTCCCGCGCGTGGGCGATGGGGCCTGCGAGCAGCGCGAGCGACAGCGCGGTGTACCGAACTGAGACCTTCATGTTCCTCGATTCTCCGACTCCGAGCGGACGACGCATGACCGGCCGCGCGCGGGTAGGCCGCGCGCTTCCTCCCCGGGCGCCTCGCGCCCACCCGTCGAATCCGCGGCGCGAGGCAACCTAGCCCCAGCGTGCGCGCAGGGAAAGCGCGACGGCTCTCGCTCCGTCCGGCGTCGTAAGGCGCCTCTCATGCGATTTCGTCCGGGCGCTCCCGAGAGCGCGAGTCACGCGGCGCCGGGACCAGGATGGAATAGAGAAGCACTCCTTGCTGGCGCATTGCATGAATCCATGAATTGCCGTGTCATGTGTCCTCGCGAGGCGAGCCGAGCGGTTCCCTCGGTCGCCGCCGGGTGGGCAGGAGGGTGGTTGTCGCGCCCGCGAGTGGTTGTCGCGCCCGCGAGTGGTTGTCGCGCCCGCGAGCGGTTGTCGCGCCCGCGAGCGGTTGTCGCGCCCGCGAGCGGTTGTCGCGCCCGCGAGTGGTTGTCGCGCCCGCGAGCGGCGCCGGGACCCGGACGGCGTCGGGTCGGCTCGCGCGGCGCGTCGTGCAGGGCCGGCTCGCGGGGGGGCGGGCTCGCGCGGCGCGTCGTGCGGCGCCGGCTCACGGGGTGCGGGCTCGCGCGGCGCGTCGTGCAGGGCCGGCTCGTGCGGTGCGAGCTCGTGTGGTGCGGACTCATGCAGGGCTGGCGCCGCGAGCCAGCTCACGTGCGGGGTGCCGGTATGACGAAGCGCTGACATGGCGCCCGACCCCCGGCGATTATCTTCGCAAAACCCAACGTGATTCACGCCTTGCACATCGAGACCAAGCTCGTCTCCGAAGAGCTCTGCGTACTGTTGCGTCAGGTCGATCCCGCCGTCTTCGTCTTCCATGACGAACCCGAGGTTCGCGCCCGGGTCGAGCGGGTGGCGTCGCGGCTCCGCGAGCTCGTCGTGGCGGCCGAGCGCGACGATGCCGGGGGCACGATCGAGCGGCTCCGCGAGCGGCTCCGCGTGCTGCTCGCGGCGGTCGAGCGGGCGACCCCGACCGGAACACCCTCGCCCAAGGCGGCGTGGATTGCGTTCCAGCGAGAGGTGCAGCCTGCCTACGAGTCGCTGCTGCTGACGCTCCGCGGCGTGGTCGGCGCGCCGCCGAGCGTCAGGCCGACGAACCATGCGCGCAGCCTGTGGCACGTGGGCATGGGGCTCCTGGTGCTCGGGCTGATCCAGCTGCTGCCGGAGCGCGGCTGGCTCGTGGCCGCGAGCGGCGCGTTCGTCGTGGCGGTGTGGTCGATGGAGATCGCCCGCCGGGTCAGCGAGCGGGTCAATGAGCGGCTGATGGGGGTCTTCCGGCTCGTGGCGCACCCGCACGAGCGCTACCGGGTGAACTCGTCGACCTGGTACGTGACAGCGCTCTTCTTGCTGGCGCTGTTCGGGACGCGGCTGAGCCAGTCGCTCGCCGTGGTGGTGCTGGCGGTGGCCGACCCGGCGGCGGCCCTCATCGGCCGCCGCTTCGGCCGCACGCGGCTGCGCGACGGCCGCTCGCTGGAGGGCACGCTCGCCTTCTTCGTGGCGGGCGCGCTGAGCGCCCTCGCCGTGATGTGGGCGCTCGGCCCGGCGTCGCTCTCCTCGCGGCTCCTCCTGGCCGCCGTCGCGGGCCTTGCCGGGGCGGCGACCGAGCTGTTCTCCACGCGGATGGACGACAACTTCACGATCCCGGTGGCCGTGGCGGCCGCGGTGACGGTCGCGGGCGCGGGCTGACGTCGTCTGACGGTCAGTTGACGTCGGCTCGCGTCAGCTAACGTAAGCTTACGTCAGCTTACGTCAGCCGCCATCTCGCCGCCGATCTCCAGCGCGAGGCGAGCGAGGTACTGTCTCATGAACTCCGCGCGTCGCGCGCCCTCGCGGCGCCCTGCGGCCGTCGTGAGGCTCTCGGCGGTCTTGAACAGCTTCACGTGGAAGTGGTCGATCGCGTTCACCCGGTCGTCCCACGGCCTCCGCTCGGCGAACGGGTCCCCTGGATCGTAGAACCGCACGCCGAGCAGGCCGCCCACGGCGAAGCAGCGGGCGATCCCGATCGCCCCCAGGCCGTCGAGGCGGTCGGCGTCCTGGACCACCCTGGCCTCGAGGGTCGTCGGCGCGATCCCCGCGCTGTAGCTGTGGCTCTCGATGGCGTGGGCGATGTCGGGGAGGAACGCCTCGGGGTACTCCACGCTCCGCAGGAAGCAGAGCGCCTCCTCCGCGGAGAGCCGCGACGCCTGGGAGCGCCTGGGGTCGTTCTTGGGGACGTTGACGAGATCGTGCAGCCACGCCGCGGGGACGACGATCTCGAGCCTTGCCCCTTCGTCCGCCGCGAGCGCCTTGGCCGTGGCGACGACCCTCGCGAAATGCGCCAGATCATGGGCCGGATCCTTGCCGAGGTCGGTCTCCTCGAGCTTCTTTGCGAAGAGCGCTTCCCAGTCCTTCATCTCCCGCCTCATAGACGCGGACCCCGACCCGCGCAACGGCTCTGCGCGGCGCCCGCGCCTTCAGGGACGCCACCTCCCTTCGCTCTGAAGCATCCTCTCTACTTTCTTGTTCGGGAAAATTCACAGGGAGACGGGGAGACGGGGAGTAAAATCCCACAAATCTCCCCGTCTCCCTGCCTCCCTGTTCACTCTCTTTCTTCGCTCGGTCACCGGCGCACATCGAAGTGCCCGAGGGGGTGCGCCACGCCGTTGACCATCACATCGATGCTGTGGCGACCGGGATAGTGACGGCGGGTCGTCATCTCCTCGAAGGAGACCTTGCCGGTGATCTCGGCTCGACCCGACGGCGGCAGGACGAGCTTCCGCAGCTTGAAGACCTTTGGCCGCGTCGAGCCGTTCGCCTTCACGAAGTGCACGGCGCAGTCGACGACGAGCTCCTGGTCGCGCGGCGCCGTCGACGCGAGCTCGAACGAGAAGCGTAGCTCTCCGCCGAGCCTCACCGATCGCGGGGACAGCGCCGCCGAGGCGATCGCGACGCTCGGCGCCGCGCCGAAGCCGAGCGCGTCGAGCGCGCCGCGATCACCCTTCTTGACGAGCGAGCGCAGCGCGTGGCGCACGATCCATTGCCGCCCGGGCGGCGCGCCCTCGAGCCAGCGCCGGCAGAGGCTCGCCGCGATGTCCGGGTGGTCCTTGCCGATGTCATTGATGTTGTTGGCGACGGAGCGCTGCACGTAGCGCTCCGGATCGTCCTTCAAAAGCTCGAGCAGCTCGATGACCGGGCCTGGATCCTGCTGGAAGGCGCGGAGCCGCGGGGCCCACGGCAGCCGCGGGCGCGTCCCCTCGGAGACGAGCCGCCGGACATGGACGTTCGGGTCGGCGGCCCACGCGCGGAGCCGGCGGAGCGTCGCGTCGGGGTACCTCGTCAGGAACGCGCGGATGCTGAACTCGGCGGAGAACCGCTTCGTCAGCTCGACTTGCGCTGTCATCGCGTCCTCGAAGTGATCGAGACCGCGCTTCGCCACATAGAACACGTGCGGCATGTACTGCAGCGGCGCGAGGCCGAACGCGTCGCTCCGATCGAGCTCGGGCCCGAGCGAGGCGACGATCACGCGAGCGGCCTCCGGAAAGGGCTGCGGCAGGTGGTGGTGCATGACGTCCGCGATGTGGGAGGCGCGGCCCGTGAGCTCCAGATCGGAGAGGCCGGTCAGGCAGTCGCGGGCGAAGCCCCGCTCGTCGAGGCCAGGGTGCGCCGAGCTGAGGTTGCGGGAGATCGAGCGGACGCACCGCTCGTCGAAGAGGTCCTTCAGCCGGTCGGCCATGGGTACCTGCCGGTGAGGACGCCGAGGCCGATTGGCCAGGTGTTCGCCACGTTGGACATGGGCGTTGACTAGCGCGAGACCCTGACAGATTCTGTCACCATATGTCGCGCGCCGTCCGGGTCATGGAGCTCTCCGACCTGCTTCGCGCGCGGGGAGCGACGACGGTCGGTGAGCTGGCCGCGACGCTCGGGGTCAGCGCCCGCACCGTGCGCAGGGATCTCGCGACGCTGAGGGAGCGCGGCCTCGACATCGAGGGCGAGGCCGGCCCCGGCGGGGGGATCCGGCTCGACGCGGGCCGGGGCGTCACCGCCGTGCACCTCTCGGTCGCCGAGATCGTGACGCTCTGGCTCTCCGCGCGCCTCTCCCAGGCCGCGAGCGACCTTCCGTGGAGCGACGCCGCCAGCTCCGCCCTGGCCAAGCTGCTCAGCAGCCTTCCTCCTGAACGAGCGCGGGAGCTGCGCGCCCTCTGCCGCAGGGTCATCGTCGGCGATCCGGCGAGCGAGCCAGTGCGCACCGGCGCCGGGGCGCCCCCTGCAGAGCTGGTGAGGCTCTTCGAGGAGTCGTTCTCCGCCGGCGTCGGTCTCGGGTTCGACTACCGCGACCGCGAGGGGAGGACGTCGAGGCGACGCGTGGAGCCGCACGGCCTCCTGATCCAGAGCCCCGTCTGGTACGTGCTCGCCCTGGACACGGGGAAGAACGAGCCGCGAATGTTCAGGATGGATCGCATCTCGACGCCCCGCGTCCTGCGGGAGATCGCGTTTCGTCCGAGCGCCCACGTCATCTGGGCGCTCTTGCCGGAGGAGTGCGCGTGGCGGCCGCTCCTCGGCGAACGACCATGAAGCTCGGCCAAAACGGACGGACATCCGTCAGGCTCCGGCGCTGTGCCCACCACGCTTCGATCGAGCGGAGCCCGGGAGTCAGGGTGTCGGATGGTCGCGCATCGGCGCTGGCGGATGGCTTAGGTTGGATACCGAATTCTGGCGACCCAGCTTCCACGAGGCGTCCTGGGAGAACGCGAACAGCCGCATCTACCACGGCCCCGGCCAGCCTCTCAGTTCATGAGCCGGGAGCGAGCGGGCGCCCACCGCTCGGGCCGCGGTGCGGAGAGCGGGCCCGCGTGGTGGTGGACCATCTTCCATTGCCCGTCCTCGAGGACGAACACGTTGGTTGCGCACAGGTGTGCGGGCTCATCGCCGTTCGCCTCGTAGCACGTGACGAAGGCGAAGTCCCCGAAGAGGTGCGCCGAGGCGCCCTGGCAGCGCATGCGCAGGGGCGAGGTCTGGCGCAAGAGCTGGCTCCAGCTCTCGAGCACGCTGGCGCGCCCCGAGAGCGCCTCCATGCCGGGATGGGCGCAGGCCAGGGGCGCCCGCTCGGCCCACACCCGGCACATCGCCTGGTAATCCCCGGCGCGGAACGCCTCGTAAAAGGCCTCATTGGCGGCCAGGACAAGCCGTTCCGCCGCGACGCGCTCCTCGACGCTCATGCAGCGACCATGCTCCCCGGCTAGCGCGGGCGCAAGGGCCTCGACGGCGTCGTCTCGGCGCCTCGCCCGCTCGACCCCGCGCCCGGGCTGCCTGGGACGGGCCCTTGCTCCGCTGGTGGAAGGACGAGCTGTGTCCGGTTCATCCGCTTGATGCAGGGCATCCCGGCCGCGCGCGGGGGCAGGGCGCGCGCGGCCGATCGGCGGAGCGTCAGGCCGTCGGGTGGATCTCCGAGCCTGCGGCGCGGTGGGGAGGCGCCGCCGCGAGCTGGTTGATGTGCACGTGCTGGCTCGGGACGGGGAGCCCCATCTTGCCGAGCTCCTCGCGGATGATCTTGGTCGTGGCGAAGTAGACGTCCCAGTAATGATCGGTGTGGCAGAAGGGCCGGACGGCCAGCACGGGCCCGGCGAGGGTGAAATCCAGGATCTCGACGCTGGGCGCAGGGGTCTTCGCGACGTTGGGGATGAGCGCGAGGTGCGTCTTGAGCCGGGCGATCGCCGCCTCGTGATCCGCGCCGTGGGCGAGCTGCGCGGTGCAGTCGACGCGGCGGACCGGGTTCGTGCTGAAGTTCTGGATCGTGTCGCTGAAGATCTTGTTGTTGCCCACGATGGTGCGGACGTTGTCGGGCGTATCGAGGGTGGTCGCGAACAGGCCGATCGAGTGGACGGTGCCTGTCACGCCGCCGGCCGTCACGAAATCCCCGGTCTTGAAGGGGCGCAGGAGGACCATGAAGATGCCGGCCGCGAGGTTCGACAGGAGGCCGGACCATGCCATGCCGACGGCGATGCCGATCGCGGCGAGCAGGCTGGCGAAGGTGGTCGTCTCGACGCCGAAGACGCTGAGCACGGCGATGACGAGCAGGATGTTCAGCAGCACGGACGCCGCCGACTCCAGGTAATGAGCCAGCGTCGTGTCGAGCTTCTTCAGCGCGGAGCTGCGCTGCATCATCGACAGGAGCCCCCGGACGATCATGCGGCCGATGATCCAGACCAGGATCGCGCCCACGATCTTCCCGCCGACGCTCACCCCGAGCGCTACCCCCATGTCCACGTACCGCTGAACCCTCTCGTCCATCTCAAGCCTCCTGGCGACGTATGCGCCGCTCGCGGGGGCCCCCGTGCAAGGCGCATGCGCGACGCGCCTTGCTGGATCTGCCCCCCGGCGGCCAGCTTTATCACACCGGCGGGCCGCACCGCGAGGGGCGCGACCGAGATTTTCTAGCCTCAGCGCTGCGGCCTGCGGACATCAGGCGGCTGCGGAGCGGATACCTCGTTGTAGCGAAGGAGCAACGGGCGGCGCGGCCGATCGCGGCGTGCGGAGAGCGGACGCGGGCCAGCGGCGTGGGCGGAGAACGGCGTGGCCGGCGTACGGGGCTGTGAACCGGCTCAATGAAGACTGTGTCCAAAGGCTCTCGGGTTGATCGGGAACTTCAAGCCAATGACCAGCCCGTACTCCGTGCCGTAAGAAGGCATCGTCGCGCCAGCTCTCCCGTCGAACGGAAGGGCGAGTCGAAAGCCCGCGTAGGCGATGGGGATCGCGATGAAGGGGACGATCTGCGCCCCATACGTCCGGGCGTTCGACCGGCCCGCGCCCTCGGTGTACATCGAGAGCTCGGCGCCGACCGGGCCGAACCCACCCTGGAAGCCGAGCGCCAACCTCTCGTGGACCGGTCGGTCGGCGACGAGCTGCGCCTGCACCACGGCGCCTATCCAGGCGAACGAGCGCTGTCCGTACCACGCGAGGCTCCCCTCCACGCCGGCGCCCACGGCGTCATCGGCGTTCTCGCGGCCAGTATAGCTGAAGAGGCCGCCCACGCTCACGACCGGGTCGCCAGGGCGCCCCACGTTGGGCCAGCCTTCCGCGGGATACACCGCGGGGGGAGGGCCCCCCGCCGGGGGCACGCCGTCCGCCTGCGCCGATGCAGCGCCGACGAGAAGGCAAGCGCCGACAAGGACCGCTGTGACCGCCGACTGGTTCATGCACCTGTGATCTAGCCCATGCGACTCGGCCCGTCACGATGCAGGCGCGGGCGAGCGGTAGACGCGCTCCGGGAGCGCCGTGCTAGGCTCTCCTGCCATGGTGCAGCTCTCGCGCGCGGAGCAGGTGGCGGCGCTCGCGCGCATGATCGCCGCGCTCGACGCCCGGCCGGCGCCGCATTTCGACGCCTTCGCGGCCCTGTTTCACGGCAAGAGCCTCAGGAAGGGCGAGGCGTTCGTGCGGGCGGGCGAGGCGAGCGACTCGGTGGCGCTCGTCAACTCCGGCATCGCGAGGATGTTTTACACGCGGAGCGATGGGAAGGAGTTCAACAAGGGGTTCGTCTCCGCGCCGGACTTCATGTCGGTGCTGGAGGCGCTGATCACCAGGGAGCCCGCCCGGCTGACGATCCAGGCGCTGACGCCGATGCAGCTCTTCGTCGCGCCCTACTCGCGGCTGAGCGAGCTCTGTGAGCGCGACATCTACTGGGAGCGGGTGAGCCGCCGGATCGTCGAGCGGGTGTACCTGAAGAAGGTGCGCCGCGAGGCGTCGCTGCTGATGGATCCGGCCGCCGAGCGCTATCGCGCGTTCCTCGCAGAGCACGGGGCCGTGGCGCGCCGCGTGCCCGACTACCACATCGCCGCCTATCTCGGCATCACACCCGAGGCTTTGAGCCGCCTGAAGCGCGCCGTGACCAGGACCGCTGCTTCTTGATCTGGATCAAGGTGCGGGCTCGTTCCGCTGGTCATGGTCTCCCGCATGACGACGGAACGAACGAAGCGAGACGGCGAGCGCCCGGCGACGGAACCCACGCGCGGCCCGGGGCGCCGCAGAGCGCCGCGGGGCGCGGCCCGAAGGACGGCGCTGATCGCGGGCCTCGCGGTCGTGCTCGCCGGCTCGGCGCTTGTCGCGTGCGGCGCGGCCGCGCCGAGGCTCCACCCCGTGTTCCCCGGGCGTCCGGTGGCAGAGAAACCCAGAGGAAAGATCCTGTTCGTCCTCAGCGCCGCGCGAGAGCAGACGCTCGCCGACAGCTCGAAGCGCGCGACCGGCACCTTCCTCGGCGAGTTCTACGAGCCGTACCTGGCCCTCACCGGCGCGGGGCACGAGGTCGTGTTCGCGACCGACGGGGGCGCTGCCCCGGCGATCGACCCGGAGAGCCTCGACGAGCGGTACTGGGGAGACGGAGCGCGGCGCTCGCAAGCGCAGCGCTTCGTCGAGCGCGCCCCGGAGGTCCGCGCGCCGCTCAGCCTCAAGGCGGCGCGCGCCGCGGCCGACTCGTTCGACGGCATCGTCGTTCCCGGCGGACAGGGCGTGATGGTCGACCTGCTCGACAACGCGGATCTGCACGCGCTGCTCGCTCACTTTGGCGCGAAACACCAGCCCGTGGGGCTCATCTGCCACGCGCCGGCGGTGCTCACCCGCATGCGGCAGCCGCATCCGCTCAGCGGTCGGACGGTGACGTCGGTCTCGTCGTTCGAGGAGTTCTATATCGAGACCTTCGTGATGGGGGCCGACGCCCAGGTCCGGGGCATCGGCGAGCAGCTCGAGGATCACGGTTACGAGCACGAGGCCGCATTCCCCGGGAGCGCCTACGCGCAGCGGGATTGCAACCTCGTGACCAGCCAGAATCCGTTCTCCACCGATCGGTTCAGCGCGCTTTATCTGGAGGCCCTGGCCGACTACCGGCGCGGCGCCCGCTGCGCCGAGGGGGCCCGCGAGGGCCACCGATAGGCCTGCTCGGCGGAGCGAGGGCCATGGGATTTCCCTGGCCCGTTCGGCCCGCGGCGCTACGACGTGAGCGACAGTCCGCGCACGTGCTCGGCGAGCGCCCGCTCCGCGCTGCCCACCGCCTCCCGCCCGCCCGGGAGCTTCGCCGACGCCCCCCCGCGGAAAACGGCGCCTCCCCCGATGCCGCCGCATGGCCGCCTTCGCGAGGACGACGGGCGCATGTTCAGTATCGACGCGCCACGCGCGCCGGGTTGCAATCGCGGCGAATTCACAGAGGGGTGACGAAGATGCTCATCGACGAGCGACCGAGCCATTATCAGGGCGACCTTTCGTGGGACAGCCTCAAGCAGCTCATTGAAGGTTACGACGACAACGAATTCCAGGGTCTCGTGCAGGGGCCGGTGGGCTACGCTATCAAGGTCGTACGCGGAGCGCACGACGGGAGTTTTTATCCGTCTTACGGGTCGAACTACTATTTCAGTTTCACGGCCACCCAC
This sequence comes from Sorangium sp. So ce204, assembly GCF_051526795.1. Classification (NCBI taxonomy): domain Bacteria; kingdom Pseudomonadati; phylum Myxococcota; order Polyangiales; family Polyangiaceae; genus Sorangium; species Sorangium sp. So ce204. Next base: position 6,784,495 of record NZ_CP150317.1, on the reverse strand, counting down.
GCGCTTGGCGAGAGCGGCACTCATCACGCGATCCTGGACTCGAGCGGAACCAAGATCCTGGGAATCGAGCCGCCGCTGTGACGGAACGATCTCTGCCGCACACCGAGGGGGCCCGTCCAGCCCGAGCCATCACGCGTGAACTGCGGTGACCTCAGCGTAGCAACCCCAGCTCTTTTCCAGACACCATGATGGGGGTGCTCAGGAGGTCGCCAGGGCGGCGCAGGAGCAGCTCGTTTGTGAGACAGGACACCGATGGGGGTGCGGAGGAGGGGAGCGGAGGCCGCGCTGGAGGGCGCCTGGCCCGCGCAGGAGCAGTGCCGAGGCTGCGCAGGAGGGGAGCGGAGGCCGCGCAGGAGGGCGCCGGGCCCGCGCAGGAGCAGTGCCGAGCCTGCGCAGGAGGGGAGCGGAGGCCGCGCAGGAGGGCGCCGGGCCCGCGCAGCAGGGCTCCGAGGGCCGGGCAGCTCGGCACGACCCCCGCGCAGCCGGGGACGATCTCGGTCGACTCCAGAGCTACGTCGTGAGCGACAGGCCGCGCACGTACTCGGCGAGCGCCCGCTCCGCGCTGGCCACCGCCTCCCGCGCGCCCGGGAGCTTCGCCGACACCGCCGCGATCCGGTCTTCCTGCTCGCTGAGCGTCTTGAGGTAGCGCTCGTGGAGCGCGCTCCCCGGGGGCACGACCTTGAGGTTGTCGCGCACGCGCCCCTGCTCGGCGCGGAGCGCCTCGATCTCGGACTTGAGGGCCGAGAGCGCGCGCTGCCTCTCGGCGAGCGCGGCCCTGAGCTCCGCGAGCCGCGCGAGCGCCGCGCGCAGCGCCTCGGGGATCTCGCGCGACGACAGGACCACCTCGATCTGCTCGTCGGAGAGGCCCGTGAGCGCCACCGTGTGCGAGATGGGCTGCTCCAGCGCCACGGTCACGCGCGCCGTCTCGCCCGCGGCGACCTCGCGCCGGACGCGGTAGCGATCGCGCGTCGCCTCGACGCCTTCCGTGGGCTCGGCGAGGTCCCAGCCGGCGATGCGCGGGTGCTCGATGAGCAGGACGCGCGGCTCGCGCGCCGCGCCCGCGATCGTGTAGACCGTCACCTTGCGGGCGGTCCTGACGATCTCGAGCATGCCGCCCTGGATCTTGGCGCGCGAGAACACCTCCTCGCCCCGCTCCTCGCGGTCGATTCGCACCTTCCGGTCCACGGCGAAGCTCACGATCCGCGATTCGCCCGGCGGCAGCGGCGAGAGGCGCGCGTCGCCGACGTAGGTGACGACCCCCCGGCCCGAGCGCTCGAAGACCGTGATCGCGCCGGCCGGGAGGGTCGTGTCGCCGTCGTTCCTCAGGCGGACCGAGGCGAGCGGGCTGCGCGCGCTCGCCTCGGGCTGATAGAGCCACAGCCGCTCTGCCGGGATCTCGCGCTGGATGATCGGGAGGAGCGCCGTCTGGCCGCTCGCGATCGTGAGCGGCGCGGGGAAGTGGAACACGACCTGCGTCGCCGCCTCCGCGGGCTCCGGCTCGACCTTCTCGGCGGGCACGGTGACCGCCGCGGCGGGCGCGCGGGCCTCGTCGGCGCCCCCGCCGGCGCGGTGGCCCATGCGCCGCGCCGCCCTGGCCGCGAGCCCCGCGGCGCCCTCGTCGAGCCGCGGCAGCACGCGCTCGGCGACGTCGACGGGCACCTCCGGCCGGGCCACGTAATAGATCTCGTAGAGCGCCTGGCGGAACGTCACCGGGTCCCCCGACACCAGGGTGAAATCCACGTTCTGCCAGTCGCTGCCGCTCTGGTTCTCGACGACGGCCCACCCGGCGAGCGCCCCGGTCTTCGTCTGCGCGTCCTCCGGCACCGTGAGCCGATACGTCGTCTTCCAGAGCGGCACCTCGATGACGTAGGCCACGCGGACCACCCGCTCGCCCTCGCCGGCCGTGCGCACGACGAGCTCGCGGCGGTTGCGCTCCCGCCGGATCGAGAGCCCGACCAGCGCCGCGCCGACCTGCTGCCGCAGCCGCTCCTCGACGAGCTCCACGCTCTCGAGCTCCTCCAGGACGACCTGCTTCAGCGCGCCCTCCGACATCAGCGAGAGCCGGTGCCGGTCCTCCGAGCCGCCGTGCGGCAGCGCCGCCTGCGCCGTTGTGACCGCGACGATCCGCCCGGCGATGGCCCCTTGCGCCCCTCGCGTCCGCACCTCGGCGCCGCGGAGCGCGTTCAGCAGGGCGGCCTCGGACTCGAGCGCGTCCTCGTCGAACGGGAGCTCGCGGAACAGATCGCGCAGCGGCTCCCTCCCGGGAAGCGTGATATTCCCTATCACGCCGCGATCGTCATAGACGACGATGCTCTTCAATACATCGTCGACCTGATCGAGCCGCACCTCGAGCCGGAGCTCGGCGTCGCCGCGCACGCGCGCCTCGTGCTCGAAATATCCGACTCCGCCCGTCGAGAGCACCACCCGCCTCAGCAGCAGCGTGTCCGGCGCGGCCCCCGATCGGGCCGGATCCATCGCGGCGGCCCGCAGCGTCGCTGTGGTCCTCAATCCATGGTTCATCGTCGCCTCCCCCGGCGGAGGCGTGCGATGGCCCCGCCCTGGGGGGTCCATAACGCCCCTCCGGGGGGCGTCAACGACGGTGGCTCGCCGGGAGATCGGGCGCGGCGCCGCGCGTCAGCCGCGCCGCGAGGCCTCGAGCTGCTTCACGACCGCGAGCGCCTCGTCGACGTGGCGGGTCGCGCGGAGCTGGGAGGAGAAGGCATGTCGAACGATGCCGTCGCGATCGATGACGAACGTCACGCGGCCCGGGAGGAGGCCAAAGAGCGACTTGACGCCGTAGCGCGCGGCGGTCTCCCCGCCAGGGTCGCTGAGCAGCGTCATGGGCAGGCGGTATTTGTCGGCGAACTGCTGGTGAGACCCCGCCGAGTCGGCGCTCACGCCGAGGACCTCGGCGCCCGCCTCCGCGAACGCATCGTAATGGTCGCGGAACGCGCACGACTCCGCCGTGCATCCCGGGGTGTCGTCCTTGGGATAGAAGAACAGGACAACGGTCTTCTTGCCCCGGAAGTCGGAGAGCTTGACCGTCTCCCGCTTCTGCGATTGCAGGCTGAAATCAGGCGCTGTCTCGCCGACGGACAGGGTGGATTTTCCGAGCATGGCGTCTCCTCTACCCGATGCGCCGCGCCGCGTCCAAGGCCCCCGCGGAGCGCGGCGGCTCGCCTGCCGTGACGGCCGCCTGCGCCCCGGATCAGGAAGAACTTGAGGAAGCGGTCATGTTGGCGCGCCGGGCGCGACGGACGCCGGCGCGGGCCGGAGATCGGGTTACCCTGAGCGCCCCATGGCCACCACGTTCGCAGCGTTGATCTTTCGACCCGCCGACATCCCGGACCGCGCGCTGTCCCAGGGCTTTGCCGTGGCGCTCGGTGGCTGGGACGTCGCCTCGCCGCGCCTGTTCATCGCGCCGCTCCCCGGCGTGCCCGGGCACGCGGCCGCGTTCTACTCGAGCGGCGAGCCCGCCGGCGGCGGGGACGACGAGCTCGACCACCTCGCCGAGCTCTTCGAGGACGAGCTCTCTCCGCCCGTCGCCGTGCTCGACGCGGCCGCCGAGCTCGGCCACCCCGGCGCGACGGTCTTCGCGCTCGTGTTCTCGGAGGACGTCGTCCACGACGACGGCTGGCGCTTCGAGGCGAGCGGGTTCGTCCGCCACTTCGTGAGGGAAGGGGACGAGGGCGTCGAGGCCGGCGTGGAGGCGCCCGACCGGAGCGACCTCGTCGAGGTCGACGTCGACCTGCCGGAGGGCGCGACAGCGGCGGAGGAGCGCGAGGCCATGGACCGGGCGATCCGGCCGCACCGCGGCTCGACGTTCCTCGCGGCCGAGCTGGGCGCCCCGGTGCTGGGCGCGCTCATGGGCGGCCTCTTCGCGCCCGAGCGCCGCGTCCAGGTGCACCTCGTCGCGCCGGGGCCGGGGTCGATCGCCGACGAGGTCGCGCGGCTCAACCGGGTGCTCCGCCGCGAGGACGGCCGCGGCGCGCCCGCGTCCCCGCCGCCCGTCCGCGGCGTCGCCCCGCCGGCGACGTACGCGGCGTTCGTGCGCGCGTACGACTGGGCCGATCCGGCGGATCCGGAGGACCTCTACCGCGAGCTCGCGATCGGCGCCGTCGAGGGCACGCTGCGCTTCCTCCGCGAGGGCGAGCTCCTCGCCCACGACCGCGAGCCGGGCTGGGAGGCGGCGGCGGCGCGACAGCTCTACCCGATCGCGCGGCTCTCGGGCTCGGCGCTCGGCGGCGGCGCGGCCCAGCGGTCGGTCGTCGCGCTCGGGGCCGACGGCGAGCAGCTCTGGGTCGTCCGCGGCGGCACGAGCGCGGCGCTGGCCGGCCCGACGTTCGGCGAGCTGCTGCGCTACCTCTCGCTGGGCTGGTCGCGCAGGAGCGACGCGGAGGAAGACCTCATCGGCGCGCTGATGCTGCGCGCGCGGCTCAGGTCGCTCGGGGGTTGAGCCCGCGCCGCGGCGCGGGATCCGCCTGCCGGGGTGAGGCGCTTTGCCTCGCGACGCGCGCGCCTCGGCTCAAAACGACGTGTCGTACGCGTGGTGCCGGTGGGCTTCCGTGTGGAACGACGTCATGTGCGGGTCGTCCAGGACCAGGTGGAGCAGGCCGACGTCGCGCTCGCTGCGCGCGAAGACGCTCACGAGGATCCCGCCCTGCCGGACGCCGGCCTCGTAGCGTTCCGCCCAGTGCCTCGGGACGCCCGCGGTGAGGAGGATCTCGCGCAGGCCGCCCGTGATCCCGGCGCCGACCGCGCTGGCCACGACAGCGGCCAGCGGCCCGGCGACCACGAACCCGAGGTCGGGGACCACGACGCTCATCGAGACAGCGGCGCCGAACGTGCTCGACGGCGGCGCCACATCCGGGCTCGGAAAGCACCTGTCGCGTGTCGCCTCGGTCATCAGCAGGCTGACCTCCTGTCGTGTGTAGCCGCAGTCGATGATGCGTTCCGCCGCGGCTTCCGCGTCGTCGTGCGTCTGCACCAGGCCAATTACGAGCTTCTCCATGGAAGAGACCTCCTTCGCGTTGAGCGCGTCCTCGCTCTGGGCCCCGGCGACGGATACCGCACGCTCTGTGCCAATCCGGAATTCTCACGCCTCGGTGCGTTCGCGCCGATTTCTCTGCCCCTTCCGCTGGAGGAGCGAGGCGGGATGTCGCAGTGCGCCCCGTGGGCCTCACCTTCCGATGTCGACATCGCCCGTGCCAGCGCGGTTGATTCCATCTTTTGCTGTCGAGCCGCGCGAGCGCCCCATTTCGACGGGCTCCGTCTGACCAGGTCGTGCGAAGGCCGCGTACATCGGCGCCCGGGGCGGCCGGTGCGCGGTGAGGCCGGAGGCCGCGTCAGAAGCCGATCGTGTCCTCGACCGGCGCGGGCGGCTTCGTCCCCGTCGGGCGGCCCGTCGATGTCTCCCGCGGCGCGGCGCGGCCGCGCCCCGCCGAGGTGCCGCGCGGCGCCGCCGTCGCGCCCGGCCTCCCTGCCGCGCCGGTGCGGGCAGCGCCCGCCGGCTGCGCGGTCGCCGCCGTGGCCGCCGGCTGCGCGGTCGCCGCCGCGGCCGCCGGCTGCGCGGTCTCGGCCGGGGCCGCTGGCTGCGCGGTCTCGGCCGCGGGCGTCGCGCTCGCCGGCTCTGCCGGCACCGGCGCGGCGGCGCTCGCTGGCGCCGGCACCACCGGCTGCGCCGGGACGGGCGCGGCCTGCCGGGCCGGCGCCTCCGACGAGGGGGTGACCTCGGCCGTGGGCGACTGCTTCGTGGCCAGGAAGACGACCGCCGCCACCAGTGCTCCGAACGCGAGCGCGGCCGCCAGGATGGCCGGCGCCCACCTCCGGGCCCCGTCCGTCCCCGAGGTCGCCATGCCGGCGAGCGTCCGCCCCGGCGCGCCGTCCGTCGAGAGCCGCGCGCCCGGCGCCGACGACGGCGGCGTGCCGGTCGTCGAGAGCCGCGCGCCCGGCGCCGGCGGCAGCGGCGTCGGCTCCCCGAACAGCACCGGCTGCGACGCGCTCCCGTGGAGGGCTCGCTCCCCCGCGGACGAGGGCTCGGTCGTGAACGCCGTTCGCGCGATCCCGAGGACCGCGCGCTCCAGCGCCTCCGCCATCTGCCGCGCCGACGCGAAGCGCGCCGCCGGATCGTGCGCCAGCGCCTTCTTCATCCAGGCGTCGATCGCCGGAGAGAGCTCCGGCCTCACCTCGCTCGGCGGCGTGAAGATCCCGGTGTGCAGCACCACCGACAGCGCGCCCAGCGTCTCGCCCCGGAACGGGACCTGCGCGGTGAGCGCGTGGTAAGCGACCACCGCGAGCCCCCAGAGATCCGCGCGGAAGTCGACGTGCTTCGCGCTGAGCAGCTGCTCGGGGCTCATGTAGAGCGGCGTGCCCAGCACGCTCCCGGTCGACGTCATGCCGAGCTCGCCCTGGACCCGCTTGGCCACGCCGAAGTCGAGCACCTTCACGAACAGCTCGCCCTCGACGTCGAGCAGGAAGATGTTGTCCGGCTTGATGTCGCGGTGGACGATCCCGACCTGGTGCGCCCGGCCGAGCGCCTTGGCCGTCTGCGACACGATCGCCGTGACCTCGACGGGCGGCAGCGCGCCCAGCCGCTGCATGCGGCTCTTGAGGTCCTCGCCCTCGAGCAGCTCCATCACGATGAACGGCACCCCGTCCGGCGTGACGCCGTGGTCGAAGACCTGCGCGACGTGCGGGCTCTTGATCTGCGCGGCCGCCATCGCCTCCCGCCGGAAGCGCTCCACGAAGCCCGTCTGGTCCGCGTAGGCCGGCGCCATGAACTTCACCGCCACCTGCGTCCCGAGCGCGAGGTGATCGGCCACCCACACGCTCCCCATCGCCCCCTTCCCGAGCTCGCGCGCCAGCCTGAGCGTGCTCGTCACCTGCTGTCCGGGGTTCATCGGGGGTCCCTCTTCCAGATCGGCCGAGTCGACGACCCTGGAGGGGCGTCCTGTGCGCGCGACGCAGCCCTCTGGGTGTCGGAGCGTGTCGGCGCGCACAGCGTACAACAAACACCCTGGACCGTCACCACCGAGCGCTCGCGCCGCGCACCTGACGGGAGCTCTCGGATAAGCTGGCACCATGCGCGAGGGCACGCTGGTCGCAGGCCGGTTCGAGGTGCACCGCCTTGCCGGCGCCGGCGGGATGGGCACGGTCTACCGGGCGATCGATCAGCTGACCGGGCGCCCCGTCGCGCTCAAGGTCGCGCCCCCGGAGCTCGCCGCCCGCTTCCGGCGCGAGGCGCGCATGCTCGAGGCCGTGCAGCACCCGCTCATCGTGCAGCACATCGCGCACGGCACGGGCGACGACGGCGCCCTGTGGCTCGCGATGGAGTGGCTCGAGGGCGTCACGCTCGACGCGCGCCTAGAGGAGGGGGCGCTCCCCGTGGCCGACGCGCTGCTCGTCGCGCACCAGATCGCGGAGGCGCTCGCCTCGATCCACGCGATCGGGATCACGCACCGCGATCTCAAGCCGAGCAACGTGCTCCTGCGCGACGGCAGGGTCGACGGCGTGGTCCTGCTCGACTTCGGCGTCGCCCGGGCGGCGGCGTCGACCTCGCTCGTCACGGAGGCCAGCTCGCTCGTCGGCTCGCTCGGCTACGTCGCGCCCGAGCAGGCGCGCGGCGACGTCGAGGTCGACGCGCGCGCCGACGTCTTCGGGCTCGGCGTCCTGCTCTTCGAGTGCCTCGCCGGGCAGCGCCCCTTCGCGGCCGACGACCCGCTCGCCGAGGTGTGCCGCATCCTCCTCGAGGAGGCGCCGCGCCTCGTCGAGCGGCGCCCGGACGCGCCGCCCTTCCTCGACGAGCTCGCCGCGCGCCTCCTGGCCAAGGATCCGGCGGCGCGCCCCGCGGACGGCCGCGCGGCGGCGGCCGCGCTCGCGGACGCGCGCGCCCTGCTCGCGCGCGCGTCCAGCGCGGGCGCGGACGGCGCGCCGGCGTCGGTCACCGACGACGAGCGGCGGCTCGTCAGCGTCGTCCTGGTCGATCTGGGCGCCGCCGACCCGGAGCCGGCGAGCGATCGCGGCGTCGAGCGGATCGTCGGGGACCTCGCCGAGGCGTTCGGCGGCGACCGCGTGCGGCTCCCGGGCGGCACGCGCATGGTGCTCCTTTCCTCGCAGACCGACGAGGTGTTCTCCGGCCGCGGCGGCGCCGGCACGATGGCCGCCTTCGACCTCGCGGCGCGCGCCGCGCAGTGCGCGCTCGCGCTGAAGGCGCGCCTGCCCGGGCGCCCTGTCGCGCTCGCCACGGGCCGCGCGCAGGTGGGCGAGCGCCTGCCCGCGGGCGACGTCATCGACCGCGCGGTCGCCCGCCTCCGCGAGGCCGAGGGCGACGTGCGCATCGACGAGGTCACCGCGGGGCTCGCGGCGCCGCGCTTCGAGGTGATCGGCGACGGCCCCTCGTTCCTGCTGAAGGGCGAGCGCGACGGCACCGAGCCCGAGCGCACGCTCTTCGGCCGCGTCACCTCGTTCGTCGGGCGCGACCGCGAGCTCGCGACGCTGCTCGGCCTCTTCGAGCAGAGCGCCGACGAGCCCGTGGCGCGCGCCGCGCTCGTCCTCGGCGAGGCCGGCATCGGCAAGACGCGCCTCCGCTGCGAGCTCATCCGCGCCGTGCGCGAGCGCGACGCGCGCGCGTCGGTCTACGTGGCGCGGGGCGACCCCCTCGGCTCGGGCGCGCCGTTCGGCATGCTGGGCGAGATCGTCCTCGCGGCCGCCGGCTGCCTGCCCGGCGAGGCGCTCGAGGCGCGCCGCGCCAAGATCCGCGAGCACGTCGCGCGGGCCCTGCCCGCGCCGGCCGACGACGCCCCGCGCGTCGCCTGGTACCTCGGCGAGATCGCGGGCACGCCGTTCGACGACCCCGACGCCGAGCTGCGCGCCGCCCGCGGGGACGCGGTCGCCCTGAGCGATCAGGCCCGCCGCGCCGTGCTCGAGTGGCTCGCCGCGCGCTCGGGCGAGGGGCCGGTCGTCGTGGCGCTCGAGGACATGCACTGGAGCGATCACGCCTCGGTCTCGGTGCTGGACGAGGCGCTCCAGGCGCTCTCGGATCGCCCGCTCCTCGTGCTCGGCTTCGCGCGCCACAGCGTGATGGAGACGTTCCCCGGCCTCTGGGGCTCGCGCGGCGTGCAGCACATCAAGCTCGGCGCGCTCAGCCAGCGCGCGGCCGAGCGCCTCGTCCGCAGCGTGTTCGGCGAGGAGCTCGCGCTGCCCGAGGTGGCGCGGCTCGTCGAGCACGCCGACGGCCACCCCTTCTTCCTCGAGGAGCTCATGCGCGCGCGCGCGGAGGGCCGGAGCGACATGCCGCCCACGGTCGTGGCCCTGATGCACGCGCGCATCGAGGCGCTGCCGGCCGAGGCGCGGCGCACGCTGCGGGCGGCGAGCCTGTTCGGCGGCAGCTTCTGGCCGGAGGGCGTGCGGCAGCTGCTCGGCGCCGGCACCTCGGCCGAGTCGCTCGACCGCTGGCTCAAGAGCCTGCTCTCGGAGGAGCTCGTCGCCCGGCGCGGCGTCTCGCGCTACCCGGGGCACGACGAGCTCACGTTCCGTCACGCCCTCGTGCGCGACGCCGCCTACGGGATGCTCACGGACGGCGATCGCGCCGCCGGCCACCGGGCCGCGGCGCGCTGGCTGCGCTCGGTGGGCGAGACCGACGAGCGGGTGCTGGCCGAGCACGCCGAGCGCGGCGGCGACGCCCCCACGGACGGCGAGGGCCTCGTCGCCCGCGGCCCTGCGCAGGATCGCGGCGGAGGAGGAGGAGGGCAGGGGCGCCCCCCGGAGCGCAAATCCGAGCGTGAACGGAGCGAAGCGCAGGGGGGCCAAGGTTGATGAACAACCATTGACGTGATAACCCGCCGCCCGGAGCAGTGAGCATGGATTCTTCTGACCTGGGCGCCGTCGGTCCTTACGAGCTGCTGTTGCAGCTGGCCAGGGGCGGCTCGGCCGAGGTCTTCATCGCGCGTCGCGCCCGCGCTGCAGGCGGAGGGGACGCGGGCGGCGCGGGTCCGGAGCGCAGGTCGCTCGTGGCGGTGAAGCGGATCCGGGCCGATCTGCGCTACGAGTCGAGCTATGCGTCCATGCTCTTCGACGAGGCGGGCATCGCGTCGCGCGTCGCGAGCCCCCATTTCGTTCCCGTCCTCGATTACGGCCTCGACGAGGGCGCGCCGTACATCGTCATGGAGCTCGTCGTGGGGGTCACGCTCAAGCACCTCACCCGGGCTCCCGAGGCGCTCGGGGTCGGCGACGCGATCGAGCTCATCGCGCAGGCCGCCGAGGGGCTGCACGCGGCGCACGAGGCGCGCGACAGCGCGGGGGAGCTGCTCCAGGTGATCCACCGGGACGTCTCGCCCTCCAACATCCTTGTCGGCGTCGACGGCCGGGCGTCCATCTGCGATCTCGGGCTCGCGTATGCCCTGCGCCGCACGACGCGGACGAAGACCGGGATGGTGAAGGGGAAGCTGAGCTATTTCTCGCCAGAGCAGGCGAACGCGAGGCCGCTGGATCGGCGCTCGGACGTGTTCTCGCTCGGGGTCGTGGCGTGGGAGGTGCTGGCGGGCAGGCGGCTGTTCGCCGGCGGCAACATGGTCTCGACGCTCCACGCCGTCCTGGAGCGCGAGGTGCCGCCGCTCTCGAGCGAGCGCGAGGGCGTGGGCCAGGCCGTCACGGCCGCCGTCGCGCGGGCGATCGAGCGCGATCGCGACGCGCGCTGGCCGACGGCGGCCGATTTCGCGCGGGCGCTCCGGGCCGCCGCCGGGGAGGAGGGGCACGCGGCGTCGCGCGACGCCATCGGCGCGCGGGTCGCCGAGGTGCTCCCGCCGCCGCTGAAGCCGCTCGCGCCGTCCTACGTCTCGGGCGGGCCGCGCGTCACGGAGGAGATCGTCGCTGCCTTGCAGTCGATGCGCGCGGCGGGGCCGGTGGGCGAGGGGGAATCGGGCGGGCTCCTGGAACAGCGGCAGTCCTCGCGCGGCTGAGCGCGCTGCTGCGGTTCCGGCGTCCGCTCCTGTTGACGCGGCGCTTCGGAGGAGCTCCGCCGACCTTATCCTCCCTCGGGCTGGCGGACGCGCGCGGGCCGATCGATAGGCGTTGACATCCTGCATGTGAGCGTTCACATTGCGGGGGTATCCTTTCGCTTTGCTCTGGGTGGGTCGCCATGCGCATTGCGCGCTTCGTGGTCGGGTATCGGGTCGATCCTGGTGCCGGTTACGTTCGTTCGGTCGTCGCGCAGACGATCGTCGAACGATGGTGATCGGCGTTTCGCCAGGCGTGAGCCACCAGAGGACGCGACAGACATCGATTGTTCCACGATCGTCGTGAAAAATCATTGGTATTGCTCACGCAGCGTGCCCACAGCGGGCGAAGAGAGAGAACCATGGTTAGGCCCTCAGATCATGAGCAGGCGCGTCCTCTCCTAGGCGCCCGGTCAGCCGTCTCGATCGCGTTGATCGTGGCCAGCGGCTGCACGGGAGACCTGGGCGGGTTTCGCTCCGACGATTCCGATTCCACCACGACAGACCCGCCGCCGACCACCTCGACGGGCACGGGCCCGACGGACCCGGCCGCTTGCGAGGACGGCGCGGTGTACCCCGGGCGAGCCCCGCTGCGGCGGCTGACGCGCTTCGAGTACAACCAGACCGTCCGCGACCTCCTGGGCGACACGACGGATCCAGGCTATTCGCTTCCGAGCGAGGATGTCGGGAACGGCTTCGGCAATGACGCGGACACGCTGTCGGTCTCGAGCCTGCTCGCCGGGCAGCTGGGCACCGTCGCGGAGGGCGTCGCCAAGCGCGCGACCGCCACCCCGGAGGCGCTCGCGAAGCTCGACCCTTGCGCGAGCAGCGTGACGAGGGAGAGCGAGGAGGTGTGCGCGCGCACGATCATCGAGCGGATCGCGCCGCTCGCTTACCGGAGGCCGCTCGCCGACGGCGAGGCGGACGAGCTCCTCACGCTGTACAGCGCCGGCCGGACGGACGCCACGTTCGACGTCGGCATCGCGACGGTGATCGAGGGGCTGCTCCAATCGCCGGATTTCCTCTACCGCATCGAGTTCGGCACACCCGACCCGGAGCGCCCCGAGCTCCGCCGGCCCACGGGCGACGAGATGGCGACGCGCCTATCGTACCTGCTCTGGGGCACGATGCCCGACGAGGAGCTGCGCACCGCGGCGCGAGCAGGTGAGCTCTCGACCAGGGAAGGCGTGCGCGCTCATGCCGAGCGCATGCTCGAGGATCCTCGGTCCCGGGCCACCGTCCGGTACTTCTTCGACAACCTGCTCCCCATCAGCAGCCTCGCGGATCTCGAGCGAAAAGCGGAGTCGTTCCCGACCTTCTCGCGGAAGATCGGCTCGCTCATGCACGAAGAGACGCAGCGATTGCTCGCGCACGAGATCTTCGAGGAGAACGGCACCTGGGCGTCCATCTTGACGGCCCCGTACACGTTCATGAACGGGCCCCTCGCGGAGTTCTACGGCGTCCCCGGCGTGACGGGCGACGAGTTCCAGCGGGTGGAGCTCGACACGACCCAGCGCCTCGGGCTCCTTACGCAGGCCGGTATGATGGCCGGGACGACGCACTCGAACAACACGAACCCCGTGGTCCGCGGCGCGTTCGTGCTCGACAAGCTGATGTGCCAGAAGATCCCGCTCCCCACCGGCGACATCCTGGAGCGGGTGAAGCCGCCGGATCCGTACACCGGCGCGACGGCGCGGGAGCGCTTCAGCCAGCACAGCAAGGACCCTGTCTGCGCGGGGTGCCACCAGTTCATGGATCCGGTCGGGTTCGCGCTCGAGAACTACGACGCGGTCGGGCTGTTCCGCACGACGGAGAACGACGTCCCGATCGACGCGAGCGGCGGGGTCCCGGGCACGGACATCAAGGTGAGCGGGCCGATCGAGCTGGTGCAGGGGCTCGCCCAGACCGAGGCGGTGCAGAGCTGCTTCGCGACGCGCTGGGCCGAGTACGGCTATGGTCTCACGCTTCGCGCCGGGGACGCTTGCACCAAGAAGGCTGTCACGGACGCCTTCAAGGCGTCCGGATACAATGTAAAGCAGCTCCTGATCGAGCTCACGCAGACGGATGCTTTCCACTACATGGCTGCCCAGGAGGAGTGATGGTTATGTCGAACTTTCGTTTGAGCCGACGTGCCGTGCTGCGCGGCGCTGGCGCCATCGCCATCGCGCTCCCCTGGCTGGAGATCATGGGCACCGAGCGCACGGCGAGCGCGCAAGCCGCCCCCGCCAAGCGTTTCCTCTCCGTCTACACGCCGGGCGGGACCGTGATCAACCGCTGGCGGCCGACCGGCACCGAGACGAACTTCACCCTGGGGCCCATCCTGTCGCCGCTCGCGCCGGTGCAGGACAAGCTGCTCGTCGTCGACGGCCTCGACATGAAGAGCGCGGTCGGTGAGCAGCACCAGGCCGGGATCATCGCCTGGCTCTCGGGCACGACCCAGGCCCCGAACGGCGGCTACGGGGGCGGACCGTCCATCGATCAGGTGATCGCTTCCCGGATCTCCGCCGGTAAAAAGGCCAAGGCGAGCATCGAGATCGCGGTGCGCTGGGCGACGGGCAAGTCCCACGGCCTGCTGTCACCGATGAACGCCGCGAATTTCGAGAGCGCCGCGCCGTTCAGGCCGATCCCGCCGCGCCTCGATCCGACGGAGATCTTCACCGATCTCTTCGGCACGCTGGATCCCAGCGCCGGCAACGATGCCGCCCGCCGGCTCGCGCGCAAGAAATCGATCCTCGACTTCCTCGACGGGCGCTACTCCGCCCTGTCCTCGCGGCTCGGCGCCGCCGACGCGCAGAAGATCGACCAGCACCTGACGAAGATCCGCGAGATCGAGAAGGGCCTCAGCAGCGTCCCGGTCGAGACGAGCGCCTGCAAGGCGCCGGAGAGGGTCGACACGTCCGACTACAACCCGCGCACCGGGCTGAACTCCTCCGACAACGGCTCGATCAAGGACACCTCGACCGACGCGGCGATCCCCAAGGTCGGCAAGCTCCTGATGGATATGCTGGTGATGTCGTTCGCCTGCGACATGACCGCGGTCGGCACGCTGCAGTGGAGCGACACCGAGGCGAAGCACACCTTCCCCTGGCTGAACCTGACCGAGCACCACCATTTCTACCAGCACGACGGCGGCTTCAGGCCAAACGAGTGCGAGCTCATCTGCAACTGGTATTCGAAGCAGCACCTCTATCTGCTGCAGGAGATGGCGAAGGTCGACATGGGTGGACACTCGCTGCTCGACGAGAGCGTCGTCTTCTTCGGGTCCGAGCTCTCGGATCCGCCGAGCCACAACAAGTCGAACATGCCGTTCCTGCTGGCCGGCGGCGGCGGAGGCCTGCGCACTGGACGCTGGGTCCGGTACCCCAACCTCCCGCACAACAACCTGCTCGTCTCGATCTTGAACCTGTTCGGCGACAGCCGAACGACGTTCGGCGACCCGAGGTTCTGCACCGGGCCGCTCACGAACCTGACGTAGCCGTCACAAGGGCGGAATGCCGGCCGGCGCGAGCTCAACGACGCCGGCCGGCGGTATCCTGTCCGGGAGCTCCGCTGTCGGAAATCCGGCGTGCGTTCGCCTTTCGATTTCAGCGGAGGTACGGGTTCAACGCCTGGAACCAGACCTCGGCCATGCGGTTATACCCTGCCTGGTTCGGGTGGAGATTGTCGGCGAAGAGGGACTGCTTGTAGTTCGGGTCGTTGGTGAACGCTGTGTACATGTCCACCAGCACGATGTGCTGCCCCTTGCTGACGCGCGTCGAAACCAGGTCGGGCATGGCCGCGTTGTAGGCCTTGATGGCGTTGTTCGTGCCGTCCGTTCTCGACGGCACGATCTGCGCGAGCACCACGAGGATGTTCGGATCACGCGTGAAAATCGAGTCGAGCAGCTTGCCCAGGCGATTCGGTGCGTCCGCAACGTTGATGTTACCGTTGATGTCGTTCGTTCCGATCATCAACGTAACGATGTTGGGCTTGTAATTCGGAATGCTGGTGTCTACGAGCTTCGCGATGCCGTTGTTGCCCTCGATCGTCCAGCCGCCGTGACCCTCGTGGTTCCTCGGGAACGTCACTCCGTCCACCGTGGGCACGCTGTAGTCATTGGCGGAACCGACGAAGGTGATGTCGCGGCTCGCTTCGAGCGCGAGGTGGAACAGCGGGGCGCGGTAGCCGCCGGCGACGTTGAAACCCTGCGTGATTGAATCGCCGAAGGGCATGATCTTGCAGGGGCCGCTCGCCGGGCAGGGCTGGAATGCCGGGCCGCCGCCCGCGCCGGCGCTGCCCCCTGCACCTCCGTCGCCCCCGGTACCTCCGACACCGTCGGATGCGCCGCCCATGCCACCCGAGCCCGCTCCGCCGGCGCCCCCGGTGCCGCCGGCGCCCCCGGTGCCGCCGTCGCCGCCCGAGCCTGCCGAGCCGCTCGTGGCGACTCCCCCTCCAGCGCTCCCGCTGGTCACGCCGCCGCTCGTCACCCCCCCGCTGGTCGCGCCCGTCGTAGCGCTTGCGTCGGCTCCGGAGCTGGTCGACGTCGCTCCTTCCGGATCATCGGAACACCCGCTGAGCATCGCCACCAGCGCGGCAGTCCCCACCAGCGTGGCCCACGTCGAGCGGCGCGGTCTCCGGATCTCCGCATCGTTCCGCTCGCGCGACCCACACAGCGAACCATTCTCTTGAACCATACGCATCGCATTCCTCCGTCCCACGCACGCCGAAGCGGAGAGCCGCAGGATGCGAGCTCCGCTGCGCTGTCGGGATGATCGACCGAGAGCCGCCGAAACGACACGCGGCGCCCTCGCGACCTCGCCGTTGCTCGCGTCCGCGACGACCAGGCGAATGGAATCGGCGCAGAGGGCGAGCCCGAGCCCAGGGACGAAGGGCCGGCGCGCACGACGGCCTGTTCAGGGCAACGCGAAAGGAAACCCCGAGGCGCACTGTGAGCGTTCACACTGCTGGTGTCAAAGGAAATGGACCGGCGCGCGGCCTTCGAGCACGGCGGTCACGCCCGGCGTGCGCGCGAGCGTCGCGGCGAGCTCGTCGCCGGATCGCGCGCGGGAGGCGCCGGGCAGGGGAGGGGCCTCCGGCCCCTTTGCCATGCGGCCAGGGCGCGCTTCACCGGGCGACGCGCGGGCGCTCCGTGGGCCGGAGCGCGTACGCGATGCCGCTCTGCAAGGTGCCCATCGTGACGATGCCGGTGAGGTCCGCGCCGAGCTCGATCAGGGCGCGCGCCACCTCGGGGCGGATGCCCGTGAGCACCACGCGCGCGCCGAGCATCTGGGCGGCGCGCGCGGTCCGCGTCAGCGCATCGGCGATGAGCGTGTCGACGGCGCGAACGCCGGTGATGTCCAGGATCGCGGTGTGGGCGCGCTGGCTGCCGATCCCGGTGAGCAGCGTCTCCATGATCTGCCCCGCGCGCGCGCCGTCCACCGTCCCGACGAGCGGCATGGCCAGGACGCCGTCGGCGAGCGGGATGAGCGGCGTCGACAGCTCCCGGAGCGCGTCCTGCTGCGCGGCGATGATCTGCTCCTGCAGCGCGGCCCGCTCCGCCTCCGCGCGCCTCAGGTCGGTGTCCTCTCGCACGACGCCGCCGACGCCGACCAGCTCGCCGCGCTCGTTGCGAACCGGGAACTTGGCCGTGAAGAAATAGAATTTCTCGCTGCCGTAGTCCAGGACCTCCTGGTACCGCATGGCCTGGCCGCTCTCGAACACCTCCCGTTCCTTCGCCACGATCCGGTCGGCGACGCCGGGCGGCGTGGCGCCGAACTCATGCTCGTCCTTGCCGAGGAACTCGATGGCGTGCCGCCCGAGGGCCCGCGCATAATGGCGGTTGAGGAACACGTAGCGACCCTCCGCGTCCTTGATGAACATGACGTTCGGCGAGTTGTCCACGAGCTGCACGAGCATCTGATAGCGTTCGTGCAGCAGGCGCTCCCTCTGCCGCGGATCGTCGCCTTCATCCACGATGGCCGCGATCTCCCGGACGTCGCCTCGCTCGTCGCGCAGCACGGCGTAGGTCCACCGGCAGGTGATCTCGTTTCCCTCTCTCGTCCTGCTCGCGCTCGTGGTCATCGCGAAGAGGCTCTCGCCAGGATCGTGGTTGAACGCCTCCACCTCCTCTGGCGACACCGGATCCGCGGCCACGAGCTCTTCGATCCGGCGGCCCACGGCCTCGCCCTCGCTCCAGCCGAAGAGGTACCCCGCGGCGTCGTTCCAGCGCGTCACGGTGCCGTCCTGGCGCCAGTGGATCAGCGCCGGCACCTGCGTGGCGCCCAGAGCGAACGGAGCGTCGAGGTACGCCGCCGCCGCGCTGACCAACCCTCTCTCGCGCCCGAGCTCGTCGCGCCGACTGGCCAGCTCATTCTCCAGCTGCTCGATGCGCGCGCGCAGCGCCCAGCACTCTGCCTTGTAGTCGATCTCGCCATCGATCTCGCCATCGATGCGCGCGGGCACCCCGCCCGGCGCGGGGCGCCCGTCGAGCTTGTAGGGCCCCCCCGCCGCGCTCCCTGCTTCCGAGTCGAGGTCCCCTCCGGACACCCCGCCCGCGTCCGCGCCCCCGAACGGCCCGCATACCCGCTCGCCCCCGTCGCGACCCATGCTCGCTCCTCCGCGCGCTGATCGACGAGCGCGCCGCCCGTAGTCTACTGGTTCCGCAAGTCGATCTCGCCGGAAAGTGAAGGCCCGCCGCGAGGCGCACCTGCCGCCCCCCGCGGCGGCGATGGCCCAGCGACGAGCGCCTGCACCCCCGCGACGGGCCTGTCGTCGAGCCGCCGGAGCGCGTCAATACGGGTGCAGCCGATCCGGCTTGAGCTCAAGTGTGTGAACGAACACATTCTCCAGGGCCACCGCTCCGGCCTGGCCCGGGACTGGGGTCGTCATGAGCCCCGGTGGCGTGATGCCGCTCAGGCGAGCATGCCGTCGATGGGCCCGGAGCCCTTGCCCTCGCCGAAGTTCTCCGTCCACTCGGTCTTGTCCCGAACGGCGGCGGCGATGAGGCCGTTGAAGAGCCGGTTGTTCGTGACGCCTCCGGCGTCGATGTAAGCACCCTGCTTCAGGTAGCCACCGCCGTCCCCGGCGATGATCGTCGGAACGTTCTGGAAGCTGTGCGACGGGCCGTCCGACACGTGGTTCGTCCACATGAGGATGGACTTGTCGAACAGGCCGCGCGCCTTGAACTGATCGAGGCCGTGGAGCAGCGTCTGCATGCGGACCACGTCGATCTCGGCGTGCGCTTGCTCGGCCGTCGGGTTGCTGCCCGAAGAGGCGTCCGACTGCACACGATGGCTGATGTGGTGGAAGGGCCACCCGAGCTTCTCGTTCGACGGCACCGCATAC
The DNA here is from genome assembly GCF_051526795.1 of Sorangium sp. So ce204. Taxonomy (NCBI): domain Bacteria; kingdom Pseudomonadati; phylum Myxococcota; order Polyangiales; family Polyangiaceae; genus Sorangium; species Sorangium sp. So ce204. The sequence goes on along the minus strand of NZ_CP150317.1, from coordinate 6,766,181 downwards.
TTCGTCTGATCCGTGCCGTCGCCGTGCTGCAGCGTCGCCACGCGGTTGAAGTTGCAGGCGAACGCCAGCGCCACGAGCTCGAGGTGGAGCTTCGCGACGTCTTCTATCATGCCGTTCGTCTTGAACGCGAAGCCGCTCTTGAGCGCGTCGAGCTCCGACGTCGAGAGGCCCGCCTGGCTGCAGGTCCCGGCGGCCATCTCGCCCATCGTGACCTCGGCGTCGCGGATGGCGTCGAAATGCTGCTGGAGGCGGTGCTTGTCCGCGGAGCTCAGCGCCGACATGCGCATCAGGCTGTTCAGCTCCTCGCGCACGAAGTCGTTCGCGCTCTTGCGGCTGCGGATGAGCTCCTCGGCGACCTGCGCGCCGCTGCCGCCGCTGCTGCTGCCACCGCCGCTGCTCGTCAGGCCGACGAGCTTGGAATAGAGCGTGTACGGGTTGTCGTCCGCGGAGCGCACCTGTCCGGAGCCGCCGCCCTTGAACGAGATGCGCTCGGCGATGTACCCGTTCCTGAGGTTGCCGGCGTAGAGCGTGAGCGGATCGGCTCCGCCCTCGTTCACCAGCTTGGCGACGACCACGTCAGCGGACACGCCGGTAGAGGCGACGGTCCTGCCGCCGCCCTGCGCCGGGCGCGCGGTGAGCGACTGACTCAGACCCTGCGCGTGGCCGCAGTTGGTGGGCCCATTCATCGGGAAGTTGATACCGCGGATGAACAGCAGGTTCGCGGCGTGAGGCGCGAGCACGTGCGTCGCCTTGTCCGTCATGGCGGCGAGCCCTTCGGTCGTGAGCTGGCCCGTCTTGTCCGGGAAGAACTTCTTGCCCACCACGCCGCACGCCGCCACGATGTAGAGGCTGAACACGGGCGGGCTGTCCGCGGCCCAGGCGGAGCGCGCCGGCAGACCCTCGAGGAACGGAAGGGCGATGGCGACGCCGCCCGCGCGCAGGAACGCGCGCCGGTTCATGCCGCGCCGGTGCGCCGTGCTCGGAGGAGCGAGGTTCATTGCGATCTTGGGGTTCACAGCGTACCTCCCATGCGAGTCCGGAATGCTTCCTTCTTCACGAGCTCGAGCATAATCGCCTTCACCGAGCCGCTGGCGCCGCGGCTCACCTCGGCGAGCGTCTCGACGAGCGGCAGGTCCGACGGGACAACGTCGCGCTGGAGCGCGAAGCTCGCGAGCTTCTTCGCGTAGCAGAGGTGAGCCTGCTCGCCCTCCGCCATGTGGTGCATCAGCTCGCCGGCGTCCGCGAACGACTTGTCCCCTTCGGAGAACGTGTAGACACCGCTGCTGTCGATCGGCAAGCCTCCGTTCTCCTCGTCCCGATATATCCCCATGCCGTCGAAGTGCTCGAAGGCGAAGCCGACGGGGTTGATGAGCTGGTTGTGGCACGCGCCGCCGCAGGCGGAGGTGAGCCGCGTGATGCGCTGGCGGTTCGTCTGCCCGGGCTCGAGCGGCGGGACCGGCGGAATGTTGGGGGCCGGCGCGCCGAGCGGCGTGCACAGCACGTCGAGGTTGATGCTGACGCCGCGGTGGATCGAGTCCGACTCCTCGTTCAGAGCGTTCAGCGTCAGGTAAGGGAGCTGCGAGAAGAAGCCGACGCGATCGGGGCCGAGGTCTCGCTCCGCGACGCGGCTCCCGCTCGGCGAAAGGCCGTAGAGGCTCGCCATCCCCGGCCCCACGAAGCCCTTGGTGGACGTGAGGATCTCCTTGACGCCGAGACCCTCGGTGAAGATCTTGTCGAAGAACAGGTACGCGCTCTCCTCGTACTCCGCGTTCAACGATTCGTCGTAGCTCGGCACGCCGAGCTTGCTGATCGTGGAGTAGCGATCGAAGTGGAGCAGCTCGCGATGGAAGTACCGCATGCCCTCCACCGCGGAGGGCTCCTCCAGCATGGTCTCGGCGACCGCGGCGATCGCCTCCGGCGTCGTGAGCGTGGGCGCCTTGTCGAGCAGCTCGTCGCTCGGCGCGGCGTCGCGCAGCCAGAGCGACAGCTTCGCCGCGATCTCGTAACCATCGAGCGGCTTGCGATCCTGGCCGAGCTCCGTGCGGTAGAGGAAGTGCGGCGACTGGAGCATCGTCCGGAGCACGAGCTCGGCGCCCTTGGCGAACGCGCTCTTCGAGCCCGACATCGCCGTTCCGGTCTCGAAGAGATCCGTGTACCTGGCGATCTCGTCGTCCGTCAGCGGACGGCGATACGCACGGCGCCCCACGGTCTCGATGAAGCCGGCGGCGTCCGTACCCGGGTAAACATCGGCGAGCGCCTCCGCCGAAGCCGTCACCTCCTCGGCGAGCGCCTCCGCCGCCGATTGGTACTCGCCCCACAAGCGCTGGTTCACGCTCAGCAGGTGCTCGTTGTTCGTGAAGTCCGTCGTGCCGGAGACGGGCTTCTCGAACCCGTCGGACAGCGACGGAGGCGCGGCGAGGTTCAGGACCACCTGGACGCTGCGCGCCCACTGCGAGTTCGTGAGCCGCACGAACCGGTGGTACTGCGGCCCACCCGGCATGTCGATGCCGCGCGCCACCCCGCCGGTGACTGGGCCGTTCACGTCCGGCGGCGCCGGGTCGCCGCTGTCCTCCGGATCGCCCAGGGCGCCCGTGCATCCCGCGAGCAGCAGCGCGGTGACGCAGAGCCCCGCGCCCAGCGCCCGCCTGCCGCGTGGCAAGCCGGTCATGAAAAAAGACGGTGGGGTCATGATTGCCTCCTGACCAAGCTCGGGTGACGAATCAGCTATTCAGCCCAGTTGCAATGCAGCCATCATCCAGTAACGGTCTTGTCCATCCGAAAGTCGACGATCCATGCATCGAAGAGATCACGTTCAGTCCACCGCCTGCGAGAGGCCGCGTTCCCTCACGGCCTGCGCGGCTCACTTGAGCGACTGGAAGAAGCGCCAGGCTCGCCCGCCCGCGCCGGACGGTACGTTGTGGCCGCCGGGGTGCGTGCAGTACACGACCGGCTGGCCCTCCTTGCAGCCCTGGTACTCGACGCACGAGTCGCCGAAGCTCGACCGCATCGTGGTCGCCTGGCAGCCGTTCCGGCCGCGCCAGAAGTCTCGGGTCGCCTGTCCCAGCTGGGGGGTCACGGTCCCGTCGGTGTCGCCTTGCGTTTGAATCAGCGCGTGCGCGGCGCTGGCGTCGCTGCACGTGGGCTGGGATCCGTTGGGGCCCCACCCGGCGACCGGGGCGAGGCCGCGGAACACGGAGGCGCGCTGGCAGCCGAGCGTGTTCGTCATGAAACCACCTTGGCTGAACCCGACCGCGAAGACGCGCTTCGTGTCCACGCAGTAGTTCGTCTTGGCGTGCTCCAGCATGGCATCGAAGAACGCCAGGTCGGCCGTCATGCGCGCCTGATTGGCGTTGGGCGGCGGACCGCCCCAGTTGGAGTCTGCAGTGCCCCACTGCGATTCGGTGCTCGGCGGCGTGGATTGCCCGTTCGCCGGCAAGCCCTGCGGGTAGATGAGCAGCGCCTGGTTGTTGGTCTCCTGGATGAGCTGGAATCCGCTGTTGTCGTGAGCGGCCCACACGTTGTTCATGTTCAGGCCGTGGATACCGAAGACCAGCGGCAGCGGCTTGCTCGGGTCGTAGTTCTCCGGCACGTGCATCAGGTAGTAGCGCGTCACCCCGCCGACCATCAGCGTCTGCTGCGTGCGAGGGTTGGGGCGCGTCACGGCCTTGCCGCAGCCCACCGAGCCGCCGTCGCCAGGGTTCATCGAGCCGCCGGCGCCCGTCGAGCCGCCGTCGCCGGCGCCTGTCGAGCCGCCGTCGCCAGCGCCCGTCGAGCCGCCGTCGCCGGCGCCCGTCGAACCGCCGGTGCCGGTGCCGGACGAGTCGCCGCCCGTGCCGGAAGAGCTGCTCGTGCTCGCGGCCGTGCCCGCGCCGCTGCTGGACGTTCCGCCCGACGTCGCTCCCGAGGTGGGGCCGCTGCTCGTGGATGCGCCAGAGGAGCCGCCAGCGCCGGGGTCGACGGGATCCGCCTCCGAGCCGCATGCGGCCAGCGCCGCCGCCACGCCCACGGTGAAGAGAACGTTCAGTCCAAACACAGATCGACTCATAAGGACACCACCTCGATAGCTTCTGCTCGCCGGGGGCTCGGGCGAGCGCGGGTCGTTCGCCACGCCCCCCCTCGGCTGGTTGATACGGGCGTCATGCACCGGGCGCCGCCGGGCCAATCATGATCCTCAATAGGTCGAGAACAGGCTCCAGAGGAACTTGGGCGCGAACGCGGGCCAACCATGATTGGTGTTCTGGTAGTTCGGGTCCCCGTGCTGGCACCAGTAGACCGGATAGCCCTCGTCGCAGCCCTGAGCCAGGACGCAGTTCGAGAGATCGTCCGTGTACCCGTCGACCGGCGTCGTGCCCGCCTCGCAGTGGTTCAGCGCGGTATAGAAGTCGCGCGTCTTCGGGCCGTTGTCCGTCCCGACCACGGAGTCGCGCTTTCCGTGGATCACGACCGCCGTGACCTGCCCGGTACACTTCCGGGTGCCGGCGTTGAGCGGGTACTGCTGCACGTTCTTGGTGGCGCACGGGCCCACCGCGCGCAGCTTGTCCGCGTGCTCGCAGCCGAGGATGCTCGAGAAGTCGCCGCCCGAGCTCTCGCCCGCCGCGAACACGCGGGCCTTGTCGATGCAGAGGTTGCCCGTGATCTGATCGTAGAACGGCTGAAAGAAGGAGACGTCGTTCGCCCCCCAGCCCGAGCTGGAGTTGGCCGGGTGAGGGTAGACCCGGATCCAGGCTTCCTTGGGGCCGGTCGCCTCGAAGCCCGCGTTCTGCTCTGCCCAGCTGATCGGGTTGCCCGTCGGGTTGAACATGATCATCACCGGATACGGCTTGCTGGCGTCGTAGTTGGTCGGCAGCTTCACGTAGTACTGGTGACCCGATACGGTGAGCGGGCTCTGCGCGCTGCCCGTCTGCGGATTGGCCTTGCCGCAACCCGTGCTCGGCTGCGGGGGGACCTTGCCTTCCGTCGATCCGCCCTCACCGCCCGTCCCTGGCGAACCGCCGCTTCCGCTCGTTCCTCCTTCACCGCCCGACCCACCCGCGGACGCGCTGCTGTCGCCGGTCGTGGCGCCGCCGCTGGTCGTGGCGCTGCTGCTGGTCGTGGTGCTACCGCTGCTGCCCGAGACGGCGGCCCCGCCCGTCCCGGCGTGAGGGTCGTCGCCTGACGAGCTCGCGCCGTCATCGGCGCCCCCCCCGCAAGCCGAGAGAGCGCAAGAGCCGGCCAGCGCCGCGAACAATGTGGCTCGAACGAGTGTAGATCGGTTCGTCATTCGAATACCCAGGCGCAATTTTTCCCCCACCGGCGGCGTTCCACGAGGCGCGCCCGCAGCGTGAGGTCGTTTCCAGTTGATTGAAGGACCCGAGTCCGACGGCTGAGCCGGGATTCAGCGAGGTGGTGCGACTTTGATGTAAACAAGCCGTCTCGCTGGATTTCCGCTCGCCGCGCTCACGACAAGGCATTCATTGTGATCGTTCACATGATCGATGTCAACTCTTGTCGACGAAACCGCGGAGTTCCTCGATCCCGAGGGAGGACAGGGCTGACGCGGCTCCTCCGACGAAGCGGCGCGTCAATCGGGGCACCGGGTCGCGGGACGCCATCTCCGCGATTGGGGCCATCGGACGGTGTGGGACCTCACCTGGTCGCGCAACTGGCTCGAAGCCGACCAGAGCACTCGGGATCGAGGAGAGCCGCGCGCTGGTCAATTTTGTTTGACGCCCTGAATGTGATCGTTCACGGTGCGCCTTCGGGGGTCCTGCTGCTGACATCGTATTTGCGCAGGCACACGAGCCGCGATGGCGAATCGATGGTCCAGCGGAGCGGATCGAGGCATCGCGCCGGGGGCCGCCGGACGCTGCGGGCGCCAGCAGCTCGCTCGTGATGTGAACCTGGTTGGTGTCAGTGCATTTTTCTGCGATTCGTGAATGAGCCATCGAGTCGCGCGCCAAGGGGCCTCGGAGAACCACGAGCGCTCGGCAGCGCGCCCAGAACGGGCTGATCTCGTCCCTGGAGTGAGCATGACGACGCGTCGATTCCTTTCGTCACTGGCCTCTATCGGCTGCGCGCTGTCGCTCGCCGCCTGCGGGAGCGAGGATGCCGGCAGCGGCGCCGCCTCCAGCGGCCAAGGTGGGGGCGGCGCCAGCGCGCCTGGCGCCGCCTCCAGCGGCCCCGGCGGGGGCTCTCCTGGAGGCGCCTCGGCCAGCGCGGGCGGCCCAGCGGGCGCCGGCACGGGCGGCGGAGCGCCCAGCGGCGGGACGGCGGCGGCCGGCGGCGAGGGCGGCGCCGCAGGGGAGGGCGGGGCGGGCGGGGCGGGCGGTTCAGACGAATTCGAGCCGGTGACCATCTGGTTCGGGACCACGCTCGATCCGCGCACCCAGGTGCTCGAGGCGCGGGCGCTCGCCGAGTCCGTCGCCGATCCCGGATCTCCGCAGTGGCGCGCCAAAGGCGACCAGCGCAGGACGTATCGCTTTCCAGAAGCGGGCGCGGACGTTCCTTACCGCGTCTGCGTCCCGAAGGGCTGGGACGGCACGTCGAAGCTGCCCCTCGTGATGTTCTTGCACGGCGCTTCGAACGACGAGAGCTCGTACCTGGATCAGAACAACAGGCAGATGGTGAATCTCGCCGACCAGCATGGCGTGCTCCTTGTCTCGCCGCTCGGCTATCAGGGCGCCTACGGCAACTTCCTGCGGCTGCCGGCCGTGTTCGGGCAACCCGAGGAGGCGGAGAAGCTCCTGGCCATGCGTACGCCCGAGCGAGAACGCGCGCAGGAGCTCAGCGAGAAGGACGTCATCAACGTCCTGGAGCTGGTGCTGAACGAGTACCCCATCGATCGCGGCGCGATGTTCCTCACCGGACACTCGATGGGGAGCGGCGGCACCTGGTACATCGGCGGTAAATACGCCGACTACTGGGCGGCTCTGGCGCCCATGTCCGGCCCCTTCGTCCAGGAGTCGGGCTATCCGTGGGACCGGCTGCTCGACGTGCCCATCTTCGTGACGGAAGGGACCGTCGGCACACCTTCCCTGACCGGCAGCCGGGCGCTGCGCGACTGGATGATGGCTGGCGGCTACACGATCACATACAAGGAAGTCGACGCGGACCATGCAGGCATGGTTCCGCTCGTGCTGCCCGACGTCTTCGACTTCTTCGACCGCTGACGACCTCCGCGCTCGTCGCGCGCCTTCACGTCGCGCGCCTTCACGTCGCTCGATGTACGCAACGGCGCTCTCAGCATGGGTGTCGCCGGCGGAAAGTTCCAGTCCTCACGGTCCCACGGCCAAGCCAGCGTCCTCGCTCGGGCCGGAGGAACCATGCGGGCGGGTCGATTGGGTTTGACATCGATCTTGTGATCGTTCACATTGCCTCGGAGCGGTATCCTTTTGTTTCGTCTTGGGTGGGCCGTCACGCGGACCGAGACCTTCGTCCTTGGATGGATGTCGGCACCGGCACCGCTCGCTCGGCGGTGCGCGCCGCGGGCGGCGGATCGGCGCTGAAGTGGCCGCCCGGTCGCCAGCGCTTTACCAGGAGAGAGAGGAGAGAGAGACGATGACCCCACCGTCTATTTCGATGATCCTCCTGCCTCGCTGGAGGCGCGCGCTGGGCGCGCCGCTCTGCGCTGCGGCGGTCCTGCTCGCGGGGTGCACGGGCTCTCTGGGCGCCCACGAGGAGGGCGACGGCCCCTTGCCGGGCGGCGCGGCGGCGCCGCAGGTCGCCGAGCGCAGCATGTTTCCGCGGCTGAGCCACGCGCAGTGGGAGAACACGGTGCGCGATCTCCTGCGCCTCGACGACACGCCCGGCCTCTCGGCGTCCTTCACGAGCGATCCGCTCGGCGGGGTGTTCGACAACAACGAAGCTGCGCTCCTCGTGACGCCGGGCCTCTGGAGCGACTACCAGCGCGCCGCGGAGGAGCTCGCGGCGATGGTGACCACCGACGAGGACAAGCTCGGTCGGATCGTGCCCGCCGACCTCCCGGTCGAGCCGGAGGCGCGGGCGCAGGCGTTCATCGAGCGGTTCGGCGAGCGGGCTTTCCGGCGCCCGCTCACGTCCGAGGAGCGGGACACGTATGTCGCGCTGTTCCGTCGCGGCGAGCAGCTCTTCGAGGGCGAGGAGCCGTTCGCGGCGGGCGTGCGCGCGGCGCTCGAGGCGTTTTTGCAGTCACCCCATTTCGTCTACCGGGTCGAGCGCGGCGCCGGGCCGGCGAAGGGCGGGCTCATCCCGCTGAGCGGCCACGAGATCGCGGCCAAGCTCTCGTACCTCTTCTGGAGCTCGATGCCGTCCGACGCGCTCCTCGAGGCGGCGAAGGCGGGCGAGCTCTCGACCCGCGAGGCCGTCCGCGCGTACGCCGAGGGGATGCTCGACGACCCGCGCGCCCGCGAGGTCGTCCGCGCGTTCCATCGGCAGCTCTACGATTACGAGCAGTACCACGACCTCAACAAGGACAAGGCGCTCTACCCCGAGTTCGTCCCCGAGATGGGCGGCGATATGCAGCGCGAGGCGGAGCGCTTCGTGGATCATGTCGTCTTCGAGAGGGAGGGTGGCCTCACCGAGCTGCTCACCTCGCGCACGGCGTTCGTGAACGACCGCCTCGCGGCGGTCTACGGCGTCGGGGGCGACTTCTCGGACGAGCTCGAGCAGGTGGAGCTCGACGAGGCCGAGCGCTCGGGGCTGCTCACGCGCCTCGGCTTCCTCGCGGCCAAGGCGACGGCGCGGCAGCCGGACTCGATCCACCGCGGCGTCTTCGTGAACCTCAGGATCCTCTGCGCCTCGCTGCCGCCGCCGCCCGACGACGCGACCTCGCTGCCGCCGGGCGAGCAGGCGACCAACCGCGAGCGCGTCGAGGCGCACACGGGCAAGGGGACGTGCGGCGCGTCGTGCCATGGGGCGCTCATCAACCCGGTGGGGTTCGCCTTCGAGCATTACGACGCGATCGGCAAATACCGCACGACCGACAACGGGATGCCGGTCAACTCCGCCGACACCTACACGCTCGGCGGCCAGCCGCGGAAGTACGCGGATGCCATCGAGTTCAGCCAGCTGCTCGCCGAGAGCCGCGAGGCGCACGCGTGCTACGCGGAGCGCTGGCTCGAGTTCACCCACGGCCGCGACGCGGGCGTGAAGGACAAGACGTTCGTCGAGCAGCTCGGCGAGGCGTCGCGCGGCGGCTCCTCGACCAAGGAGCTCCTCCTCGAGATCGTCTCCTCCACGCCGTTCCTCGCTCGAGTTCCCGCGGAGGCGCCATGATCACCCGACGACGTGTGCTTCGAGGCCTGTTCGGCGTCACGGTCGCGCTCCCGTTCCTGGAGACCTTCGCGCCGCGGCGCGCCTCGGCCGGCACGGGGGACGTGCCGCCCTTCGCGATCTTCATGCGCCAGGCGAACGGCGTCGCGCAGGCGGCCGGCGACGAGCCCGAGATGTTCTGGCCCAGCGAGACAGGCGCGCTGACCGCCGCGTCGATGGAGCGGGACGGCGACCGCGCGGTCAGCGAGCTCAAGGACCACGCGAGCAAGCTCATCCTGCTGCGCGGCGTGGATTTCGCGTTCAAGGCCAACGGGTGCGGCCACTCCGGCGGCGGCAACCAGTGCCTCACGGCCGCGCGCGTGTCGGACCAGCCGGCGGGCAACGAGTCGCTCGCGATGGGCGAGTCGATCGACAACCGCATCGCGACCGAGCTCAACCCGGCGGGCGTCGAGCCGCTGACGCTCTACGCGGGCAGGATGTCCGGCTACATCAACGAGGTGCTCTCGTACCGCGGGCCGAAGCAGCTGCGCGCCGCCGAGCGCAACCCGGCCAACGCGTACAAGAAGCTCTTCGGGCTCGCCGACGTGGACACCGAGGTCCAGCAGTCGCTCGTCGAGCGCCGCACCAGCGTCAACGACCTGGTGCGCGGGGAGATGAAGGCGCTCATGAGCCGGAAGGACATCAGCAAGAGCGATCGCGAGCGGCTACAGCTCCACTTCGACAGCATCCGCGATCTCGAGGTCGCGCTCGCGTGCAAGCTCCCGGAGGAGCAGGTCGCCGAGATGGAGGCGATCTCGCCGAACGTCGGCAAATCCGAGAACGTGGAGGCCGTCACGCGGATGCAGATGGATATCATCGCGCTCGCGATGGCGTGCGGCGTCACGCGCGTGGCGACGCTCCAGGTGGGCGACGGCAACGACGGGACCGAGTACACGATCAACGGCGTCCGGCAGAAGAGCTACCACAAGATCTCCCACCGCATCGACAGCGACGGCACCTCGGGCCCGCCGATCGAGGGCGCTCAGGAGCTGCACCACCAGATCGACAGGATCCACGCGCGGCTCTTCAAGCACCTGCTCGACAGGCTCTCGTCGTACGAGCTCGGCTCGGGGACGCTCCTCGATCACGGCGTGGCGGTGTGGCTCAATGACAACGCGGACAAGTTCCACGGGTTCCGGAAGGTCCCTTACATCCTCGCCGGCGGTGCCGCGGGCTACCTCAAGACCGGCCAGTTCGTCGACGTGAAGATCACCAACAACAAGCTGCTCAACACGATCGGCGCGGCGGTCGGATGCACCAACAGCCAGGGAGGGCCGCTCGACGACTTCGGCGACGAGAGCCTCGAAGGCGGGCTCGTCGATCCGATCATCGCCTGAAGAGGCAAAGAGTCCAGACGTTTCGGAGGCCGAGCCGCGCCTGTCGGCTCGCCGCTCAAAGCATCGCGATCTTCAATCGCTCAACTTGCGGAAATCCAACATGAATAAGAACCGTTCTTCTCGATGGCTGCGCGGTACGACGTGGATCGCGCTCGGGGTCGCGGCTCTCGCTGCATGCGGCGATGGGGGCGACGGCGGTGGCGCGGGCGGCGAGGGAGGAGCTGGCAGCACGACCAGCGCCGGCACGACCAGCAACGGCACGACCAGCAACGGCACGACCGGCAACGGCACGACCGGCAGCAGCACGACCAGCAACGGCACGACAAGCGCCGGCACCGGCGGATCAAACGAAGGCGGCGGCGGTGCGGGCGCCTCGAGCAGCACGTCGAGCAGCACGTCCAGCAGCACGTCGAGCAGCACGTCCGCCGGAGCCGGCGGCTCCGAGCCCACGGGGAAGTTCGTCGGCAACATCACGACGCGGGGCGCCGTGCGCGACGGCTTCGCGAATTACTGGAACCAGATCACGCCCGAGAACGAGGGCAAGTGGGGCGAGGTCGAGAAGAGCCGCGGGAACAAGGACTGGAGCAAGCTCGACAGGATCTACAAGTACGCGCAGGACAACAACATCATCTTCAAGCACCACGTCTTCGTGTGGGGCTCCCAGCAGCCCAGCTGGGTCGGGAACCTCCCCGGCAACGAGCAGCAGGCGGCCGTGCGGGACTGGATGAAGTCGTTCTGCGAGCGTTACCCCAACACGAAGTACATCGACGTGGTCAACGAGCCGCCGCCCCACACCACGCCCTCTTACAAGAACGGCATCGGCGGCGACGGCGCCAGCGGCTGGGACTGGATCGTCAACTCCTTCAAGTGGGCCCGCGAGTTCTGCCCGAACGCGGTCCTGATCCTCAACGACTACAACAACATCGAGTACCAGAACGACCACAACAACTTCATGAAGATCGCGCGGGCGGTGATCGCAGCGGGCGCCCCGGTCGACGCCATCGGCGCGCAGGCCCACGACGCGTACAAGATCAACACCAACACGGTCAAGGGCTTCGTCGACCAGCTCGCCTCGCTGGGCAAGCCTGTTTACATCACCGAGTACGACATCGGCGAGGCGAACGACAACAGGCAGAAGCAGATCATGGAGGAGCAGTTCACGATGTACTGGAACCACCCCTCGGTCCAGGGCATCACCTTGTGGGGCTACATCGTCGGCACCACCTGGCGGGACAACACCGGCATCCAGTATGATGACAACAGGATGCGGCCGGCCATGCAGTGGCTGATGGACTTCCTGGATAGCCAGTGATCGATATCGCGCTGAAGAACAACGGCCGGGCGGCGCACACCCCCTCGCCGAAGGACAACGGCCAGCCGTCGACCTAGCGCGCCGATCACGTTGAAACCCGGAGAGTTTTCACAGGGAGGCGGGGAGGCGGGGAGGAAGAAGAAAATGAATTTCTCCCCCTCGCCGTCTCTCGCCCCCCGCCTCCCCGCCTCCCTGTGAAATTCCTGTTCTTTCTCGTGGTTTCAACCCGCCTGTCGCTCCAGGATCCTCGCGAGGTATTGGATTTCTTCGCGCAGCTCTGAGCTGCGGGTCGAGCGGCGCTCGGCGCGCCTCGCCGGAGAGCCGCCGGGCCGGGGAGCTCGAGGAGCCGGGCGGAGCGGATCCGCCGCGAATTGACGGTTGGTGCAATCATTGGAGGTTTGATCATGTTCACGAGAGTCCGCGCAGGTCTGATGCTCGCCGCTGCCTCGCTGGCGCTCGCGGTCAGCTCGACCGCGGCAGCGAAGCCGTACAAGGGCGCAGAGCTTTACTCGGCCCAGAGCTATCTTCATGGCCGCATCGAGATGCGCATGCGCATGGTGCGCGGGAGCGGCATCCTGTCGACCTTCTTCACCTACAAGAACGGCTCAGAGATGTCCGGCGCGTTCTGGGAGGAGATCGACATCGAGGTCTTCGGGAAGGACGACGCCCGGATCTGGCAGTCCAACATCATCACAGGGATGGGCACGAGGGTGACGTCGGAGGGGGAGCACGACGCGGGCGTCTCCCTCGCGGACGGCTATCACACCTACGCGCTGGAGTGGACGCCGGACTACGTGGCCTGGAGCCTCGACGGGCGAGAGATCAAGCGGTCGACGGGGGCGCAGGTGACCGCCCTGAAGAATGCCCAGTCCTTCCGCTTCAACACGTGGTCCTCGGATGCCACCGAATGGGTCGGACCGTTCGACGATTCCGTGCTCCCGGCGCACCAGTTCGTCAACTGGATCAAGTACTATCGCTACAACAACGGAAACTTCGAGCTCGCGTGGCAGGACGACTTCAACACCCTGGACAGCGCGCGATGGAGCAAAGCGGACTGGACGTTCGACGGGAACCGCGTGGATTTCGACCCGCAGAACGTGACGGTGAAGGACGGCACGCTGGTGCTGTCGCTGACCCGGGAGGGCCAGACCGGGTTCAACGGGAATGTGCCCCGAGATGAGGACACCGGGTCGGGCGCGGGCGGGGCGACGACCGCGGCCAGCACCTCCGCCACCGGCGCGGGCGGGGCGGAGACGGCGGCCAGCTCCTCTGGCAGCGGCGAGGGCGGGGCGGCGACGGCGGCCAGCTCGTCTGGCAGCGGCGAGGGCGGGGCGGCGACCGCGGCCAGCTCCTCCGGCAACGGCGTGGTCGCGGCAGGGACGGCGGCCAGCTCGTCCGGCAGCGGCAGCGCATCGGGCGAGGGCGGTGGGGGCGGCGGAACCACGCCGGACGAGGAGTCCTCCGACGAAGGTTGCGGGTGCGTCGCCGCCGGAGCCAGCTCCACGTCGAGCTCGTGGGCCGCGGCGCTCGCCGTGGGGCTCTCCGCCCTGGCGATGCGGCGGCGCCGCTCCCGCGGCTGATCTCCTCAGGATGCTCGAAGGCGCCGCGGGGCGGGGGCGTGCGCCCTCGCCGCCGCGGCCGTGACGCGGGCGGTCGCCCCGGGGCGTCGCTAGACCTTCTCCCAGCGCCTGCTCTCGGCGGAACGGAACAGCGCGTCGATGACCCGCATGTTGCCGACCGCGACGTCGATCGAATTCTCGACCGGGCTGCCCGTGCGGATGGCGCGCGAGAACGCCTCGCTCTGCAGCTGGTACTGGTCGGCGACGGGGAACGAGGTGACCTTGGCCGAGCTGCAGTCCAGCGTCGAGCCGTCATCGAGGAAGATCTTGCACGGCCGGTCGGCAGGCGCGTTGAACGGGATCTCGATCTCGATGCGGCCCTTCGTGCCGAGCGCGTTCACGCGCTGGTAGGCCACCGCCTGCGTGCTGCACGTGAACGTCAGGTGCGCGCCGCCGTAATCGAGCAGGCCCGAGGTCAAGCGATCAGTGCCGAACTCGGGATCGCGCTCGACGAGCACCATCGCCCGCACGGCCTCGCGCCCGAACAGCAAGCGCGACGTGTTCACCGCGTAACAGCCGATGTCGTAGAGCGCGCCGCCCCCGACCTGTTCCCTGTTGCGGATGTTGGTCGCGTCCCGGTTGAAATACGAGAACGCCGCCTGGACGCTGACCAGCTCGCCGATCCGGCCGCTTCGCACCCAGTCCCTGGCCTGCTGCCACTGCGGGTGATAGCGGACCATGAACGCCTCGGCGATCCGGTTGCCCGTCTCGTGCTGGACGTCGACGAGCGCCGCGGCGTCCTTGGCGCTGAGCGCGATCGGCTTCTCGCACAGGACGTGCTTGCCGGCGCGGGCCGCGCGCGCCGACCACTTCACGTGCAGGTGGTTGGGCAGCGGGATGTAGACGGCCTCGATCTCCGGATCGTCGAGCAGCTCGTCGTAGCTCCCGTACGCCTTCGGGATCCCGAGCGACTCCGCGGCGGCGCGCGCCTTGTCGATGTCGCGCGAGGCCAGCGCGGCGACCTGGGTCAGGGGCCCTCGGCTCATGCTGGGCAGGCTGACCTTCAACGCGAAGTTGCTCGCCCCGAGGACGCCCCAGCGCACGGGGGTGATGGATTCGCTCGACTTCGGATCTTGCGCGGATGTGGACATGGACACCTTGCAGCGCGCGACGCTGGCGGCCGACGGCGCGTCTGAGAACGCTCGACGTGAATCGACCCGACGGGTCAGGCCAGGGGATGGAGGGAGAGCGCCCGCCCTGCGCGAGGAGCGGAGAGGGCGAGCGCAGGGCGCGGCGCCTCAGGAGGCGTCATCACGGTGCTTCGCCTCGTACTCCACCGTGCACAGAGCCGTCTTGATCCAGCCCCTGTATCGGACAGGCTCTCTGTCCTTTGTCGCCGCAGCTGAAATCCTTCCGTTCGGCGACGGATGCGGGGACGTCCCCCGTCCCGCCCGCGGCCCATGCTGCGCCCGCAAAGCCGCCCGCAAACCCGAAGGCAAAGCCAGTGCCGACGCTCATCATCACGGCCCCCATCAGCTTCACGCTCATCCACATCCGATGTCTCCTGATCAGGGAAGGGGCAAGCTCAGCCGCGCGATCGCAGCTCAGAGACGGATTGTGATCGTTCACATAATCGAGGTCAATCAAAATGGACCGGTGTGCAGCCATCCTCGGCCGCGGTCAATGCGTGGCGGCGGCCGGCGATGCGTGGCGGCGGCCGGCCGCGGCGCCCGCGTGAGCTGTCATACGAGCTTGGCTCGTGCGAGATCGTGGGTTCCGGGGAGCCCGGAGGGGGCTCTTGCGCTGCACCGGCTCGGCCTCGACCGGGATGGGCGCGGCTCTGGAGGACCCCGCCGGCGTCGTCCTCCCTCGGGATCGAGGGGGCCCGCGCGCCGGTCGATTGGCGTTGACTCCAGCCATGTGATCGTTCACATTGCGCTCAGGGGCTCCTTTTGCTTCGCCCTCGGTGGGGCGTCCTGCGCCGAGACCTTCGTCCTCTTGATCGGTCCCGGCGCCGATTCCGTTCGATCGGCCGTCGCTGAAGCGGTCGCCGATCATGGTGCTTGGTGTGTCGCCAGAGGTGATCACCAGAGGCCACGACATGCCTTGCTGATTCGATGGCTGTCGTGAACCCCTGGGTGCTGTTCACTGGAAATTTCTTGGGAGTCCGGCGAAGCGGCCGGATGGCAACTTCGGGGGCGGCGTGACCTGTGTTGCGGCGGGCTATGCTCAACCCCTCCTCGGGCGCAGCAGTGTCATCACACGGGCCCCGTCCTGTATCTGGTGCTCCGGGATCCATCACGCGGGGCGAGATGGGCTCCGTGATGCGAGCGCCTGCTCTGAGGCATGGTCGCGAGATGTGGGGCCCCGCGCGTCGTCACCCCCCTTGCATTATCGGAGAGCAAGATGAAGAAGCCGTCATGGCACGAGCTCCGTTTCTCGAGAGAAGTCGCCGCCGTTTGCGCGCTCGCGTTCGCTGCCGCGTGCACGGGCGCGCTGGGTGACCCGACGGAGGAGGGCCCTGGGGCGTCCTCTTCCTCCACCGGGGGAGATGAGCCGCCGACGACGGGCTCGAACCCGCCGCAGTTCCAGCCCGCGGCCGGGATGCTGCGCCGCTTGACGAGGACGCAGTTCCGCAACGCCGTGCGCGACATGCTGGGCGTCGAGGTCGATACCCATCAGCTCGACGCCGACAGCTGGAACGGGAACTTCGCGGTCATCGGCGCCGCGACCGTCGTGACCTCGGAGCGAGGCGTCGAGCAGTACCACGCGGCCATCGAGGGCGCCGTCGACGCGGTGTTCGCGGATCCCGCGAGGCGAGACCAGTTCATCGGCTGCGCGCCCAGCGGCGCGGAGGACGACGCTTGCGTGCGTGGTTTCATCGAGGCGCAGGGGCGCCGCGCGTGGCGCCGCCCGCTCGAGGCGACCGAGGTCAACCGGCTCGCGGCCGTCGCCGCGAAGGCCGCGGCCGAGCTCGAGAGCGCCGTCGAGGGGGCCCGCTGGGCGACGGTGGCGCTCTTCACGTCTCCGAACTTCCTGTATCGCCCGGAGCTCGGCGCTCCGAGCGCCGACGGATCGCTTCGCTTGACGGGCTACGAGATGGCGTCCCGGCTCGCGTTCCTCGTGTGGAACAGCCTGCCAGACCAGGAGCTGCTCGACCAGGCCGCGAGCGGGGCGCTCGGAACGGCGGAGGGGATCCGCGCGGCGGCGACGCGGCTGCTCGAGGCGCCCGCGGGGCGCGAGGCGGTCGGCGCCTTCGCCGAGGAGTACATGCGGCTCGATCGGATCAGCACGCAGGCAAAAGACACGGCGCTCTTTCCGGAGTACAGCCCCGCGCTGCGAGCGGCGATGGTCCGCGACATGCGAGGCACCTGGGAGGTCCTCGCGTTCGACGAGGGAGCGAGCGCGCTCGAGCTGTTCTCGACAACGAAGGTCGTCGTCAACACCGACCTCGCCCAGCTCTACGGTCTCGACACGGCCGGCCTCGGCTCGGACGCCTTCGAGGTCCGCTCGTTGCCCGCGGACGGCCCGCGCATCGGGATCCTCAGCAAAGCGGGCTTCCTCTCGCAGTTCGCGAACCAGAAGGAGGGCTCTCCCACCTTGCGCGGCAAGTTCATGCGCGACGCCCTCATGTGCACGCCCATCCCGCCGCCCCCCGGCGACGTCGCCCTCGAGCTGCCGGAGCCGCCCGCGGACAAGCCCCTGACGAAGCGTCAGCGGCTCGAGATCCACCGGACCGAGCCCGCCTGCGCCGGCTGCCATTCGTTCATGGACCCGCTGGGCCTGCCGCTCGAGACCTTCGACGCGATCGGCCGCTTCCGCACGACCGACCACGGCCTGCCGATCGACCCGAGCGGCGAGTTCGACGGCGTGCCGGTCGCGGACGCGCGCGCGCTCGGCGTGACCCTCAGCTCGAACGCCTCGGTCGCTGAGTGCCTCGTCCGCAAGTACTACACGTATGCAGCAGGTCACGAGGAGAGAAAGGTGGACAGGCGCGTGCTGGACGCGCTGACCGCCTCGTTCGAAGGGTCGGGGTACAGGCTGCGCGAGCTGGTCCTCGACGTCGTGACGAACGCCGCTTTCTCGTCCGTCGCCCCCCAACCCTGATTGCAGGTACCCCCCATGACGAACAAAGTTTTGAACCGACGAACTGTTCTCCGGGGCATGCTGGCGACGGGCGCCGCCGTCACCATCCCGCTCCCCTTGCTGGAGATCATGCTGAACGAGAGCGGCACGGCGCACGCTCAGACGAAGACGCCTGTGTCGCCGCTCTACGTCACGTGGTTCTTCGGGAACGGCACGCTGCCCGGTCGCTGGAAGCCGACGCGCACGGGCTCCGGTCAGGCCTGGGCGCTCAGCCCCGAGCTGGAGCCCCTCGCGGACCTCAAGTCGTATCTCACGGTGATCAGCGGCCTCGAGAACAAGCTCGTGGTCTCCGGCGTCGAGCACCCCACGGGGTCGGCGGGGGCCACGACCGGCGCGCCGCTCAGCGGGAACGCCGTGCGGGCCGCGTCCATCGATCAGGTCGTCGCGAACGCCATCTCGGAGGGGGCGCCGTACCGCTCCCTCGAGGTGGGATTGACGCCGGCGACGCCGGGCGGCCCTCAGGACTCGCTGCACACGGTCTCGCACAGGGGGCCGAACGCGCGCAACAACCCGGAGTTCGATCCGAAGGCCGTGTTCAATCGATTGTTCATGAACGGCTTGCCCGAGCCCACCGACGACGGCGCGGAGCGGGCCGCGAAGCTCGCGAACGTCCGGAAGAGCGTGCTCGACTCCGTCCTGCAGGACGGCGCGAGCCTGAAGCAGCGGCTCGGGGCGGCCGACAGGCATCGTATCGAGGAGCACCTCGAGTCGATCCGGGCCATCGAGCAGCGCCTCGAGACCATGCCGTCCGGCGGCGGCGCGACGGCGGCGTGCAAGAGCCCGACGGCCCCCACCGCCGGCAAGGACTCACAGAGCGAGGCGCCCCCTGCGGTGAACGCCGCCATGGTCGAGCTCTCGGCGCTCGCGCTCGCCTGCGAGAGGACCCGCGTGCTCTCGTTCATGTTCTCGCTGCCCGCCGCGCACGTCTACTACCGGCACCTCGCGCAGGACATGAACGACGACTTCCACGACACCATCTGCCACGGAGATGCCGGGGATCAATCGAGCCAGCCTCGCGTCGACAAGGGCGTGATGTACACGATGCGCTGCCTGAACGAGTTCTTGACGAAGCTCAAGAACACGCCTCACGGCAGCTCGAACCTGCTCGACAGCTCGCTCGTGTACGTCACGTCCGACACCGCGTGGGGCAAGGTGCACACGAGGACGGAATGGCCGGTGCTCTTCGCCGGGAAGGCCGGAGGGAGGCTGCGCGGCGATGAGCACCGCAACTTCCCCGGCGACAACCTGAGCAAGGCGCTCCTGACGATCGCCCAGGTCATGGGCTTGAACGTGACGGAGATCGGCGTCGACGCGGGGCGGGTCACGTCGCCGCTCGCTGGCATCCAGGTCTGACCGCGGCGCCGCCGCGTCTGGAAGAGGCGCTCGGCAGGCGCTCGCCGCCTGCCGGCGCCGCCCCATCGTCCCCGGCTCGAGGACAACCCACCTCGCGGTGTCAGCGTGACGGAGGGCTCGTTCGACGTGCCGTTCGTCAGAGGCGAGTGAGGCTCACCGGCACGGGAAGTCGTTGAAGCGGCCGCAAACGGACAGGTCGGTGCGGCCAGCGCCCACGGATAGATCCCACGCGATCGCCGAAGGCGCCCCGACGTAGGGCTCGATCGTGAGCGTGCCGGTGACGAGATCGGGCTGCAAGCCCCTGGCGGCCAGCGCCACGCCGTGCGGCGTCTCGACGCCGAGCGTGAACGTTCCCGGTTGCCCGTCCCACCTCACGATCCCGAACACGAGCACATCGTCCAAGACGTCCGGCGCGGGCACACAGCCGGAGCCCCTCGGCGAGATCTCCACGAGGAGCGTCGAGCCGGCGGGCTCGCAATCGATATGGCTGTAGACCCGATCGGGCGGCTCCGTCCAACCGGGTGACGAGGACGAGCTGCTTGTGTCGCTGCCCCCGGCGCCTGGTGCTGACGTTCCGCCGCCGCCGCCGTCGCTCGCGCCATGGCCGTCCTCAGGAACGATGACGGTGCTGTCACAGGCGCTCGTGAAGAGGAGCGCACCCAGGAGGACCACCCACACCATGCGGGCCATGTTAACACGCGCGAAGGATCCCAGCGAGGGTCGCCCCGCAGGCTGTGGCTGTGCAGTGAAGGCGGCGCTTTCAATGCGTGAAAAAGGTTTCGATAGTACGTTGCTTCTTCCAGAGGTGGTGGATCGCATAAAAATGCTCTGTCGGCGAGGAAGCAAGCTCCAAGGGAAAGGAATGCGGGAAAGAGGGGTACCGCAAGGGCGCAAGGGGCCAGAGACGAAAACCTCTCTTACCCGCCGCTCGCGCCCTTGCGGCTCGTCTTCTCTTCTGTTGATTTTCTCGGACTCAGACGTAACAGTGTTCTAGCGAGCCGGCTTCAACAGGCCGAGGCGGTATGGGAGCTGCGAGTATTCGCCGCCCGAGCTCGGGTTGCGTCCTTGGTACAGGAACTGCAGATTGCAGGTGTCGATCGTCGCGGTTTCGTCGTTGCCATCACGCACCAGCTCGCCATGGCTGACGTCGTCGCTCCAGTCCGCCACGCCCGGCGCGTAGGTGACGTTGTTTTGACCTGCGAAGGGGGCGTTCCAGCTATGCGCGAGCGGGGTCCACGCGCCGTCGAGGCGATCCGCGGTGAACGAGCGATAGAACCTGGCGCCCGTCGGGCCGATGGCCTCGATCAGGGTCAAATACTTGTTCATGCCCTTGATCTTGTACGTGGAGCTCCCCTCGAACAGGTTGTTGCGGTTCGAGTCCTGAAGGGCGATCGAGACCGGGCCGAACCCGTTCGGGAAGTTCTGCAGTGTGGTCTGGCTGCGGTACATCCGACCGTCGTCGCCGGTGAAGAAGAGGTAACAGTTGGCGCTGTCGCAGATCACCCAGTAATCGATCGGCAGGCTGGGCATGCCGGCGGGCGTGGACGCGAAGAAGTTCTGGGGCCTGGTCCACGTGTCCGGGCGGCTCGGGTCGCTGGTCGTGGAGAACTGCGGCGGCTGCGATTGATAGATGAGGTACCACTTGTTCTGAGGCCTGAAGAAGAACATCTGCGGCGCGCACCGGTAGCCGCTGAAGCCAGGCGTACGATCCATGTAGTAATGCGACGCGGACGCGGCCTGGGACCAGTCGGCGAAGTTCAGGTACGTCATCTGCCAGTTCCCGGCGGTGTTCGCCGTGGTGGCGTAGATGTGCCATCGATCGTTGAAGAAGGAGACCGTCGGATCCTTGATGGACACGATGTTGTGAGTCGCGTCGGACTTCGGGCTTACCAGCATGCCGCTCGACTGCCAGCGGAAGGTGGTGGGCAAGCCGCAACCTTCGCTGCCCCCGCTGCCCCCGCTGCCCCCGCTGCCCCCGCTGCCCCCGCTGCCCCCGCTGCCGCCGGTGCCTCCCGTGCCGCCGGTGCCGGCGCCCGAGCTCACGGGCGTGATCCGGAATTGCTGGTTGGTCCCGCCGTTCGATGCCCATTGAATCACGGCGGTGCCGTCCGCGGTGCCGCGGCCGTAGACGTCCAGGGACTTGCCGCTGTTGCGTGCGGTGAGGCGGACGACGCCGCTGGCGACGTCCGTGAAGGACCACTGCTGGTTCTCCCCGCTCCAGCAGGAGTATTGCTGGATGCGGGCGCCGTCGCTGGTGGAGGCGCCCGCGACGTCCATGCAACGGTTGCTGTTGACGTTGCGGATGCGATAGTAGCCGCCGCCCGCGGATTCCATGCGGAACTGTTGCCGCGTCGAGCCGTTGCAGCTGGCGATCTGCATGGCCGCTGCGTCAGCGGTGCTGCCACCAGCCACCTCGACGCACTTTCCGCTCTGGACGCCGACGATCGTGTAGGTCGCCGCGGTGTCGATGGTGACGCTCTCGGCCAGCTCGTCGAGCTCGGGGCCGTCTTCATCGAGCTGCTCGGCGGAGACGCACGCGGCCGTGGCGGCGAGCGTCGTGAGCAGCGACCATCGTCTGAATCGGATTTTCATCATGATCCCCTCTGTTCAAAGGCATACGAAGCGGGAAGCAAGACACATGGGAAAGCGCCCGGGATCGGCCGCGCGGGCGCTGGCCTTGCGGGTCGACTCCGTCGACCTGCGACCGTGCCTGCGCGGCGATCTCCGGGCGCGTGGATCTCCGTGAAGGGCGCGTCGGCGCGCCCGGCGTCAGCGCCCCAGGTAGCTCATCAGCCAGGACATGGCGGGCCGCATCTGGCCGCTGCTGCTCATGAGCCCTGAGTTCGCCACCCACGTCTGGCCGCTGATGTACCCCCACAGCGTGATGCCTTTCACGCTCGGATGCTCGTAGAACATGGGGAACTGGCTCTGCATCACGTTGAGCTGCTGCGTGTCGTTCGCCAGGTTGATGTCGTACTCGGTGATATAGACCGGCAGGCCGGTGCCGGCGAGTCGGTCGAGGAAGCCCTTGACGGTGCTGGTGTTGAGCTTGTACGCGTCGTGAGCCTGAGCCCCGATGCCATCGATGGGAGCCCCTGCCGCCCGGATCCGATTGACGATGTTGAGCGTGTTCTGGTTGTCACTGCTGTACTCGATGTTGTTGTAGTCGTTGAGCAGCAGCTTGGCGTTCGGGCAGTACTGCCGCGCCCACTTGAACGCTTGCACGATCCAGTCGTACCCGCTCGACCCCGCGCCGCCGAGGGCGTTCATGTACGACGGGGTGGTGTGCGGGGGCGGCTCGTTCACGACGTCGATGATGGCGACGTCCGGGTAGCGCTGGCAGAACGCCTGGATCCACTCTTCTACCTCTGCGCGCTGCTCGCTCTGCGACAGATTGGCGATCCAGCCCGGCTGCTGGGCACCCCAGATCAGGGTGTGGCCCTTGTAGGGAATGCCCTTCTGGCGAGCGTAATCCCGGACTCGGTCCATGCCGGCCCAGTTCATGACGTCCCGCGTGGGTTCGACGGAGCCCCACTTGCCCTCGTTCTCCGGGCTGAGCTGGTTCCAGTACCGGGACAGATCCGCTCGCACCTGCCCGCCGGTTGTGATGTTGCCGACGAACTTGCCGCCGGTGCCGCCGCCACCACCACCGCCGCCGCCGCCGCCGGTGCCGCCGCTGCCCCCGGTGCCCCCGGTGCCGCCGGTGCCCGAGCTCACGGGCGTGATCCGGAATTGCTGGTTGGTCCCGCCGTTCGATGCCCATTGAATCACGGCGGTGCCGTCCGCGGTGCCGCGGCCGTAGACGTCCAGGGACTTGCCGCTGTTGCGTGCGGTGAGGCGGACGACGCCGCTGGCGACGTCCGTGAAGGACCACTGCTGGTTCTCCCCGCTCCAGCAGGAGTATTGCTGGATGCGGGCGCCGTCGCTGGTGGAGGCGCCCGCGACGTCCATGCAACGGTTGCTGTTGACGTTGCGGATGCGATAGTAGCCGCCGCCCGCGGATTCCATGCGGAACTGTTGCCGCGTCGAGCCGTTGCAGCTGGCGATCTGCATGGCCGCTGCGTCAGCGGTGCTGCCACCAGCCACCTCGACGCACTTTCCGCTCTGGACGCCGGTGATCGTGTAGGTCGCCGCGGTGTCGATGGTGACGCTCTCGGCCAGCTCGTCGAGCTCGTAGCCGTCTTCATCGAGCTGCTCGGCGGAGATGCACGCGCTGAGCGCGATCGTCGTCAGCAAGGTCCATCGTTCAAATCGCATTCTCATAAGGTTCTCCTGTACTTAAGCGGGAATGTCGCGGTGGCGTGAAAGCGGCCCCTTCGACGCGTAGATGAGCTGTTGAGCTGGCGTCGCTCTCCCGTGGGGCCGGATCACATGGAAAGATGTTCTGTCAACATAGGGCAGCTCCCGCAGTCGGGGCTCGATGCCGAGGCGCCATCGGAACGTTCGGGCTCGCCGTCGCTCGCGCCCGTGACGACCGAGCGAGCGGAACCGATGCCGAGATCGATCGGCTGACGAAGATCTCAGTGCGCATGACTGCCTTTCCGAAGCGAAGCAAAAGAATACCGACGAGCGCCAATGTGAACGCTCACATCTCCGATGTCAATCGCGGAAGGCCGTTGAGGGGAGGCGGCTCCTTGGATTCACAGGTAAGTTGTTGATATGGTGTCGATTTTTCGGGGACGCCGGAGTGCGTGGAAAAATGTTCTGTCGCTCCAGGGCAGCTTCCGCGGTTGGGACTTGACGTCTCCGGAGGGGCCGGGCTCCCCTCTCCGTCTCTCCACATTGGACTTCCTTCTCCCACATTGCGGGACGTGGTCGAGCCTACGCGGGCAGGGACGAGCTGCTGTTGCAGCTGGCCAAGGGCGGCGCGGGGCTGCGCCGGTTCACCCCTGTCACACCTGACACGTGCCACACCGGTCAGTGTGGCAGGCGCCAGGCCGCCGCGCGTGTGCGCTCCGGCGCTCCCAGGGGAGGGGGTGTCCTCTGGGCGGCAGGGGACAGCGCGCGAGATTCATCGGACACGGCCGCGTGTCGCGCGATATCTCGGCGCGTCATCGCTGCTGGCCCCGCTCTTGCGATGTGCTGCGGTGAAGGCCGCCGCGACGCGCTGACGAGCCGACACGCCCGCGGGTGGCCCGCGGGCGCGCCGGATCCGTCGTGTGCGAGGGGGGTTCGCGCGCCGGCCGCCGCGCGGGCGGGAGCCCGCGCTCAACCCACGTAGGACCGAGGAGAATGATCATGACCTTGAATTCGATGCTCCGTGTTGTCTCGATGGCTCGCACCGCCCGCCGCGCCGCGGCCCTCGCGCTGGGGCTCTGCGCCCTCGGCGGCTGCGCCGTGGGGCAGGAGCCGGCGGACGAGGCGGTCGAGGAGGGGCTCGCCCCGATCACGAGCCTGCAGCTCTCGAACGGCGCCGAGGTTCATTTCTACGAGCCGGAGGAGGGCCGCGTCCTGGCCTTCACCACCGGCGAGATCGACGAGTCCATGGAGCGGCTGGCCCCCGTCGCGCTCTACGAGGCGCTCTCGCGACAGGTCGCGCCGCCGGCGCTGATCGCGGCGCAGGAGCGCATGGACGCCGCCCGGCTCGCGGGCGGCGCGCGCCGCGCGCCGATCGCGCCCGGCGTGGACGTGATCGAGGAGGCGCAGCCGGCGCCGGCGCGGCGACCGAGCGCCGGAGAGGAGTTCGGGACCGCCGCGCAAGCCCTGACGGCGAGCGATTTCGTGGCGAGTTATTGCAGCCCGAGCAGCGTCGATTTCGATTATTGCTGGACCGACAGCACCGTCAACCGCACGGTCACGGTCAATGGCACCAGGTGGTATCACGCCCACGCGGACTCCACCTCGGGCACCATCCAGATGGCGGTGTACTACAGGAACATGTGGGGCAACGATGTCCTGGTCTTCGTCCGGACCGTCACGTCGACGGGGGGCGTGTTCTCGTACGAGACGGAAAACAACGATACGTACACGGTCGCCATCTCGCAGGTGGACCCCGGCAACACCTATCATCTCTCGGTCCACGGCGATCAGTAGGCGGCGGCCCGCCGCGCCCTTCCGCGCGGCGAGCCGCCCGGGCGAGATCGGCCGCCCTCGGGCCGGTCTCGCCTGGGCGCACCCTCGCGGGGACGATAGTCTGGGCGAGGATGGAGCCCATCTTCGTCCTGATGATCATCTCGGGGATCGCGGGGCTCGCGCGCTTCTTCGCGCACGCGCGCAACGACGCGCGGCGGGCGGCCGAGGCCCGCTGGCGGCTCGCGCGGCCCATGTGGCAGCGCGCGGCGGCCCTCGTCGGGGGGGAGTTCCGGTCGGGTCCGGGCCCATCGGGAGACCCGCGGATGCAGATCTCCGCGGCGCTCGACGGCGTCGCGCTCCTCGTCGACCACGACGTCGATCGCAGCGGCGCGGCCGTCGTGCGCTACAGCACCCGCATCACGGGCACGGTGAGCAACCCGTCGGGCCTCAGGCTCCGGGTCAACGAGAAGCAGCTCGACAGGTCGAGCGGCGGGGGCTTCCGGGCGCGGCGGGTGGACGCCGGCGACGCGGCGGACGACGGCGCCTTCGTCGTGCAGGCGAGCAGCCCGGCGCTCGCGCGCTGGTGGCTCACGCGGGAGCTGCGCGAGGCGCTCCGCGCGGCGGCCGAATACCAGCTCACGCTCGAGTCGCACCGGCTGACCGCGATCCGCGCCGGGCTGGAGGACGACGCCGAGAAGCTCGCGAGCGCCATCCGCGCCGCGGCGCTCGTCGCCGGCCGCGGCCGGGCGCTCGCGAAGGAGCTGCGGGCGCTGTCGCAACAGCTCGGCGGGCGCCTGCTGTCCGGCGCGGGGACCGCCTCGCCCGGAGGAGGCATGACCATCGAGCTCGAGCACCGCGGCCGGCGCCTCACCGTGGCGTTCGGCCGGGATGGAACGCGGGGGGCGTTCGGCACGCAGGTGCGCGTCGCCCGCGCCGCGTCCCCGTCGGAGCGGTTCATCGTGAGGCGCCGGCAGAGGCGCGGGCCGGACCCGGTGAACGCCGGGCAGCCCGACGACGGCGGCCTGTCGCGGGCGTACGAGGTGCAGGCCGACGCGCCGGACCGGGTGGCGTGGCGCCTGACCGACGAGGTGAAGCGCGAGATCGCCGCGCTCCGCCCGGCGGCCGTCGTGGGGGATGAGGCCGCGGTCAAGCTGGTGTTCGGCCGCATCGAGACGGGGCGCGACCGGATCGAGCGCGCGATCGCGATCGTCTCCTCCCTCGCGGCGCCCGCGCCGCAGGGGCCCTACCGCTGACGGCCCGGCGAGCCGCCCTGAAAGCTCGGGGCGCCGCGACAGGACGACCAGCGCGTGAGCTCCGCGCGCCTGAGCTTGCTCCACTGGCTGGCGGGGCGTGATAGATCGTGGGCCTGCGGCATGCAGCCTCGGGTCGATTCCCTGGCGCCTCCTCCGTGCGCGGCCTGCCAGGGGCGGAGAGGGGCAGGATGAGCGCGGGTCGGGACGAGCCGACGACGCTGGTCCGCACCCGGCGGCACGCCAGCTCCGCGGCCGAGCCGCGGCCGTTCCTCTTCCTCGTCTTGCAGTGCCAGCGGCCGATGGATCCGCCCGCGCGGCTGGCGCTCGACGGGGTCGACGAGGTGCGGTTCGGGCGAGGCCCGGTGCGGTCGATCGACCGGCGGACCGAGGCGGACCGGGCGCTGCTCGACGTGCGCCTCGAGGACGGCTGGGTGTCGTCCCGCCACGCGCGGATCACGCGCGACGGCGGCCAGCTCTGCCTGGAGGACCTCGGCTCGACGAACGGCACCTTCGTGAACGGGGTGCCACGGCGGAGCGCGACGCTCGCCGAGGGGGACCTGATCGAGCTCGGGCACACGTTCTTCCTGTTCCGCGAGGTCGCCGTGCCCGACGAGGCGGCGAGCGACGCGGTCCAGGCGGCGGATCAGCCGTTCGGCCTCGCCACCTTCTCGCCCGAGCTGGCCGAGCGCTTCGCCTCGCTCCGGGCCGTCGCGCCCGCGCCCATCCCCGTCGTCCTCCAGGGCGAGAGCGGCACCGGCAAGGAGGTCGTCGCGCGCGCCGTCCACGCGCTCTCGGGGCGGCCCGGCCCGTTCGTCGCCATCAACTGCGGCGCGCTGCCCGAGAGCCTCATCGAGTCCGAGCTGTTCGGCCACAAGAAGGGCGCCTTCTCCGGCGCCGCCGAGGACCGGCCCGGCCTCATCCGCGCGTCCGACCGCGGCACGCTCTTCCTCGACGAGATCGGCGATCTGCCCGCGGCGTCGCAGACGGCGTTCCTGCGCGTGCTGCAGGAGTCGGAGGTCGTCGCGGTGGGCGCGACGCGCCCCGTGAAGGTCGACCTCCGCGTGGTCGTTGCCACGCACCGCGACCTCCCGGCGATGGTCGAGCGCGGCGACTTCCGGGGCGATCTCTTCGCGCGCCTCTCGGGCTTCGTGCTCGAGCTGCCGCCCCTGCGCAGGCGCCGGGAGGATCTCGGGCTGCTCATCGCCGCGCTGCTCCGCCGCGCCGCCCCGGACCGGGCCGCGTCGATTTCGCTGGGCTGCGAGGCGGCGCGCGCGCTCCTCCTGCGCGAGTGGCGGCTCAACGTCCGAGAGCTGGAGAAGTGCCTGGCGACCGCGATCGTGCTCGCCGGCGGCGGCCGGGTGGAGCAGAGCCACCTGCCGCCGCCCGTCGTCGTGCCGCGGAGCAGCCACCCGCCCGAGGCCTCGAAGCCCGACGCCCAGCCCGCCGAGCGCCAGCGGCCCGCCGAGGAGGACCAGCAGCGGCGCGAGGCGCTCATCCGCCTCTTCCGCGAGCACCGCGGGAACGTCAGCGCCGTGGCGCGGGCGATGGGGAAGGGGAGAACGCAGATCCACCGGTGGATCGCGCGTTATGGCATCGAGCCTGGCGACTACAGGGACGGGTGAGCGCGCGATTGGGTGACGGCGCGGCCGCGCGACGGCGCGGCCGCGTGGCCGCCGCTCAGGGACAGTACTGCGCGCCGGCGGACAGCGGGCTTCCGGGCAACATCGGCGCGAACGGGGAGAACGGGAAGTCCCGGACGACATCCGAAGGGTGGTTGAGAAACACGGTGATCGGATGGCGCCATGTGCGCCCGCCGCCCTTGCACTGCTGGAAGTCCCTGTCGCCCTCCACGAGCCCCCCGTCGTCGACGGCGCACTGGTGGAGCGTCGGACACTCCGCGACGAGGAGCGATTCGTCGCAGGCGCCGACCGGGGTCGCGACGCAGTCGACGTCGCCCTCGGCGCCGGCGCAGAGGCGCTCCCCCACGTACGCGGCGTGATCGGTCCAGTATTCACCCGTGCACGCGAAGGCGTGCTGATAGATGGCCTGCCCGGAGTCCTCCCCGGCGGTCGGAGCAGGGTGGAATTTGCCCTTCTCGTCCACTTCATTCATCCCCACCTGGAGCCGGGGGTGGAGGGGCTCATCGCCCCACAGGTTCCCGAAGAACGCGCCCTCGCGCCAGCCGAAGACATCGATCTCCGCCGCCGGATACACCGCGGGGCGGAACGTCGCCTCGTTGATGGAGATGGCGCCGGGCGGCGGCGGGGGGCTCGGCCGCGGGTGGCTCGCGACGCTGAAGCGGCGGCTCCTCTCCAGCACCGCGGTGAGGCCTCCGCCCGGCGCCAGGAGGCCGGCGCGGCCGCTCGTCCGCGGGCCGCTCATGAGGCTGAAGTAGGCGCTTTGAGGGCAGACGAAGCGGAGCGCGGGCTCGGCGCGGCCGTCGCAGCGCACCTCGCTCGGATCGATGTGATCGGGTGAGTCGGCGTCGCAGCCCCGGACACCGCTGCAGACGCGGAGCACCGTATCGCTGGCGGGCAGCCCGGTGGCGCTCGCCGGGTCGTCGGCGCAGTCGGTCAGGGGCGCTTCGCCGGTCGCGATGAACACGGTCGAGCCCGGGGTGCACGAGCCGACGTCCTGGGCCGTCCATCCACAGTTGCGCGACGCGCCCTGGGAATCGATCGCGCACCGCCTGAAGCTCGAAATGGTGTCGCCGTCCTCCGTGTTCCTCACCACGCGGACGGAGGGCGCCGGCGTGAGGAGCCCCGGCCGGTGCTCCGGGAACGCCTGGCCTCGCAGCGAGACGGTGATCGAGCGGCCCATGGCGTTCACGAGCGAGAGCATGCACGCCGAGACGAGCTGCTGGCACTTCGGCCCCGCCTTGTCGACGGCCCAGACAGGGCAGATCCCGATCTTGCCGTCGAACGTGAATTCCTCGCCTGTCGACGTGTCGGTGTACGAGACGCTCTGGCCCTGCTCGAGGGCGCAGGCGACGAGGTAGTCCATCACCTCGCGCGTGGGCTCGTGGCGGAGCTGGTAGCGGAGCTCCGGGTACTTGCTGTCGTCGGCGTAGCTCGCGGTCGCGAGCGGGACGGTCACCATGACGGGATTGGCCCGCGGGTTCGCGATCAGCGCGTTGCGGGTGAGCGCCTCGGCGGAGAGGCCGTTGCCCCAGACGCCCTGCACCGCGTCCGCGATGGCCGCCACCAGATCGCTGGCCGACCCGCCGCTGGCCGACCCGCCGCTGGCCGGCCCGACGACCGACCCGGTCGATGAGCCGCTCCCCGCCGGCGCCGCGCGCGGCCGCCCGTCGAGCGGGGAGGCGTCGCCGCCCGCGACGGCGCAGCCCGCGCCCACGAGCGAGAGCCCGAAACACAGCGCAATCAACCCTCGTGTCCGGTAAATCTTCACGCGGTCAGATCCTTTCTTGTCTCTGCTCCGGGCGATACGACCGGTCGGTTCACGCGGCGCCGGTCGCTCCGGGCGTGAGCAGGGCGCGCTCGATCTCGTCGAACCGCTGCTGCCAGAAGCCCGCCGACGTCGCCCTCGCCTCGGCGAGGAACAGGCGCGCTTCGCCGCCCTCGCCCGCGCGGAGCGCCGAGAGGGCCGCGCTGTGGAGCGCCTCGGCGTGCTCGTGAAGGATCGCGGTCTGCCGCGCCTCGTCCACGAGCGCGCGCCATGCCGCAGCGTCGAACCGACCGGCTGCCCGGTCGTCCAGGGCCTGTTGCACCAGGCGTGCCAGCGTCCGGGCGCACGGGGTGAGGTCGGGCTCGGGGAGGCTCGCGCGGGCCTCGGCCAGGTGGCGCGCCGCCTCGTCGTGCTCGCCCCGGGCGAGGTGGATGCGGGCGAGGAGGAGGACGTCGTCCGGCGAAGGGCGCTGGTTGAAATAACGCCGCTGGAGGTCGAGGCTGCGGCGCGCGAGCGGGAGGGCCTCGTCCGGCGCGCCCAGCCAGTACCGCAGCTCCGCCAGGTTCAGCGTGGCCCAGCGCTCGAGCTGGGCGTGGCCGAGCTCGCGGGCGAGGCGGACGGCCTCCCGCTGGTCCGCGACAGCGCGCCCTTCCTCCCGCCGCTTCACCCACATGAAGACGCGGTTGATGTACGCGGTGCACAGGTGGAAGACGTCGCCGGCGCGCAGGCAGGCCTCGACGACGGCCTCGGCGTGGCGCTCGGCCTCGTCGAGGCGGCGGGCCACCGACAGCGAGGCGACGAGCACGAGCCGGGCGATGACGTGCGCCTCGTGATCGCCGGCGGCGAGCGCGCCGCGGGCGGCCCGCTCCAGCTTGGGGATCCCCTCGTCGACGCGCTGGTCGCGGCAGTCCGAGCGGCCGCCCGCGAGCAGGCAGCGCGCGTCGAGGCGGGCGTCGCCGAGGCCGGCGCAGAGCTCGGCGGCGCGCGCCGCGAGCGCCGCGGAGGCGGGGAAGTCCTCGAGCCAGTCGAGCGCGGTCGCCTCCTCGAGCAGGAGCTCGGCCGCGCCGGCCCGGTCGCCCGCGGCCTCGGCCAGCGCGCGGGCGGCGCGCAGATCGGCGAGCGACTCCTCGAAGCGCTGCAGGCGGTAGCGCGCGCGGCCTCGGCCCGCGAGCGCGCGGGCGCGGGCGCGGGTCGAGGCGTCGTCGCGCTCGAGGAGGCCGGCGAGGCGCAGGGCCGCGGTGAAGCGCTGCTCGGCCTCGACGACGTCGTGCCGGGCGAGCGCCTCGTCCGCGAGCTCGGCGTGCGCCGCCGCCGCGGCGGCCAGGTCTCCCGCGGCGGCCGCGTGGCGCGCGATCCGGGCGCGCGCCCCCGCGGCGCGCGGCGCGCCGAGGAGGCCCTGGAGGACGGCGGCGTGCAGCGCGCGGCGGCGGGCGGGCGGGATGCGCGCCTCGACGGCCTCGCGCAGGAGCGGGTGCCGGAAGGCGTAGCGCGGCGGCGACGCCGAGCGCGCGACGAGCACGCCCGCCCTGGCGAGGCGCGCGAGGCCGACGCCCGGGTCCAGCGCGCCGGCCGGCGGCGGCGCGCCGGTGGCGCGATCCTGCGCCCGCAGGGCGGCCTCGAGGTCGGCCGGGGAGAGGTCGTCGCCGAGGATCGCCGCGCCCTCGAGCAGGTCGACGAGCGGCGGCGGCAGGGCCGCGAGCGCGCGCTCGGCGAGGCGCTCGCCGAGCGGCGCGGCCGACAGGGAGAGCAGCTCGTCCGGCGCGAGCGTCCAGCCCTCGCCGCCCCGGGCGCGCTGGATCGCGCCGCCGACGCGCAGGGCGCACGCCACCTCGACGAGGTCGCGCGGGACGCCGCGCGCCAGCGCGTGGAGGCGATCGAGCACGGCGCGGGGGACGAACTCGACGGGGCGGAGGCGGTCCTGGAGCAGCGCGCCCGCGGCCTCGGCGTCGAGCGGGCCGAGGTCGAGCGCCACGCGGCGGGCGGCGCGCTCCCCGAGCCCCGGACGGAGCGACGCGATCGAGGGCCGCGCGGCGAGCACGATCGCGAGGCGCGCCGCGCTGCCCTCGGCCGTGGCGAGCTCGATCGCGTCGAGCGCGGACGCGTCGGCGCGATCGGCGTCGTCGAGCAGCAGCGCGAGCGGCGCGGCGGCCGCGAGGGCGGCCGCGAGCGCGCGGGCCTCGGCGTGGCGGCGCGCGCCCGGCGCCCCGAGCAGCGGCGCGGCGGCCGGGTCTCCCGGGGCGAGCCGCCCAAGGGCGAGCCCGACGGCCGGCCAGGCGCGCGCGGCCTCCGCCGCGCCGAGCCGCTGGACGAGCGCCTCCTCGGCATCCGCGTCGCGCTCGCCGCTGGCCGGCAGAGCCAGGGCCGCGCGCAGGAGCGCGACGAGCGTCGCGCCGTTCTCGGCCGCCTCTGGCCGGAGGGCCGCCGCGGCGTGCACGGCCGCGCCGCCGGCGTGGAGCGCCGCCGCGAGCGCCCCGAGGAACCGGCTCTTTCCGTGCCCTTCCGCGCCGAGCGCGGCGACGAGCGCCGGCCCGCCGCCGGCGAGCGCCTCCTGCGCGGCGGCGAGGGCCGCGCAGAGCGCCGCGTCGCGGCCGCGCAGGGCGGTCTCGCCGGGCTCGTCGGGGGGCGCGTCGCGCGGAGAGGGTGGGGTGTCGTGCAGGCCGTCCGCGAGCGCGCGCCGCGCTTCGGCCGTGAGGATCGCCGGCGGCATGGCGTCCGCGTCGCCCGGGCCGGCGCCCCAGGTCTCCGCGTCCTCGAGCGCAGCGCCCGCGAGCGTGACGCCGCGCGTGCCCTCGCGCACCCGGAGCGGAGCCAGGTGGACCACGAGGGGCGGCACCGCTGCGCCGGCCGCGGCGAGGCGCTGGGCCACCCGCGCCGCCGCGCGCACGCCGTCGCCCGGCGCGTCGGCGGCGGGGAAGGCGAGCACCATGCGCTCCCCGCGAAAGCGCGCCAGGATGCCGCCTTCGGCGCGGGCGATCTCGACGAGCGCGTCCGCGCGCTCCCGCGTGCGCAGGGCGAGCAGCGCCACCGCCCGGCGCGGGTCGGCGGTGGGAGCGGGCGCGCCGGAGGAAGCCGCGCGCCCTCGGGGCGGGGCGACGCGCGCTTCCAGCGACGCCGCGAGCGCGCGCGCCACGTCGCTCGCGCGGGCCGGGCGGGCCTCGGGATCCTTCGCGAGGCAGCGGAGGACCGCCTCGTCGGCGCCCTCGGGCAGCGGCGCGAGCGACGACGGCGGGTCGGGGCGGCGCGCCACGTGGGCCTGCCGCACCTCGGCCGCCTCGCCGACGAACGGCGGCCGGCCGGTGAGCAGCTCGAAGAGCATCGCGCCGAGCGCGTAGATGTCGGCGCGCGCGTCGACGGCGCGCGCGCCGAGGCACTGCTCCGGCGCCATGTACGCCGCCGTCCCGAGGATCGCGCCGGTCTGCGTCAGGTCGGGGCCGAGCGCCGCGCGCGCATCGCCGCCGGCGCGCGCCTGCGCGGCCAGGCCGAAGTCGATCAGCGCGACCTCCCCGCCCGGCCGAAGCCACACGTTCTCGGGCTTGAGATCGCGGTGCACAAGCCCGGCGTCGTGCGCCGCGTCCAGCGCGACCGAGAGCGCGCGCGCGATCGCCGACGCCTGCTCGAGCGGCATCGCGCCGGTGCCCGGCAGGTCCGCGAGGCAGCGCGCGAGCGAGCTGCCCTCGAGCCGCTCGAGCACGAGGAACGGGCCGAGCTCCCCCGAGCGCCCGCGGCCGAGCAGCGCGGGGGCCAGCGGCGGCGCGAGGCGGGCGAGCGCCGCGGCCTCCCGCTCGATCCGGCCGTCGTCTTGCCGGTCTTGCCGGCGCGCCACCTTGAGCGCCACGGCGCGGCCGTCGCCCTCGCGCGTCGCCGCGTAGACGCGCGCGAACCCGCCTTGCCCGAGCAGCCGCTCGACACGGAGCCCTTCGACGCGGAGCCCGGGCACCAGCGGCGACGGATCCCGATCGAGCGCCTCGAGCTCGCGCTCGTCGGCGCTCGTCGCCGGCGATGGGGCCAGAGGGTGCGCCGGGCACGCGGCGCCGGCCCGCGCTGGGAGGCGGCGATGGCACTCGGAGCAGCGCATGGGGCGCGAGTATACTGGGGTAGGTGCCATGCGGACGCCTGCCGAGCCCCACCAGGACGAGACAGCCGTCATCTCGGGCCGACAGCTGGAGCTCGAGGCGAGCGCCGCCGGCGACGCGCTCCCCGCCGGCGCGGTGGTCGGGGGTTACGTGCTCGACGACGTGCGGCTCGGAGGCGGCTTCGGCGTCGTGCACCGCGCCGTCCCGGTCGGGGGCGGCGCGCCGGTCGCCCTGAAGGTCCTCCGCCGCGGCCTGTCGCTCCTGCCGGCGATCCTCCGGCGCTTCCAGCGGGAGGCGGAGGTGCTCGCGCGGCTCAAGCACCCGGCGATCGTCGAGGTCCGCGGCGTGGGCGCCCTGGACGACGGCCGGCCGTACATCGCGATGGAGTGGGTCGAGGGCCGGAGCCTCGCGGCGGAGCTGAGCGCGCGGGGCGCCTTCTCGCTGCCCGAGGCGGTCGCGCTGCTCGAGGAGGTCGGCGGCGCGCTCGCCGCCGCGCACGCGATCGGCGTCGTGCACCGCGACGTGAAGGCCCAGAACGTCATGGTCTGCCCTGGCGCGGGCGGGCTCGGCGCGCCGGGCGTGAAGCTGGTCGACTTCGGCATCGCCAAGCTCCTCCGCCCGCGCGACGTCGATCGCGCGCGCGGCGCCAAGAGCAGCAGCCTGATCCTCGGCACGCCGCTCACGATGGCCCCGGAGCAGATCCTCGGCGGCGCGGTGGACGCGCGCACGGACATCTACGCGGTGGGCCTGCTCGCCTACCAGCTCGTGACGGGCGAGCTGCCGTTCCAGGGCGCCGATGCGGTCGAGACCGAGGAGATGCACCTGCGCGCGCCGCCGCCCTGCCCGAGCGACCGCGCGCCCGTGTCGGCCGCGTTCGGCGCGGTGGTGCGCCGCTGCCTCGCCAAGGAGCCGGCGGACAGGTACGCGGGCGTGCCCGAGCTGCTGGCCGCGCTCCGCCAGGCGGTCGCCCGGGCGGTCGGCGCGCCGGGCCGAAAGACCGTGGCGCCCGCGGCGCGCTCGCCGCTCGACGCTCGCCTCGCGGGCGCCCGCGCGCAGGGGCCGTGCGCCGCGCTGCTCGTCGAGGCCCGGCTCTCGGCGCCGGACGAGGCCGGCGACGAGGCGCTCGCCGACGTGGAGCGCCTGGTCCAGGCGGCGCGCGCGGCGCTCGTCCGGCTCGGGGCGACGCTCGTCGTCGAGAGCGCCGACGCGCTGCTGGCGGCGCTGCCCGCGCCGTACGATCGCGCGCCGGAGCGGGCGCTCGGCTGGGCCCTCGAGCTCTGGGCGGAGCTCGGCGCGCGGGCCGGCGCGAGCCCCGAGGTCCTCCCGCGCCTCGCGCTGCACGCGGCCGAGCCCGAGGCGCTGCGCGGCTGGGCGCCCGCCGCGACAGGGGCGGGCGTGTTCGTGACCGACGCGTTCGCCGAGGGGCTCCCCGGGGAGGTCGGGGAAGGGGAGGAGAGCGACCGCGCGCCGCTCCGGGGCGAGGGCGGCGCGCTGCGCCGGGTGGTGCCGTGAGCGCCGCGGCCTGACGCGGACGCGCGCTGCCACAGGGTGTCACAGCGGCGGTGTGACAGGGGACAGCCGGGCTGTGGCAGGCGGGGCGCCCGCGCGGCGCGGAGCCGCAACGCCGCGGCCAACGTCACGAGGATGGCCGAGCCGCGTGCCATCGAGGTGCTTGGATACATACCGGTCAACACCGCCGATGAGGTCTTGCGCTGCAATGAGCGCCTCGAGCGCGTCAATGGCCGGGCGTCGAAGCGGCGTACATCCCGACAGGGAGGTTCGAGGCCGGGTAAGACGCCCGCGCACAGCCGGACGAACAGCGGATCGGCCGCGAGGGATTCAAGCCCGAAGATGTGGAGCTCGCCCACGACGAACAGGTCGATCCGTCGGCGGAGCTGGATGCCCGTGACGTAGACCGTCCTGTCGCCGATCTTGAGATCGGTTGAAGGGCTTCTGGATCACGCGATCGACGCCCAGCTTGTACAGCTGTCCCTCGCGAATTAGCGTTCGTTTACGCTGGTCATCTCCGTGTCGCCGGGAGGCGACCGACGGCGCTCTGGCTTGACGCGCTCGACGTCGGGCACAAGAGCGGATCCATGTTGGGTATTCGAGCGCGACAATGGCTGGGTCGAACGTGGCAATGGCTGGGCGTCGGTCTCCTCGCGGCGCTCATCGTCCTCGGCACACAGCTCCTCAAGCGGCGCGCAGGAGCTGGAGCCCGCTCCGTGGCCACGGTGACGTACGCCTGGATGCAGCGGCGGGGGCCACATGGGCCGAACGTCAGCGTCGATCTCTACGCGCCGCCGCGCGCGAGCAAGCGCGGCCCGCTGGTCGTTCTCTTGCAGGGGAATGAGCCCTCGCAGCCCGACGAGCGGCTCGCCTTCGCTGCAAACGTAGGCGACTCCCTACAGCGAAACGGGGTCGCCGCCGCGGCCGTCTCGTTCAACATCCACACCGGCTACACGCTGCGCGCGTGCGCGGCGGACGTCGCCCGGGTCTTGCAAGAGGTCACCAGCGCGCGCAACCCGACGCGCGTGGTCCTCGTCGGCCGCGGCGTCGGCGCGTGGATGGCGTCCCTCCTTGCGCTCGATCGGCGGCTCCTCCAGGGGGCCGGCATGGATCCCGGGCGCGTCGATGGCGTCATCCTGTTGCGCGGCACCTACGACCTCGGCGAGGCGGCGCTCGAGGGGCACCCCGACGCGGCGTTCTTCGCGGCCTCGGTCGAAGATCGCAGGGAGTCCTCGCCCATCACGTACGCGCGGTCCGATGCGCCGCCGTTCTTGATGCTGTTCGGCGCGGAGGACGACATCGGCTGGGCGCGTCTCGCTCGCCCCTTCGCGCGCGCGCTCCAGAATGCGGGCGCGCCCGACATCGACCATTTCGTCGTCCCCAGGCGCGATGCGCACAGCATCGTGCACTGGGGCGGAAGGGGAGACATGGTCGGCGATCTGGTGTTCCCCTTCGTCGCCTCGGGCCTCAAGGACCTCCCCATCGACAGCCCCTTCGGCGTGCTCCGCCGCTGGGGTGCGCGGCCGCCCCTCGACATGTCGGAGCTCCGCAAGGATCCTCGGGCCATCAGCACCTACCCGGTCGACGCCGCGCTGCGGGAGACGATAAGCGCCCTCTTCGGCAAGGGGGGCCTCGAGCGCTACCCCTTGCCCGGCAGGACGTATCAGGCCATCGATCTGCTCGCCTACCTGGCCGCGCGGCCGAAGTCCGAGGTGGGCGAAGGTGACTGGCTGGTGGTCTCGAACCTTCGGGGAGAGCAACAGTACTTCCCGCGCGAGGCGCTGAAGAAGGCGCAGGCGGTCATCGTGGTCGGACTCGACGACGAGGACAATCTCTACCGCATCGTCGATTTTTACCGGCTGAAGCGCGCCTACTCGTGGATCGAGGGCGAGGAGCCAATGCCAATGATGATCCGGCCGCTCGGCGCGTTCCTGCACTTCCGGACGCCGCTGCCCGCGGGCCTGGGGAACAAGACCTACGCGGCATTCGGGCTCGACGCGGCGAGCTTTCGCTGGGTAGAGAGCGATCCGCTCGCGCCGTTCCGCTCGCTCTCCGGCGGGCTGCGCGAGGCGCTGACCGGCGAGCAAGGGTGCGTCAAGTGCCACAGCTTCCGTGGCGTCAACGTACGAGCGCACCACGCGCTGGCGCTCGACGGCACGCCGTACGGGGCGTACGCGCTGCCGCTCGAGGAGTATCCGAGCGAGGTGCTGCGGCGCTTCTTGTTCGAGCAGGACGCGGTGGCAGCGAGCTTCGGGGTCATGCCGCTCCGGGTGGACGAGACCGTCGCGGGGCAGCTCCTCGACCTGGTGAACCACGAGAAGAACGAGAAGAACGAGGAGAAGTAGCGGCCCCAAACCTCAGGGGTCTACCTGTTCGTGGAGCGCCGCCGCCCACTCGGCGTGCGCGCGCGCCGAGGGGTGCAGGCCGTCGCTGGCGAGCATCTTCGCCTCCGCCTGCTTGTGCATGAGCGGATAGAGGTCCACGTAGCGCGCGCCGGCGGCTCCTGCCTCGTCGCGCAGGATGGTGTTGAAGGCGACGATGCCCGCGCCGATCTGCCGCGGATCTCCGAATGAAGCGGCGGCCGGAGAGAGCGACCAATCGGGCTGCGGGAGCGCCACGATCCGATCCGGCGCGACGCCAGCGTCGATGATCGCCCGGAGGAGCACCCGCACGCGCGAGCGGTAGACGTCCGCGCTAAATCGACGCACGTAGTCGTTGGCGCCCACCGCGAGCGTCACGAACGTGGGGCGAAATGGCGCCACCTCCGGGATCTCCCGCTCTTGCACGTCTTCGGTGGTGTAGCCGTTGACCGCCACGTTCTTGAGGGTCACGCGGCGGCCCTGCGCGCGCCAGAGGTCAGCGAGACGCGAGGGGAACGCGTCGGACGGCGGGTTCCCGGTCCCTGCCGTGAACGAGTCGCCGAGCGCCAGATAGCGGATCTCCTGGAGCCCGCGCGTGGGCGCGACATCCTCGCTGGCACCGGTGGTCGCGCTCCGTGGATAGCCCCCGAGCAGCGGCAAGGCGAGCAGGAGAATCCCGCCGAGCAGCAGCAAAACGGGCAGGAGAAGCGGGCGGATCCAGCGCATCAAGAAGGTTAGCATCACCTCATCACCGAGCCAGATATCCGTCGAATCGCTCCTCGCGGGCTGACCACGGGCCCAGCCAAGGGGCATGATGACGTGGACGATTCGTCGATTCGCGGCGCGCCGTCCGTCCGGACGTGGCAGCGACGCCACCCGCGAGCTGCGAGGTATCCATACAATCCGCCTCACGCCGCTCGCCGAGCTTCAGGCGCTCCCGAGGGACGGAAGCCCGTTGTCCTGTGAGACGAACGATCGGAATGAGGATTGGATCGATGTCCTGACGGGGATCCGACGCTCGGTCGACACGCTCGCAGGGCGAGTCAGCGCAATCAGCGCAATCAGCGCAATCAGCGCAATCAGCGCCAGGTGACGGGAAGGACGTGCCCATCGAGCGCGCTCCCGGGCCTATCTTTCCACGGCGGGATCGTGCATCATCGAACGATGGTGCCCTGCGGATACGCCGCGATCGCGCGGCGGGGTTGGACGGAGGACGTGAGCGCATGACGACCCCCCTCCGCCCCGAGGAAGCGCTCGCGAGCCTGCGCCGCGCGGGCCTCGCGACACAGATCGACGCCGCGGCCTTCGCGGCGGCGTGCGACCAGGAGCGAGGCGGCGCGCCGCTCGACGCCGAGATCGCGCTCTCGGCGCTGGCGTCGGTCTACGGCGTGCGCGGTCCCTCGGACGCGAGCGCCGTGGACCGCGCGTTCGTGGTGGACGAGCACGCCGCGGCCGACCCGGCGGTCCTCGGCGCCGCGTGGCTCGCGCTCGAGCGATGGCTGGAGCACCCGATCCCCGTCTCGGTGGCGACGGACCTCGACGAGCTCGTCTCGTATGCGGGCGACGTGTGCTTTCTTCGCCGGCACGCCGACGCCGCGGGCGAGGCGCCGTATCTCTTCTCCATCGACCTGTGGCGCGCGGGTGATGACACGCCTTACTCGCTCTACGTGCTGCGGAGCGACGGCGCGCCGCTTTATGCGCTCGGCGTGCCGGTCCAGCTCCACGTGCACCCGGACACGGAGGCCGCGGCTGCCGGCGTCTTCCGCACGGACGGCCTCACGCCGAGCTACAGCGAGCACGCGGCGGGGTGCGCCGCGTGCCGCGACGCGCTCCGGCGCGCCGCGGACCGAGGTGTCCTGCCCGACGTGTTCCGGCCGCTCCTGAGGTAGGGTACGGACAGGTGGCCTGGTAACGGTTCAGACCGGCAGCCTGGGTAGCACCTCGACGGACGAGGGATTTGATCAGCGGGTGGCTCTCGACGAACGTGAGCTGGGAAGAGCGTCACGGGCTCGCCGTCAGCGCGCTGTGCTTGCGGCTGTAGCCGAAGTAGATCGCGAACCCGAGGAGGAGCCAGGCGGCGAGGCGCAGCCAGTTCTCGGTGGGCAGCGAGAACATGAGGAGGAGACAGATCACGATCCCGAGGATCGGGGTGAGCGGGTAGAGCGGCACCCGGAACGGGCGCGGCGCGTCCGGCGCCGTCCGGCGCATGATCAGGACCGCCGCGCAGACGAACAGGAACGCAAGGAGCGTCCCGATGTTGACGAGCTCCGCGAGGATCCGCAGCGGGAGGAGCGCCGAGAGGGTGGCGACCACGAACCCGGTGAGCAAGGTGGACTTCCACGGTGTCTTGAAGACCGGGTGCACCGATCCGAAGAAGCGCCTGGGCAGGAGCCCGTCACGGGCCATGGCGAGCAGCACGCGCGGCTGGCTGAGCATGAGCACGAGCAACACGGAGGTGATCCCGGCGACCGCCCCGAGGGAGATGATGAACTGCGCCCACGGGAGGCCGACGCGCGCGAAGGCATCGGAGACCGGCGCGTCGATGCTCAGCTCGGTGTAGGGCACCATGCCCGTCAGGATCGCCGCGACGGCGACGTAGAGGACGGTGCAGATCACGAGCGAGGCCACGATGCCCGTGGGCAGATCGCGCTGCGGGTGCTTCGCCTCCTCGGCGTGGGTCGAGACCGAATCGAACCCGATGTAGGCGAAGAAGATGGTCGCGGCGCCGGCGAGCATCCCGAGCGGCTCTCCCCCTTTACCGGTCTCGCCGAAGACCGTGTGACCGAAGAAGCTGAGCCCCGCGAGCCCGAACGGCGCGAACGGCCGCCAGTTGTCCGGGTCGACGTAAAACGCGCCCACCGCGATCACGAAGAGCACGACCGCGAGCTTGAGCGCGACCATCACGGCGTTGAGCGTCGCGCTCTCGCGGATGCCCTTGAGCAGGATCACCGTGACCGCGATCGTCACGAGAGCGGCGGGGAGATCGATGATCGACCCCGTGGACACGAGCTCGCCGAGCGCTGGTTCGTAGTCGAACGGCGCGCTCCTGAGCTCTCTCGGCAGCTCTATCCCGAAGATCCCGATGAAGTCCTGGAAATAATGGGACCACCCGTGCGCCACGGTGGCGGCGCCGACGGCGTACTCGAGGACGAGATCCCACCCGATGATCCACGCCGGCAGCTCGCCGAGCGTCGCGTACGAGTACGCGTAGGCCGAGCCCGCGACCGGCACCATCGCCGCGAACTCCGCGTAACAGAGGGCCGCGAACACGCAGGCCATCCCCGCGACCACGAAGGAGAGCATCAGGGAAGGACCTGCCTTGTCGTGCGCGGCCTGACCGGTGAGCACGAAGATGCCTGTCCCGATGATGGCGCCGATCCCGAGGCTCGTGAGCTGCAGCGGCCCGAGGATCCGCCGGAGGCGGTGCTCCCCCTGCAGCTCTTCTTTCATGACCGACAGCGGTTTGCGGACGAGCAGCCGGCTCCCCATGATCTTCGGTGTGCTGGCTCTGCGGCCCGGTCCCCGGCACGTCAAGCCGGAGGCCCGTCGGGTCAGGAGCGGCCCCGCGCCGCCGGACAAGCGGAGCCTGCCGCGCCGAGCGCCCCCGCGCCCGGAGACGGCCCCGTGCGGACTCCCTGGCCGCCAGGCGGGTCAAGGAGAAGAGCCTTGCCCTGAGGAACGTGGTGACCTTGTTCCCGGACGAAGGGGAGAAATACCTGAGCGAACGATGGTTCTCGCGATGAACCGCGGCGCTCTCGTCCTGCGATCCCGCGGCCGCGCGTGGAAGGCCTCGCCCCTCGTCGCGCCCCTTAGGTCGGTTGTCCCCGCTGGACGGGGCCGATGCGGTACGCCCGCATCATCTCGTTGTCTTCGTGTTCGAGGATGTGGCAGTGCCACACGTACTGGCCGGCGGTGGCGAAACGCGCCCGGATGCGCGTCACCTCGCCTGGATAGGCGATCACCGTGTCCTTGTAGCCCGTCTCCCACGGCTCCGGCGGACGTGCTGCGCCGACGAGCGGCGGCAGCTGCCCTCCCGGCGAGGCCTCGATGTCCAGGGCCTTCCGATTGACCACCTCGAACAGGGTCTCGTGGATGTGGATGGGATGGGCGTCGCCCGTCAAGTTGTGGAGCTCCCAGACCTCCGTGTCCCCCACCTGCGGATTCTCGGTGACATCGTCCTCCCACGTCAGCA
The DNA here is from genome assembly GCF_051526795.1 of Sorangium sp. So ce204. Lineage (NCBI taxonomy): Bacteria > Pseudomonadati > Myxococcota > Polyangiales > Polyangiaceae > Sorangium > Sorangium sp. So ce204. Next base: position 6,724,403 of record NZ_CP150317.1, on the reverse strand, counting down.
GCTCGACCTCACCGTCCCTGCTCCTCCCGAGCATCGCCGCCACCGGCGCATCCGGGAAGCGCGCCGACATGACCTCGCCCAGGACGAGCGCTCGCGCCCTGTCCTCGCGCAGCGGCGGCGGAGCGGGCGGCAACAGCAGGAAGCGCGGCGGTGTGCTGTGATCGCATCCCGGCGCGTGCATCACGTCGAAAGCCATGATCTGCCCGGTGGAGGCCGCGTCCGCCGGGTCGAAATCGACGCCTGGCGCGCCGCCGCGGAACGGCTCGTCCGGGCCGACGTTGGCGAGGATGTGGCGGCCCTTCGGGACACGGCCGAAGTCGACGATGAGATCCGCGCGCTCGGCCGGCGCCATGAGCAGGCGGTTGCCGTTGGTCGCGGTGAGGTTCACGGGTGAATCCAGAAAGCCGCCCTCGTTTCCAATCATCCAGACTTCCACGGCCGGGATCCGATTGAAATCCAGGATCAAGAAACGCGACTGGCAGCCGTTGAGGAAGCGGAAGCGGTAGCGGCGCTGCTTGACCGCCAGGAACGGCCAGGTAGTGCCGTTTACCATGATCATGTTGCCGAAAAACTCGGGATTCCAGAGCGGCGGGACGTCGGTTTGCGGGATGAACGGACCCGTGACGCCGTCGAAGAAGGCCCGGGTGCCCGGGTAGAACAGCGACCCGTCCGAGTTGAACGAGCGATCTTGGATCGCGATCGGGATCTCGCGATAGTGGATGTCGGGGGCGTCGCCCCGCGAAGGGGCCGGACCGGGGAGCACGGCCGGCCTGTGGGTGCGCGCGTCGAGCACCAGGTCGCTCTGGCCGCCGCGGACCAGGTAGAAGCCCGCCGGACCGGCGTACACGTTCGCGCGCGTCATCCCGAGGGTGTGATCGTGATACCATTCGGTGGAGGCTCGACCCGCGTTCGGATACTGGGCGATCGCGAATCCAGGCCCCCAGGTCACGCCGAATTTGGCGAGCGCCTTCGCCGCGAAGAAATCGTACCAGGTCCCCCTGGTAGCAAACCCCGGTGGGATGTTGGCGGCGGCGGGCAGATACCACGCCTCGGGGTAACCGTCGCTCTCGTCGCCGACTCTCACGGCGCCGTGCACGTGGGTGACGATGGGCACGGGGCCGGTGTAAGGTCCCGGCGTCTCCTCGAGCTCTGGGCGCATGTCGCGGCCCGCCGTGCCTCCCGGCGGGTTCGCCCAGTGCAAGGTCTGGTCGACCGGCAAGAGATGAGGCAAGTAGTTGCCGCCGGCGTCCACCAGCTCGTTGATCCATTTGATCCGCACCGGTCGTTCGTATTCAGCCTCGATCGTGAGCGACGGCGCGTGGAAGATCCGGGGCTCGCCCTGGGCGACCTTCGGCCCGTATCCCCACACGGTCGTCGCCGGGTAGGAAGGAGGCAGGATCTGCTGCGCGAACTGCCGCACGGCGATCTCGTAGCAGTCGGTGAACCGGCCGCCGTGGAGCGTGATCTCGCCGGCTCGCGGCATCGCGGGCGGGACGAGCAGCGGCGTCACGTACTTGTCGACGCCCAGCGGGTCGAGCGTGCCGCCGGGGATCGCCGCGCACGCCGTGCGAACGGAGCCGCCGACCCTGTCGAGGAGGAGGAGGGTCGTGCCCCCCGCCCCGATCGTGAAGAACTGACGTCGTGTGAACATCCCCCCACCCTCCGTGTCGAACGCTGGCCCGCAAGCATAGAGGCTGTTCGCTTCGACGCAACCACGGTGTCCTACCACGCGACTCTCGTCGTCGAGGCCGCAAGGCCGCCACCGACACCGATGTTTGCAAGGACACGCTCGCTCGGCGCCGGGCCCACGCCCGTGCGTCGAGCGAGCGTCAGCACACGAAATTGACGGTGATAGGCTGTGTCACGCCCTCGAACGGCTCCCCCTCACCGTTCCGGGCAGCGACGTATCGGCTCGACAGCGCGCACTTCGTCGCGGCCGCTCCGAACCCGTGATCCGGACCCGACACGAGGTGCGCTGACACGGGCTTTCCGTCCGGGCGGGGTGCCAGGGCCTCGCGCTCCTGGGCAATACCGCTGCAGCGTCCACCGCACCGGGGTCGCGCCTGGGCGCCGGACAATCATCACAGGACGATCGGCGCCGTCGCGAGCGGCGGGCTTCGGGGCGTCGATGAAGAGCTCTGCCGAGCGCCGCAAGCCCGCCCGGCTCGCGTCATGATCGCCGGGGAGGGGTCCTGGCGGCAGGTGGATCCTGGACGAGCCGGGGCGCCTCCACCCCGGAGACGGGCATAGGCGTTCACCAAGCCTCGCGCCGCATTCTCCTACATCCGAACGTTTACGTAAACGTTCATGTAAACGTTCATGTAAACGTTCACGTTGGTGGTCGAACGAGCTTGGTGAACGCCTATGCCCGGAGACGGGTGCGATCCGTCTTTTCTTGGAGACCCGTCCACCGGGAGACGGTGGGCACCATCTCCTGCTGGAGCCGTGTCCACGCCGGAGACGGGTGCGATCCATCTTTTCTTGGAGGCCCGTCCACCAGGAGACGGGCGCCACCCATCTTTTGCTGGAGGCGTGTCCACCTCGGAGATGACGGCGACCCGTCTTTTGTTGGAGGCGGGTCCACCGGGAGACGGGTGCCAGGCATCTCCCGCGTGGACGCGCCGGCGCACCCGGATGGGTTCACGGCGTACCGCCCGCCTCGACCGGAGGCGCCGAGACGGCTTCGGCCTTCCTGGCTGGGGCTCTCCGGCGGGATCTCGCGAGGTCGTCGACCATCTCGACGTAGGGCGCCAGCAGGAACGCGGCCAGCGCCTCGCTCCCCGGGATCTCCGGGTCGGCGTGGCTCTCGATCTTCTGGATCAGGCTCCGCAGCGCATCCCGGGCGGCGCTCCACTGCGGCCGGCCGTCGGTCTGCCCGCGCCCGCCCTCCTTGGCGGCGGCCACGGCCGTGAACCCGTACGCGTCGCCGAAGCGCGCGTGGGCGGCGACGAGCTGGCGGTGGTGCCGGGTGCCGCCGAACCCCTCGATCACCGCCTGCGCGCGCTGCTCCTCGAGCGTCTTCATCCGCTGCACCATCGCGGTCCACTGGACCCGGGGCCGGCGCGTGATGAAGCGAAGCCCATCGGGCGCCGGGAAGAGCTGCGCATAGAGCCAGCGCGCCTCGGACGGCGCCGGCGCCTCCCCGTCGTCGGAGAGCCCGGCGGCTCCCGCGTTCCACTGCTCGAACGCGCGCCACCGGTCGTCGCTGTCGATGTTCGCGGCGCTCCGCTCGGCCTCGCTCGCCGCCGCGTGGCGACGGTCGGCCTGCGCGCTCGCCCGCATGCTGCGGAAACCCTGAAGCTCTGTCGTGGCCGCGTCGAAGCGCTTCCAGGGCCTGTCGATGTGGGGCGGCAGCGCCGCGAGGAGCTCGACCCCCCTGGGCAGCGGCGCGTCGCCCTCCCTGCGCTTGCCGCTCTTGGGCCGGAGCACGGCCGCGATTCGCGCGCTCACCTGATCTCGGACAGCGATGACATCGTCGGCGACGAGCTCCGGGGGGAGGACGAGGGTCGAAAACATCGGTGATTCACTCACGGGGAAAACCTCCTGTGATGTCTGATGGGATCCGGCCTGCCGCCGCGGCGACACGCCGTGGTTTCGTTGCGGCGTTGCGGCATGGCAACACGTGTGCCGGTGCGAGGTGAGCCCGTGGCTCGGCGCTGCCGCGCAGGACGGAGAGGAGGGGGAGAGGAGGGGAGCGCAACGCCCTGCCGTGAACCGCAACGGATTGCGCCGTTGCGCAGCGGTTCGCTGGTTGAGAAAGCGGGGGCTTCTCGAGGATCGATCGCCCCGTCGAGGAGCGGTCTACCGAGGCAAGCGAGAAGAGCGCGCTGGATGCTCGTGCCGACGCAGCGATGCGCGGAGGGGGGTTCGTGCGGCTCGGGTGCTCGCGGCCGCGAATGCGGGTAAGCCGTGGCCGTCGCGCCGGCCCGGTGGGGGACGCGGGCGGTGGTGGCGCTGCCGCGCGGCTACGCTTGTGGTAGCGTCCGCCCCGGAGCTCCCGTGCCATGAGCAACGCCCCGATCGCCACCCTCCGCGGCCACGCGGTCTCCAGCCGCGTGCTGACCCCGCCGCCCGCGCAGAACCTGGACGATGCCGTCCGCCTCTGCGACCCCTACTCGCCGCTGGACCCCCGGGAAGACTCGAGCCTGTTCGCCAACCTGACGGCCATCCGCGGCAGCGATCGCCTCGGCCGGATCGTCCGCAACATCCGCCGGTCCGGTGGGATCCCCACCCTCCACTTCGTCAGCGGTCACCTCGGGAGCGGGAAGACCACCGAGCTCCTCCGGATGAAGGTCCAGCTGGAGACGGCCGCTCACGGCGCGCCGCTCGCGACGGTCCTGTTCCTCGACGCCGACGTGATGCTGAACCGGACCGACATCGATCTGGAGGACATCCTCCTCGCGCTGTGGAAGCTCGTTGATGAGCAGCGGAAGGCGGCGGCCGTGAAGGTGCTCATGCCGCTGTGGAAGGACCAGATCAAGGAGGCGCTCAGCAAGACGATCACCAACCTTCCCGGCGACATCTCGGAGGCGCTCACCCGGATCCTCGGCGAGGTCCGCCTGCCCAGCGCGGAGCGCCGGAAGGATATCCGCACCGCCCTGCGTTCCACGACGGCCGTGCTGATCGAGGGGCTGAACAAGGCCTTCGCCGCGACCAGGGAGGCGCCGGATGACGGCGCGGGTCCGCTGGTGGTGCTCATCGACAACATGGAGAAGCTGAGCCAGGCACACCATGAGGGGGTGGAGCGGCTCTACCGGGAGCGGATGGGCGCCCTGAAGAGCCTCGACGCGCACCTCGTCATCACGGTTCCGCTGTATCTCTGTTACGCGCCGGCCGGCGCGGGGCTGAGCGGGCTCTACGGCGGCGAGATCGTCGTCGTGCCGATGATCGAGGTCCGCCGGCGCGCCGCGGAGGGCGGCGGGGACAACCAGGGCGGCGTGACCGCGCTGGCCGACCTGCTCAGGAAGCGAGTGCGGTTCGATCGTCTGTTCGAGGAAGGCGACAGGGCGGCGGAGCGAATCGCGCGCCTCAGCGGCGGCTGCATCCGGCACGCGCTCCACATGGTGCGGGCAGCCAGCAACGAGCACGATGACCCCCCGGTGACCGCGGCCTCGGTCGAGCGGGCCGCCGCCATCTTGCAGGCCGATTTCGAGCGGGCGCTGCCCGAGGGATATGTGCCGATCCTGCGCCAGATCGCAGAGACGAATCGATTTCCGGACCAGTGCGACGTAGGGGTGAAGCGCGACCTGCTGCTCAACCTGTTCGTCCTCGAATATCAGAACGGCGGTCCGGACCCGTGGCACGCGGTCCACCCGCTCGTGGAGCGGTGCCGGAAGTACCGTGAGCACGGGTGAACCCGCGGGCGGGGGGTCGTATTTGCCAGGGTCGGCTGGCGAGCCCATCGCCAGCCTGACCGACGAGTCCGAGGAGCGGCTCAGGGCGCTCCGCCGGGGACTGCGGCGCGCGGACCGGTTCGCGTTGTTCGTGGTGCTGGCGTCCGGCGCAGCGCGGGCCGAGGTGTTGCGGCGGATGCGAGGATGGAGCGGGCAGGAGGGGCTCCCGACGCTCAAGTTCCTGCCGGATGGAGCGCAGGGCGTGCGCGCCGTGGAAGAGCTCCTGGAGACCGCGGGGCCTGTCCAGCCGCTCCGGGGTGTCGTCGTGCCTGATACAGCGTCGTTGCTCGACGCTGCGGAAGGCCGCGCGATTCAGGCGCTCAACGTCGCGCGCGACACGCTGGCGCGCGTGATCGTGGGGCCGCTCGTGCTGGTGCTTTCGCCGGACCGCGCGGCCGATCTGCCTCGGGTGGCTCCTGATCTGTTCGACGTACGATCAGGGACATGCGAGGTGGAGGCGCTCCCAGGTGCCACGCTGGGCGATGCAGGGGGGCTCGCAGCGCCGCCCGAAGAAGCGGGACGCCCGGCGGGATCCACCGATGAGCTGGACGAGTTGAGGGCGACAGCAGTCCGGCTTCGCGAGGCGATGGCTTCGTCGGAGGCGCCGCCGCCGGCCGCGCTGGCCGATGCATGGCTGAATCTCGGGCAGAAGCTGCTAATTCATCACTATGCCCTCGACGAGGTGCTGGCTAGCTCAAGCGAGGCGAGGCGCCTGGCGGAGGGTATCGGCTATCACGGGGCAGTTGCCGCTGCCTTGGTCCTTGAAGGCATCGTGGCGATGCTCCGTGGAGATCGCGAGCGCTCAAGGAAGGCATACGAGCATGGCCTGGAGATCTCTCGAGCGGCCCAGGATCGCCTTGGCGAGGCCACCTGCCTGAAGAGCCTCGGCGACCTCGACATGCGCGTCGATGACCTCGATACCGCTCGCGCTTCCTACACCCTTGCTTTGCCCATCTTTCGCGAGATTCGCGATCGCCTCGGAGAGGCCAACTGCCTGAAGAGCCTCGGCGACCTCGACATGCGCGTCGACGACCTGGATGCCGCTCGCGCCTCCTACACCCTCGCTCTGCCCATCTTTCGCGAGATTCGCGATCGCCTCGGAGAGGCCAACTGCCTTCAGAGCCTTGGTCTCCTGGCGCTCGCGGCCGGCGAGCCCAGGGAAGCCTTTCAGCGCTTCCTGGAGGTGCTCGCCCGCCATCGCGAGATCCGGAATCGAGTTGGCGAGCAGGCTGCTCACGGCTACCTCGCACGCGCAGCCGCGGCTGTCGGCGCTCTGGACCAGGCGTTGATCCTCGTAGAGCGCTCTCTGGACATCGGCCGGCGGATACACGCTCGCTTTGGCCAGAGAATCACACTGGAGCTCCAGCTCCGGCTCTTCTCCAGCCTAAAGGACGACCGAGCGTTCCTCGCCACCGCCCTTCTGCTCCGGGATCTCTGCACCTCCCTCCGCGAGGTCGAGCGCGCCCAGGGCTACGCTGCCCTCCTTGAAGAGGCACAGCGCACGCTGCCCGCCGAGGCGTGGGCCGACCTCCAGCAACACGCGGAAGCCATCCGCCTGGCGGCCGTCGCTGCAGCGTCTCAGCGCCTCCAGGACGCCGGCCGCGACCCCTACGCCCTCCCCAGCCCTCCTGATGCCACGACTCCGTGACTCTTCAGCCGTTCAGGGCGCGTCGCGGCCTGTGTCCGCGAGAGCGCTCAGGGCGCCCGCTCCTCGACGGGGATCGCGGAGCTCGTCCCGGTGCCGTCGCCGAGCTGACCCAGGGTGCCTCTGCCCCAGCACAGGACCTGGCCAGGGCCCGTGGGGCCGCACGCCCCCTCGACGATCGCGCACGTGTGGAAGATGCCGGCGCTCACCGCGACGACCTTGGCGAGGGGTCGGAGCTGGCTGTCGATGGCGAAGGTCGCCTGCTCGGTCAACGCGATCTGCGTGATTGTCGCCGCGCCGAGCGACGCGGGAAAAAGCACGCTCATCGGCGTGCTCGAGGAGACCGCCATCGCGCGCGGAACACCCAGCTGGCCGAACGAGTTGTCCCCCCAGCAGGTGAGAGAGCCGTCATGCCGGATCGCGCACGTATGGCTGGCGCCCGCAGCCACCATGATTCCGTGCGCCTCGCCCCTCCGCGGCCATGGACCGCCGCGTGAGCCGTCACCCGTTGCTGCGCTTTTCTCGACTACAGATGAGAAATTTCGGCGCGTGCGCGCAATGCACGGATGGAACACGCAGCGCTTCTGCACGCTCGCCCGGGTCAGCGATGTGATATCAAAGGCAACGCCGCGCTGAACGGGTCAGCGCGGCGTTGTGGTCCCCCTCGTTTGCGCCGATGTGAACCGTGCGTGCGTCTAGTCTACGAGGCCATCTGTGGCAAGCGGCCGCCCTGGCAGCCGTCCTTGCCTCCACGTTCCAAGCCGCGGCCGCGGACCCTCCCCCGCGGTCCCGCGAGGTCCAGGAGCTCATCGACGAGGCGGAGAAGGCCGCCAAGCGGCTCGAGCTCGCTCGCGCTCGCGATCTCTGGGCGCGGGTCAACGCGCTCGAGCCCTCGACGATGGCCGTGTGTCAGCTCGGGGTGTTCGACTTGCGGCTCGAGCGCATCGAGAAGGCCGCGGAGGAGCTCACCGCGTGCGTCGCGCAGATGCCCGAGCCAACCAACGACGTCGAGCGCCGTCGCTACGAGGTGAGACGCGCCGATCTCGCGGCGGTGCGGCAACGCGTGGCCGAGCTCCACGTGAGCGCCCCGCGGGGCACGGCGCGGATCCTCGTGGACGGTCGCAGGGTGAGCGAGGGCCGTTCCGTCTTCGTCGCGCCCGGACAGCACGAGGTGACGGCGACCGGACCGCAGGGGCAAGAAGCCCGTGCGGCCGTGAAGGTGGCAGCGGGCGAGTCGCAGCACGTGTCGCTCGCCTTCAAGGCCACGAAGGCTGCCGCAAGTGCTCCAGCGCAGGCGCGCAATCCTTGGATCATCGGCTCCGGCGCGGCCGCATCGGCGGCCCTGCTCGGCGCCGGCGCAGGGCTTCACGTCGCAGGCGACTTCGCCGGGCGCGAAACCGTTGCCAAGGTGGCCCGCCTGAACGACGGCTCGATGCTCCACAGCAGCGCGGAGTACCGCCAGATCTATGACGAAGCGGATGCGGCCGACACGCGAGCGAGCCTGTTCCGTGGCCTGGGCTCGGCTGCGCTCGTCGCCGGCGCCGCGCTCGGTGCCGCGACGATCGTCTACGTCGTCTGGCCGCGGAAGGCCGAGATCCGCCCGCGAGGCGCCGGCGCGGAGGTCACGCTCGTATGGTAGCGGCGGGTGAAATCTGGGAAGGCCACGAGCTGCTCAACGAGGAACGCGGCCTGGTCCGTCATTTCCTCGCGCGGCAGGTCGGCGACAAAGGAGACCTCGTCTGGTTGCACGTCCACGAGGGCTCGGGCCTCGACGCGGGCGCGTTTGCTGAGGAGCTCGCGCGCCTGCAGCGCCTCTCCGACGATGTCCCGGAGATCGTCCGCGTGCTCTATGGGGGGGTGAGCGGCTCCGTCGCGTGGGCAGCGACCCCCGTGCTCAGCGGCGCGGTCCCGCTCCTCGACGCCATGCGGGGGCAGGACCTCGGCTCGGCCGCGCTCAAGGTGCTGATCGACCTTGGCCGCTGTCTCGAGCGCGCTCATGAGCTCTCCATGATCCATGGCGCCCTCAGTCCGGACCGTGTCTTCGTCGTGAGCGAGGGCCGGTACGCGATAACGCACTTCGGATTCGTTCGGCTCTTTCAGCTCGGCCCAGACGACGCTCTGCGCGATCCGTACGGGTACGCACCGCCGGAGCGCTTCTCCGGTGGACACATAGGACTTCGCGCGGATGTCTACGGCTTCGGCACCGTCATGTACGAGCTCTTGTGCCAACGCCCCCTCTCGATGTGGACCGAGCCCACGAGCTTCCCCGTCGGGATGCCTCCGATGCTTCGGATGATGATCAAGGGGGCCCTCGAGGAGAACCCCAAGCGACGGCTGGTGAGCGTCCGAAGGATGCTCCTTGTTCTGACGCCCTTCACCCGCGCGTGGGAAGAGCTCGGCGAGCCGCCGGAGCTTCCCCACGCGGACATCTTCGCCGCGCCGTCCGGCGCGCGGCGCAAGCTGGACGAAGAAGCGCCGATCTCGATGGAGGACGAGGCGGAACCGCTCGGCTCGGGTGAACAGGTGGGCCGAGCCAGCGCGGTCCCCACGCCGCGCCCCTCGGAAGCGCCCGACACGGCCAGGAGCGCGCCGCCGCGGGACGCGCAGGACCACGCCACCCACGCGGCGCCGGTTGCACCGCCGCGCCCTCCCGATACGCCCGACACGCTCAGGAGCGCCGTCCCGCCGCGGGACGCGCAGGATCACGTCGCCCACGCGCCGCCGGTTGCGCCGTCGGCGCCTCCAGCGCCCGAGCTCCCGGACCTCGATCCGCGGCTGCCGGTAGCGTCGGCGCCTTCGATCGCTCCGCCTTCTCCGCTGCTGCCGGTCGCGCCGGCGCCCTCGACCCCTCGGGATTCAAGCACCACCCCGGAGCGACGCTCCCGCGCGCGCTGGTACGGTGCGGTGCTCGCGCTGGCGTTCGTGCTGGGCAGCGCGGCCGCGGTCCTCTGGCGCGAGCCCCCCCGCCGAGCCGCGCCACGCCTGGGGCCGGTGGTCCAGGCTGCTGCGGTTCGAGCCACGCCGCCGCCCTCCGTTCGACCGCTCGCTCGAGGCCCTGAGCCGCTCCCCGAGGCCGCGCCGCCGCCCGTCCCGCCGCGGCCTCGCGCGACCCGCCCCGCCGCTCCCGCACGGCAGGCCATGAAGACGCCGACCCAGGAGTTCGATCCCTGCGACGGCCTGATCCCTTGTCAGAAGGACTTTTACTGAGCGGCGGGAGGGGTTCTGATGCGGTCGAGCGCTTGTTTTGTAAGTGTCGCCGTCATGCTGACAGCGTGTGGAGACGGGCTCGATGCGTACGGTGTCTATGCCCCGCGGACGGACGACAACGCCGTATGGCTCTGGGTTGACGAGAGTCCCGATGCGCCAGCATGTCCGGGGCACCGGCTGGACTTCTGGGAGGGTTGGGCTGACGTGCGTGCCGTCGAGGAGTGCGGCGTGTGCACGTGCGGACCGGCCCTGTGCACGTTGCCGTCGAGCGTGACAGCACACAGGTCGCTGCGCTGTGGCGACTACGGAACCCAGATCGTCTTCGATGAGCAAGACGCGGACGAGGATCACGGGGGCATGTGCCGCAAGGCTGCCCCTCCTGTACCAAGCGAGGTATTCGCCTCGGTCACCTTCGATCCGCCGGCACTCGCTGCCGAGTGCGCCCCATCGTCGGCGTTCGACCCGCCGCCGATCTTCGGCAACTTTGCAAAGGCCTGTCCGATGGTATTAGGCATTCGACCAGAGCGTGAATGGCGAGCGTGCATCTCCCCCGAGTATGACGGATTGTGTCCGCCAGGATTCGATGTCCGACTGGAGTTCAAGGAGCGAATCGCAGACGCACGCACGTGCACTCCATGTTCCTGCGAGGCTCCGGTGGGTGGGAGCTGCGAGGCGGAATTCCTCGTGTATGCCGAAACCAGCTGCACTACCAAGATCATCGGTGGCGGGTTCGGCGTCGACCAGAACGACAGTCGGTGCACCGACATCGATCCCCTTCCGATCGCGGCGATGCGTGCGGTGCTAACCCATCAAAAGCCGGGCACGTGCGCGCCGACGTTGCACGTCTCCCAGGTAATCGGCGATCTTGTCAGCGGAGAACCGCGCGTTTTCTGCTGCTCCGACAAATTTAACTGAAGGGCGGTACCCACGATGCGATCAAATGCATCACTTGTCCTTGCAGTGTTCGCACTGCTCGGGTGCTACTCGATAGACCTTCCACCAGAGCTACCAAAGCCCGATCCGACCAAGGAAGTATTTGTCCTCGTGGAGGGCGCTGGCGCATTCAAGCAATGCGAGGCGTTCAACGATGAGCTTGCGTGGGAAGGGTACTTCGAAGCAGAGGGGTTCAGCGCGGAGGACAAGTGTGAGCCCTGCGAGTGTACGCCGGCCGAGTGCGAACTGCCGTCGAAGGTGACCGCCAGCGCGTCGGTCTGTTCTCGCGAGGACGCCGTCGGCACGCTCGACTTCGGCGCGTCATGGGACGGTTCCTGTTCAGCGGCCGAAGAGCCGATCCCGGGAGACGCCGTCGCTACAGTGACGTTCGAGCCGTCGACCCTCGCCCCGTGCGCTCCGGTGTCTCCGGTACCGAAACCGTCGATGGGCAGCCTACAGTTCGTCAGGGCCTGCAAGTCCGATCCTCCCGGGTACGCACCGACGCTCAGCATGACGTGCTACCCTCCTCAGGAAAACGGCGAGTGCTGGAAGGGTTACGACCGCAAGTTCGAGTATCCCATGCTCAACGACACCCGCGAATGCTCTCCGTGCTCTTGCGGCGCGCCGAGCGGCGGAAGCTGCACGGCGGAAGTCATGCTGTACCAGGATCCCGACTGCATCAGCGAGGTCGCATCCGAGTACACCACCAATCACAGCAACCCTGTTTGCACCAGGGCGACGAGCGCGTCGCTTGCGGCGATGCGCTCGGTGTTCTTGAAGAGCGAGCCTGGAACGTGCGCTCCGTCGACCGACTCCGAGATCGTGAGCGGTTCCCTGGAACGCGGCGTCACACACGTCTTGTGCTGTGATCGCTAGCGGTCGCCGTCGTGCCCCCGCGTCGATGAGCGCCCCGGCCGGCGCGCCGCCGGACCCCTGCACCTCGCCGCCTTGCCGCGCCGCTCGTCCCCGGGCAGGCTTCCGCCATGGGCCCGCCCGCCGCCAAGCAGCGCCGCGCGACGTACGCCGATCTCGAGGCCGTCCCGCCGACCAAGGTGGCGGAGCTCATCGCGGGCACCTTGCACGTGTTCCCCAGGCCGGCGCCGCCTCATGCACGCGCATCGTCTCGCCTCGGCATCGAGCTCGGCGGTCCGTTCGATGCAGGGAAAGGGGGGCCTGGCGGCTGGTGGATCCTGGACGCGCCCGAACTGCATTTCCCGGACCCAGCGGTGCCGGGTGAGGTGGAGGCGGTCGTACCGGACATCGCTGGCTGGCGTCGAGAACGCATGCCCGAGCTGCCGACGACAGCTTTCTTCCCGCTCGCCCCGGATTGGGTCTGTGAGGTGCTGAGCCCTTCGACCGAGGACGTGGACCGCGACGAGAAGATGCCGATCTATGCGCGCGAGGGCGTGCGGCACGTGTGGCTGGTCGACCCGCTCGCGCGGACGTTGGAGGTCTTCTCGCTCTCCTCGGGTCGGGGGTGGGGGCCCGCCGCCGTCCACCGCGACGCCGCTCGCGTCCGCGTCGAGCCCTTCGAGGCGATCGAGCTCGATCTCTCGGTCCTCTGGGCGAGGTAGCCGGCCACCGTCCCGAGCTCCTGGACGGCCCCGCCCGCGTCCTGACGAGGCGGACGCGGCGCGAGATCCGCGATCAGGGCGCTTTGCCCCGGCCTTCCAGGAGGCGCGCCGTCATCGCCTGCGCGGCGTCCGCGACCCGGGCGGCGGCGCGCGCCCCGTCGCGGACCACCTCGTCCACGCGCCGCGCGCCGTCGCTCCCGGCCCGCCCCCAGAGCAGCGCCGCGGGCAGCGCGATCCCGAGCGCCAGCGCCGCCCCGGCCGCCGCGACGCGAAAGCGCCGCCGCCGCGGCGCTGCCGGCGGCGCCACCGGCACCCCCGCCGCGGCCTCGAAGGAAGAGAGCATCGCCTGGACGCTGGGGAACCGCTCCGACGGGCTGATGGCGAAGGCGCGCGCGAACCACGCCTCCAGGGCGGGCGGCGCCCCCGGGCACAACGTGGCCAGCGGGGGGCGCCCGCTGACCAGGATGGCCGCGAGCACCGCGGCCAGGTTGCGGCCCGGGAACGGCTGCCGCCCGGTCAGCGCCTCGTGCGCGACGACCGCGAGCGACCACATGTCGAGCTGCGGGCCGCCCAGGCCGTCACACGTGTGCTCCGGGCTCAAGTAGGCCGGCGTGCCCAGCACGACGCCGTCCGCGGTGCGGCGGCGGAAGTCGGCCGGCCGATCCTGGCCGACCCACTTGGCGATCCCGAAGTCGGTGATCTTGGCGCAGAGATGGCCGTCGCTGCTCTCGACAAGAAGAATGTTCGACGGCTTGATGTCCCGGTGCACGACGCCAAGGCCGTGCGCCACCGACAGCGCCTCTCCCAGCTGGCGGAGCAGCGACGCGAGCTCGACGGCGGGGATCGTCCCTCGCTCCTCCAGCAGCTGACGCAGCGACCTGCCGCGCACGTGCTCCATCACGATGTACGGGCCCGCCGCCAGGTCCTCGCCGGCGTCGAGCACGGCGACGACGCCGCGGGTCTTCTGTCCGAGCTGCGCGGCGACCCGCGCCTCCAGGCGGAACCGCTCGATCGCGTCGACGTTCCGCCCGCCCCGCGCCACCGTGAGGAACTTCAGCGCGACATCGGCGCGCCGGACGCCGTCGTGCGCGCGCCAGACCTCGCCCATCGCGCCGCGACCGAGCAGCTGATCGACCTGGTAACGCCCGTCGATGAGGCGGCCTCGCAGCCGTACGGAGCGGCGCGAAGAGGCTGGGCGGGAGTCCGCCGGCCGATCGGCGAGCGCAACTACGCCGCGCGCGCTGTCTCTCCTCTGGGAATCAGGTTGTGAATCGAACGAGGAAGGATGGAACACGATCGAGCACCTCCGTGCCGCCTCTGTGCCCCAGCCACGTCGGTGTCCCTTTCGGGCGACGCGCTGGGGTCAGGGACCGGGGCATGCCCAGAGCGTATCGCGAACATGCGACCCTGGGAATCCCGGACTGCGCTCCTCCAGCAGAGTGTCAATCGCGGATACACGCTTACAAGGTCGCACGGCCGCGCTCGATGTCGGGCCGGCGCGCAGCGCGGCGCAGAGCCGGCGCGTCGCCTCGCGCAGCTCCTCTTCATCGAGCGGCGCGAACCCGAGCCGCGCGGCGCCGCACGCACCCGGCAGCGCGCTCGCTCGCGGGGGCCAGCGCGCCGGAACCCCTTGAACCGGGCCCTCGCACCGACGACGTTACGCCGCCCGTCATGCCCGGCGACACCCAGGCCGTCCTCCCCGTTCCCCCCGTAGCCCCTGCGGCGCCCTTCGAGACCCGCGCGGCCCTCCTCGCCTGGCTCGCGCAGCACGGCGTCGCGCACCTGGCTCGGCTGAGCCTCGAGGCGGTGGCGCCGCGCGTCGACCCCACGCTCTGGCCCGAGCTGCAGCTCCTCGGCGCGCGGCGGCGCCTCATCGACCTCGCGAGCGCCGAGTCGCTCGCGGAAGCGCGCGCGTGGCTCGCGCCCTCGCGCCTCCGCGACGTCCTGCCGCCCCTCGTGGCTCGCTTCCTGGAGGACGAGCGCGACGACGCCGCGCTCGCGCGCGCCGCGGCGCCGTCGCTCCTGCGCGCGCCGAGGAGCCGCGGGCCCTGTCGGCGCACGAGCGGCTCTGCGAGCTGCGCGCGCGCGTGCCGGACGCGGCGGCCCCGCGCCCCGAGCGGGCGCTCCGGGCCGCCGCGCTGCGGTTCGACGCCGCGCTCCCCGGCTTTCGCCTCGACGACCCGCGGCCCTTCGAGGCGCACCGCGCAGGCGCCGGCTTCGTCAGGCCGGAGGCGCGGCTGACCCTCGCGCCCGGGGCCCTCCGCGCCGAGTGCGACTGCGGCGCGGCCGGCTGCGTCCACGTGCTCGCGGCCATCGACGCCGCGCTGCTCTGGCTCCGCCAGCCCCCGAGCGCGGCCTTCTTCCAGGCGCTCGGCGAGCTCGGCCGCCCCGCCTGGGAGCGCGCCTTGCTGGCGCTCGACAGGGCCCTCGACGAGGGCCCCGGGGCGCGCGGCGGCGTCGAGCTCTCCTTCCGGCTGGACGTCGTCGAGGCGGCCGGCGTCGTTGTCGCGCCCTGGATCCACCGGATGGGCAAGAAGGGCCAGCGCGGCGCCGGGGCGCGGCTCGGCAAGAAGCGCCTCCTGCTGGAGCACGGCGGAAAGCTCTCCCCCGAGGACGCCCGCATCGCGTCCCTCCTGCCCGAAGGCAGCGCCTTCGCCTCGCGGGCGCTGCTCGACGCGCTCATCGGCCACCCGCGCCTCTTCCTCGACGAGGCGCCCGACGTCTCCGTGCGGATCGAGCGCGCGCCGGTGGGCGTCGTGGCCGAGCAGCGCCACGGCGCCGTGCGCGTGAGCGCCGGCGTCGAGGGTACGGCGCTGCCCCCTGCGCTGCTCGATCGCGCGCGCCGGGCCCGGCCCGAGGAGGTGCTGTTCCTCTGGGACTGGGACAAGGGCGCGCGGCGGCTCACGCTGCTCGACGTCAAGGCCGAGATCCGGGCGCTGCTCGACGTGCTCGCGCGCGAGGGCGACGTCTTCCCGCCCGAGAGCCACGGCGCGCTGCTCGCCGCGCTCTCGCGGTGGGCGGTGCGCGTGCCCGTGGCCATGCCGCGCAGCGTGATGGGCGAGTCGGTCCCGCCGGAGCTGCTCCCGGTGCTGCGGCTCACGGCCCAGCCCCGCGGCGCCGTGGAGGTCGAGCTGCGCGTGCGGCCGCTCGCGGACGCCCCGCCGCTCGTGCCGGGCGCGGGCGCGCGCGACGTCCACGTGCGGCGCGGCGACCGGGCCCTGCACGCGGTGCGCGACCTGCGCCGGGAGCAGGACTTCGCCGACGCGCTCGCCGCCGCGCTCCCGCTCGCCGGGGCCGAGCCGTTCGAGGATCGCCCGTTCCACTACCGCTTCGCCAGCGCGCAGGGCGCGCTCGATCTGCTCGCGGCCTGCGCGCGGCGCGAGCCGCCCCCGGAGCTCGAGTGGGTCAGCGAGCCCCTGCGCGTCGTGGGCGACGGCGGCCCCCGCGCGCTCAAGGTCGTCCTCGAGAAGCGGCGCGAGTGGTTCGGCGCCCTCGGCGGCCTGAGCGTCGCGGGGGAGCGCGTGGAGCTGGCCCGGCTGCTCGACTCGGCGCGCCGCCACGAGCGCTACGTGCAGGTCACGGCCACCACCTACGTGGAGCTGGGCGAGGCCCTGCGCGCGCACCTCGAGCGCCTGGCCGATCACGTCCACGACTCCCCGCGCGGCCTCTCGGTGGGCCCCTCGGCCGCCGCGGTGCTGTGGGAGCTCGAGCGGGCCGGCGCCGCGATCGAGGCGGACGGCGCGTTCCGGGGGCTCGTCGAGCGGGTCGTGGCCGCCGGCGAGCTCTGCCCCGCCGCGCCGGCGGCGCTCGCGGGTGAGCTCCGCCCTTACCAGCTCGATGGGTATCGCTGGCTCGTGCGCCTCGCGGCCTGGGGCGCGGGGGGCGTGCTCGCCGACGACATGGGCCTCGGCAAGACGGTGCAGGCGCTCGCCGTCCTGATCGAGCGCGGCGAGCGCGGGCCGGCGCTCGTCGTCGCGCCGACCTCGGTGGCCTTCAACTGGCAGGACGAGGCGCGGCGCTTCGCGCCCTCTCTCCGCATCACGCTCTACGCGGACGAGGCCGATCGCGACGACGCGCTCGCGCGGCTCGGCCCGGGCGACGTGCTGGTGCTCAGCTACGGCCTGCTCGTGCGCGACGCCGCGCGCCTCGCGGCGCGGCGCTTCGCCACCGTCGTCTTCGACGAGGCGCAGAGCCTGAAGAACGCGACCACCCAGCGCTTCCGCGCCGCGAGGGCGCTAAAGGCGGACTTCAGGTTCGCGCTCTCGGGCACGCCGATCGAGAACCACCTCGGCGAGCTCTGGAGCCTCTTCGCGCTCGTCTTCCCCGGCCTCCTCGGCGGCTGGGACGCGTTCCGCGACCGCTACGCCATGCCGATCGAGCGGCAGATCGACCCTGCCGCGGGGCCCGCGCTCGCGCGCGTGCTCGCCCCGTTCCTGCTCCGGCGGACCAAGGCGCAGGTGGAGGCCGAGCTGCCGGCGCGCACCGAGGTGCGCGTGCCGGTCGTGCTCGCGGGCGCCGAGTGGCAGCTGTACGAGGACGCGCGCCTCGCGGCGCTGTCCGACCTCGAGACGCCCCGGGCGGTCCGGCGCGAGCAGGAGCGGCGCGTCGAGGTGCTGGCGGCGCTCACGCGGCTCAGGCTGCTCGCGTCGCACCCGCGCCTCTACGACGCGCGCTCGACGCTCGACTCGTCCAAGCTCGCGCGCTTCCTCGGGCTCGTCGAGGAGCTGTGCGCGGAGGGGCAGCGGGCGCTCGTGTTCAGCCAGTTCACGTCGCACCTCGCGCTGGTGCGCGAGGCGCTCGAGGCGCGCGGCGTCGCGTACGTCTACCTCGACGGCGAGACGCCCCGGAAGGCCCGGGCCGAGCGGGTGCGCGAGTTCCAGGAGGGGTCGGCGCCGCTCTTTCTGATCTCGCTGAAGGCGGGGGGGTTCGGCATCAACCTCACGGCGGCCACCAACGTGATCCACCTCGACCCCTGGTGGAACCCCGCGGTCGAGGATCAGGCCTCGGACCGGGCGCACCGCCTGGGCCAGCGGCGGCCGGTCACCATCTATCGCCTGGTGGCGCTCGGGACGATCGAGGAGAAGATGCTGTCGCTGCACGCGGAGAAGCGCTCGCTCGTGGCGCAGGTGCTCGGCGGCAAGGACACCGCCGGCAAGCTCTCGACGCAGGAGCTCGTCGGCCTGCTCTCGGCGCAGCTCCGGGGGCCGGACGGCGGCGAGGGCGGGGACGGCGAGCTCTCGGACTCAAGCCCTCCGAGTCGCGCTCTTTGACTCGGGCTCTCTGACTCGTGCCGTACCTCCGAGAAAATTGAACAGGGAGACGGGGAGACGGGGAGGGAAATCTTCAAAATACTCCCCGTCTCCTCGCCTCCTTGTTCAATTCCCCCGCTGAAAAGGGCTGCAAAATGAGGGAGTTGTTCAGGTCGCCCAGAGCACGGCGAGATCGAGCTCGATGGCCTGGAAGGGCGTGGCGCGGACGCTCGCGGTGTCGCGGTGGGTGGCGATCGGCGCCCAGCTGCGGTCCGCGGCGAGCGTGAAGATCTCCAGGGTCCGCTGGAGGGGCGCGATCAACCAGACGTGCCGCACGCCCTCGCGCGCGTAGACGGGCATCTTCTCCTTGCGATCGTGCTGCTCGGTCGAGGGGCTCAGGACCTCGCAGATCCAGTCCGGAGCGAGCGAGAAGTAGGGCGTGTCGGGGAGCTCGGGCATGCGCTCCCGGCGCCACCCGGCGAGGTCCGGCACGACGACATCCACGTCGCCTGGCGAGGCCGGATCGGGGAAGTGGATCTCGGGCTCGTCCAGGATCCACCAGCCGCCCGGGCCGTTCTTGCCGTGATCGAAGGGACCGCCGAGCTCGATGCCCAGGCTCGACGCGGCGCGCGCGTGCCGCGGCGCTGGCCGGGGGAAGCGGTGAAGCTCGCCGCCGATGAGCTCTGCCACCTTGTTCGGCGGCGCCGCCTCGAGGTCGGCGTACGTCGCGCGTCGGCGCTTCTCGGCGGGATGGCCCATGGGCCCAGCGTTCCCTGGGAGGGGCGGCGACGCAAGCCCCAGGCCTTCGCGCAGGGCGGCCGGCCCGCAGGTGATGATGCCGTTGCTCACGAACGGTGAGGGCGAAGAACACGTGACACACGCCGACGGTAGGAAGGTCCGACTCTTGGGATGCTTCCTGTCGTCAGATCGGTTCCAAACGCTCCAATCGTCGATTGCATCAGGCTCCTCGCCTGGGAGCGGGGGAGAGCGGCCTCGTGGTGGGCAGTCCAATCGCGGCGTAACGTGGCGAACGCGCGGCGACCGTCCATCCCGCTGGCGCGCAGCTTGCAATCGGCCGACGCCGCTGAGCGCTCCTGCGCTGTCCACGAGCGCCAGCGAGGAGAAACGACATGCCGAAAGCGAAGTCCGCGAGCGCTTCCTGGAACCCGGGAGCGCGGCCCGCGCCGTCCGGGCCTTCCGAGGCGTCCCTGCCGCTGGCGCTCACCGCGGCCGAGCAGGACCTCCTGGGTCGCGCTCTCCGGTTCCTCGTCAACGTCCAGGCCGCGCCGTTCATCGCGCGGGCGCGTCGCGAGGGCTACGCGGCGAACGAGCACCGCGAGGGGTGGCGGCTATTCAAGCTCGCCTCGGGCGAGCAGCGCCCGCTCGAGCACCTCTTCGCGGAGGTCGCGAGCGGCGGAGGCGTCGAGGGCGCCGAGCGGATGCAGCTGCTCCGGGAGGTCGACGTCTTCGAGAACACGTGGTTCCCGCGCACGCGCGCGATCATCCGCCGCGTGGTGCCGCGCGAGCGGCGCGACGGCTTCGAGGCCGCGTTCTTCAAGCACCTGGAGCCGCAGCCGCTCGGGTCGACGGTGACCATGTCGGTCGGGACGTACCTCCGCCGCCTCGAGGGGCTCGCCAGGAACAGCGATGGCGACGCGAAGAAGGTCCACAAGGTGCTCGCGGCGCGCGGGCTGACCGAGGCGAAGGTGCAGCAGGTGCGCGATCTGCTGGCGAAGCTCGAGGCCGGCGCCGGGGCGCAGGCGCAGCCGCCCCGGGTGCCGGCGGCCGAGCTGGCGAGGGCCTGGCGGGAGCAACGGGAGGGGATCGAGGGCCTGCGGGGCTGGTTCAACGACTGGGCGACGACGCTGCGGCAGGTCTTCCCGGTGAAGGCGCAGATCCAGCTCGGCCTCACGGCCGTGAGGCGCACGGCGGCCGCCGGAGAGGTGATCGAGGAGGAGGTGTCGCTCGACGAGGACGAGGGCGCCGACGGCGAGGTCACCGGCGCGGAGCCGCCGGTCGGCTGACGCTCTCCGGCCGCCGCGATGCCGGACCGGCGCCCGCGGCGCCCGCGCTGCCAGCGCAGATCCCGCGCGCAGGCCGCACAGAGGGTGGGAGATGGGAGCCCGCGCGGCGCCAGGCCGCGGAGGCGGCTACGCAACCGCTTGCTCTCTTCCGCAATGGTTTGCGGGATCCAGCAAAAGATCGCGCTCCGAGGGCCCCGGCGGAACGTCCCGCACGGCGCGGGCACGGCTGCGTGCGGGCGGCCGCGCTGCAAGAGAGACTCGCCCCGTCGACTGGGCTCGTCGTCCGAGCCACAGCCCGGCTCCTCGCCTGATTCTGAGCGATGACTGGGCTCCTCACCTGAGCGATGACTGGGCTCCTCACCCGAGCGATGACCGGGCTCGTCGCCTGAGCCTCAGGCCGGCTCCTCGTATGCCAGGTCTCGGCACCTGGGAATTGCCGCAATGCCGAGCGGCTCGAAATGGCGGAAGAACAGGAGGAGAACGACGGGAGCGCTGGTGCGAAGGAGAGGGGCTGACGCATCCGAGGCGCCGACACCGGACGATGTGGGGGGGTATGCTATAGAACCTCCCAACAGGCAGCGACGGTTGGCTGCTTGAGCATCGGTCCGGGTACGCCGTCGGGTTCTCTCGCCAGAGCGGCGCGACGAGCTCGACATTCGGGAGCGTTGCGTGTCGACAGGGGGTGGGGACGTTTCACCCGGAGCCGCCGCGCGGGCGTGGCAGCGATCGGAGGGGCCAGGATGAGCCGCGAGACCCTCGCGCCAGGGACGGTGTTCCAGGGTCGCTATGAGATCCTGTCCTGCTGCCGAGCGAGCGGCCGAACGGTCGTTTACAGGGGCCGGCGCATCGGGGGCGGTCGGCCGATCGTCCTCCAGATTCTCCGTCTGCCTCGCGAGGGAGACCGCAGGCACCCTGCGCGGCGCTCCATCTCGCGGTTCCTGCGGGAGATGCGCTCTGGCACGCGGCTCCACCACGCTCCGATCGTCCGGCCCGTCGACTGGGGGCACGCCGGCGAGGGGCGGCTCTATACCGTCTTCGAGCTCATGCCGGGACACACCCTGCAGGAGGTGATGCCCTCGCAGGACGACCTGCAGCAACACGCGCTCGGCGCGACCCTGCCGCAGGCGACGCTCGAGCTCAAGGAGACCCCGCGCCGCGACGCCGAGGCCCAGGAGCAGAGACAGCCGGACCGGTCGGGATCGAGCGGAATGCGCGGCGAGCGTGGCGAACCGGCCGAGACCACGCTCGCGCTCGCCGGCCTGGCCCCCACGGAGGCGTCGGCCGGCGTGACGCCCGAGGAGCGAGCGCGCGAGGCCGCAGCGCCGTCGGTACACGACGCGCTCGACGCGCACGGCGCAACCGCGGCGGGGGGAGCGGCGCCGACGGGGCGCGGTCCGGGCTCCGCGCTGCCGGACGTCGGCGGCACGATCAAGCATTACGAGATCATCCGCAAGCTGGGCCGGGGCGGCATGGGGATCGTGTACCTGGCCCGCGACACCAAGCTCGGGCGCCTCGTGGCGATCAAGCTGCTGCTCGAGTTCAGCGGACAAGGAAACGAGCGCTTCCTGGACGAGGCGCGGGCCACGGCGCGCTGCCGTCACGAGAACATCGTTGTGATCCACGAGGTGGACGAGATCCGCGGACACCCGTACCTGGTGCTCGAGTACATCAAGGGCCGCACGCTGAGCGAATGGCTGACCCAGCGCGAGCACCCGAGCGCGCCAGGGCCGCTCGCCGCGATAGGGCCGTCCGGCCCGATGCCGCCCGGCCAGGTGGTGGAGCTGATGATCCCTGTGGTTCGCGCGCTGGTGTGCGCGCACGAGCTCGGGATCGTGCACCGCGATCTGAAGCCCGAGAACATCCTCATCGACGACGCGGGGAGCATCAAGGTGCTCGACTTCGGGATCGCGAAGCAGCTCGACGCCAGGGTGATGTCGACGCTCACGGGCACGCAGGCGACGCTCGCGCGAGGCCACGTCGACGGCCACCGGAGCGGGCTCATCGGCACGCCGGCCTACATGTCGCCCGAGCAATTGCTGGGCGGGGACATCGATCCTCGCAGCGACCTCTGGGCCGTGGGCATCCTCCTGTACACGCTGCTCGTGGGGGCGCATCCGCTCGACCCGTTCTCGGTCGCGCGGCTCGCGGACATCGTGAAGCTCGATCTCCCCATGCCGCGCGTGAGCGCGCGGCGGCCGGACGTGGGCGCGCTCGGCGACCTTGTCGATCGGTGCCTGAAGAAGCGCAAGCACGAGCGCATCGGCTCGGCCAAGGAGCTGCTCGCGGAGCTGGAGGCGCTGCTGCCCGGCCGAAAGGCGCTCGAGCTGGGCGACGACGAGAGCCCGTTCGCGGGGCTGTCCGCGTTCCAGGAGTCGGACGCGGCGCGCTTCTTCGGGCGCGATCGCCAGATCGCCGCCACGACGACGCGGCTGCGCTACCAGCCGCTCCTCACGGTCGTCGGGCCGTCGGGGGCGGGCAAGTCGTCGTTCGTGCGCGCGGGGGTGATCCCTGCGTTGAAGCGCGGCAGCGAGCGGTGGGAGACGTTCATCGTGCGGCCGGGGCGCCGGCCGCTGTCGGCGCTCGTCGATGTGCTCGTGCAGGTGGCCGAGTCCGAGGTGGCCAGCGCGGGGTCCGGGTCGGCCGAGCTCGCCGACCACGACGGGATCGTGGCCACGCTGCGCGCGCAGCCGGGGCACCTGGGCGCCCGGCTGCGCGCGCGCTGCCGCCGCGAGGGGACGAGGCACCATGTCCTGCTCTTCGTCGATCAGTTCGAGGAGCTGTACACGCTCGGCGCCAGCCGCGAGGAGCGGGCCGCGTTCGTGGCCTGCCTGGAAGGCGTGGCCGACGACGCGTCATCACCCCTGCGTGTGCTGCTCGCCGTCCGCTCGGATTTCCTCGATCACATGGCCGATGATCACGATTTCGTGATCGACGTGACGCGCGGTCTGTCGCTGCTGCCGCCGATGGGGCGCGACGGGCTGCGCGACGCGCTGACGAGGCCGCTGGAGGCGGCCGGTCATCGCTTCGAGACGGCCGAGATGATCGAGGACATGCTGGGCACGCTGGAGAGCACGCGGAGCCCGCTGCCGCTCTTGCAGTTCACGGCCGCGAAGCTGTGGGAGGCGCGGGATCGCGAGCACCGGCTGCTGACGCGAGACAGCTACGAGAGGCTGGGCGGCGTGGCGGGCGCCCTGTCCGCGCACGCGGACGCGGTGCTCTCGGCGCTGCCGGTGCGCGAGCAGCGGCTGGCCCGCGCGGTGCTCGTGCGCCTGGTCACGCCCGAGCGCACGCGCGCGGTGGTCAGCCTGGAGGAGCTCCATGGGGTGGCGCAGAACGGCAGGGGTCCTGCGGGCGAGGCGATCGATCAGGTGGTCCAGCACCTGGCCGGCGCGCGGCTGCTGCTGATCGAGACCGGGGGCGAGCGCGAGGGCACGACGGTGGAGCTGGTGCATGAGTCGCTGATCGAGCGGTGGCCCAAGCTCCGGCAGTGGCTCGCCGAGGGCGAGCAAGACGCGCAGTTCCTGGCCCGGCTGCGCGCCTCGGCGCAGCAGTGGGAGGCGAGCGGCTGGGCCGAGGGGCTGCTCTGGCGCGACCGCGCGGCCCAGGACGCGAGGGCATGGTACGAGCGCCGGCGCGCCGCGCAGGGCGCCGACGGGCGAGCGGGGCTGAGCAAGCGCGAGGAGCGCTATTTGCTGGCCGTCGTGGAGCTCGCCGAGCGCGCGCGGCGCTTGCGACGGCAGTTCGCCGTGGGCGTGATCGCGACGCTCAGCGCGTTCGCGGTCATGGTGTCGTACCTGGCGATCCGCGCGCAGGCGGACGCGCTCCTGGCGCGCAACGCCACCCGCATGGCCGCGGCGCGCGAGCTGCAATCCGATCCCACGACGGTGCTGGCGCTCTTGCGGGAGGTCGAGCCGCCCGAGGTGCCGCGCGGGTGGGCCACCCTCGCGCGCTGGGCGCTGCACAGCTGGGTCGCGCGCGTGGTGCTCACCCACCCGGATTTCGTCATCCGGGCGGCGTTCAGCCCCGACGGCAAGCACATCGCGACGATCTGCGCGGACAGGGCCGTGCGGGTGTGGAACGCGGACGGCACGGGCGAGCCGCTGGTCCTTCGTGGCCACGACGCGCCGATCAACTCGGTGGCGTTCAGCCCCGACGGCGAGCGCATCGTGACGGCGTCGGACGACAGGACCGCGCGGGTGTGGCGCACGGCGGGTGCGGGCGAGCCGCTCGTCCTCCGCGGTCACGAGGACGGGGTCTATTCGGCGGCGTTCAGCCCCGATGGCGGGCGCATCGTGACGGCGTCGTTCGACCGGACCGCGCGGGTGTGGAGGGCGGATGGCACGGGCGAGCTCGCCGTCCTTCGGGGTCATGCGGAGCCGGTCTATTTCGCGGCGTTCAGCCTCGACGGCGGGCGCATCGTGACATCGTCGTTCGACCGGACCGCGCGGGTGTGGAAGGCGGATGGCACGGGTGAGCCGGTCGTCCTGCCCGGTCACGAGGATGCCGTCTACTCGGCGGCGTTCAGCCCGGATGGCAAGCGCGTCGTCACGGCGTCGTGGGACAAGACGGCGCGGGTGTGGAACGCCGATGGGTCGGGCGAGCCCCGGATCCTGCGCGGCCACGAGGATGTCGTCTACTCCGCGGCGTTCAGCCCGGATGGCGAGCGGATCGTCACGGCGTCGTGGGACAAGACGGCGCGGGTGTGGAACGCCGATGGGTCGGGGGAGCCTCGGACCCTGCGCGGCCACCAGGATCGGGTCTATTCTGCGGTGTTCAGCGCCGACAGCAGGCGCATCGTCACGGCGTCTTATGACAAGACGGCGCGGGTGTGGAACGCCGAGAGCACGGGTGAGCCCCTCAGCCTCCGTGGTCATGACGATTCGGTCTCCTCGGCGGCGTTCAGCCCGGATGGCAAGCGCATCGTCACGGCGTCGTGGGACAGGACGGCGCGTGTGTGGAACGCCGAGGTCGCGGGAGCGCCCGTGATCCTCCGTGGCCACGAGGGGGAGGTGTTCTCGGCGGCGTTCAGCCCGGATGGCAAGCGCATCCTCACCGCGTCCGACGACAAGACGGCGCGGGTGTGGAACGCCGACGGCTCGGGCGAACCGCTGGTGATCCGTGGTCATGCGGACCGGGTTCGCTCCGCGGCGTTCAGCCCTGACGGCGAGCGCATCGTCACGGCGTCCTTTGACAAGACGGCGCGTGTGTGGAGCGCCGACGGGTCTGGAGAGCCCGTGACGCTCCGTGGTCACGCGGACAGGGTGCGTTCGGCGGCGTTCAGCCCCGACGGCGAGCGCATCGTCACCGCCTCGTATGACAACACGGCGCGTGTGTGGAACGCCGATGGCACGGGCGAGCCCGTGGTCCTGCGAGGGCACGATCGTTGGGTCGTATCGGCGGCGTTCAGCCCGGATGGCGAGCGGATCGTCACGGCGTCGTGGGACAAGACGGTGCGGGTGTGGAACGCCGACGGCACAGGCAAGCCCGTGGTCCTGCGTGGTCATGAGCACCTGGTCAATGCTGCGGTGTTCAGCCCGGATGGCAAGTATGTCGTGACCGCGTCCGACGACAAGACGACGCGGATATGGAACGCCGACGGCACGGGCGAGCCCCTGGTGCTGCGCGGGTCCGATGCGTCCGTCAACGCAGTGGCGTACAGCCCCGATGGCAAGCGCATCGTCACCGGGTCCGACGACAAGGTCGCGCGGGTGTGGACCGACCTCGAGCCGCTCCGCGGCGTCGATGATCCGAAGCTGTGGACGGCGACGACCTACTGCATGCCTGTCGAGCGGAGGATCGAGCTCCTTCGTGTGCCCGAGTCGGCCGCCCGGGCGAGCCAGGAGGCCTGTCTGCGGCAGGTCGCCGCGGTTCGCGCGGCCGCGCCGAGGGGGCAGGCGGATTCGGGGGGCCGGCTGCGCGGCACGGCCGGCCGATGACGAGCGTCGCTGCGCCGAGCGCGTGAGCGCGTCGAGGAAGCAGCGGGCTCTGGCGCTGCTCGCAGGTCCATGCTGCGTCTCGCGAGGAATGCGCGAGAGCGGCGGCGGGCCGGAGATTGTCGGAAAGAGAGCCGTAGAGACGTCCGGAGCGTCGATGTCGGGCGATGCGTGGGGGCGGATGCTATAGATCATTGAGGACAGGCAGCGAGGCTGCCTGAGCATGGGATCGGGTACGGTGTCGAGCTCTCTCGTCAGACAGGCGGGACAAGCCCGGCCGTCCGGATCGCTGCTTGTCGATTCGGGGTGAGGATGTTGCGCCTGAAGCTGGCGAGCGAGGCGACGGCGAGTCGAGGAGCCAGGATGAGCCGGCGGACACTCGCGCCAGGGGTGGTGTTCCAGGGCCGCTACGAGATCTTGTCATGCTTCCGGGCGAGCCGCCGAGCGGCGATCTACAAGGGGCGGCTGATCGAGAGCGGTCAGCCGATCGTCGTTCAGATCCTGGGCATGGCGCCGGACGGAGCTGGCGCGCATCTGGTGCGGCGTGGCCTGGCGCGATTCCTGCGGGAGATGCGTTGTTGCACGCGGCTCCACCACCCCCGCATCGGCTGGCCCATCGACTGGGGGCACGCTGGCGAGGGGCGGCTCTATGCCGTCTTCGAGCTCGTGCCCGGACGTGCGGCCGGTGTGGAGGGCAGCGGGTGGGAGGGGCGGGAGCCGAGAGGAGCGAGAGGAGAGGACGCGAGCGGAGATTCTGAGGTTCTGGTGCGGCGACAGCCGGACCACCGGAGCTCGATCAGCGCTTCTGTTGAAGAGGCCGTGTGCACGCTCGGTATCGCCGGCATGGCGCCCACGGAGGCCGCGGGAGACCCTATGCCCGAGGAGCAGGCGCAGGAGGCCGCGCTCCTGCCAGCGCAGGATGCGAGGGCGCTGGCGGGAGCGACGGTGGCGGAGCGCGCTCCGGGCTCTGCGCTGGCGGACGTCGGCGGTACGATCAAGCACTACGAGATCATCCGCAAGCTGGGCCGGGGCGGCATGGGGATCGTGTACCTGGCGCGGGACACGAAGCTGGGGCGCCTCGTCGCGATCAAGCTGCTGAGCGAGTACAGCGGGCAGGGGAGCGAGCGCTTCCTGGACGAGGCGCGGGCCACGGCGCGCTGCCGTCACGAGAACATCGTGGTGATCCACGAGGTGGACGAGATCCGTGGATACCCGTACCTGGTGCTCG
This sequence comes from Sorangium sp. So ce204, assembly GCF_051526795.1. Lineage (NCBI taxonomy): Bacteria > Pseudomonadati > Myxococcota > Polyangiales > Polyangiaceae > Sorangium > Sorangium sp. So ce204. The sequence goes on along the minus strand of NZ_CP150317.1, from coordinate 6,697,217 downwards.
AGTACATCAAGGGCCGCACGCTGAGCGAATGGCTGGCCCAGCGCGGGCGCCCCTGCGGGCCAGGGCCGGGTGGACCGATGGCGGTTGGCCAGGTGGTCGAGCTGATGATCCCGGTGGTCCGCGCGCTGGTGTGCGCGCACGAGCTCGGGATCGTGCACCGCGATCTGAAGCCGGAGAACATCCTCATCGACGACGCAGGGAGCATCAAGGTGCTCGACTTCGGGATTGCCAAGCAGGTCGATATCCACATGATGTCGACGATCACGGGGGCGCCGGCGGCGCTCGCGGGAGGCGGTGGCGAGGGCCATCGAAGCGCGATCATCGGCACGCCGGCCTATATGTCGCCCGAGCAGTTGCTGGGTGGGAACATCGATCCTCGCAGCGACCTCTGGGCTGTTGGCATCCTCCTGTACACGCTGCTCATGGGGGCGCACCCGCTCGACCCGTTCTCGGTCGCGCGACTCGCGGACATCGTGAACTTGGACGTTCCAATGCCTGGCGTGAGCGCGCGGCGGCCGGACGTGGGCGCGCTCGGCGACCTTGTCGACCGGTGCCTGAAGAAGCGCAAGCACGAGCGCATCGGCTCGGCCAAAGAGCTGCTCACGGAGCTCGAGGCGCTGCTGCCCGGTCGAAGGGCCCCCGAGCTGGGTGAAGGAGAGAGTCCGTTCGCAGGGCTGTCTGCGTTCCAGGAGTCGGACGCGGGGCGCTTCTTCGGTCGCGATCGCGATGTCGCCGCCATGACAGCGCGGCTTCGATACCAGCCGCTCGTGACGGTTGCCGGCCCCTCCGGGACGGGCAAGTCGTCGTTCGTGCGCGCGGGGGTGATCCCGGCGTTGAAGCGTGGCAGCGAGCGGTGGGAGACGTTCGTCGTGCGGCCGGGGCGCCGGCCGCTGGCGGCCCTCGTCGATGTGCTCGTGCAGGTGGCCGAGTCCGAGGTCGCCGGCACGGCGTCGTGTTCGGCCGAGCTCGCCGAACACGACGGGATTGTCGCCACCTTGCGCGCGCAGCCGGGGCACCTGGGCGCTCGGCTGCGCGCGCGTTGCCGCCGGGAGGGGAGGAGGCACCATGTCCTGCTCTTCGTCGATCAGTTCGAAGAGGTCTACACGCTCGGCGTTGGGCCCGAGGAGAGGGCTGCGTTCGTGGCCTGTCTGGAAGGCGCTGCGGACGACGCGTCGTCGCCCCTGCGTGTGCTGCTCGCCATCCGCTCGGACTTCCTCGATCGCATGGCCGGGGAACACCCCCAATTGACCGACGTGGCCCGCGGGCTCTCGGTCCTGCCACCTATGGGGCGCGAGGGCCTGCGCGACGCCTTGGCAAGGCCGATCGAGGCGACGGGTCACCGCTTCGAGACCGACGAGATGGTCGAGGACATGCTGGACACGCTCGAGAGCGCCCGTAACCCCTTGCCGCTGCTGCAATTCGCCGCCGCGAAGCTGTGGGAGGCGCGGGATCGTGAGCGCCGGCTGCTGACGCGCGAGAGCTACAAGAAGCTGGGCGGTGTGGCTGGCGCCCTGTCTGCCCACGCGGATGCGGTGCTCTCGGCGCTGCCGGCGCGCGAGCAGCGGCTCGCCCGGGCGGTGCTGGTGCGCCTGGTCACGCCGGAGCTCACGCGCGCGGTGGTCAGCCTGGACGAGCTTTACGGTGTCGCGATGGGTGGCGAGGAGGGCGCCCATCTGGCGATCCCGTACGTGATCCAGCACCTCGCCGGGGCGCGGCTTTTGCTCATCGAGACTGGCGGCGAGCGCGAGGGCACGACGGTTGAGCTGGTCCACGAGTCGTTGATCGAGACGTGGAGGCGGCTCGGGCAATGGCTTGCGGAGAGCGAGCGCGACGCGCAGTTCCTCGCCCGGCTCCGCACCGCGGCTCAGCAGTGGGAGGCGAGCCGCAACGCCGAGGGGCTGCTCTGGCGTGATCGCGCAGCGGAGGAGGCCCGAGCGTGGTACGAGCGCCGCCGCGCTGCGCAGGGCGCCGATTGGCGCGTCGGGCTCGGCGAGCGCGACGAGCGCTATCTTCGAGCGGTCGTGACCCTCGCCGAGCGCGCGCAGCGCTTGCGGCGGCGGCTCGCCATGGGCGTGATCGCCACGCTCCTTGCGTTCGCGGTCATCGTGTCGTGCATCGCCGTTCGCGCCGACCGGCAAGCCACGCGTGCCGACCAGGAAACGGCCCGTGCGCAGGCCGAAGCCCGAGAGGCGCGCAACGCCACCCGCATGGCCGCTGCGCGCGAGATGCAAGCCGATCCTACGACGGTGCTCGCGATCTTGCGCGAGATCGAGCCGCCCGATGTGCCGCGAGGGTGGGGAGCTCTCGCACGCTGGGCGCTGCACAGCTGGGTCGCTCGTGCGATGCTCATCCATCCGGACGGCGTGTTTCGGGCGAGCTACAGTCCCGACGGCAAGCGAATCGTCACTGCATGCTGGGATAAGACCGTGCGGGTCTGGAACGCGGGTGGTACGGGCGAGCCCCTTGTCCTTCGCGGTCACGAGAACGCCGTCCGTTCCGCGGTGTTCAGCCCCGATGGCAAGCGCATCGCGACGGCATCGGAGGACAAGACTGTGCGGGTGTGGGACGCGGAAGGTACGGGCGAGCCTTTGGTCTTCCGGGGTCACGAAGATCTGGTCCATTCGGTGGCGTTCAGCCCCGATGGCAAGCGCATCGTCACAGCGTCCTGGGACAAGACCGCTCGCGTGTGGAACGCGGATGGTGAGGGCGAGCCGCTGGTCCTGCATGGTCACGAGCACTGGGTTCATTCGGCGGTGTTCAGCCCCGACGGCAAGCGCATCGCGACGGCATCGTCCGACAAGACGGTGCGGGTATGGAACGCGGATGGCACGGGCGAGCTCCAGGTTCTCCGCCGTCACGAGAATGGGCTCACTTCGGCGGTGTTCAGCCCCGACGGCAAGCGCATCGCCATCGCGTTATCGGACACGACCGTTCGTGTGTGGAACGCGGATGGCACAGGCGATGTCATGGTCCTCCGCGGTCACGACGGTGGGCTCACTTCGGCGGTGTTCAGCCCCGACGGCAAGCGCATCGTCACCGCGTCCTGGGACAAGACGGCGCGGGTGTGGAACGCCGACGGCACGGGCGAGGCCCTGGTCCTTCGCGGCCACGAAGATGGCGTCCACTCTGCGGCGTTCAGCCCCGACGGCAAGAGCATCGTCACCGCGTCAACGGACAGGGCCGCTCGCGTCTGGAACGTGGATCGCATCGGTGTGCCCCTGGTCGTCCGTGGTCACGAGGAGTCACTCCATTCGGTGGCGTTCAGCCCCGACGGTGAGCGCATCGTCACGGCGTCCTGGGACAAGACGGCGCGGGTGTGGAACGCCGACGGTTCGGGCGAAGCCCTGGTCCTTCGCGGCCACAAGGATTTCGTCAACTCTGCGGCGTTCAGCCCCGACGGCGAGCGCATCGTCACCGCGTCTTGGGACAAGACCGTGCGGGTGTGGAGCGTGGATGACTTGGGCGATCCCTTGGTGCTTCGCGGTCATCAGAAGCCAGTCCCATCGGCGGCGTTCAGCCCCGACGGCGAGCGCATCGTCACCGCGTCCTGGGACAAGACGGCGCGGGTGTGGAACGCGGACGGCACCGGCGAGGCCCTGGTCCTCCGCGGTCACGAGGGGCCGGTCTCATCGGCGGCGTTCAGCCCTGACGGCAAGCGCGTCGTCACGGCTTCCAAGGACCAGACGGTGCGGATATGGAACGCCGATGGCACGGGCGATCCTATGGTGCTTCGAGGTCATGAGAAGCCGGTCTCATCGGCGGCGTTCAGCCTTGATGGCAAGCGCATCGTCACCGCGTCCCAGGACAAGACCGCTCGCGTCTGGAACGCCGACGGCACGGGTGAGCCCCTGGTCCTGCGTGGTCACGAGCACTGGGTCATTTCGGCGGCGTTCAGCCCCGACGGCAAGCGCATCGTCACGGCTTCCAAGGACCAGACGGTGCGGATATGGAACGCCGATGGCACGGGCGAGCCCGTGGTCCTTCGTGGCAGCGATTCCCCGGTCCATGCCGCGGCCTTCAGCCCCGATGGTCAGCGCATCGTCAGCGCGTCCGGCGACAGGGCCGTGCGGCTGTGGACCGATCTCGATCCGCTCCACGGCGTCGATGACCCGAAGCTGTGGACTGCGACGACCTACTGCATGCCCATCGAGCGGAGGATTGAACTCTTCCGGGTACCCGAGGCCACCGCTCGAGCCCAGCAGCATGCCTGCCTGCGCCGGGTCGATGCGGCCCGCGCGGCTGCTCCTTGAACTCGGCTGGACTCGGCCGTAGGACCGCGCGGCACGCCCGACCGATGACGAGCGTTGTTCCTCCGCGTCGTACATGCTGCCAGGGCGGGTCGGCACGCAGCGCAATATCGCGGTCTGCTCGGCGCCAGGTTGCCCACCCGAGGTGCGACTGCAATAACAGGGTGCCACGACCAGCAAGACCATTGCCCGGAGATCGCTGGAACGTCGAGTGAACTGAGATTGTGGGGAAGGGAGCCGCCTGGACCTCCAGAGCGGCGACGCCGGGCGGGGCGTGAGGGACGATGCCATCGAGCAAGGATAGGCAGCGAGGCTGCCTGAGCGTCGAGCCCGACGCGCCGTCGAGCTCTCTCGTCTCGCGCAGCGCTCCTGGTGAAGAGGCGGCGCGCACGCTCGTGCTCCCCGAGCTCGCGCGCGCGGAGGACGTGGTCGGCCGAGTGCCCGAGGACCGAGCGCAAGAGACCGCGGTCCGGCCATCGCCGGCGTCGACGACGCTGGCGGGCGCGACGATGGCGTACCGCGCTCAGGGCTCGACGCTCGTGGAGGTCGGCGGGACGATCAAGCATTACGAGATCATCCGCGAGCTGGGGCAAGGCGGCATGAGCATCGTGTACCTGGCCCGGGACACGAAGCTCGGGCGGCTCGTCGCGATCAAGCTGCTGCTCGAGTACAGCGGGCAGGGGATCGAGCGCTTTCTCGCCGAGGCGCGCGCCACGGCGAGCTGCCGGCACGAGAACATCGTGGTGATCCACGAGGTGGACGAGCTCCGTGGACACCCGTACCTCGTGCTCGAGTACATCAAGGGTCGGACGCTGAGCCAGTGGCGAGCCGAGCGCGAGCGCTCCGGCGCGCCGGGCCCGATGCCGGTCGGGCTGGTTGTCGAGCTGATGATCCCGGTGGTCCGCGCGCTGGTGTGCGCGCACGAGCTCGGGATCGTGCACCGCGATCTCAAGCCGGAGAACATCCTCATCGACGACGCAGGGTGCATCAAGGTGGTCGACTTCGGGATCGCCAAGCAACTCGATGCCAAGCTGCTGTCGACGCTCACGGAGGCGCGGGGGGAGCTCCCGGGAGAGGATGAACAGAGCTTTCGGAGCGCGCTCGTCGGAACGCCGTCCTACATGTCCCCCGAGCAACTGCTGAGTGAGGACGTGGACGCGCGCAGCGACCTCTGGGCCGTGGGCATCCTCCTGTACACGCTGCTCACGGGGGCGCACCCGCTCGACCCATCGCAGATCGAGCGGCTCGCGGACATCGTGAGCTTCGATGTTCCCATGCCGCGCGTCGGCGCGCGGCGCCCTGATGCGGGCGCGCTGGGCGCCCTCGTCGACCGGTGCCTGAAGAAGCGGAAGGACGAGCGCATCGGCTCGGCCAGGGAGCTGCTCGCCGAGCTCGAGGCGCTGCTGCCCGGTCGCAAGGCGCCCGGGCTCGGCGAGGACGACTGTCCGTTCGCGGGGCTCTCCGCGTTCCAGGAGTCGGACGCCGCGCGCTTCTTCGGCCGCGATCGGGACGTGACCGCCTTGACGGCGCGGCTGCGCTACCAGCCGCTCGTCACGGTCGCCGGCCCCTCCGGGGCAGGCAAGTCGTCGTTCGTGCGCGCGGGGGTGATCCCGGCGTTGAAGCGCTCCAGCGATCGCTGGGAGACGTTCACCCTGCGCCCTGGGCGCCACCCGATGGCGGCGCTCGTCGATGTGCTCGCGCAGGTGGCCGAGTCCGAGCGCGCGGGCGCGCCGGCGGGCCCGGTCGAGCTCACCGGGAACGGTGGGCTCGTCGCCACCTTGAGCGCGCAGCCGGGCTACCTGGGCGCGCGGCTGCGCGCGCGCTGCCGCCGTCAGGGGACGAGGCACCATGTCCTGCTCTTCGTCGATCAGTTCGAGGAGCTGTACACGCTCGGCGCGAGCCGCGAGGAACGGGCGGCGTTCGTCGCCTGTCTGGAGGGCGCGGCCGACGACGCCTCGTCGCCCCTGCGGGTCCTGCTCGCCATCCGCTCGGACTTCCTCGACCGCGTCGCCGATGACTACGAGTTCATGACCCACGTGACGCGTGGTCTCTCGTTGCTGCCGCCCATGGGGCGCGAAGGCTTGCGTGAAGCCCTGATGAGGCCGCTCGACGCGGCCGGTCTTCGCTTCGAGACCGCCGAGATGGTCGAGCACATGCTGGACACGCTGGACAGCACGCGGAGCCCCTTGCCGCTCTTGCAATTCACTGCCGCGAAGCTGTGGGAGGCGCGGGACCGCGCGCGCCGGCTGCTCACCCGGGACAGCTACGAGCAGCTCGGCGGCGTGGCCGGGGCGCTGTCCGCGCATGCGGACGCGGTGCTCTCGGCGCTGCCGGTGCGCGAGCAGCGGCTGGCTCGGGCGGTGCTCGTACGCCTTGTCACGCCCGAGCGCACGCGCGCGGTGGTCAGCCTGGACGAGCTGTGTGAGCTCGCACAGGACGGCGAAGACCACGCCGGTGAGGCGATCGCGCAGGTGGTCCAGCACCTGGCCGGGGCGCGGCTGCTGCTCACCGAGGCCGGCGGCGAACGCGAGGGCACGACGGTGGAGCTGGTTCACGAGTCGTTGATCGAGAGGTGGGCAAAGCTCCGGCAGTGGCTCGCCGAGAGCGAGCAAGACGCGCAGTTCCTTGCCCGGCTGCGCGCCGCGGCCCAGCAATGGGAGGCGAGCGGTCACGCCGAGGGGCTGCTCTGGCGCGATCGTGCGGCGCACGAGGCGCGAGCGTGGCGTGAGCGCCGCCGCGCCGAGCAGGGCGCCGAGTGGCGCTCCGGGCTTGGCCAGCGCGAGGAGCGCTATCTCCTTGCCGTCGTGGCCCTCGCCGAGCGCGCGCGGCGTGTGCGGCGGCGGATCGCCATGGGCGTGATCGCGACGCTCACCGCGATCGCGCTGATGGTGTCCTATCTCGCGATCAGCGCCGACCGGCAAGCCAGGCGCGCCGAGCAGCAAGCCGCGCGCGCCGACCAGGAAACGGCCCGTGCACAGGCCGAAGCCCTGCAAGCGCGCAACGCCACCCGCATGGCCGCGGCGCGCGAGCTGCAGGCCGACCCCACGACCGCGCTCTCGATATTGCGCGAGGTCGAGGCGCCCGACGTGCCGCGAGGGTGGGCCGTCGTGGCGCGCGGGGCGCTGCACAGCTGGGTCGCTCGGGCGGTGCTCACCCATCCAGGCGGCGTCATGGGCGCGAGCTTCAGCCCCGACGGCAGATACATCGTCACCGCGTCGTTGGACATGAACGCGCGCGTGTGGAAGGCCGATGGCACGGGCGAGCCGCTGGTCCTCCGAGGTCATGAGAACGGGGTCAGCTCCGCGGCGTTCAGCCCTGATGGAAGGTGGATCGTCACGGCGTCATGGGACGGGACCGTACGTGTGTGGAAGGCCGATGGGACGGGCGAGCCGCTGGTCCTCCGGGACCATGGGGGGCGGGTCAATTCGGCGGCGTTCAGCCCCGATGGCCAGCGCATCGCCAGCGCGTCCCACGACAGGACCGTACGTGTGCGGAAGGCCGATGGGACGGGCGAGCCGCTGGTCCTCCGGGGGCACGACGCTCCGGTCTATGCGGTGGCATTCAGCCCTGACGGCAAGCGCATCGCGACCGGATCGTACGACCACACCGCGCGCGTGTGGAGCGCGGATGGCACCGGCGAGCCAGTCGTCCTTCGCGGCCATGAGCACGAGGTTCAGGGGGTGGCGTTCAGCCCCGATGGCAAGCAACTCGTCACGGCGTCGTCGGACAAGACCGCTCGTGTGTGGAAGGCCGATGGGACGGGCGAGCCGCTGGTCCTCCGGGGTCACGAGGCGCCGGTCTATTCGGCGGTATTCAGCCCCGATGGCCGGCGCATCGTCACCGGGTCCAGGGACAAGACGGCGCGGGTGTGGAAGGCCGACGGGACGGGCGAGCCCCTTGTCATTCGTGGTCACCAGGATGCCGTCTGGGCGGCGTTCAGCCCCGACGGCAAGCGCATCGCGACCGCATCGTACGACAACACCGTGCGCGTGTGGAGCGCGGATGGCACGGGCGAGCCGCTGGTCCTTCTCCGTGACAAGGAGCCGATCGCTTCGGTGGCGTTCAGCCACGACGGCGGGCACATCGTGACGGCGCCCGAGGACAGGACCGCGCGCGTGTGGAACGCGGATGGCACCGGCGCGCCCGTGGTCCTTCGCGGTCACAGGGACGCGGTCCATTCGGTCGCGTTCAGCCCTGATGACAAGCGCATCGTCACGGCGTCGTGGGACAGGACGGCACGTGTGTGGAACGCGGATGGCACCGGCGATCCAGTGGTCCTTCACGGTCACGAGGCTCAGGTCTGTTCCGCAGCGTTCAGCCCCGATGGCGAGCGCATCGTCACGGCGTCGTGGGACAGGACGGCGCGTGTGTGGAACGCGGATGGCACCGGCGATCCAGTGGTCCTTCGCGGTCACGAGGCTCAGCTCTATTCAGCGGCGTTCAGCCCCGACGGCAAGCGCATCGTCACCGTGTCCTTCGACAAGACGGTACGGGTGTGGAACGCGGATGGCGAAGGTGAGCCGCTGATCCTTCGCGGTCACGAGGATGTCGTCTACTGGGTGGCGTTCAGCCCCGATGGCGAGCGCATCGCTACGGCCTCCTGGGACAAGACGGCGCGCCTATGGAAAGCGGATGGAGCCGGTGCCCCGGTGGTTCTTCGTGGTCATGAACACTGGGTTCTGGGGGTGGCGTTCAGCCCTGATGGCAAGCGCGTTGTCACCGGGTCCCAGGACGGAACGGTACGGGTATGGAATTCCGATGGTACTGGCGAGCCGTTGGTTCTTCGCGGCTCCGAGTCTCCGGTCAACAGCGTAGCGTTCAGCCCCGACGGCATGCGCATCATCAGCGCGTCGGATGACAGGGCCGTCCGGGTGTGGACCGATCTGGAGCCGCTCCACGGCGTCGATGACCCGAAGTTGTGGGCCGCGACGACCTACTGCATGCCGATCGAGCGGCGGATAGAGCTTCTCCGTCTGCCAGAAGCCCTGGCCCGGACCCATCAGGAAGACTGCCTGCGCCGCGTCGCGGCGGCCCGCGTGGCCGCCCCCGGGTCCCAGCCAGGCTCGGCTGCCCGACCGAGCGACACCGCCGATCGATGACGAGCACCCTCCATCGAGCGCGCCCTCACCCCGCCCGCAGCCTCCACACCGCGGGCCGCAGCAGCAGCAGCGGCGCGGCAAAACCCGCGATGACGAACGCCCAGACGGTCGCCTCCACGCCGATCCGCCCCGCGAGCCAGCCGGCCGCCAGGGTGCCCGCCGGCAGGAGCGCCCCGGTGAGCACATGGAGCGTGGCATCGACCCGGCCGAGCACGTGCAACGGCAACATGGATTGCCGGGCGCTCACCGCGTGGATCATGAACGCCATGAGGAACGCGTCCCCCACGAGCTGGTGCACCACGAGCGCAGGGACCGCGAGCCGCCCGAGCTGCGCCGCCAGCGGGATGAGCGCGCAGCCGGCCTGGCTCATGAACAGGCTGACGATCATCGCCGGCCCGGCGCCGAGGCGTCGGCCGAGCCAGCCCGCGAGGAAGCTGCCGCCCAGCGCGCCGATGCCGCCCACGCTGATGATCAGCCCGACCGTTGTCGTGTCCAGCCGCAGATGCTCCAGAAGAAAGAGCATGTACAGCGCGGAGAAGGCCCCGCCGAGCAGGAGGGCGTGGGCGCCCATCGCCAGGAACGTCGCCCCGACAACGGGGTGGCCCAGGCCGTGGCGCAGCCCCACCCGGAGATCCTCGACCAGCGAGGCGCCCCCATCGCCTCCGCCGCCCGCGGGGACGGCCGGCGCCTCCGTCGCCCGGATGCGCCCGAGGAGCGCCGCCGACACGAGGTACGACAGCGCGTCCACCACCATCGTCACCGGCGCCGTCAGCGCCTGGATCAGGATGCCCGCGGCGCCGGGGCCGGCGATCTCCGCGGCGGCCTCGGTCCCCTCCAGCCTGGCGTTGGCCTTGACCAGCTGCTCCTGCCCCACGAGCGCCGGCAAGTAGGCGTTGTCGGCGATCTGGAACAGCGACGTGGCCATGCCCACCAGCGCGGCCACCACGGAGAGCTGGAGCAGGGTGAGCGTGCCCGTCCAGGCCGCGATCGGGACCGAGAGGATCAGCGCCGCGCGCACGAGATCCGCGCCGACGAGGAGCGGCCGCTTGCGCGAGCGATCGACGAGCCCGCCCGCGAAGAGCCCCACGAGGACGCCCGGCGCGGTGGACACGGCGGAGAGGAGCGCCACGCCCGACGCGTCGGCCCCGAGGCTCACGATGGCGATCACGGGCAGCGCCGTCCGGCTGATGCGGCTGCCCACGGCGCTCACCGCCTGCGCCGCCCAGAGGCGCAGGAAGTCGGGGTGACGAGAGAGGCCGGCGGGGGGAGGGGACATCGTCTGGGGCGTGAGCAGAGCAGAAAGAAGGAGGGAAGGAGAAGCGCGCATTGTCGAACGCGGCGGATCGGCGGCCATGCGATGACCGCTCACGGTCGCGTCGGGTTCTCGGAAGACACCGCCCTCCTCCCCGGACCGTCCACCGAGAACGCAACTCGCTGGATTGCGTCGGGGCGCCCGCATCCCGCTCGCCTCTCCGGGCAGGCGCGGCTACGAAGGCAGGCCTGGAGTCCCACGCGACCATGCCCACGCTGCTGCGTTCACCGGCCACCAGGCTCGGCGCCGCGCTCGTCGCCATCGCGATGGCGCTCGTCGGCTTCCTGCCCCTCTTCGACGGCCCCGGCTACGAGAGCGCGCTCGCCGCCGGCCTGATCGTCCCGGGCGCCGCGGCGATCGTGACCGCCCTCGACGTCGCCGCGCATCGGCCGCCGCCTGTCGAGGCGTTCCGCCGCGGCGTCGCGAGCGGCGCCCTGCTCGCGGTCGTCGCGTACGCCACCACGCTGGCGCACGGACTGCGCGCCGGCTTCTGCGATGTGCTCGGCGGCTCGGCGCACTTCGCCCTCGGGCCCGGGATCGGCGCGGCGCTCGGCGGCGCCTGGGGCGCGGTCGCGGGCGAGATCGCCGCCGGCATCCGCCGCGACGACGCCGCGCCTCCCCGCCCGGCGTGGCGGCGCCGGCTCATCGCCGTCGTCGCGGCGCTCGCCGCCCCCCTCGGCGCGATCGGCGTGAGCGCCGTCCGCTTCTACACGAGCCCGATCGTCTTCGCCTACGACCCCTTCGCCGGCTTCTTCAGCGGCACCCTCTACGACACGGTCGTCGACGCGTCCGGGCTGCTGACGTACCGCGCGGGGACGCTGGCCACGCTTTTCGCGGCGTCGGCGCTCGCGCAGCACCTCGTGCACGACGCGGGCGGGCGGGTGTCGTTCCAGTCGCAGGGCCGGCCCGGGCTGCTCCTGCTCGGCGGCGTGAGCGCCGCGCTGAGCGCCGCGACCGTCCTGGAGGGCGCGCGCCTCGGCCACTTCCAGACCTCCGAGACCATCGCGGCCGAGCTCGGCGCGCTCTCGAAGGGCCAGCGCTGCGAGGTCGTCCACCCGCGCGGCATGCGCGAGGCCGACGTCCAGCGCTTCGTGCGCGAGTGCGACGCCCACATCGAGGCCGGCGAGCGCTGGCTCGGGGCGCCCGCGGTGGTCGACGGCCAGCCGCTCCGGGTCCGCGCCTACCTGTTCGAGAGCGCGGCGCAGAAGGGCGCGCTCATGGGCGCGTCGCGCACGTACGTCGCGAAGCCGTGGCGCCGCGAGGTGTACCTGCAGGCCGCCGGCTACCCGCACCCGACGCTCGGGCACGAGATCATGCACGTGCTCGCCGGCGCCTTCGCCCGCGGCCCGTTCAAGGTCGCCGGGCGGCTCGGCGGGTGGCTCCCCGACCCGGGGCTCATCGAGGGGATCGCCGTCGCCGGCTCGCCCAGGGAGGGCGAGGACCTGAGCCCGCGCGCGTGGGCCAGGGCGATGAAAGATCTCGGGATCCTGCCGCCGCTCGCGCGCCTGTTCGCGCTCGGCTTCCTCGCCGAGAACTCGTCGACCGCCTACACCGTGAGCGGCGCGTTCGTCGGCCACGTGCGCGCGACGTACGGCGCCGACGCGGTGCGCGCCTGGTACGGCGGCAAGGCGCTGCCGGAGATCACCGGCGCCTCGTGGGCCGTGATGGAGCGCGCGTGGCACGCCGATCTCGACGCGCTCACGCTCCCCGACGCGGCGAAGGCGCAGGCGAAGGCCCGCTTCGATCGGCCGGCGCTCTTCGAGCGTCGCTGCCCGCACGTGGTCGACGCGTGCACCCACGAGGCGGAGGCGCTGCGCGCGCGCGGCGACCACGAGGGCGCCATCGCCGCGTACCGGCGCGTGCTGTCGCTCGACCGGAGCCCCGCGCCGCGCATCGCCATCGCCGAGACGCGGCTCGCCAGCGACGCGCCCGGCGAGCGCAGCGAGGGCATCCGCGAGCTCGAGGGCATCGCCGGGGACGGGTCGATCCCGCGCCACCTGCGCGACCGCGCGGCCGAGCGCCTCGGCGACGTCGCGCTCGCCGCGGGCGACCGGGAGCGCGCGGCGGCGCGGTACAGCGAGGTCGCCGGCCGGCTCGTCGACGAGGATCGGCTCCGGACGCTCGACGTGAAGATGGCCGCCGCGAACGACGAACGCGCCCGCGCGGCCATCGTCGAGCTGCTGATCGGCACGCGCGGCGGCGCGCCCGACAGGATCCGCGCGGCGGAGCTCCTCGGCGCGTGGGCCGCGCAGTCCCCCGGCGACGGCCTGCCGAACTACCTGCTCGGCCGCCATTACCTGGGCGACGGCCGCTTCGATGAGGCCGCCGATCGCCTGGATCGGGCGCTCGCGGCCCACCTGCCCGTCCAGCGGGTCTGGATCGAGGCCGAGCGGCTGCGGCTCGTCGTCGCGTGCGGCGTCGAGGACGTCGAGACCGCCCGCAGGATGTTCGCCCAGTACGCAGCGCACGACGGGGCCGCCGGCACGGGGCCGGCCGTGAGCGAGGAGCGCCGGGACGCCGCCCTCCGCCTGCTCGAGCGCTGCGCCGGCGCGGCGGCCCGGCCTACGTCCCCGGCGACCGCGGGCGACCCGCCGGCCGGAGAAAAGTGAAGAATGCCTCTCGTCCCTGCGCGCTGACGTGGTGAGATGTCGTGGAAATGCACGCTGAGCCTGCGAGCGAGAGGGTTGGCCGCCTCGTCGCGCTGAACGCCGTCCTCACCGTCGTGGCCCGCCACTCGAACCTGCTCCTGCCGAGGCCGTTCGAGGAGCTCGCCGGGGCCGTCGGCCGGTTCGCCGCGTTCCAGGTCTTCGCGGTGGTGTTCCCGGAGCCGGAGGGCGGGCTCCGCGCGTACGCGGTCTTCCGCGGCGACGCGCTCGCCGCCGCGCCGTTCGGCGCGCGCCTGCCGGCGCCCGCGGCGCTCTTCCGGCGGGTGTTCGCCGAGGGCGAGCCGTTCTCCTGCGACGACGCCCGCGCGGGGAACGCCCTCGCCCAGATGGGGGCCGGCGAGGGGTGCCTCTCGTACGTCGCGCTCCCGGTGCGGGCCGCGCCTCCGGGCGCCGAGCCCGGCCACCCCGCCGCGCGCTCCGGGCCGGCCGGCGCCGCGGCCGGCGGCTTCGGCTGCCCGATCATCGCGGCGCTCGTCGTCGGCTACGGAGACGCCGGCGCGGCCGCCTCGGCGCCGATCCCGCTCCTCGAGGAGATCGCCGACGCGCTCGGCGCCGGCCTGGATCGCTCGCTGCGCGTCGTCGCCGGGGAGCGCGAGGCCGCCGAGCGGCTGCTCAGGATCCGCGAGCTCGAGGAGCAGCACCGGAACCTCCTCGACAACGCGCCGCTCATCATCTTCCGGCTCGATCCCGAGTCCGGCGAGCTCTCTTTCCTGAACCGGCACGCCGAGCGGCTCCTGGGCGTGCCGGTGGCCGAGGCGCTCAGGACGCCGGGCTTCCTCGGGGAGGCCCACGCCGACCCGGAGGGCGTGATGTGCTTCGAGGACGCGGTCGCGCGGGCCAAGCTCGGGGCCCCGTCGGCCTCCTACGAGGCGCGCCTGCGGCGGCGGGGCGGCGACGCGATCACCGCGCGCGGCACGGTGTACCCGCTCGTCTCGGATCGCGGCCGCGTCGTGGCGATCGAGGGCGTCCTCGCGGACGTGAGCACCGAGCACGCGGCGCGCACGCGGCTCATCCAGGTCGATCGCCTCTCGACGCTCGGCACGCTCGCGGCCGGCGTGGCGCACGAGATCAACAACCCCGCGGCGTTCATCCTGCTCGGCCTGGACATGCTCGACCGCCTCCTGCGCGGCCCGAACGTGCGCATGGAGGGCAGCGCCGCCTCCAGCGCGTCGGAGCTCGTGAAGGAGCTGCGCGACTCGATCAAGCGCATCGTCGACATCGTCCGCGATCTCAAGCTGTTCGCGAGCCCGCCGCAGCCCGAGGGCTCGCGGCGCACGCTGACGGACGCGAACCGCACGGTCGAGTCCGCGCTGAGCCTCACGCGCGGCCAGATCATCGAGCGGGCGCAGATCGTGAAGAACCTCTCCGAGGTGCCGCCGATCCTCATGGATGACGGCCGGCTCGGCCAGGTCATCGTGAACCTCCTCGTCAACGCGGCCCAGGCGATCCCGAAGCCGGGCTCGAAGCACGAGCCCCGCGACCAGACGGTGACGGTCGAGACGCGCAGCGACGGGGAGACGGTCGAGATCGTGGTGAGCGACACCGGCGCCGGCATTGCGGAGGAAAACCTGCCGCGCATCTGGGCGCCCTTCTTCACGACGAAAGGTCCGGAGGTCGGCACGGGGCTCGGGCTGTCGATCAGCCGCGAGATCATCGAGCGCGCGGGCGGGCAGATCACGGCGGAGAGCCCCGTCCCGGGGCGCGTCCCGCCCGGCGGCGCGCGGTTCATCATCTCGCTGCCCGCGGCGGGGCGGACGGACGAGGCGACGCCGAGCGTCTCGCCTGTGCCGCGGCTCGTCTCGAAGCGGGTGCGGGTGCTCGTGGTGGAGGACGAGGCGTCGCTCGCCCGCGCGCTGTCCGATCAGCTGGGCCGCGTGCACGAGGTGGCGCTCGCGCCGAGCGCCGACGCCGCGATGGGGATGCTCGCGGGCGGGCAGCGCTTCGACGTGGTGCTCTGCGATCTGCGCATGCCCGGCATGTCGGGCGACGTCTTCTACACGCGGATCCGCGAGAGCGATCCTGTGCTGGCGCAGGGGTTCATCTTCATGACCGGCGTGGGCTTCGGCGCGGACGTCGAGCGGTTCCTCGCCTCGTCGGGCCGCCCGCTCCTGGAGAAGCCGTTCTCCGCCGAGGACGCGCTCTCCGCGATCGCCGAGGTCGTCTCCGCGAACTCCGCGCCCCGCCCGGAGGCGCGCGACAGCAGCAGGTGAGAGGCGCCCGCGCTGTCGCCAGCGGGGCCTCGCCGCCGCCCACGCCGCGCGCTCGCGATCCGTGGCCGGCGCGCCCGCTGGAGCGCGCTGGTCACGGACGGATCAGCCGAGGAGCTGCGCGCAGATCTGCTGGAGCTCCCGCAGCACGTCTGGGGTGGCCTGCAAGGTGATCCGGGAGCGGTGCTCGCCCTCCTGGTAGCTCAGCGTGAGCAGGACGACGGGCGCCGTGATCTTCGCCCCGCGGCTCGCGGCCGCGATCGTGTCGACGCGCCAGTCGACGCCGGTGAGCAGCTTGCCGTGGTCGAGCAGCGCGCCGCGCACGATCTCCCGCCGCACGACCGCTCGTGCCTGGTCGTAGCCGGCGAGCAGGATCGCCTGGAGCTCCTCGGCGCCGTCGCCCGGCGCGAGCGCCGCGAGGTCGGCCGCGAGCGCGGCGCGGTCGAGGTCGCGCTTGCTCGCCTCGCGGACGAGGAACCGGCACGCCTTGAGCACGCGCGCGAGCGCCTCGGAGCCGACCTCGTGCCGGCGGCAGAACGCGTCGAGGAGCCGCTCGACGGCGGCGGGCACCGGCTCGCCGAGGCTCGGCCCGAGCGCCTCCCAGAGGCGCTGCCGCGCGCCCTCCGGCAGCTCCAGGAGCCGGCGCAGGTCGACGGCGAGCTCCGGGGGCGGCGGCGCTCCGCCGAGGCAGCGGAGCTCGGCGCGGGGGGAGGGCGCTTCGCGGGCGGGGGTGCTCATCGCGATCGCGCCAACCATCGCTGAGCCTCTCGTTTATGTCCACCTTCGTGCTCGACCTGGGCGACGGCGATGCCGAGCGCGGCCCCGTGGGGTGGGTTTCGGCTAGAGTGACCGACATGCGCCTCACGAGGCTGAAGCTGAAGGATATCGGTCCGTTCGAGGATGCGACCTTCGAGATCCCGGAGCCGCAGGGATCGGGGGAGCTCGTACTGTTCGAAGGACCGAACGGAAGCGGGAAGACGACCATCATCGAGGCGATCGCGGTCCTCCTGTCCGGCTCCTGGAAGCGCGGCGACGTGTCGGTCGACGAGGCGGCGCAGCGCATGGATGAGTTCCCCTGGCTCTGTACGACTCCCCCGCTGCGCAGCTTCCTCCGAAGGCGGCGCGAGCCCCGCTACGCAGCGGCGGCGAGCATCGAGCACGACGGGCACTCAATGAACGTCGTGCTCACCCCTTCAGAACGGCTGCGGTCGCGCGGCAATGAAACGACCATCGAGTGGAGCGAGCGTACCTACGGCAACGCCGTGCTCGCGAGGCTCGATCGCTTCGGGACCTGGGTCGAGCGCGACGAGCCGGTCGAGTGGGCCGCGTTTGCGTACCGGGCTCACCAGCAGTCGGCCGAGCTCGCCACCGCCGGCCCGCGAGACATCGACGTCGCGCCGCTCTCGGGTGCGCTGTCATTCGGCGCCCATCACCCCGAGTCGGGCCTGCTCGGGCAGCTCCTCGCGAACCTGGAGAACGAGCGCACCAAGGCGCTAGTCTACTCGAGCGAGGCCGACGAGCGGCGGCGGCGCGAGCTCGCTTCGGTCGCGGAGTCGCGGAAGGAAGCCATCCGCCGCTTCGAGCGGGTCTTCTCCGAGGTCCTCGGGCGTCGCACCACGATCCAGTTCTCGCTCGATCGACAGGCGCCCGAGATCCTGTTCGACGGTGAGCCCATCCCCATCGAGCTGCTGGGCGAAGGGCTGCGGAGCACGATGGCGTGGCTCTCCGATCTCCTCGTACGGCTTGAGCGAGTCCGCTGGGCCGATGTGACGAGGGCGCCGGTTGACCAGGATTTTTGGCTGATCCTCGACGAGATCGACGAGAGCCTCCACCCCACGCTGCAGGCCCGCATCCTGCCAGCGGTGCGCGAGCTGTTCCCGAACGCCCGCATCTACGCCACCACGCACTCGCCGTTCGTCGTCGCCTCCGCGGGGCAGGGCGTCGTCTTCCCGATCCGACCAGCGGCGGATCATCGCGTCCGCGGCGACGTCGCGCCGATGACGCTGGAGCCCGGCCAGTCGCTCGAATGGGTGGTCACCGAGATCTTCGAGGCGCAGGCCGGCTTCGTCGACCAGAAGACGCGCGACCTGCTTGACGCCCACAGGCGCGAGATCCGCCGTGTGCAGCGCAACGGCTCGATCGATTGGGATGCCTTCCTCGCGCGGCGAGCAGATCTCATGGCGCTCAACGACGAGGTGCGCGCCGTGGTCGCCATCCAGGAGGTGCCCGTCCGGGTCGAGGTCGATCGGCACCTGCGCGCCAGGGCCGACGCGCAGAGCGATCAGGCCGGCGCGTGACGCCCTTTCGAAGGCAGCCAGAGCCGCCGTTCTGGGCGGCCAGGGAGCAGAAGTGGCACGACCATGCGCGCGACTGGCGAACCACGGACCCGCTCAACAAGTGGCGCCATCAGAAGCGATCTCTCGCATCGTGGTTCCATGAGCTGGTGCGAGAGGCGTCCGAGCCGAGGATGTGCGCCTACTGCGATGGACCGCTCCTGGAGCAGTCCCGCGAGACGATCGATCACTTCCTGCCCGTCCACGAGTTTCGTGAGCTCGCCCTGTCATGGGAGAACCTCTTCCCAGCCTGTGATCGCTGCAACAGCACGTACAAGAGGGAGCGCTGGTCGTGCAGGCTCGTGCGACCCGATACGGATCCCGTCGGCGAGCTCTTCGACTTCGACGACGACAGCGGATGGCTGCGGCCGCGCGCGAGCCTCGACTGGCCCACGAAGGTCAACGTGCGGCTCACGATCCGCGTGTTCCGCCTGAATGAGCGTCACCGCTGCGAGGCACGTAAGCGGGTCGTCAAGGAGATGCTCCGCGCTTCGAAGTTGCGGGACGACGCCGCCTTGGATGAGTGCGCTGCACGGGGTCCCTACCGCTTCGTGGCGCGGCACGTTCTCCGGGCGCTGCGGGCGCTCGAGGGCACACCCTCCACGTGAGCTTCGAAATCACGTGCGTCATCCAGCAGCGATGACTCGACTACGGATGCGCTGCCGCGAGCGCGCCGCGACGTCCGCGTGGCCATCACTGCGACCTCGCGCCGTGCTCTGACGCGAGATCGTGCCTCACTTGCTCAGCTTGATCGGGACGTAGAGCGCCCGCATCGTCGCCGCCGTGCCCGCGCGCGTGTACCCGGCGAGGCCGAACAGGACGTTCCACCAGTGACCTTCCGGGGTCTCGCCGTACGAGAACAGGGGGACGAGGTGGAACTCCCACTCCTTGCCGTTCCGCACCCGGTGCTCCCGGTACACGGTGTTGAGCGCGACCTGCGTCACGGAGTTTGGATCCGCGAACCGGAAGAAGAACGGCAGGGCCACCGTGGTGCGCGACGTCGGCGACGCGAAGTCCCAGAGGAACGGCGCGACGACGAGGTGCGTCGAGTCGCGGTTCCTCCCCGAGTAGAAGAACGGATAGATGTCCGTCTCCCAGCCGGTGAGATCCCGCGTGTGCCGCACGAGCGGCGTGAGCCACGTGGTGTCGCTCAACCCGTGGCGCTTGAAGCGGCCATAGAACGGGAAGAGGACGAGATCATCGCTGCGCGGCGAGGTGTTCCGGTAATAGAACGGGAGCAGGAACGTCCGCTCGAGATCGATGGCCGGATCCCGGTACTGCCAGAAGAGCGGCGTGATCATGTCGAGCTCCGTCCGCCCTCGGTAGCGAGCGTAGCCCCAGGTCGCGAAGGTGCTCTCCCCCTCCTCGCCGCGCGCCTTCAGGAAGAGCGGCGTGACGAGCAGGCTCTTGTTGCCCTCGTACCCGTAGTGGAAGAACGGGAACAGCGTCGTGCGATCGTGGTTCTTGCCCCAGCTGTGCCAGTAGAAGGGCATGATGTTGAACACGTCGCCCTTGCGGGAGTGCTGCCACATCAGCGGGCCCCACACGTTCGTGGAGCGGTCTCCGACGTCGCTGTAGTGGTAGTAGTGCAGGAGCGGCGGGATGACCTCGTACTCGCTGCTCTCGTCGTGGCCGTAGAAGTAGAGGGGGGCCAGGCCGAGATCGATCTTGTCGGCGGAGCGCGTGTCGCACGCGGGGCCGCCCTTCCAGCTGCAGAAGAGGGGGCCGATCAGGTTGAAGCCGCTCTGCGCCGTGTGATGCGTGAAGGTCAGCAGGGGAGGGATGTGGAAGTAGCCGCTCCCGTCGTCGCGCTTGCCCTCGAAGAAGAGCGGCGCGAGCCAGTTGTCGTGCCGGCCCGGCTCCGCCTTCCGCCCCGGGCTCGCGGGGCGCCCCTCGGATTCGCGGTGCATGAACGGGCCGACGATCGTCGTGTACGTGTTCTCGTCGCGGAGCTTCCAGAAGAAGGGGAAGAGCACGTCGGCGTCGACGTCCTTGCTCCGGCGGTTGTAGTAGAGCGGCGTCACCATCGTGGCGCGGTCGCCGGGCATCCGGCGCTCCGCCCACAGGGGGAAGAGCGTCCTGAACTGGTAGCTGCCGCTCCGCTCGCTGTAATAGGGGCCGTACCAGTCGCGCTGGATCTCCTCGGCGCGCCCGCGCTCCCACTCGCCGACGTCGTTCGTGCCGATCTGCTTCTTGACCGCGGGCGGCACCGCCAGCGGGTCTTCCGGCAGGGTCGGCTCCTGGGTCTGGATCGGGCTCTCCTCGGACGTCGGCGCCGCGTGCGTCTCCGGCGTGCCGGGCGGCGGCTTCGGCGGCGCGCTCGCGGGCGGCGGCTGCGTCATGCCGGGCTGGCCGAAGCCGAGCTGCGCCGCCGCGACGGACGGCGCGGCGAGCGCGGCCAGCGCCGCGGCGAGCGACAGCGCCGATCCCGCGCGGCGAGCGCGGCCCCGCCCCTCGCCCGCCGGCGCGCCGCGCGCCCCTCGCGAGCAGCCCCGCGCTCCCATCGCCTCGGAGGAGGTCAACGCGCTCCCCGCTGGCCGCCGGGCGACGCCTCTAGGGCCCGATCCGCGAGCACGCGCGCCGCACCCTCCAGCGGGATCTCCTCCTGCACGTGCGCCACGAGATCCTTGATCTGGAGCACGCCGCGCTCGATCTCCGCGTCGCCCAGGATCACGCAGAGCCGCGCGCCGAGGGAGTCCGCGCGCCGGAGCATCGCCTTGAGCCGCCCGCCGCGCCCGTCGAGCTCGACCGGGACGCCGAGCGCGCGCAGCTGCTTCGCCAGCACGAGCGCCTGATCCGCGCCGCTCTGGCCGAGCGGAGCGAGGAAGCAGCCTGGCCTCCGGCGGGGCGAGGCGCCGGGCATCATCGTGAGCAGCCGCTCCATCCCCATCGCGAAGCCGATCGCGGGCACGCTCGGCCCGCCGAGCCCCGCGACCATCGCGTCGTAGCGGCCGCCGCCCGCGAGCGTGCTCTGGGCGCCGAGATCGCCCGCGGTCGCCTTCACCTCGAAGAGCGTGCGCGTGTAGTAGTCGAGCCCCCGCACGAGCGATCGATCGACGACGTAGTTCACGCCGAGCACGTCGAGGCAGCGGCGCACGCCCTCCCAGTGCGCCCGGTCCGCGTCGTCGAGCAGATCGAGGATCGACGGCGCGTCGCGCGACACCTCGTGATCGCGCTGGTCCTTCGAGTCGAGGATGCGCAGGGGGTTCTTCTCGAGGCGGCGCTGCGAGTCCTCGCTGAGCTCGGCCTTGCGCGGCGTGTAGTGGGCGAGCAGCGCCTCGCGGTAGCGCTCGCGCGTGCCCGCGCTGCCGAGCGAGTTCACGTGGACCACGAACTCGCCGACCCCGATGCGCTGCAGGAAGCCGGCGACGAGGTCGATCGTCTCGGCGTCGCAGAGCGGCCCGGGATCGCCGAAGAGCTCGCAGCCGGCCTGGTAGAACTGGCGGTAGCGCCCCTTCGCCGGCCGCTCGCCGCGGAACATCGGGCCGAGGTAGTACCAGCGGGTGACCGGCTCCTTCGCGTGGACCGCGTGCTCGACGTAGGCGCGCGCGGCGCCCGCGGTGCCCTCGGGGCGGACGGTGAGGTGATCGCCGTGGCGTTCGAAGGAGTACATCTCCTTCTCGACCACGTCCGTCGTCTCCCCCATCTGGTGCCGGAAGAGCTCCGTCGGCTCGAGCAGCGGCGTGCGCACCTCGGCATAGCCGTGGAGCTCCGCGTGGAGGCGGAAGGCCCCCTCGAGCTTGTGCCAGCGCTCCACCTCTTCGGGGAGGATGTCGTTCATCCCCCGTACCGCGCGCAGTTCCATCGCGCGGCGCTTATGGTCGGTGCTGGCGAGCGGGTCAAGCCGGTCGGATGCTTCCGGGTTACGCTCGGGTCTCGCCGGCGCGTCGCCCGAGGACTATGGGGTCTTTCCAGAGGCATGGCGAAGGCGAAGACACGCGCTGCGGCGATCGATCTTGGGAAGGCCCGCGTGGGCGTGGCCGTGACCGACGAGCTCGGGCTCTACGCGCACCCGCGGCCGCTGCTCGACGGGCGGAACCGGAAGGCGCTCCTGGAGGCCCTCGCGGCGCTCGCTCGGGACGAAGGCATCACCCGGTTCCTCGTGGGGCTGCCGCTCGAGATGAACGGGGACGAGGGGCCCGCCGCGCGGCGGGCGGTGGCCTTCGCGCAGGCGCTGGCGGACGCGGCCGGCGTCGAGGTGGAGCTCGTCGACGAGCGGCTGACGACGGTCGAGGCGGCACGGCGGCTGCGCGACGGGGGCGTCTCGGGGCGGAAGAGCAAGGAGCGCGTCGACGGGGCGGCGGCGGCGCTGCTGCTCCAGGCGTGGCTGGACCGGCGCTAGGGCGGGGCTACCGGCTCTCGCTGCGGAGCAAGAGGTACGCGCCGGCGGCGCCGACCGCGCCGACCGCGAACAGCACGACGTCCCACATGGGCCACGCGACGCCGGCCGCGCGCCGGAGGACGACGGCCTCCACCACCCGCACGAGCAGCGACGCGAAGCCGTACGCGCACAGGCCGACCACGATCGGCCGGCGCAGGTTGTCGGCCAGATCGACCGCCTTCATGCTGTTGTTCCAGACGGTCTTGCGCACGTGGCTCGCGCTGATCAGCGCGGGGGTGATCAGCGCGAAGCCGATCCCGGACGCGAGCAGGACGGCCTCGAGGCCCGTCAGGTTGTCGGTCACCTGGCCGCCGCGCGACAGGCGGATGATCGCGGTGACGAGCGTGATCAGGCTGCCGGCGACCCAGAAGAGGCCGAGCGCGAAGAGCAGCAGGATGAGCGGCCTCGCCATGGTCACCTGCTGCGCCTGGCGGAGCTGCATCGTCGGCGCAACGCGCGGCGCCGACGGCATCGACACGCGCGGCCCGGGCAACCCGGGGGCGTCGAGCTCCTTGGGCTCGGCCTCGCTCGTGTCGTAGAGCGCGAGCTCCGCGTCGAGCTCCTCCATCGTCTGGTACCGATGGCCGGGCTCCTTCGCCATGGCCCGCTGGATGATCATCTCGAGCGGCTCGGGGATGCTCGGCTCGAGCGAGCGCGGGCGGGGCGGCTCCTCGGTGAGCACCGCGGTGAGCGTCGCGGTCGGATCGTTGCGGTCGAACGGGCGGCTGCCGGTGAGGGCGCAGTAGAGGATCGCGCCGACGGCGTAGATGTCCGCCCGGTGATCGACGCGCTCGCCGCGGGCCTGCTCGGGCGCCATGTACGAGGGCGTGCCCATGATCATGCCGGTCTGCGTGAGCGCGGCGCCCGGCGCGTCGTCGACCTTGGAGATGCCGAAGTCGATCACCTTGGCCGTCGGCATCGCGAGGTCGCCGGTGAGGAACACGTTCTCCGGCTTCATGTCGCGGTGCACCACGCCCTTCGCGTGGGCCGCGGCGAGCGCCTTGCAGATCTGCCGGACGATGCGCACGGCGGGGCCGGTCTTCATCTTGCCGGCCTCGTTGAGGTAGTCGGCGAGCTCCTTGCCTTCGAGGAACTCGTTCACGAGGAACGGACGGCCCTCCGCGGTGCGGTGGACGTCGAAGACGGTGACGACGTACGGGCTCTGCACAGCGGCCGCGGCCTCGGCCTCGCGCTGGAAGCGCGAGATCACCTGGGGCTGCCGCGCGAACTCCGGGTGCAGCATCTTGATGGCGAACCGCTTGCTGGCGATCCGCGTGTGGCGCGCCTCGTAGACGCGCCCCATGCCGCCCTCGCCGACGACGCGCACGACCGTGTACGTCTCGTTGAGCGTCTTGCCGACGAGATCGTCGCGGAGCGCGTCGTCCTCCGACTCGTCGAGCGTCGCGGCGTCGCGCGGGCAAACCCTGAACTCGGCCGGGTACCGGACCCCGCAGGTGGGGCAGACCTTGGGGGTCGAGTTGTCGCTCCCGGGGGTCGGGAGCGCCGTGGCGGAAGCGGAAGAGGAGAGGCTCGTCATCGCGGTCGCGATATGAAGGTCCGACTGCGAGCCGCGCGCGTCCGACTGCGGTCGGGAGGCTTCGTCAGGGGGCCGGATGGTGCCGGGCATCGCCGACCGAGGGTAACCAATCGGCCGTTCTGGGGGTGACAAATCGCGCGGCCGTGTCGACCGCGTTGACGGACCGAGGCACCTGCGTATACTCGCGCGCTCCTCAGCTCACTGGCCTGAACTTCGCGGGCTCCCGCCACTACGGGCGTGGGGCTCACATTCAGGCGTCACTTGGCCAGCCGCCGGTCCCGTTCTTCCGTTTTCGGGGAAGACGAGCCGGCCCGGACGCTCGGTAGCGCACCGGCAGGGCCATGGAGAGCCAGCCATGCTGCACTCGGTTCAGAAGACGGACATCATCCAGAAGTACGCGATCCACGACGGCGACACCGGGTCGCCGGAGGTCCAGATCGCCCTCCTCAGCGAGCGGATCAACCAGCTGCAGGAGCACTTCCGCACGCACCAGAAGGACCACCACTCCCGCCGCGGCCTGCTGAAGCTGGTGAGCCAGCGCCGCCGGCAGCTCGACTACCTGAAGCGCGTCGACATCGAGCGCTACCGCAGCCTCATCAACCGCCTCAACCTCCGCAAGTAGCGCGATAAGTAACGCGATCCTCGGGCCGATCGGGCCTGAGGTCCCGGCGCGAGGCGTGCGCCGCACGACCGCGCTGCGCGAGAGCAGGCGACCTCGCCTGCCGTCGGCCTGCCGGGCCTGTCTGTCCCACCTGCTGCTTCACCCCACCACCGGCGGTTCCTTCAGCGGCCCGTCCGCGTGTGATCGATCCTGCTCGCGGCCAGCACGCGCGCGGTCCGCCTCATCCGCGGTTCCGCGCGCCTTTCTGCACAAGCGCCCCTCTGCGCGCGGCCGTTCCGGTCCCTTCCGTTCGGGAGGTTTTGCGAGACGCACCCCTGAACGCCTGCGTTTTGCGCTGGCGAGAGTGGAGCGGACGCTCTAAGGAGGTCACTCATTGACCACGGACCGGCGGGGCGATCGGGCCTCGCCGTTCCCGAGCGCGGGCTCCGCGCGTCTTCGTCTTCGCTTCGTGCGCAGCAGGTCGGCTCCTGCGCAGGAACCGAGGAAGAAGAGCAGCCCCTCGCGCTCGGCGTAGCGCCGCACGCAGCGGCCCTCGCGATCGCGCGAGAGAGAGCTGAAATCCCAATGTTCGTTCGTGAATCCGTCATGGTGGGCGGCCGTGCCCTCACCCTCGAGACAGGCCGCCTGGCCAAGCAGGCCCACGGGGCCGTGCTCGTCACCTACGGCGATACGATGGTGCTCGTGACCGCCGTCTCGCAGGACGAGCGGCCGGGCCTCGACTTCTTCCCCCTCACCTGCGAGTTCGTCGAGAAGACGTACGCCGCCGGCAAGATCCCCGGCGGCTTCTTCAAACGTGAGGCGCGCCAGCGCGAGGAGGAGATCCTCTCGAGCCGCCTCATGGATCGCCCGCTCCGCCCCCTCTTCCCGGAGGGCTTCAAGCGGGACACGCAGATCATCGCGACCGTCCTCTCCAGCGACAAGCAGAACAAGGCGGACGTCCTCGCCCTCACGGGGGCGAGCGCCGCGCTGCACATCTCGGACATCCCCTGGCAGGGGCCTGTCGTGGGCGTGCGCGTGGGCCGGCTCGACGGCGAGTTCGTGGCGTACCCCACGGTCGCCGACATCGAGCGCTGCGACATCGACCTCGTCGTCGCCTGCTCGCGCGACGCGATCGTGATGGTCGAGGGCGGCGCCGCGGAGGCGACCGAGGCGGAGATCATCGACGCGCTGATGTTCGCGCACGAGACCGCGCAGCCGGTGATCGATCTGATCGAGAAGATGCGCGCCGCGGTGGGCAAGCCGAAGCGCGAGTTCGTCGCGCCGGCGCTGCCGGAGGAGATCAAGCGGCGCGTCGCCCAGATCGTCGACGAGGACCTGAAGGCCGCGACGAAGGTGACCGACAAGAAGGCGCGCTACGACGGCTACAGCTCGCTCAAGAAGAAGCTGACCGAGACGCTGAACGCCGAGCTCGGCGCCGAGAAGCTCCTGCCCCTCCAGGGGCTCGTGAAGGCGGAGTTCGAGGAGCGCAAGGCGCACGTCGTCCGCACCTACGTGACCGAGGAGGGCAGGCGCATCGACGGCCGCGACGGCAGGAGCATCCGGCCGATCATGTGCGAGGTCGGCCTGCTGCCGCGCGTGCACGGCAGCGCCCTGTTCCAGCGCGGCGAGACGCAGGCGATCGTCACGACGACGCTCGGCACCTCGACCGACGAGCAGAAGATCGACGGCCTGATGGGGGAGACGTGGAAGCGCTTCTACCTCCACTACAACTTCCCCCCCTTCTCGACGGGCGAGACGAAGCCGCTCCGCGGCCCCGGCCGGCGCGAGATCGGCCACGGCGCGCTCGCCGAGCGCGCGCTCTCCCGGATGATCCCCGCGCCGGATCAGTTCCCGTACACGATCCGCATCGTGTCGGAGACGCTCGAGTCGAACGGCTCGTCGTCGATGGCGGCCGTCTGCGGCGGGTGCCTCTCGCTCATGGACGCGGGCGTGCCGATCAAGTCGCCCGTCGCGGGCATCGCGATGGGCCTCATCATGGAGGGCCAGCGTTACGCGGTGCTCTCGGACATCCTCGGCGACGAGGATCACCTCGGCGACATGGACTTCAAGGTCTGCGGCACGGCGCGCGGCGTGACCGCGATCCAGATGGACATCAAGATCGCGGGCCTGAGCCGGCAGATCCTGGCGCAGGCGCTGGATCAGGCGCGCGAGGGGCGGCTCCACATCCTGGGCAAGATGCTCGAGACGCTGCCGACCACGCGGCCCGAGCTCAGCCAGTACGCGCCGCGGATCACCACGGTGCGCGTGAAGCCCGACCAGATCCGGCTGATCATCGGCCCCGGCGGCAAGACCATCAAGGGCATCGTCGACCAGACCGGGGTCGCGATCGACGTCGAGGACGACGGCACGGTGAACGTCGCGTCGGCCGACTCCGACGCGGTGAAGAGGGCGCTCGACATCATCAAGGGCCTGACGGCCGAGCCCGAGGTCGGCGCGACCTACAAGGGGACGGTCAAGCGCATCACCGACTTCGGCGCCTTCGTCGAGATCCTCCCGAACACCGACGGCCTGCTGCACATCTCGGAGATGGCCCACACGCGCGTCGAGCGCGTCGAGGACGTCGTCAAGGAGGGAGATTCGCTCGACGTGAAGGTGCTGAGCGTCGATCGCGAGGGGAAGATCCGGCTGAGCCGGCGCGAGCTGCTCCCGCTCCCGGAAGGCGAAGAGGGGGATCGGGCGCGCGAGCGCATGGCGCAGGCGCGCGACGCCGGCCCGCCGCCGCGGCGCGATGGACCGGGCGGGCGGGGCGGCGATCGCGGCGGCGATCGCGGATCGCGGCCCGGCCTGGAGCGCGATCGTGGCGGCCCGCCGCGTGAGCGCCGAGAGCGCCGCTCCTAGTAGATACAAGCCCCCAGGGCGGGACCTCATGCCGCGCTGCGGCGCGCGCCCGAGCCGTCCCGCCGCTCACTCGCCCTCCGAGAGATCTCCGATTCGCAGCGATCCGCGGCCGTGCGCGCGGATCGCCGCTGCGCACGGCCGGGCGCCGCGCTGCTGCGTTGACGCGCGCGTGCGCCGCGCCGCGCAGCGGCTCATCCCCCAGCTGCTTTGTTGGAATCCGGTGAAGTCCGCATGGCCCGTTCACAATCAGGGTAGTGTCGCGACCCCTGCTCGTGGCATGCTCCGCCCGTGCTCGTACGCAGAGCGAAAATCGTCTGTACCATTGGCCCTTCGTGTGACTCTCAAACGACGCTGGAGCAGCTCATCCGCGCCGGTATGGATGTCGCTCGACTCAACTTCTCTCACGGCTCGCATGAGGATCATGGCAAAGCAATCGCCACGGTCCGTGCGGCTGCGGAGGCATGCGGGAAGCCTGTGGCTATCCTGCAGGACCTCTGCGGCCCGAAGATCCGAGCCGGTCGCTTCCCCGGCAACACCTTCGAGGTGGCTGACGGGGCTACCGTTTGGCTGACCGAGGCGAACAGGGACAGCCCTGTCGCGACGCCCGGCGAGATCCCGATCCTCTACGAGGGGCTCGCGTCCGATCTGCAGCCGGGTGACGTCGTCCTGATGGACGACGGCCGCGTCGTCGTCACCGTGACCAAGGTCGAAGGAGACCGCGTCCAGGCCGGCGTGACGCAGGGCGGACGTCTGCGCGATCGCGTCGGCGTCCACCTGCCCGCCAGGCGTGTGCGCATCTCCGCGCTGACCGAGAAGGACAAGGCCGACCTCAGCTTCGGCCTCGCGCAGGGGGTCGACTATGTCGCCCTCTCGTTCGTCCGCAACGCGGACGAGGTCCGTCACGTCCGCGACATCTGCGAGGCCTGGGGTCGCCCGACGCCGATCGTCTCCAAGATCGAGACGCCAGGCGCCATCGACAACCTCGAGGCGATCATCCTCGCCTCGGACGGGGTGATGGTCGCGCGCGGCGATCTCGGCGTGGAGTTCAACCCGGAGCGGGTGCCGATCATCCAGCGCGAGATCCTCGGCCTCGCCCGCGTGCACCAGAAGCCGGTCATCGTCGCGACCGAGATGCTCCAGTCGATGGTGACCGCGACGCGCCCGACGCGCGCCGAGGCGAGCGACGTGGCGACGGCCGTCTTCGACGGCACCGACGCGGTCATGCTCTCGCAGGAGACCGCGACGGGCGCGCACCCGCCGCTCGTCGTGCGGATGATGGCCCGCATCGTGACGGAGGCCGAGCAGAGCTCGTTCTACCGTTATCTCTCGAGCGAGCAGCCCGGCCAGCGCGCCAACGTCCCCGAGGCGACCGCGCGCAACGCGTGCGACATCGCGCGGGACATCGGCGCGAAGCTGATCGTCGCGTTCACCGAGAGCGGCCTCACCGCGCGGTACGCGTCGAAGGCGCGCCCCGTCGTGCCGATCGTCGCGTTCTCGCCGAACGACACGACGCGCCGGCGCCTCGCGCTGCTGTGGGGCGTGGTGCCGCTCCCGATCGACGCGCTCATCAACTCGGACGAGATGATCGAGCGCGCCACCGGGTACCTGCTTGCGAACGGCCTCGTCTCGCCGGGCGACAAGCTCGTCACCATCTTCGGCGCTCCTGTCGGCGTCTCGGGGTCGACCAACACGATTCGGGTGAAGGTCGTTGAATGAGCCTGCCCGCCCGCGATAGGGGCTCGTCGGGCGAGCAGGAATCCCTCTCCAGAAACGCGGGCGCAGAAGTCCTCCCGAAGCTCGAGAAATACGAGCTGATCGAGGAGCTAGGCCACGGCGGGATGGCCACGGTCTACCGCGCCCGCGACCCGCGGCTCCGCCGCGAGGTCGCCGTCAAGATCATCCACAAGCACCTCCGGGAGAACGCGGAGGTCGGCACCCGCTTCGTCGCCGAGGCGCGCGCGGCGGCGAAGCTGCGCCACCCCGGCATCGTCGAGGTGTACGACGTCTCCAGCGAGCAGGACCGCGAGCGCTACCTCGTCGTCGAGCTGCTCCGCGGCGCCACGCTGCGCAAGATCCTGGGCGCCCACCGCGAGATGCCGGCCGAGATCGGCGCCGCGGTGGTGCTCGAGCTCTGCGACGCGCTGGAGCACGCGCACGCGTCGGGGATCATCCACCGCGACGTGAAGCCGGAGAACGTGCTCGTCGAGCTGCCCTCCGACCGCGACGGTGAAGGCCGCCGGGACGGCGCGAGCGTGGTGATCAAGCTCACCGACTTCGGCATCGCCAAGATCCTCGACGCTCAGGGCGTCACCTCGACGGGGCAGGTGCTCGGCTCTCCGGCGCACATGGCGCCGGAGCAGATCGAGGGCGGCGAGGTCGACGCGCGCACCGACGTGTTCGCGCTCGGGGTGCTCTTCTACGAGTGTCTCGTCGGGCACCTGCCGTTCGAGGGCAAGAACCCGGCGCAGGTGCTCCGCAAGGTGCTCGAGGGGATCTACCCGGAGGCCGAGCGCGAGCGAGCCACCGTGGGCGCGCGCTGGAGCCGGATCGTCGCGGGCGCCCTCGCGCACGACATCGCCGCGCGCCCGGCGAACCCCCGCGCGCTCGCGGATCAGATCAGGGCCGAGCTCACGGCGCTCGGGATCGCGGAGCCGCGCGCCGAGCTCGCCGCCTACTTCGCCGACCCGGCAGGCTACGCCGAGCGGCACGTCGCGGGGCTCGTCCCGCGCCTCGTGGCGCGCGCGGAGGCCGGCCGCAAGCGCGGCGACGTGCCCGGCGCGGCCGCCGACTACAACCGGGCGCTGGCCCTCGCGCCGAACGACCTCACCATCCTCAAGCGGCTCGCGAAGCTGAACGCGAGCCGCAACCGGCAGAAGCTCGCGCTGCGCGCGCTGCTCGTCGCGCTCGGGTCGGTGGCGCTCGGCCTCGCCGCGTTCACGATCGCCCGCGCGCTCCGCGACCCGCCGCCGGTGGACGTGGACGCGCTCGCGGCGGCCGAGCCGCCGCCGGCGCCCCCGACGCCGCCGACGCGCATCGACGCCCTCGTCCCGTCGCCGAACGTGCGCGCCGTCGCGCCGAGCGCCAGGGAGGTCGCGAGCGCGCCGCGGCCCCGCGCGCGGCCACCGTCGCCGCACATCTCGCCCTCGCCCGCGCCGACGGAGGACGTTCCGGCGGTGCGCGACGTCGTCTTCCAGATCGTCCCGAGCGGAGCCAGGCTGGTGCTCGATGGCGTCGAGATCAGCTGGTTCGGCGCGAACAAGGTCACGCCGCTCAAGATCGGCACACACACCGTTCACATCAGCGTGCCCAGCTCGCGGTGCTGCAAGCCGTACGCGGGTGTCATCTCGGTCGTGGCGCCGAAGCCCGGCGCCTCCGCGCCGCAGCGGATCATCCACAAGCTGGAGATCCTGCCCAGCACGGTCGTCCTGAGCGGCGCGCCGCCGAGCGCGCAGGTCGCGTGCCCGCAGATCGGCCTGATCGGCTACGCGGGCACCCCGCAGGCCGTGACCTTGAACGACGTGTCCTGGAGCGGGAGCTGCCTCTTCACGCCCGCGACGCCGGAGGCCGCGCCGCGCGTCGGCAACGTGACGCTGGTGGCCGGCGAGCCGAACACGGTTTCCTGGCCGTCCGGCTGACGGCATCGCCGTCATTGTGGCGTCCGCTCCGGAATTCTCAGCATCCCCGTCCAAACTCCGCTACATCACGGCGCACCCCTTCCGCATGGCTGCGCGAACTCCAGGCAGGAGATCTCCCGGCGCTCGCTTCCCATCGGTCGGGGGCTGCCGCGCCCTGCGCGCGCCGCGGCGCCTCGCGGCGGCGGCCGCCGCCGCCCTCGCGCTCTGCTTCGCGGCGCCGGCGCGCGCCGACGACGTGCAGCAGTTCGAGCTCGCCAAGACGCGCTTCGACGCCGGGCACTACGAGGAGGCCGTGAGCCGCTTCGCGGCGATGCTCGATCCCGCGAACGCGCTTTGCGAGCGCGGCCCGATCGAGGCGGAGGGCAAGCCGTGCAGGATCTCCGAGCCCGGCCTGGTCGAGCGGGCGCGCGGCCTCGCCGCCGCGGCGCTCGTGGCGCTGCGGCGCACGAGCGAGGCCGAGGCGTACATCGAGAAGATCCTCCTCGACAACCCGATGTACTCGCCGAACCCGGCGGTGTTCCAGCCCGAGGTCATCGATCGGTTCACCGCGGTCAGGGCGCGCATCCGGGCGCGCATCGAGGAGGTGACGCGGCAGAAGGCCGAGGCGCAGCGCGCGGCGCGGCTGCGGGTCGAGCGGAGCCGCGAGGACGAGCGCCGCTGGGTCGCCGAGCTCCATCACCTCGCCGGGCGCGAGCGCGTCGTGGCGCAGAACTCCCGCTGGACCGCGATGCTGCCCTTCGGGGTGGGGCAGTTCCAGAACGGCGACGATGGGCTCGGCTGGTTCTTCCTGGTGAGCCAGGCCGTCGCCGGCGGGACCTCGATCGTCTCGGCGATCGCGCTGGCCAGCTACGAGAACGTCGACGTCTCGCCGAGGTCCTCGGGGCAGGGCGGCGGCCCGGTGCAGCGCGTCGACATCGACGCGCTGAACAGCCGTATCGGGACCGCGGCCGCCGTCAACCGCGTGGCCTTCGGGGCGTTCGCGACGCTCGTCGCGGCCGGGATCGCCCACGCGCAGATCACGTTCGTCCCCGAGCGGGTCTCCTTCCGGACGCGCCCCGTGCCGCCGCCGCCGCCGAGCTTCACCGCCGCGCCGACGATCTCCGTCGTCCCCGGCGGCCTGATCGCGGGGCTCACCGGACGGTTCTGACCGGGGGCGCCGCGCGGCTCACGCCTTCCGCGCGGCGGCGATCCAGAACCCGCCGAGCTGGGCGAGCGGCGTGTCGCACAGCGCCCACTCCGCCCTGTGCAGGAGGCGCCCGAGGCCCGGCACGCGCATCGCGGCCGCGAACGGCGTCACGATGCGCACCCCGCGCGAGGCGACGACGCGCACGCCGTCCGGCATCAGGGCGGCGGCGGCGCTCGGCGCGTCGAAGCGCGTGAAGACGGCGCTCTCCCGGGTCCTGTCGCTGATGGCGCCCGCCGGGCCGAGCCGCTTCACGAGCCCGCGCAGGCTGTAGGGGTTGTAGAACTCGGCGATCACGTGCCCGCCGGGCCGCACCACGCGCGCCATCTCCGACAGCGCGCGACGGATGTCCTCCACGTGGGCGAGCACCTTGAACGAGCACGCGACGTCGAAGCTCTCGTCGGCGAACGGCAGGTCGGTCGCGCTCCCCTCCACGACGTCGAGCCCGCGCTCCCGGGCGCGCTCGAGCATGCCGGGCGAGAGATCGACCCCGCGCGCGGCGCGCGCGAACGCGCCGATCCGCGCGAGCAGGAGCCCGGTCCCACACCCCACCTCGAGCACGTCGCGGCCCTCGCCGAAGCGGCGCACGAAGTCGACCTCGAGCGCGTCGACGAGGTCGTGGTAGCCCCCGGGATCGCGCCCTCCGCGCCGGGCCTCGTAGCGCGCCGAGAACTCGTCGTAGTACGCCCGCGTCGCGCGCAGGTGCTCGTCCGTGCCGACCTCTACCGTCTGGGCTCCCATGGGCCCGCTATAGTACTCCGCGCCGCGCGCTGCCCGCGCTCGTTGCGCTCCTTGCGATTCACCGCGCCGGGCCGCATCTCTCCTGCGAGGTGACCCATGAAACCCGGCGACCATCCCGATTTCTTCCGCTTCGCGCCGCCCCCAGGGATCTCCCGCGAGAGCTCGATCCGGCTCGATCGCGAGGGCCGCTTCTGGCACGACGGCGCCCGGGTCGACCATCCGGCGATCGAGCGCGGGCTCCGGTCCTGGATCGGGCGGCACCCGGACGACGGCCGGCCGATCCTCACGAACGGCTACGACTGGTGTTACTTCCAGGCCGACGACGCGCCGCTCTTCGTCGACGCGCTCCGGATCGGCGAGGGCGGCGCGGTCTCGCTGCTCCTGTTCGACGGCACGGAGGAGCCGCTCGATCCGGCGACGCTCTCCCTCGGCGAGGACGGCGTCGTGTACGCGCGCGCCCGGAGCGGCGCGCTCGAGGCGCGCTTCTCGCGCCACGCGCAGACGCAGCTCGCCCCGCTGCTCGTCGAGGCCGAGCCGCCGACGCTCCGCGTGGGCGGGCGCGAGGTCACGCTGCCCCCGCGGGCCGCGCGCTAGCCCCGCGCGCCGGAGATCCAGGGGGGGATCGCCGTCGCGCGGGGCCGAGGCGGCCGCGCTCGGCTCAGTACCGGTACTGCCAGAGCAGGTCGAGCATGCCCGAGGTCGCCTGGCGCGCGTCGACGCCCACCGTGCCGCGGAGCGTCCAGTGCTCGCTGAAGCGCCAGTCGATGGTGACCTCGGTCCGCGTGCCGCGCTCGCTCGCCGTCCCGCCGGGGGTCGGCCCGCTTGAGCCCGTCGCGGCGCTCTGCTGCGCGCCTTCCTGGAAGGTGGCCTGCGCCGTCAGGTTGTCGCTCAGCCGGTAGACCAGGCTCGTCCGCAGCGCGCCCTCCGAGGTCGTCCCGAACCGCGTCGTCAGCCCGCGCAGCGGCGCGATGCCGCTCAGCAGCGCGTTGAACTGCGCCGACGCGATCTCGCTGCCGACCGACGCCGCGACGCCGCCGGCCGCGAGGCCCGCGGGCGTCTGGGAGCCCGCGGCCTGCGCGCCCTCCGAGAAATCGGCGCCGAACAGGAGCCGCGCGAGGATGTCCTGCTGCGAGCTCGGCGGGCTCGAGGTGAAGCGCAGCGACCTGTCGGTGATGGGCCGGAGGTTGCCGTTGAAGGCGACGTGGATGCGCGTGCCGTCGGGGGCGTCCCAGTGCGCCGTGGCGTTCAGGTGCGGGTTCGACGCGTCCTCCTCGCGCAGGCGCACGCGCCCGCCCTCGATCTCGAACGCCTTGCCGTAGATCTCGAGCTCGCCCCGCGTGATCTCGATGCCGCCCGACACCCGCGTGTCCTCTCCGATCACGACGCGCGGCGGCGCGTCCTCGGCGCTCTGGAGGCGCAGCCGCAGCCCCGCGCCGCTGACGAACGCGTCGCGCACGTCGAACGTCGCGGAGTAGCGGAGCGCGTCCGCCGCGCGCCGCTGCTTCTCCGGCCCGAGCGGGTGCGAGACGGAGATGTCGGGGTTGTCGCCGAGCGGCTGGACGTCGCGGCTGCTCGTCGCCGGCAGCGAGACGCGGAGCGTGGGGACCGTCGCGTACAGGGCGAGCTCGCCCGGCTTCTTCTCCGCGATGAACGACAGCGCCCCGGAGGCGGTCCCGAGCGGCACCCCCTCGAGCGTGAGCGGGAGGGCCTGGTCCTCGGCGATCGTCAGCGCCCCGGCGCCGTCGCGCAGCGAAAGCCCGGCGAGCCGGAACAGGGCCCAGCCCTGCGCCATCCCGGTCGTGCCCGCCGCGCGGAAGCCCTCGAGCCGGACGACGCCGCCCTCGGCCGTGACGCGGGCGGCCACGTCGCGCAGCTCCTGCCCGAGCTCCGGGATGTGCACGACGCCGTCCCTGACCTCCAGCTGGGCGCGGAGGTTGCCGTC
This sequence comes from Sorangium sp. So ce204, assembly GCF_051526795.1. Classification (NCBI taxonomy): domain Bacteria; kingdom Pseudomonadati; phylum Myxococcota; order Polyangiales; family Polyangiaceae; genus Sorangium; species Sorangium sp. So ce204. The sequence continues at coordinate 6,662,474 of NZ_CP150317.1, read as the reverse complement.
CGCGTCGGACGGGCCGCCGAGCTCGATGCGGAGGTCGCCGTCCAGCGTCCCATCGACCTTGCTCAGCAGGCCGCCGACAAGCGGCTGGAGCGCCGCGAGCCGGAAGCGCTCCGCGGAGATGGCGAGGTCCGTGCGCTCGCCGTCGAGGACCGGGATGAGCCCGCCGCGGAAGCGCACGCTGGCGAAGGCGTTCGCGCGGATCTTGCCGCCGCGCCGGCCCTCGAGGGCGAGCTCGGTGACGCGGAGGTGCCCGCGCCCGGCCTCGCGCATCGGGTCGATCCGCAGCGCGAGCACGCCGCGCTCGAAGGCGAGGTCGCTCCCGAGCGTGACGCCCGGCACCGTGAGGCGCGCCTTGAGCGACGGCGCGATGTTGAGGCCGCGCATCTCGATCTCGCCGCTCACGCGCCCGGCGATGCCGCTGTCGGCGAGCAGGGGGATCTCGCCGAGCGGGACCTCGCGCAGCGTCGCGCGGAAGGAGCCGGTCCACGCCGGGGGCGGAGGCGCGCCTTTGAGCGCGCGCGCCGGGACGTCCGCGAGCAGGCGCTCGAGCGGCGCGAGCACCTCGGCGCTCACGGTCGCGATCTCGGCCGCGCCGCGCGTGACGTGCGCGTCCAGCGTGGCCTTCTCGCTGTCGTACGTGAGCCAAGCGTCGAGATCGGTGGGGAACAGGAGATCCGTCGCGCTCGAGGCGCCCGGCGGCGCATAGGTCAAGCCCCACCAGAGGGTGCGCGCCGTCAGGAACGGACGCTCGATCGTGCCGTTTGCGTACGCGTCGATCCGCACCTCGCCGGCGAGCGGCGGGAGCGCCTCGCGCACGAACGAGGGCAGCGTGGCGAGCTGGTCCATCCCGCGCCGCGGGATGGAGGCGTGCGCGGCGATGGGCGAGCGCAGGAGCGACGACCAAAGGGCCGCGGGCGGCCCCGTGAGCGCCTCGAGATCGAGCTCGATCGCGCCGGAGACGTCGGCGAGCAGCCCGCCGTCGTACAGGGTCAGCGCGGCGTCCGCCTTGCCGGTCGCGCCGCTGAACGAGCCCTTGAGCTGCGCGTCGACGAAGCGCGACTCCCAGGCCGGGCGCTCGGCGCCCAGCCGATGAGGCCCGGCGACCGCGAGGCCGTGCGTCCGCACGAGCACGTCGTGCAGCGAAGGCAACGGATCGCCGGCCGCGCGCGACACCCCGAAGCTGGTCGTGAGCTTGCCGCGCACCTCGCTCACGATGTGCCCGATCGGCATGAGCTGCGCGAGGCAGCCGAGGTCCCAGTCGTCCGCGGCGACCTCGGCCTTCCCGACCAGGGTGGCCCAGGTCTCCGCGCGCAGGAGGGGCCCTTCCAGCGTGCCCTCGGCGCCGGACACACGCACGCTCGCGAGGGTGCCGGCGCACCGCGGCGGGGCGTCGTTCCAGGCGCCGTTCGGCGGCTGCCCGCCGTTCCCGTTCGGCTGCGGCGACTTCGCGTCGATGCGCACGGATCCGTCGGCCTTGACCTGGTCGCGCTCGAACGTCGCCGTGAGCTGCGCGGAGATGCCGGACAGGAACGCGAACTCGCCCCCCGTAAGGCCGAGCCGTACGTGGCCCGAGCGCCCGGTCTCGCGGTCCCGATCGAGCGCGACGTCGACCTCCGCGCGCCCGCGCACGCGGATCGGGATCCCGAGGATCCGGGCCAGGCGGCCGACGTCGATGCCGTCGCCCTGGAGGCGCCCGGTCACGTCATCGCCCCGCACCGCGAGCCGGCCCTTCAGCGAGCCGAGCTCGGTCGAGGAGAGATCGAGCCCCTCGACGGCGAGCCCGCCGGCCGAGGAGGTGATCGCCGTGATCTTCCCCGCGACCGCGGCGCCGTCGCGCTTCAGCTGGAGCTCGACGTCGCGGAGGGCGAGGGGCGTGGAGCTCAGCCGCGCGGAGGCGCTCAGGGCGTCGTCGCCGTCGGTGAGCGTCGCGCGGAGCCTCGGCGAGGCGAGCGGGCCGGAGATCTGCGCGGTGACCTCGTCGACGGTGTGGCCGCCGGCGAGCGCCTCCTTCCCGGAGAGCGAGGCGTCGATCGAGAGCGCGTCGATCGGCCCGGAGACCCGCCCCGCGACGCGCGCGCTGGCGAGCGCGACGTCCTGGCCGACCCGGAGCCCGGCGAACGCGCCTTCGACGCGCGCGTCGAGCGCTCCCCCGCGCAGGCTCCCCTCGACGCGCACGCGGCCGGCGCCGTCGACGGGCCCGGCGAGGCGCGGCGCCGCGGCGATCGCCGGGATGTCGGCCGTCGCCGCGAAGCGGAGGCCCTGCCCGCCCGGCAGGAGGGAGACGGCGGCGTCGATCGGCGCGCCCGGCTCGTGGAGGTGCGCGCGCGCGTGGAGCTCGCCGCGGTCGAGCACGAGGTGGACGTCCGCCGCCGGCACGCGCTGCCCGAGCAGCGCGGTGGGCTCGGTCCGCGCCTCGACGGAGAGCCGGAGCAGGTCGCCGAGCTCGACGCGCACCCGGCCGTCCGCGGTGATCAAGGGCGCCGGATCGGAGCCGCGCTCCGGCGCGGGCTTCGCCGCGGCAGCGCGGAGCCGGGCGGGCGCAACGCGGGGCAGGGAGGGCGCGGCGTGGGTCGGGGTGGGTACGGCGCGGGGTCGGGCGGGCGCGGCCGGTGCGGGCGCCGCGCCGGCCGGTGCGGGCGCCGCGCCGGCCGGTGCGGGCGCCGCGCCGGCCGGTGCGGGCGCCGCGCCGCTCGCCGCATCGGGCGAGAGGCGCACGCCGAAGAGCCGCAGATCGACGTCGCGCGCCTGGACCTCCGCGTCGAGCCGCACAGGCCCCGCCACGTCGAGCCGCCCGGTGAGGGCGAGGCCGCCGCCCGCGGGGCCGGCAGGATCCGCCGAGGCCGACGCCACCACGTCGAGCCGAGGGAGGTGGCCGTTCACGGCCACGCGCGCGGAGATGGGCTCGGTGAGGGGGTGATCCGGGAGGAGGCTCCGCAGCTGCTCCGGCGTGGCGCGCGGGACGCTCGCCTGCGCCTCGAGGTGCTCCCCGTCGAGCACGGCCCGCGCGGTGACCTCGACGTCGGCGAGCCGACCGGCGAAGCTGCTCCACATCCGGACCTCGGCCCCGGCGCGGAGGTGGTAGTTCGCCGTGCCCGCCGTCCTGGCCGGCAGGAACGCGCGATCCACGAGGCCCGTCTGATCGACGTCGACCGCGACGCCCTCCGGGCCGACGTGCACCGACCCGAAGAGCCGGCTGACATCGGCGTCCAGGGCGCGCGGCGGAGCGACCTGCCCGTGGACCCACCCGCGCCCGATCTCGACGTGCGAGAGGGCGACGACGACGTCGCGCGGAGGCCCCTCGGGCCTGGACGAGGGCGGGCTTCGCGGCGGCAGCGGCGTGAACGTGTCGCCGAGGGTGACGCCCCCCGCGCCGTTGTCCTGGACCAGCACGTCGGCCTGCTCGACCCGGATGTACGGGACCTCGATGCGGAGCGCGCCCGCGCCGAAGAGCGCGCCGCGGAGCATCGCGAGCACGTCGGCGCGCGCCTCGAGGCCGCTCGCGCGGATCACCTTGTTCCCGCGTGGATCGAGCGCGACCGCGGAACGGATCCGCACGCCGCCCAGGCCGAGCGCGTCGATCTCGTCAGCGACGATCCGCCCCTGGAACAGCGAGCCGAGGAGCCGGTTCGTGGCGTCGCGGGCCACGCGGCGCGCGGCGGGCGTGTCGAGGTGGAGCGCGACGCCCACGGCCGCGGCGCCCGCGAACGTCAGCGTGAGCCCGAGCGCCGCCGCGACGGCGGACGCGGCGCGGCGCGCGCGTCCCGGCGCGCGCGGCGGGCGCGGTGGGCGCGTCGGCGAGGAGCGCCGCGCCTCGTCGGGTGCGGGGTCGGGCGTCACGGCGGGTAGCTTAGTACGCACGGGGCGCGGCGACCGTGCTGGCGCGCGGCGTGACGGCTGGCGGCGGAGGAACGCCGCGCCGCCGGGTCGAGCTCCGCGGGGGCGCGTCCGAGCCGGATCCACGCGCGCCGCAGGGGAGTCCTCGCCGGAGCGCCGCGACCTGCGACACGCCGCCACGATGTGCGCCCGGGGCGCGCCGGCGCGGAGCGGTCAGCCGGCGAGCCGCTCGAGCTCCACGAAGAGCGTGCCGAGCTCCGGCTTCGATCGGAGCGGCGCGCAGAAGCGGCTGGCCAGGTGGAGCAGCTCGGCGTCGAGCTGATCGACCCTCCGCCCGATCTCGGCGATGCGCTCCTGGGACTCCCGGCGCCGCGCCTCGAGCTGCCGGTCGAGCTCTTCGAGGCGCTCGCGCAGCTTCTTGATCTGCGCGTCCACCTCGGCCACCTCGTGCTCGCGGGCGATCGCCTCGCTCTCCGCCTCGTAGTCCGCCTTGCGCGACGCGTACCAGCCCTCGACGAGCTCGGCGAGCTTGCGGTAGCTGGCGGCGAGCTCGAGGTAGGGCTCGGCGAACCCGCACCGGCCCTCCCAGCGCACGGCCTCCTTGTGCGCGATCAGCACCTCGGGGACGAACGCCTGCGTCGCCGCGCTGAGCGGCGCCACCCTGGCGCGGAACGACCGCGCCTCCTCGCGCGTGAGCGAGGCGTCGACCGTGAGCGCGTCCATCGCCCGCCCGATCTGCATCCGGCCGTCGCGCCACTCCTCGGCGACGCCCTCGAGGCGCCGCTGCTCGTCGAGGGCCCTCGAGCGGAGGTCGGCGTGCTCCCGCACGACGCCGCGCAGCGCCTCGAGCTGCCGCTGGATCTCCCCCGGCGCCGACGCGCCGAACGCGCGGGCCGTCATCCGCTCGAACAGCTCGAGCCGGCTGACCCAGGGATCGCGCCCGGCGCCCCTCGAGCGCACCGCCGAGTCGCGCGGCATCGCCTCCGGCGGCGGGGGGAGCGCGATCCGGCCCGCGGCCGCGATCTCCTCGAGCTCCGCGAGCACGCGGTACGCGTCGACGGGGCGCTCGGAGGGCTCCTTCGCCATCAGGGCGCTGACGAGGCGGTCGAGCGCGTCCGGCATCTCCGGAGCCAGCTCCTTGAGGTGCGGCGGCTGCTCGTTCATGTGCTTCAGGATCCAGCTCGCCGGATCCGGGGCGTCGAACGGCAGCCGCTGCGTGATCATCTCGAACATGATGACCCCGAGCGAGTAGAGGTCCGCCGGGGGGCCAGCGTCGATCGTCGTGCTGCGCTCTGGCGCCATGTACTGCGGTGTGCCGAAGATCTCGCCGAGGTTCGTGAGGCGCGCGTCCTGCGCGCAGCGGGCGATGCCGAAGTCGAGGAGCTTCACCCAGTCGCCCTTCATCAGGAACACGTTCTCCGGCTTGAGATCGCGGTGCACGACGTCGAAGTCGTGCGCTCGGCCGAGGGCGCGCGCCATCTGCACCCAGATGGGCAGGGCCCGCGCGAGCGGCACCCGGCTGCGCTCCACGACGTCGGCGAGGCTCGTCCCCTGGAGCAGCTCCATCACCAGGAAGGGCAGCCCGTCGTCGGTGTCGCCCTGATCGAAGATCTCGATGATGTTCGGGTGCGCGAGGCGCTGCGCGTGCCGCGCCTCGCGCCGGAAGCGCTCCCGCGTCGTCGTGTCCTGCGCGAACTCGCGGTTCAGGATCTTGATGGCGCACGGGGTGCCGATCAGCTTGTTGTATGCCCTGTAGACCGTGGCCATCCCGCCGATCCCGAGGCCCTGCTCGATGACGTACCGGCCAGCGATCGACGTCCCGATGCGGGGATCCTTCTCGGAGACGAGCGACGAGCCGTCGATGAAGCAGAAGGCGCTGTCGGCCGGGTAACGCTGATGGCACTGCGGGCAGGTCTTCATAGCGGGCACGTCGGCTGCAAGGCTACACTCTACGGGGGGCCGCTCTCGAGGGTCAACGCTCGGCGCGCGCCTCGGCGCTTTGTCGATCGTGGTGTGCTGCGCCGCCTTGCCCTGCGTGATTCCGCGTAGCCCGGTGTCTCCTCGCGCGGCCCCGCGTCCTCCCACGTGGCTCACGCGCCTCCTCGCATCCCGCGGCCTCCCCTCGCGTGGCCTCGCGCCTGCCAGCGTCTCCTGGCGCCTGCCAGCGTGATTCCAGCGCGGTTTCCGCGTGATTGCCGGTGGCGCGGCGCGCGCCGCGCGGGCTCTCCGCGATATGTTCTCGTGACGTCATGGACGAGGCTCCCTTGCGCGCGGTGGTGATCGGCTCTGGCGTCGGCGGCGCTGCCGCGGCGCTCCTCCTTGCGCACGCCGGCATCCCCACCCTGCTCGTCGAGAAGGAGCGCCGGCTGGGCGGATCCTCTGCCGCTTACGAGAGGGACGGCTTCCGTATCGACACAGCCACGCACATGCTCGGCTGCGGCGAGCAAGGCCCGCTCGGCGACGTGCTCCGCCGCGTGGGCCAGGGCGACGCGGTCACCTTCCAGCAGAGCGACGAGCCGGCGGCGCTCTGCTTCACGGGCGCCCGCGCCGGGACCGCGCGCGCTCGCCGCGTCGTCCTGCGGGCAGATCTCCTCCGGCTCGCCGGGACCGCCCTGGATCTCGCGCGCGGCCTCGACCTCACCCCGCTGGAGGCCGCGGGCGCCGCGCGTCTCTTCGCGCACGCGGCGGCGATGCGCGACGTCGATCTGGCCGCGTGCGACGACGTGACGGCCGAGGCGTACGTGGCCCGCTTCATCCCGCGCGCCGCGGCCGCCGCTCGGCTCGGCGGGCTGCTTGGCCTGCCGCTGCTGCTGCCAGGAGCCGAGGCGTCCGCGGGCGAGGCGCTGTTCTCCTTGCGCCGGCTCGCCCGCGCCGGCCGGCAGCGTTATCCCGAGGGAGGTGCCTCGCGGATCCCCGAGGTCTTCTGCCGCCTGGCCCGGGAGCTCGGCGCTGCCGTGTGGACGGGCGCGACCGTGCGCCGCGTGCTGGTGCGCGATCGTCGCGTGCAGGGCGTCGAGCTCGAGGACGGAACGGCGCTCCCCGCGCGCATCGTTGTGAGCGCGGCCGGGCTCCTGCGCACCGTGTCGGGCCTCGTTGGCGAGCCGCACTTCCCCGACGCCTACGTGGCGCGCGTCCGTGCGATCGCGCCTCGGCCGAGGCTGGTCGAGGTCAAGATCGGGCTGCGCAGGCGGCTCGTCCCGGCGGGCGCGCTCGCCGGTCTCGCCGGCGGCGCCGGCGCGCCAGCGTTTCCATTCTACTGCCTCGCGCCGACGCGCTTCGACCCGTCGCTCGCGCCGCCTGGGCATGAGCTCCTCTGCGCGTGCGCCGTACCGGGGGGGAGCGGCGGCGCCTCGCGCGGCGGACCCGGCGCGACGGTCGACGATCTCTTGCGCGCGCTGTCGGCGGCGGTGCCCGGTGTGCTCTCCCAGGCGATCTTCGTCGACGGATCATCCCCGGACGGAGGCGGAGATGCGTGCGCTCCGGGCGGCGAGCTCGCGTCGGGGACGGCGCAGACGCCTGGCCAGGTCGGCCGCGCGCGGCCGGCGGTGTACACGCCCGTGAGGGGGCTGTACCTCGCGGGGCGCGCGGCCGGCGGGCGCGGCGCGGGGATGGATCTCGCCGCCTCGAGCGCGATGGAGTGCGTCGACCGCATCCTCGTCGATCTCGGCCGCGATCTCGGCGCGCCCGCCCCGCCCGCGCTGCTCGACATCGCGAGCGATCTGCTCGGGCGCGCCGCGGGCTCCACCGCATCGTGGCTCACCCGCCCCCGCTAGAGCGAGCGGCGGTCACCCGCTTCGGATACGGGCCCACCTCGACGTTTTTGGTGCTCAGCGCACCGGAGTGCGCTTCCGCGCCGAAAACGCCGATCTGGGCCCGTCTCCTGTGCGGGTGACCGCCGCTCTGCTGTCGCTCTGCTTGGTGAAGAGGGGGGCGGAAGACGCGCTGGACCGCGGTTCAGCGCGTGGTCGTGGTGCCGCGGTTGCTCCGCGCGAGCGCGTCGAGCGGCAGCTTCTGATCCTCGAACACGGCATCTAGCTCCTCGCTGCCCCGCTCTCGCACGCCGGAGCGCGGCGACAGCTCGGGGCGCACCGAGGACGCCGGGGCCATCCGCGCCGACAGGGGGCCCATCGTCTTGATCGACGGCGGGGGCTCGGCGCTCGAGGGCGTGCCGGGCGGGACGGAGCGCACCGAGGCGGGCGAGCTCGCCATCGTGCGCAAGGACGGCGGGCTCGGCAGGCTGCGCCTGGAGGACGGCGGCCCTGCCGGCGCGCTCGACGGCGTCGGCGTGGGTCGACGCGCCGCAGGGCCCCCCGGCAGAGGGCGCGACGAGGGGACCGGCGGCACGCTCGGCTGCGCGCGCGTCGACGGAGGTGGACCCGACAGGAGCTGCGAGCGCATCGACGGAGGCGGGCTCGACAGGGGCTCGGGGCGCGACGGCGGAGGCAGGCTCGACAGGCGGCCGCCCCCGGCGCCCTCCGCATACGCATAGGCGGGGCTCGAGAGCGGGCGGGCGGAGGGCGGCGGTGCCGATGGCGACCCGCCCGGCGCGAACGCGCTCGGCTGCGTGCGCGCCAGCGGCGGCGCGGAGGGCACCGACGGCGGGGAGCGGAACGAAGGCGGCGCGCTCGACGGGGGCACCGGCGTGAGCGCGTGGCTCGCGAGGGGCGCCCGGGCCGACAGCGGAGCGGCGGAGCGCGCCGATGGCGGCGGCAGCGTGCTCTGGCTCGTCGACCTGTCGCGGACCTGCGGCGCGAGGCGAGAATCCGCGCTCGCGCCCGCCCGCTGCGGTGCGCGGGAGTCCGCGCCCGAGGCCGCCTTGTGGCCGAAGGTCTCGCTGCGCTGCGCCCCGATCATCGTGTAGCGCCCGCCTCCCTCGTCGCGCCGACCCGCGTCGCGCGGCGCGTTCATCTCGCGCGTCTCGCGCAGCGCGCCGTGCAGCATCGCCTCGAGCTCTCGCTCGCTGACCTCCTCATCGAGCCGCAGCAGCGTCGAGTGGACGTCCCGGGCGAGCGCCTCGAAATCGGCAGGATCCCTCGCGTAGATGCTGTTGGACAGGAGGATCGCGAGCGGCCGCCGCTCGGCGGCGATCGTCGCGGCGGTGGCCGCGTCGCAGCGGTGCAGGAGCACCCCGCAGCCCGGCGCCACCGCGAGGCACAGGCTGAAGAGCGCCGGCCACGCGGGATCAAGGACCACAAGAATGCTGGGCACATGAAGCGGGGTTGCGGTGATCTGCGCGCGGCGGTCCATGGCAGCCCGAGGATAAACGAAACTGCCCGAGCGATCGTAGTTCTCTTTCTCTGAATCGGTCATTTTTACTCTGCTTGTACATTCCGCGTACATTCCGCGTACGTTCTGCGATGAGGCCAGTGGCGTCGATCTCCTACAGCTCGATTGCGTGTGCGCCATTCATTGCGGCGTCGCGTCATCACGTCGTCGCGTCACGGCGTCGTCGTCGTGACATCGACCTTTCGGCTCCCGCGTCCACCCGGTGCGCGTCCTGCTCCGGGCGGGGCGCGCGCGCCGCGCTCCCCCGCCCGGTCGAGCGGCGGAGGGCGCGCGGCGCGGCAACGCCGGTATCGCGGTGGGCGTCGTGGGCTCGGTGGACGCCGGGAGACGACGTGGTGTGATGTCTGCGCGGCGCCGCCCCGCCCGGCGGCGCCGCGATCACAGCCCGGTATAGATGGTGGCGAAGGAGGCCGCCTCGCCGCGGAGGAGCAGGCTGAGCCGCGGGTTCGGCACCTTGAAGGTGTGAATCTTGGCGTTCCGCACGTCGAGCACCGCGAAGGCGCCGCCCGGCGTGCTCTCCGCGAGCCCGTTCATGAGCAGGTTCAGCACGACCGAGACGCGCTTGGACGACAGGGGCTCCCCGCGGAAATACATCTTGATGACATGCGGCGTCCCATCGATGACGAGCCCGAGCTCCGGGTTGACGTTGATCTCGAGATCGCCGAGGCGGTACGTCGACGCCGGCGGCTCGAACCACGTCATCCTCGTCGAGGCGAGGAACTTGCGATATCCGTTCACCACCGACGGGTAGATGCGGCGGCGCCGCTCGTCGTGCTGCGCGGCGAGGAAGCCGTCGAGCACGCTGGTGGGCTTTCCGCTCCTGTGCATGTCGACGATCGCCTCTCGCACCTGCCTGTAAAAGTCCGTGTGGAGCTCGTCCTTCCGCTCCTTGAACTCCCTGACGCCCGTCAGCTTGGGCGTCCCGGCCTTGAGAACGAAGTCGACAAAGTACGTGAGCGAGATCTTTTCCATGAAGTCTCCTCCAAAACGAAGCATTCGGGCGCGCCATTTACACGCTCGTGCGAGAGACACGCCGTCGCGCCGCGTTCTTGATGTCTACCATGGATAGTCATCTTCGACCCGTCGGGAAAGGGATCGATCGGACGGACATTGTCCCAACCCGTCAGGGGCGGACGGCGGTGCCTGCGACCGTGATAATCATTGTAATTTCGTATGTTTACGTGTGTCGCCGGGCGCCGGTTCACCCTGCGGCGCGGCGTTCCGCTAGGCTGTGCGAATGGCCATGACGAGACGCGGCGCGCGCGGCGAAGGTAATCGACAGAATCCAGCTGTCGTCCAGGGGATGTCCTGTGGAGAACGCCTGTGGAGAACTGGAGAGCAAGGGGCGTTATCGAGGTGTCGACCCGGTGGGACATGGTCTGTCATAACCGCGCCCTCCCTGGCGCTTGACGCGGCTCGCGGGCGGGGGATCGCGCCGGACGCTGCCCCTCGCGCAGGCCGATCCGCGGAGCGGCGCCGGCCCGGCGGGGTGCGTCGATGATGCACGTCAGGCCGGAGCGCGCGGGCGATGAAGCGGGGATCCGCGCCGTTCACCTCGCCGCGTTTCCCTCGACGCTCGAGGCGGATCTCGTGGACAGGCTGCGGGACGCGGGGCGCGCGGCCGTCTCGCTGGTCGCGGAGACGGACACCGGCATCGTCGGACATGTCCTGTTCAGCCCCGTGACGATCGCCGGCGACGGCGTCCCCGGCAAAGGCGTCGGCCTCGCGCCGCTCGCGGTCTCGCCTGCGCTCGCGGGCCGCGGCATCGGCTCCGCGCTGGCGCGGCGGGGGATCGCGGCGTGCAGGGACGCCGGCTTCGCGTTCGCCGTCGTCCTCGGAGCGCCCGAGTACTACGCTCGGTTCGGGTTCGAGAAGGCCAGCCTGTACGGCCTCGGCAACGAGTACGCGGCGGACGAGGCGTTCATGGCGATCGAGCTCGCGCAGGGCGCGCTGGAGCGCGCCCGAGGCGTGGTCATCTACAGCCCCGAGTTCGGCGTCTTCACGACCTGAGCCCGAGTCCGGTCTTCACGGCCTGAGCTCGCGTCCTCTCCGCCGGATCGCCCGCCGCCGTCCGGCTCAGGGGGGCGCGGCGGACCTGTCCGGCGCTGTCGCCGCGCGCCACGCGGCGACAGCGTCGAGGCCGTGCTCGCCGAAGCGAGGCGCGTAGTCCCGCTCCACGGCGCGCTCGAGGATCTCGCCGTACCGCGCGGGCGGCATCAGGCCCCAGGCGCGGTCGTCGTCGGACATCGCCGCGCGCCTCGCGCCGCCAGGGGGCATGTAGCTCCTGCGAAGCCGCGTGAACATGGCGTGGAGCTCGCGCTCGACCAGCTGCCGCACGGCCGGCGCGCACGGCTGCTCGAGCAGGTAACGGAGCAGCGTCCAGCCGAAGTCGCGGTGCCGCACCTCGTCGCGCAGGATGCGATCGAGCGCCCGGCGCGCGACAGGCACGGTGCACCCCTCGCGGAGCACCTTGAAGAGCGGGACCGCGACCGTCTCCCCCAGGCAGAACACCTCCACGCCCGCCCGGGCGACGGACATCTCGAGCGGCTCGTCTCCGCTGCTCCTGAGCCCGAGCGTCTCGCGGCGGAGCGCCGGCAAGGCGCCGCCGCCCGCGCGGGCGTGGACGCGATGGCTGAGGCGCGCGTGCGCGAGCTCGTCCTTGACGATGCGGAGGCCGTCGTCGATGAGATCCGGCGACGCGCCCATCTGGATCAGCCAGAGCGTGAGGTGCTGCGTGATCGCCGCCGAGCGGTACTCGGCCTCGACGCGCCGCCCCCACTCGGCGCGCACCGCGTCGCTCGCGGGAGGGAGGGGGGCGCGCTGCCCGCGCGGCGCCTCCGCGTCAGCGTCGCTGTCCTGCTCTGCGTCGGAGGCGTCCGTCATGGGATCACGCTAGGCGGGGAGTCCGGGGGCGGCAAGACGGGAGACGGGCGCTCGCCGCCCCTGGACGAGCTCACGGCGACGCGCTCGGGCGCCCGCCAGGCGGCGCGCACACCTGGATGGTCGAGCCGCACGCGTCACAGGCCTGCTTGTAACAGGGGTTGATGACGAGCTCCTGGCAGCGCGTCCCGCCCGGACACGCCTCGTCGACCTCGCAACCCTGGCTCGGGAAGCAGCCTGCCTCGGCCAGCACGGGTGTCGTCGACGCGTCGCCGCAGCCCGGCGTGAGCCAGCGACACGCCGGCCCGAGGTTTTCGCACGCGTCCTCGGTGGCGGCGTTGAGACAGACGGCGGGGGGCGGCGGGTTGCAGAAGACCTCGGCCACCTGCCAGCTCCAGGTGTCCTTCTGCTGAACGCACATGGCCTGGGTCGGCATCGGGCCGCAGCCGGTCATCATCTCGTAGGGGCAGGGCCCGCTCGCCGCCGCGCAGGGATCCCCGTCCGTCGGCATCACCTCGGGACACACCGGCGCCGGCGGGTTGCAAGCCGCCGAGATCGGTTCGGACCACGTGCCGTCGTCACCGCAGCTCACCACCGCAGGGCAACCGGTGGCGTCATAGTGGCAGGTCGTCCCGGGCTCCGCGCAGGCGCCGCCGGCCTTCGGCACCTCCACGGGGCACTCCGGCGGCGGCGGGTTGCAGGCCGGCGAGATCGGCTCGGACCACGTGCCGTCGTCACCGCACGTCACCACCGAGGGGCAACCGGTGGTGTCATAGTGGCAGGTCTTCCCGCGCTCCTCGCAGGCGCTGCCGGCCTTCGGCACCTCCGCGGGGCACTCCGGCGGCGGCGGGTTGCAGGCCACCGTGGGTCCCTCAATCCACTCCCCGCTCACACACGTGCTGTCGATCGGGAGGCCGCACGACTCCTTACCATAGTTGCACGTGAGGCCGTCGTCCTCGCAGCTCGAGCCGACCTCCGGCGCCGACTCGGGACAGCTGCCGCTCGTCACCGTGGGATTGCACCCCGGCAGGGCCACCGCGCCCGCGAGCGAGGCCGCCGCGGCGACGGTCACGATGAACGGCGCCTTCAGCACCTTTCGCTTCTTCTGCATGGCCATGGTTCGATCCGTCCTTTCTTTTGGCACAGGTTGGCGCAAGGTTCCGTTCTCGCGCGCTCCAAGGCTGGGTCGAGCAAGCGAGGTGCCAGGGCGATCCATGGCGGGCCCGGAGGCGAGGTTTGTCAGCAGGAAAGGAAAATGACGCTCCGAGTGTGTGTTTCACCGCGCTCGTGGGAGCCCGCGAGCGCTCTCGCGCTCGGGCCATGAGCCGATTCAGCGGCAGGCGCTGATGCGACGGCGGGACGGCGGCCCGCTACGGCCCCGCCGGCGGGCGCGCTCGCGCGACGGACGGATCACCGGGGCGCGGCCGTCATCGAGGCGTGGCCGCGGGCGGCCGGGGCAGCGGGGTCGGCCGCTGCATGATCGCCTGGCGGCTCGTCACGTCGCTGAGCATCAGCGTGAGCATCAGGCCGACGAGGAGCGCCGCCACGATCATGGGGAGGGCGTTCGTGAAGCGCTGCTCGATGAGGTGCATGAAGAAGAGCAGCACGAGCAGCGTCTTCACCGTGGCGATGAGCAGCGCCGCGACGACGTCGGCCGCGCCGAGGTGGGCCAGCGAGAGGAGGTACGACGCGAGCGTCAGCCCCATCAGGAGGAGCCAGACGATCACGTAGGTCCGCGAGGAGAGGTGCTTGACGGTCATGGGCGCAACGTGCCGTTAGCGGTGCATCAGTGCATCAGGTAGAGCATCGGCCAGAGGAATATCCAGATCACGTCGACCAGGTGCCAGTAGAGGCCGCCGAGCTCGATGTGCGTGTCGTTGCCCGCGCCGTACCGGCGCCGGAAGCACCCCCACGTGAGCCAGCCGAGGACCACGAGCCCCGCCGTGACGTGGATCGCATGGAGCCCGGTCGTCAGGAAATAGAGGGTGAAGAACATCTTCGCGCCGGCATACGGGAGCTCCTCGAAGCGGTAGGCCGCGCCGGGGAAGATCCCCTCGTGGAAGTGCTGGGTGTACTCGACGCCCTTCAGCACGAGGAAGGCGAGGCCGAGCGCGATGGCGCCGAGCAGGAGGCGGCCGGCCATCGTGGGCCGGTCGAGGCGCACGGCGTAGACGCTCAGCGCGACGAGCAGGCTGCTCGTCAGGAGGATCGCGGTGTTCGCGGTCCCGATGACGGCGTTGTTGTGCGCGACGCCGGCGCTGAACTCGTGGCCGAAGACCGCGCGGTAGGAGGCGTAGAGGGCGAAGAGCCCGGCGAAGAGCAGGACCTCGCTGGCGAGGAAGATCCACATGCCGAAATGCGCGGCGTGGGTCTGCTTCTCGAGATCCTCGAACTGCATGGCCAGCCGCGCCGGCGCGAGCTGCTCAGCGGGCGGTTGAGACTCGGGCATGGGCTTCCTCTTCGGTCAGGTGGTAGTCGTACGGGCCGCGATCGATGACCGGCGTCACGGGGAAGTTGTGCTCCGGCGGGACGGGCGGCGTCATCCACTCGTAGCTCCGGGACCTCCATGGATTGGCGCTGGCGCGCGGCCCCCAGCGCAGGGCGATGAGGAGGTTCACCAGCGCGAGCACGAGCGCGCCCGCGAGCAGGTAGGCCCCGCCCGTCGAGAGGACGTTCAGCCACTGGTACTCCGCCGGATAGCTGTAATAGCGGCGCGGCATCCCGGCGTTGCCCGCCAGGAACTGGGGGAGGAACGTCAGGATGAACCCAAGGAACACCCCGAACGACGTGAGCAGCCCCATCGGCTCCGAGTAGGCGCGGCCGAACATCTTGGGGAACCAGTAGTGCGCCGCCGCGAGGAACGCGGTGAGCGTGCCGCCCACCATGATGAAATGGAAGTGGGCGACGACGAAATAGGTGTCGTGCCAGTGGACGTCGAGCGACTGCGTGGCCACGGCGACGCCGGTCATGCCGCCGAAGACGAAGAGGAACAGGAACCAGAAGAAATAGAGCATCGGGGTGTTGAACTGGATGGCCCCCTTGTGCAGCGTCGCCACCCAGGTGAAGACCTTGATGGCGGAGAAGATCGCGATGAACATCGAGAACGCGCCGAAGATCCCGGCGTCGAGCTCGCTCATCCCGGCCACGAACATGTGGTGCCCCCACCCCGCGAACCCGATCAACGCGATGCCGAACGACGAGAGGGCGATCGCCCAGTAGGACGCCGGCTGCCGCTGCGCGAAGGTGCAGACCACCTCGCTGATGACCCCGAGCGCCGGGAGCACCATGATGTAGACGGCAGGGTGGGAGTAGAACCAGAACAGGTGCTGGAACAGCACGGGATCGCCGCCGAGCGTCGGATCGAAGACGCCGAAATGGTAGATGTGGTCCAGCCCGACGAGCAGGATCGTCAGGCCGAGGACGGGCGTCGCGAGCAGCATGATGATGCTCGTGCTGTAGATGGCCCACACGAAGAGCGGCACGCGTCCCCAGCTGATCCCGCGGGCGCGCATCGTGTGGGTCGTGGCGATGAAGTTCACCGCCGTCATGATCGACGAGGCGCCGAGGATGAAGATGCCGATCACGACCGGGAGGACGCCCGCGGGCGTCGTCGTGTTGTACGGCGGGTAGAACGTCCAGCCGGTGTCGGCGCCCCCGGCGATCGTCGCCGCCAGCGTGATGACGGCGCCGATCGCGTAGACGTAGAGGCTCGCCAGGTTGAGGCGCGGGAAGGCGAGATCCTTGGCGCCGATCATGAGCGGGAGGACGAAGTTCCCGAAGATGTTCGGGATCGACGGGATCATGAAGAGCCAGACCATGACCACGCCGTGGAGCGTGAACATGCGGTTATAGACCGCCGCGCTGATCACGGTGGGCCCGGGGGTCAGGAGCTCGGTCCGGAGGACCAGCGCGAAGGCGCCGCCGAGCAGGAGCATCAGCGCCACGAGCACGTAGAACATGATCCCGATGCGCTTGTGATCGGTCGTGAGCAGCCACGACCGCACGCCCGCGCCGGCGCGGAGATAATCGACCTCGTGCGCGCCGTGGACGGGCGCTGTCCCCTCGACCTCGTGGGCGATCATGGCGCTACCCCCTCCGGCGTGACGCTGCTCCCAGGGACCCCGCCGTCCCACGGCACGTCGGGGCCGTGAGGGACGTCGCGGATCGATTTCATGAGCTCGATGATCGCGGCGACGTCGGGCGGCGCGATCTGTCCGAGATAGGACGGCATGACCGGCGGGAACCCGCGGTGCAGCGCGGCGAGCGGATCCATGATCGACTCCGTGATGTAGGCCTCGTCGGCGGCGCGCTCGCCGCCGGACTCGAGCGGCACGACAGCGCGGTAGAGCCCGGCCCAGCTCGGGCCGACGTGCGGTGTTCCGTCGAGGGTGTGGCAGCGGAGGCAGCCGTGCTTCGCGGCGGCGCGCTCGCCGCGGCTCGGCATCGTCGGCTCCGCCTCGGCGAGCTCGTTCTCCGCCTCGGCGGCGGCCTCCTGCGCGAACGCCGGGGCGCTCGCCAGGCCGCCCGCGAGCCAGCGCTCGTAGTCGACCGGGTCGAGCGCGATCACCTGGCCGCGCATCTCGGAGTGGCTCGTGCCGCAGAACTCCGTGCAGAGGATGGGGTAAGCGCCGGGCTCGTTCGCCTCGAACCAGGCCGTGGTGTACCGGCCAGGGATGACGTCCTGCTTGATGCGGAACGCGGGCACGTAGAAGCTGTGGATGACGTCGCGCGACGTCATGATGAGCCGGACCGGCCTGTGCGCGGGGACGTAGAGCACCGAGATCTCGCTGTCTCCCCCCGGATAGCCGAACTTCCACATCCACTGCTTCCCCGTGACATAGACGTCGAGCGCGTCGTCCGGCGCCGTGCGCAGGTCGGCGAACTGGCGCGTGCCGATGGTCCAGAACGTGAGGAAGAGGAAGCCCAGCGCGAAGAGCGACACCGTCTCGAGGAAGAGCGCCGGCCGCGCGAACACCCCGGGGTGCGGCCGCGGCGTGTCCTGGAGCCGCCGGCGATAGCGGATCAGGAAATACCCGCCGATGAGCGTGATGAGGGCGGCGCCGCCCATCGTCACCAGGATGACGAAGTAGTGCAGCCCGTCGATCTCGCGGGCCAGCGAGGAGCGCTGCTCGGGCAAGAAGAGCAGCTGGCGCAAGAGCTCGTTCATCGCGCGCGCTCCTGTCTCCTGCGCCGCCGCCCTTGCCAGCCGAAGAAGGCGACCACCGCGGCGACCCAGGTCAGGATGGCGGCCCCGCCGAGCCTCAGGAAGCCGGCCACATAAGGGCCGTACCGGCGGCTCGCGGGGTCGTAGCGATAACACGTCATGAGCACGCGCTCGAGCGGGGTGCCTATCTGCCCCCGGCTCGCCTCGAGGAGCGAGAGGCGGAGATCGAGGGGGGAGAACTCGATGCCATAGAGGATCCGCGAGATGCGGCCCTCGGGCGTGAGGACGAAGACGGCGGCGGGGTGCGCGTACTGCTCCGTCCGGGGGTCGTACGCGAACCGGAAGCCGAGATCGCCGGCGAGCGCGCGGATCTCGGGCAGCGCGCCGGTCAGGAAGGGCCAGGTCTCCGGCGTCGGCGCGCCGGCCAGGCCGAGGGCCGACAGCGCGGCTGTCCTCTTCCGAGCCGCCGTGGCCGGGGTGTCCCGCGGATCGAAGCTCACCGTGAGCGCGCGGTAGTCCTCGCCCAGCCGGTAATCGAGCTTCGCCATGCCGGCGACCAGGCCGCGCAGCACGAGGCCGCAGAGCGTCGGGCAGCGGTAATAGGCGAGGACCAGGAGGACCGGCCGCCGCCCGTCGAAGTGCTCGGCGAGCGGGGCGCGCCGCCCGTCCATGTCGGTGAAGTGGAGCGCCGTGCCGATGGCGCTCCCGAGGCGCTCCTCGATGTCGGCCTCGCGCGCGGCGGGCGGGAGCGACGGCGGATCGGCGGCGGCCGCGATCGGCGCGCGCGCGAGCACGAGCGCGAGGAACGCCGTCGTGGACAGGTGTTGCATCCTCATCAGCGGCTCTCCTCCACGACGAGATTCATCGCGTCCTCGATCGGGATCTGCGCGAGCCCGCGGCTGCGGTCGACCCAGCCGAAGCGGCCGAGCTCCTCGCGCTTCCGGCGGTTCAGCGCCGTACCGACGCCCTCTTCGCCCATCTCCTCGCGCCGGAAGATGCGCT
Organism: Sorangium sp. So ce204; assembly: GCF_051526795.1. Classification (NCBI taxonomy): domain Bacteria; kingdom Pseudomonadati; phylum Myxococcota; order Polyangiales; family Polyangiaceae; genus Sorangium; species Sorangium sp. So ce204. The sequence continues at coordinate 6,644,308 of NZ_CP150317.1, read as the reverse complement.
GATCCACCCCGGCCACCTCGCCGCGCGGCAGGGAGATCTCACGGCCGCGCTCGGCGCTCCTCCCCGCGGGGCGGAGCTCCGCCTCGCGCCCGCGCATGAGCATCCAGGCCCAGAGCCCCAGGACGATGAAGATCACGACGACGGCGAGCGCGACGGCGAGGATCGTCTTCCACTGGACGACATCCTCTTCCTGGTGCACGTCGGGGCGGCGATAGTTGGACGTCATACGCTCTCGTAGCGGAAGGCGGCCGGCAGCGCCGGGTCGTTGACGGGGACGAGCGGCTTGCCGCGCACCCGCAGCACGGTGAACGCGACGCACGAGCCGACCACGGCGAGGAGCGCCGCCGCGTCGAGCCAGTGGAACGGCGCGCGAGCGCCGGGCGCCTCGGGCGCGACGAGCCAGTGCATGTCGAGGTAATGCGCGACGAAGATCCAGGCGGCGACGGCCGACAGCCAGGCCGGGCGCCGCTTGATCCTGTAGTTGAGCAGGATCAGGAAGGGGATCACGAACCGCGTGAGCACGAGGATGAGAGACACGACCGCCCACGGGCCGTGGGAGCGGAGGACGTAGAACTCCACCTCTTCGGGCCTGTTCGCGATCCATATCAGCAGGAGCTGGAAGAACGCGGCGTAGGCCCAGAAGATGGTGAACGCGAGGAGGAGCCGGCCGAGCGCGTAGTAGTGCGACGCGTTCAGCCCGGGCAGGAGCCCGGCGCGCTCGGCGGCGAACGCGAGCACCGTGAGCAGCGCGATCGACGCGACGAAGCCGCCGGCGAACACGTAGACGGGGAACATCGTCGACACCCACGTCGGCGCGAGGGACATGAGCCAGTCGAAGGCCGCGAACGAGAGCGTGAGCGCGACGGGCGGGAGGCCGGCGACGCTGATCACGCGGAGACGCCGGCTGTCCGCGAGCGCCGGGGTCGCGTCGCCCTGGATCGAGCCGCGCCGGAGCAGGGCGCCGAAGACGAGCCACACCGTGAAGTAGATCCCCGTCCTCACGAGGAAGAAGGGGAGGTTCAGGTAAGGCGTCTTGTGGAGCACGATGGATCGGACGTGCTCGTCGGGGATCGACTCGGGGCGGAGCCACTCCCCGTAGAGCGCACCGAGGCCGAACAGGAGCGGGACGAACAGCGCGCAGAGGAGCGGCAGCGTCCCGACGATCGCCTCCGCGAGGCGGCGGACGGCCACAGGCCATGTCGCGGCCATGGCGTGGCAGATCATGAGAAACAGGAGCGCCCCGACCGCCGTGGTCACGGCGAAGGCGTAGGCCGCGAGGTAGGCGTAGAAGAGCCGCTCCCGATCCACGAACGCGCCGACGACGAGGAGCAGGGCGCCGAGGAGCGCGAGGCCGAGGGACCTCGACACGATCGCGCGGCCGCCCCGGAAGATGGGGAATCGCCGGTTCACTGGAGCTCCTTCCGGGCGCGCTCGCGGAGGGGCGGGGGGAGCGCGTCGAGCGCGGTGGCGCGGCTCTTCCCGAGTGCCTTCACATAGCCCACGATCGCCCAGCGCTCCATCAGCGGGACCTGCGTCTCGTACGAGCGCATGAGGCCGTAGCCCTCGACGATGACCCGGTAGATGCGGCCGGGCGGGAACGCCTGCACGCGCGGGTCGACGAGGGACGGCGGGCGCCGCAGCGTCATGTTGCGCGCGACCTCCGACTCGCCATCTCCGGCGACCCCGTGGCAGGCGGCGCAGTGGATCTCGAAGCGCTCCTTCCCGTACTGGAGCAGCTCGATGGTCACCGGGACCGGGATGCGCGCCACGTACGTTTCGCCCGTGAACCCGTGGGTGAGCCCGGGAGCGCCGGTCACGCGGTCGCTCGGCACGGCGCCCGCCGGCGGGTGGCGCATGGCCGAGCCGTCGTCGAAGAGGTCTGTCGGCTGGTAGGGCGCGAAGCGCCGCTGCCTGAGCATGCGCTCGAGATCCAAGAGGTCAGCGTCGCCGGGCTCGGCGTCGGCGGTGGTCACCGGCGTGCACGAGAGGCAGAGCGCCGCGGCCAGGCAGGAGAGCGAGAGGAGCCGTCCGCGCGTCATGAGCGCTCCTTTCCGTTCTTTCCGGCCCAGGCCACGGTGACGGCGCCGAGATCGGTGAGATCTCGCTCGGTGATGGGGCTGATGAGCGCTGGATCGCGGGCGTCGATGCCGACCCAGAACCGATCGATGGAGGCGCGCTCGAACCCGGGGACGTCGAACACAGGGTGCCAGAGCTCGGGCAGCCGCGAGAGGACGAGCAGCACGACGAACCCGGTGAGGGCGGCCGAGAGCACCATCATCTCGAAGGTGATCGGTATGAAGGCCAGGGCCGCGTGCGCGGGCCGCCCGCCCACGATGAGCGGGTAGTCGAACGCATTGCAGAACCACTGGACGAGGTAGCCGCCCGCGGTGCCCGCGAGCGCGAAGGGCAGGATGATCCAGTTGAGCGGCGAGCGGCGGAGCCCGAGCGCCTCGTCGATGCCGTGGATCGGGTACGGCGTGAACGCGTCGAGCCGCCGGTATCCCCGGCTCCTGAGCTCCGCGATCGCCCGGAGCATCGCCTCGGGCGTCTCGAACTCGGCGAGCAATCCTCTCCTCATCTCAGTGATCCTCCTTGTGGCTGAGCTCGTGGTTCAGCTCCTTGACCTCGGCCACGGGGATGAACGGGAAGAGGCGGAGGAAGATCAGGACGAGCAGCAGGAAGAAGCAGATCGTCCCGATGAACATCGAGATATCGACGAACGTCGGGTGGTAGGCGTGCCACGCCGACGGGATGAACTCGCGCTGCAGCCCCATGACGATGATCACGAACCGCTCGGACCACATCCCGACGTTCACGAGGATCGAGATGACCCAGAGCAAGGGCATGTTCCTCCGGACCCGCGGGAACCAGAGCAGCTGGGGGACGAGCACGTTGCAGATCATCTGCGCCCAGAAGATCGCGGCGTTCGGCCCGGCGGGGCGCGCGACGAAGAACTGGTGGATCTCGTACGCCGATCCGCTGTACCAGGCGGCGAAGAGCTCGATGATGTACGCGTAGATGACGATCCAGGCGGTGACGAGCGCCAGCTTGCTCAGGTTGTCGATGTGGCGCTGGGTGACGACGTTCCCCAGGTGGAAGATGCGGCGCGCCGGGATGAGCAGCGTCAGCACCATCGCGAACCCGGAGAAGATGGCCCCGGCGACGAAGAACGGGGGGAAGATGGTCGAGTGCCAGCCCGGGACGAGCGCCATCGCGAAATCGGTGCTCACGATCGAGTGCACCGAGAGCACGAGCGGCGTCGCGAGCCCGGCGAGCAACCCGTAGAGGAGCCGGTAGTGACGGAAGGTGGCGGCGGAGCCGCGCCAGCCGAGCGACAGGACGCCGTAGACGACCCGGCGGAGGCGGTTCGGAGCCCGGTCGCGGAGGGCCGCGAAGTCGGGGACGAGCCCGATGTACCAGAAGACGAGAGAGACAGTGAAGTACGTGAACACGGCCGCGGCGTCCCACGGCAGCGCGCTCTTGAACTGGGGCCATACCCTCAGGGTCGCGGGGTAGGGGACGAGCCAGTAGGCGAACCACGGCCGGCCGAGGTGCAGGAGCGGAAAGAGGCCCGCCTGGACGACGGCGAAGAGGGTCATCGCCTCGGCGAACCGGTTGATGCTCGTGCGCCAGCGCTGCTCCAGGAGGAGCAGGATCGCGGAGATGAACGTCCCCGCGTGGCCGATGCCGATCCAGAACACGAAGTTGATGATCCCGAACGCCCAGCCCACCGGGATGTTGTTTCCCCAGACACCGATGCCGGTGGTGACGGTGTAGAGGACGGCGAGCGCGAGCACGACCGTCCCGGCGCCGGTCAGGGCGAACGCCGCCCACCACAGCCTGGACCGCGGCTTCCAGACGACCGACAGGAGCTCTTCGGAGAGCTGCTCGTCGGTCGGCCGGCCGAGGATGAGGGGCTCCGTCACGGCTCGTCGAGCTCCGGGTTCTTGTTGTCGACGCGCGCGAGGTACATGGTCCTCGGCCGGGTGCCCTGGTCGTGGAGCACCGCGTAGCTCCGCGGCTCGCCCCGCCACGCCACCATCGCTGTCTCTCCGTGCGCGAGGGAGCCGAACTGGATCGCCTGCGTCGGACAGGCCTGCTGGCACGCGGTGACGACCTCTCCGGGGCGGATCGCGCGGTCTTCCACCCGCGCGGCGATCTCCGCCCGGCGGATCCGCTGGACGCAATAGGTGCACTTCTCCATCACGCCGCGCTCCCGCACCGTCACGTCGGGGTTGCGCTGGAGCTTCGTGAGCCCCGTGTTGTACGCGCGGAGCTCGCCGTAATCGAACCAGTTGAAGCGGCGGACCTTGTACGGGCAGTTGTTCGAGCAGAACCGCGTCCCGACGCAGCGGTTGTACGTCATCTCGTTGAGCCCGTCGGGGCTGTGCGTCGTCGCGTTCACGGGACACACGTACTCGCACGGCGCCTTCTCGCAGTGCTGGCACAGCATGGGCTGGTGGACGACGGCCGGGGCGCTCGGGTCTCGCGGGTTGTCCACCACGTACGTGTCGATGCGGAGCCAGTGCATCTCGCGGCTGTTCAGGACCTCCTCCTTGCCCACCACGACGACGTTGTTCTCGGCCTGGCACGCGGCGACGCACGCGCTGCAGCCGGTGCAGATCGTGAGATCGATCGTCATGGCCCATTGGTCCTTCGGCGCCCCGGGGGGAGGCATCGGGGGCATGAGGGACGGCTGTGGCCCCTTGAGCGCCTCCGTGAAGCCGGGGTGCTCGCGGTAGACGGCGAGGGGGACCGAGAGCGCTATGGGGCGCCCCTCCAGGCTCCAGTGCCGCTGCGTCAGGGCGAGCTTGTGCTTCTGGTCCGGCCGCTTCGTCACCGAGACGCCTGCCGCGAAGAAGGGCGCGGCCGTGGTGCGGAGCCGGTACGCGTCGGACCCCACCCCCGCGGCGATCGACTCGGCGCCGCTGCGCCCGTAACCGAGCGAGAGCGACACCGTGCCGTCGGCGTGCCCCGGCGCGACGAGGACCGGTATCGACATCGTTCGCCCCCCGAGCTCGAGATCGACGACATCCTCGCTCTCGAGGCCGAGCGCCTTCGCCGTCGCCGGGCTGAGCAGCGCGGCGTTGTCCCAGGTGAGCTTGGTCATGGGATCGGGCAGCTCGAGGAGCCACGGGTTGTTGGCGAACCGGCCGTCATAGACGCTCGCGTCGGCCGAGAAGGCGACCTCGATGGCGTCCGCCTTCGGCGGGGCCGCCGCCACGAGCTGCGCGAGCGCCGCGGTCACCCCGTCGAGCCGCAGCTTGGCGTCCTCGCGCGGGGCCGCGGTGCCCTCGACGAGCCCGCGCCGGAGCGCGTCCTCCCAGAACGCATCGAAATCGGCGCCGCCCCGGCGCGCGGCCCAGGCGTCGCGCACGAGGTCGCGCGCGCTCTTCTGCGTCTCGCCCGCGAACACCGCGAGCACCTCGGCGGCGGTCCTGCCCTGGAAGAGCGGCTCGATGAGCGGCTGGATCAGCGAGCTCGTGCCGTCGTACGCGCGCGCGTCTCCCCAGGCCTCGAGATCGTGCGCGGCGGGAACGAACCAGTCGCAGCCCGCGGCGGTCTCGTCCTCGTAGAGCCCGAGGTAGACCCGGCTCGGGACGGAGGGGAGCCGCGCCGCGAGCTCGAGATCCGCGGGCGCCGTGTACACCACGTTGCTCTCGAGGAGCACGAGGGTATCGACGGCGCCGCGGCGGAGCTCCTCGGCGAGCGCCATGAGGTCCTGCTCGGCGGCGCCCGCCGTGATCAAGGTCCCCGCGGTGGTCCACGCCGCGCGGTCGTTGCCGAGCGCCGCGTTCATGAGGTGCGCGAGCGCGTGCACCCCGGGAGGCTGCCGCTCCCCCGCGACGACGACGCTCGCCGCGCCCCCGCGCGCGAGGTCGCGCGCCACCGCCCGGGCGAAGCGCCTCTCCGCCTCGCTGACCCGCGCCCGGAGCGGATCGAGCGCGCCGAGCGCCTGGGGAGGCATGAGCCCCGGGCGAGCGCCCCCGCTCAGGAGCAGCTCGGCCGCGATCGCCGCGGCGATCGCCGGCACGTCGCTCGGCCGCTTGCGCAGGCGGTGATCGGCCATGCTCCCCGTCGGGGTCAGCCCGGGCTCGATCACATAGAGCCGGTTCATGGTGCCTGTCGGCGAGCCGATGCGCCTGCGCTCCGCGAACTGGCGCGAATACCGCACGCTGAACGGCATCGACGCGAGGAAGTCGGCGTCGAGCGCGAGGATGACGTCGGCTGTCCGGAAGTCGTACTGCGCCTGGAGCGGAGCGCCGAAGGCGAGCTCGGCCCCGCGCGCCGGGTGCGCCGACCGAGCGGGCGCGTGGAACGTGAACCGGGCCGCCGGATAGCGCGCCTTCACGCGGCCGATGAGGTCGAGGAGGAGCGGAGAGCCGGTGGGCCGAAGGACGAACCGGAGCCCGGCGCCGCGATCGCTCCGGGCGCCCTCGAACTGCTGGACGAACGCGCGCCACGTCGCCGGGGCCGCGCCGCGGCGCGCCGCGCGCGCGCGGTGCTGATCGTAGAGGCCGAGCACCGACGCTTGCTCGTAGGCGCCGGTCGCGCCGAGGCTCGCCGGGTGCAGCGGATTGCCCTCGACCTTCGTCGGCCGCCCCTCGTGGCTCTCGACGAGGACGCCCGTCGCGAACCCGTCGAGATCCAGGCTGGTGGCGTAATACCGGAGCACGCCCGGCGTCACCTCGGGCGGCGTCGTCACGTAAGGGACGATGTTGTCCCCAGCCCTCGCTCTGCACCCGGACACGCCGGCGAGCGCCATGCTCGCGCCGAGGAGCTCGAGCCAGCGCCGCCGGCTCATCGTGGCCGGAGCGCCCGCGCCCGCCGGGAGCTCCCGCGCCGCGGCCTCGAGGAGCTCTGGTGACTCGAGGAGCTCCGCGAGGCTGCGCCAGTACGCTTTACCCGTCTTGCCGTCGAGCGCGGCGCTCCACGGGATCTGTTTCTGATCAGCCATCGTCCCTCTTCAGGTCATCGTTGGATCCGCGCCGCCGCCCTGACGGCGCTCCGCTGCTGGCCGCCCATGGCCCCTCGTCCTCTCGCGCTCTCGTAGGTGTCCTGGTCGCTCCTCGATGATCCCCTGTGTGTCGCTCCGCTCGCGCCCGCGCGCGCTCACCTGTGGCAGGCCGAGCAGTGGACGAGGTGCCGCACGCCGAGCTGCTGCGCGATCTGCCGGCCGATCCGCTCCGCGTCGGGGCCGGGGTCCCAGTCCATGTCCGTGATCGCGGAGAGCGGGCGGAGGTGGCGCTCCGGCGCCCTGTGGCACTCGAGGCACCAGCCCATCGTCATCGGCGTCACCTGGCGGACCTCGGGCATCTGATCCACGCGGCCGTGGCACGTCACGCAGCCGACGCCCTTGTTCACGTGGATCGCGTGGTTGAAATAGACGAAGTCGGGCACGTCGTTGACGCGGTTCCAGACGATCGGCGTGTCCGAGAAATAGCTGTTCCGGACGAGCTCGAGCTTGGGGCTCTGATTCCAGATCTGGCTGTGGCAGCCCATGCAGTCCGCTGTCGCCGGCATGCCCGCCGTGGCCGTCCGTTCGACCGTGTGATGGCAGAACCGGCACTCGATGGCGTCGTCCTGCACGTGGTGCCTGTGGTCGAACTGCACGGGCTGCTGCACGGGCAGGTGCCGCCCGGTGTTCCAGTCCGAGCGCACGTAGATCATCGGCGCTGACACGGCCGCCGCGCCGCCGAGGAGGACGGCGGCGATGGCGAGTCGGAAAGCGGTGTTGCTCCAGCGCGGAAAAACGGATGCCATGCTCTCGTGTGCTCGGCCTCGCTCGAAGTGCGGCGATGGGGCCAGCTCCATCGATATCGATGCGTGAATCGCGGGGCTCGTTTCGCGATCTCGCCACGCCCCGAACGCCGGCACAGGCGCGTCAGGGGGGGCCGCAGCGGCGCCGTCCGGCGTGCGCGCGCGGCGGGCGGGGCGCGCGGGTGCCTCCAACACCGTATCTCCGCCGCCCTGGGCTTCGATTACGATATCGTCCAGCCATGAGGCCGTCGAGCTCAGCCCTGTCGCCCCTTCCGATCCTCGCGCTTTCTCTGGCGGTCGAGCTCGCGTTCATCGCCTGCTCGCGCGAGGAGTCGATCTCTCCGCTGCCGCCCGGCACGACCGGCGGGACCTCGTCGGCCGCAGCCGGCGGAGCAGGCGCGAGTGGGGGTGGCGGCAGCGGGGCTGGCGCGAGCGGCGCTGGCGGCAGCGGGGTGGGCGCGAGCGGCGCTGGCGGCAGCGGCGGCACCGGCGGCACCGGCGCTGGCGGCGGCGGCGGCGGTGAGCCCGCGGCGGGATTCAGCTGTGCGCCGCCGAGCGAGGACGAGGGCGCGCTGAAGCTCACGACGGTCGTCTCCGGCCTCGATCACCCGCTCCTCGTGAAATCCGCGCCGGGCGACCCCACGCGGCTCTTCCTCCTGACGCAGCCTGGCCAGATCCTCGTCCTCGACGACGGAGCGGCGGAGCCCAAGGTGTTTCTCGATATCCGGGATCGCGTCCTGTTCAATGACAACGGCGAGCGCGGTCTGCTCGGGCTCGCCTTCCACCCGGATTACGAGGACACCGGTCGCTTCTTCGTCCACTACACGGACAAGGCGACGGGCGGCAACGCGCTTGTGGTCGAGTTCGCGCGGGGAGAGGGACCGGACGTGGCCAGTCCAGACCCGGTGGCCACGTACCTCGAGGTCGTGGATCTACATCGGAACCACAACGGCGGTTCGCTCGAGTTCAGCCCGATCGACGGCTTCCTCTATCTCGGGCTCGGCGACGGCGGGGACAACAACGACGCCGGCCCCAACCATGCCGACATCGGCAATGGCCAGGCGCTCACGACGCTGCTCGGGAAGATCCTTCGCCTCGACGTCTCGACACACCCGTACGGCATCCCGGAAGGGAACATGACGGGCGAAGGCGTCCTGCCCGAGATCTGGGACTATGGCTTGCGGAACCCGTACCGCTTCAGCTTCGACGCGTGCACGGGCGATCTCTACATCGCGGACGTCGGTCACCGCCTCTGGGAAGAGATCAACATCGAGCCGGCCGGGCAGGGACGGAGGAACTACGGCTGGCGCCGGATGGAGGGCGCGCACTGCTTCATCCCCGCGGAGAGCTGCGATCTCGAGGGGACCATCACGCTCCCTGCCGTCGAGTACGGCCACGCCGGGCGGGTCATCGAGGATTGCTCGGTCACCGGCGGCTACGTCTACCGGGGCAGCAGGATCCCGTGGCTCCGGGGGAGCTACTTCTACGGTGATTACTGCAGCGGCAGGGTCTGGACGCTCACCTATGAGGGCGGGGTGGCCTCCGCGCCCGTCGACCGGACGGACGATCTCGGGTCGTTCGGCTACAGCATCGCCAGCTTCGGGCAGGACGGCGCCGGCGAGGTCTACGTGGTCGATCTCGGCGGCGCCGTGTACCGCATCGATCCGGAATGAGCGCTCGCGGCCCCCTCACATGGACCAGCGGAGCCCGGCGTAGCGCGGGCCGATGACGAGCTCGGGCGGCGGCGCCGGCGTGGAGGCAGCCTGCTTCTCGGGCTGCACCGGCACCTTGCGGCCGCCGACGATGGCGAGCGGGATGCCGACGCCGGCGAGGACGAGCCCGCCGACGACGAGCCCGACCCCGGCGCCTTCCGCGCCGTCCTCCTCGTAGCCCGCGTCATCGGAGAACGGGTCGCTGGAGGGGTCGTACTCGCAGCCGTCGCCGGAGCACGAGGGGGTGGAGGCGATCACAAGACCCCCGCCCAGGAGGGCGATGGTGCCGAGGCTCGTCAGGACGATGCCGGTGACCATCATCCCCTTGTTGCGGCGCTTGGTCAGCGGCGCGGCTGGGGGCGCCGGCGCGTGCGCGGCGACCGGCGCGAGCGGGGCGCCGCTCGGAGGGGGCGCGGCGGCGCCCGCAGGCGCGGCGGGGCCGCTCGGCGGGAGCGCTGCGTCGCGCGCCGGCGCACCCGCGGGCAGCGGCGGGATGGCCAGCGTCTCCGAGGCGCCCGCCCGGGTGAGCTCCATGGATCTCGCGAACGGCGCTCGGCCGGCGGCGGAGGCCTCGACCGTGTGCTTCCCGGGATCCACGGGCACCGGCGTGCCCCACTGCGCGCGCCCCACGAGGGCGCCGTCGCGCTTCACCTGGAGGTCGGCCGGGGAGTCGGCCGGCGCCGTGATCGTCAGCCGGATGAGCCGCGGCTCGAGCGCGGCGGCGCGCTGCCGCGCGACCTTCTCGCGCTCCAGCTGGCCGGCGGCCCTCGACGCGCCGGCCACCTCGAGGAACATCGACCAGGCGCTCGCCGTCCGGCCGATCTGCTCGTAGCAGGCAGCGAGGTTGAACTGCGTGCCGATCCCCGGGTCGAGCCGCTGGCTCTCCTCGAGCTTGGGGCACGCGTCGGCGTATTTGCCCTGGGCCATCAGCTGCTTGGCCGCGTCGAACAGGGCCTGCGCGGCCGCCGTGTCGGCCCTCGCGTCGCGGCCGCCCGAGAGGAGGGCGGCAAGGAACATCGCGAGCGCCAGCAGGCGCCCGAGGTGCTTCACGGGCAGGCTCGTCATGGTGGTGTCCTCACTTGCGATCGTCGAACAGGTTGCCGCCGGACGGCGCGGCGGCCGGGGCGGCGGGCGGCCGGGTGGCCGGAGCCTGCTGCGTGGCGTGCGTGGGGGCCGGAGGTCGCGGTGCGGCGCTCGGCCTGCGCGGCGCCGCGGGCTTGCCGCTGGCCGGCGCCGCGGGGGGCGCAGGGGCGATCTCGGCCGGGCCCGGCGCCGCCGTGCGGTCGTCCACCGGCGCGGGGGCCTCGGCGCCGCCGGGCGTGACGGTCGGTGAGAGCGACGCGGGCGCGGTCGCCGGCTGTGCCGCGGCGTCCGCCGGCGACGGCGCGGCCGAGGCGCTGGCGGCCGCCTCCGTCGCCGCGCCGTCGCCGCGCGAGCGGGACGTCAGGAACGCGAAGGCCGCGACCGCGGCGATCAGCGACACGAAGGCGCCGGCCGCGACGGCGAGCCCCACCGGCCGCTTTCGCGTCACGACCGTCCCGCTCCACGTCGGCGAGGTGCTCAGCGACGTGTTCACCACGGTCGGCGAGGTCACCCCGCTCGCCGAGGGGAGCTCCGGCCGCGGGGGCCCCGAGCTCCGCGAGATCCCGCTGATCCGGTCGACGGAGAGCCGGGCCCGCCCGGTCGCGAACGGCGCGAGCGCCTCCGCCAGCTCCCCGACGTGGCGGTAGCGCTGCTCCGGCAGCTTCTCCAGGCACTTGCGGATCACCGCCTCGAGCGCCGGGGGCACGTCGGAGCGGAACGCGGCGAGGGGGCTCGGGATCCCCTGCATGATCGCCACGCAGAGCTGCGGCATCGTCGCGCCGTCGAACGGCGGCGCGCCGGTGAGCAGCTCGAACAGGATGACGCCGAGCGACCAGATGTCGGTGCGCGCGTCGACGTCGCGCGAGGACTTGAGCTGCTCGGGCGACATGTAGAGCGGCGACCCCATGATGGCCTTCGTGTCGGTGATCCGCGGGTCGGAGCCGCCGGTCGCCACCTTCGAGATCCCGAAGTCGAGCACCTTCACGCACGGGGAGCTGTCCGCGCGCCGCGTGAGGAACAGGTTCGCCGGCTTGAGGTCGCGGTGGATGATGCCCGCGGCGTGCGCCTCGGCGAGCGCCTCGCAGGCCTGGAGGACGTACTCGACGGCCGCCTGCGGGGTCATCGGCCCGCCCGCGCGGAGCGCGTCGGCGAGGTCGCTGCCCGACAGGTACTCCATCACCATGTACGGCGTGCCGGAGTCGAGCGTCCCGACGTCGGTCACGCGCGCCACGTGCTCGCTCTTGACCTTCACAGCGGCGCGCGCCTCGCGCACGAAGCGCTCGGCGAGCGTGCGCGACTTCGCCGCCTCGGGCAGGAGCAGCTTGATCGCGACCCGCTCCTCCAGCTGGAGGTGGGTCGCGGCGACGACGACGCCCATCCCGCCGGCGCCGATCACCCGCTCGACGCGGTACTTCTCGGCGATGACCTGCCCCGGTCGCACCAGCCCTTCGGCTTCGTCGTGTGTCGGCGCGGTGCTCGTCATGGCTCGGTCCCCTCGCACGCCGGACCGTGGATCCCGTGAACAGCGCGATCTTCGCGGAAAATCCGGTGCAAAGCCAGCCCACGATAGCCGCCGGGCGTACGGCGATCAATCTCGGGGCTGGGCTCCGTCGCGCCGGCGCGGCCCGCGCGCCGTCGGGTTCGTGCGCCATCACCAGCGGCCAGCGCGCGGCCCCGCCCGTGCCCGCGCGCCGTGGCGTCCCCATGGTCCCTGCCGGCCGCCCGCCAGGACGCTTCCCCCGGCCGTGAATCCGGGAGAACATCGCTCACCTCATGGAGCACGGTTACCCCGGCGGCGCCACTGAGCGGCGCCAGCGGATCCTCGAGGCGACGGAGCGGCTCCTCCGCCGGTACGGGCCTGCCAAGACCACCGTCGCCGATATCGCGCGCGAGGCGGAGATCGCGGTCGGCGCCGTGTACCTGGAGTTCGCCTCGAAGGACGCCATCGTCGAGGAGCTCTCCCAGGGCGAGCACCGCGCCGTCATGGCCGCGATGCGCGCCGCCGCGGCCAGGGACGACGTACCCTTTTGCGACCGGCTGCGGGCCGTGTTCGATGCCCGCGCGTGCGCCTTCCTGGAGCTCGCCGGCTCGGGCGCGCACGCGTGCGATCTCGTGCATTGCCAGAGCCGCGCCGTGAAGGCCGCCCACGCCCGCTTCCTCGACGAGGAGCGCGCGCTCCTCCGCGATCTCGTCGCGCGCGGCGCCGGCGCCGGCGAGCTCGACGCCCCCGACCCCGAGCTCACCGCGCGCGCCCTCCTGCGCGCCTATGCGAGCTTCGCTCCTCCGTGGCTGTTCCAGGGCTCCCGCGAGGAGGTCGAGGCGATGCTATGCGCGGTCCACCGGATCGTCCTTTATGGCCTCGTCGGCCGCGGGCCCGCCCGCGAGCCGGGGGGCTGACGCCGCGCCGTCAGCCGCCGGGTCTGCGCAGGCTCGCGGCCTCGGAGACGACCCAGTCCCTGAAGGCGGCGACCGGCTTGCGCCGCAGGCTCGCGCGCGTGGTCGTGAGGTAGTAAGCGAGGCCCGTCGGCAGCGCCGGGAGCCTGGGAAAGAGCAGCACCAGGCGGCCGAGCTCGAGCTCCGCGGCCGCGAGCGACCAGCGCGCGAGCGCCACCCCCTGACCGCGCACCGCCGCGTCCACCAGCATCGACGAGTCGGTGAGCTGGCTCTGGCGGACCCGGGCCGGCAGGCGGCGCGAGCGCTCGCGAAACCAGCGGCCCCAGGCGTCGGGGTGGTCGTCCCCGAGCAGCACCTCGTGGCTCAGGTCCTCGACGCGCCAGCGCGCGCGCTTGCTCGCGACGCTCGGCGCGGCGGCCACGATCAGGGCGTCGTCCGCCAGCTTGACGGTCAAGAGGCCCGGGTAGCTGCCGAGTCCATAACGAATGCCGATGTCCACCGGCTCTCTCGCGAGATCGACGAGGCGCTCGGTGGCGGAGATGCGCACGTCGACCTCCGGGTGGCTCACAAGGAACTGCCCGAGCCGCGGCACGAGCCAGCGCGCCCCGAACGACGGCGTGACGCTGACCGACACGGCGGGCCGCGCGTCCGCGGCGGGCCGCCGCAGGCGGGCGTTCGCCTCGCGCAGCCTGGCGAACACGACGCCCAGCTCCGCGGCCCAGCGCTCGCCGTCCTCCGTCAGGCTGATGCCGTGCGGCGCGCGGCGAAACAGCGCCGTCTCCAGCGTGTCCTCGAGGGCGCGGATCTGGTGGCTGACGGCGGCCTGGGTCACGCCCAGCTCGCGCGCCGCGCGGGTGACGCTCGAGTGGCGCGCCGCGGCCTCGAACGCCTGAAGGGCGGTGAGCGACGGCAGAGGCGGAGGGCGATCCCCCGGGGCGGGGCTGGTCATGAGAATTTCTCATGTACCATGGAAAACATTCGTTCGCTCGTCCAGGCGCGCCGGGGTATCCCGGGAGTCATGAAGCTCTACCGACTCCGATATAGCCCCTTCGCCCGCAAAGTTCAGATGCTGCTCGACCTCCTGGGCCGCCCGTACGAGCTGGTCGACGTGCCGTACGATGATCGCGACGAGCTGGCCCGCGTGACCGGCGGCTACATCTACGTGCCGGTGCTGGTCGGCGACGACGGCCGGGTGACGGTCGAGTCGCGGCGGATCTGCGAGCTCCTGCTCGAGGACCCTGCCGCCCGGCGCTTGACGCTCGACGTCCTCGAGGGCCCGGTCTGGGCGTACGCGGACTTCTGCGACGGACCGCTGGAGGACGTGCTCTTTCGAGTCGCGTCGCCGCGCATCCGCGACGCCTGGGAGCGGCCGGGCCAGCGCGCCCTGTACACGCTGATCAAGGAGCGCAAGTTCGGCGCTGGCTGTATCGAGCAGTGGGAGCGCGACACCCCGGCGCTGCTCGAGCGCGCGAAAACCCTGCTCGCGCCGACCGTCCGGACGCTGAAGCGATCGCCGTTCCTGTTCGGCGAGGCCCCGAGCCTCGCGGACGCGGCGCTCTACGGCAACCTGGCGATGTTGTTCGAAGCGGACCGGGCGCTGCCCGGAGCGCTGGCGGCGGAGCTGCCGGGGTACATCTCCCGGCTCGAGCGGCTCATCCCGTCGCGGTGAGCCTGGGCTCGCCGCCGCGCTGATTGCCCCGCTTCGCGGAATTCACCAGTTCGGCGGTCAGGAGTCGGGCTGTGGGGTAGGCGCGCAGCTTCACGAGACGCACGATGCGGCGCGCTTCGAGCTCAGCGCTCTGCGCGCCCGGAGAGCGCGCCGCGGCTCAGGTGCAGACGCCCTCGACGCACGCGTTGCCGCCCGGGCAGTCGCAGTCCGCCTCGCAGGAGATGGCCGGCTCTGGCGGCGGCGCGCAATAGCCGCCTTCGCACGACTCGCCCTCGGCGCAATCGCACGAGGCCGCGCACGGCGTCTTGCAGATCCCCTCGACGCACGCGTCGCCGCTCGGGCAGTCGCACGCCGCCTCGCAGGCGATCGCTCCCCCTGAGGAGCTCCCGCCCGCGCCGCCGCTGCTCGCGCTGCTCTCGCCGCCGCCGCTCGCGCTGCTCTCGCCGCCGCCGCTCGCGCTGCTCTCGCCGCCGCTGCTTGCGCCTTCCTCACCGTCGTCGTCATCGGTGTCCTCGTCATGATCCGGGCGCTCGAAGTCGGGACCGTCGGGCGCGTCGATACAGTCGTCGTCCCAGTCGCAGTCCTCGCCAGTCTCGATGTAACAACCGACCGTCGTCATCGAGAAGAAGGACAAAGAGAGACCGAGACCCCACTCGAAGGCCGTGCGCATGCTCATATGTCATCACTCCTGATCAGCGATGGATCCAGGGCAGCGGCGCGGCGCGTCGGCGCGGCGCCCTCTGCCCACTCGGAGCTGCGTGCCCGCTGCCGCGCGCTCCGTTCAACGGGTCGCGCGCCTGCGCACGATCTCGACGGCCGAAGGTCCGGACCTCCCGGGCGGCGGGGTGGACCCCGGCGGTCGATCGCGCCCCCTGGCCGTCGATTTCAGCCTTCCGGACCCCCGGCGGTCGATTTCGCCGACCGGAGTTGAACGTTCCCGGCCCCTCCGGGCACGAAACCGACGCGCCGACCATGAACGCTCTTCTCCACGCCGGGCACGACGGGGTGTGCCTCACGCCGACCCGGGCTCTCCGACGCTTGTTGATGGCAAACGGGCAACGCCGCCGAGCGCGTTCGGGTGTAACGATGATGGCGCAGGGATGGACCGAGATGGAACGGAGCGAGCAGCGGGTTTTCCGGGGACAGAGCCGTCCGGCGACGTCGAGCCCCCGCGCGCCGGGGAGAGGTGGCGACCGATGAAGACCATGGCGCTCCTCATGCCGTTCTTCTTCGCCCGCGGCGCCGAGCGCGCGCAGGACGCGGAGGAGGAGCTCGTCGAGCGGCTGCGGCGCGGGGACGCCGCGGCGGTCGGCGAGGCGTACGACAGGCACTACGGCGCGGTGCGCGGGTTCGCCCGCCGCCTCACCGGCGACGACGCGTCCGCCGAGGACCTGGCCCACGACGTCTTCATCAGCCTGCCGCAGGCCGCGCAGCGGTTCCGCGGCGGCTCGTCGCTCAAGACGTTCCTCATCGCGATCGCGGTCAACCACGCCCGCCACCACCTCCGCGCGGCCGCGCGGCGCCGCGCCGCCATGGAGCGGCTCGCCCTGGAGCCGGACGAGGAGCACGCGTCGAGCCCCGAGCGGGAAGCCGGCCGCGCCGCGCTCGCCCAGGCCCTGAACCGCGCCCTCGACGCGCTGCCGACGGCGCAGCGCGTGGCGTTCGTGCTCTGCGAGGTCGAGGAGCGCAGCGCGCGAGAGGCCTCCGAGATCATGGGCGTGCCCGAGGCCACCGTGCGCACGCGGCTGTTCCACGCCAAGCAGAAGCTCCGGACGCTGCTGGAAGAGAGGGCGCCGTGAAGGAGAAGGACGACGTGCTCCGCGAGGCCGCGCGCGCGCTGCGCGCGGAGGCAGACGCGTCGCGCGCCCGCCGCGACGCGACGCGCGCCCGCGTGATGAGGAGCCTGAAGGCCCAGCGCGCCCGCCGCCTCGCGATGGTCCGCGTGGTGGTCCCGCTGGCCGCCGTGCTCGTCGGATCGGTCGCGTGGGCCTCGGCCGCGCGCTGGTTCCCGGGCGGCTGGGACGACGTCGCGTCGCGGCTCGGGCTGCGCGTCTCCGAGGCGCCCACCATGCCGCCCGCGCCGCCGCCGCAGCGCGCGCTGTCCGGGCCGCAGCGCGCGACCGAGGCGCCCGCGCCGCCCGAGGCCGAGGCCGAGGCGAGCGCGGAGGCGGCCGCGCCGGAGCCGCCGCCGCTGCCTGCGCCGATCGCGGAGCCCCCGATCGCACCCGCGCCGCCGCGCGCGCCGGTGCTGGCGGTCGCGCCGGTCCGGTCGGCCTCGCGCCCGGTCGCGGCCGTCGCGCCGAGCTCCGCGCGCCAGCCGACCGCGCCGCGGCCGGCCGCGGGCGATCCGCAGGCCATCGAGCGCCCGCCGGCCGGCCCCGACGTGGACGCGCTTTATCAGGCGGCGCACCGCGCGCACTTCGTCGAGCGCAACCCGGCGGCCGCGCTCGACGCGTGGAACGCGTACCTGGCCGCCGCCCCGCGCGGCCGCTTCGCGGTGGAGGCCCAGTACAACCGCGCCCTCTGCTTCGTTCGCCTCGGCCGCAAGGACGAGGCGCGGCGGGCGCTCGAGCCGTTCGCGCAGGGCGCCCTCGGCGGCTACCGAAAGGACGAGTCGCGCTCGCTGCTCGAGGCGATGCGCAGCGCGGACGAGTGAGCGTCGCGGCGCGTGAACGAACGCGCCGCGAGCGGGCACAGCACGGTCGATGAACGCACCCGCCCTCGCACCTCTCCCCGCGCCGCCGCGGGGCTCGCCGCGCCGTGACCGGAAGACGTCCGCGCGCGGCGCGGCCCTCCGCGCGGGCGTCCTCCTTCTGCACGCGCTCGCGGCCGCGGGCGCCCTCGCCGCGGTCACCGCGCCTCCCGCGCCTGCCCTCGCCGAGGAGCCGAGCGCCGCGGGCGTCGATCTCGTCGTCGACGGCGCGCCGTGGACGCTCGATCCCGACGCGGTGCGCGCCGCCATCGGGCGCGAGCTCGGCGCCGACGTCACGCTGGCCCGCGCGGCGACCGCCGGGCGCTCCACGCTGGTCCTCCGCGGCGAGCCCGACGGCCGCGTCACGCTGAGCTACAGCGCCGCGGACGGCCGCCGCATCGAGCGCACCATCGACGTCCCGGAGGATCCCGATCGCGCCGCCGAGGCGATCGCCCTGCTCGCGGGCAACCTCGTCCGGGACGAGGCCGCGGAGCTCGCGGCGGCGCTCGGCAAGCGCTCGCCCGAGGCGCCGGCGGCGGCGCAGCCAGCGCCCGCGGCGCCGCCCGCCGCCGGCAGGCAGGCGCCACCTCCCCGCGCCGCGCGCCCCGCGAAGGCCGCGCGCCCCGCCCCCGCGCCGCCGGAGCCGCCTCCGTGCGCGTCCCCCGGCGCGACGACCGTCCTCTTCGGCGCCGACGTCCTCCCCCTCGTCGGCTCCTCGACCTCCACCGGCACGAACGTGGTCCGCCGCTACTCGCTGAACCTCGTCGCCGGGTACACGGCGGGCACCACGGGCATCGAGCTCAGCGCGGGCGCCAGCATCTCCTCGTCCTTCCTGTGCGGGGCGCAGCTCTCGACCGTGGCCAACCTCGTGTTCGGTCCGGCGCGCGGCGTGCAAGTCACGAGCGGCGTCAACGTCGTCGGTTCGCTCCGAGGCGCGCAGATCGGCGCGATCAACGCCGCCGCCGGCCAGGTCGCGGGCGCGCAGGTCGGCGTGCTCAACGCCGCCGCCGGTCAGATCGACGGAGCCCAGGTGGGCATGGCCAACCTCGCCGTGGGAGCGTCGATGGATCTTCAGCTCGGCGTGGCCAACGTCGCAGTGAGCAAGGCGACCGACGTCCAGATCGGCCTGGCCAACGTCGCCGTGGGCGAGGCGACGGACGTGCAGCTCAGCCTGGTCAACGTCGCCGCCGGCGGGTCGGCCGATCTGCAAGCCGGCCTGACCAACGTGGCCGCGGGCGAGTCGGCGGACGTGCAGATCGGGCTCCTCAACATCGCCACCGGCAAGGTGGGGAGCGCGCAGATCGGCCTCGTCAACTACGCCGACGACTCGCCGTTCTCGCTCGGTTTGTTCAACTTCATCCGCAAGGGCCGCCTGCACGTGGACGTCTGGGGGCTCGAGTCCGGCATCGTGGTGGCCGGCGTCAAGCACGGGAGCGAACACTTCCACAACATCTACGGGATCGGCCTTCGCACGATCGGCAATCGCCCTCTCCTTGTCTCCGCGCTCGGCCTGGGCGGCCGCTTCTCCATCCACCAGCGCGCCTATGTCGATCTCGACGTGCTCGGGTACACGCTCCACGAGCCCTCGACGCTCGAGGCCGCGGCCACGATCGCGCAGGCGCGCGCGCTCCTCGGCTTCCGTCTCTTCCCGGAGCTCGCGATCTTCGGGGGCCCCAGCTTCAACGTCTCGTTCAGCCGCACCCCGAGGGACGCCCGGCTGAGCCCCTACGGCAGCGCCCCCCTCGGCGCCGACGACGCCAGCAGCACCGAGCGCGCCTGGCCCGGCCTCGTGCTCGGCGTCCAGCTGTTCTGATCTCGCCGTCGCGCTCGCCTGCGGGGCGGGTTGACGGATGCGTGAACGAATTTACTTTTCGTTCATCGATTCATGGAGCTCGCCCGAGCGGTTGCTCGCGGCGGTCTACGTGAGCCCAACCGCGCGCTGCGCCGCCCTGACGGGCGGAGGCGCGGCGCGCTGTCCACGCAGTCCACCTGACCTTCGACCGATCCGGCACGGATGGCGCGAGCCGACCGCTGCCACAGGAGTTCGCATGAGCCAGCTTCGCAGCGGCGCCAGCGCGCCTCGTTCCCCCTTTCCCCTGCTCCCGCTCCGCACCGGCGTCCTCTTTCCCGGCACCGTGCTGACGCTCCCGGTGGGGCGCCCCCGCTCGGTGGCGCTGCTCAACGCCGTCCACGCCGGCGACGTGATCGGCGTCATCGCGCAGCGCGATCCGAAGCGCGAGGATCCGCGGCGCGAGGACCTCCACGACATCGGCACGTTCGCGCGGGTCGTCGACATCTCGCGCGTCTCGAACGGCTACCGGCTGGTGCTCGAGGGGCTCGATCGCTTCGCGCTCTCGGCCCTGGTCGAGACGGAGCCGACGTGGCGGGCCGAGGGCACCCTCGCGCCCGAGTTCCTCGGCGACGCCGAGGAGGCGCGCCTGCTCGCGGCGTCGCTGCGCGAGCGCGCCCGCGAGGTCGGCCCGAAGACGGGGACCAACCTCGCCGAGATCGCCGCCACGAGCCGGGCGGAGCCGGGCGTCTTCGCGGATCAGGTCGCCGGCGCGCTCGGCCTGAGCACCGAGAAGGAGATGGAGGTGCTCTCGGAGCTCCGCGTGGTGCCGCGGCTCCAGCGGGTCGCCGGCCTGCTCGCCGAGGCGTCCGCGCTGGCGGACCTGAAGAAGAAAATCGACGGCGACGTGCGGCGCGAGCTCGGCAAGGGCCAGCGCGAGGTGATCCTCCGCGAGCAGCTCCGGGCCATCCAGAAGGAGCTCGCGGGCGGCGAGGAGGGCGAGGACGAGCTGTCGGCCCTCCGGCGGCGCCTCGACGAGGCCGGGCTCCCCGAGGAGGCGCGCGCCGTCGCCGATCGGGAGCTCCGCCGGCTCGAGTCGGTCGGCCCGCAGAGCGCGGAGCACAACGTGATCCGCACGTACCTCGAGTGGATCGCGGACCTGCCGTGGAGCGCGAGGGCGGAGGTGAAGGACGACCTCGACGCGGTGAAGGCGAAGCTCGACGAGGATCACCGCGGCCTCGACGACGTGAAGCGCCGCATCCTGGAGCACATGGCGGTGCTCAAGCTGACCGGGAAGGCGCGCGCGACGATCCTGTGCTTCGCGGGCCCGCCCGGCGTGGGCAAGACCTCGCTCGGCCAGTCGATCGCCGACGCCACGGGCCGCCCGTTCGTGCGCATCTCGCTCGGCGGCGTGCACGACGAGGCGGAGCTGCGCGGCCACCGGAGGACGTACGTCGGCGCGCTGCCCGGCCGGATCGTGCACGCGCTGAAGAAGGCCAAGGTGAAGAACCCGATCGTGCTCCTCGACGAGGTCGACAAGCTCGGCGCCGGGTGGCGGGGCTCGCCCGAGGCGGCGCTGCTGGAGGTGCTCGATCCGGAGCAGAACCGGACGTTCGTCGACCACTACCTGGAGCTCCCGTTCGATCTGTCGGAGGTCGTATTCCTCTGCACGGTGAACGATCTCGGCGCGCTCTCGGCGCCGCTGCGGGACCGGCTCGAGGTCATCGAGCTGTCCGGCTACACGCCGGACGAGAAGATCGCGATCGCGCGGTCGCACCTCGTCCCGAAGCAGCTCAAGGAGCACGCGATCGACCCGGGGTCGCTGTCGATCACGGACGAGGCGCTCGCGGCGATCGTGCGCGACTACACGCGCGAGGCCGGGGTGCGGCAGCTCGGCCGCGAGATCAAGAAGCTCTGCCGGGCGGTCGCGCTGGAGATCGCCCGCGCGGCGGACGGCAAGGCGCCGCGCGTGGTGGTCGAGGCGAGCGATCTCGGGACGTACCTTGGCAAGGTCCGGTTCTTCAGCGACGTGGCGGAGCGGACGAGCGTCGCCGGCGTCGCGACCGGGCTCGCCTGGACGCCGGTGGGCGGAGACATCCTGTTCATCGAGACGTCGCGGATGCCGGGGAAGGGGAGGGTCGAGATCACGGGTCAGCTCGGCGACGTGATGAAGGAGTCGGCGAAGGCGGCGCTCACCTACGTGCGCAGCCACGCCATCGAGCTCGGGGTCGACACGGCGAAGCTCGAGGCGGAGGACCTGCACATCCACGTCCCTGCGGGCGGCGTGCCCAAGGACGGGCCGTCCGCGGGCGTGACGATGTTCACGGCGCTGACGTCGCTCCTCTCGGCGCGGCGCGTGCGCTCGGACACGGCGATGACGGGCGAGTGCACGCTGCGCGGGCGGGTGCTGCCGGTCGGCGGGATCAAGTCCAAGGTGCTCGCGGCGCACCGCGCCGGGATCAAGCGGGTCGTCCTGCCGCAGAAGAACGCGCGTGACGCCGAGGAGATCCCGAAGGAGGTGCGGGCCGAGCTGGAGCTCATCTTCGTCGAGGACATGAGCCAGGTGATCGCGGCGGCGCTGGAGGAGGCGCCCATCGATGCCGCGGGCACGGGCGGCGCTGCGGGGGTGGCGGCGGGGGAGCCGGCGGCGGCCGCGTAGCGGAGAGGGGCTGAGCCGAGCCGCCGCGCCGGCGGGGGGCTGTGCGCGGCGGCGCGCGGGTGGGCGCTCGGCCATCCGCCAAGACCGGGGCGGGAGAGCTTGCGCCGAGAACACCGCCCGGCATGTCTCACTTCGGGCCATGCCTTCTGAGACGTTCCGTCGCGCGCCACACAAGGCGCGCCTGGGACGTGGAGCCTCCTGGGACCTTATGGCACCTCGTTCGGTGCTCGCCGCGCCCACCCGCGCGCCGCCGCGCACAGCCCCCCCGCCGGCGCTCCCGTTGTCTCGGGGGCATCATTATGTCCGGCGAGACGTCCGCCGAACGCCACGATTTCGACGTAGCGATCGCCTACGACCGAAGATCGCTGACATACAAGGACCACAGCTGGGTGCGGCCGTATCATGCTGCCCGTGCGGTTCGAGCGGGGCTTGTCGTGACGTTCAGGATGCATGACCGCGGCGGGTGGCTCGTCGTCGCAGCCGCGCATTGGCGGTCGAACCTGGGAGATACGGCGGACGCGGACGCGCGGAGGGCGCGCTCCGCCGAGGCACTGCGCGACGCGATCATCGCGAGCGCAGGCCGTCGGCGAAGACGTTCCCGCCCTCATCCTCGGCGACTTCAATGCCGAGCCGCTCGAGAAGCAATTCGACGCGAGCCTTCCAACGGCGCGGTCGCGGGCCGCGGTCCAGCGGCATCGGCCCCGCTCGCCGTCGGATCTCCTTTTTTACAATGCAGCGTGGCGCTGGCTTGGCGAACGCCATGCCTGGGATGGTGAGCAGCAGCCAGCGACGCTCGCCGGTACGTTCTGTTCGAGAGGCGCTGTCGGACAGACCTCCTGGCGGATCTTCGATCAGGTGCTCGTCTCGCCATCGCTGCTTCGAGGCTACGGGTGGTCGCATCCAGCTCCTCGACACGGCGAACCTCTGGTGGACGAGCCGGCGCCGCTCGAACCCACGCCCGCCCACTCCAGGCCCGCCGAGCCCGCGCCGGTCGAGCCCTCGCTGATCTGATCTGGACCGGATCCCGCAGCGCTCAGCGAGCGCGGTAGATGCGGAGCACGGTGATCGTCCGCGTTTCGCGCTCGATCGTGAGCACCGCGTCGTGGAAGCCCGCGCTGAGGAGGTAGTAGGGCGCCTCCCACGCGAGCTCGCCTTCGCCCGTCTCCGCGAAGCGAACGACCGCCCGGTCGATCATGAAGGCCGAGTGCATCGGCAGCCTGTAGAACGTGACCAGAGCAGGGAAGTTCCAGACGACGCGGAAGCTCATCCGCCTTGCTCGCGGGCCAGCTCCTCCAGGGCCCGCGGCAGATCCTCGTGAGCGACGAGGCGCGCACGGCCCGCCGCGATGTCGGCGAGGTCCCGATCGAGCTCGGCGCGCTGCTCCGGCGTGAGCCTCTGCACACGCGCCGCGCGATCGATGGCCGCGAGGATGGGGTCGCTCGGCAAGGAACCGGGCCGGGTAGGCATGGGTTCAGCGTGGATCAGAAGGGGGCAGGGATGCAAGAGCGCACGCCTCTGGCGCGAAGCGCAGGATCTGTGCCCGCCCGGCGGCCGTCCATCCGGCGCCTTGTCTGCCGACGTTCTCGAGGCTTCCCGCCGCCGCTGTCGACAGCGCCCGCCCTAGAACAGCTCCCCGATGCGCCGCAGGAAGCCGCCGCTCGAGAAGAGCGCCCGCATGCCCCGCTTGAACCAGCTGTACGACGACGCCGTGTAGGGGAACCAGGTCGGGTCCTTCGACCCCAGCGCGATGCGGTCGGCGTTGATGTGCTTGACGTCGCACATCTGCCGGAGCCCGTCCTCGCCCATCACCCGGCCGAAGCCGCTCTGCTTGACGCCGCCGAACGGCGCGTCGGGGAGGGCGCCGTTCATGAGCACGTCGTTCACCAGCACGCTGCCGGCCTGCAGGCGCTCGGCGAGCCGGCGCGCGTGATCGGTGTCCTCCGAGAAGACATAGGCGTTGAGGCCGAGGTGCGACTCGTTCGCGAGGCGGATCGCCTCCTCCTCGGTCGCGACCTGCATGAACGGCACGACCGGCCCGAAGATCTCCTCGGTCATCACCGTCATCGCATGATCGCAGCCGGCGATGATCGTCGGCTCGAAGAACTGGCCCTGCCCCGGCGCGCGCTTGCCGCCGGCCTTCACGGTCGCCCCCTTGTCGATAGCGTCCTTGATGTGCCGCTCGGCGACGTCGATCTGCGGCGGGAAGATGATCGCCCCCACGTCGACGAACTCCTTGCCCGGATCACCCTGGTTCAGCCCCTTCGTGATCTCGACGGTGCGATCGAGCAGGCGATCGTGGATCTCGCGGTGCGCATAGACCCGCTCCACCGCGACGCACACCTGCCCCGCGTTCGCGAAGCCGCCGAAGACGATCGCCTGCGCCGTGCGCTCGATGTCCGCGTCCGCGCAGGCGATGAGCGGCGCCTTGCCGCCGAGCTCCATCACGCACGGGATGAGGCGCTCGCCGCAGGCGGCGGCGACCTTCCTCCCGGTGCCGACGCTGCCGGTGAACAGGAGCATCTGGATGCCGCTGTCGATGAGCGCCGCGCCGGTCGGCCCGTAGCCGGTGACGACCTGGAACAGATCCTCGGGCATGCCCGCGCCGTCCCAGATCTCCTTCTGCTTGAGCGCGATGAGCGGCGTCACCTCGCTCGGCTTGAGCACGGCGGCGTTGCCGGCGACGATCGCCGCGAGCACGTCGCGCAGCGCGAGCTGGAACGGGAAGTTCCACGGCGAGATCACGCCGACCACGCCGCGAGGGACGTAGTGGACCCAGCTGCGCCTGTGCTTGAAGAGGTGGAGCTTGATCTCGTGCGGCTCGAGCGCCTTCGGGGCGACCTGCGCGAAGTACGTCGCCATGTCGGCCGCGACCAGGACCTCGTGCAGCAGCGCCTCGTGGCGCGGCTTGCCGCACTCGCGCGAGAGCAGATCGACGATCTCGTCCGTGCGATCGACGATGGCGTCGCGGAAGCGCAGGACACGCTGGCAGCGCTCCTCGACGGGCAACGCGCCCCACGCCTCCTGCGCGCGCCGCGCCCGGGCGACCGCGGCACGCACCTCCTCGGCGCTCGTGTTCGGGGCCTCTCCAAGGAGCTCCCCGGTCGCGGGCGCGTAGCTGCGGATCGCCGCGCCTCCGTGCCCGTTCACGCCAGGACCGCTGCCATTGCCCCCGATCGGGCGTTCGCTCACCACCTGACCCATGTTCGATCCCTCCGCCTCTCGAGCCCGCGTCGCTTGCCGGATGGCCTCCGTGGCTCGCTGCTCGACGCCGGGACCCTACCCTTCCCGAGAAGGTACAGCAAATGAGCATTTGCGCTGTTTCCCGATGAATCCCGACGATTCTCGGCGTGCTCGCGGTCGATCCGGCCCACCGACATCCGCTGTTGCGCTGCGGACAAATGGTGAGCACACCGTGGTTGCGCCAGGGGGGACCGGCGCCGCAGGCCGCGCCGGTGCGCCCGGGTGAGCCTGGTCGGCGTCTCGGGCGGACTCTCGGCATGACGTCGGCGAGTGGAGCCGCTATAGGCGGACCCCGACATGTTGGAACAACGAGAACTCGATCTCATCGCGGCAGTCGAGCATCCGGATCCGCACCACGTGCTCGGCGCGCACGAAGACGAGGACGACCTGGTGGTCCGCGTCTTTCGGCCGGACGCCACCGAGATCGCGGTGGTCCCGGGCGACCCCAGGCTCCGGAGGCAGCCGATGGAGCGCGTCCACCCCGCGGGCCTCTTCGAGGCGCGCTTCCCCGGCGTGTCCTACCCCGCGGACGGACGCTTCCCGTACCAGCTCGAGCTGCGCTTCCCCGACGGCAACTCCTCGGTGGAGCTCGACCCGTACGCGATGCCGCCGACGCTCGGGGACATCGATCGCCACCTCCTGGCCGAGGGGCGGCACTGGGAGCTCTACCGCGTCCTCGGCGCGCACGTGCGCGAGGTGGACGGGGTCTCCGGGACGTCGTTCGCGGTCTGGGCCCCGAACGCGCGGCGGGTGAGCGTCCTCGGCGACTTCAACCACTGGGACGGCCGCCGCCACGCGATGCGCCGGATGGGCGAGGGCTTCTGGGAGATCTTCATCCCGGGCCTGGGCGAGGGCGCGCTCTACAAGTACGAGATCAAGACGCCGGAGGGGCACATCACGGTGAAGACCGATCCCGTCGCCCAGGCGATGGAGCTCCGGCCGGCCACCGCCTCGCGGGTCTACACGAGCCGCTACGCCTTCCAGGACGGCGACTGGATGCAGGAGCGCGGCAAGGTCGACTCCCGCAAGAAGCCGCTCACGATCTACGAGGTCCACGCCGGCTCCTGGCGGCGCGTGCAGGGCGAGGGCCCGCCGTACGAGGGCGGGATGCGCTGGATGACGTACCGCGAGCTCGCCGACCACCTCGTCGAGTACGTGGCCGAGCTCGGCTTCACGCACATCGAGCTCATGCCGGTCATGGAGCACCCCTTCGACGGATCGTGGGGTTACCAGGTGGCGGGCTACTTCGCCCCGACCAGCCGCTTCGGCGATCCCGACGACCTTCGCTACTTCATCGACCGCTGCCACCAGCGGGGGATCGGCGTGATCCTCGACTGGACCCCCGCGCACTTCCCCAAGGACGCGTGGGCGCTCGGGCGGTTCGACGGCACGGCGCTCTACGAGCACCTCGACCCGCGCCTCGGCGAGCACCGCGAGTGGAACACGTACATCTTCAACTACGGCCGCCACGAGGTGCGGAACTTCCTTGTGGCCAACGCGCTCTACTGGCTCGACGAGTTCCACATCGACGGCCTGCGGGTCGACGCGGTCGCCTCGATGCTCTACCTCGACTACGCCGCGCAGGGCGGCGACTGGGTGCCGAACCGGTATGGCGGCCGCGAGAACATCGAGGCCATCGACTTCATCCGCGAGCTGTCGAACCGGGTGCACGAGCGCTGTCCGGGCGCGATCCTCTGCGCGGAGGAGTCCACCGCCTGGCCGTCGGTGACCCACGCGACGTACGTCGGCGGGCTCGGCTTCGACTTCAAGTGGAACATGGGGTGGATGCACGACACGCTCGACTTCTTCAAGCACGAGCCCATCCACCGCGCCTTCCACTACCACCAGCTCACGTTCGGGCTCATCTATGCCTTCTCCGAGAAGTTCCTCCTGCCGCTGAGCCACGACGAGGTCGTGCACCTCAAGCGGGCGCTGCTCTCGAAGATGCCCGGCGACTACTGGCAGATGCTGGCGAACCTGCGCGCGCTCTACGGCTACATGTGGGCCCACCCGGGCAAGAAGCTGCTCTTCATGGGCGGTGAGATCGGCCAGTTCGCCGAGTGGAGCGAGAAGACGGAGCTCGACTGGGGCCTGCTCTCGGTGCCCGAGCACGCGGGGCTCAAGCGGCTCGTGACGGAGCTCAACGCGCTCTACAAGAAGTATCCGGCGATGTACGAGCTCGACGACGAGCACCACGGCTTCCGGTGGATCGACTGCACGGACCACATGCAGACCGTGATCTCGTTCATCCGCTACGGCGACGGCGCGGGAGATCAGATGTCGCCCTCGGGCACGCACGTCGTGTTCATCGGCAATTTCACGCCGGTCCCGCGCCATCCGTACCGGATCGGCGTCCCGCGGCGCGGCGCCTACCTGGAGGTGCTCAACACCGACGCGGTCCAGTACGGCGGCAGCGGCGTGGGCAACCTGGGTCGCGTCGAGGTCGAGGACGTCCCGAGCCACGGGTTCCCGCAATCCATCGTGCTCTCGCTCCCGCCGCTCGGGGTGCTCTGGCTCATCCCCGAGCAGGACGCCCCGGGCTGAGGCCTCCTCCGGCGCGCTGCTAAGCAGGTCCCCCCAGGGCGCCTTCGCTCGTCGGGGCGAGCGCGCTCCGCGCGGGGCGCGCGCGGCGGTTTACTGAGCCTGGGCCTCGTCGGCCGGCGCTGCCTCGCCTCGCCGCGAGCGCCTCGGCAGCCACATGTCCACCGTCGAGACGATCGCCATGGCGCCGAGCGACAGCAGCATCGCCACGCCGGAGATGGGCATCAGCGCCGCGGCGCCGGGCGCGCTCCGGAGGAGCCATGGCGCCGCGATGTGCAGCCCGCTCGTGACGACGGCCGCCGCGACGCCTGCTGTGTGGAGCCATGACGGCAGGCGCGCGAGCAGCCAGAGGTGCGCGAGGATCAGCACGTAGACCGGCACCGAGAAGAGGTGGAAATGCGTCACCTCGAGCAGCTTCCGCTCGGAGATCTGCTCGACGAGGACGCGCGGCGCCTCCGGCGTCCCGGGGAGATCGAGCTCCGGGCCCAGATCGAGCGCGGGCCCCTCGGCCGCGGCGGGCGCCTGGGCCGGGGCAGGCGGCGGCGCGGCGACGGCCGCGCCCGCGTAGTACGCGGCGGCCCCCGCGTCCTGCACCATCGCCCCGTAGAGGCGCCACGACACGAGCAGCCCGATGACCGACGCGAGCGCGAACGCCGAGTAGAGGAGCTTCGCGCCGAGCGAGAGCGACCTCAGCCGACCGGCTGAAGCTGTGAAATCCCTCACAGAGCGCCGCGCTTCAGCGCGAGCTGGAGGACGAGCGCGTCGCGCTTGACGCCGAGCGCCACGGAGCGGGACGAGATGGATGCGCCCGACACGATGTCGATGTCCTTGCCCGCGGTGATCGGGTCGCCCGCCGTCTTGCCGCGGAACTGGGCGCGGAAGCGATCGCCGCGGACCTCGTCGCCGTACGCCTCGCGGTACTCGAGGATCTCGATGCGCTCCACCGCGCCGGCCGTCGAGAACTGCACGGCGAAGTCGATCGGCTCGTGCATCCCCTTCTCTTCGTCCTTGATCGCGTAGCCGTCGATCTTGCCGTCGGACTCCGCGACGTACACCACCCACTCGCGCTTGACCGGGGCCCCCAGCTTCTTGCCGAGCTCCTGCGCCTCCGCGTCGCCGAGGACGACCTTGCGATAACCGACCTTCTTCGAGCTCGCGAAGAAGCTCTTCAGGACCGCAGGGACCGTCCAGTACGTCGCGCCGTGGGCGGGCAGCGCCGCCAGGATGAACGTGAGCGCCGCTGCTGCAGCGAAGTGGGCGGCGCGGAGGTCACGAGAAGGACGCATCAAAGCTCCGACGAAGCTGTCATTCGTGAAAGTCAAAGTCAACGGCGTTTGGGCCGCGGATTTGCGGCGCGGGCGTCAGTCGCGTCAGTCGCGCACTTGTACATCCAGGTAGCGCTCGGCGTTCAGCGCCCACGCTTCCGGGCTGCGGCCGGCCTCGACGTGCGCCACCGCGTCGGCCGCGATCGCGGCGCAGTGATCGAGGTTGCAGTGAAGGAAGAGCGCCTGCCGCCCGAAGGGGACCACGCCGAGCGCGGCGGCGCGGCGCATCGCGGCCCGCCAGTCCCGCAGCCAGCCGCGCCGGTAGAGCGGGTACACGCGGGGCACGAAGCGCTGCCGGGCCTCGAGCGGCGCCACCCCGCGCGGGGCGATGCCCGCGCGCACGAGCTGGTCGAGCAGCGCATCGAGCGGCGGGCCCGAGGCGAAATCGCGCCCGCGCCCCCAGGCCCCCTCGGGGATCTCGACGCACAGCACCGTCTCGCCCGGGCGGCGGAGATCGGGCGCGTAGTTCTGCAGCTCGGAGACGCGGCCGAACCAGAAGCGCGGGTCGGGGCAGTAGTACGTCTCCGGGGCGCCGAGCCGCGCGCGCGGGTACGCCAGGTAGACAAGGTAGAGCCCGCGGTGCTCGAGCGGCGCGTCGGGCACGAGATCCGCGAGATCGCCGGCGAACAGGATCGGCGCCGCGCCGGCGCGCGCGCCCGCCACGGCCAGGCCGAGGGTGGTCCCGCACTCGGCCTCGACGCCGGCCTCCGCGAGGCGCGCCTCGAGGTACGTGACGAGCGACGAGATGCCCGCCGGCGGGTAGATGAACCGCGCGAGATCCGCCGAGGCGCCGCCGCGACCGCGGGTGAGCCCCTTGAACAGCGCGAGCGGGCTCGTCGTGCTGATCCGCTTCTTCGCGACGGTCTGGGAGAGCTCCGACGGCGGGATGCCCCAGACCTTCTCGGCGTAGGGCCGGTAGAACGACGCGTAGGCCGCCGCGCCGACGCGGTCGCGCACGAACCGCTCGAAGCCGACGTCCTCGCCGGCGAGGGCGCGGTCGTGCTCCCAGCGGGCGAAGGCGGCGCGGCGGCCGCGCTGCGCCACGAACCCGAGGCCCATGGCGGCGCCGGCGCGGAGGCCGAGCGCGCGGAGCATCGAGGGCGCGCTCGGCGGGTAGGGGACGTGGCGGCCGCCGAGCACGAGCACCCCGCGGCGCGGGCGCGAGAGGAACGGGGAGCGCGCGTGCACCTCGCGGAAGAGCGGCTGATCGAGGGCGGCCGGGTGGAGCCGGTGCGAGCCGAGATCACACGGCAGGCCGCGGAACGTCTCGGCGCCCGCGAGCCCGCCGGCCCGCGCCGCGCGCTCGAGGAGGCGCACGCGCCGGCCGGCCCGCGCGAGCAGCAGCGCGGCGTAGAGGCCGGAGATGCCGGCGCCGACCACGAGGCGCTCGGGCCCGGCGTCGTCTGGGCGGAGTGACATGGTGTGCCCGCGTCCGGCGCGCTCAGTACATGAAGCCGAGGCCGAAATTGAGCTGCGTCTGGTCGAACCCGAGGGTGCGGTCGCGCAGCTGGTAG
Organism: Sorangium sp. So ce204; assembly: GCF_051526795.1. Taxonomy (NCBI): domain Bacteria; kingdom Pseudomonadati; phylum Myxococcota; order Polyangiales; family Polyangiaceae; genus Sorangium; species Sorangium sp. So ce204. The sequence goes on along the minus strand of NZ_CP150317.1, from coordinate 6,613,929 downwards.
TCGGCCTTCACGACGACCCCCTGGGTCGGCCGGTACGAGGCGCCGAGCGTGAGCTCGCGGACGCCGTACGAGGCGTTGGCCTTGTAGCCCTCGGGCACCGCGGACTGCGTGTCGTACGCCTCGACGCGCGCGAACGGCAGGAGCTCGTGGCCCACGTCGAGCGAGCGGAGCACGTCGAACGCGGCCTCGACATAGCCGCCGCGGATCCGGGAGGCCACGGGGCTCGTGGGATCGATGAAGTTCGGCGCGCCGCTCTCGTTGAACGAGACCATCAGGGCGCGCGCCTCGGGGAGGTGCCACTCGGCGAACAGGACCCGCGTCTCCAGGCCGCTCCTGCGCCAGCGCGCGTCGAGCGACCAGCCGAGGACCGGGACCGACAGATCCACCGGCGTGCCGTCGCGAAGGAAGAATTTGCCCTCGCCGTTCGGGCCAGCGTCGCTCGCGTACACCGACGCGCCCGCGACGACCCCGAGCAGCGGCTCGGCCTCGACGCGCGCGACGGCCGCCCATGCGTTGGCGCGGGCGAGCCCGCCGCTCTGCCGCCCGCCGGCGAGGCCGCCCGCGCGGAAGCCGAGCGGATCGAGGCCGGTCATGGCGTAGGCCTCGAAGCGCAGCCAGTCGAGCGGCTGCCCGAACGCGCCGATCCCGATCTCGCGCCACGTCGAGGGGATGACGAGGGTGTCGACCTTGGGCCTGACCACGCCGTGGAACACCGGCGGCTCGTGCCACTGGTTGATGATCCCCATCGGGACGAGCACGAGGCCCGCGCGCAGCCCGAGGGCGCGGCCTGCCGCGTTCCACTCGATGTAGGCCTGCTCCAGCTCCGCGGCGCCCGGGCAGCTCGCGCAGGAGATCGAGTGTTCGACCTCGAGCTCGACGTAGGACCGGATGTCGGCCGTGAACTCGTGCGCCACGAAGAGCACGAGGCGCGGGATGTCGGCGACCCACGCGCGCTCGCCCTCGCGGCCGGTCGTCGTGCCGCGGACATGCACCTCGCCGTAGCCGCCGACGGAGGTGCTGCTGGCGCTCGCCCCGGCGCTGCGGAACCGCTGCTCGGTCAGGCCGCGGACGAGCTCGTGCTCGGGCGCCTCTCCGGCGCCGAGACCGACGGCGGGCTTCCGGGGCTCCGGCGGCGGCGCGGCGTGCTCGGGCGGCAGGTCGAGGACCGGGCCGTCCGGCGCGGGCTGCGCGGCGGGGGCGGGCTGCGTGGCCGGCGCAGGCTGCGTGGCCGGCGCGGGCTGCGCGGCGGCGGCGAAGGGCAGCAGCGCGCCGAGGACGACGCCCGCGGAGCGAGGCCACAAGGACGTGATCGCTTTCATGACGAGGACCGGGAGCCCGGGGGGCGGGAGTCTTCGCGCCCTTGAAAACGGAGGTCAACCTCGTTTTCAGCGAGGGGGCGCGCCGCGCGGCGCGCGCGAGAGCGCGCCGCCTGCCGGAGGTCCGGCGGGCAGCGCCTCGAGCAGCGCGAGATCGCTCCAGAGCGCGTCGACGTAGCGCGAGCGCGGGCGCGCGAAGCGGATCGCGATCGTGTAGCCGCGGCCTGCGAGCGCGTCGCGCGCCTCCCGCGACAGCGCCTCGCTGGTGATGAGCGCGCCGCCCGGCCCGGCCTGCTCGACGCCGCGGACGAGCGCGGCGTCGTCGCGCACGCGCACGGGCAGCCGACCCGGCGCGCCCTCCTGGATCATCCGGTCGAGGTCGCGCGTGAGCACCGGGCGCTGCTCTGCACGGGCGTCGCGGAGGAAGCGCACGATCGCGGCCGCCGGCGAGGGCGCCTCGTGCTGGCGAGCGAGCGAGATCGCGTCGGCGAGCCATTGCGCCGCCAGGGCCGCGACGAGGGCGAAGGGCGGGGCGCCGCGGAGCGCGCGTCGGCGCGGAGCGCCCTCCGCCGCGGGGCGCGCCGCCGAGAGGGCCGCTGCGCCGGCGGCCATGGCGACGAGGAGGAGCGGGACGAGCGGGAGCCAGTGCCGCGGCTTGTAGGCGATGTTTTGCCCGAGGAGCGCCCAGAGGAAGTAAGCGAACGCGGAGGCCCAGAGCTCGGGTTGCTCGCGCAGCGCGCGCGCGGCCCGCTCTCGCGACGCGACCCGGAGCGCGCCCGCGGCGAGGAGCGCGACCAGGAGCGGCGCGCCGAGCCAGCGCGCCGCCGGCGCGTCGGGCCACGCTCCGCCGAGCCCGTTGGCCCAGATCCCCCAGATCACGCCGCGGAGGCGATCGAGCGGCGACGAGACGGTGATCGCCGTCCCTCCCCAGCGGGTGAAGTGCCCGAGCCCCTGGACCCACGTTGTCGCGACGAGGTCGCGCGGCGTCGCGATCAGCACGAGCGGCACGAGCCACGCGAGCGCGCCGGCCGCGAGGTCGCGGCCGCGCGCGAGCCACGCGAGGCGGCCGCCCTCGCCGCGGGCGATGACGGTGAGGCAGGCGAGCGCGAACGGGAAGTACGAGAGCCGCACGCCGAGCCCGACGCCGAGCAGCACGAGCGCCCAGGTGCGCGTGCGCGCCGCCGCGGCGGCGGCATCCAGCGGCGCGGCCGGAGCGGCCGCCTGCGCGCCGCGAAGGCGCCTCGCGCGGGCGCACAGCCAGAGCGCCGCGGTCACCGCCGCGGTGCCGGCCATGTCGCTGAGGAGCTTCTCGGACGACAGCCAGAGGAACGGCGAGGCGAGCGCGAGGACCCCGGCGAACACCGCGGCGCGCCGCCCGGCGACCTCGCGCGCGAGCAGGGCGGTGAAGGCGACGGCGGCCGCGCCGGACGCGGCGCTGACGAGGGCGAGCGCCGCGCGCGGCGTCGTGCCGAGCAGCGCGAGCCCCTTCGCCGCCGCGACGAACACGGGGTAGTACGGCGCGTGCGGGCGGAGCGCGGCCACGTCGAACCGCTCCACGCCGAGCGCGAACCGGAGCGCGTCGATGTCCTCGTCGTGATCGATGCGGAAGAGCAGGCGCGAGGCGAGCGCGGCGGCGGTGAGCGCGGCGAGCGCGAGGACATCGCGCCGCTCTTCCCTCACGAGCCCGAGCCGGATCCCGAGCCGGGCGCGTGCGTCGGCGCGCCGCAGTCCGGCTGATCCACGCTGGCCGCCCCGGCGCTCGTTGTGGCGCCCGAGCCGGACCCCGAGCCGGGGAGCGGCGCCGCCGGCGTGTCGCACTGATCGAACAGCTCCTCGCCCGCGTAGTCGAGGCACGCGGTCGCGAGCGACGCGACGACGAACGTGGCGCCCGCCACGACGAACGCGGTGCGAAGCGATGCCCAGGAGCCCAAGCCAGCCACGCAAGCACCGTGCCGCTGCCCCAAATGACTGTCAAGCGCGTGTGTCACCCGGGTTGCGCCTGCGCGGCGGGGCGGAGCGTCGCTCGTTTTTTGCTCCTTCCGGGGCCGCGCGCGTAGGGTCGCGCGCATGGAGTGGCTCGAGTCGATGCACCGCATCCGCGCGCTCAAGCTGGAGCTCGCGCGGATGGATCCGCGGCGGGGAATGCCGATCGCGCCGCCGGCCGGGGCTCCCGAAGAGGCGATCGCCGGCGTCGAGCGGCGCCTCGGGATGGCGTTGCCGCCGAGCTATCGGGCGCTGCTCTCGCGGCACGACGGCTGGCCGCAGCTGTTCGCCGGCGCCAGCCTGCTCGGGGTGCGCGCGCTCGCGCGCGGCTCGTACATGGACGTCGGGCGGATGGTGCTCGAGCACTGCGAGGGCGAGGATGCGCGCGGCGCGGGCGAGCGCGACGGCGCGCCGGCGACCGTGCGCGGCCGCTATGGTGCGCGGAGCGCGCTCGTCCCGTTCGGCATCGACGCGGCGGCCGAGACGGTCTTCGCGTGGGATCCCGAGGCGAGGGCGCCTGATGGCGAGCTCGAGATCATCCTCTGGACGAACGACGTCGGGCTGCGCCTGTCGGGCTTCCCGGAGCTCCTCGACATGGTGAAGGACATGCTCGCCGCGGAGCTCGACGATCGCCGGCAGCGCGCCGCCGCGCAGGTCGCGCAGATCGAGCCCGCGGCGCTCGCGCGCGGCGCGGTCGCGTCGAGGAGCCGCGTGCGCGCGGTGGCGGTCCCGCTCACACCTGCACCTCGCCCGTTCATGCGGAGCGCGCTCACGGGCTGAGCGAGCCTCGCCTCCCGAGCCTGGCCGCCGCGATGCCCGCGTGAGGCTGCGTCCAGGGGAGAGGGCGCGCAATCGTGCGATCGTCACAGGCCGCACTCTTTGCGCGTCTCGCCCGCGGGCTCCGATGAAGACGAGCCGGTTGTTTCCGCGCGCAGCGTGGGACGTGGTGTACTAGGTGGACCATGACGGATGCCCACCAGCAGCAGCGCTACCGGGTCATCGAGCGGCTAGCTTCGGGCGGCATGGCCGAGGTCTTCCTGGCGGAGAGCGCCGGGATCGAGGGGTTCAAGAAGCAGGTCGCGATCAAGCGCGTGCTCCCGCACCTCAGCGAGAAGAAGCGCTTCATCGCGATGTTCCTCGACGAAGCGCGGCTGTCTGCGCACCTCTCGCACTCCAACGTCGCGCAGGTGTTCGACATCGGCGTCGGCGACAACGCGTACTTCATCGTGATGGAGTACGTGGACGGCGCCGATCTGAAGGCGGTCCTCGAGTCGATGCGCAAGGCCGGCCGCACCCTCCCGGTCGAGTCCGCCGTGTTCATCACGGCGAAGCTCTGCGAGGGGCTCACGTACGCCCACGAGCTCAAGGCGGCCGACGGGCATCCGCTCAAGATCGTCCACCGGGACATGTCGCCTCCGAACGTGCTCATCACGAAGTACGGCGAGGTGAAGATCGTCGACTTCGGCCTCGCCAAGGCGACGAGCCAGCTCGAGAAGAGCGAGGCCGGGATCATCAAGGGCAAGTTCAGCTACCTCTCGCCCGAGGCCGCGCAGGGCCAGGAGGTCGATCACCGCACCGACATCTTCGCGCTCGGCGCGATCCTCTGGGAGATGCTCTCCGGCAAGCGGCTCTTCCTCGGCGACACCGACTACCAGACGGTCAAGCTCGTGCAGCAGGCGCAGATCCCGCCGCTCTCGGAGAGCAACAAGGCGGTCCCCCCCGAGCTCGATCGCATCATCGCCCGCTCGCTGGCCCGCGATCCCGCGGAGCGTTATGACTCGGCGCGCGAGCTCGGCCGGGATCTCACGACCTTCCTGTACAGGTTCGGCAGGCCCGTCAGCGCCTACGACATCGCCGAGCACGTCCGCAGCGCCATGGCGCTCCGGAAGCGGGCTCCCACGTCGGACAAGGCGTCGTTCATCGACCGGCTCATCGAGGAGACGCTGCTCGAGTTCACGTCGCTCCCGGACGACAAGGCGGCGCCGAGCACCACGCGCCTGAACGAGCCGCTCAAGATCTCGGCCTTCGAGGACATCGGAAAGTGGGCCGACGAGATCAAGCTCTCGGCGCCGGGGGACAAGCTCTCGGCGCCGGGGGAGGACGTCATGCGGCGGTCCCTCGCCACCGTGTCGGTCGAGGAGGGCAACCTCGCCGCGCTCGAGGAGACGGGCTTCGGCCTTCCGCTCGCCCCTTCCTCCCGCGTCCCCTCGTCCAGGCCCGTGGGTCCGCTGCTCGCGCCGCCTGTGCCGGCGCATCCGCCGCTCGAGAGGCGAGCCGTGCCGACCCTGGCCTCCCCGCAGCCCGTACCCGAGATGCAGCGCCCTGCGCCGCCGCCCATCGCGCCGCTCATCCCGGCCGCGCCGCTCGTCCCGGCCGCGCCGCGCGACCTGGAGCCGGATCTGGCCCCTCCAGCCAGGACCGGGGGCGGCGCGGTGAAGGCCGTGCTGCTCGTCGCCGCGCTCGCCGCCCTCGCCGCAGGCGCGTGGTTCGGCGGTCTGATCCCGCCCTGACCCGGCGAAGGGAGCGTGCTCCTCGCGGCGCCCACGGCCGAGCCATGGGCGCTGCGTGCTGCGCGGCGGCGAGGTGCCCAGCGCACGAGCGCTCAGCGCACGTCAGCACGCATCAACACGCGACTACACGCCGCCCCTGCGAGGCGCGCCGCACCGTGATCGGTGTCGTGGCGCGCTCTCTCGCCGGACGTGTTACTCGGTCCCCTCCGCGTCGTCGTCCTCGTCGTCGTCCTGCTCCTCGAGCTCCCTCTCGAGCTTCTCGATCTCCTCTTCCTCCGTGTCGTCCTGGGCAGGAGCGGCGCGCCCTTCCTGGATCGCCTTCTGACGCGCCTTCTCCGCGGCGGCGCGGGCCTGGGCCACCTTCTGCAGGATCGCCGGCTTGGGCGCCATCATCAGCGTCATCGTGCGCTGCTCCATCATGGGGCGCACCTCGACGTTCGCGATCTCCTCGCAGTGCTGGACGATCCAGTCGAGCTGCTCCTGCGCCTTCTCCGGGTGGGTGATCTCGCGGCCGCGGAAGCGCACCGTGAACTTCACCTTGTGGCCTGCGCCGAGGAACCGGTGAGCAGCCCTGGTCTTGAACTCGAGATCGTGGTCGTCCGTCTTGGGACGGAGCTTGATCTCCTTGATCTCCACCACACTCTGCTTGCGCTTCGCCTCGCGGGCCTTCTTCTTCTCGTCGTACTTGTACTTGCCGAAGTCGAGGATCTTGCAGACCGGGGGATCCGCCTTCGGGTTGACCTCGACGAGGTCGAGCCCCTTCTCCTGTGCTCGGCGCAGCGCCTCGTGGGTCTGCATGATGCCGAGCATCTCGCCATCATCACCGATGACGCGGATCTCCGGGACGCGGATGCGCTGGTTGATGCGGATCTGCGGCCCCCGCTGGGCCTGCCGAGGGTCGAAGCGTCTCATCGCCATGTGATATTTCGCTGCCTCCTTGTGTTCTGTGCTCTTGAAAGCGACGGTCCGCCGCTCCGCGACCGAGCCCGGTCGTGGCGTCCATCACCACGACAATGTCGCCTGACTCTGCGCCGCAGGCAACGGCAGCAAGCAGGACGAGCGCCGCGGCGCATCGGCGCTCCGGGCCATGGCGCGCCGGGCTCGACGGGGGTGGGGAAGGGACTGCCGGACGAGAGAGGCCGGCCGGAGCGGCAGGTCACGAACCCGATGCGCTCACGGCGAGCCGGGGGAGCGTCCGCGCTGCGGCTCGCCGGCCGGCGAGCTCCGCGAGCAGCATCGCCCCGAGGACCTCGTCGAGGTCGCGCGACCGGGGGGCGGCCGCGGCGTTCGCCGAAGGGCCATCCGGAGCGCTCGTCCGGACCAGCCCGATCCAGGCCGGGTCGTCGAAGCGGAAGGGAGTGTGAGGGTGAAGAACGACGAGGCGCCCGTTGACGTGGGCGCCGAGGATGGGGCGGTTCTTGGCGATGTCGTCGGCGAGAGCCTTGCGCACCGTGGTGCGGGCCGCCGGGGCGGCCAGGGCTGTCTGATCGAGGGCCATGAAACCTCGCAGGCTAGGTCTCCTGCTGATTTGTAGGCGCGGCCGGTTTCGAACCGGCGACCCCTACCGTGTCAAGGTAGTGCTCTACCACTGAGCTACGCGCCTATGTCCCGCCCGCTCGGCCCGAGGCCGACGAAACGGAGAGCGCCTCCTATCAAGGGGGTGGAAGTCCGTCAAGCGATATGTTTCGTGGGGTCGCTTTTGTCGTGGCGGCCCGGTGCATGTGACCGGTTCCCTGGTGTTCCTGGTGAGGGCTCGGACGGCGGCCGTCCTCGCCCCGCCGCCAGCAGCCGGTTCGCTGAATCGTCGAGCCGTCGATCGGTCGACGACGCCCGGCGGCAGCCACAGGCCGGGCGCCGGGCGCGGCAGGCTTCCCCGGCGCGCTTGGTGCGCCGGGCGAGCGACCGGCCGGGAGCCGCGCGCGGCGGAAGCGCATTGCGCGCTGGGAGCGTGAATTCTCGGATTTACGTCCGGACACTGACGAACACCGACGAGCGCGATCGCCGCGCTACTCCAGGCCGGCCGCTGTGCGGAGGCCGATCGCGCTCGCGCTTGACCTCGCGTGCGGCTCGGGCGACGAACGATGGGATGGCAGGGCCTGACGGTCTAGGCGCGCCGCCGGATCCGGCGGCGGTGATCGCACATGTCGAGGTGGCCGCGGGGAGCGCGCTGTTCGCCGCGCACGCGGCCGTGCCCGGCAATCTGCCGATCGAGCGCGCCGCGTGCGCCACCGAGGCGATCCGCGGCGCCGCCGCGCGCACGCGCGCCGGGCAGCGCGCGAGCGTCGTGCTGGGCGCCCACGAGCTCGTCGGGGCGCTCGCCGCTCTCGGCGAGGCGGCGGCGGTGCGGACGCCGGTCACCGTGCACGTCATCGAGCGCCGCGGCGGGCTCGCCGTCGGGCGCGACGAGCTCGCGCCTGCGCTCGACGTCGGCGCGGGGGTGCTCGTGACCTGGAGCAGCCAGGAGGCGGCCGACATGACGCTCGTGGCGCGGCGCGCCGCCGAGGACAGCGAGACGCCGTTCCTGCACCTCGTCGACGCCCTGCCGTCGGACGTGTCGGCCCTCGGCGGGGCGCGCGAGCTCGCGGCGCGCTTCCTCGGCTCCGAGCGGAGCGCGCCGACCTTCACCGACGCGGCGCCGGGCGAGAGCGACGGCGACGGGGGGCCTCGCCCGCAGGGCCGCGGCGTCGTCCGCAAGCGGGCCGAGCGGGGCTTCTGCGCGCGCGTTCCGTTCGCGCTCGCCAGCGCGATGCGGGAGCTCTGCGAGCTGACCGGCAGGCCGCTCGGCGCGATCGAGCGCGTCGACACCGCGGACGCGGAGGAGATCATGGTCGTCGTGGGCTGCGCGTTCCCGGCGGCCCGCGAGGTCGTGCGCAGCCTGCGCGCGCAGGGCCGCCGCGTCGGCCTCGTCGGCGTGCGCGCGCTCCGCCCGTTCTTCGGGGCCGACGTGGTGAAGACGCTCGGGCGCGCCAAGGCCATCGTGGTCCTGGAGCCGCTCGACGTGCCGCTCGCGCCGTACGGGCCCGTCGCCGCCGCGGTGAAGGCGGCGTTCGCCGACGCGCTCACCTGGGCCCCGGGCTTCCCCAGCGTCGGGCGCATCCCGCCGATCCTCTCCGCGACGTTCGCGACGATCGACGGCACAATCACCGAGCGCGACGTGCGCCTCTCGCTCGCAGAGATCGCGAGCGGGGAGCGCGCTCGCCGGCACATCGTGTTCGGCAGCGACGGCTGACGCCGCGCGGCAGCGGGAGAGCGGCAGGGACGCAAGCGCGGAAAGGGCCGCCTGGCTGCATTCCCCGGACGCCCGGGTGAGCCTGCCCGCCTAGCTCCTTGCGCGACCCTTGGATCCTGGGTATGGAGGCGGGCCCCGGGGGGTTGGGAGAGGCCCGCAATTTGCGGGCGAGCCCGTCGGGGCCCGGAGACACGCGTCACCTTGGCAAGCTCAAACTGGTTCCAGCCGAACGCCGCCCCCGGGCGAGCGGGCAACGCGCCCGCGACGCCGGTCGAAGGTCAATCGCCGCCGTCCGGAGGGCAGGAGGCGCCGCCTTCTTCGCCGTTCGGCGGAGGGGCCTTCCAGTTCCTCATCCTGGCGCTGCCGCTGCTGCTCATCTTCGTGATGACGCGGAGCCAGAGCAAGAAGCAGAAGCAGCTCGAGTCGAGCCTCAAGGCGGGCGACCGGGTCGTCACGCAGTCCGGGCTCCTCGGCAGGATCGTCGACATCAGCCCGAACTCCCCAAGGGTCAAGCTGGAGATCGCCCCTGGCGTGAACGTGCAGGTCCTGAAGAGCGCGATCCAGGGCCCCGATCCGGGCGAGGTCGCGGCGGCGGACGCCAAGGTCGCCGACGCGGCGAAGGAAAAGAAGTCGTAGGCCGGCGCTCGGCCCAACAGGAAGCTTTTTTACCGCCCCCGCGGCGCCAGACTCCATGCTCCTAAACATCTTCCAGTACGGGTTCGCCGGCGTCGCCGGCCTGTGCCTCCTCGGCGCGTGGCTCAGCCGAGCGAAGCGCGGCGTCTTCGCCTGGGCGGCGCTCTCCGCCGGCGCCGCCGCGTTCGCGGCCCACTACCACGTGTTCTGGGCCCTCGCGACGTTCGGCCTGATGGTGCCGTGGGCGCTGCTCTGCCTCGGGCCGTGGATCGATTTCGCGTGGCGGGCAAAGACGGGCTTCGTGCTGTTCCTGGCGCTCGGCTCGGCGCTCGCCATCTACCCGACCTACCACGACGAGCGGTATGGCCGCCCCGTCCACACCGGCCTCTCGTCGGAGGAGGTCGCGGAGCAGGAGACGCGGGCGAGGGCCGGCGAGCTCGGGTTCAGCCGCTTCCTGACGTCGAACATCCCGTTCCGCCTGGTGCGCGGGCTCGATCTGAAGGGCGGCCTCCGCCTCGTCTACACGGTCGACGTCGACGAGGCGATCAGCGACAAGCGCGATCGGTACTACGACGACCTGCGCGCGGCGCTCGCGAGGTCGTTCGGGTTCCACGAGGGCGACAGGCCGCCGACGATCGAGGAGATGCAGAAGCTCCAGACGAAGCTCCGCATCGAGAAGTCGCGCGAGCAGGCGGACACGATCGCGATCACGTTCAACGACCCGGCGGACTCCGAGAAGATCAACGACGAGTTCCTGGCGAAGTTCCTGCAGGAGCTGCAGCTCCAGCGCTCGGCGGATCGCCGCGTCGCGAAGTTCCGGATCCGCGACGAGGTCTCGAGCAGCATCCGCGAGCGGGCGGTGTCGCAGGCCAAGGAGACGGTGCTCCGCCGCGTCGACGGGCTCGGCCTCAAGGAGGCGAGCGTCTCCACGCGCGACGAGGACGTCATCATCGAGGTCCCCGGCGACGACGAGGCCGCGTTCACCACGATCCGCGAGATCATCAGCCAGACCGCGCGCCTCGAGTTCAAGATGGTCGACGACGACCAGGACTTCTTCGAGCCGATCGCGAGGAGCGCCAAGGAGGAGGACCTCCCGAAGGGGCTGACGTTCTCGATCGAGAACGCGCCGGTCGGCCCCGGGAAGACGAAGCCGGTCCACTTCGCGCGGATGGTGCGCGCGGAGCACGAGGAGATGCGCGACACGCTGAAGCGGCTGCGCGAGTGGGTCGGGACGCTCCAGGTCCCGGCGGACAACGAGATCGGCTTCGGCAAGCTGTACGAGTACGACGAGGAGAAGGACGCCATCGACGAGATCGGCTGGCGGACGTACTTCCTCTTCAGCAAGGCCGAGATCACGGGCGACATGGTGCGCGACGCGCAGGCGCTCCCGGATCAGAGCGAGGGCGGCCTCGGCGGCTGGTACGTGTCGATGGATTTCACCCCGACCGGGGCCGACCGGTTCGAGGACATCACCGGCAGGAACGTCAAGCGGCGGTTCGCCATCATCCTCGACGACAAGGTCGAGAGCGCGCCGGTCATCCAGACCAAGATCGGCGGCGGCCGCGCCCAGATCACGATGGGCTCGCAGAACCCCGATCAGCAGCTCCAGGACGCGCGCAAGCTCGAGCTGGTGCTCCGATCGGGCGCGCTGCCGGCCCCGATCTCCCCCTCGAACGAGCAGCGCATCGGCCCGTCGCTGGGCAAGGACGCGATCCAGCAGAGCATGAAGGGGGCCATCGCGAGCGGCCTGCTCGTCGTCGTGTTCATGGTGGTGATCTACAGCCGCGCGGGGCTCATCGCGGACGTCGCCGTCATCTTCAACCTCATCCTGCAGATCGCCGTCCTCGCGATGTTCGGGGCGTCGATGACGCTGCCCGGCATCGCCGGCCTGGTGCTCACCATGGGCATCGCGGTCGACGCCAACGTGCTGATCAACGAGCGCATCCGGGAGGAGCTGAGGAACGGCAAGAGCCCGCGCGCCGCGGTCGACGTCGGTTACGACAAGGCGTTCAGCGCTATCCTCGACGGCCACGTAACCACGCTGATCTCGGGGCTCATCCTGGCGCAGTACGGCACCGGCCCCATCAAGGGCTTCGCGATCACGCTGATCGTCGGCATCGCGATCAGCCTGTTCACCGGGGTCGTCTGCACCCGCCTGATGTTCGACTGGGCGGTCCGCGGCCGAAAGATCAAGACGCTCTCGCTCGGCTGAGAACGAGGGCGCGCGAGCCGCTCTCCGACCTTATGAGGGAGAACGCGCGAGCGGCTCTCCGATTGAGACACGACGATGGAACTCATCAAACCTGGCCGTCAGTTCGACTTCATGGGCAAGCGCTGGCTCTTCATCGGGCTCAGCGGGGTGCTGCTCATCCTGTCGATCATCTCGTTCATCGTGCCGGGGCCGAAGCTCGGGACCGATTTCAAGGGAGGCACCGAGGTCGAGGTCGCTTTCCGGGCTCCGGTATCGAGCGCCGAGGTCCGCGAGGCCGTCACCAAGGCGGGCTTCGACGCCCCGGACATCGTGTCCGTCGCGGATCAGGCCAACCCGAACCGCTACCTCATCCGGGTCCACGAGGTCTCGGCCCTGTCGGAGCAGCAGAAGGCCGCGGTGCGCGATCGGCTGTGCCTGCCGCCGGAGAACGGCTCCGTCCCCGAGGACCGCTGCCCGCCCGCTGTGCGCGCCACCGAGGTGAAGTTCAGCCCCGGCGGCGACAAGATCTCCACGCGCTACGACGCCGCGCCCGATCTGGAGGGGATCAAGAAGCAGCTCGAGGGCATCGAGGGGGTCGAGCTCAGGGCCGGCGCGAACAACCCGCTCGTCGTGAGCGAGCGCGACAACAAGGTCGAGCTCCACCTGAAGTCGAAGGGCGACCAGCTGATGGACGGCCTCCGGCAGCACCTCGGCGCGGACAAGGTGCCCGAGCAGGCGCTCCGGGTCGAGTGGATCGGCCCGAAGGCCGGCGCGCAGCTGCGCGACGCGGCCATCAAGAGCGTCGCCATCACGATCTTCTTCATCATGGCGTACATCGCGTTCCGGTTCGACATCCGGTTCGCGCCCGGCGGCATCGTCGCCCTCGTGCACGACGTCGGCATCGCGCTCGGCGCGATGGTGATCACGCAGCGGGAGATCACCCTGTCCACGGTCGCCGCGCTGCTCACGATCGTCGGCTACTCGATCACGGACACGGTCGTCGTCTACGACCGGATCCGCGAGAACCTGGGGAAGCACCGCGACATGAGCTTCGCCGCCGTCATCAACTTCTCGCTCTCCGAGATGCTCGGGCGCACGATCCTCGTGTCGATGACGACGCTGCTGTCGCTCGTCATGTTCCTCTTCTATGGCACGGGCGTCATCAAGGACTTCGCGTTCACGCTCGTCGTCGGGATCGCCGTCGGCACGTACTCGTCGATCTACGTCGCGGCGCCGCTCACCGAGTGGATCGACCGCCGGTTCTTCGGCGCGAACGGGAGCAAGCGCAAGAAGGTCCGCCGCGTCCGCACGCAGAAGCGCGCCGACGCGGTCGTCTGAGCGCCTCGCCGTGGCCGCGCGTGGCCGCGCGGCCTGAACCGCCCCAGGCCATGGACGCACCCACCCCGTCGGTGTACCCGCTTCCGTGATGAGCACCGCCACGGAGGCCTGGAGGGAGCTCCCCGAGCGCGAGGCGCCGGCCTCGGCTTCGCACGGCGCGGGGGGCGCCGCGCCCGTCGCGGATCCGGGCGAGGCGTCCGCCGAGGCGCTCGTGATGGCGCGCCAGCTGGGGCTGTCGATCACGGTCGCGGACATCCTGCACCGGGCCGGCTGGGCGCCTGACGAGGCGACCCGGCGCTTCCTCGACCCGCGGCTCTCGCACCTCACGTCGCCCGACGCGATGGCCGATCGCGAGGCGAGCGCGGAGCGGATCGCGCGCGCCGTGCGCGCCGGCGAGCGGATCGCCGTCTTCGGCGACTACGACTGCGACGGGATCACCGCGACCGCCATCATGACCAGCGGGCTGCGCGCCCTCTCGGGACAGGTGGTGCCGCTCCTCGCGACCCGCGCCGAAGGCAGCTACGGCCTCTCGGCGCCCGCGCTGGAGCGCGTGATGCGCACAGGTCCCACGCTGCTCATCACGTGCGACTGTGGATCCAGCGATCACGAGCGGCTGGCCGCGGCCCGCGCGGCCGGCATCGACTGCGTCGTCATCGATCACCACCTCGTGCCGGCCGAGCCGCTCCCCGCGATCGCGTTTCTGAACCCGCACCGCGCCGATTGCGGCTTCCCGTACAAGGGGCTCGCCTCCTGCGGGCTCGCGCTCTCGCTCCTGGCCGCCGTGCGCAAGAAGCTCGGCTCGTCGCTCGATCTCCGCCCCTACCTCGACCTCGTGGCGATCGGCACGGTCGCCGACGTCGCTCCGCTGACGGGTGACAACCGCGCGCTCGTGCGGGCCGGCCTTGGCGTGCTCCAGACCGGGCCCCGTCCAGGGCTCCGCGCGCTCGCGGCGCTCGCCAACCTCGATCTCGGGCGCGGCGCGTCCGCCGAGGACGTCGCCTTCCGGATCGCGCCCCGCCTCAACGCGCCCGGTCGGCTCGGCGATCCCGACATCTCCCTGGAGCTCCTGCTCGCGCACGACGGCGTGACCGCCTCCGCGCTCGCCGCCACGGTGGAGCAGGCGCAGATGAAGCGGCGCGCGATCCAGGACGAGATGCTGACCTCCGCGCTCGCCGAGATCGAGCGCGCCGGGTTCGCTCGGGATCCTGCGATCGTCATCGCGCGGCAGGGCTTCCACCCCGGCGTGGTCGGCATCGTCGCTGGCAGGATCACGGCTCGCTACGGCAAGCCGACGATCGTGATCGCGCTCGAGGGCGCGAAGGGGCGCGGCTCGGTGCGCGGTCCAGCGGGCGCGCGGCTCCACGACGCGCTCACCCGGTGCCGCGCCGAGCTCGTCGGCTTCGGCGGCCACCAGGCGGCGGCCGGCGTCGAGGTGCGCGCCGATCGCGTCGAGGCGCTCCGGTCGGCGTGGTGCGACGCCTTCCGCGAGCAGGACCTCCCGGCCGCCTCGGCGTTCGCGGCCGCACACGTCCGGCTCGACGATCGCGACGATCCGGCGGCCGTGGCGCGCGATCTCGAGCGGCTCGAGCCGTGCGGCGAGGGCAACCGCCCGTCGTACGTCCTCGTGGCGGGCGCGGCCGTGCGCTCCGCGAGGAACCTGAAGGGCCACCTCAAGCTGGAGCTCACGTTCGCGCGCCGCGAGATCTCGTGCTTCGGGTTCGAGCTGGGCGAGCTCGCGCCGCGGTTCACCGGCAAGCGCGTGGACGTGGTGGGCCGCCTCCGGCGCGACGCCTGGCGCGGCGGGGACGCCGTCGAGATCAGGATCGAGCACGTCGCCGCGTCCGACTGAGCGTTCGCGGCGGGCCTCCGCGGCGTGCTAGCGTGAACGCGTGGCTGAGCCGCTGATCCGGTTCTCGCGTGTGCGCAAGGCCTTCGGTCCGAAGGTCATCTACCGCGACCTGAACCTCGAAGTGTACCCGGGCGAGACGCTCACCATCATGGGCGGCTCGGGCGTCGGCAAGAGCGTCATGCTCAAGCTGCTCATCCGTCTGCTCGACGCTGACGGTGGATCTATCCAGTTTCACGGTGAGGAGATCACGCGCCTGAGCGAGTCGCGCATCGCCGGGGTGCGCCAGCGCATCGCGATGCTCTTCCAGGGCGGCGCCCTGTTCGACTCGATCTCGGTCGGTGAGAACGTCGCTTACGGCCTGCACGAGCACTACCGCAAGGAGATGACCGAGGCGCAGATCGCGGATCGGGTCAACTGGGCGCTGTCGCTGGTCGGCCTGCCGGGCATCGAGCAGATGCGCCCGGGGGACCTGTCCGGCGGCATGAAGAAGCGCGTCGGCCTCGCGCGCGCCATCGCGGTGCAGCCCGAGGTGCTGCTCTACGACGAGCCGACGACCGGCCTCGATCCGATCAACACCGAGCGCATCAACCACCTCATCAAAGGGCTGAAGCAGGCGCTCAACGTGACGAGCATCGTGGTGACGCACGACATGAAGAGCGCGTTCTCGATCTCCGATCGGATGGCGATGATCTTTCGCGGCGAGGTCATCGCGACCGGCACCCCGGACGAGTTCCGGAGGTCCACCGATCCCCATGTCGCCGATTTCATCACCGGGACCGCTCCGGTGAATGAGGACGTCCAGACGCTTCTCGGCGCGTGACGATCCTCCCGAGATCGCGCAAGATGCCCTTCTGCATGGGCAGAGCGCGCGATCTGAAGGTCGGACTCTTTGTGCTGGCGGGCCTTGTGCTCTCCGCCGTAGTCATTTTCCTGATAGGAGACGAGCGGCGGCTCTTCGACTCCTCCGTCGCCTTCACGACGAACTTCGCCGACGTCCAGGGGCTGAAGCCGGGCGCGCCCATCCGCATGGGAGGCATCGACATCGGTCACGTCGCCGAGGTCGCTTACGGCCCTGATCCGAAGGACACCAAGATCTATGTGAAGCTCGAGATCGTCGAGAGCGAGGCGAGCCGGATCAAGACGGACAGCGTCGCCCAGATCGCGAACAAGGGCCTGCTCGGCGACAAGATGCTGGAGCTCACGAAGGGGCAGAGCCCGGACTCGGTGCCGCCCGGCGGCCACATCCCCGGCGAGGTGCCGACCGACGTGATGGGGAAGGTGACCGGCATGGCCGAGAAGGCCGAGGCGACGCTCGACAACATCCAGAAGGTCTCGGAGAACATCGCCGACGAGAAGCTGCACAGGGATCTCCGCGAGACGGTCGCCTCGGCGAACACGCTGATGAAGCAGGTGACCGAGGGGGAAGGCTACCCGCACCGCTTCCTGACCGATCCCGAGGAGGCCGAGCGCATCTCGCGCACCGTGCAGAGCCTCGACCGCCTCAGCACGGAGCTCGCGAGCGCGGTGCGCGAGGTGCGGGGGGTCGTCTCGCGGGTCAAGGAGGGGCCGGGGTTCGCGCACGATGTCATCTACGGCGACGGCCCGCAGAAGCAGATTCAGCAGTTCGGGAGCGCGGCGGACGAGGTCGCCATGACGCTGCGGGGCATCCGCGAGAGCGACAGCCTCGCGCACGACGCGCTCTATGGCGGCAAGGGCGACGGCGCCGAGGCGCTCGCCAACGTGACGGCGATGACCGGCGATCTGCGGGCGATCGTGCACGACATGAGGGCGGGCAAGGGGACCCTCGGCGCCCTGCTGGTCGATCCGTCGATCTACGAGGACATGAAGAGCCTCCTCGGAAACGTGCAGCGCAACGACGTGCTCCGCGCCCTCGTGCGCTACTCGATCAAGCAGGACGAGCAGAAGCCCGCGGTCCAGGTCGGCGGCGCCACGCCGTCGCCCTGACGGCACATCCGAGCCGCCCGCGCAAGCGCCGGAGCGGTAGCGCCTTGCGTTATCTCAGGCCGCCCTTTATTCCTCAGTGTCTCGATGCCCAGGAAGCTCGCTGACCGTCTGTCGGCCGTCGCGCCCAGTGCAACGCTCGCCATGGCGGCGAGGGCCGCGCGCCTCCGCGCCGACGGGCACAAGGTCTTCTCCTTCGGCGTGGGCGAGCCTGACTTCGACACGCCGGAGCACATTCGCATCGCGGCGAAGGCGGCGCTGGACGCCGGCGCCACCCACTACACGGCCGTGTCCGGCATCTCCGAGCTGAAGTCGGCGATCTGCGCCTCGACCGAGCAGCACCGCGGCTGGCGGCCGCTGCCGAGCCAGGTCACCGTGAGCTGCGGCGCGAAGCACGCGTTGTTCAACCTCGCGACCGCGCTCTTCGAGCCGGGGGACGAGGTCGTCATCCCCGCGCCCTACTGGGTGAGCTACCCGGAGCAGGTGCGCCTCGCCGGCGCCACGCCGGTCATCGTCGACACGACCGAGGAGATGGGGTTCCGCCTCACGGCGGACGCGCTCCAGGGCGCGCTTTCTCCGCGGGTGAAGGCGATCATCCTGTGCACGCCCTCCAATCCGACCGGCTCGGCGTATGCGGAAGAGCACCTGCTCCCGCTCCTGGGCGTGCTGCGGCGCCATGACTGCTGGATCGTCGTCGACGAGATCTATGCCGATCTCACCTACGACGGGTTCCGGCACGTGTCGCTCCCGGCGCTCGCGGAGGACCTCGCGCCGCGGGTGATCGTCGTCGACGGGGTCAGCAAGACCTTCGCCATGACGGGCTGGCGGATCGGCTGGAGCATCGCGCCGGCCGAGGTCGCGAGGGCGCTCGACGTGGTCCAGGGCCAGAGCACAACGAACGCGGCGGCCGTCTCCCAGGCGGCCGCTGTCGCCGCCCTGAACGGGCCCCGCGACGCGGTGTTCGCGATGCGCGCGGCGTTCGCCCGGCGGCGCGCGCTGATGGTCGAGGGGCTCAACGCCGTACCGGGGGTGCGCTGCAGGATGCCGGAAGGCGCGTTCTACGCGTTCGCCGACGTGCGCGGGCTCTGCGGGCGCGCTTTCCAGGGGACGACGCTCGCGAGCGACGAGGACGTGGCGACGTGGATGCTCGATCAGGCGCACGTCGCCGCGGTCGCCGGCACCCCCTTCGGCGCGCCTGGGTACCTTCGCTTCTCGTATGCCTGCGATGAGGATCACATCGAAGCAGGCCTCGCCGCGCTCCGGCGCGCCGTCGCCACGCTCGATTGACCGCGCGCGTCGCTCTGCGCCGGTGCCCGCGTGCGCTCGAAGCGCAGCGGCGCCCGTCCCCGCTCGCTCGACCGCGACGCCGCGCGGACGCGGCGGTCCGCCTGGCACCGTGCCCCGGTCGCTCACCGGCGGCGCGCAGCCGGCGCGCGCGGGCCCCACGGCCGGCGCGCTGGCCGCAGCCGCCAGACGCGCCTTCACCGGCGACCCGCCGGTTCGGGCCTGGTTCGGGGCCTGATGAAGGAGCGCCGCGAAGAAGTTCGACATCGCCAGCGAGTTCTTCTTGTCGAACGCCGATGTTTGGGTTAAAAGCGCCACGTCTTTCCGAAACGGCCGGGTGACAACCGGCTGGCATCGGGCGCATAACTCAGCGGTAGAGTGCGTCCTTCACACGGACGAAGTCGCAGGTTCAAGTCCTGCTGCGCCCACCCCGATTCGCTCCTCTGGTGAGCTGGTTCCACGCATCGAGCTGCATGCGTGGCCGTGCCGCTCCCAGCGCCTGTTGAGCGGCTGCTTCGGAGCATCGAGCCGCCCACGCGGCCGTCCTGGGACCTCCATGCGTGCCGGCAGCGCTGCGGGGCTGGCAGGGCGGAAGGCCGGTCGCCGCCGTCACGTCGAGGCGCGACAGCGGCGATGCGAGGGAACAGGCCGCTCCGGGGTTGGCGAGGCGAAGGCGGTCAGCGAGCAGCGCTCGCGGCGGGCGGCGCTGCCGCCGCCTTGTCGTTCTTGCGCTTCTCGATGGCGCTGGCCGTCGCGCGGAGCTCCTTCTGGAGGGGGCCGCACCTGAGGCACTTGCGCGTCCGATGGCCCCGGCATGGCTGGGGGGTGCCGAACGCCTTGATGTAATGGAGCGCGCGGACATCGCCCTCCTCGCGCGCCCTGGCGAGCATCGCCTTGGTGGGGCAGTCCGTGAGGCGGCGCAGATCGTCGGCGACGAGCAGCGCCGGCGACGCGAGCTGCCGCACGCTGCTCTCCATCAGCCGCGTGCTCGCGTGGTCCCTCGGCCAATCGCCGAACTTCGGCGCGGTCACCACCTCGTAGAGCAGGTCGGGACCGCGGCTTCCCATGTGCTTGGCCATCAGATCGAACGCCGTGAGGGCGAGGTCCGGGGTGCCGTTCGCCGCCCTCAGGATGATCTGCTTGAGATCGTCGTTCCCGACCTCCTCGGGAGCGATCTCGAACAGCCGCTGCGCCGTGAGCAGCGCGGCCGCCATCGCCTTCTCGCGCCCCTGCGCCACCGCGAGCGCCCGAAGGACCGCAGGGTCTTCCGGATACCGCTGCGCGAGCGAGCCGAGCGCCGCGCTCCCCGCGGCCTGGGCGCTCTCGAGCTCCGCGGGTTGAGCGCGGGCAGGCGGCGCCTTCGCCGGGGCCTCGGGCTCCGCGGGCGCGAGCGCCGGCGCCGGCTCGGGGGCCGGCGCGCTGCTGCTCTCGCGGCCGCTGCTGCTGGGCGCGGCCGCCGGCGAAGGGCTCGGCGAGGCGCTGGCGCCTCCCTCGAGCGCCGTCACGGCCGTCGGATCGCGCAGCGCGACCGCGCCGCAGACGAGCCCGGTCGCGGCCAGCAGGCCCAGCGCGGCCAGCGTGGCGGCCGCCTTCGAGCGGCCCAGCCCTGATTCACCGACGTGACTCACCGAGCCGCTCATCGCAGCTGCCTCTCCCGCGGAGGACCCGCGGCCTGGTCATCAACCGTAGGGATCGTCGTTCTTCGGCGGCTTCGGCGCGGCCGGCCTGGGCCTGGGCGCCGCCGGCTTGGGCGCCGCGGGCGCCGCCGTCGCCGTGGGGGCCGCGGGCTCCGGCGCCGGGGTGGTCGCTGCAGGCTCCGCGGTCGCCTTGGGCGCCGCGGGCTCCGCCGGCGCCGGCGCCGCAGGCTCGGCCGTCACCTTGGGCGCCGCGGGCTCCGCGGTCGCTCCGGGGGGCGGGGTGGCGCTCGCCGCCGGCGCCGCCGGCGCTTCGGCGGTCGTCGTGGGCGCCGCCGTCGCGGCGGGCGCAGCCTTGTCCGTCGCCGCGGGCACGACCTCCGTCGGCTGAGGCTTCTCCGCGGGAGCCGCAGGTTTCTCCGCCGGCGCTGCAGGCTTCGCCGCGGGCTGCTCCGGCGCGGCCGGCGGGGTCGCGGAGGGCTTGTCGCTCTGCCCGAAGACGAGCCAGAGCGCGCCGCAGAGCGCCGCCGCGACAAGCAGGATCGTGAGCAGCCGCCCGGTGCCGCTGCTCTCCTCTTCCTGTGCGAGCGGAGTCTGCGCCGCGGGTGCGGCCTTGGCCGTGGCCGCCTTGTCTTCCTTGGGCTTGGCGGCCGCTGGCTTCGCCTTCGCCTGATCGTCGGCCGCCTTCACGTCCTGGCGCGCAGGCTTGCCGTGCGGATCCTCCGCCGGCGCCCGGTCCGCGACCTCGGCCGGCCTCCTGGCAGCGGCCGCCTTCGCTGGTCTCGCCTCGGCCGCGGGCGCCTCGTCCCGCGCCTCCCGCTCGTTCGCCAGCTGAGCGACCGCCTGGACCGGCATCGCCGCCGGCTCGGCCAGCGGCCTGACGTGCTCCTCTTTCGGCGCCGGAGCGGGCTCGGCCTTCTTCGGCGGGGCGGCCATGAGCGGCTCCTTGGACGGGCCGATCTCGTCCAGCGAGCCGCCGGCATCGGCGAGCGCTTGCTTCAGCAGCTCGGCCGCCTGCTTCATCATCGTCCGCTCGTCGGGCGGCGGCATCTCCTTCTCGGGGTTCGTCTGCGGGAAGAAGCTGCCGCCCTCCGCGACGTCGGCCTTCTTCGCCTCGCCCTTGCCCGCGTCGCCCTTCGCCCCGATCGAGCCGAGCCCCAGCATCGTCGACGCCCGCTTGACCTGCGCCTGCGCTGCCTTGGAGGCCGCGGGCTCGGCCTGCGGCGCGCTCGCGGTCGCCGACGGCGCCGTGATCTCCTGCACGTCGTCGCCCAGATCCGCGCGGTCGGTGATGCCGGCCTCGAACGCCGACCCGGCGCCCGCTTGCGCGTCGACGAGCCGGGTGATCACGGCCTTGGATTTCTCATCGATCTTGATGAACTTCACGCCCATGCCCGCCGGGTGCGCGTCGCTCCCCTGCGCGGGCTCGCGCTTCCACACGACGCGGCCGACGCCGGCGATCACGGCTTGCTCGTCCTGCAGACGGATCTCGAACTTGAGCAGCGTGCCAGCGGGGAAGGGCGACGGCGTCTTGATGAAGATGCCGCCACGGCTCACGTCATGCGAGTGGTGCTCGATGAACTCGTCGACCGTGGCGCTCTTGTAGCGGACGGTCATCTGCAGCACTCTCGCTCGCGGATCTTTGCGTGTGTCCTGGGCCATCAGGGTAGAACTCCCGTCTACTTCGCGACTCGCTCGCGACTCGCTCCAGCGGATGTGGTCCGCATGTTACCCAAGGTTCGCCGCGAAGCCCAAAGGCTAACACGTGACGGTCGCTTTACCGAACGCAGCCATGGGCGACCGGGCGAGCATGCTGTTCGCGCGGCGCGCGTCACCGCGCTCGCGCCCGCGCCCCTGCGCCGCAGGGCATGGCGAACCGAGCGTGGGCGCGCGTCTCTCGTGATATGTTCGCGTCGACTGGAGAATGCGCCAGGATGGCTGTCCGGGACCACTTTCGCGTTCACGCGAGGCGACGCGTCGATCTTGGGGCGACGCTGCGCGATCGCCAGTCGATCGAGGAGCACGGCGTTCGCATCCGCGATCTGGGGCTGGGCGGCGCCGGCATCGAGCTGTCCGAGGCCCAGCTCGCGTCGGAGCTCCTGGATCCCGAGGCGTCGGTGACGCTCGAGGTCACCGCCCCGAACCTGTGGGATCCGCTGAGCCTCCGCGGTCGCATCGCCTGGATCCGCCGCGGTGCGGCGGGCCGGCCGGCGCGCGCGGGCGTTCGCTTCGAGCACCACGACGCCGGGTCGCTCTACGGACTCTACCAGCTGCTCGGCACCGAACACTTCGATCTTTAGCGCGGGGGGCGCCCGCTTCGGATACGGGCCCATCTCGACGTTTTCGGTGCTCACCGCACCGGAGTGCGCTTCCGCGCCGAAAACGCCGATCTGGGCCCGTCTCCTGTGCGGGCACCCCCCGCGCTGCGGCTGGAAAGGGGAGCGGGGGCGGAGGGGCTCGGCTGTATCGACGCGCTGCGCTGCGGCGGGGACGGCGCGCTGGAGCACGTCTGCGCGTCGGCGATGTCGCTGTAGGTGCGGGAGGCGGCGCTAGAAGGCGAACACGGGGCTGACGGTGGGGGCCAGGACGAGGCCGAGCGTTGGCCACATCAGCATCACCTTCATCTCGGCAGAGACTCCGAAGTTCTGGGTGATGCCGTAGACCACACCGGCGCCCAGCGCGGAGAAGTTCCGCCCGGTGATCTGGTAGGCGTCGAGATTCTCGACGTAGCGGGTGTTCGCCAGACACCTGTTGCTGCTGCTGGTGCGCACCAGATCCCCCTCCTCGGTGCGGCGATCGCACACATCCACAGGCACCGAGGCGTTCACCTGGGCCAGCCCGATGGGCGAGGCGAAGGCATAGGGGCGGAACCCGCCCTTCTCGACGATCCGATCCCCCAGGAGGAAATACGTGGCGCGGAGCTCGGCATGGAGCGGCAGGAAGCTGAGCGCCTGGAGATGCGGGTTCTGCAGGTCATTGCCCGCCTCGTCCGTCCACGGGTTCGGCGCGTTCTTGGAAGACGGCGAGCCGCCGAACGCGAATCCGACCCGCACGCCGAGGAGCAGCGACAGGTCCGAGAACAGCTGCCGATCGTACGACAGCATCACCCGCCACCCAGCCAGGCTCAGGCCGCCCTTGACCCCGTTCGTTCCCTCCAGATCCGCGGGCTCGCCGTAAAACTGCCGGCCGTCGCCGCCCGGATAGAAGCAGGCGTACGCGGCGTCGCTGCCCGAGCAGACGTAATCCGTACTGCGCACCAGGAGCAGGTCGAGCTGGCCGGAGACGCCGACCACGTTGCGGTTGCCCTTGCCCTTGCCCTTCGACGCCCCGCCGCCTTCGTCGCTCCCCTGCTCGCAGGTCCCGTTCACGCAGGCGAGCCCCGACTGGCACTCCTCGGTCGCCTCGCAGGCCGCACCCCAGGTCTTGTCCCCGCGCTGGCCGCCAGCCTCGGGGCAGCCAGGCAGGCCTGGCGGGCAATCCTCCTTCGCGGCGCACCGCCTCGGCGGCTCCTGGCCAGGCAGCGACGGCTCCTGCTCGATCTCGTTCTTGATCGGCACCCGGTGAGGCGCCTGCATCGAACCGGCGGTGCCCACCGGATCGCCCGCCTCGTCCCTCAGGATGACGAAATACCGGATATCGCCGGTCGTCGTGACATCCTCGCAGGGGATCTCCACCCCGAAGCCGCCCTCGATACGCTTCATCTCGAGCGACTTCCACTTGGGCGAGCCGAACGGCTTGTAGCGGAGCGTCGCCTTGGACGCGTCGATCTCCTCCGGGATCTCGACATACACGGGCACCGGCGTGTTCACCGCCTGCTCCGCCACCGGCGTGTGGGGAACGTCGCCCGCCGCGGCCTTCGTGGCCTTGCCGCCGTCGCGAGGCGCCTTCCCGGCGGCCTGCGCCTCCTTCTGGGCCTCCTTGAACGCCTGGGCCAGCTCGGTCGTCGTCAGCGCGTCGATGAGCGCCGCCTTCGGATCGGCCTGGAGCGCCAGCACGAACTCGGCCCTGGCCTGCCGGAGCTTGTTGCCGCCGCCGTACACCGTGCCGAGCGCGATGTGCAGCTTGCCGACCACCTGCTTCGAGCACGCGTTCTTGTCGCACTTCTTCAGGGCGTCTTTGAGCTTCTTCTCCGCCTTGTCGAACTCGACAGAGAGGTAGTCATCGTCCATCGCCTGGTTGTGCAGCCTCATCGCCTCGGCGTCCTTTTCGCCGGCGGCGCCGGCGATCGCCGGCGCGCCGAGGACCCACAGCGAAGCCAGTGCAGACGCGAGACGAGCGCGGCGTGAACGACGGGAAAACACGGGTTCAGACCTCCAGGGTGTGCTGGGGAGGGGCTCTTGCTTTCAGGAGGAGGGGGCCGGGTCCGGCCCCCTGGGCTGCGCGGTCGAGAGCGACCGTACCCCGATACGCCAGGCGGTGCCCCCGCGACGGCTGGACTACTGCGCGCCCTCCGTGCGGACGAACTGCACGCGCCGGTTCAGGGCACGGTTCTGGTCGGACGTGTTCGGCACGATCGGCTGCTCCATGCCGTACCCCTTCGATGTCAGCCGGGCTTCGTCGATGCCCTTGGCCACCAGGTACTTCTTCACCGAGGCCGCACGCCGATCCGACAACTTCTTGTTGTAGGCCGCGGCGCCCTTGTTGTCCGTGTGCCCCTGGATCTCGATCCTGATCTTCGGGTTCTGCTGGAGGACGTCCACGACGGCGTCGAGGATCGGGAAGCTCTCGGGCCGGATCTTGTCCTTGTCGAACTCGAAGTGGATCTGCTGCGTGATCTTGATCTCCTTCTCGGTGACGATGACAAGGCTCGGCTTCTTCGGGCAGCCCGGCTTGTCGCCGCCGACCACGCCCGGCTCGTTCGGGCACTGGTCCTCGAGATCGACCACGGTGTCCTGGTCGTTGTCCGGCTCGGGGCAGCCGTCGGCGTCCTCGTAGCCGTCCGGATC
The DNA here is from genome assembly GCF_051526795.1 of Sorangium sp. So ce204. Lineage (NCBI taxonomy): Bacteria > Pseudomonadati > Myxococcota > Polyangiales > Polyangiaceae > Sorangium > Sorangium sp. So ce204. The sequence goes on along the minus strand of NZ_CP150317.1, from coordinate 6,589,054 downwards.
CTCCGGATCGTTCGCGCAGTTCTTGCCCGTGCTGTCCTTGTCGTTCGCGTCGAGGATCGTGTCGAGGTCGTTGTCGAGCTCGGGGCAGCCGTCCTCGTCGAGGTAGCCATCCTTGTCCTCGGGCAGGAGCACGCAGCTGTCCTTGCTGTCCGTCAGGCCGTCGCCGTCCGTGTCCGGATCGTCCGGGCAGCCGTCATCGTCCTGGAAGCCGTTCCAGGTCTCGGCGTCGCACGGACACTTCTTGTCCTGCGGATCGAGCAGCCCGTCGCCGTCGCAGTCTCCGGGCTTGGGCGGCGGCGCCTCCTCGACGAACCCGCGCTCGGCGCACTTCTGCGGCGGCGAGAGGTCGTACGCGGCGTGCGTGTTCGCCTTCGCGATGTCGAGGTGCTCCTTGGCCCGGACGAAGAAGCCCTGATCGAGCTCGACCGAGGCGAACGACAGGTGCGACTTCGCCATCGCCAGCTCGCGCGGCGCGCAGCGGAGCGCGCCGTTGCGCTCCGCCTGCTTCGCGATGGTGGTCAGCGCCTCGATGTCGCCGCGCATGACCGGCACCTGCGTGCACGAGAAGGCGGCCCCGGCGATCGCCACGACAGCGACGGCGCCTGCGCGACGGGCGCGGCGGGAACTGCGGCGCGTCATTCCAATGCTCATCGACCCGCGCCCTCGTGCGCCTGTTTCGCTAGGGTGATCGCCTTGTCCGCGTACTCCTCTGCGACGTCGGCGAAGTCGATCGCGTCGCCGTAGTCGGCGGCCGCGGCCTCTTCCCGAGCCTTCCAGAGGTGCTCGCGCGCGGTGTAGTACTCGTACGGCGCATACTTCTCTGCGCCGAGCGCCTCGGCCGTCTCGAGCTTGCTCGAGGCCGAGTTCGCGGTGAACGCGTAGAGGGTACCGCCGCAGCCGCCCGTGAGAGCCGCCGCGAGCACCACACCCGCGCCTGAAATCCAAGTCCCGAATCGCCGCCCGTGCGTCGTCACGATCGCGTTCTTTCTGGAGCGGGCACCTAAGACCGTCTGCCCGGCCGTCGCGACGCTATCAAGGCCGCTCGGCGCACGTCAACCGGCTCGGGTAAGGGAAAGGTGAGGTCAGAGCTTCCGGTAGACGCCGACGACCACGCCGAGGAGCATCGCGGGCTTGAAGTCGCTCGCCCGGACCAGGATCGGCGCCATCGCCGCGTTCGCCGGCTGGAAACGCACGTAGTCCTTCTCGGGGAAGAAGTATTTTACGGTCGCCTCGTCGCCGATCAGCGCCACCACGATGTCGCCGCGCTGCGCGGTGAGCTGCCGGCGCACGAAGATGTAGTCGCCGCTGAAGATGCCCGCCTCGATCATCGAGTCGCCGGTGACGCGCAGGCCGAACACCTCGCGCCCGCCGCGCACCAGCGTGCGCTCGATCCGGACCGTATCGAGGACGTGCTCCTCGGCGAGGATCGGCAGGCCCGCGGCGATCCGGCCGACGACCGCGATCTCGACGAGGTCGTCCTCCTGGTCATTTGCAGGGGCGTCGTTCCCACCGTTCACGAGCGCGCCGCGGAGATCGGCGCCGCCGCCGGCGCCCGCGCCGTCGAGATCGCGCGGGCGGAGCGCGCGCGACTTCATGTCCTCGCGCGTGAGGTAGCCCTTGCGCTCGAGCGCCCGGAGGTGATCGTTCACCCCGTTCGTCGAGCGAATCCCCATATGCGCGCCGATCTCGCGCAGCGTCGGCGGGTAGCCGCGCTCGCTGATCGACTGCCGGATATAGTGAAGCACCTGCTGTTGTCGCTCGGTGAGCCCCTGCATCGGGCGGAACCTACTGAACGGTTGGGTAGATGTCAAAAAAGTGTGGAGCCCCCTCTCCAAGGCATCGATTTTACTGCGATTTTCTGGATGCCAGCGGCGCCCGCCCGCCTGCCCGCCCGCCTACTGGCGCGCCGCGCCGTGAGCCGCGAGGCGCGTCGAGCGTGCAGGGTGAACCGAAGGGCAGGGCGCCGCTGTGGTCAACCCTGCTTCGGGCCGCTGTTCCGTGAGCTCACCGCCTGACGGGGCTCCAGCATCGCCCGGATCTCTTCGCCGTCGGCGGCCGCCGCGAACGCCTCCTCCAGCGTGATCATCCGGCGCTGGTAGAGGGACACGAGCGACTGGGCCATCGTCTGCATGCCGCTGCCGGCCTGGCCCACCTGCATCTGCGAGTAGATCTGGTGGAGCTTGTCCTCCCGGATGAGGTTCCGGATCGCCGCGTTCGGGATCATGACCTCCATCGCCATGACGCGCCCAGGGCCGTTCGCGCGCGGCAGGAGGAGCTGCGTCATCACGGCGACGAGCGTGAACGAGAGCTGCTGGCGCACCTGCGACTGCTGGTGCGGCGGGAAGACGTCGATGATGCGGTTGATCGTCGAGATCGCCGAGTTCGTGTGGAGCGTGGCGAACACGAGGTGGCCGGTCTCGGCGATCGTCAGCGCCGACTCGACGGTCTCGAGGTCGCGCATCTCACCGACGAGCACGACGTCCGGATCCTGGCGCAGGGCGTACCGCAGGGCGTCCTTGAACGACGCGGTGTCGGAGCCGATCTCGCGCTGGTTCACGAGCGACAGCTTGTGCGGGTGCAGGTACTCGATCGGATCCTCGATCGTGAGGATGTGCAGCCGCTGCTCCGAGTTGATCTTGTCGATGATGCTCGCGAGCGTGGTCGTCTTGCCCGAGCCCGTCGGGCCCGTCACGAGCACGAGGCCGCGGGGCTTGGCGGTGATGTCGAGCACGACCGGCGGCAGGCCCAGCTCGTCGAAGTTCATGATCCGGAAGGGGATCTGCCGGAACGCGGCGGCGACGGCGCCGCGCTGCATGTAGATGTTGGCGCGGAAGCGGGCGAGCCCCTTCATGCCGAACGAGAGATCGAGCTCGTTGCGCTGCTCGAACGCGGCCACCTGCTCCTCGCTCAGCACCGAGTAGCAGAGCTGCTTCGTGTCGCTCGGCATGAGCGGCGGGAGCTTCAGCGGCACCACCGTGCCGTCGATGCGCAGGAGCGGCGGCGTGCCGCTCGTGATGTGCATGTCGCTCGCGCCCTTCTCCACCATCGCGCGGAGGAGCTGCTGGAGCGTGTACCGGAGGCCTTCCTGCTGTCCGACGAGCTCGGTGGTCATGCGCTCAGTCCCCCATCGTCACGCGGCCGACCTCCTCGGTCGTGGTGACGCCCGCGAGCACCTTCTCGATCCCGCTCATCCGGAGGGTCAGCATCCCGCCCTTGATCGCGGCGGCCTTGAGCTCGGCCGTGGACGCGCCCTGGAGGACCATCTCCTTCAGCGCGTCGGTGAACCGCATGACCTCGTAGAGCGCGACGCGGCCCTTGTAGCCCGAGCCGTTGCAGGTCTTGCAGCCCGCGCCGCGGACGAGCTCCGCGCGCGCCACCTGCTGCTCGGTGAAGCCGAAGTCGAGGAGCACCCTCGCGTCGACCTTCAGCGGGACGCGGCAGTCGGGGCAGATCTTGCGCGCGAGGCGCTGGGCCAGCACGAGGTTCACGCTGGCGGTGATGAGGAACGGCTCCACGCCCATGTTGAGGAGGCGCGAGATCGTCGACGGCGCGTCGTTCGTGTGCAGCGTCGAGAGCACGAGGTGGCCGGTGAGCGCGGCCTTGACGGCGATCTCGGCCGTCTCGAAGTCGCGGATCTCGCCGACCATGATGATGTCCGGGTCCTGCCGGAGGAACGACCGCAGCGACATCGCGAAGTTCAGCCCGATGTCGTCGTGCATCTGCACCTGGTTGATGCCGTGCAGGTTGTACTCGACAGGGTCCTCGGCGGTGCTGATGTTCGAGCCGATCTGGTTGAGCTCCGACAGCGCCGAGTAGAGCGTCGTCGTCTTGCCGGAGCCGGTCGGGCCGGTGACGAGGACCATGCCCCACGGCTGGCTGATGGCCCACTTGAAGTCGGCGAGCGGCTTCGGATCGAAGCCGAGCTTCGCCATGTCGAGCTGCAGGTTCGACTTGTCGAGGAGGCGGAGGACGATCTTCTCGCCCCAGATCGTCGGCAGCACCGAGACGCGGAAGTCCATCTCCCGGCCCCTGCCCATCTTCAGCTTGATGCGGCCGTCCTGCGGGAGCCTCCGCTCGGCGATGTCGAGCGAGCTCATGATCTTGAGGCGGCTCGAGATCGCGTTCTTCAGCTTGATCGGCGGCTGCATCTCCTCCATCAGCACGCCGTCGATGCGGTAGCGCACGCGGAGCTTCTTCTCGTACGGCTCGACGTGGATGTCGCTCGCGCCCTTCTTGATGGCGTTCAGGAGGATCGCGTTGACGAGCCGGACCACGGGCGCGCCCTCGGCGGCCTTCTCCAGCTCGAGGACGTTCACGTCGTCGGCCTCGACCTGGAAGCCGACCTCCTCCTCCCCGAACTCGCTCAGCACCTCGTCGTAGGAGGGGCCGACGTTGTAGGCGCGCTCGATCGCCTCCGTGATGCCGGTCTCGGACGCGACGACAGGCTCCACGTTGAAGCCCGTGAGGAACTTGATGTCGTCGATCGCGTGGAGGTTCGTCGGATCGGCCATCGCCACGACGAGCGCCGTCCCCGACCTGGAGATGGGGATGATCTTGTGCTTCTCGCAGACGTCCCGCGAGACGAGGCGCGAGACCTCCGCGTCGATCTCGTACTCGTCGAGGGCGACGGCCGGGACGCGGTACTGCGTCGAGAGGAAGCTCGTGATCTCTCCGTCGGAGATGTACCCGAGCTTGGCGAGCGCGTACCCGAGGTTCTGACCTGTCTTGCGCTGCTCCTCTTGGGCTTGCCTGAGCTGTTGGAGGCTGATGAGCTTTTCGCGGACGAGCAGTTCGCCGAGGCGGTTCGTTGTCGACATCGAGGCCGCAAATCCTGCGGGTGACGAGGGAGGGAGTCAACGCTGGCGGTTGGGGCCGGCGCGCATCAAGGGTAGGATGTCGGACGGTGGCGAGGATGGCGCTGCGTGAGTCTCTTTGAACGGTTCGGGCTCAGGCGGGGGGACAGCCGACGCAGGGCGGCCGAGGCCAAGGAGCTCGCCGGCGATCTCGCGGGGGCGGTCGAGCTGTACCTCGACGCCGGGATGCCGGACGACGCGGCCCGGGTCCTGCTCCTCCGGGCGGACGCCGAGCGCAGCGTCGAGAAGCGGATCGCCTTCTGCGCGTCGGCGTCCCGCATGGCAGAGAGCCCGGAGCTCAAGCGCTCGGCGCTCGGGCGCAAGGCGCTGCTCGCGTTCGATCTGGTGCGCGCGCGGGGCGCGAGCGTGATGCGGAGCGAGGCGCTGGCCGTCGCGCGCGATCTCGAGGAGGCGGGCGAGCTCGAGCGCGCGGCCGACGCGTACGCCCTGGTGGGCGACACCGAGTCGGAGACGCGGGTGCTGGCCGCGGCGGGCGCGATCGAGCGGCTCGAGGAGCGGCTCCGCTCCGCGATGACCGTCGAGAGGGACCAGCGAGAGCTCGCCGCCGTCCTGCGGTCGATCGCGGATCTCGACCGGATGGCGGAGCGCCGCGAGGCGATCGCGGTGGCCGAGGCCTGGATCGCGGGGAACCGCGGCGGCGAGCAGGTGGCCGACGCCCTGCGCGCGATCCGCGCGCGGCTCCTCTCGGGGCCGATCCTGTCGCTCGAGCTCGGCGGCGCGCTCCTGCGGTGCGCGCTCGGCGACGAGGTCACGATCGGCCGCGGCGAGGCGACCATCGTCGTCGCGTCCCGCGCCGTCAGCAGGACGCACGTGAGGATCCGGCGCGGCCCGTCCGGCGTCGAGGTCGAGGATCTCGGGACGCGCAACGGCACGACGCTGGCGGGCGCGCGGCTCACGGGGCCGCTGCCCGTCGGCCGCGGCGTGCAGCTCCTGCTGGGCGGGGAGGTGCCGTGCGCGATCACGCCGCGGACCGGGGAGGGGTGCGTGGTGGAGATCGCGGGCGATCGCTTCACGGCGCCGCTCGGCGATCTGCCGGTCGGCCCCTGGCGGATCCGCGTCGATCGGGCGGGGGCCTCGGCGTTCGTCGCGCTGAAGACGCCGCCGGGGGCGCCGCCGCCGTTCCTCGGCGACTACCAGCTCGCGCCGTCGGTCGAGCTCTGCGCGGGCGACGCGATCGCCTCGGCGCGCGGGGGGACGGCGGTCTTCCGGCTGCCCCCCGCGGGCGAGGCTCCGTCGATCCGGCGCGGCGGCGCCGAGGGCGGCGCGGCGTGAGCCTGTGGCGGCGGCTCAAGGAGCGCCTCGGCGGCGCCGCGGCGGACGGCGGTGCTCCGGCGGACGCGCGCGGCGGCGCCGGGCCGGGCGGGGCGGACGTCGGGGGCAGCGCGCATCCTGCGCGAGCGGAGCGGCCGCAAGCGCACGCGCGCGCGTCGCGCGAAGGAGGAAGCGACGACATCGCGCGCCTGCGGAGCGCCGGCGCGCGGGAGGGGCCGTCGACGGACGAGGTCATCGCCGTGCTCCGGCGGGCGCGCGGGACGCTCCGGGAGGCGGAGGCCGTGGCGCACCTCGTCGCGGCGATGGAGGAGCGGGTGCTGCCCGATCCGATCCGCGTGGCCTGCGCGGATCTGCTCGCGGCCCGGGGCGACGAGCAGGGCGCGCTCGCCGTGCTGGAGGGCGCCGCGTCGCGCGAGCGCGGGGGCGCGTCGCGCGCGCAGCCGGTGTCCTCGACCGAAGGCCTCGTCCTCGCGGCCGATCTCTACGCCTCGCTGGGGCAGCTCCCGCGCGCGGTCGGCGCGATCGAGCGCGTGCTCGTCCGGGAGATCGGCGCGCCGGGCGCGCGCGAGCGCCACCAGCGCTGGCGGGCGGCGCTCGGCGCGGATCGGCCCGCCGCGGTCGCCCGCCTGGACGACGCGACCGTGGTGGCGCCCTCGGCGGGCAAGAGCCCGTTCCGCCTGCTCCGGGAGGTGGCGCGCGGCGGCGCCGGCGCGGTGTACGAGGCCGAGGACGAGGTGCTCGGCCGGCGCATCGGGTTCAAGGTCTACCACGGGCGGGGCGGCGACCGGGCGCACCTCACCCGCGAGGTGCGGCTCGCCGCGGCGCTCGGGGGCCCCGGCGTCGTGCGGGTCTTCGACGCGGACCCCGAGGAGGGGTGGATCGCGCTCGAGTGGATCGCGCGGGGGTCGGTGAGAGACGTGCTCCGCGCCGGCGACGCGGCGGCGCTCGCGCCGATCGCGCGGTGGGCGCGTCCGCTCGCGCGCGCGCTCGCCCGGATCCATGAGCGCGGCTACGTCCACGCGGACGTGAAGCCGGCGAACGTGCTCCTGCGCAACCTCGGCGAGCCCGTGCTCACCGACTTCGGGCTGGCCAGGCCGCGCGGCGCGCCGTCCGCCGGCGGCAGCCCAGGCTACGTCTCACCGGAGCGGCTCGCCGGGCGGGCGAGCGATCCGCGCGATGACGTCTACGGCTTCGGCCGCGTGCTCGAGGACGTCCTCGTCCACCTCGAGCCGCTCGGCGGCGAGGGGCTCGCTCCCTGGAAGGAGCTGTCGCTGCTGTGCCTCGGCCCGGACGAGGACCGGCCGCCGGACGGCGCCGCGCTCGTCCGGGCCGCCCGCTGAGCGCCGCGGCGGGCTCAGCAAGCTTCGAGGCAGCGCTGGTACCGATCGAGCGCGGCCGCGTCGGTGCCGTCGAACGCGCCGCAGGGAGCCTCCGCCGCGCACGCCGACGCGCACCGGACGCGGCCGTCGCACGACGCCTCGGCGGAGATGCCGCCGCCGTGGAAGCCGCACTCCTCGGTGTGCTCCGTCGCCTCGTCGCACACGCTCCCGCAGCCGGACGCGAGGGCGACCGCGAGCGCAATTGACGCAGCTGACGCAGCCGACGCGGCTGACGCGGCGCGAGCTGCTCGTGCGCTTCGGGGTGCTTCCGTCCACCAACGACGCCTGCCTTCGCTCATGCCTGTTCTCTGCCGGCCGATCTCTCGTGCGGGGGACCTCACGCTGCGCCGTGGTGCGGCGCAGCGTGGCAACCCGCTTCGCTTCGGGCGCGGCCCTGGGTAGATTGCTCGCCTGCATGCGCGTACGCAACGAGAAGAGGGCGCCCTGATGCGCTTGGCCATCGTCGCCACGCCCAGCTTGCACCGCGATCAGCGGCCGGCGCCCGGCTCGCTCGACGGAGATCTCATCCGGGCCCGCCTCTCGCTGGACGACGCGGGCTTCCGGGTGATCGACGTCGATCCCGCCCGGGATCTCGCGGAGCAGCTCGACGCGCTGTTCGACGAGGTCGTCGCGACGCGGAGGACGCTGGTCGACGCGGAGGACGCCGCGCGCGACGATGCGTCCACCCTGTTCCTCTTCTACGCCTCCAGCGCGGTCGCGCTGTCGCCGGACGGGGAGCTCTTCCTCTGCCTCGACCCCGAGAACCCCGGCCTGGGCGACGCGCTGAGCGACATCGCCGCGGTGTTCCGCGATCGCGCGCGCGGCGAGGTGCTCTTCGTCCTCGAGTGCCATCACGGCCCCGGGGCGACCTCGCGCGCCGTCGTCGCCGCCGCGGAGCAGGCGGTGGCGTCTTCCGTGACGGGGGTCGAGCTCCTCGTCGCGGCCCACCCGATCGGCTCGCTCGACGCGGATCTGCCGTCGGTGCTCACCCGCGCCTTCGTCGAGCACCTCGACGAGGCCGAGCCGGAGCGCGGCCTCACCGCGGAGGCGATCATCCGCCGCGTGGAGGAGAACGCCGAGCTCGCCAGCGCCATCCCGTGCTTCGCGCGGACGGGCGGGCGGGGCTCCTTCTCGGTGCTCGTCCCGCGCGGCGGCGCCCCGGGCGCGCGCCCGGCGGAGAGGCCCGACGCAGCGCAGCTGGTCGTCGCGGACGAGCGGGACGCCGCCACCACGCCGGCGCCGGCGCCGGACGATCCGGTCGCGCAGTACCTCGCGGCTGGCGACATGCTCGCCGCGGCCGCGGATCTGGACGGCGCGCTCACGGCGTACAAGAAGGCGCTCGCGCTCGTCGGCGTCGCGCACCGGGACGCCCGCGCGGAGGTGCACCTGCGCATCGCCCAGACCAGATGGCGCCAGGAGCGGCACCGCGAGGCGATCGAGAGCTTCGACAAGGCGCTCGCGCTCGCGCCGGAGCACCGGCCCGCGCTCGAGGCCCTGGTCGAGCTCCACCTCGCCGCGCGCGATTTCGTCCGGCTGCGCATCGCGGAGGAGCGGCTGCTCACGCGCGTCGAGGGGGACGGCGATCGCTTCGGGCTCCTCGTCCAGTCCGCAGAGCGCTGGGAGAGCATCGCCGGGGAGCCGGCGCGCGCGCTGGAGCTCCTCGAGCGGGCGCGGGAGCTCCGCCCCGACGACCCCGCGGTCCTGCGCGACCTGGGCCGGCTCTACGAGGCCGCGGGCGACGTCGAGGCGTCGATCGAGGCGCGCCGCTGCCTCATCGAGCGGATGGAGGAGCCCAGGGAGCGGGCGGTCGCGCTCCTGGAGCTCGCGCGCGCCGCGATGCAGGGCGAGGCCCGCGCGACCTTGACCGAGGTCACGCGGGAGCGGGACGGGATCGAGCTGCTCGAGCGCGCGCTGGACGCCGATCCCACGTTCCTCGATCCGCTCTCCCTCATCGCGATCCTCCTCTCGGCGCGGCAGGAATGGGGCGAGCTCGAGCTCGCGTACCGGCGGATGCTCGATCGGGCGCAGCGCATCGCCGACCTGCGCGTCCGGAGCGACGTCACCTGGGAGCTCTGCCGCCGCCTCGGCATGCTCTTCCGCGATCACCTCGAGGATCCCAGCTCCGCGCTGGAGGCGTTCGAGGGCGCGGTGGACGAGCGACCGGACGACGTCCCGGGGCGGCTCAGCGCGGCGTCGCTCGCGCGGACCGCCGGCCGGCTCGAGCGCGCCGCCGCGCACCTCCAGGCCGCGGCGGTGCTGGATCCCGGCAACGTCCAGGTGTTTCACGACCTGTTCGACACGTTCCAGAAGCTGAGGCGGGTCGACCAGGCGTGGTCCGCGGCGAGCGTGGCTGTCTACCTCGGCGCGGCCGAGGCGCGGGAGCGCTTCATCTTCGAGGAGCACCGCCCGGCGGGCCTCGTCCAGCCTGCGCGCGGGCTGAGCGCCGCGACGTGGGACCTCCTGCGCGCGGGCGATCGCGATCGCGCGCTCGAGGAGGTCCTCGCGTCGGTCGCTGGCGCCGCGATCCGCGCGCGGTTCGCCCAGCGCGTGCGGGAGAAGCGGGTTCCCCAGCTCGATCCGGCCGCGCGCGCCGACGCGGAGCGGAACGCGGCGGGCGTGGTCCGCCTGTTCTCGTGGGCGAGCCGGTGTCTCGGGATCGCCGCGCCGGCGGTCTACCTCCGCAAGGACGCGCCGATCGCGGTCGCCTCGGTGGCGGTCGAGGAGTCGAGCGTGCTCGTCGGCGGCGAGGCGCTCCGCGGGAGGACGGCGGCCGAGCTCGCGTTCCTGGTGGGCAGCCACGTCGCGTACCACGTCGGCCCGCACCGGCTGCTGCTCCATTTCCCGTCGCTCGAGGAGCTCGGCGTCTGTCTTGCCGCAGCGGTGAAGGTGGCGCGGCCGTCGGAGCTCGTCCCCGCCGACCTCGAGGGCGCGGTGCTCGCGCTGGTGCCCCTCCTCGACGAGCACCTGACGGAGAGCGAGCGTGACGCCCTGGAGGCCGCGGTGTTCGAGCTCTACGAGATCCGCGCGCCGCTCGATCTCGCGCACTGGGTGGGATCGGTCGAGCGGTGCGCTGCCCGGGTCGGCTATCTGCTGACCGGCGATCTCTCGGTGGCGGCGTCGTCGCTCTCGCGGGGAGACGCGCCGGGCGTTCTGACGCCCGAGGAGAAGATCGGCGATCTCCTGTCGTTCACGGTCTCGGACGCCTACCACGCCTTGCGCGAGGAGCTCGGCGTCGCGATCGAGCCCTGAAGCTGCCGTTCACTCCTTGCCCTGGAGGTAGGCGAGGTACGCGTCGTGGCTCGGCGGGCGGCCGAGGAAGCGGGTGACGAGCGCTCCCGCATCGACGCCGCCGCCCTTCGCGAGCACCTCGTCGCGGAACGCGCGCGCGACGGCGGGGTTCAGCAGGCCTTCCTGCTTGAAGCGGGTGAGCACGTCGCGCGAGAGCGACAGCGCCCACTGGTAGCCGTAGTAGCCCGCGTCGTAGGTGATGAGGTGCCCGAAGCTCGACTGCAGGTGCGTCCCCTTCACGAAGGCGAAGGACTCGTTCGCGCGCTGCGCCTGCTCCACGACCACGGTCGCGTCGAAGCCCGGATCGCGGGTGTGGAGCTCCAGATCGATCGACGCGAGCGTGAGCTGCCGCTGCGTCGCGAGCGCTCGGCCGAAGCCTCGCGCGCGGGTCATCGCCTGGAAGAGGGCGTCCGGGATCTTCTCGCCGGTCGCGTGGTGCTTCGCGAACAGATCGAGCACCTCGCGCGACCACGCCCACTCCTCGAACATCTGGCTCGGCGCCTCGACGAAGTCGCGCACCGTCGCGGTCCCTGAATAGGAGGCCAGCTCCGAGCGCGTCAGGAGGTGGTGCAGCACGTGCCCGAACTCGTGGAAGAACGTCACCACGTCCTCGTGGGACATCAGCGCCGGCTGCGCCCCCGGCTTCGGGAAGTTGCACTCGAGCGCCGCGACGGGGCTCTGCCACGACCCGTCGTCGAGCAGCTTCGCCGTCCGCACGGTGAACATCGCCGCGTGTTTGTACTTGTCGGGCCTGCTGTACAGGTCGAGGTAGAACTTGCCGATCAGCTTGCCCTCGGAGCGCACCTCGTACGCGGTCACGTCGGGGTGCCACGCCTTCGCGGGGACCTCCTTGTACTCGAGGGCGTACATCTTCGCGGTGATGTCCATGAGCCCCTGCTTCACCGCGCCGAGCTCGAGGTAATCCGAGAGCGCCTGCGAGTCGAACTGGTAGGTGGACGCGCGGACCCGATCCTCGAGGTAGTAGCGATCGGAGGGGGGGAGCTTGTCGGTCGGCTTGCCTCCGAGCCGCACGTGCTCCTTCATCAGCGCGGCGAACTCGGCCTTGGCGGGCTCTTTCAGCGCGGTCCTGACCTGGTCGAGGAAGCCGCGCACGGCGCCGCTCGTCTTGGCCATCCGCGGCTCGATGGCGTAGTCCGCCCAGCTCTTGTAGCCGAGCATCTTCGCCTTCTCGGAGCGGAGCGCGAGGAGGCGATCGAGCAGCTTCACGTTCTTCTCGCCGCCGCGGTTGGTGAACAGGACGTAGAGGGCGAGCGCGGCCTTGCGGTCCTTGGCGTAGGTGACGAACGGGAAGAAGTCAGGGTAGTCGGTGGTGATCTCGACCTTGCCGTTCGCCTTGGGCGCGTGCTTCGCCACGTACTCCTTGGGCAGCCCCTGGAGGGAGGCGGGCGCGATCTCGATCGATGCGGTCGACGCGGACAGGTTCGACATGAACTCCTGCCCGATGCGGGTGATCTGCTCGTTCACGTCGCGGAGGCGCTGCTGTCGGTCTACCGGCAGCGACAGCCCGTTGCGGCGGAAGTCGCGGAGGACGTCGGAGAGCAGCCGTGCGCGCTCACCGCTCAACGCCTCGCGCGCGTCGCCTTTCGCGGCGTACGCCCCGATGACGGCGGCGAGATCGGCGTCCAGCCACATCGCGGTCGTGAACCTGTCGACCTTCGGCTCGCAGAGCCTCGCGGCCTCTCGCACCGCCGCGTCCGGGTGGGCGACCCCCATCAGGTACGGGAACTCGCCCGCGCTGTTCACCTCGAGCGTGGCGTCGTCGAACCGCCCGAGTGTCGCGGCGTAGGTGAGCTTCTCCGGCGGCGCGCCTCGGAGCGCCCTGATCGCGTCGAGGTGCCCCTCCGCGGCGCGCAGGTGCTCGTCGCAGAGCTGCTTCACGCCCTCCACGGTGAGCCCCTGCGCCACGGGATCGAACTCGGCGCGCGGCGGCGTCTCGGACGGCGCGGTCGTCGCCGGCGTCGACGTCGGGCCCTGCGGCGAGGCGCTGCCGGCCGTGGCCGGCGAGGAGACCCCACCGGTCCGGGTGCCAGCGTTGCAGGCGACGAGCAGGAGAAGTGAGAGGAGCCCTGAGCGCGCGGGTGTGGTGCCGACCTTCATGTCGGTCGGGCTATACCACGGGGAGCGGGGAGGCCCGGGGAGAGCCGCCGGCGATCGGCGCGCCCGGTGTGCCGACGACGACGCGCGCGGTGCCGGCCTTCGAGCGCGGTCCGGCGTCGCGTGCTCTGGCGCACCCGGCGGCGAGCGCCCGGGGGACGGGCGCTCACGCCATGAGGTGCTTCAGAGCCTCACTCGGTCTCCGGCGGCAGGTAGGCGAAGAGGCAGTTGTATCCTCGGCTCGTCACGTCGGCGGCGGGCGTCCCGGCCGATACCCTGACGAGCAGCCGGTTGTCCGCAGGGGCCTCCGGGATCACGACCCGCTCGACGTACAGGTCTTCGTCCTCGGTCTCCGTGGCCGAGTAGGTGGCGGCGTCGATCGATGTGCCGTCTCCGTTCAGCACCTCGGCGCTGAGCTCGCGGACCCCGGACCCGTTGCGCTGCGCCTCGCAGACGACCGAGAACGTCCAGCCCTCTTCCACGTCCTCGAGGGGGACCGCATAGATGTCGACGTCGGCGGTCTCTCCGTCGGCGAGCTGGCCCTCGATCGCGTAGCTGACGCCGCCTCCCCCGTTGGGGAAGGAGACCAGGCCGCCTTCCGGCGTCTCCACGACACCGTTGGTCTCCTCCTCGGCCTCGAGGGGATCGGAGCTCATGCGGTTGTGCAGCAGGATGTAGAAGTCGTTCTTTCCTACCTCTCCCGCAGGGCGCTTGACGAAGACGAGGTACTCTTGCCCGGCTTCCACCGGGAGGGTGATATCGCCGCCGTTCGTCGGGTCCACCTTCGCGTACGCGTTGGTCAGATCGGTCGAAGCGAACACGGCGATCTCGCTGACCTTCACCGTCGACCCGTTGCCCTCGATCCCTGTCGGCTGGTCGGCGATCAGCTGGGCGAGGATGACGTTGTCGACCGCGGGGGTCTCCGGCGGGGTGAACGAATACACGTCGACGTCGGTCGCGCTCTCGAAATTGCCGAACGCGAAGGTGGTGAAGTACCCCGACTCGTCGTTGTTCAGCTCATAATGCAGCTGCACGGCGTGCTCGGCGTCATTGTTGGGCTCGGCCTCACTGATGAGGCTGTCAGTTTCGCTCTCCGCCACATCGAGCGGAAGGAGCGCCACCCCGTAGTCGAAGCTCACGACCTCGGCGGGGTCGAAGCAGCCGTTCGGGAAGGCGAACTGCGGGAAGGCGGCGTTGCAATCCTGGACGACGATGAAGTACTCGCCGTCTGCTGGCAGGACGGTGAGCAGCTCGCTGTCATTGGTGAAGCCCCGGGCCGGGTCGTCGTTCTGCGCGAGCTGGTTCCCGTCGGCGTCGAGCAGCGTGAGGACGGTATCCGGGTATGTCGGATCCCTCTCGTCATCCGGCGGCCTCGCGTCGCTCAGGATGTACACCGGCTGCCCCTTGGCTCCGGTGAAGCTGTAGTAGTCAGCGTCCTCGTCCAGCGGCTCGAGCGTCCCCTCGAGCCAACCGTCCTCGGATTGGATCGGCTCTGCTTCTTCGGGGCTGTCGTTCCCGTCGTCCACCTCGCCTGAGCCCGTGGAGGTGCTGCCGGCGGTGGGGCCGGTGGTCGCGGAGGACGTCGTGGTGCTGCTCCCGGCTCCTCCCTCGCCGCCGCCGCCTCCCTCGCCGTCGTTGTCTCCGCCGCAGCCTGCGGCGGCCGCCGCGATCGTGCCGAGCACGAAGAAACCCAGAAAATGCATCGACTTCATGGCACCTCCAACGTTTGCTATCCCACAGCGACTCCTGGTGTAGCGGCGTGGGAAATATACACCTACGCTTCTGCTCGTCCTGCGCGCCATGGGAACGCACGCTTTTGACGGGCGGAGATCTGGAGCATACGTAACGGCCGGGGGCTGCTCCACAACCGAATCGTCGGTATGACGGATCGGCCTGTAGAGCTCGGTGCATGGCGGGTCGGATGGCGATGGAGCCGGGCCTGACACCCTGAGAAGAAATCCGATCTCCGTTGGTGCGCTTGACGACTCGGGCGGAACACGGAGTTCGCCGGTGGGCTCACGAGCTCGATTCGCCTCCGGCGGCGCGCGCTTCCAGCAGGGATCCGGGGCAGGGGCGAGCCGGCGACGCGCGGCCGCCCCCTGCTCGCCTCTCGCCGCCGGCTCGGCCGCGTGCTCCGATGGCCGCTGGAACTTTCGCCATGCCCCGTCCCGCGCTCCTCCTGGCCCTGCTGCTCCTCGCTCCCACCCCTGGATGCTCGTCGGACATCGACGCGTGCGAGGTGGTCTGCACCAAGAACGCCGAGTGCCAGACCGACAGCCCTGGAAAGGACACGTGCGTCGCGCTGTGCCTCGAGCTGTCCGACCGCGCGTCCTATGCCACGGCCATCGAGCGCACGGCCGAGTGTTACGAGGAAGAGGACCGGTCCTGCGCCGATCTCGCGGGTGGCGTCTGCGACTACTCGCCGGAGGATTGAGCGACGAGGCCCGCCGTGTCTCCGGCGCGGGGCGCGCTGGCTACTCGGCCGCCATGAACGGATAGGCGACCGCGCGCGGCGGGGCGAACGTCTCCTTCACGACCCGCGGGGAGACCCAGCGGAGCAGGTTGAACAGGCTGCCCGCCTTGTCGTTCGTGCCGGAGGCGCGCGCGCCGCCGAACGGCTGCTGCCCGACGACGGCGCCGGTCGGCTTGTCGTTGATGTAGAAATTGCCCGCGGCGAAGCGGAGCGCGTCGCTCGCCGCCTCGATGAACGCCCGATCCCGCGCGAACACGGCGCCGGTCAGGCCATACGGCGACGTCTCGTCGCAGAGCGCGAGCGCCCTGTGCTCCTCGCCGTCGGGGTAGACCCAGACCGTGAGCACCGGCCCGAACAGCTCCTCCGCCATCAGCGGGTGGCGCGGATCCGTTGTCTCGATCAGCGTCGGCTCCACGAACCAGCCGTCGCTCCCGTCGTGCGCGCGCGCGCCGCCGCCGCACACGATCGAGCACGCCGCGTCCGACTTCGCCGCGGCGATCCGCCCCGTGAGCCGGGCGTGCGCGCGCTCGTCGATCACCGCGCCCATGAAGTTGCGGAAGTCGGCGACGTCCCCCACGCGGATCGCCCGGATGTGGCCCACGAGCCGGTCCTTGAGGGCCGGCCAGAGCGAGCGGGGGATGTACGCGCGCGACGCGGCCGAGCACTTCTGCCCCTGGAATTCGTAGGCGCCCCGGACGAGCGCCACGGCGAGCGCGTCGACGTCGGCGCTCGCGTGCGCGAAGACGAAGTCCTTCCCGCCGGTCTCGCCCACGATCCGCGGGTAGCTGCGGTAGCGCCCGATGTTCTCCCCGATGCGGCGCCAGATCGACTGGAAGACCGCGGTCGAGCCGGTGAAGTGGATGCCGGCGAAGTCCGGATGATCGAGGCACGCGTTCGAGACGAGCTCGGGCGGGCCCATGACGAGGTTGATGACGCCGCGCGGGAGGCCCGCCTCGATCAACAGCTCCATCACGAAGTGCGCGGAGTACAGCGCGTTCGCGGACGGCTTCCAGACCACCGTGTTGCCCATCAGCGCCGGGGCCGCGCACAGGTTGCCGGCGATCGCGGTGAAGTTGAACGGCGTCGCCGCGAAGACGAAGCCCTCCAGCGGGCGAGGCTCCGCGAGGTTCCAGATGCCGGGCGCGCTCGCCGGCTGCTCCGCCGCGATCCGGTGCGCGAAGTGGACGTTGTAGCGGAAGAAGTCGATGAGCTCGCAGGCCGAGTCGATCTCCGCCTGGTACGCCGTCTTGCTCTGCCCGAGCATCGTCGCCGCGTTGAGCGTGGGGCGGTACCGGGTCGCGAGCAGCTCGGCCGCCTTGAGGAACACGGCGGCGCGCTCGGTCCACGGCGTCCTCGACCAGGCCGGGTGCGCCCGCCGGGCGGCCTCGATCGCGCGCGCGACGTGCTCGGCGCCGCCTTGATGGGCGCGGGCGAGGAGGAGGTCGCGCCGGTGCGGCGCGCGGACGTCGTCGAGCGCGCCGGTCCGGATCGCCTCCCCGTCGATGACCATCGGGATCTCGATCGTCTCCCGCGCCCGGCGGTCGAGCTCCGCCTTGAGGGCCGCGCGCTCCGGGCTGCCAGGCGCGTACGTGAGGACGGGCTCGTTCTGAGGGCTCGGGGGCGTGGCGATGGCGTCGATCATGACGCGAGTCTAGCGGCGGAGCCGAGGGCGCGCAGGCTCCGGCGCCGCTGCTCTCCGCCGCGGCGTGAGCCAGATGGCCGCGGAGGAGAGCGCTCGGCGCAATCACGCGATACCACGCGATACCGCGCGATTCGCACGACTCCAGCGATGCCAGGTTTCCGGCGTCGCTCGCCTTGGGCAGCGACCACGTCGCCGCTACTCTCGTCGGATGCGCGAGCTCATCACGCCGCCCGATGCGATCCTCGACCCGAGCACGGGAGCGGCGCGCGTCGGGTCGTACCGGGGCGATCTCCCGCGCGTCGACCCGGCGCTCCTCGCGCCGCGCAGGCTCGATCGGCTGCTCAAGCACAAGCGATGGGTCTACGTGGCGATCGCGTCCGACGAGATCTTCATCGCCGTCGCGGTCGTGCACCTCGGCTATCTGTCGATCGCGTTCAGCGTCGTCTTCGACAAGGCAGGCCGGCGGCTGCTCGTGGACCGCGCGGCGTTCGGGCCGCCCTTCGCGGCGAGCGTGGGCGACGCGGGCGGCGAAGGCCGCTCCTCGCGGGCGTGGCTCCCCCGCGCGCGCGTCCGGATCGAGCGGCCGCGCACGGACGCGACGACCGCGCTGACCGCCGCGCTCCGCGGCGTCGAGCTCGAGGCGCGGCTCGACAGCCGCGCGGCGCCGCCGGCGCTCTCGGCGATCGCGCAGGCCTCGGATGGCTTCCTGATCACCACCGAGAAGCGCCTGCTCCTCGGCGTCGAAGGCGAGGCGTCGGTGCTCGGTCGCCGCATCTCGCTCGACGGAGCGATCGCCAGCTACGACTACACGGGCGGCCTCCTGCGGCGCCGCACGACCTGGCGCTGGGCCCTCGCGCTCGGGCGCGCGGAGAGCGGCGAGCGCGTCGGCCTGAACCTCGGCGAAGGCTTCGTCGGCGACGCCGAGTGCGCGATCTGGATCGACGGCGAGCTCATCCCGCTCGCGGAGGGCCGGTTCACCTTCGACGCGGCGCGGCCGCTCGATCCGTGGCGCGTCCGGACCGCGGACGGCGCCGTGGATCTATGCTTCGTCCCCGGCGCGGCGCACTCGAACCACACGAACCTCGGCCTGCTCGCGTCGGAGTTCATGCAGCCGATCGGCCTCTACTCGGGCACGATCCGCCTCCCGGACGGGCGGCTCCTCGAGCTCCGGGACGTCCTCGGCGTCACGGAGGACCAGGACATCACCTGGTAGGGGCCGGCGGGTCGAGGCCGCGGCTCGCCTCGGTCAGCCGCCGCGGCGCTCGGCGATGAGCCTGTCCAGATCGTCCTCGGTGATGAGCTTCGTACCGTACTTGCGCGCCTTCACCGCCTTGCTCGACGTGGACGCCACGTCGGCGATGACGAGGTAGTTGAGCTCCTTCGTGACGCTGTTCAGCACCCGGCCGCCGTTCGACTCGACGAGGTGGGTGAGCTCGCCGCGGGGACGCGCGCCCGCGCCGGTGAAGCAGAACGTCAGCCCGGCGAGCGGGCCTTCGGCCTCGGGCGCGACCGGGACGATGCCGGCGGCGAGCAGCCGCCCGATCTCGTCGCTGCGGGCGCGCAGCCCTCGGACGATGCTCGCGGCCTTGATCGCGCCGAGGCCCGGGATGCCGGCGAGCTCGTCCTCGCCGGCGGCGAGCAGCTTCTCGATCGTCGTGTACCCCGCCGACACGAGCAGCCGCGCCGTCTGGATCGCGAACCCCTCGATGCCGAGCGCCGCGAGGAACACCGGCAGCGCGAGCGGGAGGCGGCTCTTCAGCTGCTCCAGGCACTTCGTTGCGCTCTTCTCGCCGCGCCGATCGAGGTCGGCGATGTTCTTGACCGTGAGCTTGTAGAGGTCGAGCGGCTCTCGCACGAGGCCCGCGGCCACCACCTGCTCGATCAGCTTGTCGCCCCACTCCAGCGCGCCGATGGCGTCGATCCAGTTGTGGATGCGCCCCTCGATGAGGGCGCGGCACGCGGCGTTCCGGCAGAGGAGGTACTCTCCCTCGACGACGAGCGGCGCGCTGCAGACCGGACAGACCGACGGAGGGACGGCGGCGGGGCCGCGCTTCTCGACGACCTCCTCGACGTACGGGATCACGTCGTTGCGGCGCGAGACCAGCACCTCGTCGCCCACGCCGATGCCGAGGCTCCGCACGTTGGCCGAGTTGTGCAGGGACGCGCGCCGGACGTTGGCGCCGGCGAGCTCCACCGGCTCGACGATCGCCACGGGGGTGACCCGGCCGCTCGGCCCGGTGTCCCACTGGATCGCCACGACCGTCGTCACCTTGGCGGGCGACGCGAATTTGAAGGCGACCGCGCCGCGCGGCCGGCGGTTGACGTCGCCGAGCAGGCCCTGGACGTGGAGCGAGTCCACATAGACGACGAGCCCGTCGATCTCGTAGTCGAGGCCTGCGCGGAGCTCGCTCGAGTAGCGCCGGTAGAGCTTCACGACGTCCTCGACGCTGCCGTGCGCGGTCTGCGGCGTCGCGAAGCCGAGCTCGCGCAGCCAGGCGAAGCGCGCCCGGCACGTCGGGATCTCGAGATGATCGGCGACATCGTAGAAGAGCACGGTGCAGTGCTCCGCCCCCTGGCCGTCGAACCGCTTGGCCGCGCCCGCCGCCATGTTGCGCGGGCTGGTGACGCCGGGGAAGTGGCGCTTCATGTCGGAGAGGCGAAGGATGATCTCTCCGCGCACGGACAGCCGGCCCTTCTCCCGGATCCGCGAGGGGATCCCCTTCATCCGCGCGACGTTCGCGGTGATCCGCTCGCCCCACTCGCCGTCGCCGCGGGTGATGGCGTCGACGAGCTTGCCGCCCTTGTAGATGACCTCGATGGAGATGCCGTCGAGCTTCTCCGCCACGAAGAGGTCACCCGCGACGCTCGAGGTGGATCCCGGCGCCTGCGGCGCGGCGCCCGTGCCGCCGTCGCCGTGCCCGTCCTTCACGAGGATCTCGTCGCACCGGGCGACCCAGGCCAGGAGCTCGTCCTCGGAGACGACCTTGTTGAGCGAGCCCATCGGGATCTCGTGCCGCGCCTTCTCCCACTCGGTGATCAGGGAGGCCGAGCCGACCCGGGCGAGCACCGGGTGCGCCGGATCGAGGGCGCGGAGCTCGTCCTCGAGGGCGTCGAACGCCGCGTCCGAGATCTCGGGGTGCCCAGCGTAGTAGCTCGCCCTGTATTTCTCGATGCGCTCGGCGAGCTCCTCGATCCTCGCCTTGTGCTTCGGATCCGTCGCGAGCCCGCCCTGCAGCGGGTTGCGCGCTCCGGCGTCGTCGTGGTGTGCCTGCGTCATCGCTTGCCTCGGCTCACTCGAGCTCCGTGTCGCCGGCGCGCCGGGCGGCGGCGAAGAGATCCCCCATGTCCATCGCGAGCTCGGACGGGAGCTCGTCTTCCCGGAACAGCCTGGCCTCGCGGATCTCGAGCGGGTTCTGCGGAGGGCGCGTCGGCGCGGCGATCCGGGCGGTGACGACGACCGTCACGGCGTGGAAGCGGATGTCGCGATCGGGCCGCGAGTACACGCCCACGACCCGCCCGAGCTCGACCTCGGTGACGCCGGCCTCCTCGGCGAGCTCCCGCACGATGCTGTCGCGGAGCGTCTCACCCCATTCCAGGGTGCCTCCCGGGAGCGCCCAGGTTCCGGTGTCGCTGCGGCGAACGAGCAGCCACCGGCCGTCGGCGGTCTGAGCGGCGGCGGCGATGCCGACGACAGGTCGCCGGAGCAGCGCGCGGGCGACCTCCTTGGCGAGGGCGAGCACGGAGCGCGGCAACAGCGACAGGGGAGCGATTTCCATGAGAATTTTTGTGGCGTGCGGGGAAAGCATAGGAGCGATCGGGCGCCGCCGGGAGAGGGTTCCGTGCGGCCTCGGCGGATCCTGCGGACGTCCATGCGCCGTGCGGCTCAGGCTCGGTCGCGGGAGAGAGGCAGGCTACGCTCGTCCCCATCATGGCGATCGTGCGGAGGGCGATGCGCGCTCCTGTCGGGTTGTACGGCTGGGCTGTCCTCTGCGGCGTGATGGCCTGGGGCGCGGCGCTTGCGCTCGCGTCGCTCCCGAGCTGCACCGACGAGCGGCTCCCGTCGCCGCGCCCTCAGGCGGGCAGCTCCACCAGCGCGGGCGCCTCGGGGGGATCGCCGCCCGATGCGGGCGCCCACGAAGGGTCGTCGAACGTCTGCGAGTGCCTCGCGGCCTACGGCGGCGAAGCCGGCCGCTGCGGCGATTGCTTTAACGAGCATGCGTCCCGCGGTGGGCGCTGCGAGGCGGAGCTCGCGGCGTGCGACGGGGAGCCCGGGTGCAGGCCGATCAGCCTGTGCCTCAAGGGGTGCGGCCACAAGAAAGCCTGCCAGACGGCGTGTGTGTTCCCGGACGAAGCGGGCGCCGCTCACCGGATGTTCCAGCGGGTGCTCGCCTGTGTGTGCGCCGCGTGCAGCGCCAGGTGCACCTACTCCGGTGCGCCGCTCGAGTGCGCCGCGCCCTCCGAGGTGGACGGCAGCGGTGGAGCCGCTGGCGCCGGCGGGGCAGGTGGCGGTGGAGCCGCTGGCGCCGGCGGGGCAGGTGCCGCTGGCGCTGGCGGAGCTGCTGGGGCAGGTGCCGGTGGGGCTGCGGGCGCCGGCGGGGCAGGTGGCGCGGGTGCCGGTGGGGCTGCGGGCGCCGGCGGGGCAGGTGGCGCAGGTGCCGGTGGCGCTGCGGGAGCGTCCGGAGATCGAGGAATCTGACGAGCCCTGCGCTCTCGTCGGCGCGCAGTCCACGCCGGGTCCCCGTGCGGTAGGCTTGCCGCATGGAGAAACCGGTGATCTGGGCGGCCCTTCAGCTCTCCAGCCAGGAGAACGTGAGCGAGAACCTGGCGCGGGTCGAGGTGCTCGTCGTCGAGGCGGCGCGCCGTGGGGCGACGACGGTCGTGCTGCCCGAGAACTTCGCGTACATGGGCAACGAGGAGGGGAAGCGCAACATCGCGGAGGACCTCGACGCTGGCGGCGGTCCGATCGCGCGTCGTCTCGCCGACGCGGCGCGCTCCGCCCGGGTGACCATCGTGGCCGGCGGCTTCCCCGAGCGCGCGCACGATCCGGCGCGACCGTACAACACCTGCGCGGTCTTCGGGGCCGACGGCCGGCTCACCGCGCGCTACCGGAAGATTCACCTCTTCGACGTCGAGATCGCCGACGGAACGAAGTACCGCGAGTCGGCGTCGACGACCGCCGGGGATCGCCCCGTCGTCACCGAGATCGACGGCGTGAAGCTCGGGCTGTCGATCTGCTACGACGTCCGGTTCCCGGAGCTCTACCGCGCGCTCTCGTCCGCGGGCGCGGAGGCGATCGTCGTCCCTGCGGCGTTCACCCTGCTCACCGGCAAGGACCACTGGCTGGTCCTGCTCCGCGCGCGGGCCATCGAGGCCCAGGCGTACGTCGTGGCCGCGGCACAGTGGGGCAAGCACCCTGGCGGGCGGGCGACGTTCGGGAAATCGTGCGTCATCGATCCGTGGGGTGAGGTGATCGCTCAGGCCTCGGAAGGGGAGGGGATCGCGATGGCGATGCTCGACCCCTCCTACCTCGATCGGGTCAGGGCGAACCTACCGTCGCTCACGCACCGGAGGCTCTGATCGTCGTGTCATGGGGGTAAGCACTTTGTCCTCGCACCGGAGGCTGCGGTGCCCGCGCTCCGCAGGGTCGATCTCTGCCGTCAGCTCACTCGGCAGAGGCGTCGCTCGGCTCCGTCTCTCCGGCCGAGGGCGGCGTGCTGCCGCGCTTGGACAGGAGGGCGCGGAGCTCCGCAGGTCTGCGGAAGCCGATGCGGCGGGCGACCTCTCCCTCGGTTAGCCCCTCATGCAGCAGCGTTCGCGCGCGCTCCGCGCGCACCTCATCGTAATAGACGTGGGGCGATGACCCGAAGGCCGCGCGGAAGAGCCGTGCGAAGTGAAACTCGGACAGATCGAGGTCCAGCGCGACCTCGTAAGAACGGATCCTCTGGCCTGCTTCCGCGGCGCTGCGGATGCGGTCGCGGCCGAGCAGGATCCGCTCCGAGGTACTGCGCGGCAGCGGGGCTGCCGAGCGCAGTGGTGGCGTGGATCGGGAGGCGCCGGTCGCCACAGCGCGCTCGCACGGCAGCTGCGCGCCGTGGCTCGGCGCAGCG
Source organism: Sorangium sp. So ce204 (assembly GCF_051526795.1). Classification (NCBI taxonomy): domain Bacteria; kingdom Pseudomonadati; phylum Myxococcota; order Polyangiales; family Polyangiaceae; genus Sorangium; species Sorangium sp. So ce204. The sequence continues at coordinate 6,565,904 of NZ_CP150317.1, read as the reverse complement.
ACGCCATGCGCGGGGAGCGACGCCGGCCGCGCGGCAGGCGCGCCGCCCGGAACCGACAGGGAACATGCGGCCGGCATGCTGTGGGACGAGGAGGGTGCGATCGGAGTCGAGATGGGAAGCGCAGTCGTCACGAGTACCTCTCCAGCGGTGAAAGGGCGGTGTCTCGCGGTCATCGCGGCCACCGGCGCGACGTATTGCAACCAGCAGGCCGCGAGCCGACGCAGCGCTCTCGGCTCGCGCGGTTCGGCATTCAGCAGCACAAAATCCCGCGATTGTCCGGCAGCCTGCTCGCGATGTCCGACGGGGTGTGGCCTGCCGTTCACGTGGCACAGGCGCCAGAGATCACCCGCGGTTGGCACATTGTGTCTTCGCGACGAGCACGCCATGGCGGTCGCCTGCATCGCGACATCCTCGCGGCGAGCTCATGGGGGGCAGGGAGGATGAATGCTGGAGCGCGGCCGCGCATCCAACGAGGTCCGCGCGAGGCGCGGAGTCGCCGCGACCCCTCGAACGAGGGATCGATGTCAGACGTCGATCTCGGCGTTCGGCGCGCGCTCCATGATGAAGCGGAAGCGCGCCTGGGCGTCCTTGCCCATCAGCTCGTTCAGGATGCGATCGGTCTCGATCTCTCCCTCGATCACGATGCGCAGCGCGCGCCGGCGTCGGATGTCGAGCGTGGTCGCCTTGAGGTCCTCCGCGGGCATCTCGCCGAGCCCCTTGAACCGCGAGATATCCGCCTTGGCCGTCTTGGGGAGCTTCGCGAGGACCCGGTCGCGCTCCGCGTCGTCGAGCGCCCAGTGCGTCTCCTTGCCGACGTCGATCCTGTAGAGGGGCGGCTGCGCCAGGAACACGTGCCCGCCGCGGAGCAGGCCGGGCAGGTGCCGGTAGAAGAACGTCAGCAGCAGCGTCGCGATGTGCTGGCCGTCGCTGTCGGCGTCCATGAGTAGAAAAATCCTTCCGTAGCGCAACTTGGAGGCATCGAAGTCCTTTCCAAAGCCGCAGCCCAGCGCGCTCACGATGTCCTGGAGCTCCTTGTTGCCGAGCACCTTCGAGGTCGAGGCCTGCTCCGCGTTGAGCACCTTGCCGCGGAGCGGGAGGATCGCCTGGGTCCGGCGGTCTCGGCCCTGCTTGGCCGAGCCACCTGCGCTGTCGCCCTCGACGATGAAGAGCTCGCTCTCGCTCGGATCGGTCGATGCGCAGTCGGCGAGCTTCCCTGGCAGGTTGAGCCGGTGCGACACCGGCGTCTTGCGCAGGACCTGCTGGGTCGCCTCGCGCCGCGCCTCCCTGGCGCGCGCCGCCAGGATCGCGCGGGCCACGATCGACTCGCCGGCCGTGCCGTTGTGGAGCATCCACTGCTCGAGCGCCGGCCGGACCATGCCCTCGACCGCCGGGCCGGCCTCCGCGTTGTTGAGTCGATCCTTGGTCTGCCCCTGGAACTGCGGATCCTGGATGTAGATGGACAGGACACCCACGATCCCCTCGCGGATGTCGTCGGCCGTCAGGGTGACCCCCTTCGGCTGGACCTTCTTCGCGTCCATGAACGCGCGGACCGCCTTCACGATCGCGCCGCTGAAGCCGGACTCGTGCGCGCCGCCCGCGTGCGTCGGGATGCCGTTGACGTACGACTTCACGTACTCGTCGGTCGACTCGGTCCACTGGAGCGCGGCCTCCAGGCGGATCTCGCCCTCGCGCGCGACGTAGAAGATGGTCGGGTGCGTCACCGGCTTGCCGCGCTGGGCGACCAGCTTCGGCAAGAAGTCCGCGATGCCGTTCGGGTGGAGGAGCTCGATCGACTCTCCGGACGAGAGATCGCGGAACGCGATCTCGAGCCCTCCGTGGAGGTACGCCTTGGCCTCCAGGCGCTCGCGGATGGTCTCGGGATCGAAGCGCCGGCCCTGCCCGAAGATCTCCGGATCGGGCCTGAAATGGATGGTCGTGCCGTGCTTGCGGGTGGGCGCGCCCTTCTTGAGCTTGCTGGTCGGCGCGCCGCGCGAGAACGTCTGCTGGTGATCGAACCCGTCGCGCAGCACCCGGACCTCGACGAGCTCGGAGAGCGCGTTGACGACGCTCGAGCCGACGCCGTGGAGCCCGCCTGAGACCTTGTAGTTGTCGCTCGCGAACTTCCCGCCTGCGTGCAGCGTGCAGAAGATGAGCTCGAGCGCGGGGCGCTTGTACCTGGGATGGACGTCCACCGGGATGCCGCGCCCGTCGTCGGTCACGGTGGCGCCCTGGAGATCGGCGTCGAGCGTCACCTCGATCCGCTTCGCGTGCCCGTTGATGGCCTCGTCGACCGCGTTGTCGACGATCTCCCAGAGCAGGTGGTGGTAGCCCCTCGCGTCGGTGCCGCCGATGTACATGGCGGGGCGCTTGCGGACGGGCTCGAGCCCCTCGAGCACCTCGATGTCAGCGGCCGTGTAACGTGCGCCGGAAGCGGCGCGGACCGGGGAATTCGTGGCGGCCATGTTCAGCTCACCTCCAGCGTCGGTACGACGACGGCCGGCGGCACCACGCGGGCGAAGCGGTCGCGTCGCGCGACCGGCTCGCCCTGGGTGCCGCGCTGGCCGGCGATCTTGCTCGCGGCGATCTCGAGCGTCTTGCCCTTCTCCGTCTCGACCGTGATCACGTCGCTCGGCCCGAGGGCGAGCGCGGCGCCGACCAGGCGCTCACCTTCGGCGACCCGCATGACGACGGAGCCCTTGCCCGGGCCGGAGAGCAGGGCGAGCTCCTCCACGGCCACGCTGAGCGCCCAGGCGTCGCTCGAGGCGCAGAGCACCCGGTCGGCGCCGTCCACCGCGTGGACGAAGAGCACCTCGTCGCCCTCGTTCAGCTTGGCGAAGCGGCGCCCGGAGCGCGTCGATGGATCGCGGTGCGGCCGCAGCGAGAACCTGAAGCCGAGGCCTCCTCGGGTGATCGCCAGCGCGAAGGGCGGCTCCGGCTCGGCGGAGTCCGGGGTCTGCGCCGGGACGTCGAGCGCCCTCGGATCGAAGGACATCAGCGCGATCAGCCGCTCGCCGTCGGCCAGCTTGAACAGCTTCTGCACGGGATCGCCGTAGCCCGTCGACTGCGGCACGTCGTGGATGCGGCACACGTAGCACGCGCCGAGGTTCGAGAAGAACGCGACCGTCGACCGCGTCGAGCCGGCGACGGCCGCGAGGACGCTGTCTCCCTCGCGAATGCGCGTCGAGGCCAGATCCTTCACCTCGCGGACCCGCTTCACCCAGCCCTGCGCCGAGAGGATCACGTTCGCGTCCTCGGCGACGATGAAGTCCTCCGCCTGGTACTCGGGCTCGTCGATCGAGCCGACCACCTTCGTGCGGCGCTTCTCGCCGTAGGATCCCTTGATCTCGACGAGCTCGTCGCGGACGATCCCCCAGCGCTTCGCGTCGTTCCGGAGCAGCCCTTCGATCCGCTTGGCCTCGGCGCGCTTCTCGCCGAGATCCTTCTGCACAAGCAGGATCTCGAGCCGCGCCAGCCTGTAGAGCTTGAGCTCGAGGATCGCGTCCGTCTGCTCCTCGTTGAGGGTGAAGCGCTTCATCAGCTTCTCGGCCGCGTCGGCCTTGCCCTCGCTCTTGCGGATGATCCGGATCACCTCGTCGAGCGCGTCGAAGATCTTCTCGAACCCCTCGAGGATCGTGATCCGCCGCCTCAGCTCGCCGAGCTCGAACTCGAGCCGCCGCGTCACCGTCGCGTAGCGGAAGTCGAGGAACTTCGTCAGGATCTCGTGCAGACCGAGGCGCCGCGGCGCGGCGATCTCCGCGTTGTCGGTGGGCACGAGGCAGGTGAGGTTCACCTGCACGTTGATCGCGAGCGGCGTCTGTTTGTAGAGGTACGCCATCACGAGCTGCGCGTCGGCGCCGCGCTTGAGCTCCATCACGATGCGCACCTCGCCGGTCGACTCGTCGCGCACGTCCACGAGCGTCGGCAGCTTCTTGGAGAGGATCACCTCGGCGATCTTCTCGACGATCGCCTTCCGCTCGATGCCGTACGGGATCGAGGTGATCACGATCTGCGGAGCGGCGCCGCGCTTGCCGTCGCCCTCTTCCAGCTGCCACTCGCCGCGGAGCTTCAGCGAGCCCTGGCCTGCCGTGTAGACGGCCTCGAGCTCCTTCTTCGTCGCGTGCAGCTGACCTCCGGTCGGGAAGTCCGGCCCCTTCACGTACGACAGCAGGCGGTGCGTGGTGAGCTCGCGGTTCTCGATCAGCGCGACGCACGCGTCGATCACCTCGCCCAGGTTGTGCGGCGGGATGCTGGTCGCCATCCCGACCGCGATCCCCTGCGAGCCGTTCACGAGGAGGTTGGGGAAGCGCGATGGAAGGACGATCGGCTCGAAGCGGGTCCCGTCGTAGTTGGGACGAAAGTCCACGGTGCGCTGGCCGAGCTCGCTGAGCAGCTCCAGCGCCAGGGGCCGGAGCTTCGCCTCGGTGTAACGCATCGCGGCGGGCGCATCGCCGTCCACGGAGCCGAAGTTCCCGTGGCCGGCGATGAGCGGCGCCCGCATCACGAAGTCCTGCGCGAGCCGGACCATCGCGTCGTAAATCGCGACGTCGCCGTGCGGGTGGTACTTGCCCATCACGTCACCGACGACCGCCGCGCTCTTCCGGTACTTCGCGTCCGGCCCGAGGTGCAGGTCGTGCAGCATCGCGTAGAGGATGCGGCGCTGCACCGGCTTCAACCCGTCGCGGACGTCGGGCAGCGCGCGCGACGTGATGACGCTGAGCGCATAGTTCAGGTACCGGCGCTGCGCCTCGTCGGCGAGCGAGGTGTCGGGCGCCGGGGGCGGCGGCGGCTCGCTGTCACCGGGCCGGCCGCCACGGCGGCCCTTGCGGGACGCGTCACCGTCGGACGGAAGGGAGGGGGTTCGAGACACGCGATGCTCCAGGGAGTGCGCGGGCACCGGACGAATAGGTGCTCCGATGTTCAGGTGAACGCTGGCGAGCCTCGGCAATTACCCAGGGGCGCGCGCTCGGTCAAGGCTGCCTCGCGGGAATTTCTGGGCAGCGCGTGCTCGCCTGCGCTCGTGCGGACCCTGGCATAGCGTCAGATGGCCGCGAGATCGACCCGAACGCGGGCAGCGCAGCGCGGCCTGACGGCGACGCCTTGATTTCGGCGTCCGCCCTTGAGACTCACGGCGCGCTGGGCTACGGGGTGGCGCCTTGTACGCGACAGGCACCCGACCCATGCTTCGCCTTCTCGGCCGCTGGCTGCGGCTCGTCTGGCTCGGCCTCTTCCTGGTGTTCGTTGCAGTGGCGGCGATACGGCCCCGGCTCGCGGCAGCCCAGGTGCCCGGAGGTGCTCCGGGCGCGCAGCCGCCCCGGGGCGGCGCCGCGCCGCCTGCCGCCCCGGCCAGCGCTGCGCAGCCGCCCGCGCCGGCCGACGCGGCCGTGGGAGCCCAGCCCGGCGCCGGTACACCTGCGCAGGTCGCCGCCGACGCCGTCGAGCCGACGATCCATCTGGCGCCCACGGAGGCCGAGCTCGCTCGGGGGCAGCCGGTCGTCCAGGTCGCCATCGCCGGCAACCGGCGGGTCTCGACCGAGGACGTGCTCGTCTACCTCGGGCAGACGCGGGTCGGCAGGCCGTTCACCCCCGAGGGGCTGGCGCGCGACGTGCGCGAGCTCTGGGACTCCGGCCTGTTCGACGACGTCGAGGTCGACCTCACGCGCCGCGACGACGGCGTGAGCCTGAGGGTGCTGGTCCGCGAGCGCCCGAGCATCAAGGCCATCGAGTTCTCCGGCAACAAGGAGATCGACAGCGAGGATCTGACCGAGGCGCTCTCCGTCGAGATCAAGACCGGCACGATCCTGAGCTACGCGGCGATCCGGCGTGGCGTGCAGAAGCTCCGCGACAAGTACGCCGAGGAGGGCTTCTTCCTCGCCGAGGTCAGCTACGAGGTCAAGCCGGAGCGGGAGAACCAGGTCACCGTCAAGTTCACGATCAAGGAGCACTCCCCGGTCACCGTCCGGCGCATCACGTTCATCGGCAACCAGAACATCTCGGACGAGGAGCTCCGGGAGGTCATGATCACGGGGCAGGGGGGCTTCTTCGCCTTCGGCACCGGCGGTCCGTTCCGCCAGGACGCGTTCGAGCGCGACGTCCTCGTGATCAACGCGCTCTACTACGATCGTGGCTTCCTCGCGGCGCAGGTCGCGACGCCCAGGGTGATGCTCACGCCCGACCGCACGGGCATCGAGGTCACGATCACGATCAACGAGGGGCCGCGCTTCCGCATCCGCTCGCTCCGCGTCTACGAGCGCGACGCCGACGGCCGCGAGATCGAGCCGCTCGGCGGGCGCCGCGCGCTGCGCGAGATGGTGCGGGCCAAGCCGGGCGACTGGTTCAACCGCGCCGAGCTGGCGAAGGATCTCGGCGCGATCCAGACGCTCTACCGCGACGCCGGTTACGCCAACGTCGAGGCGTCGCCTGACACCCAGCTCGACCCGGACAGGCGCGAGGTCGACATCACCGTCGGCATCCGCAGAAACCAGCTCGTCTACTTCGGGCGCATCGAGATCCGCGGCAACACGAAGACGCGGGACAAGGTGATCCGCCGCGAGATGGAGGTGGAGGAGCGGCGGCTGTTCAGCGAGACGAAGCTGGAGCGATCGAAGCAGCGGATCACGGCGCTCGGCTACTTCGAGCGGGTCGACATCTCCACCGAGCAGGGCGACGACCCCCAGCACATCAACGTCAACGTCGACATCGGCGAGAAGCCGACGGGCACCTTCCAGATCGGCGCGGGCTTCTCGAGCGTCGAGAACTTCATCGCGACGGCGCAGGTCCAACAGGCGAACCTGCTCGGGAGCGGCCAGTCGCTGTCGCTCCAGGCGCAGATCTCCGGATCGCGGCGCCTCATCGACGTCCGCTTCTTCGAGCCGTACCTGTTCGACAGCCCGTTCTCCGCGGCGGTGAGCGTCTACAACCAGCTGCGGACCTACACGGAGTTCTCGCAGACCTCCACCGGCGGCTCGCTCACGCTCGGCTACCCGCTCATCGAGCCTGAGCTGCGCGCGCAGCTGACCTACACGCTGGAGAACGACGAGATCTCGTCGGCCACGAACACCGGCCTCGGCACGGCAGAGGAGCGCGCCTCGTTCCAGCGGCTCCCGCTCTACAACCTCTTCAACGCCGGGCTCACGTCGAGCATCCGCCCTGCGCTCACCTTCGACACGCGCAACAACCAGCTCTTCCCGACCTCGGGCATTTACCTGCAGGGCTCGGTGGAGCTCGCCCACAGCGCGTTCGGCAGCGAGAACGAGTTCCTGCGGTACCGCGCCACAGGGAGGTTCTACTACCCGATCACGGACAGCCTGGTCCTCAAGCTGAACACCGAGGCCGGCATGGTGACGAGCCCCAACCCGCAGGGGGTGCCGATCTTCGCCCGCTTCTTCCTGGGCGGCATCCTCGACGTGCGCGGCTTCGAGATCCGGGACATCGGCCCGCGCCTCCCGCTCCGCGAGTCGCTCGATCCGAACTCGCTGCCCATCGCGAACGGCGCGAACATCGGCGGCAACCTGATGTACTACCAGAACCTCGAGCTGGAGTTCCCGATCCTCGAGGCCGTGCAGATCAAGGGCGTCGTCTTCACGGATCTGGGCAACGCCTGGAACCTCGAGAAGCTGTACTGCAACGCCGCCCCCGCATCGCCGCACGACGTCACGAACCCGTGCTTCTCGGCCGAGCGCCTCCTCGACGTCCGCACCTCGTGGGGATTCGGGCTCCGGTGGTTCTCCCCGCTCGGACCGCTGCGCTTCGAGTGGGGCTTCCCGTTCAAGCGGCTGCCCTACGAAGAGACGTACAAGTTCGAGTTCAACATCGGCAACTTCTTCTGAGCCCCTGGCCAGCGGGCGCAGCAGGGACGTGCGCGTTCCCCGGGGGGGCTGACGGGGGGCTGACGGGGGGGTGGTGCGCGGGCGGGCGGACCCTGCCCCGGAGCGTCCTGGATGGCGCGCAGCGGGCGTCGCGGCCGCTGGAGGGGGGCGGGCGCCGGGCGGATCGCCGTGGAGTCCGGGGGCGGCGGTTGCTCGTCGGGGGCGCCGCTGTTAGGTGGAGATCCATGCGCCCGGAGCACAGCTCGATGGGGTTCCCCAAGCCAGGCAAGGCCCTGCTGGGGATGATGATCGCGATCGGCTGTATCTGGGTGATGTTCACCCTGGGCCTGAACTGGGGGGGCGCCGGCGAAGGCGTGCTCGAGCCGTTCCTCGGCATCAGCGAGAAGGTGCTCCACGGCCAGGTGTGGCGGCTGCTCACCGCGCCGCTCGTCCACAACCCGAGCGACCCCTGGCACTTCGTCACGACGCTGCTCGGCCTGTATTTCCTCGGTGCCTCGCTCGAAGAGCGCTGGGGAGCCAGACGCACGCTGGCGTTCCTGTTCGGCTCCGCCGCCTTCGCGTTCGCGCTCCAGGTGGCGGTGGGCGCGCTCCTCCCGAAGATGGCGCGGCCGGTCTTCTACGGCGGGCTCGGGATGATCGAGGCGGTCGCCGTCGCGTGGGCGCTCGCGCACCGACATGCCACGGTCCGCCTCTTCTTCGTCCTCCCCGTGACGGGCACCATGCTGCTCGTCTTCATCTTCGGGATCTCGGTGCTCAACGTCATCGCCATGCGCGCGCCCCCCGAGGGGCTGATCACGCCGTTCGGGGGCATGCTCGCGGGGTATCTCTTCGGCGACTTCTCCCCGCTGCGCCGCTTCTATCTGCGGATCCGCTTCCGTCAGCTGCAGGCGCAGTCCGCCGCGCTCCGCCGCGTCCCTGCGGCGCGCGGCCGCTCCGGGGGCGTCCCGCTGAGGGTCATCCCCGGCGGCCAGAAGGACCCTCCGAAGGACAAGCGCTACCTCAACTGAAGGGGTCGCGCGGCGCCCCGCCCCGGCCGTGCTCCCAGGCGTTCAGGGCGCGGCGCACCGGCGGAGCTCTTCGAGCGTCTTCGCGCGCGTAAGGCAGGCGAGCTCGCCGGGGTCGACCTTGCTCCCGGCGAGCTCCCGCTTGCAGTCGGATGTCCACTCCGACGAGAGCCTCTCGCCCTCGCTGTCGATCACCACGGAGGCTTTCCCCGGGCCCCCTTTCGCGGTGGACCCCACCCGCTTTGCCTCCGCTGCCCACGCGGTGCGCATGCCCTCGCCGATCGTGCGGCAGTCTTCTTCGGACATCGTCTTGGTGCAGCCGCCGAGGACCGCGCCCGCGAGCACGAGGAGGGCCACGGCGGCGCGTTGCTCGCCGACCGCGCAAGCGCGTGCTCGGCCAGCGAGAGGCCAGCAGCGCGGCCTGCGCGGTAGAGCTGCCTTCGTTTGGCGAGCAGGCCAGCCCACGGACTAGCTGTCGATGAAGCTCTTGAGCTGCTTCGAGCGGCTGGGGTGCCGGAGCTTGCGGAGCGCCTTCGCCTCGATCTGCCGGATGCGCTCGCGCGTGACCTCGAAGTCCTGACCGACCTCTTCGAGCGTATGGTCGCTCTTCTCACCGATGCCGAAGCGCATCCGGAGCACCTTCTCCTCGCGCGGCGTCAGCGTCTTCAGGACCTTACGGGTCTGCTCCGCGAGGTTCATGTTGATCACGGCCTCCGCGGGCGAGATCACGCTCTTGTCCTCGATGAAGTCGCCAAGGTGCGAGTCCTCTTCCTCGCCGATGGGGGTCTCCAGCGAGATCGGCTCCTTCGCGATCTTCAGGACCTTGCGCACCTTGTCGAGCGGGAGCTCCATCTTCTCGGCGATCTCCTCGGGGGTCGGCTCGCGGCCGTACTCCTGCACGAGGTAGCGCGAGGTGCGGATCAGCTTGTTGATCGTCTCGATCATGTGGACCGGGATGCGGATCGTCCGCGCCTGGTCAGCGATCGCGCGGGTGATCGCCTGCCGGATCCACCACGTCGCGTACGTCGAGAACTTGTAGCCGCGCTTGTACTCGAACTTGTCGACGGCCTTCATGAGGCCGATGTTCCCTTCCTGGATGAGGTCCAGGAACTGGAGGCCGCGGTTCGTGTACTTCTTCGCGATGGAGACCACGAGGCGGAGGTTCGCCTCGACCAGCTCCGCCTTGGCGCGCTCCGCCATCCGCTCCCCCTCGCGGATGTTCTCGTAGGTGTCGCGGATCGCGGCGACGTCGATGTTGAGCTCTTCCTCGACCTTCTTCAGGCCCTTCTGGGCGTTCTTGATGGTCGATTCGAAGTCGTTGAGCTCCTCGCGGTTGACGTTGAGCTTCTTGGCGAGCCGCCCCTCGAGGGCGCGGTTGCCCTTCACCTTGATGAGCTCGCGCTTGAGCTCGCCCTTCGAGAGCCCCGTGCGCCGCTCCAGCTCCGTCGCGCCCGCCTCGGCCTTCTCGACCTTCGAGATGAGGCTCTTCAGCTTCTGGACGATCTTGTCGATCGTCCGCTTGTTGAGGCGCATCTCCTCGAGGGTCGTCACGAGCTCGGCTGTCGCCTGCGTCACCTCGACGTCGATCTGCTTGCGGCGGACCTCCGTCTTCACCTCTTTGCGCTCCTCCAGGAGCTCCGCTTTCTTCTTGTCGACGCGCTTCACCTTGTCGATGAGGCGGATGATGCGCCGGTCGGCCTCCTCCTCGTCGAACTCCTGGTCGTCGTTCTCGGCGTCCTTGATGAGCTCCTTCACCCGGATCTTGTGCTTCCGGAGCTTCTCTCCGAGATCGATGATCTCGCGGACGGCGATGGGGGAGTCGAGGATGGCGGCGTTGACCTTCTGCTCGCCGATCTCGATCCGCTTCGCGATCTCGACCTCGCCCTCGCGGGTGAGCAGCGAGACGCTGCCCATCTTCCGGAGGTACATCCGGACGGGGTCGTTCGACTTCGAGTAGTAGTCGACGTCCTCTTCCTCGCGGTCGGGCGTGACGACGAGCTTCTTCTCGCCCGCCTCCTCGTCCGCGATGCGCTTCGGCGCGATCTTCACCTGGGTCGCGCCGTCGACGATCTCGATGTCCTCGTCGCCGAGGGCGCCCACCACGTCGTCGAGCTGATCGGGCGCGACGTCCGCGGGGAGCGCGTCGTTCACCTCGTCATAGGTGAGAAAGCCTTTGCTCTTGCCGGTTTCGACGAGCTTTTCGAGCGTCTTCCGATCCTTCTCCGACCGCTCGGCCCGGATGCCCGCGTCTCCTTTGTTGCTAGGGCGCGCCCCCCCCTCGGCGTGCCCGCGTGTCGATGCGTGCCGCGCGCCGTTCAGCGCGCCGCCCCCCGCAGCCCTCGCGACCCCGCCTGCCCGACCGGAAGATTGCTTGGCCTTGCTCGCCATTACCTCATGCTCCACTTACGGCGATCAGCTCGCCGCGACCGACAAGACACCAAATGACTCCGATAAACTCTAGGGATCACGCACGTCGAGTCACCACGGCGAGGCGACCCGGAACGCATCAAGGAAGACCGAGACCCCCCGCTCTTCGCTGGAATAGCTCACGCAGCAAAGCGTTTTCAGCATCAGCGTCGACCGCGCTCTTCTGGAGCTGGCTCACGACGGCTGCTTTCTGTCGCGCCAGGGCTTGCCTGCTCAACTTTTGTGAATTCTCCAAGAGCGTCGCCTTGGCCGTTGAGGCCGCTTCGAAGACAGGCGAGACCAGCCGTCCAGCCGCGAATGAATGGATCGGAGCCGGGACTTGCGCAAGAAATTCGCTGGCGGCAAGACCCATTTCAAAAGTGAAATTTTGACGCGCCGCAACAATTGCCAGGGCGACGTCGCCTTCGAGGCACTCCAGCGCCGTCTGGAGATCCTCGTCGGCCAGAAGCTCGGGAAAATCGAGGATCGCACCCAGGATCTCCAGGCTTACCTCCTGGATTTGCGTGCGCGAGCGAGCGCGCTCCCACGTCTCGGTCGTCTGTCCGGAGGGGGTCACCTCTCGGGTTGCCTGGCTCCTCGGGCGGGAGAGGGACTCCTCGACGACGCGCTCCAGCTGCCGGAGGTCGTCCGGTGAGCGGCCGCCGATCACGAGCTTCGACGAGAGGCGATCGGCGTAGAGCTTCGCCATCATCCTGAGGTTCGGGTCGTCTTCGTCGGCGAGCAGCGACGTCACGGCGCGCACGCGGGCGAGCTGCTCGGGCAGCGACGAGCCTCCGAAGCTGTCGCCGTCGAGCGCCTCGTCGATCAGGTGCTCGAGCAGGCCGCGCGCCGCCTTGACGATGCGCGCGATCGCCTCCGGGCCGTGCTTGCGCGCGAGGTCGTCCGGATCGACGCCGGGAGGCAGCACGGCGACGCGCGCGCTGAGCCCCGCCTCACGGCACGGGGCGCGCGCCGCGCGCGTGGCCTTCTTGCCGGCCGCGTCGCCGTCGAACAGCAGGATGACCGCGGGCGCGAAGCGCTTGATGAGCTTCGCCTGCCCGGGCGTGAAGGCGGTGCCGAGCGGGGCGATCGCCTGGCCGATGCCGCGCGCGTGGAGCGCGACGACGTCGAAGTTGCCTTCCACGAGGATCGCCTCGCCGCGCTGGCGGATCGCCTGGCGCGCCTGGTGCAGCCCGAAGAGGTGCTCGCCCTTCGTGTAGATCGGCGACTCGGGGCTGTTGATGTACTTCGCCGGCGCGCCGTCGGCCTGCGGCGCAGGGCCGGTGAGGCCGAGCGACGAGAGCTCGGAAGGGCTGGGATCGGGCAGCGCGCGTCCGCTGAACGCGATCACCCGGCCCATCACGTCGGTGACGGCGAACATGAGCCGGTGCCGGAAGCGGTCGTAGTGTCCGCTCCCCGACGAGCGCGGCACGAGGAGCCCGACGCGCTCCGCGAGGACCGGGGAGACGCCTTGCTGTCGCAGGTACGTGGAGAGCCCGTCCCAGCCGAACGGGGCGTAGCCGATCCGGAACGCCTGGAGGGCGTCGGCGATCGGGTCGGCGGCTCCATCACCGTCGCGGAGGGGCAGGCCGCGCCGCTCGAGCTCCTCGTGCGCGTAGCGCGCGAGCGGGTGAGGAGCGCTGCCCGGCCCCCCGCGGAGGCTGTGCTCGAAGAACGTCGCGGCGAGGTGGTTGACGGCGTAGAGGTCGTCCTTCGACCTGCGCGCCGCCTGCGCCTCGCGCCGCTCGGCCTCGGTCAGCGACTCCGCCACCTCGATGCCGGCGCGCTCGGCGAGCGCGCGGATCGCCTCGGCGAACGTCCGGCCCTCGAGCTTCATCACGAAGTCGATGGCGCTGCCGGTCTCCTTGCAGCCGAAGCAGTGGTAGAACCCGCGGTTCGGGCTCACGTGGAAGCTGGGCGTCTTCTCCTTGTGAAAGGGGCACAGCCCGGTGAAGGAGTGCCCTCGGCGGGCGAGGCGCACGCTTTCGCCGATGAGCGCTACGAGATCCGTGCGCTCTTTCACGAGCGCGATCGTCTCCGGAGAGATCATGGGCTGCCTTGGGGGCTCCGTGCGTGCGGGGCCCGAGGATCATCACGGGTGGACTCAGACGGCGTGGCGGCGTCCGCGCCAGCGCCTCGGTGGTACGGGCGGCTCGCGAGGCGGGAGACTTCCCAGTCCCTCGCGGCCTGTGTGGAGACAAGTGTCCTGTGCGGCGGCCGCACGTGCAAGGCGGTAGCCGCCAGAGGCGTCACTTCGGATCGGGGAACGGAGAGCCGGGCTTCTTGTGGTCCGTCAGGCTCTCGTCGGGCTGGGAAGCCTCGACCATCTCGTCGACCGGCGGCGCCTCGGCGTGATCGGCCAGGAAGCGCGTGTCTTCGCGGACCATCGGAGGGGGCGGATCGCCGATGAGCTCGAGCTCGGTGGCGAGCCACTGCTCCTCCTCGATGAGCGCCCGGCGGCGCGGATCAGTCAGGTCGCCTTGCCAGTGGTCGAGCTCGGTGTCGACCTCCTTGAGCCGGCGGCGTACCCTCACGACGTCGACGTCGTCCTTCACCGCGAAGCGCTCGGTGAGGAGCAGCGCGGTGTCGCCGGCGACCTCGACGAAGCCATGATGGACGGCCAGGCGGTGCTCCTGACCGTTCTGGTGGTAGGTCACGAGGCCGGTCCGGAGCGCGGCGAGCAGCGGGAGGTGACCCGGGAGCACGCCGAACTCGCCGGCGACGCTCGGCGCGGTCACGTCCGTGACCTGCTCGCGCAGCGCGACGCCGGTAGGCGTCACGATCTCGAGGAGGATTGTGTCGGCCATGGCTGCGTCAGGACGCCCTCTGCGACGCCTTGGCCTTCACGTCCTCGATGCCGCCCACCAGGTAGAAGTCCTGCTCCGCGACATGGTCGAGCTTGCCGTCGAGGATCTCCTCGAAGCCCGCGATCGTGTCCTTGAGCGGCACGAGCTTGCCCTCGAGCCCGGTGAACTGGGCGGCCACGAAGAACGGCTGTGACAGGAACTTCTGGATCTTGCGGGCGCGCGCCACGACGAGCTTGTCGTCCTCGCTGAGCTCGTCCATGCCGAGGATGGCGATGATGTCCTGGAGGTCCTTGTAGCGCTGCAGCGTCTGCTGGACGCGCCGCGCGACGGAGTAGTGCTTCTCCCCGACGATCTGGGGGTCGAGCATCGTCGAGTTCGAGTCGAGCGGATCGACGGCCGGGTAGATGCCGAGCTCCGAGATCGCGCGCGACAGCACGGTGGTCGCGTCGAGGTGGGCGAAGGCCGTGGCGGGCGCGGGGTCGGTCAGGTCGTCCGCGGGGACGTAGATCGCCTGGACGCTGGTGACGGAGCCCTTGGTCGTCGAGGTGATGCGCTCCTGGAAGGCGCCCATCTCCGTCGAGAGGGTCGGCTGGTAACCGACGGCGCTCGGGATGCGTCCGAGGAGCGCGCTCACCTCGGAGCCGGCCTGGGTGAACCGGAAGATGTTGTCCACGAACAGGAGGACGTCCTGCCCCTCCTCGTCGCGGAAGTGCTCGGCCACGGCGAGCGCCGAGAGCGCGACGCGGGAGCGAGCGCCCGGGGGCTCGTTCATCTGGCCGTAGATCAGCGCGGCCTTCGAGATGACGGGGCTGCCGTCCGCGAGCTTCGACTCGCTCATCTCGAGGAAGAGGTCGTTGCCCTCGCGCGTCCGCTCGCCGACGCCGGCGAAGACGGACACGCCGCCGTGCGCCTTCGCGACGTTGTTGATGAGCTCCAGGATGAGCACCGTCTTGCCGACGCCGGCGCCGCCGAAGAGGCCGATCTTGCCGCCCTTGCGGTAGGGGGCGATCAGGTCGATGACCTTGATGCCCGTCTCGAAGACCTCGACCTTGGTCGACTGCTCGATGAACGGGGGCGGCTCCCGGTGGATCGGCGCCACCTTCTTGGCGTGCACGGGCCCGGCTTCATCGATCGGCACACCGACGACGTTCAGGATCCGGCCGAGGCACTCGTTGCCGACCGGCACCATGATGGGCTTGCCCGTGTCGCGGACTTCCATCCCGCGCACGAGGCCGTCGGTGGAGTCCATCGCGATCGTGCGCACCGACGACTCGCCGAGGTGCTGGGCGACCTCGAGCACGAGGTTGTCCGGCTCAGCCGAGATGCTCGGGTTGCTCAGCTTGAGCGCGTTCAGAATCTTGGGCAGCTGGCCAGCCGGGAAATCGACATCGACGACCGGTCCGATGACCTGGGTGATCTTTCCAACAACCATGGAGCGGGAGCCCTCCTCGTACGTGCTTTGACGAGTCGCGGGGCCCACTAGCACGGACCTGCGCGTCCGACTAGTGCCGTGTGCCAGAAATTCTGCGGGATTTTTGACGGCCACGTCGCTGCGGACGCGCGGTCGTGGGCGTGTTTTCCGGGGGCTGGGCTCCACGCGGGACGTCCGTGTGCGACGTCCAATCTCGCATCACTCTCCGGCTCCGGCTCCGGCTCCGGCTCCGGCGACGGGGCGCCGGCGCGCGGCGGGCGCTCAGCGTCCTCTAAAGGCGGCGATCCGCGCAAACGCCTCCACGCTGAGCGTCTCGCCGCGAGCGTCGAGCGAGATGCCGGCGTCCTTCGCGTGCCGCTCGAGCTCCTGGGAGGACCAGCCATAGAGGTTCTTCCAGGCGTTCCGGAGCGTCTTGCGGCGCGCCGAGAACGCGGCGCGCACGGCGGCGCGGAAGGCGTCCGTCTCCTCGGCGCGCCGCGGGCGCCACGGCGTCAGCACGACGACCGCCGAGTCGACCTCGGGCCTCGGGTAGAACGCGCCGGCGCGCGCGATCAGGAGGCGGCGCACGTCGAACGCGGCCTGCACGAAGACCGAGAGCGCGCCGTAGTCGGCGCTGCCCGGGGCCGCGACCAGGCGATCCGCGACCTCGAGCTGCACCATGAACACCGCGCGATCGATCTGGTGCGCGACGGTGGTCGCCTGCTCGAGGAGCCGGCCCGTGATGTGGTACGGGAGGTTGCCCGCCACCGCGTGCGGCCGCGCGTGGCCGGAGAGCGCGCCGACCCAGTCGACCTGCGCTGCGTCGGCCTCGAGCAGCGTCAAGCGGCCTTCCTCGATCGGCCCAGCGAGCTGCTCGCGCAAGATCGGGACGAGGTCGCGATCGCGCTCGATGGCGACGACGTGCGCGGCGCGATCGAGGAGCGGCCGCGTGAGCGCGCCGAGCCCTGCTCCGATCTCGATCACCGCGCCGCCCTCCGTCGTCGTGGCCGCCTCGGCGATCCGGCGCGCCGCATCGACGTCGACGAGGAAGTTCTGCCCGAACCCCTTCTTCGGGGAGAGACCGCGTGTGCGCAAGAGCTCTGCGATGGCCATCGCCCGTCCTCAGATCTGCGGTGGGTGCGCCCCGTCGTGGGCTACGTCTGCGGCTCTGCTCGGCGCGGCCGCCGCGCGCAGCCGCACCACGCGCACGCCGGCCTTGCGGAGCGCGGCTTCGCGGCGGGTCTGAGCCACCCGCGCGCGGATGAGCACCGCCTCGGCCGCGATCGGCGCGAGCTCCTGGAACGCCTTGCTGGACGGCGTGGGGCCGCTCTGCCCCTCGTCGCCCTCGCCGTCCTGCGGTCGCGGCGCCTCCCAGGGAGGCCCGAGCCCTGGCTCGAGATCCGGGAGCGTCCACACCACGTGAACAGCCTTCCGCGAGAGCCGACGCACGGCCTCCGAGAGCTGGCCCAGCTGTGCGTCGGCCGGAGGCGACGCGAGGACGTAGACCATGCTCGCGCGCGGCTTGGCGCGCGCGATGTGCGTGAGCGACTCGGCGACCGCCACGGCGGGATCGCGCCGATCCGGCTCGGCGCGCGCGGGCGACTCGATGCCGTAGCTCGCGAGGTAGCGGCGCAGCGTCCGTTCGCGCTGCGAGCGCCCGAGCGGCGCCGGCGCCGAGAACGGCGCACGCGCGCGCATCGACTCCGCGCGGGCCGTCAGCCGGTCGAGGTCGCCGCGGCGCAGATCGTCGAGCCCGCGCGCGTCGAGCGGCCTGAGGTGCTCGATGACGCGCGCCGCGACGTCCGTCTCGTCGAGCTCGCTCCGATCCGCGTCGTACGTGCCGCACCCGACGGTGAGCGCCTGCGCGATCTTCTGGCCATGCCCTGGGCCGTGATCGGGCGCGATCGTCACGCGCGGGCCGGGGGCCAGGACGATGAGCCCGACGCGATCGCCGCGCCCGAGGTGCCTCGTCGCGATGGCCGCGGCCTCGTCGATCATGAGATCGAGCGGCGCGCGGCCGAGCGGGCCCGCCCAGAGCTCCACGGCCGCGTCGACGAGGATCCAGACCACATCCCGCTCCTCGCGCTCGAACTCCCGCACGAGCAGTGTGCCCCGGCGCGCGCTGGCCTTCCACGCGATCTTCCGGAACGGGTCCCCCGGCTGGTGCTCTCGCAGCTCGCGCAGGTCGTCGCCTTCGCCGCGTACGCGCCCGGGCTTGCCGGAGGCTGCGAGGAGGTGACTGCGTCCTCCGCGCGGCTGCGTCAGGTACGGCATGAAGGGCCGCGGGAGCACCTCGATGCCATACGGGTTCGCGAAGGTCAGGGGCACCTCGAAGAGGCCCGGGGCGCCGTGGACCTCGAGCGCGAGCCCGTGGAGCCCGTGCTGGCCGACGCGCGGCGTTCGCACGATGACCTTCACCTTGAGCCGACCCGAGGCGGAGACCTCGCCGCGGTTCGGCTCGATGCGCACGTCGAGCTGCGACGACGCGATGGTGCGCAGCTTGACGTAGCGAGCCGCGAGGGTGTCGCGGTTCCGAACCTCGGCCTCGATCTCCACGGTGCCTCCGCGCGCGGAACGGAGGATCCGCCGCGAGCCGCCCCAGAGCATCTCGAACCCAGCCGCGCGGATGCGCGCCACCGACACCAGCGTCACGCCGCGGGCGAGCGCGATCGCGACCAGGATCGCCCCGCCCCAGCCGACGATCGCCGGCTCGCGCGCGATGAGCCCGGCGCCCATGACCGCGACGCCGGCGATGGCCAGGTGGGCGGCGGTGCGCGTGGGGTAGAGCTGCATGCGGATCTACGCCGGCCGCGCCGCGCGCCGGTACCCCACGCGCTGGACCGCCTCGTCGACGATCGTGTCGCGCGCCTTGGGATCCACGTCGGCCTCGGGTACCAGCACCAGGCGATGGGCCAGCGTCGCTTGTGCCATGCCGCGCACGTCGTCCGGCGTGACGAACGGGCGCCCGCCGATCACCGCCGCCGCCTTGGCCGCCTGGACCAGCGCGAGCGTGGCCCGCGGCGATGCGCCGAGCAGCACGCGAGGGTGCGTGCGCGTGAACGCGGTGAGGTTCACCGCGTACTCGTACAGGTCGTCCTCGACGTGGATCCTTCGCGCGACGCCCTGCAGCATGAGGAGGTCCTGGACGGAGAGCGTCGCCCGCGCCCGCGGCGCCTCGACGTTGTGCGCGCGGAGCATCGCCACCTCGTCCTTGTGCTGCGGGTAGCCGAGGCTGACCCGGATGAGGAACCTGTCGATCTGCGCCTCGGGCAGCGGGTAGGTCCCCTCGAGATCGATCGGGTTCTGCGTCGCGAGCACCATGAAGGGCGACGGCAGCTCGAAGCGATCTCCCTCGATCGTCACCTGTCGCTCCTGCATGGCCTCCAGGAGGGCCGACTGGGTCTTCGCCGGGGCGCGGTTGATCTCGTCGGCGAGCACGAGGTTCGCGAAGATCGGACCGGGGCGCAGCGTGAAGGTCCCCTCCTTGGGCGACAGGACATAGGTCCCCGTGATGTCGGCGGGCAGGAGATCGGGCGTGAACTGGATCCGCCGGACCGACGCGCCCAGCGCGGCCGCGAACGCCTTGACCAGCGTGGTCTTCGCGACGCCGGGGACGCCCTCCAGCAGCACGTGCCCCTGCGCCAGCAGGGCGGTGAGCATCAGATCGAGGGCGCGCGACGAACCGATGTAAACGCGCGTGATCTCTCGCCGGACCGCCTCGATCCGCTCCTTTGCCGCGGAGATTTCGTCGACGGCGACGGCCTGAACCTGGTTCATCGAGCGCCTTTGTCTGAGTGGGGTGGTGCGAGCTTCGCGTCTGTTGGCGACGGGGACGCCGTCGCAGGATCGGGGGGCGCGCCGGGGTGACGTCCGCGCGGTGGCTTCCGGCCGTCGGCGCCGCAGGCGGCGAGGACATGCCGCACGACGTCGGCGGCGTGCAAGAGCGCAGGCCTCGACACGTTCGCCGGCTTGCCGGCGACGACGGACGCTTCGACTCGGTACATGGTGCCCAGAACATCCTTGAAGGCCGAGAGGGCTCGCTCGTCAAGAGATCCCTCTCGCGCCACGAGCCGCGCGACCGTCTCCTGCGCCGGATTCGCCTCCAGGCCGAACCGCAAGGACAGCGCCTCGAACAGGGCGCTCTTCAGCTCGAGGAACGCGAGGCCCCGCGGGGAAGAGGGGGCGGCGAGGACGGCGAAGCGCCCGGCTGCGCCTCCCTGCGCGACGAGCGGCGTCGGGCGAGCGTACCGGGGGAGCGGGCTCCGGTAGGGCCGTGCGGAGGCGCGCGCGGTCCAGATCGCGAGGCCGAGGCCGGCGAGCGCCGCGAGCGCGAGGAGGGCGCCGCCCGGAAGCCCGTCCCGGCGGGCGTCCTCGACGGCGCTCGCGAGCGCCTTGACCTGCGCGTCGAAGTCCTTTCGGAGCGACGTCTCGCCGCCGAACGAGCTCTCTTCGTCGAACCGGTTCGCGACGATGTGGAGCCGCCCTCGGCGCGGCTGAGCCCCGTCCTCGTCGACCAGGTAGCGCGTCAGGCCCGAGGCGAAGGCGCGGTTGCCCGGGTACCTGAGCATCATGTTCATCAGCGCGGACGGGTCGCCCATCGCGAAGAGCCGGCCCTTGCCGACCTGCCCGGCGACGGCGAGGATCACGTCCGGCTCGCTGACGGCGCGGATCCGCAGCACGGGCGAGAGGTTCGGGTGCCGGAGGCCGGTCGCGTGGTTCGTGACGAGCCGCTCGACGTGGCTGACGACGGGGTGCCGGCCGACGGAGTGGCCCCCGACGGTGTCGGCGACCGGCTCCGCGATCGCGAGGGAGGGCCGGTTCCGGAGCGCGGCGAGCGGCCGGGCTGGCGTCGGGATGCGCTCGATCTGGAATCGCCGGAGCGTGTCGTCGCCGCGGCCGAAGTCGTCGATGATGGCGAGCCGCCCGCCGGCCTTCATGAAGGCGGTCGTCTCGTCAGCGTCGAGCGTTTGCAGCGGGTGGAGGACCAGGATGCCGTCCTCGGGGCCGACCTGGCTCCAATCGAGCACAGCGACGGGGTGGACCCTCGCGGCCCCCAGCTCCGCGCGCGCGATCTCGAGAAGCTCCGAGCAACCCTCCCAGCTCGGGTCGTTCACGTCGAAGGCGGCGCCCGCTGCTCGGGCGGGCGCGAGCAGCGCCATCAGTGCGACCAGCGCCGCCAGGAAGGAGCAGGATGTGACGTGCGAGCGCACCGGCCGACGCCGGTCTTCCCGAACAAGTTCGGAACCGGAACTGGAACTGGAACCGGAACCGGAACCGGAACCGGAACCAGAAGCAGAACCCGACCCGGGACCGGACCTTGAGCCTGAGGAGCATGCGTGCGCAAACCACGCGCCGTGCCGCGTCATGAGCGCTGCGAACATACCACTGTCGGCCCGACCGATAACCTTGACCCGCCATCCCACATTGCTAGATTCGCTTCTAAGAGCGGGGTGCTTTCTCGCAGACCTCGTTCCACCAATTCAGCCGAGCACTCTACGAGGTGGAGGGGTTAGTCGATGCTTCCTCCGTTCATCATCGAGCAAATACGGCAGCGCGAAGAAGAGAAGGATCGGTCCAGAAGAGAAGAAATTCGACCGCGCCTCGAGCTGCCGATCGAACGCTACCCCGCACCTCGTCGTCTTCCGGACTCGGAAGAGGACGATCCCAACCGGGGCGTCATCATCCTCGATCTGGGCTGACGCCACGTGGTGCACGCGCTCCCGCGTGAACCCCGCTGGAAGCGCCGCTCCGGCAGGGTGTCCTGGACGACGTACCTCCGAGACATTCCCTGTTTTTCTCGCAAATTCCACGAAGTTGGCGACCGTGCATGCACGCGGATCTCGGCTCCGCGCTGGCACCGGGCTCGTCCGGCGAGGACGGTTGGCGATTGAGCGAGAGGGGCTTCGAGCAGGCCGCGAGGGCCTGAAAGTTGTCCTCCGCGGACGTGCCCTGCTCGTGCGGGGTTGACCCTCGGCAGGATCTTCGCCTACGTTGCGCCCCCACTTCTGGCGCGGAGCACTGAACGAGCTACGCTCCGGCGCCTCCAGAGCAGGCCGTGCACAACGTGGGCACGGGCTCTTCCATATCGATCGAGGTTCTACAGATGGCCGTTCATATTCGCCTCGCCCGCGCGGGCACCAAGAAGACGCCCTTCTACCGCATCGTCGTCGCCGACCAGCGCAGCCCGCGCGGCGGCAGGTTCATCGAGCGGCTGGGCACGTACGACCCGCGCAGGACCGAGATCCGCCTCGATGTTCCCCGCGTGAGGCACTGGATCTCGAACGGCGCCCAGCCGACGCACACGGTGGCGCTGCTCCTGAAGCACCCTGGGCTGGCCCAGGCGGCCGCCCCCGCGGACGCCGCGAAGTAGCATGGCCTCGTCGACGTCTCCGCTGGTCGATCTCGTCGCGCTCGTTGCCCGCGCGCTCGTCGATCAGCCGGACCGGGTCGTCGTGCGCGAGGTCGCGGGAGACCGCTTCCCCCGGATCGAGCTGACGGTCGCGCGCGAGGATATCGGCAAGGTGATCGGCAAGGACGGGCGCACAGCGCAGTCGATCAGGACGTTGCTGAGCGCCGCCGCGAGCAAGTCGGGGCGCCGCGCGCACCTCGACATTCTCGACTGAGACGAGCCCGACGTGGAGCGACGCTACGTTCCCGTCGCGGATGTCGCCCGTCCGCACGGCGTTCAGGGGGAGCTGCGGTTGCGCCTCTACAACGAGGCGTCCGACCTGCTCCTCACGCGCCCTCCGATCAAGCTGCGCCTTCCCGACGGCTCTGCGCGGGACGCGAAGATCGTGGCGACGCGGCCCGTCGACAAGGCGTTGCTCGTGCGGATCGCCGGGATCGACGACCGGGACGCGGCCGAGGCCCTGCGCGGAGCGACGGTGTGCGTCCCTCGGGACGCGTTCGCGCCGCTCTCCGAGGGCGAGTTCTACGCCTGCGACGTGGAGGGGGCGCGCGTGATGACGCCCGACGGCGATCTGCTCGGGCACGTGAGGTCGCTCCAGTCGTACCCGACCTGCGATGTGCTCGTCGTGGAGAGGCAGGGCGCAGATTCCATCGAGATCCCGCTGACCGAGAGCTTCGTCAGCAGCGTGGACGCGGAGCGGCAGGTCGTCCAGCTGGCCACGCTGGAAGGCCTCGTCTGAGCCGCCGTTCCACGCAAGGGAGCCCGCCTCGGCAAGTTCGATGCGCATCGACGTAGTCACCCTGTTTCCGGAGCTGTTCGAGGGGTTCCTGGCGATCGGCATGGTCGGGCGCGCGCTCGCGTCGGGTGCGCTCGCCGTGCGGACGCGCAGCCCGCGTGAGTTTGGCCTCGGCCGGCACCGGAGCGTGGATGACACGCCTTACGGCGGCGGCTCCGGCATGGTGATGCGCGTCGACTGCATCGTCCGCTGCCTGGAGGCGCTCGACGAAGCCGCCGCCGAAGGCGGTGCGTCGGGCGCGCCTCCCGGGGCCGACGCGACGGCGTCCTCGGGGCCTCTGCCGCGCGCGCACCGGGTGCTGCTCACGCCGCAAGGGCAGCCTTTCCGTCAGGAGAAGGCCATCGAGCTCGCGGCGCGCCCTGCCGTCGCGCTCGTCTGCGGTCGCTACGAGGGGTTCGACGAGCGGGTGCGCGCTTTCGTCGATGAGGAGATCTCGCTCGGCGACTTCGTGATGACCGGCGGCGAGGTTGCGGCGATGGCGGTGATCGATGCGTGCGTGCGCCTGCTCCCAGGGGTGCTCGGGAACGCTGTGTCGGCGGAGCACGAGTCGCACAGCCCCGCGCTGGCAGGGCTCCTGGAGTACCCGCAGTACACCCGTCCCGTGGAGTTCCGTGGGCACAAGGTGCCCGACGTGCTGCAGCAAGGGAACCACGCGGCCATCGCGCGCTGGCGACGAGCGGAGGCCGAGCTGCGGACGGCCCAGCGCAGGCCCGACCTCTGGCGCAAGGCGCGGGGGGGAGAGCCGCCCCCGGACGAGAGCGGCGAGGCGCGGCGATGAGGCTCGCGCTCGCGCTCGTTCACTACCCCGTGCTCGACCGGTCCGGGGAGACGGTGACCACGGCGATCACGAACCTCGATCTGCACGACATGGCGCGGAGCGCGCGCACGTACGGCGCCGAGCGGCTCTTCGTCGTTCACCCGGTCGCCGCTCAGCGCGCGCTGGCAGAGCGGATCAAGGAACACTGGGTGATCGGCTCCGGCAAGCGCCGGATCCCGGATCGCGCGGTCGCGCTCGATGTGCTGAGCGTGGTCCCCAGCCTGGACGACGTGTACTCCGCGCTGAGCGGCGCAGGTCGGCGCGGCGTCGAGGTCTGGACGACCGCGGCGGCCTCGCGAGGGCTCCCGGTGACGAGCTACGCAGCGACCCGCGCGCGCCTCGCGCAAGCGAGCGATCCGGTGGTGATCCTGTTCGGCACAGGCTGGGGCCTCGCGCCGGAGGTCGTCGCCGATGCCGACGTCCGGATCGAGCCGATCAGGGCGGAGGCGAGCACCGGCTACAACCACCTGAGCGTGCGCGCGGCGTGCGCGATCACGCTCGATCGGCTGCTCGGCGACCGGAACGCCGGGTGATCTCGCGTGGCGCGCGGTCCTCGAGCGTGGCGCCAGCACCGCGGCGCGCCGTTCCGGTCCATCCTCCTGCGATGAGCGAGCGCGATGCCGATCGTCCCGCCGGGGAGGCGAGCGCGGCGCGAACGACGCACGACCGGCTGGTGCGCGAGCAGGCGCTCGCGCTCGGCTTCGACGTCGTGGGCGTCGCGCGCGCCGACGAGCCGCTCGGGGTCGAGCACGCACGGTACCTGGAGTTCGTCGCGCGCGGCATGCACGGGGAGATGGGGTACCTCGCGGAGTACGCGGAGCAGCGGCGCCGGCTGGACACCAGCGCGATCCTCGAAGGAGCACGCTCGGTCGTGTGCGTCGGCCGCAGGTATGCGCGGCCCAAGGAGAGCGAGCGGCGCGACCCGCCGCTCGCGCAGAGCGTCGCGCGGTACGCGCGCGGGCAGGACTATCACAACCACCTGAAGCGGCGGCTCCGGCGGCTCGCGGCGTTCATCCGCTCGCTCGCGCCATCCGTGCTCGCGCGGCCGCTCTGCGATGTCGAGCCGGTGATGGAGCGCGTCTGGGCGGCGCGCTCTGGCATCGGTTTCGTCGGCAAGAACGGGCTGATCATCACGCCGGGGCAGGGGAGCTACCAGCTGCTCGGCGAGGTGGTCACCACGCTGGATCTCGTCCCCGACGTGCCCATCGCGGAGCGCTGCGGATCGTGCACGCGCTGCCTCGACGCGTGCCCGACGCAGGCGTTCGACGCGCCGTTCGTGCTCGATCCTCGGCGCTGCATTGCGTACCTGACGATCGAACAGAGGAGCGCGCCGGCCGAGGCGCTGCGGCCCGGTATGGGTGAGCACCTCTTCGGCTGCGACGTCTGCCAGGAGGTATGTCCCTTCAACAGGACCGCGCCCGCGCCCCTCGAGCGCACCGCGCCGTTCCATCCTCTGGCCCGATGGGAAGCGCGGGACGTCGACGACCTCGTGGCGCTCGATGAGCAGGCGTTCGACGCGCTGACCGTCGGGACGCCGGTCCGGCGCGCGCGACGCGGCGGGCTCGCCCGGAACGCGACGATCGTCGCTGCGAACCGGCTGGCGAGCGGCGCAGAGGGCGCGGCGGCAGCGAGCGCGAAGCGCGCGCTCGTCGCAGCGCTCGCCCATGACGACGCATCGGTGCGCGCCGTCGCCGCGTGGGGGGTGAGCCACGCAGGGGGCGGCGAGCCGGCGGGCCCGGGCGCGCCGAGGCATGACGGGTCGAGCGAGGATCCCGGTGCAGGTTGAGGCGCGCCGCCCGCCGCGATCGAGCGCGGCGCGGGAGCGCGGCGGTGCTCGGGCGCTCTTCGCGGGGGCCCGATGATCCGCTACGGTGTGCGCCGGCAAGGCGCCGCGCGCACGAGCACCAACGTGGATCTCCCCTCCAGGCTCCGAGCGCTCCTCGACGATCTACGCCGGCACGATTCCGTCCTCTGGCGGCGGGCGGTCGACGCTGGGGTGACCCACGGCCCGGACCTCCTCGTCCGGCACAGCCCTGCGTTGTTCGGGCTCGTCGTCGGGGCGGTGTTGCCGGAGCAGCGGAGGGCCGTGCGCAGGAACCTCCGGCTGGCGCTGGGCGAGCGGGGGACGCTCGACGAGTACCGCGACGTCGCCCGGGTGTTCATCAACTTCGCCAGCTGTCTCACGGACGCGTTCATCGCGGGCAGCAGCCGGCCCGATCGGCTCACCGGCCTGTGCGTGAACGACGAGCACTTCACGAACGCGTTCCAGCGGGGCCTCGGCGTGATCGTCGTCACGGCGCATACCGGCGGCTGGCAGGCCGCCGCGCCGCTGCTGCGATCGGTGCACGCCGCCGACGTGCTCATCGTGATGCAGCGGGAGCGCGACCAGCGAGCGCAGGCCATCCAGGACGGCACGCGAGATCGGGTCGGCGTACGGATGCAGCACGTGGCCGACGATCCGCTCGCGGTGCTCCCGCTGCTCGCGCACCTCAGGCGGCAGGGCGTCGTGGCCATCCAGATCGATCGGCTTCCGTCCGGGATGCGCGGGCGCGACGTCGAGCTCTTCGGGCGACCCTGGCGCGTCCCGGAGGGCCCGCTTCAGCTCGCGGCGGTCAGCGGCGCGCCGATCGTCCCTGTGTTCACGCGGCGGACCGGCTTCATGGAGTACGAGATCTGCATCGCGCCGCCCATCTCGCTCCCCCGCAAGCCAGGATCGTCCGAGCTCGACGTGGCAGCGCGGCAGATCACGGCGGAGATGGAGCGCTTCCTCCGGGACAACCCGACGCAGTGGTTCCACTTCGAATAAATCAAGGATTTTGCTCCCCAAATGAGAAATCGCGCCGCCGTCGGGCACGCGCTGCATCGGCGCGCAAGCTGGGTTAAGAGTCCGCGCTGATGGCCCGCCTCCTCGTCGGACTGCCCTCGCTCAAGGGCGATATCCAGAAGTACAAAGATCGCTTCGATCTGGTCGAGCTCCGCCCGCTCGATACGTCGCTGCCTCGCGCGACGACGCTCCGCAAATGGCGCAAGGCGGTGCCGCCGGGCTTCGTCTTCAGCGTGGTGCTGCCGCGCGTGGTCGGCGAGCTCGCCGGCGGGCGCGACCTCGACGAGGCGCTCTCGGCCTCGCTCGAGGTGGCGGCCGTGCTGGAGGCGCGGTGCGTCCTGCTCCAGACGCCGGCGTCGCTCCGGCCGACGGCGAGCAACCGCAAGAAGCTCGCGGCGCTCTTCGAGCGCCTGCCCGCCGAGGGGGTCGTGCGCTGCTGGGAGCCCTCCGGGATCTGGGAGCGCGACGACATCGTCGCGACCGCGCGCGCCGCGAAGGTCATCCCGGTGCTCGACGTCGCGCGCGACGCGCCGCCGCCCGGGCCGATCGTCTACACACGGCTGCGCGCGCTCGGGCGGTCCTCGTCGATGGGAGCGGCCGCGCTCGAGCGGGTCGCCGAGCGCCTGCGCGGACGGCGTGAGGTGTTCCTGGTCGTCGAGGGCGACCGCGCGCCGCAGATCAAGTCGCTGCTCGCGGCGGCGCTCGCGCGCACGCCCGATCGCTCGACGGCGTCGGCTGTGGTAAGGCCGACCATGCCCATGCCCAGCACCCTCGTCGCCGAGGACGAGGAGCAGTGATCCGCGGCGCGGCAGCCACCGCGAGCGATCCCTTTGCGGCTTCGGCCGCCCGGGCCGCGCTCGAGTCCTCCGGCAGCGCGATCGACGCGATCGTCGCCGGCTTCTTCGCAGCAGCCGGCGCGCAGCCCGACGTGCTGCTCGCGCCCGCCGTCGCGCTGGCGGCCGGCGTCGGCGTCGGCGCGAGGGCGTTCGATGGACGGGCGATCCAGCCTGGGCGCGGCGCGCCGCGGCCGCGCGGGTTCGTCGATGGGCAGAGCGTCCCGGAGGCCGCGCACGTCGCCGTTCCGCGCTCGCTCGGCATGCTGGTCCTGCTGCACGGCTACCTCGGACGCGCGCGGCTCCGTGAGCTGGTTCGCTCCGGCGTGGTCGCGGCGGAGCGCGCGGGCGCGACCGGGCGCGCCGCGCTGCTCCGTGAGGTCGGCTCGCTCGGCGCGGTGGCGCTCCGGGGGCGCGATGTGGAGCGGGCGCTGCTGGCCGTCGGCGGGGCGGTCGCAGGGGGGACGCTGACCGCCGAAGACCTCGCTGAAGCGGTGCCCGCCGAGGTGGAAGCCGCGTCGACGACGATCGCGGAGGGGGCGACCGCGCTCCAGGCGCCCTGGCCGGTAGGGGACGTGGCGCGACCCACGGACGCCATCGTCGCCTGCGACGGATGGGGCACGGTCGCAGCGCTCGCCTACACGCGCACCGACGATGGCATCACCGTCCCCGAGCTCGAGATCGTGCTGGGCCGCGACGCCGTCCCGGTGCGCCGCGGGATCACGCGCCTCGCCCCCGGCACGCCCCTGCCCGCGGCCGCGCCGATCGGGATCCTCCAGCGCGGCGCCTTCGCGGCTGCGATCGCGCTCGCAGGCAAGCCCACGATCGAGGTGAGCGCCCTCACCGCGCTCCTCGGCGGCACCGCGCTCGAAGCCGCCCTTCATGATGTCCGCACGCAGCAGGGCGCCAGCGCCGCCATCGCCGTCCTGCGCGACGAGCGCGACGCGCGCACGGCCAACCTCGCCGCCGGCTTCATGGCGGGGGCAGGGACGCAGCCCGCGGAGGGGTGAGGCGCAGCGGGCGTCGGCCGGTCGAAGCGGAGATCGGCCGGCCATGCGGCTCTCCAGCCGACGCGGCGCGGGCCATCGAGGGCGCCGTGGAGGAGCGCTGACGCTACAGCGAGGCGCGGCGAGCCGCTGCGCAACGTGCGCTGCGGCCGACGTCTGCCAGCTCGCGCCGGCTGTATGCGCCGCGTGCCGTCACGCACGCGGCGCTTCCAAAGCTGAAGAGGGATGGAGGCGAGCCCCGAGAGGGGAGAACAGAGCGCGGCGCATCCAGCCGCGAAGCGGCGGCCGACATTCAGGCCGGCCGTCGCGTCGGCGCTGGGCCTAGAGCGCGACGCCGTAGCGCTTCGCGTAGGCGACGACGCCGATCTTGTCGATCGTGCGGATGTCGCGCGTCGTGAGGTTGAGCTTCACGAAGCGGTTGAGCTCGGGGACCCAGACGCGCCGGGTCTGGATGTTCACGAGCTGCCAGCGCTTCGTCTTGATGTTGGAGTGGGAGACGTTCTGCGCCAGAAGCTTCCGCTTCCCAGTGATGTCGCTCTTCGCCATGACGTCCTCGGTTGGAAGGGGCCCTGCGTCGGTGCCCCGACCGTAAATCGAATTAGCTGGCCGGGCGCACGCCCTGCGCGGGGGAGCAGGGGGGCTCGGGAGCGCGGGAAAGTGAAGGAAGCCGGGGGACATGTCAAGCGTCCTCCGGGGGATCATCGCCGCCGTGGGCTGGGGGAGCTCGGGGCGCAACGCGGCCGAGCCTCTCCCCTCGGTGTCCCCGACGCCCTACGCGCCTGCTGGCGCGCGGCCTAGAGCGACAAACGGGTTG
Source organism: Sorangium sp. So ce204 (assembly GCF_051526795.1). Lineage (NCBI taxonomy): Bacteria > Pseudomonadati > Myxococcota > Polyangiales > Polyangiaceae > Sorangium > Sorangium sp. So ce204. Next base: position 6,536,950 of record NZ_CP150317.1, on the reverse strand, counting down.
AAACCACGAGAAAAAGCAGGAATTTCACAGGGAGGCGGGGAGGTGGGGAGTGAGAGACGGCAAGAGGGAGAAAATCATTTTTTTTCTTCCTCCCCGCCTCCCCGCCTCCCTGTGCAAATTCTCCGGGTTTCAACGTGATCGTTGTTCTAGGTCAGCCACTCGCCGCCCGAGGGCGGACGCCGATCCCGCCCGTCCTTCTCATTCTCGGGGCGTGAGTGCAGATCGATACGCCGGGCGTCGGCAGCCAGGCGCCAGGCCAGGATCTGGAACAGGCCCAGGCTCGTGATGGCGGACGTCGCCGCGAACGCAAGGCCCGCGGAGAGCACGATGACGATGTCCCGGGGCGAGAAGGTGTCGAGATGCGCGAGCCTGCCGACGACCAGGTCGGCCGTGAAGGCAAGCACCACCGCGACGGCAAGGAACGACCCGGCGCCCGTCGTCTCCGCACCCATGAACCCGGTAAGGCTGGACAGGACCGCCAGGATCACAAGCAAGGCGCCGAGATGGCCCAGGTGCGGATCGTGCAAAACCAGCTGTCCGATCGCATGCCCGAAGGATGGGAGCGTGACGAGGAAGGCGGCGACGAGCAGCCACCGCGCGCCGCTGTACGCCCTGTAGCGAGACCGGAAGACGAGCGCCGCCGGGAGCCCTATCGCCGCGACGGCCCGGGCGGTTCCCCAGCCGACCGCGGTCCCCGAGCTCTGGAGGCCGAGGACTGTCGCGATCGCCCCGAGCACCACCATGGCGACGGCGCGCTGCCGGTAGCTCACCGACGTGAGCGCGGTGAACAGCGCGACGACGCCCAGGACGAACGCTGGCGGCCCCGCGACAACGCCGTCCGGGCGGAGCCCTGCGATCGACAGGCCGCCGAGCAGAAGGAAGCCGGCGCCCACCGCAGCACACCAGATCCGCGCGGCGTCCTGCGCCGGACGCATCGGCGCCAGGTCCTCCATGAGCGCTTCGGACGCGAGGAGCGGCTTGGTGACGTGCTCGCGCGTGCTCGGGGGCGCCACCTCCATCGGGATGGCCGGGTTCGACTCGTGGCGCCGATCGACCGGAGCGGCGCTGATCGACGCCGCAGCCGGTCCCTCCTGAGCGCGATCGGCCGGGCTCTCGCCGGCTGTGGCGCCCTCCGGCTGGGCAGGTGCTGCCTTTTCGCGTTCGGCGATCGCGCGACGGCTCGCTGGCGGGCGGTCGCGGCTCGCCTCTCCGAAAGGCTTTTCCATTGATGGAGCTGGATCAGATCTCACGGGCGTCGAAGGGAGGGCTGCTGCGGAGCTGACCGAGCAGCTCGGCTGAGGTGAGCCGCGCGACCAGGGTGCGTCCGAAGTCTCGCACGGCAGGGAATCCTTGCCCATCCATGGCAAGGGATTGCTCGTCCATGTACAGCCGGCGTGCAATCTCGATTTGCACGGCGTGGACGGCACGGTGCGGTTGGCCGTAGTGCGCGGTGCTGAAGCCCCCTTTGTAGGGGTCATCATGGCGCACGGAGAAGCCGCAGGCGCGCGCGTGCTGATCGACCGCGTCGATCACCGCGCTCGCGGCGGTCGTCCGCCCGCGCGTGCCGGGGACGATGTCGGCCCGACCGATCGCGCCCTCCGCGTGGCCGCGGCGGCCCTGGCTCGGCATCGAGTGCGCGCAGAGGAGGATCGCGAAGCCGAAGCGCTCGCGCTTGCCGGCGAGGAGCGCGCTGAGGGCGCCGTGATACGGGCGATAGAAGCGGTCGAGCCGGCGCTCCACCTCCTGCCGTGGCAGCCGAGCGGCAAGGATGGGCTCGCCGTCCGTGGTCATGCGCCAGATGAGCCCCCGCGGGTAGGGCGCCCGGCCGCCGCCCTCGACCGCGTCGCCGTCGCAGTCGGCCTCGCTCCGGTTGAGATCGACGACCAGCCGGCTCATCCTGGAGAAGAGGAGCGTCGCCCCCTCGGCCGGAGCGTCCTGGAAGAGCGCGTCGACGTACAGGTCCGCGTCGCGCCCGATGCTGCGCGCCGGCGCGATGGTCCAGGACAGCGACTCGGGATCCACGTGGACCCCCGCGTGCGGTACCTCGACGAGGACCGGGCTTTCCGCTCCGCGGGGCTCGATGACCTCGAAGGCTGACACCACAGGGCCCACTGTGACGCATTCCGCGTCCGGCTGGAACCAGGACGGGGAGGTGAAATGCCGGAAGGGAGGAAGACGTATTGCCGTTCGGGGCGTTCTGGGTCGATCTGCCCCAGCCCGGCTTTCTGGCGCGCTTCGCCGCTTTCGACGTACGGTTGGCCGTGGACCTTGCGACCTGGGTGGACGCCTACCTGGATCACCTTCGCGTCGAGCGGGCTCTGGCGCCCCTGACGCTCGAGGCCTACGGCCATGATCTCGCCAAGCTCGTCGCCCATGCCGAGGCGAGCGGGATCACGACCGTCGACGGGCTCGACCAGGCGCTGATCGGCACCTACCTGGTCGCGCTCGGCCAGGCGGGCATCAGCGCCAGCTCGGCGGCGCGCCACCTCTCCGCGGTCCGCGGGTTCATCCGCTTCCTGCTCCGCGAGCGCCGCATCGAGCGGGATCCGTGCGCGCTGGTCGAGCGACCCAGGGTCGGGCGGCGGCTGCCCAAGGTGCTCTCGTTCGACGAGATCGCGCTCCTCATCGAGGCGCCCGAGCAAGGGACGTTCAAGGGGCTGCGCGATCGCGCGATGCTCCACGTGATGTACGCGGCCGGCTTGCGCGTCAGCGAGGTGGTGCGCCTCAAGCTCGCGGACATCGACCGGCGCAAAGGCATCGTGATGGCGCTCGGCAAGGGGGGGAAGCGGCGGCTCGTGCCGCTCGGCGAGCCGGCGCTCGCCGCCATCGACGCCTACCTGGAGCTGCGCGCGACGCACCCGCGCAGCGCGGCGACCCAGGTGCTGTTCCTCTCGCCGCGCGGCGGGCCGCTCACCAGGCAGGCGGTGTGGAAGCTCCTCGGCGGATATGCGCGCGCCGTGGGCATCGCCAAGCCGAGCTCGCCGCACAAGCTCCGCCACTCGTTCGCGACGCACCTGCTCGAGGGGGGCGCGGATCTCCGGAGCGTCCAGGCGCTCCTCGGTCATGCGAACGTCGTGACGACCGAGATCTACACGCACCTCGCCGACGACCACGTGCGCGCCGCGTACCGTCGGGCGCACCCTCGCGCGTGAGCGCGCGCAAGATGGCTATTTGCAGCGCTTGAGGAATTTGCCGCAAGGCTTGCTCGCCGGCTGCCCCGCTGGCTGAGCCGGGGGGATCTCGGTGAGCTGGAACTCTTGCACGAGCGGCGTTCCGGCCTTGACGACCACGCTCAGGCTCCGCGGGAAGTAGCCGGTTCGCTTGACGCTCACCTTGTGAACCCCAGGGGTGAGCCCGATCTCGACCTCCGGGGCCTGCGTCACCTTGCCGTCGATGGTGATCTCCTCGCAGGCGACGGGCTTGCAGGAGATCTTCACCGTCGCGTCGGTCGCCACGCCGGCGTCGGTCGAGGCGCCGGCGTCGGTCGGGGGCTCGGCGCTCGGGGTCCCGGCGTCGGCGGCTGGCGCGCTGTGGGCTGGCTCGGGCGGAGCGGGCTCGGCCGACGGCGCGGGGGGAGCCGCCGCAGAAGCGCTGGTCGAGGCGCTGGGGCCCGGCTGCGCCTCGTCCTTGCGGTCCAGGACGTACCACGCGGCGGCCGTGCCCCCGACGAGCAGCACACCAACGATGCCCACCATCAGGGAGGCCGCCTTGCTCCACGGCGACCTGGGCGCGGTGCTGACCGCCGTCAGCGCGGGGACGCCGCTTCGACGGGCTGCTGTCTGGCTCTGGGCCGAAGGCGGCGGCGCCTGTCCGGAGGGCGCGTCGGCAGATGGCTGCGGCGAGGGTGAAAACGGCGCGTGCGACGGCTGCGGCGGGGGTGAAAACGGCGAGGGCACCAGCTGCGTGGCGTCGGCGGGCGGCAAGGGCGCGGGCGCGCTCGCCGCGGTGACGGCGACGGCCGGCGGCGCGGGCGCGACCGCCTCGTTCACCGAAGGAGACAGGGCGAGCGTCGAGCCCACCTCGATCGCGGCCGCCGAGAAGCCGCTGAGCATGGCCGCGAGCTCGCTCGCGGAGCGGAAGCGCTCGCGCGGATCGTGCGCCAGCGCGCGCGCGAAGGCGCCGTCGAGCACAGGGCTCAGCGGGACGCCGAGCTCCGCGGCCCGCACGGACGCGGCGAGGCGCGGCGCCATGAGCTCGCGCTGCCAGCCCTGGACGTCCACCTGACCCTGGCAGGAACGCCAGTACGAGCGGCCCGTGAGCGCGAAGAAGGAGAGCAGCGCCGCGGAGAAGATGTCGGCGGCAGGCCCCGCCTGGCCGCCCGGCTGAAGCTGCTCGGGCGCCAGCCACGGCGCGGAGAGGACATACCCCTCCTGCGTCGGCACCATGCTCCGCGCGAGGGACGGCCCGAAGTCGGTGAGCTTCACGCTGCCCGGAGCGCTCGGGTCGATGAACAGGTTCGTCGGCTTGAGGCCGTGGTGGGGGACCTCGCGGGCGTGGGCAGCGTCGAGCACCGCCGCGAGAGAGCGGAGCATCGAGCCGACCTCCTCGAAGCCCATCGGCCGGCGACGCGCGAGCTCGGCGAGCGACGGGAACGGGATCATGTCCGTCACCGTGAAGGGCGCGGCCGTCGCCGGGTCGTAGCCGGCCTCGAGGATGTGCGCGGCGAGCTCTGGCGGCAGCCTGTTCGTCTCGGCCACGTACCGCTGGAGGTGCTGCATCGCGTCCGCGCGCTGGCCGACGACCGGCGAGTACAGCTTGAGGGCGACGTCGCGCGCTTGCGCCGTCACCGCGCGGAAGGTGGCCGTCGCGCCCCCGTAGCCGAGGAGCGAGCGGACCGAGAACCTCCCCGCGATGACGCTGCCTGGCGCGACGTTCGGTGCCGTCACGCGATCACTCCGCCGCGACCGAGATCGACTCGATCGATTGCAGGATGGTCTCGTCGGCGCCGGAGTTGTCGTCCTCGGGGACGAAGCCGAGCCCCAGCACGATCTCCCCGTCCTTCCCGGTGTCGCCGAAGATCAGCAGCGGGCCCTTCCTGGTCCCGCGGAGGGCGCCCTCCTTCTGCCACAGGCCGATCTTCCGCCCGGCGACGTCCTTGATGTCGTCGGGCTTCTTCCAGTTCACCTTCTTCTTCGGCAACGTCACGTTGATCTCGCGCGCCAGCGCCTCGAGCGCGGCGTCGCGCTTCTCGAGCGCCTGCTTGCCCTCGCCCGCGTCGACCTGCGCCGTCGCGAAGGCCGGGCCCTCGTCCGCGGCCTGCGCGATCGTGGCGCTCTCCGCCTGGGCATAGGTCCAGCCCGTCGCGGGGGTGAACACGAGTGAGCTCTGGGCGATCTTCGCCCGGGTCGACGCCTCTGCCTGGCACTGCTCGTCGAGCGCCTTGCAGGGCTTCGGAGCAGGGGGAGGCGGAGGTGGTGGCGCCGCGGTCACGGTCGGCGGCGGCGCTACGGGTTGCGGTGGCGGCGGCGAGCTGCAGGCCGCGGCGAGCGCCGCCGCAGCGCCCAGCGCTAGGGTAGGCAATCGTCGGAAGAACATTGCGCCCGAGCGTTGCAGGACCGGACCCGGTACGGCAAGTAAAGAGCGACTGGGGGAGACAGCTTGCGCCCCAGGGCGCGGCCGGCGCCGCGCGGAAGGCTGACCGCGCCGGGCGGCTGCTCCGGCGCGGTCGCGAGGCGCAAGGGCTACTTGACGACGGCGCCGACGTCCTGTTCGACCTGCTCGGCGACGCCTACCGGCACCTTGCCGTGAAGGCGGGTGCGCTCCGTGACCAGGAAGTAGTCGGGCTTGCCGCTCGCCCCGGGGGGCCCCTTCACGAGCTCGGCGAAGCCGATGTCGCCGGAGCGGCCGGTGTACTCGATCCGCACCACGACCTCCTTCTGCTCCGGGGCAGCGGCCACGTACTCGGTGGGACGGAGACGGTCGAGCTTGCTCATCCAGTTGCCGACCGTCTCGTCGTTCTGCTCGGGGCTCGCCGGATCGGCCCAGAACTTCTTGCCCTCGTCGCCGCTGCGCACGACCTCGCGGCGCTTGTCCCCGGCGATGACGCGCGCCCTGGCGAGATCGACGTCCTTCCACTCGTGCAGATCCCGCTCCAGGAGCCGTGACTCCGCGGTGTCGAGATCGCGGTAGATGTCGCCCTTGATGGCGTACACCTCGCCCGTGGCCTCGTCGCGCGCGTACCGGTCCGCGCCGCCGGGCGTCGCGCCGCCGAGGACCAGCTTTCGCTCGGCGCCGCGCAGCTTGACGGTGAGCGTGCCCTCGGGCTCGGCCAGCCCGAACTCGGCCGCGCGGTCGTCCGCGATGCGGCCGATCGAGCGCAGCGCCTTCAGCGGCGCGATCGCCTCGGCGAGCTTGTTGCCGGCGGCCACCGAGACGAACGTCGTCGTCTTGACCGTCGGCTCAGGCTCCGCGGGCGGCTCGTCGTCCTGCGCTCCGTCGTCGGGGCTGTGCGGGTCCTTCGGCTTCTCGGCCGGGGGCGTCGTCTTGCGCTCCGCCGTGCCGACGAAGTAGCGGCCCTCCTTGTCCTTCTTCGCCTCGAGGACGACCGTCTTCGATTTGCCCTCGAAGGCGATGCGCTCGACGTCGTCGGCGCGGCCGGTCCAGACGGTCACGTCGGCGACCGAGAGGGCGGCCGCCTTGTCGTCGCGCGTCCAGACGAGGACCGCGGACAAGGCCGCGACCACAAGAAGGCCGAGGTGCACGAAAAAGCTGCGTTCCAACCTCATGCGCGCCTCCCGCTCCCGCGCCGCCCGCGGCGCGTGATGAAGAGCCCGAGACCCAGCACCATGGCCGGCGCCACGAGGATCGTGGCCCAGAACCACACCTGGTCCTTCTCCTTCGTGTGCTCGATCCGGACGTCCTCGCTCGTCGTGATCTCCCCGGCGAAGCTCTCCTCGCCGCCGAGCCACCGGAGCGCGTCGAGCGCGAGCACGATGTTGGGTTCGTTCCTGAACGCCGCGTCGCTGAACACGTCGGCGTCGGCGACCACGAACGCGCGCAGCTCCTTCTTCTCCTTGTCGTCCCCGCCAGGCGCGAGCTCCTTCGAGACCGCCGCGGCGAGGTTGTAGACGCTGCGCTTCTCGCCGCCTTCGTCGAACTTGAAGTTGCCGTTCGCGTCGGCGAACGTCTCGCCCAGCGAGCGGACGACGAAGTCGATCTTGAGGCCGCCGTTCTCGCGCTTGTCGAGCGACGACGCTCCCGGGAAGATCGTCGGCGCCTGCTGCGCGTGGCGGCTCAGCGTCGACACCGAGGCGTGCGAGGAGTACCGCGTCGTGACCAGCATCGCCTGGTCCGAGTCGTTGTAGCGCCGCCGCACGTAGACCCGATCGTTCGCCAGGACCTCGGGCTTCCACGTGAGCCCCACGGCGCCGGCGAGCGGATCCAGATCGACCTTGGCGTCCGGATCGAGCGCGAGCAGGAGGTGCCCGCCCTCATCGGCGTGCCGCTTGAGCGCCGCGACCTCCTCCGGGAGGAACGCCTTCTGCGGGCCGAGCACGATGACGACGCTCGCGTCCTTCGGGATCTCGCTGCCGAGCCCCTGGGCGAGCCCGAGGTCCTTGACGACGTAGTTCTGGGACTCGAGCAGCTTGCGGAGGTTCTTGGTCGTCCGCCCCTCGGGGGAGCTGGCCGACTCGTTCAGCTCGCCGTGGCCGACCGTCAGGTACGCGGTGCGCTGCGGCCGGATCACCTTGAGCAGCACCTTCTGGAAGTCGGCGTCGAGGCTCTTCAGCTTGGCGCCCGCGCTCTTGATGTCGGAGCCGACGGTGAGCGTCTCGCGCGAGCCGTCGCGCGAGAGCACGATGACGCCGTCCTGCGTGACCTTCGCCTCCTTGGCGAGCGCGGGGACGAGCAGGCGATCCTGCACCTCCACCGTGATCTGGGGCGACGCCGCCTTCACCTCGCGCAGGTAGCCCTCCACCTCGGCGCCGACCTCGTTCTGCTGCGGGTAGAAGGCCGTGATCTTGAGCGGCGCGGTCAGGCTCTCGGCGACGCGCTTCGTGGACTCGCCCGGGCGGGCGGTGCGGTAGTACGAGAAGTCCGCCTTGAGATCGAGCTTGCCCGCGGCGAACACGAAGAGCGCGGAGTAGACCGCGGCGAACCCGAGCGTCAGGCCCGAGAGCGTCGCGGCGCGCACCCGCCGGCCCTCGATGCGCTCGGCGCGCCGCATCGGCGCGAGCGCCGCCTCGCCGAAGAACAGCGGCACCGTCGCCATGACGAGCAGCGCGACCCAGGCGACCGTCGTGGCCGCGTCGATGCGCCCGCGCAGCTCGGGCGCGGCGCGCGAGACGCCGACCATGGCCTGCCCCACGTCGGTCGTGGTGAAGTAGGCCGCCACCGCGACGACGCCGAGCGCCGACAGGATCGCGAGCGCGCGCTCGACCGCGCGGCGCTCGCCCGACTCGCGCACCGCGGCCGCGAAGCGCAGCGCGGTGACGAGGACCAGGGTCAAGAACCCGAGCCCCGACAGGGCATAGCGGAGCCACTCGATCGTGGGCACCACGCGCTCGCCGAGGAAGAGGGCGAGGAGCGCGCCCGCGTACGCCGGGACCATCCAGCCCCCGGCGCGGAGCGCGGGCGGCGCGGGCGGCGCGGGCGGCGCGGGCGGCGCGGCGGGCGCCGGCTCGCCGGCCGGCGGGGCCTCTCGCCCTGCGTCCGGCGGGGGCGCGGAGCCCGCTCCCTCGCCGCGGATCTCGGCCTCGTCGGCCTGACCTTGCTTGTCCTTCACCGCCACCTCCGCGCCTTCAGGGTGTGGGTCGCGGCGAGCAGGAAGAAGTACGCGACCGCGACGTAGTAGACGACGTTCTCCAGCCGGAGCACGCCGTTCAGGAACGGCTTCTGGTTGAGCGGGTAGAGGTTCAGCGCGCTCACGACGTCGTTGAGCGGCGGCTCCGTGACGCGGGCGACGAGGAACAGGAAGCCGAGCGTCCCGATGATCGCCGCCCCGAGGATGACCGCGATGACCTGGCTCGCCGCGAGCGTCGAGGCGAAGAGCCCGATCGCGAGCGACGCGGCGCCGAGCAGCAGCACCCCGGAGTAGCCGACCAGGATGTGCCCGACGGACACCTTGCCGTTCACGAAGATGAGCAGCGGCATGTAGATCGTGATCGCCGTCATGAGCGAGACCAGCGCGAGCGCGGCGAGGAACTTGCCGGCGATGATCTCGCCGTCGCGCACGGGCGCGGTCTTGAGCAGGATGAGCGTCCCGCTCTCGCGCTCGCCGGCGATGAGCCGCATCGAGAGGATGAGCGCCGCGACCATCGTGATGAACGCCGTGCCGTCGAAGAACTTGAGCAGCACCTCCGCCGACAGCCGCGCGCCCGAGCCGAGCGCCGCGACCTGGAAGTAGATGCCGTCGATGAGCAGCGCAGCGGCGGCGACGACGTACCCGAGCGGTGATCTCAGGTACGCGGACAGCTCCCGCCGCGCGACGAGCAATGTCCCTCTCATGTCTCGCCCTCGCCTTCCTCCGCCTGCTCCTCCGCAGGGGCCTTCCTTGCGTCGCCGCCGGCGCTTCCCCTGCCGGCCGCGGCGGACCTGTCCTTCGCCCCGGGCGCCCCGCGCGTGGCGAGCCGCAGGAACACCGACTCGAGCTCGCGCTCGCTCCGCTTCACCTCGAGGATGCCGATGCCCGCCTGCACGAGCTCGGCGCACAGCGCCGCGCGCACGTCGCGGTCGGCCTCGACCGCGAAGCTCACGACGTCGCTCCCCGGCTCGGTCGTGGTGAGCTGCTCGACGGACGTGACGCCCTCCACCTCGCGGGCGAGCTCGAGCGCCTTCGCCGCCTCGCCGCGCGCCACGCGGTAGCCCGCGCCTTCGGCCGCGGGGCCGCGCACCGTGAGCTCGACCCGGACGCCGTGGAGCAGCTTGGCCGAGAGCTCCTGCTCGGTCCCCTGCGCGCCGATCTCGCCGTCCCGGATCACGAGGATGCGATCGCACGTCTCGCTGATCTCGGAGAGGATGTGGCTGGAGAGCACGATGGTGTGCTTGCCGCGCAGGCTCCGGAGCAGGGCGCGCATCTCGACGATCTGCACGGGATCCAGGCCGCTGATCGGCTCGTCCAGGACGAGCAGCCGCGGCTTGTGCACGATCGCCTGCGCGATGCCGACGCGCTGCTTGAAGCCGTGGGACAGCGAGCTGATGGGATCCGCGGCCACGTCGTCGAGCTGCGTCACCGCGAGCGCCTCGGCCACCCGCGCGTCGGCCGCGCCGGCGTCGACGCCGCGCAGGCGCGCGGCGAAGTGGAGGAAGGCGCGCACGCTCATCTCGTCGTAGAGCGGCGGCCTGTCGGGGAGGTATCCGATGCGGGACCGCACCTCGTGGGGGTGGTCGACGACATCCAGTCCGTCCACGAGCACGCGGCCCGCGGACGGGAGCAGATCGCAGGCGAGGATCCTGAGCGTCGTCGTCTTGCCCGCGCCGTTCAGGCCGAGCAGGCCGACGATCTCTCCCGCCTCGATCGAGAACGACAGGGGCCCGATGGCCTTCCGGTCGCCGTAGTACTTGTATAGGTCGCTGATTTCGATCACGGCCGTGCACCCCTCCGCGAAGGGAAGAAGCTCTCCGCGCCGGCGATTCGGACGCCGCAGTGCGCGGCGGCCCAGGCGCCAGCGGCCCCTTACAACAGCGGGAGGCGGAAATCATTCCCGACGCGGCGCGCGCGGGGGCTTGCTCCGGAGCGGGGTCCCGCTCCCCCCAGACGCATCGAGCGGGACACCCGGTGAAGTGGTGAGCGAAGCGACCAGGACGTGATGGATCTCAGCCTGCAGCGCGGCAGGGGAGGCGATCCGGCAGCGCTCGTCCCGCCGTCAGCAGTGCTCGGCGATGATGGCCCAGCAGGCGTCCGCGAACTCGCGGTACGTCGATCGGTCGAGCGTCGCCTGCGTCACGGGCATCACGTCCTGGTGCTCGGCGAGCATCGGGCGCAGCGCGCCCTCGATGTCCGCGCTCGTCTCGATCCACAGGAACTCTTCGATGCCGTCGGTGATCTGGCCGCGGATGAGCTTCGGCACCTCGCTCAGGCGGACCTTCTTCGGGCTCCGCCGCGCGATCGACGAGGCGATCTGCTCGGCGTGCGCCGGCCACCGCTTGAGCGCGCTGTGGAACGTGGAGCCGACGAGCCGGAGGATCTGCTGCGCGAGCATCGCCACGCGCGGGCGCTGCACGCGCTCCTCGTTCTCCGCCACCATCGCCAGGTAGTCGTCGCTCAGGAGCTTGCGCAGGTCGCTCGAGAGGATCTGCTGCGACTCCGGCGTCATCCGCAGATCCGCGACGTGCGCGAGGAAGATGTCCCGCAGCATGGTCAGCCGCGCCGTCACCGAGCCGGTCGGGGTCGTGTCGAGGATCTCGGCGAGCGGGTCGATCAGCCGGCGCCCGAAGGTGGTGAGGATGTGATCGAGGATCCGCTTCTGGTGCTGCTTGTGGCCGAGCACGGACAGCGCGCGCGCGATGTGCGCCTTGCTCGGCGCGTCGACGAGGATCTCCAGCGGCTGGTCCTGCGGCTTCCCCTCGTACATGCGCAGCGACGCGAACATCTCGCGGAACGCGTCCGCCGCTGCCGCCCCCTCGCCGGGCTCGCCGTAGACCCGGATGACGAGCCCCGAGTCGGGACCGGCGTCGAACAGCCGCCGGAGCTCTTCCCGGATGTCCTCGTCCGTGACGAGCGGCCCCGGAGGGAGCGATTTCCCGCGCGAATCCATGAGCGTCCAGCCTACGGCAAAGCGCAGCGTACCTGAACCTCTGTGCCCCGAGAAAGCGAGCGCCGGAGGGCGCGCTCGCGGTCCGGTGAGGACGTGCCTGCGGAGATGTCGTACTCCGGACCCCGGTCAGGCCGGCGTGGTGCCGCTGACCTTCGTGTCTGGAAGCGGCGAAGCCCCGCAGGGCGCGAGGGGAGCGAGGAGACGTCCTGATAGCGGCCTGGGTGTCCTGATGCGGGGACCGGTGTCCTGATGAGCAGCCCGGATGTCCTGATGAGCGGCCCGGATGTCCTGATGCGGGGACCGGTGTCCAGATGAGCGGCCCGGATGTCCAGATGAGCGGCCCGGATGTCCAGATGAGCGGCCTGGATGTCCTGATGCGGGGACCGGATGTCCTGATGCGTCGGCGTCCGCGGGGGGCCCGTTGGGCTCCCGCAGGACGTTGCGCACCTCCGGCGGGCGGCGCTTACGTCAGATGAAGACGACGGGCTGCTCCCAGATCGCGAGGACGATGCAGCCCTCGGCGCTCGAGACGCTGTGGCGGCTGCCCGGGGCGTTCATCACGAGCGTGCCGGCGCGGTGGTGCCCGCGCTCGTCCGACTGCGATCCTGTGAGCACGAAGATGTGTTCATGGCCACGGTGGACGTGCTGCGGCACGGATGCCCCCGGCGCGTAGCGCAGGAGCGCGGCCGACGCGCCTGCGTCGCTGCTGCCGTAAAGGCGGTGAATCTCGACGCCCTCCCGGAGGCGCCGCCAGGGGACCGACTCCGGATGAGCGGCCATCGTTGCCACATTCGCAATGATGAATGGCAACTGCACAGGCACGAAATCCCGCGTCGCTGCTGGAAGTGTAGCTGTCATCGCGAATCTCCAGTGTTGATGGAACCATGCCACAGCGCGCGGTGCGCGCTCAACGGCAATCACGCGAAGCGCGCAAAATTCACGCGTGGGAAAAGTTTCAGAAATGAGGAGTCGCGTACACATCCATGGCGTGAAGAGCAGACCGAGAACTCCTGTGTCCCCCGTCTTCCCCGTGTTCCCCGCGGCCGGCGTGGCACGGGGGCAGCGTTTCCTCGCCATCCTCCGCCCACTGCTCCTCTCGCTCTCGCTCCTGCCGTCGGCCGGCTGCAGCAAGGAGGGGTCGAGCGATCAGCCGCTCACGGTGGGCTTCATCTACGTCGGCCCCAGGGACGACTACGGCTACAACCAGGCGCACGCCGAGGGGGCCGCCGCGCTGGCCAAGCTGGCCGGCGTGAAGACCCGTGAGGAGGAGAACGTCCCCGAGACGGTCGCCGTGCAGAAGACGCTCGAGAGCATGATCAACCTCGATGGCGCGACGGTGATCTTCCCGACGTCCTTCGGCTATTTCGATCCGCACATCCTCAAGGTGGCGGAGAAGTTCCCGGACAAGATCTTCCTCCATTGTGGCGGCCTCTACGACGGGTCGAAGCACCCGAGCAACGTCGGCAGCTATTTCGGTTACATCGACGAAGCCGAGTACGTGTCCGGCATCGTCGCCGGGATGACGACGAAGAGCGGCAAGCTCGGGTTCATCGCCGCGAAGCCGATCCCGCAGGTGCTCCGCAACATCAACGCCTTTACGCTGGGCGCCCGGAGCGTGAACCCGAGCGTGACGACGGCCGTGATCTTCACCGGCGACTGGTCGATGCCCGTCAAGGAGGCGGAGGCGGCCAACAGCCTCATCGACCAGGGCGTCGACGTCCTGACCGCCCACGTGGACTCACCCAAGGTGATCATCGAGCTCGCGGAGCGGCGCGGCGCGTTCAGCACCGGCTACCACACGAACCAGGCGACGCTCGCCCCAAGGGGGTACCTGACCGGCGCCGAGTGGAACTGGTCCAAGGTCTACACCGATTACATGACGTTCATCCGCGAGGGGAAGCCGTATCCGCACCTCCTGCGCGGCGGCTTCAAGGAGGGGTACATCAAGATCTCACCCTATGGCCCCGCCGTCTCCGAGGAGGCGAAGAAGAAGGCCGAGGAGGCGAAGGCGAAGCTCACGGAGGGCACGCTCACCATCTTCCAGGGGCCCATCATGAACAACGAGGGCAAGGTGGTGATCGCCGATTCAGTCGCGCAGCAGCAGACCGACATCGCGCTCGAGAGCATGGATTACCTCGTAGCCGGCGCCCTCGGCTCGACCCACTAGAGCGGTGGCCACCCGCTTCGGATACGGGCCCATCTCGACGTTTTCGGTGCTCAGCGCACTGGAGTGCGCTTCCGCGCCGAAAACGCCGATCTGGGCCCGTCTCCTGTGCGGGTGACCACCGCTCTGGAAGCGGTATCGAGCAGCCGCTCTGGGCGGTATGGAGCAGCTGCTCTGGAACGGGCATCAAGCAGCTGCTCTGGAAGGGGCATCGAGCAGCTGCTCTGGAACGGGCGTCGATCAGAGCGCTTCGAGGACGGCGCCGGCGGGGGCGGTCCAGCCGATGATCGCGCCCTGGGCACGGACCATCTCCAACGTTGCCGCCTTGAACTCGGGGAAATAGCTCTCGGTGGCGTCCTCGATCAACAGGCATTCGTAGCCGCGATCGTTCGCCTCGCGCATCGTGGTCTGGACGCAGACCTCGGTCGTCACGCCGGCGATGAGCAGGTGAGAGACGCCGAGCGCCGCAAGCCTGGCGTCGAGGCCCGTCCGGTAGAACGCGCCCTTCCCGGGCTTCGGTACGACGAGCTCCCCGGGCGCCGGCGCGAGCTCGGGCACGAAGTCGTTGCCAGGCTCGCCCAGCACCAGGATGCGCCCCATCGGCCCGACATCGCCGATCCGCATCCCAGGAGCGCCCCGGCTCCGCTTCGCAGGGGGGCAGTCCGAGAGATCCAGCCTGTGACCCTCCTTCGTGTGGATGATGGGCAGGCCGTTGTGGCGGAACGCGTCGAGGACGCGCCGGACCGTCGGCACGATGCGCTGGAGCCGCGCGACGTCGTTGCCGAGCGCCGCGCCGAAGCCGCCGGGCTCGAGGAAGTCGCGCTGCATGTCGATGACGAGCAGCGCCACGGCGTCCCGATCGGCGACGCGGAAGGGGTACGGCCTCGCCGCGATCTCGAGGGGCCGCGCCGTCATCGGTGCCCCGCCATCGCGCGGCCGATCTCCGCGACGTCGGCCGAGGCGATCGGCGACTCGTGGACGATGCGGCCCTCGCTCATCACGAGGACACGGTCGGCCATGGCGAAGATCTCGTCGAGATCCGCGCTCACGAGGAGGACGGCGGTCCCGCGGTTGCGCGCCTTCAGGATGCGGGAGCGGATCTCGGCCACGGCCGCGAAATCGAGCCCGAAGCAGGGGTTTGCGGCGACGAGGAGCTCGATGTCCTCGTCCATGCCGAGCTCGCGCGCGAGGACGGCGCGCTGCACGTTGCCGCCGGAGAGCTTGCCTATCGGGGCGTCGACCGAGGGCGCCTTGATGGCGTACTCCGCGGCGAGGCGCTCGGCCGACCGCCGGAGCGCCGCCCGGCTCACGCCCCAGCGGAGCCTCGTGAAGGGCGGCCTGTCGAAGACGCGGAACCCGATGTTCTCGGCGACCGACATCGCGGGGACGCAGGCGTTGCGCAGCGGCTCCTCGGGCAGGCACCGCACCCGGTGCTTCAGGATCTGCGCGCGCCCGGCGCCGTAGGGCTCGCCATGGACGAGCACGCTGCCACCCCGCGCGGCGCGCTGCCCGGCGAGGACCTCGACGAGCTCCTCCTGCCCGTTGCCGGAGACGCCGGCGATGCCGACGATCTCGCCGCGATGGACCGTGAGCGTCACGCCGTCGAGCGCCGGCCGCCCGCGATCGTCGCTCGCGGCGAGCCCCTCGACGCGCAGGATCGGCTCCCCGGCGGGCGCGTCGCCGCGCGCCGCGGAGACCTGCGCCGGCTGCGCGCCGACCATCATCTCGGCCATGGCCGCCGGCGTGAGGTCCTTGACCTTGCCCCGGCCGGCGACCCGGCCGCGCCGCAGCACCGTGATCTCGTCGGCGAACGCCGTCACCTCGCGGAACTTGTGCGAGATCATGAGCACGCTGATCCGCTGCTCGTCGGCCATGCACCGGAGCATCCCGAGCACCTCGTCGGCCTCCCCGGGCGTGAGGACCGACGTGGGCTCGTCGAGGATGACGATCCTGCTGCCGAGGTAGAGCTGCTTCAGGATCTCGAGCTTCTGCTTCTCGCCCGCGGCGAGCGCGCGGACGGTCCGCCCCGGATCGAGCCGGAAGGGCATGCGCCCCATGAACGCGCGGATCGCCTCGCGCTCCTTGCGCCAGTCGATCACGAGGGGGAGCGACGCGCGCGCGAGCACGAGGTTCTCGGCGACCGTCATGTTCATCACGAGGGTGAAGTGCTGGTAGACCATGCCGATCCCCAGCGCCTGCGCGTCGCGCGGGCTCCTGATCGACAGGGCCGTGTCGCCGACCCTCACCTCGCCGGCGTCGGCCTGGTGATAGCCCATGATGCACTTGACCAGCGTGCTCTTGCCGGCGCCGTTCTCGCCGAGGAGCGCGTGGAAGCTCCCGGGCGCGAGGCGCAGCGAGACGTCGTCGAGCGCGAGAAACGGCCCGAACCGCTTCGTGATCCCCGCGGCGGAGAGCGCCGGCGGCGGCGTGGGGGGGCCGGGCTCCCGGGCGGCCGCGCGGGGCGGCCTCGCCGTGGGGCTGGAGAAGACGCGCGGGTCCATGGTCACGGGAGCGCCTCCAGCAGCGCGGCGGAGGTCGAGACCGCGCCGAACACGCCGTTCTGCATCTTGATCATCTTCAGCGCGGCGGCGTGGTTGCCAGGATCCGTGGCCGCGCAGCAGTCGGAGAGCAGCAGGCACTCGTACCCGCGGTCGTTCGCCTCGCGCATGGTGGTGTGCACGCAGACGTCCGTCGTGATCCCCGTGAGGATCAGGTTCTCGATGCGGCGCTGGCGGAGGATGAGATCGAGATCCGTCGCGCAGAACGAGCCCTTGCCCGGCTTGTCGATGATCGGCTCGCCGGGCAGGGGCGCGAGCTCCGGGATGATCTCCCACCCAGGCTCTCCGCGGACGAGCACGCGCCCGCACGGCCCGGGATCGCCGATGCCCACGCCCGTGCCGCGCCCGCCGTCGGTCCGGCGGGAGCGCCACCGCTTGTTCGCCGGGAGATCGGAGAGATCCGGCCGGTGCCCCTCGCGCGTGTGCAGGACGTGATAGCCGCGGCGGCGCAGCTCCGCGAGCGCGCGCTGGATCGGGGCGATGCACGCCCGCGTCAGGGAGATGTCGTAGCCGAGCAGGTCGATGTACCCGCCCTTCCCGCAGAAGTCGGTCTGCATGTCGATGACGATCAGGGCCGTCGTCTCGGGGCGGAGCGCGCCGTTGTAAGGCCAGGCGTAGGGATCAGCGGCCACGTAGGGCATGGGTCGAGTCCTCCTGTCATTCAGCGTTTCGCTCGTCTCGTACGGTTCGCTCGTCTCGCGGGGCTCGCTCCTTTCGTTCGTTTCGTTCGTCTCGTTCGTCTCGTTCGTCTCGTCCGGCGCGCGCCGCCTCGCGCGATCAACGCGCGAGCGTGAGCTCGGCGGGCTGATCGCGCAGGGTCTGGGTCGCGGAGCTCGCGGCGACCATGATGGCCAGCGTCACGATGTACGGCGCGGCGTTGAAGAGGTGGTATCCCCAGGTGATCCCCACGGACTGGAGCGCCGGCCCGAGGGCGCTCGCGCCGCCGAAGAGCAGCGAAGCGAGGAGGCAGCGCACCGGGTTCCAGCGCGCGAAGATGACGAGGGCGACGGCCATGAGCCCCTGTCCGCTCGAGAGCCCCTCGTTCCAGCTGCCAGGGTAAAAGAGCGAGAGGAACGAGCCGCCGACGCCGGCGAGGAAGCCGCCGGCCATGGTCGCGCGCCGCCGGACCAGGTTCACGTCGACCCCCATCGCGCGGGCGCTGTCGGCGCTCTCGCCCACGGTGCGGAGCACGAGCCCGAAGCGGGTGCGGTTCAGCGCCCAGAGCAGGAGCGGGGCGAGCGCGGCCCCGATGAGGAAGAGCGCGTTCACCTGGAGCGCGGAGCGGACCTGGGGGACATCGCTGAAGAAGCCGAGCGATATCGCGGGCAGGCGGGGCGCCGTCGGCTGGATGAGCGGTTTGCCGAGGAAGAAGGCGAGGCCGACGCCGAAGAGCATGAGCGCGATGCCGACGGCGATGTCGTTGACGCGCGGCTTCGAGCACAGCCACGCGTGCAGCGCGCCGAGCGCGGCGCCGATGGCGCCGGCGGCGAGCACGCCGAGCCAGGCAGAGCCGGTGAGGTAGGAGACGCCATAACCTCCCATCGCGCCCATGACGAGCGTGCCCTCCAGGCCGAGGTTCACGCGGCCGCTCTTCTCGGTGAGGCACTCGCCGAGGCTCACGAAGAGGAATGGCGTGCTGATGCGGATGGCCCCGGCGGCGACCGCGAGGGGGATGCCCCAGAGACCGAGCGCAGCTGCGTCGTTCATCATGCCACCGAAGGCGCCGGAGCCGGCTGACGGACCTTGGGCTCGCGGGCAATGAGGGAGCGGCCGTAAAGCGTCTCGCTGGCGAGGATCGCGATGAACAGGATCCCCTGGAGCACGCTCACCGTCGCGTCGGGGAGCCGCGCGGTCCGCTGCAGCAGGCCGCCGCTCGCGCCGATGCCGCCGAGCAGGAGGGCGACCGGCATGATCGCGAGCGGGTTGTGGCGCGCGATGAACGCGACGAGGATGCCGGTGTAGCCATAGCCGCTGATCAGCGACGCGTTGGCCCGGCCGTGGACGGCCGCGACCTCCACCATGCCGGCGAGCCCGGCGCACGCTCCGGCGAGCGTGCAGGTGAGCACGACGAGGCGCTTGACCGGCAGTCCGGCGAGGAGCGCCGCGCGGACGTTGCCGCCGCTCATCGCCGCGCCGAAGCCGAACGTCGTCCGGTGCATCAGCACATAACAGAGCGCGCAGGCGAGCACCCCGTAGGCGAGGCCCCAGTGGACCTCGAGGCCGGGCAGGCTCCCGAGCGCGTTCTCGGCGCCGATGGAGGCGGTCGATGGCTTGTTGAGGCTCGCCGGGTCGCGCAGCGCGCCCTCGACGAGGTGGTTCAGGATCGCGATCCCGATGTAGTTGAGGAGGAGGCTGCTGATCGTCTCGCTCACGCCGCGGTAGACGCGCAGCGCGCCGGCGAGGCCGATCCAGAGCGCCCCGGCGGCGAGCCCGGAGACGAGCATCGCGGCGAGCACGGCGGCGGGCGGCGCGCCCCACGCCCGCGCGGCCAGGGCCGCCGACGCGGCCGAGAGCCCGCCCATGGCGAGCGCGCCCTCGCCGCCGATGACGATCAGGCCGAGGCGCGCCGGCAGCGCCGTGCAGAGCGCGGTCAGCATGAGCGGCGCGGCCCGAAGGAGGGTGTTCTGGAGCGAGAACCACGTGCCGAAGGCGCCGCGGATCATGTCGTGATAGACGCTCAAGGGGTTCACCCCCTGGGCGGCCACGAACGCGCCGAACACGAGGAGCGAGGCCGCGAGGGCCCCGAGGGGGATGGCGATCGCTTCGGTCGTCTCACGCCCGAGCAGCCCGTGCGAGATGACTTTCACGCTGCCGAGGATAAGGCCTCCATTATTTCCACACGTTTTCGGGGAGCTTGCTTGTCGTGACAGGACGGACAGGGCGGGCGCCTCGCGCCCGGACGACCCGCTCCGGCCGGCGAGCGACGCGCCGTTGTCATGACGTGCGACACCCCGGGGGCCCACCGGGTCGAGCGACGCCGTGGTGTGGTGGCCGCGCTGCGATGTGGCGATAACGCCGCGATGTGGTGGCCGCGGCGACCGCGAACGGTTCGCACAGCGCGGCGGTCTCCGCCTTGCACTCGCCGTCCGCAAACCCCTGACTGGAGGTAACGCTGTCATGCGGTTCGAACGATCGATCGTGTTCCTGCTCGGCGCTGGCGTCCTCATGGCGTCCCGCCCCGCGGTGTCGGCGGAGCTGACCTGCTCGTCGAGCGCGACCCTGGAGGCGCTCGTGACGTGCATTCGCGATCAGATGCCCGGCAGGGACTCAGGCGTCTTCGTCACCCCGAGCTCGACGCAGCTGACCGCGTGGCGGAGCGTCGTTCGCACCATGATGGGCGGCAGCTGCAAGCTCGTGCTTCCGTCCGGTCTGTCGTCGTCTACGCAGATCCGGCTGCTCCGCGACGTCAACAATGGACGAAGATACTGTGTGCTCATGGAGGTCGGCGATCGGAACAGCGACGGAACCGTCGATCTCGGGCTGGGCACGTTCATCGTGGACGCGGCCGCGGAGCGAGAGCTCGCTCATTCGGCGCCGCATGCGACAGCGGACCTGGAGACGGAGATCCAGGCCGTCAGCATCTTCAAGGCGACGAGATCCCGCAGCTTCCTGATGGCCGGCGCTCACCGCGATGCGAGCTTCACCGACAGCGTCTGCCAGAGCTCGACCATGGTCTCGGACGTGGCCCACAACGTGACGAACGCGTTTCACGCGACCTATCTGGAGCTCGCGGCCATTTATGGATCGAGGCCCTGGTGGGCCATTCAGTGGCATGGCATGGCGAGAGACACCTGCGCGGAGGACGTGTTCGCCTCGCACGGCATGGATGTCGCCCCCGCCTCGGGTGACAAGATACTGGAGCTCAAGCGCAACTTGCTGGCCAGCAGGCCCACCTGGCGTGTCGGCGTCCCCGGCAGCAGCGATTGCTCGCTGAACGCGACGACCAACGTTCAAGGGAGGCTCCTCAACTTCGTCTCGGCGAGCCAGGTCTGTGGTCGCTCCGCCACGAGCTACAGCGGACGCTTCGTGCACATCGAGCAAGATCCGGCCTTTCGCCTCGCGGACACCTGGATCAGCGCGGTCAAGGCCACCTGGCCATGAGCGCCGCTCCTCGGCCGCGAGCTCCGGAACGAGCCTGGCGATGAAAATGAGGACCGTACTGTTATTGCGCGCGCGCCCGATTTATCGAATAAGCCCCGGTATTTCGCGTCGCGTTAAGGTGCCCCGGGTGAGCAGCGACGCGCGAAATGAAGTTCCCGGGAAACGACGGAATCTTCCAGCGATAACGAAGTGAATGCATTGCCATTGGTACGGTGACGTGTGCGCACGATCCGCATATGCTCGCCGTCATGACATCGCCCCTTACCCCACTACGCTCACTGGGTATCGTCGCTGCCGGTGCCGTCCTCGTCGTGGTGACAGCCGCCTCGTGCGGTGGAGGAGGCTCGAGCTCGTCCTCGTCGGACGGCGGATCGGGGCCTGGCGGCGCCGGTGCCGGAGCAGGAACAGGAACAGGCGTCGGCGCCGGAACGAGCCAGGGCCCTGCGAGCAGCTCGTCGTCAGGGGCGGGCACCGGCGGCGCTCCACCCGCGGTCGGCTCCGGCGGCAGCGAAGGCGGCGGGCCGCCGGCGCACGTGCCGGGCGAGCCGATCTCCATCCCGGCTCAGGCGTGGAGCAGGGGTATCACGGACGGCGTCTACGAGGACGGCGCGCCCATCGGCGGCTTCGGGGCCGGGACGATCACCTGGCGGTTCGACGGCAGGTTCTACAAGGGGCGCCTCGATATCGGGAGCAACGACCAGAACGTCGACAACAACGCGGGCTTCTTCATGTACCAGAAGGCCGAAGGGGGCGACGCGCAGACGAAGCGCCTCGACAAGGACGGCCTGGGCCAGGGGCAGGCGACGTACTCCTCGCTCTTTCCGCGCTCGTGGGTCGATTACCACGGCGCGGCATTCCCCTGCAAAGCGAAGGTCGAACAATACAGCCCCATCATCCCGGGCGACTACAAGAAATCCAGCTATCCGGTCGGCGTCTATCGGTGGGAGATCACGAATCCGACCGGAGCGCCTTGCGACGTCGCCGTGATGCTGACCTGGAAGAACGATCACGGCGGCAATGGCGCCATGGTGCAGACCTCCGGGGACGACGTCGGCCTGGTCCTCACCCGAGGCGGAGGGGCGCCGAGCTCCGAGGGACAGGGGGAGTTCACGCTCGCCAGCCGGAACGCGCCGGGCGTGGTCGTCTCGTACCAGTCGGCCGACAGCGTCGCCGCCCTGCAGAGCGAGCTCGCCAACGACGGCGCGCTCGCCAACACGACGGGCGGGCACTCGCTCGGGGCGATCGCGTTCAAGGCCACGGTGGAGCCGGGGAAGAGCGTCATTGTGCCGATCGTGCTCGCGTGGGATATCCCGGTCACGCAGGCGGGCTCGGGGGACAGGTGGTACCGCGCGTACACGCGCCACTTCGGGCGGACGGGGAACGCCTCGTGGACGATCGCGGCGGAGGCGCTCGCCGAGCACGAGCCGTGGCTCTGGGCGATCCAGGACTGGCAGGCGAGCGTGCTCGACGATCCGAAGTACCCGGAGTGGCTCAAGGGCGCTCTGTTCAACGAGCTCTATTACTACGCCATCGCGGGCACGTACTGGGAGGCCGGCGCGGCGTCCGGCCAGCCGGACGACCCGGACGAGGACATGTTCACCAGCCTGGAGTCGTACATCTACCCGTTCTACGGGACGTCGGACGTGCGCTTTTACGGCTCATGGGCCCTGTTCTCGCTCTGGCCGGACATCGACAAGCAGGAGATACGGCAGTTCTGCGACAGCGTGACGACCACCCGCTCCGACAGGCCGCGCGCGCTCGGGACGACCGCGCACGATTTCGGAGACACCGATAGCGTTTTCCGCAAGTGGAACGCGTACACGTACCGCGATTCGACCAACTGGAAGGACCTCAACTCCAAGCTGGCTCTGATGGTCTATCGCGACTGGGCGCTCACCGGGAAGACCGATACGGAGTTCCTCAGCTACTGCTGGCCCGCCGTGAAGATGGCGATGCAGAAGGTGAAGAGCCAGGACGGCGACGGGGACGGGCTGCCGGAGAGCAACGGCATCGACCAGACGTACGACGACATGGATCTGCACGGCAACACCGCGTATTGCGGGGGCCTCTTCCTCGCCGCCACCGAGGCCGCGAAGGAGATGGCGACCGCGATGGGGGACGCCGCGCTCGCGAGCACCTACCAGACCTGGTTCGACCAGTCCAAGGGCGGCTTCGAGTCGAAGCTCTGGACGGGATCGTATTACAAGATCGACACGGGGAGCCGGGACACGAGCCGGATCATGTCGGACCAGCTCGCCGGCCAGTGGTACGCGCGCGCCCTCGGGCTGCCGCCGATCGTCGACCCGAGCCACGCGGTGTCGGCGTTCACGAAGATCTACGAGAACAACTTCAAGCGGTTCGACGGCGGGACCCGCGGCGTCGTCAACGTCATGACCGCCAATGGCTCGGTCGACGGGACGAGCAACCAGACGCGCGAGTGCTGGGTGGGCACGTCCTGGGGCGTGGTGGCCGGCATGATCCAGGAGGGCCTCGCCGCGCAGGCCGGCGAGATCGGCGCGAGCCTGGTCGACACGATCTGGAAGACCGACGGCCTGTGGTTCCGCACGCCGGAGGCATGGGAGGGCAACGGCAGCATCCGCGCGCCCTACTACATGCGGGCCACCACGCTGTGGGCGGCGAAGCACGCATACGATATCGCGCCGTAGACCCGCGATATCGCCCTCGCGAACACGGCGTTGCCCCCCGACTCGCCGCCGCCCACAGAGCGGCGGCGGGCGCGGCCAGACCCCGGGCGCCGGCGCGTCACCGGCGCTCGTCGGGTGTGTCTCGCCTGCCACATCACCCGCCCGGATTCCGCCGCGGACTCGCCTCTTGCGCCCGCGGCATCCCCATTGCTGAGTCGCGGCCATGTCCGTCGCTCCGCGCCTCCGATCTGCGCCCGCCGTTCTCGCGGTCCTCGCCCTCAGCCTGGCGTGCGTTCAGGGCGCGCGCGCCCCCAACGTCCCGCCTCGAGGGACGCTCGCGCCCGGCGCGCTCGACACGGGCGGAAAGGCCGCGGCAGGGCCGTTCGCGGTGGTGTTCGGCGCGCCCCGCGGGCAGACCACGAGCCCCGCCGAGATCAGCCTCGTCTTCAACCGGCCGATGCGATCGCTCGATCTCGCGGGCAGCGAGGCCGCGGCGCCCGCGGTCCTGAAGCCGTCCGCGCCTGGACGCTGGCGCTGGGTCGGCACGAGCGGCCTCACGTTCGTCCCCGAGGGCCGGCTGCCGCGCGGCACGGAGTTCACCGTCGAGGTCCCCGCGGGCACCCGCGCGCTCGACGGCAGCGCGCTCGCCGAGCCGTACTCCTTCACCTTCCGCACCGAGCTGCCCGCGGTCGCGCGCGTCGAGCCCTGGTCGGGCAAGGACGACCTCAAGCCGGAGGCGCGGTTCGAGCTGCGGTTCAACCAGCCGGTCGACACCGCCGAGATCGCGCGGCGCGCGTCCCTCACGGTGGGCGATCGAAAAGACAAGGTGGCGTTCGAGGTGCGGCGCCCCGACGCGAAGAACGAGATGCTCGCCGAGCTCGTCCCCCGCGCGCCGCTGCCGCGCGACAGCGAGATCGAGCTCGCCGTGGCCGAGGGCCTCCGCGGCCGCGAAGGGCCGCTGCCGGCCGGCGAGGCGCAGCGGTTCACGTACCGCACCTACGGGCCGCTCCGGGCGCTGCGCCCCCAGTGCGATCGCGACACGCCAGGGGGGCGCTGCGCGGCCGACGGCGGGTTCACGCTCGCCTTCTCGAACCCCGTCAAGCTCGCGGACGCGAAGCGGGCGATCTCGGTGGAGCCCGCCGTCAAGCTGCTGTGGCCGTCGTGGATCGAGGACGACGAGCCCACGAGCCACATCCCCCTCGGCGGCGCCTTCGCCCCGGGCCGCAGCTACCGGGTGCGCGTGGCCGCCGGGCTGCGCGACGTGCACGGGCAGGCGCTCGCCGGCGTCGTCACCGAGGAGATCGCCTTCGACGATCGCTGGCCCGAGGCGCAGATCGGCCTCGTCGGCAGCGTGTTCGAGCCGGCCCAGCGGCGCGAGATCCCGGTCGTGTCCGTGAACGTGCGCGAGCTCTCGCTCGCGGTCGGCGCGATGACCGAGGAGATGATCCTCGCGCTCCAGGGCGATCCGCACAGCCCGGGGCGCAGCCCGAAGATGGGCGAGATCGCGGCGCTGCCCTCCGGCAAGAAGACGGTCCTGCGCCCGGCCGCCGCGACCAACACGCCGGCGACGCACCTCGTGCGCGCCGCCGAGGTGCTGGGCGGCGAGGGCAAGCGCGGGCCGCTCGCGATCGGGATCAGCTACACCTCCCGGCCCGGGACGCGGCACGCGCGCACCACGTCCGAGGCGGTGATCGCGCAGGTGACCGACCTCGGGATCAGCGCGAAGGTCTCGCCGAGCGGCTCGCTCGTCTGGGTGACGCGCCTGTCGACGGGCGCGCCGGTGCCCGGGGCGCGCGTGTGGATCCGGGCCCCTGGCGCGCCCGCGCCCGCCGCGGTGTCCACCGACGCCCAGGGGTTCGCGATGGTCCCCGCGACGGCGCACGGTCAGGAGGCCGCGACGACGCTCGGGCGCAGCGTTGTCTTCGCGCGCGCGGGCGACGACTGGACGTACCGGAGCGTCGCCGACTCGCTCAACGGGTGGCGCTTCGGCGCGGCGTCGGACTTCAGCGAGCCGCGCCCGTTCGGGATGATGTTCTCCGATCGCGGCATCTACCGGCCGGGCGACACGGTGCGGGTGAAGGGGATCTTCCGCGAGGAGGGCGCGCGCGGGGCGAAGACGCCGGCCGGCAAGGGCGTCGCGCTCAAGGTCGAGGGGCCGGACGGCGAGGCGCTCGTCTCGCTGTCCCCGACGCTCGGCGCCTTCGGCACGTTCTCGGCCGACGTGAAGATCCCCGAGAGCGCGCGGCTCGGCACGTACAGCCTCGCCGCCACGGTCCAGGGCGGCGAGGCGGGGTGGCCGGACGTGATGGGCAGCGTCGAGGTCGCCGAGTACCGCCCCGCCGAGTTCAAGGTCGGCGTCGAGAGCGACAGGCCGAGCTACGTCCGCGGCGACAAGGCGCGCTGGACCGCGCGCGGCGATTACCTGTTCGGGGCGCCGATGACGAACGCGGAGGCATCGCTCTCCGTGACGCGCGCGCCGGCGTGGTTCTCGCCGCCGGGGATCGAGGGGTTCACGGTCCGCGAGGACGAGCTCACCGACGCGCTGCGGGACCAGGCGCCGCGCGGGTTCGAGGTGCAGAGCGCGCGCGAGAAGCTCGACGCGGCCGGGCAGGCGGCGATCGGCGCGGCGCTCTCGATGCCCGGGCAGCGCGGCACCGAGCTCGTCACGTGCGAGGCGTCGGTCACCGACGTGTCGCGGCAGACGATCGCCGGGAGCTCGACGGCGCTCGTGCACCCGGCCGAGTTCTACGTCGCCCTCAAGGAGCCCGAGCTCTTCGCGAAGGCGGGCGACGTGCTGCGGCCGGAGATCCTCGCGGTCGATCCGAAGGGGGCGCGCGTCGCGCAGGTCGCGGTCCGGGTCGAGCTCGTGCACCGGACGTGGACGCTCGCGCGGGAGGAGAGCGGCAGCGCGTACCGCAGCGTGAGCGCGCCGGTCGACAAGGTCGTCGCGCGGTGCGGCGTCACGACGGCGGCGGCGGCGCGGAGCTGCGAGCTCACGGTCCCGTCGGGCGGATACTACCTCCTGCACGCGACGGCCAAAGACCGCCGCGGCAACCCCGTCGGCGCCGCCGCCGGCGTCTACGCGCTCGGCGAGGGCGGCGGGGGCTTCGGCGACAGCGACGAGCTCAAGGTCGACCTCGTTCCCGACCGCGGCAGCTACGAGATCGGCCAGACGGCGCGCATCATCGTGAAGTCGCCGTTCGCCTCCGCCGACGCGCTGGTCACGGTCGAGCGCGCCGGGATCTCCACGCACCGGAAGGTGACGCTGTCGGGCGCCATGCCCGTGATCGACGTCCCGATCACGGAGGACCTCCGGCCGAACGCCTTCGTCTCGGTGCTGCTCCTGCGCGGGCGGACGAAGCCGCAGCCCGCGCCGGGGAAGGGCGGGGCGCCTGGGCCCGACGTCGGGGCGCCGGCGTTCCGCCTCGGCTACGCGCCCCTCCGCGTGAACCCGGAGGCGCAGCGGCTCGCTGTGCGCGTCCGCGCCGACAAGGCGGACGCGCGCCCCGGCGATCCGATCCGCGTGGACGTCGACGTCCGCGACCGCGCCGGCCAGCCCGCCCGCGCGGAGGTCACGCTCTACGCCGTGGACGAGGGCGTGCTGTCGCTGACGGGGTACACGACGCCGGATCCGATCCCCGTGTTCGGCGCGCCGCGCCCCTTGAAGGTGGCGACGATCGAGACGCGCGAGGCGCTCGCCCGCGTGCGCAACCCGTTCGCCGACCTCGGCGCCGACAAGGGGCGCGCGGGCGGCGGCGGCGCCGAGGGCGGCACGGGCGTGCGCCGCGATTTTCGCCAGAGCGCCTACTACAACCCCGCGCTCGTGACCGACGCCTCCGGGCAGGTGCACGCGAGCTTCAAGCTGCCGGACTCGCTCACGACGTACCGGGTCATGGCGGTCGTGGCCGCCGAGGACGATCGCTTCGGCTACGGCGAGTCCCGGGTGACGACGAGCCGCCCGCTCATGGCCCGGCCCGCGCTGCCCCGCTTCCTCCGCGCCGGCGACGCGATCGACGCGGGGGTGGTCGTGACCTCGAAGGGGCTCGCGAAGGCGGCGACGGTCGAGGTGGAGGTCACCGCGTCGGGGCTGACGCTCGCGGGCAGCGCCAAGCGCGCGGTGGAGCTCGCGCCGGGCGGGTCGGCCGAGGTCCGCTTCGCGCTCTCGGCGCCGCGGGCCGGCCCCGCGACGCTGCGCTTCCGCGCGACCGGCGGCGGCGCGTCGGACGTGGTCGAGGTGAACCGCGAGATCAAGGCGCCCATGGCGCCGGAGGCCGTCGCGCTCTACGGCGACACCACCACGGCGAGCGCGGAGCGGCTCGGGGACCTGTCGGCGATCCGCGACGACACGGGCGGGCTCACGGTGAGCCTCGCGCCGACCGCGCTCGTGGGCCTCGGCGGCGGCGTGGAGCAGCTCCTCGAGTACCCGTACGGCTGCACCGAGCAGCTGACGAGCCGGATGGTCCCGCTCCTGTCGCTGCGCGACCTCGCGAAGGCCTACGGGATCGCGCTGCCGAAGGACCTCACGGCCGTCATCGGCAAGACGGTCCGGGAGATCCTCTCGCACCAGCGCGGGGACGGGGGCTTCGGCTTCTTCGCCGAGTCGGACCGCGCGGACCTGTGGACCACGGCGTACGCGCTGTGGGGCCTCACCGAGGCCAGGCGCTACGGGGTCGCGGTGCCGCCCGACGCGGTGGAGCGCGCGACGTCGTACCTGCGCCAGGAGCTCAACCGGATCGGCGCCGACCCGCTCCTCCGGGCGACGGCGCCGTTCCTCGTCGACGTCCTCGCGGCGAGCGGCGCCCCCGACCCCGGGCGCGTCAGCCAGCTGTTCGACGAGCGCGACAAGCTGCCGCTCTTCTCGAAGGCGCTCCTCGCGCACGCGATGGTGATCGGCAAGAGCGACAGGGCGTCCGTGGATCAGCTCGTCCGCGAGCTCGAGGGCGCGCTGCGCCTCGACGGTCCGGTCGCGCGGGCCGTCCACAACCACGGCGACGCCTACGCGGTCCTCATGGACTCCGAGGCCCGCACCTCGGCGCTCGTGCTCCGCGCGCTGCTCGCGGCGCGGCCGGCGCACCCGCTCGCGCCGCGGCTCGCGGCGGGGCTGCTCGCGGATCGCCGCGGCGGCACGTGGCGCAGCACGCAGGAGACGGCCTGGGCGCTGCTCGCGCTCGATCAGTACCGGAAGGCGCAGGAGAAGACGGCGCCGGACTTCGACGCGCGGGTGTTCCTGGGGCAGGCGGAGCTGTTCTCCGCGCCGTTCCACGGCCCCACGACGGAGCAGGTCAAGACGTCGATCCCCGCGGCGAGGCTCGCGAGCGCCGGGGGCGCGCCGCTCGCGTTCTCGGTCGACGGGCGCGGCCGCCTGTTCTACGAGGCGCGGCTCCGCTACGCGCGCAAGCAGCTCCCGACGGAGGCGCTCGACCGCGGCTTCTTCATCGAGAAGTCGCTCCGCGCGATCGCGCCCGAGGACCTCGCCGCCGTGGTCGGCGGCGCGTCCACGTCGAGCGAGCGCGCGGCTCCTCCGTCGGTCGCGTTCGCCGGCGGCGATCTCGTGCTCGGCGAGATCGTCGTGGTGACGCCCTCTCCGCGCGACTTCGTGGTCATCGACGATCCGCTGCCGGCGGGCCTCGAGGCGGTCGACGCGCGGCTCGCGACGTCCGCGCGCTCGCTCGACGTCGACGCGGCCGAGGCCCAGGCCGAGGCGGACGACGCCGACGCCGATCAGGACGACCTCCGCGCGACCGGCCGCGTCTACGAGCCGAGCCGCTTCGTCCGCGAGATCCGCGACGATCGCGTCCTCTTCTTCGTCGATCACATGGCCGCCGGGATGTACCGGTACCGGTACCTCGCGCGCGCCACGACGCTCGGCTCGTTCGTGGTCCCGCCCGCGCGCGCGGAGGAGATGTACAGCCCCGAGGTCTTCGGCCGGACGGGCGCCGTCACGGTCCAGGTCGGGAGCCGAGGGCCGGACGCGGCGCCGCGTCCGCGCTGAGCCGTGCGCGCGCCCTCCCCGGAAGCCGGCCGCGCAGGGCGGTCGCTTGCGCGCCTCGGCCCGCGCGCGCGGCGGATCCTCCGCCGCGCGGCGCAGATAGCGCTCGCCCTCGCCGTCGCGCCGTGGCTCCTGCTCGCCGTCCTCGCGGCGCTCACGCCCCTTCCGCCGGAGCTCGCGGCGCCCGAGGACCACGCCGTGTCCACGGTCGTGCTCGACCGCCACGGCACGGTGCTCCGCGAGCTCCGCGCCGGCGACGGCGCGCGCGCGCGCTGGCTTCCGCTCTCCGAGGCCGGCGACCGCATCCAGCGCGCGCTCCTGGCCGCGGAGGACAAGCGGTTCGCGCGCCACCCCGGCGTCGATCCGATCGCGATCGCGCGCGCCGTCGGCCAGCTCGCGGCGGAGCGGCGCGTCGTCTCGGGCGGGTCCACGATCACGCAGCAGCTCGCGCGCACGCTCGTCCCGCGCCCCCGCACCGCGCGCGGCAAGCTCGGCGAGGCGGCGCTCGCGCTGCGCATCGAGGCGTCGCTCTCGAAGCGCGAGATCCTCGAGCAGTACCTGAACCGCGTCGCGTTCGGCCCGGGCCTGCGCGGGGTCGAGGCGGCGAGCCGCTTCTACTTCGACAAGCCCACGCGCGACCTGTCGCTCGCCGAGGCCGCCGCGCTCGCCAGCATGCCGCGCGGCCCGGCGCTCTACGATCCGCGCCGCGGCACCGGGCCGCTCGAGCGCCGCAGGAACCGCGTCCTCGATCGCATGCTCGCCGCCGGCCTCGCCGGCGAGGCCGAGGTGGCCCGCGCGCGCGCGGAGCCCATCGCGCTCGCCCCCAAGGGGGGCGGCCTCGGCGCGCCGCACCTCGTCCGCGCCGTGCTCGGCGGCGCGCTGGGTCCGGGCGCGGGCCTCCCCGCCGAGGGCCCCGGCGCCGCGCCGCGGATCGTAGAGCGCCGGGCGACCTCGATCACGCTGACGATCGACCGTGGCCTCCAGCGCGAGATCGAGGTCCTCGCGCAGCAGACCGTCCGCGGCCTCTCCGATCGCGACGTCGGCGCGGCGGCGGTGGTGGTGATCGAGAACGCGACCGGCGAGATCCTCGCGTACGTCGGCTCGCACGACATCGACGACGCCGCCGGGCTCGGCCACAACGACGGCGTCCTCGCGCTGCGCCAGCCCGGCTCTGCGCTGAAGCCGTTCGTCTACGAGCTCGCCATGGAGCAGCTCGGGTTCACCGCCGCGACAGTCCTTCCCGACGTCGAGCTCTCGTTCCCGACGGCGGACGGCAACTACGCGCCGCGGAACTACGACGGCCGCTTCCACGGCCCCGTCCGCCTGCGGGACGCGCTCGCCAACTCGTACAACGTCCCTGCGGTCTGGGCGGCGGCCGCGCTCGGCCCCGAGCGCGTCCTCGCGCGGCTCCGGGAGCTCGGCCTCCGGTCGCTCGATCGCGAGCCGTCGCGCTACGGCGTCGCCATCGCGCTCGGCGACGGCGAGGTCCGCCTCGTCGACCTCGCGAACGCTTACGCCACGCTCGCGCGGGGAGGCGTTTACCTGCCGGTGCGCGCGGTGCGCTCGTTCGCCCCCGCGTCGCCTCCGTCGCCCTCGTCGCCAGCGGCTTCTCCCGCGTCGTCCGCGCGCAGCGGGAGCGACGCGCCCGCCGAGCCGCCCGCGGCGCCCCCCGAGCGCGGCGCGCGCGTCCTCGACGCGGCGCGCGCCCGGGTGATCGTCGACATCCTCGCCGATGACCGGGCGCGGCTCGCGTCGTTCGGCGAGGGCAACGCGCTCGATCTCCCGTTCCCCGTGGCCGCGAAGACGGGCACGTCCAAGGGCTTCCGCGACAACATCGCTGTCGGCTTCACGCCCGACGTCACCGTCGCCGTCTGGGTCGGCAACTTCGATGGCTCGCCCATGGGCGGCGTCAGCGGCATCACCGGCGCGGGCCCGCTGTTCCGCGACGCCATGCTCGCCGCCGCGCGCGTCCGGCCGCCGCGCCCCTTCGATCCGCCCGATCCCGAGCAGCTCGCCGAGGTCGAGGTCTGCGCCCTGTCCGGCATGCGGCCGACCGCCGCGTGCTCGCACCGCCGCCGCGAGCTCCTCCCGCGCGGCGACGCCGCGGCGCTCTCGCCCTGCGACATGCACGAGGCCGTGCGCATCGATCGCCGCAACGGCCTGCGCGCCGGGGCCTGCCCCGACGCGGCGGTCGAGGAGCGCGTCTTCGAGCGCTACGACGCCGAGCTCACGGCGTGGGCGCGCGCCGCCGGCCGTCCCCTCGCGCCCGATGCGGCGTCGCCCCTCTGCGGCGCGCTCGCCGGGCTCGACGGCGCGCCCGGCGCTCCTCCAGCCGGCGCCGGCGCCGGCGCGCGCGTCCGCGTCGCGTACCCGCCCGACGGCGCCCGGTTCGTCCTCGACCCCTCGATCAACTCGCTGCAGGCGATCCGGCTGCGCGCCGACGTCCCTCCGGGCGTGCCCCGCGTGCGCTTCGTGCTCGACGGGCGCCCCATCGAGGTCGGCCCGCCGTTCGCGCTCGACTGGCCGCTCGTCGCCGGCGCGCACCGGCTCCGCGTCGATGCGGACGGAGCGGCCGCCAGCGAGGAGATCGCGTTCTCGGTGGAGTGAGCGGCGGGCGAGGCGACATCCCGTCTCCTCGCCCGCCGGCGCCGATGAAGGCACCCGCGTTGCAATCTGTGGAATCGATGATGTCGATGACGGGGCGGCGCGCCGCCCGCCGGCCACGTCACCCGAAGATGGGCAGGTCTTCTTCCTCGGAGAGCGGGAATCGCCCCACGAGCGGATCGTCCGCGATCCCGGCCAGCTTGCGCAGCGCCTTGTGGATGTGCCCCGGCTTGAGCCGGACGCCGCCCTCCTTGGGCGCGAGCGTGACCGGATCGACGTCGAGCGGGTTGTGCCGGTCGTCCGTCGCGCCGATCACCCGGTTCCCCGCGATGCCTGCGCCGGCCAGGATCATGCTGGTGATGTTCCAGTGGTCCTTGCCGTTGCCCTCGTTGTAGCCCGGAGTCCGCCCGAAGTCCGAGCCCACGACGAGGACGATCCGGTCCGCGATGCCCTGCTCCTCCGCGGCGGTCAGGATGAAGTCGATCCCGTCGCAGATCTGGTCGAGCCGCGGGATGTGGTTGTCGTCGTGGTTCCCGTGCGTGTCGAACCCGCCCACCGACAGGTTGGCGCTCACGCAGATGCCGGCGCGGTAGGCCGCGAGCGCGACCTGCGCTTGCCGCCGCAGCGAGGCGCTCTCGAACTCCGCGGGCAGGTACTGGATGAGCTGCTTGAGCTCGTTCTGCCCGACGCGCGAGGTGAAGAGCGTGCTCATCGCCTGCTTGACGTGGGGCAGCCGCTGCTGCTCGAGCTTCGCCGCGTGCCGCGCCTGCCGCGCCTCCAGGATCCGCGTCATCGTGGCTTCGGTGTGGTACTGCTCGCGGTTCTCTTCGTTCCCCGGATCGATCCTGTTCGGATAGGCGAGCCGCTGCAGGAGGCCGGTGTCGGGTATGCGGGTGACGGCCACGACGTTCGCCGTCGTGTCGTAGCCGCCGTTGCTGATGAACCCCATCGGCAGCGCGCCGCCGTGGACGCCGGCCACGAGCGCCGCGAAGGCGGGTTTGCCCTCGCGGAGCGTGCCGCACCACGTGTTGCGGACGCCGGCGTCGTGGCTGTTCGTCCCGGTGTCGATGCCGTTGATGACGAGCAGCTTGCTGTAGTGCTTCTTGAAGAACGCGTCGTTGCCGCCGACCGGCGCGTACCTGAGATTGCCGGCGGTCCCGATCGCGTCGCGCAGGTAGCTGCGGTTCATCGCTTCCCGCGTCTTCTGCTCGTCTTCGTCCGTCGCGCCCTTGGGATCGCAGAGGCTCGTCGGGTCCCAGCCGCCGCTCGCGTGGATGTGGACCCAGAGCGGGCCCTCGTAGGGGCCGGCCGCGGCGGCGTCCCTCGACAGCACGCCCCCTGCGACGACGCCGAGGCCCGCCATAGATGCCAGTTTGAGGAAATCTCGACGTTCCATGGCTGCTCCTACTGGTAAAGAAACCTGAAGTCCGAAAGGAGATACGTCATGACGCTCATCCACGCCCGGATCGTGTAGTTCTCGTCGCGCGTGAGCTTCTCGCCGTCGGGCAGCCCCTCTCGAGTCCAGTAGTCGTTGTTCACCTGGCAGGGGCCGGGCAGCGACCTCGAGAGCCGCCCCTCCTCGCCCTCCGGCTTCGCCATGCCCGCCTTGCCCTCCTCCCACGTCTCGAGGAAGACCTTGTACGTCCGCTCGATCTCGGGATCGCCGAGCTCGAGCGACTCGCCCAGCACCCGCTTGTGCAGGTACTGGATGTTCTGCTTGATCCCCTCGACGGCCGGCAGCACGTCGAAATCGTTCGTGTCCCGCGGCTCGAACGTCGTCTCGACGTAGGGGAAGAGGAGCCGCTCCTCCTGCGGGAGGTAGAGGTCGCGCGGCACCGAGATGCACGCCATCTCGTTCGCCATCCGGTCGGCGATGTTGGCCATGATCCCGTTCGGCTCCGAGATCCGCTGGATCACGTCCTGCGAGTCGATGCCGCCGTACAGCATGCGGTAGGCGTCGCGCCGGAGCAGGAAGTCGTAGCGATTGCCGTCGTCCTCGAACGCCCGCGGGCGCCACGGATACCCCGTCACCGCCCAGATCTTCCGGTGCAGCTGCTCGGGCCCGAGGAACCGCGTGCCGCCGAGCTGCGTGAGCGCCTCGCCCCGAGACGCCTGCGCCACGTTGCGCGCCCGGAAATAGGGGCTCTTGACGATGGCCTTGACGACCGTCTTCAGGTTGTAGCCGCCGTCGGCGAAGTCGTGCGCCATCGTGTTGAACGCGTGGTACTGGGCGAGGTACGCCCGGAACTTGGCGTTGAACTCCGGATCGTCGTTGGTCGGCGCGGCGAGCGGCTGTTGCCCGGTGAGGCCGGTGTACATCGTATAGACCGCCGAGAGCGCGAAGCGGGGGTCGTCGGCGACGCGCTTCGCCACCCACGAGAGCGCGGTCGGGAACTCGCTGAACGGCACCGACTCGGCGCCGAAGCCCGGCGGCCGCATGTCCTCGTACCAGGTGTCGTCCTCCTTGTACCGGCCCGCGGAGTCGAAGCTGTGGAACCCGCCCGACAGCGGGTCCAGGGCGGCGTGGCAGACGGTGCACGCCGCGTTGTTCATCGTCGGGTTGAAGTCGGTGATCTTCGTCTGATCGAGCGGCTGCTCGGCCGTCTTCAGGATGTCGGTGCCGAGGAAGAACTGATAGACCACCCTCGCGCGGTGGCGGTTCCTGTTGGTGCTCGTCGTCGGGTGCCTGGACAGGAAGACGGGGGAGGTGAGCACGCCTGCGAGCGGGATCGGATCGCGCTTCGCCGGGACGAACTCGTCCGGATCCGCGTCGTTCTTGAACTCGGCCGCCACGCCGTACGCCCTGGCGGAGAAGGGGCTCACGACCGTGTAGTCGGCGGTGAGGACCTCCTTGAAGGACCTGTCGTTCCGCACGATATAAGCGATGAGCTCGAGCGGCTCCCTCCCGACGGCCCGGTTCGTCCAGCTCTTCAGCTTGTTGGCGACGTCCTCCAGGTCCCGCGCGCCGTATTTCGCGACCAGCGCCGGATCCTGCGGGAGGCTGTTGTACCACTTCGGGTCGTACGCGTCGCTCCGCAGCAGATCGACGGCCTCCTCGCCGTTCAGGTAACGGTCGGTGAGGAAGAGATCGTTGTAGATCTCCTTCAGCCGCACATAGAACGCCTCCTCCGTGAGCATCTGGTCCAGGATCGGATCCAGCGCGGCCATGCCGCTCTCTGCGACGGCCTCCTCCTCGGCCTCGGTCGGCAGGCGCCCGGCGAGCTCGAGGCTCGCCGTGCGGAGCGTCTCCTCGGGTCCGCTCATCACCACGCCGGCGAAGGAGGCGTTGACGTCCGTCTCGCAGGACGACGGCTCCTTCGTGCGCTCCACCATCGCCCGGAGCGCCTCGACCTCGGCGCTGTCCGAGGCGAGGACCTGGCCGCCGCCGTGCTCGATGGCCTTCGTCGGCTTGAGCAGCACGTACGACTCGCCGCCGAGCTCGAGCCCGGCGAGCGACTTGAACGTCGCGAGGTTCTTGTCGAGGAACCCCGCCTCGCTGCTCCCGGCGAGGATCAGCTTGGATTCCGCCGCCTGCCCCTGCGGGTTATGGCAGCCGATGCACTTCGTCGAGAGGATGGGGACCCACACCTTCTCGGCGAAGAATTGCTCGTCGGAGATGCACGGGCCGTCGGCCTCGCTGCTGCAACCGGCGGACACGGACGCGAGCGCGCTCGCGCCCGCGGAGAGCCCCAGGAGCCCCAGGGCCGTCGCGGCGCGCTTCCGGAGTAACCATCCTATTCTCGGCATAAGCATCCTCGTCGGGAGCGCTCGCGCGACTCCCACGTTGAGGGGACCGGGAGAGCGGAGCCCCGAATCGCGTTGAAAGAATACACACCGACAGCCCCTATCGCGGGGCGCATCCACCCCGCGATGGCCGGGTCCTCGTTCATCGACCATCGACACCCGATGAGGCGAGCTGGACGAACGCCCGCTTCATCGCTTGCGTAGACCACGTACTCTAACCTCTCGAGGGCCTCTCCCGCTATGCGCTCAGCACATTGCTTGATCAGAATTTCTGGTTGTTACCTCTAGTAGTCGTGAAGTTTTTCGACGAGAGGCTGTGGCCCCTCCGGAAGCCACGTACCCGGTGCGCCCAGGTGGGCGCTCCCACCCGTGGGCGCGCGGGGCGTGCGTGGATGTGGTCAAGACCAGGGAAATCGAATAACCGTTGGATATGAGCTCGACGAGGGATGCGACCCGCGCTCGCGCGGTTCAGTGGTTTGTTCGCGGCGGCACGCTGCGGTCGGCGGGCCGGGATCCCGTCAAGATCGGCATCGCGCCGATCGTGGTGGGGCGCGATCCGAGCTGCGGTGTGGTGGTCGACGATCCGGAGGTCAGCTCGACGCACTGCGATCTTCGCGCGGAGGGGCCGGGCGTGCTCGTCCGCGATCTCGGCAGCAAGAATGGGACGTTCGTGTCGACGGTCCGCATCCGCGAGGCGATCTTGACGGCCGCGTGCACCATCCAGGTCGGCGGCTCGGTGCTGAGCTTCGAGCCGCTCGACAAGGAGCGCGTCGACGTCGGCTTCGACGAGAGCTTCGGCCCGCTGATCGGCGCCTCGCCGCGGATGCGCCACCTGTTCCGCCTGCTGCGCGAGGTGGCCTCGACGGAGCTCTCGCTGCTGATCACCGGGGAGACGGGCACGGGCAAGGAGCTCGCGGCGCAGGCCATCCATGACGTCTCGAGCCGGCGCGGCGGCCCGTTCGTCGTCGTCGACTGCGCCTCGCTGCCGGGCGCGCTCGCCGAGAGCTTCCTCTTCGGGCACGAGCGCGGCGCCTTCCCCGGGGCGAACGAGCGGAGGAGCGGCGCCTTCCACGAGGCGAGCGGCGGGACGATCTTCCTCGACGAGCTGGGCGAGCTGCCGCCCGATCTCCAGCCGAAGCTGCTGCGCGCGCTCACCGAGCAGAAGGTGAAGCGCGTCGGGTCGCGGATCTACGAGCCCGTCGACGTGCGGATCATCGCGGCGACGCGCCGCGACCTCGGCCGCAGCATGAACACCGGGCGCTTCCGGAGCGATCTCTTCTTCCGGATCGCCCAGATGCGCATCGAGCTGCCGCCGCTCCGCGAGCGGCGGGAGGACATCCCCCTGCTCGTCGAGCGCGTCTGCGAGCGCCTGGGGTGCCCCGAGCGCGCCGTGGAGATGGTCAATCTCATCACCACGACGCTCGGCCAGCACGATTTCCCCGGCAACGTCCGCGAGCTCATGAACGTCACCAGCGTGGCCGCGAGCCTGCCGCCCGGGGCCGAGGCGATCGCCTCGATCCTGCCGCTCGAGGGCGGCGGCGACGTGGTCGTGCCGACGTCGGCGTTCGGCGAGGCGAAGCGGAGCGCCGTCGCGGCGTTCGAGCAGCGTTACTTCAGCGAGCTGATCCGCGCGACGGGCGGCAACGTCAGCGAGATGGCGCGCCGCGCGGGAATGGAGCGCCACCACGTGCGGATGTTCTTGAGGAAGCACGGGCTCACCGCGAAGCAGTGAGGGCTCGGAGCGGCGAGGGCGCCGAGGGGGTCCTAGAGCGACAAACGGGTTGAAACCACGAGAAAAGCAGAATTTTCACAGGGAGGCGAGGAGGCGGGGAGCGAGAGACGGCGAGAGGGAGAAGATCATTTTTTTCTTCCTCCCCGCCTCCCCGCCTCCCTGTGAAAATTCTCCGGGTTTCAACGTGATCGTTGTTCTAGGCGCCGCCTGCGCCGCCTGCGCCGCCGCTGCCGCCCGCGCCGCCGCTGCCTGCCGGGTCGCCGCCCGCGCCGCCGCTACCGGTCGGGTCGCCGCCCGCGCCGCCGCCGCCGGTCGGGTCGCCGCCCGCGCCGCTGCTCGTCGTGGCCGCGGCCGTGGTCGTGGCCGGGTCCCCGCCGCAGCGCTCCACGCCGCGGCAATCCGCGCAGGAGCACCCCTCGAAGTACTCCGCGCACGAGCCGTTGTCCGTGCAGTGATCCGTGCACCGCGGGGTGCTCGTGCAGTCGGGGCAGGTGCAATCCTCGTTGGCGTTGCACCCCTCCTTGTCGTTGCACCCGCGCCTCGGGCTGCAGGCCGCGACGGTGCCCGCGCAGTCCTGGCAGGTGCAATCCTCGCCGTCGGGGGCGTCTGGCCGCATGTCGCAGGCGCCGTCGTCGTTGCAGCGGCCGAGGCAGCTCGCCGTGTCGGAGCAGTCGGGGCAGCTGCAGCTCTCGGGGACCTGGGCGAGGATCGTACACCGCCCATCCGGGCTGCCGCCGAAGCAGCCGAAGCCGAGCGAGCCGCCGGCGCCGGCGACCGTGGCCGCCGTCGCCGTCGAGGTCGTGTCGGTGGCTTCATTGCTCGAGCAGCCGCCGCTCGCGGCGAGCCCGAAGACGATGGAGGAGGCGAGGAGTGCAAGAAAGGCGCGCATGTCT
Source organism: Sorangium sp. So ce204 (assembly GCF_051526795.1). Lineage (NCBI taxonomy): Bacteria > Pseudomonadati > Myxococcota > Polyangiales > Polyangiaceae > Sorangium > Sorangium sp. So ce204. Next base: position 6,498,824 of record NZ_CP150317.1, on the reverse strand, counting down.
GGCAGCATCCCTCTCCAGCGCGCGTCACGTCAACACCGCATGTCGCGCTGCACCAGGGAAGCGCTCAGCGGAATGCCACGCTCCTGTCCGCCGTCTTCGCGCGGACGGCGGCGCGCTCGCGCGCGAGGAACTCGCGCACGGCGGCGTCCAGGCGTGGATGCGCGATGTGGTGCGCGCTGTGGGTGACGCTCGGTGCGAAGCCGCGAACGAGCTTGTGCGACCCTCCCGCGCCCGGCTCGAAGCGGCGCAGTCCCCGGGCGATGCAGTCCTCGACCGGGTGATAATAGCAGACGTTGAAATGCAGGAACGGGCGCTCCTCCGACGCGCCCCAGTAACGGCCGTAGAGCGTCGTCGGCCCGGCGAGGTTGAGCGCGCCCGCGATGGGGCGTTTGCCTTCCCGCGCCAGGACGATCTCGACGCCTCCCTGGGCCCCGCCGCCGCGCAGCCGGGCCGCGATCTCCTCGAAGAAGGCGCGGTTCAGGTACTGCCGGCCCCAGGCGAACTTCTCCACGGTGGAGACGTAGAAGCCGAACATGGCATCGACGATCTCCGGCGTGATCTCCGCGCCGCGCAGCGTGTCGATCGACAGCCCCTGGCTCGTGGACTCGCGCATTTCCCGCCGGATCTGGTGCCGCCGCTTCGCGTTGAAGCGCGCGAGGAAGTCGTCGAGCGTCCGATACCCCTCGTTCTCGAACTGGAACTGGACGCCGCAGCGGTGCGCCATGGCGGCGCCGGAGAGGGCGGCGGCCTCGTCCTCGGTCGGGAACAGGACGTGGGCGCTCGAGATGCGGCTCCGCGCGACCAGCTTGCGGAGCGTCTCGGCGAGGACGGGCAGCAGCGCCGGGCGGTCCACCGGCCGCCGCACGAGCAGCCGCGGCGTCGTCGCGGGGGTGAACGGCACCGCGACGACGAGCTTCGGGTAGTACGGCGCGCCGATCTGGTGGGACGCAGAGGCCCAGCCGTGGTCGAAGACGAACTCTCCCTCGCTGTTGTCCTTGAGGTAGGCGGGCGCCGCGGCGAGCAGCGCCCCCTCGGCCCGGAGCGTGATGTGGTGGGGCAGCCAGCCCGCCGCCTCGCCCACGCACCCCGTCCGCTCGAGCGCGTCGAACCACGCCCACGTGAGGAACGGCGCCTCGCTCACCCCGTCGAGCGCGTTCCACTCGCTCTCCGGGATGTCGCGGATGGTGTCGTGGACGTGCGCTTCAAGCTCCATGGCCGATCATAGCAGCGCGCGTCGCGCCGCCTGGCCGGCTCACGAGGTCCTGGATCGATCGCGCGCCGGAGCGGGCCACGAGGTCCGACAGCCCGCGCGCGATCGCGGCGGGGAGCAGCGGGCCGCCGTAGATGAAGCCGGTATAGAGCTGCACGAGGTCGGCGCCCGCCTGGAGCTGGTCCATCGCGTGCTCCGCCGACTCGATGCCCCCGGCGCCGATCACCGTGACGTTGCTCCCGAGGCGCGCGCGGACGCGCCGCACCATCGCGAGCGAGCGCTGCCGGAGGGGCGGGCCGCTCAGCCCGCCCGCGCCCATCGCCTCGACGGCCGCCAGGCTCGTCGCGAGCCCGTCGCGCCGCACGGTCGTGTTGGTCGCGATGACGCCGGCGAGGCCGACCTCCTCGACCACGGCGAGCAGCGCCTCGAGCTCCTCGTCGCCGAGGTCCGGGGCGACCTTGATGAGCAGCGGCAGCGGCGCCCCGGCGGCGCGGTTCTCCCGCGCGATCGCGGAGAGCAGCGCGCGCGCGATCGCCGGCCCCTGCATCGCGCGGAGGTCCTTCGTGTTCGGCGACGACACGTTGATCACGACGAAGTCGGCCGCGCGCCGCGCCTCCCGGAAGCTCGCGAGGTAGTCGTCGATCGCGGGCTCGATGGGATCGAGCGGCGCGACCCTGGACTTGCCGATCGAGATGCCCACCGGCACGCCGACGGCCGCCGCGCCGCCGCGGCCGAGCAGGCGCTCCGTGACGCGGGCCGCGCCCTGGTTCGGGAACCCGAGCCGGTTGATGAGCGCCCGGTCGGCCGGCAGCCGGAAGAGGTTCGGCGGCGGGTTCGCGGCCTGGGGCTGCGCCGTGACGGTGCCGAGCTCGACGAAGCCGAACCCGAGGGCGGCGAGCGCGCGGGCCCGGCGGGCGTCCTTGTCGAAGCCGCCCGCCACGCCGAGCGGGGAAGGGAAGTCGAGCCCCATGGTGCGCACGGCGATGCGCCCATCCCGGGGCGCGAGGCGGGCGTGCACGAGGGCGCGGAGCGGCGCTGCGTGCTCGAGCGGGGCGAGCGCGAGCATGCCGAGCTCGTGCGCAAGGCTGGGCGGCAGCGCGAAGAGGAGCGGTCGGACGAGGCGGTACATCGGGTCGCGTCTCCGTTACGGGTTGCGGCGCGCGGCGCCGGAGGAGGTCCTGCGAGCCGCGCGGTGGTGGCGGATACCATGGCGCACCGGCCGCGTGGGCCGCCATCTCGGCGCGTGGCGTGAGCGAGCGCGCGCCGGCGCGCCGGGCGAGGCCCGGCGCCTCTGCTAGACTCCGCGCCCTCCATGACGCCCCCCGAGATCCTCGATCGCACAGGCGATCCCAGGCCACTGACCGACCTTGGCGAGCGCTTCGCGAGGAGCGCGGACGAGATGGCGGCGCTGCGCGAGCGCGGCGTCGCGGCCGCCCGCGACCTCTGCGCGTTCATCGATCGCTCGCCGACGCCGTACCACGCCGTGCGCGAGGTCGCCTCGCGGCTCGTGGCGGCCGGCTTCTCGGAGCTCGGGGAGCGCGACGCGTGGGCGGTCGCTCCGGGCGATCGCCGCTTCGTCATCCGGGGCGGGTCGACGATCGTCGCGTTCGTGGTCGGGGCCGAGCACCCGGCGCTCGGCGGCTTTCGCGTCATCGGCGCGCACACCGACTCCCCGAACTTCCGGGTGAAGCCGAGCGCCGAGCTCTCGCGGAGCGGCTACCAGCAGCTCGGGGTCGAGGTCTACGGCGGCGTCCTGTACTCGACCTGGCTCGACCGCGATCTCAGCGTGGCCGGCCGCGTCCACGTGCGCAGGGACGGGCGGATCGAGCGCCTCCTCGTCGACCTGGGCCGCCCGGTCGCCCGCGTCCCGAACCTCGCGATCCACCTGAACCGCGGGGTCAACTCCGAGGGGCTCGTGCTGAACGCGCAGAAGCACCTCGTCCCCGTGATCGGCCTGGGCAAGGAGGCCGATCTCAACGCCCTGCTCGCGCGCGCGGTCGACGCGCCGCGCGACGCCATCCTCGGCTTCGATCTCTGCCTGTACGACACGCTCAAGGCGTCGCTCGGCGGCCTCTCCGACGAGTTCATCTTCGCGTCCCGCCTGGACAACCTCGCGAGCTGTCACGCCGCGACGGCCGCGCTGATCGGCGCCGCTCCTTCCGCGGCGACGCGGGTCATCGCGCTCTACGACCACGAGGAGTGCGGCAGCCGGAGCGCCGTGGGCGCGGCGGGGAGCGTGCTCCGCGACGTGCTCGCGCGGATCGTCGACGTCTACCCGGGGCGCGAGCCGCAGGCGTTCGCCCGCGCGATGGCCGGGTCGCTGCTCGTCTCGGCGGACATGGCCCACGCGGTGCACCCGAACTATGCCGATCAGCACGAGCCGCGCCACGCCCCGCAGATCAACCGCGGGCTCGTGATCAAGTCGAACGTGAACCAGTCCTATGCGACCGACGGCGCGACGGCCGCCGCGCTCGAGGCGCTCTGTCACGACGTGGGCTACGCCCCCCAGCGCTTCGTCGTGCGCAGCGATCTCCCCTGCGGCAGCACGATCGGCCCGATCACGGCGGCCTCGCTCGGCATCGCCACGGTCGACGTCGGCGCGCCGATGCTCAGCATGCACTCGTGCCGCGAGATGGCCGGCACCCTAGACGTCCACCTCGCATCCGAGACCTACCGCCGCGCGCTTTCGTGAGGCGGGCACCTCGCTGGGGGAGAGTGCGCGCGACGCGCTCGCTGCGCTAGCGGCCGCGGGTGTCGTGGGAGAGAAGCGTGAAGCCGATGAGCTTGTACAGGAGGCGGGCGCCGACGTTGCCGTCCCAGTCGTCGGCGTCGTCCTTCGGCGCGACCTCGTTCAGGTCGAAGCCGACGATGCGCCGGCCGCTCTTCTGGATGCGGCCGATCAGGGCGACGGCCTGCTGGAACGTCAGCCCGCCGGGGACTGGCGTGCCGGTGCTCGGACACAGCGTCGGATCGAGGCCGTCGATATCGAAGCTCACATAGACGTCGTCGGGGAGATCCTCCACGATCGAGTCGGCGATCAGGTGGAACGGCTCGCCCTCGAAGAGCCGATCGGCGATCGAGGCGTCGATGTGGGCGACGATGCGCCCGTTCGACTCGCGGATGAACCGGAGCTCGTCTTCGCTCATGTCGCGCAGCCCGACCTGGACGATCCGCGGGATCTTCGGGTGGTTCGTCGCGACGTTGTGCATGATCGAAGCGTGGGAGTCGGTGAATCCCTCGTACGCGTTGCGGAGATCGGCGTGCGCGTCGATGTGCAGGATCCCCATTCCCGGGTAACGCGCGGCGTGCGCCGCGATCGCGCCGTAGGGGGAGGAGTGATCGCCGCCGATGACGCCGACGAGCTTGCCCCGCTCCATCCAGCGCATGGCGATCTCCGTGACGCGCTCGTTCAGCCGGCGGGAGAGCGCGTTGACCGCCGCGAGGCGCGCCTCCAGGTCCCGGTCGCCAGCGACCTCCCCGTGCGCCGCGATCACCGGCTCGGCCGCGGCGCACGCCTCCGCGTTCCAGCGCACGATGTCCGGATCGACGTCGAGCATCGCGATGCCCTGCTCGTACGGTCTGCCCGTGTGCAGGTCGAAGAGGTCGACCTGCCGGCTGGCCCGCAGGATCGCCCCCGGGCCCTTGGCGGCGCCGCGGCGGTAGGACACCGTCGGCTCCCACGGCACCGGGACGAGGACCACCCGGGCGTCCTCAGCAGTGTGTGGCAGCCCGTAAATCCCGTTTCCGATGGCGGGACCGTTCGGATCGAAGCCGAGAGGGGATGAGCTCACGCGGCCACGTTGGCGGTTCGCGACCAGGTCGTCAAGCGCGAGCCGCCTCTTGCCCAGCGCACGCCGGAGCGCGCCGGAGCGCGCCGGAGTGCTCCGCCGCACGCGCCGCCGAGCACCGGCGGAGCGGCTTCCTCACCGGCACACCGGCGGAGCGGCTTCCTCACCGGCACACCGGCTCCCACGCCTGCACACCGGCGCGAGGTGCGTAAAGACGATCGCACCGAGCGTGAGACATCGGCGTGAAACACGGATGTCGGGTGGGGATGGCGCGGAGCGCTCGTCGGAATGCAACTTCGGGCTTCCAGCTGCGACGAAATGCGCTAGGAAGAGCGCCGAGAAGATGGGCCGCTGCGCCCGTCCGGGCCGGTCAGCGCCGCTCGGCGCTGCCGGTCGGTTCGGCGCGTGGTCCTGGTAGTAGCCGCGAAGAACAGCCATGCTCCGGTACCGCGCCGATATCAAGACGCTCCTCTTCGTCGCGACGTATTTCGTGCTCGTGGCGGTGCAATGGGTCTACGCGCCGCGCGCGCTATGGCTCGCGATTCCGCTCCTCGCGACGACGTGCGTGTTCTCGTTCCTCGGAGCGGTCGCGACCCACAACGCGGTCCATTGCCCCGTGTTCCGGCGGCGATGGATGAACCGCGCGTTCCAGGTCGCGCTCACGCTCACCTACGGGCACCCCGTCAGCGCCTACGTCCCGGGCCACAACCTCAGCCATCACAAGTACACGCAGTCCCGGCGTGACGTGATGCGGACGACGAAGGTGCGCTATCGGTGGAACCTGCTGAACGGCGTCTTTTTCATGAGCCGCGTGGTCCGGGACATCCTGCCCGCCGACATGCGCTACTTCAAGGCGATGTACCGGCGGAACCCGCCGTGGTTCCGTCAGATGCTCCTCGAGTCGGCGGTGTTCCTCGGCGCGATGGGGGCCTTGCTCGCGCTCGACTGGCAGAAGTTCCTCCTCTACGTCCTGATCCCCCACCAGTACGCCGCGTGGGGGATCGTGACCATGAACTACCTCCAGCACGACGGCTGCGACGAGGACAGCGAGTACAACCACTCGCGCAACTTCGTCGGCCGGCTGGTCAACTGGTGGACGTACAACAACGGCTTCCACTCCATCCATCACATGGAGCCCGGCCTCCACTGGAGCCTCCTGCCGGCGGCGCACGCGCGGCGCGTGGCGCCCTTCATCCACCCGGGCCTCGACCAGCCGTCGCTCCTCGCCTACCTCTTCCGCAGCTTCGTCTGGCCTGGCAAGCGCCTGCGCTACGACGGCGCCCCGGTCGTGCTCCCGCCGGAGGAGCCCGACGAGGAATGGATCCCTGGCCCGAAGGAGACGCCCAGCGACGTCTCGCTGGGCGCGATCGCGCCCGGCTGACCCGCCGGCGCCTGCCCTGCGCTGGAGGCTCGGGGCCGCCCTCCTGGGCGGCGCGCCGGGTGTCTGGCCGAGATGTGCGGGGCGGGCCACGCCGGCGCGGCGCGCGCGGTCCTGTGGCGCCTGGAGACCTCCCGAGAGGCACCTTGCGGCGACGACCGGGAGGCCAGGGTCGTGGCCGTCGCGAGGGGGTAGGGGGCTGGCCCGGCGCCCCCGGCGCCGGGCCGTGCGCGTCCCCTGGTCAGCGCGGCTGATTCTCCCGCGGCTGGTCCCCCCGCGACTCGCCGCCACGACGGCCGATCTCGGCCATGTGCTGGCGATCGCCGCTCACGGCCTCGCCGCCTTTGCGGCCGATCTCGGCCATGTGGGCCCGGTCCTGGCTCACGCGCTCGCCGCCACGGCGACCGATCTCGGCCATGTGCTTGCGGTTCTGGCTGACGACCTCGCCGCCCTTCTTGCCGGCGGCGCGCGCCTCGTCGCGCGTGAACTCGTGCGCCGTGCCCTTCTCGTGGGCTGCCTTCCCGCCCTTGCTGGCGATCTTGCGCTGACGGTCCTCGTCCATGGCGGCGAAGCCACGCTGCTGCCGCTCGTTGGCAGCCCGCTGCGACGCTGAAGAAGGCGGGGGTTCGCTCGGCGAGGCCCCTCTCTCCTCCTGGCCCTCCTCACTCCTGGAAATCATACGATCATCCATGCTCGCCATCATCCTCTCCTTACGGTTGGCTCGCTCGATTCAGGTCTCCGAACGGGGCCTGCGAGCCGGTAAAGGACGGCGTTCCCCCCGTCCCCTCCCAGTGCTGGTCAGGGAGCGGCGTTCGCCGTCCCCTCCCGGTGCTGGTCGGGGAGCGGCGTTCACCGCCTCCCTCCCAGCTGCGGAAAGGCCGACAGACCCTTTCCGCGAAGGCCTGTTGTGCCGGGCGGAACAACGTCAAGCGGGCTGAAGGTTGGGACGCGACGAATTAGGGGGAGGTTCGCCGAGCGTGTTTTGGAAACAGCGGCGAACCTGGAAATACCGAGAACGTCGTGCTCCCGCCGCGAGTCAAGCCCTCTTGGCGAAATCCCGCATGAACGCCGTGAGGCGCTCCACCGATGCAACGGGTACTGCGTTGTAGATCGAAACCCGGATACCCCCGGTCGACCTGTGTCCGGCGAGCCCCACCATACCCTCCTTTGCGGCCTCGGCGACGAAGCGTTTTTCCATCTCCTCGCTGGCCAGCCGGAACACCACGTTCATGAACGAGCGGCTCTCCTTCTCGACCGGCGCCCGGAAGACGTCCGGGTGCGCGTCGATGGTTTCGTACAGCAGCTCACCCTTCTTGCGATTCCGTCGCTCGACCTCCTCGAGCCCACCGATCTCAAGCGTATACGCGAGCACGTTGCGCATGAGGTAGATTGCGAATGTCGGAGGTGTGTTGTAGAGCGAGTTGTTGGCAGCGTAAGTGGCATAACGGAAAATGACGGGAATGTCTTTTCGGGCACTGTCAACGAGATCCTTGCGGGCGAGCACGACCGTGATCCCGCTCGGTCCGATGTTCTTCTGGGCGCCGGCGTAAACCAGGGCAAACCTGGAGATATCCATCTTTCGCCACAGGATGTCGGACGACATATCCGCGACGAGCGGCACGTCGCCCGTATCGGGCAGCCAGTGCCACTGCGTGCCGAACAGCGTGTTGTTCGTCGTCATGTGGACGTAGGCGGCGTTCGGATCGAGCGAGAGCTCTCCCTGGTGGGGGATGCGGGTGTACCGCTTGTCGACGGCGGTGCTGCCGGCCACGCGCACCGTCCCGACGCGCTTCGCCTCCTCCAGGGCCTTCTCCGACCAGCCGCCGGTCAGGATGTAGTCGGCGCTCCTGCCGGGCGGCAGGAGGTTCATCGGCACGACCGCGAACTGCATGGCCGCGCCGCCCTGCATGAACAGCACGTGGTAGTCGTCCGACAGGCCGAGCAGCTGCCGGAGCAGCGAGATCGCCTCGTTGTGCACCGCCTCGAACGCCTTGCCGCGGTGGCTGTGCTCCATGATCGACATGCCCGTCCCCTCGAAATCGAGGAGCTCGCGCTGCGCGCGCTCGAGGGCGGGGAGGGGGAGCCCGGCAGGGCCGGCGTTGAAGTTGTGGACACGCGCCATGGTGCTTCTCCTGAGGTTCAAGTCGGCGGTCCCTGATGCCGCCGTGTCGGCCGTATACCACGGGGGGCGCCGCCTCCGCCGGACGGGCCGAGCAGGGGCGCCGCCCCGGCGGATCGCGCCGCGCCGGGCCCTTCGCCTCGGACCTGCCGGCGGCCGCGATCTGGGCTAAATTCACCGCTCCGGAGGGCGAGTGATGCTGGTGACCCGCGAAGAGATGGCGTTCGATTTCCAGGGCGCCAGGCTCGATCCCGTCAAGGACAAGGACGTGATCGTCTGGGCCGTGCAGCAGTTCCTCTACGGGGAGATCACCGGCGTCCAGATTGGGCACTGGCTCTACAACGCCCCCGACCTGGAGTCCGCGCGCTTCCTCGCGCGCCAGGCCGTCGAGGAGTTCCAGCACGTCGGCAACTTCCTCCGCATCCTCGAGATCCTGGGCGCGCCGCCGGACAAGGCCGCCTGGAGCGTGCGCTTCCTCGCGACCGGGCTGATGGGCGGGGACTGGGCCGAGCACGTCGCCCTCGAGATGGCCCTCGGCGAGGGCCTCGTCCTCCAGGCCTTCTACGCGATGATCGAGACCGTGGATGAGCCGGAGATCGTCGCCATCCTGAAGCGCGGCGTGCGGCAGGAAGAGCGGCACGTCGATTTCGGCGAGCAGCAGACGAGGAAGGCCATCGCGGGCAGGCCGGCGCTCCGGAGGCGGCTGCTCGGCCTCGCGCTCGTGTCGCTCTGGGGCGTGTCGCGGCTCGAGGCGTTCATGAAGAAGCGCCTGCCGATGGACCACCCGGCGCTCAAGCGCCTGCCCGATCTGGTGCGCCACACGGTGCGCGTCGCGGAGCTCCGGCTCATGCGGATCGGCCTGACCGAGGCGCCGATCTCGTCGATGTCGGCCGGCCGCAAGCTCGCGCTGGTGGCGGAGGCGTACGGGGGCAAGCTCGCGCTCGGCCTCGCGTCGTGGGTGCTCTCGGTGCTGCTCTTCCCGCTCCGGCTGCTCGGCCTCGCGGGGCCGAAGCGGCTGACGGACACGTACCTGAGCGATCCCCTGGTCGCGCGCGGCGGCCGCCTCGGCGCTGGCGCGGAAGCTGGCACGGGAAATGGCGCGGAAGACGACCCCGGCGACGCCGGTGAGCAGGCGGGCCCGGGCGGCGGGCAGGCGGGGCACGGCGCGGCGGCGCGCGCCTGAACGCGAGGTGGAGCGTGGCTGACGGCGAGGACGAGGAGCGAGCCACCCGCGCCCGGGCGGCGGGCGCGGCGGGGCCTCCCGGGGCGCGCCCTGCCGTCTCGCCCGCGTTGCCCGCGTCGCGGGAGCTGCCGCTCTTCGCCGAGCTGCCCGAGCTCTCGGGGCAGGTCCCGTGGCGCCCCCTCGCGCACGCGCCGACGCCGGTCGTCCCGTGCGCCGCGATCGAGAAGTACCTCGGCCGCGGCGGCGTCTGGGTGAAGCGCGACGATCTGATCTCGCCGCTCTACGGCGGCAACAAGGTGCGTCGCTTCGAGTTCCTGCTCGCCGACGCGGAGCGGCGCGGCGCGAGGACGCTCGTCACCGTCGGCGGGCTGGCGTCGACGCAGGTCACCGCCACGGCCCTCTTCGGCCGCGCGCTCGGCTTCGCCGTCACCGCGGTCCTGTTCGATCAGCCGATCACCCGGTTCGGCCGCGGCGCGCTCCTCGCCGACGCGGCCAGCGGCGCCGAGCTCGTCCATGGGGGCGGGTACGCGACCACCGCGGTCCGGGCGATCCGCGCGCTGCGACGGGCCGACCGGCCGTATTTCATCCTGCCGGGCGCCTCGTCCGCCCTCCCGTGCCTCGGCTACGTCGACGCGATGCTCGAGCTCGCGGAGCAGGTCCAGCGCGGCGAGGCCCCGCGGCCCGATCGCATCGTCGTCCCCTCGGGGACGGGCGGCACGCTGGCGGGGCTCACGCTGGGCGCCGCGGTGCTCGGCTGGCCGACCACGATCGTCGGCGTTCGCATCACCGAGCGCATCGCGTCGAACCGCGCCGTCGTCCGGTACGAGATCGGCAGCATGAAGCGCCTGCTCGCCCGGCGCGCGCCGCGCTTCACCCGGCGCCGGCTCCCGCCGGTCCGCTTCGAGATCGATCACCGCGCGATCGGCCCCGGCTACGGCATGCCGACCCCCGCGTCCATCGCCGCGATCCCCGAGGTGGAGCGGCTGATCGGCGTGCCGGGGGAGGTCACGTACAGCGCCAAGGCGCTCGCCGCGCTGCGCGGGATCGCGCAGGAGCGCCCGCGGGAGACGATCCTCCTCTGGCAGACGCTCTCGAGCGCGCGACCGCCGCTCGCGGAGGGCGGCGCGGCGGCGCTCCCGCAGGCGTTCGCGCGGTTCTTCGACGGGGAGATCGCGTACTGAGGGGCGCGGCGCGTGGTCCACGCGCCGCGCTGCGGCGTCACTTCAGGCGCAGGCTGTTCACGAGCTTGTCGAAGTCGGCGCGCGCCCCGGTGACCGTCTTCTCGGGGCCGGTCATCTTGAAGAACCAGGGATCGCCGGAGGGCGTCTCGACGATCGCGCCGAGGAGGGCGTAGTTCGGCTTCGGATCCGACGCGGGCATGCCGGGCATCCCGGAGCCGGCGAACGTCCCCTTCACCTCGACGATGGTGACCTTGAGATCGCCGGCCTTGAGGTCGGTGCGCTTGGGGGAATCGTCGCTCTTCTGGGAGAACTGGCCGGCCCAGCGCGTGATGTTCGCGTCCACGCTGCCGCCCGCCTGGCTCACGCTGAGCTCGGCGTCCTCGGCGTCACCGGCGGCGCGCTTGATCTTGTACGTGGCCTTGCGCATCGAGTTGGGGTTCGGCGCGCTCTCGAAGCTCGCCGGGGCGTCCCACGCGAGCGCGCCGCCCGCCTGCTGGCCGCTGGCCGGCGCCGGCTTCGGGGCGGGCGCCGCCTCGGCGGGCGCGGCGGGCTTGCTGGTCGCCGGGGCCTCCGGCGCGGATGTGGCTGTCGGCTCGGGGGTCTTCGAGCACGCCGCGGCGAGCGCGGCGACGAGCGGCAAAACCATGGCGGAGCGGAGCTTGATCATCGTGGGAGGCCTCGGCGGGGTTCGCGGCGACTGTAGTCGCCGTGCCCGCGGCCTCAAGCCGGATCGGACCGCGGGGAGCCCCCGGCGCGCTCTTGCTGGAGGCGCCCGGCGGGTCGTTCAGCCGCGCGCGTTACCGTGATACCAACAAAATACAAATACATGGACCCCACCTTCCGGCGCGCGTTCAATGCTGCCTTCGGGCCGTCGACCTACGCGGACTACCTCGGCCGGCTCGAGCGGCGGCTCGGGTGCGCGATCCCGTTCCGCGTCGCCGAGACGCCGCTGTTCCTGCCCCACGGGCTGCGCGACGACCTCGAGCGCTCCGCGACGGAGATCGTGCGACAGATCTCGAGCCCCGCGCTCATCGAGCGGATGAAGCGCGCCATCCCTGCGCACCTCGACGTCCCGGGCATGGATCCGCTCCCCAACTGCGTGCAGGTCGACTTCGCGATCGTGCGCGGCCCGGACGGCGAGCTCACGGGCAAGGTGGTCGAGCTGCAGGCGTTCCCGTCGCTCTACGCGCTCATGCTCGTCCAGGTCGAGATCATGGCCGAGGTGCTCGCCGGGATGCCGGGCCTCGACCGGCGCTGGTCGTGCTGCTTCGGCGGCCGGAGCACCGCCGACGTCCTCGCGCAGCTCCGCCGCGCGATCCTCGCGGGAGAGCCTGAAGAGTCGGTGGTCCTGCTCGACCTCGCGCCGGAGAAGCAGAAGACGTACCCCGACTTCGTGGCGACGAAGCTCCTCGTCGGCGTCGACGCCGTCTGTCCGACGGCGCTCGTGCGGGAGGGGGACCGGCTGTTCCGCCGCGTCGGCGGGCGGCTCGTCCAGGTCCGCCGGCTGTACAACCGCGTCGTGTTCGACGAGCTCCTGTCGAAGCGGGTCGAGCTCCCGTTCCGGTACGGCGATCCGCTGGACGTCACGTGGTGCTCGCACCCGAACTGGTACTGGACCTGGTCGAAGTACACGCTGCCCTACATCGATCACCCCGCGCTCCCCCGGGCGCGGGCGCTGAGCGCGCTGGAGGGCGCGCCGCTGGATCTCGAGCGCTACGTGCTCAAGCCGCTGTTCTCCTTCGCGGGCTCCGGGGTGAAGGTGGATGTCACGCCCGAGGACATCGCCGCGATCCCGGAGGGGGAGCGCTCGGGCTGGCTGCTCCAGGAGAAGGTCGCGTACGAGCCGGCGCTCGCGATGCCGGACGGGAACGGGGTGAAGGCCGAGGTGCGGATGATGTTCCTGCGTGCGCCGGACGAGCCCGAGCCATCGCTCGTCCTCAACCTGGTGCGGCTCTCGCGCGGGAGGATGCTCGGCGTCGATCACAACCGCGACCTGACCTGGGTCGGCGGCACCGTGGGGATCTGGCCTGTCGACTGAGGTCGCGCGCAGGCGATGAGCGCGCGCCACGCGCCGAGGGCGAGCGTCGCAGCGGTCGCGCGCTCAGGCGATGAGCGCGATCTGCCACGCGCCGAGGACGAGCGCCGCCGCGGTCGCGCCCAGCGCGACCTGGACGACGGGGCGCCGCGGCGCGGGCCGGTTGCGCAGGGAGAGGCCGGCGACGACCCCGATCGCGGCGCCGCTGAGCAACCCGAAGGCGTGCGCGCCGAGGTCGGAGCGTGGGCTCGCGCCGAGGGCGCCGAGGAGGGCGAGGCCTCCCACGAGCGGCGCGACGAGGTGGAGGAGGTGGCGCTTCTCGCCGCTCTCCTTGTCGTGTGCGCGGTCGAGCATCAGCTGCGTGGCGGCGAGCAGCCCGATCGCGCCGAACACCGCGGTGGAGGCGCCGATCGAGGCGTGGTGCTGGCCCAGGCTCTGGTGCCAGAGCGCGTTCGCGAAGTTCCCGAGCGCGCCCGAGGCGACCACGGCGAGCGCGGCGCCGCCCGGCCCGAGGCGGCGCTGCACGGCGGACGCGAAGACCGTCCCGGAGATGACGTTGCCGATCACGTGGGCCGAGTCGGCGTGCAGCGTGAGCGCGGTGATGGCGCGCCACGGCTCCGGTCCCACGACGAGGTCGGCGACGGACGCGCCGCGCTGGAACCAGCGTCCGCCGCCGCTCGCGGGCCCGGTGACGAGGAAGAAGAAGAGGGCGAGCGCGGCGAACGCGACGCCGGCGACCATGGACGGAGGGTGGCGCAGCCGCTCGCGCGGGCGGAGCGGGGGCCAGTTGCGGTTCTCCGCTTCGTACCGATCGATCGAGCCTGCGGCGAGGGCGTAGTCCTCGTCGCGCACGAGGAGCACCCAGCCCGCCGGCGTGTACCGCACGGCGTGCCAAAGCTCGCTCGACTGGAGGACGAGGGCCCACTCGCGGATCTTGCGCTCCGGCATGACGGGGCCGATGGCCGTGAGCCCGAGGCCGTGATTTTCCGCCTCTCCGGAGGTGGGATCGCCGTTCTGGATCATCGCCGCCCTCTCGCCGCGCGCCGGCGGCAGGATCGCGATCGGGACGAACGGCTCGCCAACTGCATCTCGAACACAGATACGGTTCTGTTCGCCCACGGCGGGTCCTCCACGGTTCGTCGACCCAAGGTTCACCGAAACGTGCGGATGAGCCCGGAAGCTGTCAACGCCGGGTCTCCCGGAGCCTGGCCGTCTCGTCGTCACGCCGAGCCGCGGCGCTCCTTGCCGGTTGCCGGCTCTGCGCGCGCTGCGCGGCCGGGCCCTTGCGCGCGCTGCGCGGCCGGGCCCTTGCGCGCGCTGCGCGGCCGGGCCCTTGTGCGGGTGCTGCGCGGCCGGGCCCTTGTGCGCGCGCCGCAGCGGTGGCAGTGCGTGGTTGTGTCGACGGCCATCACGCAGGGCATCCGGGTCACCGTCTCGACGGTCTACGTCCCCACGCAGTCATCCCCGACGGAGCACCGCTACGTCTTTGCCTACACCGTGCGGATCGCGAACGAAGGCACCGAGCCTGCCCAGCTGAGGACGCGGCACTGGATCATCACGCACGGCAGCGGGAAGGTGGAGGAGGTGCGCGGCCCTGGCGTCGTTGGCCAGCAGCCCTCGCTCAAGCCTGGCGAGCACTTCGAGTACACGAGCGGCTGTGTGCTCGAGACCCCGCGCGGCACGATGCGCGGCACCTACCAGATGCACCGCCCTGACGGCCGCGTCTTCGACGCCGAGATCGCGTCGTTCACCCTGGCGATGCCGCACTCCCTGAACTGACCCCGCCCCCGTTACCCCCTTTGTCCCCCTTGGAAGAGCCAGCGGGGAGGGGGTGCCCGTGCGCGCGGGCGGCGGGGTAGGGCCCCACGAACCCGAGCGCCGGCCCGCATCGCAGCTATCCCTCCCGGCCCACCTCTCCCGTACTCACGGCAATCGCCTCTCAAAAGGCGCGAGTTCGTGGGAGGGGCCCCCGCCGCCCGCGCGCACGGGCACCCCCTCCCCGCTGGCTCCGTCGCAGCCGTCCTAGCCGACGGCTTCCGGCTCGACCGCCGCCCCGTTCGCCTTCGCCTTCTCCGCGCTCCCCCCGCTCCCCCCGCTAGCCGCCGAGAACGTGAACGTGAACTCCCCGCCTTCGAAGTCGACCGCGACGTTCCCCCCGTTCTCGAGGGCCCCGAAGAGCAGCTCGTCCCCGAGCCGCCGCTTGATGTCGTTCTCGATGACGCGCCCGAGCGGCCGCGCCCCGTTCGCCGGATCGTACCCTCGCGTCGCGAGCTCTGCCCGCGCCCGGTCCGTCACCTCGACGGTCACCGACCGATCCGCCAGCATCGCCGCGAGCTCGCCGACGAACTTGTCCACGATGCTGCCCATGACCGACGGATCCAGCGGCCGGAACATGATGCGCGCGTCCAGCCGGTTCCTGAACTCCGGGCTGAACGTGTTCTTGTAGGCCTTGTCGTCGTCGCCCGCCGTCCCTCGCTCGCCGAAGCCGACGCGCGCCTGCGCGAGCTCCCGCGCGCCCACGTTGCTCGTCATGATCAGCACCATGTGGCGGAAGTCGCTCTTCTTGCCGTTGTTGTCGGTCAGCGTGCCGTGGTCCATCACCTGGAGCAGGACCTGGAACACGTCCGGGTGCGCCTTCTCGATCTCGTCGAGCAGCAGCACCGCGTGCGGCGTCTTCGCCGCCGCCTCCGTGAGCAGGCCGCCGCGGTCGAAGCCGACGTAGCCCGGCGGCGCGCCGATGAGCCGCGAGACGGTGTGGCGCTCCTGGTACTCGCTCATGTCGAACCGCAGGAACCCGATGCCGAGCGCCCTGGCGAGCTGCTTCGCGAGCTCGGTCTTGCCGACGCCGGTCGGGCCCGAGAACAGGAACGAGCCGATCGGCTTCTCCGGCGCGCGCAGCCCCGCGCGCGACAGCTTGATCGCCGACGAGAGCTGCTTCACCGCCTCGTCCTGCCCGAAGATCACCGAGCGCAGCGACTGCTCGAGATCCTTGAGCTGCGCCTTGTCCGACGTCGACACCTGGCGCGGCGGGATCTGCGCCATCTTCGCCACGACGAGCTCGATGTCCGCCGCCTCGACCGTGTACCCGTCGCCGTGGCGGAGGCGCGCCGCCGCGCCCGCCTCGTCGAGCAGATCGATCGCCTTGTCGGGCAGCCGGCGATCTTGCAGGTACCGCGCCGACAGCTTGGCCGCGGCGTCGATCGCCTCGGCCGTGTACGTGATCTTGTGGAACTCCTCGTAGCGCTTCTGCAGGCCCTTCAGGATCTGCGCCGTCTCGTCGACCGAGGGCTCCGGCACCTCGATGCGCTGGAACCGCCGCGCGAGCGCGCTGTCGCGCTCGAGGTGGCCGCGGTACTCCTGGAACGTCGTCGCGCCGATGCAGCGCAGGCGGCCCGAGGCCAGCGCGGGCTTGAGCAGGTTCGACGCGTCCATCGTCCCGCCGCTCGCGGCGCCGGCGCCGATGATCGTGTGGATCTCGTCGATGAAGAGCACCGAGCCCGGCTGCTTCTCCAGCGCGCGCAGCACCGCCTTGAGGCGGTTCTCGAAGTCGCCGCGGTACTTCGTGCCGGCGAGGAGCGCGCCCATGTCGAGCGCGTAGACGGTCGCGTCCTTGAGCGGCGCGGGCACGTCCTTCTTCTCGATCCGCTGCGCGAGCCCCTCCACGATCGCCGTCTTGCCGACCCCGGCGTCGCCGATGAGCAGGGGGTTGTTCTTGCGCCGCCGCGCGAGCACCTGGATCGTGCGGGCGACCTCGTTCTCGCGGCCGACCAGCGGGTCGATGCGGCCCTCGGCCGCCTCCTTGTTGAGGTTCATCGTGAACGCCGCGAGCGGATCCTTGATCGGCTGCGCGGCGCCGGGCTCGCCGCCCTCCTCCGGCGGCTCCTCCCGGAGGCCGTCGTCCTGGCCCGTCTTCGAGATGCCGTGCGAGATGTAGTTCACGACGTCGAAGCGGCTGATGCCCTGCTCGCCGAGGAGCGTCACCGCCGGGCAGTCGCGCTCGGCGAACATCGCCACCAGCACGTTCGCCCCCTTGAGCTCCTTCTTGCCCGAGGACTGCACGTGCATCGCGGCGCGGCCGACCACGCGCTGGAACCCGAGCGAGAGCGTCGGGCTCGTGTCCGCGTCCTCCGGCAGCACCTCGATCTCCTCGTCGAGGAAGCGCTCGAGCTTCTTCTTGAGCAGCGGGGTGTCGCCCCCCGCGTGCCGGAGGACCTCGGCCGTCTCCTCGTCGAAGAGCAGCGCGTAGAGCAGGTGCTCGATGGTCACGAACTCGTGCCGGCGGCGCGAGGCCTCCCGGGTGGCGAGCGAAAAGGCGATCTCAACTTCGGGGCTGATGCGCATGGTCATTCCGGCTCGGCGGTCAACCGAAGGGGCATCCCGTGCTCCTTGGCGAAGTCCTGTACTTGGGCGACCTTGGTCTCGGCGACATCCTTCGTGTACACGCCGGCGACCCCGTGGCCGCGGTGGTGCACGCTCAGCATGATGTGCGTGGCCTCCGTCTCGGTGCGGTGGAAGAACTTCATGAGGACGAGCACGACGAACTCCATCGTCGTGTAGTCGTCGTTGTGGAACACGACCTTGTAGCGGCGGGGCTTCTCGACTTTCCGTTCCCGCTCCGTCGCGAGGTCGCCCTGCCTGTCTTCTCTTTCCTCAGGATCGTTCGGCATAAATCCGTCGGGAAGGATAGCAAGAGCCCCGCCCCGGCGAGCGGCCGACGAAGCTGGCTCATGCCCCGGAAGCATGCTCCGCCGCGGCGCCCTTCGCCACGCGCGGGCCTGGATTTTCCGTCCGCCGCGGCGCACGGCTCGTGGAACCGGGCCGAGGCTGCTGCTGGGTTCGTTCGCGGGCGCCGGCCTGGTGCGGCTGGCTCCGGCTGGCGGGGCGCGGCCGCCCCGCCGCGGGCGCGCGAGCGGCCCGCGGCGGAGGGCGCGCCGGCGCCGTCACACGAGCGACATGGCCGCGCCGAGGTCGATCTCGACGGGCGTGAGGCCCCAGATGTCGCGCGCGTACTCGCGCACCGTGCGGTCCGAGGAGAACTCGCCCACGCGCGCGATGTTGAGCGCGGACTTGCGCAGCCAGCTCTGCCGGTCGGCGTAGGCCGCCTCCACCTCGCGCTGACAGGCGGAGTAGGCCTTGAAGTCGGCGAGCATCATGTACTCGTCCCGGCCGAGGAGCCGGTCGAGCAGGGGCTGGAAGAGCTCGCGGTACTCCGGGGAGAAGAACCCCGACGAGATGAGCTCGATCACCTCGCGCAGCTCCGGGTCGGCGGCCACCGCGGTGCGCCCCTCGAAGTGCTCGCCGCGGCGGGCGATGACCTCGTCGGCGGTCAGGCCGAACAGGAAGAAGTTCTCCGGGCCGACGGCGTCGCGGATCTCGATGTTCGCGCCGTCGAGCGTGCCGACGGTGAGCGCGCCGTTCAGCGCGAGCTTCATGTTGCCGGTGCCGGACGCCTCCATGCCCGCGGTCGAGATCTGCTCGGAGATGTCGGCGGCGGGGATGATGCGCTCGGCCAGCGAGACGCGGTAGTTCGGCATGAACGCGACCCGGAGCCCGGTGTGGCGCCGGTCGCCGTTCACGACGTAGGCGACGGCGTGGATGAACTTGATGATGAGCTTCGCCTGCCGGTAGCCGGGCGCCGCCTTGGCGCCGAAGATGAAGGTCCGCGGCGTGATCTGCTCGCCGCGCTTCTGGCGCAGGTAGAGCGCGACGATGTGGAGCGCGTTGAGCAGCTGGCGCTTGTACTCGTGGAGGCGCTTGATCTGGACGTCGAAGATCGAGGAGGGGTCGACGTGGATGTCGAGCTCCTGCGCGATGACCTTCGCGAGCGCCACCTTGTTCGCGCGCTTCACCGCGGCGATCCGCTCGATGAACTCCGGGTCGTCGAGGTGGCGCTCGAGCTCGCGCAGCCGCTCGAACTCCGTCACCCACTTCGGGCCGACCTTCTCGGTGACGAGCGCGGCGAGCGCGGGGTTGCAGGCGAGCAGCCATCGCCTGAACGTGACGCCGTTCGTCTTGTTGTTGAACCGCTCGGGCCAGAGGTCGTAGAAGTCGCGGAGCAGGTCGCGCTTGACGAGCTCGGAGTGGAGCTTGGCCACGCCGTTCACCGAGTGCGAGCCGACGACCGCGAGGTGGGCCATGCGCACGTGGCGCTCGTGGCCTTCCTCGATGAGGGACATCCGCGCCACGCGGTCCTGGTCCTGCGGGTGGGCGTCCATGACCTCGCGCAAGAACCGCCGGTTGATCTCGTAGATGATCTCGAGGTGCCGCGGCAGGAGCCGCTCGAAGAGCGCGACGGGCCAGCGCTCGAGCGCCTCGGGCAGCAGGGTGTGGTTCGTGTACCCGAAGGCGCCGACCGTCTGCTTCCACGCGTCTTCCCAGGGGAGCAGGTGGTCGTCGATGAGGACGCGCATCAGCTCGGCGATCGCGATGGCCGGGTGCGTGTCGTTCAGCTGGATCGCGTTCTTCTCGGCGAAGCGCGAGAAATCCGGGTGGACGCGGTTGTAGCGGTTCACGATGTCGGCGATGGAGCAGGCGACGAAGAAGTACTCCTGCCGGAGGCGCAGCTCCTTGCCCTTGTCGAAGTTGTCGTTCGGGTAGAGGACCTTGGAGATGACCTCCGACTGGTTCTTTTCGTGGACGGCGTGCACGTAGTCGCCGGCGTTGAAGAGCTCGAAGTCGAACTCCTCGCCCGCGCGGGCCGACCAGAGGCGGAGGGTGTTGACGGTGTTCGACTGGTAGCCCGCGATGGGCGTGTCGAACGGGACGCCGATGACCTGCTCGGAGTGGCGCCAGACCACGCGGAAGCCGCCGCGCTTGTCGGGGACGCGCTCGGTGTAGCCGCCGAATGAGACCGGGACGGCGTGCTCGGGGCGCTCGATCTCCCAGGGATTGCCGAAGCGGAGCCACTCGTCGGCGCGCTCGACCTGGTAGCCGTCGCGGATCACCTGCTCGAAGATGCCGAACTCGTACCGGATGCCGTACCCGTAGGTGGGCAGGCCGATCGTGGCCATGGAGTCGAGGAAGCAGGCGGCGAGCCGCCCGAGGCCGCCGTTGCCGAGCCCGGCGTCGGGCTCCTGCTCGACGAGCTCATCGAGGTCGAGGCCGAGCTCGCCGAGCACGGTCTTGTAGCTGTCGTAGATGTCGAGCGCCTGCAGGTTGGCGACGAGCGCCCGGCCGAGGAGGAACTCTGCGGAGAGGTAGTAGCCGCGCTTGACGTCCTGCTCGTAGTAGGTGTGCTGCGTCTTCGTCCACCGGTCGACGAGGCGGTCGCGCGCCGAGAGGGCGAGCGCGACGTACCTGTCGAACGACGTGGCGGACATGGACTCCCGGGCGCGCGAGTAGTGCAGGTGATCGGCGAAGGCGCGGCGCAACGCGATCGGGTGCATGCCGGTGCGGGCGTCCGGCGCCGGGTTGCCGCGGAAAAATGCGGCGGGGGTGTCGCGCTGCTGGGCGTTGCCGTCTCTCTGGGCGGGGGTTTCTCTCTGACGGTTGGGATCGGCGTCGATCGGGTTGGCCATGGCGGCGCACTTTAGACGGATCTGGCCCGCTCTGGTTGGCTGCGCGACGTGCTCGGATGAGGTTCCGTGTGGGCGGGGGTTGCCGATGGTCCCGAGCTAAATTGTGGCAGAAACGGAATCCAGTCCGGCGACCTGTACGGGGCGAGCGCTCTCAGCCGATGCCGCGGACGCGCTCGCGTCGTCTCAGCGCGGGCAGCCGCCGAGCAGCGGCGCCCCGAGCAGATCGAGCTGCTCGACCGCGCGCCGCGGCCGGCGCGCGCGCAGACCCGCGTCCGCCCCCGGGGCGGCGCTCCAGGAGCTCGCCCGCAGCACGAGCTCCTCGCGGAGCGCCACGAGCTCGCGCGACGGCAGGGTGCTCGTGTCCGTCACGAGCCGCGCTCCGTCACGGTAGCCGGTCCACACGGTGTAGCCGTCCCGTGTGACCTCGATCCCGAACCTGGGGCCATAATCCGTGATCTCGTAGCTGCGCCCCAGGGCCAGGAAGCTCCACTTCTTCATCGCGACCGTCTCGCCAGTGTCCGTCGAGGCGGCCGGACCGGCCAACAAACCGGGGGTCGGGCCCCGCGCACCGCGGCCGGCGCGCGTGATCCGCGCGGAATCCGTGAGGAGTCCGGGTCACCCGGGCCCGCGCGCGGGAGCGGCGCACCCACACGAGCCGCCTTCCTTAGCGGCTTCGCTTCGCGAGGTGCCTGACGTCGTGGGGTACCTGTCGTGATGGCGGACCCACGCCATCGTGAAAGGGAGCGCGGCCTCGTCCCGGCCGAGGGGCGTGAGATCCAGGTAGTTGTAGGTGCCGATCAGGACATCGAGCCCGCGCGCGTAGGTCGAGTAGGTGTGGAAGACCTCGTCGCCTTCGCGAGCGAAGACGCTCAGCCCAGGGGCCTCGGGGAAGGGGGAGCTCGCCTTCTTGAAGTTGTACTCCATCTCTCCTCGAGCGCGCTCCTCCTCACGGAACGAGACGTGATAGTCATAGTTGAAGTCCGTCTCGCCCGAGGAGACCCACGGGAACGTCCAGCCCATTCGCGCCTTGAACGGCTCGATCTTGGCGAGCGGCGCGCGGGAGACGGCGCAATACGCCGTGTCGCGGGCGGCCAGGTGGACGTGGCCACCCTGGATGTTGTCGGCCACGTACGAGCAGCTCTTGCAGCCCTCCTCCCAGCTCGGCGCGAACATGAAATGGTAGACGAGGAGCTGCCGGCGCTCGCCGAACAGCTCGCGCAGCGTCAGCTTGCCTGAAGGGGCGTCGAACACATAGGCCTTGTCGACCCTCACCCATGGCAGCTCGCGGCGCGCGGCGCTCAGCGCGTCGCGCCGCCGGTCGTGCTCTTTCTCTCGCTCCAGCAGCGCGAGGCGCGCCGCCAGCCACTCTTCCCTTGAAACGACCTTGGCGCGGCTCATCGGCGCTCTCCCTTCGACGCGGGGGCGCCGGCGGCGCTCCTGCCATGGTTCCGGTTCCGGAGCTTCTTGACGGCGATCGCGGTCACCGCGCCGGCGGAGGCCGCCTGGGCGAGGACCCATCCGATGGACGCGAGGCACGCAGGGCACATGGGGATCTCCTCCTGTGGGCGGCGCGCGCGGCGCCTCGCCGCGCCGGCCGCTGACCCGTGGAAATGACCACGGCGCCTCTGGCCGCGACAGCAACATCGATGTCGCGATCCGTTGGCGCGCGCCGCCGGGCGTGCGACGCTGCCGCGATGGATGCGACGGCCGAGGTCCCCGCCGAGCTCGGCGCGCTGGCGGCCCGCTCGCTCGCGGCGGGCGACGCGCTCGACGCGCTGAAGGTGGTCGGCCCCTTCGGAGGTCCACACGCGCTCGCGCTCCGCGGGATCGCGCTCGCGCAGATGGGCGCCTATCCGGAGGCGAAGGCCGCGCTCGGCCGCGCCGCGCGGGCGTTTGCTGCTGCGGGCGCCGAGCGCGCCCGGGCGCGCTCGAGCGCGGCCCTCGCGGAGATCGCGCTCGCGCAGCGGGAGATCGGCGAGGCGTGGCAGGGGCTCGTCGAGGCGGGTGATGCCCTCGAGCGCGCCGGCGATCTCACGAACGCGGCGTGGGCTCGCCTGGGCGCGGCGCGGGCCGCGCTCCTCGAAGGCCGCGTCGCCGAGGCGGAGCGGGCGCTCGCGGCCGCCGAGGCCACGGTCACGAGCGACGCGCCGGTGTTCACCAGGGCCGCGCTGGCGCTCGTGCGCGCCGAGGTGCACGCGCGGCTCGTGCGCGCGTCCTCGGCGCGGCGCGCCGCCGAGCAGGCCGCGGCGTGGGCGCGGGCAAGCGGACATCCGCTGCTCATCGCCGAGGCCGAGCGCTTCCTCCGCGCGCACGACGAGCCCGTGGCGCGCCTCGTCCGGGGCGGCCGCGACGAGCCCGTGCGCCTCGCCGACGTCGAGGCCCTGGTCGCCGCGCCCGCGGGGCGGGTCGTCGTGGACGCGCTCCGCCGCCGTGTGCTCGACGCCGGCGAGGTGCGGGCCGACCTCGCGCGCCGGCCGGTCCTGTTCGCCCTGCTCGAGGCGCTCGCGCGCGCTCACCCGGCGGCGATCGCGAGCGACGACCTCGCGCGCGCGGCGTTCGGCGTTCGCGCGGTCAACGAGTCCCACCGGCGGCGGCTGCGCGTCGAGGTGGGGCGCCTGCGCGCCGAGCTCGGCGGCGTCGGGGTCGTGCGCGCGCTCGGGAACGCGTACCGCTGGGAGCTCGGCGCGGGTGTGGAGGTGGTCGTCCTCGCGCCGCTCGATCCGGGCGACGCGGGCGCCATCCGCGCGCTCCTCTCGGACGGCGCCGCGTGGAGCGCCTCGGCCATCGGCGCCGCGCTCGGCAAGAGCGCGCGCACGGTGCAGCGCGCGCTCGCGGAGCTCTCGCTCGCGCGCGCCGTCGAGGTCACCGGCAGCGGCCCCTCGCGGCGCTACGCGAGGCCCAGAGCGGCGCTGTCGATCGCGTCACAAATGTTGCTCCTCGGGCTCGCGCTTCCTGGTTGAGTGCGCGTTGAGTGCGCGGGGCGAGGAAGGAGTGGACAGTGAAAGCCCGGCAGGCCGAGATCATCGCGGAGCGCACGTTCGAAGGGGTGGAGTCGATCCACGGGGTCGCGTTCGACGGACAGGCGGTGTGGTTCGCGCACGGCGATCGCGGAGATCTCCTGTCCGCCGAGCCCGAGAGCGGCCGCGTGCTGCGTCGCCTGAAGGCGCCCGCAAGCGCCGGGGTGGCGTTCGACGGGCACCACCTGTGGGTCGTCGGGGGCGGCAGGATCCGGAAGATCGATCCCGCGAGCGGGGCCGCGGTCGGCGAGGTGCCGGGCTTCGACGCGACGCCCGTGAGCGGGCTCGCGTGGGCCGACGGCGCGCTCTATGCGGGCATCTACCGCGAGCGGAAGATCCTCAAGATCGATCCCGAGCGCGGGGCCGTCCTCCGCACGCTCGTCTCCGATCGTCTCGTCACCGGCGTCACGTGGACCGACGGCGATCTCTGGCACGGCGTGATGTGCGAGGAGGAGGGCGCGCCGTCGGAGCTCCGCCGCGTCGATCCCCGGAGCGGCGAGGTCCTGGACCGGCTCGCGCTGCCGGAGAGCGTGCGCCTCTCCGGCGTCGAGGCGGACGCGAGCGGCCGCCTGTGGTGCGGCGACCCGGCGACAGGCAGGCTCCGCGCGGTGAAGAAGCCGCGAAAGGCGGTCTGATCACCCGACTGGAAGTGAGGCCCGCGGACACGGGATCAGCGGGAGACGAGAGCCTTCATCCAGGGCACGTCGTCGGGCGTCGCATTCTTGAGCTCACCGGCCCACTCCTGATCGGTCAGGCGCTCGAAGTCCCCGGTGATCTTCTCGAAGTAGGACGAGGCGAGCCCCACGAACGCGCGAGGCGCGCCGCCGCAGGGATCGGCCGTCACGACCATGAGCCGCGGCAGGCCGGTGGCCACGTGCAGCACGCGGCCGACCGACGCGCCGCCCTCGTCCGTCGGCTGGGTGTGCACGTCGGCGATCGTCGGATCCTGCGCCACGCTGTTCATCTGATCGAAGAAGAGCTGCGCGTACCACCCGTCGGCGCCCACCGCCGGGCCGCCGCCACAACCGCTCCGGAGCCTGACGGCCTGGTTGATGAAATCGAGGTGTTCCGGCGTGAGGGGCAGGCCGGCGCGCTCATTCGCGGCCATCTCACCGAGCGTCTGCGCGACGTCGCGGAGCCGCGAGAAGTACGCCGACAGACGCTGTTCGAGCTGCGGTTCGGTGAGCGGCGACGCGCCCGACAGATCGAGCGTGCTGGCGATCTCGGCGCCGTGCTCGGCCAGCTCGGCGACGCGCGCGAAGAACGCCGGGTACGGGTCGACGTACGCGTCCGGGAACTCGCACTGAGCCCCGCCCGTGTACGACTGCTTGGCGTAGAGCAGGGTGTTGTGGCGGAGCTCGGCCCAGGAGGCGAGCTGGGTGTTCAGCAGGCGCCGGCCCCACGCCTCGGTCCTGGCCACGCCCGGCAGCCCCTCGCCGTCGCCGAGCGCCCGGGCCGGCGACAGCTCCCGCAGCGCGCCGAGCCAGCGGTTGTAGAGGTTCTTGCCCCAGAAGTCCCCGGGGTGCGCGTCGACGAGCACGCGCATCATGTGCAGGTCGGGCGCATAGGGGAACTGCCTGAGCTCGGGCGCGAGCAGCTGACCCGCTTGATCATTGCCGAGCGCGGCGAAGCCCACGTCGAGCGGGTTCGGCATCATGCGCTTGACGGCGCCGCCCTTCACCCGGTCGTAGACGACGTTCGAGAAGACGTGGGAGTCGACGACGTACCGCTGACCGAGCAGCGCGAAGCTCGACGAGAGGGGCAATGTGCCTTTCGAGAGCCCGTTGATCATGATGTGGCTCGCGATCCGCTGCGTGCCGTGGCCCTCCTTCACGATGACCTCGATGATGCGCGCGTCCGGGACGCCGGCGAGGCCCGAGGCGTCGCTGAGGCCGAGATCGGCGAGCAGGTCGTCGAGCTCCGGCAGGGTCATGTAGTCACTCTCGCCGACGAAGGCCTGGATCGCGTCGTCGATGCGCTTGTAGCGGGCGAGGGTCTCCGCGCCGGCGAGGGCGCGCAGCACGTACGCGCCCTCGAGCTGCCGCCGCTGTAGGACCTGCGAGCCGTCGCTCTGGGTCTCGAGGAAGCGGAAGTCGACGCGGCCGAGCCACATCATGCTGCGGAAGTAGCGCGCCAGCTCGGGACGCGCGAAGTCGACGTAATGGCCCCGAGGCTCGAACTGCGAGAAGTCCATGAGCCGGTCCGTGCCGAAGAGGCGGACCTCCGCCATGCCCTGGTGGGCCTCGGCGCCCGCGACGAGCGCGTCGATCGTCGCGGCGTCGGCGCCCGCGACGGGGGCGACCGGCGTGCCCTCGATCAGCGCGAGCGCGACGGCCGTGAAGAGGTCCGCGTCCGCGCGCGCCTCGGCGTCGAGCTCTCCTCCGGCGCCCTCGGCGAGCTGCGCGCGCATCTCCTTCAGCATCTTCCCGAGCTCGGGCGCGAGCGAGGCAGCCTCCAGCGACTTCAGGATCGCGTCGTACGAGCGGTGGACCGCGAACAGGATCGAGTCCGCCGACACATAGAGCGGCAGGTCGAGCCCGTAGATGCTGTCGTAGCCATAGACGAACGTCGGGAAGGATTTCTTGCCAGAGATGACGAAGCCGTTCTCGGAGAGCTTCGCGAGCTCGTCCTGGTCGAGTGCGAGCGCGGTGTCCTGGAGGAGCGAGAGGCCCGCGGCGTCCGCCGGTGCGTAGGACACGCCCGACGCGAAGGGGACGGGGTACCGCGAGGCGAAGTCGTCGGCGGTCATGTTCGCCGAGGCCTCCCGCTCGGCGAGCAAGGCGCCGAGCTCCTCCTGCTGCTCAGGTCCGAGCGGCTGATCAGGCGGAGAATCGGGCGCCTGATCAGGCGGAGAATCGGGCGGCTGATCAGGCGGAGAATCGGGCGGCTGATCTGGTGGGAGATGGGTGCCGTCGGCGCCGGGGCTGGGCTGGCTCCCCCCGCCCGAGCAGCCGGCGGCGAGGGCCACGAGCACAGGGATGACGTGACAGCGAAGAAGCCTATGGCGCATCGTGTTTCCGCTTCCAGGGTAAGTCCCTGCGCCCGGGGCACGGCGGCCCCGCCGAGAGCAGCGTCAAAGAAGGTGTCGCGGGCGAGGGAAGCGAGGCCATCCTCCTCCAGCAGGATAACACAGCCCTGCTCCGGCCCTACCGGAGATGAGATGTGCCGCCGTCGAGGGCGCGTCGTCCACCCTCTGCAACGCGTCACGCCCGCGAGCGCGCGACTGCCCGTGCTCGCGCGGGATCCACCTCTCCTCGACGATTCGACCCCTGCTGCCTGCGCGCCCGGCAAGAGGGCTGAGCGCTGTCGATATGCCCGAGCAACAGATTTACGATGCACCTGCGGGCTGTCGCGCAGGTGCCCGGGAGTCCGCATCCATCGTGCTCGAGGAGCGCCACGGGCGGGCCGATTGGAGTTGAAATCGGCCAACTGCTCGTTCACTGTCCATACGAGTGGACCGTTCTGCTCGGCTCTGGATAGGTCGTCTTGCGCAGCGGGATCTTCGCCATCCACTGCAGCGTAACAATGACGCTGTACGATGGTAGGTGGCTTCGGACGGTTTGATTTGCGACGGCGTTGGACTTCCAGCCTCCTCGACGGGAGCGGTCCCGATCGGCGCCGCGCACCCATGTGGAGATCCGATATGCGTTTTCGCTCTCTGGGCTGGATCTTCGTCTTGGGTTCTCTGGCGCCCGCCTGCACCGGGCAGCTCGGCGATCCGTCCTCGGGCGCGGCTGTCGGCGAGACAGGCAGCGACGTTCCCCCGCCGCAGGCCGACGGGAGCTTGCCGTACGCGGCGCCCACGCCCGCCTCCGCGGCGCTGCGCGCCCGGACATGGCTGCTCACCCCGGAGGAGTACGGTCGCTCCGTCCGGGGCTTGCTCGGCGTGTCGATCGACATTTCGGACCCGGAGCCCGTGCCGGACAACGGCATCTATCCGAACATGTCCACCAGCGGGCTCGTCCGCGTGACCCTGGCCGAGCAGTACGCCGCCAAGGCCGAGGCCGCGGTGCTCGCGCTCAGCGAGCGGCAGCTCAGCGCGCTGATCCCGTGCGGCAAGGTCGACGCGACGTGCAAAACGGACTTCGTGCGCGCGGCGGTCAGCAAGGCGTTCCGGCGGCCCGCGACGGCGGAGGACCTGACCAGTTATGGCGAAGTGTTCGATCTCGCCGCCGAGTCCGGGGATCCGGCGCTGCCGTTCCGCTGGGTGCTGAAGGGCGTGCTGAGCTCCCCCTATTTCTTGTACCGGACCGAGATCGGCGCGCCGAGCGACGAGGCGAAAGCGGCGTTCCGGCTGACGGACCACGAGATCGCGACCTTCCTTTCGTACAGCGTGCTCGGCGAGCCGCCCTCTGCGACGCTGGTCGCCGCCGCCGATCGCGGCGAGCTGGCCGATCCCGCGCTGCTTCCCGGTCACATCGACCAGCTGCTCTCGACGCCGGGCGCCGCCGACCAGCTCGGTCACTTCCTCGTCCAGTGGTTGCGGCTGCACACGTTCGAGGCCGAGGTGGAGAAGTTCGAGGACGTGTTCCCCGGCTTCGCCGATGTGAAGGGGGCGATGTTCGCCGAGACGCAGAGCTTCCTCCGCGCGAACGGAGGCATGGAGGGCTCGATCGCGAGCCTGCTCACGGCGCCTGTACCCGAGGTCGATCCGGCGCTCTCCGCGTTTTACCGCAGCGACGCCT
This sequence comes from Sorangium sp. So ce204, assembly GCF_051526795.1. NCBI lineage: Bacteria > Pseudomonadati > Myxococcota > Polyangiales > Polyangiaceae > Sorangium > Sorangium sp. So ce204. Next base: position 6,470,711 of record NZ_CP150317.1, on the reverse strand, counting down.
CGGGCGCGACGGACACCGCGCGGAGCGGCCTGCTCTCCCTCGGATCCGTGCTCTCGAAGACCGCCAAGCAGTACCTCACGTCCCCGACGCTCCGCGGCCTGTTCATCCGCGATCAGCTGCTGTGCCAGCACATCACGTTGCCCGACAACTTCACGCCGCCGCCGATCGAAGAGAGCGAGCTTCGCATGGCCCCGAAGACCACGCGCGAGCTGTACGATACACACGCCGCGCAGCCGGCCTGCCGGAGCTGCCACGCGTTGACCGACAACGTCGGCTACATGCTCGAGAATTTCGACGGGGCGGGCCGCTATCGGACGCTCGAGCAGTACAGGAGCCCGTCGCTCACCGAGCCCGTGGCCGCGCCGCAGCCGATCAACGCGGTGAGCCTGCTGCTCAACACCGACGTCGACGGCGAGTACGACAGCGCCGCCGGGCTGGGGGAGGCGCTGTCGCGCAGCAGCTGGGTCCGCGAGTGCGTGGCGCGGCAGGCCTTCCGCTTCTATTTCGGCCAGGTCGAGTCGGCGCGCGGTATTCCGCCGGTCGTGCGGGGCACGGCGGCGCTGGATCGCACCGGTCTCCTGCGCGACCTGCTCGTGGCGCTCCTCTCTTCGCCGAGCACGCTGGAGCGCGTGCGCGACTAGCTACGGCCATCGAGGATCGAACATGCCCAGGCCCTTCGACGTATCCAGACGAGACATCCTGAAGACGGCGGCCGGCGCCATCTTCCTGGCGCCGCTGCTGCGCCACCGCGAGGTCGAGGCGCAGACCGTCGTGCCCAAGCGGCTGGTGCTGATCTTCACGCCCGACTCGCACCCGCCCGAGTGGTGGCCGACCGGCAGCGGGTCGAGTTTCCAGCTCCAGGAGCCGCTCGCCGATTTCCGTGGCCTCGAGAGCAACATGCTGTTCTTGCGCCGGCTCGACCATGCCTGGACGGTCGGGAATCACCACGAGGCCGGCATGGCGCAGCTGTTCACGGGCGCGCGCTTCATCGACGAGAGCTCGCACCACGCGAACGGCCCCTCGCTCGATCAGATCCTGCTCAAGAGCTCCGACCTGCGCGGCGGCACGCCGATCGCGAGCATCCACCTGTGCGTCGCCGATCGCGGCGGCGCCGACAAGCGCCATATCATCTCGTACAGCGGCCCCGGCCAGCCCATGACCCACACGGCCGACCCCGCGCGCGCGTTCAGCACGATCTTCAGCGGCGTCACCTTCGACGGCGCCGCGCCGACGCCCGCGCCCGGCGGCATGTCGGACGCCGTCGCGGCCGCGAAGCGCAAGGCCGACCAGCGCATCCTCCAGATCAACACGGGCGAGCTCAAGACCATCCAGGGCTTCCTCGGCCAGGCCGAGCGCCAGAAGCTCGAGCTCCACGTGGAGGCGCTGTTCGAGCTCGAGAAGCGCATCGCGGGCATGGGCGGCGGCACGTCGGTCCCGGCCGGCGCGGCGTGCGAGCGCGCGGACACCTCCGGCTACAACGGCAGCACCAGCAACGCGACGACGATCACGCGCTGGGCGCAGATCCAGGCCGACATCATCGTGAGCGCGTTCACGTGCGATCGCACGCGGGTCGCGGACTACCACTTCAGCTTCTCCGGCGGCCACCACGAGGGCCTCCTCGGCTTCAGCCAGAGCTGGCACGACGTTGTCGCGCACGTCAGCCGCACGAACGACAGCGTCAGCGTCGGTGGTGAGTCGATGACAACGCGCCAGGCCTTCATGCTGTTCGATCGTTTCTGGGCGAGCCACATCGCGTACCTGGCGAAGCGGCTCGCGGGCATCCGCGAGGGCAGCGGCACGATGCTCGACAACACGATCCTGCTCTGGGGCGTCGAGAGCGGCACGAACCACAGCCACAACCCGCGGGACATGCAGTACCTGGTCATCGGCGGGAAGAACCTGGGCGTGAACGTGGGCCAGTACATCAACAACACCACCGCGCAGAGCTCGAACAAGCTGCTCACGTCCGTGATGAACGCGCTCGGCCACGCCGCGACCGGCATCGGCATCGAGCCGAACTGCGGACCGCTGCCGGGCTTCCTTGCCTGAAACCCGCTCGGGGGCGGCGCTCGCTCCAGACCGTCCTCTCTCGCGCGAGAAACCGGGAAGAATCCACCGGGGCCCCGTGTTCCATCGGCCATGGCGCGACGTGTGATGGGCTGGGTCCTGATTCTGTTCACGCTGGCCTTGGTGGGGTGCGATCATGCGACCAAGGCGGTCGCGCAGGCCGCGCTCGAGCGGCGAGGTCCCCTGTCGATCGTGCCGGGGGTGCTCGATCTCCGCTACGCCGAGAACCGCGACATGGCCTTCAGCCTGCTCCGGGGCATCCAGTCGCCGGCGAAGGTGGCGGTCCTCCTGGTGTGCTCGATGATCGTGCTCGGCGTGGTGCTCCTGGGCTGGTGGAGCAGCCGCCGCGCTTCGGTCACCGAGCAGGCCGGGTACGCGCTCATCGTCGCCGGCGCGCTCGGGAACGCGATCGATCGCGGCGTCCGCGGCTATGTCATCGACTTCATCCACCTTCACCGCTGGCCGGTGTTCAACGTCGCTGACATCGCCATCGTCGCGGGCGGGATCCTGCTCGGGATCGCCATGTTCCGGCGCGCGCGCCAAGAGCCGCGCGAGGCGTCCTGAGCTTCGCCTCGTGAGACCGTCTCGCCCAAGCATGCCTTGCCCGGCGCTCCCGCCGATGCAGGATCCACGCGCGGCTCCGAGCTGAACCCTCCGACACAGAGCTGCCCACCGAGGCACACGCGACCTTCCACGGTGCAGAAAACCCTCTCGATCCGTGGGATCCCCCGGCGTGGCCCACGCGTTTGCCATCCGCGCCCTTGAGAGGTGGCGCTCATGTTGAGATGCTTTGGGATGGCTGCTCGGCGTTCGACAACGAGTCTGCTCTGTACGAGCCCCAGCAGATGCCGATCTCCTGCGCGGCGCAGCCGGACAATCCATTCGCGGCGAAATGCCTGCGGGCCGTTGCCGCTCACTCCGGAGCGTTCGAGCTCGCCCTCGAGCTCTTCGGCGCGGCCACGCGTGAAGATGGTTTGTGCTCGTCCGCTGACGAGCCGTTCGCCGTCAAACAGGGATTCTCGTACCCCGACGTCACGGCGGTCGCGATCGCGGTCGACTGAGGTCGCGACCTCGAGCCAGCCTTCAGCGTATGGATCGGGCGACACCCTTCTGCGGCGTCTGACCCTCCGAGGACGTGCGCTGGATGCGCCGCGTCGGAGAAGTTCATGCGCAACAGGCCCGCGATCTGCGCTAGGTTGTGGCGGCGCGCGGAGGCGGGTCGATGGCACTGGGCAGGAGCATCCGGATCTATCTTGATGGCGGAGAAGTATCTGGTCTTCGCCATGCAGAGCTTGTGAACTGGACAGGGCAGGCGCTGCTCTGTCCGCGCAACCGAGTGGCTGAGCTAGCTCGCTGGGAGGCCGCCGTGCGGCGCCCGGGCGTCTACTTCTTGATCGGCGCCGAGAACATAACGCGGAGAGACGTTTACGTAGGTGAAGCCGAGGTCGCGGTGAGTCGCATCAAGCAACATTTGACAGGGCAGGAGTTCTGGCAAGAGGTTGTGATATTCACGAGCAAGGACGAGAACCTGACCAAGGCTCACATCAAGTATCTTGAGGCGCGCATCATCCAGCTGGCAAAGGCAGCCGGCCGCTATCGCCTCGACCAGAACGAAGCTGTGCCGGTCGTGCTGCCGCGCGCCGACAGGGACGCGATGGAGGAGTACCTCAACAACGCCAGGCTGTTGCTCGGTGCGCTCGGCCATCGTATCCTCGATCCTGTCGTCGACCAGCCGACCGGTGGAGACTACCGGAGCGTCCAGCTGTTCTACTCCGTGCGAGGAGCGAGCGCGACGGGCACCATCGCGGACGATGGCTTCGTGGTCTTTAAGGGCTCCACCGCGCTGGCGCAGGTCCACGAGAGTATTAGGCAAAGCGGCTATCTGGCGCTCAAGGAGGGCTTGATCAAGGACGGTAAGCTCATGAAGCGAGGGGACCTCCTCAAATTTACGTCCGATGTCCTGTTCTCAAGCGCAAGCGCGGCGGCCGCGGTCGTGTACGGGAACGCTGCCAACGGCCGCGTCTGCTGGAAGACCCAGGATGGCAAGACACTGAAAGAGCTGGAGGAGGAGCAGGCGGGCCGCATCTCCTCCGGTTCGATGTCCGATTTGTCCCAAGAAGATTAGCCGTCCGGTAGCGCCGCTGGGCTCAGTCGCAGAGCAGCTTCTTGAGCCCATCCGCGGTCTTGGCCTTGGCGCCCGCCAGGGCGGCGGAGGCGATCTGCTGCGTCTCCTTGGCCCTGGAGCAATCGTCAGGGCGGTTGGGCGCCTGCTCCAGCAAGGGGCCTAGCTTCTCCGTGGGACCTTTCGCGTGCTTCTTGATGCAGAGCACGGGCTCGCCTTCGTGAACATAGTACCGGCGCTGCGTGACGCTGCTCGTCGTCGCCGGCTCGTCCGGCGTACCCCTCGTCCCGTCGAAGGCCCAGGATCCATCGTCGTGCAGCGCGAAGACCAGCTGGCCCTGATCGTAGTAGAGCTGGTACGCCGACTCGCCGTGCCCCGCGTCGGCGGCCGCGATCTGCGCCTTCTGGATCGCGCCGTCCGCCTGGTACAACCGGAGCTCGCCGCGTCCCTCGCCGCCGGCGCACTCGAAGCGGAGCTCGCTTCGTGTCATGTCCTTGCGGGCCTGGATGTCCTGATACCGGGCCCTGATCTTCTGGGTCCGCGGATCGTCGAGGCTCACCTTGGAGCTACCGGCGGTGTCCGTGGCGGCCTGGGGTGCTGGCGCGGGCGCCGGCATTTCTGCGGCGGAGGTGCCGGCCGGGGGCGTGGTCGCGCCGGGCGCCGGAGCTCGGCCTGGCTCTGCAGGAGCCGTGGAGACGCACGCCGACGGGGTGGGAGAAGGCGGGCTACACCCGATGACGGCGGCGACCAGCAGGGTGATGGAGGATCGGCTCATGAGGACCCAGAACGCCTGGTGCGACCGTCCCATTCGGGGTCGGGTTACCCGCCCTTGCGTCGAAACTCCACGAAGAACCGCACCGGGCCGTCGGGGTCGACGTGGTGCAGCACCTCGGGGACGACGATCCCTGGGCTCTCCGGATCGAGGGAGAGCTCTCGACCGCCGAGCCCATCGATCCGGTAGCGGAGCCGCCCCGAGACCACGTGGATCACGCCCCATACGCCGGGCTTGGTGGAATGGTTCCTTCGCAGGCCGGAAGGGATCGTGGCCTCGTCGAACTCGGCCGTCCGACTGTACGCGATCAGCCCGTCGGGCATCTCGATCCGATCGCAGCGCACGCAGTCGAGCTCGGTGCCGAGCATCGATGCGCGGCCCTCGGACGTGACGACCCAGGGGCGCGAGAAGAACGGCGGCTTGTGCCGGACGTGCTGGCCATGTCCACAGCTCAGCTCGGCCACCCAGTCGTTCGCATCGTCCTGGTGGTAGCCTGTGATCGATCGGCGCATCGTCTCGATCTACTGACCGCCTTCTGGATGGTTTTCCACTCGATCTGCGCGCGGCGTGTCCGGAGCGAGCTGCGCCTGCGCCTGCGCTTGCGCATCGTCCACCTTCCGGTACACGCCGGATCGCGTCCTCGCTAGGATCACGCGCCCAGCAGCGCGCGCATCGCAGGCGCGATGACCTCCGCGACCGCGCGGCGGTGGGAGGCGGCCAGCGCCGCGCCGTCAGGGCGCCCGTGCGCGGCGAGGGCGTCGGCCTCGGCGTCCGGCGCCGTGGCGGCCGGAGGAGGCGAGGCGAGGGCCGCCTCGAAGGCCTCGGAGACCGCCCGGCGCACCGGCTCGCCGCCCGTCTGGAGCGCCCAGGCCACGAAGCGCCACGCGAGCTCGGCGTGCCGGGCCTCGTCCTCGGCGATCGTGGCAAGGGCGCTCCGGACCGCGGCGTCCGTGGCGAGCGAGAGCTGCTCGCTGGCTTGCAGGGCGGCGAGCGTCTCGCCGACGCAGCCCTCGCGGACGGCGCGCGCCGCGAGCTCGGGCAGGCCCGAGGCGACCTCGACCCGCCCGCCGAACGCGAACGGCGCCGGCGCGAGCGCCGCGCCGGCGTACGCGCTCGCCAGGCCGAAGCAGAGCGCCGCGTGGCGCACCTCGTCGCCCGCGGCCTCGTGCGCGGCAGCGAGCATGTCCGGGGGGGCCCCGACCGCCATCAGCTCCAGCGAGAACCGCGCGAAGGAGGCGACCGACGCGTGCTCGAGCAAGGCGTCGCGGAGCCATGCCTCGGCCAGCGCGGCGCGGGTCGACGGCGTCAGCGCCGCCACGTCCGAGCGCGCCGCGGCGCCCCACGCGCTCGCCGCTCGCCGCTCTGCCCGCGCAGTGCGCGCGCGCTCGCCCACGAGGAACGGGCGGCCTGTGCCGCCGCAGGTCGCGACGAACTCGTAGCAGCACTCGCTGCCTCGGAGGACGCCTTCACCGAGGCTCGTGTACCAGCACCCCGCGGGCGCACCCGGCGGCGAGCCCGGGACGGAGGAGCCGTAGGGGTCGAAGGTTGGGCACGTGCCCGCGGGTGAGCCGCCGATGCCGCCCTCGCCGGCAGCCCCCCCTTCGCCGGCAGCCCCCCCTTCGCCGGCAGCTCCCCCGACACCGCCCTGTCCTCCCTGTCCCGAGGGCCCCACGGCGACACAGATCGTTCCTTCCTCGGTCCACTGGACGCCGCCTGCCTGGATTGACGTGAAGCCATTGCCCCCTGGCCCGCCATCCCCGCCCATCCCTCCGCGTGCCCCCGAGCTCTCGTCGCCCGACGCGGGCCCACCGCCTCCGCCCGACGCGCGCTCCAGGGTGACGTCGCCGCCGCAGGCGGCGCCTCCAACAGCCACGTTGAGCGTCGCGGTGGCGAGGATCGCGCGTGTCAGCTGGTGAGCGAGCGCGATCCGAAATTGAGCCGGAGAAGAGGGGAGACTGGCCATGGTGCCAGAGAATAGCAGCATCCGTACCAGCGCAGGATCCGCGGGCGCAGCCTCTCAGCGCGGGATGCCCGGCACAGCATGGCACAGGCCTGGTCTGCATCGATTGCGCCGCTGGCGCGGCGAGCCCTCGCGGCGGCGAACGGCGGTCGCCGCTGGTATAGAGCCGCTCATGACCCTCCTCCGAGACGTCCTTTCAGCGCTCGAGTCGATCGCGCCGCTCCGGTTCGCGGAGCCCTGGGACAACATAGGCCTGCTCGCGGGCGACCCGGCGCGGCCCTCGTCGGCGGCGCTCCTCGCCATCGATTACACCCCCGAGGTCGCCCGGGAGGCGCGCGATCTCGGCTGCGATCTCGTCGTCGCCTACCATCCGCCCCTCTTCGAGGCCGTGAAGCGCGTGGTCGCGCCGAGCCCGATCTTCGCGGCCATCCGCGACGGCATCGCCCTCTACTCGCCCCACACCGCGCTCGACGTCGCCGAGGGGGGCACCAACGATGTCCTCGCCGACGCGCTCGGGATCTCGGCGGACCGCGCGCCGCTCCGGCGAGCGCCAGCCAAGGCGTGGCAGCACAAGCTGGTCGTCTTCGTCCCGGAGGATCACGCCGACGCCGTGGCCGACGCGCTCGCCGAGGCGGGCGCGGGCCGGATCGGCCGGTATTCGCGCTGCAGCTTCCGCACGCTGGGGACGGGCACGTTCTTCGGGGAGGAGGGCGCGAGCCCCACGGTCGGCGAGAAGGGCCGGCTCGAGCGCGTCGCCGAGGTGCGGCTGGAGATGGTCGTCCCCCGCGACCGGACCGCCGCGGTCGTGCAGGCGATGCGCGCCGCGCACCCGTACGAGGAGGTGGCGTTCGATCTCGTCGAGCTCGCCGCCGAGCCGCTCAGGGCCGGCATCGGGCGGATCGGACCGCTCGCGGGCGCTGCGCCGGTCTCCGAGCTGCTCGGCCGCATCAAGGAGGGCCTCGGGGTCGACGCGCTGCTCGTGGCCGGCCCCGAGCAGCGCGCCGTCTCCCGCGCGGCCACGTGCGCCGGCGCGGGCGGCGCGCTCCTCGAAGACGCCATCGCGCAGGGGGCGGAGCTCTACCTGACCGGCGAGCTGCGCCACCACGACGCGCTCCGCGCGGCGAGCGCGGGCGTCACCGTGGTGTGCGCGCTGCACTCGAACAGCGAGCGCGCCGCGCTGAAGCGCCTCGCCGAGCGCCTGCGCGCCGCGGTGCCGTCGCTGCGCGTCGCCCTCAGCGCGCGCGACCGGGATCCGTTCTCGATCCGCTGACGGCGCGCGGCGCTGCGCCGGGAGGGGGGCGGGGCGCGGAACACGCCAGGGCTCAGCGGCGCGCCCGGCTCACCGGGGTCCCTGGCTCCGTCGGGACCCACCGAGAACGGCGGTGCTGGCGAAGATGTGCAAAGCCGCTGGACGAAACAGCCCCCCGCGATCAGCTTGCCGGCCTTCATGCGCGACCACGGCACGCCACCCGCCCCCGATCTGCGCGCGGACGCTCTTGCGCCCTCGCCGCCCTCGCGCCGCGGCGCGGGCGTCTGGTCCACGCTCCGCGACGCGGTCCGCGGCGGCGAGCACGACTTCACCACCGGCTCCATCGACCGGGCGATCGCGCTGCTCGCGATCCCGATGGTCATGGAGATGCTCATGGAGTCGCTCTTCGTCGTGGTCGACGTCTTCTGGGTCTCGCGGCTCGGGGCCGACGCTGTCGCCGCCGTCGGGCTCACGGAGTCGCTCCTCGCGCTCGTCTACGCCATCGCGCTGGGCCTCGCTGTCGCCGCGTCCGCGACGGTCGCGCGGCGGGTCGGCGAGGGGCGCCACGAGGAGGCGGCCGCCATGGCGGGGCAGGCGATCGTGCTCGGCCTGCTCATCTCGCTGCCCATCTCGGCGGTCGGCGCCCTGCTCGCCCCGCGGCTGCTCGCGGCGATGGGGGCGACGCCCGGGGTGATCGCGATCGGCGCGCCGTTCGCCTCGATCATGCTGCTCGGCAACGCGACGATCCTGATGCTGTTCGTCATCAACGCGATCTTCCGCGGGGCGGGCGACGCGGCGCTGTCGATGCGGGTGCTCTGGCTCTCGAACGCGCTGAACATGGCGCTCGGCCCGTGCCTCATCTTCGGCCTCGGCCCGTTCCCGGAGCTCGGCGTGGCCGGCGCGGCGGTCGGGACGACCCTTGGCCGCGGGACCGGCGTCGCGCTGCAGGTCTTCTTCCTCACGCGCGGCAGCGGCCGGGTGAGGGTGCGAGCGCGGCACCTCGTCCCCGACCCGGGGGCGCTCGCGGCGTTGCTGCGGCTCTTCGCGAACGGCGCGCTGCAGAACGTCATCGCCATGGCGAGCTGGAGCGGCCTTGTGCGCATCATCGCGCCCTTCGGGAGCGCGGCGCTCGCCGGGTACACGATCGGGATGCGCGTCATCGTGTTCGCGATCCTGCCGGCGCTCGGGCTCTCGAACGCCGCCGCGACCCTCGTCGGGCAGAACCTTGGCGCGGGGCGCCCCGACCGGGCCGAGGCCGCCGTGTACCGCGCGGGCATCTGGACCACCGTCATGCTCGGCGCGGTGGGCGTCGTCTTCGCGGTGGGCGCCCGCGCCATCGTCGGCGCGTTCACGGACGACGCCGAGGTGCTCGGGTTCGGCACGCAGACGCTGCGGATCCTCTCGTGCGGGTTCCTGTTCTACGGCTTCGGCCTTGTGTTCACGCAGGCGTTCAACGGCGCCGGCGACACCTGGACGCCCACGCTGCTGAACTTCGTCTGCTTCTGGCTCTGGGAGATCCCGCTCGCCTGGGGCCTCTCGGGCGCCGCGGGGCTCGGCCCGGCGGGCGTGTTCGTCGCGATCGCGGTGGCGTTCTCGACGTTTGCCGTCGCGGGCGGGCTCGTGTTCCGCCGCGGCGCGTGGAAGCTGCGGCGCGTCTGAGGCGCCGCGGCGGGCGGCGGCGGGGTCGAGCGGGGCGGCGCCAGGCTATACTGAGCCATGGAAGCGCACCGCCTTGAGGCGACGGTTCGGCCGGATGGGACTCTGACGATCGAGGGGCTGCCGCTCGGCCCCGGGACGAGCGTGGAGGTGATCGTGCTCGTCAAGGAGCGGCCGCAGTCTTCGGCATACCCGCTGCAGGGAACGCCATACCGCTTTGACAATCCGTTCTCTCCGGCAGAGCCCGGAGGGTGGGAGGCGGAACGATGATCGTTCTGGATACCCACGTCTGGGTATGGTGGGTCCAGCGCGATGAGCGCCTCACCTCTGCCTGGGCGGAGTTGATACGGCGGAGCGAAGCGAATGGCCTCGGGGTGAGCGCGATCTCCTGCTGGGAGGTGGCGAAGCTCGTCGAGCGCGGACGGCTCGCGCTGCCGTGCGACATCGACGCCTGGCTCAGAGCTGCGCTGGCGTATCCCGGCGTGCTGCTCCTGCCGCTCACGCCGAGCATCGCAGCTGAATCGACCCGGTTGCCCGGCGAGTTCCACAGCGATCCTGCGGACCAGATCCTCGTGGCCACGGCTCGGATTCACGGCTGTCCTCTGCTCACCGCGGACGCGAAGATCCGCGCGTATCCGCATGTGAACCTCGCCGACGCATGTTAGGCGTGCGTCGACATTGAATCGCACGTCGAAGCGGTCGCCCGGCGCCGCTACCGCGCCGGCCGCGCGAGCCAGGCCTCGATGAGCTTCCGGGCGATGCTGAGCGGCGGCGGCAGGAGCGGCAGCGCGTCGCGGTGGAACCAGCGCGCGTCCTCGAGCTCGCGCGTGTCGACGCGGAGCTCGCCGCCGGCGTAGCGGGCGGTGAAGCCGACCATGATCTGGTGGGGGAAGGGCCACGGCTGGCTGCCGAAATAGACGATATCGGCGACGTCGACGCCCGTCTCCTCGTGGACCTCGCGCGCGACGCACGTCTCCAGCGTCTCGCCCGGCTCGACGAACCCGGCGACGAGGCCGTACATGCCCGCGGGGAACCGCGCCTGGCGCGTCATCAGGACGCGCGGGCCGTCCTCGACGAGCACGATCGTCGCCGGCGTGATCCGGGGGAAGTAGTTGCTCGCGCAGCGGAGGCAGCGTTTGACGCGCTCGTCCTGCCCGGCCTCGAGCGCGGCGCCGCACGCCGCGCAGTACTGGTGCGCCTTGTCCCAGTGCTGCACCTGGTACGCCGTGCCCGCGATCTCGAACAGCTCCGGATCGATGCGCCCGTGGAGGCGCCGCAGCGAGACGTAGGCATACCCCGCCGGCGCCGGCGCGCCCTGCGCGAGCTCGGCGGAGCGGCAGGCGCGCCCGTCCAGCTCGCCGAGCGGCTGCGCGCGCGTGACGGAGACGCCGAGATCGGCGAGATCGGCCGCGATCGGGAGGTCGAAGCGATCGCCGCCGCCGTCTTCCGACGCTCGCGCGCGGACGAGGAGATCGTCGCCGTGGAACGCGAACCACGCGATCTCGGCGGGCGCCGAGCTCGGACGGGCGAGCCCGGCGCGGAAGCGGGAGGACGGCATGACGTTACCTGGGGAAGAGCCGCCCGGGCTCCCCGTCGAGGCGTCGCTCACGTGAGCCGATCGGCTGCATGCGGGGGAGCCTAGCGCCTCGATGGTGGGAGGGATACCGCGACGTCGCGGGAGCGTAGCGACTCGCTGCCAACGTGAGCGCAGAGCGCCCTCGCGGCGAGAGATCAGCGAAGCGGAGGCCCATGGCCTCGGGCCGAATGCCACACCGCCATGATCGTCACGGTCCGGGTCGTGTCGTTGACGACGTAATACACGTGGTAGCTCGTTCGTGGCAGCAGGACGCGGCGCATGCCGTCGACGTCGCTCTCCTCGTACGATGTGCCTGCGTCAGGGAACGCGCTGAGACGCGCCGTGGCGGCGGTGAGCTCGTCTCGGAACAGCGCCGGGTTGCTGGGCCGGTTCTCACGCCACCAGCGTGAGACGGTCTGCATCTGGGCACGGGCATGCGCCGTGCTCTGGACGCCGTAGCGCTTCACTCGGGAGGACCTGCTCTCTAGAGCCCCGCCAGCACGTCCTCGACCGGTACGACATCGCCTCGCTCCAGCTCGGCCCGAGAGGCTCGCAGCGCTTCATGCAGCTGGGCACGGTCGGCAGCGTCCAGGCTGTCCTGTTCTTCCACGAGCACCATGAGCTCGACCTCGGTGTCATCGGGCAGATCGAGCGGGGCGTCGACGAGAAGCCGACCACGCGAAACCCGGCCACGTACCAGGACGCTCACCCTGTCGAGCCTACGCTGTCCGCGCGCGTTCGCCAAGCGTGGGCGCACGTTCGCACTCCGGCTCCGTGGAACGCGAGCTCGGGCTCCGTGGAACGCGAGCCCGGGACGGAGGCGCGCTGTACTGCACGGAATCCCTGCAGCGAGCTGGGCTGCGCTCGGGATCGCCTCAAGCGGGCGCACCGGACCCCGGACGGGCTTCGGGTCGAGGTTGCGGGCGTCCCGCCGCGGGCTCACGCAGGGCCGGCGAGCGTCGCGGCCCAGGCGAGCGCCACGAACGCGACCTCGACGTCGTTCTTCTTGGGGACGAGGCGCTTCGTCTCGATGCCCTCGCCGGCGCGCAGCGGGAGCTGCTCCAGCGCCGCGAGCTCGGCGGCCTGCGCGGCGTGGAGGTCGCGGAGCGCGGCGTCCGCCTCGGTCCACTCCTGCCGCGCGCGCTCGAGCTTCGCGGCGGCCTTGTCGCGCTGGGTCCCGGCGCGCCGGGCGGTGTCCCGGCCGGCGACGAGCCCGAGGAGCGCGGCGCCCACGGCGCCGGGGAGCGCGGCCACCTCGGCCTCGGCCTCGCCGTACCGCGCCTTCGCGACGGCGATGCGCTCGCCGAGGCGCGCGATCCTGGGCGCGAACCGGCCGACGACCTGCTGCTGCTCGGCGGCGGCGAGCCGGGCCGCGGCGGCGCGGCAGCGGGCGGCGAACGCCTCGAGAGGCTCGCCGTCGTCCTGCGCGAGCCCGAGCTCCTTGTGGACGGCCACCGCGGCCTCGGTCGTGCGGTAGGCGTGCTCCCGGAGCGCGCGCGCCGCGGCCTGCGCGGTGGCGCGCTTCGCGAGCGGGGCGGGCAGCTCGGCGAAGCGGGCGCCCGCGGCGGGCGCCGTGGCGAGCAGCGAGGCGTCGAGCCGGGCGACGCGCGAGAGATCCGGCCTGCCGTCGGGCAGGAGCGGGGCGGCGAGGAGCTGGCTCCGGTTGAGGGCGACGCCGAGCTTCGTGTCGCGCAGGTGGGCGATCACGGAGGCAGCAACCCACGGGATGTACCGGAAGCCCTCCGGCGCGGCGGCAGGGGCGTGCGCGTAGAGGCTCCGCCAGCCCTCGGGAGGCGGCGGGGGCGCGGCCGCAGCCGGCGGGGGCGTCGGCGCCCTTGCGCCGGCTTCCGCGCGAGCGGCCCCGCTGCGCCGCGCGGGCTGCGGTGCGGGCGGCGCGTGGCGCGGGTCGAGGACGACCGTGCCGCCCGGGCCCACGGCCGCGCGCTGGGCGGGGCTCGACGGACCGGGCGACGCACGCTTCGGAGCGGGAGGTGCGAGCCTAGGATCCAGAGAATCAGCTCTGGGATCTGGTTGTTTTGACCTTGCATCCAGAGAATCAGCTCTGGGATCTGGTTGTTTTGACCTTGCATCCAGAGAATCAGCTCTGGGATCTGGTTGTTTTGACCTTACATCCAGAGAATCAGCTCTGGGATCTGGTTGTTTTGACCCAGGATCGAGAGAATCACGTGTCGGCCTGGGCGTGGCGCGTGTCGGATCGGGCGCAGGCGCAGGCGGCGGGGGAGGGGAGATGCTCCGGACGAGGCGACCGATCTCGCGCCGGGTGACCGGGCCACGCAGCCACGACAGGCTGAAGCGCGTCTCGGCGAGGAACGACGGCGGCTGCATGTGGACGTCGCGCACGAAGAACGTGCGCGGGGGGAGCGCCTTCAGCGTGGCCGAGAGGGCCGCGGCCCCGACGCCGCCGGCGCCGCCGTCCGCGCCCGAGAGCCCCTCGACGACGCGCTCGCGGTCGGCGTCGGTCTGGAGCCGGCCCACGAACCACGCGCCGGCGTTCGAGAGCGCCTTGTAGTCGAGGTCCATCGGGTTCTGCGTGGCGAGGACGACGCCGACCCCGAAGGCGCGCGCCTGCTTCAGCAGCGCGAGCAGCGGCCGCTTCGTGGGCGGGTTCGCCGGGTGCGGCGGCAGGAAGCCGAAGACCTCGTCGAAGACCACGAGGGCGCGCAGGTCGCTCGTGCCCGGGAGGCCGCGCACCCACGAGAGCAGCTGATCGAACAGCAGCCCGAGGACGAGGAGCCGCTCGTCGTCGTCGAGGTGCGCGACGCTGACGATCACCGCCGGGGTCTTGCCGCCGCCGCTGCCTGCCTGCGGCGCGAGCCACGCCGCGACGTCGAGCGGCGCGCCCTTGCGCCAGGTGGCGAACGTGGGCGAGGCGAGCAGGGTGTTGAGCTCGCGGGCGAGCGCCTGGCGCTCCTTGGGGGCGAAGAACTCGTCGACGCCGAGGGCGCCCACGGCGGCGATCGGCGGATCGGCCAGGTCCGCGAGCAGCTCCTCGAGCCCCGCGGCCCGCCGCGCGCGCAGCCGCCGCTCGGCGAGGTGCGCGAGCAGCACGTGCTCGCGGCTCCGGGCCGGATCCGGGTCGCGGCCGACGAGCCGGAGCAGGAGCGACAGCGAGGCCGAGAGCGCCTCGCGGGCGGCCTCCTCGTCCTCGTCCCAGAGCGGGGAGGGGGCCTCGAGCGCCGACAGCACGTGGACCGGCTCGCCCGCCGTGGTGCCCGGCGTCAGCAGGCGCGGGGCCATGCGGGCGCGGAGCGCGGCGACGTCGCCCGACCCGAGCCCCGACGAGGCGAGGCCGTCGCGCCAGCGCGCCGCGAGCCCCTCGGCGACGTCGGCCGTGGAGCGGCCGTCGCGCGCGGCCGCCGAGGGGTCGATCCACGGCTCGAACTCGGCCGCGGAGAGCTCCGGGAACGTGAAGAGCAGGTTGGGCAGGTCGCCCTTCACGTCGACCATGAGCACCGGGACGCCCGAGCGCAGCGCCTCCTCGACGAGGACCATGACGAGCCCGGTCTTGCCGCTGCCGGTCATGCCGACGACCACGCCGTGGGTCACGAGGTGGTGCGCCGGCAGCTCGAACGGGCGCGCGCCCGCGGCGCCGGGATCGCCCGAGAGCGGGCGGGAGCGGCCCAGGGTGAAGGGGCGGGTCGGCATGAGGGCGGGCTCGTGCCATGGCGAGAGGGATGTCGCAATGCCGGAGGGGGCGGGGAAGGCGTCGCAGGCGAGGGGGTGCGGGCAAGCCCGGCGTCGTCGCGTCGCGCGTTCTCGCGACGGGTGGCGAACGTGACGCGCGGCGGGACCCCCTCGAGCACGGCGCCGCGTGCGGTACGCCGTTCTTGCGTTTGCCGCGCCTCGCGAGGGAGTCACCATGAAGTTCGCGCGACGGCGATGGCGCCGGACGCGCTAGGCTCACCCGAGCCAACGCTGCGCGAGGTGCCATGTCGTCGATCACCCTCGACGTCCCTGACGAGGTTGCCGAGAAGCTGCACGCTCTGGCGGATCGATTGCCTCGGATTCTCGACCTCGGGCTGCGTGCGCTGAGCGCGGAAGCCTCCTCGGAGTACGAGGGGGTCGCGGATATCCTGGAGCTCCTGGCGACCTTGCCGACGGCCGAAGAGGTGCTGGGCCTCCGGGCAGCCCCGACGCTGCAGCATCGGATCCAGGAGCTCCTGGAGAAGAGCCGCCGCTCAGGGCTCAGCCCCGAAGAGCAGCTCGAGTGGGAACGGATCGACTACATCGAGCATCTGGTCCGGATCGCCAAGGCGAAGGCGGCGATGAAGCTCAAGGACAGATGAGCCCACGCAAATCACGGCCGCGTTGCGGCGGCTCGTCGGCGAGCGAGCCGGGGGTCGCTGCGAGTACTGCCTCATCCCGGAGCAGATGACGCTGGCGGCGCACGAGATCGATCACATCGTTGCGCTGAAGCATGGTGGCGCGACCGCACCGGAGAATCTCGCCCTCTCTTGCGTCCTGTGCAACAAGCACAAAGGGACTGATCTCGCTTCCATCGATGTGGAGACCGGGGAGCTCACAGCCTTGTTCAACCCGCGGCGGGACGCCTGGAGCGATCATTTCGAGGTGCATGGGGAGGAGCTCGTCCCGAAGGCCGCCGTGGCACGGGTGACGGTGCGCCTGCTCCAGCTCAACCACCCGCGCCGGCGCGCGGAGCGACGGTTGTTGGTCGCGGCAGGGCTGCTCCCGGGGCCGCGGTAGCTGCCAGGGGCGAGCGCGGGGGGGCGCGTGAGGACGTCTGGGCCTCGCGCGCCGCGCGTGGCCGATGGCGCCCACCATGGGAGTGATGGAAGGTGCGCGGCCTGCCTACGGCGACCCTCGCGACCGCGTTCCGCTGCCCCCGCATCCGGCCGCCCCCACCCCCGACGTCCCGCATCTTCGCGTCAAAAAAAGCGGGAGCGCGGCTATAGTGTGCCCATGGAGGTCGGGCCATCGGAACCGGATGCCCCCGCGTCAACGGCGGGCATCCCAGCGATAGGCGAGGTCTTCGCGCAGAAATACCGCCTCGAGCGCAGCCTCGGCCGGGGCGCCATGGGCGTCATCTTCGCCGCCGAGCACGTCTCGCTGCGCCAGCGCGTGGCCGTCAAGTTCCTCCTCCCCCGCGCGATGACGCTGCCCGGCGCGAGCGCCCGCTTCCTGCGCGAGGCGCGCGCCGCGGCGGCGATCCGCAGCGAGCACGTCGCCCGCGTCATCGACGTCGGCACGGGCGATCTCGGCGTCCCCTACCTCGTCATGGAGTACCTGCGCGGCCGCGATCTCCAGCGGGAGATCGAGGCGCGCGGGCCCTTGCCCGTGTCCGAGGCGGTCGATTACGTGATCCAGGGCTGCGAGGCCATCGCCGAGGCGCACGCGCGCGGCATCGTCCATCGGGACCTCAAGCCGGGGAACCTCTTCCTCACGACCGGCGCGACCGGCGCGCCCATCGTCAAGGTGCTCGATTTCGGCCTCTCCAAGTCGGCCGCCGCCGAGGACGACGGCAAGCTCACGGCGTCCGAGATGATGCTCGGCTCCCCCTGCTACATGTCGCCCGAGCAGGTGCGGTGCTCGAAAGACGTCGACGCGCGCACCGACATCTGGTCGCTCGGCGTCATCCTCTACCAGCTCCTGACGGCGCGCTTTCCCTTCGAGGTGTCCAGGATCTCGGCGCTCTTCGTCGCCATCGCCATGCAGGCGCCCACGCCGCCGCGGGTGCACCGGATGGATCTTCCGGCCCGGCTCGAGGACATCATCCTGCGCTGCCTCGAGAAAGAGCCGGAGCTGCGCGTCCAGACCGTGGCGCATCTGGCGCGCGAGCTCGCGCCGTTCGGCTCGGAGCACTCCGCCCGCGCCCTGGCGCAGATCGAGGCGATCGCCCGGGGCAAGGCCTTTCCGTCGTCGCGGCCCCTCGGGCCCTCGGGCGACGGCGTCGCGAGCACGCTGCCCGCCGCGGCCAACGACGGCCCGGGCGCTTCGTCGACCCTGCCGGACGCGCCGGACGCCGAAAAAGGGGCGGGAGCCGGGGCAGGTCCCTGCTCGACGGCGCTCGCGCCCGGCGGCGACCACGTGACCACCCTGCCCAGCCAGGGCGCTGCGGCGGCGACCTCGTCCAGCGCCGACGCCCCGTCCAGCGAGCGTCGCACGCTCCCCCTCGTGGCCGTCGCGGAGCGGCCCACGCTGGCGCTGGCGCGGAGCAGCGGCCCCACGACCCCGGCGCAGGACAGCAGGCCCACGCTGAAGATGGTGCGGAACGACCGGTCCTCGCACGGGGGGAGCGCCGAGGACGGCCCCACGCTGACGATGCCCCGGAGCGACGGCCTCGCGCTGAAGATGGCGCAAGGCAGCGGTTCCGTGCTGGCGACAGCGCAGGGCAGCGGCGCCGCGCTGAAAATGGCGGAGGACATCGGCCCCGCGCCGGCGACGGCGCAGGACAGCGGCGCCGCGCTGAAGACGGCGCAGGACAGCGGCATCGCGCTGAAGGCGGCTCCCGAGGACGGCCCGACGCTGACGATGGCGCGCGATGAAGGCCCGACGCTGACGATGGCGCGCGAGGAGGGCCCCACGTCGGCGATGGCGGGCGAAGAAGGCCCCACGCTGACGATGGCGCGCGAGGACGGCCCCACGCTGACGATGGCGCGCAAGCGGGGGGCGCCGCCGCAGCAGCTCGGCGCGGGCAAGCGGGCGGTGCCGCTGACCCAGCCGGACGGCCAGCCGGACGGGAAGGAGATCGCCTGGAGCCGGCGCGAAGGGACCGAACGCCGCCGCGAGCGGTGGCGCTCCCGCGCGTTCCGCTGGCGCCGCAACGCGGGCGCGTGGATCGCGGCCGCCGCAACGCTCCTCGCCGCGGTAGCGCTCGCCGCGGCGCGCTGGTCGGCGAGCTCGAGCGCGCCGGTGGCCGCCAGGTCGCCGGCGGGCCAGGACGCGCCGATGACCCTCGCGGGCACGGCCGGCCCTGCGCCGTTCGGCACGCCCGCGCCCTCCGGCGTCGCGCCGGCCCCGGAAGCGCCCTCGCAACCCGCGGATCCGGCCGGGGCCGACGCGCCCTCCGCGGTCGACGCTGCCGCCACGACGCCCGAGCCCGCAGCGGTCCCTGAACACCGCCCGCAAGGGGTCCGGCCCCCCAAGGTGCGGCGGCGGCCCGGCACCCTCGCGCCCTCGCGCTCGCGCACCGTCTCGCCAGAGCGCGACGTGTACGGCGGAGGCGCCGAGGACGTGTACGAGGACCTGGAGACGATCCGCGACAAGCGGTAGACCCGGCCTCGCGCTCCCCGCGCGGGCGGCGTCTCCACACCGGCGGGCCGCAGGGACAGGCATCATGGCGAAGAAGAAGCTCTCGGCCCGCGCCGCCCGGCGCGAAGGCGATCGCACGTCGGCGAAGCTCACCCGCGATATCGAGCGGCTCGCGCTGCTCGAGCCGGGCCACACCCCCGGGCGCGCCATCCCCCTCGACGCGGCCTCGCAGGTCGAGGTGGCCGCCCGGTCGATCCCGTGCCCGCGCTGCCGCGGCGCCTTCCGCGTGGAAGACCACACGGCCGAGACGCTCGACGGCGTCCGCCTCCGCGTCGCGAAGGTCGCCTGCAGCGCGTGCGGCGCAGGCCGATCGCTCTACTTCCGGCTCGGCGCCGCCTCGCTCAACTGAGCTCGTCGATGGGGGATCAGTACCGCGGGACGCTCTCGTCGATGTGGATCGACCACGCGTCGATGCCGCCCTGGAGCGAGGCGACGCGCTCGTGGCCGAGCTTCTCGAGGAGGGCGGCGGCCGAGAGGCTCCGGACGCCGTGGTGGCAGTAGGCGACGACCAGCGCGCCCTCGCCCGGCGCGACCTCGTCGGCCCGCTCGACGAGCTCGTTCAGCGGGATCAGCGTGCTGCCCGGCAGCGCGGCGATCTCGTGCTCGCCGGGCGTGCGCACGTCGAGGAGGTACACGGGCTCGCCCGCCTTCAGCTTCAGAAAGAGGTCTTTCACGGAAATCTGTTGGACCATGGCCGTGCTCGCCATCCCGCCGTGGACGGCGCTGTAAAGGCTTCTACCTAATCCAAAGAGCTCCCCCGGAGCAACCGCCGCTCATCGGCTCGTCCGATCGGTCGGAGCCGTCTCGCTCGTCTGGTTCGTCTGGTTCGTCTGGTTCGCCCGATCCTTGGCCAGCGCCGCGATCACCCCGACGAGCTCGGCCGGATCCAGGGGCTTGGCGACGTGCGCCTGGTACCCGGCGCCGAGCGCCCGCGCCTTGTCCTCGGCCCGCGCCAGCGCGCTGAGCGCGACGGCCGGCGTCGCCCCGCCGAGCGCCTCGTCGAGGCCCCGCACCCTGCGGATGAGCTGGAAGCCGTCCTCGCCAGGCATCCCGAGGTCGCTGACGAGGACGTCGGGCCGATCCTGCGAAAGGATGGCCAGCGCCTCGGCGGCGGATCCCGCGGTCGTGACCGTCGCCTCGCACTCCTCCAGCACGCGCTGGGCGACCTCGCGCGCGTCGGGCTGGTCGTCGACCACCAGCACCCGCATGCCGGCGAGCGACGCGCCCGGGTAGTCGGCCAGCGCCTCGGCGCACGCCTCGCTGGGGCGCTCCGCCGCGTCGGGCGCCTGCTGCGAGACGCCGGCGAGCGGCAGCGTCACGGTGAAGGTCGCGCCCAGGTGCTCGCCCTGGCTCGCGACCTCCACGGTGCCGCCGTGCAGCTCGACCAGGTGCTTGACGATCGACAGGCCGATGCCGAGCCCGCCGTGCTTCCTCGTCGAGGACGCGTCCGCCTGCCGGAAGCGCTCGAACAGGTGGGGGAGGAACTGCGGGGCGATGCCCATGCCGGTGTCGGTCACCGACAGCGCGGCGTGCGCGCCCTCGCGCCGCAGCGCGACGTCGATCCGCCCGCCCGGGGGCGTGAACTTCACGGCGTTCGACAGGAGGTTCCAGACGACCTGGTGGATCCGCGCGGGATCCCCCCTCAGGGAGCTCGCCTCGGGGTCGATGCTCGAGGCGACCGCGATCCCCTTGGTCTCCGCCGCGAGCTGGATCGCCTCGATCGCGCTCTGGATGACCGTCGGCAGGTCGACCGGCTGCACGTCGAGCCGCAGCTTCCCCGAGACGATCCGGCTCATGTCGAGCAGCTCGGACACCATGTCGGCCTGGAGCCGCGCGTTGCGCTCGATGACCTCGAGCCCCCGCGCGAGCGTCTGCACATCGGGCGCCCGGCCCCGCAGGATGCGCGCCCAGCCGAGGATGGCGTTGATGGGCGAGCGCAGCTCGTGCGAGAGCGTCGCGACGAAGTCGTCCTTGACCCGGCTCACCCGCTCCGCCTCGTCGCGCGCGGCGCGCTCGCTCTCGAGCAGCTTCTGGCGCTCTTCCTCGGCCAGCCGCTCCGCGGTGACGTCCTCGGTGATCCCCATGAACGAGTCCACGCTGCCCTCGGGCCCGAGCTCGGGGATGATCCGGGCGCGGAACCGCCGCCCGCCGAGGCTGAACTCCATCCGCTGCGGTCTGGCCGTCGCGAGCGCCTCGCGGCACGCGGCCTCGCTCACCTCGATCACCTCGGTCGGGAGCCCGTTGTCGTGGGGCGTCCTGCCGATGTAATGCTCCGGCGGGAACCCCATCACCGTCCACGAGGTGGGCGACATGAAGGTGCAGCGCAGGTCGAGGTCCAGGCGGTAGATCACGTCGGGCGAGTTCGCCATCAGCGACGCGAGCTCCCGCTCGCGCGCGCGGAGCTCGTCCTCCAGGCGCCCGCGCTCCGCGATGACCCGCTGCGCCTCGTCGAGCGCCGCGCGGAGCCGGCCCTCGCTCTCGCGCAGCGCGTCCTCCGTGCGCTTGAGCCGGCTGACGTCGAGACAGATGCCGACCCAGGCGGTGATCTCGCCTTGCTCGTCGCGGACCGGGACGCCCCGGTTGAGGACGGGGTGGACGGCGCCGTCAGGGCTGACGTAACGGAGCTCCTCCTCGAACGGCTCACCCCGCCGTACGCACTCCTCGAAGATCGCGACCTTCTGCCGGTCGTCCGGGTGCAGCGTCTCGATCCACCCGTGACCCGAGCATTGCTCCTGCTTTATCCCGGCCATCTGGAGGAACGCGTGGCTGCTGTAGATGTTCTGTCCTGCCGCGTCGCTGACCCAGAGGCCATAGTCGATGGACTCCCCGATGGCGCGGAAGACCTGCTCGCACCGCTGGACCGCCGCCTCCGTCTGCCGGAGCGCCGTCATGTCGAGCACGATCGCGAAGCCGGCCTCCTCGTACCGCTCACCGGGCAGCAGACAGCCGCTCACCAGCATCTTGAGGCGCCTGCCGTCGCGCAGCACATAGGTCCTCTCGAAGGGCGTGAACGTCCACCGGCTCGCCCGCAGCTCCGCCAGGGCGCGGTCGCCGGCGGCGCGATCCTCCGGCGACATGTCGGCATCCCAGCGGACCAGGCCGGCCGCGACCTCTTCCCGCGTGTGGCCCACGAGCTTCAGATAGGCGTCGTTCGCCTCGATGATGCGTCCGTCATGCGTCCAGAAGGCCATCGGGGCCATGTTGCTGTGGAAGATGTTCCGCAGCTTGGCCTCGCACTCCGCCAGCGCCTGCTCCGCGGCGAGCGCCCGCTCCTCCGCGTTCCTCGGCTCGGTGATGTCCTCGACGAACACCACCGCGCGATACGGCCTCTGCCGGACGTCACGGACGAAGACGCCGGTCACGTGGAGCGAGCGGACGTCGCCGTCCTTGCAGCGGCAGCTCATCTCGAAGGTGAGCTCCTCCTCGTCGGCTTCGAGGAGCGAGCGCCACGCGGCCAGCGAGCCCGCGCGGTCTTCCGGCAGCGCGAGATCCGACAGCTTTTTCTGGAGCAGCTCGCCCTCCGAGTAGCCCAGCAGCAGGCAAAGCGAGCTGCTGACGCGCAGGATCCTCCCGCTCGACGCGTCGATCCGCGCGGTCCCCCTGCTGGGCGCTCGCGTCGCCCAGGCTGGTTGTCCGGCCGTTTCCCCCATCCGCCGCTCGCCCTGATCCTCCATGCACCCGCCCGTTCGGCCGTGGTTGCATGGCGTTCCCCCCTGGTGTTTCGTCCGGCCACGCTATCACGATCGCGTGACGCTGCGGGCGGCATGGTGCCCCGAACGCCACCGTCCTCTTCTCGTCCGGCTTGCCTGGGCGGGGCCTGCTGCGTCCGCTCCGCCTCTTCCGTCTGCCGTGTCGGCCGCGCCAGCGCGACAGCGGTGTCGGTTGCGCCTGCCGCGTCGGTCCCGCTCCTATCGCGCGTCGCGGGCGATCCGGCCTGGACATGGAGGAGTTTGCTTGCATTCTCGCTGAAACCAGGCTTCTGCATGGTGGGCCCGCGCCCATGGGCGCGCGCCCGACAGCCGCCATGGATCAAGCCGCCGCCCCGCTCCTCGCTCGCCTCCCGCCGTCGCCTCACGACTTCACGGCCGACGATCTCCTGAACGGCTTCCTCGACTACGTCGCCGAGCGGGGGCTCGAGCTCTACCCGGCGCAGGAGGAGGCCATCCTCGAGATCTTCGGCGGCAAGAACGTGATCCTCAACACGCCGACCGGCTCGGGCAAGTCGCTCGTCGCGGCCGCCATGCACTTCAAGGCGCTCGCCGAGGGGATGAAGTCGTACTACACGTGCCCGATCAAGGCGCTCGTCAGCGAGAAGTTCTTCTCGCTCTGCAACGACTTCGGCCCCGAGAACGTGGGCATGTTGACGGGCGACGCGGCCGTGAACCGCGACGCGCCCATCATCTGCTGCACCGCGGAGATCCTCGCGAACATCGCGCTCCGCGAGGGCGAGAAGGCGCTCTGCGACTACGTGATCATGGACGAGTTCCACTACTACTCGGATCGCGATCGCGGCGCGGCCTGGCAGATCCCGCTGCTCACGCTGCCGCAGGCGAGGTTCTTGCTCATGAGCGCCACGCTCGGAGGCACCGAGTTCTTCCAGGAGGAGCTCACGCGCCTGACGGGCGAGCAGACCGCCGTGATCAAGTCGACCGTGCGCCCGGTGCCGCTCGACTTCGAGTACCGCGAGACGCCGCTCCACGAGACCGTCGCGACGCTCGTGAAGAGCGGCAAGGCGCCGATCTACATCGTGAGCTTCACGCAGCGGGGCTGCGCCGAGGAGGCGCAGAACCTGATGAGCCAGGACTACTGCACCAAGGAGGAGAAGCGGGCGATCACCGCCGCCCTCGCGGGCGCGGGGCCGGGCTCCGCGTTCGGGGGCCCGTTCAAGTTCTCGAGCCCCTACGGCCGCGAGGTGCAGCGCTTCGTCAGGCACGGGATCGGGCTCCACCACGCGGGGCTCCTGCCGAAGTACCGGCTGCTCGTCGAGAAGCTGGCCCAGCAGGGGCACCTCAAGATCATCTGCGGCACGGACACGCTCGGCGTCGGCGTCAACATCCCGATCCGCACGGTGCTGTTCACGAAGCTCTGCAAGTTCGACGGCGAGAAGACGGCCATCCTGAGCGTGCGTGACTTCCAGCAGATCAGCGGCCGGGCCGGCCGGAAGGGGTTCGACAACCAGGGGAGCGTCGTCGCCCAGGCGCCGGAGCACGTCATCGAGAACATGAGGCTCGACGCGAAGGCGGGGAACGACCCGGCCAAGCGGCGGAAGATCGTCAGGAAGAAGCCGCCGGAGAAGGGCTATGTGCACTGGGACCGGCAGACGTTCGAGAGGCTGATCCAGTCGCCGCCCGAGCCGCTCGTGTCCCGGTTCCAGGTCACGCACGGCATGCTCGTCAACGTGCTCGGGCGCGAGGAGGGCGGCTGTCTGGCGCTGAAGCGGCTCATCCGCGGCACCCACGATCGGCCGGCGGTCCGGCGCCAGCACGGCAGGACGGCGATGCTCCTCTTCCGCTCGCTCGTGGAGGCGCGCATCATCGAGTTCGTCCCCAGGGAAGACGGGCCGGGCAAGCGCCTCCGCATCAACGCGGATCTCCAGGAGGACTTCTCGCTGAACCACGCCCTCTCGCTCTACGTCCTCGAGACGGTGGGCAAGCTGGATCCCGACAGCGGCACCTATCCGCTCGATCTCTTGACGCTCGTCGAGTCGATCCTCGAGAACCCCGACCTCATCCTGCAGAAGCAGCTCGATCGGCTGAAGACCGAGAAGCTCGCGGAGCTGAAGGCGGCGGGCGTGGAGTACGAGCAGCGGATGGAGGAGCTCGAGAAGCTCGATTATCCGAGGCCGAACCGCGAGTTCATCTACGGGACCTACAACGACTTCGCGCGGCGGCACCCGTGGGTGGGGCAGGAGAACATCCGTCCGAAGGGCGTCGCGCGCGAGATGTACGAGCAATACCTGTCGTTCAGCGAGTACATCCGGGAGTACAACCTGGAGCGGGCGGAGGGGCTGCTCCTCAGGTACGTCTCCGAGGTGTACAAGGCGCTCGTCCAGACGGTGCCCGAGTACGCGAAGGACAGCGACACCATCGACATGATCGCCTATTTCCGGGCGCTCATCCGCGGCGTGGACTCGAGCCTGCTCGACGAGTGGGAGCGGCTGCGCGACCCGTCGTTCCAGCCGCGCGCGGCGGCGCCGGGCGGCGCCGTGGAGCAGGCCGCGTTCGACGTCACGCGGAACGTCAAGGAGTTCACCGTGCTCGTGAGGAACGAGCTCTTCTTCTTCCTGCGCGCGCTGGCCCGCCGCGACTACGAGGTCGCCGCCGAGATGGTGGAGGGGGAGGAGGCGCCCTGGACGGCGGATCGGCTGGACGAGGCGCTCCGAGGCTACTACGCGGAGCACGCCGCGATCCGCACCGATCCGGCGGCCCGGAGCCCGAGCAACACGATCATCCAACCCGCCGAGGACGGCGGCTCCTGGGTCGTCCAGCAGATCATCGCCGATCCGGAGGACCACAACGACTGGATGCTCGACTGCAAGGTGGATATCGATCGCTCGCGCGAGGCGGGGCGGCCGGTCATCGTGCTCCGGCGCATCGCGAGCTGACCGAGAGGGAGCGGCAGCGCTGGCGGGGATCGACCATCGCATGGGATGCTCCAGGGCCGAGACGGAGCAACGCGCGGAGAAGGGTAGGGTTGAACGATGCTGAGGCGGGTCCGCCTGGTACGGTTCAAGAACTTCGAGGACGCGACGCTCTCGCTGGGTCCGTTCACGCTGCTCGTCGGGGCGAACGCGGCGGGGAAGAGCAACGTGCGCGAGGCGCTCCGCTTCCTGCACGGGGTCGGGCGTGGGTACACACTGGCAGAGATCTTCGGGGGCAAGTACACGGCCGGCGAGCGGCAATGGGACGGGCTGCGCGGTGGCGTGCGGGAGGCGAGCTTCCGGGGGGCGGGGAGCTTTGTCCTCGAGGTGGACATCGATCTGGCCGTCGAGGGGGGTGATGTCCATGATGCGGGACGATACTCCATCGAGGTGGAGATAGCTCCGCTGCCACGGGTTGCCTCGGAGTCGCTTCGCTCTGGCGGGACGAGCCCCATCCTCGTTTACGAGGCACGACCGTACCGCAATACGTCGGGAGGACAGCTGTCGGAACAGCTGATCATCACGGTCAATGATCCCGACTCGATCGAGGGGCCCGACTCCTGGATACAGTCCGAGCGCTCGGATGCTCCCGCGCTGACGAGGCTCCTTGGCGAGCCCCCTGACGCCGTCATCAGCGCCGAGCGCGCGCTCGGGTCGATGCGCTTCATCGACCTCGCTCCCGCCGCCATGTGTCAGCCGAGCGTTCCGGGACAAGCCAACCTCTCCGATCGTGGGGAGAACCTGTCCTCCGTCCTGCAGACCCTTTGCTCGCGCGAGGACACCAAATCGGAGCTCCTGCACTGGCTCCGCGCGCTGACGCCGATGGACGTGGTCGATCTGAAGTTCCCAGCGGATCTTCGCGGGCAGGTGCTGCTCGTCCTCGTCGAGAAGGACGGGACCGAGCTGTCCGCGTACAGCGCCTCGGAGGGCACGCTGCGCTTCCTCGGCCTCCTCGCCGCCCTCCTTTCACCGGAGCCGACGCTCTTCTTTCTCGAGGAGATCGAGAGCGGCCTCCACCCGAGCCGGCTGCGGCTCCTGCTCGACCTCATCAGCGCACGGGCGCGCGACGGCCGCGTCCAGGTCGTCGCGACGACGCACTCGCCCGCGCTCCTCGCGCAGCTCGACGACGAGCTCCTCGCGCACGCATCGCTCGTCTACCGGCTGGAGGGAGAGCCGTCCGGTCGCATCGTCCGCCTCGTCGATGTCCCCGACGCGGAGCGCGTCCTCCGCGGCCACGATCGCGGTGATCTGCTGGCGTCGGGGTGGTTCGAGGACATGATGGAGTTCGCCGCATCCCCGAGGGAGCCCACGAAGCGAGCTTCTCCCGAGGAGAGCGGGCCGTGAACGTCTTGATCATCCCCGAGGATTCACGCCGGGACAAGGAGCTGCTCAGGCCCATCATCCAGGCGCTCATGGCCGAGCTGGGCAGGCCCAAGGCCAAGGTTCGCGTCTGCGAGCAGCCGGTGCTCGGCGGTGTAGGGGAGGCGCTCAAGTGGGAGCGCATTCACAAGATCCTCGATCGCTGGGGAGGCCAAACCGATCTCTTTCTGCTCCTCGTCGATCGCGATGGTGCGCAGAACGCCGGGCGGCGAGCCGCCCTCGATTCGTTGGAGCAGCGGAGCGCCGCCGTGCTGGCGGAGGGGCAGGCTCTGCTCGGCGAGCTCGCGATCGAGGAGATCGAGGTCTGGGTGCTCGCGGGGCACAACCTCCCCTCGGAGTGGAAATGGCTCGAAATTCGCGCCGATGCTCACCCGAAGGAATCCTTTTTCGCGAGCTTCCTGACACAGCACCGCAAGATGGCTGCTGATGCTGCTGGCCGGGCTATCGTCGCGGAAGAGGCGGCGCGCTCGATACGACGTATCCTCCAGCTCTGCCCGGAGGACCTCGGGCGCCTCGCCGCGCGGATCCGCGCGCGGATCTGACCCGGACGACGCGGCCGGCAGCACTGTTTGACATCTCGGCGGCAGCGGGAGAGATAGCGGACATGCGAAGTCCGCTGCTCCCCGCTCGCTGGTGGTCGCTCTCCGTTCTCCTGGCCGCCGCCTGCGCCCCGCCCACCGGCTCGTCCCCGCCGAGGGCCGCCTCGCCCGCCAAGGCCGCTTCGCCCGCCAAGGCCGCCGCGGCGGTGAAGCAGGCCGCCTCGCCGGACAAGACGCGCATCGCCGGGCCGGAGGCGAGCCGGATCACGTACGCCCACCTCGGCCGGCAACCGCCGCTCGGAGCGCGGCTGCCCCGGGCGATCCAGTACGCGCCCGGCGGCAAGCTGATCACCTACCTCCAGCGGCAGGCGGACCGGCCGGAGCAGGCGCTCTTCGCCTTCGACACGGCGTCGCGCGAGACACGGCAGCTCGTCGCCTCGGGCGACCTGCTGAAGGACGCGAAGCCGCTGTCCCGCGAGGAGGAGCTCCGCCGCGAGCGACAGCGCATGTTCTCCAGGGGAATCACGGCCTATTCGTGGGCGAAGCGGGCAGAGGTCCTGCTCATCCCCTTCGGCGGCGACCTCTTCTTGCGCGACGCGCGCGACCCGAAAGGGGCGATCGCGCGGCTCACCGACACGCCCGCGCCGGAGATCGATCCGAAGGTGTGCGACGGCGGCGAGCGCGTGGTGTTCGTCCGCGGGCGCGAGCTCTTCATGGTCGACGTCGCCTCGCGCCGCGAGACGGCGCTGACCCGGGGGGCGCCCGAGGGGGTGTCGCGCGGCCTGAGCGACTTCAACGGTCAGGAGGAGTTCGATGAGCCGAGCGGCTTCTGGATCTCCCCCGGCTGCGACCGGGTGGCTTACCTGGAGGTCGACGAGCGAGAGGTCGAGAAGGTGCCAGTCCTCGGCTTCCGCGACGGCAAGGAAGATCTCATGATGGCGCGTTACCCGCGCGTCGGCGGCAAGAACCCCCGCGTCCGGGCGGGCATCCTCGATCTCGCCACCAGGAAGACGACATGGCTCACGGGGAAGGGCGGCGATGGCGAAGGCGAGCGCTACCTCGGCCGGTTCGCCTGGGCGGAAGACGGCAAGGCGCTCTGGTTCCAGACCCTCTCGCGCGACCAGAAGCGCCTCGCGCTCCTCCGCGCGACGCCGCGCTCGGGCGAGGCCGCCGAGGTCGTCGTCGAGACCTCGCCGACGTGGGTGGACTTCGCCGACATGCGGCTCCTCGAGCGCTCGCCGAGGTTCCTCTGGTCGACCGCCGAGGGCGGCCACCACCACCTCGCGCTGCGGGACGCCGGCTCGGGCGCCGAGCTCGCGCGGCTCACCGCGGGCGACTGGGACATCACCTCGCTCCTTCCGCCGGACGAGGAGCGCGGCCTCGCGCGCTTCGTGGCGACCAAGGACGGCCCGACCGAGCGCCACCTCTACGCCGTGCCGCTCGCGGGCGGCGAGCTGAAGCGGCTCACGTCCGACCCGGGGATGCACCAGATCACCGTGGATCCGAGGGGACCGGGGTACGTCGAGCTCCACGCGGCCCTGGATCGCCCGTGGAAAGGGGCGGTGAGGGGCGCGGACAACGCCGAGCTCGGCGCGCTGCCGGCGCCCGTGGACCGCGAGCTCGCGGAGCTCGAGCTGCGCGCCCCCGAGATCGTCGAGGTGCGCGCCGCGAGCGGCGACACGCTCTACGGCGCGCTGCTCGCGCCGCGGAGGATCGAGCCCGGCCGCCGCTATCCGGTCGTGGTGAGCGTGTACGGGGGGCCCGGCGTCCAGACGGTGTTCAACTCGTGGTCGCCCTGGCTCCTGTGGAATCACCTCGCGGACCGCGGGGTGGTGGTGTTTCAGCTCGACAACCGCGGCTCGGCGAACCGCGGGCGCGCGTTCGAGTCCGCCATTTACGGGCGCCTCGGCGAGGTCGAGCTCGCCGACCAGATCGCGGGCCTCGATTTCCTGAAGACGCTGCCTTACGTCGACGCGGGCCGCGTGGGGATCTACGGCCACAGCTACGGCGGCAGGATGGCGCTGGAGGCGCTCCTCATGGCGCCGGACCGCTTCCACGTGGGCGTCGCGGGATCACCGGTGAGCGACGATCGGCTCTACGACACGGGCTACACGGAGCGGTACATGGGTCTCCTCGGCAAGGAGGCCGCGCGGTACGAGGCGACCGATCTCACGAGGCGCGCGGGCAACCTGCGCGGGAAGCTGCTCCTCATGCATGGGCTCATGGATGAGAACGTGCACTTTGCGCACACGGCGAAGATGATCGAGGCGCTGATGGCCGCGGACAAGCGGTTCGACACCCTCGTGTTCCCGGGCGAGCGGCACGGCTACCGGTCGCCGGCCGCGAGCCATTACGCGAACCGCGCCATCGTCGAGTACCTGACAGAGCACCTCTGATCGCCGCGCGCCGCGCCCGGCCGGCGCGCTGCCCGCCGCGCAGGCGCGGCGCGCGGCGGCCTGCGAATCGCATGCGCCCCGGTCGGAGGCATCCATGAAGAAGCTTGCACAGACGAACAGGGACAAGGCCATCGACCTGCTCAGCGAGCGGCTGACCTTCGAGCGCGCAGGCGTCAAGCTGTACGACTCCATCGTGGAGAAGATCGGCCGCGCGGCCGATCCTCTCCTGATGACCCGGCTCGGTCAGCTCAAGGAGCACCGGGACCAGGAGAAGGAGCACGAGGAGTGGCTCGAGACGCAGATCCGCGCGCTGGGCGGGGACGCGCACGCCGAGACGGACATGTCGCGGCTCGTCGCGGTCGAGTCGCGGGGCATCGAGCAGATCGTGCTCGACGGGGACATGAACCCGACCCACCTCTTCCACGCGCTGCTCACCGCGGAGCTCGTCGACAACGCCGGCTGGCAGCTGCTGCTCGAGCTCGCCGACGAGGCGGACGACAGCGAGGCGAGGCAGGCGTTCCGGCGCCGCCTGCACGAGGAGGAAGATCACCTGATCTTCACGCGCAAGGTCGTCGAGCGGCTCACCCGCAAGGAGCTGCTCGGGCCGCCAGGCGAGCTGTTCACGACGGCGCACCCTGTGTGATCCAGCGCCGGACGGCGCGTGTGGCGGAACTGGCGGGCTAGGCTCGCTTCGCGGCGGCGGCCTTGGCGGGCTTCGTGGCGGCCTTGGTGGGCTTCGCGGCGGCCTTGGCGGGCTTCGCGGCGGCCTTGGCGGGCTTCGCGGCGGCCTTGGTGGGCTTCGCCGCCGGCTTCCTGGCCCAGATGCTCTCGATGTAGGCGGTCGCGTCGGGCGTCTTGCAGCTCGTCTCGCCGTGGTCGATCTCGACCTTGCCGATGCGCCGCGCGGCCGTGAGCGCCATGCCGCGCAGCGGCTCGTTCCTCCCGCCGATGCTGATGAGCGCGCTGTTCATCCCCTCGCGGGCGCGGTTCTTCGCCCGGTGGATCGACGCCTCGATCACCGAGAGCCGCTCCTCGAACACGCTGTCGGGAACCGACGGGTCCTCGGTCGCGAGCAGGCCGAGGAGCGTCCAGCCCGCGCGGCCAATCCACTCGTCGCTCGACGCGGTCCAGCGCGCCATCGCGTCCCGGGCGAACGGCGTCTTCAGCGCGACGCGCTTCATGAGCAGATCGATGAGCAGCGGAGAGCGCAGGCCGTCGAGCCACGCCTCGAGCTTGTCCCAGGTGAAGCGCTCCGGATCGGCGATCGCCACCGCCAGCGTCCTCGCGTCGCCGTTGCCCGTCGCCCACAGCGCCTCGGCGAGCTCGTGGTCGCGCTTGATCCGCTTCTCCAGCGCGTTCATGTGGGCGAAGCTCACGCCGAAGAGCGGATCGGTCATCCCGTGGCGCCGGTACACCTTGCGGTTCTGCTCGGTGCCGAGCCGCTCCAGCTCGCCCATCACCTTGGCAAAATCCATGGGCCACACCTAGCCCTTCTGGCCATCGTGCGCCACGGCGCGCTCGCCCCGCCGCGCCCTCCGCGGCGCCGCGGCCTCGGCCCGCTCCGCGAGCGGCCGCTCACCCCGTCGGCGGCAGCCGCCCCCGCGTCGGGCTGGCGCTCCTTGTCGGCCCGTTGCCCTCACCGGTGCCCAGCAGCGCCCGGCGCACCAGGGCGCCCCGCTCCTCGGCCACCCGGACTCGCTCCTCGTAAAGGGCCAGCAACAGCGGCTGGTTCCGCTCCGCCGCGCGCGCCACCATCCGCCGCGCCAGCGCCGCGCTGTCCTCGATCGTGCGGAGCGCGATCCACAGCGCCGCGTCGAGCGCCGAGGCCTGCTCGTCCTCCAGGCCCTCCGGAGAGTAGCGATGGCCGACCTTGCACCTGAACTGGAGCGTCGCGCCGTCGTCGCGCCGGACCAGGTTCCCGCCGCACCCCGGACAGGTGAAATCGCTCTCGATCGCATCCACCGTCGCCCCCCCTGTCGCCGATCGCCGCTCTGCCGGGGCTCCACCGGCCTCCTGCTGCACCAGATCCATGAGGAGCGGCGCCAGCTGCGCCAAGGGGACACTGTGGTCCACCGGGACGTTGTCGAGCGCGCTCTGCGGCATCTCCGAGAACAGGGCGTCTTTCGGATCCTGGACCACGGCGATGCCGCCGTAGCGCTTCACATCCATGAGCCCGGCCGTGCCGCAGTCGCGCATGCCGGAGAGGACGACGCCGATCACGCGGTTGCCGTACGCCGCCGCCGCGGTCCTGAACAGCGGGTCCACGGCCGGCCTGTGCCCGTTCTCGCGCGCGCTGTGCACCACGCGCACCACGCCATCTCCGAGCAGGAGATGGTTGTCCACCGGCGCGACGTAGACCCGCCCTCGCTCGATCGGCTCGCCGTCGACCGCCACCCCCACCTGCAGCCGGGTCGACCGCCCGAGGATCGTGGCGAGCATGCTCCGCGCCGTCGCCGGAAGGTGAAGGACCACGAACAGAGACGCTGGCAGTTCGGCAGGCAGCCCCCCGAGAAGCACGATCAGCGCCTCCACGCCTCCAGCCGACGCCCCGATCGTGATGATGTCCGGTTCCGGCACAGTGCGCCTCGCTGAGGAGAGGGGGAGAAGCGAAGCAGACGAGAAGACGAGAAGAAGAGGAGAGGCGCGGCCCCGCTCGCAGGCGCCGCCTACGAAGGCGGGCGGACCACCCGCGCCATGGTGGAGAGGAGCACACCCATGCTCGCCGGCTTCTGGATGACGGCCGCCGCCGAGAGCTGCTCGGCCGCTGTCCGGAGATCATCGGGCGTCCGCGCCGAGAAGAGCACGATGGGCGGCCGATCCGACACGCCCCGCAGCCGCTCGATCAGCTCCTCTGTCGTCGCGCCGGACACGGTCAGATCGAGCAACGCGGCGTCGTAGCGCCGCTCCGTCAACGCGGCGATCGCCTGGTCGGCGGTCTCGGCCGACTCGACGGCATAGTCGGCCATCCCCAGCAGCTCCCGGAGCATGTTGCTCGAGTCCAGGTCGTCTTCCACCACCAAGATCGTCCCCTTCATGGGCCTGGTCCCTTCCGCAGCGCCGCTCGACCGGCCGCGCGCGAGCGCAGGAGAGCGGCGTCGATTCAGCGCATCCGTCGTGTGCTTGTCGGTCCTCGATCAGCGGCAGCCTGACCGTGAAGGTCGCCCCCTTGCCTTCCGTGCTGCGCACAAAGATCTGGCCGCCGTGCGCCCTGATGATCTCCCTGCAAATGAAGAGCCCGAGGCCCATGCCTCCGCCGGAGGGGTGGCCGCCTCTCTCCACCTGGTAAAAGCTCGAGAACAGGTGAGGCAAGTTGGCCGCGGGGATCCCCGGGCCGTAGTCCTCCACGTCCAGCTCGGCGCCCCCGCCTGCGCGCCGCAATCGCACCTCGACCTGGGGGGTGCCGTTCGCGTGCTTGAAGGCGTTGACGATCAGGTTCATGAGGACCTGCTCCAGGCGCGCGGCGTCGCCCTTCACCACGAGCGGCTCCGCGGTGCCGGGGGGCAGCACGACGTGGATCTTCGGCGTCGCCGAGAGCGACTGGGCGCCCTCGGCGGCGCTCGCGACCAGCGGGACGAGGTCCACGTCCTCGAGCTGGAGCTCGAACTTCCCGGTCTGGATGCGGCTCGCGCTCACGAGATCGTCGACCAGCCGCGCGAGGCGCTCGCTCTGGTTGCGGGCGAGCGAGGCGAAGCGGTGAAGGCGTGCGTCGCCGTCCCTGGGGAGCAGGCTGAGCAGCATGTCGAGGTAGCCGTGGAGGGGCACGAGCGGCGTGCGGAGCTCGTGGCTCGCCATCGCGATGAAGCGATCCTGCAGCTTGCGGAGGCTCCGGTCCGTGATGTCGCGGAGGACGATCACGCCGCGCTCGGCCGTCTCTGCGGGGCGCGGGCTGCCGGTGGCGATGGGCTGGCCGGTGGCCTCGAAGTTCCGGCTCGCGCCGCCCGGGCCGGGGATGGAGAACTCGATCTGGAACTTCTCGCCTCGCGCGGCCCGCTGCTCCGGCGCGTCGTGGGCGGGCAGCAGCCGGCCCTTGTCGTCCATCGCGACCGGCCGGCCCTCACCGAACATCGTGAAATACGCGTCGTTCGTGAGCACCGGACGCCCGGCGCCGTCGACCACGAGGAGCGCGTCGCCCATGCTGTGCAGGATCGCGGAGAGCCGCGCCCGCTCGTTCTCGATCGGCGCGGACAGCTCCTGGATCTCGCGGCTCCTCGCCTCGAGATCGGCGTTCGTCGTGTTCAGCTCCTCGATCGTCGCCTGGAGCTCCTCGTTGACGGTCTCCAGCTCCTCGTTGGTCGCCTGGAACTCCTCGTTCAGCGTCTCGACCTCCTCCATGGCGGCCTGCGCCTCCTCGGTGGAGACCATCAGCTCCTCGTTGAGGGCGCGGAGCTGCTCGTGCGCCGACGTGAGCTCCTCGTTGGCCCGGAGCAGCTGACGGTTCTGCTCCGAGAGCCGCCGGATCATCAGCCTGTCCGCCTCGCCGGCGCGCTCCGCCTGCGCGCGCGCGGCGGCCTGCGCGTCGAGCTCGGAGCGCAGGCGATCGCGCTCGGCCGCCGTCCGATCGAGCTCCGCCCGGAGCCGCGCCCCCTGGGCGATCGCGTCGTCGCTGGCCTCCCGGCGCCGCACGGCCGCGGTGACGTCCTCGATCACCAGCAGCGCGACGGCGAGCTTGCTCGGGTCGAGCTCGATCTGGGGCACGACGCAGGAGAGCTGGATGGTGGTCCGCTCGCCTTGCGGCGTCGGGTCAAGGGCGATCTCGATCGGGTCCCGCGCCTCGCCCGGAAGGCGGCGTCGATGGCGTCGAGCAGCGGCCGGTGGGGGATGACCTGCGCCAGGTGCACGAAGTCCTGCCCGAGCGCCGTGCCGTGGATGCCGAGCAGGCGCCGCGCGGCGAAGTTGATCTCCAGGATGTCGTAGCGGCTGTCGATGACCACGATGCCCTGGCGGAAGCCCGAGAGCAGCAGGTCGATGGACAGGCGGGCGCGCGGCTGCTCCCTGAGGGGCCGCATGTTCATGAGGGGGCTCTTGCCGCGGGGAGCGCGCCTGGGCAGCACGGGGGGGAGGGAGGGACCGGGGGGGATGAGGATGCGCTCGCCGCGGCGCACGTAGATCTTGTAGTGGATGTCGTTGGGGACGAAGTACTCGCTGAGCGGGCTCGTCGTCTCGGCCTTGCCGAGCACGAGGTAGCCGCCTTCTCGCAGGGAGAAGGCGAAGAGGTGCAGCGTGCGGCGCTGGAGGTCGCTCGTGAAGTAGATGAGCACGTTGCGGCACACCACCAGATCGAGGTGCGGGAAGGGCGCGCGCTGGCCGAGGTCGTGCTCGCCGAAGACGGTGAGGCTGCGGATGCGCTTCTTGACCTGGTACTGGCCGTCGACCGCGACGAAGTACCGCTCGACGAGGTCAGGGGGCAGGTCCTCGACGGCGCTCGCCGCGTAGATCCCGCGTCGGGCGAACGCGATCGCCTCGCTGTCGACGTCGGTCGAGAAGATGCGGACGTTGAAGGCGTCGAGCTCGTCCCCGAGCAGCTCGCTGACCAGGATGGCGAGCGAGTACGGCTCCTCGCCGGTGGCGCACCCGGCCGACCAGATCCGCAGCGCCTTGTTGTCGCTGCGGGCGTGGGCGATGAGCCCGGGCAGGATCACGTCCCGGAGGTGCGCGAAGAGATCGGGGTCGCGCATGAACTCGGTGACCTTGATCAGGAAGCTGTTGATGAGCCGCGGGAGCTCGTCGGGGTGCTCGGTGAGGTGCTGCCCGTAGGCCTCGATGGACTCCGTGTTCGTGGCCGCCATCCTGCGCCGGAGCCGGCGCAGGATGGTCGCCTGTTTGTACTTCCTGAAATCGATCCCGCTCCGCTCGCGCACGAGATCGAGGAGCTCCTGGAGCCGCTTCTCGTCGTCCGCGGGGGGCTCGATGTACGTGCCCGCGAGCAGATCGTTGAGGATGGGCCCGATCCGATCGAGATCGGCCACGATGTCGACGGTGCTCGGGGCCAGCGACTCGGGCATGCCCGGGAAGCTCGCCGTCTGGGGATTCTCGATGATGACGGTGCCGCCGCCCTTTTTGACGTGGAGGGCGCCGGCGCTGCCGTCGGAGCCGTTGCCGGTCAGGATGACGGCGACGAGGCCCTCGCCGAAGACCTCCGCCGCGGTGCGGAAGAGCATGTCGACGGACGGCTTGGGTCGATCGGTGCTGTCGGGCCGGAGCCGGAGCTCGTGGTCGCTGATCTCCACGTCGCGCCCCGAGGGCACGACATAAACGACGCCGTCCTCGAGCGGGAGACCGTGGCGACGGTGCGGACGGGCAGCGCGCTGCGGCGGGCCAGCACGTCGACGAGGTGGCTGGGCCGCCGGGGGTCGAGGTGCTGGGCGATCACGATCGGCGCCGGGAATGGAGCCCTGAACGTGGAGACGAGCGTGCTGAGGGCCTGGATCCCGCCCGCCGAGCAGCCGATCACCACGAGCTGAGGTTTGATGCGGGGGTCTGCCATGAGTCTGTAATGAGCTCTTATATACGAGAATCTCAGGACGGATGAGGTGCGACGGGGCGGTTATGGTCAAAATATGGTCAAAAAATAAGGGCGCTCCTGAGCCTGGTGCAGCGCTTGGTCAGGCGCGTGTCCGGCGGGCGCGGCGGTGTCGCGCCTCCGGAGGGGATTCGAAGAAGGACGAGAATTCACTGACAGCCGCAAGAGGATGGAGTGAAGAGCTCGCGATTCGCCAAAAGAGCTCGTGATTCGCTCCAGGAGCTCGCGACTCGCGGGCCGCCCTTGTTGGCCATTGCGCGCTCGTCCCGAATTTTGTCATGCAGAGTTCTTCCGGGGGGCGCCTGTCGGCGCGGCGCGGGGGCGAAAGGCGCAGACCGCGCCGGGGGCGTCGGGCCGTCGGTGGCCCTGGAATCGTCACGGAGCTCCGTCGCGGCCGGTGTGGGGCCGTGGTACGGGGGGCCCTCCGCGAGGCGTTCGACCGCGAGGGCGACGAGCGGTACTCTCCCTGGAGGAGCGACGCATGGCCTTTCAGAGCGACACCTCGTTCGTCCCGATCCCGCCGCCCGGCGAGGACGAGCTGCCGTACGACGACGGGGAGCCGATGGAGTCCGAGCGGCATCGCAAGCAGATGGACCTCCTCATCGAGGCGCTGGATCTGCTGTGGAAGGAGCGCGACGACGTGTACGTCGGCGGCAACATGGCCATCTACTTCAGCGAGCTCCAGGCAAAGAAGAACGACTTTCGCGGGCCGGACGTCTTCGTGGTGCTCGACACGGTGAGGCGCGAGCGCAAGTCCTGGGTCGTCTGGCAAGAGGACGGAAGGACGCCCGACGTGGTGATCGAGCTGCTCTCGGAGAGCACCGAGAAGGTGGATCGCACCGACAAGATGCGGATCTACGCGAAGCTGCTGCGCGTGCCCGAGTACTACCTGTTCGATCCGTTCA
Source organism: Sorangium sp. So ce204 (assembly GCF_051526795.1). Classification (NCBI taxonomy): domain Bacteria; kingdom Pseudomonadati; phylum Myxococcota; order Polyangiales; family Polyangiaceae; genus Sorangium; species Sorangium sp. So ce204. The sequence continues at coordinate 6,433,639 of NZ_CP150317.1, read as the reverse complement.
CCGGCGTCCTCGAGGCCTACGCGCTCGATCTCGCCACGATGGCGTACGCGCCCGTGGCACCCGGCGCCGGTGGCGACGTGGCGAGCCCGCGGCTGCACCTCGGGCTCGGCGTCCGCCGCGGCACGTACCACGGCCTCGAGGCCGACTGGCTGCGCTGGCTCGACCCGGAAGGGCGCGTGGTGCCCACGGGCGAGGAGCAGGCGCGGGCCGCGGAGGAGCAGGCGCGGGCCGCCGACGAGCGGGCACGCGCGGCGCAGCACGAGGCGACGCTCCTCGCAGCGCGGCTGGCCGAGTACGAGCAGCGGTTCGGCAAGCTGCCCGGCGGCGGCTAGCTCTGGTCGGAGGCTGCCGGGAGCCTCCCGGGAGAGCTGAGGCTCGACCCGGAGGCTCTGGACCGCCGTGATGCCCGCCTCATCGACGCTGTTCGGGGTGTTCCGGGCGAGCGGCCGCCTCGCCTCCGTCCTGGAGCGCCTCCGGCAACGCCGACGCCACGGCGGACCTGCACGCCTCCATCGCGGCGTGCAGCGCCTCGAGCGACGCCCCCGGCGGGTCGAGCGGCGGGTGCACCACGACCCGCACGACGCCGGGCGCGGCGGCATAACGTCCCTTCGGCTGCAGCGCGCCCGCGCCGTCGATGGTCACCGGCAGGACGCGCGCGCCCGCGGCCGAGGCGGTCCGGAACGCGCCCAGCCGGAAGGGCAGGAGCCGGCCCGTCGCGCTCCGCGTTCCCTCGGGGAAGAACATCGTCGACCACCGCTGCGTCACGTTGCGCTGCGCCTCGCCGAGATCCGCGAGCGCGCCGCGGGCGCGCCCCCGGTCGACGGGCGTGTGGCCGTACAGGCGCATGCCCCAGCCCAGCACCGGCACGCGGAACAGCGCGCGCTTCGCCAGGAACCGGAGCGGCGTGCGCCCCTGGAGCACCACGAGCAACGCGAGGATGTCGAGCGTGCTCTGGTGGTTCGCCACGATCACGTAGCGCTCGCCCGGCCGCGCGTTCTGGACGCCCTCGGCCTCGATGCGCACGCCGACGAGCCAGAGCGCCCCGCGCGCCCACACGACCGAGAGCCGATCGTGCATCCGCTGCCGGGGATCGAAGGGGAAGCAGAGCAGCCCGACGGGGAGCAGCACGACGAGGAACACCATCGCCCAGGTGTGGGCGAGCGCCGTGCGCACGACCTCGACAGGGCCGGCCGGCGCGGGCCGCGCAGCCTCCGCCGTCACTTGGCGACCGGCGGGGCCTCCGGCCCGTCGAAGCGGGGGACGAAGCCCTCCACCGAGGCCAGCGTCTCCAGCAGCGTGACGTGGCGGAGGCGCGGGATCGCCACGATCGTCGGCCCGCCGAGCTCCTCCTCCGGGACCGCGATCGTCGCCGCCGCCGCGAGCTCCGCCACCGTCGCGCCCACGATCTGCGTCGTGCCGACGTTGCACGGGCCCGCGCTCCGGACCTCGCGCGGCGGATCGGCCCAGTACGCCCGCGGGTGGCCCTGGAACGCCGCCTCGGCCGGGACGCGCGGCCAGAACGTCGGATCCGTCAGGCCGAGCTCCTCGACGAGCGCCGCGCGCTCGGCGCGGACGCCGCGCGCAGCCCCCCCGTCGCCCAGCGCGTCGAGCGCCTCGGCGTGACGCTCGAGCGCCGTCACCAGCAGCGTCCGGTTGCCCGACGCGCGGATGAGATCGAGCGTCTCCCGGCCGTACGCGGCAAGCTCGCCGGCCTGGCCGGCGCCGCTGGCGTCGTCGGCGAGCAGCGCCAGCGCGTGCATCCGGCCGACCCGGCCGAGGCTCACGGCGTACGCGTCGCCCGTCCCCGCCGAGCCGATCTCGATCGCCCGCTCGTAGGCGGCGAGCGCCTCGCGAAGCAGGCCCTGCACGAAGTACACGTCGCCCAGGTACCCCTCCGCCCAGCCGCGCCCCATGCCGATGCCCAGCACGCCGCTCAGGTTGACCGCGTTCGCGATCAGCACGCGGGCCCGCGTGAGCTGGCCCATGTGGAACTGGTGCCGGCCCGCGTACATCGTCCCCATGTACAGGTAGAGCCCGCTCAGGCCGTGCTCCTCGGCGTACGAGAGCAGCTGCGCCGTCGACCGGACCCCGAGATCCCAGTCGAACCGGCCCTCCGCGAGCACCGCGTGGTAGAACCACGTGCCGAGCAGCCGCACCGGGTCGCGCAGGCGCTCGGCGAGGCGCGCGGCGTCCGCGGCGTTCTGCTCGGCCTCGGCGTAGAAGCCGGACTGGCTCAGCGCGACGCAGAGGATGCCGCGCGAGTGGCAGAGCTCGACGTACTCGCCCGCCGCCTCCGCGAGCTCGCAGCCGCGGCGGAGCGGCTCGGTCGCCGGGCCCACCTTGCCGGCCGCGCACAGCGCGCGCCCGAGGATGTTCGCCGGCAGGCACTGGTACGGGCGCAGCTCCGGGCTCGCGCCGATCGCCTCGAGCGCCTTGCGGCTGTGGGCCACCGCGTCGGCGAACTCGCCCCGCACGTAGTGCACGCGCGACAGCGCGCTGGAGAGGGCCGCCGTGACGAGCGGCGTCTCCGGCAGCGCCCCCTGCGTGCGGCGGAGCAGATCGAGCGGCTCCGCCGTGCTGCCGAGCAGGCACGCCACGCGCGCGAGCTCGTGCGCGCAGCGCGCCCTGAGCTCGATCCGCGCCGGGTCGAGCGGCAGCCGCTCGAGCAGCGCGAGCGCCTGCTTCAGCCGGCGGCTGGCGCCGTGCGGATCCTGGAGCCGATCGGCCTCGCTCGCCGCGAGCAGGTACGTCGACGCGGCGCGGTCGAGCTCGCCGGCGCGCTCGACGTGGTGCGCGAGCGTCCCCGGATCGCCGCCGCGCAGCTCGATGCGCCGCGCGATGCGCCCGTGGTAGTCGGGGCGCTCCTCGGGCGGCACGCGGGCGGCGAGCTGCTCGCGCGCCGCGTCGTGCGAGAACGACGCGAGGCCCCCGTCCTCGCCGAGGCAGACGTAGTGCGCCGCGGCGTCGCGCAGGGCGCTGTCGACCTCCGCCGGGTCGAAGAGCCCGAGCTCGACCAGATCGTCGCGCAGGAACTGGCGGCCGATGAGCGCGGCGACGCCGAGGACCTGGACCGTCGTGGGATCGAGCGCGTCGATGCTGCGCGAGAGGACGTCCGAGACCGACGCGGGCGCGAGGTAGTGCGCGTCGGCGCGGGAGATCTCGAGCGCGCCGCTCCGGCTGCGCTGCAGGAAGCCCTCGGTCTCCATGTTGCGGACGACCTGGATGTTGAAGAGCGGGTTGCCCGCGGCGAGCAGCGGGACGCGGCGCACGAGCTCCTGGACGAGGTCGTCCCCCGCGCCGCGGCCGAGCGCGGAGAGGAGCGCCCGGTTCGCCTCGGGCCGGAGCGGGCCGAGGTCGAGGCGCTCGACGTCCTTCCACGCGAGCCACCCCGCCGCGCGCGGCGTCATCGGCGACGAGCCCGGGCCGCGCAGCGCGGACGAGCCGGGCGGAGGCAGCGACGAGCCGGGCGGAGGCAGCGACGAGCCGCGCGCGAAGGGCGGCCGCGCGGTGGCGAGCAGCAGCACCGGCATCTCGCCGAGCTGATCCGAGAGGCGCAGCAGCACCTCCTGCGTCGCCTCGTCGGCCCAGTGCACGTCCTCGATCGCGAGGACGACCGGGATCTCCTCGGAGATCGCGCCGAGCAGCCGCAGGATCAGATCGGCGATCCAGCGCGTTCCGCCCGGGCCGATGGCGCCGCCCTCGTCGGCGAGCCCGACCGCGCGCGTCAGCTCCGGCACGAGCCCCCGGAGGAGGGCGGCGTCGTCGGCGATGACGAGGCTCACCAGCCGGCGGATGCGCGCCGCCCGGCTGTCGCCGTGCCGCTCCAGCCAGAGCGCGATCTGCGTCAGCGCCTCGCGGATCGCGGAGTAGGGCACGAGCCCGGAGAGCTCCCTGCACCGGCCGTACGCGACGATCGCCGTGCCCGCCTGCTCGGCGCTCCGGAGCAGCTCGGCGACGAGGCGGCTCTTGCCGACGCCCGTGTCGCCGACCACCACGGCCGGCCGCGGCTCGCCGCGCACCGCGCCCTGGACGAGCTCGATGAGCCGCCCGAGCTCCTGCTCGCGGCCGACGAAGGGCGCGTCGTGCGCGTCGTCGAAGGTCTCCGGCGCGGCGGCGTCGCGCTCGGGCGCTTCGTCCTCGGCCCCGGCCGGGGGCTGCGAGGTGCCGTGGAGCGTGACGTAGTAGAGCTCCTTGAGCCGCGCGCAGAGCCGGGCCGCGCTGGAGAAGCGCCGCGCCGGGTCGCGCTCCAGGAGCTCCTCGACGAGCGCGACGACGGGCGCCGGCGTCTCGGGCGCCGCGTGGGCGAGCGGCACGAGCGTGCCGTAGACCTTCTGGTTGATGACGCTGTTGACGGTGCCGTCCGAGAACGGGAGCCGGCCGGCGAGCAGCTCGTAGAGCATGACGCCCACCGCGTAGAGGTCCATCCGGGGGCTCGGGCGCCCGAGCGCGCCCCGCTTGAGGCACTCGGGCGCCAGGTACGCGATGGTGCCCGCGTTGACGCGCGTGTGCTCGGGCTGGAAGCTCACGGTGAGCGTCGCCAGGCCGAAATCGAGGATCTTGAGCCGGGGCTCGTACGGATCGGTGAGGACGATGTTGCTCGGCTTGAGGTCGAGGTGCAGGACGTTGAGCGCGTGGCAGTGCGCGAGCGCCTCGGCCACGCGGCGCGCGATGCGCAGGGCCTCGATCGTGTCGAGCGAGCCCATCCGCGCGAGGTACCGGTCGAGCGTCTCGCCCTGCACGAGCTCCATCGCGAGGTAGAGGCCCACGCCGTCCAGGACGCCGTAGGAGGAGAGCTTGACGAGCGAGGGGTGGCGCAGGCGGAGCAGCGCCTCGATCTCGTTCTGCTGGGCGAAGAGCTGCCCGGCGTTCTGGGCGCTCACGTCCTTGAAGATCTTGATGGCGGCGTCGTTTCCGGCCCCGTCACGGCCGCGGAACACGGCGCCGAAGCCGCCCTCGCCGAGGCGATCCTCGATCGTGTACTCGCCGATCCTGGCGCCGCGCTCGATCAAGGGATCGCCGACCATCGCTCCTGCCCTTCCGAGTACCCCGTCATCGTTCGCCGACGCACCATGATACTCCGGACGAGCGCCGCGACAGCGCGCAATGGCCTGGCAACCTCCCGAAGGCACGCCGCTTTGACGGCTTGCCGCATCGCGGCTGTCTGGCCAAGAAACCTGCCGGCAACGTTGGACGGCGCATCCGGCGCCGATCTCGGCCATCATGCCCCGCGGCCGGAAAGGTGAGCTCGCATCCAGATTTGCGCCGAGGGCCCGGGTTCGGCGCCTGAAATGACGACGGCGGCAGCCCCCAGGAGAGGACCGCCGCCGCGTCCGCGCTCAGGCCGCGCCGGGGATCAGGTCCCGCCGCTGGCCGAACCGCTCGCCGAGCCGCTGACGCTCGCGCTCGCCTTGATGTTGACGTCGATCGAGGCCGTCGCGCTGGCCGACGCGTCGACCGCGGCCGCGACGCAGGCGACCGCCTTGCCGCCGGCCTTGAGCGCCACGTCCTTCACCTCGACGCCCGCCTTGCCGACGCCGGACACCGCCGCCGCCAGCTTCTTGCCGGAGCCGAGCTGCACCTTCGCGATCGCCGGGAGCGACGTCCGGAGCGCGGCGACGAGCTTCTGCGCGTCGGCGTTCACCTTGCCGTTCGCCACGATGCGGACGTTCGGCGCGTCGCACTTCGCCTCGCCGGCGGTCTTCGCCGTGCACTGCATCTGGCAGCTCGGGTCGACGCTCGGGGGCTTGAACTCGCCCGAGCACTTCGGCTCCTTGATCTCGGCGCTGCAGCCGCCGGAGCACGAGCCGGAGCACTTCGCCGCGGCCTTGACCTCGCAGGAGCCGGAGCAGCTGCCCTCGCAGGTGCCCGAGCACGACCCCTCGGCCTTGGCGTCGCACTTGCCCTCGCAGGTGCCGGCGCAGGCCGCGCCCTTCGAGTCCTTGCCGTCGCACTTGCCGTCGCACTTGCCGCCGCAGGTGCCCTTGAAGCCGACGTCGCACTTGCCCGAGCAGCTCGCGTTGCAGGTGCCGGTGCACGCCGCGCCGGCCTCGACGCTGCACTTGCCCTTGCACTCGGCGTCGCACTTGCCGCTGATCTCGCCGCCCTCACAGCTCGCCTCGAGCTTGCCGGGCTGCACCGGCGAGCCGCACTCGCCGAGGCACGTCTGCATGGCGGTGATGTCGGCGTAGCACTTCGGCGGATCGATCTGGACGGTGATCTTCGCCTCGGCGTTCGCCTTCACGGCGGCGTTCACCTTGGCCGAGACCGCGCCGCAGACCTTCTCGGCGCCCTTGCCGCCGCTCGGATCGGCCTTGAGCTCGGCGTCGCTCATGCCGAGGTCCTTGCCGAGCTTGCCGCACGAGGCGATGAGGTCCGCCTCCATGGCGACGGTGAGCTTGTCGAGCGACGCAGCCGCCTCGAGGAAGCCCTTGATCTTGCCCTCGACCTCGGCGCCGCCGTCGAACTTCAGGTTCGCGATGCCGCCGTTCTTCATCTCGTCGCAGCCGCCCGCGGCCGACGCCAGGTCACCGGCAGGGCCGGGCAGGCTGTCCGCGCCGGGGAACCCCTTGCCGCCGCAGTTCACGAGGAGAGGCGAGGCCAGCCCGAGAAGGGCCACGGGCATCGCAAACAACTTCCATCGATTGACGCTCATCTCAGAATCCCTCCGGCACCTCGATCGGTACCCCATGGAGCGCGGACCCTACACCAGCAGCCGCGACCTTGAAAGCTGGGACAGCCGCGATCCTGCGCGACGGTCACTCGCAACGCCGAGCAGCCCCGCACTGCGGGCTCCAGCGACGGACGGCCCTCATTGCCCCAAGTCAGGATGGCTGTAAAGAATCAAGCTGAGCTCATCGCGCGGGGACGGCGGTCCGCATCGCAGGTGGCGCGGGGCGTTTCACCTGGATATATCGCGCGAGGCGCTACCCCTGGCGCACGGCATTTCGCCCGCGGCGCACTGCGCCTCGCGCGCCCCGTCCCTCGCTCGCCGCGCCCTCTCGGGCGCCGCTCACTCGTCGTCCTCGTCGAAGGGGAGGTTCAGCTGGGCGAGCGGGCGCGCGCCGACCGTGGGCCCGCCCTGCTTCTTGAAGAGCAGCTGCTCGCGCGCGATGTCGGCCTCGATGAGGTCCTGGTTGTCGTACGCGAACGCGAGCGCGTCGAGCACGCGCGCCGGCCCGAGGTTCGGGTACCGCTTGAGCAGCGTCTCCACCGACGCGCCGCCGCGGTGCCACGCCCAGAGCCGCCGGACAGGGACGCGCGACCCGAGGACGTGGGGGCTTCCGGCGAGCACCTGGCTATCGCATCGCACGTGGGGGTGGGGGACGCGGATTCGCGGGAGCACCGGCGCGGCCATCGCGCGGAGGAGCCTAGTACCGGTCGCGATCGGATGGAAGGGCGCCGCGAGCCGGCGGGCACGCTCGGCGCGGGCGCCGGGCTGCGCGGGCGCTGAGCTCTCGCATCGTTCCGCCCGCGCCCGCGCGCGCGATCGGGACTACCCTACGCCGCGGAGGCGCGCGAGCATCGTGCCCGTCGTCGTCACCGACCGGAGCTCACCCACCATGACCCAAGCCGAGAAGAACCCGCTTCGCGAAGGGATGCCCGAGGAGCGCACCGCCTCGCCGGCCGCGCTCGTCATCTTTGGCGCCTCGGGCGACCTGACGCGGCGCAAGCTGCTGCCCGCGGTCTACAACCTGACGCTCAGCCGGCTCCTCACCGGCGGCTTCGCCGTCGTCGGCGTGGCGCGGCGCCCGAAGCCGGATTTCGCGAAGGAGATGCGCGAGGCCGTCGGGAAGTACTCGCGGCGCCCGCTCGAGGAGGCGACCTGGAGCGAGCTCGAGAAGGGGATCAGCTACGTCCAGGGGGCGTTCGACGAGGCCGAGACGTACACCCGGCTCGCCGCGGAGCTCGAGCGGCTCGACGCCGAGCGCGGCACCCGCAAAAACCGGGTCTTTTACCTCGCCGTCGCCCCCGACCAGTTCGCGCCCATCGTGCGCGGCCTGCGCGCGGCGAACCTCGTCGCGCCGCCGTCGCACGAGAAGGGCGCGCCGTTCCAGCACGTCGTCGTCGAGAAGCCGTTCGGCGAGGATCTGGAGAGCGCCCGCGCCCTCAACCGCGACCTGCTCGCCCACCTCGCGGAGTCGCAGATCTACCGGATCGACCACTACCTCGGGAAGGAGACCGTCCAGAACCTCCTCGTCCTGCGGTTCGGCAACACGATCTTCGAGCCGCTCTGGTCGCGCCAGCACGTCGATCACGTGCAGATCACCGTGGCCGAGGAGATCGGCGTCGAGGGCCGCGGCAAGTTCTACGAGAAGGTCGGCATCACGCGGGACATCGTGCAGAACCACGCGCTCCAGCTGCTCACGCTGGTCGCGATGGAGCCGCCGTCGTCGTGGGACGCGGACGCGGTGCGCGACGAGAAGGTGAAGGTGCTCCGCACGCTGCGGCCGATCGCGGGCCCGGACGCGCTGTCGTCGACGGTGCGCGGGCAGTACGGGCCCGGCATGGTGCGCGGCGAGAAGGTGCCCGGCTACACGGAGGAGCCGGACGTCGCGAAGGACTCGGCGACGGAGACCTACGTCGCGATGAAGCTCCACCTGGACAGCTGGCGCTGGGGCGGCGTGCCGTTCTACCTGCGCGCCGGCAAGCGCCTGGCGAAGCGGGTGGCCGAGGTGGTGCTGCACTTCAAGCCGCTCCCGCACGGCCTGTTCAAGGGCGCCCCCGGCGCCACCGAGGAGCCGAACGCGCTCGTGATGCGCCTCCAGCCCGACGAGGGCATCTCGCTCCGCTTCGCGGCGAAGATCCCGGGCGGCGGCATCGCGATCCGCGGCGTCACGATGGATTTCCGGTACGGCGCCGCGTTCGGCTCCAGCACGCCCGAGGCGTACGAGCGGCTCCTGCTCGACGCGTTGCGCGGCGACGCCACGCTGTTCACGCGCGCCGACGAGGTCGAGGCGCAGTGGGGCTTCGTCGATCCGATCTTCGAGGGGTGGCGGACGCAGAGCGCGCCGATCGCGCGCTACGCCGCGGGCAGCTGGGGCCCGCCGGAGGCCGACGCCCTCGTCGAGCCGTCGTCTTCTGACGATGCGCACGTGCGCGCTGTGTGCGGGGCCGGCGACGGGGGGAAGGCCCCGGAGCGGGCGTGGAGGCGGCCGTGAGCCGCGTCGCCGAGGTCATCAAGCGGGTCGAGTCGGAGCTCGCCGAGTTCTGGTCGGCGCCCGACGAGTCGCGGGCGGAGCCGGCCCCGAAGACGCGCGCGTCGACCCTCAATTTCGTGGCGGTGGGGAGCCGCGCCGAGGTCGAGCGCCTGAAGGAGCAGGCGGAGGACCTCGCCGAGACGCACGCGGGCCGCACCCTGCTCATCACGCTGGACGACCGGCTCGACCCGCTGGGCGTCCAGGCCGACTGGTCGGCCACGTGCCGCCGCGCCGGCGAGGTGCCGATCTGCTACGACCGCGTGGAGCTCACGCTCGGGGTGGCCGCGGCCGAGCGCGTGGCCTCGGTGGTGAGCGCGCTCACGATCTCCGACGTGGCCGTGATCGTCGAGCTCGCGCCCGGCGCGCCGAACGTGCTCGGCGACGCGCTCGCGCCGATCTGCGATCGGCTGGTGTTCGACTCGGCCGAGACGTGCATCGAGCGCATCGCGGAGGTCGCGCGCGGGACGAGGGCGCCGCTCGCGGACCGGGCGTTCGTGCGGACGTTCTCGTTCCGCGAGCTCGTGGCGCGGTTCTTCGACGACATGCCGGAGGCGTGCCGGGCGATCCGGCGGGTGGAGATCGCGCGCAGCGCGGGGGCGAAGCCGGATCCGGCGGCGCTGTTCCTCGGCTGGATGGGCTCGCGGCTCGGCTGGACGTTCGAGTCGCGGGGGCCCGCGCCGTCCGGCGGCGGCGTTGTCGGCCGCGCCCGCGGCGCGGACGGGGCGCCGATCGAGATCGCGCTGATCGACGGGCCGCCGCCGGCGGACGCGCAGGCGTGGCGGCGGCTCGACGGCGTGCGCCTGTGGACGTCGCTGCGCGGCGAGCCGCTGGCGCTCGGCTGCGTGCGGCTCGACAAGGCGCCCGGCACGGTGCGGTGGACGATGGAGGGGGCGCGGTCGGCGGAGCACCTGCACCCGCTCGGCTACCGGGACGAGACGTGGGTGCTGGCGAAGACGATCGACTCGCTGGAGGGCGATCGGCTGCTGCGCGAGGCGGTGCTCGCCGCGGCGAAGTGGAGCGCCCTTTGACGAGGGCCGAGAGGAGGACCGAGATGAACGGTGGTGAGGAGACCCTCGTCGCGGCGGACGCGGCGGAGCTCTCGCGGCTCGGGGCGGAGCTCATCGCGCGCGCCATCGCGGCGGCGGTCGACGCGCGCGGCGTCGCGCGCGTCGCGCTGTCGGGCGGGAGCACGCCTTCGGAGGCCTACCAGCGGCTCGCGGCGATGTCGCTCCCGTGGGCGCAGACCGAGTGGTTCTGGGTGGACGAGCGCGCGGTCGCGCCCGATCACCCCCGCTCGAACTACGGCGCCGCGCGCCGGGATCTGGCGGCGGCCCCCATCCCGGAGGAGCGCTTCTTCCGCATGGAGGGCGAGTCGCCGGACCTCGCCGGGGCCGCGGCGCGGTACGAGCGGCTCCTGCGGGCGCGGTTCGGGGTCGCGTCGGCGGTCTCGTTCGACGTGATGACGCTCGGGATCGGGGACGACGCGCACACGGCCTCGCTGTTCCCCGGGACGGGGGCGGCGGGCATCGAGGACCGCCTGGTCGCCGCGATCCCGGCGCAGCCGGACAAGGGGCTGGAGCCGCGGCTGACGCTGACGGCGCCGGTGATCCAGGAGGCGCGGCTGAAGGTGCTCCTGGCCCGCGGGGCGGGCAAGCGCGGGGTCGTGGCGCAGGCGAAGCGGCCCGGCCCGGCCGACGAGGTGCCGGCGCGGGTCGTGCGCGGCGGGCCCGGGCGCCTCGTCTGGCTGCTCGACGCCGCCGCCGCGCCGGCCGGGTAACGTCACGTCACGACGGGGATCGCGCACTGCTCGCGCAAGAACTCGGCGAGCGCCTCGGTCTTCATGAAGCCGCGGTCGCTCCCGTCACGCAGCCGGACGGTGGCGCCCTTGGCCTCCACCTCCTTGTCCCCGATGACGAGCATGTGCGGGATCTTCTCGACCTGCGCTTCGCGGATCTTCGCGCCGAGCTTCTCCGAGCTCCGGACGAAGCCCGCCCGGATGCCGTGAGCGCGCAGCGCCTGGGTGACCTGCTCGGCGTGGTCGTTGTGCTTGTCCGACACCGTGACGACGCGCGCCTGCTCCGGTGAGAGCCACGCCGGCAAGGCGCCCGCGTGGTGCTCCAGGAGCACGCCGATGAACCGCTCGATCGAGCCGAGCAGCGCCCGGTGGAGCATGATCGGCTGCTCGAGCTCTCCCTTGGCGTTCACGAACCCGAGCGTGAAGCGCTCGGGGTTGTTGAAGTCGTACTGGAGCGTCGAGCACTGCCACCTTCGCTCGAGCGCGTCGACCAGCTTGATATCGATCTTCGGCCCGTAGAACGCGCCGCCGCCCGGGTCCACCGTGTACTCGAGGCCGAGGGCCTTCAGGGCCCCCGCGAGGGTGCTCTCGGCCTTGGCCCAGTCCTCCAGGCCGCCGACGTACTTCTCCGGCCGCGTCGAGAGGTTGATGTCGAACTGCTCGAACCCGAACGTGCGGAGCATCTTCAGGATGAAGCGGAGCACGCGGTGGATCTCCTGCTCGACCTGGTCCGCGCGGCAGAACAGGTGCGCGTCGTCCTGGGTGAACCCCCGCACGCGCATCAGGCCGTGCATGACGCCCGCGGCCTCGTACCGGTACACCGTCCCGAGCTCCGCGAGGCGCATCGGGAACTCGCGGTAGCTCCGCGTCCGGCTCTTGACCATGAGGATGTGAAACGGGCAGTTCATCGGCTTGCAGCAGTAGTCGTGGCCGTCCACCGACATGGGGGAGAACATCCCTTCCCGGTAGAAGTCCCAGTGGCCCGAGGTCTTCCACAGGTCCGCCTTGGCGATGTGCGGCGAGTAGACGATGTCGTAGCCCTCCTCGAGGTGCATCTTGCGCCACTGGTCCTCGATGATGGTGCGCAGGAGCCCGCCCTTCGGGAGCCACATGACGAGGCCGGCGCCGATCTCCTCGACGAAGTGCGGCTCGAAGTGCACCTCGACGTCGGCGTCCTTCCGTGCGCTCACCGCGGCCCTGAAGGCGCTCTTCGACTCCTGCGCCGCCGCGCCGCGGAGCCGGACGTGCAGGCGCGGGCGCGCCTCGTCGCCGCCGCCCGCGCCGCCCGCGCCGCCCGCCAGCGCCTTCGGCGCCTCGCCGAACTTCACCGTTCGCCGGAGGGTCCGCCCGGGGAACGCCGAGGCCGCGGCGCCGAGGGTGTGCTCCACGAGCGCGCGGTCGAGGGGCGCCTCCGCGTCCACGCCGACGTAGAGGTCGATCTCGTCCTTCTCGGAGTACGCGTGGGAGTCGTAGCGCTCGGAGACGAGGTAGAGCTCGAGATCCCGCCCGAGCGTCCTGTGATCGCGCTTCTTCGCCTCCTCCAGGCGGCGCACGTACTTGTCGAGGTCGTCCTTGTTGGGGAAGGCCACGCCGCGCACGCGCTGGAGCGACTGCTTCGTGGCGTCGGCGCGCCAGTAGGCCGCCGAGGACGACGTGATCTTCAGCCCCTTGATGAACCCCGCGTGGGGCAGGTGCGGACCGCGGCAGAAGTCCACGAACTCGCCGCAGCGGTAGATCGACACGCTGTCCTCGGGGATCCAGGACAGGATCTCCGTCTTGTAGTCGTTCTTCTGCCCGAGCCCCTCGAAGACGCCCAGCGCGTCCTTCTTGGGGACGAGCTGCCACTCGAACTTGATCTTCTGCTCGATGAGCTTCTTCACCTCGGCCTCGATCATCTCGAGGTCGGAAGGGGTGAAGGTCCGACCGGCAACGTCGAAGTCGTAATAGAACTCGTCACCATGGTTCTTCGGGCCCATCGTGACCTTGGCGCCCGGGAACAGCCGCAGCACGGCCGTCGCCAGGAGGTGCTCGGCGGAGTGGTTGATCGTGTCCCTGCCCTCGGGCGTATCGGCCTTCAGCAACTCCAGCTTCGCGCCGTCCCGGAGGGGCACGCGCAGGTCCTGGATCTCCCCGTCGACGCGCGCGACGACGACGGCCTCGGCGAGCCTCGGCGAGATGGCCCGGGCGGCGTCGAACGCCGTGGTGCCCTCCTCGAGCGCGAGGACCTTCCCATCAGGTAGAACGACCGAAGTTGCCATGACGTGACCTTCTTTTCTCTTTCCCCCGACTGTACGAGCGTCAGGTGTACCGGTCTTAAAGCACCATGGCACCAACGTGTCAACGCCGCGAGGCCGCGCGCGGCCGCTCGATTCGCGCTCAATTTGCGCTCGATTCGCGCTCGATTCGCGCTCGATTCGCGCTCGATTTGCGCTCGACTCGATAGGAGGCATGGAGTCGCGCGCGCGACTCCATGCCTCCGTCATGGGCGCGAGGACACGGGGCGTCAGGGCCTCCGGGCCGCCGCGCGGGCCCGGGGCTGCTCCGCGGCGGCGAGCTCTCTGGCGACGGCGAGCGCGCCCCGCACGCCGACCAGGGGATCGGTGATCACCGCGACGGGCACCTCCTCGAGGAGCGGCGTGAGGCGCCCCTTCTTCACGAAGGACTTCATGAACAGCTCGCGCCTCTGGGGGACGAGGTTCCTCGCGATGTTCCCGAGCACGAAGACCCCGCCGAGCGCGAGCTCGCGCAGGGCGAGGTTGCCGGCCTCGGCGCCGTAGATCTCGACGAACAGGTCGACCGCGCGCGCGGCGGGCCGGAACGCGCGGGCGAGCCCGAGCTCGGCGATCGCCGCGTTGCGGTCGCCCTCGGCGAGGCGGCGCTCGATCGCGCGCGGCACGCGGGCGGCGCGGGTGAAGAAGTCGAAGAGGGCGCCGAGCCCGTCGCCCGAGAGGACCCGCTCGTAGCTCACGTGGTCCGGGTGGCGCTCGGCGAGGAACTGCCACAGCTCGACCTCGACCGCGGAGCGCGGGGCAAAGTCGGCGTGACCTCCCTCGGTCGGGAGCGTGACGTGGCGGGCGCCATTCCAGAGGAGCCGGGCCTCGCCGAGCCCCGTGCCGGCGGCGATGACGGCCACGTTGTTCCCCTTCGGCCGCGGCCTGCGCTCCGTGAGCGGCTCGATGGACGCGCGGGCGACGTGCAGGCAGCCCGTGGCGCCGACGACGAGGTCGTTCACCAGGAGCACGCGCGCGATCTTGAGCCGGCGCGACAGATCGCGCTCCGCGAGGCGCCAGGGCAGGTTCGTGACGGTGGCGACCTGGTCCTTGATGGGGCCCGCGACGCCGAGCACGGCGACGGCGGGGTGAGGGGCGTCGCTGCGCACGAGGAACGGGAGGGCGATCTCCTCGAAGCTCGCGTGGTCGCGGCTGCGGAAGACGGCCTCGGAGAGGGGCCGTCCGCCGGAGGCGCCGTAGAGCGCGAGCCGGGTGTTGGTGCCTCCGATGTCGCCGACGAGCAGCGACGGGGCCCCCGATCTGTTGGTCCTTGCCACGCGGGCGCCCTGCCAGCGCCGTGCCCCGGCGGCAAGGCGATCGAGCATCGAGCGAGCGCGGAGATCGAGGATTCCGGGCGGGCTCGAGCGCGCTCGAGCGCCCGGAGGCGACGACGCGCGGCTCGCGGGCCGCCTGCCGAGGCCGTTTCACGTCCTGCGCCGCTTGACCGGCGGCCTGCCTCCAGCCGAGAGTGCCTGCGTGCAGCGGCTGTTCCCCGCGCTCCTGGTCGCGCTTGCCGGCCTCATCGCTCCCGCCGGCGCTGCGTTCGCCGGGCCGGCGCAGGCCGCGTCCGCGCCGTCCCAGGCTGCGCGCGCCCCCTCGCAGGCCGCGCCCGCGCCCTCGCAGGCCGCGTCCGTCCCCTCGCGGGCCGCGCCCGCGCCCTCGCGGGCCGCGTCTGCGCCCTCGCGGGCCGCATCTGCGCCCTTGCGGGCTGTGCCCGCGCCGTCGCAGACCGCGCCCGCCGCCTCGCAGACCGCGGCCGCGCCCGCCCCCTCGCGGGCTGCGCCCTCTCCCTCGCAGCTCGCGCCCCCGCCGGCCTCGTTCGAGCCCACGCAGCCCGCGCCCCCGCCGGATTCTTCGGTCCAGCCGCCGCTCGTACAGGTCTTGCCGCCGCCCGCGGAGGCGCCTCCGGCGTCCGCGCAGGTCGTGCTGGCGCCCGCCCCGGTCCCGCGGCCTCCCGCGCCGCGGCCTGCGCCGGTCGCGCCGGCGTCCGCGCTGGTCGGGCCGCCGGCCCCCGCCCCTGACCAGGGCGAGCCGGTGGCTCCCGACCCCCCGCCGCCGCCTCCCGTGGTCGAGCAGCCCGAGGCGCGCGTCGAGCTGCTCGGCAGGACGGTCTTCGCCGTCCGCGTGCACCGGGGCAGCCTCTCTCCTCCGGAGCGCGCCCGTGAGGCGGCGCGCGTGCTGGAGCGCGCCGCCCAGGAGAAGGCGCTCCCCGAGATCCGCGTCGACGAGCGGGACGGCGTGGCGGTCGTCTACGTCGGCGATCGCCCGCTCGTCTACCTCGGCCCCGAGGACGCGGCGGCGGCGGGCCACCCCACGGTCGCGGCCCACGCCGCCGCGGTCGCCGGCACGGTGCGCGACGTCCTGGCCAAGGAGCAGAGCCGGAGCCGCCTCGCGACGAGCGTCTTCTCGTTCTCGCTGCTCGTCTTCTCCGGGCTGATCGCGCTGCTCCTGCTCCGCAAGGTCGGCGAGCTCGTCGAGCGAGGGCGCGCCTGGGTCGCCGAGCACCCGGAGCGGCTCCCGGCGCTGCACGTCCGCGGCATCGAGATGCTCCGGCCCGCCGCGTCGCAGGGCGCGCTCTCGGTCGCGCTCGGCGCCGCCGGCGTCCTCGTCCGGCTGGGCATCGCCTACATCTGGATCCTCTTCGCGCTGTCCCTGTTCGCCTCCACGCGCGGCACCAGCGAGAAGCTCACCGGCTTCGTGCTCGCGCCCCTGTCGGAGCTCATGGGGCGCATCGCGCGGAGCGTCCCGGTGCTCGTGCTCGCGATCCTCGCGACGCTCGCGGTCATCGTCCTCATCCGCTTCGTGGGGCTGTTCTTCGGGAGCGTGGGCCGGGGGGAGACGTCCCTCGGGTGGCTCCCGTCCGAGCTCGCGGTCGCCACGGGCGTCCTCGTCCGCTTCGGCATCCTCGTGGCCGCGCTGCTCCTCGCGGCCCCGCTCATCACCGGCACCGACGAGGGGGCGCTCACGCGGATCGGCTTCGTCGTGCTCGCGGCGGCCGGGCTCGCCAGCACGCCGCTCATCGCGTCGGCGGCCGTCGGCCTCTCGGTCATCTACGGGCGGCGCCTGCGCGTCGGCGACGTCGCCGACGTGGGCGGCCGCGCCGGGCGGGTCCGCGAGCTGACGCTGTTCGAGGCGCGCCTCGAGGACGAGGACGGCTGCGTCGTGCGCGTGCCGCACCTGCTCAGCCTGTTCCACCCGACGCGCATCCGCGGCCGCCCTCCGATCGTGGCCGTCGAGATCAGCGTCGACCCCGCCGCCGATCTCGATCGGGTGCGCGAGCTGCTCCTGAAGACGGGCTCGGGCCTCGGCAGCCGCGCCCGCGCCGCGCTCGTCGCGATCGACGAGGGGGGCGCTCATTTCCGGGCCACGATGGCCTGCGACGGCGACGACGTGCGCAGCCGCTGGCTCACCGCGGTCGCGCAGGCCCTCGTCGCCTCGGACATCCGGCTCGGGCGCGCGCCGGCGTCCTCCGGCGCCGCGAGGCGCGCCGCGCCCGCGCCGGTCGACCGGAGCGCCGCCTCGTGAACGCCATCTGGCTCCTGATGGGGCTCCTCGTGCTGTCGTACCTCGGCAGCTCGCTCGTCAGCGGCCGCGTGCTCCGGGGCATCGGCCTCCCTTCCGGCGCCGAGTACGTCGTGCTCGGCTTCGTGCTCGGGCCCTCGGCGCTCGGGCTGCTCGAGCCCTCGTCGATCGCCGCGTTCGAGCCCGTGGCGGGCGTCGCGCTCGGCTGGCTCGCGGTGGTCGTCGGCCTCGACTTCGGCTTCGTCGGCAGCCGCCGCGTGCGGCCGTCCCGGATGGCGCTCTGCGTGCTCATGAGCCTCCTGACCGGCGGCGCGGTGGCCGCCGCCGTCTGGTCCGCGGCCGCCCACGTCGCTCCCTCGCTCGATCGCGGCGATCGCGTGCTGCTCGCGGCGGGCGTGGGCGCCGTCTCCGCCGAGACGACGCGGCACGCGGTGCTGTGGGTCACGCAGCGCTACAGCGCGAGCGGCAAGCTCTCGGACCTCATCGCCGACATCGCCGACTGCGACGATCTCGGCCCGCTGCTCATGATGGGCGGCGCGTTCGCGCTCGTCCCGCAGGCGACGGTCCAGTGGCCGATCCCGTTCTGGGGGTGGACGGTCGTGACGGCGCTCATCGGCGTGGTGCTCGGGCTCATCGCGGTCGTGCTCCTCGGGAGCGATTTCCGCCTGATCCAGAGCTGGGGCGTGCTGCTCGGGGCCTCGCTGCTGACGATGGGCACGAGCGCCCGGGTCGGCCTGTCGCCGCTGTTCGCGGCGTTCGCGATGGGCGTGACGATCGCCGCCTTGTCGAGGCACCGCGACGAGATCGTCGCCATGGTCGCGCCGACCGAGCGGCCGGTCATCCTGCCGGCGCTCCTGCTCGCGGGCGCGCACGTGAACCCGAAGGCGGCGCCGTTCCTGCCCTGGATCGTGGCGATCGCGCTCGGGGCGAGGCTCGTGGGCAAGCTCGCGACCGGGCTCGTCTTCCGCGTCGTGTCGCCCGACGCGCGCGAGACGTCGCCGTGGCTCGGCCTCGGGCTGCTCTCGTCCGGCGCGGTGGCGATGAGCGTCGGCCTCGCCTTCGCGCTGCGCTTTCCGGGCCCGGTCGGGCACACCGTCCTCTTCGCCGCGGCGGCCGCGGCCGTGTTCGGCGAGCTCGTCGGGCCGCAGACGCTCCGCGCCACGCTCCGCAAGGCCGGCGAGCTCGCCGCGCCCGATCGGGAGTCGCTCTACTTCGGCCGCGGCCTGGCCCGCGCCGGGCGCGACGCCGCGCCGGGCGATGGCGGCGAGAGGGGCGGCCCGCCGTCGCCCGCGGCGCAGCGTGGGGGAGGGATGAGGAATGAAGAGGTGTCGCCGTGAGCGCTGCAGCACTCCCTGACGTCGAGCCTGCCTCGCCCGCGTCGCCTGCCTCGCCCGCCGGCCCGGCCGCGCCGGCCGATCCGGTCGCGCCCGCCGAGCAGCAGGGCGCGCCCTCCGCGCGCCACCACGGGTCGGCCCCCAAGGGGCCGCTGAACCACCTCACGCACGCCGTCGCGCTCGTGATCCTGTTCGGGCTGCTCTACGCCACGACGCGCGCGGTCCCTCACGAGCAGGGGCCCGCGGGGGCGGTCGCTTCGATCGGCTTCCTCCTGCTCGCGGGCACGCTCGCGAGCGAGCTCGTCGAGCCGCTCCGCCTGCCGCACATCTCGGGCTACATCTTCGCGGGCATCATCGCCGGCCCGCACGTCTTGAAGCTCGTCGACCACCACGCCGTGGAGGAGATCTCGCGGGTCAACACGCTGGCGCTGGCGCTCATCGCGCTCGCGGGCGGCGCCGAGCTGCGGATCGACATCGTCAAGAAGAGCCTGAAGAGCATCCTCCTGCACAACCTCGTCCAGACGGCGCTCGTCTTCGTGGCGATGACGGGCGTCTTCTACGCGGCGCGCTCGCTGGTGCCGTTCGCGGCCGAGCTCTCGACCACGGCGGCGTTTGGCGTGGCCGTCCTGTGGGGCGTCATCGCGGTCACCCGCAGCCCCTCGGCCGTGCTCGGGATCCTCTCCCAGACGCGCGCGACCGGCCCCGTCGCGATGCACACGCTCGCGTTCGTGATGACGTCGGACATCATCGTCATCGTCGTGACGGCGGTCGCGCTCTCCACGGTGCGGCCGCTCATCGAGCCGGGCGCGACGATGTCGATGCACGAGATCGAGCTGCTCGGCCGCGAGATCCTGGGGAGCATCTCGATCGGCACGACGCTCGGCCTCGCGCTCGCGGCCTACATGCGGCTGATCGGCCGCCAGCTCATCCTCGTGTTCGTGGCGCTCGGCTTCGGCGCGACGGAGGTGCTGCGGTACCTCCGCTTCGACGCGCTGCTCGTGTTCGTGGTGGCCGGCTTCGTCGTCGCGAACCTGTCGAAGCAGGGCGAGAAGCTGGTGCACGCGGTCGAGGACGCCGCGAGCGTGGTGTTCGTGCTGTTCTTCGCGACGGCCGGCGCGCACCTCGACCTGCCCCTCTTGCGGCAGATGTGGCCTGTCGCGCTGCTCTTCGGCGTGTCGCGCGCCCTGGTGACGTGGGTCGCGAACCGCATCGGCAACCGGCTGGCGGACGATCCGCCGCTCTTGCGGCGGTGGTCGTGGTGCGGGCTTGTCTCGCAGGCCGGGCTGACGCTCGGGATCAGCCTGACCATCGAGCGCGCGTTCCCGAGCCTCGGCGCCGGCTTCCGCGCGCTCGTCGTCGGGTGCGTGGCGCTGAACGAGGTGTTCGGCCCGATCCTCTTCAAGTACGCGCTCGACCGCGCCGGCGAGACGGCGGTCGAGGCCTCGCGCGGGTCGCTGCCGAACCTCGGGCGCCACGGGTGAGCCGCGGCCCTGTCACGGGGTGAACCGGAGCGAGTAGCTCACCACGGTGGGGCCTTTCCTGGGCTTCAGGAAGTCGATCTGCTCGAAGACGCCGACGACGCACTTCGTGAACGCCTGGCCCTTGAGCGCCGTCCGCGGCTTGCGCACCTCGGCCTTGCCGCCGTCCTTCTCGATGCGGAGATCGATGCCGAAGTCGCCGCCCTTGGTCGGGTCTTCGGCGAGCGCGAAGCAGCGGCGGAACTCGTCGAAGTGGGGCGCGACCGAGCGCTTGATCGGCTCCTTGGTGAAGTCGTCGTGCGGGCCGCCGCCGATGTGCATGCCGATGTTGGCGACCTTGACGTTCGGGAGCGGCCCGGCGTCGGCCGGCGCCGCCGCATCGGGCGCGGCGCCGGCGGCTGGCGCGGCGCTGGCGGCAGGCGCGGCGCTGGCGGCGGCCGTCGCCTCGGCGGCGGGCGTGGCGCTGGCGGCGGCCGGTGCTGCACTGGCGGGGGCAGCGCTGGCGGCGGGAGCGGCGCTCGGGCCCGGAGCGGCGGGGTCGGGGGGAGCTGACGGCGCGGCGGTCGCGGAGGCGGCCTGCGTCACTTCGGCCGCGGGCGCGGTGCGGGGCGAGCAGCCGGCGACAGCGGCAGCGAAGGCGAGGGGAGCGGACAGCGCGAGGAGGAACGGAGCGGGGCGGCGCATGATGGCGCGCGAATCTACACGGCGGCGCGCGCAGATCCAGGAAGCGGGGCGCGGCGCGAGCGCGGCCGAGGCAACGCGAGGAACGACGATCCGATCGCTGCGCGCGGAGAGCCGCCGTGATGCGCGCGAGGGACTCCGTTGCCTGAGGGAAGGGGTCCGTCGCGCGCGAAGGCTTCCGGCGCCGGCGCGAAGGCTTCCGGCGCCGGCGCGAAGGCTTCCGGCGCGCTCCGGAAGCTTCCGGCGCGGGGCGGGATGCGGAATTTGCCGGGAAATTCGTCCCCCGGCGGGCGCCGGATGGCGCCGACGGTGCGGCCGGCGCCGCTAAGTCCGCGAAATCTCGTGCTCCGGAACGCGCGGGAAGGCTTCGTTACCGCGACGGAAGCTTCCAGAGCGCGTCGGAAGGTCTCCGGCGCGCGCCGGAAGCCGTAGTTTGTGTGCTGGATTGCGTTCGTGTCCCGCGCCTAGGGCGCCGTCGCGTCCCGGCGCTTCTGCACGGCGTTGTTGTGGTCGTCCAGGCTCTCGCTGAACCGGTGGCGGCCGCCGCCCGCGGCCACGAAATAGAGGTACTTCGTCGCCGCGGGCGCCAGCACGGCCGCGATCGACGGCGCCCCAGGGTTGGCGATCGGCCCGGGCGGCAGCCCCGGGTGCGCGTAGGTGCTGTAGCGGTTCTTGGGATCCCGCACCACGGCGGGCGTGGCCTTGCCGCTCCACTCGGCGCACGACGGCGCCTCCTCGGGCCAGGCGACGCAGCCGTAGAGCGCCGTCGCGTCGGACTGCAGCCTGCGAGAGCGGAAGCTCGGATCGAGGAGCCGGTTCAGGAACACGCTCGCGATGAGCGGCCGCTCCTCCTCGACGACCGCCTCCTTCTCGATGATGGAGGCCAGCGTGAGCACCTCGCGGCGACCCCAGCCGAGCGTCGCCTGGAGCGCCGCGAGCCCGTCCTTGCCCTGCGCCGCGAGCGCGCCCCACCGCCGGTCGGACTCGGCGACGAGGCGCCGCGCCACGTCGCGCGCGTCGGTGTCCAGCGCGATCTCGTACGTCGCCGGGAAGAGGTACCCCTCCGCGCTCTCCGCGCCCACGGCGCCGCCGCGCTCGATGCCGAGCGCGTCGAGGAACGCGCCGTCGGCGGTGGCCGCGAGGAACGTCTTGCGCCCGGCGATGCGCAGCTTCTCCAGCCGGGCGGCGATGTCGAAGCGGCTGAAGCCCTCGGGGATCGTGAGCTTCGCCGTGGGGCGCCCCTCCGCGCGCGCGAGCAGCTGCCGCAGCTCCCGCGGCGTCGCGCCCTCGAAGAGCAGGTGAGGGCCCGGCACGAACGCCTCGGTGCCGCCGGTCGCGCCGAGGTAGAGCGCCATGGCGCGCTCGCTCTCGACGAGCCCCTCGGCCGCGAGCAGCGCGGCCGCCTCGCCCGCGTCGAGCCCGTCAGGCCAGTTGATCTCCACGACGCGCCCCCGGTCCGGCGCCCTCGCGCGCCCGAAGCCGAACACAAGCGCGAGGAGCGCGGCGCACGCCACCGCGACCGCGGCCGCGAGCCCGAGGAGCAGCGCGCGCCCGGCCCGGGGCTGGGCAGGTCGTCGCGACGCCGGCGAGCGCTGCCCCGCGGCGCGCGCGCGCCGCGCGGGGGTCGCCTTCCGGGTCGACGGCGGCTCGCGCGGCGGCGAGCCCTGCGCGCCGTCGCCACCCGTCCGGCGGTTGCCGTCGCCACCCGTCCGGCGGTTTCCCGGCCGGCTCGCCCTAGGTCGAACGCCCACCGCCGGGAGTCAAAACCCGAAAGCCCGACGCGTGTCAACGCCCCGCGCCGCCGCGGGGCAGGGGCCGGAGCGCGCCGTCCGCGCCGCCCGCGCCGAGCGCCGCGCGTCAGCGCGCCAGATCGAAGGCCTCCGCCTCGTTGCGGCGGACGGCGCTCTTGCCCTGGCGGGACTGCGCCGCGGCGGGCCGCGGCGGCGCCGCCGCCGGGGCCTGCGCGAAGCCGCCCGGCCCCGCGGCGGTGGCGGGCGGCGGCGTGGCGAACGCCGGCGGCGTGGCGAAGTCCGTGCCCGCGCGCTCCAGCGCGGCGAGCTGGCCCTCGAAATCGGACGCCACGTCCTTCGCGCGGTTCGCCGGGGCGCTGCGCTTCGCCTTGTCGGCCGCCTTCTTGAGCGACGCCTGCTGCGCGTCGAGCTTGCTGCGCGCCTCGTCGAGCCGCCCCTGCTCGAACAGGAAGTTGGCCTGCTTCAGCGCCGCCGCCGTCTCGCTGCGCTGCACGCGCCCCGCGACGAGCGCGTCGAGCTCGCTCGCGTCGGCGTCGCGGTCCGCGATCGCGACGCCGAGCTTGCCCACGCACCGCGCGTCGGTCCTGGCGACGAGGTCCCGGTAGGTGAGGCCCACGTCGGCGACGGGGGCGTCGTCGCCGGGGCCGGCGAGGCCGCCGAGGCGCACCTTGAGCAGGACCGTCTTCACCTCCCCCGCCGCGAACGCGCCGAGCGGCACGATGACCTGATCGCCGGCCCGCCGGAACGAGCGATCGAAGACCCTGTCGAGCTCCACGCCGGGCGCGAGGTCGATCGCGAGCTCCGCGCCGCTCGCGACCGACGCCGTGAGCTGCTCGGCCTCCGCCTCGAAGATGCGCGCGAGCGCGGCGTCGTTCTCGACGAAGTAGTGCCGGCCGTTCGAGTCGAGCGCGATCGCCGACAGGATCTTCTCGTTGTAATCGACGTCGACCCCGATGGTCGTGATGGCGACGCCGCGATCGCGCGCCCGCTGCGCCATCGCGCGGAAGCCGGGGACGTCGCGGACCCCGTGGTTGGCGTCGCCGTCGCTGAGGACGAGCATCCGGCTCACGCCGGCGCTCGTCTGGCCGAGCAGCGAGAGGCCCTCCTCGATGCCGCACGAGATGCACGTGTCGCCGCCGAGCGAGATGCCGCGGACGCTCGCGAGGATGCGGCCGCGCGTGTCCGGCCCGACGGTGGTGGGCGGCACGACCACGCTGGTCCTCGTGTCGAAGGTGACCACCGACACGACGTCGCCGTCGTTCATGCGGCTCACGGCGGTCGTCGCCGCCTGCACGGCGTTGGTGAGGCGGGTGCCCTTCATCGAGCCGGAGCGATCGATGACGAGCGAGAGGTTCGCCTGCGCCTGCGACCTCGCGGGCGCCCCGTCGCCGCGGACCTCGAACATCAGGAACGTCTCCTGCGCCGAGCGAGGCAGGCGCGCGTGACCGACGCGCCCTTCGAGCATCAGCCTCGATCCGGTGGTGAAGCGGCTCGGATCGACCGCCGCCACGGCGCCGCCCGTCACCTCGGGGACCAGGCGGGGCGGCTCGGTGATCACCTCCGGGACCGCCGTGACGGAGCTCCCGCCCCCGGACGGAGCCAGGGAGTAGACGGAGAGGCTCGTGAACATCATGCCGAGGGCGGAGAACAGGGCGACGTGGGTCGGCTTCATGGCTCCTCCAGAGAACGGCCTGGGCCCCCCGAGCTTACGATGGACTCACGGCGCGGGGACCGCGGGCGTGGTCCCTTGTACGTCGCCGAGCTCGGAACGATCTGACGGCTCCGCGGTCGGCCGGACGCCGGCGGCGCGGAGGGCGCTCCACGGCGGGATGCTCCCGATCAGGACGAGCACCGCGTCGCAGGGGTGCGCCCGGCCCCCCGAAGGCGACGCGAGGGTCGCCACGAGCGCGCCGCCCGGATCTGCGGCGAGGGCGGAGACGTCGGTCTCGAGCAGGAGCGAGAGGCGGGACGCCGCCGCAAGCCTGCGTAACTCCTCGATGTTTCGGGTCTTCCCGCGGCGGAACCCGGCGCCCCGGTAGACGACGGTGACGTCGGTGGCCGGCTGGCGGGACAGCGCGATCGCGGCTTCCATGGCGACATCGCCGAGGCCGACGATCAGCACGCGGCTGCCGGCGAGGCTCCGGGCGTCGGCGAGGTGGTAGTACACCCGACCTTCCACCTCGGCGGATAGCTCGAACGGAAGCCGGCGCGGCGAGCCGCGCTGGCCGATGGCGAGCAGCACGCGCCGCGCACGGCGCTCGGTGCGCGGTCCGCCCTCGCGCGGCTCGGTGACGACGACGAAGCCGGCCGTCGCGTCGACAGCGTCGACAGCGGGCGCGCCTCTGCCGGCCGTCGCGCCGACGGCGGGCGCGCCGGCGCCGGCCGCGCGGGCGACCGACACCATGCGGGTGTCCTGCAGGATCGGGAGCCGCTCCTTGCGCACGATGCGGAGCCAGTGGGAGAGCAGCTCCTCCTTGGTCGACTCCTTCAGCCACAGCTTCCCGGTCATCGGCAGGTCGAGCGGCTGATCGAAGACCAGCTTGCCGCGCGGGAAGCTCTGGATGCTCTGCGCCACGCTGCCCTGCTCGATCACCTCGAACGAGAGGCCGAGCTCCCTGGCGCGCAGCGCGGCGCTGATCCCGGCGGGCCCCGCGCCCACGATGATCAGATCGAGCTCCTGACCGCTCGCGCCGCGCGGGCCGGCCTGCCGCAGGTCCTCCGCGATGCGCGTCGCGGCGTGCGCGCCCTGGTGGATGGCGTTCTTGATGAGGGGGAGCCCGGTGACGTCGCCGGCGAGGTGCAGGCCCGGCACGTCGAGGCTGCCGAGGTCGTCGCCGAGGCGCGGGCGATCGGCGATCGGCGCGCCGCCCTCGATGGTGAGCGACCCGTTGGGGCAGCGCTGCTCGCACAGGGTGAGGCCGCAGCACGCCTCCGGGCGGGCCACGACCGCGACGTACTTCTCGACGGCGAGCACGTCGTACGGGCACGCGTCGACGCACGCGTAGCAGCCGAGGCAGGTGGTCGTGTCGATCCGGGGCAGGCGCACGCGCGCCGCGGGGCGGAGCATCGCCTCGGCCGCCGCGGCGTCGCGCCCCGCGCCCCGCGCGCGCTGGTCGCGCAGCGCGCGGCGGCCGCGGGAGCCCGCGAACGCCAGCGCGCCGGCCGCGAGCCCCGCGCCGAGCCAGAGCAGCGCGCGCGCCGGCGTCGCGGCGCCGCCCGCGGCCGCGCCCGTCACGACCGGCATGGCCGCGGCCGCGTCGCGCGCTGCGTCCCACGCGAGGGCGCGATCCTCCGTGTGCTGGCCGCTGCAGACGCCCCCGCTGACGGCGCCCGTGCCGGGGCCGCTGCCCGCGCTCGTTCCTGCGCGGCGGCCGCTGCCGCCTATGCCGCCGCGGCCGGCGCCGATGCCGCCGCTGCCGGCGCCTTGCGCGGAGCCCTCGGGGAGCGCCGGGCGGTGCTCGTCGAAGCAGGTGATCGGCCGGGCGTCGCCGAGCGGCGCTTGCGCCGCGACGAGGCAGCGCGCGATCGGGTCGCGCGGCGCGCCGAGATCGTGGCACGGCGCGCAGCTGCCGGCGGTCACGATCGGGACGGTGGCCAGCTGGCTCGGGCGGAAGGCGGAGCTCGCGAGCTCCACCTCGGCGCCCGGCGCGAAGCGCAGCGGGGGCCTCGCCGGATCGAACACGACGCCCTGATCTCCGCGGTGGATGGGGTGGCAGGTGGCGCAGCTCAGCGCGCCGCTCGCGAGCAGCCGCCCGTGGCTCCTGCGGGTGGAGCCGTGGGCGCCGTGGCAGCCCACGCACACCTGGTCGAGCGGGCGCGCGGCCGTCCGGCCCCCTCGCGCGTCGTCGGGCTCCCGCGCGCCCTCGGTCGCCTGCTCTGCATGGCACGACGCGCACGCGAGCCCCGCGCGGGCGTGGGGCAGCGAGAGCGGCCCCGGCGCCGCGTGCCCCCCCGCCGGCGGGAAGAGCAGCGCCGCCGCTCCGGTCGCGACGGCGCCCGCCAGCGTGGCCGGCAGGACGCCGCGGAAGCGGGTGACGTCGGACGTCGACTCGGCGCGGCGCGCGGCCCGCCCCCGCAAGACCTCGCGCGGCTGCGCGGCGCGCTGGCGCGGATCGGACAGGTCGGCGCGGTACAGCGTCCTCGAGGCGTCGGGAGCGCGCGCCGCCTCCTCCGCGGCGCCGCCGGACGGCGCATCGTTCCGGCTCTTCCCGCCCGACGGGCTAGAGGAGCGTGACATTCAGTCGATAGAAGAAGGTCGCGTCAGGTACGATGTCCGCGGCCCTGATCTTCACGTAGACCGTGCCCGCGGCGAGGTCGCTGACCGAGGCGAAAGAGCAGTAGCCGACCCCCGAGTCGTCGTCGGAGGCAAGCACGGTGGACCCGTCGCCGCCCAGGATCTGCACGAACGTGTCGAGCTGCCCGTTCGTGCACGCCCCGGTGTCGCCGTCGTCGATGTTCACGGCCAGGGTCGAGCGCGGCCCTGGCACGCTCACGGCGATCACGTCGACGTCGCCCGCCGGAGCGATCTCCGCCATCCACGGCGCGGCATACGGATTGGCCTGCGCGGAGGTGTTGTTGGGCTCCGTCTCGCCGAGCTCGAAGCGGCAGGCGGCGCTGCACCCGTCGCCGGGCGCCGTGTTGCCGTCATCGCACTGCTCGCCGGCGGTGCGGTCCCCGTCCCCGCAGACCACGGGGACGAGCGTCACGTCGAGCCGGTACGGGAAGGTCGGCACCGCCGCGCCGCTCCCCGCCCGCACGCGGACATAGTAGTCGCCCGCCGCGAGCCCGGGCGCGACGGCGCGGGCGCAGAGGCCGGTCCCCCCGTTCTCGCTGAGGACGAGGCGCGCGCCGCTGTGGTCCAGGATCTCGATGGCGCTGTCGAGGCGGCGATCGAGGCAGTCGGAGCCCGTGATGTCGGCCGTCTCTGCGACGAGGTCCACGGGGCCGTCCGGCACCGTGACCAGCACGATGTCCTCGTCGTCGGCCGGGTCGATGGCGGCGTAGAACGGCGCGGCGTGGGGGTTCGCCGTGGCGAGGGTGCCGTTCGGCTCGACCTCGGTCGCGTCGAGCCGGCACTCGTCGGTGCAGCCGTCGTCCGGCTGGCCCAGCGCGTTGTCGCACTCCTCCGTCGGGTCCTGGATTCCGTCGCCGCAGACCGTCTCGCGGCTCCTCACGGCGAGGTTGAACGCGCCGGTCTGTCCCTCGTCGGTCCCGGTGACCACGACGGTGAACGCGTCGCCCGCACGGACGGGCACCGTGAGCCGGTGATCGATTCCCGTGCCGGCGCTCACGGGGCCACACGCGCGCTCCGTCCCGTCGCGGCAGGTGCCTCGCAGCAACGCGACGAGGGCGGCGTCGGCGCGCGGGGTGAGCACGACGTCGAGGAACCCGGTCGTCGTCGCGGTGAACGTGTAGGCGACCCCGGGGGCTCCCAGCGTGCACTCGCTCTCGACGACCGCGTGGCCGGTCGTGTCGCCGGTGACGAGCGCGGGGTCCGGGAGCGCCACGGGCGCGGCGCACAGGTCCGCGCACGCCGCATCACACGCCGTGTCGTCGCAGTCGACGCTGAGATTGCCGTCGTTGTCCCGGCCGTCCTGGCAGACCTCGACGCCGGAGCAGCGCGAGGTATCCATTCTGCAGGCGGGGCTGCACCGGAGCTCGCCGCTGTCGAACCCGAGGCTTCCGCAGTCGGCGCCCCGCAGATCGGAGCCGTCGCACAGCTCGCCCACCTCGGCGACGCCGTTCCCGCAGTCGCCGGGGGCGCCGCCCCCGCCGCCTTCGTCACCGCCGGCGCCCGAGCCGCCGCCGTCCTCGCCTCCGCCGGCGGCCGTGCCAGAGGACGCCGAGGGCCGCGGCGATCGCCTGTCATCGTCTCCGCCGCACGCCCCGGCGACGCCCGCGGCGGCGCAGAGCAGGGTGACCGCCGCGACGCCGCGCCTCATTCGGTATCCGGACATGAATAGGTGACCTCCCAGTCCTGCACTTGAACGCCGCCCCCGCCGGTGCTCGTCGGATTGAGCGTCATCCGGACCTCCAGGTAATCCTGCCGCGCGTCCGGCAGCTCCCCGAGCACGTCGAAGAGATCGACCGCGCACGGCGGCGCCGAGGTCTCGTCGCACACCCGGGTGTCGGTCGGCGTGGCGTGGGCCGTGGCGGCGAGCCGCACGGTCGCCGAGCCGAGGTCGGCGGGCGTGTCGGCCGCGCGCACGTAGAACTCGACGCTCGAGTCGCCCGGGGTCACCGTCCTGTACCGGAGGAAGCCCCACTGGACCTTCGTTCCCGGCGGGCAGACGCCCTGGTACCGCTCCCAGCTCGTCGGGAGGGACGTGAGGCCCGTGGACTCGCACGGCACGATCGCCCGGACCTTGCCGCCCGGGTTCTCGCGGACGGTGTCGCAGGTTTGCGGGCACAGCTTCACGCGCGTGCTCGCCGCGTCGGCGAAGTACCAGCCGTTGCCGCACGTGCTGGCCTCGGCCACGTGGGGCAGGGTGGTCTGCGTGCCGGCGCTGTCCACGTGGACGACGGACACCTGGGTGGGATCCGCGGCCCCGGCGACGGGGACCGTGACGTCGCAGGGCAGCGCGTCGCCGCGGATCGAGGAGAGCGCGTCGCGGAGTCCGGTCTGCAACGCCGTGCCGGTGCTGAGGTTGTAGGCCAGCCCGCCGCCCCGATCCGCGATGAGGCTGATGATCTGCGAGCTCGAGTCGCCGAAGCCGACCGCGTGCACGCGGACGCCGTGGTTCTGGAAGGCGTTCCCCGCCAGGTTCGCGATGCTGTTGGGGGCCGTGATGCAGGGAGAGGGGACAGAGGGGATGCCGTCGGTGATGAACACGACCCCGACCTCCTCCTCGGGATGGGCGTTCTTGTAGTTGATCGCCCAAGTCGTGGCGCCGTTCAGAGCCGGGTACATCGGCGTGTTGCCGGCGGCGGTCGTGGAGTCGATCACGCTGATCAGCGCGAGCTCCTGCTGATCGAACGGCGCCGGTTCGGCGGTCAACCGCCGCGCCATGCTGCCGTCGAACGGAACGATCGGCAGGGCGCAGCCGGAGGACTGGCAGACGCCCAGAGTGTCGCTGCAGGGGCCCGGGTTGTCGTACGGCCAGAACCTGAACGCGATGCCGAGCCCGGCCGACGCCGGATCCTGGAAGAACGCCTTGAGGGCGTTGGTCGCCGGTATCCACCGGTCGTTGGAGACATCGACACCCGTCCCCGTCACGACCATCGAGCCGGACCGGTCGAGCGCCACGAACAGGGTGACCGGCCTGACCGTCGAGACGCTGGCGGTCGCGATGCAGCCAGGGGACTCACACATGGCCGATTGATAGATGCTCCCGTTGTTGGCGCACTGGCACTCGGTGATCTGCCCGGCGCCCGGCGGGTTGACGAAGAGCTCCATCCCATCCGTGAGGCCGGTGCAGCCGGTGACGCTGATGCACTCGCCCGGCGCGATCGGCTGCGCCGTCGTGCACGCGAGGGTGCCTCCGGTCGGATTGCACGTCCCGACCCGGCTCGGGGCCGAGGAGGGGAGCTGGCCCGCGCCCGCGGGGTACCGGTAGATCTCGATGCCCGCGGGGGCAGCCGTGGTGCCGCGGTTGCAGACGGGGACCGTTCCGCCGCAGGGCACGCCTATCGTGAGGTCCGGGTCGCTGCAGGCGGGGTCCGTCTGGTTCGGCAGGTAGGATTTGCAGAGGCCTTGCTGGGGGCAGTCCTCCCCGCAGACGCTCTCCACGAGGTCGACGCAGCTCTCGGTCCACTCGGTCAGGCAGCAGCTCGGCCGCACCGCGCAGACATTCTGGACGCACGTGTTGCAGCTCGCGCTCAGCCTCGGGCCCGTGTAACACTTGTCGTGCGCGCAACCCATATCGGTGTCGCAGTTCGCGCCGCAGATCGACTCGGCGAGGCCGACGCAGCTCGCGTCCCAGATCGGGGGCGGTCCGCCGCACGTCTTGCCGGGGCACTGGGTGGGGACGAGGGCGGCGCACGCTGGGCCCCAGACCCCCTGGCATCGGGTGCTAGTCCAGGTGGTTCCCGGGGGGCAAGCGCCGGAGGTGGGCAGGCTGCACCTGCCGCCGGACAGACACACGCTGCCCGGCCCGATGAGCGCCTCGCAATCCGCCGCGGGGCAGTTGATCTCGCAGCAGAGCGGGTTCGCCGCGCAGATGCTCGCGATGCACGGGTCCCCGCAGGTCGGGTTCATGCCCGTCGCGGCCACGGAGCTGCCGGTCGACTGGCAGGCGTCGCGCGCGCAGTTGCTCGGCACGAGCGTCTGGGTGCAGCAGCTCGACTGCGCTTGGCAGACCTTCGTGACGCAGCCGCTGCAAGTCGATAAGAGCGACACGCCGGTCGCGCAGACATCGTGAGAGCAAGCGCCGCTCGCGGGGTTATCGCAATACTGGTCGAACTGGCAGTCTTCGCCGGTCGTGCAGGGCTGGTGCGTCCCCTGCCGCGCCACGGACTCGGGGAGCTCGTTGATGTCGCCGACCGACCATGAATACGTGACGCCGGTCGACGAGAGGTCGATCGGGCCGCCGTCCGGCGTCTCCTCGAACGACTGGCACGTCGGGTCGCACGGGTTGGTCGCGCACAGGCCGCCATCGGAAGCCACCGAGTTGGCGAGGGGGCGCCAGCCACCGCTCTCGCCGCTCCCGCCGGGCGCCGCCCCGAACGGCGATCGCTTCATCGTGATCGTGCCGTCGCAGGCGCCGAAGTGCCCGTCCTCACACCGCCGGATCCCATCCATGCACGTCAGCACGCCCTCGTGCTCGCCGACGGTGATGTGACACTCCACCTCGTCGCCGTCGGTGCACGGGTCGCCAGTCCCCGGCCCGGCGTCGGGCCCGCTCGTCCCGTCCTGCGGGCCCGGCGGGCCCATCCCATTTTCGCTGCACGCGGCGGCGATGAGCGCCGAGGCCGCAAACAGCGTGACGAGCAGCAGCGCTCTCGGCGCCCACACCTCGGCGGAGCCTGATCGGGAGAGCGCTCCCATCCACTTGGTCGAGGGACCAGCCATCGGCTTCTTCACCTTCCACTAGGGTGCTGTGGGGAAAATTGTACCTGGGCGCAGAAGGCAAAGTCCAGGCCTCTCGCCCGCGCGCGGCGGGACGCGTGAAACGCGGTAGCAACGCGCCGCGCGCGGTTCCCGCGAGCGCGCCGGGCGCCGGGCGTCGCTGCCGGCGACGCACAAAGAAATGCTGCGCCTTGCAATTGTTTCATAGCGAGTGCGACCGGCGGCCGATGATTCAGCGCGCGCCGCGGCTGTGGGTGTGAGGAGCGCCGTGTGTGCGCCCGGCCCGGCGCGCGCCGCGCGTCCCTCGCTCATCGGGGCACGCTCGTCGCTGTGATCGCGTGGAGCACGAGCAGCGCGACGGCGACGCCGAAGGTGACGATGTGCACCGGCAGGCCTGCGCGGAGCGCGCGGAGGAGCCCGCGCTGGGCCGGGAGCGCGCGCAGCTCCACGGCGATGCGGGTGAGCTCGGACAAGCCGGCGAGCCGCTCTGCGCCGCGCCCCTCGAGGACCGCGTCGATGCGGGCGCGCAGCGCGCGTTCCTCCTCGGCCAGCCCGCGCCCCGAGGCGAGGAGCGCGAGCGGGCCGAGGGGGTTTCGCAGGTAGGGCAGCAGGATCTTCTCGACGAGCTTCTTCACGAGGTCGCTGCGCCCGCTCACCGCGCGGTAGAAGCGGTCGAGGAGCTCGCGGCGGGCGGCGTCGAAGTCCTCGGGGAGCGCCGCGGTGCGCTCGATGCGCGCGAGGCGCCGCGGTGCGAGCCGGTAGGCGGTCGCCGTGAAGCCGCCGGCCGCCGCGGTCGCCCAGAAGACCAGGTGCAGCGCGGCGCCGAGCGTCGGCCGGCCGGACCGCGGCCACGGCGCGTGCGCGAGCGCGAGGCCGGCCGTGACGAGGCCGATCGCGAGGTGCCCGGACAGGTGCGGCCGCAGCCGGCTCCGCACCGGCGCGGCGTCGCCGGCGTCCGCGGGCGCGCGGCGCACCCACAGCCATCGCGCCGCGCGCTTCGGAACGGCGTACAGGAGCAGCAGCGCCATGCCCGCGGCCGCGGCGACGCCGGCCGCCCAGGCGGCGCCCTCCCCCGGGCGGGCCCCGCCGTCCGCCTGCGCGAGGAGCCCCGCCGCCCCGATCCCGACCGCGGCGAGCGCGCTCCCGGCGAGCAGCGCCGCATCGCTTCGCGGCGCGGCGGCAGCGCGCTCCTGCTCGCGCCGCGCCCCGCCGAGCAGGTCGCGCACGTCGGCGATCTCCTCCGCCGGGTTGATGCGGAAGATCGACCCCGTCGGACAGGCCTTCACGCACGCGGGCCCGTCATGATCGCGGCAGAGATCACACTTGACGGCGATGTCCGGGAATCCGGCGCCGCCCGGGCGCGGCGCGGACGCCGGGCGCGGCGCGATGGCGATGTTCTCCCACGGGCACGCCTTCGCGCAGGCCCCGCAGCCCGTGCAGAGCGCGTCCCGGATGAACACCTCACCCCCCGTGTCCTTGCCGATCGCGCCTGTCGGGCAATCGATCATGCAGGCCGGGCTCTCGCAATGCTGGCAGGAGTTCGGCAGGAGCAGGCTCTGCGGCGCCTCCGGCCGAACGGCGTGCCCGCTGCCTTCCGCGACGCGCGCGAGCACCTTGTCCCCACGGCGGACGAGCCGCGACACCCCGTGGACGTCGGCGCACGACCACGCGCAGTGGCCGCAGCGGGCGCACGTCTCCAGGTCGATGACCAGCAGCGACCGCGCGACCTGTAGCCGGTAGAGGTCCCGGAAGACATGCGCGGTGACGTGGCGCGCGTGGCCGGCGACGACCGCTTCCTGGGCCGCGTGCTGCTCGCCGGCGATGCGGCGGAGCCGAGGGATCAGGTCGGGGTGCTTGCGCGCGAGGGCCGCGAACGCCTTCGAAGGGACGGACAGGAGCGTGGCCGGGCCGCTCGCCACGGCGCTCGCAGCGCGGCAGCGGCCCTCGTCAAGCTCGACATCGCCGAAGAAATCGCCCCGGGTGAGGTAAGCGCGCACATGGATCCTGTCGCCGTCCTCGGTCTGGATCTGCACCATCCCCTCGGCGATGAGCCACAGCTCGGTCGCCGGATCCCCGGCGCGATAGACGGCTTGCCCGCGCTCGAAGCGCCGGTGGCTCACGGCGTCGAGGAGGATCTCGATGTCTTCCGGATCGAGGTCGCGCGTGAAGGCGAGGGTGCCGAGGAGGTCGCGCGTCGCGCTTCTCCGCAGGGCGCGCTCGAGCCTCTGGGCGACCTCGGCCCCGCCGGAGCGGCCCGTGGCGCGGCGGAAGAGGTGGACCGGGATCTCGGCGACCACGCTCCGCGCGAGCGCAACCGCGGTGGTCCGGCGCGGCGTGCCCACGACCGCCTCCTCGCCGAGGAGTTCGCCCTGGGCGGCGGCGCGTACCTCGGTGTCGCGGTCGTCTCCGCGGCGCCTCGCGTGGAGGCCGATGCGCCCGGAGGCCACGACAAAGAAGGCGTCTCCCGCGTCGCCCGCGCGATAAACGACCTCGTCAGGAGCAAGTGTGAGGAGCCTTCCCGCCTCGGCGAGCTCGCGTCGGGCGCGCTCGTCGAGCCCCCGCAGCAGAGGGGCATCGAACACTCCTGCTGGCCATGTGTGGCTTTGGTGAAATTCTACGCCGCGCGCGCTGCCGTGTGTGTGGTCTGATGAGGGCATCAGCAGCGCTCCCGGTCGCCGCGCAAGGCCAGCGCCAGCCGCGCCGCGGCCGCCGCGCCGATTTCGAGGCCTGCGCCGGCCCGCGTTGCCAGCGTAGCAGGCGCGGCAGGAGGCCCCTGGGTCATGGCGCAGGACATCGTCGCTCTATACCACCTCGCATCCGCGGTCTCGAGGGACGACATGGTCTTACTTCATGGTTAAAAAAACGCCACAATACGCCAAGCCACGCCAAGCCACGCCAAATAACGCCATAACACGCCAAAGAAACGCTGGAGCGCCCGAAAAAACCTTGACACCTAACCCGATTATAGGGAATATCCATCCTGCTAGACTCGGCATCTTGAGCGCCAGGGTTCGTTTCGGGGTTCAGCAAGAAATGACTAGCATCTGTTCCTGAGTGCACATGCAAGGTCATTCGAAATCTACGAGGTAATATGAGCAGGCGCACGACGAGTTTGGCTGTTGCATCCCTGGCCGCGGCATCGTTCATCACGCTTGGTTCGGCGTCCGCGAGCGCCAAGGACCACACGGACTGGGCCCTCGAGTACGTCGATCGCGCGACCAGCGACGTGTGGGGCTCCGACCCCTGCCAGCTCGACTGGACCACCATGACGGGCAAGGTCAAGGCCGCGTGCTTCTTCACGCTGACGCTGGCGAAGGCGAAGGGATACACGGACCAGGATTTCCTCGCCATGTGGGGGATGAAGAGCCCTACGTCGAATTACTATTTCGACCTGATCGACACGAGCCCGCCGGTCGGCGGTGCCCCTCCCGTGGGCGAGACGTACTTCCGCCGCGTCGACAGGGCGATTGACATCCAGAAGGGCGACATCTTTGCCGTCGGCGCCGTGATCGACCCTGGCGAGGATCCGAATAGTGAGGAAGATGATACGGTGGTCTACGCCGGCCACACGATGATGATCACGGGCGCGCCGACGGTGATCCTCCCGCAGGTCAATCCGCGCTACTCGGGGACAACGCAGTATGCGGTGCCGATCGTGGACTCGACCAACTCGACGCACGGCTGCAACGCGGCGTACCCGGACAGCCGCTGGACCGGCACGTGCAAGGACGGCTACGGTACGGCGGGCGCCGGGACGGGCTTCATCCGCGTGTACACCGACTCGCTGACGGGCGTCATGCTGGGTTACACGTGGAGCGTCACGTCGTCGATGACGAGCTACTACGCGCCCTCGAAGCGGCCGTACCGGATTGGCAGGTTGTTCAAGTTGCCTGCGCCGCTCCCGACCGAGCCGCCGCCGCCCCCTCCCTGATCTCCTGACACGTTCTTTCTGAGCGTGGCGAGCTGAGCTACCCAGCCCCCGAACAGCGAACCCCTTACCCCGCAGGCCGGGGTAGGGGCTCGCCCCTTTTTGTCGGCCGTCATGTCGAGTCCCCTGGTTCGCCGGCCGGACCACCGCGCGCCCCGCCGACCCGTCGCGGAGACCTCGGGCGTTATGGGATCTCGACCTCGGCCCGCGCGAGCTCGACGATCTCGAGGCGTTCGAGCATCGCGTCGGTGACCAGCGGGCCGGTCGGCCGCAGGCCGCGCCGCGCCTGCTCCCGCTCGTACGCGGCGAAGGCACGGATCAGGAACGGGGGAAACGCCCGGAAGAGCAGCCTCGCCTCGGCCCGGAGCGGGCCGCGCCGCTGGCCGGTGCGGACATCGTAGGTGTACCGGATCGGCACGCCGGGCGGCACGGAGCGCGTATCGATGATCGCGTCCGGCCCTTTGACGACGCCCCGGCTCGCGTCCAGCGCGCCGACCGGAAAATAGGTCTCGAGAAAGGCGTTCTGCCCGGAGAGGTTCGAGCCGCAAGCGCCGGTGTCCAGGTCGTAATCGCCGTCCGTGAACCGATCGGCGTGGTGCAGCCCCTGGCCGGGCCCGGCCTGGCAGGTGCCGTCTGCCGCCACGACGCCGATGCATCGGACACAGCGCAGAAAGCCGTTCTGAAAGTTGATGAGCCCCCGCCCCCGGAACGAGGTGCCGCCGAGCCGTGGGGGTGGGGTCCAGACGGGGACATCAGGCCCGTCGCGCACGTCCGCTCCGAACAGCCCGCCTTGAGCGCCCGCCGGCGCGAAGGGGTTGTTCGCGTCTGGATCGGTGGTCACCCGGGCGAACACCTTGTCTCTCAGATCCTCGTCGGCGCGGTCGATCCGGCCGACCTCGTAGATCACCCGCCCCTCGCCATCCCTCACCACGAGGTGAACCCAGAACTCGCGCTCCTGGCTGAAGCCGGCCGGCACCTTGTGCCCGGCGCCGGTGTTCTCGATCTCGACCGGGATCTCGACGCGATCCCCGGCCGCGCCGGCGCGGCGCGCGGCGCCGAGCTCGAAGCGGAACGTGTGGCGGAGCAAGAGATCGCGGCGGCGGCGCGCGCCCGCGGGAATGCCGTGCACGTCGAGCGACGGCTCATCGATGAGCGCGTCGGGGAACTCGTCCGACAGCGGGACATCCACGCCGGAGAAGTAATGGGTCGCGACGTCCGCCAGAGCGGCGGAGTGATCCGCGATCCGGCCCCGCGGGCGGGCGCCGGGCCTCCGCGGGGCGAAGCGCGTGCCGGGCGGGCACCCGGGATCTCCCGGCGACGCCTGCGCGGCGCCCGCCGCCGGGGCCGCCTCGCAGACGCCCGGGTAGGTGCTCATGTGGCAGTCCTGGCAGGTCGCCGCCGGACGGCCCGCGCGCTCCTCGGACCTCGCCCAGTCCGACCACTCGGTGTAGGCGTTGCGCAGCCGCTTGAAGTGCTCGCCCCGCGCCGCGGCGAGGCTGTCGCTGCCGAAGAGGCGCACGTCGTGGCAAGCCCCGCAGAACTCGCTGGAGCGCAGGTACGCCCTCGCGCTCGCCGACGGGCGACCGTGCACCACGGGCTCGACAGCGCCCGCCGATCCCGCCGGCTGGAGCCCGGCGCGCGCGGCCGCGCCCTGACCCGAGGGGAGCAGCAGCTCCTCGGGGCGGAGGTCGTAGCCGCTGTTGGCGATCCCGAACAGGCCGCGGCCGTCCTCGGGACGCGCGGCGAAGACGGCGCCCGTCACGAAGGACGTCCACGTGGGGTTGCCCTGGTACCCGGCGCGCCCGCGCGGGCCGACCGGGCCGTGCACCTGATGGCAGAAGCTGCAGGAGATCCCCTCCAGGCCGCGCCGGGTGAGCAGGTCGCGCACGGGGAGGCGCGCGCGGGGATCGCCGCCGGCGCGGCCGTCCCACGCGGGCATCGCGGCGTCGAGGTTCTCCGCCGGGCTGTGGCAGTTCACGCACCAGTGCTCGCCGCCCGAGCCGGTGACGGCGACGCCGCTCCGCCCGTCGCGGCAGGCGCGCGCGGGATCGGCCTTGCGCAGGATGCCCGCGCCGTTCGGGCAGTCGGCGGTGCGCCCGACCTGCTCCTCGATGAGGCTCTCCAGCGCGTTGAAGAGCGGGCTCTTCACCGAGTGCGCCATCACCGAGCGGCGCCACTCCGCGGCCTGGCGGCCATGGCACGCCGCGCAGTCCTCCGCCGCCGTCCGCGCCTGCGCGAGCGGCACGACCGGCGCGACGGCGACCGCGCGCGGCGCCGCTGGGCCGGGCTCACCCCGCGAGAGCGCGAGCGCGGCCGACGCGATCAGCGCGCCGGCGCCGAGCGGCGCGATCCGCCACAGCCGCGACGCGGCGCCGGCTGGGCCGCGCGGCGGGCGGTCGTCGCTCGCGCCGCCCGCGCCGCCCGGGCGCGCGCGATCGCGCGGCGCGGGGCCGGTCCTCGCCGAGGTGGCCGCGCCGGCGCGACGGGAGTTCCGGGCGGCGTGCGCCGGAAGCGCCGGCCGGCGCTCGTCGAGGAACCCGCTCAGCGCATCGGCGATCTCCTCGGCGCGCGGCGGCCGCTCCGACGGGTCCGGATGGAGCAGCCGCAGCACGTAGCCCTGCAGGCCCGCGGGGAGCGAGGTCGCGACGCCCTCGATGAACGGCGGCGGCTCCGCGCGGGCGGCCTCGCCGAGCGCGTGCCGCAGGCCAGCGCCCGCGAACGGGTGCTCTCCCGCGAGCAGGCGGTAGAGCACGAGCCCGAGCGCGTACCGGTTCGCGGCGCTGTCCCAGAGCGCGCCGTCGGCCTGCGCGGGCGGCGTCCAGAGCGGCGGGATCTCCGAGGACACCCGCGCGCCCTCGGCGCGGGGCGCCGTGGCGGCGCCGCGGCTCGCCGACCCGCCGACGAGGGCGGCGACGAGCGCGCTCGCGGGCAGCGTCACGCGGCCCGCGTCGTCCACGAGGACCGCGTCGGGCGAGAGCGGACCGGGGAACAGGCTGGCGCGCTCGCACGCCGCGAGCGCGCGGGCGACCTGGATGGCAAGCCCGAGCGCCTCCTGGAAGGGGACGGGCCCGCGCCGCGCGCGCATCCAGTCCGAGAGGGGCGCGCCCGCGAGCCGCCGCGCGAGCCAGACCCGCGCGCCGTCCGGGCTCGCCGCGGCGGCGCGCTCGCCCTCGGCCGGCGGGGCGACGCCGCCGTCGATGAAGCCGCCGACGCCGGCGCTCCCGAGCGACAGGAGGCGCGCCGCGACGGCCTCCTGGTGCTCGGGCCCTGCCGGAGCGTCCTGGTCCGCCGCGCCGAGCCGCCATAGCTCTTCTCCGGAGCCCGCGCCGCAGCGCCATCGCGCGGCGCAGCCCACGGCCGGGAGGGGCGCGCCTTCCGTGTAGCCTGCCTGCTCCGGCGGCGCTCGCCTCACCGCGCCCCCTCCGGGGCGGCCGGCGTCGCGCTGCTGGCGGGCGGCTCCGGCGCGTCGTTCGTCGAGCGCAGCGCGCAGGTCCCGAGGCCCGCGAGCGCCGACAGCGTCGCGATGATCGCGATCGCGAGCCGGGTCGGGACGTCGCGCGGCCGGTCGATCTGCTCGACGAGCGCGATCGTGTCGGCGCGAGGCGCGTCCGCTCCGCCGGTGACGCGCGCGGCGCCCGGCGAGCTCGCGCGGTCGTCGGCGCGGTGCGGCACGCTCGCGCGGTCGCGATCGCCGGTGCGGAGCGGCGCGCTCGCGCGGTCTCGGTCACCGGTGCGGAGCGGCGCGCTCTCGCGGTCTCGGTCACCGGTGCGGAGCGGCGCGCTCTCGCGGTCTCGGTCACCGGTGCGGAGCGGCGCGCTCTCGCGGTCGTGATCGCCGGCGTGGAGCGGCGCGCTCGCGCGGATGCGATCTCCGGCGCGGAGCGGCGCGCTCACCGCCGTCTGGAACGGCTCCAGCCGATCCACGATGTCCTGAGCGAGGTACGGCCGATCCTCGGGCGCCTTCTCGAGCAGCTGGAAGAGCAGCTGCTCGACGCCGCGGGGCAGCCCGCTCCGCACGTCGTCGCCGAGCGGCGGCGGCTCTGCCGTGCATTGCAGGTTGAGCAGCTCCCGCGGCGACGCCGACTGGAACGGCGGGCTGCCGGAGAGCGCCTCGTACAGGATGAGCCCCAGGCAGTAGAGATCCGAGCGGTGATCGATGGATCGCGCGTCGATCTGCTCCGGGCTCATGTACTGCAGGGTGCCGACGCTCTGCGTGTTGGTCTGGTTCATCGCCTCCACGACCTTGGCGATGCCGAAGTCCATCACCTTCACGCCGCCATCCCGCTGCACCATGATGTTCTCGGGCTTGAGATCGCGGTGGATCACCGGCGGCTGCTGCCCGTGGGCCGCCGCGAGGGCGCTCGCCACGCTGGCCGCGATCCGCACCGCTTCCGGCCAGGGAAGGCGGCCGGCGGCGCCAAGGACGGACCGCAGCGTCTGGCCGTCCAGGTACTCGAGCACCATCACGAGCTCGCCGGAGGCCTCGATGCTGGCGAGGCTCCGGACGATGTTCGGGTGCTCGAGGTGCGCGAGGATCTGCATCTCGTTCAGGAAGAGCCGGCGTCCCTGCTCGCTCCGGGCGAGCTCGGGGCGGAGCACCTTCAGCGCGACGCGCCGGCGCGACAGGCGCTCCTCGCCCTCGTAGACCTTGCCCATCCCGCCCTCGCCGACGAGGCGTCGAACGAGGTACTCGCCGATCTGATCCATGCGCGCCGTCTCCTCTCCCTCTCCCTGACCGGGGCGTCTCTTCTACGTGCGAGCAGGGCCGATGGCTTACACCCGAGCCCGCGCCCGGATCGCGGCCGGGCCCCTCCAGCGCGCGCGACGTCCCCCGCTCGGGCGGCTCGTCGCCCGGGGAGAGGATCGCGGTTCCCTGCCGCGCGCGGTATCGAAATCTTGCGCCTCGATGGAGGGCGCGGTGGTAGAACCGCCCCCCATGCTCCCACGCCGGGTGTCGTTCGCTCGGGCGGCGATGATGGCGCTCGCGGTCTCGGCCTGCTCGAGGACCCCGGCGGAGCCGGAGCCGCCGCCGGTCGTCTCCAGCGCGCCGTCCGCCGCGCGGCTCGCGTGGGACGTTCCGGGGAGCTGGGCCGCGCTCGACGTGCCGCGCGCCGGCCCGCGCAGGGCCCTCTACAAGGTGCCGAGGGCGGCGAACGACAAGGAGGACGCCGAGGTGCAGGTCCTCTCGTTCGGTCTGGGGAGCAAGGGAGACGTCGACGCGCGCTTCGACGAGTGGTTCGCGCAGTTCGATGGCGACGTCGGGGCGAAGGCCAGGCGCGCGTCGCTCGAGGTGCGCGGCATGCCGGTCGAGCTGGTCGAGGTGGCCGGCACCTACAAGATCGCGCTCGGGCCGCAGTCCGGCGCGCGCAAGCGATCGCCCGTGGAGATGGT
This sequence comes from Sorangium sp. So ce204, assembly GCF_051526795.1. Lineage (NCBI taxonomy): Bacteria > Pseudomonadati > Myxococcota > Polyangiales > Polyangiaceae > Sorangium > Sorangium sp. So ce204. Next base: position 6,393,285 of record NZ_CP150317.1, on the reverse strand, counting down.
GAAGGACAACTACCGGCTCGTCGGCGCGGCGGTGAGGACGCCGGATCGCGGAAACTGGTTCTTCAGGATCGTCGGGCCTGACGAGACCGTGCAGTCGGCGCGGTCGGCGTTCCGGAGCATGATCGCGTCCGCGCGGTGAGCGAGCGAGAAGCCGAGCGGCTGCGAGCGCGGCGCTCGCAGCGCGCGCCGAGCACATGATACGTTGCGCGCCATGGACGACCGAAAGCGAGAGGCGCGCACGCCGGCCGAGATCTTCCGCGTCGAGGCGGAGGCCGAGGCGGAGCAGAGCCGGCTCTGCGAGGAGAGCAAGCACCAGCTCGCCAACCGCTGCCCGGAGTGCGGCAGCCTCGGTAGCATGGAGCTCGTCGACGGGCTCATGCGCTGTATCGATTGCGACGAGGTGGTGGCCGCAACCCGCCAGCTGCCCGGCTTCGGCCGCCGCTGAATCCCTGTCGCGCAGCCGCCTGACCTCCCGCGGAAATCCCGATGAAATCTCAATAGATCCCCGTTGAAACGAAAACCGACGCCTGAGCCTCCGCCGGAGAGAACACACCGGGCGAGGCGCTTTCCAGGTGATTTTCGGTCGGATTCGTGACTATTCTGCGAACATTGGCGTTCTCGCGCCCGGTTCAGTTTTCGCCCCAGACGCGGTGCACGGAAGTTCACTCAGGTTCGCCGGCCGGGGCGTGAACAGCAGGACTGAAGTCTTGAAGGAGTTGGAGATGAAGCGGATCTCAGCGGAGAGCTCGGATCACCCGTCGCGGGAGACAAGCCAGGGATCCCGGGCGAGGACGGCACGAGGCGCGAGCGGGGGCCTGCTCATCCTGAACATCGAAGACAGCGCGATCATCAGCTTCGCCACGACGCCAGAGGGCGAGTCGACCAGCGGTCCACGCCGGTCCCGTCCGAAGCACTGACCCGGAGCGCCGCGAGGCGCCTTGCGGACGTGCGCTCCCACCGGAGCGCCGGCACATCGCGACGCGGTGCTGCCACACATCAGGATTTCCCTGATGAGATCTCGGAACCTCGGGATGGCTGCGCCCCGGACCCCACGTCCAGCGTGAGGCGGCGATCCCTCGTGAGCCTGGCGCGCGCCGCCGGGTCGCTGGCCGTCGGGTTGCCGTTTTTTCGCCCCCTCCGCTGAATCGTGGCACCTCGTCGGTGTGGACACCCGGGGAACGACACGGAAAACCATGGTCCTGGCGCTCGCCGCCGCCGCTCTCGGCGGGGCGGGGCTCGGTTGCAGCGATCCGAGCGAGGCGATCGCGCGGATCTCCCGGGAAGAGCTTCCCGCGTTGAGCCGCGCGGCGGAGGGGAGGCCAGGCGGCGGATCCGAGGGGCAGGCGAGCGCGGCGGCGGCGCCGGCGATCCGGGCCGCCGCGAGCGGCGCTGCCGCGGACGAGGGCCGCAGCGACGCAGACCGCCTCGACGCGGCGGACGCGTCGCCCGCCCGCGGCCCGGGTCGGGAGCGCCGCCGCAGGTCGGGCTCGGCTCAGGAGGCGCGCACCGGCGCGGGCGCGGCGCAGGGCGGCGTGGGAGAGGGCGCCGCTCGGGCGCCCGAGCTCCAGGTGCTACGGCTCGTCGTCTCGAAGGGCATCGCCGGCCGCGAGCCGATCGAGCCGGCGAGCTCGTTCGCGAGCGCGGAGATCGACCGCCTCTACGCGTTCGTCGAGCTCTCGAACAAGGACCAGGCCACCTCGGAGATCCGCGTCGCCTTCACGCCGCCCGATGGCGGCGCGCCGCTGCGCATCCCCCTCGCGGTCGGCGCGCAGCGGCGCTTCCGTACGTGGGCTGCCACGCGGAAGGCGCGCGCGGCGGGGATCTGGTCGGTGACGGTCAGCGACGCGGCGGGCAAGGAGCTCGCGCGCGCCTCGTTCACGATCACGAAGTAGGAGGCGCCCGTGACTCGCATGTCGTGCTCGCGCTCCTCCGCTCTCCAGGGCGCTCGCCGCGCCGCCCTCATCGCCCTCGCGCTCGCCGCGGGAGGCTGCGTCTCCCGGGCCGCGCCGGCGCCCGAGCCTGTCGGGACGCCACGCCCACCTGTCACCGTCCCCGCCCCCGGCGCGCGGGCAGGGTGGTTCGGCTTCTGGGTCCCCGACCGTCCCGCGGCCCGGGTGCTCTCGCTGCACGTCCAGGAGAGCGACGAGGTCGAGCCCCCCGACGCCGAGCCGCCCGCGCGCGCTCCGGCGCCCGGCGTGACGCCGGCGGAGGCCGACGAGGAGCGCCGCTACGTGGTCCTGCCTGGCGTCGAGCTCGCGCCCGCCGTGGAGCAGAAGGTCGCGGAGCTCGCGTCCGCCTACTTCCGGCGGACCGGAAAGGAGCTCGTTGTCACGAGCGGCACGCGGGATCCCGCGCGGCAGGCCGAGGCGATGCACGAGCTCTTCCGGCACGGCGCCGATGTCCTCGGCCTTTACAAGGACAAGACGGCGGCGCGCGAGATCAAGAGCGCCTACGAGGAGGGGCGCTCGGCCGAGCACGCGCCGGAGGCCACGATCGCCGCCCTCGAGCGGGTGATCCGCGCCCAGATCGATCGCGGCGTGTTCATCTCGGCGCACCTCCGGGAGGGCGCCGTCGACATCCGGAACCGGGACATGACACCCGCGGAGAAGCGCGCCTTCCTCGAGGGCGTCGACGAGGTCGGGGGCGTGTTCGCGCTCGAGGAGTCTCGGCCGCCCCACTATCACCTTCAGATCGATTGAGCCCAGGAGGGCTCAGCGGCCGCGCAAGGCGGCCGTCAGGCTGGCGGCTGCGCGTCACTCGTCGTTGAAGCGGACGATCTGCCCCGAACCGGAGTTCGTCCAGTAGACGCCCGTCCCGTCCGCGGCGATGCCTGTCGGCCCGCCTTGATTCGCCGCGATCAGCTCCGGAGCGCCGGCGGCGCCGTCCTTGCGGAGCCGGTAGACGCTCCCTGCCTCCTTGACGGTGATGTAGAGGTAGTCCCCGTACGTCGCGATCCCGGTAGGAGGGCTCGGGAGTCCATCCTTGAGGAGGGGCACCTCGACGTCTCCGTCCGCTCCGCTCCGCGCATACCGCATGACGTTGTCTCCGGTGAGCCAGTAGAGGTTGGCTTCATCCAGCACGAGCAGCCCCGGGTCGGTGAGGTTCGAGAGGAGCTCCTCCACGAGCGGCTCGCTGCTCGTGTCGATGACGGAGAGCGTGTTCTCCGCCGGATCGGTCCAGTAGACGAGGGGGCCGTCGGTCGCCACGCCGCGCGGCTTGCCGCCCGCCTCCGTCAGGTCCCTTCGCGTGCCGCCTCGCTTGGGGACCCACGTGATGCGGTCGGCGTTCGGCCGAGCGCTGTAGACGTTGTCGGCGCTCAGCGCGATCGCCTCCGCGGCGCCGCAGCTGCCCCACAGCAATTCCCCGCCAGCCGCGGGGACCGGCGCTGCTTTCGGTAGCTTCCACAGCTTGTCCCGCTCGTCCCCCTCGGCGCTGACGCATTCGCCTTCGAAGGCGGTGTCGGTGCTCGACCAGTAGACGTGCGTCGCGTCCAGCGCGATCACATCGGGCACCTCGCTGGAAGGCGCGAGCAGATCGACGACCTCCCACTCATCCTTGATCTGCCTCCGGAGCGCGCCGCCCGTGGAGCTCCCCTGCGCCCCGTCGCTCCGCCCGTTGGTCCAGTAGATCGCCTCCTCGTCGAGCGCGATGGCGCGAGGTTCTGCCTGGTTCTGGGCGATCACGAGCAGCGGGATCACCTGGCGATCCTCGAGCCCCGCGATCTCCGCGCAACCGTTGAGGCCCGGTGCGAGCGCGGCGAGCGCCAGCGTCACGGCAGAGCCCTTCGAGCTTCGCATCACCAATGGCCTCCGAGCACCACGCGCCCTCCGTCCGATGCGACGCTGGGCGCGACCCACACGCGGTCTACCGTGGCAGCCTGCTCCGGCGAACGAGGCGACATCAGCACCATCGCGACGCCGGCCCCGAGGCACACAAGCCCGGCGCCGAGCGCGATGTTGGAGACCATCGCGGTCGTCCGGGCGCTCTCGTTCGCCTCGACGTCCGCGCGGCTGCAGCGGAAGCTGCCGCTGCACCCCTCCTCGACATCCCCGGCTTTCTGTATCGTCATCACCCCGAACACCGCCCCCACGCCGATCCCGGCGATCCCGACGCCGCCAGCGACGAAGCCGAGCGCGCGCATCGGGTTGCCGGTCGCCTCGGGCTTCGCGGCCTCCGGACGGGCAGGCGGCGGGGCAGGGGGAGCCGCCTTCGCCTCCTGAACGGCGACGTCCGCGAGCGGCGGGATGGTCACCCGCGTCGTGCTGGGCCCGGGGTCGAGCGTCACCCGCTGCGACCAGGGCTGCTTGCCCGCCGCCTTGGCCTCGATCGTCGCCGTGCCAGGATCCACGGGGATGCCCGAGCCCGTGGCCGCGGCGGCGCTCAGCTCCTTGCCGTTCAGCGTGATCGTCATCGCAGGAGCCGCCTGCGCCGCCTGCGCCGCGTCGAGGACGAGGCGCGTCAGCCTGGCCTCCAGCTCGGACGCGCGCTTGGCCGCGAACTGGGCGCGATCCTGCTGCCCGGCGCTCGCCGCGAGCGAGGACGCCTCCGTGAACTCGGCCCATGCGCTGGCCGTCTTGCCCTCTTTCTCGTGGCAGACCGCCAGGTTCAGCAGCGTCCCGACCGTGGGATCCACGCGCTGGCTCTCTGCGAGCTTCGGGCAGGCCTCCTGGAGCTTGCCCTCGTCCATGAGCCTCTTGCCGTCCTGGAACAGCCCCTCGGCGAGCGCCTTGTCCGCCGCGGTCGGCTGCGCCAGGAGCGGTGAGGTCAGGCTGGTCCCACAGAGCAGCGCGAGCCATGCGCCCGCGTGTCGCGCTCGTAACGATCTCAATGGCGGCTCCTCAGCATCTCGTCCTCGCTGATCGACCTCGGCGGTCTCGGCGGGTGGCCCGGCTTGAGCGGTGCTCCGGAGGCGGTCGCCTTCGGGCGCGCGTCGGCCGCAGCGCTGCCCGTGGGAGCCGCGCTCGGCGCAGGGACCGGCGGCGCCGCCGGGCTCGACGCCTCGGTCGTGGCGCTGGCGGTCGCGGCCGGAGCGCCCGGCGCTGCAGCGGGGGACTCGGGCCCGAGCGCGTCGACCGCGGCGCGCTCGGGCTTCTGTGACACGGCGGCGCCCGGCGCCTGCGGCGCCACGCGCACGCTCGCGAGCAGCCACACGCCCGCCCCGGCCGCGCTGGTCAGCAACGCGGCCACGCCGGCGGCGACGAGCAGCCTGCGCCGCGAGCGGCGCCGGTTGCTCGTGTGCGACCATGACGCGCCGGACAGCCTGTCGCTGTCCTCGGCCGCCCTCGAGTTGAGCAACGTCTGTCCGGCCGGCGACGCCGCGCCGATCGCGCTCTGGATGCGCGAGGTCGAGAGCTTCGCGAAGCTCGACCCGAGCGGCTCGAGGGCCTGCGCGAGCTTGCCGACGTTGGCGTACCGCTCGCTCACGTCGCGCTCCAGGCAGCGCGAGACGATCCGCTCCAGCGTGGCCGGCGCGTCGCTGCGCTTGTCGCGGAGCCGCGGCACCGGCTGGTGCAGGATGTTCGCCATCACCGCGGCGACCGTCTCGCCCTGGAATGGCGGCTCGCCCGTCACCAGCGTGTAGAGCAGCACACCGAACGACCAGACGTCGGCGCGCCCGTCGACGGTCCTCGGCGCCATCATCTGCTCGGGCGACATGTACCCGGGCGAGCCCATCACCTGCTTCGTCGACGTGAGCCCCGGCTCCGCGGGCGAGTCGAGGCCTTGCCCCTTCGAGATGCCGAAATCGAGGACCTTGATGTGCCGTGTGCCGTCCGCGTGCTCGGCGAGGAACAGATTCGAAGGCTTGATGTCCCGATGGACGACGCCGGCCGCGTGCGCCTCGGCCACGGCCTCGAGCGCCTGCAGCACGTAATCGACAGCGTCCTGGATGGACAGCGGACCGTGGGTATCGATGACCTGCTGGAGATCGAGCCCGGTCAAGAACTCCATCACCATGAAGGGCACGCCGGTCTCGGTGGTGCCGACGTCGAACACGCGCGCGACGTGCTCGCCCGACAGGCGCGCCGCCGTCCGCGCCTCCCGCAGGAAGCGCGTGACGGCCTCCTGGTTCGCGAGGGCGTCCTGGCGCAGGATCTTGATGGCGACCTTCTGGTCGAGATGCTCGTTGCGCGCCGCCAGCACGACGCCCATTCCGCCGATGGCCACGACCCGCTCGACGCGGTACTTGGCTGCGATGAGCTCTCCCGGCTGGGCCAGCGGTGCGAGGAGCTGCGCGGTGCGATCGGGGGTCACGGCTGGCGTTCAAGCCTACATGAACGGACTCGGTTTTCCGAGCGCCGCGCGAGGCCCAGCGCCCTTTGTCGCGCGCCCGCTGGTTTTGGAGCGCCGCGCGCCGCCCGCTCGGGCCATGGGCGCGCTCCGGACCTCACCGCGCGCCACGGCGCCGCCATTCTCCTGCGGTTCGCCTGTCAACCGCGCAGCCGATCAACCACGCGGAAAGAGACCACGCGGCCCATCAACCACGTGGCCCATCAACCACGCGGCCCATCAACCACGCGGCCCATCAACCACGCGGCCCATCAACCACGCGGCCTATCAACCACGCGGAAAGAGACCGTGCCTGCCCGCCGCGCGGAGCTCGTCGAGCCCGGCCTCCATGCGCGCGACGATCCGCGCGAATGCGCGCTCGACCTCGTCCGGGTCGCTCGCGGCCTCTCTCGGGAGCCCGAGGTGCAGCGGGCGGAGCACCCTCGTGTGGATCTTCACCGGCAGGGGCACATGGGGGATCGGGATGCCGACGATGAGCCCCCACGGCAAGGCGAGGCCGAGCGGCGCGACGTTCGAGCGCGCGAGCTCGGGGAGGCGGAGCCACCTGGCCAGCCTGCTCCCATCCGTGGCGATGTAGAGGGACTGGTGCGCGCCCACGCTCACGATGGGCACGATCGGCACGCCCTCGCGGATGGCGAGCCGGACGAAGCCGCGGCGCCGGCCGAAGCGGATCGAGTACTGCGCCGAGGTGGGCTTGCACGCGTCGAGATCGCCGCCCGGGAAGACCAGGACCGCCGCGCCGCGGGCGAGCGCTCGCCGCCCGTTCTCCGGGCTCGCGGCGATGGCGCCGCAGGCGTTGAGCCAGGCGCCGGCCTTCGGGACGTTGAACGGGAGGTCGTGCATCAGCCCGTAGGACGGCCGCGAGGGCCCATAAAGGCGCCAGAACGCCGTCATGTGGCAGTACATATCGGGCATTCCCGTCATCGCGTTGTGGTTGCTCACGGCGAGGAAGGGGCCGTCGGGCAGCTGCTCTTCGAGCTCTGTCTCGCAGCGGAAGTAGTCGTCGTAGAGGAAGCCGAGCAGCGGGAGCACCCGGGCGATGAACGCCGGGTCGCGCGCGTCGAGATCATCCGGGCGGGCGCGCCCGCGGCCCTTGAGCGCGAACGCCGCGATCGCGTCCTTCACGAGGTCAAGGCTGGGGCGAGGCTCTCTCGGTAAGGTCAGCACCGTTCACGGTGCCCTAGCGTGCGGTCGAACCGAGGGGAAGCGGTTCGTTCAGGACGCCTGCCGCGAGGCCTCGGCGCTGGATCGCGTCGGCCACCCCCGGCGCGCCGCTTGCGGTCGCGCCGAACGTCCAAGACGCGCCGCTTGCGGTCGCGCCGAACGTCCAAGACGCGCCGCTTGCGGTCTCGCCGAACGTCCAAGACGCGCCGCTTGCGGCCGCGCCGAACGCCCGCTGCGCGCCGCGCGCTCAAGCCGCGCGCGTGTGGGCCGGATCGCCGCCGCCGGCTCGCTCACTCGACGTCACGGCAGCACCGGAAGCCGGTCTCGTAGTAGCGGAACCCGTCCCCGTGCGCCGGGTTCGTGGAGCCGCACCGCGGCTTCGCGCCGCCGAAGCAGGCGGACCAGTAACAGCCCTTGAGGACGTGAGGATACTCGTTGACGTGGTATCGGGTGCGCACCACCCACGTCCTCGACGTTTCCCGTCATGTCGTGGACGCCGAACGCGCTCGCGCACCCGGGTCGCGAGCCGCTCGGCTCGGCCTGGTACAGCGCCTGGACCTCGGCCAGCGCCTCGTCGGAAGGCCAGGAGCCGAGCGCGCCCTCGTCGGGCGCTCTCCACGTCTTGTTGTCGTTGCAGCGCTCCGCTTCGTGGGTGTTCCCGTACGGATAGACGAACGCCTCGGGGCCCTGGCACGCCGTGTCCCACTCGTCCTCGGTGCAGAGGCGCTTTCCGCGCGCTTCGCACCAGGCGCGCGCCGAGACGGCGCTCTCCATGACGAGCGGCAGGGCGCCTTCCACGTTCGGCGCCTCGAAGCGATCGACGCAGTATCCCTGGACCTCCGCCATGTCGGGCGGGCAAGGCGCCGGGGGCGTCGTGTCGAGGGGGAAGTCCTGCTCGTCGGTTCCGCCGCTGCCTCCCCCGATGCCGCCTTCTCCGGAGCCCCCGCCGTCTCCCGCGCCGCTGCCTCCGCCCGATGTCACGGAAGCCGACGAGGAGGACGAGGACGACGCCGCCGCGCCCCCGCCGCCCGCGCTGTCGTCCATGCCGGCGCCGAGACCGCCGTCGCAGGCAGCGCTGACGACCGCCACGAGCCCTAGCAGCGAGGTGAGCAGAGCGGCGAGGGGCAGAGCTCCAGAGCGCATTGCGGGCTCCTCATCGAACAACGTGTCAGGGCGGCCGTCGCGCGTCGAGCGTGCGCCGCGCTTCCCGTGCTCCGCGCCGTGGTTCATCGCGTCAGATCGTCCTCGACATCGACATTCGTCCTCCGCCTTCCTCTCTCACCGATCCTCGCGGCGCTCGGACGGAGTCCAGCCGCAGGGGGCGGCAGCGCGCGACAGGGGTGCTCGGAAGCGAAAGCGCCGGGAAAAAGCAGTTCAACCGTCGAGCCACGACGGGGTACATTGAACGTCAGGATGGGAAAATTCCATGCCTGTTCGCTTCGTTGGTGAGGTGCCGGCGCTCTTCTCCCGGGATTCTTGTTTGGATCCGGGTCGCGGGACCTGGCGCGGCCGAGCTATCCGCTAGAAGCGGAGCTTACATCGGAGGATCGCGCTCGGCGTGACGCGCGCGGCGGTCAGCCGGCTCGCGCGCGCGTCGACGCGGACCTGGACCGCCACCGAGCCCGCGAGCGCGCGGTTCACCAGGTCGCGCGCGAGCAGCCCCACGGCGCCGGTCAGGTGCGACATCGCGGCAGAGCCAGCCAGGAGCGAGCAGGGGATGGATCCAGATAGATCCATCGCGATCGCGGCGTCCGCGCCGTTGCGCTCGACGGTGCCCGTTCCTTTGAGCTTCAGCGCGCCGGCGGCGACCTCCACGCCGCTCAGCGCGACGCGCTGGCGGTCCGCGGAGAGGCGCGCGTCCGCCTTGACGGTCGTTGTGTTGCCGAAGAGGAGCCCGTCGAGCTCCTTGGGGTGGGGCAGGGTGAAGCCCTTCACCGTGAGCGCGATCGGCCCTTCGAGCGGCGCCTTGGACAGGGCGGTCCGGTCCGCCCCCTCCGCGAGCCGCAGCTCGAGCGTTCCGGCGACGACCATCGTCGAGGCGCCGACGTCGACGCCGAGGAGCGCGCCCACGGCGGAGAGCGGCGTCGGCGCGAGCTCGATCGAGGCGCTCGGCGAGGGGCGCGGCCGGAGCTCGGCCCTGAGCGGCGCGGAGACGACGTCCTCGCCGCCGAGGCCCAGGGTGATCGACGCTGCGCCGATGGACCAGGCGATGTCGGTGCGCGCGATCTCCTTGCCGGCGACGAGCACGCGAGCCTGCTTCAGGACGCCGAGCTCCGGCCGCGGCGCGCCGGGCGGCGCGGCCGCGCCCTCGACCGGGGCGGCCGCGCGCCGCTCGAGGGCGCCGTCGGCCAGCGCGAGCACCTCCGGTCCGCCTTCGTGATCCCGGAGACCCAGGCGGACGCGGCCCGTGGTGAGCGGCAGCGCCGCCGCGCGCGGGCCGTACTGCGCGACCCACGCCGGCAGATCCTCCAGGGCGTCGGTCCCCACGAGGGTGAGCTCGACGCCTTCCGTCGCGATCCGCGCGGGCGAGAGCCCGCGCAGCTCGATGGTGGCGCGCGCGACGGTGCCCGAGATCCCGCGCACCCCGAGCAGGGAGAAGCGGCCGTCGCGCAGGCGGATCGAGCCGAGATCGACGTCGATCTTCCCGGGATCGAGCGCGACGCCGCGCGCGCGGGCCTCGGCGATGATGCGCCGGCGGAGCGCGGGAGGACCGAGCACGACGAGCGCGGCGACGGCGGCCGCGACGACGGCGACGACCACGAGCGCCGCGATCAGGGCGCGGCGGCGCCGCTTGCCGCGCGCGCCTCGCGGCGCATCGTTGTCGCCGGGGGCGCGCGGCGCACCGCCGCTCTCGCCGGCGGCGCGCGGCACGGCGAGCGGCACCTCCGCGTCGGTGTCGGGGGAAGAGGCTGAAGCGGGGCGAGGGGAGGGCGCCACGACGTGGGATCCCTGTAGCGTCGTTCGGGCGCGGTCGCGAGCGCTTCGCGCGGCTCCGCGCTTGCAGCCGGGCCCTCGCCTGCGCTACGGCTCACGGAGCCGCCTGTAGTCCGGTCCCCGGAGCCCGGTATGAAGATCACCATCATCGCGAGCGGGAGCGGAGGCAACGCCACGCTGTTCGCTTCCCGCGGCACGCGGGTCCTCGTGGACGCGGGCGTCGGGCCGCGGGTTCTCGAGCAGTGCCTCTCGGCGGCGGCCGCGGGCGGCGCGGACGGCAGGCTGCTGCCCGACGCGATCGTCATCACACACGCGCACGCCGATCACGTCGGCGTGGCCGCCAGGTACAACAAGAAGCACAAGATCCCGATCTACGCCTCGGAGGCGACCGCGCGCGCGGCGGAGCTCGGCGATCCCGAGCGCGTCCGGGCCTTCTCGTCGCGCGAGCCGTTCGCGGTTGGCGCGCTCACCTTCTCGCCGACGCCGCTGCCGCACGACGCGGCGCAGGTCGCGCTCGTCGTCGACGACGGCGCGCGGCGGGCCGCGCTCGTGACGGATCTCGGCGAGGTCCCTCCGGGGCTCCTGGAGCACGTCGCCGGCTGCGACGTGGTGATGCTCGAGTCGAACTACGACGCGGGGTTGCTCGAGGCCGGCCCGTACCCGCAGCACCTCAAGCGCAGGATCCGCTCGGCGCGGGGCCACCTGGCGAACGCGCAGGCGTGCGAGCTGCTCGCGGCGCTGCCCGGCGGCACGCACACGGTCGCGCTGATGCACCTCTCCGAGGTCAACAACCGCCCGGAGCTCGCGCTCGACGCCGCCCGCGACGCGCTCGTCGGCCGGCGCACGCGCCTCGTCGCCGCGCCGCCTCGGGGGCCGCTCGTCCTCGACGCGGCGGCGCCGCCGGCACCTCCGCCCGGCGCGGCGCGCTCGTCGCTCGGGTCGCCGGCTCCCCCGCGCCAGCTCGGTCTGTTCACCGGGATATAGAACGACGCTCCGGCCGAGGATCCGCCGCTCGGGCGCGGGTCAGATCCCCTCGAGCCGCACCTTCTGGCCCGCGACGACGCCGTGGCGCCGCGCCCAGCCGGCGTTCAGCTCGAGGACGTACGTCGACGGACATCCGACGTCGAAGGTCGAGTCGGTGAGCGTCGGGGTGTTCTCCTCGATACCGACGATCGTACCGTCGCTGTCGATGAACAGCATGTCGAGCGGGATGCACGTGTTGTGCATCCAGAACGAGTGATTGTTCCGCTGCTGGAAGACGAAGATCATCCCGCGGTTCTCCGCCATGCTCGTCCTGTACATGAGGCCGCGGGCGCGCTCTTGCTCTCTCCTGGCGATCTCGACGGTGACATCGGGGGCCTTGGCCTCGAGGAAGGTCACCTTGCCGGTCGCGAGCTGGAACGGGCCGGTCGGGTCCTCGGGGCACGCCGGATCCGGGCCGGTGAGCTTTGGAGACGGTCGCTCCGGCGTCGACGGCGTCGGCTGGATGCAGCGGCCGGCGTCCCGCTCCACGGTCGAGGCGGGCGGCGTCCCGGTCGAGGCGGGCGGCGCAACGTCGCCCACGTTGCTGCTGGGCGTGAGCGGGAGCGGCTCGTCGACGCGGCGCTCGCACGCGCCAAGGGCGATCCCGAGCAGCAGCGCGCCCAGGGCGGGAACGAGCGAGGCGAGCGCGGCGGGGATGGCCAGCGAGGTGGACGTGATGGACGTGATGGACGTGATGGACGTGATGGACGTGAACGGACGGGTCGCGAGGGCGCAGCGCGAGCTCATGGCGCTTCCTACCACGGCGACGCTCGTCCTTGACCGCCGGACCGCGACGCGGGAAATCGTCGCACGATGAACGCTCGAACCCTCGCCATTCAGTCCATCGCCACCCTCGCCACGCTCTCGGCCCTCGCGGGATGTTCGAAGACCCCCGAGCCCACGGCCGAGGAAGCGCCGAAGCCGAAGACCACGCCTGCGTCGACGGGGCTGGCCGGAGGCAAGGCGGAGACGGCAGCGAAGGAGCGCCCTCAGCCGCAGAAGCGCAAGGTCACCGCGAAGCCGGTCGCCGAGGTCAAGCCCAGCGAGGACGACCCGGTCAAGGGCAAGTGGACGCTCGACGACGCCACCAAGGGGCTCCCGCCGGGCAAGACGTTGACCGCGTCGATCGAGACCGATCTCGGCACGCTGTCCTGCAAGCTGCTGGACGACAAGGCCCCGATCACCGTCGCCAATTTCGTCGGCCTGGCGCGAGGGATCAGGCCCTGGAAGACGCCGGAGGGGACGTGGGAGAAGAAGCCCGCTTACGACGGCACCATCTTCCACCGCATCATCAAGGGATTCATGATCCAGGGCGGCGACGCGAAGAAGAACGGCACCGGCGAGGCCGGTTACGTCATCCCTGACGAGGTCTGGGAGGACGGCAGCCACGATCGCGCGGGGCTCCTGTGCATGGCGAACCGCGGCAAGAACACGAACTCCGCGCAGTTCTTCATCACCGACGCGGCGGCGTTCCACCTCGACAACGGCTACACCATCTTCGGTGAGTGCGGGCCCGAGGAGCTCGTCCACAAGCTGGCCGGCGTCGAGGTCAAGGGAGAACGCCCGGTCACCCCGCCGGTCATCAAGAAGGTGACGATCACCCGGCAGTGATCGGTTCGAGGCGCCCCGCGCCGAGCCCGGGCTCCCGCCGCCCCGCGGCGAGGAGCCGAGCTCACGGGCAATCGTTCTCTTCGCCGGGCGTCGGCGTGGACGCCACGGTGAAGCTGATGTCGAGCCACTCGCTCGTCTCGTCGTGCCCGCTGATGCCGTTGCCTTCGGTCAAGAGCTCGCCGGACTCGAGATCGCTACAGCGGACGATGCTCGACCTGCTGCCGGGGGCCGCGGCCGGCCGCTGGCTGCCGCGCGCGGTGTCATCGGCATAACCGGTCTTGCCTGTCTTGTACACCATCGCCGAGTTCCCCAGCTCCTCGCCCCAGATGACGTAATCGACGTCCTTGAGCGGGCTGCGCTCCGTGCCGTCCCACTCGAAGAGGATCACCATCTCTCCGCCGTCGGTGAGCAGCGCGCCGGATTGCGCCCCGAGGGCGCCGTTCGTGGGCGCGATCATGGGCGGCACGTCCCCCCCCTCGCAGGGGATGACCGTCTCGTCCAGGGCGAAGTCGGCGCACCGCTGGTACTCGAGCTCGAAGCCGTCATCGCTCGCCAGCACGAGGCGCGCGCCCGCCGCGATCATGGTCCCGGGGGGGAACTGGACGAGGAAGTCCGTCCCTGCGCTGCCGGTCGGCGCGAAGGCGGTACCCGTGGTGATGGCATAATAAACGCTGTTGTCCGAAAGGTAGTAGTTGGTGAGGTCGATCTCGGCGTCGGTCGGGTTCCAGATCTCGATGAACTCGCCCGCTCCCGGTCTGACGGCGACCTCCGAGATCAGCAGGTGGCCGGCGGGCTCACCGGGGACCACGCCGCCGCCGCCGCCGTCTCCACCGCCCGCGCCGCCTGCGCCGCCCGCGCCGCCTTCACCGCCGCCGCCGGCCTCACCGCCGCCGCCGCCTTCGCCGGAGCTGCTCGAGGTGGTGCTGGAGGAGCTCGCTCCACCTCCTCCCGCCTCGTCATCGCCGCCGCACGCCATGAGAGGGGCGAGCGCCAGAGGGGGAGCTGCGAGGAGTGCGATGGTGAGCAGGTTGCGCGTGTGCATTGTTGAGAGATACATCAGAGCGCCGGCCAACAGGCAAGTGGGATTGCAGCCTGGGGGAAACGATCCACCGCTCGTCGTGGCGTCAGGACACTGCCATCGCTGCCAAATGCATGGCGGGCGCGCGAGGAATCGATAGCATGGCGACATGCGACGGTGCTCCTCGCTCCTCCTGACACTCCTCTGCGTTCCGCTCCCTGGGCTCGGTCTCGCTGTCGGTTGCGGCCAGACAGTCATCGTGGACGATCCGTCCGCGGACGGCGGGGGCGGCGGCGAAGCCGGCGCTCCGCCCGTCCCGACCGGCGGGGGAGGCGGCTCGGACCCGGGGAGGGACCCGCTCGAAGAGTACGAAGACCCCGGCTGTCCCGACACCGGGCCGCCGATCACCGATTTCGCGTGCGATCCGTACGATCAGTCGAGCGGCTTTTGCGCCTCGGGAGAGGGGTGCTTCATCTACGTGCAGTATCCGGACGAGCCGTGCGGGCAGGAGATCTACGGCGCGTACTGCGCGCCGGCCGGTCCAGGCCGACAGGGCGATCCGTGCAGCGGCGGCAGCCAGTGCGGCGCCGGGTTCGCCTGCGTGGTGACCGGCTCGGGCACCCAGTGCGTCGAGCTCTGCGCGCTCAGCGGCGACGACAGCTGCGATCCGGGGTTCGTGTGCGAGCCGATCGACGTCGCGGGGATGGGCGGATGTCTGTGACGACGTACGCCCTGGGTCGGCGCGCGCGCCGGAAGGCGGCGCTGGCGGCGGCCCTGTTCGGGACGGTTCTCGGCGGCGGGTCGCTCTCGGGAGGGTGCGGGGCGCGGACAGGGCTGAACATCCCGCCGCCCGCGCCGGAGTGCGAGGTGGACGCCGACTGTCCCGGCATCGAGGATCTCTGCAAGCCTGTGTTCTGCCAGCTCTTCGAGGCGGGGCAGCCCGACGGCGGCGCGGCGCCCTCGCCCGAGGGCGCGGCCCCGCGGCGCGGCGGGGAGTGCGTCGCGCTGGAGCCGATGGATTGTGACGACAGCGATCCCTGCACCAAGGACACGTGCGAGAGCGCGACCGGAGCGTGCGTCTACGGGCCGTCGACGCTCGACATCGACGGCGACGGGTTCCGCGCGGCGCTGCCCGGCACGATCCCTGGCGAGCCGCTCGCGTGCGGCGACGACTGCGACGACGCGAGCGCCGCGGCCTTCCCTGGGGGGATCGAGATCTGCGACGGCGTCGACAACGACTGCGACGGCACGGTCGACAACGGGGCGCGCTTCGTGCCGCTCGACACCGACGCGACCCGCATCTCGGGCGACATCGCGCCGGCCGGCTCGGGCGGGCTCGCCTGGAGCGGGACGTCGTACGCGTCGCTCTACACAGGGACCACGCAGGGCTTCAACGTGTACCGCTCGATGATCAGCGTCGACGGGCGGCCGCTCGCGCCGGGCGAGGAGATCATCACGCCGAAGAACGGCGACGCCTCCGGCGGGCCGATCGTGTGGGTCGGCGATCGGTACGGCGCCGCCTGGCAGGACCGGCGCGACGGCGACTACGAGGTGTACTTCTCCCTGCTCGACGAGAAAGGCCAGAAGGTGGAGGGCGGGGATCGGCGGCTCTCGAGGGCGCCCGGCTTCTCCGTCAACGTGACGCTCACCTGGAACGACGCGGAGTTCATCCCCGTCTGGCAGGACGAGCGCAACGGCCTCTTCGATCTGTTCGCGCAGCGCATCGACATCGACGGCAACCCGATCGGCGACAACGTCCAGCTCACGGAGGCGTCGAACGGCCTCGGCAACGAGGCGCCCTCCGCGGCGGCCGGCCAGGGCGGCATCGGGGTCGCGTGGTCCACGGGCGACGCGACCACGCACTTCATCCAGTTCCGGACCTTCACCGCCGAGCTCGATCCGCGCTCGGAGGTCGTCACGCTGACGACCGGCGAGACGGACGCGGTCTATCCGACGGTGGTCTGGAACCGCGATCGCTACGTCATCGCGTGGTTCGACAAGTCGGCGACCCCCAAGGCCATCTACGCGGCGGCGGTCTCGGAGGACGGCGAGATCCTCACGCCGCCCACGCCCATCTCGGACCCTGGGCCCTTCCGCTCCAGGTACCCGTTCCTGCGCCCGCTCGGCGATCGGCTGCTCGCGATCTACTCGGACGACCGCGATCAGAACGACGGCTACGAGCTCTACGCGGTCACGGTCAACGCGGATCTCGCGCCGATCAGCGCGGAGCAGCGGCTCACCTTCGCGCCCCGCGACAGCATCAGCCCGGTCGCGACGTTCGGGCCGGAGGGCGACGTGGGCATCCTCTTCCGCGACGATCGCGAGGGCGGCGAGCACCACGTCTTCTTCACGCGCCTCGGGTGCATCGCGGGCGACTGACGGCGGCCTCGCGGGCCGGGCGCGGCGCGCCGGTCGACGCCGGCCCGGCGCCGCGCGCTCAGTCCCGGGTCGGCTGGCGGCGGAGCCGGAACGGGCCGGCGCGGTGGACCTTGCCCGGGAGCGGGCGGCCGATGACCTGCTCGGCGACGTTCCCCGCCTCGATCACCTTGTCGAGATCGACGCCGGTCCGGACGCCCATCCCGTGGAGCATGAACACGAGGTCCTCCGTCGCCATGTTGCCCGCCGCGCCCGGCGCGTAGGGGCAGCCGCCGACGCCGGCCACCGACGCGTCGAAGTCGCGCACCCCGAGCTCCAGGCCGACCAGGATGTTCGCGAGCGCCGTGCCGCGCGTGTCGTGCATGTGCAGCGCGAACCGCTCGGGCGGCATCGCGTCGAGGAAGCGGCGGACGATGTCGTGCGTCTGCCGCGGGGTGCCGACGCCGATCGTGTCGCCGAGGGAGACCTGGTAGCAGCCGAGGTCGATGAGCCGCTCCGCGATGCGCACGACCCGGGCAGGGTCGACGTCGCCCTCGTACGGGCAGCCCCACACGGTCGAGACGTAGGCGCGCACGGCGAGGCCCGCCTCGCGCGCCGGAGGGACGATCTCCGAGAACACCGAGAGCGTGTCGTCGATCGACTTGTTGATGTTGGCGCGGTTGTGCGCCTCGCTCGCGCTCAGGAAGACGGCGATCTCGCGCAGGCCCACCGCCAGCGCGCGCTCGAGGCCGCGCGCGTTCGGGCACAGGGCGCTGAAGGTCACGCCCCGCTCGGCCGGGAGCGTCCGCGCGAGCTCCTCGGCGTCGGCGAGCTGCGGCACCCACTTCGGCGAGACGAAGCTCGTGATCTCGATCCTGCGGAGGCCGGCGCCGACGAGCGCCGCGATGAGCCGCCGCTTGCCCTCGATCGGGATCATCGCCGCCTCGTTCTGGAGCCCGTCCCGCGGGCTCACCTCGTAGATCGAGACCTCGTCGGCGACGCGGGCGAAGAGCGGCGCCGAGGCGGCGGAGCGATCCGCGCTCTCGTGATCGGCGGTCCCCTCGGTCATCGGAGGACCCTCGGCGCCGGAGCGGGGCAGCGTCAACCGCTCACCATCCGGAGCTGCCGGTTCGGCGCGGCCGGCGTGAAGGGGATCGGGTAGCTCCCGGAGAAGCACGCGTGGCAGTAGCTCTCCGCCGACGGCCGCGCGCCCGAGGCGTCCACGGCGCGCGCCTCGAGAGACCGCACGCTCTCGACGAGGCCCTCCAGCGAGAGGTACCCGACGCTGTCGGCCGTCAGGTAGCTGGAGATCTCGTCCACCGAGTGGCTCGAGGCGATGAGCTCCGACCGCGTGGGCGTGTCGATCCCGTAGTAGCAGGGCCATCGCGTGGGCGGGCTCGAGATGCGGACGTGCACCTCGCGCGCGCCGGCGTCGCGGATCATCTTGACGATCTTCCGGCTCGTCGTCCCGCGGACGATCGAGTCGTCGATGACGACGACCCGCTTGCCCTCGATCACCGCCCGGTTCGGGTTGAGCTTGAGCCGGACGCCGAAGTGCCGGATCGACTGCTGCGGCTCGATGAACGTGCGGCCGACGTAGTGGCTGCGGATGAGCCCCATCTCGAAGGGGGCGCGCGCGCGGTCGGCGAAGCCGATCGCCGCCGGCACGCCCGAGTCGGGCACGGGGATCACGACGAGATCGTCGCCGGGCTCGACGGGCTGCTCGGCGGCGAGGCGCCGGCCGAACGCCTTGCGGACCTCGTAGACGCTCACGCCCTGGATGGTCGAGTCGGGCCGGGCGAAGTAGACGTGCTCGAAGATGCAGAGCTTGCGCGGCTCCTGCGCGAAGGGGAACTCGGAGCGCACGCCGTCGGCGCTGATGATCAGCATCTCGCCCGGCGCGACGTCGCGCACCTTGCGCGCGCCGATGAGGTCGAACGCCGTCGACTCGCTCGCGACCACGTGGGTGACGCCGCTCCCGCTCTCCATCTCGCCCAGGCAGAGCGGCCGGATCGCGCGCGGATCGCGCACGGCGATGAGCTCGCGCTCGGTCAGGAAGAGCAGGGAGTACGCGCCCTCCACCTGCGTGAGCGCCTCCGCGATGCGGTCGCGCAGCTCTTCCTTCTTGCTCATCGCGATGAGGTGGACGATCGACTCGGTGTCGCTCGCGGTCTGGTAGATCGAGCCGCGCGCCTCGAGCCGATCGCGCAGGGCCTCATGGTTCGTGAGGTTGCCGTTGTGCGCGACCGCCAGCGAGCCGCGCGCGTAGTCGACCCCGAGCGGCTGCGCGTTCTTCAGGTGCGAGCCGCCCGCGGTGGAGTAGCGGACGTGGCCGATGGCGCGATCGCCGGGCAGCGTCGCGAGATCGGTCGGAGAGAAGCCGGACTGCACCCGCCCCATGGCGCGGTGACCGAAGAGGCGCTCCCCGTCGCTGCTGACGATACCCGCGGATTCCTGCCCTCGATGCTGGAGCGCGTGCAACCCGAGGTAGGCCATGTTGGCCGCCTCGGGGTGGCCAAAGATTCCGAACACACCGCACATGCCGCCTATCTAGTACGAAAACGGTGCATGACCCACCGTCATGGTGATCCGTCGTCGAGGATGAGGCGGCCGAGCGCCGGCGCAGGATGGAAGTGGACGCTGGTGCGAGATCGGAGCGCAGGCAGGCCTCGAGGGCGCTCCTGCTGAAAAGTAAGGCAGTTAACGAACTTCCGGCGAGCAGAGCGATGAGGCTTCGCCGGATTCCGTCGTGCCCCGCCGCTGGACCGGCGCCTCGCGCGTCGTCCAGGCGGCACCCGTCATTTGGGGATGTTCCAGAGTTTCTCGATAATCTTGGTTTCCATGGCGTCGCCGTGACACGTGCCGCACTCCATGTCCTCCTTGTTCGCCCGGGAGACCTTGTTTTGGTACTCCTCCTCCATGAACGCCTGCAGGGCCTTCTTGTCCTTGCGGTTCAGGACGTGCTCGTTCCCGGCGTGACAGCTGTCGCAGAAGAGGGTTCCGCCGCTCTCGCTGCGGAGCGGCACCACGAAGTTGCGCCACATCTCGCGGGCGATCTTCATGTCCCGCGTCTCTTTCTTGAAGTCGCCCTCGACGTGGCAGCCCTCGCAGGTGTCGTAGCCGAGCGCCTTCTGGAGCAGCGGCATCACCTTCTTCTTCTGCCCCGCCGGGAGCTTCTCGAGCTCGGGGATCTTCTTGAGGTTGATCCCGATCTTCTTCAGATCCGCCTCGAACTTGGTCGTCTGGATCGGCGTCGACTTGGCGGGAGCCCCGTGCTCCTCCTCGTGCTCCTGCGCCTCCGCGGCCTTCTCCGGCTTCGCGGGCTTCGCGCCCTCGGCGTCGGCGGTCGCCTTGCCCTCGTCCGGGCTCGACTCGCCGTCGAAGTCGTTCTTGTCGGCCGCCGTCTCGGGCGGCGGTGTGCTGGGGCCACAGGCTCCTGCGAAGGCGCCCATCCAGAGCGCGAGGGCGAGCGCTGCGTGCTTCATTCTGGCTGCCATAGTCCTCCAAGGAACGTTGAGTTCGAGCCGGACGCCGCCCCCCGTGCGGCAGGCCGCGCCGCGCAGGCGCGCTCCCACGGTCGCCGGGCGATCTGGCCGGCACTCTACTCGAATTTGCCTGAGACGGAGAGGAACGTGAGCTTGTTGTTCGTCTCGCGGAGCCGCTGGACGAGCATCCGGACGACGTTCCAGAGGACCTCGTACGCGAGCTCCTTGTGCAGGAAGAGCAGGTCCTCGAACGCGTCCTTCGACACGGTGAGCAACCGGCAGCGCTCGTGGACGCGCGCGTCGGCGGAGCGGGGGGCCTCGTCGAGCAGCGCCATCTCGCCGAACACGGCGCCCGGGCCGAGCACCGCGAGCGCCTCCTCGCCGATCCCGGCGATCTCTCGGCTGATCCGGACCTTGCCTTCGAGCAGGATGTAGAGCTTGTCGCCCGGATCCCCGTGCTGAAAGATCTTGGTGCCGAGGGCGTGCGTCTCTTCGCTCGCGACGCGCGAGATGAGCTCCAGCGCGGCCGGGGTGAGGCCCTTGAAGAGGGGGACCTTCGAGAGCTGCTCGATCCGTTCGGGGACGATCACAAGCTGCCCCGGAGGATAGCCGAGGCGCCGGGCGTGACGCGAATTTAAAGGGAGCTCGCGGCGAGCAGCTAGCGCGTGAACGTCACCGTGATGGGCGGCGTCGTGGCGGCGATCGGAGCGCCCGAGCGATCTTTGCCGGGGTTGTAGCGACGGCCGAGCGCGCACATGCGCGCGGAGCGACCGAAGCCGTGTCCAGGATCACTGACGACCTTGACCGAGAGCGGGCTGCCGTCGGGGCGCACCGTGACCATGAGGACGACCTTCGCCTGGTCGATCTGGTCGACGTCGGCCTCCGGAGGGAAAGGACAGTTCCAGTTGCTGCTGCCGATCAGCCCGGGCGGCGCGGAGCGGTCCGGCCCTGCGGGGGGCGGGGGCGGGACGGGGTCACCCGTGCCCTTGCCGCCGACGACGCCTCCGACCTTCGCGTTCGGGTTGAACGTGGGGGTCTTCGCCGTGCCCGCGCCGGCCACCTGGCCGTAGCCGACGCCCTGCCCCTCGCCGCTCGCGATCCCCTGATCGGTCATGTCGAGGACCTCGTCCGGATCCGGCTCTTTCGTCAGGACCTTCGAGGCCTCGGCGGCGGCCGGGGGTGGATCGTACGGGTCGTCCTTGGGCGGCGGGGTGTTCGCCTGGGGAGGCGGCGCGACCTTGGGGACGGGCTCGGGCTCGGGCGCCGGCGGCGGCGGCTCGGGCTCCGGCGGCTTGGGCTCCTCGACCTTCGGCGGCGGGATGTCGACCTCGTAGATCGCCCAGAGGTAGTCGTGGATGCCGGTGCGCATCTCCTCGACCACGTGCCGCATGTCGCGCAGCGACCCCGAGACGATGGCCCGGGCCGAGGCCGCGCCGTGGCTCGTGACCGCCAGCGTGACCCCGAGAAAGGCGCCCACGCGCGACGCGCGGTCGCCGAGGGCGAGCACCGCGGCGAGCGGATCCGCGCCGCGCCGGCGATCGCCTGCGCGGGCAGGCGCCGGCGAGGCGAGGGGGGTCGAGGGATCAAGGGCGCCCCCGGGCTCAGCGCCGCTGCGCTTGCCCCGGCGGCGCCCGTCGTGGACCGCCCCCGCGGCGCGATCGCTCGTGACCTGGCTCATAAGGTCTCGCTCGGCGCGCTCACGGCGCGGGGCTCGGGGTTGCGGGCGCAGGGGCCGCCGGGGGAGGCGCGGCGGGGGAGCCCGGCGCCGTGCCCGGGGCCGCGCCGGCCTCGGGCGCGATCGGCGTCACGCCGAACGCGATCTTGGAGACGCCGGCCTGCTTCAGCAGATCGAGCGCGCGGATCACGCGGCCGTGCGGGACCGTCGTGTCGGCGCGGATGACAGCGCGGAGCTCCGGGTTCTTCGCCTGGGCCTCGCGCGCGATCGGCAGGATGGCGTCCTCGCCCGCGAGCTTCTTGCCGTCGGCGAGCGTGTCGCCGTTCGCGTGCAGCTCGAGCCCGAAGATGAGCTGCACCTCCTGCCCCTGCGCCGCCTTCGGCAGGTCGAGGGGGAGCGACTGCGAGACGATGATCTTCGCCGTCACCATGAAGATGATGAGGAGGACGAGGGTGATGTCGACGAGCGGCGTGACGTTGATGCCGCTGATCATCTCGTCATCGTCGTTGCGGCTCGTGGCGGCCATCAGCGCTCCTCCTCGCCCGCGCCGCCCTTCTTGTGCTCGTCCTGCCGCGACGCCCTCGCGGCCTTGCCGCGCGGCTGCTCGACGGCGGCGGCGGGCGCGGCCCCGGCGAACGCCGGATCGATCTTGAGGTGCGCGAGCAGGACGCGCGTCAGCGCCTCGGTGTTGGCGAGCGTCGACTTGATCATGCGCTGGAAGAAGTTGTTCGCGGCGACCGCCGGGATGGCGACCGCGAGGCCGACCGCGGTCGCGACGAGCGCCTCGGCGATGCTCGACATGACCGCCTGCGGCGCCATGGCCTGCGACGTGGCCTGCGCCACCGGCGTCTTCGCCGCCTGGCCGAGCGCGTCGAAGGCGCCGACGACGCCGATGACGGTGCCGAACAGCCCGATGAACGGCGCGTTGTTGCCGAGCGTGCCCAGGTAGGCGAGGCGCCGCTCGAGCTTCATGCGCTGGAGCGCCGCGGCGCCGGCCATGGCCTCCTCGGCCGCCTCGGGCCCCTGGTGCGCCACCGCGAGGCCGGCCGCGACGACCGCCGCCTCGGCCGAGGGCGAGGCGTCCATCCGCCGCCGCGCCGCCTCGATCGAGTCGTCGAGGGACGTCTTGAGGTCCCGCGCGAGGACGGTGAGATCGTCGCGGAGCGACCAGAAGAACCAGGCGCGCTCCAGGATGATGGCGACCGAGACGACGCTGAGGGCGATCATCAACCACATGACCCAGGCGGCCCCGAATCCGACCATGATGCGCTGCAGCCACTCGACGAGGTTCATCTTGTTCCTTGGTGCCTTTCCGATGGGGGGGTGGGGGGGAGCCGCGCTTCGAAGATCATCTACGGGTCGACGGCGGGCTGCCCTTCCTCGACTTCGTCCGCCTCCGGAGGAGGGGCGCTGCCCGCCCCCGGCCTGCCGATGGAGGGCCGGGGGGCGGAGGCGTCGACGAGCCGGAAGACTCGCCCAAGGACGGTCGTCGCGTAGCCGCCCTTCGGTAGCACAAATGAGACGACGATTCCGTGCCGTACATCCGGATCGTCCGCCGCTCCTGGCGTCGTGGCGCTCACCGCCGCCTCCCCGGCGGCCGCCTCCAAGGTGGATACCTCCAGGCCGTCCACCTCCAGGCGCAGCGGGCGCCGCGTGCCTTCTCCGGCGTGGGCGAACGCGTCGAGCCTGCGCGGGTCGCCGATCGCCGCGGTGAGCACCTCGCGCTCCAGCGCGCCCGGGGCGCCCTCGGGCCAGCGCATCTTCCGGCCGAACATCGGGCCCGTCGCCGAGATCGCGAGCGCGGCGGCGCGCGCCTCGGCGTCCGCGAGCTCCGGGCCCTCGAGCGGCACGAGGAACAGCCCGCCGCTGTCGCGCTTCTTGGCGAGATCGCCGGGGAGCACGGCGCTCCAGGTGCCGTCCGCCTCGCGGCGCGCGAGCACCTCGTTGAACCAGAGCGACTGGAGCGCCGAGAAGAGCAGCCGCTGCTCGCGCTTGTCGCGGGGCCCGCGCTCCCGGCCCGCGATCCACGCGAGCGCGCGCTCGGGGTTGTCGCCGTTCCTCCCGAACCGCTGGGGCCCGAACGCGTTCGGCACGCCGGCGCGGCCGATCTCGGCGAGGCGGCGCTCGGCGAGCGGGAGCGCCGCGGGTGCGATGCCCCGGAGCGCGATCCGGAACCGGTTGCCGAGGAGGTGCCCCGGCTTGAGCTTGTTGTCGTGCCGGGCGACCGCGAGGACCTCGATCCCGGGCAGCTCGGCCTTCTCGAGCAGGGGCGCCGGATCCTGCGCGAGGGGGAGCTGGAACGATGCGGTCTGCGTGGTGATCGCGTGCCGGTCCTTCATGCCGGCGAAGCCGGCGCTGCCCGGGTCGGCCCCGAGCGCGAGCGCGATGGCCCGGACCGCGTCGAGCGTGGTGCGCCCCGTCTTGCGGAAGGTCACGAACACGTGCTCGCCGCGGCCGCTCGGCGCGTAAGCGGGGAGCTCCTCGACGATGAAGTCGGCGGGGGAGCTCCGGAGCAAGGCCGTGGGAAGATCGCCGGGCGAGCCCGCGGGCGCGGGGAGGTCGCCGCGCGAGCCCGCGGCCGTGGCGCCGGCGGCGGGCGAGGCGGTGGCTGTCATGGGAGCGCCAGCGTGACCGAAATCGCCCGCTCGTCCAGCGCCAGCAGCGCGCGCGTCCGGGCCCGCCTCCGCCAGCTGCGGCGATTTGCCCGCGGCGCCGGGGATCGGCTATGGCCAGAGGCTCGCCCCGGGCCTGGGCCTCTCCGCGATGCGACCCCCTCTCCCGTCTCACCCCCTCGCGCGCCGGCCCGCCCTGTCGTTCGCGCGCTCGTCGGCCTTCGCCGCGGGCGTCGCGGCGCTCGGCCTCGCGGTCCTCGGGCTACCGAGCCCCCGGACGGCCGCCGCCGCGCGCGCCGCGTGCCCGGCGGGGATGGCCTCGGTGCGCGGGACGTTCTGCATCGATCGCTTCGAGGCGAGCACCGTCGAGCTGCTCTCCGGCGGCGGAAAGCGCCGGCACTCGCCCTTCGAGCCGGTCGGCAAGCTGAAGGTGAAGGCGGTGAGCCGGCGCGGCGTGAAGCCGCAGGCGTACATCAGCCGGGATCAGGCCGAGGCGGCCTGCCGGAACGCCGGCAAGCGGCTCTGCACGGACGACGAGTGGGTCACCGCGTGCAAGGGCAAGCGCGCCACGGTGTTCCCTTACGGGCGCGAGCGGGAGCGCGGCGCCTGCAACGACAGCGGCGTCTCGTCGTTCAACCGCTACTTCGGCCAGGGGGGCGAGGCCCCGCAGTCGGCGTTCACGTGGGCCAACATGAACGACGCCCGCCTGAACCAGCTCCCGGGCACGCTGGCGTCCTCGGGCGCGTTCCGCCGCTGCAAGAGCAGCTTCGGCGTCCACGACATGGTGGGCAACCTGCACGAGTGGACGAGCGCGCCGCGCGGGACCTTCCGCGGCGGCTACTACCTCGACAGCGCCAAGCACGGCGACGGCTGCGAGTACAAGACCACCGCGCACGCGCGCGGGTACCACGACTACTCGACCGGCTTCCGCTGCTGCAAGTGACGCGGCGCAGGCGCGCACGCAGGCCGCGCGCTGCGCCCCCAGGCTACTTCGGAATCGGGGGGCGCCCGCCGCCGGAGCTGCCGGACATGGGCCCCTGCGCGAAGCACTCCTCGTCGCCGGTGTCGACCGTGGTGACGTCGTAGCAGCAGAGCTCGCCGTCGAAATCCCCCTCGCTGTCGATGGAGTCGATGGAGCTCACGCAGCCTGGGTTCTCGAAGAACACGCGCGCCTCGTCGCTCGACGGGCACGCCCCTTCGAGCGCGGTCCAGTGAAAGCAGGCCCGCTTGCCGCAGCCGGCGGCGCCGGCGAGGAAGAGCGCGGGGGCGACGAGCGCGACGAACAGCGGGCGGGGGCGGGCGATGCTCATGGCGATCTCCTCATGCGGCGCCCGCGCACCGGCGCGGAGGCCTCGGCGATCAGAGCTCGTGCGGCATCAGGTCGCGCGGGCTCCGGAAGTACTGCAGCGGCGAGTAGGCGAGCAGGTTCGAGACGCGGGACGTGTAGATGCAGGCGTACTCCTCGACCTGATCGCCGAAGCTGGACGTCTCGTTCGCCTCCTTGAGCAGCGAGCCCCAGTAGGGGTGGAAGCGGCGGGCGATCTCGCGCTCCAGCTTGCCGACCTCCGCGTCGACGGCCCGGAGCTGGCCGCGGATGCGCTCGACCGCGCGCTTGGTGCGGCCCCGCTCGGCCTCGTAGAACGACGTCCTGTAGTCGATCTGGACGTGCTCGCCGTTCGCCTCCGCGAGCAGCGGCGCTCCGCCCCCGTTGGTCGCGCCGTTCCTCCTCTGCTGCTCCTCCTCGATCTTGCGGGTGAGGTCCTTGTAGCGCTGCTGGTAGAAGCGCAGCTGGTCCTCGAGCTCCTCGCGGCGCCCCTCGAGCAGGGCGCTCTCCATGTGCTCGCGGCGGCACGACTCGTGGGCGGCGACCTCCGCCTCCATCTCCTGGATGATCATCGCCGTGCGCCACGCGCTCTCCTTCTTGGAGCGGAGGATGTCGCCGTAGATGTGATCGCCGACGTAGAGGACCCGGTCGCCGGAGATGTTCAGGAACTTCTCGAAGTCGTTGAGGTTGCCGCCCTCGTAGATGGCGCCGCGCTCGAGCGGGGCCGTGGCGGGGCGGGGCTCGGCGCCGTCGCGGATGAGGAGCGGGCGGCGCTCCTGGAAGAACGCCGGCTTCTGCGCGGCGACGACGATGACGTCGAAGTAGTGCCGGAAGCTCGGGTACTCCGGCATCGCGTCCCCGAGCAGGTACGTCATCATCTTCTCGGTGAACGGCCAGCGCGAGTTCGTGAGCAAGAAGAGCTTCTTGCCCGCCGAGCGGAACTTGTGGAGCGTCTGCGCCAGGTTCGGGTCGCGCTCGACGAAGCGCGGCAGGTCGGACAGGACGACGTCGAGGATGGTGCCGTCCCGGTGCGCCTCGTCGATGCACTCGCGGATGTCGGTGAACAGCCGCGCGTAGTCGAGCGCGACGCCGCGCTCCTCGAGGGCGTCGACGATGCCGGCGTAGAGCGTGGCCTCGCTCAGCGCGTAGAGCGTGTCGATCCAGTGGTAGCGGGCGGTGTTCGGCCGGATCTTCCGGTGCTGGTAGAGCGACCGGAGCTCGTCCCTCGTGAGCTCCCGGAGGCCGTGGTACCCGCGCTGGACCACCTTGAACCGGTCCATCTTGAGCACGTGGCCGAAGCGCTTGTCGATCAGCAAGCCGCGGATCGGGAAGTGGATCGGATAGCGGAGGCGCCGCAGGATCTCCTCGGGGTAGCCTCGCGCGGCCAGCTTCGTGACGGTCCCCTGGATCGAGAGGTTGTCCATCTCGGTCTGGTTGTAGATCGCCAGGGTGTAGTCCATGTCGAAGCCGACCCAGTCGATCCCCGCCAGCTTGAGGTTGCGGTTGACGAAGACGCGCCGGGTCCGTGGGATGCGCGTGGGCTCGGTCTGGGGATAGAGCCCTCCGAGGGGGAGCTCGAGCTGCTCGAAGAACACAGTGGGTCGACTATGGTATCCCACCCGGAGGGGCGTACAAAGCGCGCCAGGGCGACGACCGACGCCCCCCGGGGTCGTCCGCCCGTCGTCGCCCCTCGTCGCCCGTCGGCCCGTCGATCGAGCGCGCAGGGATCCGTCGCCCCCGAGCGGGCTTCCGCCCTCGGCGCGCGCTCGGGCGCGCCGCGCTCCCGGGTGCGCCGCGCCGAACAACTGCGCTATGGTGCCGCCCGTCCCGTCCCGTCGTGTGCGATCGAGGAGACGGCTCCTCATCCGTCACATCCGTCACATCCGTCACCGACGGGGTCCTTGCCCGATGCTTTTCGCAGCGTCCCAGCCGATCTCCCGCAAGCCCCCCGTCCAGCGCGCCACCTCGTGGTGGCTCAGCATGCTGCGCCGCCGCGCGGAGCGGATGTACGACGAAGAGCTCGACCTCTCCCGGCCGATCCCGTGGGAGAGCGAGGGAGAGCGCCAGGCCGCGATCGCCTTCTTCAACGCCGCGTTCCGCGCCGAGGAGTCCGGCCTCATGCAGGCGCATGCGCTGGCGGAGGAGGTGAGCGGCTGGGACCCCGAGCTCGGCGAGTGCCTGCGGCTCTACGGCGACGAGGAGGGGTGGCACCGCGAGCTGCTCACGAAGTTCCTCGCGCACATCGGCGGCGAGGTCCGGCCCATGGGCCGCGTCACCGGCACCTTTTATCGCCTGTACGGCCGCGCGAAGCGGGTGGAGACGATCGTGCTCACGAACCTCATGTTCGAGACCATCGGCTCGACGACCTACCGCCTCGCGCTGCGGGAAGCCCGGTACCCGGCGGTGCGCCAGATGCTGACGATCCTGACGCGCGACGAGTCGTTCCACGTCCCGCTCAACGTCCACTTCCTGCGCGAGGCCCTGAAGCGCAGCCCGGCCTCGATGCGGATCAGGCTCCGCGCCATCTACACGACCCTCTTCGCGGCGCTGCTCGGGTCGGCGGCAGCGAGCCGCCGGCGCGCGCTCGCCTTCGACAGGATCCCTTTCCAGGTGCTCGCCAGCGCCTACGCCGAGCACCTCGGGCGGCTCTTCGTCCACGAGAGCGACCTCGATTTCGCCCCGCCGGAGCTGCTCCTGCGCCTGTTCGGGCACAGCCGGCGCGCGCTCGCGTCGTCCGAGGACCCGTCGGCCATCAGCGTGCTCTCGGCGGAGGCGGCGGTCGATCGCGAGCGCGTCGTCGTGACGGCGCTCGGGGACGCGCGTCGCCCCCATGGGCATCGCGAACCGTGGGAGACGCCGCCGAGCGCCCCCGCCGTGGCGCGGGGGCGGGAGCTGACGGACGCTGACATCGCGTGAATGGCGCGTAGATCACGCGTAAATCACACGTAAATCACGCGTGCTTGGCGCGCGCACGGCGCCGAGCGGTCGTCGCGGCGCGCACGGCGAGCTTCTCTCCGGGGCATTGTAAGCAGTACACTCGAAGCTCCGGCGTCGTGGGGCCCGCGTGGGGCGGGCGACCACGGCGTGGCGGGGCGTCGATGGCAGGCAAAGAGCAGCGCCGGAGCGGTCCAGAGAGCAGCCCCGGCACGAGGAGCAGCGAGTCCGCGGAGCGCGCGCTCACGCCGCAGGAGCCAGCCGCGCGGCCATGGGCGCTCGTCCCCGAGGAGGGGGAGGCGAGCGCGGTCGCGCAGATGCGGCACGAGATCCGGACGCTGCTCGGCGGGATCGTCGGGTTCAGCAGCCTCTTGCTCGACAGCGAGCTCGACCCGGAGCAGCGCGCCTGGGCGCGGCGCATCCGGAGCAGCGGCGACGCGGTGCTCTCGATGGTCGACGATCTCATCTCGCTCGACCAGCCGGACGGCCGCGGCCCGCACGTCGATCACGCCGACTTCGATCTGCGGCGGGCGATCGAGGACGCGGCAGAGCTGCTCGGCGATCGCGCGCATGACGAGGGGACCGAGCTCGTGCTCGACGTCGAGCCGGACGTGCCGGCGGCGGTGCGCGGCGACGCCGCGCGGCTGCGGCAGATCCTGCTGAACGTCGTGGCGACCGCGATCGGCGCGGCGCCCCGAGGCGAGGTGCTGGTGCGCGCCGCGCTGGACGCGGCCCGCAACGACGAGGCGAAAGGCAGGATCGACGGCGCGCCCGAGCGAGCGCGCGCGCGGGTGCGCTTCGACGTGCGCCTCGCGGGCGGCGCAGGGCGCGCGGACGGCGCGGAGGCGCCGGGGGCAGCGGGCGCGCCCGGCGGGCGAGCGCGGCCTGCGTCCGGGCGGGACCTCGGCGCGGCGTCCGGCATGGCCGTCGCGAAGCGCCTGGTCGTCGCGATGGGCGGCGAGCTCTGCGAGCCCGCGGACACCGATGCGCGCCGGCATGGGATCTCGTTCGCGCTGCCGTTCGAGCGGCGCGCGCGCGGCGCGGAGCGCGCGCTCATCCCGCGCATCGACCTGCCCGGGAAGCGGGTGCTCGTGGTCGACGACAGCGGCTCGGTGCGTCAGGTGGTGCGAAAGCTGAGCGAGGAGCTCGGGCTCGCTTGCCGCACCTCGGGCAGCGGCGCCGCCGCCCTGGCCGCGCTGCGCGAGGCGGCGGACGCCGGCGCCGCGTACGACATGGTGCTGATCGACCTCGAGCTGGCCGATCTCGACGGCCTGAGGCTGCTCCAGCGCATCAAGGTGGACCCCGCGATCGCGCCCGTCCGCGTCGGCCTCATGACCTACGCCGGCAGGGAGGCGCCCAGCCGCGCCGAGGTCGACTCCGTGCTCATCAAGCCGATCCGGCGCGCGCAGCTGCACTCGAGCCTGCGGCTGCTCGCAGGGCTGCCGCCGGAGCACGTGTCCGCCGGGGCGCGCGCGCACCCGCCGAGGTCGCCGCGAGGGACGGCCTCGTCGAAGCCGCCGAAACAGGACGAGGCCGACCGCGGACGGCGGCCTCCCGGCGCAGCGTCGCGGTCCGGCGCGTACGAGGCCGCCCACCCCGACGGCGCGCCGCCGAGCGTGGAGCTCGCTCCGCCGACCCTGGTCACGCCCTCGCCCCCATCGACGTCGAAGCGCGTCCAGCCCGCCTCCTCGCGGCCGCGGGGCGGGCTGCGCGCCGTCGAGCCCGACGTCGTCACCGAGGTGATCGAGCTCTTCCTCACGGAGGCCCCGACCCGGGTGGCCTCGATGCGCGAGGCCGCGGCGCAGGGCGCGCTCGGCGAGCTCGAGCGGCTCGCCTGGGCGCTCTACGAGAGCGCCGACGCGCTCGCGGCCTCCAGCTTGAAGGAGCTCTGCGCCCGGCTCGATCGCGAGGCGCGCGCGGGGACGCTCGAGAGCGCGACGGAGGCGGTGCGGGCCATCGGCCGGGAGGTCGAGCGCGTGCAGTCGTCGCTCGCCGCGGAGCTCAAGAAGCGGGGGTTCCGGTGAGCCGGGGGGCCCTTCCGTTCAGGTGAAGCCGACGAGCCTCGAGCTCATCTCCCAGAGCCGCGAGGCCGC
Source organism: Sorangium sp. So ce204 (assembly GCF_051526795.1). Classification (NCBI taxonomy): domain Bacteria; kingdom Pseudomonadati; phylum Myxococcota; order Polyangiales; family Polyangiaceae; genus Sorangium; species Sorangium sp. So ce204. The sequence continues at coordinate 6,362,769 of NZ_CP150317.1, read as the reverse complement.
CTCTGCGTCGGTCGCCATTCCCTTGAGGGGCCTCGCCCTTGTCCGCTCGAAGAAGGCGGGGCTCCCGGCGGGCGCCGTCTCGGCCAGGATCGCGAGGAGGTTCGCGGCCGCCTGCGCCGGCGTCGCGCCCACGACGTCGATCAGCGCCTTGAGGACGCGCGAGGTCCCCTCGAACAGCCCTGAGCGCACGAGGCCAGGGTAGTAGCAGAGCACCTGGGCACCTGTGCCCGAGAGCCTCTCCGCGAGGCGGCGCGCCGAGAGCACGAGCGCGAGCTTCGACCGCGCGGAGGCGGAGAGGAACGAATACGAGCGCTTCGACATGAGATCATCGAAGTCGAGCCGGATGCTGTCCACCGGCGCGACCAGGTTGACAACGCGCGCGTCGCGCGCGGCCTTGAGCCGGTCGAGCAGCAGGTTCGACAGCAGGAAATGCGACAGGTAGTTCACCTGGAACGTCATCTCGAGGCCGTCGGCCGACTCCGCGCGTTCGCGCAGGAACACGCCCGCGTTGTTCACGAGCAGGTGAACGACCCCGCACCGGTCGGCCACCTGGCGGGCCGCCGCGCGCACGGACGCGAGCCGGCCGAGGTCACACTCGACGAGGTTGACCTCGCCGAGCACCTTCAGCGCGGCGAGCTTCCTCGCGCCGTCGGAGCCGGTCCGGCGGCAGAGCACGGTCACCCGGGCGCCCTGCCGCGCCAGCGCGGATGCCGTCGCGAGCCCGATCCCCGAGGTGCCCCCCGTGATCACGGCGACTTTCCCCCTCATGCTCCCCATCCCCCGTCTCCTCGTCCTCGTCCATCTCATCGCCTGCGGCGGGCCGGTCCCGACGCTCCGGGAGCTCGTCGGGACAGAGGCACGGGCGGACGGACGTCGATGCGCCGGCGGGCACGGTGCCTGCCGAGGACCCCAAACAGGAAGAGTCATCGCCCCCGCTGGCGACACAGGTACGACCGTGCGTGCATCACGTCAAGAAAGCTTTGCGCAATGCAGCACAGTGGCAAAGAAAACCATGTTCCAGGTTTTCTGATGCAGGAAGCCGATCTGTCCACGTCACAGCCGTGCACGTGGACGGCGCCCGGGAAGCGCCTGGCGAGGAGCGTCAGGGGGCGGGCGTCTCCTCGAAGACGCGCAGGCCGTACTTCTCGAGACACCAGAGCACGCCGATGATCAGGCTCCGCTTGTCGTCCACGAACGACGGCTTCTTCCCCTCGAAGCAGTGGCCCGCGAGCTGGAAGCCCCAGCCGGTCGCGAACATCGCGGCCGCGAGCGGGAGGCCGATGAGCGTCGCGCCCACGGGGAAGCTCGCGACGATGAGCGGTATGCCGACCTGGTGACACGCCTGGTTGCGTGGATCCTGGTGGTCTTCCTTGTACCGGCGGAGCACCTGTGTCCATTCGGCGTTGAGACGGAGCATCCGACCTCCTTACCATGCGGACGCCCCGCGCGCGCTTTCGTCGAAGACCGGGGCGTCGCCGCTTCCCGGTTGCCGTTGGGAGGAATGAGGCGTAGTTGGGCAGTGTGAGCGGTTACAGGACCGGCCCCATGGCGACGACCGCGCCACTGTCCATCAAGACAGGGGAGCTCCTCCAGGGCGCGCGCTCGGAGAAGCGGCGTGTGCTCCTGCTCGTCTATCATCATGACGGCGTCGAGATGGCCCCGATGAGCCCCGGCGTCGGCGTCGTCGTCGGCAGGGAGGCCCCGGCCGACGTGGTGATCCGGGACAGGAGCATCTCGCGGCGGCACGCGCGCTTCACGCTCGTGGGCGGCGAGGTCGTTGTGGAGGACCTCGGCTCGCGCAACGGGACGCGCATTTCAGGGCAGCGGGTCGAGAGCGGTGTGGTCAAGGCCGGGGACGAGGTGCTGCTCGGCGGCATCGTCGCGTCGGTCCATGTGCTCTCCGGGGGCGAGATGCCCCCGTTCGGCCTGGAGGGCTCCGACGCGCTCCGCTTCGCGCTCCAGGCCGAGATCGTGCGGTCCAGGTTCTTCGGCCGCAAGTTCGCGCTCGTCGTGGTCCGCTCGCTCGGCGCGCAGGCGAGCCACCTCCGCCACTGGGGGCTCCGCGTGCGCGAGGCGCTGAGGCCCGTCGATCGCGTCGCCTTCTACAGCGCCGACGCCCTCGAGATCCTGCTCCCCGAGGTCACCCCCGAGCTCGCCGAGGAGCTCGCGAAGGCGATCGTCGCGCGCCGCGAGGGCGAGCCCGTGCTGGTCGCGGGGGTCGCCGTGTCCCCCGACGCCGCGACGTCCATCGACAAGCTCATCGAGGTCAGCCACGAGGCGTCGCGGAGCGCCACCCCCGCCGAGCCCGTGCGCCTCGCGCCCCCGGAGGGCGCGCTGGTCTACGTCACGCCGAAGGTCGACAGCACCCGGCCGCCCGACGAGGCGGGCCCGCCGGGCGCGCCGCCGGAGAGCCAGTGGGAGGCCGACGGCCACCTCCTCGCGACCAAGAGCCCGCTCATGCGATCGCTCGTCGAGGTGGCGCTGCGGGCCGCGCGCTCCTCGATCCCCGTGCTCCTGCGCGGCGAGACCGGGACGGGCAAGGAGGTGCTCGCGAGGTTCATCCACGACGGCAGCCCGCGCCGCGGCGAGCCGCTCATCTGCGTGAACTGCGGCGCGATCCCGGCGCTGCTCGTCGAGAGCACCCTCTTCGGCCACGAGCGCGGCGCCTTCACCGGGGCGAGCCAGCAGCACAAGGGCGTCTTCGAGGCGGCCGCCGGCGGCACGGTCCTGCTCGACGAGATCGGCGAGCTGCCCGCGGCAGCGCAGGCCGCGCTCCTGCGCGTGCTCGAGACCAAGCGGGTGACGCGCGTCGGCGCGACGAAGGAGCTGGAGGTCGACGTCCGCGTGATCGCGGCGACGCACCGCGACCTCGACGCGATGTGCGACGCGGGCACGTTCCGGCTCGATCTGCTCTACCGGCTGAACGCGATGACGCTGAACATCCCGCCGCTCCGCGCGCGCCGCGACGACATCGCGACGCTCGCGGCGGGCTTCCTGGCGCAGGCGAACTCGGCGAACATCAGCAGGGTCCAGTCGCTCGCGCCCGAGGCGCTGGCGCTCCTGAAGTGCTACTCGTGGCCCGGCAACGTGCGTGAGCTCCGGAACGCGATCGAGCGGGCGGTGGTGATCGCGGAGGGCGACGCGATCATGGCGCGCGATCTCCCGGAGCGCATCCGCCTGGCGGTGACCTCTCCCAGCTCGCCGCCCACGCCCTCCCGCGCCGTGGGCGTCTCGCGCTCGTCCGAGCCCGGCGTCGCGCCGGCCCTCTCCCAGCGCCCGTCCGAGCCGCTGCCCTCGCGCCCGTCCGAGCCGCTGCCCTCGCGCCCGTCCGAGCCGCTCCCTCCGCGCGCGTCCGAGCCGGGGCAGGCGGCGGCCCCCGCGGTCGGCCTCAAGACGCGTCTGGAGCAGATCGAGGCCGAGCTCCTGCTCGAGGCGCTGCGCGCGTCCGACTGGAACCAGACGGAGGCGGCGCGTCGCCTCGAGCTGCCGCTGCGAACGCTCCAGCACAAGATCAAGGTCTACGGCATCAAGAAGCTCGGGTACGGCGTCGCTCGCTAGGTCCGCCCGCCGCCCGCCCGGAGCCCGGCCAGCGGATGGCCTGGCTCCGGCGCCGCCCTCGTCGCTTTGCCGAGATCACTGGGAGAACCCTTCCAGCATGTAGTGCGCCTCGATCCGCTTGAGCGCGAGCACCATCGCGGCGAGCCGCATCGGCAAGCGCTTGCCCAGGACGAGCCCGGTCGAGTCGTGATCTTCCGAGCGGCGCGGCCGGTCCTCAGCGATGTCGCAGATCAGGCGGTAGTTGCTCTTGATGGCGCGCTCCAGCCGGGTGTTCACCTCGCCCGCGGTCCAGTGCTCCATGCGCTTGTTCTGGATCCACTCGTAATAGGAGACGGTCACGCCCCCCGCGTTGCCGATGATGTCGGGGATGACGCTGATGCCGCGCTCCGCGAGCACCCTGTCGCCCTCGGTCGTGGTCGGGCGGTTGGCGCCCTCGGCCACGAGCTTCGCCTTCAGCCGCTCGGCCACCTCGCCGGTGATGGCGTCGCCGAGCGCGGCCGGGATGCAGATGTCCGCGTCCACGCTCCAGAAATCGTCCCGCGCGATCGCCTGGGCGCCGCTGTAGCCGGCGACCGACCGCCGGAGGTTCTGCGGGTTGTCGTTGACGTGCGCCATCAGCGCGCCCACGTCGATGCCGTTCGGGTCGAAGATCGCGCCGTCGGCGTCCTGCACGGCCACGCACCGCGCGCCCATCCGGCACAGGATCTCGGCGGCGGCGGAGCCGACGTTGCCGAAGCCCTGCACGATGAAGCGCGCCCCCGCGAGGGGGGCGCCGCGCTGCGCGTACCACTCCTCGATGCAGTACGCGAGCCCCTGCCCGGTCGCCTTGACGCGCCCCTCGGAGCCGCCGATGCGCACGTCCTTGCCCGTGACGACGCCGCGGTGGTTCACCCGCTCGCGCTCGCCGTCGCTGTACTGGCGCAGGAGCCACGCCATCACCTCGGCGTTCGTGCCCACGTCGGGCGCGGGGATGTCCACGTTGGGCCCGATGAGCTGCTTCAGCCGGTACATGTACCGGAGCGAGATCGCCTCGAGCTCCTCCTTGCTGTGCTCGCGCGGGTCCATGCGAATACCCCCCTTGGCGCCGCCGAACGGGACATCGGCGATGGCGGTCTTCCAGGTCATCTCGGCGGCGAGCGCGTTGAACAGGTCGAGCGACACGGCCTTGTGGAAGCGCAGCCCGCCCTTGTAAGGCCCTCGCGCCTGGTTGTGCTGGACCCGATAGGCCTTGAAGCGCACGAACGCGCCGGGCTGGATGCGGTAAAGGCCCTGATCGGCGAGGCGGATCGTCCCGTCCTGCACGTGGATCGAGCCGCTCCGGAGCGCCTCGGGGCGGAGGATGAGCTTGCCGTTGAAGAGCGGGGTGATCGCGGCCCGGTTCGGGATCACCGACGCAGGGAGCCGCTCGTAGGCCGCGGCCGCCTCTCCGCGGAAGGGGACGAGGCGGTCCTGGAGCTGCGTGGTGATGTAGAAGATGTGCTCGTAGTCGGGCTGCTCGAGCTCCAGCCGGATGCGGGGAGCCAGGCCGATGAGGTCCGCGGCGGTGTGAAACACCACCATGGATTCGCCGAAGATGTTGGTCTCCGGTTCGCGCTCTAGGAGGGGGGCGTCTTCCATCGCCGTATGCTGCCTCGACCGCGCGGCGGGGGTCCAACGTTTCGCGGGTCCCGCGCTCGACGGAGGGCGCCCGCTCTCGAGAGGCCGGTCGACGGACGGGCCGCCCGCCTCGCGGGGAGCTTCTGTGACTCTCCCCGCAGGTTCCGGCGGACCCTCGTACCGATTCACCACGGCGCGCGGCGGCAGCGTGGCCGTCGCGCCCGGGGAACGACGTCAGGGAAAGAGCGATCCAGGGAAGGCGCCTCCAGGGAAGCCGCCGCCGCAGCACCCCGCGCCGCCGAAGCCGCCGAGCGGCACGCCGAAGCCGCCGGGGAAGCCGAAGCCGCCGTACGGATAGCCGCCCATGCCGAGCGGCCACCCGAATCCGCCCATGCCCGGGAAGCCGCCGAGGCCGGGGATCCCGCCCATCTGCCCGACGGGGCCGCCGGGCACCTGCCCGACCTGGCCGACGGGGCCGCCGGGGCCCTGGAGCGGGCCGCCGCCCTTGATGGGGCCCTGTCCGATGTCGCCAGGGCCCTGGAGCGGGCCGCCGGGGCCCTGGAGCGGGCCACCGGGGCCGCCGAGGCCGCCCTTGATGGGGCCCTGTCCGACGCCGCCGGGGCCCTGGAGCGGGCCGCCGGGGCCGCCGAGGCCGCCCTTGATGGGGCCCTGGCCGATGTCGCCGGGGCCCTGGAGCGGGCCGCCGGGGCCGCCGAGGCCGCCCTTGATGGGGCCCTGGCCGACGCCGCCGGGGCCCTGGAGCGGGCCGCCGCCCTTGAAGGGGCCCTGTCCGATGTCGCCGGGGCCCTGGAGCGGGCCGCCGAGGCCGCCCTTGATGGGTCCCTGTCCGATGCCGCCGGGGCCCTGGAGCGGGCCGCCGGGGCCGCCGAGGCCGCCCTTGATGGGGCCCTGGCCGATATCGGTCTTGCCCGGCACCCCGGGCGCGCCGATCAGGCCGCCGCCCCGCGTCTCCTCGTCCGTCGCTTCCTCGCCCTCCAACGCCTGCTCACTCGACGCCACGTCGACGTCAGCCTGGTCCAAGTCGGCCTCTTGCGGAGCCACCGCGTCGACTGCGCACCCGGTCATCAACACAGAAAAGAGCATCGCCGCGTGCGCCATCTTCATATCGATTGAGCGAACCATCCGTCCTCCTTCCATGCCCTGCTACGGCCCTCGGGCCCGCGCCGGCATGTTGAACGGCGTGGAGAGCAGGCTGCGTGCCTGAGTCCTCGTGTGCAGAGCCTGCCGCGTCGGCGACGGCGAAAGTGCATTGTCTGAATCCGCGCCGGGTGAGCGTTCTCCCCGTTTCATCGCGCCGGGGAGCCGCCGCGCCGCCGCGCGCCGATGTGGGAGCCTCTCGAGCGCTGGAGAAAGGCAAATGTCGACGCCCATCGCGGGGCGCCCCCCGCGCGTCGCGCGCGGCGGGACGGCATGAGCCGGGGGGAGGACGACCCGACTTGCGGCTTTATCGCGCTCGGCAAGCCGCATTTCCGAAGACCTGGTCGATCCCTGCAATCAAGGGCTGCAGCGACTCGACATCTGCGCTCGTCGGCGGCGATGTTCTCATCGCTTGCGGCCATCTGGTCACGCCCTGCGCAGCCCACTTCGGCCGACAAGGGCCCTGTGCGGCGCTCCTCCTGGGGCGACCTCGCCGTCGTTGCGCGCCTGTGCCGCGGTCTGCGCCGCGCCGCGCGTCAGCCCGTCGTCCGGCCCGTCGTCCGGAACGACGGCGCGGCCGCCGCCTTCAGCCGCGGACGGCGGGCCCGCGATGCGGCGGGAGCGGCGGCCTTCGCGGGCGTCCCTGCGCCGCGTTCGCCCGGCCCGACGTGGTTGACAGAGGACGTTTGACCGACACGCTCGGCCGCGCGCGAGCCTCGGTGTCAGCGAGGTTCGCGCGCCCACGCCCGGGAGACCCGGCGCGGCGCAGCCGTCCGTGGCGCTGCAGCGAAGGGAACGTCGGCGCGATCACGGCTCCTTTGCCTGGCAGGAGCGCATCTCCCGTTGTAGGATTCATTACGCTAAAGGAGCTCGCGCGGCGCCGCACAGGCGCACAGGCGCACAGGTAGCGTCCTCGTCACCCTGGCGCGGGCTCATCGACGATCTCGGGCGCTCGGAGCGCCTGTTCATGAAGGCCACGCGCGGTCTCCGCGCTGCTGCGGAGCTCTGGAGAGCTGTTCGCCCGAGGAGCGGGAGCCCGCGAGGCGCGAGGCTGCGCTTTCCAAGGAGGGGATTGCATGCGCTTCTGCGCGACGCGCGCGGGTTCATCTTGCCTGGCCGCCTGCATCGCGGCCCTGTTGCCGCTCGTCGCGGCGTGCAGCGACCCCTCGGGGAGCTTTGGCGTCCCGCCCGTATGCGAGGGCGTCGCGCCGCGCGCGCCGAGCTGCGCGCCTGGGCACGTCCTCGGCCCCGCGGATGCGTGCATGCCGGTGGGCATCCAGGGGTGCGCCGAGCTGTTCGTGGAGGACGACGGACTCTGTCATCCATCGATGGAGAAATGCCCTGCGGGGACGATCCCGAAGTTCGATGAGGGCTGTGTTCCCGCTGGCATCCCCCGCTGCGCTCCGGAGCTCGCGGGCGACGACGGGCTCTGCAGGCCGGCCATGGCGAGGTGCCCGACAGGCATGTTCGCGACGCCGGAAGCGGGGTGTGTGCCGGTCGACGGCCCCGCCGGCTGCGGGCGCGGGCCGTGGGGGAGCGTCCCGCGCGTGTCCGGGAACGTCTATGTGGATCCGAGCTACTCCGGCGCGAACGGCGACGGCTCCGAGGCGAGGCCGGTCACGACGATCGAGGCGGCGCTGGGGCTCGTCGCCGCCGGCGGGACGATCGCGCTCGCGGCGGGGACCTACGACGAGCCGGTCGTCATCACGAAGCCGATCGTGATCGCCGGCCCGTGCGCCTCGCGCGTGCGGATCCGCGGGGTGAGCTCGGCCGTGCGTCCTCCCGCGATCGTGGCCGTGCTCGACGCAGGGGGGGTGACGCTCCGGGGGATCGAGATCGGCGGAGACGGCGCCGGCGTCGTGGCGACCGGCGCGAGCGCCGTGACGCTCGAGCGCGTTCACATCAAGGACGCCATGCACGCCGGCGTCCTGTCGGGCGACGGCGCCCGCCTCTCGGTGGCGCAGAGCTGGATCGAGGGGACGCGCGACGGCAGCGCAGGGACCGGCATCGGCGCCTTGGCGGAAGCCGGCGGCGCGCTCCTCGTGAAGGAGAGCGCCGTGACGGGCAACCGCGCGGCGGGCGTGGCGGCGCTCCAGGCGGGCGCCACGGCGTCCGTGGTGGGCAGCCTCGTCGAGGGGACCTTGTCGTCGGGGCGCTACCCGGCGGACGGCCAGGGGATCGTCGTGCAGGACGGCGCCGAGGCGTCGATCGAGAGCACGGCTGTCGTTGGAAACCAGCTGTCCGGGATCCTCGTTTCGGCCAGCGCGTCCGCGACCCTCTCCGGCGTCCTCGTCGAGGGGACGAGCCCCGGGAGCTCCGACCCGCCTTACGGCGTCGGCGTGTATGCGGCGAGGCGAGCGCGCGTCGCCATCGACTCGAGCGTGGTCCTCGGCAACACCGAGATCGGCGTGGCCGTCATCGGCGAGGGCAGCGCGGCGACGATGACGCGGAGCCTGGTGCAGGGCACGGTGGCGGCCCCGACCGGGTCGTTGCTCGGCGGATTCGGCGTCGCCGTCAGCCGCGGCGCGGCGATGCGCCTCCACGACAGCGCGGTCGTCCGGAACCGCGGCACCGGGGTTCACGTCGGCGACTCTTCCGCCGAGCTGATCGCCGGCGGCAACCTCATCGAAGGCACCATCGCCGAGGGCGGCTGGGGAGACGGCGCCGGGCTGACGGTGGCGGAGGGCCGGGTGACGCTCGTGTCGAATGCCATTCGCAGCAACGAGGGCACCGGCCTGCTCGTGGGATATGACGGGTCCGAGGCGACCGTGACAGGCAACCTCGTCGAGGGGCATGTCGCGCCGGACCGCCGCGCGCCGGTGGGGCAGGGGATCGTCATCTACAGGGGCGCCACCGCGGTGCTCACGGGCAATGTCGTGAGCGGCAACCGCTCCGTCGGCGTCTTCGCCGGCACGGAGATCCTCGGCAGCAGGGTCGAGATCATCGGGAACCTGATCGACGCCACCGCGGGCGGCGAATCACACGACGACGGTGACGATGACGACGATCACGATGACGACGACGGCGGCGGCGACGACGACAGCACGGGCATCGGCGTCGCCGCCGCGGGGTACGAGATCCGGCTCGCCTCGTCCCTCGTCCGCGGGAGCCGCACGGCCGGCGTGGTGCTGTTCGCCTCCGAGGCGGAGATCTCGCAGACGGTCGTCGACGGGGTGACGGGTGATCCCCGCGCCGCACGGGGCCGACGGCGCGACGAGCTCGTCGCCGACGGCGTCCTCGCGCTCGCCGGCTCCACCGTCGCGCTCGATGACGTGCGGGTGGAAGGCTGTGCGCGCGCCGGCATCCTGTACGACAGGAGCACGGGTCGCCTCTCCCGTGTTCGCGCCCTGGACAACCGCTTCGGGCTGGTCGTGCAGGGCTCGCCCGAGCCTCAGCTGAAGCTGGGTAACGAGAGCGCGTTCCTCGAGAGCTGCACCGCCGACGAGCTCTTCGGCAGCGAGCTCCGCGTGCCAGCGTCCGCTCCCCCGCTTCCATGAAACGCGCTCGCGGCCGCTCGTCTGCCCCGCGCCTGCGCCCGCGCCTCTGCACGAAACATTGATGACATCGAAGGGAGCCTTTCCTGATACGTGGCACTCACGGCCACGGCGGAGAGGACCAGCCCATCAGGCGTCGAGTAGCGGCCCGCACTACAACGCTGGCCGCACCCGACGCTCCGCCCGCGTCCGCCCCTGACGCGGCCTTCCCTCTCTGCCCGCCCAGGGGGTGTCCGCGCCCGTCCTGGGAGCGTTCCCCCGTCCATCGGCGCGAAATTGGAAATTTCTGGTCTTGTAATCGCCTGCGGACGTCTGTATAGACGTGCCCCGGACGCGCGTGGACCGCGGCGCACCTCAGGTGCCTGAACCGACGCAGTCTGTGACGGCTTACTTTCTTGCTGCGGCCATAGAAAATAACAGTGCAAGTGCTTAAGCCATCATTCCTCATGACGCGTGATGACCCCATGAGCACCACATGAGACGGAGTTGCTGCTGCGAGACATGACGCACCACGACATCTCCCTTGAAAACGCGCCTGAGTAAGCGGCGCGAGAACTTGACAGCGACCTCGAATCCCCGTTGACACTGCTGTGCGAAGACGGCTACAGTGCCGATGTCTGGATGCTGGTATGGCGCACTGCGTCGCGGTGTCGAATTCCGGCGAGCCGCTCTGCCGCGTGGTGGCTTCCAGGGAGATTGAGGAGTGGGAGAGGGACGGTGGGCGCTCGGGCGTATCCACGAGGGCCCCGCGAGGAGCATTCTCATGAGGAACTGGTTGTTGCCGCGTCGGACGTTCCTGTTGTCGACGTTGCTGCTTTCGGTCGGTGTCACAGCGGGGTGCGGGAAGACCGAACCGACCAAGCAGTCCGCGGGCGGCGCGAGCACCGCGGGGCCGGGCAAGCCCTCCCCGGCCGCCGACACCTTCCTGACCGTCTCGATCGAGCAGCAAGCGTCATGGGTGCGGAACTTCAATCCTCTGCTCGCATCAGGCAACGTTCGCTGGCCAACCGTCGCTGGCATCTACGAGCCGCTCCTCGTCTACAACACGATGAAGGGCGAGTTCACCCCCTGGCTCGCATCGAAGTACGAGTGGGGTAACGGGAACAAGACGCTCACGGTCACGACGCGGCCCGGGGTCAAGTGGTCCGATGGCCAGCCGTTCACGGCGAAGGACGTCGCCTTCACCTTCGGGCTCCTGAAGAAGCACGTCGCCCTCGACCTGCAGGGCGTCTGGAAGTGGCTGACCTCGGTCGAGGCCAAGAGCGACTCCACGGTCGAGTTCACGCTCACGCGGCCGTACGTCCCCGGGCTCGTCTTCCTCGGCCACCAGCCGATCGTGCCCGAGCACAAGTGGAAGGACGTGGCGGATCCCGTCACGTACACGAACGAGAACCCGGTCGCGACGGGGCCCTTCACCGAGGTGAAGACCTTCCAGAACCAGATCTACGAGCTCGGCCGGAACCCGAACTACTGGCAGCAGGGCAAGCCGGCGATCAAGGGGCTCCGCTTCCCGGCGTACCCGGGCAACGACCAGGCGAACCTGGCGCTCTTGAACGGCGAGGTCGACTGGGCCGGCAACTTCGTCCCGGAGATCGAGAAGGTCTACGTCGGCAAGGACCCGGCGAATCACCACTACTGGTTCCCGCTCGTCGGCAGCACGGTGTTCGTCTACACGAACACGACGAAGAAGCCCCTCGACGACGCGCGGGTGCGCAAGGCGATCAGCATGTCGCTCGACCGCGAGCAGATCGTCAAGGTCGCCATGAACAACTACACGCGGCCGGCGGACGCGACGGCGCTGAGCGACGCGCACGAGCGCTGGCGCAGCCAGAAGACGGTCGAGGCGGGCGACTGGGTCAAGTTCAACGTGGCCAAGGCGAACCAGATCCTCGACGAGGCGGGTTACGCCAAGGGGGCCGACGGCATCCGCGTGAAGGACGGGAAGCCGCTGCGCTTCGATCTCAACGTCGTCACGGGCTGGTCCGACTGGGTGCGCGCGGCGCAGATCGTCACGCAGCAGGTGAAGCAGATCGGCGTCGAGGCCACGCTGAAGACGTACGACTTCAGCGCGTTCTTCGAGGCGCTCCAGAAGGGCACGTTCGACCTGTCGATGGGCTGGTCGAACGAGGAGCCGACCCCATACAACTTCTACCGGGACCTCCTCGGCACCGCGACCGCGAAGCCGGTCGGCGAGACGTCGGCGCGCAACTGGCACCGCTTCGGCGCCAAGCCGGCCGACGGCCTCTTCGAGGCGTTCGAGGCCGCGACCGAGCCGGCGGAGCAGAAGAAGATCATCGAGCAGCTCCAGGAGATCTTCTCCGAGACGGCGCCCTCGATCCCGCTGTTCCCCGGGCCGTCCTGGGGCGAGTACAACACACGCCGCTTCACCGGGTTCCCCAGCAAGGAGAACCCGTACGCGAAGCTGTCGCCCAACAACCCGCCGGAGTACCTGCTGGTCCTCACCGAGCTCAAGCCGAAGTGAAGTTGGGCGTGACCTGATCCGGAGCGCAGGTTAAAAGAGAGAGCTTCTGTGCGTTACCTTCTGCGACAGCTGGGCTTGTACTTCATCGCGGCGTGGGCCTCGCTCACCCTGAACTTCCTCATTCCGCGCGCCATGCCGGGCGATCCAGCCTCGGCCATGTTCGTGCGCTTCCGGGGGCAGCTGCAGCCGGAGGCGATCGAGGCGCTGCGGAAGGCGTTCGGGTTCACGGATGAGCCGCTCTACAAACAGTACTTCACCTACCTGAGCCACATCCTGGTCGGCGATCTCGGCACCTCGGTGGCGCACTTCCCGGCGAAGGTGACGGAGGTCATCGCGACGGGGCTCGGCTGGACGCTGCTCCTGTCGGGTGCCGCCGTGATCGTCAGCTTCGGCCTGGGGACGCTGCTCGGGATCATCGCGACGTGGAAGCGGGGCGGCTGGCTCGACTCGGTCATGCCGCCGGTCCTGATGTTCCTCGGCGCGTTCCCGTACTTCTGGCTCGCGATGGTGTCGCTCTACCTCCTCGGGTTCGTGCTCGGGGCCTTCCCGCTGCGCCACGCCTACAGCGACACGCTCTCGCCCGAGTGGAGCCTGGAGTTCATCGGGAGCGTGCTCTCGCACATGATCCTGCCCGCCCTGTCGATCGTCATCGCCACCATCGGCGGCTGGATGCTCGGCATGCGCAGCGCGATGGTCACCGTGCTGTCCGAGGAGTACATCACGATGGCCCAGGCCAAGGGGCTCTCGCAGTGGCGGGTCATGTTCACCTACGCCGCGAGGAACGCGCTCCTGCCCAACGTCACCGGCTTCGGCATGGCGCTCGGCTTCGTGCTCGCCGGCTCGCTGCTCACCGAGATCGTCTTCTCGTATCCGGGGCAAGGCTATCTGCTCATCCAGGCGGTTCGAAACCAGGATTACCCGCTCATGCAGGGGATCTTCCTCACCATCACGTTCGCCGTGCTGGGGGCGAACTTCCTGGTCGACGTGATCTACGTGTTTCTTGATCCCCGCGCCCGCGGGCGCTGACGGCTGGGTCCAGGAGAAGCGATGGCTGCGCAACAAGGCAACAGCGGGGGCGGCGGCTCCCGTGCGGCGGGGTGGCTCCGCCTGCTCCTCTCGAATCGCAAGGCGATGGTGGGCACGCTCATCGTGCTCTTCTTCCTGCTCCTCTCGCTGCTGGGCCCCTCGATGGTGGGGCAAGATCCGCACGCGTTCGTGGGCATGCCGCACGAGGCTCCCTCCGCCGAGCACCTGTTCGGCACGAACGGCCAGGGGCAGGACGTGCTCGCGCAGACGATCGTCGGCGCGCGGACCTCGCTGGCCGTCGGCTTCGCCACGGGCTTCGCGGTGATCGCGATCGGCGCGGCGATCGGCATGGCCGGGGGCTACTTCGGCGGCTGGATCGACAGCGTCCTTTCGCTGCTCACGAACGTGTTCCTGATCATCCCCGGCCTGCCGATGGCCGTCGTCATCGCGGCCTACCTGCCGGCCGGGCCGATGACGATCCTGTTCGTCCTCGTCCTCACGGGCTGGGCGTGGAACGCGCGTGTGCTCCGCTCGCAGGTGCTCGCGCTGCGCGACAAGGACTTCGTGTCCGCGGCCCTCGTGAGCGGCGAGAGCAGCGCGCGCATCATCTTCGTGGAGATCCTGCCGAACATGACGTCGCTCCTCATGTCCGGCTTCATCGGCGCGACGGTTTACGCCATCGGCGCCCAGGTCGGCCTCGAGTTCCTCGGGCTCGGCGACCTGAGCGCCGTCACCTGGGGGACGAACCTCTACTGGGCGAGCAACAACGCCGCGCTCCTCACGGGCGCCTGGTGGACCATTGTCCCCACCGGCGTGTGCGTCGCGCTGGTCGGGTTCGCGCTCACGCTCATCAATTACGCGATCGACGAGATCTCGAATCCGCGGCTCCGCTCGGAGGGAGCCTGGTCGCGTCTCCTCAGGAGCCGCAAGGTCGCGGCGGGTTCGTCAACGCCGGTGGTGAGGACTCATGGCGCCTAGTCCGCTTCTCTCGGTTCAGGATCTCCGGGTCGAGTTCATCACCCCGACGGGTCCGGTGTGCGCGGTCGACAACGTCTCCTTCGACATCGCCCCGGGCGAGGTGCTCGGCCTCGCGGGCGAGTCGGGGAGCGGCAAGTCGACGGTGGCGATGGCCATCATGCGGCTGCTCCGCCCGCCGGCGGTCATCACGGGCGGGCACGTGTACTTCGCCGGGCAGGACGTCCTGGCGATGAACGAGGAGCAGCTCCGCGCCTTCCGCTGGCGGAAGATGGCGCTGGTGTTCCAGAGCGCGATGACCGCGCTCAACCCGGTGCTGACGATCGGTGAGCAGATCTCCGATCCGATCATCGCGCACGACGGCGTGACGCCCGCTCAGGCGATGGAGCGCGCGGCCGCGCTGCTCAAGCTCGTGAACATCGACTCGTCGCGCCTCAGCAGCTACCCGCACCAGCTGTCGGGCGGCATGCGGCAGCGCGTGGTGATCGCGATCGCGATGGCGCTCAAGCCGCCGTTCCTCATCATGGATGAGCCCACGACGGCGCTCGACGTGGTCGTGCAGCGGGAGATCCTGCAGCAGATCGCCGAGCTCAAGGAGCGCCTCGGCTTCTCGATCCTCTTCATCACGCACGACCTCTCGCTCATCGCCGAGTTCTCCACGCGCATCGCCATCCTCTACGCCGGCAAGCTCGCGGAGACCGCCCGCGCCAAGGACCTCTTCAGCGATCCGAAGCACCCGTACACGCAGGGGCTCCTCGGGTCGTTCCCCTCGGTCCGTGGGCCGCGCCGCAAGCTGCAGGGCATCCCGGGCTCGCCGCCCGACATGCGCAACCCGCCGGCCGGCTGCCGCTTCCACCCCCGGTGTCCGCAGGCCTTCGCGACCTGCCAGAACGAGCTGCCCGTCCTTCGTGAAATCGCGCCCGAGCACCGCGGCGCTTGCCACCTCTACTGACGATGACGATGACGCAACCTTCTGTCTCGCCTGTCCTCGACGTGGTGCGCCTGGGGAAGTACTTCCCTGTCGGCGGCGGGCTGCGATCGCAGCAGCTCCGGGCGCTGCACGACGCATCGTTCTCGCTGGCAGAGCGTGAGGTCATCGCGCTGGTCGGCGAGTCGGGCAGCGGCAAGAGCACGATCGCACGGCTCCTCGCGCGGCTGATGCCGCCGAGCAGCGGGCAGATCGTGTTCAAGGGTCGCGACGTGCTGAAGGAGGAGCCGACCCGCGCCTCGCTCGCTTACCGCGGGCAGGTGCAGATGATCTTCCAGGATCCGTTCGGCTCGCTCAACCCGGTGCACACCATCGGTTACCACCTCGAGCGGCCGCTCCTGCTCCACAACAAGGCGCCCACCCCGGCGATCCTCAAGGAGAAGGTGCACGCGCTCCTCAAGACGGTCGATCTGAACCCGCCCGCGGAGGTCGCGCTCAAGTACCCGTACCAGCTCTCGGGCGGCCAGCGGCAGCGCGTGGCGATCGCCCGCGCCCTCGCGGTGGATCCCAGCGTGATCCTCGCGGACGAGCCGATCTCGATGCTCGACGTCTCGATCCGCATGGGCGTCCTGAACCTGATGGAGAAGCTCAAGGAGGAGCGCGGCATCTCCTACCTCTACATCACGCACGACATCGCGAGCGCGCGCTACGTCGCGGATCGCACGATGGTGATGTACGCCGGACACATCGTGGAGGGGGCGCCGAGCGAGGAGCTGATGCAGCAGCCGGCGCACCCGTACACGAAGCTCCTGCTCTCGGCGGTTCCGGATCCGAACGGCTCGATCCGCGGCGATCTCCCCGCCCGCTCCGGGGCGCCGAAGCTCATCAACCCGCCGCCGGGCTGCCCCTTCGCGGACCGCTGCCCGAGCGTGATGAACACGTGCCGGGAGCAGACGCCGGGGCCTGTCGACGTCGGGTCGGGGCACTGGGTCCGCTGCCACCTCTACGCGCCCGGCTCCGTCATCGCGCCCTCCGCGCTCTACGATCGCACGGTGCCCGCCTCCGTCGAGGCCGGACCTCTCTAGAGCCGCGGCCACCCGCTTCGGATACGGGCCCATCTCGACGTTTTCGGTGCTCAGCGCACAGGAGTGCGCTTCCGCGCCGAAAACGCCGAGCTGGACCCGTCTCCTGTGCGGGTGACCGCCGCTCTGTGACGTTCGTACCGGGCTCAGCTGAAGACCGCTCTTAGGAGAACCACAAAGCGACATGCCGTCTCTGAGATTTCCCGACAATTTCGTCTGGGGGGCCGCGACGTCCTCCTATCAGATCGAGGGGGCTACGAACGAGGACGGCCGCAGCGAGTCCATCTGGGATCGCTTCGCGAAGACGCCCGGTCAGATCGTCGACGGGACCAACGGCGACGTCGCGTGCGACCACTACCACCGGTGGCCTGAGGACATCGCGCTGATGAAGAGCCTGGGCATGATGGCCTACAGGTTCTCGATCGCGTGGCCGCGCATCCTCCCGAACGGCCGGGGCGCGGTGAACCAGAAGGGGCTCGACTTCTACAGCCGGCTCGTGGACGGCCTCCTCGCGGCCGGGATCGAGCCGTACGCGACGCTCTTCCACTGGGACCTGCCGCAGGTGCTCCAGGATCAGGTCGGGGGCTGGCAGCACCGCTCGACGGCGGACGCGTTCGTGGAGTTCGCCGACGTCATCTCGCGGAAGCTCGGCGATCGCGTGAAGAAGTGGATCACGCACAACGAGCCGTGGTGCACGGCGTTCCTCAGCTACGAGAAGGGGATCCACGCGCCGGGCATGCGCGATTTCAAGAAGGCGCTGGCGGTGAGCCACCACCTCTTGCTCTCCCACGGCCTCGCCGTGCCCGTGGTGCGCCAGAACTGCCCCGGCGCCGAGGTGGGCATCACGCTGAACATGAACTACGCGATGCCCGCGTCCCCCAGCGCCGCCGACTACGACGCGTGCCGCCACTACGACGGCTATTTCAACCGCTGGTTCCTCGATCCGCTGTACGGCCGGCGTTACCCGGCGGACATGATCGAGGACTACATCGCGCTGGGCTACCTCCCGCCGGAGGGGCTGACCGTGTGCAAGCCGGGCGATCTCGAGATCATCGCCACCCAGTGCGACTTCCTCGGCCTCAACTACTACTCGCGGGCGGTCCTGCGGAGCAGCAAGGTGCCCGAGGAGCAGAACCTGCCGAGGACGGTGCACGTCGCGCCCCTCTCCGAGCAGACGGAGATGAGCTGGGAGGTCTACCCGGAAGGGCTGCGGCGGTTGCTCCTCCGGCTGCACGTGGAGTACGGCGTGCCGAAGCTCTACGTGACGGAGAACGGCGCGGCCTACTCGACCGAGCCGGACAAGGACGGCCGCATCCCGGACACGCGGCGGCTCGAGTTCCTGCGCGATCACTTCGTCGCCGCGCGGCGCGCGATGGACGCGGGGGCGCCGCTCGCGGGGTACTTCGTGTGGTCGCTGATGGACAACTACGAGTGGGATCGCGGCTATTCGCAGCGTTTCGGCATCGTCTGGGTGGATTACGAGACGCAGCGGCGCATCCCGAAGGACAGCGCGCTCTGGTACAAGGGCGTCATCGCCGCCAACGCGGTCGACGACGGCTCCTCGCAGGCGACCTGACCGGCGACGCGTCAGGCCGAGACGCTGGGCAAGGCCTCCTCCAGAGCGGGGAGCAGGTTCGTGTGACACGGGCTCAGTCGCTAGGCAGGCGAGTGAGGCGTACGAAAGTACGCCGCAGCGAGCCGAACGACGCGAATGAGCCCGTAGCGCACGAACCTGCTCCCCGCTCCGTCACGTCACGCGGAGCACCTCGTCCAGGGAGGTGATCCCCTCCTTCACCTTGGCGAGCCCGGCCTCGCGCAGCGGCACGAGCCCTACCTTGCGCGCGGCGTCCCGGTACGCGCGCTTCCCCGCCCGCGCCTTCACGAGATCCCGCAGATCGTCGTCGAGCTCGAGCATCTCGAACAGGCCCATGCGCCCCCGGTAGCCCGTCATGTGGCATGTCTGGCACCCGACGCTGCGCTTCAGCTCGGCGCCCTCCTCGATGAGGACCTTGTCCTCCTCGCCCGTCACGGCGGTCTCGAGCTCGTACGTCTCCGCGCACTCCTCGCAGAGCTTGCGGACGAGCCGCTGCGCGACCACGGCGAGCAGGGCGTTCGCCACGATCCACGACTCCGCGCCGAGGTCCACGAGGCGCGCGACCGTGTCCACCGCGTCGGAGGTGTGCAGCGTCGACAGCACGAGGTGCCCCGTGAGGCTCGCCTGCAGCGCGATCTGCGCCGTCTCGGGATCGCGCATCTCGCCCACCATGATCACGTCCGGGTCCTGCCGCAGGATCGCGCGCAGGCCCGTCGCGAACGTGAAGCCCTGCCTCGGGTTGGTCTGCCCCTGCGTGATGTCGGCGAACTCGACCTCGATCGGATCTTCGAGCGTGACGATGCTCAGCTCGCTCGTCTTCATGACCTTGATCAGCGAGTAGAGCGTCGAGGTCTTGCCGGATCCGGTCGGCCCGCACACGACGATCAGCCCCGAGGGCCGGTCGGCGAGCCGCTCGAGCCGCGGCAGGTCCCCCTCGGCGAGCCCGAGCTTGTCGAGCGGGATCAGCTGGTGGCTCAGCAGCACGCGCAGCACGAGCGTCTCGCCGTGGATCGCGGGGAACGTCGAGGCGCGCAGGTGGATGAGCGGGTGGCCGTGGAGCTCGAGGCCGAACTGGCCGTCCTGCGGCAGGCGCCGCTCGGTCATGTCCATCCGCGCGAGCACCTTCACGCGCGAGGTGAGCGACGGCGCGATCTCGATCGGGATCTGCCCTTGCGCCACCATCACGCCGTCGACGCGGTAGCGCACGCGGATGCCGTCGCGCTTCGGCTCGACGTGGATGTCGCTCGCGCCCATCGAGACAGCGCGGCGGACCAGGTGATCGAGCACCTTGACCGCGTCGAGCTCCTCGGACGCCGTGGGGGGGCGGCTCTGGCTCATCGCGCGCCTCCCTTGCCGACGACGTCGATCGTGCGGAGCGAGACCATCTTCAGCTCGTCCGAGGGGGGGAACGTGGCCCAGACGCTGACGCCGTAGAGCCCGGGCCGCCCGCGGTCGTCCAGCGGGACCTGGATGTCGAATCGATTGCCGGTCACCTGGAGAGGAATAGGCGTCTTGAAGCCCTTCGGGAAGAACGTCGCGTAGGGGGGCGGGATCGGGTATCCGCCCATCTTGAGCAGCTTCTCCGGCTTGATCGGCTTCCCCGGCTCGACCCGCGAGATCCCGACGCCCGCGATCTTCGCCGGCGCGGCGAGCTCGCCGCTCACCCGGATCCGCTCGCCGATCGTCGCCCGCCTGGGCAGCGGCTGGTACGTGCCGTAGTCGTCGACGAACTCCTGCGCCAGGCAGGCGATGTCGAACCCCTTCGCCTTGGCCAGCCCGACCCCGAGCGAGGTGTGCGACGCTGTGAGCACGTTGCGCCGGTGCCCGTCGGCCGGGGGCCTCTCGTTCATGAAGGCCTGGTGCACGCGCTCGAGGCTCTCCGCGGAGAAGCGCGGATCCGGATCGAGCTCGCGGGGGATCGCGTCGGCGAAGCAGCCGGCGTTCTCCATCGGGAACCCGTCGCCGCCCGCGGCCGTGTAGCGCTCCTCCGGGACCGAGCCGTCGCTGCCCCAGTGGCCGGTGAAGCCGATCCGGACCATGTCCTCGGCGTGCCGCCGCCCCGCGCGCGCCGCTGTCTCGTCCCACCGCACGGGCGGCAGCTTGTGCGCCGCGCGATCGCGGTTGACGAGGCCGAGCACGTACCGCGCCGCCTCCGCGCGGGTCATCCGCTGGCCCGGCGCGGGCGGGGCCTGGGCGCCCTGGGCCTCGCCGCCGGCCTCCACGCCGGCGGCCTTGTCCTCCGAGGGGCGCGCGCTCTCCTCCGCCGCTCCCTCTCTGGCCTTGCCCCCGGAGGGCCCCTCCGCCGGCTCGTTCGCGGCGCTCGCGCCGCACCCGAGCGCGTGGGCGCCCGCGGCGACGAGCCCGAGCCAGAGCGCCCCGGACCGGCGCTCCCGCTGACCATCCATCGCTCCTGTCCTGCTTCTCCTCGTGGCTCCGATGATCGCGCGCATCGTTGCGACCGTAGCGCTTCGATGTCGCGCGCGCACCCGGGAGCGCCGGCGCCTCCGGGCGCACGGCGGCGTGTACGGCGGCGAGGTCGAGGTGGTAATCGATGCGCTACGTGAGCACGTCGTCATCGTCGCAGGGCGCGGTCGCCGCGCACCCGCCCGGGGCCTCCGCGATCATCCTCGCCGCGGAGCGCGAGGGGCGCGCGGCGCACCCGACCGCGGGCGTCCTGTGGATGCTCCTGGCCCAGTCGCTCTTCGCCGCGATGAACGTCCTCGCGCGCCTCTCTTCGGAGCACGCCCCGTGGCCCGAGGTGGCGGCGTCGCGAACGCTGGTGGGCGCGGCCACCGCGCTCGGCGTCGCGCTCGTCCGCCGCGCGCCGCTCTCCGTGGGTCGGGGCGACCGGCGGCTCGCGTGGGCGCGCTCGCTCTGCGGCACCGGGGCGATGCTCTGCGGCTTCTACACGCTCGGCGCGCCGCAGATCGCGCTCGGCGACGCGGTCACGCTCGGCGCGACGAGCCCGATCTTCGTCGCGCTCCTCGCGCCGCGGCTGCTCGGCGAGCGGACGAGCCCGCGCCTCTGGCTCGCGACCTTGCTCGCCTTCGCCGGCGTCGGGCTCGTCGCCGCGCCGAGGCTCGCGATCGCGGGCGAGATCGCGCTCATCGCCACGCTCGGCGCCGTCTTCTCGGCGTTCGCCATGATCTGGCTGCGCAGGATCGGCGCAGGCGGGGAGCGCGCGAGCCCCGAGGCGATCGCGCTGCATTTCTCGCTCGTCGCGAGCGCCGCGATGGTCGCGCTCTCGATCCCGGTCTGGCGGACGCCCGACGCCCTCGGCGCCCTCCTCCTGATCGGGACGGGCCTCGCCGGCGGGCTCGCGCAGCTCGCGATGACGCGCGCCTACGCGCTCGACAGCGCGGCGCGCGTCGGCGCGATCGGGTACGTCGGGGTCGTCCTGTCGCACGTGCTCGCCGCCGCCTGGCTGGGCGAGAGCCCGTCGGCGGACCAGCTGCTCGGGGCGGCGCTCGTGACGGCGGCCGGCCTGTGGCTCGCTTCCCAGGCGCTGCGCGACGCGCGGGGGCCAGGGCGCCGAGCGGCGCGTTGACCGGCCTCCACCCCGCGTGGGATAGCGGATCCCCGCTCAAGGAGGATCTGCATGAAAGCGTTCGCTCTCCAGGGTTCGTTCGGTCTCGACGCGCTTCGCCCGATCGATCTTCCGGATCCTGAGCCGGGGCCTGGGCAGATCGTCCTCCAGATGAGGGCGGCGTCGCTCAACTTCCGCGACCTGCTCGTCGCGAAGGGGCTCTACAACCCGAAGTTCGCGCTGCCGCTCGTCCCGCTCTCCGACGGGGTCGGGGAGGTCGTCGCCGTGGGGGACGGGGTGACGCGGGTGAAGGTCGGCGATCGCGTGAGCCCGATCTTCCACCAGCGATGGATCGACGGGGAGCTCTCCGCGGACAAGGCGCGGGGCGCGCTCGGCGGGGAGCTGCCGGGCGTGGCCGCGGAGCGGGTGCTGCTCGACGCGGAGGGGGTCGTCGCGGTCCCGCAGCACCTCACGGACGAGGAGGCCGCGTCGCTGCCGTGCGCCGCCGTGACCGCGTGGAACGCGCTCTTCGTGGCGAGCCACCTCAAGGCGGGCGACACGGTCCTCGTGCAGGGCACGGGCGGCGTCTCGATCTTCGCGCTGCAGTTCGCCCGGCTCGCGGGCGCCCGCGTCATCGTCACCTCGAGCAACGACGAGAAGCTCGAGCGCGCGAGGTCGCTCGGGGCGTCGGAGACGATCAACTACCGCGCGAACCCCGACTGGGACGCGCCCGCGCGCTCGCTCACCGGCGGCGCGGGGGTGGATCACGTGATCGAGGTGGGCGGCGCGGGTACGCTCGCCCGTTCGCTCCGCGCGGTCCGGTTCGGCGGCCGCGTGAGCCTCATCGGCGTGCTCACGGGCGGCGCGCTGGGGGATGTCGGCCTGTTCCCCATCCTGATGAAGCAGATCACCGCGCAGGGCATCTTCGTCGGATCGCGGGCGATGTTCGAGGGCATGAACCGCGCGATCGCGGCGAGCGGGCTCCGGCCCGTCGTCGACCGCGTGGTCCCCTTCGCCGAGCTGCGCCAGGCGATCGAGTCCATGGCGAGCGGCGCGCACTTCGGGAAGATCGCGATCCGGTTCTGAGGGGGCCGCGGCGCGTCGCGTCCCTCCGGCGCCGCGGCGTCCCCTCCGGCGCGCCGGCATCCCTCGGAAGTGGCCTCGTCGGCCCAAGTCGTTTACGAGTCGTCTACGAACGGATTCCGCGGCCGGCCGCTCGCCTGCGCCGCGCGAGAGGTGGTGGACGATGCGGCTCGATCTGGAGCTCGAGGTCCTGTGTGGTCAGCTCATCGTGGGCGGCTTCGACGGCGCGGAGCCGCCGGCCCGGTACCTGAAGGCCCTCGCCGAGGGGCGGCGGGGCGGCGCGATCCTGTTCCGGCGCAACGTCCCTGACGTGGCCGCCACGGCGCGGCTCTGCCAGGCGCTCGCCGCGGCGGGCGGCCCCGATCGGCCTCCCTTCATCGGCATCGATCAGGAGGGGGGCCGCGTCACCCGCTTGCCCGCGCCGTTCCTGACGCTGCCGTCGATGCGCTCGCTCGGCGAGCTCGCGGACCTCCCGTTGCTGCGCCGCGCGGCGCGCGCCGTCGCGTCCGAGCTCCGGGCCGTCGGCATCAACCTGAACTTCGCCCCGGTGCTCGACGTCGACTCGAACCCGGCGAACCCGATCATCGGCGATCGCGCGTTCGGCCGCGACCCTGGCGCGGTCGCGCTGGGCGCCGTCGCGTTCCTGGAGGGGCTCCAGGAGGAGGGCGTGCTCGCCTGCGGCAAGCACTTCCCGGGGCACGGCGACACGGCGCTCGACAGCCACCTCGCGCTCCCGACCCTCTCGCACGCGCGCGGCCGCCTCGACGAGATCGAGCTGCCGCCGTTCCGCGCCGCCTGCGGCGCCGGGGTCGCGTCGCTCATGACGGCGCACATCGTCGTCGAGGCGCTGGATCCCGGCGTCCCGGCGACGCTGTCGCGCGCCATCTGCACCGACCTCCTGCGCGGCGAGATCGGCTTCGAGGGGGTGCTCTTCTCGGACGATCTCGAGATGGCCGCGATCGCGGCGCACCACGCCGTCGAGGAGGCCGCCGCCGCGGCGGTCTGGGCGGGCTGCGACGCGCTGCTCGTCTGCCACCGCGAGGACCTGCAGGATCGCGTGCACGAGGCGCTCGTGCGCAAGGCCGAGCGCGAGCCCCGCTTCCGCGAGCGTTGCGCCGAGGCGGCCGCGCGGTGCCTGGGCCTGCGCCGGCGGTGCCCGCCGCGGCCGGCCTCGTCGCCCGCGGCGTTCGCCGAGATCGCCGGCGGGCCCGCGTCCCGGGCGGTGCTCGAGGACATCGAGCGGGCGCGCGCCGCGAGGGCGGCGACGTGACGGCGCCGCCGGGCGCCGCGCGAGCGGAGGCCGCGCAGCACCCCGAGCGCCCGTTCGCCATCACCGCGCGCCGGCTGGTCACCTGCGACGCGTCCCGCGCCTCGGCCGGCGATCCCCTCGGCGTCATCGAGGACGCCGCGATCGTTGTGCGAGGCGGCGCGATCGACGCGGTCGGCCCGCGGCGCGAGGTCCTGCGGCCCGGGGCCGGCGCGCCCATCGCGATCGAGGCCGCGGGGGTCGTCACGCCCGGGCTCGTCGACTGCCACACGCACGCGCCCTGGATCGGCTCGCGGGACGCCGAGTACGCGATCCGCATGGCCGGCGGCGACTACGAGGCGATCGCCGCGGCCGGCGGCGGCATCGTCGCGAGCATGCGCGCGGCGCGCGCCGCGACCGCCGGCGACCTCGCGGACACGCTCCGCGCCCGCCTCCGCCGGATGGCCGCGCTCGGCGTGACCGCCGTCGAGGCCAAGAGCGGCTACGGCCTCGACGAGGCGACGGAGCGCAAGCAGCTCGAGGCGGTCGCCGAGGCGGGGAGGGACGCGCGCCTGCCCCGCGTCGTGCCGACGTACCTCGCGCTGCACGCGCTGCCACCCGAGGCCGGCGGCGATCGCGCGGCCTATGCCGCCACGGTGGAGCGCTCCTGGCTGCCCGCCATCGCCGCGGCCGGCCTCGCGCGCTACGTCGACGCGTACATCGACCGGAGCGCGTTCTCTGTCGACGAGGCGCGGCCGGTGCTCGAGCGGGCGCGCGCGCTGGGGCTCGGCGTGCGCGTGCACGTCGGGCAGTTCGCGGACGTGGGCGGCGCCGAGCTCGCGGCCGCGCTCGGCGCCGCGTCGGCCGACCACCTCGAGCACGTCGCGCCGGCGGGCATCGCGGCGCTCGCCCGGGCGGGCGTCGCCGCCGCGCTGCTGCCCGTGGCGAGCTTCACGCTGCGGCAGGAGCCGCCGCCCGTCGCCGCGCTCCGGGCCGCAGGCGTCCCGCTGATCGTTGGCAGCGACGCGAACCCCGGAACGGCGCCGACCGAGAGCCTGCCGCTCGCGCTCGCGCTCGCGGTGCGGCTCTACGGGCTCACGGTCGCCGAGGCGATCCTGGGCGCGACGCGCGAGGCGGCGGCCGCGCTCGGTCTGGGCGGCGTGTGCGGCGCCGTCCGTCCTGGGCTGCGCGCGGATCTCGCCGTGTGGGACCTGCCGCACGAGAACGCGATCGTGCAGCCCTGGGGCGCGCCGCGCGCGCGGGCCGTGCTGCGCGACGGCGAGGTCATCGCGGCGGCGGGCTGAGGCAGACAGCAAGTCAAGCCTGGACGCGCGTGCACCCTGCGCGTATGCCGCGCCCATGACTGAGACGCAGAGCCCTGTCGCTGTCCCGAGCCGCGCGGACAGCTCGTTCGATCCGGTCCCGCTCCTGGCCGCGGAGCTGAGCCTCCCGCGCCAGGGGGTCTCGGCGGTGGCCAAGCTGCTCGCCGAGGGGGCGACGGTCCCGTTCATCGCCCGTTACCGCAAGGAAGCGACCGGCGGGCTCGACGAGGTGCAGATCCGCGCCATCGAGGAGCGCCGCGCCTACCTCATCGAGCTCGAGGAGCGCCGCGCCACGGTGCTCACGGAGATCCAGAAGCAGGGCAAGCTCACCGACGCGCTCGCCTCGAAGATCCGCGCCTGCGGCACCAAGGCCGAGCTCGAGGACCTCTACCTCCCCTTCAAGCCGAAGCGCCGCACGCGCGCCATCATCGCGAAGGAGCGGGGCCTCGAGCCGCTCGCGGATCGCATGTGGTCGCAGCCGGGCGACGGCAGCCCCGAGGAGGAGGCCCGCGCGTTCGTCAGCGCCGAGAAGGAGGTCCCCGACGCGGCGGCCGCCCTCGCCGGCGCGCGCGACATCTGCGCCGAGCGCATCGCCGAGCACGCCGACGTGCGCAAGCTCGTCCGCGAGGCCTACGCGAAGGAAGGCGTCATCAAGGTCCAGAAGAACGAGGAGCACGCGGCCAAGCAGACGAAGTTCGACATGTACGGGAGCTTCGAGGAGCCCGTCGCGAACATCCCGTCGCACCGCTACCTCGCGATCCGCCGCGGCGAGGCCGAGGGCGTCCTCCGCGCCTCGATAGAGCTCGCGCCCGAGCCGCTCGTCCCCCCGATCCATGCGGCGGTGGGGCTGAAGCCGAGATCGCCGTGGGCCGGCGAGCTCACGAAGGCCGCGGACGACGCCGTGAAGCGGCTCCTGCTCCCGGCGGTCCAGAGCGACGTGCGCGTCGACCTCAAGATGCAGGCCGATCGCGCCGCGGTCGACGTCTTCGCCCAGAACCTCCGCGAGCTCCTCCTCGCGGCGCCCTTCGGCACGAAGGCGGTGCTCGGCATCGACCCCGGCCAGCGCACCGGCTGCAAGTGCGCCGTCGTCGACGAGACGGGCAAGCTCCTCGAGCACACGACGATCTACCTGGTCGGGAGCAGCGACTCCCTCGAGCGCGCGCGCCAGGACCTGCGCCGCATCTGCCGCAAGTACCCCCTCCGCGCCGTCGCCGTGGGCAACGGCACGCACGGCCGCGAGACCGAGGCGTTCGTGAAGGACGTGCTCGCGTCGGAGGGGCTGAACGAGCAGACGGCGAACGCCGATCTGCGACCGTCGGAGAAGCTGTTCTGCGTCCCGGTGAGCGAGGCGGGCGCGAGCGTGTACTCGGCGAGCGAGGTCGCGCGCGAGGAGTTCCCGGACCTCGACCTCACGGTGCGCGGCGCCATCAGCATCGCCCGCAGGCTGCAGGACCCGCTCGCGGAGCTCGTGAAGGTCGACCCGAAGAGCATCGGCGTCGGCCAGTACCAGCACGACGTCTACCAGGGCCTGCTCGCGCGGAAGCTCGACGAGGTGATCGAGAGCTGCGTCAACCTGGTCGGCGTCGAGCTCAACACGGCGAGCGCCCCGCTGCTCGCCCGCGTCGCCGGCATCGGCCCGAGCCTCGCGAAGAAGATCGTCGCCCACCGCGACCTGAACGGCGCGTTCAAGAGCCGCAAGGCCCTGCTCGACGTGCCCGGCGTCGGCCCGCGGACGTTCGAGCAGGCGGCGGGCTTCGTGCGGGTCCGGGGCGGGGAGCACCCGCTCGACGCGAGCGCCGTGCACCCGGAGCGCTACGGCCTCGTCGAGCGCATCGCGGCGGACCTCGGCGTGCCGGTCGGGTCGCTCATCGGCGACACGGCGGCGATCGCGCGGATCGATCCGAAGAAATACGAGGCCGGCGACGTCGGCTCGTTCACGCTGAACGACATCCTGAGCGAGCTGAAGAAGCCGGGCCGCGACCCGCGCGCCACGTTCGAGCCGCCGAAGTTCCGCGACGACGTGCGGACCATGGAGGATCTCAAGCCGGGCATGGAGCTCGAGGGCGTGGTGACCAACGTCACGGCGTTCGGCGCCTTCGTCGACATCGGCGTCCACCAGGACGGCCTCGTGCACGTCTCGCAGCTGGCGGACAGGTTCGTGAAGGACCCGAACGAGGTCGCGAAGGTGGGCGAGAAGATCAAGGTGCGTGTGCTCGAGGTCGACCTCGTGCGCAAGCGCATCGCGCTCACCGCGAAGAAGGGCGGCGCTCCCGCCGGCGCGCGCCCCCAGGCGGGCGGCCCCTCTGCAGGCGGCGACGCGCGCGGCCGCAACGATCGCGGCGACGGCCGCCGGCCGGCCCAGGGGCAGCAAGGGAAGGGGCAGGGGAGCTCGTCGGGCGGCTTCCGCAACAACCCGTTCGCCGATCTGCTCCGGAAGTGATCGGCGCGCGCCCGCCTGGCCCCGGGCCAGGCGGGCCGCGCGGCCGCGAAGCGGACGCTGGGGTTCGGGGCGGAGCCCCGAGGAAACAAAGCTGGTGCCGCCCGCGCGAAGCCGCCGCGAAGCGGCGCCGAAGTCCGGTCATCCCTGACCGGACTTCGGGCGGGCGGCGCTAGAAGCCGTGGTCGGCGAAGAAGCGCTCGATCCGGAGCGACACGAGCTCGGGGAACTCGACCGCGGTGGTGTGGGTCCCGCCGCGGACCACGAGGATCTCCGCCATCGGGATGCGGCGCGCCATCGACTGCGCCAGCGCCCGCGGGGTGAACGCATCGCGATCGCCGGTGATGAGCAGCGTCGGGACGTCGATCTGCTCCAGGACGTGCTCGGCGTCGTGGGCGTCCAGCGCGCGGAGGTTGCTGAAGAGCGCGTCCATGTCGAGCCGGCCGAACGGCTGCACGAGCTCGGCGAACGCCTCGCTGTCGAGCGTCTTGCCGAGCAGCCCCATTCGCTTCAGCCAGAGCACCGCGTCCGGCGGGCCGAGGGGGCTGCGCGTCACCCGGGCCGCCAGCGTGTGAGCGCGCGCCGCGAACGCCACGAACAGCCGCCCGAGCCCCGGCAGCGGCCCCATCGTCTCCAGCGGCCGGCGGTAGGTGCCGTTCAGCAGGACCAGGTTCGCGGCGAACCCCGGGAGCCTGCGGAACGCCTCCAGCGCCACCTGGACGCCCACGCTCCATCCCATCAGCGCGCCGCGCCGGATCCCTTCGACGGCGAGGATCGCCTCCAGGTCGCGGACATGGTTCGCGACCGCGTAGGCGCCCGGAACGTCCGGTGACGGGCGCTTCGACGCGTACATCCCGCGGTAATCCCACGTGATGAACCGGTACTGGTCGGAGAGGTACTCGACCTGCGCCCGCCAGGCGAGGTACGGCCCGCCCAGCCCGTTGACAAGGACCACCGTCTTCGCCCCCTCGAACGGCGGCGGCGTCACGCGGTAGGTGATGTCGGTTCCATCGAAGCTCGTGACCCGCCGGGTCTCCATCCGGAGCGATGGCCGCCGCGGGGGCGGCCCCCGCCGGCCCCCGCTGGAGGCAGGAGGGGGCGGCGCCTGCCGCCCGCCGCTGGAAGGCGAGGGGGGCGCCTCCCGCCCGTCGCCAGAGGAAGCCGCGGGCGGCGCCTGCGGTCTGTTGCCGGTGGATGAAGCTGGCGGCGCCTGCGGTCCGCTGCCGGAACCGGAAGGAGAGCGGAGCCGCGGCGGCCGACCCCCGCCGAACTTGAACGAGACCATGAACCCCCTGCTTCCTACCCGCTCCCTCCGCGGAGGGCCAGCCGCCGGCGGCCGCCCGCAGGATGGGCGGGGGACGCCGGCGCAGACCCGGCGAGGGCGCCGCTGCGGGCCGGCGGGGGCTGCCGTGGGGCCGGGTGGCCCGTGTGGCCTGGCGATCGCCTGTCGAAACACATCCTGCGCCGCGATCGCCATCGCGTTGACATTCCAGGCGGCGCGCCGCTAACGTGCCCGGCGGGTTGTCCGCTCGCCCGGCGCTCCCGTCGTGTTGCTGATCTTGCCCTCCCCGCTCCCATGTCGGTCTGTTGGAGGCCGGCCCGTGTCGTCTTCTGTTGCCGCTCGCGCAGGGGCAGCTCCGGTTCGGGCCGTGGTGGGTCGATTCCCTCGGGCGAGCTGGAGTTTTCAGCGCGAAGTGGTGCAGCGATCCCGTCCTCGAGGAGCCGATGGCTGAAGAAAAGAAGAAGAGCAAAATCGATCTGAAGGCTCGGCTTGGCAAAACGGCGATAGGCGGGGCGCCGGGAGCGGCCGTCCCCCTTCCCATGCCTGGCCCGCAGCCCGGATCGGGGCCGCCTCCCGACATGAACGCGGGCCCGATCGGCGTGCCCTCGCCGCATCCGAGCGCGCGGCCGCCGATGCCCTCCGTGGGGGGCATCGCGCCCCCGCCCGGGATCTCGCCGGGCATCCCGCTGCCTCCGTTCGCGCCGGCGCCGCGTCCTGTGATCCAGACGCCTCCGCCCAAGCCGACGGCCGCCGCGCAGACCATCAAGGTCGAGGTCGGCGAGGAGGTCGAGCAGGAGCGGCGGAAGGCCTCGAAGAAGACGGCGCTCTACGCCGGCCTCGCGGCGATCGTCGGCATCGGCGTGGGCTTCGCCGTCGGCGGCGCGAAGGAGCGCGGCGATCGCGGCAAGCTCGCGGTCGACGGCGCCGCGGCGCTCGCGAAGGACGTGAAGGCCGCGAACGAGAAGATGAAGGAGCTG
This sequence comes from Sorangium sp. So ce204, assembly GCF_051526795.1. Lineage (NCBI taxonomy): Bacteria > Pseudomonadati > Myxococcota > Polyangiales > Polyangiaceae > Sorangium > Sorangium sp. So ce204. Next base: position 6,333,003 of record NZ_CP150317.1, on the reverse strand, counting down.
AACGAGAAGCTCGGCGCCGCCGCCGAGGCGCTCTCGCGCAAGAGCTTCCCCGCGCAGCTCCCGACCGAGCTCGGCGCCATCAACGTCCCGTTCGACGCCACCAACCTCGAGAACAAGCAGATCGGCGGCCTCCCTGGCAGGGTGATGCGCCAGGTGCTCGCCTTCACCACGTCGGTCCAGGATCTGAACAAGACCAAGGACAGCCTCAAGAACCTGCTCAGCGCGGCGCAGGCTCCCGTCGAGAAATCGTGGAAGGAGCAGGATGAGCCGGTGGTGAACTTCTCGGTGGTCTTCCGCCGGGACGGCGACAAGACGCTGGCCGAGCTCGTTCCCAACAAGGCGCCGTTCCCGTTCGGCAAGGACTGGCCGGCGAAGTACACGGTGAGCCGCCTCGAGCGCACGCAGCAGGGCGTGAAGCCTGCCGACAAGGAGGCCACCCGCTGGACGAAGGGTGACATCGCCGGCGGCGACCTGCAGGTCCTCCCGGTCGACCCCCAGACCGTGGCCGCCTTCACGAGCGAGCAGATCGTCTTCAAGCTGCGCGGCGCGATGATCGACATCCGCCAGCTGCTCGAGGGCAAGAAGGACAACCCCGCCGACGAGACGCCCGGCCTCATCAAAGAGGCCGACGATCTCGCGAACGAGCTCCACAAACTCTCCCTCGCCCGCTGAGCGGCACGCGCCCGCTTCGGATACGGGCCCATCTCGACGTTTTCGGTGCTCAGCGCACCGGAGTGCGCTTCCGCGCCGAAAACGCCGATCTGGGCCCGTCTCCTGTGCGGGCGCGCGCCGCTCGGCCGCGGCAGATCTGAAGCACCGCGCGGCGGGCGGGGTGTAGCTGGGTTCGCGATCTGGGGGAGCCGAGGGGAGGGGACGGCGATGGGTCCCCTCCTGCGCGTCGGGTCAGGGGGGCTTCAGGCGGCGCCGCCGGCGCCCATGGCGCGGGGGCGGACGATCTCGACCTTGCCGATGTGACGCTCGTCGCTGTCGCGCACGATGAAGCGCAGGCCGAACTTGCTCACGGCCGTGCCAACCTCGGGCACCTTGCCCACGTGCTGCGTGAGCATCCCGCCGAGAGATTCGTACTTTCCTTCACGGTCGAGCTCGGCGCCCAGGTAGGCCGAGAGATCGCTCATCGATACGGCCGCGTCAGCGACCAGGCGGCCGTCGCCCAGATCCTGGATGGCAGCACCGTCGTCCGTCTCGTCGTGCTCGTCCCGGATGTCTCCGACGATCTCCTCGAGCACGTCCTCCAGGGTGACAATCCCCGACATCCCACCAAACTCGTCGACCACGATGGCGAGGTGCTGTCTCCGGCTCTTCATCTCCCGGAGCAGCGAAGAGAGGGGCTGCGACTCGGCGACGAAATTGGCCGGGCTCCGCGTGATCTCCCGGAGCGTCGTGTTCTTGAGCCGGCGCTCCTCGAGGACCTTGAACAGATCCTTCGCGTAGAGGAGACCAGCGATGTTGTCGGTCTGATCCTTGTAGACCGGATACCGCGAGTGCCCGCTCTCGGTGACGATCTCCAGCACCTTCTCCAGCGGAGTGGAGATCTCGATGGCCTCGACCTTGGATCGCGGCACCATCACGTCCCGCGCCGTGAGATCGGCGAACTCGAGCACATTCCGGATCATCTCCGCCGGCTCTCGCCCGAAGAGACCAGAACGCTCGACCTCATCGACGAGGATCTCGACCTCCGCCTCGGCAACCCTCGGATCCGACGGCTGCTCACCATCCCGCGGCCCCAGCTTGGAGCCGATCCAGCCGAGCGGTACGGCGAGCGGCAGCATCGCGATCTCGAGAGGGCGCAAGAAGCGGACCGCCATCGATGCGGCCCGATCGGCGTGCTTGCGGCCCAGCGTGGAGCTGACCTCGTAAAGGGCTCCGCTGAGGACGATGGTGGTCGCCAGCCCGAGATAGAGCGCAGCGCCAGGGACAATCCGCCGGAAGAAGAGGTCGAAGCAGGCGGCCGTCAGGCTGGTCGATACGACCCAGCCGAGCAGGTAGCGGGAACGGAGCTTGGCGTCTTCCTGACGAATCCGCTCGTAGGCGGCCTTCGTGGGGCCCGTCGCCTGCTCTATCAGCGCGCCGAGCCTCGTCGCGCTCAACGTCGTCAGTGCGGTGTCGGCGCCGACGAACAGCGAGCCAAGTACAGCGGAGAGAACTGCAGCGCCGAGCGCTGGCAATGGAACGAAATCGGGACTCAAACAGAGGCTCCTAACGGACGAATCGTAACGGAACAGGCGAGGGGAGCGCAACCGGACCGGGACGCGAAATCTCAGGAGATGACGGAACCACGCGTTCTTGCCGCTCTCGCCCGAAGGCGGACTCCCCAGCTCGACCGATCCTGCCGAGCGCTGCCAGTGACATGCGCCGTAGATCTGCCGAAGTCCAGGGAATTGCCGTGTGCTGTGGGTTTCTCTTATCTAGCAGCATTCCCACGCATGTCGGGCGCTTCAGAAAAACCGCGCAGGACGGAAAACCGAGTCGGCGATGGCGCCGGATCGCCCTCACCGGCGTCCACCTCGGCGACCTCCGAGGCGCCGAGCGCCACCAGGGCCCCGTCCGGATCGAGCCATACAGCGGCGCCAGGGTGCGCGGGAGCCATGGAGAAGTCGGATTCGGTGAGCGCTTGTCCCATGCGCGCGCGCCGGGCGCCGTGCTCGGTCAGGCGGGCGACCGGGAGGCTCGCGGCGGCTGCGTCGGCGAGCGGGCGCAGTGAAGCGCGCAGCACCTCGGCGCCGGCGTCGAGGGACACGGCCTGCTCCACGGTGAAGCTGCCGCTCGCCGTGCGGCGGAGCGCGGACAGGTGCGCGGGGACGTCGAGGTGCGCGCCCAGGTCGCGCGCCAGCGAGCGCACGTAATACCCCTTGCTCACCCCGAGCTCGAGATCGAGGGTGGCCGGCGCAGCGCCCGCGGCAGGTGCACCAGGCACGCCGCGCGAGGCGCCGGTCACCTCGAGCGACCGGACCTCGACGGCCCGCGCCGACAGCTCCACCGCCTGGCCGGCGCGCGCCAGGGCGTAGCTGCGCTGCCCGGCGACCTTGATGGCCGAGTAGGCCGGCGGCGCCTGCTCCCGCCGCGCTCGCTCCGCGTCGATCGCGGCGGCGATGCGCGGCGCCGCGCGCGCGAGCGCCTCGCCGCCGGGAGTCCCGCCGGCCCCGGCGAGGGCGCCGAGCTCCGCGTCGAGCCACGGCGGCAGGGGCTGCGTCGCGGTGATCTCCCCGTCCGCGTCGAGGGTGTCCGTCCCCACGCCGAGGACGACGCGCGCCGTGTAGCGCTTGTCCTGCGCGGTCAGGTACGAGGCGAGCTTGGTGGCCTCGCCGACGAGCACCACGAGGACGCCGGACGCCATCGGGTCGAGCGTCCCCGCGTGCCCGATGCGCTTCACGCCGAGGGCGCGGCGCAGGCGGGCCACGACGTCGTGGCTCGTCGGCCCGCGCGGCTTGTCGATCACCAGCACGCCCTCCGGCCGCGCGCCCCGGCTCGCCGCTCGCTCGGGCCCGGCGGGCGGATCCCCTTCGTTCGTATTTTCAGGCATGGAGTGCGGATTCGCCTCGGCAGATCGCTTCATCCGAACCAGATCGACTTCCGGGTGGCCAGGGTCTCGTCGATGAGCCCCTGGATCGTCGCGCGCACGCGCTCCGCGAGGCGCCGCACCAGGATCTGATCGTCCGCCGCCTCCGGGCCGTACGCGTCGAACCGCACCGGATCGCCCAGGCGGATCTTCCACTTGGTGGGCGCCGGAACGAGGCCCAGCGGCCCGAGCGCGGGGAACGTCGGCGTGATCGGCAGGTACGGGATGCCGAGCGCGCGCGTGAGGTGCTCGATCCGGTAGAACAGCGGGTTCGTCTCCTCGGCCCCCACGATGGCGCACGGGACGAGCGGCGTGCGCGTGCGCAGGCAGAGCCGGATGAAGCCGCCGCGACCGAACCGCTGGAGCTGGTACCGGTCCTTGTAGAGCTTCCCGCTGCCCTTGACGCCCTCCGGGAAGACCGCGATGAGCCGCTCGCCCGCGAGCAGCCGCTCGGCGTTCTCCTGGCAGGCCCGCACGGCCCCGAGCCGGTTCATGATCGTGCCGGCGAACGGCAGGTAGTACACGAAATCGTCGGCCAGCCAGCGGAGCTCCCGCCGCGCCGGGTGCTCCCGCCGCACCGCGGCCCGCAGCATGAGCCCGTCGTAGGGGATGGGCCCGCCCGAATGGTTGGACACCACGAGGCACCGCCCCTCGGCGGGGATACGCTCGATGCCCTCGATATCTATCCTGAAATAGTGCCTGTGCAGGAAGTCGAAGAGCGACCTGTACCGGGCCTCGTACTTGGGATCGAAGCCGAACTCGTCGACCTCCTCCGAGCGGCGGCGCAGGCCGGCGCGGCCCCACTGCCGCAGGTAGAAGTCGGTCGACAGGACGTCGCGCGCCGTCCCGGGCTCGGACAGCGGCGGCTCGCTGGCGAAGCCGGCCGACGCGGCGGGCGCTCCGCCCAGGCGCGGGCTCCGCTCGGTCTCGGGCATGCCTCCCACCGCGCCGCTCGCGTCGGGCGACGGCCCCCCGGCGAGCATCCGCTTGAGCCGCGCCTCGAGCTCCCTGATCTGGCGCTGGAGCTCCTCGGCCGTCACCGGCACGACCGGGGCGTGCACCTCGGACGACTGCGTCTTCCGCCCGTCCGATGGCTCCGTCGGGCCGATCGGCGCCAGGTACCGGGTCTCCTCGTCCTCGACGTCGACGCTCGGCACGACGTGCCCGGGCCCCGTCCGATCGGGGCGCCCGCGCGTCGACGGCGGCGATCCATTCCCTCCATTCCCTGCCCCTGCTTCCTCGAGCTCTCGATCGTGCTCCGTGCCCATCGCTCACCCCCCGAACCGCGTCACGCGGGCGTCTCTTGCAGCAGGCGCACGTCCCGCAGCCGCTGCGCGCTCGTGTAATCGAGCAACGCCTCGCGCGTCGTGTAGACCGGCCGGAACCCCATCACCTGCGCCGCCTTCTCGCCGTCCGCCACGCAGAGATAGCGCAGGTACCGCAGGAAGCTGGGCGGGGCGATCGCCGCGTGCGCGGCCCAGAGCGCAGACGCGAGCGGCCCGGCGGCGCTGTGCAGCACCGGGACCGCCGTCCGGCCCGCGAGGCGCACGATCGTGGAGAGCGGCAGCACGCCGTCGCCCACGATGTTGAAGGTCCCGGGGAAATCGCTGTCGATGGCGAGCTTGAAGGCGGCGATCGCGTCGACCTCGTGGATGAACTGCCACAGCGGATCGAAGCCGAGCATCGTCATGACCAGGCGCCGCGCCAGGAACCGGGTGACGTAGTTCTGGACGGTCGGGCCGAGGATCGGCGCGGTCCGCAGGATGGTGACGGTCGTGCCCTTGGCCTTCGCGCCGAAGGCGTTGAGCTCCCGCTCGGCGGCCATCTTGTCCGCGAAGAAGCGCTCGTCCGGGTCCGCCCGGAGCGGGTGCTTCTCCGTGAGGAAATTGGGGTTGGTCGGGTGCGCGCCGTAGAGGATCGTCTGGCTCCAGAGGATCAGCTTGCGCAGGCTCGCCTGGCGCGCCCCGTGGAGCAGGTGCATCGTGCCGACCGACTCGAGCTCGTGGGCCCAGGCGGTCGCCGGGGTGGGCGACGACAGGAAGCAGAGGTGGACGAGCGTGTCCACCTGCTCGGCCGCGAGCACCTCGGCGACGCGCTCCTCGGAGGCGGGCTCCGTCAGGTCGACCGTGTGCATGCGCAGCTTGGAGCCGCCCGTGTCCGGCCGCTTGATGTCGATGGCCACCACGCGCGCGATGCGCGGGTCCTCCTCGAGGATCCCGATCAGGTTGCGCCCGAGGAAGGACGCGGCGCCGGTGAGCGCGATGACCCGGCCCCTCGAGCTGGACGACGCGCGCCGGCTGGTCGGCGAGGCCTCCGCCGCTGCGGACGCCGGGGGCTCGCTCGCGCCGGCCGTGGCCGCGCCCGCGGCGGAGGCAGGCGCGGCGTGATCTGCGCCGGCGGCGGAGCTCCGCTCGGCGAGGTCGTGGGCCGCGGCTTCAGGGTGCTCGGAGGTGGGAGCCATGCGCCGGGCGCGACACTACCTGGTCGGCCGGCGCGCGCAAGCGGAGCGCGACCCCGGCCCGGCCTCGCCGCGGCGCTGTCACAACACCCGGCGCAGGACCGGGTACGGCTCGAACGCGTGCACCTCGGCGAATCCGTTCCTCGTGAACGCGGAGACCGGGCCGGTCCACAGCTCCTCGTCGCTCACCGGCTCCTTCGGGCGGCGCGGCAGGGCCTCGAGGACGCGCGCGCCCCAGGAGGGCGCGAGCTCCACCGCGCCCGCGACGAGCGCTGTCGCGACGCCTCGCCGCCGGTGGCCCGGGTGCACGACGGCGCAGCCGATCAGGAAGACGCCGGCGCGATCGCCCGCGAAGCAAGGCAGCCCGCGGTACAGGCGTCGCTCGTACGCCTTCGCCACGGCCGCCGCGGGCGCGACCTTGAGCCACCCGACGACGTCGGGCGCCTCCGGCGCGAGCGCCACGACGCCCCGCGCCTCGTCGCTGCCCGAGGCGAGCGCCTCGGCGAACTCCCGGCGGTTCTCGCCCTGGCCGTCCGAGCACCGCGCGAGCCACTCGTTGTTGGTGCCGCCGAAGTGGTAGTACCGGCAGTAGCAGGGCGTGCCGGCGGCCTCGAAGAGCGCCTCGAGCCCCGGGAGGTGCTCGGGGCCGGCCGCCGCCACGGTGATCGCGGAGCTCATCGGCGCGCTCCGCTCGTCATGCGATCGACGCGCGCAGCCCGCGCACCGGGGAGATCTGCTCCCACGCGTAGGCCGCCTGGCAGAGCCGCGCCTCCTCCAGCGCAGGGCCGATGAGCTGCAGGCCGACAGGCAGCGGAGGCCCGCCGTCCGGCGCCTGCGCTGTCGCGCACGGGACGCTGATCGCGGGCAGCCCGGCCATGCTGGCGGGCAGCGTGTAGACGTCGGCCAGGTACATCGACAGCGGATCGTCCACCCGCTCCCCCAGCCGGAACGCGACCGTCGGCGAGACAGGCGCCGCGATGAGGTCCACCTCGCGGAAGGCCTCGTCGAAGTCGCGCCGGATCAGCGTCCTGACCTTCTGCGCGCGCAGGTAATACGCGTCGTAGTAGCCCGCGGACAGCACGTACGTGCCGAGCAGGATCCGGCGCTTCACCTCCCGGCCGAACCCCTCGCCGCGCGTCCGGCCGTAGAGGCCCTGGAGGTCCGCCTTCCCGCCGCGGTCGCCCTCCACGCGCAGCCCGAAGCGCACCCCATCGAAGCGCGCCAGGTTGGACGACGCCTCGGCCGTCGCGACGATGTAGTAGGCCGCCACGGCGTACCGCGTGTGCGGCAGGCGCACGGGCTTGATCTCGCAGCCGAGCCCGCGCAGGCCCTCGATGGCCTCCCGCACCTTCGCCTCGACCCGCGCGTCGATGCCCTTCGCGAAGTACTCCTCGGGCACCCCGATGCGCAGCCCCGCGACGTCGCGGCCGCACGCGGCCTCGCAGGCGCCCACCGGGGCGTCGAGGCTCGTCGCGTCGCGCGGATCGCGGCCCGAGATCACCTCGAGCAGGCGCGCCGCGCCCTTCACGTCCTGCGCGAACGGCCCGATCTGATCGAGGCTCGAGGCGAACGCGATGAGGCCGTAGCGAGAGACGCGGCCGTACGTCGGCTTGATGCCGACGACGCCGGTGAGGCTCGCCGGCTGGCGGATGGAGCCGCCCGTGTCCGACCCGAGCGAGCCGGGCGTCATCCCCGCCGCCACCGCGACCGCGCTTCCGCCGGACGAGCCGCCGGGGATGCGCGACGGGTCCCACGGGTTCTTCACCGGGCCGAAGGCGCTGTTCTCGTTCGACGAGCCCATCGCGAACTCGTCCATGTTGCACTTGCCCGGCAGGATCGCGCCGGCCTCGCGCAGGCGGGCGACGACCGTCGCGTCGAACTGCGGGCGGAAGCCGCGCGCCGGGTCGAGCGCCTTCGATGCGCCGTCCCCGCCCGCCGCCGCCCGCGTGAGGATCTTCGAGCCGGCGGTCGTCGGGGCGCCCTCGGTGCAGAGCGCGTCCTTGAGGCCGATCGGCACGCCGGCGAGCGGGCCGAGCGCCTCGCCCCGCGCGCGCCGCGCGTCGAGCGCGCGCGCCGCCGCGACGGCCTGCTCCCCCTGCACGGTGAGGAAGGCGCCCAGCGCGCCGTCGCGCTGCTCGATGCGCGAGAGCGCGGCCCTGGCCACCTCCTCGGCGCTCACCTCGCCGCGCTGCACGAGCGCCGCGAGCTCCGGGATGGATCGATCGAGGATCGCTGTGTCCATCGGCGTCACCCCTCGTCCACGAACGCCGGAACGGCGAACCCGTCGTCCTCGACCCGCGGCGCCTCCCGCAGGGCCACCTCGCGCGGCAGGCTCGGCGCCTCCTCGTCGGCGCGGAGCGGCAGCCGCTCGATCTGCACGTGCGCCGTCGGCGGCACCGCCGAGACGTCGAGCTCCTCGAGCTGCCGGACGTAGCTGAGGATGTTGCCGAGATCACCGGTGAGGCGCTCGATTTCCTCGGCGGAGAGGTCGAGGTGGGCGAGGCGCGCTATCGTCAGCGCCTCGTCGCGGCGGAGAGGGGGCGAGTCAGCGTTCGACATGGGCGCGCCCGATGTAGCACCGCCGGTTCCGCGGACGCCAGCGCCGCGCGCCCCCGAGCCTGGCCGCGGTACAAAAACGGTGATAACGGCTGCCGCGCGCGCGTCCGGTCGTCCTCGATCGCCCGGGCAGGAGCCCCGCCCCTCCGCGCGTTGTCCGCGAATGCAGTCCCCGAAAACGCCCTCCCTGCGCCGCGAGCGCATCGGCCTCCTCGTCCTCTGCGCGTCCGCGGCCGTGGCGATGTCGCCCGCCGTCGGCGGAGGCGCCCGCGACCGCTCGACCGCGCTCGCCACGGAGCTCGCGGAGCGGGGCGTCGCCGCGGCGGCCGGCGACGTGGTGTGGGTGGATCCGCCGCGCGGGGGCCTCCGCCCGTTCGGCGTCGCCGCGCGTGCGGTCGCGCGCGGCGTGCGCGCCGGCGGCGAGCGCGGGGAGCCCACCGACCTGTACCTCGTCGACGCGCGGCTCTCGCCGGAGGGCGTCCTGCTCGACGTCTCGGCGATCCACAACCTCACCGAGACGAGCGGCGCGGACGAGTCGAAGCCCGTGCTCCGCGGCGAGGCCCTCGCCTACGTCTCGCGCCCGCTGATCGAGGCCGCGTCGCCCACGGTGCACGTGCTCGATCTGGACGGGCAAGCGCTCTCCGGCGGCGCGGAGTGGTCGCTCGTCGAGCGACTCCAGCACGCCGTCACCAGCTGGCAGGCGACAGGCCGGCTGCGCGGGATCGGCCGGCGGACCTTCGCGATCGACCTCGCCCGGAGCGAGGAGAGCGGCGCCGAGGATCCGCATGCCGAGGACCCGGGCGCCGAGGAGCCGCGGAGCCGCCGCGGCCCGGACGCGAGCGACGTCGCCGTCGCGCTGGAGGACGACAGCGCCGTCGTCGTCCGCGCGGGCGGCCGCGAGGCCCGTTTGCCGGTGCGCGGCGTGGACGACGCGGCGCTGCCCGCGTGGATCCGCGCCGAGGCGTCCGAGGTCGCGCGGCCGGGGAACCTCGTCACCTGGGCGGTCGACCGCGTGCGCCTCGTGATCGGCGACGCCGCGATGCAGACGGTCAAGGCCGTGGCGTTCACGGCGCTCGATTTCGTCCTCCGCAACAAGGAGGCGGTGACGGGCGACACAGGCGCGGAGGACATCGCCTCGGACCTCGGCCAGAGCGAGCTGGATCGGCCCGTCCGCCAGATCCCGATCGATCCCGAGATCGGCTGGCCGCCGGCGCGGCTCGATCCCTGGGTGACGCCGCCGCTGCCGGGCGAGGGGCAGTGGAACCCGCAGGGCGGCGACGCCTTCGTGCGCCAGCTCGACGGGCTCCCGCCGGCGTTCATGACCACGTTCCTCCGGACGGACCGCTCGCGCAAGGCGACGCGCGTCTACATCGCGCTCTGGGACCCGCGCCAGGTGGAGCTCCACATGATGGCGGGCACGGTGGAGCCCAAGGGCGCGACGGGCGAGGCCGGGCCGGGGCTCATCCCGCGCACGCCCGAGGTCATGAAGCGCGTCGTCGCCGCGTCGAACGCCGGCTTCCAGGCGATGCACGGCGAGTTCGGCATGATGGCCGACGGGGTGATGTACCTGCCGCCGAAGCCCTACGCCGCGACGGTGGCCGTCCGGCGCGACGGCAGCACCGTCTTCGGGAGCTGGTCGGAGGACGAGACCGTCCCCGAGTGGATGCTGTCGTTCCGCCAGAACATGACGGTCATGGTCGAGGACGAGAAATGGAATCCCTTCGGCCGGACGTGGTGGGGAGGCACGCCGCCCGGGTGGGCCGACAAGACGCACACGGTCAGGACCGGCATCTGCCTGACCCGGGAGCGCTTCGTCGCCTATTTCTATGGCGCCGACGTGAGCCCCGAGGCCCTGGCCCAGGCGATGATCCAGGCCCGATGTTCCTACGGGATCGCGCTCGACATGAACGCGGGCCACAGCGGGCTCGAGTTCTATCGTGTGGCGCCGAGCGGCGAGCTGCCGCCGCTCGGGCGCCCGCTCCAGGGGGAATGGGAGACCGAGGGCGACGTCTCGGGGCTCTCGGGCTACCGGTTCCGCGGCCGCCGGCTCATCCGCGGCATGGGCCTGATGAACTTCCCCCGCTATATCCGGCGGGAAGCGCGCGATTTCTTCTACATGACGCTGCGGCACCTGTTGCCGGGGCCGCCCTTGGCGCCCCGCGCGGCGCCGGCCGTGGCGGGGGAGGGCGCCTGGCGCACCCAGGGGCTCCCGCAGCACGGCTTCCCCTATGCGCTCGCGATCACCGAGATCCGCCCCGATCCCGCGCGGCCCGACGTCCGGCTGCGGGTGCTCAAGGTGGACCCGCGGACCGTCGCGGCCGCGCCGCTGGGCGAGCCCGGGGCGTCCCCGCCGGCCGGGGCGGGAGCGACCGTGGTGGTCTTCAGCGACGGCGCCGCGGCGCCCGGGGCGGGGCAGGGCGAGGGGTCGAGCATCTGGCACTCGGCCGGGTCCTTCTCCGCCTCGCCGGCCCCTCCGGTGCGCGGCGCGGTCCGGATCGCGACGGGGGCGCTCGGCAGCGCGAGGGCCGTGGCCGCGCTGGGCGTGAACGACGAGGATGGGATGCTGATCTACGTCGAGCGGGTCGGGGCCGGGCCGTCCAGCGCACCGGACGCCGCGCTGGCGCCGGACGCATCGGCGCCGCCCACGGCGCCCGTCGACCCGCACCCGCGCGACGCCAGGCTGCTCCAGGATTTCCTGGCGGGGCTCGGCTGTTCCTCGCGGATCTACCTGCCTCGGCCGCTCTCGGTGGCCCTCGGCGGCGATACCGATCTCGCCGGCGCCGCCGTCCATCCGCCGTCAGGCCCGCGCGCCGTCCGGCTCACGCGCGCCGAGGCGCCTGGCGCCGGCCGGATGTTCGAATCCACACCGATCGTTCCGCACAGCGTCTGGTACCCGCTGCAGCAGAAGCGCGTTCGGTACTTCAAAAAGCCGAAGAAAGAGGAAACGGCGGGCGGCGATCACTGAGCGTGACGGCGCCCCCGGCCCTTCTCTGACGTGCAGTAGGCGCTTGTGCGCTGGCGGCCCGACGGACTAATACACGTCGGCCGGTGCAGCGATTGCGATCCTTCGGAGCTTGCGACATCTCGGCGCGGATCTGCGTGGGCTCGCCGGGCGGGGGCGCGCGCGCGATGTGCGGGTGGTGGATCGCGCGCAGCGTCGCGTCGCGGAGCGCAGCGGACGGCGCGCGCGCAGCGGACGTCGCGCGCGCAGCGGACGTCGCGCGCGCAGCGGACGTCGCGCGCGTCGCGCGCCGCATCGCCGGCGGTGGAGCGCTGGATCCGCGCGAGATCGCGGCGCGCGCGGCGCCTCGCTGCCGCCGAGATCCTCCCGATGGCGCTCGCGAAGTCACCGGACCAGCGGTACGCTGCAGCGGATCAGCGGATTTTAGCGCGCTCCGAGCTCGCCCGCGACGAGCGCTTGTGCATCGAGCTCACGCTCGTCGCGCGGAGCATGCGCGAGCGTTTCCGTTCCCGTTTTCGTTCCCGTTTTCGTTCCCGTTTTCGTTTCCGTTTCCGTTTCAGGGACGCCGCGGCGAACGGCGCCGCATATCCTGAGGAGTTCTCGAACATGGCGGACAACAAGGGCGGCAGCGATCTGGACGTATTCGAGGGGCTCGCGAAGAAGAAGTCGCCCGCCACGAGCACCGCCCTCGTACCTCCCTCGCCGCCTGCGCGTTCGCGCACCCTCGTCGGCGCGGCGGTGCCGCCGCCGCCGAACCATGCGGCGACGCTCCCCAGCGGCGTGCCGTCTCCGCTTCCGCCGCCCGTGGCACCGAAGGGGGCCGGCCCGTCGTCGTTCCCGCCGCCCGTGCCGTCGAAGGGGGCCGGCCCGTCGTCGCTCCCGCCGCCCGTGCCGTCGAAGGGGACGAGCACGGTGTCGCTCCCGCCGCCCGTGCCGCCGAAGGGGGCCGGTCCGGTGTCGCTCCCGCCGCCGTCGCTCCCGCCGCCGTCGCTTCCGCCGCCGTCGCTCCCGCCGCCGGCGGTGACGCAGAAGGGGACCGGTCCGGCGTCGCTCCCGCCGCCCCTGTCGGCGAAGGGGACGAGCCCGGGGTCGCTTCCGCCGCCGATGCCTCCTTCGGTCAAGACGGGCTCCCTGCCGTCCGTGGTGCCGCCTCGGTCGCGCCAGCCGTCCCTGCCCGCGATCAGCGCCCCGGCCCTGCCGTCGAAGAGCCCGCTGCCGCCGGCGCCGGTCAGCGGGGCCTCGGGCTCGCTGCCTCCGGTGGTCCCTCCGCCGGTGCGCCTGCCGTCGGTGAAGCCGCCGCAGAAGGCGGGTGACGACGCGAAGCCTCGCTCGGTCAAGGGCACCGCGGTCGACATGAACTGGGACGACGACGAGGAGTCGACCCACGTCTACGACAAGCAGGGGAACGACTACAATCCTGGGCGCTCGAGCGCGCTGCCGGCGGCGGGCTCGCCGGCGATCCCGAAGGCGGCCGCGGCGCTCGTCGCGAGCTCCGGCGGCGCGGCGTCGGCCTCGCGGGTGCGCACCCCCGTCCCGGCGCCGCCGCCGATCCCGAGCGCCCCGCCCGCGCCGGCGATGCCGCCGGACCTCGGGCTCCGCGCGCTGTCGCGCAAGGACGAGCCGACGGAGATCCGCCCGCGCCACGTGGTGCAGCAGGGCGCCGGCAAGGCGGGCGTGCTCCTCGGCGGGCTCGCGCTGGTCGCCGTGCTCATCCTGGCGGTTGTCATGCTGGTGCCGAAGAAGGGCGCGCTCACGATCGACCTGAAGACCCCGGGCGGCGGCGCCGTCGACCGGGCCGAGATCTTCCTCGACGGCCAGAAGCGCTGCGACACCGTGCCTTGCGTCGTGCGCGATCTCGAGCCCGGCTCCAAGGTGGTCAAGATCCTCGCCCCCGACTTCCCGCCGCGCGACGCCGTCGAGATCGTCGAGGGCGGCAAGGAGAAGGTCGTCGTGATCACGCTCGACGCGGCCGGCGCCGAGCGGTCTTCCACCGGCGCGTCGACCACGACCGGCGTGAAGGCATCGGGCGCGCCCGGCGTGAAGGTCTTCATCGACGGCGAGGAGAAGGGCGTGCTCCCCGTCGAGGTCAGCGTGCCGCCGGGGGAGCACAAGATCCGCTTCGACGGCGGCGAGCGCTTCGAGCCCCTGGAGCAGACGGTGGAGGTCGGCCAGGGCCAGATGAAGGACCTCGGCGCGGTCGCGCTCAAGGTGCTGAAGGGGCAGGTGACGCTGGAGCTCGCCACGTCGGGCGCCTCGGTCAAGCTGGTGAGCGCCAAGGGCACGGAGAAGAAGCTGCCCGATTCGGCCTGGAAGAAGCCGCCGGTCAAGGTGGATGTCACCGTGTCCGAGCGCTGGAAGATCGTGGCGACGAAGAGGGGGCACCAGGACTTCTCTCAGCCGATCTCGTTCGAGGACGGGCAGGCCGAGAAGACGATCCGGATCGCGCTCGACGAGGCGCGCAGGTCCGAGCCGGCCGCCGCCGCGCCCGCGCCCGCGCCCGCGCCCGCGCCTGCTCCGGAGCCGGCAGCGCCGAGGTCGGAGCCCGTGGCCGCCGCGCCGAAGGCGGAGGCGCCGGCGGACGCGCCGGAGCCCGCGGCAGCTGCCGGCGGTGCGACGCTGAACATCAACTCGATCCCGGTCTCGAAGGTGGTCCTCGACGGGCGGCCGCTGGGGAGCACGCCCAAGGTGGGCGTCAGCGTCTCCGCGGGGTCGCACACGGTGATGTTCATCCATCCGGATCTCGGGAAGAAGTCGGTCACCGTCACGGTGAAGGCAGGCGAGACCAAGACCGCGGCCGTCAAGTTCGAATGAACACCTAGCCGCAAGGGACGCCTGGAGAGCCGCCAGGGACACCTGAGGACCCGCCAGGGACACCAGAAAAGCCGCCTGGAACGCCAAGGCCAGCTGCTCGGGACGCCTGGAGAGCCGCCAGGGACACCAGAAAAGCCGCCTGGAACGCCAAGGTCAGCTGCTCGGGACGCCGGGAGAGCCGCCAGGGACACCAGAAGAGCCGCCTGGAACGCCAAGGTCAGCTGCTCGGGACGCCGGGAGAGCCGCCAGGGACACCACGAGAGCCGCCAGGGACACCACGAGAGCCGCCAGGGACACCAGAAAAGCTGCCTGGAACGCCAAGGTCAGCTGCTCGGGACGCCGGGAGAGCCGCCAGGGACGTCACGAGAGCCGCCAGGGACACCCGGACGAGCTGCCAGCGAGCCCGGGCGCTGCCGGGCGCTGGACTTGCTGGCGCTGGCGGTTCACTCGGCCCGCTCCGGGGACGTCTGGGCGTGGCGCCGGCGTCCGGCGCGCGCCGCTTCAGCGCCCGAGGCAGCTCACCGCTCGCCGTCGACCCGCTCCGCCCAGGCCCGCCAGGTGGTCGCGCAGCGCGGCTCGTCCGCGTGCGCGCCGCCGGCGCAGTACGCCGGGTCGCGCGGGGGGCCCAGCACGAGGATCGCGGTGTTGCTGACGAACGGCAGATCGCGCCGCCAGAGCTCGCGGAACCCGTCGAGGCGCCGGCGGTACTTCTCTGCGTCGCGCGCGTCGAGGAGCTTGTCGAGCTGCGCGCGGATCTTCTGCTTGAGCTCCTCGTCGTCGGTGACGGCGAGCGTGCGCTGGAGGAACCGGATCTGCGCCTCCCGCTCGCCGGCGCGCCCCAGGATCCCCGCGCCGCCGAGCGCCTGCCAGGTGATGCTCGCGTCGCCGCCGCCGAGCTCCGCGGCGCGCGCGAGCATCCGGGCCCCCTCGAGGCGCCACTGTGCCTTCTCCTTCGGATCGGTCAGGTACGAGGCCGGCGCGATGAAGGAGACGAACTGGCCGAGCGCGAGCCAGAGCTCGCCGTCGAGAGGGCGGTTCTGGACCCCACGCTCCATGATCTGCCGCGCTTTGATGACCTCGTGGCGCGATGTCTCGCTCGTCTGGAACGTGATGAGCGCGTCCGCGAACAGGTACGGCTCGCGGAAGGTTGGATCGAGCGCGTTGATGGCGTCGAGCAGCAGGGTGAGGTTCTCGAACCGGCGCCGCTCCATGGTGTGCATGCCCTGCGAGACGAGCACGTGCGACCAGAGCAGATCGGCCAGCGCGGCGCGGTAGCCGAGCGACAGGGTGACCACCTCGTCCGGCGGCGGCAGGACGTACACGTCGGATGTCTCCGCGACCCGTTGCTCCAGGTCCGTGGCGGGCGCGCGCACGCTCCCGATGGCGACGGCGGCGGCGGCCGAGAGCGCGACCGTGACGAGCGCGTCGCGTGCGCCTGCGAGGTGGGCGAAGAGCGAGCGGGCAGCCGGAGGGTTCTCGGTGCCGGGCGCCGGACGGGCCCCCATCATTCCACCTCGCGGTCCACGAACATGCCCGGCAGCACGCGGGCCGGCTCCCCGGGGATCCGCACGCCGCGCACCTCGAACGTGGACAGCACGCCGTCGCCGTCGAGGTCGCCGTGCGCGGTCGCGGTGAAGCGCATGGCCTTCGACGCGTCGAGCTCGCTCGTAAACTGGAAGGAGAACGCGTGGGGCCCCTCGAAGCGGAAGTCGAGCGACCGCCACGTGAGGTGCTCCCACGACTCCGGCGGATCGACCGCGCGCACGCCGCGCGGCACCTGGGCCGGGGTCAGCGGGGCGGACGGGGGGAAGCTGATCTCCTGCGGCCGCGACTCGGCGTAGGCCACCGCGCTCGTCACCAGCCGGTCGAGCCCCTCGATGGGCTCGCTGAGCTTGGAAGCGCTGAGATTTCGGAAGAACGCGGGGACGGCGACGGCGAGGACGCTGCCGCCGACCGCGAAGGCCGCGCTGAGCTCCAGCGCGCTCCAGGAGCGCCAGGTCATGGCCCTTCTCTACCTCACCTCCGCGTGGTCGAACAAGCGCCGCCGAGGCGCGTGGCCCGCGTCACTCCGGGTCGTTGTTCACGTAGATCGCGGAGTTCGTCGCGATGTGGCCGTCGCGCACCGCGCCCGTCCGGACGATCGTGCACCGCTGCGCGTCGCCGTCCAGGTCCCCGATCGCGCCTGCCTCGAACCCATCGGGCCCAGGGAGGGGGGCGCCGGGCAGTCCTTGGCTGATATAGTCGTCGCCGACCTGGTACGAGTACTGAAAGTAGATGGGATGGTTGATCGAGAAGCCGAGGCACTGCCAGCCGGCAAGCGTTGAACCCGAGTTGAAGTCGGCGCCGAGCGCATTGCTCGGCTGGTACTTTCTCCCCCGCACGGAGGCGAAGAGGGACGGGACCGGCGTCGCCGAGGTGCAGAGGAGGTGAGTGTTCGCCGAGGTGACGCCCGTGGCCGGCAGGATCTGCGCGATGTCGCGCTCTCGCTCGTACTGGGTGATCGCGGTGCGGGTGATAACGCCGACGATCTGCTTGGCTTCCGCGATCTTCGCCGTGGCGAGATAGCTGCGCACGCCGACGATCGCGAGGGCGGCGAGCACGCCGACGATCGCGATCACGATCATGAGCTCGATGAGGGTGAAGCCTCGTCCACGGATCGCCATCGTGCTCGACATAACACGCCTTCTCCGCTCGCAGACGACGCCGGTGGACGAGGGCTGCCCGACTCATGAGAGCCGGGCAGCCGGGGATATCTCATTCGTACTCGTTGTTGATGAAGATCTGCGTGGCCAAGATCACCTCGCCGTCGCTGATGACGCCGGCGCGTGCGAAGCCGCTGAACGCGGTAGTGTCGCCGTCGATATCGCCGATCGCGCTCGCCTCGAAGCCCGCGGCGCCGACCGCGGGCGCGCCGGTAAGGGCGTCGTGGGTTCTGTTCGCATTACGGAGATAATGGTAGGAATAGTAGATAGGCTGCGATATCGTGAACTTGAGGCACGGCCAACCCGTGACCGAGTCCCCGACAGTGAAGTCCGCCGCCGGATTTGGCTGGTACTTCGTGCCCTCAGGGATGTCCGCCGGAACCGCGGCGGTCGCCGAGTTGCAGAGCTCGTGGCTCGCGGCCGTCGAGGTGCCGCCAGCGGTCAGGATCTCCGAGGCGGAAGTCTCCCGCTCGTAGGCGGCGACGGCGCCGCGGGCGATCGCACCCACGGTGTTCTTGGCCTCCGAGGTCTTCGCGCTCGCGAGGTACCGGCGCACGCCGTAGATCGCCAGCGCGGCGAGGACGCCGATGATGGCGACGACGATCATGAGCTCGACGAGCGTGAAGCCTCTCCTGTCGTATCGCTTGATTGCACGCATGGGTGTCGATCCTCCGTGATGCTTTCTTTAATTGGATGCTTTGCCGAGACTGACCATGATGTCGCCTGGTGCGGGCTCGGCCGGCCCGCAGCGCGAAAACCTCTCCCACGGACAGGCGCTCTCCGCGCCGCGCCGTGGCGAACCTTCCTCTACTCCGTGTCGTTCTCCCAGTAGATCGACGGCATCGTGGATGCCGTCAGGAGCAATGCCAGCGTTCCATCCCCGTCCCGATCGCCGGCCGCCTGGACGACATACCAGGGCCCGCTGGGCGCAAACTGCGGATCCAGCAGCGGCGACATCGGCAAACCTGCCCACGTGTACGTCGTGCCGGTGTTCTGATCGAGCCCGCCGGTCTCGCCCGCCACCGTCGCGTACCCGAACCGGACCGCGCCGTCCGTCGTCACGTTGAGCATCTGCCAGTTCGCGAAATCGCCGTGGCTCGGGTTGCTCCACGCGGTCTTGTGATCGCCGAGCGTTGCCGAGGGATACCAGTTGCTGAGCGTGCTGGAGACACTCAGGTACGTGAGCATCTCGGCCTTGTAGGACTCCTGCGCGCCGCGGATGCCCTGAATGACCGCCTTCGGCTCGGCGATGCCCGCCGCGTTCATGTACCTGCGGTATCCGACCATGGCGAGCGCCGCCAGGACACCCACCATCGCGACGACGACGAGGAGCTCGACGAGCGTGAACGCTCGGCTCGCTGCGCTTCGCTGTCGCCGCCTGCTCCGCATCCGCCCTGACGCTCCAGCAGGTGACGTGCCAAGGAGCGCGCGGCGCGGCGCCGTCTTCGAGTTGCGCGAGAAGCTCATGAGTTGCCTCGGTTTTCCTTGAGGTGACGAGGGCAGGGGGCCGAATGTGCGGGGTTGTGTTCTTTTGCGGCGGTGACGAAAATCGTCACTGCAGGGCGCCCGGCGGTGACGATTCTCGTCGGGATCCTCCCTCCGGCTCGTCGTCTCCCTCCCCATCGGCCGCAAGGGCGTGCTTGGCGAGGCGGTAGCGCAGCGACCGGAACGAGACGCCGAGCAGCTTCGCGGCCGCCTTGCGGACGCCGCCGGTGCGCTCGAGCGCCTGGAGGATGAGCCGGCGCTCGAGCTCGCCGATCACCTCGTCGAGCGCGCACCCCTCGGGCGGGAGCTGCGCGAGCAGCGGCGCCGGGCTCGCGCTGAGGCCGGCGACGGCGGTCGGGAGGTCGCCGAGGCCGATCGTGGGCCCTCCGGCGAGCGCCACCGCGCGCTCCATCATGTTCTCGAGCTCGCGCACGTTGCCCGGGAAGCCGTAGGTGTCGAGCGCGCGCACCGCGTCCGTCGTCAGGCCGCGGACGTCCTTGCCGAGCTCGGCGGCGAAGCGGCGGAGGAAGCGCTCGGCGAGCCGCGAGATGTCCCCGGGGCGCTCGCGCAGCGGCGGCAGCTCGATGCGGATGACGTTCAGCCGATAATAGAGATCCTGACGGAACCGGCCCTGGCGGACCTCGGCCTCCACGTCGCGGTTGGTCGCGGCCAGGACCCGGACGTCCACCGCGATCTCCGCGGCGGCGCCGACCGGGCGGACCTTCCGCTCCTGGAGCACGCGGAGGAGCTTCACCTGAAGCGCGGCCGGCAGCTCCCCGATCTCGTCGAGGAGCAGCGTCCCGCCGTCCGCCTCCCGGAACAGGCCCATCGAGCGCGCGCCGGCGCCCGTGAACGAGCCCTTCTCGTGGCCGAACAGCTCGCTCTCCATGAGCGCCTCCGGGAGCGCCCCGCAGTTGACGACGAGGAACGGCCTGGCCGCGCGATCGCTCTGGTCGTGGATCGCGCGGGCGACCCGCTCCTTGCCGGTCCCGCTCTCGCCCGTGAGCAGCACGGTGGTGCGCGTCGGCGCGATCTTGGCGATCAGCTCGGCGATCCGCTGCATCGCGGCGCTCGTGCCGAGCGGCTCGCGCGACGGGAGATCGAGCCGCTCGAGCTGCGCGCGCAGCCGCTGGTTCTCCGCGACGATCGAGCTCTTCTCGAGCGCCTTCGCGGCGAGCGCGGTGAGCTCCGCCGGCGAGAACGGCTTGGTCACGAAGTCGTACGCGCCGTGGCGCATCGCGTCGAGCGCGCTCTCCACCGTGGAGTGCGCGGTCATCACGATCACCTCGGTCGCGTTGCTCCGCGCCTTCGCGGCCGCGAGCACCTCGATCCCCGAGCCGTCGGGCATCACGAGGTCGGTGAGGACGAGCGGGAACGGCTGCGGGTTCTGGCGGATGGCCTCGATGGCGGCGCGCGCTCCGGGCGCGACGACGACCTCGTAGCCCTGGCGGCGGAAGGCAATGTGGAGCACCTGACGGAGGCCCGGCTCGTCATCGACGACCAGCACCCGGGTGGCGTTCTGCGGGATGCTCGGTGGGATCGACGCCATCACGCAAACAACCTATCACGATGCTCCGCTCACGCGTCGAGAGCGGCCATCGGGCGCGGCGCGCCGCGTCGTCGTCACGTCACCGTGTCGTCGCGTCACCGCGTCGCGACCATCCCACTTCGGCGCATGGGGCTTCGTCGCGCGCTCAGGGGCAGGCGTTCACGACGCCGAGCGGTGTGCGCTCCTCGACGACAAACGATTGCGCCTCGCTCTCCTCGCCTCCGTTGCCCTCCAGCTCCTGCCATACGAGCAGGGTGTCGCAGAGCTGGGCCTCGATCTCGAGGAGGTAACGGCCGTTCCCGTCGGTGTCGTCCTCGATCACGCCCCGCTGCGTCCGCTCGTTGAAGAGGCTGACCCGCGCGCCAGGGCTGCAGTTGCCCGCGATCTGCCACACCCCCTCGCGATCGGCGGCGGGCCGCATCGTGTCGGCTGGCTCGGGCGGGGGGAGCGGCAGCGTCGGGCTCAGGCACGCCGCACCGGCGAGCAGCGAGATCGCGAAGGCGACGGCGAGGTGAAGCGCAGCGCGGCGGAGCATCGGCACGGCACGGCGTCATAGCACACCACGTGCCGCGCCCCCTCCGCCGCGGAGCGCCCTGACGCAGCGGGATTTTCAGCGATCGCGCCGCGACCCGATCGCCGGACCGTCAATTCTGTTGGCGCTCGCGTCCATCGGTTTGCAGCACGCGCAGGGCGACGCGCCGCTTCGCCGTGACGGCGCCGAGATCCGCGGCCGGGGGGAGCCCGGCGCCGCGCCCGCTCTCCTCGTCGTCGAGCAGCTCGCCGACGAGATCGTAGTCGCTCGCCTGCGTGATCCGGACGCGGCACATCTCTCCGGGGCGGACCTCGCCGCCGGAGAGGTAGACCTGTCCGTCGATCTCGGGCGCCTGACCGGCGTGGCGGCCCATGAGCACGTACTCGTGCTCGTCGCTCGTGCCCTCGACGAGCACGTCGAGCTCGCGGCCGATCATGGCGGCGCTCTTCTTGTGCGAGATGCGGCGCTGCAGCGTCATGAGGCGGCGGTAGCGGCTCGCGGCCGTGCGCGCGGGGACCTTGCCCTCGAGCTCGTGGCTGCGGCTCGCCTCCTCGTCGGAGTAGCGGAACACGCCGACGCGCTCGAACTCGGCCCAGCGCACGAAGTCGCAGAGCTCCTCGAACTCGGCGTCGGTCTCGCCGGGGTGGCCGACGATGAACGCGGTGCGGAACGTGAGGTCGGGGACGCGCTCGCGCAGCGTGGAGACGACCCGGCGGAGGCGATCGCCGCCGTGGCCGCGCCGCATCCGGCGCAGCATCGCGTCGGCGGCGTGCTGGAGCGGCATGTCGACGTAGGGCACGACCCGCGGGTGGCCGGCGAGCAGCTCGACGAGGTCGTCGGTCATCGTCTCGGGGTACAGGTAGAAGAGCCGCACCCAGCGCACGCCGGGCACGTCGGCGACCCGCTCGACGAGCTGCGCGAGCGTCGCGCGCGCGCCGCCCTCGGCGCGGCCCGCCGCGTCGCGGCCGTAGGCGATCGTGTCCTGCGAGATGAGGTTGATCTCGCGGACGCCCGCCGCCGCGAGCTGCTCCACCTCGCGCACCACGTCCGGGATGGGCCGGGAGCGCTGCGCGCCGCGCAGGTCCGGGATCACGCAGAACGAGCAGGTGCGGTTGCAGCCCTCGGCGATCTTGACGTAAGCGCTGCCGCCGGGGGTCGAGAGGGTGCGCGGATCGCCGGCGTGGATCAGCCACTCGGCGGGGTTGCCGACGAGCATCCGCTCCGCGTCGCCCGCGAGCACCCGGCCGAGCTTGAGCATGTCGCTCGACCCGAGGAAGTGATCGACCTCGGGCATCTCGCGGGCGAGCTCCTCGGGGTGGCGCTGCGACAGGCAGCCGGCCACGACCAGGCGCTTGCAGCTGCCGTGCTCCTTGTGCTGCGCCATCTCGAAGATGGCGTCGATCGACTCCTTCTTCGCGTCGCCGATGAAGCCGCAGGTGTTGACGACGATGACCTCGGCCTCGGCGGCGTCGTCGACGTGCGCGTAGCCGGCCGCGCGGGCGACGCCGAGCATCACCTCGGAGTCGACGCGGTTCTTGGGGCAGCCGAGGCTGACGAAATGGACCTTGCGTGAGCTCATGTCGCCGCTCCCTCGCCGTCGACGAAGACGACCCGCCCCGAGGCGAGCGTCATCTTGACGCGGCCCGTGAGCTGCCGGCCGAGGAACGGCGTGTTCTTGCTCTTCGAGCGGAGGCGCGCCGGGTCGAGCACGAAGCTCAGGTTCGGATCCACGAGGCAGAGCTCGGCGCGGGCGCCGGCCTTGATCGTGGGCGCCTCGAGCCGCGCGATGCGGGCGGGGGCGCGGGTGAGGGCGTCGACGAGCCGCCCGAGGGGGAGGGCGCCCTGCCGGACGAGGTCGAGCAGGACCGGGACGACGAGCTCGAGGCCGATGAGGCCGGGCGACGCCTCGGCGAACTCGCAGTCCTTCTCGAGCGTGGAGTGCGGCGCGTGGTCGGTCGCGACGGCGTCGATGGTGCCGTCCGCGAGCGCCTCGCGGAGCGCGTCGACGTCCGCCTGCTCGCGCAGGGGCGGGTTGACCTTGCACGCCGTGTCGTAGCCGAGCACGGCGGCGTCGGTGAGCGTCAGGTGGTGCGGCGTCACCTCGGCGGTCACGGCGATGCCGCGGGCCTTCGCCTCGCGGAGGATGCGGACCGCCCCGAGCGACGAGATGTGCGCGACGTGGTAGCGCGCGCCGGTGGCCTCGGCGAGCAGCACGTCGCGCGCGACGATGATGTCCTCGGCCACGCGCGGCCAGCCCCGGAGGCCGAGCCGCGTCGAGATCGCCCCCTCGTGCATCTGCGCCCCGTCGGTGAGCGCGTGGTCCTCGGCGTGCTGGATGATCGTGAGATCGAAGGTCTTCGCGTACTCGAGCGCGCGGCGCATGACGGAGCTCGACGTGACGCAGCGGCCGTCGTCGGAGACCGCCACGGCGCCGGCGTCCTTGAGGTCGGCCATCTCGGTGAGCTCCGTGCCCTTCTGGCCCATCGTGATCGCGCCGATGGGGTGGAGCGCGGGCCCCCCGATCGCGCGGGCTCGTGCGATCATGGCCTCGGTGATGGAGCGGGTGTCGTTGACGGGCCGCGTGTTCGGCATCGCGCACACGTGGGCGAAGCCGCCGGCCGCCGCGGCCGCCAGGCCGGAGGCGATGTCTTCCTTGTACTCCTGCCCGGGCTCGCGGAGGTGGGCGTGGAGATCGACGAACGCGGGGAGGAGCAGGAGCCCATCGCTTTGGATGAGCTCGGCCCGGTCGGCGCGGCGCAGCTCGTCGGTCGCTGCGCCGCGTCCCGCCCGGGTGATGACGCCGTCTTCCACGACGACATCGATCACGTCGTCGAGCTGTTGTGCCGGGTCGACGGCGCGCACGCCGACGAAGAGAAGGAGGGGAGGAGGTGAGCCGATGGCCGCCATGGGAGCGCGCTCCCCTAGCACAGGCGCTCCTCGCCGTGCACCGGTGCGGCGTCGGCGGGGGAACCAAAGCGGCGAAGTACCCACCACAACGCGGCAAGGAGACCGCGCCAGGGTCAGCGGGGAAGAGCCGGGCGTAGCGGACGCAACGGACGCAACGGACGCAACGGATGCAACGGACGCAACGGACGTGACGGACGTGACGGACGGAACCGCAGGCGGAAGAAAAACGCTCGGGGCGTGATACAGCGCTTGACGGAACGCGAGGGGGTGAGGTAGTGATGCCGTCCCCGCTCGCGAAGCTGGCGGAATTGGCAGACGCGCTGGATTCAGGTTCCAGTGGGGTAACTCCCGTGGAGGTTCAAGTCCTCTGCTTCGCACCAGGCGCTCTTCTTATCCTGCTTCCCTAGCCACGACTCTTGCCAAGGTCGTGGCTCTGTCCTTGCTCGCCGTCTCCAGCAGTTCCTGTGATCGCCGCTCCTCCCCTCCAGCGGGAGGAGCCGCGAGTGCTGCCCCTGCTCCGAGCGCCTCGGAGGCGGTCCTCGCAGCCGCCGCTGCGTCGAGCGCCCCAACCGAGCCCGCCGTGGCCACTGCGCCGGCCGAGCCCGAGCTGCCGCGCGGGACCGGCGTCCAGGAGTTCGTGCCCATCGGCTCCCTCGAAGGGTGCAAGACGAAGTCGGGTGATATCGCGACCTACATCCTGCGCGAGGGGATGGGGATCGCCGGGCGCGCCGACGGCTCGTTCGGGGCCGTGTGGCTCGTGGACCTCAAGGGAGGGGACGCGCAGATCGCGTTCGCCGGCTTCGATAGCGAGGCCCGGCAGGTCGCCCGCGCGAGGGCGATCACGAGCACGCGGGACGCAGGGCTCCGGATCTTCTCCTCGGGCGACGAATGGGCGGTCACGTGGTTCGACGCGGAGGGGCTCGCGTACGCGCGGCCCCGCTGGGAGACGAACCCGCCGGTCGAGATCCAGCGCGTCGGCGCGATCGGGAGGGAGGTCAGCGACCATGTGGCCCTCGCGCCCGCTCCAGGTGGCGCCCTGGTGGCAGCGGCGCCCTTCGGACCGGACCGCCAGCGCCTGGGGGTGTTCCAGTTCGCGCCGGTGGACCCGGCGCAGCCGCAGCTGAAGGCGGTCGGCGTCACGCGAAGCGCCAAGAAGCCGCGCTGGCCGACGGTCGCTGCCGACGCGTCCGGTGGCTACCTCGTCGCCTGGCAGGACGAGGAGGACGGGAGCATCCGGGCCTCGCGGTTCGACGCCGCGGGCAGGGAAGGGAATGCCCACGTCGTTGCGAAGCGACAGAGCGGCGACCGGCCGGCTGGCGCCGCTCAGGAGACACCGGACAGGGATCAGCGGCTCGGCCTTGTGGCCACGGGCAGCGCCGGCGCGCTGCTGGTCTGGAGCGAGGGAGCCACCTTGATCGCCCGCGCGCTGGACACGGAGGCGCGGCCGCGCGGAGCGCCGTGGGTCGTTGGCAAGGGCAAGTGGCGCGCGCTCGCGCCGAGCGGCGACGGGGCCCTCGTGGCGTGGGTCGGCCACGATGGCAAGGTGGAGGGGCAAACCCTCCTCGTGAAGCTGGCCGCCGACGGAGCGCCCTCTGCTCGAGGGATCCGGGTGTCGGATGGGGTGTTTCCCGTAAAGGATTCTCCCAGCGTGGCGCTCGCCGGTGAGCGGGTGGGCGTCGCATGGACGGAGCCCATGAGCACCGGTGTGAGCACGAAGCGCGCAGTCTTGCGTGTGCTCGAGCGCACCTGCATCCCCTGAGCGCTCACGCGACGAGAGGGCCCGTGCGGCGGGCGTAGCGCGGCCTCCGGCGCTAGGATGAAGAGCGTGAGCCACGCATTCGGCCCGACTCAGCCACCGCCGAACCGCGATGCGAACGAGCCGCCTCCAGCGCCCAGGGACGCGCAGACGGGCGCCCTGCTCTGCGAAGGCGAGGCGGCTGGAGTGCCGCCCTGCGACTCGGTCGCGGCCCGCGGGCGCGTCGCGCTCGCGCCGGCAGCAGCGCAGCCGAGCCGCGCGCAGGCGGCGCGGCTGATCATCCAGGATCCCTACCACACGCCGCCGCCCCCGCCGGAGCGACGGCAGCTCTCCACGCTGGCCGTGAGCTCGCTCGTCGCGGCGCTGTTCGGGCCGCTCGGGGCGATCGCCGCGATCGCCTTCGGCTGGGCGGCTCGCCGCGAGATCGAGCAGGACCCGGCCGTGCGCAGGGGGTACGCGCTCGCCAGCGTCGGGCTCGCGCTCGGCGTCCTGCTCACGCTCTGCTGGAGCTCCGCGATCGGCTTCGGCGTGTGGATGTGGAGCACCCATCACGGCGGAGAGACGGCCTCCGCCCTCCCGGAGGGGGAGGCCTCGCCGGAGCCGGCGAGCACGGCGTCGCCATCGATGCCGCTGCCGGAGGCGCGTCCTCCGGCGGTGCAGCCGAGCGGCAGCGTCCCTCAGCACACGACCCACCGGCGCATCGGCGGGGTCTCCATCGTCGATATCGGCGTCGATGTGTCCGTGCTCAGCGAGGAGCTCGCCAAGCAGCGCGCGGAGGCATATGCCCAGGGCGAGAAGGTCCTCGTGATGACGACGAGCGATCCCTGCGAGCCGTGCCGCGGGGTCGACCGCTCGCTCGGCGATCCGCTGATGCAGACGGCCCTCCGGAGCGTGCGGCTCGTGCGCGTGGACATCGATCTCTTCAAGGAAGATCTCGATCAGATCAAGGTGCCGCGGCGGCTGTATCCGGGCTTCTTCCTGCTCTCGCCGGATCTTTCCCCGCAGGACGGCATCAACGGCGGCGAGTGGGACGACGACATCGCGCGCAACATCGCGCCCGTGCTGGGGGCGTTCGTGCGGGGCCAGTACACGACCCGCCGGCAGCCGTGGAACCCGCTGCCCGGCTCGGGCATGCGGCTCTGAGCCGGGTCGCGCGCGGCGGCGAGCCCCTCGCGCGCCGGACAGGGTAAGCTCGGGCTGTGAAGCGCTTCGGCCAGCTCGCCCTCTTCGCCCTCTGCGTCGCGTTCAGCGTCTCGGCGGTCTACAACGTCGTCTCCGACAACGCCGACGTCGAACGGAGGGCCGCGCTCGTCGCGTGCGGCGAGGACGGCGCCGCGAGCGCGCCGGAGCCGCGCCGCGCGAGCGAGGGCTGCAGAGCGCAGATGACGCGGCTGGAACGGACGCCGTTCGGCCAGACCTTCGAGTTCACCACGGCGAAGCGCGCCGTGGGCGTCAGGTGCGAGCGGGCGTTCGTGTTCGTCGGCGAGTACAGCTGCAAGCTCAGGTGATCGCCGCGGCGGCGGCCTTCACCCCGCCCTCCGCAAGACGCCGTTATCCGCGCGGAAGTTACGCTATGGTGGGCGGCCGTGACGAGCCACACAGCGCGCTTGCCTCGCTCGATCGGCCCCGAGGCCGGGCGCATCGTCGTGTGCTTCGCCTCCGCGGTCGCAGCCGCCGCGGCGGTCGCCCACGGCGCGCCGCCGGCGCTGGCGGCGCAGGCGCCCCCGCCGGAGCCGCTCCGCGCGCCTGTGGTCGCGCCCGCCGCCCCGCCCGCGCAGCCGCCGCAGGGCGGCGGACCGAGCGCACCGGCCCCGCCGCCGCTCTCGCGAGACGAGGAGGAGAAGCGGCTCCGCATCGAGCGAGCGACGGCGCTGCACGACGAGGCGCAGCGGCGCTACCAGCACGGCGAGTACCGCGCGGCCATCGCGAAGCTGGAGGCCGCCGTGGCGCTCGATCCCGAGGGCAAAGAGCTCATCTACAACCTGGCGATGATCCACGAGCGGCTGGGCGAGATCGACGAGGCCGAGCGCTACTACCGCCGCTACCTCGACATGGAGGCGCTCCCGAAGGCGCGTGAGGAGGTGCGCGCGGTCCTCAAGCGGCTCAAGGGCGCGAAGCGAGAGCTCGCCAGCGCGAAGCCGCCGCCGTCCTCGCCCGCGGAGGCCGCCTCGGTCTCGACGGCGCTGCCGTATTTGCCGCGCCATCCCGTCGCGGTCGGCAGCGCGACGCCGCGCGCGACCTGGCTCGGCGTCAGCGGGGGCATCGCCGCAGGGTCGCTCGTGGTCGGCGGCGTCTTCGCCGCGCTCGCCGTGGCGCGGGATCCCGGCGCCGGCGAGCGCACCGGGGCCGGCGTCTCCATCGCCGACCTGCGGGCCGACGCGAGCGCCGCTCACCGGTGCGCCGTCGCCGCGGATGTCGCCTTTCTGGTCGCCGGGCTCTCCGGGGCAGCGGCGCTCTACCTGTACCTGTCTCCCGAGGCCCCCGCGGCGAGCCCGGCCGCTCGCGGGGCCTCGGCCGTCGGCGCGCGTGCGCTGACGCCGGGGCAGGATCGCCGTCTCCCGCGCGGCGCCGGCGCAGGGGCGCAGGGGATCCGCCTCTCGCTGGGCGCCGAGGGGGCCCGGCTTTGGGTGCAGTTCTGATGCGCCCCAGCGCCGCGCGGCGCAGGCTGCTCCGCGGGCTCGCCGCGCTCGTGTCGCTCGGCGCCGGGTGCCAGGTCCTCGTCGACGGCACGCTGGGCCCGGTGCGCTGCACGGACGAGGGCGCGCTCGGGCCGCCGGCGTGCCCCGAGGGCGCCGTCTGCAGGGACGGCGCCTGCGCCGAGCAGCCGCTGGAACGCGCGCTGGGCGCGCGCTGCGCGCGGCACGAGGACTGCGGAGCGCTCGATTTCTGCCTCGATCCCGAGCTGTTCGACGTCGAAGGGCCGGGCGTATGCTCGCGCGCCTGCTGCAGCTCGAGCGACTGCGATCCTGCCCGGGATGCGGTCTGCTGGATCCCCGACGGCGGAGGGAGCGGCCTCTGTCGCGTCGGCCGGGAGGTCGGCCGGCCCGACGTGGGCGCGCGGCTCTCCGGCGCGCCTTGCGCCGCGCCCGGCGACTGCCGATCTGGCATCTGCGACGACGGCGCCTGCGTTGACGCCTGCTGCTCCGACACCAGCTGCGCCGCGAACGGGGCGGCGTGCCGGCTCACGACGGGCCTCGTCTCGTCCGGTCCGGCCTGGGCGTGCCAGGCCGCCGCCCTGGGTGATGGAGGCTACTTCGAGCGGTGCGCCCGGGACGAGGACTGCGCGTCCGGACTCTGCGCCGAGGTTGAAGGGAGCGAGGTTGAAGGGAGCGAGGTTGACGGGCGCGGCCGCTGCACCATCCCGTGCTGTGGCTCGGAGATGTGCCCGGACGCGCCCGGCGACATGGGGCAGCGCGTCGGCTGCGCTGAGCTCGCGATCGACGGACGCTCGACCGTCCGCGCGTGCATCACGCTGCTGTCCGGGGACAGCTTCGCGGCCACCGGCGTTCCGTGCTCCACGTCCGAGGACTGTCGGAGTGGCATGTGCATCAAGGATCCTGAACAAACGCAGCGATTCTGTAGCGACGTCTGCTGCAGCGATGCGTCCTGCGGCGACGCCGCGTTCTTCGGCTGCCACCCGCGAGCGACAGGCGAGTCGTGGGCCTTGCGATGCGAGCCCAAGTAACGGACGATCCCCCCCATCGCGGTGGTAGTTCGTGCAGCTGACGGCCAGTTCCCAGCCAGCGCTCCCGGGTCGCCCGGCGAGCCCAGCAGGGCCATGGGGCTGATTTGCCCGCGCTGTCACCACCTCGGGGCCGTCGCGCTGGAGGGGAGGGGCTCGTCCAGCCAGCTTCCGTCTCCCACAGGCGAGCGCGGTTCCCAGGACGGCCAGAGCGCGAGGCTGCCTCGTTGCCCCCACGACGGGCTGGCCCTCGTGAGCCGCGAGGTGCTCGGCGAGGCCGACGGAGATCCGCTCCTGGGGATCACGATCGCGGATCGGTTCGTGATCGTGGGCAAGCTCGGCGCCGGCTCGATGGGCACGGTGTACCGCGCGCGCCAGGAGGCGATGGGCCGCGACGTGGCCATCAAGATACTGCGGTCGGACAGGGCCTTCGACGCGCAGGCGAAGGCGCGCTTCACCCGCGAAGCGCGCGCGATGAGCCTTCTCCGGTCGCCGCACACGGTCACCGTGTTCGATTTCGGCGAGATCGTGGACGACGCGACGGACGCGGCCTTCGGCCGCGGTCGCTCCGCGGAGCAGAGCTCGCCCGTGGAGGGGACGACGTCGAGCCGCGGCTCCCTCTACCTCGCGATGGAGCTGCTCGAGGGCGAGTCGCTCGGTCAGCGGCTCAAGCGCCTGCGGCGGCTGCGCCTGGGCGACGCCGCCCGCTTCGCGCGGCACGCGCTCCTGTCGCTGGCCGAGGCGCACGACAAGGGGATCATCCACAGGGACCTCAAGCCGGACAACCTGTTCCTGGCCAGGCCCCCCGCGGGCGAGCACGAGGAGATCGGCAAGGTGCTCGATTTCGGCATCGCGAAGGTGATGACCGGGACAGAGCGGCCGGTCGACGCCCTCGAGACCCAGGCAGGCACCGTCTTCGGGACGCCGCGGTACATGTCGCCGGAACAGGCGCAGGGCAGGCCGCTCGACGCGCGGAGCGACCTCTACTCGCTCGGCGTCCTGCTCTACCAGATGCTGGTCGGGAGGCCGCCGTTCATCGACGACGATGCGGTCGTCGTGATGGCGAGGCACATCAAGTCGTCGCCCGTGCCGGCGAGCGAGGCCGCGCCGGACGCCAGGATACCGCCGTCGCTCTCGCAGCTCCTGCAGCGCGCCCTGGCCAAGCGGCCCGAGGATCGGCCGCGGAGCGCCCTGGAGTTCATCGCCGAGCTCGATCGCGCGATGGACGAGGCCAGGCCGAGCCTCGACCGCGAGCGCCTCGGCCCGGCTCAGCCCGCCGAGGTCGGCGCCACGAGCGAGCTGCTCGCGGTCGTGGGCGACGGCGAAGGCGCCGCGCAGGCGCCGAGCACGCTGCGTTCCGCGCCACGGAGGCGCACCTCGCGCGTGGCCGTCGGCGCCGGCGCCTTGTGCCTGATCGTGACGGCGCTCGCCGTGCGCGAGCTCCGCCGGCCTGCGGACGGCGGCGCGCGCAGCCTTCAGAAAGGGGTCGCGCTGGAAGCGAGGGCACTCGCGAGCGCGATCTCGCGCGCCGACCCGCTGCCGGCGGCGCCGATCGCGCCGGCGCCGCCCGCCGCGACGACGGCGCCGGCGCCGCCGCCCGCCGCGCCGACCGCGCCGGCGCCGCCGCCCGCGGGTGTCGCCAGCGCGGCGCCAGCGCCCACGGGCGTACCCTCGGCGTCGATACCAAGGCGAAAGCCAGCGCAGCCGCGCAAGCCGTATGTGAAATTCGACTGATGACGGCACGCGCGCGGCGCCGCTGCGCAAGGTCGACGTCGGCCCCTGAAGGCCGGCTCTTCCATGGAGTCCCGTCGCGCGAGAGACAGCGGCGTCCAATCGCGAAGGACGCCGAGAGTCGCTGTACGAGCCGGAGGCTAACGTGTAACTTCGCCGCGCACCGATGGATCCCCGGGAGATGGAAACGCTCGTTCAGCGGCTCGTCACGAATCCGCATGACGGGGAAGCCCTGGCGTATGCTCACCGAGCCGGGGAGCAGGACCCACGCTCGTACGCCATGCTGCTCGAGCGCGTCGGCAGCTCCACCGCAGATCCATCGTACGCGGCGCACTGGCTGAGCGAGGCCGCGAACGTGTGGTCGACCACCATCGGCGACGCGCACCACGCCGCGCGGACGCTCATGATCGCCATCGACAAGGATCCGACGCAGCGGACCGCGGCGGAGCGGCTGGCGCAGCTCTACCGCGACAAGGGCGATCAGAAGGCGCTCGTCGCGCTCCTGGAGCGGCTCGTCAAGGCGCTCACGCCGCTGCTCTTCGAGCGGCCCGAGGTCCGCGCGCAGGTCTCGACCCTGCACGAGGAGCTCGGCCGGCTGTGGAGCGAGCCGCCGCTC
This sequence comes from Sorangium sp. So ce204, assembly GCF_051526795.1. Taxonomy (NCBI): domain Bacteria; kingdom Pseudomonadati; phylum Myxococcota; order Polyangiales; family Polyangiaceae; genus Sorangium; species Sorangium sp. So ce204. The sequence goes on along the minus strand of NZ_CP150317.1, from coordinate 6,301,679 downwards.
TCGCGGCCGGAGCGCGCCCTCGAGAACTGGCGCCGCCTGGCGGAGCTCGATCCGCACAACGTCTACGCCATCTACGCCGCCCGCGAGATGCTGAAGGCCCAGCAGCAGTACGCCGAGGCGATCCCGTACTTCGCGATGGAGCAGGCGCTCGTCGACGACCCGGAACGGCGGCTCGCCCTGCTGCGCGACGAGGCCGACATCCGGCGCCGCGCCGGCGATCTCGCGGGCTCCACCGTGGCGCTGCGGAACGCGCGCGCGTTCGTGCCGCACGACGTGGGGCTCATCCAGGCGCTCGGCGTCGCCATCGTCGACCGCATCGAGGCGGGCGAGTCGGTGCCGCAGCCAGAGCGCGACGAGGCCGCGGAGCTCTTCGTGGCGCTCGCGGAGACGTACGACGGGGAGTACGGCTACTCGTACTCGGTCTACGCCCTCCGCGCGGCGCCGGGGCACGATCGCGCGATGCAGCTCGCCGACCATTACGGGAAGCAGCTGGGCCGCATCGCGGAGCTCCGCCCGCGCTACGTCGCCTACCTCCAGGTCAACCCGAACGGGTTCATGGCCCCCGAGGCGCGCAAGCGGGCGTCCGTGCCGCCCCCCCCGCGGCTGCCGTCGGCGCCGCCGCCGCCCCTGGGCGTGGCTGCCGCGCCCGCGCACCGGTCGTCGGTGCCGCCCAGCGCGGGAGCCGTCCAGGCGCACGCGTCCGTGCCGCCCTCGGGCCTCCTCTCGTCGCCGGCTGCCGCTGGGCTGGTCGAGCCGGGGGTGGCCGCGTTCGCGCCGGCGTCTTCGTTCGCTCCGGCGCCGGGGTCGACGGCGCCGGACACGCTGGCTTCGCCCGCGGACGCCGCGGCGCCGGCCTCCGCGGGGGCGTACGGCCTGGTCGGCGCCGCGCCGGCGCCTCTTGCCTTCGGCGGCTCGGCCCCCTCGGAGGCGCTGCAGCCGCCGAGGGAGGAGCCGGCCGAGCTCCGCAAGCCGATGACGCTCGCCAAGCTCCGCGAGGTGCTCAAGGGCGAGCCGGCCAACCCGGACGTGCTCGCGCAGGTCGAGGAGCAGCTGCGCCAGAAGCGGATGTTCGTCGAGCTGCGGGACGTCCTGCTCGCGGCGGCGCGCGTCCCCGAGGCGCCCATCGAGCGCAGGAAGGCGCAGCTGCGCGACGTCGCCGGGCTGTGCGAGGCGCAGCTGCGCGACGTCGACTCGGCGGTCCAGGCCTGGAAGCTGCTCTCCGAGCTCGATCCCGGCGACGCGCAGGCGCAGGCCGAGCTGAGGCGGCTGCTCGAGCTGAGCTCGCGGTGGGACGACCTCGCCGCGCTGCTCGAGCACGACGCCGCCGCGACGCCCGACGTCGCGCAGAGGGTCGAGATCGAGAGGGCGCTCGTCGTGCTCCACGAGCAGAAGCGCCGCGATCCCATCGCGGCCGCGGAGGCGTGGGTGCGGATCGCGGGCCTCACGCCTGACGACGGCGCGGCGCTCCTGTCCGCCGTCAAGCTCTTCGAGCGCGGCGAGCGCTTCGATCTCGCGGCGCGGGTCCTCGCCGACGCGACGTCCTGGTTCAAGGGGAAGCTGAACCACGGACCGCTCCTTCAGAAGCTCGGCGAGCTCCGGATGCGGCTCGATGAGCCGGGCGCCGCGGGCGACGCCTACGGCCAGGCCGCCGAGCTGCTGCGCCAGCCGAGGCTGTGGGAGCTCGCGCAGAAGGCTTACGTCGCGGCGGGGCGGCTCGCCGAGGCGGCGAGGGCGCTCTGCGAGCGCGCGCTGCTCGCGGACCGCAAGGCGCGCCCGGCGCTCCTCGTCCAGGCCGCCGAGCTGCTCCTCAGCGCCGGGGACGTCGACGGCGCGCTCGACCGCGTCGAGCGCGCCATCGAGATCGATCCGGCGACCGACGCCGCCCCCGCGATCGAGGATCTCTACCGGCGCGCCCACCGGTGGCCCGAGCTCGTGCGGTTCCTCCTGAGCCGGGCCGAGGTGCTCGGCGACAGGGCGGAGCGCGTCGCGGCCCGGCGGGCCGCGGCGGCCCTGCAGCGCGAGCTCGGCGATCGCGACGGGGAGCGCGCGACGCTCACGCTCCTGCTCGGCGACGGCGACGACGCCGAGGCCATCGAGCGGCTGGCCCAGGACGCAGGCGAGCGCGGCGATCACCAGCAGGGCGCGGAGCTCCTCCGCAAGCTCGGCGATCTGACGGACAGCGAGCCCGGCAAGATCTCGCTCGCCCTGCGCGAGGCGCGCATGCTCGCGGAGGGCTCCGGCGACCTCGAGGCGGCGATCGCGCGCTACGAGGCGGTCGTGGCGACGCTCGATCCGCAGAACCGGATCGCGCTGCAGGGGATCGCCGATCTCGAGGAGCGGCGCGGCAACCCGAGGGGGGTCGCGGGCGCGCTCGAGCGTGAGCTCGCGCTCGTGTACGGGCACGACCAGGTCGACATCGCGCAGCGGCTCGCGGCGCTGTACGAGGGCTCGCTCGACGATCCGCGCGGCGCCGTCCGGGCGCTCGAGATCGTCCAGGCCGTCGAGCCGGACGACCTCGACGCGGTCGCCCGGCTCCTGCGGCTCGCCGAGCGGCTGAACGACTGGCCGAAGGTCGCGCGCCTGATGGCGATCCTGATCGAGGTGGAGGGCGACGACGACGAGGCGTCGCAGATGACCCGGCGCCTCGCCGAGATCCTCGACCAGCAGCTGGGCAAGAGCGACGAGGCGCTGGCGCTCCTGGAGCGGCTCGCCGATCAGGGCGACGAGCCGTGCCGAGAGGCGTACGTCGCGCTCGGCGATCGGAACGGGTGGAAGGGGATCGTCGCGACCAAGCTGGTCGCCTGGAACGAGTCGATCGCGCGCGCGGGGCGCGAGGTCGCCCTGCGCGGGGCCTTCGAGCGCTTCGTGGAGGTCGGTCGCCAGAAGGACGCCGCGCGCGTGGCGATGGAGCTCGCGCGCTCCCGCACCGCCGACGCCGGCCTCGCGGAGAAGCTCGAGGCGATCGCGGTGGAGCTCCAGGATCGCGAGGCCCTCACCGTCGCGCACGAGCTCCTCGCCAGGGATCTCGCGGGCGCGGCCCGGGCGGCCGAGCTCGTGCGGCAGGCCGAGGTCCGGGTCTCCGTGGGCGCCGATCCGCTGGAGTCGATCCACCACGGCGAGGGCGCGCTCGCGAGCGTGCCGACCGCCGAGGTCGAGCCGCTGCTCCAGCGGCTCGCGGCGCTGGCCGAGGCCCCGGGCCTCATCATCGATCTCTTCGAGCGCCAGGTCAGCCGGTGCCGCACGCCGGCCGATCGCCTCGCGGCGCTCGTCCGCGCCGCCCAGATCGCCTGCGAGCGCGGCGCCATCGACCGGGCGAGGAGCTTCTTCGAGCTGGCCCTCGGCGGCGGCGTCCAGGAGGAGACGATCGCCACGCTCGAGCAGGTGGCGCGGGCCGACGACGAGCGGTCGCGGTCGACGGCGCTGCGCACGGTCCTCGCCGAGGCGCTCGCGGCCGGCGGCCAGGGCTCGCGCGACGGCGGCCGCACCCGGGCGGCGCTCCTGCGGCGCGCGGCCATGATCGCCTACCAGGATCTCGGCGACGTCGACCGCGCCTTCGGCTGGCTGGGCGGCGCCGTGCTCACGCAGGTCGACGACGCTTCGCTCGACGCGCTCGAGGCCCTCGGGCGCGAGGTGGGCGACCTGCCGCGCGTCGGCGCGACGCTGGACCGCGCGCTCGACGAGGTCTTTGACGGCCCGCTCGTGCGCAAGCTCCTGCAGCGCCGCGCCAGGCTGCGGCGCGACGTGCTCGGCGACCGGCAGGGCGCCGCGGCGGACCTGAAGAAGCTTCACGACCTGTCGCCCTCGGATCAGGACGTGATGAACGACCTGTCGGGTCTCCTGCTGGAGCTCGGCGATCACCGCGGCATGATCCAGCTCTACGAGGACCAGATCCTCCGCGGCCGCGATCCGGCGCAGCGGGCGGAGCTCGCGCGCAAGGTGGCGCGCCTCTGGGAGGAGGAGCTCGGCGAAGCGCGCGAGGCGGCGGACGCCTGGCGCCGTGTCCTCCGCATGAAGGCGGGCGATCCGGACGCGACCGCGGGCCTCGAGCGGGCCAAGACCGGCAAGCTCAAGCGCACCCCGCCGCCTCCTTCGCTGCCGACGCGCGCGCCGGGCCCGCCGCTGACCGAGCCGCCGCTCGCGCCCCGGGCGCCGGCGCTCGAGACGCTCGGCCTAGAGGCTGGCGCGGTGGCGGCGGTGAGCAACGGCTACGCGGGCTCCGAGGCGCACGACGGCGTCGAGGCGCAGCCGGCCGCGGAGGCGCAGCCCGTTGCGGAGGCGCAGCCGGTCGAGGCGTACCCGGCGGCGGAGGCGTACCCGGCTGTGGAGGCGTATCCGGCTGTGGAGGCGTACCCGGCTGTGGAGGCGTACCCGGCTGTGGAGGCGTACCCGGCTGTGGAGGCGGTGTACCCGGCTGTGGAGGCGTACCCGGCGGCGGAGGCGCTGTCGGCTCCCCAGGCGCAGCCCGCGGACGCCGCCGCCTCGCAAGCGCTGCCGGTCGAGCCGGAGCAGCAGGTCTGGGCCTACGGCGTCGCTGCGCACGCCGACGCGGCTGACGCCGGCAGCGGCGCGGCCCATGGCGATGTGGTCCTGCGCGAGGGGCAGAGGCTCCCTCTGGATAGCGCTACCCAGGTCCTCCACGTTGCTCCGGCTGCGTATTCCGATGCGCCAGCCGCTCCCGCGCAGGGGTCGGAGTTCGACGCTCACGCAGGGACGCCGACGCTCGGCGACGTCGACAACGGCGAGGCCCATCGAGCGCACGATGAGGCGCCCCTCTCGGCCCCTGCGCTGCCCGTCGCGCCCGCTGCCCCCATGGCGCCTGTCGCGCCGCCCTTGCCTGGCTCCGACGCGATCGACGTCGACACCGACGTGGAAGACGTGGAGTTGCTCGACGACGACCCTGGTGCTCGCTAGCTCTCCCCCGCCGATCCTGCCTCCGGCGTTACGACCGGGCGATACCGTCGCGGTGATCGCCCCTTCCAGCCCGTTCGAGCACGTCCTCGCGCGGGTCGGCATCGGCTGGCTCGCCCAGCGCTACCGTGTCCTCTTCGACGCGGGGGAGGGGCCTCCGTTCGACGGCGACGGCCGGCGCAGCGGGCCGCCATCGCTGTCGGCGCCCTCCCATCACGGGCTGTTCGCGCGGGCCGGGTACCTGGCCGGCAGCGACGCCCGGCGCAGCGGCGAGCTCGCCCGCGCGCTCTCGCACCCCGACGTCAGGGCCATCTTCGCGGCCCGCGGCGGCTACGGCGCGAACCGGTTCGTCCACCGGCTCGACTGGAGCGCCCTCGCAGCGCGCCCCCGCTGGATCGTCGGCTTCTCCGACGTCACGGCCCTCCACGTCGAGGCAGCGCGCGCGGGCGTGGCGTCGCTCCATGGCGTCCATGTCACCGCGCTCGGGCGCGGCGACGCCCGCGCTCGCGCCGCGCTGATCCGCGCCCTCGAAGATCCGCTGGGTGAGCGCCGCTTCGACGGCCTCACCACGCTGCGCGCCGGCGTGGCCGAGGGGCCGCTCTTCGGCGGCAACCTGGCCCTGCTCCACGCCTGCGCCGCCGCGGGGCGGCTCCGGGTCCCGGAGGGGTGCATCCTCCTGCTCGAGGACGTCACCGAGCGGCCCTACCGCATCGATCGCATGCTCGCGACGCTGGAGGTCGGCGGCCACCTCGCCCCGGCCGCGGCCGTGGTCCTCGGCGACTTCGATCAGTGCGCGCCGGGCCCCGACGGCATCACGGTGGACGAGGTCCTCCGCGACAGGCTGCTCCCGCTGGGCATCCCGGTCGTCGCGGGGCTGCCGATCGGCCACGGCCATCGCAACGAGCCCGCCATCCTCGGCGGCCACGCGCGCGTGCTCGCTCACGGCCCCGACGCCGCGGTCACGCTGGCGGGCGCCTGAGCGCCCGCGCGGTCACGCGATCACGCGGTTACGCGATCACCAGAAGACGCTCTTCCGCTCCTTCAGGCCGCGGTTCAGCATCGACTGGATCCGACCCTTCACGAGCGCCACCTTCTCCTGGATCACCGCGTCGTCGTCGTCGGGGTCGCCGTGGAACGTCATCGGCTCGCCGAAGTAGATCCGGTATCGGGTCGGCAGCGGCAGCTGGCCGCCGGGGAGCAGCAGCTGTGGGATGATCGGGAACGTCGGCATGCCGAGCGCCTTCGAGACCGACTCGAGGTTGCCGAGCGAGATGTACTGTTCCTCGCCCCCGATGACGGCGATGGGCACGATCGGCGTGTCGGTCTCGAGCGCGAGCCGCATGAACCCGAGCCCGAAGTCGAGCAGCTGATAGCGGCTGGAGAACCCCTTCGAGATCCCCTTCGTCCCCTCCGGGAACACCAGGATCGCCGCGCCCATGTCGAGCAGCCGGCGCGCGTTCTCGGGGACGCCGACCACCTGGCCCACGCGCGAGAAGAAGGTCGCCACGAACGGCAGCGTCTGCGTCCACTTCTCGACCATGCTCCGCATCACGCGCGGCGGCTCCGCGTCCAGGAACAGCGAGGCCGCGATGAGCATGCCGTCGAACGGGAGCTGGCCCGAGTGGTTCGCGATGAGGAGCACACGGCCGGGCGGGACGCGCTCGATGCCGAACACCTCGGTCCGGAAATAGAAGCGATGAAAGAACGCGGCGACCCCGACCGCGTACTTCGCCCACTCCCGGTCGAGCCCGAACGGGTCGACCCCGTCCGCCGCGTGAGGCAGCGCGACCCGGCGCAGCCGGTCCTCGAAGTCCTGACCGAGCAGCCGGATGGTCGCGTCGTCGATCGTGCCGCGCAGGCTGTCGACCCCGACGCGCGCCAGCGGCAGCGCGCTGTGGGTGACGAAGTGGCTCAGCCTGGCGAGCGTCGTTCTGCTGGCCATGAGCGGCGGACGATAGCAAAACTCGCGTGCGCCTGCACCGGCACGAAGGGCTTGACCATCGGCCTCCTCGAAGCGACCGTCGCTCCGATGAGCGAACGAATGCTCGGTCGAGGCCGCCGTCCCGCCGCGGACACCGATCCGTCCCTCCGGTCCATCCTCATCACCGGCATCTGTGGTCGCCTCGGGCGGCGCCTGGCGCGGCGCCTCCACCGCGAGCGGCGCGTGATCGGCGTCGATCGGCGCAGCTTCGATGGGCGCCCCAAGGACATCGAGCATCACCAGATCGACATCCGCCGCAAGAAGACCCAGGACATCTTCCGCCAGGAGCAGCTCGCCGCGGTGGTCCACCTCGGGGTCATGCACGATCCGCGGGTGAGCCAGATGGAGCACCACAGCTGGAACCTCGCCGGGTTCCAGCGGCTGCTCGAGTTCGTCGCGCAGTACGACGTGCCCAAGCTCATCGTGCTGTCGAGCGCGAACGCCTACGGGCCGCGCCCCGACAACCCGCAGTTCATCACCGAGGACGCCCCGCTGCTCGGCGGCGCGTCGTTCAGCGAGATCCGCGACCTCATCGAGGTCGACATGCTGGCGCAGTCGTTCTTCTGGAAGCACCCCCAGACCGAGACGGTCATCCTCAGGCCGGTCCACATCCTCGGCTCCGTGCGGAACGCGCCGTCGAACTACCTCCGGCTCAACGTGATCCCGACCCTCCTCGGCTTCGACCCGATGGTGCAGGTCATTCACCAGGACGACGTGGTCTCCGCGATCCTCGCGGCGCTCCGCCCCGGCGTGCGCGGGATCTTCAACCTCGCGGGGCCCGCGCCGCTGCCGCTCTCGCGCGTCATCGAGATGACCGGCCGGGCGCGCGCGGCGATCCCGCACTTCGTCATGCAGACGATCATCCCGCGGCTCTGGCGGTTCAGGGCGACCTCGTTCCCGGCCCCCGAGCTCGATCACATCCGCTACGTGTGCATGGTCGACGATCGGCGGGCGCGCGACATCCTCGGCTACACGCACGAGCACGACATCCAGGAGACCGTGCAGGCGGTCGACGACATCACCTGAGAGGCGTCATGAAGCGAGCGACCCGGATCGAGCGGCTCGTCGACTACTACGAGGACTTCGCGCCCGACTACGTCTCCACCTGGAAAGACATCCAGCACTACGAGAAGCCCGTGCGCGCGTTCCTGCGCGAGGCGGTCGCCGAGGGCGCCCGCGTGCTCGACGCGGGCTGTGGCCCGGGACACCTCTCGCGCGATCTCCCGCCGTCCGTCGAGGTCGTGGGCTTCGACATCGCCGAGGGGATGCTCGAGATCGCGCGCGAGAAGCGGCCCCAGGGCGCCTATCACCGGCACGACTACCACCTCCCGATCCCCCGCTCCTGGGGGCGGTTCGACGTCGCCCTCGCGCTCGGCACCCTCGAGTTCTGCGACGATCTCCCGCTCGTGCTCCAGAACCTGGCCGGCGCGATGCGCCCCGGCGGCCGCTTGCTGGTGAGCATCGTCGAGCGGAGGCCGAACGTCCGGCTCCACGATCGCCACGCGCGCCCGCTCTCCGACGCCGAGCTGACCGGCGTGAAGATGTATCTTTACACCTTCGCCGAGCAGACGGACGCCATCCTGGCTTCTGGCCTGCTCCCGCGCAGCTACCGGCTCCACCCCGGCTGGCGACACACCGAGTACGACGTCGACGTGCTCTACGCGCTCTGGGACCTCGAGGTCTCACGCGGCGGCCGGTGATCACCCTGGACAGCGCGGCGAGCCTTTCCGCGCCGCGCTGTCCAGGGTATCTCGTGGAGAGTCGTGGAGAGGAGAGCCACGGTTCGATGGACGTGAAGCTCGGCGGCACCTTCCTGACCTGCGCGATGGGGCCGCTGCACCACGCCGGCGCGTGCATGCAGGCGAGGCGGGTGCCGGAGGGGCTCCGCGAGCTGGCGCCGGAGGGGCTCCTCGGAGGCTTCCAGCGCGGCGTCGATCAAGCCGCGAAGCTCGCGGGCGTGCGCCGGGAGGACGTCGAGCGCCTCCTCCCGATGGCCGACGTGCGCGAGGCCATCGATCGGCTCGGCGAGAGCCAGTCCGAGGCGCTCCTCGCCTGGGACGTCTACGCCGGGCGCATCGGCGGGCTGCTCGAGGGCGTCGCCGAGGTGACCGACCACGGTCGGGCCCCCGACGCCGGCATGTGGCTCGAGCGGCTGGCGAACAAGGTCCGGCGCGATCGCCCGTTCGCGGAGCCGCTCCAGGTGCTCGCCGAGGACATCGCGCAATGGCAGGCGATGATCGGCCGCTGCCGCAAGCTGCTCGACGAGAGCGGCGGCGGCGCGCTCGCCAAGGCGTATCACCGGCGGAGGCTCCGCAGGATCGCGTCGATCGTGGTGTCGGCGCTCGTGATCGTCGCGGCGCTGTCGGTCATCGTGCGGCTCCGCGCCGCCCGCGCGCGCGTCGATGCCGTCCTGGAGCGCCCGGAGGTGTGCGCGGTCCGCGACATCGCGGAGGACGATCTCGGCCGCGCGGCGAGCGAGCAGCAGCGGCGCGTGGCCGCGCGGCTCGAGCAGTGCGCCGCGGTGGAGGCCCGCGAGGCGCGCGAGCGCGAGGAGCGGCTGCGCGCCGAGGAGCGGGCCCGCGAAGAGCAGCGGCTGCGCGCGGAGCGCGACGAGAAGTGCGCCGCGCTCGCCGTGCGGTTCAAGGCGGGGGCGTTCTCGGACGACGACGGCAAGATCGCCGGCGTGGAGAAGGATCTGCTCCGGCGGATCGCGGGGCGGAGGCTCCTCGCCACCGACGTCGGACCGGCCGGTCCCGCGCTGCCGTGCGAGGGCGCGCGCGGCGGCGACGAGCTGCGCGCCGCCTTCGCGGACGCCCTGGTCGCGTCGGTCTGGACGTGGGCGCCGGCCGCCGATCCCGGCCCGAAGCTCGGCGATTTGCTCGTGGCGCGGCGCGCGGAGCTGCCCCCCCGCGCGCAGACGATGCTCGCGGTCCGGACCGGATACGAGTCCAAGCGGGCCATCGTATCGGGCGATCCGGCGGCGCTCGAGCGGGCGTCGCGCCTGTGCGCGCTCACGGTGAAGCTCGAGATCGCGAGCGGGGCCGGCTGCGCGGCGCTGGCGAGGCTGGCCGTCAAACCCGCGCCGTGAGCCGGCGGTCCGAGGGATCGCGGCGTGAGCTGCGCTGACCTCGGGGCCGCCGGTCGAGCGCGTCGTCGCGGACGCTCATTCTCGCTCGACCGTCGACCCTCACCGGCGCCGCGCGGCGAACGGGGGCTCTTCGAGCACGCCGCCTTCGGACGACCAGGGATGCGCCTGGCCGACGGCGTTTCACGGGAGGTGAGGGGAGAGGGGCCGGAGGAGCGCGGGCGGGACGATGGGCGCCCCGCCCGCCAGGTTGCCTATTTCAGGGCGGGGATGGAGTCCGCGTCGAGCACGCACAGGCCCGCGCCGGCGTCGCACTTCACCTTGAGCTCCGGGGAGATGCGAGCATTCACGCAGAGGGCGTCATCGCCCTTGTCCGTGGGGATCGGATCGCCCCCGGGCTCGGGATTCGGGGCGTAGACCCGGCAATCGATGGCCGGCCAGACGCCGACGACCTTGTACGTCGCCGAGCAGCTCTCCTCCGAGTAGGTGACCTCTGCCTCGAATTGATTGCCGAGGTTGGCGGCTGTCACGAACACGCGCATGTTGCGCCACTCGAGCTTGTGCGATCCCAGCGCCACCGGCGGTACGCCGCCATCCCCGCCGTCGCCACCGTCGCCGGCACCACCGGCTCCGCCAGCGCCGCCTTCCCCGGCACCACCGGCTCCGCCAGCGCCGCCTTCCCCGGCGCCACCGGCACCGCCGTCGCCGGTACCACCGGCTCCGCCAGCACCGCCGTCGCCGGTACCACCGGCGCCACCGTCGCCGGTACCACCGGCTCCGCCAGCACCGCCGTCGCCGGTACCACCGGCTCCGCCAGCACCGCCGTCGCCGGTACCACCGGCTCCGCCAGCACCGCCGTCGCCGGCACCACCGGCGCCGCCCTCGCCGCCAGCGCCGCCCTCGCCGCCGGGCAGCAACACCACCTCGGCGGGATCGAACGTCGGCACCGTGCAGATCTCGTTGTCATCCGGTTCGCGCGCCGCGAAGGCACCGATCGCGAACGGGTTGAGATCCGGGTTCGGGTCGATCGCGGCGCCGCCGCGGGACCAGGTGCCGAATTCCAGGGTCTGGATCGCGACGAGCTTCTCGCTGTCGGGGAGCTGGTCGCCATTCTCGTCCCGAGTGTACACCTGCATCCCGACCAGCTCGACAGTCCCGTCCTTCCGAGCACACGGGCCCTCGGCATCCCCGTCGATCCGGGTGAACCTCGTCGCGAACGGGGACGCGAGGGCGCCGCCGACCGTGCACTCGGGCTTGGGCTGCGAACAGCCCGGAGACATCGCCGCGAGCGGTGAGAGCGCCGCGAGCCCTGCCATCCAAACAAGCCATCGCTTCTTCATCGCTTGCATCCTTTCCCGCGCGCGACGCGCCTAGAACGTCACCCGCGCGCCGAACCGGAACTGCCGCGGCGTCTGGAACTGCGTCGGCTCACCGTAGTTCGGGTTCACGGCCTTGGGATCGAGCGGCTCGCCGGTGTTGTGGTTCTTCACGCACGTCGAGCCGCTGCTCGGGTTCAGATCTTCCTTCGTTCCACCGACGCAGGGGTCGACGTACTCGGCCGTGTAGCGCTCGTCCACCTGGACGGTCTCCTGGAAGTTGAAGATGTTGAAGACATCCATGGTGACGGTGAGCTCGCTGTCCTTCGCGAGCTTGACCGAATAGCCGATGTGACCGTCGACGTTGTGGATCCAGGGGAGGCGGCCGCCCTCGCCTCGAGGCAGGATGAACGCCTCGTCGGTGCCATACAGGTAGTGCGCTCCCCAGGCGCCGATGGGGGCGCCCGAGCGGGACCTGTACGTGAGGCCGAGGTCGAGGACCATGCCCTTCGGGAGCTCGATCGCCTTCGCGCCGTAGACCTTGATCTCGTGCGTGTTGTCGCCGGGCAGGGCCCCATCGCGGTTGACGAGGAGCGACGCCAGATCGAACTCCGTGTTCATGTTCGGATCGAGCTGGTCGGTCTCGGGCTTGAAGAGGCCCGGATAGTTGCCTCGCAGGTACGACAGCGTATAGCTCACCTGGGCGAGCCACAGGTCGGAGAAGGTCTTGTTGAAATAGAGGGTCAGCGCGTCGTAATCGCGCCTCGCCTCCGCGAAGTCCTTGGCGATCCCCTTCCCGGGGTTGCCGATGAAGTAGGTGTTCGCCTCGTCCCGGCTCATGTCCTCGATGACGTTGTTCATCCAGCGCTTCGTGTACAGCGCGCCGACACGCCCGTTCGGGATGACCTCGTACTCGCCGCCGATCACGATCTCGTCGGACGACTGCGGCTCGAGGTCCGGATCCACCGGGGCCTTGCCGCCGCCGAACGTGAACCAGTTCCTGTTCGGGTCGTGGTTGAAGGCCCCTGCGGCGCCGAAGGCCTCGTCGTAGGGAACCCGGCTGTCGTCGTTCCGGCACTGGCCTTCACCATAACCCGTCGCGTCCTCGGGGTCCCCAGGGTTACAGCCGCTGGCGCCCCCGCGGTGGGAGGAGCGGATGTACCGCTCGTCGCCGAACGTGCGATCCATGATGTCGAGGGGGACGCTCTCGTAATACCGCGCGTAGTTCGCGAACACCTTCGACCGGCCCTCCTGCGTGATGTCGTAGACGACGCCCACGCGCGGAGACCACTGGTTCGCGAGCGCCAGCCCGAGCGTGCCGTCGCTCGCGTACAGGTACTGCGCGTCGTAGCGCAGGCCGATGTTCAACGTCACCCGGTCGAGGATGCTCCAGCTGTCCTGCGCGAAGGCGCCGATCGTCGCCCCGAGCGACGACACCGTGAGCTTGTCCTGGATCACATAGTCCCTGGCGCCGGGGCCGGTCGTCAGGCCGTCCGGACCGGTCAGGAAGCCGAACTGTCGCTCGTCGCGGGACATGTCCCCGCCCGCCTCCTCCACGTAGGTGGTGCCGCCCGCGTACGCCTTGATGTGCTTGTACGTCGTGATCTCGCCGTCGATGCCGGCCTTGACCACGTGGTGCCCGAGCCCCTCGAAGATGCTCGTCACCATCGCCTTCAGCTGGAAGCGGTTGAGCGAGGCGTCATCGATGAAGTCGGGGCCGCCTTGCCAGTACTCGCGCACCGCGCAGGGCACCGCGGCGATCTCGCCGGTCTGCGTCGTCAGCGGCTTGCACATGGCCCGGGCCTCGGGCGAGAGCTTCTCGAAATCGTAGATCGAGTACGGGGTCGGGGCGTACCGCTGCCAGACCATGAGGGGCACGCCCGCCAGGCCCTCGTGCGTCCCGAGCTCCGAGCCGTCCGGGGGCAGCCGCGCGTTCCGCTGGCCGTGCCAGCCGAGGGTCGCGTCGAGCAGCAGGGTCTTGTTCTTGAACGCGGACGACCACTTCAGCGCGACGTCGGTGGACGACGCCACGTACTCGTGCGCCATCGCGCCATACTCGCCGGTGATGTTGGAGAGCTCGGTCAGGCCCCGCTGCGGGTCGAACCCGAACGTGCCCTTGCCGCCCGAGGTGGAGGGCGAGCCGTAGACCGAGAGCGCGACGCTGTGGTCCGGATCGATCTGGTAGGTCAGCTTCCCGAGGTACTGCAGCGTCTGCTCCTCGGCGCGGTAGAAGCGCTGCGTCCCCGGCAGCCGGTCGACGACGTTGAGCCCGGTCCTGGGATCCGTCACCGGCTCGAACGTGGTGGGGTCGTAGCGCGTGGCGAACAGGTTGCGCTCCAACGAGCTGCTCTTGAACGCGAGATCGGCGCCCGCGTAGAACCAGAGCTTGTCCTTCAGGATGGGGCCGCCGACCTCGAACCCGTAGTCGCGGATCGACGACAGGGTCTCGTCCGTCTGGATCGTCTCGCCCTGGCGGCGGACCGCCTTGGGCGCGCCCTCGAAGATGCCGGGCGCGATGTTGAAGAAGACCGAGCCCTGGAACGCGTTGCCGCCGCTCTTCGTGATGACATCGAGGACACCCCCGGTCGCGCGGCCGAACTCGGGCATGTACCCGCCGGCCACCACGTTGACCTCCTTGATGAACTCCATGGTGAGCGGCGTGCCGATGATCCCGTAGGCCGGGTCGTTCACCGACAGGCCGTCGATCACGTACTGGTTCTCGGGGGAGGAGGTGCCGGCGATGGACGTGCCGAAGTTGTCGGCCTGCGCCCCGGGCGTGGTCGCGGCGACCGACTCGAAGGAGCGGGTCGTGGCGCCCTTGCCCGTGGGGGGCGAGACGGCGATGCGCCGGGTGAAGTCCTGGGTGATGCTCTGGCTCACGCTGCTCGAGCCGACGTCGACCGTCGGCGCGCGGCCGACAACGACGATCTCCGCCGCCTTGAGCGCCTCCGGGAGCAGCTCGACGTTGACGCGGATGGTCGTCGCGGCGCGGACCGCGATCCCGCCGCGCGCGTACGGCTTGAACGTGTCCTTTTCGAAGCGCAGTGTGTAGTCGCCCGGCGGCAGGTTCGGGATACGGTACTGGCCAGTGCCGTCCGTGACGACCAGCTGCTCCCCTTGCAGCGCTGGCGATGTCGCCGTCACGACCACATCGGCGGCCGGCGCCCTGTTCGACGCGTCGACTACCCGCCCGAGGAGCACGCCGCTGCCCGTCTGCGCGAACGCAGGGTACGCGGTCAACAAAGTCATCGCGAGCAGCAGCAACGCCGCCCACGGCCCCAACGGCGCACGTGAGCGCCCTCCGTGTTCCAGCCTCTTTTCGAGAAACTTCACGGAATTCCCTCCAGAAATGTATGCCCCTCGAGTCCTTCCTTACCCTAGACAGGAATCGCGCCAGACAATAGACTTTTTTGTAGGACTCGCGCGCTTGTACACTCCGGGTAGGCGCCGCACGCTTCCATACGTCGCGGCTTCTCTACCTCGATCGGCTCGAGTCCTAGGAGTTACGACCCCTCATGTTCGACTCGGTACTCGGTCGCGCTACCGCCACCCAGGGGCGGCTAGGGACGGGGACAGCGCTCTCCATCATCGCCCACGTGGCGGTCGCGGGGGCCATCCTCTGGCAGGCCACGCGTCCTCGCACCGAGAAGCCGAAGGACGTCGAGGTCACATTTTTCGCCCCGGCGCCGCCGCCGCCTCCTCCTCCGCCACCGCCGCCTCCGGGCGGCGGCGCGAAGCGCCCGGCGAAGGTGGAGCGCATCGAGCAGCCGAAGCCCGTCAAGACGCCTGACACCATCTACGACATGCCGGAGAAGCCCAAGGCCAAGGCGCGTGAGCCAGAGCCAAAGCCGGAGCCGGTCAAGGAGGATGCGCCGGAGCAGCCGGACGGCGTCGAGGGGGGAGTCCAGGGCGGCGTTCAGGGCGGCACCGTCGGCGGCGAGGTCGGCGGCGAGGTCGGCGGTCAGCTGGGCGGCAAGGTCGGCGGCCAGGTGGGCAGCACGGCGCCGCCGCAGAACGTGGTGCTGGCGTTCGGCGCCGGAATGACCCGCCCTTCGAGGATCGCGGGGCGCGACCCGCAGTACACGCGCGAGGCGCTCGCCGCGCGCGTCGAGGGGCTCGCGATTGTCAAGTGCATCATCAAGCTGGACGGCTCGCTGACCGGCTGCCGGATGGCCAAGTCGCTTCCTCACATGGATCGGGCGATCCTCGATGCGCTCGCGACGCATCGCTACACCCCCGTCATGTATCAGGGGCGCCCGGTCTCGGTGGACTACGTGTTCCCCATCCGGCTCAAGCTCCCTTGACGTCCGGGCGCGCAGGGGTGTTATTGAGCCGCTGGAGTATGTAGTGGAGAAGGGTACGGGTAGGTCGGCGCTGCGGTGCTGCCGAGTCCGCTCGGTATCCACAGAGGTGCTGCTCCAGCAGCACCAGGGGTGTTGCTCCAGCAGCACCAAAACCACCACGCGACATGGGGCGCCGGGAGGCGCGAGACGATGCAATTCACGTTGAACGAGCTATGGGGCCACATGGGGCTCTTCGCGAAGCTGATTGTCTTCGCGCTGGCCATCATGTCCGTTGCGTCGCTGATCGTCCTGGGCGAGCGCCTCGTCGTGTCGTTCCTGTCGCGCGCCGCCTCCCGCGCGTTCGCGGCGCGGGTCGGGCCGATGCTCGCCCGGGGCGAGCTCGAGGGGGCCTGGACCGCCGCGCGGCCTGGCGGCGAGATCGGCTATCTCGGGCGCGTCATCGGCGCCGGGCTCGCCGCTTATGCCTCGAGCGCGCCCTCGCGGCTTCCGGCGCAGGGGCACGAGCGCGACGGCGTGTTCGAGTCGGTCTCGCGGGCGCTCGAGCGGCAGGCGCAGCGCGAGGTGCTCAGCCTGAAGCGAGGTTATGGCCTGCTCGCCACGGTCGGATCCACGGCGCCTTTCGTCGGGCTGCTCGGGACGGTCATGGGCATCGTGACGGCGTTCCAGCAGATGGCGGCCGCTGGCTCCGGCGGCCTCGGCACCGTCTCGGCGGGTATCGCGGAGGCGCTCATCACGACCGCCTTCGGGCTGATCGTCGCGATCCCGGCCGTCATGGGCTACAACTATCTCCAGGGTTGGGTCGAAGCCCGGGCGATCGACATCTCGGAGTCGTCGAACGAGCTCCTCGACGTCGTGGCGAAGCGGCTCGACGGGCGCCTCGCGCCGGCCGCCGAAGAGGCTGCTTGACAGGGGACCCGCGCGACACCCCGCGCGCCTCTCCGCGGAGCGCGGCGCCCGGCGCCTCGCGCCCGCGGCGCGGCGGGCGGTGACGCGCCCAGCAGGGAAGCGAGCGTTCCGATGGGGATGGGTGTCGGCCCGCAGAGGGGCCCCAAGAGCGAGATCAACGTCACGCCGCTCGTCGACGTCGTCCTCGTCCTGCTCATCATCTTCATGGTCGTCACGCCGATGCTCCAGCGCGGCAAGGACGTGAAGCTGCCGCAGGCCGCGGAGGTGGACGAGGAGAAGAAGGAGGTGGACCCGCTGATCCTCTCCGTGACGCTGGAGAAGACGGTGTGGGTCGAGAACGACAGGTACGATGACGCCGGGCTCGCCGAGCGGCTCTCGCGCGAGTTCGCGGCGCAGCCGGGGCGCAAGGTGCTGGTCAAGGGGGACCAGCGCCTCTCGTTCGGCGACGTCCGCAGGGTGATGGAGACGGCGCGCAAGTCGGGCGCGAAGAGCGTCTCGCTGGCGGTCGAGGAGCGGAAGGGGAGATAGCGGCGATGAGCGCGAAGAGGAAGTTCGTCATCAAGCCGGCGGTGCCCCTGAACTCCGACATCAACGTGACGCCGCTCGTCGACGTCGTGCTGGTGCTGCTCATCATCTTCATGGTCGTGACGCCGCTGCTCGAGAAGGACATCGGCGTGCGCGTGCCGGACACCGAGCAGGTCAAGCAGGACACCCCGCCGCCGCCCGACCAGCTCGTCGTCCGGGTGAGCGCGCAAGGTGAGCTGCGGGTGAACGACGCGCGGGTCGAGCGCGCCGAGCTCGTGGGCGCGCTCAGGCCGCTGATCGAGCGCTACAGCAGGCCTCAGGACAGGATCGTCTTCGTCGTCGCCGACGACGGCGCCGTCTACGGCACCGTCGTGGAGGTGCTCGACGGCGCGAAGGCCGCCGGCGCCCAGACGCTCGGCATGATGACCGAGCTCCCCGAGGCGCCGCCGCCCTGACGGCGGCGCGCGCGTGGACAGCGGCGCGCTCGCGGCGAGCGCTGGGCGAGCGCTGGTGGAGGCGCGCTTTCTCGCCGCCTCGAGGTCGGGCGGCCAGGCGCGACGCGGCGCTTGCGTCGCGCGCGGTCGCGACCTAAACCGCCCACCTCGAAAGCGAGGTCGTCGATGTTGCGGTCCGAATGGGTGAGCAAGCGCGCCGGGAGCCCGAACCAGAGCCAGATGCACTTCGCGAGGAAGGGCGTCGTCACGGAGGAGATGGAGTACGTCGCCCGCCGTGAGAAGCTCGCGCCCGAGCTCATCCGCAGCGAGGTCGCGCGCGGCCGGATGATCATCCCCGCGAACAAGAACCACCTGAACCTCGAGCCGATGTGCATCGGCATCGCGTCGCTCTGCAAGGTGAACGCGAACATCGGCAACAGCCAGACCACGAGCGACGTGAGCGGCGAGCTCGAGAAGCTGCGCTACGCCATCAAGTACGGCGCAGACACCGTGATGGACCTGTCGACCGGGGGCGACATCGACGGCATCCGCCGCGCGATCATCGCGGACTCCCCCGTGCCGATCGGGACGGTGCCGATCTACCAGGCGCTCGAGGCGTGCAAGGGCACCGCCAAGATGACGGCCGCGGACCTCATCGACATGCTCGAGCACCAGGCGAAGCAGGGGGTCGATTACTTCACGATCCACGCGGGCGTGCTGCTCGAGCACCTGCCGCTCGTGAAGGGCCGGATCACCGGCATCGTCTCGCGCGGCGGCTCGATCATGGCGCAGTGGATGATCGAGCACCACAAGCAGAACCCGTTCTACACCCACTGGGACAAGGTGCTCGAGGTCTGCGCCAAGTACGACGTCACGATCTCGGCGGGCGACGGCCTCCGCCCCGGCTGCCTCCACGACGCCAGCGACGCGGCCCAGTTCGCCGAGCTGAAGACGCTCGGCGAGCTCACGAAGCGCGCCTGGGAGAAGGACGTGCAGGTGATGATCGAGGGCCCCGGGCACGTGCCGTTCGATCAGATCGCGATGAACGTGCAGAAGGAGATGGAGCTCTGTCACGAGGCGCCGTTCTACGTGCTCGGCCCGCTCGTCACCGACTTCGCGCCTGGCTACGACCACATCACGAGCTGCATCGGCGCGACGATGGCCGGCTTCGCGGGCGCCGCGATGCTCTGCTACGTGACGCCGAAGGAGCACCTCGGCCTGCCGAACCCCGAGGACGTCAAGCAGGGCCTCATCGCCTACAAGATCGCGGCCCACGCCGCGGACGTGGCGCGGAAGCGCCCGGGCGCGCGGGATCGCGACGACGCGCTGAGCCGCGCCCGCTACGCCTTCGACTGGAAGCAGCAGTTCGCGCTCTCGCTCGATCCGGAGACGGCCCAGGCGATGCACGACGAGACGCTCCCCCAGGAGTACTTCAAGACCTCGGAGTTCTGCTCGATGTGCGGCCCGAAGTTCTGCTCGATGCACATCAACCGGGTGGTCGACGAGTACAACGCGCGGCAAGAGCCCGAGAACGCGCCCACGAAGCGGTCGCTCTCGATCCTCGATCAGCCGTGACGCAGGGGAGGGGCCGCGAGGGCGTCCGCCGCGCGCGGCGGAGGGCGCCTGCCGCGGCGCGCCTCGCCTTCGTCGCGCCCGTCGCGCTCGTCCTGCTCGCGCCCTTCGGCTGTCGCCGCGAGCAGGGGAGCGCCGCTGCGTCGGGGAGCCCCGCTGCGTCGCCCGCCTCGGCCGCCGCCTCGCCCTCCCTGGCGCCGCGCCCGCCGAGCCCTCGCCTCACCGATCCGCGCTGGCGCCTCGCCGCGGGGGACGACCCGCTGGAGTGCGCCCGGCTGGCCGAGGCCGAGGGCGCCTCCGGCCTCCTCGCCGCGCTCGACGACGGCGGCGACATCGCGCTCACGGCCCTGCGCGCGCTGCCGCACGCCGATGACGCCGACCTGGCGCTCGGGCCGCTCGCCGAGCGCGCCCGCGCGGCGTCCGGGCCGTCGCTCCCGCCGCTGCTCGAGGCGCTCCTCGGGATCGCCGGGCGGCCGCCGCGCCCGCGCGAGCCGCTCGACCCGGACGGGGCGCGCGGCGCGGCCGCGGCCCTGGTCGAGCTGGCGGGCCGGCGCGACCTCCCCTCGGACCAGCGCGCGCTCGCGATCTCGGCGGCGCGCGCGCTCGCCGAGCGGGGGCTCGTCGATCCTCTCCGTATTCCGGCAGATCTGGATCCCGAGGGCTCCGTCTCGGGCGCCGCGGGAGGCCCGGCGGCGCCGCGTCCCTGACGTCCCGCGCGGCGGCGCGGGCGCGCGGCCGTCCCGCGCGGCGGCGCGGCGCTCTGTGGGCCTTCGGTTCGTGCAGCCGCGCTTTGGGCCGGTCGGGTTCCAATTTGGTACCTTGCCCCCCGTGACGACGCCGTACACCTCCGAGGCCTTCCTCCATCAGCTCCTCGGCAAGGCGCTTGCCGCCCACGCCAGCGACATCCACCTCAAGGTCGGTCAGCCGCCGGGCGCGCGGGTGCGCGGCGACATGGTCTACTTCCGCGTCGACAGGATCCGGCCCGAGGACAGCGAGGCCGCCGCGCGGGTGCTGCTCGCCGGGCGCCCTTCGCGCGAGCTGCTCGCCACGCTCCAGGAGCTCGACGCCGCGTACGTCGTCCCGGGCCTCGGCCGGTTTCGCGTCAACATCTATCGCCAGCGCGGCTCGCTCGCGATCATCCTGCGGAGCATTCCGCTCAAGATCCCGACGTTCGAGGAGCTGGGCGTGCCCTCGGCGGTCCGGGCGATGGCGGAGCACGATCACGGCCTCGTCCTCGTCGCGGGCACGGCCGGCAGCGGCAAGAGCACGACCCTCGCCGCGTTCGTCGGGCACATCAACGCGACCGTGCCGCGCCACATCGTGACCCTGGAGGATCCGATCGAGCACGTGCACGAGGACAACCGCTCCAGCGTGAGCCAGCGCGAGATCGGCGTCGACACCGCGGATTTCCCGACCGCGCTGCGCTCCGCGCTGCGGCAGGACCCGGACGTCGTGCTCATCAGCGCGCTCCGCGACGGCGAGTCGCTGGATCTCGCGCTCCACGCCGCGGAGACCGGGCACCTCGTGCTCGCGGCGGTCAGCTCGGCGGACGTCACGCGCGCGCTCGGGCGGCTGATCGCGCTCGGCAAGAGCCCGAGCGAGGTGCGCGACCGGCTGGCCGACTGTCTCCAGGGCGTCGTCGCGCAGCGCCTGCTCCCTCGCCGCGACGGCGCGGGGGAGGTCCTCGCCGCCGAGGTGCTCGTCGGGACGGCCGCGGTGCGCGAGGCGATCCGCCGGCCGGAGGGGAGCCCGTCGCTGCGCGAGCTGATGGAGAAGGGGGTCACGCCGTACGGCATGCAGACCTTCGACGCGCACCTCAGGCAGCTCGTCGCCCAGGGGGCGATCGCCAAGGAGACAGCGAAGGCAGTGACGGCGCTCTAGAGGCGGCAATCGGGTCAAAGCCGCCGGAACGGAGCAGAATTTCGAACCGCCAAGCCCGCCAAGCCCGCCAAGACGCCGAGATATTTTCTGTTCTTGGCGCCCTTGGCGCCTTGGCGGCTCATTTCACGCTCGATCGCGCCTTGCTTGCGGCGGCGCCTCAAGCCCGGCTATGAGCGAGCCCATGCTCGAAGGGATCGAACGAGAGGCGGCGGAGCACAGGAATGGATGCAGCGGCCCGGCCGGGCACGCCCCGTCGGCGGGCGCGCCCCGCCACGACTGGACCGTCCAGCAGGCGGTGGCCCTGCACGACCTGCCGCTCTTCGAGCTGATCGACCGCGCCCGCGCGGTCCACCGCGCGTTCCACGGCGAGCACGAGGTCCAGCTCTGCACCCTGCTCAGCGTCAAGACGGGCGGCTGCCCCGAGGACTGCGCCTACTGCCCGCAGTCGAGCCACTACGAGACCGAGGTCGGGCCGGAGCGCATGCTCGACGTCGGCGCGGTCCTCGCCGCCGCGGAGCGCGCCCGCGAGGGCGGCTCGACGCGGTTCTGCATGGGCGCCGCGTGGCGCGAGGTGAAGGACGGCCCCGCCTTCGAGCGCGTCCTCGACATGGTGCGCGGCGTGAAGGCCCTCGGCCTCGAGGCGTGCTGCACGCTCGGCATGCTCACCGACGACCAGGCGCGCCGCCTGAAGGAGGCCGGCCTCGACGCCTACAACCACAACCTCGACACCTCGCGGAAGGCCTACAAATCCATCATCTCGACGCGCACGTACGACGAGCGGCTCGTCACCCTGCGCAACGTCCGGCGGGCGGGCATCACCGTCTGCTCGGGCGGCATCATCGGCATGGGCGAGTCGATCGCCGACCGCTGCGAGATGCTCGTCGAGCTCGCGCGCCTCGACCCCCACCCGGAGAGCGTGCCGATCAACGCGCTCGTGCGCTCGCCCGGGACGCCCCTCGAGAGCCTCCCCCCGGTCGATCCGATCGAGTTCGTCCGGATGATCGCGGTCGCGCGGGTCATGATGCCGCGCGCGATGGTGCGCCTGTCCGCGGGGCGGACGGAGCTCTCGCGCGAGACGCAGCTGCTCTGCATGTACGCGGGGGCGAACTCGATCTTCTACGGAGACAGGCTGCTCACCACGCCGAACCCCGGCCAGGACGAGGACCGCGCGCTCATCGAGAAGGCGGGGCTTCAGCCGATGGCGCCCGCCGCGGCGCGCGCCGCCCGTTAGCCGGGCGGCCCGCCGCGGCCGCTTCCGGCTGCGGGTGCTCCCCTCCGCGCGGCGCGACGTGCAGCGTCTGCGTCGGGTACGCGAGCCTCGATCCGGCCATGTCGATGATCTGCAGGAAGGTGATCAGCATCGCCTGCCGGAGCTCCCGGAACTCCCCGAAGTCGGTCGTCTGGAACCAGGCCATCACCTCGACGTCGAGCGACGAGGGCCCGACGCCGATGAAGCGCACGACGACGTCGTCGGGCCAGATCTTCGGGTGCTCCCGCAGCGCCCGCTCGCACTCCTCCACGATGGCGCGGAGCTGCTCGGGCGACGTGTCGCGCTCGATCCCCAGCACGCAGGCGAGGCGGATCCTGTCGCGCGCCGTGTACGACTCGATCTGGAGATCGGCCAGCTTGCCGTTCGGGATCGTGACGACGGTCCGATCGAGCGTGCGGATCCGCGTCGAGCGGAGCCCGATGCTCTCGACGGTGCCGAGGAGCGCGTCGACCTTCACGAAGTCGCCGACCTGGAACGGCCGGTCGATGCCGATCGCGACCGAGCCGAAGAGGTTCTCCACCGTCTTCTGCGCGGCGAGGGCCAGCGCGACGCCGCCGATGCCGAGGCCGGCGATGAGGCTCGCCACCGGGTAGCCGAGCTCCGAGAGCACGGCGATCACGCCGATGATCACGATCGAGACCTTCGCGATCCGCCCCATGAGCGGCACGAGCGAGCGCGCCGCGGGGTTGTCGCGCGTCGCGGGGGCGGCGAGCAGGCGGCCGCCGACGGCGTCGATCGTGCGCAGGGCGAACCAGAACACGGCGACGAAGACGCCGGCGCGCAGCACCTTGTCGAGGAACTCGTCGGCCGGCAGGTAGAGCCCGAGCCACGGGAGCGCGGCCGTGATCACGAGGAGCGCCGCCGCGAACGTGAGCGGACCGCGCGTCCCCCCGAGGAGCACGTCGTCGAGCGTGGACTCCGTCCGGACGACGAGGCGGCGGAGCAGGGCGCGGACGAGGTAGCTCAGCACCGCGCCGACGAGCCAGCTGGCCAGCGCGAGGACCGGCAGCGCGAGCCACTGCCACCAGAGCAGCTCGCGCGGGCCGGGGCGCAGGAGCGCCGGCGGCAGGTGATCGCGGAGCCAGCGATCTTCGAGCCGCGCGTACCACTCGTCGACGCGCTCCACCGTGGCGCGCGAGAAGATCCAGCGCACGCCGTCGGGCGTCGTGCGCCGCACGAGGCGCACCGGCTGGGGCCCCGTCCGCGTCGGGATCTTGCCGAGCTGCTCCACGCCCGCCCCGAGGTTGTCCTGCGTGTCCCCCTGCGGGTTCGGCGAGAGCGTCTCCACTTCCAGCCAGAGGTGCCGATCGAGCACCGCCTTGAGCTTCTGCGCGAGCGCCGCGCCGTTCGCCCTCGGCGGCACGTCCAGGTAGCGCGCGGCCTCGGCGTAGTCGCCCGCGCGGCACAGCTCGACGAAGCTGCGCATGGAGGCTCGAGGCGAGTCGGGCGCGACCGGGGTCGCCTCCGGCTCCGGGCCGACCTCGGCGTTCGCCGCGGGCGGCGGCGACGGCGGCGGCGGCGGAGCGGACAGCTCTCCGGCGCTCGCCCCCAGGAGGGCGCACCCGAACACGAGCGCGAAGGCGAGCGGGGCGCGGAGCCACATCGCCGGCGGCCAAAGGCGGAGCCGCCTCGGCGCCTTGGGATGATCGGTCGAGGGCATGGGCCCTGCTATTCCATCGCCCGGCGGCTCTGTCGACCGGGCGGCGCGCGCGCCACGTGCGCTCGCTCGCAGCGGGCTCCACGTGTCGGAGATCCCGCAGGGGATCGCGGACGCGCGGAACCGACCTGCTTAGCCGACCTGCTTGACCGACACGCGGAGCCGACGCGCGGCGCTACCTCGCGGCGGCAGGCGGCTCGCCCGGCTGCGCCGCGGCCACGAGCGCCGCGAGCGCGCGGCCGTAACGCGCGAGCCGTCCCGCGCCGAGCCCCGGGATGCGCGCGATCGCGGCGGCGATCGCCTCGTCCCCGGCGTGGCCCTCCGCCAGCGCGATCTCCGCGAGATCCTGCGCGCAGTGACCGGGCAGCACGACCTGCTCGTCCACCTTCCGCGCCTTCGCCTCGGCCCTGCGCCACGCCGCGATCCGGGTCTCCACCGCGCGCCGCGCGGCGAGCTCCTTCCTGGGCGGGCGGGCTTGCTGGAAGAGGGCGCGCTCGTCCTCGGGCACGTCGCCGTCGCTGCGCCCCTGCTCGACCGCGCGGAGCCACGCCGCGACGCACCCGGCCGCGCGGCCCGCCGCGGCCCCGCGGATGGCGCGCACGTCGTCTGCGCTGGCAGGCCTCCGCTGCGCGAGATCGAGCAGCACGTCGCTGGCGACGATCTTGAAAGAGGGCACGTCCGCCCCCTCGGCGGCGGCCTCGCGCGCCGCCACGAGCCGCCGCAGGATCGCCCGGCCCTGCGGATCGAGCGCCTGGGCCCCCTTGATGCGCGCGTACGCGGGCCGCGGATCGCGCGGCGGCCCGAGGGCGGTCGCGAGCTTGTAGGCGCACTCCTCCTCGATCTCCTCGTCGATCCCGAGGGCGCGGCTGCGCTCCGCGAGCCGCGCGCGGAGCGGGAGCAGGTGGCGCACGTCGTCGGCCAGGTAGCGCAGCTCGGCGTCCTCGATCGGCCTGCGCCCCCAGTCGTGCTGCTGGAGCTGCTTGTCGACCTTCACGTCGAGCTCCGAGAGGAGCAGCGCGGCGAGCCCCGTCGCCGCGCACCCCAGCATGCGCGCGGCGACCGAGGTGTCGTGCGCGCCACCGAGCGGCGCGCCCGCCTCGGCGAGCATGCGCGCGTCGAAGGTCAGGTCGTGCAGCACCTTGGGCGGGCCCGCGGCGCCGAGGAGCGGCGCGAGCGGCGCGACAGGCACGCGGAGCGCGTCGACGACCCCGACCGCGATGTCGTCCCCCTCGCGGAAGGCGAGCTGGACGGTGCAGAGCCGCGCCCGGTACGCGAACAGCCCGTCGGCCTCCACGTCGACCGCGAGCGCGTCGGCGCGGCTGGCGCGCTCGACCAGCCGGGCGAGCTCGCCTTCGCGCTCGACCAGGACAGGAGGGCTCTGGCTCAGCAGGCCTCCTCCCGGCCCGCCCGCGCGGCCGCGCCGCGCCGCGCCCGCACGGCAACGCCGACCAGCGCGAGCGCGGCGAGGACGAGCTCTCCGCCGCGCCCGCCCTGGCCAGCGTTGCCGCGCGGAGCCGCGGCGCAGCCCGACTCCTTCACCTCGGGCTGATCCGCGGCGCACAGGGCAGAGAAGCCGTGGCGCGGCGTGGGGTCGCAGCCCTTGATCGGCTCCCCGGGCGGGTACACCGCGCAGATCCCGTCGCGGTCGTCCTGGGAGAGGTCGCGGAGCCCCGGCCGGTAGCCCGCGACCATGGTCGCGCTGGGCTCGATCGAGTGCGAGAGCCCGAGGAAATGGCCGGCCTCGTGGGTGGCGATGCTCAGGAGGTCGAACGAGCCGCTTTCGTCGCCGTGCGAGAGCACCACGTCGAACGAGTTGACCTCCATGTCCGCGTCGTAGATCTCGCCGGTCTTGAGGTGGTAGGTGACGGTCGTGAGCGCGAGGGTGTTCCCGCTGTCGAGGTACGGCCACCCGTCGTCCCGGAACATGATGATGTTCGCGTTCGCCTTGCGCTTGTTGTACTCGTGCGCGTCGCACGCGACCGGGCCCAGGTAGGTGACCTCCATGCGCGGGGTCTGCCCGTCGCCGCAGTCGGCCTCCGTCCACGCGGCGAACGCCTGCTCGAAGATCGCCTCCGCCTCCTGGAGCGACACCTGGGCGGAGGCGTCCTCCTGGAGGGAGTAGCTCACGCAGGGCGAAGGCCAGGCGAGCGGGGTGCCGCAGTCGTTGCCCTGCGGCGGCGTGCAGACCGCCGCGGTCTCCGCCTTCCCCGACGCCGTCTTCTCCGGCGGGCAGACGCTCGTGCGGCAGAAGGCCAGGGCGTCCCCGGGGTAGGCGAGCGCCGCGGCGACGAGCGCGCTGCAGGCCGAGGCGATGGCGTGGGCGCGCGCGGGGCGGCGCGCGCCAGCGGGGCGCGGCGCGAGGTCACTTCTGCGCATGCTTCGCCTTCCATGCCTGGTTCACCGCGTCGATCGCCGTGTCGAGCGCCGCGCCGATGAGCTGCTCGCGGGCCGAGATCGCGGGGCCCGGCCGCGGCAGGACGGTCCCGCTGTCGGGGCTCGCGGCCAGCCGCCGCACGGCGACGCGCCGCGCGCCGGCCCCGCCTTCGACCCTCGGCTTGTCCTCGCCGTCGACGACGGGGTAGTGGCCCTGGGCCATCCCGGAGACGACCAGGGCCGAGCCCGCCCTGGAGACGAAGACCATCGCCTGCGCGCCGATCGCGAGCTGCGCGTCGCCCGACACGTGCTGTCCGACGTCCCCGACCACGCCCCCGAGCGTCCTGACCCAGACCTCGCCGTCGGGCTGTCCGGCCACGGCCCTGTCGATCGAGAGGCGGGTGTAGGTGACGATCCTCCTGGCCCCGCCGAGCTCTTCCCACTGGCTGCGCTGCTCGATCGCGGTCGCGACCACGACGTACGAGGCCGCGGCGACGAGCTCGTCCAGCGAGAGCTGAATGGCCACGGCCGCCTGCGCCGCGCGCGGACCGGACAGCAGCGCGCCGCGGCTCACCCCGGCGCGTTCCTGGCCGACCTGCGCATGGCTGTCCGCTGTCGGGAGGGGCGTGAGCGTGAGCGCTGGAGGCAACGCGACGAGGAGGGCTATGCCAAGAGCTCTGGGAGACATGGGCGCAAAGATACCATGCTGCCGAGCGAGGCGCGCCGGAAGCGCCGGTTTTCGTCGACGCGCTGGACCCTGTGTCCCGGTCCGACTAGCAGATCGTCTGGGTCGAGACCCGAGGAGCCTGCGATGACGAGCGACGCGTTGACGATCGGCAGATACACGTTCACTTCCCGCCTCTTCGTGGGGACGGGCAAGTACAAGGACCTGGATGAGACCCGTCGCGCGCTCGAAGCGTCCGGCGCGGAGGTCGTCACGGTGGCCCTCCGCCGCGTCAACCTGAAGGAGCGGGGCGAGGGGTCGATGATGTCGCTGCTCCAGCAGGGACGCGTCACGATCCTGCCGAACACGGCCGGTTGCACCACCGTCGAGGACGCGGTCCGCACCTGCCGGCTCGCGCGCGAGCTCGGCCTGTCCGATCTCGTGAAGCTCGAAGTCATCGGCGACGAACGGACGCTGTTCCCGGACAACGAGGCGACGCTCGAGGCGGCGCGGATCCTGGTGAAGGAGGGCTTCACGGTGCTGCCCTACTGCATGGATGACCCGATCGTCTGTCGTAAGTTGGAAGACATCGGGTGCGCGGCCGTGATGCCCCTGGCGGCGCCGATCGGCAGCGGGCTCGGCATCCGCAACCCGTACAACCTGATGATCATCCGAGAGACAGCGAAGGTGCCGGTGATCGTGGACGCGGGAGTCGGGACAGCGAGCGACGCCGCGGTGGCGATGGAGCTCGGGTGTGATGGGGTATTGATGAACACGGCCATCGCGGGCGCGCGGGACCCGATCTTGATGGCGCACGCGATGAAGGACGCGGTGAGGGCCGGTCGGATGGCGTATCTCGCGGGGCGGATGCCGAAGAAGCTCTATGCGACGGCGTCATCGCCGGAGCAGGGCAAGATCGCCGCGCTGTAGCGCGGCGCCGCGGGTGTGGCCCCGCACCACGATCTCCGCGCGCTCGCGTTCCCGGCATATTCCACCGATGCGGGAGGCGCTCGCGGGCGCGATGAGGGATGATGAACGAGCAACTCCGACGTCCAGCACGGCGCTCTTGCGGCGCCGCCACGTCAAGCGAACGGCATCCGCATGTCATGATACGCTCACCTACCTGAGCCAAAATGACACGGAACGCTCATCGCACGGTCGACACGCTGTCGTGGCGCGTCACGGCGCTCCGACGACGACCGCGGCGACCTGACGGTCCGCTCAGGAGAATATGAGCAAGCCCAACGTCTGCATGGTCGTGAACAACCTCGAGGTCGGCGGGCTCGAGAAGGTGGTGCTGAGCCTCCTCGATCGCCTCGGCGATCACGGCTTCGACCTCTCGTTGATCTGCCTCGACGGCGAGGGACGGCTGTTCTCGGAGGTCAAGCTCCCCCGCTCGAAGTGCCTCGTGATCACGAAGGACCTCCGGCCGGTGCTGCCGGGCCTCAAGAGCGATCCAGAGGCGCTGCTGTGGATCCGGCGCTTCTTTCACCAGCGCTCGGTCGATATCGTCCACGTCCACAACCGTGCTCCGCTCATCTTCGCTGGCTTCGCGGCGCGCCTGCTCCGCAATCGGCCGCTGGTCGTCTACTCGGAGCACAACCAGATCAACCGGGCGAAGGGCTTCGATCGGCGCAAGTTCGGCTACTACGCTCACCTCGCCGACGAGATGGTCGCCGTGTCGCACGACCTCAGGCGCATCCTTGTCGACGACGTGAAGGTCCGCGCGCCGGTCCGCGTCATTCACAACGGCATCGACGGGACGCGCTTCGCCCGCGCCCGCGAGAGCGGCGCGGGCGCGCGCGTCCGCGCGGAGCTCGGCATCGGCGAGCGGGAGTTCGTGTTCGGGTGCGCCGTGGTGCACATCGAGCAGAAGGGGCTCCGCTACCTCCTCGAGGCGGCGCCCGAGGTGCTGCGGCGCGCGCCGGAGGCGCGCTTCGTCATCGCCGGCGACGGCCCGCTCCGGCCGGAGCTGGAGCAGCGGGCCAGGGACGCGGGGCTCGGCGACCGGGTGATCTTCCCCGGGTATCGCTCGGACGTGCCGGAGCTCGTCTCCGCGTTCGACGCCTACGTGCTCCCGTCGCTCTGGGAGGGGCTGCCGCTCGCGCTGCTCGAGGCGCTCGCGCTCGGCAAGCCGATCGTGGCGAGCCGCGTCGGCGGCGTCCCCGAGATCGTCGAGCACGGCGTCGACGGGTTCCTCGTCCCGTCGAAGGACCCTGGTGCGCTGGTCGAGCACCTCTCGCGGGTCGCCCGCGACGGGGAGCTCCGCGAGCGAGCGCGCGCGCGCGGCCCCGCGAAGTTCACCGAGCAGTTCAGCCTGGAAGCGATGGTCGACGGGCACGTGCGCCTGTTCGACGAGCTCATCGCCAGGCGGCGCGGGGGCGACGCCCCGTCCCGGGCGCGCGCGTGGTCGACCCCCGCGGGGGCCTCCGGGCCGGCCGCTGGACGGGACGACGGCAACGGACGGGTCGGTCATCGGGTCGGTCTGGACGTGTAACGACATACGACACCAGGTGAGACTGAATCGAACCTGACCAGGGCGAATACGATGCTGAGCGAGGCAAAATGGGACATCGAACGATGCCGAGCGAGGCAAAATGGAACGCTGAGCCAGGCTGAGCGATGCTGAGCGATGCTGAGCGATGCTGAGCGATGCTGAGCGATGCTGAGCGATGCTGAGCGATGCTGAGCGATGCTGAGCGAGATGAGCGATGCTGAGCGTAGATTGGCGACATTGACGAGACCGAGCGAGACTGGCGAGACTGGCTAGACCGAATACGAGACCGAGCGCGAGCGACGTCCTCTTTCGAGGCGCTCGCTGGTCCGGCTCGCTCGGAGAGGAGGAGCTCTTGCGGCGGATGCGCGTTTTGCTGATCACGAAGATCTTTCCGAACGCGGTTCACCCGGACGAGGCGCCGTACAATCGGCGGCAGTTCGCCGCGCTGTCGCGCTACTGCGACGTCCGGGTGCTCGCGACGATCCCGTGGTTCCCCGGGATAGAGCGCCTCTCGAAGTGGCCTATCGGCGCCAGCGCGCCGCGCGAGGAGGTCATCGACGGGCTGCCGGTCAGGCACCCGCGGTACCTGTACGTGCCGAGGATCGTGCCCGCCCTGAACGGCCCGCTGTATGCGGCGTCGATGCTCCCGGAGCTCATCGGGCGCGGTCCGTTGCCCGACGTCATCGTCGGGGCCTTCGCCTACCCGGACGGCTTTGCCGCGGTCTGCCTGGGGCGATTGCTCGGGGTGCCGGCCGTGATCAAGACGCACGGCTCGGACATCGACGTGATCCCGCGCGACCGGCGGATGCGGCGGCCGCTCGGCTGGGGGCTCACGCGCGCCGCCCGGGTTGTCACGGTCAGCCGCAAGCTCGCGGACGGGGTCGCGGCGCTCGGCGTGCCGCGCGATCGCATCGACATCGTCATGAACGGCGTCGACGTGAAGACGTTCCAGCCTCGCAACCGCGCCGAGGCGCGCGCCGCGCTCGGCAAGTCGCCGAGCTCGCGGCTGATCGTCTTCGTCGGCCACCTGAGCCGCGACAAGGGCGTGCTCGATCTGATCGAGGCGTTCGAGCGGCTCGCGCCGGTCCACCCGGACATCGAGCTGGCGCTCGTGGGCAGCGGCGCCGAGGAGCAGGCGTGCAGGGCCGCCGCCGCCCGTCTGGGCGGCCGGCTGACGGTGACCGGCTACTTGCCGCACGATCAGGTGTCGCTGTGGCTCGGCGCGTGCGACGCCCTCGCCCTCCCGAGCAAGCACGAGGGCACGCCCAACGTCCTGCTCGAGGCGCTCGCCTCGGGGCGCCGCGTGGTCGCGACGAGCGTGGGGGGCATCCCCGACGTCCTGCGCAGCGCCGAGCTCGGCGAGCTCATCCCGCCGGGGAACCAGGGCGTGCTGATGGAGGCGCTGCTCCGCGCCGCCCGGGCCGACTACGATCCGGCGCGGATCGCGGAGCTCGCCGGCAGGCGCGACTGGGATGACAGCGCGCGCGCCCTCCACGAGTCGCTCCTGCGCGCCTGCGGCGAGCCCCTGTCGAGCTCCGGCGGTCAGGACGCGAGCGACGCGCCCTTCGGCGCCCCGGCCTCGAAGGGCGGGATCGAGAACGGCGCCGCCCGGACGGGCGCCTCCCTGAACTAGCCCCGTCACCGGCCGCCCGGCCGAGCGGGCCCGCGCGGCTCGGCCGGGGGAGCGGCGTCGCCGGGGCCGCGGCGTCCTCTTGACGCTCGCGCTCGTTCATCGGCGAATGCCGCTCGTGTTCACCGGCTTCCGCGCGGCCTTCGGCTCGATCGCGATCTTCGCCGCCGTCGCACAGGCGCCTTACCAGTGCGCGAGCGAGGTCGACCCGGATCGTCGCGTGTACGAGGACCCGAGCGAGGCCCTGTATGCGCTGGCCGAGCGCTTCAAGGCGAGCGGCGATCGCCGCGCCCAGGTGGACACCTTGCGTTTCCTCGTCGAGCGGTATCCTTCCAGCCGGTTCGCCCGGATGGCCCGGCAGGATCTCGAGGAGCTCGGCGAGGCGGAGCGCCCCCCGGGCGACGGAGCGCGATGACGCGCCGCCGCCGGCGCGCTGGAGGACGGCCATGCTCACCCCGAGGTTGACCCTCATCACCCAGGCGGCGGACGTCCCGGAGCCGGTCTTGCTCGCGCGGCTCTCGGCGTTCGGCGCCCTGCCCCCCGAGGCCCGCGCCCGCGTGGCGGTGCAGCTCCGCGATCCCGAGCTCTCCGGCGCGGCGCTCCACGCGCTCGGCAGGCGCCTGCGCGACGCCACCGCCGCGCTCGGCGCCTCGTTCCTGGTCAACGATCGCCTGGATCTCGCGCTCCTCCTCGGCGCGGACGGCGTCCACCTCGGCCGCCGCTCGGTCGCGGTGGCCGACGCGCGCGCGCTGCTCGGGGCGGGCGCCTTCGTCTCCGTCGCGTGCCACGGCATCGACGAGGTGCTCCGGGCGGCCGAGGCCGGCGCGGACGCCGCCGTGCTCTCGCCGATCTTCGCGACGCCGGGCAAGGGTCCGCCGCTCGGCCTCGCGGCCCTGCGCGAGGCGCGGGCCCGCCTTGCCGCGGCCTCGCGCGGCGTCGCGGTCCTCGCCCTCGGCGGCATCGACGCGGCCTCGGCGCCGGCCTGCCTCGAGGCGGGCGCGGACGGGGTGGCCGCCATCCGCGCCGACTTCGGCGGCGCGCTGCCGGCGCCGCGCGCTGGGTGAGCTGCGGCTCCGCGCCGCCCGTCCCGGCCGGCGGTTACCGCGCCCAGAGGTCGGCGAGCGGCAGCTCGATCGCGTCGAACGGCTCGGGCCGTACGGTCTCGTCGCCTTCGTACGTGTCGAGCAAGGACCACCGCCCGTCGTCGAGCCGGTAGACCTCGAGCGTCTGCGCGACCGGGTTGAGCAGCCAGGCGTGGCGGACCCCTTCGCGCCGGTAGATCCGCATCTTCTTGCCCCGATCGACGCGCTCGGTGCGCGGGGAGATCACCTCGCAGACCCAGTCCGGCGCGACGTCGTAGTGTGCGGGCGCGTCCTCGGGCCCGATCGCGTCGGGCATGCGCTCGCGGCGCCAGCCGGCGAGATCGGGCACGACCTTGTCGGGCCGTGGTCCCAGGTGGAGCTCGGGCTCGTCGAGGATCACCCATCCGCCAGGCTCGCCCGGATCGTCATCGAACGGCCCGAGGCGACGGCCCAGCCGCGACGCCGTCCGCGTGTGTGGCCGCGCCGGCCTCGGGAACGTGTACAGCTCCCCGTCGAGGATCTCGGCGACCATCTCGTCCGGCACGGCCTGGAACGCGGCCTCGACCTCGGGCGCGTTGCCTGGAAATAGCGGGTGCTGCGCGCTCATCGTCAGATCCTAGCACCCCTGCCGTTCGTCGCGCGCGCTCCGCGCCGGACCAGCGCTTCCCTCGACGCTGGCAATGGGCCTTGCTACTAGGCCGGGCCATGTCCGAAGCGTCCTCGAAGAACCCGACCGACGGCCCGCCCGAGCCCCTGTTCGACAGGGTGGCGACCGAGCTGAACTTCCCCGCCGACGAGGCGAAGATCCTCGCCTTCTGGAAGCAGCGCCGCATCTTCGAGAAGACGCTCCGCGCCGAGACCCGCGCCACCGGCCCCTCGCGGGGCACGTTCGTCTTCTACGAGGGCCCGCCGACCGCCAACGGCATGCCGCACAACGGCCACGTGCTCACGCGCGCCGTGAAGGACATCTTCCCCCGGTACAAGACCATGCGCGGCTACGACGTGCCGCGGAAGGCCGGCTGGGACACGCACGGGCTGCCGGTCGAGGTCGAGGTCGAGAAGGAGCTGCGCATCCACGGCAAGGCCGACATCGAGCGGTACGGCGTCGAGCCGTTCATCTCGCGCTGCGTCGACTCCGTCTTCCGATACACCGAGGCGTGGGAGAACCTGACCGACAAGATCGGCTTCTGGGTCGACCTCGACAGCGCCTACGTCACCTACCACCGGAGCTACGTCGAGAGCGTCTGGTGGGCGCTCTCTCAGCTGCACAGGAAGGGGCTGCTCTACCGCGGCCACCGCGTCTGCTGGTGGTGGCCCCAGGGCGGGACGGCGCTCAGCGCGGCCGAGGTCGGCTCGAACTACAAGACGGTCGACGACCCCAGCGTGTTCGTCGCGTTCCCGCTCGTCGACGAGCCGGACACCGCGCTCTGCGCCTGGACGACGACCCCGTGGACCTTGCCGTCGAACGGCTACGCCGCGGTCCGGCCCGAGTTCGACTACGTCGTCGTGGACGCGGGCGCGCCCGCGGGGGGCGCGGCGCCCGTGGCCGGCAAGCTCATCGTGGCCGCGGCGCTGCGCGAGGAGCTCGCCAAGAAGTTCAAGCGGGACCTGCCCGTCCTCCGCGAGCTCAAGGGGAGCGAGCTCGTCGGCAAGCGCTACCGCCCGCCGTTCGACGCCTTCGCGAGGTCGCTCGAGGGCGCCTCCCTGCGCAGGAAGGACGGCAAGGCGGAGCCGCTCTACTGGATCGTCCTCGGCGCGGATTTCGTCACGCTCGACTCCGGCACCGGCATCGTCCACGTCGCGCCCGCGTTCGGCGAGGACGACTGGAGCGCGCACCGGCGGCGGATCGCGGAGCTCGCCGAGCCGGGCGCCGACGTCCCGATGCTCTGCGCGGTGCGGCCGGACGGCACGTTCGAGCCGGGGCTCACGGCGTTCTCGGGCCTCTGGGTGAAGGACGCCGATCCGCTGATCATCAAGGATCTCGCGGCCCGCGGGCTGCTCGTCCACG
Source organism: Sorangium sp. So ce204 (assembly GCF_051526795.1). Lineage (NCBI taxonomy): Bacteria > Pseudomonadati > Myxococcota > Polyangiales > Polyangiaceae > Sorangium > Sorangium sp. So ce204. Next base: position 6,267,586 of record NZ_CP150317.1, on the reverse strand, counting down.
AGGAGAAGTACCGCCACGACTACCCGTTCTGCTGGCGCGCGGACGACGATCCGCTGATCCAGCTCGCGCGGCCGGCCTGGTACATCAGGACCCGGGACAACATCGACAAGGCGATCGCCAACAACCGCGCGGTCCGCTGGCACCCGTCGCACATCCAGGAGGGCCGCTTCGGCGACTTCCTCGCCAACAACGTGGACTGGGCGCTCTCGCGCGAGCGGTACTGGGGGACGCCGCTCAACGTCTGGGTCTGCGCGAACGACGAGGAGCACCAGCTCGCCCCGGCCTCGGTCGCCGAGATCGAGGCGCTGAACCCGCGCGCCTTCGACCACTTCCGCGACGCCAAGAGGGCCGACCCCGGCCTGAACGAGCACCTCATCGTCCACAAGCCGTGGATCGACAAGGTGACGTTCCCCTGTCCGACGTGCGGCGGCGAGATGCGCCGCGTGACCGAGGTCATCGACGCCTGGTTCGACAGCGGGAGCATGCCGTTCGCGCAGTGGGGCTACCCGCACGCGGAGGGCTCGAAGGAGCTGTTCGATCGCGCGTTCCCGGCGGACTTCATCAGCGAGGCGATCGATCAGACGCGGGGCTGGTTCTACTCGCTGCTGATGGTCTCGACGCTGGTCTTCGACGAGGCCACGCAGGAGAAGCTCGGGCTGTCGCGGGTCCGGAGCTACCCGCACCCGTACCAGACGTGCGTCGTGCTCGGGCACGTCTGCGACCGCGAGGGCAAGAAGGAGAGCAAGTCGAAGGGCAACTACACGCCGCCCGAGGTCATCCTCGAGCGCGTCCGGATGGAGTTTGCGGCGGCCGACGGCGGAGGCGCCGGCATCGGCGCGATGAAGGACGGCGTCGCCTACATCGCGCGCGAGGACTACGAGGGGCTCGATCTCACGGGCGACTCGGCGAAGGTGCGGGTCTACCGCGCCGATCGCGAGGGCGCGGCGGTGACGCTGGAGCTCAGGCCCACGACGGGCAACAAGCGCCTCCCGCGCCGCATCGTCGCGCTCTCGCGCGGAGACCTCGATCGCCTGGGCCTCTCGCCGGCCGACAAGGCGCTCTCGGTGATGCCCAACGACGTGCCCAGGCTGCCGCAGGACCAGCGCGTCTTCATCGAGGACCCGGCGACGCCCGCGCCCGGGGCCGACGCGTTCCGCTGGTTCTTCTACGCGTCCTCCCCGCCGTGGACGAACACGCGCCACTCGCTCACGAACGTGCGCGCGTACCAGAAGGAGTTCGCGGTCAAGCTCCGGAACGTCTACTCGTTCTTCACCATCTACGCGAACATCGACGGCTTCTCGCCCGCGGAGGGGAACCCGGGCGCGACGGACACGTCGCCCGCGGCGCTCGCGGCGAGCGCCGGTTACCGGCCGGCGCGGGAGCGGTCGCTCCTCGACCGGTGGATCCTGTCGGAGCTCGCGCTCGCGACGCGGGAGGTGACGGCGCACCTCGACGAGTACCGGCTGTACGAGGCGGCGCAGCGGCTGGTCGACCTCGTGGACGCGCTCTCGAACTGGTACGTCCGCCGGAGCCGCGCGCGCTTCTGGGCCCCTTCTCCGACGTGGGTCGAGGATCGGCGTTCGCCGTCCTCTCCCGGCGATACGCTGGAGGTTGCGCCGGGGACTGTGCGCGCTGCCCAGGACAAGCGCGACGCGTACTTCACGCTGTACGAGGTGCTCGTCGCGCTCGCCAAGCTGAGCGCGCCGTTCACGCCGTTCCTCGCCGAGGCCATGTACCAGAACCTGGTGCGGCGGCCGTGGCCCGCGTCGCAGCCGGAGAGCGTCCACCTCGTGGCGTTCCCCGAGGCGGACGCCGCCGCGGTGGACGAGCCGCTCGCGATCGAGATGCGCGCGGTGCGCGAGCTCGTCTCGCTCGGCCTGCAGGTGCGCACGGCGAACAAGCTCAAGGTGCGGCAGCCGCTCTCGCGGGCCGACATCGTGCTGTCGCAGCAGGGGCTCGCGGCGGCGCTCGCCGAGCACGTGCCGCTCATCGCCGAGGAGCTCAACGTCCACGAGGTGCGCTTCCTGAAGCCCGGCGAGGAGGGGAGCGCGGTCCGCTACGTGCTCAAGCCGAACTTCCGCGCGCTCGGGCCGAAGCTCGGCAAGAAGGTGCAGCTCGCGAAGCAGGTCCTGGCGAAGGCCGACGCGGCGGCGCTCCGCGCGGCGCTCGCGACCGAGGGCAAGATCGCGATCGCGCTCGACGGCGAGCAGGTCGAGCTCGGCCCCGAGGAGATCGACGTCGCGGTCGAGGCGGGCGAGGGGTTCGCGGCGGCGGGCGGCCGCGCGGGGGTCGTCGTGCTGCACACGGCGCTCACGGACGCGCTCCGCGACGAGGGGCTCGGCCGGGAGATCCTCTCGCGGGTGCAGGGGCTGCGCAAGGAGCTCGACCTCGGCTTCACCGAGCGGATCCGGCTGGCGCTCGACGGCGGCGAGCGGGCGCGCAGGGTCGCCGAGGCGGCGCGCGAGATGCTCATGCAGGAGGCGCTCGCCGCCGAGCTCGTGCTGGGCGCGGCGCCCGCGGCGTGGGGGCAGGCCGAGCGGCGCGAGGTCAACGTCGACGGCGAGGCGCTCGTGATCGCGCTCGCGCGGACGGCGTGAGGGCGTGACGGCGCCGGGGGGGCGCTGGCGCGACGGAGACTCGGACGAGCGCCCCCGCCGGGGCGCTCGGCGCGTGTTCAGTACCGTCAGTACCGCTCGCCGTCGTTCTTCGGCGCCATCGGCCACGCCGGCGCGCTCTCGCCGTTGATCGTCATGCCGCCGTTCGTGAACGCGCCGGCCATGCGCAGGAAGCCGGCGGGGAAGTCGAGCGCCGGCGCCGAGAGCGCGTCGAGCGCGGCGACCTGATCGGGCGCGAGCTCGACCTCCAGGGAGGCGAGGTTGTCGTCGAGCTGCGCCAGCGTGCGCGCGCCGATGATGGTGGACGTGACGCCCGGCCGGGCCACAACCCAGGCGAGCGCCACGCGCGCGGGCGTGGTGCCGAGAGCGCTGGCGATCTCGACGAGCTTGTCGACGATGGCGTACGCCTTGTCGGTGAGCGCGGAGAGCACGAACGGGCCGCGATCGGCCTTGTGCTTGCCGGCGTTCTCCCGCGTGTACTTGCCGGTGAGCACGCCGCTCTTGAGGGGCGACCAGGGCGTGACGCCGAGGCCCAGCTCGCGCGCCATGGGGAGGAGCTCCCCCTCCACCGTGCGCTCGAGGAGCGAGTGCTCGATCTGCAGCGCGATGAACTGCGCCCACCCGCGGAAGCCTGCCAGGCCGTGCGCCTGCGCCACCTTCCACGCCGGCGTGTCGGAGACGCCGACGTAGCGGACCTTGCCGGCCGCCACCAGATCGTGGAGCGCTCGCACGGTCTCCTCGATGGGCGTGTGCTTGTCCCAGACGTGCATCCAGTAGAGGTCGATGTAGTCGGTCTGCAAGCGGCGCAGCGACTGCTCGCACTGCGCGAAGATGGCCTTCCTCCCGGCGCCGCCGCCGTTGGGGTCGCCGAGGTAGAGGTTCGCGGTGAACTTGGTGGCGATCACCGCCCGGTCGCGCTTGCTCGGGTGGCGGCCGATGTGGTCGCCGATGATCTTCTCGGAGTGGCCCTTGGTGTAGGCGTTGGCGGTGTCGATGAAGTTGCCGCCGCGCTCGATGAAGCGATCGAGGATCGCCTCGGACTCCTTGACGCTGGATCCGAAGCCGTGGTCTTCGCCGAAGGTCATGGCGCCGAGGCACAGGGGGCTGACGCGCAGCCCGGAGCGGCCGAGGGTGACGTAGTGGTCGAGGTTCATCGTGGTCCTCCTGGGGGCTCGGGCTGAAGAGCCCTCGCTGGACCGCACCGTGCGCCCGTGCCGGGGTGCAATCTTGGAGGAAACGGCCGGGACGGGGCCGGCTGGGTTGATGGCGGCCCGAGGCGAGCGCACGATGGCGAACGTGGTGGGATCGATCGAACAGGCCGTCGCGCGGCGCGCCCCGCGCCCGGAGGCCGGCGCGCCGGCGTCGCGTGTGCTCCGCAACTTCGTCGTCGCCGTCCGCGCCATCGCGCCGCCGATCACGAACCTCGACCTGCTGCCCGACGGCACGACGTCGCTGGTCTTTCGCCTGCTCGACGCGGAACGCGCCGACCTCGTCGTCCTCGGGCCCAAGACGCGCGCCGTGTACAAGCGCGTGCCGCGCTTCCTGCTCGCGGTGCAGGTGGTCTTTCGACCCGGCGGCGCGTACCCCTTCTTCGGCGTGCCGATGCACGAGCTCGCCGATCGCATCGTCCCGGCGCGCGATCTCTGGGGCCGGCGCGCCGACGCCCTGCTCGAGCAGCTGGTGGCGGTCGGGACCGGCGTCACGCGGGACCCCGCGCGAGCTCGCCTGGAGGCGATCGAACGCGCCCTCGAGGGACGCATGCTCGGTCCCGACGTGTTCGAGCCCGCATCGGCGGCCGTCGCGCGCGCCGCGCTCCGGAAGCTCTCGCTCGGAGGGATCACCGTGGAAGAGACGGCGAGCGCGCTCCACGTCAGCCCGCGGAACCTGCGGCGCGCCTTCGTTGCGACCGTCGGCGTCTCGCCGAAGCAGTACGCGCGCATCGCCCGCTTCCAGCGCGTCGTCTCGAACGCGCAGGTCGCCCGCGGGTCGTGGTCGGAGATCGCCCTTGCGAGCGGGTACTGCGATCAGCCGCACCTGGTCAGGGAGTTCCGCGAGCTCGCGGGGCTCTCGCCGGTGGCGTTCATGAAGCGACGCTCGACCGGCGAGCTCAGCGGCTCCGGCGGAAGCCGTGGGTGAACGCTCCAGGGACTCCAGGGCGTTCGATGCGACCGCGTGGAATGCGGGGCTCCTGCGCGATTACGTGCCGGGCCTTACGATCCTGCGGGTGTGATCGCCTCGCCGCGCGGGGCGGTGCTGCTTCCGCAAGGATCTTGTTGCGGACATCGCTGGCGAGGCGTTCGATGATCCTCGTCGGGTGGGGCGCATCGGAGATTTTCAGGACGGTACCGAGACCGAGGGCCGCGCATCGCCGGCCCGTGACGGGCGACAGCCTGCCCGGGCGGCAGGATCTCTCCGTGGCGTGAAGGAGATGGCGCTTCCGGGACCTCTCCCACGCCGTCCGGGTGTCCCTGGAGCCCGGCGTGCTGTCCCTGGAGCCCGGCGTGCTGTCCCTGGAGCCTGGCGTGCTGTCCCTGGAGCCCGGCGTGCTGTCCCTGGAGCCTGGCGACACGTCCCGGAAGCACTGTGCCATGTCCCGGAAGCGCGATGCGACGCGCCCCAGGAGTGCAGCGGCGTGTCCCGGGGGCTCGTTCGAGCGTCCCGGGAGGTCGTGCGAGCGTCCCGGGAGCTCTCTCCAGCGTCCCGGAAGCTCTCCCTGGCGCGCCTGGCCAGCGGACCCGCGGCGCGGGCAGGGGGGTGGACGTCCTCGGACCGAGGCTCCGCGCCGCGATGATCACCCACGTCTACGTCAGCAACTACGGCAGCGTCGGGGCTGGGCTCGAGCTCACGCTCGGGTCGCTGACCGCGCTCGTCGGTCCGCCCGGCTCGGGCAAGGGTTGCCTGCTCGACGCGGTGCGGTTCCTCGCCGAGTGCGCCAACGGGGCGTTCGATCTGGCGGCGGCGAACCGGCGCGGCGGCGGCGCGCTGGGGGGCGCGCGCGGCGACGGCGCGCTCACCACGCTCGGGGTCGCGGTCTCCAGGACCGAGGGCCACGGGTTCTGGCTCGTGCAGCTCGCGCCGGGAGAGCGGGAGGGCGAGGCGCGCGTCAAGAGCGAGACGGCCGCGTGGTGGCAGCGCAGCGCGCTCACGCGGCTCGTCAAGCCGGGCCTGCGCGAGGTCTTCGACGCCGGCAGCGACGCGCCCGAGGTCTCCTTCGACCGGCTGAAGGGCAGCCCGAAGGGGTTCTCGCGCAAGGACAAGGGGCGCAGCGGCACGCTCGCGTACCGCGGCGTCGCCCCCATCGCCGTGAGCGGCACGAAGCTCGTCCTGCCGCTGCTCTCCGATGGACCGCTCACCCCGATGCTCGACGAGCTGCGCCGGGCGGTCCTCTACTCCCTCGCGCCGCGCACGCTGCGCTCGCCCCAGAAGCTCAGCGCTTCCCGGCGCCTCAAGGCGAGCGGCGACAACTGGGGCTCGGTCCTCCGCGCGCTCGCGAAGGAGCGATGGCAGGACGAGTTCCTCGCGGGGCTGTCCCAGGTGATCGGCGACGTCGACGGCGCCCGCGCGTCCTCGTCCGGCGGGTTCCTCGTCCCGGAGCTGCGCCACGGCGTCGACGGCGACGGGCGCGAGCGCTGGCGCGCCGCCGCGGACGAGCCGGACGCCACGCTGCGGCTCGCCGCCATGGTCACGGCGCTCTCGCAGGAGCCCCCGCTCGTGCTCGCCGGCTTCGAGCACCCCGACGCGGGCGTCGATCGCGCCGCGCTCCCGGCGCTCCTCGAGTACCTGCGCGGCGCGTCCGCCCAGCGTCAGCTCCTGCTCACGACCGAGAGCCCCGCGCTCCTCGACCTCCTGCCGGCCGACGCCGTCTACTCGGTGGAGCGCCGCGACGGCGCGACCGCCGCGTCGTCCATCGACGAGGCGCAGCGGAAGGCGCTCCGGGAGCGGCTCGGCGCCGCCCCAGGGTGAGCGCGCTCCGGGCTCCCGCCCGGCGCCGCCTGAGCCCGCCCGAGCGCCGCTACGACGCGAGCCGCTCTCCCGGCGGCGCGAGCGGCGACGCGCCGTAGCGCGCGAGGAGGTCCTCCGGATCGAGGTAGATCGCCGCGCACCCGGCCTCGAGGAGCTCCATTTCAGGGAAGCCTCCGCAGAGGAGCCCCACCGAGAGGAGGCCGAGCTTCGCCGCGGCCTCGGCGTCCGACGGCGCGTCGCCGACGAGCACGACCTCGCGAGGATCGACGCTGCCGAGCCGGTCGAGCGCCGCCTCGATGACGTCGGGGCGCGGCTTCGACCTGTCCGCGTCGTCGGCCGAGACCGTCCACGAGACCAGATCGCCCACCCGGGCGAGCTCGACGCTGGCGTCGAGCTCGCCGCGCGGCGTCGGCGAGGCGAGCACGATCCGGCGCCCGTCGCGCGCGACGCGCTGGAGCAGCTCGCGCACGCAGGGGAACGCCCGGGCGCCCGGGAGGAGCTCGCGCCCGTAGATCTGGTCGCGCAGCGAGGAGATCCCGGCGCCGATCCAGCCGAGCTCCTCGGGCGAGAGGAACGTCTGCAGCAGCTCGTCCGCGCCCTTGCCGATCTGGCCGCGCAGCTTCTCCCGCGGGACCTCGCGGCCGAACCGCCGGAAGGCCTGCTGCCAGGCGGCCGCGTGCAGATCGACGGTGTCGAGGATCGTGCCGTCGACACCGAAAATGACGGCGCTGACGCTGACCATGGCGCGACACGTGGCGCAGGGCGGGACGCACCGCCATCGGAGGGCTCCCGACGGCCCCTCCCGCGCCGCGCCGGCTGCGCTCGGCCGGAGTCGCGATAGACTGGCCGGGGAGGGCGAGCGGGCAGGGTGATGACGACATGAACAGGCGGCTGTCCGCACTCGCGGTCCTCCTCGGCGGGCTGCTCGGCCCGGCCGGCGCCGCGGCGGCCGAGCCGGCGCTGATCGCGGTCGATCTGGACGACGACGACGCCGACGGCGTGCCGGACGGCGAGCAGCCCCGCGCGCCGTCCGCCCCGGAGCTCTTGGCGCTGCGCGCGCCGCGCGGCGCGAGCCAGGCGCCCGCGGCGATCCCCGCCGGCCTGCGGCTCCTCGTCGACGGCAGCCCGGTCAAGCCCGGCGCGGCGATCCCCGCGGGCGCCCGCCGCGTCGAGATCCAGGCGGTCCGCGCCGGGCGCAGCGAGATCGCGCTCTTCGGCGAGGCGCGGGCGATCAGCGCGTTCGAGGTGCGCGCGATCGACGGCGCCGGGCGGCGCATCGACATGGCGCGCTCCCACGCCTCGCTGCAGCGCACGCCCCCGGACCGGCTCGGCGACGATCCGTTCGCGAACCTCGACGATCCCGACGCGATCCGGCTGTTCGTCATCGGCGCGCCGGAGGATCTGCCGCTCACCCTCGACGTCCACGCCGCGGCGCCGTCCGGCGCGGCGATCGATCGCCTCTCCGACGTGCCGCTCGGCCACGTGCTGTGCCCGGAGGACGTGCCGCCGGGCCTCGTGTGCGGATCGACGCGCCCCCTCCGGGTGGTCGCGGACGACATCGATCGCAACCACCCGATGATCGCCGATCGCTCCGTGAAGGGCGAGGTCGGCGGGGCGCTCGTCGTCGCGCTGCCCGGCGGGCCGAAGGTCCAGATGATCCGCGTCGCCGGCCCGCGCGCCTCGCCGCTCGGGCCGCTCGGGCGCACGCGCGCGCGCCTCCGGATCGTCATGGTGCGCCCCCGCGCCGGCGGCCCGCCGCCGATGGGCGGCGACGACGCGGGCGCGCTCGCCATCGCGCGCGCGGAGGTCGAGCGGGCGAACGCCCTGTGGGGCGCGTGCGGCGTGAGCTTCGGCCCGCCCGAGGCGCTCGACGTCACCTTCGTCGATCCGCCGCGCCCGCACCTGCTCGCGATCGGCTGCGACCACGGCCTGCCGGCCAGCGGCGGCGCGATCCGGGTGCGCGTCGACGGCCACGAGGTGACCGCGGCGATCGCGCCCCGCGCGCGCCCCGACGCGGCGGCCCGGGCCGTCGCCGCGGCGATCGGCGCGGCGGGGTTCTCGGTGCGCCTCTCCGACAACCCGGCCATCGGCGCGGGCGCCTTCGGGACCACCGACGTGCTCGTGCGGCGGCCGGGCGGCGCGCTCGCGACCATCGAGCCGCCGGCGGCGGGCGCGCTGAGCACCGACGCGACGCTCACGGCGTGCATCGGCGCCGTGGATCTCGACGACGGCCTCCAGCACTTCAGCGACACGGACGCCATCGCCGGCACGGTCGAGGAGCGGGCGCTGCTCAAGGCGTTCGACGACGGCGATCCCTCGACCGTCGACGTCGTGATGGTCCCGAGCTTCGCGGGCGGCGGGCGGATCGGCGAGTCGTTCATCTTCGCCGACGGCGGGGCGATCCGGAACACGATCATCGAGGATCGCGCCGGCCTGCGCGCGGATCGCGCGTCGTTCGCGCTGGCGCACGAGCTCGGCCACGTGCTGCTCGACGAGCCGGGGCACCCGGACGATTTCGGGATCGACACGCCGACCCGGCTGATGGACGCCGACGCGGCCAACGCCTCCGCGTACGGGCCGCGCCGCCTGACCGTCGACGAGTGCGCGCGCGCGATCCGACAAAGCGGCGCGGCGGAGCCGCGTTTGGGCCGACAGCGCGCCCCGGTGCCGCTGCTCGCGCCGTGGCCGCTCGCCCCGCTCGGTCGAGAGAGGTGAAACGCCGCTTCGCGCTGTGGTAGGAGCGGGCCCATGCGGGTCCCCCAGCGGAGCGGCCTCTTCAGCGGCGTCGCAGCCCTCGCGTGCGCCTCGGTCCTGCTCGAGATCTCGCTCGCGCGGATCTACGCGGCGCTGTTCGGCGAGATCCACGCGTTCCTCGCGCTCTCGCTGTCGCTCGTCGGCGCGGGCGTGGGCGGCGCGCTGCTCTACGTCGTGCCGTCGCTCGCCCGCCCGCCGGCGCTCTTCGCCCGCATGGCGACCCTCGCCGCGCTCGCGTCGGGCGCGACCCTCGCCGCGGTCATCCTGCTCGCGCACCGCGAGCCCCTGTCCGTCCCCGCGCCGGGGTCGCTCCCGTGGCTCGCGCTGTGCTACGCGGCCTCCACCGTCCCGTTCGCGCTCGCGGGCCTCGCGCTCGCGGCCGCGATCCGGCACGCGGCGCCGGAGATGCCCCGGCTCTACCTGCTCGATCTCGTCGGCGGCGCGCTCGGCGGGCTCGCCGCGGCCGGCGCGCTCCGCGCGGGCGCGCCCCGCGCCGCGCTCGCGGCGGCGATCTTCTTCGCGGTGGCGGGCATCTTCTTCTACCTCGGGTCGCGCTGCTGCGAGGGCGAGGAGCGGGCGCCCGGCGGCCTCGTCGCCACGTTCGTGCTCGGCTCCTTCGTGCTGCTCGCCGGCGACGTCGGCGCCCCGTGGCTCCGGCTCGCCGGCATCCGCCGGCCGTCGCCCGATCGGACCGAGCACGAGGCCTGGACCGAGCGCTCGCTGATCTCCGTCGATCGACCGAAGGCCGGCGCGGCGCTGATGCGGCTCGGCGGCGCCGCGGCGAGCCCGATCCTCGACGCGAAGGCGACGCCCCCGCCGCAGCCCGAGGACATGGCGTACGCGCTGCACAAGGACCAGGGCCCCGCGCTCGTCGTCGGCGCCGGGGGCGGGCGCGACGTGCGCGCCGCGCTCAAGGCCGGGCAGAAGGACGTCGTCGCCGTCGAGGGCGACCGCGGCGTCCTCGAGGTGATGCGCGGGAGGTACGCCGCGTTCAGCGGCAACCTGTTCGACAAGCCCGAGGTCCGCCTCGAGGTGGGCGACGGGCGGAGCTTCGCCCGGCGCACGCCGCTGCTCTTCAGGAACATCGTGATCCCGTCGGCCGACACGGTCGAAGCGTCGGCGACCGGCGCGCTCGCGCTCTCGGAGAGCCGGCTCCACACGCTGGAGGGCGTCGGGGACTTCCTGTCGCGCCTCCTGCCCGAAGGCACGCTCGTCCTGGCCCGCGCGGACGCGGACTTCGATCGGCTGCTCTCGCTCGTGACCGCGGGGCTGCGCCGCGCGGGCGTGGCCGCGCCGAAGGACCACCTCTTCGCGTGCAGCGCGGCGCAGAGGACCGCGCTGCTCGCCCGGCGCACGCCGCTCGCGCGCGAGGACGTCGACGCGCTCCGCCGCCACTGCCGCAAGCACAGGTTCTCGGAGGTCCTCGCCCCCGACCGCCCGGCGACCCCGGTCCGCAGCCGGCTCGTCGCGGCGGCCGCGCCCTCGGCCTCCGCGGCGGCCGCGCGCGTCGCCGACGGCGCGGCCGCGGAGGCCGATCTGACGCCGCCCACCGACGACAGGCCGTTCTTCGCGTACACCGTCCCGGCGCGCCGCCTGCCCGCGGTGCTCGGCGACGTCGGGGCCCTCCGCGCCGGCCACACGGCCCTCTTCGCGCTCGCGCTGCTGCTCGCCGTCGGCGCGCTCCTCTCCGCGCTCGGCGTGCTGCTCCCGGCGCTCGCCGCGCGCCGTCGGCGCGGGCGCCTCGCGCCGCAGGACGTGCCCGTGCAGACCGCGCGGGCGTCGACCGCGCCGTCGACGCCGCCCGCCCGAGCGCTCGCGTTCTTCGCCGCGATCGGCGCGGGGTTCGCGCTCGTCGAGCTCGCCGTGTTCCGGCACGGTCTCCTCCTGCTCGACCTGCCCGCGCACGAGCTCCCGGCCGTGCTCGTGATCCTCCTCGTCTCGGCCGGCGTGGGCGGCTACCTCACCGCCCGTGTGGCCCCGGGCGCCGCGACGGAGGTCTCGGCGAGGGTGGCGGAGGCGCTCGCCGTGGCCGCGGCGCTCTCGGCGGTGGGCCTCGTGCCGCTCGCGCGGTGGGGCCTCGGGCTCGGGGCCTTCCCGCGCGCGCTGCTCGCCATCGCGATCCTCGTGCCGTTCGGCCTGCTCGCGGGCTCGCTCGCGCCGCTCGGGGTCAAGATCGTGGACTCGGTCTCGTCGGCGCTGCTGCCGTGGTGCTGGGCGCTCGGCGCCTTCGCGGGCGCGACCGCGATGGCCCTCGGCGCCCTGTGCGCGCTGAACCTCGGCTACAGCGCCCTGCTGCTCGGCGCGGGCCTCGCTTACCTCCTCGCCGCGGCGACCGTGCCGCCCGCCGCGGCCGGGGCGATCGCCGCGGGAGACGACGAGCGAGCGGCGTCGCCCGGAGGCGCCGCCGCCAGCGAGCCACCGTCCCGGGACGCCGCAGGGGCGCAGCCCGAGGCCCTCGAGGCGGCGCCGATCGCCTGAGCGCGCGCGTCGCCGGCGCCGCCGGCGTCACCGCCGCGCGGCCAGCAGGAGGTGCGCGAGCAGGCCCGCGATGTTGTGGGCGTCGTCGATGCCGCGGTGGTGCGTGCCCGCGAGCGGCAGGCCGGCGCGCTCCAGGGCCTCGGCCATCCCCACCTCCCGCGACAGCGCGTGCGTCACCGCGAAGAGGCTCTTCACGTTGAGGTGGCTCGGCCCGAACGGGAGCGGCACGCCGCGCGACTGGCACTGCCGCTCGAACATGCGCCGGTCGTAGTCGCCGTAGCTCGCCCAGAGGCGATCCTGCGCCTTGAGCTCGCTCCGGAGCGTCGCGCACGCCTCCCTGAACGACACGCCCGCGTCGACATCCGCCTGCGTCAGCGTCGTGAGCGCCGTACAGAACGGGCTCACGCGCGAGCGCTCAGGGCGCACCAGGATCGAGCGCCGCTCCCGGCGCCGGCACGAGGCGACCTCCAGCGGGCACACGCCGATCTCGATGATCTCGTTCTCCTCGCCCGGCGGCGGGTCGCCGTCCCAGCAGGTCGATTCCACGTCGATCACGAGAATGAGATCAAGACGCTTCGCCACGTCGTCGCCCTCGGCATGTAGTGAGGAGTGCGCCGCGAAGGTAACGGGGATCGGGACGCAATTTCCTTCAGGATTTTCCCGACCGTCCGAAAACGCCTTGGGCGGTTCGCTTCGTCCGGGCAAAAACTGAGTAGAAACGGGACATAAGCCGGAGGTGCACCCACACGACGTTGGTCGTTTCGGCACCCAATCCGCTTGCTTGGCGGGCCTGGTCCATGGACACTCGTCAGGTAATTTCCGACGAGGTTCTCTACGTGGATCCTGGCTCCCAACTGCGTTGCTCCTCCGGTTCGGCCAGGGAGAGGTCCGTGATCGCTGAGGCGTTGCCTGACGCTGCCGACCCGGGCCGCGGTCCAGCCGAGGAGCGACGGCTGCCGCCTCGTTCCGGGATCGTCCGCCACGCGGGCCGCGAGCGGGGGGCGCCGAAGGGGCTCCCGCCGGGGCATGGCGCCGGGGCGGTAGGCGGGATCACCATGGGGGCCCCGGCGTGTGGGCGGCTGGCCGTCGACCCGCTCGTCGGTCGTACAGAGCACGGACTGCACATCGAGCGGCTCATCGCCGAGGGGGGGATGGGCGCGGTGTACGCGGCCCGCCGCGCCGCGACGGGGGAGCCGGTCGCCCTCAAGGCGCTCCGGCGCGTGCACGCGGGGGACTCCGGGATCGAGAGCCGGTTCGCCCGCGAGGTGCGGCTCGCCCGCCGCATCGACCACCCGAACGTCTGCCCCGTGCTCGGCGAGGGGCGCCTCGAGGACGGGCGGCCGTTCTTCGTGATGCCGCTCTTCGACGGCGTGACGCTGAGCGAGGAGGTCCGGAAGCGCGGCCCCTTGCCGATCGGCCGCGCGCTCGCCCTCGCGGACCAGATCCTCGCCGGCCTCGCGGCGATGCACGCGGCGAAGGTCGTCCACCGCGACCTCCAGCCCGGCAACATCCTGCTCGTCCCCGGGGCGCGGGGCGCCGGGGCAGGGGAGGGCGCGACGACGGTCAAGCTCATCGATCTCGGCTTCGCGCACGAGCCCGGCGTCGACACGGGCGACGGCGTGACGCCGGACAGCCCCGGGTCGCTCGTCGGCACGCTGCTCTTCATGTCGCCGGAGCAGGCGATGCGGAGCCGCGCGATCACCGAGCGGAGCGACCTGTTCGCGGCCGCGCTGCTCATCTACTACGCCCTCTCGGGCAAGCTCCCCTTCCGGGGCCGGGGCGATCTCGACGTGCTCGTCGCGATCGTGCGGTCCGCGCCCGTGCCCCTCCGGCGGGAGCGCCGTGATGTCCCGCGCGTGCTCGACGAGGTGCTCGCGCGGGCCCTGTCGAAGCACCCCGACCACCGGTTCCCCAGCGCCTCGGCGATGCGCGACGCCCTCGCCGGCGTGCCGGTGTAGCCAAGGCCGCGCTCCGCGCGCCCCGGCGCCGGCCCGCTCCTTGCCACGACGGTGCCGCCTGCACCGCGCCGCCCGGCACCGCGATCCGGGGCTGTGCACGCGCTGCTCAAGCGCGGCGGCGCGGGGCGGTGAGCTTCACGCGAGGGGAACCCCATGGACGCACTCGATCTCTTGGAGCAGCAGCATCTCGAAGTCAGCGCCCTGATGGCGCGCATCGCCGCCGAGCCCAGCCCGGGCCTCCGGACGGCGATGGTCGCGCGGCTCTCCCGGATGATCGACGCGCACGTACGCATCGAGGAGACGTACCTCTACCCGGTGTGTGCCGAGCGGATGGCCGGCGACAGGAAGCCGCTCCACGACGCGTACGAGAAGCATGGCCTCGCGCGCTTCGCGGCGGACAACCTGCTGCGCACGCGCGTGACCGATGTGCGCTTCGAGGCGCGCCTCCGGCTCCTGCGGGACATTTTCGCCCACCACGCCGACGAGGAGGAGGACATCCTGTTCCCCAAGGCGAAGCGGGGCCTGACGGACGAGCAGCTCGACGTGATCGGCAGCGACTTGGAGCGCGCTTACGAGGTGCTGCTGCGCGTCGGCGTGCCCGCGGGCGCCCCGCTCGCGCGCTCGGAGCGCGGCTGGCCCCGGCGCGGCGCCCACGCCGTGCGCGCCCTGCGCCCCGTCTCACGGCGCCGGGGCGAAGCGCTCCGTGTCCGCGGCTGCTAGCTGCGCTAGACCGGCACGGGGCCGCCGAACGCGCCGAGGAAGCGCGCGATCCAGACGGCGAGCATCAGGGCCGCCAGCGCGATGCCGAGCCGCGTGATCCACGCGCCCTGCACCCCCTCGGCGGCCGCGATGCGGCCGTCCTTCACGTAGATCGCCGCGTTGTACGCGAGCGCGGCGATCACGAGCGGCGCCATGACCGGGGAGAGCGGGTGGAGGCGCAGCGCGTCGGTCAGGTGGCCCTGCGCGAGGGCGAGCGTCGCGCGCGTGAGCCCGCAGCCGGGGCAGGGGTGGCGGGTGACGATCGCGAACGGGCAGAGCGGGGCGCCGCACGCGACGAGGAGCCCGAGCACCGCCGCCGCCGTGCCCAGGCGCGCAGCGCGGCCGCGCACGTGCGCCGCGCTCCATCGGGACAGGGCCGACGGAGCGGGCGAACGGGCTTCGGTCGAGCTGGACGGCGACACGGCGGAGGACCGCGGCGCGGGTCAGGCGGCGTTCGGGTCCCAGACCTCGTTGAGGTCCTTCGCGAGGGCGTAGAGCGGGAGGAAGACGTAGAGCACGATGCCCTCGGCCTGCTGGTTGCGCGAGCCGGCCATCTGCTTGGCCCGGGTCACCTGCTCCGGCACCTTCACCCAGAGGAAGTAGTAGTTGAGGAACGGGACGAAGAGGTACCAGGGCTTGAACTCGGGGTCCTTCGTCGCCTGCTGGAGCTCGTTCAGCATCGCCCACATCTGCCAGAGGGCGTAGAGGAAGCAGACCATCCCGATCACACACACCGTGACCGGGTTGCGGATCTCACCCTTCGCGCCCGGGGCCATCGAGCCGCCGCCGCCGTACACGCCCAGGTTGCTGGCCGCCTGGCCGAACTGGCCGGGCGCCGACATCTGAGCGCCGCCGGGCGACCCGCCGTAGCCGGGATCGCTCACGCCCGGAGGGCTGCCGTAGCTGCCGCCGGGCGACCCGCCGTAGCCGCCGCCCGGAGGGCTGCCATAGCCGCCAGCCGGCGATCCGCCATAGCCGCCGCCCGGAGGGCTGCCGTAGCTGCCGCCCGGGGGGCTGCCGTAGCCGCCGCCCATCGGATCCTGGCCCGGAGGCGGCCCGTACCCGCTGGCGCCGTGCTGCGGAGGCTGCCCGTAGCCGGGAGGCGCGCCGCCAGGCGGCTGCCCGTAGCCGGGCGGCTGCCCGTAGCCAGGCGGCTGCCCGTAACCGGGCGGCTGCCCGTAGCCGGGAGGCGCGCCGCCGGGGCCGCCCATCGGGTCCTGGCCCGGAGGCGGTCCGAAAGGATTCCCACCCGGGCCGCCCTGCGGGGGCTGCCCGTAGCCGCCGGGCGGGGGCTGCCCGTAGCCGCCGGGCGGAGGAAACGCGCCGGGCGGCGCGCCCGCGGCCCCGCCCATGCCGCCGGGCGGCTGGCCCGGAGCGCCGTACCCGGGCAGCTGGTCGATCGCCATGGTGCCGCCGAGCGGGTTCACGCCCTGGGGCTGCTGGCCGAACGGCGCATAGCCGCCCGACGGGCTCGCGGCCGCGCCGCCGAAGGCCGGGCCAGACGGCTGCTGTCCGCCGGGAGACGGCGAGCCGTAGCCCATCCCGGGAGGCGGCGGGGCAGGGGGAGGCCCCGCCGAAGCGCCGAGCCCCGCCGGCGGGACGCCGACCACCGTGCCCGCGAGGCCCTGCGGCGGGCTCGGGATCGCGGCCATGCCCGGCGGCGCTCCGGCAGGAGGCGCCGGAGGCGGAGGCGCCCCCGGCGCGCGCGGACCCGCCGCGCCCGCCCCGGAGGACGGCTGACTCATCAGCATGGTGCCCTTGAACTTCGGCGCGGCTGCGCTCTTCAGGTTGTAGCCGCACTTCGTGCACGTGGACGCCGTTTCCGAGTTTTGCGTCCCACAATTCGGACAGAACACGCACCACCTCCGGCGGGGGGTTCGCTGCTACGGATGTCCGCGCCCCTGCGCGTCGTAATGGGCGCCGAGGGTAGTTGAAGCGCGTTCCGGTTCTCAAGTGAAAGACGAAGAACGCTGCGGACTTCTCGGCAGGCTACGCGGTCTTCGTCAGAAAACCCAGGGAGTACCGCGTGGCCACGTGCTCCAGGCGGAGGGAGGGGGGCGGGGGGACGTTTAGGACCACGACCACGACCACGTCCACGTCCACGTCCACGTCCACGTCCACGTCCACGTCCACGTCCACGTCCACGTCCACGTCCACGTCCACGTCCACGTCCACGTCCACGTCCACGACTAGGAGAACGATCGAGGGGACGGGCACCTCGGGGGGAGAGGTCCGGTTTCTGGGCAGGGGCAGGGTTTGTGTGGTCCGCTTTATGTTTCCCCCCCGGCGCGCCTTGACAGTGACCACCGTCGCTCACTAGCGTGCCCGCGCCTCGGGACGGCTCCGTACGACGGACAACCGAATGCCCGGCCGCCGGTGCGCGGGGCTGTCCGCCTCCGGCAGGCGCCTCCAGATCGGAGGCGCACGAGGGTGCGCCCGGTCTGCCGGGCGGACCCTCGCTGAAAGGGACCCGCGTTGCGGGGTCCCGACTGCATGTGGAAGCGGGCACGCCGCGAGCGCGGCGCGCCCAGGGAGCCAGCGGACCGTGCCAACAGCCGACATGACCGAACAATTTGCTCTGACCGCCGAGCGGCGAACCGAGTTCGAGAAGATCCTCGCGCGCTACCCGAACCGCCAGGCCGCGTGCATCCCCGTGCTCCACCTCTGCCAGGAACAGGAGGGGTGGGTGTCCGAGCGGGTGCTCCGCTGGGTCGCCGAGCAGCTCGGCCTCTCGGCGGCGCACGTCCAGGGGGTCGCGACCTTCTACACGCTCTTCAACAAGGAGCCCGTCGGCAAGCACCAGGTCTGGGTGTGCCGGACGCTGAGCTGCGCGCTGAACGGCGCGGACCAGGTGCTCCACCACTGCGAGAAGCGGCTCGGGATCCACGCCGGCGAGACCACGAAGGACGGGAAGATCACGCTGCGCACCGCAGAGTGCCTCGCCTCGTGCGGCACCGCCCCGATGATGCAGGTCGATCGCGACTACCACGAGGGCCTCACCCTCGAGAAGGTGGACGCGATCCTCGATCGGTTGACGAGGTGACGAGATGCTCCGGCTGACGCGCTATCTGACCAAGAACTACGACACGCCCGACGGCCACAAGCTGTCCGTCTACGAGAAGGGCGGCGGCTACCAGCAGGCGAAGCGCGCCCTCGGGATGACGCGCGAGGCGCTCGTCGAGGAGATGAAGGCGGCGAACATCCGCGGCCGCGGCGGCGCGGGCTTCGCGATGGGCGTGAAGTGGAGCTTCATGCCGTGGCCCCCGAAGCCCGAGCGGCCGCACTACCTCGTCATCAACGCGGACGAGGGCGAGCCCGGCACCTTCAAGGACCGCACCCTGATGGAGAAGAACCCTCACGCCGTCGTCGAGGGGTGCATCATCGGGTGCTTCGGGATCGGCGCCCACGCCGCGTACATCTACGTGCGCGACGAGCTGCACCTCTCGAAGGCGCGGCTCTGGGGGGCGATCGAGGAGGCGCGCGCGAAGGGCTACCTCGGCAAGCGCCCGTTCGGGATCGACTACCCCGTCGAGGTCTACGTCCACACCGGCGCCGGCGCGTACATCTGCGGCGAGGAGACGTCGCTCCTCAACTCGCTCGAGGGCAAGCGCGGCGAGCCGCGGCTCAAGCCGCCGTTCCCCGCCCAGTTCGGCGCGTTCGGGATGCCGACGACCGTGAACAACCTGGAGACGATCGCGGCCGTGCCCACGGCGCTCGAGCTCGGGGGGGAGAACTTCTCGAAGCTCTCCTCGCTGCACCACCTGAAGGACGGCGGCTGCCGGCTCTTCGGCGTGAGCGGCCACGTGAACAACCCCGGGATCTTCGAGGCGGCCGTCGGGGTCACGCTCCGCGACCTCATCTACGAGTACGGCGGCGGCGTGAAGCACGGCAAGCTCCTCGCGGTCATCCCGGGCGGCTCGTCGTGCCCGATCCTGCGCGCCGACGAGGTCGTCAACGCGCCGAGCGACAAGTCGCCGCTCCACCCGTGGCACGGCCAGAGCGTGCTCGACGTGCCGCTCGGCGTGGACACGTTCCGCGCGCTCGGGACGATGCTCGGGACCTGCTGCGCCATCGTGCTCAGCGACAAGGCGTGCCCCGTCCTCGCGATGCACAACCTGATGCGCTTCTACCGCCACGAGTCGTGCGGCCAGTGCACGCCGTGCCGCGAGGGCAGCGCCTGGATCCACCGGATCCTCGATCGCATCGTGCACGGCGAGGGGACGATCGAGGAGCTCGATCGGCTGCACGAGATCGCCGACAACATCATGGGCAACACCATCTGCGCCTTCGGCGAGGGCACGGCGATGCCCGCGCTCGGCTTCCTCCGGAAGTTCCGCAAGGAGTTCGAGGCGTACATCCAGACCAAGGGCCGCTCGTCGACAGGGGTGCTCACGCCGTGAAAATCTTCGAGTTCGCCTTCTTCGGGCTGGCGTCGCTGCTCGTCCTGCTCGGCGGCCTGGCCACGGTCGCGGCCAGGAACCCGATCCGCGGCGCGATGGGCCTGCTCACGTCGATCGTCGGCATCGCGGGGCTCTACCTGATGCTCTCGGCGGAGTTCCTCGCCGCGATCCAGATCCTCGTGTACGCGGGCGCGATCGTCATCCTCTTCCTCTTCGTGATCATGCTCCTCGGCCCGTCGGCGACGTCGCCGCGCGACGCCCGCACCGCGGTGCCGCGCTACGTGGGCGCCGGCGTCCTCGGGGCGAGCAGCGTCGGCGCGCTCGCCCTGGTCGCGAGCGCGTCGAAGCCCGGGGTCGTGGCCGTCCCGGCCGCCCCCGAGTCGCTCGGGACCATCGAGGCGCTCGGGCACGAGCTCTTCACGAAGGGGATCGTGCCGTTCGAGCTCTCGGGCGCGCTGCTCCTCGTCGCCGTGATCGGCGCCGTCGCCGTCGCCCGCGGCAAGCAGGTCGACCCGACGCTGCTGCCCGCCGGCGAAGGCCC
Organism: Sorangium sp. So ce204; assembly: GCF_051526795.1. NCBI lineage: Bacteria > Pseudomonadati > Myxococcota > Polyangiales > Polyangiaceae > Sorangium > Sorangium sp. So ce204. The sequence continues at coordinate 6,248,118 of NZ_CP150317.1, read as the reverse complement.
GGACACCGCGCCGCCCGAGCCGGGCGATCAGGGGGCCGCGCAGCCGGGCGCCCTGGCGGGACACGCCACCCTGTCGGCGAAGGAGCCGCGCTGATGATCTCCGTCCCCATCGAGTACTACCTCGTCGTCGCGGCGGTGCTGTTCGTGATCGGGTCGATCGGCTTCCTGCTGCGCAGGAACCTCCTGGTCCTCCTGATGAGCATCGAGCTGATGCTCAACGCCGTGAACCTCACGCTCGTCGCGTACAACCGGGTGCACCCGCACGATCACGCCGGGCAGATCTTCACCTTCTTCGTCATCGCCATCGCGGCGGCGGAAGCCGCAGTCGGTCTCGCGATCGTGCTCGCGTTCTACCGCATCCGGAAGACGATGCGCTCGGACGACGCCGATCTCCTGAGGAGTTAGCGTGGAAGCCCTGAGAGTCTTATTCCCCGCGTCCGAGTTCGCGCTGCTCGCGGTCATCCTCGGCCTGCCGGCGCTCGGCGCGTTCGTGAACGGCCTCTTCGGCAAGCGCCTCGGCAAGGACGCGGTCCGGCTGATGGCGCTCGCCGCGCTCGGCGGCGCCTTCCTGGCGGCCGTCACGACGTTCCTGATGCTGCCGCACGAGGGCGGCAAGCTCACCTGGACGGCCTGGCGCTGGTTCTCGATCACCGGCCGGATGGGCCAGTCGATCCCGATCGACGTCGCCTTCAGCGTCGACGGCCTGAGCGGGACGATGATCCTCGTCGTCACCGGCGTCGGCTTCCTCATCCACCTCTACTCGTCCGCGTACATGCGCGAGGACCCTGGGTACTACCGGTTCTTCGCGTACCTGAACCTCTTCATCTTCTCGATGCTCGTGCTGATCATGGGCGACAACCTCGCCGTCCTCTTCGTGGGATGGGAGGGCGTCGGCATGTGCAGCTACCTGCTGATCGGGTTCTGGTTCAAGGACGACAAGAACGCGAGCGCCGGCAAGAAGGCGTTCGTCGTGAACCGCATCGGCGACTTCGGCCTCCTCGTGGCGATGGCGATGCTCGCCTACTACACGGGCACGCTGAACTTCGACGGCATCGCGGCGAACGCGGGCAACCTGCTCGCCGCGGTGAAGATCTGGCCGATCGGCAACATGTCGGCCGACACCGTGCCGGGCTTCCTGAGCTTCCTCATCCCGTCGCAGCCGGTGCTCGTCTACGCGGGGACGCTGGCCGCGCTCGCGCTGTTCCTCGGCTGCGCCGGCAAGAGCGCGCAGATCCCGCTCTACGTCTGGCTGCCCGACGCGATGGCCGGCCCGACGCCGGTCTCCGCCCTCATCCACGCCGCGACGATGGTGACCGCGGGCGTCTACCTCGTGGCCCGGCTCTCGGCGGTGTTCGTGCTGTCGCCGTTCGCGATGGCGGTCGTCGCGGTGACCGGCGTGGCCACGGCGCTGTTCGCGGCCTCGATCGGGCTCTTCCAGAACGACCTGAAGAAGGTGCTCGCCTACTCCACGGTGAGCCAGCTCGGGTTCATGTTCATCGGCGTGGGCGTCGGCGCGTTCGCCGCCGGCTTCTTCCACGTCCTCACGCACGCCTTCTTCAAGGCCTGCCTCTTCCTCGGCGCCGGCTCGGTGATCCACGCGATGCACGCCCGCATCCACGACACCGACCAGTCCCAGGACATGCGCAACATGGGCGGCCTCAAGAACTACATGCCGCTCACGCGCTGGACCTTCCTCCTCGCGTGCCTCTCGATCGCGGGCTTCCCCGGGTTCGCCGGGTTCTGGTCGAAGGACGAGATCCTGTGGCGCGCCTTCTCCGGCCGGATCGCGTCCGTCTCGACGCGCGGGCAGCCGGTGTGGCAGTGGCCCGAGTGGCTCGGCCCGGCGATCTACTGGGTCGGGATCCTGGCCGCGACGATGACCGCGTTCTACATGTTCCGCGCGTACTTCCAGACGTTCCACGGCGAGTTCCGCGGCTGGACGATCGTGCGCGGCTGGAAGGACCCGCACCCGCACGGCCACCACGACGATCACCACGGGCACGCGCACGGCGAGAAGCTCGAGGGCCCGGAGCCGCACGAGTCGCCGCTGCCGATGACGATCCCGCTGATCGTGCTCGGGGCGCTGTCGGTCTTCGCCGGCTTCCTCATGGCGGAGCCGCTCGTGCACCTCACCCACAACCACGCGTTCGCGCCGCTCGCGCACCTGCTCGAGCCGGTCTTCTCCCTGACGGAGCGGGCGGTGAAGGCGCGCGAGGGGGTGGAGGGGCTGCTCTTCCCGATGATGCTGCCCGGCGTCGCGGCCTGCTTCACCGGCATCGGCCTGGCGATGCTCGTGTACTGGAACAAGCGCGGCGAGCCCGAGCGGCGCTTCGCCGAGGGCTTCCCGGGGCTCTACCGGCTCATCTACGACAAGTGGCGGATCGACGAGCTCTACAACGCCACGGTCGTGGGCATGGTCGACGCGATCGCCGACATCTTCACGATGGCCGACAAGTGGATCATCGACGGCATCATCGCGAAGCTCTCCGCCGCGCTGGTCGGGTTCTTCGGCACGGTGCTGCGCGCGCTCCAGACGGGCCGCGTGCAGGTCTACGCCGCGTCGATGGTCATCGGCCTCGCCGGCGTCGGCTGGTTCCTCGTCAAGCCGCACGCGGACGCGAACGTCGACGACGCGGAGCTGCGCCGGTCCGGCGAGGTGAGGCTCTCGGCGGCGCCGGGGCTCGGCTACCGGTACCGCTGGGAGGCGCCCGGCCTGCCGGCGCGCGACTTCTCCGAGGCGGCCGACGTCACGGTGAAGCTCGAGCCCGGCGAGACCAAGGACGTCGTCCTCCGCGTGCGCAACGCGTTCGACCGCGAGGCGACCGAGACCTTCTCGTTCTCCAGGCCGACGGGGCGCAAGGCCCCCGCGGGCCCGACCACCATGCTGGGCCCGGACGTGCCCGCGCTGCCCTCGGGGGCGACCCCGGCGGAGCAGATCCATGACCTGATCCAGCCGAGAGGCCTGCAATGAGCGCGCTCGACCTCGTAACGCAGTACTGGCCGGCGCTCGCAGCCGGCGTCGTGGGGGCGATCCTCCCGCCGGGCGACGCGCAGGGCGCCGGCGGCGCCCACGCCGGCGACGATCACCACGGCGGCCACGGTGACGACCACCACGGCGACGACCACCACGGCGACGAGCACGGCGAGGCCCACGCCGCCGCGGGGTACACCCCGTGGCAGCGGGCTGGCCTCGGGCTCATCGCGGCGCTCACGGTGCTCTTCGTGCAGTGGCTCTGGCCGTCCGGCGCCGCGGCGGAGGCGGCGGGAGCGACAGACGAGTGGTCGTCGCTGCTCAACGTGCTCATCGGGCTGCCCTTCGTGGGCGCCGCCGCGGTGCTGTTCATGCCGCGGCAGCTGCTCTCGGTGCTCCGGGGCTTCACGCTGGCCGTGCTCGGCGCGGGCTTCCTCGCCTCGCTGTGGCTGCTCACCGTGCCGATGACCGAGGGCTGGCACTTCCAGTCGATCAAGGAGTGGATCCCTGCGCTGGGCATCCGGTGGCACGTCGCCATCGACGGCATCAGCCTCTGGCTCGTCCTGCTGACGACGTTCATCGCGCCCATCGCGGCGTACGCGTCGTTCGGCTCGATCAAGAGCCGGATCAAGGAGCTCTGCTTCTGCCTCCTGTTCCTGCAGGGGGCGATGCTCGGCGCGTTCGTCGCGCTCGACCTGTTCCTGTTCTTCCTCTTCTGGGAGCTGATGCTGGTGCCGATGTTCGTGATGATCGGCATCTGGGGCGGCGTCGAGAAGATCAAGGCGGCGATCAAGCTCTTCGTCTACACGATGGCGGGCTCGATGCTGATGCTCGCGGGCATCGTGTACCTCGTGTGGGCGAACCAGAAGCTCACGGGCGCCTACACGTTCGATTACCTGGCGCTGTCGCGCGTCGTGCTGCCCCGGGGCGCGCAGATGCTCTGCTTCTGGGCGTTCTCGATCGCGTTCTTCATCAAGGTGCCGATGTGGCCGGTGCACACGTGGCTGCCGGACGCCCACGTGCAGGCGCCGACCGGCGGCTCGGTGATCCTGGCCGCGGTGATGCTGAAGATCGGGACGTACGCGTACCTGCGCTTCTCGATGGGCCTGTTCCCCGGCCCGGCCTCCAGCCTCGCGGCCAACCTGGCCGGCATCGCGATCCTCGGCGGGGTGATCTACGGCGCGCTCGTCGCCTGGAAGCAGTCCGACGTGAAGCGCCTCGTGGCGTACTCGTCGGTCGCCCACCTGGGCTACGTGATGCTCGGGCTCTTCGGCGTCACGCCGAGCGGGATCCAGGGCGCGGTGATCCAGATGGTGAACCACGGCGTCTCCACCGGCGCGCTCTTCCTCCTCGTCGGCGTGATCTACGACCGCCGGCACACCCGGGAGGTCTCGGAGTTCGGCGGCCTGGCCAAGGCGATGCCGGTCTACGCGACGCTCTTCCTGATCGTGACGTTCGCCTCCGTCGGCGTGCCCGGCACGAACGGGTTCATCGGCGAGTTCATGATCATCATGGGGACCTACGCCTCCGAGCGCCTCGGGACGTTCAGCGGGATCCACACGATCGGCGCCGCGGCGGGCGTCATCCTCGCCGCCGTCTACATGCTGAGCGTGGTGCAGAAGATGTTCTTCGGGCCGCTCACGAACCCGAAGAACAAGCACCTGCCCGACGTGACGCCCCGCGAGGGCCTCGCGCTCGCGCCCCTGATCCTCATGATCTTCGTGATCGGCCTGTTCCCTGCGATCTTCCTCGATCGGATGAAGGAGTCGGTCCTGTCTACTTACAACCAGTTCAAGGTCGTCTCCGGGCAGGCGATCCTCTTCGCGGACGAACGGAACGCGAAGCTCCTGCCCGAGGACACGTTCTCCCCCGCCTTCCTGAAGGGGGCCCCCTCGCAGGGCTCCGGTGAGGGCGCGGCGGGGGCGGGTGAAGACGAGCAGGCTCGGCGCGATCGGGGCGCGCGCGGAGGAGACGGCGCGCTCGCGGCGCGCGCGGGGGAGGCGGCGCGATGATCCTCGGACCGTACATCGCTGTATCGCCGCTCATCGTCGTCTCGCTCGGCGGCGCGCTGCTGATGCTCGCGGAGGCGTTCTCGCACCGCCGCGAGGAGTCGCACGATCGCCGCTCGGGCCCCTCGTCCGACATGGCGCTCGGGACCGCGATCACGCTCCTCGCCGGGGCGGTGTTCTCGGGCGCTGTCGGGTTCGTCGGCCCCGAGACGCTGGAGGGGTTCGACTCGCTCGCCCCGTACCTGGTCATGGACCGGTTCACGCTGTTCTTCTCCTTCGTGCTCTGCCTGGGCGGCGCGCTGGCGGCGCTGCTCGCCGGGGGGTACCTCCCGGAGCACCGGCTCGATCGCGGGGAGTTCTATCCGCTGCTGACCTTCTCGACGGTCGGGGCGATCATCCTCGCCGGCGCGGGGGATCTGCTGACGCTCTTCCTCGGCCTGGAGACGATGTCGCTCGGGGCGTACGCGCTGACCGGGTTCCGCCGGACGTCGCCGCGGAGCACCGAGGCGGCGATCAAGTACTTCCTGCTCGGCTCGTTCGCGGCGGCGCTGCTGCTGTACGGCGGCGCGCTGATCTACGGGGCGACGGGGCACACCGACCTCGCGGGGATCGGCGAGGCCATCGCGGGCGCGAAGGGGGCGGCGGCGCCGAACCCGGCGCTGCTGCTCATCGGGGCGGCGCTGGTGCTCGTCGGGCTCGCGTTCAAGGTGAGCGCGGTGCCGTTCCACATGTGGACGCCGGACGCGTACGAGGGCGCGCCGACGCCGGCCACGACGTTCATGGCGGTGGCGGTGAAGGGCGCGGCGTTCGCGACGCTCCTGCGGGTGCTGCTCGGGGCGTTCGGTGGCCCGGCGCTCTCGTCGTGGGCCGCGGGCTGGCCGCCGGCCGTGGCGGTGATGGCGCTGCTCACGATGACGGTCGCGAACCTCATCGCGGGCCGGCAGGAGTCGGTGAAGCGCATGCTCGCGTACTCGAGCATCGCGCACGCCGGGTACCTGCTCGTGGGCGTGGCGGCGACGGTGCGGGCGAGCGAGGACGCGCAGGCGAGCGTGATGTTCTACCTGCTCGCCTACACCGTCTCGACGGTCGGCGCCTTCGGGACGCTCATCCTCTGCGGCAGCCGTGGGGCCGAGGCGGTGAGCTACGAGGACCTCTCCGGCATCGGCAAGCGGCACCCGGTGGCGGCGCTCGCGTTCTCGCTCTTCCTGCTGTCGCTGGCCGGCGTGCCGCCGACCGCGGGCTTCTTCGGCAAGCTCTACATCGTCAAGGCGGCGATGGGCGCGGAGCTGTACACGCTGTCCGTGGCGCTGCTCCTCAACAGCGTGCTGTCGGCCTACTATTACCTGCGGGTGCTCGTGTACATGTACATGCGCGAGCCGGCCCCGGGCGCTCCGATCGCGCGGCCGATGCGCTCGGGCTACGTCAACGCGGCCCTGGTGGTGTCCGCGGTGCTCGTGATGGTCCTCGGCATCTGGCCGACGACCTCGCTCGGGATCGCAGTCCGCGCCGTCCTCGCCTCCCGCTAGAGCGGGGGGCCACCCGCTTCGGATACGGGCCCACCTCGACGTTTTCGGTGCTCAGCGCACAGGAGTGCGCTTGCGCGCCGAAAACGCCGATCTGGGCCCGTCTCCTGTGCGGGTGGACCCCCGCTCGGCAACGCGGGTGCGGGTCTGGAAGAGGGCTGCCAACTCGTGTGGCAACGGAGCGCTGGCGATCGAGGCGCTCGCGCTTCGTTCGGCCGTGAAACCGGGGTGCTGCGCGGGGCGCGCGAGTTGCTAAAGTCGGCGCCGATGCGAACCGGCGAGAAGCTGCAGAGAAGAGCGGGTGATGCGAGGATGCGAGCGGCGTGCGTGGCGCTGCTCGGGGCGCTCGGGTGTCAGGGAGGGAACGCGAGCGGCGGCGCAACCGCAGGGAGCGCGACACCGGCGGGGAGCACGGCGCCTGTGGCCGCGGGGAGCGCGGCGCCGGTGGTCGCGGGGAGCGCGGCGCCGGCGGGGAGCGCGCAGGCCGGGGCGGGCGAGGCGCGCGAGATCTCGCTGACGTCCGAGGACGTCGCGAAGGTGATGAACCCGAAGCGGCGGGCGCCGTACAGCGGGCCCACGGGGACGCTGCGAGGACGCGTCACCATCAAGGGCGACCCGCCGCCCGATACAGGGCTCAGCTTCCCCATCGGCAAGTGCGGTGAGGCCGCCGCGACCTACGGGCGGCTGTTCCGCGTGGGACAGCAGAACGGGGTCGCCGACGCGCTCGTCACCGTCGTCAACTACAGCGGCTACGTGCCGGAACGCGAAGAGGCGGAGAAGGTGACCATCCACGGGTGCGCGTTCTCGAAGCGGACGGTGGTCATGACCTACGGCCAGCGGCTCGAGGTCGCGAACCTCGATCCCCTGGAGCCGTACATGCCAAACCTCGAGGGCGCGCCCTTCATGGCGGTCCTCGTCGCCGTGCCGCAAGGCGACCCGGTGAAGTTCTACCCGCCGCAGCCAGGCTACTACCACCTCGTGGACAAGCTGCCGAAGCCGTTCCTCAAGGCCGAGGTCTTCGTGCTCAAGTTCGCGACCCACGACGTGACCGGGCTCGACGGCAAGTACGAGATCAAGGGCATCCCCGTGGGCAAGGTGCTCACCGCCGCCCTGCTGCCGGCCATCGATCAGGACGTGAAGAGGGAGATCGAGATCAAGGAGGGCGAGAACACGCTCGATTTCGAGCTCAACTTCGACCTCAAGAAGTACAAGGAGAAGCCGCACACCAAGCGCGCGCCTTGAGTGATGACGGCGAGGCGCGTGCCCCCGCCGTGTAGCTCAGCGTGCGCCGCCCATGAGCTCTCGGTGGACGCGCCGCTCGACCTCCTGGGACAGCGCGTCCGGGGCGCCGAGCGCAGGCGGCGGCGGGCCGAGCCAGGTGAGCGCGGCGTCGCGGCCGACGCGACGGAAGAGCAGCTCGGCGAAGAGGAGCCGGGCGAGCCGCGAGGGGGCCACCGTGGGGCCGCCCGCCGCCGCGGGCAGGTCGAGGGCGTCGCAGGCCCGGGCCAGCGCGTCGAGATCACCGCTCAGATCGGCCGCCACCGCGAGCGCCACGAGCGCCTCGGCGCTCGCCGGATCGGCCGCCGAGACGAGCTCGGCCTGCTCGCGGGCCTCGCCGAGGCGGCCCAGCGCGGCCGCGCGCACCGCGACCTCGGCGGGCGTCAGGTCCGCGTCGCGCGCAAGGCGGCGGGCGCGGCGCAGCTGGCCCAGGACGAGCGCCTCGTCGACCTCGGCCAGCCGCCCCCCTGACGGCATCCGCCGCCCCAGGACGGCCGCTCCCGGCGCAGCCAGCTCCCGCAGGCGCCGCGCAGCCTGCTCGGCCACCGCGCGATCGCCCGCCTCGACGGCCGCCGCGTGCAGCGCGCGCCACGCCTCCGTCGACCAGGGGCGCCGCACCACGAGCGCCCGCAAGGCGAGGCGCGCGTCGTCCGTGCGGCCCAGCCGCCGCAAGATCTCGGCCCGGAGCAGGGCGCCGTCGTCACGATCCGGATCGAGCAGGATCGCCCGATCGATCCGCCCGAGCGCCGCCTCGAGCCGCCCCGCCGAGAGATCGCAGCGCGCCTGCTCGCGGTAGGCCGGCTCGTAGTCGGGCTCGATCGCGCGGGCCCGATCGAAGGCGGCGCCCGCCGCCTCCCCGCGCCCGAGCCGGCAGCGCACGGACCCGATACGCGTCCAGATGTCCGCGCTGTCGGGGTCTCCGTCCTCCGCCAGCTCGTACGCCTCCAGCGCCGTCGCGAGATCGCCGCGCGCCTCGGCCTCGGCGCCGATCGCATACAGCGCATAGGCGTGCGCCGCGATGGTACGCCCCTCGATGATCTGGCCGTCGATCGAGCGCGCGACCCGGGGCGCGGCGCAGCCGGCAATGGACGTCAATGCCGTCAATGCCGTCAATGCCGTCAACGCCGTCAATGCGGCGAGCCCCGCGAGCGTCGCGAGGAACACGCGCGGCGCGCGCCGCGCGGCGGAGAGCGGCACGGCTACGCGCACGCGGCGATCTCGGCGAGGAGGCGATCGTTCTCCTCCGGGAGGCCGACGGTGATGCGGAGCCGGTGCGCGAGGCGCCCGCCGGCCGCGTGGAAGCTGCGCACGAGGACGCCGCGCGCCGCGAGCGCCTCGAAGACCTCGCCGGCAGGGCGGCGCGTGCCGATCCAGAGGAAGTTGGCGTGGCTCGGCGCGACCGAGAGGCCGAGCTCGGCGAGCCCGGCCGCGAGGCGCTCGCGCTCGGCCGTCACGGCGGCGGCGGCGCGGCGGAGCTCGCCGCCGAGCTCCCGCAGGGCGAAGGCGGCCGCGCGCTGCGACGGGGTGGGCAGGTTGTAGGGCTGGCGGACCTTGTCGAGCTCGGCCACGAGCTCCCGGGCGCCGATGAGCCAGCCGATCCGCAGCGACGCGAGGCCGATCTTCGAGAGCGTCCGCAGCACGGCGACGTTCGGGTGCTTGCGCAGGAGGGCGAGCTGGTCGCGCGGGGCAAAGTCGATGTACGCCTCGTCGACGATCACGAGGGCGTCGCTCGCCGCGGCGACGACCGCCTCGAGGCGGTCCTCCGACATGAGCGCGCCCGTCGGGTTGTTGGGCGAGGCGATGAAGACGACGTTGGGGCGCGCGAAATCGACGGCGCGCCGGAGGCCCGCCACGTCGAGATCCCAGCCGGCGTCGAGCGGGACCTCGACGACGCGCATCCCGCGCGCGCGCGCGCTCAGCTTGTACATGACGAACGTGGGGCTGACCGTGACGACGCTCGCCGCGTCCGCGCCCTGCCGCGGGCGGCTGAGCGCGGTGAGCACGATCGAGATCACCTCGTCGGAGCCGACGCCGGCCACGATCTCGTCGGGCTCGGCGCCGCAGTGGGCGGCGATGGCCTCGCGGAGATCGAGGGCGCGCGCGTCGGGGTAGCGGCCCCAGTCCTCGGGCGCCGCGGCGCGCGCGAGGGCCGCCCGCGCCTCGGCCGAGAGCAGCGGCGGGCTCTCGTTGGCGTCGAGGCGCACAGGGAAATGCCCCGCGACCGGGGTGTAGGCGTGGAGCTCGGCGAGCTCCGGACGAAGCAGCGCAGGGAGGAAGTCGGGCAGCGGCATGGCTCGGTCCATGGTCGTCGCGGGCGCGGCGAGGAGGGGAGGCGGAGGGGAGCGGTATACTATCCGCCTCCTTCCAGGACCAGAGGACCTCATGCCCACGATGAGCCCTGCGACCGTGCTCGTGCCGTCGCTCTCGTCCCCCATCGTTCCAGACCTGAACCTGCTCTTTTCGCCAGACTTTCCCTTCGAGGAGCGAGCGGGAGAGGCGTTCCCCGTGCCCCACGCCAGCGGGTCGCCCTGGTCGGTCACGCGCGTCGGCCCCGCAGGAGAAGCGCTCCGGGACATCGAGCAGGAGATCGCGCGTCGGTTCGGCCCCGTCCCCGAGGGCGCCCTGCCGGAGAGCGCGCCGGGTGACGCCCTCGGGGCGTACGCATTCTCGTTCGTGCGTCCGTCGTTCGTATCGCCCTTCGCCAGCCAGCTGGAGGCCATCCGCTTCGGCGAGCACGTCGTGCCTGTCTTCGGCCTCTGGAAGGATGTCGACGATGTGACGAGGTCGATGGCCGCGGCGCAGCTCCTGGTGCATCGTCACCGCGGCCTCGACGACTTCGTGATCGAGATCGACGCCAAGGACGATGAGCGGGTCGTGGTCGCGCGATGCCCGCGCCCTGAGACGCTCGGGGCGGCTGTCGCGGAGGTCGTCGCGTCCGTGCGGAGGTCGCGGAGCTGGCTCCGGAGATGGTTCGGACAGAAGCCTTTCGATGGGAGCTGTGCGCTGAGGATCCCCCCGCTCGATCTGTGCGCGATCCGCGCTCATGAGGAGCTCATCGGCAAGCCGCTCGCGGACGGGGATGGCCGCCGGATCGGCGACGCCCGCCATGTGGTTCGCTTCCGCCTGGGCTGGGACGCGCTCCCGCCGATCGGGCCCGGGCCGATCACCCTCGGGCGCGGCGATGCGTACGAGCGCCCCTTCGTCTGCAACGGCCCGTTCCTCGTCGTCGTCCTGGGCGCGCCGCCGCAGGACGAGGTGCGGCTCGCCGCCTGGATCGCGGCACCGGAGGCGCTGGAGGGCGCGACCGCCGGCGCATCCTGAGGGTTCGGCGCGCCGAGCCAAGGGAAACCAACGTGCGGGAGAGGGAGATGACCAGGCAGGAACGTCGGGCTCATGCTTCTTCCTGGCGCTGGCGGCGCGGGCTCGCTCGGTGCGAGGCAGGCGTTCGCGATTAAACTCCCCTTGTCGCCATGCCGCCCACCACCTTCGCCGTCTGTCACCACGACGCGCCGCACGCGTTTGTGCGCGTCTGCCCTCACCTCGACGTCGAGCACCGGCCGGGCGTGAGCCTCGTGTGGACCGGCGTGAGCGCGATCGCGTGGCAGCGGCTCGCCTCGCTGGCAGGGGCTCCCCTCGAGATCGCGCTTGCTGGGACCGGCGAGCCGGCGGCGTCGCTCGCGCAGGCCACGCGCGAGAGCTCGATCGACGAGACGACCCTGGACCCGGCGTACTGGGCCGCCTGGGCCGGGCCGCTCGCCGAGAGCTCGGCCGAGGCGCTCCAGCGGGAGAGCTGCCGTCTCTTCGGCGTGGACTGGCCCCTGGGCGCGCCGTCCGGCGCGGACCCGGACAGGATCGCCCTGTGGAGCGGCTTCGCGATGCACCCGCGCTTCGATCCTCCGCTGGCCCGCGCTCCGTTCCCTCGATCGCATCACGGCGTTCAGGTCCCCTGCTTCGGCGTGTGGTCGAGCCCGGACGAGCCCGAGTCCGTCTGGCAGTCGCGGGCAACGCAGGCGCTCGTGCATTTCCCCCGCTACACGGACGCCGAGCTCGTGGGCCTCTCGGACGAGGAGATCGACGCCGCGTACAACCAGTTCGTCGTCGAGCTCCGCGCGGCTGATCCCGAGGTCAGGATCATCGTGGCCACGTTGCCCGCCGGATCGACGCTGGCGCGCACGATCAACCGCGCGCTCTCCCTTCTTCAGGAAGACGACGCGCACCCGCGCGCGCGCTTCTCCGCCGACGAGGGCCTGTTCATGCCGGTGATCGACATCGCGTGCGCCGCTCGCTCGAGCGAGCTCGCCGACCGCGTGATCGAGAGTCCGTCGCTCGGGCGCGTCCGCCTGGGCCCTCTCGAGCAGGTCATCCGCTTTCGCCTCGACGACGGGGGCGCGACGGCACCCTCGCCGTCGCGCTCCTTCGGCCTGATGTCACCCCCGCGGCGCTTCAGCTGCGCCATGCCGTTCCTGGTCCTCGTCCTCGCCCGGCGCAGCAAGCTGCCCGTCTTCGCGGCGTGGGTCGAGAACGCCGAGGTCCTCGCGAAGGCGAAAGCGCCCCGGTGATCAGTCTTCGTGCGGCGGCGCGCCGGGGAAGCCGCCGCCGTGCGACCCGCGCCCGGTCGGCGCCGTGGGATCGTTCCACGAGCCGGCGTGCTGCGAGCTGGGCGCGCTGACCTGGCTCACCGTGGGCGTGCCACCGCGCGGACCCGTCGCGCGGTCCCAGTGCCCATCCGTGAGATCCACCGAGCCCGCAGCGCCCGGCGTCGGCGGGCAAACGCCGCAGTATTGCTGGTTGTAGGGGCGGACATAGGCGATCCCCGAGGGCCCCGAGGTCGGGCAGCCCGTGGCCTGGTTGACGCCCGCGATGACGCTCTGCCTCGGTCGCTCCGTGGGGGTCGTGGACGCATTGCAGGCGACGACAACGACCTCCGAGCTTGGCTGTAGCCCTGCCTGGTTCAGCGCCTCGCCGAGCTGGCGGCCGGTCGACCAGTTGCGCTGCCCGTTCTGGAACGTGACCTGGCCGCCGCGGGTCGAGCCGTGCGTGACGACCTCCACGTGCGTCTCGCCTTCGAGCGAGATGCCGCCCGGGTTGTGGGGACCGCGCAGCTCGTCGGCGCGCACCACCCGCTGTCCGGTGGCCGCCCCGCGTTCCTGCGCGGCGCGGAGCGTCTCGCCGCGCCCCTGCGCGTCGGGATGATCGTCGTTGGCCGTGTAGCCGATGATGACGATGAGCCCCAGCGGGTCGATGTACTCGGTCGCGTTGGGGACGAAGCCGATGTCGTGCACCGAGCCGGCCTGTCCGAGCGGGTCCGGCGTAAGAAAGGTCCCGAGCTCCGGCGAGTAATACCGGTGCCGGTTGTACCGGAGACCGGTCTCCACGTCGGCGCGCTGGCCGGCGAACCGGAGCAGCCCGATCCGCCCCTCGATCCTCGCCTCGTTGCCCAGAGGGTCGAGATCGAGCGACGCGACGGCGCCGCCGGCGCTCAGGTAGAGCCAGGGCGTCGCGGCCGCGTCGGTCGCCACGAGCCGCCAGCCTGCCTCGTCCGCGAGCTCGGCGAGAGGTGTATATCCGTCCTCCCGGAACACCCGGCGCACCGCGTGCCCCGCGCTGGGCCGCTCCTCGACCATCGAGTCGCCATCCCATCCGAACCAGGTGCTCGTCCCGTCGCTGCGCAGGAGCGCAAGGCGCCGCCCGAAGGCGTCATAAACGAAGCGGACCACGAAGCCGTCGTGCCGCTGCGCCTCGATCAGCCGGTTCTCGCCGTCGTAGGCGTACGTCCACGAGCTCGCCGGCGAGTCGCCGAGGCGCTGCGCGAGCCGTCCGCTGGTGTCCCACAGGAAGCGCGCCGAGCCGGCCGCGCGCTTGCGGCCGCCGCGGCCGACGGAGGCGGTGCCCTCGCTGCCCGCGATCGGCGTCCCCTGGGCCGCATACTCGTATCTCTCCTCGACCCCGAGGCCGCTCGCGCGGCGGACACGACCGATCGCGTCGAGCGTGTAGCTGCGGCGACCGTGGGCGCTGTCCACGACGGTCGCGATGCCCGGCTGGGGCGCCCACTCGAACGCGCGCTCGCGGATCGACGCGCCGCCCTCGCCGAGCGCGCGGACGCGCACCGGCCTGCCGAGGCGGTCGCGGGTGATCGCGATCCCGGTCCGCCGATCGGAGCGCCGCACGATCTCCTCGGGCCCATGCTCGAACGTCAGCGCCTCCTCGATGGACCCGTCGGCGCCGTGCACGGTGAGCTGCTCGATGACACCGCCTTTGCCCCTGCGGCGCGAGACGTACCAGCCGGTCGAGTAGCGGGTCCCGACCTCGTGGCCGAGCGAATCGAACTCGTGCTGCACCGAGAAGGACCACCCGCCGCACCGCTGCGTCTCGCGCACGACGCGACCCGTCTGGTCGCGGACGAGCTCGACGCTCGCGATCCCGTCGAGGGCGCGCGTGACGAAGCCGCGGACATCGCGCTCGAGGACGACGCTCGTCCCGTCGTGGCGCTCCCGCCGAACGACCTGCCCCGCGGCGTCGAGCACGAGGCGCAGCGCGCGCCCGTCTTCTCCTGTCCTTGCGACGCACCGACCGAGGAGGTCGTACTCGTAGTGATGCTCATGTCCGGCGAAGGTCCGCTCGCGCACGAGCTGGCCCGCCACGTCGTACTCGAACAGGTGGCGCTCTCCGGCGGCGTTCTCGATCCACACGGGGCGCAGCATCGCGTCGTAACCCCATCTGAGCCGGGAGCCATCCGCGAAGGCGCGCTCCACGAGCGCATCTCCCACGAATCGCGATCTCGTGATCCCGCCTCCCGGGTGCCGCTCGGCGACGACCCGCCGGCGCGCGTCAAACTGGCGCTCGGCACGGCGCCCGTGCGGCCCAACGACCTCCACGATATCGCCCCGGGAGTCGTACGAGAGCTCATACACCGCGCCCGTGGGTGTCTCGAGGCGCACGGGGAGGCCGAGGAGATCCCACGTGTAGCGCCATGTCTCGCCGCGCACGCCGATCCGCTCGATCAGGTTCGCGTGGGCGTCGTAGCGCGTCTCTTCCGTCCCTCCCGGCCCGGTGGTCCGTACCGCGCGCCCGCAGGCGTTGTACTCACACCGCGTTGCGGCGCCTGACGGATCGGTGCGCTGCACCAGCCGGCCAGCGGCGTCGTGCTCCATCTTCCAGACCGCGCCGGCCGGGTCGGTCAACTCGACCGCGTTGCCCTGCGGGTCCCGGCGAAAGCGCAGCCGGCGACCGAGGACATCGGTCGACGTGAGCGGTCTGCCCATGGCGTCGTGACGCGTGTGGTCGACGTAGCCCATGGCATCCTGCACGCTGGCGAGGTGGCCGTTCGCGTCGTACGACAGGCGGGTCGCGCGGCCGAGCGGATCGACGTACCGCTCGACCAGCCCGAGCGCGTTGCCGTGATAGCGGTGGACGCCGCCCGTGGCGTCGGTGACGGTCGACTCGAACGGGCTCGGGCCGTAGGCGATCTGCACGTGGAAGAGGCCCTTCGCCGCGGAGGCGCCGCGGTCGCCGATCTCCGCGAGGATGTCGCGGCCGGGCAGCTCGCCCCACGTCTCGACGCAGCGGCGCTTGCGGTCGGGGCCGTCCTCGTAGCGGAAGCGGTAGACCATGCCGTCGGGCAGCCGCTCCTCGATGAGGAAATGCTCCTCGTCATAGCGGTACTCGACGGCAACGCCGCCCGAGTCCACGACCTTGACCAGGTCCCCCCGCGCGTCGATCTCGTACGCGACCCCGAGCCGGCGGTGCTGCGCGCCGTTCTCATCGGTCATCAGGATCCGCCACAGGATCACGTTGCCCGCCTGCTCGCGCTCGATCCGTCGCCCCACGGAGTCCGTGAGCGCGACGAGCTGGCCGCCCTCCCACGAGAGCTCGATCTCGTTGCCGGAGCGGTCACGGACGGCGTGCAGGCGGTACCGCCCCTGCGATTCACGCTGCAGCACGCGCTCCACCCCGTCCCGCGTCGCGAGCACGAGCGCTGCGCCCCTCCGCTCAAGGCTCCGGCCGAACGGCGCATAGGCGATCTCGCCGTCGTTGACGGGTGGAAAGTGGAGGGGGCTCCCCTCGCTGTCGAAGACCGTGACGATGGACTCGCCGACCTCGGCGGTCCAGCCGAACGAATGGGTCCATCCCCAGCCGAGCCCCGATCGGCGGTGAACAGCGGACGTGCGGTACTGGCGCACCCACTGCAGCGGGAGCGGCCCCCCGAGCTCGAAGTCGACGGAAGGCACCGTGAACATCGCGCCGGTGATCACGTCGACCGGGTGCCCAGCCTTGCCTTGACCGTCGGCGCCCGGCGGCGCGGGCGGGCTCGGCGGCGCGGCGCCGCTGTTGCTCCCGCCGCCGTCTCCGCCGCCGTTGCCGCCGCCTTGCGGGCTGGCGCCGCCCGGGCCCCCGGCGCCGCCGCCGCCGCCCCCACCGCCGCCGCCGCCCCCGCCCGCGCCGCTCGCGCTGGCGCCGGCGCCGACGGTGATGCTCTTGTTCATCTGGCCCATGCTGCCGGTGATGCCGGCCATGCCGAGCTCGATGATGACGTTCGGCGCGCCGAGCCAAGGGAAGCAAGGCCCGCCGGTGTTGAGGCTGACGACCTCCTTGAGCGTGCCCGGCTCGTTGCCGTGGCACGCCTTCATGCAGCCGCCGACGGTGAGGATCTTCGCGCCCTCGATCTTCGTGCGCATGCACGGGTCGATGATCCCCTCCGCGACGGTGCCCATGGTGGGGTAGGGGATCGGCAGCGGGCTGGGCGCGGCCGGGGTCAGACACACGCTCACCGCCAACCCGGTCATCTGGTGACCGGATTTCTCGGTGATGGTGTCCATATGGAGGGCGGTGACCTTACCCATGGTGACTGGATGGTCCCACGGTCCCGCGAATGTGTGCAATCGCGGCAATCGCGAGCCCACCGTCCGGCGGCCCGGGAAAGCTACATGGCTCGGACGGCCTCGCCGGGGGCGCGGCTGACGTGCGGGAGAGGGGATGATCAGGCGGGAACGTCGGGCTCGTGCTTCTTCCTGGCGCTGGCGGCGCGGGCCCGCTCGGTGCGCCGCTCCTCTTCCGCCGCGTCCTCGTAAGGCGACAGGAGGCGGTCGCGGAAGAGCGCATGCGCCTCGTCCTTGTCGTCGTCGTACTCGGCGTGGACCTGGACCAGGAGCGTGCCGTAGGCCTCGTGCCACGCCTCCACCGCCTGGATCGCCGGGGCCGCGCTCTTCGCCTCGGTGACGCCGAGCTTCTGGCCGTAGAGCGCGGTCCAGCGCCGGAGGCGATCGACCTCGGCCGCGAGCCCGAGGCGCTCCACCGCCGCCTTCACGTCCTTGCCGTCGAGCGCCTTGATCATCGCGCTCATGCGCACCCACTGCTGGGAGTACACGAGCTTGACGAAGCCCGTGCCGGACGACAGCACCTCCGACCGCACCCGCGCGGCGTCGGCCCGGCGCGCGGCCTCGTCATCGCTCAGCGGCACGATGTCGTCGTGGTCGAACGAGCGCTCGATGCCGTCGAGCTGGGCGCCGAAGGCGGAGATGCACCGGTCGGCGCCGCGATCGATCTCCGTCATGGTGGCGTCGGTGCTCCCGAGCGCCTCGACGGCCTCGGTGCGCGCGATGACGGACTGGACGGCTGCGTCGACCCTGGGGGCGAGCTTGATCTTCTTCGATTTCAGCGCCTCTCGGTGAGACGCGAGCCTCGTACCTGCGACGATGCACCCGCTCGGCGTGAGCCGGCGGGCGAGAAACGCGGCATTTCCCATGATGGCGGGGGTAGCACGGTCGCGCGGGCGCGAAAGGGGCGGGCAGGATTCCGGCCATGGGAGGCAGCTTTGCGACGTGGGTGGCGGCGGCGATCCGGAGCGCGTCGGCGACGCGGAGGCGGTGACCCGGGGGGCGTCGGCGACGCGGCGCGGGCTCCCCGGAGGGCGTCGGCGACGCGGCGCGGGCTCCCCGGAAAGCGTCGGCGACGCGGCGCGGGCTCCCCGGAGGGCGTCGGCGACGCGGCCGGCCTCGACGCGGCCTGGGCCCGAGGCGCCGCTACGGCAACCAGCGGCCCACCTCCGCGATCGCGGAGGCAGCGCCGACGATCGCCGCCGAGCCGCCCAGCCTGCGCAGCAGCGGCGCGAAATCCGTGAGCCCGCCCCAGCCGATCAAGAGGTTCTCGAAATCTTTCTGCCACCGGTTCCCCAGCACATCGCAGAGCACGCATGAGGCGTCGTCCAGCGCCATCCACGGCGCACATGCGAGCACGGATCGCAGCGTGTCGTCGTCCCCATGCTGCCAGTAGGCGTCCATGACCTCGGCCACGGCTCGTTCGCGGAGCGCTTCGGGCAGGTGCGGCACGATCGCCGCGAAGGCGGTCACGCGGAGGACACCCTCCGTGCTGCCGGCCAGACGCAACGCTTCTTCCGGCTCAAGCCCCGCGCACGCGGCGGCAGCCTCATGATAAGGACCGGAGAGAAGAGACCCGAATTTGTTGGGAGCGGCGTCGCGCAACCGGCGCGTGAGCTCCGGATCGGCCTCTGTCGGGATACCGGAGAACGAGGGGATTGGACACGGCACAAGCTCGCTGGCCTCACCGAGCGCAGCCCGCGCCTCGTCCGCCCATGCCTGCACCGTTTCCCGTTCGGCCCCGGTGAGGGTGCCTGCCAGCGTGACGAGCGCCACCGCCCGCGCGCGCGCCGCGCCGGTCGGCTTCGCGAGATCCACGCTCGGCTCCTTGTAGGGGTGGGCGCGATCGTCACGCGGCCCGTGCCGGCTTCCCTCCTTGGCGAACAGCGCACCCTCGACGACGGCGCACCGCGTGATGTGGTTCAACGCCGCCGCGCGCTCCGGTTCGGTGGACGCGTTGAACAGCACCTCTTCTGCCGTCGTGCGCGCGCGGCGCGCGTCCGTGACGAACCCCACGAGCCCTCCCGGTCTGTCCATCCACGCGGCGAGCCACGCCGGTGAGACCAGCTCCATGAAGGCGGACAGCGCGGGCGCTCGCCGCGTCATGTGGGCCCCCAGGTACTCGACGAGGTAAGCAGGCCAGGTGAGCGCACCGCCGTCGGGGGCCCTGGCCGCGCGCAGGCTGGCCAGACCCCGAGCGACGATGCCGTCTTCGAGCGACGCGATGTCTGTCGATGCAGCCCAGCGCGCGCGCGTCGCGTCGTCGCGGAAGCGGTAGGTCCCGTCGTCCGCGTGGACCACGAGGTCACGCGCCGGGCGCGGCGCGCGATCGAGCGCCTCGAACGACGCGCTGGACAGCCCGAACGCCGCGATCAGGTCGTCCTTCGACAGCGGCGCGAGCGCCGCCGCCAGGGCGTCGAGGCACCGCTCCGCCGCGCGCCCGTCATCGCCGCTCCCGGTCAGGGTGTCTCGCGCCTGCTGCGCCGCCGCTTCTGCGGCGGTGGCGTCCCCTGGTAGGTGAAGCATCGCGGAGGTCTCCTCCGTCCATTCGAGATGCTGACGCCAGTCCGAGCTCCGCGCCGAAGGAGCTTCCACGCCCACGGACACGAGGAACCGCACCCTGAAACCGGCTTCGTCCAGAAACGGTACCCCCTTCTCAGGCTCCCAGTCCGCCGCGCGCTCGAGGCCGTCGACGATCACGAGCAACACAGGATCTTCCATCTCCAGATCCCACCGCAATGCTCCGGCGATCGACCACCCTCGATATCCTCAACGTGGCGACCTCCGTGCTCACGGCGGCAGATCTCGCTCGCGCGTCGAACGTTCTGGTAGAGCCAGGCCTCGATGCTCCGGAACGGGCAGACGAGAAGGAGACGCTCGATCTGCGGCACGGGCGCAGGCGGCTCGGCGTCGCCCTTGGCTCGCAGCCTGGTCCGAGGAGCGTTCGCGCGACCCTGCTCGGCGACCTGCGGCAGCAGCGTGCGGACCAGTTTATCGAACTTGTCGAGGTTCTCGCTGGTATTCCGCTCGGCCCACGGCCGATCCCCGTCGATATGGAAGACCACGAAGGTGTTGGGCAATAGCAGCATGCGTGCGATGTACTTGAGCAGCCGGACGCGTCGCTCGTGCTCGCGCGGGTTCTTCCCGTCGGTCTTCCAGACGTTGCCGCGCATCGCCTCCTCCTCGCTCGGCTCCCTCGGAAGGAAGTCGACCCGATAGCGCCCGTAACCGGGAACGACGAGCTCGAGCATCCGGCCGACGAGCGCTTCGACGGTCGCGCGACCGTCCTTGCCGCTGTCCTCCGTGAGGATCACGATCGAGAGGCGGGCCGCATCCGGGCTCACCACAGCCCCCGCGACTGCAGGATCTCGCTCACGTGCTCGACGCCGACCTCGTAGGCGGCGAAGAACTCCGCGGCGTCCTCGTCGCGCATGTTCGCCCAGGTCCAGGCCGGTCTGCCACCGCGCCGCTCGCCGCGACAGAGCACGAAGCTATGGTGGACCTGCTCGGGCGAGGTGATGGGGACGTAGTCGAGCAGCAGCGGGTTCTGGCTCGTCAAGAACGCCTGACGCTCTCCGATGGCGTCGACGCACGCCGTGATCCAGTGGTGATGCAGACCGTTCACGAGCTCGTCGGCGATGACGATGTCGTCGTTGCAGGCGAGGTAATAGAAGAACGTGAGCAGGCGCTTCTGTCCGTAGCTCAGGCGCGCGTGGGTGATGAACTCGCCGCCCTCCCACCAGAACCGGAATACGAAGTTCCCGAGCGTCACGTCCTCGTAAGCTTCACCCCACGGGTGCCGTTCGGTCACGTCCACCTTCAGCTCGGCGGCGTCGAACCCCATAATCCCCTTGATGGTGGCAAGGAACTCCAGCTCAGGGTGCTTGAAGGTGTAGTCAGACCTTGACCGTTCATACAACGGCTCCAGTTTTCGGCGGAGGGCATTCGGTAGGAGAGGGGACTTGATTCTGGAAACCAGCACCCTCTCTTGACGAACGACGACCACGCGGTGAGCATCGCTCGATCCGGTGAGCCACGTGAATAGCTCCAGCGACTCGTCGAAGCGTCTCGCCGAGCTTGCACCAAGAACCGTGTTGTAAATGGGGGTTGGGATGAAGTCAGGATCCTGCATCATGTAGATCCAAAGAAATCCTGGGTTGAGGCATGAAAGCTCCCGACCCGCTCCGATCGGCTGGTCGTCTCCGATCGTAAGTCCACGCTCGCTGTCGTACCGAATGTGGCGGCGAGGTCTAGATGGCGAGTCGTCGAGCGTGACGTCTGCAGCAGATCGCCAATACTCCGACAAGTCGATTATTGCGCGGGGCTTCGCTTCTACTTGTAGAAGGCTCGTCTGATCTTTGTTGCTGATAACGACGGTCGCTGTCGCCTCTCCTGGGATCGTGAGCTCGTACTCGACGGCGAACTCTTCTCTGGCCAAGCTGCTGAAATCCGACCTCACCACCATCGAGATCAGCTCGAGCAGCGTCGTCTTTCCGGTCCCGTTCTGGCCGAGCAGCACGTTGAGCCCGTCCGAGAACCGGAGCTCCGTGCCCGGCGCCACGCCCCGGAACTTCTCGATCCGCAGTCGCCTGAGCTTCAGCATCGCGCGCCGACGTTAGCCCGCCGCGCTGCGCCGTCAACCGCAGCGGCCCGAGCGCAGCGCGGCGCGCTCCCCCGCGTCGCCGAGCGATCGCGCCCGCCGGCGCCGTCGAGACCCGCACCCCTCAACGCGCGACGAGGCGCATCGGGGGGCGGCTGTGCTGGATGTGCTCGGTCTCGAGCTCCTCGAGCTCGAACGCCCTGTCCATGTCCATGTCGAGCTCCGCGAGCTCGCGCTGCGTGCTCTCGCCGTTGTCGATATCGTCGAGCTCGCGCATGAACCTGTCGATCTCCACGCACGTCGCCGGCGAATCCACGGGCGTCATCGACTGCTCGTGCATGAGCTGGATGAGCTCCAGGATGGTGGCGAGCTTCTGCGACACGACCTCCAGGCCGTCGCGGGTCTGGCTCCAGCACTCGGCGCGCCGGTACGCGATCGAGAGGCGCCGCTCGGACAGCCCGCGGGTCCGCCCCGCGGACGTGCTCCGGACCGCCTCGAGCGAGCGGATCGTGTCCATGAGCTCGCCGTGGTTGGTCATCGCGAGCGACTCCTGGCCGGCCTTGTGCGCGATCGCGAGGCGGATGTAGCTCATGATGAGGCGGCTCAGGCCGAAGCCCTCGTCGAGCAGGGGCGGGACCGATCCGCCGCGGCGCCGGATGTTCTCGCGGGTGCGATCGATCAAACGATCGAGCCGCGCGAGCTCCTGCTGGTGCCGGATGTCCATCTGCCGGATCAAGGACTCGCGCGCCCTCGACCAGGCCGCCCGATCCACCTCGTCGAGCTGCGCGTCGATGCTGCGCCGGAAGATGCCGCGCCAGGGGATGACGCACAGGATCACGAGCTCCGCCCCGAGCCCGAGCAGCAGGAGCAGCGGGCTCCAGCCGATGAAGCTCAGGAGGAGCGCGCTCCCCACGACGAGCAGGTTGTACGGGTGGACCAGCACCCGCCCCAGGTACGTGCTCGCGGTGCGCTTCCGCAGCGGTGCGACCTGGACGCCGAACGCTGCCAGCATGGCCCTCGACTCGGCCATGCTGGCGCCAAGCACATCCTCCAATCGGCAAAGCTCTCGATCGCACGTCGTCATGGAGCCCCCCTCCTCACCTGGTCCTCTGGTCCTCGTGCCACCTCACCCCGTTCACCACCCCCCGCGGCCGAACCGCGACCGACGGCCGGCGGTCCGGCGCGCCTGCGCGCGCCCCCGCGCCGATCCGTCACCGCGCTGTGAACGCAGGTCACGCCCGCCGAGCCCGCGCCGGCAGCCTCCTGCCCGCGGAGCCCGCCTTGGAGGACCGGGCGCCCACCGCGCTCATCGGCCGTCCAGGCGGTATCACCATGAAAACTCAAGCTTTCACGGCGGCGCTGCAGCATCGCCGGCTCCACGAAGTCCATGCTTTCCCTGCTGTTCGCGTCCCGAAGGCCTCATGAAGGACCGCGGTGCGTCGCCCGAGCGCAGCGCCGCGGTCGATCCGGGAGCGAGCAGAGCGGGCTCCGTGCCAAGCGCTCCGGCACCGCGCGGCGCACGATCGGCGAGGGGACGCGCTCAGGCGGGGAGCGGAGGGGCTGCGTCCAGCACGTGGACGCCGGGGGCGCCGAGCGACATCGGCACGCGCTCGAGGCCGGCTTCACGCGCCGCGGCAAGCCATGCCGTCGAGGGCGGCGCGCCGCCGACGAAGAGGGAGACGTCGCCTCCGCCCGCGCCGCTCGGCGCGATCGCCGCGCCCTCGGCGGCCGCGGCGGCGCGGAGGCGCCTGAGCGCGGGGGTGACGATCGGCGCGCCCGAACGGTCGCCGAGCTCGGCGAGCGCGTCGACCTGCCGATCCAGCGCGGCCACGAGCGCGCGGGCGTCCGCGGCCTCGATCGCGGCGCGCGCCCCCTCGGCGGCCGCGCCGAGCAGCGCGCGGTGCACCTCCGGCTCGCGGGCCGCGAGCGCGCGCACGCGCTCGAGCATGGCGCTCGTGCGCGCCGAGGCGTCGCTGGCGAAGACCTCGATGACGAGGCCGCCCGGCAGGGCGTGCGGCGCCACGTCGAGCTCGCCGCCCGGCCCGAGCCGGCAGCAGAGCACGCCGCCGTAGACGCTCGCCGCGACGTCCACGCCGCTGCCTCCGCCCTGCGCGCGCCGGTGCGCCGCGAGCGCGTCGAGGAAGAGCGCGCGGGGGTCCCACGCGGGCGCGCGCCGGTCCTCGGTGGACGCGCGCGCCGCCCGCGCCTCCGAGGCCGCCGCGGCGCGCGCGGCGAGCGTCGCGACGAGGATGGCGGCGCTCGATCCGAGGCCGAGCTTGCGGCTCGCCTCGCGGGGCGGCGCGCCCGGCGAGGCCAGCGGCGGCTCCGGCGCCGCCGAGCGGAGCGCGGACGCGTCGAACCACGCCGCCGCGTCGAGCGCGCCGGCGTCGATCGCGGCCTGGACCTCCTCGGTGACGAGCGCGGCGGGCCGCGCCGGGTCGGCGAGGACGTACCGATCGACGGCGGCGACCAGCGCCGGCGCGCCCTCGAGCACGGCGTAGGCGCCCGAGAGGACCAGCTTGCCAGGCGCCCGGACGATCACGCGCCCCCGGACGAGGGCGCGAGGCGGGCTCCGCCGCCGGGGATCGCCGTGATGGTGCGGAGGACGCCAGGGACGGCGAGCAGCGCCGCGCCCACGGCGGCCTGCGCCTCGGGCGTCGTGAAGACCTTCACGTGCGGGCCGGCGTCGATGGTGAAGAACGCCGGCGTCCCCTGGGCGCGGAGCCTCCGCACCGCGGCGATCACCTCGACGGTGGCGCCGGTCCAGTAGAGCAGGCCCGGCGAGGCGGCGATGCTCGAGGCGTGCATGCACAGGGCGCTCGCCTCGGCCGCGGCGCCGAGCGCGGCGAGGTCGCGCGCGAGGACCGCGGCGCGGACCGCGTCGAAGAGCGACGGCGCCGCGTCCACCCACGCGGGGAAGTACGGGCTCGTCATCGCGGTGTGCCGCATGCCGTCGCTGGAGCCCACGTCCTTCGGGCCCTCGCGCGTCACCGCGATCACGACCGCGAGCGGCCAGTGGTCCTCGGGCGCGAGCGGCGTCGCGGCGAGCGTATCGTCCCCGGGGCGGCCGGCGCGGAGCTCGACGAAGCCGCCGAACGCGGAGCGCGCGGCCGAGACCGAGGTCTTCCTCGCGAGATCGCTCACCAGCGCAGGCGCGGTGGGCAGGCCCGCGGCGGCGCTCGCGGCGAGCGCGAGCGCGGCGAACGCCGACGCGCTCGAGGCGAGGCCCGCCGCGGTGGGGAAGTCGTTCCGGCTGACCACGCGGGCGCGCTCGCGCCGCCCCGAGGCGGCGCGGACCCGGTCGAGGAGCCCGGCGACCCGGCGCGTCGCCTCCGCGTCCGGCGGCAAGGCCGCGCCGCCGAGGTGGAGCTCGTCGCGGTCGAGCGACGCGTCGAAGGCGACCTCGGTCGTCGTCTCCATCCCGGCGAGCGTCACCGAGAGGCTCGGGACGGCGGGCAGGTTGTGGCCATCGGCCCGCTTGCCCCAGTACTTCGCGAGGGCGATGTTCGGATGGGCGATCGCGGTCGCCCGGCTCACGACGCTCATGCTTGCTCCTGTGACTCCGTCCTCGTCATGCCCGCTTTTACCCGGGTGACGAAGCCGCTGTAGCCCGCGTCGCGCCAGGCGGCGAGCACGCGGTCCGCGGCGCTGTTCGACGCCGCCGCCCCGCCGTCGCCCGGCGGAGGCGGCGGGAGCAGCGCGATGACCGAGCCGCCGCCGCCGGCGCCGGTGAGCTTGGCGCCGAGCGCGCCGGCCTCGCGCGCGAGCTTGCACAGGGCCTCGATCGCCTCGGTCGAGACGAACATGCCGGCGAGGAGCATCTGGTTCAGGTCCATCAGCCGGCCGAGCGCGACAGCGTCGCCCGCCTCGATCGCGAGGGCGGCGTTCTCGACGAGCGCCGTGATGCCCGCGATGGACGTCGCGGCCAGCGTGGGCTTGCGCTCGAAGAGCCTCGCCACGAGCTCGACCATGCTGCGCGTGGACGACGACACCCCGGTCGAGCCCACGCAGAGCCACAGGTCGTCGCGCGGGGAGACGGAGGTGGCGCCGTGCGCCCGGGTGAAGCGGAAGCAGCCGCCGCGGGCCGCGGCCGCCGTGTCGATGCCCGACGGGTTGCCGTGGAACACGCGCTCCCAGGCGGCGGCGGCGTCGGTCACGGCGGCGGCGTCGGCCGCTGTGTGCGCGGCGGCCGCGCCTTCGGACGCGGTCCACGCGGCGGCCGCGGGCGCGCGCGCGAGCGCGGCCACCGACCGGGCGATCGCGACCCCGAGCGCCGCCGAGCTGCCCAGGCCGCCGCCGGGCGGCAGATCGCTCTCGGCCTCGACGCGCACCGGGCCGACGTCGGGCAGCGCCCGGAGGAGCGCCGCGAACGCCCGCGCGACGTCCTCCTCGGCCGGCGCCGCGCGGAGCTCGCGCCCGCCGAGGAGGAGGGCGCTCGCGCCGGAGCAGCGGGCTGCCCGCGCGCGGGCGCCGCGCTCGATGCCGGCGGCGAGCGCGGGCGCCCCGTACACGACGGCGTGCTCGCCGAGCAGGATGACCTTGCCGGACGCCTCGCCGAGCGCCTCGGTCATGCGCCGGTCCACCGGAGCGCGCTCGCGGCCCCGCACAGGATCTGCCGCGCCGGTGTGCTCACGGGCAGCGAGCGCGCGAGGACCTCGGCCTCGCCGCACAGGGCGGAGAGCCGCTCCTCGACCGCGCGCCGCGCGCCGCACGCCTCGAGCGCGAGCGTCGCGGCCGCCACGGCGTCGCCGCTCGCTTCCTTGCGGCCGAGCGCGCGCTCGACGGCGCTCCGGCCGGCGGCGTCGAGGCGGCCCTCGGCCGCGGCCAGCACGGCGGTGCGCTTGCCGGCGCGCAGATCGTTGCCGACCGGCTTGCCTGTCGCGGCGGCGCTCCCGAAGGTGCCGAGGAGGTCGTCGCGCAGCTGGAAGGCGACGCCCACGGGCGCCGCGAACCGCTCGAGCGCCGCCACGGTCTCGGCCGGCGCGCCGGCCAGCGTGGCGCCGAGCGCGAGCGGGCCGCGCACCGTGTAGCTGCCGGTCTTGAGCGCGTGCATCTGCTCGACGTCCTCGGCCCGGCCGACGACGTCGAGGTGCTGCCCGAGCACGACGTCCTCGTGCATCTTGCAGAACAGCACGACGGCCGCGAGCGTCGTCGCCGGCGGCGCGTCCGCGCCCGCGAGCGTGCTCAGCGCGAAGCTCCAGGTGAGGTCGCCAGCGAGGATCGCGGACGAGGCCCCGAGGTGCGGATCGCCGAGCGTCTCGGTCAGCGCGACGTGGACGGTGCGGTCTCCGCGCCGGACGGTGTCGCCGTCGATCCAGTCGTCCTGGATGAGCAGGTACGTCTGGAGCAGCTCGAGCGCGACGCCGGCGTCGATCGCGGGGCCGAGCGGCGCGTCCGGCGCGACGCCCTGGTAGGCGGCGACGAGCAGCCCCGCGCGGAACCGCTTGCCGCCGCGCAGGGTGAGGCTCCGCGCCTCGGAGACCATGGCCTCGACCTCGCGGCCGTAGCGCTGCACGGAGGCCGCCTTGTCGCGCCAGCGCTGATCGAGCGCGGCGTCGACGCGGGGGCGGATCGAGGAGAGAAAGTCGAGGAACAGGCGCGCGCCGGGATCCGCTGTCCCTTCGAGCGTCCGATCGCCGGCGCCGGGCGCGCTCTCTCCGTCCTTCGTGTGCGCTGTCATGGAATGCGCGGCAGCCTAGGAGCCGGACGCGAGGCGGTCAATCTCGGCCGAGAGCGCGGGGAGTCGCGCCGCGGAGCGGCGCGGCCGAGGTGGCTTGGGTCGTGCAATGCGTGGTGCTCGCGTCGCGGGCCGCGAGCGCCGCGCGGAGGCTCCCTGCGAGATCGCTCGTGCGGAGTTGCGCGCCGAGCCTCGCCGTGGCCGCAGGGAAAGGGGGATTTTGATGAAGAGATCACCGGATGGGGTGCTGGGCGTCTTTCTCCTCGTGACCCTCGGCGTCGCCGGGTGCGGCGGCCGCGACGCCCGCGAGGATCTCCCGGAGAGCGCCGATCGCGGCGTGGTCCGCGCGGGGTCGCCTGCCGCGGCGTCGCCTGCCGCGGCGTCGCCTGCCGCGGGGTCGCCTGGCAGGGAGGCGCGATCCCTGCCCGCATACCGCGTGATCGGCGGCGGCGCCGACGTCGCGCGGGCGTCGGCGCTCGCCGGCGCGCTCGGGCTCGCGGAGGATCCCGCGCGGGGGGGCGCCGCCGCGCTCGTGGCCGACGGCGCGATCCGCTACCTCGACGGCGCGCGATTCCAGCGCTTGCCCACGAGGAAGGCCGACGCGCCGCCCGCGCCCGGGTTCCGCGACGAGCGCGGCTTCGAGACGTCGGCGGGCGATGACGCCCTGGATTTCGAGGCGCTCGCGGCGCTGCGCGTCCTGCCGGAGCCGGACGCGGCGGCGCGGGCGTGGGCCGCGCTGGACGCCGCGGGCCTGCCGGCCGGGAGCGACATCGCCGTCGGCCACGCGCTGCTCGAGGCGGTCGACGCGGAGGGGCGTTATGTGGCGCGGGCCGAGCTCGACACGCAGGTGAGCTTTCGCGACGAGCTCGAGGGGATCCGGCTGATCGGCCCCGGGGCCAAGGTCCGGGTGACGTTCGACGGCGAGGGCGTCGTGACGCACCTGATCTACGCGCGGCGCGAGCTCGCGCGAGGGGAGGACGTCGCGATCGTCCCCGCCTCCGAGGCCCCCGCGCTGTGCGCCGGCGCGCTGGGCGTCGGCGCGGTGATCGCGGCCGAGCCGGAGCTCGTCTATTACGCGCCGCCGCTCTCCCGCGACGTACGGCGGATCCTGCCCCATTATGTGTGCAGCGCACGGCGGACGGTCGGCGGGGAGGTGGTGGACGTCCGCAGGCGGATCGTGCCGGCCGTCATAGACGCTCCGAGGGCCGAGATCTCGGTGCGTGTGGACGGCGCGACCGCGGTCGCGGAGGCGAGCGTCACCGGAGGTACTGCTCCATACACGTACAGGTGGGTATCGTCGGCGCGCTCGCTCGACGCGGTCGGCGAAGGGCGCGACGGGCGCGAAGGCGGCGCGCGGGTGATGGTGTCTGGCGTCTCTGGCCTTCGCGGGGAGACGGAGACGCTCTCGCTCTATGTCACGGACGCCGACGGTCTGGTCGCGACGGCGGCGCAGCGGCTCTCGTTCGTCCGCGCGCCGGCGGGGCTCGGCGCGGCGCGCCCGCCGCTCCCGCCGCCGGTCGACGACGGCCGCGCGGTGGTCGGCGCCGAGTGGGTCGGGCTCTGCGGCGGCCTGGATCACTCGGCGGCGAACGTCGACGGGCTGCTGAAGAGCTTCCGGGAGGGGGGCATCGACTCTCGTTTCAACTGGGGCGATCAGCGCGCGTGGGAGGTCGATTTCAAGGATCCGGCGCTGGGCGGCCAGGACGCGTCGTTCGCGGATTCGGTGGATCTCACGTTCTACACGGGGCACGCGAACGGCGTCGGGTTCATGTTCTGCAGCGCGATGAACGACAGGGTCCTCCATTTCAGCGACGCCCGCTGGGGCAACGCCAACCTGGAGTGGATGGTGGTGGCCGCCTGCGGCCCGCTCCAGGACGACGGCGGCGCGTGGCGTTACCGGTGGGCGGGCGCGTTCGATGGGCTGCACCTCTTGCTCGGCTATGCGACGGAGTCGTTCGACGACACGACCGAAGGATCGATGTTCGCGCGCTACCTGCTCGACGACGCGAGCCCGGCGCCGGTGCGGCAGGCGTGGGTGACGACGGCGATCGAGGTCCAGCCGGACGACGAGGTGATCTACGCGGTGATGGGGGCGTACGGGCAGGGGTGGACGGTGCCCAACTACGATGACCATTTCTGGGGGAAGGGGCCGGTCGGGCCGGATCTGGCGGGGGCCGCGAGGATCGGGTTCTGGCGGATCTCCGGGCCGACCTAGCACACTTGCGGGAGGTTGGTCGCGCAAAGAGAGGAACCGCCAAGGACGCCAAATTCAGGGGGAAAGGACCACGCGCCTGACGCCCGTACGGAGGACGGCCACGTTGAAGGTGATCACGAGGCCAAGCCGAAGTCTCGTTGCTTTGAGATATGTCAGCAACTGTGCGAGGTGGACCGGGGAGATGCACTCGGTGGCCTTGAGCTCGACGACGAGCCGACCATCCACCACGAGATCCATACGAGCCTGCCCCAGCAGATTCCCCTTGTACTCCACGTCGACGCATATTTGCCGGGCGAACGGGATGTGGCGCAAGGATAGCTCGACGCAGAGTGCTTCCTCGTAGATAGCTTCGAGGAAACCAGGGCCGAGCGTTCGGTGCACTTCGAGCGCGGCGCTGACGACGCCCTGGGCGAGGCGATCCAACTCCGCGTCGGGCTCGCACCTCGCGCCTTCCTTGACGTCTTTGGTGTATTGGCGGTTCATCTCGCATCTATCGACACGGTCCCGCCCTCGGTTGCGTCCTCCGCCGCAAAAAAGCGTTTGGTGCTTTGGATAGCATGGGATGCCTTGACGGCGACGCGGAAGGCACGGAGCGAGC
Organism: Sorangium sp. So ce204; assembly: GCF_051526795.1. Lineage (NCBI taxonomy): Bacteria > Pseudomonadati > Myxococcota > Polyangiales > Polyangiaceae > Sorangium > Sorangium sp. So ce204. The sequence goes on along the minus strand of NZ_CP150317.1, from coordinate 6,218,374 downwards.
CACGCGATGAGGGCGTGCGCGATGGCGAGGCGGAGAGTGGCGAAGTGGCACTCAGCTCTCGGCACGGAGCTCGTAGCCAGGTAGTGAGGTACCTTGGTTGAAGGTGGGGCTTTAAAAATCGCCAAGGCGCCATAGGACGCCATAAGACGCCAAGAGGCGCCATAAGACGCCAATTTCATTATTTCTTGGCGTCTCATGGCGCCTCTTGGCGTCTTATGGCGTCCTCGCGGTGCCATCATTCCGGCAGGCTAAGAGCTCCCCTCAGTACCCGAGCCACTTCGCGTCGAGCTCGATCGAGCAGTGATCGACGAACCGAAACCCGACCCCGCCCCCGTCCGCGGCCCCGATCGTGTACACCGACTCGTTCGCCTGCGGCCGATGGTCTGTCGCGCTGAACGAGATCGGCCCCGCCGTCATCCCGTCGAGCACCACGTTCTGGAAGCCCTCGAGCGCGGCCTTCAGGTCCTCTCCGGTCGGGTGCGTGCGGCCAGCGTCGACGGCCCGCTCGACGGCCTTGCGCCACATGAGCGCCGCGGCGTGGCCCTGGACGTAGGGCTGGTCCTGGTACAGCTCCAGCGGGTGGCCGTCCTTCTCCCGGTAGGCTCTGTGGATCCGCAGCATCTCCGCCATCCCGCTCGAGTGCTGGGTGTCGCCATAAACGGGCACCGGGAACAGCCCATAGAAGATCCCCGCGCAGTCGGCGCCGCAGATCGCCAGGGTCCTCTCGCCGATGCCCCAGTTGTTCGCCATCACGCGCAGCTGCCAGCGGCTCTTCTCCGGCCCCGGGAACGCCTGCTGGATGAGCTTCTGCGCCGCGGCCGCGCCCTTCCCGACGAAGGACGAGGAGAGCACGCTGTTGCCGGCCCAGAACCAGCTCGCCGGCACATACGACGGGTCCGCCCGCTTCTTCTCGATCTCCCGCTTCACATAGCCGATCACCGCGTCGACGATGCGCCCCTCGTCCTCGAGGGACGACGTCTGCGGGACGATCAGATCCTCGCCGAGCAGCATCCCGGGCAGCTCCTCCACGTACGCTTTGCCCGCGGCGAGCGGATCGACGCAGTAAAGACACTTGTCTATCGTGTCGTGCACCATCGCGATGCGCCCGGGCGCGATCTTCCAGGCGGCCTTGATGCCGATGCGGATCGCTGTCGAGTAGTCCGTGGCCGGAAAGAAGATGTAGGGATATCCAGGGCTCGTCTTGTGCTCTGTCGCGGAGGCGCTCTGGCCCAGGGCGTTGAACTCGGCGTGGGACACGTCCGCCGAGATCGGCACCGGCGTGGCGAGCGAGCCGGCGTAGGAGCCGGGAATGATGAGCTTCTTCTCCTCCGTGAGCCTCGGGGCCACGCGGGTCGTCGGCCCGGTGCCGAACACGAACAGCGTGGAGACCTCGCTCCACCCGGGCTGCCGCCGCCACGACTCGATGACCTCCTCCGTCCTGGCGGGGTCGTACTGCGCGTCCTTCATGTCGACGTCGATGGGACAGCCCCGGAGCCCTCCCTGACTGTCGTTGAGGTGGCGCAGGTAGTCGTAGACCCCGTGGTTGTACGGCGGCGCGATGTCGGTGGCCGTCCCCGTGTCGTCCGTCGTGATCCGGACGCGGAGCACCCCGGTGCAGCGAGCGCCGGCGTCCGGCTCGACGAGCACGGCCGCGGCGGAGCCGGCCGCCGGCGCCTGCCCACCAGGGCGGCGCGTCGAGAACGCCGCCGCCGCGACAAGCACGGCCGCGCCGAGCGCCCCGATCCAGTAGCTGCGCTGCTGAGGCCCGGCGGCCGTGCGGAGGTTCGACCTCAGGCTCGTCGAGTCCGAGGCGGAGCGCCCGGGGCCCGGCGTCCCGGAGGCCCTCTGCCCGAGCTCGTCGTCGAGGGTGATCACGGGCTGGATGCGCCTTCCTTCCGCGCCCTCGAAATGGCTCACGCGAGAGGGGCGGGGCTCGACGGGCACGCTCGGGCGGTCCGCGCCCTGCGCGCTCTGCTCGAGGTACGCCTTGACCTGCCGCTGCATGCTCGCCCGGCGCTCCGCGAACACCCCCAGCATGCTCGCGCCGATCTCGTCGGACCCGACGTCCTCGCCCGCCGCGCGCAGGTGGTCCTCGAGCGCCGCGCGCATCTCCTGCGCGGTCGCGAACCGCTTCGCCGGATCGCGGTCGAGCGCGCGCGCCACGATGGCGTCGAGGGCCGCGGGGACGTCCGGCCGGAGGAGCGAGGGCCGCGGGATCTCGTCCACGGCCGCCAGCTTCCAGAGCGCGCTCACGGCGTCGCCCTCGAAGAGCCGCTCCCGCGTGAGGAGCTCCCAGAGCACGATCCCCGCGACGAAGATGTCGGCCCGCCGATCGGTCGACCCGCTGCCGACGGCCTGCTCCGGCGCCATGTACGAGGTCTTGCCCTTCAGCTTCCCGGTCTCGGTGAGGTCGGCGTTGATGGACGCCTTGGCGATGCCGAAATCGAGCAGCTTCACCGCGCCGTCGTACGTGACGAAGATGTTGTGCGGGGAGACGTCGCGGTGGACGATGCCGAGCGGCGCGCCGTCGTAATCGCGGAGCTCGTGCGCGTAGTGGAGGCCGCTCAGGAGGTCGGCCACGATCCTCACCAAGACGCCGCGCGTGAAGCCCGCCGCGCCAGGCTCCCCCTCGGCCACCGCCCGCATGACCGCGCTGAGCGGCTGGCCCTCCAGGTACTCCATCACGGTGAAGTAGCCGGCGTCGTCGTGATCGACCTCGTAGGTCTGGACGATGTTGGGGTGGTTGAGGCGGGCGGACAGCTTCGCCTCGTCCAAGAACATGGCGACGACCCTCTCGCCGTCCCGGCCCGCTCCGCCCACGCCGCGGTGGCGCTTGACAACGACGAGCTTGTTGAACGACCCCGGCCCGCGCGCGATCGCCAGGAACACGTCGCCCATCCCGCCCCGGCCGAGCCTCGCGATCAGCCGGTACTTGCCCATGATCGCCGCCTGGGTCGGCTCCGCGTCCGAGGTGTCTTGACCCGTGCCCACCATGTTACCGGCCGTCCTCAGGGGCGCGCGATGCTCCGAGCGGATTGGGTAGTTGAGCAAAGCCGGTTATCCTTGTCAACGCCCCTCGCGGGCTGGACCACGGCAGGCCGCCGGCGTCGTCCGCGTGTCCTCGCGTGTCCTCGCGTTTCCTCGCGTGTCCTCGCGTTTCCTCGCGTGTCCTCGCGTGTCCTCGCGTTTCCTCGCGTGTCTTCACCCGTGTCACCTGTGTCTTCACCCGCGTCCGGCCCGACGTATCCGCCCGAGATAGGTGCTGAGGAGGATGCTGTTCCTCTTGGAGAAGGGGCGTCTTGGAGAAGGGGCGTCGCGCCCGGGCGGCGTTCGCGCGGGAGCCGCTGTACGTCGCGTGGCCATGGTGAGCACCGGCGCGTAGCCACCGGGGGCATCGGCGGGCGGCGCGGCTGGCCGCGAGGCAGCCCTCGGGGCCAACCTCGGGACGGATCTCGGGCGGGTTTCGGGCGGATCGACGACCCAGCGCGCGGCGCAGGGCTCGCCCCCCGGGCGCACCTGGTGCATGCAGCCCTGCTGTAGCGATCGGACTCAGAAAGAATCAGGGCAGCCTTCCGGCCGCATTTCGGCCAGAATTGGCGTCGAGGGCGGGCAGGGCCTGCGCTTTGCAGAGCGCGTTCGACCCAGAGAGCCAGGAGGGTACGCAAGTGTCCGTAGCAGCCAGCCAGAACAGCCAGAGCTCGTTCCACTCGGAGCCGCCGCCGCCGGTGTCGATCCCCGGCCTGCGGGCGAAGATCGCGAACGAGAAGCTCAGGCAATGGATCGCCGAGGTCGTCGCGTTGTGCCAGCCGGACAGCGTGCACGTGTGCGACGGCTCGAAGGAGGAGTACGACGCGCTGTGCGACCAGATGGTCAAGGCGGGCACGCTCATCCGCCTGAACCCGGAGAAGCGCCCGGACAGCTACCTCGCGCGCTCGGACCCGAGCGACGTCGCGCGGGTCGAAGACCGCACGTTCATCTGTAGCCGGCGAAAGCAGGACGCCGGCCCCACGAACAACTGGGCCGAGCCGCAGGAGATGAAGGCCACGCTGCGCCGGCTCTTCGCCGGGTCGATGCGGGGCCGCACGCTCTACGTCATCCCGTTCAGCATGGGCCCGATCGGCTCGCCTTATTCGCACATCGGCGTGGAGCTCAGCGACTCGCCGTACGTCGCCGCGAGCATGCGCATCATGACGCGCATGGGGCGCAAGGTGCTCGAGGCGCTCGGAGACGGCGATTTCGTCCCCTGCCTGCACTCGGTCGGCATGCCCCTCGCCCCGGGGCAGGCCGACGTGCCGTGGCCGTGCAACGCGGAGCACAAGTACATCGTCCACTTCCCGGGAGAGCGGCTGATCTGGTCGTACGGGAGCGGCTATGGAGGCAATGCGCTGCTCGGCAAGAAGTGCTTCGCGCTGCGCATCGCCTCGGTCCTCGGCAGGGAGCAGGGGTGGCTCGCGGAGCACATGCTGATCCTCGGGGTCGAGTCGCCGAAGGGAGAGAAGACGTACGTGGCCGCGGCCTTCCCGAGCGCGTGCGGCAAGACGAACTTCGCCATGCTCATCCCGCCGAAGGCGTTCGCGGGCTGGAAGATCACGACCGTCGGCGACGACATCGCCTGGATGAAGCCCGGGCGGGACGGGCAGCTCTATGGGATCAACCCCGAGGCGGGCTATTTCGGCGTGGCCCCGGGGACGTCGGTCAAGTCGAACGCGAACGCGATGGCGACCATCCGGAAGGGGACGATCTTCACCAACGTGGGGCTCACGCCCGACGGCGACGTCTGGTGGGAAGGGATGACCGACGAGCCGCCGCCGGAGCTCATCGACTGGCAGGGGAAGCCCTGGACCCCGGACTGCGGCCGCAAGGCGGCGCACCCGAACGCGCGCTTCACGACGCCTGCGTCGCAGTGTCCCTCGATCGATCCGCGCTGGGACGACCCGAACGGGGTGCCCATCAGCGCGATCGTCTTCGGCGGGCGGCGCGCGACGACGGTTCCCCTCGTGGTCCAGTCGTTCAACTGGAGCTTCGGCGTCTACACGGCCGCGACGATCGGCTCGGAGATGACGGCGGCGGCCGCCGGCAACATCGGCCAGGTGCGCCGCGACCCGATGGCGATGCTGCCCTTCTGCGGCTACCACATGGGCGATTACTTCAATCACTGGCTGCAGATGGGGCGCCAGATCGTCAATCCGCCCCGCATCTTCTCGGTGAACTGGTTCCGCAAGGACGACCAGGGCAACTTCCTGTGGCCGGGCTTCGGGGAGAACATGCGCGTCCTCAAGTGGATCGTCGACCGCGTGCACGGCCGCGGCTTCGCGGAGGAGAGCCCGCTCGGCTGGATGCCGCGCTACGAAGACATCGAGTGGCGGGGCATGGACCGCTTCTCGAAGGAGCAGTTCTACCAGCTGATGGCGGTCGACCGCGAGGCGTGGAAGGTCGAGTTCGGCTCGCACGGGGAGCTCTTCGAGCGGCTCTACGACCGGCTGCCCAAGGAGATCCTGCTGATGCGCGAGCTGCTCCTGTCGCAGCTCTGGCGCTCGCCGGAGCGGTGGGAGCTCGCGCCCGAGCGCTACCTCGAGGAGCACGAAGACGACGACGTCGACGAGCCCGGCGCGTAGAGGCCTGCCCGGGTGAGGGCGCCCGCGCGACCATGGCGCGGGCGCTCCCCCGCGTCGGCGCCGAACGAACGCGAGGCTGACGGCCGCTCACCCACCGAGAGGTGCGCCCTGGAAATGACCGGCCTCCCTCGTGGTAGTCTATCGATGGAGGGGGCGCGGGGTGGCACGACCGTCGGAGACGGTGACCGGGAACGCGGCGCCCGGCGGGCGCCACGCGCTCACGCCGCCGGTAAGGGTGGATCGTCTCGGCGAGGCGCGCGGCCTCGACAGCGCCCGGGTCGACGGCTGCCCCCATGTCCTGCCGGACAGCCAGACTCTGACGCTTCGTGGCGCGTCTTCCGCATGGGGCTCCCCATGGACGTGAGCGCTCCCTCGTACCTTGTCACCGAGACCCTGCACGAGGGCCAGCGGGGCAGCCTGCTGCGCGCGGTCCGGAGCGCGGACGGCCTCCCGGTGGTCCTGAAGGTCCTCGACCCGAGGCGCAGCCGCCCGCAGGACGTCGACCGCTTGAAGCACGAGTACGCGATCGGCAAGCTGCTGGGCCACGAGGCCGTCGTGGCGCCGCTCGCCCTCGAGACGCACGACGGGCTGCCGGCGCTCGTCCTGGAGGACTTCGGCGGCGAGCCGCTCGACCACCTCATCGGCGCGCCCATGAATCCTGCGCGGTTCCTCGAGCTCGCGGTCCGCATCGCGGCCTGCGTGGCGGCGATCCACGAGCGGGACATCCTGCACAAGGATCTCAAGCCGCAGAACATCCTCGTCAACACGGCCACCGGCCAGGTGAAGCTCGCCGACCTCGGCCTCGCGTCGCGCTTCTCCGGCGAGCAGCCGCCGGCAGGGCCTCCGAGGCTCATCGAGGGTTCATTGCCGTACCTGGCTCCTGAGCAGACGGGGCGAATGAACCGGGGGATCGACAGCCGCGCCGACCTCTATGCGCTCGGCGTGACGTTCTACGAGATGCTCACCGGGCGCCTGCCGTTCGAGGCGCAGGATCCGCTGGAGTGGGTGCATTGCCACGTCGCGCGCCTCCCGCCGGCGCCCTCGGCGCTGGTGCCCGAGCTGCCCGAGGTGCTCTCGGCGCTCGTCCTGAAGCTCCTGGCCAAGATGGCGGAGGATCGCTACCAGACCGCCCGCGGCCTCCAGCACGACCTCGAGCGGTGCCTCTCCCAGGTCCGGGCCACCGGCCGGATCGAGCCGTTTCCCCTGGCCGAGCGCGACGTCTCAGGCCGCTTCCAGATCCCTCGGAAGCTCTACGGCCGCGAGGGCGACGTGGCCGCGCTGCTCTGCGCGTTCGACCGCGTGGTGGCCACGGGCTCTCCCGAGCTCGTGTTGATCTCCGGCTATTCGGGCATCGGCAAGTCGTCGCTGGTGCACGAGCTCTACAGGCCGATCGTCCGGGAGCGCGCCCTGTTCCTCTCGGGGAAGTTCGACCAGTACAAGCGCGACATCCCTTATTCCACGCTGGTCCAGGCGTTCCGTGAGCTCGTGCTCGAGATCCTCGTCGAGAGCGAGGACCGGATCGCGGCCTTCCGGCAGCGGCTGCTCGGAGCGCTCGGGAGCAACGGGCAGCTCATCGTGGACGTGATCCCCCACGTCGAGCTCATCATCGGCCGGCAGCCGCCTGTCCCCGAGCTCCCGCCGATCGAGGCGCAGAGCCGGTTTCGCGTCGTGTTCCGGCGCTTCATCGGGCTGTTCGCCCGGAAAGAGCACCCCCTCGCGCTCTTCGTCGACGATCTCCAGTGGGCCGACTCGGCGAGCCTGGGCCTGCTCTGTGAGCTGGTGACGCACCCGGAGATGCGCCATCTCCTCGTCATCGGTGCATACCGCGCCAACGAGGTGACCCCCACGCACTCGCTCCTGTTGGCGCTCGACCAGGCGCGCAAGGAAGGCGCGCGCGTCTCGGACATCGTGCTCGGCCCGCTCTCCCGAGAGCACCTCGGCGCGCTCGTCAGCGGCGCGCTTCACTGCAGCCGCGAGGCCGCCGCGCCGCTCTCCGACCTCGTCCACGAGAAGACGGCCGGCAACCCCTTCTTCGCCATCCAGTTTCTCATCGCGCTTCACGAGGAGCGCCTGATCGAGTTCGACGTCCACGCGGAGGCCTGGCGGTGGGACGTCACGAAGATCCGCGAGAAGGGCTTCACCGACAACGTGGTCGACCTGATGGTCGGCAAGCTCGCGCGGCTCCCTCCGAGCACCCAGCGCGCGCTGAAGCAGCTCGCCTGCCTGGGAAACAGCGCGGAAGTCGCCCTCCTGGCGATGGTCCAGGGCGGCTTGGAGGAGGACATGCACGCGGATCTCCGGGACGCAGCGCACGAGGGGCTCGTCTTCCGCCTGGACGGTGCGTACAAGTTCCTTCACGACCGGGTCCAGGAGGCGGCCTATTCGCTCATCCCAGAAGGCGAGCGCGCGGCGGCGCACCTCGAGATAGGCAGGCTGCTCGCGTCGCGGGCGGCGCCGGAGGAGCTGGAGGAGAGGATCTTCGAGATCGTCAACCAGCTCGACCGAGGGGCCGCGCTGATCTCATCGCGCGAGGAGCGCGAGCGGGCGGCCGAGCTCAACCTCATCGCGGGCAAGCGCGCGAAGGCATCGACGGCCTATGCGTCGGCGCTGAAGTATCTCGCCGCGGGCGCGGCGTTCCTGGAACTGGAAGACGACAGCTGGGAGCGGCGGTACGAGCTCGCCTTTGCGCTCGGGTTCCACCGGGCCGGATGCGAGTTTGTGACCGGCGAGCTCGGGGCGGCGGACGAGCGGCTCTCCGAGCTCGCGGGCCGCGCCAGGAGCTTTGCCGACCTCGCCGCCGTCACGTGCGCCCGCGTGGAGCTCTACACGATGCTGGATCGAAGCGAGCGCGCCGTCGAGATCTGCCTCGAGTCGTTGCGGCGCGTCGGCGTCGCGTGGTCGCCGCACCCGACCGACGAGGAGGTCCGGCAGGAGTACGAGCGGATGTGGCGAACGCTAGGGAGCCGCCCGATCGAGGCGCTCGTCGACTTGCCACCGATGACGGATCCGGATTGCCGCACGCTCATCGACGTCCTCATGTCGGGCGAGCCGCCGGCGTCGCTCACCGACGAGAACTTGTTCTGCCTCATGGTCGGCCGCATCGCGAACCTCAGCCTCGCGCATGGCCACAGCGACGGAGCCTGCATGGCCTACGTCTGGGTCGGGACGGCCCTTGGCGCGTATTTCGGCGACTACCGCGCGGGCTACCGCTTCGGCGAGCTCGGCCTGGAGCTGGCCGAGAAGCGCGGGCCGCTCCGCTTCAAGGCCCGCGTCGACCTGGTCTTCTGGTTCATGATCAACCCCTGGAGCAGGGACATGCGCACCAGCGTCGATCCGCTGCGGCGGACCTTCCTCGCGGCGCAGGAGACCGGCGATCTCGCCTATGCGTCCTATGCCCTCAACGGCTCGATCGCGCTCCTGCTCACCGGGGGAGCGCCGCTCGACGAGGTGAATCGAGAGGCCGAGAGCTCGCTCGAGTTCGCGCGGAAGGCGAAGTTCGGTCTCATCGTCGATCTCATCACCGCACAGCTGCTGTTCATCCGGGCGCTCCGAGGCTCGACGCCGGCTCTCCCCTCCGACGATGACGATCTCGACGAGGGGCAATTCGAGCGGCACCTCGATCGCGATCGACGCCTCTCGGCGGCCACGTGCTGGTACTGGATCGGCAAGCTACAAGCGCGCCTCTTTGCGGGCGACCACGCCTCTGCCGTCGATGCCGCCGCGAGAGCGCAGCGGCTCCTCTGGACGTCGCGGTCGTTCCTCGTGGTCGCCGAGTGCCACTTCTATGGTGCGCTCGCGCGGGCGGGTCGCCATGACGCTGCGCCCGCCGATGAGCGGCCCCCGCTCCTCAGCGCGCTCGCCGCCCACCGCGAGCAACTCGAGGTCTGGGCCGACAACTGCCCCGAGAACTTCCGCGCCCGCGCCGCGCTGGTCGGCGCCGAGATCGCGCGCATCGGCGGCGAATGGGACGAGGCGGCGCAGCTGTACGAGCAGGCGATCCGCGCCGCGCGCGAGAGCGGCTTTGTCCACGTCGAGGCGCTGGCGTACGAGGTGGCGTCGAGGTTCTACCGGACACGAGGGTTCGATCTGATCGCGGACACGTATCTCCGCGAGGCCCGCGCCTGTTACGCTCGCTGGGGCGCGGACGGGAAGGTCAGGCAGATCGACCAGCAGAACCCGCGGCTCTCGGACCGGAGGCCGCTCGCGCCGAGCGCGTCGTTCGCGGCGCGCTCCGACGAGCTCGAGCTGCTCTCGGTGATCAAGGCGTCGCAGACCATCTCGAGCGAGATCGTCCTCGACCAGCTCCTGCGGACGCTGCTCACGGTCGTCCTCGAGCAGGGGGGCGCGCAGAGGGCTTGCCTGTTCCTGTGCCAGGACGAGCGCGTCACCATGGAGGCCGAGGCGACCCTCGAAGGGAAAGGCGCGGCGACGATCCTCCTCGCGCCCTCGCTGGACGACGCGTCGTGGCAGCGCGTCCCCGGCTCGCTCGTTCATTATGTCCAGCGGACGAAGGAGCGCGTCATCCTGCACGACGCGGCCGCGGACGCGGGCAAGTTCTCCGGAGACGACTACTTCACGCGGTATCGGTGCCGATCGGTCCTGTGCGTGCCCATCCTGAGGCAGGCCGGGGTCGCGGGTCTGCTCTACCTCGAGAACAACCTCCTTGCCGGCGCCTTCACGTCGGACCGGCTCACCTCGCTCTCGCTCCTCGCTTCGCAGGCGGCGATCTCGCTGGAGAACGCGCGGCTCCTCTCCCAGGAGCGGGCCGCGCGGACCTCGGCCGAGTCGGCGGAGCGGCGCGCGGCCTTCCTGGCCGAGGCGGGGGAGATCCTCGCCGCGTCTCTCGATTACGGAGAGACGGTGTCGCGCCTCGCGCGGCTGTCGGTGCTGACGCTCTGCGACTGGTGCCTCATCGACATCGTGGAAGGTGGAGGGATCCGGCGGCTGTCCTGGGCGCACAAGGACCCCGCGAAGGAGCCGTTGATGGAGGAGCTGGAGCGGCGGTATCCCTCTCGCTGGGAATCGCGCCGCCTGGCGTTCCGGGTCCTCCGGACCGGCGATCCGCTCCTGCTCTCCGAGATCCGCGACGAGGTCATCCGGCAGTACTGCGAGGACGACGATCACGAGAGGCTCATCCGCGAGCTCGGGACGCGCAGCGTCATCGTCGTGCCGCTCGTGGCGCGCGGGCAGCCGATCGGGGTGCTGACCGTCGTCTCGTCCGCGCCAGGGCGCCGCTACGGGGACGCCGACCTGGAGCTCGTCCAGGAGGTGGCGCGCCTGGCCGCGATAGCGATCGACAATTCGCGGCTCTACAGCGCTGCGAACGAGGCGGTGCGGATGCGCGACGAGTTCCTGACGGTCGCGACGCACGAGCTCAACACGCCGATGACATCGCTCCTGCTCACGCTCGAGGCCATGGATCGGGGGGTCCGCTCGGATCGGCCCTGGGATCGGCAGGCCGTGGGACGGCAGGTCGACCGCGCGCTGCGGCAGGCGGCGCGCCTGACCCGCCTGAACAGCGAGCTGCTGGACGTCTCGCGGATCAACGCGGCTCGGTTGAGGCTCGATGTGGCGGAGGTCGACCTCGGGGAGGTCGTCCGCGACGTGCTCGCGCGGTTCAAGCTGGATCTGGCGCGCGCGGGGTGTGCGGTCTCGCTGCGGGAAAGCGGCCGGGTCGTGGGCCTCTGGGATCGCTCCCGCGTGGACCAGATCGTCTCGAACCTGCTCGCCAACGCGATCAAGTTCGGGGCGGGCAAGCCCCTCGAGATCTCCGTCGGTGAGGAGGCGGGGACGGCGCGGCTCTCGGTGCGGGATCATGGAATCGGGATCGACCCGGCGCGCCAGGGGCAGATCTTCGAGCGGTTCGAGCGCGCGGTGTCGGACAGGCACTACGGCGGGCTGGGGCTCGGCCTGTACATCAGCCGCAGGATCGCGGAGGCGCACGGCGGCTCGATCGGCGTCGAGAGCGCGCTCGGCGCCGGGGCGACGTTCGTCGTCGAGCTGCCGCGGGCCGGGCCGCCGCGCGAGGCCGAGCCGCGCGCCCAGCCGGGCTGAGCGGCGCTGCCGGGTGCCCTCACGCCGGCTCGTCGCGCTCGGGGTCGATGTGCACGAGCACCTCCGCGTCGGGCTCGATGGCGAGGATGGCGTCGCGCGCGCGGTCGCCGGTCGCGTGCGCGCGCGAGAGGGGGAGGTCGCCCGGGAGCTCGATGTGCACCTCGACGAACAGCGTGCGCCCGGCGATCCGCGTGCGCAGCCTGTGGTGGCCGAGGAGCTCGCCGCGCGCGCGCATGGCGTCGAGCGCGGCCGCGATGGCGCCGACGCGCTCCTCCGGGGCGCTCGTGTCGATGAGGTCGCGCACGCCGAGCCGGAGGAGGGTCCCCGCGGACGTGAGGATGTAGACGGCGACCGCGACCGAGAGGACGCCGTCGATGCGGGAGAAGCCCGTCGCGTACGTGAGGGCGACGCCGACGAGGACCGCGAGGTTTGCGGCGATGTCGGTGCGGTAGTGGACGGCGTCGGCCTGGATGGCGCTCGAGCCGGTGCGCGCGGCGACCCGGCCGAGGTAGGCCACGAGCGCCGCGGTGATGAGCGCGGCGGCGGCCATCGCGCCGAGCGTGACGGCGGCGAGGCGGAGCGGCTCGGGCGAGAGCAGCCGCCGGATCCCCTCGATGAGCAGGTAGACCCCCGAGCCGCCGATGAGCAGGCCCTGACCGGCGGTCGCGAGGGTCTCGATCTTGGCGTGGCCGAACGGGTGCGAGCGGTCGGGCGCGGCGTGGGCCAGCTGGATGGCGAGGGCGTTCGCGGAGGAGGCGAAGAGATCCGTGAGCGAGTCGACGGCGCTCGCGGTCACGGCCATCGACTGGCCGAGCTGGCCGGCGACGAGCTTGCCGAGGGCGAGGCCGCCGGCGGTCAGCGCCGCGATGCGCCCGGCGCGCAGGGCGGCGCGGGCGCGGTCGGCAGGGTCGTGGCGGCGCTCGGCGGAGGGCGCGGCGCCGCGGTCGACGGGGCGGGCGGCGGGCGCAACGCCGGGGTCGGGGTCGGGGCGGGCGGCGAGGCGGGCGGCAGGACGTGGTCCGCTCATCGCCGGGAGGCTACCCCGCGACACCCTTGCCCGTCATGCGCGTGGTGGTCAGGACCACCCGAGTGGGCGCACTGCCGCGTCGCACGCGCCCCGACCGCGAGATCGTCGAACGGATGGCGCCGCAGCTCTCGGCGGCCGGCTGCTCGACAGAGATCGAGATGGACGAGCGGGTGGTGGGGTACTCGGGTAAGTCCCGCCTGGAGCAGGTCCTGCTCAACCGCGTGTCGAACGCGATGAAGTACGGCATGCGTCAGCCCATTCACGCGAGCGCGCGCAAGCAGGCCGTCTCGGCATGGATCACCGTCCGAGATCAGGAAATCCCGATAGCAGAGGAAGCGTTCATCGTGGAACTCCCCTTGCGTCCCCCGGCGAACCGCAGGTCTCCGATCAACCACGGGACGGCCCTGGCCGAGATGGCGGAGTACAAGCTGCTGAACGAGCTCATCGGCTGCCTCGCTCATGCGCTGTCTCACAAAACACCGGCAGCTCGCGCGCGCCCGGGGCCTGAAGACGCTTGCGATGGCGAGGTCGCTCTCGATAGGTATCTCCAGACGCCCCCTGCGGCGCTCCGGGGGACCTGGGTGGCAGGGGGGTGGGGGAGATCCGATGACCAAGACGCTCAAGAGGCCCATCGAGACCCGGACCGGCATCCGCGTCGTGCAGGACGGCGACGTCGTGGAGACCTTCAACGTCGTTGGCGAGCGCATCCACCGCATCGAGAAGCCTGGCCGCATCCCCGGGGTCTTCGTGGCGCGCTGGTATGGCACGCCGCTCGACGAGGAGATGAAGGAGATCATCGGCGGTCATTTCTACGATGTGTTCCTGGAGTGCGGGGGCCCGCTGTGCCTCATCGACATACGCGACTGCAAGGCGAGCTGGGACGGCATCAACGACTGGCAGCGAGACGAGATCATGCCGAAGGCCTACGCGGCCGGGCTGAAGCGGGTCGCCACGCTCCTGCCCAGGGAGGCCGCGGAAGGGGCGGAGCAGGTCGTCGAGAACCACGAGTTCGCCGCCAGCCGGTTCGCGGAGGACGACGCCCACATCGCCGCGTTCTTCTCCGAGGAGGAGGCGCTGGCCTGGCTGCGCGGGGCCCACCCGCCGGGGGCGGCGTGAGCGCGGAGCCCGCGCGCGAGGCATCGGCATGACCGAGCGCGACACGCCGCGGGAGGGCGCGGCGCTCGAGGCGCTGCGGGGCGTGCTCGACGCGATCCGCGACGGCGTCCTCGTTTACAGCGGAACGGGCGATGTCGCGTTCGCGAGCGCCCGGATCCGGGAGCTGCTCGGGGACGGCCTCGCCGGGCGGGAGGCGCTGGCGATGCGCGGAGGGGCGCTGGCGAGCGGGCACCCGCTCGAGCCGCTCGGGCGGGCGTGGCCGGACGTGCTCGGCGGCGCGCGCAAGCGGTTCACCTGCCGCGCCGCGCGCGAGGACGGCCGCGCGGTCGACCTCGAGGTGCTCGCGCGCAAGGTGAGCGCCGCGGGCGAGGAGCTGATCCTCGTCGAGCTGCGCGATGTGACGCGAGAGAAGCAGGCCGAGCGGGCGCTCCTCGAGAGCAAGCGGCAGGCCGAGGGCGCGGTCCTCGTGCGCACCGAGGAGCTGCGGAGGAAGATTCGCCTCGTCGAGGAGCAGGAGCGGGCGCTGCTCGAGCTCTCCACGCCGGTGATCCAGGTCTGGGAAGGCGTGCTCGTCCTGCCGCTCGTCGGCGCCATCGACCAGCGTCGATCGTCGCTCGTCCTGGAGAGCCTGCTCGGCAGCGTCGTGGAGACCTCGTCGGACCGCGTGATCCTCGACGTGACGGGCGTGTCGGTCGCGGACGAGGTCGTCTCGGGCTACCTGCTCAAGGCCGTCCGGGCGGCGCGGCTGCTCGGCGCGGCGTGCTCGTTCGTGGGCATCTCGCCGGCCATGGCGCAGGCGCTCACGCGGCTCGGGCTCGACTGGTCGGGCGTGGAGACCTTCCGGGACCTGCGGGCGGGCCTGAAGGCCGCGATCGCCGGCCGGCAGCGTGACCCGGCCGCAGCGCGACGCGCAGCGAAGCCCGCCTGATCGCCGCGGCGAGCGCTCGCGAAGGCAGCGGCCAGCATGGAGGTCCCTGCTCGTCGGGGCCCGCGACGTGCACCGCGGAACTGCCGGGCCTGACCCGTGGTACCTTTCGATCGAGGGGGTGCTGGGGTGACACGATCGTGGGAGGCCGTGACAGAGAATGCGGTCCCCGGCGGGCGTCATGTGCTCACGCCGGTCGTGTGGCTGCGTCGTCTCGGCGAGGCGCGCGGACTCGAGCGCACCGGCGCCGACGGCAGCCCCCAGGGGCCGCCAGGCCGCCGGGCGCCGGCGCTTCACGGAGTGCCTTCCCCATGGGGATGAGCACCGCCTCGCCATACACGATCATCGAGACCCTCCACGAGGGCCTGAGGACCAGCGTGCACCGCGCGGTCCGGCGCTCCGATGGCCGCTCGGTGATCTTGAAGATCATCGACCCGAAGCGCAGCCGCCCGCAGGACGTCGAGCGCCTGAAGAACGAGTACGCGATCGGCAAGATGCTGAATCACGAGGCCGTCGTGACGCCGCTCGCCCTCGAGACGTATGAGGGGCTGCCGGCGCTCGTCATGGAGGATTTCGGCGGCGAGTCGCTCGATCACTTCATCGGCGCGCCGATGCCAACCGAGCGGTTCCTCGACCTCGCGGTCCGTATCGTGGCCGGCGTGGCGGCGCTCCACGCGCAAGGCATCCTCCACAAGGATCTCAAGCCCCAGAACCTCCTCGTCAACGCGGCCACCGGCCAGGTCAAGCTCACCGACTTCGGCCTCGCGTCCCGCCTCTCCCGCGAGCAGCCGCCGGCGGGGTCTCCCGGGCTCATCGAGGGCTCGTTGCCGTACCTGTCTCCGGAGCAGACAGGCCGCATGAACCGGGCGATCGACAGCCGCGCCGACCTCTATGCGCTCGGCGTCACCTTCTATGAGATGCTCACCGGGCGCCTGCCGTTCGAGGCGCGGGACCCACCCGAGTGGGTGCACTGCCATGTCGCCCGCGAGCCGCAGCCGCCCTCCGCGTTCGTCCCGGAGTTGCCCGAGATCCTCTCCGCGATCGTCCTGAAGCTCCTCGCCAAGATGGCGGAGGATCGCTACCAGACCGCGAGCAGCCTGCAGCATGACCTCGAGCGGTGCCTGGCCGAGCTCCGGGCCACCGGCAGGCTCGACCCGTTCCCCCTGGCCGAGCGCGACGCCTCCGGTCGCTTCCAGATCCCTCAGAAGCTGTATGGCCGCGAGGACGAGGCCGCCGCGCTGCTGTCCGCGTTCGAGCGCGTGGTCGGCACCGGAGCCCCGGAGATCGTCCTGGTCTCGGGCTATTCCGGGATCGGCAAGTCTGCGCTGGTCAGCGAGCTGCACAAGCCGATCGTCCTCGAGCGGGGATTCTTCCTCTCGGGGAAGTTCGACCAGCACAAGCGCGATATCCCGTACTCGACGATCGTCCAGGCCTTCCGGGAGCTGGTGCTCGAGCTCCTCGCCGAGAGCGAGGAGCGGCTCGCGGTCGTCCGGGAGCGGCTGCTCGCCGCCCTCGGGGTCAACGGACAGCTCATCGTGGACGTGATCCCGCAGGTCGAGCTCGTCATCGGGCGGCAACCGCCGGTCGCCGCGCTGCCGCCGGTCGAGGCGCAGAGCCGGTTCCGCGTCGTGTTCCGGCGCTTCATCGGGGTATTCACCCGGAAGGAGCACCCCCTCGCGCTCTTCCTCGACGATCTCCAGTGGGCCGATCCCGCGAGCCTCCGGCTCCTCGAGGACCTGATGACGCACCCCGAGACGCGGTGTCTGCTCGTCATCGGTGCGTACCGCGACAACGAGGTGACCCGCTCCCACCCGCTGATGCTGGCGCTCGAGCAGATGCGGAAGGGGGGCGCGAGCGTCCGGGAGATCGTGCTTGGCCCGCTCTCCCGCGAGCAGCTCGCCGCGCTCGTCAGCGACACGCTCCACTGCCGCCGCGAGGACGCCGCGCCGCTCTCGGATCTCGTCCACGAGAAGACGGCCGGCAATCCCTTCTTTGCGATCCAGTTTCTCATGGCGCTCCACGAGGAGCGCCTGCTCGAGTTCGACGTCTACGCAGAGGCCTGGCGGTGGGACATCACGAAGATCCGCGCCAAGGGCTTCACCGACAACGTGGTGGCCCTGATGGTCGAGAAGCTCATGCGGCTCCCTGCCAGCACCCAGGAAGCAGTGAAGCAGCTCGCCTGTCTGGGAAACACCGCAGAGGCCGCGTTCCTGGCGATCGTCCATGGCCGCTCGGAGGGGGCGTTGCACGCGGTCCTCTGGGAGGCCGTCCGCGCAGGGCTCGTCGTCCGCACGGACGGCGCGTACAAGTTTCTCCACGACCGTGTCCAGGAGGCGGCCTATTCGCTCCTCCCCGAGGACGAGCGCGCGGCGATGCACCTCGGGATCGGCCGTCTGCTCTCGTCGCGGACGCCGCCCGAGGAGATCGAGGAGACGATCTTCGAGATCGTGAACCAGCTCAACCGCGGCGCCGCGCTGATCACGGCGCGGGAAGAGCGCGAGCGCGTGGCCGAGCTCAACCTCGTCGCGGGCGAGCGCGCCAGGAGAGCCACGGCCTACGCCTCGGCGCTGAGCTATCTCACGGTCGCCGCCGAGCTTCTCCGGGGTGAGGGCTGGGACACGCGGTACGAGCTCGCCTTCGCGATCGAGCTCCACCTGGCCGAGTGCGAGATCGTCACCGGCGCCCCGGCGGCGGAGGAGCGGCTCTCCGCGCTCTGGCGCCGCGCGCGGGACCTCGTCGAGGCGGCCGCCGTCGCGCGCAAGCGCGTCGAGCTCTTCACGACCCTGAACTGGAGCGACCGCGCTGTCGGCGCGTGCCTCGAGTACCTCCGACGCGTCGGCGTCGCGTGGTCGCCGCGCCCGACGGACGAGGAGGTCCAGCGGGAATACGAGGGGCTATGGGAGCGGCTCGGGAGCCGCTCCATCGAGGAGCTCATCGACCTGCCCCCGATGACCGATCCGGTCCCGCGGGCGACCGTGGACGTCCTCACGTCGACCATAGCGCCAGCGCTCTTCACCGATGCCAACCTGCTCGCCCTCATCCTGGGTCGCGCCGTGAACCTCAGCATCGCGCATGGCAACAGCGACGCCTCGTCCTTCGCCTACGTCTACCTCAGCACGTGCCTCGGCCCGCGCTTCGGCGACTACCAGGCGGCGTACCGCTTCGGCAAGCTGGGCTTCGATCTGGTGGAGAAGCACGGGCTGCTCCGCTTCAAGGCCCGCGTCTACGCGACCTTCGCGTTCATGGTCCTGCCCTGGACGAGGCACCTGCACGCCAGCGTCGAGCTCATGCGGCGCGCCCGCGACGTGGCGCAGGAGACCGGCGACCTCGCTTATGTGGCGTATACCGGCAGCTCCCTGGTCTCGCTGCTGCTCTCGGACGGCGATCCGCTCGACGAAGCGCAGCGCGAAGCCGAGAGAGAGCTCGAGTTCGCGCGGAGGGCGAGGTTCCATCTCATCGTCGACGTCTACACCGGAAACCGGCGGCTCATCCGGACGCTCCGGGGCCTCTCGTCGGACTTCTCCACCTTCAACGACGCGGAGTTCGACGAGGGCCGGTTCGAGCAGCACGTCATGAGCGATCCCACCCTGACGGTCGCCGCCTGCTGGTACTGGATCCGCAAGCTGCAAGCGCGCTTCTACGCGGGCGACCACGCCTCCGCCATTGAGGCGGCGTCGAGGGCAGAGCAGCTCCTCCCGTCGTCGGCGGCGTTCTTCGAGGCGGCGGAGTACCATTTCTATGGCGCGCTCGCGCGGGCGGCTCACCACGACGCGGCGACCGGCGACGAGCGGCCCCGGCACCTGGATACCATCGTCGCTCACCACCAGCAGCTCGAGCGATGGGCGACGAACTGCCCCGAGAACTTCGGGAACCGAGCGGCGCTGGTCGCCGCCGAGATCGCGCGCATCGAGGGCCGGCTCCTCGACGCCGAGCGCCTCTACGAAGAGGCTATCCGCTCGGCGCGCCATAGCGGCTTCGTCCACAACGAGGCGGTCGCCTGCGAGGTCGCGTCCCGGTTCTACCGATCACATGGGTTCGACAGGTTCGCCGACACCTACCTCGGCGACGCGCGGACCTGCTACGCCCGCTGGGGCGCCCGCGGCAAGGTGACGCAGATCGACGGGCAGAACCCGCGCCTCCGCGAGCCGGGGCCCAGCCCGTTCACGGCCACCTTCGCGGCTCGGCCCGAGCAGATCGACCTGCTCTCGGTGACCAAGGCTTCACAGGCCATCTCGGGCGAGATCATCCTCGACAGGCTCCTGCGCACGCTGCTCGAGGTCGTGCTCGAGCAGGGCGGCGCGCAGAGGGCCTGCATCCTCCTGAGTCAGGACGGAAGGCTCTCGATCGAAGCGGAGGCCGCGATCGAGGAAGGCGGGGCGGTGGTGAGCGCCCTCGAGTCGAGGCCGGTGGATCCCTCGCAGCGCCTCCCCTCGTCGCTCGTCGACTACGTGTGGCGGACCGAGGAGCGCGTCATCCTGCACGACGCGGCCGCCGATGCGGGCAGGTTCTCCGGCGACGCCTACATCGCGCGGAATCGGCCCAAATCGCTCCTCTGCGTGCCCATCCTGAGGCGGGCCGAGGTGGTGGGCCTGCTCTTCCTCGAGAACCACCTCCTCGCGGGCGCGTTCACGCCGGAACGTCTCACGGCCCTCTCGCTCCTCGCCTCCCAGGCGGCGATCTCCCTGGAGAACGCGCGGCTCCTCTCGAAGGAGCAGTCCGCGCGGACCGCGGCAGAGATGGCCGTGCGGCGCGCGGCCTTCCTGGCCGAAGCCGGGGAGATCCTCTCCGGGTCGCTCGATGATCGGGAGACGCTGTCGCGGCTCGCGCGGCTGTCGGTGCGATCGTTCTGCGACTGGTGCATCATCGACGTCGTGGAAGGTGGAGCGACCCGGCCCGCGGCCTGGGCCCACAGAGATCCCGCGAAGGAGCCTTTGCTCGCGGAGTTACGGCGGCGATACCCTCCTGGCCGGGACTCGCCCCACCCGGCGGCCAGCGTCCTCAGGAGCTGTGAGCCGCTCCTGCTCCCCGAGATCTCCGACGAAGTCATCCGGCGACACGCCGAGGACGACGGGCACGCGAGGCTCATCCGCGAGCTCGGGGCACGTAGCTCCGTCGCCGTGCCGCTCGTGGCGCGGGGACAACCGCTCGGGGTGCTGAACGTCGTCTCGTCCGCGCCGGGGCGCCGCTACGGGGACGCCGATCTCGAGTTCGTCCAGGAAGTGGCGCGCCGGGCGGCGATGGCCATCGACAATTCGCGGCTCTACCGTGCTGCCCAGGAGGCCGTCCGGATGCGGGACGAGTTCCTGACCATGGCGACGCACGAGCTCAACACGCCGATGACGTCGCTCACGCTCACGCTCGAGGCGATGGATCGAGGCATCCGGTCGGGTCGGCTCTGCGACCCGCAGGCCATGGGCAGGCAGGTCGACCGCGCGCTGCGGCAGGGAGCGCGCCTGACCCGCCTGAACAGCGAGCTCCTCGATGTCTCGCAGATCGACGCGGCTCGGCTGAGGCTCAGCGTCGCCGAGGTCGACCTCAGGGAGGTCACCCGCGACGTGCTCGCGCGATTCAGGCTGGATCTGGAGCGCGCCGGGTGCTGGGTCTCGCTCCGGGACGGCGGCCGGATCGTGGGCCGCTGGGATCGCTCCCGCGTCGATCAGATCGTGACGAACCTGCTCGCCAATGCGATCAAGTTCGGCGCGGGCAAGCCCATCGAGGTCGTCCTCGGCGAGGAGGCCGGGATAGCGTGGCTCTCGGTCAGGGATCACGGGATCGGCGTCGATCCGGCGCGCCAGGAGTGGATCTTCGAGCGCTTCGAGCGCGCGGTGTCCCACCGGCACTACGGCGGGCTGGGGCTCGGCCTGTACATCAGCCGCAGGATCGCGGAGGCGCATGGCGGCTCGATCCGCGTCCAGAGCGCGACCGGCGCCGGCGCCACGTTCATCGTGGAGCTGCCGCGCGCTGGGCCGCCGTGCACCGTCGATCCGAGCGCTCTGCCGAGCTGAGCGCCGCGTCCAGGGGGATGCGGCGCCGCCTCGAGCGCGCGGCGCCGGGCTACGCGACGGCGCGGTCCAGGCGGGCCGGCGCCCCCGCCCGCGACGGGCGGAGCTCGACCTTCACCCACCCGGCGTCTCGCCGGTCGAAGGCCTTGTAGGCGTCGATCGCCGACTCCAGGGGCGCTTTCCTCGTGAGGATCGTGGTGGGATCCACCTGGCCGGTCTGCACGAGGTCCACGAGCTTCGGGATGTACTTCCTGTGATTGCAGTTGCCCATCTGGAGGGTGAGGTTCTTGTTCATGGCCTCTCCGATGGGGAACGTGCGCGACGTCTGCGGATAGACGCCGATGAGCGCGATGGTCCCCGCCTTGGCCACGCACCGGACGGCCCACTGCAGCACCTGCGACGGCCCGTCGCCGGCGCGGAAGGCGTCGCCCGTGGTCCGCGCGTCGGGGGCGATCTGCTTGACCTCGAGGTCGAACGCCTTGGCCTGCTGCTTCGCCTCCTTGTGGGCGGGGCCCTCGTGCGGGCGCTCGGCGTCGACGCCCACGGCGTCGATCGCCCGGTCCACGCCGATGCCGCCGGTGAGGCGCAGGATGGCCTCGATCGGGTCCTCGGCGGAGAAGTCGACGGTCTCGGCGCCCTGCTCGCGCGCCATCTCGAGCCGGTCGGGCACGCGATCGACGGCGACGATGCGCCCCGCGCCCATGAGCTTGGCGCTCGCGATCGTGAACAGGCCGACGGGGCCGCAGCCGAAGATCGCGACCGTGTCGCCGGGCTTGATCTCGGCGAGCTCGGCGCCGAAGTACGCCGTCGGGAAGATGTCGGAGAGCAGGATGGCCTGGTCGTCGCTGACGCCGTTCGGCAGCTTGACGAGGCCGACGCCCGCGAAGGGGATGCGCGCGAGCTCGGCCTGCAGCCCGTCGAACGGGCCCGACATGGCGGGGCCGCCGAAGAACGCCGTGCCCGCGTGCTTGCCGTTCGGGTTCGCGTTGTCGCACTGCGCGTAGTACGCGGCGCGACAGTACGAGCAATAGCCGCACGCGATCGTCGAGGGCACGACGACGCGATCGCCCTTCTTCAGGTTCCGCACGTCGGCGCCGAGCTCCTCGACGACGCCGACCGCCTCGTGGCCGAGGACCGTGCCCGGCACCATCCCCGGCATCGTGCCGCGGACGAAGTGGAGATCGGTCCCGCAGATGGCGCTCGCCGTGATCCGGAGGATCGCGTCGGTCGGCTCCTTGATCTTCGGCTCCTTGACGTCGTCCATCCGGATGTCGCCGACGCCGTGAAACACTACCGCCTTCATGGGTTCTCGCTTTCTCCCTCGGGGGCGGCGCGCCGGACTGTCACGGAAGGCGCAGGCCGGCGCGCGCTGCTGAGATGGCTGAGGGTTCGGACGTGGCTGGACGTGCTGATCCCGTGCCAGGGCGAGGGGGAACGGGCCGGGGCGGGGCGGAGGTGGAGGCGATTGACGGACGAGCGACGGGCGCGGCGATGGGGGGCAGGGGACGCCGGGGGTGCCGCCGAGATGGGTGAGGCGAGGTGCTCCTCTGGGGGGAGGTCGTGGCGATTTGTCCCGGCGGGGACAATGGGGCGCGGAAAGTGCAGCTGAGCTATCTCTGGAGCACCGTCGGCGGTTCGGGAGGCAAGCTGAGCTAGCCCAGGGAAACCGTCGGCGATGCCGGAGGGCAAGCTGAGCTAGCCCAGGGAAACCGTCGGCGATGCCGGAGGGCAAGCTCAGCTACCCCGGGAAGACCGTCGGCGGTTCGGGAGGCAAGCTGAGCTGGCCCAGGGAAACCGTCGGCGATGCCGGAGGGCAAGCTGAGCTAGCCCAGGGAAACCGTCGGCGGTTCGGGAGGCAAGCTGAGCTGGTAGTGCGGTCCTTTGAGATCCGGTGCGGTCATTTGACCCCGGACCTTCGATGAGCCGCTAAGTTCGGCCGGAAGTAGGCGCAGCCCGCGACGACGGCAATCGTCCGGGCTGCATGGTCCGACATCCGCTTACACGGAGCCGAACAAGTGCAGTTATACCTGATCCCGCCCGACGGTGGGCAAGGGACCGGTGCGTCCAAGCGCCGCGGTCCCCGTTCCACGTCCTTGACCGATGCGGAGGCGATGCGCCTCCGTGCCGCCCTGCGCAACCTGCGCGGGCTGTTCGGCAGCTGGCCATGCCTGGCTGCCGCGATGGGCGTCCCGAAGACGACCATCACCAACTTCGTGTACGGCTCGAACCCGGGCACGACGCACGGGCTCGCGGCGAAGGCTGCGCGCGCCGCCGGAACCACAGTCGAGCGGCTCCTGGGCCGTCCAGCGGCGGCTGACCGCTGCCCGCACTGCGGCAGGGGTGCCCCATGAGCGCGTGGGGCCATCAAGCCGGCCCCGCTCGCGTCCTGAACATCGCCGAGATCGTCGCGCAGGAGCCGTTCATCCGGACCGTCCTGCGTGGCCTCGGCGTGCCCGTCGTCGATCTTGGCGATGTGGTCCAGGACGTCGTGCTTGGGGCCTGGATGAGCTCTCAGGCCGGGCGCTACAGACCCGACCGAACGCGTGAGCCGCTGGACGCGCTCAAGCGCTGGCTGTTCGGCGTGTGCCGATTCCACTGCACCCATTACCATGAGCGCGCCTTCCGACGGCGGGAGGTGCCCGTCTTCGACCCCTGGGCCGCCACGGGAGAGGAGCGCGTGGATCCCGGACACGTCGGCGAGCGCATCGACGCCGGCACGGCGCTCATGGCGATCGCCGGGATGCCGCTCTGGGCCCGCGAGGTGCTGGTCCTCGCCGCACTCGGACACGGCGGCACCGAGATCGCCGACATCCTCCGCATCCCGCTCGGCACGGCAGGCAGTCGCCTGCGGCTCGCTCGGGCTCGCCTCGCTCGGAAGCTCCGGAGGCGCAAGTGAAGCCCCGCGACCCGAAGCGGCGCATCCGCGTGACCGTGCCCGGCAAGCCCGTCACGCGCTCGGTCACGCCCGAGCAGATCGACCGCTACCTCGTCGACACCGGATGGGTGGACGACGGGTTACTCCCCGCCAGGACCGACCGGAGCGTCCCCCTGACCCGCATCATCGCCATGATCGCGATGTGCGAACGTCGCTCCCCCGGCGAAGTCCTCGCCGACATCGTCGCCGGCAGGGGCCAGGAGCGCCGCCGCTCTCGGACGGTCTGGCGCACCTGGGAGTAGACCGGGCGATGCGGCTGCGTCTCGGCGGTTCCGCATGAACCCGAGCACGGCAGCGTCCAGGCTTCGGATCGCCCGCGAGGCGCTGGCGCTACGGCTCAAGAGGTGGCGGCGGTGAGCGCCGCCCGGGGCGGATCTGCTAACGTAGCACGTTCCCCGTTGCTCTGGTCGCCAACCTGTGAGACCCTACGCCCATGGAGCCGTATGCGCTGGTAGCCATCGGCGGCGCGGTACTAACGTTCGTTGCGAGGGCAGCGTACGCGCTGGCGTCGCCGCTACGAAAACGTATCGTGGAAATAGTGTACGACCCGTCCTTCCTTGCGAAGAAGCAGAGCGACCCCTATTTCAATAGGGAGAGCATACATCGGGGAGGCACGATCCGCAAGGACAACGCACGCTCTGTGCGGGCATAGGACCACGCGTCCGTGTAGCCACCGCATCAATGCCCGTTAGTTCCAAGAGCAAAAGCTGGTTCATAGCCGCAGCAATATGGCTTTTGGAGGCCGGCTTCGTTGGCCTCTTCGGCTTGCTCGCTGGAGCCGGAGCCGACTGGCTAAAGTACGACAAGGCGTCGTTCATTAGCGCAGGAACGGTTGGAGTCGGGATTCTAATAATCGCCGTCGCGCGCTCAAATTGGTCATATTACTCACTGATTCACAGGTTCAGCCTCGTGAAATGGACCGGGATCACGCGCACATTCCCGGTGAGGCCATACCCGAGATTCGGGGGCTCTGCCAACAAGAGCATCCAGGATGCGGCGAGGCGCGCGCTGATGGCCATCACCGAGAATGCTGGGTCACTGAACTTGCTGCTAGTGTCCGGCTGGCACTACATAGGATGCGGCAAGCATCAGGGAGTTTTGTATCAGCAGCTCTCAAACCGGACCGACTCGCTTTCTCTGGATGTTCTGTTGCTGGACCCAGATAGCGACGAGGCGAGGAAGAGGGCCGAATTCTCTGGTATCGCTTACAAATCGTATGCCGAGGGCATCAGAGCCGTAACCTGGACGTTGGTCCACTTCGCAAACACAAGAGGGATTAAGCTTAGGATCGGGTACTACCAGGAAGAGCCTATCTGGCAGATGGTTATTACGGAAGATGAGTTATGGCTCATCTGCGCCAGGGGGATGTCCGCACAGGATTCTCCGGTCTACTGTCTTTCAAAGAAAGAGAAGTACAGCATCGCATGGGGGCTTGAGGCGGTCTGGCAACGGCGCTGGGATTCCGCCAAGATGGTTGATCTGTCGACGGTTCGCGACCCTCAGTGGACCGAGGTGCACAACAAGATGGCTAGTTAGTTCCGCATTGAGGCTGTGCGCCTCGGGCGGTTTAGTTGCGCGATCCGCTGACAAGCGGCGGCTATTCAATCCACTCAAGACGCCCGCGCAACTTGCCCCACGCCATCTTGAGTTGATCGCAGGCCAAGCCGGCCTGCGCTACCGGCATCACCGCGAGCGCTTCCAGCGGCGATGCAAGGGCTTGATTCAGTGCGTCGAAGCTTTCGACTGTCATCCCTTGCTCATGATGTTCCCAGCATTCAATGAGCGGGTCGAGCACTGACATGATCGCGTCATACTCGGTCGTTGCGGCAGAAAACTTCTTATCTAATTCGTCCCGAATGATCCTTACACGGTCAAGCGTGAGACCTTTTGCTGAGCTTCCCATTCGGCTCGCACCTCAGACTTCGTAAATACAGGCTTGATCGGTATCTCAGGTCCTACCTCTTGTCGTATATTTTCAAGGCCGCCCTGCTCGCGATCAACGAGCACGATCACCTGAACAATGTGGAGACCACCGTCACGACATTTGCGTATGGCCTCGATCGTAGAGCCGCCGGTTGTCACGACATCATCGACAATCGCCACGTCGACGCCTTGACGCACGGAGCCCTCGATCATCTTTTTTCGCCCGTGCTCCTTGCGGTCTTTCCTGACGCTGAACCACACTAGCGGGCGCGCAGCTTCGGCACTGGCGTAGGATGCAGCTATCGCAATGGGGTCCGCCCCCATCGTCAGACCTCCCAGAGCAGTCACACGGGGGTCGATCATGTCCAAGAGCGCGCGGCCGAGCGCTGGGAGCGCCTCCGCCTGACTGAGAGCCTGCTTACAATCCAGGTACTCGTCGCTGATCGCGCCGGACGCGAGCTTGAAGCCGCCGGGCTTGTACGCGTACGCGTGCTTTGCCAACAATTTCAGTAGCTTTCGCTTATGATCGTGCATCGGTACTTCCATCCGGTCGGTTCGTCTCGATTCGGAACGCGCACCGTAGTGTACCCCGGATCGTAGGTTCAAGACTCGGCGTTCGAAGTTTGTGGTCTAGATATCGTCCACAGCGGATCGTTTCGTCGTAGGCGTACGGCCTCAGCCATGCGGGCTGTCCATGCTGTATCGGCGCTCACATGGCGCGGCTATTTCGCATCGCCTGGCGGGTCGTCAAACAAGCGCAACTGAGCCGCACCCCCGGCTTCGGCCTCCAGGCGAACAGATCAAGCTGGCCGGTCGACTCGGCGGTGGCGGGGGCATGCTGCTGCTGCGGCGCTGCGGAAGCGGTCGTTGTGGCGACCGCGACGGGCGGCGGCTGCGGAGCGGTGGTCGCTGACGGCGCGGAGCCGCCCCTGTCCCCTCCGGGTCTGCGCACAGTGTCGCACCGAGGCCACGGGTCAACTTCGAACTTGACTGGGCAGACAGCTCGGCGTAAAATAGTCCCGGGATGGCTGCGTGCGCCTCTTGACAGAGGCGCGGCTTTCGGCCATCCTCTGGCCACGGAAGCCGCGCGCCCCGGAGGAACCGACCCCTCAGTCAGCGGGCGCCTCCGCGCGCCGTCATGGCGCCGCCTGCGCTCTCGGCGTCAAGAAAAGGCTTCCGCACGGCCCCTCACGGGCGGGAGATAGCAACCATGACCGTTCTTCTCGTTTCCTACGATGTGCGCGAACCTGGCGACAGCAACAAGCGAGATAAACTGCTAGAGACCATCAAGTCATACAACGAAAGGCACGTTCAAGTATCCGAGTCTAGCTACGCGATATACACGAACGAATCGCCGCGCGACGTGCACGGCAGGCTGGCTATGTTTATCGACCGCAGCCGTGACACTCTAGCTGTCATTCGGCTTGATAAACCGTATGAAATGTCTTCGCATAGTGAAGAATTGCTTAGGTGGATGACTCACTATCTCGGCCATCTGTCGTAGCGGAGCCAGCGTCGGGTTGCTCGGAACAAATCGTTCTCCCGGGGCCGCGCGCGACCGGGTTGGTAATGGTCAATCTTGACCAACCGGCTCGTCGTCGTCTTGACGGCTGAGCTCGTCCTTAAGCCTCGCCCGCAGCGTCGCCTCACCCTCTATCTCCCACCCATTCCGCGTGAGGATATCGAGGCGGAGAAGGTACACCCATGGGATATGTCTATATGCACTGTCTTTGATTATGTCCTCGCGCAGGTAGACGTCCACCTCGCCGCGGTCCGCGACGTACTCGACGCGCTCCACGCACCGATAGCAATCCGCCATCAAGTACCCGCCCACGGCAGGCACCTTCGCCAGCTCCACGTGTTTCGTAATGGTGTGGCCGGCGTTCTCCAGGATGAGCCGTGCTCGCATGGGCGCCCCTACCACGGGCCCGCAGCGCTCCGACCGCGCTCGCGCGCCATCGCGCGAAAGGCCCTTCAAACAGGCTGCAAACGCGCACGGCGGCTGCGACATACCCCGTCCTGTCGGCATCTCCCGCGCACTGATCCGAGCGGTTTTCCTCGACAAAAACGCTATAATCAGAGGACCTTAGACGAAAACGCCCCGCTCTCAGCTGCGAACTGGGAGCAGGGCGGCAGAAGCCGAGCGGTGCGACCCGTCCGACGTCCTAGCAGACCGGATCGTGGGCCCTCCGCTGGGGGAAGGCAAGGGTCCCGTGGCGAACGTGCTCCCGGCGGAGAAGCGCCTGCGTGTGCTCGCGGCGCTCGTAGACGGCAACAGCGTGCGCGCGACCGAGCGCATGACCGGCGTCCAGCAGAAGACCATCCGACGCTTCGCGCTGGCCCTGGGGCAGGGTGCGGAGCGCCTCCACAACCGGATGGTGCGGGACCTTCGATGCGTCCTCGTCCAGGTCGACGAGATCTGGGGCTACGTGCAGAAGAAGCAGTCCCGCGTGACCGAGGCCGACCCGCCCGGCGTGGGCGAGGCGTACACCTTCGTTGCGATGGACACGCTGTCGAGGCTGGTGATCGCCTACCGCGTCGGCAAGCGCGACCAGGCGACGACGGACGCCTTCATCGAGGACCTCCGGGCTCGCATGCTGGTGATGCCCCAGCTGACCAGCGACGGCTTCGCGCCGTACATCCCCGCCGTGGGCAGGTCGTTCGGCACGTCGATTGACTACATGCAGACGGTGAAGAACTACCGCTCTGGCAGCCGCGGGCGTCGCGACGACGATCACCGCTACGAGCCGCCGCGTGACCCCTTCATCACGAAGTCTACGGTCTACGGCGCGCCAGACGCGAAGAAGGCGTCGACCGCGTACGTGGAGAGGTTGAACGGCACCACGCGACACCAGAACGGGCGGATGCGGCGTCTGTGCCTGGCCTTCTCCAAGCGCATCGAGCATCACCGCGCGTCGGTCGCGCTGGTGTACGCCTACTACAACCTCTGTCACGTCGTGAAGACGCTTCGGGTCACACCGGCGGTGCAGGCCGGCATCACCGACCACGTGTGGGGCCTGGACGAGCTCCTGGAGACGCTCCTGACCGAGGGAGAGACGGACGCCCCCGAGGCGCAGCCGCTCGCTCATCGCGAGCCCTCCGCACCGGCGAGGCCGCTCCCGGGCGGTCGCGGGTTCCTGCGCCTCGTGACGGAGCCGACGCCCGCGTTGAAGCAGCGCCGTAAGAGCGAGCCGCCGCCTCCGGCGTCGCCTCCGGTCCAGGCTGCGCCACCTCCGCCGCCTGACCCGCCGCGACGGCCGGTCCAGCTCGATCTGTTCGATCTCGGCGAGCCGCCCACCGAGGACTGAGCGCGTGATCGGGTGCGGTCATTTGCTCGCCAACCGCGGTCATTTGGGCAAATGACCGCACTACCGCTGAGCTGGCCCAGGGAAACCGTCGGCGGTGCCGGAGGGCAGCTCAGCTGCCCCGGAAGACCGCTGGCGGTTGGGGTAGGGTAGCCGAAGCTGGATCTGCCTTGCGCCACGCGCCAGCGCGCCCCGAGCGACTCCGGCTCCACTGGAGCAAGAGCAGCAATCCGAAGGCTACCCACGGGGCCTTGGATGTCGAAGTCATGCCCGGCCCCACCTTGCATCCGCTACCAGCGCTCGGATCCGTGCCTCCGCTCGCGTCGCCGCCTCCGCCCCCGTCCCCCCCTCCACCGCTCGTGTACCCGCCGCCGTCCGCGCCGCCGGCGCCGGCTCCGCTGCTGACGTCCGCGCCGCCGGCGCCGGCTCCGCTGCTGACGTCCGCGCCGCCGGCGCCGGCTCCGCTGCTGACGTCCGCGCCGCCGGCGCCGGCTCCGCTGCTGACGTCCGCGCCGCCGGCGCCGGCTCCGCTGCTGACGTCCGCGCCGCCGGCGCCGGCTCCGCCGGTACCAGCTGGACTGCACGCGCCGTTCGTGCACGTGCCGCCGGAGCAAACCGTGCCATCGGGCTTGAGCGGAGAGGTGCACATCCCGGTCGCTGGGTCGCACGTGCCCGGTTCATGACAATCGTCCAGCGCCGGGCAGCCCACCGGGTCGGCGCCCGTGCAGACGCCTGCCTGGCACGTGTCGCTCTGGGTGCAGCCGTTGCCATCGTCGCAGGAGCTCCCCGTCAACAAGGCGCAGGTGCCGTCCGAAGCGGCGCCCGCCGCCACGGAGCAGGCGTCGCAGGGGCCGGCGTCGCAGGCGGTGTCGCAGCAGACACCATCGGCGCAGAAGCCGCTCTGGCAATCGGGGCCAGAAGCGCAGGCGCTACCCTGCGGCGACGCCGGAGGAGGCGTGTACAGCTCTGCGCCTGTCAGGCTTTCAAGGGCCCGCTCGTCGCCGCCCGTCACCAGCACCTCGCCGCTCCCGAGCAGCGTCGCGGCATGCCAGGAGCGGCTCTGGCGCATGGCGCCCGCCGACGACCAGGCGTTCATCGCTGGGTTATAGAGCTCCGCGCTCAGCAGGATGCCCTCATAACCGCCGCCGCCTGCCACGAGGACCTTCCCGCTGCGAAGCAACGTCGCGGTGTGTCCGCCGCGTGGCTGGGCCATCGGGGCGGCCGGAGACCAGGTGTTGGTCGCCGGGTCGTACAGTTCCGCGCTCGCAGGAGCGCCGTCCATTGCGCCGGCTCCGCCAGCTACGAGGACCTTGCCGTTGCCGAGCAGCGTCGCGGTGTGCTCGGTGCGGGGCTGGGCCATCGGGGCGGCCGGAGACCAGGTGTTGGTCGCCGGGTCGTACAGCTCCGCGCTCGACAGTCGACCTCTGAAGTCGCCGCCTGCCACGAGGACCTTGCCGTTGCCGAGCAGCGTCGCCGTGTGGCCAACGCGCCCCTCGCTCGTCGCGCCGGCCGAGGACCAGGTGCTGGTCGCCGGGTCGTACAGCTCCGCGCTCAGGGGATCATCGGAGCTACCGCCGACGACCAGGACCATGCCGCTGCCGAGCAGCGTCGCGGTGTGCCCCTCGCGGCTTTCGCTCATCGACGCGGCCGGAGACCAGGTGTTGGTCGCCGGGTCGTACAGCTCCGCGCTCGACAGTGTACCTATGAGATAACCGCCGGCGACCAGGACCTTGCCGCTGCTGAGCAGCGTCGCGGTGTGATAGGAGCGGGACTCTTTCATCCGGCTGGCCAGGGACCATGTTCTCGTCGCCGGGTCGTACAGCTCCGCGCTGATGGCGGTGGCGCTAGAATCGTCCTCCCCGCCCGCCACCAGCACGCTGCCGCTCCCGAGCAGCGTCGCGGTGTGGTCGGCGCGACGCTCGCTCATCGCGCCGGCCGAGGACCACGTGCTTATCGCCGGGTCGTACAGCTCGACGCCTGCCGACTCGTACGCTCCGCCGCCTATCACCAAGATTTCACCGCTCCCGAGCAGCGTCGCGGTGTGATCGGCGCGGGGCTGACTCATGGCATCGACCAGCGACCACCTCCCGGTCTCCGGGTCGTACAGCTCCTGGCTCGCCGTGGCGCCCTCATCGCCTCTGCCGCCCGCCACCAGGACCTTGCCGCTGCCGAGCAGCGTCGCCGTGTGCCCGCTGCGGGGGCGCATCGAGCGGGCCGAAGACCACGTATTCGTCGCCGGGTCGTACAGCTCCGCGCTCCCCGCGTAGCCCCAGATCCCGTAGCCCCCCGCCACCAGCACCTTGCCGCTGCCGAGCAGCGTCGCGCTGGGCCAATCACGGCCCTCGCGCATCGAGCCGGTCGGAGACCAGGTGTCGGTCGCCGGGTCGTACAGCTCCGCGCTCTGCGAGTCATTGGATCCACCGCCGGCGACCAGCACCTTGCCGCTGCCGAGCAGCGTCGCGGCATGAGAGCTGCGGGCATCCAGCATGGAAGCGGCCGGAGACCAGGTGTTGGTCGCCGGGTCGTACAGCTCCGCGTTCGCCTGGATGGCCGTGGTCGTGTCGGTATTGTCCAGGCCGCCCGCCACCAGGACCTTGCCGTCGCCGAGCAGCGTCGCCGTGTGCCAGTGGTGCGCGTGGCTCATCGCGCCGGCCGGAGACCAGGTATTCGTCTCCGGGTCGTAGAGCTCCGCGCTCGCCAGATAGCGGTAACCGCCACCATCGCCGCCCGCCACCAGGACCTTGCCGCTCCCGAGCAGCGTCGCCGTGTGATCGTGGCGCCCCTGGACCATCGTGCCGGCCGGGGACCAGGTGTTGGTCGCCGGGTCGTACAGCTCCGCGCTTGCCAGAGCACCCGTGCCGTCGCTCCCGCCCGCCACGAGCACCTTGCCGTCCTGGAGCAACGTCGCGGTGTGAAGAGAGCGACCCTGGATCATCGGGGCGGCGCTCACCCACAGCGGATCGATCAGCACCGCCTCGCCGTCCGCATCGACATGAAGCTCGATCTTCACCCCGCTTCCCACGAGCCGCGCCCTCACCTCGCGGCCCCCTTCGGCGTACGCCGCAGGCGCGGTCACCGAGAGCCGGACCACCCCGCGCGCGTCGGCCACCTCGATGGCCTCGCCCCGCTGCCGCACGTCCCCCTCCTCGATCTCCCACGAGGCAACCGCCGCTCCGGCGCGCACCGCGCTCGCCTCGAGGTGCAACCACTCCTCCACGCCGCCCGGGGCCGCTGTCCAGAACGAGGTGCCCCCCACACGCGGATACGCCACCGCCCGCTCGGCCAGCGCGCCCTCGCCCTGGGCGCCGATCTCCCGCACCCGCACCTCGACGCCGCCGAACCCGCGCAGGCGGATCACCTCCCGGCCGTCGCGGGGCAAGGCGACCTCCACCCCGTGCCGGGCAGTCCGCCCCTCCGGCGCCTGCAACGCAAAGCCCGCCCCGGTGGCGACGAAGCCGTCGCCTCGCTCCAGCGCCAGGGCCGCCTGCGCCGGAAAGCGCTGCTGCAGCACGCTCGCCCGCTCCCATGCCGGCGCCTCGGGAGCGCCGCCGCAGCCGACGGCAACGCCGGGCCCCAGGGCGATGACGAGGGCAAAAATGAGGAGCAACAAGCGGCATCGCGAGCGGCTGGAGTCGCTCTTCGGGCCGGAGCCGCCGCCATCCTGCGATCCCTCAGCGCCCCTGTGGCTCCCTTGTCGCGCCATCACCACGCCTCGCGTCCCCCTGTGGGGTCGCGCTGCGCTGCTGCAGCGACCCGCGGCAAGCCATCCTTTGATCGAAACCCCGGTCAACAGCACACTGGTCTTCGCCGCCCCCACGCCCTGCCCGCTTTTGGTGTTCATCAAAGATGCCCTCGCACTCTATCCATACAGCGTTACAGCCGCTGCGGCATCGCGTTTGACGCGCTGACGTCGGATGGATTCCCCGAAGCGATCGGCCTGGAGCACGAGAAGGCACCCACCACGGAGACTGCCCAGCATACCTAGAACACATTGGAACATCCTTCGGTGCCCCACTCCTGGGCGATCCGCGGCGCGAGGATGTCGTACCCGCGGATTGGGTGTGCGCCAGCGCTCCCTCGGCGCTCAGGCGCTCCGGGAGAGCGCCGCTCCAGCGTTTGGCGTGCGCGACGGCTGCATGATCGTGGTCATCGCCCGGCCTGGTGCGGCAGCAAATTGTCCGGCCCTTGAAGAATCCGCGGGCGCTGCGCGCTTATCCCGGCGCTTCCGCTCGCACCCGGACGACCTTCCCATCGAACGCGACCGCCAGCGCATGGACCGGCGCAGCCCCGCTCGCGCGCAGCTCGGCGGCGTAGTCGCGCGCCCGGATCTGCGCCAGCGCCTCGTCGAGCGCCTGCTCGAGGCTGACCCGCGGCGCGCGGGCGACCTTGAGCTCGAGCACGACGCCAGGCCGGCCCGGCTGCGCCGGCCGGATCATCACGTCGGGCCGCCCTTGCCCGGATTCGCGGTTGGAACGCACCTGATGGCCCGGCTCGAGCGCCGCGAGCAGGCCGGCGACGAAGCCGTGATAGACCGCCTCCGGATCGACCGTCGTCGCGTCGTGGTACGAGAGCACGCCGGCGACGAACGCCTGGAGCTCCGCTTCGAACCCCGCGGCGTCGCCCGAGAGGAGCGCGGCGAGGAGCCGTTGCATGCTGCTGCCTTGCCGCCTGAGCCGCGCCTCCGCCCAGCGGCGGAACGTGCCCGTGTAGAGCAGCCGCACCTCGCGGTTCGGGATCTTCAAAGCGTGCGCTGGCTGCTCCCCGTGGCCGCGCGAGCGCTTCTCGGCGCGCAGGTATCCGGAGAAGACCAGCAGCCCGAACAGCGCATCTTCGTTCTGCGCGAGGTCGCCGATGGCCACGTTCTCCTCGAGCACGCGTTCGAGCTCGCCTCCCTCCATCAAGACCTCCAGCGCGGGCTGCAGCGTCACGGCGTGCTCCTCAATCACCTTCTGGATGAGATCGTTGGAGCTCGTGCCGAGCCAGAACGGGAGCGGATCCTGGTCTTGCCCTTCGAGGAAGCTGAGGATCGACCAGGGGTTGTAGATGACGGCGCCGCCGAAGTCGTACCCGTTGTACCAGGCGCGGATCACCTCCAGCAGGCTGCGCCGCCCCGCCTTCTCGAGCAGCGCCTCCACCTCGGCCTCCGTGAACCCGAAGCAGGTGTTGAAGTCCGATCGGAGGAGCGAATAGGCGACCACGTTGTTGAGCCCGGAGAAGATGCTCTCGCGCGCCACCCGGAGGATGCCGGTAAGGACGGCCCTGTGGAGGTGCGGATTGCCCTTGAGCCCCTCGGTGAGGAACGTGCGTACGAAGTCGAGGATCCGCGGGGCATAACCGTGCAGATACCCGGCGTGGATGGGCTCGTCGTACTCGTCGATGAGCATCACGACGCGCTCGCCATGGAGGCGATGGAGGTGGCTCGACAGATCCAGGAGCGCCCGACCATAAACGGCCTCGGACGCCGTGCCGTCCAGCACTTCCTTGTAGCGGCGCTGCTCCACCTCCCCGAGCTGACCGCTGTCGAGCACGTGGCGGTGCTGGTTGTAGAGCTCGACGATCTTCTCTCGCAGGGCCGCCCAGCAGCGCTCGAACGTCTCCTGTTTCGCTCCCTTCAGCGTCAGGTAGATGACGGGATACCGCTGGAAGTGCTCGCGATAGCGCTCTCCGGCCCGCCATACCGAGAGATCTTCGAACAGGTGGGACAGGTCCTCCTGCCGCTTCTCGAAGAACCAGCGCAGCATCGATAAATTCAGTGTCTTTCCGAACCGCCGGGGGCGGGGGAGGAGGACGACCTCGACGCCCCCCTTGTCGATGAGCTCCAGGATGAGGTGGGACTTGTCGACGTACTCCAGCCCGGACTCGCGGAGCTTTCGGAAGTCGTCGATGCCGAGCGGGACGCGGAGGGACATGGGATTGCAGCCGTATGCGGCCCGTCCGACAGGAGGTCAAGCGAGCCGCGCCGCTGGCCGCGCCCCGTGCCCGATACGGCCGCCGGGCCGGCGTCGTGCCGTCACCGCCCTTCGCGCCGCCGATCCGCCGCGCTCCCCCGCGCAGGCGCCGCGGCGTGCCGCGCGAGCGCGCGCCGGACCGGGCCGCGATCGGCGCCCCCGGCGCGCACCGGATCGGCCTCGCCGACAAGCACCGACAGCGCGCGCGCCTGCGTCGCCGCCGCGGCCGCGAGGGTGCGATCGCCTCCCCGCGCGGCGAGCGCCGAGAGCCGCCGCGCGACGCCGAGCGCCGCCGGCAGCGCGCCCGCCGCCACGTAGGCGGCCGCGAGCTCCTGGAGCAGCTCGCCGTCGTCGCCGCGGAGCGCCGCCGCCGCTTCCAGGTCGGCGATCGCCTCCTCGCGCCGCCCCTCGCGCGACCGCAGCGCCGCCCGGGCGCGGTGGCCCTCGACGAAGCCGCTCACGTGGTCCAGCCCCACGGTGTACGCGCGCTCCGCCTCGCGCGGATCGCCCGCCCGCTCGTACAGCGCGCCCAGCCCGAGGTACGCCGGGCCGTAGGTCGCGTCGAAGCGGACCGCCTCCAGGTACCGCCGCAGCGCCACGTCGGCCTCGCCGGCCGCGGCGCGGGCCTCGGCCTGGCGCGTCAGCTCGGCGGCCTGGGCCGTCGCCCAGCCGACCCCGTCCGCCCGGGCCGGCGCGGCCCCGTGCAGCAGCGCCGCGGCGAGCGAGGCGGCGGCGAGGGCGCGCGCTCGCGCGCTGTTTCGGGGGCGCGCGCCCCCCGCATCTACGCACCGCGCCGCGCACACACGGCCGAGCGTACCGGCGCCCGGCCCCCCGGGCAATCGGACGGCTGCTCCGGAAGGCAGCCGCCCGGCGCGAGTTCGCGTAGGATGCGCGCTCATGGGTGAGGATCTGCGCTTCCCGGACGGGTTCCTGTTCGGCACTGCCGCCTCCGCCACACAGGTCGAGGGGCACTGCGCGCAGAGCGACTGGGCCGCGTTCGCGCGCGAGCCGGGGCGCGTCCGCGGCGGCGACACGCCGGACGACGCGTGCGACCAGCTGCACCGCTTCCGCGAGGACGTCGCGCTCCAGGCGCGGCTCTGTATGGGGGCGCACCGGCTCTCCATCGAGTGGGCCCGCGTCGAGCGGGAGCCGGGCGAGTTCGATCCGGCCACGTGGGACCACTACCGGGACGTGCTCGGCGCGCACCGGGACGCCGGGATCACCCCGATGGTCACCGTCCATCACGTCACCTTGCCGCGCTGGGTCGCGCAGCGGGGCGGCCTGCTCTCGCAGGAGCTGCCGGCGCTCCTCTCGCGCTTCGCCGAGCGCGCCGTCGAGGCGCTCGGCGACCTGTGCCAGCTCTGGGTCACCATCAACGAGCCCAACATGCTCGCCCTGCAGGCCCACCTGCTCGGCGTCTGGCCGCCGGCGCGGAGCTCGCCCGTCGAGGCGGTGCGCGCCCACCAGAACCTCTTCCGCGCCCACGCCGCCATGTACCGCGCCATGCACGAGGCCGCGGGCCGGCGCGGGCACTCCATCTCGGTCGGCGTCGCGCACCACCTGCGCGTCATCGAGCCGGAGCGGTTCGGGCGGCTCGCCGACCGCATGTGGGCGGCCCTCTTCGAGCGGCTGTTCAACGACGCGTTCGCGCGCGCCGTCTGCGACAGCGGCCTGCACGACTTCTTCGGCGTGAACTACTACAGCCGCGATCTCGTCCGCTTCTCGGCGGCGCACGCGCGCGCGGGGTTCCTCCGGCGGCTCGTCCCCGAGGGGGCGGAGGTCAGCGATCTCGGCTGGGAGATCTACCCGGAGGGGCTCGGCTACGTGCTCGACGCCTGGTGGCCCCGCGCCCGGGTCCCGATCTACATCACGGAGAACGGCATCGCCGACGCCGACGACGACCAGCGCCCGCGGTTCCTCGTGGGACACCTCGCGGAGGTCGCGCGGGCCATCGAGCGCGGCGTCGACGTGCGCGGGTACATGCACTGGTCGCTGCTCGACGGCTTCGAGTGGGCCGAGGGGTACGCCCCGCGCTTCGGGCTCGTCGAGGTCGACCGCGTGACCCAGGAGCGCAGCCCGCGGCCGAGCGCCGAGCTCTACGCCCGGATCGCGCGCGCGCGCCGCATCGAGGCAGACGGCCCCGGCGGCGCACAGCGCGAGCGCGGCGCCGCGCCCGCGTGACGGACGGCACCGGAAAGACAGGAACGATGCGCATCGCGCTGCTCTACCCACCGCCCTGGAAGATCCCCGCGCCCGGGGAGGCGCCCGACACGAGCGGCGACGGCCCGCCGGCCGAGTACCGCGAGGGCGACCTCGACCCGGACTTCCACCAGACCCCGTACGGGCTCTTCTCGCTGGGCGCGCAGGCCCTCCGCGCGGGTCACCAGGTGAAGGTGCTGAACCTCTCGTCGTACCCGTTCTCGCAGGTCGAGCGGGTCGTGCGCGAGCTCGGCGCGGACGTGTTCGGCCTGTCGTGCTGGACCGCCAACCGGCGCGGCGTGGCGCTCACCGCGCGGTGCATCCGGCGGCTCCACCCCGGCGCGCACATCGTCGTCGGCGGGCCGCACGCGACCCCGCTCGCGGCCGAGATGCTGCGGCACCACCCCGAGATCGACACGGTGACGCTCGGCGAGAGCGAGCACTCGTTCCTCGAGCTCCTCGAGCGCCTCGAGGCCGGCCGGCCCGCGCTCGGCGTCCCCGGCACGGCGTACCGCGTCGACGGCCGGGTCGAGCTCGGCCCGCCCCGGCCCGCGATCGAGGAGCTCGACGCGCTCGCGTCGCCGCACGACCACTTCGCCACGCACATCGTGATGACCTCGCGCGGCTGCGCCTGGGCGTGCACGTTCTGCGGGGCCGAGGCGACCTGGGGCCGCGGCTTCCGGGGCCAGTCGGTGCCCTACGTGCTCGACTCCATCGAGGCCGCCGTGGCGAAGCTGCCGGTGAAGATGGTCCAGATCAAGGACGACACCTTCACGACGAACCGCAAGCGCGTCATCGAGATCTGCCGCGGCATCCGCGATCGGAAGATCTCTTTCCTGTGGAGCTGCGACACGCGCGTCGACGTGCTCGGCGAGGAGCTGCTCCGCGAGATGCGCCTCGCCGGCTGCCAGCGCCTGAGCCTCGGCGTCGAGTCGGGCTCGCCGTCCATCCTGAAGAACATCGACAAGAAGATCACGGTCAAGAAGATCATCGAGTCGACCGAGCTCGCGAAGAAGTACGGGATCCAGGTCCGCTACTACATGATGCTGGGCAACCGCGGCGAGACGGCGGAGACGTTCCGGGAGACGCTCGCGTTCCTGGAGGCGGCGAGGCCGCACCAGTACATCTTCTCGTGCCTGTCCATCTATCCCGGCACGCGCGACTTCGACGACGCCGAGGCGGCCGGCTGGCTGGAGCGCGACGTCTATTTCCGCGGCGACTTCCAGGAGCTCAAGACGCCGTTCGACGCCTCGGAGGAGGACACGGCGCTGATGAGCGCCTGGTTCGAGAAGAACAAGGGGCTGCGCGAGCTCTACCGCGAGGGGGTGGGGGAGCGCCTGGCGATCCTCGAGCGGCTCGGCGATCACCACGCGGCGCACCTGGAGCTCGGCGTCGCCTACCTCGACGCGGGGCAGCTCGACCTCGCGGAGCGGCACGCCGCGCGCGCGCTGGAGCTCGGCCATCCGCTGCCGGGGCTCGCGCTCAACGCGCTCGCGTGCGTCGCGGCGGGCCGGCGCGACTGGCAGGCGATGCAGGACCACTTCACGGCGGCCGCGAAGCGCGACCCGCAGCACGCCGTGCTCATCCGCAACGTGCAGGCGGCGCGCGCGTGGTTCGCGAAGGGCGGGCCTGGCAAGGGGCTCCCGCTCGATCTCGTCGCCCGCTGCGACTTTCAGCTCCTGGAGCGGACGGCGCAGCCGGCGCTCCCCGGGCCGCTCCCGGAGGACTTCGCCGTGTGGCCGCAGGCCGTGGCGCGGCCGGCGCCGCCGCGCGCGGCCGAGGCCGCCGCCCGCGACGCAGCGGCGCAGCGCGGGCGGCTCCGGGTGCTGCCGTCGTAGCGCCGGGCGGCGCGGCGCCGCCTCGGTTCCTCCGGCCCTCCCGGCGTGCTACCCGCCCTGCCATGTCGAGGAGCACAGACCACGGCCGCCCCGGCGCCGGCGCGGAGCCGGCGGCGGATCCACCTCTCCAGGGCGCGAAGGCGCCGAGCCACGCCGAGCGCTGCCGCACGCTGGCGCAGCGGGCCCGCGCCGCCACGCTGTGCACGCTCGCGCGGGATCCCGCCGGCTATCCGTACGGCTCGCTCGTCGCCGTCACCGTGGACGCGCACGGGCGCCCGCTGCTGCTGCTCTCGGCGCTCGCCGAGCACACGGGCAACCTCAAGGTCCGCGCCGAGGCGTCGCTGCTCCTCGCCGAGCCCGCCGAGGGCCTGGCCGACCCGCTCGCGCTCGGCCGGATGACCCTGATCGGCCCGTGCCGCCCCCTCGAAGGCGCGGAGGCGGCCGCCGCCCGGGCGAGGTTCCTCGCGACGCACCCGCGTGCGTCGTACTACGTGGATTTCACGGACTTTTCTTTCTACCGGCTCGACCCGGTGTCGATCCGCTACGTCGGCGGCTTCGGCCGCATGTCCTGGGTCGAGGCCGACGCGTACGCGGCCGCCGAGCCCGATCCGCTCGCGGCCGACGCCGCGGGCATCCTCGAGCACATGAACACCGATCACGCCGACGCGGTCCTCGCGTACGCGAAGGTCCTCGCCGGCATCAAGGACGCCACCGGCGCCACGATGACCTCCGTCGATCGTTACGGCTTCGAGCTCGACGTCATCACGCCGGCGGGGCCGAAGGCGACGCGCCTCCCGTTCGACGCGCCGGTCTCGACGATGGACGAGGTGCGGAAGGCGATGGTGGCGCTGGTGCGCGAGGCGCGCGGCCGCACCGCCTAGCGGCGCGCCGCGCGGGCGCCGTCCACCCCTGGGGGGCACAACTTGCGAGAGCCGGGCAGGATCTCCGCAGCCCGTCACCCGTCGCGGCGCCGCGGGCCGCTCGACCTCTTCCCGCCGCGGCGCGAGCGCCCCAGCGCGTGGTGGAGCCCGCTCTGGAGCGAGCTCAGCGTGACGATCTCCCGGAGGTCGATGCCGATGCCCACCATCGTCTGCGCCACCTCGGGGCCGACGCCTGTGAGGATGACCTCCGCGCCGAGCAGCTTGACCGCCTGGGCCGCCCTGATCAGCGAGTCCGCGATCTCGGCGTCCACCATCGGCACGCCGGTGACGTCGAGGATGACCGTGGCCGCGCGCTGCGCCACCACCCCCTGGAGCAAGCGCTCCAGCAGCTGCTCGATGCGCACCCGGTCGAGCCGCCCGACGAGGGGCATCACCAGGATCCCCGCGTCGAGCGGGATGAGCGGCGTCGAGAGCTCCCGGATCGTCGCCTCCTGCGCGTCGATCATCTGCGCTTGAAGCGCCGCGCGCTCCGCCTCGGCCCGCCGGAGCTCGGTCACGTCGTAGCCCTCGGCGATCAGGAGGACGCTCTGGCCCAGCGTGTCGAGGATCGGCTTCATCTTGAGGTCGAGCGTCGCCACGCGCCCGCCGGGCCCGTGGATCTTCACCTCGCACGACGACGGCTCGCCCGAAGCTGCCCGGCGGACGCACTCCCTGATCCGCTCCCCTGCGCTCGCTCCGCCGACCCAGAACGGCGCCTGCCAGAGCGGCCCGCCGCGCGCTTCGCCCGGCCGCGCTCCGGTGAAATCGGCCATCGTCCGGTTGCGCTCGATCAGGTCCCCGTCCGGGGTGAGCAGGCCGATGAACATCGAGGTCTCGTCGAAGATCGCCCGGAACTTCTGCTCGCTCTCGCGCAGCGCCTGCTCGCGCTTCAGCTGCTCCGTGAGGGGGCGCGAGAAGGCCGAGAAGAACTGCTCATCACCGCTCTGGACGAGGTGAGAGCTCACCTCGACGTCGATCAGGTGGCCGTCCTTGTGGCGGTGCCTCGCGAGGAAGCGGAGCGACCCCTTGGCCTTGATCTCCTCGATGACCATGACGACCTCGTGCGGCGGCCGCGGGTCGATCTGGCCGATGTGCATCGTCAGGAGCTCGCTCCGGTCGTATCCCACGATGCCGGCGAAGGATGGATTGCAGTCGAGGATCTCGCCGTTCATCCCGACGACGTGGAACCCCTCGCCGGCCGCCTGCAGGATCAGCCGCGTCCGCTCCTCCTGGCGTTCCAGCTGCTCATGGAGCCTGTCGATCTCCTTGCGCAAGCCGGCGTTCTCCACCCGGAGCCGCTCGATGCTGTCCTGATCGGTCTCCACGTTCGCTCTTCCTTCCATGCTTCCGGCCGCCCCCTCCCACCCCGCCGAGGAGCCGCTCGCCCCTCCAGCGCGTCTCCAACGAACAAGGAAGATAGCCGATCGCGGCGTCACGCCGCGTGCTCGTCGGTCGGCTGTCCGAGCGCGCCGGGCGCGCTCGACCGGAGCGGACGAGCTCGACGCACCGCCGTGCTTGTCGCGGCGTGTCGCGGCAGCGTTGCGCCCATGACATCAGCGCGCGACGCGCCTGCGCGATACGAGCATGCGCCCTCGACCATTGGCCCTCGACCGGCGCCGGAGCGCGATCGTGCGATGACCCTCCTTGCCCGTGACGCCCACGATGAGCCGCTCCCCGGGGCGCGAGCCCGCCCCGGCGCGGGCTCCGTCGCGCTGAGGTGGCTCGGCGTCGCCGTCGCGGCGGCGGCGCTCTGGAGCACGCTGCGCGGCGCGGATCTCCCGAGCGTGGCGGCGCTCATCGCCTCGGTGGGAGCGCCGATGATGGCGCTCGCCCTGGTCCCCAACCTCGTCGCGCGGCTATTCCAGGCCGAGGCGAGCCGGCGCGTCTTCGACACGTGCCACCCCGCGTCCGGGCGGCCCGCGCCGTTCTCCCGGTATCTCGCGCTCACGCTGTCGACCGAGGCGCTCAACATGAGCGTCCCCGCAGGCGCTGCCCTCTCCGAGTCGGTCACGTTCTACCTGCTGCACCGGTGGTGCGGGATCCCCGGGCCGCAGGGCGTCGCCGGCATCGCGGCGCGCAGGGCGCTGATCGTGCTCGCGAACGCCGCGTACGTGGCGATCGCCCTCGCGCTCGGCTTCGGCCACCTGGAGCGCGCCTCGAGCCCCCTGATCGGCGGGCCGGGGCTCCCGTGGCTCGTGGTCCTCTCGGGGCTCGGCCTGCTCGCCGCGGCGCTCGCGCTCGCGGGCGCGCTCCTCTCGGGCACGGTCGCGTCGCGGGTCTTCGCGTGGCTCAAGCGGCTGCCCGGCCAGCGCGTGAGGGCCTATATCGAGGCGAGGGCGGCGGCCTTCTCCGCGACCGACCGCCACGCGGCCGCGCTCGGCGAGCGCCGCGGCGCGCTCGCGGCGGCGGCGCTGCTGCTGCTCGGGATGTGGCTCGCCGAGGGGGCGGAGACCTACTTCTTCCTCCGGCTGCTCGGGGTCGACGTCTCGCTCCCCGAGGTCCTCTCGTTCGAGGTCGTCCTCGCGCTCCTCCGCGCGGCCGCCTTCATGGTGCCTGCCGGGCTCGGCGTGCAGGACGCCGGCTACGTCGCCTTCCTGACCGCGCTCGGCGTGCCCGCCGCCGCCACGGTGGGCGCCGCCTTCGTCCTCATCAAGCGAGCCAAGGAGCTCGTGTGGATAGCGCTCGGCCTGCTCGTGTTCTTCGGCGGCCGGGCGGCCTTCCGCCCGGCGCCCGCCCCCATGACAGGGAGCGAGGCGACGAGATGATG
This sequence comes from Sorangium sp. So ce204, assembly GCF_051526795.1. NCBI lineage: Bacteria > Pseudomonadati > Myxococcota > Polyangiales > Polyangiaceae > Sorangium > Sorangium sp. So ce204. Next base: position 6,175,800 of record NZ_CP150317.1, on the reverse strand, counting down.
AGACGGTGTGGTGATGAGATGACGAGATCCTAAAGTGACGAGGTGAGATGATGTCGAGAAGCAAGGCGCTGTTCATCTGTGGATCCATCAACCAGACGACGCAGATGCACCAGATCGCCCGGGAGCTCCCCGAGGTCGACGCGTACTTCACCCCGTATTACGGCGATCGCGACGTCGAGCTCTTGAGGAGGCTCGGCGCGCTCGAGGGCACGATCGGCGGCAACAAGCTGCGCGGCCGCTGCCTCGACTACCTCCGGGAGCACGGCCTCCCGGTCGACGACGGGGGCCGGCGGGGCGACTACGACCTCGTCCTCCACTGCTCCGATCTCGTGTGGCCGAGCAACATCACCGGGAAGAACGTGGTGCTCGTCCAGGAGGGGATGACCGATCCGGAGAGCATCCTCTTCCCGCTCGTCAAGCGGCTGCCGTCCCTGCCGCGGTGGCTCGCGGGCACCTCGGCCACCGGCCTCAGCGACCGGTACACGCGCTTCTGCGTGGCGAGCCCGGGCTACCGCGACCTCTTCGTCCGCCGCGGCGTCCGGCCGGAGAAGATCGTCGTCACCGGGATACCGAACTTCGACGACTGCACGCGTTACCGCGACAACAACTTCCCCTTCAGGCACTACGTGCTCGTCTGTACATCGGACATCCGCGAGGTGTTCTGGTACGAGGATCGCGAGAAGTTCATCCGCAAGGCCCGCTCGATCGCCGCCGGGCGCCCGCTCCTGTTCAAGCTCCACCCGAACGAGAAGGTGTCGCGCGCGGTGGCCGAGATCTCGCGGTTCGCGCCCGAGGCGAGCGTCTTCACGGGCGGGTGCGCCGAGCACATGGTCGCCAACTGCGATGTGCTGATCTGCCAGTATTCCTCGCTGGCCCACGTCGGCCTCGCGCTCGGCAAGGAGGTCCACTCGTTCTTCGACCTCGACGAGCTCCGCCGGCTCTTGCCCCTCCAGCACGGGCGCGCCGCCAGGAACATCGCCGACGTGTGCCGCGCCCTGCTCGCGGGCGAGGGGCGCGCCGCGCGGGGGCCCTCCGCCGCGGCCGCCGCGCCGGCCGCCGCGCGGGGCCGCCGGCGCGGCATCCCGGCGCGCACAGCCGCCGGTGAGGCGGAGGAGGCGAGGGCGTGACCACGCTCGTCGTGATCCAGGCCCGCATGGGATCGAGCCGCCTGCCCGGCAAGGTGATGATGCCGCTCGCGGGCAGGCCGCTCCTCCAGCGCATAATCGCGCAGGTCGCCGCCGCGCGCTCGCCCTTCAAGCTCACCGTGGCGACCACGGTCGAGCCGGCCGACGACCCGATCGCCGCGCTCTGCGCTGCGATCGGCGTGCGGTGCTTCCGCGGCCACCCGACCGATCTGCTCGACCGCCATTACCACGCTGCCGTGCTCGCCGGCGCCGATATCGTCGTGAAGATCCCGTCGGACTGCCCGCTCATCGATCCGGACGTCATCGATCGTGTCCTCGCGTTCTTCCGCAGCACCGAGGGCCGCTACGATTACGTGAGCAACCTCCACCCCGCGACGTACCCCGACGGAAACGACGTCGAGGTCATGACCATCGCGGCGCTCGAGCAGGCGTTCCGCGAGGCGCGGCGCCCGCTCGAGCGCGAGCACACGACGCCGTTCCTCTGGGACAACCCGGGCCGCTTCCGGCTCGGCAACGTCACCTGGGAGACCAGGCTCGACGCCTCCATGTCTCACCGGTTCACGGTCGACTATCGGGAAGATTACGATTTCGTGAAGGCCGTTTACGAAGCGCTCTCCACCCCTCAGAATCCCATCGTGAGGCTCGGCCCCATCCTTGAGCTGCTCGCGGCGCGCCCGGACATCATGGCCATCAACGCGAGGTACGCGGGCGTCAACTGGTACAGGCACCACCTGGGCGAGCTCAGGACCGTTTCCGCCAGGGAGACGAGGGTGCCCGGAGACACCGCATGAACGAACTCGGCCCGTCCTGCCGCGCGGAGCTCGCCGCGCTCGCGCTCCGCGTCCGGGAGCACATCGTCCGGATGTCGGCGGACGGCGGCTGCTTCATCGGCGCCTCGCTGTCGTGCGCCGACATCCTCGTTTACCTCTATGCGCGCGTGCTCAGGATAGCGCCGGCGACAGCCGCGGATCCAGGGCGCGATTACTTCTTCCTCTCGAAGGGGCACGACGTCCCCGCGCTCTACGGCACCCTCGCGGAGCTCGGCTTCATCCCCAGGGCGCGCCTCGAGAACCACCTCAAGCCCTCGGATCGCATCTACTGGCACCCGAACCGCGCCGTCCCGGGGGTCGAGTTCCACTCCGGCTCTCTCGGACACCTGCTCTCGGTGGCGATCGGGGTCGCGCTCGACATCAAGCTCCGCGCCGAGGACGGCCGCGTCTACGTGCTGCTCGGCGACGGGGAGCTCGACGAGGGTTCGATCTGGGAGGCGTGCCTCGTGGCGCACGCCCAGGGGCTCGACAACCTCGTGGCGATCGTCGACAGGAACGGGTTCCAGGCCAACATGGCCACGGAGGATCTCCTCCCGCTCGAGCCGCTCGACGAGAAATTCAGGGCGTTCGGCTGGTCGGCGTCGACCTGCGACGGACACGACTTCTCCTCGCTCGCGGCGGCGCTCCGGGGCCTCCCGCGCGAGCCCGAGCGGCCGACGGCGATCATCGCGCGGACCGTCCGCGGCAAGGGGCTCCCCAGCATCGAGGGGCGCGCGGATCGCTGGTTCGTGAGCTTCACGCGCGCCGAGGTCGAGGCGCTGCTCGCGGAGCTCCACGGGGGCGGCCCGGCGGCGGTGACGTCCGAAGCGCGGATCGTGAGGTGATGAAGGTGCGTTACGAAGAGGCGCTCCTCGCGCTCTGTCAGGGCGACCCCCGGCTCGTGGTCATGACCGCCGAGAACCGCGCTGCGATCCGCGGCCTGCCCGGCCGCCTCGGCGGCCGGTTCATCGACGTCGGGATCTGCGAGCAGACGATGATCGGCGCCGCCGCCGGCCTCGCCCTCCGCGGGCGCGTCCCGATCGTGCACGCGCTCGCCACGTTCCTCGTGATGCGCGCCTTCGAGTTCATCCGCACCGACGTCGGGATCCCGGGACTGCCGGTGAAGCTCATCGGCGCGGTGCCGGGCTTCCTGTCGGAGGCGAACGGGCCGACGCACCAGGCGCTCGAGGACGTCGCGCTGATGCGCGGCGTGCCGGGAATGCAGGTGTTCTGCCCCGCCGACGAGGCGGAGCTCGTCGCCTGCCTCCCGCAGGTCGTCGCGAGCCCCGCGCCTTGCTACGCGCGCTTCACCGCCCTCCCGCCGCGCTCTCCGCACCCCGAGCCGCCCGCGATCGGCAGGGCGGAGGTCCTCTCGCAGGGGCGCGACGTCGCGATCCTCACGTACGGCTTGCTGGTCGGCGAGGCGCTCTCTGCAGCCGAGGCGCTCGCCGCGCGGGGGCTCTCGGCGCGCGTCGTGAACCTCCGATGGCTCAAGCCGATCGACGAGGACGCCGTGCTCGACGCGCTCGCCGGGGCGCGCCTCACCGTCCTCCTCGAGGACCACTTCACGACCGGCGGGCTCGCCTCGATCGTCGCGGAGCTCTGCCTCGCGCGCGGCGTCGCCGCGCCCGTCCTGCCGATCTCGCTCGGGGATCGCTGGTTCTCGCCCGCGCTGCTCGCCGACGTCCTCGAGGAGGAGGGCTTCACCGGCCGGCAGATCGCCGCCCGCGTGCTGGCCGAGCTCGACCGGCGATCGCCGCGCTCCGCGCCGCCTACCCGCTGAGCCGGAGAGAGAGCTCATGAGCCCTCCCACGCAAAGCCGACCCGATTCGAGCGGTCCGAGCCCGGCGGACGCGCCCCGCCCGCGGGCCGCGTCGTACCCCGACATCACCCGATCGACCGCGCTGTTCGAGCGCGCCCGCGGGCTCATCCCGGCGGGGACGCAGACGCTCGCCAAGGGCCCTGGGCAGTGGGTCCGCGGCGTCGCGCCGAAGTACCTCGTGCGCGGCCGGGGCGCGCGCGTCTGGGACGCGGACGGCAACGAGTTCATCGATCTCGTGATGGGCGTCGGGCCGATCTCGCTCGGGTACGCGTACCCTGCGGTGGATCGCGCCATCGCGGCGCAGCTCGCCGAGGGGATCACCTTCTCGCTCATGCACCCGCTCGAGGTCGAGGTGGCGGAGCTCGTGCGGGAGGTCGTCCCGGGCGCGGAGATGGTCCGGTTCAGCAAGACTGGCGCCGACGTCACGAGCGCCGCGGTGCGGCTCGCCCGCGCCTTCACCGGCCGCCGCAAGGTGCTGTGCTGCGGATACCACGGCTGGCACGACTGGTACATCGCCGTCACGGATCGGAGCGCGGGTATCCCGGGGGAGGCGAGGGATCTCACCTTCACCTTCCAGTACAACGACCTCTCGAGCGTCGAGGCGGCGCTCGACGGCGACGCCGCGTGTGTGATCCTCGAGCCTACCGTGTTCGAGGCGCCGGCTCCCGGGTTCCTCGAGGGCCTCGCCGCGCTCTGCCGGGAGCGCGGCGCGCTGCTCGTCTTCGACGAGATGTGGACGGGCTTCCGGCTCGCGCTCGGCGGCGCGCAGGAGCGCTTCGGGGTGAGGGCCGACCTCGCCTGCTTCTCCAAGGCGGTCGCGAACGGAATGCCGCTCTCGATCCTGACGGGGCGGCGCGACGTCATGCGCCTCTGCGAGAAGGACGTCTTCTTCTTCACCACCTTCGGCGGAGAGGCCCTGTCGCTCGCCGCCGCGAAGGCCACGATCGAGGAGATCCGCGACAGGGCCGTCCCCGAGCGGCTGGCCGAGCAGGGCAGGAAGCTGAAGGACGGTTACAACGACCTAGCCCGCGCGCTCGACATGCCGTACACCGCGTGCTCCGGGCCCGACTGCCGCTCGATCGTGACGTTCTCGGGCCCCGAGCCGCTCCTCATGAAGTCGCTCGTGCAGCAGGAGATGCTCGCGCGCGGCGTGCTCTGGGGCGGCTTCCACACGATGTGCTTCTCGCACACCGACGAGGACGTGGCGCGCGTGCTCGGGGCTTATGGAGAGGTCCTTCCCATGCTCAAGGACGCCGTTACCCGCGGCGACGTCGCCGCGCGCCTCAGGGGCGAGCCGGTCGAGCCGGTCTTCAGGAAGACCCACAACTTCCACCTCAAGCCGAGGCCCGTGGGCTGAGGAGATCCGATGAGCACCACCGTTGCTTTCTCCCTCGATGGCCGCGTGGCCATCGTCACCGGCGCCCTCGGGCTGCTCGGGAGGCACCATTGCCGCGCGCTGCGGGACGCGGGCGCCCGCGTGATCGCCGCGGATCTCGACCACGCGGCGTGCGAGCGCTTCGCCGCCGAGGAGGGGCTCGCGGCGGGGCTGGGGGTCGACATCACGCGCCGGGCCGCGGTCGAGCGCCTCACCGACGCGGCGCTCGCGCGGTTCGATCGCATCGACGTGCTCGTGAACAACGCCGCGGTGAACGACAAGTTCGAGAGCCCCGCTGCCTCGGCCGAGCTCTCCCGGTTCGAGAGCTACCCGATCGAGCTCTGGCAGCGCGCGCTCGACGTCAACGTGACGGGCACGTTCCTGTGCTGCCAGGTGATCGGCGCGCACATGGCCCGGCGGCGGCGAGGGAGCATCGTGAACATCGCTTCCACCTATGGCGTCGTGGCGCCGGACCAGTCGATTTACCGGCGCCCCGACGGGACGCAGTCGTTCTACAAATCGCCCGCTTACCCTGCGACCAAGGGGGCCGTGCTCTCGCTGACGCGCTTCGCGGCGGCCTACTGGGGCGCGAACGGGGTGCGGGTCAACGCGATCTCGCCCGGCGGCGTGGAGGCCGGGCAAGAGGGGTATTTCATCGAGAACTACGCGCGCAAGACGCCGCTCGGCCGGATGGCGAAGCCGGACGACATCGCGGGGGCGCTCCTGTACCTCGCGAGCGACGCCTCGAGCTACGTGACGGGCGTGAACCTGCTCGTCGACGGCGGCTTCACGGCGTGGTGAGGCGGGCGCTCCGATGATCGAGCTCCCCGAGGCCGAGCTGCGCCTGCGGGCGCGCCGGATCCGGCTCGTCCTGACGGACTGCGATGGAGTCCTGACGGACACCGGCGTCTATTACTCGGAGCGCGGCGAGGAGCTGAAGCGCTTCTCCCTGCGCGACGGGATGGGCGTGGAGCGCCTCGCGACCGCCGGCGTCGCGTCGGCGATCGTCACGGGCGAGACGTCGCCGAGCGTGCGGCGGCGCGCGGACAAGCTCGGGATGCGGGTGTTCCTTGGCGTCCGCGACAAGGAGGGTCACCTCCCGGCGGTGCTGCGGGAGGCCGGGGTCGCGCGCGGCGAGGTCGCGTACATCGGCGACGACGTGAACGACCTGGGGATCATGCGGGCGGTCGCCGAGCAGGGCCTCACCGCCGCGCCCGCCGACGCCGTGGCCGCCGTCTTCTGCGCGGCGCACCGCCGGTGCGAGGCGCGCGGGGGACACGGGGCGTTCCGCGATTTCGCCGACTGGATACTCGAGCTCGCGTCGTGAGCCGGGCCTCGCCGCCCTCCGGGGCGGCCGGGCGCGGCGCGCGCCCCGCGCGGGCAACGGAGATGGAGGTTAGCTCATGTGGTCATCACCTGCTGTCGTCAAGATCGGCAATCGGCTCGTGGGCGACGGCGAGCCCGTGTTCGTCATCGCGGAGATCGGCATCAACCACAACGGCTCTCTCGAGATCGCGAAGAAGCTCATCGACGGCGCGTGCCTCGCGGGGTGCGACGCGGTGAAGTTCCAGAAGCGCACGCCGGAGAAGTGCGTGCCGCGGGACCAGTGGCACGTCGAGCGCGACACGCCCTGGGGCCGGATGACGTACATCGATTACCGGCACCGGGTCGAGTTTGGCGAGCGCGAGTACGCCGAGATCGATCGCTACTGCAAGGAGCGGGGCATCCTCTGGTTCGCCTCGTGCTGGGACGAGGAGTCGGTCGAGGTGATGGAGCGGTTCGATCCGCCCTGTTACAAGGCGGCTTCCGCGGCGCTGACGGATCACGCCCTCTTGCGCGCGATGAAGGCGACGGGGCGCCCGCTCATCGTGTCGACCGGCATGTCGACGATGGAGGAGATCGAGGCCGGGGTCGCGGCGGTCGGGCAGGGCAAGCTGCTCATCGCGCACGCCACGTCGGCGTACCCCTGCGCGCCGGAGCAGCTCAACCTGAGGATGATCGCGACGCTCAAGGCGAGGTACCCGCGCTGCCCGATCGGCTATTCCGGCCACGAGACGGGGCTCGCGCCGTCGGGCGCGGCGGTCGCGCTCGGCGCCACGTTCATCGAGCGGCACATCACGCTCGATCGAGCGATGTGGGGCACCGACCAGGCCGCGTCGGTCGAGATCGTCGGGCTGGTCAAGCTGGTCGCGAACCTGCGCGACATCGAGCGCTCGCTCGGCGACGGGATCAAGCGGGTCTACGAGAGCGAGCTCGCGCAGCGGAAGAAGCTCGCCCGGGTGCGCCCGTCGGACGGCGCCGCGGCGAGCGGGGCGCGCGCGGGCTGAGGCGGCGCGGGGCGGGGTGAGGGGCGATGTCGCTCGACGTGCTTGGCGACTGGAGGGTGCTCTCGCCGCTGCTCATCGCGGGCGCGGCGGGGGTGCTCATCGGCCTGGAGCGGCTGTTCCCGTACGACCCGGGCCAGCGGCTCTTCCGGAAAGGGTGGTTCAACGACTTCTTCCTGTACACGCTGGCGCAGAGCTATGTCCTCGGCCTCGTCATCGACGCAATCATCCGCGCGATCGACGGGGCGGTCGGGCCGGGGCGATTCCGGCTCGTCGAGGGCTGGCCGGTGTGGGCCCAGCTCCTGTTCTTCTTCGTCGTCCACGACTTCTACATCTACTGGTTCCACCGGCTCCAGCACTGGTCGCCGATCCTCTGGCGGACGCACGAGGCGCACCACTCGGTGGAGGACGTCGACTGGCTCGCGGGGTCGAGGTCGCACCCGATCGAGATCCTGATCAACCAGACGGTCGAGTTCGCGCCGATCGTGCTGCTCGGCGCCGCGCCCGAGGTCGCGCTGATGAAGGCGACGCTCGACGCGGTGTGGGGGATGTACATCCACTCGAACATCGATGTCCGGACAGGCCCGCTCCAGTACGTGATCAACGGGCCCGAGATGCACCGGTGGCACCACTCGGGCGTCTTCACCGGGTACGGCTTCAACTTCGGGACGAAGCTCGCCGTCTGGGACTGGCTCTTCGGGACGGCGTACCGGCCGGCGGGGGAGAAGCCGCCCTGCTACGGGCTCGTCGGGGTCGATTTCCCGGAGGGGTACCTGCGGCAGATCCTGGCAGCGTTCCGGCGGCCGGGGGGCGTGGCCCGCGACGCCACGGACGATGCTCCCCAGACGTGCTCGACCTCGAGAGAGGGGGCTCCGGAGACTTCGACGAAGGGCTCGCCTGCCGCCGTCTGACGAGCCACGCCAGAGAGGGAGCCTCGCTCCCTGCACACGATCACCACCGTCCAGGAGCCGTTGCGACGCCGCAAGACCACCACATGTGGCGCGCAGCGAGGCAATTTGCCACACGTCCGACGTCCACCCGCCGCCTGAATTCCGGGGATTTTGGCCCGGTGAAGGCGTTCGCGAGCGGCCACAGCCTGGGCACGCTTGCTGCCGTCGAGGTCGGCCATGTCGATCGAGCGCGAGGTGCGCGACGCCACAAAGACAGGAGCCCGCACAGTCCGGCCAGAGGTGGCGCCCTACGTGGTAGGGATCGGCGCTTCGGCGGGGGGGCTCGAGGCGCTCGAGCACTTCTTCGCGAACATCCCGAAGGAGAGCGGGATGGCCTTCGTCGTTGTCCAGCACCTGTCGCCGGACTTCAAGAGCCTGATGGACGAGATCCTCGGGCGCCGCACCGAGCTGCCCATTCACCTCGTCGAGAACGGCATGCTGGTCCAGCCCGACCACGTCTACCTGATCCCGCCGAAGAAGGAGATGATCATCGCCGGAGACCGCCTCCTCCTCAGCGAGAGGGATCGCGACCAGGAGCTCGCGCTGCCCATCGACGTGTTCTTTCGATCCCTCGCGCAGGACTGCGGCCCGCGGGCGATCGCCGTCGTCCTCTCCGGGGGCGGCAGCGATGGCTCACGGGGGATCCGCGCTGTTCACGAGGCGGGCGGGCTGGTCGTCGTGCAGGACGTCGACAGCGCGCAGTTCGATGGGATGCCGAAGACCGCGCGTGACGCCGGTGTGGCCGACTGCGTCCTGCCTCCCCAGGACATGCCGCGCGTCCTCCTCGATCACGTGAGGTCCAGGGGCCGCCGGCCGGAGCGGGACGCGGCCAGCGTCGATCAGGGGATGAGCGCGGTCTACAGGATGCTCGAGGAGCAGTTCGGAATCGACTTCACGCACTACAAACCGAGCACCGTCACGCGGCGCATCGAGCGGCGGATCCAGCTCGCGCATACGGACGATATCGAACAGTACGTCAAGCGCCTGAAGAGCAAGTCGAGCGAGCTCGACGTGCTCTACCGTGATCTCCTCATCGGCGTGACGCGCTTCTTCCGGAACGAGGAAGCGTTCGGCATCCTCGAGCGCTCGGTGCTCCCCGAGCTGCTGCGCGCCGGGCCGCGGGACGCCCCGTTCCGCGTGTGGGTCGCCGGCTGCGCGACGGGCGAAGAGGTCTATTCGCTCGCCATCCTCCTCCACGAGCTCACGTCCGCGGGCGGCCACCGCCCGTTCAAGGTCTTCGCGACCGACGTTCACCATGGATCGCTCGAGGTCGCGACGCGCGGGCTCTACGAGGAAGAGGCGGTGGTGAACGTCTCGCCCGAGCGGCTCGAGCGGCATTTCATCCGGCGCGGACGCAGCTACCAGATCGTCCCGGATCTCCGCCAGGCGGTGGTGTTCGCGCACCACAACGTGATCAAGGACGCGCCGTTCACGCGCGTCGACTTCATCAGCTGCCGCAACGTGCTCATCTACCTTCAGCCGGCGGTGCAGCAGAAGGTCCTGAGCCTCTTTCACTTCGCGCTCAACCGCGGGGGCGTTGTCTTCCTCGGGCCCAGCGAGACGCCGGGGCACCTCGCGCACGACTTCGAGATCGTCGACAAGCAATGGCGGATCTACCGGAAGTACAGCGACCGGCGGATGCAGGTCGAGCCCCGCTTTCAGGCGGTATCACCGAAGGCCCGGAGCGCCCCGCGCTCGGGGATCACCGCGCCCGTCGCGCGCCACCCGGCGTCGCACCTGCTCGGGACCTACGACGCGCTGCTCGACGAGTTCATGCCTCCGGGCCTCCTCGTCAATGACGCAGGGGAGCTCGTCCACGCGTTCGGCGGCGCGAGCCGGTTCCTCAAGGTCAAGGATGGCAGGCAGGGGCTCGACGCCTTCGAGATGCTGGACTGCGACCTCAAGATGGTGCTGACGGGGGGCCTCCGGCGCGTCCTCAAGGAGCGCACGGCGATCGTGTTCAAGGGGGTGCAAGCGGACGGCGGCACCTACAAGATCACGATGCGCCGCGTCGAGAGCCGGCGAGGCACTTTGCCCCACGTCCTCATCACCTTCGACGCGATCGACGGGGCGCCGCGGCGGGCGGCGATGCCGGAGATGGAGATCGACCTCGACGACGTATCGCGCGAGCAGCTCGGCGCGCTCGAGGCGGAGCTCGGGCACACGAAGCAGACCTTGCAGGCGATGACAGAGCAGCTCGAGGCGAGCAACGAGGAGCTGCAGGCGGCGAACGAAGAGCTCCTCGCCTCCAACGAGGAGCTCCAGAGCACGAACGAGGAGCTCCAGAGCGTCAACGAGGAGCTCTACTCGGTGAACGCGGAGTACCAGCGGAAGATCGCCGATCTCACCGAGCTCGGAAACGACATGGAGAACCTCCTGTCGAGCACGGACATCGGCACGATCTTCCTCGACAGGGAGCTCAAGATCAGGAAATTCACGCCGCAGATCGCGGAGAGCTTCAACCTGCTCTTGCAGGACGTCGGCAGGCCGATCGAGACGTTCACGTATGCTGTCGACCACCCGGAGCTCACCGCGGATCTCAAGCGCGTGCTCGCGACGGGGGAGCGCGTGGAGCGCGAGCTGCGCGACCGGCATGGCCGCTCGTTCTTTCTTCGCGTCCTCCCCTACCGTGCCAAGGGCACCATCGCGGGGGTCGTGCTCACGCTCATCGACGTGAGCGGCCTGAAGGCGGCGGAGGACGCGCTCTTCCACGAGCGCTATCTCCTGAATAGCCTGCTTCGCAGCGTTCCCGACGCGATCTACTTCAAGGACGCGCGCGGCCGGTTCATTCGCACGAACAACGCCATGGCGGAGCGCCTCGGCCTCTCCGATCCAGGCGAAGCGGCGGGCAAGACCGGCTTCGAGCTGCCCGGGTACGAGGCGGCGCTCGCCGTTCACCAGGAGGACGAGGTGGTGCTGCGGACCGGCGAGGCGCAGCACTACAAGCTGGAGAAGCGCGTGCGGCACGACGGCGTCGTGGAGTGGGACCTCGTCACGCGGCTCCCGCTCATCGATGCGGCGCGCCACATCGTCGGTATCATCGGCATCTTCCGGAGCGTCACCGCGCAGAAGCGATCGGAGGAGCAGATCAAGGACGCCGTGCGCAGGCGCGACGAGTTCCTCGCCATGCTGTCGCACGAGCTCCGCAACCCGCTCGGCGCGATCGTCCACGCCACGGCGCTGCTCAAGGAAGACTGCTCCGCGCCGGACGGCGCGTCCGGGATCGACGAGAAGGTCGTCCAGATCCTCGAGCGTCAGTCCGCGCAGATGGCGCGCCTGCTCGACGATCTGCTGGAGGCGAGCCGCGTCACGCAGAACAAGATCGAGCTCCGAAGGCGCGTGCTCGACCTCGGCACGGTGGTGAAGGACGCCGCCGACGCGGTCAAGAACCTCATGGACACGCGCGGCGTCCATTTCTCGGTCGCCGTCGATCGAGAGCCGATCTGGGTCGAGGGCGACCCTGCGCGGCTCCAGCAGGTTCACGTGAACCTGCTCAACAACGCTGCGAAGTACACCTCGCGTGGGGGTCATGTCACCCTGGAGGCCAGGCGCGTGGACGGACACGCGGTGGTCCGCGTGAAGGACGACGGCGTCGGGATCCCGAAGGAGATGCTCGACACGGTGTTCGAGCTCTTCGTGCAATCGAGCCGCACCCTGGACCGATCGGCGGGAGGGCTCGGCGTGGGGCTCACCCTCGTCCGGGGCCTCGTTGAAAAGCACGGCGGCACCGTGAGCGCGCGGAGCGAGGGAGAGGGCAAGGGGTGCGAGTTCGAGGTGCGGCTGCCGATCTCCGAGCCGTCCTCCGAGCAGGAGGCGGCGCGCGGCTCGCTCCTCGCGAACATCCCCAGGAGATGGCGGGTCGTCGTCGTGGAGGACAACGACGACGGCCGCGAGGCGCTCTGCGCGCTCCTTTCGCGCGCCGGTTTCGAGTGTCACTCGGCGTCTCACGGGATCTCGGGGATCGAGCTCATGGACGAGGTGCTCCCGCACGTGGCCATCGTGGACATCGGGCTGCCGGGGATCGACGGCCTCGAGTTCGCGCGCCGCGTCCGGGAGAAACCCCAGCACAAGAACGTCTATCTGATCGCGCTCACCGGCTACGGGCAGCAGGGCGACCGCGAGAGGGCGCGTGAAGCCGGGTTCGACGAGCACCTCGTGAAGCCCGTCGATCTCGCCACGCTCAAGCAGCTGCTCGCCGAAGGCGAGCCGGTGACGGGCGAGGGCGGCGCCGGAAGCGCTCGCCCGACGGGCCTTTCCTGAGCGCCACGCCTCCTCGCCCGGCGAGCCAGCTCGTCTCGCCTGCGCGCTTCGGTCCGCGCTGGGCGTCAGGCGGCGCCAGCGCGGCGCGACGACCGAGCTCGGCGGCGCCGGCGGGCTGTCAGAGGCATTCGACGAGGCCGTCGTAGAGCGATCGGTCCGTTCCGGGGAGCTCCGCGTCGATCGCCCGACCTGCCGCCGCCGAGAGCGCCTCGACGAGGTCGGTCACGGCCGTGTCCGGGGCGATGGGCATCTCGCAGAGGAAGACCCTCGCGTCGACCTCGACATCGCCCGTGGGAGGCACGATCTCCTCGTTGCTCGCGGCGAGGATCCATACACAGCGGCCTATCGTCCCGGCGTGCTCCTCGACGGAGCAACGGAATCGAAGCGGCTCGTAGTTGCTGAAATCGCCTTCGCAGAACGTGTCGCCGCACACGACGTCGAAGTCGTCGTTCAGCTCGCGAAGCAGCTCGTACCAGGCGTCGATCTCGGCCGAGCTCGTGAAGTACGACGCGGCGTCGACGAAGCTCCTCGCGCTCGTCGAGCCGGCCGGCGCCGCTGCGCCGTCGTGCTGCGGTGGGGTGCTCTCCGGCGGCTCCGGGGCGGCGCCTTGCGCGGTGGAGCAGGCGAGCGCGAGGACAGGGAAACTCATGGACATGGCATGACGAACCGACATGGGTGCCTCCATCCGAGCGCGGCGCGTGGCGCCGGCTCGGGCCAGCACGCCGCTCCCGGGCCTCGCGCTGCCCCGCAACGGCGGGGACCAGCGCGGGGTCGGACCTCGCGGCGCTTCGGTGGGCACGTATTGCGAACGGTATGCCGCGGCCTTTTTTCGGGATCTCTGGGCCCTCTCCGCGCTCCGGGACCTGGCGGCCGCCACCCGCGCCGCCAGTTTCGCCAGCGCGGGGCCGTCGCGCGCGGCGCTCGGATCACGGGAAGGTCAGGATCTCCACCCAATGAGGGCCACGGCCCACCGGGTACGACGTCGAGGAGGTGAGCCCGCGCCGGGCGGCGCGCCTGCCCACGTCGCAGCAACGCGCGCCATCAGGCAAGCCGAGCTGCAAGGGCGTGAGGCGCGGAGGCGCGAGGGGTGACGGAAGAGGTGAAACCCCATGGACGAATCGCCCGAGGACCGGCACGATACCTCGCCATGGGACGAAAGAAGGCGCATGCTGCGGCGATGAGCCGCTCCCCGCGGGCGTGATGGTCTGTCTCGGCGCATGGGCGCGGAGGTGCAAGGTCCGATGCTGAAATGGCTGCTCGTCGGGCTCGTGGTGTTCCTTGTCTACCGGTTCGCGACGAAGCGGCCGCGTTACGATCGGCTGTTCTCGCCGGACCACCTGATCGAGCTCTCGCGCGGGCTCGGCCGCGCCAAGGACACCGCGCTCAAGCGCCCCGGCGGGGGCCCGCCCGCGGACCCGTTCGCCGAGGGCAATGCGTTCATCACGTCCGCCGACATCGCCGTGGTGTATACCGTGGCCGAGGCCGGCGAGGCCGGACGAGAGCACCACGTCTCGCTCTCGTTTCGCGGCGGCGCTCTCGCTCGCGCCGCCGCAGGGTTCCTTGCCGCGGCGCTCTGTCGATTGCTCGGCCTGGGGGAGACGCAGCGCGTGCTCGCGGTCTCGAGCAGCGGCGTCTACCACCTGATCTTCCAGGTCCCCGCCGCGGACGAGGCGCGATTCGCAGCGCGCGCCGTCCCGAAGCTCGACGACGCGTCTGCGCGGAGGCTCGTCGGCGCGGCGATGGAGGATCGGGGGCCGCTGCTCGCGCGCCTCGGCAAGCTCGACGTCAAGGTCCCGAAATGATGTTCTTGCCGGAGCTGAAGGAGAACGAGATCCTCTATTCGCAGTCGACGAACACGACGTCGTACGCGATGGTCGCCGAGATTCCGGAGACGCTCACGGAGTAGGTGTTGCCGGCTTCAGGGTCCCAGCCGTTCGGCACGATGCGGATGGCGTTGGTGGAGCCGTAGCGCCCCTGGAGCGGCTCCACGTCGACGGCCAGCGGGGCTCCGCCGCTCGTGATCGTGACCTCGGCGTCCTCGAGCTCGATGTCCTCGCTCTGGATCGACCATCCGGTGTCGCTGAGTGAGCTCCAGCGGTCGCCGTACGCCTGCATCGGGAACACCCCGGGCGGTGGCCAGGCCGTCCACTCCTTGCCGGCGCGCCCCGTCCCTCCGATGTTCTGCATGCAGGAGGCGCCGCTCTTGCCGGTAGAGCCGAGGCCGATCGGGCCGAGATCGTTCGCGAGGATGATGCGCCGGTGGCCGAAGGTCGTCTCGTTCCCGGGGTCGATCAAATAGCCCAGGACGCTCGCGACGCCGGGGCCACTCGAGATATTGCTCGTCCTCGCGCCGTCCGCGCCTGCTTTCGAGTAGCACTTCCAGCTCTCCGGCGGCTCGTGCGAGAGCGAATTGTTCGCGTCCATCATGAGCGCGCAGGCCTGGGCCTGCACGTCGCGGGTGGGCTCGGTCACGACCGGGGGCAGGTCCGCCAGCCAGCGGTACAGGTTGAAGAGCCGGAGCGCGTTCGCTCGACCGTCGGCAGAGATGTCTCCCGGGTCGCACTCGGGATCCAGCGAGCCGCTCCACGTGCCCTCGCTCATGTCGGCGGTGTCGGCGTTGAAGCGCGCGCAGGTGCCTTCCGGCGAGCGATCGCCCGTCTCGGGTGTCGACCCACCCGAACCCCCGGATGTCGTGCCTGCCGATCCGCCGCCCCCTGCGCCCGTGCCGACCGCGGACGAACCGCCCGTGGAGCTGCCGCCAGTTCCTCCGGCGCTCGAGGCGTCCGAACCTGAGCCCCCGACGCCGCTGCTCGCGGCTGTTCCACCCGTCCCGCCCGACCCGGAGGCTGGCGGTGAGCCGCCCGACGAACCTGACGTGCCAGGATCGGCATCTTCGCCGCTGCAGGACGCGACGGCCGCGACGAGGAGCGCCGTCGATGCAACGAGTTTGAAGCGAGGGAAAGCCGTCTTCATGGGGGAAGGAAATCCAAACGTCTCGGAAACGTCAAGCCCCATCGCGGGACCTGCCCCGGGTTGACTGAGCATTTTTACGCGGGCCGACTTCCTCCTGAAACGTGATGCTGGATCGACGGCTCGTCCATGCATCGAAGAGGCCGCGTCGACTCCAGAGGCTGCGGGGCGGCGGTTCTCTTCACCGCGGCTCCCGCCGACCGCGGGGGAGCCCGGCAAGAGATGTCACGGGGAGGGCGTGACATGTCACGGAGCGAGCGTGACATGTCACGGAGCGAGCGCGACATGTCACGCCCGGCGGCGAGCCCCTCGACCGGCGCCGTCGCGTGAACGGGCCTGAATGCCCTCTTGCGTGTCCTGGCCCGAGGGTTGCTGATCAAACGCCCGGAACGCCCGGGTGCCTCGCCGCCACCGGCGAGGCACCGCGAGAGCCCTGGCGGGAAGCGCCGGAGCGCTCCGCAGAACGCCGCAGCGCGGAAATGCAGTCTCGAACGGTGTGTGGAGCCTGCTCTTGAAGCGCTTGCTTTCTTGAAACTAGAACAAAGAGCCATCGAGGACCTATGTCGACCCATGTGCCTGGAAGACGACGGACTTTGCGAGCGCGCGAGCGGGGTGGCCAGCGGCTTGGAGCCCTGGTCGCGCTGAAGGTCATCACATTCTCTCTCCTCGGGTGCCTCGGCGAATCGCCGCGAGAGCCCGACGTGGACGGCGGCGAGCTCGACGAGGCCGCGCAGGGCCTCCGCGCCGACGACACGCGGATCCATGCGGCGTCCGAGGAGCCCATCGTGAGCACGGGCGACGGACACGCCTGCGCCCTGAAGCCGAACGGCACGGTCGACTGCTGGGGGAGCAACATCCACGGCCAGGCCACCGACCCCGCGACGGACGACACCTATCTCCAGGTCAGCGCGGGCGCATGGCACACGTGTGGGGTGAGGACGAACGGCACGGTCCATTGCTGGGGTTACAACGCCGATGGGCAGGCCACGGATCCGCCTGTGCCCGGGCCCGAGCACCCCTGGGAGCCGCCGCCTCCCGCGGATACCTACACGCAGGTCAGCGCTGGCCGCTTTCATACCTGCGGCGTGAGGACGAACGGCTCGGTCCACTGCTGGGGGAGCAACACGAACGGCAGGGCCACGCCTCCAGCGACCGGCAACTACGTGCAGGTCAGCGCGGGTGGATGGCACACGTGCGGGGTAACGGAGTCCGGCACGGTCCACTGCTGGGGGAGCAACGCCCAGGGCCAGGCGGCGGATCCCCCGGTCAGCGACACCTACACCCAGCTCAGCGCGGGCAGCGCGCACACCTGTGGTGTGAGAAAGAACGGCACGATCCACTGCTGGGGGCGCAACGTGGAGCTCCAGGCGGCAGATCCCCCGCAGAGCGAGACCTATATCCAGGTCAGCGCGGGCGAAGTCCACACCTGCGGGACGAGGAGGGACGGCTCGGTGAACTGCTGGGGGAGCGACGACGACGGCGGCGGGACGGATCCGACGGGGAGCTTCTCCCAGATCAGCACGAACGGCAGAATCACCTGCGGTCTGAAGGTGAGCGGCGCAGTGGACTGCTGGGGGGACGATGAGGCTGACCCTGCCGCCGGCTCGATCTTCGGGCGCAGCACGGTCACGGTGGGCCTCCACCATTCCTGCGCGCTGACCCCTTCCGGCGCGGTGATCTGCTGGGGGAGCGACAACGTTCTCCAGTCCACGGAGCCGTCCGGTACCTACAAGCAGCTCAGCGCAGGCAACAGCCACACGTGCGGGCTTCGGTACAATGGCACGGTCCACTGCTGGGGCAGCAACAGCCACGGCCAGAGCTCGGATCCCGCGGGCACCTACAACCAGATCAGCGCAGGCAGCATTCACACCTGCGGTGTCAAGACGGACGGCACGGTCCACTGCTGGGGCGACAACGGCTCGGGCAAGGCGGACGATCCGTCGACCAGCGATACCTACACCCAGGTCAGCGCGGGTGATTTTCACACGTGCGGCGTGAGGACCAACGGCACGGTGCACTGCTGGGGGCGCAACGTCGAAGGCCAGGCCACCGACCCCACGTTCCTGGTCCGCTTCACCCAGGTCAGCGCGGGCTACATGCACACCTGCGGGCTGACGACCGAGGGCGCCGCGCACTGCTGGGGGAGCGACGGATCAAACCAATCCGACAGCCCCGACGGCCGCTTCGCTCACGTCACCGCGGGGTTGAACCACAGCTGCGGGCTGAGGACCGATGGCAGGGTCCAGTGCTGGGGGAGCAACAGCCTCGGACAGACCTCGGCTCCCGACGGCACCTTCGTCCAGATCGACACGAGGAGGAATCACACCTGCGGCGTGACGGAGAACGGCCTCGTGGCCTGCTGGGGCGACAAGGATGCGGAGAAAACCGCGCCGCCGTCGGAGAGCTTCTCTCAGATCAGCACGGGCACCGAGCATGGTTGCGGCGTGAACGCGAGCGGCTCGGCGAGGTGCTGGGGGGACCGGTCGGGGGGCCGGGCCCTGGAGCCTGCCGGCACCTTCACGCAGGCCAGCGCGGGCCAGGACCACACCTGCTGGCTGAGGTCGACCGGATCCGTGGATTGCTTCGGGGACAACGGCTATGGGCAGGTTACCAAGCCCGCCGGCAATTACATCCAGATCGACTCGGGGTCGTTTCACAACTGCGGTGTGAAGGCGGACGGCACAGTGAACTGCTGGGGGGACAACACCGCCAACAAAGCCACGGATCCGGAGAGCTCCCTCCACTTCCTCCAGGTCAGCACGGGCGGCGCACACAACTGCGGCGTGAAGACGGACCACAAGCTGCACTGCTGGGGATACAATGGAGAGGGTCAGTCCACGAGCCCCGCGGGTGACTTCGTCCAGGTCAGCGCGGGCGGCTTTCACAGCTGCGGTGTGAGGGAGGGAGGTGCGGTCGACTGCTGGGGGCTCAACGACCAGGGCCAGGCGACGGATCCCCCGTCCTCCGACACCTACACCCAGGTCGCCGCGGGCCACCTTCACACCTGCGGCGTGCGGACGAACGGCACGGTGCACTGCTGGGGATACAACGTGGACGGGCAGACCGAGGATCCCGAAGGCACCTTCGTCAGCCTGAGCGCCGGTTACCTCCACACCTGCGGGATGAAGACCGACGGCCGGGTGCACTGCTGGGGGAAGTCCGGCGACGGCCGACTGTGGCTCCCGCTCGCGTTCTGAGCACGAGCCGCTGCGCCAGCGGCGCACCGGGCGGCGTGCCGCTGGCGCTCGCGGCTCTCTCGCGTCTCTTCGCTCCAAGCCAACCAGGTCCAGGATCGATGTTGATGCGTGTGCCCACAGGGCTAATTTTTCCAGACTTGCTCTGGCTCTCGCTCTGCACGTAGCAGAGGTGGGCGGAAGCCGCTGTAGACCGAGCTTCTTCGCCGGCGTTTCACGCTCACGCAGCAGATCGGCGGCGGCGGCGGACCACCGCGCCAAGCCCTGCCACGAGCAATCCGACGAGCGGGCCGCCGGGCAGCTGACCCCCGGAGGCCGCGTTGAAGCTGCACCCACCGTCGTCCGACGCGCTGTCGCCGCCTGTCGTCGTCGGATCGCTGTCTCCGGAGGCGGTGCTCCCACCCGCGTTGCTCGTCGAGCCGCCCGTGGTGGCTCCGCTGGTGCCTTGCGCCGCGCCTCCGGTGGTCGCTCCGCTGCTACCCGTGCTGCCGCTCGCGTCGCCACCCGTGCCTGACGTGGCGCCGCTTGCGCTGCCACCTTCGCCGCCTGCGCCGGAGGCGCTGCCACCTCCGGTCGATGTGTCGCTGCCGCCGGTGCCATCACCGCCGCCCGCGCCGTCCCCGGGGGGTGGAGGATCCATATCGAGCCCGAAGAAGCGCACGACGTCCTTCCACAAGCCGCGCCCCGAGAGATCGTGCGGGGCACCGTCCGCGTAGTTCGCCTCCAGGAGGAGCGTGCCCGCGGCGTTCGTGTAAGAGTACCGATGCCATGTATCTTGGGAGCCCATGAAGATGCTCGTCTTGCTGTCCGAATGACCGAAACCAAAGACGTCCGTCCACTGCGCGATCTCGGCTTTATAGTTCGGCTCGTAGTTGAGGGTGGTGTCAGCCGTTCCGTGCCAGATCTGAACGCGAGGCCGTGCGCCGGTGAAGCCCGGAGCCGCCTTGCGCACGATGTCACCCCACTCGGGGGCGGTCCTGTCGGGAGGGGTCATCCAGCCATAGGCGTTGCCTCCCGTCCAAGCGCCGGCGGGGACACCGGCCAGCACCGAACCTCCAGCGAACACGTCGGGGTAGGCCGCGAGGAGCGCGTTCGTCATGCAAGCGCCGGAAGACGCCCCCGCAGCGAAGACTCGGGTCGGATCGGCGTGGTGCTGTGTGATGGCATACTGGACCATCTTGGTGATGGCCTCTCGCTCACCGCTGCGCGCGGGCGTCGCGTCAAAGCAGTTGCCGCCTGCCTGCGGCGTGATGATGAGGAAGCCGTGCTGATCCGCCAGACCCTGGAACCAGCCGTGAGCGTTTCCGGCGTTCCCGCTGCAGTAGTGCAGCGAGACCACGACCCCCGGCGAGGCGTCGACCTTGTCCGGGACGTAGAGGTCCATGGGCGTGTTCCCGCCGTAGTTGACCCGGGTCTGCCACGAAGCCGCCAATGACGGCGAGATCGCGAGCAACACGGTTGCGAGGGAAGCGGCGGCGGGCGCGACGAATCGAAGGGTGGTGGTCATTGGCTACCTCGCTAATCGCTATATCAATAGCAGCCGACGAGTAGAACAGAAATCGAGGCGCGTAATCGAGGCAAGCCCGAGCGCTGGGCGAGGAGGTGTGTCGTTTCGTAACAATCGGTGAGAGCGTGTCATTTCGTAACAGTCGGTGGAAGGAATGGAAGGGCCCGTCAGCGCTGCGGCCTTCGCTGAAGACTCGGTCGTCGTCGCGCTGCTCCCGGCGGGTCGCGACCCGTCGGGAGCAGAGCGGTCGCGGCAGGGCAGGATAGGCCAATCCATGGCAGCGCTGCCCGGCTGAGGCCGGCGCGGTGGAAAATTGCATGAGCCTCTGACCGTGACGTGGCATAGTGGATGCCCTTCTTCCGCGCTGGCGTGCCATGTCGAGCCCTGACGAGACCACGATTGCCCCCGGGGATGTCCTCCTCGGCAAGTATCGCGTGGAGAGCGTCCTCGGACGGGGCGCCATGGGGCTCGTCGTCGCCGCGCGCCACCTCGCCCTCGACGAGCGCGTCGCGATCAAGGTGCTGTTGCCGAAGTACGTGCGGGATCCGGAGATCCTCCAGCGTTTTCTGAGGGAGGGGCGCGCCGCCGTGCGCGTCCGCAGCCAGCACGTCGTGCGCGTCGCCGACGTCGGCACGCTCGAGAGCGGCGCGCCGTACATGGTGATGGATCACCTCGAGGGGAGGGACCTCGCCGCCGTGCTCGCGGAGAGCGGGCGCCTCGCGGTGCCCGTGGCGGTCGAGCTGGTGCTCCAGGTCTGCGAGGCGCTCGCGGAGGCGCACGCGCAAGGCATCGTCCACCGGGACGTGAAGCCGAGCAACCTGTTCGTCACGCGGAACGCGGACGGCTCGCCGTGCGTCAAGGTGCTCGATTTCGGGATCTCGAAGATGACGCACGCGGAGGACCACGCGTTGACGCGGGTGGGGGGAGTGCTCGGCTCGCCCCTCTACATGTCCCCCGAGCAGCTCCGCTCCTCGAGCG
This sequence comes from Sorangium sp. So ce204, assembly GCF_051526795.1. NCBI lineage: Bacteria > Pseudomonadati > Myxococcota > Polyangiales > Polyangiaceae > Sorangium > Sorangium sp. So ce204. The sequence continues at coordinate 6,154,466 of NZ_CP150317.1, read as the reverse complement.
ACGTCGACGGCCGCGCGGACATCTATTCGCTGGGCGTCGTCCTCTTCGAGCTGCTCACGGGGCGAACGCCGTTCTTCGCGCACGAGCTCGCGCAGCTGGTCTACCTGGTCACGCAGGGCGAGCCGCAGCGGCCGCGCGCGCTCCGCCCGGACCTCCCGGAGCCGCTGGAGCACGTGATCCTCGCGGCGATCGCGCGCGATCGCGATCGCCGGTTCCCGACCGTCGCGGATCTCGCGCTCGCGCTGGTGCCGTTCGCTCCGCCGCACGCGCGCGCGGCGGCCGAGCGCCTCTTCGGCGCGCTGCGCGGCGCGCTGCCGGCCGGGGCGCTGCCGCCCGGCGCTTCTCGCACCGCCACGGCGGTCACCGCGGCCGGGGCGACCCTCCCCGCGTCGACCGTGCCCCTCGGCGGGGGAGCGCTCACCATCGCGCCGCTCGGCACGACGAACCGCAAGCCAGCGTCGCGCGAGAGGCGCGCCGCCGCGATCGGGCTCGGCCTTGTGCTCGCGAGCGGCGGCCTGCTCCTCTGGCGCCTGTCGGACCGAGCTCCGCGCGACATCGAGCGCGAGACGGCGTCGCCGGCGGGCCCCGAGGGCGCGGTCCCGGAGCCGCGCCCCGCGCAGCCGAGCGCCGCGCCGGACGCGGCCGTCGAGCCGGCCACCAGCGCCGTGCCGCCGTCCGGCGCCGCTCCCGGCGCGTCGGCCGAGGGGCCGCCGCCCGAGGCGCGCGCCGCCGCCTCGGGCGCCCCCGCCGCGCAGAAGCCAGCGAGGCCGGGCGGCTCGGCGCAGCCGGCGAAGCGCGGCGCGCCGCAGGGGAAGCGGCCCTCCAGCACGGACCCGTTCTCGCGCGATGTCTTCTGATACCTTCGCCGACACGATGAAGCCGCCGCAGACGAAAGGCCGACCGAAGCGCGGGCGCGCCGCGCGTCTCTGCGCGGTCGGCATCGGCCTGGCCGCGGCGATCGCGGGCGGGCGCGCGGCGAGGGCCGAGGACAAGGCGGGCGCCGTGGCGCTGTTCCGGGAGGCGGGAGCGCTCGTCGACGCCGGCCAGGCGTCGCGTGCCTGCCCCAAGTACGAGGAGAGCCTGCGCCTCTACGACAGCGTCAACACCCGCTACTTCCTCGCCGATTGCTACGAGCGCATCGGCAAGATGGCCTCCGCGTGGGCGCACTTCCTCGAGGTCGCCGCGCGGGTGCACGCGAGCGGCGACCGGGAGAAGGAGGCGAAGGCGCGCGAGCGCGCGGCGGCCGTCCAGCCGAAGGTCTCGCGCCTCTCGGTGGTCGTCGAGGCCGCGAGCACGCCGGGCCTCGAGGTGAAGCGCGACGGCACCCCGGTCGGCCCCGGCCAGTGGGGCGTGCCCATGCCGGTCGACGCGGGGACCCACGTGATCCAGGCGAGCGCGCCGGGCAAGCGGGCGTGGACTGCGCAGGTCGAGGTGAAGCCGGGCGGCGCGACCTCGACCCTCGTCGTGCGCGCGCTGGAGGACGACCCCGCGTCGAGCGACGCGGGCGGCGCGGGGGATGGCCGCCGCACGATCGCGCTCGTCACGGCAGGCGCGGGGGTCGTCGCCGTCGGCGTCGGGGCGGGGCTCGGCTTCGCGGCGAAGTCGAGGTTCGACGAGTCGCGCCCGTTCTGCAACGGCGACCGCTGCGATCGGCGCGGCATGGACATCCGCGGCAGCGCCGTGGCGCGCGCGAACGTCGCGACCGTCGTCTTCGGCGTCGGCCTCGCGGCCATCGCCGGCGGCGGCGTGCTGTGGCTCACCGCGAAGAGCTCGACCCAGGGCGCGTCGCTCGGGCTTTCGCCCGCGCTGGGCGGCGCGCTCGTGCAAGGAAGCTTCTGATGCGCTTCCAGGTGCTCACGGTCGCCCTCTGCGCGTCGGTGTCGCTGAGCGGATGCGGCCTCGTCCTTGGCATCTCGCCCGGCGAATACGACCCGGATCCGTTCGGCCGCGATGGCGGCGCCGGGGGAGCCGGCGGCTCGGACGGGGGTGCGGGCGGCGCCGGCGGCTCGGGCGGCTCGGACGCGGAGCCCGAGATCCCTGCCTGCACCGCGCTCCTCGACGACCTGGAGGACGGCGACGGCGCGATCCTCCGGTGCAAGGACCGTGTCGGCAGCTGGTACACGTACAACGACGGCACGCGGGGCGGTGCGCAGACCCCTCTGCCCGGCCGCCCGTTCCTGCCGGTCTCGCCCGGGCACGACCCGAGCGAGTACGCCGCTCACGTCGCGGGGAGCGGCTTCGTCTCGAGGGGGGCCGGCATGGGGTTCGACCTGAACTTCGCCCCGGGGGGCGCGAAGCTCACCTACGACGCTTCTGCCTACTCGGGCCTGACGTTCTGGGCCAAGGCGGCGGCGCCGACGCACATCTACGTGAACTTCCCCGACCGCAACACCGATCGCGAGGGCGGCGTGTGTGAAGGCTCCGGCTGCGGCGACCACTTCGGCGAGGGGATCGACATCACGACCGAGTGGGCGCAGTACACGGTCATGTTCGATATCCTCAGCACGGACGGCTGGGGCGTGCCCGCGCCCCCGGCGTTCGACCCGGCGCACGCTTACTCGATCGAGTTTCACACGGCGAAGTCGACCGTGTTCGACATGCTGGTGGACGACATCGCGTTCGTCCCGTGACGAAGCCCGGCACCCTCGGTCACGACCACGTTCGTGAGCCATGGCGGGGGCATGGCCACAGGCGTTGACCAAGCTTCGCGTCCTGAGCGCGACCGAACGAGCGCGGTGAACATCGATCCCGTCGAGCAGGCGGCTGCCTATTCGTAGGTGACGTGCACGACGCGGTTGCTGTTGCAGTGGACGAGGATGGCCGTGTCCGTCGCGGGATTCGCGCCGCGCCTCGCCGCGCAGCCGCTCGAGGTCGCGCTGGATGTCCAACTCCCAGTCGAGCTCCTTGTCCGCCCACCCGTGCTGCCGTTCCGGTACGTGCGGAAGGTGATGCTCGTCGGCGCGCCCCCGCAGTGGGCCGCGCTGAAGAAGACATTCTTACTTGACCCCCCGGCACGCGGCGTAGTTTGAGCCCGACGCTTGCAGTCTGGAATGGATCAGTCGCAGGTGCCGCCCGCGTAGTTGCCGGTCACCTCGATGGTGGGCGTGCCGGGGTCGAGCTGATCGGCGATGGCCTGGGCCTGGCAAGTCGGAAGCGACTCATTGTCCCTGATCGAGAGCTCTTGCGCCACGATCTCGAGTGAGCCGAGCGCAGCGATGCTCGTGAGCATCGGGTTTTGCCTGATCAAGAGCGAGGGGACCGAGGTCAGGTTGTCGAGCCCCGAGAGGGAGACGAGCCGATCGTTGTCAAGGATGAAGATGTAGCTGGTCGCGGCTTCGAGCATCTCGAGCCCGGTGAGGTCGCTCAGGCTCCGGTTTCCGGTGACCCACAGGGCCCTGAGGACGTGATTGTCGGGGTTGAGACCGGTGAGGCTCTCGAGATCGGCGTTGTCGGAGACGGAGAGCTCCTCGTCGATCTTGGCGTTCTCGAGGCCCTCGAGGTTCGTCACGCCCGTCGCATGGATCGCGATGTGATCTGCACGCGTCAAGTTGCTCAGGGCTCGGAGGGACGTGACGCCCGGCGCGCCGAGGATCAGAATGGATCGGACGCTCGTGAGGTCCTGTAGGCCATCGATATTCGTGAGCGAGGCGTTCCCCTCCAACCAGAGCTCATCGAGCTCGACGCCCGCGAGCGCGTCGATATTCTCGAGCGCGTCGTTCCAGCTCACGTGAAGTACGCTTATCTCGCTCATGTTGTGCAGGCCGGCGAGATCGCGGAGTTTGTCGTTGTCCTCGATGGCCACCGTGGCGCCGCGCGTGAGACCGTGGAGGCCAGCGATGCTCAGCAGCTCGGCATGCTGGCCGACGTAGAGCTGCTCTCGGACCTCGGTCAGCGACGACAGGGCGTCGAGGTTCGTGAGCGAGCTGTTGCCGGCGATCAAGAAGTTTGCGACTCGCTCCACCCGGAGACCGTCGAGGCTTTCGAGCGCCGGGTTGTCTTTGACGGAGAGATGTCGCGCGTCCGTGATGCCGAGGCCGTCCAAGCTCTCCAGGCTCAGATTGCCGATGATGTCGAGGTAGTTCGAGTCCTCGACGTAGAGCTCGAGGCCGTGGAGATCGAGCAGGGCGACGTTGTCGAGGATGCTGAAGTAGCGGCCCACGTGACGAAGCCCTTCGAGGCCCGAGAGGGAGCGCAAGACTCCGGTGTTCATGACGGTGAGGTCGTTCGTGACCACCTGCAGACGTTCGAGCCCGCTCAGATCCTCGAGCGCGTCGCTCGTGATTTCGACGATGTCCGCCCCGGTCAGGCACTTGAGGTGCTGGAGGTTCTCGACGCTGCCGTCGATCGCGACGTCGCCCGCGCTGTGAATGAGCGGCAGCGCGTCGAGCTGCGCCTGGGTCTTCACCTGGATCGGAGCGAGATAGGCGACGGAGTCCGCGCACTCCGGATCGGTCGGCTTTCCTGGGAGGTTCTCTCCTCCGCCTCCCGCACCACCGCCGCCGGTGGGCGGCATACCGCCGCCGCCATCGCTGGCGCCAGCTCCGCCCGCGCCCGTCGCGGTGGTGGCGCCGCCGCCCGCGCCCGTCGCGGTGGTGGCGCCGCCGCCCGCGCCCGTCGCGGTGGTGGCGCCCGGCGGGGACCCGCCCGTGCCCGTCGCGGTACCGGGACCATCACCGTCTCTGGGCTCTTCGCCGATCTGGAGCTCGATCCCGCAGCCGCCGAGGAGCGGCGAGGTCGCCGCGAGCGAAGCGAGGAGGAAGAGGTTCGCGGCGCGCCGCGGGAACGAGGCGCGCGAGGAAAAGCGATTCGACATGGGTGTTCTCCGCCGAGAGGACCGCATCGTGCGGTCACCTGGTGCGTGGAGAGAGAGGCTCAATTTTTTGGAGAGGATCCCTCGAGGCCGAGCGATTCGAGCCTGCCGCGGTACGCGGAGCCGGGGAACCGCTCGAGCAGGCTCGCGGCGCGGGCGCGCGCCTCGGCCGCACGGCCGAGGGCGAGCAGGGCGCGGATGGCGATGATCTCGCGCTCTTGAGCGAGCGCGCCGGCGGGGAAGCGCCGCGCGTGCTCGACCGTGAGCGCGAAGGACGAGCCAGCGTCGGTGGCGAGCGCGTCCTGCGCGCGATGGAGCAGCTGGACCTCGGTCTCCGCCTCCCCGGCGGCGCCGGCGGAAGGAGGGCTCGCGCTCGGGGGAGCCCCGCCGCTCGGCGCGCCCGGCGCGGGGATCGCCGCCTCGTCGGCGCGCGGCGCGGCGGCGCTCGCGCGCGGGAGGAGCTCGCCGTGCGGCGCGGTCGCGCTCGAGGGCTCACGCGCCGCGCCGCCACCCGCCTCCGACACCGCGTGGCCGGGGCCGTCGAGGCCGGGCTCCGCGGGCCGCGGGGGGGCTTTCGTGGGCGCGGCGGCGCTCGGCCCAGAGGCGCTCGCGATGACGGTGAGCGCGGCGTCGCGCGGCGCCGTGGCGGCGTCGCGCCACCACACGCCGCCCACGACGCCGAGGCCGAGGAGCGCGCCGACGAGCGCGCTGGCGGCCACAGAAGGCCCCGCGGCGGCCGCGGTGAGGTGCCCGGGCGCGGGTGGAGGCGACGGGGGCGGCGAGGCGACCTCGGGCGCCCCGGCCGGCGGCGCGGCGCCCGAGGGCGGGAGCGGCCCGAGCGGGAGGCGCGCGGCGAGGCGGGCGAGGTCGGAAGGCCCGGGGAGCTCGCGCCGACCCGCGCGCAGGACGGCGCGCACGGCGTCGGTCGTGTCCGAGGACGCATCGAAGAGCCGCGGCGGATCCTTCGGTTTGCTCAAGGCATCCTCCTCTCGGCCGTGGCGCGCCGCAGGGCGGCCTCGACCACGCGGCGCGCCGCGTAGAGCCGCGCGTACGCCGTCTGGAGCGGGCAGCCCACCGCCTCGGCGACCTCCGTCATCGGCAGCTCCTCCAGCTCGAAGAGCACGAACACCGCGCGCTTGTCGTCGTCCAGCGTCTGGACGCACGCGTCGAGGAGCGCGCGCGCCTGACGGTCCTCGAGCGCCCCGTGCTGGTCCTCGAGCGCTTCCTGGTCGGGCAGCTCGGCGCGCGTGGACTCGCGGCGCCGGTGGGCGCGCTTGCGGTAGTCGGCCGCGACCCGGATGCAGATGCCGTAGATCCAGGTCTGGACCGAGGAGCGCCCCTCGAAGCCCGCGAGGCGCCGGTGGACGATCATGAAGACCTCCTGGCAGACGTCCTCCGCGTCGGCTTCATGGACGCCGAGCCGCCGCAGCGCGCGCCAGACGAACGGCGCGTGTTCGAAGAAGAGCTGCTCGAAGGAGGGGACCGGGCCTCCCGGCGCGGAGATCGCGCGCGGCCGGCCTTCGGGCGCGGTGGCGAGCAGGGACATGCGCTGGGGTGAGTGGACGCGCGGCGGGCGCGTTTTGAGAGAATCGACGCGGCCCGGTCACGGCAGCGCGAGGCCGAGGCCGAGGCCCACGATCGCCGATACCGGCGGCCCCTGGAAGGTACCGTGCCGCGCCCCTGCCGCGTCGGTGTAAAAATGGACGTTGTGTACGGTCGGCACCGTGATCCCGAGCCCGACGGCCACGCACCGCGGCGCCCGCGCCCGCCGCTCGCCGGCGAGCGCGAGCGCCCGCGCGTCAACACACGCCTCGGCCCCAGGCATCCTCAGGTCAGGATCTCGACATACCCGTCCGTTCCATGCACGCGGATGCGTTGCCCATCCCGGATCCGCCTGGTCGCGTTGTCCACGCCGACGACCGCCGGCAAGCCGTATTCACGGGCGATCACCGCGCCATGGGTCATCAGGCCCCCCACCTCGGTCACGAGGCCCTTGATGGACACGAACAAGGGCGTCCAGCTGGGATCGGTGAAGGTGGTGACCAGGATGTCCCCCGCCTCCAGCTCCGCGTCGGCCATGTCCAGGAGGACGCGGGCTCGTCCCTCGACGACGCCGGAGGAGACCGCCAGGCCGACGAGGGCTCCGGCGGGGAGATCGGCTCGTTCGCGCGCGCCTGCCACGATCTCCCCATCGGACGTGATGACGAGCGGCGGCGACAGCTTCTTGTGGAGCTCGTGTTCCGCGCTCCGTTGGCCGACGATCCGGTCGTCCAGCCGATGGGTGCGCACGACCTCGCGGAGCTCGTCGAACGTGAGATAGTAGATGTCCTCGGCGTCGTGGATCACGCCGGCCTGCACGAGCCGCTCGGCTTCTTGCAGCAAGGCCTGCTTGTAAATGAAGTAGCGATTGACGAGGCCGTACTTCGGATACTCGCGATAACCGATGAAGGTCCGGAGCCGGTCGATCATCCGCTGGGCCTCGCTGGCCTTCTGCTCCCCGTCCGGCAGCTGCCTCAACCGATCGAGCAGCGCTCGCGCCCGCTGCGAGGCCTCCTGCCGCCCCTGCTCGAACCTCCGCGCGCCGGCACGAGGCTCGAAGTTCTTGATGTTGCTCAGGATCAAGGGGACCAGGGTCGCCGGCTTCTCGCTCCAGCGGGCCCTCGTGATGTCGATCTCCCCCGCGCATCGCATCCCGTATTTGTCGAGGTAAGCCTGGATGGCGTCCCGGGCTTCCTTGCCGCCGTCGAGCGCGGCCAGCTCCTCCAGGAAGCCATCGTGCTTCACGTTCTGCAGATGAGCGACCACCTGCGGATAGGGACGGATCACGTCGGCGACATCCAGCAACGCGAGGCCCATCTCCGACGTGATGTTGTTCGACACGGACTGGGAGAGCGTGTCCGCGACGCTCTTCTCGCCGAGCCACGCCATCATCTTCTCGTTGATCCACGAGGAGGCGTTCATGCCCGCCATGATCGCGCCCATGCTCCGCGGACCGAACATGGACTTGCTCAGCCCCTGGATGTCCTCCCGGATGAAGTCGAACAGCGCCGTTCCGGTCCTGGTCCGGATGTCGCGCTTCAGCTCCGCGAGCGAGGCCTGGGTGCGCTCGATCAGCTCCGCGACGATCGCCGGGTCGTCCTCGACCTGCGCGTCGAATCGCCCGGGCGCCTGCTTGCCCTGGCCGGGGCGCGGGGCCGCCGGATCGTCGGGCAAGGGCTCGATGAAGTCTCCCCGCGAGAGGATCGTCGCGAGGGCGTCCCTGAGGAGCGGATGGGAGCGCCCGAGGAGTTCCAGGAGGGCGTCCCGGCTGGCCGGTGAGGCCAGCTGCTTCGTGGGATCGACGAACAACCTGCCGCCCGCCGGGAGCATGCGGCCACCCGAGGTCAGCTGGAACAACGACAGCCCGAGGGGCCTCATCGGGTCGGTCATCATCTGTTGATGGCCGACCGAGATGTAGACGTGGTTGCCTTGATCACCGGCTTCGGGGATGGGGTACAGGGTCGTGATCGGCCGGCTCTGGACGATGTGGAGCTCCTCGTCGACAAGGCACCACTCGATGTCCTGGGGATGGCCGAAATGCCCTTCGATCTGCCGGCCCAGGCGCTCGAGCCGCAGGATCTGCGCGTCGGTCAGCACCTGCCCGTCCTGCCGCTCGGGCTCGATCGCCCGCTCCTCGGTGCCGCCCTCCTCAAGGGCACGCGTGGCCAGCGTCTTCCTGGCGATCGCCTTCTCGATGACCTGGCCGTTCCGCACCTTGTAGCGATCGGCGCTCGCCAGGCCGGCGACCAGGGCCTCCCCCAGGCCGAAGCCTGCCTCGATCGACGACACCTTCCGGTTCGACGTGACGGGATCGGCCGTGAAGACGATCCCGGCGGCCTGCGGGAAGACCATCTTCTGCACCACCACCGCCATGTGGACCTTGCGGTGATCGAAGCCGTGCTGGATCCGGTAGGTCACCGCCCGCTCGGTGAAGAGCGACGCCCAGCAGCGGCGGACGTGCTGCAGGATCGCCTGCGTCCCGAGGACGTTCAGGTACGTGTCCTGCTGGCCCGCGAAGGAAGCCCCTGGCAGATCCTCCGCCGTCGCGCTGGACCGTACGGCGCAGGCGTCGCCCGCGCCAAGCGTGGAAAGAGCCTGGGTGAGCGCCTCTCGTAGGTCCTCGGGGATGGCCGTCCCCTCGATGATCCGGCGCAGCTCGGCGCTGAGCTCCCGGATCCCGTCCCGGTCCTCCGCCGCGAGCGACGACAGCCGATCGAGGAGCCCGCCGGCCGACGGCGCTTCTCCCATGATCCGCTGGAAAGCCTCGGTCGTGACGCAGAAGCCGGCGGGCACGCGGATCCCCTCGATCCTGGAGAGCTCACCCAGGTTCGCGCCCTTTCCCCCGACCACGCAGGCCTTCGTTCGATCGACCTCTTGGAGCGCAAGCACATAGGTCTGCATCCGTTCACCTCCATCAGGGCGTCGGCGGCTCGTTCACGTCGACGGATCGTCGCGCCCCCCTCGTCGAAGGGCGCCACTATAACGCGAACCGGGATGCGCTCCACCGAACGAAACCCCAGGATGGCGACCTCGTCAGGTCGACGGAAGGCATCCCCGCTTCCGGCGGCTCGACGCCTCACTTCATGACGAGCTTCCCGGCCGACGTGATGCACGATCGGTTGGGCTCGGGCGGCGTGTCGCCAGATTCGCACTCCGCCGGCACCTTGTAGTCCTTGCCGACCGTCCCCTTCGGGTACCAGCACTCCGCGTCGAGGTAGCGTATCAGGTAGCGGTCCCCGTCGGTCGACGATGCCTCGTTCGTCTTCCAGTCCGTGCCCGTGTAGAGGATGATCGCGCCCTCCCCGCACATCCTTTCGGCCTCCTTGACGAGCTCCGGCTTCCAGATGGGGCAGGCGTCGTGCCCTTCTCCGGCACCTTGTCGCACGCCGTGAGCTCGCGCGAGCCGTCGTCCTGGGCGCGGAGGTTCGTCCGCTCGACCGTATCGAAGTTCAGGGCGCCGCTCACGGAGGTGGTCCAGTCCATGCCGGGGCGCTGCTTTCCGCCTTCCACGCGGAGCGAGGCGAAGCCGCAGCCCTGCTCTCCCGAGTCCTTCTTGCGGAGCGCCGTCAGCATCTCGGCGCATTTGTCACGCGCCTGCTCCACGGACATCTTCCCGTCCACGGTCTCGGCCATCCACTCGTTGGCCACCGCCAGCTTGGTCTTGTCCGCACAGCTCGCGGCCACGACGATCAAGTTGAAATACGCCTCGTTCGTGTCGAGGCTCTTCTTCGACGCGGCGGCCGTGTCGTTGTACCTCTTCGCGAACTCGTCGAGCTGAGCCTTCTCCTCGGGGCCGAGCGACGCGATGAGCGCGCCGCAGCCGAGCGGCGCCGCGCACGAGAGGAGCAGAATCGCCGTCAATGCCTTTGACATCGTCCCATTCATGGGGCGGTGCGATAGCGTCGCACGGATATGGCGTCAACGCGAATGCGCGCCGCGTGGCGGGCCGGCGCGCGCCTTCGCAGGTCGCGCGCCGGCCTCCTGTGCGGGTGCGCCGCATCTCCGCCCACCTGCGCCGGGTGGATTCACGAAGCCGACACACCCGCCATCGATAGGGGAGCCCGACCTTCAGGATTTCCGCTGCCGCTCGATCTCGGCGCGCAGGCGTTCGTCCTGCTCGCCCGGCATCCTCCCCGCCTCGGACTCCTTCGTGGCCTTGACGAACACCATGACTCTCACGGAGCTCTTCTCCCTGGACTCTCCTTCGCGCGCTCCAGCGCGGCGTGGATGCCGTCGGTCACGAAGTGGAAGGTCGTTCCGCCTCCATGGTGAAGGACTCACGGGCATGGTGGGTGAGCACGAAGACGGGCACGTGGTAGGGCGGGTTCTTGCCCCACCATCCCTTCCTGTGAAGGTGCCGTTCATCTGGGATCGAGAAGGGTTGGGCATGCGAACGAAACCTCCGAACCGCGCAGTATACGCCGGCTGGGTTGGTCGAGCATCCCTCGCATGACGTCTTGAGCGACCCGTGGATACCTACCGGCGTGGTGCGGATAACATGGCTCGAACGAGTGAGCCCGCTGGGGCTGTGGGCTCTTGTTGGTGCATCAAGGGTTCATATGTTTTGAACGTTATGGTCGCTGCCGGTGATTGCTGGCAGCACCCGCAGCGTCGTGCAGAGACCTTCCACGAGCGCTCGCCGGGCAAGCTCCTCGCCGCCGTTCAGCTGGTGGTCGATGTCGATGTCGATGTCGAGGTGAAGCTCGACGCCGAACGAAGCGGCTCGAGCTCTCCGGTGGGGATGCGGCGGCTTCGTGCCGCTCGATGCTTCGATCAAGCCCGTGACAAACTCCCCCTGGCTCCCGTTCTGCTAGGTTCAACGCACATGAGACGCAGGAACAAGCTCGTGGCGATCGAGGTCGTCGGTGCGGTCGCGTTCCTGGCGCCGGCGCAGGCCCTGGCGTCGTCCGCGCCCGAGGGGTCGTTCAACCCCGGCTTCTTGCTGTCCGTCGGCAGCGGCGAATGCCCGGTCGGCGTCGGCACGGAAATCAGCGGCATGGTCTTCCCGAAGGGAGACCCGGGCTCGATCGGTTACGGTGGTTTCTTCCAGGCGCAGACGTATGCCGGCGACTATGCGCGCCTGGCGTTCGGGTTTCAGCTCGGAAACGTCGTCGGTGGAGAGCTCGGCATCGCGGGTCTGACCCGCAGCGATCTCCACACGTCGACGTTCGCACTGCACACGGGCGTCTTCGCCTCGGCCGCCGTGCTGGGGACGGGGCTGCGCGTGACGATCCCGATGAGCGGCGCCGATCACGGCCTCCCGGCTCACGGCGTCGAAGTGTCGTGGGTCTTGACCCTCAAGGTTCCGATCTACAGCGGCAAGATCTTCAACTCGCTCGGCCGGCCGCTGCGAGACGAACAGGGCCCCATCACCGCCGCGGCGCGCGAAGCGAGCGGCTGGGCGGACATCAGCGATCCCGCGCTGGTCGCTCACCTTTCGCCCCGGGAGCGTGAAGAGCTCGCCGCCCTGTGGCTCGAGGCCGCGCTCGCCGAGCACGCCTCGATCGCGACGTTCTCCGCGCTCGCGCTGGAGCTCCTGGCGCTCGGAGCACCCGCCGACTTGCTCGTGGCTTGTCAGCACGCGGCGCAGGACGAGACCGAACACGCACGCCTCTCGTTCGGTCTCGCGAGCACGTACGCGGGGCTGCCGCTCGGGCCGGGCAAGCTGCCGTTGCCGGCCACCGCGCTCTCGGGCGACGCCGCCGCCGTCGCGTACCTGAGCTTCACGGACGGCTGCATCGGTGAGACGTTCGCCGCGGCGCTCGCGCGACGAGCGCAGCGCCACGCGACCGATCCGGCCGTCGCGCGGGCGCTCGCGCGCATCGCGACGGACGAAGCGCGGCATGCTGCGCTCGCCTGGAGCATCGTCACGTGGTGCCTGACGCTCGACCCCGCGCGCGTCCGCGCCGCGCTCGGCGCTGCGCTGGCGGAGCCGGAGCTCGAAGCGCCTGTCGCCCCGCTCACGGATGTTATGGGGCTGCCGATCGTGCCGGCGGCTCGCCACGGAGCGGTGCCGGCCGACGAGCAGAAGCCCCTGCGGCGCCGCGCCGAGCGGACCGCGCGGGCACGCTTGAAGCGCATGCTGGGGGCGCCGCGCGATGCGGGAGGCCTCGTGCCCTGACCGGGGCGCCCTGCGCGAGCGCTCGCGCCCGACACACAGGTGAGCCGCCGCGGAGCCGCGCCGCGCTGAGCCGCGCTCCACGCGGGCCGGCAAGGTCCGGCCGCGCGCGCAGCCCCGCGTGCCGTGGCGCTTGACCGACGTATGCACCGTGGTGTATATGCATAAACATGCAACTGGACGTCTTCGAGGTCCTGGCCGATCCCACGCGCCGCCGCATCGTCGAGGCTCTCCTTTCTGGCGAGCAACAGGTGGCCGAGGTCGTGGAGAAGGCCGGCATCCACCAGTCGGGCGTGTCGCGGCACCTGCGCATCCTCTCGGAGTCAGGTTTCGTCTCGATGCGACCCGATGGGCAGCGGCGCCTCTACTCCCTTCGTCCCGAGCCTTTCCGCGAGCTCGACGACTGGCTCGGCCGCTACCGGCAGCTCTGGGAGGAGCGCCTCGATCGTTTCGGTGCCGCGCTCGAGAAGAAGCGTGCGTTAGCTCAGAACAACCCGGCCGTTCAAGGCGGCCCAGCCACGAGGAAGCGATCATGAACAGCGCAGTCAAAGCCCAGGCCCGATCCAAGGTCAGAGTCGAGCGCACCTACCGCGCCACGTTGCAGGAGGTCTGGGACCTCTGGACCACGCGAGAGGGCTTCGAGTCCTGGTGGGGGCCGCGAAACTTCCGGGCCGCCGTGGCGGAGCTCGACGCGAGGCCGGGCGGCACCCTGCGCTACGAGATGATCGCCGCCACGCCCGAGATGGTCCGCGCCATGGCGGAGATCGGCCAGCCGCCCTCGCACGCCGTCACCTCCACCTTCGCCGAGCTCAGGCCCATGACACGGCTCGTGCTCCGCAATGTGATCGACTTCTTGCCCGGTGTACCGCCCTACGAGGCCGACATCGAGGTCGAGCTCACGGAGCTCGGCGACCGCGTGAAGATGGTGGTGCTGCTCGACACCATGCATAGCCCCGAGTTCACCGAGATGCAGAAGGAAGGCTTCACCAGCCAGCTCAGCAAACTGGACGAGAAGTTCGGGGCGGCGTGAGGCGCGGCCGCGCCTCGGCGAGCGGCGTCGCGCGTCAGTAGGCGAAGGCCTGGTAGACCTCGGTCTCCTCCGTCTCCTCGCGCGCGTCGAGCGATTCGACGATGGGATTGAAGCGGAGCATGCGCTTCGCCCGCTCGGACAGGAGGGAGAGGCTCTCGCGGGGCACCCGGATCGAGACCTCCGGGCGAAAGAGCCAGCGGCGGCTGTAGCCGATGACGACCATGGGCCGCGGCTCGCGCGAGCGGTTCGGGGTCCCGCGGTGGAGGCCGCGAACGTCGCGGACCATGACGTCGCCGAGCTCCATGGCGATCGGCTCGAGCGCGACCTCGCCCTGCGCGAGGCGCCGCATCCCCTCGGCCTTGGAGAGCATGTGTGTGCCGCGGGCGATCTCGATGGGGCCGTTCTCGGCGGTGACGTCGACCAGGGGGAAGTTGACGGCGAGCTGGAACGCGGGTGTCTCTCTCCCGGTCTCGGGGAAGAGCGGCGGCGCGTCGCGGTGGACGTCCTGGTAGTCAGACCCGAGGAGCGGGGTGTCGGTCGCGAGCTGGACCATGGTCATGTCGGCCCCGACGAGGCGCTCCACCACGCCCAGGATCGTCTCGTCCTCGTAGATGCGCGGCTCCGCGAAGGGGGCCTTGAACGGGAGCGTCACGTAATAGCGACCGGGCCCCCGGTTCTCGAGGTGCCCCTCACGCGCGATGTGGGCGTCGAGGAGCGGCGCGAAGGCCTCACGCCACGAGCGCAGCAGGCTCTTCGGAAGGAGGTTCTTTATCAGGCAGAACCCATCGCGCTGCGCTGCGCGGGCAAGCTCATCCATCTCGGCGCTGGTGTGGCGGGCGTGGCTCATGGCTCGGGCCGAGCTTGGTGGATCGAGCGGAGTCGTCAAGCTCGGCGCTCGCCCTCCGCCGGCTCATCCCCATCCCACCACCGCCGGAATCATCGTCTTCGGAGGAGAACGCGGCGCTCAAGGCGCCCGGCCCACGCGCGCGGGACGGGCGAGTGATCTCGGCCTCACGAGGCCGACGCCCGCGCGGCCCCGCTCTGCGTCAGCTCAGGCTGGTCGCCCTCATGCCTGACACAGAGCGGCTTCGACGCCCCCTTCGCGGGAGCGCGCCGGTCACAGCTTCGAGGCGGCGTGGTCCCAGTTCACCAGGTTCCACCACGCCTCGACGTACTTCGCCCGGGCATTGCGGTAGTCGATGTAATACGCGTGCTCCCACACGTCGCACGTGAGCAGCGGCGTCTTGCCCTCCGTGAGCGGGCTCCCGGCGTTGCCCGTCTGCACGATTTCCAGCTTGCCTGAGCCATTCTTCACCAGCCAGGCCCAGCCCGAGCCGAACTGACCGATGGCCGCGGCGGTGAACTTCTCCTTGAACGACGACACGCTTCCGAACGCCTCGTCGATCGCCGCACGGAGCGCGGCGGTAGGCTCACCGCCGCCCTGCGGCTTCATGCTGTGCCAGTAAAACGTGTGATTCCACACCTGAGCTGCCTGGTTGAAGACCGCGCCGGACGTCGTGCGGACGAGATCCTCGAGGCTCTTGCCCGCGAGCGCCGCGTCCGCTGCCACGAGCTCGTTCAGCTTCGTGACGTAGGCGTTGTGGTGCTTGCCGTGGTGGAAATCGAGCGTCTCGGCCGAGATGTGGGGGACCAGCGCGTCTCTGGAGTAGGGGAGCTCGGGAAGAGTGAAGGTCATGGTTCTGTTCCTCGTGTTGCGTATCGGCGGCCACGCGCTCGTCGCAGCCCGTTGTGAGTAGCTCGGCGAGGACCTTCGGGTGGCGCTCCAGCCACGGATCGAACGCCCGCGCTTCGCGGCCAGACAGCCGCTCCACGTCGCCGGGTCCGGCGGCAGCGTAGCAACCCCGGTGGGCGCGCGTGGCGCCTTGCCAATGAGTTGGCAGTTTTCCATCCATTTGGAGAGACGGCCTCCCGGCCAGCGGCTCCGCGGCTCCGCAAACCTGCCAGAGCGGACGGCGCGCGGCGCGGCCGCCGCGCGTGACGGGGCTCTCACAGAGATCGAGGAAGGCCTCGATGCACGTCCGGCGTATGCGAAGATCCCGCGACGCCGCCAGGCGGCGCCCTGGAACGGCCGCGTTCGAGGAGGGGAACGTCGAGGGAGCTCGATGATCTGGCCGGTCTGTCGGCGCGGTTGCTATCATCGAGCCCGTGCACCTCGAGTTCATCGGCGCCGCCAGGACCGTCACCGGATCCATGCACCTCCTGAGGACGCGTGACGCGACCATCCTGCTCGACTGTGGCCTCTACCAGGGCCGCCGCGCCGAGTCGTTCGAGCGCAACCGCCACCTCCCTCTCCCCATCCACGAAATCGACGCCGTCGTCCTCTCCCACGCGCACATCGATCACTCCGGCGCCCTGCCGATCCTCGTGAAGAACGGCTATGAAGGCCCGATCTACGCGACCCCGGCGACGCGCGATCTCGCGGCCGTGATGCTGCGCGACGCCGCCGCGATCCAGGTCTCCGACGCGCGCTACCTCAACCGCCGCGCCGAGAAGCAGGGGAGCGACGAGCCGCGCGTCGAGCCGCTCTACGAAGACGACGACGCTGTCGAGGCGATCTCCCGCCTGGTCGCCGCGCCCTACCACCACCCGATCGAGATCGCGCCGGGCGTGCGGCTCACCTTCCTCGACGCGGGCCACGTGCTCGGCAGCGCCGTCTCGCTGCTCGACGTCGTGGAGGGCGACGCCCACAGGCGCGTCGCCTACACGGGCGATCTCGGCCGCTACGAGCGCCCGATCCTGCGCGATCCCGAGGTCGCCGAGCGCGCGGACGTGCTCGTCTGCGAGAGCACCTACGGCGATCGCCTGCACGAGGGGACCGACGAGCTCGACGAGGATCTCGCGCGCGTCGTCCGGCGGACCTCCGAGCGGGGCGGCAAGCTCTACATCCCCACGTTCGCGCTCGAGCGCGCGCAGGAGGTGATCTTCGCGCTCAAGAAGCTCCGCCGGAACGGCCGCATCCCGCGGCTGCCGGTCTACGTCGACTCGCCGCTCACGGTGAAGCTCACCGACGTCTTCCGGCTCCACCCCGAGTGCTTCGACGTCGAGACGCGCGCGCTCCTCCGCGGCTCAGGATCACCCTTCGATTTCGAGGATCTTCGCTACGTCGAGGACGTCGCGGGCTCGAAGGCGATCGACGCCGAGCCCGAGCCCTCGATCGTCATCGCGGCGAGCGGCATGTGCGAGGCGGGGAGGATCCTCCACCACCTGAAGGCCGGGATCGAGGACCCGAAGAACACGATCCTCATCGTCGGCTATCAGGCGCAGCACACGCTCGGGCGGCGGCTCGTGGAGGGACGATCGCGGGTGAGGATCTTCGGCGTGGAGCGGGACCGTCGGGCCGAGGTCGTGGTCCTGAACGGCTTCAGCGCGCACGCCGATCAGGGCGACCTGCTCCGCTACGCGGACCGCTGCCGCGAGCGCGGCCCCCTCGGCAAGATCGCGCTCGTCCACGGCGAGCCGCGGGCGCAGGAGGTCCTCGCGAGGATGCTCCGCGCGCGCGGGCACGGCGAGGTCGTGATCCCGGCGCCCGGTGAGCTCCTGGAGATCGTCTGAGCGGTCGTGGCTGGTGATCGTGGGCGTCGGCCCCCGCCCCGACCGCCTCGACGTTGCCGGTCACCTGCTCGAGCCCATGGGGCTCTCGAGGCAGGGCGTGGCCGACGAGCACCACCCGGCTCCATGCGTGTCCGAGCTCGCCGCCCCGGAGCGCCTCGGCGAGCCGATGGTGGACATCGGCTGAAGAGGTTCATGCGGCTCACGAGGAGGTGATGCGGCGCTCTCTGCGCAGCGCTCACCGGGCGCGCTCGCGGGCCGGCTGCGTCCGCCCGAGCGCCTGGGTGGCCGTCGCTGACCAGGTCGACGCGCTCATCATGAAGATGCAGCTCGATGTGAACAGCGAGACGGCGACCTGTCCCACGCCTCGAACGCCGCGGTTTCAGATCGCCGTCTGGTACCGCTCCGGGTCTCGCCACGTACTTCAGTAGGCCCCCTTCGGATCGAGGCCCAGCATGTGCTGGCCTACCATGGTGGACACGGCGTCCCAGTTGAGCGTGATGTGCTGGGCGATCGCATTGCCGTCTCGCCACATGCGCTGGATGGGTTGACCGAGCGCCAGGCTGCTGCCACCGACGCACGAGAACAGCGACTGAATGGCGGCGTGCGACAGCTTCGCCGCGTAGGCGTGGCCTCGCCGGTTGCGGATGCGCTTCTCGACGCTCACGGACCTCCCCTGGGCCGCGGTCAGCTCCACCTCGGTGATGTCGCGGTCGAGGACGAGCCTCGCCGCGTCCACGGCGGCGGCGGCGTCGGCCAGACGCGACTGGACGTGAGCGAACTGGCTCAGGAGCGCCCCCGCGCCTCCGATGCCGCCGCGCGTGACGCGGTTCTCACAGAGATCGATGAAGGCGTCGATGGCGCCTTGGGCGGTACCCAGGAGCGGGGCCACGAGGCAGACGGGGATCGCCGAGAGGAAGGAGATGCTGTAGATGCGGTTGGGGTTCACCGCGGCCCCGGGAGGCGCACCGGACGCGGCCTCCGCGAAGGTGAGCTTCCGATGACCCGGGACGAAGGTCGGCTTGTCGATGACCACTGTCTTGGACCCGGTGCCAGCTTGCGCCGCGACGTACCAGTCGTCCTCGATCGACCAGTCGGAGCGGGGCGCGAGCAAGAAGCCGGCGCCGGGGGCGGCGTCGCTCTCCTTCGGGAACTGGACGCCCAGCATGGCCCATTGTGAGTTGTCGATGTTCGAGGCGAAGCGCCACTTGCCCTGGATCAGGTACCCGCCATCCACCGCCTGCGCTGAGGTGATGGGCGAGTAGGAGCCGCACAGGATGGCCCGGGGACTTTCCCTCCACACGTCGTCCTGCGCCTGCGCCGGGAACAATCCGAGCAGCCACTGGTGGATGGCCCCGAGCGAGCACGCCCAGGCGGACGAGGTGCAGCCCCGCCCGATCTCGCTGATCACGTCGAGCAGCGCGGTGAAGCCGTACTCATAGCCGCCGTAGCGGGCCGGTTGCATCAGCCGGAAGAAGCCGGCGCGATGGAAGAGCTGGTTCGTCTCCTCCGAGACGCGGCGCTCGATCTCCGTCTGCTGGGCCCGCTCGCGGAGGCGAGGGACGAGCTCGCGCGCAGTGGAGACCAGGCTCTCCAACGACGGCGCGTCGGCGGCGGGGCTCATCCGACCGGGGGCCTTCATGGCAACGGTTCTGATCGAGGAGTGTTCGAGATTCATAAGTTATGCCTCGCGGGGCGAAGATTGGCCGGCTGGCGCGACCCGATCGGCGCGGCCAGGGGCACGCGCGTCGGCGCGACGAATCGGGCCGACATCGAAGCGAACACGAAGAGCGCTGACGACCTCGCCCCTGCAGCCAGCCCAGCGGCTGCAGGGACGGCCGCACGCGCGGCTGTCGTGGCAGGGCGGAGCCGACGGCGCACGCGCTGCGCCCTCCGGGGCCTCGGGGGGAACCGGCATGGCCGACGGCGGCGCGGATCGCCGCGAGGCGGGACGCCGCGCCGGCGCCGCCACGCTTAGGATCACGTCCAGAGTATGCGAGGATGCCCGCGACGGCGCCAGATGGCGCCCTGGAACGGCCGCGTTCGAGGAGTGGAACGTTGAGGGAGCCCGATGATCTGTCCGGTCTGTCGATCTTCGTGCGCATCGTCGAGGAAGGCTCGCTCAGCGCGGCCGGCCGGGCGCTCGGGCTGCCCAAGGCGACCCTCAGCCGCAACCTCGCGCTGCTGGAGAAGAGGCTCGGCGCGCCGCTGCTGATCCGCTCCACGCGCGCGCTCAGCCTGACGGATACGGGCAGGCGCTTCTTCGACAAGGTCCAGCCCATCGTCCGAGAGGCGCAGCAGGCGACCGCCGAGGTCAAGAGCCTCCATGCGGCTCCCTCCGGGCTGCTGCGCGTCACCGCGCCCGTCGCCTATGGCCAGGCGGCGATCGCGCCCCGCCTGCTCTCGTTCATGAGGCGTTATCCGGCGGTCCGCATCGACCTGCACCTCCATGACGGGCGCGTCAACCTGGTCAACGGCGGCTACGACCTGGCCATCCGGATGGGGGCGATCGAGGACAGCGAGCTGATCAGCCACAAGCTGGCCGACGTCACCATGGTCATCGTCGCCTCGCCGAGCTGGCTGGAGCAGCACGGCATGCCCCAAAGGCCCGCCGACCTCGCCCAGCACGCCGCCGTCGTCACGCGGCCGGATATCGTCCAGTGGAGAGTCGGCGGGGAGACCGTGCGCGTCTCCTGGCGCATGAGCACCGGCAACATGATCGTCACGCGGGACGCCGCGAGGGCCGGGCTGGGCATCGCCTTCGTGCCCGAATTCCTCGTGTTGCGTGACCTGGAAGGAGGAACGCTCGTACGCCTGCTCCCCGACGTCGAGCTGCCGGTGATTCAGGCGACCGCGCTGTACACCCGCGCCGCCAGCCAATCGGTGGCGCTGCGCGCCTTGCTCGACGACCTCCTCGCCAGCCGACCCATCGAGGTCGACGCCGCGCCGTCGTGACCCTGCCCGGGCGCGGGTGATATCCCCCTCTGCTGCGACATGCGATGTCGGTACACCGGCCTTGTATCAGGTGGGGTGAAGACGAACGAGCCGGCGCCGTTCAGAACCTATCTGCCAGCGTGAGCTGCGGGTGCTGCGCCGGGAAGAGCACCGGGACGAGCCGGGCGGCGTCTCCTGTGAGCCGGAGCTCCCCCGCGTCGCACACCTCCAGCGGCGCGTCCGAGCCGAGGAGGAGCCGCGCCACAGCCCAGCCGCCGCGGACCGCGCTGCGCGCCGCCGCGGCGCTCCGCCCGTCGACGACCTCGACGCGGCCGCGGTCGAGGCGGAGCGTCGCCGTCTCCTCGGGGCTCTCGAGGGTGAGCGCGCCGCGGTAGCCCGCGAGCTCCGACGCGGCGAGCCGGGCCGAGAGCTCCGGCGCCATCGCCGCGAGGCACCCCGGGAGGTCGACGACCCGGACCATCGCGGCGCCGCTTTCCGCATACCGCTGCTCGTGGCGGCTGTTCAGCCTCCGGAGCCGCGCGGCGAGCGCCGAGCGGTAGGGGAGCGTGTCGAAGCGGAGCTCGGGGAGCGCCTTCCGCCGGCAGAGGGCCCCGAGCGCCGAGAGCGCCGCGTCCGGCGCGCCGGTCGCCTCGGCGCACACGAGCCGGCTCCTGCCCGCCTGGACGACGACATGCCCTTCGGGACGCTCGCGATCCGCGCCCCAGCACCAGGCCTCGACGTCCTTGCGCATGCCGCTCCACGAGCGCAGAAAGGTCGGCCGCACCGCCGTGCCGGTGAGGCCGGCGTTCCACCGGTTGTGCAGCCGCACGAGCGCCCGCGTGGGCGCCGCCGGGATCCGGCGCAGGCCGCGCAGCCGAGGCAGCGCGGCCGGGAGATCGGCGAGCTTTACGCGCCACCGCGACTCGGGCCAGGCCGGCACATAGCCGAACCGGTGGTAGAAGTCGTCGATCCCGAACAGGATCGAGAGGTGATAGCCGCGGGCGCGCATGCGGTCGAGGCTGTGCGGAGCCGTGCGGGCCATGAGCCCTTTCCCGCGGTGGGCCGCCTCGGTGGCCACCGCGCCGATGCCGCCGCAGCGCACCTCCGCCCGACCGATCCGCATCCGGTAACCCCACACGCCCCAGTGGGTGACCATCGCGTCACCGAGGAACCCGACGACCGAGGCGTCCCAGTCATAGTGGCTGTGGTTCACGTACCAGGCGGCGCAGTCGGCGCGGAAGCTCGCGTAATTGCCAAAGGTGCGCGCCGCGATCTCGATCACCGCCGTCGCGTCGGCGACCGGAGCGGGGGAGCGGACGGTGAGGGACGGAGTCTTCAGGAGCGTACCCGCCATCGGTAGGAGCGGTTCGCCCACGGCGTGCGATCGAGCATGCGTCCCTCGTATCCGGACCCCGCCGACCCTGTCCAAGTTTCTGATGCAGCGGCGCTACCAACCCTTCTCCGGGGACGTGGATCACATCGGAGAGCTCAGAACAACCCGATCGGCCCCGGCGACCACGGGAACTCCACCGCCTCGCCGACCGCGGGCGGCGCGACGCGGCGGAGCCTCCCGTCGCGCCACGCCAGGAGGACGAGCCCTGGATCCTCGAGCGGCGCGCCCAGGTCGACCTCGAGCCGCACCGGCCTCCCGTCCGCGACCTCGGCGACCCGGATCGTGGCGCCGCACTGGCCGACCTCGTAGCCCGCGGCGATCGGCGAGGACGGCGCGCGGTAGAGCGTCTCGAACGCCCCGGTCAGCATCGTCCCGTCGATGCGCCCCAGGGAGAACGAGGACGGGCCTGTGCGCGTGAGGCGGTGGGTGCCCTTGTTCATCGAGAGGATCGACCAGCAGGAGAACGAATCGGGCGACTCCAGGGCGCGGATCGCCTGAGGGTACATGGCTGCCATGGGATCCGACGCGGCCGCGATGAAGACCCGCTTGCGGGGCGGCGCGTCGATCTCCGCGGTGCGGGCGATGTCCTCGAGCTTGCGCGCGATATCGACGCTCGACGAGGTGGCGGCGAGGAACAGGAGCGGCGCGATCCCGAGGTGCACGGCGGCGAGGAACCCGGCGCCGGCGCGGCGGGGCCATGACGCGGCCCCGGGCGAGGGGGCGCGGCGCAGCCCGCGCAGGACGACGACGGCGAGGAGCGGCGCGATCCCGAGGCCCGGCATCAGCAGCAGGCGCGACCCGGGGAAGCCCCCGAGGCTCGTGAAGAACGCGAGGAGCGCCCCGGGGACGAGCCAGCGCAAGGCGGCCCGCTCGCGCTCGGGGACCGCCGGGAGGCAAGCGCGGTAGAGGAGGGCGACGCCGGCGGCCGCCGCGAGCCCGACCGCGATGAAGGGGAGCTTGGGGAGCGGGACGGAGAGATCCGCGGGCACGGCCACGAGGGCGCCGCCGATCAGGATGGGCAGCCGCTCCGCCGCGGCGGCCACGAAGGCGAGCGGGCTCGTGAGCGGGTCGATATACCCGCCGGTGTGCGCGGCGCCGCCGCCGAACGCCTTGTACGCGGCGAAGTACACGAGGAGGCCGAGCACCGGGAGCACGCCGGCAACCCGGGCGCGAAAGCCCTCTGCGCGGCCCGGCGGCACGGGACCGGCGAGCTGATAGGTGATCCAGTACGCCGCTCCGCCGAGCGCCGCCTCGCCGCCGAGGAGCCCGATCCCGAGCCCGAGCGGGCCCAGGTACAGCCCGGGCCGCCACCCTTCCTCGCGGTAGCAGAGATACGCCAAGAGCCCGAGCACCACCGGGAGCGCCGCGAGCAGCATGTGCTGGCACGCGATCCAGCCGACCGGGTGAACGTGATTCCCGCTGATCGCGAAGATCAGCGTGGCGAGCGCCGCGGTCGCGCCCGGGAGCACCCGCAGGAACAGCCTGCCCGCGGCCGCGACCAGGGCGACGTAGAGCCCGATCGAGACAAGGTGGTACCCGAGCGGGGCGTCGCCGAAGACAGCGCGCTCCAGCGTGAGCAGCGCGCTCGCCAGGGGGCGGACAAGGTGGATCCTGAGCCCCGGATCGGTCCACCACGGCAGCCCGGAGATGGAGACGGCAGCCCGTGTCTCCTCCGGAACGCCGGGGAAGAAGTTGTAGAGATCGTACCAGGGAGGCGAGCCGGGGATCAGCTTCGCGAGGTAGCAGAACAGGATGTAGTCATCGGCATAGAAGGCGATCGCCACCGTGGGCAGCGCCAGGGCGAGCGCGAGGAGCAAGACAGCCGTGAAGAAGCGAGGGTGGCTGAGCCACCGCGCCAAGCGATCGGAAGGATCCTGTTTCATTCGGGCGCACAACGTAGGGTAGGTCGCGCGCGCCGTGTAGAGCCCGTGGAAACAGCGCATCCGGGCGGGTGAGGGCGAGGCCCGTGGCCGTGTCCGGACGGTGTCAGCGCGTCTCGGCGGCGGCGCCGCGGATGAGCTGCAGGAGGTCGCGCCGCATCTCGCCGCTCACCGTGTGGCCGACGCCAGGGTAGCTCACCAGCCTCGCCTTGACGCCGCGCCCCTCGAGCGCCGCGATCGCGTCGCGCGTCGGGCCGATCGGGACGCGCCGGTCGTCCTCGCCGTGCAGCGCGACGAGCGCTGGAGCCGCCGCGCCTGCGCCGGGCAGCACCGCCGAGGGGACCCAGCCGCCCATGGGGAAGGCGGCGCCGACCACGCGCGGGTGGTGAAGCGCGAGCGCGAACGTGAGCGCGCCGCCCTGGGAAAAGCCGGTCACGATGGCCTTTCCCCGCGTCGGCCGCTCGGCGGCCACCCGCTCGATGGTCGCCGCGAGCGCGGCGGCCGCGCGCAAGATGCCCTGTCCGACCTCATCGCTCGCGAGCGCCTGCTGGAGCGGAAACCACGAGTAGCCGCCGCCGTACGGCGTGAGCCCGCGCGGCACGATGAGGCGCGCCTTGACGTCGGCGCCCGACAGCAGACCCGCGAACGACTCGGGCCTGTCGCCGAGCCCGTGAATCGCGACGACGAGGGGGAGCGCCTCGCTCCGGTCCGCGCCGCCCGTGATCTCTTCGAGGTACTCGACCGCGGCGGCGGGGACCGCCGCGCTCGCGGCTTGCGCGGCGGGAGGCGCCTGCTGCTCGGTGCCCGCAGCGCCGCCCCCGGGCGGGGCTGCCCGTCGCTCGCACGCGGCGAGCGAGACGAGCGACGCGAGCGCCAGCGCAGACCAGGCGTAGCAGCGGCGGCGAGAGGGGCGCATCGCGCAGATGCTCGCTGAACCCGCTGCTCGGCAGCAACAGCGAAGTTCCCGCGGCGGCGACACAGCACCGCCTCGTCAGGAGTGGCCAGCCATCGAGATCTCCTGCGATGGCCGGCATGCATGGGAGATCACACACACGAGCAAGGAGAGTTTTGGGTGCCGTTGGATTTGTCTGCTCCAGGGCGATCGTCGCGCACCTGCCCATGGACCGAGATTTTTTTTGGTTGTTAGTAAAGGGTATTTCCTACATAACTGGATCTCGCTGCTTGGCTTAGAGCGAACGAAACCTCTTGTCGCCAGGCAGCCGATGGTCGGCGCGTCGCGTCGTTGCTCCGCGTCGCCCTGCTTCAGCAGGGCGCCTCGTGGCACCCGGCGCTGCGCCCACCGTCGGCTGCCTGGTGCAGTCCGGGTTCGTTCGGAGCCTTTCTTCAGGAGAGGTCGGCGACCTCACTGGCTTATCGATTGACCACCTCGTCGCGCTGGCGGCGGGGTGTGTCTCCTGCGTACACAATCGATCTGCTCATCAGGAGAGCTCGATGATCTCACTGGCTTGTCGATTGACCGCCTTCCCGCGGTGGCGGCGGCTGCTGCTGGGCGCGGGGTTGAGCGTCGCCGCGCTCCTGCTCTCGGGGTGTACGGGCGCCGTGGGTGATCCGCGGGAGGGCGACGGGGACGGCGTCGTTCCCGGCGGGCCGACTGGGCCGACTGGGCCGACCGGGCCCGAGGTCGCAGAGCGCAGCATGTTTCCGCGCCTGACCCACGCGCAGTGGGAGAACACGGTGCGCGACCTCCTGCGCCTCGACGACCGGTCTGGCCTCTCGGCGTCGTTCACGAGCGACCCGCTCGGCGGCGTGTTCGACAACAACGAGGCTGCGCTCCTCGTGACGCCGGGCCTCTGGGGCGATTACCAGCGCGCCGCCGAGGAGCTCGCGGCGATGGTGACCGCCGACCCGGGCAAGCTCGGTCGGATCGCGCCCGCGGATCTGCCGGAGGCGCCGGAGGCGCGGGCGCAGGCGTTCGTCGAGCGGTTCGGCGAGCGGGCGTTCCGGCGCCCGCTCACGGACGAGGAGCGGGACGCGCACGTCGCGCTGTTCCACCGCGGCGAGGAGCTCTTCGAGGGCGAAGACCCGTTCACCGCGGGCGCCCGCGCGGCGCTCGAGGCGTTCCTGCAGTCCCCCCATTTCCTCTACCGCGTCGAGGTCGGCGCCGGGCCGGCGGAGGGCGGGCTCATCCCGCTCGGCGGACACGAGATCGCGACCAAGCTCGCTTACACCCTGTGGAACACGATGCCCTCCGACGCGCTCCTCGAGGCGGCGAAGGCGGGCGAGCTCTCGACCCGCGAGGCCGTCCGCGCCTACGCCGAGGGGATGCTCGACGACCCGCGCGCCCGCGAGGTCGTCGGCGCGTTCCACCGGCAGCTCTACGACTACGAGCTGTACCACGACCTCAACAAGGACCAGGCGCTCTACCCCGAGTTCGTCCCCGAGATGGGCGACGACATGCAGCGCGAGGCGGAGCTCTTCGTGGATCACGTCGTCTTCGACGAGGAGGGCGGGCTGACCGACCTGCTCACCGCGCGCACCGCGTTCGTGAACGATCACCTCGCCGCGGTCTACGGCGTCGAGGGGGACTTCTCGGACGAGTTCGAGCGGGTGGAGCTCGACGAGGCCGAGCGCTCGGGGCTGCTCACGCGCCTCGGCTTCCTCGCGGCCAAGGCGACGGCGCGGCAGCCGGACTCGATCCACCGCGGCGTCTTCGTGAACCTGAGGATCCTCTGCGCCTCGCTGCCGCCGCCGCCCGACGACGCGACCTCGCTGCCGCCGGGCGAGCTCGCGACCAACCGCGAGCGCGTCGAGGCGCACACGGGCAAGGGGACGTGCGGCGCGTCGTGCCACGGGGTGCTCATCAACCCCGCCGGGTTCGCCTTCGAGCATTACGACGCGATCGGCAAGTACCGCACGACCGACAACGGCGCGCCGGTCAACTCCGCGGACGCCTACACGCTCGGCGGCCAGCCGAGGAGCTACGCGGACGCGGTCGAGTTCAGCCAGCTGCTCGCCGAGAGCAGCGAGGCGCACGGGTGCTACGCGGAGCGCTGGCTCGAGTTCACCCACGGCCGCGGCGCGCGCGCGGAGGACCGGGCGCTCGTCGAGGAGCTCGGCGAGGCGTCGCGCGGCGGCGCCTCGACCAAGGAGCTCATCGTCCGGATCGTCTCCTCCACTCCCTTCCTCGCTCGCGTTCCCGCGGAGGCGCCATGATCACCCGACGACGTGTGCTTCGAGGCCTGTTCGGCGTCACGGTGGCGCTCCCGTTCCTGGAGACCTTCGCGCCGCGGCGCGCCTCGGCCGGGACGGGGGACGCGCCGCCCTTCGCGATCTTCATGCGCCAGGCCAACGGCGTCGCGCAGCAGGTCGGCGATGAGCCGGAGATGTTCTGGCCCAGCGCGCCGGGCCCGCTGACCGCCGAGTCGATGGCCGCGGAGGCCGATCGGGCGGTCAGCGAGCTCAAGGACTACGCGAGCCAGCTGATCCTGGTGCGCGGCGTCCGCTTCGCGTTCCCGGGCAACGGGTGCGGCCACTCCGGCGGCGGCAACCAGTGCCTGACGGCCGCGCGGGTGTCGGAGGATCCGGCGGGCAACGAGTCGCTGGCGATGGGCGAGTCGATCGACAACCGCATCGCGACCGAGCTCAACCCGGCGGGCGTCGAGCCGCTGACGCTCTACGCGGGCAGGAAGTCCGGTTACATCAACGAGGTGCTCTCGTACCGCGGGCCGAAGCAGCTGCGCGCCGCCGAGCGCGACCCGTACAAGGCGTACCAGAAGCTCTTCGGGCTCGCCGAGGTGGACGCCGCGGCCGCGAAGGCGCTGGCCGCGCGCCGCGCCAGCGTGAACGACCTGGTCCGGGAGCAGATGCAGGCGCTGATGCGCCGGAAGGACCTCAGCCAGGGCGACCGCGAGCGGCTGCAGCTCCACTTCGACAGCATCCGCGACCTCGAGGTCGGGCTCGCCTGCGCGCTCCCGCCGGAGCGGATCGCGGAGATGGAGGCGATCTCCCCGGACGTCGGCAGATCCGAGAACGTGGAGACCGTCGCCCGCATGCAGATGGACATCATCGCGCTCGCGATGGCGTGCGGCGCGACGCGCGCGGCGACCCTGCAGGTCGGCGACGGCAACGACGGGACCGAGTACACGATCCACGGCGTGCGGCAGAAGAGCTACCACAAGATCTCCCACCGCATCGACGGCGACGGCGAGGTCGGCCCGCCGATCGAGGGCGCGCAGGAGCTGCACCACCAGATCGACCGCATCCACGCGCGGATCTTCAAGCACCTGCTCGACAGGCTCTCGTCGTACGATCTCGGCTCGGGGACGCTCCTCGACCGCGGCGTGGCCGTGTGGCTCAACGACAACGCCGACAAGTACCACTCCTACTCGAGGGTCCCGTACATCCTCGCCGGCGGCGCCGCGGGCTACCTGAAGACCGGCCAGTTCATCGACCAGCGGGTCACCATCAACAAGCTGCTCAACACGATCGGCGCGGCCGTCGGCTGCACGAACGGCCAGGGCGGCCCGCTCGACGACTTCGGCGACGAGAGCCTCGAAGGCGGGCTGATGGATACGATCGTGGCCTGAGAGAGGAGCTCGCCCGCAGCGGGCGAGCTCCGCCGGCGCCTGGATAACTCGGGGACGGGGCGGGGAAGGGCGGCTCAGCCGAGGAGCTCGACCGCGACCTCGATGGTGGCCTTCTCGCCGCTCGGGCCGCGGAGCACGTCGACCTTCACCTTGTCGCCCGGCTTCTTGCCGTCGAGCGCCTGGTACAGCCCGTCGTAGTCCGTGACGGGCGTGCCGTCGATCCCGACGATGACGTCGCCCAGGACGAGCCCGCGGTCGCCCTCGGAGAGGCCGCGCATGCCCGCCTTGTCGGCGGGGCCGCCCGGGACGACGGTCATGATGATGAGGCCGCGGATGCCGTTGCGCCGCTCGAGGCGGCGGGACTGATCGAGCTGGATGCCGAGGCCGACCTGCTCGGCCTTCCCGGTCCGGATGATCTGCGGGACGATCCGCGCGATCGTCGTCGACGGCACGGCGAAGCCGATGCCGGCGGAGCTGCCGCTCTTCGAGAAGATCATCGTGTTCATCCCGATGAGGTGCCCGCTCGAGTCGAGCAGCGGGCCGCCGGAGTTGCCGGGGTTGATCGCGGCGTCCGTCTGGATCATGTCGCGGATGGTGACCTCGCCCACGCCCTGGACCTGGCGGCCGAGCGCGCTGATGATGCCGGTCGTCAGCGTGTGATCGAGGCCGAACGGGTTGCCGATCGCGATCGCCTTCTGCCCGACCTCGAGCGGCTCGCGCAGGGGCGCGACCTGGATCGGCTTCAGCATGTCCTTGGGGGCGTCGATCCTGATGACCGCGATGTCCTTGCGCGGCTCGACGCCGACGAGCTTCGCCGGGAACGTCTTCTCCCCCTGGAGCCGGACGACGAGCGACTGCGCTCCGGCCACGACGTGGTAGTTCGTGACGATGTGCCCGTCGGCGTCCCAGACGAAGCCCGAGCCCGAGCCCGCGGGCACCTCGACGGCCGTCCCCCAGAAGCGGTCCACCACGAGCCGCTGCTGCGTCACGAACACCGTCGAGGGCGCGACGTCGCGGAACACGGCGATCGAGTTGCGCTCGTCCTCGATGAGCGCGCCCTTCGAGGGCGGGACGGGCGGCGGCGTCGTGTCGATCGTCGCCGACGCCGCCGGCGCGTCGGGGACCTTCGTCGCGTCGGGCGACGGGCCGCTGGGGCCGGGCTTCCCCTTGCATCCGGCGGAGGCGGCGAGCGCGGCGACGACGAGGACGGCAGGGAGTCGAGCGTGGCTGCGGTGGCGCATGCGGCGCAATCTAGCTTGCTATCGGCAAGGCGTCTCCCCCGCGGCGCGCCGTCGGCCTGCGCGGTGGCGCGGCAGTCTGCCGCGCGCAACGAATGCGCGCGAACCGACGCGTGAACCGACGCGCAGGACGGCCGCGCTCCGGCGTCGGCGCACGTCGGCGTCGGAGCCGATCCTGGGATGCAAAAGGGCGAAGTTGCGGTAGAGGTGGCCTTGACGGATGAAGCCCATGACGCCCTCAGCAACGAAATTCCAGACGACCCCCCCTGTCGCGAAGGAGCCCGTCAAGGTGCTCCTGCTCGAGAACATCCATCAGAGCGCGCACGAGCTGTTCCGGTCGCGATCGTTCGAGATCGAGACGCGGAGCTCCGCGCTGAAGGAAGACGAGCTCATCGCCGCGCTCGCTGGCGTGGACATGCTCGGCATCCGGAGCAAGACGCACGTCACCGCGCGCGTGCTGGAGAAGGCGGACAAGCTGCTCTCCATCGGGTGCTTCTGCATCGGCACGAACCAGGTCGACCTCGACGCGGCGAACCGGCGCGGGGTGCCGGTGTTCAACGCGCCGTTCAGCAACACGCGCAGCGTCGCCGAGATGATCATCGCCGAGTCCATCATGCTGGCCCGGCAGCTCGGGGACAGGTCGCGCGAGGTGCACGCGGGCACCTGGAAGAAGGTCTCGAAGGCCTGCTACGAGATCCGCGGCAAGACCATCGGCCTCATCGGCTACGGCCACATCGGCCAGCAGCTCGGCGTGCTCGCCGAGGCGATGGGGATGCGCGTGGTCTACTTCGACATCGCCCAGAAGCTGCCGATGGGCAACAACCGCGCGCTGCCGACGCTGGAGGCGCTGCTCGCCGAGTCGGATTTCGTCTCGCTCCACGTGCCGGCCACGCCGGAGACGCGGAACATGATCGGCGCCGCCGAGCTCGCGCACATGCGCAAGGGCGCGTACCTGCTCAACGCGAGCCGCGGTTCGGTCGTCGTGATCCCGGCGCTGGCCGAGGCGCTGAAGAGCGGCCACCTCGCGGGCGCGGCGATCGACGTCTACCCGGAGGAGCCGGAGTCGAACTCTGACGGCTTCCTGACCGAGCTGCAGAAGCTCCCGAACGTGATCCTGACGCCGCACATCGGCGGCTCGACCGAGGAGGCGCAGGAGGCGATCGGCCGCGAGGTGTCGCGCGCGCTGACGCAGCTCGTGACCACCGGGGCGACGACGGGCGCGGTGAACTTCCCGAACGTCGAGCTCCCGCCGCTCAAGGCCACGCACCGCATCCTCAACGTCCACCGCAACGTGCCCGGCGTGCTCCGCGACGTGAACCGCATCGTGTCGGACGTGAACGCCAACATCGACAGCCAGGTCCTGTCGACCGACGCCAACATCGGTTACCTCATCATGGACCTGTCGCAGGACGTGTCCGCCGAGGTGAGCCGGCGTATCGGGGCGCTGGAGACGAGCATCCGCACCCGCGTGCTCTACTGAAGCCGCGCCGGGCCGGGGCGCCGCCGCGCCCCGGCCGGAGTCCCCGGCCCCGAGAGGTGCCCCGCCTTGTCGCCACCGTTCACGATCCAGCCGGGGCCGCGGCCGCAGATCCGGATCGAGGAGGTCGCCAAGCGCGCTCGCGTCTCGCCCGCGACCGTCAGCCGCGTGGTGAACGGCAGGGGCAAGTACAGCGCGGAGACCCGGGAGCGCGTGCTGGCCGCGATCGACGAGCTCGGCTACGTGCCGAACACCGCCGCCAGGAGCCTCGCGCAGGGGAAGACGGGCGTCCTCGGCCTGCTCCTGCCGAACGCCAGCACCGAGTTCATCTCCAGCCTCGTGCGGGCCATCGCCGCCTCGGCGGCCGAGGCGGGTTATGACGTGCTGCTCTCCGTGAGGCCGGAGGCGCCGGCGCGGCGCCTCGTCGGGCGGCACAACACGGACGGGGTGCTGATCTTCGGCCACTACGTCCACGAGGCCGATCTCCAGCAGCTGGTCCACCAGAAGTGCCCGGCGGTGCTCATGTACCAGTCGTCGCCCGCGGACGCCCCGCTGCCCAGCGTGATCATCAAGAACGCCTCCGGCGCGCGCGCCATCGTGGGGCACCTGATCGAGGCGCACGCCCGGCGCCGGATCGCCTTCCTCCACGGCGTCCCCGAGAGCGAGGACTCGACGACGCGCGCGGAGGGGTACCGGGAGGCGCTGGCCGAGCACGGCATCGCCGTGGATCCGCGCCTGATGCGCCGCGGCTTCGACGCGCGGGAGGCGCGGGCCGCGACGCTCGCGTGGGTGCGCGAGGGGGCCGACCTCGACGCGATCTTCGCGTGGTGCGACCACGCC
Organism: Sorangium sp. So ce204; assembly: GCF_051526795.1. Classification (NCBI taxonomy): domain Bacteria; kingdom Pseudomonadati; phylum Myxococcota; order Polyangiales; family Polyangiaceae; genus Sorangium; species Sorangium sp. So ce204. The sequence goes on along the minus strand of NZ_CP150317.1, from coordinate 6,123,090 downwards.
GCGGCCGGCGCGATGGAGGCGCTGCGCGCCGCGGGCAAGCGCGTGCCCGTGGAGGTCTCCGTCGTCGGCTTCGACGACGCGCCGTCGGCGCGCCACCTCGAGCCCGCGCTCACGACCGTCCGCGCGCCGACGGACGGGGTGGGCTACCGCGCGGTGCAGGCGCTGGTGGACCTCATCCAGACGGGCAGGGCCGAGCGGAGGATCGAGCTGCCGACAGAGCTGATCGTCCGGCGGTCGTGCGGCTGCGATCTCTGAACCCGACGAGGATCCGCGATCGGTCGATCGAATTTTCGGAGAGATTCACAAGGAGGCGGGGAGACGGGGAGTAAAGCCCCATCGATCTCCCCGTCTCCCCGCCTCCCTGTTCAATTTCTTTTTCTCGCTAAAATGCCAATAAAACGAGGGGATTTGGCAGGCTTCGACGTCGAGCGCCGCGATGGACCCCGCCGCGGGGACAGCGCTCATTCATTCCAGACCGGGACGCTGACGCGCTCTCCGGCGCTGCGCCGCGCGGCCGGATCGTCGCCCGCGAAGACGACGGTGAACACGACGAACGCGGCCCACAGCGCCGCGAGGTGGTAGATCATCGCGACGCCGCCCGCGGCCTGGTAAATGGCGCTCGACGCCGGAGGGCCGAGGAGCATCCCGGCGGCGTAGAAGACGTTGTAGAGCGAGTTCGCGCGGCTGTAGTCGCGCGGCGCGGTGACGACGCCCTGGAGCGCCAGGCTGAGCGGCGATATCGACGCGAGCGTCGCCCCCGCGACGAACACGGCCACGCACATCGCGTCGTGACGATCGAGGTACACGAAGCCGAGGATCATCAGCGTGCCGATCGTGCCGAGCACGCGCATGAGCAGGAGGTGGCCGCGGCGGTCGCCGATCCGGCCAAAGACGTTGGTGAAGAGGAGCATGCCCACCGCGAAGTAGGCGGGGATCTGGATCGTCTGATCGCGCGTGACCCCCTTCTCCGCCATCAGGTAGAGCGGGAGGAACAGCACGACCGACGCCTGGAAATAGCCGTAGGCGAAGGTCGCGAAGCACGCGGTCTTGATGCGCGCGAGGATCGAGGCGGAGGACGCCGAGGGCTCCGCCCCGCTCGCCGCGCCGGCCTTCCCGTGGGCCTCGGACATGCCCGGCAGGTCGCGGTCGAGGCGCGCGAGCACGAGGACGGCCGAGATCAGCGAGATCACGCACGAGAGGAGGAACGCCGCGGGCATCGAGGAGAGCGCGACGATGTGCGGCGCGCAGAGCGGCCCGAGGACGTAGCCGAGCGCCATCGAGACGGCGTAGAGGCTCGTGACGAACGCCTTGTTGTCCTTGTCCGACCGGGCGAGCAGGATCGTCTCGCAGCTCACCCAGATGCCGACCGAGCAGGCCCCGTCGAGGAAGCGCACAGCGGCGATGGCGGCGAAGCTCGGCAGGAAGGGGAAGGCGCCGACCGCCCCCGCGTACCCGACCAGCGCGAGCACCAGCGTGGCCTTCGCCGAGAACCGGCGGATGAGCGTGTCCATCGGCAGCGAGAGCAGGACGATGCCGAGCGCGAAGCACGACGCGAGCAGGCCGATGTCGGTCTTGGTGAACCCGCGCGCATCGAGGAAGACGGCCGTGAGCGAGATGGCGATGCCGTACGCGAGGCCGAGGAGGAATATCGCGCCAAAGACGAGCCAGATGTTGCGATCAGGGATGCGGCGGAGCATGAGCGCCCGCCAGGTTCGATCGGTCGCTCCGCCGTGTCAAACGGGTACGTGCGTCAGGAAACGCGCCTCGCCGGCGGTCGCGCCGCGCACGCCCGCGAGCGCCGCGCGGCCGCGGGGGCGCGAGGGCGTCAGCGCAGGAACTCGAGGAGGAGCTGATTGACCTTCTCCGGCCTGTCGTAATGCACGAAGTGGCTCGCGTCGGGGATGCGGGCGACTCGGGCGTTCGGGACCAGCCGCGGATCCGGCGCGGCGAGCTCGGAGCCGAGATAGCGATCGTGCTCGCCCCAGATCACCTGCACCGGGAGGTCGATGCGGGGCTGCCTACCGAGCTCGCCAAGGCCGCCCGGACGGAAGAGGGCCCGGTAGTAGTTGATCATCGCCGTGAGCGCGCCGGGCTGCGACCACGCCTTCACGTAATGGGCGACATCCTCGTCGCTCACCGCGCCCGGGCGCCGCGGGTCGTCCTTCACCGCCGCGCGGAGCCACGCGAAATCGTCCTTCTGCGCGGCGAGCTCCGGGAGCTTCGGGAGCTGGAAGAAGAACATGTACCAGCTCTTGCGGAGCTGCCGCGCCGTGCGGAACCCGGCGAACAGCCGCTCGGGGTGCGGGCAGTTGAGGACGACCAGCCGCTCGAGGAGCGCCGGATACCGCGCCGCGAACCCCCAGGCGACGCCGCCGCCCCAGTCGTGGCCGACCACCGCGGCGGCGCGCTCCGCGCCGGAAGCCTGGATCAGCGCGGCCACGTCCGCGGTGAGCTCGGCGATCGCGTACGCGGCGACGCCCTCGGGCTTGTCCGAGAGGTTGTAGCCGCGCATGTCGGGCGCGATCACGCGGTAACCCGCCTCGACGAGCGCGGGTATCTGGTGGCGCCACGAGTACCAGATCTCGGGAAAGCCGTGGAGGAGCACGACGAGCGGCCCTTCGCCCGCCTCGACGTAGTGGAGGCGCACGCCGCCGTGCTCGGTGAACCGGTGCGAGAGCTTGGATTCGTCGAGGGTCATCGTCTCTCCTTGTCTCCTTGCGCTGATTCCGTCGAACGGCCGCCGGCGCTCTGCCGCGCGGTCACGGGTTGAATCGCTGGTTGGTTGCACCATGGGGGTCCGGGGGCGCGGCGAGCGAGGCGAGGGGCGCGCGGGAGGCGCTCAGACGTCGATGATCTTGCCCGGGTTCATGAGGTTCAGCGGATCGAGCGCCCGCTTGATCGACCGCATGATCGCGAGCTCCTCGGCCGAGCGCGAGTAGGGCAGGTAATCCTTCTTGAGCAGGCCGATGCCGTGCTCGGCGGAGATGCTGCCGTGGTACTTCTTCACGAGCGAGAAGATGGCGTGATCCGCCTCGTGGGTGCGCTTCAGGAACTCCTCGCGCGTGAGGTCGTCGGGCTTCATCACGTTGATGTGGAGGTTGCCGTCGCCGATGTGGCCGAAGAGCGCGATCTCCCACCCTGGATAGCGGGCCTCGAAGAGGCGCTCGAGCTCGGAGCAGAAGCCCTCGAGCTCCTGGATGGGGAGGGACACGTCGTTCTTGTGCGGCAGCCCGGTCGCCGACAGGCTCTCGCTGATCCCTTCGCGGAGCGCCCAGAGCTCGGCGGCCTGCGCGCCGTGCTGCGCGAGCGTGCCGTCGGTGACGAGCTCGCGCTCGAACAGCGAGGTGATCCACGCCTCGAGCGCCTCGGGCTCGCCGCGCTCGACCTCGATGAGCACGTAGTAGTCCGACGGCGCGGAGAGCGGCACGCGCACGTTCCGGTGGCGGCGCAGGCGCGCCTGGCACTTCTCGGTGAAGAACTCGTAGGCCATCACCACGAACGGCCCCGTCCGGGCCTCGCGGAAGAGCGCGAGCACGCCGGCGAGGTCGGGCACCGCGAACAGGAACACGTTGAGCGCCTCGGGCACCCGCGTGAGCTTGAGCGTCGCCTCGGTGATGATGCCGAGCGTGCCCTCGCTGCCGATGAACAGCTGGCGCAGGTCGATCCCCGTGTTGTTCTTCTCGAGCGCGCCGTTCAGCTCGAGCATGGTTCCGCTCGCGGTGACGACGGTGAGCCCGAGGACCCACTGGCGCGTCAGGCCATAGCGGATGACCTTCACGCCGCCGGCGTTCGTGGCGATGTTGCCGCCGACCTGGCTCGACCCCTTCGAGGCGAAGTCGACAGGCCAGGTGAGGCCGTGCGGCGCGACGTGCTGGTGCACTGCCTCGGTGACCGCGCCCGCCTCGACGCGCACGGTCGCGCCGAGCACGTCGACGGGGCCCATCTTGCGCATCCGATCGAGCGACACGACGAGCTCGCCCCTGGCCGCCACGGCGCCGGCGGCGAGCCCCGTGCGGCCGCCGGAGGGCACGACCGGGACGCGGTGCTCGGAGCAGAGGCGGAGCAGCCGCGAGACCTCGTCGGTCGAGCGCGGGAGCGCGAGGGCCGAGGGCCTGGGCTCGTGGACCTTGGTCCAGTCGCGGCCGAACGTCGCGAGGTCGGCGGCGTCCGTCGAGAGGAAATCCGCGGGGAGCTCACGCTGGACGGCCTCGAGGAAGGGGCCGGGGAGGCCGGTAAGTGGGGTCATGGCTGGGTCGGTAGTGCGGCGCGGCGGCGAGGGCAAGCGGGCTGCGCGGTCCTGGCGGGTCAGCCGGCGCCCCGGGATCTCGCCGCTGCTCTGTGGACCGCCGAGATGCGCGGAGATCAGCCGGGCCTCTGCATGGCCTTCAGGAGCTGCGCGGCGAACGCCGGATCCTTGGCCATCTTGCGGGTGCCAAAGCGCCTGAGCCGCAAGAGGCCGCCCTGCGGCAGATCGAGGCCGTCGAGCAGGCATGGGGTGCGGCGGCCTGTGCCAGCCAGCAAGCGCGCGTAGTCCTCGGCCCGGATGGGCCCGTTTCCACGCTCGATTCGCGCGACATAGTAGGCGGCGTCGTAGGCGTGCAGCAGATCCATCTCGCCCCGGCTCGTCGCCTCGTCGATGGCGGCGGCATACCGGCGATCGAGCGCTGTCCAATCGGCCTCGGTGAGCCGGCGGGCTTCGAGGATCTGCGCGCGCGAGCCCGGCTCTTGATCCATCTCCGCTGCGATCGCCGCGCACTCGTCGAGAGAGACATCGAGCGCGGGCTGCTCTGGCTCGCTGGCGGGCGCCTCCGGAGGCACGCTGGCAGCAGGAGGTGGCGTGGCGGGCGGTGAGGCCTCGAGCTCCGGCTCCGGCGGCGGTTCGCGAAACGGCGCGTCGCTCGCCTCGATCGGCGCGACGAGCGGCGGAGGCGGCAAGGGGGAGAGGACCGCGGCCGGCTGGAACGGAAGCGGGATCGGGCTGGGCAGGAGCGGCGCGATGACCGTGCCGGTGCCGTCCGTGAGCCCAAGCGGGGAGGTCTCCGCGGGATCGGCGCAGGCGACGGGCGCGGCGTGCGCCGGGGCGCGCGGCGCGTCGTGGACTTCTGCGGAACGTGATGCGTCCACGAAGAACGGCACCACCGGACCTTGGGGCGCCAGCGACACGGCCACGGTCCTTATCGCGTCCTCGTCGTCGTCGCTCGGCGGATACGTCTCAGCGCTGTTCGGCACGGCGCGGCTGGCCGCCCGCTCCGCCTCGGGCTCCTCCAGGGTCATGGACGACAGAGGTCGCGCCGTCCTGCAGATCGCGCTGCTCGCCACGATCTACTTCGAGCGCGGGCACAGCCTCGAGAAGCGCCGGGCCGTGGCGGCCTGCTTCGAGGAGTACCGCGCCATGGTGGGCGGCCATCTGCGGTGGGCTCACCCCGGGGCGAAAGGGTTCGACCGCCTCGACGGCCCCGCCACGCGCGACCCGGCGAAGTGGCTCGTGGATCCAGGCCTGAACGAAATGCGGGGCTGGGAGTTCCTCTGGCATGGCGGCGCAACCGACGAGGAGGCGAACCATTTCAGGATCGGCGCGCTGGGCTCGCGAAAGTGGGAGAGCGATAGGCATGGATCGCTCAGCTACTTCTCGTTCGCGCTGCCCATCACATGGTTCGCCGATCGTGAGGGTGGCTTCCCGAGCCTGCTCTTCCGTTTCTGTGAGAGGATCCAGCCCGTCCACGGCTATGGCGGTTTCGGCCTCGTCCAGTCCCCGAACCGCTTCCTCAACCAGCTGCACGAGAAGACGGTGTATGCGCTGGCGATGCGGCACCCGGGGCTGGAGATCGATTACCCGATCACGCACAGCCTGTGGCTGCGGGACGGCATCAAGGGCGTCAACTGGCTGACGATCCTCGGCGAGCGATGGCTCGCAGCGCTGGGAGGCCCGTCGGCGCTGGGGCAGGCGCTCGGCGGCACCGCCGAGCTGCGCGAACTGCAGGGCGGAGCCCTCGTCATGGCCGGCCCGCATCCGGAGCTCGGGGATACGAACCGGGCGCTGTACCCCGTCTCGTATGGGCCCGTGTCGAGGGCGCTGAAGCCGATCCGGGTGAAGACGCACCCGCGCGTCCACTCGATGGGGCCGTTCGGCAAGGAGGAGTTCGAGGCGTGGCTCGCTCGGCTCGATGGCGACCGGCAGGACGCGGGGCAGAGGAGCGGCGGGCACGGCACGAGCCTGCCCCCGCGGTGACCGCAGCGCGAGGCGGCGTTCACGCAGCCGTTGCCCGACGAACGCGGAGCCGGCGCCTCCCTCGTTGCGGCGCCGCGCCCGACAGGGCACCGTGACAGGAGGCATGGAGAAGGCACACGGCGTGGACGGGGACGCGGGCGCCCGCGGCGCGCTCGATGTCGTCATGGCTGGGGGCGTGCCTACGGCACGCGGCGGCTGGAGCCGTGACGGGCGCGCGGCTCTGCTCGCGGCGCTCGCCCTGACGCTGGCCACGTGCGACCGCGCCGCCGTCGGCGCCCCGCGCGATGGCAACGGCGCGGGCAGCGCCGGGGGCGCGGGTGCTGGCGAGCTTGGCGAGGATGGCGCCGCCCGTGCCAGCGTCGCGACCAGCAGCGGGGCTTCCGGCGGCGGCGGCGAGGGCGGCGGCAGCGAGGGCGGCACCGGTGGCGACGGCGAGGGCGGCACCGGTGGCGAGGATGCCGGCGCCGCCAGCAGCGAGGGCGGCGCGCCGAGCTGGCAGCCGGTCGAGACGGACTGGTGCTCGGCAGGGTGGATCGGCCTGGACGACCACACCTGCTTCCATGTGCCGGAGACCGCGCCTCGAGGCGCGCCGATCCTTTATGTGCTGCACGGGGCCATGGCGCCCGACTCGCTGCCCGTGGACCTCCAGGCCACCGCCGCGGAGGCCGCCGGGGCGCTCGGCGCCGTCGCCGTGTTCCCGCGCGGGAGACCCGGACTCTGCACCTGGGATCCGTCCGTGGAGACCTACCCCTGCTGGCCGACGCGCCGCGAGACCGTCGACGCCGCGGCGCCCGCCCTGCTCGAAGAGTGGATGCGCGCAGAGGCGCTGCTGGCGCGGATCCTCGGCGGTACGTTCGGCAGGCGTTATGTCATGGGATTCTCCAACGGCGGTTATTTCGCGAGCTACGTGGCGCTCGAAGGCCTCGTCGCCGTCGACGGCGCGGCGCTCGTCGGCGCGGGGCGCATGGTCATCGAGGAGCACCTGTTCTCCGAGGAGAGGCCGCCGATCTTCATCGCCGTCGGCGAGCTCGAGCTCGCCTCCACCATCGCGAGCGCCGAGAACCTCGCCGACGTGCTGACCCAGCACGGCTGGGAGCACGAGCTCGTTGTGCACCCGGGGCGCGGCCACGAGATCCACGCCGACGACTTCTCTCGAGCCTGGGAGACCTGGGTCGCCGCGCCCTGAGCTGCCGCGCGCCGCCGCCGCGCTCGCCCGGCGGAGGATCAAGCCGATTCGACAGGACCCCTGACGCTCGCGACGCGGGATGCCCGGAGCGTCCTTTTTGAGCACTCTTGCGTACACGAGCGCAGGGGAGATGGGCTGAGCGCGCCGGGCGGGGCGGGGCGGATCGCCTGAGGACGGCGAATGCATCTGCGGTGTTGTCGTTCCTTATCTCACGTTGTCGGCGCGGAGGCTCGACATCGTCGGAGACACCTCGTCGACGCGCGCTGCGCCGAGAAATCCGCAGCGCGCGAAAGGCGTGTTATTGCCGGAGCCGTCGCGTCGCGAGGGGCGCTCCCGGCGGGCGCCGAGTGTGCCTGGAAGCGCCTTCTCTGCGCAGTGATCCGGCGCGAGGGGACGCGCCGGATCACCGCGGGGTCGTGCGCTGTTTCGGAATGTCGGTTTGTCGTTGCCTCGCGCCCGCGGCGCGCACCCTCGGGCGGCAGGCTCTGCACACCAGCTCTCGGGCATGAGCGCTGCTCTCTCCGCAACCCGACTGGCGCGACGGTCTTGCAGACGTCGCGGGCCGGGCAAGGAGGAGAAATGGTCGAGCTGTTGAATACCAGGTTGATGTGCGTCGCGATGGCGATGGCGGCGCTGACCACCGGGTGCGCGGTGGGCGCGGGCGAGGCGGACGTCGACGAGAGTGATGCGGACGAGGCCGTGACGGTGGAGGAGGCCTCCCAGGCGCTGTGCGGGGCGCGGAGCTGCGGGGCCCCCGGGGGCTTCGAACAGGGCTGGGGCTGGCCCAACGGGACCTTCGGCTTCCCCAACGGGAACTGGAGCTTCCCGAGCTGCGGCAACGGGAGCTTCGTCGGCGGGAACCCCTGGAGTAACCCGGGCTGGAACAACTGGGGCAACTTCGGGAACAGGCCTTGCGGCTGGAACAGCCCCTGGAGCGGCTTCAGGGCGCCGTGCGGCAGGCCCGGCTGGGGCGGCGGCGGCTGCGGCAGGTTCTAGCCCGCTGGCCCGGAGTCCATCCGCGGCGACGACGGCGAGCGCGGGCCCTGGACCGGCGCGCGACAGGCCCTCCGAACACGAGGGACCCCTTGCGCGCCCGGCGCCCGAGCGGCGGGTCGTCTGATGTGTCGCCCGGGGGAGTGACCGGGGTGCTGGCCTCCAGGAGCTTCGCGCTTGCCGCAAGCGCCTGGAGGCCAGGCGCCCCGGGTCTCCGGATCGGCGACGGCCGTGCAGCTGACGGCCACGTTCCCGGGCCCCCACCTGTCGCATTTTAGGACATCGCCGCCTGGCACGCGCACCTGGGTCTGGCGGCTCAGCCGCTGCCCAGCCCGTTACACACCTCGGCGCAGATCACGCGCCGAGGCGCCGTGCCTGCGCTTGCGCCAGGCCTGGCAGCCCTCGTCGGATGGCGGATCGCTTCTTGCTCCATCCGGAGCGCGCCGGTGCGCCGGCGTCCTCGAGGAATGCCGGCCATGATGTCTTTTGCGACACCCGTCTCGCGTTACATGACCTGTGAAGTCATCGCGGCGTCCGACATGACGCCGCTGCCAGAGGTGCACCGCACGCTGGGCGAGCGCGCGATCTCCTGCGTTCCGATCCTGGACGCGGCGTCGCGCGCGATCGGCGTGCTGTCGCGCACCGACCTGCTCCGGCTCGGCAGGTTCGAGACGAAGACGAACAGCCGAGGGATGCTGCTCACCTTGCCCGATGTGCCCGCGCGCGCCGTCCTGCGCCCCGGGATCATCACCGTCGGGCGCGCGACGCTGGTCGTGCAGGCGGCGAGCGTGCTGCTGAAGCACCGTATCCATCGCGTGTTCGTCCGCGAGGACGAGGCCTTGACCGGCGTGTTCAGCACCAAGGATCTCCTGCTCTCCCTGGTCGAGGCGCGGGACCCGACGCCGATCGCCGGGCTCATGTCGGCGCCCGCGTACACGATCCCGCTCGACGCGCCGCTCGCGCTCGCCGCCGACCGGCTGACGACGGCGCAGGTGAGCGGGCTCGTCGTGGTGGATCCCGGCGGGTGGCCGGTGGGGATGTTCACGCAGACCGAGGCGCTGCTCGCGCACGGCGTGCTCTCCGATTCACCGGTCGAGGACGTGATGAGCCCGGCCATGGTCTGCCTCGACGTCCGGACGCCGCTCCACCGCGCCGCGGCCGCCGCGCACGCGGCGCAGGCGCGGCGCGTGCTCGTGGTGCAGGGGCGGCGGCTCCGCGGCGTGCTGACGGGGCTGGACTTCGCGCGCGCCGTCGCAGGGACGGGCGTGATCACCATGGCCGCGAGGTCCAGGGCGGGATAACGCCGGCCTCGGCGAACGCGGCCTCACCGCGCTGCGGCGCGGGCCGCCATCCGCTCGACGACCCCGTCGGCGCCGGCGGTCAGGCGCGCGGCGAGCGCGCGGGCCGCGGCGGGCGAGGCGGACGCGACCCCCTCGACGGCGCCGAGCCGCGCGCGGCGCGGGAGGCGGGGGTCCGCGGCGAGGGCCTGGAGCTCCGCGATCACGCGCGCCGGGGCGGAGGAACGCGTGGCGGCGCGGCCCGCCGCGGTGAGGGCGCGCGCCCTCACGTACGCCGGCGCGCCGGGATCGCGGCCGACGGCGAGCAGCCGATCGGCGTCGGCGCCGGCCGCGCGGAGCAGCTCGTCGAAATCCGCGCCACGGGCCGCGCTCTGGCCGCAGAAGTGCCCCGCGAGCAGCGCTGCGGCGTGCGGCGGGAGCGCGGCGGTGGAGGCGAGGCGGTCCGGCGCAAACGAGCGAGCACCCTCGCCCGGAGCCGGCGGCGCGATGGGCGCTCCGCTCGCCGGCGTGTCCGCGTCGGCCGGGAGCGGGACGGCCGCCCCGCCGCCCTGCTCGACGATCCCGCGGTAGAGCGCGCTCGCCCGCACGATCGCCGTCTGCTGCGGCGTCATCGTGCCCGAGAAGTCGCCCCCCGTCGGGAACATGAGATTCCCGAAATCCGGGCAGCGATCCATCTGCGACTCCACGTCGCCGCACCGCGAGGTGTCGTCCAGCGGGTCGCCGAAGTCAGCGTCGAACTCGGTGGTGTGGAACAGCCCGGCGAGGTGGCCGAGCTCATGGCGCAGGATGACGGTGTCGACCGAGGGCTCCTCGTAGAGCGTGACCACGATGCCGCTCAGGTGGGTGCCGTGCTCGACCGCGACCGAGGGCACGGCGGGCGTCACGCCGGACGCCTGCACGATGCTCCCCCCGAACGCCGTCACCGCGATCACGTTGAGGGCCGGACGGCCGGGGGCGCCGGCCGTCTGCTCGAGCAGGCCGGGGAGGAGCTCGTCGTCGACGAACTCCCACTCCGAGCCCAGGTGGTGGATGTTGATGCTGCCCACGCCGAGGCCCACGTACCCCTCGTACGCGGCGAGCAGCGCGCGCCGCATGTACTGCTCGGAGACCGCCTCTCCGGCGATGAAGGCGTTGATGTCGATCTTCCCGCCGTGAAAGCGCCCGTCGAGCGTCCGGCGGTGCCACACCGAGAGGCGCACCGGCTCTGCCAGGGGGCCGACTCCGCGGTTGCCGAGCTGGATCCAGTAGGTGCCTGGCGCGAGCGGCGCGGATGCGTCCGCGCCAGTCTGGGGGACGGCCGCCGTGCCGATGCCCTGGTTGAAGAAGGCGGCCATCGTGCCTGGGATGGTGTAGTCGGCCGCCAGCAGCCTGCCGTCGGGGCCGAGGATGCTCTCGATCCCGATCGGCTCGAAGCTCGGCGATGACGCCATGATCTCGGCGACGGCCGTGAAGCCCAGGGTGCCCGGCTGGACGAACACCGGGATGCCCTCGCCCATGCTGACGTTGTTGTGCTCTTCCTTGACGAGGGGCGGAATCGGTGGGGCCCCCCCCTCGCCGGTGCTGCCGCCTTGACCGGCCCCGGAGGCGTCTTGCGGAGCGGAGCTCGCGGTGTCTCCGGAGCTCCAGGAGCCGCCGGAGCCCCCGGAGCCGTCGGGCGGCGGCTCGAACCCGTCGACCACCACCCTGCCGCCGCAGGCGCCCGCGACGAGGGCCGCGAGCGCGCCCGCGGCGAGGAGAGCGCCTCCGCGCACCTGCGTTGCCCGGCGCTCACCGCCTGGTTTCCCGTCCACGCGAGACGGATCGATGGCGCTCGATGCCGGTGCAAGCGACGTTGACATAAGCATGCTCCTGCGTCGGCAAGGGCCCTCCCTCACCGCGCGCGCAGTATGCGCGGGCCCTCGCGCGGTGTCACGCGCTGCGCACGCCCGTGACCTCGGCGGGTGTGCGATGGCGCGCGCGGCGCTCATTCCACTTGCTTGACGCGCATTCTCACCCGACCTGGAGATGCTCCCGTCGCGCCCTCGAAGCGCTCGATGACGATCACGAAGCGCGACACGCCGTCCGCGCCCTGGACGAGCCACGCGGCGTCCTTGGCCGGCGCGGGGGGCGTCGCGCCGGGCTCGATCCACCGCCCCGTGAAGGCGGTCGCGATGTGGTCGCCGCGGTAGGGGACGGCGGGATCGGAGAGGGCCGCGTGGTCGGCCGCGTCGAACCGCGCCTGCTCCGACGCGGCGGTGCGCGCCTTGACCTCGGCGAGCTCTTCGGAGTCCGATGCATCTGCTTGGAGGTCGGCGGCGCGCGTGGTCCCGGGGCCGCCGAGCTCGCCGTTGACGCTGACGAGCGACCTTCGGAAGCAGACATTCCAATCCGTCGACGCGCGCGCCTCTTCGGGCGTGAGCATCAGCTGCCGGTCGCCCGCGAGGTCGAGGCAAGCGCTCGGCTCGGTCTCGGGCGCGTCGATGCCGCCCGCTGTCGCGTCGAGATCCTGGACGTCGACGGTCGGGCCGGAGCCGTCGGGGAGCACCTCGGCGTAGCGGAGCTGATAGAGCGCCGTGACCGGCGCCCCGTTCACCTCCCCGTAAAAGGAGGAGATCTGGAGCTTCCAGTACCTGCCCTCGTGCTCGATCGCGTGGACGTGGTAGCGGCTGAAGGCGACGTGCTCCTCGCCGTCGTAGGCGTACCAGCGCGAGAAGGCGCCGCCGGAGTCGTCCGTGAGCAGGAAGGGGGTGCTCGGCAGCTCACCCGCTCTGTAATCCTCGAGGCCGATCGGCAGCGCCCCACCTTCGCCGGGGCCGCTGAGGCCGCTGTTGGTGAAGACGTCGTAGCCGGAGAGCGCGAGATCCCAGTCGGTGGACGCCGCGCCGTCGCCTTCAACGAGCGCGATCTCCGGCGTGGCGAGGCGGAGGAAGACGCGGCCGGTGGCCGGCACGTCGACCTCGAGGAGCGCGCCGTCGTCCGTGGTCCCGGGGTCTCCGCCGTCGCCGCACGCCGGGGTGAGCAGGAGAAGCGCCGCCGCGACCGATCCTCTCGTCATGAGTCCTCCCACGGTAGATCGGCGCGGACGCCGACGTAAAACGTGCGCCCCTCGAGGGGCCGGTGATCGCCGCGGCGCTCAGGGTCCTTCTGCGCGCCAAGCAGGTTCCTGACGCCGAGATACGCTTGCGACGACGGCCAGAGCGGCCGCGCGAGCCGCGCGTCGAGCGTCGTGAACCCGGGGGCGTACAGGTCTCCCTCGGCGCGCGGGTCTCTCTCGACGAACGCGCCGCTGATGGTCCGGAGACGGGTGACGAGCTCGATCCGGAGCGGCAGAGCGGCGCGGAGCGACGCCTGCGCCGTGTGCGGCGGTTTGCCCGAGAGCGGCTGTCCGGGATCGGCGGTGTCGTCGCGTGTCCAGAGGTAGGCGTAGCCGGCCTCGACGCGGAGCCACGGCGTGGCCTGGAGCGTGGCCGAGAGATCGAGGCCCGCGGTGCGCGCCTCGGCGATGTTCGTGTAGGTGTACGTATCGACGCCGTCGGAGGAGCTGACGGGCTTCGGGTCGACGTCGATCAGGTTGTCGACCCAGTTCGAGAAGGCGCCCGCCCGCGCCGTGATCCCCTCTCGGGGGATCCACGTGACATCGCCGTTCACGCCCCAGGACGTCTCGGGGGCGAGCTCCGGGTTGCCCTCGAGGATGTAGCCGAGGCTCGAGTGGTCGAACGAGAAGCCGAGCTCCTTCGCGCTGGGGGCGCGGAATCCGCGCCCGCCGGAGACGCGCAGCGTGAGCGACGGCGAGGGCCTGTACGCGAGGGCGAGGCGTGGGGCGACGACGCCGCCGTAGCGGACGCGGAGCTCGCCGCGAATGCCGGGCATGACGGTGAGCTCGTCGGTGAGCTTCCACCCGAGCTGGCCGTAGAGCGCGGCGCTGCCGAGCCGGGTGCTGGGCACCTCGTCGTTCGGCGGGATCTCCTCGGTGCCGGAGGTGGTCACGTCGGTGATCTTGAGCACCTGGTCGAGCGTCTCCAGCTCGGCGCGCGCGCCGGCGACCCAGGTGCGCTTCCCGTCGGCCACGGTGGCGATCGCCTCGTAGCTCTGGAGCGTGCCCGAGCGCTCGCGCAGCTCCTCGTAGGGCGAGCCGCGCTGGTCGCGGCCGCTCGACCGGAAGGCCCATTGCTGGCCCGCGGCGAGGCGCAGGCTGGAGCCGCCGCCGAGGTCGAGCGTCTCGGCGAGGTGCAGGGTGATGCGGTCGGTCACCTCGGGGAGGTCGTAGAGGTAGACCCCCAGGACGGGCCGTTCCTTCTGCTCGACGCCGTCCTGCTCGTCGTGGATCCAGCGCGCGCGGAGCCGCAGGTCGATGCCCCTGCCGAGCGCGGCGCCGGCGCGCAGGCCGAGGAGGGTCTGGGAGCGCTCGGGCAGGGCGGTGGGGGCGTCGGCGCCGGCCTCGGGATGGGCGAGGTTCTCGGCGGGCTCGACGAGGGAGAGGCTGTCCTCCCGCTGGAACGAGGCGTCGGCGCTGAGCCAGGCGCGCTCGCCCCGGTAGGCGCCCGATCCATGGAAGAGGAGCCCGGCGCGGCTCCGGCCTTCGAGGCGGGCGCGGCCGCTCAGGCCCGGGTGCTCGGGGGGCGCGGAGAGCACGTTGACGACGCCGCCGATGGCGCTGGTGCCGTAGAGCGAGCTGGTCGGCCCGGTGACGAGCTCGATGCGGGAGACGTCGCCGAGCGGGAGCGACGAGAGGTCGATGGCGCCGCCGGCGTCGCCGATGACGCGCTCGCCGTCCTCGAGGACGAGGACGCGGTCGAGGTCGAAGCCCTGGATCTGGATGGCGCTCGGGTTGCCGAGCGCGCCGTAGGCGCTCGGGTTGACCTGGACGCCGAGCTCGCCGTCGAGCGCCTCACCGACGTTGGTGGCGCCGCGGCGCTCGGCCTCGTCGCGGGTGACGACGCGCGTGCGCACGGTGGCGCGCTGGCTGCTCTCGGGGGTGCGCGTGCCGGTGACGACGACCTCGAGGGGAGGCGGCGCGGGGGGCGAGGGGGGAGGCGATGGAGAGGGACGAGGCGACGCGGGAGAGGAAGGCGAAGGAGCGGGAAGAGGAGAAGGGGAAGGGGGCGCGGCTGACGGCTGCGCGGAAGGGAGCTGCGCGAGCGCAGGGCGCGAGAACGCGGCTGTGACGAGCGCCGGGAGCGGGCAGAAGGCGAGCAGCGCGGCGCGCGTCAGGCGCCGACGCCGGGGCACGGTCCTCCCTGGGACATCGGAACGGCAGGCTCGAGGCGCGGGGACGGCAGCATGGGGAGAGCTCGGCCTGTGCGGCGTTCGGTCGATGGGGTGAGGTGGGGTGGGGGATGGTCGCCCGATTCAGGGCGGTCGTCCAGCGGTTCGCGGGGCGGCGGGCGCGGTAGATGGCGCATGGCGCGCAGCGGGAGCAGCGAGGGAGCTCGCGTCGGGACGGAGGCTCGTGGCGGGCGAGCGGTGAGCGGCGATGCCGAGCGACCGACGCCTCGGCGGGAGGCCTGCGGCGCGCCACGAGAGGCCCCTCGGCCGGCGCGCGTCGCGGCTGCGGGGGGTCTCGGGGCGGGAGCGGGCCCGACGGCGGAAACCCCAACGGGCGACGCGAGTTGGGCTTGCATTGCTCGACGACGGACGGTAGGGTCCCGCGCCGAATCGCCGGTCCCCATCGTCTAGCCCGGCCCAGGACTCAGCCCTTTCAAGGCTGCTACGCGGGTTCGAATCCCGCTGGGGACGCTCCGCTTTCCGTAAGTATTTCCGCGCAGTAGGCCCCAGGTGGCCGGTCCCTCGGACGATTCGTCGGACGAAACCAGGAGCGCGGCAGGGAGCGGAGGGAACGGGTCGCCCACGGGGTGCATGAGGTTCTCGGCCTCGCGCACATAGCCCATGGTCGTTGCGATGTCCTCGTGGCCGGCGCGGCGCATGATCTTGATCGGCTCATCGCCGCGAAGGGCCATCCACGTGATGCCAGTCGCGCGGAGATCGTGGAAGGTGAGCTGTTTGCGGGTGGCGTCGTTGGCGAAGAGCTCGGCGCGCTCGATGCCGGCCCACCCGAGGTATTGCCGCAAGCGCACCGAGAGATCGCAGCTGGACGGCATGTTGATCACGCGGCCCCGGGATGCCTTTCCCTGCATCGCCAGGAGCAGCGGGAGCAGCGTGGGCTCGATGGGAATGCGGCGCGGGTTGTTGGTCTTCGTCTCCTTTACCTCTCCGGTCTCGGAGCGATCGACGGCTCGGTGGATGTGGATGAGGCGTCGATCGATGTCGACGTCTTCCCATTCGAGCGCTTCGAGCTCAGCGGCGCGCGTGTAGGTGTAGACCGAGAGCGCGAACAGCTGGCGCCAGCGGATCGGCACGCGGTCGCATGAGACCACGGCAAGGAACTCCGAGGGGAAGAGATAGCTCTTGCTCTTCTTCACCCCTTCATCCGGGCCGCGGACGCCGGCAGCGGGGTTGTCGTCGCGCACGCGCAGCGCCAGGACCTTGGAGCGGCAGGCATCATCGAAGAGCTTGGAGACGACCCCCCAAACGTTCTTGGCTGTCTTCCACGAGAGCTCTTTCGCGCGCACGCGGGCATCGAGGTCTTCCACGAAGCGCTCGAGATCCGACCGGCCGATCGCCGTGATGGCTGTCTCTCCGAGGGCCGGCAGTACCCACTTCCGGAGGCGCCCGCGATCGTCGCCCACTGAAGTGAGGCCGCGCTCATCGCGGGCCGCGCACCAGCGATCGGCGTAGGCGCGCAGGGGTTCGCCCGCGGGCGCGTCCGCCTCCGAAGCGGGTTGCATGGTGCCGTTCTCGACGCGGGCGAGCTCGGCCAGGCGCCGGGCGTGGTCGCGGGCGCGAGCTTCCGAGAGGCCAGACGGCAGGCAGACCCGCGGGCGCGAGCCATCGGCCAGCGTGAGACGCGCATCGTAGTGGTCGCCGTGGCGCTCGATCGTTCCGGTGCGAGGTCGGGGCATGCGTCGGTGTCTCCGTCAGGGCGCGGCAGGCGCGGTCTACTTCTGCTTCGCCTCCCACGCGCGCAGGGCGTGGGCGAGCGCTGCCACCTTCTCGGGGGGCAACGGCGGCTTCGTGGCGTTCTGCGTGTGAAAGCGGCTGATCTGAGACCGCTCGACACCGGAGAGCTTCGCGAGCTGGGCTTGGGTAAGGCCCCGCTCGAAACAGCGGGCCATGAGCTCGCGGACGTCGCTCTCGTTGCTCTCGCGAGCGGGAGAGCGCGCGGGCGGAGCCGCGGGCGCGGGGTCTGCGGCAGGCTGGCGCAGCGTCGAGATCAAGCCCTTGATGACCGACGACCGCGACACCTTGTCCGCGAGGCCGGGCGGCGCGACGGTGCGCTGGCGCTCGACCTCTGCATCCACGGTCTCGACCTCTCCCGGGGTGAGCCGGACGTGGACCATGACACCGGCGACGGTGCTGCGGTCTTCCTTCGGGGGGCGGCCCATGCGTGCCATGCTCTTGATCCTTTCCTTCACGGCTTCGTCGACCTCTCGACGCTCTTCTCCGGAGACGATGCGAACGATCGCGCAGAACCGCGGCCAGGGCTGCGCGAGCGCCCACGCGCGGAAAGCGCCGGGCGGGTCCGCGTGCTTCAGGATCTTCTGGCAGAGCTCGCGGGTCGCCGGGTCGGGGTTCGGCTCGGCCAGGGCATGCCGAACCGCTGCGCTACCCCATATCTTGCACGCGATGGAGAAACTCACTCTCTCGACCTCGCGAGCACCTTTCGCACGGTTTCAGCCGCCCAGCTACCGCCCCGCTTCGTCCGATACCCCTCGTCGGTCAGGGTCGCGGCGATCTCACGCAGGGAGAGGCCATCGGCGCGGAGCGCGAGGATCCGATCCACGGTCGCAGCCTCATCCTGCACGCGGGCGATGATGCGCCGGCCGTCCGCATCGGCCTCCCCGGTGTGAACCCACCCGAGCGCCGCTCCGCCGAGCCGCACGCCATCGGCGCGGAGCTGGGCCAGCGCGTCGCGCGTGCGCTCGGCGGTCGCTTCGCGCTCCCATTGCGAGACCGACGCGAGGACGTTCAGCACGAGGCGACCCGCGGCAGAGCGCGTGTCGATCGAATCGGCGACCGACAGGAGCGAGAAACGATCGGCGAAGTAGCCGGCGATCAACGTGTCGAGGTCGCGCACGCTGCGCGTGAGGCGATCGAGCTTCGCCACGAGCAGGGCGGAAGCCTGGCCAGCGTCGAGCATGCCGAGGGCACGTTGCAGGCCGGGGCGGTCGAGTGTCTTGGCGCTGACGCCGGGGTCTTCGATGATGTCCACGAGGTCGAGATCCATGGCGGTCGCGTAGGCTTCGAGCTTCGCCCGCTGCGCCGCGAGGCTCACGCCGCCGTCCGCCTGATGTTCGGTCGAGACCCGCACGTAACCGATCGCCCTCGTCCGCTCGCCCATATGTACATTATGTATCTCAATATGTATTCGGTCAAGGGGGATTGCGATCGAGCTCCGCCGACATCACCCACGACTGCGACGCGGGCGCGGGCACCTCCTCGCGGATCGTGCTCCACGCGACCGCGGCGGCGTCGCGTGCATGCTCGCTCGACCGGGCGGGCCAGCCGGCGACCCGCGCGCGGATGGCGGCCGCAAGCGCGGCGTCGCCTGCTCTGGCGCATCCCAGGGCCGAGCGCACCGCCTGGAGTGTCGCGGTGCGGACGATGAGCCCCCGCGCCGCCGCGAGGCCGGCGAGCTCGGCCCCGACCCATGACGCGCCACAGAGCTCGCTGGCCATGGCAGGACCGAACCGCGGGCGGGGGAAGACGCGGACGACCCGCTCGACGGCGACCAGCGCGGGGCAGTAGCGCGAGAGCAGCGCCCCCGCGGCGGCGCGCAGGGCCTCGATCCCGGGATCGCCGGCGAGGTCGACGGGAAGCACGCCGGAGCCGACGTGCCGCGCGCCTGCCGCGTCCACGTCGAGCGCTGCCCATCCCACGCGGGCGGCGCCAGGGTCGAACCCGAGCACGATGGTTTCCATCGGGAAAACCTCACGTCCCCCAGCACGCGGCATGCCGGCCCCGGCTGATTTACTCGCGGTAAATCAGCCGGGGCCGGCATGCCGCGTGCGGGGGACGTCGGAAGAACAATGTCCTAGCTGCGTCCTGTCAAGATATTTCTGCTCCCGCTCACGGCGCCGATGGGCTGCCTTTCGGCACTTGTTCGAGCACCATCGCGCGTGACGTCGCCTGTTCTCCGGCATCGATCGTTCGCACCGGGCGCACCGCGCGGACGCCTCCTCTGGGGGGAGGGACGCTTTCTGCTCGGAGGCGCTTTCGTCGGACTGCTGCCTTCTGAGGACTTCGAGAACGCTCGTCCAAGCAGCGGCGAACGGCCCTGAAGCGAACACGTCCGCGTCGAGGCGCCGACGGCCGTACTCGATCGGCCAGGGCTTGAACGCGTACCGGAGCACCTTCGGCACTTCACCAAAGAGCTCGAGAGACGATCCTTGCTGGTGCTCGCCCCAGCCCGTCACCTCTTTGAGGGTGCATGACGATGCGCGGGCGCCTGTCCGGCGGCACCACGTGCCGCGCGCCGCTGCGGCGTCGCACGTCAAGACGAGCCCGTGTAGATGCTCCGCTCCTTCTTTTCCACGGTCGATCACGAGGACCGCCCCCTCACCCGGGCGTGCCGCGATGAGGGAGGTGAATGGTGCGGCGTGGTCGCGCACATGCCGGTCATCGCGAACCGTGAGGGACGCGCTCGCAAGGGTAAGAGACTGCCCGCGGCATGCGAGCAGGATCGGCCAGAGCCGCACGAGGAGCTCCCAGGGGGCGGCGCCGTCATCCGCGTCTCCAGGGAAGTGCAGAGCGGGAGAGGTGTCATCGGGCGTAGAGAGGGGGAAGCAGAGGCCGCTATCAAGTAAGGCGACTGAGGGGTCACGGTCCGTACCGAGGCGTTGAGAGCCAGCGGATCCATGCGATGGGTGTAGGGCCAAAGACTCGACGAGATCCCGGGGATTTCGCTTGCCGAGGGCTGCAAGCTCGCTGCCCTCGTGTCCGGATGGGCCGGATGGCGAAGCGTCCCCCTGGCCGGCGAAAGCGTCCCCCCGGCCGGCGAAAGCGTCCCCCCGGCCGGCGAAAGCGTCCCCCTGGCCGGCGAAAGCGTCCCCCCGGCCGGCGAAAGCGTCCCCCCGGCCGGCGAAAGCGTCCCCCCGGCCGGCGAAAGCGTCCCCCTGGCCGGCGAAAGCGTCCCCCCGGCCGGCGAAAGCGTCCCCCCGGCCGGCGAAAGCGTCCCCCCGGCCGGCGAAAGCGTCCCCCGCGACAGCCGGCTCGCGGGTCGTGTCCCTGGGTGGCCAGGCGGTATCGCCCGCGAGCCGGAAGGCTTCAAGAGCGCCAGGGGGGCCTCCGGAGGGCCGTCCTCTGCTGCGGTCGCTACGCTGCACCTCAACGCCCGCGGGAGTGCTTCCGGTGACGTGCGGGTGCGGCGTCGTTCGCCGGCTGGAGCCGAACACCCGCCCTTTGGAGGCGGGCGCGATCGTCGTCCGCGTCGTCTACGGGCTTGCGTTCACGAGGTGCCGGCTTTCGGCTCTCGATCCAGCTCTCGACGTCGGTCCAGAGCGCGACGACCTCGCGCCGGCGTTTGAACGTGGCGAAGTCCCCGCGGCGATGGGCATCCAGAAATGCACGGGAGGAGCCGAGCGGGTTCGATTTCGCCGTTGCGTAGCGCGGCGTTGGCTGCGCGCTGATGCCGCGTGCCGCGAGCACCTCCACCAGCGCGCGCAGTGTGCGGGCGTGTGTGTCGAACGCATCCGCCTGTACGGACAACAGCGTCGCCACATCTACGGCGGTCACCGAGGCGTTCACTGCGTAGGCTCCGCCTTCGACTTCGCGCGTTCCATCTGCGCCAACCGAAGTCGAAGCCCCTGCTCTGCGATCCGGCACTGCGGGATCCCCGTTTCTTCGGAGACGACGCGGAGCCGTTCCCGAAGATCGGCAGGAAGGTTGAGATTCGCAGGAGTGCGGCCCGTCCTCGGCCGGCAAGCGGTGTGGTGCTGACCCATGCCCAAGATGGTGCACCCTCCACGGCAGCCACGGAAGGGACTGCACCCCATGGGGGGGATAGGGTGCACGCGGTGCACCCTATGGGGGGGGATAGGGTGCACCCTCTTGACGTCACCACAGGCGGCTCAGGGGTCGAGGAAATGGAAAGCCGCCCGAATCTCCGCGGGGCTGCTTCCGGAGTGCTTGAACTCGTCGCGCAGGAGCTGCTCGGCGATCGTTCGTCCCAACGACTCAGTGGTGTCACGCGCGAGGAGGTCGCCGATCGCGCACAGGGCTGCACGTACGCGCTCGGCGACCTGAGCCTGTCGCTTGAAGGTGTCGGGGTCGCTCGACAGGCTTTTGATCGCCGGGAAGTTGTGAACCATAAGCGTGGCGACCCTGCTGACTACTTCCTCGATCGTACATGTATTTGCCCTATATCGTTCGAGCTCAGCCTGGAGCAGGGCAGCGAGCATGTAAAAGCCACCGGAAATCTGCGAAATGCTGAGCGACCGTCCCATGGGATCTTCGAGCGGTAGGAACCCAAAGTGCCCGATCGATCCACGAGGCGGGCGAATACGCGCGCGTGCCCACTTTTCGGGCTCGCGCAGTGCCGCGGAATCGCCCTGCTCCACCGCATCGCACACCGCGGAAAGGATGTGGCATACGACTACTGCATCTTGATTAGCGTGCTGGAGCGCGAGGTCGTAGAATGCGCGCGTAGCCCTCTTCAGATCGGTCATCGCTGGGTGCAAGCCGGGTGGGGTTCGGATACGCTGCTCGCTTCCGTCGGACGTCTGTTTGACGACCACGGGCACGTCCACCGCGAGTTCGCCGGTAGCCTCCGCCTCTGCCGATGCCTCGATTTTCGCGGCCATCCACATCGCCATCTGATCGGGGTCGTCGAAGCGCACCTCTTCTGGGCCCACTCGGCGCCGCTTCACCTTGTCGCCACCGAGCTCGCCTGCCTTGCTCCTGCCTTTGCTTGCGCGTACCTTCTTCGCCACGGTCACCTCGCACGTGATCAATCGCGGCCGGGAGGCTCCACCCTCGCCGGCCGCATCCTTTCGAGCCTACAGCACGCGGGAGCGATGTCAGGGCCGCACGTCCGGGGAGGAGCTCCCCGGTTCCGTCGGCGGTGGCGGGGCTGAGACCGGCGGGCTGCGAGCCGCGCTTCTGCCGGGCGTGCGTGGGGGCGAGGCTCCGCGTAGCTCGCCCGGCATGCGCCGCCCGTGGAGCGCCTACCTGTCGTGCCGCACGAAGTGCCGCTCGATGGCGTCGAGGATCTGCAAGGCGCCGCGCGCTTCGGCGACGGCCTCGCGTTCGGCGCGCGTGCGGTCCTCGTTGCTGGCGGCGCCCGGCCTACTCCCAGGTCCGCCAGACCCGCCGCGTGCGGCGCTCCGGGCCCCTGCCGGCTGCGATGTCAGCGAGAACTTCGCCCGGGGAGCGGCGCTCGCGCATCGCGATCATGGCGATGATGCGGGTGAGCGGGACGCTTCGGTCGGTCCTGGCGGGCAGCAAGCCGTCGTCCCGCCACCCCGTCGCGTCGATGTAGCGGTCGATCTGCGCGGGCGTGATCGAGCGCGTGACGGGCTTCCCGGGCACGGTCACGCGCACGCGCCGCTTCGGGTCGCGGGGCTTCATCGGCGCCACCTCCTCAGCTTCAGCGCCAGGGCTTCGCGCGCGATCCTGAGCCTGGACGCCGCGGTGCTCGGGTTCATCCTGCGCCGCTTCGCGTACTGGACGAGCGACTCTGGCGAGTCGACGGAGAGCAGCGCGTCCCGCTGCCAGTCCGGAAGCTCGGCCATCGCGTCCAGCACCTCACGCGCCTCGATCTGCGCATGCATGTCGACGCCGACGGGCTCGCGGAGCAACCCGAGAGGCGAGGGATGGAGCACGGCGCGCCGCGCCCACGCGCTGTGCACGTAGTGCGAGGCGAGGCGCCAGGCGATGCCGTGGAGCCACTTCCGCAAGGCGTCGCGCGGCTTGTCCCGCGGGTCCGGGCGGTAGAGCCCACGGCGGACGGCGTTCCAGGCGTTCACGAGCACCTGCTGCTCGACGTCCGCGCGGTCGCGCTTCGGGATGCCGGCGAGCGTCGCCAGGACGATGCCGCGCTCGGCAAGGATCTCTGCCATCGAGGGGCGCTTCCTGGGGTGTCGTGCGGTAGGCGGGCGTCCGGCCCCCTTCCGCCGGCGCTTCACGCGCGCCTCCTGTGGTCCTCGTGGGGGAATCGCGGGCCGGCGGGCCCGTCTGCGGAACAGGAAGCGGACGGGCGAGCGGCCCGTTCTGAAGGCGGATCGGTTCCTTGGCCCGCCGGGGGGCGTAAGTATACAACGGACATGTCGGACCTCGGGTGATCGGGGTTCGGCCACGCCGCCCGGGGTGTTACCAGCACCCGCGGGCGGCACTTTGCTTGTCCGGCGAGCTTACGTGGTCAGCATGAGAATGGCAATCGATACCCACGCTCGGCGATGGGTGGATCGCACCGTCCGGGTTTCTGACAACGAGACGCTCGTCTCGTTGTCATGGGCTTGCACGTCTCCGATACGGTCGACCGTGCCATCTCACCCGGGATATGCCAGATGAAGCGGCCGAAAGCACACACGAAGGGCGCTCTGGGTGTCGCTGGCCTGACGAAGGCCTGCCTGGAGTGCGAATGGGCCTGTGATCCAGTCCTTTCGGACTACGGCGAGGACTTGATCGTTCAGACGACGCTCAATGAAGAGGTAGATACTTTTCGTACCCTGTTTCAGGTAAAGTGCACAGAGAAGATCCGCGCTCGCGGGAGCTCCTTCAAGTGGAGGATTCGCAGGGAGCACGCCCTAAGGTGGCACCGCAGTCGCGAGCCCGTCGTCCTTGTAATCTGGGAACTCGCGTCGGGCACGGGCTGGTTTGCGCTTCCACGAGAGCAGACGAGCGAGTTCGCACTGCTGACGTCAAGCCGCCGCACCGTGTCCGTTTTGTTTGAAAAGTCTTCGTGCATCACAAGACAGAAGCTTGAGCAGCTCGCATGGCGGCTGAGGCTCAAGCACTACGAAGAGCGCATGGTAGTGGCTCACGATGCCGACATGACGCGCTTAGAATTCGGGCAGAAAAAAAGCCCCGACGGTACCGGGTTCCAGAGCTCGTTGGCGGTAATCGCATTCGACCTCTTACACACGATTGGCATCATGCGGCGAGGAAAACTTGCGCCGGTAGTGTTAAGCAGGTTTGCGAATCTGCGTCGGCTCATTGCTTCCAGGGATCAAGCTCTACCTGTCGACGAGCGCGCTACCCCCGAGCACCTAGACGACATGGCAGCCACGCTCTTCGTGATTGCACAGATTCAAGAAGTGGCATCAACCGCTACGCCTACTGCACTCAGCACGCTCGCGGCTCATTACTTGCTCTTGTTCATCAAGCAGAGGAAAGGACGCAACTCGGTCTGATAAGCCGGTGCGGCTGCGCATCACTTGGTATGCGGACGCCGGCTGCGTCGGCCCCTGGTGCGCCGAGCAGGCGGCCGATGGTCTCGTGGGTGATGCGCGCCGCCTCGACGTCGCCCGCGGCGAGCGCCGCCGCAGCGAGCGCTACCCGCCGCGCCGGCTGCGCTCGGCGGCGAGGTCGATGATGTCGGTGAGCATCGCGTCCCGCGTCCGATCGGTGAAGACCGCGGCCCCATGATCGGCGGCGTTCACCGTTCACCGCCGGTCCCCACGCCGATCTGGGCCACGCTCGCCTCCGCGGCGTAGACGTTACGCCCGCCGAAAAGTCGAAGGCCCGAGGGCTGCCACCCTCGGGCCTTCTGGAGCTCCGCGTTGCCGGAGTCCCCCACCTTCATCACAAGCCGGGCTCCAGGTCCAGAAAGCGGCGTCATGGAGCCCGTTGCCTTCGTCCGCCTACCGCCTCGCCCACTGCGCCCGCTGCCGCGTCCAGCTTCGCCTCTGCCGTCGCTGCGATCGCGGCCAGCGCCTCTGCCCCGACTGCCGCCCGCTCCAGCGTCGTGAGTCGCTCCGCCGCGCCGGCGCGGCCTACCAGACGCAGCTTCGCGCTCGCCGCCTCCATGCCGCTCGCCAGGCCCGGTATCGGGACCGGCAGCGGGACAAGTTCTCCGCGCAGAAAGTGACGCATCACAGGGTGACACAAGCCGCGGCCGCGTCGATGTCCCAGCTCGCGCCGGAGATCACCCCCGGCCGAAAGGACAACAATGACGATTGGATCCGAGATGTCGGCCGCTGCTCGCTCTGCGGAGCGCGGCTTCCGCCCTGGGCCCTGCGCGAGCGGCGCGCTCGGTCAGCTGTTCACCGACGCGCTCCCCGCGTCCCACGAAGCCCTCCGCGGTGACGGGAGGCGGCGGTGATCGCGAAAGAGAAGGAGGCCGAGGTGCTGCGCCTCTACCACGGTGAGAAGTGGCCCGTGGGCACCATTGCCGCTCAGCTCGGGCTGCACCACACCACCGTTCAGCGCGTGCTCGGGCAAGCGGGCGTCGACCCGAAGGTCGTCGCGCCGCGCCCGTCGATGGTCGACCCGTTCGTGCCCTTCATCGTCGAGCAGCTCGGCAAGTATCCCTCGCTGCGCTCGAGTCGCCTCTTCGGCATGCTCAAGGAGCGCGGCTATCCGGGCGGTCCCGATCATCTGCGCCGAGTGATCGGTCGTCTCCGCCCCAAGAAGCCGGCAGAGGCATTCCAGCGGCTGCGCACGCTGCCCGGCGAGCAAGCGCAGGTCGACTGGGCGCACTTCGGCAAGCTGGCTGTCGGCCGGGCGCTGCGCCCGCTCTGGGCGTTCGTCATGGTGCTCAGCTACTCGCGGCGGATCTTCCTGCGCTTCTTCCCCAGCGCAGCGATGCCCTTCTTCGTTCGCGGGCACGTCGAGGCGTTCGCCGACATCGACGGCGTCCCGCGCGTGCTGCTCTACGACAACCTCAAGAGCGCTGTCGTGGAGCGTCACGGCGACGCGATCCGGTTCCACCCCATGCTCCTGGCTCTGTCGGCGCACTACCGCTTCGAGCCGCGCCCCGTCGCCGTCGCTCGCGGCAACGAGAAGGGCCGCGTCGAGCGCGCCATCCGCTACGTCCGCGAGGCATTCTTCGAGGCCCGGACCTATACCGATCTCGACGACCTCAACCGACAAGCGACCGAGTGGACCAGCTCCGCAGCGCTCGATCGCTCCTGGGTCGAGGACCGCGCCCGCACCGTGCGGCAGGCCTTCGACGACGAGAGCCGTGTGCTGCTCGGGCACCCCGACACGCCGTTTCCAGCCCATGAGCGCGTCGAGGTCGAGATCGGAAAGACCCCCTACGCGCGTTTCGATCTCAACGACTATTCTGTTCCCCACGACCGGACGAGCCGCACGCTCGTCGTCCTCGCCGACCTCGAACAGGTGCGCATCGCTGACGGCAACGAGATCGTCGCGACCCATGTCCGCTCGTGGGACCGCGGCCAGCAGATCGAGCAACCCGAGCACATCCAGCGCCTGGTCGACGAGAAGCGCCGCGCCCGCGAGCATCGCGGCCTCGATCGCCTCGCCCGCGCCGCCCGCAGCAGCCAGGCATTCCTGCGCATCCTCGCCGAGCGCGGAGACAACGTCGGCAGCGCCATCGCCCGGCTTCTGCACCTGCTCGACGCCGTCGGCGCCGCCGAGCTCGAAGAGGCGCTCGTCGAGGTGCTCGAGCGCGACACCATTCACGTCGGCGCCGTGCGCCAGGTGATCGACCGCCGGCGCTCCGAGCGCCACCTGCCGCCTCCAGTCTCGATCCCCGTCACGCGCGGCCAGCACGCCGCCCTCGTCGTCACGCCGCATTCGCTCGCCACCTACGACGCCCTGAAGAAGGACCCGACGCCATGACCGATCTAACGCCCACCGAGACCAAGGCCCGCCTGAAAAGCCTCGGCCTGTTTGGTCTGCTGGCCTGCTGGGAGGAGCTCGCCGAAAAGCCCTGGCTTCGCGAGGTGCTCGCCATTGAGGAGCGCGAGCGCCAAAAACGCAGCCTCGATCGCCGCCTCAAAAACTCCCGCGTAGCCGCCTTCAAGCCCATGGCGGACTTCGACTGGTCCTGGCCCAAGAAAATCGACCGCGAGGCCGTCGACGACCTCTTCGCTCCCGGCTTCCTCGCCACCGGCCACAACGCCGTGCTCGTCGGCCCCAACGGCGTCGGCAAGACCATGATCCTCAAGAACGTCGCCCACCAGGCCGTCGTCCGCGGTCACACGGTCCGCTTCTCGACCGCGAGCGACATGCTTGCCGACCTCGCCGCGCAGGAGTCCTCGGCCGCGCTCGCGCGCCGGCTGCACCGCTACACGGTTCCAGCCCTTCTTTGCATCGATGAAGTCGGCTATCTCTCCTACGATGGCCGCTACGCCGACCTGCTATTCGAGGTCGTCACCCGTCGCTACGACGCGCAGAAGCCGATCCTGCTCAGTACGAACAAGGCCTTCTCCGACTGGGGCCAGGTCTTTCCGCACGCCGCCTGCGTCGTTACGCTCGTCGACCGGCTCGTGCACCGGGCCGAGGTGATCGAGATCGAGGCCGAGAGCTACCGGCTCAAGGAAGCCAAGGAGCTGAGTGCCATCCGCACCAAGCAGCGCCGCACCAAAAAGCACTGAGCGGCCTCTTCACCGGTGAACTTCACCGGCGTCGGGTGCGGGTTTCACCGGCACCGGGCGCGGATTTCACCGGTGAACTTCACCGAATCTCCGCGGATTGCCGCGATCATCAACAGATGACGCCGGCTGCGTCGATACCCGTAGACCCGCCCCCTGCGACGTGACCGTCGCGGTGCTTCCTGAGCAGGTGCTCCTTGGTTCGGCTGCGGATGCGTTCTCCCTCGACGTCGCCCGGAGATTCGCAGTGGCTCAAGCAAGAGCGGTCCATGGCGGTGTCGACCTTGACCTCGCGCCGGTCGATGTATGTCCACAGCTGGGCACCAACCTCCCGCAGCTCTTCAACCCAGAGGGGCACGCGCGCTGCGTGGCCACCGATGCGCGTGAGGTCGCGGCACACAACCGCCGCGAATCGCCCCTCCTCGGCAGCGGCCTTCATCGCGAACCATCCGGGCCGCCACTTGAACTCATCGCGGCTGATACCGGCGTCTTCGAAGGCTCCCACCACCGTCCAGCCCTGGGTCGCGGCGAACGCCTCGGCAGGCGCGTTGGACCTCGAGCGAGTCCTGCTGCTCGTCGGTGGACTTGCGGAGGTAGAGCGCCACTTTCACGACGCGCCTCCGGGCAACAGCTCCGCGAGAACCAGGGCGGCGAGGCGTCGCGAGAACTCGGCACGGGCCTTCTGGTCGGGTTGCGCGGCGGGCTCGGGCGCTTGGGGGTCGTCCCACTTGTCGCTGGTCGGGTCCACGCTGGCACGCCAGCGCTCGAAGCCGCGCGGTTCGGCAGCGGCCGAGTTGCCTCCAGCGGGCGCAGGTGTTCTCTTCTTCACGTCGAACCTCCACTCAGGTTTGGCCATGCCCCGGGGCGGGTACCAACCGTCGCCGGGGCGTTCCTCGCGCGCGCGTCTTAGGCCCGCATGGAGCGCGGCGCCGGGCGCCGCGTGGTGATCAAATTACGGGGCTGACGCATTCGCGAGCAACCGAAATCGGCTTGTTTTAGCGATGTTTATTGCGTTCGTTCCGTTTGTTTGAACACCAATTATTGCCATCGATCAACGCGAACGCTTCCATGTTCGGTGGGCCCGCTTCGCTGACTCGCCCCATGGGACACCGCGCGGCAGCTCCGCGGTGAGCAGCTCGGGCACCGTCCGCACCCAAGGCGCCTGGTAGCTGTCGGATTCATCAACGAGGCTGAGCAAGCGGACGTCCGAGGTCGCGAGGAACGCGGGTGCGGCAATGCACCCGAGCATGCCGACGTCCTCGATGTCGTTCGGCTGCGGCTGCTTCCCCTGGTGACGGGCCGCGCGGATGATGAGCAGGAACATCACACGCAGCTGCGCGTCGAAGCGCTCCGGCCTCTCGTGGTAGTGAGAGCCGAACCTCAAGAGCGAGCGCTTCAGCATCTCCGGCTCTGGCACTGCCGCCGCGGCCGGGTTCACCTCGCGCGCCCACATCTCCTGCAGGCTCTCGACCCACTGGTCGGCGAGTTCGTTCAGTCCCTTGTCGAGAAGCTCGCCGATGCGGTGGAAGGCTGCGTCACATATGCCGCGTCCCAACTCGTAGACGAGCCGGTCGCGTAGCTTGGTGCTTCGCGCCCGGTGTTCGGCCGCGAACCGCTTCCGCGCCGCCACGTTGAGCGCGTTGGCTTGCTGCCCGAGGTGCGCCGGCCCAAGCACGAAGGGCAGCTCCGGGTCGAGGCGCGGCAGCACGCGAGAGATCGGGCCGAACGCTTTGCCTGGGGCGCCGTCGCGCAGCGCTGCAGCCCACGCCTCGGACACGGCGAACATCGGCAGCGACACGGCGAAGCCGCGGGTGCGGAGCGCGTCAACGTCACCCGCTGAGGTGGAGCGCAGCACGCAGGTGTCGAGCACCACGCGACGGACGACGCTCATGTTGCACCGCCTGCTTCACGCAACCACCGCCGACGCTCCCGCTCCGCGCCCGCTCCCCAGGGCACACCTCTCGGCAGCGGCGTGGTGAGCAGCTCGCGGAGCGTGCGCACCCAGGGCGCTTGGTAGCTGCCGGAGTCGCGCACGTCGCTGAGGAGCCCACGGTCCTCGGTTGCGAGGAAAGCCGGCGTGGAGACAGCGTCGAGCATCAGTTGGTCGTCATGGGCTTCGTGGGATCGATCGTTGAGGGCGTGTTCCACAACTCTTCGAGGGTGCGCTTGTACGACTCGCGTTGGTCTTTGAATCCGCTGACAAGGTCGCGGTAGAGCGCGAACTCGTCGTCCGACATGCTGCTCTCCAGGACGCGCAGCAGCTCCGCGCGGACGGCACGTCCTCGCGGCCTGTGTTCGCCTGCGAAGAGGCGGGCGATGTGCGGCGGTACAGTCCCCACCTCGCGCGCCTGGTGCCCTCCCGTGACGACGAACGGTTCATGTTCGTCGAGGCGCGGAAGCGCGCACCGCAGCGCCGCGAAGATCAGCCCCGGCTTGTCGTCCCGGACTGCCCTCGACCAGACCTCCATCATTCCGAACACGGGCAGCGAGATGACGAACCCGCGTGTACGCAGCGCTTCAAGGTCGGCAACCGACGCGCCGCGCAGCACGCTCGGATCCAGGACTTCGCGCCGGACACCGGTGGCCTTGGAGCCGCTCATCGCAGCTTCCGGTCCAGCAAGTCCGGCGACGTCAGCGTCCCAGTTGCGTCCCAGTGGTCGAGGTCGGCGAGGGCCGCGCGTACGGCGTCGCAGTCGTACTCGGAGACCAGCTCGACGAGACCTGCGCGGTCTGGAACACGGAGGTCGTCTTCGAACGAGAGGGCATCGATCGTGCGCTGTTGGAACGCCATGTAGACCGCGTCCGCCTTGCCACCTTGGCGCGCCTTGCACTCTTCGCGTGCGGCGAAGATGACGTGGTGCACTAGTCGGTAGCGCGCCAGTGAGACGAAGTACGCGTCGGCTCGCGTGATGTCCTCGGCGCTGATGCCGAGCGCTTCGAGCCGCGCTCTGAGGGCACCGCGCAGCTCGAACTTCTGCGACCAAGGCATCGCGCCGAGGATAGCCGTGCGCGCAAGGACGTCGAGCGCGACATGTGAAGTCGCCACGGCGAGCTTGCGCATCTCGGCGAGCGACTCGTCGATCTCCTTCACGCGCGCGTCGACCTCAAGTGCCGCACCGTGCGCCGCTTCTGCCTTCGCATCGGCTACCTTGGCGGCCTTGTTGGCGCGGGTCGCGGCGGCGTTCGCGTTGTCGACGGCCGGTCGGGTCTCGAAGGTGACGAGCTTGCTCGTCAGCTTCTTGATGCGGTCGAAGCGCACCGCGATGAGCGCAACGACGACGCCGGACACCGCGACCCCGAGCACCTTGTAGTCGGCGGCTCGGTAGACCCAGAGCACCGCCGCTAGGAGCACAACCAGCCCAAGGTGTGCGACGACCGACGCACGGTCGGTCGGCTGCTGGTCGATAGGCTCGACGTCGTCGACCGGCTCGCGGGGCGCGGGCGTCTTGCGGGGGCGCTTGGTGATGGCCTTGGTGTCGCCAGCGGGCGGCTGTGCCTTCTCGTCGCTCACTTCGAGCTACCCTTCTTCGCGCGCGGCGCAGGCATGTCGGCGAGGTACGCGGCGAGCGCCTCGCGGATGACGTCGCCGCGGGTGAGGTCGCCGCCGGTGGGTGTGGTCTTGCCCACGCGGTAACGGTCGACCTTGGCGACGAGCGAGACGGGCAGCCGCACGGCGGCCTGGTGCGTGGGTTCGGACGGCGGGGGACGGGCCATGCTGGGTCTCCTTGGTGGTCAGGACCCTGGGTCCCCGCCGCAGTAGAGGCAGTCCGACCGTCTAACCACGACCCCCATGTTACCTTGTTGTCGGGCGCCGCGAGAGCCCGCTGGCTCGGCGCTCTCACCGGAGCTCGTGCATGCAAGCGCCGCCCCGGCGCGGTCGAAGACGGGCATGTTGCCGTACACGTCGGCGGTGTCGAAAAAGTTAATGCCGAGGTCCAGTGCCGCCGCCACGACGGCGTCGGCGTCCTGCGAGCTCGGGGCCACCCCGAAGGTGGCCGTGCCCATGCAGACCTTCGAGACGCGGACGCCGGCCGGACCGAGGACGGAGTACTTCATCTGATAGTTCCCTTCAGTAGGCTTCGGACCGGGCCGGGCCGCGCACGCGATCTGGCGAGCCGCCATCGGCGATCAGTGCCGCCTCCACCTCCTAACCGTTCGGTTAGATTTGAGCAACGTAACCGCCCAGCCAACGCCATCGTGATCCCCCGTGCGTCGCCGGCTACCTGTTCCCATCGCGACGAAGGAGGAAGCGATGGCGACGCGGGCGGAGACCGGCTCACCGGACCCGGGTCGTGGACCGACGCCGCCCCGCGCCCAGCATCGTCGACCCCGGCGATCGTCGCAAGAGGTCGCGCCCAGGGCGATGGCTGGGCGCCTACCTCCAGCCGTCGCTACCCGCCGCGCCGGCTGCGCTCGGCGGCGAGGTCGATGACGCCGCCCGCGTCGGCGCCGGGCGCGCCGAGCAGGCGGCCGATGGTCTCGTGAGCGATGCGCGCCGCCTCGACGTTGCCCTCGGCGAGCGCCGCTCTCATGCCTTCCGCGAGCTGGCGGAGCAGCACCGTCCGCGCGTCCTCCGGTTTCGTCCGCGATTCGTCCGGCTCACGAGGTTCCGCGCACTTAGCCGCCGCTGTCTGCCTCGTCACCTCGCCGTCAGCATGCGGAAGCCTACGTGATTCCTGCGGATCTCGACGCGTTTCCAGGGTTCGAATCCCGCTGGGGACGCAATTCATTAATAATTCCAATAGCTTGGCGATGCGCCGAGCGTCGGCTGGAGGTTCAGGTAGATGCCGCACGAGGTGCGGCAACGCTACTGGGCCTTCGGGTCTCCGAGCGCTCCTTCTCCGGATTCAGGACCGAGCAGCTCCACCTCGCTCCAGAGCGCGTCGAGATCGAGCGAGAGTCCCTCCAGGCCGGGAACACTGCCCACGATCCCGTCGGCCGCCGAGCGCGCGTGCACGTAGCAGCGATCGGTTCCTGGCTCGAGGAGGCTCGAGCGTCCTTTCCTGCGGGTCGATGATCCAATACCAGCGCACCCCGAAAGACGCGTACTCGTGGAGCTTCTCGACACGGTCGCGTCGCGCGTCCCGCGGGATAGGGGAGACCACCTCGACCATGATGTCGGGCGAGCGTTGAACGACCTCCGGCTCCTCTTCCTCTTCCACGAGCCGCTCGCTCTTCCACGAGCCGCTCGTCGACGAGCTCACCCGGTTCAGCTTCGCGGGTGCCGAGCCGAAAACGCTGTGCGACTCCGGACCGAAGGGCATGAGGAGGTCAGGAAGAATTCGTGAGCTTCTCTTCCTGCCATCCCGCCTTCATGTTGATGCTCTCTGGCTCTCAACCTGATTGCAACGCGCCGCGACGATCTCGTGCGTGAGTGGAATCTTCTACTCTGCGAGCGCGGCGTCGGCGGTCTGTTCCATCTCCGCAGGGCTGGTGGGCCTCGCAGCTTTCACGCGCTTGAAGGGCCGGATCCCGCCGGACGAGACGAGGCTGTACTCGGCGCCCCTCGCTGTCCCGGCTCTCGCGACGCGGCCGCGAGCGACGAGCGCGCGAAGCGTGACGTACACGCTCCCGTTCGGTAGCCCGCTGCGCGTGGCGATCTCCGTCGCCGTCCCTCGCACGAGCGCTCGAACGGTTTCGAGCACCACAGCCTCCCGATCGCTCGTGGAGGCCCCCGTCGCGGTCATCGTGCCAGCCGTGGTTCGGTCCGCGCCGGATGCCGGTGCCGAGGTCGTCCTCGTGGACGGTGCCGTCGTCGAGGAGCTTGACGCTCCCGAGAGCGCGCCCTGCTTCGCCACGCTCCTCGTAGGCTTCGCCACGCTCCTCGTAGGCTTCGCCACGCTCCTCGTAGGCTTCGCCACGCTCCTCGTAGGCTTCGCCACGCTCCTCGTAGGCTTCGCCACGCTCCTTTTGGCGTGCGCGGGCTGCTTCCGGGGCTTCGGACGGCGCTCCGAGGAGGCGTTCGCCGCTGGCCGTCCCAGATCGGCCAGCATCGTCGTCACAGTCCGGTGCGCTGCGGCGCGGTGCTCGTCCTGAACTCGTTCGACCAGGCTCAGGATGTCCTTTACAAAGCGGTCCACCCGCTCCTTGATCGCGTCCGAGGCGTTCATGGGGAGCGCCTTAGTAGCACGAACGCTCCGACAGTCGAGAGCTTGCAAGCAAGCTGGGCCGGTCCGGGCGACCGGGTGGTGTCGACTACGTGCGCGAGGAGCCGGATCCCGAAGACCATCCGCGCACGCCGCGCCGGCAATGTCTCCGGCAACGTCGAGCGCGCGCTCGGGTAAGGCCCCGCCGAGCGGACTCGCCAGGCGCGCGGGAACAGGCGTCCGGTCAAATGCCGCTGCCGCGCGCCTCCCGGCACCCGCTCACGCCATGCAGGCGAGGGGAGCGGAGAAGGCCACCCGGGCATCCTCGGGGTGGCGGTCAGCATCGAGCGCAGGCCACCGATGCGCCTCTTCGCCTCGGCCGCCGTGCAGCGGACCTCGTGTCTTCTCCCCCGGAGGCTCGCTCCCGCCGCGGCGATCCAGCGAGGCGACGTCACTGACACGCGTTCGGCGCGGCGGTGCAGTTGCCGAGTGCCGCGCACACATAGGAGCGCGCGCACGTCTTGGCGTCATCCTGAGAGTACGCCACGACGTGCTGGGTCGACCTCCCGAAGGGACTGGTGACGCATATCGCGTGCGTTCGCGCCACCCCCGCCGGGGCGAGCCGAACCCCCTGGAGCGCGGCCCTCGCGGCGGCGCATCCCAGCGCCTCCACTTCCGAATCTGCGAAGACCACGAGGCCGGGGCCCGCGCAGCGCGTGTCCGACAATGCGGTGTTGAACGTATAGGTGTTCGCCCCACGGCAATCGGCGAAGCTCGGTTCGCGCGTCCGGGGAGCGCCGTCGCGAACCCCGCTGGCATCGCTCCGTCCGTCCTCGGCAGAGCTGCCGCGGGCCGAAGGCGATCCGCTCGCGGGGGTGATGGTGAACAGCAAGAAGGCGCTCCAGGCACGCAGCGCCGCTTCGAGCGATCTCATGGATCTTCTCTTATCATAATCGCCCGACCGAGCTCGCTCAAAAGTTCAGTGTTGGCACGTTGCACGTTGGTTGGCATATCTCGGGTTAGTACAGGTTGGCACATCTCGTGCCGCACCGCAGGGCTCGTGGCATTCGGCTCTTCTCTTGACAGTGGTCGTAACGCTCGCTCCCATCGAACATTGGAGTCACCATCCCATGCAAAATACATCTCGATCGCAGGTGGATAGCAGCGCTTTCCAGCCGCTCACCGGCCGCACCCGGCGGAAGATCGTGCGGGCGCTCGTCCGTGCCGAGCCCCGGTCCAAGGGGGCGGGGCCGCCGCGGCTGGGGGCGATCGTGCCGGGCATCGGCACGGCGATCGCGCTGCTGGCCGACCCGACCGAGCTCCAGCGCGCAGGCCATGAGGCGCTTGGTGATGTATTTACCCTATCGCTGTTCGGGCTGCCGCTCACGTTCGTCGGCGGGAAGGACGCCACACAGCGCTTCATCGACGCGGGTGAAGAGCTGAACCTCGTGGACGCGTACCGGCGGCTCGCCGGCAGGATCCTCGGCGAAGACCTCTTCGTCGAGATCCAGCCCCACGTGCTCCGCGCGCTCTCCGGCGCGTCCGTGCGTCGCCAGAGCGGCCCCCTCGCGGATTTCACGGCGCGGTTCCTGCGCGCACGGCTCGCTGGCGGCGAGATCGACGCGCTCGCGCTCGCCAACGACCTCGTACTGCACATGGCTTGCCGGTTCGTCTGCGGCGACACCATCTCCGAGCCGCTGTGCGACGAGCTCGCGCGCCAGTTCCACATCCTCGAGAGCGAGCTGAACCTCACGGGCTTCTTCCTGCCCATCGAGACGCCCTCGGCGAAGCGCCGCAAGCAGGCGCGGGAGCGCATCCTCTCGATCTTCATGAGCGAGGTGCGGCGCGTGGCGGCCGAGGGCAGCGCTGACCCGGAAGGTTATCTCCATGCGGTGATCAAGAGTTCCCTCGGGGACGAGCCCACGGCCGCGACGCCCGAGCAGCTCCGCAATGCAGCGCTCGCCGTGATGGGCGCGGTGCTCGGCGCGCACACGAACACGGCCATGAGCCTCGCCGCGAGCCTGTCGGAGCTGCTCGAGCACCCGCGGGCGCTCGCCGCGGTGCTCGAGGAGCAATCTCGCGTCCTCCAGGATGGGCAAGCCCTCGATCTCGGCGCGCTCTGCCGCATGCCGGTGCTGCTCCGCTCGATCAACGAGTCGCTGCGCCTCCATGGCAACGGCGGCCTCTGGCGCCTCTCGCGGAGGCCGGTGGAGCTGGGCGGCCACCTGATCCCGGCCGGCAGCCTCATCGGGATGTCGATGGGGCTCGTCAACGGCGATTCGTCGTTCTACCATGATCCGTCTCGTTACGAGCCCGATCGGTATTGCGATATGAAGACGGACGCCTTCCAGAGCCCCGCAGTCAAGGAGCGGCGGTTTGGCGCGTTCGGGCTCGGCCATCACCTCTGCCCTGGCCGGACGCTCGCCTACACGATGTTGGGAATCGCGCTCACCGTGCTCCTGCGCGACTTCCGGATCGAGGTGCTTCGCCGGCCGCGCGCATGGCTCGACCTCATGATGGGCGGCATGGCACGCCCGGTCGGTCAGCTCCGTCTCCGTGTGACGCCTGTGCGCCGCGCGCCCGCAGGCGTGATCTCGCGCTCGAGCTCGGTGAACGGCGAGGTCGGTTGACCATGACCCATCCAGCAGACGACCCCCTTGACGCTGGCTTCATGCAGCTCGCCGTGGACGCCTCGAGCGACGCCCTGCGCGCCGGCAACATGCCGTTCGGCGCCGTGCTCGTTCAAGGCGGCCAGGTGCTCCAGGTGAGCGGCAACCAGCGGCGAACGGCCAACGCAGGGCGGGGCGACTGCACCGCTCACGCCGAGGTGGTGTTGTTCCGCGAAGCGACGGCGGCGCACGGCCCGGAAGCGCTCGCGGGCGGCACCGTGTACGCCAGCGGGGAGCCTTGCGCCATGTGCTCGGGGGCGTTGTTCTGGGCGGGGGTGAGCCGCATCGTCTACGCTGCCAGCACGCCGGACATCATCGCGGTGCTCGGCGGGCGAGCTCTGCCGGTGCGTTGCCACGAGGTGCTGGCGAACGCCTCGCCCGCCGTGCGCGTGGACGGGCCGATCCTGCGAGAGGCCGCCGTGGCGCTGCTGCGGAGCGCCGTGGAGCGGTCGTAGCCCGCTCCACGCCCGACAGGCCATCACCCTGCCCGCGCGGCGCCCTTGCCGATCTCCACGATCCGCGCCGCCAGCCGTTCGGCCGCCGGAGGCAGCTCGGCGCCGCGGCGGGTGACGCGCCGGTAACACACGGTGCCCAGCTCGGGCACGGGCCGCAGGATCACCCCGCGCGGGGGCGCGCCCGCGGGATCGGGCCGAAGATCGGCGCGAAGCGCGAGCGTTACTGGAAGGAGACGCGCGGGTCCTCGCGGGGCGAGCGCGACGTATCCGCTCAGAATGCGATCGTGGAGTACGGGCAGCGCTTCTTGATCTCGTCCACGTCGCACGCCTGAGGTGGCATGCAGTTGAACGAGGGCGGGCAGCTCGGGTCCTGCTCGCAGCCGCAGCCGCACTCGTTGGAGACGTAGGTCAGGCCTCCGGTGCAGGCGAAGTCGATGAGCGTGCACTCCTCCGGGCTGGTGCTCACGTACTGGCGCCACCACTCGCTCGACGGGTCGCAGCCGCAATAACGCTCGGTGCAGGCCACGCCCCCGCCGGCGGTGCAGGTGCAGGTGTTGCAGCCGTCGAAGGCAGGGAAGCTGTCGCCCGGCTTGTACTCCACGCCTCCATACGTGCAGCCCTCCGGGCAAGCCACGTCCGTGCACACGATTTCGCCGTCCGCGTTGCATGTGCAGCTGTTGCAGCCGTCGTCCGGTGGGACCGGCGCCCCCGCCGCGTAACCGATGCCGTCTCGTTCACAGCCGTGACACGCGATCTTGGTACAGCCGACGCTCCCGGAGCCCGAGGGATCGCAGGTGCAGGTGTTGCACCCGTCGGACGCCGGGAAGGACTCACCGGGCGGGTAGGCGAGCCCGTCGTAGATGCAGCCGCCGGTGCACTCGATCAGCGTGCAGGCGACGTTCCCGTCCTCCATGCAGAAGCAGCTGTTGCACCCGTCCCCGGCAGGGAACGACTCGCCCGGCGCGCGGGTGACCCCTCCCCACGTGCACTCGGCGATGCACGCCATATCGGTGCAGGCGACGTTCCCGTCCTCCGTGCAGGAGCAGCTGTTGCACCCCTCCTTGTCACGAAATTCGTCGCCGGGGCTGTACTCGACGCCGTCGTACTCACAGGTCGTCCAGCCGAGCGGCCCGCAGCCCGCGAGCGCGCCGGAAAGGGCGATCGCGAGCGAGAACACGGGGCCGAGATGAAGCCACGTCGGTCGAAGGTCTGTCATTGGATTCGCTCCTGTGCCAAAGAGTGCCATGGCCGCGCGTGGAAAGATCCCGAGAAAGGCGCGCGGTTTGATGCAAGACGGCGTTCAAGAAAGACCTGTGCCAGGCACGTCGAGGGCCACGCGTTCTGACGCATGCGCCAGTTCTTCGGCAAGAGGAGAGGCTTGTATTCTAACGGATGATCGTCTAATATAACGGATATGACTGCTCCGCGTCCCCTCCCTGCTGACCTGCTCCGCGCCGCGTTGCGTGTCGTCCACCTTTTCGCCCTGCTGGTGTCGTGCGGCGCGGTGGGCTGCTCGCGCGACGACGCTCCGCGTGCCTCCGCCGCCGGACCGGAGGGCGAGTTCGAGACGCTCGAGCTCCGCTATCAGGGCAACAACGGCACGGTGTCGCCGATCGAGCTCGCCGAGGATCTCGGTTACCTCGCGCCGATCCGCCTGAATTTCGTCGGCAGCACGGTGAGCGGCCCGCAGAGCGTGCAGGCCGTGGTCACGGGCGACACCGACTTCGGCGGCGCCTTCAACGGCGCCATCATCAAGCTGATCGCGGCCAAGGCGCCCATCCTCGCCGTCGCGGGCTACTACGGTGTCGACGAGCACCGCCAGAGCGGCTTCTACGTGCTGAACGACAGCCCGCTGCGCACCGCGCGCGATCTGCTGGACAAGACGATCTCCATGAACACGCTCGGCGCTCACAGCGAGTTCATGGTCAAGGAATTTCTGTCGCGGGGCCAGCTCGCGCCGGAGGAGGCCCGGCGCGTCACGCTGCTCGTCGTTCCCCCGGTGAACGGCGAGCAGCTGCTCCGCGAGAAGCAGGTCGACGTGGCGACGC
The DNA here is from genome assembly GCF_051526795.1 of Sorangium sp. So ce204. Taxonomy (NCBI): domain Bacteria; kingdom Pseudomonadati; phylum Myxococcota; order Polyangiales; family Polyangiaceae; genus Sorangium; species Sorangium sp. So ce204. The sequence continues at coordinate 6,084,589 of NZ_CP150317.1, read as the reverse complement.
TCGGCGACATCTACCGCGATCGCGCCCTCGAGCGCGGCGGCATTCGCTCGCTGTTCTCGGACTACGAGCTCTACGGCAAGTTCACCGCGGGCAGCTACGTGATGAAGACGAGCTTCATCAAGCAAAACCCCAAGACCGCGCGGCGCTTCGTCGAGGCGACGGCCAGGGCCGTCGAATGGGCCCGGGACACGCCGCGCGAGACGGTGGTGGCGCGCTGCATCGCGCTGATGAAGAAGCGCGGTCGGAACGAGGAGGACTCGGTCATCAAGTTCTGGCGCAGCTACGGCGTCGCCGGCAAGGGCGGCCTGATCGCGGAGCGCGATTTCCAGGTCTGGATCGACTGGATGGTCAAGAGCGGGGAGCTCAAGCCGGGCGAGATCTCCCTGAGCCGCGTCTACACGAACGAGCTCAACCCCTACGCGAACGAGCAGGCCGCGAAGTAGTCGGGGTCGGTCGCCCCCTGGCTGCGTCAGGGCAGCGTGCGGGGCTTCCAGAAGCCTTCGAGCTTCTCCTCTCTCAGGACTTGATCGAGGAAGCTGCGATCGACCCAGGGCTCGAAGTCGAACGTCGTGCGGATCAGGCCCAGGCGCTTGGCGTCGGCGATGCGCGCGGGGGAGGGATGGCGGAACGCGCACAGGCCGCCTAGCGAGGCACCTCGCCGCGGATCACCTGCCGCACGGTCAGGACGACGACGCGGCCCGCGTCGCGCTCCTCCGCGAGCCAGTCCACGAGGGTGGAGAAGTCCTGTCTGGAGATGCTGTATTTGCCGCAGGCGTCACAGACATGGTGGAAGATGAGCTGTATCCATCCGCCGTCCTGCTGCGCGCCGCGGAGGAGAGCCTTGATCGTGGGGACGCCCTGGCTGCGGGTGAGGGAGCCGGGCGCGCGGGTGGCGGTCGGGTCGCGGGGAGGGATGGACTCCGTCCGTGGGCACAAGATGCAGGAGGCGAACGCGAGCCCTCCCGCGCGCCTTCCGCTGTCGTAACCGCAGGCGCGCACCAGCGCGGTGCTGACGCTGTCGTGAGCGCCCCAGGGGTAGGCGAAGTCGCTCACGGCGAAGCCCAGCGCGAGGAGGGCGCGGCGATCATCGCAGATCTGCCGGCGCTGCTCGCTGGCGCTGAGCCCGGGCAACCGCACGTGATTGACGGTGTGGCCGCCGATCTCATGGCCGTCGGACGCGAGCGCGCGGAGCTGCGCGACGGTCAGGTAGCCGGGGCGGTCGAGTACACCGCTGTTCACGAAGAACGTGGCATGCATCCCGTGCTCGGCGAGGATGGATCGCACGGAGAGCTGATCCGCCAGCGTGTCGTCGAATTCGATGGACACGACAAGGGCGCCCGGGTCACGCCGCGCCAGGTGGACCGGGGAGAGGAGGACGGCGGCAAGGCACGCCACGATGAAGGCCAGCACCGCCTGCTGTCGGCGCGTCGCGGGGCGTCGCGCGCAGCCCCTCTCCATGGGCACGATCTCCACGGAACACGTCGCCGTATCATCGACCGTGCCCGGGCCTCCGGCGCCCTTCCGGGAGGACCGGCGCGCTCTGCGCGTTCCAGGAACGCCTGGAGATGCTCCCGGGGCGGCGCGCGGCTGCGGCGTCGAGGCATAGGCCAGTATGCCCATGCCTCGAGCCAGCGACCTCGGATATGACAGCCACGTGCATCGGGTGATGTGACGACGGACGGTGAGCCGGGAAGACAGGGCGGCGCTGTCCCGCGCTTCCGAGGACGTGACCCGAGCACCGGATGGCGGTCTTGAACCCACCGGACAGAGGTGCTGACCAATGACGTACGGACGAACGAGTTTACCGAAGCTGATTCTGGTGTTGGGAGCGCTCGGCATCTCCCTCTGGGGCTGCGGTGGCGACAGCGATGGGACCACCAGCGCCGGTGGCGACGGCGGCGGCGGCCCCGCCGCCGGCGCCAGCACGAGCAGCACCTCGGGCAGCGGCAGCGTGTCGACGGGCCCGGCCAGCGGCACCAGCACCGGCAGCGATGGCGCCAGCACGAGCGGCGCGGGTGGCGACGCCAGCACGAGCGGCGCGGGTGGCGACGCCAGCGCGAGCGGCGCGGGTGGCGGCGCCAGCACGAGCGGCGCGGGCGGCGGCGCCAGCAGCACGAGCGGCGCGGGGGGCGCCACCAGCACGAGCGGCGCGGGGGGCGGCGAGCCCATCACCTGCCCGTCGACCGCGCTGAGGGCCGGCGACACGAACAAGACGATCACGGTCGGCGGCTCGAACCGCAGCTATGTCCTGCATGTCCCTGCCGCGTACGACGGCAGCAAGCCGGTGCCTCTCGTGGTGGACCTCCACCCCCTCGGCGGCTCTGGCCCGTCGGAGCGATCGGGCTCGCCGTATCCGGCGCAGACCGACCCGGAGGGCGTGATCATGGCCTTCCCGTCAGGGCTCGCCGGCCCCTCGGGCGGCGCCTGGAACGTGGGGCCCTGCTGCGTGAAGAACACCGACGACGTGGCCTTCGTCAAGGCGATGGTGGCCGAGATCCAGGAGACCGCCTGCATCGACCCGAAGCGCATCTACGCGGTCGGCTTCTCGATGGGAGGTGGAATGTCCCACTACCTCGCTTGCCACGCGGCCGATACGTTCGCCGCCGTGGCGCCCGCCGCCTTCGATCTCCTGCAGGAGAACGTCGGCGATTGCAAACCATCGCGCCCGATCACCGTGATCTCGTTCCGCAGCACCGGGGATCCGATCGTGCCTTACGCCGGTGGATACTCCGCGGTCGTGAGCGGCATGCCCATCACGTTCCTCGGGGCGAAATCGACCCTCGAGAAGTGGGGCCAGATCAACAAGTGCACGGGCTCGCCATCGGCCGAAGACAGCAAGGGCTGCTCGACCTTCTCGAACTGCGAGGGCGGCGTCGAAGTGGCCCTCTGCACGAAGCAGGGAGGGGGCCACGACTACGGCAACGCCGCGGTCGGCTGGCCGGTCCTGAAGCGGCACGTCATGCCGTGACCGCCTCCTGACGCGCGCTCCGCGTGCTCGACGCGGCGCGTCCCCCCATTCCCGTGCACGGCGTCCCTCGATCGTCGCCGTCCTGCCCACACCCGCCTCCACGTTCGAGCGACCCCGCTGACATCGAGATACGACCCACCGTGGGATGCAATGACGCTATGCATCCACAGCGCGATCTGTCGGCCTGCAGCGCCATCAGAAGAATCTGCTGCTGGTGTGCGAATACCGCGTGATCGTAGCTGCGGCGTGACACGCGAACTCGCGGGTTGGTGGCCGACGCCTTGATCGTTCGACGTGGCGAGTGATACTTTGGGAGCCTGCCTCCCGAGCGGCTTCGTCGTCCAGCGGGAGGCGCCAACGAGCTTCCCATGAAGGTCAGCGGAACCACAATCCTGACGCGGAAAACCTTGGTGAGCCGGAGATTCGGCTCGGAAGCGTGGCGAGGCCTCTTTCGTGACATGGCGCTGAGCCATCCGTGGTTCAGGCAGCCGATCACGGCCAGCAGCCTGGTTCCGCTGCCCGAGTTCCTCACGTTCCACGACGAGCTCGTGCGGCGCTTCTATCCGGACCGCAAGGACGCCCTCTTCGAGCTCGGGGCCGAGTCGGCGCGCTGGGCGCTCGTCGATGGCCCGCTGAAGCGCTTCGTCCGAGATCCGGGGATCTCCTCGCTTGTCACGGCGATTCCCACGCTCTGGCATCGTTATTTTTCCGAGACCGACAGCCGCTCCGAAGCGGCGCTGCGGGACGCCGGCGTCGAATTTCGAGTTCACGACCTCCCGGCCTGGCACCCGTATTTCGAGCACTTCGTGATCGGGTACACGAAGGAGATGCTGGAGCTCTATTGCGCCAACCCGATCTGGACCCATCGCCTCGCCGGGGGGCGCGGGACGACGTACAACTACCTGCTCGCCACCGATCCCGTTCCGAGCGCTCCTCCGAGCGGAGAGCGCGCCAGCGGCGGGTGCGCTCGGCTCGTCCGGTCACGAAGGGCGCTCACGGAGCGCGAGCTGGAGGTGCTGCGGCTCGTCGGGGTCGGCAAGACCAACCGCGAGATCGCCGTCGTCCTTCACATCTCCCAGAAGACCGTGCAGCATCACATCGCCCACGCCTACGACAAGCTCGGCATCTACAGCCGAGCCGGCGCGACGCTGTGGCTGGGCGAGCGGGGGCTCCTGGGCTGAGGGGCGGCGCGAGCGCGCGCCGCTGGCCGGCCGGCAGAGCGACGAGCGCTCGCCGGGAGAGCGCGAGCCTCACGGTCGCCTGCATACGCGATCGCCTGCATACGCGGTCGCCTGCATACGCGGTCGCCTGGCATACGGCGGCGCGGCGATCACATCGGCGATGGACGCGCTCTTCGTAAGCACTGGATTGGCTCGTCGCTCGCCTCGCCATCGGTGATCGCGAGAGGGCCGCGCAGGCCACGCTGCGGGGGCAGGTTGCGCAAGCCCAGGCTCACCTTGCGCAGCTTTGGCCCGATCCGGGCGGCCGCTGACGCCGCAGCCGGGCGTGCACGCCGTGGAAACCGCGCCGCGCGACGTGTGGCCTGACTCCTGCCAAGGAGACAAGGAGACAAGGAGACAAGGAGACAAGGAGACAAGGAGACAAGGAGACAAGGAGACAAGGAGACAAGGAGACCGTGCCCCCGCGGCGCTGCGACCGTCGGCTCGAGGTCTCATCGCACGTAGGTCGCGTCGAGTCGACTCTCATGCTCGCCGACCGATCGGCAGGGGGGATGACAGGGATCACGCGCCGCGCTCGCGCTCGGCGCAAGGCGCCCTTTCTCTCCAGGGGAGGGGCTCGCGTACGGTCATCGCTTTGCCGGGAGCGGCGAGGCGCCATTGGAGGAAACATCATGAACGTTCAGGCTTGGTTCAAGGGCAGTCGCATGGCATCCATCGTCTGGCTCGCGCTCGCCGTGGCCCCGCTCGCCGCGGGCTGTCAGGTGGAGGTGGCCGACGATGCGCCCGAATCGATCGTCTCCGAGTCGAGTGAGGTGAGGGGAGACGGCGGGCAACAGGGCGGCGTCTGCGGCGGCTTCGCCGGGATCGCGTGCGAGCGCGGCTTCTTCTGTGACTACGACATCAAGGCGCAGTGCGGCGCGGGCGATCAGACGGGCGTCTGCGCGCCCATCCCGCAGGCGTGCACCCAGGTGTACAATCCCGTTTGCGGCTGCGACGGCAGGACGTACAGCAATGCATGCGCCGCGAACGCGGCGGGCGTGTCGGTTGCCAGTTCGCAGGGTCATGGGGCCACCTGACGGCGTTTTTCGCAGGGTCATGGGGCCACCCCAATCGCAGGAGGATGGGGCCACCCGCGCGGGGGCGTGACCCAGTTTTTCGCAGGGTCATGGGGCCAGCTTTCGAGGTTTTTCGCAGCCTCATGGGGCCAGCTCGGGACGCCGCGGTCGGGATCTGAGACGGGCTCCTTCCGACGACGGCGCGGGTCGCCGTCGGAAGGAGCCCGATGCCCTACCGAGAGCTGATCATGGTTGACATCAAGGAAATGCTCCGCCGTCGTGCGGCGGGGCAGAGCGCGCGTCAGGTGGCGCGCGAGACGGGGTTCGATCGCAAGACGGTCGGCAGGTACTTCGAGGCCGCGGCGACGCTGCCACTGCCGCTCGACCGCGAGCCGACGGACGAGGAGGTCCATGCGATCGCCCAACGCGTGCAGGCGCGCCCGGTGCCCGACGCGAGCGACGAGAGGAAGCAGATCGACGCGCATCGCGTGCGTATCGAGGCCTGGCTCGCTCAATCTCGCCCGCTGAAGCTGCGGAAAATCCACACGCTGCTCCAGCGCGACCACGGCGTCACGGCGAGCTACGACACGCTCTGGCGCTTCGCCAAGGAGGAGCTCGCGTGGCGCAAGAAGACGCCGACGGTTCGTGTCGCGGATACCGAGCCCGGCGAGGTCGCGCAGGTCGACTTCGGCCTCATGGGCAGGCTGTTCGATCCTGCGACGCAGCGAGTTCGCAACCTGTGGGTGCTCGTGGTGACGCTCGCGTACAGCCGCTACCAGTTCGTGTGGCCGTCGTTCGAGCAGACCACCGTGGCGGTGTGCGCGGGCCTGGATGCGGCGTGGCGCTTCTTCGATGCGATGGCGCGCGTGATCATTCCGGACAACATGAAAGCCATCGTGCTGCGCGCCGACGAGGTCGCCCCCGTGCTCGCGCCGGCCTTCCTCGACTACGCTCAGACGCGCGGGCTGTTCGTGGATGCCGCGCGTGTCAGGTCGCCGAGAGACAAGGCACGTGTCGAGAATCAGGTCGCCTACGTGCGGGAGAGCTGGTTCGACGGCGAATCGTTCACGAGCCTCGACGACGCGCGCGCGTCGGCTGAGCGGTGGTGCCGCGACGTCGCCGGCGCGCGCGTCCACGGCACGACGCGCGAGGTACCGCGCGAGGTGTTCGAGGCGCGCGAGAGGAGCGCCATGAAGCCGGCGCCGGCAGCGCCGTTCGACGTGCCGCACTGGACCGACGCGAAGGTCCACCCCGATCATCACGTGCAGGTGCTCCGGTCGCTCTACAGCGTGCCCACCCGCCACGTCGGCAGCACGGTGCGCGTCCGCGCCGACAGCGCGTCGGTGAGGATCTACGCCGGCACGGAGCTCGTGAAAGTGCACGCGCGCGTCGCGCCGGGCAAGCGTTCCACCGATCCGAGCGACTACCCCATGGGCAAGGACGTCGCGGCGGTGCGCGACGTCGCCTCGCTCATCGCGAGCGCGAAGAAGTGCGGAGTGCACGTCGGCGTCTACGCTGAGCGACTGCTCGCGGTGCCATTGCCCTGGACGCGCATGCGGCTGGTCTACGCGCTGCTGCGTCTGTGCAAGAAGTTCGGTAACGGGCGTGTCGAGGCGATCTGCCAGAGCGCGCTCGCGTTTGATGTCGTCGACGTGCAGCGCGTGGCGCGCATGCTCGAGACGGCGAAGACGCCGGCGTCACCGTCCACGGGTCAGCGCACGGTCGTTGCGCTGCCCACGCCGCGGTTCGCGCGCAGCACGGAGCACTTCGCGACGCGCATGCCGGCGGCTGCCGCGACCAAGGAGGACTCGTGATGAGCGCGAGCGAAGTCGACCCTGCGCTCATCACGGCGCTCAAGCGCCTTCGTCTCGGCCGGATCGCGGCGACGCTGCGCGAGCGTCTCCTGGTCGCCGAGAAGCAGTCGATGGGACACGAGGAGCTGTTGCTCATGCTGCTCACCGACGAGATCGCGCGTCGCGAGGCCAGCGCGACGGAGAGCCGCGTACGCGACGCCGGGCTCGACCCGGCCATGCGCCTGGAGCTCTGGGACAAGACCGCGAAGGTCAGCTTCGACAAGCGTCTGCTCGGCGGGTTCACGAGCCTACGCTTCCTCGAAGAGCACAAGCACATCGTCATCCTCGGCTCTGTCGGCGTGGGCAAGACCTACCTCGCGAACGCGCTCGGACACCTCGCGTGCCAGCACGGCTACAGCGTACGCTTCTTGCGCGCGGACGCGATGCTGCGCAGGCTGCGCCAGAGCAGACTCGACAACTCACGCGACGCCGAGATGGTCGCGCTCACGACCGTCGACCTGCTCATCCTCGACGACTTCGCGCTCGAGGCGATGAACAAGGAAGAGAGCCGCGACGTGTACCAGCTCTTCCTCGAACGTACAGGCAACGCTTCGATGATCGTCACGAGCAATCGCGACACGGCCGAGTGGCTCGCGATGTTCGACGACGTACTGCTCGCGCAGAGCGCCGTCGATCGGTTCAAGAACGCGGCGTTCGACTTCATCATCGACGGCGAGTCGTACAGACCGCGGCTCAAGCCGAAGCTCGACGAGAGCACCACGGCCGCGCCGGTGCCCGCGCGCAGCAAGCCGCCAACCCACCCACGCGGCAGGCGGCGATGACCGCTGCGGCCTCGGCGAGGACGTCGAGCCCGGGGCCGCGCCTCTGACCCCTCGCTCCGATCGGCGTGCCTCGCCCACCCTCGTCGACGGGAGCGCGGGTGTCGCTGGGGGCGGGGTGAACCTGCCTGCTCCTGAGCGTCGCGGACCCTGCCGGGATCTGCCGGGGGCCTGGGTGGCCCCATGACCCTGCGAAAAGAGAGACGTCGCCGGTCGCTGCGCGCCCGGCTCCGGGGACCTCGACACGCTTCGCGGTCTCGGGCATGGTCGAGACCGATCACGGCGTCTCCCCCCTGGCCCCATGACCCTGCGACGGGGTGGCCCCATGATCCTGCGACGTGGCATCGGTCGCGTCGCGCGGCAAGTGCCTCGCGCCCTCGTGAGCGCGCGCCGCGGGGGGCCTGATGTGCCGCGCCCCCCGGCGGCGTCGACTCGATAGCTCCCGCCGCCCTCCCGCGTCGATGTCGACCTGCCTTGCTCTCCTCGGGGAGCGGAGGGGTCTGCGCGATCGTCGCGGGAGGGCGCGCGGCGCGCCTGCGCCGCCCTCCTTCCACGCCATGTGGAAATCTACGCTGCATCACGAATGGAAAAATCATTTGTGATTGATGTGGAAAATTCCACCATGTCCCGGCCTGCGCCTCGGGCCGATCGGGCCGATGACGGCATGCCGCACGCTTCTGGCGCGAGGTTTCGTCGCACGATCGAAGCATACTTGACATAAGATTGCCCCGAAACGCGAGCTGAGGAGCGATCGATGACCTTGAGAATTCTTCGTTGCCTGTTGCCTGTCGCCACGCTGGCGGCCGCGCCTCTCGTGGGCTGCGGCTCGTCCGACGACCCCGGCGCGACCGGGGCGGGCGGCGGCGCGAGCAGCAGCACCGGAGGGCAGGGCGCGGGCGGCGACGGCGCAGGCGGCGACGGCGAGGCGGGCGGCGTCCCCGCGGAGCCGCCGGATTACGCCGCCGCGTTCCCGCAGGACCGGGTTCCCCGCATCGACATCACCATCACGCCCGAGCAGTGGCAGCAGATGGTCGACGACATGACGGACATGGCCGGCGAGTTCGGCTCGCAGGGCGGCCCATTCACGCCGCCTCCGGAGTGGGTCACGGCCTGCGATGGTCTCGTGGCCGGCGACGCCTGCACGATAGACCTCTTCGGGGCCCCCGCCGAGGGAGCGTGCACGGAGCTCCCCGGCGGCCTGACCTGCCAGCCGACCCCGCAGGAGCCCGGGGAATTCGTGCCGCCCCCGGACTGGATCGCCGCCTGCGAGGGGCTGGCGGCGGACGCCGCCTGCACGATCGACATCTTCGGGACCGCCACCGAGGGGGCGTGCACCGACGTCGAGGGCGAGCTGACCTGCATGCCGCCCGGCCCCGGGGGCGGCGATCCGGGGCTCATCAGCAGCGTCGAGCTGCTCCCGCGCACGCCGGTCTACGTCGAGTGCGACGTCGCCACCGAGGATCGGCAGTGGAAGCACGTCGGCATCCGCTTCAAGGGCAACTCGAGCCTGCTCCTGCCCTGGAACGCGGGCAACTGGAAGCTGCCGCTGCGCCTCAACTTCGACCGATTCGAGGACGAGTATCCCGAGATCAAGAACCAGCGCTTCTACGGGTTCGACTCGATGTCGTTCGCGAGCGGGTACCTGGATCCCTCGCTCCTGCGCGAGAAGATCGGCACCGACATCTTCGCCAAGGCGGGGATCCCCGCGCCCGCGACCGCGTTCTACCGGGTCTTCATCGATCACGGGGAGGGGCCCGTCTATTTCGGGCTGTACACCGGCATCGAGCTGCCGTCGGACGAGTCGTTCCTCGACACCCATTTCGGCGGCCACAAGGGCAACCTCTACAAGCCAGATGGCACGGGCGCGCGGTGGGAGACGTGGGACCCCGACACCATCGTCAAGGAGAACAACGAGGACGACACCGATCGCTCGGACGCGCGGGCGCTGTTCGACGCGCTGCACGCCGACAGGACCGACGCCGCCGCCTGGCGCGCGGGGCTCGAGGCGCGCCTCGACGTCGACGGCTTCCTGCACTGGTTCGCGCTGAACGCGGTGATCGAGGACTGGGACGTGTACGGCCGCCTGCCGCACAACTACTATCTCTACGCGGACCCGAACAAGGGCGGGCAGTTCACGTGGATCCCCTGGGATCACACCTTCGCGTTCTCGGACGCCGACGCGGGCGTGACCATCGGGCTGACGGCGCTGCCCCTCTCGATGGCCGACGTGACCGAGCAATGGCCGCTCGTCCGCTACCTGCTCGACGATGCCGTCTATTTCGAGGTCTACCGCGGCTACGTGGCGCAGGCCGCCAGCAAGGAGTACGAGGCGGCCGCTTCCGAGGCGTGGTTCAAGGCGGCGCATGACCTGATCGCGCCGTACGTCGTCGGGCCGGAGGGCGAGATCGAGGGGCACACGCACCTCACGACGCCCGAGGACTTCAACAACGGACTCGCCACGCTGATCGCCCACGCCAAGGGACGGACAGCGGAGGTCGCCCTCTACCTCGAGCAGTGAGGGTCGAGCCGTCTCCGCACAGGACGAAAGCATCCTGTGCCACGGTGGGCCAACCCTGTCCCTGCGATCGCGGGCGCCGCGCCGGTGGGTGTCGCCTCCGCGAGAGCGACCGTCTCCGCGGGGGTCGATGAGGCCGGGGCCCTTGGCACAAGCGCTGCTGTGCCGGGGCCCATGCGTTATCACCAAATTTCGTCAATCCTCATCCCTCTGTCCGTGCTCCTCGCGGGCTGCTCCTCCGGCGGCACCGGGGAGGACCCGGTGCCCTCGCCGTCCGGGTGCGGCGATCCGGAGACGCCGGGGTGCGTCGTCACCTCCGAGAAGCAGCGGATCCTCGACCCCTCGGTGCCCGACGCCGATCGCGAGGCGCTCGCCGACGGCAACACGGCGTTCGCGCTCGACCTCTACGGGAAGCTCGGCGGCGCGCCGGGCAACATGTTCTATTCGCCGCACAGCGTGTCGAGCGCGCTGGCGATGACGTACGCGGGCGCGCGCACGGAGACGGAGGCGGAGATGGCGAGCGCGCTGCGCTTCACGCTGCCCCAGGAGCGGCTGCACCCGGCGTTCAACGCGCTGGATCTGGCGCTCGAGAGCCGCGGCGAGGTCGCCGAGGGGCAGGACGGCGAGGGGTTCCAGCTCAACATCGCCAACGCGCTCTGGGGGCAGGTGGGCTATCCGTTCCTGCCCGCGTTCCTCGACGTGCTCGCGGAGAACTACGGGGCCGGGATGAACCTCGTCGACTTCGGCCAGACGAGCGAGGCCCGGGAGATCATCAACGGGTGGGTGGCAGAGCGCACCGAGGACCGGATCAAGGACCTCCTGCCGGAAGGCTCCATCAGCGGCGCGACCCGGCTCGTGCTGACGAACGCCATCTATTTCAACGCGGCGTGGAAGTTCCCCTTCAAGGAGGAGGACACGGCCCCGGGCGATTTCACGCTGGCGGACGGCTCCACGGTCTCCGTGCCGATGATGGCCGCCACGTCGGAGGTCCGCTACGGCGAGGGCGACGGCTACGCGGCGCTCGAGATGCCCTATGACGGCGACGAGCTCGCGATGGTGCTCGTGCTGCCGTCCGACATCGAGGCGTTCGAGGACGGCCTCGACGGCGCGCGCCTCGACGGCGTCCTCGGGTCGCTGGAGCCGCGGAACGTCACCATCGGGCTGCCGAAATTCAAGGTGGAGTCGACGTTCGACCTCGTCCCGCCGCTCATGGATCTGGGGATGACCGCCGCCTTCGGCGCGGCGGATTTCTCGGGGATCGACGGGCAGCGGAGCCTCTCCATCTCCGCCGTGGTCCACAAGGCGTTCGTCTCCGTGAACGAGGCGGGCACGGAGGCCGCGGCGGCGACCGCGGTGGCCCTCGACGAGAGCGGGCCGCCCGAGCCCGCGGCCATCCGCTTCGATCGCCCGTTCTTCTTCTTCATCCGGGACAACGCGACGAGCGCGATCCTGTTCGTGGGCCGCGTGGCCGACCCGTCGGCGTAGCGCCGCGAGGCCGCGCGTCCGGCGCGCGGGCGCGGATCACCCGGCGGTCGCCTCGCGCAGCGGGGCGCGCGCGTCCGCGCCCCGCCCGTCGAGCCTCCGGAACTCCCGGCCGACCAGGGGGATCACGAGCACGAAGATCGCGATGTCGATCGCGGCGTTCGCCCAGAACACCCCGCTCACCCCGGCGATCCTGGGCAAGAGCCACATCAGGGGGAGATAGAACACAAGCTGCCTCAGCAGGGCGAGCGCGCTCGCGAGCTTCGCCCGCTCCACGGAGGGGAAGAACGCCAGCGCCATGAAGACCCACGGCATGACGGGCAGGGCGAGGACGGAGATCCGGAAGTCGAGCAGCTGCTGCGCGGCGAAGTCGAACCCCGGCAGCATGGAGCCGAGCACGGCCTCCGGGGCCAGCATCATCGAGAGCCAGAACGGCAGGAGCAGGACGAGCCCGGCGATCGAGAACTGGCTGAAGGCCTGCTTCACCCTGCCGTAGCGCCCTGCCCCGTAGCTGATCCCCTCCACGGGCTGCAACGCCCGCATCAGGCCGAACAGCGGCGTCATCAGGAACATGGAGATGCGGTTGCAGGCGGCGAAGAAGGCGACGTCCTGCTCCGTGCCATGGGTCGACACCGCCCCATAGACCACGAGGTTCTGGACGACGCCCATGATGCACACGATCATCGCCGGCATGCCCAGAGAGACGATCTGCCGCCGGATCGACGGGTCGATGCGGATCGTGCGCCAGGCGGTGTCGAACGAGGCGCGGCCCCTCGCGTAGTACAGGAGCCCGACGGCCGAGTAGACGAGCATGGCCGCGTTGGTGGCCCAGGCCGCGCCCTGCACGCCCCAGCCGAACGTGTGGATGAACAGCGGCTTCAAGGCGACGTCCACCCCCAGGCCGAGGGAGATCATCCAGGCCGCCGTCTTCATCTTGCCTTCGCCGCGAACGGTCATGTTCACCGCGAGGCCGTGCACCCAGAACAGCGACCCGAGGGTCGTCGCCTGGAAGTACGCGGTGCCGTACGCGAGGATCTCCCCGCTGCCGCCCATCGCGCGCACGAGCGGCTCTGCGAACCAGTAAGCGAGCACGGCGTACGGCAAGCTGACGAGGAGCGACAGCCCGTTCACGCTCCCCAGGAGGCCGTGGAGCTTGCCCCGGTCGTCCGCGCCCATGTAGATGCTCAGCGCCGTGCCGGCGCCGGTCCCGATCAGGCTGCCCAGTCCCAGCGTGATCTGCGACAGGGGATAGGCGATCCCCACGCCGGCCAGGGCGCTCTCGTTCATCAGCTGGCCCACGAACACGGCGTCCAGGAACGAGTTGAGCCCGTACAGGACCATGGCCAGCACGGCCGGCCACGAGAGCCGCCACATCACGGCCTTCAGGTCGCCTTCGAGGATGAACTGCTTGTGGGCGTCTCTATCGCTCATGGCACGGCCGGCGCCTGGTCGGGAAGAACGAACCGCGCCTCGGCCGTCGCCGATTCCGGCGTCGAGGCGTCATCTCGAAGGGCTGCGCGGCTTTCGCCGACGCGCCGGCCGCCGCCGCGAGGCCGCCCCGAGGCGCTTCTGGATCGCCGCCTGCGTCTCGCGAGGCAGCGTCGCGATGTACTCCGCGGACAACGCGCGGAGCACCGCGTCCGGCAGGGCGAGCACCGTCTGCGCCTCGGTGAGCCCAGCGAGCCGCTGCTCGGGGGCGAGCCCGGCGAGCCGCTGCTCGGGGGCGAGCCCGGCAAGCCGCTGCTCGGGGGCGAGCCCGGCGAGCCGCTGCTCGGGGGCGAGCCCGGCGAGCCGCTGCTCGGGGGCGAGCCCGGCGAGCCGCTGCTCGGGGGCGAGCCCGGCGAGCCGCTGCTTGGGCGGCACCCGCGCGACGAGGCGCGTGAGCACCTTCTCGAAGCTCTCGACCACTCGCTTTTCGTCCTTCATGTGCCGCTTCCTCCGCCCCGGGAGCGGACGTCGAAGCTGCTCGACATGCTCCAGGAGCGCCCAGAACACCGCGATCTCCGTCGGGGAGAGCGCCGGGATCCCGCCGGGGTCGGCGACCATCCCAGGCGTCACAGTGTACAGCAGATGGTGGCCGTCGCGAGCGTTCGCCGGCACCGTCTCCACCACCCGCAGCGGAAAGACGCAGAGCCGACCCTCGTGTGTGCCCGGTCCCGTGGGTGTGAGCGCGCAGTCGAGCGACCTGAGCGCTTCGACGAAGCGCGGGGTCAGGCGGGGCGCGAGCACGCGGAGGGCGACGGAGGCGGGGTCCTCAATCTCTGCAACGACGAGGTACTGCAGCGCGTAAGCGAGGAGCATGCGGGCGTCGTCGCGTTCGAGCTCGTCTGTCGGCCCCTTGAAGTGCACGAGGGTGTGCTCGGCCAGCCCGCCCACGACGCTGGTGAGAAGGCTCGGCCTGGGTGGGGCGCCGCGCCGCCGGCGCCGAAGGATTACGAGGTCGACGCGGAGCGGCTCGCGCGCGAGCTGAAACTCCGAGATGCACTGATACCAGCCCGCGGGCAGCACGTGCTCGAGGAGCGCGACGAGCACCGGGTGCCACGCCGTGTAGACGCGGACGCGACGGCGCCCCTGCGGGGAGCGCGTCCCGCTCTTCGTCGCCGGTTGCGCGGCCTTCGCCATGCGGAGCAGCGTTACCACGACCGCCGCCGACAGGCGAGCTCGTGGCGTGAAGCGGTGACGCCGGCGGCGCAGCGCGCTGCCCCGCTATTCATGGCCACCAGCACAATTACGTGATGCCCGGAGTCGTCGTTTCAGTGAATGCATCCCAGGCCCGAATATAAGCGCGCGCATCGGGCCCCAGATGAGAGACGACGCGCGCAACGGCGGCAGGGGCATCGACGCTGCGGGCGCAAATGGCCTCCAGGAGTCCGGTCGCGACCGCATCTGCCTCTGGGCCACTTCTTGACAGCGAACGCTCCACGAGCCGCGAAACCTCATCAAGCGTGGCGTCATCGAGGTCGGACTCGAGCTGGACAAGCGCGCGGCCGATGTGGCCGAAGACGACCGTCGCAGGGGCCGAATCGGGCTCCCAGTCGGCGACGACCTCAGACACCGCTTCCCGCAGCTTCGGGTGGCAGGCGGAAAAATCCTGGTACGGGTTGTGCGAGTCTGCCATCAACGTTCCCTTACTTGGAGAGGGCTCCCCCTCGAATCACCTCTGGCGCGTGCGAGCAAAATATTGGCCGCTGAACGGCAGCACATCGTCGGCGAGGCCGAACGCGGGCAGGTCGACCGCATCGACGTCGACCTGCGCTCGCGGCGCGGAGCGCGACGCCCCCGGCGCAGGCGGGCCGGCGAGGAGCGGTTTGGATGCCTTCAAGACGCTCCCGGCCGGAGGGGGCGTCGTGCTCACCCCACGCGCGGCCTGCCCATGGGCACGGCGGCTTGGACTTCTCGATGCCATGCTCGTCGAGATGATAGGGCGGAATTTGCCGCGAGGACGCTCGGCGAGGCGGTCGCCCCACAGAGTGGGATGGTTCGGCGGGCGGGGGCCGCGCCGGGAGGGCCAGGCGGGGGTGTGTACATCCCGATGTTCCCGCTCCGCGCGCTTCGAGGGTAGGATAGCGGAATGACGCGTGTGATCGTCGCCGGCGCTGTGGCGTGGACCGACGTGGACGCGATCCGGCGCGAGCTGGCGAAGCTTCCGGCGGGGGCGACCGTGATCCACGGCGACTCGCCGGGCGCGGACGCCCTCGCCGGGCGCGTCGCAGCCGAGCTGGGGCTCGCCGTGGAGCCGATGGCGAAGAACAAGGCGGACTACGCGAAGTACAAGCGTGGCGCCTGGAAGGGGCTCAACGAGCGGATGCTGGCGAGCGGGGTAGCGCGGGTGCTCGTGTTTCATCCGGCGTTCGAAAAGAGCCGCGGGTCGGGACACCTCGCCGGGCTGGCGAAGGCGGCTGGTGTCGAGGTGAGCGTGTTCGCGGAGTGAGGGGCACGGGAGGCGCGCATGGCACGAGCGCAACGGATGCGAGGTTCTGGGACATGACGGCAGCTTGGCGACAGCACCCGAGGCTTGAGGGCCGCTTCCACGTCGACCACCCGGACGACCTGCAGGTCGTGGTTCACGATGGTGGGCCGCGGCTCACCGATCGCCGTGGCCGGACGACCCAACGGAACATCCGTCTCCGGGTAAAAAGTGGTGGCAATTCTGGAAGTGAACCATTGGATGATCCCGGATGGAACCGCCGGCGCTTCGCGCCGCGGCGCATCGGAGCGATGGGCAGACTGGAGCAGACTCATGGGCATCTACCTGTTCCGCGTAACCTGCACAGCTTGCGCGTTCGAGGGAATGCTGCGCGAGGGCCCTTCTGGAGCCTACTACCAGCTTCCTGACGGTGACAGCGCCGTCGCGAAGACGGCGCCCGCGTGGTGCACGGAATGCGCGACGGTCGTGGACGCCGAAGTTCTGCCGTCGCTCGACGATGCCAGGCGCGAGCTGGCTGAATTTGAACGTCAAGGTCCCGCCATACAAGCGTTTCTCGACGATTCCGCCGGCTTCCGTCATCCCATGCTGCTGCTGGAACACCACATCGCAGGTCTGCAGTCGACGCTGAAATGGCGAGCGCTCCGGCAGTCGCCGCCGCGCTGCCTCACGTGTACATCGCATCATTTTGCTTATCTCCCATGGAAGATTGGGAATGAGAATCAAGCCATGCAGCATCCATCGTGTCCCGGAATGCTGCAGTTTGCGATGCACGCTCATGCCACCCCGCGCGCCCGCGGGTACTCGGTGGAGGGGCACCCGCTCGCGTCGTGACGTGGGCAGAGGAGCTTGCGACGAGGCCCGGACGCGAGCGGCGGGACGGCGCGGAGCGCGCCGCTGGCCGTGCACAGTCAGCGGGTCCGGTGCGTCGGAGAGGCGCCCGCGTCAGCGCGCGGCCATGCCCGGAAAACCCGCCGAATGCACGGTGCGGGTCCCCTCGATCCCCTTCAGATCGACGTGCGAGGCGCGCGGCGGCGTCCAGCCCTCATCGGTGAGCAGGCCGACGAGCTCGGCGTCGGCGGCGAGCGGCGCAGAGACGGTGAGCTCGCCGCCTGCAGAGACGCCGAGCAGGCGCGCCGCCGTGTTCACGGTGCGGCCGAAGTAGTCGAGGCGCTGGTTCAG
This sequence comes from Sorangium sp. So ce204, assembly GCF_051526795.1. Classification (NCBI taxonomy): domain Bacteria; kingdom Pseudomonadati; phylum Myxococcota; order Polyangiales; family Polyangiaceae; genus Sorangium; species Sorangium sp. So ce204. The sequence continues at coordinate 6,067,649 of NZ_CP150317.1, read as the reverse complement.
GTTGACGAGCAACGCCGGGCCGCGGTGCATGCCCGCCCGGAGCACGAGGCGCTCACCCTCGATCCGGCCGGCGTTGCGGCCGAGCATGCCGCGCATGGCTGCGCTCAGCGCCGTCACCGCGGACCGCTCGTCAAGGAACGTGGCCATGACCGCGTCGCCGATCGTCTTGACCACGGCGCCGCCCTGCGCTTCGACGGCGCCGATCACGATGTCGAAGTGATCGCGCACCAGGTTGTACGCGGGGGCGTCGCCGATCCGCTCGTACAGCCGCGTGGAGCCGCACAGATCGGTGAAGACGACGAGGACCGATCGGACCGTCAGCCGCTCCCGCGCCGACAGCACCATGCCGCCGAAGTAGCGCCGGTACTCCGGCACGTGGAGCAGCTCGAGCCCGCTGAGCCGCCGCGGCAGGCTGGCCGGATCGAGCTCGTCCTTCAGGACATCGTGATGAACGATGAAGCCGCACTGCGGCCAGCCGACGTTGGTGAGCGCGATCTTGAGCGGGCCGGGCCGCACCACGAGCTCCGTCACGTCGAAGTGGGGTCCCGCGAGCTGCGAGATCGCGACGGCCTGCACCTCGTCCGTGGGCTCACCCTCGACGCGAAGGATGCCCTTGGCGCGGGTCAAGGGGCAGAAGTAGCGGTAGCGGCCGGCGGTGAGCACCTCGGTCGCCGCCACGGTCTCGCCGAGCGCGGCGGTCATGCCATAGCGGGGGTGGAGCGCCGAGGGCGGCTGGCAAACCGGAGGGAAGCCGAGGTCCTCGATGGACCGGCCGAGCGAGAACGTCACCTCGACGCGCGCCGAGATGTCGACGTCGAAGGAGTACTCGCACATCGGGCAGTACGAGACGGCGGCGGCCGTGGCGAGGTCGTCGATCGCCTCGGCCAGCATGTTGCAATGGCCGCAGTGGACGTCCCAGTGCATGTCGAAGAGGCCGGTCTGGGTGCCGTGCAGCAGGATGCGGATGACCGCGTGCGCGTCGAGCGCGGTGTCCGCCGCGACCACGTGGGGGTTGATACGGTAGCGACGGATGAGCGGCGCGTCGTGGAGCCATCGCTCGACCGCATCGATCTCGCCCGCGTTCGCGGGGTGCTGCTGCCTGAGCCGCTCGAACAGGGTCTTCAAACGGTGGGTATCCATGGCTGCTCCCCGAGCATGCGCATGTCTCGCAGGCGGCGGGAAGCGCCACGTGCGTGCCCGGCCGCGCCGCCCCCCACGTTTCCGCGGGTGCTCCAGCAGCGCGGCTATCGCACAGGACATATCGCGCCTACAGCGTCAGCTCCGCCCTCGCGGTCGAGTCGCCGATCTCGCGCGTCACCCGGAAGCCGAGCTTCTGCGCCACGCGCTGCATCTCCACGTTCTCGGCCAGGATGTCGGCGCTGATGCGGGAGAGCCCCTCGTCGCGGCCGATCTGGACGAGGAGGCCCAGCAGCCGGGAACCGAGCCCCTGCCGCTGGTGCTCGTCGCTGATCAGCAGGGCGAACTCCGCGTCGCGTGTGCCTGGCAGCTTGCTCAGCCGGCCGACGCCGATGATCTGCCGCTGCGCGCCGCCCGCGGGCGGCTTCTCGACGACCAGCGCCATCTCCCGGTCGTAGTCCGCGAAGCAGACGCGCGTCAGCCGCTCGTGCGCCGTGCGCAGATCGAGCTGCATCGGGTAGAAATACCGGAGCCGCACGGTCCGCTCGGACAGCTTCTTGTGGAACTCGACCATCTGCGGCTCGTCCTCGGGGCGGATGGGCCGGATCGTGAACGACGCCTGCCCGTCCCTGCTCTCGAGCTCCGTCACATACTGCGTGGGATACTCGCGGATCGCCGATCTGGGGAGCGCGGACTCCGGCGTGTCCGGCGCGTGCAGGACGACGCGGGCGTCGAGGGCGATGGCCCCCTCCGCGCTCACGGAGAGCGGGTTGATGTCGATCTCGCTTATCCATCGCTGCTCGATCACGAGCTGCGAGAACCTCACGAGCAGGTGCTCGAGCATCGTGAGGTCCACCGGCTTGCGGCCGCGCACGCCCTCGAGCGCGCGGTAGATCCTCGTCTGCTCCATCATGCGCCGCGCCAGCGTCGCGTTGAGCGGCGGCAGGCCGAGCGAGCGGTCCTTGAAGATCTCGACGAGCTGCCCGCCGGCCCCGAACAGGAGCACCGGGCCGAACTGCGGATCGATCGAGCTGCCGAGGATGATCTCGTAGGCGTCCTTCAGCGAGATCATCGGCTGGACCGTCACGCCCTGGAAGTGCTGCGCGCCGGCCCGCCGCGAGACGCTCTCCTGGATCTCCTCGAACGCCCGGCGCACGGCGTCGTCGTCGCGCAGGTCGAGCTTCACGCCGCCCACGTCGGTCTTGTGGGTGATCGTCGCGCTGTACAGCTTGAGGACGGCCGGATACCCCATCTCCCCGGCCGTGGCCACGGCCTCGTCCGCGCTCCTCGCGACGGCCGTCGGCACCGTCGGGAGGCCGTACGCCGCCATGAGCTGCTTCGACTCCACCTCATCGAGGAGCGTCCGCCCCGACGCGCGGACGCCGGCGATGATCTCCCTGGCCCTCTCGCGATCGACGTTCAACGCCCGCTCGTCCGTGCTCGGCGTCTCGTACAGGGCGCGGAGGGCGTACGCGTAACGGAACATCGAGCAGAACGCGCGAGCGGCGGTGTCGGGGTACTCGAACGTAGGGACCACGGCGCGGTTCAAGATGGCTTTGCCCGCCTCCACCTCCACGCCGCCCATCCAGCTGGCGAGGACCGGCTTGCCCTCGACGTGCGCGTGCTTGCGCAGCGCCTCGGCGGTCTGGGTCGGCTCGGTCATGTCCTGCGGCGTGAGGATGACGAGCACGCCGTCGTTGTTCGGGTCCTTCGCGCAGATCTCCAGGGCCTTCGCGTAGCGATCGGCGCCGGCGTCGCCGAGCACGTCGACCGGGTTGTTCCGGCTCCACGCGGCGGGGAGGAAGCCGCTCAGCTCGCCGAGGATCTCCGGCGAGAGCGGCGCCAGCTCGCCGCCGTTCGCGACGAGCGCGTCCGTCGCCAGCACGCCCGGGCCGCCGGCGTTGGTGACGATGCACAGCCGGTTGCCGCGGGGCCGGGGCTGCTTGGCGAGCGTCTCGGCCATGGAGAACAGGTCCGCGATGTCGTTCACGCGCAGCACGCCCACGCGCCGGAACGCCGCGTCGAGCACCTCGTCCGAGCCGGTGAGCGAGCCGGTATGCGAGGCGGCCGCCTTCGCCGCCGCCTCGCTGCGGCCTGGCTTGATCACGATGATCGGCTTGGTGAGCGCCACCTCGCGGGCGGCCGACAGGAACGCTCGCGCGTCGCGCGGATCGCCGATCGACTCCATGTAGATGAGGATGCTGCTCGTCTTGGGGTCGTTGCCGAGGTGGTCGATCAGGTCGCCCCAGCCGACGTCGAGCATCGAGCCGACGCTGACGAACGCGCTGAAGCCGACTTGCTCCTGGAGGCTCCAGTCGAGCACGGCCGTGCAGAGCGCGCCGGACTGGCTGATGAACGCGACCTTGCCCGGCCGCGCCTGCCCCTTCGCGAACGTCGCGTTGAGCCCGCCTATCGGGTTCATGACGCCCAGGCAGTTCGGGCCGATGATGCGCATCTTCCCGCGGGCGCGCTCCCTGATCTGCCGCTCGAGCTCTGCGCCCGGGGGGCCCATCTCCTTGAATCCCGCCGAGATGATGATCGCGCCGGGGACGCCGGCGTCCACGCACTCGCCGATGAGGCCCGGCACGCTCGCGGCGGGCGTGACGAGGACCGCGAGATCCACCTTCGCCGGCACGGCCGCGATGCTCGGATAGGCCTTGATGCCGAGGACGCTCTGCCGCTTGGGGTTCACCGGATAGACGGTGCCGCCGAACGGGTTGCTGATCAGGTTCCAGAGGACCGTGCGGCCGACGGCGCCGCTGTTCTCGGTCGCGCCGATGACCGCGACGTTCCGCGGCCTGAAGATGGGGTCGAGGCTCTGAGGCTCCTGACGAAGGACGTCGTGGGCACGGTCGGTCATGGGTACGGAGTCAGCCATGAAGCTCCTCGAGGGTTGACGGGCGGACGCACCAGGGGCCATTGCGCGGGAACGACGATGGCCGTCGTGCCACACGGCCGGCCTTGGTGCATGGGGAGTCTCTGCGAACAGGGCAGGGCACGTTCCGTGCCCTGAGCGCAGATTGCCAGGCCGCGCAGCGCCTTGATACCCTGCGCCGGCGCCATGATCCGCTCTCGACTTTTTCTCTTCGGGCTCCTCGGTCTGTGTTCGATCGCCTGCGAGGGCGCGGAGACGGCGGACGACACAAGCGCCGAGGCGTCCAGCGGCGCCTCGACCGCCGGCGCTTCGACGGCCGGCGCTTCGACCAGCGGCGGATCGACCGGCGGCGGGTCGACCAGCGGCGCGGCGTCGGGCGGCGGCGGGTCGACAAGCAGCGCGGCGTCGGCCGGCGCGGGAGCGGGCGGCGCCGGCGCGGCCGGCGGCGGCGAGGGCACGGGCGCGAGCCAGGGCGACGGCGGCGCGGCCCCGGTCGACCTCCCTGACGGTGTGAGCGCGCTGTTCCCCGCGCCGGGCGCCAGGGGGCTGTGTCCGGATCCGCCGCTCCGCATCACGTTCCCCGGCGCTCCGAAGCTGGGCAGCGCGGGCGCCGTTCGCGTGTTCAACGCCGCCCGGCCCGGCGCGGCGGTCGCGACGGTCGACATGTCCTCGATGACCGTGAGCGCCACGATCGGCGGCCGGACGTTCAACGTACCTCGCCCGGTGGTCGTGGACGGCAACGATGCTGTCGTGTCCTTGCCGTCGCGCGCGCTCGACTACGGAGAGTCCTACTACGTCACGGTCGACCCCGGCGCCATCGTGCCCCCGGGCGGCGGCTCGTTCGCGATCGCGGACGCGACGGCGTGGCGCTTCGACACGGCGGACGCAGGCCCGTCGAGCGTCGCGTCGCTCGATGTTGCGCTCGACGGCTCTGGCGACTTCTGCTCCGTGCAAGGCGCGCTCGACGCGGTCCCGGCGAACAACAGGGACAGCGTGCTCATCACCGTTCAGCGTGGGACCCACCACGGGGTCGTCTACTTCGAGAACAAACACAAGATCACGCTGCGCGGGGCCGATCGCAAAGGCACTGTCCTCTCCGGTACGAACAACAACAACCTGAACCCGAGCACCAGGGGGCGCGCGCTCGTCGGCGCCGACAAGGTGAGCGACCTCATCATCGAGAACCTCACCATCCACAACCTCACGCCGCAGGGTGGCTCCCAGGCGGAGGCGCTGCGGCTCCAGGACTGCGACAGGTGCGTCGTGCGCGACGCCGACATCCTGAGCCTCCAGGACACGCTGCTCTGGTCCGGGCGCCTCTACGCGGACAACTGCACCATCGCGGGGAACGTCGACTTCGTGTGGGGCACGGGCGCGGCTTATTTCAACCGGTGCGAGATCAAGACCGTCGGTCGATCCGGCTACATCGTGCAGGCGCGCAACGGCGACTCCGGCTACGGCTATGTCTTCGTCGACTCGCGCATCACGAGCGACGCGGGCATCACGGGGAACACGCTGGCGAGGATCGACGTGAGCCAGTATCCGGCGAGCCACGTCGCGTACATCAACTGCACGCTCGGCAGCCACATCTCGCGGGCAGGGTGGACGATCACGGGCGGGTCTCCTCCGCGCACCCTCCGCTTCTGGGAGTACCAGAGCCGGGACGCGGAGGGGCGCCTCATCGACACAAGCGGGCGTGTCGCCGGATCGACGCAGATCTCCGCGCAGCAAGCGGCGATGATGCGCGATCCGGCGATCGTGCTCGGCGGCTGGGTCCCTCCGAACTGAGCCGGCCGCGCGGCGCCTCGAACCCTGAGCTCTGCACGGCATGTCCCGTGACGCTGGAAGGACCGGAACGATGAAGATGACCTTTCGCTGGTACGGCGAGAACGACCCTGTGAAGCTCGAGTACATCCGTCAGATCCCGGGCATCCACGGCATCGTCTCGGCTATTTACGATGTGCCTGTGGGCGAGGTGTGGCCGGTCGAGCGGCTGCGGGCGCTCAGGGCGCGCGTCGAGGGCGTCGGCCTCCGGTTCGAGGTGGTGGAGAGCGTGCCGGTGCACGAGGACATCAAGCTCGGCAAGCCGACCCGCGAGCGGCTGATCGACAATTTCTGCCAGAACATCCGCAACTGCGCGGCCGCCGGCGTGAAGGTGATCTGCTACAATTTCATGCCGGTCTTCGACTGGACCCGCACCGAGATGGCCAGAGAGCTGCCCGACGGCTCGCTGACCCTGGCCTTCGACGCCGCGGCGGTGGCCGGGATCGATCCGGAACAGGGCATCTCGCTGCCCGGCTGGGACTCGAGCTACAAGCCGGAGCAGCTCCGCGCCGTCCTCGACGAGTACAAGAACGTCGGCGAAGAGGCCCTGTGGGCGCACCTCACGCATTTCCTCCGGCGCATCATCCCGGTTGCCGAGGAGGTCGGCGTCCGGATGGCGATGCACCCGGACGACCCGCCCCGGCCGATCTTCGGCCTGCCGCGCATCGTCAAGAACCGCGACGACCTGATGCGCCTCGTGAAGACCGTCGATTCTCCGGCCAACGGCATCACGCTGTGCTCCGGCTCGCTGGGCGCCGATCTGTGCAACAACATCGTATCGCTTGTGCGCGAGTTCGGCGGCATGGGCCGCATTCCGTTCGGGCATCTGCGCAACGTGGCGGTCCAGGAGGACGGCACCTTCTTCGAGTCCGCCCACCTGTCCTGTGAGGGCTCGCTCGACATGGCCGCCATCGTGAAGGCCTACCATGACGTGGGCTTCGACGGCTACGTGCGCCCGGATCACGGCCGCATGATCTGGGGTGAGACCGGCAAGCCGGGATATGGCCTGTACGACCGCGCGCTGGGCCTCGTGTATCTCAACGGTCTGTGGGAGGCCACGTGCAAGCTCTCGCCCGGACCTGCCGCCAAGGCGCCTGCCCCTGGATGAACGGGTGAGCGGGCAGGGGAGGCGGGGACGCCGGCCTCGACCGGGGGTCCGTCGCGGACGCCGACCGCCGGTCGCTACCTTTCACTTCCCGCGCGGCGGAGGCTAGAGTGTCGGCACCGTGCCTGCCACGACCCTCGACGACGCCTACCAGGCCCTCGAACTCAAGGCTCTCGAGCCCAACGACCCGGTCTACGTGCAGACCACCATCCCGGTCGGCAAGAGGCGTCAGCTGCCGCCCCTAGCGCGGCTGCGGGGCCAGCTCATCAAGTCGAGCGAGCGGGACCGCTTCTTCCTGTCGGGGCACATCGGCAGCGGCAAGAGCACGGAGCTCAAGCGGCTCCTAGCCGACCACGACATCCTGCAGCGCTTTTACATCGTCGCGTTCGACATCGAGCCGGAGCACCAGCCGAGCCTCGCCTCGCACGAGCTCTTGTTCCTGATCGCGGCGCAGCTCTACGCGCGTGCCAGCGCCGACACGACGCTGGTGACGTTCGATCGGTCGGACCGATGGCTCGGCATCCTGCAGCGGCTCGACGCCGCGCTCTACGGCCCGACCGGGCTCGTGCAAAAGGGCGGGAAATTTGGCCTGAGCTTCGACCTCTTCTTCGTCAAGCTCAGCCAGGAGCTCGCCGTGGAGCAAGGTCGCCGCCGCGAGTTCCGCGGGTTTGCGGAGACCCAGGGGAGCGTGCTCGTGGAGCTCATCGACGCCCTCGTGGACGACATCGGGACGGCGCTGGTGCACGCCGGCCTCCCGCACCGCGTGCTCATCGTCGTCGACGATCTCGAGAAGCTCCGGTCGAATGAGCAGTTCACCGAGATCTTCCACACCAACTTGGGGGCGCTCCTTGCGCCGCACGTCCCCATCCTGGTCACGGTGCCTCCTTCCGTCACCTTTGGCGGTCCGGGAGGCGCTCTCGGAAGGAACGTCAACCACCTGCGTCCGATCCAGGTGCTACGCAAGACGAACGTGCTGGATCCGACAAGTGCCGAGGACCCGACGGGCGTCGCCGTCATGCGGAGCATCTTCGATGCGCGCGTGGGCCCTGGGCTGTTCGATGCCGAGGTCGTCCGCGAGGCCGCCCTGTACTCCGGCGGCGTTGTGCGCGACTTTTTCAACCTCCTGCGGTTCGCGATCATCCAGGCGCAGCTCTACAATCAGGATCGCGTCGATGAGATCGCGTGGGAGGACACGCTCACGGAGGAGAAGACCAGGTTTATCGCGACGCTCTATCCCAAGGACAAGGAGGCGCTTCGCGCCATACGCGAGGCACACCTTCTGGCCGATGCGGGACAGCTCGAGTACGCCCGGCGATCGGTCGTGATCGAGCACAACCACGACGGTATCTGGTGGGAGGTGGCGCCGATGCTCTGGGAGTGGCTGGACAAGGCGTGAGCCAGATCGTGCGCAAGCTGCGGCGAGCGGACGAGCAACAGCTCCGCGGCCTCGAGGCCGCGCTGGGGCGGGGGCATTTCGTGATCGTCGTCGTAGACGACGCGGCCTGGCCGATCGTGCGCGGCGTGATCGGCGTCGAGGCGAGCGGCGAGTTCACGCTCGAGAACGGCGGCGATGTCGTGCAGATGTTCGACTCGCCTGCTGCCGCGGGCGAGGGGGTCGTCTTTCTGCACATCGGCGAGCCCGCGGTGGACGCGATGCTGGCGCTGAATCTCAACCGCGACAAGCTCCTCAGCCGGAGATGCCGCTTTCTGCTGCGGCTACGCGGTCTCGAGACGTTTCAGCGCTTCGTGCGGGAGGCGCCGGACTGCTACTCGATCCGCGATGCCGTCGCCCTCATCGAACCTCAGGAGGCCATCGAGCTCGAGCCCTCGCGGGAGCCTGAGCCCGACGTCGAGCAGCTGATGACCAATGAGCGCTCGCCCGATGCGTTGCTGACCCTTGGAACAGGGCTGCTCATGCAAGGCCGCTTGGAGGGCGGGTACCGCGCGCTCGACGGCGGGATCGCGCTCCTGGAGCGGAAGAATCGGCTCTCGGCGCGCGACCGGTCGACGCTGGCAGCGCTCCACTACCGCCGCGCTGATAGCACCATCAAGCAGGAGCGTCACACCCACATTCAGGATGCGTTGCGCGTGCTCGGGCCGGTGCGGGAGGAATACAGTGAGCAGTACGCCATGATCCTCTCGCAGCGCTCGGACTACTACGGCTCCGAGATCGCCGTGGCACGCGAGGCCCTCGATGCCGCAGAGCAGGCGACTCCGCCCAACCCGGATCTCGTCGCGCGGCAACTCATCGTGCTTGCGGACGCCTACCTTTGCCGCAAGGACGCGCGGGGAGCGCGCGAGGCGTTAGGGCAGGCGCAAATGGCCTGGTTGGCGACCGAGAATCGCCTCTTCATGCAGAGGCTGGAAGCGGTTCTCCTGATCACCGAAGGGCGCTGGAAGGAGGCGACGCACAAGCTAGAGGACGGCCTCCGTCAGACCGCGCAAGCAGGGCCCCGCTTCGGGATCCATTCGTTCGCGCTGCTGCTCTCCGACCTCCTCATCCGCCAGGGGGAGCTCGAGGCCGCCGTCGACGCCATCGCCTCCGTCGAGTCAGAGCAGGCCGACGAGCTCCGCCTGCATGTCCGCCGTTCGCAGGGGGAGCCTGACGCCCTTCGCGGCCTCGAGGATCTCGCCGACGTGATCGCGGGGGGCGGCGATCTCTCCCGCGCGCTCGCGCGCGCCAACGCCATCGCAGGCTGGACCCGGCTCGCCGTGCGCGCCGGGCTCCTCGAAGGATGGAGCCTCGACCGCATGGACACCGCCATTGCGGTGCTCGTTTCGCGAGTCGCCGCTGTCGCGCCCGCGACCCCTCCGTGGGCGCGGATCGAGGCGGAGTTGCTCGTAGCGGACAACCTCCTCGCGCGCGCAGGGTCGGAGCTCTCGGCCGCGGAGGCGGCCGAGAGCGCGTTAGCGCTCGCGCGTGCGGGCGCGCCTGAGCTCATCGCGGCGTGCGTGGGTCGCGTCGCCGTCGCGGCGCTCCGGTCCGGCTCGCTGGAGCGGCTCGACGCGCTGCTAGGCGACGCCGCCCGTGCGGCGGAGGCTCACCACCTTCCCGGCGAGGCAGCGCGGATAGCAGGCCTCCGGCTCTGGTACGCGATCCAGCGCGGTGCCGGCGTTGGCGAGGCAGAGCGAGCTCTCGATGATGCCTTCGCTCGCTCGGGGAGCATCCTCGTGAAAGCCCAGGTGCTCCTGCGCGTCGGGCGCGGCGCCGGGCGGCGCGACCTCGTCGGTCGCGCCCGGCGCATCTACCGCGCGCTGCCCTGGCCCGAGCGCGAAGGCGCGTGCCTCGAGGCGCTCGGCATGCCGCAGGCGGCGCGCGACCGGTACGAGGCGTTCGGGCTGCGGCTCGCGGCGCTGGCCGTCGCTCGGGACCCCGAGCCCGAGCCCGTCGGCGCGTGACCGGCGGCTGGTCGGACGAGCGATCGCCCGCCGCCAGCGCCGGGCACGTCCCCAGGTCCCCGCGCCCCCTCAGCCAGCCTCCGGCGCTCCGTACCCGCCGCCCCCCGGCGTCTCGATCACGAACACATCGCCGCTCCCCATCTCGACCGATCCGATGTGCCCCAGCACCTCGACCGAGCCGTCCGCGCGCACCACCAGGTTGCGCCCGGGCGCGCCCGCCTTCCCGCCCGCCAGGCCGAACGCGGCCGTCGAGCGCCCGTTCGACAGGATCGACGCCGTCATCGGCTCCAGGAAGCGCACGGCGCGCGTGCCGCCGTTCCCGCCCGGAAAGCGTCCGGCCCCGCCGGAGCCCTCGCGGATCTCGTAGCGATCCAGCCGCACCGGGAAGCGGTGCTCCAGCACCTCCGGATCCGTCAGGCGCGAGTTCGTCATGTGCGTCTGCACGACGCTCGTCCCCGCGAAGCCGCGCTCGGCGCCCGCGCCACCGCCGCCGCTCCCGCCGAGCTCGATGCCCGCCCCCGAGCCGCCCGAGATCGTCTCGTAGTACTGGAGCCGCTCGTTGCCGAACGTGAAGTTGTTCATCGTCGGCTGGCTGCTCGCGAGCACGCCGAGGGCCCCGTACAGCGCGTTCGTGACGCAGGTCGACACCTCGACGTTGCCCGCCACCACCGCGGCCGGGGGGCGCGGGCTCAGCATCGAGCCCTCGGGGATGACGACCTCGATCGGCTTCAGGCAGCCCGCGTTGAGCGGGATGTCGTCGTCCACGAGCGTGCGGAAGACGTAGAGCACCGCGGCCATCGTCACAGCGCGGGGCGCGTTGAAGTTGTTCTCCATCTGCCCGGACGTGCCGGTGAAGTCCACGACCGCCGCGCGGCGCTCCCGGTCGATCCGGAGGGCCACCTCGATCGTCGCGCCGTTGTCGAGCGGCAGCGAGAAGCGCCCGTCGTGGAGGAGCGCCGGGTCGAGCCGCGCGATCGCGAGGCGCACGCTCTCCTCGGCGTTGTCCTGCACGTGCTTCATGTAGGCCTGCACCGTCGGGAGGCCGAACTGCGCCACCATCGCGGCGAGCTCCTGCGCGCCCTTCTCATTGGCCGCGATCTGCGCGCGCAGGTCGGCCAGGTTCTGCTGCGGGTTGCGCGCCGGGTACGGCCCTGCGCCGAGCAGCGCCAGGATCTCCGCCTCGCGGAGGCGCCCGGCCTCGACCAGCTTCACGTTGTCGAGCAGGACGCCCTCCTCCTCGATCGCCCTGGAGAACGGCGGCATCGAGCCCGGCGTGATGCCGCCGATGTCCGCGTGATGGCCGCGCGACGCCACGTAGAACAGCACGCGAGCGCCCGCCTCGTCCCATACCGGCGTGACCACCGTCACGTCCGGCAGGTGGGTGCCGCCGCGGTACGGATCGTTGAGCGCGAACACGTCCCCCGGCTTCATCCCCGGGTTCCGCGCGATCACGGTCTTGATCGACTCGCCCATCGAGCCGAGGTGCACCGGCATGTGCGGCGCGTTCGCGATCAGGCTGCCCTCCGCGTCGAACAGCGCGCACGAGAAATCGAGCCGCTCCTTGATGTTGACCGAGTGGGCGGTGTTCTGGAGCCGCAGGCCCATCTGCTCGGCGATGTTCATGAACAGGTTGTTGAACACCTCCAGCATCACCGGGTCGACCTCGGTGCCCACCGCGCGCCGCTCCGGGCGCGGCGCCACCCGGGTGAGCACCATGTGGCCGAGCGCGGTGATCTCGGCGCGCCAGCCGGGCTCGACGACGGTCGTCGCGTTGGCCTCGGCGACGATGGCCGGCCCGTCGATCACCGCGCCGCGCCCGAGCCGCTCGCGCCGGTGCAGCGCCGCGTCGTGGAGCGCCCCCTCGGCGTACATCCGCACCCGGGCGTCGGCCTCGGGGCGGTGCGGGCGCGCCTCCGCGGGGCGCTCCTCGGCGGCCTCGCCCGGCCCGATCGCCTCCACGGAGACGCTCTCCAGGACGAGCGCCTTGTCCGGCATCAGGAAGGCGAACCGCCTGCGGTAGGCCGCGTCGAAGGCGGCGCGGATCGCCTCCGCGCTGCCGTCGGGCACGACGAGGGCGGTGTCGGTGCCCTCGTAGCGCACGTGGACGCGCCGGACGAGCCGCACGCGCTCCGGCGAGAACCCTTGCCCCACGAGCTCGGCCTCCGCGTCGCGGCCGATGCGCGCGAGCGCCTCGCGCGCCGCGGAGAGCCCTGCGTCGTCGAGGCGCCGCTCCACGGCCGCCTCGCGGATCGCGCTCTGGTCCGACAGGCCCATGCCGTAGGCGGACAGGACCCCCGCGAGCGGGTGGACGAAGACGCGGCGCATGCCGAGCGCGTCGGCCACCGCGCAGGCGTGCTGGCCGCCGGCGCCGCCGAAGCATTGCAGGGTGTACTGGGTGACGTCGTGGCCGCGCGCCACCGAGATCTTCTTCACCGCGTTGGCCATGTTCGCGACGGCGATCTGCAGGAAGCCCTCGGCCAGCTGCTCGGGCGTGATCGGGCGCGACGTGTCGCGCTGCACCTCGGCCGCCATGGCCCGGAAGCGCCGCTCGACGACCTCGCGGTCGAGCGGCGCGTCGGCGCCCGGGCCGAACACGTGCGGGAAGAACTCCGGCTGGATCTTGCCGAGCATCACGTTCGCGTCGGTGACGGCCAGCCGCCCGCCGCGGCGGTAGCACGCGGGCCCCGGGTTCGCGCCGGCCGACTCCGGCCCCACGCGCAGCCGCGCGCCGTCGAAGCCGAGGAGCGAGCCGCCGCCCGCGGCCACGGTGTGGATGCTCATCATCGGCGCGCGCATCCGGACGCCGGCCACCTGCGTCTCGAAGGCGCGCTCGAGCTCGCCGGCGTAGTGCGACACGTCGGTCGAGGTGCCGCCCATGTCGAAGCCGATCACCTTCTCGTGCCCGCCCGCGAGCGCGGTGCGCACCATGCCGACGATGCCGCCCGCCGGGCCGCTCAGGATCGCGTCCTTGCCCTGGAAGCGGCCGGCCAGCGTCAGCCCGCCGCTCGACTGCATGAAGTAGAGCGGCACGCCGGGCATCTGGCTGGCCACCTGCTCGACGTAGCGGCGCAGGATGGGCGACAGGTACGCGTCGACCACCGTCGTGTCGCCGCGCGAGACGAGCTTCATCAGCGGGCTCACCTCGTGCGACGCGGAGACCTGGGTGAAGCCGACCTCGCGCGCGATCTCGGCCGCCCGCCGCTCGTGCGCGGCGAACCGGTAGCCGTGCATGAAGACGATCGCGCAGGCGCGGATCCCGGCCTCGAACGCCTCCGAGAGCGGGCCGCGCAGCGCCTCGCCGTCGAGCGGCTCGGCCACCTCGCCGCGCGCGCCGACGCGCTCGCGGGCCTCGACAACGCGCTCGTAGAGCAGATCGTGCAGCGCGATATGGCGATCGAACAGGCGAGGGCGGTTCTGGTAGCCGATGCGCAGCGCGTCGCGGAAGCCGCGCGTGGTGACCAGCACGGTGCGGTCCCCCTTGCGCTCGAGCAGCGCGTTCGTGGCGACCGTGGTGCCCATCTTCACGCACTCGACCTCGGCGGCAGAGATGACCTGACCGGGCGCGAGGCCGAGCAGGCGGCGGATCCCCTCGACCGCCGCGTCGGCGTACTGCTCGGGGTTCTCCGACAGGAGCTTTTCGGTGGTGAGGGAGCCGTCGGGCCGCCGGGCCACGACGTCCGTGAAGGTGCCTCCGCGATCGATCCAGAACTGCCACTTGTGCGAGGTCGAGGTCATGGAACCCACTCCTTAGCCGGCCGCCTCCTCCGCCGCGCTCCGCGCCGTCCTGCACGCCGAAGGGCGGCAAGACTAAGTTTTCATTGAACAATCTTCAACCGTCGGGAACCGCCGGGAGGGGGCGCCCGCCCACGCCGCTGGAAGCCCGCAGCGTCCCGGGAATAGCTGTCCTGTACGTAAAATTGGCATCTCGGCTCGATGGAGGTCCTTGCCGTCGGCCCGCTCCCCGTGGCCTCGCTCCTCTGGCAGCCGCCGGGCGCGTGGATGTTCACGTTCGTCTGCGAGGCCACGTTCGCGCTGCGGCAGCGCGCCGGTCCGCTCGCTGGTGGCCCGGCTCTCCGTCGCCGAGATCGACAAGTCGATCGAGGTCGTGTGCGACAGGATGCTCACGAAGGACGGTGCGTCGCGCGAGCATGAATTACGGGGAGCCGTTCTGATTCATTCGCAAAAGAGCTTGTCGAAGAAATGGTGTCTGTGACGCGCGCATGAGGCATGGTGCGAGGTCCTGCAGCGGCTCCTGGCCGCGGCGGGAGAGCCCTGGAAGGAGGAGATCGTGTCGGCAGCCGATCAACTGATGGAGCGCGGCAGACAGCAGGGGTTGCGGGAGGGACGCCGCCATGTGCTGCTGAAGCTGCTCGGCGCGCGCTTCGGCGCGCTGCCCGACGATGTCGTCGCGTGCGTCAACGTCGCCGATGTCGTGGCGCTGGATCGATGGTCCGAGCGCGTGCTCACCGCGCCGACGCTTGCGGAGGTACTGAGCGAACCCTGAGGAGCGTCACCGGCCGCGCAAGGGGGCGCCGCGCCATGGCTCCGTAGGCTCGCGCGACCTGCCTCCTCGCCACGCCCTCATGGCCGCGTGCGCCCGTCCGGAACCGGCGTTCAGCGCTGTACAACCGTTCGTGCGGCGTGATAAGCGCTCGAGCAACTCTCGAACGAGAGGATCTGCTCGAATGTCCAGCAAGCAACCTCCTCCGCACGTCACCGCCGCCCACGCGGCGGGCCTGGCCGCGCTGCTCGGCGCGACGGACGCTGCCGCGGAGAACGAGCGCGCGGGGAGCGCGGAGCGGCACTTCGAACGCGCACGGCGGGGGCGCTCGTCGCAACCCGGGCCGCGCGCGAAGCCCGCCGCTGGCCCGCTCCCGTCGCCGCCGGGGGGCCCGTCGAACGCGGGCGGCGCGCGGGAGTACGTGTGCGCCGCGCCGACGCGCTCGCCGGTGCTGAACGCGTTCCTGAGCGAGCTCGGCGCAGAAGGCGGAGCGCTCGTGCCGGCGCACGTCCACGTCTTCGACGAGCACACCCTCGCGCCGAGGCTCGTCGAGCTCGCGCGCCAGCGGGTGGTCTCCATGCTGCTCGCCGTGGGCAGGACCGAGGTGGCCCTGACCCTGGCGCAGATGCCGCCGATCACCAACGAGCGCGCGGCGCGGCTCTTCATGCGGCAGGCGGTCCACGTGGGCGGCGATCTCGGGGCGATCACGGGCGACTACGCGCGGCACTACCGGCGCTCGGGGGCCCCGGAGCGCGACGACCAGCGCGCGGGCTGCATCATGGCCGCGTTCGCGGGACGCCTGAGCGCCATGGCGGAGAAGCTCCTCGGCCCGCACGTGCGCGCCGAGCTGCGCGCCGCCCTGGAGGCGCTGACGTCGCAGGGCAGCCCTCCCGCGCGGCGGGCGCGCGCGAGCGATCTCCGCGCGCCGCAGGCCGCCGGGCGAGGCGCCCCCGCGGCGGCGGCGCGCGACGCCGCGAGCTCGGCGGCGCGGCCGAGGCGCAAGTAGGCGACGCGCGGCGCCGCGAGCGCGGCGGTCCGGTCGAGGCGAAAGGACGCGGCGCGCGGTCCGGGTCGGATCCTGTTGCGGTGGGCTCGTTCGTTTGCTTCGTTGGGCGCGAGGCGCCCCGGCTGCTCGACCCTGAGCCCCTCGGGTGCGCGTTCCCAGCGAGAGGCCGAGGCTCATGAATTCGCTCGCAGAAGGCAGCGTCGTCGCCGGAAGATACCGCCTCGAGCGCATGCTCGCGCGGGGCGGGATGGGGTCGATCTGGGTGGCCCGGCACCTCCAGCTCGACGCCATGGTCGCGGTCAAGCTCATGGCGCCCGAGTACGCTGCCTCGTCCACCGCGCGGGCGCGCTTCGAGCGCGAGGCGAGGGCCGCGGCGCAGCTCAAGCTACCGAACGTCGTGCACGTGCACGATTATGGGCTCGAGGGCGACACGCCTTTCCTCGTGATGGAGCTCCTCGACGGCGAGGATCTCGAGACGCGGCTCGCGCGGGAGGGGCGCCTCTCCACGGCGGCCACGCTCGGCATCGTCACGCAGGTGTGCAAGGCCCTGCGCCGCGCGCACGAGATGGGGATCGTCCACCGCGACCTCAAGCCCGCGAACCTCTTTCTCTCGCGGCAGGACGAGGACGAGCTCGTGAAGGTCCTCGACTTCGGGATCGCCAAGGCCCAGGGCACGCTGCTGGCCGGCAACGAGACGAAGACAGGCACGCTCGTCGGCTCGCCCTACTACATGAGCCCCGAGCAGGTGCGCCGCAGCAAGACCCTCGACTGGCGCAGCGATCTCTGGTCCGTCGGCGTGATCGCGTATCGCTGCCTCACCGGCCATCTCCCGTTCCCGGGTGAGGAGATAGGCGAGGTGTTTGTGGCGATCTGCACGGAGGACGTCCCCCTCGCGTCCAGCGTCGTGCCGGAGCTCGGGCCCGCCGTGGATGGGTTCTTCTCGCGGGCGCTCGCGCGCGACCCGGCGCATCGGTTCCAGGGCGCGAGCGAGCTCGCCGAGGCGTTCGGCGCGGCGGCCTCCGCGGCGGGGTCGGAGCCCCGACCTCTCCAGCCTTCGGTTCCCGCGGAGGGGGCGTCTCCGCTGCTCGTCGTCCATGGCGGCACGATGGCCGCGAGCCCAGATGCGGTAGGGGCGCGTCCAGATGCGGTAGGGGCGCGTCCAGATGCGTTAGGGACGCGTCCAGATGCGGTAGGGGCGCGTCCAGATGCGTTAGGGACGCGTCCAGATGCGTTAGGGACGCGTCCAGATGAGTTAGGGGCGCGTCCAGATGCGTTAGGGGCGCGTCCAGATGCGGCGAGCCCTGGAATCATGGGACCGAGCCCCGGCACGATGGGCGCCGCCTCCAGCGCGTCCTTGCCCACGCTGCGAAACGAAGCAGGGCCCCCCTTTCACGGCGCTCCGAGCCGTGGTGTATCAGAGGGCGCTGCGCCGGCGTTCCAGGGGTCCATCAGCACGTTGACGTCGGCCGGAAATACCCTCGCCCCGACGAACGCCGACGGCCGCCGCGCCAGGATCTCGCTGGCCCTGGGCGCTGGCGCGCTCGCCCTGGGGCTCGTCACCTATGCGGTCCTTCGCACCCTCGCGCCGGGCGGCGAACCGACGTCGCAGCCCGACGCGGCGGCCTCGCCTGCCGCCGCGTCCGCGCTGTCCGCCGCCGCGCCGTCCACCGCGTCGACGGAGCCTCCGCCGCCGCCCTCCGACAGCGCGACGGCCGCGCCGGGCGCGCCTTCGGCCTCCGAGGCGCAGACCAGCGCGCCCGCGCCCGTGCGCGCGCCGCCGGCGCCGTCGTCCGCCAGAAAACGGGCGCCGCTGCCCCCGAGGCCCCGGACCCCTCGGGACGACCCCACCGACCACATGTGACCAGCCGCCGCGCAGCGAGGAGCCCGTGCGCTCGCGCGCGCCGCCGCGAGCGAGCTCACCCGCCCGGGTGGGTGTTCTTGTAGAGCCGCAGGCTGTTCCGGATCGCCATCGTCACCGTCATGGGGCCGACGCGGGGCACGAACACGCTCGCCTTGCTCTGGATATCGTCGCTGAAGTTCTTGAAGGTGGAGAAGTTGATGCAGAGGGCGCCCTCGCGGAGCTCGGCGCCCTGCACGACCGGGAAGCTCCGCGAGGGCACGCCGGTCACCACGATGTCGGCCTGCCGCAGCGCGGTCGCCCGGTCCACCGTCGTCTCGCGCACCTCGTGCATGTCGCCCGAGGAGCTGGGCACGAAGAGCAACGGACCATCGATATCGAACGAGGTCACGTGGGCTCCGTCGTGCGCCATCATGCTCGCGAGCGGCCTCCCGACGACCTCGCTCCGGTTGAAGATGCACACGCGCCGGCCCTCGAGCGGCCGCTCCCCCTCGCCGAAGAAGCCGGCCGCCTCGACCAGCTTGAGGATGGCCAGCGGCGTGCACGGCAGGATCGCCTTCCTGGTCTTCGCCTCGTCCAGGAAGCGCTGGTTCTGGTACAGGCAACGTGCCCAGAACGTGTGGAGCCCCTCGATGTCCTTCGCGGGATCGACGCTGTCCCGCAGGTACACGTCCTGCTCCGTGCCGAAGATCGGGTAATACACCATCATCCCGTGCACGCGCGCGTCCTCGTTCGCCGCGCGGATGGCCTCCTCGGCGTCGAGCCGCGTCGCGTGGCGGATCTCGAAGCGGATCCCCACGTCCTCGCACGCCTTGCGCGTGTACTCCGCGTACGTGTACGACGGCCCGTGATCCGCCGCGAGCACACCGACCAGGACCAGCGGCTCGGGCAGCGCCGCGAGCTCCGCCCGGATCTCGCTGCGGAACGTCTCCGCCACCGCGGTCGGATCGAGGACGCTGGCCGTGCGGGTGCCCGGGCTCGGCGGAATGTGGTGAGGGTCCATCCTGGGGCGGAGACGAGCACGCGCGAGCATCGGTGTCAAGTTTCCGGCGGAGCGACTATCTCGACTCCACCTCTCGTCCTGCTCTTGTTGCTCTTGGAGACTCCAGCCCTCCGGAGAGCCGCCGTGCCTGGCTCACGAGCTCATCGCGAGGAGGACCGCCGCTCCGGGCCCGCCTCCACCACGGGCGCCGCCACGCGGTTGCTCTCGGCCTCGGCGGGGCTGCCGGCGCCGGGCACGCGGAGGAGCATACCGCCCTTGCCGCGCAGCTCATCGACGAAGTTCGCTCCGAACACCTCCTCGGGCGTGTCGCCGTCGCGTCCGCCCATGCCCGAGAGCCCCTCGAGGCTGGCGAGGTTTCCGTCCCGGCGTCTGGGCGCCGGACGAGAGCGCAAGATATCGTCCCGGGTCACCTTCAGCGCCACCACGTCCTCGCGCATCACGTCGATCCAGGATGCGGGGAAGTCGGCCTCGGCGCCCGCGGGGCCGCGCACGCGGAGCCGCGAGATGTCGTTGCCAGGATCGTTCGCGCCGATGCCCACGAGCTGCGCCTCGGCCTCGTCGGTGGTCATCACCCGCGTGTCGGGGCCGAGCTCGACCGTATCGTCCGTGACCCCGAGCGCCTCCTCCAGCTCCTGCCTCCGCTCGGGCGGCTGCGGCACGAGCGAGGTGTCGACGCGCCCCGGCGGCTGCGCCGTCGTCCGCCCGTCGTAGTACCGAGGCAGCGCCAGGAGCTCGTCCCGGCCGGGCCGTAAACGGAGGTGCCCGTCCGCCGTGCCCTGCACGAGATCCATCGAGATCAGCAGCTCCTCGCTCGCCAGCGGAGAACGGAGCACCACGTGGGTCAGCACGCCCCGCTCTCGGTCGACCAGGACGCGGTCGAGCACGCCCGCATCGAGGCCGCCGTCGGCCATCACGGGCATCTCGAAGTCGATCTGCATGATCCCCTCCTCGGCGGCGAAGCGCCTTGCGCTCGCGCGAGAACCTGAGACGGTCGGATCCCGATGTCCAGGGGAGCACGGCACGGACCCTCGTGACCGGTCGACCCCATCCCATGGGCCGGGCACGCCGCGCGGCCTCGCCGTTGCGGGGGGGTCGGCGGTCCTCGGCCTGTCGAGTCATCGCGTCATCGAATCATCGCGTCATCGCGTCATCGAGCCATCGAGTCACAGAGGCGTCGCGATTCCACCATGTGAACGGAGTCCCGCACGCGGTGGAGGCGCCGATGGGCCGGAACCTTGGCACAAGGTGGCGCACATTCCGCGCGCGGTCCGCGTGGTCCACGTCTATTCCCGCGGATTTGCTGCTCGATGGCGGTGGTTCATCTTGGTACGGCGGATGCAACCTACGCGCCGGCCGCTGGGGATGTGCCAGCGCCGCTCGGGAGGATTTGGACTTATGCGTGTACGCTTCGATGCTCTCCGCCGACGCTGGAGCTCTCCCCACCTGCTCGCCGCGCTGGCGCTGGCGAGCGCGTTCGCGGCGGGGTGCTCCTCCGATGATGCCCCGCCAACGACGCTCGGGCGCCCGGATCAACCGCGGAACGGCACGCTCGAGATCGACGAAGCGAGGCTGCTGGGCGTGATCGACGGGAGCGAGCTGCGCCTCCAGATCCCGGTGCGCAACCTGACCGCCGGCGCGACGAGCGGCCACCTGCGCGTCACGCTCGTCGATCTCGGCGCGGACAGGGAACAAGGCACGACCGAGGTCGACCTGGACATCGCGGGCGGGACGGCGACGACGGCGGAGGCGCGCCTCCCGGCGCCGGCCGTGAGCGCGCAGCCGGGCCTCGCGCGGTACCTCGTCCGCGTCGACGACGGGTCGGAGGAGGGGCTGCTCGTCACGCGGAGCCTCCTGCGCGTCATCCCGCCCTACGACGTGCAGCTCGAGGGGCCGGCGCGCGTCGTGCGCGGGCGCACCGCGAGCTACCGCGTGCGCGCGACCGACGCTTTCTCCCATCAGCCGGTGCCCAACGTGGGCGTCGAGCTCGCGGTGGGCGAGGGGGCGCGGCCGCTCCGCGGGACGACCGACGCGCTCGGCGCCGCGGTGTTCGAGGTGGAGCCCGGCGCGCTCGGCGCGCACCCCGTCTCCGCGCAGGCGCTCGGCTTCGGCGTCAACGCGGCCCTCACAGCGAACATCACCGTCGAGGGCCCCGGCCCGAAGCTGCTCCTCACCACCGACAAGCCGCTCTACAAGCCCGGCCAGACGATCCACCTGCGCGCGCTCGCGCTCGAGCGGGGGAACAACGCGCCGCTCGTCCGCGAGGCGATCACGTTCGAGGTGGAGGACGGCAAGGGCAACAAGATCTTCAAGAAGCCCATCGTGACCGACGCCTACGGCGTCGCCGCGACGACGTTCCGGATCGGATCCATCGTGAACACCGGCGAGTTCAAGGTGCGCCTCGTGAGCGGGGAGACAACGACGGAGAAGGTCGTGACCGTGGGGCAGTACGCGCTGCCCAAGTTCGAGGTCGCCGTGAGGACCGACAGGCCCTGGTACACCGCGGGTGACACGCTGACCGGCACCATCGACGCGCGCTATTTCTTCGGCAAGAACGTCGCCGGCGGCGGCGTGACCATCGAGGCGGCGTCGCTGGACGTCGGTCAGACGACGTTCCAGCGCATCGTGGGCGAGCTCGACGCCGAGGGCCATTACGGGTTCAGCCTGACGCTCCCCCGGAGCCTCGCGGGCCTGCCGCTGGAGCAGGGCGACGCGGCCGTGACGCTCACCGTCACCGTCGCGGACACGGCGGGGCAGGAGGTCACGAAGGCGATCCCGGTCAAGGTCGCCGCCGACGCGGCCTCGATCGTGCTCGTGCCCGAGGCGCGCGAGCTCGTCCCGGGGATCCCGAACACCCTTCTTCTCTTCGTCACCGACCCGCTCGGGGCGCCGCTCGCCGATACGGAGGCGGTCATCACGGCGCCGGACGGCACGCAGCTCACGGCGCGCACCGACGCCTTCGGCCAGGCCGCGGTGAGCTTCACCCCGCCGGTCGCCACGGCGGACGGCGCGTTCGAGGTGCGGGCGACGGTGGGAGAGCGGGCGGTCACGCGGAAGTTCTCGTTCGGCACGCAGATCGGCGGCGAGCACCTGCTCGTGCGCACCGATCGGGCCGTCTACGAGACCGGCGAGACGGTCGAGGTCACCATCGAGTCGAGCGAGGAGGCCGGCAGCGTCTACGTCGACTGGCTGAACGACGGTCAGGCCGTGGACATGCGCTCTCTCGAGCTCGAGGGCGGGCGCGCCCATTTCAGCATGCCCGTCGACGCCGGCCTGCTCGGCAGCAACCGGGTCGAGGCCTACCTTGTCGACGACGATGGCAATCTGGTCCGCTCCGGCCGCACCGTGTTCGCGCGGGGCGACTCCGCGCTGAGCGTCGAGGTCCAGGCCGACAAGCCCCTGTATGCGCCGGGGGAGACGGCGACGCTGCGGCTGTCGGTCAAGGACGACGCGGGGAACCCGAAGGTGGCCGCGCTCGGCGTCCAGGTGGTCGATCAGGCCGTCTTCGCGCTTGTCGACGCCCAGCCCGGGCTGCTCCGCACCTACTTCGAGCTGGAGGACGAGTTCGCGAAGCCGAGCTACGAGATCCACGGCCCGGCCGCGAACCTCCAGGACCTCCTGTTCAACGCGACGGCGAGCGAGGACCCCGAGCAGGCCGAGGCCGCGCAGGTGAAGACCCAGGCCTCGCTCGCCGCGCTCGCGGGCACGTCGCTCACCGGCCTCCAGGCGCGCACGTGGCCCGCCGTGCTGGCGAAGGTGCCGGAGGAGCTCGCTCAGTTCAACGAGCGCCAGAAGGGCGTGATGAGGCCCTGGCTCGCGGAGGCCGCCGCGGCCGCCGCGCGGGAGCTGAAGGCGCTCGGCTGCGACGGCACCCAGTTCAGCTGCAACGGGCAGGGCGTGTACGTCGAGCTGCTCGGGAACCGCGTCGCCGAGCGCCTGCGCGCCTTCGACGTGTGGGGCAACGCGTACCGGGTGGCCTCCAGCTGGAGCGGGCTCACGCTGCAATCGTCGGGGCCCGACGAGGTGGAGCAGAGCCAGGACGACGCGACGTTCGCGTTCACGTTCAGCGATCTCGGGATCCAGGTGCCCCCGCAGGACTGGGCAGAAGGGGGCATCCCCGGCGACGCGGACGGCGGCTGGGCCAACGGCGCCGCGACCGGAGGAACCGGAGCGGGCGGCGGCTCGGCCGGGAATCCCACCCCAGATTCCGGCGGCGACAACGGGGGCGGGCCGCGCGTACGGCGCGAGTTCCCGGAGACCCTCTACGTCAACCCGAGCGTGATCACGAGCCCCGACGGCACGGCCACCCTGAGCATCCCGCTCGCGGACAGCATCACCGAGTGGCGGCTCTCGGCGCTGGCGAACTCGACCGACGGCAAGCTCGGCGGCATCCAGAGCGGCTTCAAGGTGTTCCAGGACTTCTTCGTCGACGTGAGCTTCCCGGCGACGCTCACGCGCGGCGATGAGGTCGAGTTCCCGATCGCCGTCTACAACTACCTGGAGACGCCGCAGACGGTCGATCTCAGCCTCGAGCCGGGGAGCTGGTACACGCCGCTCGGCGCGACGTCGACGACGGTGTCCCTCGCGGCGGGCGAGGTGCGTGGCGTCCGGTTCCCGGTGAAGGTGAACACGGTGGGCGTCAACTCGCTCACGGTCACCGCGCGGGGCAGCGCGGGCGCCGACGCGGTGGCCCGCACCGTGCGCGTGGTCCCGGACGGGAAGCCCTTCGCAGAGAGCGCGTCAGGCATGCTCGCGGCGGGCAGCGCCGATCACGCGCTGTCGTTCCCCGCGGACGCGGTCCCCGGCTCGAACCAGCTTTATCTCGAGATCTACCCCGCGTTCCTGTCGCAGGTGGTGAGCGGCATGGACAGTATGCTCCAGGTCCCGAACGGCTGCTTCGAGCAGACCACCTCGACGACCTGGCCCAACGTGCTCGTCACGCAGTACATGAAGCAGACAGGCCAGATCACCCCGGAGATCCAGATGAAGGCCGAGTCGCTGATCTCGGCGGGGTACCAGCGACTGCTCACGTTCGAGCACTCGGGCGGCGGCTTCTCGTGGTTCGGCGAGCAGGACGGGCATCCGTACCTGTCGGTCACCGCGTTCGGCGTCATGGAGTTCGCCGACATGATCAAGGTCCACACCGTGGACGAGGCGATGCTCGCCCGGACCGTCAACTGGCTCGCCGGGCAGCAGAAGGCGGACGGCACGTGGGAAGGCGACCAGACCGAGTTCTTCAGCTTCCACACGGGCACGCTCCGCAACAGCGCCTTCGTGCTCTGGGCGCTCGCGAGCGCGGGGTACGCGGGGCCCGAGATCGGGACGGGGCTCGCCTACCTGGGCCGCTCGCTGAAGCCGGCGACCGACGACCTGTACACCCTGGCGATCGCGGCCAACGCGCTCGCCGTGGCCGACCCCTCCGGCGCGCTGACGGACCAGGTGCTCGACGCGCTGGACCAGCGCAAGACCGCGGACGGAGACGCAATTTACTGGGATGACGGCGGCACGCAGACCTCGTTCTACGAGTCCGGGAACGACGCCAGGGTCACCACCACCGCGCTCGCGGCCCACGCGCTGCTCTCCGCGGGCGCCCACCGGTCGAGCGCCGACGGCGGCGTGAAGTTCCTGACCCAGTCGAAGGACCCGAACGGCAACTTCGGCTCCACCCAGGCGACGATCTGGAGCCTGCGCACCCTGCTCCTCGCCGCGAGCAAGGGGACGGAGGGCGCCACCGGGACGGTGACCGTCGCGGTCGACGGCGAGGCGGCGGGCACGGTCTCGCTGCGCGCGGACCAGGCCGACGTCATGACGACGGTCGACCTCACGCACCTCGCGACCGCGGGCGCGCACGACGTCTCGATCGCGTTCTCGGGGGAGGGGAAGCTCAGCTACAACCTGGTGGGCCGCCACAACGTGCCGTGGAGCGCGGTCCCGAGCGACGCGGGAGGCCCGCTCGCGGTCAGCGTGACGTACGACAAGACGCAGCTGTACGTGGACGACATCGTGACGGCGTCGCTGAGCGTCCAGAACAAGACGGACTCGGTGCAGAACATGGTCCTCGTGACCGTGGGGCTGCCGCCCGGCTTCCAGCTCCTGACCGAGGATCTCCAGGAGTACATCCTGGCGGGCCAGCTCTCGAAGTTCGAGATCACGGGCAAGCAGCTGATCCTTTACGTGAAGGAGATCCCCGCGGGGCGCGCGGCCACCTTCGCTTACCGGCTGCAGGCGACCATGCCTGTCCGGGCGGAGGACGGCGGCGCCGAGGCGCACCCGTATTACCAGCCGGAACAGCAGAGCTTCTCCGGAGCGCAGGCCCTCGTGGTGATGGCGCAGTGAGGGGCTGAGCGGGCGAGGGCGCTGGCCGCGGGTGCGCGGCCGGCGCCCCTGCGCCGGCGGGGCGCGTGGCTCAGGGGCAGGCGATGCGCCAGGCGTCGAGGTCGAGCTTCTTGATCAGCGTGGAGAGCCCGAGCGGCTTCGTGGCGGCGCAGACGGCGTTTGCCCCCGAGGCGTCGACGTACTCCGCGTGGAACACCGCCTTGCCGGCGCGGATGAACGGGGTGAGCATCTCGCACTCGTCGTATTCGTGGCACTCCTCGTTCAGGGCCCAGTCGAAGCTCCCCACCAGGTCTTTCACCTGATCGAGATCGTTCTTCAGCCCGATGGACAGCCCGCGCGCGTGCGCCTCGGCGGCGAGGAAGCGGTTGTAATCGAGCTGCGTCGCCGCCGTCAGCGGGAAGCCGGGGCCGTTGGTGTAGCCGTCGACGTTGTCGGGCTCCACGCCGTCGCAGCGCTTCTGCACCGCCAGATCCAGCCGGGCCTTCATGACGTCGCGCACGCCGGCGTTGCGGGTGTCGAGCCACCGCTCGCCCGGCCAGCCGTCGAGCGGGTTGCCGAGCGCCGCGGCGGGGAACTTCGACGCGTCGTCGCGCCAGTCCTCGCTGCTCCCCGCGCTGAAGTAGCAGATCACCTTCTTCCCGGCCGCGCGCAGCGTGTCGATCTTCGCCTGCGGGGCGTCGAAGAGATCGATATCGTACATGGCGACATCGAGGCTTGTGTCGATGGTGCCCGTGAGCTGCCATTGCCATGTTGTCCCCGGCGCGGGAACCCAGATGCCGCCGGTGGAGCCACCGGTGCCTGTGGAGCCGCCGGAGCCGCCGCTGCCGCCGCTGCCGCCGGAGCCGCCGCTGCCGCCGGAGCCGCCGGAGCCGCCGCTGCCGCCGGAGCCGCCGCTGCCGCCGGAGCCGCCGGAGCCGCCGCTGCCGCCTGAGCCGCCGCTGCCGCCTGAGCCGCCGGCGCCAGTGGAGCCGCCGCTGGTCGTGCCCGTGAGGACGAGCTTGTCGAGCATCGAGCTGTCGGCGGAGCTGCTCGTCGCGTACCGGATCTTGAGGGTACCGCCCGCCACGAACCGCCCGAGCGACCCCGGCAGGCTCAGGCTCGCGTTCGTCCAGGACCAGTCGCGCGCGAACGCGTTGTCGCCGACAGCGACCCAGGCGCGGGCGGCCGCGTCCCACGCCTCGAAGGTCCAGCGCATCTCCGATTTCGCCGGGCCGCGGTAATTCACGCTCAGCGCGAGGGACGCGAGCTGCGCCGCCGAGGTGCCCGAGGGGAGCGTGTACTCGCACGTCGCGCTCGTGTTGGGCGCGAACTCGACGTACTTGCTCCACACGTCCTGCTGGCCCGTGAGCTCCGCCGTCGCGAGCGCGGCGGCCGTCTGCCCGGCGCCGATGCTGCCCCGGCTCACCGTCAGCCTGGAGCAGGTCATCGTGAGGGCGCCGGTGACAGCATCGCCGCTCGCCGCCGAGGCGATCTCCGCGTCGGAGCTCGCATCTGCGCCGCACCCGGCGGCGGCGAGCGTCGCGGCCAGGCTCACGAGGGCGTGGCGCAGGGCGCCGCGAATCGCGAGAGAGGACGCCGGTCGGATGGGATAAGTCATGCTCGTCTCCTGTCGTGTTGGTCGTTGGTGAAGCCAGGCGCACGTCGGCGCGATGCGCCTCCAGACGCTGCGGTCCGCGCGATGGCTCCCGGCGATCGCGGCTCCCTCAGCCTCTCCGCGCGCCGTAGAGGCGCTGGTCCGTGCGCGCCGCAGAGGCACTGCAAGGCGGGGACCAGCGCGCGCTCCGCGTCTTTCGCGCGGTGGCGCGCGCTGCCGTTGCCGCGGGTTGCGCAAGCGTCGTACACTTGCGCAACCTTCGAACGGCATGGCGGAGCGAGACCCTCGTCGACAGGAAGCTTCTCCGCCGAGCGCGGAGCCGCCGCGCGCCGCGGCCGAGATCGCGACCGAGCTCGACGCCGCGGAGAGCGCGCCCAGCGAGCGGACGCCCCAGGGGCAGGCCTCCCTGATCGTTCGCGCCGGTGACGGCGCGGCGCGGGTGATCGACCTGACCGAAGGCGATGTGGTCGCGATCGGCCGCGCGCCGGAGTCCGCGGTCTGCGTCGACGACGCCCGCGTGTCGCGCAACCACGCGATCGTCGCGCGGCACGGCGGCGCCATCGAGGTCATCGACTGCGGGAGCCGCAACGGCACCTCGGTGAACGGCGCCGTCTTGCGCGACGCCGTACGGCCCCTCGCCGGCGGCGACGTGATCCGCATCGGCCCGGCCGAGATCGTCGTCGCGATCGCGGCGCCGGCGCCCGTCGAGGCGGCGCCGCCGGGGGCCGCGCCGGAGGCGCTGGAGGGCCCGCCCTCCGGCGCCGGCGCCGGGTTCGTCGTCGCGGACGAGGCGATGGTGAAGGTCTTCCAGGTGGTGCAGCGCCTCGCGCGCGCGCAGACGACGGTGCTCGTGCTCGGCGAGACGGGCGCGGGGAAAGAGGTCGTCTCCGAGCAGCTCCACCGCATAAGCCCGCGCGCCGGGGGCCCGTTCGTGCGGCTCAGCTGCGCGGCGCTGCCCGAGGCGCTGCTCGAGAGCGAGCTCTTCGGGCACGAGAAGGCCGCCTTCACCGGGGCGGATCGCCGCAAGATCGGCTACTTCGAGGCGGCGCAGGGCGGCACGCTGCTGCTCGACGAGATCGGCGAGATGCCGCTCGCCATGCAGGCGAAGCTGCTGCGCGTGCTCGAGAGCCGGCGCGTGGCCCGGATCGGCGGCACGCAGGAGATCGAGCTCGACGTGCGCGTCGTGTGCGCGACGCACCGGGACCTCCAGGCCGAGGTGGCGGCCGGGAGGTTCCGGCAGGATCTCTACTATCGCATCAGCACGTTCGTCCTCCGCGTCCCGCCGCTGCGCGAGCGGCGCGCCGAGATCGCGCTGCTCGCGCATCGCTTCGCGCAGCAGGTCGCCGGGCGCATGGGGGAGCGGGCGCCGCGCTTCGCGCCCGCGGCGATGCAGGCGCTCGAGGCGCACGCGTGGCCCGGCAACCTGCGCGAGCTGCGCAACGCGGTGGAGCACGCCGTCGTGCTGGCCGAGGGCGGCGTCATCGAGGTCGAGCACCTTCCGGCCTCCGTGGCGGAGGGCGCCGAGGGCGCCGCGCCCCCCGCCAGCGCGGGCGCGCCCCCGTCGAGCACGGGGGCGCCGCCGCCTTCCGCCGACGGCGGGACGATGCCGGCGCGCCTCGCCGAGCTGGAGAAGCGGAGCATCGAGGACGCCCTCGCCGCCGAGGGGAACAACCAGACGCGCGCGGCGAAGCGGCTCGGCATCTCGCGGCGCGCGCTGCTCTACAAGCTGGACAAGTACGACATCAGGCGGTGAGCGCTCGCGGAGCGCGCATGGGCGCCGCGCGTCGCGCGTCGCCTCCGGGGTGCTGTATGCTCGGCCGAGATCAGGCTCGGATCGGTGCGGGAGCAGCGGAGCGCATGGAGTCCTCGGAGAGAAAGCCGGCAAGTCCAGAAGATTCGGTTCGCCAGATGCTCGTCGAGTTCGCGCGCGCCTTCGAGCGAGGCGACGTGGACGCGTTATGCGACATGTTCGTACGTGACGATGCCCTGATCTTCTACGGCACACACGACAAGCTGCACTTCACGCGCTGGGCCGAGATCGAGGCCTCGTTCCGGCGGCAGAGCGAGATCCTGAAGGACCTCGTGTGCAGGATCACCGGCGATGTCCAGGTGCGTCTGCTGGCCGGGGGAGCGGCCGCCTGCGCCGGGACGGCCGGCTTCGGTATCCACGCCACCATGGGCGGCGTGCGCTTCGACCTGCCCGCGCTCCGACTGACCTGCACGGTGGAGCGCCACGGGGATCACTGGCGGTTCGTGCAGCTCCACCTCTCCGTGTCGGACAGGCCGTTCCTCGACAGCGTGGGCCACATGCTCGAGAGCGCCTGAACGCCGCGCCGCCACACCACGCCGGTGCGGCGGCGCGGCCCGCGCCTCACGTGGGGACGTCGCTCGACTCCGCCAGATCCCGGAGCGCCCTCTCGCTCCGGCGCAGCGCCTCCTCGGTCCGCTGGACCTTCAGCGCCTCCTGCTCCAGCTCGCCGCGGAGCACGGTGTTCTGCAGCGACAGCGCGGCCAGGAACTCGAGGAGCGGCAGCCGGCGCAGGATGAACGCGCCGTGGACCAGCCGGTTCTCCAGGTAGAGGAGGCCGCCCACCTCGCCGGGGTTCTTCATGAGCGGCATGCACAGCACCGACTTCGGCCGCTCGCGCACGAGGTACTCGTCCCCGGCGAAGGCGCCGCTCGCCCCGACGTCGCTGAGCACCACCCGCTCCCGCGTCCGCTCGACATAGTTGACGATCGACGCCGGGACGCGGGTCGCGAGCGGCGCCGTGCTCCGCTCGTACACGCGGATGCTGATGCCGTCGCGGTCCACCACGGCCTCGGCGGCGAGCCGCAGGCCGTCCCCGGTGAGCAGGAGACAGCACCGCTCCGCCCCCTCGTGCTCGACGACGAGCCGCATGAGCGACTCCATCATCTCCTTCGGCGTCATGTCGCTCGAGAGCGACCGCGAGACCTTCACCGCGGTCTGCGCGTCGATGGCCTCCGCCGCCATCGTCATGACGCCGCTGCTCGTTGCGCGGCGCTGCTCCTGGTTCAGGACGAGCGCATGCCGCTGCTCGAGCTGCCTCACCTTCTCGCTCGCGCCCCAGCGCGAGTACGACGCCACCGCCTCCCGCAGGTAGAGCCCCGGCAGGCCGCTGTAGCCGCGATCCAGGTAGAACCGGGCGGCGAGCTCGCTCGCGAGCGCCTCCTGGTGGATGAACCGGGACTCGCGGAAGGCCACGATCGCCTTATCGTAGAGCGCCGCGGCCTCGTCGTGCCTGCCGTCGACGCGCGCGCGCTCCGCCGCTACGAGCGCGTGTTTGCCGGCGAAGTTGTCGGGGCAACTCTCGGCCCAGACGCGCAGCTGCTCCTCGTGGCCGGCGAGCGACCGCCGGAGCCCGGCCTGCTCCTCGGCCGGGGCCCCGGAGAAGCGGGCCGCCCGGGCGAGGGCGCCGAAGTAGTGGTACTCGGCCGAGAACAACATCCCGTTGCCCCCCGAGATGTTGCGCTCCGCCTTCTCCGCGGCCAGGGCCGCCTCGTCGGGGTTGGAGGCCAGGAGGTGCTGCGCGGTCTTCATCACGTAATGG
The DNA here is from genome assembly GCF_051526795.1 of Sorangium sp. So ce204. Lineage (NCBI taxonomy): Bacteria > Pseudomonadati > Myxococcota > Polyangiales > Polyangiaceae > Sorangium > Sorangium sp. So ce204. The sequence goes on along the minus strand of NZ_CP150317.1, from coordinate 6,037,445 downwards.
ACGAGCCGCACGCTCGGGAAGCTCTCCTTCTCGAGGCGGTCCTCGAACGCCTGCTCGTCGAAGTCGTCCGCGCTCATCGTGCCGAGGTGGCGCGTGGCGCCCCTCATCGCCTGGACCAGGCGCAGCATGCTCGTCACGGCGTCCGCGGCGAACGTGATCTTCGCCTTCGTCGCGTAGTCGAGCGCGCTCACCGCGCCCTTGTACGCCTCCTCGAGCGGGTCGCCCCGCACGATCACGTTCAGGGTGAGCTGGATGTTGCTGAAGCTCCCCCACGTCAGGTTCCCGACCTCGTTCGCGGCCTGGATGCTCACGCGCTGGCAGGCGATCCCGGTGTCGATGTGGCGCGTCCAGACCGAGATCAGACAGCCATAGAGGTTGGCCACCTCGGGCTTGTAGGCGAGCGCGTTCATCTTCTCGGTCAGCTCGTAGCCCACCCTGCCGATCCGGTCGCCGTCCTGGTACGCGCCGAGCTTCTGGCAGAGCGCCTTGCCGAGGCACGTGTACCCGATGCCGGTCGGCTCCGCGTTGCCGTGGAGCAGGCTGAGCCGGACCATCTGGCAGACCAGGAGGTCGTTGAGGTTCGGATCGGTGTAGAAGGTCGAGGCGTACATCACGGCCATCACGCCCATCGCCGCGAGCATCGGCGGCGCCGTCATCCTCGGCTGGCCGAGGATCTCGTCAGCCGTGCGATCGCGGAGCGCGTCGCGCAGCGCCGTGATCTCCGCGACAACCTCCTCGTCGGCCGGCTGCCTCCCGAGCTTGATGCCGAGCAGCGCGAGGCACTCCAGCCCGACGCCGATGCACGCGTCATGCTCGGACCGGGCCATGTGGTTCTGCATCAGGACGCGGTAGGCCGCCGCCTTGTCGAGCTGCGTGCGCGCGCGCTCGAGGAGCACCGAGCAGAGGTCGATGGACCGATCGAACTCCCCGTTCACGCACGCGCTCTCGGCGAGATCGAGGTGCAGCGCGAAGGCGAGCAGATCGTCGGCTCCCGCCCAGTCGTCCTCCCCGATCAGCGCGCAGCCCGCGGCGAAGTAGGCCACCGCGGAGCCGTAGGCCCCGGAGGCCCTCGCCTTCCTGCCGGCGCGGAGGTTCAGCTCGGCCGTCCTGCGCCGCTCGCCCGGATCGGTGATGAAGGAGGCGCCGATGTTCAGCTGGTTCGTGATCTCGAACAGCCGGTCCTCCAGCGCCTCCTCCGGCGTCTGGACGAGCAGCAGGCGCCCGATGCGCAGGTGCGTCGAGGCGTGGTTGCCCTCGCGGATGAGCAGGTACGCGGCCTGCTGCACGCGGTCGTGGAGGAACTTGTACGTGCTGCCTCGGCGCGCCACGAGCCCCTCGCGGATGGCCGGGGAGATGGCGGCGCGCGTCGTCTCGGTCGACTCGCCGTACATGGCCGAGAGGACCTCGGCGTCGAAGCGGGCGCCGAGGCACGCGGCGAGGGAGAGGACCCGCTGCGTCTCGCCGTCCAGCCGCCTGAGGCGGCCCAGCACCAGGTCGACGACGTTGTCGGTCAGGTTCTGCGCGGCGATGGCCTCGATGTTCCAGCACCAGACGGCGCTCACGGGATCGACCCAGACCAGCTTCTGGCGATAGAGCTCCGTCAGGAACTGGCCCACGAAGAACGGGTTGCCGCCCGTCCTCTGGACGAGGAGCCTGGTGAGCTGAGCCCCCAGCTCGTCCTCGCAGCGGAAGGTGTCCGTGACGAGCTCGAGGACGTTCTCGTGCGGGAGCGGGTCGAGGCTGAGCGTCGAGACGCGCGCGCCCGTGGCGTGGATCTGCCGGAGCACCTCCATGAGCGGGTGCGACGGGGTCACCTCGTTGTCGCGGTACGCCCCGATCACGAGCAGGTGCCGCTTCTCGGGCGCCGCGACGACGTCGCGGATGAGCCTCAGGCTGGCGGGATCTGCCCACTGCAGGTCGTCCACGAACAGCACGAGCGGGTGCCGCTTGCGCGCGACCACGCCGAGGAACGCATGGAACACGCGGACGAAGCGGCTGCGCGCCTCGTTCGGCGCGAGCGGCGGCACCGGCGGCTGCTCGCCGAGGATCAGCGAGAGCTGCGGGATGATGTCGATGATGACCCGCCCCTCCTCGCCGAGCGCGTCGCTCAACCGGCGCTTCCACCCCGCGAGCGACTGCGGGCTCTCCGTCAGGATCTGCCGGACGAGCTCCCCGAACGCCTGGGCGATCGTGCGGTAGGGGATGTCGCGCTGGAGCTGATCGAACTTCCCGGAGATGAACGCCCCGCGCTCGCGGACGATGGGCGCCTGCACCTCCTTCACGAGCGAGGTCTTCCCGACGCCCGAGTACCCGGCGACGAGCACGAGCTCGGCCGTGCCCGTGGCGACCACACGCTCGAACGCCTCGAGCAGGATCGCGCGCTCGCGCCTCCTGCCGTAGATCTTCGTCGGGAGCTGCAGCCGGTCCGGGATGTCGGCCGTCCCGAGCGGGAACGAGTCGATCATCCCGAGCTCCTCCAGCTCGGTCTGGCACATGAGGAGATCCGACCAGAGCCCGCGGGCGGTCTGATAACGCTCCTCCGGAGACTTCGCGAGGAGCTTCATCACGATCTCGGAGACGATCCGGGGCACGTCATGCACCAGCTCCGCGAGCGGCACAGGGGCCCTCGCGATGTGGGCGTGCGCCCACGCGGGCGCGTCCTCGGCGTCGAGCGGCAGCTTGCCGGAGAGCAGCTCGTACAGCGTGACGCCGAGCGAGTAGAGATCGGCGCGCTCGTCGATCGGCCAGTCGACGCGGCCCGTCCGCTCCGGCGCGATGTAGGGCAGCGACTCCGGGTTGATCTTCGTCTCGTCGGAGAGGCCGAGATCGCCGCGCACCACGGCCAGCCCACCGTCGAGCGACACCTCCCCGCTCTCCGGGTGCACGGAGAGGTTCGCGGGGCGGATGTCCAGGTGAAGGGTGCCTGACTTATGAAGTTTCGACAGCGCAGATGCGATCTGCACCGCGTGCGTGAGGAACCGGCGAAGATCCATGAGAGCCCTGGTGATCGTCGATAGGACGATCCAGAGTGTACGGTACTCGAAGCAGGATCCCTGTCAACGTTTCCTCCGGCCTCGCCGGCGAGGCGCCGGCCGCCGGAGCGCTTCGATCCGCTCGGCGCGGACGTCGATCACGTCGATCACGACGCGTCAGGGATCCTCGTCGTGTGGTGCACGAGGGCTTTCCATTCACCGCCCTTGAGCTCCCAGACCGCGGTGAAGGCGATGGTGTTATCGAGCTTGACACCGCCCTTGAGCTCGGCGCGCGAGCGGTAGACGCCGCTCACGATAGCGACGTCCCCGCCGACGATACGCACGTCGCACTGCCGGAGCTCCTGCGTGTACGTCAACATGCTGTCGACGAGCTTCAGGTACTCGTCCTTGCCGCGCTGCACTCCGTTGTAATCGACGTACCGCCAGCCTTCGGCCAGGTGGCGATCGAGGAAGCCGTAGTCCTTGACGGCCCCCACCGCCTTCGTCCACGCCTTGAGGAGCGCGACGTGCTCCTCTCTCGCCTGCTCCGCGGTGATCTTCGACATTCTCCACCTCCGCCGCGCGCCCTGGCCGCACTCGAGCCCGCGCGACCGCGCGGGGGCGTCGCCGTCGCCGTCGCCGCTCCACACCCATGGTAAAGAGCCCGCCGGCCGGGCGTCAACATCAGCCCTGATGTCCCGCCGTCTCGAGGGCCGCGCGCAGATGATCGGCCATGACTTGCACGTTCGGCGGCAAATTCATGGTGATGTGATTGCCAGGGACCTCGTGGACAGTGAGCTGGCCCTGGATCAAATCGAGCCATCCCCGCGCCGGGTTGTTCACGGTCATGGCGTCGCGCTCGCTCGCCTCGAAGAAGAGCACGTCACCCGGGTAGGGGCGGGGGACATAGCGCAGCATCGCCTGCAGGTTGGCGGTGACGATCTTGCGGAACGTGGCGAGCTCCTGGAGCGCCAGCTTCGGGAACATCCGGGAGACACCCTTCTTGCGCTGGAGCACGTGGAGCAGCTGCTCGTCCGGGGAGAGGTGCCGGATCTCCTCCGCGGGGACGGGGAGACTCGCATCGCCGCTGATCAGGTAGGCGAGGCGCTCGGGGGTGTCGAGATCCTCGGGGAACACCGCCGAGGGCGCGGGCGTGTCGATCATCATGAGAAGCGCGACGCGCTCGCCCCCGGAGATGAGCTGGTGCGCCATCTCGAAGGCGACGACCCCGCCGAAGGACGACCCGCCGAGCACGTAGGGGCCCTCCGGCTGGATGTGCCGCCGTACCGCCTCGAGGTAGCGCGCGGCCATCTCCTCGACGCGGGTCAAGGGCGGCGCCTTGCCTTCGATGCCCTGCGCCTGCAGCCCGTACACGGGCTGCGCCGGGTCCAGGCAGGTGGCGAGATCGTGGTAGAAGTAAACGTGCCCTCCGACCGGGTGCATCAGGAAGAGCGGCCGCCCGGTGCCGGGCTTGATCCGCACGAGCGACGCGGGCAAGAGGCGCGCGGGAGAGCGCCTCGACAGCGAGGTGGATGAGGGCGAGTCGGACTGCGCGATGAGCTCGGCCAGGGCCGCCACGGTCGGCGCGTTGAGCAGGCTGTGGCCGGGGAGATCCATGTTCACGACGCTGCGCAGCCGGGAGATGAGCTGGACGGCGAGCAGCGAGTCGCCGCCGAGCGCGAAGAAGTCGTCGTGGACGCCGATCCGCTCGATGCCGAACAGCTTCTCCCACGTCTCGGCGACGGCGCGCTCCAGCGGATCGCGCGGCGCCACGTAGGCCGTGCCGAGGTCGGGCCGCGGGTGGACCGATCTCGGGATGCCCTCGGACTCGACGTCCCGCGAGGGCGGCGCGATCGAGCTGGCCGAGGGGCGCTGCTTGGCCTGCGCTTCCCGCTTCAGGACCAGGACGTGGGGCGTGGGGCTCGTGAGGACGCGCATCCAGGCGTCGAGCGCCTCGTCGCGCGAGATCCCCTCCTCCGCGGCGGCCGCGCCGCCCTCGCTCGAGTCGGCCGCGGGCTCGGGATCCTTGCCGCGCGAGGCGTCCTGCCGCTGCCACGGGTCCCACTCGATCGCGATCGTGAGCGGGCCGTCACCGGCGGCCCGCCGCTGCGCGAAGGCGCCGAGGAAGGCGGTCGCGGCGCACTGGCCCGCGAGGCCCGCCCCGCGGGCGCCCGCGGTCCGCGCGGCGCACAGCGCGACGAAATCGGGCCGGAGGCCCCGGAGCGACTCGTCGAGGACGAGCGCGCCGTCGAGCTTCGGGGCGAGGAGCGCCTCGCCCTCCTCGCGCGTCATGCGCTGGAGGGGCACGGCGCGGCGGGCGCCCGCCGCGTGGATCACGCCGTCGATCCGCCCGAAGCGCTGGAGCCCCTCGGCCACCGCGCGCTGCATGTCGTCGAGCCGCGTGACGTCGGCCGTCACGAGCAGCACCTCGGCGCCCAGCCGCTCCATCTCGAGCACCGCGCCGATCTTGCGGCGTAGCGCGTCGAAGGCGCCCGCGCCGGCGAGGCCGTCCCAGGCCTCCCGGGGCGGGAGCGCCGTCCGGCTCGCGAGCACGAGCTTCGCGCGCGCGACCTTCGCGAGGTGCTCCGCGAGGGCGGAGCCGACGGCCCCGAGCCCGCCGGCGATCAGGTAGACGCCGCCCTCCCGGAGGCGCGGCGGCAGGCCCTCGGCGCGGTCCATGCGCGCGGGCTCGAAGATCCGGACCCAGCGCTCCCCGTTCCGGTAGGCGATGACGGGCTCGGTCTGCTCCAGCGTGACCTCGGCGAGGAGCTGGTCGATGAGCCTCGCCTCCTGCAGCGTCCGCGGCTCCGGCAGGTCGATGTCGACGCTGATGCACGAGACGTTCGGGTACGCCCTGGGGATGGCCTCGCACGGGCCGAGCAGCGTGGCCTTCTCGGGGCAGAGCACGGCCGCGTCGGTCACCTTCTGCATGTGGCTCGTCACGACGCCGAGCCGCACCTCGTCGCGAATCCCCGCGTCGCCGATCCCCTGGGCCAGCGCGACGAGGCTGGCGAACCCGAGCCGCTGGGCCTCCGCGAGGCGGCCGGCGTCGAGCGGCGCGCGCGCGGGCTTGGTCACGCCCCACAGGAACATGATGCGCGAGGGGGACACGCCCGCCGCGCGCAGCGCGCCGAAGAGGGACGCGTGGTCCGCGCGGCTCGCGGGGGCGACGGTGAACTCGCCCTCGCCCGTCTCGGCGAAGCCCTCGCCCGGCCGCACGGTGATGACCTTGTAGCCGTCCCGGCGGAGCCGCATCTCCATCCGGGCGCCCAGCCCGTAGCTGTCGGCGAAGACGACGCAGCACTGCGCCCTGGCCGGCCGGGCCGACGCCTTCATCGACCCCGACAGCACCGAGCGCTTCCAGGCCAGGAGGTGGATCAGGCCGGCCGGCTCCGGCGCGCTGCGCGCCGGCCGGCGCGCTGCGCTCGAGGGCGGGTCGATCCAGTACCGCTTCCGCTCGAACGGGTAGGTCGGCAGGGGCACGCGCCGGCGGGGCTCGTGGGTGTAGAAGCCCGACCAGTCGACGCGGACGCCGGAGAGCCAGAGCTGGCCCAGCGTCTCCAGCAGGAACCCGATGTCGGACTGGCGGTGGTGGACGTGCCGGATCGACGAGAGCATCACCCGGCGGGCGCCCCGCGCGGGGTGCTGCTTGGCCAGGGTCGCGAGCACCCGGCCCGGGCCGACCTCGAGCAGGGCGCGCGTCGGATCGGCGAGCACCTCGCCGAGCCCCGCCATGAAGCGCACCGGCTCGCGCACGTGCCTCGCCCAGTACCCGGGGTCCTGCGCGTCGGCCGCGGACAGCCAGGTGCCGGTGACGTTCGACGCGATCGGGATCTTCGGGGCGCTCGGGCGCGCGCGGGCCACGATCGCGGTGAACGACGCGAGCATCGGCTCCATCATCCCGGAGTGGAACGCGTGCGACGTCTGGAGGCGCGTGCACTCCAGCTCGCGCTCGGCGAAGAGCCGGTCGGAGAGCGCCTCGACGGCGTCCTCGGGCCCGGCCACGACGCAGGCGGCCGGCCCGTTGACGGCCGCGAGCGAGAGCGCGCCGCCCCCCTCGTCGAGCAGCGGCTGCACCTCGGCCTCGGGCAGCGGGACCGCGAGCATCGCGCCCGGCGGCATCTCCTGCATCAGCTTGCCCCGCCGGGCGACGATCTTCAGCGCGTCCTCCAGCGAGAAGACGCCCGCGAGGCAGGCCGCGACGTACTCGCCGAGGCTGTGGCCGATCATCGCCGCGGGCCGGATGCCCCACTCCATCCAGAGCGTGGCGAGCGCGTACTCGATCACGAAGAGCGCGGGCTGGGCGAAGCGCGTCTGCTTGAGCAGCTCCGCGGCCGCCGCCTCCCGCCCCGGGGGCGGGTAGATCACCTCGCGGAGATCGAACCCGAGCTCGGGCTGGAGCATGGCCGCGCAGAGATCGACGCCGGCGCAGAACGTGGGCTCCCGCTCGTACAGCTCCCGCGCCATGCCGGCGTACTGCGTGCCCTGCCCCGGGAACATGAGGACGACCGGGCGATCGATGGCCTCCTCGACGTGCGCGAGGACCCGCCGCTCCCCGAGCGTCGACAGCAGGCTCACCGCCTCGTCTGTGTCGTTGCAGACGAGCATGCGCCGGTGCGGGAACGTCTTGCGGCCGACCTGGAGCGTGAACGCGACGTCCGGCAGGCTGACGTCCGGGTGCGCCTTGAGGTACCCGACGAGGTTCTCGGTGATCGTGTCGAGCGCGGTCCTCGTGCGGGCGGAGAGCAGGAGGAGCTGCCAGGACCGCCCGCCGGGCGCCGCCGCCGCGTGGGGCGCCTCCTCGAGGATGGCGTGGGCGTTGGTGCCGCCGATGCCGAACGAGCTCACGCCGGCGCGGCGGGGCCCGTCGCCGGGCTCCCAGTCCGCGAGCGCCGCGTTGACGTAGAACGGGCTGTTCGCGAAGTCGATCTCCGGGTTCGGCGTCTTGAAGTGCAGGCTGGCCGGGATCTGCCGGTGGCGGAGCGCCTGCACGACCTTGATCACGCCGGTGATGCCGGCGGCGACGTCGAGGTGCCCGACGTTCGGCTTGACCGAGCCGAGCGCGCACCAGCCCTTGCGCTGGCCGCGGGACCGGGCGCGGAACGCCCGGGTGAGCGCCGCGACCTCGATGGGATCCCCGAGGCGCGTGCCGGTGCCGTGGGCCTCCACGTAGCTGATCGTCTCGGGATCGGTGTTCGCCATCGCCAGGGCCTGCGCGATGACCTGCGCCTGCCCCTCCACGCCCGGCGCGGTGAACCCGATCTTGCCCGAGCCGTCGTTGTTGACGGCCGAGCCCCGGATCACCGCCTCGATGTGATCGCCGCTGTCGAGGGCGTCCTCGAGCCGGCGCAGCACGATGACGCCCGCGCCGTTGCCGACCACCGTCCCCTGCGCCTCGGCGTCGAACGCGCGGCAGCGCCCGTCGGGCGAGAGGATCATGCCGTGCCGGTACAGGTAACCCGACCGCGTGGGGACGTTGATGGCCACGCCGCCGGCCAGCGCCATGTCGCACTGGTAGGTGAGCAGCGCCTGGCAGGCCATGTGGACGGCCACGAGCGAGGTGGAGCAGGCGGTCTGGACCGCGACGCTCGGCCCAAGGAGGTTCAGCTTGTACGAGGTCCGCGTGGGCAGGAAGTCCTTGTCGTTGGCGACGTAGACTTGATAGTCCATCGCCTTCCTGAGCTCGTGGTTCGGGTAAAGGTTGCTCAGGAAATACGTGTCGTGGCCGCTCGCGCCCGCGTAGACGCCGATGGTCCCCTTGAACGCCTCGGGGTTGTACCCGGCGTGCTCGAGCGCCTCCCACGCGCACTCCAGGAAGAAGCGGTGCTGCGGATCCAGGATCTCGGCCTCTCGCGGGGTCATCCCGAAGAAGGCCGCGTCGAACCACTCCACCTCGTCGAGCACGGCCCGCGCGCGGACGTAGCTCGGGTCCGAGGCCACCTCCGGGGGCACGCCCGCCGCGGCGAGATCCTGATCCGAGAGCGCCGCGATCGACTCGACCCCATCGCGCAGGTTCTGCCAGAAGGCGTCGACGCTCCTCGCGCCCGGGAAGCGGCCGGCCATCCCGATGATCGCGATTTGGTCCTCCGGGACGGGTTGATCAAGCGGATCCATTCTGTCTGCTCTTGGCTGCCTGCTTCTTTCGTTTCAGGATCTCTCGCTGCTTCAGCGCCCGGGCGTCGGCCTCCGAGAGGTCGCTCCCGCCGCCGCTGCCGCTCGCGAGGAACGCGGCGAGATCGGTGACCGTCGGGCGCGCGAACAGATCGACGATGGAGAGATCGCTGCCGAACGACTCCCGGACGCGCTCGTGGAGGCGCATCAGGAGCAGCGAGTGGCCGCCCAGATCGAAGAAGTTGTCCTGCACGCTCACGCGCTCGATGCCGAGGACGTCCTGCCATATCGCGGTGAGCCGCTCCTCGAGCGAGCTCCGCGGCGCCACCATGGGCGCGCTCTCGGGGCGGAGCTCGACGGGGGCCGGCAGGGCGCGGCGGTCCACCTTGCCGTTGCCCGTGAGGGGCAGCGCGTCGAGCAGCACGATGGCCGAGGGGTGCATGTAGTCGGGCAGCCGCCGCTGCGCGTGATCGCGGATCGCACGCTCGAGCCCGCCGGTCGGATCCGCCATGAACGGGCGCGCGCGGGCCCCGGCTTGCGCGGGCGGCGCCGCGGCCCTGCCGCCGTGCGGGACGACGTACGCCACGAGGCGCCGGTCGCCCGAGCGCGCCGGCAGCGCCACCACGACCACCTCGCGCACGGCCGGGTGCTCGCCGAGGACCACCTCGATCTCGCCGAGCTCGATCCGGTAACCGCGGACCTTGACCTGCTGATCCATGCGGCCGAGGAACTCGAGCTGCCCGTCCGGCATCAGGCGGACGCGATCGCCGGTCCGGTACAGCCGCCCTCCCGGCTCGCCGCCGATGGGATCGTGGATGAACCGCTCCGCGGTGAGCTCCGGCAGATCGAGGTAGCCGCGCGCGAGGCCCTCTCCGCCGATGCAGAGCTCCCCGGGGACGCCGGCCGGGACCTCGTTGAGATCCCGGTCGAGCACGTGCACCCTCGTGCCGGGGATCGGGCTTCCGATGGGCACCGTGTGGCCGACCGGGCGCTCCACCGCGGCGCAGCAGGCGAACGTCGCGGCCTCCGTGGGCCCGTAGCCGTTGATCATCCGGCACCCCGGGAGCTCGGCGAGGACCCGGTTGACGTGCTGCGGGGACAGGACGTCCCCGCCGGCCACGATCTGGCGCAGGCCGCGCAGCGCCGTGATCCGCTCGTCCACGAGGAGGTGGAAGACGCCGGCGGTGAGCCACACCGTGGTCACCCCGTGCTGCCGGATCACGCGATCCAGGTCGTCGAGCGACGCGGGCGCGGGGGGCATGACGACCAGCCGGCCGCCGTTGAGGAGCGCGCCCCAGATCTCGAACTGCGACGTGTCGAAGGAGATCGACGCGAGCTGCAGGAAGACCTCGTCCGGCGCGAAGCGCGCGTACGTCGTGCCCTTGACGAGCCGGGCCACGCCCCGGTGCGGCACGGCCACGCCCTTGGGCCGGCCGGTGGAGCCCGACGTGTACATGACATAGGCGAGCTGGTCCGGCGTCGCCAGCTCCGTCGGGTTGTCGTCGCGCGCCCGGCCGATCTCCTCGGGATCCGCGTCCAGGCAGAGGACGCGCGCCCGGCACCCCGGCAGCACCGCGCCGACGCGCACCTGGGTGAGCATCACGCGGACCCGGGCCTGCTCCAGCATGAACGCGAGGCGCTCGGTGGGGTAGGTCGGATCCAGGGGCACGAAGGCGAGGCCCGCCTTCAGCACGCCGAGGAGCGCGACGATCATCTCGATCGACCGGTACATGCACACGGCCACGCGGTCTTCGGGCGCGAGGGCGCCCTCGTCGGTGCGCGCGAGGGCCCCCTCGTCGGGGCCGGGCGCGGCTTCGGGCCCCGGCGCCCCCGGCGCCCCCGGCGCGCGGAGGCCGAGCAGGGTGTGCGCGAGCTGGTTGGCCCGCCGGTTCAGCTCCCGGTAGGTGAGCGACGTGACGTTGCCCGCGCCGTCGTCGAAGACGACCGCGACGGCCTCGGGAGAGCGCTCGACCTGGGCCTCGAAGAGGCGGTGAATGCACGCGTCCGACCCGGGGCCGGCCGGGGCGGTGCCCCACGCGCGGAGCGCGCTCCGCTCCTCGGGCGTGAGCAGCGGCAGCGCCGAGAGGCGCAGATCGACGTCGCGCGACGCGCCCTCGAGCAGGGCCTCGTAGTGGCCCGCCATCCGCTCGATGGTGCGGGCGTCGAACAGCGCGGTGCTGTACTCGATGCGCCCGATGATGCCGTCCTCGCGCTCGTCGAGCTCCAGCATCAGGTCGAACTTGGACGCGCCCGTGTCCACGTCGAGCTGGCTCAGGGTCCAGCCCGGATCGAGCGCCGGCACGGGCGGCTCCAGCACGAAGGCGACCTGGAACAGCGGGTTCTGGCCGGGGACCCGCTTCGGCTGGAGCGCCTGCACGACGCTGGCGAACGGCACGTCCTGGTGCGAGAGCGCGGCCTGGCTCACCGCCCGCACGCGCCCGAGCAGCTGCCGGAACGTCGGGTCGCCGCGCAGGTCGGTGCGCAGCACGAGCGTGTTCAGGAAGAAGCCGAGGAGGTCCTCGGTCTCCGGCGGGTGGCGGCACGACGCGGACGTGCCCACGACGACCTCGTCCTGCCGCACGTACCGGTAGAGCATCGCCTTGAAGGCCGAGAGCAGGACGACGAAGAGCGTGACGCCCTGCTCCCTGGCCAGCGCCTTCAGCCGGAGCGTGAGCTCCCGCGACAGGGCGACGCAGTGGCGGGCCCCCGCGAGGCTCGGGGCGGCCGGGCGCGGCCTGTCGGTCGGCAGCTCCAGGGTGGGCAGGTCGGCGAGCTGTCGCCTCCAGTAATCGAGCTGCGGCTGGAGGGCGCCGCTCAGCTGCTGCTCCCGCTGCCAGACCGCGTAATCGGCGTAGTGGATCGCGCGCTCGGGCAGCGGCGACGGCCTGCCCGCGGCGAACGCCTGGTAGAGCGCGTGGAGCTCCCTCGGGAGCGCGTCGAAGATGGAGACTCCATCCATCAGGATGTGGTGCACCACCACGAACAGCACGTGGTCGGCCTCGTCGAGCCGGACCAGCGTGGCCCGGAGCAGCGGGCCGCGGGCGAGATCGAACGGGCGCCGGGCCTCGTCTGTGGCGAGCGCGACGGCGCGCCCCCACCGCGCTTCAGCCGATAGCGCCGGCAGCGCGGTCAGCTCGACGACCGGCAGATCGAGCGGCGCCGGGGGCAGGATCTGCTGCACGGGCTCGCCGCCGACGACCGCGACGACGCTCCTCAGGATCTCGTGGCGCCTGAGGAGCTCGTCGAGGGCGCGCCCCAGGACCGGGACGTCGAGGGCCCCGCGGAGGCGCAGGGAGAACGGCTCGTTGTAGAACAGCGCGCCCGGGTGGAGCGAGGCGTGGAGCCAGATCTGCCGCTGCCCGTGCGAGAGGGGGATGGGCCGGTCGCGCGGCGCAGGCCGGATGGCCGCGGCGGCCGGGCGCTGCTTCGGCCGGGGGAGCGACTCCACGAGCTCGGCCAGCGCGGCGGCCGTGGGGGCGTCGCACAGGCTCTGCAGGGAGAGCTCGACGCCGAGCGCGCGGCGCAGCCGCGACAGCACCCGCGCGGCGAGCAGCGAGTGCGCCCCGAGGTCGAAGACGTCGTCGTGGACGCCGAGGTGCTCGATCCCGAGCGCCTCGGCCCACGCCGCGGCGATCGCCGCCTCGATCTGGTTGCGCGGCGCGAGGGGCTCGCCGTCGCCGCGATCGGGTCGGGCGGCGTCCGGCGGCGGCAGGGCCGCGCGGTCCACCTTCCCGCTGGGGCCGAGCGGCAGCGCGTCGAGCAGCACGAACGTCGACGGGATCATGACCTCGGGGAGGCTCTCGCGGAGGAAGCTGCGCAGCGCGGGCACGACGGCCCGGGGGGCGGCCGGGGGCGCGTCCGGCGCGTCCGGGCGCGCGACGACGTAGGCGACGAGGCGGCCCTCGCTGGCGACGGCCACCGCCGCGCGGACGGCGGGGTGGCGCCCAAGCGCGGCCTCGACCTCGCCGAGCTCGACGCGGTGGCCGCGGATCTTCACCTGCTGGTCGACGCGCCCGAGGAAGGCGAGATCGCCGCCGGGCAGGCGGCGCACCACGTCCCCCGTGCGGTAGAGCCGGGCCTCCGGGGTGGAGCTGAACGGATCGGGGACGAACCGCGCCGCCGTGAGCTCGGGCCGTCCCAGGTAGCTCCGGGCCAGCCCGGGTCCACCGAGGTAGAGCTCGCCGGCCTCGCCGTCCGGGACCGGGCGCATGGCATGGTCGAGCACGTAGCAGCGCGCGTTCCTGATCGGCCGGCCGATGGAGAGGGGCTCGCCGGGGTCCCGAACCGGGTCGAGCCCGTCGGCCATCGTGGCGCACACGGTGAACTCGGTGGGACCGTAGGCGTTGATGAACCTGCGCCCCTGCGCCCAGCGCGCGGCGAGGTCGGCGGGGCAGGTCTCGCCGGCGACGATGAGGGTCCGGAGCGCGGGCAGCGAGCGCTCCGCGCCCTCGGGGAAGGCGGCGAGCGCGGAGGGGGGGAAGGTCGCGATCGACACCTCCTCCGCGCGCATCCGATCGAGCAGCGCGGGCCCGGGGATCATCTCGGCCTGCGCCCCCATCACCAGGGTGCCTCCCCGGGCGAGCGTCATCGCGATCTCCCAGACCGACGCATCGAAGCTGAGGGACGCGAACTGGAGCACGCGGCAGCCCGGCGCCACGTCGAATCGCTCGGCCAGCGCGCGGGTGAGGTTGGTGAGGCCGCGGTGCGTCAGCAGCGTGCCCTTGGGCCTGCCGGTCGAGCCCGACGTGTAGATGACGTAGGCGAGGTCGTCGGGGCCCGTGGTGTCCGGCGGGTCCTCGCCGCTGAAGCCCGCGGTCAACTCGCGATCGCCGTCCAGGAGGACCACGCGCGCCCCGTGGCGCGGCAGCGACGGGAGCAGCCGCGCCTGGGTGAGCAGGACGGGCGCCCCGGCGTCCTCGAGCATGAAGGCGACCCGCTCCCGCGGGTACGCGGGGTCGACAGGGACATAGGCGCCGCCGGCCTTGAGCGCCGCGAGCAGCCCGATGAGCGCCTCCAGGGAGCGCTCGGCGCAGAGCGCGACGAGGACGTCGCGGCCGACGCCCAGGCTCCTCAGGTGGTGCGCGAGCTGGTTCGCGCGGCGATTCAGCTCCTGATAGGTGAGCCGGTCAGGGCCGAAGGATGCGGCCACGACGCCGGGCGTGCGCCCGGCCTGGAGCTCGAACGAGCGGTGAATGCTGGCGTCCTCGGAGCTGAAGGCGTGATAGGTCATGTCGTGTGTGGTGGTAGGAGTCTCTTCAGGGGCAGAGCATCAGCCGCCGTGTGCGAGCCCGAGCAGCGACGCGAGGGCGTCACGCATCTCGTTCAGAACCGTCCCAGGAGCACCGGAGTGAGCTCCAGGGCGGCAGCCGGTGACACGGGCGCGCCCCCGACGTTTCAGGGGCGCGGTCGGCACGGATACCATGCTGCATCACACTGGTACTCACGCTTCGATGGGTGAGTCCATCGACGCCGTGGCAGGGTGACGGTCCACAATTCAAGGCTATTCGCAGCGCAGCCGATTACACACAACCGCGGAATGGAGGTCAAGCGGGACGTACGGCTTTTTTCGGCGTGGAGGGGCATGTGGTCGCGGCGCTGCGTCATGAGGCGATCGCTCCTGGCCGGCAGTCTTGGCCCGCGTGGCCCGCGTGGCCCGCGTGGCCCGCGACGACCGCGCCGGGCTCGCACACCGCGACGGAGCCCGCCGCGAACGAGGCGTCGGGAGCACTCGTAATCAGGTGGTGATCGACGATGTCCCGACTGCCGATCGTACGGGTTTCATGAATCGAACAGACCTGACCGACCTCCCCCGTTCGCAGGTGACCGAGTTCGTTCCACACGAGCTCGGTGCCGTCTTCGTGATAAGCCCCGTCGAGGAAGACCATGCGCAGATGCGGATTGAGCCGCATGTCGCCGGACGTGCGTTGCACGACGGTCACCGCGCCGCTCTTGACGGCGCCGCACGCGCCTCGGCGCGCGGCGCGCTTTTCGTAGAACCGCTCCACGCTCTCGACGAAGATGCGGGTCAGCACGCCGAACAACGCCCCGTCCTGGGCGAGCCTGCGCCGCCACGGAAACGGAAACGTCAACACCCACGGACGGTGCGCCACCTCGGGCAGGACGTCCTCGATCAGGTTCGTCGCCGGTTGATGGCCATCCGGTGCCCGGAGCCCCGCCGGAGGCTCCGTGCGAGCGGCGGGCTCGACGTTCGGCCCAAGCTTGCTCACCCCTCCGGTGCCACCGGCAGCCCGAGCAGCCGACCGATCGTCTCGTGAACGACCCGGGCCCCCCACGTCATCCCCGAGGGCGACGGCGCGGCTCAGGGTGCCGGCCAGCGAGGCGACCACGGCCGCCCCCGCGTCAGACCCCCGTCGCCAGCACGGTGACGGGGGTGGTCGGGAAGACGCGCTTGCGAGCGCCATCGAAGCGCACGCGGACGACGTTGCCCGGCGAGAGCTTCCGGAGAGACTCTACTCAGGATAAGATCACCGGTTTCGGGGAGCGCAGACAGGAGCGCTCACCCCCGCGATGGCCATCGAACAGCCTGCGCGATCGAGCATCAACCATCGTGAGCGTCAACACAGCTTCCCGCTCGCTCCTCTCGGCCTCGAAGGGAGCGGGCGAGCCGCCGCCGGCGTCGCCGCGGCGCTACCCGCTGCAGCAGCGGAACCCGATCGTGTGATCGGTGTCGGCGCGCTCGCGCTCGTCGCGCGCGTCGCACCGGAGCTCTTCGAGCGTTCCCTCGCTGTCGAACGCCCCGCCCCGGGTCCTGCAGAGGTCGCCGGAGCCGACGTCGCCGGAGCACGCGTCTTCCCACTCGCGGACGTTTCCGCTCATGTGCTGCAGGCCGAGATAGCCGCCCTCGCACGCCAGGCTTGTGTCGTCGCCGACCGGCGCCGTCTCGGTGCCGTCGCCGTTGCACTGGAGAGCGTCGAACTCGCCGGTGGCGTGAGCGAGCGCGCCGTGCTTGCTGCACGCGTCGAACCACTCGCCCTGCGCCATCTCACCGCGGAACGGCAGCGGGCCGCCGTGGCGCTCGCCGCAGAGGCGCTTGCCGTGGCTCTTGCAGAAGGCGCGCGCGTCGCACCAGTCGACGCAGGTGGCGGGGTGCTCGTCCTCCTTGCGGCGCGTCGTGCACACGGGGGGCGCGTCGGGCCCGGTGTCGTCGAAATCGAAGCTGCCGTTGAACGAGCAGAACGGCTCCTGCGCCGCGACGTCCGGCCGCGTGGCGAGGAAGGCGCGGTAGGCGGCGTTCGAGACCTCGGTCCGATCGATGCAGAACGAGCTCTCGATCGTCACCATGTCGGCGGGGCACTGGCAGACGCCCTCGGTGCACGCGGCCGTCGTGCAGTCGGCGCTGGCGTCGCAGGGCTGGCCGTACAGGCACGACGCGTTGCCGGCCCCGGGCTCGCAGGTGAGGCCGTGCAGCGGGCGCACGAGCGAGCACGCCGAGAGGAGGGCCGCCGCGAGGGCGGCGGCGCCGCCGCGGGCGCGGGCGCGGGCGCGGGTCGACGCGCGCATCAGAAGGCCCCCGCGACGCCCGCGGCGTTGCCGGCGATGAACGGCCAGAGCGCCGCCGCGCCGGCCTTCGGGGGCTGCGCCGCGGCCGGCCGGGTCATGTAGAGCCACGCCGCGGCGCCCAGCGCGACGACGCCCACGCCGAGGCCGACGTCGGCGATCGCGTGCTGGACCCGGATGGCGCGCACGTCGCCCTCCGCGCAGCGCGGGGCGCACGTGGCGCGCAGGTCGGCCTCGGCGCTCAGCGAGAGGGCGCCGGCGACGGCGAACACCGCGAGCCCGGCGACGCCGACGGCGCCGGAGGCCCACACGAGCCCCGGGACCGAGGGCTCCGCAGGCGGCGCGGCGCGCGGGGCGAGCGGGGCAGGCGAGGCTGGCGCGCCGGCCGGAGGTGCGCCGAGGGTCACGGTGAGCGGGCGGTTCTTCTCGCCCTCGCGGATCAGCACGCGCTCCTCGACGGCGGGGCCTGTCGCGGGCTCGAAGCGGAAGGTGTGCGGGCCCGGGTCGACCGGCAGCGCCTTGCCGTCGAGCGCCGCGGCGAGGGGGCGCCCGTCCACGAGCACACGCACGTCGAGGCGCTCTCGCCCGTGCGCGTCCCTCGCGGCGACGACCACGGAGGGCAGGCTCCGCTCGACCTCGGTGAGCCACGGCCCGCAGTCGGCCACGGCGGCCGCCGGGCACGTCGGCTGCGAGCAGACGACCAGCGCGGCGCGCGCCTCGATCAGCCGGCCGTCGCGGCGGAGGCCCTGCGCGCGCTCGTAGGCGTCGGCGCACGCCTGCTTGTGGGGCGCTGCGTCGGCGCGCGCGCCGGTGAGCGAGAGCGCCGCCGCGGCGGCGAGGGAGAGCGCGAGCCGGGCGCGGGCGGGACACGCGGGGTTCATCGGTTCACAGGCACTCGGGCTTGAGCCGGCGAATGCCGGCCTTGTCCACGGTATACGGCGGGGAGCAGCGCTGGGTGTCGGCGCGGGTCGTCCGCGGCGCGGGTGCCGGCGCGCGCGCGCCGGCTGCGGGGCGCGCCGGGCGCTGTGCGGGCGCTGGCGCGGCGGCGCTCGCCGGGGCAGCCGCGGCGGCGCTCTCCGGGGCGGCCGCGACGGCGCTCGTCGGGGCAGCCGCGGCGGCGCTCTCCGGGGCCGCCACGATGGCGCTCGCCGGGTCGGCCGCGACGGTGCTCGCCGGGTTCGCCACGATGGCGCTCGCCGGGGCCGTCGCGGCGGTGCTCGATGGGCTCGCTGCGACGGCGCTCGCCGTGCTCGCCGTCGAGGCGCCGGCCGGCTGCGCCGCGGGCGCGTGGACCGCGCGCGCGGCGTCCTCCGGGCCGGGAGGGGCGCGGCGCCACGACTGCGCCGCGAGCGCGGCCGCGCCGCCGAGGAGCAGCCCGCCGAGCAGCGCGAGCAGCGGGCGCGCGCGTTTCCTCGCCGCGGGGGGCGGACCCTCGCGCCGCGCGCCGTCGGTCGCAGGCAGCCCCAGCGAGATCCCGCTGGACGTCACCGATCCGGGCGGGGGCTCGGCCGCCGGCGTCCCCTGATCGAGGGCCCTCGACGGGATCGAGGGCGCTGTCTCTGCCAGCCCCCGCGCCGGGCCGCCCGGCGGCGTGGGCTCGCCTCCGTCTTCTGCCCCGTCGCTGGGCGCGCCCGACCCATCCCGCGCGGCCGCGCCCGAGCTGGCCGTCGCCGGGCCGCCCGGGATCGCCGCCGACGCGCTCTCGATGGCGGCGACGCGCGCCGCCCGCCGCGCGAGCGCGTCGCCGGCGAGCGCCTCCACCCACTCGCCCACGGCGCGCGGCGACGCCAGCGGGACGGCGTCCTCGATGGCGACCGCGAGCTCGCGGGCGGTCGGGTAGCGGCCCTCCGGGTTCCGCTCGAGGGCGCGGAGGACGATGGCGTCGAGCGCGGGCGGCACGTGCGCCGCGAGCGAGCTCGGGGGCAGGATCGGCTCCTCGAGCACGGCCCGGATGAGGTCGCCCTCGTCGCCGCCGTCGAAGAGCCGGCGGCCTGCGAGCGCCTCCCAGAGGACCGCGCCCGCCGCGAACACGTCGGTCCGCCGGGTCACGTCGGCGCAGAGGAGCTGCTCGGGCGCCATGTACGCGAGCTTGCCCTTGATCTGCCCGCCGCGGGTGGTGCTGAGCCGCCCGCGCGCCTTGGCGATGCCGAAGTCGAGCAGCCGCGCCGCCCCGTCGACGCCGACGAGCACGTTCTCGGGCGAGACGTCCCGGTGCACGATGCCGAGCGGCTCGCCCGACTCGCTGCGCGCCTCGTGGGCGGCGTGCAGGCCGTGGAGCGCGCCGCACGCGACGCTCGCGACGATGGGCACCGGCGCCGGCGCGCCGCCCGCGCGCGCCGCCCGGAGCAGCCGCGCGAGCGACTCGCCCCGCACGTACTCCATGACAAGGAGCGCCTCGTCCTCGGCGAGGAGGAGGTCGACCATGGCGACGACGTTGGGGTGCTGGATGCGCGCGACGATGCGGGCCTCGTCGCGCAGGCTCTCGGCGATCTCGGGCGCCTCGGCGAGCGCGGGGTGCAGCCGCTTGATGGCCACGGTGCGCGAGAAGCCCGCGTCGCCGACGAGCCGGCCGAGGTGCACGGACGCCATCCCGCCGGATGCGATCGCGCCGTACAGCAGATACCGCCCGATGGGCCTGGGCTGCGACGGCTCGGGCGACATGCCGGTGGGATGATACACGAGCCTGTCCGGCGCCGCCTGGGAGGCGCCGGCGCGGGCAGTGGGCCTCAGCTCTGGAGGGGTGTGCTCGGCTCGACGAAGCAGAGGCGGTAGCCGTCGGGGTCGGTGACGACGACCTCCCGTGTGTGCCACGGCTGGTCGCGCGGCCCGTCGACGGCGGCGCCGGCCGCCGCGGCGCGCGCGGCGATGGTCTCGATGCCGCGGTCGCCGGCGGCGCTGAAGCAGACGATGACGCCGAGGCCGCGCTGCCCCGCGAGCGAGACCCCCGGCGGCGTCGCGACGAGGAAGAGATCGGCATGACGCGCCCAGCGCAGGTGGATGAACACCGGATCCTGGTGGACGCGGGTGAAGCCGAGGAGCTCGTAGAACGAGGCGGAGCGCTCCGCGTCGGCGACGAGGAGCTTGACGTAAGCAGGCATCACGTAGGGGTCGTCGCCGGGCATGGTCGCTGGGCGCGAAGGTGCGCTGCGCAGGGCCCGAAGGCAAGGCGCGAGCGCCGGCCGGGGCAGCGGCCGCCCGCGAGCCCGGCGGTCCGCTGGGCAGCGCGAGGGATCGAGAGAGCGGAACGGGTTCTGGGATGGAAAGTCAATTCTCTCCGCTGCTCGCGCGCATGTTCGCTGACAAGACGCTCTCTCTCGAAGCGGCGCGCTCTTGCCGCGGAACCGTGTGCGCACGGGTGAATGCCCGGAACGGAGCGACTCATGTCCTTTCAATTGCGCTCGCCGAGTTTCTATTTGACGCTCAGACCACGCTCGGAAGAATGGCGAGTGCATCCGCACCGTGTGTCGCCGCCGCTCGGCGAGGAGCCTTCACCATGTCGATGCGCTTCCACGGCAATCTCGGCCTTTTCTGCGCTTGTGCCCTCGTCGTCGCTCCCGCGCCTGCGCTGGCGCTCGAGTTCAGCGGCGGTGTCAGCGTCGGTGGGATCCAGGTCGGGACCGAGCCCAGGCTCGCCGTGAGCCCCTTCATCGGGTGGCTGTGGCGCAGGACGAGCGACTTCCGGATCGAAGTCCACAACGTGCTCAGCGTCGTTCCAGGGGCAGGCGTCGGGTTCTACGATCGGACGGCGGTCACCTTCGGGTACACCACGAAGACCGGCAACGTCAGCCTCGGGCCGTCGCTGTCGGTCTACATGATGCAGGTGTGCGGCGCCGTGATCTGCGACCGCGTGATGGGGGTCGCTCCGGGCGGCCGCGCCCAGTCCGACTGGTACTTCGCCGGTCGCCTGGGGGCGTCGACGAGCGTCAACGTGGACTGGGCCGGCGGGAGCAGCCGCGTCCTTCCTGGCAGCATGGTCCTGATGGTCACGGCTGGGCCTATCTGGAGGTTCGGGGGAGAGTCGAAATGAAAATGAAATGGTGGGTCGTTCTTCTGGTTTTCGGTCCCACGGGGTGCAACTTCGACATGGGAGAGTGCTACGTCCGGGGTCATGGAACGGAGGGGGCCGGCGGGGGCATCATCACCCCCACCGGCGGGGTCGGCGGCTTCGGGTATGTCCCGCTGGAGCCGCAGAACCACACCGGCTACGACGAGGACCCGTGCAGCGGCGGCTCCCAGCTCGCCGAGTGCACGGTCACATGGAAGGCTGGCTCGATTCAGTGCAAGAACTGGGGAGAGACCGGTACCTGCACCTCGCTCTACCAGGGCGATCATGCGAGCCTGGACGAGGCCAAGGAGCGATGTGAGTATGCCAACGGGGTGCACCTCGGCTCGGGAGCGCAGTCGTGCGGCCCGTGCCGGTGGGTGAATGGCGCGAATGGGGATTGCAAGGAGCGCTGCAAGCTGAACTGTGACGCGATTCACGACGGTTGTCATGACGACTGCACAAAACGTGACCCTACGTCAACGTGTCGCGCGAAGTGTAATGCCGAATATTCCAAGTGTCTTCGCAAATGCGAGGATAGCTGCAGGTGAGGTCCCATGCTTGAGCTGACCACGATATTTACCCCGGTGGACGGTAGTCCGAAGCGGACCATCACGCTTCGAATCAGTGATGTACGGCTCGATTCCGATGGCGCTTCGTGGTCTGTTGCCGTGGAGATTCTCGGGTTCAAGGATGATGACAGGGTTCGTCTGAAACAGGTAGACTGGACACAGGCGATCGTGGATGGTGCCCAATTCATCGCTCGGAGGGTCAACGACAAGGTCGAGAACGCGGGCGGCGGAACCCTCGACCCACCCATTTGGAACACGACATGGGGAACTTGAGCGAGTGGACGCGATCGTATGGGGAGCGGAGATCGCATTCGATCGACCGCTGGCTGGTGCGGACCCACTCCATGCTGTGGAGCTAGCTGCTCAGTTTGCGTCCAAGCACCTCCGCGGTCGAGTGGAAGATGAGGGCGGCATGCTTAAACCGCCGATTGTGCCGTAAGGAGAGAAAGTGGATGAACGCGATAATAGAGGTTACGTCCCTGTTCACGCCCTCGGACGGAGGCGCGCCGCGGACCATCACGATCCGCGTCGGCGACCTCCGCGAGGATCCCGACGGACTGTGGTCTGTGGCCGTGGACGTGCTCGGGTTCAAGACCGATGATCACGTACGTCTCAAGGGCGCTGACTGGCTGAACACCATCGAGAGTGCGGCTGGCTTCATTCGGCAGCTCGCCGGAGGCAAGGTCAGGGATTACGGCGGCACCATGACCCCGCTCCTCCTTCCGCCTTGACGTCTGCGGCGCGGCCTCGGCGTCCTCCTGCGCAGACCGGCGATCCTGCTGCGCAGGCCCGGCGACCCTCCTGCGCGGCCTCGGCGTCCTCCTGCGCAGCCCCGGCGGTGCTGCTGCGCGGCCCCGGCGACCCTCCTGCGCGGCCTCGGCGTCCTCCTGCGCAGCCCCGGCGGTGCTGCTGCGCGGCCCGGGCGGCCCTCCTGCGCGGCCTCGGCGTCCTCCTGCGCAGCCCCCGCGACCCTCCTGCGCGGCCTCGGCGTCCTCCTGCGCAGCCCCCGCGACCCTCCTGCGTACCCATTTGGGTGTCCTATCGTGCGATCGCGTGGCTCCTGCGCAGCCCCCGCGACCCTCCTGCGCACCTGCTTTTGTGTCCTATCGTACGATCGCGTGGCTCCTGCGCAGCCCCCGCGACCCTCCTGGCCGCCCGATGGGTGCCTTGCGTCAGCATGGCTCGACGCCTGCGCATGGCCGTCGCTGCCGCTGCGCAGCCTCGGCGTCCGCTTGTGCGGCGCAGAGGCCGAGTCGCTCGGCGACAACACATCACTCTTTCCAGGCAAGCTCGCCCGACGCGTCCTCTGGTCGAGCCGCATCCAGCTCGCCGCCGAGCGCGACGCGGCGGATCTCGTGCGCACGCCGTTCGCCGAGGACGAGCCCCCGCTCACGCGCGAGGAGATCCGCGGGCTTCGGCCGACAAGACGCTCTCTCTCGAGGCGGTGCGCTAAGCCCGAGGGCTTTCCCATGAAGGCAAAGATCAGGGCGAGAGCTTCAGAAGGAAGACATCCCGCATCTGGGCGGAGATCGGGCCGTCTCCGAAATCGACCGTGCCCTCGAATCCGCCGAGAACGAAGACGTTGCCCCCGGGGTCTGTGTCGATATCCCATCCGAACTGCGCTCCGGCGCCGCTGAAGCGTCGGCTCCAGAGCGCGTCCCCGTGGGGGTCGAGCTTGGCGACGAAAGCCTCTTCCACCGCGCCGTCGCCGCTGCCGATAGGCCCGTTGCCGAAGTCGATCGTGTCGTCGAAGGAGCCCGTCAGCACGGTGTTGCCCTGAACGTCCACCGCGATCTGGTGATGGACCACGCTCATGCCGTCGCCGAATCGCCTGCTCCAGATGTGCTGTCCGTCGGGTTCGAGCTTCGTGACGGCGATACCAGAGCTCGCGGTGAGAGCGCCTCCGCCGAAGTCCACCGTGCCGCTGAGCGCGGCGAGGACGTGCAGAGCCCCATCTTCATCGGTATCGATGTCGAGGCCGGTCTGATTGAGCGCACCGCCGAAGCGCTTGCTCCAGCGCGGGGTGCCGTCGGGGTCGAGCTTCGCCACGAAGATGTCTCGGTCCCCCGCGCTGGCGAGGGGGCCACCGCCGAAATCAATGGTTCCGTCGAAATCGCCCATGACGAGCACATTGCCCTGCCTGTCGAGCGCGACGCCCCTGCAGGCCTGGTAGTCGTGATCTCCGAAGAGCTTCCCCCAGAGCACCTCGCCGGCGGGATCGAGCTTCAGCACGAAGGCATCGACGCCGCCGGCGCTCACGATCGGCTCGTCGCCGATGGGAATGGAGCCCCTCGCGCCGCCGGTGACGACCGCGTTCCCGGCCCGATCGACCGCGATGTGGGGCGCGAGCTGAACGGCATCGTTACCGAAGCGCCTCGCCCAGAGGAGGCGGCCATCGGGGTCGACCTTTGCGACCAGGATATCCTGGCCCTCCGTCGCGCCCGCCATGGGACCCGCGCCGAGGTCGATGGTGCCACGGGCCAGGCCTGCGGCGAGCAGATTGCCCTGCGCGTCGGCGGCGAGGGTCGAGTACTTTGCGATGCCGCTCGCCGTGTTCGGCAAGGCGACGTTCCAGAGGCAGGTGCCCGACGCGTCGAGCTTGGCGACGAAGGCGCCGAGTTCCAGGGCGTCGAGGGGCCCTGACCCTGCGCTCAAGGGGCCGCAGCCGAGATCGGTCGACTCGTAGATCTCGGCCGACAAGAAGACGTTCCCTCTTGAATCTGCCGCCACGGCGCGGGGACTCTCCGTTCCGGAGCCCGCGATCGTCTTGCTCCAGGGCAGATCGTCCGGCGTGCCTGTTCCTCCGGTGCCCGTGGTCGTTCCCGCGCCTCCGGTGCCCGTGGTCGTCTCCGCGCCCCCGGTGCCCGTGGTCGTCTCCGCGCCTCCGGTGCCCGTGGTCGTTCCCGCGCCTCCGGTGCCCGTGGCCGTCTCCGCGCCTCCGGTGCTGGTCGCGCCGCCGTCGCCGCCTGTGCCTCCGCTGCGCTGATCCGGAATGACGACCGAGGAGCATGCCGTGAGGCATGCTGCGGCGAGCAGCGCGGCACCGCGTCCGCGCGATCCGCCGTTCTGACAAAACACCCATCGAGTGCTGTTCATCCAATACCTCCGTTGTGAATCGGTGTCGATCGCCCGAACGCTCGACGGCAACATCAGCATGACCGTGGCGCACGCGCCACCGCCGCGACGTAGGCCCTGCGCCTCGGGCCAACCGCGGTCAACAGCGTCCTGGCGCGCATCGCCTTCGCCCGGAGCTGGTCGATCGCATAGAAAGAATTTCCCGTCAGCTACAGCATGGCTGTGTGCGACGCGCACAGCAGCGGACCCTCTGTGGTCCGCGCTGAGGGGGGCACCCGCGCGAGGCGTGAGCCCCGTGTCCGTTGTCACCGGGTCGGGTCGGCGTAGCATTGCCGTCGCGGCGCGCCGCTTCGGCCCGCTGCGTTCGAAAAGGGGAACATCGTATGCACATGCAACTAGCTCGCGCTTGTTTTCGCGCGCTGTCGGTCGCTTCGGTCGTCGCCCTCCTGGGGTGCAACGTCGAGGTCGAGAGCCCGGATCAGGGCAACGGTGACGTCGACGGGGGCGAGGACGAGGCGATCGGCGCCGCCGAGCAGGCGTTTGCCGCGTTCGGGTACAGCAGCGCCACCGCGACGTCGGGCAACGCCTTTCAGAACCTCGGCACCTGGAGCGGGAACGCGGCCTACCTCATGGGCGTGACCGGAAACCTCCGCGACGGCGGCAACGTCGCGATGTACAGCTGGCTCGGCACGGCGCGCGTGTTCGCGCACGCCGACTCGGGTGTGTCGGTTCGTGCCTACGGTGGGCTCGCCAACCCCGGAACCATGATCACGCAGGTCGGTTACTCCAACAACAGCTATACCACGACCAGCCCCAGGGTGTTCCTCGCGTCCACCAGCAACAACCGACGCTGCTTCCTGACGCAGGTCATCAACTACGAGGGCGGCCACAACTTCGCCAGCGCGTCGGACTACATCGGCGTGGAGAAAGACGGCGGCTCTTGGTACCTCCACGGGCAGGGGAAGGTCGCCGGCTACGCGAGCTGCGTCCAGGTGACGGACTACCTCGGCGAGGCTTACCACGGCATCCAGGCAGGGTCGGTGGACCTCGGCCCCGCGGTGACCGGCAAGACGTGCTGGCTCAAGGGGATCGGCGGCATTCTCCGCGGCGGCGTCTCCACCGGCGTGGTCGTCCAGTACGACGCCGCCCAGTCCAGGTGGGAGATGAACGTCTCCGCGAACACGCAGGGCTTCGTGGAGTGCAGCATCTGATCGGCCGAGGTCCGGCGCCGGCGATCCTCTCGAGGACCGTCGCGCGCTCGGCTTCGTTGTCGCCTTCGTCGAGGCCATCGGCGACGCCCGCCGGCGCGCCCAGGGGCTGGGCGCCGCTGGATCAGTGGTCCGTCGACGCGAAGATGCGCAGCCCCTGCGGTGTGCGCAGCAGGTTGTAGCTCTCGCGCCAGCTCAACAGCACGCCGCCTGACGCGTCCAGCAGGTCCCACGACACGGTGGCGAGCAGCGCCTCGCTGCCCATCGTGACCACCTGGAGCTCGCGGTGGCGGCAGGCCGTGCAGCCGTCGCCGCGGTACTGGTCGACGATGCGCTGGAAGTAGGCCCCGACGGCCTCCGCGCTCGTCAGCAGGTCGTGCAGGCCGGCGGCGTGCATCGCGAGGTACGGCACGTGGTAGCGGCGGGCGATCAGCGGCCCGTCGAAGTGCACGAACGCGGCGACGAAGTCGTCGAAGAAGGCGGTGGCTTCGGCGTGGTGGACGTCGGTCATCGGCAGGGCTCCGGGGCGGGCGACCCGCCATCGCGGCGGGCGCGGGGGACGACGACACGGCTGCCGCCATGGATAACACACGCCCGGCCGCCCGCTCCTTGACTGCGGCTTGCGGTCACGACCCGACGCCTCGCGCGTCGGGGCGAATGGACAGGAGGTACCGATGGACGAGCCCTGTGGACGCGATCTGGCGAACAACGCCGTGGTTCCCGAGCGGCTGGCGGAGCTGTTCCGACACGTTGCCGACAACCTGGAAGCCCACGCGCGCTGGGTGGGCAGCGCGACGCCCGAGGCCCGCCTCGAACACGACGTGATGCGCCGGGTGGCCGACCCGTTATACATCGCACCACCTCGCGGAGAACGACCTGAAAGCGGGCTGCGAGCAGCCGATTCCCGTCTGGCGCTCGGCCGACGCTGCGCAGCTTACTTGATCGCCTGGGCCGCCGGCTCGACGACGCAGCGGATGCCGAGGAACCCGCAGCGGTACGTCGCCTCGAAGCCGCCCGGCCGCGCGGTCCTGACGAGCGGCGCGATGCCGTCGCGCCAGCTGCCGCCGCGGGCGATGCGCATCTTGCCCTTGCCGTCGTTGGCGTTGGTTGTCCACTCGAAGACGTTGCCCGCCAGGTCCTGGATGCCCTGCGGGCTCGCGCCGGCGGGGAAGCTCCCCACGTCGCACGCTGTCTTGCGGACGGTGCCGCCGCCGGACCAGCAGAGCTGATCCTTCGGCGCCTCATCGCCCCACGGATACGGCCGCGCCTCCTCGCCGCCGCGGGCCGCCCACTCCCACTCGTCGTCGCGCGGTAGCCGCTTGCCCTGCGCCGCGCAGTAGGCCTCGGCCTGCGCGAAGTCGACGCAGACCATCGGCTGCTTCTCCTTGCCGGCCACGCCGTAGGTCGACGCCTCCTTGGCGCAATCCGCGAATTTGTCCGTGCACTTGCCATCCTTGACACACGCCGCGAACGCCTCGGCGGTGACCTCGGTCCTGTCGACGCAGAGGTCACCCACCGTGGCCTTCACCTTGAGCGGGCCCATCACGAAGCTGCCGCCCGGGACCCGGGCCATGCCCTCGGGGCAGCCGTCCGATGGCTTCGCCGCCTCGGCGGGCGCGGCGGGCGGCTCGGCGCCGGCCTGCCCGGCGCTCGCCGGCGCCGAGGCCACCGCCGGGTCGGGCGGGGGCGGCGCCGGGGCGAGCGCCGCCCCGGTCGGGGCGGGGCTCGTGGCCGCGGGCTGCGCGGCGGGCGCCTGATCGGCGGGCGGGCCGCCGGGGGCCGCGGGGGCCGCGCCGCACGCGGCGACGAGCACGCCGCTCGCAGCGGCGAGGAGGAACAGCGAGGAGATGGCGCGGAGCGGGGTGGGGGATCGCATGGTGTCTCAGGAGGCGGTCACGGTCGGCGCCGGCTCGTCTTCCAGCCATTGCTCCTGGATGACGATCGCCGGCAACAAGGTGAACGGCCCGTCGTAGCCCGGGCCGAACGTCAGGATCTGGATCACCCGCCGATCGCCGCGGCGGATCGGGAACATCACCTCGCCCCCGCGCGGGAGCTCGCTGCCGCCGCGGGGCGGATCGATCCAGAAGGCCACGCCCTCGGACTTCCCGCCGAGCAGCGAGATGGCCGAGACGGTGAGCTCCGGGCAGCGGACGCGCAGCCACTCCCTCGCCCTGTACGCGCGGCAGCCCGCGGCCGCGGGGCCGGCGCGGGAGAGGCGGACGCGGGGCGCCGCCTTCCACTCGGCGGCCGTGGGCTGCCTGGACGGCTCGGGCGGGAAGGGCGCGGCGTCGAGGGGCAGCTCGTCGCCGGCATCGGTCGCGCCGGCGTCGGTCGCGGCGGCGTTCCTCGCGCCGGCGTCGGCCGCGGCGCCCGCCGCGGTCTTGGACGCACCGCCAGGCTGCGAGGCGCTCACCTCGGTCCTGGGCGCGCCGCCTGGCTGCGCGACGGGCGCCCCCGATGCGGCGGCCAGGGCGGAGGCCACGCCTGCGCCCATCAAGGCGAGCAGCACGGAGCGCGGCCTCATAACGTCTCCAGGAACGCCACGAGCGCCGCCCTGTCCTCGGGCGACAGGTGGCTTGTCTTGCCCATCCAGTCGGCGTTCTGCTCGATGAGCTCTGCCAGCGTGCCGGCGCGCCCGTCGTGAAGGTAGGGCGGCCGGCCTCCGACGAAGCGCAGCGACGGCGTCTTGTACTCGGGGCGCGGATCCTCGTCGTAGCCTGGCGGCGGCGGTCGCTTCGGCATCGGGTACGCCGTGCGATCGGTGTAATCGCTCGCGGGGACGTGACAGCGGGAGCACTTCGCCTCGTCGCTGTGGAAGATCTCCCGGCCGCGCTTCTCGCGCTCGTCCGGCGCCCGTTCGGTACGCGGCGGCGTGACGAGGCCCCGGCGGAGGAACATCGCGAGGTAGGTCGCCCGCGCCGCGAGGCTGGTCGGCGTATGGTCGATCGGCAGCCCGCCCCAGCGGTGCAGCCCCATGCCTGTCTGCAGCCTGCCGACGAGGTCCTCGCTCTCGCCGTGCCAGCCGTACGGCCCGGCGGCGCCCACGTTGCCGGCGAGCATCGGGGTGCGCCGCGGGACCCCTCGCTTCCTGGCGACCTCGGGGATGTTCTCCGGCCGCCCGACGAAGTTCGCGTGCTCGCCGTCGGCCGTGCTGAAGGTGGCCTCGCGCCAGACGTACCCGTCGTCGCGCCCGTCGGGGTGGCATCCCGCGCAGCCGAGGTTGCCGCTCACCGTGGCGTCGAGCGCGTTGTAGAAGAGCCGGCGGCCCTTCGCGACCTCCGGCCCGAGCGGATCGCCGGCGAGGTGCACGAGCGCCGACGGCCCTTCCGCCACACCCGCGGCGGCCGGCGCCGGCGCGGAGCTGGCCGCGCCCGCCGGGCCCGCCGCTCCCACGGGCGCGACGGTCGAGCCCGCCGCCGCGTCGTGCAGCCGGAGCGCCGCCACGTCGCCGGTCGATCGGCAGAAGACCCACGCCGTCGCCTCGTCCGCGGAGAGCGCGAGGCCGGTCGGCGCGCCGCACGTGCCGGCCACGCGGATGTGCGGATCGTAGCGGCCGCCGACCGGGTAGCTCCTCACGATCGCGAGCGTCGGATCCACCGCGGTCGCGTCCACCTCGAGCACGAGATCGTCGCCCTCGCCCGCGACGAGCAGCGTGCGCGCGCGCTTGCGGTACGCCATGGCGCGCGGCTGGGTGACGGGCGTGACGCTCGCGCCGGGCAGGGTGATCACGCTCTCCGGGGTGATCACCTGCTCCGCGAACGCCGACCGGAGCACCGGCAGCTTGCCGTGGTGCGGCGGGGCGAGCGGCTCGTCCCGGCCGGTGATCAGCACGTCCACCGTCGCGGCGCCGAACCACGCGGCGTGGCCCATGGCGCCGAGCGCGTGCCGCGCCGCGAACAGGCGCCGCCCGTCCTCGGAGAGCGAGAGCGCGTACCCCAGCGACGCGGCGAGCCGCTCGCCCGACGGGGCGCGCAGCGGCGAGGCGGGCAGGGCGACGCGCCGGACCTTCGGCGCCCCGCCGAGATCGTCGATCCTCGTGAGATCGGCGCCGACGAGGTGGCTCACGTACGCGGCGCTGCCGTCGGGCAGCACCGCCACGCCCCGCGGCTCGCGCGCCACGTCGACGGTCCACCGCGTCTGCCTGGCCTCGAGGTCGACGGCCGAGACCTTGTGGGTCCACGCCGAGGTCACGATCGCGGTCTTCTCGTCGGGCGTGACCGCGACGCCCCACGCGTCGGCGGGCAGCGGCACGCGGCCCACCTCGACGAGGCCGGCCGCGGGATCCGGCCGGTAGATCAGCAGCAGCCCCGGGTCGCGGACGGTGGCGAGGACGCGCGGCTCTTGCCCGTCGCGCCCGCCGAGCGCGAGCACCTGCGCGGGCCTGCCCGGCGCGGGCACGCCTGCGCCGGGCCGAGCGGGGTCGAGCGGCAGCGACACGACGCGCACGACGCCATGGTCCTCGTCGGCCACGTAGAGCGCGTCCTCGCGCGCGGCGCGGGACAGGGCGCCGCCCTCGCGGACCGGCGCGGGCAGCGGCGCGGCCGCGGACGGGGGCAGGGGAGCGGCCGGGGCGCCCGCGCCGCTGGCCGAGGAGCTCGCGCTGCCGGCCGGGCCAGGCCCCGCGTCCGCGCCGGGCGTGGGGCCGCGGGAGCAGGCGCTCGCGGCGAGCGCGAGGAGCGCGGCGAGGTGGCGTGTCGCGGGGAGGGTCGGCAAGGGAGCGACGGATGGTCGCGCGCCCTCCGGTCGCGGGTCAACAGGCGGGCCGCGGGGCCGCGGGCGCTGGAGAGCCCGAGCGCCGCGCCCGACGCGCTCCACGCGGCGTTTGATCCGCGAGCTCGAACGAACTACCGTCGCCGGGACGACATGAACGCCATGCGGGGCGGACCGGCGGCGCTGATCGCGGCGAATTGACGCCTGGAGCGCGAATGTTCTGGATTGAGGGCTGGGTCGAGGTGACGCGAATGTTGCCGTTCGAAGAGGACGAGCACGCATGGCAGGGCGTCCTCCGCGTGCTGCCTCTCATCGACGGTGCGGACGCGATTTCCCAGCGACTGTTCGGGCTATCGAGGGACGTTGTCGCCGCGGGTGAGCCGCTCGGAGCTGTCGCCGCTCGGCGGGGAATTCCACCAAACCCATCTGCTCAGCTTCGTGCAGACCTCGATCGGATCGCCGAGCATGAGCGGCGCTACGGTCCGGGCGAGCTGGGCGGCACCACCTACGCCAGCTGGACAGAGTTGTCGGCATTCGCGACTCGTGTCCGGAAGTGCGATCGAGCGACTGGGCCACCGTCTTTGAACTCATGGACCGAATCGCCAGCGATGAGCGGTTTTCAAGCGCCCGTTTGCGGCTCGTCGTCTGGTATAATTGGTAGCTCGCGGCCCGACCTGCCGTCGCTGTCGACAGCGCCCTCGGGAGCGCTCCTCGCGACAGGGCCGTTCAGCCCGCGGAGCTCCGCGCATCAGTCCCAGCACGCCGACAGCCGGACGTGGATGGCCCCCTCACCGGAGCCGGTGCAGGCGTCGAGGCAGATTCGGGACGCGCCCTCGCCGAAGTACGATCCATTCACGCCGTCGGCGAAGTACGCCGCGATGCAGTCGCAGTCGGTGCAGCCGTCGTAGGCCGGGAGAGCCGTGCAGATGTCGTGGCCGTCGCAGCCCAAGTACTCGGCCTTGTGCTCGCACGCCTCGGTGCCGCGGTCGCAGTTGGTCTCCCCACACCGGAACTCGTCGGCGCTGGGCTCAGGGTCGGCGTCGGTGCAGAAGAACCAGGGCGGCTCCCCCTCGTCGTCCGTCTGGCAGCTCTCGCAGACTTGATGCGTGCCGCAGACCGCGTCGCCGCACGCCGTCCCACCACCTCCGCCAGTCGCATCGCCGCCGCCGGTGCTCGTGCCGCCGCCCCCGCCGCTCGCCTCGCCCCCGCCGCTCGCGCCTTCACCTCCGGCGCCCGTCGTCGTCGTGCCGGCGTCGCCGTCACCTCCGCCTGTCGCTCCCATCGC
Source organism: Sorangium sp. So ce204 (assembly GCF_051526795.1). Taxonomy (NCBI): domain Bacteria; kingdom Pseudomonadati; phylum Myxococcota; order Polyangiales; family Polyangiaceae; genus Sorangium; species Sorangium sp. So ce204. Next base: position 6,005,952 of record NZ_CP150317.1, on the reverse strand, counting down.
CGTTGAGGTAGCCGTTGACGCGGTGCCGCCGCCTCCGCCCGGGTCGCCGTAGATGTAGTCGCCGCATGCGGCGACCGTGAGGAGGGAGAGAATCATCGAGGCGAGGAGCGGGCGCGAGGTCATGTGCCGCGACCAAGCAGCTCTCGTACCGTCACGCAACACAGCGGAATTGCACGCCGGTGCCGGAGCGCTCGTTCCTCATCGGCAAAAGCTGGCACAGCTGGGCACATCCAGGGCGGCACCCTGGTCCGCGCGGTGTTTGATCCGTGAGCTCGAACGAACGACCGCCGCCGGGCATGGAATCGTCATCTCCGGGGGGACGCGGCGGCTCGGATAGCGCCCAGGCACCTCGGTTCACGCGGCTCCGGCATCGGCGCGGGGCTCGGCGTTGCGCCACACGAGCGCGCGCCACGCACCCCGCTCGAAGATCTCCGGTCGACGCTCGGCGAGGAGCGGCGCGTAGCGCGCGACGATCTCCGGAACGTCGGTGGACACGAGCCCCGAAAGGATCAACGTCCCGCGCGGCGCCAGGCGAGCCACGATCCGAGGGGCGAGCGCCGAGAGGACCTCGCGAAGGATGTTGGCCACGACGATGTCGAACGTCCCGTCCGGCCACGTCGTCGCGAAGCGCACGCGCGCCTCCACCGCGCTCCGCCGCGCGTTGTCCGCCGCGATCGCGTTCGCGGCGGCGTCGATGTCGACCCCGATCGCCTCGCCGCCGAGCTTCGCGGCGCCGATCGAGAGGATCCCCGTCCCGCTCCCCACGTCGAAGAGGCGGAAGCCGCTGCGCGGCGCGAACGACGCGAGCGCCTGGAGGCACATCCGCGTGCTCTCGTGCCGGCCGTCGCCGAACGCGTGGCTCGGGCCGAGGACGATGGTGCGCTCGTCGACCTCCGCGTCCCGCGGATCGATGATCACGCGGAAGCGAGGAGGCACATCAACGATGGTCGAACGGTCGCTCATGGGTCGTCGGAGTCTGCCACCGCGGCGGCCGGAGCGTCATCCGTACCGTGGGCCCCGGGGGCGCCGAGCGGCGGGGGCTCTCGGCGCGCCGCCCCGGTCCTGCGGCGAGCGCTCCGACCCAGGTGGGCCGGGCTCACCAGCGGGTCCAGCGGGAGATCCGCTGCACACGCGTGTACCCGCTGCCGTCATCCGAGAGCCCGTACGAGGTCGCGTCCGGAGTGCTCATGTGCGGGCCCCAGCCCTCGTCCTCGATCGGCTCATCGTCGTCCGCGCCGAGGTTGTAGACGAAGCAGTGCCCGTAGTGCTGCGTGACGCCCGCATAGGCGCCCGCGCAATTGCCGTCGTCCTTGGTGTCTGCGTCGAAATCCGGCGACGACCATCCGGTGCCGAATTGCCATGAAAAGAGCTGCTCATCCCCGCCGACCCGTATCGGCGTGAGGAGGTGCATGTCCCCGGTGTCGATGCCCTCGGCGGTCGCCCGCATCACCTCGGCGACGGTCCCTGCGATGTCCTCGATCTCGTCGCGGTATTCCCGGCCGGCGATGTACAGCGACGGCTGGTAAAGGTTGTCGCCGAGCGACGGCGTCCCCTTGGTGGCGAGCCGATCGGCATACAGGATCTTCCAGAACGCGAGCGTCGCGCCGTCCGCTGACCCGACGCTGTTGTAGACGAGCGCCCAGCGATCGCCGTCCACAGGCTCACCGCAGTAGACCTCGGCCTGCTCCTCTGGGCCGGGCCCGTCGGGATCGAGCGTGTAGACGCCGCTCGGGGCGCTCTCGGGGACGGCGCCGCACCGGTCATAGACGCACCCTTCGCTCGCCTCCTCGGCGCAGTCTTGCCCGCCGGCGCCGCCGCCACCTCCACCCCCACCGCCGGCGCCCCCGCCCGCCTCCAGGTGGTAGGGCCCATCGAGGCCGGCGAGGGAGGTGCACCCGCCCGCCACGAGGCACGCCGCCGCCCCCACCCACGCCGCGGACCCGCTCGTCATCGTCGCTCCCATGACCTGCTGCCTGCCGCATCCCACCCGCCGGATTGGCGTGGCGCTCCTCCCGCGCCGCGCGGACGCTACAGCCTCACCCCAGGCCTGGCAAGCAACCGGTCCGTTCGCGACGCTCCCCGACCGCTCGCTCGGGCGCGCCGCTGCCCCGCAGTCATTGAAACTGAAGACGAAGGCGGCGTGACGAGCGTAACGAACATGACGAACATGACGAACATGAAGTGAATGAAGAAAAAATATCCTACAGAAACTTCATAGAAACAGGCGCCCATGCATCGTCCTTGGCAAATCCTGGGCCCGTGAATGGCTGAGGCCATCCAGGGCGCACACCCGCGGCGAGCGCGAGCTCACCCTGCCGATCTCGCCGCGGAGCTGGCCTAGGACACCGATCAGCTTGGCAACCATAAAAATGAGACGCCAGAAGACGCCCAAAGACGCCAAAAGACGCCACGAAAACAATAAATTCTGGCGTCTTTTGGCGTCTCTTGGCGTCTTCTGGCGTCCCAACTTCTCGCTGTCTGCGTGCGGCTTCAACCCGTTTGTCGCTCTAGCTCATCCTCGAACGAACAGGCGATTTCGCGGACGGCGCCTCCGGAGCGCAGCCCGTCCAGTCTGCCCCGACCGGCGGGCGTGCCCCTCTCCATGCGCCCGAGGCTCCACGGTCATCCCAGCAAAGGATCTTTGGAATGAAGAGACGAGAACCTGCGCGTGAGGCCCCGAGCGCCACGCCCCTCCACCGCCGGCGTTTCCTCGGCGGTGCGCTGGCGCTCGGGGGAGCCGCGCTCCTCCCCGCTTGTGAATCGCGGTCCGAAGCGTCGGCGAAGCCCGCGGCGAACGCCGCGCCCCTCATCCCGGACGCCGCCAAGCCCGAGGTGCCCGATCTGCGCTTCGGCATCATCGCGCTGACCGACTGCTCTCCTCTCGTGATCGCCCACGAGAAGGGGTTCTTCAAGAAGTACGGCATCAACGCGACCATCGTGAAGGGCGCGAGCTGGGCGGCGATCCGCGACTCGCTCTCGAACGGGGATCTCCAGGCGACGCACATGCTCTTCGGCATGCCGCTCGCCTCGACGATGGGGCTCCTCGGATCGCCGAAGACGCCCATGGTCATCCCGTGGCTGCTCAACCGCAACGGCCAGGCGATCACGATGAAGAGCGACCTCCGGGGCAAGGTGGCCGGAGATCCCAAGGCGCTCAAGCCGTTCGTCGAGGAGGCGAAGGAGAAGGGGGCGCCCATGACCTTCGCGATGACGTTCCCGCCTGGAACGCACGCCATGTGGACTCGCTATTACCTGGGCGCGGGCGGCGTCCACCCGGACAAGGACGTCGCGCTCGTGACCATCCCGCCCGCCCAGATGGTCGCCAACATGAAGGTGGGCAAGATGGACGGCTTCTGCGTCGGCGAGCCGTGGAACGCCAGGGCGATCTCCGACCAGATCGGGTACACGGCCGTCACCACGCAGGAGCTCTGGAAGGACCACCCCGAGAAGGTGTGCGCGTTCACCGCGGAGTTCGCCGGCAAGAACCCGAAGACGGTGAAGGCGGTGATCAAGGCGCTCCACGAGGCGAGCGTCTGGCTGGACAAGCTCGACAACCGCCCCGAGCAGGCGGACGTCGTGTCGAGGCCCACGTACATCAACTGTCCGCCGGAGCTCATCCTCGGCCGGCTGCAGGGGCGCTACGACTACGGCGACGGGCGCACGAAAGAGGACAAGGACTACATGATCTTCAGCGATCGGGGCTGCAACTACCCGCAGCCCAAGTACGCGCTCTGGTGGCTCAGCCAGTTCCGCCGGTGGGGCATGGTGGAGGGGAAGCCGGATTACGAGGGCGTCGTCAAGCAGGTCATGCGCCCCGATCTCTACGAGGAGGCGATGAAGGAGCTCGGGGTCGCGCACGGCGGCCGGAGCGACGCGCCCGAGACGCTGTTCGACGGCGTGACGTTCGATCCGAAGGACCCGGAGAAGTACGCGACGTCGTTCCAGGTCCACGCCCTGAAGGGATGAACCCACATCGCCATCGCCGCGCCGGCGGGAGGCGCGGCGGCGGAAGCGGAAGCGGAAGAAGCGGAAGAGGAGTGCTGCATGAGCGAGGCGAAGGCGATCTCTCCGAGGATTCGAGTCGACCACATGATCCTGCCCCTCTTCGGGGTGGCGTGCGTGATCGGGCTGTGGGCCGCCGCGAGCAGCCTGTGGACCCAGACGCTGCCCTCTCCGCTCAAGACATGGGAGGTGAGCAGGCCTTACATCTTCGAGCCGTTCGAGAAGCGGGGAGAGCTCGACCAGGGCATCCTCCGCTTCACCTGGTACTCGCTCCAGCGGGTCGCCAAGGGCTACACGCTGGCGATCCTCCTCGGGACGCCGATCGGCTTCTTCCTGGGCGCGTCGAGGCTGTTCAGGTCGAGCTTCGATCCCATCATCCAGATCCTCCGCCCGGTCTCGCCGCTCGCGTGGCTCCCGCTCGGCCTCGTGCTCTTCCAGAAGCCCGACCCCGCCGGCGTCTTCACCATCGCGATGTGCTCGATGTGGCCGACGGTCCTGAACACCGCGCTCGGGGTGCGATCGATCCCGCAGGACTACATGAACGTCGCCCGGGTGCTCCGGCTGTCGCGCATGAAGACGCTGTTCAAGGTGCAGCTCCCCGCGGCGCTCCCCTACATGTTCACGGGCTTCCGGCTCAGCCTGGGCATCGCCTGGCTCGTCATCGTCGCCGTGGAGATGCTGACCGGCTCGCCCGGGGTCGGCGGCTTCCTCTGGCAGGAGTACAACAGCCTCATCTACGAGCACATCATCCTGTGCATCATCACCATCGGGGTCGTCGGCTTCCTCCTGGACGCCCTGATGAGCCTCGTCGAGCGCCGGCTCAAGCTGGCGGGAGCGTGACGTCCATGCCGCTGGTCGAGCTCTGCAACGTCGGGAAGAGTTATGGTGGCGGGGCCACCCGCACCGAGGTGCTCAGGGACATCCACCTGGAGATCGAGAAGGGCGAGTTCGTCGCCGTCGTCGGCTATTCTGGCGCCGGCAAGACGACGCTCATGTCCCTCATCGCCGGGCTCCTCAGGCCAGACACCGGGGAGGTCAAGCTGAACGGGAAGGTCGTCCTGGGGCCGGGCCCCGACCGCGGCGTCATCTTCCAGAACTATTCTCTCCTGCCCTGGCTCACGGTCTACGAGAACGTCTACCTGGCCGTCGACCAGATCTTCGGCTCCTGGCCGACGGACAAGAAGCGGGAGCACACCGAGCGCTACATCGCCATGGTGAAGCTCACCGAGGCCCGCGAAAAGAAGCCGGCGCAGCTCTCCGGCGGCATGCGCCAGCGGGTCTCGGTGGCGCGGGCGCTCGCCATGGATCCGGAGGTCCTCCTGATGGACGAGCCGTTCGGCGCGCTGGACGCGCTCACCCGCGCGACGCTCCAGGACGAGATCGCGCGGATCTGGCGCGCCACCCGGAAGACCGTGCTCCTCATCACGAACGACGTCGACGAGGGCATTCTCCTCGCCGACCGGATCGTCCCGCTCAGCAAGGGCCCTCGGGCCACGCTGGGGCCAGGGATCACCGTCGATCTCGAGCGCCCTCGGGATCGCAAGGCCCTCAACCACGATCCGCGCTTCAAGGAGATCCGCGGCGCGGTGATCAGCTACCTGCTCGGCCCGGGCGCCGGGCCCAAGGCGGGCGAGAGCGCGCCCGATGCAGCGCGGAGCGCGGAGGCGGTCGCATGAAGAAGTACCTCGAGATCTGGAATATCACGAAGACCTTTCCCACGCCGAAGGGCCCCTCGGTCGTCGTCAGGAACTTCGATCTGAACCTGAAGAAGGGAGAGTTCCTGTCCCTCATCGGCCACTCCGGGTGCGGGAAGTCCACCGTGCTGTCGATGGTCGCGGGCCTCTCCGAGATCACGAGCGGCGGTATCGTCCTCGCGGGCAGGCAGATCCAGGGGCCTGGCCCGGACCGCGGGGTCGTGTTCCAGTCGCCCTGCCTCCTGCACTGGATGACGGCGCTCGAGAACGTCCTGCTCGGGGTCGAGCAGGTGCACCGGCAGAAGAGCAGGAAGGACTGCATCGAGATCGCGACGCACTACCTCGGGCTCGTGGGGCTCGAGGAGTCCATGCACAAGAAGCCGCGCGAGCTGTCGTCGGGGATGCAGCAGCGGGTCGGGCTGGCGCGCGCCTTCGCCCTGTCGCCCAAGATGCTCCTCCTGGACGAGCCCTTCGGCATGCTCGACTCGCTCACCCGGTTCGAGCTCCAGGAGGTGCTCATGAACCTGTGGGCAGAGGACCAGAAGACGGCGCTGATGGTCACGCACGACGTCGATGAGGCCCTGTTCCTGTCGGACCGCATCGCGATGATGACGAACGGCCCGGGGGCGCGGGTCGGCGAGATCCTGGAGGTCCCGTTCCCGCACCCGCGGGACCGCCAGGAGGTGCTGGAGGACCCGATGTACTATCCTCTCCGAGAGCGGCTGATCACCTTCCTCGAGGGCCAGGCCCACAAGGAGAAGCCCGCCGAGGAGAGCGCCCGAGAGTCCGTCCCGGAAGGCGCCGTGAAGACGGGGCGGTTCTGGAGCGCGCTCTGGAAGGGGACGAGGACATCAGCGTAAGCGGGAGAGAAGGGAGCGGGCGGCCGTGCCGGGCTGCCCCATGAACGTGCCTCTCCAAACAGCCTGCATGTCCTCTCCTCTCGAGGACCGTACAGCGTCGCTTCCTCCGTCGAGGGCTCTTTGCGACGAACCTCACCAAAGCGCGGATTGCGGTCTCGCTGACCGTTCGGGGCAGAGCTCATCACGACCAGGCGAGCGCGAGCTATGCGCTGCGCGCGCAGGTGCGCGCAGCGCTCACGAGGCTCACCACCTCCGACAAAAATAGAGGGAGAGGGGCATGCCCTGAAACAAAAGCCATACGGACAAGCTGGAGTTGCGCGAATGTATCCTCTCTTCGACTGCGTCGGTTGCGGCGAGCGATCAAGCGAGGAAGTGCATGCGCGTATCTCGAATCTTCGCGGCTGTCGGCATCGTAGGGCTCTCTTTCGCCTGCGGCTCGTCCGAGGGCACCGGCTCGGGAGGCGAAGGGGGTGTCGCCACCACGTCAGGCCCCTCCAGCGGCGCGGCCGGGGGCAGCTCCTCCGCCGGTGGCTCCGGAGGGACCAACGCTGGCGGCGGCGGGACGACTGGAACGGGCGGCGGCGGCGAGACGACCGGAACGGGCGGCGCCAGCGCGACGGCCGGCTCTGGAGAAGGCGGCGCGGGCACGGGCGTGGGTGGCGCAGGCACCGGCGGCGCGGGCGGCGCGTTCGCCAGCGGGACGGGCGCCGGCGGCACGGACGGCGTCGGCGGCGCGGGCGGCCCTGACACGGGGGTCGAGGTGCCGACCTGCGCGCCTTTCGGGTCCACGTGCGCGCGCTCCGGAGATTGCTGTTCCGGCATCTGCGACAGCGCGACGAGCACCTGCGCGTCGCCGCTCAGCGTCTGCCTCGGGACAGGCGCCGCTTGCGAGGAATCCTCGGAGTGCTGTGGCCTCAACTGCGCTTCGGGCAGGTGCAGCGCGACCGCCTGCGTCCCCGATGGATCCGACTGCACGGCAGGCGGCGCCGCGTGCTGCAGCGGCATGTGCGTCGGCGGGACGTGCAGCGACGTCAACGGCGCCACGGCATGCCAGACGGGCGGCAACCCGTGCACCGAGGACAGCCAGTGTTGCTCCCAGCTCTGCGGGCGAGACAACCGCTGCGTCCTCTACTCCTCGTTCTGTGTTCAGCGCAACGACGTCTGCAAGGGCGACAGCGACTGCTGTACCGGCGTATGCGTGAAGCGGAACACCTCCGATCCCGCGGGTTACTGCGGCGCGGAGCCGTCGACGGCGAGCCGCTGTAGCAGCGGCGGCATCGACGGCGCGGTCTGCGACAGCTGCGGCTTCTGCTGCAGCCGCGTCTGCGCGCCGTACGGCCCCACCGGGATCGCCGTCTGCCAGCCGCCGAGCGGCTGCCGCGTGAACGGCGCCCTGTGCCGGCGCAACGAGGACTGCTGCGGCGGCGATCCCACGGCCGCTCTGCCGGGCGCGGGCAGGGTCGTCTGCGACACGTCGGGGGATCCGGACGGGGAGATCGGCCGCTGCCGCAACCCGAACGGCTGCACGCCCCAGGGCGGCGTCTGTCACTTCAAGGACAGCTATTGCTCGGATACGTCCACCAGCGCCCCCAACAACTGCTGCGGCTACCTGGGGAACGCCAGCAACTGCCGCCTCGACGCCCTCGGCGTGCCTCGGTGCAACGCGCTCACGGCCTGCCGCCAGGCAGGCGAGGATTGCGCCTCCGCCGACGACTGCTGCGACGGCGCTCCCTGCGTGCGGAATAGCGAAACCGGCAAGCTCCAGTGTTACGACACGCCAGGAGGGACGGGGCCCCAGTGTGTCACGGCGGGCGGACCCTGCACGAACAACGGCGACTGCTGCGTCGGAACCACGTGCGAGTACGAGCCGGGCTCCCTGTCGGGCACGTGCACGACAGACTCCCCGTCAGGAGCGACCGGGAGCTCGAGCGCGACCGGCGGAACGGGCGGCGCAGGCGGCGCAGGCGGCGGCGGTGGCTCGGACGGGGCGGGCGGCACCCCGCCGCGATGCGCCGAGTACGGGCAGCTCTGCGGCGCCACGTCCGACTGCTGCAACGCCGGAACCGTGCAGTGTTACAACGGCATCTGCCGCATTCCTCCGGGCTGACGCCGCGTTCAGGCGCGTCGACTCGTGTCGATTCACTCGTGTCGAGGAGAATGGATATGACCGGCAAGAACCGCGGGATCCACGCCCGCTCCTTGTTCCTGACGTCGCTCTGGTGCCTGGGCTGGGCGCTCGCGTCGGGATGTTCGGGATCGGATCGCGGGACGGGCGCGGGCGGCGACGGCTCCGGAAACAGCGGCTCCGGAAGCGGCGGCGCCGGTGGAACGGACTCCGGTGGAACGGGGGGCGAGCCCTCCCTCGGAGGCGGCTTCATCGCGACCGGGCCGGGCGCCAGCTCGGGCGGCGGGGAGGGCGGCGGCGACTGCGGCGGCCAGCAGGTCGAAGCTCAGCCGCGGCAGGTTCACCTCGTGATCGTGCTCGATCGCTCCGACAGCATGACCAAAGCGTGGGAAGCGAGCGATCGCTGGACGATGATGAAGGGCGCCGTCGGCGCCGCGCTCGACGTGATCCAGGACAGGATGTCCGTCGGGCTCCAGCTCTTTCCCTCCGACGAGCACTGCGGCATGCCGGCGGGGGAGGACCTGAGCGTGGCCGTGGCGCCGGGCGCGACCTCTGTCCCCGCCATCAAGACCCTCCTGGATGGCACGGACCCCGGCGGCGCGACGCCGACCGCGGACGCCCTCGCGCGCGCCCTCGGGTACCTCACCGTGGGCGCCGGCGGCGCCCTCGAGGGCGACAGGTACGTCCTCCTGGCGACCGACGGCGGCCCCAACTGCAACCAGGATCCGGCCATGACCTGCGAGGCCGCGACCTGCACCACGAACATGGATGGGGACTGCCCTTCGGGCATACCGAACTGCTGCGTCGCCGGCTTGACGGACGTGTGCCTGGACGACGTGCGCACGGTGCAGCGGGTGAAGGACCTGCGCGCGGCCGGCATCAAGACCTTCGTCGTCGGCATCCCCGGCGCGACGGCCTATGCGAATGTGCTGGACCAGCTCGCCGTCGAGGGCGACACGGCCACGTCGGAGACCTCGCCCCGTTATTTCGAGGTGGTGGACGCGGCGAGCCTCGGCGATACGCTGACCGGCATCACGCGGGATCTCGTGAGGACCTGCGCGCTCTCGCTGGAGACCGAGCCGCCCGACCGCGCGAAGGTGAACGTCTTCATCGACGATGAGGTGCTGCCGAAGCCGGGCGACGACGGCTGGGATTACGACGATTCGACGACCCCGCCCACCCTCGTGATCAAGGGCGCCACGTGTGAGCACGTGAAGTCCATGGGGGCGGAGAGCGTCCGGGTCGAGTTCGGTTGTCCCACCGTCGAGGTGCCGCAATGACCTGCGCCTGTGACGCGCCCTCCCGGCGCGCCGCGTGATCGACCTCCTCCAGCCCTCCGAGAGCCAGCCCACATCGCATGAAGCGCCGCGCTAGCGCGCCGCACTGCCGCGCTCGGTGACGGGCGCGAACGCCAGACTCCGTCCGTGTTGGATGTCTAGCGCACAAATACTGAAAAATATTGCCCTGAACGAATCAATGTTCCGATTTCGGTGGTGACTCGGGAGCACCGATCTAGACATAATCCGCCCATGGTGCGCTTGTGCGAGAACACCGTCCGTCCTGTCTGCTCGACGCGAGCAGCAGCGGCGGCGGGCCGGACCAGCGCCCCGGCGAGGTGAGATGCTCTCCGCGACCTGTTCCGTGAGCCAGCCGATCTACGTCGACTCGAGCATCGAGGTGTTCGAAGGGACCTGGGGTGACGAGCGCAAGCCCGCTGTCTTCAAGGTCCTGAAGAGCGAGTTCCCGAGCGCGCGTGAGCTCGCGGCGCTCCGGCACGAGTACAACGTGCTCTGCGCGCTCGACGTCGACGGCGTCGTCAAGGCCTACGGGCTCGAGAAGCACAGGAACGGCCTCGCGCTCGTGCTCGAGCGGCCGAGCAGGACGACGCTCCACGACATCCTGCGCGCCGGCCGGCTGGAGCTCAAGGCGGCGTTGACGATCGCCCGCTCGGCGGCCCGGGTCCTCGACGAGTTCCACCGCCGCAAGGTGATTCACAAGGACATCAAGCCGCACAACCTCCTCGTCGACCCGGACACGCTGGAGGTCCATTTCGTCGGCTTCGGCATCGCGACGCTCCTCCCGCAGGAGACGCAGCAGGCGATGAGCCCCGAGGCGCTCGAGGGGACGCTCGCGTACATGTCGCCGGAGCAGACCGGCCGGATGAACCGCGTGATCGACCGCCGCACCGACCTCTACTCGTTCGGCGTGACCCTCTATCAGATGCTCACCGGCGTCGTGCCGTTCACCGGCAGCGACCCGCTCGATCTCATCCATGGCCACATCGCGCGGACGCCGGTGCCGCCGCCCGAGCGAGTCCCGGGCGTGCCCGACGCGGTGTCCCGGATCGTGATGAAGCTCCTCGAGAAGAACGCGGAGGACCGGTACCAGAGCGCCTTCGGGCTCTTCGCCGATCTCGACGCGTGCCTCCGCCAGCTCTCGACCTCCGGCGCCGTTGCGCCCTTCGCGCTCGGCCTGCGCGACATCCCAGACACGCTGCGCATCCCGCAGAAGCTCTACGGCCGCGCCGAGGAGGAGCGCGCGCTGCTCGCCGCCTTCGAGCGCGCCGCCGGCGGGGAGGGCGAGCTCCTGCTCGTGTCGGGGTACTCGGGCATGGGCAAGTCGGCCCTGGTGAACGAGATGCACAGGGCCATCGCCCAGCGAGGCGGCTACTTCACCGCGGGCAAGTTCGAGCAGCTGAACCGCGGGGCGCCGTACGCCTCGCTCGCGCGCGCCTTCCGGGAGCTCCTCCGGCACATCCTCACCGAGCGACCGGAGCAGCTCGCGCGCTGGAGCGCGGCGCTCGGCCGCGCGGTCGGGAGCGCCGGCCAGCTCCTCGTCGACCTCATCCCGGAGCTCGAGTGGATCATCGGCCAGCAGCCCCCGGTCCAGCAGCTGCCGCCGGCGGAGGCGCAGGGCCGCTTTCACGCGACCTTCAAGGCGTTCGTCCGCGTCTTCGCGACCGCCGAGCACCCCCTCGTCCTCTTCCTGGACGACCTGCAGTGGGCCGACCCTGCCTCGCTCAAGCTGCTCCAGGTCCTGGCCGCCGATCCAGAGCGCGGCCACCTGCTGCTGCTCGGCGCCTTCCGCGACAACGATGTGTACGCGGCCCACCCGCTCCGCGTCGCGCTCGACGAGATCGAGAAGGCGGGCGCGCCGCTCCGCGAGCTCAAGCTGGGGCCGCTCGCCCTCGCCGACGTGATCGCGCTGCTCTCGGACGCGCTCTCCGCGGCCCGCGCGGACGTCGAGCCGCTCGCCCGCGTCGTGTTCGACAGGACGCAGAGCAACCCGTTCTTCGTGCGGCAGTTCCTGGGCTCGCTCCACGCGGAGGGCCTGCTCCGCTTCGAGAAGGGCGCCTGGACATGGGAGCTCGACGGCATCCGGCGGCGCACGGTCACCGACAACGTCGTCGACTTCATGGCGCGCAAGATCGAGGAGCTCGAGCCCGAGCTCGTCCGCGTCCTCCGCCTCGCGGCCTGCATCGGGCACGAGTTCGACCTGCGCACCCTCGCGGTCATCAGCGAGCGGCCGGCGCACGAGACCGTGGCCGCGCTGTGGAAGATCCTGCAAGAGGGCCTGATCGCGCCCGTGGACGCCGACTACCGCCTCGCGCACGCAACCGACGCGACGGACGACGAGGCCCAGGCCGGCGTCGACTGGCGCGTCACCTACCGCTTCCTGCACGATCGCGTCCAGCAGGCGGCGTACTCGCTCATCAGCGAGGATCGCAAGCGCGAGGTCCACCTCAGGATCGCGCGGCTCATGCTCGCCAGCTGCGAGGGCGCCGCGCGGGACGATTCGCTCTTCGCCATCGTGAACCACCTCAACATCGCGGCGCCCATCGTGACCTCGGCCGCGGAGCAGGCCACGGCCGCGGAGCTGAACCTCGCCGCCGGCAGGAGGGCCAAGGCCGCCACCGCCTACGAGGCGGCGGCCGGCTATTTCCGCGCGGGGCTCGGGTTTCTGCCCCACGGCGGCTTCGACGACCACTACGAGCTCGCCCTCGCGCTCCACAGGGAGCGCGCCGAGGTCGAGTCGCTGTGCGGCGCCTTCGAGGAGGCCGAGCGGCTCTGCGCCGCGGCGCTCGCGCGCGCCCGGACGGCCATGGACAAGGTCGCTGTCCTCCTCGTCCAGGCGAACCAGTACCTGCTCCAGTGGCGCAATCACGAGGCGACCCTGGTCCAGAAGGCCGGCCTCCGGCTCCTCGGCTGTCCGATCCCCGAGGCCCGGGAGGAGGTCGCCGCGCTGCTCGAGCAGGAGCTCCGGGCGGTGCCCGTCCTCCTCGGCGCGCGCAGCATCGAGGAGCTCGCCCGCGCCCCGAGGACGACGAACCCCGAGCACCCCGTGACGCTGGAGCTGCTCGTGAACCTGTTCTTCGGGGCCTACAACTCGAGCGACCAGACGCTCGCGAACCTCGCCATCGTAAAGATGGTGACGCTCTCGCTGCAGCACGGGAACAGCGATATGTCCGCGTTCGGATACGTCGCGTACGGCATGGTGGTCGGCCCGCTGCTCGGCGAGTACGAGACGGCGTACCGGTTCGGCAAGATGGCCGTCGAGCTCGCGGACCAGCTCGACAACCTCGTGCTCCGGGCCAAGACCTACCACATCTTCTCCGCGGACGTGCACAGCTGGACGCAGCCCCTGCGGAAGGCAGATCCCTATTACGACCGGGTCTACGACCTCGGGCTCCAGGCCGGCGACTGGACGGCCATGGGGTACATGATCAGCCAGAGCGGCTCGGACCGGCTCACCTACGGGATGAACCTCGCGGAGCTCTCGCAGCTCACCGAGACGCACCTCGCGTTCCTGCGGCGCGCGCGCAGCCATGACATCATCGACATCCTCCTCGCGGGCGTGATCCAGCCCCTCCGGTGCCTGCAAGGGCTGACGAGGGGCCGGCTCAGCTTCGACGACGACGGGTTCGACGAGGCGTCCTACGCGGCGAAGCACGGCGGCTCGCCCTACCACATGGGGTGGCTGTACTACGCGAAGATCCGGAATGCCTACCTGTTCGGCGACAGGGCGAGCTTCGCCGACCTGATGCCGAAGCTCGCCGTGATCGAGGGCGCCTTGCCGACGCACGCCAAGGTGCCCGAGGCGACGTTCTACGCGGGCCTCATGCGGATCGCCGCGTGGGAGAGCGCCGAGGGTGCGGCGCGGCGGGAGCACGAAGCGCACCTCTCGCGGCTCCTCGGGCGGATGAAGCGCTGGGCCGACGCCGGGCCGGACAACGTGCTTCACAAGCACCTGCTCCTGCTCGCCGAGCAGGCCCGCGTCGAGGGGCGGCGGGCCGAGGCGATGGACCTCTACGAGCGGGGCATCGAGGCCGCGCGCCAGGCCGACTACGTCAACAACCAGGCGCTCGGCAACGAGCTTTACGGCAGGTTCTGGCTCGCCCAGGGCAGGGTCGAGTTCGCGCACATCTTCCTGCGCAGGGCGGTTTACCTGTACGATCGCTGGGGGGCGACCGAGAAGGCCAAGGCGCTGCGCGACGAGCTCGCGCCGGCCGACCCCTCGGCCCTGGGCCAGCCTCTTCCGCTCTCGCCGACCGGCACCGCGCTCCAGGGCCTCGTCGCGGGGGAGAGCTTCGATCTCGCCACGGTCCTCAGCACCGCCCAGGCCATCTCGAGCGCGATCGTGCTCGACAAGGTGATCGAGCAGGTCCTGCGCAGCGTGATCAAGAGCGCCGGGGCGAGCCGGGGGTTCCTCATCCTCGCGCGCGGCGAGGTGCTGACGGTCGAGGCGATGATCGCGGTCGGCCCCGACACGGTGAGCCTGGGCCTCTCGATGCCCCTGGAGGCGCGCCTCGATCTGGCCCGCTCGGTCGTGCATTACGTGGCGCGCTCGCGCGAGGCGCTCGTGATCGGGCGCGCGGACGACGACCCGCGCCTCGCCGGCGATCCGCACGTGATCGCGCGCCGGCCGAAATCGATCCTGGGCTTGCCGCTCCTGCACCAGGGCCGGCTGAGCGGGGTGCTGTACCTGGAGAACCACCTCGCCGAGCAAGCGTTCACCGCCGATCGCATCGAGCTCTTGCGGCTCCTGTCCTCGCAGGCGGCGGTGGCGGTCGAGAACGCGCTGCTCTACGCGGACCTCTCGGCCGTGAGCGCCGAGCTCCGTGAGGCCAACGAGCGGCTGGAGCAGGAGGTGAAGCAGCGGACGGAGGAGCTCTCTCTGGCCAACGTGCGCCTCTCCGCGCAGAGCGCCGAGCTCCGGGACGCCAACGTGCGCCTGCTCCACGAGCTCGGCGAGCGCGAGCGCGCCGAGGCGGCCCGGGCCGAGCTGCAAGAGGAGGTGATCCGCTTCCAGCGGGCGAAGATCTCCGAGCTGTCGACCCCGCTCGTGCCCATCACGAGCGACGTCATGGTCATGCCGCTCATCGGCACGCTGGACGAGGAGCGCGCGCAAGACGTGCTCGAGACCCTGCTCGACGGCGCGACGAGGAGCGGCACCCGCACCGTCATCATCGATGTCACGGGGATCAAGGGGGTCGATCAACGCGTGGCGAACGCCCTGCTCAAGGCGGCGAACGCCCTCCGGCTGCTCGGGGTCCAGGCGGTGCTGACGGGCATCCGCGGCGAGGTCGCGCAGGCGCTCCTCCGGCTCGACATCGACATGTCGCGCGTCGTGATCCGCGGGACGCTGCAGAGCGGGATCGCCTACGCCGTCGGCCGATCGGGCGGCATGAGCGCGCCGGGCACGCGGCCATAGGGGGGCGAGGCGCGCGGCGATCCGCGCGTCGAATCGTGTAGACACGTCCGGAGCGGATCGCGCATCATGAGCTGGCCAGTTGACCGGGGGTTCCTGCTCTGTCGTGGCCCGCGCGGCGGCACGAGGCGTATGGGCCCGTCGCGCGAGGCGGCTCTTGTCGGGTGGACGGGTGGAGGGGAGAGCGCATGTTGAAGAGCATCGGTCGGTTCATCGTCGGGGTCTGCGTGGCGGCGGGGCTCGCGGCCCTGGGCTGCGACAACGGCGGCGCGCCCGCGGCGGGGGGCAAGCCGAAGCTCGCCTACATCACGAACGGCGTCGCCCCGTTCTGGACCATCGCCGAGAAGGGCGTCATCGACGGCGCGAAGGAGCACGACGTCGAGGTGAGCGTCGTGATGCCGAGCGACGTGAACGACCAGCTGCACCGGGTCGAGGATCTCCTGATCCGCGGCGTCGACGGCATCGCGATCAGCCCGATCGACGCGGAGAACCAGGTCCCGCTGCTCAACAAGGCGGCCGCGAAGACGAAGCTCATCACGCAGGACTCGGACGCTCCGAAGAGCGATCGCATCGTGTACATCGGCATCGACAACTACGTCGCTGGCCGGATGGCGGGGCAGCTCGTGAAGGAGGCGATCCCCGGCGGCGGCAAGGTGGCCATCCTCGTCGGGCGGCTCGAGGGCGACAACGCCCGCAAGCGCCGTCAAGGCGTGCTCGACGAGCTGCTCGATCGAAAGGACAATAGCGCCGGGAACGACCCGCTCAACCAGGAGCTGAAGGGGGCGAAATACACCATCGTCGCGACCCTGACCGACCAGATCGACGCCGCCAAGGCGAAGGGCAACGCCGAGGACATGATGTCGGCGCACCCGGACCTCGTGGGCCTGATCGGCCTGAACGCGTACCACACGCCGGCCCTGCTCGAGGCGGTGAAGCAGGCGGGGAAGATGAGCTCGATCCAGGTCGTCGGCTTCGACGAGCAGGACGCGACGCTGCGCGCGATCCAGGACGGCGAGGTGGTCGGCACCGTGGTGCAGAATCCGTACATGTACGGCAAGGAGTCGGTGCGCGTGCTCGCGGCGCTCGTGCGGGGGGACAACTCCGTCGTGCCCCAGGACAAGTTCATCTCCCTGCCGGCCCGGCAGATCCGCAAGGGCAACCTGGACGCGTTCTGGGCCGATCTGAAGCAGAAGGCGGGCAAACAACCGTGAGCCTGGCGCCGGGCAGCGCGGCGCCCGCGCGGCGCGCGCGCCCGAGCCGAGCCCGGCGACGCTCGACGCGCCGACGCGAATGACAGCCTCCTCGCCTGAACCGGACGCGACGCCGCTGCTCGAGGCGCGCGGCCTGACCAAGCGCTTCCCCGGCGTGCTCGCGCTCAGCGGCGTGCACCTCGCGCTCGGCCGGGGGGAGGTGCTCGGCATCGTCGGCGAGAACGGCGCTGGCAAGAGCACCCTCATGAAGATCCTCGCCGGCGTCGAGGCGCCCGACGCCGGCGAGATGCTCTTCGACGGGCGGCCTGTCGCGCTCGGCTCCGTCAGGGAGGCGCTCTCCCTCGGGATCGCGCTCATCCACCAGGAGCTCAACCTGGCGGACAACCTCGATGTCGCGGCCAACATCTATCTCGGCCGGGAGCCGCGGCGGGGCGGCTTCATCGACGAGGGCAGGATGGAGCGCGAGGCGCGGGCGATCATGGCGCGCGTCGGCCTCGCGTGCTCGCCGCGCGCGCTCGTCGGCGGCCTGTCGCTCGGGCAGCGGCACCTCGTCGAGATCGCGAAGGCGCTCTCCGCGAACGCGCGGGTGCTCATCATGGATGAGCCCACGTCGTGCCTGTGCCCGCACGAGGCGGAGGCGCTCTTCCAGGTGGTGCGGGAGCTCCGCGCGGGCGGGATCAGCGTCGTGTACATCTCTCACCGCCTCGGCGAGGTGAGGGCGCTCTGCGATCGCGTGCTCGTGCTGCGCGACGGCGAGAACGCGGGCGAGCTCGCGCGCGGGCAGGAAATGAGCCACGAGCGCATCGTGCGATTGATGGTGGGCCGCGATCTCTCGCAGTTCTATCCGCACGTCCCGAACCCGCCCGGCGAGCCGGTGCTCGAGGTCTCCGGCCTCCGGACGCCGAGGCACCCCGGGCGAGCGCTCTCCTTCACGGTGCGCGGCGGGGAGATCGTCGGCGTGGCCGGGCTCCTCGGCGCGGGGCGCACGTCGCTGCTCCGGACGCTGTTCGGCGTCACGCCGGCGGCCGGTGGCGCCGTCCGCGTGGCCGGGCGGGCGATCTCGCCGCGCGCCCCGCGAGACGCCATCGCCGCCGGGATAGGCCTGGTCCCGGAGGACCGCCAGCAACAGGGCATCATCCTGGAGATGGCGATCCGGGCCAACGTGAGCCTCCCGAGCCTCGGCGCGGCGCAGCGCTACGGCGTCCTCGACCGCGCGGGCGAGCGCCGGATGTCGGCGCGGATGATCCGGGAGCTCGGCGTGCGGACGCCGAGCGACGTGCAGCCGGTGCAGCACCTGTCCGGCGGCAACCAGCAGAAGGTCGTCATCGCAAAGTGGCTGTCGATGTCGCCGCGCGTGCTGCTCCTGGACGAGCCGACCCGCGGCATTGACGTCGGCGCCAAGCACGAGATATACCAGCTCATGGAGCGATTGGCAGCGAGCGGCATGGCCACCCTGTTCGTCTCCAGCGACATGGAAGAGGTGATAGGCATGTCCGATCGTGCGCTGGTGATGCACGAGGGGCGCATCGCCGGCGAGCTCGGCCGCGCCGAGCTGAGCGAAGAGGCGATCATGCAGCTCGCGACAGGCAGCGACGCCGCGGCGTGACGCGGCGTGACGCGGCGTGACGCGGCGTGACGCGGCGTGACTACTACCCATCGAGGCCAGAGAGCATGTCTGTGACGACACACGATCTCCGGGCGCGCGGCGCCGCGCCCGCTGCGCTGCTCGTGCCCAGCGCGCGGCGGAAGGTGCTCGGCGTCTTCTGGCTCCTCCTCGCCGTGTCGCTCGGCACCGCGCTCCTGAACGGGAGGTTCCTCCTCGCGGAGAACCTCGAGAACCTGATCCGGAGGACGGCGCTGTTCGGCATCCTCAGCATCGGGGCGGGCTTCGTGATCATCACGGGCGGCATCGACCTGTCGATCGGGTCGATCGTGGCGCTCGCCGGCTGCATGCTGCCGTGGCTCCTCTCGGTGCAGCACTGGCCGGCGTCGCTGGCGGTGCCCGTGCTGCTCGGCATCTCGCTCTGCATCGGGCTCGCGCACGGGCTGCTCATCACGAAGCTCCGGCTCCAGCCGTTCGTCGTGACGCTCTGCGGGCTCCTGCTCTACCGGGGCACCGCGCGCGGGATCTCCGGCGATCAGACGCAGGGGTTCGGCGTCGGGTTCGAGTCGCTGCGTTACCTGTCGGTCGGCAGCCCGCTCTCGGTCCCCGTGCCGTTCCTCTCGTGGATCTCCGAGGGGCGCTTCAGCCCTTACGCGGTGCACCCGTTCACCGGCGTGAAGACGCGGCTCGCGCCGATCACGTGGATCGACATCCCGATGCCGTTCCTCCTGTTCCTCGCGATCGCGGTGGCGGCGTCGATCTTCCTGAACCGCACCGTCTATGGCCGCTATCTGATGGCGCTCGGCCGCAACGAGCAGGCGGCCCGCTACAGCGGGGTCGACACCGACAGGATGACGATCCTCGCGTATGTCCTCTGCTCGGTGCTCGCCTGCTTCGGGGGCATGCTGTTCGCGCTGGAGGTCAACTCGGCCCAGCCTGTCGATTTCGGCAATTTCTACGAGCTGTACGCGATCGCCGCGGCCGTGCTGGGCGGCTTCAGCCTGCGCGGCGGTGAGGGCGCGGTGCTGGGCGTCATCCTGGGCACCGCCCTCATGCAGGTGCTGCGCAACGCCATCAACATGCTGGGCGTCCCGACCCAGATCGAGTTCGCGGTCATCGGCGCCGTCATCCTGATCGGCGTCATCGCGGACGAGGTGGTCAGGCGCTACGCGGCGGCGAGGCGCAAGGTGGTTGGCGCGTGAGCTGATGAGCTCGCGGCGGCGAGGTCGGCGCCGCGCTCCGTCGCGCATGGAGCGCAGCGTCTCTGTCCTTGCCAGGAGCTCGGCATGGCGGCGCGCAGGTGCGCGCAAGCGCGCGAAGATCGCGTGCTACGCTGCAGCATTGCTGGCGTCCCACGCGGAGCCGGAGCGAAGCGAGCGCAGGGGGCCCGGGCCGCGATCCGCCGGTTCCACGTAAAAACATCAACCAAGTCGCTGGCTTACGGTAGCCGTGGGGCGGTCTTCACGCGACGGCCACCCGATGGAAGGGGAATGGCGTGATGCTGAAGCGCATTTCTTGTGACACTGCAATTGTTTGCCTGACACTCGGGCTCGCGGGCTGCGCGCTCGACACGGAGGCAGAGGAGCCGATGGCCGGGGAGTCCGCTGTCCCGTTTCCGTTCGGCACCGCCGGCAGGGCCCCGTCGAAGGCAGAGGCCCTGAAGGCGCTCGGCGCCGGCATTGCCGCCAAGGGGGTCGGGGTACCCTCTGTGTGGGGACCTGCGGAGAAGTCGTTCCTAGGCACCTCGACGACCGCGGCCTCGAGGGTCTACTTCACCGGTCATCGCGGCATCGTGTCCGAGGTGTTCTATCCGGTGCTCGACACAGTGAACACCGTCGATCTGCAGTTCCTCGTGGGGGACACGGCGAAGACCTTCGTCGACGAGGAGAAGCAGCAGAGCTTCACCGTGACCCAGCCGGACAAGCGGTCCATGCGCTGGCAGGCGACGACGACGAACAGCGCCCACAACTGGCGGATCACCAGGACCGTCTTCACCGATCCGGGGCGCCACGCGTTGATCCAGCGCGTCCGGTTCGACGCCCTGGGCGGCAGGAACGTCACCCAGTTCAACCTCTACCTGCTCCACAACCCGGCGATGGACAACTCCGGGGCCGGCGACACGTCGAGGACGGTGGAGGCAGGGCGGCGCACGTTGCTCGTCGCCTCGGAGAACAGCCGCGCCTCGGCGCTCGCCGCGTCGCGCCCATGGAAGGTGGTGAGCGGCGCGCCGATGGTGTCGAGCGGCTTCGTCGGCGAGTCGGACGGCTGGACCGACCTGCTCGGCGGGAACGTCGACAGGACCATGACCTGGCGAAACGACCTGGCGAGCGGCGGCAATGTGGCGCAGATGGGCTGGATCGACCTCGGTACCAGCGCCGTCACCAGCGTCTCGTTCGACGTCGTGCTCGGCTTCGGCGCGACCGAGACAGAGGCGGCCGCCACCGCGAACGCGACGCTCGGCAGCAGCCTGAGCGCGCTGCAAACCACCTACGACAACGGGTGGAAGACCTACGCGGCCGGGCTCAGCAGCCAGAGCGCCACAGCCGACGACCAGTATTACCTCGCGGCGATGTCGCTCAAGGTGATCCAGGACAAGTCGAACGGCGCCATGATCGCGGGGATGGGAACGCCCTGGGGCGAGACCAACGGCGACGGCAATAGCGGCGGCTACCACCTGGTCTGGGCGCGCGATCTGTTCAAGTTCGCCAGCGCGCTGGTGACGGCCGGCGACACAGCGACCGGGACCTCGGTGGTCAACTACCTGTTCAAC
The DNA here is from genome assembly GCF_051526795.1 of Sorangium sp. So ce204. Lineage (NCBI taxonomy): Bacteria > Pseudomonadati > Myxococcota > Polyangiales > Polyangiaceae > Sorangium > Sorangium sp. So ce204. Next base: position 5,984,979 of record NZ_CP150317.1, on the reverse strand, counting down.
ACGTTGCAGCAGTCGAGCGACTGCGGCGTCGCCGAGTACAACGCGCCGGGCTGCCCGCAGGGCTACAGCCGCGTCGGCCGCTTCCCGCAGAACGCCTGGGTCAGCGGCTGGCAGTACTGGCAAGGCACGCAGATGGATGAGCAGGCGATGCCCATCCTCCTCGCGTGGCGGCTCGGACCTTCCGTCTACAACCCGCTCTGGAAGAAGATCAAGAAGACGGCCGACTTCATCGTCAACACCGGCCCATGGACCCAGCAGGAGCGGTGGGAGGAGAACGCCGGGTACTCGCCGTCGACCATCGCGGCGGAGATCGCGGGCCTCGTCTGCGCCGCGACGATCGCGCGCGCGAACGGCGACACCACCAGCGCGGCGCGCTACATGGCCGCCGCCGACCACTGGCAGCAGAGCGTCGACCGCTGGACGTTCACGACCACGGGGTACCACGGCGACGGCCGGTATTACATCCGCATCAACCCCTCCGCGCGGGGCAACACGGGCAGCGGGCCGCAGGTGTACAACCCGGTGTCCGGGCCGGACGCGGCGGTCCGCTTCACGATCGGCAACGGCGGCGGCACGCACGACCAGCGGTACATCGTCGACGGCGGGTTCCTCGAGCTCGTGCGGATGGGGGTGAAGCGGGCCGACGATCCCTCGATCGTCGCGACGCTGCCCGAGTACGACGCCATCCTGAAGCGGACCATCGCCGGCAAGGGTGAGGCGTGGTTCCGCTACAACTACGATGGATACGGCGAGAAGAACGACGGCGGCAACTTCGACGGAAACGGCGGCCGGGGCCGGCTGTGGCCCATCTTCACGGCCGAGCGCGGCATGTTCAAGATCGCCAGCACGGGTGTCGGCGCCGACGGCAACCCCTACCTGACCGCGGTGAAGGCGTTCTCGACGCCGCAGGGCTTCATCCCGGAGCAGGTATGGAGCGAGTCGACGGACGTCACCGGCTGGTCCGTCCAGAAGCCGGCGAACGTCGCGGCGGGCACCCCGACGCGGTCGATGAGCCCCCTGAACTGGGCCATGGGCGAGTACATCAGCCTGGTGGCGTCGATCCGGGCGGGCAGGGTCGTCGATGTACCTTCGGTGGTCTGTGGCCGCTACAACGCGTGTGGGGTGCCGCCCGGCTCCGGCGAGGCAGGCGTCACGGTCAACGTCACCGCGACAACCGTGGTCGGCCAGCACATGTACGTCACTGGCAACACCGCGGCGCTCGGCAGCTGGAACACCGATCTCGGCGTCCCTGTCGATCCGCGCGGTTACCCCGTGTGGACGAACCGCGTCAACCTGCCGGCCAGCAGCGCGCTCCAGTACAAGTACTATCGCAAGAACGCCGACGGCACCGTGACCTGGGAGAACCTCCCGGGCGGCGGCAATCGCACGATGAGCACGCCCGCGTCCGGCGGGGCGCTCACGGTCAACGACACCGTGAGCTGGTGAGTGGTCGGCCAAGCGCGGCGCGCGGGCGAGCCTACGCCGCGGGGCGCTCGGGCTCGCAGGCGCCCCCGGCCTTCGTCGGGAGCGTGAAGAACACCCGCGTTCCCCGGCCGAGCTCGCTCTCCACGCGGATCGCGCCGCCGTGGCGCTCGACGAGGTTCTTGCAGATCGACAGGCCGAGCCCCGTGCTCTTCTCGCCGCCGGTCGACCGGGTGCTCGTCCTCCGGAACTTGCGGAACAGGCCGCTGATCTCGTCCGGGTGAATGCCCAGGCCCTGATCCTCGATCATCACCTCGACCGCTTCACCGAGACTCCGCGCGCGCACCGTGACCGTCGTGCCCGGATGAGAGAACTTGAACGTGTTGCTGAGCAGGTTGCTCAGGACCTGCTCGATCCGCGCGACGTCGCAGCAGACGAGCGGGAGGTCGGCGGGCACGTCGACGTGCACCGCGATCCCCTTCCGGCCGGCGCCGTGCTCGTTCAGGGAGACAGCCGCCAAGAGGATGCCTCGCAGGTCCGCCTCCTGCAGGTGAAGCCCGCCGTTCCCATGCTCCAGCGTCGTGATGTCGAGCAGGTCCTCGAGCAGCTGCAGCGCGAACTCGGCGTTGTCCTGGATCTTCAGGGCGTAGCGCCGCGTGTCCTCGGGCCCCGCGCCGGCGCCGGCCAGCTGCATCTTCGAGAACCACTGGATCGCCGCGATCGGATTGCGCAGATCGTGGGCGGCGACGCCCATGAGCTCATGGGTCCTCTGGGTCACCTCGGCGAGCTGCTGGTTCTCGAGGTGGAGCGCGTCGGCGCTCGTCTTGAGGCTCGAGAGGAGCCGCTGGCAGCGGCTGATGCGCTCGTGCTGCGCGAACGCGTCGCTCACGACGCCGGCGAGCTCCGGCGGATCCCACGGCTTGGAGATGAACCGGTACACGCCGCCCTCGTTGATGGCCTGGATGGCGGCGCTCGTGTCCGCATAGGCGGTCATGAGGAGGCGGACGGTCTCCGGGAATTCGGCCCTGAGCCTCGCGTAGAGCTCCGTGCCCGTCGTGCCCGGCATCCGCTGGTCGCTGAGGACGACAGGGATGGGCCGATCGCGCAACATCGCGTGACCCTGCTCGGCGCTCTCCGCGATGAGGACATCGTAGTCGCGCCGAAGTTCGCGGCGGAGCGCCTTCAAGGTCTCGGGCTCGTCGTCGACGATGAGCAGCGCGCGCCGCTCGCCGGAGGCGCGCGTCATCGGTCGGTCTCCTTCGGGAGCGTGATCGTGAAGGTGCTGCCCACCCCGGGGGTCGATCGGACGGTGATGGTGCCGCCGTGCTGATCGACGACGATCTTATGGGAGATGGTGAGGCCCAGCCCCGTGCCTTGCCCGACGGGCTTGGTCGTGAAGAACGGATCGAAGATCCGGCCGAGGACATCAGGGGTCATCCCGGCGCCGTTGTCCTCGAACTCCAGGGCGATCCGGCGCGCTTCGTCGCGCTCGCGGATCACGATGCGACCGTTCCCCCGGCCCCGGCACTCGACCGCCTGGGCCGCGTTGATGAGGAGGTTCAGGAACACCTGGCTGAGCTCCGCCGGCTTGCAGCGCAGCATCGGCAGCTCGGCCCACTCGACCGTCACCTGGACGCCGCCGTCCTTCAGCGCCGGGCCCGCGATCGCGAGGGTGCTCTCCAGGCACTCCTTCAGGTCGCAGCGCTCCTCCTCCGCCCGGTCGATCCGCGTGAAGGTCCTGAGGTCCTCGACGATCTTCTGCACGCGCGCGAGGCCGCCCAGCGTGCCTTTCACGAGATCCCCCGTATCCTCGCGCAGAAAGTCGGGCTCGACCTCGGCGCGGAGCGCCTCGGCGAGGCCCTTCACGTCGTCCGAGCCCGCGCTGACGGCGGCCCGCTCGAGCGCCTCATAAGCGGCGAACAGCCGATCGAGCGACTCTGCCAGGGTGTGCACGTTGCTGCGGACGAAGGCGAGCGGGTTGTTGATCTCGTGGGCCACGCCGGCGGCGAGCTTGCCGAGCGCGTTCATCTTTTCGGAGTGGACGAGCATCGATTGCGTGGCGCGCAGCTGCTCGAGCGACCGCTCGAGCTCCTTCTGCTCGGAGACGAGCCGCCGCTGCAGGCTCGTGATCCGCGAGTTGAGCGCGGACACCTCGGCGACGACGCGCTCGAGCTCGATGACGTCGAACTCGGCGAGGATCAGCAGGTCGTGGCCGAGCCGCCAGACCTCTCCCCGGAGGCTGTGCGCGATGGACCGGAGATCCCCGAAGTGCAGCATGCCGCGGTAGATCGGCTCCTCGGCGCCGCGCCCGGCCGCGGCGAGCTGCGCGAAGCTCGGGCTGACGAGGCGAGCCTCGGCGCGACCCGGCTCGCCCGCCGCCCCGAGCAGCCGGCGCATGCCGTGGTTGGTGAGCCTCGGCGCGCCGTCCGGCGCGAACACGCCGATCGCGAGCGCGGTCGAGGCCATGAGGAAAGCGGCGGCGAGCTCCGCGATCGGACCGCCGAGCTCGTGTCCAGGCGGCGGGGTCACGAGCGGTGCCCCTTCGTTTTCTCCTGCGCTTTGCGCCATGCGCGGTTCCATCGGAGTCATCGGAATCCTCCGAATCAAAGCCTCTCCCTCGCTCGCGGCGGAGGCGATCTGTCTTTGGCAGGCCGGCGCGGAGCTCGCTATGCGAAACGCACCCCGCGGGGCCGGCGGTTGAAGGCGCGGAGCGGGGTCATGCGCTCCGCGCCGCGAGGAGCTGCTCCGCCGCGCGGACGGCGCCCTCCGCGCTCGGCGCCGAGCCGTCGGCCCCGAGCTGCCTCCAGAGGTCGTCGACGACGCGGAACGGCTGGCCGCCGACCAGGACGACGACGCCCCTGCACCGATCGTCGCCGCGCGCCGCGGTGATCACCTGGCGGACGCTCGACAGCTGATCGCTGAGCGCGGCCGAGACCGCGAGGACGTCGGCCTTCCGCTGGACGACCTCCTGGATCACGTGCTCGGCGGGCGTGCTGGCCCCGAGATAGAAGGTGTCCCACCCCGCCATCTCGAAGAAATCGGCGACGAAGCGCGCGCCGATCTCGTGGAGGTTCCCGTCCACGGCGGTGGCCACGAGGCGGCGGCCGGCGCGATCGGCGCTGACGACGAGCGGATAGAGCTGGCCCAGGATCATCTGCGTGACCGCCGTGCAGTAGTGCTCCCCGGCGACGCTGAGCTGACGGAGCTGCCAGCGCCGGCCCAGCTCGTACTGGCACGGCTGCAGCACGTGAACATAGATGTCCTTGATCGGCGCGCCGGCGTCGAGCGCCTCCCGGATGGCCCGCACCGCTCGCCTCCGGTCCCGCTCGATCAGCGCGTCGAGGTAGCTGCACGCGACCGCCCCGAGCGGCGCCTCCCGGCGGACGAAGCTGGCATCCTCGGCGTGCGTCCGAGCGACGAGCTCATCGGCCGCCCTGTCACGGTCTGTGGTCACCATGCCCGCGTATGTGGTGACGCGCCCTCGCCACCGCACGCGCGATATCGCACGGGTCCGCCCGACGCCCCTCCGGCGGGCGGCCGCCGCCGGCGCGTCGCCGCGCGCCGCGGGTCGAGGGCGAGGGGACCCGCCAGGCTTGAGCCGGCGTCGCGCTTCGAGCTACCGTCTCTCCCGCGTCTCAAAAGAGCGTCGTCGCCCGGCGCGGGAGCTGAAGAACGATGTCGATCTCGTTGGTGCGGAACGCCTACGGCAAATCGAGGGTGCGGCTCGTGAAGGTCCGCCGCGCGGGCGCGCGGCACGAGCTCACCGACGTCCAGATCGATGTCCAGCTGGAGGGCGAGTTCGACGACGCTTACACGAAGGGTGACAACAGCAAGGTGCTGCCCACGGACACGATGAAGAACACCGTGTACGCGCTCGCCAAGGGCCACCCGGTCGAGCCGATCGAGGACTTCGGCGTCCTGCTCGCCGACCACTTCCTCGGCAGGCCGCACACCCGGCGGGCGAGGGTCGCTATCGCGGAGAACGTCTGGTCTCGCGTCGACGCGGGCGGCGCGCCGCACCCTCACGCCTTCCTCCGCGCGGCAGGGGAGCGGCGGACCGCGGAGATCTCGGCGACTCCCGGCGGGGTCGAGATCACGTCCGGCGTCGCGGACCTCCTCGTCCTCAAGACCACCGGCTCGGCGTTCTCGGGCTTCCCGCGCGACGGGTACACGACGCTCAAGGAGACGGGCGACCGCATCCTCTCGACGCTCATGGTGGCCCGCTGGCGCGCGGCCGGCCGCGACCCGGCGCCGACGGCGACGTGGGAGCGCGCCCGCCGCGCCCTGATCGAGACGTTCGCAGAGCGACACAGCCTCTCGGTGCAGCACACCATTCATGACCTGGGGGAGGCGGTGCTCGCCGCCTGTCCTGCCATCGACGAGGTGAGCCTCTCGCTCCCCAACAAGCACTGCCTGCTCGTCGATCTCGCACCCTTCGGGCTCACCAACGACAACGAGATCTTCGTCCCCGTCGACGAGCCGCACGGGCTCATCGAGGCCACGATGAAGCGAGGGAGCTGAGCGTCGGGCGCGGCCGTTTTTCTCGACATGCCGACGACGCGCCCGGTACAGTGCGGCGAATGGACCAGATGGCCGGCCCGGACGAGCTCGAGATCGCGACGAGCTACATGAACGCGGTCCTCAACGGACCGTTCATCGCCGTGGAGTGCACGGGCGACGTCGGGTCTCTCGAGATCGCCGCGTGGAGCGCCGGGGCGGAGCGGCTGCTGGGTTACACCGCGGAAGAGGTGATTGGCCGCCGCCTCGCGGACACGGCGCTCCGCAGCGCAGACGTCGACAACTGGCGACGCCTCTGCGACGGGCAGGGCGGCGCGCCGCTCTCGGCCGAGCACCGGCGGAAGGACGGCCGCGTCGTCGCGTGTGCGTGGGTGCACGAGCCGATCCGCGGCGTCGACGGCCAGGTGGTGCGCAGGCTCTTCCTCGGGCAGGACGTGACCGACCGCGGCCGCCTGGCGGACGCGTCGCGGGACGACTCGATCATCCTGCGATCCATCCTCGATCACGTCCCGATCGCCGCGTGCAAGTATGATCGCGATGGGGTCTTCACCCATCATGACGGCAAGGGGCTCGAGAACTCGGGCGTGAAGCCTGGGGCGCTCATCGGCAAGAACGTCTTCGACCTCTACGGGTCGAGCCCCGAGGCCGCGGACGGGATGCGGCGCGTGCTGGCGGGAGAGGTCGTGGAGAACCAGGTCGAGACCCACGGCGTCGCCTGGCGGTCCTGGCTGCTCCCCGTCTTCGACGAGCGCGGCGCGCCGGACGGCGCGGTCTCCGTGACGTTCGACATCACGGACATGAAGCGCAAGGAGGTCGAGCTCCAGGCGAGGCTCGACATGATCCAGGCCCAGCAGCAGGTGATTCGCGCGCTGTCGACGCCCATCATCGAGGTCTGGGATCGCGTGCTGACGCTCCCGATGGTCGGCGTCGTCGACAGCGTGAGGACCTCCGAGGTGATGGACAGCCTCCTCGACGCGATCGCGACCAAGGGGGCGCGCTTCGCGATCCTCGATCTGACCGGGGTCGACGCCGTCGACACGAAGACGGCCAGCTACCTCATCGAAATGGTCCGCGCGATACGGCTCCTCGGCGCGGAGGGCGTGATCACGGGTATCCGCTCGAACGTGGCGCAGACGATGATCGCGCTCGGGGTCGATCTCTCGGGGATCATCACGATGGGCAACCTCCGCGCCGGCCTCAAGCTCTGCATCCAGCGGATGAACCGCGCCGACGCGGCCGACGGCGCGCGGCAGGCCGAGGCACGCTGATCGGGCTAAGGCGCTTTCGTCCGCGGCGGCGAGACGTCGAGATCCGCCATCTTTCCCTCTCGCTCCAGCCGCCAGATGTCCTCGTCGGTGACGAACTCCTGCGCGAGGAGCTCTCGCGCCCGCTTGATCTTCGCGAGGAGGACGGGCTCCGTGACCGGTATGCTCGACTCCTTGGTCGGCGCGGGCGGCGGCTTCATCAGCGAGAACGTCCCGCGCGCAGCGTGCCCCTCTGCCGTCTCGCCCTCGAGAACGTACGTGATGGTGAACACATCCGGTTCACGCGCCGTGTCGAGCTTCACCTCCACGTCGACCCCTTGCCCCGGTGGGATCTCGGTAAGGCCGAGCGAGGCCTCCTCGTGCGGTGAGGCGCTCGACGCCCCCGCGAAGTGCCGCACCGCCGTGACCGTATCGATCCGGACCGGCGCGTCGCGGTGATGCCAGAGGCGGAACGTCTGCCGGACCACGCCGTCGCCGTCCTGCTTGGGAAATCGGGGCGTCGGCGTCGCCGCGATGGTCACGATCCCCCGCTCGGCGAGGTCCTGAAACATCATGTTCGGGATCTGGAGCAGGGTGCGGCCGGTGAGCTTCTCGCCCGCTTCGCTCTTGACCTCCACCCGGATCAAAAACTCGGAGACGAGCGTGGTTTGCGGCCGGCGCTCGTAGCTGTGGGTCACGAACGGCGCCTTCGTCTCCTCCGAGCCGCCGTCGTCGAACACCCAGGCATAACTCGCGGGCTTGAACGGCCTCGCGGCGGGGTTGTCCTTGATCCCGACGTCGACGATCTGCGCCGTGAGCTCGAATTCACCGGGGGTGCTCGGCTGGAGCCTGTGGGTGACGACGACGATCCGCTCCGGCTTGCAGGCGTTGACCTTGTATCTCGGGACCTCGATCTGAGTCACCGCGTTGTTCCGCCCGAACACGGAGATGGTGGGCATCTCGTACGATCCGTCCGTGTCGGGCCAGATGCGGAGTGGTACCCGCGATCCGGCGCGCGTGCCAATGACGCCGTGGAGGTACTCATCTGTCCCGTTCGTGGTATGCGATCGCACGGTGATGAGGTTCTCCTCGCCGGCGCACACCTCCGGCTTCTCGACCTCGATCTCGTCGATGACGGGCGCCGGGTCCTCCGCGGGCGCGCTCGCCACGGCGGCGCTCACCGCGGCGGCGCTCGCCGCGGCGGCGCTCGCCGCGCGTCCGGCGCGCGGCGGGGCCTCCGGCGCGCTCGTCTTCGCCGCTGCCTGCACGGGCTCGGGCGCCTTGGAAGGGCGGACCGACCAGACCAGGGCCCAGAGCGCGGCGGCGAGCACCACCACACCGACCCATTGCGCCTTTGACCGATGCTCGCCGATCCTGGTCGTCATGGCCGGAGCTCCTCACGTCGCTGTGCTCGAACGTCCGTCAGTACCAGCACCCGTAGACGTTGCCCCCGGAGTTCCACTGGACGTTGTGGTTCGTATCGGCAGACCAGACGGTCGCGCCGGCCTGCGTCCCCCAGGGGTGCCCGTTCCAGCCGCCGATGCGGTCGGGGCTGATGGACACGGCGACGGTCTTCGGGTCGTCTCGGACTCCTCTCCACACGCTGCTGCTGCCGGTGTTGCATGCGTGCGAGGCCATGCAGTTCGCGACCTGATTGGCGGCCTTGTCGCAGACGTCCGTGAAGCATGCGAGCGAGGTGCCGACCATGCCCCAGAACCCCAGGCTGTTCTCGCAGCTGTCCATCACCCCGCCGTGAAGGGCGTTGGCCGCGCTGACGAGCTTGGCGTGGCTGTACGTGTACGGCGGGATGGCGCCCTGGCCGTCGAGATGGTGCGCGAAGGCCAGGAATGAGGAGCAAACCATACCGTTGTTCCACGCCGGCCCGCCGGTGGGCGTGCCCTCGGTGTTGCGGTACTGGAAGAACGAGTAGTGCACCCGGTCGCCGCGGACGCTCAGCCGAGGGATCTCGACCCCTCCGTCGATGATCGAGCGCTCGGCGTAGTAAGGCACCTCCCACCAGATGGTTTCGCCGATCGACGCGGCCCGCTTGGGATCGCCGACCTGATAGGTCAGCGCGGCCGGGCCGCTCCCGCCGCTCCCGTAGAGGAAGCGGTAGATCCCACCCTGGTTGACCTGCGCGAGCCCGGGATAACCATCGAGCAGATCGTTCGATACGATGGGCGTGCTGCACACATCAGGCCAGGAGTTCTCGCGCGGCTGCTTCATGGTGGCGTGCGTCACCCACCGTCCGGGTCCGTGCGACAGCATCGAGTGCGTTCGGAACTCGCCGACGGCGTTAAGGACGTCTCCGATCGGCCCGGAGCCGGCGCTGAACACGGCCGCGCCGTTCGGCGCGTTCCAGCCGGCGCTGGAGTACCCGCACGCCTGCTCGGCGGCGGCAGCGGCGGAGGCGAGGCACGATGATACGATGACGAGCGGCAGGACGATCGCTGGTTTCACGGGCGCACCTCCGAGAGCAGGGCCGTCGGGACACAGGGCGGTGAAGCGGGCGCGTGGAGCGTCCTGGGCTCTGACGGACGAACGCCGCGAGCGGCCCGAGCCGGAGGCGGCGCTCGCTCGAGATACGGAAGGATGACGCTCCAGGGGCGGCGCGTGCGGGTGCCCCACCCCCGGCAGATAGTGTGGTCTGCGGAAACCGTGGGCAAGCAGAAAATGGAGGCGCGATTGCCTTCTACCGCCGTGATCGAGCCCCTCAGGCGGGCGGGCCTGGCGGATGCACAGAACGATGGACAGGACGATGCACAGGACGGACCGGCGGGACCCGGGGACGCCTCATCGGTCGACTGGAGGCGGCGAGCCCCGTCCCGGGGCTCCGAGCACCTCGACCGCCCCCTCCGACGACAACAAGATCTGCGGGTTGGCCTGCGCCGGCGAGATCACGTTGAGCACGCCCCTCGCGCGCACGCGCAGGCCTGGTTTGATGAACTTGTTGCGCGCGTCCACCGGGGCGCCGGGGTGCGCCGCCCAGCCCCGCGCGAGTTTGTCGCGGATCGCCTCGAAGAGCCCCGGATCGCTGAAATTGACGAGCGTATACTCGCGCTCCACCCGATCCCCGTCGACGACGCGCAGCGCCCAGATGTCGAATTTGATCTGCGGGCTCCTCGGGAAGAGCACGAGATCGCCCTCCAGCGCGATCGGCTGGCCATGACCGGCCTGCATGCGCTCCAGCACCTCGACTGGCCTCGAGACGGCCGGATCGAGCCGCAGGTGGATCGGGTGATCGGGGCGCTCGGCGATCACGTAATGCAACCGGATCTTGTCATTGCGCCACAGGTCCCGGACGTGCTCCGGGCGGGTCACGAACACCGGCACCACCTTGTCTGCGAGCTCGACAACGAGGATCTTGCCCTCGGCGTCGACGCCGTGCACACGACCCACGAACTCGCGCCCCCCGAGGAGCGCCGCGTGTGTGGTCGTGTCGTGTGCATACGGCGGCGCGTCCACGCCGGAGGAGAACCGCGTGATCACCTCGATGCGGCGCACGCGGACATGGCGCTGAGGGCCTTTCTTCTCGAGGCTGCCGAACACGCGCAGCCTGTCATGCCGCTTTAGCCCCGCGAGCTCCCGCGCGACCTCCGGCGACCCCGGGATCATCGGAAAGTCAGCGTAACGGAAGAAATCGTGCGGGAGCCGGTAGGTGAAGACGAAGAGACCGGACGCAGGCGCCGCGCCGTGCATCCATCCATCGAGCCCGTGGCCGGCGAGCGCCGCGGCGATGCCGGCATCATCGTCCGGGTCAATCACGGCCGACGGATCGCGCGGGGTCGGCGTCGCGTGATGGCTCGGAGTCGCGCGCGCGGGCAGCGCGGCCGGAGCCTGTGCTGGCGGGGGATGGCAGCCGGACGGAACGACCAGGAGGGCGAGAAGCCAGCCGAGCACCGCGACCGCGCGTTGACCCATGCGCCAGCATAGCAGTCGCGGAGTCGAACCTGCACGGCGGCCGTGGAGCGCCTGAGCGGCGCTATCGCGTGCTCCGGTCGAACCGCGCCCACGCCTGCACGTCCCGCGATCGTTCGAGCCGCGCGATCGCCCGCTGCACCGGCGAGAGCCCCGGCAGCGAGGTGCCCACGACGACGTGCCCGCACCCGAGGTACCGCTCGAACGTCGCGCGCCCGCGCGCGAGCGGGTGCCCGCGACGCGTCACGATCACGTGTTCGTCGTCGACGATGGGGCGGAACACGAACTGCTCCAGCCCGTCGATGTCCGCCCGCGGGACGAGCGCCAGGTCGACGTCTCCGCGCTCGAGGGCGCCGACCGGCCTCTCCGCCCCGTTCGAGCGTGAGCCGTTCGGCGACATCCGCGCGCCGTGACGCCTCGAGGCGCGGCGCGCGTGACGTCGCTGGTCAAAATTCGAGAGCATTCGGCGGTTCGTGATCAATACGCGCTGGAGCGGGAATTCTTCCAATGACTACTCGTGTGCGCGGCGTGGGTGGCCTGGAGAGGTGCGACGAAGTCGCGCTCTCGCCTCGCTGCCCAGGCCGTAGTTCGCCCGGTTCTGCTGGGCTGACGCGGCGCGTGCCGCGTCAAGTGACGGCCAGCCGATCCATAATATGACGGGAGTGGAGTCTTCGGGCAGTACCAGACTTCGCCAGCCGATGGTCCGTTGTTGACCGCTGTCCGGCCATTGAACGTGGGCGTCTTGCGCTGTGGATTGATGGGAGCAGCGCTTGACGTCTGCCGAGGCTTCACCGTAGGTTGTGACCGACGGTAGGAGGTCACGGTATGGCTGACTTAGGATATCGTCGCTGGCGAGCCGGTTCGGCGCTCGTAGCGACGCTCGCGCTGACGGCCGTAGCCGGGTGCGGTAACGGGCAGATTGGAGCTTCGGGCTCCGACTCTGGCCCCGGCTCCAGCTCCGGGGGGGACGGCTCGACGTCCGGACAAGGAGATCCCCCGGTGTGCGGCGCCGAGCGGATCCTCGCACCGCAGCGGCGTTTGACGCGATTCGAATACAACAACACGGTCCGAGATCTCCTCGGAACGTCCCTCACCCCTGCCGATCAATTCCCCCCGGATGAGATCGCTGGCGGCTTCAACAACAACGCGACGGTGCTGACCGTGTCTGCGCTGCACGCGGAGAAGTACCTCCTGGCTGCCGAGGCGCTCGCGACCGAGGCCGTCGCGGGCGATCTATCAAAGCTCGTGCCGTGTGATCCGGCCGCGGTGCAGGGGCAAGTCGCCCAGGAGGAAGCGTGCGCGCGGCAATTCGTCCAGGACTTCGGCCGTCGCGCGTACCGTCGACCGCTCGAGACGTCGGACGTCGACCGGCTGATGCGCGCCTACGCCGCGGGGCGCACCGACGGGTCGTTCCGTGAGGGCATCGAGGTCGTCATCCGGGCCGCGCTGCAATCGCCGAAATTCCTGTTCCGCCTGGAGCTGCGTCACGATCTCGATGCCTCCTCGTCGCGGGTGCGCCTCGACCCGTACGAGATGGCGTCGCGCCTGTCGTACCTCGTCTGGGCGTCCGGCCCCGACGACGCGCTGCTCGATGCCGCGGAGGCGGGCCTGCTCGATACCCGCGAGCAGCTCGCCGAGCGAACCCGCCAGATGCTGGAGCACCCGCGGGCGCGCCGGGCCGTCACGGAGTTCTACAAGCAATGGCTCAACCTCGGGAAGCTCGAGACCATCGTCAAGGAGGAGAGCCAGTTCCCCGGGTACGACGACGAGCTCGTCGCCGGGATTCGCGCCGAGACCCCCGCGTTCGTCGAGCACGTGCTGTGGTCCGGGGATCACAAGCTCTCGAGCCTGCTCACGCTGCCCGTCGGCTTTGCCACCGAGTCCGTCGCCGAGCTCTACGGCGTGACGGTCCCGCCCGGCTCGACCACACCCCAGCTCGTGGAGCTCCCGCCGGACCAGCGCGCAGGGGTGCTCACGCAGCCCGCGTTCCTGGCCGTCCACGCGCACCCCGATCAGACCTCTCCGGTGCTGCGGGGCAAGGCCATCCGCTCGAAGTTCATGTGCCAGGATCCGCCGCCTCCTCCTGACGACGTCGACCTCACGCCGCCCACCGGCGAGGAGGGCGTCACAGCGCGTGAGCGGTTCAACCAGCACGCCTCCAACGCCAGGTGCGCCGGCTGCCACAAGCTGATGGATCCGATCGGCTTCGCGTTCGAGAACTTCGATGCCGTGGGCGCGTACCGCACCGAGGAGGGCGGGCAGGTCATCGACGTCTCCGGGGAGATGGTCGCGTCCGAGGACATGGATGGCCCGTTCGTCGGCGTCCGCCAGCTGGCGGAGAAGCTCGCCGGGAGCGCGCAGGTCCGCGAGTGCCTCGCGACGCAATGGTTCCGCTACACGGCGGGCCGCTTCGAGAACGTCGACGACGAGTGCTCGCTCGACGGGCTGCGCGCAGGGTTCCACGGTTCGGAGGGCGACCTCGTGGAGCTCATCGTGGCGACGACGCAGACCGACGCGTTCCTGTACCGCAGCGCGATCGCAGAGGAGGAGTGACATGACACCGCGAATGATCTCTCGACGGCGGATGCTCCAGGGCGCGCTGGCGGCGACGGCGACGATCCCGCTGCTGAACTCCGAGCTGGCCCGCGGGCAAGAGGCCACGGCGCCCAAGCGCTTCGTGGTGTTCTATACGCCGAACGGCACCATGGAGTCGAAGTGGATGCCCACGGGCACCGAGAACAACTTCACGCTGAGCCCGCTGCTCCAGCCGCTCTCGCCGTTCAAGTCGAAGATTATCCCGATGCGCGGGGTGAACATGAACGTCGTGGTCAACTCGAACATCGGCTCCGAGCACGCTCGGGGCATCGGGGGCCTCTTGACGGGGCGGGCGCTGCTCAAGGGCAACTTCAAGAGCTTCATGTCCACCAACGCCGGCTGGTCGTCGGGGATCTCGCTCGATCAGCACATCGCGAACAAGCTGCAGCCCAAGACGCTGTTCAAGACCCTGGAGCTCGGCGTCCAGGTCCGTGACGCGGAGGTGCGCGGCCGGCTCAGCTACGCCGGGCCGGACCAGCCCATCCCCCCCCGCGAGGACCCTTACGACACGTTCCAGCAGCTCTTCGGGGCCTCGGTGCCCGACCCGGGCCAGGACCCGGGCGGCTCCACCGCGCTGGATCGGCTCCGCGCGCAGCGGCGGACCGTGTTCGATCTCCTCCGCGAGGACATCGCCGACGTGCGGCCCCGCATCGGCAAGGAAGATCGCCTCAAGCTCGACTCGCACCTGCAGTCGATCCGGGACATCGAGGCGCGTCTGGCCGGCGGCGGCTCCTCGACCGGCGGCGGCGGCACCCCGACCACGGGCAGCTGCAAGGCCCCGGCGCTGGGCGACCGCATCGACCTCTCGAAGGACGACAACATGCCCGCCATCGGCAAGCTCCAGATGGACATGATGGCCGCGGCGCTCGCGTGCGACCTCACCCGGATCGCCACGATCCAGTGGTCGTACGCCGAGAGCGAGCACCTCTACCCGTTCCTCGGTCTCACGCAGAATCACCATGCCATCTCCCACGAGTGGAACGCGGCGGGCGACGAGAAGTACATGAAGATCCACACGTGGTTCGCGGAGCAGCTCGCCTACCTGCTCGGGAAGCTCGATTCGTACGCGGAAGGGGATCGCACGCTCCTCGACAACACCGTCGTCCTGTGGGTCACCGAGATCGGCGAGTCGAGGCAGCACGCGCTCACGAACATCCCGTTCTTGCTCGCCGGCAGCGGGGGCGGGGTCTTCCGCACCGGCCGCTTCGTGGACTATCTGGCGAACGGCGGCTCTGCCCGCCAGCACAACGATCTTCTCGTCACGATCGCGAACGCGATGGGCACCGACGACAAGACCTTCGGCGACCCGCAGTACAGCACCGGCGCGCTTCCCAGCCTGACGTAGCCAGCTGCTGGCAGATCGCACGGGAGCGGATCAATTCACCCAAGCCGCTGCGCGCGAGAAGGACTTGACTCGTCCGGTTGAAGGCACCGAGATCTCGCTCTTTCTGGAGGGCATCATGCGTCTCGGTTCCTTGTCTCCGGTGATGGGCCTGCTGGTCGTGGGGCTCGGCGTCGCGTCTTGCGCTTCCGACTCGGAAGAGCTCCCTGGGGGCTCATCGGAGGGCAGCGGCGGCGCTTCCGGGGTCGGCTCATCGTCCGGCGGCGGCGGGGCGCCCGGCGCGTCGGTCGGCTCGTCGTCCGGCGGCGGCGGGGCGCCCGGCACCTCCAGCGCTTCGGCGGGCGGGGCGCCGGGCACCTCCGGCGCGTCTGTCGGCTCGGCGTCCGGCGGCGGCGGCGCGCCTGGCGAGGGTGGGGGACCGGAGCTGCCGCCGGCGGTCGGCCCCCTGGTCAACGGGATCCAGTGGGCCGACACCTCGGGCAAACCCATCCAGGCGCACGGGGGAGGGGTGATCCGGGTGGGCGACCATTATTACTGGTTCGGAGAGAACCGGAACCCGGACGGGACGTTCTATGCCGTCTCCTGCTATCGCTCGACCGATCTGCGGCGCTGGGAGTTCAGGAACCATGTCTTGACGATGGACTCGGACAAGGACCTCGATCCGGCCAACATCGAGCGCCCGAAGGTGGTCTACAACGCATCCACGGACAGGTTCGTGATGTGGATGCACTGGGAGAACGGGGTGAACTACGGTGAGGCCCGCGCCGCGGTCGCGAGCTCGAGCACCGTGGACGGCGACTACACGTATCACGGCAGCTTCCGGCCGCTCGCCGGCAGCGGGGTGACCGATCACGGCAAGCCCGGGTACATGTCCCGCGACTGCGGGCTCTTCGTCGACGACGACGCCAAGGGCTATTTCATCTCCGCCACGAACGAGAACTACGATCTCAACCTCTACGAGCTGGCCCCCGACTACCTGTCCATCGCCCGCCTCTCCGCCACGCTCTTCCCCGGCGGGCACCGGGAGGCGCCGGCCCTGTTCAAGCGGAACGGCACCTATTTCCTGCTGACCTCGGGCGCCACGGGCTGGTCGCCCAACCAGGCGAAATACGCGACGTCCCGCGCTCTCGACAGGGGCTGGTCGGCGATGACCAACGTCGGTGACGGCACGACCTACCACTCCCAGTCGACCTACGTGCTCCCGGTCCAGGGCAGCGCCGGGACGGCCTACCTGTACATGGGAGATCGGTGGGCAGGGGCCTGGAGCGGACCGGTCAACAACTCGACGTACGTCTGGCAGCCGATCTCCTTCCCGTCGGACACCACCATGAGCATGCGCTGGAACAACACGCTGACCATCGACACGTCGGCCGGCGCCGTCGCCGGAGCGACGAACAATTTCAAGCTCGTCAACAAGAAGAGCGGCAAGGTGATGGATGTCGTCGGCGCGTCCGGCGAGGACGGGGCGGACGTCGTCCAGAACGCGGACAGGGGAGGAGACAGCCAGAAGTGGAGCTTCAACTACAATGGATCGGGCTACTTCCGGCTGACCAACGTCAAGAGCGGCAAGGTGCTCGATGTCCCTGACGAGTCGACGAGCGACGGGGTCGCGCTGGTGCAATGGGAGAACCACGACGGCGACAACCAGGCATGGCTGTTCATCGATCTGGGCGGCGGTGATTTCCAGATCAGGAACAAGAAGAGCGGCAAGCTGATCGGGGTCTACCAGGGCTCCACCGCGGACGCCGCCGCGATCGAGCAGCGGGGGGGCGGCGGCGGCGAGGAGCAACGATGGCAGATCGTCGTCGCCGAGTGATGGGTGGATGACGGGCGGGGCGCCTGCGAGGGCAGGGCCGCGACGAGGCCGGCGCCGATGAGCGCGGCGGCCCGGCCCGATCGAGGTCGACCGGGCCGGGTGGAGGATCGCGGCGCCGCTACGACCGCGCGCGCCGCCGCCGCCCGAGCACGAGGCCCGCGGCCGCCGCCGCGAGCGCGGCGGCGCTGCCCGCGGAGCCCGCCGGGCCAGAGGCGCTGCACCCGGCCGCGGCCGGCGCGAAGCCGCCGTCCGTGTCCGCTTCGGCCGACGCCGGCAGCGCGTCGGGCTCGTGCAGATCCCGAGCCGACATCGGCTCATCGAGCACCTCGTCCACGGCGAACGAGGTGGACAGCACCTCGCGCTCGCCGCCCAGGCCCTCTTCCGGCGCGAACTCCGCGTTCCCCGGCGCGGCGAGCTGCGCGACGGCGCCCTGCGGGCTCGAGACCTGGAAGATCGTGTTGCCGATGGTCACATACCAGCTCCCGTCGAGCCAGCGACCATGCCCGAGAGACGAGCCGATGGTCTCGGGCGCGCCCCCCGCCCGGCCCAGATAGCGCTTGCCGCCGTTCAGGAAGAGGACCTCGCCGGTGTCGCTGATGCCGTCGTGGCCGACCCGGAGCTTCACCTGATCGAACTGGCTCGACGTCGTGAAATCGCTGATCTGATGCTGCTCGCCGTCGGGGGTCCGCAGCCAGACCTGGTTGACGGCGCCGTCGCTCTTCAGGAAGGCGGCGTGGCCCGCGTGAACCAGCAGCCCGGCCGAGGTGCCGGTGATCGAGTCGCCAAGGAACACCTCCTCTCCCTCCGCCGTGTACAGGTAGCTGGAGCTCGTCATGCCGTCCCACCACCGGCCGGCGACGTTCGTCCCGTCGGTGATCGGCCGCTGCAGGTTCCCCTCGTGATCGCCGAGGCGCACCCCGCTCGGCCCGACGATGGCGGAACCCTCGTAGGTGCCGAAATAGACGCCGCCGGAAGGCGTGATGTCGGCCTGGAACGGTGACCTGCTCCCGTCGATGCGCCAGAGGGTCCTGCTCGTCCCCGCCGACAGCGAGGTCGCGACGGCCCAGTCGTCGCTGTTCGTCGTCCACACGATGTTGTCGCCGTTCACCGCGTCGAGGCGCGCCGCGCTCGTGATGGTGCGCCGGGCGCCGTTGACCCAGGCGAGGATGTGGCCCGTCGTCGACTGATGTACGGACCCGGACGGCGTGAGCGCCCCGTAGACCTCGCTGAACGGCAGATCTCCTTGAGGGATGGTCGCGACCCAGGTCACCTGCTGCGTGGCGCGGTCGAAGATCCCGAGGCGCTGGTAGAGGTCCCGGAAGAGGATCCGCGCGGCGTCGAAATCGAGGATGGTGCCGGGCGCGCGCTGGACGGCGGTGAGCCTCGGGCTCCTGTCGACGTAGATGGGGCCGATGGTCCTCGTGACGGTGGGGCCCACGCCGTCGCTGGCCTCGAGCGTGAGCGTATACGCTCTGCCCGACGGGAGCTGGTAGCCGTACCAGGCCTGCTCTTCCTTGAGGTAGAGGTGCCCCGGCACGGGCTGCGGGTTGCCCGGCAAAAGGGTGACCTGTCCTTCGGCGCTGTGGAACGTCGCCCGGAGGCTCTTGCACGTGTACGGCGGCGTCGGGACGCACTTCGCGGCGAAGCGCCAGCCGTCGGTGAGGGTGTCGTTCACGACCGCGTTCCATCCGAGCGTCGGCGGCGCGTACCGGTGTACGGTGCCCTGCGCGCTCGCCACCTCGCCAAGCGTGCTGTACGCGTGGACCGTCACGATGTGGGGCCCATAGGCGAGCTCGCCCGCCAGCTCGCCGAGGTCGAACGCTCCCTGGAAATGACCCCCTTCCGTCGGCGTGAGCTCGATGGTGAGCCCTTCGAACTCCGCCTCGACATAGTAGATGTCCTCGGGGGACGACGCCGTTGCGTGCACCGGGATCGTGCTGCTCTCGATGATCACATTGGTCGGCTCGATGAGCCCGACGGTGACGGCGGCATCGGCGGCGTGGGCCGAGAGGGACAGGGCAAAAGCAATGGCTGTGCCAAGATGCTGGCGATAAGCTCTCATGGATCCTCCGTATTTTGAACGCTTCGGTGCATCCGTGGCTCCGATCATTCACTCACCGGGTAGCCGCCCTGCGAGCGGGCGTGAAGCGGAACGACGCGCTGGCGCCCGGGCCGAGCGCTTCGCTGGCGCGATGAGCCGGCTGTTCGGGATAACAGCGCGACGAGCGCGCTGCTCGTCGGCTTCTTGCTTTACCGCGTCGGGCTGCAAACGCGACAGGAACGCGCCGCTTTTGCTGTGTCCGCGGGCGCACGCCCGCGCGCGGCGGGCTACGGCCGACCGAACGCGCGTAGCCGGAGGGAGTTGGTGAGCACCGACACGCTCGACAGCGACATCGCCGCGCTCGCGAGGACGGGCGACAGGAGCCATCCGGTGAACGGGTAGAGCAGGCCCGCCGCGATCGGGATGCCGATCACGTTGTAGATGAACGCCCAGAACAGGTTCTGCCGGATCGTCCGCAGGGTGGCGCGGGCGAGCCCGAGCGCCACCGGCAGGCCCGCGATCCCGCCGCGGATCAGCGCCACGTCCGCGGACGCGACGGCGATGTCCGTGCCGCTGCCCAGTGCGATCCCCACGTCCGCGCCGGCGAGCGCGGGCGCGTCGTTGATGCCGTCGCCGACCATGGCCACCCTGCGGCCGGCGGCCCGCTGCTCGCGGACGATCCTCGCCTTGTCCTCGGGCCTCACCTCCGCGAACACGGCGCGGATGCCGAGCTCATCGGCGACGGCGTGCGCGGCGCCCGCCCGATCGCCGGTCACCATCGCCACCTCGACGCCGAGCTCGGCCATGGCCACGACGGCGCGGCGCGCCGCCTCGGTGGGCCGATCGGCGACCGCGACGAGGCCCGCGAGCCGCCCGTCGACGGCCACGAACGACGGCGTGCGGCCCAGCGCGGCCAGGCGATCGGCCTCGGCCTCCAGCGCGGCCGTGTCGACGCCCGCCCGCTTCAGCCACGCCGCGGTCCCGATGCGGACGAGCCGCTCCGAGACGCGCGCCTCGATGCCGTGGCCGATCTCCGCGCGGAACGCCGAGGCCTGTGCCATGCCGACCCCGCGGCCGCGGGCGCCCTCGACGATCGCCCGCGCGACCGGGTGCTCGCTCTCTCGCTCGGCGGCCGCCACGAGGCCGAGGAGCGCCGCCTCGCCGTGGCCCGCGAGGTCCACGACGTCCGTGAGCTCGGGCCGACCCGAGGTCAGGGTCCCGGTCTTGTCGAGCAGCACCGCGTCGACGCGGCTCGCGGCCTCGAGCGCCGCGCCGCCCTTGACGAGGACGCCGAGCTCCGCGCCGCGCCCCGTCCCGACGGCCACGGCGGCCGGCGTTGCCAGCCCGAGCGCGCACGGGCAGGCGATCACGAGCACGGCGACGAACCGCTCGACCGCCGTGGCGAGCCCCGCGGCGGTCGGGTCGATCGCGAGCCACGCGGCGAAGGCGAGCGACGCGACGCCGAGGACGACGGGCACGAAGACGCCGCTCACCACGTCGGCGAGGCGCGCGATCGGCGCGCGCGACCCCTGCGCCTGCTCGACGGCCTCGACGATGCGCGCAAGCGCGGTGTCCGCGCCGGTCTTCGTGACGCGGAAGACGAGGGCGCCGCTCTGGTTGAGCGTCCCGCCGAGCACGGCCGAGCCCGCCGTCTTGTCGACGGGCATGCTCTCGCCGGTGAGCATCGCCTCGTCGACCGCGGACGCGCCGTCGACCACCTCGCCGTCGGTCGCGATGCGCTCGCCGGGCCGCACCCGCACGAGGTCGCCCGGGGCGAGCGACGAGGCGGGCACCTCGTCCTCGGCGTCGCCGCGGACGCGCCGCGCTGTCTTCGGCTGGAGCGCCACGAGCCCGCGCACCGCGTCGGCGAGCCGCTTCCGCGCGCGCGTCTCGAGGAGCTTGCCGAGCAGCACGAAGGTGACGATCGCGGCCGCGGCCTCGAAGTAGACCGGCGGCGCGTGGTCGTGCTCGGCGTGCGGGAAGAGGCCGGGGGCCGCGACCGCGGCGGTCGAGTAGAGCCAGGCGGCGCCGGTCCCGAGGCTCACGAGGGTGTTCATGTCCGCGGCGCGGTGCCGGAGCGCGCTCCAGGCAAGGCGAAAGAACCGGCGCCCCGGCCCGAAGACAACGATCGTCGCGAGCGCGAGCGAGAGCCAGCGCGCGGAGGCGCCTTCGAGCGCCGGGATCGCGCCGTGGGACATGGCCATGGCGAGCAGCGGCGCGGTGAGCAGCGCGGCGATAGCGAAGTCGCGCCGGAGCGTCCGCTGCTCCTTCTGCTCGGCCGCGTCCATGGCGGCGGCGCGATCGGCCGCGCTCGACTGCAGGCGCTGCGGTGGGGCGTCCGCCGTCGCTGCCGGGCGTTCGGGCGCCGTGGAGGTCGCGGGGACGCCGGCGATCGGCGGGCTTGCGGGGACGCCGTCGGCCTGCGGGGCCGCGGGGAGGCCGGCGGTCGGCGCGGCTTCAGGGACGCTGGCCGCCGGGGGGATCTCGGGCACCTCGTACCCCGCCTCCACGATGGCGCTGGCGAGCGCGGCCGGCGTGGTCGCCTGCGCGTCGTAGGTGATCGTCGCGCGCCGGGTCACGAGGTTGACGGCCGCATCCTGGACGCCGGGCGCGGCGCGCAGCGCCTTCTCGACGCGGCGCACGCACGCCGCGCAGGTCATGCCCTGCACCGGAAGCTCCGTCCGGGCGCCCTGCGCGGCGGGCGCGGCCTTCGCGCTGGTCGGCTGCACGGGCTGGGGAATCGTCGCCATGGCTTTCTCCTTACACGAGCTCGCGGCTCGTCTCCTGTCGCCTGCGCAGACGCGCCGTCGCTCCGGTGATTACGGTCTACCCCTGCAGGCCCGGGTGAGCTCCGGCGTCGGCCGGTTCGGAGCGGCGCCCGCGGCGCCCGCGCCCCGCCGAGCGGACGCGAGCCGCGGGAGGTGGTACGTCCGCGGGCGCGCCATGGAGCAGATCCTTCCGGCTGTCGGGGTGAGCGTGGTCGTGTTCGTGTCCACGAACATCGACGACATCCTCCTTCTCTCGGCGCTCTTCGCGGATCCAGGCTTTACCCCTGCTCAGGTGGTGGCCGGCCAGCTCCTCGGTATCGCGGCGCTCGTGATCGTGAGCGCCGCGTGTGCGCTGCTCGCGGTCCGCGTGCCGGACGGAGGGATCGGCCTGCTCGGCCTGGCTCCCCTCGCGCTCGGCCTGAGAGGCCTCTGGGCGCTCTGGCGGGGCACGAGGGCGGAAGCAGGCACGGCGAGCAGAGCGGACGAAGCAGACGCAGCGGAGAGCGCACGCGAGCCCCAAGGCAGCGCGTCGCGCTTCAAGGTGATCGCCGTGGCGAGCGTGACCCTCGCGAACGGCGGGGACAACCTCGGCGTGTATATCCCGCTGTTCTCCAGCTCCCCTGCGCACATCCCGCTTCATGCGGCCGTGTTCGCGGTCATGACCGGCGCCTTCTGCGCGCTAGGGCACCGCCTTGTCAACCACCCGATCCTGGGCACCCGCATCCGGCGTTTCGGCCGTGCGGCGCTGCCGTTCGTCTTGATCGGCCTCGGGCTCTGGATCCTGTCCGACGCCCTCGTGCTTGTCCGCGCGCGGTAGCCGCCCGGGGGGCGCACGCGAGCCGCGTCACCAGCGGCCGCGCACCACGACGCCGCCACCGGCCTGGCCCGCAGTCAGCTCCCAGCTCACCTCGGGCGCCGGCTGGCGGCGCGGGGATGGCTCCAGCAGGAAGAGCAGCGCCGACGCGCCGGCGAGCGCCACGCCGGCGCCGAAGCCGACCGTGCTCACCAGCCCAAGCTGCTTCGCGCGGTTGCCAGCGTCGAGCCCGTCGGGTTTGCATCGCGCCCGGTCGGGGCTCACGTCCCTGCAGTTGTCGGCCGCGACGCCGCTCGCGTCGAGCGCCATCCACCCGGTCACCGATCCGACGATCAGCCCGGCCACGCCGAGCCCGCCCGCCACATAGGTGACCACCCGCAGGCCGCTGGGCCCCTGATCCGGCGCCGGCGGCTCGGCGAGCGGCGGCTTGACGGCCGCCGGGGACTTCACCTCGAGCACGATCGCCCTCGACTCCGACCGGTCGATCGTGAATCGCGTCTCGGTCACGGCCCCTCCCGGCGCCTGCGTCGTCACGACGTGCTCTCCGGGATCGACGGGGAGCGCGACGCCGAGCGAGGGTCTCTCCAGCGTCATGCCGTCGCACTGCACGCGTGTCCCCGCCGGCGCGCCCGGCGGCAGCGACAGCGTGAGCTGCGGCACGAGCGGCGCGAGCGCGCCGCGCTGCCCGAGCGCGATTTTCTGTCGCGCCGACTGCTTGACCCGCTCGGGCTCATTCATGCGATCGACCATCGCGAGATAGTCGTTGTAGCGCGCGACCGCTGTCGCGATACGCCCCCATTTGGCCTCGCACTCGGCGAGCGTGAACAGCCGCCCCGGGCGGGGATCGAGACGCTGGCTTTCGGCGAGGGCAGGGCAGCCGGTCTCGTACCGGCCCGCCAGCATGTCGGCGAGCCCGCGATCGAAGTGCGATTCCGCGACGGCGAGCGCCTGCGCGCTGGCCGGCGCCGCGACGGCGACGCCCAGCACGCCAAGGCAGATGGACCGGAACCAGGAGAAGCGCATGAGTGAGCCGCCAGATACCATCGTTCCCGCTCGCTCCTGGCGAAGGAGTGTCCGCCCTGCCATCGTGCTCAGTCCGGCTTGTACAGCGACTCAGGGCTCGGCTCTGCGGCCGGCGGGGCTGGCGCGAGCCTGCGCCGTGAGCCGAGCGCTGGCGGCGGCGACGCGCTCGCCGCCCCCGTCGCGGGGGCGAGCGCGCGGCTGCCCTTGCCCAGCGGCACGGAGGCCGCGGGAGCGGGCGTCGCGACGCCCAGCGCCGTGGCTGTCGCCGAGGCGTCGGGGAGAGGCGGCGTCGGATGGACTTCAGGGGGCGCGGAGGCGGGCGAGCGCGCGTCCCCCGCGGTCTGCGCGGGCTCCGCGCTCCCGTCGGCGGGCAGCGCGCCGCGGCCCAGCGAGGCGAAGGCGAAGGCGCCGCCGCCGAGGAGGACGAGCGCCGCGACCGTGATCGCGGCTCGGCTCCGTTGCTTCGTGGGGGGCAGCGCGGTCAGCACGGCCGCGGTCGGGAGCTGGACGTCGCTCGGCAGTGACAAGGAGCGGGAGCTCAGGGGGCCCTGTCCACTCGGCGTCTCCGCGGGGAGCAGGCGCGATGATCGCACCGGCGCGGCGGGCAGGTCGAAGACCTCGGCGAGCGCCTCGACCGCGGCCGAAGCGGTGGCGAAGCGCGCCTCGGGGGCGCGGGCCGTCACCTTGGTGAACCACGCGTCGAAGGCCGGAGGCAGCATCACCCCCTCGGCGTCCGCGCGCGTGGACGCGGGCTCCTGCGGGCCGTTCACGGCGAGCGCCGCGAAAGCGAGCGCACTGTCGTACTTCCGCCTGTCGTTCAGCCAGTACGCCTTGCCGACGAGGAGCGTGTACGCGATCATGCCGAGGGCGAAGATGTCGGCAGCCCGCGAGATCGACTCCCCGCTGAATTGCTCGGGCGCCATGTAGAGCGGCGTGCCGAGGACCGCGGTCGCCGCCGAGTCCGTCGCCGTCTCGACCACGAGCTTGGCAATGCCGAAGTCGAGCACCTTGAGCCGGGGCGCCCCGTCGTCGGTCTCGGCCAGGAAGAGGTTGGCAGGCTTGAGGTCTCGGTGGACGACCCCGGCGGCGTGTGTCTTGTCGAGGGCGATGGCGGTCTGGCGCAGGAAGGCGACGGCCTCTTCCGGCGGCAGGCGCCCGGCCTGGCGGAGGCGCTCGTCGAGCAGCGTGCCGCGGAGCAGCTCCATCACGAGGAACGGCTTGCCGGTCTCCGCGTCGATCCCGGCGTCGAACACCTCGACGATGTGGTCGCTCTCGATGCGCGCGGCGACGCGCGCCTCCAGCTTGAACCGGGCCTGGAAATCGGGGTTGCCGGCGAGGTGCGAGTGCATCACTTTGAGCGCCCGCCGGCGCTCCGTCTCGATGTGCAGAACCTCGTAGACCGCGCCCATCGCGCCGCTGGCGATTCCGCGCACCACGCGGTACCTGCCAGCAAACAGCATCCCGTCGTCCAGACTCAGCGACATGGGTTCCACCAGCAGGCGAACTTATACACCAGCGTACGCGACGCCTGCACTCAGGAACTGACGGATCGAAGCGCTGTTTACAGTGTTCCAGCAAAGATCTAGGGTGCGCTCCGTCGGTCTGTGCCGTCGCGCGGCGGAATGGCCGGTGGTCGCTCGCTGACCGATCGGTGACAGCCGTGTGACTCGATGGGAACATCATTCCATTTCGGCGGCCAACCTCCTCTCCTCCGCGACCAAAACCTCTCGAAATTTCACATGAAAATGAAGACGATATTGGCTTTCGCTCGGTGCGCCGGCGGATGTGCCATGGCGCTGCTCGGGCTCGGATGTGCGCAGATCTTCGGCTTCGACAAGGTCTACGAGCCCGAGGACCCGATCTCCGGAGGCGGTGGCGCAGCGGGCTCAGCGGCCGAGAGCGGTGACGGCGGCGCGGGGGATCCATGCGAGATCCTCGCGGTGCTGCCCGGGGAGAGCCTCGCCCTGTCGATGATCGACGACATGGAAGACGGAGACACCCGGATCTCCGGAGGGAACGGGTCGAACCCTTGGGCAGGGTTCTGGTTCGAGGACAACGACGAATCACCGGAAGGAAGGCAGGATCCTGCGAACCCGGCGGACCTCGTGAGCCCCCTCGACCCTCCGCGCGGCGCCAGCACCAAGGCCGTGCACACGAGCGCCGATGACGGCTTCCTCCTCTGGGGAGCCGGCGTCGGCTTCCATCTGGACGACGAGGCCTACTACGACGCGTCCGGGTACCGTGGCCTCACGTTCTGGGCCCGCGCCGAGGAGGGCTCCACCAGGAGAATGAAGGTGATGTTCATCGATCAGCAGACCTATCACCTGGGGGGCATCTGCAACGAGGCCGAGGGGGAATGCAACAATCACTTCCACAAGCCCGTGATGCTGGAGAGCGACTGGAAGCACTTCAAGATTCCGGTGGAGTGCCTCAAGCAGGAGCCCTACGGCAAACAGCTGTTGGCGCCCGCCCTGGAGCGGCTCTGGGCCATCGAGCTCTTCTTCGACAAGGAGCAGGCGTTCGACATCTGGATCGACGACGTCGCCTTCTACCGGTAGGCGCAGATCTCCTTCAATCAAGGGGAGCGCGCGCTGTCCGCGATCGGCGGGCGGAGTCGCTGCGCGCTCCACGTCCGCGATCGGCGGGCGGAGTCGCTGCGCGCTCCACGTCCGCGATCGGCGGGCGGAGTCGCTGCGCGCTCCACGTCCGCGATCGGCGGGCGGAGTCGCTGCGCGCTCCACGTCCGCGATCGGCGGGCGGAGTCGCTGCGCGCTCCACCCGAGCCCGCTTCAGTCCGTGACGAGAGGTCCCACGCCGTTGGCGAACTCCCATCTCTTGCTCTCGTCCATGTGGATCTCCCAGTCGAACACGCCGCGGAGCTCCGGGTGGTTGCTCTCGACTTGATTCCACGTGGGGATCGCCTCGTCGATCGACATGTAGTATTGCCGGTCCGAGATCCCGAACCCCACGACGACGTGCGTCGAACCGAGCAGCGAGACCCACTCGTTCACGCTGTTCACGATGTAAGACTGCTCGGCGAGCTCGGGGCCATCGTAGTACTGCGGGGCCGCGTAGTCCAGGGCGCCGGCCTCCACCATCTGCTGGCAAAACGTCTTGTCGCGGCTGTTCCAGGGGGCCGGAGGCGCGGTGATGATGAAGCCGGGGATGCGCCGCTTCAGCTCCTGGCTGATCCAGATCATCTCGGAGGTGTCGGGGGCCTGATCGGCCTCGAAGGTGTTCCAGTCGAGGCCGTCGAACCCACCCAGGCGGTCGTAGATCCCGATCACGCTATTGACGAACGTCTCCGACTTCGCGCGCGTCGGGAAGCTCATCCCATTGTGGGCGCCGCCGACGGTGAGGATGATCCTGCGATCCTGGACCGTCCGTGCGTACTCGATGTCGGCGTTCAGGTGCGTCGCTGCTCCCTTGCCATCACCCGGCGGCTCCCAGTAGACGGCGCCCGTGGTGCCGGGCGATCCTCCGAAGGGCTTCGCGGCAAAGAGATAGATCACGTTGTAATTGCTGTTGATGTCCCGGATGCGGACGGGCGCTTCCGTCCAGTTGGGGTAGTAGCCAGCGACGACCTTTTCGGGGAGCCCAAAGCCCGCGCGGGGCCTGCCGTCGTCGCCGGGGCTGTCGCCGCAGCCGGAGTACGGCTCCCAGAAGTACGTGCTGACGGTCGGGATGAAGCCGGGATTGTCGAACTTGGCGATGTAGGCCGACCCCTCGTAATTCACGATGTCCCCCGCGGCATACGGGTGACCCTCTTGCCATTGCGGATAGCTGCACGAGCCCTCGGTGGGCTCGGAGCTGGAGCCCTCGGTGGGCTCGGGGCTGGAACCCTCGGTGGGCTCGGAGCTGGGGCCCTCGGTGGGCTCGGGGCTGTCGCTGCAGCCGGAGTACGGCTCCCAGAAGTACGTGCTGACGGTCGGGATGAAGCCGGGATTGTCGAACTTGGCGATGTAGGCCGACCCCTCGTAATTCACGATGTCCCCCGCGGCATACGGCTGATCCTTCTGCCACTCCGGAAAGTCTGCGCACGCGGCGGATTCGTTCTGATCCACCTCGAGCTCCTCCGGCGAGCTGGAAGCAAGGCATCCGAGCCCGCTCGCGGTGAAGGCGACGAGGAGAAGTGAAAGCTTGGGAGAAATCTTGGAAAGATGGAGAGACATGGTGGCCTTTCTTCGACGAGAGATGAACGATCGCCGATGGTGGTCTCGCCGAACGCAGCATTGCCATGCTGCGATCCGGCGCCGCTGGGCCGTGACTCGCCGCTGGGCTCGACCTCGATCACCACCCGTTGATGGGGACATCGTGGTACCAAGCGCGGCCGGGTCGTCGTGGCCCGATGCAACTGCGCTGCTGCTGCTGCGCTGCTGCTTCAGGGAAGAGCAAGCGATGTACCAGTCGTGATCATGGCCCCGACGATGGGCGCGCGGCGTCGGGGCAGCCCGTCGCTGAGCTCTTCCTGGAGCCGACGCGCGGCGATCGAGCCCGGCAAGCGGGGGGCGCGCGTGGGCGATCGGGGAGATCGCACCGCGATCGCCTCGATCGCGAGCGTGGGAACTCCTGGATCGCCCCCGGCGATCCGGCGCTCTCGGGCCGCCTGGAGCTCACCCGCGGCCTGTCACGCGCCTGTCGTCCGGCGCGCCGGCGCCGCAGGTGTCAGGTGGAGCGCCGTGCGCGCAGGATCTGGAAGTACCGCCGCGCGATGCCCGACGCGGCCGCCGCGTTGCTGACGTTGCCCCCGTGCTGCGCGAGGACGCGCTGCACGTAGCGCCGCTCGAAGTGCTCGACGATCCGCTCCCGCGCGCGCGGTAGCGGCAGGTTCAGCGCGAGGATCTCCTCGACGATGTCGCCGGATGTCCCGGGCTCTGCGCCTCCGCGCGTGGAGGGCGGCGCCGGCGCGCCCGGGGAGGCCAGCCCGGCCCGGGTGATCTCGATCGGCGCGTCCTCGCCGAGCGCCACGCGCCGCGCCACGGCGTTGTAGAGCTCGCGCACGTTGCCCGGCCAGTCGTAGTCTTCCAGCCGCTCGCCGAACCCCTGCGGGAAGAGCGCGCCGCGGCCGGCGAGCTGCCGAAAGAAGTGGTGCGCGAGCACCCTGACGTCGCCCCGCCGCTTGCGCAGCGGCGGCAGCTCGATCCGGGCCACCGCGAGCCGGAAGAACAGATCGTCCCGGAACCGACCCGCCTGGATCTCCCGCTCGAGATCGCGCCGCGTCGCCGCGAGCACCCGGATGTCCACGCGGATCCAGCGGTTCGAGCCGACGCGCTGCACCTCCGATCGCTGGATCGCGCGCAGCAGCTTGGCCTGCAGGCTGAGGTCGAGATCGCCGATCTCGTCGAGCAGCAGCGTGCCGCCGTGCGCCTCCTCGAAGACGCCGCGGCGCGCCTCGTTCGCGCCGGTGAAGGCGCCGCGCTCGTGCCCGAAGAGCGCCGACTCCACGAGCGTCGGCGGCACCGCGGTGCAGTCGAAGACAACGAACGGCCCGGCCGCCCGCGGCCCCTGCTCGTGGAGCGCCTCCGCGAGCACTTCTTTGCCGGTCCCCGTCTCGCCCTCGATGACGACGGGGACGCTCGAGGCCGCGAGGCGCTCGCACAGCGGATAGAGCCGCCGCATCTCCTCGCTGGCGCCGAGGAGCCTGCCGAACTGCACGGCGGGCGACAGCTCGGCCGCCTGCGTGACGCCGAGCGCCTCGACGCGGAGCACGGTCTCGCCGATCCGGACGAGCTCGCTGCCCTGGAGGTACGCCTCCCCGACGCGGATCCCCTGGACGAAGGTGCCGTTCGTCGATCCGAGGTCGGTGACGCGGAGCCGGGCGCCGGCGAGCTCGAAGGCGGCGTGGCGGCGCGAGACGAGCCGATCGGTGAGGGGGATGTCGCAGGCGGGGCTCGTGCCGGCGAGAACGCGCGAGGGCAGCCCCGGCGCCACCGTGAACCGGCGGCCCTCGTCCGGGCCCGCCATGACGGAGAGGGCGAAGCTCTCGGCCGCGGCCGCGGCGGGGCGCACCGGCCCGGGCAGGAGTTCGGTGGAGGCGGCATCGTCGTCGCTCAGCGGAGGCATGCTGCCATCTCAGCAGGCCTCCGCGCCGACGTCACGTGAGGCAGATCGCACCCAATGGATCGCCGGGATCGCTCTCGTACGCACTCCCGGTAATGATCCGTTGACCTGTCGCTTCGAAGCCCGATTCGGCGCTGCTCCGCGCTGGCACGCGCCGTGCTTGAAATGCGGCCGTCGCGCCCAGACCGGGCGACGGCGGATCGGCCCGACAACGACAGCGGGCGCCGCTCGACACGAGGCTCGGAGTCGACCGCGGCCCGGAGATGTCGCGCGACGCGGGCGTGAAAGGAGCACGATTGACGATCATGAACTCGAACTATCTACATGCTGTCGAGCAGATGAGATGGACTGGCCGGCGCACACGTGTGACGCTCCTCGAAAGGATGGCCGAGCTCTTGCGGGCTCGTGCCCTCCGCCTTGCGTGCTTGAGCATCTTCGTCGCGCTCTCGACATGCGGTCACTCGAGCGGTAGCTCCGCCGGAACGACCGACTTTACCGTTCAGTACAGCAACTATGACGCCGCCGCGCCGAACGACACCATCGTCGAGGCCGGGATAAAAATTCGCAACAACACCGCTGCCTCGATACCGCTGAGCAGCATCGTCGTGCGCTACTGGTTCACGAAGAACGGCGCGACGACGGTGACCCCGGCGTGCTGGTGGTGGAGCGCGGGCTGCGGCCGAATCACGCTGACGACCGGGACAGTGGCCTATACGGGCGCCGATCGCTACGTGCAGATCGGCTTCACCAGCGCCGCCGGAAGCCTGGCTCCGGGGGCGACGACCCAGCCGATCGACCTCGGGATCGAGTTCGACACGAACGTCGTCGAGACCGACGATTACTCGTATGGAAACCAGACGGCCTTCTCCAGCTTCAGCCGTATCACCGTGCACGACGCCGGCTCCGCGCCCACGGGCGGCCTGCGCAGCGGTACGCCGCCGAGCGGCGCTGTGTCGCCGCCTCCGGCGCCGATCTCCTTGACGGCGACGGCGTCGAGCGCAAGCGCGATCTCCCTGAGCTGGGCGGCGAGCAGCGGTGCGACGAGCTATGACGTCTACCGATCGACCACGTCGGGTTTCACGCCTGGCACGGGAAGCCGCATCGCCAGCGGCGTGACCTCGACCAGTTACAACAGCACCGGCCTGGCCGCGTCGACCACCTACTATTACAAGGTCACGGCCCTGAACGCGGGCGGTGCGTCTGCCGCCTCCAATCAGGCGAGCGCGACGACCCGGGCCGGCAGCGCGGTCACGGCCGAGTTCTTCGACGATTTCAGCTACAGCGGGACCAGCGACGCCAACTTCACGAGCTGGTGGTCGGTGCGGAGCTGGTCGGGGGCGCCAGGGGTGAGCGGTGCGTCGTGGCTGGAATCCAACGTTTCGCTGGTCGCTGACCCGCAGAGCTCCACGAACAAGCTGATGCGCCTCAAGGCGAGCACGAGCGGCACCGGACCGACCACCTCGCAGGCCGAGGTGATCACCCACGCGCAAAAGTTCCGCTTCGGCACCTACGCTGCCAGGGTCAAGTTCAGCGACACCCCGCTGTCCGGCACGCGTTTCTACGCCGACAAGCCCGTCGAGACCTTCTTCACCTTGACCGAATGGGCTGTCGGCGACCCGGACTACTCGGAGCAGGATTTCGAGTACATGCCCAACGGCGGCTGGGGCCAGGGCGACACGAACACGATGTGGCTGACCTCGTGGGAGACGTCGGACGTGAACGTCTCGAGCTCGGTCTCCGCGAACTTCAACGGATTTCACACCCTCGTTCTCCAGGTTACCAGCACGTCCATCAGCTATTACATCGATGGGGTGCATCGCGCGACGCACGGTTCCATGTACGTTCCGGAGGTGGATCAGTTCATCTTCTTCAACCTCTGGTACGATGAGCTCGATGCCGCAAAGGGCAGCTCGCGGACATACCACGAGGACGTCGACTGGGTCTATTTCGCCGAGGACGCGACCCTGTCGTCGGCCGAGGTCGACGCGAAGATTGCTAACTTCCGCTCTTCGTCGATCTCCCGTCGAGACACGGTGCCTTAGACCGGAGATCACCTTCCTCGGATGCAGGCCCGCCTCGGCGTTCTCGGTGCTCGGCGTACACGAGCCTCAGGACCCTGGTTGTCTCACCTGGATGGCCGAACGGGTTCTGCAGATCGCGGGAGGGCCTGTCGAGCTGGCGCTCGACGCCGCGCCGGTGAGCTTGTCGAGCAGCGCATGGAACGGGATGTTTGCGCGGGTCTGGAAACTTCTGCCCGATGCGGCGAGCCGACGTCGAGCTCTCCTTCCAGCGGTTCGCCTCCCTTGATCACCCCGTGCAACCCCTGGCATGCTCCAACCATGAAGGTTCTCGCTCCGTCCCGTTGGTCGTTGGGTACCCTCGCCGCTTGCCTCGCTGCCGCGGCTTTCACGGGCTGTTCCGGCTCGGGGGAAGGGAAGGACGACGGCGGGAGCGGCGGATCGATCGCGGGATCCACCGGCGCGAGCGGAGGCGGTGGTCAACCGGGCGCCGGGGGCGCGGACGCTACCTCCGCTACCGGAGGCGTCACGGGGAGCGGCGGCGCGAGCAGCAGCAGCAGCAGCGGGCTCCCTGGTGCGGGCGGAGCGACGGGTGGAGGTGGCTCCCCCGGCGACGGCGGCGGGTCCACCGGCGAAGGCGGGTCCACGGGCAGCGGCGCGACCACCTGCCCGCCGGCGACCCCCCTGACCGGAGGCAGGGAGTATTGCTCGAACAGCAAAGGCAATGCGGGCAATGGTTACGGTTATGAGCTCTGGG
Organism: Sorangium sp. So ce204; assembly: GCF_051526795.1. Taxonomy (NCBI): domain Bacteria; kingdom Pseudomonadati; phylum Myxococcota; order Polyangiales; family Polyangiaceae; genus Sorangium; species Sorangium sp. So ce204. The sequence continues at coordinate 5,952,643 of NZ_CP150317.1, read as the reverse complement.
CGGAGGGAAGCGGGACGGGCTGCATGACCGTGCACGGCGTCGACGCCGCGTTCAGCGCGGAATGGAGCAACGTCGAGGATTTCCTTGCGCGCGTCGGGCTCGACTTCAACCAGACCCGGAAACACGCCCAGATCGGCACCTTCTCGGCGGAATTCGCGCATACCAAGACGGAGGAGGACGGCGGCTTGACGTACATCGGTATCTACGGCTGGACGGTCAACCCGCTGCGCGAGTTCTACATCCTCGACGACTGGGGGAGCGTGAAGCCGGCAGGGTTTTCTTCCGACGGGACGCCACGCGACGAGGTCGGCACGCTCACCGCCGATGGCGAGACCTACGACGTGTGGAAGAAGACCCGCGTGAACAAGCCGGCCATCACGGGGGATAGCGAGACGTTCGATCAGTATTTCAGCATCCGGCGGACGGCTCGCACGTGCGGCACCATCTCCGTTTCCGAACACTTCACCAAGTGGGAAGCGCTCGGCCTTCCCCTGGGGAACCTGCACGAGGTCAAGCTGCTGGTCGAGTCCCAGAACAACAGCGGGACGATCAAGTTCACGACGGCGAAGGTCGTCGTGAAGTGAGCGGAGGCGTCCAGACACATCGAGCTCGGCATGGCCAGCGCGAGCCTGCGCCTCCTGGAGTCATGGCAGGCTCTCTGACCCGCTGGTTCAGGCCGGCTCCGCCTCGAGGTCCTGCGTGACGGTGACGCCCGCGGCCCGGTAGGGCGCGAGCGCCTCCTGCGACACGCCGCGCTCGGTGAACAGCCATGTGAGCTCGCTCAGCGGCGCGACAACGTACGGCGACACGGTGCCCAGCTTGTCCGCGGTCACCAGCGCGACGACCTCGGCCGAGGCCTCCACCATCGCCCGCTTCACGTACGACTCGTCCAGGTCCAGCGTGGTGACGCCGAACGTGGGATCGAGCGTGCACACCCCCAGGTAGCAGAGGTCCGCCCGGATCTGGCGCACCCCCGCAATGGTCACCCCGTCGGCGGCGGCCAGCGGGTCCTTGCGCACGCGCCCGCCCAGCAGGACCAGCTCCACCCGCGGGTGCTCCGAGAGCGCGATGGCGACAGGAGGGCTGTTGGTCACGACCGTCGCCTCGAGATCGCGCGGGAGGTGGCGCGCCACGGCCACGTTGGTCGTCCCGCTGTCGATGAACACGACCTGACCCCGCTTGATCAAGGTCGCCGCGGCCCGCGCGAGCTCCTCCTTGGCCTTCGGCCGCTCCCGCTCGCGCGCAGGAAAGCTCGGGTTCACCCGCGAGACAGGCAGGCCGCCGCCGTGAACCCGCTGCAAGAGCCCCTCGTTCGCCATCTCGCGCAGATCGCGCCGGATCGTGTCCTCCGAGACCCCGAAGGCACGGCTCAGCTCTGCCGCCACCACCTTCCCGTCACGTTCCAGCACCGCGAGAATATGCTGGCGCCGCTCTGCCACCATCAGGCCGGAGGTGTCTGCGTTGTTTTGCACGATCGTTCCTGTTTGTGCACGAAGTTGCTTGCTCCGGTCCCGTCCGGCCCCATGATCTTTCCCTGATGTTCACGAAAATGCACGAACCTTCCGGGGAGCCTCCAACTTTCAACGCCGTCCTCCGGACGGCCTTCCCCGGGCCGCGGCTGTGCGCCAGCGGCTCGCCTGGTCCAGCGCGGGGGGTGCCGTGATGGGCGTCCCCCTCTCGCCCGTCGATGACGTCGCGCGCGCTCGGCGCGCCGTCTCGGTCATGTTCGTGGCGAACGGCATCGCCTTCGCGTCCTGGGCCGCGCGTGTCCCTGCGGTCCGCGAGCGGATCGGGCTGCGCGACGGCCTGCTCGGCCTCGCCCTCCTCGGCCTCGCCTGCGGCGCGATGCTCGCTTTCCGCGCCGCCGGGCCGCTCGTCGCCCGCTTCGGGAGCCGCCGCATCACCCGGGTCTCGGCCGTGCTCCTGTGCGCGGCGCTGCCCCTGCCCGCGCTCGCCCCTTCCTTCGCCGCGCTCGTCGCGGCCCTCCTGCTGCTCGGCGTGTGCAACGGCCTCATGGACGTCGCGATGAACGCGCAGGCCGTCGAGGTCGAGCGGCGCTCCGGCCGGCCGATCCTCGCCTCGGTGCACGGCATGTTCAGCCTCGGCGGGCTGATCGGGGCGGCCCTTGGCGCGCTCGGGGCCGACAGGGCGCTGTCGCCCGCGGCGCACCTCGCCGCCGTCGCCGCCGTGCTCGCCGCGGCCGTCGCGCGCGAGGGCGGGGCGCTCTCGGCCGACGCGCGCCCCGAGCCCGCGGCCGAGGCCGGCCCCGGGACCGCACGCTCGACAGGGCTCCTCCTGCTCGGCCTCGTCGCGTTCTGCTCGTCCGTGGGTGAAGGCGCGATGGCCAACTGGTCGGCCGTCTACCTCCGCGACGAGCTCCACACCACCGCGGCCTTCGCGGCGACCGGCTACGCCGCGTTCTCGCTGGCGATGCTCGTCGGGCGGTTCTCCGGGGACGGGCTGACGCAGCGGTTCGGCGCCGATCGGGTCGTGCGCGCGGCCGGGGTCGTCGTCGCGGGCGGGCTCGGCGCGGCGCTGCTCGCCAACGCCCCCGTCGCCATGCTGCTGGGGTTCGGGTGCGTGGGCGCCGGCCTGTCCGTCGTGGTGCCGCTGGTCTTCCGCGCCGGGGCGAGCGCCCCCGGCGTCGCGCCCGGCAAGGCGCTGGCGACGCTCGCCACCCTGTCGTACGGCGGCTTTCTCGTCGGCCCTCCGGCCATCGGCCTTGTCTCCGACCGCCTCACCCTGCGCGGCGGCCTCGCGCTCGTCGTGGCGCTGGCCCTCGTGATCGTCGCGCTGGGCCCGGCGGTCATCCGCGGGCCCGCGCCCCGCGCCCCCGCCGCCCGCACGCCCGCGCGCCCGCAGGTGATCAGGGCGCACTGACCGCGGGCACCGGCGGGTCTCCGCCCGCTTCGGGGCGATTGACCGCAAGCTGGCTGCAAGCTGCTCGCGCCGAGGGCTCAGCGCTTGCGCCACACCGTCGCCAGCCAGGGCTGCTGCTCGCGCGGCCGGCCCGCCGGTCGATAGTAGTGCTCGATCTCCTCGAACCCGGCGGCGGTCACGTGCTCCCGCCACCGCTCGAGCGACCAGTAGCAACCGTACCGGTCGCCCGACCACCCCTCCGGATCGTCGCCGCGCGGGTTCGAGCAGAAGAGGACGCCGCGATGCGTCGACCCGGGTCGGGGGCAATGCGTCGACCCGGGTCGGGTAGCAGGTCGCACCACAGGCGCTCACGGCGGGCGCCCAGGCGACCCGCTGACGGAGGGATTCGTCGACCGTCGTGCGGGATCTACTGGATGCACATGACGTGGGCCGTCTTGCCGTTGCTCACGGTCACCTTCCACCAGTGGGTCCCGGGGTCATAGGTGACGAAGACGCCGTCGTCCCAGGAGTTGGTCCGGAAGCGCCCACCGACGCCCGTGAGGAAGCATTGCGTTCCGAGGGGGCTCGTGCCGTGGTCGATTGCCTGGACGAGGTTGTGCGTGGCCGTGCCGGAGCTCGGCGCAATAAGTGTCCAGCCCCCGATGCCGGTGCCGGGGCTAACGTCCACGCAGTTGGCCCAGCCTATGGCGTTCCCGGTGCCGCCGAGGTACCAGTTGGTGCCGTCGTTCCAGACCTGCACGCTGTCGCCGGAGGCCTGCCATTCGTCGATCCCGTAGTTCATCACTTGCGTTAGGCCACACCGCCGGTTGGCAGTGACCGGCGCCAGGACCTTCGCCGCCTCTCCGGAACTCCAATCGACCTCCGTCGTCCTGTTCGCGATGCTGGGAACGCAGAGGGTGGTCGCCTTGACCTTGGTGTCATCGTCTTCGCCCCTCGTGGACAGTAACCAGCGGCCGTTGTGGTCGTGGTTGAGGACCCCCGCCTGGGCGGTGAAGAAGCCGGGGCCGTCGGACTTGAGGTTACCGGCGACCCCGGAGAGGAAGCAGGTCATATCGGCGTTCGATGCGAGGTCCCATGACAGCAAATCGTGACCTTCCGTCGCCCGCGACCAGCCCCAGTAGCCGCTGAATGCCTGCTCGGCCGTGCCGACCAGCTCGTCGTCCACCAGCTCGTCGCCCGCCTGTTCACCCGTGGCTGCTACGCAGCTGATTCCCATGAGCAGGACAGGGAGCATGCACGAGAGCTTCCAGAGTTTGTGCGATATGTTCTTCATATGTATTCCATCGATAGGGGTCGTACTGCTCCGACGGCGCTTCAGAACTGATCCATGCAGCGGCGCTTTCGTGGTCCGCGCCCGAGCGTGCAGCGATATTCGATCGAACCGTGGGCCACGGTCCCGCAACGCGTGGATCAGGTGAAGAGCATTGCTGAAGGGACAAAGCAAAAGGCGCGCCAGCTCTGGCGTCCCGGGGTGCTCGCATGCGCAGCAGCGCCAAACTCGGGGCACCGCGGCGCCAAACGTTCGCAACTACAGCGCCTGCAGAGCGAGAGGGCTGCTGCGCCACGCGTCGCCAGGCGGAGCTGTATTGAAAATCTCTGCTGGACTGTAGCGCGTGTCACGGTGCGGCCGTGACATGTCACGTGACATGTCACGGTGCGGCCGTGACATGTCACGTGACATGTCACGGCGAAGCCGGCGGCGATCCAATCCAGATCACGTGAGCGGCAGTCGTTCCTGGGGAGTCGGCCGGGCTACTCGCGCACGATCCGGACGCTGGCGTCGGCGGCCCGTGCGTCGCTGGACCGCGGCTGCCGCGGCGGGCGGGTCAGCGCGACGTGACGGTCCGCGCCCTGGTGAGCTGCATGATGGAAAGTCAAGCGGCTCGCGACGGGGGTCGTGGCCTGCTGCGTCCCTGGACCACCCCCGAGGGCTCAGCGCTTGCGCCACACCGTCGCCAGCCAGGGCTGCTGCTCGCGCGGCCGGCCCGCCGGTCGATAGTAGTGCTCGATCTCCTCGAACCCGGCGGCTGTCACGAGCTCCCGCCACCGCTCGAGCGACCAGTAACAACCGTACCGATCGCCAGACCACCCCTCCCGATCGTCGCCGCGCGGGTTCGAGCAGAAGAGGACGCCGCGCGGCCGGAGCGCGGCGTGGAGCTCGCGGAGCACGCGCGGCAGCTCCTTGCTCGGCACGTGGAACAGCGACGCGTTGGCGAATATCCCGTCGAAGCGCTCCGCTCCGAGATCGAGGTGCAGGAAGTCCTGGTGGAGCACCTCGCAGCCCGCGTGTCGCCGCGCCATCTCGACGAACCGCGCGGACCCGTCGAGGCCGACCGGGGTGTGCCCCGCGTCCCGGAACGCCGCGAGATCGCGCCCGGGGCCACAGCCGAGATCGAGGATCGTGAACGGGCCTGCCCCCTCCAGGGCCGCGAGCAGCGCGGCGCGGTTCTGCGAGACGTCGTGATCGCGCGTGCCCTCCCAGAACGACAGGGCGTGATCGTCGTAGTGAGCCAGGGTCCTCTCGGTGAGCGCGGAGTGCCGGGGGGCGCCGTCGTCGTGCATGGCGGCAGTGTGGGCCGGGAGCGCCCCGCGGAAAAGGACGGCGAGGCGCTCGTGGTGGGGCCGCCGTCCGGCCCGCCCGTTCGGCGCTATCCCTCCGTGCGGCGCGCGCCTACCCTGAGGCTGGCGCATGCACCGACCCACCCGATCGACCCCTCCTCCGTACCGCGTGTCGCTGCCGTTCCGCGCGCTCAACGCGGCCGGGGCGCGGATGGGGCGCTCGGCCCTGCGCGCGCTCGCTCCCCTGGACGTCGATGTCCTGTTCGAGCGCGCCCGGCGGCATACGGGCCTGACCGATCCCGGCGAGGGCTGGTTCTGGGAGGGGCTGCGGATCCTCTCCGCCTCGCTCGAGGACGAGGCCGATCTGGCCCTGCTCGGGAGGCTCGGCTTCGGCGACGAGATCGAGCGGCAGATCGCGAATCGCCTGCTGCTGCGCGAGGACGTGCGGCGCGAGCCGCGGATCGCCGAGCAGCGCACGCCGCGCCCGGTCTTCATCGTCGGCTATCCGCGGACCGGCACGACGCTGCTGCACAACCTGATGATCCTGCACCCGGACGCGCACGCGCCGCGCCTCTGGCGGCTCCAGGCGCCGTCGCCGCCGGTCCGCCCCGAGGACGAGGCCGGCGATCCCCGGCGCGCGGCGGCGAGGCGCCGCGTCCGCTTCGCGCACGCCGTCTGTCCGATCTTTGCCACCATCCACGAGCTTTCCGCGGACGGCCCGGAAGAGTGCGTGTTCCTGATGCAGAACACCCTTCTCCCCTGTGTCCGCGCCGAGACGCCGTCGTACCGGAGGTGGGCGCTCGCGCAGGACCTCGTCCCGGACTACCAGCATCACCGCCGCCAGCTGCAGGTCTTGCAATGGGGGCGCCCCGAGGGGCGCTGGGTGCTCAAGTCTCCCTTCCACCTGCCGTCGATCGCCGCGCTCCTGCAGGTGTATCCGGACGCGTGCGTCGTGATGACGCACCGCGATCCGCTCCGGGTCGTCCCGTCGTTCTGCAGCCTCGTCGCGGCCGCGCGCGCGATGCACCAGCGGCGGGTCGAGCCGCGCGCGGTCGGCCCGGGGGCCCTCGAGCTGCTCGGCGCCATGATGGACCGCTTCCTCGAGGCCCGCGCGCGGCTCGATCCGGCGCGGTTCATCGACGCGAGCTACGAGGAGCTGACCGCGGATCCCGCCGGGCTGGTGCGGCGCATCCACGAGCGCTTCGGCCTCGGGTTCGACGGCGCCGTCGCCGCGCGGATCGAGGGGTGGATGCGCGAGCACCCGCAGCACCGCTGCGGGGTCCATCGCTACGTCCTCGACGAGTTCGGGCTCACCGAGCGGGAGGTGCTGGACCGGTTCGGGGGTTACCTGGAGCGGTTCGGCGAGCTCGCCGCGGGGAAGCGGGGGCGGAGCTGAGCCAGAGAGCGGGAGCGCCGTAGTCCGGGCTCAGGCGGCGTCGAGCCAGGCCTCGAGCTCGGCGGCGAACGCCGCCGGCGCGTCGAGCATCAGCCAGTGGCTGGTCTCCGGCAGCACGACCGCCGTGAGCGCGGGCCTCAGCGCGTGCAGGCTTTGCGGCCATGCGTTCGAGGGGGCGAGGATGGCGTGGGCGCGGGCGCCCGGGGCGGCGAGGTAGCGGTCCAGCGCGTTCACCGCCTGGAACTCCAGCAAATGCCGGGACATGCCGAGCATCCGGTCGTGCGGCGTGGCGGCGACGCGCGCCAGCACCGTCTCCCGGGTCGCGGGCGTGCTGCCCGCGAGCGCCTCGCTGAAGGTGGCCACGGCGGTGTCACGCCAGCCGTCCGCCGCGAGGGCGGCGAGGTAGGGCGGGAAGTGCTGCGCCTGGACCTCCGCCGGGATCTGCGTGAAATCCCGGGGCGGGTCTGCGAGCAGGAGGCGCGCGACCCGCTCCGGGTGGTCGGCCGCGGCGGCGAGCGCCACGAGCGCGCCGTAGCTGTGGCCGACGAGCGCCACGCGGGGGAGCGCCAGGGCGTCGAGGACCGCGAGCACGTCGGCCGCGCACGCGGAGGGAGCGTAGTCCGCGTCGGGCGGGGGCTCCGACGCGCCGTGCCCCCGGAGGTCGATGGCCACCGCGCGCCGCCGGCCGGCGACGTGCGCGAGCGGCGCCTCCCAGAAGCCGGCGTGGCCGACCATCCCGTGCACGAGCACGAGCGGCGGCGCCTCGCGCGAGGAACCGGCGCCTGCGTCGGGGCGGGGGACGGCGGCCGGATGATCGACGATGTGGAGCGCGCCCGCAGGGCCCGCGACGGTCAGGGAAGGCATGGGCGTCTGCTACCTCGGTGTGTATTGCCGCGTGAAGGAGCCGTATTGCGCTGCGAGGACGGAGCGTAGGCGAGGTGCCTGTTCGAAGCAAAGGGGCTCGCCCAGGAGCGCGTCGCCGTGGGCTACACGCAGGTCGATGTCCTCGGAGCCGAGGAGAGCCGGTCGCCGAGCCGATACGGCTCCTTCAGGAGCACGTGTTCGAGGTGAACGACATGCCTGTTGACGATCGGGCTCCCGCAGAGCGCCCCACAGAGCGTCTTCTCGCTCTTTTCCACGAGACCCTGAGTTGGCCCGCCGTCCGCTCCCGGCACCAGGGGGAGGGCTCGAGTTCGTCCCAGGTCCCACGCGACGGACACCCTCTCCGGGGGCCGGACGGCCTGGCGGCGCCCCATCCACCCGGACGCGAGCGTGCCTGTACGGCCGCGAGCCGCTACGCCTCCGCGCGGTGCAGCTTCTGGACGAACGCCGCGAGCCCCGGCGGCGACGACGTGAAGTGGATGCGCACGACGTCCTCGGCGCGCGCGTCGAGCTCGATCACCTTCGCGTGCAGCTCGCCGCCGAGCTGCTCGGCGAGCGGGCCGGACGGGTGGATCTGGAGGTTCGTGAAGGGCGCGGGCCGGGGATGGATCCGCAGCACGGCGCCGAAGGGCGAGAGCCCGAGGATGAAGGCGGACTGCGGCTCGCCCTCGACCCGCTTGCCCGCGAGGCGCGCGCACACGACCGGCAGCGGCGTCGAGAGCGAGAGGATCTCGACCCGCCGCTCGGGCAGGTAGAGCCGCTCGGGGTTGTCGAGGCCCAGGACCTCGTGGACCAGCACACGGTTCGAGAACCCCTTGACGGCCAGCGCGTGGCTCTGGCCGAGCAGGAGCCCCGCGCCGGCGGCGCGGCGCGTGGTGTCCGCGATCAGGATCTGGCGGCCCACCGTGCACGACTCGATGCGGGACGTCAGGTTCACCTGCGCGCCGACGACGCCGTATTTCGTGCGCGCCTCGGAGCCGATGTTGCCGACGACGACGGGGCCGGTGTTGAGCGCGATGCCCATCTGCAGCGTCGGCAGGCCCTCGGCGCTGTTCTTCTCGTTCACCGCGTCCATCGCGATCTGCATCTCCAGCGCGCAGGCGACCGCGCGGCGGGTGTCGTCGCCCGCAGGGAACGGGGCGCCGAAGAGCGCGAGTATCGCGTCGCCGATGAACTCGATGATCGTGCCGCCGCGCGCGACGATGATGCGCGCCATCTCGCCGAGGTAGCCGTTCAGGAGCCGCATGACGACGTCGGGCGGCATGCTCTCGGTCATCGTCGTGAAGCTGCGGAGGTCCGTCATCATGATGGTCACCTCGCGCTCCTCGCCGCCGAGGAGCTGGGCCTCGGGCGAGGAGAGCAGGCGGTTCACCACGTCGTCGCTCAGGTAGCGGCCGAACGTCTTGCGGATGAACTCGCTCTTGACCGACAGCTCCGCCGCGAGCTGCGAGAGCTGCTCGCGCGAGCGCTTCAGCGTGAGCTGCGTGTCGAGCCGCCCGAGCAGGATGTCGAAGTCGATCGGCTTCGTCACATGGTCGTTGGCGCCGAGCTTGAGCGACTCGACGACGTCCTCGCTCGCGCCGCGCGTCGTCACCATGATCACGGGGAGCTCGGCCTGCGACCGGCTCTGCCGCAGCGCGGAGAGCACGCCGAGGCCGCTGATGCCGGGCATGTTCACGTCGAGCAGCACGGCGTCGAAGCGCTCGCGCGCGGCGAGCCCGAGCGCGCGTGGTCCGTCCTCGGCGGAAGCGGTGCGGTAGCCGTTGTTCTGCAGCACCCGGCAGAGGACGTCGCGGTTGCCTCGGCTGTCGTCGACCACGAGGATGGTGCCGCGCCCGCTGCCCTCGATCTCGGCGTGGATCGCGGGCTCCTCGTGCGGGGAGGGGATGCTGACCTTCACGCTCGAGGGCGCGTCCTCGTCGCCGTTCTCCATCGCCTGCACGATGGTGAGCAGCTTGCGCGACGCGAGCTCGATGTTGCGGATGTCCTCGATGTGCTGCGGCGCGACCTTGCCCTGCAGCGACGCCACGAGCAGGCGCGTGTAGCCGAGGATCTGGTTGATGGGCGTGTACGGGTCGTGGCCCCCGCCGTGCGGCTCGTGGAGCCGCTGCGGCTCGCGCCCCGCGGTCGGCCGGGCCGGCGGCGCGGGCTGATGCGCGGCGGGCAGCCCGCCGGTCGCCGTGCGCCTGGCCGGCGACGACGCCGGCGCGTGGCCACGGCCGGCGTCGTCGTGGCGCGAGCCCTCCGGGACGCGCGAGCTCGGCGGCTCGGGCGGCTGGGTCGCGGGCGCCGCGGGGGAGCCCTCGGGCGGGTCCCACCGGTCGAACGGATCCTGCAAGGTGTAGCCGCTGCGCGCCGCGGCCGCGGGCGCAGCCGCCGGCCGCTCTCGCCAGCCGCGCGCCTCCTGCGACGCATAGGCGCCGTGCGGAGAGAGCGGGACGCTCGGCCGATCTCTCCGCACGCGCGCGTCGGCCGGGAAGTGGCTGCCGCGCGCCGGGGGCGGCGCGTGCTGCTGAGGAGGCGGGAGGGTGCTGCCCCCGCGGTTCGATGCGGGCGCCGGCGGCAGGGCGCTGCCGTTGCCGGCGCTGTTGCGCGTCGGAGGCGGCGCTGACGGCAGGGCGGTGCTGCTAGCGCTGGCGCGCGACGGGATCGTCTCCGGCGGAGTCCCTCGCGACGGCACGGGGCTGACCGTTGCCTTTTTGTGCGCGTCCTTGTCGGAGGGGGATCGGCTCATGGTTCCGGCGATTCTACGCCTGCGCGCGTAGACGCAACCATGGATGACACCCGCGCTTCATTTTTTATCGCACCCCTACGCCTCGGCTTCAGCCTCGGCGCGGGTGGATTTCCTCCGCCGGCGTACGCGCGAGCCGCGGGTGTCCAGGCCGTCCTCGGGCGGGTGAACTCTTTCAGTGAGCCGGCATCCAGAAGACGAGAGGCTTCAATCCCTCTCTTTAAAAGACAACCCGCCTGTCGCGGCGCGTGATCCGAGGAAGCGCGAGCGCACCGGGCGGGTGGAGCTCTGGACAGGCCTGCCCTCCGATGTCGGACGATGCCGGCACCCCAATGGGTCTCGCCCCGTCCTCGTGACTCCCGCGCTGGATGAGGACACGAGCGCCGTCGTCCTTGCCGCCCGGAAGGTGGTTGTGAAGGCAAAATGAAAGACTTTTTTCGAAGTCAAGAGGTGATGAGCCCTCGCGCGCCCCGGTGGGGCTCATCTGGCGTCGCGAGGTGAGCCCATGGATGAAGCCGCCGCGGATCGCGCGCCATGGCCGTACGACAGGCACGCTTGTTCCCGGGCTCCCCACCTGATCTTCAGGTGGCCTACCTTCAACTCCGTTGTTCAGCGTCACCGCTCGCGACGACGGGTGCTTTCGGCCGGCCGGACGGCCCTGGCGCTCGGCATGCGCTCATGCGCCGACACCGGCGCACGGTGGATGTCCGTCCACGTGGCCGTGCCTCACAGGAGTGCTCCGTGGCCCCTGCGCTCCTGGGGGATGTAAGTGACGGGTTGGCTTCAATGTGCGCGGGTGCGCGACACGCGCGCAGAGGTGACTGACGCAACCGGCGCGACCGACGTGGCGGAGAGCACTTTGTTTCTCTTGCAGAGGTATTGAAGGCGTCGTAGTGATCTATTTACGCCATTCGGGCGAGTCTTCGGCTGGAGCTGACGGAACCACCGGCTCGGGCCTGTGCGAGTGCGAGAAGGAGTAGCAGAGGTATGCCCCTGCACACCGGACAGATGGTGACGCCTTCGCTGAGGCTCGTGCGCATCCTCCGGCGCGGCGGGATGGGGAGCATCTGGGTTGCCGATCGGCTTCCGCTGAAGGCCCAGGTCGCCGTGAAGTTCATGTCGCCCGAGTACGTGGATGACCCGGGCTACGTCGAGCGGTTCCGGCGAGAGGCGGTCGCTGCGGCGCAGATCACGAGCCCGCACGTCGCGCAGGTCCTCGATCACGGCTTGACGGCGGAGGGCATGCCGTACATCGCGATGGAGCTCCTCCGCGGCGACGACCTGAGGACCCGTATCAGCCGCCAGGGCCGGCTGCCGCTCGGCGAGGTGGCGCGTATCGTGGCGCAGACGGCCAAGGCGCTCGGGCAGGCGCACCGCCTCGGCATCGTCCACCGCGACATCAAGCCGGACAACCTGTTCCTCACCCAGGTGGATGGGGAGACCTTCGTCAAGGTGCTTGACTTCGGTATCGCCAAGCGGGTCCGGGACCTGCGGGTCACCTCGACGGGGAACGTGGTCGGGACGCCGCTGTACATGAGCCCGGAGCAGCTCGTCAGCCCGAGGGATCTCGATTTCCGTGCGGATCTCTGGTCGCTCGGCGTCGTCGCCTACCACGCGATGACGGGGCGGACCCCGTTCTCCGGAGAGACGCTCGCGGCGCTCACGCTCGCCGTGCACAGGGGGCGGTTCACGCCCGCCAGCGCGCACCGGATCGACGTGCCGGCCGCCGTCGACGAGTGGATGGCGAGGGCCCTGCAGCAGGATCCGAGCGCGCGCTTCGGGTCGGCGAAGGAGATGGCAGAGGCGCTGGAGCGTGCGCTTTCGTCGCGCAAGTGGGGCACCGAGACGCCGGCTCCGGCGGCCGGGGACGCGGCTGCGGAGAGCGTGGTCGAGGCGCCGCCCGTGAGCTCGCAGGACGGCGTGGTCACCCGGCGCAACCCTGTCATGACGTCCCCGTCGATACCGGTCGTGGAGGCGGATCTCTGCGAGGACGACGGCGGCGATGGCACGACGGCGGTCCTTGGCGCGGCGTCGAGCCGAAAGAAGCGCAAGAGGCCCTCCGCGCGGCTCGCGGCGGTCGCCGCGATCGGCGCCGTGCTGGCCGGCGCCTGCCTGTTCTTCGGCGTCCGGTTCGCCGCGCCCGCTGCCGATAGCGCCGCGCTCGCCGCCGTCGCCCCCCGCGCGGGGCTGGCGAGCTCGACCGAGTCGACGCTCCTCGCCAGCGTCGTGGAGGCACCCCGGCCGCTGCTCGCGCCGGAGCTCCAGGAGCCCGTCCAGGCCGCTGCGGCGCAGCCCGAGAGCGCGCCCACCAGCGAGGCCTCGCGGTCGACGACGAAGAAGAAGCCCTCCGCGCGCCCCACGCGATCCCCCGGGCGGACCAAGACCGTCCCGTCCACCGGGCGGCACACCCGGCGCATCAAGCCTTTTCCCCGCAACGACATCGCGATGCACCGGTAGCGCTCCCGGCGCTGCTCATCGCGATGCACGGGCAGGCGCCGTCGCGCGCAGCGCCTCCGCGGTCGCCTGGTCGGCGGGGAAGAACGACTCGACCGCGAGCTCGGACAGGGTGACGTCGATCGGCGTGCCGAAGACCATCGTCGTGCTGAGGAAGCTCAGGATACCGCCCTCCGTCCTGAGCCTGAGCGGCACCGCGACGGCGACCGGGGCGGGCTCGCGGGCGGGCTCAGGGCGCCCCGATCCTTCCTGCGATGGATAGCGGATGAGCTCCTCGTAGAGCGTCACGAGGGCGGGATCGGAGCTCACGTCGATCTGACGGCGCAGGCGGGCGAGGAGGTGCGCGCGCCACTCGGGTGAGTTCTCGATGCGCGGCGCGAGGCCGCCTGGGTGCAGGCTCAGGCGCAGCACGTTGATCGGGGGCTGGAGGAGGGCGGCGTCGGCGCCAGCCAGCAATGGGCCGATCGCGCCGTTCGCGGCGACGAGGGTCCAGTGCCGATCGATGGCGACCGCCGGATAGGGCTCGTGGCCGGCGAGCACCAGATCGACCGCCCTGCGCGCCGCCGCGAGCGCCGGATCGCCGAGGCTGCGCTCCGGATAGAGCGGCGCGTACCCCGCCGCCACGAGGAGCTGGTTGCGATCGCGCAACGGCACATCGAGGCGCTCGGCCAGATGGATCACCATCTCGCGGCTCGGCTGCGCGCGGCCGGTCTCGAGGAAGCTCAGGTGGCGTGTCGAGATGTCGGCCTCGCAGGCGAGGTCGAGCTGGCTCATTCGACGGCGCTGACGCCACGCGCGCAGGAGACCCCCGATCGGCGGGTGTGAGCTCGTCATCGCGCGTCGACCCTAGCACGCCGGAAAATGACGCCCATTACCTGGGAGGTAATCGATCCCATGCCGAGGGCGCCCCAAGGTGAGCGGCGTCAGGGGCGCTGCGGACACCCGGCGCGCCACGCGCGTCCGATGTCGAGCGGTCCCGCCCACCGAGGGGCGATGAGCCCCCGACCGCAACGAAAGGAGCCCACCATGTCGTTCGTGATCTCTCCTCGCTTCCTGCGCCGCGCCCTCCTCGCCGACGCGGTCCTCAGCGGCGCTACCGGCCTCCTCATGCTCGCGGCCGCGGCGCCCCTCGCCGGCCCGACCGGCCTCCCCGAGGCGCTGTTCCGATGGGCCGGCGCGAGCCTGCTCCCGTTCGCGGCGCTCGTCGCGTGGCTCGGCACGCGCGAGCGTCCGGCGCGGGGGGCCGTCGTCGCCGTGGTCGTCGCGAACGCGCTCTGGGTCGTCGACAGCGCGCTCCTCCTCGCGCTCGGCTGGTTCGAGCCGACGGCGCTCGGCCATGCGTTCGTCGCGGCGCAGGCGCTCGCCGTCGCGCTCTTCGCGGAGGCGCAGGTCATCGGGCTGCGCCGCGCGCAGGCGGCCGCCTGAGAGCCCTCATCTCGCCGGCAGGAGCCGGCCAGCCCCCGCGCCGATCCACGCGAGCGCGCGGCGCGTCCGGTCCTTCGCCTCGCCTTCGATGACGTCGCCGTGGGCGACGACGACGCGCTCGAACTCCCACGCGAGGACGTCGGCGACGCTGCGCGCCGCCGCGGCGCGGTCCCTCATGAGCACGCGCCACACGTGGTCCTGGGCGGTCTTCCTCCACACGCCGCCCACCCAGAGGAAGACCTTCATGGCGAAGCTGCGGGCCTCATGCACGTTGAAGAGGAGATCCGTCACGATGAGCGTCCGCGACCGCGCGTGCAGGAACACGTGCTCCGCGATGTACGGCACGCCCTCGACGAGCCGTATGCCGAGATCGTCGCCGATCTCCGGCGCCACGCCGGATCGGGGCAGCGGGGTGAAGCGGAGACCGGACAGCTTCTTCTCGAGTCCGGGCGCCCCGAGCACGCTCGCGCGCGGCCAGCGCTCGGTCGCGGCCCTCAAGAAGACGTGGTGGAGGCAGCTCGGGGCGACGAGGGCGCGCACCTCGCCGAGCGCGTCGATCTCCCGGGCGGTGTGGTCATCGAACGCCAGCGGCGCGTGGATGACGATCCCGCCGTCGGCCCGCCTCACGACGGTCGCGCGCGCCGGCAGATCTCCGAACGGCAGCCGGAAGTCCCTCTCGTACGCCCACACCTCCTCGGCGATCGCCCGCAGCATGCCGTCATGCAAAGCCGCGCGTGATCGTGGTGTCAAGGCGTGTACCCCAGGGACTCGAAGGAGGCCTATCGCCTCCGCTCGGCCTCGACGGCGGCCTGCACCGCAGGGCGGGCGCCCACGCGCTCCCTGTAGCGGCCGAGGACGGGCCATCCGCCGAGATCGACGCCCGCGAACCTCGTCCACGTCGTCACGGTATAGAGGTACGCGTCCGCCACCGTGAACCGCTCGCCGAGGAGGTACGTCGTGCGCTCGAGGTGGTGCGCCACGTGGGCGAAGCGCCGGCCGAGCAGCGCCCTCGCCGCGTTCTTCTGCTCGTCCGGCGCCCGCGGCTTGAAGAGCGGCGAGAACTGCTTGTGCAGCTCGGTGCTGATGAAGCTCAGCCACTCCTGCAGCCGGTAGCGGTCCAGGGTGCCGGCCGGGGGCGCGAGCCCGGACTCGGGCCTCCGATCGGCGATGTACTGGACGATCACCGGCCCCTCGGTGAGCACCTCGCCGCCCTCGATCTCGAGCGCGGGCACGTAGCCCTTGGGGTTGATCAAGGTGAAGTCGGCGCCCGACCGGGTCTTCTTCGTGCCGAGGTGGACCTGCTCGAGCTCGAACTGGAGGCCGGCCTCGCGCAGCGCGATGTGCGGAGAGAGCGAGCAGGCGCCAGGGCTGAAATAGAGCTTCATCATGCGCTTCACAGGAGGAGCGAGAGGAGCGCGGGCGCCGATCGCTACTTCAGCGTGTCGGGATCGACGCCGAGCTCCCGGAGCCTCGCTGCCAGCCGCATCGCCTGCTGCTCGGCGGACTCGGCGCGCTGCTCGGCGGACTCGGCGCGCTGCTCGGCGGACTCGGCGCGCCGCTCGGCGGACGCGGCCCGTTTCGCGAGCTCCTTTCCAGCGGGCACGAGCTCTCCCTCGGGGGTGAAGAAGCGGAGCTGTCCCTCCTCGACGCCAAGGAAGAGCTCGAGCTGAGCGCTCCAGAGGCGTCCGGAAGCATCGGGGGAGAGCGGCTCGTAGTGCCCGTCGACGAGGTGGAAGCCCGAGAGCTCGAGCGTCTCCGGATGGAACCAGAAGTAGTCCGGCGTCCGGAAGACGTCCTGGTAAATCTGCTTCTTGAGGCCGCGATCGGCGCCCTCGGTGCTCTCCGAGAGCACCTCCACGATCACGTTCGGGTACCGGCCGTCTTCTTCCCAGACGACCCAGCTCTTGCGTGGCCTCCGCTCGGTGCCGAGCACGACGAAGAAATCCGGGCCCCGGAAGTGCTCGGTCTTGAGCTGCCTGGGGCTGAAGTAGATGGTCAGGTTCCCCGCGGCGAAGAAGTCGGACCGGTCCTTCCAGAAGAGCTCCAGGCTCTCGAGCAGCACGATCATCTGGACGAGGTGCTGGTAGGTCTCCATCGGCGGCTCGTTGCTGTACAGATCGCCCGGCGGAGCGACGACGCTCGGGTCGACGATCTCCGCCGGCATCGCGAAGGCGAGGGACGTCATGTCGGGAGCCTGCCGGAGGATCCACCTCGCAGCAAGGTCCGCGGCGCACCTCGACGTGTCCGCGTAGCCGCTCGACAGCTTGCGGATCCCGGCAGGTGATCGTTTCGAAATCCACCCTTCTGTGGCGTCCCCGCCACAGGGTGCCTCGTGTTCGTCCTGCTCGGCCAGCGCAGCGTCCGTCGCTGCCGCACGCCGGCGCGTGATGGCACCGCGCACCGCGCGCTCGAGCTCAGCTCGCTCGCGTCCGGTCGCACGATGGCCGCCCTCGGCGACGGCTCGGCGCTACGGCGTGCGCGCGCAGCGCACGCCGACGCCGTAGTCGCCGCGATAGTTCGCCGGATCGTAGGAGACCGCCGAGCGATTCGACGACAGGAGGTAAGGCATCAACCCCGTGTGAAAGCCGCCGCCCGGCAGCACCCGGTTCGTGGCGCCGGTGAGGTTCGCGCAGTCCTCGCAGGGGCTCACGTAGTTCGCGTAGACGTCGAGGTTCCACTCCCACACGCTGCCCGAGAGATCCCACTGTCCATAGCGCCCGACGCCGAGCGGCGTGCTCCCGACGTCCGGCACATTCACGACGCCCGTACAACCGCCTCGCCTGCCGCTCGGATAGTAGCAATCGTAGATCGCGTACTGGTTGCCAGAGCCGGGATCCATCGAGCCCCAGGGGTACATGCGCTGCTCGTCTCCACCGGCGGTCGCGTATTTCCATTCGGCTTCGGTCGGCAGAAAGCCGCCGTCCCAGATGCAGAAGGCGTGGGCCTCGTACCAGTTCATGAACGTGAGCGGCAGCATCTCGTTGTCGCCGGCGTTCGCCGTCCAGGTGCCGTACACGGTGGGGGTCAGGTTCTTGGTCCACGTGGCTGCCGCGCCCGGGCCCGTCGGAATGTACCTGTCCCAGCTCGAGTTCCACCCGGACTCGAAGCTTCCGCGCTTCGCGCTGTCGGCCACGCCCTGGCCATCGTTCAAATGCGTGTGTTTGCCGCTGCCCGCCGCGGGCGGGGAGCCGCCGGCGACCAGGTAATCGACGTACTGCCGGAAGCGGCCCACGGTCATCTCGTATTTGTCCAGGCGAAACGAGCTCACCGTCGCGGGATCCCTCGTGTTGGTCGCTCCGCTGCCGTTGTTGCTGTACGTTCGATAGAACGTGCCGCCCGTGACCAGCAGGCTCGTGCAGCAGCTCTCGTTGCCGTCCGGGCCGCACGTCGAGAGCCCAGGTCCGTCGGGCGCGCAGCTCGGCGGCTCGTCGACGTTCGCGCTGCCGCCGGAGCCACCGCTCCCACCGCTCCCGGCCGAGGCCGAGCCGCTGCCCTGACCGCTCGTGCTGTTGCCGCCGCTGGATGTGCCCGCGCCTCCGCCGCTGCTGCTCGTGGCGCCGCCGCCGCTCGTGGCGCCGCCGCCGCTCGTGGCGCCGCCGCCGCTCGTGGCGCCGCCGCCGCCCGCGTCACCGGCGCTCGAGGCATCGGTGTCGTCGCTGCCGCACGCCGCAGCGCCAAGCGCGAGGGCGAGCGCGGCGCACCACGCACCGTGCCGTTGCCGCCCGCGTTCATGGAGCGCGGCGGCTCCCACGTAGGAAGCCAGTGCGCGCGTTGCGCGGCGAGCCGCCGCGTCGCATCGGAGCTGCATTGTCTGTTGCCTGCGGAGCATACGTGGAAAGTACTCCACTCGAGCTATCATGTATCCACAGAAATCGGAGACAGCTACGCTCAGGAAGTGTTGTTGTAAATTTGCTGTCTTATGCGTTGACTTCAACCATTTGCCGACACATCGATCGAAGATCTGCGCGCCGCCATTGGCTCGTGTTCATCGCTCGAAGCGTGCAGCTGGGACCATTTTATCGCGTGGGTGCACAAGGCTCGTCGCCGAGCTTCGGGTATACTGGAGCGACCGGAACCATGGTTCGGGGCTGCAGCCTCCAGCATATGGAGGCGCGCGGCGCCGCCGGCGCCCCGCTGGGTCGGGGCGCTGGGTCGCGTCGCCGCCGCGGCCTACACTCCCTTCGCATGTCCCCCGGATCGCCCACGCCGCCCGCCACCGCCGGCTCCACCGCGCTGATCGAGCGCGCCCGCCGGCTCGCGGCGCTCGTGCTCGCCCCTTCGGCCAACGCCACGGATCAGGCCGCGGCGGTTCCCCGAGAGCACATCCGCGCGCTCGCGGACGCAGGTCTCCTCGGGATCGCGACGCCCGCATGCTACGGCGGCCACGGCGCCCCGCCGCAGGTCGCGCGCGAGGTCCTGGAGATCCTCGCGGGCGCCTGCGGTGTGACGGCGTTCGTCCACATGCAGCACGCCGCCGCGTGCCCGCTCATCGCGCGCGGCGACAACGAGGCGCTCAAGGAGCGCGTCCTGCCTCGTTTCGCCTCGGGAGAGCGCTTTTGCACCGTGGGCTTCTCGCACGTCCGCCGCCCGGGCCCGCCGATGGTCAGGGTCGAGCCCGACGGCGGCCGGTTTCGCTTCGAGGGCGCCGTGCCCTGGTTGACCGGCCATGGGATCGCCGACGATGCGGTCATCGCCGGCGCGCTCCCCGACGGCCGCCTGGTGTACGTCCTGACGTCGCTGGAGGCGGGGGATTCCATCGAGGCATCGCCGCCGCTCCGCCTGAGCGCGATGAACGCCTCGGCCACGGTGTCGCTGACGCTGCGCGATCTGCGCGTCGGGCCCGAGCAGGTGATCGCCATCCTGACGCGCGAGCAGCAGGCCGCCCGCGACGTGGCGGGCCTGCTCACGCCCTCGGTGCTCTCCCTGGGCGCGGCCGGCGCCGCCGCGGCCCTGCTCGCGGACCTGGCGGAGCGCCGCGGCAGCGCGCGCCTGGCGGGCGCCGCGCGGGCGTTCGAGGACGAGAGGCAGGCCGCCCGCGCCGAGGTCGATGCATGGGCGGACCGGCCGGAGGCGGAGGGCCATGCAGAGCACGCGGTCCGCGTTCGGGCCTGGTGCATCGATCTGGGCGTCAGGGCCGCGCACGCGGCGGTCGCTGCGACCGGCGGCAGCGCCAACCTCCTCGACCACGCCGCGCAGCGCCTCTTCCGCGAGGCGATGCTCTATTCGCTCACGGCCCAGACGCGCGACCTGCAGATCGCGACGGTGGAGCGGCTGCTCGAACGGGCGACCCGGCCCCAGGTCGGGGTAACGCCCGCGTCGACGGTGCGATGACGGTCGGCGAGGTGGGGATGCGGCGTCACCGAGGGCCTCCTCAAAAACGTTGCAGTCTCTCCCGAGGCGCTCCATGGCTGAGTCTGGATGGCGGGTCAGAGCAGGAGCGCGCCCCCGCCGCCCTCGCCGGGCGTCCTCGGCGCCCCTGGAGGCCGCATGAACCGCCCGACGCCCCCCGTTCCCTGGTCCCCGCCCCTCTGGCTGACGCCCGACAGGATCGTGCTCGCCGCGGTCGTCGCACTCGCGGCGGCGGCGGCGCTGCCCGCGGTCCAGGGGATCCCGACAGCGCGCCACAAGATCGAGGTCCAGCCGGGTGCCGTCGCGGTGGTGGCCCTCTCGACGGCGTTGCTCAGCTTGATCCTGGTCCGCTTCGCGCTGCGCGCGACGACCGCCCGAGTCGCGTCGCTGCGGTGCGTCTGGGGCGGCGCGCTCGCTGGTGCGCTCAACGCCGGCCTGTCGCTCGCGGGCATGGGCGTCATCAGGCACGGAGATATGGGCAGCGCCCTCTGGGAGTTCGTTGGGGGCTCCCTGTTCGGCAGCATCTTCGGGGGGCCGCTCGGCTTCGTCTTCGGGGCCTCGTACGCCGTCGTCGTCGTGAGCGCCGTGCGCGCGCGGCTGGATCCTTCGCACGACGGCCCCGATCGGGTGCTCACGACCGTGGGCGTGTGGCTCTTCCTCGGGGGAGCGTGCGCGGAGCTCGCCCGACAGGGGGTACCCGTGGCGGTGTCGCCGTCGCGCCTTGCCGTCCTCGGGCTTGGGCTGGCCGCGCTCGGCGCGGCGCGGCGGTACGCCCGACGGGCATGGCTGGCGCGCGTGGCCGCAGGCGTCGAGCCCGCGTGGCAGCTCGACGTGCTCCGCGGTGAAGAGCAGGGGGCGGGGCTCCTGCCGCTCATCCGGCCCGGTGGGCGGCTCCAGGACGGCGTGCTGCTGTACAGGGCGCCTGGGCACGATCGGTACCGCAGCGTCGCGCCGAGCACGCCGGCTGCGCTCACCACCCTTCCAGAGGCTCGCTCAGCAGGCTGAGGGCGACCCGACCCAGGTTGGCGACCGGACCCAAGGTCAGGGCGACCTGGAGGCTCACTCCCTCCCACCCTGGGCATCGTCCCCCGACCGAGGGGACTCGCTACATCGATTCCTGCGGATCCGCGCGGCCGTCGGCGCCGCCCGCGCCGACTGGGTCGTACGCGCCGACGAAGTCCCGCAGCTTCCGGGTCTGGTAGCTGCGTGCCAGCGTCGTGAGCTGCTCGATCCAAGGTCTGAGCCGCGGATCGTGCTGCGCCATCCGCTCCGCCTCCTCCACGATCTTGTGGACGAGCCCCTTCTTCGCGAGCGCCGACAGGATCGCCAGCTCGTCGGCCGGAGGCGCCGCGAGGTGCCCGCCGCCTCCGGCCTCCTTCGCCGGCGCATCCCGGGCGGGGGCTTCCTCGCGGCGAAGCCACTCGATGCCCAGCAACCGCGATATCTTGTCCAGGAGCGCGCTCGCCACGATCGGCTTGGGCAAGAAGTCATCGCAGCCGGCGCTGGCGCACTGCTGCCGCTCGGCCTCGGACACGCTCGCCGACGAAGCCAGGAGGACGACTTGCCGGAGCTCGGGCATGCGCCTGAGGCGACGCGCGGTCTCGTAGCCGTCCATGTCCTTCATGTACACGTCCAGCAGGATGAGCGCCGGCGCGCGCTGCGCCGCCATGCGCAGCGCCGCCTCACCGCCGTCCGCCTCGCGCAGCTCGAAGCCGAGCGGGCCGAGGAGCCCGCGCACCACCGCGCGATTGTCGGAATTGTCGTCCACGATGAGTATCGTGCGGCGCTCCCCCGGATAGCCGACGATCGTGTCCCACCCCCTGGCGTCGCCTGGGCTCGCCGCGAGCTGCGCCTCGGCGAGCGGGAGCGTCACGGTGAAGACGCTGCCCTCGCCGATCTCGCTCTGCACCTCGATCGCACCACCCATCTGTTGCACGAGCTTCCTCGTGATGGCGAGGCCAAGCCCTGTGCCCTCGCTCTTCGCGCGCAGCTCCCCCACCTGCTCGAAGGGCTCGAAGATGCGGGACAGGTGCTCCGGGGCGATCCCAGGACCCGTATCCTCGATCCGGAACCGCACCACCCGCCCTGCGGGGACGGTCTCCTCCAGCACCTCGACATGGAGGGACACGCCTCCTCGCTCGGTGAACTTGATGGCATTGCCGAGGAGGTTCAAGAGCACCTGCATCAGCCGCTTCTCGTCGGCGCGGACGGCCTCCAGCGCAGGGCCGCGCAGCTCATGGGAGAACGTGATCCCCTTCGCTTCGGCGCGCACCCGGCACAGGTCGACCACCGTCCGCACGAGCGCAGGCAACCGGAACTCCGTCAGGACGGAGTCCATCTTGCCCGCCTCGATCTTGGCCAGGTGCAGCAGGTCATTGATGAGCGAGAGCAGGTGCTCGCTCGACTTCTGGATGACCCGCAGGCCCTCCCGCCACGCCGGCGGGACGTCGGGCGTTCTCTCCAGGATCTGGGCATGACCCATGATCCCGTTGAGCGGCGTCCGCAGCTCGTGGCTCATGCTGGAGAGAAAGTCGCTCTTGGCCTGGCTGGCGCGCTCCGCGGCCTCCTTGGCGACGCGGAGCTCGGCGGTGCGCTCCTTGATCTTGGCCTCCAGGTCCCGGTAGAGGAGGGCGTTCTCCACGGCGATGGCGGCCTGCGCGGCGAGCACCGACAGGAGCTCCACCCGCCGCTCGGGGAACGCCGCAGGCACCTCGCGATGCTCGAGGTAGAGCACGCCCACGAGGCGCCCTCGATGCGACAAGGGGAGCGAGAGGAGCGAGAGCACGGAGCGCGAGGCCAGGTGCGGATCGGCCGCGAAGCGCGCGTCCGACCTGGCGTCGTCCACCACGACCGGCTCGTTCGTGCGCGCCACGTAGTGCGCCACCGTCCTCGCCACCTCGCTGCTCTGCGAGAGCGGCTCGGACAGGCCCGTCTCGATGCGGCCTCCCTCCACCGAGAGCCGCGCCACGACCGAGAGCTCTTCGCCTTCGCCCAGCAGCAGGACGCCGCGCTGCGCCCCGGCGCTCTCCAGCACGAGCTCCATCAGACGCCCGACGACCCGCTCCGGATCGAGCTCGCTCGACAGCGCCTGCGCCGCGCGCACCGCGGTGTTCACGTCGAGCTGCGCGCCGCCGGTGACCCCCGTGGTGGTCAGCGTGGCGACGCCCGTCGTGCGGCGGCGCTCCGCCGTCGCGGGCTGGGCAGGCGCACGGAGCAGGGCCGGCCATCTCGCCTCCAGGTGGGCCACCACGGCGTGCGCTTCCCAGCGAACATAAGCGTCCCTGGCCTCGCGCAGGTACAGCGCGGCGATACGGCTCCTGCCCGCCTCGAGGTGAAACTCGGCGCAGAGCTGCGCCGCCAGGGCTTCGATGTGAAAGAACCGCTGCTCCCGCGCGAGCTCGATGGCCTCGTCGTACCTGGCCATGGCCTCGTCGGTCTTGCCCTGCACGCGGGCGTGCTCGGCCTCGAGCAGGCGCAGCTTGTGGAGGAAATTGTCCGCGCTCCCCTCGGCGAAGTACCTCAACCGCGCGAGGCCTTGCTCGATGTCGTCGCGGAGCCCGGCCCGCTCCGCCGCGTCCGCGACCTCCGGCCAGCACCTCGCGGCCGCGAGCGCGAGCCAGAGCGGTATGTCCGTGACCGGGGGAAAGCCGAAGATGGACACGCGGAGCTGCTCGGCCTCCCGCGCCCGCGAGAGGGCCATCGGGTACGCGCCGGCGACGAGGAACAGGTGCGCCTCGAGGATGCGCGCCAGCTCGGCTGCCATCCCGTCTCCGTCAGCCAGGAGGGAGCGCGAGCCCCGTGAGAGCGGCTCGTCCGACAGGAGCCTCCCCGCGCCGCCGGCGGTCGTCAGGAGGTCGCACCACGACGCGATCGCCTCGAAATAGTGCGTCCCGAGCGCGGTCCCCGCGCGCTGCATCAACCCCCAGCGCGCCGCCCGGTGCGCCTCGAGCTGCCCGAGCGGCTGGCCGCGCCACACGCGGTAGTAGAACAGGTCGCCTTCCAGCCCCCAGCTCGCCCCCTGGAACGAGCCGACCTTCAGGCCGGTCGCGCAGGTTCGCTCGAAGATGGGCCCCATTTCATCCGCGGGGCGGGCGTAGGCCGTGTACTGCCCCTGGAAGGACAGACACTCTGCCAGAAAGGGCGACGCGACGCGCTCGGCTGCGCGCACGCCAGGGCCGACCCAGCACGCGGCGCGACGATACATGCCTGTGGTGAGCGACCAGACGTTCGCGAAGCAAACGATGATGAAGGGAGAGACCGGCGTGAGCGCGCGCCGCTCTCGCACCCTCAGCACGGCGCGGGCGATCACGAGCCCGGACAGCACCGGCGCACCGCCGATCGCCGCGCACACCATGAGGTGCATCGTCAGCGCATCGATGAGCACCTGCTCCGGGGAGGGATCGAGGGGCATCCGCTCGAACGCGTCCGGGTCGCGCTCGAACCATCGATCCAGCTCGGCGGACTCCTCGAGGAGCGCGGCGCGGCGCGCCTCGTCCGCGCCCGGAAATGCGATGTCCTGCTCCGTGAGCGCGGCGAGCCCGAGCTCGACCCCTCGCGCGAACTGGCCCGCCGCCTGGGCGCTGCGGACGCGCATCTCGTGCGCCGAGAGCCTCGTGAGCGCCGGCAGCGGCCTGGCGAGCAGCCGCGCGCACCGCGCCTCGACGTCGTCGAACTCCCGCAGCAGAAAGGCCCCCTCGATCTGCTCGAGCGCGAGCTCCGCGCACAGCGGCGCGTCCTTGCGCCAGGCGTCATCGCCCAGCAAGCCCTGCGCGGTCTCGGCGAGGCTCAGGAGGAGCCGGTACGAGCTCGCCGCCTTCGCGGCGCGCGCGGCCTCGAGGTTCAGCCGCGCCAGCGCCTCGCGCTCACCTGCGGAGTCCATCCGCGCCGAGCCCAGGTTGAGGTGCCGCACCAGCTCCAGGAGCTCTTGCGGTGTGCCCCCCTTCGCCCGATGCCGCGCCCACAGCCGCCGGCCGATCTCCAGGTGCGCCAGGACGCGCTGCGCCGGCGGGGCCCGCTCGTAGCTCGCCTGCTGCACGCGGTCGTGCAAGAAGCGGTAGTCAGCGTCGAGCGCTCCTTCTCCAGTCCCGGTTCCGGTCCCGGCCTCTCCCAGCGCCTGCGCGGTCCGGTAGGCTCCATCGGCCGGCACCACCAGCTCCTCCCGCAGGGCGGGCCAGAGCGCGCCGGTCACCCGGGCGCGCTCCCATCCGCTGAGCCGCTCCAGGTCGTGGAGGTGGAAGGCGTGCCCCGCGCACGCCGCGAGCCCCAGGAGCTGCTGTGTCGCTTCAGGCATCTCGAGCAGCTTGTCCGTCAGGAGGGCGACGACGTTGTCGGTCACCTGCGCCTGCTCGATCTCCTTCTGGCCCCAGCGCCACGCGCCGCTCTCCGGGTCCCGCGCCACCTTGCCCTGCCGGTGCAAGGACAGCAGCAGCTGCTCCATGAAGAACGGGTTTCCTCGCGTTTTTTGCCCCAGGATGCGCGAGAGCGGCTCCACCCGCGCCGCCTCGCTGTTCAGCGCCCGGGCTGCCCATGCCTGCACGTGCTCCGCCGACAGGGGGCGCACCGACATCCTCGACACCCTCGCCCCGCTCTCCTCGACCGACGCCACGAGCCTCCACAGCGGGTGCTCGGGGGGCGCCTCGTTGTCGCGGTACGCCGCGATCACGAGCAGCTCTCTCCGCTCTGCGTCGGTCAGCAGCGTCCTCAGGATCTCCAGCGTGGCGCTGTCGGCCCACTGCATGTCGTCGAGGAACATCACGAGCGGCGCGTTCGGCGTCGTGACCGCCCGCACGAAGCTCAGCCAGGTCAGCCTCTGGCGTGCGAGCACCTGCTCGCCGTGCACCGGCGGCACCGGCGCGAGCTTGCCCATGATGAGGTCGAGCTCCGGCACCACGTCGGCGATGAGCCGGGCGTTGTCCCCCACGTCGGCCCTGATTCGCTCCTGCCACGCCGTGAGCGCCGGCCTCGGGCTCGCCAGCCACTGCTGCATCAGCGCCCCGAACGCCTGCGCCATGGCCGCGTAGGGCGTCGACCGCGCGAGCTGGTCGTGCTTGCCCGAGATCAGGAGCCCGCGCCCCGCGCGCGCGATGTCCTGGTAGACGGTGCGCACGAGCGCCGTCTTGCCGATGCCGGACGGGCCGCCGATGAGCACGAGCTCCGCCGCGCCCCCGGCGGCGCGGGCGAAGGCCGCGCCCAGGAGATCGCGCTCGTGCTCCCGCCCGACGAGGACGTCCGGCAGCCGCAGCCTCTGCGAGAAATCCTTGTCCCCGAGCGTGAAGCGCTCCACCGCGCCGCCCGCTCGCCACATGCGCAGCGCTCGCTCCAGGTCCTCCGCCGCCCCCTTGGCCGTCTGATACCGCCGGTCAGGGTTCTTCGCGAGGAGCCTGGTCACGATCGCCGCGAGGCCCGGAGGCACGTCGGGGGCGACCTCGTCGAGGGACGGCGGCTCCTTGGCCAGGTGCGCGTGCACCAGCGAGAGCGGGTCGCGCTCGGTGAACGGCAGCCGCCCCGAGAGCGCCTCGAAGAGCGTCACTCCGAGCGAGTACAGATCGGTGCGGGGATCGAGCGCTCGCGCCGTGCGGCCCGTCTGCTCGGGCGACATGTACGCCAGTGTCCCCTCGAGCCCTTCGGGGATGCTCGCCGCCGTCGCCTCCAGCGGCAGCGACGAGGCGATGCCGAAGTCGAGCAGCTTGACCTGCGCGTACGCCGCGTCGACCAGCACGTTCTGGGGTTTGATATCCTTGTGTGTTATGCCGGCCGCGTGCACGGCCTCGAGGGCTCGAGCGAGGAGCGCTCCCAGCCTCAGCCCCGCTTCCACCGGCAGGCGCCCGCGCTCGGCGAGCTCTAGATCCAGCGACCGGAAGCCGGGGTCCTCGATCACCAGCGCGACCGTGCCGCCCCGCGGCAGGAGCTCCCGCGCCCGCGCCACCCCTGACACCTCGCTCAGCTGTGTCAGGATGTGATGCTCATGCAGGATGCGCCCCGTCACGCGCGCGCTCGGCGCGGCCGCCACGGGGAGCTTGAGCACCACCCTGTCGCCGGAGGGACGATGGACCGCGCGGCACACGCGGGTCTCGGCCCCTTCGTGCATCACCTCCCCCACAACGTAGTCTCTCAGATCCATCCCGGTTCAGCTCCTCTTCGGGGCCGGCGGAGACGCCGGGCGAACAACGGAATTCTCCGGTACTTCAGCGCTCGGGCTTGCGCTGGCGGCGGTCGCGTGTCCGCAGCGCGTGCTCCACGCCCGACTGCAGGGTGGCCTTCGTCACGAGCTGTTCGAGCTGCAGGTCGAGCGCCACGAGCGTCTGCGCTACCTCTGCGCGGATGCCCGTGACGACCGTTTGCGTGCCGAGCAGCGAGAGCCCCATCGCGGCTTGCACGAGCATGCGCGCAACCGTCTCATCTACTGCTTTCACGCCGGTGATGTCAATGATGAGATAGTCCGCCCTGCGCTCGCTCGCCCCGCGCAGCGCTGTCTCGACCGCCTGTCCGGCGCGCTCGACGTCCACCGCGCCGATGAGGGGCATCACGAGGACGCCATCGATCATCGGGATGAGCGGAGCGGACAGCTCGAGGAGCCGCTCCCGCTGGGCCGCGATGATCTGCTCTTGCAGCGCCGCCCTGGCCGCCTCGGCGCGCTCGCTCTGCGTCAGCTGCTGCGAGAGCCGCTCGTTCGTGTCGCGCAGCATCTGCACGGCCTGCGCCAGCGCCTCCTCCGCCTTGGCGCGCTCCCGGATCTCCTCCGAGAGCCTCGTATTGCGCTCCTCGAGAGCCCGCGTTGCGCGCCGGAGCGAGATCTGGGTGTGCACCCGCGCCAGGAGCTCGGTCTTCTCGAACGGCTTTGTCACATAGTCGACGGCGCCCACGCGGAAGCCCTGGAGCCTGAACCTCGCTTCAGCGAGCGCCGTCATGAAGATGACGGGGATGCCCTGCGTCGCCGGATCGGCCTTGAGCCGCCGGCACGTCTCGAACCCGCTGAGGCCGGGCATCAGCGCGTCGAGCAAGACGAGGTCCGGCTGGGCCCGGCTGACCAGCTCGATCGCCTCCTCCCCGTCGCGCGCGACAGCGACCTCCAGGCCATCCGACATGAGCGCGTGCGACAGCACGGTCAGGTTGTCCGCGCTATCGTCCACGATGAGGACGAGGCCAGAGAGCGGCGTTTCTTGTTCTTGCATGGGTCTCTGCCGGCTCAGCGCGATCGCGCGAGCCTCGTGCGCCCGGTCGGCGTGCCCCAACGGACGGCGAGCGAGCAAATGCGTACACTGTGAGCCGGCGGCCCCATCACAGGAAACATTCCGTCTTCTCTTCTTCCGTTCGTACCACGGGCTGTTCAGCCTTAACATACCCTTTGTAGGCGGAAGCGGAGAGGGTTGTAGGGTGCGGTGGAGAGGGTAGGCTGAGCCACACGGGTCATCCATTCCATCGACGTACGCATGAGTACGCATGAGATGGGCGGTTTTCGCCTCGTTCCGAGGTCCCATGTCGGCTCGCCTCACTTGCTTTCCTCCGCGAGGAGGCCTCCGCTTTTTTCGGCTCTCACGCTCCATCGGGCTTCTCGCGAGATGAATGTGCGCACGCGCCGGCGCATCTAGCGCCTCGTGGCCCGCGCTCCTCTCGCGTCCAGAACCAGGGAAGCGCTCGGGAACCCGTCGTCAATACGCGGATCGGAAAGGTGGAGCACGTGAGGCACGGAGATGCTCGGGTGTGGCAGGGGCTAAGAGGGGCTGCGATGCTCGGGATGGCGCTGACCCTCGGCTGCACGACCGGCGGCGGCCAGGGAGGCGCGGGGGGAGAGCCGGCGACCGGCGGCGGCCAGGGAGGCGCGGGGGGAGAGCCGGCGACCGGCGGCGGCGGGCAGGGAGGCGCGGGGGGAGAGCCGGCGACCGGCGGCGGCGGGCAGGGAGGCGCGGGGGGAGAGCCGGCGACCGGCGGCGGCGGGCAGGGAGGCGCGGGGGGAGAGCCGGCGACCGGCGGCGGCGGGCAGGGAGGCGCGGGGGGAGAGCCGGCGACCGGCGGCGGCGGGCAGGGAGGCGCGGGGGGAGAGCCGGCGACCGGCGGCGGCGGGCAGGGAGGCGCGGGGGGAGAGCCGGCGACCGGCGGCGGCGGTGGCGGCACAGCGGTTTGCGAGCCGGGGTCGCACCTGAGCTGCTATTCGGGGCTACCGGGGACGCAAGGCGTGGGGCTCTGCACCGCCGGTGTTCAGACCTGCCTACCAGACGGATCTGGCCATGGCCCGTGCACCGGCGAGATCACGCCGTCAGCTGAAGACTGCGCCTCGGAGGCCGACGAGGACTGCGATGGTACGGGGCAATGCTCGCTTCCGCCGCTTTGGTCCGCCGCGCTGGGCGGCGCCGGCGCTGACGCCGCCTACGGCGTCGCGACGGACGCCGCGGGCAACCTCTATGTGACGGGCGCGTTCGTGGGGACGGTCGATTTCGGGGCGGGGCCGCTCGTGAGCGCAGGATCCGCGGACGTGTTCGTGCTCAAGCTCGACCCGGCAGGCCATGCGATATGGAGCAGACGATTCGGCAGCAGTCCGTACGGGGAAGCCGGAACCAAGATCGCGCTCGACGCGAGCGGCAACATCCTCCTCGGCGGGACCTATGGCGGCGCCACCTTCGACGGGCCGCCGCCTGTGGACTTCGGAAGCGGCCCGCTCCCCTGGGCCTATGACTTCTCGCCGAGCGCCGTCTTCTTCGTCAAGCTCGATCCGGACGGGAACCACCTCTTCAGCCACGGATACATCACCGGGAGCACCGCGAGCTCGATCAACCTGCGAGACATCGCGGCAGGCGCCGGGGGCACCTCCGCTGCGCTGTTCGTCTACCCGAGCTCCGTCGACACCGGCATGAGCGTGAGAACCTACGATGCGGCGGGCGAGTACATGTGGGGCTTCTCCCATCGGTCGTTCGACAGCCCGGGCGGGATCGCCATGGACAGCGCCGGCAACGTCCTCTTGGCCATGGGGCACACCGAGGGCCCAGGGTTATGCCCCTGCGCCTACTATTTCCATGTCGAGAAGCGAGACCCTGCGGGCACCACGCTCTGGCGAAAGCTCCTGTCCGGACCGTCGGCGCCGAACTTCTCGGATGACGGAGGAGTGGCAAAGGATGTCGCCGTCGACCCCGAAGATAATGTCGTGGTCGTGGGCCGCAGCCTGGGAAATCTGGATCTCGGCGGTGGGCCAGTCCCCGCCGGAACACACTTCGTGCTGAAGCTGAGCCCGCTCGGCGACTATCTCTGGCACCGAGAGGCTCCGAGCGACGCCGTGGTCACGGACTCCGCCGGCAACATCCTCGTCCTGGGAGCGCAGTCCCTCGTCAAGCTCGATGCTTCCGGCGCGGAGCTCTGGCGCCGCACGTTCACGGGCACGCCCGCCACGATAAGAGGCTTGACGACCTATCGCGCCGACCGCATCGCGCTCGTCGGCGACTTCACGGGTACAGCCGACTTCGGCGCCGGCCCGCTCACCGCCGCGGGCAAGGACGGCTTCGTCGCGGTCTCCGCCCCCTGACGCACGCGAGCGCGCCGGCGTCGGGCGTGGTCCGCGGCGGCTCGGTCCAGGCTGGGCGACCCCGACGACGGCCCAGGTGGGGGTGAAAGCGCGACCAGCGGTCGGGGCTCCGTGAGCGCCAGCTGGAGCGACGTTCGCCGAGGGGGGATTGATGACCGGCTCGACCCGATCTCCGCTCCGCGGCCCCGCGCGCCCCACGAGCGCCTGGACAGTCACGCGAGCGCCGAGGCGCGCTCGGCGCGGTCCAGGCGCCGGGCGGCGGGGTGGGGGGCCTCGCGAAGGGGCGCGCTTCGCGACGAAGTAGGTTAGAGTGCGCGCCATGCCTGATTTCGCCAAGCTCGCCGCCGCGGCCTCGATCGCCCGCGGCCTCGCCATGGATGCCGTCCACGCCTGCTCATCCGGTCACCTCGGCCTACCGCTAGGGGCCGCCGAGATCGGCGCCGCGCTCTACGGCGACATCCTCCGCCACGATCCGAGCGAACCGCACTGGTTGAACCGCGATCGCTTCGTCCTGTCCGCCGGTCACGGCAGCATGTTCCTCTACGCCTGGCTGCACCTCTCGGGCTATCCGGTGTCCCTCGACGACGTCCGCCGCTTCCGGCAGTGGGAGTCGAAGACGCCCGGCCACCCGGAGTACCATTACACCGAGGGCGTCGAGGCGACGACGGGCCCGCTCGGCCAGGGCGTGGGCAACGCCGTCGGGCACGCGGTGGCCGCCAAGATGCTCGCCGCGCGTTACAACACGCCGGAGCACACGATCTTCGATCTCAACGTCTACTGCCTCGCCGGCGACGGCTGCCTCCAGGAGGGCGTGGCCGCCGAGGCGGCCTCCTTCGCGGGGCACTTCAAGCTCGACAACCTGATCCTCATCTACGACGCCAACGACGTCACCCTCGACGCGATGGCGATCAAGACCCAGAGCGAGGACACGGCCAAGCGCTTCGAGGCCTACGGCTTCGAGGTGCTCCACATCGAGCAGGGCAACGATCTGGCGGCCGTCCACCGGGTGCTCGCCGAGGCGCGGGCGTCGAAGAGCGGAAAGCCGAAGTTCGTCGTCGCCCACACCCTCATCGGCAAGGGGATCCCGGAGGTCGCCGGCACGCAGAAGGCGCACGGCGAGGGCGGCGCCAAGTTCGTGGATCAGGCCCGCAAGAACCTGGGGCTGCCCGCGGAGCACTTCTACGTCAGCGAGGAGGTGAAGCAGTTCTTCGCGACGCGCAAGGAAGAGCTCGCCAAGGTGCGGGGGGCGTGGGAGGCGACCTTCCAGGCCTGGCGCGCGAAGAACCCGGAGCTCGCCCGCCAGCTCGACGACGGCCTCGCGAAGAAGCTCCCCGCGGACCTCGACGCGCGCGTCCCCGCCTTCGCCGCCGGCACCAAGGTCGCCACGCGCAAGGCCGGCGAGACCGTGCTGCAGGCGGTCGCCGAGGCGGTGCCCGCGCTCATCGGGTCGAGCGCCGACCTCTACGGCTCGACGTTCAACTACATCGCGTCGAGCACCGACTTCGATCCGGAGCACCCCGGCGGCCGGAACATCCGCGCCGGCATCCGCGAGCACGGCATGGGCGCGATCATGAACGGCATCGCGTACCACGGCGGCCTTCGGCCGAGCGGCGCGACGTTCCTCGTGTTCGCGGACTACCTGCGGCCGAGCGTCCGCCTGGCCGCGCTGTCGCACCTGCCGGTCATCTACATCTTCACGCACGACTCGGTGGGCGTGGGCGAGGACGGGCCGACGCACCAGCCCGTCGAGACCGTCGCCGGGCTGCGCGTCATCGTCGATCTGGACGTCATCCGGCCGGCGGACGCCGAGGAGACGGCCGGCGCCTGGATCTCCGCGCTGGAGCGCAGCGACGGCCCGACGGTCCTCGCGCTCACGCGCCAGGCCGTCCCGCTGCTTCCGGGCGACGCCGCCGCCAAGCGCGAGGGCGTCCGGCGCGGCGCCTACGTCCTTGTCAAGGAGACGGCGGCGCTCGAGACCATCCTGATCGCGACGGGCAGCGAGGTGCAGCACGCCGTCGAGGCCGCGAAGCGCATCGGGCCCGGCGTCCGCGTCGTCTCGATGCCCTGCGTGGAGCGGTTCGCGCGCCAGGATCACGCCTACCGCGAGGCCGTGCTGCCCGCCGCGTGCACGCGGCGCGTGTCCATCGAGGCGGGCGTCACCTTCGGCTGGCACCGGTGGGTCGGCTCCAAGGGGATCGCCCTCGGCATCGACCGCTTCGGCACGAGCGCCCCTGGCGACATCGTGATGGACCGGCTGGGCATGAACGCCCAGGCGGTGGTGCAGGCCGTGCAGGACCTCGTGCCCTGACCCCCTGAAGAAGCGCGGGAGCGCCGGGACGCAACGTTCCTCGGCGCTCCTGGCGCTGTCTCGATCTCCCACCCCGCTGCCTCCCCACCCCGCTGCCGGCCGGCCGCATGACCGGCGAGAGCGCTGGACGCCGCCCGCCGCCGAGCTAAAAGCGGGCCCGTGCCGTCGGGCGACCTGATCTCGCAGCTCCTGGCCCTCTTCGCGGTGCTCGGGGTCGGCGTGCTGCTGCGCGCGCTGGGCCGGGCCGGCCAGGCGGACGCCGCCGTGCTGCACCGGCTGGTCATCGACGTCACCACGCCCGCGCTGATCGTCACCGTGCTCCGCCGCTCGGGCATCGGCCACGGCGCGTGGGGCGCGGTCGCCGCGTCGACGGTCGCGCTCTTCGCGTCCGCCCTCGCGGGGGTCGCGGTGGCGCGGGCGCTCGGGCTCCCGCGCGCCGCGCAGGGCGCCGCCGGCCTCGTCGGCAGCTTCTCCAACACCGGCTTCCTCGGCGTGCCCGTCGTGCTGGCCCTCTACGGCGACGCGGGCGGCGCGGCGGGGACGGCGATCCTCGTCGACAGCATCGTCACCGCGTTCCTCCTGTGGACCTTCGGCGTCGCGCTCGCCGCGCGCATGGGCGGGGGCGGCGGCGGGGATGGGCGGGGCCTGCTCGCGGTGCTCCTGCACCCCAACGTGCTGTCGATCGCCGTCGGCCTCACGCTCCACGCGGCGCCGATCCCGCTGCCTGTGTGGCTGGAGCACGCGCTCGGCGCGCTCGGGAGCGCGACCCCGACGCTCGTGTTCCTCGCGCTGGGCCTCAGCCTCGACCTCGGTTCGCTCCGCGGCCGCGTGCGCCCGCTCGCGGCCGTCGCCGCCGTGAAGCTGCTCCTGTCGCCCGCTGTCGCGCTCGGCGCCGCGGTCGCGCTCGGCCTGAAGCGGCCCTCTTCCGAGGTGGCGGTGCTGCAGTCCGCCATGCCGACGTCCATGGTGTCCGTGATCGTCGCCGCGCGGTACGGCTGCGATGGCCAGTTCGCCGCGGCCACCGCGGTCGTGACCACGCTCGGTGCGCTGGCGACCCTGCCGATCCTGGTCGAGGCGCTGCGTCGGATCGTCCCGTAGCGCGCACTCCGCTTCCCCGCTCATCAACGCGGCGACCCCACGCGGCCTGACGCGACCCATAGCGCAGGTCCCGCGCAGGTGTGGGCGCCACCACGCGCTCAATCGCTGAAAGCCAAGCTCAGCAAATCGGCTTGGCAATGCTGGACGGAACATGTAACTGTCCAGCGTGTAATAATGAATGTCTACGACCTGGGCGCGATGGCCACTCGCGAGCTGAAAAGGTAGAGCCGATGACCCCGGGAGGCACGGACATCGAGGGACTGCAGGCTGAGCTGGAGCGGCTCCGCTGCGAGGTCAAGGCGCTGGAGCAGCGCGCCCAGGCCGCGGAGGCGCAGGCGGCGCTGTACCAGGGCGTCTTCGAGCACCTGCCGGTCCCGTCGGCGCTCTACGGCGCCGACGGCGCACTCGTGGACATCAACCGACGGAACCGCGAGATACTGGCCGTTCCGTCGAAGGAGGCCATGGTCGGCAAGCACAATATGTACGAGGACCCTGTCGCCTTGGCGGGCGGATACACTGCCCACTTCGATCAGGTGATCCGGAGCGGCGGAGGCGTGATCATGGCGCCGACCGCGTACAACACGGCCGACGCCGGCCTCGAGCGCACCGAGGACCGCACCGTCTGGACCGAGACCAGGATGTCGGCGGCCGACGTGGGCGGCGCGCGCTACGTGATCGGGATCAACCTCGACGTGACCGACAGGATGCGCGCCCAGCAGGCGTACCAGGACAGCGCGGCATTCGTCACCGCAATCGTGGAGCACGCGCCCAGCGCCGTCTACGTCAAGGATCTGAACGGCCGCTACGCGCTCGTCAACAGGCACTTCGAGCGGCTCATGGGCCTCTCCCGCGACGCGGTGCTCGGGCGCGCCGATCCCGATGTCATGCCCTCGGAGCTCGCCGAGGCGTTCGCGCAGTTGGACCGGCAGGTCATCGCGACGGAGGCGCCGCTCGTCAAGGAGGAGCAGCTCCTGCTCGATGGCCGCGTCCATGCCTTCGTGACAACGAGGTTCCCGCTGCGGGATTCACGAGGCAGGCTGCATGCTGTGTGCGGGATCTCCGTGGAGGTCACCGAGAGCCGAGCGACCGAGGCCGAGGCTCAGCGGCTTCAGGACGAGATCATCCACCTGCAGGAGGCCAGGCTGCGCGCCCTCTCCACCCCGCTGCTGCCGATCGCGCGCGGCGTGGTGGTGATGCCGCTCATCGGCAACATCGATGCGCCGCGGGCCCAGCAGGTGCTCGAGATCCTGCTGGCAGGCATCGTCGCCCACCAGGCCTCGATGGTGATCCTCGACGTCACGGGCGTGCCGACCATCGACACCCAGGTCGCGAGCGCGCTGGTGCGGACGGCGCGCGCGGTGAACCTGCTCGGCGCGCAGGTGCTCCTGACGGGGATCCAGCCCGCCATCGCGCGGACGCTCGTCGAGCTCGGGGCGGATCTGGGCGGGCTCCTCGTGCGGTCCACGCTCGATTCGGGCATCGCCTATGCCCTCACGCCCCGACCTGGTAGACGCGCCGGTACCCCGCCTCCACGTCCGTGATCGTCACCTCGACGATCCCGTGTGAGGTGATCGCGTACTGCTCCTCGATCAGCGGCCCCTCGCTGCCCATCCGCTCGACGGTCACCCCGCCGAGCTCGGCGGCGCGGTCGCGGAGCCGCCTGTCGAAGGGGAATACGATCTCGTTGAAGGCCGTGATGTCGCCGTGCGGCACGCCGAGCCGGTCGAGCGCGGCGCACTCGACGAACCGGTAGCGGCCGACGTTGTGCGCCGCCCGGTACACCCGCCGCGAGACCACCGGCGCCTCGTGGCTCGACGGGATGCGCGCCTCCCGGTCGAAGATCGGGTCGAAGACCACCTCGTCCCCGCCGCTGCCCTCCCGGAACACCCCGAAGTGGCGCGAGAGCCGGTCGGAGAGCTCGAAGCCCGCGTCCTCGTCGACGGCGATGGCCAGGCCGATCGCGATGGCCGCCGAGGGGTAGGGGGAGCGATGGACGCGGCGCCCGAAGCGCTCGCGCAGCGTCCGCGCGACGATGGGCAGCGAGCTCGCGCCGCCGACGACGTAGATCCCCGCGATGTCGGCGAGCGCCTCGCCCGCGCCGGCGTCGAGGCGCGCGATCACCGGCTGCATCGCCGTGATGGTCGACTCCACGAGGGGCACGCACCGGTCGTAGTAGTCGGCGGTCGCGATCGTCACCTCGCTGGCGGGCGAGAGGTCGCCGAGGCACGCCTCCAGGTCGATCACGATGCGCCGGGAGTTCGGGTTGAGCCGCTCCTTCGCCTCGCGGCACTGGTCCACGAGCGCCGCGAGCGCGCGCGCCGGCAGCCCCTCACGCTCGATCTTCTCGATCTTGCCCGCGTCGAGCGCCATCGAGGCCAGCGCGGCGTCGAAGTCGTCGCCGCCGA
The DNA here is from genome assembly GCF_051526795.1 of Sorangium sp. So ce204. Lineage (NCBI taxonomy): Bacteria > Pseudomonadati > Myxococcota > Polyangiales > Polyangiaceae > Sorangium > Sorangium sp. So ce204. The sequence continues at coordinate 5,916,646 of NZ_CP150317.1, read as the reverse complement.
GGTGGTTCAGGCCCGCGGTCGTCACGGCGTCGTGGCTGCGCCCGGTCATGTGGACCAGCGACGCGTCGAACGTCCCGCCGCCGAGGTCGTAGACGACGATGTGCTCGCGCTTCGACGTGATGGTGCTGCGGTGGCGGTGCGTGTACTCGAAGCCGGCGGCCGACGGCTCGTTCAGGAGCGCGATGATCTCGAAGCCGGCGCGGCGGAAGGCGTCGAGCGTCACGAACCGCTGCGACCCGTGCGCGTTCGCCGGGGTCGCCACGACCGAGATGAGGCGCCCGTCGTCGTCCTTCTTGGGCCGGTTCGACCGGTTCAGGACGGCGTCGCGGAGCGACCCGAGGAAGAGGGTCAGGAGATCGAGCACCCGGAGCTTCGTCCCGCCGATCTCGACCTCGACGTCGGGCGACGCGCGCGGGCCGGAGAGCACGCGCTTGAACGACCGGAGCACGGTCCACTCGGGGTCCGAGGCGACCGCGAGGGCGTCGAAGCCGAACCGGAGCTCCCCCCGCCGCTCGGCGGCCACGGAGGGGTAGAAATCCACGGTGTCCCCCGCGGCGTCCTGGAAGCTGACGACAGGGTAGTTTCCGCGATCGCAGCACGCGACCACGGTCCGTGTGGTTCCGAAATCGATCCCGAGGCGCAAGGTAGGGTCTCCTCCGGCCCCATGCTGCCACATCCGGCCGCCCGCGGTGAAACTCTGCGAGGTCAGTCGGCTTCTATCTCGAAGGCGCCGTCGTAGATGGCGTCGACCGAGATCTGGGCGCCGTTCGCCAGGGCGATCGTATCGCCCCGCTCGAGCACGCGATACCGCCAGGAGCCGTCCCCCTCGCGTCGATAGTGCTCGATACGCACGTGCCATGGTGAGACGAGCAGGTAGTCCGTCAGGCAGGGGAGCCGCTGGTACCCTTCCCACTTCTCGCCCCGATCGAAGGCCTCGGTGCTGCGCGAGAGCACCTCCACGATGGCAGTGGGTTCGAGAGGACGTCGCCGGCGCCTGGCTCGGTCTGCACGCCGCCGCGCACGACGACGACATCCGCGTAAACGTAGCGCTCTCCCTGTCTGGCCGAGATCCGTTGATCGGACGAGAGCACGTGGCACCCCCTGCCGCGCACGGCCGCGCGGAGCTCTGCGCCCGCGGCGGTCGACAGGAAGTTGTGCCGCGGGCTGCCGCCGGCCATCGCGAAGACCTCACCGAGGTGGTACTCGTGCTTCGCGGGCTGCTCGCGCTCCCACGCCAGGTACTCGGCGGCGCTCATGCGTCGGCTGGCGGCGCCATCGCCCATGGCACGCAGCTTAGCGCAGCGGGCGAGGGCTGGCGACAGACGGGGGACGGCTGGCGCGCCGCCGCCACATCGGCTCGGCGCGCCGGCGATCGCGGCGCCGCCGCGGGCAGCGCGTGCTGGCGCAGGTCCTGGGATCCCCGTGAAGCTCAGCTCATCGGCTCGCCTTCCTCCGCGTCGGCCCAGAGCACCTTGCGCTCGTACACCCACCCGCTCGTGGACAGCTCCAGGCGGACCAGCGCGAGCTCCGCTTCATGGCCGCCGACGCAGCCGTCGAGCGCGTGACGCCGATCGACGACAGCTGCCAGCCGCCGCGGGCCGTCGCTCCACCGTGCGGCAGGTGCTCCGCGCTGCAGCTCGTCGCGGACGTGCCCTGGTGTGCGGCCGCCGAGGCGCTCGTCGATGAACTGCTCGGCTTCTCCGCCGAAGAGCACGCGTGGGAGCGTGAACTCGTGGCTGCCGAGCCCCTGAAACACCGCGAGCAGGTCCAGCACACCGAAGGCGCCGGCCATGGACTCGAGGAGCGCTGAGTCGGCGGCCCTCCAGAGATCGCGATGTACGAACCTCGCGAGATCGATGTCGCCTGGCTGCGGCGGCGCCTCGCCGCGCACGCGCTGGACGAGCGCCGCCCACCCGTCCCCGCCAGGGGCGCTGTCGAGAGCGCAGCCGCGCAGGTGCTCGAGGCGCACCCGATCCGCCGGCTCCGCATGCATAGCCCCCTCGCGCGCTCGATCCTCGAGGGCATCTCGGGGCACGACGCCTCCCGCCAGGGCCCACGTGAGCGCCCGCCGCGCGGGAACGTAGATGTATCGGTTCTCTCCTCTCTCGAAGAGGATGAGGTTGCGGCGCTGGTATTGCCAGAACCACTGGCTCACTCCGGTGACGGACCACGAATCCAAGAGCCCCGGAGGGTCGATGCGCACCGTATCGAGCTCGCTGGTCTTCAAGTAGGGCTCTTGGGCCCCGAGCATCAACGCGGTCAGCGCTGTGTCGGAGGTGACGACATCGCCGGCAGCGTGGGGTGGCGAGCCGTCGCGCCGCGGCTCGCCGCGAGGGGCCGGCGTCCTGTAGCAGGAATGGCTGATCCGCGAAGGCTCATGGCTCGAGGGCTCGACGGCTCGCCCGAGCAGCGTTGCCCGCAACCATTGACGGAAGCTCCATCGATCACCCATCGGGTCGAAGATAGCGACGATGGTTACCAGGTCGCTCCCCGTTCGCCATGGCCCATCCCGCAGGGGAGATCTCGCGCTCCTCGCGCCCGAGCACGCGTTCGCTCTCCTGACGCTACTTCTTCTCGCCCTGCTTGTCGCCCGTCGCGCCGCCGCTCGCCTCCACGAGGGAAGGTGGCGGGTCCGACTGGACCGTCTTCGCGTCGCCGGGCTCGAGCGTCACCATCATGGTCCGGTTGCCGCGCTCCGGGTCCACGAACGTCACCTCGTGCGAGCCGGGCGCGACCTTGCGCCCCGAGATCGGCGTCGTCCCGATGGGCTTGCCGTCCAGCAGGATCTCGGTCGGCTGCGCGGCGATCACGTCGAGCATCGGCGCGTCGTCGAGCGGGGGCTCGGGCTCCGGCTCGGGCTCGGCGGCGATCGGCGCCGGTCGCGGGGGCTCCTGCGGCGGCGTCGGGGCGCCGCCGCAGCCGGCGATGGCGAGGGTGACGAGGAGGGTGGAGGTGCGAAGCATGGACCCAAAGCTAGACAGGAAACGCGCGGGAGGAAATGGTGAGGTTGACCTTACCGCGCAGCGCTCCGCCACGGCGCGCTCGCTGCGGCCCAGGCAGGGCGCGCAGGCCCACCGGGGGGATCCCCACCGAGACGGCGGCGAGCCTCTCTCAATCGAGGAGGGGCTCTTTCCCCCGATCGAACGATCGCCCGGTCATCCGCCGCCGCTGCCGTAAGGACGGGTGATGATCTCGAGGAAGTGCCCGGCGGGATCGGGGAAGTAGACGCCGCGCCCGCCGTCATGGTGGTTGATCTCCCCGGGGTGCTGCGCTCTGGGATCGGCCCAGTACGGGATCTGGCGTTCGCGGATTCGACCGAAGATCTCGTCGAACTCGGCCTCGCTGACCAGGAAGGCGAGGTGCTGGGAGCGGATCTCGCCAGGGGTGTCGATGAAGTCGAGCGTGACGTCGTTATCGAGCCGCACCGTCAAGAAGTGCCCGAACGGCACCGGCGCCGAGAGGCCCAGGATCTCGGTCAAAAAGGTGGCGGACGTCGTCTTGTCCCGCGCCGGGACGATGGTGTGATTGAGCTGGACGGCCATGCTCGCTTCCTCCCTTTCATGGGCGGTTGCCCATCTCCGGCGGATCTTGAGCGATCTCGCGGCGAGAGGCCACCTCCAGGCTGGCGCGATGACCTGGATCGAGCGGACTTTGCCGCCTCTCGGCCCTCGCCGCCGCGCGCCCGGGAGGATTGCTGGAGCCGGCGAGCGGCCTTAGGAGCCCCACCAGGATCGCGGCGCCGAAGCGCACCCCGCGCCCTCTGCGCGTCCGGGGTGGAGGGACGGTCGTACGCCGGAGCTGTCCGCGATCGAGGAGCGGCGAGAAATGGTGCGCATTCCGATGTTCGTCGTCGCGTTGCCCTGCAGCATGCTCGCGCTCACGGCGGCCTGCTCCGACCCCGCCCCGCCCACGCCGCCGCAGCCCGCCACCGACCCGGCGGCGGAGGAGGCCGCGCGGTTCATCGAGGCGGCCGAGGCGGAGCTGCATGAGCTCAGCACCTTCAACAACCGCGCGGCGTGGGTGGCGGCGACGTACATCACCGTCGACACCGAGATCCTCGCGGCCGCGGCGAGCGCGAAGCTGCTCGGGGTGCAGGCCGATTACGCGAAGCGGGCCGCCCGCTTCCTCGACCTCGATCTGCCCTATGACGTCCGCCGCCGGCTCGAGCTCCTGCGAACGTCCCTCACGCTCTACGCGCCCGCCGATCCCGCGAAAACGAAGGAGGTCGCGACCATCGCGTCGAGGCTGGAGGCCATGTACGGAGCGGGCAAATACTGCCCCGCGAGCGGCGAGTGCCTCACTCTCGAGGACCTGAGCAGGACCCTCGCGAAGAGCCGCGACCCCGAGGAGCTGAAGCGGGCGTGGGTCGGCTGGCACACGGTCTCTGCCCCCATGCGGGCCGATTTCACGCGGCTCGTCCAGCTGGCGAACCAGGGCGCCCGCGAGCTCGGGTTCAAGGACACAGGCGACGCGTGGCGCTCGAAATTCGAGATGCGGCCCGGCGTGCTGTCGCGGGAGGTCGATCGCCTCTGGGGGCAGGTCAAGCCGCTCTACGACGCGCTCCACTGCTACGCGCGGGGCCGGCTCGCCGCGAAGTACGGCGAGGACGTCGCGCCCGGCAAGGGCCCGATCCGGGCGGATCTGCTCGGCAACATGTGGGCGCAGGACTGGAGCAACCTCTACGATCTCATGGAGCCCGAGGGCGCCGCGCCGATCTACGATCTCGACGCCGCGCTGCAGGCGAAGGGGTACACGCCGATCGAGATGGTGAAGACGGGCGAGCGCTTCTTCGTCTCGCTCGGGTTCGAGCCGCTCCCGGCCACCTTCTGGGAGCGGTCGCTCTTCGTCAAGCCGGCGGATCGCGACGTCGTCTGCCACGCGAGCGCGTGGAACATCGATGACGAGGAGGATCTGCGCATCAAGATGTGCATCGAGATCACGGCCGGCGACTTCCAGACGATCCACCACGAGCTCGGCCACACCTTCTACCAGCGCGCGTACAACCACCTGCCGCTCCTGTACCGCGACAGCCCCAACCCCGCGTTTCACGAGGCCATCGGCGACACGATCGGGCTCTCGGTCAGCCCGGAGTACCTCCAGCGGATCGGGCTCGTGGACCAGCTGCCCCCCGCCTCCAGCGATCTCTCGCTCCTCCTCCGCGAGGCCCTCGGCAAGATCGCCTTCCTGCCGTTCGCCGTCTCGGTCGACCGGTGGCGCTGGGGGGTGTTCTCGGGGGACATCCAGCCGGAGGGATACAACAAGGCCTACTGGGAGCTCCGGAGGAGGTACCAGGGAGTCGTGCCGCCGGTGCCTCGCTCCGAGTCGGACTTCGATCCTGGCGCGAAGTACCATGTGGCCGCGAGCGTCCCGTACATCCGGTACTTCTTCGCCCATATCCTCCAGTTCCAGTTCCACCGCGCGCTCTGCGAGGCAGCGGGGTACAAGGGGCCGCTCCACCGCTGCACGATCTACGACAGCGACAAGGCCGGCGAGCGTCTCCGGCGGATGCTGGAGATGGGGCGGAGCCGCCCGTGGCCGGAGGCGCTCGAGGTGGTGACGGGATCGCGGCGGATGGATGCGGCGCCGATGCTCGACTACTTCGGGCCGCTCAAGGACTGGCTCGATCAGCAGAACCGCGGCAAGACGTGCGGGTGGTAGGCGGGGGCGCGCGGGATCAGGCCTGCGGCGGCGGCAGGTAGTCCGCCGGCGGCGTGTAGAAGGCGAAGCGCGTGACCGCGTGGTAGCCCATCACGTCGTACACGGGCCGCCCCAGGTCCGTCGCGTGGAGGACGGTCTTCTGGGCGCCGGTGGCGCTCAGCGCGTCATCGAGACAGCAGCGCATCACCGCCTCGGCGTAGCCTTTGCGCCGGTGCTCGGCCGCGGTGGCGACGAAGCCCACGTACCGGATCCCCGCCACCATGAACGTCGCCGCGCAGCATACCGGCTGGTCGCCCACGTAGCCGACCCGCCCGAACGCCCGGTCGTCCCACAACGCCTCGTGGGCCAGGGCGGCGCGCCCGGTGGGGAGCGGGAGGCCATAGGCGACGGAGTTGAGATCGGCGACGGCGGCGCGCGTCTCGGCGTCGCCCACGCGCCTGAGCTCCAGGCCGGCGATCTCCCGCCGCGGGGTGGGGAGCGCGCCGGCCACCATGCCCATGATCGACACCGCAGGTTGGAAGCCGAGCCCGGCCAGGAGCTCGGCGGCCGCTTCCGCGTCGCCGCCGGGCGCCCAGCTGTCGGACAGCGCGAAGAACCAGGGGACACCGCCGGTCCGGGCGAGCTCGGCGCCGATGCGCGCGCGGCGCTCCAGATCCGTGAGGTTGCCGGCCGGTGAGGAGAGCGTGGCGATGTTGAGCAGGGCCATGCCCGTGCCCGAGAGGATGACGGAGACACCGTCCGTGTGCTCGATCCGGTGGCCGGGGAGGCAGCGGCTGAAGTGGATCCAGGCGGCCAGGAACTGCGCGTTGCACTCTGCGATCTCGAGCGGGTCGGACATGGGAGACCTCCTCTGGACCGAGATATACCGGGCCGGGCGCCCGGCGATCGAGCTTTCGCCGTCGCGCGCGCGGGCCCCGCGGCGCTGCCGTGGCCGTCGGCTCGGCAGCAGCGGAGCGCTCTCGCCGAGCAGGATGATCCGATCGAACCTGGCGGATCAGGGCGCCGGATGTGACGAAGCCAACGCGAAGGTGCCAGTCCCAGAAGGACGCGGACCTCGGGGCGGAGGTGCGCCGACGGGCGCGAGGGGGCCGAGGTGAGCGCCGCTCGTTCCCCCCTCGGGCGGCCTCACGGCTCGACCGACCCCAGCGTGTGGCAGTTGTTGCACGAGAAGTCGCCATTGCCGGTCGTGGGGTCGTACTGGACGCGCTGGAGCAGGCTGGCCATCTCGGGCACGACCTTCTCGAACATGAAGGTGCTCCACTCCGCGCGCTCGGGGTGCTCCGGGTCTTGCACGTACTCGAGGAACCCCTCCTCGGTGTCGGGCAGCACGGCGATCGCCGGGCTCGGCATGGCGTAGGCGCGCGTGGGCCCGTCGGCGCCGTGGCACGTCGCGCAGTCCATGGTCTCGAACGCCGGGTCGTACGCCACGAACACCTCCTTCATCCGCGGCAGGACGTCGCTGTTCATGTACGCGACGCGCTGCTCGAAGTTCATGTCCTTCCACGCGGTCGGCTCCGGATCGCTGGAGCCTCCCGCGCCGCCGCCCCCGGTCAGCTCCGGATCGCTGGAGCCTCCCGCGCCGCCGCCCCCGGTCAGCTCCGGATCACTGCCGTCCTCCGCGCCGCCGCACGCGGCGACGAACAGGCACGCTGCCATCGAGACGCGCCTCACGACCGCGCTCCTCGTCCGGCGATAGGAACGCGGCGGCGCGTGTTCCGGCCGCTCCCGCGCTGCCTTCGCGTCATTGGTGGCCGGTTCCGCGGTGATCATGGATCGCATGTCGTATCTCCTCTCCTGGGTCGTGCTGGTTCGAAGCGGGTCGTCCGGACGGCACTGACCGGATGCGCCCTGGTTCTACCGTCACGACGAACGGGCGGGCCCGAGATCGACACGCTCAGCGATGTTTTTTTGCTGCCGCCATCTGTCGACAACTGCTTGAAACTGCTGGGTCAACAGCGCGCCATTGCGGCGAGGCTCAACGTCGACTGAAGTCGCCCGACGCCGACTGATGTCCACTGACGCCGGCTGATGCCCACTGACGCCGGCTGATATCGGCTGATCTCGACGGACGCCGATCGGGGCAGGGGTATGGATGCTTTCTTCGATCCTCTCACGAGGGCGGCGCCGCGCCGAGCGTCACCGGCACGGCCGTGGGCTTGCGGAAGAACAGGCTGGGCGCGTAGCTCGGCCGCGCCGCGGCGGCGAGGCGCAGCCCGGGGAACGCCGCGCGCAGCGCCTGCACGGCGCACCTCACCTCGATGCGCGCGAGGGGAGCGCCGATGCACGTGTGGACCCCCCAGCCGAAGCCGAGGTGCCGCCCGCGCGGGGGGGCGACGGGGCGGGTCACGTCGAACCGATCCGGGCTCGGGAAGACCGTGGGGTCGTGGTTGGCGGCCCCGAAGAAGGCGAACGCCGTGGCGCCCGCGGGGATCTCGACGCCGCCGACGACCGCGGGCGCCGTCGCGCGCCGCGGCTCCATCTGCACGGGCGCGTCGATCCGGAGCGTCTCCTCGATCGCCGCCTGGAGCAGCGCCGCGTCGCCGCCGATGGCGTCCCAGAGCGCGGGCGCCTCCAGCAGGCGGAGCACGAGAGAGCCGATCAGGCTCGCGACGGTCTCGTAGCCGGCGAAGAACAGGACGATGATATGCGAGATCATCTCGTCGACCGACAGCGGCGCCTCGCCGTCGACGCGGGCGCCGATCAGGGCGGTGATGAGGTCGTCGGCAGGCTCGGCGCGGCGCCGCTCGATGAGGGCGGTCAGGTAGCGCTCGTAGGAGACGAACCGCCGCGCCGCCTCCACCTTTCGCGCCGTGTCGGCCGTCGGATCGTAGAGCGTGAACCGCTCGTCCTGGCAGGCCCTGAGCAGGGGCGCGTCCTCGAGCGGTATCCCGACGAGGGCGGCGCTCATCTGCAAGGGGAGCGGGAAGGCGAGCGCCTGCATCAGATCCACAGGGCCGCTGCCCGGGTCCATGGCGCGCACCAGCTCGTTTGCGGCCCGGGCGATCGCCGGCTCGAGGGAGGCGACCCTCGCCGGCGTGAACCCCTTGGAGAACAGCGCCCGCGCGCGCGTGTGCCCGGGAGGGTCGTTGTTGAAGAGCGCCGGCGGCAGCTCGTACACGCCCTGCTTGAGCTCGGCGATCACCTCCGGCGGCAGATCCGGCGGCAGGTCGAGGATGTGCGCGGAAGAGAACGCGACCGGCTCGCGGAGCACCTGCGTGAGCTCGGCGTGGCCCGTGACGAGGTAGGCGGAGAACGCCTCGCTGTAAGCGACCGGCGCCTCCCGGTGCGCCGCCTGATAGAAGGCGCGCGCGGGGTCGTCGGCATAACCCGGCGAGAAGGGCTGGAACAGCGCGCCGACCCGGCGCGCGCTCGCGCCGGCCGGCGTCCCCTGAGGGGTGTTCTCTTCAAGCATCGGCCCCGAGGCTACCGGGTCCGGCGAGCGAGGGAAACAGCCCGGGAGATCGGCAGAACGCCCGCCCGAGGAGGGCGCTCGGCGCGCAGGCGCAGACGAGGACCGCGGCGATGGTCATGCTCGCGGCGCGGCGCGCCGAGGGGCCAGCGTGCACCACACGAGGTGCTCGCGGTGCCGAGGGGACCGCGACCGCCCTCGGCGTCGCCTCGATCTCGACCAGGCGGTTCACGCTCGGCCGAGCCGCCCCGCCGCGCGCGTCCGCCTGATGGGATGGGACCTAGAGGTCCTGGAGGGAATCACATCCGATGCTCCTGCCGAGAGAGTGGCAGGAGATGGCGGTCTCCGGCGCCAGGTCCGGGCGATGGATGTTGGGAGTCCGGTAACAGGTGGACTGGTCATTGCCGACGATCAGATATGCCCACCGCCTCCCCGTCGGGGTGGGGCCCGACATCGTGCAATCGAGCCTGCTCCCTGCCACGAACCCGGTCACGATCGCTTGCTCGGTCTCGCCGGCTTCTTCGCTGTCGACCGACGGATCCATGGAACCCACGCAGGCGGAGCCGGAGACGCAGACGAGCCCTGTCACCAGCGCCATGCCGAGCCAGTTCTGGAGATTGCGACGATTGCTCATACTTCCCCTCTTTCTACGACGTAGACTCGTTGCCGACGACGGAGACTCGTCGCGGTGGAGCCCCGGTGGTCACCGTTCGCGAGCCTCGTCGGATTCACGAGCAAGAGCTATGCTCGGGGCGTCTGTCACCCGACGCTACAGCGTCACTGGCTTGACTTCACTTGACTTCAGATATCGAGGCATCTCCGCTCCCGGGGAAAAATCGTGCGACAGGGACACGGAGAACGTCACGAGAGCCAGGGAAACGAGCGACATCGAAGATGGATACGATCGCCAGGGACACGGAGCCTGGCGACAGGACATGGAGAACGCCGCCAGGGACACGAAATCGAGCGACCTGGATGTGGAGATCCTGGCCAGGGACACGATCAGCGCCGACAGCGAACTACGGAGTTGCCGGCAGGGACATGCGGACCGCCGTCAGGGCCGAGGTATGGCGTGCCAGGGACGACGCACGGCGTGCCAGGGACAAGACGCGGCGTTGCCAGGGACAAGACGCGACGCGCCAGGGGACAGGACGCGGCATGCCAGGGACAGGACGCGGCATGCCAGGGACAGGACGCGGCGCGCCAGGGACAGGACGCGGCATGCCAGGGACAGGACGCGGCATGCCAGGGACAGGACGCGGCATGCCAGGGACAGGACGCGGCGCGCCAGGGACATCCGGGCGCGCCTTCGCCTGTCCCTGGCGCCGCCGTCACGCCGGCTCTTGCGCGCTCATGGGCGCCGCGGGGGAGCGCGCAAGACGAGGCCGCGCGCGCCATCGCGCGGCTCGCGCTTCACAGCACGTGCGGGAGCGGCAAGGCGAGCCCGGTGAGCGGCGGCATCTGACCGGCGCGCGCCAGCGCGTCGCCGTACACGGCGTCTCCGCTGCGGAGGTCGCCGAGCCGGCGCGGGGCGAAGCGGATGTCGTCGAAGACCGCTGTGCAGCCGTCGCCTGCGGGCGACTGGGCCGAGAAGCCGACGGCGAGCTCCGCCGTGCTGCCCAGCGAGAAGCTGCGGACGAGGCGCCATGTCGTCCCGTCGGTGGAGGCGTGGAACGCGCACACCCGCCCGAGCCGCGAGACGCGCAGCCAGACATGATCCGCGTCGACCTCGAAGGATCGGCGGTCGTCCGACAGGCCGCGGGTCACGACGGAGACGACCGTCGGGGCGCCCTCCGGCGAGAGCTCGAAGCAGAGCTTCGCCCACGAGCGCTCGTGCGCCCAGAGGAGCAACACGCCCGCGTCGTGCACCGCCGAGAAGCCCACCGTCACCCGCGCGCTGGCAAGGAAGTCCCCGTGCGGCGTCCCGAGCAAGCGCGGCGCGTTCAGCGCGCCCCGCGTGCGCTCCGGATCGAGGAACAGGTCGGTCTCGCCGCCCGCTGTGACGGTCAGGCTCGACGCTTTCGCGGCGCTCCAGCTCCTGGGCGGTACCTCCCAGCGGAGTGGTGTGGGCCACGGCGTTAGGTGCACAGGTTCGCTCACCTCGTCTCCCTCCCCTGCATCGCGTCGATGGTACCGGAGTGTGCTCCTGTGTTGTCGTGGAATCGTTTCGGTGTGTATGGAGGATCTCGGTTCTATGCGAATTACCGTCCTTCTGATCTCCTGCTGCTCGGTTGGAATCCTGGCAGGGTGCTTCACCTCGCGGAAGGGACCGCCGGAGTTCCTGCTCGGCGCGAGGGCGGTGCGCACATCGCCTGGTGGTGATGGTGACCGGGACGAGAACGCCAGCACCGGGGTCACCGGCACCGGCTATGCGGACGCAGCGGCCGCCCTCGCCAGTGCGGCCGGGTCGACCGTCGCAAACCGCGCGTTGTACGATACCTGCTACGCGGCGTGTCCAACCGGGACGGCGTGCGACGCCGCCACAGGGATGTGTTTGCGGCAGCCGTGCGGGGGGAAATGCCCGGCCGACTACCGCTGCAAGGTCGTCGAGGGGAAGGAGGCCTGCGTCCTCGGCGAGCCCGACCGCGGCGTCATGTCGCCGCCGGCCGCGCCCGGGGCAGGGGAGCTCGGGCCGGGAGCGGCGCCCGGGGATGCGCCGGGGCCGCGCATCACCGGGGATGCGCCGGGGCCGCGCGTCAACTGAGGAGCGGCGCCCCGCGCGATCACCGCCCCTCGATCCGCCTCATCACCTCCGCATAGACCTCGCGCCGGTCCGGCCGAGCGCGGCCCAGCGCGTCCTTGAGCGCGGGGAGCGCCGGCGCGCCCACGTGCCCGAGCCCCTCCGCGGCCGCGCGGCGGACGACCGCGTGCGGGTGCAGGAGCAGGCCCACGATCGCGGGGAGCGCCGGCGGCCACGGCGCAAAGCAGAGGATCCGGATCGCCGAGCGGACAACGTCCGGCAGCGGGTCCGAGAGCAGCGCGCACGTCGCGCGCAGGTAGGCGGCGCGATCGACCGCGTCGCGGAGCAGCCGGTGCGCGTGGAGCCGCACCCGGGGGCGCCGATCGCCGAGCAGCTCCACGAGCAGCGCCGCGAGCTCCCCGTCGGGCGCCCCGGCCAGCGCCGAGAGCGCCCGGCGCGCCTGCTCCGCGTCGCCTGCGCGCGCGAGCCGCACGAGCTCCTGCCGCGACAGACCTCGGTCGCTCGCCTCGGGCGCCTGCGGCTCCGGACGCGCGCGCAGGGCCTCCAGCGCCCGCGCGTCCTCGGCCGCACGTCCCCCTCCGGGCGGCCGGAGCGGGCCGTCGTCGAGCGAGAGCCGCCCGGCCAGATCGGCGCGCCCCTCGGCGCGGAGGCGCTCCACCACGGCCGCGAGCTCCGGCGTCCGGAGCAGCCGCTCCCCCGCGACAAGATCGAGGTAGCCCCACGCCCCCTGCCGGAGGCGATCGACAAGCCGAGCCGCCCGCGCGTCGGGCGCGACGCGGCGGATCGCCTGGGCCGCCGCCGCGCGCGTCGCCGGCGCGCCCGACTCCCACCACGAGAGCAGCTGCGGGAACAGGCGCTCCGCTTCCGGCGGCATCAGCTGGGCCGCGAGGCGCGCCGCGCGCTCCCGGCGCGCCTCGTCGGCCGGGTCGCCCCGGAGCTCTTCCTCGGAGAGATCGAGCAGCGAGTGCGCCAGGGAGGGCAGCCCCGGGCGGTCGACGCCGTGCACGTCGCCGCGCAGGTAGGCCCGCAGCACGGCGGCGCGGGCGTCGGGCTCCGGCCATGAGAGGAGCGCGACGGCGGCGTGGGTCCGGAGCTCGGGCGCCGGCGCGGCCAGCACCGACAGCAGGCGCTCGCGGAGCGCGGCCGAGCGCGGCTGGTCGAGATCGAACGGCCGGGGCACCCGCGCCTCGCCGCTCGGCGCGGCCGCCTGCTCGGCGAGGGTCCAGGGCGGCGCGCCGATCGGCTGGAGCGACTCCATCCAGTCGAGCAGCGCCGGCCGCGCCGGCTCGGCCGCGGCCGGGAACACCTCGATGAGCGCGGCGAGCTGCGCGCGCGAGCCGAGGCCGCCGCGCGGCCCCGCCCTGAGCGCCGCGAGCGCCGCCGGCTCCAGCGCCGCGGCCCGGAGCGCCGCCCGCCACGCGGCCGCGCCCCCGGGATCCTCGCCATCACCCGCCTCGGCCGTCACCCCGAACGCCTCGCGCAGGATCGCCGGCTCGGCCGTCCACGGATCGGCGGCGGCGCGCGCCATCGCGAGCGCCTGGTCCACGTCGGCGCGCCCGAGGATCGCCCCGCACCCCCGCAGGAGCGCGAGCGGCGATCGGCGCGCCCCCGGCGCCGGCGCGAGCCCGCGCACGCGCGCCGCGACGCCGAGCGCCTCGGCGCGCGCGAGCTCGGGCGCCGCCTCCTCGAGCAGCGGGAGCAGCCCGTCGCGCAGATCGGCCGCCGCCGCGGCGAGCCCGTCGAGCAGGACCGCGGCGTGCCGGGCGTACAGGCGCGCCTCGACGGGCGACCACGGGGCGGTGGACGCGCGGACGAGCAGCCGGAGCGCCGCGTCGCGCAGCGCCGGCTCGTCCGCCGCCAGGCGGAGCCACTCCGGCGCGAGCTTCCGCAGGGCGGCGAGCCACCGCTGCGTCAGCGCCGCCTGCCGCTCGAGCAGGCGCCGCGCCGTCGCGTCGTCCCAGCCGTCGCGGGCGAGCGCGGCGGCGAGCGCGTCCGCGGCGCCTGGGGGAGGCGCGGCGCCCGGCCGCCCTCGCACGCGGGCGGGGAGGCCGTGCGCCTCGATCTCCACGGCGAGCTCGTCGGCGGTCCCGGAGGCGAGGGCGATCTCGCCGTCGAGCACCCGCTCGAGCAGCCGCGCCGCCGCGGCCGATCCCTGGCGGAGCCCGCTCCGGATCGCCTGGGCCGACAGCTTGCCGCTCAGGGCGTCGAGCAGCCGGTCGCGGGCGCGCTCGTCCTCCACCGCCCCTGCGGCGGCGAGGATCGTCGCCTCGCAGGCCGGTCCGACGATCGCCCGCAGCGCGGCCTCGAGCGCCGCGCGCAGCCCCGGGTTGTCGTGGCGGCCGAGCCAGAAGACGAGCTTCGGCGCGGCCTCGGGCCCGCCCGCCCGCGCCAGGGCCTCGGCCGCCGTCTTCTTGATGCTCATGTTCGGGTGATCGAGGCACGCGGCGATGGCGGGGCAGGCCCAGCGCGCCTCCATGCCCCCGAGCGCGCGCAGCGCCTGCCTCGCCGTCTGCACGTCGCCCGCGCCCGTGAGGAGCGTCAGGCTGGCCGAGAGCGCCTCGGCGCCGTCCTCGGCGAGCAGCGCGATCACGCGCTTGCGCACGCGGGGATCGCGGTGGCGGAGCAAGCGCGGGACGCGCGAGCGCGCGGCCTGACCGCGCGCCGAGCGCAGCAGGTCGACGAGGAGCGCGCGCTCGCCCGCGGACACGCCGGGCCGGTCGAGGAGGTCGAGGGCGAGGCTCGCGAGCAGCGCGTCGCCGGCGGCGCTCTCGCTCGCGGCGTCGAGGAGGCAGACAGGCCTGATCTTCCGGCGCTGGTGGAGCCGCCGCCCGAGGCCGCGGATCGCCTCCGCGACATCGTCCGGGATCGCCGGCTCCGCGGGCCGCGCGGGGCCCCGGTCGAGGTCGCGCTCGGGCGGCTCGGCCGGCCCGCCGGGGGCCCACGCCGCGGCCTGGTCCGCCGCGATCCGGAGCAGCAGATCGGCGATCGCCGGCAGGGCGCTCGCGTCGCCCGCGCGCGCGAGCGCCCTGAGCGCGTCCGCTGGCGTGCACCGCTTCACCGCGCGCTGGAGCACCGCGAGCTCCGCCGCCTCGGCCCCGGCGAGGTCGGCGGCGATCTCGGCCGGCAGGTCCCGGGGGTTCAGGCGGGCGACGAGCGCGCGCCGGTCCGCCGGATCCTCCGTCAGGTGCCAGAGCAGCGCCGCGGCGCGGTGGCGCTCGCCTCGGAGGTGCGGCGCCGTGGCCGCGCCCGCGCCGCCCTGGCCCAGCGCGGCCCGGAGCGCCTCCGCCGTGCGTGGGCCGCCGATCGCGGCGAGCGCCTCCAGGGCCGCGGCGGGCGCGCGCGGCAGGGCGGCGAGCACGTCGTCCTCCGCGGCCGCGTGGCGCAGGGCGCCCAGCGCGCGCAGGAGGGGCGCGGGTGATGGCGCGTCGCGGAGCTTCTCGGCGAGCGCGTCGCCGAGCGGCAGATCCGCCGCGCCCTGCCGCGCCATGGCGACGATGATCTCGGCGCGGCGCGGCCAGCTCGCGTCGCCGCCCGGCGCCGCGGCGAGCGCCGACAGGAGCGCGCGGCGGCAGGTGAAGGCGATAGCCGCGACGTCCTCCGCGGCGATCGTGGGATCGGCGAGGGCGAGATCGAGCAGGGCCGCCGCGTGCTCCGGGGCGGGGAAGTGCCCGCGCCGGTGCAGCGCGCGCAGGCAGGCGATCGCGCTCGGGCCGAGCAGCAGCGGATCGCCCGCCGCGACGCGCAGGATGGCGCCGACGTCCTCGCGGGTCGCGTGCTCGCCGAGGAGCGTGAGCGCCCGCTGCCGGAGCCGCGGCGGCGCGTCCTCGCGGGAGACGAACGCGCGGAGCGCGGCGCCCTCGCCGTGGCGCGCCGCCGTCTCCAGCGCGGCGGCGGCCACCTCGGGGGCGCCGCCGAGGAGCTGCCCGAGGCGCGCGCCCGGGAGCGGCGCGCCGGCGAGGACGGCCCAGGGCGCGGCGAGCTCGCGCAGCGCGCCCGCGACGATCGCGGGCGCCGCCGCGTCGAGCAGCGCGGCGAGCACCGCGCGCGCCTGCTCGGGCGCGAGCAGCGCCGCGTGCAGGCATCGCCGGGTGAGGTCGAGCGCCGCGGCCGCGAGGACCGGATCGCGGCGCGCCGCGAGCTCGGGGAGGAGCGCCTCGGGCGCGGGGATCTCGGCCGGATCGAGCGCGTGGAGCGCCTGGTAGAGGAGCTCGCCGGCGGGCTCGCCGCGGACGGCCTCCGGCCGCGTGAGGATCTCGGTCCGGAGCCACGCGACGCGAACGGCGGCGGGGAGCGAGGCCTCGCGCCACGCCGGGAGGCGCTGATCCGGGAGGGAGGGCCACAGCTCGCTGTAGAGCCCGGCGAGGAGCAGCGCGACCTCCGGCGTCCTGTCCAGCGTGCGCAGCGTGCGCGGGAGCAGCGCCGCGAGCTCTCGCCGCCCTGCGCTGCCCTCGCGCCGGGCGTCCTGGGCCATCCGGGTGAGCCCGAGGTACCGCACGCGCTCGTCCTCGTGCTCGACGAGCTGGCGGAGCACCTCCTTGCTGCAGCGCGCTTCACCGACGTGCTCGACGTGCTCGGCGAGCCACCGCACGTCCGCGCGGCGGAGCGCCGCGGCGAACGTCTCGTCCAGGTGCACCATGGCGGCGCCATCGTAGACCGGCGCGCGGCGGCGCGGCGCCGGAGTTACTCCGACGGCCTGCTCCCCGTCACGGCAGCGCGCGACAGATTCAACAGCGCCTTCGCGCGCGAGTACGCGATGTACGGGTTGTCCGTGGAGCCGCCGAGATCGTCGGCGTCTTCCCCTGGGCCCTGCGCCCTCACCGGGAGCCAGAGGTAGTCGGGGTGCATCGACTTGCCGTTGATGCCGTTGACGAGGGCGGGGTTCCTGATCCACTCGCCGCCGATCACGGCCAGCCGATCGTCGAGCTCGAGCACGTAGTGGAGCTCCACGTTCATGAGCGGGATGTTGCGCTGCGCGGGGGGCTGGAGGAGCTGCTCGGGGCTCACCTCGTCCGAGACCATCCCGTAGCGCCCGCTGACCCGGACGAAGCGCCTCGCGTACGGGTTGAACCGGTAATTGTAGCAATCCGCCCCCTGGAACCCGCCGTTACAGACGAGCCGCGCTGCCTCCTGCGCGCTCACCTCCGCCATCGCGTCGATGGCGAACGACGTGACCGGGTAGCTCCACACCTCGCGGTGCCAGGTGTAGTCGACGACGAACGCGCGCCGCGCCCGGGCGCTGGACGTCGAGCTGATGGAGCTCGCGCCCAGCCCGAGGAGGCCGGTCATGGCGATGTGCATCGTCCCGGGGTTCAGGTCGCGGCACGCCGGATCGACGGGCCTGCCGTACTGATCGCGCTGGACGAGGTCCTCCCGCGCCTCGCAGCGCCGCCCGGACACCGTGGCCGAGTCGCTGTGGTACACCTCGGTCATGAGCGCCTCGATATCGGCGGTGCGGAACAGGATGCACCCCGTCTCCACCGAAGCGCACGTGGTCACCTGGCCGCCCGAGAGCTTCACGCGGATGTCGCGCTGCGGCGGCCCGCCGTCCTCGGCGACGACGTAGGCCGCCCAGCCGTTGCAGTGTCCCCACCAGTACTCCGGGGTCACCCCTTGATACAGGCCGTGGTGCTTCAGCTCCCAGTACGTCGTCGGCCCCGCCACGCGCGTCGCCCGGGGAGCGCGCAGCCCGTCAGCCCGGCCCATCTCCAAGGTGATTGCGCCCGCGGGTGCATCGAGGGACCGGCCCTGTCCCGCGTAGAACAGGAGATCGTACTTCTCGGCCGGCGAGAGATTGTCTGGATCGGACGTCAGATCGCCGTAGTCCTTGACCGCGGAGTTCCACCGGTCCGCGATGCCGTTCCTGTTCTGCGGCCACCACTGCGAGGCGAAGGGGCCCGTGGAGTGGCCTTGCAGCAGGCTCGAGTTCAGCGCCACGTACGACCCCCTGAGCTCCGGATGCAGGCTCGTGGGCAGGTTCGCGCCGTCGATGGCCTCTCGCGTCCCGGTCAGCGGGATGAGGAGCGAGTGCGAGCCGCCGAGGATCTGCCCGGTCTCCGGCGAGAAGCCGAGCACGTACGGAATCGATCCACCCTCGATGAAGCGCGGCGTCTCCGGCCGCGCGCCGCTCTGTATCTGCAGAGCGGCCACGCCTTCGCGTGGCGGCTCTTGCTGATCCAGGTCCACACAGCCCAGCGCGAGAACCGCTGAGCCCACCGCCATCGCTCCGATGCGCATTGTCATGGCCGCTCCCCCCGACGCCTACCCTGTGCCACCTGGGTCGCCGGTGTCTGCAGAGGTCAGGCCAGCGGAGAGGAGGATGCGTCGCGCAATCGATGCACGCGCGCGGCACGCACGCGCAGCCGTGCTGCAGTGAAGGTCTCGTTAGTCCTTTGCGTACTCCTTTGCGTGCGGGCGCATGCGCTCCAGACGGCCGATGGTGCGCTCGCGCGGCTCTGGCCCGCGCACGGAGAGCGTCCACGGCGGGCTCTCGCCCGGGAGGGTCTCCTGCGGCGTCACGTCCTCGTGCGAGCCGAGGTCGTGGCGGGCGAGCTCGGGCCCGGCACGCGGCGGGCGAGCTCGGGCCCGGTACGCCACGCCGGGCCCGGCGGACGGCGCGCCGCGCGCAGCGCCAGCGGACGCAACGTCGTCCTCGCGCCCTGGGCGGTTCTGTCGTCCGGTGACATGGCGGGCGGCCGGTCCCTCGGACGTGTCTCGACGCCGCACCGGGCGGCGAGGCGCGGCGAGGTGCGCGAGGCGGCGAGCAGGGCGAGCCGACCGATGCGGCGCCGGCACGCACACGACCGAGCGCTCGAGGCCATCTGGCCGCGGATCGCGCCCGTTGACACCCCCATGAAACATAGATAAGTTCACCGTCGCACGTCGTCGGAAACGCCGGCGGAAGCCGACATCTTGAGCAGCGAAGCCGCTGCGCCTCCGGATCGCTCATCAGGCGGCCGAGGCAGGTCGGCAGGATCGACCGAGTCGATCCAGTCGAAGGAAAGGGTTGACAGGTTCGAGGCAGGCCGTTAGAAGGCCCGCCCCGAGCTGAGGACCAGCAGCTGAGCAGCGGAGACGCTGCGGCTCTGGGCCGCTCGCTTGACCGGTCCAGGCCGGTCGGTGAGCAGGGCGACCGGGCGACTTCAGCGAGACTCCCCGGGAGTCCGTTCGAAGGGCCGGGTGATCGAGCAACCCGGTCAGCGAGTCGATCTTCTCGCTCGAACTTCTCGAAAGAGAACGCGAGAGAAAGGGTTGACAGGTTCGAGGCAGGTCGTTAGAAAGCCCGCCCCGAACCGGCGGATCGGAAATCGAGCAGCGGAAGCGCTGCCGGCCCGGGCCGCTCGGTTGGTTGTTGTGGAAGTGGTTGTGACAAGTCGGCCTT
>NZ_CP150317.1:3777500-5892500 GCF_051526795.1 Sorangium sp. So ce204 | reverse complement strand
GCTCCGGTTGTCCTGCCAAGGGCATAGCCGGGTAGCCATGTACGGAACGGATAACCGCTGAAAGCATCTAAGCGGGAAGCCGGCCTCAAGACTAGGTGTCCCGGGCCGCAAGGCCCCTAAAGACCCCTCGTAGACCACGAGGTTGATAGGCCGGGTGTGGAAGCCGAGCAATCGGCGGAGCTAACCGGTACTAATAGGTCGTGCGGCTTGACCATACTTCTAAGGCAAACATCGAAGCGTCGCGCCCGGAGTTCGGGTGACGAGCAGCGTGACACAGCTGGCCCTGCGTAAACATAGCGTAGAGCACCGCGAGGAGCGGGCTCCGCAGGGTTCCGATTGGACGCACCCACAAGTTTCCGGTGGTGATATCGAGAAGGTCACACCCGATCCCATACCGAACTCGGAAGTTAAGCTTCTTGGAGCCGATGGTACTGCCAGGGCAACCTGGTGGGAGAGTAGGACGCCGCCGGGATTTTTTTATGAGTCTGCGCGCTTAAATCGACGCGCAGGCCTTTTGGCTGCGAGACTGCGGCTGGTCGCTGTTCCCAGGGCAAGCAGCGATCGCGTCGTGCCTGAGCCAGGCCGACGAGCACGCCAGCACGGCTGGCAAGGCGTTGGGCGCCGCGAGGAGCGGGCCCTGCCGAGCGTCCGATCGGAATGGACGCGCCCGCAAGTTTCCGGTGGTGATATCGAGAAGGTCACACCCGATCCCATACCGAACTCGGAAGTTAAGCTTCTTGGAGCCGATGGTACTGCCAGGGCAACCTGGTGGGAGAGTAGGACGCCGCCGGGGTTTCTTCGAACCTGCGCACAGAGATTCTCTGTGCGCAGGTTTTTTTTTGCCTTCCATCCGGACCCTCGGTCCGACCTGCCGGCGCGTTCGAGGGTCGGATCGGCGGTCCGCCGAGGAGCACCCCTCCCGGGCCGTCCATCGGATCGGCCGTGCCCGCCTGGCCCCCCTTCAAAACTTAGGTGAGCGCCGGCGGGTGGGTCCACGCGGCGGGGGCGGGCGGGCGCGCTGGAGCACCGACCGAGGTGCCATAAGGCCCCCAGGAGGCTCGAGGTCTCAGGCGCGCCTTGTGTGGCGCGCAACATGACCTCCCAGGTGGCATGGCCCGAAGGGAGACATGCCGGGCGGTGTTCCATGCGCAAGCTCCAGGCCCCCGCCTTGGCGGATGGCCAGCGCCCGCCCGCCCCCGCCGCGTGGACCCACCCGCCGGCGCGGCTGGGCGGCTGGAACGATCTGTTGCGCCGCCTCCCGCCGCGAGGGATGGCTCTTGCCTACGCACGCAGCAGCCCCCGCTCAGGCAGGGACCGCGCAAGCGCCGCCGATGGCCAAGAGACGCCCCCCCGCATCCGATCCGCTCGCCCGCTTCCACCCCGCCACCCAGGCGTGGTTCCGCGCGGCCTTCGCCGCGCCCACCCCCGCCCAGGTGCAGGGCTTCCCGCCCATCCTCGACGGCGCCTCCACCCTGCTGCTCGCCCCGACCGGCTCGGGCAAGACGCTCGCCGCCTTCCTTGCGGCCATCGACCGGCTCATGGCGTCGCCCGAGCCCGAGGCCGCCGAGCGCTGCCGCGTCGTCTACGTATCGCCCCTCAAGGCGCTCGCGATCGACGTCGAGCGCAACCTGCGCGCGCCGCTCGCCGGCATCGCCGCCGCCGCCGAGCGCCTCGGCCTGCCTTGCCGTGTCCCCCAGGTCGGCGTGCGCTCCGGCGATACAGCGCCCCAGGACCGCGCCCGGCTCGCCAAGAAGCCGCCGGACATCCTCATCACCACCCCGGAGTCGCTCTACCTCCTGCTCACCGCCGCCGCGCGCGATCGGCTGCGCGCCGTCGAGACCGTCATCATCGACGAGATCCACGCGCTCGTCGCGACGAAGCGCGGGGCGCACCTGGCCCTGTCCCTCGAGCGGCTCGAGGCGCTGCGATCCGCGCCGCGGCCGATGCAGCGCATCGGCCTGTCCGCCACGCAGCGCCCGCTCGACGAGGTCGCGCGGCTGCTCGGCGGCGGCGAGACCGACGGCGCCGGCAGGCGCTTCGCGCCGCGGCCGGTGACCCTCGTCGACGCGAGCGCCCCGAAGGCCCTGGAGCTCCGCATCGAGGTGCCCGTCGAGGACATGACCAAGCTCGGCGAGGCCGCCCGCGCGGGCGAGGGCCCGAGGAGGGCGCCCGCCGAGCCGGCGCAGCGCTCGATCTGGCCGAGCATCCACCCGCGCCTCGTCGAGCTCGTCCGCGCCCACCGCACCACGATGATCTTCGTGAACAGCCGGCGCCTCGCCGAGCGCCTCGCCGCGGCGCTCAACGACACGGCCGGCGCCGAGATCGCGCTCGCGCACCACGGATCGATCGCCCGCGAGCAGCGGCAGCAGATCGAGGAGCGGCTCAAGGCGGGCCTCCTGCCGTGCATCGTCGCGACCTCGTCGCTCGAGCTCGGCCTCGATCTCGGCTCCGTCGACCTCGTGATCCAGCTCGAGGCGCCGCCCTCGGTCGCCGCCGGGCTCCAGCGCGTCGGGCGCGCGGGGCACGAGGTCTCCGGCACCTCGCGCGGCGTCGTCTTCCCGAAGCACCGCGGCGATCTGCTCGCGTGCGCCGCCGCCGCGTCCCGCATGCGCGAAGGCAAGGTCGAGGCGACCCTGTACCCGAGGAACCCGCTCGACGTCCTCGCCCAGCAGATCGTCGCTATCGCTTCGATGGATACCCTCCACGTCGACGCGCTCTTCTCGCTCGTCCGCCGGGCGGCGCCCTTCGCCGAGCTGCCGCGCGCCAGCTTCGAGGGCGTGCTCGACATGCTCTCCGGCCGCTACCCCTCCGACGAGTTCGCCGAGCTCCGGCCCCGCATCGTCTGGGACCGGGTGGGCGGCGCCGTGCGCGCCAGGAAGGGCGCGAAGCGCCTCGCCGTCGTCAACGCCGGCACCATCCCCGACCGCGGCCTCTACGGCGTCTTCCTGGATACCGGCGGCGACGCCGCGCGCCCCGGCCGGCGCGTCGGGGAGCTCGACGAGGAGATGGTCTTCGAGGCCCGCGAGGGCGAGGTCTTCCTGCTCGGCGCCTCCTCGTGGCGGATCACCGACATCACCCACGACCGCGTCCTCGTCGTCCCCGCCCCGGGCGAGCCGGGCAAGATGCCGTTCTGGCGCGGCGACCAGGCCGGGCGCAACGCCGAGCTGGGCGCCTCCATCGGCGCCCTCGCGCGGCGCCTCGCCGCGCTGCCCGACGGCGAGGCCGAGCGCACGCTCGCGGAAGAGCACGGCCTCGACGAGCGCGCGGCCTCGAACCTCGTCCGGTACGTGCGCGACCAGGCCGCGGCCACGGGCGACGTCCCGAGCGACCGCACCCTCGTGATCGAGCGGTTCATCGACGAGGTCGGCGACCACCGCATCTGCCTCCTCTCGCCGTTCGGCGGCCGCGTCCACGCGCCGCTCGCGACCTGCATCGCCGAGCGGTGCCGCCTCGATCTCGGCCTCGCGGTCGACACCGTGTGGACCGACGACGGCATCGTCCTGCGGCTGCCCGAGTCGGAGTCGCCCCCCGACGCGAAGCAGCTCCTGCCGCAGGCCGACCAGGTGGAGGATCTGCTCGTCCGCGGCCTCGGCGACACCGCCCTCTTCGCCTCGCGGTTCCGCGAGTGCGCGGGCCGGGCGCTGCTCCTGCCGCGCAAGTTCCCCGGCAAGCGCTCGCCGCTCTGGGCCCAGCGCAAGCGCGCCGCCGACCTGCTCGCCGTCGCGTCGCGCTACGGCTCGTTCCCCATCCTGCTCGAGACCTACCGCGAGTGCCTTCGCGACGTCTTCGACCTCACGGCGCTCGAGGATCTCCTCCGGCAGATCGCCGCCCGAAAGGTCCGCGTCGTCACGGTCGACGTCCGCGCGCCCTCGCCGTTCGCGGCCACGCTGCTCTTCACCTACGCCGGCAACTTCATCTACGAGGGCGATCTGCCGCTCGCCGAGCGAAGGGCGCAGGTGCTCACCATCGATCACAGCCGCCTGCGCGAGCTGCTCGGCGAGGCCGAGCTGCGCGAGCTGTTCGACGCGGACGCCGTGCTGGCCCTCGAGGCGTCGCTCCAGCGCCTCGACGGCCGAGCGCCGCTCAAGCACGAGGACCAGGCGCACGATCTCCTGCTCTCGCTCGGCGACCTCACGCGCGACGAGATCGCCCGGCGCGCGGCCGCTCACGACGCCCCGCCCGAAGCGGCCCGCGAGCGCGCCGCCGCGTGGATCGACGAGCTCGTCCGGGACCGGCGCGCCATCGAGGTCCAGATCGGCGGCGAGCGCCGCGTCGCCGCCGCCGAGGACGCGGGCCGGCTGCGCGACGCCCTCGGCGTGGTGCCGCCGCTCGGCCTGCCGATCGCGTTCCTCGAGCCCGTCGCGGACCCGCTCGGCGAGCTGGTCGCCCGCTACGCGCGCACGCACGGGCCCTTCCGCGCCGACGACGTGGCCCGGCGCTTCGGCCTCGGCCCTGCGCCGGTGCTGGC
The DNA here is from genome assembly GCF_051526795.1 of Sorangium sp. So ce204. Lineage (NCBI taxonomy): Bacteria > Pseudomonadati > Myxococcota > Polyangiales > Polyangiaceae > Sorangium > Sorangium sp. So ce204. The sequence continues at coordinate 5,888,032 of NZ_CP150317.1, read as the reverse complement.
CGCGCTCGCGCGCCTCGCCGAGCGAGGCCGCGTCGTCGAGGGCGAGTTCCTCCCCGGCGGCCGCGGCCGGGAGTTCTGCGACGCCGAGGTGCTGCGCTCGCTGAAGCGCCGCTCGCTGGCCCGGCTGCGCGCCGAGGTCGAGCCGGTCCCGCCGGAGGCCTACGCCCGCTTCCTCGCCGACTGGCACGGCCTGCACCGCCGCCGGCGCGGCCTCGACGGCTTGCTCGCGGCGCTCGAGCAGCTCCAGGGCGCGCCCCTCTCGGCCTCCGCCCTGGAGTCCGAGATCCTGCCCGCCCGCGTCGAGGGCTACCGGCCCGGCGATCTCGACGCGCTCTGCGCGGCCGGCGAGGTCCTCTGGCGCGGCGTCGAGCCGGTCGGCGACGGCGACGGCCGCGTCGCGCTCTACCTCGCCGAGGCCTTTCCGTACCTCGCCCCGCCGCCTGGCCGCGCCGAGGGGGCGCTCGCCGAGGGCATCCGCGCCGCGCTCGCGCGCCGCGGCGCGCTCTTCTTCTCCGACCTGTCGCGCGAGACGGGCGCCTTCGGGGCGGACCTGCTCGCCGCGCTCTGGGATCTCGTGTGGGCCGGCGAGGTCACGAACGACACGCTCGCCCCGCTGCGCGCCCTCGGCCGCGCGTCCGGCTCGAGCGGCCGCCGGCGCGACCGCGACCGCGACCGCGCTGCGTCCGGCCGCGGCCTCTCGGCGCTGCGGGCGCGCCGGATCGGCCCGCCGGGGAGCGAAGGGCGCTGGTCGCTGCTGTCGTCACCCGGCGTGTCCGGCGCTGCTGGCGGCGCGTCCTCCGGCGCGCCTGGCGAGACCGAGCGGCGCGCGGCGCTCGCCCGCGCGCTGCTCGAGCGCCACGGGGTGCTCACGCGCGAGGCGGCGGCGGTCGAGGGGCTCGCCGGCGGCTTCTCCGCCGTCTACGACGTGCTCCGCGCCATGGAGGAGGCCGGTCAGGCGCGGCGCGGCTATTTCGTCGCCGGGCTGGGCGTCGCGCAGTTCGCGGTGCCCGGCGCCGACGATCGCCTCCGGGCCTGCCGCGAGCCGTCCGACGATCCCCGGACCCTCGTCCTCGCGGCCACGGATCCGGCGAGCCCCTGGGGCGCCGCCGTCCGCTGGCCCGAGCTCCCCGCGCCTGTCGACGGCGGCGCCGAAGGCGCCGTCCGCGGCCCGGTCCGGCCGCAGCGGGCTGCGGGCGCCCTGGTGATCCTGCACGACGGCCGGCTGCTCGCCTGGATGGGCCGCACCGAGCGGAGCCTCACCACGTTCCTGCCGGAGGCCGAGCCGGAGCGCGGCGACGCGATCCGGGCCATCGCGTCGGCGCTCGGGGCGCTCGTTGACGAGGGGCGGCGGCGCGCCGTGCTCGTGGCCACGATCGACGGCGAGCCTGCGCACGGCTCCCCTCTCGCGCGCGCGCTTTCGGACGTGGGCTTCACCTCCGGAGCGCACGGCTACCTCAAGCGGGCCATCACGCCCGAGGGGGGCGGGTGGCGGCCGCGGCACGTGCCGCCCGCGAACGCGCCCGACTGGGCTCGCCGCGCGGCGGCGGCGGGCCTCGATGCGCCGGAGGACGAGGCAGATGGCTTCAGGCCGCCGCCCGGGCTCCGCTCGTGGCCCTCCGGGCCTCCGACCGGTGGATGGAGGATGTCGCCCGCCGGCGCGACCGAGGGCGGCGCGCAGGCGGCGGACGGCGGCGCGCCGGACGACGAGGGCGACCTCGACGACGACGACCCGGCGATGTTCGAGGATGGCGCAGGGATCGACGACGGCTCGGCGTAGCCACCGGTGGCGCCAAGAAGGACCGCCGAGCAACCGTGAAAGGGCGAACCCTTTCGTGGTTCCTCGGCGGCTCTTCGTGGTCCTCGCGCCCTCGGGGGATCCCGAGCGGCGCGCGGGACGGTTCAGTTCTGCTGGGGGTGCTCGTCCGCCTTCACATGTTGCTCATGGCTTCCGTTGCGGCCCTTCCGGCTCCGGCCCTCGCCGTTCGTCGCCTGACTTCGCGCCTCGGCGCCCTTGCGCCCGATCTCGGCCATGTGCTCGCGGTTCTGGCTGACAGCCTCTCCGCCCTTGCGGCCCGCTGCGCGCGCCTCCTCGGACGTGAACTCATGTGCTGTGCCCTTCTCATGAGCTGCCTTTCCGCCCTGACTCGCGATCTGGCGCTGCTGCTCCGCGTTCATCGCTGCGAAGCCTCGCTTGCTCTCGCTGGTCTGTCCCATGAATCACTCCTCGGATGGATTGCCTCGTGAACGCCACGCGACGACCGTGGCTACCTGCTGCCGCTTGGCCACATCAGGCCGGCGCTGCCGGCGACGCCGGGGCCATGCTGCAACGCGGGTGCCAGGCCGGGGAGCTCGGACGAATCTGCCGATGCGTCGAGGCCGGACAATTGATGAGCGTCGGGTCGCCGGGCGTGTCCTCTCGATGGCTCGCTGTGGCAAATTGCCTCACTGTGCGCGCCGCCGTGTCTGGTCGCCCCACTCTGCGGGCTCCGCCGTGACAGGCTCACTGGACGCGGCCGGTCGGTCTTGTGGCGGCGGCCTTCAGGCGGGCCGTCGAAGGCCTGCGGCGCTGGCGCATCGCGTCTTGACAACACGATGCCGCTGCCGCTCTCGTTGCACTGCATCATCACCTTCAGCGCCCGGCCCGACGACGAGGCTTCCGGGCGGCCGGGGTGACGACATTGCAGGAGATTCACATGGCGCTTGCGATCCAGGGGGCTCGTCTCGATGGGGGCCAGCTCTGCTCACCGAACATGACATCATGGCCGCGCCGCGCGCGCGGCCGCGCTCCGGGCGACGCGCGTGGCGCGGGCCTGGTCGCGCTCTCGCTGGCGCTGCTCGCGGGCTGCGGCGGCACCGGCGGCGCGGCGCCCGCGGAGAGCCCTGCGCCCGCGCCAGCGCCCGCGGCGAAGGAGCCTTTCGACATCGAGGAGGCGCTCGCCCGCGAGACAGGCGAGCTGCCCGCCCGGGAGCTCCGCGCCGCGGACTGGTCGGCGCGCGTGTTCGGGGCAGGGGAGGCGAAGATCGAGCCGAAGGAGAAGCTCGTCGCGATCTCCATCCCCCTCGGCACGGACACCCATGTCGAGTGCTTCGTCTACAACACGATGCTCGACTCGGGCGAGGTGATAAGGAACTTCATCGAGCTGCTCGACCCTGCGAAGGTGGAGGTCGCCCGCGTCGTTCCCTGGGAGGTGAGCGTGCACCGGGAGAGCCCCGCGGTGTTCGTGCAGGCCCTCTACCTCGTCCCGACCGCCGGCGGGAAGGCGGCCGGCCTGCTCAAGATCGCGCTGCACGCGGACAGGGCGCGCCCCATCGCCTGCCTGCATGACGAGGTCGGGTATGTCCGCACGTTCGAGCGGCTCGCCAAGGGGCTCTTCGACTCGTTCGAGTCGAAGAGCGCCGCGCCGAGGCCCGAGTACACGGACACCGTCATCCTGCGCCTCGACAAGGTCCCTGTCGGCTTCGAGACGAGCGATCTGCTCAAGGACGAGGGCGGCCAGCGGCGATGGTTCTCCCGCTCGGCCACCTTCCTGCCGCGTGACCCAAAGTCTCTGCACATCGAGGATGAGGCGTCGAACGTGCTCATCGATCCTCAGGGGCACATCAAGGAAGGCGTCTGGATCGAGACGTCGGGAGGCAAGGCGAACCACCGTATCGAGCTGTCCCAGAAGAAGAACTTCGAGTACGAGTACTCGGGAGAGGTCGAGGGCAAGAAGGTCCAGGGGACGTTCACGCCGGCGGCCAAGGCGTGGCTCTCCTCGCCCGTCGCCACCGCCTCGGCGCTCGCCCGGCTCCTCAAGAAGAAAGGCTCCTTCGACCTGAAGCAGCAGGAGTACATGCCCAGCGTCGATCCGACGAAGCCCGTCGACGTCCAGTACCTCCGCGACGCCTCGGGCGCCGTCACGGTCTCTCTGAAGACCATGCGCCTCGTGGGCAGCCTCGCTCCGGACGGCCGTCCGGAAGCATTCGAGATCTCCGCCGGTCCTCCCAAGCTGACGGTCCAGCGAGCCTACGTCAGGGGCAAGCTGTAAAACCGCCCGCGGATGCGCTCCCGGGCCTGTCCGGGAGCGCCAATGCGCTCGCCGACGGCCATGCGCGGTGGGCCTCGCTGGTCGGACACCATGGAGCGCAATCTCCAGCCGATACCGTCGAGGGTGCCGGTTTCTGTGAAGCTGGAAAATTTTCACGTCGACGAAACGTCGTCGGGTACGCTGGATGGCTGCAGTGCTTGAGTGTCGTCGTCATTTTTATTGATTCATGACGATTTGCCGATCCTGCCCCGCTCGGATCAGGTTATATATCTTCCCGGTCGGCCGAACGACTCTTCGCTGGAACAAAGAATCATTTTTTCGAGCGGAAGGAGCTCTCAATGCGCTCTGTGAGATCGCGTGGCTCGCGTGTCTGCGGCTCGGCCAGCTTCAAACTTGGCGTAATGACCGTGGGTGTATTCGCCCTTACGGCCTGCGTGTCGGGTCTCGAGGACGAGCCGGTCGAGGACGTCGGCGGTAGCCAGGAAAGCTTCGAGGCGTTCGAGAAGGCCGCGTTCCGCGAGCCTGGCTCTGGCGTCTACATCGTCAATGGGGACACGCCCGTCGCCGACATCAAGCATCTCCGGGAGTTCTGGGAGACGTACGTACGAGATGGCGCCCTCATCGTGCAACGCAGCGGCGGCAGCGACGTCGTCTGGTCGGCGGCCCAGAAGAAGAGCATCACCTACTGCGTGAGCACGACCTTCGGCGCGCGCCATGCCGCCGTCGTGGCGGCCATGGACGCCGCCACGGCTTCCTGGGAGAGCGCCTCGGACGTCGATTACATCTACCAGAGCGCTCAGGACGCGAGCTGCACTGCTGGCAACAGCAACGTCGTCTTCGACGTGAGGCCGACGAACTCCGGCGGCCAGTACATCGCGCGGGCGTTCTTCCCCAACGACGCGCGATCGGTGCGGAACGTGCTGATCGACTTCAACGAGCTCGCGGTATCCGGCGTCGCGCTCGAGGCAGCCCTGCGGCACGAGCTTGGCCACACGCTCGGCTTTCGGCACGAGCACACGCGCCCCGAGGCGGGCGTCTGCTTCGAGGACGACGCGTGGCGCGCGCTGACCACCTATGACTCGGACTCCGTCATGCACTATCCCCAGTGCAACGGCACCGGCGACTGGAACTTCGTGCTGACCGCAAGAGACATCCAGGGCGCCCAGGCGCTCTACGGCCCGCCTGGCGGCGCTGGTGGTAGCGGCGGTAGCGGTGGTAACGGCGGCGCAGGTGGCAGCGGCGGCGCTGGTGGCGGCAGCGGCGGCAGCGGAGGCGCTGGTGGCGGCAGCGGCGGCGCTGGTGGCGGCAGCGGCGGCAGCACGACGGTGACCGAGAACTTCAGCAGCAGCGTCAACGCAGGTGCGTTCGTGGACATCGGATCGAGCGCCGGTTTCGCTGTCACGCCGGGGACGGGCCTCACTGTGGTGATGACCGGCACCGGCGATCCCGACCTCTACGTGAAGTTCGGATCGGCGCCGACGACGGCCTCGTACAGCTGCCGCCCGTACCTCTCCGGGGCATCCGAGACGTGCACGTTGACCGTGCCGACAGGGCAAACCAAGGCGTACGTCAAGGTCAGAGGGTACACCGCGGCCACCTGCAACGTGGCGGTGACCTACACCCGATCGAGCGGCTCCGGCAGCGGCGGCGGCACGGCCACGTCGGCCACCTTCAGCGGCCGCCTCGCGGCGGGCGCATCGGCGTCACACGGGCCCCTCTCGGTGGTTCCAGGCACGAGCCTCCGGCTCGTGATGACCGGCACCGGCGACCCAGATCTCTACGTGAGGTTCGGCGCCGCGCCGACCCTGACCTCGTACGACTGCCGTCCGTATCTGGACGGCGCCGCGGAGACATGCAATCTGACGGTCCCGGCGGGGCAGACGCAGGCATTCCTCTCGGTGAACGGCTTCGCGGCCGGCACATATCAGCTGGGCGCGACCTACACGGCCCCTTAGTCAGAGCGGGCCCACCGCTGACGCGCCGAGCCATCCGAGGGAATGGATTGGCCGAAGGGTCGCCCAACCGGGTGTGTTCGCGCCCATCGAGGGCGTCATTTCGACGTGACGCGACGCGCCTCTGCTGGCGGCGACCTGGACACCACCGCCGACGAACCCTCGATACGGGGAGGTGGGTATCAGGCGCAGGATGAGCAGAGTACGGAGAGCCCATCGTCCAATCTGCGAGCGACATTTCTCAAAAAAATCGTCGCCGAAAACTGGGCACCTCAAGGGAACCCTTCCTAGGGTGCTCTCATGGACAAGAAAATTTTGGCCGCAACTCTCCTGCAGGCTCTGGCCATGGCGCAACGCGAAGGACGCTCCGAGACGCTCGACTCGCTGGTCGAGAAGCTGCGCGTCCGCCGCCGGGATATCCGCGGCACGCTGACCCTGCTCCACCGCCAAGGCATGCTGGACGTGCTCCACATGAGACTCACGCTCTCCGGGTTCGCCATCGGCTCGGCGCTCATCGGAGAGACGCTGCCGGCGCTCCGGGCGGCTCCGCGGGCGTCCACCGCGGCGGCGTGAGCCGCGCTGCACGCCGCGCGCGGTGAGGGCGGCGCGCGCTTCCAGCGCTCGCCGGGCGCCCCCGCGCGACGGCGCCGCCTAGGCCTCGACGAGGCCCGCTCGTACCGCGAGGCGGGTCAGGTCGGCCACGCTGTGCGTCGCCACCTTCGCGCAGAGGCGCGCCCGGTGCGTCTCGACCGTCTTCACGCTGATCGAGAGCTGGGCGGCGACCTCCTTGGCCGAGAGGCCCATCGCGAGCAGACGGAGCACCTGACGCTCCCTGTCGCTCAGCGCGGCCACCATGTCGCCCCTGGCGGCGGCGTCGCGCCGCTGGAGCGCGCGCACCATCGCGGCGCTCACGTCCGGCGATACGGCCGTGCGCCCCCGGACGACGGTGCGCAGCGCCTCCAGGAGATCGGCGAGCCGGCTCTGCTTCGACAGATATCCATCGGCGCCGGCCCGCATCGCCTCGGCCACCCGGAACTCGTCGCGGTGCATCGAGAGCACGATGACGCGGAGCTCCGCGATGCCCTTGAGCTCCCGGATGAGGTCGACGCCGCTGCGGTCCGCGAGGCCGAGCTCTATCACCGCCACCTGACAGCGGTGGATCTCCTGCGCTCGGAGCGCCTCCTGCCCGCTTCCAGCCTGAACGACCTCGCTCACCCCCGGCTGCGACGTCAGCGCGTACGCCAGCGCTTCCCGGACGACGTTCTGGTCATCGACGAGCAGGATATTCATGTCGAAGGCCCCCTTGTCAAAGGGCCTTGTAACAGACTGCTTTGAGCTCCATGAACCTGTTTTCTCGGTAAGGATTCGCCTGGCGACCTCGATTCGGTTCCTGTGATGCTGGACTGGGCTCCTCGCAGAGCGCCTTGGACGAGCGCAGGAGAGAGAGCGACGTCGGGCGATGGCGCTGGAACGTCGTTTCATCCGAGCGGGGCGTCGTGCCTCGGTGGGGGCGCATGCGCTCCCGGAGCCTGCAGCCCGCAGCCCGCGCGTCTCGTGACGAGCCCTCGGCAGGCTTCGCCAGGGCGGCGCGGGGCCCGCGCTCGAGGGCTCTCCCTTGGCCGTTATGTTTGCGGTAGATAGGCTGCCGCATGCCTCGTCCGCGCGGAGCGCTCTTCTCCGGTCTACGCCATGACTCGGCCTTCTGGCGCCGCGCCCTCGCCGCGGGGGTCAGGCGCGGGCCGGAGCCCCTGGTGCGCCATAGCCCTCCGGTCTTCGGCGTGCTCTTCGCGGCCGCGCTCCCCGAGCTGCGACGGCGCGTCGAGCAGAACCTCCGCCGCGTCCGCGGGCCGCGGTCGCGCCTCGTCGACCTGCTCGACAGCGGCGCGGTGTTCGCCGCCTACGGAAGCTGCATCGCCGAGGCGCTGCTGCTCGCGAGCGATCGCGGGTACACGGTGGCGCGGCGCTCCCGGGGCGTCGAGCACTACCACGCGTGCGCTGCAGCGGGCCGGGGGGTCGTCATCGTCACCGCGCACACCGGGGGCTGGGACATCGCCGGCCAGATCCTCGGCGCGGTGCATCCGGCGGGCGTCATGCTGGCGATGCAGCGGGAACGGGACGCCGAGGCGCGCGCTATCCAGGATGCGGCGCGGCAGCGCGCTGGTGTCCAGGTGGTGCACATCGGCGATGGGCCGCTGGACGCCCTGCCGCTCCTCAAGCACCTGCAGCGAGGCGGCGTGGTCGCGATGCAGATCGATCGCGCGCCGCCCGGGATGCGCAGCCGGGAGGTCACCTTCCTCGGCGGCCGCTGGCGGGCGCCCGAGGGGCCGATCGCGCTCGCCGCGATGAGCGGCGCGCCGATCTTGCCCGTGTTCACGCACCGCCTGGGCTTCCTCGACTACGAGGCGGTCGTGGCGCCGCCGATCCGGCTCGCCCGCCGGGCAACCGAGGAGGAGCGGGACGCCGCCGCGGCCGAGATGATGGGCGCCCTGGAGCGCTTCGTCCGGGCTCACCCGACACAGTGGTTCCACTTCGCCGGCGACGGCCCGATCGCGCCAGCGGAGGACGGGACGGGTTGAGCTGAACAGCGGAGAAGACCGCAAGTGCGCCGATCAGCGCAAAGGTGGAGAGGCGGAGGCGAGCCGAAAGACCGCCAGAGACATCGAGAGCAGAGATTTCTCTCATGTCCTTGTTTCTCGTTCCAGGGCGCCTTGCACGGCGCGGCGCCGCTCTACAGCGGCCCTTCGGTTAGCCCGTGGACGAATTGCCTCACGCGCGGATCGTCGCTCGCCTTCGCTTCGGCGGTGGTGCCGTCGAAGATGAGCCGTCCGCGGTAGAGCATCCCCACCCGGTCGGTGACCGTGAGCAGCCGGTCGAGATCGCTCGAGACCATCACCACGGTCGCGTTCATCGCCCGCTGCTCGGCGCGGAGCAGGTCGAAGATGCGCTGCGACGTGACCGGGTCGAGGCCGGCGGCGGGCTCGTCGTAGAGGACGATCTCGCCGCGCGCGATCGTGGCGCGGGCGACGCCCACGCGCTTCTTCTGGCCGCCGGAGAGCCCCGACGGCGTCCGCCCCTCGAAGCCCGCGAGAGACACAGCGCGGAGCCGCTCCGCGACCCGCTCCTCGATCTCGTCCTCGCTGAGATCGTAGAGCCGGCGCAGCGGGAACGCGATGTTCTCCCCGACGGTCATGTAGTCGAACAGCGCGTTGTTCTGGAACAGCATCCCGAACTTGAGGCGGAACGTCTGGAGCTCGAGCTCGCTGAGCGCGTGGACGTCCTTCCCGTCGACGAGCACGCGCCCGCGATCCGGCCGCAGGAGCCCGGTGATCATCTTGAGCAGCACGCTCTTGCCCGAGGCGCCCGGCCCGATGAGCCCGTAGAGGCAGCCGGCAGGCACGTCGAGGTCGACGCCCCGGAGCACCGGCATGCCCCCGAAGCTCTTCGTCAGCTGTTCGATCTGGATCATCGGTCGCGTGGACACGGTCGCCGCGGAGGGGCGCGCCGGCCTCGATGCTCGGCGGGGAGGGGCGCGGCGGCCTCCTTTACTTGAACGTCGTCCGGGCGACGTCGAGCCGCGGGTGGGACGGGAACGACATCCCGCGGATTTGCCCGGAGATGCACGAGGCGACGCTCGGGTTCGACGGGCTCGTCGTGACGGTGACCCCCACGGCGCGGCCGTTCTGCACCGCGGCGCAGACGTTCACCTCCATGCTCGAGGGCACGTTGCACGCATTCAGGTACGTGCCGCGGTTCAGCACGTTGCCGTAGGCGCCCGCCGTGAGGTCGGCCGGGCCGTTGTTGCCCATCTTGTACTCCTCGACATAGCGCGCCTGCGCCGCCTCACAGCTCAGGCCGCCGCCGAGCGTCGGGTAGCTGCCGCCGCCGCTCGGCCGCGCCACGCCCCCGGCGCGCCCGGTCTTGCCGCTGCCGAGGCCGGCGTCGACCTCGATCGCGACGCGGTCGGTGGCGCCCTGCACCGCGAGCTCCTGCTCCTTGTGGCTGCGCTCGCGGTACCACCAGCCCGCGCCCGCGGCGAGGATGACGCCCATCAGGGCGAGGCCGATCAGCGCCTTGTACTGCGTGCCCTGCTTCTCGGCCGACACGACGGCGTCGAGCGCGCGCTTCTCCTGCACGATGTCCCGGTTCAGCTTCGCCTGCTCGGCGAACGGGGCGAACTCCTCCCAGTCCTGGATCGCGCGCTCCTCTGCGGAGAACGTGTCGCGCAGCACCTGATCGCCTGTGAAGGAGCCGGACGCGACCTGCTGGAGCAGCTCCACGGACGAGAACGGCCCGTGGTCCATGCCGTCCTTGATGACGACGTACCGCGGCCGGGGATCGGACTCGAGCGCGGCCTTGAGATCCGCGAGCTTGCGGGTCGGATCGTTGCCGTGCAGGCGCTGCGGCTGGTTGATCGGGATGGCGACCGCGAACGGTCCGTCCCCGGAGACCGCCTGGATCCTCGGCACGGACGGCGCCGACGGGACGCGCGCTTCCTCCTGGTGCCCGGTCGGCGGCATCATCGAGAGGTTGACGTCGACCTCGAACTCGCCGTCGGCATCGAGGTGCGACGTGTCGGCGCTCGGGGGCATCGACGAGGCGCTCGGGACGATCTGGTAGAGCGCCTGCGCGAGGGCGGCGAGATCCGCCGGGCGGTGCTTCGGATCGGCCACGAGCGACTTGCCGAGCACCGTTTCCAGCGCGGGCGGCAGGTCCGGGATCACGTCCGCCGGACGCCGCATCCCCGGGCCGACGCTGCTGTTCGTGAGCATCTCGTAGAGGATGGCCCCCACCGCGAAGACGCTCGCGCGCGCGTCGCCTTCGTTGCCCTTGCGCTCCTCGGGCGCCAGGCAGGCGCGGTCGCGCGGCAGCAGAGGAGGGGTGTGGGCGAGCTCCTCGATCAGCTGGATCGTGCCGTTCGCGCCGTGGCCGAGGCACGAGGGGTGCACGAACATGGTCCGCCCCTGCGCGTGCAGCTCGTGCAGCTGGGTGCAGAGCGGCACGGCGAGGCCGATGGCCTCACGGATGTCGAAGCGGCGACCGGTCGCGCGGCGCGACTCCATCTCGGCGCGGAGCGTGCCGGCGGGGATGGACATGCCGGCCGGCAAGGGGGTGAGCAGGGGCTGGACCTGAGCGGACATCGGGGACGAACACTACGACAACACGCCGGGTCCGCTCAACGCCGCACCGCAACGTTGCAGTGTCGACGTGCGGCGAAGCCAGGTGCACACGTGGGACGAGCAGTGCGGGCGTGCGCTTGCGGCGTCAGCGTTCGTCAGCGCGCCTTCAGCGCGTTTGCGCTGGTCTGCGCCCCCTGGTGTCGGTCTGCGTCCGTGCGCGTCCGCCAGCGCGCGTTCGCGCTGGTCTGCGTCCGGGTGCGTCGGCCGGCGTCGGTCAGCGCGTGGTGGTGCCGGCCTGCGTCCGCGGGCGCTCGGAGGTCTCGGCTGCGGCGGCGTTCGCGCCGAGCGCCAGGACGTGCCCTGCGAAGAAGCGGAGCAGGTCGGCCTCGCGCGACTTCGGCCAGCGGGCGTGGTTGATGGCGCCCTTCTTGGCGGAGCAGCGGTTCCGGAGCGCGCAGTGGGGCTCGTCCCTGCCGGCCTCGTCGAGGCGCAGGAACGAGGTGTGCGCGGAGAGCGCGTCGCGCGCGCGCAGCCAGCGCTCCACGGACTCGCACGGGAACATGTCGTCGCACGCGCGGTAGACCGCCATCGCGGGCGGGGGAGGGCCGGGGCACGCCCACTCGGCGGGCGGCGCGTTGCTGCCGAAGGTGGCGAACGCCGCGACGCGGTCCGCGCGCATCATGGCGTACGTCGCCGCCATGTGGCCGCCGTAGGAGCCGCCGAGCGCGTAGATGCGCCGCCGGTCGACGAGCTTCTTCTCGAGCAGCTGGTCGACGAAGGCGTCGACGGTCGCGACGTCGACGTTGCCCTCGCCGGTGAACTCGACGTCGAACGGCGCGGTCGGCGTGTACATCTTCGTGCCGCGCTCGCGCTCGGCCTGGCTCGGCGTCTTGAAGGCGCGGCCCTGGGGCGCGAGGACGATGAAGCCCGCGTGGGCCGGGTCGCCGGTCAGGTTCCACGTGGCGCCGAGCTTGCGCAGGCCCGTCTCCTTGTCGACGCTCGTCGGGTTGTCGCCGTCGGCGTGGAAGAAGACGATGAGCGGCAGCGGCGCGCGCGTCTCCACGCCGCTCGGCGCGATCACGCAGGCGTAGCGGGGCGACCCCTCGGCGTCGCGCGTCTCCAGCACCTGGGCGCCGCGGCACGGCGGCCTGCCGAGCGTCTTGCGGAGCTCTCGTCCGGGGCGCCCCTGCTCGGCGACGCAGCTCCCTTCGCTGGGAAGCCTGGCCTCGGGCGGCTTCGCCGGCGGCGCGGCCGCGCTGGCCGGACCGGCCGCGCGGGCGCCCGCGTCCTGCCGGGCCGCCGGAGGCCGCGGCGGCCCGCCGTCGGCCGCGCGGGCGCCGGCGTCCTGCTCGAAGACGCCGAGCAGATCGCCGCCGTCGACCCCCGACGACGGCGTGGAGCACGCGGCCGCGAGCCACGCCGCGGCGCCGGCGAGCAGAGCCAGGCGGTGCCGGAGGCCTGGAAGGTCCGGCGTCGAGGTTCGGCGCGGACGGCGCCGGGGTTGGGGGTGGGGCACGCGCGCACTGTAGTACGTACACCTGTCGCGCTGAACCAGCCCGGCATGGCTCGACGGATCGATCCGGGGCGCGAGCCGAGGTACGCTGGACACCCCATGGCGCATCCCACCCAGGACACCCTCGCCGCCGCCCTGTCCCTTCCTGAAGGAGAGCGCCTCAGGATCGCGTCGGAGCTGCTCGCCAGCGTCGAGGAGCCGTACGACGACTCTTGGAGCGCTGCGTGGCTCGAGGAGCTCGAGCGCAGGGAGCAGGCGGTGCGCGATGGGGGGGAGCGGGGGGGACGCGTGGGCCGAGGTTCGGGCGCGGGTCCTCGCGAGACTGGGCGCTCGTTGACCCGGCCGATCATCGTTCGAGTCGACGCCCAGGCGGAGCTGGAAGAAGCTGCGGACTGGTAGGAGCGTCGCCGTCCTGGGCTCGGGGTTGAGTTCGTGAGAGCCATCGAGGTGGCCGTCGACGCGATTGCCGAGGCGCCCGAGTCATGGCCTCGATGGATATCGTGGTTCCCTGGCACCACGAAGAAGCGCTCTTTCGGCACGTGAAGCCGCGCGAGCGTCGCTTTCACGAGCTCAGTCACTGGTCCGTACTCCTCCGGGGTCCCGTGGGCGGCGACATCACCCGTGAAGCAGACGAGATCGATTGGGATTCTATCCTTCACGAGATCATCGAGGTTCCTCTCCCACGCATTACCGAGCACGCGCCGCCGGCGCCAGCCCTCTGTTTCGCGCGGTCTGCGTACGTCGAGATCCGAGATGTGGAGGACGCGCGACCTGTGCTCGAGGCGCCCCCGGGCGGCGATCGAAGTAATACGCCTTACTCTGAAGTGCCGTCGGGAGGCGATCGGCGCGAGTTGGAACGCGGCGAGGCGCTGCGGGGTGGCGATCGAAGTAAGATGTCTTACTTCGAAGTGCCGCCGGGAGGCGATCGGCGCGAGCTGGAATGTGGCGAGGCGCCCCGGGCGGCGATCGAAGTCGACGGAGCGCTGGTTCCACTTCGTGGCGAGCGTCGAGCCCGACCGGCTCCTGGACCGCCGGGCCGTGCCCGACGTGACGCAGCCGTAGAAGGTCTCGATCGGGTTGCCCGCCCGCCGGTGCGTCGGGTCCGTGCCCGCCGGGGACGAAATCGCGACGGCAGGCCCCGCTGCCTTGCAGGGAGGCCCTTCGTGGCTAGGCTGGTCCGCGGCCCACCCATGACGCTCTTCGATATCCTCGTCGGCGCCGCGCTCGCGGCGGTCCTTGCTTTCCAGGTCTACGTCACCGTGCGCGTCTTCCGGAGCCGCGTCTACGAGCCCAAGCAGAAGGTCTGGCAAGCGCAGCTCGTCTGGCTCCTGCCAATCATCGGCGCCGGGCTTGTGTTCTCGATCCTCCAGGAGGAGGACCGGGCCCACCGCGACGCCTCCTCGCACCTCCGGAGCTGAGCCGGCGCCTCCCGGCCGCGCGGCCGCCTCGCGGCGAAGTGCGGTCACGTTGAACGGTCGACCTCGCTCCCTTCTCCGTCCTCTACGCCCATCTGATCACCTCGGCGCCCCCCCCGATGGCCGCTGGCCCGGTGGACCTGGGACGATCGAACAGGAAAATTAGGTTTCACCCTTCGGTCTAGCGGCCCCGTGCGCTATGGCTCAGGGAGCATGGCGGACGACGTCTTCGGCATCGTCGGGACCACGCAGGCGGGTAATTTCCACGTCGAGCAGGTGGTCGCGGAGGGAGGGTTCGGCGTGGTGTACCGCGCGCTCCACGCCGGCTTCCGCGCGCCTGTCGCCTTGAAATGCCTGAAGGTGTCCGAGGCGAAGACCCCGCGCGAGCGGCAGCTCTTCCTCGAGAAGTTCCGCGAGGAGGCCCAGCTGCTCTTCCGGCTCTCGGCCTCGATCCCGGAGGTCGTCCGCCCGCTCCACGTCGACGTGCTGCACCTGAAGCGAGGGGAGTTCGTCCCCTTCCTGGCCCTCGAGTGGCTGGAGGGTGAGTCGCTCGACAAGGTCATCGATCGACGGAGGCTCAAGGGAGAGCCGCCGATCCCGCTCCACAGGCTGATGAAGCTGATGCGCCCCATCGCGCAGGCGATCGCGCGCGCGCACCGCTTCCCGAGCCCGAACGGGACGGTGTCGATCATCCACCGCGACCTCAAGCCCGAGAACATCTTCATCACGACGCAGGAGGGGACGGAGCGCCTCAAGATCCTCGACTACGGCATCGCGCAGGCGAAGACGCTGGCCGAGCAGGCCGTCGGACGGGTGACGAACGGCGACCCGCTGAACGCGTTCTCCCCGGCGTACGGCGCCCCGGAGCAGTGGGCGCCGAAGCGGTTCGGGCAGGCGGGAACTTGGACCGACGTCTGGGGTCTCGCGCTCACCATGGTCGAGGCGCTCGTAGGGCGGCAGGTGATCGACGGCGAGGCGCAGGCGATGATGGGGACGGCGCTCGACGTGAAGCGCCGGCCCACGCCCCGGGCCGAGGGCGCCAACATCCCGCCGGAGGTCGACGCGGTGTTCGAGCGCGCGCTCGCCGTGAGCCCGCGCGACCGCACGCGCGACATCGAGGCCTTCTGGACGGAGCTGGAAGCGGCGATGGGGCTCCCGGCGACCTTCGGGCGGACCGCCGCGCAGGACGACGGGTACTCCGTTCCGCCGCCGCCGTCGTCGTCGATGCGCGCGGCCCCGCAGGTCAAGCGGGCCGCGCACGTGTGGCTCGACACGCCCAGCGACGCCGGGTCGCTCGAGCTCGATCTCGACGTGGCCCCGGCGTCGATGCGCTCGCCGAGGGGAGGGCGCCGCGAAGGTCCCGCGAGCAGCGTGCGCCCGCCGCCGCCCTCGGATTCGGCCGGGCTCGAGATGGACCTCCCCGAGGCGCCGCAGAGCCCGCACAGCAGAGGCATGGGCGCGCTCGTCCCGGAGAGCATGCCGACGAGCGCGCGAGGCCGCGGCAGCTTCGCGGAGGCGACGCCCGTGGGCGCGCTCCCGCGCGGCGGCGGGATGGAGAGCGCCGCGCCGAGCATGCTCGGGCGCGGGGGCGGGATGGGCGGGATGATCGAGAGCACGCCGCCGCTGGAGATGGCGCTCAGCGTCGCGCCGCGCACGGCGACCTCGGTCGCGCCGGCCGCGGTGCGCTCGCTGTCGGACATGCCGTCGAGCAGGTACCGGCCGACGGCGCGTCCGCCGGCAGACGCGCGGCCGCGCCCGCCGGACCCGAAGCCGCTCGGCGGACCGACGCTCCTCCAGCAGCTCGGGCTGCCCGTGGCCTGCATCGTGTTCGCGTGCGTGGTCACGGTGGCCGACCTCATCATGAAGCAATCGGGCGAGGCGCTGAGCTTCGGCCCGGTGCGCTCGTTCTGGGTCGCCGGCGTGCTGCTCCTCTTCGGCGTCGGGCTGTTCTTCTGGCGCATGCTCGGAGATGCGGGAGATGCCTGATCCGACGCACGGGAGCGCCGCCGCGGGCGAGCGCGCCGATCAGAGCGTGTCGGCCCGCTTCACGCGGCTGATGAACGCGTCGACCTCGCGGTGGGGCGTGCTCACCGATCCTCCGCTCGTGGCGCTCGCCTCCGGCGTCTTCCTGCTCGTCTTCCTCGGGGCGCTCGGCCGCGACGCGGGCCCCGAGGCCGCGCGCGCGCTCGGCGTCCTCGTGTTCGCGCCGATCTCGGTCGCGCTCGTCGTCAGCGTGGCGCTGCGCGGCGCGCGTCGCGCCGTCGTCGCGTGGCTCGCGCGCCAGCCGTTCCCGGTGGAGAACCTGAACGCCGTGCTGAACGGCCTGGGCGAGGCGCTGGAGGTCACCTTCGTCGGCGCTGCGCCGGAGGCGAAGGAGCTCAACGTCGAGCTCGACAAGGTGCACCCGGACGCGTTCGTGACGGGGGGCGTCGAGGACGCGCGCACGCTGGACATCCGCATCGGCGTCGTCGACTCGAAGCGCAATCCGGCCGCGACGAACCACCAGCGCTACGCGCGCGTCCGCGAGCTCGTCGAGCGCGTGCTCGTGCCGCTCGCGGAGCGCTATCCGATCCAGGTCGTCCGGGTGAAGTGAGCGCGCGCCGGACGCGCGCATCCAGGCGGCGGGGCGCCTTCCGAGGGCTCGCGCGGGCGCTTGCCATGTCGCCCCGTTCCCCTGCTATCGTCGCGGCCCATGACCGCCTCGACCCCCGAGAAGCTCCTCTCCGATCTGGAAGCGCGGGGCATCACCCGCGCCAAGATCGGCGGCTTTGACATCGACGGCATCCTCCGCGGGAAGTACGTCTCCATCGAGAAGCTGAGGAGCGCGCTCACGAGCGGCTTCGGCTTCTGCGACGTCATCTTCGGCTGGGACATCGCCGACGTCCTCTACGACAACGCCAAGGTGACCGGCTGGCACACCGGCTACCCGGACGCGCACGCCGTCCTGGATCCGAGCACGCTGCGCGACCTCCCGTGGGAGCCGGGGACCGTCGCGATGCTCGCCGACTTCCGCGACGAGCGCGGCGGCCCGCACCCCGCGTGCCCGCGATCGCTCCTCCGGAGCGTCATCGCGAAGGGCGAGCGGATGGGGTACTCGGCGAAGCTCTCGTGCGAGTTCGAGTTCTTCCTCTTCGAGGAGACGCCGCGCTCGCTGCACGAGAAGCGGTTCGCCGGCCTGACGCCGCTCAGCCCCGGCATGTTCGGTTACTCGTGGGTCCGCGAGGGGCAGAACAAGAAGCTCATGGCCGCCATCCTCGATCAGATGCAGGCCTTCGACGTCGAGATCGAGGGCCTGCACACCGAGACCGGCCCGGGCGTGTACGAGGCGGCGATCCGCTACGACGACGCGCTCCGCGCCGCGGACAAGGCCGCGCTCTTCAAGGTCGCCATGAAGCAGATCGCCCACGAGCACGGCCTGTCGGTCACGTTCATGGCGAAGTGGAACGCCGATCTCCCCGGATCGAGCGGCCACCTGCACCAGAGCCTCTGGAAGGACGGCCGCAACGTCTTCGAGGACGCGTCGTCGCCCGATCGGATCCCGGCGGCGCTGCGCCACTACGTCGGCGGCCAGATCGCCATGATGCCCGAGCTCACGGCGATCTACTCGCCGACGATCAACGCCTACAAGCGGTACGTGCCCGGCGTCTGGGCCCCGCTCACCGCCAGCTGGGGCGTCGAGAACCGCACGGCCGCGATCCGCCTCATCGGCCTCGGCACGCCCGGCGCGCGCGTCGAGTACCGGCAGACGGCGGCGGACATCAACCCGTACACCGCGATGGCCGCGTGCCTCGGCGCAGGGCTCTACGGCATCGAGCACGGCGTCGAGCCGCCGGCGCAGGCCTCCGGAGACGCGTCGTCCACCGAGTCCTCGCGCTTGTCGCTGCCCCGTACGCTCGCCGACGCGACCCGGATGCTCGCGGGCAGCAAGATGGCCCGCGAGATCCTCGGCGAGAATTTCGTCGACCACTATGCCCTGACGCGCGACTGGGAGGTGCGGCAGTACGAGCGCGCGGTCACGGATTGGGAGCTGAAGCGTTACTTCGAGGCGGTGTGATCATGAGCCAGTTCACGGTTTGGAGCTTCCCCACACGCATCCTCTTCGGCGCCGGCGTCGTCGAGCAGACGGGCGCCGAGGCGCGCCGGCTCGGCGCGGCGAGGGCGCTCGTCGTCACGGACAAGGGCGTCGTCCGCTCGGGGCTGCTCGAGCCCGTCGCCGCGTCGCTGCGGAAGGAGGGCCTCGAGGTGGCCGTCTTCGACGACGTGCTCGGCAACCCCATCGAGAAGAACGTGCACGACGGCGTCGCCGCGTTCCGCGCGGCCCGCGCGGATCTCGTCGTCGCCCTCGGGGGCGGCTCGCCGCTCGACGTCGGCAAGCTCGTGCGCCTCGGCGTGAACCACGATCGGCCGCTCGTCGACTACGACGACGCCACGGGCGGCGATCGCTTCATCACGCCCGACGTCCCGCCGATGCTCGCGATCCCCACGACGGCCGGCACCGGCAGCGAGGTCGGCCGCTCGGGCGTCGTGACGCTCGACGCGAACCACCGGAAGACGGTGATCTTCTCGCCGCACCTGCTCGCGAACGCCGCGCTGCTCGATCCGGTGATGACGCGGTCGATGCCGGCCTTCCTCACGGCGGCGACGGGCTTCGACGCGCTCACCCACTGTATCGAGGCGTACGTCGCGAAAGGCGATCACCCGATGGCCGACGGCATCGCGCTCGAGGGGATCCGCCTCGCCGCCGCGCACCTCTCGCGGGCGGTCACGCACGGCGACGATCTCGACGCGCGCGGCGGCATGATGAAGGCGGCGATGATGGGCGCGGTCGCGTTCCAGAAGGGGCTCGGCGCGTGCCACTCGCTCGCGCACCCGCTCTCGAGCGAGTGCGGCCTGCACCACGGCCTCGCGAACGCCCTCTGCCTCCCGCCGGTCGTCGAGTTCAACGTCGCCGCGGCCGCGCCGCGCCTCGCGCGTGTCGCGGCCCTGCTCGGCGCGCCCGAGGACGCCGCCGCGTGCGCCGACGCCATCCGCGCCCTGCGCGCCCGGATCGGGCTCGCGGCCGGCCTCGAGAAGGCAGGCGTCCCCCGCGACAAGCTCGACGCGCTGGCCGACCTCGCCGCCCAGGACGCGTGCCACACGAGCAACCCGCGCACCTGCTCGCGCGACGATCTCCGCCACCTCTACGAGGCGTCCTTCGCGAGCTGATCGCGCGCGCCTGCGCCTGCCCCGGGCGCGGCTCGCGGCGGGCGCCGGGCCGACACGAACGCGTCGCCGCCGCGGAAGGATCGCGCCGGCGAGCGCCTGCCGTGACGGGATCATGGTCATTTCCCGGTGTCCAGCGGGCCGTTGGGCGCCGGCCCTACCGCTGGCCGACAATGGATAAATGCGGTACCAGGGGTGCACGATGACCGTCACCTCCACCGAGCGCACCGCGCGTCCAGCGACATGCCAAATGTTCGAGACGCCGCTCATCGAGCGGTTTTCGCGGATCCATCCGATCACACCGTTCGTCTTCTGGCTGCCGGTCTACGGCTATCTGGGCGTGCGCGCCGCCCGGCATGATGTCGGCCTCCTGACCGGGCTCGGGCTCGTACTGGTCGGCCTGTTTCTATGGACGTTCGCCGAGTATGTCCTGCACCGATACGTGTTTCACTACGTCGGGCCGCGCCTATGGCAGCGCCGGATGCATTTCGTTCTCCACGGGGTGCACCATGATTTCCCGCAAGATGCGGACCGGCTGGTGATGCCGCTCGGCGCGAGCATCCCCCTCGGCATCGCGTTCTACACGCTGTTTCGCGTCGTCTGTGGCCCTGTTCCGGCGGATCCGCTGTTCATCGGCTTCGGCCTCGGATACCTGGCGTACGACGGTACGCACTATGCCATTCATCACTTCCGGATGAGCTCGCGCTGGGGGAAGTGGATCAAGCGCCATCACATGGTCCATCACCACACGGGAGAAAATGCCCGGTGGGGCGTTTCGTCGCCGCTCTGGGACTGGGTCTTCGGCACGATGGGCACGTCGCAGGCGGGAAAAGGCAGCTGAGCGGGACAGCGGCGCGCTCCGGAGCGCGCCGGCGCTGATCGTCGACAGGGTGGGAATGGGCCCGGAGCGCGGCGGGTTGAGGGGCCATGAAGCGGTCGCGCCCGGACGCTTGCGCCTGCGCGGGAGATGCTGCGCAGCAGCGCCGCGCGGCCGCGATCGCACGGCGCCTGCCCAGGCTCATGCGCGCTGCGGATGGATCTGCGCGACGCGCGGACCGAGGAGGTCGCGGCGCATCGGGGGCCTCACGGCGAGGAGGTGGTGCCGGGAGGAACGAGCCCTGCCGCAGGCGACGCGCTCGACGCAGGCAGCCGCCTCATGGCGCCCGCATCGAAGGTGCGGAGCGTGTTGCGCCCGCAGTAGGGGCACAACCACGCCACATCGAACCGGTCGAGGTGAGCGTTGATGCTGTGCGCCGGCGCGAGCTCCTTGTCGGCTTCACCGGCGGCCGACCGGCCGCGGGGACTCCGGGTGGCCCACCCGGCGGTGACGTGCCGGTGCTCGTCCAGGGTGGCTGACAGGCTTGCCTGGCACTCGCAAGGAGTGGAGATGAGAAACCGACTCATGCGTGACCGTCCTTCGTAGATGTTTCCGTAGACCTTGCTGGCATGCCGCGTCGCGGCGTGCTTGCGGGCGCCGCGGCTGCGAACCGAGAACCGAGACGCGACGAACGAGACCGAGACGAACGAGAACGAGACCGAGACCGAGACGAACGAGAACCTAGAACCGGCGACGAGGAAAGAAGCGCGCCCTCATATAAAGGTTGGTCAGTTTGAGCTCAAGGGGTGTTAGCCTGGGGCACGGTTGCCCTGGTGTAGCTGAGGAAGGGGAGTCCATGACCGTTCGACGTGCACCTCGTGAGCGCGAGACGCCGCCCTCGGGCAGGTTGCAGGTCGTCGAGGCCCGCCGGCCTGGGCCGCGCTCGGTGCGCGGCCTCAGGATCCTGCTTGCGCACGACGCCCGCGCCGCGACCTGCGACGCGCTCGCCCGCGCGATCGAGGGGGCGCTGACGAACGTCGAGATCGTGGACGCCTCGTCCATCGACGACGCCCTGCTCGCGTCGGCGACCGAACGGTTCGACGCGTGCCTCGTCTGCCTGGATCTTCCGCCGGCGCCGCTCGGCGGCGCGCGCCTCGCGAGCGAGCTCGTGGACAGCAACCACCCGGTCGTGCTCGTCACGCGGAGCCTGCGCTGGCTGCCGCCGGACAGGCCCATCCTGCACCAGCTGCCCTGGATCCCGCCGGACGCGGGCACGATCGAGATCTCCAGCGCGATCGCGGCGGCGACCAGCGACTGCGACAGCGCCATCCGCGCGCGCTCGCCGCTGCCGGGCGAGGCGCTCGCCGCGCCGGCGCTCCGCGCGCGCGTGCGCCGGTAGCGGCGCGGCTGGGCCGGTAGCGGCGCGGCTGGGCCGGTAGCGGCGCGGCTGGGCCGGTAGCGGCGCGGCTGGGAGAGGGCGCCGAGCCCCGCCTCCGGGCGAAACGTGACGACGTGACGACGTGAAGACGTCGGGATCGAAAACGAAATGAAGGGGTTGCTAAGCGGCCCCGGATTCGGTAGAAGCTTCCTCCACCTCGCGCGGGACTAGCTCAGTTGGTAGAGCATCAGCTTCCCAAGCTGAGGGTCGCGGGTTCGAATCCCGTGTCCCGCTCCGAGGATCGCCGACCCCATTTGCGCTGGCGATCCTCCTGCACCTCGGGTGCTTCGAGGTTGACGGACGCCTCGTGTCGGCGCGCCGTTTCAAGCGGCGCTTCGTGATCGAGCCGCGTCTCGGACGGCGCTTCGTGCTGAGCTCGGGCGACGGCGCTCGCTGAGCGAGCGCCTGCGCTCGCGCCACCGGGCAGCGCTCGCTGCGCGAGACGGACGCGCTCTGGGGGCGCACGACGCTCGAATCGGGGCCGGTCCCGCTGCGCGCACAGCGGTGCCCGACAGCATGGGGACACCGGGAGGTGTTCATGAAGGATGGCCGGCGCATCGCGCTGAACGCGGCGCTGATGCTCCTGAAGCAGGCGATCATGGCCGTCCTTGGCGTCGTGTTCGTCGGCTATCTCGCGCGGAAGGTGGGGGTCGCCGCCTGGGGGGAGTTCCAGGCGTCGCTCGCGATCGCGGGGATCGTCACGATCGCCGCCGGCGTCGGGGTGAGGGGATACCTGGCCCGGGAGGTCGCCGTGAAGCCCGAGCTCGGGCCGCGTCACCTCGGCGCGGCGCTCGCCATCCGGGGCGTGACCGGGACGGTGGTGCTCGGCGCGACCGTGGCCGTCGTGCTGGCGACGCGCTCGGGGCTCGGCGCGCAGCTCATCGTGCTCGCCGCGGCTTCCCAGCTGGCGACGCTGCTCTACTCGACCATGTGGCTCTCGTTCGAGGCCCACGAGCGGTTCCAGTACATCCTGTACGCGGAGCTCGGCGCGCGGCTGTTCGTCATCGCGCTCTCGGCCGCCTTGCTCGCGCTCGGCTTCGGCGTCGTCGCCGCGGCCGTGGCGTTCCTGCTCGGCAACGTGCTGGAGCTCGCCATCACCTCGCATTACCTCCGCGCCCGCCTCTACCGGCCCGAGCTCACGACGCCGCCCGCAGAGCTCTGGCAGATCGCGAAGCGCAGCCTGCCGATCGGCGCGCTCGGGGCGCTCTCGAGCGCGCTGCTCCAGATCGACCGCGTCATGCTCCGCGCCCTCTGCGACGAGGAAGCCGTCGGGGTCTTCAGCGCGGCCTGGGTGCTGAGCGAGAACTTCAGGATGCTCCCCGACGTCCTGCTCGGCGCCGCCTTCGCGGCGGGCATGCGCCTCTACGTCCAGGATCGCGACGCGTTCGGGCGCCTCTACGGCGGTTGCATGCTCGTCGCCGCGCTCTTCGGGCTGCCCGTCGCCGCCGGCATCTTCCTGCTCGCGCCGGACGTCATCCAGCTCGTCTACGGAGGCGCGGGCGACTACGCCCCCGCGGCCGACGTCCTCCGGATCCTCGCGTGCGCCGTCCCCGTGACGTTCGCGTTCCAGGTCGTGACGCTGCCGCTGCTCGCGGCGAAGCGCGAGGTCGCGATGGTGAAGCTGCTCGCGCTGGCGCTCGTCGCCGACGTCGCGCTGAACCTGCTCCTCCTGCCGCGCTACCGCGCCATGGGCGCCGCGTGCGCGACGCTGGCCGTGAGCGCCGGCGCGCTGATCGCGTCGTGGGGCATCTCCGCGCGCTGGGCCCACGTCGTGGAGCTCGGCCGCATCCTCGCGGTCCTCGCCGCGACGGCGGTCATGGTCACCGCGGCCTACGTCACGCGCGTCCTCGCCGGCATGTGGGCGTCGATCGCGGTGGGCGTCGCCGTCTACGCCGTCCTCCTCCTCGCGTTGCGCGTCGTCTCCTTCCGCGAGCTGCGCGCGCTGCTCGCGCGCCGCGTCCGCGCCTCACCCGCCACCGTGGCCTGACAAGCGTTCCATCGCGGGCGGGCCCGGCGCCGCGCGCGCCCCTCTGCGCCGCTGTGTGGAGCATGGGGTCATCGAGTTTTCCGCATTTTCCGCCGGGAGTTGCGCTCGCCGTGGGTCTCTGCGGCTGCCGACATGCGCTCTCATCCGGCGGGATCCACGCAGCACCGCGCGATGGCCATGGCTCGGAGGTGACGCTGCCGCGGCGCTTTCCGTGGCATGCAGCGTGAATAGCGAAGGCGCGATGTGGCGGCGCGGGCAAGTCCGGGGGCTGGCCGGGGTGGGGCGACTCCGGCAGTGGATGGCGCGGCGGCCGTCCTCGCTTCGCGCGTTCGGGATGCCGGCGCGAAGCGAGGGGGGCGCGGCTGGGCTGCCGTGGAGATATCGAGAGATGGACCTGCCCATGGGCGACGGCGGCTACGCGTTGCTCGCGCGCCTGTCGGCGGGCGGCATGGCGGAGCTGTTCCTCGCGTGCCGGCGCGGGCCGGCAGGTATCACCCACCCCGTCGTCGTGAAGCGTCTTCGCCCCGAGGCGAGGCGAGATCCGTCGATCGTGCGGATGTTCCTCTGGGAGGCCTGGATCAGCGCCCGGCTCCAGCACCCCAACGTGATCCGGTTCCACGACTTCGTCGTTCACGAAGGACGCCATCACCTCGTGATCGAGTACGTCCCGGGCTGCGATCTGGCCGCCGCCGCGCGCGCTCTCTTCGCGGAGGGGCGGCCGTTCCCGCTCGAGGCGGCCATCGAGATCGGCCTGGGCGTGCTGCGGGCGCTCGGGCACGCGCACGGGCTCCGCGACGACGGCGGGAAGCTCGTCGGCCTCGTGCACCGCGACGTGAGCCCGCAGAACGTGCTCCTCTCGCTCGAGGGGGAGATCAAGCTCATCGACTTCGGCGTCGCGCAGATGACGGGGATGAGCGGCGCGGAAGAGGCCGGCCCCTTCGGCTCCCCGTGCTCGTCCGACGAGGCGGCCCCGTCGAGCGGCGGCGGCACGGTGAAGGGGAAGCTCGGCTATGTGGCGCCCGAGCAGCTGCGCGGGCAGAGGGTCGACGCGCGGGCCGATCTCTTCGCGGTCGGCGTGATCCTCTTCGAGCTGCTGACGGCGCGCCGCCTGTTCCACCGCAAGGACGACGGCGCGACGATGGGCGCGGTGCTCTCCGGCGAGGTGCCGGCGATCGCGCCGCTCCGCCCTGCGTGCCCGGCGCTGCTCGAGGAGGCGATCCGGCGCGCGCTCGCGCGCGATCCCGAGGGCCGCTTCGAGACCGCGGCGCAGATGGAAGAGGCGCTCGCCGAGGTGCTCGCCTCGCTGCGCCGAGCGCCGAGCGGCGGCGACGAGCCGAGCTCGAGCGAGCGCGGGCTGCTCGCGGGCCAGGAGATCGCCGCGCTCGTGCGCGAGGTCGCGAGCGGGCGCGATCGGCACCGGTCGCTGCTCGTGCGGGGCTGCCGGAGATCCGCCGGGGCTCGCGGGCGCACGGGCGCGCGGCGGATCGCCGCGGGCCGCTCAGGGGACGATCGCGGCGAGGTGACGCCAACGCTGCGCGGGACGGACGCGCGCCCCGCTGCGCCGGAATCTGCGCCGGAATCTGCGCCGGAATCTGCGCCGGAAGAAGAGAGCGAGCGCAGCGAGGCCAGGAGCGCCGTCACGCCGGACTGGAGGGACGCGCGCCCGCTGCGGCGCGCTCGGCTCCTGCCCTGGCTCGTGATCGCGGCGGTGACCTTCGCCGCAGGGGCGCTCGCCGGCAGGGCGATCGGCGCGTTCGACGGCGGCGTTGCGCCGGCGAGCCGCGGCGCGCCCCGCGACTGACGAGCGCTCCAGCGCCGGCGCCGCGGCGCGGAGAGCCGCGAGACCTGGGAGATCTCCATTCGGCGCCGTGCTCGTGAGGCGTCGAACGCGAACGGCCGTTGGTGTTGGCGCGGATAGCGACGGGCTCGCTAGCCTAGTCCGGCCTGATGCCCGTCCGGAATCTCCTGAGCCGTTCCCTCCCGATCGCTGCGCTGGCTGTCCCCCTCGTCGCGAGCTTCACGAGCGGGAGCGCGCTGCCGTGCCCGGTCGCCGGCGCGCCGGCGGAGCCGACGGAGCTCGGCGCGGCCATCGAGCGGCAGCCGATCTGTGTCGGATCGACGGTCGCGAGCGCGGGCGAGCTCGGCGACGTCCTGTACTACCGCAGCTCGGTCGGAGAGCACGGCGAGGTCTCCGTTGGCTATTACGCGTTCTTCTCGGAGGAGCGGCCGTGGGGCAACAACTGGCTGACCTGGACCGTGCTGCCCGCGCTCGCGGTGGACCTCGTCTACACGCACGCGCTGCTCTTCGCTCCGGGGGTCCAGCGCGCCGTCTACGGCAAGGGCGATGTCGAGGGGTTCAGGATCGTCTACAGCGTCGGCGAGGGGGGGCGGCTCACCGCCAAGCACGGCGCAGCGGACCGCGGTGATCACGGCGAGGTGCGGCTCGAGCGCTCGGATCTACTCTCGATCGATCCCGAACGCCCTACCGTCTACTCGCGGTGGTGGAGCCACCAGCTCGGCGGGCGGGGCGCGGGGCCGGGCGATCTCGCCTATCACCGCTGCTTCGGCGCGGGCGCCATCCGGCCGCTGCCGCCGGACGTCGCGCTCGATTTCCGCCTGGATCGGCGCGCCGCGCCGGCCCGCGTGGTGCCTGCCGCCGCGCTGCTCGGGCAGCTCTCTGCCTCGCGGCGGGGCGAGCCCGTCGATGGCGGGGGCGCTCAGGGCCTCGTCGCTCGCCGGCCGATCGTCGCGTTGTAGATGGCGAGGATGACGATGGCGCCCAGGATCGACGTGAAGAAGCCGCCGCTCGACTGATACGACGGATAGAGCCCCAGCGCCCGGCCGACGAAGCCGCCGAGCAAGGAGCCGGCCACGCCCAGCAGCGCCGTGATCACGAAGCCGCCCGGGTCGCGGCCAGGGGTCAGCAGCTTGGCGATGACGCCGACGATGAGGCCAAACAGGATCCACAACAGCACGGACATGGTTCGCTCCTCTCGACACCGCGTGACGCCGAGGCCCGTCCTCCCGCGTCGATGTGGAGGCCAGCGTCCAGCGTTTCGTCCGGCTCAGCGTCTGCAGACGACGTGCCGCGCGCGGTGAGCTCCGTTCGCACCGCCATGAAGCGGAGACCCGGTGGCCAGCGTGAACTGCGTCGCCATCGGGCGCGCTGCGCTGGGCATCGGCTGTACATCGGCGCGCAGCGGCGCGCGCGAGATCGAGGATCGCGGCGCGCTCGGCGCGCTCGGGGCGCGGGGTGAGCGCTTCGTTCGCACCGCGCGCGCCTCGGCCCTCGCCGTCGGTCTGCTTGTCGTCGTTCCTCGATCGCTCCGAGCTGGCGTCGCGTGGGCAGGCGCTGGCGCGTCGCCCGGGCCCGTTGGCCCGCCGTGTCCCGGTGCGTACCCGCGCCGGCGACGCGCGCCCACGAGCAGCGCCGCGGACCCGGCGTGCGGCCCGGCTGGGGCGTTCACCGTGGTGGTCCGGAAGGGCAGGCGGGGTCCGGCTCCGGGGCGCGCGCCGGCCACGCGCGCCCCTCGGCGGTCGGGGGCGCCTCGCCGTCGCGCTCTGGCGATGGCGAGGTGAGCGTGGCGAGCGCGGCGCTTGCAGCGTTGAAGAGCAGGCACAGCGATCCGCCGAGCACCGTGGCAGCGACGGTGCCGATCACGACCGGAGCGAGACGCCCGCGCCGGCGTCGGCGCAGCGCGACCAGGCTCCGCGATCCGCTGGATCGGTGCGCTCGAAGCAAGGAGAGCGGATCGAGCGCCGGAGGGCGCTGGGCGCTGGCCGGAGCGTGCGCGGGAGGCGACGCCTCGGCGGGCGGGGGTGCCGCGTCCACCGGCGGCGCGCCATCCGGCGCCGGGGGTGAGGCCGCCTCGACGAGCGCAGCCGGGGGGCAAGGCGTGGAGCGATGGCCGACCCACGTTGGAGCGGACGAGTCGTCTCGCCGCGTGGTCGGGGGAGAGCAGGGCCGATCGAGGTGCGCGCCCTCCGGCAGAGACGGCGAGCGATAGCCCACCCATGTCGAGGCTCCCGCGGAGCGCGCCGTGGCGGCGTCCTCCGCGGAGGACCTCCAGCGCGACGAGGACGCCGTCGCTGGGCGCGCGCTCTCCGAGGGGCGCGGAGAGCCGCCGAGCGCGGCCTGCTCGTCGGCGGCGGAGCGCGCCCGGCGGAGCGCGATGTGCCCGAGCGCCTCGCGCAGCGCCCGCGCGCTCTGCGGGCGATCCTCTGGATTTTTACGCAGGCACTGGAGGATCAGCGCCTCCAGATCCGGATCGAACGCCGGATGGAGCGCGCTCGGTCGGGGCGGGGGGGACTCGACGTGCGCGGCGGCGAGCGCGACGGGCGTCGGGCGCTCGAAGGGGAGCCGCCCCGTCGCCATCTCGAAGAGCAGCACGCCGCACGCGTAGACGTCGCTCCGTGCGTCGACACGCTGCCCTGCGGCTTGCTCCGGGCTCATGTAGGCGGGGGTTCCGATGACGAGCCTGCCGTCGTCCTCGTCGGGCACGGGGAGCAGGGGCGAGCCGCCGAACGCGCCGGAGCGGTCGTCGTGCAGCAGCTTCGCCGTCCCGAAGTCGAGGAGCTTCACCTGCTCGAACGGCGCCCCGTCGTCGTCGATGCGGGGCACCAGGCGGATGTTCTCGGGCTTGACGTCGCGGTGGATGACGCCCGCGTCGTGGGCGTGCTGCAGCGCGGAGCACAGCTGGCGCATGATCGAGACGATGCGCTCCGGGGGCAGGATCGGCGCGGCGTTCAGGAGGTCGATGAGGTCCTCGCCGTCGAGGTGCTCGGTGACCAGGTACCAGAGGCTGGGCGGGGTCGCCTCGTGTCCGTCGGCGCTCGCGCCGAGCGCGCCGTGCAGGCTCACCGGCTCGCAGCCGAAGTCGAGGACGCGCACGATGTTCGGGTGATCGAGCCGGCTCGCCGCCAGCGCTTCGACATGGAACCTCAGCACCGCGTCGCCGGCGTGGACGCCGCCGGAGCGCGACCTCTCGTCGGAGCGCGACCTCTCGCTCACGCCGCTCGATCCTCGGTGGACGGCGCCCTCGCCGCGCGGCGACGCGGCGACGCGCGTCGTGCAGACGCGGCGGCTCGCTCCGCCGCCCACGCGCGGCGCGGCGACGCGCTCGTGGATGACCTTCACCGCGCACGCGCGCCCGAGCCCGAGGTGCCGCGCGCGGTAGACGCGCCCCATCGCGCCGGCGCCGATCATCTGCTCGACGAGGTACCGCCCCCCGAGAAGGCGTCCCCTGAGGAATCGCTCCGAGGACGGGAGTCCCGCGTCGAGGGGCGCGGAGGCGCGGAGGCAATCCATGGCGCGTTCCACGCAGCAGAATGGGTGCCATCGCGCTGTGCGGACGGTTCACAGCGGCCGCGAGACGGAGCGTCGGGCGCGGCCGCGCCGCGGGCGCCCTGCGCCGGCGCTCGCGGCGCGGCTCGGAGCGGCCCGCGCGCCGCGCGCATTTCGCCCGGGAAAACCTTGCCTCCGCCCGGGCAGCCGCGCCGCGAGGGCTGATTTGTTCCGTTGTCGACGGCGTGTGATAGCGTGGCGCGCGAGGAGGCCTGAGTGCTCTTGAGACGATGCGTTCCGTTCGCTGCGGCGCTGTTCCTGCTGCTCCCGACAGGCGAGGCCCATGCGCAGTCGGACCAGGACAGAGCAGCGGCCCGGTCGCTGGCCACACAGGGCGCCGAATCGTTCACGTCCGGCCGCTTCGAGGAGGCGATCGATCTGCTGGGTCGCGCCGAGGCGCTCGTGCACGCTCCGACGCACCTCCTGCTGATCGCGCGCGCGCAGGTGCGCCTCGGCCGGCTCGTCGCCGCGAAGGAGACCTACCTGAGGATCGTCCGCGAGGAGCTCCCGCCCACCGCGCCGTCTCCCTTCAAGAGGGCGCAGCAGGACGCGCGGGAGGAGCTCGCCGCGATCGAGCCCAGGATCGCGTCGCTGCGCATCGCGCTGGAGGGCGCCGCCGGCCGGAAGATCGGCGTGAAGCTGGACGGCCAGCCGGTCGCGGACGCGCTGCTCGGCGTGCATCGCCCGATCGATCCGGGCAATCACGTGGTCACCGTGGTTCCGCCGGGCCTCGCGCCGATCGAGCAGGGGGTCACCATCGGCGACGGCGAGCGCAAGGAGCTGAAGATCCCGGTCCCGGAAGGCCCGGCCGTGGTCCCCCCGCCGGGAGGCGCGGTCGAAGGGCAGGGCACCTGGGGCGGTGGGCAGACCGAGGTCCCCCCTGTCGCCCCGCCTGGCACCCCGGAGCGAAAGACGAACGCGGCGATGCTGGGCGGAGGCATCGCGGCCACGGCGCTCGGGCTCGGCGGTGTCGTGGTGGGCTCGGTGTTCCTGGCCAAGAGCAGCGGGACGCAGAAAGAAGCGAACGATCTCAGCGCCGCGCGTGGGTGCGAATCGCAGAGCACTGCCGGCACGGAGTGCGGCCCGGCGATCCAGGCCCAGATCAAATCGCTCGACGCCGACGCCGCGTCACAGCAGACGATCGGCGCGGTCGGCCTCATCGGAGGCGGCGTGCTGCTCGCCGGTGGTGTGACGCTGCTCGTACTGGAGCTGACGTCCAAGCCGGAGCCCTCGAGCTCCGCCTGGATCGCCCCCTATGTAACGCCGACAGGGCTCGGGGTGCGCGGCGCGTTCTGATCCGAGCGCGCTGCGCGGCGCGGGCGTCAGTAGCCGAAGTCGCCCGGGACGCCCGGCTTCTGCGGCTTCTGGGGCGACGTGGTCGGCTTCGTCGACGGCGTCGTCTGCGGCGGCTTCGTGACGGGCAATGGCCTCGTCTGAGGAGGCTGTGGGCGCGGCGGGGGCGGCTTCACCTGGGCCGAGGAGGCCGCCGGCGCCGCGACGGGCTCGGCGGTGACGGGCGGAGCGGGCTCTGCGGCCGTGGCGCTCGCGGTGACGATGGGCTCGGGCGGCGGGACGGTCGGTGGAGGGGGCGGAGGGGGCGAGGGCGCCGGGATGACCGTCGCGGCGACGGCGCTCGGATCCGCGGTCGCCGCGCCCGTCGTCCCGCTGTGTCCGAAGGCGAGCCAGACGGCGACGCCGGCGCCGAACAAGCTGGCCGCCCCGGCGATCGCGGCGAGGAGCGGCATCCTGGACGGCGGGCGCGTCGAGCGGCCCGTGACCCCTGACGAGGCGCCCCACGAGTTCGCGGTCAGCTGCGGCGTCTGGCCCATGCCGGGCACGGCCGGCGCATTCTGGCCACCCCACGGCGGCTCGGTGCGGGTGGGCGGAGGGGTCGCCGTCTCGGGCTGGGACGGCAGCGACAGCCGGGGGAAGGACGTCCGCCCCGTGGTCAGCAAGGCCAGGCTGGGCCGCGCTGCGGCCCAGGCGAGGAGCGCGTTCTTGAACTCCGCGCAGCTCTGGAAGCGGCCCCCCGGCTCGCGCGCCATCGCCCTCTGGATGATCCCGGAGAACTCGGCGTCGAGGTCGGGCACGAGCTGCTGGGGCAGGGGGGCCGGCTCGAGCACGATCTTGAAGAGCAGCTCGTTGAAGGTCGCCGCATCGAACGGCACCTGACCGGTCGTCGCCTGGAAGAGCAGGACACCCATGGCGTAGATGTCGGTCCGCTGATCCACGGGGCTAGAGCCGCGCGCCTGCTCGGGCGACATGTAGTACGGCGTCCCGACCACCGCGCCCGTGCGCGTCATGCTCATCTCCGCGCCGGCGAGCTGCGAGAACTTCGAGACGCCGAAATCGAGCACCTTCACGAAGTTGCTGAGGCCGGCCTTCGACGGGATGACGAAGATGTTGTCGGGCTTGAGATCGCGGTGGATGATCCCCGCGGCGTGCGCGGCGCCGAGCGCCTCGAGCACCTGCACCATGATCGGCACCGTGATCTCGGGCCCGAGCCGCCCCATCCGCTCGATCTTGGCCCCGAGGGTCTCTCCCTCGAGGTACTCCATGACCATGTACCGCGTGCCGTCCGGCAGCACGCCGAGGTCGAGCACCTCGCAGATGTGATCGGAGCCGATGCGCGCCGCGGCCTGGGCCTCGCGCTCGAAGCGCGCGACGGACTCGGCCTGGCTCGAGATGTTCGCGTGCAGCAGCTTGATGGCGACGCGGCGCCGGATGCGCAGGTTCTCGCCTTCGAAGACCGCGCCCATGCCCCCCTGGCCGAGCAGCCGGACGATCCGGTACTTGCCGTCGATGATCTCGCCGACCAACGGATTCATGACAGCGTTCCCGGTCCGGAGAAGCAAATCACGCCGCCAGGCTAGCACGGTCGCTGGAGGCCGGCCTACGCCCTCGCGGAGCGACGACGGGCGTCGCCTTCACCCGCCGCCGTGCGGCGTGGACGCCCACACGAGGCCCCACACGAGGCCCCACACGAGGCCCCACACGAGGATCGATGGCGTGGGCGCGCGGCCGCCCGAGCGGCTGAGCGGCTGAGCGCCTGACAACGAACGAACGCCCCGCTCTCGCGATCCCCGGGCCGGCGCAGGGGATCTTCGTGATAACGTCGCCCACGTATGCCGGTTTACGAGCTGTCCGTCGATGGTGCGCTGGTTCGCGAGGCGGAGAAGATCGTCTCCCTCGAGGGCCGCGCGTTCCCGACGCTCGTCATGCGCTGGGAATCGCGCCTCTTCGACCAACCTTGGCTCACGACGCTGGTGCTCGATTACGTGATCGCGTTACCGCCGCTCATCGTCGGGCAGGCGACGTTCAACGAGGTCAGGATTGCCGCCTTCACCGGGGGCGCCGGCACGAAGTTCATGTACTTCGGCACCGAGATGAGCGCGAGCGTGCCTCGCATCGCGCCCGAGATGGAGAACTCGGTCGCCCCGACCTCGCTCTACCAGGAGTTCCGCCTGGACGAGCAGTCTTGCCCGATCCCCTATCTGAAGCTGATCCAGGTCAGTCCGCGCATCTACGGTGAAGGGCTCCAGAACTACTACTCGCCGCCGATCAAGGTCGAGCGCTACGACGGGGTGGCCTCGCCGGAGCACATCGCGGACTTCTTCCCGAAGGTCGTCGCGAACCTCGATCCGGTGAAGGGGACGACGCTGGTCGATCCAGCGCAAGGCTTCTGGACCGGCGCGCGCTTCCTCGGCGCGACGTCCATCGCCATCCTCCGACAGGGCCGCGTGGTCGGGCTGCACCGCCGCACTGGAAAGACCGACAAGGACCCGATCCCGCCCGAGGTGAAGCGGCGCGATCCGCGGCTCGACGTGCGCGCCGACTGGGTCGCCGTGGACATCGGCGCGGCGTCGACGGTCGTCGCCGTCCGGGGCGAGCGCGGGGGCGCCGAGTTCGTCCGGATCGGCGCCGACGCGCCGCTGCGGGTGTCCGCCGACAACGAGAACCCGAGCGAGGTCGCGTTCGAGGCGCTGGCCCGGACGACGAAGGCGTGGCGCGATCGGGTGATCCTGCCCATGACGCGCTGGGGCGACGTGCTCGTCGGGCACGCTGCGCGCGACATGCGCGTCCGGCCGGGCGCCGACGTCCACGAGCGCGCCGCGGCCTCCCTGCCGGCCCTCCCGCTCCTGCGCGAGCGGACCGAGCGCGGCGAGCCGTTCCGCCTCCGGGGCAGGAGCGACCCCGACACGACCGAGGCGCTGAAGAAGCCGGCGCCGCCCATCATCGACGAGGAAGGGATCGGCGCGCACGACCCGTTCGATCCGCTGGAGCTCTACGCGTACTACGTCGGCCTGCACCTGAACCAGCGCTCGCGGGGGATCTCCACGCGCTACGCGATCACGATGCCGACGGGCTGGTCGCCCGAGCGCCGCGAGAGCGTGCTCGTCGCCTTCCGCCGCGGCATGTTCAGGAGCCTGCCCGCGGGCCTCTGCGAGTACCACGACCTCGACGGCCTGCAGGTCGTCGACGCAGGGCCGTCCGCGATCGCCTATGCGGTCCAGGCGTTCCGGATGTTCGGGATCCAGCCGCGGGACGGCGGCGTCCCGTTCTGCGTCATCGACGCCGGGGCCAGCGAGGCGGGGCTCGCCTTCGGCATCCTGCGGAGCGCGAAGGCGCACGAGGCCGCAGAGGGGCTGGAGCGGATGGTCGAGTACCTCGAGCCCACGGCGATCCCCTGGCTCGGGGGCGAGCGGCTCCTCCACCGGATCGCCTACAGGGTGTACTCGTCCAGCCAGGCCGCGATGCGCGATCGCCGGATCCCCTTCGAGCGCCCGCCCGAGGAGGAGCCGATCGACGGCGCGGAAGATCTGCTCGCTCCGTCCCCCGATGGGCGCGCCAACGCGTGGGCGCTCAAGGAGCTGCTGCGGCCTCTCCTCGAGGGGGGGCCGAGCGCGCAGGTCGCGGAGCGGCTCTCGCTGGTCGGGCTCGACGGGGCGCCGGCCGTCGTGCCGCTCTCGATCGATCGCGGCGCGCTGGGCGGCGCGATCGACGCGTGGTTCCGGGACGGGGTCGAGGTGGTCCGCCGGCACCTCGAGGGCGCGGTGGCGAAGATCGGGCGGGAGCCGGATCCTTACCAGGGGCTCAGGATCCTGCTCGGCGGGCGCCTCGGGATGAACCAGCGCTTCGCGGAGCTGCTCGCCGGCGTGCTGCCGGCGGGCGTGCAGGTGCACCGCTTCAAGGAGCCGGACAAGGCCAACCTGGGCGCGCCCACCGTGAAGATGGCGGCCGCGCTCGGCGCGCTGTCGCTCCGGTTCGATCGGATCGGGGCCACGCTCCGCGCGGAGAAGCGCGACGCGTTCCGCTACCGCGTCGGGCGCGCCCGCCACGGGCAGCTCGCCGACGTCCTGGATCCGTCCGTCGACTACGACGTCTGGCGGGAGGTCGGCGCTTGCTTGAAGCCCGAGGTCGAGCTCCTGTTCATGGCCGCCGACGACGAGGGGGAGGTCGCGGCGGACGATCCGCGCGTGCGCCGCGCTGTCTGCGCGCTCGGGCGCGGCGCCGTCGGACAGCGGCTCTATCTCCGGGCCGTCGGGCCGGCCCGCGCGGAGATCAGCGTGGGGCCGCCCGGCGGTGAGCCGGCCTCCGGCGCCGTCTGCTGGACGGTCCACCTCGAGAGCGGCGCAGCAGAGAAGACCGGCGGCTGAGCGCATGGGGGCTCCGCGGCTTCACGTGCCACACGACGATCTCGATCCCGGGGAGCAGGTCCACGCCGGTGCAGCGCCAGGCGGCCTGGCCGAGGTCCATCCGGCCGAGGCCCGGCTGGCCGCGCACCTCGCGACGACGAGCGCGCTGCGCGAGGCGGCCTCGCTCGCGGAGGCTGCTCCGCGCGTGCTCGCCGCGCTGATCGACCACCTCGGCTGGGACGTCGCCGCGCTCTGGCTCGCGGAGCCGGAGCCGAGCGCCGCGGGCGACGCGCCGCGGTCCGCGGCGAGCGCCAGCGCTCTCCGCTGCGTCGAGGCCCGGTCGGCGGCGCACGGCGATGGCGAGGCGCTCGCGGAGGTGCTCCGCCAGGGGCCGACCCTCGCCGCCGAGTCCGACCTCGTGGGCGAGGCCTTCCTGGGCGGCGCGCCGGTGTTCCGCGCCAGCGCGGGCGGCGTCGTCGACGTCGTCGAGCACGCCGCGCGCGCGCCGGGCTGGGAGCGCGCGGCGTGCGCCGTCCCGATCCCGTGCGGCCCCCGCGTCGCCGGGGTGATCGAGCTGAGGAGCCGCGCCCCGCACCGCGGCGACGAGCAGCTGCTCCGCGTCCTTGCGTCCGTGGGCAGCCAGATCGGGCAGAGCATCGAGCGGTGGCGCGCCGAGCGGGAGGGCGCGCGCGCCGCGGGCGAGCTCCGCGCGCTGTTTCACGCCATCCCCGATCTCTGCTTCCGCCTCGACGCCGAGCTGCGGATCGTCGACTACAACCAGCCGAGGCTCTCCGAGCTCCACGTCGCGGCGGAGGCGCTGTCGGGCAAGCGCATGACCGAGGTGCTCCCCCTGGAGCTCGGGGAGCGGCTCGAGCGCGCGAGCCAGGAGGCTCACGAGGCGGGCGCCGTGGTCGCGCTCGAGCACGCCGTCGCGAGCGCCGGCGGAGAGCGGCACGTCGAGGCGCGGGTGATGCCGTTCCTCGAGGGGCACGTCCTCGTCCTCGTCCGCGACATCACCGAGCGGCGGCGCACCGAGGAGGCGCTCCGGCAGCGCGAGGAGCGCTCGCGCGAGTCGCAGAAGATGGAGGCGCTCGGGCGGCTGGCCGGCGGCATCGCGCACGACTTCAACAATATGCTCATGGTGATGCTCGGCTACGGCGAGCTCCTCATCCGCCGCCTCGGGCCCGACAGCGCGCTGCGGCGCGACGCCCTCCAGGTCACGAAGGCCGGGGAGCGCGCCGCGGCGCTCACGCGGCAGCTCCTCGCGATGAGCCGCCGCAAGGCGCTTCAGCGCGAGGTGCTCGACGTCAACGCGGTGGTGCTCGATATGCAGACGATGCTGCAGCGCCTCATCGGCGAGGACATCGACCTGCAGACGAACGTCGGCCGGGATCTCGGCTCGATCAGGGTCGACAAGAGCCAGCTGGAGCAGGTCGTCCTGAACCTCGTCGTGAACGCGCGTGACGCGATGCCGAGGGGCGGCAAGCTCGTCGTCGAGACCTCCCTGGGCGAGCCTGGCGAGAGCCCGGCGGCGAGATCGTTCGCGCCAGCGGAGCGCGACGACGACGACGCGCCCGCCGCTGGAGGCCCCCCCTACGTCGTGCTCTCGGTGACCGACAGCGGCAACGGGATGGATCACGACACGCTCTCGCACCTGTTCGAGCCGTTCTTCACGACGAAGGCGCGAGGCAAGGGCACGGGGCTGGGCCTCGCCACGGTGTACGGGATCGTGAGCCAGAGCGGCGGGCTCATCGAGGTCGAGAGTGAGCTCGGGCGCGGCACGACGTTCCGCGTCTACCTCCCGCGCGTCGAGGAGCGCGCCGAGGTGGCGCCCGCTCGCGCGCGGCCGTCGCCGGCGGGCGGCGACGAGACGGTGCTCGTCGTCGAGGACGACGAGGCAGTCCGCAAGCTCATCGTCGATGTGCTCGAGCGGCGCGGCTACGGCGTGCTCTCGGCCGCGAGCGGCGAGGAAGCGCTGGCGATGCTCGCGCGGGAGGGGGAAGACGCGGTGGATCTCCTGCTCACCGATCTCGTGATGCCGGGCATGAACGGCCGCGAGCTCGCCGAGCGCGCCGTCGCGATCCACCCGCGCGCCCGCGTGCTGTACATCTCCGGCTACGCCGAGGACGTCCTCGCGGGCGCCGAGCCCGATCGCGAGCTCGCGCTGCTGCAGAAGCCGTTCACCCCCGAGACCCTCGCGCAGCGCCTGCGCGACCTGCTCGATCGCCGTTAGCGACGCACGCTCTTCCGGGCGCGGCGAGGGCCGGCGGTCACCGCCCGCCGCGCTCGAGGGCGTCGCTCTCGGGCGCCGGATCGGCGATCCCGAGCGGCGCCGACGGCCGGCGGCGTCGCAGGTAGAAGAAGTCGCGCTGCGCCGGCTCCGCGACGTACTCCTCGGGCTTGAACTGCACGTCCGGGATCAGCGCCGAGCTGGCGCGCGGACCCGCGCCGTCCGCGCCGCGACCGTACAGGAGGAAGCGGGGGTAGGCGTGGTTGACGTCGAGCTCCGCCACGTCGTGCGCGCCCGCGGCCTTCATCCCGCGGGCGAGGCTGCGGGCTGTGACGGCCTCGCCGAGCCCGTAGAAGAGCAGCTTGCCTGTCGCGTCGACGCCGAGCGCCGAGCGTCGGATCACCGTCTCGCCGCTCACCGTCGCGCCCCAGTCGCGGTTCGAGTCGTACAGCGCGTGGTGGAGCTCGCCCTGCTCGACCAGGCAAGGCGGCGTCTGCCGGTACGCGGCCATGCGGGCCTCGCCGTCGCGCAGCTCGGGCCAGGTCCGGATCCGCACCGCGCCGCTGCGGTAGAGCGCGATCGTGCACGCCCTGTCGCGCGGCGGCAGGAACGTGTCGCCGTCAAGCATCATCCCGTAGTGGCCGTGCATCGCCTTGAAGCCCCCGTTGAAGGCGGCGACGAGCTCCGAGGCGTGGCCCCCTGGCACGAGGCCAGGGCGCCGCTCTGCCGGGACGTCCGGCGAGAACGGCTCCTTCGTGCCCGCGACAAGCCGGAGGTCGACGCGCCCGAGATCGATCGCCACCACGGCGATGGCCGCGAACACGCGCTTCGGGTCGGGGTGCACGACGCTCTTCCAGAGCACCTGCGCCTCGCCGGGCCGGGCGGCGCTGTCGCCGATCGGCGTCCAGACGCCGTCGCCCGTGGCCGCGACCTCGGGGAAGGGCGGCTGGAACGAGGCGGGCGACGTGACCGTCTCCGCCTTCGGGCCCTCGGCGCTCTCCACGGCCTCCGCGGCGGCGGCGGGCGGGGGCTCCCAGAACGTCTTCGGGGCCGCGTCGCGGTAGAGGGTCCGGTTCAGCCGATCGGCGACGCCGTAGGCCACGTCCTCGGCCCACGCGACAGGCGCGGGACCGACCACGGCGCGCACGCCGTCGGCGAGGGCCGGGCCGAAGCCGCGGACCTCGTGGATGCCGTACCAGAGCGCCTCGACGGCGATCGCGCAGAGCGCCACGCAACGCAGCGCGCGCTCGGGCCAGCGAGCGCGGGAGCGCCGCCCGCGCAGGGACCCGCTCGCAGAAGGGGGCGAAGGGTTGTCCAAGGCGATACCGAGGCTACCCGATCGCACGGGCAGCCCCAAATTTCGGGCTTCGAGCGCGCGCGGCGGCGCTCGTTACGGCTGCCCGTGCGCCATCGTCCGAGGGCCATCCTTGAACAGGATCTCGATCTTGCCCCGATCGATGACCTTCGCGACAACGCCGTCGCCGAACTTGCTGTGGTGGATCAGCTCGCCCTCGCCGAAGGTCAGCGTGATGCGGTACGGCTTGAACGCCCCGGACGGCTGTCCCGCGATGGCGCGCTCCCAGGCGAGCGTCTGATCGCGCTCGGCGCGCTGGGCAGCCGTGAGGCGCTCCGCGCCGCCGCGCGGCGAGCTCGACGCGGCCCGCGGCTCGCTGCTGCTCCGAGCGGAGGCGCGCGCCGCCGCGCGGCTCTCCCGCTCGCTCTTCGGCTGGCGGTAGAGGTGGTGCGACATGCAGGTCTTGCACTCGACCTTCTTCACCACGTCGCCGACCATCGCGATGATCCGATGGGTAAGATCGAGGCGGCACTTGGTGCACCAGGCGTCGACTTCGCCGCCCGTCCTAAGCTTTTTCGTCGTCACTTCTCCTCACGGCGCCGGTCTCGCCCGGTCTCTTTGCTTCGGTCTTTGACGTTCACCTGAGCGGTGACCTCCGGCTTCGGCAACCCGGTCCTCGGCTCGTCCTGGCTGTCGTCTCTCTTGGCCGCTTCGTTGGGAATGAAGCGGATCTCGGTCTTGATCTCGAAGGAGAGCTTCGTCAGCACCTTCGTGATCTCGTCCGCGAACTGGGTGTGCTCGAGCACATCCCGGATCTCCTTCGCGACGACCCGGTAGAGACCGTTCTTGGTCTCGTCGATCTGGGTATAGAGGTAGTGGAGGACCTCTTTGGGCAGCTTGAGGTCGCCCACGAAGTGTCGGAGGTTCTCGGGCCCCTCGCTGAGCTTGTCGATGCCGCTCTCGACGGCCCGCTCGACCACGCGCTTGAAGATCTCCGGGATAGCGCGCTCGAAGAGGCGTTTCTTCTCGCCTTCGCCTTCCACCTTGTCCCCTTCGTCCTCGCGGAGCGGCTCGGTGTCGTCGGCCATGGCTCGGGCTCCCCTAGCGGGACGGGGCGGCCACGTCAATGCAGGGGTGCGTGCAGGGTGCCGGCGTCGCGCCA
Source organism: Sorangium sp. So ce204 (assembly GCF_051526795.1). Classification (NCBI taxonomy): domain Bacteria; kingdom Pseudomonadati; phylum Myxococcota; order Polyangiales; family Polyangiaceae; genus Sorangium; species Sorangium sp. So ce204. Next base: position 5,848,897 of record NZ_CP150317.1, on the reverse strand, counting down.
TGGTCCATGGATCTGCCGGATTTTGACGACGATGGGGAGCCTTTCGCGCGCGTCTGGCAGACGAGAGAGCTCTGCCTTCGATCTCTCGCAGCGGACACTGCAGTGACCCGGACGGAAATCGTGGCGCCCGGATGTCCGTGGAGCGGGCGATGGTCGAGGCGGCGCCAGCTCAGAGCTCCTCGTAGGCGTCCGTCTCGTTGTTCATCTGGTACGTCTCGTCCTCGCTCGCTTCCGCTTCCGTGCCGGCATCACCTTGGCGCGCTCGTTTGTAGGATTTCAGCATCCAGACCTCCGCTGCGAACCGGCCGCTGCCGCGGCGGGCGCTGATCTCCACGGTGGCGTTGTCGTCCTCGAGCGCGCAGAAGGGCCGATCCGGCTGGACGATCGGCCATGCGTCCTCGGTGCCGTCGCTGGCGATCATCGCCCCGCGGCTGCTCCGCACGGCGACGTCCAGGTTGAGGACCCCCGGTCCGCCGACGGCGAACACCCGGTAACACGCGCCCCGGACCGCCTGCAGCTTCTCCGTGACGATCGCGCCGCCTTCGGCCACCTGCCCTTCGATCGGCTTCGGCGAGACCCGGCGCATGCCGTTCTCAGGGCCGCAGAGCAGCGACAGGCGCGTCACGTCCTTCAGCGGATCGCCGCTGATCCTGAAGTTCCCATAGCAGCGCACCCAGGGACCGCCGACGCGCACCGGGAGGACCGGCAGATCGAGATCCGTGCGCGCTCCGGCGTCGCCCTCGCCCTGTCCCGCGTCGACGTCCGCGAGCCCGCCGGTCCCGATCGTCGCGGCTGGGTGCGTCGGCGCCGCCGAGAGCACGACCGCTGGGCCCGGCTTGCCCTCCCAGGGGCGCGGCTCGTCGCGGCACCCAGGCGCGACGAGCCCGAGGATCAGCGCGGCGCAGAGGCGCGCTGCCCGGGGGAGCAGCTGGGGTGGGCAGGGGCGCCGGGACGACACCGCGGTCGGCTCTTGCGCTAGAGTCCCGCGCGATGGAAGCGTTTTCTGAGCACCGCGAGCGGCAGCCGCGCAACCTCAGCGATCCGTGCGACCTCGGCGATCCGCGCGATCCGCGTCGACGGCGCGGAGGCAGGGCCCCTCGCGCGTGAGGACGACGTCTCGCCCGCCGCGCCGCCGCGCCTCGTCCGGTGAGCAGGGCGCTGGCGCCCCTCCGCCCGCAGCGCCGGACCCGGGCGAGCGCGACCGGGAGATCGCGGCCGCCCTCGAGGCCTGGTTCGGCCGCGTCGCGCGCGACCTGCCGTGGCGGAGGACGCGCGACCCCTACGCGATCTGGCTGAGCGAGGTGATGCTCCAGCAGACCCGCGTCGAGACGGTGATCCCGTACTACGAGCGCTTCCTCGCCCGCTACCCGACGGTCTTCGCCCTGGCCTCCGCCGAGATCGACGACGTGCTCTCGCTCTGGAGCGGCCTCGGTTACTACCGCCGCGCCCGCGTGCTCCACCTCGCCGCGCGCGAGGTCACCGCGCGCCACGACGGCGCGCTCCCTCGCGACGTCTCCGCGCTGCTCGCCCTGCCCGGCGTCGGCGCGTACACCGCGGGCGCGATCGCGAGCATCGCGTACGATCAGCCGGTGCCGCTCGTCGACGGCAACGTCGCCCGGGTGCTCTCCCGCATCGAGGGCATCGACGACGACATCCGCAGCGCCTCGGGCACGCGCAAGCTCTGGTCCACGGCCGAACGCCTCGTGCGGGGCTCAGCGGACAGCGTCCATCCCGGACGCTTCAACCAGGCCTTGATGGAGCTCGGCGCGACCGTGTGCACGCCCCGGAATCCCCGCTGCGATGCCTGCCCCGTCGACGGCGCGTGCGTCGCGCGCGCCACGGGGCGGCAGGCGGAGCTGCCGGTGATCGCCCCGAAACGCGACGTCCCGGCGGTCGCGATGGTCGCCGCCGTGGTGCGGTCAGGCGATCGCGTGCTCTTCGCCCGGCGCGCCGAGGGAGGTCTCTTCGGCGGGCTCTGGGAGCCGCCCATGGTCGAGGCGCGCTCGCTCGCGGACGCCCGCGCGCTCCTCGAGCTCGTGGGCGTCGCGCGTGACGCGGCGCTCCGCGAGGTCGGCCGCGTGCGCCACATCCTCACGCACCGGCGCCTCGACGTGACGGTGGCGCGCGCCGAGGTGTCGGCCCCCTGGCGCTTCCGGGCAAAGCTTGCCTCCCCCTACGAGAAGGCGGCGTGGCTCGATCCGGGCGCGCTGGATATCGGCGTTTCCAAGCTCGCGCGAAAGGTCCTGTCCGCCGCATCGGCGCCGGACGCCGGAACGGCGCGAAGACCGCGATGACCGCGCGCGTGCGGGCTGAACGCCTGCGCGCCTCGGCCGTCGGCGAGGCCGGAGACGGCTCGAAATCGCGGTGTTGCGGCGCTCCGGGCGCGCCGCGCTCCGCTGCGGGCGGGGGGCGGCGCCGCTTGCTGCTGAGCCGCAGCGACGCAGCGGCGCGGGCTAGGGCGAACGCCATATGTCGCCGTGGAACGCCGGGGGCTCCGGCGCCGCTGCGCCGACGTCGTGGCATGGAAGGCGCTTGGTGAGGTGACGGGCAGGCCCTCTAGCCTCGCGGCGCCGGCGGTGGCCGGAGCTCGATTCAAGCCTGGGAGCTCAAGCGACATGGATGCGCGACGACGGACCACAGAGACGCTGCCCACGGCGAGCGCACCTGTGCGATCCATGACGGTGATGGCGGACGACGGAGCGCTGTACGTGCTGCCGCTGTGCGAGCGGATCGTGCTCGATGTGCTGGCCTACGAGGACGAAGGCCTGCTGGCCTTCATCCGCATCGACGGAGAGGTGGTGGCGGAGCTGCCCGTGCTCGGTCAGGCGTGACCGGGCCAGACCTCGTCGCGCGCCGTGCGTGACGGCGCGCCGCGGCCTCGGGCCGTCACGCGCGGCGCGCGCCGCCTGTCAGCCCGCGTGCCGCCGCATCCGCTGGGTCACCGGTTGCTCGTCCTCTCCTTCGGCGTCCGGCTCTACGGACTCGACGTCCTCGTCTTCCAGGAGGTAGGGCAGATCGCCGTCGTCATCGTCGTGCGACATCACGACGTCGCTGATGTCCTGGCCCCTCGTCGCGCCTTCCAGGAACTCCGCCCCGAGGTCGCTCGCCAGATCGGCGGCGGCGTCGGCGGCGTCCGGGTTCACCTCGAACTCGGTGCTGCCGGCGTCGTTCGGGTGGTGGTGGTAGCCGCGGACCTCGTCGTCGAGCGTCGGGATCACGTCGCTGATCTCGCTGCGCGGGTTCACCTTGCCCCGCAGCGGCGGCGCCGCCGCTGCGTCGAGCATGTCGACGAACGGCTCGTCCAGCTCGCTCGCGCCGGCCCACATCGCGGCTTCATGGGCCGGCTTGCGGGGCCTTCCCGGTTCGCTGCGATCTTCTCGTTCTCGATGCCGCGTCGCGCTGGCGCGCGGCGCGCGCAGCGCCGACGGCTGTGCGGCGGTGCCTTGCCTGCCTCGGGTGCTTGAATTGCTCACGGTGGTCTCACCATGCAGGGTCCGGTCCGCAGGTGAAGCGGGCGGATACGCAGCGGTGGCGAGCGCCATGCCGGGGGCGCGCGGCGCCGTCGCCGGCCGGCGATGCCGCGGAGCGGCTCGCGCGGCGCGCGGCCGGGACGCAATTGAGCGTGCCAGCGGGCGCTGCCTCGGGGTAGAAGGCTCGTGGCCATGCTGGAACTCCGGACCGGGCTCGCGCTGGTGGCGGTTCTGCTCGGGGCATCCTCGGGGCGCGCTGCCGCGGCCCAGCCCGCCGCAGACCGCGGCGCCGAGGGGGACGTGGCGCCGTTGCCAGGCGAGGATCGCGGCGGCGCCGAGCTCGATGCGTACCGCGCGCTCGCGCGGCCACCGGGGACGGCGGGGCGGGTCGTGTCGACCGTCGCGATGGGGAAGGGGATCCGGTTCAACAACCCCTACCGCCTGCAGACGCAGCTCGGCGAGACGGCGGAGTCGCTCTCGCTCACCGCGGGGTACCTCGATCTCGGGGTCGCGCTCGCGCTGGGGCCGGCCGACGGCGTTCAGCACGGCGGGGCGCTGCGCTTCTCGGTCGCCGTCGGCGGCGTCCCGCAGGAGTCGCTCACGCCGAGCTACTTCGTCGCTTACCGCGGCCTCTCGCGCGTGCTCGGGTACGGGCGGCTCGGCGCGGCGATCCTGATCGAGCCCGACGTGAACGTGGGAGGCGAGCTCGCCCTGGGGCTCGGGTATTCCCTGCTCGCGGGCGTCGCGCTCTCGGGCGAGATCGTCGGGGATCTCTTCTATGGCGCCGCGACGTACGACGCGGCGTACACCGTCTACCCCGTCGTCTCGGCGCAGCTCGGGCTCATGATCGATCACGAGCTCCTGCCATGAGCTTGCCGGAGCGCGAGCGTCGAGGCGGGCGCCCCCGGGCGAAGGAGATCGCCGGCGTGGCGGCGCTGCTGCTCTTCGTGGGCATCGCGCCGGTGGTCGGCGACATCGGCAGCTGCGGGCAGGCGCCGGAGGAGCTCGACCCGTACAAGTTCTTCGCGCTGAAGGCGCAGATCGACTGCGCCCGGTGCGACGAGTGCGGCCTGCGCACGCGCGCCTGCGACGCCGCCTGCGCCTTCGAGGCTGCGCCGGAGCTCCCGGCCGGCTGCTATCCGCTGGTCCACGACGGCGAGGTGTGCCTGCACAAGCTCAAGTTCGCGAGCTGCGACGAGTACCGCGGCCACATGGCCGACGAAGGCGCGTCGACCCCGACCGAGTGCAATTTTTGCCCACTGGAAGAGGCGCCATGAGCGGGCGTGGCGCAGTCGCTTCCGGCCGACGCCTTGCGACTTCCGCTCGGAGCTTCTCGTTCGCGGTGCTCGTCGCGGTCCTGTCCGGGTGCGCCTCGAAGCCGGCGCTCCTGGCGAGCTACGACGACTACGCGGCGTACCGGGCGACACGCGTGTCGAGGACCTTCGAGGGGCGGCTCTCGGCGGCGTCGGCCTACCTGGAGCGCCATCCGCGCGGGGCCTTCGCCGACGAGGTGCGCGCGTACCTCACGCGGGCCGAGCCGATCTACTACGCGGCGAAGCGCAGGACGGCCGCGGGCCTCACCGCGTACCTCGCGACGCTGCCCAGGGGCGCGTTCCGCGATGAGGCGACCCACCGGCTGCGCGAGCTCGTCCGCGAGCGCAGCGCCGGCGACGTCCTCTCGCGCGCCGCTCAGGAGACGGAGGCGCAGCTCGCGACGCAGCGCGCGGATCGCGCGCGGGTCGGCGAGGAGGTCACCGCGTGGCTGCGCCGGTTCCTGGACAGGGGGGCGTGGGGGCGGCCCCTCGCAGAGGCGCCGGCGGAGGTGATCGTCCCGTTCAGCCTGGCGCTCCCGCCCCCCCGCTGCGCGCCCGCCGACGAGCGCGCGGGCCCGGGCGCGGCGGTCTGCGCGAAGCGGATCCCGCTCTGGTTCGTCGTGACGGCCGAGGGCGAGAGCGCGCCCCGTCAGGCGGAGATCGAGGTCGCCGTCCTCGAGGACGCGGCGGGCCGCCCGATCGAGGTCGCGATCGGCGGGCCTGCGCTCTTCACGCGCCTCGAGGAGGCGCGCTCGGCGCGCGAGGTCGCCCCGGACGACGCGATGGGCCGCATCGGAGGCATCGCCCTGGCGGTCGAGCTCGCGCGCAGCGCCTTCGCGGCGCGCGTCTCGGGCGATCCGTCGTGCGGCCGGCAGGCGGTGGCGCCCGTCGTCCTCCACCTCGAGTGCGAAGGCGCCCGCCTCGTGGCGCGCGCCGGGATCGAGGAGGGCGAGGACGATATCGTGACGCTCACCGTCGCCCCGCCGGCGCGCTAGCGCTGGTCCTCGGCGGCGCCGGCGCGCGGCGCTCCGCGCGCTAGCACCGCTTGTTGGTCTTCTTCCCCTTGAGCTTCGCCGTGTTCTTCGGGCACACGTCCTTGATGGCCGCGGAGCGCTCCTTGTAGAGCGCCTTCATCTCCTCGAAGACCGGCGCCTGCGTTCGCTTGAGATCCTTCGTCTCCCCCGGATCCGCGACGACGTCGAACAGGTCGAACGCGTCGTCGTCGCCGTACGCGATGAGCTTGTACTGCCCGTGGATGAGCGCCCTGCGCCGGTCGTTGTCGCTCGTGCGCGGAAGATCGACGATGACGTCGCGGGGCTCCGGCGTCGCGCCGTGGAGCTCGGGCACGAGGCTCTTGCCCGGGAAGGACGGCTCTGCCGGCGCGCCGGTCAGCTCCAGGATCGTCGGCGCCAGGTCGATCGAGCTGCGAGGCACGTCGATCCGGCGCGGGGTGATCCCGGGCGCCTGGATCATCAGCGGCACGTGGGTGAGCACGTCCCACACCTCGAAGCCGTGGCGGTACATCTTGTGCTCGCCGAACGCCTCGCCGTGGTCCGCGGTCACGATGATCGCCGTGTCCTTGGCCCACGGCTGCTGCGCCACGAAGTCGAGCAGCTTGCCCACGTGCATGTCCGTGAACCTGACCTCCCCGTCGTACTTGTCGCGCGCGCGCTTGCCGAACGTCGGGATCCCCTCGTGCGTCATGTACACGTCGTGCGGATCGAGGAAATGGAAGTACGCGAAGAAGGTGCCCGAGGTGTTCGCCTTGTCGGAGAGCATCTTCATCGCGAGCTCGAGGTGCCCAGGGCTCGTGACGTTCCGGTCGGTCGTGTTGTCGGCCGAGAGCCCCGGGACGATCTCGTACACGTCGAAGCCCTGACGGAAGCCCGCCTTCTGGTCGAAGTAGAAGTGCGCGTGCGCGCTCATCGTCCGCACCCCGGCCTTCTGCAGGAGCTCCGGGAACATGAGCACGCTGTCGGGGTAGTTGCCGAAGAAGTAGCCGCTGCGATCGACCTCGCTCGGGTACCGGCCGGCGAGGAAGCCGCCGACGCTCATCGATGTGTACGACGAGATCGCGTAGTGGCGCGTGTAGCTGACGGACTTCTTCTCGAACGCGGTGAGCACGGGCGCGATGTCGCGCTCGTACCCGTTCCACGGCATGTCCGCGCGCAGGCTGTCGATCGAGACAACGAGGACGTTCAGCCTCTCGCGCTGCGCTGCCGGCGCCGCCGCGGCGCCGTCCTTCCTGTCCGTCGCGGCGGTCGTCGCGGCGCTCTCCGCCGTGGCGGCCGGCGCCGCCGCGGCGGGCTCCTGCCGCGCCGCGGGCTCCGGCGTGCGCGCGGGCGGCGGCTGGCCGTCGCCGTCGCGAGAGCAGCCCGCCCCGGCGCTGGCGAGCGCGAGCGCGAGCGCCGCCGCGAGGCGCGCCGCCGCGAGGCGCCGGTGATCCAGGCGCGGGAGCGCCATGGACGAGAGGGCCGGCGAGGAGGGCGCCCGAGGGCCTTCCGGTCCCCTGGCGCACATAGGTGAAGCGGGCGTGTGCATGGCCGCCGTCTTACTCCGACTCGCGCCGCTCCGCCAAAACCGCACACCACGTCCGACTCGCGCCGCGCCGCCAAAACCGCACACCACGGGCGAGTTCCGCTATGCTGTCGGGTCATGGCCCCGGTCCCTCGCAACCCTCCGCCGCTGCCGCCCTCGGGCCGATCGCAACCGGGGGGGAGGCCGGCGCAGGAGCCGCCGAGGCCGCTCCCACCCGACGCGCCGCGGCGCGTCGGCGAGCACGTCAGCCAGGCGCTGAAGGACCACATCACCGAGATGGCGCTCGGCCTGCTCGAGGAGCAGATGCAGGCCCGCATCGTCCACTACCGCGCCGATCTCGAGACCAACCCCGAGCTCGACGCCGTCACCGCGCAGGTCGTCGCCCAGCTGAAGGTGATCCAGGCGTCGGCGGGCGCCGCGGATCGCGGGGCGAAGAACCGCGACGCGATCCGCGACGCGCACGAAAAGACCCTCTGCGCCCTGCTCGAGCGGGTCATCCGCGAGGACGGCATCTCGCTGCTCGTCGAGCGCCGGCTCAAGAAGATCCACAGGAACCTCGCCCGCCTGTTCTTCCAGTCCGAGCTCCACGAGAAGACGCGCGGCCGCGACGGCGCGCCGAAGGTGATCCACCACGGCGAGCAGGCGCTGTTCTACGTGCTGACCCGCTACAAGAACCGGATCGAGGCCGAGCTCGACGGCTTCGAGTTCGCCTCCGAGGACGCGCGGGAGCAGTCGTTCGAGCTGCTCGCGAAGCTGACGAAGGACATGCAGGACGCCTTCCTCGCGCGCCGATCCAGCGAGCTCAGGCGTATCGTGTCGGTGGTGCACGCCGTGCTCGTCGACTTCTTCAGCGTGCAGCTCGCCCAGAGCCTCGGCGAGATCTCCGCGCGGGTCGTGCAGGACGCGCGGACGTTCGAGGGCAGGGCGTACTCGTACAAGGTGACGAGCGAGGCGTTCCCTCGCTTCCGCGCCGCGTTCGAGCGCCACCTCATGGTGATGCTCGTCGGCTTCGCCGAGGACGAGCTGGTCGCCCAGCTCGCCGATACAGCGGGCGCCGAGCGCGACGAGACGATCCTCTTCATCACCGATCCCCACCTCTTCAGCATGATCTGCGGCGAGGTCTGCGAGGGGCTCTACGAGTTCCTCTGCAACGAGGGTTTTCTCGACCTGCCGCCCGACTGGCGTCGCGCCTCGGCGGCGCCCTCCGACAGCTGACGCAAGCGAAACCCAGGGACATTCATGAGACGGTACGACGTCGCGCGAGCGGGCTCCGGCCTGCTCCTCGCTCTCACGCTGCTCGCCGGCTGCGCGCGCGGCCCCGATGTGGACGCCTCGGGGCTCGCGCTGCGGCGCGTGGTCATCTACAGGAACGGCGTCGCGTATTTCGAGCGCCGAGGGCTCATCGACGCCGATCAGGTGACCTTCCGGGTCCGCAAGGAGAAGGTCGGCGACTTCCTCGCGACGCTCGCGGTCATCGAGGCCGGCGGCAGCAGCGTCCGGAGCGCGTCGTTCCCGGTGGAGGTCGACGACGGATCCGGCGAGGACGAGGCGCCGTCGGAGTCCGGGCCCGAGGTGACGACCGTGCCGCCGCCGAAGGACAAGGGGGCGAAGGAGCGCGACGACGACCACGAGAAGGTGAAGCTCACCCTCGACGGGCGGGAGCACGATCTCGTGATCGGCTACGTGGCGGAGACGCCTGTGTGGAGGCCTTCCTACCGGCTCGTGATGGGGGCGGGCGGGGCGCAGGGCGCAGCGCCGCCCGCGGGCTCGAAGCAGGCGCACCTCCAGGCGTGGGGCATCGTGCAGAACCTCTCGGGCGAGGACTGGAAGGGGGTGAAGCTGTCGCTCGTGGCGGGCGCGCCGCTCGCGTTCCAGGCGACGCTCGACCAGGCGGCGATCCCGCCGCGCCCCATCGTCAGCGACCAGGGCGAGGTGATCGCGTCCGTGCCGACGAGCGAGACGACGCTGGCCACCGAGGCCGCGCCGCCGCCGCCGCCGCCCGTCGCGCCTGCGCCCGCGGCGCCGGGCGACGCCTCCGAGGAGTACGCGTTCGCAGACGAGGTCGAGGCCCAGATGGAGAAGGGCGGCGCCAATCTGCGGTCCGCGAGGCGGAGCGCGACTGCCACGGTGCCCGCCGCGAAGCCGAGCGTGAGGCTGAGCGACCGCGAAGAGGCGCGCGCCGGCGGGCAACACGCGGGGCCGCAGCTGAAGCGGGCCGCGCCGGCGGCGGCGCCGCCGCCCATGGCGATGAACCCCTCTCCGCCGCGCAACATGAGCGCGCTCGCCGCGGTCGCGATGGAGGCGGGCACGACCCGCTACGACATCCCGTTCCCTGTCGACATCCCCGACAAGAGCGCGACGATGGTCCTGCTCCTGGCCCGGCAGGTCCCCGGCGAGTCGATCTTCCTTTTCGCGCCCGACGGCGGCGTGCCCGCGTCGAGCTCTCACCCGTTCCGGGTGGCGCGCTTCACGAACGACACGAAGGGGCTGCTGGAGCGCGGCCCCATCGCCGTCTTCGAGAACGGCGCGTTCCTGGGCCAGGGCATGGTCGAGCCGCTGCCGCCGGGGGCCACGACGACGGTGCCGTTCGCGCTGGAGCGGGGCCTCGCCGTCGATACGATGCGCGAGGAGAACGCGGAGGGCGCGCGCCTCGCGAAGATCGAGGGTGGCGCGCTCGAGATCGAGCGCGACTGGGTCACGCACACGAAGTACGCCGTCCGCAACGGCGCCGACCTCGCGGCGAGGACGCTCGTGAAGCACCCCCGCTTGCACGGGACGCGCCTGCACGCGCCGCCGAAGGGCACGGAGGACAACGTCGGCACGGGCAGCGCGCTCGTGCCGATCGACGTGCCGCGCCGGGGGACGGCGGTGCTCGACGTCGACGAGCGGCGGCTCTTCCGGCAGCAGATCGACTGGCTCGACCAGCTCGCCGACGACGCGGTGCAAGGCTACATGAAGGACCCGCGCGCCGACGCGGCCGTGGCCAAGCAGCTCGGCCAGGCCTGGGACATCCGGGGCAAGCTCCGCCCGGCGATCGACGAGCGCGACAGGATCCTCGCCGAGCAGCAGCGCCTCGAGCAGCAGAGCCACGAGCTCCGCCAGAACCTCAGGGCCATCGAGAAGAACAAGACCGCCGACGAGCTCCGCCGCGACCTCACGGATCGGCTCGCGAAGGCGTCGGCGCGCCTCGACGAGATCACGAAGCGCGTCATCGTCCTCGAGATGCAGATCAACGAGCAGCAGATCCGCTTCCGCGACCTCACGAACGAGATCAAGCTCCTCGCCCCGCTGGCCCCCGTGCGCGCGGCTCCCTGAGCGCTGCTGTCCGGCTCCCCGGCTCCCGGTGGAAGGCGCCCCCGCTCCTGCGGGGGCGGCCTCGCCACCGGGATCTCGACCCGGCTACCTCGCTGGTTTGCCCGCGCTGGGCGGCTGCCGCACGGTGCCTGCGTGGGTCCAGCTCCGCTCCATGCCGGTCGCGAGCCAGGCCACCTCGACGCGCTCGCTCCCGAAGATCGCCGCGACGCGATCGCCCCACTGCGCGGGGGCGGGGAGCTCCACGCTCTTCTGGTCCTTGATGCTGCCGAGGGCCTCCGTGCCGACGAGGAACGTGGCGATCCCCTCGCTCGCGAACGCCGACACCGCGGTGCTCGGGACGAAGGGCGCGACCACCGCGCGCACCGTCGAGAGATCGGTCGCGCGCTCCGCGACCGCCCGCACCTCGTCGAGCGTCGACAGGACGAGCGCCACGCCGTCGGCCGGCTTGCCCTCCGCCGGAGCGGCCGGCCCCTCTTGGTCCGCGGCGGCCGCCGCGGGCGCCTCGACCGGCGCAGGGGCGGCGCGCCCGCGCGCGCCCACCGCCGCGTGCCCGTTCACCTTCGGCACGCCGGCGAGCACGTCGAGCGTCAGCGGCCCCTTCCACGGCACCGCCGCGGGCGCCGGCGGCGGCTTCTTCGTGCTCACCTGCTCCCCCTTCTTGTCGCGGAGGATCAGCACGTCGTCGGTCGGCAGCGCCCGCGGCACGGTCACCCGCACCGGCCGCTTGAACGACCGCGGATCGCCGACCGCGCCCGTGGCCACCGCGTAGGCCAGCGTCTCCGCCGAGGCCACGACGAACGACGGCGCCCCGGCGATGCGCGGCTCCGGATCCGCGGTGCGCAGCGACAGGCTGCCGGGCGGCGGCGGGTAGATCTCCGACGTGACGACGCGCCTGTCCGGCTCGACGATGCGCGCGCCCGTCGCGACGAGATCGACGAGCGCGCCCGACTGCGCGAGCACCTCGAGCACCTGCCGCGACGGCGGCGCGACGAGCAGGTCGAGCCGCGACGGGACGCGCTTCGACTTGAGCAGCAGCGCCGCCGCGAGCATGTCGCGCAACGTCACGCCGGAGTCGCCCCCGAGGACGACCTGCGCCACGGGCTTGCCGGCGAGATCGCGGACGGGCCGGACCACGCCCTCCTCGTCCATGAGGAGCGGATCGACCGTGCCGAGATCGATCGAGACGACCTCCTCGCACGGCGCGCCCGGGTCCGGCACGAGCGCGCGGTGGGCCTTCGACCTGCGCTGATCGCGGAGGAAGACCTCCGTCTTCTCGTCGCTCACGAACAGCGCCGCCGCCGCGCCGACCTGCGGCGCGATGCCGCAGAGCACCGCGCGGTCGCCCACGGAGAGGAGGCGCGCGCTCGGCCCGGCGAACTCGAGGATCACCGGCGCGTGGTGCTCGCCTTCGATGCGGCGCACCACCTCGTCGAGGTTCCTGCGGAGCAGCTCGAGGGCGACGTCCCGCGCGCAGACGAACGGCCGCACCCGGCCCGAGAGGTGGATCTGCACGCTGCGCGGCGGCCGGAGCCAGACCGAGCCCGTGGCGAGCGCCTGCCCGAGCTGGCTCGGCGAGACGACGAGCGACAGCATGCCGATGCCGCCGACCGTCGTGAGGCGCGGGTCGTCCGTGAGGGCGAGCCGCGCCGGCGCCGCGAAGCGCTCCAGGTGGACGGGCGCAGGGAAGCCGATGCCGGGCCGCGCGATCGGGATGTTGTAGGTCGGGAACTCGGGCGACACCGAGTGCGGGCTGCCCTCGTCGATATCCGCGAGCGAGCTCGCGTCGGCCACGCAGGTGCCGTCGTAGGCGACGGCGACCTCGACCGGCGTCTTCTTCATGCCCGTGGCGATGGCCTCGGCCAGCGCGCGCGACGGCGCCCTGGAGAGGATCACCTGGTCGACCTTGACCTGGACGAGATCACCGCGCAGCTGAGGATCCGTCGCCCGCCCGGCGAGGATCTTCTGGGGCATCGTGCGGGGGGGATCCCCGGCTCGAGCACGCATAGATGTTGGGCCGTCCTTGTTTTTCTTGATGAGATGGCGGATGCGGCGCACGCCGCTCCCGACCACGTTTGACGTCGGCCCCCCGGCGAGACGCGCCGGTGGGATCCGCCTCCGGACCTTGCCGCGAGGCGAAAGAACGGCCGCACGTTAGCCGCTCGCCTGGACGAGGGTCAAGGCGTGCTTTGGAGCGGGCCCCCAGGGGCGGGAATCGCCCGGCTGGGACCAGGATGCAAGAGGCAAAGCGCCCGCCCGGTCCAACGTTTCGCCGCGCTTCGTCTGTCGCGTCGGTTGCGTCGGTTGCGTCGGTTGCGTCGGTTGCGTCGGTTGCGTCGGTTGCGTCGGTTGCGTCGGTTGCGTCGCTTGCGCCTGTCGCGCTGGTCCACGATGGCAGGCGGCCGGTGCGAGCTCTCGCGGCCGGCGCTGCCGCGCGCGCCCGGTCGCCATCGGCCTGGCCGCGCGCGGCCGAGCGGGTCGGGCGACCAGGAAGAGCGCCCGCTCTCCCGGGCTGCGGCGCGAGATGCCGGGCCAGGTTCGTTTGTTTTCCCGATCGTGCCGCGCTTGGGTAATCTCGGCGCATGTTCCAGGCCGTGCTGAAGGAAGTCGTAGAGAACACCGAGGGCGGCATCGCGACCCTTCTCATGGATTTCGAGGGGATCCCGGTCGACAGCTACTCCAAGCCGGGGGCCGCGTTCGACATCACCACCATCGGCGCTGAGTTCAGCGTCGTGTTGAAGTCGATCCAGCGCGCCGCCGAGATGCTCGACGCGGGCAACGCCGCCGAGATCGCGATCCAGGCGGAGAAGGTAACCACCCTGATCCGCGTCGTGAACAACTCGTACTTCGTGGCCTTCTCGATGGCGCCCGACGCGAACATCGGCAAGGCCCGGTACCTCCTGCGCACCAAGGTGCCGGTGCTGCTGAAGGAGCTCGCCTGAGCGGCTTCAGCATCTCGGTCATCTCCGGGCCGAACCTCGATCGACTGGGCAAGCGCGAGCCAGCGATCTACGGCACGGCCACGCTGGATGACGTTCACCGCGCCGTCGAGGAGGCCGCGAAGGCCCGCGGCGCCTCGGTGTCGTGCATGCAATCGAACTGCGAGGGAGAGCTCGTGACCGCGATCAGCCACGCTGGCGATCGCGGCTTCCACGGCATCCTCCTCAACGCCGGTGCCTACACGCACACCTCCATCGCGCTCTATGACGCGATCCGCGCGAGCGCGCTTCCTACCGTCGAGGTGCACATCTCCAACCCGGACGGGCGTGAGCCGTTCCGCCGTCGCTCCCGCATCGCGCCTGCGTGCATGGCGCGCGTCGCGGGCTTCGGTCCGAGCTCGTACGTCCTCGGGCTGATCGGGCTGATCGGGCATCTGGAGAAGCTGCGATCCGACGAAAGAGGTTGAACATGCGCCGTCACTCTGGTTGAAAGGCGGCAAACATCGATGGCCGAACGTCCTTCCATGAACATCAACCTCAAGCAGTTGCGGGCGCTGGTACGCATCTTAGAGAAGCGCAACGTGAGCGACTTCGAGTTCGAGGACGAACACGTTCGCATTCGCCTCACGCGCGGAGGCGTCATCCCGCAGGGCGCGGCGCCGCACCTCGCGCCCGCCGCCTTCCAGATCCACAGCGCGCCGGTCGCGCCGCCGGCGGCACCTGCGCCGGCCGCCGCGCCCGCGCCGGCGGCCCCTGCCGCGCCTGCGGAGGCGGCGAGCGACGAGGGGATCTCCTATGTGACGTCGCCGTTCGTCGGCACGTTCTACCGATCGCCGTCGCCCGATGCGCCCCCGTTCGTCGATGTGGGCAGCGCGATCCGCGTGGGTCAGGCGCTCTGCATCATCGAGGCGATGAAGCTGATGAACGAGATCGAGGCGGACTCTCCGGGCACGATCGTCGAGATCCTCGTCGACAACGGCAAGCCGGTCGAGTTCGGGCAGCGTCTCTTCAAGGTGCGGCGCAGCTAGCGCTGCCCGGGCGAGGGTGCCGTGTTCCAGAAGATCCTGATCGCCAATCGCGGCGAGATCGCGATGCGTGTCATCCGCGCCTGCCGCCTGCTCGGCATCCGCACGGTAGCCATCCACTCCGAGGCGGACGCCGCGGCGCTGCACGTCCGGTTCGCGGACGAGGCCGTGTGCGTCGGTCCGGCCGAGGCGTCGAAGAGCTACCTCAACATCCCGCAGATCATCGCGGCGGCGGAGGTCACGGGCGCCGACGCGATCCACCCGGGCTACGGGTTCCTCTCGGAGAACGCGAAGTTCGCCGAGCTCTGCAAGAAGTGCCGCCTCACCTTCATCGGGCCGACCGCGGAGGCGATGCGGACCTGGGGCGACAAGGTGTCCGCGCGCGAGGTCGCCAAGCGCTTCGGCATCCCCATGCTCAGCGGCACGGGCGTGCTCAAGAGCGCCGCGGACGCGGCCGAGCAGGCCGAGCGCGTCGGTTATCCGGTGATCCTGAAGGCCTCCGGCGGCGGCGGCGGCAGGGGCATGCGCATCGTCCGCGAGGCCAGCGAGGTGCAGCGCTCGTTCGAGATCGCGACGCAGGAGGCCCTGAGCGGCTTCAAGAACCCGGACGTCTACCTCGAGCGCTACGTCGAGGCGCCGCGCCACATCGAGTTCCAGGTGCTCGCGGACCAGCACGGGGGCGTGTGGACGCTCGGCGAGCGCGAGTGCTCGCTCCAGCGCCGGCACCAGAAGGTGATGGAAGAGTCGCCCAGCCCGGCGATGGACAACGAGAAGCGCTCCCGGATGGGCGACATCCTCCGCGCTGCGATCCTCGAGACCGGCTACACCGGCCTGGGCACGCTCGAGTTCCTGATGGATGAGCGAGGCGAGCTCTTCTTCATGGAGATGAACACCCGCGTCCAGGTCGAGCACCCCGTCACCGAGATGGTGACCGGCGTCGATCTCGTCGCGCAGCAGATCCTCGCCGCTGCAGGCGAGCGCCTCTCGCTGCCCGACACGCGGCCGTGGAGCTTCCGGGGCCACGCCATCGAGTGCCGGATCAACGCCGAGGATGCGCGCTCGTTCGTGCCGTGGCCGGGCCTCATCACGGAGTACCACTCGCCCGGCGGCGTCGGGATCCGCGTCGATTCCGGCGTGTACGGCGGCTTCCGCGTTCCCAGCTCCTACGATTCGCTGGTGGCCAAGGTGATCGCGCACGGCGCGAACCGGGCCGAGGCGATCGCCAGGCTCCGGTGCGCGCTCGACGAGTTCATCATCGGCGGCATCCGCACGAACATCCCGCTGCACCAGGCGCTGCTGCGTGATCCAGAGGTCGTCGCCGGCAACATCTCCACGCATACGATCGAGCGCGTCGTCTCGCAGGGGTTCTGACGCGACGCACCGGCGCGGTTGACGTGTCGATGAGCGCGCAGCGGTTGCGTGCTCGCGTGCTCGACGCGCTGACCAGCGCAGGGCGAGCTCGATTGAATGTTGCTCGAGCACCAGGTCGAACGTGCGACCTGGTGCTACTTTACGTCGCTCTCGAGGCTGCGTGGGCAAGCCCTCGTCGGGTGAGCGAACCCCTTGAACTAGAAAGCATTTGCCGCGGGTATGGAAGCGAACGCTGGAGTGCAGGCTGACTTCTCTTCGTGGGTGCAGGCGACCTCCGATGCCTCCGAGCTCGAGCTCGGGCTCCCTGGTTTCGGCTACGCCGATCTCTTCGACCCCGCGAAGCTCGCCGAGCTGACGGAGCGGTTCGAGGCGTATTTCCACGCAGCAGACGAAGGTGCCTACGCGCGCTTCGACGCGTACCGGACCTCGCTGCGCGCGGCGCAGGCGGACGGCGCCGGCGCGGGCCGGCCCGCGCTCACGCCGGAGCAGGTCTCCGAGGCGCTCCTCGCGGCGGCGCCCCACGTCGGCCGCTTCGTGGCGATGCTCTTTCGGGTCGAGCGGGAGACGCAGGCGCAGATCGACGCGACCCTCGAGCGGAGCGCGCTCTGGGACTTCAAACGCGAGTTCTCGAAGAAGCGCCTGTTCAAGCCGAACCCGGGGAAGGCGTGGCGGGGCACGCACGTCGAGGCGGCGCACGCGGCGCGGCGGTCGCTCGCGGCCATGGGCGCGCCTGCGAGCGTGCTCGACGGCGGCTCCGCCGCGGAGGAGCTCGCGATCGCGCGCGCGACGCTCGCCCTGATCGAGGTCGACGAGATCGCGCGCAAGGCCGCGAAGGCCGGCGGCGCGAGGTGGACGGACGAGCTCCGCGAGCGGGCGGCGAAGGTTCGCGCTGCGCTGCGGGAGGACCCGGCGCTCGCCGAGGGGGTGGCGCCGGCGGCGGCGGTCGCTGGCGCGGAGCCGACGGAGGCCGAGGACGGCGCGGTCGTGGCGCTCGCGCTCGACGCCGTCGAGGCGTGGCTCGCGGCGCGCCGCGCGGACGAGCACGATCCGGCGCGGCGCTGGCCGACGCTGAAGGCGCCGCGCACGCTCGACTACCAGGAGCTCGTCCAGCTGCAGAGGAAGGGCGCGAACGGCAGCCCGGGCTCCGCCGAGCTCCTCGTCGGCCCCGAGCACGAGCGGAGGGAGCGCGACGGGTTCGCGCTGACGGACCGTCGCGCGCCGCCCCGCGAGGTCGAGAGCCAGGTCGACTACTGCCTCTTTTGCCACGATCGCGACAAGGACTCGTGCTCGAAGGGCCTGCGCGACAACAAGACCGGGGCGATCAAGGCGAACCCGCTCGGCGTCGAGCTGAACGGCTGCCCGCTCGACGAGAAGATCAGCGAGATGCACACCATGCGAGGGCGGGGCGAGTCGATCGCCGCGCTCGCGCTCGTCTGCCTCGACAACCCGATGTGCCCCGGCACCGGCCACCGCATCTGCAACGACTGCATGAAGGCGTGCGTCTTCCAGAAGCAGGAGCCGGTGGACATCCCGCAGATCGAGACCGCGGCGCTCACGGACGTGCTGTCCCTCCCGTGGGGCCTCGAGATCTACGGGTTCCTCACGCGCTGGAACCCGCTCGACGCGCTGCGGCCGCACGCGCTCCCGTACAACGGCAAGAACGTGCTCGTCGTCGGCCTCGGCCCGGCCGGCTACACGCTGTCGCACCACCTCACGCGGCAGGGCTTCGCGTGCGTGGCGATCGACGGGCTGAAGATCGAGCCGCTGCCTGTCGAGCTCACGGGCGACGAGTCGCGCCCGCCGCGCCCGGTCAAGGATTTCAAGCGGCTCTACACGGAGCTCGACGAGCGCGTCCTCCTCGGCTTCGGCGGGGTGAGCGAGTACGGGATCACGGTGCGATGGGACAAGAACTTCCTCACCGTCCTGTACGTCACGCTGGCCCGGCAGCGGCTGCTCCGGATCTACGGCGGCGTGCGGTTCGGCGGGACGATCGATCTCGACGACGCCTTCCGGCTCGGGTTCCACCACGTCGCGATCGCGGCGGGCGCGGGGCGTCCGACGATCATCCCGCTCAAGAACAACCTCGCGCGCGGCATCCGCAAGGCGTCGGACTTCCTGATGGCGCTCCAGCTGGCCGGGGCCTACAAGCGCTCGGCGCTCGCGAACCTCCAGGTGCGCCTGCCGGCGGTGGTGATCGGAGGCGGCCTCACGGCGATCGACACAGCGACGGAGCTCGCCGCGTACTACGTCGTGCAGGCCGAGAAGACGGCCGACCGGCTCGACGCGCTGGTCGCGGAGCGCGGAGAGGCCGCCGTCCTCGCGATGTTCGACGAGGAGGAGCGGGAGTTCCTGGCCGAGCAGCGGCGCCACGCGGAGGAGATCCGCGACGAGCGCGCGCGCGCCGCGCGCGAGGGGCGCCCGCCGCGCTTCCAGGGCCTGATCGACGCGTGGGGAGGCGTCTCGCTGGTCTACCGGAAGCGGCTCATCGACTCGCCGGCGTACCGGCTGAACCACGAGGAGGTCGCCAAGTCGCTCGAGGAGGGGATCCGCTACGTCGAGAACCTCGCCCCGGTCGAGGCGGTGCTCGACGAGCGCGGGTGCGTCTCCTCGCTCGTCTTCGATCGGCAGGAGATCGTCGACGGCAAGTGGCGGAGCGCGGGGCAGGCGGTCTCGATCCCCGCCCGCACCGTGTGCGTCGCGGCCGGGACGAGCCCCAACGTCACATACGAGAAGGAGCGCCCGGGCTCGTTCGTGTTCGACAAGTGGCGGCAGTTCTTCCAGCCGCACCGCGCCTACGTCGACGAGGGCGGCGCGCTCAAGGTGGAGCCGGCCAAGGCGAGGGAGGGCTTCTTCACGAGCTACAACGACGGCGAGCACGCGGTGAGCTTCTACGGCGACAACCACCCCCACTACGCGGGGAGCGTCGTGAAGGCGATGGCGAGCGCCAAGGACGCGTACCCGTCCGTCGTCGCGCTGTTCCGCAACGACATCGCCCGGCTCGGCGAGGAGCCGCAGGCCGCGCGCGACGCGCGGCGGCGCGACCTCTTCGCCCGCCTCGATCACGACCTCGGCGCGGTGGTCGAGCGGGTCCAGCGGCTCACGCCGACGATCGTCGAGGTCGTCGTGCGTGCGCCCGCGGCGGCGCGGAAGTTCGAGCCCGGGCAGTTCTACCGCCTGCAGAACTACGAGGTGCGCTCGCCCGTGATCCGCGGCACGCGGCTCGCGATGGAGGGCCTCGCGCTCACGGGCGCGTGGGTCGACAAGGAGAAGGGGCTCTTGTCGCTCATCGCGCTCGAGATGGGCGCGTCCTCCCGCCTGCTCGCCGCGCTGCGCCCGGGCGAGGAGGTCGTCGTGATGGGGCCGACCGGGACGCCCACGGACATCCCCGAGGGCGAGACCGTGCTGCTCGCCGGCGGCGGGCTCGGCAACGCCGTCCTGTTCTCGATCGCGAAGGCGCTGAAGGCGCGCGGCGATCGCGTGATCTACTTCGCCGGCTACCGGCGAGGCGAGGATCTCTTCAAGCAGGACGAGATCGAGGTGGCGACCGACCAGGTCGTCTGGTGCACGGACGGCGGCGCCGAGATCCCCCCGCGGCGCGAGACCGACCGCCACTTCCGCGGCAACATCGTCCAGGCGATGAGGGCCTACGCCGAGCGCCAGCTCGGCGGCGAGCTGGCGGCCCTCTCGGAGGTCCGTCGCATCATCGCGATCGGCTCGGACAAGATGATGAACGCCGTGCGCGAGGCGCGGCACGGCGTGCTGGCGTCGCACCTGGATCCGAAGCACGTGGGCATCGCGAGCATCAACTCGCCGATGCAGTGCATGATGAAGGAGGTCTGCGCGCAGTGCCTCCAGCGGCACGTGGACCCGGAGACGGGCAAGGAGACGCTGGTCTTCTCGTGCTTCAACCAGGACCAGCTCATCGACCACGTCGACTTCAAGAACCTCGCCGCGAGGCTCCGGGCCAACACGGTGCAGGAGAAGCTGTCGAACGCCTGGCTCGATCACCTGCTGGCCGAGCGCCCCACGCTCCGGCACGTCTGACGCGGCTCGGGCCTCGGCGACCCGAGGCCTCGCCGCCGTGGAACGTGGGAAGGCGGCCTCGGCAGCGGCTCGTCGACTCGAGGCGCCCGAGGCCGCGCAGGGGGGCGCGGCCGCGCGCGGCCGTTCGCGGTCAGCTGCCCGCGGGCAGCTTGATCTTCGGCTCCTTGGGGTGGCGCCGGTACAGCAGGATCGTCCGCCCCAGCGTCTGCGCGACGGCGGCGCGGAGCCGCTCGGAGAGGGTGTCGGCGACGTCGTCCAGCTCGTCCGGGCACTCGGTGCCCAGGCGTACCTTCACGAGCTCGTGCCGCTCCAAAGCGGCGTCGACGGCCGCGACGACGCCGTCGGTCAGGCCGGCCTTGCCGAGCTGCACGACCGGGTCGAGGTGATGCCCCAGCGCGCGGAGGTGGCGGCGCTGCTTTCCTGTCAGATCCAAAGCGTTCGGCCTTTCTTGAGGCGGTCGCGCGATTCGGGCGCTCGATGGTCGAGGGACGTCCCCGTCGCGGTCGCGCGCGCGGTCATACCGGCCTCCGAGCCAAGCGAAAAGGGCGCGCCGCTCGGGCTCTTCGCACGACGCGTGAATCGCTCAAGCTCCAGCGCCGGTGAACCGGAGCATGCAGCATACGTGGGGTGAACGTGGGTTTGCATGGGTGGATGTGCGACAAAGGCCAGCGCGGCGCAAGCGGGCGGAGCTCACAGAGGGCCCGGGCGCTCTGGGTTTTGCTTGACGTGGCCGTGCAACAGGCATCCCCTTGATCTGGCGGCCGGCGGCTCGACGGGGGATCGGGCGCTCGGATCGACACCGACATGGGCTCATCGAGCGAGCGAGATGCGGTAGCGGGGCAGGACGCCGAGCTCCCTCGGCTGGCTGAGGGGGCGGACCCGATCGAGCTCACGGTCCATGACGAGGTGAGCCCCTGTCCGTACCTGCCTGAAGCCGAGGCGCGGATGCCGCTGCGCGTGCCCATCCGTCCGCTCACGCGCGCGGAGTTCGACCAGCGGCTCGTCGCGGGCAACCGCCGCCATGGCAAGCTGCTCTACCGCACCCAGTGCCCCTCCTGCCGCGCGTGCGAGCCGATCCGGATCGTCGTTCGTGACTTCGTCCCGGGCCGCACGCAGCGCCGGGTGCTCCGCCGTGGAGAGCGGGTGGTGGACGTCGAGATCGGCCCGCCCGTGACCACGCGCGAGAAGATCATCCTGTACAACCGGCACAAGCACGGCCGGGGGTTGATGCGCGATGACGGTCCGCTCGGCGCCGAGGGGTACGAGGCGTTCCTCGTGGACAGCTGCTGCGAGACGTTCGAGATGCGCTATCGCGTCGGCGGCCGTCTCGTCGGGGTCGCCGTCGTGGATCGGGGGCAGGATTCGCTGTCCGCGGTCTATTCCTTCTATGAGCCCGAGCTGGAGCCGCTGAGCCCCGGTGTCTTCTCGATCCTGAAGCAGCTCGAGCTGTGCCGTTCCTGGGGCCTCCGGTACCTGTACCTCGGCCTTTACGTCGAGCGCTGCTCGCGGCTGGTCTACAAGGCCCAGTACCTGCCGCACGAGCGGCTCATCGATGGCCGCTGGCGGCGCTTCGAGCGGCAGCCGCCTGCGGCGCCATGACTGGAGCACGCCGCTCGATTTCGCGAGCGCGCCGCTCGGTGTCTCGTGGCAAGGACGTACCCATGTGGAATCGCGCTCTCGCTTTCACCTCGTGCGCTGTGCTCTGGGCTCTCTTCGTCGTCGCGTGCGGCGACACGAGGCCGATCTTCGACACCGCCGCCGGGGGCGCCGGGGGCGCCGGCTCATCGGCAGGCGGGGAGGGCGGAGCAGGCGGCGGTGAGGCCGGCGGCGGCGCGGCCGGCGGCGATGGCACGGCCGGTGGCGACGGTACGGCCGGAGGTGGCGGCACCGGCGGCGGCGGGAACGGCGGCGGCGGCGGCAACGGCGGCGGGGCAGGGTAGGGTAGCCCGGCGCCGCGTCGCCCGCGGGCCGGTTGTGTTCCGGCATCGCCGGGCCTAAGCCGCTCGCGTGCATCCGATCGCAGCCAAGGTCCTCGCCCGCGACATGCGCGCGACGGCGCGGGCCTGCCGGCTCGCCGACGACCGCGCCGGCGACTATGCCGTGATCCTGAAGGATCTCTTCCCCCATACCGGCCGCGCCTGGGTCCTCGGCGTGACGGGGAACCCGGGGGCAGGCAAGAGCACGCTCACCGATCGGCTGATCGGCGTGTTCCGGGGGCAGGGTCGCCGGGTCGCCGTGGTGGCGGTCGATCCCACGAGCCCGTTCACCGGCGGCGCGATCCTCGGCGACCGCATCCGCATGCAGGCCCATTTCGGCGATCCCGACGTGTTCATCCGGTCGCTGGCGACCCGGGGCGCGCTGGGCGGGCTGTCGCGCTCGGTGGTGGACGTCGTGCGGGTGCTCGACGCCTGGGGCGCGGACGTCGTGGTGGTCGAGACCGTCGGCGTCGGGCAGGACGAGCTCGAGATCACCCGGATGGCGCACACGACCCTGGTCGTCGCCGCGCCGGGGATGGGCGACGAGGTGCAGGCGATCAAGGCGGGCATCCTGGAGTGCGCCGACGTCTTCGCCGTGAACAAGGCCGACCGGGACGGGGCCGACGCGGCGGTGCGCGATCTGGAGCTCATGATCGCGCTCGGCGGCGAGGTGGCCGCGGCCTCCGGACGGGCGCGCGGGCACAGCGCCGCGGCGCTCCACGCCCGCGCGCAGAGGGCGCCCTCTCCAGGCGGCGAGCCCGTCGAAGGTCCGTGGGAGCCCGTGATCGCGCGGACCGTGGCCACACGCAACGAGGGCGTGGCGGCGCTCGTGGACAAGCTGGAGGGGCACCGGGCGTGGCTGTTCGGGACCGAGGCCGGCGCTGCGCGCCGGGAGGAGCGCCTGCGCGAGGCGATGCACGTGCAGCTCCGCGACGCGCTCACCGACGCCGCGGTCGCCGCGCTCGGTCCCGCGCTCGAGGCCGCGGTGCATGCCGTCGCGCGGCGCGAGGTCGACCCCTACACGGCGTCGGAGCGGCTCGTCGCGGCCTTCCGCAGCGCTGGCGCCGTCACGCCTGGCGCCGCCGTCGCGCCCGGCGGCGGGACCTGAGCGGCGGCCAGGAGGCCGGGCGGCCGGCTCAGGTCGACCGCGCGGCAGCGCTAGTCGATGCAGCGATCCAGCGCGTCTTTCTCGGGTTTACAGGACGTACTCCACTTGTCGTCGCGGTTGCAGATCCCGGTGTCGTCCTCGCACGCCAGGAGAGCGTCGTACTGATCGACGCAGCCGCGGCGGTCGGCGTCCACGTACCTGTCATCGTAGCGATCGAGGCAGTCGCCGTACTCGCGGTCGCTGCACCCCTCGCAGTCGCACTTGTAGTCGCAGAGATCGTCCTCCAGAGGGCTGCACGCGGGGGTGACGAGGCAGGCAAGGGCGAGGATCATGTGCGGAGCCTTCATTGGCCCGAGGTTATCCCGTGTCCCCGGCTCCAGCGCGATAAACGGCTCGCTGGGCGCCGAGCGACGATGAGCCGCGCTCGCCCGCTTCCCGCCTTCCGCCGGTGCGCTCGACACCCACTTTGCGCGCACCGCGGCTCGCGCTCACGGCGCGGCGCCGCGGCGCCGCGGCGCCGTGGCGGCTTGCGCCCCACGCTCTCTGCGCGGAACGCGCTCGGGCACGCGCCGCTGATCCCGCAGCCTCCGCACGCGGGCTTCCTCGCGAAGCAGATCCGGCGGCCGTGGAAGATCAGCGTGTGGGACAGCATGTCCCAGTCGCGCCGCGGGAAGAGCGCCACGAGGTCGCGCTCGATCTGCTCTGGCTTGTCGCTGGCCGTCCACCCGAGCCGCTGCGACAGGCGCTGCACGTGGGTATCGACAACGACGCCCTCCGGCGCTCCGAAGGCGACGCCGAGCACCACGTTCGCCGTCTTGCGCCCGACGCCAGGCAGCTTCACGAGCTCGGCGAGCGTCCTCGGCACCTCGCCGCCGTGCCGCTCGATGAGGCCTCGCGCGAGCCCCACGATGTTCTTCCCCTTCTGGTTGAACATGCCCATCCCGAGCCGCTTGAGGAGCGCGCCCACCTCGGCGGCATCGGCGCTGGCGAGAGCGCGGGCGTCGGGATACGCGCCGAACAGGTGGGGGGTCACCTTGTTGACCAGCACGTCCGTCGTCTGGGCGCTGAGCACCGTCGCGACGAGGAGCTCGAACGAGGATCGATGATCCAGCTCGCAGTGGGCGTCCGGGTGCAGCGCGCGCAGCCGCGCGAAGGTGGCCGGAGGCGTGCTCGGCGCTGCGCCCTCGTCGCGGTGTCGGTCTGCGGGATCGACAGCGACGGACGCGGGCGGCCGGCGCGCGCCTCGCCCCGTCGGGACGAGGCCTCGCGCGCGACCGCCCTCTGCCGTTTCAGCTGACGAAGGCGCGCTTCCGCGTCTCATGCTCATCGAGGAGCTTCTCGACGCTCGCGAGCGCGTTCTCCACCGACTCTTGCACCATCTGCAGCACCGTCGTCGCCGAGCCCTTCAGCGCCTCGTAGTAGCGCTGCCGCTCGGTCGAGTGGATGATCGACGGAGGCAGGCCCGTGCGGAGCAGCAGCATGTTCATGAACAGCCTCGCGACCTTGCCGCTGTCGTTCGGGAACGGGTAGACCCGCAGCAGATCGTAGTGCGCGCGCGCAGCGATCCGGATGCCGTTCCGCGTCTTCCGCGTCTCGGGGTCGTTCAGCCAGTCGATGATCTGACGCACCTTGTAGGCGATCTTGTCCGGCGGAGCGTACTCGTGGAAGTAGAGCCGGTGCTGGGGGATGTCCTTGCGGTATTTCACCGTCTTGAGATCCCCCTCCTCCGGATGGAGGATCAGGTACAGCTTCTTCATGCAGTCGAGCGTGAGCGGGGCCCGCTTGTTCTCGCCCTGCTCGCGCACGTACGCGATGGCCTCCTTGTGCCGCCGGATGTCATCGTACGTCGGCTGAAGGCTCGAGTCCGTCACGAGCGGCGCCGGGCCGGCGAGGGCCGCGCGCAGCTCGTCGAACGTGTAGACCACCCCTTCGAGCGCGCTGTCGTGGTAAATCCACGACATATCGAGGCTGTCGATGTAGCGCCGCCGGAAGTCCTCCGACTGCGCGCTCAACCGCTGCTCGATGATCGCGCTGCGCTCCTCGATGGTGGCGCGCCGAGGCGGCGGCAGCATCGGCAGCGGCAGGGTGACCACCCGCGGCGCCTCCCGGAGCGGGACGCGACCCGGACGGCGCTCGATCGAGGCCCCCGCGCTCTTCCCCTTCGCCACGCCCGGCCGCGCGCTCTTCTTGTCGACGACCGGCTTCTCGCTGGTGCGCGACGGCCTGTCGCCCGTGCGCGACGGCCTGTCGCCCGTGCGCGACGGCCTGTCGCTCGTGCGCGACGGCCTGTCGCTCGCCCGGCGCGGTCGCTCGGCCTCGCCCGGCGCGGCCTGCTCCCTGACGTCCTTGAGCTTCAGCTTCTCCTTGAGCTTCAGCTTCTCCTTGGGCTTCGGCTGATCGTCGAGCCTCAGCTTCAGCTTCTTGCGGAGCTTCGTCGGCTCGGCCGCCGGCGCCGCGATCGCCCGCTCGGAGCGCGCCGCGATCTTTCTCCTGACGAGCCTCGGCTTGGCCGCCTTGACCCGCACGAGCCTCGGCTTGGTGGCCTTGGCCCGCGCGACCTTCGTCTTCGCGGCCTTCGCCTTCCGCGCCCGCCCGGCGACCGCCCTGGTCTTCGCGGTCCTGGTCTTCGCGGTCCTGGCCTTCGCGGCCCTCGGCTTTGCGACCCTGGCGCGGGTCACCCTGGCCTTCGTGGCCTTGGTCCTCGCCGTCTTCGCCCGCGTCGCCTTGGCCTTCGCCGCCCTCGCCTTGACCTTCGTCGCCCTGGCCTTCGCCCTGGCCTTGGTGGTCCTGAGCTTGGCGGCGGTGCGCGTCGACCTGGCCTTCGTCCTGGCCGCGGCCTTCTTCGCCTTGGAAGCGCTCGTTCGCTTCGCGGCCGCGCGGGTGGCCTTCTTCGCCCTCCCGACCGCCGCTTTCTTCCTCGCGCCCGTACGGGTTGCCCGCGCCGGTGCGCGCGCCGCCTTGCGCCGCGCCGGGGCCGCCGACTTGCGGGCGGTCGCCCGTTTTGTCGTGGTTTTCCGGCGCTTTGCCGCCTTTACGGCAGCGGTGCGTCGCGCAGCAGGACGAGAGGACGCGGCCTTCCGCTTCGGCTTGCGCGCAGCTGAGCGGGCGGCAGGCTTTGCCTTCCGCGTCCGCGCTGTCGAGGCTGCTCGCCTCGAGCTCGCCGCGCTGGCCTTGGTCGCTCTCTTCCGGTCTTTTTTCGAAGTTTTTCGGGTCTTCTTTGCCGCCATGGGCGTGCTTTCACACAATCGCTCAGGCTGCCCGCTGCCACGCTGCGGCGAGCTAACATACGATCGAAAAGGCCTAATGCCGGCCAGCAGCCTAGCAATTTGGGGATTTATCCGTCAACCAGTCCGGTGCGGAAGTGGGCAGGAAGCGACATGCCGCAGGTGGATCGTCGATGATCCAGTTGACCCGCCCTGCCAGATTGCGCCCGCGGTCCTGCCAGGCGTGGCCCGAGGCAGGGCGCGAGCGCTCCGCGACCGAGGGGCCGGCCCTCAGCTGTCGATGTTGATGCCGAGCCGCTGCCGGATGGCGAAATACTCCTCGCTGGCCGCGAAGAGCGTGAGCTCCTTGAGCCTCTCCTTGTGGGGGAGGGCGGCGCTCGCCTCGTCGGTCGCCTTGATCATCTCCTGCGCCAGCTCGAGGTCGTTGGCGAGGAGGAAGCCCGCGCGGTCGGCCGTCAGGTCGACGCCGGACACCCAGCGCTTCAGGTCGATGGCGCCGGCCTGGAGCAGCTTCGTCACGGCGCTCGCGAGCTGATCGCGCGCCGGCCCGACGAGGATGGGCTCCAGGACCGCCAGGTCGTCCATCACCGGCCCCTCCAGCTCCTTCGTGATCGGGAACGCGGGGGAGATCAGCTTGATCGCCGCGAACAGCCAGGCGCGCAGGCCGGTGCCCGTCGGCACCAGGTGCCGGAGGTACATGCCCGGCCGGTAGTAGGTGAGGTGGCGGGCCGCGATGAACGCGGCGGCCTGCGTGGGCAGGTCCATCTGGAGCGCCGCGGCGCCGAGCACGATCGCCGGGACGTGCGCGTGGAGGAACGAGACGCCGCCCCCGTCGTTCGGATCCTGGAACGTGAGCGGCGGCGCGAGGCCCAGGACGCCCGCCGCGTAGTAGAGCGTCTGCGACATCGGGTAGGGGTGGCGCGAGAGATCGAGCTGGTAGGCGAGCTGGTAACCGAGCGCCTCCAGCGGCTGCCCGTTCTTCCTGAGCACGGCAGGCTCGATGACGCCGAAGACCGCGGTCAGGAGCGGATCCGCGTCGGGGTGGACGAGCGCGGTCGCCCACGCGTTGTCGTCGAGCGGCTGCTGCGCCGCCGCGGCCGTGTCGGGGCGCAGGCGCCGGAAGAAGCGCTCCTCGTCCGGCTCGGCGGCGCTGAGGCAGCAGAGCACCTGGCACAGGCAGAAGGCCGCGTCGGCGCGCTTCGCCTCGGTGTACATCTTCCGGAGCAGCCGGTACGCGTCCGGCTTGTACGGGTTGCGCCGCAGGATCGGGGCCTGCGCGGCCACCGCCTTGTCCAGGTACTCCGCGGGGTTGCTCGCGTAGAGGTTCGCCAGGAGCTCGTTCCGCGCCTCGCTGTCCGGATCGAGCGTCTGCGCCGCCTCGTAGGCGTCGATCGCCTCGCTCATCCAGCCGAGCTTGTCCTTGTAGAGGGCGCCCAGCCGGTCGAACGTCTCGAGCATCTTCGCCGTGTCGTTCTCCTCGGTCGCGCGGTCGAGCTCGACCTTGAGCAGGCGCTCCACCTCCTCGTGGTCGCCCTTCTCGCCGCGGAGCTCGATCGCCTCCGCGAGCGCCCGGGTGAGGGACGGATCGAGCGCCAGCACCTCGTCGTAGAACGCGGCGGCCCGGTCGAGATCGCCGAGCTGCCGCGCGCTCACGATCGCCGCCGTGTGCAGGTACTTCGCCTTCTGCCGGCTGTCGTCGATCTTGGCGGCGAGCTTGAGGACGATGTCGACGAGCTTCGACCAGTCCTTCTCCTCGCTGTAGAGCTGCATCAGCTTGGTGAGGATCTTCCGGTCGTCCGGGCGCTCGTCCAGCGCCGCCACGTAGCTCTTCGCGGCGCGCGCCCGGTCGTGGAGGTGCGCCGCGAGCAGGTCGCCGATCTCGAGCAGGAGCGCGCTCCGCTCCTCGCCGGTCACCACGTCGAGCCGCCGGTGCTTGAGGCGCACGACCTCCTCCCAGTCCCCCTTGGCCTCGAAGACCCTGGAGAGCAGGGCGAGCGGGGCAGGGGACTCCGGGAGGAGATCGGCGGCGCCGTTCAGCGCGGCCACCGCGCCGTCCGGGTCGCCGGCCGCGAGCCTCGCCTCGCCGAGCCCGAGGAGCGCCTCCGCCCGATCGCGCTCCGGCAGGCCGGCGCCGAAGCGGTCCACGAGGCGGCCGTAGAGCTCCGCGGCCTCCTTCGCCCTGCCTGCGTCGAGGTTGACCCTGCCGGCCCGCGAGAGCGCCGCCGGATCGTCCGGCGCGAGCGCGAGCAGCGCCTTCACCGTGCCGATCGCCTTGCCGCTCGAGCCGCTCTTGCCGAGCGCGTCGACGTAGCGGAGCAGCAGCTTGAGCCCCTGCTCCTTCGGCAGGGCGTCGACCCGGCTCGCCAGGAGCTCGTAGTGCCGCGCCGCCTCGAGGAAGCGGCCCGCCTCGAACGCGAGATCGCCCGAGATCATGAGCCCGAGCGCGCCCGTCGGATCGAGGTCGACCGCCCTCGTCGCCGCCTCCGCGGCGCGCCCGTCGTCCTTGAGGCGCTCGCGGAGGAGCAGCGCCATCTCGCCGTACAGGCGGCCCTTGGCGAGGTTGCCCTCCGCGACCTCGGCCTCGCGCGCGATGAGCTCGACGGCGCTCGTCGCGTCGCCCCGGGCGAGGTAGGCCGCGCGCAGCGCCGAGGACGCGCCCGCGTTCTGCGGCTGCGCGTCGAGGGCCATCTTGTAGCGCTCGATCGCCCCGTCCCGATCGCCCTTCTCCTCGAGCAGCTTCGCCGCGCGGATCCAGAGATCGGCCCTGCTCTCCGCCGTCTTGGCCGTCGCCGCGAGCGACTCGATCGCGCTCAGCGCCGCCGCGGCGTCGCCCGTCGCGGCCCGCACGTGCGCGAGCGACTCCAGGGCCCCGGCGTGGTGGGGATCGATCGCGAGCACCCGCTCGTAGGCCTTGCGGGCGCGCTCGGGCGAGCCGATCTGCTCGAGGAGCACGCGCCCCATCGCGAGCAGCAGCTCCTCCCGGCGCTTGTCGTCGGGCACGATGCCGAGCTGCCGCTCGTAGAGCGACACAACGTCCTCCCAGCGCTCGAGGGCGCGGTAGTGCCGCCCGAGCGCGGCGAGCGAGCCCTCGTGCGCGCTGTCGATCCCGAGGATCGCCTCGAGGGCCTCGGCCGCCCTCGCGTGATCGAGGAACTCCTCGTCGTGGATGCCGGCGATCCGCTCGTAGAGGTTGATCTTCTGGCGCGGCGTCGCGCTGACGTCGATCTGTCGCGCCAGGTTCTGGAGGAGCGCCGCGTAGCTGCCGGCGCGGCTGTGGATGCGATCGAGGCCGCGCAGGGCCGTCAGGCTGGCCGGATCGAGCTCGAGCGCCGCCTCGTAGCGGCGCGTCGCCTCGCCCAGGTCGCCGAGCCGGTCCTCGTAGAGCTCGGCGAGCTTGCACATCGTGTCGACGCGCTCCTCGCCCCGCAGCGCCTCCGCGCGCCGCTCGAGGATCTTGGCGTAGCCCGCGTGATCCTCGGCGCGCCGGTAGATCCTGAGCAGCGCCTCGCACGTCCTCGTGTGCCCGGGGTCCTCGGCGAAGATCTGCTCGTAGAGGTCGCGCGCGCGGCCCGCGTCGCTCAGCTTCGCCTCGAGGAGCTCGGCCGCCGCGGCGCGGAGGTCGCGCGCCTCCCCCGGGGTCGCGGCGCGATCGGCCCGCGAGAGCAGCACCTGGACGAGCTCCTGCCACTGCTGGGCGCGGCGGTAGACCTGCGAGAGCCCCTCCAGCGCCTCCTCGTTCGCGGGGTCGAGCCCGAGCACGAACTGGAAGCACGGGATCCCGAGGTCCGCCCGCGCGACCTTCTCCGCATACCAGGGCCCGAGCCGGTTGAAGAGCGCGAGCTTCGCCTCGGCCGGCATCGCCTCGTCGGTGCTCGCCTGGCTCAGGATCTGGAGCGCCTCGGACCAGATCTTCATGTCGTTGCCGGCCGCGCGCTCCAGGTCGACGGCGTACGCGTCCTGCTCCGGATCCTGGGCGAGCGCCTGGGCGAAGGCGAACACCCCCTGGTCCTTGTCGTCGAGCTCCCGCACGTAGAGGTGCCCGATCTCGTTGAGCGCCCGGGCGCGCTCGCCGGCGGTCTCGGCGCGCTCGCTCCGCTGGAGGAGCATCTCCACGAGCTCCTCGTGCTTGCCCAGCGCCTTGCGGAGCTCCTCGAGCGCGGTGAAGGCGATGTCGTCGCCCGGGGCGAGCTCGAGGAGGCGCAGGTAGACCGCCTCCGCCTTGTCGTGCAGCCTCCCCTTCTCGTAGATCCTGGCCGCCCGGAAGTGCAGGAGCTTCTTCGCCGCGACCGCCTGGTCGTCGCCCTGGCCAGGCGCCGAGCCCGCGTCGATCTGCTCCGAGGCCATCACGAGCGCCTCGGCCACCCGCCCCGGGTCCGCTCCCCGATCGACGGCCGCCTCGACGGCGAGCGCGAGCTCCGTGTCCGTGGGGCTCGCGACGAGCCGATCGATGAGGTCGTTCAGCCGCGCGCCCTCGATCGCCGCCTCCTGCTGCTGCGGCTTGCCGAGCGGCTCGATCGCGTCGAGCACCGCGCGCGTCCCCCTCGGCCGGGCGGCCTGCGCTTTCGCGAGCAGGCGCCCCGAGAGCTCGTCGATGTCCTTGCCCACCCAGCCGCGCGGCGCGACAGCGCTCGGCGGCGGCGGCGGCTCGACGAGGTGGGCGACGGCGATGTCGACCGCGGCGGCGCCCGAGAACACGGGCTTGCCCGTGAGGAGCTCGAAGAGCAGCGCGCCGAAGGCGTAGAGATCGCTCGCGGGGCCGACGCTCTCGCCGCGCAGCTGCTCGGGGCTGGCCGCCTCGACGAGCTCCGGGCTGGACCACCCGGCGCCGAGCCGATCGCCGCCGACGTCGACGAGGATCGGGAGCGGCTCCCCGTCCTCACCGCGGGCCACGACGACGTTCTCGAGCTTGAGCGCGCCGTGGACCAGGCGCTGCTCGTGGAGCGCGGCGAGCCCGCCGAGGATCCCGCGGAGCAGCGGCTTCGCCTCGTTGATGTGGAGCGGCCCCGAGCGCGCGAGGCGCGCCGAGAGCGGCAGCCCGTCGACGTGCGTGTACGCCACGAACGCCCGGCCGCCCACGATCCCCGCGTCGACGCCGCTCGCCAGGTTCTCGTGGTGCACCTGCGCGGCCAGGCGGACGTGGGTGAGGTACCTGCGCACCGCCCGGCTGTCCCGGGTCGCCTCGCGCCGGAGCACCTTGAGCGTCCGCGGCTCGGTCCCCCGGGTCGCCGCGTAGACGAGGCCCCGGGGGCCCTCGCCGATCTTTCTCGTGACGATGTACTCGCCGAACGCCTCGCCGGGCCCGAGCTCCTCGGGCAGGCCGAGCCCATGGACGCCGAGGGCGCGGACGCGCGCGTCGACCTCTGCGCGCGAGGCGATGACGGCATCGATCAACGCATCGATGGCGTCGAGCTCCACGCAATGATCCGTGAGGGCGCGCGCGAAGGAGGCCTTGGAGGCGCTGCCCCCGATCTCGGCCGGGCTGAAGCCGAGGAGGTCGGACGACAGGGCCATCAGTTCATCGAGCGAAAAGAGGCGCTCGAGCTCGCCTCGGACGATATCAATCGACATGGGACTCCTCGGGCCGAGCCCTCGTGCCGGCGTTGCGCGCGCAGCGAACCTGCCGGACGGCGGGGGACGTGGGGCATGCTAGCGAAGCTTGGGCCTCCATGCGACATCCGACGAGCGCGTGGTTTGCAGGGCGATCCGGCGGCGCGCGGCGCGACGGCGGCGCTCGACGTGGGCGCAATCGACGTAGATCGACGTCGATCGACGTGGCGCGCGGGGTCGTGCTCACCGCGCCTGCCCCGCCGAGACACGCCGGGTAGCCCGGTAGCCCGGTAGCCCGGTAGCCCGGTAAGAGATAACGCGGAGTTGCAGGAACCCTGGAGGAAAGTTGACAGGAGCGCGGAGGACGTGCGAGCGGATGTCCGTGCGTCGAATAGCGCAGTTCCTGGAGCGGACCCTCCCCATCGCGGTGCTCATCGTCGCCGTCGTGGGCGCACCGATCATGATCTTCTCGCCGCAGGGGCTGCCCCGCCTTCGGGAGCTCGAGAGAGAGCTCGCCGACGTCGAGGAGGAGAATGCCGAGCTCGGGCGGCAAATCGAGGCGCTCCGCGGCAAGGTGGCGCGCCTGCGCGACGACCCGACCGCCGTGGAGAGGATCGCGCGCGACAACCTGGGTCTCGTGCGGCAGAGCGAGGTGGTCTTTCAGTTCTCCCGCTGAGGACTCCGGGGCTCTCGGCCCTCCCCAGGCCTGCTGTCCTGTCGACCCCACGGCTCCGCCGCGGAGGCGCTCGACGTGAGAGCATGAGCCGCGCTCGGCGCCAGGACGTGAGCCAGCGCTCGGCGCGAGCGCATGAGCTCGCCTGGCTCTCTGCCTCGCCCGGCGCGCGCCACCCCGCCGCCTGGGGGGGCGAGGGAGCGGGCCCGCTGCCCGCTCGCCGCCCGTCCAGAAGGAGCCGCGTCCGTCGTGACCGGATGCGGGGCGCTGCACGCTGGCAGCGTCCTTTCTGGTATTGTGCAGCGAGTGTCGCTAGACCTGGGCCGCCTCCTCATCGCCGCCGGCGCCGTCTCCAAGGCTGAGGTCGAAGCCGCCCTCTTCGTGGCGGTCCTGCGGGGCATCCCGTTCCCTCGCGCCCTCATCGACCGCGCCGCCCTCAGCGAGCGCGCCCTGGAGGAGGAGCTCGATCGCCACGGCGGCCTCGCGCTCCGGCAGGTCGTCGGCGCCCGCGATCTCGTCGCGCGCTTGCCGCGCGCCATGTGCCGCCGCCTCGGCGCCGTCCCGATCCGCATCGATCCCGGCGTCGGCACCATCGACGTCGCGGCGGCCGATCCGCTCGATCGCCACATCGCCGACGAGTTCAGCTTCCACCTCGGCGCGCCGGTGCGCATCTTCCGCGCGCCGATCACGGCGATCGAGGAGGCCATCCGCGCCCTCGATCTCGACGAGCGGGAGCAGGTCCCCTCCCGCGCGCGGCGCGCGACCCCGGCGTTTCCGCACGGCGCGCCCCAGTCGACCATCCCGCCGCCGCCGTCGACCGAGGTGCCCATCCCGCTGATCCGTCGCGCCTCGGTGCCCTCGTTCGACGAGGTGAGCCTGGTCGAAGCGCCGAGCGGCAAGCATGGCCACCGCGGAGCGGGGCACAACGGTCGCCCTCAGCGCGCGGACACGCCCGCGGCGCACGAGGACACGATCCTGCCGCTCCGCCAGGCCAAGGCGGCCCCCGGCGCGCGCGGCTCTCCCGCGAGCGCTCGCCGCTCAGCGGACGCCGAGCGCGGCGCCGGCGGGAGGGCGACCGGGCGTCAGGCGGCCCTGCGCGCGCCGGCGGTCGAGCCGCCGGCCGTCTCCTTTCCGCCGCCTCCGCCGGTGGAGATCTCGCCGCCCTTCAAGCTGCTCGCCTCGATCCTGCCCCAGGCCTCGCCTGGCCCCGACCGCGCGCCGGACAGCGCCGGGCGGGAGCCGGCCCCCTCGACGCGGCGCCTCGGCCGGCTCCCGCTCGACGCGCCCTCCGGCCTCGCGCCGCGCTCGCGCCGCCGCTCCGCCGATGCGGAGGCCCCGCCGCCTGGAAGCGGAAGGGCTCGCCCGGAGAGCGCCGCGCCGCCGTCGAGCAGGCGCTCCGGGCGGCTCCCGGCGCTGCCCCCCGCGCCCGAGCCGGAGCTCGGTGATCCCCTCGACGACGATCCGCCGCCGCAGCCGTTCGTCGATCTGAGCGACGTCATCGACGCGCTGTACCTCGCGCGCACGCGCGACGACGTCATCCGGCTCGCGCTCCGGGGGATGCGGCTGTTCGCCGGGCGTGTCGCCATCTTCGCCGCGCACCGCGGGGTCTTTCGTGGGTTCGCGTGCAACGCGGAGTTCGGCGACCAGGAGGCGCTGCGCAAGCTCTCCCTCCCGATGGATCAGCCGAGCGTGCTCGCCACGGCCGTGGCGACCCACCTCTACGTCGGCCCGATCCCCGGCACCCCAACCCACGCGCCGCTGCTCGACGTCATGGTCAACCCGAGCCTCGACGTCGCCGCCGTCGCCGTGCAGGTCGTCGGCCGGCCCGCGATGATCCTGGTCGCCGATCGGATCCTCGACACCTCGAGCGGCTCGCGCCGGATGGTCGAGCTCGCGCGCGCCGTCGGCGAGGCCTTCAGCCGGATCCTGTCGGCGCGCGGCTGAGCGCCCGCCGCCGTCCCGCGCGACGAGCGCTGCGCGCCGTCCCGACGCTGCCCTGAAGCATCGCGCCGCGCTCGGCGCCCGGAGGTGCCCGCGCGCTGTCGGCTGCCGCGGCGCTCGCCGCTGCGCCCGCGCGCGCCGCGTTGCAGCCGTCGCGTTGCATGCATGCGTTCCGCGCCTTTCATCGGCGCAACGGAGGCAGGAGGATCCCGATGCCGCCCCGGTGCAAGTACGCGTCGCCCGATCTCAAGATGTGTTGTTTTCCAGTGTATCTGTCCGACGTGATCTGTTCGCTTCGCATGTCACGAGAATTTTCCCGTGACAAGGGAACCGTGTCCGCTCCCTTCGAAATTTTTTACAATCCTGAACCCTTTTTATGAACGGCGGTCAGATTTGGCTATCCGACTGAGGGTCAAATCGGGTTAAGGCATTTGGGTCTCATCGAGTTCGCGTGGACAGCGTGATTCGCCTCCCCCGAAAGGAGCTCCAAATGCATCCTGCAAAGCCGCAAGAGAGCAATGTGATCGCCCGTAAGCTCGTTCTGGTGATCGCTGGTTTGACCGCCGCCGCGGCCGGTTGCTCGGCAGACGTCGGCGGCGCCGACTCCGAGGAAGTCGGCGCGAATCAGCTGGGATTTGAGCGATTCGAGCGGACGGTGTTCCGGGAGCCTGACACCGGCATCTACATTGTTAACGGGGATACGCCGGTCGTAGATATCAAGCATCTGCGCGAGTTCTGGGAGGCGCATGTGCGCGATGGTGCGCTGATCGTCAACCAGGAAGGCGGGGAAGACGTCATCTGGACGGCGGAGCAGCGGCACAACCTCTCGTACTGCGTGAGCACGAGATTCGGGGAGAAGTACGAGGAGGTCGTGACGGCGATGGCGGATGCCGTCAAGGCATGGGAGGACGTCGCGGACGTCGACTTCATCCATGTGGAGTCTGCCGACTCGCGCTGCACATCGAGCACCAGCGACGTCCTGTTCGACGTGAACCCCGTCAACGCCGGCGGCCAGTACCTGGCGCGCGCCTTCTTCCCCGGCCAGTCGAGGTACTCGCGGAACGTGCTGATCGACAGGACCGCTTTCGGCAGCACGCGGCCCACGATGACGGGCATTCTCCGCCACGAGCTAGGCCACACCCTTGGCTTCCGTCACGAGCACACCCGTCCTGAGGCGGGCACCTGCTTCGAGGACGACAACTGGCGTTCCCTCACCGAGTACGACGGCGCGTCCGTCATGCACTATCCCCAGTGCAACGGCACGGGCGACAGCACGCTTGTCCTCACGCAGAAGGACATCGCGGGCGTCCAGTCGCTCTATGGCACGCCGAGCGGAGACGGCGGAGACGGCGGAGATGGCGGAGGCGGCGGAGGCGGCGGAGGCGGCGGAGAGCCGCCGGCCGGGGAGCCGACCACCGAAAACTTCAGCGGCCGCCTCGCCCGGGGAGCCTTCGATGCGGTCGGGCCCGCCGAGGGGTTCGAGGTCGTGGCCGGGACGACCCTCACCGTCGTCATGACCGGGACCGGAGACCCCGATCTCTTCGTGAAGTTCGGTGATGCGCCGACGGCGAGAGCGTTCGATTGCCGGCCCTACCTCAGCGACGCCAACGAGACCTGCACGCTCGATGTGCCCGCGGGCCAGACGAGGGCCTTCGTCAAGGTGCACGGCTTCACGGCCTCGACCTACGACATCGAGGTGCGCTACTCCGCGCCGAAGGCGCCCGGAGGCGAGCCCGGAGGCGGCGGCACAGAGACGTCGACGAGCTTCGACGGCAGCGTCTCGCGGCGCGAGACGGCGTCCCACGGGCCGATCTCGGTGGTTGCCGGGACGACCCTCCGGGCCGTGATGAGCGGCACCGGGGATCCCGATCTCTACGTGCGGTTCGGCGAGCAGCCCACCCTGAGCGCCTTCGACTGCCGGCCTTACCTCGACGGCGCCGAC
Organism: Sorangium sp. So ce204; assembly: GCF_051526795.1. Taxonomy (NCBI): domain Bacteria; kingdom Pseudomonadati; phylum Myxococcota; order Polyangiales; family Polyangiaceae; genus Sorangium; species Sorangium sp. So ce204. Next base: position 5,812,474 of record NZ_CP150317.1, on the reverse strand, counting down.
GAGACGTGCGAGCTGACGGTCCCGGAAGGGCAGTCGGAGGCCTTCTTCCTCGTGCAGGGGTACACGGAGAGCACGTACACGGTGAAGGTCGACTACACGACGCCGTGACGCGGCGGACCCTCGGCCCGCAGAGGCGGAGAGGGCGCCAGACGCAACCTGCGTAGAAGAGGTCGACGCGGCGGAGAGGCACCGAGGTGCACGGGCTCAACCCCGCTCTCCGCCGCGCGTCGTTCTTCCATCATGCTCGCTTCGCCTCTCATGGGCCGACCGGCCCGCGCGGGCGGCGCGAACGCCGCGGGCGCGGGGGAGCGAAGCGGCGGGCGGGCGGAGGGCGGGCGGGCGGGCGGCGATGAATGAGATGACGCGAGCCTGCGGCGCGAGGCGCTGCGAGGAAGTCGACCCCCGCGCCCCGGTGGATGATAGGCTGCTGGCCCGGATCCTCTCCTGGCGCCGCCGCTTGCCCATGCCGAACGAGACCCCTCACGCCCTTCGCTTCACCTGGCTGTTGGCCGCGCTGCTCGTGGAGTCCATCACGCTCGCCGGATGCATCGGAGAGCCCTTTCAGCTCGGCAGCAGCGGCGGCGGCGAGCCGATCGGCGGCGGCGGCAGCGAGCCGATCGGCGGCGGCGGCGGCGAGGGAGGGACCGGCGGCGGCGGCGGCGAGGGAGGGACCGGCGGCGGAGGGCCGTCGCCCGTGCCGGTGACATGGCCGGACTCGCCGACAACGCGCTGCTCGAACGGGACCACCGTGCTGGAGGTGTGCCCTGGGCCCTCGGCGCCGTTCTTCGGACAGGACGGGAACTACGAGATCGCCGTCCCCTCCTACACAGAAGCCGACGGCGCGGTGGAAGACTCGGTGACCGGGCTCACCTGGGAAAAGGTGGCGGAGAACGGGACGTTCACGCTGGGCGGCGCGCAGGAGCACTGCGCGGCGCTCAGCGCGCAGGGCATAGGCGGCCTGTCGGACTGGCGCCTGCCGACGCGGATCGAGCTCGTCTCCATCCTGGATTTCGGCCATGCCACGGCGTTTCCCGATATCTTCTTCACGTCTACCCAGGACAGCTTCTACTGGTCCGCGACCGACGTCGCCGCGGACAGCTCGTTCGCCTGGGGGGTGCTGGCCAGCGATGCGTCTCTCGGCTTCTTCCCGAAGGACGACACGGCCGGCGCGCGGGCGCTGTGCGTCGGAGGTGTGAAGGGGATCGCGCCGGCCGATCTCTCGCCCGGCGAGGACTGGGTGCTCGATCGCTCGACGGGGCTCGTCTGGCAGCGCCACGCCTCCCTGACCCGGTTCATCTGGAGCGACGCGCTCGCGCACTGCGAGGACCTCGACCTCGCCGCGAAGAGCGACTGGCGGCTGCCGAGCGCGAAGGAGCTGCTCTCGATCGTCGATGATCGGCGGTCCGGGCCGGCGATCGACCTGGAGGCCTTCCCGGGGACGCCGTCCGACGTCTTCTGGTCGTCGACGCCCGCCATCGGCAGCGCGGAGAAGGCCGTCCTCGTCAACTTCACGAACGGCGCGTCGCAGGACCACACGGTCCGCGATCGGCGGCTCGTGCGCTGCGTTCGCTCCGACGGGTGAGCGCCGCCCACGCGCCGAGGGGCGGCTCCGATGGCGGGTGGCATGCGCCGCCGCCGCCCACCCGCTGCCCGCGATGAGCCCGGGCCGCCGCGGCGGCTCAGCCCCCGGGCTTGACGAACTTCAGGACGAAGCGGTCGCTCGTGCCCCGCTTGTCGCCCGCCACCATCGGCGAGGCGTTCCAGTCGCGCGTGTCCGTGGGGCTCCGGAGGAAGGTCGCCTCGGCCGCGAGCCGGAAGCCGGCCTGCTCGATCTCCTCGCGCACGATCTTCTCCTCGATGCGGTGGAGCGTCTTCACCTCGGTGACGCCCGTCCCGGCGCGCCCGGCGTGATCGACGATCGCGAACACGCCGCCGGGCTTGAGCGCGCGGAAGATCGCGCGGTTCATCGCGGCCCGGTCCGCCTCCATCCACACCGTGTCGTGGTAGAAGAGCACGAGGAACACGGCGTCGAGATCCCGCGCCTCGGGCGGCAGCGGGTCGTCGAGCTCGCGATCGACCCGGACCACCGGCTTCATCACGGGCTTCTTGAGCCGCTCGCTCCACGGCTTCTCGGCGAAGCGCTCGAGGACGAAGCGGTTGTTCTGCGCATAGACGACCCCTGCCGGCCCGACCGCCCGCGCCAGGAGCTCGGCCGAGTAGCCGCCCCCCGCCGAGAGCTCCGCGACCTTCATCCCCGGCTGAATGCCGAAAAATGCGAGCGTTTCCGCAGGCTTGCGGCCGGCGTCGAGCGCCCGGTCGGCGTCCGCGCGATCGGCGGCGTCGACGACGGCGCGCAGGGCAGCGGGCACGTCGACCGAGGCGACCGACAACGGCGCCGGGGCGACAGCGTCGCCCGGGGCGGGGGCCGCCGCAGCGGGCGGCGCGTCGGGCTGAGCCGGGGGCGCAGCCGTCGGAGGCGGAGGAGCTGCGGGCGGCGAGGCGCTACAGCCCGAGAGTGCGGTCAGGGCGAGGGCGAGGAGGACATGAGGGCGTCGCATGCCGCGCTGCTAACCGAGCGGACCGAGCGCCGCAAGCGATGCGGCTCACGGGGTGCCCGCGGCGGGGGCGGTGCCCGCGGCGGGGGCGGTGCCCGCGGCGGGGGCGGTGACCGCGGCCGGCGCAGCGCCCGCCGTGGTGCCCGCGGCCGGCGCGGCACCTGCGGTAGAGCCTGTGGCGGGCGCAGCGCCCTCGGCGCGGCTGGCAGGGGAAGGCGCTCTTCGCAGGGGCAACAGCGCGGCCTGCACGGCGGCGGTGATCTGCGGCTGCACGGCCCGAACGGCGCGGTGCACGGCCGCCGGGGAGGCTGCGCTCGGTCCGCCGCGGCCGACGCGCACGCTGGCGACCGCGATCCCCGCCAGCGCGGCGCAGGCGATCACCCCCGCGAGCAGGCGCTGCCGCGTCGCACCGGCCGGCGGGAGGACCGCGCCCGGCGCCGAGGACGGCGGCCGCGCCTCGTCGCGCGGCCTCGGCGTCAAGGAGACCGCCCCCCTCGGGCTCGACGCCTGGTGCGGATCGAGCGAGCTCTCCTCGCTGGACGCCGGCGCCACGGCGTGGAACCCGCCGCTCACCGGGGCGCTCGACGGCGCCGGGAGCGCCGCGTCGATGCCACCGAGCGCGTCGAGCGCATCGAGCGCATCGGCCTCGCCGCCGAGCACCTGCGACGATGGGCCGGGGCGCCGCGTCGCGCGCAGGGTGAAGGGGCTGTCCGCGTCGGCGCGCGTCAGCTCGCCCCCCTCCAGGTCGTCTTCGTCCTCGGGGAGCTCGGGCGTGTGGGGGCCCGGCGGACGCGACTCCGGCGACTCCTTCAGCGCCGCGCTCACGAGCGCCCCGAGGTCCTCCGGCGTGCCGATCTCGTGGCCTGCCTCGCGCAGCGCCTCGATCGCCTCCAGCATCGCGCGCGCGTCGGGGAAGCGGTCGTCCCGGCGCGGCGCGAGCGCGCGCGAGAGGATCGCCTCCAGCGCGGGGCTCACCTCGGGGCGCAGCTCGCTCGCCCGCAACATCTGCCCCTCGCGCGCCGCCGCCATCCGCGAGGCGGCGCTGCTCCCGGGGAAGGGCCGCGTCCCGGTGAGCATCTGGAACAGGACCACCCCGAGGGCGAACACGTCGGCGCGCGCGTCGACGCGCTCGCCGTCGAACTGCTCGGGCGGCATGTAGCTCGGCTTCCCGACCAGGTCGCGCCTGGCGGCGTCCCCCACCTCGCCCCGCGTGGCGATCGCCACGCCGAAGTCCGCGATCTTCACGACGCCGCTCAGCGAGATGAGCACGTTTCCAGGGCTCACGTCGCGGTGCACCATCAGCCGCCCCTCGGCGGCCGAGCGCTCGTGCGCGTAGCCCAGCCCCTCGAGCACCTGCGCGGCGACGAAGAGCGCGATCGGCACCGGAACGGACTCCCCGCGCGCCCAGAGCCCCTTGCAGAGTCGCCCGAGATCCGTTCCGGACACGAGCTCGAGAACGAGGTAGAAATCGCCCGCTTCGTCCACGCCGAAATCGAGCACCTCATCGATGTTGGGGTGCTTGAGGCGGGTCATCATGCTCGCCTCGGCGATGAAGAGCTGCCTGAGATCGTCGCTGCCGGCGTGCATCGGGACGATTCGCTTGATGGCGACCGGGACCTCCTCGCCGTCCGGCCCGAGCGCGACCGCGCGAAACACCTCGCCCATCCCGCCGCGCGCCATCCGCGGTCCAATGGCGTAACGCCCCAGAACAACCCCCCTCGATGGCGCGCTCTCCACGGTACCCCGACTCTAGATTGCACCGAGGGGCGGGGTAAAGGGGCGACAGCGCTCGATCTCCAGAGATGCTGCGGTCGATTGCACAAATTTGCACAAATCGACTCGTGGTGTTCCCCTCTGCGCCGAAACATGGCTGTCACATCGCCAGCGGGGGCGACGGCGACACGTCCACGACGAGCGCCCGTCGCGAGCGTGGTAAGGGGCTCAGGGGCGCAGAGCGAGGTGGATGTCGCTGGATCTGCGTGGGTCGGGTACCCGTCCGCTCAGGACATTCCTTGCGGCGCGCCGCTGCGAGCGCCCGGAGGCGCTCGCCGCCGGGCTCACGCCTGGTGGAGCAAGATCGCGAGGAGCCCGAGCGACGCGCGCTTGCGCTTCGCGTCGATGCTCTCCGTGGCGCCGACGCAGAGCGGACAGCCGGCCTCGTCGCAGCCGCAGCCGGCGATGAGCTGCCGCGTGCGCGCGAGGAGCTCGTCGCGCTGCTCGTAGATGCGCTCGGAGAGCCCGACGCCGCCTGGCACGTTGTCGAACAGGAACAGCGTGGGATCGAAGACCCCGGCCGCCTCTCCGCCGGCCGGGACCTCCCGCGCCTCGCTCCCGTCCTCGAGCGTCTGGCCGATGTCGCGCGGATCGCACATGAGCGAGAGCGTCGCGACCGTCTCCAGCGCCCGCGCGATCCCGCGCAGGCCGTCGATGGCGGTCGCGCGGCCGAGGCCGAGCTCCTCGCAGAGCGGCTCGGGCACGGTGAGCCAGAACGAGGTCGTGTGCATCTGGATGTCCGGCAACCGCACGTCGCCGTATCCCGTGTTCTCGTGCGTGTAGAACTTGATCTTCTTGTAGCCGACCACCTTCTCCACGATGCTCACCTCGCCGAAGGCGGCGGTCGCCCGGCCGAGCGGGGCGGCCGCGCTCTCGTCGAGGATGCTCACCTTCCGGTGGGTGAGCGCTGTCGTGAAATAGTCGGGGACGACCTTCGTCACGAAGGCTTTGTGGTTCTCGTAATCGAGCCGCTCGACCTGGTACTGCTCGCCGTCGTGCTGGTAGATGGCCTGTTCGTGGAGCATCGTCGGCGCCGCGCGCCAGTCGAGCTCCGCGAGCGTCTTGCCAAGGGCCTTGTCGATGATGACGAAGTTGTCCCAGCCCACCGAGCGCAGGCTCACGTGGTTCGCCGGATACGCGTCGGTCGCCCAGTGGAAGCGATCGTTCGACTCGTGCACGACCCCGTTGTCCTGCAGGAAGCGGAGCGCCGCCACGGTGTCGTCCGGCGCCATCGCCGCGTAGGGCTCCCCCTTGAGGAACGGCAGCTCGAACGCCGCGCACTTGAGGTGCTGCACGAGGATCTCGGTGTTCTGCGGATCGATCCGGGCCGACTCGGCCCCGCGCTCCAGCAGGTAACCCGGGTTCCTCGCGAGGTACTGGTCGAGCGCCGCGCTGGTGGCGCACAGGACCGCGATGCTCGTCTTGCCGCGCCGGCCCGCCCGGCCGAAGCGCTGCCACGTCTCGGCGACCGATCCGGGGTAGCCGGCGCAGATCACCGCGTCGAGCTCGCCGATGTCGATGCCGAGCTCGAGGGCGTTCGTGGCCACGACGCACAGGATCTCGCCCTCGCGCAGCCCCCGCTCGACCCGCCGGCGCGTCTCCGGGAGGTAGCCGCCGCGGTACGCCATGATCGCGTCCTCCGCCCCGATCTCCTTGCCGACGCCCTCGCGCAGGTACTTCAGCATGATCTCGACCGAGTTGCGCGACTGGCCGAACACCAGCGTCGGCACGCGGGCGCGGGCGAGATCCCCGGCGAGGCGCACCGCGCTCTTCAGGGTGCTGGCGCGCACCCCGAGCTCCGCGTTCACCACCGGCGGGTTGTACAGGAAGAAGCGCCGCGGCCCCCGCGGGGCGCCTGACTCGTCGATGAGCTCGAGCTCGTCCTCGGCGATGCCCAAGAGGCGCGCGGCGTGCGCCCGCGGGTTGCCGATCGTCGCCGTCGCGCAGAGGAAGGTCGGGCTCGATCCGTGGAACGCGGCGACCCGGCGCAGCCGGGCGAGGACGTGGGCGACGTGCGATCCGAACACGCCGCGGTAGGTGTGGAGCTCGTCCAGCACGACGTAGCGCAGGCGCTGGAACGTCCGCGCCCAGTGCGCGTGGTGCGGCAGGATCCCCGCGTGGAGCATGTCGGGGTTGGTCATCACGATGGGGCTGCGCTCGCGCGCCGCGCGCCGGGCGTCGCCCGGCGTGTCCCCGTCGTACACGATCGCCGGGATCGTGAGCCCCGCCTCGCGGATGAGCGCGTGCAGGCCGGCCTCCTGGTCCCGGGCGAGCGCCTTGGTGGGGTAGAGGTAGATCGCGCTGCCGCCCTGGCCCGACGCGGCGCCCTCGGCGAGCGCGTCGAGCACCGGGAGATGGAAGCAGAGGCTCTTGCCGCTGGCGGTGGGCGTCGCGACGACCACGTGCCGCCCCGCCCGCGCCGGCTCCCCCGCGGCGCTCGGGCCTCTGGGCGTCGCGCGGGCCGCCGCGAAGGCCCGCGCCTGGTGGTCGTAGAGCCGATCGATGCCGCGCCGCTCCAGGGCGCCGCGGAGCGCCGGCGAGAGCGCGTCGGGCATCGGCGCGGTGCGCGCGTCGGCCGGCGGAAGCTCGCGATCCGCGGTGAAACAAGGGCGGACGTAGCCGGAGGCAAGCCACGACGAGATGACGGTCTCGACGCCGGTCTCGATCTTCCAGGGGGGCGACGGCATGACGCAGGTATACTAAACAGATGCGCCGTGTCACTCAACCGGATCGGGCGCGACGCACACGTCGGCCGCCGCTGCGCTGGCCTGCGCGGCCGGGAACTCGGAGGGCGGCGCGCAGGTGAGGGGAGGACGGCGCGCGGGTGAACGGCCGGCGCCGCAGGCGCGGCGGATCGGCGCGGCAGGCGGGCGTGGCGGGCCGGCGCGGAACGCGGTCGCGGCGGGCTGCCGCGGCAGGCGGGCGTACAGCGGAGAGGGGGCCTCTCCCGTCCTCGAACGAGATCCGGTGTCTGGGGCTCTCCTGTGGTCCAGTCGCCGCAAGCGACGCACACGGCGGCTCCGCCGAATGGCTCGTTTGCGCGCAACGGATGGGAAGCGCGGATACGGCGCGTGAGGCGATGTCTCAGCGTCGTCGTGATTCCTCCTGCACCGACGGACGCAGGGCGGCGCTTCTCGCGTGCGCGCTCAGGCGCCGCCCCGAGGCCGTCGGCCCTGGTGTGCTGGTTGCCTGAGGACGAGCCGATCGACGACGGAGATCCGGAGTCGATGATCTCATCCGCTCTCTCACCCGCCTTCTCCGGGCGACCTCTCGTCCGGGGCTGGCAACGAGGTGTCGCACATGAAAAACGCAGTGTTCTTGACGCTCTTCGGCGCGTCGGTGGCGGGGTGCGCCGCGTACGCTCCGAGCTTCGGCGAGCGGCTCGGCGCGTCGGAGGCGATGATCCGAGCCGCCGAGGAGGTCGGAGCCGACGAGGACCCGCGGGCGGAAGCCCACCTCCGCCTCGCCCGGGAGCAGGTGCAGCGGGCGACGAGGCTGTCGGCCGACGGCGCGCCCGATCGGGCGCGGCGCATGCTCCTGCGCGCGCAGGCGGACGCGGAGCTCGCGCTCGCCCTCATGCGCGAGGCGCAGGCCCAGGCCCGCACGCGCGAGGCGCTCGAGGAGGTCGGATCCATCCAGCGGCAGCTCCGCTAGGGCTCGCGGACAGGAGGCGCGGAATCATGCGAAACAATCACGGGACGGTGGCCATTCTGCTCGTCGGCGGTCTCCTGGGGTGCGCGAGCGCCCCGCTCCCGCCGAAGGAGCTCATCGAGGCGAGGAAGAGCTACGAGCGCGCCCGGGCGAGCGCGGCGGCAGAGCTCGCGCCCGCGGACCTGCGCGGCGCCACCGAGGCGATGGAGCGCGCGGAGCAGGCGTTCGCCGGGGGGAGCGAGCTCGCCGAGGCGAGGGATCTCGCGTACCTCGCGGGGCGCCGGGCGCAGCTGGCCGAGTCGCTGGGGCGCGCGGCGGCCACGGAGCGGCAGCGCGGCGCGGCCCTCCAGGCGTACGGCGAGCTGCACCTCGCGCTGCGAAGGAGGGGGGCGCCGGCGGTCGACCCGGCCGGTCCGACCGATCCTCCCGGACGGGAAAAGGCGCCGGTGCGATCGCGCGCCCCGGAGCGTCCGGTGGTGATCCTGAACGAGCGGTGAACCGGCGCGGCGATCGGCGGAGGAGGCGCGGGCGAGAGCGGAAGACGGAACCGGACGGCGCGAGGGGGAAAGCGGACGAACGGAAGAGCGGAAGAGCGGGAGAGAGGAGGAAGACCGCCGCCGGGCATCACCCCGCTCGAGGCTGTTTGCTCCGTGCCACGCCATCGCGTAGAAGCGAGGACGATGTCCTCGGACGCACCGCAAGCGTCGCCCGTCGCGCACCTCCCCGACGACCTCCCCAGCGAGGAGCGCGCCTCGCTCCGCTTCCTGGCCGTCGTGGCGCTCGTCTCGTGCGCCGCCGACCTGGTGACGAAGGGGTGGGCGCACGCGCGCCTCGCCGGGTTCGACCCGAAGCGGTCGGGCGCGAAGGTCCTCACGATCATCCCGGACCACCTCGATTTCATCTTCGCGCAGAACCCCGGCGGCGCCTGGAGCTTCCTGCGCAGCCTCCCGGACGGCCTGCGGCGGCCGTTCTTCCTGTTCGTCTCCGCCGCGGCGATGGTCTTCATCTTCTCGATCTACCGGCGCGTCCACAGGGACCAGACGGGGATGAAGTGGGGGCTCGCGCTGGCGCTCGGCGGCGCGATGGGCAACCTGGTCGACCGGATCCGCTACGGCTGGGTCATCGACTTCATCGACGTGTACGTGATCCGCGGCGGTCGGGAGTTTCACTGGCCGACGTTCAACGTGGCGGACATCGCGATCGTCGCGGGGGTCATCCTGATGTCCAAGGACATGATCGTCGCGACCCGCAGCGCGAGCGCGCCGTCTCCAGACGCCCGCGGCGCCTCGGAGGGCCCGGCGGGCGGCGACCCCACCCCTCCGCTATCGACGGAAGCGCCTCCGCCTGTGCCGCCGGCCAGCTGAAGGGCGCGAGCGGGCGGCTCGGCCGGAGCAGACGGCGCGGCGCCGGGGCGCGGCGCGGCGCACGCAACTCACGCACGTCAACTGACACGCGCGGGGCGTGAAAGACCCGCGCGGCGGCGCCTGCGGAGGGAAGCCTTTGCCGGAGCGCTCGGTTTGTCGTAGAGGAACGCGCTCCGCATGACTGAAGACGCGACGCCGCGAGACGCTCCCGTTGAGACCGAAGGTGCCCACGCGGAGTCGCATCGCTCCGCGCCCGTGAACGCGCCGGCCGGCGAGCCGCCGGCCTCCGCCGGCGAACGCGACCACGAGGGGCGCGGCTCCTCGCCGGAGGGGGACGCCGACGACGTGGTCGCGCCGGCGAAGCCCGCCTACCGGCCGTCGTACGTGTTCCTGATCGCCGTCGCGGCCGTCACCCTGGCCGCCGATCTCGGCACGAAGTGGTGGGCCAAGGACCGGCTGGAGCCGCAGGCGCTCACGGATCTCACCGCCGCGCCGCGGCCGCTCTCGTTCCGGAAGATCGAGGTGATCAAGGATCACCTGAACATGATCTTCGCGAAGAACCACGGCGGGGCGTGGGGCATCCTGGGCGACGAGAGCGAGGCGATCCGCCGCCCGTTCTTCCTCCTGGTCTCGCTCGCGGCGATCGTCTTCATCGTCTCGCTCTACCGCAAGCTCCACCCCTCCCAGACCGCGCTCAGGTGGGGGCTGCCGCTCGTGCTCGGCGGTGCGCTCGGGAACCTGGTCGACCGCGTCCGTTACGGGTACGTCATCGACTTCATCCAGGTCCGGCTCACCTCGACGTTCGTGTGGCCGACGTTCAACGTGGCCGACATCGCGATCGTCGTGGGCGTCGGGCTGATGGCGATCGACATGTTCTCCCCCCACCGCCCCGAGCTCGCGGGGAAGGCGTCCGGCGCGAAGGCGTCGGCGGGCTGACCATGCGGCCCGAGCTGTTCCGCCTGCTCGACGTCGCGTTCCCCGCCTACTTCCTGCTGCTGCTGACCGGCTTCCTCTTCGCGACGGCCATCGGCGCGCTGTGGGCGCGGCGGATCGGCGAGGACCCGGATGTGATCGTCGACCTGGGGCTCGCCTGCCTGCTCGCGGGCGTCGTCGGCGGCAGGCTCCTCCACGTCGTCGCCGACGGATACTTCTGGGATTACGTGCACCTGTGCACCGATCCGTCGCTCGTCGACTGGAAGGTCGAGCAGGCGCTCTGCGCGTCGCGGTACCACGGCGTGTGGGACGCGGCGAAGGGGGTCTGCCACCCGGTCGAGCGCGATTGCCTGGCGTGGGCAAAGTTCTGGGCCGGCGGCCTGACGTACTACGGCGGCTTCGTCGGCGCGTCGGCGATGGCGTACTGGCTGCTCAAGCGCGATCGGTTCCCGTTCTGGAAGGCGGCGGACATGGCGGGCTTCGCCGTCCCGCTGGGCCTCGGGTTCGGCCGGATGGGCTGCCTGCTCGCCGGCTGCTGCTTCGGCCTGCGCACCGACGGGGCGTTCGGGCTCTCGTTCCCGCCGAACAGCCCCGCGAGCGAGGCGCAGTTCAAGCTGCTCGAGCTCACGAGCCCGCGCCTGCCGTCGCACCCGGTGCACCCGACGCAGATCTACGAGTCGGCGATGTCGTTCGCCATCGCGGCGATCTGCCTGCTCTACGTGCACGGGCGGAAGCGGTACGACGGGCAGGTCTTCGTGGCGTTCCTCGGCCTCTACGCGCTCGGGCGCTTCGTGCTCGAGTTCGCGCGGGCCGACGACCGCGGGGGCCTCGTTGGCCTGTCCACGTCGCAGCTCATCGGGCTCGCGATGGCCGGCGCCGCGGTCGCGATCCACGTGGCGCGAAGCCGGAAGGCAGCGCCCGCGGCCGCCGCGCCCGCCGCCTGATCTGCGCTGTCGCGGAGGACGGCGCGCGGACGACGCCGCGCGGGGGTTCTGCGATGCGCCGCGCCGCCGCGGAAGATGGCGCGCGGACGACGCCGCGCGGGGGTTCTGCGATGCGCCGCGCCGCCGCGGAGGACGGCGCGCGGACGACGCCGCGCGGGGGTTCTGCGATGCGCCGCGCCGCCGCGGAGGACGACGCCGCGCAGGCGGCCCGGCCGGCGCCGCGCCGCCCGTCAGCCCTTGGTGACTTCCTTCTCCTTGCGCGCCTTGTACGCCGCGCGCTGGGCGTCGGTCGGCGGCTTGCCGAAGACGTACGCGAGGCCGATCGAGACCACGTAGAGGAGGCACATCGGCACGGCCATGACGAGCTGGCTCGTGATATCCGGCGGCGTCAGGACGGCGGCGAGGATGAAGGCGCCGAACACGAACCAGCGGCCGAACAGGATGAGCTGGATGTAGTTGATGACGCCGGCGATGGAGAGGAAGAGCACGATGAGCGGGATCTCGAAGATGATCCCGAAGCCGAGCAGGAGCTGGGCGACGAAGTCGAGGTAGTCGCCCATCATCACGGTCGGCGTGATCGTCACCCCGTCGCCGCCGACCGTGCCGGCCAGGCTGAGGAAGTAACCGAACGAGATCGGGAAGGCCGCTCGCCAGCCGAACCAGCCGCCGCCCACGAACAGGATCGTCGAGAACAGGACGAACGGGATGACGTAGCGCTTCTCTTTGGCGTAGAGGCCGGGCGCGACGAACGCCCACAGCTGGTAGAAAATGAACGGCGACGCCATCGCCGCGCCGCCGATCATCGACAGCTTGAAGTAAGCGACGAACGCGGCCGCGGGCGCGCCGAAGTGGAGCGAGGGGTTGCCCGCCAGGCTCTGCTCCCGCCACGCCTGCACGAACGGGACGGTCAGGAAGTGCAAGAGCTGCTCGCGCACCTCCCACCCCACGATGCAGGCCGCGAAGAAGACAAGGATGCTCCGGACGAGCCGCTTTCTCAGCTCGTCGAGGTGCTCCCAGAACGACATCGGCTTGTCTTCGCCCGGATCCTCCGCGGCGTCGCTCGACGCGCCCTCCGCCCCCTCCGCCCCCGGGGAGTCGCTCTTCACCGCCGCCGCCTGCTCCTGGCTCATGACGTCGCTCCGTTTCCGGTCGCCACGCCCTGCATCGCCGCGGCGCTCTCTGCGGCCGCGGTCGCTGTCGCCGCGGTGGTCTCTGTGGTCGTGGGCGCTGCCGGCGCGACGGTCTCTGCGGCCGCGGTCGCTGTCGCCGCGGTGCTCTCTGCGGCCACGGGCGCTGTCGCCGCGGTGGTCTCCGCGGTCGCGGTCGCCGTCGCCGCGGCGGTCTCGACGCCGACCGTGGCGTCCGCCGCCTGCGCGGTCTCCGTGGGGGCCGCGCTTTCCGGCGCGACCGGCTGGCCGGCGGCGCCGTCCGGGGCCGCGTCCAGCGTCACTCCGTAGGCGTCGCAGCCGAGGACGGGGTACTCGCGCTCGCGGGGCGGGTTCACGACGGGCGGCGGCGGCGGCTCGGGATCCGGCGGCCTCACGCGCGGCGTGGACGAGGCGATCGTACCGGCGGTCACGGCGCCGACGACGGGGTTCACCAGCGTCTCGATCACGTTGACCCGCGACAGGGCGCGGAGCTCGCGGAGCTCACGCTCGAGCCCCTCCTGGCGGATCAGATCGTCGATGCCGCTCTGCGTCCGGAGATCCGTGCTCAAGCGGCGGAGCTTGGCGATCCAGCTCCCCGCCGACCGCATCATCGCAGGCAACCGCCGGGGACCGACCACGATGATGCCCACGATGGCGAGCACCATGATTTCGCCGAAGCTGAAGCCGAACACGCGCGCAAGCTAGCGCGCGTGGGAGCAGGGATCCATAGCGACGCTCACGCTGGCCTGGGCGGCGCGCTCGGCCCGACGTCGGCCGCGCCCGCGGTGGCCCCGGCGCGGGGCGGCGCCCGGCGGCCGCCCGGCCGCTGCGCCTCCGCCGAAGGCCGCGCGAGCTGCCCGCACGCCGCGCCGACGTCGCCCCCGCCCGAGTAGCGCACGATCGAGCCGACGCCGGCGGCGGAGAGGACCGCGCGGAAGGCGTCGAGCCGCGCCGAGCGCACGAACGGATCGGCCGCCGCGCCGCGTTCATCGCCGCCGTCCGGCGAGGGCAGGGGATCGCCGGGCGCGCCGATCGCGTTGTAGGGGATGAGGCTGAGCCGGGGAGAGATGCCGTGCTGCGCCGCGAAGCCGCGGGCGAGCGCGGCCAGGCACGCGGCGTCCTCGTCCGTGTCGTTCTGGTCCGCGAGGAGCGTGTACGCCCACATCGGCGCGTGCCCGCTCGCGCGCGCGTGCTCGCCCACGGCCGCGAGCACCTCCTCGAGCGGGTGCGCGCCGTCGATCGGCATGAGCAGGCGCCGCTTGCCGGGGCGCACCGAGCCGAGCGACAGGCCGAGCCGGACCGCGGGGACCTCGGCCGCGAGCCGCCGGATGCCGGACGGGAGCCCCGCCGTGCAGACGGTGATGTTGCGCATGTCGATCGCCTGCGCGCTCGGCTCGGAGAGCACCCGGATCGCCTGGATGACCCGGTCGGCGTTGGCGAGCGGCTCGCCCATGCCCTGGAACAGCACGCCGTGGACGCGCGCGCCGCCGCCCACGGTGGCGTCGAGATCACGGCGGATGAGCCGCACCTGCTCGACGATCTCCCAGGCCTCCAGGTTGCGCGTGAGGCCCATGCGCCCGGTGGCGCAGAAGGCGCACGCGAGCGCGCAGCCGACCTGCGAGCTCACGCACGCCGAGTACCGGCCCGGCCGCTCGAGCGGGATGCGCACCGACTCGACCGTCGCGCCGTCCTCGAGGCGGAAGGCGTATTTCACGAACGGATCCTCGGCGCTCGCGCGCCGCTCGACGAGCGCGAGCGTCCTGATCTCGCCCGCCGAGCGCGCCGCGTCGAGCGCGGCGCGCCGGACGGTCGCGGGCGCGCGGGCGGGCAGCTCGCCGAGGCGGTGCGCCAGGGAGACGATGCGGCGCGCGTCGGTGAGGTCGATGCCGCACGCGCCGGCGAGCTCCTCCGGCAGCACGGCCTGGAGCGCGAGGCGGGGGCGGCGTTCGTCCGGGCTGCTTCGAGGGCTGGGATCCACGGCGGATACCGACTAGCGCGCCAGCGCGGCCCAGTCTACGGCCGCGCGCGCATGTTTCGCGGGATCCGCCGGAGGGGGCGCGGGTTCACGCCGCTCCTTTCGGCAGGGGGATCGCGGTGCCGCCGCACCTGGAGGCGTGAGCGCGAGCGCCGATCTCCTCTGGTCCGACGCCCCGCCCCTCTCGCGAGCGCCTCGAGCGAGCCGAAAAACTTGCGTCCGGCCGCCCGCGACGAAACATAGGGGAGAGTGCCCGCCAGGACCACGGCGCCTCTTCCCTCAGCCTGACGAGCTCTCGCCAGAGAGGCGGACCATGGCGTTCAAAAGCGCAGTCATCGGACACACGACGCAGACAACCAGCAGGATCTTGGCCGTCTTCGAGCGGCCCAAGGGGAGGGCGAGACTGGCATTCGCGGACGACAACGGCGTTCGCACGCTCGATGTGCCGATCAACAGCGCGCCGCCCTTCGGGCTCGCCACGTTCGAGCTGAGCGGGCTGAGCGGCGAGAGGGTTCGTTATGGCATCGTGGAGCACGACGCTGGAGATCCGCTCCCCACACCCGCGGACAACCTGAGCATCAACGGCTCCGCCTTCCGCACCGTCACGAACGGGCCGATTCGAATCGGCCTCGTGAGCTGCAACGACATCGACAACCACGAGTTTCCCAAGGAGCGGCGCGGGGCGATGTGGCGGGCGCTCAAGGCCCTCGTGGACGAAGGCAAGGTGAACCTGCTGGTTCACGCCGGTGACCAGATCTACGGCGACGGCGATCCCACGGGCTGGTCGCCCTCGGAGGGGCGCACCGCCGCGTACCGCAGGCACTACGTGCAGACGTGGTCGCACCCTGACGTGGCGGCGGTCCTCGGGAGCTGCCCGAACGTCATGATGTGGGACGACCACGAGATCTACGATGGCTGGGGGTCGAACAACAACGACGGCTCGCCGCAGGCCGTGGAGCGCTACAGGGCCGCGGAGCAAGCGTTCAAGGAGTTCCAGGTGGCGCTGAGCCCGAGGGACCGCCTGAGCAGCGCGGGGTTCGGCTGGATCGCGAAGCACGGCGACGTCGCCATCCTCGCGGTCGATGGGCGGTCGCAGCGCTCGTGGAGGAACGGGGCGATCCTCGGCAAGCAACAGCTCGACGACCTCGAGCTCAGGCTCAACGAGCTCGCGGCGCTCGATCTCAGGCACCTCTTCGTCGTGGTCGGCACGCCCGTCGTCTACCTGCCGCTCGCGGCCGCGGAGGCGCTCACGAACACGTTCAACATGTCCTCCGTCGATGACATCCGGGACGGCTGGGCTGCCTCCAACAACCAGAACGAATGCAGGCGTTTCCTGATGTCTCTCATGAACTTCGCCGGCTTCAGCCCTCGCACCCAGGTGACGCTCATGGGCGGCGACATCCACGTGGGCACGATGGCGCACATCGACACGGTCCTCGGGTTCGGGCAGCCGCGCTCGCGACCGCGCCTCTATCAGGTGACCGCATCCGGCATCGCGCGCCCTGCCCCCAGGGGGATGGCCCGCATCATCCTCTCGCTGCTGACGAACGGCGGCAGTCAGAACCTGTTCAACGGCGATATCAAGGGGTTCCTCCGGGAGATCGCGGGGTCCGATCACAGGTACTGCGTCACGCATCGCAACTTTGCGATCCTCGATCCGAGCGACGGAGCCGACGACTGGGACAGGAACAACAACCTGGTGGTCCGCTTCCACGTGGAGAGGGACAACGGCGCCATCGGCGTCCTCGAGCAAGTCCTCCCGAGAGTGCACACGTGAGCGTCGACCGGCGATGCGCCGGCCTTTCGCCGGCGCCGGTACCCTGCTTCCGCAGGCCGGCGCCGGTACCTCGCTCCTTCCATGGAGGGGGTGAGTCGTCGCTTCAGAGGCTCAGGACCATGACGTCGATCCGGCGGTTCTGCGCGCGCCCGCCGGCAGTGTCGTTCGACGCCGCCGGTTGCTCGGCGCCCATCCCGGCCACCTCGATGCGATCGGGGGCGATCCGTCGCGCGGTGAGCTCGTTGCGCACCGCCTGGGCTCGCGCCAGCGACAGCGATCGGTTCCCCTCGGCGCCGCCCACGGCGTCGGTGTGCCCTTCGATGCGCACCCGCGCGGAGGGATAGGCGCCGAGGATGACGGCCAGCGCTTCGAGCTTCGGCCGCGAAGCTTCGGTCAACTCCGTGGTCCCGAAGCGGAAGGTCACGCCTTCCATCGAGAAGCGCTTGGGGCCGTCCGCGGCTCCGGCGTCGAGGTACCGCGCGATCTCCGCCTCGGAGCCGTGCTCGTCGACGGAGAGGACCTTGCCGCCCGGGAGCGTCATCACTCCGGCCGTGATCCTGAGCTGCTCGACGATCTCCGGCGCGCCGGGGGGCGCCTCGCCTGGCGCGGCGGCCGTGGGCGCCTCGCCTGGCGCGCTGGGCGGCGCCTCGCCTGGCGCGGCGGCCGTGGGCGCCTCGGCGCGCGGCGCCTCGACCTGCGGCGGCGCGGCGGGCTGGGCGAGATCGTCCCCCGGAGCCGCCGCGACCGGGGCTTCGTGCGTGGGCTCGGCGGCGGTGCGCTCCTGCCTGCGCTCGCGTGCGAACGCCCAGAGACCTCCGAGCACCGCCGCTGCCAGCAAGGTCGGGAGCAGCCACTCTCGCGTCTGACGTTGACGGGCAGGCCCCTCACGCGAGGGAAGCGGGGTTGACGACTCCGTCGTTCGGGACGGGACGGGCGATACCGCATCATGCGGCGGCCGTTCGCGCGACGCCGCAGCGACGAAAGGCGCGCTCGCCGCCATGGAGGGAGCGAGGAATCCAGCGAGGCCCGCCGGGGCGCGTGGATCGTCCTTGAAGGCTTGCTTGTGATGAGAGAGCAGATCGGCGAGCCCTCGCGCGGTCAGCCCTCGCGACCTCACCTCGCGGCCGAGCACGCACGCGGCGATCGGAGCGACCAGGCCGAGCATCGCGGTCGAGCACCGCTGCTCTGCGCCGGAGGAGCGGGAGATGAGATCGATCATCCCGCTCGCGCGGTCGCCGAACAGGCGGGCGATCATCGACTGCCCATGATGCGAGAGCTCCTCGGCCTGCTCGGCGCGGAGGGGCCCCGCCCTCCCGAGCAGACCTTCGTAGTCCCGCTCGGTGATCATCTTGAACAGCTGCGCTGCGCCGCTCTCCGAAGAGGCGACCTGAGCCATTCCGGCGAGCAGCGTCGGCACCGAGCTCTCCGCGGCGCCGCGCACGTTCGTCGGCGATTCATCGCTCAGGCCCAGCCCCTTCGTTGCGGCCGAGATGAGCTCGGGCGTCAAGAAGCCCCTGGTGGTGTCCAGCAACGACATGGTTCCGATCCCTCCGGGAAGTGGTCATCGGCGCGGGCGAGGCAGCGTCATCGCGCACGCGACGCTGCCCGCATGAGCGTCGATCCCGTGTCTGTCTTCCGCTGGCACCGCGCGATGCGAGCGACGTGCCGGCACGCCCGCGCGTCGCGCGCTGTGCCGCGGGTGCACACGGCCTGCTCCTGCCGCGTCCTGCCCCTCGCGCTCGGCGAGGCGGGCCGGCGGCGACGGCGAGCGGCGCGCGGCGATCAGCGTCGTGCGAGCGCGGCCGTGCGGGCCTCGGCCGTCAGCGCGGCGAAGGCGTCCGTGCGCGTATAAACGTGGTTGCCAGCCGCGGTGCACCCCGCGCCTCGCGACGTGATGCCCACGACGTCGCCGCGGTCGGCGTCGATCACCGGACCTCCCGAGTCGCCGGCGCAGGTCGCCCCCTCGATCTCGAACTCGCGCGGACCGAGGACCTTGCCGGTCGCCGGATCGGCGCGGGGCCCGACGGCGGCGACGAGGCGCGGACCGCGCGCGGCGCGGACGCCGAGCCGGTTGGACGCCCCGCCGCCGTACCCGACGGCGACCACGCTGTCGCCCGGATCGATCGCCCCGACCTCGCGCATCCGCAGGGGCGCCACGCCGGTGAGGGGCCGATCGAGCACCAGATAGGCGATGTCCGCGTCGCAGAGGACGCGCTCTTTCCCGTGCAGCGTGGCCACGGCGCGCGCCCGCGCGGCGTCGCGGGAGACATCGATATGGTCCCCGGTGTAAATGGCGATCTCGGAAGGATCGATGTCTCCGCCGACGTGATCGCCGTTGTGCGACCTGCCCGAGCGATCGCAGCGGGGGGCCGCCGTCAGGTTGCGCGAGATGCAGTGACGCGCCGTCAAGACGAGGTTCGGCTCGACGAGCGCGCCGCTGCACAGGCTCACGCGTCGATCGCCGCCTCCGGGATCGCGGTGTGATACGGCCACGGCGACGACGGAGCGCGCGGCGCCGTCGATGAGGGGCTCAGGCGTGCCCTTCGCGAGGGGCGAAACCTCGGTGATCGGCGCGACCGCCGCCGCCGGAGGAACCGCCGCCGCCGGAGGAGGCGAGGCTCCGGCCGGGATGACGGCGACGACGATGCGTGGGACGAGGGCCGCGACGAGGCAGCCAAGGCATCCCGCGAGGCGCGGGACGAGAGGCGGAGACACCATTGATGAGGTCACCGACAAAGAGCATGTGAGGAGCGGCCGTGCAAGCCGACCCTGGAGCATTTCTCCAGCATCCGTCAGAGGGAGAGGTGCCCTTGATGGGTGGTTGTTCCCACCGAGGGGAATCGGAGATGGAAACCAGGTCGGCCAGGTGAGGGGCGCCCGGCTGGAGGCGCGCTCTCTGGACTCCCGCGCTCGTCGACTAGCCCCGGCCCGCCAGCGCGCGCGCGGCGCCGGCGCTGCTCGACGCGCCGAGGGCGAGGTGTCGCTCGATCAGGAAGATCAAGCACGACGACGCGAGCGTGAAGGCGATCGCCAGCGCGGCCACGGCGCCCATGCCGTCGAGGCGCTGGTCGGGGAGCTCGTGCAGCATCCTGGCCGCGAGGAACGCGGCGAGCGCCGACGAGAGGTGATCCACGGCCGACTGGATCGATCCGAAGCGCGCCCGCTCGGAGGGGAGCGGCACCCTCGAGGCGAGCGTGCCGTGGGAGATGTTGCGGATCGCCGTCCCGGTCATGAAGGCGACGAAGACGACGAGCACGGGCAGCCCCGGCACGTACGACTGGAACCCGGCGTAGAGGACGGCCACGAGCGTCGCCGCGCCGACCAGGCTCGTGCGGAACGCGCCGATGCGATCGATCAGCGCGCCCGCGGTGCGCATCACGACGAAGGTGAGCGCGCCGCCCACGAGGTAGAGCAGGCCGAGCCGCTCGCGCGGATAGCCGAGGTTATGCTGCACGTAGGCCGAGATGTTCGGGATGACGAGGAACGACGCCATCGTCATGACCGCCGTCGTCGCGTACGAGAGCAGCACGAGCGGGCGGGCGACGAGCGCGCGGAGCTCGCGCAGGGCGTCCTCCTCGGCGCGCGCCCGCGCCCCGGCGAGGTGGCCGCGCATCGATGGGAGCAGCAGCAGCGCGAGCCCCGCGACGGTGAGCCCGAGCGCCGCGACGGCGAAGAACGGCGCCTGGAAGCCGCCGCGCCGCGCGAGCTCGAGGCCGGCCGGCACCCCGAGCACCGCGGCCAGGGAGTAGGCGCCCATCACGACGCCCATCGCCCTGCCGCGCCGCTCCGGCGGGATCGCGTCCGCGACGATGGAGAACGCGATCGAGGTCGCGGGCCCCCCGAAGGCCCCGGCGAGCACGCGCGCCGCGAGGAGGCTCGGCAGGCCGGTGGCGAGGCCGCCAGCGGCCGTGCCGAGGACAAGGCCGAGCATCGCGATGGCGAGCGCGCTGCGCCGGTCGAAGCGGTCCAGGAAGAACGCGCCGGCGACCCCCGAGACCGCCGCCGCCGCGGTGTAGCTGCCGCCGATCAGGCCGATGTCGGACATCGGGATGCCGAGCGCGACAGCGAAGTCCGGCCCGAGCGGCATGACGATCATGAAGTCGAGCAGGTTGACGAACTGGACCGCGGCGATGAGGAACAGGAGGGTCCGTTCGGAGCGAGCGTTCTGCACGACCGTGGGCTCAGCTCCGGGCCTTCGCGCCCGCGCCGCGCTCGATCACGCCGCGGCTCGCCAGCTCGAGCAGCGCGTCGTGCGCCGCGTCGATCGTGTGATCGATCTGCGCCTCGGTGTGCGCGCCGCAGAGGAAGTTGACGTCGCGCCGCAGCAGGACGCCGCGCCTCGCCATCGCGCCGACGAACGGCTCCATGCGCTTCGTGTGGACGGCCAGATCCTCGGCCATGAGGAAGAAGGGGATCGCGTCGTAGCCCACGATGCGCAGCGGGAAGCCGCCCTGCTCCGCGCGCCGGTTGATGCCCTCGCGGAGCCGCCTCCCGAGCGCGGCGACCTTCGCGACGTAGTCGGTCTCGCGGTACTCGCGCAGCGCCGCCCTGCAGACCTCGAGCGAGAGCATCTCGCCGCCGAACGTCGTCGACACCTGGAGCTCCGAGAGCCGGCTCATCACCTGGCGCGGCCCGGCGATCGCCGACAGCGGCATGCCCGCGGCGATGCCCTTCGAGAGGCACACGAAATCAGCCTCGATCTGGTAGTACTCCTGCGCGCCGCCGCGCGCGAGCCGGAAGCCGGTGACGACCTCGTCGAGGACGAACAGCACGCCGTGGGCGCGGCACGCCTCGCGCACCTTGCGCAGGTAGTCCGCCGAGACGCACCGCTTGTAGGGCAGCGAGAGCAGCACGAGCGCGAGCTCCGGGCCCTTGCTCGCGATGAGATCGAGCAGCGGCTGCTCGTCGGCCTCGGCCATGAGCGGCATGCGGTGGGTGTACTCGCGCAGCACCGCCGGGACGCCGGGGGTGTCGAACATGAAGTGGTCGTGCCAGCCGTTGTAGCCGATGGTGACGACCTTCTCCTTGCCGGTCACGTGGCGGGCGAGCCGGATGGCCGCGGACGTCGCGTCCGCGCCGGTCTTGAAGAAGCGGGCCATCTCGGCGC
The DNA here is from genome assembly GCF_051526795.1 of Sorangium sp. So ce204. Taxonomy (NCBI): domain Bacteria; kingdom Pseudomonadati; phylum Myxococcota; order Polyangiales; family Polyangiaceae; genus Sorangium; species Sorangium sp. So ce204. The sequence continues at coordinate 5,791,247 of NZ_CP150317.1, read as the reverse complement.
CCGGGGTCAGCGCGACGAGGTCCTGCGTGGCGGTGACCTCGACCTCCGTCGGCAGCGAGTGAAGGATGCCCCTGTCGAGCCGCCGCCGGATGGCGTCGACGACCGCAGGGTGGTTGTGCCCCAGCGTGTTCGCCCCGAGGCCGCAGATGTAGTCGATGTACTGGTTGCCATCGACGTCGCGCACCAGCGCGCCCTCGCCGCCCTCGAGGTACACGGGGAACGAGCCGAGCGCGAACATCTCCGGCCGCTTCATGAGCGACTGCGTGACGCCGGGGATGAGCCGGCGCGCCTCGGCGAGCAGCGCGTTCGAGCGGTCGAGCCGGAGCCCCTCCGCGGCGCCTTGCGGCGCGCCGGTCCCTTGCTTCCTGTCCCGTGGGTCGATCATCTGTGTGGTCATCGTGGTCGTTCTCTCTGGCTGGAGGTTCTCGTCCGTGAGCCGGTGTCATGCGGGGCGCGGCGCTCGCCGCGCCGCGCGCGAAGGGGGCGGCAGGAGGCCTTCCTCGACGCAGCGATCGAGGTAGCGATAGAAGAGCGCGCGATCGATCGGCGGGCACGTGATGCCGGTGCCGGCCAGGCCGCGCTCCAGGTTGTCGCAGCGCACGCGCCCGATGCCGAAGGTCGCCTCTCCGTCGGCAGGGGCCGACTGCAGATCGAAGAACGCGAGCGTGGCGCTGTCCGCGGCGTCGGCGCCGTCCTTCAGCCGCGCGCGCCACGCCGCGACAGGGCGCCGCTCGACCGGGTAGCCGTAGTCGCGCGCCCAGTCGAAGAGCTCCGTCAGCCGGACCTCGGGCGCAGGGGCGACGTTGACCACGGCGCCCGTGTCCTGCGCGGTGAGCGTGGTGAGCGAGAGATGCACGATCGCGCGCCCGACGTAGTCGACGGGCGTCCACACCTCCCTCACGTCGAGATCGGGCAGGACGCCGGCGGGGATGCCGGCCCTCAGCAGCCGGAAGACCAGATCCTGCTCGTTGACGACGCCGGTGTCGGGCGCGCCGACGACGCGGCCCAGGCGGTACACGGCGACCGGCAGCCCGCGCTCCGCGGCCTGCTGCACGAGGCGCTCGGCCGCCCACTTGCTCTGCTGGTAGCCGTCGCGCAGGCCGGGGTGCGGCGGCACGAACGCCTCCGCGACCTCGGGGCTCGCCGCGATGCCCGGGGCCACGGCGAGCGTCGACACGTGGTGCAGCGGCTTGGGGCGCGCCGCCGCGGCCAGGCGGAGCGCCTCGCGCGTGCCGATCACGTTGGCGGCGCGCAGGCTGCGGTAGTCGCGCACGAGGCTCACCACCGCGGCGTTGTGGTAGATGGCGTCGCACTCCGCGGCGAGCTGGCCGAACCGCGCGGCGCTCAGGCCGAGGCGGGGCTGCGTCAGGTCGGCGGGCACGGCGAGCACCCGCGCGTCGATGCCGTCCACCGGCAGGCGCTGCTTCGAGAGCGCCTGCCGGATCCGCTCCGCTGCGTGCGCCTCGCTCGTGGCGCGCACCAGGCAGACAACGGTCGCGTCGGTCTGCGCCAGGAGCTCGTGGAGCAGGTGCGCGCCGACGAAGCCGCTCGCGCCGGTGAGCACGACCTGCCGCGGGCGACCGCCGCCGCCGGACCAGGCGAGCGATCGGGGGACGACGTCCTCGGGGAGCTCGGCGTCGGCCAGCATGGCGCCGGGGGTCTCGCCGCTCGTCCGCGCCGCCGCCGCCGCCGCCGCCGCGCCCTGCGCCTCGTCGAGGGCGCGCGCGAGCGCCGCGACGGTCGGGTGGCGGAAGACCATCGCGACGGGGATCTCCCGCCCGAGATCGACGCTGAGCCGGTTGGCGACCTGGATCGTCTGCAGCGACTGGCCGCCGCGCTCGAAGAAATCGTCGTGCGCCGACAGGCCGCTCACGCCGAGCACCTGCTCCCAGACCTGCAGCAGCTGCCGCTCGAGCGCCGTCGCGGCGGCCGGCGGCTCCGCCGCGGCGGTGATCGGCGCCTCCCGCAGCGCCTTGCGGTCGATCTTGCCGGAGCTCGTCCTCGGCAGCCGATCGGTGAGCACGAAGGCCGAGGGGATGGCGGCCGCGGGGAGCAGCGAGCGCGCGTGCCGGCGGAGCTCGGCCGGCGACGGGGCGGGGTCCCCGGCGACGAGGAACGCGGACAGGCGCTTGCCGCCGCCGGCCGAGGCGTGCCCGATGACGGCCGCCTCCCGCACGGAAGGGTGGCGCAGGAGCGCGGCCTCGATCTCGAGCGGATCGACGCGATGACCGCTGATCTTGAGCTCGTCGTCGACGCGCCCGATGAAGACCAGCTGCCCGTCGGCCCGCTGGAGGACCAGGTCCCCGGTGCGGTACGCGCGCGGGCGGCCCTCCAGCTGGTCGAGCACGACGAAGCGCGCGGCGTCGAGGTCCGGCCGCCCGAGGTACCCCCTCGCCAGCCCGGGCCCGATGAGGTGGAGCTCGCCCACGGCGCCCCGCGGGACCAGCCGGCCGCGCGCGTGCGTGTGTGTGTCGACGATGGCTGCGCGGACCCCGGGCAGCGGCGTGCCGATCGGCGCCTCGTCTCCAGCCTCGTCCGGAGCGTCGCCGCCGCTCAGCGTGGCGGCCGAGGCGACGACGGTCGCCTCGGTGGGGCCGTAGGTGTTGAGCAGCCGCGCGCGCCGGCCGACGGCGCGGCGGAAGCGCTCGACGCGCTCGGGCAGCGCCGCCTCGCCGCCGATGATGACGGTGCGGACGCCCTCGGGGAGCGACGCCGCGCCGGTCGAGAGGCCGTAGGCGAGCTCGTGCCAGAACGCGGTCGGCAGATCCAGGACGGTGATCCGGTGCCTCTCGCAGGCGTCGAGCAGCCGCGGCACGGATTGCAGCATCTCGTCCGTGCGCAGCACCAGGGCGGCGCCCGCGCACAGGGTCAGGAAGATCTCCTCGACGCTGGCGTCGAAGTGCAGCGGCGCGAACTGCAGCACCCGGTCGTCGCGGCGCAGATCGTAGCGGTGGGTCGCGGCCGCCACGAAATGGGCCAGCGCGCCGCGCTCGATCATGACGCCGTTCGGGCGGCCGGTGGAGCCGGACGTGTAGATGACGTACGCCAGGTGCTCCTCCGCGCCCTGGACGGGCGCCCGCGCCGGCGCCGGCGCGCCGTGCATCGCCTCGTCCAGGAGCACGAGGCGCGCCGCGCGATCGCTCCCCACCTTCGCGGCGTGCTGCGACGTCGTGACGACGATCGCCGGCCTGGCGTCGTCGAGGATCGCCGCGGTCCTCGGCTGCGGCCCGTCCGGATCGAGGGGGAGGTAGCCTGCGCCGGCGTAGAGCGCGCCGAGGATCGCGGTGACGGCGCCGACGCTGCGCGGAAGGAGCACCGCGACCAGCGTGTCCGGCCCGGCGCCGAGCGCGGCGAGCCGGGCGGCGAGCCGCCGGGCGGCGAGGTCGAGCTCGCCGTAGGTCACGCGCTCGAGGCCGTGGTGGACGGCGGTCGCGTCCGGCTGCTCGCGCGCGCGCAGGGCGATCTGCTCGACGACGGGTCGCGCCGGCGCGGGCAGCGGGCCCCCGTCGAGCAGCGCGCCGGGCTGCCCGGCCGCCTGCGCGCCGGGCGCGCGCGCCGCGGCCCGGGGGAGGTCGATCTCGGCGCGATCGAGGGCCTGCTCGGGGGCGGCGGCGACCTCCTCCAGGAACGCGAGGAAGCGTCGCTGGTGCGCCGAGAGATCCTCGTCGCCGTAGCAGGCCGGGTTGGCGTCGAGGTCGAGCCGCGGCCCGCGCCCGTCCGACCTCGCGTAGACGCCGAACGACAGATCCTCGACCGGGCCGGCGGAGATGTTGTGCGCGACGCCGCGATGCCCCGCGAAGCGCAGGTCGTAATCGAACGGCATGATGTTGACCACCGGGCCGAACAGCCGGCGGCCGCCGCCGATCAGCTTGAGATCCCGGCGGAGCTGCTCGTAGCGGTAACGCAGGTGCGGCCGGATGGCCGCGAGCTCGGCCGCGACCTGCCGGGCGACATCGACGAGGCTCGCGCCCTCCGCGACCGGCACCCGGAGCGGGACGATGTTCATGACCATGCCCGGGATGCGCAGCGACACCGAGCCGAGGCGCCCCATCACGGGCAGCCCCAGGACGATCTCGGGCGCGCCGGTGAGCCGGTGCACGTACGCGGCGGTCGCGGCGACAACGACGTCGGGCCAGGTCGCCTTCGCCTTTCGCGCCACGTCCTTCAGCCGGTCGACGGTCGACGGCGCGAGCGACGCCGTCCGGCGCAGGCAGGCGCGCGACGCGGGCGCCGGCTCGTCGCCGAGGCTCACCGGCTCGGGCCGGTCGGCGAAGCGCTGCGTCCAGAAGGCGCGATCGCGCTCCAGATCGGGGGAGGCGCGGTAGGCCAGATCCTCGTCGACGACCCGGCGCAGCGACCCGAAGGCGCCGCCTTCGCTCGATCGGCCCTCGACGCGCGCTGTGTAGATCTCGGCCACCCGCCGCGCGATCAGCGAGAAGCCGTAGCCGTCCAGCGCGATGTGGTGCGCGCGCTGGTACCAGAAGATCCGATCGGGCCCCGCCGTGAACAGCGCCTCCGTGAAGAGGGGCCCGCGCGCGAGATCCACCGGGCTCGCGAGATCCTCGCGCATCCACGCCTCGGCCGCGGCGAACGCGTCCGGCGCCGCGCTGACGTCGACGCGGTGTACAGGGAAGTCAGGGGACGGGTCGAGGCGCTGGCGCGGCCCGTCCGCCTCGCTCGTGAAGCGCACGTGAAGCGTCTCTGCCTCCGAGGCGGCCTGGCGTATCGCGGCCTCGAGGGTCGCGAGATCGACGGACCCGCAGATCTCGACGCACTCGCCCGCGTTGTACACAGGGCTCGCGGGGTCGAGCTGCTGGCCTAGCCAGATACCGTGCTGCGCGGCCGACAGCGGCCAGCGCGCGTCCTGAGGAGCGACCATGACGACAACCCTCCTGGTTCAACCGGCGCTCGACGGGACAGCCGCCAGAGGCACGCTCGCGGCAGGCGATCCGCGTCCCGCGACGACGGCACAAAGGCGGCCGTGACGCCCGCGCCTGCGCCGCTCGAACGAAAGCGGAACCCGCCGGCGCACGGGGCCCGACCCCCGAGAGCAAGCAGGGCAGGGGCGCCGGACGTCGTCCCGACAGCGGACCCAGCTCGATGACGCCGCGATGGGCGGGGCCACCCCGGCGTCGGCGATTGAATGAAAGTGAAAACTACTTTCAAGTTCGTTTATGGTGAGGTAGGGTGGGCATTGTCAAGTGAATTCGTTGGGACCCCCGCCGCGGGCCACCGTCGCGTGGTGGCCTGTCCGCGCCAGCGAGGCATGGCGCCGGCGACCCGGGCGAGCGCGCAGATCGCGCCGGTTTCGGCCGCGATCTCGCGTTGCTCGGACCTGCGGACGTCGCGACGCCTCGTGGACGCCGTGGACGCTCTCCGACCGCTTTCGCTTGACAACGCTGTTGGTAGCATGGCAGGTTCCGGAGTGAAAGTGAAAGTGACTTTCATTATTGAAAGTGGGGTTCCACGATGGACAACCTGATGTCGAAGGCGACTGCTCCGCTCGACAGCCGGTGTGATCACTGCGGCGTTGCTGGACGTGCCGAGCCCAACTCCGTGCGTTGCGGCTGCGGCAGCCTCCTCGCCCGGTATGTGCCCGGCGGCGTCGAGCTGAAGTGCCGGCGGTGCAAGCGCGTCGTCATCGTCCCGGTCCCGGCGGCGGCGGAGGACGTGAGCGGTTGAATCTCCCAGCGCGCTGACATGAGAGCTCGCGGCGGCGGCCCCTGGCCAGCGCGGTCTGCGCCATCCGGAGAGGCCTGAAGAGCCGGCGAGCGAGACGCCACGACAACCAGCTTGCGCAGAGCCGGCCAGAGCGCCGCATCGTCACGCTCCGGTGAGCATGCCCGGTGATCTCATGATTCGATTGCAGCCCTTGCGTTTCGCCGCCCTGGCCGGGACTCTTGTCCTCGCCCCCTGCGGTGCCCTGTTGGCCTTCGCCGCGGACGCGCGGGCGAGCGAAGAGGCACCCGGGGCCGAGGCAGCGCCGGCGGCGCGCGCCCCGGGCGATGGCGTCGCGCTCGCGGTGCGCCCGCCCGAGCTCACGGGCGCGGTCGAGGCGGCGTATCCCCAGGCGGCGCGCGAGGCGGGGTTGGAGGGGAGCGTCGTGCTGCGGCTGACGATCGACGCGGAAGGGCGTGTCACCAGCGCAGAGGTCGCCGAGCCCGCGGGCCACGGGTTCGACGAGGCCGCGCGGCAAGCGGCGCTGCGCTTCCGCTTCACGCCGGCCCGGCGAGGCGACCGGAGCGTCGCGTCGCGCATCCTCTACCGCCACGACTTCCGGCTGCCTGCGCCGCCCCCCGCGGCCGGGCCGGTCACAGGCGCCGCCGGTGCCGCGCCCGTCACAGGCGAGGCCGGTGCCGCGCCCGTCACAGGCGAGGCCGGTGCCGCGCACGTTACAGGCGAGGCCGGCGCCGCGCCGGTCGCTGCCGCCGCAGGGCCAGCGCTGCCCGCGATCGAGGTGAGCGTGCGGGGGGCCTCCGAGGCCGAGCGGCTCCGGACCTCCGCGCAGGCGGTCCAGGTGATCGAGACCGTCGAGGCCAGGCGGCAGGCCGCGGATCTCGGCCAGGTGCTGGCGCGCGCCGAGGGCGTGAGCGTGCGCCGCCTCGGCGGGCTCGGCTCCGACGCGCGCTTCTCGCTCAACGGCCTCACCGACGACCGGATCCGCTTCTTCCTCGACGGCGTGCCGCTCGACCTCGCCGGGCACTCCTTCGGGATCGCCAACGTGCCGGTCAACCTCGTCGAGCGCGCCGAGATCTACCGCGGCGTCGTCCCGCTGCGCTTCGGCACGGACGCGCTCGGCGGCGCGGTGAACCTGGTGACCGATCAAGACACGCGCGGCACGGCCGCGTCGGCGTCCTACCAGGTCGGCTCCTTCGGCACGTACCGGATGACCCTCGGCGCGCGCCACGCGCACGCGCCGAGCGGCCTCTTCGCCCGCGCGAGCGGGTTCGTCGATCGCGCGCGGAACGACACCCCGATCGACGTCATGGCGTACGACGAGCGCGGGCGCCTCTCGCCCGCGCGCGCCCGGCGGTTCCACGACGGCTACGTCGCGGCCGGCGGCGCGGCCGAGCTCGGGGTCGCGCGGCGGCCGTGGGCCGACCGCCTGCTCCTCCGCGCCTTCTTCACCTCGCACGACAAGGAGGTGCAGCACGGCCTGCTCGTCGACATGCTCGACGGCAGGGTCAAGTCGCCGCCCTTCGGAGAGGCCACCTTCGGCAGGCAGACCGGCGGCGCGCTGCTGCGGTATGCGCAGCCGTTCTTCGGGAGGGCGCGGCTCGACGCCCTCGCGGGGTACTCGTACGCGCGCACGACCTTCCTCAACGTGGCCACGTGCACCTATGACTGGTCGGGTGGCTGCGTGGAGCGCCCGTATCGGGGGGAGATCGGGGACGACGCGAACGACCAGCAAGTCCACCAGCACACCACCTTCGCTCGCGTCAACCTGGCCTGGCACCCCGCGACCGAGCACCTCCTGCGCTTCGGGCTCTCGCCGAGCCACGTGACGCGCACAGGGAGGAACCTTGTCGTGGCCGAGCCCGAGAAGGACCCGCTGACCGCGGAGCGGGCGCTGTGGAGCGGCGTGGCAGGCGTCGAGTACGAGGCCAGGCCGCTCGAGGGCCGGCTCGCGAACATCGCCTTCGCCAAGCTCTACCTGCAGTCGATCCGCGCCCGGGAGCACCTGCCGAGCGGCCGGATCGGCGACGTCGATCGAGCGACCCACCGGGCGGGGGCAGGGGACAGCCTGCGCTTCCGCTTCACCGACGCCCTCTATGCCAAGGCCTCGTACGAGTTCGCCACCCGCCTGCCGACGCCGGAGGAGCTGTTCGGCGACGGAGGGCTCATCGTCAGGAACGTCCACCTGGAGCCGGAGGTGAGCCACAACGTCAACCTCGGCGTGACCCTGGAGCGCGCGGAGAGCGGCGCGGGGCAGCTCCGGTTCAGCGCCAACGGCTTCGGGCGCTTCACCGAGGATCTGATCACGCTGCGAAGGCACCTGGGCTACTCGGAGTACGGAAACACGCTGTCGGCGCGATCCGTCGGTATCGAGTCGACCGCCGGGTGGACCTCTCCGGGCGACTGGCTGTCGGTCGACGGTCACGTCACATGGCAGGACTTCCGGGACGGCTCGACCGGCGTTCGCATCCAGAACCAGCCGTACCTCTTCGGCGGGGTCGCCGCGCGCGCGCAGTGGCCGGAGATCGCGGCGCGGCGCGATGTCCTGTCGCTGACCTGGAACGCCGATTATGTACACGCCTTCTTCGTCGGCCCGGAAGGCCGCGGCGCGGCCGACTCCAAGGCGGAGATCCCGTCGCAGCTCGTGCACACGCTCGCGCTCACGTACCTGGTCGAGCGCGGCGGATGGACGGTGAGCTCGACCGTCGAGGTGCAGAACCTCACCGACGAGAAGGCCTTCAGCTTCTACGGCGTCCAGCGCCCCGGGCGAGCGGCGTACGCCAAGCTCGCCTTGAGCCTGTGAGCCGATGTTCGTGCGACAGCGGTTGAAACCCGACACAAGGAGATCCTTCATGTTATTTCGTGCGCGCTACGCGAATGCCCTCCTCTTGACCCTGCTCCTCCCGTGCTTCGTCGCCTGCGGCGACGACACGAGCGATGGCACGAGCAGCGGCGCGACGAGCGGCGGCACCGGCGGCGCGGGGGGCGCGGGGGGCGCCGGCGGAGCCACCAGCGGCACGGGGGGGACGCCCGACGCGGGGCCGGCGTACGCCCTCACGGTCCAGGTGTTCGGGCCGGACGGCGGCGACACCCAGAGCTACGTCGTCGTGACGGACGACATCGACTCGGATGAGGCGCTGTCGCTGGACGACGCCATCGAGGTGCAGGGGCGCGCCCTCGGCGTCGGGCTGGACGGCGGAGGCGCTGTGTTCGTGGCGAGCGACGCCGCGGCGACCGTGACCCGCTACGACCTGCGGGCAGACGGCAGCCTCGAGGAAGGGGACACCGTGAGCTTCCAGGGCAAGGGCCTCGCGAAGCTCGGCGAGTACGGCACCCAGTTCCACTTCGTCTCGGAGACCAAGGCGTACTTCTTCGATGGTCCCACGGCCCAGGTGGTCGTCTGGAACCCTCAGGAAATGACGGTCACCGGCGACATCCCGCTCGAGGAGCTCGTGATCCCGGACGCCACCCTCACGTACTCCTCGTCGTCGCCGCTGGTCCAGGGCGACGACGTGATCACCTTCGGCGGCTTTCGGATCGGCTCGGAGGTCCCGAGCGTGGCCGCGGTCGTGGTCGTGGACAGCGCGACGGACGAGGCGACCGTCGTCACCGACGAACGCTGCGGTTACGTGCGCGATGGGGTCGAGGGGCCCGACGGCATGATCTACGTGGCCACCGAGGCGTACGGCGCGGCGGTGCACCGGCTCAACCCCGACAACGCAGCCGCCCCCTGCATGCTGCGCTTCGACCCCGAAACGAGGCAGTTCGACCCCGAGTTCCACGTCGAGCTGAGCACGCTGTTCGACGGCGACGCCGCCGGCTCGCTCTTCGGGGGTCCGGACGGCAAGGCGTTCCTGCGGGTGCTCGACGAGAGCCTCTTCGCGATCGCGGACGACACCCACCCGCGCGTGCTGGCGAGCGCCGCGGCGTGGCGGTGGGCCAGCGTGACGCTCGGCGATACGCCGACCGCCACGGTGCTCGACGCGGCGCCCGGCGGCGGCAGCGTCCTGAGCGTCGCGCTCGGCGACCGCACCTTCCTGCTGGAGTTCGAGGGACAGGAGTCGACGACGCTCCGCGAGATCGGCGAGGACGGGCCCGGCGAGGCGGGCGTGAGCGCGCCTGGGCTCACCTTCTCCGTCGCGAAGATCCGATGACGCTCGCGCCCGATCACGGAGGAGCGATGAGGGACGACGCCGCGCGAGGGCCCCGTTCGCCGCGGGGCCTCCGCGGGCGGCCGCGTTACGGCGCGATCATGAAGGTCGTGCGGCGCGTGCACATGTACCTGGGCCTATTGCTGTTCCCCTGGATACTGCTGTTCGGGATCAGCGGCACGCTCTTCAATCACCCGCAGATCGGGCGAGACATCGACAGCCGGTCGCTCTCGGGAGAGCGGCTGTCGGCGCTCACCGGGTTCCAGCCCTGGGATCCCGGCGAGCTCGCGCGCCAGGTCGTCGAGCAGCTCAACGCCGGCTCGCCCTCGCGCTACACGCTCGATCCGGGCACCCCGGGCGCGTTCTCCGGGTGGCCCCTGCTCGCGGCGCCGCGCGCCGACGGGGGGCGCGAGGTGGTGATCCTGCGCCTCGACGACGGCAGCGCGACGGTCTCCAGCCACCCTCCCGAGCCCGAGGCCCCCGCGCCCCCGTTCGCCGGCGTCGCGATCGACCTTCCTGCGCACAGGATGGCGGCGGTGCAGGAGCAGATAAAGGATCTCCTGCCCAGGATCGGCGTCGACGCCGCGGGGCCGCTGCGCGCCCACCCGAAGATCAGCCCCGAGCTGCGCTTCGGCATGCGGGACGCGGACGGCCGCGCCTGGAACGTCACGTACAACCTGGGCACGGGGCGGCTCGACGGGCGGCCAGCCGGCGCGCGGGGGTGGCCTCGCTTCGTCGAGGTGCTCGAGACGCTCCACAAGACGCATCACTTCCCCGTGCACGGCGGCGTGGCGTGGCTCTGGGCGCTCTTCGCGGACATCACCGGGATCACGCTGGTCGTGTGGGCGCTCAGCGGCCTCGCCATGTGGTGGCAGATGAAGCCCTCGCGGGTCCTCGGCGCCCTCGCGATCGCCGCCGCCGTGGCGCTCGCCGCGGCGGTGATGGTCGGCACGGCGTCGGACGCGCTGTTCGGAAACGTGGGCAAGGAAGGCCCCTAGAGCGACAAACGGGCTGAAGCCGCACGCAAACAGCGAGAAGTTGAGACGCCAAGAGACGCCAAGAGACGCCAAGAGACGCCAGAAGACGCCAAGATTTATTGTTTTCTTGGCGTCTTCTGGCGTCCTGGCGGTTCATTTCTCGCTCGAACGAAGCCAGGCGAGGATCAGGCGCCCAGCGTGGCGCCTCCGTCGATGCAGAGGTCGTGCATCGTGATGTGCCGCGCCTCGTCCGAGAGCAGGAACAGCACCGCGCTGGCGACGTCGTCCGTCGTGGCGATCCGGCGCAGCGGGATGCCCAGCCGGAACGCCTCGGGAGCGCCGGCGATGACCGCCTGAGCGCCGCTATCATCCGCCCAGAGCGCGCGCTGCATCGGCGTGTCCGTCGAGCCAGGGGAGACCACGTTGCACCGGATGTCGTGCTGCGCGAGCTCCAGGCCGAGGCACTTCGTCCACTGGGCCGCGGCGGCCTTCGAGGCCGCGTAAGCGCCCATGTTCATCCGCGGCGTGCGCGCGGCGTTGGACCCGACCGTCACGATCGACCCCGATCGGCGCGGCACCATGCGGCGCGCCACGGACCGGCTCACGTTGAACACCCCCCGGGTGTTGACCGCGAAGGTGCGCTCCCAGTCGTCGCTCGTCAGCGAGAGGGCGCCGCCCACGCGCAACACGCCGGCCACGCTGACGAGCATCTCGAGGGGGCCGAGCTCGCGCTCGATCCGCTCCACCGCGCCCTCGACCGCCTCGCCGTCGGCCACGTCCACCGCGAACGCCGCGGCGCGATGGCCGCTCGCCTGGAGATCGGCGACGACGGCGCCCAGGCGCTCCCGGTTCGCGTCCACCGCCGCCACCGCGGCGCCCCGCGCGGCGAGCCTCCGGGCGACGGCCTCGCCGATCCCCTGGGCCGCGCCCGTGACGAGCGCCGCCCTGTGCTTGAACTCCATCGATCGCTCCTGTCAGGCCCTGTCGAGCCCATCCATGATCCGGTGCCGCTCCGCGTGGTACGCCTCCTCGGACTGGCTCGCCTTCCAGTAGGGGATCGCGTACAGCGCCTCGCGCCCGAGCCCGCGCTCGTCGAGCAGGTGATCGCGGATCGCCACGACGGACGACGACTCACCCGCAACCCAGGCGAAGACGCGGCCCTCCGGCCATTCGAGGGAGCGGACGGCCGCCTCGAGCCGGGGGCCCGGGGCGTGCTCGCCCTGCAGGTAGATCCAGGTCAGCGCGACGTGCGGCGGGCGATCGATCTCCTGCACGTCCGCCGCGTCGGGGACCGCGACGATGGCGTGGCCGCGCGCCGTCTCCGGCAGGGCCTCGAGCAGCGCGCCGATGGCCGGCAGCGCGGAGAGGTCGCCGGCCAGGAGGTACCAGTCCGCGGGACCGAGCATCGGATCGGGGCCGCCCGGCCCGGCGATGCCGATGCGGTCGCCCGGCCTCGCGTGGTGGGCCCACCGCGACGCGGGGCCGTCGTCCCCGTGCAGGACGAAGTCCACGTCCAGCTCGCCGGCCTGCGCGTCGTACCTGCGCACCGAGTAGGTGCGCGTGATCGGCCGCCGCGGCATCGGAGGCCAGACGGGGCCGTCCGGGCCCAGCGTCGGCAGCTCCGGCGCCGCCTGGTCGCCGCGCGGGAAGAAGACCTTGATGTGCGCGCCGCCCGAGCGCGCGGGGAACCCCGCGATCGCCGCGCCGCCCAGCGTGATCCGCCGCATGCGGGGGGAGATCGCGGTCGTGCGCAGCACCTCGAGGAGGCGCGGCGGGGTGCGCGCCACCGTCCTGGGTGGGGATGTCGCGACCTGATTCATGCTGACCTGTGCCATGGGGAAGCCGTCGTCTGGCAAGCTCGGCCGGTCAGCGGGCGGCTTCCTGGAGGGGCGCCTCCGCGCGGTGCCGGGGCGCTGGTCTCGCCTCGCGCGGCAGCCGGGTCGACAGGAGCTCCCACCAGTGCCCGAGCGTCGGCAGCTCGGCGAGATCCACGAACGCGACGTCGATCCCCGCGGCGCGCCACTGCTCGACGAGCGTCATGAGCCGTATCGAGTCGAGCCCCAGATCGAGGATGCTGTCGCGATCGGAGATCGCCGAGGGGAGCTGGTCGAGGACCTCGGCGACGTCGCCGCGCAGGCCCTCGACCCACGGCGCCCGGTCCTGCGTCGCGCTGAGCGGCGCCGCCGCGTCGCGCTGCGGGGCGCTCGTCCGCTCGCGGGGGGCGAGCGCGGCCAGGACGTCGCTCGTCGGCAGCGCGACGCCGCACCGCTGCGCCACGTAGGCGATGGCCATGTCGTGCTGCTGCCGGGAAAAATCGGCGGTCGCGTCGGTCACGAGGAACGGCTGGACGTCGTTCATGAACGCCTCGCACGCGGTCAGCAGGCACCCGATGTGCGCGTACACGCCGCACACGATCAGCTGATCGCGGCCCCACCGGCGCAGGAGATCCAGGAGCTCCGTCCGCTGGAAGGCGCTGTAGCGCCACTTGGTGAGCACGGTGTCGGCGCTTCCCGGCGCGAGCTCGCGCACGATCTCGTGTTTGTCGGGCTGCTGCGTCAGCCCGGGCCCCCAGAGATCCGTCAGCAGACCGCGCTGGGCCCTCGTCTGCTCGGCGGGCTGCTTCGTGTAGACGACCGGGATCCCGCTCGCCGCGCACCGCTCCCGGAGCAGGCGGACACTCTCGATCAGCTCGACCATCGGAGACGCGCTCGCGTCGTAGAAGCCGAGGAAATACTCCTGCATATCGTGGATCAAGAGGACGGAGCGCCCCGGATCCGGCCGCCATGACGCCCGGCTCTCCGGGAGCTCCTCGGCTCGTGGCATGCGATAGGTCTGGATGCGGGGGATGGCCATGGTCGTTCCTCTCTTCTCTCTCTCGTGATCGCAGCGCTCCTGTCGATGGAACGGGCCGCGGGCGTCGCTGCGCCGCCTGGGCCCGCGCTGTCCTCTCAGGCGCGCGCGCCCTGCGCGAGCCTGTCGGCGATCCAGCGGCGGAGCGCCTTCTTGTCCACCTTGCCGACGCTCGTCGTCGGGAGGGCGTCGAGCCACTCGATGCGATCGGGCACCTTGAACTGGGCGACGCCGCGCTCGCGCAGGAAGGCGCTTATCTCCCTCGCCGGCGGCGGCTGCCCGCGGGCCACGAGGAACGCGCACGAGCGCTCGCCGAGGTGGACGTCCGGCATGGCGACGAGCGCCGCGTCGCGCACCGCCGGGTGGGCGAGGACGTGGTTCTCGACCTCCTCGGCCGCGATCTTCTCGCCGCCGCGGTTGATCTGATCCTTGGCGCGGCCCTCCACGACGAGGTAGCCCTCCGGGGTCCGCCGCACGAGATCACCCGTGCGGTAGAAGCCGTCGCGCGTGAACGCCTTCTCGTTGTGCGCGTCGGCCCTGTAATAGCCGCGGATCGTGTAGGGCCCTCGCGTGAGCAGGTGACCGACCTGCCCGGGCTCGACGTCGCGGTCGTCGTCGTCCACGACGCGGACCTCGTCGTGGGGCGAGATGGGCCGGCCCTGCGTCTCGAGCGCGATCGCGTCGGGGTCGTCGAGGCGGGTGTAGTTGACGAGCCCCTCCGCCATCCCGAACACCTGCTGCACCTTGCAGCCCAGGGTCGGCCCCACGCGGCGCGCGACCTCCGCGGGGAGCCTGGCGCCGCCCACCTGGAGCACCCTCAAGCTCGACAGGTCGTGCCGCGCCGCCCGGGCCGCTTCCAGCCAGACCGAGGCCAGCGGCGGCACGAGCGCCGTCAGCGTGACCCGCTCCCGCTCGATCCACGGGAACGCCTCGTCCGGGCTGGGGCGGCGGCAGAGCACGACGCGGCCGCCGGCGTGGAGAACGCCCAGGCTCCCGGGTGAGCTGAGCGTGAAGTTGTGCGCGACGGGGAGGGCGGCGAGGTAGACGCTGCCCTCGTCGAGCCCGCAGATCTCCGCGCTGGCCCGCACGCTGTAGAGGTAGTCGTCGTGCGTCCGCGGGATGAGCTTCGGTACGCCCGTGCTCCCGCCGGACAGCTGGAAGAAGGCGACGTCCCCCGCGGCGGGCTCCGGGAGCGCGACGGGCTCCCGGTCCAGGCCGGAGAGCGCCGTGTGCTCGCCCGGATCGCCGGCCACGAGCACGTGCCGCAAGGTCCTGACGTCGCGCCGGAGCTGGCTCGCCAGCGCGCGGTAATCGAACCCGCCGTCCCGGTCGGCGATGACGTACGCGACCGCCTCGGTGTGCTCGCAGAAATACGCGATCTCGGCGCGCCGGTGCGCGGGCAGGGCCAGCACGGGGAGCGCCCCGAGCCGGAACAGCGCGAAGCACACCTCGAAGAACTCCGCGATGTTCGGGAGCTGGACGACGACGCGATCCCCCGGCCGGAGCCCGAGGTGCAAGAGGCCCGCGGCGAGGCGATCGGCGCGCTGATCGAGCTCCCCGTAGCTCAGCCGGCGATCGCCGCTGACGAGCGCGATCCGATCCGGGTGCCGCGCGGCCCGCTCGCGCAGCAGGCGCCCGAAGGTCTCGCCGCGCCAGTAGCCGGCGCGCCGGTAGAGATCGGCCACCGCGGCCGGCCACGGAGTCCAGCCGTCGAGCGCCTGTGGTCGCGCCTGCGCGGGCGCCGGCCGGCTCTCCTCCGGAGCGCTCATGCCTTCTCCGGCGCCTGGTCGAGGCCGAGCGCGTTCAGCATCGTCCCGAGCTTGGCGGTGGTCTCGGCGAGCTCGTGCTCGCCGTTCGAACCGATGACGATCCCGGCCCCGGCATAGAGGCGGAGCGCCCGGCCCGCGACGTCGGCGCAGCGGATGACGACCGCCCACTCGCCGTCGCCGCTGGCGTCGGACCAGCCCACGAGCCCCGTGAAGAACCCGCGATCGAACCGCTCGATCGCCCCGATGGCCTCGCGGGCGCGGTCCGTCGGGTATCCGCACACCGCGGGGGTCGGGTGCAGCGCGGTGGCCAGCTTCATCGAGGAGATCGAGAGATCGCGCAGCTCCCCGGTGAGCCGGCTCGACAGGTGCCACAGCGTCGGGGTCTGCGTGAGCGAGGGCTCGTCGGGGACGCTCAGGCGCCGGCAGAACGGCCGGAGCGCGGCGGCGACGGCGTCGACGACGATCGCGTGCTCGTGCCGGTCCTTCTCGGACGCGAGCAGGGCGATCGCGCGCCGGCGGTCCTCGTCGGGGTCGGGGCTGCGGACCGCGGAGCCGGCGAGCGGATTGGCGATCACCCGGAGCCCGGAGCGCGACAGGAGCAGCTCCGGGCTCGCGCCGAGGAGCGTCCGCGCGCGCGACGTCGCGACGCCGCGCTCCGCGCTGGAGAGCCCCGCCATGGGATCCGAGAGGTTGGCGGCGAAGGTGTAGCCGTTCCGGTTCTGCTGCGAGAGGCGCTGGAGGACGAGGCGGAGATCGACCGGCTCCCGCAGGACCATCTCCAGCATCCTGGAGAGGACCACCTTGCTCAGCGCCTCGGACCGCATCAGGCCCACCGCCGTCTCGACGCCGCGCACGTAGTCGCGGGGCTCCGGGACCTGGCGCAGCTCCTGGACGGTGATCGGCAGGTGCGCCCGCGGCGATTCCGACGTGGGGTTGAGCGGGCCCGCGCTCTGGATCGCCCGCGGCACGATGAGGTGCGCCGGCGACGTGCTGTTGAACGGCACCGCGCCGACCACCATGGGGAGGTTCTGGCCGGCGCCGGCGCCGGCCCTCGACGCCGACGCGAGCACCCTCGTGACGCGGTCCGCGAGGCGGTCGCCCTGATCCGCGCCGTTCGGCTCGAGGATCATGTCGTGTACGCCCTGCGCGAGGAGGGTGCGTGTCGGCGACGCGAAGAAGAACGCCGACTCGGGGGTGTATTGCTTCAACAGCTGCCCTGCGTTCACCGCGGGCAGCGCGACAGCGGCCGGTATCGAGATGGAACTCGTCACATTCAGCTCCGATGGGCGTCGAGAGCCACGTGGGCTCAGGTCATCGGGCGCTGGACGTCAGGTCTCTGGCCGCTCGTTCCTGATAACTGATAAAGAAAATCAGTTTCAAGTGACTCATGGCACGCGCGTGCACGACTGTCAAGGGACTCCCGGTTCTGTCTCGGGTGTGCGTCGCCGGTGGGCTTGTGGACGGGGCGCTCCGGGTCTTCGCTTCTGCGTTGACATCCTGCGTGACGGGTGCGACGAGTCGCCCCGCCATCGGTGCTCGTCCGGCCATCACCGGGCGAGCTGAAAAGGGAACCCGGTGAGAATCCGGGACTGCCCCCGCAGCGGTGAACGGGAACGACCATCACCAAGAAGCACTGGGCACGCACCAGAGCAGCCTGGGAAGCGGTGATGTGTAGGAGAGCGACCGGCGACGGCCGCAGCGCCCGTGAGTCCGAAGACCTGCCGAAGGTGCGCGCGCCGGTGCGCCGGCGCGCGCTGACCTGAGCCTTCGAGGGGAAGGCGCCCAGGCCCTAGACCACCTCGCTCGCGCGCGGTGTCGCGGCCCGTCACGCAGCCCCCTCGCTTCGGCTCTCGGCTCACCCGGAGCAGCGCTGGGTCGACGCGGGCAGGCGGCGCGTGAATGGTTGATTCCTCGGATCGTCGGTCGCGGCGGCGCCGGAGCGCTGGCGTGGCGTGCTGGCTCTCGCTCGCCGCCTGCAGCGCCGTGGCGGCCCTGCCGGCCGCCCGCGCCGACGATGCGCGCAGGCCGGAGGCCGAGCAGGAGGGCGGTCGCGCTGCCGCTCCGCCGGGGCCGGACCCGCTGGAGGTGCGCGTCGAGGGGGATCACCTGCGCGCGCCCGCGCCGCCCAAGGACAGGTCCGTCGCGGGGTCGGTGCTGGGCCGCGAGCGCCTCACCGGCGCGGGGCTCGGGGCGGCGGACGTGCTCCGCACGCAGCCGGGCGTGCTCATCATCGAGACGGGCGGCTTCGGCGGGCCGGCGACAGCGGCCCTCCGGGGAGCGACCGCCACGCAGACGCCGGTGTACCTCGCCGGCGTCCGCCTGAACGACGACGTCGTGGGGACGGCGGATCTCTCCCTCGTGCCCCTCTGGCTCATCGAGCGCATCGAGATCTACCGCGGCCACGCGCCCATCGAGGCCGACCGCCTCGGCCCCGGCGGCGCGATCTTCTTCGAGCCGCGGCGGCCTTCCCGGACGACGGCCGGCGCGGGCGCCATGGCGGGCTCGCTCGGCGCGCGGCGCGGGTGGGCGTTCGCCGGCGCCAGCGCGGGCCCGGTGAGCGCGCTCGTCGGGGTGAGCGCCGAGGCCGCGGAGAACCGCTACGCGTTCGTGGACGATCGCGGGACGCTCTTTGACGAGAGCGACGACACCCTGGAGCGCCGGCAGAACGCCGACGTGCGCACGATCGACGCCTGGGCGCTCGCGCGCGTCGAGCTCGGGGGCGGCGCGATCGTCGACGTGATCGCGAACGGCACCGATCGCGAGCAGGGCGTGCCGAGGCTCGCGCTCCTGCCGTCCCGCGAGGCGCGGGGGGAGTCGCGGCGCGCGCTGGCGTCGGTCGCGGCGCGGGTGCCGTTCGGCGGAGAGGCGCAGCACACGCTCGAGGCGCGCACCTCGTTCATCGAGGCGCGGTCGGAGGTCCACGACCCCCTCTTCGAGCTCGCGCTGCAGACGCCGGAGCTCCGGCTCGCCGGCCGCCGCCTGGAGCAGACGCTCGGGGCGACGCTCTCCTTCGCCGACCGGCTCCGGGTGCGGCCTGTGCTCTCGGTCGCGCGCGAGGGCATCTCGCGCGCGCCGGACGACGTGCCGGTCGCGCGGGCGCGGCGCTCGTTCGCGCGCGGCGCCGTCAGCGCGGAGGCGCGCCTCGGCGAGGGGCTCGCGCTGCACGCCCTCGCGAGCGGGGAGTGCCACGCCACCGGCGCGGACCGCGAGCGCCCTTGCGACGTGCTCGTCCCGACCGGGCGGGTCGGCGTGGAAGTGGGGAGCGACCGGCTCCGGCTCCTCGCGACCGTGGGCCGCTACGTCCGCGTCCCGACGCTCGGCGAGGTGTACGGCGTCTCCGGCGTCGTCCACGGCAACGCGGCGCTCGAGCCGGAGTCGGGCGCCACGATCGAGGCCGGGATCCGGGCGCAGACGGGGCGCGGCGCCGTGCTGCGCGGCGCCTTCCTCGACGTGTTCGCGTTCGGGAGCGTGGTCTCCGGGCTCGTCGCTTACGAGAAGTCCGGCCAGGGCTACGTGAGCCCGTACAACGTCGGCCGCGCCCGCGTCGTGGGCGCGGAGCTCCTGGCCGGGGTCGAGGTGACCCGGTTCCTCCGCGCCGAGATCGCGGCGACGCTGCTCGATCCGCGGGACACGACGCCGGGGCGGACGACGAGGAACGACCTCCTCCCGTTCCGCTCGCGCCTCGTCGTCGCGCCGCGCCTGCACGCCGAGTGGAAGCGCCCGGGCGGCGCCGTGTTCTCGGGCGCGTCGGGCGAGCTCCGGGCCGTGTACCAGTCGAGCCGGTACGCCGACCCCGCCGGCCTCGGCGTGATCGCGGAGCAAGCGACCCTCGACCTCGACGCGGAGGCGAGGTGGCTCAGCGGGCACCTTGCGGTGAGAGCTCGCGTCGCGGACCTCCTGGACGCGCGGCGCACGGATGTCGTCGGGTTTCCGCTCCCGGGGCGGAGCGTGTTTTTCACACTGGAGTCAACATGGTGAAGATCAGTCTGTTTGCGTTCGCGATCTCGATTCCGATCCTCGGGTGCAACGTGGATTCGCCGCCGCCGTCGACGGGCGGCGTCCACGGCGGCGGCGACGACGCGTGTGAGAGCGGCGTTGTCATCGTGACGAGCGACTACCAGTCGACGAACATCGCCGTGTCGGCGCTCGACGGGACCACGCTGTCGCCCTCCTTCGTGTCGAGCGGCGCGGCGAAGCCGGGGCTCAGCCTCGCGCTGTCCGGCGATGTCGATGTCCCGGGGGTGGCGTCGCCGTCCGGCCGCGTCGTCCTGCTCGATCGGTTCGGAACGAACGTGATCACCTGGATGGATCTCGAGACGGCCGAGGTCCTCGCGCAGCTCCCGGTCGGGCAGGGGTTCGAGTCGAACCCTCAGGACTACATCGAGGTGGGCGCGGATCGCGCGCTCGTGTCGCGCTACGGGAGCAACCCGAGCCCTGGCGTGGAGCCGTTCGACGAGGGCGGCGATCTCCTGATCGTCGACACGAAGGAGTACTCCATCGCGGGGCGCATCGCCCTGCCGGAGGAGGAAGAGGGGCTCCTGCCGCGCCCGTCGGGCATGGCGCGCGTCGGTGACGACGTTGTCGTGGCCCTCGGCCGGCTCGCCGCGGACCTCTCGACCGTGGGCGAAGGGCGCTTCGTTGGCGTCTCGCCGGCCGAGGGCGCCGTCACATGGACGGTCGACGTGCAGGGGCTCTACGGCTGCGGGCGTCTCGCCGTGTCGCCCTCGGGAGAGCGGCTGGCGGTCGCCTGCTCGAGCCGCTTCGACGTCGAGGCGATGGAGTACGATCCGGCGACGAGCGATGTCGTGATCTACGACGCTCGCACCTCGCCCCCGGAGGAGATCGAGCGGCTCGGCGTGGCGAGGGCGCTCGGCGCCGCGGTCCAGCCCACGCTCGTCTTCGCCTCCGAGGACGTGCTTCTCGGGACGGCCTACGCGGGCGGCGCGTCCGCCGGGGACCGCGCCTTCTCCGTGAGCATCACCACGGGCGAGGTCACGACGCTCGCCGAGGCGACCCAGTCTTACGCCTTCGGCGGCGTCCACTGCTCGCCCGGCTGCGGCGATGTCTGCCTGCTGAGCGACGCGGAGAGGAGCAAGCTCCGGCGCTGGAAGGTGGCGGCGAACGGCGCGCTCGAGCCGCTGGAGGACGCGACCGTCGACACCGAGATCGGGCTCCCGCCGCGAGGGATCGGCGGGCTCTGATCGGCCCCGCGGGGGTGCGTCGGTTGATTGGCGTCAGAAAGCGGCGTCCAGGACGACCTCCCCGGAGACGCCGACCTGGTACGCGGAGACGCGGCGCTCGAAGAAGTTCGTGACCTCCTGGACGTCTTGCAGATCCATGAACGAGAACGGGTTCTTCGCCCCGTAGCGCTTCGGCATGCCGAGCGTGGCGAGCCGCTGGTCGGCGCAGAACTCCAGGTAGCTGCGCACGTCGCGCGCCGACATGCCCGCCACGCCGGCGCCGAGGAGATCCTCGGCGAACCGGGCCTCGCAGGCGATCGCCTCATCCATCATGTCGAGGATCGACCGCGAGAGCCCGGCGTCGAAGAGCTCGGGCTCCTCGCGCCGCGCCGTGCTCACGACCTCGAAGGCGAAGCGCATGTGCGCGCTCTCGTCGCGGAAGACCCAGCTCGTCCCCGCGGCGAGCCCGTGGAGCAGGCCGCGCGAGCGCAGGAAGTACACGTACGCGAACGCGCCGAAGAAGAAGAGCCCCTCGACGCACGCGGCGAAGCAGATGAGGTTCAGGAGGAACCGCCGCCGCTCGGCGCGCGACTCCAGCCGGCCGAGCGACTCGACGGAATCGAGCCACCGCATGCAGAAATCGGCCTTCTGGCGGATCGAGGGGATGTTCTCGACGGCCGCGAAGGCGCGGTGACGGTCCTCGGGATCGGGGATGTACGTGTCGAGGAGCGTCAGATAGAACTGGACGTGGAGCGCCTCTTCGTAGAGCTGCCGGGACAGGTACATCCGCGCCTCCGGGGCGTTGATGTGCCTGTACAGGTTGAGGACGAGGTTGTTCGCCACGATGGAGTCCCCCGTGGCGAAGAACGCGACGAGGCGCTGCACGAGGTGCCGCTCCGCGTCGGTCATCTTCCGCAGGTCGCCCACGTCCGTGGAGAAGTCGACCTCCTCCACGGTCCACGTGTTCTTGATGGCGGAGCGGTACATCTCGAAGAAGGCCGGATAGGCCATCGGGCGCAGCGTGAGGCACTGGCCCGGATCGAGGAGGCGCGCGGGGCGGCTGACGCGGCTCACTGGCAGGCCTCGCAGGCCTCGGGGTTCTCGAGCGCGCACGCCACGTCCGCGGCCGCCTTCGCCGGCGCCGCCTCCACCGTGGCCTTGGTGATGCGCGTCGCGGGGCGCGATCGCAGGTAGTACGTCGTCTTGAGCCCCTTCTTCCATGCGTGGAAGTACATGCTCGAGAGCTGGCCGATGGTGGGGTTCTCGATGAAGAGGTTCAGCGACTGGCTCTGATCGATGAACGCCCCGCGATCCGCGGCCATGTCGATGAGCGAGCGCATCGGGATCTCCCACGCCGTCCGGAACACGGCGCGGAGCTGCTCGGGCAGCTCGTCCATGCCCTGGACCGAGCCCTCCGCGAGCTTGAGCCGGGCGCGCACCGCGTCGTTCCAGGCGCCGAGCCGCTTGAGCTCCGCGACCAGGTAGCGGTTCATCTGCAGGAAGTCCCCCGAGAGCGTCTCGCGCTTGAAGAGGTTGGACACCTGCGGCTCGATGCACTCGTAGCAGCCCGCGATCGACGCGATGGTGGCCGTCGGCGCGATGGCGACGAGCAGCGAGTTCCTGAGCCCCTCGGCGCGGATGCGCGCGCGGAGCGCCTCCCAGCGCGCCGCGTCCTCCGGGACGACGTTCCACGCGTCGAACTGGAGCTCTCCGCGCGCGGCGCGCGTCTCGTCGAACGCCGGGTGCCGCCCCTTCTCCGCCGCGAGGTCCGCGGACGTCGAGAGCGCGTTGTAATACACCTCCTCCGAGATCCGCCTGGAGAGCTCCCGCGCGGCCGGGGCGTCGAAGGGCAGGCGCATCTGGAAGAACACGTCCTGCAGGCCCATGAGCCCGAGCCCGACGGGCCGCCAGCGGAGGTTCGATCGCCTCGTCGAGGGGATGGGGTAGTAGTTGAGGTCGATGACGCGGTCGAGCTGGCGGACCGCGGTCCGCACCGTGCGCGCGAGCTTCTCGAAGTCGAACGCGACCGCGCCGTCCGCCAGCGTGGCCGTGTGGCGCGCGAGGTTGATCGAGCCCAGGTTGCAGACGGCCGACTCCTCGTTCGAGGTCACCTCCAGGATCTCGGTGCAGAGGTTCGAGAGGTGGACGATCCGGCCCGGCAGCGCCGTCTGGTTGCAGGCGCGGTTCGACTTGTCCTTGAACGTCATCCAGCCGTTGCCTGTCTGCGCGAGCGTGCGCATCATCCGCGCGTAGAGCTCGCGGGCCTTCATCGTCTTCTTGGCGAGGCCCGCCCGCTCGGCCTCGACGTAGCGACGCTCGAACGCCTCACCGTAGAGATCGGGGAGATCGCGCGCGTCCTTCGGGTCGAACAGGCTCCATTCGCCGTCGGCCTCGACCCGCTTCATGAAGAGGTCCGGGACCCAGCTCGCGAGGTTCAGGTTGTGCGTGCGCGCGGCCTCGTCGCCCGTGTTGTCGCGCAGCGAGAGGAACTCCTCGACGTCGGCGTGCCACGGCTCAAGGTAGACGCAGCACGCGCCCTTGCGCTTGCCGCCCTGGTTCACGGCCGCGACGGACGCGTCGAGCGTCTTGAGCCACGGCACGATCCCGCTGGAGTGCCCGTTGGTGCTCTCGATGAGCGAGCCGCGCGAGCGCACGCGGTGGTAGGCGAGCCCGATGCCGCCCGAGAACTTCGAGAGCATCGCGACGTCGGTGTAGCGCTGGTAGATGGTCTCGAGGTGATCGTCCGGCGAGTCGAGCAGAAAGCAGCTCGAGAGCTGCTCGTGGCTCGTCCCGGAGTTGAACATCGTCGGTGAGCTCGGCAGGTAATCGAGCGACGAGAAGAGCCGGTAGAGCTCGACGGCCTGCGCCGCCGTCTCGGACAGCGCGCACGCGATGCGCAGGAAGAACTGCTGCGGCGTCTCGAGGACGAGGCGCGTCTCGGGGTGCTTCAGCAGGTAGCGGTCGTAGAGGGTCCGCAGGCCGAAGTACTCGAGCTCGTGATCCCGCCTCGGCTCGATGGCGTCGTTCAGCTTGCGGGCGTTCTGCGCCACGAAGCCGTGGAGCCGATCGTTGATGAGGCCCAGCCGCCGCCCCACGGCGACGGACTGCGAGAAGGCGTGGATCTCCTGATTGCGGACCTCCTTGTCGATGTACGTGGCGAGCAGGCGCGCCGCGAGCTTCGCGTACTGGGGCTCATCGGCGATGAGCGACGCCGCCGTCTGGATGGAGAGCTGATCGAGCTCGCGCGTCGTCGCGCCGTCGTAGAGGCCGCTGATGGTCTTTGTCGCGACGCGGAGCGCGTCCACGTCGGACAGGGCCGCGCACGAGCGGCTCACAGCCCGTACGATCTTGTTGACGTCCACGGGCTCGCTCGACCCGTTCCTCTTCTTCACCCGCATCGTCGTGTGCGGGGGCGTCTCCTCCGCGCCGGCGCTCGTCATGGCGGGCGCATGAGGTGCGTGGAGTGCGTGGGGGGCGTGGAGCGCGCGCAACGGCGCCGCGCCGTTGCTCTTCACCAACGGTTCGTTCAGCATGGCATCCTCCTCGTGCTCGTTCCGAGCGGTCCCGGACCGCTCGCGTCGATGCCGCGAGAGCGAAGAGGCCAGCCGATGCGCACGGGTGCGCCAGGCTCTTTGGAGGAGCCCTCGGACCGACCGCTCGCCCCCGCGGGCGAAAGGAAGACAGCGCGGGAGGGGGTCGGAACCGGGACAAGCGCGAGAGTCTGCGCCAGCTCGGACCTACCCGCCTCCCGCGAGGCTTCCAGGTCAAACCGGCGCCGGATGTCTCCCCAGCGCAGGATGTTGGCAGGTCTTCGGGCTCACGAGCGCTCCGGCTCTCGCCGGGTTCCTACGGTCCACCGCTTCCCAGCCCGAGGGCCAGTGCGCGTCGTGGAGATCGTTCTCGCTTACCGCTGCGGGGCAGCCCCGGATTCACACCGGGTTCCCTTTTGAGCCCGGGCCGAAGCCCGAGGCACCAACATGGGCACTACATATGGTGGTGCAGTGAGCCGGTCAAGCGAGATGTTGTGGGGGGAGCTCCGTTGCTCGGTTGCACGCTCGATTGCACGCTCGATTGCATGCGCGGCTGCGTGTTCATTGCACGCTCGGTTGCCTCGGTTGCATGGTCGGGCGGTCGACGCACGCTGGCCTGGCGGCGCGCGCCGTGGCGGGCCACAACCCGGGCATATGTCGCTCAGCGAAGCGCGTCCGGCCGATCCGCTCGACGACCTCGTCGCGCTCCTGCGCGGCAGGCGGATCGTGGCGCTGACGGGCGCGGGGTGCAGCACCGAGTCCGGCATCCCCGACTATCGAGGGCCCGAGACGCGGCGCCGCGCGCGGAACCCGATCCAGGGGCGGGAGTTCTGCCGCTCGGCCGAGATCCGGCAGCGCTACTGGGCGCGCGCCGTGATCGGCTGGGAGCGGTTCTCCAGGGCCGAGCCGAACCCCGCCCACCGCGCCCTCGCGCGGCTCGAGCACGCGGGGCAGCTCGAGGGCCTCATCACGCAGAACGTCGACGGCCTCCACCAGGCCGCGGGCAGCCGTCGCGTCATCGAGCTGCACGGGACGCTCTCCGAGGTCGCCTGCCTCGCGTGCGGCGCGATGGAGCGGCGCGCCGCCCTCCAGGAGCGGCTCCTCGCCCAGAACCCCGGCTGGTTGCGCCTCACGGCCGACCTCGCCCCCGACGGCGACGCCGACCTGCCCGCCGAGCGCGTGGCGGGCTTCCGTGCGCCGCCGTGCCTCCGCTGCGATGGGCCGCTCAAGCCGCGCGTCGTCCTCTTCGGCGAGAACGTGGCCCGGCCGATCGTCGACGCGGCGTTCGCGCTGGTGGACGCGGCGGACGCGCTCCTCGTCGTCGGCTCGTCGCTGGCGGTCTTCTCGGGCTACCGCTTCGTGCTGCGCGCCGCGCAGCGAGGCATCCCGATCGCCATGATCAACCTCGGCGCCGCGCGCGGCGAGGAGCTCGGCGCGCTGAAGATCGAGGCCCGCGCCGGCGAGGTGCTGCCGCGCCTCGCCGAGGCGCTCGGCGCCGGCGCGACCGCGGCGCCGCGCTGAGGCGCCGAGCGCCGGCGCACGCGCGGCGCTGGCATCAGCCGCGCCGGTACATCACGTCGCTGCGGAGGACGTACTTGCTCCCCCGTGTCACGGCGGCGCCGCGGTGGAGCCGGCGGTGCTCGAACAGCAGCGCCATCCCGCGCTGCGGGGCGATGCTCCGGCCGCCCCAGAAATCGGTCGTGCCGCCCTCGAAGTCGTCGTTCAGGTAGATCATCGCGGTGAACAGGCTCCGCTCGCCGTCGGATCGCACGAACGACCCGTCGCCGTGCCAGTTGAAATATTCGCCTTCGGTGTAGCGATAGTAGCGGAAGCGCTCGTTCAGCCCGACGGCGCGGTGGAGGCCGAAGCGCGGCGGCATCCAGGGCGCGAGCCGCTCCCAGAGGCTCGCGGCGAGGTCCGGATCGTCGATCATGACGCGGCCGTTCCTGCGCACCTCGAGGTTGATCACCTCGGTGCCTCCGATCGGCGCCTGCTCGAAGCCGCGCGCCTCGGCGAGCGCGATGAAGGCCTCGCACTCCTCGGGCGACAGGACGTTCGTCACCGTGAAGATGCGGAGATCGTCGGTGTAGTCGGTGCACTGGGCGGTCCGTTCGGCGTGCAGGGTGCTCATGCGTGGAGCGTGGGTTCGGGCGGACCGGATCCGGAAGGGCGGGATCCGGGCAGGACCGGGCAGGACCGGGCAGCGCGGTGGACAGGAGAGCGCCCCATCGCCGATGATCGAGCGCTCGCACCGATGGCACGGGTCTCCAGGGCGGGCCGCGGCGCGGAGCCCGCGGTCCGCTTCAACCACACGCTCCTCCAGCGGGCGCGGCTCGATCTCGACCTGACGCAGGAGCAGGTCGCCGCGTCGATCGGCGTCGACGTGCGGACCTACCGCCGCTACGAGTCGGGCGCCGTCAACGATCCGCGGCTCGGCTTCTCGGTCCGGAGCCCGTCCCGGCGGCGCATCCTCGAGCGGCTCGGCGCCGAGCTCGGCCTCGCCGAGGCGGAGCTGCTCGTCGTCGAGGCCGAGGCCGAGGCCGCGCCGGCGGCGGATCCCGCCGCAAAGGAAGCGGGTGCGGCGAGCCAGGCCGCGGAGGCGCCCGCCGGGGCGGGGGAGGCGCTCCACGAGAAGGCAGGGGAGAAGGCGCCGGCCGGCGCGCCCGCGCCGTCGCGGGGAGCCGCCCCGGCGTGGCGCCCGCTGCACGCGCACACGCTCCAGCGAGCGCGGCACTTCGTCGGGCGCGCCGAGATCCTCGATCGGCTCGCCGCGTGGGCCGGCGGCTCGCCGCCGCGCCCCCGGGTGATCGCGCTCCTCGGCGTCGGCGGGGCGGGCAAGACGGCGATCGCCGAGCGCTTCCTCCAGGGGCTCGGCGACGCACCGCGGCCCGGCGGGGTGCTCGTCTGGAGCTTCTACGACGACCCCAGGACCGAGGCGTTCCTCGACCAGGCGGCCGCCTACTTCGCGCCGGGCGCGGGCGCCTCGGGCCTGGCGGCGCCGCGGCCCGAGGCGCCCGGAGAGCAGCTCGCGCGGCTGAAGGAGGCGCTGGGGCGGGGGCCGCCGCACCTGCTCGTGCTCGACGGGCTCGAGACCGTGCAGGCCGAGGGGGGCGCAGGGCGCGCGCACGGCGAGCTCCACGACGCGCTCCTCCGGCGGCTGCTCTGCGCGATCGCGTCCGGGCTCGGCGGCGCGCGGGCGCTCGTCACGTCGCGCTTCGAGCTCGCGGATCTGTCCGCCTGGGCCGAGGGCGGGCTCGCGACGATCCGGCCCGAGCCGCTCTGCGAGGGCGACGCCGCGTCGCTCCTGCGCCGCTGGGGCATCCGCGGCGACGACGGCGCCCTCGGCGCGCTGTTCGAGGCGACGGGCGGCCACGCGCTCTCGGTCGCCGTCGTCGGCTCCTACGTGGGCGCGTTCCTCGGCGGCGACGCGGGGCGGCTCTCCGCGGCGCAGGCGGCGCACCTCGCCGGGGCCGAGCAGGACGACGTCCTCGCCCGCCGCCTGAGCTCGGTGCTGTCGGCCTACGCGCGCGCGCTGCCGCCGGGCGAGCGGGATCTTCTCGCGCGCCTCTCGGTGTTCCCCGGCGGCGCGGGCGAGGAGGCGCTGCTCCAGCTGGTCCGGGCCGGCGGCGAGATCGCGGGCGCCATGGCCGGGTGGGGCGCCGCGGAGCTCGCGCGCGGGCTCGCCCGGCTCGAGCGGCTGGGGCTCGTGTTCGCGGCGCGCCCGGGCGAGCGCTGCTACTCGACGCACCCCTTCGTGCGGCAGCACTTCAAGTCGCTGCTCGGCGTGTCGCCGGAGCGCGTCCACGCCGCGGGGAGCGCCGCGCCGCCGCCGCGCCTCGACGAGGCGCCGCGCCGGGCGCCGCGGGAACGCGAGGCGGTCGACGCGTACGAGGCCATCCTCACCGAGCTGCTCGGCGCCGGGCGCGCGGGCGAGGCGTACGAGATCTACGCGCTCGCCCTCGGCGGCTTCGCGCACCTCGGGCTCAAGCTCGGCGACATGGCCCGCGGCGCCCGCATCCTGCGCGCGTTCGCCGGCGGCGACGACCCCCGCGGCATGCCCGCCTCGCTGCCCGCGCGGGTGCGCGCCTCGCTCGCGTACGACGCGGGGCTCTACGCGGGCGCGCTCGGGGATCTCGCGTTCGCCTGCGCCTGCTACGAGGCGCACAACGAGATCGCCGGGGCGCTCGCCGACCCGGCCCCGATCGCGACCGGCCTGCGCACGCTGGCGTACACGGAGCGGCTCCGGGGCGATCTGACCGGCGCGCGCCGCCTGCTCGAGCGGTCGGCGGAGATCGCCGGCGGCGCCGCGGGGGGCGCCCGTCGCGCCGCGGCCCACGTGGACCAGGTCCACGCCGTGCGCGCGCTGGCGCTGCTCGCCGCGGTGCTGCACGACCTCGGCGAGGTCGACGCGGCGGGCGAGCGCTTCGCGCGCCTGCGGGCGCTGGGCGACGCGCCGGTGGCGCGCCGCGCGCTCTGGGAGGCGGAGCACGCGCTCGCGCTCGGGCGCCGCGACGAGGCGCGCGAGGCCACGGAGCGGAACATCGCCGAGTGCAGGCGGAGGGGCTGGGAGGGGCACGTCGCGCACGGCCACACGCTGCTCGGCCTCGCGCTGCTGGACGGCGGCGACGGCGGCGACGGCGGCGGCGGCGACGTCGCGCCGGCCGAGGCGCACCTCGTCGAGGCGCGCCGCTGGGCTGCCGCGACGGGCGAGGTGGAGGTCGCGCTGCGGTGCCACGAGCTCGCGGCGCGGATCGCGCTCGCCGCTGGCCGGCTCGACGACGGCGCGCGGCAGGCGCTGGAGGGGCTGCATGTCGCCGAGGCGTGCGGGTTCGGCCCGTTCCGCGCCCGGCTCGCGGTCGTCGCCGCGCGGTGCGCGCTCGCGCGCGGCGCGGGGGCGGCGGCGTCCGCGACGGCGCTCGCCGACTCGTCGGTGGCGTGGGCGGGCGAGGACGCGTGGGCGAGGGCGGACGCGCTGCACTGGGCGGGCGTGGCGCGCGCGGCGGCGGCGCGCGGCGAGGAGCGCGCGCGAGGGCGGGAGCTGCTCGCCGAGGCAGCGGCGCTGCGGGCGCGCCTGCGCCACCCCGGGGCCGGAGCGTCGCGGGAGGCGCTCGCGCGGCTAGAACGACAAACGGGTTGAAACCGCCAGAAGAGAGCAGAATTCGAACCGCCAAGGCGCCAAGGACGCCAAGAAAATCACAAAAATCTTGGCGTCTTATGGCGCCTTGGCGGTTCACTTCTCGCTCGATCAACGTGATCGGTTTTCTAGGCGGATGAGGGCGTGGCCCGCGCGCGCGCCGGCGACGAACGGAGCGCCGCGGGCGGACACTCCGCTGCTCGCTGTCGGGATCGTGCCCGCGAGGGGGATTTCCGGGCTCCGCGTTACGAGCGCGGGATAACGTGCCGTGAATCGCGGGTCGCATGCGAGCGGCCGCGCAGTTGCGCTGTTTTCCTTGCCAGGAGCGACCATGTTCCACCGATGTCCCAAGC
Organism: Sorangium sp. So ce204; assembly: GCF_051526795.1. Lineage (NCBI taxonomy): Bacteria > Pseudomonadati > Myxococcota > Polyangiales > Polyangiaceae > Sorangium > Sorangium sp. So ce204. Next base: position 5,761,627 of record NZ_CP150317.1, on the reverse strand, counting down.
TGACGATCTCTCTCGTGCTCGCCCTCTCCACGGCGCTGGGAGCACCGGGCTCCGCGAACGCCGAGCCAGTGATCATCGAAGGAGGTCCTGTAGCGCCGCTCCCCGCCGAGGGAGGAACGGGCCTGTGCGCCGCGCAAAGGCCATCGTCCGCGCCGGATGTCGACTTCTGGGTTCCGACGGGCGAAAGCGCGGGCTTCATCGAGAAGATGAGCGCGTTCTTCGACGCGGGGGAGGAAGAGCTCGTGAGCTCCGTGGTGCGCACACCGCTCGATCTCTCGAACAAGTACGACGCCGGGAGCGGGGCGAGCTTCGGCGATTTCACGGACGCTGTCTCCGACTGCCCGGCAGGAGGGTGCGACTTCGTCGCGAACGAGCCCGACGCGGCGTTCGGCATGCGCTTGCGCGGGTACCTGGCCGTGCCGAGCGACTACATCGGGCAGCCTGTCCACTTTGGCATTTACGCCGACGACGCCGTGGCCCTCGTGATCTACGACTCGGTGCAGGCCGCCTATCCGGTGCTGGTGCAGCCACCCGCGCTCGGCGCGCCCAGCTGGCGAATGACGAATACCGTCACGTTCGGCGAGGAGGGCCTGTACCCCGTCGAGATCCTCTATGCCGCGATCGTCGAGCATTCAGAGCTCGAGGTGTCGCTCCTGGTAGGCGAGTTCCAGGATTTTCAGCTCAAGTCCGGCGAGGCCGCCGGCACGAACCTCGCCGAGTCCGGCTTCACGCTCCTCGCGCCGGCGGCGTTCCATCGGAGCGTGGCGGGCGACGCCTCCGCGCCGGACGAGGACGCCTGCGCGCAGTGCGGCCGCGAGTTCGTCGGCCAGAGCGGAAACAACGGCTGCGAGGCGGGCTCCTACTGCAACGACGCCGCGCTGTGTGCGCCGTGTGTCATCGACGCCTTCTGCGGGCCTTCGTGCAACCCGTGCAGCGCGGCGGCGCCGCGCTGCGCCCTCGTGGAGGGGACGCCGGCGTGCGTCGCGTGCGTGAGTGATGCGGACTGCGATGACGGCGAGGCCTGCGACCTCGAGGCGCACGCCTGCGCGGTGCCGCCCGGCCCCGACGCGGGCGCCGGCGGGACCGGCGGGGGCGGGGGCGGCGCGGATGCGGGCGGCGGCGGCGCGGCGTCCGAGCCAGACGCGGAGGGCGACGACGGCGGCTGCGGGTGCCGGGTCGGCGGCGAGGGGCGGCAGGGCGGCGGGCTCGCCTTCGCGCTCGCGGGGCTCGGGCTCGCGCTCGCGGGCGCCCGTCGCCGGACGCGCGCGGCCTCGCGGTGAGCGGGTCCACGGAGCGCGGCTCGCGCTGAGCTCCCGCGGCGCGGCCTTGCCTGCGCGTCAGAGGGCTGCCGGGCCGCGCCCCGGCAGCCGCAGCAGGATGTCCGTCGTCTCGGCGCTTTTCTTGAGCCCGGCGAGGCGCTGCTCGATGTCGCGCCTCAGCACGCCAGCCATCACCGGCTCCAGCACCGGGGCGAGGGCCTGCGGGCGCGCGGTGAAGTTGTAGCGGAACGTGACGCGCGTCCGTCGCGGCGACAGCGCCTTGAAGAGCCATGCGCCCGAGAACTGGCGGAAGATCCGTGGCCCATCGACCATCGTGATGGCCACCTGCTCCGGCGGGTTCAGGGTGATGTAGCGGGCCTCCATGGACAGCCCGTTCTTCGCCCGCACCCACACCCGCACGCCGACGGCGGGCTCGGTCGCGCCGTCGCGGTAGCGCATCTCGCGGAGGAACGGGTCCCACTGGAGCCGGAGAGCGTAGTCCTGGGACAGCGCGAAGAGCTCGTCGCAGGCGGCGTCGATCTCGGCGGTGCTCTGGATCGTGGGCATGGCGTCGACGATAGGGTCGTGACGCGCTGGCGTGGCATACTGCCGGACCATGAACGAGCCGGCGCGCAGGATCGTCTGGACATACGCCGAGTATCTCGAGCAGGAGCGGGCGAGCCCGACGAAGCACGAGTTCCTGAACGGCGAGATCTTCGCGATGGCCGGCGGGACGCCGGAGCACGCGCGCCTGTGCCTGAGCGTCGGCGCCGAGCTCCGGGCGCAGCTCCGCGGGCGACCCTGCGCGGTCTACTCCTCCGATCTGCGCGTCCGCGTGCAGGCGACCGGGCTCGCCACGTACCCTGACGTCAGCGTCGTCTGCGGGAGGCTCGAGCGCGATCGCGAGGACAAGGACGCGGCGCTCAACCCGATCGTCCTGGTCGAGGTCCTCTCCGAGAGCTCGGAGGCCTACGACCGTGGGCAGAAGTTCGCGCACTACCGGCGGATCCCCTCGCTCCGGGAGTACGTGCTCGTCTCGCAGCACGAGCAGCGCATCGAGGTGTTTCACCGCAACGAGGACGACTCGTGGACGCTCCGGGAGGCCCGCGCTGGAGAGGGCGCACATCTGGAGGCGATCGGGTGCGCTCTGTCGGTAGACGAGGTTTACCGAGACCCGTTCTCCCAGGTCGCGACGGCGGCAGAGGGGTGACTCCGGTATTCGTGATGAGCCTCGCTACTTCGGCTCGATGAGCGGCTTGCCCGGAAGTCGTCGCGCAGCGGGCCGAGGTCACGGGCGCGTCGAGGACCGGAGCCTCCGCAGCGGAGTGGGCCCTCTGCGGGGAAGCCCGCATCCAGGAACGGGAGCCACGACGCTCGATCCAGAAGAGTGGCGGCTGTACGTATCCGGCGCGCTGCGTTCGCCGGCCTCGCGACCTGCACGCCGCGCCAGTCCCTTCGGACCTCCGCGCCCGCCTGCGCCAGCTGGCCCTGTGCCGGCGGTCTGCACCGTAGCGCGGCGTAGCGCGGCCGGTGGCCCCCGCACGGCGGGCGCTACCGGAGGTCACGTGGATCGCTCCACCGCTGTGGCGTCCTGCCGGGTGACACTACGTGCGTCCCCCCATCGAGAGGAGGGCATCCGGAGTGACACTACGTGTGTCCCGCCGTTTACAGATCGGCCTGCGAAATGACACTACGTGTATCCAACCGTTTACAGATCGGCCTGCGAAATGACACTACGTGACCCCATCCACACCCGCCCCGGGGTTCGCGGCCACGGGGGCGCCTCCCTCCGCAGCCCCATCCCCCTCGCGTCGAGATCCTGCGCTCCTCCGAGCACACATCCGGCGCTGCTGTGGCCTACCGTCGCGCTCGCCTGGACGTAGGTTCCCACGATGGCCAAAGCCAAGACCCAACAAGCACACACCGGGAAGGCGCCCACGGCGACTCCCACGGCAAAGACAACCTACCACGCCTGTTACAAGCGTTTTGCCCCGCAGGCCATGGCGCTCCCGGACCGCGACGTCGAGGTCTGTCGGGCGGACGTGCGGATCGCCTTCGCCAACGTGAAGCGCGGCTTCCAGGCCGCCTGCGCGGATCCCGCGCGGATTCGGCGAGCGCTGCCCGAGCTGCCGCTCGACGACGTGCTCGCGCTGCCGGACCTCGGCCGGGCCCTGGTCTTCGCCGCCACGCGCGTCACGGCGAAGCCGGCCAGCTCCGGTGAGATCGAGGCCAAGCTGAAGGTCGTGATCGAGCTGCGGGAGCCGATGCTCACGCTCGCCGAGACCCTGGCCAAGCGGGGGCTCCTGCCGAAGGACGTCGTGGCCGAGATCCGCGCCGGCAGCGGCAAGTACGATCTCGCCAGCGACGGGATGGCGCTGGCCCACCTCTACGAGGAGCACGCGGTCGCGCTCCGCGGAAAGCACCCGTTCAGCCAGGAGGAGTTCGAGCAGCTGCGGGAAGCGAGCGAGTGGCTGCTCGACACCCTCACCCCCGAGGGGGCCCGCCGGCCCGCGGCAAAGCAGCGCGGCGAGGCCGAGACGATGCGCGACCGGCTCTGGACCCTCCTGGTCCGTCGCTACGCCGACCTCCGGAAGATCGGGTATTACTTTCACGGCGACGCGTTCGAGGAGGTGACCCCGAAGCTCCTGTCGCGGGTGTCGAGCACCGCTGTCGACGACGTGAGCGAGGAGGAGGAGATCGAGGCAGATGCGGGCGGCGGCGAGGACGCGGGCGAGGGCGGCAACCACGGCGCCGTCTCGCAACCCGCCGTCGTGTCGTCGCCGTAAGCGGCGCGCAGCCTACCGCGCCGCGCGCGGTCGAAAGCGCCCGTGCGGTGTGGCGCTGCCCCCCGCGCCGCCCGCTCGCCCGGCGCTCGCCCTCCTGCACATCGTCGCTCGCGGCACGCGGCTTGCGACGCGCGTGGGGCGGGGGACGCGGCCGCCGCTCATGGCGGGATCGCGCCACCCTGGAGCAGGGCAATGGATGGCGCAGCCAGGGATATCTTCGTCATCAGCGATCTGCACATCGGTGACGGCGGCGCGCGCGACAACTTCGAGGCAGGCAGGAAGACGTCGCAGCTGCGTGCATTCCTCGACCACGTGGGCAGCGAGGGGGGCGAGCTCTTCATCCTCGGCGACCTCTTCGAGCTCTGGCAGATGAACCTCAGCCTCCTGTTCGTGAAGCGGCGGGCGCTCCTCGACCAGCTCGCCGCGCTGAGGCTCGTCTACGTGCCCGGCAACCACGACGTCGATCTCGTGCACTTCATCGAGACGGACCTCCTCAATCACCCCTTCTTCGCGTGCATGCGCGCGCCGTTCACCCGACAGCTCGGCGGCAAGCGGTTCCACTTCTGCCACGGGCACGAGACCGATCCGTTCAACGCCGGGGACGAGCCTGGCTTCGGCCGCATGTTCTCCATCCTCGCCGGCGTCGCCGAGGACGAGAACGGCTCTCCTCTCCTCAAGGGCGGCGAGAGCGTGGAGGACGTCCTCGAGAAGTTCGGCGACTCGATACTGACGATCTGGAAGCGCAGCCTGGCGGCGATGAGCCAGCGCGTGACGGAGAGGGACCCGTCCCCCAGCGGGGCATTGACGCCGGCGCAGAACCCGGACCGGCTCGGCGAGCACGTGGTCGGGGTCCGCGCGGAGCTCGACACGGGCGCATACGACGTGGCCGTCCTCGGGCACACCCACAAGGCAGGCGCTATCGGTGACTGGTATTTCAACAGCGGTTCATGGGCCGGGCCTCTCAACTCGTTCCTTCGCATCTCTCCGGACGGACATGTCCGCTATCTGGAGTGGAAAGACGGTCGCGCCGTCGAGCGCGGGATGCCCCTCGTGCTCCCGGACGCGAAGCCCGATCGCGCACGTCCGGCGACGAAGAGCCCGGTCGCCGCGGCCCTCGCCGCCGCGAGGACGATCTTCCCGAAGCCGACGCGCCCGGAGCGCTCCCGATGGATCCTCATCGCGCAAGGCGCCCTCGCGCTCGCCGTGGGCGCCGGCGCGCTGGCGATCTCCGTCGGTCAGGGCTCCTCCGCGGGGTGGCGCCTGCTCGTCCTGGCCTTCGCCGCCTACGCGATCATCGATGGCGCCCTGTCGCTCGTCGGTGCGTCGCGGGAGCCGCCCGTCCGGCGCCTGCTCTCCCGCGTGCGCGGCGTGGCGAGCCTCCTCCTCGGCCTCGTCGTGCTCCGCCGCGGTACCATGGTCGAGATGTTCGCGGTCTTCGTTGGATTCTGGGCGTTCATCTCCGGCGCGATGCGCGTCGCGGCGTCGATCGTGCTCAAGGGAATGGTGGAGTCGAGGTGGCTCTTCGTCGTGGGCGCTGGCTCGACGCTCGCCGGCCTCGTTCTGCTGTTCTTGCCCGCGTCGGCGGTGCCTCTCAAGTTCGTGCTGGCCGGCTATCTCTGTTACTACGGGGCAGGGGAGCTCCTGGCAGGCATCTTCGGGCAGCGGCTGCCCAGGGCGGCGGACGTCCGTCCCTCCGCATGAGGCCGCTCCCGCGCCGCCGGACAACGCTCCTTCCTGCCCGCGCGTAGAAACACCCCCTCTCCGGGCGTCCTTGTTCTACGCTCCTGCGCGTCTGGCAGTCCGGCGGCCGATCGCGCGGGGAGGCGTTCTCGCGGCGCGACCAGGGCGCCGGGCGCTCTCGCGGCGCGCCTCCTCGCTCTCGCTGGCCTCCCGGCCGCCCCGCGCGCCTCGCAGGTCAAGGGCCCCTCGGAGCTCCAGCCATGAAGATCTCCCTCCCGATCCCGCCGTCCCGCCGCGCCCCGCTCGCCGCCCCCCTCGCCGGGCTCGCCGCCCTCGCCGCGGGCGCATCCTGCTCGGCTCCGCACCCCCCTCTGCCGGCCGAGCCGCCGCCGGCCGCGACACCCGCGCCCACGCCGACCCCGGCCGCGCCCCAGGCCCCGCGCTTCGATCAGATCCCCCGGATCGAGCTCAACCGCATCGCCGTGGAGCTCGATCTCCCGCTGTTCTGGATCGCCGACCGCAACGGCTCGGGCGCCGTCGACCCCGACGAGGTCTCCGCCCTCTGGCGCCACACGCCGGCGCCGGCCTGGGTCGCCTCCGGGGCCTTCACCCCGGCGTTCACGTCGGCGTATGCCGCGATGACCCGGGTCAAGGCCGAGGGCCACCTGCGCGCTGGCCTCGACGAGGCCGAGGTGCGCCGCCGCGATGCCGTCCTCGCGGAGCTCGCGGCCGGCCGCCCCTCGCTCCTCCGGTCCGACTTCCGCGGCGCGCCGGCCGAGGACCGCGCCATCGTCGGCCACCTGCTCAAGGTGGCCGAGCTCATCGAGCAGATCCACGCGAAGCAGCTCGGCTCCGCCGGCATGGCCGACCAGATCCCGGCCGACGACCCCGCCAGCCGGGCGCTGTTCTGGCGCAACCAGGGGCCCTGGTGCCAGCAACCGAGGACGCGTGACAATCCGGACTGCAGCGCGCTGCCGAGCAGGCCGCCCCGCGTCACCGGCGTCTATCCGGCGCGCCTCCAGCAGGACAAGAAGTTCTGCGCTGCGCTCGAGGCGCGCCCGGATCAGAAGGCGCTCCTCTCTCCCTTCACCGTCGTGGTCGAGGAGCGCGGCGCCCTCAAGGCCGTGCCCTACAGCGAGGCCTACAAGCCCGAGATGGAGGCGGTGAGCCGGGAGCTCAAGGCGGCGGCCGAGGCGATCCAGAGCCCGAGCGAGGCCGCGTTCAAGGCCTACCTGCTCGCGGCGTCGCAGGCGTTCCTCGACAACCGCTGGGAGGCCGCGGACGAGCCCTGGGCGAAGATGAACGCCGAGAACTCGGCGTGGTACCTGCGCGTGGGGCCGGACGAGACCTACTGGGAGCCGTGCAGCCGCAAGGCGGGCTTCCACGTGAGCTTCGCGCGGATCAACCAGGAGTCGCTGACCTGGCAGAAGAAGCTCGATCCGGTGAAGTCCGACATGGAGACGGCCTTCGCGGCCCTCGCGGGCGCGCCGTACAGGGCGCGCAAGGTCGCTTTCCACCTGCCCGACTTCATCGACGTCCTCCTGAACGCCGGCGAGTCGCGCGCCGCGACCGGCGGGACGGCAGGGCAGAGCCTGCCGAACTGGGGGCCTGTCGCGACCGAAGGCCGCGGCCGCACCGTGGTCATGGTGAACCTCCTGCAGGACGACGACAGCCGCGCCGCGCTCCGGGAGGCCGCCGCGTCGCTCCTCTGCAAGACCACGATGGAGAGCGTGTCCCTCGAGCGCCCCGTGGCCGCGCTCGGGACGGTGCTGCACGAGGCGGCCCACAACCTGGGCCCGGCGCAGGGATACAAGGTGCAGGGCAAGACCGACGACGAGCTCTTCGGCGGCCCGCTCGCCTCGATGCTCGAGGAGCTCAAGGCCCAGACCGGCGCGCTCTTCTTCACCGGCTGGCTCGCGCAGAAGGGCGTCCTCGACCCGGCGCTCGCCCGCATGTCCGAGGTGAGGGACGTGATCTGGGCGCTCGGGCAGGTGGGTCAGGGCATGTACACAGCGGGCGGCGAGCCGCGGCCGTATGGTCACCTCGCCGCGATCCAGCTCGGCAGCCTGCTCGACGCAGGAGCGATCGGCTTCTACCGCGGCGAGACCGCGGCGAACGGCGCGGACAAGGGGTGCTTCTCGATCCAGTCGGACAAGCTGCCCGCCGCGGCGGAGGCGCTCGCGAGGGCGGTGCTCGGGATCAAGGCGCGCGGCGACAAGGCCGGCGCGCTGCGCCTCCGCGAGACGTACGTCGAGAAGGCCGGCGCCTGGAAGGCGCTCCGCGGCGTGATCGAGGAGCGCATGCAGCGCATGCCGCTCGGCAGCGTCGTCTACGCGATCGAGCTGTAGGGTCCGCCGTGATCCCGGCACAACCCCGCGAGACCGCCGCGCCCGCGGGCGAGGCGACGAGCGCGCGCGGCCGGCGCCGCGCCCTCGGCCTGCTCGCCCTCCTCGGCCTGCCGGCGCTCGGCCTCGGAGAGCTCGCGGCGCACGTGTACTTCAGCGAAAGCGCTCCGGATTTCGACGCATGGCGCGAGGTGGGGGCGCCCCTCGCGGCGATGAAGCAGCCGGGGGATCTCGTTGTCGTCGCGCCCGGGTGGGCCGATCCGGCCGCGCGCCGCGCGCTCGGGGACGAGCTGATGCCGCTCCGCGACGCCGCCCGGCCCGACGAGAGCCGCTACGCGGCCGCGGTCGAGATCAGCGTCCTCGGCCAGCGCGCCGAGGAGCTCGCGGGCTTCCGCGAGGAGGCGCGGCAGGAGCGCGGCCCCTTCGTGCTCCGGCGCCTCGTGAACCCGTCGCCCGCGCGCGTCGTCTACGACTTCGTCGACAGCGTCGCGCCGGCGTCGGCCGACGTGCGCGTCACGGATCCTCCGGCCGCGTGCCGCTGGAACCCGCGCGCGCGGATCGCCGCCGGCGGGCTCGGCGGGAACCCGACGTTCCCCGCCGAGCGCTTCGAGTGCCCCGGCGGCCCGTTCTTCAACGTGGGCGTCACGGTGATCGCGGACGAGGAGTTTCGCCCTCGCCGGTGCATCTGGTCGCACCCGCCGAGGGACGGCGAGATCGTCACGCGCTTCCGCGGCGTCCCGCTCGGCTCGGTGATCCGAGGGCACGCGGGCATGTACTGGATCATCGAGCGGGAGCGGCGGGGCGCGCCGGTCACGCTGTCCGTGCGCGTGAACGGCGAGGCCGTGGGCGAGGCGACGCACGCCGACGGCGACGGGTGGGCGGCGTTCGAGTTCCCGCTCGGCGCCCACGCGGGCGCGGCCGGGGCCGAGGTCGAGTTCGCCGTGAGATCCGACGACTACACGCACCGCCACTACTGCTTCGAGGCGGACACCCGATGAAGCGCCCGGCGCCCCTCGCGCCCGCCGACGGCCTGATCGCGCTCGCGTTCGCGGCCGCGTACGTCGCCCTGCTGCTCGCGACCGCGGGCGATCTCGGCTACGCGCGCGACGAGGGCTTCTACTTCTTCGCCGCGGACCGCTACGGCGCGTGGTTCCAGGCGCTCCTCGAGGCGCCGCGCGCGGCGCTCGATCCGCGGCGCGTCGACGCCGCCTGGTCGGTGAACCACGAGCACCCCGGCCTCATCAAGTCGCTCTTCGCGCTCTCCAACCTCGTCCTGCAGAAGCGGCTCGGGCTCTTCGCCATGGAGGGCACGAGCTACAGGTTCCCCGCGATGGTCCTGTCGGGCGTGGGGGTGGCGCTCGTGTACCTCTGGGGCACGCAGGCGCGCGATCGGCTCGCCGGCGCGTCCGCGGCCGCGCTCTTCGCGATGCTGCCGCGGTACTTCTACCAGGCGCACCTCGCGTGCTTCGACGCGCCGATCGTGACCGTCTGGGCCCTGTGCGCCTACGCCTACTGGCGCTCGCTGCGGGACGGCGGCGCGCTGTGGCCCGTGCTCACCGGGATCGCCTTCGGCCTCGCGCTCGACACGAAGCACAACTCCTGGTTCTTGCCGATCGTCTGCGTCTCGCACGCCGCCGGCATGGCGCTCAGGGACCGGATCGCCCTGCGCGCGAGCGCGGCGAGGGCGGCGCCCGCGGCCGCCGCCGCGGCGTCGCCTGCGCGGCCCGGAGGCGCCCGGCGAGCGCTCGCCGCGCTCGCCGCGATGGCGACGATCGGCCCGCTCGTCTTCTACGCGCTCTGGCCGTGGATCTGGCGCGACACGCTCCCGCGCCTCCGCGAGTACGCGTCGTTTCACCTGAACCACGAGTACTACAACATGGAGTTCCTCGGCCGGAACTACTGGACGCCGCCGATGCCGAGGGCCTACGCGCCCGTGATGACCGCGGCGACGGTCCCCGTCGTGACGCTGGTCCTCTTCGCCGCGGGGCTCTGCGCGGCAGCGCGCGAGCGCCTCCTCTATCCGCTCGCGTGCGCGGCGGCGCGGCTCGCCCCGGAAGGCGGGAGGCTCGCGCTCGCCGCGGAGCGGGCGCTCGCCGCGCGGCTCCGTCCGCCCGCGGACGACCCCGGCGGCACGGCGCTCCTCTGGTTCCTCGCCATCGCCGCTGTGTACGGCGCGTGGCTCTCGCCGAGCACGCCGATCTTCGGCGGCACGAAGCACTGGATGACGGCCTACCCGTTCATCGCCCTGTTCGCCGGCGCCGCGTTCTCCGCCGCCGTGCGGCGCGCGCGCGCCGGTCTACGCGCGCTGCTGCTTTCCCGGCGCGCGCGCGGATCCCGCGCGCGCGCCGGCGCGAACACCACGCGCGCGGCCGCGCTCGCGCGCGGCCCGCTGGTCCCGGCGCTGCTCGGGGCGGCGGTCGTCGCGGCGCCCATCGCCGAGACGCTGCACGCGCACCCGTGGGCGCTCTCGAGCTACACGCCGCTGGTCGGCGGCGCGCCCGGCGCGGCGAACCTCGGGCTGAACCGCACGTTCTGGGGGTACACCACGGGCGCGGTCGTCGCGTACCTCAACGAGCACGTCCCACCCCGAGGGACGGTGTACATCCACGACACCGCTGGCCCGGCGTGGGAGATGTTGCTGCGCGACGGGCGCCTGCGAGCGGACATCCGCGGCGTGGGGGCGGTCGCGGGCGCGGACTTCGCCCTCTACCACCACGAGAAGCACATGCTGGGGCAGGCGTACCAGGCGTGGGTCGCGTTCGGGACCACGCGCCCGGATCACATCGCTGGACCCGATGGCGTGCCGGTGATCCTGGTCTACCGCAACCGCGCCCGCTGAGCGCGATCAGCGCTTCTTCGCCGCCGCCTTCTTGGCGGGCGCCTTCGCCGCCTTCTTGGCGGGCGCCTTCGCCGCCTTCTTGGCGGGCGCCTTCGCCGCCTTCTTCACGGAGGCCGGCGCCGCGGCCTTCCCGGTCGCCGCCTTCTCCGCCGGCGCGCTCGCCTTCCTGGTCGCGGCCGCCGGCTTCTTCGCCGGCTCCTTCTTCGCGCCTCGGACCGCCACGGCCCTGGGCTTGCTCGCCGCGGGCTGCTCCGTCGCCGGCTTGCGGGGCTTCTCACGCGGAGCGGCCTTCTTGGAGGGCGCCTCCTCCTCGTCGAGGTTCTCGTCCTCGTCCTCGTCCTCGTCCTCGTCCTCGTCCTCGTCGAGGTCTTCTTCCTCGTCCTCCTCGTCGAGGTCTTCTTCCTCCTCGTCGAGGTCTTCTTCCTCGTCCTCGTCGAGGTCTTCGTCCTCGTCGTCGAGGTCTTCTTCCTCCTCGTCGTCGAGGTCTTCGCTCTCTTCCTCCACCGCCACCGGAGCAGGCTCGCGGCGTCGCGACGGCGGGGCGTCGTTGCGCAGGGGAGCGGCGGCCGGCTTCCCGGCGACGTCGAGCTCGTCGAGCGGGTCGCCGAGCACCACCGCGACCTCACGCCTGAAGTCGGTCATGTGGCTGTCGACCTCGAGCGCATCCTGCTCGGACAGCGGCGTGAGCTTGAGCTTGAGGACCCGATCGCCCGCGAGCTCCCACGACGCGGCACAGCCGCCCTCGCGCAGCATCCTCGAGGCGATGGAGTCGATCCGCTGGCGCAGACCGCCGCGCGCCCCGGGCTCGATCTTGCGCTGCAGCTCGAAGCGGCGCTCCATCATCGGGAGCGTCACCACCTTCGCCTCGACGAGATCGGAGAGCTCGTCGGCCACCGCCTCCTCGATCTCGAGCCGCGCGTCGGGGTCGCTGCTCTCGAGCGAGAAGGTCGCCTCGCGGAGCTCGGGATCGTAGCCCGTCAGCTTGCCGCCGGCGCTCTGGGCCGCGCGCGTCAGCGACTCGTGCAGCACCTGCGCCGGCGCGCGCTTGCCGACCGTCGAGGCGACGTACCCGAGGGTGTCCAGGCGCACGTGCACAGGGCCGTCGTCCTCGAGGCCGAGCTCGGGCCGCGGCCCGAGCAGCGCGTCGCGCATCACGCGGAAGACATCCCGCTTGATCACGTTGTCCTCGGTGAAGATGTCCTCGACGTGCTCGGACTCCATCAACGTGCTCGTGAGGCTCGCCACGAGCTCCTCGACCTGGTCGTCGATCTCGTCGGTGCCGAACGTGGTCGTGGGCTCTCCGTCGACGAGGGCCCACGGCTCGAGCCGAGGCGTGATGGCCGCGATGTCCGCGGCCATCTTGTCCTCCAGCTCGCGCGCGAGCGCCGTCGCGCCGCCCCTGGCCACGAGGATGTGCCCGTGCGCCTTCAACGCGTCAACGATGCTCGTGGAAAGTCGGCGGGAGAGATTGCGCTCGTTCACGAGGCGCGCAGCTTACACGGTTTGCGCGGCCTGGCGATATTTGAAGACCGCGGATCGGCCGTGCTCAGGGGTCGTTCTCGATCACCTTGATCAGCACGCCGCCGATGCGCTCCGGGATGACCGTGCGCGCCGCGTCGGCTCCTCCGGACCGGATGCTGACGCGGACGATGAAGCCCACCCCGTCCTCCCGCTCGACCCCGACGCCGACACACCACGGCTCGCCGCTGATCTTGGCCTTGAGCTCGTCCTTGGCCCGCCGGGCCGATCCCACGTCGCTCATCTCGTTCACCTCTCCTGAATGGGAGCGCGCTCTGGCAACCTCTCGCGCTCACTCGCTGGTTCCGACCGCCAAGACCTGCCACGTCGCGGGCGCGTCGGCGACGCCCGCGGCGCCCGCCTCAGAGGTGCCTGCGCGCGATCTCGGCCCACGTGCCGGTCGGCTCGATCTCGAGGTACCTGCGCCAGCACGGGCGCGCCTTCGTCGGATCGCCGATCTGCTCGTAGGCCATCGCGAGGTTGTAGTAGGCGTCCGCGAAGCGCGGATCGCTCGAGATCGCGCCCTGGAAATAGCGGATGGCGTCGGCCGCCTGGCCGCGCTCGAGCATGACGTAGCCGAGGTTGTACTGCGCCTCCGGCTGGGCCGCGTCGAGATCGAGCGCCTTCATGTAGAGCGCCTCCGCCTGCTCCTCGGCGTTGCGCCGGAAGCAGATGTTGCCGAGGTTCGTGTAGGCGATGGCCAGCCACGGGTCGATCTCGAGCGCGCGACGGTAGAGCGCCTCGGCCTCGTCCATCGTCGCCGGATCCTCATCGAGCTGGCTGGCCTGCATGTAGAGCTCGTAGGCGGTGCGCGCGCGCTCCCGGCCCACCTTCGGGCGGAGCACCCGCACGACGTCGTCGCGCAGCTCCTTCACGTCGAAGTCGAGCACCATCTGCCCCGTGAGCGGCTCGAACGCGCCCGACGCGCCCCGGACCACGACCGCCTTGCCGTCGAAGGCGACGCGGAGCTCGGCGAGGGGGCGCGTCACCTTGGGGAGCGCGGTCCGGATGTTGTCGATCGCCCGCGCGACGTCGCGCAGGCGCACCTTGCGGGCGATCAGGTCGCGCGCGGCGCGCAGCGCGATCAGGTCCGAGAAGGTGTACGCGCGCCGCCCCCGCCGCCGGCCGCTCGGCGCCGCGATGCCGGCGCGATCGAGCGAGCGCAGTCGCCCGGGCGAGATGCCGAGCAGCCGCGCGACCTCGGTGCCGGTGAACATGTCGGTGACCGGCTCGCGGGCGCCCGGCGCAGGGGGCGGCGGCTCCGTCGCGCCCGCCCGCGGCGCCGGCGGGGGCTGCGACACCCGCCCGCCACCAGGGCCGAACACGACGTGGATCACCTTGTCGGAATTTCCGGAGGCGGAACGGTCCTTCTTGCTCATCGCAGCGTCACCGGCTCCGCGCCGAGGATCGGCGGAGGCAGAGCGCGTCGTGGGGAGCGTACCCCGCCTCGCGCCGGAGTGCTCCCGTTCTCCACGTGGACACGCGCGTCAAGGGGGCACGGCCCGCGGTCGCGCTCTCGTCGGGAAGGTCCTTGCATCGCCATCACGCGCGCGCCGTCCTGTCCGTCGTTACCAGCACGCGCGCCGTGACGTCCACGGTCAGCGCGAACGAGACCGCCGCGGCGCGCGCCGCGAAGCCGCAGCGGATCTCGGCCTGCATCGGCCCGAGCGGGCCCCCCGCGCGCGCGGCGGCTTCCCGGTGCGCCACGCGGAGCGCCCGCAGCCTGAGGTGAGGGTCGAGCGTGAGCGCCCGATCGAGCAGCGCCGCCAGCGGCGCGTCCGGCGGCAGCGCGACGTGCAGGCTGGTCGACCCGTAGTAGACGAGCGCGCCCCCCTCGTCGCGGGTGCTGCCCTCGCTCAGCACGTCGGCGCTGTCGAACAGCGCGTGGAGGCGCCCCGTCGAGCAGGTCACGAGCTCGATGTGCCTCCGCTGGAGGAGCGGTGGACGCTGGACCTTCGCCAGACCGGGACCGGGTAGACGCTCGCTGCGCGACATGGCGATCGCGATCGTGGCACCGCCGCGCGCTGCGTCCCAAAAGCGCGCGGAGATTCGCACAAAGTTGCTGCGGCACCTGATTTCGTGCGGGACGCCGGGGGCCGCGCGGCAGCGACGAATTTGGCCACGCGCGGCGCGCCTTGCCACGATGCGTGCCGCGCCGAAGGGCGGGAAGGAGCGAGCATGGACTACACCGGCATGGAGCGCCGCAAGCACCGGGTCTTCATCACCCGCAACACGGAGTATCACGTCCGCGACGACGTCTGCGTCGCGGTCCGCGATCGGGCCGCGCGCAAGTTCAGGCCAGCCCACCTCGCGCTGCACCTGAAGCTCCAGGGCGCGGTTCGGATCAACCCGAACGGCGTCGTGATCCCGGAGCCGCAGAACGCGCGCGTCGGCAGCCCGATCTATTTCACCCAGATGGATCAGGACGGGATGGAGCGGCAGATCGTGACGAGCCGCGTGGAGGCGATCGAGCGGCCCGAGAAGGCCACGGTGCTCCAGTACCCCTCGTGACACAGCGGAGCGCCCGGCCGCGCGGCGCGGGCGCTCGTCGTCGTGGATGGGGTCCTGGTGGTCGTCGTCGCGCGCGCCCCGCCGCGCGGGCGCTCGTCGTCGCGCGCGCCGCGCGTGGCGTGTCCGCTCAGCCGAGCGTGCAGAAGCCTTCGTAGTCGATGTAGCTCGTGATGGTCGGCGACTCGCCGCAGACGGGGCAGTTCTTGTCGCGGCGCAGCTTGAGCTCGCCGAACTTCATCCGCAGCGAGTCGTAGGTGAGGAGCCGGCCGATGAGCGGCGTCCCCTTGCCGAGGATCAGCTTCACCGCCTCGGTCGCCTGGATCATGCCGATGGTCCCCGGCAGGATCCCGAGCACGCCCGCTTCCTGGCAGCTCGGCGCGAGGTGGGGGGGCGGCGGCTCGGGGTAGAGGCACCGGTAGCAGGGGCCGACGCCCGGCATGAACGTCGTGACCTGGCCCTCGAAGCGGAAGATCGAGCCGTGCACGACCGGCTTCTTCTTGAAGACCGAGGCGTCGTTCACGAGGTAGCGCGTCGGGAAATTGTCGCACCCGTCGACGATGACGTCGAACTGCTCGAAGATGCGGTCGACGTTGCCGCTGTCGACGCGCTCCTGGAACTTCACGACCTTCACGTCGGGGTTCAGGTCGCGGATCGCGATCTCGGCGCTGTCGACCTTGGGCTTGCCCACGCGCGAGGTCGCGTGGAGGATCTGCCGCTGGAGGTTCGAGTTGTCGACGACGTCGGCGTCGACGAGGCCGAGCGTCCCCACGCCGGCGGCGGCCAGGTAGAGGGCCGCCGGGCTGCCGAGGCCGCCGGCGCCCAGCAGGAGCACCTTGGAGGCGAGCAGCTTGGCCTGCCCCGCCTCGCCGACCTCGGGCAGGAGCAGGTGCCGGGAGTACCGATCCCGCTGCGCGTCCGTGAGGCTGGGCGGCATCTCGACCGGGTAGGCCATGTCCTTCCAGCGGGTGAAGCCCGGGTTGGCGCTCTCCACGTTGGTGTAGCCGAGCTCCTGGAGCGTCTTCGCGGCGAGCGCCGAGCGCGTGCCGCCGGCGCAATAGGCCACGATGTGGGCCGACTTGTCCGGCAGCCTCTGCTCGACTTGGATCTCCAGAAAGCCTCGCGGGATCGAGATCGCGCCCGGGATGAAGCCGGCGCGGTACTCCTCCTTCTCACGCACATCCAGGAGCACCATCGGGACCTTGTCGTCGAGGCGGCGCTTGAGCTCAGTCAGCGAGAGCTCGCGGATGGACTTGCGGACGTCGGAGATGAGGTCGCTATAGGTCGTAGGCATCGTGGCTCCTCAGGGAGGGAGAGACTTAGGTGCCCGGCGCGACGAGTCAACGACGGACGGCCGGCGGTCGAGAATTGTGGCAGCGCGGGCAGCGCGGGCGCCGCGCCTGTCGGCAGGGGCGAGGCGGGTCGGCTCGGCCTGCCGGCGCGGCGCAGCCAGCCGCTCGGCGGCGGCCGGAGGGCGGGGCTCCGAAAGGGCGGCGCTAGCGGCTGCGGGGCAGGAGATCGGGCCGCGATCGGAGCGAGGCGAGGGGCTCCTCCTTCTGCATGCCCCCCTCGCACTGGATGCGCGCGACGCGGCCTGCGGGCGGCACGTCGATGATCGTCGCCGGCTCGTTCTCCGACTTGCAGAGCGCGAGCACCTTGGTGCCCGGGGCGAGGCGCCCGCTGCGCAGCTGCTTGCGCGGCAGCTTGATCTCGGCGTCGTCGGCGAGCCGCCGGACGGTGATGTCGGCTCCCTGGACGTCGCTCACCACGCCGAGCTCGAGCGTCGGCTGCTTCTCCCGGAGCGGGCCCCACACGCGCTCGCCCTTCAGCTGGTCGTTCGGCGGCAGCCAGTCGACGGTCGGCTCCTGGGCGAGGCGCGCCAGCGGCACCCACCCGATCGCGACGTCGAACGCCGCCGTGACCACGGCCGTGCCGGGGTCGACCTCGGTCACCAGCGCGCGATCCTTGGTCTGGCCGATCACCCACACGGGCGTCGAGGGCAGGAGGCTGCGCGTCGGCTCGCCGTCGCTGTCCGACGCGGGCGAGACCGCGACGGTGCCGTGAGACCAGCGCTTTTCCGGCTTCTTCATGGGCTTCATCCGGACCTTCCGCGCCTCGACCCACGCCGCGAGGGCGGCGCGCTTCCGCGCGAGCAGCTCGGGCAGCGCGCCGCTCCCTGGCAGCTCGGCCGCGTCGGGCGCGGGCGCCTCCCAGCGCAGGAGCGCGATGGTGGCGTCGAGCTGCTCGAGCGTGGCTTCCGCGTCCTGGGTGCCGAGGGCCCTGCCGGCGAGCTCGGCCAGCCGTGGCGCCGCGGCCGCGCGGACCCGCCCGAGGATCGCGCGCCCTTGCTCCTCGGAGGTGTCTCCACGCTTCACGGCGGCGTCGATCTTCTCGACCACGCTCGCCCAGCGTCCGGCCGAGACGTCCGCCTCGACCTGCGCATAGAGGACCTCGGCGATGGTGGCGTCGAGCTCCGCGGTGAGCCGGTCCGTGGCGGCGTCGCCGAGGACCGCCCTCGTCGGCGGGGCCGCGAGGAACGCGCGCGCCTCCGCGAGCTTGCCGGCGATGGTCGCGTCGTCGACCTTCCTGCTCGCGCACGCCGCGGCCTGCGACGCCACGAGCCGCCGCACCTCGTGGGTGAACGCCTCGCTCTTCAGCTCGTCGATCCGCGCCGACAGCTTGTGGAACGCGGCCTCGCACTCCTTCTTGTCGAGCAGCTCGGCGGCGTCGTCGGCCCAGACCTTCGCCTCGCGCCTGTCGATCTTCTCGCGCAGCTCGCCGATCTGGTACCGGTGCGAGTCGACGCCGAGCCCGCTCGCCTCGTCGAGCAGCCCGCGGGCGTCGGCGTACCGCTTGTCGGACAGCGCGCGGCTCGCCTCGTCGACGCGGCGCTGGCTCTCCGCGATGCGCGCCATCTCCGCCGTGACGGCGGGCTTCGGCGCCGGTCGCGCGGCCGGCTCGGCGGCGCAGCCGGCCGCGACGGGGATCGCGGCGAGGACGAGGGCGATGGAAACGGGATGACGGAGCAGCGGCCCTGCTGAGCGCATAGGGACAGGACTCTTCCACTTCCCCCGGAGGATCGTCAACATCACCCCCGGCGGCGTTTCTTGACCCTCGTGCGCTGACCCCTTACGTGAGCTCCCCGTGAGCGACGACGATACGCGCGGGACGGGTGACCACGAGCCGGCCGCCGAGGAGAGCGGCGGCGCGCGCGTCTTCAAGGCGCCGAAGATCACGATCAACCGCGTCTACACGCGGCAGGGGGACGGCGGGCTGACCCGGCTCGTCGGCGGGCAGCTCGTCCCGAAGGACGACGCGCGGATCGAGACCTACGGCACCGTCGACGAGCTCAACGCGCTCGTCGGCGCCGCGCGGCAGACGTTGATCGAGCTGCTCCCGGGGGCGCCGGGCGAGGGCGCCCAGCGCCTCGTGGAGCTCGGGCGCACGCTGCTCCGCGTCCAGCACGAGCTCTTCAACCTCGGGTCGATCCTCGCGACGCTCCCGGAGGACGTCCACCCGAAGCAGCCGCGCGTGACGCAGGCCGAGATCGATCTCCTCGAGGCCGAGATGGACCGCTGCCAGGCCGATCTGCCGCCGCTGCGCTCGTTCGTCCTCCCCGGCGGCTCGCGGCTCAACACGGATCTCCACGTGGCGCGGACGGTGTGCCGTCGGGCGGAGCGCTGCTGCGTGCGCCTCGCCCAGGACGGCCACGCCGATCCGCACGCGGTCCGCTACCTGAACCGCCTGAGCGACGCGCTCTTCGTCTGGAGCCGCTGGGCGGCCGCGCTCCTCGGCACGCCGGAGCTCCTCTGGGAGCCCGACGTCTCGGCGAGCGGCGGCAAGGCGCCGCTCGCCTGAGCCGCGCCGCCCTGGCCGGCGTCACAGCGGCGCGCTCGTGGCCTTTCCGCCGCGGAGCAGGCGCGGGGCTCTCCACCGGAGCGCGCGGTCGTCCTCGGCTCGGGTAGCGCCGCCGCGTCGGCCGCGGTGAGGGCGGCGCGCGTGCGCTGCACGAGCCGCAGGCCCGCGGCGAGGCCGACGCCTGCCACGAGGGCGAGGCAGGCGATCGTGATCGGGAAGGGGAGGGCGCCTGTCAGCCGCGTGGTCGGCACGGCGGGACCGAAGATGAGCGCCGCGACGAGGTAGGCGAGCCGCTCGTGCCGGCGCATCAGCCCGTCGGGCAGCGAGATCTGGTAAGCGTCGGCCTTGGCCCGCGCGTAGCTCACGAGCGACGAGGCGACCATCGCGACGAGCGGGATCGCGAGCGCCGCGGGGTGCTCTCGGTAGAAGACGGCGAGGCCGATGAGCGGCGCGGCGTCGGACAGGCGGTCGAGGCACGAGTCGAGCACCGCGCCGGCGCGCGACGCCTTGCCGCCTTCGCGCGCCACCATGCCGTCGAGCGCGTCGAGGACGGCGCCGGCGATGAGCAGCGCGGCGCCTGACCGGAAGCGGCCGGCCGCGAGCAGCGGCGCGCAGGCGAGCGACAGGCCGAGCGAGAGGTAGGTGAGCGCGTCCGGCGAGACGCCGAGGCGCACGAGCGCGCGTGCGGGGGCGTGGAACGACCAGTAGAAGGCCTCGACCACCGGCCTGGGGAGCAGCGCGCTCCCAGGAGAGGCGCCGAGCCGCGGCATCGCGGGTCGGCCGCGGCGCGCGACGCGCACGGCGTAGGCGCCGAGCACGGCTGTGCAGATTAGGATCGCGAGGGCGCAGGGGAGGACGGCCACGCCGAGGGCGGTTGCAGGGTTCGATCCGGGGCCGCGTCAGGCGGCGCGGGCGATCGGGCTGCGCCGCTGCGAGCGACGACCTCGCGCCGTCGCGGGCGGCCACGTTGAAACCCGGAGAATTTTCACAGGGAGACGGGGAGGCGGGGAGGAAGAAGAAATGAATTTCTCCCTCTTGCCGTCTCTCGCTCCCCGCCTCCTCGCCTCCCTGTGAAATCTCTGCTTTTTCTCGTCGTTTCAGCCCGTTTGTCGCTCTAGGGGCATCTGGCGCGCGAGAGCCGGATGCCCTGGTCTTGCTCCGTGTAGGCGATACCGAGCTCCTGGCCTGTCCAGGCCAGCGCCGGGTACCGGGCGGTCGCGCCGCCGCTCGCCTCGATCTCGTCGCCCATGGGCTCGAGGTCCCGGCCCAGCAGCGTGACGAAGACGCCCGGGGGACCGTCGCGGAACTGGTAGTACGCGACGGCGAGGCCGTGCCCCGTCCACGCGAGCGCCGGCCAGTTGGCGCTGCCTTCGCCGCGCGAGACGATGGCCTCGGGCGACACATCGTCCTGCGCGGAGATCCGGAGCGCGCGGATCTGCTCCGCGCCGCTGCGGGTGTCCTCCCAGACGACAAAGGCGTCGTCCCCGCCGAGCACGACGCGCGGCAGCTTCGCCGTGACGCCCGGGTGCGCGATCGGATCGAGCGGAGCGCTCTCCTGGCCCGGCCTGGCGAAGTCGAGCGCGTCGCCCTGGGTCCAGACCACCGCGGTCTTCTCGCCGTCCGAGGCGACGGCCGGAAATTGCGCCTGATCCAGCGGCGTCGAGCTGCTCAGCGCGCCGCCGTCGAGGTGGCCGAGCTGCGACCCGCCCGCGTCCATCCACGCGACGAGCGTCCCGTCCTGGCCCGCCGCCGCGGTGGGCCAGGACTCGGCCGCTCCGCTCCTGGCCAGATCGAAGGCCGCGCCCTCGACGACGCCTCCCAGCGTCGCGCGGCGGCCGCGCACGACGCTGCCCGCGCCGTCCTGATCCTGCCAGAGGACGAGCAGGCCCTGCCCGTCGCGGTGAACGCTCGGGTGGCTGGAGACCCCCGGCCCGTCATCGATCACCTCCTCCCGCAGCTTGTCGCCCTCCGCGTCGACCATGGCGAGGTGGATGTCGCCCTCGTCGGCCGCGCGCTCCTGCCAGGCGATGGCGAAGCCCGCGCCGGTCCACGCGATCGAGGGCGTGATCCCGCGGCCGCTGCTCACCTTCAGGCCCTCGGCCGCGATCGTGCAGGCCGCGGCGTGGCTCCCGGTCCCTCCGCCTCCCGCCGCGTGCCCTCCGCCTCCCGCCGCGTGCCCGCCGCCTCCCGTCTCTGCTTGCCCGCCTCGTTCTCCGGAGCCGCAGCCCCATGACGCCGCGAGGATCGCCGCGCTGATCGAGCCAAGAACCCAGTGCCTCATTGTTCCCCCGTCGTGGTGATGGGAGGCGCTCGGCGCGGCGCGCGCCGCGCGGAGATCGCGCCGAGTGCCTCGATTCACGGGTCCGGCGCGGCGACGTCCTCCGTCTCGGAGACGGCGAGGCGCGGATCGCCGTGCGGGACGACCGCCGTTTCTCTGTTCGATGTCCGGAGGGGCCGCGGGTCGCGGCCCGGCCCTGCGCTTCGCGCAGATCACGCAGCGTGCGCCGCGCTTCGGGCCGCGAAGCGCCGTTCGCTCAGCGCGCTTCGGCTCCAGCGCCGTGCGCGCCTGCAGGCATTCTCCGATCGGCGCTGCCCTGACTGGATCGCGCGCCGCGCGCGCGGATCCGACCGGCGGCGCTACCCGTCGCTCTGCTGCGGCTGCAGCGCCTCGGCGACGGCCGCGAGCACGTCCTGCGCGGCGTCGAGCTTGCGCCGCGGCATCGACTTCAGCGCCTGTCGCACGGCCGCCTCCACCGTGCCGGTGCGGAGGCTGTCGAGCTCGCGCCCGCGCGCGGTGAGGCCCAGGAGCGCGCGGCGCCCGTCCTTCGGGTCGACCCGGCGCTCGATGATCCCGCGCTCTTGCAGCCGCTTCAGCACCCCCGTGAGGGTGCTCGGGTGCAGCTGCATGATCTCGGCGAGCTGCCCGGCGGAGATCCCCGGGTAGCGCCCGACGATGCGGATGACGAGCCGCTGCGGGCCCGTCACGCCCATCTTCGCCTCCATGCGCTTCGACGTCGACTGCAGGCCGTGATCGACGGCCCACAGGAGCTTCATGAAGTCGAGCACCTCGCCCAGCCGAGAGCTCTTTTCTGAAGGGGATCCGGCTGGAGGCGAGCGCATCGCCGATGCGTGCTAGCTCGCCCGGACGCGGGCGGCTAGTGCTGGTCGCAGCGAGGGCCGTCGGCCCCGGGCAGGCGCGGGGCGCGGCGCCGGGGCAGATCGCCGAGGAATTCGTGCGGGAACACCGCGGGAACACCGCGGGATGCGGCGAACACCGCGATCGCCGCGGGCGCGCCGGGGCGCACCGGGAAGCGAGGCGACGTCGAGCAACCCACGGCGCCGCCGTTGACTCCGCGCTTTGCCGTAGCGCTGGCGGGCGGTTTCGGAGCAAGATCCACGTCGATGAGCTGGGCACGGCGAGCCGCTCTGTGGACCGGGCTCGGCGCGCTGCTCTGCATCTCGGGCGCGGCCGTCGGCCAGGCGCCGTCGGTGCGCGCGTCGTTCTCGGCGGCGTACCGCGCCTTCCGTGATCCCAGCCTGCTCGATCGCGCGCCCGCCCTCGCGGCGGCGGCCGACGCCTGCCCGCCGCCCGCTGGCGACGCGCCGCCCGCCCTCACGGCGCTCCTCGTGCACGAGTTCCAGCCCGCCGCGGACGAGGATCTCGAGGACCCCGACGGGGCGGTGCTGGCCACGCTGGCGATGCCGGACCTCGACGTGCCCCTCACGCGCCGCACGATGCGGTTCGTCCGCTTCTTCGCCCAGTCCGACGAGGGGCGCGCCCTCTTCCAGCGGCGCTTCCGGCGCGCCGGCGCGTACCGCGACATCATCGAGCGCTCGCTCCGCGAGGCGGGCCTGCCGGAGGATCTGCTCTGGGTCGCGGCGATCGAGAGCGGCTTCGACCCGCGGGCGGTCTCGCCGGCCGGCGCGGCGGGGCTCTGGCAGTTCATGCCGAGGACGGGCGAGGCCTACGGCCTGGAGCAGTCCGAGTGGATCGACGCCCGCATGGGCATCACGCGGGCCACGGACGCCGCGACCGCGCACCTGCGCGACCTGTACGAGCGCTTCGGCCGCTGGGACCTCGCGCTGGCCGCGTACAACCTCGGCCACGAGGGCGTGCTCCGCGCGCTGTCGAAGGTCGCGGCGGCGCGCGATCCCGAGGCCCGCGGGCCCGTCGGGCTCGCGGAGCTCTCGCAGGCCGGCGCCATCCCCAAGGAGACCGCGGACTACGTGCCGCAGATCGTCGCCTTCGCGATCGTCGCGGCGAACCGCGGGCGCTTCGGGCTGGACCTGCCCGACGTCGCGCCGCTCCCGCCGCTCGACCTCGGCGAGGTCGCGGTGCCGCCGGGGACGCGGCTCCGCACGATCGCGCGCGCCGCGGGCATCTCGACGGCCGTGCTGCGCGAGCACAACCCCGAGCTCCTGCGCGACCGTGTCCCGCCCGGCCGTGTCGACCACCTGATCTCGCTGCCCGCCGAGCGCGTCGCGCGCGCCATGGCCCTCTTCCCCGCCTACCTCGACCACGAGGAGCTCGACGAGGACGAGGGCGACGGCGCGAGCGCCGGGCTGCCGCGGCGCGCCGCGATCGGCGAGCTCGCGCTGGACGGCGCGTCGCTGCCGCCCCGCCCCGTGTCGCTCGGCCGGAACCGGCTCCCCCTCTTCACCCCGCCCGGCCAGGCGCCGGCGCCCATGCCGCTCCTCGGCAACCCGGAGGCGCTCGACGCGAGGCTCCCGATCGTGATGATCGGCGGCGGCGTCGGCTTTCGCCCCGCCTTCGAGGACGACCCGCTCGGCATCCGGAGCGGGCGCCTCGTCCCGCCGTCGCCCTTCGACGACGCAGGAGGCCCGAGCGCGCGCCGCGCCCTCAAGGGGCGCGAGGCGGCGATCGAGAAGCAGATCGGGCTCCTCGCGGGCCTCGGCCAGGAGCAGGTGCAGCGCTTCCGCCTCCCGAACGGCATCGCGGTCGACTTCCGGGAAGACCCCGCGGCGCCGCTCGTCTCGATCAGCGCGGCCGTCGCCGTCCCGGCGCGGTCCGCGGGCGACGCCGGCGCGGCGGGGCCCGCGCTCGCCAGCGAGGCGCGCGTCGCGATCTCCGTGCCTCCGCGGGATCTCGACGTCGGCATCGACCTCGTCGCCGCGCGGCTCAGGATGCTGCTCGGCGAGGCGAGCGACGCGCGCGTTGCCGAGCTCCGGCGGCAGGCCAGCGCGGCCTCGCGGCGCGCGCTCGAGCGGGCGCCGTACGGCCCCTCGTGGCTTGCGCTCGGGGACGCGCTGTTCCCCGCCGGCCACCCGCTGGAGGGCACCTTGATAGGTGCGCGCGGCGACGCAGGCGCGGCGAGCGATCTCCTGCTCACCGAGTCGCTCCGGCGCGAGCGCGCCGCGGCCCAGGCGACGATCGCGCTCTCGGGCGACGTCTCCCGCGCGGCGGTCGAGCAGGCGCTCGCGCGCTCGCTCCAGCGCGCCGTCGAGGAGCCGGAGCGGCCCATCGGGCCGCATCCGCGCGAGGAGCGGATCGTCATCGAGGACGCGGTGCCGGCGCCGCGGCTGCTCTATGGCTGGATCGCGCCGCCGGAGGGAGGCACGGACGAGGCGCCGCTCCGGGTGGCGATGGAGATCCTCGTCAGCCCGCGCGTCGCGCGGCTCGCGAAGACCCTCGTGGCCGAGGGGCAGCTCGCGTCGGAGGTGACGGGGCGCCTGTCGCTCGGCGCGCAGGCGAGCGTCGCGGCGGTGGAGCTCACGCCCGCGCCGTCGCGCAGCGCCGCCGAGCTGGAGCAGCGCCTCGACGCCGAGCTCGCGTCGCTCGCGACGTCCGGGCCCACCTGGAAGGAGCTGGCCCTCGCGAAGGCCTTGCTCAAGCTGGATCTCGAGAGAGAGCTCACCCGGCGCGCGACGGTCGCGCCGCCGCCCGCGTCTCCTCGGCCGATCACCGATCTGCGGCTGCGGGCTGCGCTCGATCCGGGCAGCCTGCCGAGGCTGCTCCGCGCGCTCGAGGAGGTCGAGCCGGCCGACGTGCGCGCCGTGGTCGCGCGGACCTTCGGCCGAGAGCGTCGGGTGAGCGTCACGACCTGGCCGCGCGGCGGAAGCGCCGTGGCGACCGCGGCCCCCTCGACGCTCCCGCCGCTCGCTCCGCCGCAGCAGCCGTGAGGCCGCTGGCGCGTGCTCAATCGGCCGAGCGCGGCCTAACGCGCCCAAGCGTGTCCGAGCGTGGCCAAACACCGCTGAACATGCCGCCGTGTAACCGGCGTCACATGTTCAGCACCCCGCGCGCCAGCCGGCCTTTTTCATCATGAACTTATGGACAGGTATGGACAGCTGGTAGTGATCGGAGATAACACGGGAGAATGACGACCCCTGTGAAGCCGCTGATGGCTGCGGTACCGGCGAGCGAGCACTCCGGCCATTTCCAGGATGGTGTCTATCGGCCCTCCCTCTCGTCGCCCGCGGAGGCGCAGGCGCTCCGGACGCGGAGCGGCGTCGTGGAGCGCGCGACGCGGACCACCGCGAGGACGCACTCCGGCGTGCGGTTCTCGGAGGCGTCCGAGCTGCCTTCGCTGCTCGACCACGTGCCCGCGGTCATCGCGCTGGAGCGGCAGCCGGTGCTGCGCAACCTGCTCATCACCCAGTGCTACTACGAGATCTCCGCGGAGCTCGTGAAGCTGCTCGGCGGACGCAACGCGCACTGGTGCACCTTCGCCACGTGGGCCTCGAAGACGGCGGGGCGGTTCATCCGCAACGAGGAGGTGCCGGCGGTGCTCCGGCAGCTGATCCTCTCGGACGAGGACGAGCGGGAGGTGATCTCGCAGCGCGCCGGCATCGCGACGGGGCGCGGCAAGGGCGAGCCCCAGCGCTCGCCGCTCGCCAGCGGCGTCAACCTGCTCACGCCCTGGTGGGGTCATGGACTCGATCTGATGGAGATCCCGGAGCGGATCTTGCGCGAGCTGAGCTCGGACATCGCCCTCGGCAATCTCAAGGTCTTCGAGGAGCTCGGACCCCTGTTCGTCCGCATGATCCACCTCTATCGAGAGTGCCCGCGGCCCGGCGACGCGCAGCTCGCCGCGCTGCTCGACGGGCTGCAGACAGGGCAGTCCCGAGAGGGGGGACAGGGGCTGCTCCGCAGCGCCATGGCGCGCTACCACGAGGCGATGCTCACGGAGGAGAAGGACAGGAAAGCGGAGCTGGTCCTCCTCGCCAACGCGCTCGTCGGGCTGCACGAGCAGGTGCGGCTCCAGCCGTACATCGCGAGGGCGCTCAACGCGCCCGTCCGCTGCCTGCGCGACGCGATCGGCGTCCCCGGACGGCACCTGCCCGAGGCGCTCAGGTCCGTGATCCGCGAGCAGGCGGAGAAGGTGCAGGTGGTCTGGCGCCTGCTGGCCACGAAGGAAATGATGACCATGCGCCTGCCGGACGAGCTCCTCGATCTCGGCCACGACCTGCCCGCGCCGCCCGGCTTGCCGCTCCACTGCGCGGAGCTGGCGACCATCGAGGATCGCGAGCTCTTCGACCTCCTGAGCGAGTACGACGCGCACGACCAGACGACGCACGGCTGCGGCGCAGAGGACTGGGCGTCGCTGCCCGAGCGCATGGGCTACATCCTCGAGCTGTTCCGCTCACGGCAGTCCTGCGCGCGGCTCCTCGAGCGGCCCTTCAGCCGCGAGCAGCACGCCGAGATCGTCGCCTGGCGGGTGCCGATGCCCATCCACGGCGAGCTCTAGCGCCGCGCTCCTTCTCCCCCAGCGCGCCGCGCTCCGCTCAGGGGCGGGCCGCGCGGCGCTCGGAGAGCTGCGCCAGGAGGCCGAGCGCGCCCTGACCCTCCGCGATCTCGCGCCCGCGCCGGAAGGCCGCCTCGGCCCGATCCCGCGCCTCCGCGGCCGTCGGCGCGCCGCGCACGAGGGCGATCTCGCCCTCGAGACGGTAGAGCTCTGGCTCGAAGTAGCGCTCGTCGCTCTTCTCGACGAAGGCCAGCGTGTCGGCGAGCAGCGCGCTCGCCTCGTCGACGTTGCCCGCGCCGAGCTCCGCCTCGATGAGCGCTGACCGCCAGTAGGTGAGCGACACGCGGCTGCCGACGCCCGTCAGCATCGCCAGGCCTCCGCGGATGCGCGCGGCGCCCTCGGCGTACCGCGCGCGCGCCGCCTCGCCGGCCGGCCCCTCGGCCGCGCGCGCCGCCGTCGCCCATCCGAGGTCGATCTGGCTGAGCGCCGCCCAGTGGGGCATGCCCACCTCCTCGGAGAGCTTGCCGAGCGCGTGCGCGTGCGCCTCCGCGCCCGCGACATCGCCGAGCAGGCAGCACAGCACGGCCGCGAAGTGCTCGACGAAGCCGCGGCTCACGGGCTGGTTCAGCTCCTCGCACAGCGCGATCGCCTCGTCGACCGAGGCCCTGGCGCGCTCCGGCTCGCCGAGGTGGAACGCGATCCAGGCGAGGTGAGACAGCGAGAACGCCGCGGCGTCCTGGCCGAAGAGGAAGGCGAGCGGGAGGTGGCGCGCGGGATCGTAGAGCGCGAGCACCTTGTTGAAGTGCTCGCGCGCCTCGCGGAGGTGCCCTCGGAGGAAGCGCGTCGCGCCGAGCGCCTGGTGGGCGCCCAGCGTGATGCCGGCGTCGCCCGTGCTCTCGGCGAGCGCGAGCAGCTGCTCGCCGTGCTGCTCCGCCAGCGCGTAGTCGCCGCGGACGTGGAAGAAGATCCAGAGCCCCCACAGCGCGGGGAAGAGCTGCGGCGAGGAGCCCGCCTCGCGGCAGAGCGCGTGCGCGCGCGCGTACGTCGCCTCGACCTCCGGGGCGGCGTAGCCGCGCGTGATCATCAGCGGGACGCCGAGCGTGGTCTGCAGCGTGATCTCGTCGCGCATTCGCTCGCTGGTCTCCGGGAGCTGCTTGAGGAGCTCCAGCCCGCGGCTGAGCTGGCTGATCGCCTCGGCGTGCGCGGACGAGAACAGCGAGGCCTCGCCCGCGCGCTGCCACGCGGCGACGGCGGGGCCGATCAGCGCGGCCTCGGTGTAGTGCCGCGCGAGCAGCTCGGGCGGCGTATTCGTGGTGCGCTCGGCGAGGACGGCGGCGATGCGCGCGTGGTACACCTGCCGGGTGCTGCGGAGCAGCGACTGGTAGGCGGCGTCCTGCACCAGCGCGTGCTTGAACGTGTACGTCGAGCGCGGGGGGCGCCCCCGCTGGAAGAGCAGCTCGGCGTCGACGAGCTGCGCGAGCGCCTCGCGCAGCGCCTCGGGGCTCGACGCCATGAGCAGCGGCTCCGCGCCCGCGCTGCCCGCCGCGCACAGCTCGAGCGCCTCGTAGCCGAACGATCGGCCGAACACCGCGCAGAGCTGCGCGACCTCCTTGGCAGGGCCCAGGCGATCGAGGCGCGACATCAGCGAGTGCTGGAGGGTGGTCGGGATCTCGAGCGCGTCCACCCCCTGGCGCGCGGCGCTCGGCGCGCCGGTCGACTCCCCGGCGGCGGCCTGCGCGGCGGCCGACTCGACCACCATGCGCGTGAGCTCCTCGGCGAACAGCGGGACGCCATCGCTGCGCTCCGCGAGCGTCCGGATCACCTCGTCTGGCAGCGACGCCTTCGTGCCCGGCGCGCCGCTCGTCGCGTACGCGCCGGCCAGCTGCTGGACGAGGGCCCGCATCCGCTCGGCGCTGAGCGGGGCGAGGTAGAGCTGGGTGAAGTGCGAGCGCACCGGCCACGGCGGCGCGAACGTCGGGCGCGCGGTCAGGAGCAGCAGCAGCGGAGACGGCCGCCCCTCGTCGATGAGCCGGCCGAGCAGCTCCAGGGTCGACGGGTCGGCCCAGTGCAGGTCCTCGGCCGTGAGCACGAGCGGCTGCCGATCGGCGAGCCCGAGGAAGAGCTGCAGGAGCGAGGAGATGGTCTCCTGCCGCTGGCGCTGCGGGGTGAGCGCCGGCATGGGGTGGCGTCCCTCGGTCGGGATCGACAGCAGCGCGGCGAGCAGCGGCACGGCGAGCGGCCCCGCCTCCGCGTCGGCGAGCAGCTTCTCCAGCCGCGCGAGCCGGTCTTCGCGCGGCTCGAGCCCTGCGCCGCGCTCCGTCGACGGCGCGGCGCCGCTCAGCGTGCTCGCGCGCTCGCGGTCGCCCGCGAGCAGCGCGTTGAGCAGCTCGATCACCGGATAGAAGGCGCTGTTCTGGAGCTGCGGCGAGCAGCGCGCCTCGAGCCACAGGTGCGGCGTCCCGGCCAGCCGGTCGCGGAACGCGCGCACGCTCCGCGACTTGCCGATCCCCGCCTCGCCCGTCATCAGCACGACCTGCCCCGCGCCCCCCGCGGCCCGCGTCCACCGGGACGCGATCTCGTCGAGCTCGCTGTCTCTCCCGACGAGCGGCGTGAGCCCGTGCTGCATCCTCGCGTCCAGCCGGTCCCGCGCGGTCGTGCGCCCGTGCACCGCGAAGACCTCGATCGGCTGGCGCGCCTCCTTCGGGCTGATCTCGCCGAGCGCGTCCACGTGGTAATAGCCCTCGACGAGCTTCAGCGTCGCGCGGCTCACGAGCACCGTGCCCGGCTCCGCGTGGGCCTTCAGCTGCGTCGCGGCGTTCAAGGTCGGGCCTGCGAGCGATGGCGCGGCGTCGCTGTCCGCCACGACGACGATCCCGGTGTGCACGCCGACCTGCACGGACAGCGGCATGGACACGAGCTCACGCGCGTTCAGGCGGGACATGTGCTCGACCAGATCGAGCGCCGCCTGCACGGCGCGGAGGGCGTCGTCCTCCCTCGCGACGGGGTGGCCGAAATACGCGATCGTCTCCTCGCCCGGGGAGCGGAGGAAGACCCCCTCTTGCGCCCCGATCACCTGGGCGCACACCGCCTGGTACATCTGGACGAGCTCGTGGAACGCCTCGCTGTCGACCGTGTCCGCGATGCGCTCGGCGCCGGCGAGCCCGCAGACCAGCACGGTGAGCTGGCGGCGCTCGCCGCGGCCGGTGGTGGACATCGGCCGCGTCCCGGGCGCGACGCTGGGGCGGGACGTGAAGCTCGTCGCCGGCGCCGTCGGCGGGCCCCCCGAGGCGCCGAGGTGG
This sequence comes from Sorangium sp. So ce204, assembly GCF_051526795.1. Classification (NCBI taxonomy): domain Bacteria; kingdom Pseudomonadati; phylum Myxococcota; order Polyangiales; family Polyangiaceae; genus Sorangium; species Sorangium sp. So ce204. The sequence continues at coordinate 5,731,829 of NZ_CP150317.1, read as the reverse complement.
ATCGACGCGTTGCGGATCGGCCTCGCCGGCGCCGCGGCGGGCGCGACGTTGCGGCCTGGGATCGCGAGCGTCGGCGCGGCGCCGAGCCGCTCGTCCTGCCGCTGCTGCTCGGGGGATTTGCGCACCGTGCCCGGCAGCGACGCGATCTGCTCGGAGGGCACGGGCTGGGTCTCCTGCTCGGCCTCGCTCTGCCCGGAGGAGGGCACGGGCTGGGTCTCCAGCTCGGCCTCGACCCGCCGCGCCGGTCGCGTCGAGATTGCCCGCTGCTCCAGCGCGCCGCCGCGCTCCTTCAGCGAGGCGGTGGGTCCAGGATCGGGCGGCAGCGGCCACGGGATCCCCGACACATCGCACTCCTCCAGCAGCTCGTAGGCGTCGCGGGCGGACCGGAAGCGGTGCGCCGGCGACTTGGCGGTCACTTGTTCGAGCAGCGCGCCGAGGGGGTGGCCGCGGAGGGCGCGGGGGATCGGCACCGGCTCGGGGCTCAGCTGGCGGAAGATGACCTCGGCGATCGTCGCCTCGTGCATCACGGGCGCGCCGATCAGGCACTCGAGAAAGGTGAGCCCCCATGCATAGATGTCCGCCGCTGTGGTCGGGGTGGACTGCACGAGCTGCTCCGGGGCCATGTAGGCCGGCGTCCCGTTGAACTCCCCGGTGGGGGTGAGCGCGCGGTAGTCGGTGGAGCGGGCCTCGCCGATGAGCGCGGCGATGCCGAAATCCAGCACCTTGGCGTGCGTCCGCTTGCCCGACCCGGCGACCATGATGTTCTGCGGCTTGAGGTCGCGGTGAATGACGCCGCGCTCGTGGGCGAAGCCGATGGCGTCGAGCACCTGCAGCATCAGCCGCTTGGCCTCGTTCGGCTCGACCCCCCTCGTGCGCTGGCAGCGCGCGGTCAGCGTCTCGCCGTCGACGTACTCGAGTGCCAGGTAGAGCTCGCCCTCGGGCAGGCGCCCGGCGTCGAGCAGGCGAACGATGTTCGGGTGGCTCAGCTGGGCGATGACCTGCATCTCCCGCTCGAAGCGCGCTTCCTGGGAGCTCGACTCGCGCGAGCGCCGCAGCACCTCCGGCCGAAGCAGCTTGAGCGCTACGCGCTGGGTGGTCACGATCTGGCGCGCATCGTAGACGACGCTATGGCCGCCGCTCCCGAGGTGGCCGAGCACCTGATACCGGCCGTCCACGAGCGCGCCGACCTCGAGCAATCCATCGCGAGCGGACATCCCTTGATCTCTTACCGCCGAACGCCGCCGGAGTGGATCGTGAACGCCGCTGCCGGTCCAGGTTGATCGCTCGCGCCGCCTCGAGGCCCGCTCAAGCGACGCGAGGCAGGGCGCCAGGGCGAAGCGGCGCCCACATCTGCTGGCCTCCCCGCTGTGTCGCGCGCCTGGCCGTCCTTCGCTGGCGTGATGCAGGCAACCAGATCGCCTCGGCTTGAGCGCGTGGTGCAGGAGAACGAGGTCTGATACCCTCGCGATTGATGGGCAATGCCCCGCACTCCGGCAGCATGCCGCCACCTTCGAGTGGTCGGGGCCAAGGAGCCCTCCTCTACGCCGTCGACGATGAGGAGCTCAACCTGGACCTCATGGATCGGGCGCTCCGCTCCGGCTACCAGGTGCGCACCTTCGGGGACCCTCGCCGCGCGCTGGCGGCCGCGGTGAAGGAGCCGCCCGCCGTGGTCGTCGCCGACTACCGGATGCCTCATTTCAGCGGGCTCGCGCTGCTGCGTGAGCTGCGCCGGCAGGGGCTGAGCTACGTCCCGGTGCTGGTCTGCGCCCCGACGGACGTCGAGCAGATCCAGAAGATCTCCCGGGAGAGCGCGGCCTTCCGGATCATCACGAAGCCCTGGATCGCCTCGGATCTTCGCCGCCAGGTCGACCTGGCGGTGAGCCTCCACCAGCTCCAGGTCGCGCGGAACCACCGCTGAGCCAGAGGCGCCCCGTGGCTTCGCCGTGCGCTGTCCGGGGCGATGCGACCGGATCGCCGGCGGGCGGCGCGCGAGCGTGCTCGCGGTGCGGGGGCGTCCGGTGGTGTCCTTGAGCGATCGCTCCCTCGACGTTGTCGCGCTCGAGCTGCCGCAGCGCTTCGGCGACCGAAGGGGCGCGCTTGCCGAGATCGACGGTCTCCTCGGCTCGCCAGCGCTTGCGGGGGCAGACCTGGTGCTGCTGTCCGAGCTCATCCTCACGGGCTATGTCTCGCCGCGGGGCGACAGCGATCTGCGCCGCTTCGCGGAGCCGATCGACGGAGAGTCGGCGGAGCGGCTCGCCGCGCTCGCGCGAAGGCACGGGATCGCGCTGGCCGGCCCCCTCGTCGAGGCGAGCGGGGGCCGCTTTTACAACAGCCTGCTCGTCTTCGACGGCGAAGGACGGCGCGTGGGCCATTACCGCAAGCGTCATCCGTGGTTCCCGGAGCGCTGGGCGGCGCCGGGGGATCTCGGGACGCCGGTCCTCGAGCTGCGCGGCGTCAAGCTCACCGTCGCGATCTGCTTCGATGTTCACTTCGTCTCCGAAGACGCGGGCGACGCGCTCGACGAGGCCGATCTGCTGCTCTTCCCCACGGCGTGGGTCGACTCGCCGGGGGAAGAGGACATGCGCGCCGATCTCCTGCCCGTGCTTGCCCGGCGCCATCGCATCTCGATCGTGAACGCCAACTGGGGGCCCTCCCGCCCTGCGCTCGACGGCCAGGGCGGCTCGCGCATCCTCGACGCGCAAGGGCGGTCGGTCGCAGCGGCGCCGCCCGGCCCGGGGCCGAGCGCCGTACGCGCCACCTTGCGCTTCGCGCGAGCGCGGCGCGGCACGTGAGCGTGCGCGTGCGCGCGGGGAGCGCCAGCGCGCCTCGCGGGCAGCTCGAACGCCCGGGCGCGCTCAGGTGAAGGTCGAGCTTCCCCGCGCGGGCGCGGCGAAGCTGGGAGCCGGTGTGGCTGCCGCGATCGCGCTCAGGTGAACGGGAGCCGGGTCAAATCGACGTTGCCTCCGCTCACGATGACGCCGATCCGCGCCCCCTGGACCAAACGCCGCAGGACCGCCGCCACCGGGACGGCCGCGCTCGGCTCGATGACGAGCTTCATCCGCTCCCAGACGACGCGCATCGCCTTGACGATGTCCTCTTCGCTCACGGTGACGATCTCGACCCCGCGCTCGCGCAGGACCGCGAAGGTGAGCTCGCCGAGCGACGTGCGGAGGCCGTCGGCGATCGTGACCGGGTCGTTCGAGGGGACGATCCTCCCTTCGCGCATCGATCGTGCCGCGTCGTCCGCGGCCTCGGGCTCGGCGCCGATCGTGCGCGCGCGCGACAGCGAGCCGGTGGCGATGGCGGTCCCGGAGAGCAGCCCGCCGCCGCCCACGGGCGCAACCACGGCGTCGAGATCGTCCACCTGGGCCGCGAGCTCCAGCGCGGCCGTGCCCTGGCCGGCGATGATGCGCGGGTCGTTGTAGGGATGGACGAAGATCGCGCCCGTCTCGGAGATCACGCGGGCGATCGTCTCCTCGCGCGACCGGAGCGTGGGGGCGCAGCTCACGACCCGGGCGCCGTAGCCCTCCACGGCGGCGCGCTTCACCGCGGGCGCGTTCTCGGGCATCACGATGTACGCGGCGACGCCGCGGATTCGGGCCGCGAGCGCGAGCGCGGCGGCGTGGTTGCCCGAGGAGTGGGTCGCGACGCCGCGCCGCGCCTCCTCGTCCGAGAGGGACATGACCGCGTTGCTCGCGCCGCGGAACTTGAACGCCCCGACCCGCTGCAGGTTCTCGCACTTGAAGAAGACGCGCGCCCCGGCGATACCGTCGATCGTCCGGCTGGTCATGACGGGCGTCACGTGGGCGTGGGGCGCGATGCGCACGGCGGCGTCGCGGATGTCCTCGACGGTAGGCAAACGGCTCATGGGACGCTCATCGGAGCGCGGTCCCGGCCCGGCGTCCACCGCGAGCGCGGCGCGCCCACGCGACGCCCTCGCGGCGCTGCTTCAGAACAGGTCGGCCGCGACGCCGTCGGCGAAGACCCAGGCGGCTCGCGGGACGCGGACCCGCCCGCCGGCCACCTCCAGGCGGCCGGCGCGCTCGAGCCGCTCTGCGGCCCTCCGCCGCGAGGGCGGCCACGCCGGCACCCCGAGCGCCGCCGCGGCGGCCTCGAGATCGAGCCCCTCGCGCAGCCGCAGCCCGAGCATGATCCGCTCGGACAGCCGCGTCTCCGGGGCGAGCCGCTCCTCGCTCTCCACGGCGATCGCCTCGCCGCCCTCGGCCATCGCAGCCATGTACCGTTCTGGACTCACGATGTTCCGGTATCGGACCGCGGACGCTTCTCCGTCATGGCCCTCCGCGCCGGCCGAGCGCAGGCCCCAGCGCGGATCCGGGCGCGAGACCGTCCCGTAGGCGGCGCACCCGAGACCTATGTAGTCGATGCCTTGCCAGTAACCCAGGTTGTGGCGCGCCTCGTCGCCTGGCCTCGCGTAGTTCGACACCTCGTAATGGGCGAGCCCCTCGGCCTCGAGGGCCTCGTCGATGGCGAAGAACGTGTCCGCAACGCCATCGTCTCCGGCGAGCGGCAGGCGACCGCGCCGCGCGAGCTCTCCGAACGAGGTGCCGGGCTCGACCGTCAGGCTGTACGCCGAGATATGCGTCACCCCCGTCGAGGCCACGGCGCGCGCCTCGGCGGCGGCCTGCTCGGGGCGCTGCTCCCGCGCCGCCTCGACCGTTCCGACCGCGACACCGTAGATGAGATCGCCGCTCACGCGCGGCATCCCGGACCGGAGCGCCGCCGAGAGCGCGCCGAGCCCGCCGTCTGGGTCGTGCAGGCGCCCGAGGAACCGGAGGCGCTCGACGTCGAGGCCCTGAACTCCGACGCTGAGCCTGTTCACCCCGATCGCTCGGAACGCCCGGGCTCGCTGCTCATCGAGCGAGGTCGGGTTGCACTCCACGGTCACCTCGAGGTCCGGCGAGAGCCGGCCGGCGGCCGCGGTGACGGCCGACAGCACCCTGCCCATCTCGTCCGGCTCCCACAGGGACGGCGTCCCGCCGCCGAAGAAGATGCTCCGGAGCTCGCGCTCGCCCAGCACATCCTCCCGCTTCCGCAGCTCGGCCAGCACGGCGTCGGCATAGCCGCGGTGGTCGATCGCCTCCCGCGCCTTCGCGAAAGACACGAAGTCGCAGTAGGGACACTTCTTGAGGCACCAGGGGAAGTGGACGTAGACGGTGATCGGCTCCATGGTTTTCATGCATCCGCGACAACATTCGACCCGACGCAAGCGGGCGAAGCGGAAACTCCGAGATGAACCGAGGTGAGGACGAGGACGGCGTGGATGACGCGGATGGCGCGGATGGCGTGGATGGCGTGGATGACGACGAGAACGCGCGGCGGAGCGCGCGTGCCCTGCGCCGGGCAACGCGCCCGGGCACCTTACTCCGCGCGTGCGCGCGCGCCGCGCATGGTGACACAATTGCGAGGTCTAGATCGCGGTGTTAGCGTGCGAAAGGGAGGGGGCGCATTGCGCCCACCGAACTCTTCATGCTGACGTTGACGGAGCTTGTCGATCGCGTCCGGACCTATCAGCCGGCAGCAGACGTCGATCTCATCGCCCGGGCCTACGCCTACAGCTCTGATGCTCACAAAGGGCAGACCCGCAAGAGCGGCGACCCTTACTTTTCCCACCCGGCGAGCGTCGCCGCGATCATCACCGAGCTCAAGCTGGACACGGCGAGCGTCTGCGCCGGGCTCTTGCACGATGTCGTCGAGGACACGCTCGCGACGACCACCGACATCGAGAACAGCTTCGGCCAGGAGGTGGCGTTCCTCGTCGACGGCGTGACGAAGCTCTCGAAGATCAACTTCGCTTCCAAGGAAGATCGGCAAGCCGAGAACTTCCGCAAGATGCTGGTGGCGATGGCGCGGGACATCCGCGTGCTCCTCGTGAAGCTGTGCGACCGCCTCGACAACATGCGGACGCTCGAGTTCATGAAGCCCGAGGCGCAGGACCGGATCGCCCGGGAGACGATGGAGATCTACGCGCCGCTCGCGAACCGCCTCGGCATCGCGCGCTTCAAGAGCGAGCTCGAGGACCTGTCGTTCAGGTACATCGAGCCGGAAGCCTGGTCGGACCTCTCGCAGAAGGTCAAGACGACCGCGAAGGAGCGGGACAAGTACATCCACGAGGTCTCGAAGGTGCTCGCGGGCAAGCTCGCGGAGCAGGGCTTCGCGGTCGACGTCACCGGCCGAGCGAAGCACCTCTACTCGATCTGGCGCAAGATGCAGGCGCAGCAGTGCGATTTCGATCAGGTCTATGACGTCATCGCGTTCCGGGTCCTCGTCGAGTCGGTGGCCGACTGCTACGCGACGCTCGGCGTGATCCACTCGCAGTGGACCCCGGTCCCCGGCCGCTTCAAGGACTACGTCGCGCTGCCCAAGCCGAACATGTACCAGTCGCTGCACACGACGGTGATCGGACCCGGGCGCGAGCGGATCGAGATCCAGATCCGCACCCACGAGATGCACCGCGTCGCGGAGCAGGGCATCGCGGCGCACTGGAAGTACAAGGAGAACAACTCCGGCGGCATCGACCCGAAGGACGCCGCGCGGTTCGGCTGGCTCCGCCAGCTGATGGAGTTCCAGAAGGAGCTCAAGGATCCGGCCGAGTTCCTGGAGAGCGTCAAGGTCGACCTGTTCCAGGACGAGGTGTACGTCTTCACGCCGAAGGGCGACGTGCGCGTCTTCCCCCGCGGCTCGACGCCCATCGACTTCGCGTACGCGATTCACACCCAGGTCGGCGAGCACTGCTCGGGGGCGCGGGTCAACGGCGCCATCGTCCCGCTCCGATCGAAGCTCCGGAACGGCGACGTGGTGGAGGTGATGACCAACCCGAGCCAGCACCCTTCGAAGGACTGGCTTGATTACGTCTCGACCAGCCGCGCGCGCTCGAAGATCCGCAACTTCCTGCGCACGGAGCAGAGGGAGAAGTCGCTCAAGCTCGGTCGTGAGCTCCTCGAGAAGGAGATGCACCAGCGCAGCATGAGCCTGAGTCGCCTCACGAAGCACGAGGGCGAGCTGCGAAAGGTCATGGATCGCTTCGGGGTCACCTCGGCCGATGAGCTCTTCATCTCGGTCGGCTATGGCAAGGTGAGCGTCCGCGCGGTGTGCGAGTTCCTCGCGCCCACGCCCAAGGAGAACGAGAAGGGCACGCCGACCCCGCCGCCCGAGTCGATCAAGGAGGGGCGCATCGAGTCGCTCGTCCGCAAGGTCACCGGGCGCGACAGCCACGGCATCCGGCTGAACGGCATCGACGACGTCCTCGTCCGCTACACGAAGTGCTGTAACCCGCTCCCAGGCGACGAGATCGTCGGCTTCATCACGCGCGGCCGCGGCATCACCGTCCACCGCCGCAACTGCGCCAAGGCGTTCGACACGGACCCGGAGCGCCGCGTGGAGATCTCCTGGGACGCGCGCGCGAAGATCAACCGCCCCGTGCAGATCAAGGTGATGACGGCGAACCGGCCGGGCATCCTCGCGACGGTCGGCCACACCTTCCACGAGCAGGGCATCAACATCAGCGAGGCGACCTGTCGCGCGGGCGACGACGGTCGGGCGATGAACACGTTCACGTTCCTGTGCTCCGACCTCGCGCAGCTGAAGAGCGTGATCCGGCGGCTGCAGCGGATCCCCGGCGTGATGGCCGTCGAGCGGACCTGAGCGGCGCGCCTCAGCGGCCACGGCGAGCGCGCGCCGCGCCGCTCGTCCTGGGCGGCGCGCCCGCGGCGCTCGGTCCAGCCTCCGTCAGGGCGCGGGTGAGCGGACGGCCGAGGTCGCCGCCCGGCTCGTGTCGCGCGGCGATCTCCTGCACCTTGCGGACGAGCCGGGTCACGTCGTGGTGGCGGACCGGGGATCCAGCGGAGGCGCGATCACAGAAGAACGTGCGGCACCCGAGGGGCCTCGCGGCGTAGATCGCGCAGCGACCGGCGTCGGTGAGCATCGGACACCGCCGCTCCGACGCCTGCGGCAGCTCGCGTCGCCGGCTCGGGCCGCCGGCGGACGCCCCCGGCTCGGGCGCTCCCGCCCCGCCCGCTCGCACGATCCCCTCGAGCGCTCGGCGGCCCCCGCGCGCCGCGATCGCGCGCCGGACGGCAGCGAGCTCGACGGACGTCACGTACGGTTCGCGGCCCGTGATGCCGAACCGACAGCACTCGGTCGAGGCCTCGCACGTCCAGCCGCTGAAGACCTCTTCCGCCTCGCGGTACACGGCCGAGAGCTCGGTGAGCAGATCGGCCTCACGGACGGATGGATCGAGGGGCGTGGTTCGACGCATTCGTTCGGAGGCGCGCTCGTGGTGATCGGACGTACTGCCAGCCCGAAGCGGCCGCGATGCAAGGGGAGGGGTGCGGAGCCGGGCGGAGCTTCGAGCCGCGACCCTAGTGCCACGCGGCGCCGCTGCGAAGCAGCAATCCGCCATCCCGACGGGCGCTCTGACGCAGGGCACCAGCGCCGTCCGTTCTGGAGCGAGCTGCCGCTGCGACCGCGGGGGCGTCGGCGCTGTTCCCGGATGCGCGCGAGGCCGCGCGCTGGGCGGCGGGCGCGCACGCGCTATTCTCGCGCTGGATGCCGGTGCTGCGCCCGAAGCTTCGAGCCCTCGAGATCGTCGTCATCCAGGATGAGCGCCATGGCCGCGCCTTGATGCTGCGCGACACCGAGGGCATCGCGCCGTCTCCGGTCGTCGTTCCCGCCGCGAGCGCTGCCGTGCTCGCGCGCTTCGACGGGAGGCGACCGATCGACGAGATCGCGCGTGACGTCGCTCGGTCGACGGGCCAGCACGTGGACGCCGCCCACGTGTCGCAGCTGGCCGACGAGCTGGAACGCGCGTGGATGCTCGACAGCCCGCGATTCCACGCGCGCCGGCGGAGCGTCGTGCAATCGTTCGACGCGGCGCCGATACGGATGGCCGCGCATGCGGGCGGTGCGTACCACGGCGATCGACGGAAGCTCGCCGACTTCATCGAGCGAAAGTGCCTCCAGGTCGCGCGGCCGCAGGGCGGAGCGACGCGCGCTGCAGCGTCCCAAGGCGCGCCAGCGCGCATGGTCGGGCTCTGCGCGCCGCACATGGATCTCTGGCGCGCCGCGGCGGGCTACGGGCATGCCTACGCCGCGCTGGAGCAGGCGCTGGCGGGTCCAGGGCTCGATCAGGTCGACACGTTCGTTCTGCTCGGGACGTCGCACGCCGCGATGCGCCGTCCGTACGCCGTCTGTGAGAAGACGTTCGCGACGCCGCTCGGTCCTCTCGAGCCGGATCGAGAGATGATCGCGGAGCTCGCGGCGGCGAGCCGCTTCGACGTGCGCGAGGACCAGTACCTGCACAAGAACGAGCACTCGATCGAGTTTCAGGCCGTGTTCGTGCGGCACCTCCTTGGCGGCCGCGCGGCGTCGATCGTGCCCATCCTCTGCGGCCTCTCGGAGTGTCAGGCGCGGCGTCGCGACCCCGCGCAAGACGATGGCGCCGAGTCGTTCCTGAGGGCGCTCCGCGACGCCCTGGCGAAGCGCCCTGGTCGCGTCCTCGTCATCGCAGGAGCGGACCTCGCCCACGTCGGCCCGCGCTTCGGTGATCCCGCGCCCCTGGACGAGCGGCAGCGGACGGCGCTGCGCGACCGCGATCTCGCCTCGATCGAGCGCGCGACGTCGATCGACGCGCCGGGCTTCTTCGTCGACGTCGCTCGGGACCTCGCCAGCCGTCGCGTCTGCGGCCTCGGCCCCATCTACACGTTGCTCCGCGCGCTCCCGCCGTCGTCGCGCGGCGAGATGCTGCACTACGAGCAGTGCGTCGACCCCGAGGAGGGATCGATCGTCAGCCACACGTCTCTCGGATTTTACGGTTGAAGATCCGCGCCTCTACGTCCGCCTGGCGCGCTGGCGCTTCGTCATCGAGCGCGCCGAGAGCCCCCCCCGCTGGCGCGACGCGAGGCTCCCGGGCATGAAAAACGGGCGTCCCTCAGCCGCGCGGGACCCTGCGGCGCGCGATGTCGAGGCCGAGCCGGTCGGCCTCGCGGTAGATGGCCTGCCGCGACATGCCCAGGGCACGCGCAGCCGACGCGACGGAGCCGTTGGCCCGGGCGAGGGCGTCCTCGAGGCGGGCGCGCGCGAGCGAAGGATCCGTCGCGGGCGGGAGGTTCGGCTTCACCCGCGGGCCGCGCGCGAGCGATCCCGCGATCGGCGTGACGGAGAGCGGACCGTCCGGCGCAGCCTGGGCTGCGGTCACGATGGCGGACTCGAGCTGCGGCACGCCGCCCGGCCAGCCGGCGCGGACGAGCGCCTCCAGGAGCTGCGGGGTGAAGCGATCGAGGCCGATCGCGTTGCGCTCCGCGATGTCGCGCACGATGAGCGGCACGTCCTCGCGCCGCATCTCGAGCGTCGGGATCGTGATCCGCTTGCCGGAGAAGAGCGACGCGAACCACGGCGCCACGCGCCCGTCGCCGGCGGCGCGGTCGAGCGGCTGTCCGGTCGTCGCGATGATGCTGACGCCGTTCGAGCGGCCGACCGAGTGCGCGATCTCCAGCTGCTGCGGGCGCGGCAGGCGATCGGCGTCGAGGACGAGCCATGTCATCGGTCGCGCGCCCGGCGGGATGGCCGGCTTCGTCTCGGCGCTGCCGTCGACGACCAGCGTCTCACCCAGGCCCTCGCGCACCGCTGCGGCGAGGCGAGCCAGCGTCCGCTTCCCGACCCCGGGCGCGCCCTCGATGCAGACGCTGGAGCCCGACTGCACCAGCTTCATCACCGGGTCGATCCAGTCCTTGCGCTGCTTCGAGCCGAACACCAGCGGTCCGAGCCGAGACGGCGCGCCGTCGTACAGCGCGAGGTGCCGCTCGACGAAGACCCCGAGCTGATGCCCGAGGCGCACCACGTCGCCGTGCATCACGCCGATGCGCCGGGCGCGGACGCCGTTCACCCACGTGCCGTCGTGGGTGTCCATGTCCTCGATGTAGCAACCGTCCGAACGGACGCTGATCTTCGCGTGCTCCGGCGCGATCCCGTGGCCCTCGATGCGCCCGTCGCGCGCGGCGCTGCCGATCACGGCGCCGTCCATGAGGCTCACGATCCGCGGCGGCGCGTCGAGCCCGATCAGGACGAGCCCCCACCCACCGTCGTCATCCTGTCGCTTGGCGTGGACTCCGGACCGGTACTCTTTCTGAAGGACCGGCGCCGTTGTCTCCGCAACGTCCACTCGCAAAGCAGTCTGCTCGTTCATGCTCCCCCCAAGTCCAAAGGACCTGCCTGGTCGACCCAGGCCAACCAAGAGCGCGCCGAGTGGCGGGCACCCTTATGATGTAAGAGCCCCCCACACGGTGCCGCTGTCGCGAACGCGAAGGCTTTTGTGAGCGGCACCGTTCGCGGTGCTGCTTGGCGAGCCCCCTCGCTCGCAATGGCCACACAATACTCGACCAGAGCGGCCGTGCAACCTGCCGGCGACGGAAGTTTCGAGGTTTTGTTGTTGAGAGCTTGACTCCCACCACGCCGATTGGTACTCATCCGCCACGCATCGACGGAGCGAACCTCCGGTGATGACCCGGCGCGAATCAGGATTTTTCCGACAAACGCCTTTAGAAGTGGTTTCCTGAATTAAGTGATTGACATCTGCGGGAGTAACTCAGTGGTAGAGTGCAACCTTGCCAAGGTTGACGTCGCGGGTTCAAATCCCGTCTCCCGCTCCACGACATAGGCTCTGCGGCAGCGAGCAGACCCTGCGAGGCCGGTGTGACCCACCGGCCTCTGTGTTTTGTTTAACGTTCAGCTCAACGTTTTGCTCAACCGCTCGGCGCGCTGGCGTCGTGGGAACGCACGGGGCGATGCGCCGAACGGTGCGCCAGGCGGCGGGCCTGTGATACGAGGATTCGCCTCATGTCCGCTCCGCTCCACGAGCGCCTGCGCCTGCTTGCCCATAGCCTCGAGCGGCAGTTCCTAGGCAAGGACGAGATCATCCGCCTGCTCATGATCGCGGTCGTCGCGGGCGAGCACTGCGTGCTCCTCGGCCCGCCTGGGACCGCGAAGAGCGCGCTCATCCGCACGCTCGCCGAGCTGATGCAGGCCCGGTACTTCGAGTACCTGCTCACGCGCTTCACCGAGCCGAACGAGATCTTCGGCCCGGTCGACATCGGTGCTTTTCGCGAGGGCGTCTACCGCCGGAACACCTCGGGGATGCTCCCGGAGGCGGAGATCGTCTTCCTCGACGAGGTCTTCAAGTCGAACAGCGCCATCCTGAACGCGCTGCTCACGCTGCTGAACGAGCGCAAGTTCGCGAGCGGCGGCCAGGTGCTCCGCTGCCCGCTCATCAGCGTCTTCGCCGCCTCGAACGAGGTGCCCGGCGACGAGACGCTGACCGCGATCTTCGACCGCTTCCTCCTGCGGGTGCAGTCCGACAACCTCGACGCCTACCACTTCAGCGAGCTGCTCCAGCGCGGCATCCAGCAGGAGATCCGGCACATGGCCGGCGAGCCGCTTCGCCCGCTCGTCGCGGCGCGCGAGCTCGCCGAGCTCGGCCGAGGGTTCGGCGCGCGGATGAACTTCGGCGATGCGTTCCTGTCGGCCTACAAGGGGCTGGTGTTCCAGATCCGCGCCGAAGGGATATCGCTCTCGGATCGTCGTGTCGTGAAGATGCTCAAGCTCTTCGCGGCGAGCGCTTACCTCGATGGCCGCCAGACGACCGACGCGAGCGACTTCTTCGTGCTCAAGCACATCTGGAACAACCAGGATCAGGCGGCGATCCTCGAGGGCATCGTGCAGCCAGTGCTCGAGGCCTTCTTTCGCGAGCACCCGGATCGCCGCCGCGTCGGCGCGCTCGGCGTCGGCGTGGAAGCGCTCGCCGCGGAGATCGATCGGATCCGGCAGATCCTCACGGGCGGCGCCTCGCTCGGCGACGTCCAGCTGTTCAGTCAGCTGAAGGCGCTCGGCGAGATCAAACAGGCGCTCGCCGGCATCAACGACGCTCGCGCCCGCGAGCTCGAGGCGCGCGTGTCTCAGCTGCTCGAGGCTTCGTTTCGGAGCGGACGCTTCGCGCAGATCTAGCGGCGCCCGGTCCGGGCGTCGCCGGCGCGGCGACGTCCGTCCTGGAGCGAGCCGTCCTCCCGGCCTGGCTCCGGGCGGGCGCGCTCGGAGCGGCGTCGGTCCTGGAGCGAGCCGTCCTCCCGGCCTGGCTCCGGGCGGGCGTGCTCGGGGCGGCGTCGGTCCTGGCGCGAGCCATCCGCCCGGCCGGGCCCTGACCAGGTGCGCTCGGGGCGTCGGCGTTGGCTCTGGAGCGAACCCTCGGCTGCGCCGGTCCCCGGCTGCGCGCGGCGGCACCAGCGGCTTCCTGTGCAGGCCGAGGTGACGCCTTCGCGCCTGACCGGGCCGAGCTGGCCGTGCGGCGGTGGTCGACCGGACCCGACGACGCGCCCATCACCGCGCCGCGGATCCGCTTGGGCACGCCGAACGCCTCGCGGATGTGGAGGAGCTCATCCACCGTCAAGGCGCGCCACTCTCCCGGCCGGAGGCGTTCCGAGCTCACCCCGGCGAACGTCGTCCGGGCCAGGCGCATCACGGGCCAGCCGGTCGCCTCGCCCATGCGCCGGATCTGCTGGTTGCGGCCCTCGCGGAGGGTCACCTCGAGCCACGTCTTGTCGCCCTCGTGGCGGAGCAGCCGCGCCTCGGCCGGCAGCGTGACGCCATCCTCGAGGCGGATCCCCTCGCGCCACGGCGTGAGATCGTCCTCGCTCATGACGCCCTGGACCTTCAGGACGTAGGTCTTCGGCACGCCGCCGCGCGGATGGAGCAGCGCGTTGGCGAAGTCGCCGTCGTTCGTCATGAGGAGGATGCCGCTCGTCGCGAAGTCGAGCCGACCCACGGGGTAGAGCCGCGCGCCCGTGCCGCGCACGTGGTCGGCGACCGTCGGGCGCCCCTCGGGATCGCGCATCGTCGAGACGACGTTCCGCGGCTTGTGCAGCGCGACATAGACCGGCGCCTCGGAGACGAGGCGCTTGCCGTCGACCTCGATGCGGTCTTTTTGCCGGTCGGCCTTCAAGCCGAGCTCGGTCACGACGCGCCCGTTCACGCGCACCCGCCCGGCGAGGATGAGCTCCTCCGATGCGCGGCGCGAGGCGACGCCGGCGCGCGCGATGATCTTCTGCAGACGTTCTTCCATGGTGTGCTCGGGACCTACGCCGACGCGATGGTGTCGGCCGACGGCACTGATAAGCACGCCCCTCGCGCCGCGTCGACCGACCTGGGCGGTACGCCGCTGGGATCCGAGGCCGACGCCGGCGCGCCTGCCCTGGCGAACGCCCGCGGCGGCAGGAGCACCTGCGCGCGCTTGCGCCGTCAGGGCAGGGGGCGAGGTTGGCCGCACCTCGGCTCGAAGGAGGCGCGCTCTATTTCTTCTTGTCGCTGGAGGGCGCCGCGCTCCCGCTGTCGCCCACGGCCTCGTTTGCCTTGTCCGCGGCCGCCTGATCTTCCGCAGCCTTCTTCGCGGCTGCAGCGGTGGCCTCCTCTTCTTTCTTGCGCTCCTCGTCCTCGAGGCGGCGCTTCAGCTCGTTGTCGTGATCCCACCGATCGACCCGCTCGTCGGCGTCGATGTCCACGCCCATCCGCTCGAGCCGCCCCATGCGGTAGATCTCCCAGACGTCCGGCTTGCCGTCGCGGTTCGTGTCGCGCTTGATGCGCGCGAGCTTGCCGCCGCTGTAGTACTTCCACTCGTCGGGGTTGCCGTCGCGATCGGAGTCGACCTTCACCTCGGCCAGCCTTCCGCCGGCGAACGTGAGCCATGTGTCGATCCGGCCATCGTAGTTCGAGTCGGACTCCTCGTGAAGGCTCTCGCCCTTGTCGTTGTACTTGCGGACGACGTCCTTCACCCCGTCGAAGTTGGTGTCGATCTCGCGGCAGACGAGCGCCCTCTGGCGGTCTTCGCCGGTGCCCACGATCTGCCAGACGCGCCGCACGTTGGGCTGGATCGCGCCTGGCCCGGCGGTCTCGCTCGTCTCGCGATCTTCTTTGCCCTTCCAGTCGCACATCGAGCGATCGTCGATGCTGCCGTCGGCGTTGCGAGCCGCCTCGACCCTCGGCGCCTTCGCGCCTTCGAACCCTGGATCCGAGCCGCACGCCGCGCCGAGCAGGCTGAGCGTGGCCAGCGCGATGAGCGCTTGTCTCCTCATGTCACGGTCCCTTCTTGGCGGCCGGCTGGCCGGGCGCGGAGCCCGCGGGCGCGGTGGTCGCCGATGCAGCCGCGCCCGCGGGGGCAGCGGTGGGCGCGGCGGTCGCCGATGCAGCAGCCGCGCCCGCGGCGGGGGCAGCTGTGGGCGGGGCGCCCGGCGCTCCGGCGGCCGCAGGCTGCCCTGCGCCCGCCCCTCCCTCCGTGGGCGCGGCGCCGCCCGGCGGGGGCAGCGGCGCTTTCGGCGCGCCGTACGACTCGGCGCAGAGATCCACCACGCTTCCGGGATCGGCCTTGCCGTCGGCGTTCTGATCGCTCGCCACGACCGCGCACTTCGCGTCGTTCGGGTTGTTGAACTGCCACCACTGGTCGACGATCCCATCGCCGTCGGAGTCGCGCTCGCGGCGCGCGAGGCGCGGACCCTCGTAGTAGTCCCAGGTGTCGAGCTTGTCGTCGAAGTTGGTCTCGCGCTCCTTCAACACGACGGCGCCGCGCTCGTAGTGAGCGATCTCGTCGGCCCGCCCGTCGCGGTCGAAGTCCGATTCGCGCCGCCGTTCCACCCCCTTGGCGTCGTAGTAGATGAAGGCGTCGATCGCGCCGTCCAGGTTCAGGTCGACGACCCGACAGACCTCCCGGCCGTCTTGCTTCACGTGGATGATGTCGGGTATCCCGTCGCCGTTCACATCGACCTTCTCCGCAGAGGCGGAGTCCTTGTCGCAGGGCTCGTGGACGACCGCCGTGTCCCGTTCGTTGGTGGAGCCCTTCGCGCTCGAGGGGTCCGGCGTCGAGGACGCGCAGGAGGTGACCGAAATGGTGATCAGGGCCACAAGCGAGCACCTGGACGACCGCCAGGTGAGCGGGAATCGCGTCATCAAGAGATTCCTCCGGCCAGCCCGGAACCCTCGGGACAGAAGCTCGACGCGCCGGGCGAGCCGTCCCGACGCGGACCAGCTTCAAGCCGCAGTCTAGACCGCGGCCCGCGCGCACATCAAGAAGCCCCACTGAACGCGACGGACGCGACGGGCGCAACGGACACGACGGACGCGACGGACGCGACGGACGCGACGGACGCGACGGACGCAACGGACGCAACGGACGCAACGGACGCGACCCGCGGCCCAGCCCGGCCGATCCCCGCACCCCGGCGAGCGGGGTGGCGCCATTCCGATTGACATCATACGTACCGGCATCTAGGGTAACGTCTTGTCAGTCGTCCCCTTCGAGACTGGCGGGTTACCCTCCCGGGCGTGACATGTCGCGGAAGAAAGTCTCGACGACCATCTACATCACGCCCGAGCAGGCCGAGCGGCTGAAGATCCTGCACGAACGCACCAAGGTCCCGATCGCGGTCTACATCCGCGAAGGGATAGATATGGTCCTCAAGCACTACGAGCACGTGCTGCCAGGGCAGATGTCCCTGGAGAGCCCGCCGGTCGCCGCGCCGCCGATCCCGAAGAAATGACCGTCGCCGGGGGCCGCAAGGCTCCGGTGCCGGACGCCTGGGCGCCGGTCGCTCGGGGTGGATAGCTTCGCGGCGCGGGTCGCGCTAGGAGCAGCCGCGCCGCGGTCCACCATTTCCCGCGGCGCTCGTAGAGCCGCGCGCCGCGGCTCGCTCCCCCTGAGGGCCCGGACGTTCCAGTCCGCTCCCTCGCACCTCGGTCGAGGCCGCGCGCTGCGGCCGCTAACGCTGGTCAGGTCGCCGCGCCCTGAAGCTCGCTATGCCCGTTGATTCCAAGCTCATCCGCAACTTCTCGATCATCGCCCACATCGACCACGGCAAGTCCACGCTCGCCGACCGCATCCTCGACGTGACCGGAGCGCTCACCGCCCGCGAGCAGAAGGAGCAGTTCCTCGACAAGATGGACATCGAGCGTGAGCGGGGGATCACGATCAAGGCCCAGACCGTTCGCCTGGATTACACAGCGAAGGACGGCCAGACGTACCGGCTGCACCTCATCGATACGCCCGGGCACGTCGACTTCAACTACGAGGTCTCGCGCAGCCTCCAGGCGTGCGAGGGCGCGCTGCTCGTCGTCGATGCCACCCAGGGCGTCGAGGCGCAGACCCTCGCGAACGTCTTCCTCGCCCTGGACAACAACCTCTCGATCCTCCCGGTCCTCAACAAGATCGACCTCCCCTCGGCCGACGTCGACCGGACGACGCGCGAGATCGAGGACGTCATCGGCCTCGACTGCTCCGGCGCCATCCCCGCCAGCGCCAAGACGGGGATCGGCATCGCGGAGATCCTCGAGGCGGTGGTCGAGCGCATCCCGGCGCCGAAGGGCGACCCGAACGCGGCGCCCCGCGCCCTCATCTTCGACAGCTGGTACGACAGCTACCGCGGCGCGGTCGTCATGGTGCGCGTCGTCGACGGCATCATCCGGAAGGGCCAGAAGGTCCGCTTCATGGCGACCGGCCGCGACTACGAGGTCACGGAGATGGGCGTGTTCACGCCCCACGCGACCGCCATCACCGAGCTCGGGCCAGGGGAGGTCGGCTTCCTCGTCGGCAACATCAAGAGCGTCGTCGACACGAAGATCGGCGACACGGTGACCGACGCCGTCCACCCCGCGACGACGCCGCTCCCCGGCTTCAAGGAGGTCAAGCCGATGGTCTTCGCCGGGATCTTCCCGACGGACTCGGCCCAGTACGAGGACCTCCGCGACGCCCTGTCGAAGCTCCACATGAACGACGCCGCGTTCGTCTTCGAGCCCGACACCTCCGAGGCGCTCGGGTTCGGCTTCCGGTGCGGCTTCCTCGGCCTTCTCCACATGGAGATCATCCAGGAGCGGCTGGAGCGCGAGTACAACCTCGACCTCATCACGACCGCGCCGAGCGTCGTCTACCACTGCTACCTGAACGACGGCTCGATGAAGTCGATCGAGAACCCCGCGAAGCTCCCGCCGCCGAACCTCACCGATCGCATCGAGGAGCCGATCTTCCGGATGACCGTCCACGTGCCGTCGACGTACGTCGGCGCGGTCCTCGCCCTGTGCCAGGAGCGGCGCGGGGAGCAGAAGTCGATCCAGTACGCCTCGTCCGACCGCGTGATCATCACCTACGACATGCCCCTCAGCGAGGTGCTCTTCGACTTCCACGACAAGCTGAAGAGCGTGTCGCGCGGCTACGCGTCGATGGACTACGAGCTCGTCGGGTACCGCGCCGACGATCTCATCAAGCTGGACATGCTGGTGAGCGGCGACCCGCTCGACGCCCTCAGCGTCATCGTGCACCGGGACAAGGCGTACGCCAGGGGCCGGGACCTCGCGGTGAAGCTCAAGGACATCGTGCCGCGCCAGCAGTACGAGGTCGCGATCCAGGCGGCGATCGGGTCGAAGGTCATCGCGCGGACGACCGTGAAGGCGATGCGCAAGGACGTGACCGCCAAGTGCTATGGCGGCGACATCAGCCGCAAACGCAAGCTCCTCGAGAAGCAGAAGGAGGGCAAGAAGCGGATGAAGATGGTCGGGAGCGTCGAGATCCCGCAGGAGGCGTTCCTCGCCATCCTGAAGATCGACTGACGCGCGGGGGCGCCGGTCAGCGCGCGCCTCGCCGCGCCGCGCGGCCACGCGAGCGTGGCGGCGCGCGGCGCGCGCTCGTATAAGCCGCCCATGCAGCCCGCCCCCGTCCGGCCGCGCGAGCTCCGCGCGGCGTTCCCTGCCTTCGCCCTCGCCCTCGGCCTCGCCGTCCTCGCGTGCGACGATCAGCGCGCCACGGCGCCTCGAGCGTCCGCCTCAGCCTCCGCGCCGCCGGCCGCGGACAGCGCGGCGCCGGCCCCGAGCGCCGCGGCGGCCCCCGCGGCCACGGAGGCCGCGAAGCGGGACATGCCGCCGCGGCCGATCCCGATCGGGTCGAGCGGGCCGATCCAGCCGAGCGCGCCGGCAGAGCAGCAGATGATGGCGATCCAGTACACGCTCGCCATGGTGTCGCCGCGGTCGACCGACCCGCTCGTCGACAAGCCCTACCTCGAGGGCATCCTGCCGAAGCTTGCCGCGGCGGCGCGCACCGCCGACAAGGGCAAGACCCCGCCGAACCCCGTCAAGGCGACCAAGGGGAACAGGAAGATCGAGGTCGACATGGGCAAGGGGTGCACCGAGCGCACCCCGTCCAACCTGCTCGCGCAGCGGGCAGGCTCCTCCCTGAAGGAGGCGTACGACGCGGGGATCCTCGTCGTCTCCTGCCACGACGACCGATGGGAGTGCCACCAGTCGACGCGGGATCCGAGCGACGTCCTGTGCCACGCAGCGCCGCGGCGCTGAGCGTGGTATGGGCTGCGCCTGCCATGCAGGAGACGCTTGTCTACTCGGTCCCCGGCGCCAGCGCCCTCCCTCGAACGGGTCCGCTCGCCGAGATGCTCGTCGAGCTGAACCGCGAACGCCCGCCGCTCGCCCGGCTGCGCCACGACGCCACCGTCGCGTTCGGTCCGACGATGCGCGTCGAGCGCTTCGCCCTCGGGAACGGGCTCAAGGTGCTCGTGCTCGTCGACCCCTCGGCGCCCGTGGTCTGCCTGCAGACCTGGTTCGGCGTCGGCTCGCGCCATGAGCGCGTGGGCAAGACCGGCATCGCCCACCTCTTCGAGCACCTCATGTTCGGCGAGACGGAGAGCGTCGCTCACGGCGCGTTCGACCGGATGCTCGAGGAGGCCGGCGCCGAGACGAACGCGGCGACGTTCCTCGACTGGACCTACTACCACACGAACCTGCCGAAGGACGCGCTCGCGCTCACCCTCCGCCTCGAGGCGGAGCGCATGGCGCGGCTCGTCCTCCGCGATCCGCAGGTGTCGAGCGAGAAGGAGGTCGTCGCCAACGAGCGGAGGCAGCGGGTCGACGACGACGTCGACGGTGCGGTGAGCGAGCTGCTCTACAAGGAGGCGTTCACCAAGCACGCCTACGGGTGGCCGACCATCGGCTGGATGGAGGACATCAAGGGCTTCACGACCGAGGACTGCGTCGAGTTCTACCGGACGTACTACGCCCCCAACAACGCGGCGCTGGTCATCGTCGGCGACGTCGCGCTCGACGAGGCGCTGCGCGGGGTGCAGGACCACTACGGCGCGCAGGAGCCCTCGAAGATCCCGGTCGAGGAGGTGTGCCCCGAGCCGCCGCAGATCGCGGAGCGCCGCGCCGAGGTGGCGAAGCCGACCGCCACGCACAAGGTCGCGATCGGCTATCGCGCGCCGGCGCTCGGGGATTTCGACCACGCGCCCCTCGCCCTGCTGAACGAGATCCTCTTCTCCGGGCGGTCGTCGCGCGTCCATCGCGCGCTCGTTCAGGAGCAGGAGATCGCGAGCGAGGTCCGGGGCTGGGTGGGCTCGTTCCGCGATCCTTCGCTCTATGACATCTACCTCTCGGCTCGCGGCGAGCACACGGGCGAGGCGCTGCTCGCGGCCCTCGAGCCGCTCCTGGAGGCGGTGCGCCGCGCCCCCGTCACCGAGGCGGAGCTCGATCGGGCGAAGGCGCGCATCGAGCTCTCGGTCCTGCAAGGGCTCGAGACCGTCGCCGGCAAGGCAGAGCAGATCGGCTTCTACGAGACGGTGCTCGGCGATCCTGCTGCCCTGTTCGAGCGCCTCGCCGCCTACCGGCGGGCGTCCGTGGGGGATCTGCTGCGCGTGGCGCGGCGCTACCTGGTGAGCTCGGCGCGGACCGTGATCCACGTGATCCCGGACGGGACGAGCGACGAGGACGGGACGGACGCGGAGAGCGAGGAGGCATCGTGAGCC
This sequence comes from Sorangium sp. So ce204, assembly GCF_051526795.1. Taxonomy (NCBI): domain Bacteria; kingdom Pseudomonadati; phylum Myxococcota; order Polyangiales; family Polyangiaceae; genus Sorangium; species Sorangium sp. So ce204. Next base: position 5,710,983 of record NZ_CP150317.1, on the reverse strand, counting down.
AGAGCGTGAAGAGCGGCCTCGCCTGGGGCGCCGAGGGGCAGGGCAGGGGAGCGACGGGCGGTCGCGTGGCGCCCCGCGACGGCGCGGTGCTCGTGGAGACGAGCCACGCGCTCCCCATCGTCAGCATCGTCGTCGCGTTCCGCTCCGGCTCGGCGCTCGATCCTGTCGGGCGCGAGGGGCTCGCGCGCATCACGGCGCGCATGCTCCGCCGCGGCGCGGAGGGCTACAGCGCGAACGAGATCGAGGAGACGATCGACGCGCTCGGCGGGGAGTTCGGCACCGACGTGGCGACGAGCGCGACGACGGTGCATTTCGAGGTGATCAAGCGCTCGCTCGATCGGCTCGTCGAGCTCGGGGCCACGCTCCTCGCGCGCCCGACGTTCTCGCCGCCGGAGCTCGCGCGGCTCCTGCGCGAGGCCGAGGCCGAGCTCATCGAGGCGCGCGACAGCGATCGCTCGCTCTGCAGCCGCGCCTTCCGGCGGACCCTGTTCGCCGGGCACCCCTACGGCCGCCGCATCGCGGGCACCATCCCGACGCTGCGGGAGATCACGCGCGACGACGTCGCCGCGTTCTATGCGCGGCACTACACCCGGCGCAACGCGATCGTCGCCATCTCGGGCGACATCGAGCCCGGCGAGGCGCACGCGGTCGCCGAGCGCCTCCTGTCCGGCCTGCCCGAGGGCGATGCGATCCCCGATCCGGTGACGGATCCCGGGGCGAGGCCGGGGCGTTGCGTCGTGTTCGTCGACAAACCCGAGCGGACCCAGACGCAGATGGTCATCGGCGGGCTCGGCACCGACGCCCACGACCCCGATCACATGGCGCTCCTTGTCGCGAACACCGCCTTCGGAGGCACCTTCTCGTCGCGGCTGATGCAGGAGGTACGGGCGAAGCGTGGCTGGTCCTACGGCGCCTCGTCGCGCGCGGGCTTCGATCGGCACCGCGACGCGTTCACCATGTGGACCGCGCCCGCGGCGCAGGACGCCGCCGCCTGCCTCTCCCTGCAGCTCGGGCTGCTCGAGGCGCTGCGGCGCGATGGGATCACCGAGGACGAGCTCACGTTCGTGAAGCGCTACCTCGTCCGCTCGCACGCGTTCGAGATCGACACCGCGAGGAAGCGCGTGCATCAGAAGCTCGACGAGCTCCTGTACGATCTGCCGGAGGGGTACCACGAGACCTACCTGAAGCGGATCGAGGACGTCACGCTCGAGGAGGCGAACGCCGCCGTGCGGCGCCGGATCTCCGAGGACGATCTCGTGATCGGCGTCGTCGGCACGCACGAGCAGATCGGCGAGGCGATCGCCGCGGCCGTCCCGAGGCTGGCCGAGGTGAAGGTCGAGCCGTACGATCTCGAGTAGCCGGCGCCGCGCCGAGGGCGATCACGTCGCCGCGCGCAGGCCGAGAGACCCGGGCGCGCGCCGTCTCGGGCGATCTCGCCCCGCGGCGGCGAGGCCTCGGCGCTGGTGACGCCGGCGGCCCGTCCGAGCGGCGTCGGACGACCGGGCGCGCGATCGGAACCGCCCGTCGGCCGCTGGCATCCAAGGCGCTGCTCCTTCGCGAGATCGTGGCAGGGCTCGCGGCCCGCTCCGGGATCACCGGCGCTCCGGCCGCGATCGCGGCGCGCGCCGCGCGATGCCTGCCACGGCGCGCCTTGCGCCGGCTCGCGAGGGCGAACGAGGGGAGCTCGCGATGAAGGTACGAACCATCCACGCGCCGGTCCTTGCGGCGGTGACCGCGCTGTCCGGGCCCGCTGCCGCGGCGGTCCCCGTCACGATCACCCACCAGGGACGCCTCTTCGATCCGGTGGGCCAGCCCATCGACGACACGCTCGACGTGGTGTTCGCGTTCTACGACGCGCCCGACGCGCCCGTGCCCGTCTGGAGCGAGCTCCACACCATCACGTTCGACCAGGGTTATTTCTCGGTCGACCTCGGCGAGCTCGCGCCCGTCGACAAGCCGGTCTTCGACGGCACGGCGCGCTACCTGGGGATCACCGTGGGGGACGACCCCGAGATGGTGCCCCGCGCCAGGATCGCGAGCGTTCCGTATGCGCTCCAGGCCAGCAACGTCGCGGGGGACATCACGCCGAACTCGATCTCCATCGGCGGTCGCCTCGTCATCGACAGCAGCGGCGTGTGGGTCGGCGATCCGATCGGCCTGCAGGGCGCGCCGGGGCCCGCGGGCCCTCCCGGCGCGGCCGGCGCGGCTGGCCCGGCTGGCCCGGCTGGCCCGGCTGGCCCAGCCGGCCCGGCTGGTCCGCCTGGCGCTGCCGGGCCGCCGGGGGCGGAGGGGCCGCAGGGGCCTCCTGGTTTCCTCTCGAGCACCTACGTTTCCGGCGCGGGTGCCGCCCCTCAGAAATCGCTGCAGTTCCTCGCTGCGCCCGCGACCGTGAGCGTGACCGCCTCGGGGCAGCGCGTCGTCGTCGTCTCCAACAAGGCGCTCGGCGCCGCGTCGACCCCGGCGGACCAGCTCCACCTCTGGATCTGCTCTCAGCAGCTCTCGCCTCTCGGGGAGCTCAGCCCAGAAGGGACGGGCGTCTATGCGGTCCAGGTCCCGGCGCACACCCGCATCACCATGGGGCTGAGCGCAGCGCTGTCGCCGCCCCCAGGCCAGTACAACGTCGGCCTCTGCGGGAAGTCCGATAGCCCCTTCTGGACCAACAACGACTATTCGTACACCTCCGCTGTCGTCTCGATGCAGTAAGGTCGGGCTGTGCGGCCGACCTCGCGCGCCGCGAGGCGCGCGGCGCCTGCCCTCCGATCGCTACCATGCAGAAGGAGCTGATGACCCCCGCGGCGATCCTGCTCGGCAGCCTCTTCATCGCAGCAGGGCTCTACCTCGGGCTGCAGCGTCCGCCGCCGCCGCCACCTGCGCCTCCGTCGGCCAGCGTGGAGGCCCCGACAGCACGCGCGGGCGCGCTGCCTGCGACCGCGGGCGCGCCCGCCCCTTCGCTGCCTGCGCATCACCCCGCGTCGGCAGGGGCCTCGCCTCTGACGAGCGAGCTCTACAAGCGTGTCGAGGGGGATGCCGCCAAGGAGCTCGAAGCGCGCCGGTCGCTCTTCGTGAAGCAGTGCTGGGAGCCTTCGCTCAGGAAGAACCCGGCTCCAGCGCGCGCCAGGTACATCTTCAACATGACCTTCGATGCGTCCGGGGACGAAATCGCCCGCGGCATCAGCGAAGTGCGAGGGATGGATCGCCCCGACGCGGCGCAATGCCTCCGGATGATGCCGCTCGGGCTCGTCGTGTCGCCGCCCGGATCGCGCGTCTCCGTCGAGGTCGAGATGACCCTGCCGTGAGCGCGCCGTGGCTGTGAGCGCGCCCTCACCGCGGCGGCCGCGCTGCAGCGATGCCTCTCCGTCGTTTGGTCCGCGATGGGCGGTGGGCTAAGGTCACGCCGTGGCTTGGCTTGCTGAGCTCGCCCTGCACCTCTGCCGCGCGCTGCACCTCGTGGTCCTGGCGATCGCGCCCACGTGGCTCTCGCCTGAGCCGCTCCCGGCCGGCGCGCTCGCCCTCTCGGGATCGCTCTCGGCGGCCGCGCTCGCCGCGGCGCTCGGCCTGTCGGCGTGGTTCGCCGCGCGGCTCGATACACGGCTCGCCAGGAACGGCGCGGCGCTGCTGTGGATCGCGATCGCCGCGGCGCTCGCGGCCACGCTCTACTACCGCGGGCCTCGCGCGCCGCTCGCGCAGGGGGTCGTGTTCGTCGCCGTTCCCCTGTGGGCGGCGCTCGCGACCCTCGCCGCCGCCGCCGCGGAGCGCTGGCTCGGATCGAGCTTCAAGCACCGGCGCATGGGGGCCGCGATCGTCGTGATCGGCCTCGGCGTCGTCCAGCTGAACGGGGCAGCGCCCCTGCTCGGGTCGCGCGAGAGGATGTGGTGGGCAGCGCTGCGCCGCGACGGCGCCCACCTGCGCGCGATCGACGAGCTCACGAGCCCGCTCCGCGAGCGGCGCAAGCTCGACGAGCTCGACGGCGTCGCGGCGCGCTGCCTGAGGATGCACCCCGCCGCCGCCGCGCCCGCCGCGCCCGCCGCGCCGGCCACGTGCGCCTGCCTCGCGCTGCGCGCCGAGGCGAGGCTGCACGCCCGCAACGCTGGCGCCGCCCTCCGCGACGCGGAGTCCGCGCGCGAGCGGTGCCCGGAGCAGAGCGGCACGCGCGCGGTCCTGGCCGAGGCGCTCGCCGTCGCCGGCCGCTCCGAGCGCGCCGAGGCCGAGGCGCGGGCCGCGCTGGAGGAGGGCGGCGACCCGTCGCGGCTCCGCTATGCGCTCGCGCTCGCGCTCGAGCGCGCGGGTCGCCTGGCCGAGGCCAGGGCCGAGGCGGATCGCGCGACCGACGCCGGCGCCGGCCGGAAGGCGCAGCTCCTCGCGGGAGCGCTCGCGATCCTGGCCGGAGATCTCGACGGGGCGAAGGCGCGCCTCACGCCGCTCGCCGAGCAGGATCCCTCGGACGCCGAGGTGCTCTACAACCTCGCGCTCATCGCCGACAAGCGCGGCGACTACAACGGCGCACGTCAAGGCTACCTCGCCGCCCTGAAGGCCGAGCCCAGGAGCGCCGATGCGCGCTACAACCTCGCGCTCCTGACGTTCCGTGCGGGCATCGCCGAGGAGTCGCGCCACCACGTCCGCAAGTTCCTCGACGCGTTCCCGGACGATCCGCGGGGCAGCCAGCTCGCGCGGACGACGGGCACGCCGCTCGACAAGACCCACGCGACCGACAAGACGGACAAGGCCGACGGCGCCGCGCTTCCGGGCCGGCCCGCCGCGCGGCGGCCTCTGCAGGAGCCCGCCGCCGCGAGCTCGGGTTCTCGTTAGCTTCCGCCGCGAAGCGTCGTAACCGACGCAACCGACGCAACCGACGCAACCGACGCAACCAACGCAACTAAATACAGGGCGCGGGGGATGGCGGGGCTTCTGCGCCATTTCACGCTGTCGGTCCCAGTTCACTTTTGCATGGCGCGAACGTGACCCTGGATGTCGACCTGTGTTATTCCAGAAGGTCTGGGAGGCTGCGTGACACCCGCCGCGGGGAACACCGTTGCCGATCGCTTTCGCCTGGTGCGCCCGCTCAGGCAAGGTGGGATGGGCTCGGTGTGGCTCGCCCAGCACCTCGGCCTCGACATCCCGTGCGCGATCAAGTTCATGAACGCGCAGGGCGTCTCCAAGGAGGTGCGGCACCGGTTCGAGCGTGAGGCGAAGGTCGCTGCGCAGATCCGCAGCCCGCACGTCGTGCAGATCCTCGACCACGGCGTCTGGCAGGGGACGCCGTACATCGCGATGGAGTACCTCGAGGGGGAGGACCTCGACACCCGCATCCAGCGCGTGGGGCGGCTCGACCCGCACGACACCATGGCGATCACGGCGCAGGTGGCGCGCGCCCTCACCAAGGCCCACGCGAGCGGCCTGGTCCATCGCGATCTCAAGCCGGCCAACATCTTCCTCGTCCGGGACGACGACAGGGAGATCGCCAAGGTGCTCGATTTCGGCATCGCGAAGGACAGCACGCCGCAGGTCACCTCCACCACGAAGACCGGCTCGCTGCTCGGGACGCCCGCGTACATGAGCCCGGAGCAGGCGCAGGGCACCAAGAGCATCGATCACCGCTCGGATCTCTGGTCGCTCGCCGTCGTCGTGTTCGAGTGCCTCACCGGCAAGCTCCCGTTCAACAGCGAGGCGTTCGGCGATCTGCTCCTCAAGATCATGGTCAAGCCGCTGCCGGTGCCGTCGCAATTCGCTCCCGTGCCTCCTGGCTTCGACGCCTGGTGGGCCCGCGCGGCGTCGCGCGAGCCGGAGGCGAGATTCCAGAGCGCGAAGGAGTTCTGCGACGCGCTCGCGATCGCGCTCGACATCGCGAGCGAGAGCTACGAGCCCAGGACGAGCATCGTCGGCCCGTTCCGCGTGTCCGGCGAGCGCATCTCGGTGGAGCTCGGGTTCGCGCCGCGATCGAGGGAGAGCGCGGCGCTCCCCGACGCGGGGCCCGACAGCGCGGCGCCTTCGTTCGGGGACGCGGTCACGCTGATCGCCTCGGCGGACGCCGAGGCTCCGCGGACCTCGACCGGGCCCGGCGCGACGGTGGCCTCGCCCGGAGCAGCGGAGGCCGCGTCCGCGATGGCCGGCCGCCAGATGCGGCCGCAGACCACCAGCGCGCTGGTCTCGGTGGTGTCTCCCCCAGGCCGGCGGCCTGCCGTCGGACGCGCGCTCGCCGCCGTGGCGGCGGGCGCGGTCCTTCTCGTGGCCGTCGCGTTCTTCGCCCTGCGCGGCGGGAGCCCTGACGCGACGGGGCAGCCGCTCGCGCAGCCCGCTCCCACGGCTTCGGTGTCCGATGCGCCGCGGGGGCCCGACGTCGTGGCGCCGGCCACCGCCTCCGCGCAGGCGCCGGAGCCGGCCCCCTCTGTGGCCTCGACGGCTGTGGCCTCGGCGACGGCGTCCGCGACGGCGCCGAGCGGCCCGCGCGCGCCATCGGCCCGGCCCGCTCAGGCGAAGCCGCGTTCCCCCGCGCCGCCGGGGAGCGCCCGCCGCAAGCCGAAGCCGACGGATTTCGGCATCTGACGTTCACCTGCAGCACTTCGCACGGACCTCCTTCGTATGGCTCGTCGACTAGGGATCGCTTCCTTGCTGCTCGCCCTGACCTTCACGCCCGCCGCGCTGGCTCAGGTCTCGGACGCCGATCGCGCGACCGCGCGCTCGCTCGCCGTGGAGGGGCAGGAGGCCCTCGAACGAAAGGACTTCGCGGCCGCGCTCGATCGGTTCAGCCGCGCCGACGCCATCATCCACGCGCCGACCCTGCTGCTCGGCGTGGCCCGAGCCCAGGTCGGCGTGGGCCAGTGGATCGCGGCCCAGGAGTCGTACAGCCGCATCGTCCGCGAGGGGGTGCCGGAGAAGGCGCCCGAGCAGTTCTTCGAGGCGATCGCGGCCGCTCAACGCGAGCTCGACGCGCTCGCGCCCCGGATCCCGCAGGTGCTCATCTCGGTGAGCGGGCCGGACACCGCCGCCGTCACGATCGACGACGCGCCGGTGCCGCGCGCCGCGCTCGGGGTCCGGAGGCCGGTCGATCCAGGCGACCACGTCGTCCGGGCGTCGGCCGCGGGGTTCGCTCCGATCGAGGTGAAGGTGACGCTCGCCGAGGGCGCCAGCGAGACCGTCGCGCTCCAGCTCAAGCCGGTGGCGCCGCCTGCGGTCAAGCCGCGTCCACCGGCGGCGCCGCTGCCAGATCAGGGCGCTCCTGCTCCCGGTTCCGGCGGCGGCAGCCGCACGGTGCTGGCGATCGCCGCGCTCGGGCTCGGCGGCGCCGGGCTCGCGGCCGGCGCCGTCGGCGGCGTGCTCGCGCTCGGCAAGCACGGCGATCTCTCGGAGCGCTGCCCGGCCGGCCGGTGCGACCCGTCGCTCAAGGGCGAGATCGACAGCTACCACGCGATGGGCACCCTCTCGACGATCGGGTTCGCGATCGGCGCGGCGGGCGTCGGCGCGGGGGCGTTCCTGCTGCTCACAGCGCCGAGCTCGCCGCAGCGCGCCGGGATATCGATCACGCCCGTGATCGGGCTCGGCTCCGCGGGAGCGAAGGGGAGTTTCTGATGCGCCAGGCGTTCGGAGTCGGCTCGATGGTCTGCGTTGCCCTCATGACCGCCGCGGCATGCACCAGCGTGCTCGGGGACTTCACGGTGAGCGAAGCCGGCGCGAGCTCTGCCGGTGGATCCGATGCGTGCGCGACCGGCACGGCGGACTGCGACGGCAACCCCGACGACTGCGAGGTGAACCTGCTCGACGACCCCCAGAACTGCGGCGCTTGCGGCGCGGTGTGCCTGGACGGCGGGGCGTGCGGCGCGACCGGCTGCAGCGGGGCCACGGAGATCGCGCGCGGGTTTCCCTCCATCGAGGCTCCGAACGCGAACCTCCTCACCGTCTACCAGGGCGAGGTCTACTGGACCGCCGGCGAAGGCATGGGCGGCAGCGTGCAAAAAGTGTCGGTCCTCGGCGGAGCTGTCACGACGCTCGCCGTCGGCCAGAACGCTCCGTACGGGATCGCCGTCAACCAGCACGGCGTCTTCTGGTCCAACCTCAACGACAAGGACGTCTTGATGGTGGACCGCAACGGAGCACGCGCGTCACAGGTGCTCTTCAACTCGAATTTCGCGACCCTCGGCGTCGCTGCGGACGAGACCGCGGTGTTCTGGGCGCAGCGCGCGGCCGGCATCGGAACGCCGGGCGACGGGAGCCTCATCGGCCAGATCCTGATGCCCGGCGAATGGGCGGACGACGAGTTCCTCGAGGTCAGCGATGCTTCGCCGCACCTCATCGCGCTCGACCAAGAGCACGTGTATTGGGTCGACAGGAGCCTGCGCGGCACGGTGAACCAGACGCATCGGCAGACCCGCGACACGAAGCGGCTGGCCGACGAGCAGCCGTTTCCGTACGCCATCGCCGTGGACGACGACCACGTCTACTGGACCACCAGCCCGCGCGGGGATCTCAGCAGCGACGTGTCTGCCGTCATGAGGGCGCCCAAGGGCGGCTCGGAGGACGCGGTGGCTGTCTGGACGGCCGACGAGGATGATGACGTGGCGCATGCGTCCCCCGACTGCATCGCCGTGGATGGGCTCGATGAGTTCGTCTACTGGACCGATCAGGGAGCGCCCCGCGTGATGCGGAAGCTCAAGGACGGCACCGGCAGGGCTCGTCCGCTGTACGAGGGCGGCACCCCGCGCGGGATCGCGCTCGCCGGCGGGTTCGTGTACTGGGCGGACGAGAGCAGCGGCACGATACGCAAGCTCCCCCGCTGAGGGGCGGCGCACATGCGCCCGGCGGCGCCACGCCGCCGCTCAGCGCGGGGCCGCGCGCGCCCGCTCAGCCCGCGGCGTCGCGCACCCGCTCAGCCCGCGGCGTCGCGCACCCGATCGACGTCGACGCCCAGCCGGCCTGACGTGTCGTCGGCCGCCGAGACGACGCGCGCGCCCTGGATGATGTCGCGCGCCATGAGCTGCGTGGAGAGGATCGCGCAGAACGCCATGTCGTCGGTGTTGCTCATCGACTTGCCGCCGGTCTTGCGGCACTTCGCGACGAGCGCGGCGACGGGCTGCGCCTGCCAGATGCCGGCGTCCTTGATGGCGTCCGGCGACAGGCACGCCTCGACATAGTCCGGCGTCCCGCTCCCGAAGAAGGGCTGCACCACGGGCGCGCGGTACGGCTGCTTCTTCCGCTCGAGGACGCCGGGCGGCAGGAGATCGCCCATCGCGCGCTTCAGCACGTGCTTCTCGTCGAGGGTGCGGAGCTTGAGCGCGTCCGGCAGCGCGTCCGCCACGTCCATCACGTTGGGATCGAGGAACGGGAAGCGCCCCTCGACCGAGTTCGCCATCATCATGCGCTCGCCCTGGGAGGAGAGCAGGTAGCCGGAGAGCAGCGTCGTGATCTCCAGGTACTGCGCGCGCGCGAGCGGCGTCCAGCGCATGAAGTCGCGCGGCAGCTGCTCCCTCAGGCGATCGGCCGCGGCGGTGTCGCCGATGCCCTCGCGCATCGCGGAATCGAGCATCAGCTTGATGCGGCTCGTGGCGTCCCAGCGCGGGCGGTGGGAGTAGAACGGGTCGTCCGTCTGCGCGAGGTTCCGCCCGAAGAAGGCCTTGGCCATCTCGACCTGCGCGACCGGCGACCGCTGTAGGTAGGGGTAGAGCCGGAGGAGGAGCTGCGGCCTGAGCTTGCTGTCCGGGTGGCGCGCCCAGAAGCGGCGCACCCGGTCCTCGCGGAAGATGTCGTAGCCGGCGAAGAACTCGTCGGCGCCCTCGCCCGTCAGCACCACGCGGTAGCCGCTCTGCCGGACGAGGCGCGCCAGGATGAACAGCGGCGCCGGGGCGGTGCGCAGGAGCGGGGCCTCGGCGTGGTAGACGACCTCCGGGAAGACGCCGGCGATGTCGGCGTCACCGCACTGGATCGACGCGTGCGACGTGCCGAGGTGCGCCACGGCGGCGCGCTGGTACTCGGCCTCGTCGAACTCGCGCTCGGCGAACTCGACCGAGAACGTGCGCAGCGGCACCTCGCGGTTGGAGGCGATGAGCGCCGCGACGATCGTGGAGTCGAGCCCGCCGCTCAGGTAGCTGCCGACGGGGACGTCGGCGCGCAGGCGAATCGTCGAGCCGCCGCGGACCGCCTCGCGCACGCTGGACACGAGCCCCGCCTCGTCGCCGCCGGGCGCGCGCCCGGCGGGGAACTCGGGGCGGAAGCGGACCGAGACGCGCGGGGCCACGTCGCGATCGAGATCGAGCGTCGCCACCGCGCCCGGCGGGATCTGCTGGATGCCCTCGTACGGCGTGAGCGGGGCGGTCGGCGCCCAGAACGTCAGCGCCTCGTCGAGGCCCTCGCGGGAGATCGCGCGGGGGATGGTGGGGTCCTGGAAGAGCGACTTCACCTCGCTGGCGAACCGGAGGACGCCGCGGTGGACCGTCCAGAAGAGCGGGTTGATCCCGACGCGGTCGCGCGAGAAGAACGCGCGCCTCCGCCGGACGTCCCAGATGACGAACGCCCACTGGCCGTTCAGCCGATCGACCATGGCCTCGCCGTACTCGGCGTAGGCGTGGATCAGCGCCTCGGTGTCGCTCTTGGTCCGGAAGTGGTGGCCCTTCGCCGTGAGCTCCTCGCGGAGCTCGATGTAGTTGAAGATCTCGCCGTTGAAGCAGACCCAGAGCGTCTCCTCGGCGTTGGCCATCGGCTGCCAGCCGCCGTCGAGGTCGATGATCGACAGGCGCGAGTGGGCCAGCGCGACGTGGCGATCGCGGTAGATGCCGAAGCCGTCAGGGCCGCGGTGGCGGAGCGCCCGCGCCATCTTGAGGGCCAGCTCGCGATCGGGGTTCGGCGCGTCGGTGCGTAGGTTGATGAGGCCGGCGATACCGCACATATCAGATGAGCTCGCTCTTCTTGACTTTGCCGCTCGCCGTCTTGGGGAGCGAATCCATGAACTCGACGAACTTGGGCACGGCGACCTCGTCGAGCTCGGACCGCACCTTCTTCCGGACGTCGTCGGCGGTCACCGCGGCGTCAGGGGCCTTCACCACGGCGGCCTTCACCGCGACCCCGAGCACCTGATCCGGCACGCCGACGACCGCCGCCTCGACGACGCCCGGGACCTTGCAGATCACCGACTCGACCTCGAGGGGGCTCACCTTCTCGCCGCGGGTCTTGATGATGTCGTCCTTGCGCGCGACGAAGTAGAGGTACCGGTCCTCGTCCATCTTGAAGAGATCGCCGGTGTGGAGCACGACCTCGCCCGGGAGGGGCCCCGGCCGGAGCGCGCGCGCGGTCGCGTCGGGGTTCCTCCAGTAGCCGCGCATCACGTTCGGCCCGCGCACGACGAGCTCGCCCACCTCGCCCGGCTCCGCGTGCGTGCCGTCCTCCCGCTCGATCCAGAGCTCCTCGTTCGGCATCGCGATGCCCACGGAGGACGGCCGCTCGAGCGCCAGGGAGGGCGGCAGGTAGCAGACGCGCGTGCACTCGGTCTGGCCGTACATCGCGAAGAAGGAGACGTTGGGCAGGAGCTCGCGGAGGCGCAGGAGCTGCGGCGCCGGGAGCCCGTACGCGGCGTTCGTCATGTACCGGAGCGCCGAGAGATCGGCCTTCGCGAAGTTCTTGAGCGAGAGCATCGACGCGAAGATCGTCGGCACGCCCGCGAAGCCGGTCGCCCGCTCCTCGGCCATCCGCTGGACGATGGGCCACGGCATGGAGAAGCCCTTCTCGAGCACGACGGTCCCGCCGAACGCGTGGGTCACGAGCAGCTGGAAGAGCCCGTAGGTGTGCGACAGCGGCAGCACGCAGAGGATCACGTCGTCCGCCGTGTGCTCGAGGTACGCGCCGATGGCCGCGGTGCTGTTGCGGAGGTTCTGGTGCGTCAGCATCACCCCCTTCGACTCGCCCGTGCTGCCGCTCGTCCAGCAGAGCGTCGCCAGATCGAGCTCGATCGCGCGGCGCGGAGGGGGCTCCCCGGGCGCGCCGGCCAGGGCCTCCTGGAAGTCGCGCCCGTCGGGCGGGGGCCCGGCTGCGGCCGGGAGGGCGGCGCCGCTCAGGAACGTCGCCGCCGGCCTCGCGCCGGGCGGGAGCTCGGCCACGGCGGCGAGGCTCTCGCGCATGCCGCGCGCCGCCACGAGCACGCGGGGGCCCGCGAGCTCCATCACCTGGCCGAGGCGCCGCGGTCGCATCGCGGTGCCGAGCAGCGACGGCACGCCGTCGGCCCGGAGCGCTCCGTAGTACGCGACGACCGCGTCCACGCCGTTGTCGAGCGCGACCATGACGCGATCGCCGCGCTGCACGCCCGCCTCGCGGAACAGGGCGGCGCAGCGATCGGCCAGCGCGTCCAGCTCCCGGTACGTGATCCGCCGTCCCTCGCAGACCAGCGCGACGTGGTCGGGGCGAGAGGCGGCGAACGATCGCAGCGCGGAGTCGATGAGGAAGCGATCCGAGCGCGGATCGCGACGAGCGGTGTGCTGCGTGCTCATGCGCCCCCCGGGGTTCGGGCTAGTTGCTGCTCTTCTTCCCGCTCACGTAGGTGACGAGCCTGGCGATCGAGCCGAAATTCTCCGGCACCATCTCCTCGTCGGCGACCTGGATGCCGAGATCCTGCTCGAGGAACTGGACGATCTCGAGGACGGCGGTCGAGTCCAGGATCCCTTGATCGAGCAAAGCGACCTCGGACCCGAGATCGGCGGTAGCGCCCCGGTATCCGAACGAGGTGACCAGGAAGTTGCGAATCGTCGATTCGATGCTGGAAGTGCTCATGGAGGTAGTCTCCACGTCTATCACCCCCCCGGCTTTCCTGTCGAGAACACTCCGCGGAGCGACGGCCAGCGCGCGGATCGCGGCAGGACGCGGTCGCGGTCGCGGTTCATCGTTCACGCTCGCGTCCGCGCTCGTTCGCGCGCGGTGTTCCCCGTGCCGTCCGTGTCCGAAAGCCGCCGCCAGGGCGCGCTGCGGAGGTGGGATTGGCGACTGACGATCTCGCTGCAACGTGAGTGAATGTCAGCGAGGATCCGCGCTGTTTCCGGCGGGTTTCACGGCCGGGGAACGGCGTACCAAGCCGAGAATGCCGTTGACAGCGGCGAGCGCGGTCCGACGGCGCGGCTCGTCAGGCGTGGCCCTGATCGCGGACGAGCAGCGGCTGCGCGTGGAGGTACTGCGCTACCCGGCGCTTCGCCTCGATGTCCTTGAACACGCGCTCGACCTGCTGCGGCGTGATGCCGACGGCAGACGCCGCGTCCGCGGCCGGAACGTTGTTGTTGTAGGCGTACAGGCAGAGATCCATCTTGTCGTAGGGGAGCGCGAAGTAGAACTCGTCCTGCCCCTGCGGCATCGAGAACGTGTCCGTCGTCGGCGCGCGCCTGCGGATGTCGGCAGGGACGCCGATGTACTCGGCGAGCGCGTAGACCTGGCTCTTGTACAGGTGCGCGATCGGCTTGAAATCCGCGGCGCCGTCGCCTTGCTTGACGAAGAAGCCCTGATCGTACTCGAGCAGGTTCGGCGTGCCGGCGACGGCGTAATTGAGCCTGTCCGCGTGGTAGTACTCCATCATCTTGCGGATGCGCTGCTTGAAGTTCGTCGCGGCGACGAGCTGCAGGTACGCGTTCAGGGGCATCCGCTTCACGCGCGGCTCCTCGCCGGGCGGCTGCGCCGTCAGCTGCGAGACGTTCAGCCTGTCGCTCTCGAGGATCGAGGGGAGCGTGATCTTGAACTTCCAGCTCTCGTTGTAGTCCGGGTAGACCATCCGGATCGCCTCATCCTGCCGCTCGTAGCAGCGGAGGCCGGTCAACGCGGGCTTGATGTTCTCGATGACCGCCTCGATGCCGAGGCCCTCGGCGAGCAGCTTGCCGAGGCGGAGCGCGTCATCGGAGGTGTCGCGCTCGGGCATGAAGATGCCCAGCACCTTGTCCTTGCCGAGCGCGCGGACGCACAGCGTCGAGACGACGGAGCTGTCGATCCCGCCCGAGATCCCGACCACGGCCCCGCGCCGCCGCAGCGTACCGAACACCTGATCCCGGATGGCCTGCTCGATCTCTTGCGCTACCGCCGGGGCATCGATCCTGAGGACGTCTCGCGAAAACATGGTTGGCTCCACCCTTTCAAAAAGATGGACCAGCCTATTAAAACGGGGCGCAGCAGGGAACCCTGTTCGCTGCCAGCGGGCATATGCGAGGGAGGAGCGGCGCGCGGGGGCCGCGTCTTTCATGGTTCCGTGGGTTTCATGGGCCAGGGCGTCCGTCTGCCCCGGTTGCGCCGCCGCGCAGCCACTTCCCGCTCGGGCGGCCGGGGCGATCGTCAGGGCGCGGGCCGCGGCTCGCCGGTCGCGGAGAACTCGTTGGCCTCCGCGGCCAGGATCCAGAGCACGGCCATCCTGACCGCGACGCCGGCCTCGACCTGGTCGAGGATCACGCTCTGCGCGCCGTCCGCGACGCGTGGATCGATCTCCACGCCGCGGTTCATCGGCCCCGGGTGCATCACGATCGCGTCTGGCTTGGCGAGCGCGAGCCGGGCCGGGTTCAGCCCGAACGTGCGGCTGTACTCGCGCGTGCTGGGCAGGAAGCTGCCGCTCAGCCGCTCGCGCTGAACACGCAGCATCATCACCACGTCGGCCCCTTCGAGGGCGGGCTCGATCCGATCGTAGACCGTCGCGCCGAGCGACTCGCCCGCGATCGGCAGGAGCGTGCGCGGGCCGGCGAAGCGGACCCGCGCGCCCATCGTCGTGAGCAGGTGCGCGTTCGAGCGGGCCACGCGGCTGTGGACGATGTCGCCGCAGATGGCGACCTCCAGCCCTTCGAGTCGGCCCTTGGCGCGCCGGATCGTGAACGCGTCGAGCAGCGCCTGCGTCGGGTGCTCGTGCGTGCCGTCCCCCGCGTTGACGACCGCGGCGCGCGTGTGCGCGGCGACGTGGTGCGGCGCGCCCGACGCGGCGTGCCGGATGACCAGCACGTCCGGCTGCATCGCCTGGAGGTTCTGCACCGTGTCGAGCAGCGATTCCCCCTTGACCGCGCTCGAGGTGGAGACGCTGATGTTGATGACGTCGGCGCTGAGCCGCTTGCCCGCGAGCTCGAACGACGTCCGCGTGCGCGTCGACGGCTCGTAGAAGAGGTTCACGACCGTCTTGCCGCGGAGCGTGGGCACCTTGCGCACGCTCCGCCGGGAGACGTCGAAGAGCGACTCGGCGGCGTCCAGGAGGGCCACGATCTCGGGACGCGAGAGACCCTCGATGCCGAGCAGGTGACGGTGCGGGTAGATCCTCCTCATGCGCTGGCTTACGTTCCTTCCGGTGGCGGGGGGGGCTCCGAGAGCTTTGTGCCGGCGGCGGTGACGAGAGCCCAGAGCTCGCCCGCGCGCTCCACGACGTCGATGCGCTGCCCGGGGGCGAGCTCGACCGCGCGGACGATGTAGTCGGGGTGAATCGGCAGCTCCCTGCCGCCGCGATCGACGAGCGCGACGAGCTCGATCCGCTGCGGTCGCCCGTAGTCGAGCACCGCGTCGAGCGCCGCGCGGATGGTGCGACCGGTGTAGATGACGTCGTCGATCAGCACGATGCGCCGGCCGTCGACGGGGAAGGAGATGTGGCTGGGGCCGATGCGCGGGTTCGGCAGGGCGGTCGCGGCGTCGTCGCGGTAGAGCGTGATGTCGACGGCGCCGACCGGCGGCGCGTGCCCCTCGATCTCGAGGAGCAGCGCGGCGAGCCGCTTGGCCAGCGGCTCACCGCCCCGCCGGATCCCGATGAGCGCCAGATCTTCCACGCCGCGGCCGCGCTCGGCGATCTGGAGCGCGATGCGCCGCAGGCCGCGCCCGATGGCGGCCGGGTCGAGCAGAGCTTCCATGGCGCGGCGAGGGCTAGCACGGCGAGCGCCCTGCACCCAAGGCCCGCGTGCGCCGCCCGCCGGATCGCCCGCGCGCCCGAGGGCGCGCGCCCCCTCCGGCCGTGCCGAGGAGGAGGAGCGCCCTCGGCGCGGCGTCGCGGCGCGTCGCGGCAGCAGCGCGGAGGCGCCTGCGGCCTCAGTCGGGCTGGTGCAGGACCCGCTGGGTGCGCTCGACGAAGTAGAACCGCTCGAAGCCCGCGCGCTGGAACGTGAGCGCGCCGAACCCGTTGACGGCGATCGCGGCCGCGCCGAGCGCGTAGAACGGCGCGCCGAAGCGGCGGCCGGAGACGGCGATCATCGCGAAGAGAAACGGGGCGAAATCGTTGGAGAAGCGGTAGCCGAACTGGAGCCAGCCGGTGTTCTGGTAGAGGAGGCTCGGCAGCGCGACAGCGGTCGCCGTGGCGGCGAGCGCCCAGAACGGGGGCGACGTGCGTCGGGGCCAGAGGGCCCACGCGTAGATCGGCGTGGTCACCCAGAGCGCGAGCCCGTGAGCGTTGATCTGGAAGGGGGCGCCCTGCACGTGGGTGTACGGCAGGCCGGTGAGCACCACCGCGAGGTTGCGCGGCAGGTAGTGGTACGAGAAGAGCCCCCACTTCTCGATCCGCGCGCGCCACGCGATGTGGAGGTACCGGTGGCCGAACTCGGCCGCGTCGCCGAAGCGCGCGTGGTTGTGCCAGAGCAGCGCCGAGAGCACGAGCGCCGCGGGCGCGGCGAACAGGGCGAGCCGGCGCAGGAGGGCGCGCGGGTCCGAGCGGTCGACGCGGAGCGCCTCGAACAGGAACAGCGGCAGGGCGAAGCCGAGCGGCGTGCGGGTCGCGAAGCCGAGGCCCAGGGCGAGGCCCGCCGCGAGCGGGTGGGCGGCTTCGAGCGCGCAGTAGAGATAGACGCACGAAAGCGCGACGCCGACGACGTGCGCCGCGAACCACACCGTCCCTTGCACCGCGCTGAACCAGTAGACGCTCCCGAGCGCGAAGAGCAGCGAGAGCGCGACGTTCTCGGCCTGCGTGCGGTGGCTGCGGCGCGAGGCCGAGAGCTTCTCCAGCGCGAGGAAGAGGACAGCGGGCCCGACGCCGGCGAAGGCCAGGAAGAACTGCCCGTCGCGCACGCGCTCTGCGCTGCCGGCGAGCTTGACGAGCGGCGCGATGAGGACCGCGGGGAAGGGGGGAAAGCTGACGTAGGTGCGGTCGCCGAACACGGCGAAGTCGTTGCCGCCCGCGTGCGCCGGCGGCGGTCCGCCGAGATCGAGGCGGCCGTGGAGCCACGCCTCCGCGAGCAGCGCGTAGTGGTTGTAGGGCGTGTGGGACGCGAAGATCTCGCGGGAGGAGCTCGCGGCGTACGCGAGCGTCACGAGCGCGTAGAGGGCGATCGCGACCGCTGCGCGGCGGCCTGCGCGGCGTGCTTCCCCTGAAGGTTCCGGCCGCCGATCGGCGGCGCCCGGCGGCGGCGGGGGCCGGGCCTCGGGCGTGGCGCTACGGTCCATGCGCGGGCGACGCTACCATGCAGCCTGATGTGACGGCGGCCGCGGGTCGGTCTTGCGAGCCAACGCACCCCGCGCTAAACGCTCCGCTTTCACTGGCCCGGAACCCATGTCCCAGTTTGCCGTCTCTGCCAATGACATCGACATCTCCGGTATTTCGCTGGACATGCCGGTGCCGCTCGACTGGATGAACGCGGCGCTCGCTGACGCCGACGTCACCGGGCGCGCGCCAGGTCACCTCTCGGCCCGCCTCTCGCGGACGGGGAACGAGATCGTCGTGCGCGGCCGCGTCAAGGCGCCCGTCGCCACGCCCTGCGCGCGGTGCCTTGCCCCTGCCGCGCTGGACGTCGACGCCGAGCTCTCGCTCCTCTTGCGTCCTGCCCCGAAGGCGGACGGCCATGGCCACGGCCACCGGCGGGACGACGCTGCCCGCAACGGCGCGGCGAAGCCTGGGGCCGGCAAGGTCAAGGAGCCGGAGTACGAGTTCACGGCGGACGAGGCCGACGTCGACGCGTACGACGGCGAGACGGTCGAGCTCGATCCGTTCATCCGCGAGGCCATTCTCCTCGAGATGCCGAACTTCCCCTTGTGCTCGGAGGCTTGCCCGGGTATCGGTCCTGCCGCGTCCCGAGAGGACCGCGAAGGCGGCTCCTCGGCCCTCGTCCGCGGGGCGGCGGAGGAGGATGAGGCCGCTCCAGGCCTCGACCCGCGGCTCGCGCCGCTCAGCGCGCTCCGAGAGAAGCTTGGACAGAAGCCCAGCGGCTCTGACAGGCGCGCGCAACCTGCATCGACCCCCCCGGCCAAGGCCGGGACACCGAAGAAGAAGACCAAGAAGGAGTAGTTCCGTGGCCGTCCCCAAGAGGAAAACCACCCCCAGCAAGCGCGACATGCGGCGCGCTAACCACGACAAGGTCACCCCCGTCCAGCTCGTCTCCTGCGAGAACTGCGGGGAAGCCCGGCTCCCGCACCGCGCCTGTGGCGCCTGCGGGCACTACAACGGGCGCAAGGCGAAGGCGACCAAGGCGACCGCGGCCTCATGACGGGCGCGGGTGCGCCGGCGCGCGCGAACGCTGCGCCCGCGCACCTGGGCGCGGCGCCGGCTCGCGCGGACGCGCGAGGGGCCGTCGCATGAGCTCCCCGCGGCCGAGGAGCCGCATCCTCGGGACGGGCAGCTACGCGCCCGCCCGAGTCGTGCACAACACCGATCTCGAGAAGATCGTCGACACCTCCGACAGCTGGATCCGCGAGCGAACGGGGATTCACCGGCGTCATATCGCTGCCGAGGGAGAGGTCACGAGCGACATGGCCGCCGCGGCCGGCCGCTCTGCGCTGGAGGCCGCCGGGCTCTCGGCGGCTGACCTCGACATGATCATCGTCGGGACGATCAGCGGCGACACCCCGATGCCCTCCTGCGCCGTGTACGTGCAGCAGAAGCTCGGCGCTCAGGAGATCCCCGCGTTCGACATCTCGGCGGCCTGCGCCGGCTTCGTCTACGGCCTCACGATCGCCGATCAGTTCATCGCGAACGGTGTCGCCCGGCACGTCCTCGTGATCGGCGTCGAGCTGCTCTCGCGCATCCTGAACTGGAAGGATCGCACGACGTGCGTCCTGTTCGGCGACGGCGCCGGCGCGGTCGTGCTCGGGCCTGCGTCGGGCGACGGCAGGGGCATCATCTCGACGCGGATCTTCAGCGACGGCACGCTCGCGAACTCGCTGGTCATCCCGGGCGGCGGCACGGCCGAGCCGCTGACGCCCGAGGGCATCGAGCAGAGCCGCAACAAGGTCCACATGGTGGGGCAGGACATCTTCAAGGTCGCCGTGAAGAACCTCTCCAGCGCCTCGCTGATCGCGCTCGACACGGCGGGCATGGCGGCCGGCGACCTGGACTGGGTCGTCGCCCATCAGGCGAACCTGCGGATCATCAGCCAGGTCGCCGCGCGGCTCAGCCTCCCTCTGGAGAGGTTCGTGCTCAACATCGAGGAGTACGGCAACACGTCGAGCGCATCGATCCCCATCGCCCTCGATGAGGCGGTGCGCGACGGGCGCATCAAACCGGGGCAAAACGTCCTGTTCTGCGCGCTCGGCGCTGGCATCTCCTGGGGCGCGTCCGTCATCCGGATGTGAGCGGGCCATGCGCGTGTGCCCGCGTCGGGGTCGAGGTCTGCGTGTTCGCTTGAGCTCGCCGGGCGATCCGGCCTGAGGTAGTCTCGCGCGCGCTGGCCGCATGACGTGGTTCGGGGGACGGACGACGTCCGCCTCCCTGGCTTGGATTGAGGGCAAACGTGAAAATCGCTTGGCTGTTTCCAGGGCAAGGGGCGCAAGAGGTGGGGATGGGCAAGGCCCTCGCGGAGGTCTCGGCGGCCGCGCGCGGCGCGTTCGCGCGGGCGGACGCGGCGCTCGGCGAGCCGATCTCGCGGCTTTGCTTCGAGGGGCCGATGGAGGCGCTGACGCAGACGAGCAACACCCAGCCCGCCATCGTCGCGACGAGCTGCGCCGTGGCTGCGGCCCTCATCGAGCACCTGCCCAACCTCGAGCCGCCGCTGTACGCGGCCGGCCACTCGCTCGGCGAGTACAGCGCGCTGGTCGCTGCTGGCGCGCTCGAGATCGAGGACGCGGTGAGGCTCTGCCGGATCCGGGGCAGCGCCATGCAGGAGGCCGTACCGGCGGGCGAGGGGGCCATGGCGGCGCTCATCGCGCTCGACCAGGAGGTGGTGCTCGCGATCTGCGCCGAGGCGGCGCAGGGCGAGGTGGTCGCGCCGGCGAACTACAACGGGCCGGGGCAGATCGTGATCGCCGGGCACGCCGGCGCGGTCGCGCGCGCGGGCGAGCTCGCCGTCGCCCGCGGCGGCAAGGCCATCCCGCTCAAGGTGAGCGCTCCCTTCCACTGCGCGCTGATGCGGCCTGCGGCCGAACGCCTGCGCCCCGAGCTGGAGCGCACGCAGCTGATGCCGCTCGCCTTCCCCGTGATCGCGAACGTCGACGCCGCGCCGAACGCCGATCCGGAGCGGGTGCGGTCGCTCCTCCTGCGCCAGATCGATGGCACCGTGCAGTGGATGCGGACGATCGAGCGCATGGCGGAGGATGGCGTGACGCACGCCCTAGAGATCGGCCCTGGCAAGGTGCTGGCCGGGCTGGTGAAGCGGATCACGAAGCAGATCAAGGTGCTCAGCGTGAGCGACATGGCGGGGATTGAGCGCGTGAACGCGTTCCTTTCGGAGGCATAGGCATCGATGTTCGACCTTACGGGCAAAGTTGCGATCGTCACGGGTGGATCGCGGGGGATCGGGCGTGCCGCGTCGGAGGCGCTCGCGGCGCAAGGCGCGCACGTGATCGTCAACTACGTGCGAGGAGAGGCCGAGGCGCGCGCGGTCGTCGACGCGATCACCGCGCGCGGCGGGAAGGCCGAGGCGCTCGGGTTCGACGTCGCGGACCTGCCGGCGACCGAGGCCGCCATCGCCGAGGCGGCGAAGCGCCTTGGCCGGCTGGACATCCTCGTCGCGAACGCGGGGATTGCGATCGACGGCCTGCTCCTGCGGATCAAGGAGGAAGACCTCGATCGCCTCTTCGCCGTGAACGTGAAGGGCTCGATCGCGTCCGCGCGCGCGGCGACCAAGGTCATGATGCGCGCGCGCACGGGCCGCATCGTCTTCCTCTCCAGCGTCGTGGCGGAGATGGGCAACGTCGGCCAGGCGGCGTACGCCGCGACGAAGGCGGCCCTGCTCGGCGTGACGAAGTCGCTCGCCCGCGAGTACGCGGGGCGCGGCATCACGGTCAACGCCGTGGCGCCGGGGTTCATCGACACCGACATGACGACGACGATCAGCGCGGAGATGAAAGAGGGGCTGACGAGGATGGTCCCGCTCGGGCGCACGGGCCGAGCAGAGGAGGTCGCCGCGGCGATCGCATTCCTATGCTCCGACGAGGCGAGCTACGTGACGGGCGAGACGCTGCGCGTCAACGGCGGGATGTACGTGTGAGAGCGCTGGCTTGAGGACCCCGGCTGCCAGGCGTCACGCACAGCGGCAAACCAGGCGCACACGAAAAAAGCGGTCGCAGGTAATTCGATGGTGCAACGCTGATGGCGATGGGCTACTAGGGGTTCCGTTTTCCCGGGAGGAATACCATGGCTGAAGGTCGCGACATCACGGCCGAAGTAAAGCGGATCATCAAGGAACAGCTCGACGTCGACGAGAAGGACATCAAGCCTGAGGCGAGTTTCATCGACGATCTGGGCGCCGATTCGCTGGGCCTGGTGGAGCTTGTCCTCGCGTTCGAGGAGGCGTTCGAGATCGACATTCCGGACGAGGACACGGAGAAGATCCGGACTGTCCAGGACGCGATTGACTACATCGAAAGGAATGCCAAGGACAAGAAGTAGCGTCCCCACCGCCCTACCGGACGCGGCGTCACCATGGAGGTGGGTTGGCGCGTGAGCCAGCGAAGGCTCTGCCCTTCGCCGATGCACGCGCTCTCACCTCTGTGGTGGCGCTAGGGCAAGAAGAGCCATGGAACGCGTTGTCATCACCGGTATCGGGCTCGTCACGCCCAATGGCCTCGGCACCCAGGCCACCTGGCAATCTTTGCTGGCTGGTCAGTCTGGTATCGCACCCATCACCCTCTTCGACGCGAGCACGTTTCCCACGCGCTTCGCCGGCGAGGTGAAGGGCTTCGTGCCCGAGGAGTACATGCCCAAGAAGAAGGTGAAGGAGATGGGCCGCTTCGCCCAGCTCTCCATCGCCGCATCGCAGATGTGCATGCAGGACTCGGGGATCGAGCTCACCGACGAGGACCGCGATCAGTGCGGCACGTTCATCGGTGTCGGCCTCGGCGGCCTCGAGTACCTGTTCCAGCACTCGATCACGCTGCACGAGAAGGGCCCCCACAAGGTCAGCCCCTACTTCATCCCGACGGTCATCGCGAACCTCGCCGCGGGGCAGGTGGCGCTGGCGCTCGACCTGCGGGGCGCGAGCTACTGCAACACGAGCGCGTGCTCGTCGAGCGCGCACTCGCTCGGCGAGGCGTTCGAGTGGATCCGCCGAGGTCGCTCGCACATCATGCTCACGGGCGGCGCGGAGGCGACGATCACCGGCCTTGGCATCGGCGGCTTCTGCGCGATGTTCGCCCTCTCGAGGCGCAACGACGAGCCGCAGCGGGCGAGCCGCCCCTGGGACAAGGGGCGCGACGGCTTCGTCTGCTCCGAGGGCGCCGGGTCGCTGCTGCTCGAGTCGCTCTCCCACGCGAAGAAGCGCGGCGCGAAGATCTACGCAGAGGTCGTCGGGTACGGCGCCTCGTGCGACGCGTACCACATCACGAAGCCGGCGCCCGACGGCGCCGGGGCGCAGCGAGCGATGAAGATGGCGCTCGACGACGCCAAGCTCGCGCCGGACGCGATCGACTACATCAACGCTCACGGCACCTCGACCCCGCAGGGGGACATCGAGGAGACCCGGGCGATCCTCAAGACCTTCGGCGATCACGCGGCGTCGAAGCGCCTCTGGGTGAGCTCGACGAAGTCCGCGATGGGCCACCTGCTCGGGGGCGCAGGTGGGGTCGAGGCGGCGGTCTGCGCCCTCGCGCTGCGCCACGGCGCTGTGCCGCCGACGCTCAACCTGGACGATCCCGACCCCGAGTGCGTCCTCGACTACGTCCCGTTCACCTCTCGCGAGCGCCGCATGAAGCACGTGATGTCGAACTCCTTCGGCTTCGGTGGCACCAACGTGTCGCTCGTGTTCTCCCAGTTCGACGGCTGATCGCGCGCCGCGCTGGATGGCTCGATGAAGTGCCCATTTTGCGGCCATCTCGAGGACCGGGTCATCGACTCCCGCGCTGGCGGCGCGGGTGAGGTGATCCGGCGGCGGCGCGAGTGCGCCTCGTGCGAGCGCCGGTTCACGACGTACGAGCGTGTCGAGGACATCCTGCCGACGGTCGTCAAGAAGGACGGTCGGCGCGAGTCGTTCGACCGGCAGAAGCTCGTGCGAGGGCTCCGGATCGCATGCAACAAGCGGCCCGTGTCCACCGACCAGATCGAGGCCATCGCCGACGCGATCGAGCGCGAGGCGCAGGAGTCCGAGCGGCGGGAGATCTTGTCGACCGAGCTGGGCGAGCGGGTGATGAACCACCTGCGTACCCTCGATGAGGTCGCCTATGTCCGGTTCGCAAGCGTTTATCGTTCCTTTCGGGACATTGACCAGTTCATGGTCGAGCTTGGCAAGCTTGTGAAGGCCAAGGCGCCCTAGTAGATCCGGCACTTCGATGTCTGCGAAGCCCCCCAGCCCCGATCCCGAGCTCGACGCCGCGATGATGCGCCTCGCCATCGAGGAGGCGCACAAGGCGATGCCGTCGCCGAACCCCCCGGTCGGCGCGGTGGTGCTGAACGCCGCGGGGGAGGTCGTCGCCGTCGCGCACCACGCGCGCGCTGGCGAGGAGCACGCCGAGGGGCTGGCGCTCGCGGCCGCCGGCGACGCGGCGCGCGGAGGGACGCTCTACGTGACGCTGGAGCCCTGCAACCACGAGGGGCGCACGCCGCCCTGCGTGGACGCGGTGCTGAGCGCCGGCATCAAGCGCGTCGTCGTCGGCGCGCCCGATCCGAACCCCGCGGTGGTCGGCGGCGGGGCGCAGCGGCTCAGCGACGCCGGGCTCGCCGTGGAGGTCGGCGTCGCCGGCGCCGAGGCTCGGGCGCTCATCGAGCCCTGGACCAAGTTCATCACGACGGGCATCCCCCACATCGCGCTCAAGCTCGCCCTGTCGCTGGACGGCCGCATCGCGACCCGCACGGGCGCCTCGAAGTGGGTCACCGGCCCCGAGGCGCGCGCCAAGGTCCAGGAGCTCCGCTCGCGGCACGACGCGGTGGCGATCGGGATCGGCACGGCGCTCGCCGACGACCCTCGGCTCACCCTGCGCGAGTCTGCGCTCGGGCCCGGGGGGCGGAGCCCCATCCGGCTCGTCTTCGACACGCGGCTCAGGCTGCCGCTCCACACGCGCCTCGCCCAGACGGCGCGGGAGGTGCCGACCTGGGTGCTCACGGGCGCCGACGCGCCCGAGGAGGCGGAGCAGGTGCTCGTCGACGCTGGCTGCGTCGTCCTGCGCGCGCCGACCTCGGCCGAGGGCCGGGTCGACGTGACCGCCGCGATGCGCCTCTGCGCCTCGCAGGGGATCGTCTCCATCCTTGTCGAAGGTGGCGCCGAGCTCGCCGGCAGCCTGCTCGCGTCGCGCCTGCCCGACGAGCTGCACGCCTTCGTCGCCCCGATCCTGCTCGGCCCCCGCGGCCGGCCGGGCGCGGTCGACTGGGCGGGCCCGGACACGCCAGGCGACGCGCCCCGGATCGTCGATCCACGCTGGGAGCTCTGCGGCCGCGACGCGTACGTCAGCGGCCCTCTCGCCTTCCCGGCGCGCAGCTGATCGGCGCGCCCGGGCGGGTCAGCTCGCGGCTTCTGCGCCGCGCTTCTGCATCTTCCGCTGGACGATGCGCTTCTTGAGCGTGCCCATCCGGTCGATCATCAGCACGCCGTCGAGGTGATCGAGCTCATGCTGGATGGCCACGGCGAGCAGGCCGTCGGCCGCGATCTCGAACGTCGCCCCGTCGCGCCCGCGGGCGCGGACGGTGACGCGCTCGGCCCGCTTGATGTCCTCGCTGATGCCAGGGAACGAGAGGCACCCTTCGGGGCCGGTCAGCTGCCCCTCTTGCCGCACGATCTCCGGGTTGATGAACACGAGGAGGTTGCTCGGCTCGTTGTCCGCGGCGATGTCAACGAGGAAGACGCGGTGTGGCTCCCCGATCTGCGTGGCCGCGAGGCCGACGCCGGGCGCCGCGTACATGGTCTCGGCCATGTCGTCGATAAGCTTCGTGATTTCGGGCGTGATGTCCCCGACCGGCTGTGCCTTCTGACGCAGGCGCGGGTCGGGATAGTGGAGGATGGTGCGGATGGCCATGGCTACTCAGCATCATAACCTCCGTTCCTAGCTGGCGCCCGTCAAGACGCCCTCATCTCGCGTGTTGCGTGGGTTGCGTGGGTTGCGTGGGTTGCGTGGGTTGCGCGTCGGTTGCGCGTCGGTCGCCGTGCTTCGCGCTGGCCACGCTGGCCAGCCTTCGCGCGGGCAGCCGCTAGCGATTTCGCCGGAACGAGGTCGACGTATCGACGCTGAGCCCGCGGGACTGAAGATCTTCCACGATGTCCGGCACCAGCCCGGAGGGGTGAAACGTCCCCTCGAGCGCGCCGCCGGCGGCCGTCCGCTCGACCACGAAGGTGAATACGTCGCGAATGGCGATCTGCCCGCCCTCCACCGCGAGCTCCGCGATGCGGAGCACCCGGTGGCGACCGTCGCGGAGCAGCGCGATCTCGATCGCGAGGTCGAAGGACGAGGCGAGCCACTCGCGCGCCGTCTCCGGCGTGATCCCGGGGCGGGTCGCGGCGATGTCGGCGGGGAGCCTCGTCACTGCCTGCCGCAGTGTCGGCGCGCGGGAGGCCGCGAGCACGCCGTCCATGCCGCCGCCGATGGCGTCCACGATTTCGGCCGCGACGTGGCCCGAGAACGAGCTCACCACGACCCGCTCCGGCCGGATGCGTACGGCCGCCCGCACGGCCCGGGTGCGTTCGTCCGTCGTGGCCCCGAGCGCGATGGACAGCGTGTTCGGCTGATCGAGGGCGAGCTCGTCCTCTTCCTGGAGCACCACGACCCGGTCGTCGGGCTGCGCCGCGGCAGCGAGCGCGCCGAGCAGCCAGCCCGTCCCGGCGTCCCGCGTCCCGGTGACGAGGAGGTTGCCGCGACCGAGCACGCACTGGGCGAGCAACCCGGCCATCGCGCGCGAGATCGTTCCGTTGCGCACCAGGTCGTCCAGCGTGACGTCGGGGCGCTGTGGCTTCCGGATCACCAGGGTGGAGGTCGCGGCCGGCGGCAGCACCGCGAACAGGCGGCGCCCCTTCGGCAGGGTCCGCTCGACGAAGCTCGCGCCCGCCTCGATCGGCTGGCCGGCCGCCATGCAGAGCCGGCGGATGGCCCGGCCGACCGCGCGCTCGCTGCTGAACCCGACCTCCGCGATGACGCGCCTGCGCCCGTGCATCGCGATCACGTGGTCGTAGCGGAACACCTGGATCTCGCTCACCTCGGCGTCTTCGAGCAAGCGGTCGAGCGGGCCGAGCGAGAGGAGCTCCCGCTGCGCGTCGGCCACGAGCGCCTCGGCGTCGACCTCGGGGGGGAGCTCGCCCGCCGCGCGCAGCGCCTCCGCGCCTGCGGCGCTCGCCTGCGCGATGCGCTGGGCGAGCGCGCCGTCCGGCGGCGCGCCGCTGTCGAGCGGCGTGAGATCGACCACGTCGGCGAGCCGCTCCATGAGGCGCCCGAGCGCCCGGCGGTGCGCCACGGCATGCGCCGAGTCGCCCTGTCCCCGGTCGACCCGATCCGAGACGGGCGGGATGGCGCGCCGGCTCGGGATGGGGACCACGCTCGGATGGACGGCGACGTTCGAGGCGCCCTGCGGCGACACCGCGGAGGTGCTCGTTGCGCTCTGTGCAGGCAGCGGGGTCGCGGTCGCGTACGGGCGCGGCGCCTGCGGGGGTGGGGGGGCGGCGTTGACGGCGCGGCCGTCGCGCGCCGGCGGTGCGGTGGTCATCGCCGGGTGCGCAGGCAGCGGCGGGACGGACACACCGCCCTGCGAGCCTGGCGTGAGGGGCGGACGAGGCGAGGGGATGCGCGGCGGACCGGGGACGGGGATGGCCGCGGCCGCGTCGACCGACTCGTCCGGATCGTTCTCGAGGGGGAAGTGGCTGATCACGCCCTGGCTCGTGCGCGACGGCTCGCCCCTCTCGTTGATCAGCGGCAACGGCGCCGACCGGTGCAGCCCTTTCTCGGCGGACGGCGGCGGCCCGCGATCGGGCAGAGGTCCCGGCTCGCCGGACATCTCTTCCGGCGCGCGCGGAGGCGCCGTGCTGTCCGGAGGGGCCGTCCCGGCCGCCGCCGTCTCGATCCGCAGCACGAAGTCGCCGATGTAGATCTTGTCGCCTTCGCGAACGATCGTCGCCTGAGCGATCTTCCGGCCGTTGACGTACGTGCCGTTCGTGCTCTTGAGATCGGTGACGATGAAGCGCCCGTCGCGGAAGAGCAGCCGGGCGTGTCGCTTCGACACGTTGCCCTTCGGCAGCATCAGGTCGTTGCCCTGCACGCGGCCGACGTTGATCTCTGTCCGGTCGAAGGTTTCGCGGCGCTCCGCGCCCCCTTTCTCGCTGATGATCACCGAGAACATCTCGTCGCCTCGCGGGGCCAGGGCGGAGGTGAGACCCGATGCCCTCGCCACGCCATACGAGCAAGCTCGAACAGACATGTCAACGAGATGCCTTCGATTCCTGCTCCCGGGCGGCGAGCGGGCTCGGGCCCGGGACTGCGCCGCCTGCGCCGCCTGCGCCACGTGAGCGCACGGGGCGCGGTGCAGGTCGCGCGCGCGATGGAGGTCCGGGGATCGATCCGCCGAGCTGTCGCGCCAGCGCGCGCAGGGGGAACGTCGGCGAACAGGCTGAGCCGGCGCCGCCCGGTGCGTGATGTCCTTCGAGCAGGTCGCCTGCTCCGCTGCGACGCTCGATCGATGTCCTCGGCAAAAAGCGCCGCAAGCGCCTGGCCTGCGCTGGGAGAGCGCCCGGAGCGCGCTGCGTCGCTCGCTCCCACGACGCGCGCAGCACGAGGAGCGCGCCCGAGTCGCCGCGCCATTGCGGCGGAGGCCAGGAGAGCGCTGCCCGACGTGCGAGGCTCGCTGCGTGACATGGCGAAGCCCCCACGGACCACGACGCCCTGCGCGGGCCGAAGGACAAGGTTCTTCGATAAAAGCGCAAAACTTGACGGTTGCGCGAATTCTGCTTCGCACCCCACGGCGCGCCGTCACCGCGCGTGATCGTGGACTCGCCGTCAGGATCCGCTGTACGGCGCGAAATTCTCATCGGAGGCTGCTGAAACCGGAGACTGCCGGTGAAGCGGTACTGCCTCGCGCAAGCGCCCGCCGAACCATCATCGCTGCTTGACCTTGGCGCATCGAGCCGTTTACGTTGGCGCCCGCTCGGACCGGGGAGAATCGTCGAAGTCGCCGCGCACGCACATCAACCAGCGGCTGGGCAGCCGCCCTGCGCAAGCTGGATCTGTCTACGAGGGGGGTTTGCTGCATGCAGCCAAGCCCGCATCGGAATCAGGGACCGCAGCCGTGGTCACCTCCCGACTGCCAGCCTGCGCGCCTCGGGTATCGACGAGCTCTGAAGTGGAGGAAATATGGCAGTTGGCAAGGTTAAGTGGTTCAACGACGAGAAGGGTTGGGGCTTCATCAAGCAAGAGACTGGCCCCGACGTCTTCGTTCACTATTCGCAGATCAACGGGGAGGGGCGCCGCCGTCTGTTCGAGGACGAGACCGTTGAATTTGAGATCAAAGAAGGTCCCAAAGGTCTGCAGGCGGTCAACGTGATCCGCGCCACCGCCTGACTTTCCTCCTGACCAGAGCCCCACCGGACTGCCCGCGCAGCGCCCCCGCTGCGCTCGAGTCACGGCATTGCCGAGCCCCGAACATCGCGCGCCCGCCTGGACGGTCGTGCGTGCGGCGGATGGATTGCGCGCGGCTCCGGTGGGGCGCTCGGCCGAGCGCCGAGCGCGCGGCGGGCTCATCGCTCGGGGACCGGGACCTCGCGGAACGCGTCTTGACCCGGGACGAAGCGGTGCGACGTGATGCCCCCGATCGTCCCCGCGTCGTCGATCTCGTAGACATTGAACCCGGCCATCCGTTCGTCGCTGTCGTGAAGGAGCGAAGCGCTGGTGGCGCCCACGGCGTCGATGTGACCCCGCTCGGTGTGCAGCTTGCGGTGAATGCGCCGGTGCAGGTGCCCATGCAGCAGCAAGCCGCGGCGCACCTGCCGCAGCAGCCGCCCCTCTGCCGCGGCATCACCCAGGCCTTCCAGCAAGGTCTTCGCCCGGCTCGCCGGGTTATGGAAGGGGTGGTGCTGGAGCACGACCGGCGTTCGCCGCCGCACCTCCGGGTGTTCTAGCGCTCGCTCGAGCGCGCGCAGCTGGACGGGGCCGAGCCGCCCCGACGCCACCAGCGGGGGACGCGGCCAGGCGGTCGAGAGGCCGATGATCGCGACGGGCCCGCGCAGGTGCACGAAGGGGAACGCCGAGCCTCCGCCATCGCGGGTGGCCCCACCGCCGTCGCTCTTCCCGGGCGCGTCGAGGACGAGGTCGGAGCGCAGGTACGGCGCGAAGTACCGAGAGAAGCGCTGCGAGCGGTGCGCGCCCTTCGTGTACGCGTCGTGGTTCCCCGGGACGATGCTCACCCGCTCGGGCGGAAGGCCGAGACCGCTCTGCAAGAAGTCGCGGACCAGGACGAACTCTCGCTCGAGCGCGAGGTTCGAGACATCGCCGGTGATGACGACGTGGTCCACGTCGAGCCGCCGTATCTCCCGCGCCGCGGCGTGCACCGCGTGCGGCTTGTGGATGGCGTGGCGCCGGAAGCGGAGGTTGAGGTAGCCCGTGAGGCGCTTGTTCAGGAGCCGGAACGGGATGGCCCCCTCGAGGGAGAGGAGGTGCAGGTCGGAGAGGTGCGCGATCCTCACGGGCGCAGTATGGGCTCTTCCGGCGCGGCGGCCAACCGCCGCGGCTCAGGCGTCGCGCGCGCAGCGGAAGCCGCGCCACGCGCGGCGGCTGGTCGGCGAGTCGTGCCCCCGCGCGGCGCCACGCAGCCAGGGCCGCCCCAGGATGTAGCTGCCGCCGCGCAGCACGCGCTCCTCCCCCATGTCGGGCCCCCGCGGGTTCTTCGCGCTGCCGCTTGGATACTCGGGATGGTAGTAGTCAGCCACCCACTCCTCGACGTTGCCGGCGAGGTCGTCGATGCCGTCGGGGGTGCGGCCGGCCACGAGCGAGCCGACGGGCGCGAGCTCGAGGAAGCCGTCGCCGTCGTCGAGCTCGTCGAGCTCGTCGAACGACAGCCTCCCGTGGTTCGCGTGGAATGGGTTGTAGACATGGCCCCAGGGGTAGCGGCGCCCGGCCGCGCCCCGCGCCGCCCGCTCCCATTCGGCCTCGGTGGGCAGGCGACCGCCGGCCCAGACGCAGTAGCGCTGCGCGTCGCTCCACGAGACGAGCACCACCGGCACCTCGGGCCGATCGAACCGCTGCCCGCCGGAGGCATACGGAGGTTCGGCGCAGACGCCGGCCGAGACGCACCGGCGGTAGCTCGCGACGGTCACCTCGGTTCGGTCGATCCAGAAATCCGACAGGTACACCTCGTGGGGCACGAGCTCGTTCGCGAAGCTCGCCTCGGTCTCGTCGACGCACAGCTCACCGGCCGGCTCGAGCTTGCAGAGCGTCACCGCGTGCGCGATCTCGACCTCACTCGATCCCATCGTGAAGCTCCCCGCGCGCACGAGGACGGCAGGTGGACCGGGCGCGCGCAGCGCGACGACGCTCGCGGGCGAGCGCGCGGCGGACGCCGAGAGCGCGGCCTCCGCGCGCGCCGGGAGGCGCGGGGCGCGCCGCGCGCGGGATGGTGGAGCGGCCACGCCGGCGAGGGAGAACGCGACGAGCGAGGCCACCGTGGCCAGCGTGAAGAGGGCCGCCGGACGCATGTCGGAGACGTAGCATGCTCCAGCCTCGCGGACTGTTTCCGCCTCTTCCGGCTTCGCTCGATGCGGCGGTCAGTCGTCTCGGACGTCATGACCGCAGCGGGCCGCCTGGTCGAGCGTTCGACCCTGCGCAGCGCGGCGCACTTTCGCGGCGCGCCGCGCGACGCGCCGCAAAAGTGCGCTGCGCGCCGAGGAGCGATAGACTCGAGGGGCTCGATGTCAACCCTTATGGACAACGCGAACACGGTGAGCGCGGAGGTCGACGCCGCGGTGATCGAAGCGCTGCATGAGGCGCTCGAGAGCGGAGAGCTCGTGCTCTTCGTGGGGGGAGGCATCTCGGCCGCGGCCGGGCTGCCGACGTGGCGTCAGCTCGTCGACCTGCTCGTCGAGAGGGTGCGCGAGCAGACCGGCGACGAGGTCGCGATCGCCGAGGTCGCGGCCCTCGCGCGATCGCAGCGCTACAGCGAGGCGCTGGGCGCGGCGGAGCAGGCGCTCGGCCCGGCGGAGTTCAACGCGTTCGTCGAGGACGCGCTCGACGACGAGGGGCTCGAGCCGCCGCGGATCGCGATCGCCATCGCCGCGCTGCGAGACAAGCTGCGCGCCGTGCTCACCACGAACCTGAACCACCTGCTCGAGCGCGCCTTCGGCTTCGAGTGGGACACCATGTGGCGCGTCACCGACGAGGTCGCGTGGCGGCGGCGGTTCATCCTCAAGCTGCACGGCACGCTGAAGGAGCCGCACAGCTGGGTGTTCGCGCGCGAGCGGTTCCTCGCGTCGATCGCGCCGCCCGACGTGCGCAAGTCGCTCTCGACCGTGCTCTCGCGGTGCCCCGTGCTCTTCATCGGCTTCGGACGCGCCGACGGGAACTTCGACGAGATGCTGGCGGACATCCACGCGCTCTCGGGCGCCTCGCCGCCGCCCCGCTTCGTCATCGCTCCGGGCTCGAGCCTGACGCCGCTCCGCCGCAAGACGCTCGCGGACATGGGGTTCCTGCTCCTGCCTTACGACACCCCCGACGGCAGCCACGACCGGGTGCTCGCGATCCTCGAGCGCACGTGCGCGCCCCGGCCGCGCGCGATCACGTCGCGCGGTCGCTCGATCCTCCCGCCCCCGATCCCCGATCTCGAGCTCCCGCCCTCGTCGTCAGCGCTCGGCGCGCCGTACGACCTCCCGCCGGACTCGGCCGCGTACGACGACACGGTCACGATGACGGGGGCGCTCGAAGCGTCGCGGCGCGAGCGCGTCTCCGAGCCTCCGGCGAGCCCGATAGAGGTCTTCTTCTCGTACTCGGAGAGCAACCGCGAGCTGCGCGACAAGCTCGAGACGCACCTCGCCATCCTCAAGCGCAAGGGCGTCATCCGCGGCTGGCACGACGGCGAGATCGGCGCTGGCGAGGAGCGCGACGCGGCGCTGGCCGAGCACCTCGAGACCGCGAAGGTCGTCCTCCTGCTCATCAGCGCGGACTTCCTCGCGTCGGACTTCTGCTACGACGTCGAGATGCGGAAGGCGATCGAGCGCCACGAACGGGGTGAGGCGCGCGTCATCCCCGTCATCCTCGACGCCTGCGACTGGGAGGGCGCGCCCTTCGGCAGGCTGGCCAGCTTGCCGCGGGGCGGGCGCCCGGTGACGAGCTGGGTCAACCAGAGCGAGGCGTTCACCGACATCGCAAAGGGCATCCGAAAGCAGGTCGAGCAGCTCACCCAAAACCCCTCCTGAGCTCACCGAGCGCCGGCGCCCAGCCGGTGAGCCATTCAGAGGTGCCACCGCCGCCCGGGATCTGGAGCGTCCCCGCGTCGACCAGCCGGAACCTGGCCGCGCGCGACGATCTGCTCGCCGAGATCGGCGCCGCGCTCGCCAGGCGCGGCGTGGCGCCGCTCTGCGGGCTCGGCGGCACCGGCAAGACCAAGCTCGCCATCGAGTACGCGTACCGCAACGCCGGCGCTTACGACACCGTCTTCCTGATCGACGGTCAGAGCCAGGCGACGATGGACGCCTCCTTCGTCACGCTCGCCGCGGAGATGAGGCTGCCCGAGCACGACCAGCAGGATCCCGCGCGCGCGGTCGGCGTGGTGCGCAGCAAGCTCGGGCGCCGCGGTCGCTGGCTCCTCCTCTTCGATGGCGTGCGCGACCCGAGCGAGGTCGAGCCCTACATCCCGAGCGTCTCCCACGGCGGCCACATCCTCACGACGTCGCAGAACCCTATCTGGCGCGGTCTCACGACGGTGAACGTCCGCGGCATCGAGCGCGCCGAGTCGGTGCGCTTCCTGCTCCAGCGCACGGGCGAGACCGACGCGGAGTCGGCCGACGCGCTCGCAGAGGAGCTCGGGGATCTGCCGCTCGCGCTGGCGCAGGCCGGCGCTTACATCGAGGAGACCGGGCGCCCGCTCGCGGAGTACCTCGCCCTGTTCCGGCAGCGGCCGGCCGCGCTCCTGGAGCGCCCCGTCAGCTTCCCGGTGACGGTCGCGACCGCCTGGGAGAGCTCGCTCGCGGCCGTCTTCAGCCACCAGGCTGCGGCGGAGCTCCTCAGCTTGTGCTCGTTCCTGCCGATGGACGCGATCCCTCGGCGGTCGCTCGGCGAATACGATCCGCTCGCGCTCGACGACGCCATCGCGATGCTGCGGCTGCACTCGCTGATCGAGGTGCGGCCGCACGCGCTCAGCGTCCACCGCCTCGTGAAGATCGTCGTCCGCAACCAGCTGCGGCGGGACGATCGGCGGCGATGGATGGAAGCGGCGCGCCGCATCGTTCAGGCTTCCGGCCGGATCGCCCCGAGCACGGAAGAGGACCGCGAAGGTAGGACGGAGCCGGAGTCGGGGTAAGGCAAGCCCCCCACGAGACGATGGAGGTTCGACCCGCATGTATCCGCCGAGAGCGTCAACTACCGTCTCTTCCTGGGTCTTTTCCGACCGCGTATTCTCGTTGCGCGTCAGGTCCGTCGTGAGACTTTAAGGCCCGCGAGAGGAACTATGGTTGCCTTGGCGACGAGCCCCGCCGATGTGTTCTTCTCCTACTCTCCGAGGGACGAGGACCTGCGGCCCAAGATCGAGACCCACCTCGACGCGCTGAAACGGCAGGGGGTCATCCGGAATTACCAGGGCTTCGCGCTCGGCGGAGGGAGGGAGCGGCGAGAGGCGACCGCGGCGAGGCTGCGCGAGGCGCGGGTCGTGCTGCTGCTCGTGAGCGCGGACTATCTCTCCACCGACGCGTGGCTCTCTCCGGAGATGCGAGAGGCGATCGCCCGCCACGAGGCCGGCGAGTGCCGGGTCATCCCCGTGATCCTGCGGCCCTGCGCCTGGGAGAAGACGCTGCTCGGCGAGCTGCAGCCGCTGCCGCGCCGCGCGCGGCCCGTGACGAGCTACCCCAACCAGAGCGAGGCGTTCACGGAGATCGCGAAGGGGATCCGGAGCGCCGTCCGCGAGACGGAGCCGCCGACGCAGCGGCCGGCCGCGCGAAGGCCGTCGAGCTCGCCCGACGTGGAGCCCCACATCAAGAAGCTGCCGCCGCGGAACCCGGGCTTCACCGGGCGCGACCAGCTCCTGAGCGAGCTGCGCAGCACGCTCACCACGGGGGGGCCCGCCGCGCTCACGCAGTCCATCAGCGGCCTCGGCGGCGTCGGCAAGACGCAGCTCGTCGCCGAGTACGCGCACCGGTACGCGAGCCAGTACAACGTCGTCTGGTGGATCCGCGCCGAGGAGCCGGCCACAGCGGCCGAGGATTTTGCGCGCCTCGCCGCGGCCCTCGACCTGCCAGAGCAGAACGAGGCCGACCAGCGGATCGCGATCGAGGCGGCCCGGTCGTGGCTGTCGCGCAACGACAAGTGGCTCCTCATCTTCGACAACGTGAACGACCCGCAGGACGTCGCCCCGTACCTGCCGCACCCGCGCACCGGGCACATCCTCATCACCTCGCGCAACCCGAGCTTCCGCGGCATCGCCACCCCGCTCACCGTGCCGGCGCTCGATCGCGCCGACTCGGTGAAGTTCCTGCTCGATCGGACCGGGCAGAGCGACGCGCGCGCCGCGGAGAAGCTCGCCGAGACGCTCGGGGATCTCCCCCTCGCGCTGGTGCAGGCGGCGGCGACCATCAAGGAGACGGGATCGTCGATCGCGACCTACCACGCCGCCTTCGGCGATCACCAGCGCGGGCTCCTGCTCCGCGGCATGCCGATGGACTACCCGACGCCGATCGCCACGACCTGGGGCCTCGCGTTCCAGGAGGCGCAGCGCTTCTCGCCCGTCGCGGTCGACCTCTTGAGCCTGTGCGCGTACCTGGCGCCCGATGACATCCCGCGCGAGGGCCTCGCCGACGCCGCGCCGCACCTGCCGGCGGCGCTCGCGGAGGCGCTGAGCGATCCGCTGATGCTCGACGAGGCGGTCGCCGCGCTCCGCCGCTACTCGCTCATCGACGTGCACGAGGGCGCGCTCTCCGTGCACCGGCTCGTCCAGGCGGTGGTCCGCGATCGCCTCTCGCCCGAGGACCGGAAGGTGTGGGCCGAGGCGGCGGTCCGGCTCGTCGACCACGCGTTCCCCGAGAGCAGCGACGAGGTCGAGACGTGGCCGTTCTGCGCCCGATGGCTGCCGCACGCGCTCGCCGCGGCGAGCCAGGCCGAAGCGCACGACGTCGCGCGGGAGGTGCGCGGGCGGCTCCTCGCGCGGTTCGCCGTTTACCTGCAGGGGCGCGCCGCGTTCGCGGAGGCGAAGGGGTACCTGGAGCGGGCGCTCGCGCTCCACGAGGCGGTGTTCGGCCACGACGATCCGAAGGTCGCGGCCGTGCTGCGCAGCCTCGGCAGCGTCCTCCACGACCTCGGCGATCTCGGCGGCGCGCGGGCACACCTGGAGCGCGCGCTGGCGATCGACATCGCGAGCTTCGGCCCCGATCACCCGGACGTCGCGCGCGACGTGAACGACCTCGGCAGCGTGCTCATGGACCAGGGCGATCTGCCGGGCGCCCGCAAGCACCTGGAGCGCGCCCTCGCCATCGACGAGGCGACGTACGGCCCCGACGATCCGAGCGTCGCGATACGGCTCAACAACCTGGGCGCCCTCTTCCGCGACCTCGGCGACTTCGCGGGCGCGCGCGTGCACCTCGAGCGGGCGCTCGCCATCGACATCCGCGCCTACGGCCCGGACCACCCGACGGTCGCGATCGGGCGCACGAACCTCGGCCGGCTGCTCCACGATCTCGGCGACCTCAAGGGAGCGCGCGAGCAGTTCGAGGAGGCGCTCAAGATCGATGAGCACAGCTACGGCCTCTACCACCCGCGCTTCGCGCTCGCGCTGAACAACCGCGGGCGCGTGCTGCGCGATCTCGGAGACCTGGCCGGGGCGCGCGCCGACTTCGAGCGGGCGCTCGCGATCGTCGAGGACACCTACGGGCCGGATCACCCGGACGTGGCGCGGGACATCAACAACCTCGGCAGCGTGCTGCGCGACCTCGGCGATCTCGAGGGCGCGCGCGCGAACTTCGCGCGCGTGCTGAAGATCGCCGAGGCGACCTACGGCCCGGACCACCCGGCGGTGGCGATCGGCTGCAACAACCTCGGCAGCGTGCTGCAAGCGCTCGGCGAGCTGCCCGGGGCGCGCGAGCAGCTGGAGCGCGCGCTCGGCATCGCGCAAGCCACGTACGGTCCGGATCACCCGGTCGTGGCGAGCATCGTGAACAACCTCGGGCGCGTCTTGCAGGCGCTCGGCGATCTGTCGGGCGCGTGGCAGCAGATCGAGCGCGCCGTGGCGATCGCCACGAAGGCGCTCGGGCCGTCGCACCCGTCCGTGCAGATCTTCTCGCGGAACCTGGCGCGCCTCGGCGACGCCCTGGGGAGCAGCGCCGAGGCGACCTGAGCTAGCCGATCAGGATCTGCGTCGGGTGCTCCAGGAGCTGGCGCAGGACCTTGAGGAAGGTCGCGCCGACCGCGCCGTCAACGACGCGGTGATCGCAGGAGAGCGTCATGCTCAGGCGGCGGCCCGGCACGATCTGCTCGCCGCGCACGACGGGCTCGCGACGCACCTGGCCCACGGCGAGGATCGCTCCCTCGGGCGGGTTGATGACGGCGCCGAAGTTGTCGATCCCGTACATGCCGAGGTTCGAGATCGAGAACGTGCCGTTCGCCATCTCCTCGGGCCGCAGCTTCTTCGCCTTGGCTCGCCCGGCGAGCTCGCGCACCTCGGCCGCGATGTCGAGCACCTGCTTGCGATCGACGTCGCGCACCACCGGCGTGACGAGGCCCTCGGGGACGGCGACCGCGACCGAGATGTCGACGCGCTGGTGAACGAGGATCGCGTCCGGGGTGAACTGCGCGTTGCACTCCGGGACGCGCACGAGCGCGATGGCGCACGCCTTGACGAGGAGATCGTTGAAGCTGACCTTGGCCGGCTTCTCCCCCTCGGCGGCGGTCGCCGCGAGATCCGCGTTGATCTGCTCGCGGAGCGCGTTCAGCGGATCGGCGTCGACGTCGATCGAGAGGTAGAAGTGCGGGACCGTCTGCTTGGACTCGGTGAGGCGCCGGGCGATCGCCTTGCGCATCATGCTGAGCGGCCGCACCTCCGGCGCAGCGAGCTCGCCGGGGGCGGTCGCCCTGGCCGCGGCGGCCGGCGCCGGCTTCAGCCCCTCGAGGTCGCGCGCGACGATGCGCCCGCGCGGACCGCTGCCGGCGACGCTGCTGAGGTCGAGCCCGCGCTCTCGGCCGAGCTTCCGCACGTAGGGCGACGCCTTGACGCGCCCGTTCGACGACGGCTGCGGCGCGGCCGGCTGCGTGGGCGGCGAGACCGCCTCGCCGCGCGCCGCGGGCGGCGGGCTCGTCACGGGCGCGTCGCCGCCGGCCGGCTTGGGCTGAGCCTCCGCCGCGCTCGGCTTCGCCGCGGCAGCGCCGCCGCTCCCACCGGCGAGGGCGCTTACGTCCTCGCCCGGGGTGCCGATGATCGCGACAGGCTGGCCGAGCTGAACCACGCTGCCCGCAGGCACGAGGATCTTGAGCAACGTCCCTCGATCGAAGGACTTGTACTCCATGGTCGCCTTGTCGGTCTCGACCTCTGCGAGCAGATCGTCGATGTCGATCGCGTCGCCTTCCTTCTTGTGCCAGGCACTGATCTGCCCCTCCTCCATGGTCGGGGACAGCTTCGGAAGTTCCAGAACCTTCGCCATGGGTCTATCAACCTTGATCGGGGATGTGGGTCCGCTCAGTCAGCTTTTGTAGAGAACGCGGTGAACATTTTCGATGATCCGCGACGCCTGCGGGATCACGTACTGCTCCAGCCGCGCGTTGTAGGGCATCGGGACGTCGAGCGTCGTCGCGCGCAGCACGGGCGCGTCCAGCTCGTCGAACGCGAGCCGCTGGATGCGATCGGCGATCTCCGCGCCGACGCCGCCGTACGGCCAGCCTTCGTGCGCCACGACCGCGCGGTGCGTCTTCGTGACGCTCTGCACGATCGTCTCCTCGTCGAGCGGGCGCAGCGATCGCAGGTCCACGATCTCCGCGCTGATGCCCTCCTTCTCCAGCTCCGCCGCCGCCTCGAGCGCGACGTGCACCATCCGGCTCCACGCGATGATCGACACGTCGGTCCCCTCGCGCACGATCGAGGCGACCCCGAGCGGCACGATGAAATCCGGGTCGTCGGGCACCTCGCCCTTCACGCCGTAGAGCGTCTCGCTCTCCATGAAGAGCACCGGGTTGTCGTCCCGGATCGCCGACTTGAGGAGGCCCTTCGCGTCCGCCGGCATCGCGGGCGCGAGGACCTTGAGGCCGGGGACGTGCGCGTAGAAGTGCTCCATCGAGTGTGAGTGCTGCGAGCCGACCTGCTTCGCCGAGCCGTTCGGCGCCCGCAGCACGAGCGGGATGGTGAGCTGCCCGCCGGACATCTGCCGGAGCTTCGCCGCGTTGTTGAGGATCTGGTCGAACGCCACGGCGGAGAAGTTCCACGTCATGTACTCGACGATCGGCCGGAGCCCGACCATCGCCGCGCCGATCGAGATGCCCGTGAACCCGCTCTCGGTGATGGGCGCGTCGATCACGCGCCTGCTCCCGAACTTGTCGAGCATCCCCTCGGTCACCTTGTAGGCGCCCTGGTAGTGCCCGACCTCCTCGCCGACGAGGTACACCCGCTCGTCGCGCTCCATTTCCTCGATCATGGCGGCGCGAACCGCCTCACGGAATCTTAGGACGGTCATCGCGCAAAAGGTCCTGCATAGGTTGTGGGCTCGAGCACCTCGGGCCCGGGTTCGGGGCTCTCCTCGGCGAAGCGGATCGCGTCGGTGATCTCGTCTTCGACCTCTCTCTCGATCGCCTCGAGGGCGGCCTTGTGGCCCTTCTCCTCGAGCTCGACGCGAGAGCGAAGGAGCACATCCTTCTTCTTGCGCTCCTCGAGCTCCTCCTTCGTCCGGTACTTGCCGGGATCGCTCATCGAGTGGCCCCGGAAGCGGTACGTCCTGATCTCGACCAGCGTCGGCTCCGACTGCGTGCGCGCCCGCGCGACGGCCTCGGCGAGGCGATCGCGCACCTGGAGGACGTGCTCGGAGTTGAAGCGATCCCGCTCCATCCCGTAGGCGAGCGCCTTCAGCGAGACGTCCTCGACCGAGAGCGTCCGGGAGAGCGGCGTCCCCATCGCGTACTCGTTGTTCTCGCAGACGAACACGATCGGCAGCTTCCACAGCGCCGCGAGCGACATCCCTTCGTGGAAGTCGCCGATGCTCACCGCGCCCTCGCCGAAGAACACCATCGAGACCCGGTCCTCGCCGCGGTACTTCGACGCGAACGCGGTCCCGACGGCGATGGGGATGTGCCCGCCGACGATGCCGTAGCCGCCGAGCATGTTGTGCTCCTTGTCGAAGAAGTGCATCGAGCCGCCGAGCCCCTTCGAGCACCCGGTGACCTTGCCGTAGAGCTCGGCCATCGCGGCGCGCGAGCTCATCCCGCGGGCGAGCGCGAGCCCGTGATCGCGGTAGGTGGTCATCACGTAGTCGTCGGGGCGGAGCGCCGCGGAAGCACCGACGGCGATGGGCTCCTGACCGATGTACAGGTGAAGGAACCCGCCGATCTTGCTCTGCGCGTACGCGCGGGCCGCTTCTTCCTCGAAGCGGCGTATCTGAAACATCTTTCGGTAGAGCGACAGATGGAGATCGTCGCCGTTTGTCAGGGTAGTCATCGCGGAGATCTCAAGGGGCAGAACAGCAATTCAGACAGTCGCTAGCGCAGCGATCGGCGTGTTTCCAGGGCGCCTCTCCGGGGCCTGCGACGGACCCGGCGAGGCGCTTGACGTCGGCCGTGCAGGACAGCGACGGTGCTTACTCGGGCTCCTTTACGGGAGTTTTTTCCGCGTGACAACGCATCCGCGATGTCACGCGTTCAACGCGCAGCAGCATCGGCGCCACCGGCGTCCTGCGCGCCGGGCTCTGTGGTCTCTGGCACGCCGAGGT
Source organism: Sorangium sp. So ce204 (assembly GCF_051526795.1). NCBI lineage: Bacteria > Pseudomonadati > Myxococcota > Polyangiales > Polyangiaceae > Sorangium > Sorangium sp. So ce204. The sequence goes on along the minus strand of NZ_CP150317.1, from coordinate 5,670,676 downwards.
CGTCGGTCTCCGGTGTTCCGGCGTCCGCGCCTTGCTCGTCCTCGGGGAGCGCGGTCGGCGCGGGCGATGTCGTGGCGCTGCCCGGCGCGCTCGCGCTGGGCTCCGCGGCGCTGGGCTCCGCGGCGCTGGGCTCCGCGCTGACCGTCGTGCGCGCTGTGGTGTCGGTGGGGTCGTGCTTCGGGCGCGCAGGCCGCGTCGACGGCGCAGGGCGCGGTCGCGGCGGCGCGGCGGCCGACGAGGCGATCGGCGCTGCTCCGACGGCGGGCTCCTCGGCGGGCGCGTCTGCAGATCGCAGCGCGGTGTGGAGGAGCAGCGCGGCCGTGGCCACGACCACGGCCGCGCCCACGGCGATCTGCCCCGCCTTCCGCTCGCGGGGAGGGAAGTCGGCGTCGAGCGGATCCGCGCGCACCGCGGCTGGCTCGGCGGGCGGCGCCGGCGTCGCCGTGACGGCGCTGTCCAGCATCCGCCTCGGCATCTGGCTGGAGGCGGCCCACTCGAGGCTGCTCGCGAACGCGGCGCCGAACTCGTCGCAGCTCGCGTACCTGTCCTCGGGTCGCTTCGACAGCGCGCGCGCGAGCACCAGATCGAGCGACGGAGGGAGGCCGAGCGCCTTCGCGATCGGCGGCGGCTCGTCGGTCGCGATCTTCGAGGCGACCGTGACCGCGTCGTCGCCCGGGAACGCGCGGCTCCCGGAGATCGCCTCGTACATGACGGCGGCGAGCGAGAACTGATCGCTCTCGGGCGAGAACTTCCCGACGCGGAACGTCTCCGGCGCGCTGTACGCGGGCGTCCCCATGAGCCCTCCCTGGTGCGTCAGCGTCGAGTCCGGGATCCGCGCGATGCCGAAGTCGGCGATCTTGCCGCCGTTCGCGGAGAGGATGATGTTCTCCGGCTTGATGTCGCGGTGGACGATGCCTGCCCGGTGCGCGATCGTGAGGGCCTCGCCGAGCTCGAACGCGAGGCGCGCCGCCTGCGGCGCCGAGAGCGGCCGCTCGAGGAGGTGCTGCTTGAGCGTCGGCCCCTCGACGTACTCGAAGACGAGGTAGAGCCCGAAGTCCGGGTCCTCGCCGACGTCGTGGAGCGTGACGAGGTTCGGGTGGGTCACCCGGGCGGCGGCGCGCGCTTCGTGGCGCATCCTCACGATGAGCTGCTCGCGGACGTCGCGCGGGATGCGCAGGTCGTCGCGCAGGTGCTTCAGCGCGACGTCGCGATCGAGCAGCGGGTCGTGCGCGAGCAGCACGCGCCCCATCGCCCCCTCGCCGAGGAGGCGCTGCACGTGGTAGCGGCCGAGGGCGGCGGGCAGCACGGCGCTATCGCTCGGCTGTGCGAGCGCGCCGCCGCCGTCGGAGGACGAGGATCGAGGCACGTCGCGTCGGTTCTATCCGTCCGGAGGCCCCGGCGGAAGGCCTGGCCGGCGTCTCGCTTCCGGTTATGCTCTGCCGCAGCGCGCCCCGGGTCCACGAGCGGCGCTCGCGGTTCTGCGGAGGCGGTTCCCGCAGAGCCCTTCCGGCGTGCGGCATCCCAGAGAGGGCGCAGCGAGCACAGATGAGCACCGAGAGCGCGTCGAAGCCGGTCCAGGTCGCCGGAGCTACGAAGAAGCGAGGCAAGGTCAAGTACATCGTGCTCGTCGGCCTCGTGCTCATCATCGTCCTCGCCCAGCAGACGGGGCTCCTCGGCTTCGGCGTGGCGCACCTCCGCGCCGCGACCTTCCCGAGAGACGAGTCGCTGCTCGAATATGTCCAAGGCAACGTCCCCGGCGTTGTGATCGTCGACCCTCACCAGATCGACCTGCAGGCGCTCGGCGCGGAGGGGGGCGCGGTGCGGCTGCACATCGAGCGCACCCGTGACGACATCAAGAAGGCGACGGGCATCGATCTCGGGTTCGACGTCGACAAGCTGCTCGTCGCCCCGTCGCTCGTGGTCGCGCGCGGGCGTTTCAACGAGCAGAAGCTCGCGGAGCGCCTGGCGACGCACAGCTACGTCCAGGCAGAGTACAAAGGCGTGAAGTACCTGCTCCGCGCCGGCGAGGACGCGATCGCCGTGCGCGACGGGTCGATCCTGCTGTATGGCGCCGAGCCGGAGATCCGCGCGAGCATCGACGCCGAGGAGGCCGGGACGTCGCTGGCGAGCCGGGACGAGGCGACGTCGCGCCTCGCGCACATCGGGTGGGATCGTCCCCTCCTGGGCGTCGCCCTTCTTTCCGAGAGCAAGCCGAGCCTCCGCGCGATCCTCACCGGCTCCACGGGCCCGCGCGCCGTCACCGTCGGCGTCTCGACGAAGGGCGGGCTCTCGGCGACCGTCGCGATCGACGCCGCGTCGGCCGACGCGGCCGAAGAGCTCCGGAAGCTCCTCGAGGAGAAGCGCGCGAACGTCGATGCGCTGAAGGCGCTCGTCGGCCCGGAGCCCGGGGCGGCGCTCGCCGAGATCGCGAAGCGCGCGACCCTCGCCGTGGAGCCGGGCGCCGGCCGGCTGACGGTGCAGGTGGAGGTGCGCCCCGAGGAGCTCGAGCTGCTCGCGAAGGCCGGCCATGCGGCGGCAGGCTCGCTCGGGGATATGTACAAAAATGTGCGGCTGCTTCAGCTCCTCGCGCCGGGCCCGTGAGGCCGTCGTCCGAGCGGAAGGCGCGCTCGGCCCGTACCGAGGTGGGCACAGCTGTGCGCGACGGCAGCACCGCTCCTGTCGAGCTGGAGCGGCCGGAGGTGCGTCCCTGGTCGAGGCTCAGAGCTCGGCGCAGCGCGGGCACCGCGCCTCGACCCGGTCCGTCGCGCTCTTGACCCGGGCGCGCGCGGAATCGCACCGCTGGTCCGCGTCACCGGCGAGCCCGCAGAGGTGCTGCGCGGCGCGGCTCATGGATGCGAGCGCGCGGCACGCGGTCTCGCACGGCGGCGCGGACGTCGGCTCGGCCTCGAGCTTCTTGGCCGGGGGCTCGCCGCCGGCGGCCGTCGCCCGCGGCGACGGCGCGGCGCGGCTGTCGGGTACGCTCGGACGCGGCGGTGAAGCCGCCGGCGGCGGCGCTCCCGGCTGCGCCGCTTCCGCCACGGCCCGGTCCTCGTCGCGCTGCGCGGGCGCGCCGATCGCCTGATCGAGCTCGTCCTCCGCGCGCTCGAGCTCCGCGAGCGCATCCTCGGCCGTCTCGACGGCGCTCCCCTTGTGCGGCGCCATCGAGGTCGCACCGGCGGGCTCCGGCGCCACCGGGGCTTGCGCGACGGAGGCGCCGCCGCAGCCAGAGAGCGCGGCGGCGCTGATCGACAGGGCGGCGGCGGCAGACCAGGCACGGTGTCTGTTCATCGGTCCTCCTGCGCCTGACGCCCGGCGCCCGGCTTTCGGCTCATCGCGGCGCCGCGGACCGCGACCGCGCGCCGAGATCTTGTGTGCGGCGCGGCGAGGTTGACCCCCTCGCCGTGCGCTATGCTCGCGGCGATGAATCTGCTTCGACCGATCGGCGCCCTCGTTCTGGCTCTCGGACTGGTCGCAGGCTGTCAGCGAGGCAGCTCGCGCCGGCCTGCGTCTCAGCCGTCGTACGGCCAGGCCTATCCTCCGTACGGCGCGCCCCAGCAGGGTGCTCCTCCACAGCAGCCCGGGTACCCGCAGCAACCCGGGTACCCGCAGCAGCCCGGGTACCCGCCGGCGCAAACCGGGCCTGTGCCGGCGCCTACCTTCAACGTGCCCACGATGCCGGGGCTGCCGGTGCTCGGCGATCCCATCAACGACATCAACGTCAGCTGGCTCCAGTCCGAGGCCGGCGTCGTCATGGGCGCGTTGATCGGCGCGCTTCCGGCGGCCGCGCAGCAGAAGGTGAGGGGCATCCCGTTCATCGCCGATCCGACGGTGGGCGAGGTGAACGCGTTCGCTGGCTGCGACGACCAGCGGATGCCGTTCATGGCGATCACCGACGGGCTGCTCGAGGTCGAGGCGCAGATCGCGCAGTTCAAGGCGACCGACGAGGTCTTCGGGACGAGGAAGCTCGACGAGTTCCTGCGGATGCTCGCGCAGCGGCAGCGGCCTGGGCAGCCGATCGTCCGGCCGCCGGCGGGCTTCATCGATCCGGTGCAGCACACGGACGCGCGCAAGGTCGAGCGGCAGCGCCAGCTCTACCACGAGCAGCTCGCGTTCGTCCTCGGCCACGAGCTCGGCCACCATCACCTCGGGCACACGGGCTGCGCGAACGGGCAGGGGGGGAGCCGGGGCGTCACGCCCGCGGATCTCGGGCGGATGCTGTCGCGCACGCTCCCCATCTTCAACCAGCCGAACGAGATCGCGGCGGACGTGGCGGGCGTGAACAACCTGCTCGCCGCTGGCGCGCGGCAGCAGGGGTACCGCTGGACCGAGGGCGGCGCGATGCTCACGCTCGGCTTCTTCGCGTCGCTCGATCAGCTCACGCCCGCCACGATCCTGTTTGCCTTCGAGCAGACGCACCCGCACCCGCTGCTGCGGCAGCCCGTCGTCCAGCAGACCGCCAACACCTGGCGGATGACCGGCGGCGCGCCCGTGTTCACGTTCCCTGGTTTCGGCGGCTGAGCCACGATTCCCCGAGCGTCTTTGCGCTCGCGGGCGCTCGCCCGGAGGGCTCATCTGCTGCTTCGGCTTGACGCGACCGTGCAGCGCTCCTCCCATCGCGCCGAAAGGAGTCGACCATGCAAGCAGAGCTCGGGATCGAGGACCTCAAGGAAGGCACAGGCGCGGAGGCGAAGCACGGCCAGCTCGTGACGGTGCACTACGTCGGCACGCTGACCAGCGGCGACAAGTTCGACAGCTCGCGCGACCGCGGCCAGGGATTCTCGTTCAAGCTGGGGGCCGGCCAGGTGATCAAGGGATGGGATCAGGGGGTCGCCGGCATGAAGATCGGCGGCCTCCGCAAGCTGACGATCCCGCCGGAGCTCGGCTACGGCGCTCGCGGCTTCCCGCCCGTGATCCCGCCGAACTCGACCCTCGTTTTCGAGGTCGAGCTGCTCGCAGTCAAGTGATCTGCCGCGTCGGCCCCGCGGCGCCGGTCGCTGCTCGCGACCGGCGCGCAGGCCGACGCCGCCGGCGCGCACGTCGATGCCGACGCGGCCGACCCGAGCGCGCCAGCGGCGCGGCTCACGGCTTGATGGGGGCGCCACACTCGACGCAGAACCGGTTGCCGATGAAGAGCTCGTGCTTGCAGTGCGCGCACCGCGCGACCCGCACCTCGGTCGCGCGCTTCGCGGGCTTCGATGGCGGGGCTTCCTTCACCGGAGGCCTCGCCGCCGCCGTCACCGCGGCGTAGCGACCGGAGCCAGCGGCGGCCCGCGAGCGCCGATCCGTGAACGGCGCGGCGGCCATGCGCGCCACCGCGCCCGGCGCGCCGTGGGCCTGGCTCCGCAGGCCGCTGTCCGCGATGGAGTGGACCTGCTGCGCCGCGATCTCGAGATCGACCTCGTCGACCGGGAGCTGTCCCTCGTGGACCGCCGCGGGCGGAACCGTCTCGCCGAACTCATCGACGTGGAGGGGCCGGGTGTCATCGAGCTCGGCGCTGTTCGGTTGCCGCTCGTCCTGCGCGTCGAGCTGGATGCGGACGATCAGCGCCGAGATGTTGTCGGTCCCGCCCGCCTCGTTGGCCATCTCGATGAGGAGCTCGCACGCCTCGTGCGGATCCTGGGTGACGTCGAACACATCGAGCATCTGCTGCTCCGAGATCATCCCGCTCAACCCGTCCGAGCAGAGCAGGAAGACGTCGCCGGGCTGGGTGGGCTCCGAGCGGATGTCGACCTTCACGGCGTCCTTCATGCCGAGCGCGCGCGTGATGATGTTCTTCGGGAGCCTCGCCAGCTCGTCCTGGCTCAGGTCGGGCTTGAGCGCGAGGGCGTCGTTGATGAGCGAGTGGTCCTTCGTGAGCTGCTCGATCTCGCCGTGTCGGATCCGGTAGCAGCGGCTGTCGCCGACGTGCCCGACGTGGATCTGCTCCGTTTCGCACGACACGTAGGCGGCGACCACCGTCGAGCCCATGCCCTGGTGCTGGGTGTACGTGTTCGAGATGACGAACACATCGTGGTTCGCCTTACGGATCGCCGCGACGACGCGCCGTGCTTCCGGATCGAGCTCCTGTTCGTCGGCCGGGACGGGGCCTGGCAAGCTGCCGGCGCGGGTCGCCTCGAAGAAGTTGTCGAGCGATTTGGTCGCGAGCGCGCTGGCGACGTTGCCCGCGTTGTGCCCGCCCATGCCGTCCGCCACGACGAAGAGGCCGAGATCGGACTTCACGAGGACGTTGTCCTCGTTGTGCTTTCGCTGGCGACCTACGTCGGTCACGGCAGCCGCGACGGGTCGGGTGCGGCTGCTCGTCCTGAACTCGCCCATTCGCGGCAGATTATACCTGCCCCTCGCTGTGGACCGCCCACATTCCGGCTGCTTTAGCGGCGGGCTGCTCCCTGGGAGCCGGTCGCTTGAGCGGCGATCCTCGGTGACGTACCGGCCGAGGCCGCCGGTGGTCGCGTGCCCCGGGGTAGGGGATCCAGCGCGAGGCGCACACCGAACTGGAAGAATCCGTACGCCGCGGGGTCGGAACCCTCGTCAGGGCGGGAGAGGTAGGTGCCGGCGTCGAGCTCCGCGAACACGCCGACGCCAAGGATCGGGGCCGGGTAGAAGTCGGCGCCCAGCGCGACGCGGGCGACATCGAGACCGTGGAACACACGATCGGTCGCTGTCGAGCCGGCCGCCGAGGCCTCCGGCGATGTGAAGACCGTTCGCCGGTACCCCACGCCGTAGCTGATCCAGGGGTCGACCGCGATCCCCTGGGCGACGTGGTAGACGAACCCCAGACCCAGATCGAGGCTTCGGCCGGAGCAGTCGCTGCAGCCTGCCGCTGCCGAGAGCAGGGTGTAGGAGCCGCTTGCTTCCAGGACGGTCACGCGGCTCAAGCCGATGCCGAGGTTGGCGCCGAAGGTGAACCCGCCCGAGACCGTGTCGGTGACCGGTTGGCCGGCGGCCATGCCGCCGAAGGGCAGGCTGTACCCGGCCCGTCCCTGGAGCAGGAGGTGTCCGCTTCGCTCGTCGGGCCCGGCGGGGCGCTTCACCCCGGCTTCCGGCCCGGCCTCTTCTTCCTCAGCTACCTCGGCTGCGGCCGTCGTTGGATCTGCGGGCTGGGCGAGGGCCTGGTTGGCCGAGAGCACCCAGCCCGCTGCCGCCACGCCGAGCGCCGGCGCGGTCCACCTTGTCGAGCGCGATCTCACGAACGGCCTCTAGAACAGCGCGGTCCAGAGCGCAAAGGGGGCGCGCGCCGACGAGCAGGAATGTCGCCCGGGCGGCGCGGGCGACGCGACTCGACGCATCTCGACGCATCTCGACGCATCTCGACGCAACTGCGCCCCGCGTGCCGACGACAGACCTCCTGGACATGGACAACGCACCGACCTGCAGCGACCACGACAGCCCTTCCAGACCCCTCGCTTCTGCTTGCCGCGAGTTGGCGGCGTCCGCGCCGCCACCGGCGCCGGCCGCGCCCCTCGTGGCGCTGCCGGGAACGCTCGCCGGAGCGCCCGGCGATCGAGCGGACCCTGGCGTGCGCGGCGGCGAGCCCTTCTCGACCCGGGACGTCACGCTCGATCTCGTGGACGACAGCGACGTGCTCACCACGGTGTGGCTCCGCTGCGAGCACCCCGGCGGAGGCGCTCCGGTGCGCATCGCCGTCGCGCCGGGGGCCGAGCTCATCCTGGGCAGCGCTCCGGCTGCGGACGTGAGGCTCGACGACGCGGCGGTGAGCGCCCGGCACTGCCGCGTCGCGCACCGCGGCGCCTCGATCGAGGTGACGGACCTCGGCTCTCGCAACGGCGTTCGCGTCGGCGGCGTCCGCGTGCGGCAGGCGATGCTCGTCCCCGGCGGCTGCTTCGAGATCGGTCGCACGGCGATGTGCGTCGAGTCGGCTCGAAGGGTGCCGGTGATCGAGGAGGATGGGCCGCCGCTCCCCGGTCTCATCGGCCGCTCGCGGCCCATGCGGCAGCTCGCCGCGGCGGTCCGGCGGGTCGCGCCGCTCCAGCTCCCCGTGCTGCTGCGCGGCGAGTCCGGCACGGGAAAGGACGTCGTGGCCCGGGCGATCCACGCGGAGAGCACGCGGGCCGACCGGCCGTTCGTGGTCCTCAACGCCGCCACGATCCTGCGCGAGCTCGCGGAGTCCGAGCTGTTCGGCCATCGTCGGGGCGCGTTCACCGGCGCGGTTCGGGAGCGTCAGGGGGCGTTCGTCGAGGCCAACCACGGGACGCTCTTCCTCGACGAGATCGCGGCGCTCTCGCTGGAGGTCCAGGCGAAGCTGCTGCGCGTGGTGGAGGAGGGGATGGTCCGCCCGCTGGGGGCAGAGAGGGCGATGCAGATCAACGTGCGGCTCATCGTCGCGACCTGCGAGCCGCTGGAGACGCTCGTCGCCGAGCGTTGCTTCCGCGCGGATCTCTACGAGCGCCTGGCGGTGTGCCGTATCCAGCTCCCCGCGCTGCGCGATCGGGCCGACGACATCCCGCTCCTGGCCGAGCACCTCCTGGCGAGCTCCGAGATTGGCCGGCGCCAGCTGTCCCCTGGCGCGCTCGCTGCGCTGAGGGCGCACCGCTGGCAAGGCAACGTCCGGGAGCTGCGGAACGTGCTGATTCAAGCCGCGCTGCGCGCGCACGGCCGTGTGCTGCCCGAGCACATCACGGCGGTCATCGCCGATCGCGAGCCCCCGGTCCGCCGGAAGATCACGCCCGCCGATGCGCTCCGCGCCTTCGAGGAGGTGGGCGGCAACGTCAGCGCCGCGGCGCGGCTTGCGGATATCCCGCGGTCGACGATGCGGGATCTGCTTCGCGTCGCGAAGGAGAGGTGAGGGCGGCGCTCGGCGCTGGGGCGCTTTCCCGGGAGCACGCGCCGAGGGGAGGGTCTGCGCGGCGGCCGCGGGTGGGCGCTCGCCATCCGCCGAGGCGGGGACGGGGGAGCTCGCGCATGAAACACCACCCGGCATGTCTCCCTTCGGGCCATGCCACCTGGGACGTTTCGTCGCGCGCCACACAAGGCGCGCCTGAGACGTGGAGCCTGCAGGGACCTTATGGCACCTCGGTCGGTGCTCGATCGCGCCCACCCGCGGCCGCCGCGCAGACCCTCCCCTCGGCGCTACGGGCGTGGGGGCGGCGGGTCCCCATGCCGCGATCGATCGCGGGCGCCTTCACGCCACAGCGCGCGGGCGCCGGGCACCCAGGGCGGCGAGGGCGAGCACGATGAGCGCTGCCAGCGTCCGGGGCGAGGGGGGAAGGGCGCCGGGAGCAGCGAGGGCGCAGCCGCTGGTGTCGTGGTGGTACTTGTCGGGCGGCGCATCGACGCATCGATGCGTCGGGTCGCACACCTTACCGTCCACGCAATCGCGGACCGAGTCGCAGCGGGTCAGGCACTGTCCTGTGGCCTTGTCGCACGCATACGAGGCGCAGGTCTTCGGCTCGCCGGCCACGCACACGCCGTCCTCGCAGTGGTCGTCTGGCGTGCACGGGTCGCGATCGCTGTCGCAGCTCGCGCCGTCGTCCTTCGCTGGGTTGTCGCACGCCCCCGTCGACGGATCGCAGCTGCCCTGCTTGTGGCACGCATCGGGCGGCGGGCACATGACCGGGCTGCCCACGCAGACCTCGCTCTGGCACTCGTCGTCCAGGGTGCAGAGGTTGCCGTCATCGCAGCTGGCGCCGTCGTCCTTCGCTGGGTTGTCGCACGCCCCCGTCGACGGATCGCAGCTGCCCTGCTTGTGGCACGCATCGGGCGGCGGGCAAATGACCGGGCTGCCCACGCAGACCGCGCTCTGGCACTCGTCGTCCAGGGTGCAGCGGTTGCCGTCATCGCAGCTCGCGCCGTCGTCCTTCGCTGGGTTGTCGCACGCCCCCGTCGACGGATCGCAGCTGCCCTGCCTGTGGCACGCATCGGGCGGCGGGCAGAGGACCTCGTCGAGTCCCGTGCAGAGCCCGACCTGGCACGCGTCGCGCCGGGTACAGAGGTTGTCGTCATCGCAGGTGGCGCCCTCATCTTTGGGCGTTTCCGGCGAGCAGCTCCCCGTCCTCGTGTTGCACACGCCCGGCTCGTGGCAGCCATCGGATACCGTGCAGACCACGGGGTTCGCGCCCTGGCAGGCGCCGTCGTGGCAAACGTCGTGCTGGGTGCAGGCGTTGCCGTCGTCGCAGGCGACGTCGTCGACCGGCTCGCAGGTGTCCGGGATCCGAGCGCCGGTGGGGATGAGGGTGATGTCGGTGACCGCGCAGACGTCGCAGGGGCCGCCGTCGCAGGCCGCGTCGCAGCAGACGCCGTCGACGCAGAAGCCGCTCCGGCAGTCGGCCGCCTGGCGGCACAGCGTGCCATTGGAGAGGAACTCGTACAGCTCGGCGGTGGCCAGCGGGATCCCGCCCGCACCGACGCCGCCGACCACGAGGACCGTCCCATCGTCGAGCACGAGCCCCGCGGGCTCGCTCCGGGGCGCCTTCAGCGGGCGGACCTCGTGCCAGACATTGGCGATCGGGTCGTAGAGCTCCACGCTCGTCAGCGGGCCGCCGATGTCGGCGCCGCCTGCGACCAGCACCCGTCCGTCCGGCAGCTCCGTGGCCACATGGCCCGTGCGCGCATGGTGCATGGGCGCCGCGCGCGAAAAGGACTGGGGCTCCGGATCGAAGAGCTCTGCCGAGGCAAGAACGCCATCGCTGCTCGCGCCTCCGGCGATCAGGACCTGACCCGCCCGCAGAAGCGTGGCGCTATGGCCGGCGCGGGCGTTGCGCATCGCTGCGGGAACCGGTTCCCATTGGTCGGCGATCGGATCGTACAGCTCTGCGTCGCTGCGAGCGCCAACGTCGCCCCAGCCTCCGACGACCAGCACTTGCCCGTTCTGCAGCAGCGTCGTGGTGTGAAGATAGCGGGCCGCCTGCATGGCCCTGCGGGGCGTCCATCGATCGGCATCCGGGTCGTACCGCTCGACATCGCTGAGCGCGCCGCCGCTGCCCCAACCCCCGGCGACCAGCACCTGCTCGTTGTTGAGCCGGACCGCAGCATGGTAGGCGCGGGCGCGGTTCATCGCACCGGCGGGCAGCCACGTTCCCGTCGCCGGGTCGTACAGCTCCGCGCTCGCGAGAGGGCCGTCGGAGCTGTTGCCGCCGGCGACGAGCACCTGGTCGTTGGGCAGCAGCGTTGCGGTGTGAGCATGACGGGCGCTGTTCATCCTGGCGGCCGGGAGCCAGGTTCGGCTCGCTGGATCGTACTGCTCGACGCTCGCCTCGTAGCCGGCGTGGCTGAACCCTCCGGCGATCAGCACGCGATCGTCGGGCAGCGGCGTCACGGTGGCGTGGATACGGCCTGTGCGCATCGACGCCCCGGTTGCCCAGCGCCCGGCCGGGTCGTACAGCTCTGCGCTCGCGAGAGAACCACGGGAGGTGTAGGCGAAGCCCCCCGCGACCAGCACCTGCCCGCTCGGCAGCAGCGTCGCGGTGTGAGCACCGCGGGCGGTGCGCATCGAGCCGGCGGGCTGCCACGTTCCCGTCGCCGGGTCGTACAGCTCCGTGCTCGCGAGATCGGAGGCGACGCCGCCCGCGACCAGCACCTGCCCGCTCGGCAGCAGCGTCGCGGTGTGACCAGCGCGGGCGATGCCCATCCATCTGATAGGCGGCCACGGTCCCGTCTCCGGCTCGTACAGGTCCGCGCTCGCGAGAGGATTGGAGCTGAAGTAATCGGTGCCCGTGACCAGCACCTGCCCGCTCGGCAGCAGTGTCGCGGTGGCAGCATGACGGGCGTTGAACAACGAGTGGGCGAGCTGCCAGGTGTTCGTCGCCGGGTCGTACAGCTCCGCGCTTGCGAGAGGACCGGAGGCGTGGTCATCGCCGCCCGCGACTAGCACCTGCCCGCTCGGCAGCAGCGTCGCGGTGTGACCAGCGCGGGCGTCGTTCATCGGGCGGGTCGGCTTCCACGTTCCCGTCGCCGGGTCGTACAGCTCCGCGCTTGCGAGAGGACCGGAGGCGTGGTCCTCGCCGCCCGCGACTAGCACCTGCCCGCTCGGGAGCAGCGTCGCGGTGTGATGATAGCGGGCGTCGTTCATCGAGCCGATCGGCTTCCACGTTCCCGTCGCCGGGTCGTAGAGCTCCGTGCTCGCGAGCGACACATGGAAGGCCTCGTTAAAGCCGCCCGCGACCAGCACCTGCCCGCTTGGCAGCAGCGTCGCGGTGTGCTGAGCGCGGGCGGTGCCCATCGAGCTGGCGGGCAGCCACGGTCCTGTTGTTTCCGCCGCTGCGTCGTACAGCTCTGCGAACGCGAGAGAACCGGAGCCCTCGTTAAAGCCGCCCGCGACCAGCACCTGCCCGCTCGGCAGCAGCGTCGCGGTGTGCTCAGCGCGGGCGGTGCTTATCGAGCCGGCGGGCAGCCACGTTCCCGTTGTTCCCGTCGCCGGGTCGTACAGCTCCGCGCTCGCGAGAGAAACCTGGAAAGGATCCTGGGAGGCCTCGTTAAAGCCGCCCGCGACCAGCACCTGCCCGCTCGGCAGCAGCGTCGCGGTGTGCTCAGCGCGGACGGTGCCCATCGAGCCGGCGGGCTGCCAGGTGTTCGTCGCCGGGTCGTACAGCTCCGCGCTCGCGAGATAACCGGAGGCGTGGTCATCGCCGCCCGCGACCAGCACCTGCTCGCTCGGCAGCAGCGTCGCGGTGTGACCAGCGCGGCCGGTGCGCATCCCCTCCGTCGCCTGCCACACCGGATCCACCAGCACCGCCTCTCCGTTGGCCTGCACCCACAGCTCGATCCGCTGCCCCCGCGCCTCAAGTCGCGCCGCGATCGCTCTGCCCCCTCCGGCGTGCGCCTCGGGCGCCGTGACCCGCATCCGCGCTATGCCGCCCTCGTCCAGCACCGCCACCGCCTCGCCCTCTTGCCGCAGCGCCGCGCCGTCCACCTCCCACACGGCGACGGGCGCATCGCTCGTCACGTGCTCGGCCTCGAGCAGCAGCCACTCCTCCGCGCCCCCGCCGGCGATCGCCGTCCAGTACGACCGACCTCCCGGTCGCACATACGTCACAGCGCTCCCTTCGAGCGCCGCGTCGCCCGCCGCGCCGATCTCGCGCACCTCGAATGCAAACCCGCTCTGCCCGCGGAAGCGCAGCCCCTGCTCGCCCTTCACAGGCAACACCGCCTCGATCATCTCTGCCGCGGGCCGGAACCGTCCCGGCATCTCCCCCCGCGACCTCGCCACAAACCCCTGACCGGTCGCCACGAAGCCCGCGCCCGCCGCGAGCACCTGCGTCACCTGCTGCGGAAAGCGCGCGCGCAGCACATCGCTCGGACCCTGCGAAGGCTCGCCCGCGTCGCTGCATCCGACCAGCGCGCCAAGCGCCAGCACCACCAGCACCACCCAGAAGCCAAGCAACCCGCACCTCGGCAAGAACGCGAAACGCATGACCCCTCCCGCAAGCATGCAAGCGTCAAAGCTCGAACCGCGCCCCCACGGTCGGCGCCACGCCGACGACGACACCGCCCACCAGCGGCTCGGCGCTGAACCACCCATAGCCGTCGGGACCGGCGTGGATCCCGTCCGCCTCGCGCCACGCCGGCCGCGACACCGCGAACAGCACCGGCACCTCCAGCCCCGCGTTCACCTCGACGTGTTCGCTGAGCGACCACCCGACGCGCACCTCCGGCGCGACGAACACGAAGCGCGCCGCCTGCGTCGCGACGACCGTTCCCACCCGGTAAGCCGCCGCGCCCTCCGTGCGCGCGGCGAACGATCCGCTCCGCGCGTCGGACATCGACCCGAAGACGCCGCCCGCGCCGAGCCGGAAGTGGATCGGCAAGCCCGCGTCGAGCGCGTAGCCGACCCACGCGCCGAGGAGCAAGCCGCGCAGCCGGAGCACGTCGTCGACCTGGCCAGCGGCGGTCGTATCGCCCGCGGCGTCCATCGCGCTCGTCGCCAGCGCAGGGTCCCCGACGAGGTTGAGCGACGTGCGCCGCCCGCGCGTCGCCTGTTTCACCGAGAGCGCGCCGAACGACGCCCCGAACCCGATGCCCGAGCTCAGCTGGTACCCGCCGCGGAGCACGCCGTAGCTCCCGGCGCCCACCCCCGCGCTGCACCCCGTCCCGCACGTGCCCGCCACGTCGCCCCCGAAGCTCGGCGCGATGAGCACCGCCGTCCCCAGCTCCACGAGGAAGCGCGGCGGCGGCGGCGGCTTGCGCCAGAAGGGCGACCCGGGATCGCGCTCGAGCTCCACCGAGAGCTCCTCCCGCCCGCCGCGCGCGAGCGCGATCGCGCGCGTCGCGGGCAGGAACCCCTCGGCCGTGGCCTCGACGGTGTGCTTCCCCGCGCGGACCTGCCCTTCCCACGGACCCCGGCCGAGCGACACGCCGTCGAGCGACACGAGCGCGTCCACGGGCACCGGCGCGATGCGCAGCGCGACGTCCAGCTCCTCCGCCTCGAGCCGCAACTGCTCGACCTCATCCACCCGGAGGCTCACGCGGACCGGCGCGGTGCCGAGGCGGCCCGCGCCGCGCAGGAGCACCACGTGCGCGCCGGGCGCGAGCGGCACCGAGAGCGGCGCCGCCGAGGTCTTGCCGACCTCGACGCCGTCGACGACCACCGAGAGCTCCCGCCCGCGCGCCTCGACGACCCGGAGCGTCCCCACTTGCTTCAGCCGGACCAGGCGCGCCGCGACGCGCGCGGTCTGCCCGCCCGCGACCTCGACGCGCGTCTCGAACGGCTCGAAGCCCTCCTTGTACACGCGCACGCCGTGGCTGCCCGCCGCGACCCGGAGCGGCGCGACCAGCGGAAAATCCCCCCGGCGCTGCCCGTCGACGGTGATCGTCGCGCCAGGCTCGGCCTGCGCGATCTCGACGGTGCCGACGAGCCCGCGCAGCGCGATCACCTCGCGCTGGATCGCGTCTCGCCTCGGCGCCTCCAGGGCCTCGGAGAAGTCGCGCAGCACGACCTCGAAGAGATCGAGCGCCTCGTCGAAGCGCTGGAGGCGCTTCAGGCTCTCGGCGGCGCCGACCGTCGCGCTCTCGTTCGGGTAGAGCTCCCTCGACGCCTGGAACTCCGCGAGCGCGGCGCTCCAGGCCCCCTCCTGGTAGAGCTTCCTGCCCTTGAAAAAGCGCGCCCTCGCTTCGTCCTTCGCGTCCTCGGGCGGCGCGCTCTCGCCGGCCGGCGGCTCAGGCTGAGCGAGCGCCAGCGCCTCCCAGCGGCTCCCCAGCAACCCCGGGATGCCTGCCGGCACCCGCTGGTACGGCTCCTCCGAGCTGCTGGTGCAGCTCCGAGGAGCTGCTGGTACGGCCCCTCGGAGCCGCTGGCACGGCTCCCTGGAGCTGCTGGTGCAGCTCCTCGGAGCTGCTGGTACGGCTCCCTGGAGCTGCTGGTGTAGCTCCTCGGCGCTGCTGGTGTAGCTCCTCGGAGCTGCTGGTACGGCTCCTCGGCGCTGCTGGTACGGCTCCCCGGCGCTGCGGACACGATCCCCGGCCGTCTCGGCGGCGCTGGCCGCGTTCCCGGGCTGCTGGGTTCACGACCACCCTCACGGAGCTCCGGGACCTCTATCTGGCCGTCGTCCAGTACGAGGCGCAGCTCACGAGCAAGGCCTACGGCCCCGAGCGCCGCGCGCTGCTCCGCGGCGCCATCCAGCTGCTCGACACCGCGAACCTCTGGTTCGGCGAGGGCAAGCGCACCGGCGCCTACCAGGTCCGGCCCGTCGACCAGGTGATCAAGGCGAGCCGGCCGTGGCGCGCGCGGCTCAAGGCGTTCGCCGATCAGGCGTTCGCGTTCGAGCCGGATGTCGCCGAGCAGTTCGCCGACGTCAACACGAGCGGCACGCTCACCGAGGAGACCAGCGATCTCGCCATGCTGCTCCGGCTCGCCAAGCAGCACCAGGCCCGCCTTTCGCCCGTCGGCCTCACCGAAGACTTCCTGCGCGAAGGCAGCGCGCTGCTCGACGAGGTGAGCGGCCGTGACCTGCTCGGCATCCTCGGTCTGCGGAACCGGGAAGAGGCGATGGTGCTGCGCAACTCCATCGTGACGTATGCCACGCTGCTCGGGAACGAGGCGCGCGCCGCCGGCGTCAACGCCTGCTGGGACATCCCCGAGGCGAAGCGCCGCTTCAGCGCCATCTCGTTCCGCGACGCGCTGCGGAGGCTCCGCCCGAAGCGCCGCGGCAGCGCCGCCGCGCCGGACGAGCCGGCGCCCGTCGAGACCAAGCCCACCGACGCCAAGCCCGTCGAGCCCTCGCCGGTCTGAAGCCACTCCCGATCGAAAACGCGGCGTGTCAGCGCTGCGGACGCACCGCAACCCCGCTGTCACGCTGGCAGGAGCGCCTGCCTCAACCGGTCGCGCTCCGCCAGGGCTGGCCTTGCTCTCGCGCTCCGCGCGTCAATGGGCGATGCCCCGGAGGCGCTTCTTGATCGTCTCCCGAACGTCGGCGGGGAGCGAATGGAGATGCTCCTCGGAGAGCATGCGCAGCACCTCCACCGGGAGCGCGAGGATCACCTGCTCGGGGGCGAGCCCGGCGAGCCGCTGCTCGGGGGCGAGCCCGGCGAGCCGCTGCTCGGGGGCGAGTCCGGCGAGCCGTTTTTCCACAGGCATCGCCTCGACCAGCTTCTGGAACATCTCCTCGTACCCCGGGAGTTCCTCGATGTCCGGCTGCTTCATCCTCGTGTCCCTCATCCACTGCTTCAGCCACCGTGCTGCCTCGCCCGGCAGGGCGGACCGATGGCTGAAGAGCCGCAGGTAGTCGTCGCGTTCCGCCTCGGTCACCTCGTCCGTGATGGCGAGGTACGTATCGTACATCGGCCCGTCGATGCGCGCATACCCTCCGCCGAGCGGGCTCAGAGTCCAGCCCTTGCGCGCCAGATCCTCGCGCAGCGTCGGTGTTACCGACGCGACCACCAGCACCAGCGTCAGGTCCCCTGGCGCCGGTAGGTCGTCGAGGTGGGCCGTCTCGTACAGTCCGCCATAGGTCACGAGCCGCACCAGATCCCCGGGCCGGACGCCGAGCACGTCGGCCAGCTTTACAAGGACGCCCACTCCGATGTTGCTCTTGGCGCGCTCGATCTCTTCAGAAGGCGCCCGCGACGCTGAGGGTGGCCTGACCTGGCGCCACGAACGGCGCGATCGCGGTGATGCGCGGCCCGTCGGCTGCGGTCTGCTGCTTCTGCGGGTACCAATCGATCATGGCGTAGGTCGCGGTGCCGACGACCCCGACGCCGAAGAGGACCCACCCGGTGATCGCCCAGGGGACCGCGCCGTCAAAGCGGTCGAGCTTCTCGCGGAGCTTTCCGCACGCGTTCCTGAAGTCGGGGAGGTCGCCCGACGGATCTTCGCGCGCGCCACAGGGCTGAGACCTGCGGTTCGCGGGGATCGCGCTCTGGTGACCCGCGACGTACGCCTCGATCTGCCCCCCGATGTCGTCGGCGCTGCTGCGCGCGTCGACCGTGATGGCCGAGCCGACGATCCCCATGACCAGGCCGACGCCGGCGACGCCGGTGCCCGCCCAGGCGAGCGGCTTGCGCGCGTACCAGTGGAAGAACGGCTCGCGTCCGCCGGAGGCCTGCGCTGGGCTCATCGAGCCCATCGTGCTGCTCGTCGAGACGCTGAAGCCGCCGGCGCCCGTCGGCGCTGCTGGTGACGGTGAGGGGCTCGGCGCGGCTGCGCCCGGAGCCATCGCGCCGGGAGCGGTCGCGCCCGGCGCGGGCGGCGTGGTGCCCGTCGCCGGAGGCTGTGCCGGCGGTGGCGGCGCGGCGCCCGGGGCGGCCGAGGTGGGCGCAGGGGTCGGCGTCGCCGGGGTGGGCGCGCCGACAGGCGGCGTCGCGGGCGTCGCGCCGCTCGTGCCCAGGGTGAGCGTCGCGGGCGTGGCTGTGCCGATCTTCGCGTCCACCTGCGTGGTCGCCGATCGGTCCAGGTAGGTCGCGAACAAGGTGTGCTTGCCGGGCGTCACAAACACCGGATCGAGCAGCGGCGCCTTGCCGATGAGGACGCCGTCGACGCTGATGTCCGCGCCATTCGCGTCGGCGATCACGACGAGGAAGCCGCTCCTCCGTTTCACATCGGCGATCGCCTTCTCCGCTGCGGCGCGCTGCTCCGGCGTCGCCGCGGCGTGCTCGCGCAGGAACTGCTGCAGGTGCTTGCCGGCGTCCTGGAGGTGATTGGAGCGAAGCTCGCTCTGTCCGAGGTTGAGCAGCACGGCCGGGTGTCGCTTGAGCGCGTAGACCTGAAGGAACGCGGTGCGTGCCTCCTCGAACCGACCGGCGTCGTACGCCTTGACCCCTTCCTCGTAGCGCTGGCGCGCGACCTCGGTCACGGGATCGGACGGTTGCGCGAAGCTCAGCCGCTCGCTGAAGAGAGAAGGGGGGAGCCCGGCCTCCGTGAGCACGGCGGGAGCGATCAGCGAGAGCAGGAGGACTGGGGCGCAGGCGCGTGTTTTCATGGCTCCTCAGATCGGGCTTCGCCTCGTCGGCGTCCGCGAAAGGATACGATTGCAGCAGGCCTCGCTGCCGAGGCGAGTAAACAGGTGCGCTTCAGAACGGCGCATCGCGGATGATGCCGCCGCCCTTGCTGCCTCCGGTCGAGCTCGTGCCACGCTGCGCCGGTGCTTGAGGCGCGGGCCTCTGTGCAGGGGGGGCCGCCTTCGGCGTGGGCGCTGGCACCGCGGGCGCCGCTGCGCTCCCGGCGGAGGCGTGCGCCGTGGCAGAAGCAGGCGCCGTGGCTGCAGGAGGCGTCGCGGCAGAGGCAGGCGCCGCCGCGACGGAGGATGTCGTCGCCGCGGGAGCCGGAGGCGACGCTGAGGCGCTCGGCGCAGGTGAGGCGCCGTCGTCCGTAGCGGTGGCGGCGGTCGAGGCGGCGGGGGGCGCCTGCGAGGCGGCGGGGGGCGTGGTCGCTGCGGCGGGCGTCTCCGCCGTCGACGATGCCGCCGGGGGCCTGGGATCCTCTCCGGCGTCGTCTCGAAGCAAGGTGCGACCAACGACGAGCAGCAAGGCCACGCCCGCGAGGGCGAGCACGACCCGCAGCGCCGTCTTGTTCGGCGTGGACACGGGGATCTCGATCGGATCGTGGTCTTCCGTGCGGACGCCTGACGCGGCCACGGAATCAGCGCTCTCCCTCGCCGGAGGCGCCGCGCGGGGGCCCCTGCGCTTCGGCCGTGCCGAAGGCGGTTCGTCCTCCGGGGGCGGGGAGGGGGACCGGTCCACCCGCGGCTGCGGCTCAGCGGCGTGCGCGCCGGCCGCGGCGCCTGGCGCGGCGGCCGCTGCCTCCGGCTCACCCATTCCTACCTGTGTTTTCCCTGCCGGCGCGGGGGGCGGTTCCCGCGTCACCGCGCCCGCGCTCGGGGCGCTCGCGTCCGAGGCGCCGCCGGCCGTCCGGGCGTCGATGAGCGGCTGAGGCGAGGGGCTGGCCTGCTCACCGGCCCCCGCCGCTCCCGCGTCGCGGGACGTGGCCCCCGCCGCGGGCGGCCCCGGCGGGTCCTCGCCGACGGCAATGGTCGGGACCCCCTCGATCACGGTGTCGGACACGCCGGACGCGCCGGCTGGCGGGGCCTCGATGACGCCCGTCGTGGGCGCCGCTGGTGCAGCAGGAGAAGGCGCCTCCGCGGGCCCAGGCTTCACCGCCGGCGCTCCGGCGGGGGAGGCCGCCTGGGCTTCCGACGATTTCGCTGCGGATGCGCCGGGCTCCTCCGCAACGGCGCCGCCGCGCGCGTCGCCTCGGGCGCCCGACAGCTCGTCGAACGCCTCCCAGGACGGCCGGATCGACGACGCGATCCGCTCCGCCTCCTCCGCAGAGAGGGAGCGCTCACCAGGTTCCGCGGTCGTCGGTTGCTCCCCCGCAGTCATCGCGGTGAGGAACTTACCACCCGCGTCTGCTGCACCGCAATCTCGCGACGGATCGGCGCATCACGGGCTGCCGCGCACGGCGGGAGCGCGCGCCCCCCCCGGCGCCCCCGGAACGACCGGGAACGGCTCACCCGCCGCGCACCTCGCGCAGCAGCGCGTCATCCCAGGTGTCGGCGACCTGGCTCACCGTCGTGACGATATCCTCGAACTCTTCGTACTCGAGCGCGCTGAGGCGCCGCAGGCAGCGCACCACCACCTCGTTGCGCGCCTTGTCGATCGCGAAGGCCGCGTCGGAGGTGATGACGAAGCTGAGCTCCAGGAGCCGCCGGTAGAAGGCCTCGCGCCCGCTCAGGGGGACGGCCATGATGGGAGAGAAGACCATCAGGACGCCTTGAGCCTCCAGCACGTTGACGCCGATCGTCGCGCTCCCGTGCTGAAGCTGCGCGTACCCCGTCTCGTCGAGCGTGCTGGCGCCGGCGCCGCTCGGCGATCCGGCCCCGCCCCGAGAGCTCGCGTCGTACCGGGCGAGATACGCGTTGACCATGCTCGTCGCGTCGGCAAACCTCTCCCCCGACGCGCGGTCCGCGTAGAGGGGTCCTGTGGATGAAGTGGGCGTGAGGTCGGGCACGTGAAACCTCCTGGACGCATCGCCAGTCGCTCGGCGCGCGGGGCTGAACTGGCGAGCCGACAGCACACCAGCCCGGCGTGGTTGCATCGTAACGCTCCGGCGTTCGCGGCGATCGCGCTTTTTGCCGTGGTGGCGCACGCCACCCTCGGGTGCAGCGCGGAGGGCGGCGCGCCGGCTGCGCCCGCCGGCATCTCCGACGAGGAGCGTGCCGCCGCGCTGCTCGATCCGGCTGCGCTCCTCCCACCCCGCGCCGAGACGGTCGCCCTCGCCGATGCCGTCGCCATCGCGTCATCGCGCGCCGGGGCGCCGGCGCAGGCGGCCTCGCTCGCGGAGCTGGCCGGCGACCTTCGCGTGCGGCTCTTCCGCCTCGATCAGGCGGTCACCGACGCGCGCGAGGCGATGGAGCTCTACAGCGCGGCGGCGACGGCCTTCCGCGCCTCTTCCGATCCGGCCCACGTCGAGCGCGCGTGCCAGGCCGAGCGCCGCCGCGCGCTGCTCGCCGGCGAGCTCGCTCACGACGCGGCCGTCGCGTACCGCGAGCTCTACCTGGTCTCGCGGCGCTACGCGGCCCTCGCCCCGCCCGCGCCGTCCGGCGGCGCGCCGCGCTCGCAGTGCCTGGGCGCGCTCGCGCTCGCGCTGGCGCAAGCCGCTGCCTACCGGCCGAGCGGGGACGCGCTGCGCGCGCTGGAGCAGGAGGGACACCGGGTCGAGGGCGTCGCGCTCGCGCTCGCATCGAGCCCGGCGCCGGGCTCCTCCGCCGCGCCCGCGAGCGCCGCGGGCGCGGCGCCGGTGCGGGTGACGACCGCCGAAGCCACCGGCGATGTCGTCGTGGCCCCCCGCGCGCCGGCGGCGCCCACCGGCCCGGTGAAGATCACCTCGATCGAGCGGCACGGCTCGGACAAAGGGGCGCGCGTCGTTGTCGAGCTCTCCGCGCCGACGACGTTCGACGTAGGCACGCTCGCGGCGGACGAGAGCGCCGGCAAGGACGCGCGCGTGTTCGTCGACATCGCGAGGGCGACGTCGCGCGGCATCGCGCGGGAGATCGAGGTCGGCGGCGTCCTGCGGCGGGTGCGCGTCGGCGTCCAGCCGGATGGAACGCGCGTCGTCCTCGATCTCGCCGCCAACCTGCACCGCCGGATCTTCTACCTCCCCGATCCGTTCCGGATCGTCGTCGACGTGAGCACCCGCCCTCCGTTGCGCGACGACAAGGACAACCCCGGCGGCGCGCGGGAGGTCCGGCGCGTCGCGATCGATCCGGGGCACGGCGGCAACGACACCGGCGCCGTCGGCCCCACCGGGTTGAAGGAGAAGGACGTGACGCTCGACGTCGCCCACCGCGTCGCCCCGCTCCTCGCGCGCGAGCTCAAGATCGAGACGCTCCTCACGCGGGACAGCGACACCTACGTCCCGCTGGAGCTCCGCACCGCGCGCGCGAACGCGTTCCACGCCGACCTGTTCGTCTCGATCCACTGCAACGCGAGCGAGAACGGCCGCGCTCGTGGGGTCCAGACGTTCTCGCTCGCGGCCCCTCACGACGGCGAGGCGACGTCGGCGCAGCTCGCGGCGCGCGAGAACGCCGCCCGCGCCGGGCGGGCAGGGCAGGGCGTGGACCCAGGTGATCCCGGCGCCCGCCTCGAGGTGGCGGCGATCCTGTCGAACCTCAACGTCGGTGACATGGCGGCCCGCTCGCGCCACTTCGCCGAGCTCCTCCAGCGATCGTCGCTCGCGTCGCTCTCGCCCCGCTACCCCGACACGAAGGATCAGGGCGTCAGGGGCGCGGGCTTCTTCGTCCTCGCGGGCGCCGACATGCCGGCCGCGCTGTTCGAGACCGCGTTCATCTCGAACCCCGAGGACGAGGCTCGCCTCGCGACCGCCGACTTCCGGCAGAAGATGGCGGACGCCATCGTGAACGCGATCCGCGCCTACCGCGAGGGCAAGTGAGGGGCGCCGCTGGCCTGGGCGGGCGTCGCCCGCGCAGGCGTCACCCTCGCTCGAGGCCCATGAGCCGCTCGAGTGAGTCGCGCAGCTCGCTGGCCTCGCCCTTCTTGATGAAGTCGTAGGCGCCGGCCTCGGTCGCGTTCTTCTTCATGTCCTCGTGGTTCGAGTACACGATGCAGCGGATGTGCGAGGTCGCGTCGATGGAGCGGAGCCGCTCCAGACAGCGCACGCCGTCGAGGCCCGGCATCATGATGTCCAGGATGAGCGCGTCGGGCTGGAGGTTGCCCACCGCGACGAGCGCGTCGAACGGATCCTGGAACGTCGTCAGGTCGAACCTCCGCGACAGCGTCTTGCGGAGCGCGGCGAGGACGGAGGGGTCGTCGTCGACAACGACGACCTTCGGCTTGCCCATCCGGAGGATCTCCGGGATCGGGTAGCCGTACTTTCGGAGGAAATCGAGCACGTCCAGCCGCCGGAAACGGAGGTGCCGTCCTGGCGTGCGGAAGTGGCGGATCTCCCCCTTGTCCGCCCAATTGTGGATGGTCTTGAGGTCCACCTGACAGAAGCGCGCGACGTCGCTCGCGGTGAACAGCTCGGGCTGCGTCGTGTTCTCTTTCGGGTTCGTTTCCATGGCTCACTCCTCGAGATCAGGCGTCGCCGGCACGGAGGGGGCATTCGTCTGGGGGGCGTCGAAGCTGGTCGGCACGGGTGGATCTGGCTCTCGTTCCTGTTTGATGTGGATCAGGGATCCATGTGCGCAGCATTCTTCGGCGACGAAGCGCCCGTTGCGCAGGACGTAACGGGTCGGACCCTCGGCGCGCCGATCGCGGGCCTCGTGCGAAGGGTCGCCTGGCAGCGCCAGGTAGGGCGGCTCGGCCCCATCGCCCGGGACGAAGCGCGGACAGATCGGCAAGAGCGACTGGCGTTCCGCGAGCGCCACGGCGCTGCGCACGTCTGCGACAGCGGCGAGGAGCTCGAGCGTGCGTGAAGTCGGCGGAGCGAGAAGGATCTCCCCACGCGCGGCGCGCTCCAGGACCTCGGACGGCGCTGCCCAGAAGCTCATCGTCGTCTCGTGCCCGTCGTGTCGCCCGATCTGGCCTGGCGGCAGCGGTAGCAGGAAGAAGCGCGCGTCGAAGCGCCGCGCCTCGGCGAGGGGCGTGATCCACCGCGCCCACGGGACGAGCGCCGCGAGCGCGAGCTTCAGGCCGCGCCGCGCGAGGACCGCATCGAGCGGCGCCCCGGCGGCGAGCTCCCGCCCCACCACGTCGACCTCGTCGCCGGACAGCGGGAGATCGGTCGGCAGGATGCCCCCTTCCTCCAGCGTCTCGCGGCACGCGGCCACACACAGCGCTCGCGCCGGCGTCTCGCCCGTCGCGAACGCAGCGGCGCGCGCCGGTGGCTCGGTCGCCCGATCCCTCCAGACTTCCGCGCCGTCCTGCGCGTCCACTTTCCCACCAGGGAACACCACGGCGCCCCCCATGAAGCTCGAGCTCGCGTGGCGGCGAACGCAGAACACCTCGATTCCAGCGCGACCGTCACGGAGGACGATCACCGTCGAGGCATCGCGGGGACGGACCGGGGTTCGGTTCTGATCGAAATCCAGCAATATGGGATAAATTTGTTCCACGTGAGCTGCCTTTCGTCAAACCGTCCGCTGCGTCTCATTTCCGGCGTGCTCTGGGGTGAGCATGCGGGTTTGAGGCCAAGTCCGCCGCCTTTTCCGGCGGCTCGGGGACTTCCCGCAGATGCTTTCCACGCTGTCCCGACAACCGATGGCGACCGATGCCGCAGCGCCCGGTCGGTCGCGCGGGTGACGGCGCGTGACGGCGACCGATGGCGCGTGACGGCGACCGATCGCGAATCGAGAGGCGTTGGCCGCAGTGAGTCCGGGCGATCTCTGCCTGCGACGGAGGCGTCGTTGACGGGCTCGGCTCCCACGCCTAGAATCCCGCGCCTCGCAATTTCGGGGGGCTGTCTGGCCTCTCCGGACATGTCGCGGAGCCGTAAGTCCCGGCAGCCGGGGTCAGCGCCCCGCGGCTTGCATGCGCCAGGGAGCTCAGACGGCAGCGCCGAACGGCGCATTCGACGCGAGAGGACCTATGAACAAGGCCCAGCTGAAAAAGTTCAAGACCCTGCTTGAGACGAAGCGCGACGAGATCGTCAAGAAGGCCAAGCAAACGCTGACCGAAGACATGATGCTCGACGCGAACGATCTCCCTGACGAGATGGACCTCGCGTCGAGCGAGTACCTGCAGTCGTTCACCTTCCGGCTCCGTGGCCGCGAGAAGTCGTTCCTCGACAAGATCCAGAAGGCGCTCGTGAAGATCGAGGACGGCTCGTTCGGCAAGTGCGAGGAGTGTGAGGAGGAGATCTCGGCGAAGCGCCTCGAGGCGCGCCCCGAGACGACCCTGTGCATCCGCTGCAAAGAGGATCAGGAGAGGGTCGAGAAGGACTACGGCTGACGCTGCGTCGCGCGAGGAGGCCGGCCGCCGGTCGCCTCCTTGCGCGAGGGTGCCTCGGCGCCGTCGGGCGTGCGCTCCCGCTCCCGGTCCACGTCGCGCGGACCGGGCGGGGCCACGCCCGTTCTGCTATTTGCGGGCGGCCGCGCGGCCGCGCGGCGGCTGCGGGGTGCGGCGCTTCGACGCCGTGAGCACCTCGCGCAGGTACGCGCCGGTGTAGGACGCCTCCTCCTGCGCGATGTCCTCCGGGGTGCCGGCGGCGACGATCGTCCCGCCGCGCTCGCCGCCCTCGGGGCCCAGGTCGATCACCCAGTCGCTGCAGGCGATCACGTCGAGGTTGTGCTCGATCACGAGGACGGTGTTCCCGGCGTCGCGCAGGCTCATCAGGCTCGCGGTGAGCACCTCGATGTCGGAGAAGTGCAGGCCCGTCGTCGGCTCGTCGAGCACGTAGAGCGTGCGGCCGGTGGCCTTGCGCGCGAGCTCGCGCGCGAGCTTCACGCGCTGCGCCTCGCCGCCCGAGAGCGTCGTCGCGGGCTGCCCCAGCGTGATGTAGCCGAGGCCGACCCGCGCGAGCGCGGCGAGCCGCTCCCGGACGCGGGGGAGCGCCTCGAACTGGTCGATCGCCTGCTCGACCGTCAGGTCGAGCGCGTCGGCGATCGACATCCCGCGGTAGAGCACCTCGAGCGTCTCGCGGTTGTACCGGCGGCCGCCGCACGTCTCGCACGTCACGAAGATGTCGGGCAGGAAGTGCATCTCGATCCGGAGCACGCCGTCGCCCTGGCAGGCCTCGCACCGGCCGCCCTTCACGTTGAACGAGAAGCGGCCCGCCTTGTAGCCGCGCGTCCTCGCCTCCGGGAGGCCCGCGTAGAGCTCGCGCAGGAGCCCGAAGACCCCCGTGTACGTCGCCGGGTTCGAGCGCGGCGTGCGGCCGATCGGGGCTTGATCGATCGAGATGACCTTGTCGATGTGCGAGAGGCCCTCGATGCCGTCGCACGCGCCGATCGGGGCGGAGCTCCTGTACAGCTCGTTCTTCGCGGCCGGCAGCAGCGTGTCGACGATGAGGCTCGACTTGCCCGAGCCGGACACGCCGGTGACCGTGCAGAAGAGGCCGACGGGGATCTCGGCCGTGACGTTGAGGAGGTTGTGGGCCCGCGCGCCGCTCACGCGGATGAAGCGCCCGTCGGGGCGCTGGCGCTTCGTGGGGATCGCCAGCTGCTTCTTGCCGCTGAGGTACGGGCCGGTGATCGACGCCGGATCGGCGCTCAGCTCCTCCGGCGTGCCCTGCGCCACCACGTTGCCGCCGTGCACGCCCGCGCCCGGGCCCATGTCCACGATGTGGTCGGCCGCGAGGATGGCGTCGCGGTCGTGCTCGACGACGACCACGGTGTTGCCGAGGTCCACGAGCCGCCTGAGCGCCTCGAGCAGGCGCGTGTTGTCGCGCGCGTGCAGGCCCACCGAGGGCTCGTCGAGCACGTAGAGCACGCCGACGAGCGCGGCCCCGATCTGCGTCGCGAGGCGGATGCGCTGGCCCTCGCCGCCGGAGAGGGTCTGCGCGGAGCGGTCGAGCGTGAGGTAGTCGAGCCCGACGTCGATGAGGAACCCGAGGCGGGCGATCACCGCCCGGAGCAGCGGCTCGGCGATCGCGCGCTCGCGCGGCGCGAGCGCGCCGTCGACGTGGGCCTCGCCCGCGGCCTGCCCGTCGGCGGAGGCCCGCGGCGCGCTCCCCTTTGCGGCCTGCGGCGCGCTCCCCTTTGCGGCCTGCGGCGCGCCTTCCTTCGGCGGCATGAGGCCCTCGAGGAAGACGCGCAGCGTGCGCAGCGGCAGGGTGCCGACGTCCGCGATGTTGCGATCCTCGAGGCGCACGGCGAGCGCCTCCGGGCGCAGGCGCCTGCCGTCGCAGGCGTCGCACACGCGCGTGATGACGAAGCGGCCGATCTCGTCGGAGAGCACGGCGCTGTCCTCGTCGGGATCGGCCTCCTCCTCGTCGGCGAGGGCGGGCTCGCCGCTGCTCAGCAGGCGCTCGAGCCGCGGGATGATCCCCTCGTAGGCGGCCTTCTTCTTCCCCCGGCCGCCGGCGCCCTGGGCGTCGCTCCCCTCGAGGATCGCCTGCCGCACCGCCGCCGGCAGCTTCGCCCACGGGACGTCCGGATCACAGCCGAGCGCGCTGACGGCCCGCTCCGTCTCCGTGGCGAGCGAGAGCGAGCCGCGGCGCCCCCAGGCCACCACCGCGCCCTCGCGGAGCGTGCGGCGAGGATCGGGGACCACGCGGTCCGGATCGATGCGGGTCCTCGCGCCGATGCCGTCGCAGGCGGGGCACGCGCCGTGCGGGCCGTTGAAGGAGAACATCCGCGGCTCGATGGGCGGCAGCGAGATGCCGCAGTCGATGCACGCGAAGCGCTCGCTCATCCAGAGCGGCTCGATCTTCATGCCGTCGCTGGAGATGTCGACGAGCAGCCTGCCCTCGCCCAGCTTGAGCGCGAGCTCGACGGAGTCGGTGAGCCGGCCCTTGATGCCGTCCTTGACCACGATCCGGTCCACGACCACGTCGAGGTCGTGCGCGCGCGTCCGGTCGAGGACGATCTCGTCGCCGAGATCGACGATCTCGCCGTCGATGCGCGCTCGCACGAAGCCCTCCCGGCGCAGCCGCTCGATGTCGAGCTTCAGCTCTCCGCGGCGGCCTCGCGCGATGGGCGCCATGATCGTGACCCGCGTCTTGTCGCCGAAATCGAGGATGCGGTCGACGATCTGCTGCACCGTCTGGGCCTCGATCCGCTTGCCGCACGCGGGGCAATGCGGGGTGCCGACGCGCGCGAAGAGCAGGCGGAGGTAGTCCGAGATCTCGGTCACCGTGCCGACGGTCGATCGCGGGCTCTTCGCCAGCGCGCGCTGCTCGATCGCGATGGCGGGCGAGAGGCCCTCGATCGACTCGACGTCCGGCTTGGACAGCTGCTCGAGGAACTGCCGCGCGTAGGCGGAGAGCGACTCGACGTAGCGCCGCTGCCCTTCCGCGTAGATGGTGTCGAACGCCAGGGACGACTTGCCCGAGCCGCTCGGGCCGGTGATCACCACCAGGCGGTCGCGCGGAAGCGACACGCTGACGTTCTTGAGGTTGTGCTGCCGGGCGCCTCGAACGACCAGTCGATCCATAGGGGGAACCGGAGAGCTATCACACACGGAAGCGGGCGTGGCGCCGCTCCTGCTCGCCGCTCGCTGCTCTGTCGGCTCTGTTGCTCCTGTTGCCCCTGTTGCCCCTGTTGCCCCTGTTGCCCTGGTAGCCCCGCCCCGTCGCACGCCGCGACGCGCCGCGCACGGCGCGCCAGGTCTTCCGGTTGTCTTACAATTCTTCTCACGTCGCTGCGCTGCGAGCTGGACTATGAGAGGGCGCGCAGGTGGAAGCGCGTGCAAGGAGTGTCCTGATGGCGGTCGGCGCCGGCGCTGCGCTCGGCGTGGTCGCGCTCCTTGCGCGGTACACCCCTGAGCTCGACGCGCTGCTGCTCGAGCCGCCCTCGCCGTCCGGGCGCTCCGAGCCCGGTCCCGCTGCGGCGCGTTCTGCCGGGCCCGCGGCACCGGCATCGTCCACGCCTGCACCCGCCACGGCCGCTGGTCAGGAGGAGGCAGCAGCGCCCGCTCCGGGCTCACCTCCCGGTGCTGCTCCGGTTCCGCAAAGCGCGAGCCGGCAGGCCGCCGCGGCGGCCCCGCTGGTCGATCCCTTCGCGGAGGATCCGGTGGCGCGCGCTGCGTGTCCCGCCGACATGACCCTCGTGGAGGGCGATTTCTGTCCATCCCTCCCGTATGTCTGCACCCGCAGCGGCGATGGAGCCGGCCATGGCTGCCCCGAGTACGGGCGCGGCGCCCGCTGTCGGGCTCCTTTGGATCACCGGCGCTTCTGCATCGACCGCCACGAGTGGCCGAACCGGGTGGGCGAGCTCCCGCGCGTCTACGTCGACTGGAACGAAGCGAAGTCGCTCTGCGCCTCGATCGGCAGGCGGCTGTGCCGGCGCTCCGAGTGGATGCTCGCTTGCGAAGGACCGAAGCGCCTGCCGTATCCTTGGGGCTTCGTGCGCACGCCCAGCCCTTGCAACATCGACCGCGCCGCGATCGAGTTCGACATCGACGCCATGGTGGACGAGGCGACCCGCGAGGGCGAGATCGCCCGGCTGTGGCAGGCCGATCCCATCGGATCGCACCCGAACTGCATCAGCGCCTACGGGGCGTACGACCTCTCCGGCAACGTCGACGAGTGGACCGACAACCTCGCCGACGATCCGGGCACGTCGCGCCCGGCCACGCTCAACGGCGGCTACTGGGGTCCTGTTCGGAACACCTGCCGCCTCACGACCGGAGGGCACGGGCCGACGTTCAAGTTCTACCAGGTCGGCTTCCGCTGCTGCGCGGACACCGTCGACGGCGTCGTCACCCCGCCGCCGCGGCCCTTCATCGAGCGCGACCGCGAGAAGGACGGCGTGTACGACTGACATGCGCGAGCGCATCGCCTTCATCGCCGCCCTCGTCGTCGCCGCCCTGGTGAGCGCGCTCCTCTTCGCCCCCCGCTTCCAGAGGCCGCCTGGGCCGCTCGACGCGGCGGGCGCGGCCCCGGCTGAGAGCACCGCCCCGCCGGAGCCGGCCCCGCCCGCGCCCGCGCTTTCGCCTCCTGCGCCACCGCCGCTGCCCGCGTACGTGCGCGTCGACCCGGAGAGCCGCGCGGCGTGCCTCGGCGGGATGGTGCTCGTCGACGGCATCTATTGCCCGTACGTCGGGCACCGCTGCGCCGCTTACATCGACGAGGAGAAGGACATCTGCGCCCGGTTCGAGCCGGAGGTCCTCTGCGAGGGGCGCCTCCAGCACCGGCGCTTCTGCATCGACGTCTTCGAGTACCCGAACATCGAGGGCGTCCGCCCGGTGGTGATGGTCAACTGGCTGGAGGCGAAGCGCGCCTGCGAGATCGAGGGCAAGCGGCTCTGCTCCGGCGAGGAGTGGGAGTTCGCGTGCGAGGGGCCGCAGATGTGGCCCTATCCTTACGGGATCGCTCGCGATCCCGACGCCTGCAACATCGACAGGAAGATCTCGATGCCGGTGCTAGAGACGTTCGCTGACCCATGGAAGATCTCGGCGGAGGTCGAGCGGCTCGATCGCCGGGTTGCGTCCGGGGAGATGCACCGGTGCGTCAGCCCCTTCGGCGTGCGCGACATGACCGGCAACGTCGACGAGTGGGTGAACAATGAGCTCGGCACGCTGGACGAGAAGCCGTTCCGATCGACGCTGAAAGGGGGCTACTGGGGGCCGATCCGCTCGCGATGCCGCCCGGTCACGTCGACGCACAACCGGTGGTTCCGCTTCTATCAGGTCGGGTTCCGGTGCTGCTCCGACGCGCTCGACGGGGGCAAGGCCGTGACCCCGGCGGCAAAAACAGCGCGCATCCCGCGCCGCAGCCCGATGGTCGATCCGGGCGGGCGGCAGGGGCCGTGAGGGGCCGCAGCCCGAGCGGGCCTCTGGCGTGGCCCATGGCGCGGCCTCTGGCGTGGCCTCTGGCGTGGCCTCTGGCGTGGCCTCTGGCGTGGCCTCTGGCGTGGACTGACCGCGCACGCCGGCGCAATGTCCCTGCGCCATGCCCGGCGAGGCCCCCCTCGCGCTGCGCCCCGTCCGCGGACGGGCTTCCTCACGGCCGAGCCACCCCCGACCGCCGTGGCGCCGTCGTGGAACCCGGTCCGGCCGAACCGCTCCCCTTCCAACTGCGCGCCGCTTGGACTACGTTGTCCGCCGGTGCGAAAGTGGGCGGCCCCGATCGGGGTTCGCCCTTGTACCAGGGCCTATAGCTCAATCGGTCAGAGCCCCCGGCTCATAACCGGGCTGTTCCTGGTTCGAGTCCAGGTGGGCCCACGAAAGCCACGAAACAGAAGGAGACAAGGAAGCACGTGAGCATCCGCGAGCAGATCGCATTCCTCGAAGAGCTGTCGGCCATCGACAGCGAGATCCGCCGCATCGATGAGCAGCTCGACAAGCAGCGCGGCAGCCTGGAAGGGATGCGGTCCGACCTGAAGCGGCTAGAGGAGCGGCTGAAGGGCGATCGGGAGACCCTGGCGGCGATGGAGAAGACGCGCTCCGAGCTCGTCGTCGAGCTCCGCCAGATGTCGAGCCAGATCGAGCGCTCGCGGGAGAAGCTGCAGCGCTCCCGGAACGAGCGCGAGTCCAACGCGGCGCAGCGCGAGATCGAGGAGCTGCGCAAGCTGCACCGCGATCGCGAGGAAGAGATCGAGCGGCTGAACTCGGCCTCCGAGGGGGCGCGCTCGGCGATCGACGTGGCGGAGGCGAAGCGCGTCGAGCTGGCAGGGGCGATCGACGGCAGCGCGCCGGGGACGCAGGCGTCGCTGGCCGCGCTCGAGGCCGAGCGCACCCAGCGCGCCGACGCGCGCCAGCAGGTGGTCGGCAAGCTGCCGGTCGTCCTGTACCGCCGCTACGAGTCGATCCGGACGCGCAGGCCCGTCGCGATCGCCCGCACCTACGACGGCACATGCCTCGGCTGCCACCTGTCCGTGCCGCCGATGATGTTCCAGAAGATGCGCCGCCAGGAGGAGTTCGAGCGGTGCCCGAACTGCAACCGGATCCTCTACTACATGCCGCCGGAGCCCGCGACGGGCAGCACGCCGGCCGCGGACCCCTCCCGCGCCTGATCCCGGGTGCGGCTTGAAGACGTGCTCCGCCTGTTTCAGGCTCTTCTCGCACGACAGCGGCTTCTGTCCGGTCGACGGGCAGCGCCTCATCCCGGTCGCTGAGGTAGCGCCGCCGGTCCACCCGGAGGACAGGCGCGTCGGCGCGACCCTCTGCGGCGGGCGCTACCAGATCTGGCGGATCGTCGCCGACGGGGGCATGGGGCGCGTCTACCAGGCGCTCGATCTTCGGACCGGTCGCAGCGTCGCCCTGAAGATCCTCCACCCCGAGGTCGCGCTCGACGAGGTGAGCGTCGAGCGCTTTCACCGCGAGTTCGAGGTCAGCGCGTCGCTACCCCACGAACAGATCGTCGAGGTGCTCGCCTTCGAGAAGACCGAGGACCACAGCTTCGCGCTGGTCATGGAGTACCTCGAGGGCGAGGAGCTGCGGACGGTCCTCAAGCGCGACAAGGTGCTGCCCCCCGAGCGCCTGGTTCGGATGCTGTCGCAGATCGCGCTCGGCCTCGAGGAGGCGCACAAGCGCAAGGTCGTGCACCGCGATCTCAAGCCGGACAACATCTTCCTGGTCGGCACGCACGACGGCGACAGGGTGAAGATCCTCGATTTCGGCAGCGTGCGCGACAACAGCGAGGGCGCGAAGAAGCTGACCGTCGTCGGCACGACGATCGGGTCGCCCTTCTACATGTCCCCCGAGCAGGCGCAGGGGCTGCTCGCGCTCGACCATCGCGCCGACGTCTGGTCGGTCGCGGCGATCGTGTTCGAGTGCGTCACGGGGCAGGTCCCGTTCCACGCGCCGACCGGTCCGATGATCCTCGTGGCCATCATGGGCAGCAATCCGCTGCCTCCGAGCGTGGCGGGCAAGGCGTACGGAGCGCCGGCCTCGCTCGATCCGGTGATGGAGGAGGCCTTCATGAAAAGCCCGGAGGCGCGCCTGCCCTCCGTCGGCCTGCTCGCCGATCGCGTGGGCCAGGCGTACGGCCTCGCGGGCTCGCACCGCGACTGGGCGCACCTGCCGCAGAAGGAGCTCGCGGCCCGGATCCGCGCCGCGCTGCCGTCGGTCCTGGCCCGCCAGCCGCATGCCTCGGCGAGGGTGGGCGCGGTCGCCGCCGGCGCGAGCGGCGGGTCGAGCGCCGCCGCGGTCATCGCGCCCTCGCCGGACGCTTCCGAGGCGTTCGCCGAGGACATCGTGATGGGCGTGCCACAGCGCTTGCCGCGGTGGGTCATCCCCACGGTGGCCGGCGCGGCAGCGCTGCTCTGTGCGCTCGTCGCGCTGCTGATCTCGCGCTGACGGCGGCGCCGTGCCGTGCGCTCGTGCGACGTTGCGCCTTACGCGCCGCGGCGGCGGCGCATGGCGCATGGCGCACGCGCGCTGCGGTTCAGTGCGCCATCGTCCCGGGCGCCGGGGCCCCGCGTTCGCGCTGGCGACGCCGCTGTGTTATTTGTGTTGACCATGAGCACTCATCCTTCAACTCGGACCGGCAAGCCCCTCTCCACCGCGATGTGCCTGATCGCGCTCTCCGGGCTCCCCGTCCTGGGCTGTAGCCAGAGCGAAGCGGCGACCTCTCGCGGCGCCACCGAGGCGGCACCTGCAGCCCCACCCCAGGGCGGAAAATCGAAGGTCGAGGATGCGGTCTACACCCTCGAAATGAAGCCGACAGGGACGTACAAGGCCGGCCAGGAGGGGCTCGTGGAGGTGTCGCTCCTGTCGAAGGGCGACTACCACATCAACGACAAGTACCCCATCAAGTTCAAGGTCACCGAGGCGGCCGCCGAGGGCGTTTCGTACCCGAAGCCCTTGCTCAAGCGCGAGGACGGCGCGTTCGAGGAGAACAAGGGCGTCCTCAAGGTCCCGTTCGTGGCGGCCAAGAAGGGCAAGACCAAGGTGGCGGGCGTGCTCTCCTTCAGCATCTGCAGCGCCGCGAATTGCCTGATGCAGAAGCAGGAGCTCGAGGCGGTCGTCGACGTGCAGTAGGCGGAACGGTAAACTCAGCCTCACGTGAACAACGACACCTCCGGTTACCGGGGGGGCCAGCCCAGCGAGGTCGGCCCCAGCCAGACGGTCCAAGGCAGTGCGGCTGAGCGGGCTCGAAAGGCCCTCTCCGAGCTGGATGCCATCGCCTCCTCGATGGCCAGGCGGTTCAACGAAGAGCAGCGGGTCCTCTCCTTCCAGCAGTACCTGGAGCTCTTCGCTTCCAATCCGGTCCGCTTCGGACGCGACGCGGCTCGCTACGTCCGCGACATGTTCGACCATTTCGGCACGCGGACGATCAAGAAGCCCTGGGGGGAGCTGACCCGGTTCCAGCTCTTCGATCTGCCGTGGGAGCTGCCCGCGACGGAGCCCGCGCAGCAGGGCGCGCCGGCCGCGGCTTCGTACCATGGGCGGGACTTCGCGCTGATCGGCCACGAAGAGCTGCAGGCCGAGGTCTACCGGGTGCTCTGCAACTTCGTGCGCGAGGGCAGGGCCAACAGGCTCGTCCTGATGCACGGGCCGAACGGCTCAGCGAAGAGCACGCTCGCCGCCTGCATCCTGCGCGCCCTGGAGCACTACTCGACCCTCGATGAGGGGGCAGTGTACCGCTTCCACTGGGTGTTCCCGAGCCGCAAGACGATGCGCGGCTCGATCGGCTTCGGCGGCGACGTGAAGGCGAGCGCCGCGGACGGCACGAGCTACGCCCACCTCGAGGACGACCAGATCGACGCCCGGCTCGTGATCGAGCTCAGGGATCACCCGCTGTTCCTGCTCCCGGTGCGAGAGCGGCGGGCGCTCATCCTGAAGCTCTACGAGGACGCCGGCGCGACGGAGCCGCCGCCCGAGTGGCTGATGAGCGGCAAGCTGTCGCACAAGAACCAGCAGGTCTTCGAGGCGCTTCTCGTGGCGAGCGGCGGCTCGCTCGTCGAGACGTTGCGGCACGTCCAGGTCGAGCGGTACTTCATCTCCCGCCGCTACCGCGTCGGCGCCGTCACGATCGGCCCGGAGCTCTCGGTCGACGCCGGCGAGCGGCAGATCACGGCAGATCGCTCGCTCGCCTCGCTCCCGACCTCGCTCCAGGCGACGACGCTCTTCGAGGCGCACGGTGAGCTCATCGAGGCCGCCGGGGGCGTGCTCGAGTTCAGCGATCTCCTCAAGCGGCCGCTCGACGCTTTCCGGTACCTCCAGCTCACGCTGGAGACGGGGGAGGTCAGCCTGCCGCAGCAGACGGTGCAGACGAACGTCGTGATGATCGGCAGCGCCAACGACGTGCACCTCAACGCCTTCCGGGAGCACCCGGAGTTCCCGAGCTTCCGCGGGCGCTTCGAGCTCCTGCGCGCGCCCTACCTCCGGAGCTACCCTGACGAGCAGGCGATCTACGACACGCAGATCGTCCCGTTCGTGACCCGCCACGTCGCCCCGCACGCGACGCGCGTCGCCGCGCAGTTCGCCGTGCTCACCCGCATGCGGCAGCCGGAGGCGAAGCGGTACCCCGACGCGCTCGCGCCGCTCGTCTCGAGCCTCACGGCCGTCGAGAAGATGGAGCTGTTCGCGACCGGCACGGCGCCGGAGCGGTTCGACGCCGAGGCGCAGAAGGTCCTGCGCGCGGGCATCGAGGCGATCTACCACGAGAGCGACGCGTCCGTGGATTTCGAGGGGCGCCTCGGCGTCTCGCCGCGCGAGGTGCGGACGCTCCTGCTCGACGCGGCGCAGAGCGAGGACCACGCGTGCCTCTCCCCGTTCGCGGTGCTCTCGGAGCTCGACGCGCTCTGCAAGCGGCAGGCGGAGTACGACTGGCTCAAGGAGAAGCAGCTCGCGGGCGGCTACCACGATCACCGGCTCTTCCGTGAGGTCGTGCGCACGCGCCTGCTCGACACGACCGAGGAGGAGATGCGGACGGCCAGCGGCCTCGTCGACGAGACGCGCTACGCCGAGCTGTTCGATCGGTACGTCTCCCACGTCGGCGTCTGGGTGAAGGGGGAGAAGATCAGGAACCCGCACACCGGCGACTTCGAGAACCCGGACGAGCGCATGATGCGCGAGGTGGAGGGGCTCCTCGGGGTCCGCACGAAGCACGACGATCACCGGCGCGGCCTGATCTCGGCCATCGCGGCGTGGGCCATCGACCACCCTGGGCAGAAGATCGTCAACGCGGTCGTGTTCCCGCAGCAGATCCGCAAGCTGCGGGAGGCGGTGTTCACGGAGCGGCGCAAGGGCGTGGCGCTCCTGGTCCGCGATCTCGTCGCGCTCCTGCGCGACGCGCAGAGCGACGGCAAGTCCGAGAAGGGCTGGGGCGAGCTGCGCGAGGAGGAGCGCAGGAACGCGACGCGCGCGCTCGAGCGGCTGCGCGGGATGGGCTACTGCGACAGCTGCGCGCTCGACGCCGCGAGCGCGCTGCTCCGCGCGCGCTTCGCCGAGCTCGTCACCTGAATCGAAGCATGATCATCGATTCCCACTGCCACGTCGATCCGCGTCACTTCCGCGAGGGAGCCGACGCCGTCCTGGACCGCGCGCGGGCCGCCGGCGTGGACGCGTTCGTGGTCGTCGGCGTCGACGCGGATCTCTCCGCGGCGCGCTTCGCCGCGGATCTCGCGGCGCGGCGCGCCGACGTGCACGCCGCGGTCGGCGTCCATCCGCACGACGCCTCTGCCTTGGACGACCGGATGCTCGCGGAGCTCGAGGTCCTCGCGCGCCTGCCCGAGGTCGTGGCCGTCGGCGAGATCGGCCTCGACTACCACTACATGCACTCGCCGAAGGACACACAGCAGCGCGTCTTCGCCGACCTCGTCGCCCTCGCTCGGAGGGTGGAGAAGCCCATCGTCATCCACACGCGCGAGGCGCCGGAAGACACGCTCGCGATCCTGGAGCGCGCCCAGGCGAGCGACGTCGGCGGCATCATCCATTGCTTCTCCGAGGATCGCGCGTTCGCCGAGCGGGCGCTCGCGCTCGATTTCGACCTCTCGTTCTCGGGCATCGTGACCTTCAAGACCGCGCGCGCGATCCAGGAGGTCGCCGCCTGGGCTCCGGGGGATCGGATCCTGGTCGAGACGGACAGCCCTTACCTCGCGCCGGTGCCGTTCCGGGGGAAACGGTGCGAGCCAGGGCACGTGCTGCACACGGCGCGCTTCGTCGCGGAGCTCCGGGGCGAGCCCTTCGAGGCGCTGGCCGCGCGCACGGCGGAGAACACCCGCAGGCGGCTGCGGCTCCCGCAGGACGGCGCGCTCACCGGCTGAGGCGAGCGCGCGCGGTCCGCGCCTGCGGGCTCGCCCCACGCACGTCTCGAGGCATAGTGACAGCACGATGGCGCAGGGGTCTCGCGACGGTCGCCGGATCGCATCCGCGTGGGCGCTCTCCGTCGCGGCCCACGCAGGGCTGGTGGGCGCAGGCGCGCTGGTCGTCGCAGGCTCGTTCTCGGGGCGGGAGGTAGCGCGCGCGCGGACGGTCGGGTCGTCCGCCGCGATGAGCGCGCCGATCGAGATCGAGCTGCCCGTCGTCACGGACGGCACGCTCGACCGCGCGGCGGCGACCGCGTCCGAGCTGGCCGTCCGCCTTTCGCGCGGCGGAGGGGAAGCCGCACCGCGGCCGGACACGGGGACGAGCGGGCGTGGCGGTACCGACGCGGCGGAGCTGCCTGCGTTGAACCTCGCCGACAGGGACGACGCGATCTTTCTGTCTCCAGAGATCCGTTCGCGCCTCGACAGGAGCCAGATCCAGCGCATCCGCTCGTCGTCCCAGCGCGCGTCGCGCGAGGACTGGCGCGCCAGCCGGGAGCCCATGGAGCTCACGTTCCTCGCGGGGGGGCGGGTCGGCCGTCGGGCCGAGCGACGCACGTCGGCCGAGCGCGATCCGTCGCTCGGGGCGCGTGATGGGGGCGCGCCCCAGCGTCGCGGCGGTGAGCTCGGCGCTGCGGCCCAGCCTGCAGGCACCGACGGCGCGACCGACGTGTCCGCCGCGCGCGACGCGCCGCTTTCCCTGGGGGCGAGCCCGCGCGCCACCGGCGGCGCCGTCGAGGGCGGCGAGCGCGCGTCCGCGGGGCTGGGCGTTCGCGACGGGCGGCCCGGCGAGGATCACCGCGAGAGCGCGGCGGTTCCGCTGGCGCGGCCGATGGTCGCTGTGGGCACGCCCTCCGTCCCCGCCGACGCCGTGGGGCACCCGAACGACACGGTGGACAGCGAGCAGGAGGTGGCGACGGCGATCCAGTCGCTCGTTCACGCCAGCTCGGCCGGAGGGGCGCGTGGGTTCGGGCCAGGCGGACAGGCAGGACCGGGCGCGACCGGCGCGGGTGGCGTGGCGGGCCGCGGTGCGCGTTCCAGCGCGCTCGGTTCCGGGCGCGGCCGGCTGCTCGACAACGATCCGCTCGATCGCAGGCGCAGCCACTACATGAGGCAGGTCATGGCCAAGCTGCACCCGCTGTGGGCCGACGCGTTTCCCAAGTGGGCCGCAGGCGAGGGGCTTCAGGGGACGGTGATCGTGACCTTCGTGATCCGCGCGGATGGGACGGTGGGGAGCGCGTCGGTGACGCGGCCGAGCGGCATCCCCGAGTTCGATGAGAACTGCCGGCGCGCGGTGCTGCGCGGTTCGCCGTACCCCCCGGTGCCGCCCGAGCTCGGCGAGAGCTTCCGGTGGTCGATGCCGTTCGAGGCGAGGAACCCCGCGGTCCTGCCGAAGCACCGAGAGCGCGAACGGTGATGCCGAGCGATCTTCGGGGATGACCGGGAAGGCAGAGAAGGCAGAGAAGGCAGAGAAGGCAGAGAAGGCGGAGAAGGCAGAGATGACCGCGACGATCACGCGCCGTAACGCGCACGACCTCGCTTGACAGAGTGGAGACGGGGCGGTACTAGTCCGCCCTCACTTTTGCCGAAGTAGCTCAGCTGGCTAGAGCAGGCGTTTCATACGCGCCGGGTCGGGGGTTCGATTCCCTCCTTCGGCACCAGCAATGGTGACAGTCGGCCGCTGGCCTCCCTCGGAGGGCCAGCGGTGGCTGCGTGAACATCAAGGCCGCACGTGAACGAGGGTTCCTCCCTCGTCGTTGCTATATACAGCGTGCCAGCCTTCGGGGAGCTCCGGCTCGGCCCACAGGAAGATGCGCCGCGCATCGATGGGCGTCAGCGCGATGTCGTGGAAGCCTTGCGCTTCGCCGACCCCGGCGCTCCAGTACATGCCGGTGATCGCCTGGCCCGGCGCGAGGTCCATCACCCACGGGGCGTCGGTGACGTCGAAGCTGTCGGCGACTTCGCGCGGATCGATGTTGCGCGTGACGTGCTTGCTCCGTACGCGGAAGGTGCCGCGCGCGGTGGAAGCGGTCGATTCAGGGTCGCGCAGCTGGTCGCGTCCGGACGAGATCAGCGTGGCGTAGATGGGCTTCTGCCCCTCGTAGGCCGTCAGGGTCTGGTTCACCAGGCTGACGTCGAGCCAGCGCTGCGCGCCTTTGGCGAAGTCGGGGAGCTTGGTGCGACGGACGACGACGACAAGGTCCTGCGCGCGCAGCCAGAAGCCGTCGCGCGCCTCCTCGAAGCGGACGCCGTCCACCGTCCTGAACCTGCCCGTGAGCGGCACGCCCGTGTGGCGCTCGAGCTCCTCGTCGTTCGCGTTCGCCTTGCCGCGTCCGAGCGACCACATGTGAACGTCGTGGCGATGGACGAACGCCACAGGCAGCCCGAGCTTCTCGACATCGAGGCCGTGCCACGGTGATCCGAGCGCGGCCTGGAGCCGGTCGGTCGGGACGAGCCGTCCTTCCGGCGTCACGCCGAACCTGCGTCCGTCGTCCGCTCCCGCCGTGAACGTGCGGGTGATCGCGACCCCGCTGCCTTTGCGCAGCGCCACCGTCTTCAGCGCGGCGCGCAGATCGACGCGGGCGCCGTCCTTTCCGCCGATGTCGATGCCGAGCGCGGCGACGGGCGGGAGCGGCGCGATCGCGTCGGCGATGGGGAAGAGGAAGTATCCGGCCTCGGTCCTGCGCCCGTCCTCGCCGATGCCGTCGCCTCCCGGCAGCAGCACCGGGGGCCCGGAGGAGACGCCGCGCGCGTCCAGCGGGACGTCGTTGGCCGACGCGCCGAGCTGCGCGTCGCTGCGCCGCACACGCTCGAGGTGGCGATCGAGATCCGGCTCGGCGTGCTGCAGCTCCTCGCGGCTGGGCACCCCGAAATACGCCGGGGCGCCCTGGGTTCGCGCGCGGCCATAGCGGTAGGGGAGGGGCCGCGACGTGTCGGGCAGAGCCGGCAGGAGCGCGAGCACGTCGGTGTTCAGCGTCGCGCCGTCGCCCGCGCAGACGAACCCCCGAGGGCGGATCGCATACCAGCCGCCGCTGCACCCCGCGCGTCCGTACGGCTCCGAGGACCTCACGACGGCGGCGCCAGGATAGAGCTCGCCGAGCTTGCGTGCGCCCGCCTGCGGACGCGCGAGCACGGGCGTCCCTGCGCGAAGCGCGACCAGCTTGGGGCCGTCCGCTGGCAGCGCGGCGACCTCGATCGCCTCGTCGCTCGCCCCCTCCTTCGACAGCTCCACCGCCGCGCCTGCCGGCTTGCATCCGCACACGGCCAGCGCGACGAGCACGCTTGCGAGCCTCCCATCGACGCGTCGCGAGCGGGGGCCGCCGTCAGGGCGCCGCGGCGCGCAGGGCAGCGGCGTCCGGAGGCGCGGAGGTGAGACCGAGCGGGAGAGATCCCTCGGCAAGGAAGCGGGCGGCATCTGTCGATGCATGCCCGGTTCGCGCGCGCTGGGCCAAGTTCCGTGGCGTCGCCCGCGCATCGTCGGTGCGCTCGGGGCGCGTGTCGTGGGCGCGCGTCATCGGCCCGCGTGCCGCCCGGCCGCTGGCGCGACGCGGGCGTCGACGCCATGAGGTGCGCGTGCGCCTTCGCCCTGCGCTGGTGTTCCTCCTGCTCGCGCCGTATGCCCTCGTTTTCTATGCATTCCTGGCGTTGCGCCGCGCCTCCGCGTCGCTCCGGCCCCGGCAGCCGTGGCGCACGTGGGTGAGCCCGAACCTCCTGATCGGGGGGTTCCTTCTTCCAGGCGACGTGGTCGAGCTCCGTCGCCTCGGCGTCCGCGCCGTGCTCAACGTGTCGCGCGAGCTGTACGATCCGGTGCTCGCGCTGCGCGCGGCGGGGGTCGAGTACCTGCGCATCCCCTGCTGGGACATGTGCGCTCCCACGCTCGAGGAGGCCGCGCGCGGCGTGGCGTTCCTCGAGCGGCATATCGTCGCTGGCCACCGTGTCCACGTCCATTGCGCGAGCGGCGTGGGCAGGAGCGTCACGCTCGCGCTCTGCTACCTCGCCACCCGCGGCGGCATCGAGGTGGGCGAGGCGCTCGCCCTGATCGAGCGACGGCGCCCGCGCGTCGCGCTGCGCCCCGTGCAGCGCGCGTTCGTCGAGCGCTACGTCGCGTGGCACCGTGCGCATGCGGAGGGCCGTGCGCGCGCGGCGCCGCCCATGATCACCTCCGGCGGAGGAGGGACTTCAGGCTGAAGAGCCCGAGCGCCGGCGCCGCGACGGCGAAGGCGCCGCCGCACGCAGCGAGGATGAGCGCGGCACCCCACGGCGCCGCGGCCACCGCCTCGGGCAGCGCCGCCTTCAACGCGGCGCCGCAGCCGACCGATATCGCCGCGAGCAAGGCCACGCGGCCGATCCGGATCTGATCCAGCCCGAGCCCGCCGATCTCGCGCCGCAGGCGGCGCCCGAGGGCGATCGCCTCGACCCATCCCGCGATGACGGCGCCGAGCACCACGCCGAGCACGTCGAGCCACTGCATCAGGAGGAGCGCGACGGCGGTGCTGACGACCACGCGATAGAGCGCGTAGCGGGCCGGGGTCCTCGTGTCCCCCAGGGCGAACGACGTGGTGATCAGCACGCGCCCGGCGGCGTTCCCGAGCAGCGCGAGCCCGTAGGCGCACACGAGCGGCTCGACCCGCGCCGTCGAGGCCTGGTCGAACGTCCCGGTCTGCAGCAGCAGCGTGATGAGCTCCCGCCCGAGCACCATGAACACGGCCGCGGCCGGCACGGTCAGCACCGTGATCCGCGCGAGCGACGCCCCGAGTCGGCGCGACAGCGCCTCGTTGCGCCGCGCGACGTCGGCTCCGGCCGTGTCGCGCGCCATCTCGGGCAGCGCGACCGCGGCCTCGCCGACGCCGAGGACGCTCATCGGCAGGAGGTAGACCGTCTGCGCGTAGCTGAAGGCCGCGTTCGCGCCGGCGCCGAGGAAGCTCACGAGGAGCGTGTCGACGAGCCCGGACACCTGGATGATCCCGCGGCCGAGCAGCGCGGCGGGCAGCTTGCTGCCGGCCTCTCGGACGCTCGGGTCGCGCGCGTCGAGGCGCGGCCTGAGCCCGCCGAGCAGCGAGCGCGCCGTGGGGAGCAACAGCGAGAGCTGCAGCGCCGCACCCGCGAGCGCGCTCCATGCGAGCGCCTCGGCGAGCGGCTCCCCGCGCATGCCGAGCCACGCGCCGCAGGCGAGCAGCCCCGCGATCTGGGCGGCGCTCCACGCGACGGGCGCGGCGTACGGGAGGAAGAACCGCCGGTGCGCGTTGAGCACGCCGAGCCCCCACGCGGACAGCACGAGCAGGCCGGTCATCGGGAAGATGATCCGGACGATCCGGGTCGTGCTGGCGAGCTTGTCGTCGTCGAAGCCCGCCGCGACCAGGAAGGACAGCCACGGCGCCGCGAGCACGCCGGTGAGCGACGCGGCCGCGGCGGCGACGAGCAGGATCCCGAGGGCGGCGAGCGCGAAGTGCGCCGCGCGCCGCGCGTCGCCTGCCGCGCGGAGGCGCGCGTAGACGGGGATGAAGGTCGCGGAGAGCGTCCCTTCGCCAAGCAGGTTCTGGGTGATGTTGCCCGCGCGGAACGCCGCGGCGAGCACGTCGGCGAGCTCGGATGTCCCGAAGAAGTGCGCCGTCACCCGCTGGCGGAGCAGCCCGACGAGCCGCGAGAGGATGATCCCGGCGGTGACCATCGCCGACGAGCGCGCCGCGCTGGTCGCCTTCTCCTGCCCGGCCGCCGGCGAGCCTGCGCTGGTCGCCGGGGGCGCGCCCGGGGCTGCGCTCGCCGGCGTGGTCCCTGCCTGGATGGCGGCGGGCGGATGGAGATCGGGCGGCACGGCGGCGCTTCTATCAGACCTCCCGCCCCCGGGCGACCTCGGCGCCGGCTGGCCGGCGCCTCAGTCCCTGAGCCTCGCCGTGCCGAGCCGCTCCGCGTGCGCCAGCACCCGCCGGGCGATGGCTGGACCGTCGTCCCGGCGATCGAGGTGCCGCGGGATGAGCCCGCGCTCCGCGGCCTCCCACAGCTCCGGCTGCGAGATCCCGGGCTCGGTGCGCGAGCGCAGCCGCGACAGGGAGATGTCCATCTCGGGCAGCAGGATCGGCTCCTGAGGATCGCGGAGGAGCGCCGGATCGATGCAGCACGAGAGATCGTTCGCGCCGGCGGAGCGCGCGTTCAGCGAGGGGAGATCGAAGCGCGCTTCCAGCGTGCGGATCACCGACGCGTGGTCGAGCACGGTGCTCACCGCGCAGCCCCTCCGGACGAACGGGCCCGCGACGATCGACGGCACCCGGAACCCGAGCTGGGTGAACAGGGGATCGTCGTCCGTCGTCGTCGGCGGCGCGACGTGGTCGAAGAAGCCCCCGTGCTCGTCGTAGGTGATCACGAGGAGGCACTGGCCCCACTGGGGGCTCTTCGCCAGCGCGTTGTAGATGCTGGCGATGAGCACCTGCCCGAGCTGCACGTCGTGGTCCGGGTGGTCGTCGTTCGCGGTGGCGCCGAAGAACTGGGGATCGATGACGGTGAACGAGGGCAGGATCCCCGCGGCCGCGTCCTCGAAGAAGCGCTCGATCCCGGAGACGCCCTTGAATTTGAAGTACGCACCCGAGCACCACGGGACGTCGTGGAAGTAGTTCCTGCTCGAGATCCCTGCGTCGCTCAGCAGCTCGAACACGCTCGTGAAGCCGGTGACCGGCACGTTCCTCGAGACGCCCCTCGACGTGGCGCCGTGCAGGAAGAGCCGGTTCGGCCAGGTCGGGCCGAGCACCGAGGAGAACCAGCGCTCGCAGATCGCCGACGCGTCGGCGAGCGCGTAGAGGACCGGCAGATGCTCCCGCACGTGATAGCCCATGACGTCGCGCTGGTGCGGCCCTGCGTGCGCGATGACGAACCCGTCGTTCATCCCTTGATTCCACTGCGTGTGGGCGGCGTCCCAGCTGTGCGG
This sequence comes from Sorangium sp. So ce204, assembly GCF_051526795.1. Taxonomy (NCBI): domain Bacteria; kingdom Pseudomonadati; phylum Myxococcota; order Polyangiales; family Polyangiaceae; genus Sorangium; species Sorangium sp. So ce204. The sequence goes on along the minus strand of NZ_CP150317.1, from coordinate 5,627,065 downwards.
CGGGTCGGCGGGCGTGAAGTCGTCGAGCTGGAAGGGCGAGATCCGCGTCCCATCGAGCGCTCGGTTCGACTCTGTGCCTGTCAGACCGTCGATCTGCCGGCCCTCTTTCAGCAGCAGCGAGCCGAGATAGTGGTCGAAGGAGCGGTTCTCCATGCAGAGAACGACGATGGTGTTGATGGGCGCCAGCAGCTCCGCCGGGCTCAGACCTCCCGTCTCCGCGCAGCGATCCGGAGCGCCGCCGGCCTCGCCACCTTCCGGCTGTCCTGAGCCGAGTGCTCCTCCTGAGCCGCCCGCACCGCCGGCTCCGTCGCTCTCGTCCGCGCTGCCCGTGCTCGGCGGGGCGTTGCCGAGCACCATCGCTCCCTCCGGGGTGCTGCATCCGAAGGCCGAGGCGCCGAGCGCAGCGCCGAGCCCGGTCAGCACATGGCGGCGGGTCAGAGGATCACGGGTCGAACCATTCCGTTTGTTCATCACGCACAGGATTCCCATGAACGCGGGGCAGAGGAAGGAGTTTTGGTCTCCTCCAGGAGGTGACGAATCGGCCGCTGCGTCATCGATGCAGTGGACGTAGCGGACGTAACTGAAGTGGATGTAAGCGCTGTAATGGACATAACTGGTGTGATGGACATGACAGGCGCAACGGATGCGACAGACATGACGGATGTGACGGATGCGGTCGACGTGAACGTAAAGGGATCAGCCGACGAAGTCGAAGTAGCCGGAACAGTCGGCGTAACGGGTGTAACCGGCGTAGCGGGCGTAACGGGCGTAACGGGCGTGCCAGAGAAAACCATTCTTTTCGCGAGGTCAGCGGGGTGGTATGGGTAAAAAACGCGGGGGTTTACGTCTAAGAACTGTCACCTTCCGATGAGCTCGAATCCACATCCACCTACTCCCGGCCGGCAAGCTACCGTCGTGAACGGCCGGCCGCTGCGGTTGTGCATCGTGGACATGAACAATGGCCACGTGAACCAGGCGATGCGCTGTCTGCGCGGGCTCGCCGCGGGGTTCTTCGAACGCGTTCAGGCGCGCAATCCGGGCCTATCCTGCGAGGTCGTCGAGGTGTCTCCCAGAGACACCAACGCACCCATCCCTACGGACTGCGATCTGTACCTCGCGTCGGGGGGGCCCGGCTCTCCCTTGGATGGGGAGGGCGAGCCCTGGACGCGGGATTTTGCGCGCTTCGTGGACGGCGTCGTCGAGTCGGCGATCCAGGGGGGCGCGCACCGGCGTGCGCTCTTCGCGATCTGCTACTCGTTCGAGCTCGTCGTCCATCACTACAAGCTGGCCGACGTCGTGCCGCGCGCCGATCGCAAGTTCGGCGTCATGCCGATCTACACGACCCCCGTCGGCCAGCAACACCCGCTGCTGGCGCCGTTTGGGGACCGGCTCTTCGCGTTCGAGCACCGCAACTGGGAGGCGGTGAACCTCGACGAGCGCCAGCTGAGCTCCCTCGGCGGCCAGCTCCTCGCGCGTGAGAGCCGTGACGGCATCTCCAAGGGGCGGGCGATCCTCGGGTTGCAGGTCGCGCCCGGCGTCGAGGCGGTCCAGTTCCACCCAGAGGCGGATCGCGCCGGCGTCATGAGCTGGTTGGCGCGCCCTGAGCAGGCGGCTGCCTTCAAGGCGACCTATGGAGAAGTCACCTACCTTGCGATGCTGCGCACACTGGACGATCCTCGACGGCTTGCGCGCACCTATGCGCTCGTCATTCCGGGCTGGCTCGGGCGCTGCTTCAACGAGATCGCCGGTCCTCGCGGCTATGCGGAGCTCCCATCGCTCGAGGACCTCCCGTGCTCTCGCTTCAGCGCCCACTGCAGCGCCGAGGAGCCATCCGCGCGATCACTCGCCTCTGGCGAGCGCGTTGTGCGCCAGATCTGAGCGGAGCGCTGAGGCAACCTGCGGAGGATGCGTCCGAGGGCTACACTGCAGAAACGAAAGAGAAAGAACTGGGATGTAGAGGAAGTGGAGGAAGTAGAGGGAGCAGAGGAAGCAAAGGAAGCAGAGAGAACAAAGCTTGCCGCCGCAGCGCCGACGAAGTGCTGCTCGCGCCTTGCGCGCCGGGCAGCCTCTGGCTTATGGTCATAGGATAACGGGACGAGCGCGAGCAGGGCTCGCGGGCCAACATTTGGAGCCGGAGGCTCCTCGGGCACGCATGAGAGAGAACGCATGAATCACTCGCGTCCGGCCGCTCCGACGAGTCTGTCTTCGCCGGACGTCCGCGAGCCGGGCGCGTCCGAGGAAGGCCTCGCTGGCGTCGACTTGCCTGTGGAGCCCAAGGTCGCACGGCCATCCATGCTGCACGACGACCTCGGAGCACAGGAGGTCCAGGTCGAGTCGCAGCTGGGCGTGACGGACCCGATCGCCATGTCGCAGGTCCGTGATGCGTTGACGCAGCTGAGCCGCGATCGCGGGACGCAGCCGCACGTGCTGCTCATCATCTACCACCGGCAAGGCGCCGAGACGGTGCGGCTGATCGAGGGGGTCGGCGTCGTCATCGGCCGCGATCCGAGCGCCGACGTCGCGATCCCCGAGCGCAGCCTGTCGCGACGCCACGCGCGCTTCACGTTCCAGCGCGGCGACGTGCTCATCCAGGATCTCGGCTCCACGAACGGCACCTTCCTGAGCGGGCAGCGCGTCGAGCACGGCGTCTTGAAGCCCGGCGACGAGGTGATGCTCGGGGAGATCACGGCGTCGCTGCGCGTGATCGCGAGCGCCGAGCTGCCGGTGCTGAACCTTGACGCGCTCGACGGGCGTCGTGGCGCCTCGGAGCGGAGAAAGATGCCGAGCATCGAGAACCTGGTGGGCGGACCCACGCCGGTGGGCGGGCTGCGCACGGTCGGAGACGAGGGGCTCGTGATGCGCAGCCCCGCGATGCGCCCGGTGCTCGAGACCGCGATGCGCCTCGCGCGCTCGTCCGCGCCCGTGCTGCTCCAGGGCGAGACGGGGACCGGCAAGGACGTGCTCGCGCGGCTGATCCACGAGGCTGGCCCCCGCCACAAGATGCAGATGATCCGCGTCGGATGCAGCGGCGTGCCCGCCCAGCTCCTCGAGAGCACGCTCTTCGGCCACGAGGCCGACGCCTTCCCCGGCGCGGTCCACGCGCAAGAGGGCGTCTTTGAGACGTGCGCGGGCGGCACCGTGGTGCTCGATGAGGTCGGCGACCTCCCGCCCTCCTGCCAGGCCGCGCTGCTGCACGTCCTCGACACCGGTCGCATGGTCCGCGTCGGCTCGACCAAGGAGATCGAGGTGGACGTGCGGATCGTCGCGACCACGTACCGCGATCTCGAGGCGATGTGCGAGGCGGGCACGTTCCGTTCGGATCTGCTCTACCGGCTCAACGCGGCGCCGCTGCGCATCCCGCCGCTCTGCGAGCGGCGGGAGGACATCGGACCGCTGGCGCAGCGCTTCCTCCGGCAGGCGAGCGAGGTGCACCGCAGGAACGTGCGCTCGCTCGATCCGGAGACGCTCGCGCTCCTGGAGCAGTACCCCTGGCCGGGCAACGTACGCGAGCTGCGCAGCGCCATCGAGCGCGCCGTGGTCATCGCGCGGGGGCATGTCATCACCCCGCTCGACCTGCCGGAGAGCATCCACTCGCTCTCGACGCCCAAGCGCTCGACGCCGCCGCCCGATCGGACCCCCGTCGAGCTCGCAGGGCCGCCCAGCTCCGCGCCGACGATCGGGCTCAAGGCGCAGATGGACCGTCTGGAGACGGAGATCATCCTCGATGCCCTCCGCGGCACCAACGGCAACCTGGCGATGGCCGCTCGGCGCCTCAGGATGCCGCTGCGCACGCTCCAGGAGAAGATCGCGAGCCACGGCCTGAAGCGCTCCGACTACCGGGACGGCCCGCCGTCGCGGTCGAAGTAGCGAGGCGCGCTAGCCTTCGTCCTCCAGCACCGCCAGCGCCGCGTTGTGCCCGCACGCGCCGTGGACCCCGGCGCCTGGGTGCGCATAGGACGAGCCCAGATACAGGCCGCGGACGGGCGTGCGGTAGCGGAAATAGGGGAACACCGGCCGGAAGATGAGCTGGTGCCGGATGTCGGCCGAGCCTCCGCCGAGATCGCCGCCGATGAGGTTTGCATCCATCGCCTCGAGATCGTCCGGCGCCCAGATCGTCCGGGCGATGATCCTCTGCCGGAAGCCAGGGGCGAGCTCCTCGATCCGCGCCTCGATGCGATCGGCGAAGCGCTCGCGCGAGCCCGCCCAGCCGCCCTCGATGGAGGAGGGGACGCGGGAGTAGGCCCACAGGGTGTGGCGGCCGGCCGGCGCGCGCGTCGGATCGACCAGCGACTGCTGCCCGATCACGAGATAGGGGTGCTCGGGGAGCGCCCCGGCGCGCACCTGCCGCGTGAAGGCCGAGAGGTCGTCGAGGCTGTCGCCCGCGTGCACGACCGCCGCGCGCGCGGGATCCTCGTGGGACCACGGCGTCGGACCGTCGAGCGCCCAGTCCATCTTGAAGGTGCCGAACCCCTGGCGGAACCGGCGCATGGCGCGCTGCACCCGCTCGGGAACCAGCTCTGACGCGAGCAGGCGGAGGTAGAGCGTCGGCGCGGCGAGGTCGGCGACGATCGCGCGGCGGGCGCGGAGCTCCTGTCCGTCCTCGAGCCGGACCGCGACCGCCCGTCCCTCCCTGGCGATGATCTGGTCGACGCGGGCGCCGCAGCGGAGGGCGCCCCCGCGCTCCTCGACGCGCCTGAGCAAGGCGCTCGTGATCGAGCCGGCGCCGCCCTCGGGCACCGCGAAGCCGCCGCTCGAGGCGAGCACGGTGAGCATGAAGCCGACGATCGCTCCGCAGGGATCGTCCGGACCCACGTCGGTGTGGAGCGCGAGCCCGGGGACGACGCGCCGGGCCGCCTCTGTCCGGAAGGTGCGCGTCGCGAAGCCACGTCCGCTCGAGAGGGCCACCTGCGCGAGGCGGAGCAGGTTGAGGGGCCCGAGCCGGAGCAGCGGCCCGAGGGCGGGCGGCGTGGACAGGAGCGCGTTCAGCAGCCGCTCGCGGGTGGCCGCGTGCCACCCCGCGATCCGGCGCCACGCGGGGCCATCTTCGCCGAGCGACCGCGCCGTCGCCTCGACGTCCCGCGCGATCGAGGCGCACGTCCCGTCGGGCGCCGGGTGAGCGCTGTCGATCGGCGCGTGCCGCCACACGAGGCCGGCCCCGGGCAGATCGAGCGGCACCAGCGCGGGGCTCGTCTGCCCGAAGGGGAAGAACGCCGCGCCGAGATCGTGGCGGAACCCGGGGAGCGTCACCTCGCGCGTGCGGACCGCGCCGCCCGGCTCTCGCTCGGCCTCCAGCACGAGCACCGAGAAGCCCGCGCGGGCGAGGTACGCCGCCGCCGTGAGGCCGTTCGGTCCCGCGCCCACCACGATCGCATCAGGGTCTCCACTCTGCATCGTCGTCTGCTGCTCCTCAGCCCACGAGCTGCGCGCTTGCCATGGCGCGGTTCGAGGCGATTGCCTGGCCGCTCCGCCCCGCCACGAGCACGCCGACGGCGAGCACGTCGGGGAACATCGCGACGCCGCGCTGCGCGGCGCGCGCGGGCGCGACGCCATCGGCGAGCCAGTCATAGACGGTCCGCGCGAGGAAGCGGCGCGCGATCTCCTCGCCGACGCCGGTCGCCGCCACGGCGCCGTGCGGGCCAGCGTAGATCCCCGCGCCGAGGAGCGGCACGTCACCGACGCGGCCACGGAGCGAGTAGGTCGACCCGCCCGTCGACGCCGCGGCGGCGAACCGGCCGTGCGTGTCGCGCACGACGGCCCCGACGGTGTCGCACTCGATCGGCTCGGCGTCGAAGTTCCAGAACCGCGTCGCCGTGAGCGCACGGAAGCGCGCCGCGTCGTTCGTTGTCTCGTCGTCTCCACCCTCGCCGCGCAGCGCGGCGAGGGCGCGGGCGTGCTTCCGGCGCGCCTCCTCGGTGACAGGATCATGGTCGGCGAACCCCAGCCGGCGAGCGAACGCCGTCGCGCCGGCGCCGGCGAGGAGCAGGTGCGGCGTCTCCATCACCTTCGCGGCGACCAGGACGGGGTTCTTCACCCGCTCGATGCACGCCACTGCGCCGAACCGTCCGTCGCTGGCCATCACGGCCGCATCCATCTCGACCGTCCGCCCGTCGAGGCGGAGGTTCGAGCCCGTCCCGGCGTTGAAGCGTGGGTCGTCCTCGAGGCGCACGGTCGCTCCGATCGCCGCCGCGAGCGCCTCTCCGCCCTCATCGAGCGCGCGGCGCGCCTCGTCGGCGGCCCTGGCGCAGCTCTCCGAGCCGCTCTGCGGCGCGGTCACCCCGCCGTGCGTGAGGATGACGTAGTTCACGTCGTTCTCCTGCGCGTACCACGACGGCGCGCCGCCGCGAAGGCAGCCTGGCGCGCGGCGGCCGGTGGGGCGAGCGGCATCGCTCCAGCCAGCGGGAGGGCGGCGCGGCTCCGGCGCTGGGACCGCTGCGCTCGACACCCTGCCGCGCTCCTGATACGTCGCGCGCTCAGCCCGGAGCGGGGCCGGCGCCAGCCGACCGTCCGCAGCGGGACGAAGGCGGCCCGGTCGAAGGCCGCCGGCCAAGCCGCCCATCGAGGAGAGCAGAGACCGTGGCCAAGAACGAAGCGCCGAAGACCGCCATTACGCCCACCCGCAACGAGGACTACCCGGAGTGGTACCAGCAGGTCGTGCGCGCGGCCGACCTCGCGGAGAGCTCCCCGGTCCGCGGCTGCATGGTCATCAAGCCGTGGGGCTACGCGATCTGGGAGAACATCCAGCGCGAGCTCGACAGCATGTTCAAGGCGACCGGGCACAAGAACGCCTACTTCCCGCTGTTCATCCCGAAGTCATTCCTCGAGAAGGAAGCCGAGCACGTCGAGGGGTTCGCGAAGGAGTGCGCCGTGGTCACCCACCACCGGCTCGTCCCCGGCCCTGGCGGCGGGCTCATTCCCGACCCTCAGGCCCGGCTGGAGGAGCCGCTCATCGTGCGCCCCACGTCCGAGACGATCATCGGCGCGGCGTTCGCGAGCTGGGTGCAGAGCTACCGGGATCTCCCCTTGTTGATCAACCAGTGGGCGAACGTCGTGCGCTGGGAGCTCCGGACGCGCCTGTTCCTGCGGACGGCGGAGTTCCTGTGGCAGGAGGGGCACACGGCGCACGCCAGCGAGGCCGAGGCGCGCGAGGAGACGCTGCGCATGCTCGGGGTCTACGCGACGTTTGCGCGCGACTTCATGGCGATGCCCGTCCTCGAGGGGCCGAAGACGGCGAGCGAGCGCTTCCCCGGGGCGGTCGACACCTATGCGATCGAGGCGATGATGCAGGATCGGAAGGCCCTGCAGGCCGGGACGAGCCACTTCCTGGGGCAGAACTTCGCGAAGGCGAGCGGCATCAAGTTCCAGACCAAGGAGGAGACCGAAGAGCACGCCTGGACGACGTCCTGGGGCGTATCGACGCGCCTCGTCGGCGGGCTGATCATGACCCACAGCGACGACGACGGCCTGGTGCTCCCGCCGCGCCTCGCGCCCGCGCACGCCGTGATCCTGCCCGTTTACCGGGGCGACGACACGCGCGCCAAGATCGACGAGTACATCGACGGGCTCGCGAAGGAGCTCCGGGCGCAGCGCTTCGGCGAGCGCCGCGTCGAGGTCGAGATCGATCGGCGGGACATCCGCGGCGGCGACAAGCAGTGGGAGTGGGTGAAGAAGGGCGTCCCCCTGCGCATCGAGATCGGGCCGCGCGACGTCGACGCCGGCGTGGCCATGGTGATGCGCAGGGACCGCTCGCCGAAGGACAAGTCGAGCATGGCGCGCGGGGAGCTCGTGGGCCGCATCACCGAGATCCTTGGCGACATCCAGGCGACCCTCTACGCGCGCGCGCTCGCCGTGCGCGACGGCAACACGCACGTGATCAACAGCCGCGCAGATTTCGACGCGTTCTTCGCGTCGACCGGGGGCAAGGAGGCGCAAGGCGGGTTCGCGCTGGCGCACTGGTCCGGCGATCCGGAGATCGAGACGGCGGTGAAGGATGCGCACAAGGTGACCATCCGCTGCATCCCGACCGGGGGGTTCGAAGGGGCGCCGTGGGCCGACGCGCTGACGGGTGAAGGGCAGTGCATCTTCACCGGCAAGCCCAGCCCGCGGCGCGTGGTGTTCGCGAAGTCGTACTGAGCCGCGGCGGTTCGCAGGGCGCGCGCCGGCGCGTCGGCGCGTTCTCTCACCGAAAAGACGCCGCGCGCTTCCTCGCAGCAGCGGCGCCTCAACGGCGAAGGGCCGGGAGCACGTGCTCCGTCAGAATCGCGGGGAGCAGCCGCAGCTGCGCGCAGTGCTCCCCGGGGCCCGTTCCGGCGTAGCCGCGCACGTAGAGGCTGCCGCCGTCGTACATCCGGGTGAGCCGCAGCGCGTCTCCTGCCTCCGCCGCGCGGTCGCCCGGCGCGCCGGGTGCGGCGGAGGGGGCCTCGTCCCCGCTCGAGGTCACCGCGATGGGGGTGGCTCCGAGCTCGCGAAGAAGGAACGTGGCCGCCTCTTTCGTGGACGCGTAGCCGCTGGTCGGGACCTCGGTGTGCGTCAGGTAGAAGACCGGCGCGCCGCGCGCGGCGGCGTTGGCCAGCGCGACGTACGGGGCGAGCTGCCCCTGCGCGAGCGACGTCTGCCCCGGCATGTAGGAGCCATAGAGGGAGTCGAGCAGGATCAGCGCATCCAGGTGGCTGCTCCCGCGCTCGACGATCCTGCCGATCGCGCCGGACCCAGCGCTCCAGGACGACAGCACCAGGCGGCGCACGTGCGCGCCCGCGCTCCCGGATGCGCTCTCGACCTCGCGGTCGATCGCCTGGAGCAGCGCGTCCCAGGTGCCGCCCTCGAGCGCGCGCGCGTAGTCGCTCGATCGGGTCCCCACGTCGACCCCGGCGATGACCAGATCCATGTCCCTGGGCGCCAGCACCTTCCGGACAGGCTCGGCGCCGTGGAAGTGGATCAGAAGATCGTAGCCGCCATCCGAGCGAATCGCGTGCGCCGGCGGGACGAGGAGCCTTCCCAGCGGAAGCGGACGCCATCGCTCATAGACGCCGAACCCTTGGTCGGCAAAGCCGCACCCCGCTTGCGCTTCGTGCTGATCGAGCGCCGCGCGCTCGGGCTCACCGCCCCTGGGCAGGGGCGACGGCTCCGCGGACGCGCTCGCCTGCGCCTGGGCTGGCGAGGCGCTGGACGCTCGGCTCCGCCGCAACAGCAGGGCGCCGCCTACGACGCCCAGGCTTGCTGCCAGGAGGAGCGCGTCGCGGAGCTGCCGCGCCCTGCGGCCGCTCAGAACCCGGGGTTGGTCACGGTCGGTACCCACTTCGTCGATGGACGCTTGCCCGGGGTTGTTCTGCGCGCGCTCGTGGCGCTCGATCCAGCAGCCGTCGCGCTCGGCGTCGCGGCGGTCGTTGCGCCTTTGGCCGTCGGGTCCGGAGCGCTCGCCCCGCGCCCCTCCGGGTCGCTCGCCTCGGGGGCTGACCGAGCATCCACGCCGCCGTGGTCGGCCAGGAGCGTGGGCGCGCCGTCCGGCCTTGGCGCTGCGCCCGTCGTGGCCGCGGTCGCCGCCGGGCCAGCGCCGTGGGCGTGCACCGTGAGCTCCTCGGACGTGCTCTGCTGCGGCGCGGTCCGCCGGAGCCACATCACCCCGGCGCCCAGCAACGTGATGAGCGCGAGCGCAGCGGCTGCGACCCGCGTCCCCGAGCGGCGGCGCGCCGCCGGGACCTCGATCGGGCCCAGCTGAGTGTCCTGGCCAGGCGAGCTCGGGATCCGCGACTCGGATGGCAGCGACGGCAGCGCCTGTCGCGAGGGCGCGGGCGTGCTCCGGCGGGGCGCGGGGAGCTGAGCGTTCGGGTGACCAGGAGGGAGCTGCGTGAAGAAGAGCTCGCTGATGCTGTCGCGAACGAGCATCGCCTCGGGCGGGTGGGCGGCGCGCTCGTCGAGCATGCGGACCGTGTCGCGCAGCGCTGCGCGCCGGCGCTGGTTGCGCTCTCCCAGGAGCCCGCGCACGAACGCCCCGACGTCGTGGTCCGTCACCGTCGGCTCCCTGGCCAGCACGGCCTCCAGGGCGCTCTCCAGCTCGAGCATCGTCTGGTACCGCCGCTCCGGCTCCTTCTGCAGGCACTTCATCAGCACCTGGTCCAGCTCGGGCGGGAAATCCGGGTTCTTCAGGCGAGGCGAGAGCGCCGGTCGCGAGGTGATGTACCTGAGCGTGAGGAGGTCGTTCTCTGCGGCGAAGGGGTGCTCTCCCGTCGTCAACTTGTAGAGCACGATCCCCATCGCGAAGACGTCGGTGCGCCGGTCGACCCGCTCGCCTCGCGCCTGCTCCGGGGACATGTACGGCACCTTGCCCTTGATCTGTCCCGCGGTCGTGTCGTTGTGCGTGCGGTTGGTGGCCTTGGCGACCCCGAAGTCCACGAGCTTCACGTGGCCGTCGTACGTCACGAGGATGTTCTGGGGTGACACGTCGCGGTGCACGAGCCCGAGCAGCTGGTCGTCGTTCTGCGGGTCCCGGAGCTCGTGCGCGGCGTGCAAGCCGAGGCAAGCGCGGCCGAGGACGCGGAGCGCGATGCGCAGCGGGACGGCCACGCCGCGCTTGCTCGCCGCCTTCGCGATGACCGACAGCGCCTCGCCGTCGACCCACTCCATCACGATGTAGAGGACGTCGTCCTGCTCGCCGAGGTCGAGGAGCTCGGCGACGTTCGGGTGATGGATCCCCGAGGCGAGCCGCGCCTCCTCGAGGAACATCTTCTCGAACTGGGGATCATCCGAGAGCGACGGCAGCATCGTCTTGATGGCGACCGTCTTCTGGAAGCCACGACGACCCTTGTGGCGCGCGGCCCACACCGTGGCCATTCCCCCCTGCGCGATGGGCAGGAGGAGCTCGTAGTGCCCGAGCTCCTTTCCCGGCAACAGCTGGGGTTGGGGGTTCATGACGTCGTGCGGCGCGCTCCTGACCGATACGCGGGGACCTCGGAAGCTCGATCAAGTCTAGCCATCCGGACCCTGCGGTCACGATATGTGGTACTGATTACAAATTAGACCAGCGGAGCTCCTCGCCGCGGCAGGGGATCACGCGCCGGGCGGGACCGCCTGTCCCCAGAGCTGCTGGTAGATCTCGCTCAGCTTCTGGTGGGTCTCGGACGAGAAGCCGTTGGTCGCGTAAGGCCAGCGGAAGCCGTCTCCCATGGCCTGGTTGCACGAGAAGGAGACGAGCAGGTCGACCGGCGTGGGGTTGTTCGGCCGCACCATCGAGATGCCCAGGCCGGGATAGAAGCAGTTGCCGCGGTCCGCGGTGAAGCTGTCCTCGTCGCCGAAGACGTCGAGGATCTGGTCCTTGAGCTCCTCGTCGGCGTCGCTGGTCGTGAGCTGACGCTGCTGGAGGATGACGAAGTTCTTGAAGCGCGGCTGCGCGGGCAGGACGGGCGTGCTGGCGGTCTGCCCCGGGATGAGGTTCGGCGGGATGAGCCCGGGCAGCGCCTGCTGCAGCCCCTGAAGGGCTGCCTGCCCCATCTGCTGCAGCTCGGGCGGGATGCCCGGGATGAGGGTGGGGGCCCCGGTCGTCGCCACGGGCGTCGGGGCCAGCTCCTGCCCCTGGAGGCGGAGGACCGTGATCTGCGCCTTGTCCATCTCGTCGAACGGCGCCGTACGGGCCGCGCAGCCGAAGACGAGGGGGGCCAGCAAGGCAATGCCTGCGAATGTACGGGTGGTGAGGTTCATGTTCACTTTGACGGTCGTCTAGCACGGCTATGCGCCGGAAGGTGAACAGCGACCGCACACGGCAGGCGCCCGCGCCCGCGCCGCCCCCGGGCGGGCTTCACATGGTGCTTGCGCCGAACTCGTACAGCGCCCGGATCTCGGTCAGTCGCGCCGCGATGTCGGCTCGAGTCACCGTCGCGATCCGCCGCGTGCCGACCGCTTCGACGCAGAACGACGCCGTCGCCGTCGCATGGAGCATGCCGCGCCGGAGCGCGAGCGGCGTGATCTCCGGCTGGCACGCCAGGTAACCGATGAGCCCGCCGGCAAAGGCATCGCCGGCGCCCGTGGGGTCGATGACGTCCTCGAGCGGGAAGCCGGGCGCGGCGAACACGCCCTCCTCGTCGAAGAGCAGCGCGCCGTGCTCGCCACGCTTGATGATCAGCCGGCGCGGACCGCGGGACAGGATCTCCTTCGCCGCGCGGCGGATGTTGTACTTGCCCGAGAGCTGGCGCGCCTCCTCGTCGTTGACCACGAGCGTGTCGATGCGGCGCAGCATCGCCGCGACCGCCTTCGGCTCCCCCTCGATCCAGAAATTCATCGTGTCGGCGAGGACGAAGCGCGGCGCGCGGACCTGCTCGAGGACGTCGAGCTGGAGCGCGGGATGGATGTTGCCGAGCAGCAGGAAGGGCGTGTCGCGGTAGGTCTCCGGCAGCTTCGGCGCGAACGACGCGAACACGTTGAGCTGCGTGTCCAGCGTCGTGCGATGGATGAGATCCACGTCGTAGCGCCCGGCCCAGCGGAACGTCTTCCCTGGAGCGCGCTCGACGCCCTCGATCGAGATCCCTCGGGATCGCATCGCCGCGAGGGTCTCTTCGGGGAAATCATCGCCCACCACGGCCACGGTGCGCACCGGAGCGAAGCACGAGGCAGCGAACGCCGAGTAGGTGGCCGAGCCACCGACGACGTCTCTTTCGTTGCCGGAGGGGAGCTCGAGGTCGTCGAACGCCATCGAGCCGATGATGAGGATCGCGGATGAGGTCGTCACAGGACGCCTCTTAGCCAGGTTTGTGCGTAGCCGCTAGCCGCGCGTTTCGTTTCTGCGACAGCGCCGCTGCGCCGCGGGAGCACCCGAGGCCAGCAGAGCCCGCCTTTCCCCTCGCGCCCCCCCTCGCGCCCCCTCCGACCCGCTGCGCGGAGGAGCAGGTGCAGCTCCGAGGGGTGCTGAGGTCAGCTCAGTCGGCCTTGCGCCGAGGGCCGATGAGCCACTCGAGCCGCGCCTCTGCGTCGGGCGATGACGCGCCGGTCGCGGTCATGATGCACTTCTCCAGCGCGTTACGGGCCGGGCTCTGCGACACGTCGGGGAGCTTGCGGGCAAGGGACTTCGCGACGTCCCGCGCATACCCGATATTGCGGTTGAGCACGGCGATGACCGCCTCGACGCTCACCGCCTCCTCGCTGACGTGCCAGCAATCGAAGTCGGTGGTGAGCGCGAGCGTGGCGTAGGGGAGCTCCGCCTCGCGAGCGAGCTTCGCCTCGGGCAAGTTGGTCATCCCGATGACATGCGCGCCGAACATACGGAACATGCGGCTTTCGGCCCGCGTCGAGAACTGAGGGCCCTCGATGCAGACATAGGTGCCGCCGCGGTGGACGCGCGCGCCTGTGGCGAGCGCCGCGTCGTGGACGGCGCTCGCCAGGATCGGGCACACCGGATCGGCGAACGGCACATGGGCGACGAGGCCCTCGTCGAAGAACGTCGAGATCCGCCGCTTCGTGAAATCGATGAACTGGTCGACGACGACGAGGTCGCCAGGCACGATGTCCTCGCGCAGGGAGCCGACGGCGCTCACGCTGAGCACGTGCGTGGCGCCGAGCATCTTCAGCGCGCAGATGTTCGCGCGGTAGTTGATCGTCGACGGCGAGAAGCGGTGCCCGCGGCCGTGGCGCGGCAGGAAGAGCACCGTCGCGTCGCCGCCCTTGACCTGCCCGCGCAGCACCACGTCGCTCGGCAGCCCGAAGGGGGTGGAGACCGAGACCTCCTCGACGTCCTCCAGCCACCCCATCTCGTAGACGCCGCTGCCGCCGATGATCGCGAGCACGTCGCGCGTCGCGCTCATCGCTCGAACCTCCGCTCCGAGAGCAGCCGCTCGCAGAGGGCCGCGCGCCGCTGGCGGCGGCACCGCTCGGCGAAGACGAGCGACCGCAGCTGCTCGTAGGCGCGGTTGATCTCGTCGTTCACGATCACGTAGTCGAAGAAGCCGTAATGCTCGATCTCGCCCTTCGCGTTGCGGAGGCGGCGGAGCGTCGTGGGCTCGTCCTCGGTGCCGCGCCCGCGCAGGCGCCGCTCGAGCTCGGCGAGCGACGGGGGGAGGATGAACACGGCGACCGCCTCGGGCAGGCTCGCCTTGATCTGCCGCGCGCCCTGGTGGTCGATGTCGAAGAGCACGCCGCGCGCGGTGGCGCGGGCGATCTCGATCTCCTTCAGGCTCGTGCCGTAGAGGTGATCGTGCACCCTGGCCCACTCGGCGAACGCGCCGATGCGGATCATCTGCTCGAACGTGTTCGGGTCGACGAAGTGGTACTCCCGGCCGTCGACCTCGTTCGGGCGCGGGCGCCGGGTCGTGTGGGAGACCGAGAAGCGCAGGTCGGGGAACTCGCTGCGCAGCCTCCCGCAGAGCGTCGTCTTCCCCGCGCCGGACGGGGACGACACGATGAGGAGGAGGAAGTCGTCACTGAGTGCTTCGGTCGACATGCTCTCCTGTCACTCGATGTTCTGGACCTGCTCCCGCAGGCGTTCGAGCTCCACCTTCATCGCCACGACGTGATGGGAGATGGCGGCGTCCTGCGCCTTGGAGCCCAGCGTGTTCGCCTCGCGTACCATCTCCTGAAGCAGAAAGTCGAGCCTCCTTCCGCAAGGGTCGCCGCTCGGGGCCGCGAGCGCGCCGCCGAACTGGTCGAGGTGGCTCCGGAGGCGGGTGACCTCCTCGGTGATGTCGCTGCGCTCGGCGAGCAGCATCACCTCGGCCTCGATCCGCGTCGCCTCGAAGCCGGCCTCGACCCCCTGGAGCAGGCGCTCGACCCGCTCGCGCAGGCGGCGCCTGAGCGCCTCGCGCGCCTCGTCCGCGCGCGCGACGACCTCGGACGCGAGCGCGCGCAACGTGGCCACCCGCCCGCGCATGTCGCTGGCGAGCGCCTCGCCTTCGCGCAGGCACATGCCCTCCATCGCGTCGATCGCGCGCTCGATGGCCAGCTTGAGCGCCGCGCGGACGGCCGCGATCTCGTGGCCGCCGGCGGGCGCGAAGAGGTCCGGCACGGCGCAGAGCAGCGAGAGCGGCACGTCGGCGCCCGGCGCGAGCTCGTCGCGGAGCTCCGCCAGGTCGCGGAACGCCGCGCGCGCCTTCGATTTGTCGAGCGTGCTCGGGGCCAGCACCGCGCCCTCGGTGCGCACGATGATCTCGATGCGCCCCCGCCGCAGGCGCTCGCGCGCCACCTGCTCGGCGAACATCGTCAGATCGACGAGCTCGCGCGGGAGCCGCGCGCGCACGTCGAGGAAGCGCTGGTTCACCGAGCGGATCTCGGCGACGACGCGCCCATCGGTGAGCGAAGCGTCACCGAGCCCGAAGCCGGTCATGCTCCGCACGAGCCGCCCCCGCTCTACCTAGCTCGCCTTTTGTCCGCTGTCCGAGGCCCCTTGGGCCTTGGGCAGCGGGACCTTGCCACAGGTCACCGTGGCCGACGC
Source organism: Sorangium sp. So ce204 (assembly GCF_051526795.1). Taxonomy (NCBI): domain Bacteria; kingdom Pseudomonadati; phylum Myxococcota; order Polyangiales; family Polyangiaceae; genus Sorangium; species Sorangium sp. So ce204. The sequence continues at coordinate 5,611,662 of NZ_CP150317.1, read as the reverse complement.
GGCCGCGGGGCCCTTCTCACGGAGCGTCCGCAGGTACGTGACCGTGGGGACGATGCCGTCCTCCCAGCGCACGCGGGGCTCGTACCCGATGAGCTCGGCCGCGCGCGAGATGTCGGCGAGCGAGTGGCGGATGTCCCCGGCGCGGGCGGGGAGGTGCTCGACCGCGACGTCCCGCCCGAGGGCCCGCGAGATCTCCTTGCAGAGCTCATTCAGCCCGATCCTGCGTCCGCCGGCGATGTTGATGACCTCACCCTTGAACTTCTTCGACGACGTCGCGCCGAGGAGGTTCGCGAGCACGGTGTTCTCGATGAAGCAGAAGTCGCGCGTCTGCTCGCCGTCGCCGAAGATCGGGATCGGCCGGCTCTGCAGGGCGGCGTCGACGAACCGCGGGATCGCCGCAGCGTAGGCGCCGTCCGGCGTCTGGTTCGGCCCGAAGACGTTGAAGTAACGCAAGCTCAGGGTCTCGATGCCGTAGATGCCCGCGAAGACCTTCATGTAGTGCTCGCAGGCGAGCTTCGTGACCGCGTAGGGCGACAGCGGCATCGGCTCCATGCCCTCGTGCTTCGGGAGGACGGGCGTCTCGCCGTACGCGCTGGACGACGCGGCGAAGAGCACCCGGCGCACGCCCTGGCGGCGCGCCACGTCGAGCACCGTGACCGTGCCGCCGACGTTGACGGCGTTCGACTCGATGGGCGACTCGACGCTGCGCGGGACCGAGCCGAGCGCGGCCTGGTGGAGGATGACCTCGACCCCCTTGGCCGCCGTCGCGACCGCCGCCGCGTCCCGGATGTCCCCCGTGATGCGCTCGATCAGCGACTGGTGGGGGAGCCCGTCGAGGTTCTCCCATCGGCCGGTCGCGAGGTTATCGAGGACGCGGACCCGCTCGCCGGCGGCGGTCAGCGCCGCGACGAGGTTGCTTCCGATGAACCCGGCACCGCCGGTGATCAAGTAGCGAGGCGTGGACATGTGCGTGCTCCCCCAGCGGGCGCCTACTTCTTCTTGAAAAGGTTGTCGAGCTTGGAGCGAGAATCCGCGATGCGCTTCGAGTTGTCTTCCGGTACGCCGTTCTTGAACGTGAAGAAAGTACAATAATTCGCTCTCTCCCGATCCGGGATGTACTCGGCGATGTGCTCCTTGCACTGGTTGTGCGCGGCCGGGTCCCAGTTCTCGCAGTTCCTGCAGCAGTGGAGGTCGACACCGCAGTGGGGACAGGTGTCCGCGCGCTGGAGCTTCACCTCGAAGATGAGCTCGTTCTTGCATTTATGACAGAAGTGGCGCTTCGCCTCGACCTTCGGAATCCAGCTCATGATGTCCTCCGGTACCACGACGAAGCCCGATCTGGCAGAAGGAACGCTCCGCCTCGGGTATGGTCGCAGGTGGTGCGCGCTTATCCTACAGGCGAACTCCCTGCGGATCGGGCACCGAGGCCATGGGCGGACGGCGTCTCGTGGACCGGCAAACGCCGCAGGCGGTTCGCTTGCTCGGCGGAGAGCCCGCCTGCCTGGCGGCGGCGATTACAGCAGCCCCTTGCGCCGCTGGATCTCGCCCATGACCCGCTGGTATTCGATTTCCCAGGTGCGGGAGCCCTCCTGCACGTGGCGGAGCTTGCCGCGCACCTCGGTGTCGAGCGCCTCGTCCATCTCGAGGTACTTTCGAAGGATGGGCCTTATCCGGCGGCGCAGGTCGTGGTCCTCGACGAACACCTCCTCGACGTTGTTCGAGTGCATCAGCATCTCGAGCAGCTGGTCGAGGAGATAATCCATGGTTTCCTCGCCGGTCTTGATTCCTTTCTGCTCCGCGGCCAGGCGCTTGACCCGGTTGAACTCGCCCTGAGGCAGTCCGCGTGCCTGGAGGATCTCTTTCGCCCGCTCGGTCGCTTCCCGCTCTGCGTGCAGGTAGCTCGTGAAGACCGACTCGACGTCGAGCGCGACCTCTTTCTTCGATTCGCACTCGATATCGCGGTTGTCCACGAGCGCGCGGACGAGTTCTTCTGTGAGGGGAGTAATTTTGCCGCTAAAGAGGCGCATCCAACGTCCGTAGCTGGAGGAGCGGTCGAACTGGCTCCCCCGTGCAGGGGTTCATTCACGGGGCGTGCCCGGCTCGAACCGAAAGGTACGGGCCGGGTATCCAGGATGTCAACGCAAGTGGGAGGTTCCGGCACAAGTCGGGCCCCCCCCAGCCGGTGGGGGCCCCCCGGAACAGTAGGACCGCGACACCGCAAACCGCAGGAGCAGCCGCGATGATGATGGGTAAGGATGCGATGGCACGGAGCGTCAGGGTGCAGCCTGGCGCGCTCGGGAACGACGGTGGACTCGACCTGGACTCCCGCAAACGGCGGGTTGTCCGGCGCGGCGCGATCGGCAACGCGGCCTCCCCGGCCACGCAGTCGGCGCTGGCGGACGGAGGGACGATCCAACGCGTCGCGAAAGGGCGTCACCTCGTGACGCAGGGCGACGCAGCGACCGCGCTTGCCATGCTCAGCCTCGGCCGAGTCCGGCTGGTGCGTGGGATGAGCGACGGGCGCAGCCTGTCGCTCGGCTACAGAGGGGCCGGCGACGTGCTAGGCGAGGCTGCGCTCGGGGGCGTCACGGCCCACCGGGAGAGCGCGATCGCCACGGAGGACGTCGAGGCGCTCCTCGTCCCCCTCGCGACGGTGCGCAACCTGATGGCGACCGACGCCAACTTCGCCGCCGCCATCGTGACCACGCTGGTCGAGCGGCACACGGACACCGAGGAGCGCCTGGCGTCCATGCTCTTCCGCAACGTGGAGGCCCGCCTCTGTGAGTTCCTGCTCAAGGCCGCGACGCGCTGGGGCATCCCCGATCCGCGCGGGGTGCTCATCTCCGCGCCGTTCACCCATCAGGAGATGGCGAGCATGATCGGCTCCACGCGCGAGACCGTCACGCTCACCCTGGGCGATCTCCGTCGCAAGGGGGTGATCGAGATCGATCGCCGCCGGATCGTCGTCCTCGATCGCGACGCGCTGAAGGGCCGCATCTGAGCCCGCTCGTCCGGCGGTGTCATTGAGGGGCTGGCAGGCCTCCTCGATCGAGCGCCGTCGGTCACCGTCCATGCTGTTCGCTCGGCGGCCTCTGCTCCGATAGCCCGACTGCTCCCGGCGTCGCAGCGGTGTTCGCCGCCCTGCTCACGCGTGCCGCTCTCCGGGGACCCACCCCCGATGTCTCGCGGATCTCTCCGGTCTGCCCACTCGGTTACGGCGTCTGGACGGCGACTCGCGCCGAGCGCGGCGCCTAGCGATCTCGCTTGGGTCCGCCGCTCGCCGGGTCGCGGGTGGAGCGGACCCCGAGCTTGAGCCTGCGCATGACGGCCTGCTTCTGCCGTTCCTTGTACCTGGCGTGGCTCGCCTCGCCGACCTCGTTCGCCGCCTCGGTCTCGCGGTCGATCAGCTGGAACTCGCACAGGACGAAGATGATCGGCCCGAGCGCCCAGGCCGCGGGCGGCGCCATGTCGAGGATCTCGGCGGGGAGCCGCACCGGCAGATCGACGACGAAGTGGATCACGCGGTAGCTCCGATCGCTGAAGCTGTTGTCGCCTGCCGTGAGCCCGTCGTCGACGTCGGTCTGCAACGCGTCGAGCATCGGCTGAAGGAAGGGCCGCGTCTCGCAGTAGCTCCGGAACCGCAGGATCGTGTTGGTGCTCTCGCCTGGCACGACGTAATTGAACGGGAACAGCCGCTCGGACAGGTACAGGAGCACCGGCAGCAGATCGTCCACGGTGCGGCAGACGATGCGGAAGCGGAGCTTGTCGTAGATGGCCGCCGCGGTCGTGTCGGTCTTCGACAGGAGCTTCGTGTAGAGCGAGTCCTTGTTCTTCCGCCCGCCGATGAACTCGGTGATCGGGAAGCCCGCCGCGAGCATGCCGCCGATCACCCGGTACACCTTCTCCTCGACGAGGTGGAAGACGTCCTGGTCCGACATGGGGATCGAGAAGAGGAGCTCGCGCCCGGCCAGGTGATGGATGATGTGCATCGCCTTGAGGATCGTGCAGGCGCAGAGCTGGCGGTGGCCCTTGGCCGAGGCGAGCAGCAGGATCTCCTCGACCGAGGCCCGGGCGACCGGGCTCGGGATCGGGAACTCGAAATGGCGGCGCAGGTACGCGATCGCCTCGTTCTTGACGCTCTCGAGGTGGGCGCGATCCCCCGGCTCGTCCGGGCGGAACTCCTGCGCCAGCAAGAGATCCCGCGCCGCCTGCTCGCCCTGCAGGTTGAGCCTCCTCCAGTCGATGACCGAGTCGCCGCGCAGGATGAGGTGCACGGACTCCAGGTCCATGAGCGTGAAATCTTCAAGCCGCTTGAGCCGGCCGACCGAGGCGTCTTGCGTCATGACCTCACGCTCCCCGAGCGTAAGCGCCAGCGCTGTCGCGCGCTCGGGAAACCCTCGCGTCGAGGTGCAGCAGGCGGCAGCTGGGCGAGAAAGTCAGGAGACAGGGGCGTTCGGCGGGGCGGGGCTCGAGCTCGGGGTGCGGCCGAGCGAAAGGGTCCCGAGGAAGATGCCGATCGTCAATGCGACGACAGCGGCGTGACCGAGGTACGCGCCACTGCAACCAATGGCGGCGAACGGGGCGAGCGCAGCCAGATACCACGGGGTGATCCTCATCGGTTCTCCTTCTCCGCCTCCAGCGGCACTGTACAGGCCGCATGGTCGCTCCCTCCGGGGGGGCACCACGATGCACCACGGTCGTCCCAGTCAGAGCGTGTAAGTGGTTGTAGGATAAGGTGCCACGCCCTGCTTCCGCGGGCCAAGAAGTAGCGGTTTCGGGGGGAACGCATCAAGGGAATTCGTTCTCACATTCCATTCCCACCCGAAACGTTGCCACTGGAAGCAAGAAAATGTCAACAATAACAACGATTTATAATTAAGAGCGAAGGCCTTTCATCAAGGGCTGCGTGCGGCTTGCTGGACGCGAGGTGGTACCTCACAGACACGCGTCCAACTCACGGCGGTGCCTTGCTTGTCGGTTTCCGGGCGTCAACGGTCTCGTGCGCCGGGCGGCGGCAACTCACGGCGGCGGGGCTCCGGCGCATCCGGATGCTGTCGGGCTCGCTCCAGGAGCGCCGGCCGAAGCGCGCTCCGCGAGGCCGGCGGGAACGCGCGGGGCGCCGTTCAACGCACGAACAGCGTGATCCGGGACTCGTCCGCGAGCGTGACGGCCCGGCTCGTCACGTCGCGCCCGCCCTTCCTGCCGACCGTGATCTCCACCTGGTAGAGGCCGTCCGGGAGCGACACCTTCGTGAGGACAGCCCGTGGGGCCGTGCCCTCGGCGAAGCGCCATGAGCTGTCGATGACCGTCGCCGTGTCGTCCGCACGGTCGCCCGAAGAAGAATCCGTCCACGTCACGTCGAGCTGCACGACAGTCGCTGCGTCGTCGAGCCGCAGCTCGACCTCCCGCTCTTCGGGCAGGCGCTTGAAGAGGATGCTCCCCGCAACCAGCGCACCCAGCAGGAGGATCGCTGGCGCGAGACGCCGGACCCACGGCGGCCGGCCCTCCGGCTCCGCCGGCGTCTCCTCCGGCGCCTCATCGAAATCGTGCTGCGGGGTCGCGCTCATCGAGCTTCAGCGCGCTCGGTTGGTGCGGACGCGCTTCACGAGGCCCTCGATCACCGGCTGCGGCAGGTCGAAGGCGGGCATCTTGTTCTTGCCCTTCCTGATCGTGTCGGCCATCTGGGCGTCGGTCACACGATCCTGCCATGCCGCGTCGGTGAGGTCCGGGGCGCGGACCATCGGGCCTTGCGGGCCGTCGCCGCGCCCGGCCCTGCCGTGGCAGGTGGAGCAATTTCGCTGCCAGGCGAGCTCGATCAGCCCTGGATCGGTCTCATCGGACGCGACCGGCCGAGCGGCTACCTTGCCGCCCTGGCCCTGCCCCTCGCCGGGGTTCGGCGGATCGTGGTCGTCCCGCGTCCACGGGCGGACGTCGCCCGCCCCGGAGGTGCAGCCGGAGAGGCCGACCGCGAGGAGGGCGATGGAAAGGAGGCGACCCAGGGACCTGTCGTGACGTCTCCGCATGTCGTGGAGACGTACCGATAGTGAAGCTGGTGGGGGAGGCAAGAAAAGAAGGATCGCAGGGCGGCGTCGGCCGCCGGCGCGCGGAGAACGCAGCGGCACCGGCCACCGGCGCCGCTGTCAGCAGAAGGGGAGCGCCCCGACGTGCCCGGGCCCGCGGTGAGCGCGGCGCGCGGCACGAAGCGCGCCCGGGCGCAGCGGCGTCACTTGCAGGCGTCGCCGGCGACCTTGCCGCCGCCGTCCACGGGCTGCTTGTCGACCGCCTTGCCCTTGATGGCCGCGATGAAGAACCCGGTGCGGCGGTTCTGGGCCTTGCCCTCGGGCGTGTTGTTGTCGGCGACCGGCTTGGTCTCGCCGAACCCGACGGCGATGAAGCGCTTGCAGTCGTTCCCCTTCGCGACGAGCCAGCGAGCGACCGCCATCGCGCGCTTCTCGGACAGCGTCTGGTTCGCGGCGTCCTCACCGTCCGAGTCGGTATGGCCCTCGACGCGGAGCAGGCTGACGTCCTCCCGCTGCTTCAGGAACTCGTCGACGAGGTTGAGGACCTCGTCGCTCTCGGGCAGGAGCTTGTCGCTGTTCGTCTCGAAGACCACCGGGCCGGGGAGAGAGACCTCGTTGCCCTTGAGCTTGAACGTCAGCTTGAAGCGCGGGCGGGGCTTCTTCTCCTCCTTCGGCTCGGGCTTCGGCTCCGGCGGGGGCGGGGGCGGGGGCTCGGCCACCGGCTCCTTGCCGGCGTTGAACGAGGCGCTGGCCGTGCAACCCGCCGTCGCGGCGGCAGCGCCAATCATCATCACGGCGCACAGAACGGAAGCGACGTATCTACGCATGGACCTTGTTCTCCTCTGAGGGGCACGAGCCAGAGCTCGCATCGGCGACCCGCCGGGCGGACGCCCTTGGACGGCGGCTCGCCATGAATCTTCACCGCCATCGGGTACTTGCGTGGTGGACGCTCGAAGCGATGCCGACTTCTAGCGAAAAGTCAGGACGAACGAAACCAGGAAGAGGGCGCCTCGCGGCCCGCCCACCAGCGGGCGGACCGAGAGAGCGCGCTGGCAAGACCTCCCTTGCCTCAGCGCGTACCCTGGACGGGTGGGGTCGCTCCTTGAGACGCTCGCGGGGGGCGCGACGGCTCAAGCGCGAGCACGATCTTCGCGGGTGGTCGGAGCCAGCGGAGCAGGCTGCACGTCGCAGGCTGTGGGGATTCCGGCGGGCGCGGGCACCCGGGAGGTGCCCGCGGAGCCGAGGAGGCGTGCGCGACGCGGCGGCCGCCGGTGGATGGGAGTCGCGCGGCGATCAGCCTTCGTCAGCGGGCGCCGGCTGGCACGGCACGCCGGTCGTCTCGGCAGGCGGCGCGATCTCGCCCAGCTGGACCGTCTTCGCGGTGAACCCGATGCCGATGGAGATTGCGTCGCACTCCTTGCTCGGGTCCTGGCTGCCATCCTTCATGATGTCCGAGGCGCGGCGGACCTGGTCGAGGATCGTCTCCAGCGCGGCGCTTTCGCAGAAATTCGGCTGTACGGCGCCGATGACGCCGCGGAGCTCCTCGACGAGGACAGCCGTCTCGAGCACGCCCGCGATGGTCCCTTTGACCACCGATCTGTGATCGGGCGCGAGCTCCATCGCGATCCTCACGTTGCGGATCGTGAGGCCGATGATGGTGTCCGAGACCGTCAGGTTCAGCTGGAACGTGACCTGTGAATCCGGGCCCGAAACCCATGTGTCGTCGACGACGTAGCTGGCCGGGAACACCACCTTGGAGCTCTCGACGTCCTGAGCGTCGTCGAGGAGCTCCGGTACGACAGGCCACCGGTCTGCGCCATCCCAGGTGGGCGCCGCGCCCAGCGTGGCGCCGCCGTAGAGCTTCGCGGTGAGGGGGTTGTAGGACGACCGCTCGCCGAGCCCGTCGACCTTCAAGATCACCGTGAAATCGCCGTTGCCGATGGCGTCGCTGACCCGGGTCGACGGCTCGGTCAGGAGGTTGGAGATGAGGCCGACGAGCTTGCTGCCAAAGGCGTTGTCGATCCCGTCGGCGCCGTCCGGATAGACCTCCGAAGGGGCGGTGTCATCCACCGGCTTGCACAGGTCCTGTGATACGGTGCTGGACATCTTGCCGTCGAGGTTGAACCCGTACTGCTTCCAGCTGCCGGCCACCTTCTTCCCGTCGCGATCGGTATCGCCGAGGAAGAGCCGGTCGATCGCGAACGCGACGCCCTCGCCATCCCCCGCCTGCTCCGGCCCCGGCGCGGGTGGCTGACCGAGGTCGACGTCTTGAACGACAGGCGCCGTGGCCTCGGAGCCACAACCGGCAGCGGACACGAGCGCGGTCGCCAAATACACCGCGACGGCGATACGGGATTGACGCATCATCGACCTCACTTTCTGGAAACCCCACCCCGGATCAGGCAAGTGCTCTCGAACGGGCGCACATGCTAGCGCCGGCCTGCGCGGCTCATCAAGGGCGATCCCCGCTGCGCAATGCGCTATATGTGAGCCCGCCGGCGAGCGCTGGTGGATTGTCCCAGCGCCTCCCGAACTCGCTCTCCACCATTCTCCGCGATTCTCCACGATTACCGTTCTTTCCCGACTACCACCACGATGAGAAGCCCCCTGGAAGCCTGCTGTGACCGCTGAGTTCATCCACCTCCACGTGCATTCGCAGTACTCGCTCCTCGACGGCTCGCTGCGCGTCAAGGACCTGGCCGCGCGCGCCAAATCGCTGGGAATGCGCGCCGTCGCCCTGACCGACCACGGGAACATGTTCGGGGCGATTCAGCACTACAAGGCCTGCAAGGACCAGGGCATCGGCGCGATCATCGGCTGCGAGGTCAACGTCGCCCGCAGCTGGGGCGCGGCCGCGGGGCAGCTGTCGCGCTCGGGCGTGGACGAGACGCCCGTCGATCACCTCGTGCTGCTCGCCGCGTCCGAGGAGGGCTACAAGAACCTCGTCCGCATCGTCTCCCAAGGGCACGTCGATCCCGCGAGCGGGCTCGCGCCGAGCGTGCGGCTCGACATGGTGGCGCAGCACAACGCGGGGCTCATCGGCTTGACCGGCTGCATGGGCGGCGTGGTCGCCCAGCGGATCCTCGAGCAGGGCGAGGGGGAGGGGCGCGAGGCGCTCAGCCGGCTCAGGGACTGCTTCCAGCCGGGGAGCCTCTACGTCGAGCTGCAGGACCACGGGCTGGTCGAGCAGTCGGTGCTCAACGGCATCCTGGCGCGGGCGGCGGGCGATCTGGGGCTCCCGCTCGTCGCGACCAACGACGCGCACTTCGGCGCGCGCGAGGACGGCGAGGGGCAGCTCTACCTGTCCTGCATCGCGGCCAACCGCACGTTCGCGGAGGCGAGCGCCGCGCACCACGGCAGCTTCGAGATGTTCCTCAAGCCCGCCGACGAGATGATGCACCTGTTCCGCGACCACCCGCAGGCGGTGCGGTCGACGCTCGAGATCGCCGAGCGGTGCTCGACGCTGAAGCTCAAGCTCGGCAAGCCGATGCTCCCGACGTTCCCGCTGCCGAGCGGGTTCTCGGACTCGGCGTCGTACTTCCGGCACGTGGCGCACGACGGCCTCACGAAGCGGCTCGCCCAGATCGCGCAGACGGGCAGGAGAGTGGACGAGGCGACCTACCGCGCGCGGCTCGACATCGAGCTCGACGTCATCGTCCAGATGGACTTCCCGGGCTACTTCCTCATCGTCTGGGACTTCATCAAGTACGCCAAGGACCACGGCATCCCGGTCGGGCCGGGCCGCGGATCGGGCGCGGGCTCGCTCGTCGCCTACGCGATGGAGATCACCGATCTCGATCCGCTCCCGTACAACCTGCTGTTCGAGCGCTTCCTGAACCCGGAGCGCGTGAGCATGCCCGACTTCGACGTCGACTTCTGCATGGATCGGCGCGACGAGGTCATCTCCTACGTCACCAAGAAGTACAGCAAGGAGGCCGACAAACCCTCCGTCGGGCAGATCGCGACGTTCCACGAGCTCAAGGCGCGGAGCGTGATCAAGGACGTCGCGCGGGCGATGGCGTTCCCCGCGAACGAGGCGCAGAAGATCGCGAGCCTCATCCCGCAGAAGAGCCCAGGGATCATGTACACGATCCCCGAGGCGCTCGAGATCGAGCCGAAGCTCAAGGCCCTCAAGGAGAGCGACCCCACGGTCGCGGAGCTCCTGAAGCAGGCGCAGAAGCTCGAGGGCCTGACGCGGCACGCGGGCATGCACGCCGCCGGCGTCGTGATCAGCGAGGGGCCGCTCTGGGATCACGTCCCCTGCTTCAAGAACGGCGAGCAGCTCGTCACGCAGTACTACAAGGACGACGCCGAGCTGGCCGGGCTCGTGAAGTTCGACTTCCTCGGGCTGAAGACGCTCACCGTCATCGACATCGCGGTGCGGCTCGTGAACGCGCGGCCCGACCTCGCGGGCAAGGAGGGCAAGCGCTTCGACGTGAACACGGTGCCGCTCGACGACACCGCCACCTACGCGCTCCTCCAGTCGGGCGAGACCACCGGGGTGTTCCAGCTCGAGTCGAGCGGCATGCAGCAGCTCTTCAAGGACCTCAAGCCGGACGCCTTCGAGGACATCGTCGCCGCCGTGGCGCTCTACCGGCCCGGGCCGCTCGGCACCGGCATGGTGAAGGACTTCGTCGACTGCAAGCACGGCCGCAAGCCGATCGAGAAGATGCACCCGCTCGTCGACGAGCTCCTCCAGCCGACGTACGGCGTCATCGTCTACCAGGAGCAGGTCATGCAGATCGCGCAGAAGCTCGCGGGCTACACGCTCGGCGGCGCCGATCTGCTCCGGCGCGCCATGGGCAAGAAGAAGCCCGAGGAGATGGCGAAGCAGAAGGCGACGTTCGTCGACGGCTCGCTCAAGAACGGGGTGAAGGCGGAGGACGCCGAGCGCATCTTCGGGCTCCTCGAGTACTTCGCGGGCTACGGCTTCAACAAGAGCCACTCGGCGGCGTACGCGCTGCTGACCTACCAGACGGCCTACCTCAAGGCGCATTACCCGGTCGAGTTCCTCTGCGCGCTGATGACGGCCGACCGCGACAAGATAGAGAAGGTCGTGCGGATCATCGCGGAGGGGCGCGCGTGGGGGGTCGAGATCCTCCCGCCCGAGATCAACGAGTCCAAGACCGACTTCACCGTCGTCTACAGCGCGAAGCCGGCGACGAACGGCAAGCGCGTGACCGGCACCCGGCGCGGAGGCTCGCGGGTGAGGGACCCGTACGATCCGAAGATCCGCTTCGGAATGGGCGCGATCCGCGGCGTCGGCGAGTCGGCGCTCGAGGCGATCCTCGAGGCGCGGGACGCGGGCGGCGCGTTCGCGGATCTGTTCGACTTCGCCGAGCGGGTCGATCCGCGGCGGGTCAACAAGGGCGTGTTCGAGGCGCTCGTGCAGTGCGGCGCGTTCGACGCGAGCCTCCACGCGCGGGGCATCTCGCGGGCGCGGGCGTTCGCCGGCATCGACAGGGCGCTCGAGCGCTCGCGCTCCGCGAGCAAGGAGCGGAACAGCGCGCAGATCGGCCTGTTCGCGGCGGTGGCGTCCAAGAGCGAGGTGAGGCTGGACGATTACCCGACGGCCGAGGACTGGGATCTGCGCGAGACGCTCTCGCGGGAGAAGCAGTCGCTCGGGTTCTACGTCTCGGGGCACCCGCTCGATCGGTACGGCGTGGATCTGAACCGCTTCGACGTGACCGCGGTGAGCGCGCTGGCCGGCATGGATGCCTGGGCCAGGGTGCGCGTCGGCGGGATGGTCGAGGGCTACCGAGAGCGCATCTTCAAGGGGGGCGGCGGCAAGATCGCGTTCTTCGTGCTCGAGGACACGACGGGCCGGGTCGAGGTCAAGGTGCGCGAGAAGCAGATCGAGAGCTACGCGGACCTCTTGAACCGGGGGGAGCCGGTCCTGATCTCGGGGAAGATCAGCTTCCCGATGGTGGACGAGGGGGCCGAGGAGGCCGAGGCCGCGCCGCGCGAGCCGACCCTGCTGCTCGACGAGGTGCAGCCGCTCGCCGACGCCATCCTCGCGCAGACCCGGAGCGTGGCGATCACGCTGAAGTCGCGCAGCGCCAGGCGCGAGCACATCGATCGGCTCGGGGCGCTCCTGCGGGCGAGCCCAGGGGTGTGCCCGGTGCAGCTCGTGATCCAGCTCGACGATGGTGCAGAGGCGGTGCTGTCGCTGGGGCGTGATCTGCGCGTCGAGCCGAACGACGCCATGCTCGGGCGGCTCGAGAAGCTGTTCGGCGAGAAGGTGGCCGAGCTCAGGTAGCCGGCTCGTCCGCGCCCGCGTGCTCGGCGGCACGCACGAGGGCGCCGAGCTTCGCCTCCGCGTCGCCGCGGTCGCTCTGGTGCTTGAGCAGGACGCCGAGCGTGTCGCGCGCGAGCTCCGGCGTCACCGCGCGCTTGCCGAGCAGGAGCAGCGCGCGGGCCCAGTCGATCGTCTCGCTGATCGCGGGAGATTTCCGCAGATCCATGGCCCGCAGGGCGCCGACGAACGCCACGATCTGCGCCGCGAGGCGGGGCTCGATCCCCGGGAGGGCGACCTTCAGGATGGCGACCTCGCGCGACGGAGGCGGGTAGTCCAGGAACGCGTGCAGGCACCGGCGGCGCAGCGCCTCGGTCATCTCGCGCGTCGCGTTCGTCGTCAGCAGGACGAGCGGCGGGTGCGCGGCGCGGATCGTGCCGAGCTCGGGGATCGTGACCTGCATGTCGGAGAGCACCTCGAGCAGGAACGCCTCGAACTCAGGGTCCGCGCGATCGACCTCGTCGATGAGCAGGACGACCGGCGCGGCGCTCCGCAGCGCCGCGAGGAGCGGGCGCGCGATCAGGAAGTGCTCGCTGAAGAACGACGCCTCGCTCCCCGCGATCGCGCGCGCGGCCGCGGCGAGGCTCGCCGCGCCGGCGATCTCCTTCGCGACGGCGTCGCGCAGCAGCTGCGTGTAGAGCATCTGCTTCGCGTAGTCCCACTCGTAGAGCGCCTTCGCCTCGTCGAGGCCCTCGTAGCACTGGAGCCGGATGAGCCCTCGGCCGAGCGCCTCGGCGGCGGCGCGGGCGAGATCGGTCTTGCCGACGCCGGCGGGCCCCTCGAGCAGCAGCGGCCGCGCCATCCGGAGGGCGAGCCAGAGGGCGAGCGAGGTCGCCGGATCGGAGATGTAGCGGGCCGCTGAGAGGCGGGCGTCGAGCTCGGCCGCGGTGGCCGGGGTGTCGTCGCGGGCGCCCCGATCGTCGGGCGCGCCGCCGTCGAGATCCGGAGGAGGCGTCACGGCGGGACGGTAGCACGCCGCGCGCGGGCTATCGGGCGTTGCGGTGCGTCGCGGCGCGGCGCGGCTCCGCGTGGTGCACAAGAGCCCGCTAGCCGCGCGGCCCGGCGAGGATCTCGGCGGCGAGGAGATCGAGGCGCGGCGCCGCGCGATCGGGGCAGGGGAGATCGGCCTCGCCGCGGAGCGGGCACAGCTCGCAGCGGCGCCCATCCATGACGAGGCCCGCCCGCATGCCCGCCGCGCGCGCGGCCGCCACGTCGCTCGGCGCGTCGCCGATCATCCAGCTCGCCGCCACGTCGAGATCGAGGTCGCGCGCGAGCGCCGTCAGCATGCCCGGCCGCGGCTTCCTGCAATCGCACGGGCGGATGAGCGCCGGATCGCCGCCCGGCCCGCCCTCGGGGTGGTGCGGGCACACCGCGAGCGCCGCGATCGCGACGCCGGCCTCGCTGAGCCGATCGACGAGCGCGCGGTTCGTGCGCTCGATCGCCCCCCACGGGACCTGGCCCTTCGCCGCGCCCGGCTGGTTGGTCGCGATCGCCAGCAGGAAGCCCGCGTCCGCGAGGCGCCGCAGGCCCTCGATCACGCCGGGGAGAATGCGGATCTGATCCGGATGAAACGCAGTCACGACGACGCCGAGCTCGTGATCGCGCACCACGTCGATGAGCGTGCCGTCGCGGTCGAGCAGGATCCCGCGCCTCGCCACGCGGCGCTCAGCTCTCGGCCACGAGCTGGAGGAGCCGCTCGCAGATGAGGTGGTGGTAGACCTCGTGGAAGCCCTCCACGTGCGGCGTCGACGTGTAGCCCGCCCGCGTCCTCGGCACGATCACGCTGGCGTCGGCCATCTGGCGCAGGGCGCCGCCGTCGTAGCCGACGAGCGCGACCACCTTGGCCCCCGTCTTCTTCGCGAAATCCGCGGCGGCGACGAGGTTCTGCGACCATGGGCCGGCGCGATCGGCGCCCGAGCCGCCGTGCACGCTCAGGCACACGAGCACGTCGCCCGCGACCATGCGGCCGTCGAGCTGCTCGAGGAAGATCCGGTTGAAGCCGACGTCGTTGGTGAGGGCGCTGAGGAGCGCCGCGTTGTCGCAGAGCGAGGTGCACTTGAAGCGCCGCTTGCCATCGACCCACGTGAACTTGGCGATGTCGCAGGCGAGGTGGCTCGCGTTGGCCGCCGAGCCGCCGTTGCCGCACGTGTAGATGGTGCGATCGCTCCGGTACGCCTCGAAGAGGATCTCGATGACGCGAGCCATGTCGTCGGGGCTCGTCGCGAGGGCGATCTCGGACGTCTCGCGGAGGTACTTTTCGACGAAGTCGTGCGTGCTCTGAGGCATGGCCGATCTATAGCCAGAGTCCCGCTGAAATGCCCAGCGGGAGGGGTGCGCCGGCGCGCCCGCTCACGATCGGTGCAGGTTCGCGACGATGCGCGCGCCGTCGAGATCGAAGCGGAAGCGCAGGACGCGCAGGCCCTTCGCGGCGAGCGCCTCCAGCACCCGGCGCCGCTCCGCCGGCCGGACGTAGAACATGAAGAAGCCTCCGCCGCCGGCCCCCATCAGCTTGCCGCCGAGCGCCCCCGCGCCTCGAGCGATCTCGTAGATCTCGTCGAGGACCTCGTCGGTCATCTTGGACGCGAGCTTACGCTTCTGGGTCCAGTGGGCGTGGAGGAGCTCGCCGTAGTCGTCGAGCCTGCCCGTGACGAGGATGCGGTGCACGTCGCGGCCGATCTCCTTGATGCGGTGCATCCGCTCGACCACCGCGGGCTCCAGGTCTTGCAGCCGCCGGCCCTGCTCCGAGAGCACGATCCTGGCCGGCCTTTCGACGCCGCTCCACACGATGAGCAGGTTGCTCTCGAGCTCGTCCAGCACCTCGTCGCGGACGGGGACGGGCTCGACGTGCACCGAGCCGTCCGGAGAGAACGTGAACGCCGTGACGTTGCCGTAAGCGGCGATGTACTGGTCCTGCTTGCCGATCGGCTCTCCGAGGCGCTCGATCTCGATGGAGCAGGCCTCGCGGGCGAGCTGCTCGGACGACACGAAGTCGCGCTTGTACGTGTGCAGGGCATTGAGGAGGGCGACCGTGAACGAGCTCGACGAGCCGAGGCCCGAGTTCGCCGGGAGATCCGCGACGCTCGTGAGCTCGATCGAGTGCTCGATTCCCAGCATCCGGAGCGCTTCCCGGAAGATCGGGTGCTCGATCGCGTCGACCGAGGGGACGATCTCGGTCTTGGAGTACGCGAGGCGGATGTCCCGGTGGAAGCGCTTGTTGGCCGTCACGTAGATGTACTTGTCGATGGCGGCCGACACGAGGTAGCCGCCGAAGCGGCCGGAGTACGCGGGCAGATCGGTCCCGCCGCCGCCGAGGGAGAAGCGGACCGGGGCGCGAGAGACGATCATCCCCGCTCCTCCGTCGCGGCCGCGGTCGCGAGGGCGGCCTCGAGATCGCGGAGGCCCTGCTCGGAGCCGATCTCGTGGAAGCGCGCCGCGACCGCGAAGGCCCGGAGGAGGCCGCGCGCCGCGAGGTCGCGCTGCACGACCTCGAAGCCGAGCGGCGCGTCGGCCGGCAGCGCCTCGACGACCTCGCGGCGGAGCGCGGTGGCGCCGTAATCGATGTGATCGAGCGCAGGGTCGGGCGGCGCGCCCGCGCGCCGCTTCTCGTAACGCACCACCAGGTCGCCCGAGACCGCGGCGTTCGACGCCTCGAACCGACCCTCGTTCCGGTACACGGCCATCGTTCCGAGCGCGCCGGGGTGTGTGCGGAGGTCCCGGAGCGGGGCCAGGTAGTCGAAGGGGAGGTAGGAGTCGCCGTAGGTCATGAGGAACACGGGGGCCAGCCGGGGCAGCGCGCGGCGCAGCGCGCCGGCCGTGCCCAGGAGATCGGGGCCGTCGTCGGCATAATGGAGCGGCAGGCCCGCGAACCGGTCGCCCATCGCCCGTCGAACGGCGTCGCCGAGGTGGCCCACGCAGAGGACCACCTCACCAAAGCCCGCTGCGGCGAGCCGCTCGAGGAGCCACGCCCCGAACGGCCGCCCGGCCACGGGCAGCAGGAATTTCGGGGTGCGCTCCGTCCGGGGGCGCATCCGGGTGCCGAGTCCGCCGGCGAGGATCACGGCTTGAGGAGGTGAGGCGTCGGCGCGCACGGGGAGGACCTACCATAGACGACGGTCGCCTTCGGGGCGTCTCCAGCGCTCCCCGCAGGCGGCTCGGAGAAAAACGTCGCCACAAACTGTACGGCCGTTCAGGAGGCGGTTACGGTGCGCGCCATGACCAACAAGGACCTCGCTCCGCATCTTCTCCGGACGTTGGTTGCCCTCCAGAGCGAGGGCAAGACGGTGACCCTCGACACATTGACCACGGCCCTTCAGGTGCGTCGGACCGACGTTCGCCGGGCGATCACCGCCCTGCACCGCGAGGGGTATCTCGACGTTCTCAGCATGCGGCTGACGCTCCGCGGGCTCGCCCTCGGCGCGGCCTTTGCGGCGTCGCAGCTCCGCCCGTTGCGCCGCGCGTCGCTCCGCGCCGTCAAGGCTGCTTGAGCACACCCACAGGGCCGCCACCCTGGCGCGGCCGTGAGCGGCGAGTCGACCTCTGCCCGAGCGTGCGGCCCATGCGTGCGGCCCATGCGTGCGGCCCATGCGTGCGGACGGAGGGGCCCGACATGATCTCTCGATGCGTTTCAGATCTTGCCAGCATTTCATTTGATAAAACGGCAAATTCACACCGAACGCGCGCGGCCCCAGCCAGGGATCCGGCGCCCGGTCGCGAGCGCCGACCGGCGCAGGAACACCTGGTTTCTACGGCCTTTGCGGGCCACTGTGTGTGGAAGACGTTGACATTCCGAGGGATTCATGAGACGGCGGCTGCGTGATATCCGATGTCGAGATCGAGAATGAGATTCGCGCTTCCGTGGCCGAGTTCCTGGAGGGCATGAGAGCGCTGGTCCGTAAGGACGTTCTCCGGACCGCCGCGCGGTACCTGCAAGTCGACATCAGCGCCGCTGGGATATCGACCGGGCCGGCCGCGACTCCTGCCAAGCCGGTCCGCAAGGGCGAGCGCGCTCCGGCGCCGAGCCGCCCGGCCGCGCCTCCCCGCAGCGCCCCGTCGCCCAAGAAGCCGACGCGCGCTGCGCCGCGCAAGAAGGCGGCCGCGCCTCGGACGAGCGGAGGTGGCGCGCGTCCGGCCGTCGCTGCGCCGAAGTCGCGCGCCGCGCGCACCCCGGCGCCCGCCGTCGCGGCCCCCGTGAAGGCCGCCGATCAGGCCGCTCCGGCGAGCCCGGTGAACCCCGCGAGCCCGGCGAGCCTTCCGTCCGGGAGCTCTGGGGACGAGATCGCCGAGGCGCTGCTCGCCCATGTGGAGATCGAGCCTGGGCAAGGGATCGACGACCTTGCGTTGGCGATGGGGACCCCTGCGGCGGAGCTCCAGGAGCCGCTCAAGAAGCTCCTTGCGGAGAACAAGATCACCGAGGAGCTGCGTCAAGGCCAGGCGTCGTACTACCCGGCCTGAGCGACCTCGGTGGGCCGGTCAGCCAGGCACGAGCGTTGCTTGGATCCGGCCGTGGGCCGTCCGGTCGGCGCGGGCACGGACGCGGGCACCGACACGGCGACGCCCTGCGCGATGCGGGCGATGGACCGAGCGAGCCCTGCTAGCGCTGTCCGGCCTGAGCCCGGCGGTTTCCGCCTCACAGCTGGCGAACCCGGCGATGCCGTCGCCGCGCACTCGACGCGGACCCGGGGCCCCGGTACCCTGCCGGTCCAGGCGCTTTCCGGATGACTCCCGCGCACGAACAGATTCTCAACGTCCTGCTCGGCTATCTCTCGGCGATGAACGCAGAGGGAGTCCTGCTCCGGGCCATGCGGGAGGCGGAGATCCGGCCCGAGGCGTTCTCGCTCGACGACCTCCCCGACATCCTTCCGAGCATCGAGCGCCGAGCCCGCCTCTATGTGGATCCGACGCGGCTCGGTCGGCTGAGGTCGGAAATTTCGGCGATTGGCGGCGAACGACCTTCGCGGCGCTCGAAGGTCATGGTCATCCACGTGGAGGCCGACATCAGCGAGGCGCGCCTGAGCGCGAAGGCCGTTTGTGATGCGGCCGGCGCAAAGAGCTTCACGTCGCACAAGGTCGCGACCATCGTCAGCGAGCTCGCGCGAAATATCGTCCATTATACCCCTGGCGGGACGATCGAGCTCGCGGTGCAGCGCGACAGCCCGGTCCGCTTCCTCATCGTCGCCGTGGATGAGGGCGCAGGCATCCAGAACCTGCAGGAGATCCTCGCCGGGCGCTACAAGAGCAAGACCGGTATGGGGCGCGGCATCATCGGGGTCAAGCGGCTGGCCGATCGCTTTCATATCGACTCGGGGCCGAAGGGCACGCGGGTGGAGATCGAGGTCCACCTGTGAAGCTCTCCGTGGAGTACGCGATCCTCCCCAAGGACGGAGAGCTCGTGAGCGGCGACGCCGCGTTCGTGCGGGCCGGGGAGGACGGCGTCCTCTTCGCGGTCATCGACGCCCTCGGCCACGGCGAGCACGCGGCGGCCGCGGCGAACGTCGCGCTCAAGGCGCTCGCCGACGCGCCGAGCGGCGAGGACGTCCGCGCCCTCATCGATCGCCTCCACGTGCGGCTCCGCGGCACCCGCGGCGCCGCCGGCATGATCTGTCGCTTCCGGGAGGGGCGGCTCCAGGGCTGCGGCATCGGCAACGTCGAGCTGATGTCGCACGGCACGCGCGTGCAGTGGCTCCAGAGCCCGGGCATCCTCGGCGCATCGCTCAGCAAGGTCCGGATCTTCGATGCGCAGCTCGCGCGGGGCGACCGGCTCGTCGTGTTCACCGACGGGGTCTCCCCTCGCTTCGATCTATCGCTGTTTCGTGGAATGAAGGCCGCGGATGCCTGCCGCGCCCTCATGAGCCGACACCGGCGCTCGCACGATGACTCAACGGTCTTGATCGCCGACATCGAACCTTAGGATGACCATGGAGCTCAAGCGCCTTCCCATCATCAACCTGTGGGACCGGATCCTGGTGCCCATCCAGGGGGACGTGACCGATGACCTCGCGGAGCAGCTGAACACCGAGGTGCTGCGGGCCATCCACGAGAGCGGCGCGAAGGGGCTGGTCATCGATCTCACGGCCGTCTGGATCATGGATAGCCACCTGTGCGCGGTGCTCTCGAACCTGGCCTCCGCCGCGCGGCTCATGGGCACACCGACCATCCTGTCCGGGCTGAGCCCCGAGATAGCGATGACGCTCCAGGCCATGGGGGTCGAGCTCGAGGCCGTGAAGACGGCGCTGACGCTCGAGCAGGCGCTCACGATGCTCGGGCTCGAGGTGCGCCGGGCCGAGGCGCGCGACGAGGACGACGACGAGGACGACGACGACCTGTTCGACGACGAGGACGAGGAAGACGAGGACGACGACGGGTGGGAGGCGGACGACCGCGGCGACCCCCGCCGAGCGCCGACGAACGGGCGGTCCGCTCGGCCCGCGACGAGCATCGATCGGCGGCAGAGCGCGAAGAGCCGGCTCAGGCGCCGCTGAGGACGCGCGTGCGCGTGCGCGTCCACGACGACACGACGACACGACGCCCGAGGCCGCGCGCGCGTCCACGACGACATCGAGGCATCGACACGCCGCACGCGCCCTCGTGACGGCGGGGTGACGGTGATTGTCCGGGTGGGCAACGCCGTGGGTCCCTGGTATGCCTCACGACCGCTCTCCGGGCGATCACCATGGACAAGCTGGATTGCCTCGCCGCCCCGCCGCCCAAGCAGCGGGGGATCTTCTGCAACCGGACGCTGAATCTCCGTTCGATCAAGGCGATCGGATACGACATGGATTACACGCTGATCCACTACCGGGTGGAGGCGTGGGAGCGTCGGGCCTATGAGCACCTCCGGCATCTTCTGGAGAGCGAGGGCTGGCCGGTCGGGGACCTGACGTTCGAGCCGGACCTCGTGATCCGAGGGCTCATCCTGGACACCGAGCTCGGCAACCTGCTCAAGGTGAACCGGTTCGGCTACGTGAAGCGGGCCTTCCACGGCACGAAGCCGATCGACTTCGAGACCCAGCGCGCGACCTACGCGCGGACGATCGTCGACCTCGCGGACGGGCGCTACGTCTTCCTGAACACGCTCTTCTCTCTGTCGGAGGGGTGCATGTACGCGAAGCTGGTCGATCTGCTCGATCAGCGCCGGCTGCCCGAGGTGCTCGGCTACAGCGACCTCTATCGCCGCGTGAAGGATCGCCTCGACGCGACGCACATGGAGGGGCAGCTGAAGGCCGAGATCATCGGGGATCCGGACCGGTTCGTGCTGCTCGATCCGGAGATCCCGCTCACGCTGCTCGACCAGCGGGAGGCGGGCAAGAAGCTCGTCCTGATCACGAACTCGGAGTGGGTCTACACGCGCGCGATGATGAGCTACGCGTTCGACCGCTTCCTGCCGGGCGGCATGACGTGGCGCGACCTGTTCGACGTGGTCATCGTCTCCGCGCGGAAGCCGGAGTTCTTCGCGAGCCGTAGCCCGCTCTTCGAGGTGGTCACGGAGGATGGCCTCCTGCGCCCGGCCGGCCGGTTGCGCGTGGGCGGGCACTACCTGGGCGGCAACGCGGGGCTCGTCGAGCACCACCTGGGGCTGTCCGGCGACGAGATCCTCTACATCGGCGATCACATCTATGGGGATGTGCATGTGTCGAAGAGCGCCTTGCGTTGGCGGACGGCGCTCATCATCCGGGAGCTCGAGGACGAGATCCTCGCGATCGAGGAGGCGCGCGGGGCCGAGGTGCGCCTCGATCTCTGGATGCGGGAGAAGGAGGACGCGGAGCGCGTCTATGCCAGGCTGCGCCTGGAGCTCCAGCGGATGCGCGCCGGCTACGGGCCGGTCGCCGGGGCGACGGAGGGCGAGATCCAGGCGAAGATGAACGAGCTCAAGGCGAGCCTCGCGGCGCTCGACGCGCGGATCGCGCCGCTCGCGAAGGCGTCGGCCGAGACGTTGAACCCGAGGTGGGGGCTGCTCCTCCGCACGGGCAACGACAAGAGCCACCTGGCCCGGCAGATCGAGCGCTCGGCGGACATCTACACGTCCCGCGTCTCGAATTTCCTCCTGGCGACGCCTCACGTGCTGCTCCGCTCGCACCGCGGGAGCCTGCCGCACGATCCCATGGGCGCGCCGCCGGGCGCCGAGCGGCAGAACGGCGAGCCCGCCCCGGTCGACGACGCGACGCCCGTGGGTATGTAGGCTCCGCCGCCGGCCTGCCGCGCCTCAGGCTGCCGCGCCTCAGGCCGCGAGCCGCTGCGCGGCGCTGTCGAGGATGTCGAGGCACCCCGACAGGCTGTCGCAGAAGAGCAGCTCGCGCCGGAGGGCCGACGCGCCGGGGAGGCCGCGGAGATAGCCGGTCAGGTGGCGCCGGGTCACGCGCACGCCGTGCGGCTCGCCGCGCGCCTCGGTGTTCGCGATGAGGTGCGCGCGGCACAGGGCGAGCCGCTCCTCGGCCGTCGGCGGCGGGAGGTGCACGCCATCGTCGAGGAGGGCCCGGGCCTCGCGGAAGATCCAGGGGTGGTCGATGGCGGCGCGGCCGACCATCACGCCGGCGCAGCCCGTCTCGCGGAGGGCGCGGGCCGCGTCGTCGGCGGTCTTGATGTCGCCGTTCACCACGACAGGGATGGACACGACCTCGCGCGCCCGGGCGGCCCAGCCCCAGTCGGCCGCGCCGCTGTGCCCCATCTGGGCCGTGCGGCAGTGGATCGTGAGCGCGGCGACGCCGGCGTCCTCGAGGCGGCGCGCGAGGTCGACGATCGGCATATGGGACTCCGGTCCCCAGCCGACGCGCGTCTTCACGGTGACCGGGAGCGCGACCGAGCGCGTCACGAGCCGGGCCATCGCCACCATCGCCTCCGGATCGCGGAGCCAGCCCGCGCCCGCGCCTCGTCCGGCGATCTTCGGCACCCAGCAGCCGCAGTTGATGTCCAGGAACGCCGGTCCGGCCTGCTCGGCGACGCGCGCGGCCTCGGCGAGGCGCTCCGGGTTGGCGCCGTAGATCTGGATCGCCGTCGGCTGATCGCCGTCGGCCAGGGCGAGCTTGCGCCGCGCGGTCTTGCAGCCGCGCAGCAGCCCCTCGACGTTGACGAACTCCGTCACGCACAGCTCGGCGCCGAGCTCCCGGCCGATGCGGCGGAACACGGCGTCCGTCACGTCCTCCATGGGCGCGAGGATGACGGGGCGGCTTGCGAACAGCCGGCGAAAGCTCTCGGGCGAGATCGGCACAGTGGCGAGCTTTCAAGCATGGATCCGGCCGGTTGACCAGGGCGACCGCCGCGGCCCGAGGCGTGAGGGCCCGCTGAGCTCGAGCCCGCGGCGCCGAGGCGCGAGCGGCGCGTTTCGCCTGATCGGCGCCGCGGGCCGGCGGCCAAGGCGACGAGCGAGACCCGAGCCCCGAGCTGCCCCCGGTTACCCCGCCGCGCCTCGGCGTCCCGCCACGCCGCTCCCCCGAGGCGCTGACAGGATTCATGACCTCACGGGCATGTGTGTGCACGGCGGACGAACACGGCATGTGGGGCGGCGAACGGTCATGTTGGTACGACATCCGGGGTGGGAGACCGCGGGCGGTGCAGCCAGGCATCGTGGCCGAGGAAACCTGCCGCACGAGAAGCCCATAACGCTCGCTTGACGTTCGGCGTGGCTCTGGCGACCCTCGAGATTGCCATGAAGCGCGCGCTGCTCCGAGAGGCTCTCCGCGCTGAGCGCTCGGCCGCGGCGCGCACGCTCAGAGAGCGCGAGACTCGCCCGCTCGGCACGCGGCGCAGCGCTCCGGGCGCCCACGACACGGAGAGCGTGCGTCGCGCGGTCCGCCGCGCTTTCCGGGTCGCGCTCTGGATATGGCCGGCATTCACGCTCGTCGACGTGTTCATGGCGACGGTGCTGTACCCCGCGGCGCCGGTGTGGCGCTGCATCGTCCTGCGCGTCGTCGAGCAGGCGCTCTCCCTCGCCGTGTACCGGCTCTCGGGGCGCCCGACGCTCTCGGGGCGCGTCGTGCTCCTCGGGTACGAGGCCGCGTTCCTCACCGCCGCGATCTTCATCTCGCTGATGGCGCTCGATTTCGGCGGCCTGACGAGCGCGTACATGCACGGGCTCTCCATCGTCGTGCTGCTCCGCACGGCGCTCGTGCCCGCGCCGTTCAGCAAGGCGCTCCTCGCCTCCGCGCCGATGTTCCTCGCCTTCCCGGCGACGATGGGCATCGCCGCGATCTTCTCCCCGTCGATCCTGGCGGCGTGGCTCGATCCGACGACGCTGCTCACGGCCGCGAGCCATTACATCTTCGTCCCTGCCTCGGGGGTGATCGGGGCGCTGTCGAGCCACGTCGTGTGGGCCGCGCAGCAGCAGGTTTATCAGGCGCGCAAGCTGGGCAGGTACCGGCTCGAGGCGCCGATCGGCAAAGGGGGGATGAGCGAGGTCTGGCTCGCGTGGGACGAGACGCTCCACCGCGACGTCGCCCTCAAGCTCCTCCGGACGCGGGACGCGCCGGACCCGGCGGTGCCGAAGCGCTTCGAGCAGGAGGCGCACGCGGCGAGCAAGCTCAGCGATCCGCACACCATCCGGATCTTCGACTTCGGAGCGAGCGACGACGGCATCTATTACATCGCCATGGAGCACCTGCGCGGGGCCGATCTCGCCGCGATCGTGCGCAGCTACGGCCCCATGCCCGTGGCGCGCGCCCTGCGCTTCGCCCTGCAGGCCTGCCGCTCGCTCATCGAGGCGCACGAGGCCGGGATCATCCACCGGGACATCAAGCCGCAGAACCTCTTCGTCACCCGCGTTGGCGACGATCACGACTTCCTCAAGCTGCTCGACTTCGGCGTCGCGCGGATGGTCGAGGGCGGCCGCGACGCCGAGCTCACGAACAGCGGCATGCTCTGCGGGACGCCCGCCTACATGGCACCGGAGGTGTGTCGCGGCGATCGGGCGGATGCGCGCAGCGATATCTACTCGCTCGGGGGCACGCTCTACTTCCTGCTCACCGGGGAGCTGCCGTTCGAGGGCTCGTCGTCGGGGCAGCTCTTCGTCGCCCACATGACGAAGGCGCCCCTCGCGCCGTCGGTGCGGGGCGGCCCGACCGTCCCTCGCGCGGTCGACCGCCTCGTCCTGCGGTGCCTCGCCAAGGACCCGCGTCACCGCTTCCAGAGCGCGCGGGCGCTGTCCGATGCGCTCCTCCCGCTGCTCGACGAGTCTGCCTGGACCGCGGCCGACGCGGAGCGCTTCTGGGTGACCGAGCGCGCGGAGAAGCTCGGGCGCCCGGAAGCGCCGCTCGAGCGCCCCACCGCGGCGCGCGGGGGCTCGACGCGGACCGCCTCCGCCCGGTAGCGCCAGCGCACCGTCGCGCCGCGCGGGCGGCCTCCTATCTCACCTGCATGGGGGGGCACGTGGCGGTGCTACGTGAGAGGACCCGCTTCCTCGTAAGCCGCGTCCAGAGCCTCGTCGAGGCCGACGCCTGAGCCCGGGTACCCCGGACCGCTCGCAGACCCGTGCGGGTGATCCGGGGGCACCGCGGTGGCGGTCGAGGCCCCTCCGCGGCCGCGTGAGGGAGCCTCGACCCGTCAGGGGCCCGTCGCTTCATCGTCCGCTCATGACCCCTTGCCGGCGTCCCGCCGTGGCGAGGACCGAGCCGCGGCGGCGCCGCACCAGGGGCAGGGGCGCGGAGCGGGCGTCAGCAGGGCCTTCTCACGCGAACCGTGCTAGCGCGGCGCCCTACCAGCCGCAGCCGCCGCCCCAGCCGCCCCAGCCGCAGCCGCCGCCCCAGCCGCCCCACCAGGGCCGGAAGCCCCAGCCGCCCCAGCCCCAGGGCCGGAAGCCCCAGCCGCCCCAGCCCCAGGGCCGGAAGCCCCAGGGCCGGAAGCCCCAGCCGCCGCCCCACCAGCGCGCCGCGTCGGGCTTCTCGCCGACCTCCTCCTCGCCGGTCGGGGGCGCCGAGCCGGGGTCCACGGCGCCGACATCGGGCGCGCCGGGGGCCGGCGCGCTGGCGCTTGCTGCGCCGGGGTCCGTGGCGCTCTCGTCCATCGCCGGATTCGCGCTCGACTCCTGATCAGCGGAATCCGCCTCTTCGGCCTGGAACGCCTGCTTCGCCTCGTCGGTCTCGCTCATCACGTCGTCTGTGGGCGCGTCCGACGTCGTCGCCTCGGCCATGCAACCAGCCGCGGAGAGGGCCGTCGAGAGGGCGATGAGCGATGCGAACTTCGTCAATTGGCTCATGTTCCCGTTCTCCTGTGCACATCAATCCATGTCGAATGGAGTCATCGCCCGTCATGGCGACGAGCTTTGACACGCGGGGACCTGAGATCCCCCGCCGCACGATCATGTGTGGTGTTCGGGAGGTGATGTCGATTACCGCAGAAAGGACACCTGAGACACCATGGACGCTTTCTGCGAGGCCGTGCGCGCCGCGAGGGAAGCGTCACGCGCTGGGAGCGAGCCGCGGCCGCCCGGGAGAGCGCAAGCCGCGGCCGCGCGGCGCGCGCCGGCCTCCCACGTGCTCCGGCGGCAGCGCGCGCTCGTCGCAGATCCCGGGCGCCGGACTGCGACGCTGGCGAGGACCGGGCGCGGGGAGGCCCGTCCTCATGAGGCTTCGGCAGTGGTGCCTGGAGCGACAAACGGGTTGAAACCCCAGAAAAGAGCAGGAATTTGAGCCGCCAAGCGCGCCAAGGACGCCAAGATTGTGTGTTGTTCTTGGCGTCCTTGGCGCCTTGGCGGCTCATTTCTCGCTCGATCAACGTGATCGGTGTCCTGGAATGCGAACAGCTCGATCAACGGAGATGAATCGGATGGCGCGGAGCACCCGGGCGTCGGCCGCGAGGGACCGTCGCGCGGCGAAGGATGCTTCATGAAGGCTCGCGCGATCGTGTCGTCCGCCAGGATCTCCAGCGTGAAGGGTGATGGGGGAGAGCCGCGCGACCGCGTCTCCGGAGCACATGCTCCCGCGGTTCGCACAGGAGATCGTCTGGGCCACCATCGGACCCGTCCACGACACATCCCGTCCCGTCCTGGTCGATGATCGGGTGCGAAGAGCGATGGATTCGAGCGAGGAAAACGGTGGACTGGACAGCCTGGGAGCGACGCGTGGGAGCGGCCCGCGAAGGGGCCTCGTGTCCACACGTCGATGACCGTGCAGGGAAGGGGGGAGAAGAGCGCGATTGCGCCGTCGATCGCGCGCGGGGAGCCCCGTGAGGGGCTCGCCCGAGGCCGCCTGGAGGGAGCGCTCAGCCCGCGAGCTTCGCGCGGACCGCCTCGCCCATCCCCTGGGTCGACAGCTTGCCGCCGAGGTCCGCCGTCCGTGCGCCGCCGGCGATGGCCTGCGCCACCGCGCGCTCGAGCACGGCCGCCTCCTTGTCGAGCCGCAGCGAGTGCCGGAGCAGCATCGCGGCGCTCAGGATCGTCCCGATCGGGTTGGCGAGCCCCTTGCCGGCGATGTCGGGCGCCGAGCCGTGGATTGGCTCGTAGACCCCGCGCGTCCCATCACCCAGCGACGCGCTCGGGCAGAGCCCCAGCGAGCCAGCGAGCACGGCGGCCTCGTCGGTCAGGATGTCGCCGAACATGTTCTCGGTGACGATGACGTCGAACGCCGCGGCCGAGGTGATGAGCCGCATCGCGCACGAGTCGACGAGCTGGTGCTCGATGCGGATCTCCGGGTGGCGGGCGGCGACCTCGGTCGCCACCGTGCGCCAGAGCCGCGACGACTCGAGGACGTTCGCCTTATCGACGGACGTGACGAGGCGCCTGCGCGACGACGCGAGGCGGAACGCGAGCTCGACGACGCGCTGGATCTCCTCGTCGGTGTACTCGAGCGTGTCGACCGCGCGCCGGCGCCCGTTCACCTCCTCGCGGAGGCGCGGCTTGCCGAAGTAGAGCCCGCCGGTCAGCTCACGGACGACAAGGATGTCGACGTCCGCGAGCCGCTCCGCCTTGAGGGGAGAGGCCTGGATGAGCTCCGGGAACAGGCGGATCGGCCGCAGGTTGGCGTACAGGCCGAGCCCCTGGCGCAGGGCGAGCAGCCCCTGCTCGGGGCGGACGCTCGCGCTCGGGTTGTCCCACTTGGGGCCGCCGACGGCGCCGAGCAGGACGGCGTCCGCCGCGCGGCACGCGTCGAGCGTCTCCTGCGTCAGCGCCGTGCCGGTCGCGTCGATGGCGCACCCGCCGATGAGGTGCTCTGAGTAGCTGAAGCTGTGGCCGAACTGGGCGGCGACAGCGTCGAGGGTGGCGCGGGTTTCGGCGACCACTTCGACGCCGATGCCGTCGCCGGGCAAAAGAACGATATTGGCCTTCATGCGACCTCGCTGGCAGGCAACGTGGATGTGTACTGCTGTGGCTCTCTCGCTGCGAGCGTGAGCCCATACTCGATCCCGTCCGCGAGCGCATGCCAGGACGCATCGATGATGTTCGTCGACGCGCCGACGGTGCTCCACTGGCGATGCGCGTCGCGGCTGTTGATGAGCACGCGCGTCGTCGCCGAGGTGCCGTCGCGCCCGTCGAGGATACGCACCTTGTAGTCGACGAGCTGGATGTCACGCACGGCCGGGAACACGGGCGCGAGCGCCTTGCGGAGCGCGCCGTCGAGCGCGTTGACGGGGCCGGACCCCTCGGCCGCCGTGATCACCACCTCGTCGTCGACCGCGATCTTGATCATCGCCTCGGCGAAGGTGCCGACGCCCTCGCGCTGGCCCGCGATGACCTTGAAGTCGAGCAGCCGGAACGGCGGCTTGTAGCCCGGCGAGCTCCGGCGGAGCAGCAGCGCGACGGACGCCTCGGCCGCCTCGAACGACGAGCCGCGCGCCTCGCGCTCCTTGATCTGCTCCAGCACCTCGACCTCGGCGCCCGTCGGCACCTCGAGCCCGAACTCCTCGGCCTTGCTGAGGAGGTTGCCGCGGCCCGACAGCTCGCTGACCACGGTCCGCATCGCGTTGCCGACGAGCGCGGGATCGATGTGCTGGTAGGACGCGGGCTCGCGCCGCATCGCCGCGACGTGCACGCCGCCCTTGTGCGCGAAGGCGCTCCGCCCGACGTAGGCCATGTGATCGTCGGGGGAGAGGTTCGCCACGTCGGCGACGTAGTGCGAGAGCTCGGTGAGCCCGCGGAGCGCCCCGTCCGGGAGCGCCCGGAGGTCGAGCTTGAGCTCCAGGTTCGGGATGATCGCGCAGAGGTTCGCGTTCCCGCAGCGCTCGCCGTAGCCGTTGATGGTGCCCTGGACGTGGCGGGCGCCTCCGCGCACGGCGGCGATCGAGTTGGCGACCGCGCACTCGCCGTCGTTGTGGGCGTGGATGCCGAGCGGGTGGCCCAGCGCCGCCTTCATCTCGGCCACGACCGCCTCGATCTGCCAGGGCATCGAGCCGCCGTTCGTGTCGCAGAGCGTGACAACCTCCGCCCCGCCGCGCACGGCGGCGCGGAGCGTCTCGGTCGCGTACGACCGGTCGAGCGCGAACCCGTCGAAGAAGTGCTCGGCGTCGTAGATCACGCGGCGGCCGTGCGCGCGCAGGAAGGCGATGGTCTCCTCGATCATCCGGAGGTTCTCGTCGAGCGTCGTGCGCAGCACCGCCGTCACGTGCTGGACCGAGCTCTTGCCGAAGATCGTGCAGACGCTCGTCCCGGCGGCGAGGAGCGCGCGCAGCCCGGGGTCGTCCTCGGGGGCCAGCGAGGCTCGGCGCGTCGAGCCGAACGCGGCGATCTTCGCGTGCTTCCACTCGATGTCCTTCGCACGCTCGAAGAACTGCGCGTCCTTCGGGTTCGAGCCAGGCCACCCGCCCTCGATGAAGGTCAGGCCGAACGCGTCGAGGTGGCGCGCGATGTGCAGCTTGTCCTCGCACGCGAGCGAGATGCCCTCGCGCTGGGTGCCGTCCCGTAGCGTTGTGTCGTAGACGTCGACGCGGTCCGAGGGGCGGGCGCCCTGCTCCGCGCCGTTATGAGGCGGATTCATAAGGTTCGACTTCCTTGTGCAGCGAGATCGGGTCGCCGAGCCCGTCGCCCCCCTCGGGGGCCTCCTGGGCTCGGCGCACGGCCCTACCTCGCGGTCTCGACGGCGGCGCCGTGGCCGCTCTGGTTGCTCTCTGACGCCGCCGCGTCGTCCTTGGGCTCGACGCCGTAGGTCGCGAGGAGCCGGTTCAGGGCGGTGAGGTACGCCTTCGCGCTGGCCACCAGGATGTCGGTGTCAGCGCCGTGGCCGTGGAAGACGCGCGCCGCGGCGTCGTGCTGCGGGTGCCGCTTGCTCGACGTCGCGTCCGCCCGGACGCGGACGCTCACCTCGCCGAGCGCGTCGATGCCCTCGGTCACCGCGTGCACCGAGAACTCGAGGAGGCTGCTCGGCACGCGGACGATCTCGTCGATCGCCCGGTAGGCGGCGTCCACCGGCCCGGTGCCGATCGCGGCGCGGACGTGCAGCGCCCCGTCCGGCCCGCGGAGGCGGACGGTGGCGGTGGGCATGCCCGTGGTCCCGCAGGCGACCTGGAGCGCGTCGAGCGTGTAAAGATCGTCGGCCTGCGCCCGCGTGGTCGAGACGATCGCCTCGATGTCGGGATCGGTGACGTGCTTCTTCTTGTCCGCGAGCGCCTTGAAGCTGGCGAACGCCGCCGCGAGCTGGGCCTCGTCGAGGTGGTAGCCGAGCTCCTCCAGCCGGTTGCGGAGCGCGTGCCTGCCCGAGTGCTTGCCGAGGACGAGCCGGGTCTGCGTCACCCCGACCATCTCCGGCCGCATGATCTCGTACGTCTCCTGGTGCTTCAGCATCCCGTCCTGGTGGATGCCGGACTCGTGCGCGAAGGCGTTGGCGCCGACGATCGCCTTGTTCGGCTGGACGTTGAAGCCCGTGGCCGCGCTGACGAGGCGGCTCACGGTGGCGATCTGGGTCGTGTCGATCCCGGTGCGCAGCCCGAAGACGGCCCGGCGCGTGGCGAGCGCCATGACGATCTCCTCGAGCGCGGTGTTGCCGGCGCGCTCGCCGATGCCGTTGATGGTCACCTCGGCCTGGCGCGCGCCCGCGCGGATGCCCTCCAGCGCGTTGGCCGTCGCGAGCCCGAGGTCGTTGTGGCAGTGGACCGAGACGATGGCGCGGTCGATCCCCGCGACGTTCTTGCGGATCCCGGCGATGAGCGCGCCGAACTCGCTCGGGATGGTGTACCCGACGGTGTCCGGGATATTGAGCGTGGTGGCCCCGGCGGCGATCGCGGCCTCGAGCACCTGGTAGAGGAACTCCGGCTCGCTCCGGCCGGCGTCCTCGGGGCTGAACTCCACGTCGGCGCACAGGTCGCGCGCGTACGCGACCATGGCCCGCACGCGGTCGAGCACCTCGGCCCGGGTCATCCGGAGCTTGTGCTTGAGGTGGATGTCGCTCGTGGCGAGGAAGGTGTGGATCCGGGGGTGCGCGGCCCGGGCCACGCCCTCCCACGCCTTGTCGATGTCGACCTTGGTGGCGCGGGCGAGGGCGCAGATGATCGGCGGGGTCGCGGCGGGGCGGCCGGGGACCGCTGCCGCACCCACGCGCTCGGCGATCGTCTGGACGGCGAGCAGATCGTCGGGGGAAGCGGCGGGGAAGCCCGTCTCGATGACGTCGACGCCGAGCTTCGCCAGCGCGAGCGCGATCTCGAGCTTCTCCGACGATGTCATCGTCGCGCCCGGCGACTGCTCGCCGTCGCGCAGCGTCGTGTCGAAGATGCGGACGTAATCGGACGGGGGCATCGCTTGATTCGCAATCATCTCAGGCATGGTGTTCTCCGCCGCCTCCCACGAGTGGAGAGGCTCAGTCGCCGGGCTTGATGGTGACGGGATCGATGAACGGCATCATCTTGCGCAGGTTGGCGCCCACGATCTCGAGCCGCTGCTCCCGCTCCTTCGCCCGCGTCGCGTCGAACTTCGGCCGGCCCGCCTCGTTCTCCGCGATCCACTTGCGCGCGAACTCTCCGCTCTGGATCTCGGCGAGGATGCGCTTCATCTCCTCGCGCGTCTTGTCGGTGATGACCCGCGGGCCCGACACGTAGTCGCCGTGCTCGGCGGTGTCGCTGATCGAGTACCGCATGTAGTTGAGGCCGCCGCGGTACATGAGGTCGACGATGAGCTTGAGCTCGTGCAGACACTCGAAGTACGCGATCTCCGGCTGGTAGCCGGCGTTGACGAGCGTCTCGAAGCCGGCCTTCACGAGCTCGCTCGCGCCGCCGCAGAGCACCGCCTGCTCGCCGAAGAGGTCGGTCTCGGTCTCCTCCGCGAACGTCGTGAGGAGCACCCCGGCGCGCGACGCGCCGATGCCCTTGGCGTACGCGAGCGCCTGGGCCTCCGCCTTGCCGCTCGCGTCCTGGTGGACGGCGAGGAGGGCCGGGACGCCGCCGCCGGCCTCGAACGTCTCGCGCACCCGGTGGCCGGGGCCCTTCGGGGCGATCATCGACACGTCGACCGACGGGGGGGGCGTGATCGTGTTGAAGCGGATGTTGAACCCGTGCGCGAACATGAGCGTCTTGCCCGGGCCGAGGTGCGGCGCGATCTGCTCGTTGTAGATGCGCGCCTGCGACGTGTCGGGGGCGAGGATCATGATGACGTCGGCGGCCTTCGCGGCCTCGGACACCGTGGCCACCTGCAGCCCCGCGGCCTGCGCCTTGGGCCGGCTCTTGCTGCCCTCGGGCAGGGCGACGATCACCGTGACGCCGCTGTCGCGCAGGTTCAGCGCGTGCGCGTGCCCCTGGGAGCCATAGCCCACGATCGCGACCTTCTTGCTCTGGATGAGCGAAAGATCCGCGTCGTTATCGTAAAAAATCTTAGCCATCTCTCTCTCCTTACAACCGGGACCCGCACCTCGCGGCTCCCGTCCTTCACGTCGTTCACGTCCCGCGCGCGCTATTTACACCGTCTTACACCGTCGCTACACCGTCGTCATACCGTCACGATGCGCCGTTCTCGGCCGTGCGCACGGGGATCGAGTCGAACCGGGCCTCGGCCTCCTCGGCGCCGCGGGTCATCACGATCATCCCGGTCCGCACCATCTCGATGATCCCGAACGGGCGGAGCACATCGAGCAGGCCTTCGATCTTGTCGCCGGTCCCGGTGATCTCGATGGTCAGCGCCTCGGGGGCGACATCGACGGTGCGCGCGCGGAACACCTCGCAGAGCTGGAGCACCTGCGCCCGGCTCGTCGCGTCCGCCTTCACCTTGATGAGCGCGAGGTCGCGCGCGACCGAAGCGGTGTGGGTGACGTCCCGGACCCAGAGGGTGTTGACCAGCTTGTAGAGGTTCGCCTCCAGGCGCCGCGCCCCGTCCTCGTCCGCCTCGAGGACCAGGGTCAGGCGCGAGATCCCGGCGATGTGGGTGCGCCCGACGCTCAGCGACTCGATGTTGTAGGCGCGCCGCCGGAAGAGGGACGCGACGCGGTTGAGCACGCCGGGGCGGTCTTCGACGTAGGCGATGAACGTGCGCAGGATGGGTCGATCCATGGATGCCTCTTGAAAGTCCCTCTTGTCTGTGGTGCGCCCGGCTCCGGCCGCGGCGCGCTCGGGCGCGCCCCGCCCGTCCGACGGGCGCACGCTCACGCTGGAGCGCGCGCCCAGGGCGCGTGGGTCTGCTGGCGCGTTCACGGGTCCTCCCCGGTCTCCACGATGGGGCTCGGGCGCCGGATCATGTCGTTCAGGTCGGCGCCGGCGGGGACCATCGGATAGACGCTATCCTCCTGCTCCACGCGGAAGTCGACGACCACGGTGCCCGGCGTGGCGCGGGCGCGCTCCACGGCCGCGGCGATCTCCTCGCGCTTCGTGACGCGGATGCCGGTCAGCCCGTGGGCCTCGGCGAGCTTCACGAAATCCGGGCTGCGCATCGGGGTCGCCGAGTAGCGCCGGTTGTAGAAGAACTCCTGCCACTGCCGCACCATGCCGAGGTAGCCGTTGTTGATGACGGCCACGTGGACCTTGAGCCCCTCCTGCGCGCAGGTCGAGAGCTCGCACGCGGTCATCTGGAAGCCGCCGTCGCCCACGACCACCCAGATCTCGTCCTCCGGCTTCGCGAAGCGCGCGCCGATCGCCGCCGGCAGGGAGAAGCCCATCGTGCCGAGCCCGCCCGAGGTGATGAGCTTCCGCGGGTAATCGTGCTTGTAGTACTGCGCTTCCCACATCTGGTGCTGGCCGACGTCGGTTACCACAAGCGCCTTGCCGTCGGTGAGCCGCCAGAGGTCGTGCAACACGTGCGCGGCGTACAATTTCTCGTTGTACGGCAATTGTTGAATGTCACGGACCGCCGAGTCGCCCTTCAGCAGGTTGATGCGATCGACCCACGGGCCGCGGTCGCGCTGCTTGCACCCGGGGATGAGCGACAGCAGCGTGTCCCGGACGTCGCCGATGAGGCCGACATCGACCTTGACATTCTTGTTGATCTCGGACCGGTCGATCTCGACGTGGATCTTCTTCGCCTTGACGGCGTAGGTCTTGAGGTTGCCGGTCACGCGGTCGTCGAAGCGCATCCCGAGCGCGATGAGGAGGTCGGCCTCCTGGATGGCGTTGTTCACCCACGCCTCGCCGTGCATCCCCATCATGCCGAGGCTGAGGGGGTGCTTCGCCGGGAAGCCGCCGAGGCCGAGCAGCGTGGAGGCGACGGGGATCCCCGTCTTCTCGACGAAGGCGAGGAGCTCGCGCGTCGCCTCGGCCCTGACGATGCCCTGACCGGCCAGGATGAGCGGCCGCTCGGCCTCGTCGATGAGGTCGATCGCCTTCTCGATGTCCGTCTGGACGGCGTGCTGCGAGGGGCGGTAGCCGGGCAAGCGGACCTCGCCCTTCGGCGGCTCGAAATCGATCGACGCCTGCTGGGCGTCCTTGGTGATGTCCACGAGCACGGGGCCCGGGCGGCCCGAGCGCGCGATGTAGAACGCCTCGCGGAGGGTGGGGGCGATGTCCTCCACGTCGGTCACGAGGTAGTTGTGCTTGGTGATGGGCAGGGTGACGCCCGTGATGTCCGTCTCCTGGAACGCGTCGGTCCCGAGCAGCTTGGAGGACACCTGCCCGGTGATACAGACGATCGGCGAGGAGTCGAGCATCGCGGTCGCGATCCCGGTGACGAGGTTCGTCGCGCCCGGCCCCGAGGTGGCGACGCACACGCCGACCCTGCCCGAGGCGCGCGCGTACCCGTCCGCCATGTGCGCCGCGCCCTGCTCGTGCCGGACGAGCACATGGCGGATCGGGTAACCGAGGATCGTGTCGTAGGCGGGCATGATCGCGCCGCCCGGATAGCCAAAGACCACGTCCACGCCTTCGCGGACGAGGACTTCCCAGATAATCTGTGCACCGGTTCGTTTCATAATTCCCGACTCCATCGAGTCACGCGGGTGAAGGTGGGGCCCATGGGGGGCGCCTTGGCCGCGGGGTTCCGCCGTTTCTCAGAGGCTCAGCAACTTAGGCGATCGCGCGCTGCAGATCCTCCCGAGGGCCGCCGCCGCTGCTCTCCTCGCGGCGGATCGCGTCGAGCACCCTGCGCGCGTCGTCGAGCGACACGACGCGGGAGCTGCCCGGCGCGCTCGCCGGCTTGGCGCGCAGATCAGCGCGCTGGTCCATGTTGGAGCGCGCGGAGGGCGGGTCGGCATGGAACTCGAACGAGGCCTCCGCGGCGTCGCCGTGCGGGCGCGCGCCCACGAGGCGCGTCGAGGAGCGCTGGGGCGCGCGGACGGCGCCCCCGCTGGCTCGGGCGCGGATCTCGTCGACGAGCGCCTCGAACTCCTCTCGCACGGCGCTCGACGCGACGGGCACCCCACATCCCGCGGCGACGAGCTCGGCGAGCTCCGCGATGCGCTGGCCGACGGCCTCGATCGAGGCGTCCTCCCGATTCTTCCTCGAATGTTCCTTGCTCACCTGATCCTCCTTCGACGACGGCTGCTCTCCGTGAACCCTCAGGCCGAAAAAAACGAAAGCCCCCGGACCATCTCGGTGCGGGGGCCTATCTCCATGCTGTCTCAGCTCAGAGCGGCGGCCCGCAACCGTTCCCGACGCGAATCAGCCCGACGACGTCAACTAGGCTGATGAGCGCAGGAATGACTAGGCCCGCTAGGAGCCCGACGGAAACGCCGCCTTCGACGACGACGGACGAACGCGCCGTCGAGGACGCCAACGAAGCGGGGTGCACAACCTTCTCAGCGAGGGTCCCATCGCCGGAGGCGTGGGCGCTGGCGGTGCACATCGGCTTCTGCATGGCGTAGATGCTTCTACCCTACAGAGCTGCTGCGTCGCGTCAAGTTGTTTCTTTACAGATCGCTTGTTTCTGCGGCATTTCGTGCAGTTTTTTGTTCGAGCGCGCGCACGTGAACCACGTGATGTTCAGCACGGATCGGCGCTGTCCGGGAGCTCGGTCTGCAGTGTCTCGAACGGCGATGCGCTGCGCTCGATGTGCACGGATGCGTCGCTCGAGCGCGACGCCGGGCGAGTCGAGCGAGGCGCGCCGAGCGCGTCGCGTGGAGCGCGCGCAAGCGAGGGCGCGGCCAGGATGCTGGGGCGCCGGGGGAGAGGTGCGCAAACACCGGACGTCGTCTCATGCGCCCCCGAAGTGCAGACTGCTGTCTTGAACTGACTGCCGCCAGATCGCGCGACACACCCATGAACCCGGCATGCAAGCGCATCGCGTCGCGCAGGCGCGCCCTGCCGATCGGACGGTCTCGCCCTGGGGTCTGAAGCGCCGCCGCGTGGCCTCTCTCGGCACGGTCGGGCTCCTCGCGCTGAGCGGCGCCGCGGCGGCCCGCGCCGATCCTGCGCAGCCAGGGGATCCGACGGCGATCGCCGGTGCACAGCCCGCGCGGCCGTCGCTTCCACCCGCGCCGCCTGCGCAGCCACCTGCCGCGCCGGAGAGGCCCGCCGCCGCGGCGCCCCGGACGCCGCCGAGGGCGGCCGCCAACTTCAGCACCTTCCTCGAGCTCCGGGACGATTACTCGATCGGTAAGAACGGCTTCTTCAACGCAGCGGTGCTCCGGGGGGACTACGCCTTCACCAGGAACTTCTCGCTGCGCGCAGACCTGCCGCTCGCGTACGCGGGCGACACCGAGGGCCAGCGCGACATGGGGCTCGGCGACATCCTGATCCGGCCGCTCGTCCGCGTGGTCGCCACGCCGCGGTTCGCGCTGGTCCTGGGCACGGATCTCGTCCTCGACTCGGCGACGAAGCGCGCGCTCGGCGCGGGAAAGAACCAGGTGGCGCCCCTCGTCCAGGCGTACTTCCGCGTGGCGCGGCCCGCGCGGCTGGGGGCCCAGCTGCAGCACGCGGTGTCGTTCGGCGGCGACCCGGAGCGGAACGCCATCCAGAAGTCGACGATCAGGGAATTCGCGATCATCGAGCTGCCGCACGGGTTCTGGGTGAGCCCGGACCAGGCGTTCTCGATCGACCACCGCGGCGTGCACCGCGTCGTGTCGACGAGCGTGCTGGAGGTCGGCGCAGAGCTCAGCGAACGGGTGCAGGTGTACGTCGATCCAGGCATCCAGGTCGATGACCGGGGGGCGGTCGACTGGCTGGTCACCGGGGCGGTGCGGTGGGCCTTCCCGCAGCGAGCGCCGGTGCGCGCGGTCGCCGCCGCGCCGGTGCAGCGCGCGGGCACGGGGCAGGCCGCGGGCGCGGAGCAGGCCACGGAGGAGTAGGCCGCTCGCGCCTCCGGCGTCCAAAAGGACGCCCGGCGAGGGGCGCGCGCGTCTCGCGCCCGGGATGGGGCGGGGGGCGATCGACGGATCCGGGGTGGCGGACCCTTGACCTGGGTCGTCGTCCCGAGCCTGATCCTCGGTCGCACGCATGCTGTCACGAGATCCGCTGCTCCTGCTCTCCGCGACCCGGCTCGCCGCGCTGATCCGCGAGCGCGCCGTGACGTCGGCCGAGGTCGTGGAGGCCCATATCCGGCACATCGAGCGCGTGAACCCGACGCTCAACGCGATGGTGGCGGGCCGGTTCGAGGCCGCCCGCGCCGAGGCGCGCGCGGCCGACGCCCTCCTCGAACAGGGCGGGGCCGCGGGCGCGCCGCCGTTCCTCGGCGTCCCGTGCTCCATCAAGGAGAGCTTCGCCGTCGCCGGCATGCCGAACTCCGCGGGGCTCGTCGCACGCGCCGGCGTGCGCGCGGAGGAGGACGCCGTGACGGTCACGCGCCTGCGCGCGGCCGGCTTCATCCCGCTCGGCGTCACCAACGTGTCGGAGCTCTGCATGTGGATGGAGACGAACAACCGGCTCTACGGCCGGACGAACAACCCCTACGACCCGGCGCGCACCGCGGGCGGCAGCTCGGGCGGGGAGGCCGCGGTGGTCGGCGCGGGCGGCGCGCCGGTCGGGCTCGGCTCGGACATCGGCGGATCGATCCGCATGCCCGCGTTCTTCAACGGCGTCTTCGGCCACAAGCCGACCGGCGGGCTCGTGCCGACCTCGGGCCAGTTCCCGCTGCCGGGCGAGCGAGGGCTCCGCTTCATGACGACGGGGCCGATCGCCCGGCGCGCCGAGGATCTCATGCCGGTGCTCCGCATCCTCGCCGGCCCCGACGCGCGCGATCCGGGCTGTGCGCCGCTGCCGCTCGGCGATCCGGCCTCGGTCGATCTCGGCGCGCTGACGGTGCTCTCCGTCGAGCACGACGGGGTGCGCCGGGTGAGCGCCGATCTCGTGGCCGCGCAGCGGAGGGCGGCGGAGGCGCTCGCCGCCTGCGGGGCGACGGTGATCGAGGCGAAGGTCGACCTCCTCGCGCGGGCGCTCGACATCTGGACCGCGATGGTGGGCACGTCCGGGGGCGTCACGTTCCGGGCGTTGCTCGGCGACGGCCGCCCGGTCAGCCTCCCGCGCGAGCTCGCCCGCTGGTCGGTCCGCCGCTCGACGCACACGCTGCCGGCGCTGGGGCTCGCGTTGCTGGAGGACGTCGGCGGGCTGCTGCCTGCGCGCGTCGAGCGCGCCCTCGAGCTCGGCAAGGCGCTGCGCGCCGAGCTCGTGTCGCGCATCGGCGCGCAGGGCGTGATGCTCTACCCGTCCTATCCGAGCCCCGCGCCGCGGCACTACGCGCCGCTCCTGCCGCCCTTCCAGTGGACGTACACCGCGGTGCTCAACGTCATGGAGATGCCGGCGACGCAGGTGCCGCTGGGCCTCAACGGCGAGGGGCTGCCGCTCGGCGTCCAGGTGGCGGCGATCCACGGCAACGATCATGTGACGATCGCCGTGGCGGAGCACCTGGAGCGCTCGTTCGGCGGCTGGGTGCCGCCGTCGCTCTCGTGGTGCCGGCGATGACGTTCCCGCCCGCGGTCGTGGTATCAAGGCTGCCCCCATGACCAGCGACCGCGCGTACGACGTGATCGTCTTCGGAGCGACCGGCTTCACCGGTCGCCTCGTCGCCGAGTATCTCGCCACCAAGGGCAAGGACGCGCCTGCCCGTGGCGCGGAAGAGCGGCCCATCCGCTGGGCGATCGCTGGCCGGAACGCGGGGCGCCTCGCCGAGGTGAAGGCGGCGATGGAGGCGATCGATCCGGCGTGCTCCTCGCTGGGCGTCATCGAGGCGGCGTCGGACGACGCGGCCTCGCTCGAGCGCATGGCCCGACAGGCGCGCGTCGTCATCACGACGGTCGGTCCTTACACGGCGCTCGGCGAGCCGCTCGTCGAGGCGTGCATCCGCGCGGGCACCGACTACGCGGATCTCACCGGCGAGCCCGGGTTCGTCGACCGCCTCATCGAGCGCCACCACGAGGCCGCCCGCGCGCGGGGCGTGCGGATCGTCAACTGCTGCGGCTTCGACAGCATCCCCCACGACCTCGGGGTGCTCTTCACGGTGACGAAGCTCCCCGCGGGCGAGCCGATCGTGGTGGAGGGCATCGTGCGCGCGCACGCCAGCTTCTCCGGCGGCACCTGGCAGTCGCTGCTCGAGATCATGGCGCGCCCCGGCCCCAGGAAGGGCGCCGCGCGCGGCGAGGACGCGCACGGGGCGCGCAGGGTGCGGGGGCTCAAGACGCGCATCCGCTACGAGAAGGGGCTGCGCGCATGGCTCTGCCCGATGCCCAGCATCGATCCGCTCGTCGTGCTGCGGAGCGCGCGGGAGCTCGACGCCTACGGCCCCGACTTCCAGTACAGCCACAACGTGCAGGTCAAATCCGGGCTGCAGCTCGTGATGGGGATCGCTGGCTTCGGCGCGGTCACGGCGCTGGCCAAGGTGGGGCCGACGCGGGAGCTGCTCCGCAAGGTGCGGAGCCCGGGGGAGGGGCCGAGCGCGGAGGAGCGGGCGCGCAGCTGGTTCCAGGTGACCTTCCAGGGGAAGAGCGCGTCGCGCAAGGTGGTGACGCGGGTGAGCGGCGGCGATCCCGGTTACTCGGAGACGGCCAAGATGGTGGCAGAGTCGGCGCTCTGCATGGCGTTCGACCGCGAGCGGCTGCCGGCGCGCGCCGGGGTCATCACGCCAGTCGTCGCGATGGGGGAGCGGCTCATCGAGCGGCTTCAGGCGGCGGGGATCCGGTTCGAGCTGCTCGAGGGGTGAGCTGCGGCGGCTGACGGCCGGCGCGGTTTGGTACAATCGCTCCGTGCACCGCGAGACGTGGATCTTCGGTTACGGCTCGTTGATCTGGCGGCCTGCCTTCCGCTTCGAGCAGATGGCGCCCGGGTACATCACGGGGTGGGCCCGCCGCTTCTGGCAGGGATCCACCGATCATCGGGGCGTCCCCGGGGCGCCCGGGCGGGTGGTCACGCTGATTCCGTCGCCTGGCGCGCGCTGCTGGGGGATGGCCTATCGCGTTGCCGGGGCCGAGCTCGACGAGGTGCTCCGCGCGCTGGATCACCGCGAGAAGGGCGGCTATGCGCGCCACGACGTGCCGCTCCACCTCGAGGACGGGGCGGCGGCGCGCGCGGAGATCTCGGCCCGATCGGCCATCGTGTACCTGGCCACGCCCGATAACCCCGATTATCTGGGCGCTGCGCCGCTCCCCGAGATTGCCGCTCAGGTGCTCGCGTCGCACGGCCCGAGCGGCTCGAACGTCGAGTATGTGCTTCAGCTCGCCGACGCGCTCGTGGCGATGGGCGCCCACGACGAGCACGTGACCGAGCTAGCGGCCCTCGTCGGCCGTCGAGCTCCCCGTCCGGTCGACCCGACGACCACCGTAGGCCCCTAGCTCCCCGCTCTAGTTGACCTCGCTGCTCCCGTTCCCGCCCGCGTGATCCGCGACCCCGTTGGTCCCCTCCACGCCCGCGCTCGGCGGCGCCGACCCGCCCTCCTCGGCCTCGGCCGCGTCCGCCGCGAAGGCCTCGACGGCGACGACCCGCTCGTCCTGGCCGACGTGCATGATCCGCACGCCCTGCGCGTTGCGCCCCGTCTCGCGGATCTCGCTCGTCTTGGTGCGGATCATCTGCCCGCGATCGGTCACGATCAGCACCTCGTCGCTCGGGCTCACCATGGCGACGCCCACGACCGGCCCGTTCCGCTCGCTCGCGTCGATGAGGATGACGCCCTTGCCGCCGCGGCTCTGGAGCCGGAACTCCTCGAGCGGCGTCTGCTTGCCGTACCCGCGCTCGCACACCGCGAGCACCCGGTCGCGCCCGTCGCCGCTCACGCCGAGGCCCACCACCACGTCGCCCTCGTCGAGCTCGATGCCCTTCACGCCCATCGTCGCGCGGCCCGTCGGGCGCACCTGGTCCTCGGGGAAGCGGATGCTCATCCCGCTCCGCGTCGCGATCACGAGCTCGCGCTTGCCGTCGGTGAGCGCCGCCGTGAAGAGCTGATCGCCCTCCTCGATCCGCACGCCGATGATCCCCTTGTCCCGGTAGTTCTCGTACTCGTTGAGCGCCGTCTTCTTGATCTGCCCGCGGCGGGTCAGCGTCACCACGAACGTCTCGCCGTCGAAGCTCGGCACCGGCGTGATCGCCGCGACCTTCTCCCCCGGCTCCATGCCGACGAAGTTCACGATCGCCCGGCCCTTCGCGTTCCGAGGCGCCTGCGGGATCTCGTAGACCTTCTTGACGAAGACCTTGCCCTTGTCGCTGAAGAAGAAGACATACGAGTGCGTCGACGCCACGAAGAGCTGGCTCACCCAGTCCTCCTCGCGCGCCTCCATCCCCACCATCCCCTTGCCGCCGCGGCGCTGCGCCCGGTACGTCGAGGTCGGCGTCCGCTTCAGGTAGCCGGCGTGCGAGATGGTCACGACCATGTCCTCTTCCTGGATCAGGTCCTCCATCTGGATCTCGGCCTCGGCCGGCACGATCTCGGTCCGCCGCTTGTCGCCGAAGCGCGCCTTGATCTCCTCGAGCTCCATCACGATCACGTTCATGAGCAGCCCCATGTCGGCCAGGATCGCCCGGAGCCGCTCGATGGTCTGCGACAGCTCGCCGTACTCCTTCGCGAGCTTCTCCCGCTCGAGGCCGGTCAGGCGCGACAGCCGCATCTCGAGGATCGCCTTGGCCTGCCGCTCCGACAGGAAGTAGTCACCGCGCGTGTCGGCCTCGGCGCACTCGGGCTCCGGCCGGCCGGCGCGCCGGAGGAACTCGCCGAGCCCCCGGAGCGGCAGCTTCTGCAGGTTCTCCCGCGCGTCGTCCGGATCGCTCGAGGCCCGGATCGTCGCGACGATGCGATCGATGTCGCTCGTCGCCATCCCGAGCCCCTCGACGAGCTCGCGCTGCGACTCGGCCTGCCGGAGCTCGAACCGACAGCGCCGCGTCACGACCTCGCGCCGGTGCTCGATGAAGTGCGAGAGCGTGTCCTTCAGGCTCAGCACCGCGGGGCGGCCGTTCGCGATCGACAGGTTGATGACGCCGAACGTCGCCTGGAGATCCGTCAGCCGGTAGAGCTGGTTCAGGACCACCTGCGGGAAGATGTCCTTCTTCAGCTCGACGACGATCCGCATCCCCTCGCGGTCGCTCTCGTCGCGCACCTCGCTGATCCCCTCGATGCGCTTCTCCTTCATGCACTCGGCGATCTTCGCGACCAGCCGG
Organism: Sorangium sp. So ce204; assembly: GCF_051526795.1. Taxonomy (NCBI): domain Bacteria; kingdom Pseudomonadati; phylum Myxococcota; order Polyangiales; family Polyangiaceae; genus Sorangium; species Sorangium sp. So ce204. The sequence goes on along the minus strand of NZ_CP150317.1, from coordinate 5,569,521 downwards.
GCCTTGTTCACCTGGTAGGGGATCTCGGTGAAGACGAGCTGCTCGCGGTCGCCCTTCATCGTCTTCTCGACCTGGCTGCGCCCGCGCATCGTGATCGAGCCGCGGCCGGTCGTGTACGCCTGCACGATCCCGCTCTTGCCGTAGATGAGGCCGCCGGTCGGGAAATCGGGGCCCGGGACGAGGTGGAGCAGCTCCTCCAGGGTGACGTCGGGGTTGCGGATGATCGCGATCGTCGCGTCGATGATCTCGCCGAGGTTGTGCGGCGGGATGTTCGTCGCCATGCCGACGGCGATGCCGCCGGAGCCGTTCACCAGGAGCTGCGGGAACTTCGCCGGCAGGACGCTCGGCTCGAGCTCGGAGTCGTCGTAGTTCGGGACGAAGTCGACCGTGTCCTTGTCGAGATCGGCGAGCAGCTCGACGGCCATCCGCGACAGGCGCGACTCCGTGTACCGCATGGCCGCGGGCGAGTCGCCGTCGACCGAGCCGTAGTTGCCCTGCCCGTCGATGAGCGGGTAGCGCAGGCTGAAGGTCTGCCCCATCCGGACGAGCGCGTCGTAGACCGCGAGATCGCCGTGCGGGTGGTACTTGCCGAGGACGTCTCCGACGACGCGCGCGCACTTCTTGTGCGCGCCGGTGGGGCCGATCTTCTGCTCGTTCATCGAGTAGAGGATCCGGCGGTGCACCGGCTTCAGGCCGTCGCGCACGTCCGGGATCGCGCGGCCGATGATCACGCTCATCGCGTAGTCGAGGTAGCTCGTCCGGAGCTCGTCCTGGATGCTGACCGGAACCTTCTGCTGGATGTTCGACGTCTCTTCCATGGGGGACCTGCACCCGAGGCGCGGGGGGCGGGCGCGGCGCGCGCTCGGCCCCCGTCGTAGAGGCCCATCCCAGCGCGGCTCGAGCGTCGAGCGGAGCAGCAGAAGCGGCCCTGGCCTCGATCGACGAGCGACGAGGTGGAGTCCGGCCTTCGCCGCCCGCCCTTATGACCCACGCTGTTCAGGGGATGCGACGGATGCGTTCAGGTACTCCAAGGGGCAGGCTGGCGCAAAGGGTTTGCCGGCCTCAGAGGGTGTTCCTTCCCGCGCGCGGCGGGCGCGGATAGCGGCCTGCCGCCGGCTCCTCGGCGGGCGCCGCGAGGCGCCGCCGAGGGCGCATCAGGGGTGCCGGACAGCGCGGCGGGAGCGCGGGAGCGTCCTGGGCGGGGGCGCTGGACAGCGCGGCGGGAGCGTGAGGCGGCGCAACGGGGACGCCGGAAAGGTCAGGGCTCGACGCGGGTGGGCAGGGCGCACGTCCGGACGACGATTTCTACGTCCTTTTCGGCCACGATCGAGCCGGCGCCGTCCGGGACGTCGGGGTCGGGGCCGGGGCACTCCCACGTCCAGGTCGGGTCGGCCTTGTCACCGTTGGGGAGCAGCATTTCGGGGTTGCCGGAGGTCGCGCCACCTTTGGGCGTGAGCTGATCGGCGAGCTCCCCCCCGTAGCCGTCGATCCTGACCGTGTACTCGTGCCCCTCGACGACGGAGGTGAACGACACGCTCCACGCACAGGAGATTGGCGGCGACGAGGCGAGGGGGGACGGCCCGCCCTCCGCGCTGTTGTCGATGAGCGTGGCGACGTAGCTGCGGATGGCCTCCGGCTCGTCCGAGCCCGAGCACTGGACGTCGCCGCCCAGGAAGGCGAGCGGGTCGATGGTCACCGACGTCCCGAGCTGCAGGTCGTCGTCGTTGTTGGACCCGTCGGCGCAGGCCGTGAGCGCGAGGACGGCGAGCGCCAGGGCGCACCGGCCGGTCCGGGGTCGCGGGGAGCGCCCGCGCGCGTGATCCGCAGCGAACACCGCAGCGAACAAGGTTCCGAAACCAGCTCGAGCTCGGCCCATCGGCAGGGGGCACTAGTCCAAGCCGGGGAACGGCGCCACATGAAACGCGGCCCAGCTGCGCGGGCACGGCGCGCGGCCGAGCGAGGCCCGCCGCCGGCGGCGGCGCTCGCGGGCGAGCTGCCGGATGCGCCGCTCGCGCTCGCGAGGCGGTGATGAGCTCGCGGAAGCCGCGGGCGCCCGCCCTCTACGGGAACCGACCCCGCAGCGCCTCTTCACGTCGAATCTCGATGACGAGAGGCCGATTCATCCGGAGCAGCGCGACCGTGGCGCGGCCTGTCGGTGTTTTCCCGGCGATCAACAGCTCGCCCGTGACGTCGAAGTGGTCTTCCCAGCGACCCCAGCGAGGATGGAAGAGGCTCGCGCGGTCGCCCGTGGTCGGGTCCTCTCCATGGGTCCGCGCTCCCTTGCGCAGGGAGCACGACACACAGGCGAGCGCCAGGTTCTCCAGGGCGGTCAGGCCACCTGCGTGCCGTGGCTGGATGTGATCGACATGGAACGTGGCCTCCTGGCTGACCTGGGAGAGCCGGCAATACTCGCATCGATCGGCGGCACGCTTGCGGACGCGACGCTGAAGCGCCGCGGGCACGCCGTCGCCGCTCATCGCGTCAGCGCAGGCTCCTTCCGCGATGCGCGGAGGCGCAGCAAGCTGAGCAACTCGGCGAGATCGACGAGCCCCTCGGCTTCGATGGCCTCATCCGCCGATAGCTTCTCCCCGCGATCCTGCTTGTCCAGGAGCGCCTGCAGCCTGCGATCGACCCCCGCCGGGAGGCGGAGCTGTGCGAGATCGGAAGGGAGCTCCACATCAACGTGGACTGTTGCCGGTGTAGCCATCGTCGAAGTCCTCCCTGAACCTAGCAGGTTGGTGCGAGGTGGGCGATCCGTCAGTCCGAGGGGGCTTCCTGCAGCTGTATCAGAGCCCGCCGGAGCCGCCGTTGCCGCCGCCGTTACCGTCGCCGGAGCCGCCGTTGCCCGCGCTGCCGCCGCCAGAGCCGCCGTTGCCCGCGCTGCTGCCGCCGGCGCCGCCGTTGCCCGCGCTGCTGCCGCCGGCGCCGCCGCTGCCCGCGCTGCTGCCGCCGGCGCCGCCGCTGCCCGCGCTGCTGCCGCCGGCGCCGCCGCTGCCCGCGCTGCTGCCGCCGGCGCCGCCGCTGCCCGCGTTGCCAGAGCTGCCGCTGCCAGCGCCGCCGCTGTTCGGGGCGGCGACGAACGCGCAGGCCTCGAGCGCCTCCGCCTGCGCGGTGATCACCTTGCAGGGGGTGATCGCGCGGTCCACGCCCGCGGCGAGCGGCGCCGCAGAGCACTCCGCCATGGACGCGACCTTGGCGCTGGCGCAGGCGCGCGCCTCGCCGACGGCGGCAACGCAGGCATCGACCTGGAAGGTCGTCGGCTCTTCCACGGTCTGGCCGCCGCCGGCGCCGTTCTCGAAGCCGTGCAGGCACTGGTCCCAGTAGAACTCGACGCAGGTGTTCACCCGCTCTTCGACGTCCCCGGAGCCGATCCACTCCGGGCACACGGCGGCCGCCTCGCACCGGGCCTGCTCGATCCGCCGGCAGGCGTCGACGCCCACAGCGTCGTTGCCGCAGCTGGGCGCTGTGATGAGGGTCACGGCGCCGAGGCCGAGCAACGCGGCCGCGGCCCAGGGCACGGAGCTCCGCCTCGCGGCGGAGAGGACGGCGAGCGCAGACGAACCCACCCGGCGGAGCTACCACGCGGCCGCCAGAGGCGTCGAGTTTTCCGGCACACCAGCTGCCCACCCCACCTCGAGAGGCGCGAACGGCGACCGGACAAGGCCGGTCCGATCTATGCTCCCAGGGCCGCGATCACCCCATGGATCCGCCGAGCCTCGCGCAGCTCCGACCCGACACGCCTTTCCATGGGCGGTACCGCGTCGTGCGCCCCATCAAGACGGGCGGGATGGGGGCGGTGTACGAGGTCGTGGACGTGGTCACGGACCGCCGCCGAGCGCTCAAGGTGATGCTCGCCGGATCCATCCAGGACCCGGCCCAGCGCGCCCGGTTCGCCCAGGAAGCCAAGATCACGGGCGGTATCGAGAGCGACCACATCGTTCACGTCTCTGATGCCGGCATCGACGCCGACTCGGGGATGCCGTTCCTCGTCATGGACCTGCTCCAGGGCGAGGAGCTCGCGAGCCTGTCGGCGCGCCGCGGCCCGCTGCCGCCAGCCGAGGTGGTGCTCTACCTGGGCCAGGTCGCGCGCGCGCTCGACAAGATGCACGCGGCCGCCATCGTCCACCGGGACCTCAAGCCGGCGAACCTCTTCCTGACGAGGCGGGACGACGGCTCTCCTTGCGTGAAGGTCCTTGATTTTGGGCTGGCGAAGGTCGTGGCGCACCGCAGCATGGCGGACCGCACGGCGATGGTCGGGACGCCCCTCTACATGGCGCCCGAGCAGATCCGCGGCGACGTCGCCGTCGGGCCGAAGACCGACATCCATGCGCTCGCGCATGTCGCCTTCGCGCTGCTCGTGGGCAGCCCGTACTGGCTGACCGAGGCCAACGTCCTGCCGTCGGTCTACGCGCTCCTCCAGCGGATGGTGGCGGGGTTGCCCGAGCCTCCGAGCGCCCGCGCCGCGCGGCGCCGCAGCAGCATCCGGCTGCCTCCCGCCTTCGACGCGTGGTTCCAGCAGGCGACCGCGATCGACCCGAAGGACCGCTTCGAGCGCGCCACGGCGGCCGTCACGCTGATGGCGGAGGCGCTCGGCGCGCCCGCCCCGTCGACGCCGCCCCCGCCCGAGCGGCCCACGAACCCGCCGCCGTCGTCCCGCCGCGGGGTCGAGGCGGACGAGCGGCGTGCCAGCTCGCCCGACGACCGGCGCGGCAGCTCGCCGTCGGACCCCGGGCCGAAGCCTCCGGAGCCAGCGCCCAAGGCCGGCGATTCGCGCCACCGCGACGAGGACCTCGCCGCGGTCGTCCACGAGGAGCGGCTCCGGGCCTTCCTGAAGAAGGAGGTGCAGCGCGCCAAGGAGCAGCGGACGAGGCGGCTCTCGCTGCTGCTGCTCAGCGTGGAGGGGCTCCAGGGCGTCGAGGAGGCGCAGGGCCGCGCGGGGGTCGATCGCATCCTCGGCGACCTCGCGCGCATCGTCAGGATCTACGTGCCGGAAGGCGGGCTGCTCGGGCGCTACCGCCGCGACACCCTCGCGATCGTCTGCCCCGGGATCGGCCGGACGCGGGCGTCCGCGTTCGCGAAGGTGCTCGGCGAGAAGGTGCGCCAGCGCCGCTTCCGGCGAGCGGCCACGACGCCCTTCCGGATGACCCTCCGCATCGGCGTCGCGCACATCGAGGAGGGGGACGCGACGGGGCACGAGCTGCTCGAGCGCGCGGCGCAGGGGCTGCCCGAGCGGGGGGAGTGAGCTGAACGAGGGAGCGGGCCGACGGCCGCCATCTCCGCCGGCGCCGTCGCGCGGCTGCGCGGTCGCGCCGTGGCGACCTCGATTTCTTGAACGTTCCCCGTGAAGGGGCGATCCTCGCGGCCATGGCCTCTGCCATGATCCTCGCGGCGGGGCTCGGGACCCGGCTCCGCCCGCTCACGGACGAGATGCCGAAGCCGCTCCTGTGGCTCGGCGATCGGCCGCTCATCGCGCACATCGCCGAGCGGCTCGCCGCGGGCGGCGTCGTTCGCGTCGCGGTGAACAAATCCCACCTCGCGGAGCGATTCTCGCGCGATCTGCTCGCGGCGTTCCCGGTGCCCGTCGACGTCCTGCACGAGCCGGAGCCCCTCGGCACCGCCGGGGGCCTCGCGAACGCGGCGGGCGCGCTTGGCGAGGGCGACGTGGTCCTCTGGAACGGCGACATCCTGATCGATCTCGACGTGGCGGCGCTCTCGGCGGCGCACGGCCGTCACGGCGCGGGCGCGACGCTCGCGGTCGCGCCGCGGCCGGCCGGGGAGGGGACGGTCGGCGTCGGCGCGCGGGGCGAGGTGGTGCGGCTCCGCGGCGAGCGCTTCGGCGACGAGGTCGCGGGCGGCGATTTCGTGGGCGTGCACGTGGTCGGCGGGGCGCTCCGGCGAAGGCTGCCGCCGCGCGGGTGCATGGTGGGGGACGTGTACCTGCCGTGGCTGCGCGAGGGGCGCTCGCTCGCGACGTTCGCGGCGCCGGCCGTGTGGCACGACATCGGAACGGTGGCCGCGTACCTGGCGGCGAGCGCGCACTGGCTCTCGCAGCGCGGCCTGCGGAGCTACGTCGGCCCGGGGGCGTCCGTCGCCGAAGGCGTGGACGTGGCGGGCAGCGTCGTCGGGGCGGGGGCGCGGGTCGAGGGGGCGGGCGCGGCGCGCGGGTGTGTGGTCTGGCCGGGAGCGCGGGTGGTCCTCGGCGCCGGCGCCCCGCTCGAGCGCGCGGTGGTGACGGCGAAGGGGACGGTCGCGCGCGCGGCCGGGTGACGGCGCCGGCGCGGCGGCCTGACCGTCGGCGCACGCCTCACTTGCCGAGGTCGGCGAGCGCGGCCTTCGCGGCGTTGTGCCCCGCCGCGCCGATGACCGACCCGGCCGGGTGCGTCCCCGCGCTGCACGAGTAGAGCCCGGCGAGCCCGAACCGGTAGGGCACGCGATCGGCGAAGCCGAAGCTGTTGTCGATGTGGTGGATGTGCCCCTTCGTGATCCCGAAGTGCAGCTCGATGTCCGGCGGCGCCAGCGTGAACGTCTCCAGCACGAGGTCGCTCATCCCAGGCGCGAAGCGATCGCAGATCGAGAGGAGGTGCTTCACGTAGCGCGGCGCGGCCTCGTCCCACGTCTCGCCGCCCGCGAGCGCGTAGGGGACCCACTGCACGAAGAGCGCCGCGTTGTGGTGGCCCTCCGCGTCGCGCAGGCTCGGGTCGATCGGCGTGTGGAAGTACCACTCGATCGCCGGGAACTCCGGGAGGCGCCCGCTCATCGCGTCGCGGTGGGCCTGCCGCAGCGTGTCCATCACGACGTCCTCGTCCGGCAAGAGGTGGATGGTCGGCCCGAACTGCCCGCGATCCTCCGGGAGGCACGTGAACGTGGGCAGGCCGGTCAGCGCCATGTTGACCTTGAGCGTCGAGCCGTCCTTCGCGAGCGCGTCGAGCCGCGCCGAGAGCGAGGCCCCGATCGCCGCCTCGCCGGCGAGCGCGCGGGTGCGGTACGGATCGGCGTTCGAGACGACCACCTTCGCGGCGATGCGCGTGCCGTCCTCGAGGAGCACGCCGGAGACGGCGCCCCCGGACGCCTCGATCCGCGCGACGCGGGCGCCGGTGACGATCGTCGCGCCCTCGGCCCTCGCCTTCTCGGCGAAGAGGCGGGAGATCGTGCCCATCCCGCCCTCGACGATCATCCAGGTCCCGTCCGCGCCGGGGAGGCGGCACATGTTGTGGATGAGGAAGTTCATGCCGGTGCCGGGCGACTCGAAGCCGCCCGCGAGCCCCGAGAAGGCGTCGGTCACGGCGTACATCGCCTTGAGGAGGTCGCTCTTCCAGCCGAACCGCGCGAGGTAGTCGGAGATCGTGCCCCGGCAGAGCGCCACGAACGTCCGCCGGAGAGCGGGCCGCACGTAACGCTCCGCCGTCTCCTCGATGGAGAGCGGCTCCGCGAGCCACGTCGGGGCGATGTCGTCCCGGAGCGCGGCGAGCTCGGCCTGGAGCGCGCTGTTCGCGTCCCAGTCCTCCTGGGAGAAGAACTCGAGGAACTGCCGCTTCATCGCGGCCTGGTCCGAGCCGAAGAGCAGGTAGCGCCGGTCCGTGGTCGGGAGGAAATAGTGCGGATCGCGCCGCCGGAGGGGGAGGGCGACGCCGACCTCGCGGAGCAGCTCGGGGGGGGCGAGCCCGAGCAGGTAGGCGCCGCTCGAGACGCCGAGGCCCGGCGCCTTCCGGAAGGGGTGCTCGGTCTTCACCGCGCCGCCGACCGCGTCCTTCTCCTCGAGCACCACCACGTCGAGCCCGCGGCGGGCGAGGAGGACGGCGGCGACGAGACCGTTGTGGCCGGCACCGACGATGACCACATCGGCGCGGGCCGGAGCTTCACTGCGTTTCACTGGGCACCTCCAAGCGCTGTGCGCGTCCTCTGCCGCGGCCGGCGCGCCGGCGCTCGGGCCGTGGTGCACGAGGTGTTGCACGGATGGTACGGCGAGGAGAGCCCTTTTCGCGCGCGGTGGCCGGGAGGGGCGCGCCGCGCCGGCCCCGAGGCCGCCCGCGCGGCGACCCTTTCCAGCCTGTCCTCTCCGCGGCGCCGGCGCGCGCGTCGCGCCGGCCCGCTCCGTCCTGCCCTGGTCGGGCTCACCCGCCGGCGGTCGTCGCGGGCGCCTTGGGCTCGCGCCACGCCGCGGCGACCTCCTCGGCGATGGCGCGCACCGTCAGGGGGGCCGAGCCCTCGGCCTTGTTGTTCACGAGCGTGAAGCTCTCGATGCGAAGCGCCGCGGCCTCGCAGAGGATCCGCGCGACCTCCGCGCGCATCTCGGGATCCGGCTCGACCACCTGGTTGAACGGGTGGAAGCGGCGCTTCTCCGCCTCGTAGCGGCGACCGGGCTTGAGCGAGAGCCGGACGACCGCGAACGGGGCGTTCGAGACGGGGACCACCTCGGCCTGGGCCCCGGGAGACGGCATGTTGCGCCAGTAGCTGTAGGCGTGGGCGACGCCGCGCGCGCCCAGGATCTCCCGGTACTCGCCGGTGAAATAGGCGCGCTCCCGGAGCTCGACCGCGCAGGAGAGCTCGCGCGGCAGCGCGCCGAGGAACGCGTCGAGCCGCTCGAAGAACGCGCGCGGCGGGAGCCGGTGGGGCGGGCCGACCGGGGGCAGCTCGAGCAGCACCGGCCCCGCGTGCGCCCGGAACACCGTGAGCAGCGGCGCGGCGACGCGCGAGAGGAAGAGCGGCACCGAGAGAAAATCCGGGTTCGGCTCGAGGCGAGCGGGGCCCGCGCTCCGCCCCTCGTCCTCGGCCGGCGGGGGCTGCGATCGCTCCAGCGTCTGGGACACGACGGCGTGCAGCGCCTTCGATACGCAGCGGAAGCCGTCCGGCAGCTGCGCTCCGTAACGGCGGAAGTCGCTGTCGGGGACGGGGGCGTAGAAGCTGCGGTCGATTCCGACCGTCGTGAGCAGCGGGTGCCGGGCGTACTCGGCGAGGCCATCGCGCGCGAGCTCCTCCGTGCTCTGCCGCGCGGCGTAGACGAGGCCCTGCCAGCCGGGGAAGCTCCACGAGCTCGTGCCGAGGTGGAGCCCCGGGGGCAGCCGCGCCGCGAGGCGAGCGGCGTCGTCGTAGACCGCCGCCATCGCGTCGCGCTCGCGCGCCGCCTCGGCAGCGGCGGGCTCCGGCGCTGGACCGAACAGCGAGAGCTGCGATGGGTTGGGGCCACGGCGCCCAGGGGAGCGGCTCACCCGGTCGAGTCTACTGCTTCCGGCGCGCTCCGCGACACCGGCCACGCGGCGGGGACGACCGCCGCGCTGGCCATGCGCTTCCGCGGGGAGCATCCGGCCCGCCGTGCGGTACAAGCACGTGACGTGCTGCGCCGCTTCGCCCTCGTCGTGCGCGTCCTGGTCTCGACGGCCGGGAAGGACGCCTTCGCGCGCGCCATGCCGCTGTACATGGGCATGGGCCTCGTCGCGGCGGTCGTGTTCGGCGGCAACGGGATGCACCCCTCGCAGCTCACGGGCATCGCGGGTGAGTCGCCCCTGTTCCGGGTCGCGCTGTGGGGGGCGTGGTTGCTCGTCGGGACGCCGGCGGCGCGCGCGCTGCTCCGCGCTCCGGCGACGTTCTTTCTCCGCGCGCTTCCGGTCCCGCGCCGCGAGCTGCTCTCGGCTCACGCGCTGCTCCTCGCCGTCGCGGAGCTCCCGTGGGTGGCGCTCTGGGCGGTCGGCACCGGCGCGCTCGCCGGCTGCGCCGCCGGCGCCGCGGCGCTCGCGGCGCGCTGCATGCTCCTCGCCCGCCCGCGCGGCGCGCGCGAGCTCTCGGCCCTCGCGCTGCTCGCGGGCGCCATCGCGCTCGGGGCCCCGGCGCCGGTGCTGCTCGCGTGCGCCGCGCCCGCGCTGGCCGTCGGGCTGCGCGCGGCCGTCGCCCGCGCTCCAGAGATCCCCGCCGGCCGCGAGCGCTCGATGATCCCATCGGCGGCGCCCGCGCTCGTCGCGCTCGCGCTCGCCTACCTGGCGGCGCTCGTCCGTGGCCACCGCGCGGTGCTCGTGCGGGGCCTCGCCCTCGCGGCGATCGGCGCGCTCGCCGCGGCGGTCTGGGCCCGGAACAGCGGGCGGCTCGGCGGCGGGCCGCTCGCCGCGGGGTCGCTCGTCGCGCTCGCGCCCGTCGCGCTCTGCGCGGGCGCTGGCCTCTCCGGTCCCGTCCTGCGCGAGGAGCGGCGGCTCGCGTGGCTCCTCGACGCGTGCGGCGCGGCGGCCGGGCTCCGCGCGGGCGCCGTCGTCGCGGCGGTGGCCGCGCCGTCCGTCGCGCTCGCGCTCGGGCACGGCGCGGTGGTCGGCGCGCTCACCGGCGCGGCCCCCTCGGTGACGTTGCGCCTGGTCGGTGGCGCGGGGCTCGCGGGGCTGCTCCTCGCCGCGATCGCGCTCGGCTGCGTCCGGTGGTCCGTGCGGCAGGACGGCCGCGACAGCAGCCGGGTGCTGCTCTCGGTGCTCGCGGCGATCGCGGCGTCGATCGCGGCCGCGTGGACGCTGGGCGATCTCGCGCTCGCGGCCTTCGCTCCGGCCGCCGCGCTGCTCTCGGTGCCCGCCGGGGCGCGCTGGCTCTCGCCGGGTCGCGGGCGCGGCGCGGCGGCAGGAGAGGGGAGGGCGCTGTGACGCTGGAGGCGACGGGGATCCACAAGCGGCTCTCGGGCAGGGACGTGCTCTCGGGCGTCGAACTCCGCTGCGGACCTTCGGAGGTGGCGGTCGTGATGGGCGAAAACGGCGCCGGCAAATCGACCTTGCTGCGGGTCGTCGTCGGGTTGCTGGAGCCCGATCGCGGCGCCGTGACGCTCTCGGGAGAGGCCGTCCACGGCGCCGCGGCCTCGGCGCGGCGCCGGCTCGGCTACGCGCCCGACGCGACCGAGGCGCTGCCCGATCTCCAGGTCGCGGAGCTCTGCGCCCTCGTGCGCGCGCTCAAGCAGGCGCCGCCGCTCGACGGCGCGTGGCGCGCGTGGATCGACCGGCTCGGCGCGGCCGCCTTCTATCGACAGCGGCTCTCCAGGCTGTCGTTCGGTCAGCGCAAGCGCGCGCTCCTTCTCGCGGCGCTGGTGGGCGATCCTTGGCTGCTCGTGATCGACGAGCCGACCAACGGGCTGGACGCCGAGGGGGCGCGCACGGTGCTGGAGCTCATCGAGCAGCGCCGCGCGGAGGGGAAGGCGACGCTCCTCACGACGAACGACGCGGCCTTCGCGGCGGCGATCGGGGGGCACGTGCGCCGGCTGAACGGAGGGCGGCTCGGCGCGACGTAGGCGGCGCCTCGGCCCGGCGAGGCGCCGCGCCTCCGGACGCCGCCTACAGGCCGGGCTGCCCCCCCTCGCGGCCCGAAGGGTGCGGCAGCAGCCGCAGCACCCGCGTCTCGCGCTGCTCGCGGCCCTCGAGGTCGAGCGACGTGGGGACCTGGTACCGCGCGAGCTCCTCGACCGCCTCCGAGGGGCAATAGGCGCGCCCGGGATCGCCGACGAGCACCGCGGTGGCGCGCGCGGCCTCTTGGCGCAGCCACGGGAGCACGCGGTCGACCATCGCGCGCTCGTAGCAGACGTCGCCCGCCACGATGACGTCCCACGCGGCCGTCGCGGCGCTCGCCGTGAGATCCTCGGTGATCACGTCGACGGTGACGCCGTTCAGGGCCGCGTTCAGCCGGAGCGCCCCCGCGGCGAACGGATCGATGTCGGCGGCGCTCACGCGCGCGGCGCCGGCGAGCGCCGCGGCGATCGCGACGATCCCGCCGCCGGAGGCGAGGTCGAGGACGCGCTTGCCCGAGACCGCCGCGGGATGATCGAGGAGGTACCGCGCGAGCGCCTGCCCGCCCGCCCACGCGAACGCCCAGTACGGCGGCGGCACGCCCGCGCGCGCGAGCGCCGCCTCGGTCGCGTGCCAGAGCGGCGTGACCTCGGTCGCCAGGTGGAGCTTGACCTCGGGGACGAACGGCGGGCGGGCGACGGCCGTCTCGCGCGCGACGAACGCCGCGGCGCGCTCGGCGGCGGAGGCGGCCTCCCCGTCGGCGCCGGGCTGCGGCGCGGGCGCGAGCCCACTCGTCACGGCCATCGTTACCGCTTCGCGACGCGCGCTTCCGCGGCGCGCAGCGTCGTCTCGAGCAGCGAGGCGATCGTCATGGGGCCGACGCCGCCGGGCACCGGCGTGATCCAGGCGGCCCGCTCCCTCGCGGCGTCGAAATCGACGTCGCCCACCAGCTTGCCCGCGTCGTCGCGGTTCATGCCGACGTCGATCACCGTGGCCCCTTCCTTGATCCAGTCGCCGCCGATGAGCTTCGCCTTCCCCGCCGCCGCCACGAGGACGTCGGCCTCGCGGCAGAGCGCCTTCAGATCGCGCGTGCGCGTGTGGGCGATCGCGACCGTCGCGTGCCGCGCGAGCAGCAGCTGCGCCATCGGCCTGCCGACGAGGTTGCTCCGCCCCACCACCACCGCGCGGGCGCCGGCGAGCTCGACGCCCGCCTCGGCGAGCAGGCGCATGCAGCCGACCGGCGTGCACGGCGCGATGCCGCCCGGGCGGCCCATCGCGAGCAGCCCTGCGTTCACCGGGTGGAGGCCGTCGACGTCCTTCGCGGGATCGATGGCGTCGAGCACGGCGTGCGCGCGGATGTGCGCCGGCAGCGGCAGCTGGACGAGGATCCCGTCGACGGTGTCGTCCGCGTCGAGCTCCGCGACGCACGCGAGCAGCTCGGCCTCGGTCGTCGCGGCCGGGAGCGCGCGGAGCCGTCCTCGAATGCCGACCTCGTTCGACATCCGCTCCTTGCTCCGCGTGTGCGTCACGCTGGCCGGGTCCTCACCGACGAGCACCACCTCGAGGCCGGGGGGCCGACCGTGGGCGGCCACGAAGCGCGCCACCCCCTCCCGCACCTCGTCGCGGACCTTCTGCGCGATCGCCTTGCCGTCCAGGATCTTCGCCGCCATGGCCGCGGAGCTTAGTCCAGCCGCGGCCGTCGCGGGGGGCTGCCCGCAGCGGCCCGGGGAGCGATCTCGAGGATGGCCGGCGCACCGCCTCACGCCACGCGATCTTCCGGTTGACCCGTACGTCCAGCGTCTCTAGCCATGATCTGTGGACGCGCTGCACACCGATCTCTACCAGCTGACCATGGCGGCGGGCTATTTCCACCGCGGCATGGCCTCGCGCGTCGCGACGTGCGAGCTCTTCGTGCGGCGGCTGCCCCGGCGCCGGCGCTTCCTCGTCGCGATGGGCCTCGCGCGGGTCGTGCGCTACCTCGAGGAGCTCCGCTTCACCGAGGAGCAGATCGCCTACCTGAGCGCGCTGCCCGCCCTCGCGGACGCGATGACGCCGGCGTTCTGCGGCTACCTGCGGGACTTCCGCTTCCACGGCGACGTCTGGGCCATCCCCGAGGGGACCGCGTTCTTCGCGAACGAGCCGGTCCTGCGCGTCACGGCGCCGCTCATCGAGGCGCAGCTCATCGAGACGTTCGCCCTGTCCGCCATCAACCACGCCACCGCGATCGCGTCGAAGGCCGCGCGCGTCGTCCTGGCCGCCGGCGACGCGGGGGTCATCGAGTTCGGCACCCGCAGGGCGCACCCGGAGGCGGCGATCGACGCTGCGCGGGCCGCGTACGCGGTCGGCTGCGTCGGCACCTCCAACGTCGAGGCCGGGATGCGCTTCGGCATCCCGGTGATCGGGACGGCCGCGCACATGTGGACCATGGCCCACCCGACGGAGCAGGCCGCGTTCGAGGCCTACGTCGCCGTCTTCCCGAGCGCGGCGATCCTGCTCGTCGACACCTACGACACGCTCGTCGGCGCGGCGCGCGCCGCGGCGATCGCGCGCGACAAGCTGAAGGGGGTCCGGCTCGACTCCGGCGACCTCGCCGCGCTCAGCGTGGCCGTGCGCAAGATCCTCGACGACGCAGGCTGCACGTCGGCGAAGATCGTCGCCTCGGGCGATCTGAACGAGCACCGCATCGCCGAGCTCCGGCGCGCCGGGGCGCCCATCGACCTCTACGGCGTCGGGACGGACCTCGTGACGTCGATCGACGCCCCGGCGCTCGGCGGCGTCTACAAGCTCGTGGAGATCGGCGACGTCGAGCGGGGCGCGGGCGGAGAGCGCACGCCCATCGCGAAGTTCTCGGAAGGGAAGGCGACCCTGCCTGGCGCGCACCAGGTGCACCGCTTCCGCGATCGATCGGGGAAGCTCGCCCGCGACGTGATCGCGCTCGAGGGCGAGCCGATGAGCCCCGACGCCGAGCCGCTGCTCGCGCCCGTGATGGCGCGCGGCGCCCGGGTCGCGCCGCCCGAGGGGCTCGACGCCGTCCGGCTGCGCGCGCGCGCGCAGCTCGCCGGGCTCCCGGACGCGCTCCTCTCCATCGACGACGAGCCCGAGCAGGGCGCGCCCTTCGCGGCCGACGTGTCGCCGCGGCTCGGCGCGCTCGTGGAGGCGGTGCGCGCCCGCGTCGTCTCCGGCGCAGGACAGCGGTAGCGAGCGAGACCCCTGGCGTGCGCGGCCGCGAGAGGCCGCGCGCCCCCCACGACAGGAGACGACGACATGGCGAGCGGTCAATGGCCCCGACAATCTTCGCCCCCGAGGGTGTTCGTCGACGTTGACGTCCAGCGGGACTTCTGTGAGGAGACCGGCGCGCTGTACGTGAAGGGCTCGCCGAACGCGCTGTTCCGGAGGCTCACCGAGCACGCCGTCGCGCACGGGATCCCCATCGTCGGCTCGGTCGACTCGCACGCGTGGGACGCGTGGGAGTTCGCGTCGAACGACACGCCGGCCCCCGAGGGCGGCAAGCCGGGCTTCCCCGACCACTGCGTGAAGGGGACGCCGGGCTGGCTGAAGGTCGAGGGGACGCTGCCGCCGCGCTTCCGCTTCCTCCCGAACGTGGAGCGCGCGCCGATCGACGCGGCGGTGCGCGAGCTCGCGGCGCGCAGGAGCCACGCCGTCTACTTCGAGAAGGAGGTCTACAGCCTCTTCGCGAACCCGCTCGCCGAGGCGTTCCTGCGCGAGCTCTCCGCGGCGCTCGGCGGCGCGCCGGAGCTCGTCGTCTACGGCGTGGCGACCGACTACTGCGTCCGCGCCGCCGCCCTCGGCCTCGCCCAGCGCGGTTACAGCACGGTGCTCCTGACCGACGCCGTCGCCGGCATCACCGAGGCCGGGGTCGCCACCGCGCTCGCCGAGATGCAGGCCGCCGGCGTCACGCTCACGACGGCGTCAGCGCTTCTTTTCTGAGCAGGATCCAGCGGATCGCGCGGCGAGCCCAGGCGGGCTCCCGCCGCGATCGCGTCAGCGGCCTTCCGGCGAGCCGGTCGCGTCCGGGATGCTCGGCTGGCCTTGGGCGCGCAGCGACCCGCAGAGGTCCACGAGCGGCTGCGGCTTGTCGAAGTGCCACCCCTGCGCGTAGTGGATGCCCATCGACGTGAGCAGATCGGCGATCTCCTGGTTCTCCACCTGCTCGGCGACGGTCTTGATGCCGAGCGTGTCGCCGATGCGGTGCACCGACTCCACGATCGCGCGGTGGAGCGAGTTGTCCTTCAGATCGCGCACGAACATGCCGTCGATCTTGACGTAGTCGACCGGCAGGCTCTCCAGGTAGCCGTACGACGCGTGCCCGCTGCCGAAGTCGTCGATCGCGAACCGGCACCCCATGGCGCCGAGCTCCTGCATGAACCACAGCACCTCGCCGAGGTTGGCGAGCGCCGCCGTCTCGGTGATCTCGAAGCAGATCTTGCTCGGCGGCACCTGCGCCCGGTGCAGCTGCTCGACGAGGAAGTCGAGCAGGCCCTCGCGCAGCAGCGAGACGCCCGACAGGTTGATCGAGCACGTGTCGAGGCGCCTCAGCGCGTGCTGCGGCAGCGCGCCGATGAGCCGGAACGCCTGGCGCGCGACGTAGCGATCGATCACGTGGATCAGGCCGCTCTGCTCCGCCGCCTGGATGATGCCGACCGGCGAGTAGAACCGGCCGTCCTCGCCGAGCTGCCGCACGAGCACCTCGAAGTGCGCGCCGCGGGGCGTGTGCGCCGCGCCCGGCTTGATGAGCGGGTGGATGCCCTGCGAGTAGAGCCGGAGCCGCCCCTCGGCGAGGTGGCGCTGCAGGCTCGCGACCCACTGCATCGAGCGCCGGCTCGTCGTCATCTGCTGGTCGTCGAGGTAGACCTGCAGCCTCCCGCGCCCGTTCTCCTTCGCGATGCGGCACGCGTGATCGGCGGCGCCGAGCACGTCGACGGCCCGCTCGAAGTGCGGGGTCAGCACGACGAGCCCGATGCTCGCGCCGATCGAGAACGTCTTCTCCGCCCACCCGAACCGGAACTCGAGCAGGCAGATCTGCAGGTCGCGCGCGATCCGCTCCGCTTCGCGCTCGCTCTTGTCCGCGAGCAAGAGGACGAACTCGTCGCCGCCGATCCGCCCGGCCGCGTCCTTCGGGCCGACGATCTCGTGCACGCGCGTCGCGACCCACTGGAGCAGATCGTCGCCCGCCTCGTGCCCGCACGTGGCGTTCACGAGCCGGAAGCGATCCAGGTCGATGTAGCAGAGCGCGTACGGCGTGTTGTTCGCCCTGCAGTCGTTCAGCGCCTCCTCGATGCGATCGATGATCGCGTACCGATCGAGGAGCCGCGTCAGCGCGTCGTAGCGGGGCTTGGCCGGGTGGATCGGCAAGGGCCCCGGCGCGCCGAGCTCGCGGAAGAGGATGAGCTGCCCGGGGGCGGGCGGCGGCCTCGAGTCGCGCTGGCTCTCGCGCGTGGGCCGCCCCGTGAGCGTGCCGATCGTGTGGACGACGGGGATGACCGAGCCGTCGCGGCGCTCGAGCAGCGCGGTGTACCGCGCGGACGTCGGTCTGCTCGCCGCGGCTGCCTCGGGCGCGGCGAGCGGCGCGCCCGGCGTGCGCAGCGCGCCCTCGTCGATGATCACGGGCGCGAGCGGCGCCACCGGCTCGCGCCGCGGCGTGAGCGCGGGCGGCGCGGCGGCCTTCGCGGGCGCGCCCTCGTCGAACAGCTCCGTCATCTCTCCGACGTCGATGTCCGGATCTCCGCTCGTCGTCCCCGCGGCCGGGATCAGCCGGAGCACGCGATCGAGCAGCGCGCCGCGCGCCTCGACGATCGACCAGCCGGTCAGCCGCTCCGCTGCCCCGTTGACGCGCACCACGCGCTGCTCGGCGTCGACTTCGATCACGCCGACGTCGAGCTCGGACAGCCACGACGCGAGCTGCTTGTCCGGCGAGCCGCGGTGCGCGTCCGAGCGATCGAACGCGGCGTGCAGGCTCGACTCCGGCCGGTCATCGATCTTTGCCACCACCCCGTTATGGTAGTTGCATTCCCGGAGAAGCGGACTTCTTAAGCGCCGACGGCGAGGAAACTCGACGGTCGCAGACCCCCCTTCGAGGTAGGCTCGGGTCGTGGTGGTCACGAGGCGAGCAGGCGCTCCGGGCAGACGTGGGCGCCGGCGCATGTCGCACCTCCTTCCGACGCCGGCCGCGCTCGACCGTGGGGACGACGAAGGCCGGTTTTGACGCGATGCGTTGTGATGCTGGGTCGAGATCTGACAGCGGAGAGGCGTGCCGGTCACGCCAGGGAGGGGGCTGAAGCGGGCATGGGGATCGTCCTGTTCGGGCTCACCGGCGGCCTGGGATCCGGCAAGAGCACGGTGGCGGCTCATTTTCGCGCGCGGGGGCTTCCGGTCATCGACGCCGACGCGCTCGCCCGCGAGGTGGTGGCGAAGGGAACCGAGGGGCTCGACGAGGTGGTGCGCACCCTGGGCCCGGAGGTGGTCTCGCCGGACGGCTCGCTCGATCGCGCGCGCGTCGCCGCGGTGGTGTTCGCCGATCCGGACAAGCGGCGCCAGCTGAACGCGATCGTGCACCCGCGCATCACGGCGCTCACGCTGGAGCGCGCCGCCGAGCTGGAGGCGCAGGGCGAGCCGCTCGCCTGCTACGAGGCGGCGCTCCTCGTCGAGAACGGGGTCGCCGATGCGTTCCGCCCGCTCGTCGTGGTCGCCGTGCCCGAGGCGGTCCAGATCGCCCGCGCGATGGCGCGGGACGGCGCGACCGAGCACCACGTGCGCGCCCGGCTCGCCGCGCAGCTCCCGCTCGCCAGCAAGGTCGCGGTGGCCGACTACGTCATCGAGAACTCCGGCGATCGCGCCGAGACCGAGCGGCAAGCCGACGAGGTGCTCGCCGCGATCCGGGCGAAGCTCGGCGTCGGTCCCAGCGCCGCGCTCCAGGGATCGGGCCAGGGTCCCTGAAGCGGCCTCCGCTGGACCACTGACTTGATGCGCAGTGCCCGGCGTGGAAACCTCGCGACCGGCCGATGACGTCGTTCAAGTCGAAGCTCGCGCGGCTCGGACCGCTCCCGGCGGAGCGGCGCGGCCCTGCGCCGCTCGCCGTCGCGCAGGCGTCGCTCGATCGCGGTCCCGCCGTGGACGGCGCCGGCTTTTCCGAAGCTCCTCCCGCACCGGCGGCCGCGGCGCTGGCCGCGGCGTCTGCATCGCCCTCGACGGGCGTCGCTCGACCGTCGCTCGACGATCTGCGCGAGCGCATCTCCCGCATCGTCGCCCGGGGCGCGCCGCCGACCCCGAGGGCCGATCCCGCGCGCGGCGAGCTCCCCTTCCATGTCGAGCAGACGCCCGGGGGGCCGCTCTATGCGAGCCGCACCCGCTCGCTCGCGGCCGCCCGCGTCGGCCGCGCGCCGCTCGTCGCCGCGCGCGACGCCGACCCGGCCATGCTCGCGCTCCTCTCGCTCGATCCGGCGCTCGCCGGCTGCGACGTGCGGCGGGCGCTGTTCCTCGATACGGAGACCACGGGCCTCGCGGGCGGCACGGGCACCGTGCCGTTCCTGATCGGCCTCGCCTGGTTCGACCCCGGGGCGGACAGCGCGGGGCCGCTCGGCGAGCCTTCGTCCGACGGCTTCGTCATGGAGCAGCTCCTCCTGCGCCGCCTCGGCGAGGAGGAGCCCATCCTGCGCCGCCTCGCCGAGCGCCTCGCCGCCGCCTCGATGATCGTCACGTACAACGGCAAGGCGTTCGACATGCCGCTCCTGCGCGCGCGCTACGTGATGAACCGCCTGCCGCCGCCGCCCGAGCTGCCGCACCTCGATCTCGTCCACGTCGCGCGCCGCATCCACAAGGCCCGCCTGAAGAGCCGCACCCTCATCGCCCTCGAGCACGACGTGCTCGGCCGGGTGCGTGTCGGGGACGTGCCCGGCGGCGAGATCGTCGCGTGTTACGCCCACTTCCTGCGCACCGGCGACGAGGAGGCGCTGATCGGCGTGGTCGAGCACAACGCCGCCGACGTCCTCGCGATGGTCGCGCTGGTCGGCCTCTACGGCGAGCCGCTCGGCAGCCTCGCCGCCGGCGATCTCGCCGGGGTGGCCGCGACGCTGCGGCGGGCGGGCGCGCTCGAGCGCGCGGCCGAGCTCGCGGACGCGGCCGTCGAGCGCGGCGGTGGCGCGGTCGCGCGGCGGGCGCGCGGCGACATCGCGAAGGCGCGCGGGGACAAGGCGCGGGCGCTCGCGGATTACGAGGCCCTCGCGGCCGAGATCGACGATCCCTCGGTGCGCCTCGAGCTCGCGAAGCTCTACGAGCACCACGTGCGCTCCTTCGCCCGCGCCCTCGAGCTGGCCGACCAGGGCACCGCGGAGCCCGAGCCCGCGCAGGCCCGCCGCCGGGCCCGCCTGCAGCGCAAGGTCGATCGCAGCGCCGCGGCGCTCGCGCTGCCGTTCGGGCAAGCCGCGGGCGCGGTCGACGGCGCTCCTGCGCGCCCGTGCTCCGAGCCATCCGAGCCAGCGGCGTCGCGGGGCGAGGGGGACGCGAGGGAGAGGGAAGAGTGAGCGGGCATGCACTGCGTCCACCACGTCCTCGCGCCCCGGCGTCATCGTTCGGGCGCCCGGGCGAGCCGATCGAGAAATCCATCGGTCTGGCTTCTCGCCAGCGCGCGCGTGGGCTAGGGTGGGGGCGATGATTACCGTCGGCTGCGCCGGTTTTCCCGTCCCAGCGACGCGCTATTTCCGCGAGTTCATGTTCGTGGAGGTGCAGGAGACCCATGTGTCCCTCCCGGGACCTGGAACGATCCGGCGCTGGCGGCGCGAAGCTCCAGGCGGCTTTCGCTTCGCCCTGCTCGGTCCGCGCGAGATCGGGCAGGAGGGGTTTCGGGACGGCAAGGTCATCGAGACGGCGCTCAAGAGCATCGAGGCGGTCGCGGATGAGCTCGAGGCGAAGCTCGCCGTCTTCGTCGGCCCCCCGGAGTTCACGCCGACGCGCGCGAACAAGGCCATCCTGCGCGACTTCCTCGTCAACGTGAAGAAGCGCTTCGAGCGCGTCGTCTTCGAGCCTCCGCCGGGGTGGGATCCGGACGAGTGCGACGAGCTCACCCAGGAGGTCGGCGCGCTCGCCGCGCGCGATCCGCTGAACGCGGGGCTCTCGCGGCTGAAGGTGGCGTACTACCGCCTGCACGGTCCCGCGGGGCACAAGTCGCGCTACGAGGATCCGGCGATCGAGCGGCTCGCGGAGATCGCGCGCGGCGCGAAGCACGACGACGCGACGTACGTGTTCACGAACGTCGACATGTTCGCCGACGCGAAGCGCTTCAAGAAGGCGATGAAGCTCTAGAGCGGCGGTCGCCCGCTTCGGATACGGGCCCATCTCGACGTTTTCGGTGCTCAGCGTACATGAGTACGCTTCCGCGCCGAAAACGCCGATCTGGGCCCGTCTCCTGTGCGGGCGACCGCCGCTCTTGCGTCGCTCGAGCGTCCGCCGCGCCGCGCGCGGGCGGCGTCGGCGTGTGCCACGCGAATGCGCTGGCGGCTCAGGCTTTGCCGCGCTCGAGCCGCCAGCGCTTCGGCCGCGTGAACAGCGCCATGGCGGCGCTCGCGGCCGCGGCGACGTACCACGGGATGTCCTTCACGGTCCCGTAGACGGTCTGCGCGCGCATGAACCGGGCCTCGCCGAGGAGCGACTGCTCCTTGAACGTGTCGCTGTGCGTGACGACCCGCCCGACCGGGTCGACGATCGCGGAGACGCCGCTGTTCGTCGCGCGCACGAGGTAGCGGCGGTGCTCGATCGAGCGCATCTTCGCGAGCGCGAGGTGGATCCACGGCTCCGTCGAGTCGCCGAACCAGGCGTCGTTCGTGAGGTTGACGAGGAGGTCGGGGTCGCCCTGGGCGACCAGCTTGTTCACGAAGTGCGGCAGGATGTCCTCGTAACAGATCATCGTCGCGAGCCTGTGGCCGTCCCACTCGAGCGGAGCGAGCGACGTGCCGGGGCTGAAGCGGCCCGAGTTCGGCGACAGCTTGTAGAGGTACGGGACCAGCTCGCCGAAGGGGAGGTACTCGCCGAACGCGAGCAGGTACTGCTTGTCGTATCGACCGAGGATCTCGCCATCCTTGCCGGCCATGAGCGCGGTGTTGAAGCTCACGCCGCGCTCGTTCCGGTCGGCCGCCCGCCGGTGGATGACCGTGCCGACCACCGTGGGGACGCCGAGGCGGCCCGTGAGCGACCGCTGGACCTCGCGCTGGTAGGCCGACTCGCGGAACGCTTGCGGCACGCCCGCCTCGCTCCACACGACGAGCTCCGCGCCCTGCTGCGCGAGCTCCCGGGTCCGGCTCACGTGGATCTTGTGGGCGTTTCGCCGGTCGAAGAGCGCGAGGTTCGGCTGGACGATCCCGATCTTGATCGGCTCGGCCGCGGCGACGGCCGCGTCCACGGCGCGGATCCGGAGGACGCCATACACGGCGGCGAGGGCGGGGGCGGCGATCCCCACCGCGACGACCGCGCGGTTCAGCGGGCGACCGCGTCGCGGCGGGCCGGCGTCGCGGCCGGCTTCGCCCGGCGCGGGGCTCGCGCGATCCAGCCGGTGCGTCACGAGCTCGGCGATCGCGAGGTTCGCGGCGACAAGCACCAGGCCGACGAGGTAGGGGCCGCCGAGATCCGCGACCTGGCCCATCACCGGCGCGTTGTGGACCGATGCGCCGTAGTACCAGGGGAAGAGGAGCGGAAAGACGAGCTCGCTCGTCACGAACGCGAGCGCGAAGGCCACCGAGCCTGGCCATCCGCGCGCCTCGGCCCGCCCGTAGAGCCACCCGCACAGGGCGATCCTCCCGGCCTGGTAGCCGCAGAGGATGGCCATGAAGAGCGCGCAGAGGATCGTGGGGAATCCGCTGAACACGCGCAGCATCTCGAGCAGCCAGTAGAAGCCGGTCATCGTCATGACGAA
This sequence comes from Sorangium sp. So ce204, assembly GCF_051526795.1. Taxonomy (NCBI): domain Bacteria; kingdom Pseudomonadati; phylum Myxococcota; order Polyangiales; family Polyangiaceae; genus Sorangium; species Sorangium sp. So ce204. The sequence goes on along the minus strand of NZ_CP150317.1, from coordinate 5,547,366 downwards.
GCCGGCGATCCAGCCGAGCAGCGCCGCGCGCCCGGGCGTCTGTCCGCGCAGCGCGACGATCAGCGGGGCGAGGCCGAAGAACGAGATCGGCCAGAGATCCATCCCAGGAAACCCGAGAAAGTAGAAGAGCCCGCTGAGGGCCGCGAGCGCATAGGCGAGGCGCGCGGGCAGCGCGCGCGCCGCGCTTGCTGCGCGCGCGGGGGGGTCGCCCGCGCTGCGCGGCGCGCCCGGCAGCGCGAGGCCGGCGGTCTCTCCACCCCCGGCGTCTGCGACGGCAGCCTCGCTCTCTTGCTGGTGCGCGGTCGTCATCGGGAGCGCCCGAGGAAGGGAATGGAGCGCGCCGTCGTGACGGCGGCGCAGCGGAACCTGGAAGGGCCGAGCATGGCGGCCCCGTATTGAAGGGACGCTGTCCCTCCGTCAACCCGCTCGGCGCGAGCCTGGCAACCCGCTCGGCGCGAGCCTGGCAACCCGCACGGCGCGAGCCTCGCGACCCGCACGGCGCGAGCCTGGCGACCCGCACGGCGCGAGCCTGGCAACTTGCACCGCAAACGAGCGCTCCGAGCGGACGAGCCCGGCGCTGGGCGCGCCCGCGCAGCCTGGCCAGGTGGTGGAAGTTCGCGCAGAACGTGCCTGAACCCCCACGATCGCGACTACTATGCGCACGCAGAGCCCATGTCGAAGATCCTTCACATCGAGGACGATCCCGCGAACCGCCTGCTCGTCCGCAAGCTGCTCCAGAACGCGGGCTACGAGGTCCTAGAGGCCGCCGACGGGCTCGAAGGGGTACGTCTCGCCTGTACGCAGCACCCCGACCTCGTCCTCGTCGACCTGAACATCCCGGGCCTCGATGGGTTCGAGGTCACCCTGCGCCTGCGCGGCGAGGCGTCGCTCGCCGGCGTCCCCATCGTGGCGATCACCGCGGAGGGCGACCGGGACACGAGCCTCGCCGTCGGCTGTGACGGCTTCCTCCAGAAGCCGATCGACGCGCGCTCCTTCCCGTCGATCATCGCCCGCTACCTCAGCGGCGCGCGCGAGGAGCTCCCCGCGTCCCAGGGGCCGCTCCGGCTGCGCGAGCAGAGCCAGCGCATCGTCGCCCACCTGGAGCAGAAGGTCGCCGAGCTCTCGCGCGCCAACGCCCGGCTCCGCGAGCTCGACGCCGCGCGCACCGAGTTCTACCGCAACATCTCCCACGAGCTCGCGACCCCGATGACCCCGATCGTCGGGTACGTGAAGCTGCTCGCCGACGAGGAGCTCGGCCCGCTCAACAAGGCGCAGAAGAAGGCGCTGCTCGCGATGGAGGACTGCGTCCGCAGGCTCCGCTCGCTCATCGACAACCTCCTCGACGTCACCGGCATCGAGACGGGCCGGATGCGCTTCATGCACTCCGAGTACGACTTCCTCGACACCACGCGGCGCGCCCTCGCCCAGGTCGCCGACCGCTTCGCCGAGGGGAAGGTCCAGCTCGTCGAGGATCTGCCGCGCGGCCCGCTCCCCGCGTGGGGCGACGCAGGCCGCCTGCAGCGGGCGATGATCCAGCTGTTCGAGAACGCGGCGAAGTTCACGCCGGCCGGCGGCACCGCGGGCGTGCGGGTCACCGTGCTCCAGTCGGGGCACTACGAGCTCTGCGTCGCCGACAGCGGGCCCGGGGTCAAGCCGGACCGCCAGTCGCGCATCTTCGAGCCGTTCTACCAGGTCGACGGCTCGGCCACGCGCGCCTACGGCGGCGTCGGCGTCGGGCTCGCGATCGCGCGGCGCACCGCCCGGGGGCTCGGCGGCGACGTGCGCGTCGCGTCTCCCAGCAACGAGATCATCGAGGGGGAGACGCTGACCGGGGCCGCGTTCTACCTGACGGTCGCCCGGCGAGCGCCCTTCCAGGACGACGGCAGCTCCCCCGGGCGGCTCGGCCCGCCCTCGTCGCCTCCCACCGATCCCTCGTCGTCCATCTGATGCACCCGGCCGCTCGCGCCATCTACCTCGACTGGAACGCCACGACGCCGCCGCACCCCGAGGTCCTGGCCGCGATGCAGTCCGCGGCGGAGGTGGCCTGGGCCAACCCCGCGAGCGTCCACGGACCCGGGCGTCGGGCGCGCGCGTTCATCGAGCAGGCGCGGGAGGCGGTCGCCCGGCTGACGGGCTTCGACGCGCGCGACGTGATCCTCACCTCGGGCGGCACCGAGGCCAACAACCTCGCGCTCTGCCACGCGTTCGACGATCGATCCGGGGCGCTCGTCGTCTCGCGGATCGAGCACCCGTCGGTGACCCGCGCCGCCGAGGCGCTCGCCGGCCGCGGCGTGCACGTCGCGTGGATCGAGCCCGAGCCATCCGGCCGCGTCGCGCCGGAGGCGATCGCGGCCGCCGTGGATCGCGCGGCGGCCGTCGCGCCCGTGCGGCTCGTGAGCCTCCAGGCGGTGAACCACGAGACGGGGGTCGTCCAGCCGATCGCCGAGGCGGCGGCGATCGTCCACGCCCGCGGGGCGCGCCTCCATGTGGACGCCGTCCAGGCGGTGGGACGCCTCCCGCCGGAGGCGTGGGCCGGGGCGGATCTCGCGTCGATCGCGGCCCACAAGATCCGCGGGCCGAAGGGGATCGGCGCCCTCGCGGTCCGGCCTGGCATCCGGCTCCGGCCCGTCCTGCTCGGAGGCGCCCAGGAGCGCGGGCTGCGGCCCGGGACGCAGGACCCGCTCGCCGCGGCCGGCTTCGCCGTGGCCGCCCGGCGCGCGATCGGCGGTCCTGCCCGCTACGCAGCGCTCGCCCCGCTCCGCGATCGCCTCGAGGCCGAGCTCGTCGAGATCGGGCGCGCGGCCGGCGCCGCGCCGATCCGCAACGGGGACGGCGACCGCGCCCCCCACATCACGAACCTCTCCTGGCCCGGCTGGCGCGGCGACGAGCTCAGCGCCGCGCTCGACCTGGAGGGGGTCGCCGTGTCCAGCGGATCGGCCTGCAGCGCCGGGACCGCCGAGCCTTCCCCGGTCCTCACGGCGATGCTCGGGCCAGAGCGCGCGGCGTCCGCCGTGCGCTTCTCGATCGGCGAGGACACGGCCGAGGCCGACCTCGTCGAGGCCACGCGCCGCGTGGCCCGCGTGCTCTCCCGCCTGCGATCGCTTCGAGCCGGAAGCTGAGCCGATCCCGTCGCTTACCGGGAACCCGTCGATTCTTGAACCATCCCTCGAGCCATTCCGGATAAGCGCGCAGAGAAGGGTGAGTCCACAGGGGTATCTCTTCGCAGCGATTGACCTTTTCGAGGGGGCTGTGGATTCTTTTGGTCGATCCATTGAATGGATCGATTCGGTCGTCTCGCTGTGAGCCTGTTCAGCGTTCGACGAGGTGCTCGACTTCGCTTCAGGTTTCTTTTGTATCCATTCGAATTTATTGTCAATTTTGTTGATGTAACGAGTCGTCCCGCGGCGCTGCCCGGCGATCTCGCGGCGCGCGATCACGCCGGCTCCGGACGCATCGATCGAGGGCTGTCCAGGCCAGCGCTCGGATGAGCTCGCGCTCGACGTGCGGCGGTGCTGCCAGGCCACGTCGCGGCGCGCGCGCGTGCTGGTGACCGGGACATGGAGGCGCGCCGCGAGCGGCCGAGCGCGCTGTCCGGCTACGCGCGCGATGCGCGGCGCTGCCGGACGACTTCGTAGAGCGCGATCGCCCCTGCGACCGAGGCGTTCAGCGAGGCGATGGGGCCGGTCATGGGGAGCCGGGCGACGTGCTGGCAGACGCGGCGGACCGAGCGGCGCGTGCCCTTGTCCTCGGCGCCGATGACGATCGCGACAGGGCCGGTCAGGGGCAGCTCGCCGAGCTCCACCGGACCCTGGGCGTCGAGCGCTATCGCGGCGACGCCTCGGGCGGCGAGCGCCTCGAGGGCGTCGGGCAAGGAGGGGACGCGGCACAGCCTCGCGTGCTCGATCGCGCCCGCGGACGCCCGGAACGTCGCCGGGGTGAGCGGCGCCGAGCTGTGCTCGGGCCACAGGATGGCCCGGGCGCCCAGGGCGACGGCGCTGCGGATCACCGCGCCGAAGTTCTGCGGGTCCATGACGCCGTCGAGCGCCACCGTGATCGTGCCGGCGCCGGGCTGGCCCTCCTCGACGACCGGGATCTCGTCGACCCCGACGATCCGAAGCTCGGGCGCCGAGGCCACGGCCCCCTGGTGGCGCCCGCCGGCGCTGCGGCGATCGAGCTCGTTGCGGGGCGCGCGCTCGGTCGGGATGCCCTGGCCCTCCGCGAGGCGCGCGAGCGCGTCGAGCTTCGGGCCGCCGTCGCGCTGGACGAGGACCCATCCGACGCGCGCGCCGTGCGCGCGGATCGCCTCACGAACCGGCTGGAGACCGTAGACGAGGCGGCTCACGGGCGCGGAGGGTGGAGCGTGTGCGCGATCTCCTGGACGATCGAGCGCGCCGTGGCGAGCGGATCGGCCGCGTCGCGGATCGGCCGGCCGACCACGAGGAGATCTGCGCCGGCCGAGATCGCGGCCGAGGGCGTGGCGATGCGCTTCTGATCATCGCCTTGTGTGCCGCCTGCGCCTGGACCGAGGCGGATGCCCGGCGTCACGATGAGCTCGCCCCGCCCGAGCGCCTCCCGCAGCGCGGGGACCTCGTGCGGCGAGGCGACGAACCCGTGGACGCCGGCGCCGCGCGCGAGCTGCGCCAGCCGGACCACGTGCTCGGACGCGCTCCCCTGCACGCCCTGCGCGGCGAGATCGCCGTCGTCGAGCGACGTGAGCACGGTGACGGCGAGCAGGATCATGTCCTGAGAGCGCGCCGCCTCGTGGGCCGCGCGCCTCAGCATCTCGGCGCCGCCGGCGGCGTGCACCGTCAGGTACCGGACCCCGAGCGCGGCGGCGCCCGCCACGGCCCGCGCCACCGTCTCGGGGATGTCGTGCAGCTTCAGATCGAGGAAGACGTCGAGCCCGAGCGACTTGCCGATCTCGACCGCCCTCGGCCCCTCGCGGACGAACAGCTCCAGGCCGACCTTGAGCACGCCGATCGAGGGGGCGATGCGGGTCGCCGCCGCCCTGGCCTCGTCGAGGTTCGCGTAGTCGAGCGGGAAGACGAGCCTGCGGCGCGCCTCGTCGAGCGAGCCGCCGCCGAGGCTCGTTCTCTGCCTGACGGAGCTGTGGTTCGCCATTCAGGGACCCCGTTCCGCGTCAGAGGCAGCTGCAGAGCGGATCGCCAGGGGCGCAGTTGCAGGGCGCCTTGGCGCCGCCGCCGCTCGCCGGCGCGCCGCCCGCGGCCGGGCGTCCGCCGCTTCCGCGGCGCAGCTGCTCCTGCTTCTGCTGCTCGGCCTCGAGCTGCTTCTGCAGGGCGAGGCGCGTCGCCTCGTCCTTGGCGGTCGCGAGCTGATCGCGCAGCCCGGCCATCTTGCCCTCGGACTCCTTGAACTGCGCCTCGAGGCGCTTGTTCGCCTCCTCGAGCTCGCGGGCCCTCGCGGCCTCGGCCTGGATGCGCGCCTCGTTCTTCTGCGCCGAGTCGACGGCGACGACCGTGACGATGCCGATCACCAGCACGCTGGCGATGGCGCCGCCGATGAGGAGCTTGCGCAGCTTCTTCTTCCCTTCGTCCTGCTGCAGCGCCGCGAGCGAGCGCTCGTGGTGCTGCTGCGCGGCCATCGCCTCGAGCCGCGCCTTCTGCTCGGCCTCGACGCGCGCCTTCTCGATCTCGGCCTGCCGGATCGCCTCGAGCCGCGCCGCCTCCTCGCGGGACCGGCGCTCCTCGTTGCGACGGCGCTCCTCCTCGGTGCGGATGCGCTGCTCCTCGGCATCACGCGCGGCGCGCTCGGCCTCGACGCGCGCCTTCTCGGCGGCGGCGGCGGCGGCGGCCTTCTGGGCCTCTTCGCTCTTGATGCGATCCTCCTCGAGGTTCATCAGCTCCTTGAGCGAGAACAGGACCGAGCTTTCCTTCTGTTCCGACATGACCTCGTGGCTCCTTCGATCGAGCGCGTGCGGTTGGGCTACCAAGGGGCGGTGCGGGGACCTGCAGGTCGCCCCCGGAGGGCCACCGAGCAGGACGATTCTGACCCGCAGAGCGGCTTTGACGCAATTATTCGCGAACGCCACGACCCTCGTGATGTCGAGGCGTCGCGGAGCCGCCAGCCAGAGTATCGCCGTGGTGCACCGCAGGTACCAGCGGAAATCGTTGCGCTCCGTCCCTTCCACCGCACCTCCACGTGTTCACCGCGGTCACCTCGGTCACCTCGGCCCTCTCGGTCAGCTCGCGCGCCCTCGGTTCTCCTTGGTCCTCCTTGGTCCTCCGTGATTCACCTCCGTTCCCCCCGGTTGTCAGCGCGCGCCTGCGCCGTCGCCGGACGAACTGGTCCGTCTGGTCCGTCGCGGAGGGCGCCCAGGGCATGACGGAGAAGGGGCCGCCCGAGGGCGGGCGCCCGTCGCTCACCACGGCCCCGTTGGATTCTCAGTGGCTCTCCGGTAGCGTCGCGCGCCCATGGCGAACGTCATCAAGGCGCACATCACCGGTACGGTCTGGAAGATCGAGGTCAAGCCGGGCGACAAGGTCGAAGAGGGGACCGTCGTCGTCATCCTCGAGTCCATGAAGATGGAGATGCCCGTCGAGGCCGAGGAAGAGGGGACAGTCGAGGAGATCCTCGTCACCGAGGGGGCCGCCGTCACGGAAGGCGCCCCGCTGGTCAAGCTGGCCTGAGCGGCCGTCAGGGCCGGCGGGGGCCCGACGGCCCACGGACGTACATCGCGCTCACGCCCGGGGCGCTCACGCCCGGGGCATCGGCCCGGCGCGCGGTCGCGCACCCTCACAGGACGCGCGCCCTCACAGGACGCGCGCGGCGCCGCTCACTCGCGCCAGAAGAACTTCCAGGGGTTGTGCTTGAGGTCTCGCGCGAGCTCCTGCAGATCGTCGAACAGTTGCTCATCCATCACGAGCGCGCCGACCGTCCCCTTGCCGCGCTTCACGTGGGCGAGGACCTCCTGGGCGTCGGCGGTCGCAGCCCTCGCCCTGCCCGCGATCTCGGCGATGTCGTCGAGCGTCTTCCTGATCTTGACCTGCTCGGTCTCGCCGCCCACGGTCGTCGAGAGGCGGCGCGCGTTCGCCAGCGTCTCGCGCGCGTCCGCCATGAGCGGCGGCAGATCGCGCGCGGCCGTCCCGGTCAGCTGATCGGTGTTCGCGAGGATGCGGTCGATCTGCGGGTTGTTCACGTACCGCTGCCGGGCGTCCTTCACGAGATCCGTGCCGTCGACGCTCATCTGCTCGACGTTCTCGGCGATGCGATCGAGCCGATCCTGGTTTCGGTGCATGAACTCGCCGGTGCCCTTCAGCGTCTTCCGGAGCCCGTCGAACGCCTCCCCGACCTCTTCGCGGTGCTCGCGCATCGCCGAGACCGTCGCGTGCAGGAGCTCGTAGCCCTCGGCGAGCAGCATGTCGAGGCGCGGCGGATCGAGCCCCCGGACGACGGCGTTCGGCGGGATCACCGGCCGATCGGTCGAGCCGGGCTCGATCGCGAGGAACTGCTCGCCGAGCACGCCCTGCGTGGTGACGTAGAACGTGGCGTTGTCGTGGATGCTCTGCTGGTAGCGTTCCTCGAGGCGCAGCTGGATCCGCACGAGCGGCTCGCGCTTGCCGTCCTTGCCGAGCTTGCCGCCGCTGAAGTGGATCTCGCTCAGCTTGCCGATCTCCACGCCGGCGATCTTCACCGGCGCCCCGGTCTGGAGGCCGCCCGGGTTGTCGAAGTCGACGTAGATCGAGTACTTCGGCTGGAAGTTGACCCCGCCCATCACGAGGATGAACGTGGCGAGGAGCCCGAGCGCCGTCAGGATGAGGATCCCGACCTTGACCTCGATCGATCGCGGGCTTGCCATGAGTTCGTTATCTTCTCCGATCTGGCGGCGGCCGGGGGAGGGAAATAGGCCAGGATCCACCTGCCGCAGCGCGATATTCCAGCGGGCGGCGTGACGCTTCGCGCAGCCATTGCTTTGACGCAACCGCGCTTCTCGCTTCTTCTCTCGTTTCTGCCCTCGCTTCTGCCCTCGCTTCTTCTCTCGCTTCTTCCCGGAATTACCAGGTCCCGATGATTTCGTTCCGAAATGTCCGAAAGTCCTTTGGCCCCAAAGATGTCCTCAAGGATGTCTCGTTCGACGTCGAGGACGGCGAGGTGTTCTTCATCATTGGGCAATCGGGGGTCGGGAAGAGCGTGCTCATCAAGCACCTCGTGGGGTTGCTCTATCCGGACGGCGGGGAGATCTGGCTGGACGGCGAGGAGGTGAGCCGCTTCGACGAGGCCCGGATGTACCCGGTGAGGATGAAGTGCGCGATGGTGTTCCAGCACTCGACGCTGTTCGACTCGATGACGTGCGCCGAGAACGTCGCGCTCCCGCTCCGCAAGCACAAGGGGCTCAGGCCGAAGGAGGCGCTCGCGGAGGCGCAGCGGCGCCTCGAGCAGGTGCATATGCGCGAGTTCGGGGACCGCTTCCCGCCGGAGCTCGGCGACGGGATGCGCAAGCGCGTCGCCATCGCCCGCGCGCTCACGCTCGACCCGCGCTACGTGCTCTTCGACGAGCCGACCACGAGCCTCGACCCGGTGAGCGCGCGGCGCGTCGACAAGCTGATCCGCGAGCTCAGCGACACGCTCGGCGTGACGAGCATCGTCGTGAGCCACGACCTCGTGAGCATCTTCACGATCGCCGACCGCATCGTCATGCTCTACCAAGGTCTGGTGCGCCTGCTCGGGGATCGCGCGGCGTTCCAGGGCTCGCCGGATCCGGTCGTGCAGCAGTTCATCACCGGCAGCGCCGAGGGGCCGATCGAGTGAGGCGCGGCGCGGCGGGGCCGCCCGCCTAGCGGAAGATCAGGAACGCAGCCGCCGAGATCAGCATGTTGAGCATGATGACCGCGAGCGAGGAGTTCACGACCGCGCGCGTCGTCGCCCAGCCCACGCCCTCGCTGCCGCCGAAGGTCGACAGCCCGGAGTGGCCGGAGACGACCGGGATCGCGGCGCCGTAGGCCACGCACTTCGCGAGGCCGGTCGCGAGATCACCCGCGTCGACGAGGCTGACGTTCATGAACGTCTCGGGGCTGACGTCGAACATGCTGTACGCGGTGACCATTCCGGTGGTGAAGGAGACCGCGGCGCTCCAGACGATGAGGCACGTCGTCATGAGGAGGCTCGCGATGAACCGCGGCTTGATGAGGTAGTCGATCGGATCGGCCGCGCACATGCGGAGCGCGTCGACCTGCTCGGTCACCACCATCGAGCCGATCTCGGCGGCGATGCCCGCGCCGACCCGCGTGGCGAGCATCAGCGCGGCGATCGACGCGGCGAGATCGCGGACGAGCAGCTCGAGGTACGTCGCGCCGAGCATGGTCAGATCCGGGATGACCCGCTTCGCCTGCTGGCCGGCCTGAAAGACCATGATCATCCCGATGAAGCCCATCACGACCGTCAGGAAGAACAGCGATTTGTTGCCGATCTCGTACATCTGCTGGAGCACCGCGCCCGGCTCGCGGCGCCCCTTCGCGCAGTAGTAAAGCGTCCTTACAAATACCGAGTAGAGCTCGTGCGCCGACCGGAAGAGGGACAGCGCGGCGGCGCCGATCGCGGCGACGCCGGACGCCTCCGGCGCGAGATCCCTGAGCTCGCTCGAGGGCGGGCCGGCGCTCGGGCGATCGGGGGAGCTCTTGTCCGGGGAGGGCATGCGCGGCGCGGCCGATCAGTCGAGCGTGAACGAGACGAAGTAGTCGAGGATGAAGATGCCGGCGGCCGAGGCGACGACGGTCGCGTTGACGGCGCGGCCGACGCCGGGCGCGCCGCCGGTCACGCCGAGGCCGTACTGGCAGCTCGAGAGCGCGAGCACGACGCCGAAGACGACGCTCTTGACGAGGCCGCTCATGACGTCGCCGATGTCGAGCAGCCCGCTCGTGAGGCCGTTGTAGAAGACGGCCGGGGCGACGCCGAGGAGGAGGTCGCCGGTCAGCGCGGCGCCGAGCAGGGCGAGCGCGTCGGCGAAGATCACCGAGAGGAGCAGCGTCAGCACCATCGCGAGGAAGCGCGGGGCGATGAGGAAGCTCACCGGGTCGATCGCGAGGACGCGGAGGGCGTCGATCTGCTCGGTGACGACCATGGTGCCGAGCTCGGCGGTGTTGTTGGCGCCGACGCGGCCGTTGATCATGAGCGCCGTGAGCAGCGGGGCGATCTCGCGGAGCGTGCCGAAGCCGGCGCCCCAGCCGAGCAGGCCGTGCGCGCCGAAGCGCTCGACCAGCGGCGCCGCCTGGATGACCATGATCGCGCCGGTGAAGAGGGCGGTCACGACGACGATGGGCATCGACTTGACGCCCATCCTGTAGAGGTTGCGCATGAACTCGGCGCCGTCGACGCGGAGCGTGGCCACGCGCGCCGCGATCTTGCCCGCGAGCACGGCCATGCCGCCCACCGTGGCGGCGATCTGGAGGAACGAGCCGCCGAGCTGGTGGACACCGGAGGGCTCCTGCGCGATCGGCGCGCGCGGCCGCTTCACGGGCGGCGCGGGCGGCGCGCCGGACGAGGCGAGCGCGCCGCCGCCGTGAGCGCGCGCGGCGGTGCCTGGGCCAGCAGGAGACGTCATGGGAGACGGGAGCTTAGCCCAAGGCTCCCGGGGAGCGCGGCGCGATCTGGCATCCCGAGAGGCTGGCGCCCGAGAGGTCGAGACCGCTACCCAAGCAGGAGATCGTCCTCTACCTGAAATGTGCCCGCCTCCCTTCGAGGCAGCCTCGTACGGTGGCAAACGCGCGCTCCTGCGCGCAATGCCGGCGCGCCTCCCGCCGGAGGAGCGCGCCGACCTGGAGGCGGGCTGTCGGCGACGATGTCCGGTCCCCTGGTGGAGCGAGCCTGGTGAAGAGCAGAGAAGCAGAGGTGATGTCCCCTCATGAGGGCGTGGGCGCGTTGACGGGCGAGATCCGGGCTGGCCTCCTCGACGACGGCCGGACGTTCGCCGTCCTGTCGGCGGCGACCTTCGCGCTGAAGGCGATCTTCGTGAAGCTCGCCTACGCCGCGCACCCCGTCGACGCGGTGACGCTGCTCGCGCTGCGCATGGGCATCGCGCTGCCGTTCTTCCTGTGGCTCGCCCGGCGGGAGCGCGGCGCGGCCGAAGGGCCGCTGACGGCTCGCCTCTGGGGAGGTGTGCTGATCGTCGGGTTCCTCGGATACTACCTCTCCAGCCTGTTCGACTTCATCGGGCTCACGTACATCAGCACCGGCCTCGAGCGGCTGATCCTGTTCGTGTATCCGACGCTCGTCCTCCTCATCGGCGCAGCGTGGCTGAAGCAGCCAGTGCACGGCAAGGCCTGGGGCGCGCTCGCCGTGTGTTATCTCGGGCTCGGGGCGGCCGTCTGGCACGATCTCGAGCAATCCGGGGACGCGCGGGCCGTCGCCATCGGCGGAGCGTGGGTGTTCGCGAGCTCGGTGACCTACGCGCTCTACTACATCGGCGTCGGCAAGCTCGCCTCCAGGGTCGGCTCGACGCGCCTCGCCGCGTACTGCGGGGCGGCCTCCTGCCTGATGGTGCTCGCGCACTACGCGGCGGCGGGGAGCCCGGTCAGGCTGGGCGAGCTCCCGGCGTCGGTCTGGGGGTACGCGGCGGCGATGGCGACGATCAGCACGGTGCTCCCCATCGTGCTGCTCGCCGCCGCCATCCGGCGGCTCGGCGCGGGCCGCGCGGCGACGTTCTCGACGCTGGGCCCGGTGCTCACGATCGCGTTCTCGTGGGTCATCCTGGGCGAGCCGGCCACGTGGCAGCAGGTCGTCGGGCTCACGCTGGTCGTGGGCGGGGTGAGCTGGCTCGGCAAGTCGAGGTGAACCTGCGCCCCGCTCGGGAGCGCCGGGGCCGCGGGGCGCGGCGCATGGCCGCCGCGAGGTCAGGCGTCGCGCACCGCGGGGCGAGGCCCTGGTGAGCCGCTGCCGAAGAGCTCGCTCCGGACGCGATCGCGCTCGCGTTCGAGCTGCTCGGACGTCGCGCCCAGCCGCACGAGGAGGCGCTCGGTCATCGAGAACGCGACCTCCGCCTCGCCGGTCACAACGACGTCCGCGCCCGCCTTCTTCAGCGCGGTCACCTCGCGCAGGTAGAAGGCGCGGGCGAGGACGAACAGCCTCGGATTCACGCCCTTCGCCTGCTCGATGACCCCGTCCCCGGGCGCGCCGGCCGCCGTGAACAGCAGGCTGTCCGCCGTCCCGACCCCGGCCCGCTCGAGGATCTCCCGCTGCGTGGCGTCGCCGTAGATCGCGCGGATGCCCTGGTCCTGCAGCTGCTTCACCGTGTCGAGGTTCAGCTCGACGACGGTCGGCGCGATGCCGTTCTCACGGAGCAGCCGCGTCAGCGTCTTCCCGACAGGGCCGTAGCCCACCACGACGGTGCGGTGGGCGTGCTCGTCCAGCGAAGCGGCCTCGGCCTCCGTGAGGGAGGCGTCGCGCTGCCGGAAGAGCGCGGACGTCCATCGCGCGAGGCGATCGCGGAAGCCGAAGAGCACCGGGTTCAGCGTGATCGACACGATGGCGGCGACGACGAGCGTCTGCTCGGCCTCGACCGGCAGGACGCCGAGCTTCTTGCCGAGCGCCGCGAGGATGAACGAAAACTCCCCGATCTGCGCGAGCGAGAGGGCCACGGCGAAGGCGGTCTGGAGGGGGCGGCGGAGCAGCACCGTCACCGCGAGCGCCGCGAGCGGCTTGCCGATCAGCACCACCGCGAGCGTCCCCGCGGCCAGCTGCCAGCCCACGGCGAGCTGCGCCGGGTCGAGGTGCATCCCCACCGAGACGAAGAACAGCACGGCGAACGCGTCGCGCATCGGGAGCGCCTCCGACGCGGCGCGCGAGCTGAAGTCGGACTGGCCGACGACCAGGCCGCCGAGGAAGGCGCCGAGCGCCATCGACGATCCGAAGAGGATGGCCGAGCCCACGGCGACGCCGAGCGCGACGACGAGCACCGTCAGCGTGAAGAGCTCCCGCGAGCCGGTCTTCGCCACGTACCCCAGCAGCGCGGGGATGAAGCGCTGTCCGACGATGAAGATGAACGCCACGAGCCCGGAGAGCTTCAGGACCGCGATCCCCACGGACACGGCGACGCCCGCCGCGCCCGCGCCCGCGGCCTCGCCCATCACGGCGGGGAGCAGCACGAGCACCAGCACGGTGAAGACGTCCTCGAGCACGAGCCAGCCGATGGCGAGGTGGCCTGCGGGGGTGTGCAGGACGTCGTTGTCGCTGAGGACCCGGGTGAGCACGACGGTGCTCGCCACCGAGATGGCGACGCCGAAGACGACCGCCGCGCCCCACGTCCAGCCCGCGGCGCGGCCGACCAGGGCGCCGAGCGCCGTGGCGACCGCGATCTGGATGAGGGCGCCGGGCACGGCGATCTTGCGCACGGCGAGGAGCTCGCGGACGTGGAACTGCAGGCCGACCCCGAACATCAGCAGGATGACCCCGATCTCCGCGAGCTGGTCCGCGAGCCGCTTGTCCGCCACGAACCCCGGGGTGAAGGGGCCGACGAGGATGCCGGCCAGCAGGTAGCCCACGATGGGGGACAGCCTCAGGCGCTGGGTGACGAAGCCGAGCGCCAGGGCTCCGGTGAGCCCGCCCGTGATCGTGAGGATAAGATCGAGTTCGTGCGGCATGTCCCCGTCTAGCGCTTTCCGTCGCCGGCCGCCGCCTCGCGGTGCGGCGCCGTCGGTGATCCCGGGCGCGGCGTGGGCCGCGCTCGCCTCTACCTATCTGTCTATCTGTTTACGTGTTGCATTACGTGTTGCATTACGTGTTACATGCCCACGACGCCGATGGCCTCGTACGCCTCGATGATGTGCGGCTCCTCCCTGGCCTTCGCGATCCACGCGTGCATCGCGGGCAGCGCGAGGATCGACGCCACGTAGCGCCGGGAGACCGCGTCGAGCTCGACGCCGTACGTGTCGAACCGCGTCGCGACCGGCGCGTACATGGCGTCCGCCACGCTGAAGCGCCCGAACAGGAACTCGCCTCCCTGGCCAAAGCGCGATCGGCAGTCGTTCCATATCGCCTGGACGCGCGCGATGTCCTGCGACGCCGCGTCGGTGATCGCCACGCCCTGGATCTTCCGCCGCACGTTCATCGGCAGCGCGGTGCGGAGCGCGGCGAAGCTGCTCGCCATCTCGGCGCTCACCGATCGCGCGACGGCGCGCGCGTCGCGCGCCTCCGGCCAGAGCTTCGCCGCGGGGAAGAGCTCCGCCGCGTACTCGGCGATCGCGAGCGACTCCCAGATCGTGAGCGCCCCGTGCTGCAAGGCCGGCACCTTGCCCGACGGAGAGTAACGCTGGATCTCCAGGGTGCGCGTGCCGGGCGCCTGGAGAGGGATCACCACCTCTTCGAAGTCGGCGCCAGCCTGCTTCAGGACGAGCCAGGCCCGGAGCGACCACGATGAATAGGTCCTGTTCCCGAGGTAGAGGGTGAGCTCAGACATGCGCGGACTCTACCACCGCGGCCGACCCGCGCGGCGGCGGCCGCGTCGACGGCGCGCTCACTGCGCTCGTCGCGCCAGCTCGCCCCCGAACACCTCGCTCGCCAGCGCCTCCACCGCCATCCGGACCGCCTCGTCGCTCGTGTGGCGCACGCGGAAGCCCAGCGCCGCCAGCTTGCCAGGATCCATCCGCGATCGCGGCACGTCGCCAGGCCAGCCGCGCTCGCCCCCCTGATACCGGATCACCGCGTCCGGATAGGGCGACGCCGCCACGCACAGCTCCGCGATGCGCGAGACGCTCGTCGCGTCCTCGGGCGCGAGGTTGTGGATGTTGAGCCGCTCCCTGGCCTGGTCGAAGCCGAACAGCATCCCCTCCACGCAGTCCCGGACATCGAGGTACGGCTTCGACTGGCGCCCGTCGCCGAGCACCTCGAGCTCCGTCCGCCGATCGCGCAGCTTCTTCAGGAAATCGAGCGCCGCGCCGTGCGTCCCGCGCGGCCCGACGACGTTGCCGAAGCGGTAGATCCACGCCGTGAGGCCGAAGCACTCGACGTAGGCGCTGATGAGCGCCTCGCCCGCGAGCTTGCTCGCGCCGTAGAGCGAGATGGGCAGGGCGCCGAGATCGCCCTCCGCGCACCGGCGCGCGGTGTCGCCGTAGACCGTCCCGGAGGACGAGAAGATCAGCCGGCTGACGGCCGTCCGCCGCATCGCCTCGAGCACGTTGTACGTCGCGATGGTGCCCTGATCGAGGTCGAGCCGCGTCCGCGCGAGCCCCCAGCGCGCCTCGGGGTTCGCCGCGAGGTGCACGACGAGGTCGTGGCCCGCCATGGCCTCGGTGAGCCGCTCCAGATCGAGGGCGTCGGCCTCGACGAGCGTCGCGCGCCCGGAGGCGAGGTGCGACGCCACGAACGCGCGGCGCCCGACAGAGAGGTTATCGTAGATCGTCACGGGGCCGCGCTCGACCAGGCGATCGGTAAGGTGGCTCCCGATGAACCCGGCGCCGCCGACGACGAACGACCTGAGCTCCGTCATCGCGCGCCTCCCGTGATTCCCGCGGCTCCCGCGGCTCCCGTGGTCAGGCGCTCGATCCGCGCCGCGAACTGGAGGCGATCCTGGGTCACGAGGCGGAACGGCAGATCGTGGATCCGGAGCGGCCACTCGAGGCCGGTGACGCGGCCACCCGCGCCGCGCACGAGCGCGACGAGCTCGCCCGGCGTGAAGTACGTGCCCCGCACCTCGACGCCGGGCGCGGCGTTGCCGGCGCGATCCATCCAGAGCAGCACGCGCTCCGAGACCGGGCCGAACCGGAAGTGATCCTTGAGCGCGACGACGCGCGACGCGACCCGGAGCGCCTCGGCGAGCAGCGCGCCGGGGCGCGCGGCGTGGTGCAGCACGTCGGAGAGGAGCACCGCCTCGAACGTCGCGTCGGGGAAGGGGAGGCGCTCGCCGTCATAGCCGATGACCGGCAGCGCCGCCCCGGGACGCGCCTTCACGTCCACGCCGACGACGCGGCGCGCCCCGACCAGGCGCGCGACCTCCAGCGCGACCGTGCCGTCGCCCGCGCCCACGTCGAGCAGCGACGCCGCAGGGCCCACCTGCGCGGCGAGCGCCCGCGCGACGCGGCCCACGCGCGGCACGTGGACCAGGCGATGGTGCAAGGAGAACAGGGCGCGCTCGAGGACCGTCATCGTGCATCCGAGCCCCGGCGCCGCCCGCGCCGGAGAGTCGCGCCACGCTAGTCGAGCGCTCGAGGACCGGCAACGTCCGGGGCCGTCCCGCGCCGCCGGAGGCCGAGGCGGCCTCGTGAGCGCGACGAGCTCGTACGCCGCGGCATGGCAGGACAGCGACGACATCACGAGATAACGACCTCTCGAGGGCGCCTCTCATGGCGCCCTGGGCTCCGCGCCGCCGCGCCGCCGCGCCGCCGCGCTCCGTCGCGCGTGGCAGGGCCGCACAGCGCAACTCTCGTTACGCCCGACCCGAAAGGGCGGCTGCTCTGAAACAACCACTCTTCCATGGTCTGCGACAATGACGGTCCGTGGCGCGCGCCTCCCTCCGTTCTCGCACCGCTCACGCTTGACCGATTCGCGTCATCGAACATAGCTGAATCGATGATCGGAGCGCGCGGGAAGGGGCGTGTGAGGTGCGGTGGTTGTCGGCTCGTTCTGGCATCTCTCTGGTTCGCGCTTTCAGGGTGCAGCGGAGAGACCGGAGACAAGGAGGCGGGCCGGGACACTGTCCCTCCGGACGACTCGGAGCCAGGCGAAGCGACGTTCGCGCCGGAGGAGGCCACGGAGCTCTGGTTCGTGGAGTTCGAGCGAGCGCCGGTCGCGAGGGCCAGCGGGGGCGCCCGCGTCAAGGGCCTTGTCGAGGAGGAGCGGGAGCTCTTCCGGCGAGCCGCCGTGGCCCGCGGGCTCCGGTACAAACAACGCTTCTCGTTCGAGGAGCTCTGGAACGGCCTCTCCGTCTGGGTCGCGCGGGAGAGCTCGGCCGCGCTCGTGGACATGCCCGGGGTCAAGGCCGTCTACCCCGTGGTGCCGGTGGAGCTCGACACAACGCGCGCCGCGCCGGCGGTCGACCCGGACCTCGCCGTCGCAGGCGAGATGTCGGGCGCGGACATCGTGCGCCGAGAGCTCGGCGTGACCGGCGAGGACATCCGCGTCGGCGTGATCGACAGCGGCATCGATTACCATCACCCCGATCTCGGAGGCTGCTTCGGCCCGGGCTGCCGCGTGGCGTTCGGCTATGATTTCGTCGGCGACGATTTCGTCGCCAGTGACGCGACCAAGCCGCCCGTGCCCGACGGAGAGCCGGACGATTGCCTGGGCCATGGCACGCACGTCGCCGGCATCATCGGGGCGAGCGGGGTCGTGCAGGGCGTGGCCCCGGACGTGACCTTCGGCGCTTACCGCGTGTTCGGCTGCCGCGGCGGCTCGCGCGCCGACATCATCCTCAAGGCGATGGAGCGGGCTGCCAGCGACGGCATGCACGTCATCAACATCAGCATCGGAACGCCGTTCCAGTGGCCTGACTATCCGACGGCGACGGCGGCGAGCGCGCTCGTCGGGCGCGGCGTCGCGGTCGTCGCGTCGATCGGCAACAACGGCGAGAAGGGGCTCTGGGCCGCGGGCGCGCCCGGCGTGGGTGAGGCGGTCATCGGCACCGCGTCCGTCGACAGCACGCGCGTCACCACCCTGTCGTTCACCGTCGCGCCGGGCAACGCCGTGATCGGCTACACCCGCGGCGCCGGGAGCCCGCCCGCGCCGCTCTCGGGGAGCGCCGCCCTCGCGCGCACGGGGACGACCACCAGCGCCCGCGACGCGTGCGCCGAGCTCCCCGCCGGCAGCCTCGCGCGCCAGATCGCGCTCGTCCGGCGCGGCGGCTGCTCGTTCCACCAGAAGGCCGCGCGCGCGCAGGCCGCGGGCGCCATAGGCGTCCTGTTCTACAACGACCGGTCCGGGGCGATGAGCCCGTCCGTGGAGGGCGACCCGCCGATCACCATCCCGGTCGTGGGGATCGCGCAGGCCGACGGCGAGCTGCTCGACGCGCGCCTCGACGCCGGGCCCGTGACCCACAGCTGGACCCATCGGGCCGTGGCCGCGCGGAACAGCACCGCGGGCCTCGTCTCCCGCTTCAGCTCGCACGGCCTGAGCGCGGCGCTGTCCTTCAAGCCCGATCTCGCCGCGCCCGGCGGCACGATCTACTCGACGGTGCCGATCGAGCAAGGCTCGTACGACACGCTCAGCGGGACGTCGATGGCGGCGCCGCACGTGGCCGGGGCCGTCGCGCTCCTGCTCGCCGCGCGCCCGGAGCTGTCCGCGGGGCGCGTGCGCGACGTCCTCCAGAACACCGCGGTCCCCGCGCCGTGGGGCGGCGATCTGGGCGCCGGCGTGCCGGAGAGCGCGCACCGGCAGGGCGCAGGGGTGATCCGCGTCGACCGGGCGATCCGCGCGACCACCTTGATCAGCCCTGGAAAGCTCTCGCTGGGAGAGAGCGAGGCCGGCCCCGCCCTGCGCACGCTGACGCTCGAGAACTCGAGCGGGCGCGACGTCACCTACGACCTGTCGCACGCGCCCGCGGCGTGCGCGACAGGGGGCGACCACTGGGCGCCGGCGAGCGCCACGACCGGCGCCGCGCGCGTCGATTTCAGCGCCGCGAGCGTGACCGTGCCCGCCGCCGGGAGCGCGATCGTCTCCGTCACCGTCACGGCGAGCGACGCGCTCGCGGAAGGCGGCCTGTTCGGCGGCTACCTCGTGTTCACGCCGCGGGGCGGGGCGGCCGACGGCCTGCTGCGGGTGCCGTATGCGGGCTTCAAGGGCGATTACCAGAGCCTGCCCCTCCTCAAGCGGTCGGGTCCCGGGGCTCCGTGGCTCGGCAAGCTGAGCGGGACACGCCTGACCAAGCAGCCGCGCGGCGCGGCCTACACGCTGGCGTCGGACGACATGCCCTACGTGGTCGTCCACCTCGATCACGGCGCGGAGCTCCTGACGCTGGACATCGTCGACGCCGCCACGGCGAAGCCGTGGGGGCGCGCGCTGATGCTGT
Organism: Sorangium sp. So ce204; assembly: GCF_051526795.1. NCBI lineage: Bacteria > Pseudomonadati > Myxococcota > Polyangiales > Polyangiaceae > Sorangium > Sorangium sp. So ce204. The sequence goes on along the minus strand of NZ_CP150317.1, from coordinate 5,528,420 downwards.
CCCACGTCGGTCAGAGCGCCTCCGCGACGGCGGTCACGCGGTATGGATGGAAGGGCACGACGAAGCTCGACGGGAGGCACACCGTCGTCCCGGACGGGGATTACCTGATCGAGCTCCGCGCGCTCCGGGCGCTCGGCGATCCGGACAACGAGGCGCACTGGGAGACATGGACGTCGCCCGTCGTCACCCTCGACCGGCCGTGACGGGTCCGCTCATGGCGCCTTGTAGACGAGCACCGGCCAGAGCCGGCGGACGACGCGCACGAGGTCGCGTTGCGCCCGCATGACCGCGCCGATGTCCTTGTAGGCCGAGGGCGCCTCCTCGCGCAGCCGGTCCGCGAGGCGGTGATCGAACCACACGCCCTCGGCCTCGCGCAGCAGCTGCCGCGCGCCGATGCGGCGGCGCGCCTCGCCCCGCGGCAGCGCGCGCCCGGCGCCGTGCGCTGACGAGCCGAGCGCCTCGGGGTGGCCGCGCCCCTCGACGTGGAAGCTCGGGCTCCCCATCGACCCGGGCACGACGCCGGGCTCCCCCTCGGCGAGCCCCATGGCGCCCTTGCGGTGCACCCAGAGCGCGCGTCCGCCGTGCTCCTCGCGCCGGACGTGGTTGTGATCGATCTCGATGCGCGACGACGCGTCGGCGTCCACGCCGAACAGCTCGGCGAAGAGCGAGAGGGCCTCGGTGACCATCCGCGCGCGGCTCGCCCGCGCGTACCTCGCTGCCCAGGCCGCGTCATCGAGGTACGCGCGCCCGGCCTCGCTGTCCGCGTCGAGGAAGCGGACGCCCGACGGGTCGCGCGCCGCGAGCGCCTCGTGGTGCTGCCGGATCGCCGGGCCCATGGCGCGCGAGCCGCTGTGGAGGAGCAGCCACAGCGCGCCCTCCTCGTCGCGTTGCACCTCCAGGAAATGGTTGCCCCGGCCGAGCGTGCCCAGCTCCATCCGGCCCTCGCGGTGCTTCATCGCCTCGATGCGAGGCGCGCCGAGCCGCGCCTCGGCGAGATCGCCGGGCAGCGGCGGGGCGCCGGCGGCCGGGCGCAACAGGTGCGGGACGCGGCGGCGCAGCGCGGAGAGGAGCTGCGCCGCGCGATCGCGATCCGCGAGCAGATCGGCGTCCGCGCGGAGCCGCAGCGCGACCATACCGCAGCCGATGTCGCCGCCGACCGCCGCCGGCAAGAGGCGACAGGTCGTGGCGGTCACCGTGCCGACGCACACGTCGTCGGCCACGTGCGCGTCGGGCATGACCGCGATGTGCGCGACGTCGTCGGTGCGCGCGAGCCGCGAGAGCGACGCGCTGAGCGCCGCGCTCGCGCCGTCCGGGAGCCACGCGGAGATGCGCGCGCTCACGGCTCTCCCTCCGGCGGCAGCACCTGAAACGCGAGCGTCGGCGCGCGCTTGCGGGTGATCGCCCCCGCGACCTCCGCGCGCACGTAGCCCGCCACCTTCTCCAGCCGCGCCGCCGCCACCTCCGGCGGCGTGCCAGGCCTGACCTGCACGATCACCGCGAGCCGGCTGGCGTCCGGCGCCGGCTCCACACCCATCACCCAGACGTCCTGGAGGACGTCGTCGCGGAGCGCGGCGAGCGCGTCGCTCACCGCCTCCTGCACCTGACGGCAGAGCTGGCGCTCCTTGCGCTGCGCGCTCCGCGCCGCCGTCCCACCGAACAACGAACCTGCATCCACGACGGAGCGCGCGCGTTCGCGGCTCCGCGATCGATCTTTGCCCATGCCATGCTCCCGAGGGCGCGGCGACGCACCTACGCGTCGGCCGCGCTGTTCCAGCGACACGCGAGATGAGCTCGGGGATGTGAGCCTCGCCGGCGCGCTCAGGGGCGCGTCAGGCAGAGGCTCGTCGATGCAATGGGGTGCACGGCGGGCCTCCTTCGCCGCGTAGGGTGCACGAGCGAGGGCCGCGGCGCAAGGCGCGCCCGGATGGCGGACTGCCCCCGCGGTGATTCATCGGTGGAGTCGCGACGGATCGCCAGTGATCGCGCTACATGGCCTGCTGGCGATGATGATGATGCGCCGGCGCCGCGCACTGGTACTTGGCGACCCTGGCGACGACGCGGAGCATCCGGCGCATGACGAGCCTCCCGAGCGGCGCCGTCAGCGCGTCCAGGAGGAACAGCCGCCGCCTCGTCCGCGTGTCGGTCGCGCGGATGCGCGACTCGTACGCGAGCAGCGTCCGGCGCTGTCCGTAGGGCATCACGACGAAGCTCGCCGCCGCCTTGAAGTGACCCGCGCAGTCGAACGACTTGAACTCGGCGGCGGTCCGCCTCGTGAACAGGCTCTCCACGCTGAACAGGCGCTCGATCGAGCCGATGACGATCTCGGAACCCTCCTTTTCGGCCAGCTTCGACTGGCCGTGATCCTCGATGTTCTGGAGCGACATCCGCACGCGCGCCGGGAGCGGCGCGAGGCGGAGCCTGCGCCGGGCGCGCCGCACGGCGGCCAGGCGGAGCGCGAAGACCGCGCGCAGCAGGAGAGAGCGGCTCCTCGCGAAATCCACCCTCTTCAGCGTGGCGTACGTCACCTCCGGCGGCGCCATCACCACGACAGCGTGGTTCATGACGATATCGGCCTCCGGCAGCAAATGTTCGAGCAGCGTGGGGCTGGCGCCGGAGCGCTGCGGGCACTCGTGCGAGGTATCCGTCGCGGCTTGCTCTCCGCCCTGTCGGCTCTCACCCTGTTCCGTCGAGATGGTCTGCATGGCGAACTACCCCCTGCGGGTGTTCATTGGGCAGCCTCGACGGAACGCCAGCAGGAGACTCCTGCCCTCGACTCAGCCCTTCGCGCGCCGGGAGGCCTCCGCCATGCGGTGGGCGATGCGGAACGCCATCTCGAGCGACTGGCGGTAGTTCAGCCTCGGATCGCACAGGCTGGCGTAGCGCTGGTCGAGATCGGACTCCGTGAGCCCCGCCCCGACGCACTCGGTGACATCGTCGCCCGTGAGCTCGAAGTGGACGCCGCCGAGGTGGGATCCCATGGATTCGTGCACCTCGAAGCTCGCCTCGATCTCGGTGAGGATATCCTCGAAATTCCGTGTCTTGATCCCGCTGGACGTCGTCTGGGTATTGCCGTGCATCGGGTCGGACATCCAGAGCACCTTGCGCCCCGCGGACCGCACCGCCTCGATGAGCGGCGGGAGCCCGTCGCGCACGCGGCCCGCGCCCATGCGCACGATGAGCACGATCTTGCCCGGCTCGTCCGCCGGGTTGAGCCGGTCGAGGAGGCGGATCACGTCGTCGCGGAGCGTCTTCGGGCCGAGCTTGATGCCCAGCGGGTTCTCCACGCCGCTGAAGAACTCGACGTGCGCGCCGTCCGGCTGCCGCGTGCGCTCGCCGATCCAGGGCAGGTGGGTCGTCAGGTCGTAGAAGCCAGGCCGGCGCGCGACCTTCCGCGTCTGCGCGGACTCGTAGTGCAGGTTGAGCCCTTCATGGCTCGTGAAGAACTCGACCCGAGAGAGCTCCCCGACCGGCACCTCCGCGAGCGCCTCCATGAACCGAAGGGCCTCCCCGACCTGCTCTGTCATCCGCTGGTATCGCTCGCGCAGCTCCCCGGGCAGATCCGCCCGCTCGAGGAAGCTCAGGTCCCAGTACTCCGGGTGATGCAGATCGGCGAAGCCGCCCTCCGACAGGGAACGGATGAAGTTCAGGGTGATCGCCGCGTGCTGGTATCCCGCGATCATCAGGTTTGGATCGGGGCGCCGGGCGGAGGCGTCGAAGGGAGCGCGATTGATGAGATCCCCGAAATAGCTGGGCAGGCTCACGCCATCGCGCGTCTCGACGGGGCTGGAGCGCGGCTTGGCGTACTGCCCGGCGAAGCGCCCGAGGCGCACCACCGGCCGGCGGGCGCCGTGCACCAGCACGAGCGACATCTGGAGCAGGATCTTGAGCTTGTTCGTGACGATGTTCGGCCGGCAGTCGTCGAGCGTCTCCGCGCAGTCTCCCCCCTGGAGCACGAACCGGCGGCCGAGCTGCGCTTCGGCCAGATAGCCTTTGAGCCGCTCGACCTCCCACGAGGTCACGAGCGGCGGCAGCGCCCGGAGCTTCTCGACGGACACCTGGACGGCATCGGGATCGTCATAGGGGAGCGGCGCGGCGTTGAACCGTTCACGCCATGAGTCCGGCGACCAGGGTTGAGCAGGAACGTACATGAGTTGAGCCCTATTATGGCAAGGCTCCCACCTGCGCAACCCTCGGTCAACGTCATCGATTCGCGCGTGAGACGATGGGCGCGCGGGCGCGGTCATCGGCTCGCAGGCGCGGTCATCGGCTCGCGAGCGTGGTCATCGGCTCGCGGGCGCGGTCATCGGCTCGCAGGCGCGGTCATCGGCTCGCAGGCGCGTCGGCCGCCCGGGGCGATGGCCCGGTGCGCCCCTCGATCGCCTGGATCGCCGCCTTGATCTCTCCCGCGATCGAGGCGCACGCCGCCGCGCACCGGCTCATGCCCAGAAAGCCGCACCCCTTGCCCTTGCTGGTGATGAGCGGCGCGAGCACATCGACGGCGCGCCGATCGCCATCGGTCGTCGCGCGCGCCAGCAGGGCCTGCCTCGCCTTGCAGGAGGGCGCGATCCGGAGCTCGTGGGCGATGCGCAGCGCGGGCGTCGCTCGCCCCAGGACCGCGGCCTCCGCGAGCCGCTTCGCGGCGCGCTCCTTCAGCGCGGAGCTGCCCACCGCGAGCTCGTAGAGCAGATCCGCCCCGTGGCTCCCCATGCCGCTCGCCATGAGGTCGAGCGCGCCCGAGGCCGCCTCGGGCGGTCCGCCGGCGATGCTCGAGACGATGCGCTTCACGTCGTCGTCGGCCGCCGCCCCCGGATCGAGCTCCAGCAGCCGCTTCGCCGCGGCGAGCGCGGCGGCGTGGTAAGGCGGCGGGAGCGCGTGGCGCAGCATCAGCGCGCGGAAGATCGCCGGATCCTTCGGGTAGCGCGAGGCGAGCGCCTCCAGCGCGAGCACGCCGCCCGCGGTCGCCGTGGCGAGCTCGTCGGCGGGGACGGCATCGGAAGGTCGCGGCGCGATCGGACGCCGGAGGCCGGAGCTCGACGGCGGCGCGCGCTCTGCGCGCGAGGCCGCCTCGAGCCGGGAGAGCGAGACGCCGTCGCGCAGCAGCGCCGCGGCGAACACGACGGCCACGAGCGCAGCCGCGCCCGTGGCGAGCCAGCGCGCCGCGGGCGGCGTCCGCGCCAGCAGGGAGGCGCGCGAGCCCGAGGCGTTGCCGCCTGCGCCGATCACGGTGGTTGTTCCCGCCTGTGTGCCCGGTCTATCGGGGGTGCTGGCCTGGCGGGCGCTCGTCCCAGGTGCCTGCGCTGGCATGGCTTGCTCCCCCCTAACACACGCCCGGACAGCGGCCCATGGCCCGCGTCCTGCGGCCCGGCCGCGAGCTCATCGCCGCTGTCCTCGCCACTGGAACAGGGCGGCGGCGCCCGCGGCGAGCACGCTGATGAGGAAGAGCAACGCGTCCCAGACCGGCCACGCGATGCCGATGGCGCGCTGCAGGAGCACGGCCTCGACGAGCCGCACGAGCAGCGACGCGGAACCGTAGGCCACGAGGGCGATCACGACGGGCGTCGTGAGCCGCGGCGCGAGCGCGCTCATCCGGGCGTCGTCCCGCCAGACACGCCGGAAGACATAGAAGCCGCCGAGAAGCCCGACGCCGAACAGGGCGCACAGGATCCCGAGCGTGAGCAGGGTGGCGCCCTGGCCCGACAGGGCCGCGGCGTCACTGCTCGCCGCGCGCGCGAAGCCGGCGAGGCAGCTGACGAGGCCCGCGCCGAGCCACCCAAGGCCGAGGCTCACCACGAGGAAGACCATCTGCCGCGTCAGGTACGCCTCCGACGACGCCGAGCCGGGAAGGCCGAAGGCGTGCGAGAGCGCGTAAGGCCGCCCGAGCACGACGGACGCGCGCGCGAGCGACGCGCGAGCGCTGGGCGGCCCGGGCGCGGCCGCTTCCTCGTAGGGCGCGAGCTCGCTGGCGAGCTCGCCCATCGAGGCGTGGCGGCCCTCTCTCTGCTTCGCCATGGCGCGCTGGACGATGGCCTCCAGGCCCGGCGGGATCTCCGGGTTCAGCGATCGCGGCGGCGGCGGCTCCTCCGTCATGACCGCGAGGAGTACTGCCGTCGGGTCGCTGCGCTCGAAGGGGCGCTGCCCGGTGAGCGCGTGGTAGAGGACCGCCCCCACGGCGTAGATGTCGGCCCGAGGATCGATCTCCTCCCCCTTCGCCTGCTCCGGGGCCATGTACGCCGGCGTTCCGAGCACCATGCCGGTCCTCGTGAGCGTGGACGGCGCGGAGGTCTTCGAGATGCCGAAATCGAGGACCTTCACGGTCGGACACGCAGGGTCGCCCGTGAGGAAGATGTTCTCCGGCTTGATGTCCCGGTGCACGATGCCCGCGGCGTGCGCGGCCGCGATGCCGTCGCACACCTCGCGCGCGATCCGCACCGCGGCGCCGGCCGGAAGCCGCCCTCCCGACCCTGCGAGGAGCTCGTCGAGGCCCTTGCCATCCAGGTACTCGGCGATGATGCACGGACGGCCGTCGCTCAGCCGGTTCACGTCGAAGATCTCGACGATGTGCGGGCTCCGGATCGACGCTGCGGCCTCGGCCTCGCGCTGGAACCGCGCGAGGACGGTGGGCTGCTGGGAGAGCTCGGGGTGGAGCGTCTTCAGCGCGAACCGCTTGCCCGGGATGCGGGTGTGGTGCGTCTCGTAGACGCGGCCCATGCCGCCTTCGCCGAGCAGGCGGATGACGTGGTACGCGCCCGCCACCGTGGTGCCGACGAGGGGGTCCGCCTCCGCCGGCTCGCTCTCCGCAAGGCTCGCCGCGCTCCCCGTGGGAGGAGCGGGTGGACGGACCGTGTCGGCGGTCGCGTCGTGCGCAGCCGCCGCTGCGAGCCCCTTGGGGAGCGCAGCGGGGCGGACCGTCTCGGCGGCCAGCTCGTGCGCCGCCGCGCCCGACCCGGAGGGAGGGGGAGCCCCCGCGGGAGGAGGCGGCGGCGGAGGGCGAACCGTCTCCGCGGTCGTGGAGGTGACCGCAGCGGCGGCGGCCGCGGCCTGCGCTCCGCGCACGGCGGCAAGCGCGGCCTGCCGCTCCGTGTCGCTCATGACGCGGGTGGGGCCATCGCCCTCCTCGCCCCCTGCAGAGCGAGACGAAGGCACGGCAGGAGTGCCCGAGCGACCGGGCGAAAAGCTCGAATCCGACACGCTCAGGGCCTCGCTCCCATGGATCCGGGTCGAACCTCACCAGAGGCGAGGATCGACGAGTCGTCGCCAACGCGCGGGCGAACACCGCGAGGCGACGCTACCACGGATCGCGCCGCGCGAGGGCGCCGACCTGCGGAACCGCGATCGGCACGTGATGTCGAGGTGTTCGCGCGGCCGGACTGGCAAGTGTCGCGCGGTGCGTAACGGTGGTCAGCCGGTCAGCTCGCGGGCTGCTCGACCTGGACGGGCTTCTGCTTGGCAGCCTTGCGCTGCTCCGCATCGAGCAGGCCGATCCGCGCCTTCTGGCAGCGCTTCAGGCGCTTCTTCTTGAGCGGGGTGGCGAGCCATTCGTGACGCAGACGGACATTCCACTTCGGAGTATTGGCCATGATCGTAGGACTTTCTCTGCGAGGGCGGCGGAGACTACACAAACGTGCGGGGGCGTCAAGCTGTCAGTGGGGTCGCCCGCTTCGTATTTTTCGCTCTCGGCTTGTTGTTTGTGCCGGTTGTGCCGTTCGCGCCGTTCGCGCCGTTCGTGCGGATTGCGCCGTCTGTGCCGTCTGACGTCGCGTGGTCGCGTGGGTGTGTGCGGCGCCGTGCGTGTTGCGTTCTGTCCCTGTCGTCCGTGTGTTGGTGGCGCTGGCTCGCTGGTCCTTACCACGGCGCCGGCGGGGCGGTCCTGGCAATGGCAGCGCGATCGTCGATCCGCTGCTGGAGGCGGCGCCAGAGCGCGCGTGCAGCGGGCGCGGGGACGGGCGGGAACGCGCGCACGGTGTGGAGCATGGTCGCGGCGCTCGTGTCGAGGGGGCGCTCCGACGCGGTGAGGGCGCACAGGGCGCTGCGGCGCTCGGCCGACTGGCGCGCGACGGCGGCGCGGAAGTCCGCGCGGGCGAGGCGCAGGCGGGAGCGGACCGTGTTCTCGTTGAGCGAGAGCTGGCCGGCGATGTCGGCCACCGCGACGCCAAGGAGATCGTACATGACGAGGATCACGCGCCGCTCGGGCGCGATCTTCAGCAGCAGCGCCGTCACGATCTCGGCGCGGTCCGCGCCCGCGAGCGACTGCTCGGGCGTCGGCGTCGGGGCGCGCCCGTCGAACGGCCAGGACACGCCGGCCCCGGAGGGGATCTCGCGACGCCGGTGAGCGCGCGCGTGGTAGTGGCTCGTCTTTCTCCATGCGATGCCGAACAGCCATCGATGCAGCGCCGCCTCGGGCGTGATGCGAAGGGGCGGCGGTCCTGCCGCGGCGAGCACGCCCGCAGGGGCCGCGTGGAAACGCCATGGCTCGTAGCTCGACAGGCCGCGATAGGCCGCGAGAAAGACCTCCTGGAGCATGTCGTCCAGATCGTTCACCGAGACACCCAGCCAGCGGAGCGCGTGATGAAGGAACGGCAAGCCCACGGCATAGACCGTCTCGAACGACGGGCGCGTCGGCGCGGACGGCGGCGCCGACGGCGGCGCGGACTGCGAGGAACGCGGCGGCGTCATCCGGAGCCTCGTGGCGCCGGGAGCTCCGCGCCGGCGCAGGTGGGGTAGGGGCGCGGCGCAGGCCGCCCGGATGGCACGTCGAACGCCGGCTGCGGCCGGAGCCAGCGCTCGACCGGCTCGAGCTCGACGAGCATGTCCAGGGAGGTCCGGAGAGAGAGGCGAAAGTCGTCGTCCTCGGCGGCTCGAGCGCTGTGGAACGCCACATAAAACAGCACGGTGCCCAGCTGCATCGCCCGCGGATCTCCCCGGCGTTGCAGGAAGCGATCGGCGAGATCGCACAGGGCGTGAAACAGGCGGCCTCCCGGACGACAGCTCTCGGGGCCGCACACCTCGAGGGTGGCGCACCGGCGGGCGCGCCGAGCTGATTGGTTCATGGAAGGCGCGCGCGTCTTCGTCACGCGCGCCTTCGGACTGCTCCGATTCGGCATGATTCGGTCCCCCGTGAAGTGGAGATCGGGATGGATGCCGCGTGCATCCACCCCATGGATTACGGAGACCGCGTGGAGATGATTTCGTCCTGTGCTCTCGCGCGTGCGCCCCGGTGAGGGGGCGGCTGCGTCAGGGCCGGCCGGTGCCGGCCCCGCGAGATCGTCAATCCGGCACGGGCGTGAGCTGCACCTGGAGGTGGATCGGCGGGGCGCCGCTCCTGGCCTCGACGAGGCGGTCCCAGGCGAAGTAGCCGGCCTTCTCCACGGTGATCCGGTGCGCGCCGGGCGGCAGCGCGACGCCGTGGGCGGCGACGTAAGCGAGCGCGCCGATGTACTGGTCGTCGATGGTGACCGACGCGTCGGGCACGTTCCCCTTCACCCGCAGCGAGACCGTCGCCGGAGCGCGCGCGACGCACGCCGACAGCCCGAGCATCAGGAGCGCCGCCGTGGCGCGCGTCCGCTTCGCGCTCGCGCTGGCCATCGTCACTCCCACTCGATCGTCGAGGGCGGCTTCGAGGACACGTCGAGCACCACGCGGTTCACGCCGCGCACCTCGTTGATGATGCGCGAGCTCACCCGGGCGATGAGGTCGTAGGGCAGCCGCGCCCAGTCGGCCGTCATCCCGTCGGTCGAGTGCACCGCGCGGAGCGCGATCGCCTCGTCGTAGGTGCGCTCGTCGCCCATCACGCCCACGGAGCGCACCGGGAGGAGCACGCAGAAGCTCTGCCAGAGCGACTCGTAGAGCCCGGCGGCGCGGATCTCCTGGTCGAAGATGGCGTCGGCCTCCCTGAGCACGCGGAGCTTCTCCGGCGTCACCTCGCCGAGGCACCGCACCGCGAGCCCCGGGCCGGGGAACGGCTGGCGGTACAGGATGTCCCGCGGCATGCCCATCGCCTCGCCGGCGGCCCGCACCTCGTCCTTGAAGAGCTCCCGCAGGGGCTCGATCAGGCCGAGGTTCATCCGCTCGGGCAGGCCGCCGACGTTGTGGTGGCTCTTGATGACGGCGCTCGGCCCCTTGAACGAGACGCTCTCGATCACGTCGGGGTAGAGCGTGCCCTGGACGAGCCACTTGGCGCCCTGGACCCGCTTCGCCTCCTCCTCGAACACCTCGATGAAGAGGCGGCCGATCACCTTGCGCTTCTGCTCGGGATCCACGACGCCGCGCAGCCCCTCGAGGAACCGCGCCGACGCGTCGACGGCGTCGAGGTTCATGTGGAAGTGGCCGCGGAAGGTCCGCTCGACGCTCTCCGCCTCACCCTCGCGGAGCAGGCCGTTGTCGACGAAGATGCACGTCAGCCGGTCGCCGAGGGCGCGCTGGCAGAGCACGGCGGCGACCGACGAGTCGACCCCGCCCGAGAGGCCCAGGATGACGCGGTCGCTCGGCCCGGCCTTCTCGCGGACCGCGGCGATCGCCTCCTCCACGAACGACGCGGGCGTCCAGGTCGGCGACAGCCCGGCGACGTCGAACAGGAAGGACTGGAGGATCTCCTTGCCGCGCGGCGTGTGGACGACCTCGGGGTGGAACTGGAGGCCGTAGAGCTTGTCGCGCTCGCGGGCGACGGCGCAGAGCGGGCTGCCGGTCGTGGTGCCGAGCGACACGAACCCCTCCGGCATCGCGGTGAGCCGATCGCCGTGGCTCATCCAGACGTCGATGGCGTCGCCCTCGGCGAAGCGAGAGAAGATGCCCGTCGGGCGCTCGACGCGCACCGTCGCGGGACCGTACTCGCCCCCCGTGTGCGCGCGCTCGACCTTGCCGCCGAGGTGATACGCCATGAGCTGGAGCCCGTAGCAGATGCCCAGCGTCGGGACGCCGAGCTCCAGCACCTCCCGGGAACAGCGAGGCGCGTTGTCTCCGTACACGCTGGCGGGGCCGCCCGAGAGGATGAGCGCCCGCGGGGCGAGCCGGCGCAGCTCGGCGATGGGCACGTCGAAGCGGTGGATCTCGCAGTAGACGCCAGACTCGCGCACGCGCCGGGCGATGAGCTGCGTGTACTGAGAGCCGAAATCGAGGATGACGACGAAGTCCCGCCGGGGTGAGAGCATGGCTGCCGCTAGCATGGCGGGGCTGGATCCGCCAGAGTCGCGCGGCCGAGGCGCTCGCCGCACGCCCGCTCGCGGCGCACGGCGCTACGGCTGCGTGGGCGGCGGCGGCGTGGTGGGCGGCGGCTGCGTGGACGCGGGCGGCGCGCCCGGCGACGGGGCGAGCAGCGGCGCGCCCGGCGTCGCGTCGGTCGCGTCGGTCGCGTCGGTCGCGTCGGTTGCATCCGTCGCATCCGGCGGCGCGGCCGGCGCGTCGCCGACGCCGCCGTCGTACACGCGCGGGCGCTCGTACTCGGGCGGCGGACCGGGCGGGAGCGGCTTCGGCGCGGCGGAGGAGCACGCCGCGGCGAGGTGCGCGGCGAGGATCGCGGCGAGCGCGGCGATCGGCGAGGCGTGGCGGGCGCGAGTCATAGCTCCACTCCGCTCCCCCCGGTGTTCCCGGGAGGAGCACGATACGGCGGTATTTCGGGAGGGCCGGCCGGATCGGGCGGGACCTGGAGCCCCTCCGGATCGGCGAACGGCAAGGAGGGGACGGAGCGGGCCGCCGGCGGCGCGTCGAGCGGCGCCCCCAGCGCGCCCGGCGCCGCGAGGGGGATGCCGGTGCTCGCCGTGGCGGGCGCGTCCGCGCCTGCGTCCGAGCCCCCGCACGCCGGCGCGATCACGGCGAGGAGCGCCCCCGCGAGGAGCGCCGCGCCGCGCCGCGGGCGGGCAGCGGCGCTCCTCGCGGGGGCGCGGCGGGCGTCTCGGGAGCGGGGTGCGAACGACGCCTGGCTCGAGCTTCGGAGATCGCCGGACACGGCGGGTACGCTAGCATGGATGCGCAGGAGAACGGTTGGCCCGCGCAGGGAGGCGAGCTAGGTTCCCGCTGTGGAACAGAGCAACATCGATCTAGAGGGCGCGCTTCGCGCGCTCTGCCAGCGCGCCCGGACGGCTGCCCGCGCCCTCGCCCCGCTGGACAGGGCCCAGAAGGACCGCGCGCTGCGCGCCATCGCCGAGCGGCTGCGCGCCGAGGCCGGCGAGGGCAAGCGCTCCCCGGTGCTGGCCGCGAACGCCGAGGACGTGGCCGCTGCGCGCGCCGCCGGCGTCTCCGAGGCGCTCGTCGACCGGCTCGTGCTCGACGAGGCGCGGCTCGCGGCGATCGCCGGCGCGGTGCTCGAGGTCGCCGCCGCCAGCGATCCGGTCGGGCAGGTCGTCGGGATGGAGCGGCGGCCGAACGGGCTCCTCGTCGGGCAGGTGCGCGTCCCGCTCGGCGTGATCGCGATGATCTACGAGTCGCGCCCCAACGTGACGGTCGACGCCGCCGTGCTCTGCCTGAAGAGCGGCAACGCCGCGATCCTCCGGGGCGGCAAGGAGGCGGCGCGCTCCAACGCGGCCCTCGGCGAGCTGATCTCGGACGCGCTGCGCTCTGTCGGTCTGCCCGCTGACGCGGTGCAGAGGGTCCCCTCGCTCGACCGCGAGGCCACGCGCATCCTGCTCGGCCTGACCGGCATGATCGATCTGGCCATCCCGCGCGGCGGCGAGGGGCTCATCCGGTTCGTGGCCGAGAACGCGCGCGTCCCCGTGATCCAGCACTACAAGGGCGTGAACCACCTCTACGCCGACGCCGGCTGTGACGTCGAGATGGCCTGCCGCCTCGTCGAGAACGGCAAGCTCCAGCGCCCCGGCGTCTGCAACGCGCTGGAGTGCCTGCTCGTCCACGAGGACGTCGCGGCGCCGCTGCTCGGGCGCGTGGCCGCCCTCTCCGAGCGCGGGCTCGAGCTGCGCGGCGACGCCGCCACCTGCGCGCTCGTGCCGTCGGCGCGCAAGGCCGCGGAGGACGACTACGGGCGGGAGTTCCTCGCGCCCATCCTCGCGGTGCGGGTGGTGCCGTCGCTCGACGAGGCGATCGAGCACATCGGCCGCTACGGGTCGATGCACACCGAGGTGATCTGCACGCCCCGCTACGACCACGCGCAGCGGTTCCTGCGCGAGGTCGACGCGAGCTGCGTGCTCGTGAACGCGTCGTCCCGGTTCAACGACGGCGGCGAGCTCGGCCTCGGCGCGGAGATCGGCATCTCCACGACGAAGCTCCACGCCTACGGCCCGATGGGGCTCGCGAGCCTGACGACGCTCAAGTGGATCGCGTACGGCGAGGGCCAGACCCGCTGACGCGGGCGAGACGAGTGGCGCCGGTCATCGACCGGCGCAAGAAAGCGAGAGAACGTTGGCGAGCAAGAAGGACGCAGGCGAGGGGAGCGGCAAGCCGCGGGCGAAGTCGGGGTCTTCGGCGGGCGAGGGCGCGGAGCCGCGCGCGCCGGCGCGGAAGAAGGCGACCACGGCCAAGGCGGGCGCGGCCGGTCGAGCGTCGTCCGCGGCGAAGCCGAAGCGCCCGGCGTCGCCCCGGATCCGCGCCTCCCACGCGGGCGTCGGCGAGCCCGGCGCGAAGAAGGTGGTCCGCGCGCGCCGCGCGGGCGGCGAGGCGGAGCCGGTGGAGCGCGCGGCGCGGCCGATCCCGGCGGATCGGCCGGCCTCGAGGGCGCGGCGTCCGGCGCGCGACGACGTCGACGCGCCGGCCCCGCGGGCCGCGCGTGGCGGCGGCGAGGGCGGCGCGAAGGCGGCGCTGCCGCTCGCGGGGCGGTCGCCCGCGCGGAGCAAGTCGCCGCTCGCGGGCCCGAAGCGCGCCGGCTCGCGCCGGAGCACGCCGCCGCCCGTCCCCGAGCCGTCGGCCCCCGCGCGCGAGCTCGCGCTGACGCTGGCCGCGGCGGGGCTCGACAAGAAGGCGATCGGCGTCGAGATCCTGGAGGTCGTCGGGCGCGTCGACTACGCGGACTACCTCGTGATCATGACCGGCCGCTCCGACAGGCACGTCCACGCGATCGCGACGGGGCTGGAGGAGGCGGTGCGCAAGCAGAAGCTCGCGCCGCTCTCGATGGAGGGCCTCGCCGCGGCGACGTGGGTGCTCATCGATTTCGGCGACGTGGTGGTGCACGTGTTCCAGGAGGATACGCGCCGCCTCTACGACATCGAGGGGCTCTGGATCGACGCGGGGCGCGTCCCGGTGCCGGAGGAGAGCCTGCCGCCGGGGGCGCAGCCCGCCCCGCGGTTCGATCCGAGCTGAGCGCGCCGTGCGACTCGTCGTCGCCGCCGTCGGGCGCGTGAAGGACAGGCCGCTGCGCGCGGCGATGGACGAGTACCTCGGCCGCATCCGCCGCTACGTGGCGTGCGACGAGATCGAGATCCAGGACGGCCCGCCGGCGAAGGTCGGGCCGCTCCTTGCGCGCGCGTCGGCGGGGGCGAACGTCATCGCCATGGAGGTGGGCGGCAAGGCGCTCGGCAGCGAGGCGTTCGCGGCCGGCGTCGAGCGCTGGGGCTCGCGCGGCAAGGGGGTGGTCGCGTTCCTGATCGGGGGCGCGGACGGGCTGCCGCCCGACGTGTCCGCCGCGGCGGACGACCGGTGGAGCCTGTCGCCGCTCACGTTCCCGCACCGCCTCGCGCGGCTCGTGCTGATCGAGCAGCTCTACCGCGCGATGACCCTGCTTCGCGGCGAGCCCTACGCCCACTGAGGCGGCCGCGCCGCCCCTGCGGCCGCCGCGCCGCTCACTCCTTGGGCCAGTCGGGGCACGCGAGCTCCATCGGGCCGTTGAACCAGCTCGCGTAGGCCGCCTCGCCGGCCCTGTTGTACCGGCCGAGGTGCCGCTCGAAGTACTCGCCCCAGTGGGGCCTCCGGCCGTCGGCGTCGGTGAACCCGTACTCCCGCGCGAGATCCCACGAGCTGAACACGCGGCCGGCCTTCGCCGCGACGTGGGGATCGGCGGCGAGCGCCGCGACGGCGCGGCCCACGTAGTACGGGGTCTCCGATTCGATGAAGTGCGGGTCCTTCTCCGCGGCGTCTCGCCAGTTCGCCTCCGTGACGCCGAAGTGGTCGAGCATGGCCTCCGAGCGCAGGAAGCCGGGCGTCACCGCGAGCGCCGTCATGGCGGGGTGGCGGCGCAGCTCCCAGGCCATGGCGAAGGCCAGGCGGATGACCGACATCTTCGCCAGGTCGTAGAAGAGGTTGCCGCGGTAGCCGAAGTGGTCGCCGTCGGTGATCTCGACGATGAGGCCGCGATCGCGCTCGAGCATGAGCGGCACCGCGTGGCGGCTCGTGATGATGTGCGAGGTGACGGCCCGCTCGAGCAGGACCTTCCCGCTGGGCAGGGAGAGCTTCCAGAACGGCTGGCCGAACTCGGTGAGCTCATCGCCGCCCCACACGTCGTTGACCAGGACATCGAGCCTCCCGTGCTCCTGCCGGATCCGGGCGCAGAGCGCCTCGACCTGCTCGTCGACGGTGTGGTCGACCTGCGCGGCGACGCCGCGCCCTCCCGCCGCGCCCACGAGCTCGGCCGTCTCCTCGATGGTCTCGGGGCGCTGGCCCGTGGCGGGCCGGCCGCGGACGCTGCGTCCTGTGCAATAGACCGTGGCGCCGGCCTCGCCGAGCGAGCATGCGATGGCGCGCCCCGCGCCGCGCGTGGCGCCGGCGACGAGGGCGATCTGTCCTTCGAGCGGTCTCATACGGTGTCTCCTCCTTGGGGACCGGCGTCGTCGTGGACGCGCGCGGGCTCCTGCGTCGCGCGCGCGCCCTTGCGTTCCGGCCTGCTCCGGTCGTCGTGCGACGCTACGGGCGAATTCCTGACACCTCCTGTCATGAATCGCGCGTAGCCTCTCGGGCGGGTCATTTCGGGGTCGGGAGCCACAGACGGTCATGCGCGCGGATCGGCTGCTCAGCTTGATGTTGCTCTTGCAGCGGGCGAAGAGCCGTCAGCTGACGGCCGAGGACCTGGCGCGCCGCCTGGAGGTCTCGGCGCGGACGATCTACCGGGACCTCGACGCGCTGTCGTCCGCGGGCGTGCCCGTGTATGCGCAGCGCGGCCCGAGCGGCGGGATCGCGCTGGCGGAGGGGTGGCAGACGAGCCTGACCGGGCTGACGCAGCCCGAGGTGCAGGCGCTCGCGGCGGTCGCCGCGCCCGGGGCGCTGGCCGACATCGGGCTCTCGGCGGCGCTGGAGAGCGGGCTGATCAAGCTGTCGGCGGCGCTGCCGGCCGTGCACCGGTCGCTGGCCGAGCACGCGCGGCAGCGGCTCCACGTGGACGCGTCGGGGTGGTTCCAGGGCAGGGAGGTGGTGCCGCACCTCGACGTCCTGCGGGAGGGGGTCTGGCAGGATCGCAAGGTGTGGCTCGCGTACAGGGACTTCGACGGCGAAGCGAGCGAGCGGGTGGTGGAGCCGTATGGGCTCGTGATCAAGGCCGACCGCTGGTACCTCGTCGCCGGCGCCGAGCGGGGGCCGAGCATCTTCCGTGGAGCGCGGGTGGCGGGCGCGCGGCTCCTCGAAGCGACGTTTGCGCGGCCGGAGGGGTTCGATCTGGCGGCGTGCTGGAAGGCCTTGAGCCGGCGGTTCGCGGAGCAGAGGGCGAGCTACGTTGTGACGTTGCGCGTGACCGGGGAGGGGGAAGAGGCGCTCCGGCGGGTCCGGCCCGGCGGCGAGCACGAGCGGTGGGGGCGGGGAACGTGCGGGCGCGAGGGGACGAGCGTCGTGACGGTCGACTTCGAGCGGGAGTCGATCGCGGTCTCGCAGATCGTCGGGCTGGGCAGGGGCGTCGAGGTCGTCGAGCCGGCGGCGCTGCGGGCGCGGCTCCGGGCGATCGCGAAGGATCTACGAGCGGTTTACGGGGCGCGCCGCGCGACGGCGACCCCGTGCGCGGGCGCGGCTCCGCGCGCGGCGGCGACTCCATGCGCGGGCGCGGCTGCGTGCGCGGGCAGGAAGAAGAAGCGGTGATCCGACGCCGGAGAGAGCGCGAATGTGTCCCGGCTCCATCCGTGTTGGACACGAATACCCGATCTCCGAGCCCTGCGCCTCTGGCTTGACTTCGAGTAGGTCGTTTGCTCTTTCTAGTAGATTCACCTGGTCGACTCGTCGCACCAGGCGCCTTCCCGGCTGGCACCTCGGACGACCGTGCAGAAGCCCATCGACGTATTCATCTCCTACGCGCGCAGGGATGAATCTGCTCTCCGGGAGCTCGTGGCGCACCTCGCGCTCCTGCAGCGTCAGGGCATCCTGCGGGCGTGGCACGACCGGGAGCTCGAGGCCGGTGCTCACTGGGAGGCGGAGGTGCGCGAGCGCCTTGAGGCGGCGCAGCTCATCCTGCTGCTCGTCAGCGCGGATTTCATCGCTTCGCCGTCCTGCTGGGACGTCGAGATGGAGCGCGCGATGGCCCGCCACGCGGCCGGCTCGGCGCGCGTCATCCCGATCCTGCTCAGGGCGTGCGACTGGAAGGGCGCGCCGTTCGGGCACCTCGCGGCGTTGCCCAGCAACGAGCGCCCCATCCAGGGCCGGGCCGATCGCGACGAGGCCTGGACCGACGTGGCGCTCGGCATCCGCGCCGCGCTCGAGAAGAACGAGAAGAGCGACAAGAAGCGCCCGCGCGCGCAGAGCCACAGGCCCATCTACCCGGACGCCGAGACCCGCAGGCTCGCCCAGGAGCTGGAGCGCGCGCGCGTGCGGCTCGGGGCGCTGCAGCTCGCGGGCGGCGACACGGCCGAGGCGCAGCGCGAGGTCCTGGGGCTCCGGCGGCAGCTGCGCGAGGGAGGCCAGCTCCGCGCCGGCGACAGGCTGGGGCAGCGCGGCAGGTACCTGCTCCTCGATCGCGTCGGGCGAGGCGGCTTCGCGAACGTGTGGCGCGCGCGCGACGACGAGCAGGGCCAGGTCGTCGCCGTCAAGGTGCTGCACTCGAGCCTCGCGGAGGACGCGCTCCGGCGCGAGCGCTTCTTCCGGGGGGCCCAGCGCATGGCGGCGCTCGATCACCCGGGCGTCGTGCGCGTGATCGAGCCGCACGGCGAGGACGGCGGCTTCCACTTCTTCGTCATGGAGTTCGTCAGCGGCGGCGACCTGCACCAGGCGGTCCTCCAGCAGCGCCTCCCGGCGGCGCAGGTGATCCCGCTCGTCTTGCGCGTCGGCGACGCCCTCCGCGCGGCGCACGCGAAGGGCCTCGTGCACCGCGACGTGAAGCCGGCGAACATCCTGCTCGAGCCGTCGGGCGAGCCGCGGCTCACGGACTTCGACCTGGTCGCGGCCGCGGACACGACGGGCGGGACACGGACGGGGGCGCTCGGCACGTACGTGTACAGCGCGCCCGAGTCGATGGACCGGCCCCAGGACGCCGATGCGCGGGCCGACGTGTACGGCCTCGGGATGACCGCGCTCTTCTGCTTTCACGGCGCCCAGCTGCCGGCCGAGGCGGTGCACGATCGGGCGGCGTTCCTGCGGGAGGTCTCGTGCGACGGCACGGTCAAGGCGGTCCTGGAGCAGGCCGTCGCGTGGAAGCGCGAGAAGCGGTACGCCAGCATCGACGACCTCTGCGCGGCGCTGAGCATCGCGAGTCGGCCGCGGGGCGCGCTGCAGCCCCGGCGCGGCCCGTCCGAGTCCCCTCCGGCCGCGCCGCCCGTGGCGATGGTGCCCTCCGCCACGGCGACGCCGGCGACCGGGATCCCTGCCGTCGGATCCGCGGCCTTCACCGCGCCGGCTGGGAGCCCGGGGGCGATCGTGGCCCGCGCCGTGGACGCCGAGGATGACGCCGGCCGCGCCGCGAGCGCGCCCAAGATCGAGATGGCCGTGATCGTGGGCGGGCGTTTCTGGATGGGCAGTGCGGACGAAGACGTGTTGGCGAAGCCCGATGAGCGCCCGCGGCGGCAGGTGCTGGTCGCGGCGTTCAGGATGGGCGTCTATCCGACGACGCAGCGGCTCTACCGCGAGGTGATGGGCACGAACCCGGGGCTTCCCGCGAGCGACGAGCTCCCGGTGAACAACGTCAACTGGTGGGACGCGATCGAGTTCTGCAACCGTCTGTCCGCGCTACGGGGGTTCGGGCCCGCATACCAGCTCGAAGGAGAGGGCGTGATCTGGAATCGCGAGGCGAACGGCTATCGGCTCCCCACAGAGGCAGAGTGGGAGTACGCGGCGCGGGGGGCCCGCGGACGCATGTATCCGTGGGGGGATGAGCCGCCATCGGACCAGCTCGCCTGGAGCGACGCGCGCATCAAGAGCCCGGTGCTCGCCATGCGGGCCGGACCCAGCCCCGTGGGGTACTACCCGAAGGGGGCGTCGCCGTTCGGGATCCTCGATATGGCGGGCAACGTCTGGGAGTGGTGCTGGGACTGGTACGGCGATTACCAGGCCGTCGAGGGTCCGGTGAGCAATCCGGTCGGCCCTTCCATCGGTTACGGGCGCGTGCTCCGCGGCGGTTCGTGGCGGGTGGTCGCGAAGAACCGGCTGCGGGCCGCGGCGCGCCACTTCATGTTCGCCAGCGCGAAGAACGCCGATGTCGGCTTCCGCTGCGTCCGCGGCTCGATGCAAGCCCACAGCGCGAAGCCGCCGGCCGGGCCGCAGGGGCGGTGACGGCGGCGAGCCCATCATGGGCTCGTTTCGGTCGCTGAGCGGATTTCTTTGGTCTCGCACCGGTTAGAATGGGTGTGAGTCGTGCCGAGTCCGCACAGGGTCCGCGATGACCTGGCGTTCGAGCGCAGCGCCGTCGTCATCACGGCGACGAAGATTCGCGTTGACGACCGATCGTTTCCACACGACGGCGGTCGCGAGGCGGAAGTTCCGGAAGCTCCGCGTCGCATGCTCGCCGGTCTCGCAGCGGCGATCGCGGCAGCGCTGCTCGGCGCGTTGTGGCTGGGGCCCTCGGTCGTCGGCGCCTGCGCGCTCGCGGCGGCCGTCTACCTCGCGAGGATGAAGCGGCACGGCCTCATCCTGACGTGGGAGTCGGGCAGCCGACTCGCGATCTTCTGCACCTCGGCTGCGGAAGCGATGCGCATCCGCGACGCGCTGGAGATCGCGCCAGGCCTGGTTGCCGCGGCGCGGTCGACCCGGGAGCGGCGAGGCTTGGCGGCGCCGCACACGCTCGGGCAGGTCACCGGCGTGCCTGGGTACGAGGTGGAGGCCATTCAAGGTGAGTTCGCGTGGATCGACGTGCGCGTCGAGCATGCCGGGATCGAGGCCAAATTGGACGCGAATAGGGAGCGCGTCGACCTGGCGAACGCGATAAGGCAGGCGGAGGAGAATGGTCGGCACGGACGCTGATGGACTGTTCGCGATGAGGTGCACACTCACCGGAGAAGCATGAGCTAGGATATCCGCTTCGCCGGCCTCGTCTCAGCTGGCACGACCTACTCGACGTCGAGGTTCTGGCCATCGGGATGGGCGTGCTCTCCGCAGGGCTCCCGTCCGTATCGTGGCGTCAACCTTGCTGGTCCGAGAGGTGCGCGAGGACGGCGCTGGCGAGCTGCATGGCGTAGTTGTTCTGGGCACGCTCAGCGAGGGGCAGCGCCTGTTCGGCAGAAGCGCGCGCCTCCTCCGGGCGGTCCGACAAGGCGTGTATGCGGGCAATTTCTGCGAGGACGTTGGAGAACCCGACAGCATCCCCGACGAGCTCGTATAGCTGAAGCGCTCGCATGTAGAGCGGCAGCGCAGCCTCGATGTCGCCCTGTTCCCTGGACATGTTGCCGCGCGCTAGGAGGACGTTGGCCTGTCCGAGCCGGTCCTCGATGGCCGCGAAGAGTTCCAGAGCGCGCTGGTAGTCGTGCGCAGCGCTCGCGAGATCGGCCTGCCTGCGCCGCAGGTCGCCGCGCGCTAGGAGGACGTTGGCCTGTCCGAGCCGGGACTTGCCGGACTCGAAGAGGTCCAGAGCGCGCTGGTAGTCGTCGGCTGCACCAGCGAAGTCGTCCTGACTGCGCCGCAGGTCGCCGCGCGCTAGGAGGACGTTGGCCTGTCCGAGCCGGGACTTGCCGGACTCGAAGAGGTCCAGAGCGTGCTGGTAGTCGTCGGCTGCGCCGGCGAGGTTGTCCTGCCTGCAACGCAGGTCGCCACGCGCCTTGAGGACGTTGGCCTGTCCGAACCGGTCCTCGGCGGCCTCGAAGAGGTCCAGCGCGTGCTGGTAGTCGTCGGCTGCGTCGGCGAGGTCGGCCTGCCTGCAGCGCAGGTCGCCGCGCGCTAGGAGGACGTTGGCCTGTCCGAGCCGGTCCTCAGTGGCCGCGAAGAGTTCCAGAGCGCGCCGGTAGTCGTCGGCTGCGTCGGCGAGGTCGGCCTGAAAGCGCCGCAGGTCGCCGCGCGCCTTGAGGACGTTGGCCTGTCCGAGCCGGTCCTCGACGGCCGCGAAGAGCTCCAGAGCGCGCTGGTAGTCGTCGGCTGCGCCGGCGAGATCGGCTTGAAAGCACCGCAGGTCGCCGCGCGCTTGGAGGGCGTTGGCCTGTCCAAGCCGGTTCTCGATGGCCGCGAAGAGCTCCAGAGCGCGCTGGTAGTCGTCGGCTGCGCTGGCGAGGTCGGCTTGAAAGCACCGCAGGTCGCCGCGCGCTTTAAGGACATTGGCCAGTCCAAGCCGGTTCTCAACGGCCGCGAAGAGCTCCAGAGCGCGCTGGTAGTCGTCGGCTGCGCCGGCGAGGTTGGCCTGAAAGCGCCGCAGGTCGCCGCGCGCCTTGAGGACGTTGGCCTGTCCGAGCCGGTCCTCGACGGCCGCGAAGAGCTCCAGAGCGCGCTGGTAGTCGCCCGCTGCGCCGGCGACGTTGGCCTGAAAGCGCCGCAGGTCGCCGCGCGCTAGGAGGACGTTGGCCTGTCCGGGCCGGTCCTCGATGGCCTCGAAGAGCTCCAGAGCGCGCTGGAGATCGTGGGCCGCGCCGGCAAGGTCGGCTTGAAAACGCCGCAGGTCGCCGCGCCTTCGGAGAACCAAGGCACGCACTTGATTTGCGCCGAAGGCCGCCATCCCGTCGGCGGTATCGAGAACCTGTCGCCGGGCTCCCACTGTCCAATCGAACTGCCGGAACTGGTCCACGAACGCAACCGCCCAGGCGAGCGTGTCCGCGCCGTGCTCCCCGTCCGCCCACGCCTCGAGCTCGATCCCATCGAACAGATCGCGCTCCGCCCGCCATCGATCGAGCACTCGCTCGACGGAACCCATCACGTTCGGATCCAGCCCCGCCGCAACCATCCCCATCGCCGTCGCAGCCCCTCGCAGGAGCCCATCCCACCGCGCTGCGTCGGACCTCGCCTCTGCGCGCATCGCCTCGCGCATCAGCGGGTGCAGCCGGTACCGCCCCGTCTCCGGCGAGAAGCTTGCCAGGTGCCGCCGCACCAAACGGTCCACCCGCCGTGCAACCGCTGGCTCCAGCTCCTCGAGCGCTGTCGCTAGCATCTCCAGCCGTGCCCCCGGCGCCGGCAGCACCGCCAGCGCTTGCAGCGTCCGCCGCGCATCGTCACCGAGCGCCTCCAGCGATCGCGTGCTCACCGCCTCGACGTGCGCCATGTCCGTCGCCGCGGACCCCACGCGCCCCCGCAGGTCCTCGAGGTAGGCCGTCGCGCTCAGCGCCTCGCCGCGCAGCGTCCCGCCGGCCACCTCGATCGCGAGCGGCAGCCGCCCGAGCCGCTCCACCAGCGCCCCCGCCGCCTCGGCTTCGCCCTCGGGCGGCATTTCTTCGCCCCACGCCACCCGCGAGAGCAGCCGCACCGCATCTCGCGTCTCCAGCGGCTCCAGCGCGATCTCCGCCACGCCCGCGAGCAGGCCAGAGCTCCGCGTCGTCAGCAGCACGTTCCACCCGCCGCCCGGCACCAGCAGGTTCGCGTCGCGGCCGCTGGTCACGTCGTCCAGCACGAGGAGGCCATGGTGCGGCCGGAGCTGCTCGCGGGCGCGCGCGAGCAGCTGCTCCGTGGACATCTCGGGGCTGGCGCGGAACGCCGGATCGACCGCCTCGAGCAGCACGATGGCCGAGACGCGGAGATCCCGGTCCGGGCGCTCCAGCCAGAGCACGGGCAGATCCGCCTTCGCGGCGCGGTGAGCCAGGCACGTGGCGAGCTCGGTCTTGCCGATCCCGCCCTCGCCGGTCACCGCGGTGATCACCGCCCGGCCCGGCGCGCGCAGCCAGGTCTCGAGCTGGCGCAGCTCCTCCTCGCGCGCCGTGAAGTACGGCCGCGGAGCGCGAGGCGGCAGGCGCGACGTGATCGGCGCCTTCGCTTCGCGCGTGAAGGCCATCGCTTCGAGCCGGACCGAGGCCGGCCCGCCCTCCCACCGGCGCGCGAACAGGAGCGGCAACGGCCATTGCGGCTCCTCGTTGGGCTGCCTCGCGCGCGCCTCCGCGAACGCCTCCTCGAGCGAGGCGCCGTCCGCCAGCGCCTCGAACATCCGCTCCGTGAACGACAGCGCCCAGACCACCTGCACGGGCGCCCGGTAGCCCATGGTCGCGAGCACCTGGCCGCGCCGGAGGAGCCAGTGAGCCATGCCGATATTGCCCGGGTCCGCGCCCGGGCTGGCCGAGGAGCAGGCGCAGAGGATCGACGCCTTCACCGGGCGCACCCGCGAGGCGTGGTCGGCCAGCCACTCGGCGAGCTGGGTGCCTGTGACGTCGCCGCCACGGAGCGCCAGCCGGCCGCGGTGATCGTGATCCTCGCGGCCGTGGCAGGCGACGTAGAGGGCATCCACCGGCGGCGCGCCGCGCGCGGTGAGCGCCTGCTCGAGGGCCTCCGGCGTGGCGTCCTCGATCCAGTCGGTGCGGAGCCCGGCGCGCGCCGCGGCCTCCTGGACGGCCTGCGCATGGGTGCGCAGCTCGTCGCTCGTGGGCGAGCGCTGGTCCTCGTGCGCCGTGACGACGAGCAACCGGTCGCCTGGGGCGAGCCCCACGCCGGAGACCCACGGGAGGCTGGGGTCGCAGCGCACGGCCGGGAAGCGGCGGTTCTTGAAGAGAAAGGCAGTGCCGTCGAAGGCGATCTCCAGCGGGATATCGCCAAGTCCAGGCGCGCTCTCGTCCAGATCGATCACGAACCGGAGCAGCCTGCCCTGATCGCGCGCCTTCTTCTCCATCTGCAGGAGCCAGGCGGACGCGCCGTCCCAGCCGAAGAGGCGATCGCGGATCAGGCGCCCGATCTGCTCGATCGCGCGGAGCCCGACGCGCCACGGCGCGCCCGGGTTCGGAGGCAGCCGCTGCACCAGGCCCGTCCAGGTGCGGGCGGCGGGGATGAGATCCTCCACGGCGGCGAGGTCGGCGTCCACGAGCGGCGGCACGGCCTTGCTGCGGCGGCCTACAGGACCGTCGAGCTCCACGCGCCACGACGGGCCCGAGGCCTCGATCCGGATCTCGGCCTCAAGCATGCGGCGCCGCGTCGACAGGTGATGGCGTGCCGTCCTTGTCGCAGCGCCAGAGCGCGACCTGCGGAGGCCCATCGTCGCAGGTGATCATCACCCACGTGCGCGGCGCGTCGGCTTCCCAGCGCCCCGCCTCGATCTCGTCGATGGAGCGCGTCATCTCGTGCTCCGGCAGGCGCCCGACGGGGATCCAGGTGCCGGTGTTGAAGTAGGCGGGCGAGCCGGCGGCGCTGCGGCGGGGTCCGTGCGTGTGCCCGGCGACGAGCGCGATGAGGCCTTCGGGGAGCCACCGGCGCGCGGGCTCCAGCACGCCATCGTCCGCCTCCAGCGACGCAGGGGACCACCGGAGCAGACCGCGGATCCCGATGAGCCACGCGCGAAGCAGCGCACGACCCACGCCTCCGTGCGCGGCGAGCATGCCGCCCGCCGCCGGGGCGGCGCCGTTGCGGAGGTGAGTGCGGAGATCCGCGAGCTGCGCGCCGGGATCGTCCGGGGCCTCGCCGAGCAAGCCCTCGGCGAGCAGCGCGGAGAGGACCTGGGGCACGTCGTCTGCCGGCGGCGGGGCCGCGCCGGCCTCAGGACCCATGAGCGGGCCCAGACGCAGGCGCCCGTCGACGAAGCCGGACAGGAGCCGCTCGCTGAGGCCCCAGTGCTCCTGGAGAAAGGGGAGCGTCACGCGCGGGTCGAGGTAGAGCAGCAGGGGGAAGACGACGGGGAGCTCCGGCTTGAGCTCGGGGATCCAGCGGTTCTCCGGCTGCAACGTGTTGAGCACGCGGTAGACGAGCTGCGAGCCGACGGGCAGCTCGACCGGACGGCCCGCGGCGACGGCGTGGCGGAGCGCGTCGCGGTGCACGGCGTTGTGCGGATCCCAGCGGTCGCCATGGACGATCCACACCGAGCCCGCGTCGTTGCCGACCGCGTGGCCCCACACGGGCCAGCGGTCGCCGAGGCCCGCAGCGAGCGGCGCATCGTCCGGGTAGCGGACCGAGCCTTCGCGGCCGATGGCCTTCTCGAACCCGGCGCGCACGTCCGGCAGGAGGGTCTCGGGATCGTGATTGCCGGCGAGGAGGCTGATGCCGCTGTCCGCTCGTGCGGCGAAGCGCCGGAGGGCCGCGATCACAGGAGCGGTCCGCGGGCCTTCGAGGATCGTCGTGAGGCGGTCGGCGGCGAGCTCCGCGCGGAAGCCGTCGTAGCCAGGGATCTGGAGGAAGTCGAAGACGTCGCCGGCGAGGACGATCTCCGTGGACGGTTCGGCGGGCGCACCGAGGCGGTCGAGGAGGCCAGCGAGCGCTCGATCGTCACGGAAGGTGGCGAGGGGGCCGGCGGGGCCGAGGTGCAGATCCGAGAGGACGACAGTGCGGCGGAGCATGGCGAGCTGAGATACTATACGTGAAACGGTCAGCCAGGGCACCGGACGGAGGGAACCGCTCGGTCGAGGCCGGGATTTACCGCAGCTCGAGCCGACGCTCCCAGCAGGGGGCTTCCTGCGATCCATGGGTTCCTGGCCCCGACCGTGGAAGACCTACGGCAGTGCGCCGGCGGGCTCGCCAGCTCGGTCCAAGCGCGCTCGCCAGCTCGGTCCAAGCGCGCTCGCCAGCCTGGTTTAAGCGCGTTCGCCAGCTCGGTCCAAGCGCGCTCGTCAGCTCGGTCCAAGCGCGCTCGTCAGCTCGGTCCAAGTAGTCTCTAAGACCCCTCGACCAGATCTCGCAGCTGAGTCAGCTCCTGATCTACCCATTCTCTCTGCTCGCCGAACGCCGCCTCGGAACACGCCGGCGGCCGCTGTATGGTGAAGAGGAGCAGGCTCCCGGGGCCGTGCCGCACGATGCGCATGGGCATCCGCAGCTCTCCGCTGCCTGGATCCACGCAGTGCCAGACGACGCCCGCGGACGGGTCTGTCTCGTAGCGGAAGCGCACCTCTCCCTGGGGGGAGCTCACGATCCAGCGCTCCCCCTCCTGTCGCAATTCCTGGCAGAAGCGCGTGCCCCAGCAGGGCAGGAGGCGGATGTCCGCGGCCAGACGGAACGCCGTGTCCAGGGGAGCGCGCGTCAGGGCGAGGGCCGTATATCGCGTGTCCCCGGGCTCGTGTCCCGGATAGTAGCTCACCTCCAGGCGCTCCAGCAGCGCACGCATGCGCGGAAACAAGGCGGCTCCATGGGGTGAGCCGCAGTGGGCCGCCAGCGCCTCTCCGTCTTGATAGCGGTCCAGGACCACATAGCGCCCGGGCGCGCCGTCCCTGAACAGGTCGTAGCTGAGCGTACCCGGCTCCTGGGCCCGGACCGCAGCCGCGTGGGTCCTGAAGATCGTCTCGAACTCCGCCTCGGAACCTGCCTTGGCCTGCGCGCGCTTGATACCACCGATCATGAGTCCTCCTTCCGACTTCGCGGAAGTTACGCGCCGGCATGCCGGCCGACTTGGAGGATCTTGCGATCGGTCGGCGGCTGTTCTCGGAGGCGCCGGACGGCCAACGGGCTGCACCCGATCTCCCGGTGAAATCCATCGGTGAAATGGCTGCAAAAAAACAAGGACCGCCGAGGTGGCAGCCAGCCCGCTCACGGTCAGCCACCGCGGCCCAGGGCCGGCCGAGCAGGCCGTGGGCGATGGTCGGGCGGGGCGCGCCGCTTCCGGCGCAGCGCGCGTCGTGCCCAGGGAATTCAACCCGGAGGCTGTCGACAGCCTCCGGGGAGAGAAAAAACTTAACCCGGAGGCTGTCGACAGCCTCCGGGGAGAGAAAAAACTTAACCCGGAGGCTGTCGACAGCCTCCGGCGGACCGCTCACTCCGGGAAGAACGTCTCGATCGTCAGCGCCGGCGTCCCGTCCGCGTGGACCCCGCCGAGCACGGCGAGCGTCCCGTTCGGCGCGGGCACCACGGCCGCGCCGCGCCGCGGCTCCCGCAGCGGCAGCTCCTCGACCTGCGCCGCCGCGACGTCGACGATGAAGCTCCGCGTGAGCCCGTCCTCGCCCGCCTCGGAGCCCACCGCGAGGACGCGCCCGCCGGGCAGCGCGAACGCGGCGACGTCCCCGACGGCCGCGGGCAGCGCGGCGCCCTCGACCTCCACGGCCTCGCAGGTCACGGCGCTCGCGACGCACCCCGGCGCGAGCCGCCGGGTCGGCGCCACGGCGCCGCCCTGGACCCCGCCGACGAGCGCGATCTCCCCGGGACCGGTCACCGCGGCGCCCGCCCCCTCGGAGGCGTCCGGCGGAAACGGCCTCGGCGAGAACTCGGTCGCGCCGTCGCCGAGCACCTCCAGCCCCGCGCCGTCCGCGCTCCCGCCCGCGACGACAAGGCCCAGCCCCTCCAGCCACACGGCCGCGGCGCCGGCCCGCGCATGGCGGAGCTTCGCCACCGAGAGCGCCCCGTCCGCGCCGACGACGAGCACCTTGTCCGAAGGCGCGCCCGGCGCCCCCGCGGCCGCGCCCGCGCGCGTCGCGCCGACCACGAACGAGCGCCCGTCCGAGGCCTCGACCGTCCGGCCGCCCGCCACCTCCGCGAACGAGCCGAGCCCCTCGGGCAGCGACGCCTCGGCGCTCTGCCCCGCCGCGACGTCGGTCCAGCTTGCGCCCTCGTCGTCCAGGGTGAGCAGCAGGTCTCCCCGCACCAGGAGCGACCGCGCCGCCCGCGGGAGCGCGCCGCTGGAGGCGCTCCCGCCCCACGCGGCGAGGTCGTACGCGTCGAGCCGCGCCGGGTCGACGCTGCCCGCCGCGGCGCCCCCGGCCGCGGCCCCGCCGGTGAGGATCAGGTAGCGCTCCGCGAGCGCCGCCCCGGGCGCGCCGACGCGCGACGCCGCGAGCTCGCCCGGCGGCCGCGCCCACCGGCCGGTCCGCTGGGCGAAGAGCGGCAGCACGTCGCCCGTCACCGCGGCGAGGTAGATGCCCGCCGCGGAGCGCCCCCGCACCACGGTCGCGCCGCCCGCGTCGAGGCCGCGCACATCGAACGTGTACGCCCGCTCCGCCGGGATCTCGCCGAAATCGAGCTCGCCGCCCGGCGCCGCCGCCGCCGACACGGTGACGTCTCCCTCGGCCGCCGTCGCGGTCACCTCGATCCGGGCGACAGGCGGGTCGTCCTGGAACGCGGTCGCCTCGTGCCCTGGCACGACCTCGACCGTGAGCGTCCGCGGCCCTTCCGCGCAGCCGAGGAGCGACAGGCCGAGCGCGGGAAGGACACGGCCCAGGAGCGGGATCTTCATGAGGGCCGAGTCATAGCGCCTCGAGCGCGCGAAAGCCCAGCGGAGGTGGCCGATCGCGCCGCGCGCCGATCTCCACCGCCCGCTACAGGTCGACCTGCACGCCGATCTCCACCACCCGCTCCGGCGGCAGCCTGAAGTAGTCGGACACGGCGCCGGCGTTCCGCGCCATCACCGCGAAGATCGTCTCCGTGATCCTGCCCATCCGGCCCCTGTCGGTGGCGAGGATCGTCTCGCGGCCGAGGTAATACGCCACGTCCGCGAAATCGATGGGCAGCGCGTGCGCCGCCGCGGCCCGCCGCAAGAGGGCCGGCACGTCGGTCGACTGCATGAAGCCCGATCGGATGACGACCTGGTGAACACCCTTGTCGAGGCTCGTCACGTCGAGGCGATCCCTGTCGGCGACCCGCGGGACGTGCTCCGTCACGACGGTCAAGATCACCACCGTCTCGTGGAGCACCTTGTTGTGCTTGAGGTGGTGCGTCAGCGCGTAAGGTGTCTTGCCCGCGCGCGCGCTCAGGAATACCGCCGTGCCGGGGACCCGCGCGCGGCACTTCGCGTCGAGATCGCGCACGAAGGCAGAGGCCGAGGGGGCCGCCCGCGTGAAGCGCTCGGCGAGGATCGCGCGGCCTCGCTTCCAGATCACCATCATGGCGAACAGGACCGCGGCGATGACCGCCGGCACGTACCCGCCGTCGAGGAACTTGATCAGGTTGGCCCCGAAGAACGGCAGATCGAACGAGAGGAACAGGATCAGCAGCGGCAGCGCCTTCGCGAGCGGGGCTCGCCACGTGTGCCGCATCACGACGAAGAAGACGATCGACGTGATCCCCATCGTGCCGGTCACCGCGATGCCGTACGCCGCGGCCAGCCGGCTCGACTGCTGGAAGATCAGCACGAGCGCGAGGCACCCGGCCGCGAGGGCCCAGTTCGTCAGGGGGATGTAGATCTGCCCCGCGGCCTCGCTCGAGGTGTGGCGCACCTGGGTCCGCGGCAGGTACCCGAGCTGGATCGCCTGGTGCGTGAGCGAGTAGGCGCCCGAGATCAGCGCCTGCGACGCGATCACGGTGGCCATGGCGGCGAGCGCGACCAGCGCGTAGGTGAAGGGACCCTTCGGCACCATCGCGAAGAACGGGTTCGCGGCGGCCTCGGGCGCTTGCAGCAGGAGCGCCCCCTGGCCGAAGTAGTTGAGCACGAGCGCCGGCAGCGCGATCGCGTACCAGGCGAGCCGGATCGGGCCGCGCCCGAAGTGCCCCATGTCCGCGTAGAGCGCCTCGCCCCCCGTGATGACGAGGACGACCGACCCCAGGATCGCGACCCCGTGGAAACCGTGGGCGGCGAAGAAGCGCGCCGCGTACACGGGGTTCAGGGCGGCGAGCACCGCCGGGTTCCTGGCGATGAACACGAGCCCGAGCACGGCGAGCGCGGTGAACCAGAGGACCATGATGGGGCCGAAGACCTTGCCGACGCGCGCCGTCCCCCAGCGCTGCACGCTGAAGAGCCCGACGAGGATCGCGCAGGTGAGCGGCACGACGAACGGCCTGAGCCCGCTCGTCGCCACCTCGAGCCCCTCCATGGCGCTCAGCACCGAGATGGCGGGCGTGATGACCCCGTCGCCGTAGAGGAGCGCGGCGCCGAGCACCACGAGCCCGGCGAGCCACCCGACGCCCTGCGTCCCGCTGGCGCGCAGCCGCTCCGGCACCAGCGCGAGCAGGGCGAGGATGCCGCCCTCACCGTCGTTGTCGGCCCGCGTGATGAAGGTGACGTACTTGACCGTGACCACCATCATCAGCGACCAGAAGAGGAGCGAGAGCAGCCCGAGGACGTTGTCGGGCGTCGGCGGGACGCCGTGCGTCGCGCTCACGCACTCCTTGAGCGCATAGAGCGGGCTCGTGCCGATATCGCCGAAGACGACCCCCAGCGCGGCCAGGGCGAGCGCGGCCTTGCCGCCGTGCTGGCCGTGCGCCGCGTCCGCGGCCCGTCGAGCCGCGCCGGCCTGCGACGAGCCGTCGCGGGGCGCCGCAGGATCCGTCGCGCCGCGGAGAGCAGGCCGAGCGTCGGGAGGGCGCGCCGGGGTGTCGGGGTGGTCCATGAGGCGGAGTCATAGCGCGTCGGTGGCGCGCCGATGGATCGAATCCTCCGCGGCGGCTCGCGGGGGCCGGCGCATGATGCGTCGAGGGGAAGCTCTCGTCGCGAGACCGAAGCCGTCATCGCGGTTGCATGTCGTCGCGCGGGTCCGCGGGCAGACCGAGGTGGACTGGCCAGGTTCGTCGACCTCGACCTTCAGTCACATTCGTACTTCCACATGCAGAAGCCCTGTTCGTCCCGGAGGCCAGGCCCGTGGAACATGTGCCAGCACTCCATGCCGCTCGGGCACGTGGTGTTCTCGTCGCAGGGCAACTCGCAGACCGAGTTGCACACCGGCGTGGCGGTGCCGCTCGGCGGCCGCGGGCAGTCCTCCGCCGTTTCGCACTCGTAGTTGCATTGCGCCGCCACATCGCACCACGTCGATCCATCGTCTTGTCGCTCGGCGACGTACGCCACCCTGCACCTGCGCTCTTCACCGCTCGGTTCGGGATCCGGACAGACGTGGGGGAGGGCGAAGTTGCCCTCGTCCCCGGAGGAAACGCAGGCAGCCCACGGCCCTTCGGTGGCCCCCTCGACGGTGGTCGCCAGGTGGACTTGCACGATCGGATCGACATGGCGGTCGCCGCACGCCGCCTGAGCGGACGCGAAGGCCGCCGACAAGCCCAGAGCCCAGCGCTTCGTAGCCGTGATCTTCATTGGGTCCTCCACGCCGCGCGCCGACGCGCCCGGCGTCAAGATGGTCTGCGCTGAGGTCACGGAAGCTGCCCATTTCGGCTCACGGCAACACGACCTCCACCCCGAGAGACGCGCCCAGGAACGGGCGACCCCACGCGTCCGTCGCGCGGCCTGCGGCGTCGAGCACGATGCGCGGCACCGCGATCCCGGCGAGCAGGTGCTCGCTGATCCGCAGGTGTGGAGTCGGCGCAAACGAGAGCCCTGCGCGCAGGTACGTCGCGACCGCGTACGCGTCCTCCGACCTGCCGGCGTACCGGGGCGAGCGGCCTTCGCCCTCGACGTGCAGCCAGGCGGCGGCGAGCCCTGCGCCGGCCGATGGCAGCCACGCGGCGTCCGTGGGGCCGAGCGGGACGCGCACCCCCAGGGCGGCGAGCGCTATGCGCGTGTGCCGCGTACCCTCTTTGCCTTCACGGCTCGCGCTGGCGAGCGGGATCTGGACGAAGGTGGAGAGCCCCAGACGAGACCAGATCATCGCGTACCCGGACACGTCCACCATCGGGGTGGCAGGCACGCCGCCTGCGCTCCACAGGATCGCTGGCGCCGCCCCGACGCCGAACGTCATCGGTGCTCTTCGGGTTGCGCCTGGCCTTGCGGCCGGGGAAGGGGGCACGCGGGAGGCGCCGTCGGCTCGCGGGCGCGCGGCGGCGACGGGCGCGGGCCTGGCCGGCGGTGGCTCTTGCATGTCGACGACGGCGCGAGCCTCGGGATCGGCTTCGACCTCGCCCTGCGACGGACGGGGCGAGCGCACATCCAGGAGGCTCGCGCGCAGGAGCTCCACCGCGCGAACCGCGACCGTGGCTGGATCATCGGCCATCACGGCGCTGTGGACCGATTGATCCGTCGCACCATGGGCGATCGAGACCTCGACGCCACCTGGCACCTCCGTCACCCGGATCTCCGCCGCCGCTCCGGCCTCGCGCGCGCTCGTCTCGATCGGCCCCTGGGAGGGCGGCTCGGCGCCGCCCCTCACGACAACCACGGTGAATCCGAGCGTGGCGAGCTCGGCATAGACCCGGGCCATGATGGGGTCGGACCGGCGATCGGCGATCAGGACGACCTTCGGGCGTGGAGGCTCCGGCGGTGGCTCCGGCGGCGCCGCGCGCGCTTCGGGTGCGATGAGGAGGCAGAGCCCGAGCGCCCAGGCTCCGCCGTGCGCCGCGCGAGCCGGCCTTCGAGACGGCATTCACTCCCCCTCGAGGAGATCCCTGGCGTGCGCGGCGTGGGGCCCCGCCGGATAACGCGCCAGGTAGCGGCGTGCGGCCTCACGGGCCTCGCTGGCCGAGCCCATCAGCGCCCGGCATTCGATGACCCTCCCGAGCGCCTCCTGCGCAAAGGATCCGCCCGGTTGCTCTTCGAGGTACACGAGGAACCAGCGCTCGGCCTCGGCGTACGATCGCCGCTGGTCGAACGCCATCCGGCCGAGGTGGAAGGCGGCCTTCGCCGCCTCGCCCGAGCCCGCGAACCGGCGCCGCGCCGCGGTGAGCGCCGCCGCGGCGCGATCCGGCTTCCCGGAGAAGCGCGCGACGTCCGCGAGCGCCAGCAGATCCGCCGCGCTCGCGCGGGCGACGAGCCCGTCGAAGCCCTCGGCTTCGGCCGCCGTCATGGCCTCCTGGTACCTGTCGCTGGCCACGAGATCGCGCCAGCTCGGCCGGCGCGGGGAGGCGTCCGTGGCCTTCTCGACCATCGCTCGTTCGCCGGCGCCGGCCGCTGCGGGGGCCGGCTCGGAAGCCGCCGGAGCGATGGGCGCGGGAGGCGGCGGTGGCAGGGCGGCGGCGCGCAGCTCCCCGCGCGTGAGCTCGAAGCGCTGCTCTTTGCAGAAGACCTCGAGCGTCTCTCCCGCAGCGACGGCGCGCCGCCCGCCCACGAGCGGCCCCGACACGGCGACCGATCCTTCCCGCAGCACCAGCTTGAGCCGCTCGCTCGCCGGGGACCAGCTCAGCTCGAAGCGCGTGCCGGTGACCAGCACGTCGAACGGGCCGACGTCGAAGCTCCACGCGCTCGTCGCGGTGTGGGTCACCGTCGCCGTGAGCCGGCCGCCTTCCAGCAGCACGCGCGCGCCATGTGCGTCGGCGGCCACCACGCGCGCCCGGGCGTTCGCGTCCAGCGCCAGGGACGTGCCGTCCGAGAAGGCGACCGCCAGAGGTGCATCCGCGCTGGCGGCGATCCACGCCCCGACCTGACCTTGCGCCGAGCCGACCGCGAACGAGAGCGACCGCGAGGACGGGAGCAGCACGAGGACCAGCGCCGCACAGACCCCCGCCAGCGCCACGAGGGCCGCGGGCGCGATCCACCGAGGACGCGGGGGGCCGAGGCGCGCAGCCCCGGGACGGGAGGATCCGCCGGCCGCGATCTCCAGGAACCGCCGGCGCGCACTGTCGAGATCCTGCGCCGCGAGCTCTTCATCCTGGGCCCGGCGGAGCTCACGGAGGCGATCGAGCGAGGGGCGATCGCTCATGACGCGCCTCCCTTCAGCCACTCCGCGAGGGCGGGTTGGTCCCGCGCCGCCTCGAGGAAGCTGGCCTCCGCGCGGGCCAGCCTTCGCTTGATGGTCGCGAGCGAGACGCCGCACGCGCCGGCGACCTCCTGGAGATCCATGCCCTCGATGCGCCGCAGCGCGAATGCGATGCGCTCGTCGGCCGGGAGCCGCTCCAGCGCGCGGTAGGTCGCGCGCAGCGCCTCGCGGGCCTCACCTTCGTACGGGGGCTCCACGAGGGGTGGGAGCTCGTCGGGGGCGAAGAACAGGAGCCATTTCCTGCGCGCGCGCCGCTGGATGCAGGTCCGCGCCGTGAACACGGCGACCGAGGTGATCCACGCCTTCAGCGCCGCCGGATCGCGCAGGGTGTCGAGGGAGGACAGCGCGCGGACGAAGGCGTCGTGATGCGCGTCGGAGAGGTCGCGGCTGCCGCCGAGCAGGCGGCCGAGGACGCGGAGCACGTGCCCGGAGAAGCGCTCGTGGAAGGCGGAGAGCGCGGCAGGATGCCTCGCGCGGAGGCCCTCCACGAGCGCCTCGTCGCTCGCATAGGCGACAACGCCCAGCCGTCGCGGGGGCGCGAGCGCGCCGGCGCGCATCACCATGATCGTGGGGCTCCGCTGGGAATGACCGAACGCCTCCTGCCGCCTCGTGACCCGATCGGCCCCCTTGAGTCACGGCAGCGCCGCGGGACGGCTCACCGCGGACGAAGCCCGCGGAGATCGGCCGGCCCCAGCGCGCGCCCGGCGTCAGCCGAGAACTTTCTCCGCGCGCGCCGCGCATGCGAGGCTGCCCGGCCCCGCCGACGCCGAAGCGCGCGCTCACCCGAGAGCGCTCGTTGCGCGACCGGACTTCTCCGGAAGATGTAGGATAAAGTAGCACACGAAAGTTGTGGGTCACCGGACGGGCAGGGTAGACGGGGCGAGGAGGACGCATGAGGCGCAGCAAGGGCGAGAGCATGGACACCGGGGCTGTGCGGAACCTCGAGGAGATCCAGGAAGAGGATCCCGGGGCTCGCCCGTCGCGCGCGGGCGCGCTGGTGCTGGCCTCGCTCGGCGGGGCGTGCATCGTCTTCGCGGCGGTGGCGCTCCTGCGCGCCCCGCACCGCGAGCGGCCGGTCACCGCCGATCCGCTCGGCGATCTGGTCGCGCGCGCCCACCCGGCCGGCGTGAAGCCGGCCCCGCGCCCTGCCACGATCGGGGAGGACGTGACCTTCCCCGCGGTCCTCTCGGACGCGGAGCACCCGACGACCGCGCTCGAGGCCGTGCGCGATCCGCGGGCGGCCAAGGCGGCCGCCTCCGCCGAGGCGCCCGCCGCGGAGCCCGCCCCGCCGCCTGCGGCGGACCGGCTGCCCGTGGTCCCGCTGCCGGCGCAGCACGTGCTCGGGCGTTCCGGAGGTGAGGTCGCCCCGAACGACACGCTCACCGCGATGGCTCGCCACGTGTCGCGCGAGGAGGGGCCCGAGACCGAGCGGGGAGGGCCTGGCAACTACCAGCTCCAGGTGAGCTCGTTCAAGGACCCCACCGACGCCGAGAACTTCGCGGCGGCCCTGCGCCGGCGCGGGCACAAGGCGTACGTCGAGCCGGCGTACGTCAAGGGCCGCGGCCTCTGGCACCGGGTGCGCGTGGGCCCGTTCAAGTACAAGCGCTCCGCCGTGATCTACCGGCAGGAGTTCGAGGCCAAGGAGCGCCTCGTGACGTTCATCGTCGACCCGCCCAAGACCACGGTCAAGGTGGCCGCCAGCCCCGGCGACGACGCGTAGATCAGGAGCGCTGGAGAGCGCTCATCCGTCGGCATGTGCGCGTGTGCGCCGCCCCCGCTACCGGCGGCGCGCCGCCCCCGGGAGCGCCGCGGCCGGCGTGAGCGCGCAGGACAGGACCCCCTTGGCCCCGGCGAGCTGCCCGGCGAGCTCGGACAGCTCCTCCCCGCGGCCCTTCAGCACCATCACCTGGAGCAGCCGGGCCGCGTCGAGGCGGACCAGCAGGCTGGAGACCAGAGATCCCGCGCGCCGCTCCTCCAGCTCGGAGATCCGCAGCACGAGCTCCCGCACCTCGGGCTCGTAGACGAGCGTCAGCGTGGCCGCGACCTCGGCCCCCTCGTCCAGCGCGGCGCGCGTCAGGTCCGCGCGGACGAGATCCCGCAGCGCCTCCGAGCGGTTCTCGTAGCCCTGCGCGGTGATGCGCCGATCGAACTCGGCCAGCAGCGCGCGATCCATCGCCACGCCGAAGCGGACCAGGTCGCTCATGGCTCGCCCCCGTTCAGCTCTTGCGCCGCTCGAGGTGCCGCCTCGCGGCGTCCTTCACCGGCGACGTCACGTTCTTGCTCTTCGCGATGCCCCGGAGATCGGACTCGCGCAGGTGCTGGACCAGCCGCGTCGCGACGAGCACCGGCGTCCTCGGGTTCTCGACGAGGTTCCGCTTCACCGTGTAGCTCTTCAGCCACTCGGGCGTCGTCGAGATGATCCGCAGCACCTCGTCCGAGATGTTCCGGTTGCGGCTGATGAGGACGACCTCCTCCTCCTGCATCTGCGGGCTGCGCACGGCGGCGCTGGCCACGAGGCGGTTCGAGTCGCGCACGAGCAGCATGCGCTCCTCGCGCGAGCCGAGCATCGCCCGCCGGATCCGCTGCGACATGGTCATGTCGGCGAGCCGCTTGTAGAGCGGGACGTACTGCTCCTTGATCGCCTCCTTGCCCTCCTCGTCCTCGACGTGGGTGTCGACCGGCTCGTCCGCGGCGAGCGCCTCCGCGAGCGCCTGCGTCTCGCTGAACAGCACGTCGTCCGGCGTGGGCTCGGGCGACGGCTCCGCGATGAGCTCGTCCTTGATCGCGACGCTGACCTCGCGCCACGCCGGGATGCCCGTGAGCTCGACGCCGTTGCGGGACGCGAGATCGACGAGGCGGTCGGCGGTCGACATCCGCGTGTTCTTGTTGAGGTAGAGCTTCTCGATGACGCGCGGGTTCTTGAGCAGCCGCTCCTCGTTGACGGCGATGAGCTCCGTCACCGCCTCGCCCCCGGTCCGCGCGAGCTCCTCGAGCGTCTCCGCGGCGACGCCCGGCATCGCGAGGAGCCTCTCGACGACCGGGAGGCGGTCCGCGTACGCGCGGGCCAGCCGATCGATGACCGGCGGCTGCAGATCCGCGCCGAGCGCCCCCTGGAGCAGCGGCTCGGGGAGCGCCGCCAGCGTCTTCTCCGCGGCCTCGCGGGCCGGCTCGTCCTCGCGCGACGCGAGCAGCACGAGCACCGTCACGACGTCGCCCGGCTTCAGCCCGGGGGCGATGCCGCGCGCCGCCATCTCCCTGAGCTTCTGCGGCGCGCCCGGCTGCGCCAGCTTCTGCGCGGGCGCCGAGAGGGCGCCGACGTCGATCGGCGCGGTCATCGAGGCGCCCTCGCCAGCGCGGCCCCATGTGGCGCCAGCGGCTCGAGCAGAGCAAGCAGAGCTAGCAGAGCTGGGAGAGCAAGCGGAGCAACGGGCATACGGTCCTCCCGGCGGGCATTGCTGCCCTGCGATCTGCGGACTATCCTGAGGCCGCTGTGTGCCTGAAAGGCGCGGCGATCGTCAACGGAGAACGAACGGCGCGGGCCCTGCGCGCCGTCTGCCGGAATGAAGCCCGAGGTCCCGGGGGGCAGGGGACCGGCAGATCCGTCACACCCAGCACACCGAAGAGGAGCGCGACATGGGGATTTTCGATTTCGTGAAGAGCGGCGTCCGCGAGATGATGATCGCGCGCCCGGACGCGGCGAAGCATCTCATCGTTTACAAGCACCCGGACCAGAACATCCCCTTCTGGTCGCAGCTGACGGTCGACAGCGATGAGTGTGCCCTCTTCTTCAAGGACGGCAGGTACATGGGTTACCTGCCCACAGGGCGCCACACCCTCCAGACCCAGAACATCCCGTTCCTGAACAACCTCGTCAACAAGTTCACGGGCGGGGACGTCTTCATCGCCGAGATCTTCTTCGTCAAGACGCAGCCGGTCCGCGGCGTGCCGTTCGGCGGGCCGCTGGAGTCGATGGAGGACCCCGTCCTCTACGAGTTCGTGACGCCGCGCATCTTCGGTGAGTTCTCGCTGGTGGTGGTCGATCCGGTGCGGTTCGTCGTCGGGTACCACGGGCAGTGCGGCGGCAGCGGCGACAACGACGTCGTCCTGAGCTGGATCAAGGGCAAGTTCTTCATGAGCGTGAAGACCGTGATCGGCCAGGTCTGCGCGCAGCAGCAGAAGAGCCTGCTCAACCTCGGCGGCATGAGCATGGAGCTCGGCGCCCGCATCGTGCAGTCCGCGCCGAACCTCGAGGAGATCGGCTGCAAGATCCTCGAGATCGGCAACTTCAACATCAACTTCTCGGCCGAGGAGCAGAAGCTCCTCCGCGAGGCGAACAAGGAGCGCGGCGATGCGCGCCGCGGCATCGGCATCGCGCAGGACGCCGCCCGCGCGAAGCAGTTCGAGCTCGATCAGCGGTTCCAGCAGGACGCGCGGTACGTGCAGCAGCTGGCGGGCAACTGGCAGAACTACGCCGCCGGCCAGGCGATGATGGGCGCCGGCCAGGGCATGGCGCAGGGCGGCGACGGCAGCGGCGTCGCGGGGCTGGGCGCCCAGGTGGCGATCGGCGCCGGCCTGGCGCAGGCGATGAACCCCGCGCTCGCCGCGCAGGGCCAGCCCCAGTTCGTGCCGCCGCACATGCAGCAGCCGGGTGCGCCGCAGGGCTACCCGGGTGCGCCGCAGGGTTACCCGGGTGCGCCGCAGGGCTATCCGGGCGCGCCGCAGGGCTACCCGGGTGCGCCGCAGGCTGCCCCGGCTGCAGCGCCGTCGATCGAGCAGCGCCTGGAGCGCCTCGGGGAGCTCAAGAGCAAGGGGCTCATCACCGACGAGGAGTTCCAGGCCCGCAAGGCGAAGATTCTGGAAGAGATCTGAGTTCTTACCAGGCGGCGCCGGCCGCCGCGCGCGGCGACCCGCGGGGGGGCGCTCCACCGCGGTCGCCAAACTGGCGCCATCTGATCCGAACCACTGAGCGCGCTTTCGGCTAGACTCGATGGGGTGCCAGTGACGCTCCGCATGGCCGGGGATGCTCAGCCCGAGATGACCGCCGGCGA
The DNA here is from genome assembly GCF_051526795.1 of Sorangium sp. So ce204. Lineage (NCBI taxonomy): Bacteria > Pseudomonadati > Myxococcota > Polyangiales > Polyangiaceae > Sorangium > Sorangium sp. So ce204. The sequence continues at coordinate 5,489,575 of NZ_CP150317.1, read as the reverse complement.
GTCCGAGGCTGCCGAGCTGTTCCATCGGGAAGACATCCCGCGGCTGCACGGAGACGAATCATTTGCTCAGCCTCCGGCGCGCAGCGAGGTGCCGCCGGCGCGCAGCGAGGTGCCGCCGGCGCACAGCGAGGTGCCGCCGGCGCGCAGCGACGCGCCGCAAGCGCGCAGCGAGGTGCCGCAAGCGCGCAGCGACGCGCCGCTGCGCAGCGAGTTGCCGTTCCGCAGCGACGTGCCGCCGCGCGCGGATGCACTGCCAGCGCACGTCGGCGCGCGCCCGGCGCTCCCGCCGCTGCCGGCGCTCCCACCCCTGCCGGCGCGCTTCGACGGGCCGGCGCGCCGGGGGAAGGCGAAGCAGACCCCGCGCGCGCGGCGCTGCCCGACCTGCAAGCAGACCTTCTCCGGCGACTCCCGCTTCTGCCCGTTCGACGGCGATCCGCTCGCCGACGCGCCCGACTGGAATCCATCGGCCGATCCGATGCTCGGGCGCACCATCGACGGCCGCTACGAGGTGCAGGCGGTCGTGGGTGAAGGGGGGATGGGGACGGTGTACGAGGTGCGCCACAAGTCGCTCGGCCGCCTCTTCGCCCTGAAGGTGCTCCGGCGCGACATCGCGCAGGACGCCGAGCTCGTCGCCCGCTTCATCCAGGAGGCCAAGGCGGCCGCGGCGATCGGCCACCCCAACATCGTCGCGGTGAGCGACTTCGGCGCGATCGAGGTCGAGACGGGGCAGGCGGAGCTGCCGTTCTTCGTCATGGAGTTCCTCTCCGGGACCTCCCTCGCGTCGCTGCTGCGCACCGAGAAGACGCTGCCGGCCGACAGGATCGGGCAGATCATGCTCCAGTGCGCCGCCGCGCTCGGGGCCGCGCACTCCGCGGGCGTCATCCACCGCGACCTGAAGCCCGACAACGTGTACCTCGTCCGCAACGGCGATCAGGAGTTCGTCAAGCTGCTCGATTTCGGCGTCGCGAAGGTGACCGGCGGCAAGCGGCTCACGCGCATCGGCATGGTGTTCGGGACGCCGCACTACATGAGCCCGGAGCAGGCGGAGGGGAAGCGCATCGACGCCCGCGCCGACATCTATGCGCTCGGCGTCCTCATGTACGAGTGCTTCGCGGGGCGCGTCCCCTTCGAGGCGGACACGTACATGGGCGTGCTGACCAAGCACATGTACATGTCGCCCGAGCCGCTCGAGCAGGTGATGCCCGACGCCACAGCGCTCGGCGCGTTCGGCCCGATCGTCATGCGCTGCCTCGCGAAGAACCCCGAGGAGCGCTTCTCCTCGATGGCCGACCTCGTCGAGGCCATCGAGCTCGCCCTCGCTCCGCCGGGCCGCGTGACCTCCGTCGCGCCCCCGGGCGAGCTGCCTCGCCACGAGTCGATACGGCCGCGCGCGACCGAGTCGATGCGGCCGCGCGCGACCGAGTCGATGCGGCCGCGCGCGAGCGAGGAGATGCTCGCCCCGGTCCAGGCGCCCGCGGAGCCGTCCGAGCCGCTCTCGATGGCCGCGCGCGTGGCGATCGCGCTCGCGGCCGTCCTCGTTCCCATCGTCATCGCCCTCGGCGTCCGCGCCTTGCGCGCCTCGGCGCCCGAGGCCGCCGCCGCCGACGCTCCCGGCGGCGCCCTCCCGGCGGAGACGGCGCTCGCCAGGGTGATCGACGAGCCGCCCGCCGCGCCCGCGGCCGCGACGGCGGCGCCCGCGCCGACCGCGCAGGAGCCGCCCCGCACCCAGGGCACAGCCGCCCCGATCCCGCCGAAGCCGACCGCGGCGGCGGCCCGTCCGCCGGCGACCGCGGCGCCCACGGCCTCCATGGTAAGGCCGCAAGCCACCGGCGATATCGTCGATCCCTGGAAGCGCTGATCGCCCGATCGGCGCGCGACGAAACCTGGCCTTCCCAGCCGTCCTGTGTGCACGATGGACGACGTCGATCGCCGGGCCCGCGGCCGCGGGACAAGCGATCGACGGCAGCGGCGACGCTCAGGGCGGAGCGCTTGACAGCGTCCGTTCGGGCTCGCCATCCTTCGCGAGGCGGAAACCTCTAGTGGCCAAGCAACAGCTCCTCCTGGTCGACGCGGATCCGCGCAGCGTTCGGGTCCTCGAGGTCAGCCTGAAAAAGGCCGGTTACAGCGTGACCACCGCGAAGGACGGAGCGGACGCTCTCGCGAAGCTCGAGGTCTCCACGCCGGACCTCGTCCTCAGCGACACGCGCCTCCCCAACGTGGACGGCTATGCCCTCGTCCGCAAGATGAAGGAGCACGCCGACTGGGCCTCGATCCCGGTCGTCTTCCTCACGAGCCAGCGGTCCATCGAGGACAAGATCCGCGGGCTGGAGCTCGGCGTCGAGGACTACCTGACCAAGCCGATCTTCGTGCGCGAGCTCATCGCGCGCGTGACGCTGCTCCTCGCGCGGCGGACGCGCGAGGGGATCACGACGCGCCACTTCTCGACGACGGGGCGGACCAGGTTCTCCGGGTCGATCCTCGACATGAACGTCGTGGATCTGCTGCAGACGTTCGAGGTGAGCCGGAAGAGCGGGATCGTCCACCTGTCGCACGCGGACAACGAGGCGCAGGTCTACTTCCGCGAGGGCAAGGTCGTCGACGCGACGCTCGGCCGGCTCTGCGGCGAGGAGGCCGTCTACCGCGCGCTCCTGTGGAACGAGGGGACGTTCGAAGTCGAGTTCTGCAAGGTCGACAACCCCGACGGGATCGAGACGTCGACGCAGGGCCTCCTCATGGAGGGCATGCGCCGCGTCGACGAGTGGGGCCGGCTCCTCGAGGCGCTGCCGTCGCTCGCGACCGTCTTCGAGGTCGACAGCGAGGAGCTGCTGGAGCGGCTGAACGAGATCCCGGACGAGCTGAACGGGATCCTGCGCCTGTTCGACGGCAAGCGCACGCTGATGCAGGTGGTCGACGCGTCCCCGTTCGAGGATCTCTCGACGCTCTCGACCATCTCGAAGCTCTACTTCGAGGGGCTGCTGGTGCCCGCCGCCGCGCTCCCGCCCGACGACGTGGTGCCGAGCGAGCCGGAGGCGGCGTTCCACGACGAGTTCTCGCCGCTCTCGTCGCCGTCGAGCGCGCGGCGCTCCAACTACCCCGAGGGGGGCCCGGGGAACGCCGGCTCCGACGACCTCGAGGACGCCGCCGTGGTCCCGGCGCCGCTCTCGAACCGGGTCTCTCCCGCGGTGCTCCCGCGCTCCCGGCCCGGTCACGAGCTGCACGCGCCGGCGGGGGACCCCGACGCGGAGTCCCCCGGGCGCCCCGTGACGACCCGCAGCGCGGTGCACGGGCCAGGGGCGGTCGGCCGAGCGGCCAGCGCGAGCGCCGCCGCGGCGCGCTCCGCGCCGTCGGAGCCGCCGCGGAGCGCCGTGTCGGCCGCGACGGCGCGCTCCGGCGCGGCGGGTGGCCGCGCGCCGTCGGAGCCGCCGCGGAGCATCGTGTCGGCCGCGGCGGCGCGCGCCGGCGCGACAGGGGGCCGCGCGCCGTCGGAGCCGCCGCGGAACGCCGGGGTGCGGCCCGGGGCCGCGGGTGGCCGCGCGCCGTCGGAGCCGCCGGGGAACGCCGTGACGCGCCCTGTCGCGGCGGGTAGCCGCGCGCCGTCGGAGCCGCCGGGGAACGCGGTGGCGCGCCCCGTCGCGGCGGGCGGCCGCGCGCCGTCGGAGCCACCGAGGAACGCCGCATCGCCTGCCGAGGCCGCCCGGGTCACGCGGCCGCGCGCCGAGGTCGATCTCGACAAGGACACCACGCTCGCGAGCAGCGATGAGGCCCCGCTCACGCGACCGCTCGTGACGCCGCGCAGCTTCGCGCAGAAGCAGCGATCCACGAGGAGCGACAGGCCCGCGGCCGCGGCCGCTCCCGCCGAGCAGCGCGTTCGCTCCACGCCTCCCGAGGCGCCCGCAGCGGCGCCCGAGGCGCCCGCGGCGGCGCTGCCCGAGCCCGCGGCGGCGCCCGCGCCTGCGCTTGCGGCGGCAGCGGGCGTCGCGTCGCCCGCTGGCGAGGAGCGCACCGCGGCGGCGTCGACGAGCCCCACGCTGCGCCCCCGCCCGCCGAGCGACGCGCCGCCGCCTGTCGCCTTCCCGCGCGCGGCGGAGCGTGCGCAGGCGCCCCAGCCCGTCGAAGCGAAGGCCGGAGAGGCGCGCCCGATCGATGCCTCCCCGCCGCCGCTGCCGGTGCCGGACGCGGCCCCGGCGGCGAGCCTCGCGGCGGCGCCGGACGACGCGCCTCCTGGCGACCCCGGGCCGATCAGCGAGAGCGAGCGCTTCTTCCTCGGCGGCGGGGTGGACGCGCCGGAGGGGATGGCGGCGCGGGAGCATCCCTCGGCCGAGGACGCCGACACGACCGCCGGCGCGGTCGAGGCCACGCTCTTCGGGCCCCGCCACGAGGAGCGCCGGGCCCGCATCGCGCGGATCGTCGCCGGCCTGGTCACGGCGCTCGCGCTCGGGGCCGCCGGCGTGTGGCTGGTCGGCCAGACGGGGCGCCCCGTGCCAGCGGCGCCGGTCCATGCGCCCTTGCCGGAGGAGGGGCCGGCGGGGCAGCACTCCGCGGCGGTGCCCGCAGCGGCTCTGGCCGCGTCGGAGCAGGAAGGAGAGCCGGCGGCGGCGGCCGCTGCCGCGGAGGGGCTCTCCGCGGCGCCGCCCGCCGACGCCCCGGCGAGCCAGCCGACCGCGCCGGCCTCGGCGAGCGCGCGGGCGAAGCCTGCCGCGGCGAGCCCCGCGCCGGCCGGAGCGCCTTCCGAGCACGCTTCGCACGCGCCGACCACCCACGCGGCGCCGCCGAGCGCGGCGGCGACCGCGGGCCAGGCCGCCGCACCGACGCGGGAGCCGGAGCCCTCGGCTGCCCCGCCCGCGTCGGCACCTGCCGCGCCCGCGCCTGCCGCGCCCGCGCCCGCTACGCCGGGCGAGGAAAGCGGGCCCCTCTCGACGCGCGTGATGCGCGCCCTGGAGTCGGGGCAGACCGGCAAGGCGGTGCAGCTCGCGCAGCAGCTCACGGCCGCTTCCCCGGGGAGCGCCGCGGCGTGGCACCTGCGTGGCGCCGCAGAGCAGGCGGCCGGGCGCGGCGGGCGGGCCTCGTTCCGCAAGTGCGCCGAGCTCTCCTCGCCCGAGTCCTCGCTCGGCGCCGAGTGCCGCGCGCTCGCCGGCATGCCGTGAGCGTGCGGTCCGCGCTCAGCGCGACCGCGACCTGAGCCGGGGATCGAGGGCCAGGGCCGCCACGTCGAGCGCCACGGTGGCGAGCACGATGGCGGCCGCGGAGAAGAGCACCGTCCCGACGATGAGCGGGCCGTCCCGGTTCTGGAGCGCCTCGACCGCCATGCTCCCGACGCCGGGCCAGCGGAAGAGCTTCTCCGTGACGATCGCGCCGCCCGCCAGCGCCCCGAGGTCGAGCGCGGCGAGCGTGGCGAGCGGCAAGAGCGCGTTGCGCAGCGCATGGACGACGAGCGCGCGCAGGCGAGAGGCGCCCTTGGCCCGCGCGGTGCGGATGAAGTCCTGGCGGAGCAGCGTCCGGAGCTCCTCGCGGACGATGCGCGCGTAGAGGGCGCTGCCGAACACGCCGAGCGTCAGCGCCGGCAGGACGAGGGAGCGCAGGTGATCGGCCGCCGTGGCGCCGTACCCGTCGTACGGCAGGAGCCGGAGCTTGTAAGCGAGCACGTACTGGAGCGCGGGGCCGATCACGAAGGTCGGCGCGCTCGCGCCGAGCAACGTGGCGCCGAGCGCCGCGTCCTCCCAGGCCGTCCCGCGGCGGACCGCCGCGACGATCCCGAGCGAGAGGCCGAGCAGGAGCTGCACCAGCAGGGCGGCCAGCGCGAGCTCGACGGAGCGCGGCACCTTCGCCTCGAGCAGATCCACGACCGGCTTGCGGTAATGGAAGCTGTAGCCGAGGTCGACGTGCAGGCCGAGCGGCCCCGCCGCGCAGCTGCGGTGCTCCGGATCGGCGCGCGCGCCCGCGTGGGCGGCAGGGGCGCCGCCGTCGCCGCCCCCCGCGGGGCCGAGGTGGACGAGCCGCCGGACGAACCGCGCGAACTGCACGGGGACCGGGCGATCGAGCCCGTGGATGGCCCGCGCGCGCTCGAGGTCCGCCGCCGAGGCCTGCGGTCCGACGAGCATCCGCGCGGCGTCTCCCGGGAGGAGGTACGTTATCCCGAACGAGACGGCGGTGACCCCCGCGATGACGATCGCGGCCCAGCCGAGGCGCCGGAGCAGGCGCGCGAGCGCGGAGCCCACCGCGGAGGCGCGGCCCGGGCGGGGCGTGGAGGCACGGCGCGCGGGCGGGGTGCTCATCGGGGGAGGACCGCGCGCGCGAGCAGCGCGCGGAGCGGCGTGGCGGTTCGTGGCGCGGCCGCGCGCGGCCCTCCGCCGGCCCCGGGCCGCGCCGACGGGTCGAGCCAGACCTCGTGCAAGCGCGACGTGAGCGCGGCGGCGCCCTCGTGGCCGCGCACGTAGGGGTGCCAGAGCTCGAGCTGCCGCGCCGTGTACGTGGGCACCCACGGCGCGCGATCGCGGACGATGCGCTCGGCGCGGTCGTACAGCGCGAGGCGCCGCGCGCGATCCTGCTCGGCGTGGGCGGCGTCGAGCGTGCGATCGAGCTCCTCGTCGCTGAAGAAGGCGTAGTTCTGCGAGCCCTCGTCGCGGATGGCGCGCGTGGAGAGCGTCGGCTCGAAGACGCTCGCCGGGTCGGGGAAATCGGCCTGCCACCCGACCCAGCCCATGGGGACGGCGCGGCGCCGCGAGGCCTCGGCGAGGTAGGTCGCCCAGCTGACGAGCCGCAGGCGGACGCGGAGGCCGATCCTGGCGAGCTGCTGCTGGACGATCTCGCCGATCGCCTGCTCCAGCGTGTCCGGGACCGCGATGTAGTCGATGACGCCCGGGTAGCCGCCCCTCCCGGTCGCCGGGTCGTACGGGTAGCCGGCCGCGGCCATCTGCTCGAGCGCCCGCGGGAGGTCGTGCTGCCGCATCGGCGCGTCGCGCGGGGGGCCCGGGATCGACGGCGGCAGCACCCGGTCGAGCGCGAGCAGATCGGGGCGCACCTTCTCGAGCACGGTCGGGTCGAGGGCGAACGCGACGGCGCGCCGGACGGCGAGCTTGTCGAACGGCGCGAGCTCGGTGTTGAGGAAGACGGCGTTGGTCCTGTCCCGCGTCACCCAGCGCCTCTGCCCCTCCCACCCGGGCGCGGCGCGGTAGGCCGCCGCGTCGATCGCGGTCAGATCGCGCAGGACGTCGAGCTCGCCCTCCTCGAACTTGTAGCGCTGGGTCGTCGCGCGCACGCCGGTCTGCCACGCGATGGCGTCGAGGTACGGCAGGCCCGGGCGGAAGTACCCCTCGTGGCGGGCGAGCCCGATGCTGCCGTCCTGGTCCCACCGCGCGACGCGGAACGGGCCGGCGCCGCACGGCGGCGGCGGGCTCGCCGCGTCGACCGCGGCCCCGGACGAGGGGCACACCGGCGCCATGAACGCGAGCGTCATGAGGGGCAGGAACGTCGCGTCCGGCGCGCGCAGATCGATCGCGACGGCGTGATCGCCGAGCACCCGCACGCCGGCGAGGTGCGGCGCCGCGCCCGCGTGGTACGCGGCGAAGCCCTCGATCATGTCGTACTGGCTCGCGCCCGGGCTCGGCGTCCTCGGGTGGAGCGTCCGCTCGATCGACCGCTTCACGTCGGCGGCGCGGAGCTCCGCGCCGTCGTGGAACCGCACGCCCTCGCGCAGCGTGAAGACGTACGTCCGCCCGCCGCGCTCCACCTCGATCGCGCGCGCGAGATCGGGCGTGATGCGGCCGCCCTGGTCCCACGTGACGAGGCGGGCGAAGACGAGCTCCGCGACGGTGCTCGAGAGCTCGTCGTAGGCGATCGCCGGATCGAGCGCGCGCGCGTTGACCGTCGTCGCGAGGCGCAGCGTCCCGCCGCGCACGGGCGCGCCGGGCGCCGGCTCGCCGCCGAGGGGCGCGCGGACGCCGCCCGCCGAGCCGCCCGAGAGCAGGAGCAGCGCCGCGCCCGCGACGAGCAGATCGACCGGCAGGCGACGGCCGCGCGGGAGCGACGCGCCGGCCGGATCGAGCGCGTCGCGGAGCCCCTCGCTCGCGCGGTGGAAGCCGAGCACGGCGAGCACGATGGCGAAGCCCGGCGCGGCCACAAGGAGCGGCCTTACCCCGAGGTACGGCTCGGCCTCGTGCAGCATGCGGCCCCAGGTCGCGGTCGGCGGCTGCGCGCCGACGCCCAGGTAGCCGAGGGCGGCCTCGGCGAGGATCATCTGCCCGGCGCTGATGGTCGCGAGCGCGAGCAGCGTCCCGCCCACGTTCGGCAGGACGTGCCGCCGGACGATGTGCAGCGGCCCCGCGCCGAGCGCGCGCGCCGAGGCCACGAAATCGCGCTGCGCGAGCTCCGCCGTCTTGGCCCGGACGACCCGCGCCGCCCCGGTCCACCCCGTGAGGCCGAGCACGAGCAGGATCGTCCCCACGTCCGCGCGCCCCACGGCGACGCCGATCGCGGTCACGAACAGGAGGTACGGCAGGGCGAGGATCACGTCGACGAGCCGCATGAGCGCGCCGTCGAGCGCGTCCGCCCGCGTGCCGGCGGCCATGCCGGCCGTGACGCCGACGAGCGCGCCGAGCCCCGTGGCGAGGGCCGTGGACGAGAGCGCGACGGCGAGCGAGAGCCGCGCGCCGTGCGCGAGGCGCGCGAGCAGGTCGCGGAAGAGCGGGTCCGTCCCGAGCCAGTGGGCGGCCGACGGCCCGGGCGGCGCGCCGGAGGCGTCGCGGGCCAGGGTGAAGTCGCTCGCGTTCGGGTCGTGGGGGATGACGGCCGGCCCCACCGCGGCGAACAGCGAGAGCAGCGCGACGATCCCGAGGCCGAGCAGCGCCGAGCGGTCCGCGAGGAACCGCCGCGCCGCGTCCTCGCCGAGGACGGCGCGCCCCGCGCGCCCGGCCGCTCGCGCCGCGCCGCGCGAGAGCCGAGCCCAGCGCGCCGCCGCCGTCACCGCTTCCCTTCGAGGAACTGCGTCACGAGCGCGACGAACTCCCCCGGCCGCTCCTCGTGGGGCGAGTGCCCGGCGTCCATGATCTCGAGCATCGCGCCGGAGATCTCGCGGGCGAGCCGCTGCGCGCTCGCCGCCGGGAAGATGCGATCGTCGCGCCCCCACACGACGAGGGTCGGCGCCGTGATCCGGGTGAGGCGCGCGACGACGGGGCGCGCGTCGAGCACCGCGCGCAGCACCGCGTGCGCGCTCTCGCGCGCCGACGGGGCGTTGAAGAGATCGTAGTGCCGGTCGACGCGCGACAGCGGCACGGCCGCGTCCGCCCGGAACACGTCGTCGCGGAAGTACGACCGGAACGTGCCGCGGCCGTGGAGCTGCTTGAAGACGATGCCGCCCACGACCGGCAGGAGCGGGAGCTTCATCTTGAAGCTCATCGGGAACGGGTAACAGAGCGCGTCCTCCAGGACGAGCCGCTGCACGAGCTCCGGGTGGTTGGCGGCCAGCGTGATCGCGACGGCGGCGCCCATCGCGTGGCCGACGAGGTGCGCGCGGCCGACGCCGAAGGCGGCGATGAGGTCGGCCACGGCCTCGGAGAACGTCTCGATGCCGTAAGCGTACCGCGCCGGGCTCGGCTTCTCGCTCTCGCCGAAGCCCGGCAGGTCCGGGGCGATGACGTGGAACCGCTGGGCCAGCGTGTCGATCACGTCATCGAACTCCAGGTGGCTGACGAGGAAGCTGTGGATCAGCAAGAGCGCCGGGCCGTTGCCCGCGCCGGCGACCAGGACCCGCATCCTGACCCCCCGGGCGGTGACGTCCCTGATGACGCGTTCGACGGGTCGGGGGGCGGCGGGCGAAGCCGAGCTCCGACCCTCGCTGGCGAGGGCCTTGGCCATGGTGGCGGCGAGACTATCAGCCCTTTTGTCTGAAAGGACCGATGTGTGTCAGGGTACGGGGCATGCCGCTCCACGAGCCCCGCTGGGTGTCGGGCGCCCCCCTGCTCGCACCCATTGCACCGTGCGTCGCTTTTTTCCCATCCCGGCCCCCGACCCGCGTCGAGCCGGGCGGGCCGACGCGTCGCTCCGACGGACGAAAAATGTCCGAGGTACGTCAAGAACCCCGGCAAAGCACCGCGTCTCGCGACAGCCACACAATAATCGTAGTCGCGTCAATTGACTGTATTCCATTCAGTGGAATAGAGTCGCCCGCGTCGGTTGGGTAGGGCCTCCGGCAATCGATGGGAGGACCGGTGCAGAGGATCCCTGAGGAGGTGCTTGATCGCATCGAGCGGGAGCACGCCCAGGGGATCACATCGAGCGATATCCTCGAGCTGTTCGCGGCTCATGGCATCAAGTTCAGCGAGGCGACGCTCCGGAAGTATGTGCAGCTCGGCTTGCTCCCGCGCAGCGTGCGGGTGGGGCGCAAGGGCAAGCACCAGGGCTCGCAGGGGATGTATCCGGCCACGGTAGTCCGCCAGGTTCAGCGCATCAAAGAGATGATGGCCCAGGACTACACCATCGAAGAGATCCAGCGTGAATTCCTGTTCGTGAGAGGTGATATCGAGGAGCTCGAGCGCACGATGACCAAGGTCTTCAATGCGCTCAGGGATGCCGCCAAAGAGAGGCGGAGCGAGACGAGCGGCAGGGCGATAGCCCAGGACCTCGCGAGCGCGGAGTCGCTCGCGCGGGAGCTCGTCGCCAAGCTGGCGTTGATAGAAGAGCGCTTGATGGCGCAAGCGCGGCTCACGAAACAGGCGGCTTCCTCTTGAGGGGCCGAGTCGCGGGGCTTTCGTCGTCGTGAAGTACATGGGGCCGCGGGCGCGGCCCCGCCTGGGTTTGATGCGATCGACGGGACGGGCAACGGCTCGTTTCGTCGCGATTTTTTAGGGACGGCATCCGGCTTTACGTCGGGCTTAAGGAGCGGATCCCTCTGCGCTCGAGCTGGGACTCGGACGTACGGGGAGAGACGCGCGCGCTTGAGAGCGGAGACGCTACCAAACGGAGGCAGCGCATGGCGACGGTGTCTGACAGCGAGCTCGAGATCTTCGGCCTGGACGGTGCGGATGCGGTGGAGGGCGATCGCGGCCCAGCGGGCTCGACGGAGCCCGTCGTGGAGGGCGCGCTCGCGCTCCAGGCCGACCCCGCGGAGTCGGGGAACGCCATCACGCGCGAGCAGCGCAGATCGCGGCGGAAGCGCGAGATCCGGGCGCGGACGATCAGCGTCAAGCGCATGACCAAGCGCGAGCTCGAGATCGGCCGGATGCTCTACCCCGAGACCGACTACTACAAGCCGCGGGCCCGCGCCGAGTGCGTCGACGGTCCGAGGCCGTGCCCGTACGTCTCGTGCCAGCACCACCTCTATCTCGACGTCTCCGCCAGGACGGGCGCCATCAAGCTGAACTTCCCCGATCTCGAGGTCTGGGACATGAACGAGACGTGCGCGCTCGACGTCGCGGATCGCGGCGGCACGACGCTCGAGGACGTCGGGGCGATCATGAACCTGACCCGCGAGCGGATCCGCCAGGTCGAGGTCAAGGCGCTCGCGAAGCTGGAGGCGCTGAAGGACATGATGGCGCTGCGCGATTACGTCGACGAGGGTCCGGTCGGCAAGCGCCGGCTCCCCGTGCTGACCCAGCCGGACGACGAGGACGAGGACGAGGTCGACGAGAACGATGACGAGGCCACGGGCGCGGACAGCGACGCCGACGACGAGGGCCCCGAGGCGACCCGCGCCGGGCGGCCGGCCGAGCTAGAGGACGCCGGCGACTTCGACGGCGGGGAGTGATCAGTCGGGCCGGGCCTCGACGGTCACCATAGCGTCCGCGCCGAGCGCGCCCGCCAGGAAGGCGCGCCACGCGGCCAGCGTGATCTTCGCGGCGGCCGCGCGGGAGGGGCGGCCGTTGAACAGGTGGATGAGCCGGCGCCTGGGCTCCGCGAGCGCGTCGCGCTCCCGCCGGGCGAGGTGGGCCTCGGCGCGGCCGAGATCGGCGTCGGTCACCCGCTGCGCCAGGCCGGCGAGGAGCTCCTTCACGCGGGCCGATGCCTCGCTCAGCTCGCCGGCCTCGGCCCTGATCTCGACGGCGAGCGCCGCCGCGCGTGTCCCGCCGAGGACGCGCGCGCTCGCGCGGGCCGCGAGCGGCCGCTTCGTCGGCGCCGCGCTGGCTGGCGCCGGGGACGCCGTGCTCGCCGCGGGAGAGAGCGCGGCCGCGAGCAGCCCGCCTTCGCCGTTGAGGGCGAAGGCCGTGAGCTCCGCGAGCTCGCGCGCCGTGGGAGAGGCCTCGCGCGCCGCAGGGAGCCGCGCGCCGACGACGGCCTGCGACAGGGCCGCCCCGGCCGGCAGGCGGGCGTCGTGGTGACCGAGCCGGGGCACCACCGCGCCGTCCGGTGAGCCGCACCCGCGCGGGGTGAGCCGCGGCGCGAGCCAGCGCTCGGCGGCCTCCGCCGCGGCGGCCGCCTGGGAGGCGTCGGCGTTCGCGAGGACGGCGAGCCGGAGCGGGCCGGTCGCGAGGGCCTGCCAGCGGAGCTGCACGGTCTCGAGCGCGCCGCTCGCCACCCGGTCCCAGACGCCGAACGGCTCGATCCAGGACGGGTGGTCGGGCGCGATCGCGGAGGCGAAGGCCTCGAGCGCCGCGGCCCGCCCCCCGGAGAGGTGCTCCAGGTGCTGGAGCGCCGCGGCGCGCGCCAGCGTGAGCGCCTCGGGGCCGGGCGTGGTCGCCGCGACCGTGCGCGCGGCGGCGTTCGCCACGCGGCGCCCGAGCTCGGCCGGGGTCTCGCGCTCGTCGCGGAACGGCGCGTGCGCGATCACGCCGACGGCATCCGCCGTGACCCACGGCTCGATCGTGACGTCGAGCTCGCGCCGCCGGGTCTGCACGGCGGCGAGCGCGGCGAGCGCCGTCGCGCCGGCGTCGTACAGCCCTTCCTCGGCGACGCCGCACGGGCTCCCGAGCAGGACCCAGACCTCGCCTTGCCCGCGCTCGACGAGCGCCCGCCGCTCCAGGGAGGGCTGGGCTCCCGGCGCGAGCGCGCGCGAGAGCTCGGCCTCGAAGCGCCGGGCGCCGGCCTCGCCCGGCGCCGCGGGCTTCGGCGGGTCGGCGCTCGGAGGGAGGCCGAGCGCCGTCGCCCACCGCTCCGGCGGCGCGCCCAGGGCGCTCCCCGAGAGCGCCCACCACGAGGCGCGCGCGCCGGCGTCGCGAGGGTCCTGCGCGGTGAGGACCTGACGCGTGGCGACGTCGGGGTTCGACGGCGCCGAGAGGCCGCGGCGGATCTCCTGCCGCGCCACCGCGGCCGCGAGCGCCGCCGAGGCCTCGACGGGCGGGGCCGTGGGCAGATCGGCGGCCTCGATGGTCACGCTCACGCAGCCGCCGCGCGGGCGGGCGACGCCGAGCACCTCGACGGCGCGAAACGGGGAGGGGAGCGCCGAGAGCCGCGCGCGCAGCGGGGACCCAGGCGCGCCGAGCCGCTCCGCCGCGGCGACGGCCGCCTGGGGGCTCGCGACGCGCGCGGCCACGGTCACCCGGGCGGCGCGCCGCCCGAGCTGGTTCGTCGTGTACACGCCGACCGTGTCCGCCGCCGGCCAGGGGTCCGCGGGCGGGCCGCCCGCCGGCCAGGCGTCGATGTCCTCCGCCGCGCGCGCCGCCTCCTCGCAGAACGCGGCCGGGCCGACGGCGGCGATCGAGGTGCGCCCGGCGTGAAGCGCCGCGGCGCGCCACCCCTCGAGCTCCCGCGCGCCCGCGGGCGTCGCCAGATCGACGACGGGCTCGGCGCCCGCGAGGCCCAGCTGGCCGGTGCAGGCCGCGATCGGCGAGAGCTCCGGCGCGTCGAGCGGGCTCGATCGGAGCGCCTGCGTCCGCTCCGCGGCCCGGGCGACCTCCGGGCTGCCCGCCGCGATGGGCTGCGCGAACGCCGCCGACAGCGCGCGCAGGAACGGCGCGACGCGCGCCGCGTCCCTGACGAGCAGGCGCACGCGGAAGGCGCCGCGGTCGATGCGCGCGTCCACGTCGAAGCCGGCGGCGAGCAGGCGCGCCTCGACCACGCTGGCGAGCGCCGTCGTCGCGACCGAGCCGAGATCGGTCGCGACCGAGACGACGAGCGCGGGCGCGGGATCGCCGTCGCGCGAGACGAGCGCGAGCCGCGGCCGGGCGTCGAGGTGGCGCACCTCGATGCGCCCGACGCTGCCCTCGGGCGTCGAGGCGAGGGCGTGCCCCGGCGCCGACGGGCCGCCGGGCGCCGCGCCCTGGCAGGCCGCGAGCAGGACGAGCGGAGAGAGGAGCGCGGGCCTCAGGGAGCGCATGCGTCGTCGGAGGGCAGGGGCGCGCCTTCCAGCTGGAAATCGGCCGGGCAACGCGGGGCGATCTTGAAGCCGTAGAAGTAGGTGAGCACGCCGGTGACGGACCGGAAGGAGGCGCCGTCCGCGAGCGGCGGCCCCTCGCGCTCGAGATCGTAGAGCTCGTTCGAGAGGCGCGGGACGTCGGCGGGGCGCACGCCGGCCCCGACGTCGATCGACGCCGCGTAGCGGCCGTCGCGGCTCGAGGGGGCGCCGGCGATCCTGACGCCCTCGATCCGCACGAGCATGCCGATGTACGGGCGCGCCGACGCGTAGCCCCTCAGGTCGTCGAGCGGCACGCGGATCGGGACGGCGGGGCGGTCCTCGAAGCGGAAGCTCATGGTCCCGCCGAGCTCGGGCAAGGTGCGGCATCCGCCGAAGCGGCCGGCGGAGGGGCCGAGGAACTCGGTGAGCTCGCCGAGCACGTCGACGACGTCGCCCGGGATGAGCCGCAGATCCGGCGGGTCGAACGCGGGCTGGAAGACCGTCATCCCCGAGTAGGGGACCGGCTCGTCGGCGCTGTCTTGCACGTAGTGGTTGCCGCGCGCGCCCTCGCCGGTCTCGTCGAAGCTGTCGATGGCGACGAGGGTGGCGCCGGTGACGTGGGCGCGGCGAGCGGGCGGCGCGGCGCAGCGCCGGCTCTCTTCGTCCTCCGGGTCGAGCCACCCGGCGTCGCCGACGATCTCGGCGACGCGCGCGCCGCCGCCGCGCTCGTCGGCGAGGGGGATCGCGGGGGCGTCTCCGCCGCCGCCGCCGCACGCGCCGAGCAGCGGGGCGGCGGCCGCGATGAGCGGGAGCGCGGAGGAGGTGCGGGGCGGGCGAGCCATCCTCCCCGGCTCATACCACAGGGCCGACGGCCGCCGAGCCCCCTTCGCGGGAGGGAAACGTCACGCCGCGAGGCTGACGCTGGACAGCATCGCCTCCAGGCGGCTCTGGATCTTGTGGCGCTTCGAGTACACCGTCTTCACGCTGATCCCCATCCGCGCCGCGATCTGCTCCGGGGGCAGGCCCTCGGCGAAGTAGAGCGCGACGAACTCGCGGTCCTTGCTGGAGAAGGCGTGGAGCACCCGCCCCACGATCGCGGCGCGCTCGCGGCGCTCGGCCTGCTCCTGCGGCGAGGGGCGCTCGCAGGGCAGCTCGACCGCCGCGTCGTCGAGCGGGGCACAGCGCGGCGCGCGCCTCCTCGAGCGCAGATGGTCGTACGCGCAGTGGACGGCGAGCGTGCCGATCCAGGAGCTCAGCCGCGCGCCGCGGCCTGCGTCGAAGGTCCTCAGCTTGCGCATGTCGTTCGAGAGCAGCTGCACGAGCAGCGTCGCGTGGATGTCGCGGATGTCGTCCTGCGCGACCACAGCGGAGAAGCGGGCGATCACGCCGCTGATGCAGCGGTGGACGAGCCGATCGTAGCGAGCGTGGAAGGCGCGCCAGGCGCGCTCGTCCCCCGCGATCATCGCCTCCACCAGCGCACCTTCGGCGAGCTCGCCGAGGTCTTCGGAGCGTCGGTCGTCGCAGAGAAGCAAGTCGTTGGGCATGCCTGGCTCCTGTGCACCCGACGTGCCAGCGAGGACCGATGCGCGGGGGCGTCGCGGCGCTGCGCGGCGTCCTCGCCCGGCGGCGGCCGTCGTCGCGCGATCTTCCGTGATCTTCCGCGGAGCGCCGGCGCGGCGCGCGATCTCCGGCGCCGCGGAGCTCGGGCGACGAGCGCGCGTCGCAGGGGTCATCGCAGCGGCGGCGGGTCGTCGCGGACCTGCGCGTGCCCGGCGCGCTGTTAACGCGGGTTCACGCGCCCGGCGCCGATCTGGAGACCCCGCGCGCATCGGCTCGGCGCGCGGGCCTGTTTCGGGTTATGGACGGATCGTGCTCTCCGGTCGTGCCCTGGCCCTCGCGGTCCTCGCGTGGTCGTTCCTCAAGGTTACCGTGCGCCGTCTCTTCGACGACGGTCCGAGCGGGCTCGCGCTCTTCCGCGAGAACTACGACGCCGATGGCCTGCCGCCGCTCTCGCCCGCCGAGCGCGCGGCCTTGCCCCGCTTCTCCCGCTGCATCGCGTGCGGGCGCTGCGATCTCGGGGAGGCCGAGCGCATCGCGGCCTCCAGGGGGGCCTACCGCGGCCTCATGACCGTGGTCCTCGCGTCGTCGCGGAGCATGCCGGACTTCGACGCCGCGGCGCTCGCGCTCGCGCACGTGCCGGAGGAGGTGCTCGCCGAGAAGGAGAGGATCTGCCCGACCGGCGTGCCGTTCCGCGCGCTGGCCGGGTTCGTGCGGGCCAAGGCCAGGCCCCAGGCGGCGCCGTCCGCGGACGGGGCGGGGAGCGGCGAGCCCTCGGCCCTGGCCCTCGTCGCCGCGGTGGCCTCGCCCGCGGCCGACCTCGACCCCTCGTCGGCCGATCGCGCCGCGCCCGAGGCGACGTGATGACGCCCCGTGGACGCCGCGGCGCGGCGAGGACGCTCGCCTTCCTCCTCCTCTCTTTCACCCCCGCCTGCTCCGCTCACCAGCCTGCAGCGCCCCGCACGGGCGCCGACGCGCCGATCGCGCGCGGCGTCGCGCCGAGCACCCCGCCGGCGCTCCCGCGGCCCCAGGCCGAGGGCGACGATCCGGACGACACCGACGGCATCTCCACGCCGCTCGCGCCCGCGAGCGCGCGGAGCGCGGCGAAGGGGACGCCGATCCAGCACGGGCGCGCCACCTACTACGCCGACAAGTTCACCGGCCGCCGCACCGCGAGCGGCGAGCGCTACAACCCGCGCGCGCTCACGGCCGCGCACCGGACGCTGCCCTTCGGCGCCGTGGTCGACGTGGTCCGCCGGGACGGCCGCCGCGTGCGCGTGCGGATCAACGACCGCGGCCCGTTCAAGCGCGGAAGGATCATCGATCTCTCGCGCAAGGCCGCCGAGCGGATCGGGCTCATCCAGGACGGCGTCACCCAGGTGACGCTGGAGCTCATCTGGAAGCCGGCGCGGCGGCCGCGCTGACGCGCGCCGCCGCGGCTACTGGACGAGGCTGAGCCGCGGGGCCGCGGCGAAGGCCGCGAGGTGGCCGCTCTCCTCGGCCACGTAGACGTCGCACCGCTCGTCCACCCGCAGGAGATCCGGGATGAGGTCCGTCGGCACCTTGCCGAGCAGCGCGCCGTCGCGCGGCCGGACGACGTGCACCTCGCTCTGCGGCACGAACAGCGCGCCCGAGCGGAGCACCGGCTCGAGGCGCCGCGGCCTGTCGCCCTCGACGCCGCCCGCGATGACGTGCCGGTACCGGACCGCGCCGTCGTGCGCGCCGACCCCGACGATCTCGCCTGCCTCGCTGTTCACGACGACCACATCGTCCACCATGAGGCACGAGGCCGTCGCCGCGCACGCGGTCAGCTCGAAGCGCGTCGCCCCGGTGCGGCGATCGAGCCCCACGAGCCCCGTGCCGCGCCGCCCGTGGGTCACCACGCACACCGTCTCGGGCCCGAGCAGCGGCGCGCCGACCGGCGCCACGTGCTTCGGCAGATCGACCGTCCACCGCGCCTCGCCGGACCACGGGTCGAGGTGGTGCAGCCGCGCCCCGCCGCGGCCGACGAAGGCGCCGTCGCCCGCCAGCGCGAAGAGCGCGTCGTGATCGACCGCCACCGGCGACGCGAACGGGAGCCGGTCGCAGAAGCGCCACACGACCTCGCCGCTCAGCACGTCGAGCGCCGCGAGGGCCGGCTCGCCGCTGCCCACGAGGACGAGCTTGCCCGCGCGGCGGAGCCGGAAGTTCTCGCCGCGCCGCGCGGCGTAGCGCCAGCGCACCTCGCCGGAGTAGAGGTCCACGGCCGCGAGGTGGCGCGTCCCCTCGCTCACGATGAGCATCCGCGGCAGCCCGGGGGCGCTCACCACCGCGCCCGAGGCGTTCGCGCCCACGCGCGGCGAGAGCCGCGTCGACCAGGCGACCTCGCCGCTCGACAGATCGTGCAGCTGCAGCGTGCCGTCGGGCAGGAGCCGCCCGAGGCCGACCGGCGTCATCACCGAGACCGCGCGCGGCGCGGGCTTGCGCCACAGGCACTCGCCGGTGCGCCGATCGATGCACGTCAGCTCGCGCGTCGAGCCCACCACCAGCACGTCGCCGCAGAGGAAGGTGGCGCGGAGATCGAGCGACGGGATCGCCGCGATCCACCGGGCCGTGAAGCGCAGGCGCGTCCTCCCGAACGTGTCCTCGGCGGCGGCCTGCGGGCGCGCCGCCGCCGCGAAGGCGCGGTACGTCTCCGGGGCCACGTTGATCTTCGCGTCGTTGCGCGTGAGCTCGCGGAGCCGCTCGGCGAGCTCGCGGACGCGCGCCCGGAACTCGAACAGGCGCAGGTTCGACGTCTGCCCGCGATCGCGGCGCACCAGGCTGCGCGCGAGCGCCCGCCCGAACGCGACGACGCCCTGGGCGAGCGCCGCCACGTCGACGGCCGGGAAGGTCCAGGTCTGCGCCCGCTCCTCGGCGGCCGCGAACGAGGGTACGCGGCCAGCGCCGGGCGCGCGGGGATCCGCGGAGGGGACGCGGCCCACGCGGGGCACGCCGAGCGTGAGCGACAGCGCCCCCTCGCTGTGCAGCCGGACGCCGAGGATCGCGCCGCCGACGGTCAGCCGCCGGTGGTAGGGCTGGCGCCGCGCCCACGCGTCGAGCGACTCGAGCGACAGCGACGCGAGCTGCTCGGCGAACGGGAAGACGAAGACGTCGGGCAGCTCCCGCGCCTCCTCGCCCACGAGCACGCGGATCTTGCCCCGGAAGAGGAGCGAGAAGAGGTCGGCCCGGAGCACGGCCGGCTGCGTGAGCGCCGCGCCCTGCGACGTGCGCAGGAGCGCCTCGGCCGCGATGGCGATCGGGATCTCGCCGGTCGGCTCGACGCCCACGATCGCGGGCTCTCCCCCCGCCTCGTCGGGCGAGAACGGCAGGGAGGCCGCGAGGCACCGCCGCGCGGCCGGGAGCCGCTGCTCGCCGAGCCCGCCGAGATCCGCGTCGTTGTCGGCGAAGGCGGCGTCGCGGCGCGCGCCCGGGCCCCTGCGCGAGGCGAGCCGGTCGATGGCCGCGAGGAGGCGCGCGCAGAGCGCTTCGCCGTCGAAGCGCCGCTCGTGCAGGGCGACCTCGGGCACGTCCCCGCCCTGGAAGACGGTGACGAGGAGGTCGCGGCCCACGCGCTCCAGCCCGAGCTCCCAGGGGTCGGGCTCGAGGCACAGGCGCACGACCGCGCGCGCGCGGCGTCCGGAGGCGAGCTCCGCCGCGGCCTCGGCGAGCTCGCAGAGCAGCGGCAGCGCCTCGGCCTCGGCGCGTAGCGGCAGCGCCGCTCCATCGAGCGGAGGAGACGCGTTGCGCGCCCCCTCCAGGACGAAGTCGAGCACATCGTGCAGCGACGTGCGCTCGGGCTCCGGTGAGCAACGGGTGTTGTCGGCGACAAGTGACAGTCCGGGCATCCGCCGACGGATGCTAGGCAGCGCGCGGCCCTATCCTAAGTTTTGTGCGCGGATCGCCGCGGAGTGGACAAGCACGTGCCACCTGGCTAGACGGCGCCGGCGCCGGGCGCGCCGCGGCCCGAGGCGCCCTGCGACGCGAGGACGCCCCGGCGACGGCGGCGCGCTCCGCGCAGAATGGTTGGCAATCGAACCGGACGTGCGACACTGCGCAGCCCGAGCGCCATGCCTGCCGAGAGACCGCCCCATTTCTCGATGCTCCGGTCGTTCGCGCTCGCCGACTTCGTCACGCTGGCGAACGCGGCGAGCGGCACGCTGAGCATCCTGCTTTGCCTGAACTACGTGGCCGAGCGCGAGCGCATCTATATCTGGGTGGCCTTCGGGCTCCTGCCGTTCGCGCTGGCGTGCGACGTCCTCGACGGCACGATCGCGCGCTGGCGTCGCAAGCACTCGCCGCTCGGGGCCGATCTCGACTCCCTCGCCGACGTGGTCTCGTTCGGCGTCGCGCCCGCGGTGCTCGGCTACGCGCTCGGCCTGCGCGGGCCGTGGGACGCCGCCGCCCTCGTCTACTTCGTCGCCTGCGGGATCAGCCGCCTCGCGCGGTACAACGTGACGGCGGCCGAGCTGTCGGACGATCGAGGAAAGGTGCGCTACTACGAGGGGACGCCGATCCCCACGAGCCTGCTCATCGTGCTGCTCTTCGGGGTGCTGTTTGCCAAGGAGCGCGTGCACGAGCAGCTCTGGCTCGGGTCCATCGCGCTCGGCCCCTGGGCGTTCCACCCGCTCAGCCTGGTCTATGTCGTGAGCGGCAGCGCCATGGTCAGCGGCACGTTGAGGATACCGAAGCCGTAGCGGGTGAGGGCCGGTGGGCGGCGCGGCGCGCCGACGCGCCAGCGTTCGGGTTCGGCGCGCCACACACCCTTGCCTCTCCCTGGGTGTCCAGGCAGGCTCCGGTCATGGGTCAGCCGGCCGAGAAGCAGCCCCGCGCCACGTACGCCGACCTCGAAGCCGTCCCGTCGACCAAGGTGGCGGAGCTCGTCCGCGGCACCCTGCACGTGTTCCCCCGCCCGGCGCCGCGGCATGCGCGCGCCGCGTCCCGGCTCGGGGGGAAGCTGTCCGGCCCCTTCGACCTGGGCGAAGGCGGGCCCGGCGGCTGGACCATCCTGGTCGAGCCTGAGCTGCACCTCCCCGACCCGCGCACGCCGGGTGAGTTCGACGTGCTCGTGCCCGACCTCGCCGGCTGGCGGATCGAGCGCATGCCCGAGCTGCCCGAGACGGCCTTCTTTCCGCTCGCTCCCGACTGGATCTGCGAGATCCTGAGCCCGTCGACCGAGGACGTCGATCGCAGGGAGAAGATGCCCCTCTATGCGCGCGAAGGCGTGCTCCACGCGTGGCTCGTCGATCCACTCCGGCGCACCCTCGAGGTCTTCTCGCTCGCCGCGGGCAGGAGCTGGGAGCCCGGCCCCGTCCACAGCGGCGCGGCGCGGGTCCGGGTCGTGCCCTTCGAGGCCATCGAGATCGATCTCTCGGTGCTCTGGGCGAAGTAGCGACGTAGCGGAGGCGAGTCCCCGGTCCGGCCGGGCCGCGCGCGGTGGCCCTCGATCACGGGCGCCCGGCGGCGATAGACTGTCCGGATGCGGCCCTGCAGGAGCTGTGGTGCCTCGCTGGAGGCAAGTCGTGATGGGATCGCATGCCCGCGCTGCGGCGCGGATGCGCCCGGCGTCGCCGGCGCGGCCGCGCCGCGGGGCGCGCCAGCGCCGGGGCCATCCCGGGCGACGAAGGTGCTCCTCGCCGCGGCGATGGCCGCGGTCGGGATCGGCTTCGCGGTGATGTTCTTCGCGCGCGTCGACCCGCCGCAGGAGCCCGCGCCGCGCGCGCGCCCGCTCTCCACGCAGCGCGACGCCCTCTGCTTCGTGGACGCGAACGGCGACGACACGCCCGACCCGGTGCTGTGGCAGGACGGCAAGACCCGCGGGCGCGTGGTGGCCGTCGACGGGCGCAGCGGGCAGGGGATCTGGGCCTCGCTGGAGATCGAGGAGCCGGACGCGCTCGCCTGCGCGGACCCGAACACGGTGCTCGCGGGCGGGGGCGACGCCGCGCTGCGCGCGCTGGACGCCCGCACCGGCAAGGCGCGCTGGGTGGCGGACCTCCCCGGGGTCCCCGACGAGATCGCGGGGGGCGACGGCTGCGCGACCGTGGTGATGAAGGACGGCACGGCGACCGGGATCAAGCTCGAAGGGGGCGGGGCGGCCGACTGCCCGACGGCGCCGCAGCCGTCGGCGATCACGGGGCACTTCTGGGAGCGCAAGAAGAACCCCCAGGTGGTCCAGGCCGGCGACGTGGAGGTCGTGCTCACCGCGCCGGCCGGGGGCCCGCCGCGGCTCACCGCCGAGGGGCGGCGCGGCGGCGAGTCGCTCTGGAAGAAGGAGCTCGCCGCGCGCGCGCCGCTCTCCGGCGGGCGGCCCGACCTGTTCCTCGTCGCGAGCGGCGGCGCCGCCGTCGTCGTCGGCGTCGACGTGGTGAACGGCACCGAGCCGCGGATCATCGCCCTCGATCCGGTGTCCGGGGCCGCGCGGTACGAGCGCGCCGCGGCCTACCTCGGCGACCGGCTCACGGCGGCGAAGGCGTCCGGCCCCTACGTCTACGTCATCAGCGGCGCCGCGGTGAGCGGCGCTGCGCTGCGCGCGATCGATCCGGCGACCGGAGAGACCGCGTGGCGCGCGACCACGCTGCCGTCGCCGTGAGCCGGTCGCCGGCGTGGCCCGCGGCGCGCCCTCAGCAGAGGCAGCCCACGAACGTGCCCGAGAACAGCGGTCGCTCCATCACGGCGGCGCCGCACGTCGGGCACGTATCGCCGAGCTTGAGCTCCCGGGGCTGCGGCGCCGGCTTCGTTGGCTGCGCGGAAGCGGAAGCGGAAGAGGACGTCCCCGCGACCGCGAGCGGCTGGAACTCCACGATCGACACGCGCGAGAACCCCTGCCTCGGCGTGGCGCTGCGCTGCGGCGACGCCAGGAGATCCAGCTTGCTGCGGACCGGCAGGATGGGCCGCGACATGTTGATGTACGCGAGCTCGATCGTGTAGAGCGCCGGATCGAGCATGCGCGGGTCCTCCGGCTGGACGATCCCGTGCTGGAAGGCCTCGATCAGCATGTCGACGTCCGTCCTCGCGTTGCGGTTGCGCGCGGCGTCGACCAGGAAGAGGCCATTGCCGTAGTAGGCGGCGTTGAGCCAGAAGCCGGTGCCCGCGGTGTGGTAGCCGCCGGTCGCCCACTTGTACCCGCGCAGCGAGCGCACGTGTGTCGTCAGCGCGTTCGCGAGCGCGTACGACGTCATGCCGAGGGGCAAGAGGCTCACGAGCGCCGCCGGGTGGAAGTTCAGGCAATCGCTGCAACAGACAGGCACCGTCGGCACGAGCGCCTGCGCGGGATCGATGCAGACCTGGACTTCCGATTCGCTGCGATAGCAGCCGGTAAAACACGAATGCCGCTCGACGGCGGCCAGGAGCGCGGCGGGAAGTGCCATGCGGGGAACTATACCGTCCACGAGGGCGCATGGCTGCCACGAGGCGCAGCGCCGCCGCCGTCGTCCGAGGCGTGCGCGCGCGCCGCGGCGAGCCCAGGTGTTCGCGACGTTCGCGCGCACGTGCCCGCGTGGTCGCGTCTCGCCTGCTCGCATGATTGTGGGCAGACGAGCGCAATTGCGTCCTTCGTGCGCCTGTCACAGGATCGCTGCGTGCCGATCGCCGTACACCCTGAGCGCTTGCTCCGCTGTCGGTGCGTCCTCGATGGAGAACGCGCAGAGCGGCGCGGGCTCCGGTCCAGCGCGGGCGTCAGCGCCTCGTGTCCATCGGAGTGCCGCGCGGACGCACAGGCGGCGTGACGGGGCGGGAGCGCTCGCTGCTCGTCGCGCTCGCCGGCGCGCTCTCGGCGCTGATCCCGGCGCTCGCGCTCTCGGGGTTCACGGTCGACGACGCCCTGATCACGGCGCGTTATGCGCACCACCTCGCCCTGGGGCTGGGCTACCGCTTCAACGCGGCCGGGCCGGTGACCGACGGCGTGACGCCGCTCGGGTGGGCGTTCGTGCTGGCGCCGTTCGCGGCCGGCGGGCCGCTCGCCGCGCTCGCGGCCGCGAAGGCGCTCGGCGCCCTCGCGTGGACGCTCGCCGCCGGCGTCCTGGCGCTCGCGATCGATCGGGCGTCCGCCCGTCCCATCCGGTTCGCCGCGCTCGCGCTCGTGCCGGCGTCGGCGCCGCTCGCCGCCTGGAGCGTGGCGGGCATGGAGACGGGCGTCGTCGCGGCGCTCGGGGCGCTCGCCGTCGCGTTACCGACGCTCGGCGGCGCGCTCGGCGGCGCGGCCTGCGCCGGGGCCGCGGCGGCGCTCCGGCCGGAGCTCCTGCCGTTCGCGCTCGTCGTCGCGCTCGCGGCCCAGGCGGCTCCGCGCCGCGACGCCGGAGGGGGCGCCCCGCCGCGCCCCGCGTGGGCGCGAGCGCTCGCCGCGCTCGCGCTCGCGGGCCTGCCCTTCGTCGCCGTGGCCGTGGCGCGCCTCGCGATCTTCGGGCGGGCCGCGCCGCTCGCCGCGCTGGCGAAGGCGCCGGACGCGGCGCTCGGGGCCCGGTACGCGCTCGCGTGTTTCCTCCTGACCGGGCCTCTGGCGCTGATCGCGCCGGGCGCGTGGCGCGCGCTCCCCGCGTGGCCGCGCGGGCTGCTCGCCGCGGTCGCGGTGCACTTCCTCGCGGTCGCGGCGGCGGGCGGCGACTGGATGCCGCTGTCGCGGCTCGTCGTCCCGGCGCTGCCCGCCGTGGTGCTCGCGGCGGCCCACGTCGCCTCGGTGGCCGGCGCGCGCGCCACGGCGCTCCGGCTCGCGCTCGCGCTCGCGGGGGAGCTCTTCGTGATGGTCCGGGTCGGGCCGACCGCCGCGCGGGTGGGCAGCGACAGGCTGCGCGTCGTCGAGGAGCTCCGCGGCGCGCTCGCCGGGGCGGAGGTCGTCGCGGCGCTCGACGTCGGCTGGCTCGGGGCGGCGACGGGCGCGACCCTCGTCGATCTCGCGGGCGTCACGGATCCGGCGATCGCGGCGCTGCCCGGCGGGCACACGACGAAGCGGATCCCCGGGGCGCTGCTCGACGCGCGCCGGGTGGACGCGCTGGTGCTGCTGCTCGCCGGGGGCGAGGCGCTCGCGTCGCCGTGGCCCGCGTCGCGGTTCGCGCGCGGGGTGGAGCAGCGCGTCGCGCGCCTGCCGGGCGCCGGCGACGCGTTCGCTCCCGTGGCGGTGAGCGGCGTCCCGCACCTCCGCTACGTCGTGCTGCGGCGGCCCGCGGGCGGCGCGGACGCAGGCCAGGCGCCCCCTGACGCGGGCGCGCAGCGCGACAGGTAGGTGAGCCGGCGAGGTGCGCCAGCGTGTGCGCCGCGCCGACGCGCGCGCCTGCGCCGCCATATGCGTCCAGGCGAGGTGGCTCGGCGAGGTGATCGGCCGCGGTGAGCCGGCGCGCACGCCGCGCGGCGTCGAGCGAAGTGACAGTGGACGGACGGCGCGTGCCGCTGGCACGCTGTGCAATAGCGGCAGAGCGCCCGCCAGGAGCGCGTCAGCTCGATGCAGGCAGGAGAGGTCGTCGACGACCGGTTCGAGATCGAGGAGCACGTCGCCTCGGGCGCGACGGCGCGCGTGTACCGCGCGCGCGACCTCCGGTCCGGCGAGCTCGTCGCCCTCAAGCTCCTCCAGATAGCCGCGACCGCGTCGCTGAGCGCCCTCGCGCGCGAGCACCTCGCCCTCGCGACGCTCGCGATCCCCGGCGTCGCCCGTTACGTCGCGCACGGAGCGACGGGCGGGGGCCGGCTCTACCTCGCGATGGAGTGGCTCGATGGCGAGACCCTCTCGGAGCGGCTCGATCGCGGCCCGCTCACGCTCGCCGAGGGCCTCACGCTCGCCGCGCGCATCGCCGAGACGCTCGCCGCCGTCCACCAGCTCGGGTTCGTGCACTGCGACGTGAAGCCGGGCAACCTCATCCTCGAGGGCGGCGACCTCCAGCGCGTCCGGCTCATCGACTTCGGCGTCGCGCGCTTCTCCGGGGATGATGAGGAGGAGTTCCCGGCGCTCGGCGACATCCGCGGCACGCCCCAGTACATGGCCCCGGAGCAGGCCCGCGGCGAGCCGCAGATCGACGCGCGCGCCGACGTGTTCGCGCTCGGCAGCGTGCTCTTCGAGTGCCTCACCGGGCGCGCCGCGTTCGGCGGCAGCGACCCGCTCTCGGTCCTCATGAAGGTCCTCCTCGAGGAGCCGCCGCGGCTCGGGGAGCTCCGCGACGACGTCCCGGCCTGGCTCGATCGGCTCGTCGCGCGGATGCTGTCGAAGGCGCGGGAGTCCCGGCCGCGCGACGCGGGCGTCGTCGCGGCGGCGCTCGCCTCGGAGGCGCTGGACTCGCGCCTCGACGCGGGCCCGCCGTCGCTGCAGCCCCCGTCGTCCCACCCGCCGGCGCAGCGCGGCCGCGAGATCACGACCAGCGAGCGGAAGGTCATGTGCCTCCTGCTCGCCCGGGAGGGCCAGGCCGACGCGGAGGCGACGCTCTCCGACGTCGAGGACGAGGCGAGGGCGCGGGCGATCCGCGAGATCGTCGAGCGCCACCGCGGCCGGATCGAGCTCCTGGAGGCGCGGTGGCTGCTCGTGACGCTCTCGGGATCGGCCGCGCCCACCGACCTCGCGGCGCAGGCGGCCCGCTGCGCCCTCTCGCTCAGGGAGCTGCTCGGCGGCGCCCGCCTCTCGCTCGTCACCGGCCGGGCCGAGGTCGCCGCGCGGCTGCCGGTCGGCGCGGTGATCGATCGCCTCGTGCAGCTCGTGCAGGGCAGCCGCGAGCCGCTCCATCCGGCGGCGATCCGCATCGACGACACCACCGCGGGCCTGCTCGGCGCGCGGTTCGACGCCACCCGGGACGCGTCGGGGTGCTGGCTCCACGGCGCGCGCGAGGAGCCCCAGACGCAGCCCTCGCTCCTCGGCCGGCCGGCGCCCTACGTCGGGCGCGAGCGCGAGCTCGGGCTGATCGAGGCCGAGATCGACGCCTGCGTCCGCGGGGCGGCCCCGGGCGCGGTGCTGGTGACGGGCGCGGTGGGCTCGGGCAAATCGCGCCTCTGCTACGAGCTCGTCCGCGCGCTCGGGTCGCGCGGCGAGCCCCTCGCCGTGTGGCTCGGCCAGGCGGACCCGATGAGCGCGGGCTCCGCCTTCGGCCTGCTCCAGCGCGCGCTCCGCCGCGGGCTCGGCCTGCGCGACGGCGAGCCGATCGACTCGAAGCGGCGCAAGATCCGCGCGCGCGTCGAGCGCCGCTGCGGCGCCGCGGCGGCCGCGCGCGTCGCGCCGTTCCTCGGCGAGCTCGCGGGCGCGCCGTTCCCGGACGACGACGACGTGCAGCTCAGGGCGGCGCGGCGGCACCCGCTCCTGATGAGCGACCAGCTGCGCCTCGCGTGGGAGGATTTCCTCGACGCCGAGTGCGCCGCGCAGCCGGTGCTCCTCGTGCTCGACGACCTGCACTGGGGCGACCTGCCGACCGTGACGCTCGTCGAGGCCGCGCTGCGCAACCTGAAGGGCAGGCGGTTCGCGGTGCTCGCGCTGGCGCGGCCCGGCGTGCACGAGCTCTTCCCGGGGCTCTGGGGGCCTCACCTCGTCCGGGAGGTCCGCCTCGCTCCGCTCGCGCCGTCGGGCGGCGAGCGGCTCGTGCGGGAGGCGCTCGGCGCCCGGGCGAGCGCGGAGCTCGTGAGGACGCTCGTCGAGCGCGCCGACGGCAACGTGTTTTATCTGGAGGAGCAGATCCGCGCCGCCGCCCGCGGCCGGACCGCGGCGCCGCCGGAGACGGTGCTCGCGATGGTGCAGGCCGGGCTCGACGCGCTCGACCCGGAGGCGCGCCGCGTGCTGCGCGCCGCGAGCGTCTTCGGCGAGGCGTTCACCGAGGCGGGGGTCGCCGCGCTCGTGGGCCGGTCGGAGGTCGCGCGCGAGCTCGACGAGCTCGCGCGGCACGAGGCGATCGTGCGGATCGGGCCGCGGGGCGCGGCCGGCGACGCCGCGCTCCGGTTCCGCCACGCGCTCATCCGCGAGGCCGCCTACGGCATGCTGACCGAGGGCGACCGGCGGCTCGGCCACGCGCTCGCGGGCGGCTTCCTCGCGCAGCGCGGCGAGGCCGATCCCATGGCGCTCGCCGAGCACTTCGAGCGCGGCGGCGAGCCCGCGCGCGCGGCCACGGCGTACCTCGCGGCGGCGCGGCAGGCGCTGCGGGGCAACGACCTCGGCGCGGTGCTGGCGCGCGCGGCGCGCGGCGTCGCGTGTGATCCGGCGCCCGCCACCGTGGGCGAGCTCCGCCTTCTCGAGAGCCAGGCGCACTTCTGGCGCGGCGATCTCGCGCTCGCCGAGGAGCGCGCCGCGGCCGCCGCGGAGCACCTCGCGGAGGGCTCCGCCGCCTGGTTCGCCGCGCTGACCCGGATCATCATCGCCGCGGGCGCCACGGGCGGCCTCGAGCGGGTCGAGCGCTGGGCCGCCGTCGCGCGCGACACGCCTGCGCCCCTCGAGGACGGGAGCTCCGCCAAGAGCGCCTGCCTGAGCTCCGCCGCGCTCATGCTGATCTTCGGCGGCCGCTACGCGCTGGCCGACGCGCTGCTCGAGGGCGCGGAGCGCGCGATCGAGGGCGCCCCGGCGCCGGATCTCGAGGCCGTGGCGAACCTCCACGAGGCGCGCGCGATCCGCGCCCACGCGGGCGGGGACCCGGGCGCGAGCCTCGCGGGCATCGCGGCGGCGCTCGCGGCGTTCGAGCAGGCCGGCGACGTGCGGCGGGCGTGCATGGCGCGCATGAACCTCGGCTACTCGTACGGCCAGGTGGGTCAGCTCGAGGAGGCCGAGGCGGCGCTGCGCCAGGCGCTCGCCGAGTCGGAGCGCATGGAGCTGCGCGGCACCACGGCGTACGTCCTCCAGAACCTCGGCCTGGTGCTCTCGTACCGAGGCCGGCTCGACGAGGCGAGGTCGGTCGAGGAGACCGCGTGCGCGATGCTGGAGCGCCACGGCGACGTGCGCATGGAGGGCTGCGCGCGCGTCTACCTCGCGAGCATCCTGCTCCTCGCGGGCGATCCCGAGGCGGCGGCGCGCGAGGCGCGGGCCGCGGACGCGATCCTCGAGCGGGCCCCGCCGATGCGCGCCTACGCCGTCGCGGTGCTCGGGCGCGCGCTGCTCCACCTCGGCAGCCCTGGCGACGCGCTCGCCGCCGCCGAGCGCGCGCGCGCGCTGCTCGACGAGGTGGGCGTGGAGGAGGGCGAGTCGGTGGTGCGCCTGGTCTACGCCGAGGCGCTGTCGGTCTGCGGGCGCGGCGCCGAGGCCGCGCGGGCGATCGCCGAGGCGCGCGATCGCCTGCTCGCGCGCGCCGAGAAGATCAGCGACGGCGCGTTCCGGGCGCACTTCCTGGAGCGGGCCGTGGACAACGCGCGCACGCTCGAGCTCGCGCGGGCGTGGCTGGGCGAGGCGGCGGAGTAGCCGACTCCGGTCGACCGCCCAGCGAGGGGTCGATGGCGCCCGAGCACCCGGTGTGGGTGAGGTTCGCGCGCGCCATGGCCCCGTTGATGCGGCTCACGGCGCAGCTGATGGCGAATGTCGTCGAGGTGTCGGGCGGCAGGCCGATGCGCGTGCTCGACGTGGCGGCGGGCCACGGCGTCTTCGGGATCAAGATCGTCCCGAACGAGGACCGCGTCTCGCCCCCGAGCGCGGCCGCGTTCGCCATGACGATGCTCGTCCAGACGCCGCGGGGCGACGCGTACACGGAAGCGGAGCTCGGCGCGATGTTCGGCCGCGCGGGGTTCTCGCGGACGGAGTTTCATCCGCTGCCGCCCTCGACGCAGCACCTGGCCATTTCCTACCGCTAGCGAGCGGGCGGCGCGGCCTCCTGACGGCGAGCGAGCGGGCGACGCGACCTCCTGACCGCGAGCGAGCGATCGGTGCGACGCCTCGTCGGAGGGCGGTCGGCCAGGTCGTTTACACTGGGAGGCGGCGATGAGGAGCCGCCCTTTCATCACGCTGCGCCTCCCCAGGGTCGTTCATCCGGGCGAGGCGTTCGACGTCGGGCTCTCGCTCGAGAGCGCCGCGAAGACGCCCATCAACTTCGTGCGCGTGGCCCTGCGGCACACGCACGAGCGGCTGGTTCCGGGCGAGGGGACGTTCGAGGTTCGCGATCTGCTCCTCCTCAGCGAGGAGGTGGCCGGCGAGGGGCGGCTCGGCGAGGGGATTCACCGCTACCGGGTCGCGTTCGCGCTGCCGGGTGATCTCCCGCCGACGTTCGCCGGCGCCTTCCAGGCGTGCCGGTGCGAGGTCCGCGCGCACGTCTCCATTCCGTGGTGGCTCGACGCGCGGGAGAGCCAGGAGGTGCTCGTCCGGCCCAGATCCGCGCAGCGGCCGGACGACGGGCCGTTCATCGACGCGAGCCACCGGGGGCGCGGCGCCTTCGTCGAGGTGTCGCTGCCGGGCCGGACCCTCACCCCGGGCGCGATCGTGACCGGGGCCGTCGCCTTCGGGGGTCTCCCGGGGCGCTACCCCTTCGGGCTCCGCGTCGCGCTGGTCGGCAACGGGGTGGAGCAGGTGAACGCGCGCGGCGGTTCGTACGAGAGCTGCCCGAACGTGTTCTTCCAGGATGTCACAGGCGTCGCCGAGGGAACCGAGGTGCCTTTCCGCATCTCTCTGCCGGGCGATCTCGCGCCGTCCTTCCGCCTCCGCGAGGTTGCCCTGGAGTACGCGCTGGAGGTGACGATCGAGCACCTGGCGGGCGGCGAGCTGGTGCGGCACCGCGTGCCGGTGATCGTCGGCCTGTTCGAGCCGCGGGCCGGGCGCGACGGAAAGCGGCCCCGGATCGGCGCGGATCGCTGGCGCGCGGTCTGGGCGCGCGCGGGGCGGCGGGTGGGGCTCTCGCTGGAGCGGGGGCTGCGGCTCCGCGGCGTGCGCGCGGGTTGCGCTGTCGAGGTGGCCTCTGCCGTGAAGGGGTTGAGGGCCGGCCTGGGCGCGACGGTGCGGTTCGCGGAGCCCTGGGGGTTGCGCCTCGACGTGCAGTGGCGGCGCGTGCTGGAGCTCGATGGGCTGGAGACGGGGGACGAGGGATTCGATCGGCGCTTCCGGGCGGCGGGACGGGACGAGGCGCAGGTGCTGGCCGTGCTCGGGCCTGCGCTCCGGCGCGCGCTGCGTGCTTTCCATCGGGCCGACGTGGACGACAGGGAGGCGTGGGTGTGGAGCGCCGCGGAGGCGTCGGACGAGCAGGCGCTCGACGCGTTCCTGGCGCAGGTCGACGCGCTCGCGCGGGCGCTCGCGCAGGCCGGCGCGGCGCTGCCGCCGCCGGCGGCGATGGCGGCGTGGCTGCCCGCGTGGCGCCGCTTCGCGGAGGAGAGCGACGGGGTGCTCCGGGCGGGTTCGATGCGGCTCTCGGGGACGCTCGAGGGGGCGCGGTTCGAGCTGGAGACGCTGTTCAAGGGGGCCGTTCCTGCGAGGACGCGGGTCTCGCTGCGGCTGGATCCGCCGATCGAGGGCGCGGCCAGGCCGAGGAACGCGGCGGAGCAGGGGATCGCAGCGGCGATGCTGGAGCAGGCGGCGCGCCTCGGGGGCGTTGCGGATGCGGAGGAGGGGGTGGCGGTGGCGCCGGGCGCGATCGCGGTGGTGATCGGGGCGCCGCTCGCGGATCCGGCGGCGGCGCGGGAGGTGCTGCGTCCCATGCTGGCGCTCGCGCGGCAGATGCGGGGGGAGGGGCGCGGCGGGCCGTACCGGTGAGAGGGGAGCGAGGGCGGGGACGAGACATGGCCGGGGGCTGGTCGGCAGGGCAGGCGGGTATGTCGGACATGGCCCGGGGTCTGGTCGGCGGGGCAGGCGGGTA
This sequence comes from Sorangium sp. So ce204, assembly GCF_051526795.1. Lineage (NCBI taxonomy): Bacteria > Pseudomonadati > Myxococcota > Polyangiales > Polyangiaceae > Sorangium > Sorangium sp. So ce204. The sequence goes on along the minus strand of NZ_CP150317.1, from coordinate 5,458,033 downwards.
GGTCGGACATGGCCCGGGGTCTGGTCGGCAGGGCAGGTCGGCATGTCGGAGTTGGCCTGGGGCCTGGTCGGCGAGGCAGGCCGGTATGTCGGAGTTGCCCCGGCGGCTGGTCGGCAGGGCAGGCGGGTAGGTCGCGAGTTGGTCCGGGAGCTATCCGGAGCGCGCTCGGAGCTCCGAGACCGCGCGGCGGATGCCCTTCACCACGTCGGTCCAGGCTTCGTCGCGATTCTCCCAGAGGGTGACCGGCTTGCCGTCATTCGGCAGCGCCTGGAGCCTGGCGAAGGGCGCGCTGTGCCAGCAGCGATGATGTGCTGACCGTCGGAGCTCACTGCGCATGCGTTGATGCCATCGGCGTGGCCTTCGAGGGTGGAGAGGTGCCGCCCGGTCAAGTGCTCGTGGCGGCTGCGCTCGATGCCGAAGTCGATGAGCTCTCTCGCCACCGCGGCAGTCTACCAGCGCGCATGCGCCGTGCGGCGCGGACCAGGGGTTCGAGCGGCGTGTCCGCGCTCCTGGCCCCCGGTCCTCAGTCCCAGCGGTCGAGCCTGTAGGTGACCCGCCCGTTCTTCGTCGTGACGCGGAAGAGGTAATCCCACTTGCCGGCGCTCTTCTGGAGCTTGATCCCGCAGGCTGACGCCTCCTTGGCTCCCGCGATGGTCGCGTTCTTCGCGTACGCCTCCATGGTGGCGCGGATGCCGTGGTACTCGCTTCGCAGGTCTTCCGGGAAGAAGCCGCCGCTGCGCTCGTGGTTCACGTCTCGCGCGCCGTCGAGGAGGAAGAAGACCGACTGGCCCTGGTGCGGGTACTTGTCCGGGCCGTCCCACATCGTCGGCTGGAGCGCGATCGCCGTGACGTCCTGGAGCTGCCCCGCCTTCAGGTTCCACGCGCTCGCCGGCGAGCCGTTGACGTAGAGGTACCAGCTCACCTGGTTCCGCTTCTCGTCGCGATCCCACTGGAGGATGGGCGGCGAATCAGGGTTCGCGGCCGTCACCAGCGCCGCGTACGACGCGTTCTGCTCGGGCACGAAGAACTCGATGCGCTCCGCGTCCGCGAGCACGGTCCGCTGGAACTTCTCCCACGTCATGACGACCGGCGGCTGCTCCACGGACGCTGCGGCCGTGGCGATCTTGGCCTTCAGGTGGCCGAAGACACCGCCCTTGGGCGCACCCGCCTTCGGCTTCCACAGCGCCTGGATGTCTTCCAGCCTGGCGAACCGGCGTTCCAGTGCGCCGGCCGAGCCGAGCTTCTGCACGGTGGCCTCGGCCTGCGCGATGTTGCCGGCGCTCGGCGCCGCCTGGGGGCGCTGGTAGAGGAGCGGGTGCATCTTGGCGTCGAACTTCGCCTTGATGTCGGCGAAGCCGAGCCCGGCCTGGATATCCTCCAGGAGGGTGCCGATCATGCCGCTGCGCACGTGGCAGAACCCGGCCGGCGCGGTCGCCGCGGCGAGCCATGTGATGTTGTCGCGGGCGACGGGGTTCTTCGTCGCCGCGCGCGCCTCATGCAGATCGACAAGCCACTTCGCCACGCCGATGCACTTCTCCGATCGGTAGAGGTTCCCGGTGGTCAGGAGGGTGTACGCCTGCCTCACGAACTCGATCGGGAACTCGTCGAGCCCTCGGCAGAGGGTGCCGTGGTCCTGGAGCTTCTCGGCGATGACCTGCGAGGTCGTCTGCACGGCGGACGGCTTGAAGACGAGCTCCCGCCCCGGCGCGACGGCCATGTGCTTCCAGGAGAAGGGCGGCGTCTGGCTCTTGTTGCTCGGCATCCCCCACGTGTGCTCGTCGGAGAGGAAGACGCCGGTCACCTTCGCGCGCGCGACGAGGAGCGCCATGGCCTCGACGGAGGCCCGGAAGAACGGCGGCGCTGCATCGGGGGCCCATGCGATCGACGTCGCGGTCCCGTCGGGCGCGACCTTCACCAGCCCGCCGAAGCGATCGACGAAGCGGCGGCACGCGCTGCATGTGTAGTGCTGGCGCCGCTCAGCAGGGAGCCCGTCGAGGAACGCGTCGAAGAGGCCGGCGGCGTCCGTGGTGAAGAGGCGCGCGCCGCCGGCGGTGACCTCGCCGAAGCGGGCGCGGATGGCTTCGAGGAAGGCCGGGTACCGTTCGTCGTCGATCGGCTCAGCCTGAGACGTCGTGATCGCGTCGGACATCGCGTGCTCCTTGATGGGCGTCGGTGCGGCCATCGTAGCTCGGTCCGCTTCGTTTCGAGCGCCGTTCACGGCGGCGCTGCATCCAGCGCCCGCGTCGTCGCTGTCAGCTCCGCCTCGGCCGGGGCGAGCCGCGCCTCTCGAGCGCGGCGGCGAGCCCGCGCGCGCGGCCACGGCGTACGCGTGGTCGTATCCATCCCGTGGTGGCCCGACGCGACACGGCCTGCGGCCGGTCCGCGATCCACGTCGCTCGCGTGGGGGCCGGGATTCTCTGGACCGCGGTTCGCTGTGTTCGCGCGGAAGCGACCGCGGAGGACCCCGCGGCGCCGACCCTCCGCGGCGCCGCAAATCCTTGGCGCCAGGCCGCGCGTCCGGGCGATATTGGCGTCTTCTCACCCGAGGGACGCCCATGAAAGACATCCTGTCTGCTCGCCTGGAGTCAGGCGCCTTCTCCGCCGACGCGGTCGAGCTGTACGAGCTCACCGGGTGCGAGGTCATCTCGCAGCTGTTCGAGTTCCAGCTCCATATCGTGTGCAAGAGCCCGGAGGGGCTCGACGAGGAGGCGCTGCTCGCGGAGCCCGCCGCCCTGGTGTTCCTCCGGGGCGACCGCGAGGAGCGGCGGCTGTTCGGCGAGATCGCGGTCGTGCGCGACGCGCTCCTCACCGAGGCGTCGCACATGGCGTACACCCTCACGTTCGTGCCGCGCGCCTTCCGCATGACGCTCACCGAGACGTCGGAGATCTTCATGGACCTCTCGGTCCCGGAGATCCTCAAGAAGAAGCTCGAGCGCGCGGGCCTGTGCGAGGGCGACGACTTCGAGCTCCGCCTGGTCGGGTCGTATCCGCCCCGCGAGTACGTGGTGCAGTACCGGGAGACGGATCTCCAGTTCGCCTCGCGCCTGGCCGAGCACCTCGGCATCTCGTTCTTCTTCGAGCACCGGGACGACCGCGACGTCATCGTCTTCACCGACGCGAACAGCGGCTTTCCGCCCATCCCCGGCGGCGGTCGCGCGTACTTCCATCCCCGGGGCGAGCACGTCGGCGTCCACCGGATCGAGGGCACGACGCGCAAGGTACCGGGCCGCTACGTGGTCAAGGACTACAACTACCGCACGCCGCACGTGCCGCTCATGGCGGCCGCGGCGGTCTCCGACGCGGCCGGCGGCGGCATCGTCGAGTACGGGGCGCACTTCAAGACGCCCGACGAGGGCGAGCGCATCGCGGCCATCCGGGCCGAGGAGCTGCGCGCGGGCCGCAAGGTCTTCGAGGGGGCGAGCGACGTGCAGGCCCTCGGCGCCGGGGCGCGGTTCACGCTCGAGGGGCACCCGCGCGGCGACATCGAGCTCTTGCTCGTCGAGGTGCGCCACAGGCTGCAGCAGGCGACGATGAACATGGGGACGGGCGGCGAGCGCGCCTATGCGAACGAGCTGCGGGCGATCCCCTTCGCCACGACCTACCGCCCGCCGCGCGTCACCCCCAAGCCCAGGGTGCACGGGGCCATCACGGGGGTCATCGACGCGGCCGAGAAGGGCCAGTACGCGGAGGTCGACGAGGCCGGCCGCTACCGCGTGCGCTTCCAGTTCGACACGAGCGGCGCCGAGGACGGCAAGGCCTCCAGGCTGGTCCGCATGGCCCAGCCCCATGCGGGCGCGGGGTACGGGTTCCACTTCCCGCTCCGGAGCGGCGTCGAGGTCATCCTCACGTGCATCGACGGCGACCCGGACCGGCCCATCATCACCGGCGCGGTGCCCAACCCGCAGACCCCGAGCACGGTCGGGGCGAAGAACGGGCGGCGGAACGTCATCCGCACGGGCGGCGGCAACGAGATCAACATCGACGACACCGAGGGGGAGGAGCGCATCAAGCTGTCGACGCCGTTCGGGGGCGCCACGTTCCAGCTCGGCGCGCCGAACACGCCCGAGGCGGGGGCGGCGCTCACGACGACCGAGGCCTTCACGGCGGTCGGCGCCGCCGGCGTCAACACGCTCACCTCGGTCAGCACCACGCTCGCGGACGTGGCGTCCCTCTGGGCCTCGTCCAGCATCACCCATTTCGCCAGCGGCGCATCGAGCATCCGGAGCGCGCTGCTCGGCGACAAAGGCGTGAAGATAGTCAACGGGATCGCGAGCGTCGCGAAGGGCGCGCTCGACGGCTTCAAGAAGTGGGACGCCTACCAGCAAGCCCAGGCGGATGAAGCGGCCGTCGTCGAGGAGGAGCGCATGAAGAGAGCGCTCGCGGAGGCCCAGAAGAAGGATCCCTATCCCGAGCTCGATCCGCCGATGAGGTTCGATCGTTACGGCGTCCCGAGGTCGATGACGAAGGAGGAATGGGAAACGGAGCGGCCCGCGTACGCGAAGGCGGTCGAGGCGACCAGGCGCTTCACCGAGGCGAAGAAGCAAGCAGAGGATCTGAAGAAGACGCTCGCCGAAGAGGACCTGACACGGCGGCAATGGGCCGCGGGGGTCGATGCGGCCTCGGAGCTCGGCAAGGGCGCGAAGGGGCTCATCGATGGCTACAAAGCACGCGAGGACCTCATCAACAACAGCGCACAGCGGGCCGGGAAGGCCGCGGACGCCGCGAGCGTGGCCACGGCGAAGAGCATGGCCGCGGCGACCACCTCCTTCGCCGGCGTGGCCCGCGTCGCGGGCGTGGTGCCCGGCATCGGCTCCCCCCATTTCCTCGGCGGCGCGGTCAACTCGGCCGTGCTGATCGGCATGGCCGACGCCTTCGTCGGCGGCACCGCGAGCGCCGCCCTGTCCTCGGGCGGACAGGCCATCGTCGCCGGGGGTACGGCGGCGATGCTGAAGTCGCTGGTCACCGTCTCGATCGGAGCGGGCGCCAGAACGCTCATCACAGCCGGAGCGAAGCTCGACCTTCTCTCGCGCGGCAGCTACGTGTCCAGGTCGACCGGCCCCTCACGAACTCACAGCCGAGGACCCATGAAAATCTCAACGTCCTCCTCGCTCGACGTCAGCGCCAAGAACACGCAAATCAAGTCCAACGGGGCCATCGCGATCCAGTCCACCGACAAGACAACAATAAGCGCCGCTGCAGATCTGGACGAGACGGGCGCCAACATCAGCCTCAAAGCAAACGCCAAAGCGGAGGTCAGAGGTGGAAGCTCCGTGGAGGTCAAGGGCGGCGACTGGGGAATGACAGCAGTGGCCAGCAAGGTCACCGTAGGCAACGGCGCCGATGGCCTCGAGGTCACCAGCGGGATGACCGAGATCCGCAAGGGCGCATCCAAGTGCACCGTCACCGCGGGCGTCGCCAGGCTGGCAAAGGGAAACAACAGCGTCCAGTGCTCGTCGTCGAAGGTGACGGTGAACGGCAGCCGGATCGACCTCGGTTAGCGCTCAGCGAATCATCAGCCAGGCGACAAGCACGAAGGGGGCCAGGAGCAAGATAGCGATGCAGGGCAGAACGATGGCCATCTGGCGCCGGTCTACTTTGATCCTCTCCTGCTCCTCCCGCCGCCGCTGCTCCTCCTGCTGAGCGAGTGCCTTCTTGAAGGAGGCCATCATTTCTGAACCGGACGGGAAACCGAGATCCTCTCGGCTCGACTTCTTGGGTCTGGGCTCCCTCCGACTGTCGAAGAGCAGCGCGCCCCCCGGATCAAATTTCCATGCGAGCCCCTCCGTACCGAAGAGCCAGAACGCACCATCGGGGCATACGGCAAGGGTCATCTCGTCTCGGGGCAACCCGTCGCGCTTCGACTCCAGGACGATGCTCTGCTCGCCCATCGCGCTGATGCGCACCAGTTGCTCGCGGCGGAGGAGATAGGCATTGCCGTGAACATCAGCACCTAGGTTGCAATATACTGACATCGGCGAGTCGGACGAGATCGCCACGCCGTAGATTTTTCGTCCGCTGGCATCGAATCGGGCTATCTCATCCCGACTTATCAAGTAGACCGACCCGTCCGGACCACAATGGATGCGCGCCCCACAGGCGCACATTTGCACAGGATGGTCGGCAAGCTCACGCGGTCCTCGCAGACTATCGTCCGTGTGCCCCCCTGAAGCGCTGGGAGGCCAGACGGGTATCTCCACGCCGTTCGAAGCAATCCGCCGCAACTTATTCCCTTCCAGGATAAGAAGCGAGCCATCGACGCAACAGGTCAAGTCGTCACCGCCGCTAAGCTCCTCGACGATTCCCTGCGGCGCGCGTTGTGCCCCATCCTCGGCCGTGCCGGTCTCGGAGGACAGCCAGGGTTGCGGTGACTTGTTCTGGACTGTCACGAGGAGCGAGCCCCCGGGGGAGAGCAGGAGGCGCTTGGCCTGCGGGCGACCGCGCTGGATCCAGCGGACGCGCAACGAGGGATCGACGGACCAGAGCAGGTGATCGTACCGGAACTTCGGCTCGAAGTTCTTGCCCGAGAACCAGCGCCCCTGCGTGGCTGCGCAGTACAGGTTGCCCTCCGAGTCGACGGCCACCTGCGGCGGCTCGTCTTCCCAGTCGAACAGCCCCGCCTCGACGGCCTCCGCGGCAGGGGCTCCGTCCGTGATCGACGGATCGAAGCAAAGAAACCAGCTCGCCGCCACCTTCCTCCGCCCGCGGAACACGAAGTCGTCCGGCACGTGCACGCTCGCGTTGCAGAACCTGCACACGCACGCGCGCGTCACGCCATCGAACGGCACCGGTGATCCGCACTGCGGGCAGGGAAACGTCGCCGCCTCGGCCGCACCTTCCGACGCCATGGCGGCCGGATCCGGGTCTTCGCCGACCACGTGCGTGATGCTCGGGAGCGCTCCGGCGAGCTCTGTGGGAACCGTTCGCACCCAGGTCCGCTTCGCGCACCGCGCGCACGTGACCGTCGCCTGCTCGCGCACCTCGCGGATGTCCTCGATGGGAATTTCCTTGTCGCAGCCCTGGCAGGAGGGCGCGCGCCGCGTGTAGGCAGCCGAGAGCTTGCCCGCGGACGTGGACCGCCCCTCCTTCAGCAGCATCTTCGGGCCGTCGTGGATCGGATGGCGGAGCAGCGCCTTCCAGAGATCATCGGCGAGCGCCGCGGGCCTTCCGCAGCTCGCGCAGCTCACCTCGCGGGCCAGCGTGTTCACCGGCATCGGCAGCCGGCAGGTGCCGCACTCCGTCTCCACCTTCACCGCGACGCAGATCATGGGTGTCTTCCGCTCCCCGATGCCTCTCGATCACCAGAGGGGCTCCCTCGGGCGTGCTCCGGCGAAAGCGCACCTGACGCGAGGCTATCGTGCCCGTTTTCGCGGGTCCAGCGCGGGGCCTGCCGGCCCGAGCGCGTCCAGGTGTCGCGCTCCATGCGCGGCGTGGCCAGGGGCTGGTCGGCGAGGCGGGCCGGCATGTCTGGACATGATCGCGTGCTGAGCCTGAGGGTTGGAGCGGGACGTCGAGCGGAGCGCCGTGTTTACTCCCGGCGCCGGTCCTCGCGGCGGCCGCCGATCGCCACGGCGACCGTCGCGCTGACGAACACGATCTGCATCAGCGTTCGTGGCACGAGCGGCGTCACCGGGCTGCCGCCCAGCGTGAGCCCCGCCCGCGCCGCATGCACGTTCGCAGGGAACATCGCCACGAGCAGCACCGTCAGCCCCGCAGCCGTCCACGGCGCGAGCCGCGGAGCCAGGAGCGCCGCCGCGCCTGCGATCTCCAGGACCCCCGTCGCGGCCACGAGGAACTCCGGGGAGGGCAGCGCCGGCGGCACCATCGCCACGAGCTCTGCGCGCCGGCTCCCGAAGTGGGCCGAGCCGGTCAGCAGGAACATCGCCGCGAGGGCGTACCGCAAGCAGGTCACCCAGCTCCCGAGGTGCCTGACGCCGAGGCGCCCGAGGACGACGAACAGCGCGAACGAGATCGAGAGGACGAGCAGAGGTGCCATGCCCTCAAGGTGGCGACCCGCTCCTCACCGGTCTTGAACGAGCTGGCTACGGCGTCTCAGATCGGAGGGGCTCACCCCGAACATCCGTCGGAAGGTCCGGGTCATGTGCGCCGCGTCCGCGAAGCCGGCCGCGCTGGCGGCCTCCGAGAGCGCCGCGCCGCCGGCGATCGCCGCCCCGGCGCGCTCCAGCTTGAGCCACAGGAGGTACGGCCGCAGCGGCACGCCGACGCTCTCCGTGAAGGCGTGCATGAACCGCCCCGGCGAGAGCCGCGCGACACGGGCCAGGGCTTCGAGCGACGTGTCCGCGTCTCCGGCGCCCGCCCGCAGCTGGCGCAGCACCCGCTGGACGCCCGGGTGCCTCGGCCTCGGCGAGGAGGGCGGGACCGCGATCCCCAGCGCCTCGAACACGCCGGGCAGCGCCGCCGAGAGCCCGGCCTCTCCACGCTCGGCGATGCACGATCGCAGCCGATCCGCGATCTCGCTGCCCATGACCTCGATGGGCGACGCCCCGAGCGCCTGGGCGAGCCCATCTCCGACGTCGCTCTCCGGCTCGATGAACACGATGAGCACACGGACGCCCGACGCGTCGATCGCATGCGCGGTGTCCGGGGCCGTGAGGACGGCGCTTCCCGGCTGGAACGGGCCCCTGTCGGCCGTCCCGACCTGCAGCTCCCCGTCGAGCGCCAGCACGAGGTGCCAGCAATGGTGGGCGTGCAGCGTGCTTCGCTCTCCAGGGCCCCACGTCGCCAGCACGGAGGGCCACGGGCGCAGGACGCCCGCGGGCGCGGCGAGGCCTGTCGTTCTCGGCGGGAGGAGCATCGGTCCGGAGTCTACCCGGACGCAGCGGACGCCTTGGCTGGGCGCATCGCGCAAGCGCCGCGCCTTTCGGGCGCGCTGCGCTGCTGCGTGCCGCTCGCAGAGCTGCCGCCCTACCGTCCGATGCGCGCGCGGATGGCGGCGCGCCTCTCCGCCGAGAGCGTGTCGAGGTAGGAATCGGACAGGGGCGCGGCGAACCTCCGGCGCGTGCCGCTCGGAGACGAGCCACCCGCGCCCGCGCGACCACGCCCCGCTGGACAACCGTCGCCGTCCAGGATTCTCTCATCCCGGATGACAGCTCGCCGGTTCAAGCGCGGCAGCCCCGAGCGCGCCGTCGCCTACGTCCGCGTCTCCACGGACGCCGCGTGCGCATCGGCTCAAGAGCAGCGCCAGGCGATCGAGGCCTGGTCCAGCCGGGAACGCGTCGAGATCGCGTCCTGGCACGAGGATCGCGGGGAGGACACCACCGCCCGGCCCGGCTTCACCGCGGCGCTCGAGGGGCTCACCCTCGCCGGCGCCGGCCTGCTCGCGGTCGCGAGCGAGGACCGCATCAGCATCGTGGGGATCAGCGGCCCGTACCGGTTCGCCGCGGGCGAGCGCGGCGCGCGCCTCGTGACCGCCGACGGGCGCGGGATGCCGGACGGGACGCACCGCTGCCCGATCTGCGGCGATCCCTTGGAGCTGTGGCCTCGCCACCCGCGCGTGGTGTGCGGGCTCTGCAAGCATGAGGCCACGGACGAGGGCGGGCGGCCTCTCGAGTTCTTCAACACGACGTTCGACGGCGGCTTCGGGGCGCGCTACGCCGATACCGGCGAGCCTCGGGACGGCCACGCCTGCGTCATCCGGGGCGTGAGGTGTCGCGCCGACGAGGCCCGGTTCGGCGGGATCGTGATCGAGGCCATCGACGAGACACCGTAGGAGCTCGACGGCGCTTGCCGCGCGCCCCGCGGATCACCGGGGTCGGGCGCGAAGCGCGTCGACCGCGCGCCGGATGCCCTTGGCCACCTCGGTCCAGGCTTCGTCCTGGTTTTGCCAGGAGGTGACCGCCTTACCATCGACCGGAAGCGCCTGGAGCCGGGCGAAGGGGGCGCTGTGCCAGTCGGTCGGCCGGAGAAGAACCGGGATGACCCGGGCTTTGCCGGCGTCGTGGCGCTCTAGGGCGCGCTTCATCTCCCTGTCGAAGCAATAATCGGAGGCGAGGAAATCGGCGCTCACGAGGAGCAGGATCACGTCCGCCTCTTCGAGGTTCCTGTCGATCTGGCCGGCCCACTCGTCGCCGGCTGCAATGCGGCGGTCGTGCCAGCCCCGGACCAGGCCGTCGCGCTCGAGGGGGGCGAGGTGCTTCTCCAGGTCGTTGCGGAGCCCCTCGTCCTCGTGGGAATAACTGAAGAAGAGGCGGACGGGGACGGTCGTCAAGAGGCTATCGCTCGGCGTCGAGGCGCGGAGAGCAGGCGATGCGGAGAGCAGCGGCTCGTCGTCCGGGATGCGCAGACCGGGAAACAGCGCATCGAGCTCGCCCGGCTCGAAGCGGCAGAGGTTGGCGGCGTGCCAGAAGCCGCCTGCGATGTTGCCGCCGAGCTTGTAGCGGCCGTCGGGGCGGAAGGCGACCCAGCCCTCGGGGAGCTTGAGGAGTATGGCGAGGCAGGCGCCGGAGCGCACGTCCCAGAGGCGGATCGTGGTGTCGTGAGAACAGGAAAACAGGGTAGCGCCGTCGGGACTGAATGCCACGCTCGTGACCGCATCCAAATGCCCTGTCAGAACGCGAACGAGCTCACCAGTCGACGCGTCCCAGAGATGGATGCTCTCGTCGAATGAGCCGGATGCGAGAAACGCACCGCTCGGACTGAACGCGACGCTGGCGACGGGGGAAGTATGGCCCAGCAGCATGCCTGTCGCTTCGCCAGTCGCCGCTCGCCACAAGAACACCTTGTGATCGAAGCCGCCTGAAGCAAGCGTCACACCGTCAGGGCTGAAGGCCACGCTCGTGACACTGCTCGCATGCCGCTGAAGCTCGTGCCTCATGCTAGCGTCTGCTATCCGCCAGATCCGGACGGTCCCATCTCCCGAGCCCGAGGCCAAGGCCGCACCGTCAGGACTGAACGTCACGCTCCGGACACCGCTCCTGTCGACTCGGAGCACATGCAACGGCGCCCCGGTCGTCGCTGCCCAGAGTCGCAGTGTGCCGTCCTCGGAGCCGGAAGCCAGCGTTGCGCCATCGGGACTGAACGCGACACTCGATACGGCGAGGAGATGTCCTTCTAGCGTGTGCGCATGCTTGCCCGTGCTCCTGTGCCAGAGCCGGACGGTGTTGTTGTGCAAGCCCGCAGCGATGGTCAGGCCATCGGGGCTGAGAGCGAGATTCGTCAAATAGCCGATGCTCCCCGGTTGAATGCTCGACACGTTCCCCGTCGCCAGGCTCCAGAGATGAATACCGCGTTCGGGGAATGTGGTGGCGGTGGTCATCGTCGCACCGTCACGGCTCAGAGCCATTTTCGTGACGATCTGGGGGCGCCCCTTCAGCACGTGCAGCGTTTCTCCCCTCGACGCCTGCCAGAGCCGTACGATGCCGTCGTCAGCGCCTGTGGCCAGGATCGCCCCGTCAGGGCTGAAAGCTACACTCGGCACACGTCCTGAATGGCCCTCCAGCACGCGCAACGTCTCTCCCGTCGAAGCCCGCCAGAGGCGCGCTGTGCCGTCGCGGGAACCGGAAGCCAGCGTGACGCCGTCGTGGCTGAACGCCACGCCCAGCACCGCACCCGAATGCCCCTCGAGAACGCGCAGCGTCTCCCCCGTCGACACCCGCCGGAGCCGCACTCTGCCGTCGCGGGAGCCGGTAGCGAGCACCGCGCCATCGTGACTGAACGCCGCGCTCGACAGGCGGTCGACGTGGCCACCGAACTCTCGAAGCAGCCGCCCTGTCGACGCTTGCCAGAAGCGCACCGTGGCGTCGTGGGAGCAGGACACCAGCGTGTCCTCCGAAGGACTGAAGGCCACGAACGAGATGCCATGGGGCTGATTTCGTAGCACCCTGACCTCGGTGAAGGTGGTCATGTCCCAGAGCCGGATCTCCTGATCCGAAGAGCCGGAAGCGAGCGTCTTGCCGTCAAGGCTGAACGCCACGCTCATCACGGCCCGCGAGTGTCCCTTCAGCACGCAGAGCGCATTACCAGTAGAAACATCCCATATCCGGACCGTGCCATCCTTCGAGCCGGTAGCGAGCGTCTCGCCGTCAGGGCTGAACGCGATGCTCATGACCGGACCGGAGTGCCCCGTCAGCATGCGCAGGGGACTGCCGGTCGCCAGGTCCCACAGCGCGAGCCCATCCGCATGGCCGGAGGCCAGCAGCGCCCCGTCAGGACTGATCGCCACGGCGCCGCATTCCCCGACCTGCACCCAGGTCGGCTCGAAGCTCGCCGCCTCCGGCATCGCCGCGCCGAACGTATCGCACCCGTCGAACCGCGCGCCCCGCGCCCCCACGAGCTTCGCCCCACGCAGCCTCATCGAGGCGAGCTTCGCCCCCGTCAGATCCGCGCCAACAAGCCGCCCCCGCACCGCCGTCGCCCGCGTAAGATCCGCCCCGCAGAGCGTCGCCCCGGAGAGATCCGCCCCATCGAGCAGCGCCCCCGCCATCCGCGCCCCGCTCAGGTTCGCCCCCACGAGCTTCGCCTCGCGCAGATCTGCTTCTCGCAGATCGCATCCGCGGAGGTCCTTCCCGGACAGATCCTGTCCCCGCAGATCCGCCCCCGCAAGGTTCATCCGCTCACGCACCCCGAGCCCCATCCGCCCGTCGATCCGCAGCGCGTTCCCCGCCGCCACCGCCCCCCACGCCCCAGCGAGCGCGTTCCGCGCCCACCGCGCCGTCGCCCCGCGTCCGGCGAGCGCCCCGAAGAAATCCGCCATCAAGTCGCTCGCCTCCCGCTGCGCGAGCGCCGCTGCCTCCCCGGAGCGCTGCACCTCCTCGGCCGCCGCCCGCGCCACCAGCCACTCGAGCACCGACTGGTGGATGAACCGGAAGTTCTCCTGGTCGTCCCACACGAGCAGCGTCCCCGACCCGATCTGGTGCTTCGTCACATCCAGATCGAGCTCGTGCCGACCGAGCGCCTGCAGCGCCGCGATGAGCTCCACCGGCAGCTCGCGGATGTTCACGCTCTGCTCCGTCCGGTGCCACAGCCGCGTCGCGAGCTCCGTCACCGCGCGCCACCGCTGCGCCACCGACAACCCCGGCTGCGCGCCCTTCGGGTGCGCGCGCTCGTACTCCCAGACGAGCCACCGATCCAGGAGCAGCTTGTAGAGCCCCGCCGAGGTGATCTCGCCGTCTCCCGCCTTCGCTTGCCGCAGCTGCGCCGCATCGATCTCGGCGATGAACCCCAGCATCCGCGGGTTCGCCGACAGGCCGAGCAGGTCCTTCACCTCTGCGAGCAGCTGCATTCGCTCGTCGGCCGCCTCCTCGCTATCGAGCCGGTTCACCAGGAACCTGCGGATCTGCGCTCCTGTGAAAGGCTGCAGACGTGCGAGCCGGTAGCCGGGCAGCAAGGCGGCCTTCTCCGCGAGCGCGGACCTCACCTGCTGCTCCGAGATGAAGTGCTGGCTCCGGCTCGTCACCACCACCTTCGCCGCCTTGCCCTGCGCCGCCTGGATCAGCGTGTCGAAGTGCTCGACCGCGCGGTCGTACGTCACGCGGAAGGCGAGCTCGTCGAAGCCGTCGAACAGGAGCGCGATCCGCCCCTCGGCCAGCATATGCCGGAACGCGGGCAGATCGATCTTGCCGAGCCCCGCGAGCGCGAGGTGCTGCGCGATGAGCGCGTTCAGGTCGCGCGCCTTCTCCAGCGCGCGCATCTCGATCAGCACCGGCGTCAGCGGGCCGCCCGCCTTGCCCATCCGCCGCGCGAGCTCGTGCAGGAGGAACGTCTTGCCCGTGCCGAAGTCCCCGAGCACCAGCACGAACCGGCTGTGCTCCGAGTCGAGCAGCTCCGCGACGGCGTCGAGCGCGCGCTCGTGCAGCACGTCCTCCTGGCCCGTCGTGAGCGCGACGCGCTGGTCGACGTAGAGATCCGGCGGATACGTGAGATCCCGCTCGAGGCCCGCGTTCTGCCACGCCAGGTAGCCGCGGAAGTCGATGAGCCCCTGGTACTCGAGGAACCGCACGAGGCGCACGCGCCGCGCGCTCGCGTAACGCACGAGCTCCTCCGGCGCGGGCTCGCCGCCGTAGACCAGCGTGGACACGAGGCCCGGATCCTCGCGCCGGTACGAGGCGTCGATGCTCTCGATGAACGCGGAGACCGCCTCGGTCGAGATGCCGCTCTCGAGCGCCGCGAGCGGCGCGATCCGGACGATGCCGCCCTCGTTGACCGAGACGCGAAGGTAGACGCCGAAGGGGAGGGGCGCGTCGAACCACTCGATCTTCACGCCCTCGGGCTCGCGCAGCCTGCACACGCGCTCGACCCGCGAGAGGAAGTCGTCGCTGCGCCCTTCCCCGGGCAGGAGGATGTCGTCGCCGTGCGGCTCCGCGTGATTGCCCCGCACGCGCGCCGGGAAGCGGCGCATCCTCGCGCCTCGCTCGGCGCGCGCAGGCGCAAGAAAGCGCCTCAGAAACGCGACGAGGAACTCCGCCGAGGCGCGGCACGCGAACGCGCGGAAGCTGTCGTCCTTGTCGTGATCGGCGTGATCCGAGACGGCCTTCGCGATGATCGACCGCCTCCCGAGGCGCTCCGCGACGTAGCCGATCGCCGCGGCTTCCATCTCGACGCCGAGCACCTTCCGCCCGATCGGCTTCAGCCGCTCGAACAGCCCCGCGTCCTCCTGCACCGCCTTGCCCGTGGCGATCGGGCCGATGTGCACGCGGAACGGCCGGGCCGGCGGCGGGCCGTCCGGGTGGAGCAGGCGATCCCGGCGGACCTGCGCCACGCCCGCCTCCGTGAGCTCGAGGCCGCCGTCGCCGATGCGGAGCGCGCCCGCCGCCTCCAGCTCGCCGATGCGCTCGGTCCAGCCCGGGCACCGCGCCGCGCGCTCCGGCCGCGAGACGGGCGGCGGGCCCCCCTCCACCTGGCTCTCGTAGAGCGCGTGCCGGAGCCACCACGCCTGCGAGGGCTTCGACGGCGGGCGCTCGGCCGCGAACGCAACCTGCCGCTCGAACTCGCGCGCGAAGAGCGCGGCATCCATGTTCCACGTGCGCTCGAGGTTGTACGTCTCGATGTCGTGGAAGAACGCGCCCTCGCCGCCGCCGTGGGCGACGCGCTTGCCCTCGTCGTAGCTGTAGACCCGGTCGGCGACGATGACGTCGCCGAGCGACACCTCGCCGCGCTTGCCGGCGCAGATGCCGCACATCGCGAGGCACCCTGGATCGAGCTCCTCGATGAGCCCCTGCGCCCTCGCCGCCGCCGCGCTCTCGCCCATCCGCCCCGACCACGCCGCGGCGACGCGGAGCGGCTCGCCGCGGTCGTTCGGGAGGTCGCGGACGAAGTACGGGAACCCGCCCGGATCCCGCGCCTCCCGCCAGCCGTCTCGACCACCCTCGCCGAGCGCGAGCACCGCCTCGAGCTCGTCCTGCAGCGCGGTGACGATCAGCGCGTCGACGCGCCCTGTAACGATGTCCGCTGGCACGGGTCCACTCTAACAACAGGCGCTCACGTTCCGGGCTCGGTCCAGGTCGAGACCTGGCCGAGCGCTGGTGGTCAGATCCTGAAGGGACCCTGACCTGGCGGTCCCCCTCGGTTTCGAGGCACCCCCCAGGTCGAGACCTGGCAAAGCGCCCGTCACCAGATCCTGAGCAGGGCCAGACCTGGCGGTCCCCTCGTTTTCGAGGCCCGCCCAGATCGAGATCTGTCCGAGCGCTCGTCGCCAGACGCTGAGCAGGGCCCAGACCTGGCGGTCCCCTCGTTTTCGAGGCCCCGCCCAGATCGAGATCTGTCCGAGCGCTCGTCGCCAGACGCTGAGCAGGGCCCAGACCTGGCGGTCCCCTCGTTTTCGAGGCCCCGCCCAGGTCGAGACCTCCAGCGAGGCTCCCCGGGGGAGCCTCCGGCCAGATCCGAGCCTGGCCGCCCGCCGCGCGGGCCTTCGCTTCTTCCTGGACGACCGCCCTCCCGGGAGGCTTTCATCCCGCCCATGGCGAGGCTCGTCGAGGCGCTCAACCGGTTCTTCGGGCGGGTCGAGATCCTCGCCCTCGGCCTCGAGAACGAGCGCAGCGCCGCCGAGGCCGCGCTCGCGAAGGGCATGCCCCTGGAGGCCCGTGAGCACGCCCGCTCCATCCTCTCCGTGCTGCCCGACTCGGCCGTCGGGCTGGCGCTCTGGGCCGACGCCGCGGAGGACGCGTGGCTCGACCAGGAGGTCGTCGCCTCGCTCACGGATCTCGCGAAGCGCGTCCCGTGGCGCGCCGACGTGTGGCTCCGCCTCGGCCGCGCTGGGCAGCGCATCGGCTGGGACGGCGCGCGCGACGCGCTCGAGCGGGCCACGTCGGCGCCGGAGGAGCGCGACGCGGCGCGCCTCGCGCTGCTCGATCTCTCGGACCTCGACCTCGCCGCGGGCGACCCGGCCCGCGCGCAGCGCTGGCTCGACCGCATCCCTGCGCCGCTCACCACCGTGCCCGACCGCGACGTGGCCCTCCGCCGCGCCGAGTGCGCGCTCGCGTACGGCGATCTCGACGGCGCGCGCGCCGCCGCGGAGATCCTCGGCGAGCCCACCGCGATCGAGGGGCGCGCCGCCCTCGTGCTCGCCCGGCTCGCGCTGGCCGAGGCGAGCGCCGCGGCGGGCTTCTCCGCGGCGGGCTCCTCCGCGGCGGCCCTGCCGCCCGCCGTGGTGGGGCGGGCGCTCGACCTCGGGCTGCGGGCGCTCGTGCTCGACGTCCCCGGCGCGGCGGAGCTCTGCGCCGCCCTGGTCGCCGCCTCCCGCGACGTGCTCGTCGTCGACCGCGTGCGCCGCGTCGTCCGCGCCGCCGGCGCGCTCGACGAGCCGACCTGGGCCGCCGCGTTCGCCTTCGCCGAGGGGCGGCGCGACGACGCGCGGCAGGCGCTCGCGCGCGGGCTCTCCGCGGGCGACCGCGCGGCCGCGGCGGCGCTGCTCCGCATGGCCGTCGAGACCCGCGACCTCGGCGCGCTCGACGCGCTCGCCGCGCGCGGCAAGAACGACCACGACGACCGCGACGACGACAAGGCGCCGCGCGGCGCCGCCGCGCCCCCGCTCCCGCCCGACCTCGTCCGGCTGCGCGACGCCGCGGCGATGGCGTCCGCGGGGCAGGGGAGCGGCGCGCTCGACGCGCTCGACGCGGTGACCGGCGAGGGCGCGGCGTGGGCCGACGACATGCGCCGCGCGATCGCGCAGGCGTGGGTGCCCCCCGCGGGCGGCCCGGCCGGGGCCCGCGCCGCCGCCGCGTGGGGCGACGTGCTGCGCGAGCTCGCGCGCACGGCCAAGCTCCTCGACCGGCTCGACCTGCTCGCGGCGATCGAGGCCCTCGCGGTGGAGCGGGAGCGGCCGCTCCGCGCGGCCGTGGTGGGCGAGTTCAACGCGGGCAAGAGCACGTTCCTGAACGCGCTGCTCGGCGAGGACGTGGCGCCGACCGGCGTCCTGCCGACGACCGCGACGCTCCACTGGGTCGCCTGGGCGCCCGATCCGTTCGCGCGCATCGTCGTGCGCGGCGGCCAGGACCGCGTCGTGCCGCACGCGGCGCTGAAGGACACGCTGCGCGCGCTCGCGGCGGCCGGGGACAAGGTCGCGCGGGTGTTCATCTACGCGCCCATCGAGCGGCTCAAGCGCGTCGAGATCCTCGACACGCCCGGCTTCAACGCGCCCGACCCCGATCACATCGCCGAGGCGCGGCGGGCGTTCGACGAGGCCCACGTCGCCGTCTGGCTGCTCGACGCGCCCCAGGCGATGAAGGAGTCGGAGCGGCGGGTGCTCTCCGAGATCAGCGCGCTCGGCGTGCCCGTGCAGATCCTCGCGAACAAGGCCGACCGGCTCAAGCCCGACGCCCTGGAGACGGTGCTCGCGCACGTGCGCGACAGCCTCGCGGCGAGCGCCATCGCGTCGCTCACGCCGCCGATCGCGTTCTCGGCGCGGCTCTCGCTGAAGGGGCGCCTCGGCGACGAGGAGGCGCTCGCGGCGTCGGGGTGGGCCGAGGTCGAGGCGCTCTTCGCCGAGCAGATCGTCGACGCGAGCGACGCGCTCCGCGAGCGCGCGCTCCGCCGCAAGGCGGGCCGCATCGCGGCCGAGCTCGCCCATACGGCGTCGGCGCGCGCGGCCGAGGACCGAGAGGCCGGGCGGAGGGCGCGCGCGGAGGCCGACCGGCTCCGCGCGAGCGCGGCGTACCTGCGCCGCGAGCGGCGCGCGCTCGCGGCGGTGATCGACAAGGCGCTCGAGCCGGCGCGCCGGGAGCTCGCGTCCGACCTGCGCCCGATCGCGGCGCTGCCCGAGGAGCGCAAGCGCGCCGACGCGAGCGTCCGCGCCTACGTGCAGGAGCGGCTCGTGGCGCGGCTGAGCTGGCCGCTCTCCGCCGAGATCGCGAGGGCGGCGCGGGCCGGCGCGGAGCCGGGGGCGCGCGGCGCGAGCGGCGCGCGGGGCGTCGAAGAAGGGGGCGCCGCGCCGTCGCCGCGGGCGGCGGCCCACGTGCGCGCCGTCCTGATGGGCATGGTGGCGGTCCACGACGCCCCCGACGAGCTCGCGGCGCGCCCGATCGAGGGCGTCGTCGAGGCCGCGATCGACGCGTTCGCGATGGCGCTGTCGGCCGAGGCGGAGGCGCCGGTCCCGCCGCCCGCGTCGGCGGCGATCGAGCTGCGCGCGCAGGCGCTCCGGGCCGCCTTCGAGGCGCCCGTCACGCCGCCCAGCGCCTGAGGCGCGACGCGTCGGCGCCCGTCACGCCGGCCAGCGCCCGAGGCGCGAGGCGTCGGCGCCCGTCACGGCGGCCAGCGCCCGAGGCGCGAGGCGTCGGCGCCCGTCACGGCGGCCAGCGCCCGAGGCGCGAGGCGTCAGCGGCTCAGGAAGAAGGCGAGCACCCCGAGCGCCAGCCCGAGCACCAGCGCCAGCGGCACCACGAGCTTGACCATCCACAGGTCCGTGGGGCGCGCGGGCGGGCGGCGGTCGCGCCGGACCGGCGCCGGCGCGATCTCGATGACGTTCTCGGTCGAGGACCGCGAGGGCGGCCGCGGCGGCGCGGCGGCGGCGGTCGCGCCGGCGCCTCGCGGCGCCTCCGGCCTGGGGGACGGCGCGCGGGCGCCCGCGGCGGGGAGGAGCGGCCCGAAGTCCTTGCGATCGTGGATCACGACGTCGCTCGCCGGCGGATCGCTCGTCGGCGCGACGAGCCGCCGCACCGCGGGGAGCGTGCGCGAGAGGTCGTCCGACGTCGGCCCGGCCGGCGCCTCGCGCGGGAGGGGGATGCCGGGGAGCGTCGCGGCGAGCGACAGGATCGCGCTCGACGGCGGCCCGTCCGTCAGCGACGCCTCGCGGAACACGGACTTCGCCAGCACCTCGCCCCGCTGCGCCGGCGGCGGCAGATCGCCCTCGCGCAGCGGCGGCGCGGCCGTCATGGAGCTCCGGAGCGACGGCGGCATCGCCACTTCGAGGGTCGGCGCGTCCTCGGGCGCGCTCGCTCGGGCGGCAGGGAGCAGCGCGTCGGACAGGTGGGGGAGGAGCCGCTCGAGCTCGTCGCGCAGCTCGGCCGCGCTCTGCTGGCGCTGGTTCGGCCACTTCGCGAGCGCGGTGAGGATGATCGCCTCGAGGGCAGGGTGGATCTGCGGCAGGAACTGGCTCGGCGCGGGCGGCGGCTTCCGGAGGTGATCCATCGCCACCTCCCACGCGACGGCCGTGGGCGGGAAGGGGAGCCGGCCCGTGACGAGCAGGAACAGGAGCACCCCGCACGCGTACACGTCGCTGCGCCCGTCGATGACGTCGCCGCGGCACTGCTCCGGGGACATGTACGCGGGCGTGCCGACGACCACGCCGACCGTGGTGACCGAGCCCCAGACGCTGATGGGCGCGCTGTTCGGCCCGTCGTCGCCGCCGCGGGTGTTCCTCTCGACCATCTTCGCGATCCCGAAGTCGAGCACCTTCACGCGCTCGACCGACGGATCCGCGGGATCCCGCATGACCATCACGTTCTCGGGCTTGAGATCGCGGTGCACGATGCCCCGCGCGTGGGCGGCGGCGAGGGCGTCGGTGATGCCGATCAGGAACCGCGCGGCGCGGGCCTCGGAGAAGCGGCGCTCGGCGAGCAGGACCTCGAACAGGTCCTGCCCGGCGACGAGCTCCATCACGATGTACGGCAGGTGCCCTTCCACGCCGGAGTCGAGGATCTGCACCGTGTTCGGGTGGTGGAGGCGCGACGCCGCCTTCGCCTCCCGGTAGAAGCGGGTGACGAACGTCTCGTCGCCGAGCAGCTGCGGGTGCATGATCTTGATGGCGACGTCGCGCGGCTCCGCGTCCTGCTCGCCGCGGTAGACCGCCGCCATCGCGCCCTCGCCGATGAACCCGGTGACGCGGAAGCGCCCTGCGATCGTCTTGCCGATGAGTTGCGGGCCCGCGCTCATGAGCGAGACTTCACCATAAAGTCCACGGAAAGAGCTACCCCGGCCTTCGCGATCTACGGCCTCGCCGGCGCGGGGCGGGGCTCGCCCTTCGCCCCGAGGATCGCCTCCAGGATCGGCCGCGACCCCTGCACGGCGGTGCGCTGCGAGTAGAAATGGAGCCCGCGCAGGCCGCCGAGCTCCTCGCCGCCGCCGGCGCGGCCCGGGCCGCCGTGGATCGTCTGAGGGAGGACGGTGCCCGGGCCGGGCGCCTGATCGGCGATCTTCTCGCTGCCGAGCAGGACGCGGCCATGGTACGGCGCGACGCCGATCAGCACCTCCGCCGCGAAGGCGCGGTCGTCGCTGTAAACGGAGCAAACGAGGCTCCCGCGGCCCCGGCGCAGCAGCGCCACGGCGTGCGCCGCGCCGCCGTCGTACGGGAAGAGCGTGGCGACGGGGCCGAACACCTCGTGCTCGTGCGCGGCGGGCGCGTCGTCGGGGCCGCTCGCGACGAGCAGCGTCGGCGGCACGAAGTACCCCTTGCCCGGGGGCACCCCGATCGCCTCGAAGGGCCCGGCGCCGCCGAGCGCCACCGCGGCGCCCGCCGCGAGGCGCTCGATGCCCGCGCGCACGCCGCGGAGCTGATCGGACGTGGTCAGCGGACCCACCGTGACGCCGTCCTGCGCGGGATCGCCGACGCGCGCATCGCGGAGGCGGTCGACGAGGTCGTCGCGCACGGCGTCGACGACGGCCGCGGGCGCGAAGATGCGGCGGATCGCCGTGCACTTCTGGCCGGCCTTCTGGGTGATGTCGCGCGCGACGTCGCGCAGGAACATCGCGTACGTCTCGGAGCCGGGGACGGCGTCGGGGCCGAGGACGGCGCCGTTCAGGCTGTCGGCCTCGACGTTCACGCGGACGCCCTCCCGCACGAGGCCCGGCATCAGCCTGAGCGCGGCGCCGGTGGCGCTCGATCCGGTGAAGGCGAGGACGTCCTCGCCGCCGAGGTGCGCGAGGAGATCGCCCGGCGGGCCGGCGACGAAGGAGAGCGCGCCGCGCGGCAGCGGGGCGCGCTCGGTGAAGAGCTTCATCAGCCGGAGCGCGACGAGCGCGGTGCTGGTCGCGGGCTTCGTGATGACGGGCATGCCCGCGAGGAGCGCGCAGGCGGCCTTCTCCGCGAGCCCCCACGCGGGGAAGTTGAAGGCGTTGATGTGCACCGCGACGCCGGGGCGCGGGACGAGGATGTGCTGGCCGAAGAAGCGCGGCGAGCGCCCGAGCTGCACGCCGTCGCCGTCCGTGAGCAGCCGCGCGTCGCCGAGCTGGGCGCCGAGGTCGGCGTAGTAGGCGAGCGTGCCGATCGCGCCGTCGATGTCGAACTTGGCGTCGCCGCGGGTGTTGCCGCCGTTCCGGATGGCGACGTCGATGAGCGCGTCGCGCTCGGCGTGCGCGGCGCGCGACATGGCGCGGAGCAGCTCGCCGCGCTGCGCGAACGTGAGCTCGCGCAGCGCCGGCCCGCCCTCGGCGCGCGCGAACGCCACCGCGGCCGCGAGATCGAGGCCGTCCGTGCTCGTCTCGGCGAGCGGCTCCTCGGTCGCGGGGTTGACGAGCACGTGCGGCGCGCCCTGGCCGGCGCGCCACTGCCCTTCGACGTAGCTCTCGAGCCGCTCCATCGGGCGCGTAGCCTACTCGCGCGGTCGCTCGGCACAACCCTCGCGCGAGGTCGTGGCCGCGCTCGGCGCGCGCCGCGCCGCGGCCGCGCTCGGCGGGCGCACGTCCTGCGCGCACCTCATCTGCACGAGGCGGACGCGAGCAGCGCGGTGATCTTCGCCTTCACCACCTCGAACTCCCGCACCGCGAGATCGAGCTCGGCCTCGCGCTGCCTGCGGCCGGACTCGACGAGATCGAAGCTCGTCGCGGTGCCGGCCTCGAACGCGACCTGCGTGAGGCGCGCGGTCTCGCGCGCGAGGTCGCGCGACTGCTCGGCGACCGCGCGCGACTGCTCGGCGACGGCGACGCCCCGGACCGCCTGGGTCGTCTCGAGCCCCGCGGTGCGCTCCACCGCCCCGAGGCGAACCCGCTGCTGCTCGACAGCGGCCCTGCTGATCTGGAGATCGCCGTAGCGCGCCCCGCCGTCCCAGATGGGGACGGTGAGCACGGCGCCGATGGACCACCCCCAGGACCGCGCCCTCCGGGTGGACTCGTCCCCGATCGCGGTGCGGGCGCTCAGCGTGCTCGACAGATCGACGTACGGGGCGAACGCGAGCTTCGCGTCGGTGAGGTTGCGCTCCGCGATCTCCAGCTCGGCCCGGGCGGCGCGGACGTCCGCGCGCTGATCCGAGCGCGCCTCGGCGCACTCCGATTGCACCTCCGCCGCGATCGCGTTCAGCGAGAAGCCCTGCGGGACGCCGACCTCGCCGCGCTCGCCCAGCACGGCCCCGAGCGTCTCCCGCGCCTTGCGCAGCGCCTCGTCGCCGGACACGAGCGTCGCGCGGGCGAGGGCGACGTCCTGCTCCGCGCGGACGACGTCGAGCTTCGTGCCGGTGCCGAGGCGCTCGCGCCGCCGGGTCAGCTCGAGCCGCTCGAGCGCGCTGCGCAGCCCGACCCGGTTGATCTCGCTGACCCGCTCGGCCGTGACGATCGAGACGACGGCGTCCGCCACCGCGCCGACGGTGACGCGGCGGCGATCCTCCAGGCTCAGCTTGGCGACGTCCACCGAGCGCCTGGCGGTGCCGATCCCGTACCAGGCGCGCGGGGCGAGGATGGGCTGGCGGAGCGTGAGCGACGCCGACGCGGTCGTCGGCGCATCCTCTATCGCCCCCGCGCCCGGCTCCCCTGGCGCGGGGAGCGAGGGGCTCACGCTGCTGCCGCCCGCCAGCTCGTGCGTCACGTCGCCGCGCGCGTCGAGGCTCGGGAGCGCCGCGGCGAGCGCCCGCCGCGCGACCCCCTCGGCGCGGGCGACCTCCTGCACGGCGATGGCGAAGTCGACCGACCGCTGTTCGATCATCGCGCGCGCGTCGTTCCAGCTCGCCAGCGTGCGCGCCGGCGGGGGGACCGGCGCGAGCGCCGGATCGTTCACCTCGATGCGCTGCGGCATCGCCGCTGGCGCGGCGGCCGCCGTCGTCGGGGCCGTCGCGGGCGCCTGCTGGCCCGGCCGCTGCTGAGCTTGCTGGGCCGGTCGGCCCTGGGGAGGCGCCGGCTGCGCGAGGGCGACGCCTTGGCACAGGGCGAGGACGGCGAGGTGGCTGACAGCGACCATGCGGAGCCGGCGATGGGGCATGCGCGTCTCGATGCGCCGGACAGGGCGCGACGACAAGCCCGAAGCGGGCAGGGGCGCGCTCCCGCCCTGTGCGCGTGTGCGAAACCGTGCGCGCGGCGAGCCCGCGCCGTGCGTCAGGTCGTGGCGACGAACCGAGGATGCGCCACTATTCTGGACCACCGATGCCAAGCCGGTTGCCCCCGATCGACATCTGCCTCGGCTGCGGGACGCGGCGGCGATGTGGCCCCGCGGACCCTTGCGCTCGCTGCGGCGAGCCGCCTCACCGCGCCGTATGGCGGCGGTCCGAGCCGCGCGGCGCGTCGCCGAAGATCGAGCTGTTCCTGAGCGCGATCACGAGCGGGTTGCTGCTCGCGTACACGGCGCTCTACGGGCTGCTCCTCTCGGGCCTGGCCGGGGCCGCGGACGACTCCCTCGCGGCCGCCGCGCTGTTCGCGGCGAGCGTCCTGCTCGGCGCGAGGCTCGCGCGGTGGATCGTGCGGTCGCTGTTCGATCTCTGGGGCACGACGTGGGCTTACTGCTCGGCCGACGGCGCCCGCCGGGGGACCGTGCGCGCGCTCCTCGGGTGGTACGGCGCCGGCGAGGGCGTGAGCCTGACGGGGTTCCACCCGACGAGCCCGGGCTCGACGCTCTTCTGTTCCTCGGACGCGATCGAGGCGGGGCTCCCCGTCGTCGCCGCGAACCTCTCGCGCATCGCGGGGGCGAAGGGCGGCGACGCGTTCTCGCCGTTCGAGGTGCTGATGCTCAGCGCCTTCACGGGCCTCGTCGCGCGCGGCGAGGCGACCATCAGCAGGGCCACGGCGGTGCGCTGGCGGAAGGGCTGGCTCGGCGCCGCGCGGCGCGGCGCGGCGAAGCCGGTGTTCACGATCGAGCGCTCCGGCGATCGCGAGGAGGGCAGCGCGATCGAGCGCGAGATCCTCTCGGCGCTGCAGGCGAAGGCGGACGGCCTCGCGCTCCTCGCGGAGCCCTCGCCGCCGGGGGGCTACCGCGACGCCGCGTGGCGGCCGCCGCCCGCGCGGCTCTGCATCGAGGAGGTGCTGTGCCCCCGCGCGCTCGCGCTGGCGGCGAGGGCGCTCCGGAAGGAGCCCCGCGGCGGCGCGCCGGTCGCGGTCGCCGCGGCGCTCGACGAGTTCGGCAAGCGCGACCCCGCCCGGATGAGCCACCTCCGCGTGCTGCTCGCGGAGCAGCACCGCCGCGCGCTGTCAGCGTGAGCGGCGCCGCGGCGCTCAGTGCCAGACGCCGATGCCGGCGCTCACGCTGTCATAGCGGGGCGCGAAATCCATCGACGCCTGCAGCGTCAAGGCGGTGTCCGGGATCAGGCCCCAGAAGGTCGTCGAGAGCACGCGGACGTCCGCGCCGAACGTGAAGTGCTGCCGGCCGACGCGCCCGCTCCCCAGGCGGCCGAAGCGGTTCGGCTCGTAGTAGCTGCCGAACCGCGTGTGCACGCGGCCCGGGATCGGCTCGGTCTCGATCCCGAACCGCGGCGAGAAGCTCACGTGCGCGCCCGAGGTGCCCACCGCCGACGGGCCGTGCTCGCTCCCGGGCTGCTTCTGCGCCAGGAAGCGCTCCAGGCTCACCCCGTTCGACACCGGGCCCGTGACGAGGAGCTCCGCCGTGATGAGCAGGTGCTCGCGCGGCCAGTTCCAGTAGCGCGCGCGCCGCTCCGCCTCGAGGACGGCCGGCCCCGCGGCGAGCTCGCGCTCGTCGGCGGCGCGCTCGCGCGCCCTCTCCGCCGCGAAGACGCGCTCGCGCCGCGCGCGCTCCTCCGGGTCGTCGATGGCGCGGAGCTCGCGCTCCCTCCGCTCTTCCCGCGCGGCCTGCCTGCGCGCGACCGCCTCGCGGAGCTCCCGCTCCTGGACGCGCGGGTCGATCCACGCCGGGTTGAGCGGGCGCGGTCCGACCTGCACGGCGAGGCCGATCTCGAGCTCCCAGGGGAGGACGACCTCGTTCGGCAGGATCAGCCCGCCGGCGCGGCGGACCTGCCCGTCCATCACCACGCCCTCGCCGAGCAAGCGGCCGCCGTTCACCGGGAAGCGGAACGTGGCGCCGAGCCGGTAGGACGCCCAGTCGGGGCGCACGAGCACCCCGAGCTCCGGGGAGATGCCCGCCATGGTCAGGTCGGTCTGCTCGGCCTGGAGGTTGAGCGTCACCGCGCGCGCGCCGGCGCCCAGCACGAGCGCGTCGCCGAGCAGGCGGACCCCGCCGAGGAAATGGTACTTGCCGATCACGACCGTGGTCTCGGCGCCGGCCTCGTCCGTCAGGGAGTACCGCTGCAGCTCGGCGTTGACCCCGACGCCGAAGTCGCCCGCCTGGAGCTGGCCGCCGAGGGTCAGGTACACGAAATTCGAGTAATCGAGATCGATGTCGCCGCTGTTGTCGAAATCGTTGTTCTCGAAGAGCTCGATGGGCAGCGAGATCGACGCGGCCACGTCCCACTCGAACCAGCGCATGCTGAACGGCTCGCGGAGCGCGGGCGCCGCCGCGTTGGCGACCATGCCGGCGATCCCCTCGGCGTAGCCGGCGTAGGCGCCGGCGATCCCGGTCACGCGCAGCGGCGCCAGGATGGGCCCCTGGAAGAGGTCGATGGTGTAGGCGTTGTCCTGGAGCGGCTGAGCCAGCGCGGCCCCGGGCGGGCCCAGGACGAGGGCCAGCGCGGAGAGCGCCGCAGCGGATCGGCGAGCGATGATGCGGAGCGCCGCGGTCCTGTCGGTCACCTCGCGCTGCTCCCGTCCAACAGCATCTCGTCGCGCCCGCCGCGAGGTGATAGCACTGGCCCGCGCGGAAGGGACCGTGGAAGCGGGGCCCGACCGTCGGCGGCCGCGCACCCCTGCCCGCCCTAGGAATCGCAGCTCCCATGCCCGCTCAAGCTCCCGCGCCCATCGCTCCCGCCCCGGCCGTGCCGGGGACCGGGGCGGGAGCGCCCCCTCCTGGAGCGCGGCGCCGCCCTGGCGGGCCTCGCGCCCGTGGCCGGCGCATCGCGCTGGTCGCGTACTACAGCTTCGCCGCGCTCATCATCACCTCGTGCACCCTCCAGCTGATCCGGCAGGTCTTCTTTCTGCCGGCCGCGCCGTCGCCCTACGCGAGCTGCGAGGAGGGCCTCCTGGCGCTCGTCCGGGCCGTCGAGCGCGCCAGGGAGGCCGCCCCCGGGACCGACGGGGAGGACGCCGCCCTCGCCCGCTTCAGGAGCACGCTCGCTCCGGCGTGGACCTACCGGGACGGAGTGGCCGCCTCGTGCCGGGGCTCGGCGGACAACGAGCGCGCTCTCGACGCCATCGAGCGGCTCCGCTATGCGGAGGAGCACGCAGCGCGGCGCGAGGCAGGCGATCTGGCTCCGCTGCGGCGGCGGGTCCGGGCGATCGTCGATGGCCAGCTTGGGCCCGCGTCCCCGAGATAATACCCCGACGCGGCGATCACGCAGGACGATATGACCGACATGACCGTTCCTTCTCCCCCTGCCGCAGTGGCGGGTGAAGCGCCGACCGGCGACAAGCCCCAGCCGCCGCCTACCTTCGATGTGCTCCCCCTGTCGTCCGAGCTGCGCGAGACCCTCGCGGAGATTGGCTACGTCCACCCGACGCCGGTGCAGCTCGCCGTCTGGGAGCCGGTGACGCGCGGGCGCGACGCGGTCGTGCAGGCGCGCACCGGCACCGGCAAGACGGCGGCCTTCGGGCTCCCGATCGTCGATCATGCCGTGAAGCGCTCGCTCGCGCAGGCGCAGGTGCTCGCGCTGTGCCCGACGCGGGAGCTCGCGCTCCAGGTCTCGGCGGAGGTCGAGCGCCTCGGCAAGCGCAAGGGCATCAAGGTGGTCGCCGTCTACGGCGGCGCGCCGATGCAGCGGCAGATCGACGCGCTCGCCGCGGGCGCGCAGGTCATCGTCGGCACGCCGGGCCGCGTGCTCGACCACCTGCGCCGCGGGACGATCGTCGCCAAGCACATCCGGCTGCTCGTGCTCGACGAGTGCGACGAGATGCTCTCGATGGGCTTCGAGCGCGAGCTCACCGCGATCCTCGCCGAGCTGCCGCCGGAGCGCCAGACGCTCTTGTTCTCGGCGACGCTCCCGCCCGACATCGAGCGCATCGCGCGCAGCAAGCTGCGCTCGCCCGAGTTCATCACCCTCTCGGGCGACGCCGTCGGCGCGCTCCAGATCCAGCACTACGTCTACCTGATCACGGGCGACAAGCTGACGTCCCTCGTCCGCATCATCGAGGTCGAGAACCCCGAGAACGCGGTCGTCTTCTGCAACACGAAGGACGAGACCGAGGCGGTCGCCGGGGCGCTGAAGCGCCAGGGCTACGACGCCGACTGGCTGAACGGCGATCTGCCGCAGTCCGATCGCGAGAAGGTGATGAGCGCGACGCGCGAGGGGCGCCTGCGCTTCCTCGTCGCCACCGACGTGGCCGCGCGCGGCATCGACATCTCGCACCTCACGCACGTCATCAACTACGATTTCCCGCAGGACGCCGAGGCGTACGTGCACCGCACCGGCCGCACCGGCCGCGCGGGCCGCACCGGCACGGCGATCGCGCTGATCACGCCGCAGGACGTCGGGCCGCTCTACATCCTCCGGCTGACGTACAAGATCCGCCCGCTCGAGAAGCAGCTCCCCACGGAGGGGGAGCTCAAGACGCGCGCCGAGGCCGATCTCGTCGCGATGCTCGCCGAGGCGTTCCTGTCGAAGGGCACGCACCGCGACGATCTCTCGCTCGCGCGCCGGCTGCTCACGCACGACCAGGCCGAGGCGATCGTGGCGGGCCTGCTGCGCGATCACCTCGGCGCGCGGCCGACGGCGCAGGAGGAGGCGAGCGCCGCGCGGCGCGCCCAGCAGCCGCAGCGCGCGGCGGCGCGCGAGAGCGAGGGGCGGGGCACCGATCCGTCGACGAAGCCCGAGCCCGCGGCGCGCGGGCGGGCGGCGCGGGAGGCGATCCCCCGCGCGGCCGACTCGGCCGAGCCGCGCTCGCCCGAGACGGAGCGCAGCGAGCGCGAGCGCGAACGCGAGCTGGCCCGCGAGGGCGATCGGGACCGCGGGCGGGAGCGCGATCGGCGATCGCTGCGCCTCCGCCGGGACGAGGGGCGGCGAGGCCCTCGCGGCGCGGACGCGCCCGGGGGGGAAGAGCCGCGCCGGCCCGAGGGGGCGCGGGCGCGCGATGACGGCCCCGTCTCGGTCGAGCCGCTCACGCGGCCGGAGCCGCTGATGCGGATCGAGCCGCCGCGAGCCGAGGGCGGGCCGGGCCGCGGCCCGGCGGAGCGCCTGCGCGATCGGCCCGCCGCGACGCTGCTGTCGGCGCGCCGCGGCGCTGGCGCCGCTGGCGCTGCTGGCGCCGCGCCGGGCAGGCCTCAGGGCGGCGCGTCGGGACAGCCGTTCTCGCGCCACGCCGACTTCACCATGTGGCAGCCGCCCGAGGAGGAGGGCGACGACGAGCCGATCCTCGGCGAGCCTCCGTCTCCGGCGCCCGGCTCGCCGGTGTCGCGCGGCGGCGAGCGCGAGCGCGCGAGCGGCGCCCTGCCGTCGGCCACCGGCGAGGCCGCGGTCGAGATCGAGAGCGGCGAGGCCGGCGAAGCGCCGCGCGCCGAGCCCTCGCGCGACGAGGCGGACGGAGAGTTCGTCGAGGTCTTCATCAACCTCGGCCGCCGCGACGGCGCGCGCGCGGCGGATTTTCAGCGCGCGCTCATCGAGCGGGGCGGGATGGCCAAGGGGGACATCCGGCGCATCCGGGTGCGCGAGCGCAACGCGTTCGTCAGCGTCCCGAAGGCCGAGCT
This sequence comes from Sorangium sp. So ce204, assembly GCF_051526795.1. NCBI lineage: Bacteria > Pseudomonadati > Myxococcota > Polyangiales > Polyangiaceae > Sorangium > Sorangium sp. So ce204. The sequence goes on along the minus strand of NZ_CP150317.1, from coordinate 5,428,710 downwards.
CGCGCGGGTCGTGGCGACGCTGAACGGCGCGACGATCGCGGGCAAGGAGGCGCGCGCGGAGCAGGCTCGGGAGCGCACGTCAAGCGCCGAAGAGGTGGCGGAGGACGCCTGAGCGCGGGTCGCGCGGATCGACGCAAGAGCGTCTGTCCGCTGCCACATGGCGGCGGAGCGGGCTCCACGCGGGCGTTTCAAGCGGTTCCGCGCGGCGCACGACACCGCCTGGCGGCGCAGGTCGATGGTACGTCGGTGGGGGCTTGCGTGCGACGTCGTCCAGGCGTCGCCGCTCGGCGCGCAACGCGCTAGCCAAGCTCGCCCACTGGTCGTATCACGGAAGGGATGGGGCGCAGTGGAGCGGAGGACATCGACCGGCTTCGACGGGACATCGATCGAGCGCTTGCTGACAAGCTCGATGCGGACAGGGTGCTCCCGCTGCTCGCGCGCCTGGCCCGCGCGACGGCGCCCGGGAGCGAGCCGTGGCTCTACGCGCACCGCCACCTCGCGGAGATGGGCGTGGAGCACGATCCGTGGCGCGCCGCGCTCTTCGCGCGCCGCGTGCTTCAGTTCCACGAAGAGGACGACGGCGCCTGGGCGGTGCTGGGCCTGGCGCAGTCGCTGCTCGGCAACTACCGCTACGCCGCGCGCGCCTACGAGCGCGCGCTGGCCATCGCGCCCGAGAACCCCTGGTACGCGCACAACCTGGGGCACCTCTACGACGTCGCGCTGAACCGCCCGCAGGACGCCTTGCCGCTCCTGGCGCAGGCCACCGAGGCGCAGACAGGCGAGGCCGACATCGCCGCGAGCTACGCGCACGCGCTCGCCCGATGCGGCAAGCTGGTGCTCGCCAAGAAGATCTTGAAGCGCGCCATCCGTCACGGGGCGACCGCGGACCAGATGGCGCTGTGGCGCTGGCTCGACGCGGGCGCCCCGACCACGGGCGAGAGCGGCCCGGACCCTCAGCGCCCGGCCGACTCGAAGCGCAAGGCCAAGCGACGGCGCGCTCGCGAGCGTCAGAGCCTCGGCGATTGAGGTGGAGCGACCCGCGCGCGGCTGTGATCACGCAATCCGCGCAGGTGACCGGCGCGCGTCGTTATGGGCGGAACCTCACGTGAGCTTGGACCCTCTCCATCCGCACACCCGAGGAGCGGAAGCAGGAGGTGCGTGCCGACCGAGCTCGGCTGCGCTGCGGCGCGGCATAAGCTGCTTCTGGCGTGCTCGATCGTGACGCGGGGCACGGGCGCGTTTGTGCGGGCACGGGCTACCTCGGCTGGGCGACGGTGGATGCCGTCGCCACAAGCGACACGCATGGCTGACGCGAAGCTTGACGGTGGGTTACCCGGTTGGCGATAAGCTGTGTTTCTCGACTGGTGCTGGACACGGTCCCCGCCTGGGACAGGGCACCCTGCGAGGAGAAGAAATGAGCGTCACGAGCGTGCAAAGGACGGACAGGACGGCGAAGAGCCACGCGCTCTCCGTGGCCGTCTCGCTTCGCCCGCGCGGCTCATCCTCCCGGCGCGCGCATCTGGAGCAGTCCTGCAAGGGGATTCGCCGCGCCGCGCACCGGAGGGACGCGCTGCCTGGCGCCACGCACGGCGCGCGCGGGCTTACGACGGGGAGTTCGCGATGAGCGAAGAAGCTCTGCGGCAAGAGATTGCGAGGCTCACGGAGCGCGTCGCGACGCTCGAGCAGCAGATCGAGGGGCACGAGCGCGCGGCGAAGGAGCAGGCCGCGCAGCTCGACCGGGCGACGCGCGAGGCGCGCGAGCGCGGCGAGCAGCTGGCCCGAGCGGACGAGGAGCTGCGGCGACAGGCTGGCATCTTCAAGCTCGTGCTCGACAGCATGGCGGACGGCGTCGCAGTCGTTGACGACAGGGGCGAGCTCCTGATGCGCAACCCGGCCGCGGAGCACATGCTCGGCCGCGCGCCGCTCGACCTCGCCTCGGGGGACGACGTGGGGCCCGGCGACGCCACGCTGTTCTTCCCCGATCGCGCGACCCCCTGGCCGATGTCCGAGCACCCGCTGTCGCGCGCGCTGCGCGGCGAGACGGTCGATCAGGTCGAGCTCTTCGCGAGGAAGTCCGCCGACCAGGACGCGCGGGTCGCCCGCCGATCCAACGGCATGACGGGCGGCGCGATGCCGACGCTCGCGCCCACCGCGGGGCCGCAGGGGGACGACGTCGAGCCGCGGTCGGTCCGCGTGCCGCCGGTGTTCTCCGAGCCGCGCATCGAGACCGGCCCGGTGTCCGGCCTGTTCCTGACGGTCAGCGCCAGCCCGATGCGGGGCAAGGACGGGGCGATCTCCGGCGCCGTCGCCGTGTTCCGCGACGCGACCGAGAAGAAGCGCCTCATCGAGGATCTCGAGGCGAAGAACCGCGACCTCGTGGAGAGCGAGAGCGCCAAGAGCGAGCTCGTCGAGCGGCTCCGTTACGCGATCGACGAGATCTCGACGCCCATCCTCGAGCTGTGGGACGACGTCCTCGCGCTGCCGATCATCGGCGTCGTCGACTCGCGCAGGAGCGCCCAGATCATGGAGCGGCTGCTCGACGAGATCGTCCGCCGCCAGTCGCGCTACGTCATCATCGACGTGACGGGCGTCGAGGTGATCGACACGCGGACGGCCGACCATTTCATGAAGCTGATGAAGGCGGTCGAGCTGCTCGGCGCGCGGTGTCGGATCACCGGGGTCAGGCCCGCCGTCGCGCAGACGATGGTGGAGCTCGGCATCAACCTCGGCACCGTGCGCGCCGCGCGCAACCTCAAGCACGCGCTGCGCGAGAGCATGGCGCTCGCCGGCCAGAAGCCGACGCCCGCGTCCCTCATGGGGACCCGCCGCGGCGCGGCCAAAGACAACGAGAAGCAGACAGGACAGCCGTACACACCTGGCGGCCCGCGGGCCGCCTTCGATCCGTCGGGCAGCGGTGCAATGACCACGACACAGCTGCAGCTCAGCGCGAGGAAGGAGACGTCCACTTGATGCAAGCGGGTAGGGTCCCCATCGTGGGCCTCTTCGGGAACTTAATCGTCTCGGTGCAGGGCGGGCTCACCGACGGCCAGGTGGAGCAGCTGCGCGACGACGTGACCGGGTCGATCGAAGCGCGATCTCCCCGCGGCCTCATCGTCGACCTCTCCGGTGTCGAGATTCTCGATAGCTATCTCACCCGCGCCATCCGTGACATCGCGCTCACGGCCCGGCTGATGGGCGTCCGGACGGCGGTGTGCGGCTTGCGCCCCGCGGTCGCGATCGCGCTCGTGGAGATGGATCTCGAGATCCCTGGCGTGGTGACGGCGCTCAACCTGGAGCGCGCCGTCGAGATGCTCGCGCCGTCCGCGGAGGACGACATGATGCCGCCGGAGCTCACGAACGAGGTGTCGCATGAAGATCCCTCCTCGTGACGGACCGCCCTCCAGCGGCGGCGCCACGGGGCCGCCGTCGAGCCGGTCCAGCGGACCGGTGTCGACGCGCTTGCCGGGTACGCCGCAGTCGGGGCGCGGCCCCGTGCCGTCGTCTCCGCAGATCGTCGGCCGCTCGATCACCGATCAGATCGAGACGGTGCTGGCGCAGTTCCTCTCGCCCGCGGTGAGGAAGAGCGTCATCGACTGCGGGATCCGGCAGGCGAAGGTCGATCCGCTGGTCGCGCGCGAGGGTGATCTCCGGCGCCTCCTCGTCGAGGTCAAGCGCGGGGTGAAGCTGTTCGTCCGCGACCAGGCGCAGCTCGATCGGTGCATCTCCGAGCTCGGTGAGCTCGATCACGCGGCCCCCGCGCCGCGCGAGATCACCATTGATGTGCGCAACGAGGAGGACGTGCTGCGCGCGCGGTCAGCCGGCCGCGAGCTCTGCATCGAGCACCTCGTCAGCGACGTCCTGCAGACGAAGATCGTCACGGCGATCTCCGAGCTCGGGCGCAACATCGTCAGGTACGCGGGCAGCGGGCAGGTCGTCGTCCGCTCGCTCACCTCGCCGATGCGCGCGATCGAGATCGTCGCGCAGGACAACGGGCCTGGGATCACGAACCTGCCGGAGATCCTGAGCGGCAAGTACCGCTCGCGTCACGGCATGGGCGCGGGCCTCCGGGGCACGAAGGCGCTCATGGATGCGTTCGACGTCAAGACGGCGCCCGGCGCGGGGACGACCGTGACGGTCAGGAAGTACCTCGGATGACGGTCGCCATCGGGACCGCGTGCTGCGTCGCCGCCGGCGAGGAGATCGCCGGCGACGAGGTGGTGGTGGTCCGACAGTCCCCGTGGGTGCTGATCGGCCTCGCCGACGGGCTCGGCCACGGTCCCCACGCCGCGCAGGCGGCTTCCGCGTTCTGCCGCTACGTGGAGGACCACGCGTCGATGCCGATCGAGGATCTCTTGACCGGGGCAGGGGAGCAGCTCGCGTCGACGCGCGGCGCCGCGGCTGCGCTCCTGCGCATCGACGAGAGCGTGGGCGAGCTCGAGTTCTCGGGCGTCGGCAACATCGCGATGAAGGCGATCACGCGGACGGCCATGCCGAGCTTCTGCTCGGCGGGGATCCTCGGGCGGCGCGTGCGGCGGCTCCGCAGCTTTCGCTTCCCCATATCGCCTGGCGATGTCGTGCTGCTCCACTCCGACGGGATCTCCAGCGGCTTCGATCTCGGCGCGTTCCGCGACTTCGACCCCGAGGAGATGGCGCGCCGGATCGTCGACGCCCACAAGAAGTCGTTCGATGACGCCACGTGCGTCGTCGCCGTGGTCCGCGACAGGGGCGCGGCGTGACGCAGCGGTCCCCGCCTGCGTTCAGCATCCCCGTCACGCGCGAGGAGGATCGCTTCGCCTGCGCGGCCGAGGGCGCGCACATCGCGCGCTGGGCAGGGCTCTCGGAGCGCGCCCAGCACGAGCTCGCGATCGCGATCGCCGAGCTCGTGTCGAACGCGGTGCGCCACGGCGGCGGCGGGAGCATCAGCATCCGCGCGATCCGCGACGACACGCAGACGGGCGGCGGTCGGTGGGGCGTCGAGGTGATCGTGCGCGACTCCGGCCCAGGCCTGGACCCGAAGCTGGCGCTGCTCGAGGACGTCGGGCCGAAGAGCGATCGCGGCCCGTCCTCGTCGAGCTCCGCGCGGCTGACGCCGAGGATGCCCGGTCAGGGGCTCGGCGTCGGGCTCGGAGCGGTGCATCGGCTGATGAGCTCCGTCATCATCCGTTCGTCACCCGGCATCAGCACCGAGATCATCGCCGTCAAGTGGAAGTGAGCGCCGCCCCGCACGCGGCGCGGCGGTCGTGGCGAGGAGCGCCTCGCCCGATCAGTTGAGCTCTTTCTCGGTCCGCTCGTTCTGCTCGGCCTCGAGGAACGTCGCGGTGATCTCGCGCTCGAGCGCCAGGTTGATCTCGCGCTCCAGCGCCTCGATGCTGCCCGCGAGGCGGGCGACGTTGAGGGCGTAGACGAAGACCCGCGCGCACGGGTGGACCTCGGCGCTGCCGCGGAGGCCCCGCTCGCGCTCGTCGGCGTTGAGGCCGTCCAGGAGGACCAGCGCGCGGGGATCGACGCCCTCGGCGACGAGCTCCATCCCGGGCACGTCGGAGATGTAGAGCTCCGCGCCCTCGACGTAGCGCCGGAGCACGGGGTTGAGCGCGGCGACCGTCTTCTGGGCCAGCGTCACGAAGCCCTCGCGGCTCGGCGCCCAGGGGGGCATGCCGAGCTCGACGTCGAGCTCGCGGGAGCGCAGGAAGGCCTGCGTCGCGCCGCGGACATCGCCCCGCTCGTCGCGGATGAGGCCGAGGTAGTAGTGGGCCTCGGCGTGCCGCGGGTCCTTGAGCGCCGCCTCCTCGATGAGGGCGGCGGCCTTGTCGGCCTGGCCGATCTCGTAGAACGCGCGGCCCACGAGGAAGGTGTGGTTCGGGTTGTCGTAGGGGCCCTCGGGGATCCTCGCCGCGACCTGGGCCGCCTCGTCGAGATCCCCCTTGCCGAGGAGCGCGTCGAACTTCAGGAGGAGCGCGTCGATGATCTCCTCGTCGACCTCGGCCAGATCCAGCGCCTGGTCGCACATCTCGATCGCCTGGTCGAAATCGCCGAGCGGGTGGATGTAGACCTCGGCGGCGTTGAGCATCGCCTCCAGGTAGGTGTCATCGAGGGCGATCGCCTGGCGGTACGCCTCGATGGCTTCCTCGCCCTCGCCCTCGAGGGCCGCGACGAAGCCGAGCAGGTTGTGAGCCTCCGGCGAGTTCGGATCGAGCTCGAGCGCCCGTCGGGCCGACGCCTCTGCTCCGCGCGTGTCCCCGCGCTGGACGAGATCCCACCCGCGGTCGAGGTGCGCCGAGAACTGGTCCATGGCGGCTCCACAAGTGTGCGAAGGGGAGCCCCGAGTCAAGAGGGAGCCCTGTCAAAGCGACCGTTCGAGCTGTTCCGGGCACGGCCCGCCCGGATTTCCAGCAACCGGCGGAGGCAGGACGGCAGGCGGCCAGGCTCGCCAGGTGGGTCCAGGCGAGGCGCGGCTCCGGCGCGCGCTCGTACCCACGCGTCGCGGCGAGCCCGGTCCGACCGCTCCCGCGCGGCCCGCTCGATGGGGAGCGTACTGTGTTGCTGCGTCCTCGGCCGCGCGGCCGCGCGGCCCGCTCACTCGTGGATGGACACGAGCGTGCCGCGGTTCTCCGGCGTGGCCCAGACCCCGTGCCAGCCGCGCGGGAGCCTGGGCTCGCTCCAGAAGAAGACCTTCTTCGCGTCGAGCGGCGAGAGGTTCACGCAGCCGTGGCTCATCTCCCGGCCGAAGTTTCCGTGCCAGAAGGCGCCGTGGAGGGCGTACGAGCCGTCGTAATACGCGACGAACGGCACGTCCTCGATGCTGTACGGCAGATCGCCCGCGACCGTGCCGTCGCCGTCCATCGTTGTCGCGATGTGCTTCTCGCGGATGCGGAACACCCCCGTGGGCGTGGCGTGGTCCTTCTTCTTGTCCTTCGAGCGCCTCCCCGGCGAGACGAGCGCCGCGAAGACGGGCTTGTCGCCCTCGATCGCGACGAGCGTCTTGCGCGACAGGTTCACGTCGATCCACTTCTCGCCCGGCGCGAGATCCGGCGGCGGGGCGCCGAGATCGGTGTACGTCCCGTCGGCGCCCTTCATCCACCAGCCCTCGGTGGTCTTCCGGTACACCGTCGACCTGTGGGTGTGGCTCTCGCCCGTGAGGCCGAACGCCGCGAAGCGCTCGAGCGAGCCGGCCACGGAGACGGACTTCTTCTCGGCGTCGAACTGGTATTTGCTCGCCGACTTCGCGAGGATGAAGCCGACCGACTTCGCGCCCTCGGGGAAGTCGATGCCCTGCGAGGCCGGCGGCTTGATGATGTACATGCGGTCGCTCGGCGCGACGAGGCCCGCGGTCGTCTTGTACCAGCTGCGGCCGTTCCACCCGAAGGTCTTGTCGACCGCGACGAAGAAGCCCTTGACCATCCGCTTCGCGACCGTCGAGTCGGCGTCCTTGTCGAGATCGGCGAGCGTGACGTTGAGCGGCCTGCCCTTCTCGTCGACGTTCTCCCACCAGGGCTTCTCGGGCTCCTCCTCGACCGGCGCCGGCGCGATGCCGAGCGACGCGGCCGCGGCGACGGCCGCCGCCTTGTCCTCGACTGCAGCCGGATCCGCGGCGACGGCGGCCACCGGCGCGGAGCTCGCGGCGGCCTCGGCGCTCGCCGCGGCGCGCGCGGCGGCCGCCGCGGCGACCTCCTTCTCGGTCTCCTCGTACAGCGCCTCGGCGCGCTGCTTCTCCTCTTCCTTCCGCTTGCGCTTCGCGGAGTCGAGGTACGGCTCGTAGCGCGTCATCTCGTCCTTCGAGGGGACGGAGCGGTAGAGCGGCGTGCCGTGGGTCGTGTTGAAGGCGTACTTGTACGGGAGGACCTCGTCGAGGTTCGGCGGCGTGATGCCGAGGCGGACCTGGGGGTTCGACAGGTCCGTCGTGGCCGACCTCCCGCAGACGTAGCCGCCGTCGAGGAGGCGGTACCAGCCCTTGGCGCAGCTCCCGCCCTTGATCGGCTTCGGATCGACCGGCACCTTGCCGCCGAGCCGGATGTAGCCGAGCCGCTGCTTGGAGAACTCCATCGTCGGATAGACCGACGCTTGCGGCATGATCGAGCCGAGCAGCGGCCCCGTGTACGGCGTGTCGGGCGCGGGCGGCTCCGGGGCCTCGGAGGGCGCGGTGGCCGGGGCCTCCCTGGGCGCCTCGGCGGACGCGGCGGCGCGCGCCGAGGACGCGGGCGCGGGGCGGGGGAGGGACGATGTCCGCTCGGGCGGCGAGTCGCCTTCGGTGGAGGGGCCGGGAGGGGCCTCGCCCTGGCAGCCGCTCGCCCACGCCGCGGTGCCGGCGAAGGCCGCCGCGGCGATGAACCCGAGCGCGCTGGACACGAGCGAGGTGCGCGCGCCGCCGGCGCGTCCGGCGCCAGGCGCCGGTTGCGGGTTCCGCAGGTCGTCGGTGCGGACATTGCCGCTGCCGTGCGATCGTGCGGGGTCCTTCTGCCCGCGGGGGCGGGGCGCCTGAGAGCGGTTCATCGCATCCACAGCGTTGGGCGAGGACCGGCCTTCCCGATCCTCGCGGTCTGATGATCGACCCGTAGGGTCGGGTCGGCTCGGCGGTCTTAGTACCTGGTCACTCACGTGTCGATCCACTTCTCTGCGGAGCGCGCGCCCCTCGAGCTGACGACGGCGGACGCCGGGGCAGGCGACATCGCATGACCATCGCTTGAGCGAACGACGTGCCACGACGCCGCGACGCGCGGCGCGGCCGCGCTCCGGGGCATGGATGCCGTTCGGACGGCTGCTGCTAGGGTACCGCCGTGGCGGAACGGACCCCGGGGCGTGGCTTGAACAACACGACGGAGGCCCAGCGCGTGGGCCGTGGCACCGCGGTCGTCCCGCTCGTTCGCGCCGCGTCCAGGCGGGCGCTCGTCACCGCGGCCGTCGTCGCGGCGCTCCTGCACCTGCCCCTGCTCCCGACCCCGCTGTTCGCGTGGCTCGACGCGATGTTCGCGCTCCGGGGCGAGCTGGCCGACTACGACGCTGGCGAGACGATCGTGCCGATCGATCTCGATCTCCTCGCCGACGACCCCAGCGCGGTCGCGGCGGCGCCCTCCGCGAGCGGCGGCGAGGGGGCGCCTTCCGGGGCGGGCGCCGCTGCGCCCGCGACGCCGCCCGCCGCGTCGGCGAGCGCCTCGCCGGAGGCGCCGGACGCGGGCGCGCCCGAGCGGCCGCGCCGGAAGCCGCCAGGCGACGCAGGCCCGGACGCGTCTGGCGACGGGGGCACGGAGAACGACGGCGACCCCCCGAACCTGCGGACCCCGCTGAGCGCCGCGGGCGCGCCGGGCAAGCTCGCGTCGAAGGACCCGAACGTCCAGGTGCTCATCGCCGGCGACCGGCTCCGCAACCACGAGCTCGGCGCGTGGTTCGGCCGGATCCTGACGACCATCCCCCAGTGGCAGTCCTTCTTCAGCGACACCGCCGTCGACCCGATCCGGGACATCGACCACCTCCTCATCGCCGGGCCGCAGCTCCGCGACTCCAGCAAGGTCGTCGCCGTCATGGACTACCGGGCGCCCGAGGAGACCATGCGCGCGGCCGTCGACGTCATCGTGCAGCGGTCGAACGGCTCGTGGATCGAAGACGCCCCCGTCCCCGCCGCGCGGGCCACCGCCGACCGCAGCAAGCGCATCTTCGCGATGGTCCCGGACCGGCGATTGCTCGTGGTCCTTCCCGCTGCTGAAGAAGATCAGCTGTCCAAGTTGAAGTCCATGAAAGGATTCAACAAATCTTCGACGGCGGGCATCGTCGTCTCGATGCTCACGCCCGCGAACGCGTTCCGCGGGGTCCAGGCGGTCCCGCGCAGCCTCGCTTGGATGCGCCTCACCGTCACGCCGACCAAGGACGGGGGCGCGGACCTCGCCCTCACGGCGGGCGATGAATCCGCTGAAGATGCGCTGGTTCACGCGCAGGAGCTCACGAAGACCTTGAACGCGATCCGGACCATCGACCTGGGGATCACGAGGATCGATGTGGTGGATGAGATCGCCTTCAACACCGACGGGAAGGTCATCTGGTCGAAGCTCCACGTCACGAACCGGCAGCTGAAGCTGATCATGGGCTTCGTGGAGAAGGCGCTCCTGGAGCAGGGCGGCGCGCGGAAGCCGTAGCGCGCGGGGCGAGAGCGGCCGCGCCGGGGTCACGGGGGCCGTGCCGGGGCGGAGCGCGGCCCGGGCCGCGCGGAACACTAGCCAAAGCGGCGGCGTTCAGTTAATCCGACCAGCCCGCGCCGATGACGCCCGAACACTCTCCGTACGCCGTGCTCGATGAGCTTGCCGGACACCCCCGCGGCGACGACCTCGCGCGGGTCGTCCACACCGCGGCCTTTGCCGCCGCGGACGAGCGACGGACGACCCTGGAGGGCGGCCTCGCGGAGCTCGTCGACCGGGCGGGCCTGTCGGTCGCCGACGCGGAGACCCGGTTCGGCAACGTGGTCCGGGCGCTCGAGCGCGGCACGAGCGAGGGCGCGGGGAGCGCGACCCGTGTGCTCCTGGCCACGCTGCTCGCGCGCGGGGTCGCGCTCTCGCCGCCCGACGGGCCGGAGGCGGAGGGCCGCGTCGCCGAGGCGCTCGTCTGGCTGGCGACGTACACCTCCGTCGACGCGCTGACCGCGCTGGACGCCGCGCTGGGCGAGCGCGCCGCGGGCCTCTGGCGGTCGATCGCCGCGCTGGTCCGGCGCGCCGACCAGGGCGCGCTGCCGCAGCTCGGCCGGGCGGGCGCGATCATCGCCGCGGCGGCGCTGCGGGGGAGCCCCTCGCCCGATGCGCGCGCCGAAGCCGCGGCGCTGGTGGACGACGTGCGCGATCCGATCGTGCGCTCGCTGCTGCGCGACGCGCTGTCGCCCGCCAGGCGGCCGAGCCGCGCGCCGAGCGCCAGCGGGGCCGCGCAGGAGAGCGCCGGGGCGACCGGGGACGAGAGGTGGGCGCCGGAGCGCGACGGCGGGGCGACGGCGCGGCTCGCGGGCGAGCTGTCACCGCCGCCGCGCGGGCCGGTGGCGCTCGTGCTGCTGGCGGCGACGGGGATCCTGCTCGTGATGCACGTCCTCCGGCTCGCCGGGCGCTTCCTTCTGCGGTACCGCCGGCCCGCCGCGCTGGAGGTCGGCCCGAAGGGCGTGACCGTCCGGAGCCGGACCGAGCTGTTCGGCCGGACGCTGAAGGAGCGGGAGACGTACATCCCGGTCGAGGCGCTCCTCCGGGCGACGCGCGAGGTGCGCTACCCGCGGCTCGCCCTCTACGCGGGGCTCGTCGCGCTGGGGCTGGGGACGTACCTGGGCGTGTCGCTGCTCGTCGACGGCGCGCGCGCGGGCTCCCCGGAGCTGCTCGGCATGGGCGCGCTCGTCTTCGCCTTCGGCGCGGCGCTCGACTTCGGGCTGTCGCACCTGGAGACGGCGACGCGCGGCCGCTGCCGCGTGGTGCTCGTCCCACGGAAGGGCCCGGGGGTCGCGCTCGCGGGGATCGAGCGCGACGCTGCGGACCTCGCGCTGGGCAAGCTGCCGCGCGCCTGAAACTTGGCCGGATCGCGCCGCCTCCGCTAGGCCGATCGGGCGAGGTGATGGCGATGCGCTCGAAGACCGAAGCGATGGCGGGGCTCAGGCGGATGCTGCACGACATGCTGACCGCGCGGGAGGGCGGGGAGAGCGCTCCCCGCCTGGCGCGGGTGAAGGGCTGCGTGGACGGCGCGATGCGCGCGCTGCTCGACAGCGGGCAGGCGACCCGGCAAGAGCTCCTCGATCTCGTGGCCGCGGAGCGCGCGCGTGTGAGCGGCCCGGCGACGGCGGAGATCCGCGCGGTGTCGCTGAGCGCCTGACGGCGCGGCGGCGCCGATCACGGCCGCGGGCAGCTCTGGTTCGTGGCGAAATCCCAGCAAGCGCCGCTCACCCCGGCCGCGCCGCCGCTTCCGGGGGAGCCACCGAGACCGGCGGAACCGCCGTTGCCAGCCGTGCCTCCAGTGAACGGCACCTCGGCGGCCGCGGGGCTCGGCGTGACCTTGTAGGCGATGCCCACCGCGTGGCCGCCTCGGCCGCCGCCGCCAGGGCCGCCATCGCCGCCCGCACCGCCCTTGCCACCCATGCAACCCGCGAGCGAGCCAGCGCCGGAGACGCGACTCCCCCCCTTGCCCCCCATGCCGCCCTCGCCGCCGGGGCTTCCACCTCCGCCCTCGCCTCCATGGCCCGCCTTGCCGACGGCGATGGTCACATCGGTCAGCGCCAGCTTGGTCCCCAGGCTGAGGATCCCGATGCTCGACCCACCGGCCTTGCCACCGCCGCCTCCCGTCCCACCGCAGCCGCCGGCCCCGCCGCCGCCGCCGCTGGCGCCCGCGCCGTCGATGTAGCCACCCCCGCTGGACATGCAGAAACGTCCTGCTTTCGCGCCGCCGCCTCCTCCTCCGCCTTGACCGCGCGTCCCGCCGACGCCTGTGCCGCCGTCTCCTCCGGTGATGCTGGCCAGCGTCAGCGTTGTGCCGTTGCCAGCTGTGCCAGCGCCGCCAGAGGCGCCCCTCGCGCCGCTCGCGCCGTCCCTGCACTCCACCGTCTCTCCCGTCTCTCCGGTCTGCCCGTGTCCGATGCCGCCGATGCCGGATGCGGGCGGGGAGGCCGCACCAGGCGTGCCGTCGCTACCGGTCTGCCCGCGCCCTTCATCCACAGCGGGCTGTCCACCCAGGCCGCCGACGCCGCCGCTCGTCTCGCCATCCGCGCAGGTCGTCACGCCGGGCTGGCCGCTGTAGACCGCCACGAGGCACGCGCTCGAGACGTCCTCCAGCGCGTCCGCGCCATCCTGCACGACCTCCGGCGTCTCGCCGCTCGCGCCGTTCACCCCGTTCCCCGCGATCACGTCGACCTGCTCGAGCTGCGCGTCGATGTCCGCGACCGCCACGCCGATCGACGACCCGCCCGGAGCCGTCGCGTTGGCCGCGCTGATCGTGAAGCTCCGCACCCGTGCCCCGCCCGCTTCCTCCGTCAGCGTGAGCGCCACCTTGTTCGCGGGCCCGTCGATGGCGCTCCGTGCCGCCGGGCTCCACGCCCAGCCCGCGCCGCAGTCGAAGCCGCCGATCACCTCGACGGCCGCCCTGACCGTGACGCTCTCCGCGAATACGCCGCTCGAGCACGCCAGCACCCGCTTGCCGTTCGCGTTCGCGAGCGCCTCCGAAAGCGACGCGTACGGCCTGGCCTTCGTCCCATCTCCTTCGGACGCCGCGCCCGCGCTCGCGAACACCGCGCACCGGTCCACCACGGTGCTCGCATCCTGGGTCGGGTCCGGCTCGCACGTGGGGCCAGGGCCGTTGCCGCCGCCCGTCGGCTCGGAGGGGCAGTACCTCGAGTCTTCCTTGCAATCCTCGACGTAGGACAGCGGCCAGCACCCGGCGAGGTGCAGCGCCGCGACGGCCGACGCGGCGGGGAACAGCCACAGCGAGAACGGGACGCCGATCCGCCGCCGCGCGGCGCGCCGCGCGGGCGCACCGGCCTGACCCTGCGCTCCACCGGACGGCGCAGGGGATGCGTTGCTCACCGCGTTGCTGCTCGTTCGTTCCGTCGCTCTCATCATCCCAAGCCTTTCCTGTGACGCTTCGCTCTGCCTGCGGATCCTCGCAGAAGACGCACCCGCGCCCTGGCCGCGCCGACCCAGGAGCATACCCAGTCGGCGGATCGCCTGCTCGACGGCGATCGGTCGGCCGAGCGCTCCAAGGCGACGCCGCACGCGGTGATCCCGCCGTCTCACGGCCCAGGCGCTCGCGCTCCGGCGCGCGCTTCAGGGGGTGACGAGCGCCACGTCTCCCTTCGTGGTCTGTCCGCCGGCGCGCCACCAGTTCGCGATGAGCAGCCGCCCGTCCACCTCCACGATGCGCGAGAAGGCGCCCGCGAACCCCTCCTGCGCGATCTCCTGGATGAGCCAGCTGTGGCCGTCGCCGCTCTTCGTCCCGATCGCGAGCCGCAGGGTCCCGCTCGTGGCGTCCTGGTAGCTGATGCGCACCTCCCCGGCCGCCGTCACGAACACGTTCGCGTCGTCGCCGATGAGGTGCTGCCCGTCCTCGAAGGGGACACCCTCGATCCCGAGCCCGTCGTCCGCCACCTCGGAGGGCTCGACCTCCGTGCCTCCCTTCACCCGCGCGTACCGCAGCCCCTCCGAGCGGCCGTCCGCGTAGGCGAGGTGCCAGTCGCCGGCGCGATCGATGAACAGCGACGTCCCCATGCCCACGTCGCCCGTGTCCGTCCCGTCCGGCGCCGCGCCGTCCACGATGCGGGTCTCCCACGCGCCCATCGACCTCGACGCGATCACCACGTCGCCGTGGATGCGATCGTAGAACGCCAGGCCGAACCCGCCCGCATCGTCGGGCGCCATCGCGATGTAGTCGCCGATCGCCTCGGGGTACGTCTCGATCCGGTTGCCGTCGGAGGTCGCGGCGCACGCCGGCGAGCCGCCGTCGTCGATGCACGCCTGCCCGGAGGCGCACCCCGGCTCGCAGTCGCCGGCCGCGAGCGCCGTCGCGCAGCGCCCCGTGCTCCGGATGCACTTCGCCCCGGCGCCGCAGAGGGAGGCGCGGCACGGCGTCGCCTCGTCCTTCGCCGCGTCCTCGAACCGCCACGCGCCCTCCCCGGGCGTGGCGCTCTCGCCGGTCGCGATCCGGACGCTCGACGTGACCGCGCCGCCCTCGCCCGGCTCCATCGCGAGGTAGGCGATGACGGGCGACCCCTTCACGAAGAGCAGCTTCGCGTAACGGCCGATGTCGCTGCTCGGCGCCTGCTGCACGAAGCTCACCGCCCACGTGCCGCCCTGCCGCTGCGCGAACTTGAGCGCGCGGTTCGTGCGGTCGTAGTAGGCCACCGCCGGATTGCCGTCCGGCCCCACCGCGATCGACGTCCAGAGGCCGACGTCGTCGCCGGGGTCGGTCTGGCCCCCGCGGAACCCGCTCACGTCGAACCGGGCCGGGTCGACCGGGGGCTCCGCGGGCACCCCGTCGATCGCCTCCCACGCGACCGCCTCGCCGTCCCACGTGCCGACCACGAGGTCGCCCCACGCGAACGCGTTGCGCCAGTCGGCCTCCGCGTAGCCGGCGACCCAGACCGTGCGCTTGTCGGCGGCGACCGCGACCGAGGTGTACGCGCCGATGAGCCCGTGCTCCAGCGTCATGCAGTCGGGCGCGACGCACCCCGGCTCCACCTGCTCCGGCTCCTCGCTGCACGAGCATCCGGCGTGCGAGCCGAGGAGCGCCATGACGGCGACCCCGGCCAGCGCGCCCTTCACGCCGCGCGCGCCGCGCGCGGCGTGAAGGGCGCGGCGCCGGGGCGACGAGCCCCGGTCGCCGCGCCGCGCGAGCCGCAAGGCCGCCGCCGCGACGGCGAGGCCGAGCCAGCGGACGCCCGACGGCGTCTCGCCGGCGCCGCCAGCCATGACGCAGCCGCAGCCCGCCGACGGGTCGACGGGGACCCGGCCGCGGAGGATCGCCTGCCGCGCCGTGCCGAGGTTCCCCTCCTCGTCCACGGCCTCGACCTCGATGTCGACCGCGTCGCCGACGTCCACCGACGTCGTCTCCGCCGCCGTCGACCACGGGGACCACGCGCCGTCGTCGAGCCGCACGCGCACCTTCGCGCGCGCGGCGTCCGAGACCCGATCGCGCACCTCGAGCGGCGCCCGGCCGTCCACCGCCGCGCCGACGGAGATGACCGGCGGATCGACGTCGACCACCATCTCGACGGTCGCCGGCGTCGGATCCAGCGACAGGGGAGCGCCCGCGATCCGCGATCGCACCGAGATCACGTGACGCCCCGGGAGCCGCAGCCAGTCGTCGCGCAGCTCGACGATGCGCTCGCGCGTGAACGGGCGCCACACGCCGCTGTCGATGCGGTACGAGTACTCGACGGCCCGCGTGCCGTCGTCGAGCGGCGAGCTCATGACGAGCCGCGCCGTCGGCCCGTTATCGCGGGTCATCGTGGGCAGGCGGAGCCCCTCGGCGCGCACCTCCTTGCGGCTCAGCTCGGCCTGCGTGTCGCTCATCGTCGCGCGCTGCTGCGCCGTCGTTCCGAACGCCGCGAAGATGCCGAGGTAGTTGTCCTGCCCCTTCGTGAGCTTCCGCAGGCCGGGGGAGCCCGCGCCCTCGGCCGACTCCGGGATCACCAGCGAGAGCCCGAGCGCGGAGAGCGACCCGTCGAGATCGATCGCCGGGATGCCGCCGCCGATCAGCTGCCCGAGCTGGCCGCCGAGGAGGCCGCCCAGCGCCTCCGCGATGTTGTCGGGGTTCTCCCGCAGAAGTCCGTTGTTCGTCACCTTGCCGTTCTCGACCCTGAGCGCCTCGATCACCGGCGTGAGCCCCTCGGGGGTGACCGAGAGGTTCATGGGCACATCCACGTCGAACGTCGCCGTCATGAACCGGATGAACCTGTCGAGCGACCAGACGTAGAAATCGAAGCTCGCCCGGTCCAGCTGGATGCGGATCAGCGGGTCGTCGCTTCCGTTCGTGCCATTGCCAAAGGTGAGCCGAGGGGGCACCTGCGGACGGATGACGACCGCGACCTGCTGCGACTCGCGCTGCAGCGCGAGATCCTTTGCGGAGGGGGCCAGCAGCCCCAGCGTGCCAGAGTTGAGGAGAGGCACCGTCTCCGTGGAGATCCCGAGACAGAGCAGGCCGCTGTTGTAGAGACCGTTCATGGCATAATTCGCGAAGCGCTCGGAGATCGCGAGACCGACGTGGGGGCCGGGAAGGTCCGCTGGCCAGTCGGAGACGGTGTTGGCGACGAGCTCATCGGGAATCGGGATGCCCGCCGGGAGCGCCATGTTCGACAGCGGCACACATTTCGATGTCGGCACCGGCTCGGCGCCGCCGTAGAGGCCGAGGGTGAGCCCGTTGCCGACCGGGTTGAGATCGCCCCACGCGAGATCGGAGCCGTCGTCCCGCTCGCCCGTGCCGCCGCCGGCGAGCAGGAGGTCGAACCCGCCCTGCGTGCCCGGGGAGATGCTCGCGAACAGCCGGCCGAGATCGATGTGGCCCTCGACGCCGAGCAGGATCGAGGCGCACTCGTCGTTCGCGTGCGTGCCGTAGCGGCAGACGCCGCCGATGTCGTTCGTGCCGTCGGGGCAGGCCGGGTCCTGCGTCGGCTCCGCCTTCAGACAGAGCTGCTGGTCGAGCTGGGCCTTCAGCGTGTCAGCGAGCGAGCCGGTCAGGAGGGGGAGGACGATTGGGCTCAAGAAATCGAGGATGTCGCCGGCGACGGAGTCGCCGCAGTCGAGCTGCAGCCTCGACTCGAGCTGATCCTGGGCGATGCCGAGCCGGACGATCTTGACGCGGGAGTAGCCCTGCCGCGAGTGCTGCGGATTCACGTCGATCTCGACCGAGAGATCGACGTCGAGGTCGATGTTCGTGAAGGTCTGGTCGGCGGGCGGGCACGCGTCGTTGCCGTTGAGGGTGGCGATGACCGTGCTGTCCGTGACGAGGAAGTCGATCAGGATCGGGAGGTTCTGCAGGCGCACCGGCAGAGACCCCCGGATTCGCAGGTTGTGCGGGGTCCGCGGTTCGAGGTGAAGCGCCGCGCTCCCCACGTCGATCTCCGCTGCGCACCTCGGCGGGCTCGCGTTCGGGTCGGCTCCACCAGGACAGACCGTGTAGTCGACCAGCGCGGACCCGGAGGACCGGGGGATCGGGAAGGTGATGATTCCACCGTCCCCACCCCCGAGGAGCGCGCGCCCGAGGACACCCAGGTTCTGCTCGAGGAACTCGACGCCCGACTGCGTGAGCCGCGCCGCGCCGGCGTTCTCGATGCGGTCCGCGGGCTTGAAGCCGGCGGGGAGGGGAGTCATTCCACAGCCGGCGCACCCGCCGCCCGAAGCGGCACATCCGGCGATGACGAGGAGAACAAGGATGGCGGAGAAATGCGTGATGACGCGGGGCATAAGGAACCCTCCGGGGGAGCACGACCCGCAGCGCCGCGCCCGCTGGGCGCGGGCTCCAGGACGCCACGACAGATCGTACGCTCCCCTGAGAGCCGCCCGCAAGCGCTACTGGGGACAGAGACCGGTAATCTTGACAGCGCTCGCGGCATACTCGCCGCCGAGCGCATAAGCGTCGGCGCACTCGTCCGTCGCGGCCGAGTTCGTCGCGCTGCACCAGTCGCCCTTCAGCACGATCTCGCCGCTCGCGTCGCGCTTGCACGTATTGGGCGTCTCACCGGTGCCGTACTCTCCAATATCGCCCGAGAGCACGACACAGAGGCTCTGCTCGATCCCGGGGATGATCACCCGGTCGACCTCCTCCAGCGTGATGAACGCGGCGAGCTTGCCGCCGTTGATGAACGCAGGGGGATCGCCGTCCGGGCCGGGGAGGCAGGCCTCGATCGGGCTGAGCCCCTCCCGGTTGTACCGTCCGATGCAGTTGTTGTCCGCCGACACCCTCGTGTCGGTGAGCTGCACCTGGTGCATGGGCAGGACGATCGGCTCGGCGGCCACGTCTCCCGAGCCCGTGTCCAGGAAGATCGGGACGTTCAGGATGTCGGACGCGCCGCTCCATGCGCCGTCGGTCAGGGGGGCGTCGATCTCCTTCGGCGCGATCTCGAACTCGCCTGCAGACATGTTGGCGAAGCAGTAGCCCGCGAGCGGGTCGCTCGTGGGCATCGCGCCGCCGGTGCGCAGCTTGCCGGTCGCCGTGTCGAACTCGAGCAGCCAGGAAAAGGTCCCGGTGCCATTCAAGTTGCACACGGGCAGGTTCATCGTCAGGCCCTCGGCGACGAGGCGGGCGATATAGCCGACCGCGAGCACGTCGGGCTTCGTGATCGTCAGCTGCGCCATCCGCAGACCGAACTTCGTCGCGCCCTGATTGTCGTGGACGGCAATGCACTCGGAAGCGACAGCCGTGCAGACCGGGTTCGTCGGCGAGCAGTCGCCTGGAGCCCCGCCGCCGGTCCCTCCCGCCGAGCTCGAGCTCGAGCTCGTCTTGCCGGCGTCGTCGCCCCCGCACCCCGCTCCCGCCAGCGCGGACACACCTAATACGCAAAAACCCTTCAGAAACCGCATCTCTCGCCTCCTCTGGTGTTGCAAGGTGCGGAGTATAGGCGGCGGCACTGCGATGACCACGCGGTCGAGGTGACGCCGCGCCGCGTCGCTACAGCCACATTCACGTCACACGCCGATGAGCCCGGCGCGCTTCGTCCGGCTTCGTCCGCGTTGCCGCGCGGCGTGACGCCTAGCGGCGCTCGTAGCGGTCGCCGAGCCGGGCGCCGACGGGGAGCGCGCGCAGCAGGCGAATCATCGTCCACACCGTGCCAGCCAGCTTGCGCAGCTTCGAGGTGCCGACGCGCTCGTTGTACTCGATGGGCATCTCCACCACGCGATAGCCGCACTTCGCGGGGAAGAGCAGCGTGTCGATGGGCAACGCGTCGCCCTCACCGTCGAAATCGAACGCGCGAATCACCGAGCAGCGGTAGGCGCGCATTCCGCTGTGGACGTCAGATGTCGGGATGCCATGCATCGCGTGTGTCATGGCGGCAAAGGCGCGGTTGGCGATGTAGTTCGGGACCGGCATGGCCGCCGGCCTCGTGCGGGTGCGCGCGCAGTTCACCACGTCGGCGCCCTCCTCCTCGATGAGGCGCCTGATCACGGGGATGTTCTCGGCCGGATAGGTGAAGTCACAATCGAGGTAGATGAGCAGATCGCTCCGGGCGGCGGCGCTGTACATGAGGAGCTCCATGGCCGGCCCGTGGCCGCGGGGCGGCACCTGCCGGAGCACGCGCGCCCCGAGGCCGGCCGCGATCTCGGCGGTCCTGTCCCGCGTGGAGCTGTCGACGCAGAGGATCTCCGCGTCGGGCGCCGCCTTCCTGATCTCGCCGATCATGGCGCCGACGCTCTCCTCTTCGTCCATGGTCAGCATGCCGACGGTGAGCCGCATCCGGCGCGGGCGCGGCGGCTTCCTGGCGACGATCACGTGCTGGAACGCGAGGAGGCCGGGCGCGCGGTCGGCGACAACGTCCTCCAGCGGGCGGACGAGCGCGTGATACGCCTTGTAGGGGAGCGAGCTGGCGAGATCGCCGGGGTCGTCTCCTGCGCCGAGGCCGCGGAGGATGAGCCCCTTGGCGGCCCGGACGAGCATCGGGTTCTGCTCGACGCGGAGCACCTCGAGCCCGGCGCGCTCGATGAGCCGGACCGCCGACGCGCGGGTGAAGAAGCGGAGGTGTGTGTCGTCCAGGATGCCGCTCGGCTCGTAGTCGAACCGGCCGGCGAGCAGGCCGAGGCGCACCGGCCAGGCCGCGACGTTGGGGAGCGAGATGATGACGTGGCCGTCCTCGTCGAGGTGGGGCAGGAAGCGGCAGAGCACGGCGAGCGGGTCGGCGGTGTGCTCGAGGACGTCGGCGAACAGGAGCAGGTCGAAGCGCCGGTCGCCGAGCGCCTCGCGCACGGCGGCGTCGCTCGTGATGTCGGCGGCGAGGACCTCGTCGAGCGCCGCGCCGGCGCGCGCGAGCGAGCCGGGCGCGATCTCGATCCCGGTCACGCGCGCGCCCGTGCGCTTGACGGCGGCGCCGTTGAGCCCGATCCCGCAGCCGACGTCGAGCACCGTCCGCGGCCGGCCGGCGACTGCGACGAGGGCCCGGTTCACCTCTTCGACCGCGTACTTGCGCCCGGCGAAGGCCTCCGGCGCGGCGCGGGGCGGCGAGCGCCGGCCCGGGGCGTCCCCGTTGCCGAGAGGGCGGGGCCCGCGGTCTTCGCGGCCTTCGCGGCCTTCGCGGCCTTCGCGGCCTTCTCCGTCTTCCCCGTCTCCTCGCGCGTGGCCGGGCTCGGCGTTCACGCGCGGCTACTTAGCACGCTTCTCCCAGGCGGCGTTGAATTCGCGGATCGTCTCCTCGGTCTTCGGGTTGTGGAGCATCTTCCGCAAGATGGCGGGAGGCACGGTCACGATGTGCGCGCCGGCGTCGAGCGCCTCGTTCACGTCCATGAGGTGGCGGATCGAGCCGACGATGATCTCGGCGCCCAGCCGCTCGCGCTCGATCCTCGCGCGCGTGCGCTCGATGACCGGGGTCGCGGCGTAGCCCATGTCGCGGATGCGCCCGCTGAAGATCGAGACGTACGCGCCGCCGGCGAGCGCCGCGAGGTACGCCTGGTTGAAGCTCATCACGCACGTGACGTTGGTGCGCACGCCGCGCTTCGCGAGGGCGTGCGTCACCTTGAGGCCGACGTCGCTGAACGGCACCTTGACGCAGATCCGCTCGGGCGCCCACGCGTGATAGCCGCGGGCCTCGTCGAGCATCGCCGCCTCGTCCTCGCTCGTCAGCTCGACCGACACGGGCCCCGCCGACGCCGCGAGCACCTCGCGGATGCGCCGCTCGAGATCGACGCAGCCCGCGTCGCGCGCGAGGATGAGCGGGTTCGTTGTCACGCCGGCGAGCACGCCCCAGGAGAAGAGCTCCTTGATCTCGGCCGGGTTCGAGCTGTCGAGGAAGAACATGGAGCGCTCCAGCGGGCTCGCTCGAGCCCCGGCGCGGTCTAGGCCAGTTCGATGCAATAGAGAAGGGGGATAGCGAAGGGGGATAGCGAAGGGGGATAGCGAAGGGGGATAGCGAAGGGGAATAGCGGAGGGGAGAAGGGGAGAAGAGAGAAGTGGAGGAGGAGAGAGAGCGAGACACCGTCCACGCTGCGCGGCTCGCCGCGCCGCCCTGCGGTGACGTTCGCGGTGCGGCCGGTGTGAACGACGTTGCAAAGACGGAGAGTCCGCGCTTCAGTTCTGGTTGTCGGAGATGTCCCTCCGACGGAACGTTCTCCACGGCCATGCGTCGATGAGCAGCGGACGATCGTCGAGGGATCCGGTGGCGCACAGCCCGCTGCTCGCGGCTTGCTCGCCGGCGGGGCTCTACGTCGCCGCGCCCGATGGCCACCTCGTCGACTGCAACGAGGTGCTCGCCCGGCTGCTGGGCTATGGGTCGCGGGAGGAGGCGCTCGCGGCGGGCGATCTCCACCTCGGCGGGGGCGCGGCGGGCGCGACGCCGCCGTCGGCCGGCGCGGTCGAGGGCTTCCTCACCCGCCGCGATGGATCGGCGGTCCGGGTGATGAGGACCGAGACCATCGCGGAAGCGCGCGGCGAGCGGCTCGTGGTCGGGGCCGTCGTCGATCTCTCCTCCGCGCGCTGCACGGACGATCGCCAGCGCGAGCTCTCGGAAGGGCTCGGCCAGGCGCAGAAGATGGAAGCGGTGGGGCGGCTCGCGGGCGGGATCGCCCACGACTACAACAACCTGCTCGCGATCATCCTGAACTACACGAGCCTGGTGATAGAGGAGCTCGACGAGCAGAGCCCGGTGCAGAAGGATCTCGCCGAGATCAAGCGCGCCGCGCAGCGGGCCGCGTCGCTGACGCGGCAGCTGCTCACGGTGAGCCGGCGGGGGCTCGCGCAGCCGGTCGTGCTGGATCTGCGGGACGTCGTGCGCGGCATGGACGGCGCGCTCCGCGCCGCCGTCGGCGGCAGCGTCGATCTCGCGATCGCGCTCGGTCCGTCGGCCTGCCGGGTGCTGGCGGACGCGGGGCAGATCGAGCAGGTGGTGATGAACCTCGCGCTGAACTCGCGGGACGCGATGCAAGGCGGCGGCCGGCTGTCGATCGAGACGCGCGCGGTCCGCGTCGGCGCTGCGGGGAGCCTGCGCGACGCGCACCCGGCGGTCCCGCCTGGCCGGTACGCGCGCCTCGTCGTGAGCGACACCGGCAGCGGGATGTGCGACGACGTGCGGACGCGCGCCTTCGAGCCGTTCTTCACGACGAAGCCGAGGGGGAAGGGGACCGGCCTCGGGCTCGCCACCGTGTACGGGATCGTCAAGCAGTGGCACGGCCACATCGAGCTCGCCTCCCGGCCCGGGGAGGGCACGCGCGTCGAGATCTACCTGCCGCTCTCCGCGCGCGCGGCGTCCTCGCGGCGAGCGCGCGCGGGGCATCCGCGCCGCGCCGCGCCGCGCCCGGGCGAGGGCGGGACGGTGCTCGTCACCGACGATGAGGACGCGGTGGTCGCGCTCGCGAGCCGGATCCTGGGGCAGAACGGCTACACGACGCTGACGGCGCGCGGGCCGCGCGAGGCGCTGCGCGTCTGCGAGGCGCAGCGCGGGCGCGTCGACCTGCTGCTCACCGACGTGCTGATGCCCGAGATGTCCGGCGGCGAGCTCGCCGCTCGCCTCGTGGAGCTCAGGCCGGACATGAAGGTGCTCTTCATGTCCGGCTACACGGGCGACGCCCTCGACGGCCCGTTCGCCGTCTGCCCTGGCGCCGCGGTGCTGGGGAAGCCCTTCACGGCCGAGTCGCTGCTCCGCGCCGTCCGCAGGGCGCTCGAGGGGGCCGCGTAGGCCGGACGCGCCGGCCTTGCTTACGGCGCCTCACCTCGCTTGATGCCGTAGGTGCGGATCTTCTTGTGGAGGTTCGTGCGCTCGACGCCGAGCAGGACGGCCGCGCGCGAGATGTTCCAGTCGAGGCTGGCCAGCACCTCGACGATGTAGCGGCGCTCGGACCGATCGCGGAACTCGCGGAGCGTGAGGCGAGGGCGCCCCGGCTCGTGGCGGGCCGCGCCCGCGGGCGGCTCGGCCGCGCCGGGGGCGGGGGGCGCCGCCGCGCCGTCACCGGCGGCCCCCTGCGCGTCGTCCTCGAACGGGTTCTCGTGAGGATCCTCCGGGAGATCGGCGATCGTGACGACGTCGCCCGAGAGGATCGCGGCGCGCTCGATCACGTTCTTGAGCTCGCGGACGTTGCCCGGCCAGCTCCGGCGCTCGAGCGCGGCGTAGACCACCGGATCGATGGCCTTCTGCTTGAGGCCGTTCTCGTTGCAGAACGCCGCCATGAACGCGTCGGCGAGCGCGCGCAGGTCCTCCATGCGATCGCGCAGCGCCGGGCTCTTGATGGGGAACACGGCGAGGCGGAAGAAGAGATCCTCGCGGAAGCGCAGCGCGGCGACCTCGCGCGAGAGGTCCTTGTTCGTCGCGGCGAGAACGCGGACGTCGACGTGCCGGCTGTGCTCGCTGCCGACGCGGCAGATCTCGCCCGACTGCAGCGCGCGCAGCACCTTGGCCTGGGCGGCGAGGTCCATGTCGCCGATCTCGTCGAGGAACAGCGTGCCGCCGTGGGCCTGCTCGAAGAAGCCCCGCTTCGGTCCGCTCGCTCCGGTGAACGCGCCGCGCTCGTGGCCGAAGAGCTCGCTCTCGATGAGCTCGCGCGGGATCGCGGCGCAGTTGACCCGGACGAAGGGGCCCCGCGCCCGCGGCGACAGCCGGTGGATGGCGCGGCTGACGAGCTCCTTGCCCGTGCCGCTCTCGCCCGTGATGAGCACGCTCGCCTTCGTGGGCGCGACGCGGTCGATCTCCTTGAACAGCCGCTGCATCGCCGCGCTCTGGCCGATCATCTCGTAGCGCGCCTGCACCTGCGCCTTGAGGTCCTCGACCTCTCGAGCGAGCCGCGAGTTCTGCAGCGCGTTCTTCACGCCCACGAGGACGCGCTCGCGGTTCAGCGGCTTCTCGAAGAAGTCGCTGGCGCCGAGCTTGATGGCCTTCACCGCGTCGTTGACGGTCGCGTGGCCGCTGATCACGATCACCGGGAGCTCGCGGGTGGCGTCGTCCTGGCGCACGCGCTGGAGGAGGTCGAGGCCGTTCATGCCGGGCAGGAGCAGGTCGACGAGGGCGAGGTCGACGGGGCTGTCGCCGTGCGCGAGCAGCTCCAGCGCCGCCTCGGCGCTCGGGGCCTCCGCGACCTGGTAGCCCTCGCCCTGCAGCACCAGCGCGAGGGTGCGGCGGATGTTGCGCTCGTCGTCCACCACGAGCACGGTGGGCGCGGCTGCGCCTCCGGGCGGGGCGGTGGCCACTAGGGCGGGCGGCGGAGAGGAAGCGGGCATGGGTCGACCATACCCCAGCTCAGCCGTGCGCCACGATGCGGGGAGCGAAGGAGCACAGGCTCGGCTCCGCGGCGGAAGCCCTGGCGCGCCGGCGCCGGATTGGGTACGAGGCCTGCTCGATGAGACCCTCCGCCGCTGTCCTCGCCCTCGCCGGGTGCCTCGCTGCCCTCGGCGGGCTCGTGGGCTGCGATTTCGAGTTCAACGACGGCCGCACCGCGACCCTCACGTACACCGAGGACGCGCGCGCCGCGTACAACGAGGCGATGGCCGCCTTCCAGGCCAAGGACTGGGAGGACGCTCGCGCCCTCTTCGGCGAGGTGAAGCGGCTCTTCCCTTACAGCCGCTACGCCCGGCTCGCCGATCTCAGGATCGCGGACCTCGATTTCGAGCAGGGAAAGTACCCGGAGGCGATCTCGGAGTACCGCGCGTTCATCCAGGAGCACCGGACGGACCGCAACGTCGAGTACGCGAAGTACCGGATGGCGAAGGCGCTCTACCTGGACATCGACGACACGGTGTTCCTGCCGCCGGCCGAGGAGCGCGATCAGGCGACCACGCTCGAGGCCTACAAGGAGATCCGGACGTTCCTCCGGCAGTACCCGCGCAGCCGGTACCGCGAGGACGCGGCCTACATGCTCGAGGTCGTGACGGGGCGGCTCGTGCGCCACGAGCTCTACGTCGCGCGCTACTACCTCAAGGAAGACGTGTTCGACGCGGCCCTCGCCCGGATCGACTACGCGCTGCGGACCTTCCCGGGCTCCGGGCTCGATCCGGAGGCGCTCGTCCTCAAGGGCGAGACGCTCCTCAAGATGAAGAAGCCCGACGAGGCGCGCGCCGTGTTCGAGTCGGTCATCCGGGACTGGGGCGGCCCGTTCGCCGTGACCGCGCGCCGGTTCCTCGACGAGATGGGCGGGCCGCGCGGCACGCCTGCCAAGAAGGCGGCGTCGGGCCGCGCCCCCGCGGGGCCGCGGCTGTGACGCAGGCCGTCGGACGGCCGTCCTCCGGCGCTCGCTATGTGCTGGAGCAGGCCGACGCCGGAGATGCGCCAGGGGAGTTCGTGTACCGGGGCCTCGTGCGACTCCCGGACGCGGACGTCCCGGTCGAGGTGCGGGTCGCCGAGGCGACCGGCGCGGCCACGGCGACGGTGGACGCCGCGGCCGTCCCGCACGGCGGACCGCATCCCGAGGAGCTCTCCAGGACGGCGGCGGCCCTCGTCCGGAGCGCGACCAAGTCAGCGGACGCCCATGCGCGGCGGCCGCCGCGGAAGATCGTTCGCTGGCGCGGCTAGGCGAAGGCGGCGGGGGCACGCGCTGCGGTCCGGGCGCCTGGCGCCCCGGGCGATCGGCGCGCCCAGGGCCGTCGTCTCCCGGCCGGGAGGCATGCTAAAAGCGTCCCACCATGTCCGAGAAAGTACCGATGACGCCCGAGGGGCAAGCGCGGCTCCGCGAAGAGATGCGACGGCTGAAAGAGATCGACCTGCCGCAGGTCGTCAAGGACATCGGCACGGCCCGGGAGCACGGCGATCTCTCCGAGAACGCCGAGTACCACGCCGCCAAGGAGCGGCAGGGCATGATCGTCGCCCGCATCAGCTACCTCGAACAGACGCTCTCGCGCGCCGAGGTGATCGATCCGTCGAAGCTGAGCGGCAGCAAGGTCCAGTTCGGCGCCAAGGTCAAGCTCGCGAACGTGGACACGGACGAGGAGCAGAGCTTCCAGATCGTCGGGCCCGAGGAGGCCGATCTCAAGGTCGGGCGCATCTCCATCGCCTCGCCGCTCGCGCGCGCGCTGCTCGGCCATGAGGTCGGCGAGGAGGTCCGCGTGAACATGCCCGCCGGGCCGCGCACGTACGAGATCCTCGAAGTCTCGTACGCATGACCGATCGCAACGGGGCCGCTCCGATGCGCCCGCGGGGCCATGGGGGCGCCAGCCGGCCTCCTGGGGGGCCCGCGCCTTCCGGGCGGCCCCTCCTGGGGAGCCGGCCTGACACGGCGGCCGCCGGGGAGGGGATCGCCGGCGTCGTGCCGGGGCCGGCCGGCCACCGGGCCCCGGCGGCGCCGCGCCCGCAGGCCGGGCCGGCGCGCCCGTCCACGCCGGCGCCCGCGCCGAGTCGCGCCACGTTCCCGAGCGGGAACTCCGACGCGCCTCCGAGGAAGCTGGAGACGGAGATCGGGTGGCGCATGGCGGACGCCTACCTCGCGATCGCGGCGCTCGCGCTCGCCGAGCTCTTGGTCGTCGGCGTGTGGCGGTGGCGAGAGCTCCTCGGGCCCTACGAGCTCGGCCGCGCCTTGCGCGACCTCCTGCCGCTCGCGCTCTCGGCCGCGGCGCCGTGCGCCGCCGTCCTCGGCGCGGTGCTCGAGATCGTCATGCGCGCCGAGCGCAAGGCGTTCCGCGCTGCGGCCGCGCTGATCGCGGGCGCGTTCGGCGGCGCGGTGGCCTTCGGGGTCTCTACGGGGCGCATGCTCGAGGGCGGCCGGCGCGCGCCCTTCATCGCGGCGCTCGCGCTCGTCGCCGCCGCCGCGACGTTCGCCGCCGCGCCGCGCGCGGCGCGCGTCCTGAAGCGAGCGCGCGCCGCGGCCTCCGGCAGGTGGCTCCTCCTCGCGGCGATCTGCGCGATCGTCCTGCTCGAGGTCGCGAACGTGCGCGTCTTGCCGCGCCTCTACGCCGCCTTCCACCTGGGGCTCGCGGCGCTCACCCTCGCGGCGGCGACCTTCGCGACGCCGGCGCTGCCTGCCCGCGCGGCGCGCCTGGAGGACCTGCACGGGCGGCGCTCGCCCAGGCTGGTGCGCGCGGCGCTCGCGCTCGTCCTCTTCGCGTTCGGCGCGGCGCTCGCGCCCGGCGCCGCGGACAGGCTCGCGTCGGCGGACAACATCCGGCTGATCTACGCGACGCACGGCCCGCTGCTCGGCCACGTGGTCGAGCTCGCCGCCGTGCTGTCGCCGCCCGAGCCGCTCGACGCCGCGCCGCTCGACGAGCGCGCGAGCGGGCACGCCATCGATCTGCGGGGGCGCGACGTCGTGCTGATCAGCGTCGACGCCCTGCGCGCCGACCACGTGGGGGCGTACGGCTACGACAGGAAGATCACCCCGAACCTCGATCGCCTCGCGGCCGAGGGCGTGCGCTTCGACGCGGCGTACACGCCGACGCCGCACACGTCGTACGCGGTGTCGTCGCTCATGACGGGCAAGTACATCCGCCCGCTCGTGCTGCAAGGGCTCGGGGACGACTCCGAGACGTTCGCGCATCACCTCCGCCGCTACGGCTACAAGACGGCGGGCTTCTATCCGCCGGCGGTGTTCTTCATCGACGGCGAGCGCTTCGGCGCGCTGCGCGACCGGGCGCTCGACTTCGAGTACCGGAAGATCGAGTTCGCGAGCGCCCAGCTCCGGCTGGAGCAGGTGCGGAGCTACCTCGCCGGGCTCGGGCCGGAGCAGCGCGCGTTCATGTGGGTGCACCTCTTCGAGCCGCACGAGCCGTACGAGGCGCACCCGGAGCACCCGCTCGGCGACCGCGACATCGACCGCTACGACGCGGAGATCGCCGTGGCGGACGCGGGGGTGGGCGCGATCGTGGACGAGGTCCGCAAGGGGCGCCCGGACGCCGTCGTGATCGTCACGGCCGATCACGGCGAGGAGTTCGGCGAGCACGGCGGTCGCTACCACGGCACGACCGTGTACGAGGAGCAGGCGCGCGTGCCGCTCCTCGTGAGCGCGCCCGGCCTGCTCTCGCCGCGCGTGGTCCGGGCGCCGGTGCAGCTCGTCGATCTCCTGCCGACGGTGCTCGCGGGGCTCGGCATCCCGAGGCCGGCGCGCGTGCGCGGCGCCGACCTCGGGCCGCTGCTCGCCTCCGGCGACGAGGCGGCGGAGCAGGGCAAGGCGGCCCCGCCGGGCGGGCCGCCCTCGCTCCCGGGCTTCGCGTTCGCCGAGACGGACACGCAGACGCTGCTCGCCAAGGGCACGCTGCGGCTCGTCTGCGCGCGCAAGATCGGCGCGTGCGCGCTCTACGACGTGGCGACCGATCCGCGCCAGCGGGAGGACATCTCCGCGCTGCGCCCGGCGGAGCTCGCCGCGATGCGGTCGGAGCTGCGCGCGATCGAGGCGTCGCACGGGCGTTACGAGGTCCGCGGCCTCCGGCAGGAGGGCAAGGGCTGGCCCGACGCGCTCCGCCGCGGCATCGCGGGCGACGCCGACGCGGTCGTCGAGGTCGCGGCGCTGCTCGACGACGCGGACGTGGCCATCCGGCGCAAGGCGGGCGAGGTGCTGTTCGATCTGCGCCGCTCCGAGGCGGCGCCCTCGCTGCGCCTCGCGCTCGTGCGCGACGAGGACGACGAGGTGCGGCGCTGGGCGGCGCTCTCGCTCACGCGGCTCGGCGAGGGCGCGCCGCTCACCCGCGATCTCGTCGTCGATCGCGATCGCAAGTGGCGGCGCCTCGCGGCGCTCGCGCTGGCGGAGACGGGCGATCGCCGCGGCGACGACGTGCTCGTGGCGTGGCTGCGGCAGGTGGTCCGCGGCCCCGAGCAGGACGGCGGCGCCGACGCGGGCGAGGTGACCTCGTTCGAGCGGGCGCGCGAGATCGTGGACGCGCTCGCCAAGATCCGGGTGAAGGCGGCGCTGCCGCCGCTCATCGCGGCGCTCGGCGACGTGCGGCTCCGCCCGTACGCCGCGGCCGCGCTCGCGGCGATCGGCGAGGACGCCGCGCGGCCGGCGCTCGCGGAGCGGCTGAGCCAGGAGCCGTACCAGACCGCGCGGGTCGCGATCGCGGAGGCCCTCGTGAAGCTCGGCGCCGGCCCCGAGCTCCGGGCGCCGCTCCTGCGCATGCTCGGCACGCCCGATCCGCTGCCGGGGGGGCTCGGGTTCGCGCTCCGGGCCGACATCCTCGACCTGCTCGGCGGGCCGCGCGAGCGCGATCTCGGCCGCCTGCGCCGCTTCGCGAAGAGCGGGGTGGGCCTCGGCGTCGTGATCCCGAAGGCCGGCAACGGCAAGGGCGTGCGCGTCATCTGCCGCGCGCGGACCGACGACGGCCGCCCCGGCGAGGTGCGGTTCGGCAGGCCCACGCGCGCGTGGCGCCCGCCGAAGCGGGACGGCGCGTCGCTCGTCCCGGCCAGCGCGCCGGAGCTCGATCCGGAGCGCGCGGTCACGCTCGCCATCCCGCCGGGGAGCGAGCCGACCGAGGCGTTCGCGGCGCTGCCGCCCGCGGCGGGCGCGCAGGCCGGCAATTACGGCGATTTCGTGGTGTACGCGACCCAGAACGTCGAGGTGTCCGCGTGCGCGGTCGTCCCGCTGAGCGACGAGATCCCGCCCCCGCCGCCTGCGCCCTGGTCGCCCGGGGAGGCCGGGGCGCCGCCGCGCTCGGACGACGAAGCGCCCGCCGTTCACCGGCCAGATTGACGCCGCAGGCCGCGAGACTAGAGTCCGCCGCGTGTCGGACAAGGACCGAGAGCAGGCCGAAGAGAAATCCGCGCGGAGCGACGGCGATGTCGCCACGCGGAGCGATGGCGACGAGGACGGGGCCGCGGAGGCGGCCCCGGCGAGGCCGCCGCGCGGCGCTCCGGTGAAGGACGCCGGCGGCGACGGCGACGACGAGGCCGCGCAGCGCGTGGCCGATGCGCTCGGCGTCGGCGAGGCGGACGAGGCTCCCGCGCCGGAGGCGGCGGGCGAAGAGGCGGCCGAGGCGGCGCCGAACCGCGCGGCCCGCCGCCGCGACGAGGCCACCGCGCGCCGTCGCAAGAAGAAGGCGACCGGCGAGGAGCTGCCCAAGGACAAGAACGCCCGCGCGAAGGAGCTGCTCGCTCGCCGCAGGGAGCAGGCCGAGGGGCGCCGCCCGGTCCAGCTGCTGCCGGGCGAGATGGTCGAGGACGCGCTCAGCCGGATGAGCAGCGGCGCTGGCCGGTGGATCAAGGCGAACTTCCACATCCTCCAGTGGGGCGTGCTGGCGGCGCTCGTCGCGACGGGCGGCGCGCTGTTCTACGTGTCGCGGGCCGAGAAGAAGGACGCCGTCTCTTCGTCGGCGCTCGTCTCGGCCGTCGCCGCGGACCGGGGCAGGGTGCTCGCCGAGGACACGCGCACCGAGGAGGAGAAGGAGCTCGACGTCACGAGGACCTTCAAGACCGCGGACGAGCGGTCGGCCACCGCGCTCGCCGAGTACAACAAGGTCATCGACGAGCACGCCGGCACCGGGGCGGCGACGCTGGCGAAGCTCGGGCAGGCCGGGGTGCTGCTCGACAAGAAGGACTACGCGCACGCGCTGGACGCGTACAGCGTCGTGGTCTCGTCGCCGCTGGCCGGGGCCGATCCCGACGTGAAGGGGCGCGCCATCGAGGGCATCGCCTTCGCCCGCGAGGGCAAGGGGGATCTCGACGGCGCGCTCGCGTCGTTCAAGGAGCTCGAGGCGATCGACATGAAGGGCTACAAGGAGCTCGCGCTGTACCACCAGGCGCGGCTCCACCTGGCCAAGGGCGACACCGACAAGGCGAAGGAGCTGCTCAAGAGCGCGCACGAGAAGCTCCAGGCGCCGTCGACGGAGGGACGCCCGTTCCAGTTCCTCGAGGCGGTCGTCGAGGAGATGCTGCGCAAGATCGATCCGGCCGCCGTGCCGCCGCGCGCCGCGTTCGGCGGTCCGAAGGGCCAGTCGATGACGCCGGAGGAGATCGAGCAGCTGCTCCGCCGGGCGCGTGAGAACGCGGAGAAGAAGGCGGGCGATGCGCCGCGCTAGCCGCGCAGCGGGCGTCGCGCTCGTCTGGCTGGGGCTCGCGCCGCTGAGCGGCTGCGGCAACCTGGGCGTCGCTGCGGCGCCCGACGCGCCGCTCTGGCTGCACCACCCGGGCGGCGCCCTCGGCATCACGATGCGCCGCGAGCTCACCGCCGAGACGCGCAAGGTCGGCGAGGCCTACGAGCGCGGCCGCCCCGAGATCGACGTGGCGCACCGGCGCGTCTTCGTCGGATCGAGCGATCACGGGCTGTACGCGCTGCGCGCGGACACGAGCGACGTCCTCTGGCGCTTCGAGACGCTCGGCCCGGTGCAGTGCGAGCCGCTCTACGACGCCGCGTCGGACGCGGTCTATTTCGGCTCGGACGATGGCGCGCTCTACAAGGTGCGCGCGTCCGACGGCGCGCTGCTCTACCGCTTCATGACCAACGCGAGGGTCGCGCGGCGGCCTGTGTTGCGCGACGGCGTGCTCTACGTGACGAACTCGAACGACACGCTGATCGCGCTCGACGCGGCGACGGGGGCGATGCGCTGGCACCAGCACAGGACGCCGGCGGGCGGGATGGAGATCTCCGGGCACGCGGGGCCGGCGCTCGGCCGGGACAAGGTCTACACCGCGTTCTCGGACGGGGTCGTGATGGCCTACGACCTCAAGGACGGGTCCGAGCAGTGGGCGCTCGTCGACCTGGCTGCCGAGGCCGAGCAGAGCGCGGGCGGCCAGACGCCGAAGTACCTCGACACGGACACCACGCCGGTCCTCGGGAAGATCGCCTCGGGCGATGTGGTCTTCGTGGCGGGTTACGCGGGTGGGGTCTTCGCGCTCGACGCAGAGAACGGGACCCGGGCCTGGATGAACGAGGCGGCGGTCGGCGTGACCGAGCTTCTCCTGTGGGAGCAGCCTGCGCATCAGCCTCGGAGCGGAGGCGGTCCGATGGTGCCCGCGAGGAAGGTGTTGCTTGCGTCCTCCGGCATGACCGGCCTGTGGGCGCTCGATCCGGAGGATGGCCGCACGATCTGGCGCCGGGACCTGCCTGACGGCGGCATCTCGGCCCCCGTGCCGTTCTCGGGGGCGCTGCTGGTGACGACCACGCGCTACGGGATCTTCCTGTTCTCGCCGCTGGACGGGGCCGTGATCGACGGCATCGAGACCGGCGGCGGCATCGCGATGACGCCGGCGGCGTACGGCCGGCGCGCGTTCGTCCTGACGAACGGCGGCTCGCTGCTGAGCCTCGACGTCGAGACGCCCCCGGTTCCGAAGGGCTGAACACACGCACAGGCTGAGGCGCGGCGGCGCGATGCTGGCGGGCCGAAGGGCGCGCGGGGCGTTGCGGACGACGCCTTGAACCGGCTCCGGAGTGGTGCCTCCGGCGAGCTCTCGTGGCGGGCTGAGCCATGGGTGGCGGCGACCGTGGGCGAGGCCGACCGACCCAGGTTGCGGCGACCGACCCAGGTTGCGGCGACCCACCCAGGTTGCGGCGGGCGAGGCCGACCGACCCAGGTTGCGGCGGGTCGGGTGGCGGTGGGCGAGGCCGACCGACCCAGGTTGCGGTGACCCACCCAGGTTGCGGTGACCGGCGGTGACCGACGGCGGCGACCGCCGCGGGATGCGGCCCGAACGGCCCTCAGATGCATGAATTGCTCGTGAAATCGAGCCGAGCTCCCCTGCCCGCCGCACCGGCCTTGGATCGCATAAGAAACATTATGTCAACTCGCGCCCCCGGTCGGTTCTCCGGGCCCCACGGCTGGCGCGAGCGCAGCCGGGCGAACCCCGGCCGCGCCGTCGCGCGCCTCTGCAACCGCGCCCCTTCGCCCGGGCGCCCGCCGGCCAACGACGGCCCCGAGCGAACCGTCCGCCCGGCCGGGCTCAGCTCTCGCTGCGCTCGTCGCCCCCGTCGCCCTCGTCCAGCGCTTCAGGGCGTTGCGGCGGGATGGCCGCCCACAGGATGACCTCGCCGGCTCGGGCCGGCGGGCTCCCGGAGGCCTCCTGCTCGCTCCACCACGCGCGGACCTTCGCGGGCGCGCCCTCGCCGAGCGGCTCGAAACCCTTCTTCTCGTAGAAAGCCCGGGCCCAGCTCGCCTTCTCCCTGAAGCGCACCACGACCTGCTCCATGCCGAGCTCGCGCGCTCTATCCTGAAGGTCCGCGATCAGCCGCGTCCCGACGCCGCATCGCTGGTGGTCCGGGTGCACCGAGAGCTCCTCCAGCACCGCGACCCCAGGCGCCTCGTCACGCCACGCCAGGTAGCCGGCTACCTCGTCGTCCGCCTCTGCCACGCGCACGTCGTGCCGCCGCGTCAGCGCGGCGAGATCGGCGAGCGTCCGCGCCTCGATCTCCGCCGCCCCAGGGCCAGCCTCGCGGTGCGTCGCCGTACAGGCCTGCTCCAGCGCCACGAGCGCCGGCAGCTGGGCCTCCTGCAGTCCTGTCACGCGGATCCGCTTCGGGGCTGTCCGTTCGTCATCCATCCCCCGAGGCTACCGCCGATGCGCGGGATGCCCCACTTCTTGCCGAACGTGTCCCCGCGGCAGCTCAGCTGCGCAGCTGGAGCAGCCGCGCGATCGTCTCGCCGTCCCCGGGGCTCAGCGGGACGAGGATCCCGAGCGCTGCGCCCCGTGGCGGAGCGTTCCTTCCGTCCATCGGGACGAGCCGGAGCTCCCCGGCGCTCGAGATGCCGATCACCGCGATCCGCAGCGCCGGCAGCGGCTCGATCTGCGACGCGGGCAGCCGCGGCGGCGGCGCCTGCCATTCCGCTTCGTACGGCGGATCGTTCCACGACGAGCCCTCCGACGAGCCCCCACGATCGTCCGTGGGGGCTCCCTGCGACCAGGACGCCGCCTCCTCCGCGCTCTGGCCCTGCATCGCGTCCGAGGGATCCCCCGCCAAGGTCGGGTCTCCCTGCCGATCCGCAGAGGCGATGCCGGCGTCGGCTTCCGCTTCATCCGGCTCGGCCTCGGTCCAGTCGGCGCGGTCGTCGGACGCGTGGCCCGCCTCCGGTGCGGCGGCGGGCGGCTTGCCGTCGCCCGCCAGCTGCTCCAGGGCGAGCATCGGCGTCTCTTCGTCCAGGTCCTCGATCCGGAGCTCCATCAGCACCCGCTGCTCCTGCGGGGTCAGGGGGCGGCGCGCGGTGCCCTCATCGTCCGTGCTCGGCCAGAGGCCTGGGCGCCGCTCGGTCGCCTCCTGCGAAGAGCCCGCGCCGAGCGGGACCGCCGGCCGCCGCGCCAACGCCGCCGCCATGGCCGTCGGCGTCGGCACCGTCGCGCGCTGATCGGCCGGAGGATCCGCGTCGGCCGGCTGCTGCTCCCCGCTGGAGCTCTCGCGCGCGGCGTCCGACGCACCCCACCCCGGCTCCTGGCCAGCGAGCGCACCCGCGGCCGGGAGCCTGACCGCTGGGACCTCCTCGGTCACCGCGGTGGTCGACGACACCCTCCCGTGGGGCGACGCCGCGAAGCTGGTGATCGCACGCGCGTTCGCCGGGACGGCGCGGCCAGGCGATCCGGCCGTCCCCGGAGGGGCGCCGGTCTTCGTCGCCGCGGCAGGGCGCGCCGGGAGCCCTGGTGCGTGGCTCGGTGTGCGCGCCGCGGGCGACAGCTGGGTCGGGGTCACCTCGCGCAGGGCCGCTGCGCTCACCGGCGCAGGGGCGCGCCCCGGCACCACCGACGCCGGCCGGCCCAGCCCCGCCGCGGGCCTGGGCACGGCGCTGTCGCGGAAGGTCGCCACCGCGGACGGGATCGGCCCTGTCGGCGCATCGCCCGCAGGCGCGCGGACCGAAGGCGCTCGCATCGCGGCGGGCGGCGCGCTCGTGCCCGCGCCGCCGCGCTCGGCTCGTCCTGCCTCCACGCCCGGCGGATACGACGGTCGCGCCAGTGCCCCCGGCGCGCTCGGCCTGGGCGGCGGCGCGCTCGCCGCTGCCAGAGGAGCGCCGGACGCCTGGGGAGGCGCGCTCGCGGCCGCATTCGGCGGCGCGCTCGCGGTCGTGGGCTGCGAGGCCGTGGCCGTATCCGCCTCGAGCGTCGCGATCTTCTGCGCCACCTCCGCGGCGGCCTTGAAGAGCTCGAGGGCGCGCAGGTCGGCGTTGGCATCCGAGGCCTGCTCCGCGGCGCGGCGCAGCCATTTCAGGGCCTCATCGCGCTCCCCGCGCCCCCACAGCGCGGTCGCGGTCGACAGCGCCCAGTGCACGTCTTCGTTGTCTTCGTCGTGCGGCGGCGGGATCGGGCGCAAATTGGCTTCCATGAGGCCTCGTCGAGCAGGTCGCTCACCGTGTATCACGACTCCAGCGCCCGCGTCTTCAACGCGAGCTGGCGCACTTTTCGCACCTTTACGCGCACTTTTACACGCGTCTTTACACGCAACGAATCATTCCCGTTCGCCGCACGCGGTTCCCGTCGGTTCGCGTCGGTTCGCGTCGGTTCGCGTCGGTTCGCGTCGGTTCCGATCTCCTCGCGCGCCACATCGATCGCCCCGGCCGCGCTCGCCGCGTCCTCTCTTCGGGCCGCGCTCGCCTACCCTCTCCGCTGCGATGCGTCCCTCCGAGGCGCCTTCGCCCCCGAGCTTGAGGTCCGTATCCGCTTCGTGGCACCCTGGCTTTGCGGGACCTCCTTCGTGACGTGCAGGCGCGATGGCGCTGCGTCGCTCCGGCAGACGTCGAGGCTACGGGCCTCCACGAACGTAACGGTGGCACTCGAGCCCTACCCCTCCAAACTCCGCCTCCCCATCTAGTAGGACCACCGCGTGCAGATCCTGTCGGACCTCAAGCCTGGAGACACGCTGGGCCGCTACGAGCTCCTCATGCCGGTCGCCCGTGGAGGGATGGCGGCGGTCTGGGCGGCGCGCCTCGTGGGATCCCGCGGCTTCCAGAAGATCGTCGCCATCAAGACGATGCTGCCGGAGTTCGGCGACGACCCGGCCTTCGAGGCGATGTTCCTCGACGAGGCGCGCCTCGCGTCCCGCATCCGGCACCCCCACGCGGTCGAGATCGTCGAGCTCGGCGACGAGAACGGCGTGCTCTACATCGTGATGGAGTGGGTCGACGGCGACACGATCGCCTCGCTGAACAAGCAGGTGAAAACGACCGGCGGCGTCCCGCTGCCGATCCTCCTGCGCATCGCCTCGAGCATCTGCGCCGGCCTGCACGCCGCGCACGAGCTGCGCGACGACGAGGGCAGGCTCGTCGACCTCGTGCACCGCGACATCTCCCCGCAGAACGTGATGGTGTCGTTCGACGGCATCGTGAAGATCGTCGACTTCGGCGTCGCCAAGGCCACGGGCCGCCTGCACGAGACGCACGTCGCCGGCCAGCTCAAGGGCAAGATCCCGTACCTCTCGCCGGAGCAGCTCACGTCGGGCAAGGTCGATCGGCGCGCCGACATCTTCTCGCTCGGGGTCCTCCTCTACACGACCCTCAGCGGCTACCACCCGTTCCGCGGCAAGACGGACGCGAAGACGATGGAGAACATCATCCGCTTCGCCCCCGTCCCCATCCGCGAGCTCGTGCCGGACGTCCCCTTCGATCTCGCGCTGGCGATCGAGCGCGCGCTGGCCAAGGATCCGGCGGACCGCTGGAGCGACTGCGCGTCGTTCCAGCGAACGATCGACCAGATCGCGATCTCTCTCGGCACCCCGGTCACGGAGGGCGACGTCGGCCGCTTCGTCCGCGAGACGCTCGGCGACGCCGTCGCCGAGCGCCGGAAGAAGCTCGCGACGGCGATCCAGCTCGCGGACAGCCGCTTGTCGGCGCGGGGGGAGCTCCGCGCCACGTCCGGGCGGCGAGGCGAGCCGCGCAGCAGCAAGCGGCCGCCCGCCGGGAACACGCCACTCCCGGCCACGTTCGCCGGCATCCTCCCCGTCTCTCTCGACGAGCCGCAGCCCAAGTCGTCCTTCCCGCCGCCGCCCTCCAGCCGCAAGCTGCCGGTCAAGTCCGCGCCTCCGGCCCTGATGACGCCGGCGCCCCGCCGGCGGCGGCGGTGGCCCCGCCGCATCTTCCTCGCCTTGGTCGTGGTCCTGCTGCTCGTCTCGGGGGCGGCGCTCGCCGCCCGCGCCGGCATCCTGCCCGTGCCCGGCGAGGTCCACGACGCCGTTCGCGACGTGCGCGCGCTCCTTCGCGGCGTGCGCGAGCTGCTCCGCGGCGTCCTCGAGCGGCTGAGCGCGCTCCTCGCGGACTAGCTCCGCGCGGCCGTCACTTGATGCCGGCGGACGGCTCCGGCAGGCAGACGCCGAGCGCGCAGAGCAGCAGGTTGACGTCGCCTGCGGCGCAGTACACCTGCCGCGCGCAGTAGTCGTCGTAACCGCAGAGCTGATGGCAGGACGCCTCGTTCCCGAGCGCCCCGGTGAACGTCATGCAGGACCAGCCGCTCGACAGCCAGAGCCCCTCGGGCCGCTTCGTGTCGAAGAGGCACGCGTCGGCGCGCGTCTCCGGGTCGAACACCTCCGCGGTGCAGGCGTCGCCTCCGGACAGCTTGCCCCGCGCGGCGGACATCGTGTTGAGCAGGTAGGTCACGTCGCACGCCTGATCCGAGGCCGAGTCCCGCGCGATCCGGGCGCGCAGCTCGTCCTTCCTCGCCGCGTACGATCGGACCGCGCGGATCGCGCCCGTCACCTGGTTGTTCCCGCCGTCGGGCTTCGTCCCCTCGGCGAGCGCCGCCAGCACCTTCTCGACCAGCTGCTCCGTCTCCGGATCGGCGCCCGCCGAGCCGTCCTTCGCGTAGCCGAGCCGGATGGTCGAGGGCGGCGTGCGCGACGTGCACGGCTTCGCGTGCGCCCAGAGCTCCTCGCTCACGATGGGCGGCCGCTTCGTGAGCGGCTGCTTGCAGACGCCCACCGATCCGGGCGGCAGCGAGCCGGAGGCCCGCGGCGTCGGCTGCCCAGGGCCTTCGTTGACGTACTCGGT
This sequence comes from Sorangium sp. So ce204, assembly GCF_051526795.1. Classification (NCBI taxonomy): domain Bacteria; kingdom Pseudomonadati; phylum Myxococcota; order Polyangiales; family Polyangiaceae; genus Sorangium; species Sorangium sp. So ce204. Next base: position 5,390,295 of record NZ_CP150317.1, on the reverse strand, counting down.
CGACGCGCAACCCGCGGCGCCCGCGGTGACGGACAGCGCGAGCAGCCAGCCCACCGAGAGAGCTGCGACGCAGCGATGCGGAGCGTTTCCCACGGCCGCACGGTAGCAGAGCCGGAGCGCGAGCAGAAATTCTCGCACGGAGGCGCGCCTCGGCCGGCGGCCGCCTCTCGATGCACCCCGCCGCCCCGCCGCTCCGCCGCCGCTGGCCCGCCGAGCGCCTCCGCCGGAGCCGCGCGCGGCCGGGAGGAGCCCTCCTCCCGGCGCGCGGCCTCCCCACGGCGGCCTCCGCCGCCGAGCAGCTCTTACAGGCCCAGGCTCGACTGCTCGATCAGGTCGTCGACCACGGCGTGGAAGCTCTTCGTCCGGGCGTAGACCGTGAGCTGGCGATCCGCGCTCGTCCCTTCGTGGAGGATCCTCCGGACCCGCTCGATCTCGCCCTGCGATCCGAAGATCTCCGCCGACTCCTGCACGAACTCGAGGAGCTCGCCGACGAGGTGGCGGACGGGGACCTGCTCCTGCTTCCCGAAGTCGATGAGCTGCCCGTCGAGGCCGTAGCGCACGGCGCGCCACTTGTTCTCCTCGATGAGCTCCTGCCGGTACTCGCGGAACCCGAGGTTGCGCCGGTAGAGGAGGTAGAGCTTGCCCATGACGGCCTGGACGAGCGCGGCCAGCGCCACGGTGTCGTCGAGCCGCGTGGTCATGTCGCAGATCCTCACCTCGACCGTGTCGAAGAACGGGTGCGGGCGGACGTCCCACCAGATCTTCTTCGCGTTGTCGATGCAGCCCGTCTTCACGAGCAGATCGACGAAGCGCTGGAAGTGGCCGTACGACTCGAAGCGCCCCGGGATCCCGGTGCGCGGGAAGCGCTTGAAGATCTCGCTGCGCGTGCTCTTCAGCCCCGAGGGGCGGCCGAGCCAGAACGGCGAGCTCGTGGAGAGCGCGAGGATGTGCGGCAGGAAGTAGCGGACCTGGTTCGCGAGGGCCATCGCCACCTCGCGGTCCTTGACGCCGACGTGGACGTGCAGCCCGAAGATGAGGTTGGCGCGGGCGACGTCCTGCAGGTCCTCCACGATGCACCGGTAGCGCTCGCCGTCGGTGATGTCCTGCTTCTTCCAGTCGCTGAACGGGTGCGTCCCGGCCGCGACGATCCGCATCCCCCCTCGCCGCGCGAGCGCGTTCAGGCTGCCGCGCAGCTCGACGAGCTCTCCCCTCGCCTGCCGGATGTCCCGGCAGACGCCGGTGCCCGTCTCCACGACCGACTGGTGCATCTCCGGGCGGGCCCGGCCGCGCAAGAGCTCGTGGCCCGGCCCCCCCTCGAGCAGCTGGCTCACGTACGACCGCAGCTCGCGCGTCTCCGCGTCGACGATCTGGAACTCCTCCTCGATGCCCAGCGTGAACTGGCCGTCGAGGAGCCCCTCGACGTCGGTCATGACGAGGCCCCGAGCCGCACCTTGCCCACGGAGGGCCGGACGAGCCTCGACCACGCGTAGCCGTCCCGCGTCCGCCGGTCGCCCCGCGAGCACTCCACGGCGAACGCGACCATCCAGTCGACGGCGATGTTGAAGTACCGCTCCCGCAGGTGCTCGATGTGCATGTCCGGCGCCGGGTTCGTGAAATCGATCGCGTACGGGACGCCGTCGCGGATCGCGAACTCGATCGAGTTCATGTCGTAGCCGAGCGCCTTGTTGATCTTGATCGCGTCCTCGATGACGCGGTCGTGCAGCGCCTTCGGGAGCCACCGCTCGCTGTCGTGCTGCACGTAGCAGCCGCGGAGCCCCGTGGGGCCGATCGCCCTGGGGTCGTACTGGATCGGGAGGATGCGATCCTTCCCGACGCAGATGCAGCGGACGTAGTCGTCGAAGTCGATGAACTCCTGCAGGGTCATGACGTTCTGCCCCGAGGCGTTGTAGGCGGCGAGCAGCTCCTCGTGGCTGCGCACCACCGACACGTCCTTCCACCCGCCGCCGTCCGCGGGCTTGAGGATGGCCGGGAAGCGCACGTAGTCGATGATCGCCTCCCAGTTGAGCGGATACTCGAGGTTGCGGAGGCTGCGCTCCTTGACGATCGCCGGGATGTAGTCGCGCTGGGGCAGCATGACGGTGCGCGGCGTCGCGATGCCGATCTGAGACGCCAGCGAGTAGCCGAAGAACTTGTCGTCGGCGCTCCACCAGAACGGGTCGTTGATCACGAACGCCCCGCCGAGCGCGGCGGCCTTCAGGTAGAAGCGGTAGTGCTTCACCTCCTGGCTGATCCGGTCGATGAGCACCCGGTACGGGCTCTCGAACCGCTCGGGCGTCCCGCCGAGCTTCGCGATCTCCGCCCGGACGCCCGGAATCTTGTTGCACCTCTCGAGGAAGGCCTGAGGGAACGACTGTTCCCAGCCGACGAGGATGCCGATCTTCTCCGCCATACGTTGCTTGCTCCTCCACTACGCGACCACGCGGCTGGCGCCGCTGACGCACAGCGTAGCGCGGACACATGGGAATTTTACGCTGTAAGTGTGTCGATGAGTCAGGTTGTCACACGGTCCAACAGCTCTGTTCGCACGTCCGCCCGGCGCGTGCGTGATGGCGCTTGCCATCGCAGCAAACGAGCGACGCGAACGCGAACGAACGCGGACGTGGATCGCGAGGGCGGCGGGGGGACCGGCGCGGGCGCGTGTGGCGGCGCGCGGCGCGCGGCGAACGCCACGGAGATCCAGGGGCAGGCGCGGGCTCGATCAGCCAGGGACGGAGGCCACGAGAAATAAATCTTGACGGACTCCGTTCGGCGAGTACAGTCGCGCACCTCTCCGACGGGGCGGGTAGCTCAGCGGCAGAGCGTCGGCCTTACAAGCCGATGGTCGCAGGTTCGACCCCTGTCCCGCCCACTTCCTGGGTTTAGGGGCCTGGGTGATCTGTAGTGATGTCAGTCTGGGGTGGTAGTTAAGTTGGTTATAACGCCGGCCTGTCACGCCGGAGGCCGCGGGTTCGAGTCCCGTCCACCCCGCCAGCTTTCTTCCCTGTCATCTGAGTCGATGCTCGCCTGAGCCTCCCTCGGTTGGCTTGCACCGCTCGGTGCAGGCCAGGCGAGGAGGTCTGGCTCATGGCGAGCTTGCTCATGGGAAGCAAAGCCGAGCTGGCTCGGCGCTCGCTGAGCGGTCGTATCCCTGACGTCTGGGGTGGTAGTTAAGTTGGTTATAACGCCGGCCTGTCACGCCGGAGGCCGCGGGTTCGAGTCCCGTCCACCCCGCCAACGCTTCTTGAATCGCCGCCGCGCCGCCGCCCGCCGTCCCTCTTCTGACAGGCCGGGCGCTCTGGGCGTGGCGCGCGTGGCGCGCACGGCATCGCGCCTCAGTCGGCGCGCTGCGAGAGCGTGAGCAGCGCCTTGACCTTCGCGTACGAGATGTAGGGGTTGTCCTCGGCGCCCCCGAGATCGTCGGCGTCCTCGCCCGTGCCCTGGGCCCGGACCGGGATCCAGAGATAATCCGGGTGGAGCTCCTTGCCGTTGACCCCGTTCACGATCGAGGGGTTCTTGATCCACTCGCCGCCCAGGATGGTGAGGTTCTGGTCGAGCTCGAGCACGTAGTGCAGCTCCGACACGGAGAGCGGGACGGTGCGCTGCTCGGGCGGCGTGAGCAGCGTCTCGCCGGTGACCGAATCGGAGATCATCCAGAAGCGCGCGGCGACGCGGACGAAGCGCGTCGCGGCCGGGTTGAACCTGTAATTGTAGCAGTCGGCGCCCGCATACGCGCCGCCGCACAGGAGCCGCGCGGCCTGCCTGACGTCCACCTCCTCGATGACGTCGATCGAGAACTGCTTGACGGGGAAGCTCCAGACCTCGACGTCCCACGTGTGGTCGACGACGAACATGAGCTTCTGTCGCTCGGTCGAGTCGCCGTGGAGCGGCTTTGCTCCGACCCCGAGCAGCCCGGTCATGGCCACGTGCATCGTGGCCGGGTTCAGGTCGCGGCAGGCGGGGTCGACGGGCCTGCCGTAGACGTCGCGCATCGTCCGATCCGCCCGCGTCTCGCAGCGGCGCCCCGAGAAGGTCACCGAGTCGCTGAAGTACAGCTCGCTCATCAGCGCCTCGATGTCCGCCATGCGGAACAGGACGCAGCCGGTCTCCGCCGCGGCGCACTCGGTCACCGTCGTGCCGGAGAGCTTCACCCGGACATCGCGGCGCGGCCCGGCCCCCTCGGCGGCGACGTAGGCCGACCACCCGTTGCAATGCCCCCACCAGTACTCCGGATAAACACCCTGGTAGAGCCCGTGATGCTGTAGCTCCCAGCGCGTGGCCGGGCCGGCCACGACGACCGTCGGCTGGATATAGGGAGGATTGCGCAGGTAGGGAGGCCTCCTGAGGTCGTCCATGCTCCACGAGGCGATGGCCCCGAGCCTCTCCATCTGCCCCGAGTGGAACAGGACATCGTATTTCTCGACGGGAGAGATGTTGTCCGGGTCGGAGATCCGGTCGGAGTAGTTCTTGTTGGTCGAGTTCCAGCGATCGGCGATGCCGTTCTGCCGCTGCGGCCACCAGTTCGAGGCGAACGCGGTCGACTGCGCCTCGCCTTCCCGGAGCGTCGAGTTGAGCTGGAGCAGGGAGCCCCGGAGCTCGGGGTGCAGGTGCGAGGGCAGGTTGGCGCCGTCGAGCGCCTCGCGGCCGCCGGCTCGAGGGATGAGGAGCTGGTGCGCGCCGCCGAGGATCTGGCCGGTCTCGGGCGAGAAGCCGAGCACATACGGCAGCTCTCCGCCTTCCATGAAGCGGAAGGTCGAGACGTTCAGGCTGCTCGCCGCGGCGGCGACGCTCTCTCCCGGCGCCGGGTCGAGCTCCGCGCAGCCCTGGACCAGCAGCACCGAGCTCACGACGCTCGCCCTCATCCACGTCTTCATCGCCGACCCCCCCGGAGACCGACGCCCGCCGATCTCTCGCGCGTGCTCTGCAGAGGGCGCGCCACCGAGCCCGGCGGTAAAGAGCGCAGCCATTGCACGGCGCGGCGGCCGGACGATTCACCGTGCGCCGATGCGCCAGAGCACGACCTTCACGGTGTCGATGAGGATGGAGATATCGAACCAGAGCGAGAAGCTCTTCATATAATAGAGATCATACTGGAGCTTCTCCAGCGCGTCCTCGGCGGACGCGCCGTAACGGCAGCGCACCTGCGCGTGCCCCGTCACTCCCGGCTTCACGAAGAGCCGCTGCCGGAAGAAGGGGATTTGCTTCTCCAGCGCGGCGATGAACTCGGGGCGCTCGGGCCGCGGCCCCACCATGCTCATCTCGCCGACGAGCACATTCCAGAGCTGCGGCAGCTCGTCGAGCCGCATCTTCCGGATGAAGCGCCCGACGCGGGTCACGCGCGGATCGTTCTCGGTCGCCCACGCCGCCCCGTCCTTCTCGGCGTCGGTCCTCATCGAGCGGAACTTGTGGATCCTGAACGGCTTCCCGAGAGCGCCTGTCCGGATCTGCGAATAGAGCGCCGGCCCCCTTGAGTCGAGCTTCACGAGGGCGGCCGTGAGCGCCATCAGCGGGAGCGCGAGGACGAGCCCGGCGGTCGCGCACGCGACGTCGAAGATCCGCTTCGCGATCAGCGTCCGCCGCCGCACGCTGAACCCGTGAGAGAAGATGATCTGGCTCGGCTTCAGCTCGCGCACGCAGATCTTGCCCGTCACCCGCTCGTAGAAATCCATGCCCTCCTCGATCTGGACGCCGCGGAGCTTCAGATCGAGCAGCTCTTCCAGCGGGAAGGCGGCGCGGCGATCGGACGTCGCCACGATCACCGCCGCGACGCCGCGCTGCTCGACGAGGCGGCGGAGGTCACGGTACCTGCCCGCGATCTCGGCCTCGTCGATCGGCTCCTCGTCTCGGACGAGCCGACCGGCGAGGCGCAGCCCGAGGACCTGTCCATCCTTCCGGAGGAGGGCCGCGCACGAGCGGGCCAGCTCGCCTGAGCCCAGCACGACCGCGCGCTTGGAGAAGCTCTCGCTCCTCATCACCCGATCACACGCCGCGCGCCACGCGGGGAGCACGAGCGCCGCCGCCCCGAGCGACGTCAGGAGCACCCGGTCGCTGATCTCCGCGTCCGGCACGAGCCAGAACGCGAGCCACAGCACAGCCGCCGCCAGGCCGAGCGCCCGGAACGTCGTGAGGACCAGCGCCCGTGCCCTGGGAGGCTCGGGCCCGTAGAGGCCGTGATAGTAGAGCGACGCCAGCGCCACCAACGAGATGCTCGCTGTCCGTCCGAAGCGCTCCCCATCGAGCATGTGCTCCCAGCCCACGAGCACGCCCGGCGCGCAGCACACCAGGAGCGAGAGCAGGCTGGCCTCGACAAACCACACCATCGCCCGGCGCGGCGACCGGAACAGCTCCAGCATCGTCCCTCCACTCGTCGGCCCCGGGCGGTCGCACATCACGGCGCGTCGCCTCTGACGGGGCACCTACGGTTGTAGTTGAACCTACACTAGAGCAGACCGGGGCAGACTGCCAGATGCCTCCGACGAATCTCATTTCATGACGGCGGACTGAGCCGCCGCGCGCGAGGCCGGACCCGGCGAAATTGGCGCTTTTGCGGCCGGGTTGCGGCGATGACGTGCGACCTGTCGTGGGGAGTCGCGGCGCGAGAACGCCGTCGACGGATTGCCTACGTCGAGTCCTTAGCGTCACGTGGACCGAGGCGGAGCCGTCGCGCGGGTGGGCGCGCCGCCCGCCGCGGGGGAGCGACTGGCGTGTCGAGGGGGCTTATCGCGCGTCGCGCGTCGCGCGCGGGCCGGCTTGCGCGGCGCGCGCGGGTGGGGCCTCGCCGGAGGTGTCGCCGCCGTCGTCGGGCTCGCGGCCTGGCTCGGGCGCCTGCCAGCGGCCGGAGGGCATCCCCTGGATCATCGCGCCGCGGCGCTCGTCGTCCCATGCGCCGTCGGGATCGCGGCGGAGCGTCCGGTGTCGATCCGTCGATAACGTCCCCGAGATCCCGGCGCTGACGATGCTCCTCAGCGAGCCGCCGGCCTCGCCTGCGCCCGGCGCTGGATCGAGCGCGGCGCGCACGTACTCCAGATCGACGCCGCCGCTCAGCGCGAGCCCGCGAAAGAGGGGATAGGAGATCTCCGCGCCCGCGAGCGCGGTGGTCGTGGACACCGACCCTTCCCTGGAGGGCGCCGCCGCGCCGGGGGTGAGGTGGAGCGGCGGATTGGCGGCGACGGGGGCGCTGCCGGTCGAGAAGCGGGCGACCCCGGTCACGATGAGGTCTCGGGTCGCGCCGCCCCGGGCGGGCCGAAAGCTCGCTTCGAGGGACGCCTCGTGCTCGTGTCCGAATCCGATCCTCGGCCCGAGCGACGTGTAGGCATAGGCGTAACCCGCTGTCAGCCGATAGCGCTCCTCCACGTAGGTGAGCCCGAGCCGCGCCGCCGGCGAGATCACCGCGTCGCGCGACGACAGCACCGGAGGCGGGCTCGCGACGGTCACGCCGCCGGCGACGCGCGTCGAGAGGTTCCGCGTGAGCTCGTGAGACTCGGAGAGGAGCGCGGCGCCGGCGTGGACGCGGGCCGCGCCGCGCGTGAGATCGGTGTCGAGCAGCGCGTGATGGTACTGGGTGACCTCGTACCGGAGCTCGGGTGTCAGCGTGTCCAGCGCGCCGAGGTCGAACGAGGTGCTCACCTCGGCGCGCCCCGTGTGCGCGTCGATCCCGACAGCGGCAGGGTCGTCGGCCGAGAGCGCGCCCGCCTGCTCGTAGCCGACGCCGACGCGCACCGAGGAGCGCCGCGACGCCGCGATGGAGAGGGCCGGCGCGGCGGAGAGCGTGTATTGCAGGCGATCGCCGGACAGGAACGGATCGCGCGCGGCGAGCGCGTCGTCGGCGCGCACGCCGAGGCGGGTCGCGAGGTAGCCGGCCGCGGCCATGGAGAGATCCGCGAGCGGCGAGAGCGCCCAGCCCGCTCCCCCGCCGAGCCGCGCCGAGGCGCTGTCGGAGGGCGTGAGTCGAGCCGGGTCGAACGAGACCTGAAATACCCGCTCGTAGCTTCCATCGACGCTCACTCCATAACGAGAGACCTCGCCCCGGAGAGAGCCCTCGAGCGAGCCAACGACGCCAGCCATCAGCGCTCCCGAGCCCACGTCCCCGACGTTCGACGCCACGCTCTGCTCCAGCGCCGCCCGCGCCGTCACGTCGGAGTCCCACATCGGCAAGACGAACGAGAACACGCGCCCCCTCGCTGTCGAGCGGCAAGCCCCGCGGCACGGAGCGACCCGAATCGGCCGCCCTCCCCTCCCCGGCAGCACGCCCGGCGCCCGGAGCGTCCCACGTTCGATGATGTTTGCAACATTACAAATCTGGCCTCGGCGTGCGCGTGCGCATGCCACAGCGTGCAGCGCGCCGGGCTGCGCGGCGCCGCCGGGGACGCTCCGGAGAGCGGGCCAGGTCGTGCAATGCGCGTGCTCGCGGTGTGGACGTGCGCCGACAGGGCAGGACGTACCCCGGAGTCCATCGCTGCCCCGCTGAGGGCGGACCCATCGAATGTAACAAATGTTACACCATGAAGTCGGGTGTGAACGGGGGCATGAAGGGGGCGGGCTGGCCGAGGCCGCTGCGCGTCCTCTGGGTGACGCGCATCTTTCCGAACCGGGTTGAGCCGCTGTCGTGCGCGTTCCAGCGGCAGCAGCTCGCGGCGCTGTCGCGCCGGTGCGCGGTGGAGGTGCTCGCGGCGATCCCGTACCACCCGGGCGTATCGCTCCTGGGCGATCGCACACGCCCGGGCCGGCTGGTGGCGGTGCCCGCGCGCGACGAGATCGACGGCGTCCCGGTGGTCCACGCGCGCGCGCCGTACCTCCCCGGGGCGGGCCGGGTGCTGGCGCCCGTGAACGCGCCGCTCTACCTGGCGGGGCTCCTGCCGTACGTCCCGCGGCTGCGGGGGCGGTTCGACGTCGTGCTGGGGGCGTGGCTCTACCCCGACGCCTGCGCCGCGGCGCTGCTCGCCCGGATGCTCGGCCTCCCTTATGCGGTGAAGGCCCACGGCACGGACGTGAACGTCGTGGCGCGCTGGCGCTCGGTGCGGCCGCTCGTCGGCAGCGCGCTCCGGTCCGCCGCATGCGCCATCGGCGTGAGCCGGCCGATGGTCGAGGCGCTCGTGGCGCTCGGCGCGCCGAAGGAGCGCGCGGTCCTCGTCCGCAACGGGGTCGACCGCGCGCTCTTCCGCCCCGCCGACCGGCGCGCTGCCCGGCGCGAGCTCGGGCTCCCGGCGCGCGGGCGCATCGTCACGTTCGTCGGGCACGTCAGCCGGGAGAAAGGGATCCACGAGCTGCTGAGCGCGTTCGAGGCGCTCGGCAGGGACGGCCGCGACGGAAGCGAGCCTGTCCATCTCGTGATCGTCGGCGACGGTCCGGAGCGGGTTGCGGTCGAGCAGGCCGCCGCGCGGCGCGATCGCGAGCGCGCGCCCGCCGATCTGGGCGAGAGGCGCGGGCGGATCCTCGCGGTCGGGGCGAGGCCGCTCTCCGCGGTCGCCCGCCACCTCGCCGCGACGGATCTTCTGGCGCTTCCGAGCTGGGCGGAAGGAACGCCGAACGTGGTGCTCGAGGCGCTCGCGGCTGCGCGGCCTGTGGTGGCCACGCGCGTCGGGGGCATCCCGGATGTGGTGACGCCGGGGCGCACCGGCCTTCTCGTCCCGTCGCGCGATGCCGGGGCGCTCGGCCGGGCGCTCCGTGAGGCGCTCGCGCGAGCCTGGGATGAGGACGCGTTCGCCGAGGCGGCGCCGCCGTCGTGGGAGGAGAGCGCCGAGGCGCTGCAGCGGCTGCTCGCGCGGGCGGCGTTCGGGGACGACGGGCGGGCCGCCGCCTGAGGCGGGATCACCACAAGATCGACCAGGTGCACCGCGGCGCCCCGCGGTGCCTGCAGGCCGTATGCTCGACCGCGCTGCGCCGGCTGCCGAGGAGCGCGAGTCCCGCCTCGACCCAGCCCGAGATGCCATGGCCGCACATGTAGAGCGGCAGGCCGCCGCCCGAGAGCGTGGCCCTCCCCGCCGCGTCGCCGGTGACCGTCACGCTGAAGTCGCCGTACCTGAAGTAGGTCTTGTACATGAGGCCGAAGCGCTTGAAGAGCACCGACGGCGAGCCCACCACCGCCATCGTCTTGTAGGTCGTCGTCAGGTCCTTCCGGGCGATCTCCGCGCCGAGGAAGCGCATCTTCTCCATCCTGCCGCCGAAGAGCCCGTGCAGGAGCGCGCAGTCGATCTCGAGGAGCGGCGCCATGTCGTGCCAGGCCAGAGGCATCGGCGGATCGTCGAGGTAGCGGGCCGCCTGCGGCGAGAGCTGGCGGCTCAGATCCGCCACGGCCCGCTCGCCATAGCTCTGCCGCAGGGCCTCGGCGCGGGAGCCGATCAGGGTGCCTTTCACGAGATTCCCCTCGCGCAGGACCCGAGGATCGCCAAGGAACTGGGAGGAGTCTGGCGTCGGCATGCTGCAGAGCGCTCCTATCTTCGCCGAGTATAGCGACAGATCCGCGCGGAGGTGTGGCGGATTCGCGTCATGTGCCCTAGAGCCTCCAGGCGCGTGTCCTTCGAGGTTCCGCGGTGTCCGAGTCTTCCGGGGCCGCGGTGGGGCGCGGAGGCAAGGGCGCACTCCGCCCGCCACTCGATTGCGTTCGCTATTTCTACGTCGCCGCCATCCTGCCCCGCGAAGCGCGAGCGCCACCTCGGCCGCGATGGCGTCGCCTGACCAGGCGAATGGTATGCAGTATCACCACCTACGCGGCGTGCATGGCGCCTTCCTCCGACGGTCGAGCACAGGGATGAAGCGCGCGTCTCGGGCCGAGGGTTGATGAGGTCGCCACGCGCGAGCCGCTCGGCGGCGCCGTCGATGTTGGCCATGTGACACGGACGCACACCGCTCAATCCTCGTGACGCGCGATGCGCACGCAGGCACTCGGCACGACGCGTGCTGTTCAGCGTGGGTCAACGCTGGCCGGCGCGGCTGTTCGCGCCCAGCGATACAGAGAACCAGCATGCGACCGATTCACCACATCCTCACCGCCGCGGTGCTCTCCCTGGGCCTTGTCGGGGCGCCGGGGCGCGCCGCCGCGCAGCCTGTCACCGGTCACCCGCGACTCTGGCTCACGAACGAACACCTCCCGAGGCTGCGCGGGTGGGCCGCGGACAGCCGAAACCGCATGTACACGGAAGCCCTGTTGCCCGCGCTCCGGGGTGCGATCGCAGCTTACGAAGGCCGGTTCTACCCGAATGGGCGGCCGAACCCGACGTGGCCGGACGGCGGCACCAACGCCTACGAGCAGTATCCGACCGAGGCGTATGCCGAGTTTTTCGCGTTCATGTCGCTCATCGACGCCGACGTCGCGGCCCGCCCCACCCACGCCGTCAGGGCGCGCAACCTCTTGATGGTCGCCATCGAGGAGGCGAGCAAGGGGAGAGCCGACGGCCAGCCCTTCCGCCGCCCGGGGTTCGCGACCGGCGATCGCTCGCGCTGGTGGGGTGAAGGGTTCCCGCTGACGGTCGATTGGATCTACAACGCGACCGACAGCGGCGGCCGTCCGGTGCTCTCCGCCGGCGACAAGGCCAAGATACGGCAGGTCTTTCTCAGGTGGATTGACGACAACCTCCACGCCTCGACGGCGGGCAACGAGCACCCCCACCCCGTCGGCGTCATGAACGATCCGGCGCTGCTCCGCGATCCGCTCCAGCTCAGGTGGGCTGCGAACAACTACTATCTCGGCCATCTGCGCAATGTCACGCTGATGTCGCTCTCGATGGACGACGCGGACGACCCTCCGCTCGATCCGAGCGCGCCGGTGGGGAAGCTCGGCAACACGCTGCGCAGCTATCGCGCGGACGCGACGGGCGCGTGGCTCTACCAGGCCTTCGCCGTCTTCGAGGCCTCCGAGACCGCGGCCAAGCAGCTCGGGGTCCCGTCCGACGGGCTCGGCGTGGCCAGCGGCGGCATGCCCGTGGAGGGCTTTCTCTACGGCAGCGGCGGCGTCGCGACCCTCCACCAGGCGCTGCTCGGGCTGTATACGGCCGGCTACGGCGCCCAGGCCCAGTCAGGACCTCAGATCGGGCTGCTGCGCAGCGGAACCTGGGACCGCTTCACGGACGGGTTCCTGCACTCGATCGCGCCGGGCCCGGTCACGTACCCGTCGAGGCGCGACCTCGGGCCGGTCTACGAGATGGCGAACTACGGCGACACGCTGCAGAGCTGGGTCGAGCCGCGCTTCGCGGAGCTGTTCGGCTCGCTGGGCGTCTACGACCAGCTCACGGGCAACACCGCGCGCTTGCAGCGGTCGCGCTGGATCGTGGCCAACACGATCGCGGGCGGCGCGCCCGAGCTCTACGCGCGCACGTCCAAGATCTGGGGCTCACCCGCCCCGAGCCGGGCGATCCTGAGCTTCATGCTCTTCGACCCGGCCGCGCCGCTCCCGCCGGATCCTCGCCCGGCGATGCCCACCGCCTTCTTCGAGCGGGCGCAGGGGCGCGGCTCGCTCCGCGCGCGCTCGGACTGGACGGCGGGCGCGACGTGGTTCACCTGGCGGTGCGGCTGGGTCACCATCAACCACCAGATCGGCGACTGCAATCAGATCGAGCTCTACCGGAAGGGAGAGTGGCTGACGAAGGAGCACACGAGTTACTCGAACAACCTGATCGGGGCCACGACCGACTACCACAACACCCTCTCCCTGCAGAACGACAAGCCGTCGAATGTCCGCTGGTACGAGAAGGAGATCGTCGCGCGAGGCGGCCAGTGGCGCGAGGGGCGCGCCGCCGGCGATCCGAAGACGCGCATGACCCGCGGCGCCGGCTACGTGTTCGCCGAGGGGATAGCGACGGATCTGTACAACACCCGCGAGAACGTCTGGGTGCCCGCGGACGCCGCCCGCGACATGGTCCATGCGAGCCGGTCGGTCGTCTGGCTGCAGCCGGACCACGTGGTCGTCTACGACCGCGCGACGTCCCGCACCGCCGGCCGGTTCAAGCGGTTCAACCTGATGACCACGTCGGCGCCGCGGATCGCCGGCCGGACGGCCAGCGCCGTGACCCCGCGGGGGCAGACGCTGTTCATCCAGAGCCTCTTGCCGCGGAGCGCCCGCATGGCGGCCGTGCCGGTCGAGAACGTCAACAAGCCGGCGGCCATGGAGCCGACGACCCACCGCCTCGTCGTGGAGGATCAGGCCGCTCCGGCGGACGTCCGCTTCCTGCACGTGCTGCAAGGCGCGGACGCGGGCGCGGCGATGGATGCGGCGACGCGGATCGACAGCGCGCAGGGCTCCGGCTTCGACGGCGCGCTCGTGGCGGGCACGGTCGTCCTCTTCCGGGCGGATCTGCGCTCGGAGCCGCGACCGAGCTCGGGGCCGCTGTCCTATCAGGTGCCTCGCGCGACGCGCAGGCACGTGATCACCGGTCTCCTGCCGAAGGGCGGCTACGACGTGGCCGTCGTCTCCCGGGAGCCGGAGCTCGCGGTGCGCATCATGCCGGGCGGGCGCTACACGACGGACGACTCGGGCGTGCTCTCGTTCGACACGCCGTAGCGCGCGGTCGGCGGCGCGGACGGCGCCGGTGGGATGAACGGCGGGGCGCTCCCGTCAGGGCTTCGGGGCGAACACCCTGTCGAGCTCCTCCTTTCCGAACACCGGCGCCCAGGGCAGGAGCTCGTACTGCGCGAGCCCCTTCGCCGTGAAGGGATCGCCGTCCCGGATCCGATCCAGCGTCGCCCCGGCCGCCTCGTCGGGCACCCGGAGCAGGAGCGCCCCGCCGTAGCGGGGATCGAGCGGCCCTGACACGAGCACGAGCCCCTGCTCGATGAGCCCCTTCAGATAGGCGCGGTGGGCGTCGACGGCCGGGAGCACCTCGTCGAGCGGTCGCCTGTAACGAATGATCGCAATCGCGTACATGATGTCGTGAGTCCTCGCGCCGCAATCTACCAGAGCACAGCGCGTCCGGCCGGAGAGTCTGTTCGCGCCAGGGCGCCCTCCGGCCGAGCCTCCGGCGGCGATCGCGGCGATCGCGCGGTCCCCCTTTCCCTTCGCGCTTCTGTCTGGCAGTGTGCGCGCCCTCCGCTGGAGACACCTGTATGGCGAGACCCCCGAAAGCAGCACCTGCTCCCGTTCTCCCGTCCTCGCCGGCCGCCGCGCTCGCTGCGTACGGCCGCGTTGAGCCGAAGCTCCTCGAGCTCGGCCCCGACGATCTCGTGACCGTCTACGTCGAGGTCCCCAGGGCCGTGAGCTCCGTGCTCTCCGCCCTGCCCCACCTGCGCGAGCTCCGCGACGAGATCGTCCGGGATCTCCCGAACCATCCGATCGCGATGCTGGACGAGCTCGAGGACTTCGCCCTCGCGGCCTGGTACGCGGATCTTCTCTACAGCACGCCCGCGAGCGAGCTCGACGCGAAGAAGCTCACCGAAGACGCCGGCACGCTGCGCGAGGCGCTCCTCGTCGCCGCCGAGGCGCTTGGTCACCGGAACCTCCTCGACAAGCAGCGCGTCGCCGACATCCGCAAGGGCAAGGGGCACGCGGATCTCGCGAGCGATCTCATCGCCCTGGCCGAGCTCTTCCGCGGCTCCTGGGACAAGGTCCGCGCCAAGACGGCGGTCGAGGACGAGGAGCTCGAGCGCGCCGCGGATCTCGGCGTGCGCCTCCTCGCCGCGCTCGCCGCGAAGCCCGGCAAGGGCTCGTCCGCGGCGCCGAAGATCACCGACGCCGCCGATCGCCGCGCCCGCGCGATCTCGCTGGTCGCGAAGGCGTACGAGGAGTGCCGCCGCGCCGTCGCGTACCTGCGCTGGCACGAGGGCGGCGACGGCGACCTCGCCCCGTCGCTGCTGCAGAAGCCGCGCGGCCGGCGCCCGAACGCCGAGAAGGCCGCGGCGGCCGCGAGCAGCGCCTCGTCCGAGGCGCCGGCCAAGGCGCCCGACGAGGAGGCGTCCGCGGCAGAGGGCGGCGAGCTCTCGTCCCCCGAGCCGGCGAACGACGCCGCGCCGGCCGCGGGCGCCTGATCACCCGCGCCTCGCGGGCTTGAAGCGAGCGCGCGGGCGAGCGCGAAGCAGAGACGATGCGCGGGCAGCGCGGAGGCTCCTCTGGGCCTCCGGCTGCTCCGCTGCCTCGCCGACCTCGCCGGCTACCGGCTCCGGCTCGACTCCTCGATGAGCTCGACCTTGTAGCCGTCCGGATCCTCGACGAACGCGATCACGGTCTTGCCGTGCTTCATCGGGCCCGGCTCGCGCGTGATCTTCCCGCCCGCCGCCCGGATGCGGTCGCAGGCCGCGTGGATGTCGTCGACCCCGAGCGCGATGTGCCCGTACGCCGTGCCGAGCTCATATCTGTCCACGCCCCAGTTGTGCGTGAGCTCGAGCTCGGCGTGCTCGGGGTTCTTCCCGTACCCGAGGAAGCAGAGCGTGAACTTGCCCTCCGGGTAGTCCTGCCGCGACAGGAGCTGCATCCCGAGCACGTCCCTGTAGAAGCCGATCGAGCGCTCGAGATCGCCGACCCGAAGCATCGTGTGCAAGATCCTCATGCCGATTCCCGTCTCCTTACTCCGGCCCTGGCGCCGCGCGGCGCTCAGCCGTAACGCACCGAGATGAGCTCCATCTCCGCCTCGCCCGCCGGGCGGCGGACTGTGATCACGTCCCCCGCGCGCTTGCCGAGGAGCGACCGACCGACCGGAGAGCGCCAGCTGATGCGCCCTGCGGCGCTGTCGATCTCGTCCTCGCCCACGATCTGGTACGTGCGGCGCGCGCCGTCCTCGTCCTCGATCTCGACCGTCGCGCCGAAGAAGACCTTGTCGCCGCGCTGCTCGGACGGATCGACCACGACGGCCTTCTCCAGCCGCTTGGTCAGGTAGTGCATCCGCCGGTCGATCTCGCGCAGCTTCTTCTTGCCGTAGATGTACTCGGCGTTCTCGGAGCGATCGCCCTGCGCCGCCGCGTCGGCGACCTCCTGGACGATGCGAGGCCGCTCCACGGAGCGGAGCCGCGCGAGCTCTTCGGACAGCCTCCTGGCCCCGCTGGGCGTGATGTAAGCCGGGTCGGACATGGTCGATCGCGAGCGAGCCTACGCCGCGCCGCTCGCCAGTTCAACGCCGTGGATCCCGGCGCGGGGGCCCCGCCGAGGACCCGCCTCGGATGCCCCGATCTTCATGGATCTCCACGAGATTCTTCACATGTTGCGGACGGTTGTTGACGCGCCGCGGCGACATGCTAGGCGAATGCAGAACTATGCCGCAGCTGCGCGGAAGACCGGGAAGGGAACCGGCTGCCAGCGCCTCCCTGCCGCGGCAACGAGGAGGTCTCCCATGTCGAACGCTCAAACCCAACAGAACCGCTACAAGGCCGACCTCCGCGAGATCCGCTTCCTCCTCTTCGAGCAATTCCGCCTGGACGAGCTGCTCGGCAGCGCGCCCTACGACGCGTGGGGGCGCGACGAGGTCGGGATGGTCGTCGACGAGGTGTACAAGTTCGCGTGCGACGTCTTCGGCCCGCTCAACGCGGTCGGCGATCGGGTCGGCTGTCGCATCGAGGAGGGGCAGGTCAAGACGCCGCCGGGGTTCAAGGACGCGTGGGACAAGCTGTATGAGGCCGGGTGGAAGTCGGTCTCGGTCTCGCCCACCTACGACGGCCAGGGCGGTCCCTTCACGCTCTACACGGTGGTGGAGGAGTTCCTCTGCGGCGCGAACGCGGCGCTCAACATGTACCCCGGGCTGACGTACGGCGCGGCCGAGGTGATCGAGCACTTCGGGACGCCGAGGCAGCGCGACCTCTTCTTGAAGCGGATGTACGGCGGGCAGTGGAGCGGGACGATGTGCCTGACCGAGCCCCAGGCCGGGTCGGACGTCGGCTCGTCGCGGACGACCGCGGTGAAGCAGAAGGACGGCAAGTACCTCATCCGCGGCACGAAGATCTTCATCTCCGGCGGCGATCAGGACCTCACCGAGAACGTCGTGCACCTCGTGCTCGCCCGCGTCGAGGGCGCGCCCCCCGGCACGAAGGGGCTCAGCCTCTTCGTCGTGCCCAAGGTCCGGGTGAACGACGACGGCTCGCTCGGCGGGCCGAACGACGTCGTCGTCGGCAACATCGAGCACAAGATGGGCATCAACGGGTCGTCGACGTGCGTGCTCAACTTCGGCGAGAGCGACGCCTGCCTCGGGGAGCTCGTCGGCACCGTCGAGCACCAGGGCATGCCGCAGATGTTCCGGATGATGAACGGCGCGCGCATCTCCGTCGGCCTGCAGGGCGTGTCGGTCGCGTCCTCGGCGTACCTGAACGCGCTCGAGTACGCGAAGGATCGCAAGCAGGGCTCGTCGATCCTCCAGTGGAAGGACGCGACGGCGCCGCGCGTGCCGATCATCGATCACCCGGACGTGCGGCGGATGCTGCTCGACATGAAGAGCCGCGTGGAGGGCATCCGCGCGCTCATCATCAAGCTCGCGCGCCACCAGGACGCGGTCGCCGTCTACCAGGGCAAGGACGACCGCGCGGCCGCCTACAACCAGGGCCAGGTCGACCTGCTCGTGCCGCTCGTGAAGGCCTACTCGTCCGACCAGGCGTTCCGCGTCTGCGAGACGGCGATCCAGACCTTCGGCGGCGCCGGGTACACGAAGGACTACCCGGTCGAGCAGTACTGCCGCGACGCGAAGGTCTTCTCGATCTACGAGGGCACGAACCACATCCAGGCGATGGACCTCGTCGGGCGCAAGCTCGGCCAGGGCGGCGGGGTCAACCTGCAGGCCTTCCTGAACGACGTGGACGAGTTCGTGAAGGCCAACGAGAAGCACCCCGTCCTCGCCGCGAGCATCAAGGAGCTCCGCGACGCGCACGAGGCCGTCGCCGGCACCGCGATGCGGCTGCTGTCGTGGTTCCAGCTGGGCAAGATGCCGATGGTGCCGCTCGCGGCGAACCGCTTCCTCGAGATGATGAGCGAGCTCGCGATCGGCTGGCTCCTGCTCGACGGCGCGGTCATCGCGCTCAAGGCGATGGAGGGCCTCCCGGCCGGCGACACCGGCGCGAAGGACCGCGCCTTCTACGAGGGCAAGAAGCACGCGGCCGTCTACTTCGCGGCCAACGTGCTGCCGCACGCGAAGTTCTCGGCCGAGATCCTCGGGCGCGAGGACTCGTCCGCGCTCGACATCCCGGCCGACGCGTTCGCGACCGTCTGACCTCCCTCCCCGCGCCGCCCCGCCTCCGGGCGGGGGCGCGGCGCAGGGTCACGCGGGGACCGTGAGCCGCTCCGCCAGGTCTCGGACGGGCACCGGCATCGTCGGGTCGCGCGAGACGGCCATGATCTCGGCGCGGAGCGCGCGGACCTCCGTCAACCGGAGCCACGAGAGCGCGAGCCGCGTCATGCTCGGCAAGCCTCTGGCGAGCACCGTGCGGACGACGTCGGCCGCGGGGAACGAGAAGGCCACCTCCTCGGGGGGCAGCCCCGCGGCCTTCGCCGCCGCCTCGATGCTCGCGTCGAAGTCGTCCCGCTTCGTCTCCAGCACCTCGAAGAAGGCCCGCCCGCGCTCCGGCGCGATGGCCTGAGCCGCCCCGCCGCCTTCGGGCGCGAAGACCCAGGCGCCCGAGCCGTCCAGCCCCACCCGGGCGCCGGACTCCAGCGTCGCCAGCGGCAGGAAGCGACCGCCTTCGATCGGCTCGCCGCCGCCGGCCTCGATCAGCTCGCGCACGAGGTCCCTCAGGTTCGCGCTCATGGGCCGATGTTCGCACGGAATACCCAGCGATGGGCAACTGGCGGCAACTGGGGGCAACTGGCGGCGACTGGGGGCAACTGGCGGCAACTGGGGGCAACTGGCGGCAACTGGGGGCAACTGGCGGCAACCGAGCCGACACGCCGCGCGCCGGCAGGCGCGGGGCGCGCAGGTCGCTTTGCTTGGAAAACGCGCAGGGCTGACCGGAATAGGAATAGTATGAGGATTCGATTCAAGGTTGATGCATGGGTGGTGGGGTTCATTCCGGTCGTGATGGCGTTGAGCGGCTGCTTCAAGCAGCAGCCGGATAACATCATCGGGATCGCGAACCCCGAAGACGAGGTGTCCGACGAGGCTTGCACTCCGAGCAAGCACGAGACGGTCCCCTCGAAGTGCGGGGTCTGGGTCTCGAGCACCCTGGGGGACGACAGCAACGCGGGGATCCAGAGGGCGCCCGTGAAGACGATCTCGGAGGCGCTCGAGCTCGCCCCGGAGTACGGAAGACGCATCTATGTCTGCGCCCAGACGTTCGATGAGGCGGTGATCGTGCCGGGGGGATACAGGCTCTTCGGCGGGCTCGACTGCGACGACCGCTGGCGCTGGATAGGCGACAAGAAGAAGACCACGCTCACCGCTCCCGAAGGCGAGACGCCGCTCTCGTTCGACAACGGCGAAGGCGCGGCGGTGATCGAGGATCTCCACGTGATCGCGCGCTCCATCCCGGCGACCCACGCCGAGCTGGCAGGCAGATCGGCGATCGCCGCGAACAGCTCCGGGGTCCCTGTCCATTTCACGCGGTGCATCCTCGAGGCGGGCGACGGGGCGCCGGGGGCGAGCGGCGGGGCGTTCGTGGACGGCGCTGCCGAGAATGGGATGCTCGGCAACTTCGGCAATGCCGCGTGCTCGGCCACGACGGTCGCCGGCGGGCTCCCCGTGAACAACACCTGCGGTACGCCCGACGATCGATCCGACGACTCGCGCGGCGGCACGGGAGGGACGGGTGGCCTGCAGTCCGGGGGGGATGGAACCAGCGGGGTTCCGAGCGACGTGATGAACGGCGGCAAGGGCGAGACCAGCACCCAGCCCTGCACCGCGGGGCAGGATGGCGCGGACGGGGTGGACGGGAGTCCGGGCGCCGGCGCGACGGGCTTCGGCGACCTGTTCCTGGATGGGTATACCGGCCCGCTCGCTGGCGACGGGACGCCGGGCAGGCGGGGCCAGGGCGGCGGAGGAGGCGGCGGCGCGAAGGGCGGCACCGGCGCGCAGATGTGCCCTTTCGAGGCCTCTGCGGCCGGCGCCGGCGGAGGCGCCGGGGGCTCGGGCGGGTGCGGGGGGCTCGGCGGCCGCGGCGGAGGCGCCGGCGGGGTGAGCATCGCCCTCTTCGTGGGGAGCGCGCCCATCGCCTTGAACGACGTGGTCCTGAAGACCGGCCGCGGCGGCAATGGCGGCGATGGCGGCGAGGGCCAGCCGGGCGGCGAGGGCGGCCACCACGGGGCAGCCGGGACCCGAGGCGAGGCCACGGGGCTGAACGCCGCCTGCCCTGGCGGTCGCGGCGGCCGGGGCGGCCAGGGCGGCCGGGGCGGCGGCGGGCTCGGCGGCCACTCGATTGCCATCGCGTACGCGGGCACCGAGCCCTCGCTCACGAACACGACCATCGAGCTGGGTGAGGCCGGGATCGGAGGGCGCGGGGCCAGCCGGACCCATGACGGAGCCGACGGCGTGGCGGCGGAGATCTACGATATCGAGCAGCGTTTCCGGCAGTAGCGCGGCGTGAGGTCCGCGCCGCGACGGCGCCCGGCGTTACGCCGGCGCCGCCGGCGCGGGCCAACTCCGATCCTCCTGCATGCAGCGGAGCTGCGTCACGCGCCGTCCCTCGGCGGTGGTCACGACGATCTCCCGGACGGGCGTGTCGCGCCGCGCGCGTCGGCTCAGCTTCTCGACCACCAGGAAGCCCTCCCGCGCGTCCGCGAGGCGGAGGAACTCGTCGAACAGCGCGATATGCGCGCCGCGCGCGCCCTCGTCGGCCGTCGCGATGCGCCGCTGCGTGGTGACGCCGATCGCCAGCGCGCCGCCCCGGGCCCGCACGACCATCGCAGGATCGAGCCCACGCTGGCTCTCGTCAGGCACCGTCCAGATGTCCGCGACCCCCGCCTCGGTGAGGCGCCGCTTCATGTAGTAGAAGGAAGACTCGAGCGTGTTGTTCCGGTACGGGATCGCCTTCGACTCGATCGGATCGACGTGATTCCGCCAGAACGCGATCAGAGCGCGCGCCCAGCGCCCGCCGTCGAGCCGGCGATCCTGGAACGGCCAGTCCTCCGCCATCGCCTGCGCGCACACGCCGCGCAGCGCCTGCTCGTCGATGCCGCGCGTCGCCAGGCAGGGCGCGCAGTGCATGTAGGCCGTTCCCCTGTCGAGGAGCGCGCCGCACATCGAGCAGATGTCGTTGCCGTAGCCGGGGCCCATGTACCGGAGCCAGCCGGCGCCGAGCTCCTCGTGCGCCGCGCGGCGCTCCTCGTTCCGCTCGATCTCCCGCAGTCCATCCCGGAGGGCCTTCGAGGCCGCGCGCCGCTCGTCATCTCGCTGCTTCATCCGCTGTCCTCCAGCGTGAGCCCGTCCGCGCCGGCTCGGGCAGTGTAACGCCCGAGCCTCCGCCACGCTTCGCAAGGAGGTGGGATCCGCCCGTGCGCGATCCTGCACACCAGCCCGGCGGGCGCGCCGCCCTGGGTTATTGACGCTGACTTTCATTTACGGCTACGGTTCCGGTCGACGACATGGCACGGTTTGCCCTGTTTCTTGCGCTCCCGCTGGTCTTCAATGGGGGTTGCGGCTCGGAGTCCGCTCCCGACGATCCTCTGGCTGGCATCACGCTGATCGGCGATGACCTCACCGACATCCCGCTGCACGGCGCTTCTGCGGAGCAGGTAGCTCGGTTCAAGGACGGCGACGCGCTCTTCGATTTCGTCTTTCGCGAGCGCGATGGCCTCGGGCCGCTCTACATCCGCGCG
This sequence comes from Sorangium sp. So ce204, assembly GCF_051526795.1. Classification (NCBI taxonomy): domain Bacteria; kingdom Pseudomonadati; phylum Myxococcota; order Polyangiales; family Polyangiaceae; genus Sorangium; species Sorangium sp. So ce204. The sequence goes on along the minus strand of NZ_CP150317.1, from coordinate 5,368,655 downwards.
GCGTGCGCCGGCTGTCACGACGGCGCCGCGCGCGGCCCGGGCGCGGTCCAGAAGATGGCGCTCGTCGAGGACGACGGCGTGACGCCGGCGGCGGATCAGGGGGGGCTCCCCTACGGACACACGTTGCGGCCCTACGCCGTCGGGGGGGCGACGACGCTCTCGCAGCCCGAGACCGAGGCGACGATCAAGGTCTCGAAGCGCCTCGGCCCGCCGGTGTTCGGGCGCGGCTACATGGAGGCGGTCGACGACGCCGAGATCGAGCGGGTCGCGGCCGAGCAGGCCGCGCGCGGCGACGCCATCCGCGGGCGCATCAACCGCGTTGTGTTCCACTCGAAGAAGAGCGGGGACGAGGCGTTCCACGCCTTCGTCGAGGGCGACGAGGACCTCATCGGCCGCTTCGGGTTCAAGGCGCGGGTCGCCACGCTCGACGACTTCACGGCCGACGCCTACCAGGGCGACATGGGCATCACCTCGCCGCTCCGGCCGGACGAGCTGCCGAACCCCGACGGGCTCATGGACGACGCCAAGCCGGGCGAGGACGTGGTCCTCGACACGGTGAACGCCGTCGCCGACTACATGCGCTTGCTCGAGATCCCGAGGCGCGCGCCCGCCGACGCGCGCGGCCAGGCGCTCTTCGCCGAGGCCGACTGCGCCGCCTGCCATGTCCCCTCGCTGAGGACGCGCGCCGACTACCCGATCGCGCAGCTCGCGGACATCGACGCTCCAGTCTACACGGATTTCCTCCTGCACGACCTCGGCCCTGAGCTCGCCGACGGGCTGGCCGACGAGTCGGCCAGCTCCGTCGCCTGGCGGACGGCGCCGCTCATCGGCGTGCGCCACAGCACCTCGTATCTCCACGACGGCCGCGCCAGGACCATCGAGCAGGCCATCTTGCTCCACGACGGCCCCGGCTCGGAGGCCGCCGCTTCGGTCGCCGCGTTCCGCGCGCTCTCCTACGAGGATCGCGGGGCGCTCATCGACTTCGTGCGCTCGCTCTGATCGACGTCCACCGAGACGCACACGCACCCGTCCACATCGCGCGCTCGCCCCACGCGAGCGGTGACAAGGAGCTCGAACATCATGCACATCCCCGCCCGCCTGCGGTCCGGTCTGGCCATCGCCGCCGCCGCCCTCTCGCTTCCTGCGTGCGGAAGCGACAACGAGACGCTGCTCACCGACGCGGAGTACGAGCAGCAGGCAGTGCTCGACGTGAAGGCCTTCATCCAGGACAACATCGACAAGTTCGCCGCCGCCACGGCCGCGCTCCAGGCGGCCGCGCCCGCGCCGGACGCCGACGGGTGGAGCGCGACGAGCGACAAGGAGGCCGTCGATGCCATGAAGGCCGAGTGGAAGAAGGCACGGCAAGCCTACGAGAGCGTCGAAGGGGCCATCGCGGTCGTCTTTCCGGATCTCGACTACTCGACGGATGCCCGCTACGACGCGTTCATCGAGGAGCAGGCCGACGACAACCTCTTTGATGGAGAGGGCGTGACCGGCGTGCACGCCGTCGAGCGCATCCTCTGGGCCGACGCGATCCCGGAGCCCGTCCTCGCCTTCGAGTCCGAGCTCGATAACTACAGCGAGGCAGCCTTCCCTGCCACCGAGGCCGAGGCCGCGTCGTTCAAGGACGAGCTCTGCGCGCGCCTCGCGGCCGACGCGGCGAAGATGCAATCGGATTTCGGCTCGCTCGCGCTCGACGCGCCGTCCGCCTACCGCGGGGTCATCGCCTCCATCGCCGAGCAGGTGGAGAAGACCAGCAAGGCGGCGACCGGAGAGGAGGAGTCGCGCTACGCCCAGTACACGCTCGCCGACATGCGCGCGAACGTCGCGGCCGGCGTGGCGACCTACGAGGCCTTCCAGCCGTGGATCCTGACCAAGGGCGCCGATGGCGCGGAGGTCGACGAGGCGGTGCGCGACGGCTTCGAGCGGCTGTCGAGCGCGTACGACGCGATCGAAGGCGACGCGCTGCCGCCGCTTCCGGAGGGGTGGAGCGAGGCGGAGCCGACCGACGAGCAGCTCGCGACGCCGTTCGGGAAGCTGTTCTCGCTCGTGGAGCACGAGAGCGACGACGCGACCCCGGGCACGCTCGCCAGCGACATGACGAGGTCCGCGGATCTGCTCCGGATCAAGACGCTCCCGTAGAGCGGGGCGCGTCTTCGTGCGCCAAGGCGCGGCGCGCTCGGCCGCGTCAGCCGCCGGCGTTCCACCGCACGAGCACGCACGTGACGTTGTCGGGGCCGCCGTGCTGGTTGGCGCGGTCGATGAGGGACCGCGCCGTCGCGGCGAGGTCGCTCTCCTGCGCGAGCAGCTCGGCGATCTCCAGCTCGGGGACCGGGCCCGAGAGCCCGTCCGAGCAGATCAGCAGGAGATCTCCGGCCTCGGGCCGCTCGACGCGCGTGGCCACGTCGACCGTCTTCCCCATCCCGAGCGCGCGCGTCACGACGTTGCGGGCGAGCAGCGGATCCACATCGTCAGGCAGCTGCTCGCCGGTGTTCAGGTGCTCGTTCCAGAGCGAGTGATCCTCGGTGAGCCGCTCGAGCCGGCGCTTCCGGTAACGGTAGACCCGGCTGTCGCCGACGTGCGCGATGCACGCCGAGCTCCCGTCGACGTAGACGCCCGCGAACGTCGTCCCCATGCCGTAGCAGAGCGGGTCGCGCTGCCCGACCTCGAAGATGCGCTCGTTGGCGCGCCAGATGGACGAGACCAGGCGCAGCTCGAGGGGCGTCACCTCCTCGTCGTACCCCGTCGGCTGGGTGATCTCGCCCTCGCCGTCCTTGCAGAACGAGCGCACGATGTCGACCGCCATCCGCGACGCGACCTCCCCACCGGCGGCGCCGCCGATGCCGTCCGCGACGACGAAGAGGCCGAGATCCAGATCGACCGCGAAGCTGTCCTCGTTCTGCTCGCGCTGGTGGCCAACGTGGCTGTCACCGGCGGCTTCGATGTGGAGCGGGGGGTTCACAGAGCTTCCTCGTCAGCGGGACGCGTGTCGTGCCGGGAGCATCCAGCGGCGGGACGCCTCGCGCAAGTCAGGAAGGAGCTCAATTCGAGTGAAGAGCGCCGGCCTGCTCGGGCACGTGCATGACGCGTGACGCGCGTCACGTGCGCAGCGTGGCGGTCGCCGGCGACTGGAGAGGCGGATGGGCGCCGTGCGGCTCGCTGCGCTGCCCGGCAGGGGGCGGGACGCTGGCCGCGAGGGCCTCGAAGCGGCCGTTCTTCCAGGTCACGAGGCCTCCCGAGAGGCGCGCGGCGCTGCCCGCCCCCGGCTCGGACCTCAGCCAGACCAGGGGGCGCGCGGCGAAGACCGGCTTGGTGCAGGCCACGTCCTCGAAGGCGGCGGACCACGAGCCGGTGTTGCCGAAGAACAGCCCGCCCTCCCAGGTGCCCTCGGGCGTGTGCGTGTGGCCGAAGACGACCGCTCTGGCGCGATGGGCGCGGGCGACGTGGCGCGCGGCGCGGCTGACGCGCTGCCACGTCGCGTCGAGCGGGAGCTTCGGCACGAGGCGCTCGTAGACGATGAGCGCCGCCGGCGCGACGAGCGCCCCCGGCGCGAGCCAGAGCGGAGCGAGCACCAGCCACACGAGCGCCACCGCGACCGCGAGCAGCGCCAGCGCGGCCCGGTCGAGCCACAGCTCGCGCGCGACGAGCCCCAGCCGATCCTCCGCCGGGGGCGCGAACAGGCGGGCGTGACGGGCCACGGCGCGGAGCGGGGCGCCCGTCTCCTGCGCCGCGGCGGCGAGGCACTCGCGCAGGCGAGCGCGCCGCTCCGGCTCGCGCCGACGCACGAGCTCGACGAGCGTGCGGAGCGCGCCGAGCGCCCACGCCCCCGCGAGCGAGCGGCTGGAGAACATGTAGTAACGCGCCCAGTGCGCGAGGTACCCGAACGCGGACAGCATGAACGAGGCGTCCACGTGCGGGTTGAAGTAGCCCATCCGCGACACGAGCAGCCGGCACACGAGCGAGCCCATGGTGGGCTGGATCTCGCCCGGTTTACGCCCGAACGGGACCATCGGGTAGCGGTAGCTGCAATACGCGTCGTACTGGTTGCCGTGCTCCACGATGATGCCGTCGGGCGTCTTGTGGAACCACGCGCGAAACACGACGCGCGCGCCCAGCGCCGCGCGCGCGTGCGGGGCGCTGGAGAGCTGCGCGTCGCCCAGCGCGGCGAGCGCCGCATCGACGACGCGGTCCCGGACCAGGTCGCGCACCTCGGGCAACGTGAGCTGGACGTCGTGGTTGCCGGAGATGAACACGACGGTGTGCCCGTCCGCGACGACGCGGCCGAGCGCCTCGATGAACACCGGGTGGTCCGCGAGGATCGCATTCATCGCAGGGACCGCGTGCTCGGCGCTGCGGGGGAGATCGTGAAAGACGCTCTGCTGATCGATCACGCGCGGCGCATCGAAGTCGAACACATCGCCGTTGAGCACGAGCGTGAGCTCATCGCGCCCCGCGCCGCGCGCCGCGCCCTGCCTCATCTCGTCCCGGAGCGCGTCCAGCATCGCCGCGACCTCGCTGTCGGGGGAGTAAGGAGCCTGACGGTAGCGCATCCACAGGCCGTCACCCGGCTCGAGCTCGCAAAGATGGATATCTGAGATCGCCACCGTATGGAGCATTCGATAAGGTGACACACTCGCCCGTCCATGGCCGTCAGGGAACGGTCACGGCCAGGTGTCGGGCGGCGGCGGAGGCGCATGCGGGCGCGGCGCAGCATGACGTGCCGCGGCGCCGCGATCGCCCAGGACTGCGAGGTATCGGCGTCTGCGCGTCCGGGCGGCTGTCGGGATTTGTGGTGTCTTGGGCGTTGTTTCGCTCGTGGTCGTAGCCGTCGCGCCGCGGCGCCGGCGCTTGCTCGCTAGGGCTTTCCCTTGCGCTTGACGATCACGAACTGCACGCGGCGGTTCTTCTGGCGCCCTGTCTTGACGCGGTTGTCCCCGACCGGCTGCTCGAAGCCGTAGCCCTTGGCGACGAGCTTCTCCCTCGGAACCCCGGCGGCCACGAGCCACGAGAGGACCGCGTCCGCGCGCTGCTGCGACAGGCGGAGGTTGTATTCCTCGGTCCCGTTGTCGTCGGTGTGGCCTTGCACCTCGACGAGCTCGATGTCGGGGTTCTGCCGGATGGTGTCGCGCACCTCGTACAGGACCTCGTCGGAGATGGGATCGACCGTCTCGGCGCGCGTCTTGCCGTAGACGACGAACTGCACCGGCTTGGACGTCTTGATCTCGTCGGCGTTGACGCGAACGAACCTGGGGCAGCCGTTCTGTCGTGGATCGGGGTCGGAGGGCCCCCGCTCGTTCGGGCAGGCGTCGGCGGCGCCGCGCACGCCGTCTCCATCCGGATCGGCCGGGCAGCCGTTCTGCTTCGGGTCACGGTTCGCCGGCCCCTTGACACTGGGGCAGGCGTCCGAGGCGTCGGCGATGCCGTCGCCGTCCACGTCGCCAGGGCAGCCGACCTTCTTCGGGTCGTCGCTCGCCCCGCCGCGCACGCTGGGGCAGGCGTCGATGCCGTCATGGAAGCCGTCGTCGTCCGAGTCCTCGGGGCAGCCGTTCTGCGTGGCGTCGGCGCTGCGGGCGCCCGGGGTGCTCGGGCACGCGTCGTCGATGTCGAGCACCGCATCCCCGTCGCGATCCGCCGGAGGACATCCGTCCTTCGCGCGATCGGGCGAAGGATCACCCTTCACGTCGGGGCACGCGTCGATGTCGTCGTTGATGCCGTCGTCGTCCTTGTCGCCCGCGACGGCGGCGGCTTGGCCGCGATCCGGGGCCGGCTTGGGGAGCGGCGTCCAGCCGACCATGCCGACGGCGCGGACCGGCGGTGTGCCGATGGCGTTCGTCAGGCCCGGGCCGACCGCGGCGCCGAACGTGAGGCCGTCGAGGACGCGCAGCTTGGCGCCGAAGAGCAGCTCGGCGTTGACGCCCGCCTCGTCGCGCTGCACCGGCGTACTGGAGAGCAGGAGATCCTCGCCGAGCGGCGCGCCGCCGTACGCCTCGGCGCCGAGCTGGAGGAGATCGCCGGCGATCAGGAGCCCCGCGGCGCCGCCGAACGTGAGCAGCTGCGGTCGGTTCGGGCCGCCCCCGAGCTCGACGCCGCCGCTCGCGCTCCACAGGAACCCGAGCGACGAGCTCGCCGAGCCGACGCGCCCGCCGAGGCTCGCGTGGACGGCGCCGCGGGCCTCCGCGTCGCCGGTGTACTGCGCCGGCGAGCCGGTGGGCGCGAACAGGTAGCCGCCGATCCCGAGCTGGAACGGGCCCGCGTCTTCCCCGAGCAGGCGGACGCGCGCGCCGACGCGCAGGTCGCCGAGCTCGGGCGCCGTCAGCTCGGTGAACGCGACGCCGGGGATGCCTGGATCGTCGCCCCCTTGCGCGACGGCGAGGGGGGCGTCGATCGAGAGCAGCAGGCGATCCCACAGCGCGAGCGAGGCGTCGAGGCGGAGGAACGCCTGCGAGGAGACGAGGTCGACCGGGGTCTCACCGCTGGTGTGGATGGGGCGGTGGGCGTAATCGAGCATCACGTAGGCGCGCGGCGCGAGGTGGCCGGGCGCGGCCGGAGAGGGCACGCCGAAGAAGGCGTCTCCAGCGGGCGCCGGCTCGAACCGGTCGAGGGAGAACCCGCCGGTGGATTGACCGCGCGAGGCGCCGGCGAGCGTCATGAGGACGGCCGTGGACGCGACCGCTGCGACGGAGGAAGGCCTCATCGGCCGGGCACGATAGCGGGGGCGCGTGGCGGGGGGCAACATCCGCATTTCTTCCCTGGCCGCGGCGATCCTGGGCGAGGTCAAGGAGACGGCCCGCGACCCGCTCGCGCCGCGTTCGACGTGGCCACGATTCTGGCCACGGACGACGGTGCGCGGAGGGCGCGCCGCGCCACGGACGATCAGACGATCAACGGCTATGGGATGGCCGAGCGCGGCGCGTCACGGACAGTCGCCGAAGGCGCTGTTGGGTACGACGCTGCGCGTGATATCCGCCGTGACGGTGGGGATGTCCTGTGTCCAGACGTGATCCGTGGGAGCCGCGTCGCACGTCCCATTCTGTGAAAGGTCCACGTACCAGTGCATCTTGTACGCTTTGTCGCCGGGTATCTGCCCCGTCACGCTGAACGTGCCGTCGTCCTCGATCGCGTCCGACGCGCTCAGGGCCGGCGCGGCATCGCCGGCAGCGACGACGGCCACGTAGACCATGTCCCCAGCGGTGTAGGCGGGAACGTAACCGGTGCCGCGGAGGGTGAAATTGAAGCTCTCACCCGACGTGCCGCCAGCGCCGCCTGCTCCCGCGCCGCCAGCGCCGCCCGCTCCCGCGCCGCCCGTTCCCGTCCCGCCTGAGCCGCCTGTTCCCGTCCCGCCTGAGCCGCCTGTTCCCGCACCGCCTGAGCCGCCTGTTCCCGCGCCGCCTGAGCCGCCAGCGCCCTCGCCGCCAGCGCCGCCCGTCCCTGCGCTGCTCGTGCCGCCCTCACCCGTGGTGGTGGTCGTCGTGGAGCTCGAGGTCGTCGCGTCCCCCGGGGCCTCGTCACCTCCGCATCCCGCGCCCGTACCGGCGATGACGAGCGCGCCCATCGCCATCCACACCGCGATCCACCGAGATGCCTGCATGAGGGTCCTCCTTGAAGCTCCGTTATGGCGGGGCGCATCTCCGTGCGCCGCGGGCTCATCCGCGCCGTTCGGCTCGCCGAGGCGTACTTTCGTACGCCTCACGCGCCTGCCTGGCGGCTGAGCCCGTATCACACGAATCTGCACCTCGCTATCCAAGATTGACGACATCGGACGGCTGCGTCGACGAGGAGCCGCCGCGCTCGCCGGGCGTAGCTCTCAGGTGATCGCCAGAGCCCCGTTTCCGCGGCGTGGCGTCATGCTGCCCGTCGCGGTTGCGGCCGGCCTCGCCACCGGAGCACGGCGGCGAGGATCAGCAGCATCCCCCACGCTTCCCGGGGCATCGGCGCACGTCCCATGCGGCAGTCGCAGCCGCCCTGGAAATCTGGCGACGTCGCGCCGCCGCTGGTCGCCGTCGTCGTCGCGGCCTCACCGCCCATGCCGCCCATGCCGCCAGCGCCGCCCGCTCCGCCGGCCCCTCCGCCGCCGCCGGTGCCGGTCGGATCCGGCGGCTCGCAGGCGTCACCCTGGCCGTCCTCGTCGGTGTCGGTCTGTTCGGGGTTCGCCACGCTCGGGCAGTTGTCGGTGTCGGTCACCACCCCGTCGCCGTCGGGATCGCAGGCATCGCCGAGATCATCGCCGTTCGCGTCTTCCTGCCCGGCGTTCGCCAGGCTCGGGCAGTTGTCGCAGACGTCGCCGTCGCGGTCGCCGTCGGCGTCCGCCTGATCGGCATTCACGATCTGCGGGCAATTGTCGTCCGCGTCAGGTATCGAGTCGCCGTCGGCGTCGTCATCGCAGGGATCGCCGAGGCCGTCGCCGTCGATGTCGGCCTGCGGATCGCCCGGCGCAGGCGGCGGGTTCGCCGCGAAATCGCAGTTGTCGTCCTCGTTGATCACCCCGTCGGCGTCCGGATCGCCGTCTGGATCGCACGCGTCGCCGGTGCCGTCGCCGTCGGCGTCTTGCTGCCCTGCGTTCGCCAGGCTCGGGCAGTTGTCGTCGACGTCGAGCGTGCCGTCGTTGTCCGAGTCGCCGTCGCACACGTCGCCCTTGCCGTCGCCATCGGTGTCGACCTGCGGCTCGCCCGGCGCGGGCGGCGGGTTCGCCATGAGGCGGCAGTTGTCGTCGCCGTCGGGCACGCCGTCGTCGTCCGAGTCGGTGTCCCGGTAGTCCGGGGTCCCATCGCCGTCCGTGTCGATCGCCGGCGTGTTCAGCAGAGCGTCCCCGGCCTCTTCGGAGTCGAGCACCTCGTCGCCGTCGCTGTAGCGGTCCACGGCGTCGATGAACGCGTCACCGTCGGTGTTGTTGGCCGGATCGGCGGGATTGTCGCGGTTCAACACCTCCTCGAAGTCGCCGATCGTGTCGCCGTCGGAGTCGACGCTGGTCGGGTCGGTCCGGAGCGCCGCCTCCTCCGCATCCGTGAGGAGGTCGTTGTCGTCGTCGTCGTCGCAGACGTCCCCGTCTCCATCGCCGTCGGTATCGAGCTGGTTGGTGTTGATGTCGTATCCGCAGTTGTCATCTGCGTCGAGGACGCGGTCGTTGTCGTCGTCGTCGTCGCACGCGTCACCGAGCGCGTCTTCGGGCCCGGTCTTCGGGTTGTTCTCCTGCCCCGGGTTCGGCGTGGTGCGGCAGTTGTCGCCGCCGTCCGGCACCCCGTCCGCGTCGTCGTCGTTGTCGCACGCGTCGCCCTGCGCGTCGCCGCCCGCGAGGCTCAGGTCGGTGTTGATCTGCGTGCTGTTCGGCGCGAACTGGCAGTTGTCGGCGGCGTCGAGCACGCCGTCGGCGTCGTCGTCATCGTCGCACGCGTCGCCCAGCGCATCGCCGCTTGCAAGGTTCAGATCCGTGTTGGCCTGGGCGCTGTTCGGCGTCGTGATGCAGTTGTCGTTCACGTCGGGCACGCCGTCGGCGTCGTCGTCGTCATCGCAGGCGTCGCCGAACCCGTCGCCGTCGGTCAGGTCCTCGTCCGTGTTCGTCTGATCCAGGTTGCGCTGGAGCGGACAGTTGTCGGTGGCGTCGGACACGCCGTCGGCGTCGTCGTCGTTGTCGCACGCGTCGCCCTGCGTGTCGCCGCCGGGCAGGTTCCGGTCCGTGTTGCGCTGGCTCGTATTCGGCTCGGTCGGGCAGTTGTCGGTGACGTCGGGCACGCCGTCGGCGTCGTCGTCGTCGTCGCACGCGTCGCCCTGCGTGTCGCCGGTGGCGGCGTCGGTGTTCGCCTGGTTCGCGTTAGGCACGTCCGGGCAGTTGTCGCAGGAGTCGCCTCTCTGGTCCCCGTCGCTGTCGTCCTGGTTGTTCGTGTCGTTCGGCCCGTTCGGCGTCGAGGGGCAATTGTCGCAGACGTTGCCGACCCCATCGTGATCCTCGTCGAGCTGGCTGACGTTGGCGATGCTGGCGCAGTTGTCGCAGGCGTTGCCGAGGCCATCGCCGTCGCTGTCGATCTGATCCGTGTTGGCGACCTCGGGGCAGTTGTCGCAAGCATTGCCGACGCGGTCTCCGTCGCCATCGGCCTGGTTCGGGGTGATGAGGCGCGGGCAGCTGTCGCAATCGTCGCCGAAGCCATCGCCGTCCGTGTCGACCTGGGTCAGGGTCGCGACGTACGGGCAGAGGTCGCACGCGTTTCCGAAGGGATCGCCGTCCTCGTTCTGCTGATCGTTCGCGCGGTCGACGCAGTTGTCGCACGCGTCACCGGTCCCATCGAGGTCGCTGTCCGACTGGCTGGGGTTCGACGTGGCAGGGCAGTTGTCGCAGACGTTGCCGAACGCGTCGCTGTCCCCGTTCGCCTGGTCCGCGTTCGCGCGGCTCACGCAGTTGTCGCATGCGTCCCCGACCCCATCGCCATCCGCGTCTTCCTGGAGGCTGTTGGGCGTGCCGGGGCAGTTGTCGCACGTGTCGCCGACCCCGTCGTCATCGCCGTCCGCCTGGTTCTCGTTCGCGTGGCTCGGGCAGTTGTCGCAGGCGGTGCCGATCGTATCGCCGTCGCTGTCCGCCTGGTTGGTGTTGGCCGTGTCAGGACAGTTGTCGCAGACGTCGCCGAAGAGGTCGCCGTCGGGGTTGCGCTGATCGGTGTTCGGGGCGTTTGCGCAGTTATCGCAGTCGTCTCCGATGCCGTCGTTGTCCCTGTCCCGCTGATCGTTGTTGAACGCAGTGGGGCAGTTGTCGCAGGCGTCGCCGTAGTTGTCGCCATCGGCGTTGGCCTGGCTGGCGTTCGAGATGTTGAGGCAGTTGTCGTTGAAGTCGCTGTCGCCGTCCGCGTCGTTGTCGGTCTCGCAGATGTTCCCCCGCCCGTCGCTATCGCTGTCGAGCTGATCCTCGTTGCTGGAGGTGTCGCAGTTGTCGCAGACATCCGGGACGCCATCGTCGTCGTCGTCGAAGTCTGGATCCGCTGCCATGGGTGTGGGAATCGTCGGACACTTGTCGGCGGTGTCCGCTATCCCATCGCCGTCGTCGTCGAGGTCTGTGTCGTCCGGGATGCCGTCGTTGTCATCGTCGTTGTCGCACGCGTCGCCCTGAGCGTCGCCATCGCCGTTGTACTGGCTCGGGTTGCTGACCCCAGGGCAGTTGTCGACGCCGTTCGCGACCTCGTCGTTGTCCGTGTCCCACGGCGCCGCGCTCGCCGGCCGCGGCGCGAGCGCCACGAGCGCGAGCAGGCCCGCGAGCAGCGGCAAGAGCCCGCGTCGCGCGGCGCCGGCGTGCGCGAGGTGGCGGGGCATCCAGGGCAAGGCGGGGAAAGTCATCGCGGCTCCTCCAGACAGATCGCGCCGTACGCGACAGCGCCCCCGTAAGCCTACCCAGTTTCGCCCGCCTCCTGGGGAGGTTTTCCTCGGCCGTGCGCTCGATCGAGCGGCTATCGCCCGCCGCCGCGTCTCCGTGTCGGAGGACACGTCGGGGGAGCCCGCCGCCGCTCTCGACGCGCCGCCTCACTGTTCGGCCGCGGGCCGCCTTCTGTTAGGATGGCCCAGATCCGCCCCCTCACGTCGCGCGCGCCGCGCCGACCACGGAACCACCCTTGCGAAACCACCGCGTGCTGCGACTCGGCTTCAGGCTGCGAACGGCTGCGCTGCTCTCTGCGTGCGCCATTCTCCCCCAGGTCCTTGGCTGCTCCGACGAGGGCGCCTCGCGCCGCTCCCCCCCGCCCGGCCCCGGGTCGCCTCAGGCGGCGCCGCCCGGAGCGCGCGCCCGCATCGCCGCGATCCGCGCGCGCTTCGCCGACGCCATCGCCGCAAGCCCCGTCAAGATCGCCGCGGCGACCCCGGCCGGCGCCCTGCGGGCGGCAGCCCCGGAGGCCGCCGCGGCGTCCGTCGAGCTCCCGGCGCGCGCCGCCGGGCCGGTGCGCCTCGCCGATGGCGCGTCTCGCGTGTCGATCGCCTTCTCCCTCGTCGACGCCGCCGACGTGCCTGCGGCGGTCGACGGCGGCCTCGTCCTCTACGCAGGCGCGCTGCGCGCCGAAGGCGGCGGCGCCCGCGACGTCCTGCACCGCGTCCTCCCGAACGGCACCGAGGACTTCGTCGTCTTCGAGCAGGAGCCGGCGCGCAAGGAGCTCCGCTACCGGGTCGACGTCACCGCCGTCTCGGGCCTCCGCCTCGTGGAGCGCGCGCTCGAGTTCCTCGACGCCGGCGGCTCGCCCCGCCTGCGCGTCGCGCCCCCCTACCTCGTCGACGCGACCGGCGCGCGCGTTCCGGCCTCGCTCTCCGTCGAGGGCTGCGCCGTCGACACGAGCCCTCGCGCCCCGTGGGGCCGGCCGGTCACCCCGCCGGGCGCGCCGGCGTGCACGGTGATCGTCGGATGGCAGCCCGCCGGCGTCCGGTACCCGGCGCTCGTCGACCCGCAGTGGATCGCCACGACGAACCAGATGATCACGCCGCGCGCCGGTCACACCGGCACCGTGATCGATCCAGCGAACCCTGCGAGCCCCGTGCTCTTCGCGGGCGGGTTCGACGCGTCCGGGGGCGCTCTCGCGACGGCGGAGCTGTACTTCCCGCTCGACCGCACGTTCGCGAGCACCGGCGCGATGGACGTCGCGCGCGGCGCCCACACCGCAACGGCGGTCACGAAGCTCGCCCCGGCGGCGCCGTCGGATCCTGCGCCTCCGCCGCCGGCGGTCGTCGTCGTGGGCGGCAGCAGCCAGCGCACCAGCGGCACGCCGGTCGCTGCCGTCGAGGTCTACAACCCGGCGACCGGCCAGTTCGTCAGGGACGCGGGGGCCTCTGTGGGCCGGTTCAACCACTCGGCCACCCTCCTCGATCCAGGCGTGGTCCTGGTCGCAGGCGGCCTCGCGGATCCGCTCAACCAGCCCACGAGCACCGCTTCCCTCTACACCTTCAGCGCCTTCGGACCGAACGGCGGCGCGCCGGTCACGAGCGCGCTCGCCTCCGTGGGCAGCATGGCGACCTCGCGCCACGCCCACACGGCGGTCCGCCTGAAGACGGGGAATGTGCTCGTCGCAGGCGGCTTCGTCCTCTCGGGCGCGGCGCTCACCTCGGCCGAGATCTTCCACGAGGACGAGGGCGTCTTCCGGCCGATCGCCGTCCTCTCGCCCTCCACGACCCCGATGACGGCGCAGATGAGCGCTCTCCGCGGCTTCCACACGGCGACGCTCATCGACCGCGCGGAGGCGCTGGGCGGTCAGGCGGCGACGGCGCTCGACTCAGGCGAGGTGATCCTCGTCGGAGGCACCACCCGGGTCTCTGGCGGCGCCTACGTCCGCACGATCGACATCTACCACGACGGCGTGGCCGATCCGACGAAGCGGGGCTTCGAGCTCCAGCCGACGCCGATCTCCATGGCGAACGCGCGCGCCAACCACACGGCGAGCCTGCTGCCCACCGGCGACGTCCTGATCGCCGGCGGGTTCGACGGCACGACCTCGCTCTCGAGCGCCGCCCTCTACGATCCGCTGACCAGGAAGTTCAGCGCCCTCAGCCTGCCTGCCGGCTCGCTCGCACAGGAGGCCCGTCGGGAGCACGCCGCCGTCGTCGTCAACGCCGGCACCGACCGCGTCGCAGGCCGGGCGGTGCTCGTCGCGGGCGGCATCGGGGCCACGAGCGCGCAGCCGCTCGCCAGCGCGCAGCTGCTCATCAAGGCGAACGGCGAGCCGTGTGCGAACGATCAGGAGTGCGCATCGGGGCATTGCTCCGATACGGAGAACGTCTGCTGCAACGAGGCGTGCGACCAGGAGTGCTTCTCGTGCACGGCGTCGGGCAAGGGGACGGGCAGCGATGGCACCTGTGGTCCTGCGAAGCTCGACACGGAGCTCCCCGTCGTTTGCGTCAACCAGATCGAAGTGCACAACCGCTGCGATGGCCAGGGGCGCGCGCTGGCTCATGAATCCACGAAGGACTGCAAGCCCGGCCGCTGCGGCAGCAACAACAGGTGCATCCTCTATTGCGTGGACGACTGCGGTTGCGACGAGAGCGGCTGGTGCGACGTCGGCGTCGGTGATCCGGACGCCTGCGGTGAGGTCGGCGGCGCCGGAGGTGCATCGTCCGGAACGGGTGGTGGCGGTGCGGGCGGCGCGTCCACCGGCGCGGGTGCAGGCGGCGCGTCCACCGGCGCGGGTGGCGCGGGTGCCGGCGGCGCAGCCGCTGGCTCGGGTGGTGCGGGCGGTGCCTTCGCCGGATCGGGTGGCGCGGGCGCAGGCGGCGCGTCCGCTGGATCGGGTGGCGCTGGTGCCGGCGGTGTAGGCGGCGCGTCCGCTGGATCGGGTGGCGCTGGTGCCAGCGGCGCCTCCGTTGGATCGGGTGACGTGGGTGCCGGCGGCGCAGCCGCTGGAAGCAGCGGAGGTGCAGGTGGCGCGGGCGGAGCGTCCGCCGGATCGGGGGGTGCGACGCCCGGGTCGGGTCAGTGTCTCGATCGACTCGCCAACGGCGCCGAGTGCACGCGTGATCGCCAGTGCGTCTCGGGCAATTGCGTCGACGGTTTCTGCTGCGATTTCCGGTGCGATGGACAGTGTCAGGCATGCGACGTGGTGAACAACGTCGGCAGGTGCACGAACGTCGGGACGCCTGTCGACCACGAGTCGCCGCACCCCAACGAGGGCGGCACCTTCCAGCGTGAGGCCTGCCCCGGTGAGGGCGCGTGTGCCGGGTACTGCGGCGGCGCCACCGACGCCAAGTGCATGTTCCCTGTGGAAGGGGCGGTCGCGAAGACCTTCACGTGCTCCTGCCCGGACGAGGGCTGCGTCGTGGGTCCCGCGACGCTCACGCGCTTCTTCTGCGTAGGAGACGGCCGTGAGGACGAGCCGGTGGTCGAGCGCTGCGGCGGGTTCAAGTGCGCGGACGAGACCGCCTGCAAGACCTCCTGCGCCTCCGACGACGACTGCATCCAGGACTTCGTCTGCCTCGACGGCGTCTGCGCCGACCTCGAGGCGATCGGACCGAGCTGCGACGGCGAGCACACGCTCCGATCCCCGGGCGTCGACACGGACTGCACCCCGTACAGCTGCCCGCCGGGCGGCAGCGCCTGCGCCTCCCCGTGCAGATCGGTGGCCGACTGCGTCGACGGCATGGTGTGCAACCTCGCGAACCAGTGCGTCCCGCCGATCGATCCGTCGGAGGTCCCGTCCTGCTCCTGCGGCGTCGTCGGCGCCCCCGCCGAGCGCAATGCCGCGCGCTTCTCCGTCCTCCTCGGCATCGCGGCGGCGCTGGCCGCCCTTCGCCGCCGGCGCTAGAGCGGCGGTCACCCGCTTCGGATACGGGCCCACCTCGACGTTTTCGGTGCTCAGCGCACTGGAGTGCGCTTGCGCGCCGAAAACGCCGATCTGGGCCCGTCTCCTGTGCGGGTGACCGCCGCTCTGCTGCGGCTCTGGATGGCGCAGAGGGGGCGGAAGCCGCTGTAAACGAGCAGGACGTATGCAACGCCGCGCGGCGCGGCCGCGCACCGGCGCGGGCTCGTCAGAACTGGTAACGCAGGCTCGCCCCAGGCGAGAACATCAAGACGAAATCGCCCATGAGCGACTCCGGCTCGTAGGTGCCGATCCCGTCCGTCGAGGCCGACAGCTCGATCGTCCTGTCCCACTTCGGCTTGCTGAGGCCGACCAGCAGCAGCAGTTTCAGGCTGCCGGACACCTCCCACCGCTCTCCGAGCCGCAGGCCGAGCCGCAGATCAGGATCCGCGTAGAAGTAGGTCGCCGAGGCGAAGTCGACCACCGGGAACGTGTTGAACCACTCCCCGCCGGTCGTCCTGAACCTGCCGGTCCGCTCGTCGCGGACCTCGCCGACGAGCACCCCCGCGCCCAGCCGGAGCAGCGCCGGGAAGCGCTCGTCGAGGTCGAAGTGGTACCCGAACGTCGCGCCGGCCAGGAAGCCGCCCAGGCGGAGCGTGTCGCTCGCCGTGCCATCGAGCGGATCCCGGTAGCCGACCGGCCTGAGCGTCGCCGAGCGCTCGTCGATCTGCTGCGCCGCGAACAGGCCGCCGAGCTCGATCCCGACGCCGATCCCCGAGCCGAGCTCGTAACCGCCGTGGATCATGCCGAGCCCGCCGAGGCCGAGCGAGCTGGAGCAACCCGAGCCGCAGCCGTCCGTGATCTCGCCGCCCAGCGTCGGCGCCAGCAGGAACGACGCGCTCACGTCGAGCGTGATCTTCGGCGGCTTGCGCCAGATATCCGCGTCCTCGTCGCGCTCGAGCCGCATGTCGAGGCTCTGGCGCTGGCCCTTCAGCAGCGTCACCGTGCGCGTCCCGGTGACGAACCCGTCGGCCTTCACCTCGACCCGGTGCGCGCCCGCCTTGAGCCGGCCGAGCCAGACGCCGTTGCCCACGTTGACCGAGTTGATCCACACGCTCGCGCCGGGCGGCGTGGGGTCGACCCGCAGCGACGCGTCGAGATCCTCGGCGAGCAGCGACAGCGTCGTGAGCTCCTGCGGCTTCACGGGCGCCGCCGTCGGCTGCGTCCCGAGCTTCCCCGCGCCGCGCAGCGCCACCATGTGATCGCCGACCGACAGCGCGCCGATCCACGGGGTCTGCCCCACGACGACGTTGTCGACGAGCACGTCGACCGTCTTGCCGGCGCGCTCCACCACGCGCAGCCGGCCCGAGCGGGTCAGCCTGCGGAGCTTCGCGTTCACCGTGACGGTCTGCCCGCCGGCGACGTCGACGCGCGTCTCCACCGGCTCGTAGCCCTCCTTGAAGACGCGGACGACGTGCGGGCCCGCCGCCACGCGGATCGGCTTGACAGGCGGGTACTGCCCGCGCTCCTCGCCGCTCACCACGATGGACGCCCCGGGCTCCGCGTTCGTGATGTCGAGCGTCCCCACGAGCGCCCGCAGCTCGGCGATCTCCCGCTGCGCGGCCGCGCGCTCGGCGGCCGACATCGTGAAATCGCGAAGGAAGGTCTCGAACATCTCGAGCGCCTCGTCGTAGCGCTGGAGCTTGCGCAGCGCGATCGCGGCGTTGTTCGTGGCCACGCGCGTCGGGAAGAGCTTGCGCGAGAGGAGGAACTCCGCGAGCGCAGGGCCCCACGCCTCCTCGCGCAGCAGCGTGAGCCCCTTCTCGAAGTGGAGCCGCGCCACCTGCCGGTCCGTCTCGGAGACGGGCGCCTCCTCGGCCGGGACCGCGGCGCCCGTGGCCGGCGCTGCGCCTTCCCTGGCCGGCGCGCCGGCCTCCGCGGCGGGCGCGGCGCCCTCCTTGACCGGCGTGGCGGCGCCCGTGGCCGGCGGCGCCGGCTGCGCGAGCGCCGGTCCGGCGGCGACCGCGACCGCGACCGCGGCCGAGAGCGCGCGCAGCCGCGGCGCTGCGCGGGGACGCCGCGCGAGGGAGAGAAGACGAGAGCCGCCGCGCCGCGTACGCAGATCCATTCGATCGAGCACCGTACTCAGCCTGTCGTTCCGCTGCTACTTTCCGAACTCGTCGGTGTTGTCGATGATCCCCTTGGGGGTCGTGGGCGCGGGCGGCGGCGCCGGCGGCGCGGTCGAGGCGCTCTTCGCCGACGTCGCAGGACCGCCCTTCCCCGACGTCGGCGTGAGCTCGACCTTCGGCGGCAACGCGCCGGTGTCGGTCACCACGACGTCGGCCATCGCCTCGCCTCCCCCCTTCTTGAAGACGCGCACCCTGTGCACGCTCCCGGGCGGCCCGGTGATATCGAGGATCCCGTTGCGCGTCGTCACGCGCTTGCCCTCGACCTCGACCGAGGCGTCGGCGGGCAGGATGACGACCTGAACGCGCTTCGGCTGCGGCTCGACCGCCGCGACCACCTCCGGCGTCGTCGGCGTCGCGGCCGGCGGCGGCGTCGGGGGCGGCGACGTCGGCGTGGCCGCCGCAGGCGGGAGCGTCTCGACGGTCGCCTTCGCCTCCGGCTGCGCGACCGGCTCCGGCGACGGCCGGCTGATGAAGTACACGCTGGCTGAGATGACCGCGGCGGCGAGCGCGGCGCCGGCCACCACCGGCACCCGCGGCACGCCGGGCTGCGTGCCGCGGTGCGACTGCGTGAGCGCCCCCGTCGTCGCAGCGCCTGCGTGGTTGGTGGCCGGAATAATCGGCGCCGGCGGCCCGCTCTGGAGCGGGGGAGGCGCGAACGACGAGTAGCCTCCGCGGTGCTCCTGCGGGACCGCGGGATACCCGCCGCTCTGGTTCGCCGGCGCTGTCGCGGCGTACGCGCCGCTCTGGTTCGCCGGCGAGATCGCGGGGTACCCGCCGCTCTGGTTCGCCGGCGAGGCCGCTGCGTACGCGCCGCCCTGGTTCGCGGGCGGCGCGTTCATCGCGAGCCGCGGCGCGGACTGCCGGTGCACGGCCTCCGGCAGCGGCACGAGCATGCTCTCGTGGATGCCCCAGCCGTACGGAAGGAGCGGCCGGATGGCGCCGAACATCTCCTGCGCGCTCTGGTAGCGCTGCGCGGGGGCTTGCAGGAGGCATCGGTGCACGATCGCCGCGATCTCGGGCGCCACCCACGGGGCGAAATCCTGCACCTGCGGCGGAGGATCCGAGCAGATCGCGATGATCAGCTCACCGAGCGCGGTGATGTGATGGTACGGCGTCCGCCCGGTCAGCAGCTGGTAGAGCACGGCGCCGAGCGACCAGATGTCGGTGCGGTGGTCGATCTCCTTCTGGCCGCGCGCCTGCTCGGGCGACATGTAGAGCGGCGAGCCGATCAGGTTCCCGGTGCGCGTCAGATCGGCGCTCTCGGTCTCGTTCGCCCGGTCCATCTTCACCTTGGCGATCCCGAAATCGAGCAGCTTGACGAGGATCTCGCCGGCGTCGCGGCGCGCGAGGAACAGGTTGTGCGGCTTGATGTCGCGGTGGACGACGCTCGCCTCGTGCGCCTTCTGGAGCCCGATGCACGACTGCGCGACGATGCGCAGCGCGAGGTCGGGCGCGAGCGGGCCGACGCGCTTGATGAGCTCGTGGACGTCCTCGCCCGCGAGGAACTCCATCGCGAGGAACGGCAGGTTCGAGCCGCGATCGACGCCGGCGTCGAGCACCTGGGTGATGTGCTGTGTGTCGATCGCGCCTGCCGCGCGCGCCTCGCGCTGGAAGCGGCTCACGACCTTCGGGTCGCGGGTGAGATCCGCCGAGCTGATCACCTTCACGGCGCAGCGCCGGCCGGTCCCCGTGTGCTCGGCCTCGTAGACCGAGCCCATGGCGCCCTCGCCGAGGAGCTTGCGAATCTGATATTTGCCGTCGATGATCGTGCCGATCACAGCGTTAGCGCCACTCTAAGGGATTGCTCGCGGCGTAGCAACGCCCGTGAAGGCGGCGCCTGCCGCCGGCGCGGGCTCGCTGGACTCAGGTGCAATTCGGCGCAATTTCGCGGGCCGCGCCGCGCTCCCGCGGCGCAGCGCGTCTCGCCTCACCTCGCCATCATCGCCGGCCATCCACCTCCCCGCCTCCCCGCCTTCCCGCCATCCCGCGCGGGCAGCGGGGCACGGCTGACGGCCGCGTGGCGCCGTCCCCCCTGCGTCCGCGAGCCGCGCTGGCGGCGACGACCTCACCTCACATGGGTCGCCCCCGCCGGCGCGGGCCCAGCCTTTGCCGTTGCGGCCGTTCGAGCGCTGCCGTCACGTCCCCGCCGTCCGCCGGCCGCCGAGGGGGTGAGCCCGAGGCGGCGCAGGCGGAGCTCGCGCGGGAGAGCGGCGACGATGGGCCGACCCGAGATCGGCCATCGAGCGCGAGCGACTCACGCTCTCCCGTGGCGGCCTGCGCGGCGCCGGGCCTGTTTCCTCCGCGCCCCGCGCCGTCGCCGCGGCCGGCGCTAGCAGCCGAGGCAAGAGGCCCCGTTGTTACCAGCCCGGCCCGTTGCCACCGCCGCAGCAGCCTCCCCCGCCGCCGCAGCTCCCCGAGCCCCCCGAGAACCCGAACCCGGGACCGCCGCCGCAGGGGCTGCCCACAAACCCGCCGAGGGAGCCCGGCACGAACCCGCCACCGCAGGGACCAGCCGAGAACCCGCCGTTGAACGGGCCGCCGATGCCGGGATTGCACCCCGAGAACCCACCACCGCCGCAGGGCGGCCGCCGGTTGCAGCAGGGGGGACCGAAGTTGTTGCAGGGGCTGCACGGAAAGCAGTCGGGAGCGAACACGTTGTTGCACGTGGTGCAACTCGTGATGATCGCGGCAGGCACGCCGAAGCCGCCGAAGCCGCCGAAGCCGCCGAAGCCGCCGAACGGCATGCCGCCGAACGGCACGCCGCCCACGCCCGGCACGCCGCCCACGCCCGGCACGCCGCCCACGGGCCCCTGGCCGACAGGCCCCTGGCCGACAGGCCCCTGCCCGACCGGCCCCTGGCCGACAGGCCCCTGCCCCATCTGGCCGATCGGCGCCTGCAGGCCGGGGCTCGCCGGTCCCTGCACGCCGATCGGCCCCTGGCCGAGGTCCATGGGGCCCTGCGCGCCGATCGGCCCGCCCTTGCCACCATCGTACGGCCCCTGATACCCGCCCCTCGCCGACGCGCCAGCCTCGAGCGCCTCGGTGGTCGAATCGACCTGCTCGACCTCGTCGATGCCGGCCTCGTCGAGATCCGCGTCGCTCCCCGCATCGAAGGCGCACCCCGTGCCCAGCGCCGCCATCACCACCGCGAGCCCCAGCACCTTGCCATGAATCGAGAGCATGTGTTGTCCTCCTCAATATCCCGTGATGGCCGGAAGGTCCGAGCCACCTTGGGCTCATCGAAGAGCAGGCTGTGTGCCTCAGCCCTCGTGTGCAGACACTGCCGCTGCGAGCTCGCGTCACCCGCCTTGACGCGTCCGCAAAAAGGCATTCTCTGGATCGACGCCGGCCTTGGTTTTCCGGGTTCTCAACGCGGAGACCGGCGGGACGGCCCCCGATCGGAGGGCGGTTCGCGCGCGGGCCGCGCGTCCCATGCTGGAGATGGCGAACTCAACGCCTCGGGGGCAGGCGCCTCGCGCCGCGCGCCGCGCCTCTCTCGCGGGCTTTCGAGCAGAGCACCTGCGCTCCCGCCCGCACCGCGGCCGTCGTGAACGAGAGCCGTCGAGGCCCGATCGAGGCCCGCTCGCGACGGCGCGCGGCGCCTCCCCGCCGCCCGTCTGACCGGGCCGCAACCCGCGCACGACGTCGGACCCTCTGCGCCTGACGTGCTCAGGCTGCGCCGTTTGTGCCCCAACGGATGCACGACACGAATCGATCGCCTCGGGCCGTAATCGTCTGCCTCCGCCACCGCAACTTCGCGACGGGCGCTCGCAACGAGCCGCGTCAGCGAGATCCTGCGCCCGTGGACCACCCGATGCGCACACGTGGGCTCATGTGGTCAAATCTATGTGGATGGATTCACCTGGCGCCGTGGTGGTCGACACCCTCGCCTCGCTCGGCGCCGTCCGGCGGCGTGATGTCCTTGCAGCAGCGGAATCCAAGGTGGTAGTTCGCGTGGCTGCCCCTGCTCATGAGGCGCGTCGCGTGCCAGTCGGGGGCGCGAAAGCGGCAGTCGTCGGCGTGGACCTCCATCGACGAGAACGCGAACCAGCTGCCCTTCATCTCGGTGAAGCCCCGATCGCCGTGCCGCGCGAGCTCCTCGGGCAGGATGGGCAGGCTCATGTGCTCGGCCACGTTGCCGTGCAGATCGAAGACACCGAGGCTGCTGCGGCATGCGGGGAACGCGCCGGCCGGATACGTGTTGGAGCCGCAGCGGTCCCACCCGCCGCCTGGACAGCCCGGCGTGCGGGAGCTCCCCGTCCCGCAGAGCGCGTGGTCCTTCGCGGGGCCGTAGCTCCACACCTTCTCGCGCAGGAGGTTGTGGTGCCAGCTCGCCTCGTTCCGGGGGCGCGCCCACTCGTACTCGACGTCCGGATCCCGCAGGGCCCCGGCGCACGCCCCCTCCCACTCGTGCGCGTCGCAGATCCGTTTCCCGACCGCCCTGCACAGGAGCGCCGCCTCGCGGGCCCGGACGTGCACCACGGGGTACTCGCAGGGCACGTTCGGGAACTCGAGCTGATCGATGCACGCGGGCGCGTCCGCCGCGGTCTGACCGCGCGTGGGATCGAAGAGCGGCACCATCCCCGGCGCGCCGCAGGCCGGCTCGCGCGCCGGCTCGACGCCCGAGAGCGCTCGAATGCGGCGGCACTCGGATCGTGACATCGGGTGCCGCGTCAGCGCGGGGTTGCCCTGGCCGAGCACCGTCGACGCCGCGAAGATCGCCTCGACCTGCCGCATCGCCTCGTCGGGGAGCGCGAGCTCGCGCCGCATCCGCGCGAACAGCCGGAGGCGCTGCGCTTCCAGCGTGCCGGGCTCGGCGTCCTCGTCATCCGCCGTGAGCGTCACCCGCTCTGGCGGCGCCGCCGGCGTGCGCTCCGGCAGCGCGCTCGTCGCGCTCGCCACGAGCGGCGCCGCGCTGCGCGCCGCCGTCGCGGGCGCCCCGGTCCACACCGCCACGGCCGCGCTGGTCCACACGGCCGCCCCCGCGCCGGCAGCGCCCGCGGCGACGAGGGCCGCGGCCCTGCCGCGCCGGCGCGCAGGCGCCGCGCGCGCGCCGGTCGAGAGCGCCGGCGGCGGGCCGCTCGACGCGGGTGATCGCAGGGCGCAGGCCGGCTCTATCGGCGTCTCGGTGCAGGACATCAGCGCGCGAGCTCGCGCTTACTGCTACGAGCATCCATCGATTCCGGCAACTTTCGGGGCGCGCGCGGTCCGAGCGGCTCCTTGACGGTCCTGCCCGGGGCACGTCAAATGAGGCATGGCGCGACGGGCGGCCCTCCGAGTCCTCTACCTGGCGCTCTTGCCGGTGCTCGTCCTGCTCGCGCTGGTCATCGTCCCGGCCCTCGTCGTCTCCAGCGTCGCGAGCCAAGGCCGCGTGTGGCGGCCGGAGACATGGAAGAAGATCTCCTACGGGAGCCTCTACTTCCGCTCGTCGTTCCGGGGGAGGCTCGGCGAGGTCGTCGACGTCATCGACGTCGTCCGCGATCGCCTGATCCTGCTGTTCGTCCTCCTCGCCGCGGCCTGCGGCGCCGGCGGGCTCGCCGTGCACGCCCTCGAGATCGGCGTCCCCGCCTGGCTCTCCGCGTGGCTGGACGGGTCGTTCCTCTCCTTCCTCGCGTCCTGGTTCCCCGCGGGCGGCAGGCTCTCCTTCGGCGGCGGGGCCGCGCTCGTCCTGGCCGTGTGCACGGCGCTCGCCGCGCTCGCGCTCGGGCTCTCGCTCTATGCCTGGCTCGCGTCCGCCCTGGGCGAGGCGACCCGCGTGATCCTGCGGTATGGCGGCGCGGCGACGCTCTTCCCCGACCCTGGCGACGCGATCCCCGGCGGGCGGCTCGTGCTCTGCCAGATCTCCGATCTCCACATCACGACGGGCGGCCGCGAGCCGTACGAGATCGAGGAGGGCTCCGCCGCGTGGCCGGAAGGGGCCCCTCGCCCCGACACCGCGGAGCTGACAGGCCGCCTCCAGCGGCTCGTGGCGGAGATCGCCGCCATGAAGCCGCCGCTCGTCGCGCTGACGGGCGACATGACCGATCTCGGGGAAGAGGCGCAGTGGGACGAGCTCGAGGCGGCGCTCTCCGGCATCCCGGCCTCCTCGCAGGTGCTCATGGTGCCCGGCAACCACGATGTCGCCATCAACCTCGGCACGTCGCCCGACCCCTACCTCACGAAGCGGGCGGAGCGCGAGCAGCGCTTCATCGAGGTGCTCACCCGCGTGGAGCGCGGCCCCTTCCAGCCTCCCCTGCACCTCCCGGCCCGCAAGCGCGCGCGGCGGCGGCTGCGCGCGATCGCCGGCCTGTATCCGAGGCGGCTCGATCTCGAGGGCGGTATCCGGATCTTCGGCCTCAACTCCAACCGTTACCGGTCGCGGTTCGTGGGGTCGAGCGCGATCGGGCAGATCGGCGGCGCTCAGCTGCGTCGCCTCGCCCGCGCGCTCCGGCGGGGGTCCGGCCCGGTCATCGTGCTGCTCCACCACCACGTGGCGCGCCTCGCGGGGCCGATCTCGCTCAACGACACGTTCATGATCGCCATGGATGGCCCGCGCCTCCTCGAGATGCTCGCGGCGTATCAGCAGAAGAACCCGAAGAAGAACAGCGCGCTCGTGCTCCACGGGCACAAGCACCTCGCGTTCTTCGGCCACTACCGCTCGAAGAGCGGCGGTCGCGTCAGCGTGTACGCGCACCCCTCGTCGACGCTCGGCCACGAGACCGACGGCCACCTCGACGGCGTCGCCAGGTTCGCGGCGATCCGCCTGACGGACGACGGGATCTGGCGCGTCGAGACCCACCCGCTCCGCCCCGCGCGCTCCGCCGCGCCGGCGCCGGCCCCCGCCGAGGCCGAGGTGTCTTGAGCGACCCGACCCGGGTCGGGTCAGCCCGCCCGTGCGCGTGGACGCGGATGCCCTCGCGCCTTGCGGAGCCCGGGGAGATCTCGGCCGATGAGGATGTAGCGCAGCGCGTTCTCGGCCGCGTTCGCGATCAGGAAGGGTGCACGATCCATGGCCTCGGACAGCGTGCATGGAGCCTCGAGGATCGACGAGAACGAGTCGATGCCGCACGCGTAGTTCACGCGCGCATCGTCGTCGATGGTCCCTGCCAGCGCGATGACCGGCAGCCTGAAGTGCTTTGCGCGTCTGGCCAGCTCCGCCGGCATCTTGCCGCGCGACGTCCGGGCGTCGAGCCCCCCCTCGGCGGTGACGACGAGATCGGCGTCGCGCAGGAGGTCGTCCAGGTCCAGGTGGCGGACGAGGACATCGTAGCGAGGCAAGAGCGTCGCCTTCAGCAGGGCATGAAGCCCCGCGCCGAGGCCTCCGGAGGCGCCTCCTCCCGCCATGGTCCTCACGTCCACGCCCACGTCGCGCGCGATGATGGCGGCATAGCGCTCCAGGGCCGCCTCCAGCCGCTCGACCATCTCCGGCGAGGCGCCCTTCTGCGGGCCGAACACGCGCGCCACGCCGCCGGCGCCGCAGAGGACGTTGCGCCAGTTGCACGCCACCTCGATCTGCACGCGGGGAATGCGGGGGTCCCTGCCTGAGAGATCGATGCAGTCGAGCTCCAGCAGCGCTCCTCCTCCCGCTCCGATCTCGCCCCCCGCCGCGTTCAGCAGGCGGATGCCCAGCGCCTGGGCCATGCCCGCCCCGCCGTCGTTGGTGCCGGAGTCGCCGCAACCGATGAGCAGCCGCGCCGCGCCCGCGTCGAGCGCGGCGCGGATCAGCTCGCCGACGCCGCGTGTCGTCGTGGCCATCGGGTTGCGCGCGTGAGGCGGGACGAGGCGGAGCCCGGCGGCAGCGGCCATCTCGAGCACCGCCGTCCGTGGTCCGGCGCCGCCGAGGAAGCCGAAATGGGACGCGACAGGCTGGCCCAGCGGACCTGTCACGATCGCGGGGTGCAAGGAGCCGCCCGTCGCCTTGACCAGCGCCCGCGTGAAGCCCTCGCCGCCGTCCGTGAGCGGCGCCTTCAGGAGGCGCGCCTCCGGCAGCGCGCGCCGGAGGCCCGCCGCGATGGCCTCGGCGACCTGCTCCGCGTCCAGGCATTCCTTGAAGCCCGACGGAGCGATCAGGATGCGCAGGGGGCCCGTCATGGCGCGAGCCCCATCCAGCGCCAGCAGGTGAAGTGAAAGACGGCGATCAACGCCAGGTGGATCGGGAGCATGACGGCGCTGAGGAGCAGGAGATCCGCCGGGCGGAACGTCTCTCCGTCGAGCCCCTGGAACATCAGGAGCGCCTTGGAGCTCACCGGGAACGTCAGGCAGTAATCGATGCCGACCGTGCCGATGAAGATCACCGCCGCGGGGTCGAGATCGCGACCGGCGGCGAGCTGCAGCAAGACGGGGCCGAGCGCGACGATGCGAGCGACGTGGGAGGTGAGGTAGAGATGGGACGTCAGCGACATCACGCCGACCGCCACGACGAGGAACAGGCGCCCTCTGGCGCTCTCGATACCGCTGTTGCGGAGCAGCGCCTGAAAGAGCCAGCCGGACGCGCCCGTGTCGATCAGCGCGCCTCCCAGGACGAGCGCCGCTCCGACGAAGAGGAGGAGGTTCCAGTCGACCGCCTTCACGCCTTCCTTCCAGCGGAGCGCGCTGCCAGGCGCCGTGAGCGCGAGCGCGCCGGCCAGCGTGACGGTGGCGCTCTCGTAGCCGTGCCACCGCTCCGAGAGCCAGAGCACGACCATCGTCGCGCCGACGGCCAGGGTGATCCGCTCCGATCGCGACAAGGAGCCTCGCGGGCGCCGGGGGACCCGGATGCGTCGCCCGCGGCGCTCGCCGTCGAGGAAGAGCGCCATGATGACCGCGCAGGCGGCGCCGCTGGCCACCATGCCGAACGGCATCCCGTAGAGGACCCACTCGCCGAAGGACAGCCGACGGCCGGTGACCTGGCCGAGCAGCTGGTTCGCCACGAGGTGAGACCCCGCGCCGACCAGCGAGCCGATGGTGCTGACCAGGATCACGGTGGGGAACAGCAGCGCGAGGGCGCGGGTGATGCGCGGATCCGCCGTGATGGAAGCGACGCTGCGGAAGATGGGAATGGCGATCACGGCACGGCCGGAGACCGACGGGACGAAGAGCGACGACGGGATGAGCACGGCCGTCAAGCACCAGAACAGGCCGCGCACGGTGCGGGCGCGCTCGACCACGCGCTGCGCAAGCCGCATCGCCAGGCCGGACTGCTCGACTGCGCCGCCCAGGATGAACGCGCCTATCATCAACCAGATGACGTCGGACGCGAGGGAGTCGAAGAGCCGTTCCTGGGGGCTGACGCCGGTCAGGAGGAGGAGCAGCGCCGCGCCGAGCCCGACGTACGCCACGTCGAGCGACGTGGTCGACCAGAGGATGATCGCCAGCAGCACGGCGAAGAGCGCGATCCGGGCGGGCGCCGGCAACGTCGCCGGCAGGACGACGGCGATCCCCGCGGCGATCGTCAGCGAGAGGGGCAGGAGGACGCGAACCCGATCGGCCGGGCGCGGCGGGGCCGGCCGCGAGGGCGGCGGGCGGACGGCCACGGCATTGCTGCGATCCGCGGCGCTTTCGAGGTCGGGCGCATCCTCATGATTTGCGTCGCTCGATGACATGAAGATCGCCCGCTAGGAGGAAGGCATAGTCCGTGCCCCCCTCCTGCAACCGCGCTGACGAGGCGGGCTGCTCGCGCGCCGCGATCACGGCCGCGGATGCGCCCGATCCAGGCCCGGCGCGGCGTCGTTCTCGTCCGGCGCCAGGGTCGGCCCCGTCGACGGCGTTGCCCACCAGAGCCGGCGCTCTCAGCCCCTTCCACACACCGGGCGTCGCGCACCGAGCTGTGGTGAGAAAGGAGACCACACTTCAAGGAATGCCGGGCCGCGGCAACACTTGCCGGACCGCGTTGGCGGAAAGCATCATTTCTGATCCGTGCGTCGTCCGGCTGCCATGTTGGTCAGCTATGCTTCCCGGATGACGAGCACCGGGAGCGAGCTTCACGGCCGTGTCTGCTCCGGGTGCCTCACGCAGAATCAACGGTGCTGGCGCCGGCGACGCGCGCCGGGCCGCCCTTGATGGAGGGTTCGACTTATGAGATTGCCCACGATGGCCATTGTGTTGCTGACAGTGGGTGCGATCGGCGCTGGATGTGGGGGCAATGGTGCCAGCGACGGGAGCTCGCAGAGCGGCGGCCCGGGGAGCGGGGGCTCGGGCCAAGGGAGCTCCCAGAGCACGAGCGGCGATTTCGGATCGGGCGGTCCGGGCGCAAACGGCTCCTCGGGGCAAGGCGGCTCCTCGAGCAACGGCAGCTCCTCGGGCCAAGGTGGGGCGTGCGCCACCCAGTCGGCCAGCGCCGACCTCCAGCCCGTGTACCTCGCCTTCGCGTTCGACGTGTCCGGCAGCATGGGCATGGGCGACGAGCCCTGGTACGATAAGGAGCTCAAGTGGGATCCCGTCGTGGCGGCGACGAAGCAGTTCTTCAGTGATCCCCTGTCCGAGGGCATCAACGCGTCGCTCAGGTTCTTTCCGAGCGACGACGAGGACCGCGACGAGAAGTGCTCGGCCGAGACGTACGAGACACCGGAGGTCCCGATGACGCCGCTGCCGTCTCCGCGCTTCGAGGAGGCGATCACCGCCGTCACCCCGGCCACCAGCGCCGACTGGCGCGGCGGCACGCCGACGCTGTTCGTCATGCAGGGGACGATCTCGTACGTCGAAGACCAGCGGCGGGCCACGCCTGGCAGGTACGCCATCGTCCTCGTCACGGACGGCTATCCTGCGGGCTGCGGCACGGAGTCCAACAGGATCCAGCGCGTGTCGGACGCCGCGGCCGGCGCGCTCGAGGACGGCGTCCCGACGTACGTCATCGGCGTCGACAACCCGCCGATCGAGGGCGCGCCGCACGACCTCGACAACCTGCACCAGATCGCCGACGCGGGCGGGACGGAGCGAGCCTACCTGATCGACACGGGCAATCCCGGGGCGACCTCGGCTGCCTTCAAGGCGGCGATCGACGCGATCCGCGGCGCCTCGGTCTCCTGCACGGTCGAGATCCCGCCCGCTCCCGACGGGCGGAGCTTCGACGCGCAGCGGGTCCGCGTGACGTACCAGAGTGGCGGAGGTGACCCGACGGCGCTCTCCTACGACCAGGAGTGCGCGAGCGAGAACGCCTGGCGTTACGACAGCGCCGCGAACCCGACCCAGATCGTGCTCTGCGACAGCACGTGCGCCACGATCCAGTCGGACCCCGAAGCGGCCCTGGGGGTCGATTTCACCTGCGAAGACGTGATCGTGATACCGCAGTGAAACGCGGACGACGCCCAGCACCTGCGCTCGGCGTCGTCCGTCTCGGCGGTTCTTGACACCCTGCGACATTCCCGCCCACGATGCCTCGGTGACACCTCGCTCGCCGAAGTCGCCCGCGGCCCTCGCTGTCCCGCGCCTCGCTGCCCGCCCGCCCGCCGTCCTCACCATCGCGCTGTCGCTGTTGGCCGGCGCGTGCCAGGGCTCGTCGACGAGCACGAGCCCGCCCTCGGAGAAGACCGCCGGCCCCGGCGCCGCGGCGCCGGCGAGCGCTGCGCCCGCGGCGCCGGCCGCCGCATACAAGGTCGGCATGGTGCTGGTCGGCCCCTACAACGACAAAGGGTGGAACCAGGCCCATCACGACGGCATCCGGTCGGTGCTCGCCAAGATGCCGGACGTCGGCTTCGAGTATGTCGACAAGGTGAACCCGTCCGACCGCCCGAACGTGAAGGGTTCCCAGGTCGCGGACGATCTCATCTCCCGGGGCGCGCGGTTCGTCGTCTACAACTCCGACGATTACAAGGACGACGCCCTCGAGACCGCGCGCAAGCACCCGGAGGTCACGGTCATCCACATCTCCGGCGATTACGCCTGGAAGGAGGGCAAGAACCACAAGCCCCAGCCCAACCTGGGCAACCTCATGGGGCGTATCGAGACGGCCCAGCACATCGCCGGGTGCGCCGCGGCGCTCGGCACCGAGACGGGCAAGATCGGGGTTGTCGGCCCGCTCGTGAACGACGAGACCCGCCGGCTGGTCACCGCGGCGTACCTCGGCGCGCGGTACTGCTGGGAGAAGTACCAGAAGAAGAAGCCGGAGGACCTCACGTTCAAGGTCACGTGGATCGGCTTCTGGTTCAACATCCCGGGTGTCACCCTCGACCCAACCAAGGTGTCCGACGACTTCATCGGCGGCGGCTTCGACGTGCTGATGACCGGGCTCGACACGCCCGAGGCCGCGCTGCAGGCCAAGAAGGCGAGCGGCGCGGGCAAGAAGGTCAAGTACGTCCATTACGACCACAGGGCCGGCTGCGACCTGGCGCCTGAGATCTGCCTCGGCGTCGCGTACTACAACTGGGCGCCGCTCTACCGCGAGGCGATCGAGAAGGCGCGCGCGGGCAAGTACGCGAGCGAGTTCGTCTGGCGAGGGCCGGACTTCCGCGATCTGAACGGCGAGTCGTCGGTCGTCGGCTTCGGGCCCGGCGCCGCGCTGGGAGAGGCGCAGGCGCCGCTCGGCGCGTTCGTCATCGAGCTGGCCAACGGGCTCGACCTCTTCAAGGGGCCGCTCAAGTTCCAGGATGGCACCGAGTTCCTGAAGGACGGCGAGGCCGCGACGCCCCAGCAGATCTGGTATCTGCCGCAGCTGGTCCGGGGGATCACCGGGCCGAGCAAGTAGCCGTCTCCGGGCGGTGATCCATGCGGATCGAGATCGAGCGCGTCGCGAAGCGGTTCGGCCCGGTCAAGGCCAACGACGGCGTGTCGCTGACGATCCAGGCGGGCGCCGTCCACGGGCTGCTCGGCGAGAACGGCGCCGGCAAGAGCACGCTCCTCCGCATCTTGGGCGGGCTCCTCCGCCCGGACGCGGGCCGGTTGCTCTTCGACGGCCGCCCGGTGGCGCTCGCGAGCCCGGCGGACGCGCTCGCCGCCGGCGTCGGCGTGCTCCACCAGGAGCCGCTCGACTTCCCGCCGCTCACCGTCCTGGAGAGCTACCTGGTCGCCCGGCCCCGCGCGGGCGGCGCGGGCGGCGTCGCGGGCGTCTTCCTCCCCCGGCGCGCGGCGCGCGAGGAGCTGCTCGCGCTCGCGGCGCGCTTCGGCTTCTCCGTCGATCCGGACGAGCAGGTCGCCCGGCTCACCCTCGGGGAGCGCCAGCAGATCGAGCTCTTGCGGCTCCTCGCGCTGGGCGTCCGAGCGCTGCTCCTGGACGAGCCCACGACGGGGATCTCCGGGGCGCAGCAGGAGGCCCTGTTCTCCGCGCTGCGGCGGCTCAAGGCGGACGGCAAGGCGATCGTCCTCGTGTCGCACAAGCTCTCCGACGTCGAGGCGCTCTGCGATCGCGTGACGGTGCTGCGGCACGGCAAGGTGGCGGGAGAGGCGGAGATGCCGGCCGGGGCCGATCGCCTCGTCGCGCTGATGTTCGGCGAGGCGCTTGCGCCTCGGGAGCGGTCCCCCGAGGAGGGCGGCGGCGCGCCGCTCGCGCCCCTGGAGCGCCTGCCCGGGCCGAGCGGCGGCGCGGCGCTCACCCTCGAGGGCGTGGCGTTCGGGGATCACCGGCTCGACGTGCGCATCGCCCACCTGGCCGTCCGTCGCGGCGAGGTGATCGGGCTCGCGGGCCTCGAGGGGAGCGGCCAGCGCCTCCTGCTGCGCGCCTGCGCGGGGCTGCTCCGGGCGCGGCGGGGACGCGTCGTCGTGGGCGGGGCCGACCTGACCGGCCGCCCCTACCCGGCCTTCCTGCGCGCCGGCGTGGGCTACCTGCCCGCCGATCGCCGTCGCGAGGGCCTCATCGCGGGTCTCTCCATCGAGGAGCACGTCGCGCTGCGCGCGCCGCGGCCCGGCTTCTTCCTGCGCCCGCGGGAGATCCGGCGCGCCGCCGAGCGGGCGATCGAGGCGCTCCGGATCCGGGGCCGGCCCGACACGCCCGTCGAACGGCTCTCCGGCGGCAACCAGCAGCGCACCCAGCTCGCGCTCCTCCCGGCGGGCCTCGCGCTGCTCCTCCTGGAGCAGCCGACCCGGGGGCTCGACCTCGCGTCGGCGCGCTGGGTGTGGGAGCAGCTCCTCGCGCGGTGCCGTGCCGGCGCGGCGCTCCTGTTCGCGTCGTCCGACCTCGACGAGCTGATGCGCTACAGCGATCGCATCCTCGTGTTCAGCGGCGGGCGCGTCTCGCCGCCCGTCCGCGTCGCCGACCTCACGCTGGACCGGCTCGGGCGGATGATCGGCGGCGAGCTCGACGGCGCCGCCCCGCCCTCGGCGCCTGGTGCACCTGCGCCGCCGCCAGCGCCTGCGGGGTCCGATCGATGAGCTCCGAGCCGAGCGCCCCAGCCGAGCCCGCCGTGCGCCGCGCGCCGCGCCGGGCCGTATTCCTGCTCCTTCGCCTCGCACCGCTCGCCCTGGCGTTTGCGCTCGTGGCGGGCCTCTGCGCGCTCCTCGGCGCCTCGCCGGCGGCGGTGGCCGCGGGCCTGTGGCAGGGCGCGTTCGGCTCCACGGATCGCGCCGCGCGGGTGCTCGTCACGCTGGCGCCGCTGCTCCTCTGTGGGAGCGGCCTGTTGTTCACGTTTCGCGCCGGGCTGTACCACCTCGGCGTCGAGGGGCAGCTCGTCCTGGGCGCCGTCTGCGCCACGGGCGCGGCGCGCGCCCTGTGGCCGCACCTCCCGGCGGGCGCCGTTGTCGCGCTCTGCGTCGGCGCGGGCGCGATCGGCGGGGCGCTCTGGGGCGCCCTCACGGGCGCGCTGCACACGCGGGTCCGGGTGAGCGAGATCTTCGCGGGCCTCGGCATGAACTTCGTGGCCCAGGGGCTGGTCCTGTACCTCGTCTTCGGCCCGTGGAAGCGCCCTGGCGTCGCGTCCATGGCCGGCACCGAGCCGCTCGACGGCGCGCTCCGGCTCTCCACGCTGGGCGGCACCGATCTCAGCCCCGTCGCGCTCCTGCTCGGGGTCCTCTCGCTCCTCGGGACGGCCGTCGTGCTCGGGCGGACCCACCTCGGGCTCCGGCTGCGGGCGGTGGGGCTGAGCCCGCCGGCCGCGGAGGTGCTCGGCGTGCGCGCGGCGCGGCAGGTGCTCCTCGCGTTCGCGGTCTCCGGCGCGCTCGCCGGCGTCGCCGGCGCGCTGCAGGTGCTCGGCACGTTTCACCGGCTCATCCCGAGCATCTCGAGCAACCTCGGCTTCCTCTCGCTGCTCGTGGTGATGCTCGCCGGGCGGCGCGCCGCGCTCGTCGCGCCGATCGCCCTGTTCTTCAGCGCGCTCAACGTCGGCAGCCTGGAGCTCCCGATGACCCTCGGGCTGGAGTCCTCGCTGTCGGGCGTGCTCCAGGGCGCGCTCGTCCTGTTCGCGCTCCTCGCCCCCAGGGCGGCGCGCGGCGGCGGCCGGCCGGAGGTGGCGTGATGGGACGAGGCCCGGAGGGACGAGGCAGACGGAGGCAGGCCTGATGGAAGGACGCCTCCGATGGAAGGAGCAGCCCTCATGAGCGACGGCGGCGCCGAGCTCCTCTCGCTGCTCGCGACCGCGCTCGCGGCGTCGACGCCGCTCGTCTACGCGGCGGTCGGCGAGACGCTGACCGAGCGGGCCGGGGTCATCAACCTCTCGGCCGAGGGAGCGATGATGCTCTCGGCGATGGTCGGCTTCGCGGCCGCCCTGTCGACCGGGAGCGTCCTCGCCGGCTTCGCCGCCGCGGCCGCGACCGGGGCGCTCGTCGCGCTCGTCGTGGCGATCGGCGGGATCTACCTCGGCCGCTCCCAGATCGCGGTCGGCTTCGTCCTGGCGATGCTCTGCGCGGATCTCTCGTCGGTGCTCGGCGGCCCGTACGTGCGCGTCCCCGGGCCGACGGTGCCGGCGGCGTCGATCCCGGTGCTGCGGGACGTGCCGCTCGTGGGGCCGCTGCTGTTCCAGAGCGATCCCCTGGTGTATGGCAGCTACGTCCTCGTCGCCTGCGCGTGGCTCTTCCTCTATCGCACGCGCGCGGGGCTCCTCCTCCGCGCGGTGGGCGAGCAGCCGGCGGCGGCGCACGCGCGCGGGGCGCATGTGACGCGGGCGCGCACGGCGGCGACGCTCGTGGGCGGGGCGCTCGTGGGCATCGCCGGCGCGGCGTACTCGCTCGATTTCAAGGCGGGATGGAGCCACCGCCACACGGCGGGTTACGGCTGGATCGCGCTGGCGATCGTGATCTTCGGCGGCTTCCATCCGGTGCGGGCGGCGCTCGGCGCGTACCTCTTCGGCGTGCTGTCGTCGGCGGCGAGCCTCGGCCAGAGCGCTCTTCCATCGGTGCCGACGCAGGTCTTCAGCGTGGCGCCGTTCGCGCTGATGATCGCGGTCCTCGGGCTCACCTCGAGCGGGCTCCTCGAGCGCGCCTCCGCGCTGCTGCCGCGCGCCGCGCGCCGCCCGCTCCTGCGCGCGTTCGACGCGACGCCTCCCGCGGCGCTCGGGCAGCCCTACCCGGCGGACGGCGCAGCGGAGGGGCGGCCGCGCCGCGTGGATCAGAGCGCCGAGGAGCGGTCGTGTGATGTGGGTGACGGGGCGGAGGGGCGGCCGCGCCGCGTGGATCAGCGGGCGAGATAACAGACCTCGAGCCAGGGGCGGTCGCTCTGGAGGGGGTGATCGCTCGAGCGGTACGACGTGCGCCCGTCCGGCCCTTCCTCGACGAGGAAGCCGTAGTTCGGGGTCGTGCCGTCGACCCACGCCTGGACGAGCCCGGTCAGATCGGCGCTCATGGCATAGGGGTCGACATAGGTGAGCTCCGCCGCGGCGGCCTTGTCGTAGCTCGCGGCGAAGCTCTGCCAGGTCACGGTGTCCTCGCGCCACGGCGCGGTGATCCGGTGAGCGCGGACGGTCTGGTCGCTCGATCCGAAGGCGACGACGCCGAACTCTGCCGACGTGACGGTGGCCCCGGCGGGGATGCCGTCGAGCCCGAACCGGTAGAGCGCCTGCTTGCGCGCGCCGTTGGCGTCGCCCGAGTAGTTGTAAGGGACGTGGCCGTCGCTGTAGCGGGGGAAGGCTTCCCAGATACCGGCGTCCTCGACGGCGCCGAGGGCGCCTCGCTGCAGGGTGACGCACACGTCTTTGCATGCGTCCCCGAGGCCGTCACCGTCGCTGTCGAGCTGGTCTGGATTCGCGGCAGCGGGGCAGTTGTCGCAGGCGTCGCCGATCCCGTCGAGGTCGCTGTCGGTCTGGTCCCAGTTGGCGACGCTGGCGCAGTTGTCGGTCGCATCGCAGAACGAATCGCCGTCGCTATCGCCGAGCGGACACGGATCGCAGGCGTCGCCGATCCCGTCTCCGTCCGCGTCGGCCTGGTCCGGGTTGTCGCGGTTGGCGCAGTTGTCGCAGCCCGCGCCCAGGCCGGGCGCGATGTCGTCGCTGTCGTCGCTGTCGTCGCTCGCGAGCGATGACAGCCCCACCTCGTAGCCGTCGCAGACGTCGCGATCCGCGCAGGGGATCGGGCCGGAGACCGCATCGTACAGGCAGAGGAGCGACGCGCCTTCGGTCGCCTCGACGTACACGCGGGCGAAGCCGACGGCCGTCGACCCGCCGTCGACGACATCGACCTGGAGATCATTGCACGCCGCTGGATTGTAGAGGGCGAGGACGCCGGGCTCGGTGAACGTCCTCTGGAGCGTCGCTGAATTGCAATCGCAGCCGTTGGTGCTCGCGACCGTGTCGAGGTGGACCCCATTCAGGTACAGCGAGAACGCGCCGGCGCCGCAATCGGCGTGGTTGATGGTGAACGTGATCGCGGTCGGTGCCCCGAACGCCGTCCCGGGGATCCCTGCGAGCACGAGAAGAGAGAGGCAAGCGCTAGCAGCGCTCGTATGGAAATATCGCATGATTCTTCTTATATTCTTAGTTTAGACAACATACAATGGCCCTGAGCGGTTTTTGGTTCGCTGGTGCGCGGGTGTCGCGTGTCGCGTGTCGCGTGGCGCGCAGTGAACAGCGGGGTACACGGCGCGTAGTGAACAGCGGGATACGCGCCGTGGGGTGAACAGCGGGATACTCGACAGGCGGTGAACGACGGGGCACACGACGCGCAGTGAACTGCGGGATACGCGATGCGCAGTGAACGGTAGGGCACGCGCCGCGTAGTGAACAGCGGGGTACACGACGCGCAGTGAACGGTAGGGCACGCGCCACGGGGTGAACGTCGGGGTACGCGACGCGGGTTACGGGTCCGGCGGTCATATCGTCTGGGGCGGGCTCCGGCAGTGCCTTCGCGCCATCACCGTCCGCATTCGTGGTGATGCCGCGCGTGGTGCCGGTTTCAAGGGGACGTTGCGGGCGTTCAGGCGGCTTTCGGCATTGACGATTTCTTACTGCGCTCGCCGCGAGCGTCGGGCGCGACGGGACGCCGGAGATCGCGCAACAGCAGCAGCAGCTCGCGCCCATCGGGACCTGGCGGCCGGCGGCGGCGCGGCGCCAGGCGGCGGAGGCGCCGGCTGCGGCGGAGCCGACCCGGGTGGGTGCCGGCGCGGAGCCCGACGCCGTAGGCCCAAGAGGACGGGCGACGTCCGGGTCGGCCTGGGATGGTCCGGACCAGGCGCTGTCCGGGTCGTGCCCATGGGGCATCTCTATCGAACTGGGCGGGCGGGGCCAGCCATCCGCGCTGCGAGCGGCCCGAAAGCGCCGTGAGCGAGGAGTTACCGCTGGTGCGCTCGCTCCCGGACGACCGTGCGGCGTCGCCGGCGCTCAGGAAGGGAAGTCTTGGTCCAAACGAGCGATCAGGTCTATCCGATCGATCCTTTGCCATGCGCTGCGCGCGGCCTCGACATGCTGGTGCTGGGTGACAGCGTCGGGCGCGACGGCGGCAAGATGATGATGGGTCCGACCGATGGAGCAGGGCTCCGGGATGCGCTGGTACAGCGCGAGAGCTTCTTCGTAGCGAGCACGGGCCGCGCTGGCATTGCCGTGGGCTCGAGCGATCTCTCCAAGGCGCCTGATGCAGTCGGCTTCGCCGCGCACAGACCCCACCTGCCGGTAGAGCGGCAGCGCTTCTTCGTAGCGCGCCCTCGCCTCGTCGTGCTGCGAGCGCGCGAGCGCGATGTCTCCAAGGCTCTGGGCGCACAGCGCCTCTCGCCGCCCGTCCCCTGTGCGCTGCGCCACCTCCAGCGCCCGACCAAGGGGCAATGAAGCCGCGTGCCCGGAAAAACGCGCGAAGTTGGTCAACGCCGTCGCCGTGTCGATCCATCGCCCTGGTTCGACCTCCGTGAGCCCGCGTCGGATCACCGAATCCAGGTTCGCCGTCTCCGGCGCGAGCCGCGCCGCCGCCTCTGTGCCGCCGCGGCTCCCCGGCACCGGCCCGAGCGTGCACGTGAGCTCCCCGTAGTGCTCCATCGCCCGCCCCAGGTCCTCCACGACCGGCGGGTACTCCGCTGCCACGTACTCGCGCACCGGCGAGAGCATCTTGAGCCGGCCGCCCTCGAAGTAGGCCAGCCCCACCTGCGCCAGCGCGCGCGCCGCCGCCGGCCCGATTCCCGGCAGGAGCACCGCGAGATCCCGCTGCGCGATCCCGTCCGGCAGCATCGCCAGCACCGAGAGCAGTCGACGCGCGCCGGCTGTCATCCGCGGCGAGCCGATCGAGAGCTCCAGTGACGCCTTCCAACTCCGGAGCCGATTGCGCGCTCCGCCGTCGCGCTCCAGCACCGCCGTGCGGCGCGCCTCCCACTCGTCCTTCAGGTTGATGAGGTCGTTTCCGTGGGTCGCGTGCGCGAGCAGCGCGATCGCCAGCGGAATACCCTCCATCAGGGAAAGCAGCGCCGAAAGTGCCGGCTTGCTCCGGTGCTCCTCGCCCGCGATGGCGCAGAACACTGCCTCCGCCTCGGGGCGTCGCAGCGGCCGGAGCTCAATCGGCGAATTCCAGGTCACCCTCCCCGGCCGGCCCGCGCCGCGCACCGACGCCACGAGAGACAGGTCCGGCACGGCCGCGAGCTCCGCGAGCAGCGCTTCGGTCCCAGGCTGGTCGTCGCCATCCCAGGGCGTCTCCAGGTTGTCCAGCACGAGCACGGCCGGGCCTGCTGCGAGAAATGACATCGCCTGCTGCCACAGGTCCGGGCCGGAGGCGATGCGC
This sequence comes from Sorangium sp. So ce204, assembly GCF_051526795.1. NCBI lineage: Bacteria > Pseudomonadati > Myxococcota > Polyangiales > Polyangiaceae > Sorangium > Sorangium sp. So ce204. Next base: position 5,331,223 of record NZ_CP150317.1, on the reverse strand, counting down.
AGCGCTCCGGCCAGCGCGACGGCTGCAGACTCGGCATCTGGCGCAGCGTCGAGCCGCGCGAAGAAGCGCCGCTCCCCGAAGCGAGCCACCACCTCCGGGCGGTGCAGGACCGCCAGGCTGATCGTGCTCTTCCCGACGCCCGCCGCGCCGAGGAGCAGCACGCGTCCCGGCGGCTTGCCCACCAGCGCCGCGACGATGGCCTCCACCTCCAGGCCCCGGCCGATGCACAGCTCCGCCGGTGGCAGCCCCGCGGCCAGGGCGCTCCGTCCTCCCGGAGCCGCCCGCCGGCTCATCACGCGTTCGACCACGGCGCGCAGGCCGCGCACCACCTCGGTCCAGGCCTCGCCTCGAACCGGCCAGCCCTCCACAGGCCGCCCGCCCTCGGGGAGCGGAGCAAGCTTGCCGAACTCGGTCCAACCCCAGTCGCAAGGTCGGACAGGCACGGGCACGACGACCACCTCGCCCGCGGCGCGCCGGGCGAGAGCGCGCGCTGCCTCCTCATCGAAGTGACGATCGGAGGCGAGGAAAGCGGGACTCACCAGCAGGACCACGACCTCAGCCGCCTCGATCTGCGCGCGCGCTTCCGCCGCCGGTTCTCCCCCTGCGGCGATCCGGTCGTCGTGCCAGACCTCGATCAACCCGCTGCGCTCGATGGGCCTCAGGTGGACCTCCACCTCGGCACGCAACGCGGCGTCCTCCGGGGCAGACGAGATGAAGAGACGAACCGGCTTCGGCATGCGCGTCCAGAGCTGCAGTCTGCTCCGGCGAGTTTACAGACCTCTCCCTGGGCTGGATAGCCCAGGACGCCCGCCCGATTGCATGGACGGCCGGGTGCCGGCGGGCAGATACAGCGCAGCAACTCCGCTCGTCGCGCCGGAGAGGCCGCAGTAGATCTGCCGCGGTGGGCCGCGGGTGCGAAGTGCCCCGTCCGCGTCCGGGCCGAGGCGATGGCGGCCCTGCCGGACGGCGAGGTGCTCGCGGTCGAGCGCTGGGCGCCCGGTCGCGCCGACTCCATGGTGATCCCCCTGCCCGCCTGGGACGGCAAGCTGCTCCGCGCCACGGTGCTCGCCACCGAGCGCGATCGCTACGTCGTCGCGCGCTTCGAGGCAGCGAGCACCCTCGCGCGCAACGGCGGCCAGCGCATGCTGGGCGCGAGCGCCCCGGACGCGGCCCGCGCCGAGGCGCTCGCGGTTCACCTGCGGGAGCGCGTCAAGGGAGCGTCGCCCGCGGTCGCCTGCTTCACCCCGGCAGAGGTCCTCCGCGAGGTGAGGCTCGCGGGCGCGCCGTGACGGCTCAGCTGATCCCCATGGGCGCGCCGCCCTCGGCGACGAACCGATCGGCGATGTCCACGAGGAGCGCGTCGGTGGCGGGCTTGCTCTTCACGGTGACCTGCGTCTCGTCGGGAAGCAGCACGAACGAACCGACCACCTTGCCGTCGAGCCGCACCTCGTGGCTGCCGCCGGGCGGAGCGGGCGCGACCTCGTAGACCTTGCCGTCACGTGCCTTGATCTTCATGCCCTAGCGGTAGCACGCAGCGGCCGCGCGGGGTGCGCCGCGCCGCGGCGCGCGAGCCCAGCCCGCCTCGGGCAAGAGCCCCTCCACCGCGGGCGGATTGCGCGGTAGGATGGGGCTGCGCGCCGCGCGCGAGGAGTGTTCACCGTGCCGAGATTCGATCTGGTCCCGAGCCCGTCGCTCGCGTCGACGACGGCGCGGGAGCGACCCGGGGAGAGCGTCATGACAGCGGCCTCCGCGCGCGCCATCGAACCACGGACCCACGCCGCGGGCCGCCCGCTCGACGCCGATCGCTGATGCTGATGCCAGAGCCTGGCCAGCCCCCCGAAGCCGGCGGCGGATGGATCGTCCTCGGCGTCCTGAACGAGATCCTCCTCAAGCTCGCCAGCCAGCCGGACCTGCGGTCGCTGTGGGAAGAGGTCTGCGCGAGCGCGCGCTGGATCGTCCCGTCCCAGCGGCTCTGCGTCGTCCTCGCCAAGGACGGCGGCGGCGCCAGGATCGCGGCGAGGTACGAGCGCGGCACCTTCGAGTACGGGGCGCCCGAGGGCGGCGGTGTCGTCGTGGACGCCTGGATGGTCGCGGCGCTGGAGGCGCAGCGCCCCGCCTGGTTCAGGGGGCCGTGGGACGAGGCGCGCGAGGCGGATCGCGCGCGCGCGTGGCTCCTCGCGGACGACCCCGACGTCGTCTTCCATGTGCCGATCCAGGTCTACAAGAAGACCATCGGCACGATGCTCTTCGCCCTGGAAGACCAGCGCCAGATCGACCGGAAGGCGCTGGCGAGCGCGACCACGTACGCCCTGTACGTCGGGGCCACGTACACGACGCTCAAGAACTCGCTCGACCTCGCCGCCGCGAGCGCGCAGCTGCGCGAGCAGAACGACGAGCTCGAGCGGGTCCAGATCGAGCTGCGCCTGCAGCTCGACCGGGTCCGCGCGGCGCACGAGGCGATGCTCGAGATGTCGACGCCGATCATCCAGGTGTGGGACGGCGTGCTCACGCTGCCCGTGATCGGCACGATCGACAGCGCGAGGGCGGCCCGCATGATGGAAGAGGTGCTCGACGCGGTCGTCCGGCACGGCGCCCGCTTCATGATCGTGGACCTCACCGGCGCGCAGGCGACGGACACCTCGACCATCGATCACCTGCTCCGGATCTTCGCGGCGACGAGGCTGCTCGGCAGCCGGTGCATCGTCTCGGGCGTCCCCACGGCGATGGTCGGGCGCATCCTGGAGTCCGGCGGTAGCCTCGACGGGATCCCGGTGTTCAGCACGCTGAAGAGCGCGCTCGAGCACGCGGTGGGCGCGATCCGGCAGCAAGCACAGCCGGCGCGCCGGTAGCCGCCGCGGCCGGAGGAGCGCCCGGACCGGAGCGGTGAAGGCCGCGCGCCGCGCGCCGCCCGCTGTGATACGCCCGCGATCCCACACAGGAGCATGACGGATGAAGCTCGCGATGATCGGACTCGGCAGGATGGGCGCCAACATGGCGCGCCGGCTCATGCGCGGCGGCCACGAGGTCGTCGCGTTCGATCTGAACCAGGACAGCGTGAAGCGGCTGGGCGAGGAGGGCGCGGCGACGGCCTCCTCCCTGGGCGACGCGGTGGCGCAGCTCGAATCGCCGCGCGTGGTCTGGGTCATGCTGCCCGCGGGCGCGCCCACCGAGCGCGTCGTGGAGGAGCTCGGCGAGCAGCTCGGCGCCGGCGACGTGATCATCGACGGGGGCAACACCTACTTCAAGGACGACGTCCGCCGCGCCAGGGCGCTCGCCCCGAAGGGCATCCGCTACGTCGACGTCGGCACGAGCGGCGGCGTGTGGGGGATCGACCGCGGCTACTGCCTCATGGTGGGCGGCGCCCCCGAGGCGTTCGCCCTGGTGCAGCCGATCCTGCGCACGCTCGCGCCGGGGCCGGGGGACATCCCGCGCACGCCGGGCAGGCAGGAGGCCCAGGGCGGCGCGCAGAGCACGTCGGAGGAGGGCTACCTGCACTGCGGCCCGGTTGGCGCCGGGCACTTCGTGAAGATGGTCCACAACGGCATCGAGTACGGCCTCATGCAGGCCTACGCGGAGGGGTTCGACATCCTCAAGAACGCGGCGGGGGAGCGCCTGCCCGAGGAGCACCGGTACGCGCTCGACCTCGGCGAGATCGCCGAGGTGTGGCGTCGAGGCAGCGTGGTGGGGTCGTGGCTGCTCGACCTCACCGCGATCGCCCTCGCCGAGAGCCCGGAGCTCGCCGCGTACAGCGGCTTCGTGCAGGACTCCGGCGAGGGCCGCTGGACCGTGATGGCGGCGATCGAGGAGGCCGTCCCCGCAGAGGTGCTTTCCTCGGCGCTCTACGCGCGCTTCCGCTCACGCCACGATCACACCTTCGCCGAGAAGGTCCTCTCCGCGATGCGGCACAAGTTCGGCGGACACCTGGAGCGCCCGACGGGGGGCTGAGGCGAGGTTGACGGTCAGAACCGACGTCTAAAGCGACAAACCGGTTGAAACCACAAGAAAGAGCAGGAATTTCACAGGGAGGCGGGGAGCGAAAGGCGGCGAGAGGGAGAAAATCATTCTCTTCTTCCTCCCCGCCTCCCTGTGAAAATTCGCCGGGTTTCAACGTGAACGGTGCTCCAGAACAGGCGGCGAGCGTCTCCCACCGAGGTGCGAATGCATCATAAGGAAAAGGAAGGATCTCCCGCAGCCGTCTCTTGGACCGAGGGGGAAGAGCGCGCTCGTGAAGCGATCGAGCGATGGCGCGTTGCTCCGGGCTCCGCGTGCCTCCTGCACGGCCCGGCGGGAGCCGGCAAAACGGCGCTGTGTATGCTGCTCGTCGCCGAAGCGAGCGAGCGTGTCGGGGTACGCACCGCTGCGGTGCAGGTAGGACGAGCGGGCCGCTTCGCCTCCGAGCCCGAGATCCTCGCGTCGCTCCTGGAGCAGCTCGGTGACGACGTGCTGCGCCCTCCGCGGGACGTCCTGAAGTTGCGTTCGGAGCTCCGGAACAGGCTGGCCAACGGCCAGGAAGAGGACGAGCCAGAGGCGCTCCTCGTGCTCGATGGCCTCGATGAGTGCGTCGACTGGCCTCGCGAGGCTCGGGTATCGACGCTTCAGGCGCTCGGAAAGCGCGTTCGATGTCTGGTCTCCATCGCCGGCGGCGAGGGCGACGCGCACGCCTGGGGGGAGCGGCTGGGATGGAAGGCCGGTGATGCGCTTTTCGTCGAGGTTGCGCCGCCTTCCCCCGCGGCAGCGGAGCGCCGAGGCATTCCGAGCTGGGCAGCTGCAGGGGGCAACGGCGGACCGGAGGCGCTCGCCGCGCAAGTCGAGCGTGAGCTCCGACTCCTCCGGGAGGAGAGGTCGCGCTGGAGATGCTCTCCGTGCTGGCCCGCGCGCTCGCGCCGCTCGATGCAGAGGATGTCGCGGAGCTCCTGGAGATCGAGGACCGTGCCGTGCGCGGTCACCTGCTCGTGTACGGATCGATCCTCGATCGGATGTTGCGCCGGGATGGGCCGGCGCGCGCGGCGCGATTCCAGCACGAGGCGCTGCGGGTCGCGTGGGAGCAGAGGAGCGCCGGTCGGGATGGGGCGATCGAGGCGCGTTACCGCGGCGCGATCTCGCGATGTACGGCGGAGCCCGCCGGCCGCCGGCGAGCCTACTTCCGCCGCTATGCGAGCGCACACCTCGCGCTCGGCGGCGCTCCCATCGCTTCGATGCTCGCGTTTGCCGAGCCGGGTTGGGTAGCGGGTAACTCTGCCGAGGCGCTCGCGTATGCCCTCACAGATCTCCGCCGCCTGCGCGATCGAATAGGAGAGGAGGTGGAGCGTTGCAGGTCCCTGCCTCCCCCCTCGCCGCGGCGCTCGTCCGCTGCGCGGCAGCGCAGGGCGCGGCGGCGACGCTGGGAGACACGGAGCCGTGGGAGAGCCCCGATGCAGACGTCGCCACTTCACTGCTCGATGCGGACGCGGCGCGCGCGCTTTCATTGCTTGCCCTCGCTGCGGAGGTCTCACTGTCCGCCCAAGCCGGAGTCCGCGAGCGAGCGCTCGAGATCGCCGATCGCACGGGCGCGCGGTGGTCGAGCGCCTCGGCGCTGATCGCCATGGCCGAGGCGGCGGAGGGCGAGAGGCGCACCCGGTATGCGCGCGCCGCTCTGGAAGCTGCGCGCCAGTCGGACGGGGAAGATGCGCCCCGGGCGCTCGTCGTGGCGGCGGGCCTGCTTCCCGAAGAGGAAGCCCAGGAGGTCGCCGCAGAAGCCATCGCGCGCGCGGGAGGGGCGCCGCACGCGCTCGTGCCTCGGCCGCGAGTGAGCGAGGCTTCCGCCGTCGCGCTGGAGCGAGCTTCGCGTTCCCTGCCAGCGCCCCAGCGAATTCGTGTCCTCGCCCGGTTGCTCACCGGCCTCCCGGCAGAGGCGAAAGCTCGTGCTGTCCAGGAGATCGAACGGCTCTGGGCGCCTTGGTGCTTCGAGAACAAGGAGGAGGCTGAGGCGGTGGCGCCTTATCTGTCCGACGCTCTCCTGAAAAGGGCGCTCGAGGAGGTCCCGGTCTGGCCAGTGCACGCTCTCGGGGCGAGGCTGGTCTCGCTCGGGCGAGAGGCCGACGCCCGCGCGCTCGTGCTGCGATGGGCGGCGAGCAGCGCAGGGTACCGGGCGGACGCGCTGCTTCGCCTCGGCGAGAGGCTCCCTGCGGGGCGGAGACCGGTGGAGGAGGTACAGGCCCTCTTCGAGGAGCTCGCCCCGGAGGAGAGATGCAATTTGATCAAAGAGCAACCTTCCGCTTCGGTCGCGCACCTGGGGGCGGAAGCGGCTTTACGCATCGCAGAGGACTGCGTCGAGCCCTCCGGGAGCTACGTTCGGGCCGTCGCGCTGGCACGGCTTGTAAAGGCGCTTCCTGAAGCGATGCGCGCCGAGGCGGCCCGACGAGCGGTGCTCGCCTTCGAGGCAGCAGGCGCAGACGCCGATGTGCTCGGCGATCTCTGCGAGGCTGCGCCGTGGATGAGCCCTGCCGAGGCGGCACGGCTGGTCTCGACGAGCCTGTTCGACGCCTCAGGGATCCCGTCGCTGGCAGGCGTCTTCCAGGGATGGGCAAGCGTGGCACAGCTCGCGCGCGTCTTTCGCCAGGCCGGAGGGGAGGAGGCCGTGCTTGCGGCCGCCGATGAGGTGGCGTTCGCGGGGCGGTGGCTGCGCAGCGTGGAGTGACCCGTCCTCCCCCGCTCATGCTCATGCAGGACGCTTGGTCAGAAGCGCCACACGCCCGCGCCGAAGAACGATGAAGCGCTGGCGAGGTCGAGGCGCGATCCTAACGGCCCGAGGCGAGGAGCGCCTCGGCGAGGAGCATCGCGTCGACCGGCCAGAGCTCGGGTGGACGCCGGTGCTTCGCCCCTGCCTCGGGGAGCGGGCGGCAGCTGAGCACGAGGCGGCGGAAGCGGTCCGGGACGGCGTCCCGGCCGTGCGCCGCGCCGAGCAGCGCGCCGGCGATCGCGGCGTTCGTGTCGGTGTCGCCGCCGGCCATCACCGTGTCGACGAGGCCCCGCTCGAGCGAGGGCGCGTGGAGGAGCTGGTAAAAGGCGTTCTGCAGGGCGATGAGCACCCACCCGGCCTGGTGCGAGAAGCTCCGGGGCGGGGCGCCGCGCGCGGCCGTGAGCGCGGCGACGACCGCGCGCTCGCCGCTGCGCTCCGCCTCGTCGAGGGCGGCGGCGCAGGCGCCCTCGACGCCGGCGCCGCCCACCGCCGCGGCGATGGCCGCGACGAACGCGGCGGAGGCGGAGCGGCAGACCGGGTGGGGGTGCGTGAGCGCGCTGTCGTCGCGCGCCCAGGCCGCGGCCTCCCGCGGGCGGCCCGCGCCGAGGACGCCGAGCGGCGCCGCGCGCATCACCGAGCCGTTCGCCTCGCTGGTCAGGCTCGCGGCGGCGCGGGCGCGCTCGCGCCGCGCGCCGGGCAGCGGCGCGCCCGCGGCGGCCCTGAGCGCGGCCGCCGTGGTGTTGCCGATGTCGAACGGGCCGGAGCCGTACCAGTGCACGTAGGCGTCGAGCGCGGCCTCCGCGACGAAGCCGCGCTTGCGGACGATCGAGCGCGCGAGCATGAGCGCCATCTCGGAGTCGTCGGTCGGCTGCCCGGCCAGCGTGCCCCACGTCCCGCCGTCGGCGAGGTCGCGGACGCCGTCCGGGTAGAGCGGCGCGATCGCCTCCGCGGTGCGGAACTCGACGAGCGCGCCGAGCGCGTCGCCCGCGAGCTGGCCGAGCAGGCAGCCCTGCGCGCGCGCGAGCGTGCCTGCGCCCTCGACGAGCAGGCTGCGCGAGGGGCGCAGGAGCCCGTACGTGCCCTGCGGCGGCGGGATGCGGCCGTGGATGACGGCGTTCCACGGGCGGCGCGCGAGCTCGCGCACGACCGCGGGGGCGCCGCCGAAGAGGCGGCAGACCTCGCCGTCGCCCTGCGCGGTGTACGCGACGGGCGCGCCGTCGTCGTCGACGAGCTCGCCGCCCGCGGCGCGCACGAGCGCGTGCCCGGCGGCGTAGTCCCAGCTGCGGGGCCGGCTGAGCGAGACCGCGGCGACGCCCTCGCCGGCCGCGGCCAGGGCGAGCCGGTAGGCGAGGCTCGGGAGCGCGAGGAACCGCGCGGGGGCGACGCAGCGGGCGTTGCGGGCGGGGAGGTAATCCGCCGACTGCGACAGCAGCACGACCGCGTAGCGATCGAGCGCGCCGCCGGCGAGCGACGTCGAGACGGCGGCGCCGTTGCGCCGGATCGGCCCGGCGCCCTCGGCCCACGCGATGAGATCGCCGTCGTCGTCGGGGTAGGCGTACGCGAAGACGACGCCGAGCACCGGGGTGCCCTCGCGGAGGAGGCCGATGGAGACCGAGGCGCCGCGGTAGCCGTGCAGGAAGGACGCGGTGCCGTCGTGCGGATCGACGACCCAGCGGTGCGACGGGTCCGCGCCGTCCAGGGCGCCGGTCTCCTCCCCGAGGAACGCGTACGGGGTGGCCCGGGTGAGCGCGTCGCGCAGCAGGAGCTCGACCTCCACGTCGACGTCGGCGCTCGTCCCGGCGCCGCGTGGGCCGCCCGGGCGGTGGAACTCCGCGCGGAGGAGCGCGCCCGCGCGGCGCGCCGCGTCGACGGCCAGCGCGAGCTCAGCGTCGTAGCCCATGCCGTTCCCCTGGCTCCACGCGAGGCACCCTACCCCAGGTCGGCGCGCTGGCGGTGGCCGGCGTCGAGATCGCCCGGGGGAGGCGCGGCGCCGTAGCCGCGCACATCGGCGACGGCCGCGTCGACCTGGGCGACGATGGTGCGGGCGTGGTCGAGGAACGCCGCGCCGGCCGGCAGGAGCCGCATGCCGCGCGCGGTGCGCTCGAACAGCTGCGCGCCGAGCTCGTCCTCCAGGCCGCGGATCTGCCGGCTGAGGGGCGGCTGCGCGATGTGGAGCCGGCGCGCGGCGCGGCCGACGTGGCCCTCCTCGGCGACGGCGATGAAGTAACGGATCTGCGAGAGGCTCACGCGGCCGATTCTAGCCCGAACCCCGCGCGCGGGGAGCCGCGCGCGGGGGCCCGAGATCAAAACGGTATTGGATGGCCGCTCGCTGCCCGCGCATACGCCTCGCATGAACGTGGACATCCTCAGGCCTCACGCGTGCGAGGCGATGCGGCGCGCAGGGCGCGCGGCGGCGGCGACGCTCTCGGCCGTCGGGGCGCGGCTCCAGCCCTTCGTGACGACGGCGGACATCGATCAGTGGGTGCGCGAGGACACGGCGCGGCGCGGCGGCCGCCCGAGTCAGCTCGGCTACAAGGGCTTCCCCGCGGCGGTGTGCACGAGCCGGAACCACGTCGTGTGCCACGGGATCCCGCGGCGCGACGAGGTGCTCCTGCCGGGCGACATCGTCAACGTCGACGTGACCACGGAGCTCGACGGCTACCACGGCGACACCTCCGCGACGTTCTTCATCGGGGAGCCGAGCCCCGAGGCGCTGCACGTGGTGGACGTCGCCAGGCGCTGCCGGGACGCGGGCATCGCGGTCGTGCGCGACGGGGCGCGGCTCGGCGACATCGGCGCGGCGATCGAGGAGATCGCGCGCGCGGAGGGGTGCGGCGTGGTCCGCGAGGTCGGCGGGCACGGCATCGGACGGAGGATGCACCTGCCGCCGCACGTCGCGCACACGGGGGTGCGCGGGGCGGGCATGCGGCTCCGCGCCGGGATGGCCATCACGATCGAGCCGATGGTCAACCTGGGCTCGCACCGCATCCGCACGCTCGACGACGGGTGGACCATGGTCACGGAGGACGGCAGCCTCTCGGCGCAGTTCGAGCACACCGTGCTCGTGACGCGGGACGGCTGCGAGATCCTGACGCTCTGAGGGCCCCGCAGCGCGCGTCGGACCTGGAGCGCCAGCTCGCCGAGGCGCTGGCCGAGATCGAGCGCCTCCGCCGCAACTGACCGCGCCCGCGCCGCGCGCGAACGCGGCGGCGTCACACCCCCTTGGTCACCCAGGCCCAGACGAACTCGCACTCCATCGGCGACGCGCCGCTCTCGTCGGTCACCGTGACGGCGACCGCCACGTCCCCTTTCGGCTGATCCAGGAAGGACTGGCGCTGCTCGGGCGTGAGGGTCGCGACCGCGCGGAGGCCGCCCTGGGCGCGGCGCTTGTAGTCGATCTTCATGCTGCGCAGGAGCGGCAGCTTGTCGTCCGGCAGGTTGACGGCGACGACGAAGCCGGTCGCCGTCTCGGCCAGGAGCCCCGCCGCGGCGGCGTGCACCCCGCCGATGTGGTTCCGCACCCTGCGCCCGTTGGCGAGCCGCAGCGCTACCCGATCCGAGCTCACCTCGTCGAACTGGATCCCGGCGGTCCCGGTGAACGGCACCATGCGCTGGAACAGCACGGACTGCGCGCGCGTGCGCAGGAAGGACGGGAGCGCCTGGAGCGGCGCGAGCGAGCGGGAGATGAAGTTCAGCTGGGACATGGATCCTCCAAAGGGCCGCGAGCTTAGCGCATGCCGGCCGGCGCCTCGTCAGGCCGTGGGCGGCGCGGCTCCCTCGTCAGCGCCGCCGCCGCTGGGGCTTGTTCACCGCGACCGCGGCCTCTTCTTCCGCTTCCGCCCGTTCCGCCCGCTCCGCCGTGGAGCGCGCGGTGTCCGTCTCGACGCGCAGCTTGCCCTGACGGTCCCCCCCCTCCTCCGCCGCGCCGATGCGCTGGCGCGGGGCCGCCGCAGGGCGCCAGTCCTTGCCGATCGCCCTCGCCATGGCCACCTCGTGCCTGCGGCGATGCTGCTCGTGCCACCACTGCATGCGCTCGGCCTCCTCGGCCCAGTCGTCCTCGTGCGCGGTGAACGCGACAAGCCCGTGGATGGCGACGCCGATCGCCCAGCCCAGCGGGATGATCGCCGCCCAGAGCACGACGCCGAGCGGCAAGGCGAGCGTGAGGAGCGCCGCGTTGACGATGAGGTAGACGCCGAGGTGCCGGTAGAAATCGCGGCGCTTGCGCCGGAGCCACGTGGCGCGCTCGGCGGCGGTCGCCGCGCTCGACCTCCGCTTCACGTCATCGCGCTCGCGCGCGCGAAGCGCGCGGCTCGCCTCGCGCAGCGCCTCGGGGCCCACGCCCACCTCCTCCGCCGCGGCGAGCAGGTCGTCGAAGCCGAGGCGCGCGTCGCCCCGCGGGGCGCGCGCCAGGCCTCCGTCGGCGGAGGCCTGGCGCTCGATCGCCTGCGCCAGGACGTCGCGGACCTCCTCGGTCGAGAACCGCTGCGCCGCGGTCTCGCCGCCGCGAGGCGCCTCGCTCCGCTGCGCGCCGGGCGCCTGCGCGGGCGGCGCGGCGGCAGGCGCGGCGGGCGCCTCGCCCCTCCCGGCCGCCTCGAGCACGCGCAGGAGATCGTCCATGGACGCGAACCGATCGTCGGGGCGCTTCGACAGCGCGCGCAGCACGACCGCGCTCACCGCGGGCGGAACGGCGGCGGCGTCGAGCAGGGCGCGGTCGGCCTCGTCGGTGAGGATCGACGCGACGACCGCGAGCATGTCGCCGGCGCCGCGCCAGGGTAGCCTGCCGGTGAGGAGCTCGAAGGCGAGCACGCCCCACGCGAACTGGTCCGCGCGCCCGTCGAGCTCGGCGCCGCGGATCTGCTCCGGGGCCATGTAGACGGGCGTCCCGAGCTTGACGCCGAGCGCGGTCAGCGTCGGCAGCGCAGGGGCCTCGGTGGACGCGTTCGGATCGGCGTCGCCTGCGGCGCGGCGCGCGATGCCGAAGTCGAGCACCTTGATCACCCCGTCGTCCCGGACCATCACGTTCTCCGGCTTGATGTCCCGGTGGACGAGCCCCCGCCGGTGCGCCGCCGCGAGCGCGCGGGCGACGTCGGAGAGCCAGGCGATCCGCGTCGACGCCGGCGCGTCGGCGCCGCTGATGGCGCTGCGCAGGGTGCGGCCCGGGACGAGCTCCATCACGATGAACGGCGTCCCCTCGAGCTCGCCGACGTCGAAGATCGAGACGGCGTTCGGGTGATCGAGCGCTGCGGCGGCGCGCGCCTCGCGGAGCAGGCGCGCGCCGGCGTCCTCGTCCACGGCGCCGCCCGCGATCACCTTGACCGCGACGCGCCGCCCGAGCCGCGCGTCGTGCGCCCGGTAGACGCAGCCCATCCCCCCCTGCCCGATGGCGGCCTCGATCGTGTACCGCTCGAACGAATCGCCCGGCTTCAGCATGGCCGGCCGGGAGCCTAATGGATCCGCGTGGGCTTGGACAGGCGGCCCTTGGCCCGCGGACGGCGCGTGCGGAGGTCGATCCGTGGCCGCAGGACGCCCCGCTGGCCGTCGAGGGCCCGAGGGCGTGGCGTCAACTCCGCGGATCGCGGCGCCGCGGCTTGTGTAAGGTGGCGCCATGTCATCGCATCGAACGATGCTGCTCGGCGTCGCGGTCGGGGCGGCGGGCGGTCTCACGGCGAACGCTGTCGCGGCAGGGCACCCGGCGCTCACCTGGATCGTCGATCACATCACCTACCCGGTGGGCCAGATCTTCCTGCGCCTGCTGTTCATGCTCGTGCTCCCGATCCTGTTCTCGGCGCTCGTGATGGGCGTCTGCGAGCTCGATCTGAAGCACGTCGGCCGGCTCGGCCTGCGGACGCTGGGCTACACGGCCGTCGTCTCGAGCATCGCGGTGCTGATCGGCCTCGTCCTGGTGAACCTGATCCGCCCGGGCGACGGCCTGCCCGAGGCGGTCCGGGGCCTCGCGCACGGCGGGGGGATCAAGGCGGCGACCGCGCCGGCCGACACATCGCCGGTCGGGATGATCATCGCGATGGTGCCGGACAACATCTTCAAGGCCGCGGCCGGGGGCGACGTGCTCGCGGTGATCACGTTCTCGCTGCTCTTCGGCATCGCCCTGTCGCTCACCCAGACCGGCGCGGCGGCGCGGCTCCGCGAGTGCATCCAGGGGCTGCTCGACGTCTCGATGCGGCTCATCGAGGGGGTGCTCCGGTTCGCGGCGATCGGCGTGGGCGCGCTGCTCTTCACGATCACGTCCCGCATGGGCATCGGCATCATGCAGCAGCTGGCGGCGTACGTGCTCACGGTGCTGCTCGGCCTCGGCCTGCACATGTTCGTGGTCTATTCGCTCTCGGTCCGTTTCCTTGGCGGGATGTCGCCGGTCGCGTTCTTTCGCGGGAGCCGGACGGCGATCGTGACGGCGTTCTCGACCGCCTCGTCGAACGCGACGCTGCCGACCGCGCTGAAGGTGGCCGAGGAGGAGCTGAAGCTGCCGCCGTCCGTGGCGCGCTTCGTGCTGACCGCCGGCGCCGCGATGAACCAGAACGGGACGGCGCTGTTCGAGGGGGTGACCGTGCTCTTCCTGGCCCAGGTCTACGGCGTGTCGCTGAGCTTCGGGCAGCAGGCGACCGTGATGCTCATCTCGGTGCTCGGGGGGATCGGCACGGCGGGCATCCCGGCCGGCTCGCTGCCCGTCATCGCGATGATCCTTGGGATGCTCGGCATCCCGCCCGAGGGGCTCGGTCTGGTCCTCGGGGTGGATCGGTTCCTCGACATGTGCCGGACGGTGATCAACGTGGTGGGGGATCTGGCAGCGGCGGTGTTCGTCTCGCGGGATCAGCACCCGAAGCCGCAGGAAGCAGCCGGCGCGTGACGGGACGGGGCGAGCGCCCACGCGCGACGCTTCGCAGCGGAGGCGTCGCGCCCCGCGGGTCTGGAGCGCCCGCTCCCGACCGTCGGGGCTGAGCCGCTCGCCGACGTTCCTTGGTTCAGGCCGCCATCTTCATGGCGGGCATCATCATGCCCATCATGTTCGGCATCATCATCGCGGGCATCATCATGCCCATCATGCTCGGCATCATGCCCATCATCAGCATCATCGGCATGTTCATCATGGCTCTCCCCTGGGTCAGTCGTCGCGGGAAGTGGAGTAACTCCCTGACCGGATCGGAGTAATGTTGAAGACTTGCAGCGCCGTGTTTTCCTCCACGGGAGCGGACAGGGCTTCGGACGGAGCGGATGGACGGCCAAGCCAAGCAGAGGAACATCCACGATAGCGGCAGCCGTCGCTGCCGCCCCGGCCGAAACAGGGTCCCGTGAGGCGGGCGTGCTCAGGATGGGCGTCTCGGAGAACAGGCGCCGGAAGGCTGTTCCGTCGCGGTCGAGGTGTGCGCGGAAACGGGGAGCCGGTGGACGGTGCCGCCCTCCGTCACTCGAGGGTGAACGTCGCTCCCGTCACCGGATCGCACACCAAGATCGGCACGTCCTCGCCGGCGCTCTTCAAGCGCGCCCGCGCCTCCTCGATCGCCTCGTCCACGGCTGCCTCCGCCGCCCCCTGCGAGGCCTCCCCTGCCCCCTCGCCGCTCGCGCCGAACTGGGCCGCCCGCTGGTCCTCCTCGGCCCGCTGCGCCCGCTCGCGGTTCGCCTCGGTATCGAGGGCGTCGCTCGTCTCACCGACGGGCACCACCTTCACGAGGAAGTCACCCACCCGCAGGCTCATCGGATCCGGCTTCTTCGGGTCGCTCACGGCGTCTGTCCTCCCGCCACGCATGAGCTTGCCGTAAATCCGCGCGATCCACCACCCTGACCGCCGCGCCGATCGCGAGGCGCACGCGCACGCCCCTCAGGAGAACGACCGGTGCTCCGGCCGGTAACGAGCGCTGGCTGTCGTCGTGGCGTACGAAGAACGGTAGTCCGTCGCGAGCCAGACCAGGCCGACGGCCACGCCCGACACGAGATAGAAGCTCCTCGCCGCGGGCTCCTCATCGAAGCCGAACAGCCACGGCGCCGCGACGAGGAGCACGGCGACCGTGGCCTCGATCGCCCCGTGGACAGGGAACGGGATGAGCTTCGCGGCGCCCAGCGGGAACGCGGTGAGCAGCGTCATCCCGAGGTGTGCGGCGCCCAGGATGTAGCAGAGCGTCTCGGGGAGCCCGCCGAAGCCGAACAGCGAAGGGGCCAGCAGGAACAGGGCCGCAACCGCATAGTCCACAAACCCATGAGCTCGAGGCGACAGCATCTTCATGACCGACTCCTTGCAAAATCGATATCCGGATTGAGTGCCTTCGTCGGTCCGGAAATTTGCAAGGGGTATGCCGCCAAGAGGCTCGCGGGAGAGAGCTTGTCCTCCCGGCGACCTCGGCGGCCATTCGATCATCCATCGGCCCGGGAAGGAAGATCAGCGGGCGTGCGCCTGGAGGCGCCGGCCGCTTCGACGGCCGAACCCGAGCCCCATTTCCGCCCGGGAGAGCTCAGCCATGAACGCGCTTCGTGTGGCACCTTGCCCCGCCGTGCGTCACTTCGCGGCGGAGATCAGGAGCTCTGGATCGACGCGTGTCTCGAAGAGATTCATGCGCCAGTCGAGGTGCGGTCCGTTCGTGCGGCCGGTCATCCCGACGGTCGCGATGACCTGCCCCTGCTTGACCTCGTCGTTCACCTTCACGGCGAAGCCGTGCAGATGGATGAACGTGGAGGTCAGTCCGTGCCCGTGATCGATGATCACGGTGTGACCGCTCAGCGGGAGGTCCTTCTCGACGAGCACGACCTTGCCGCAGGCAGGCGCGCGCACCGGCGTACCGACGGGCACCGCGATGTCCACGCCCCAGTGGATCCCGCCGTCCGTGCCGTTGAGCAGGCGCGGCTGGCCGTACCGAGAGGTGATGGGGCCCTTGGACGGCCAGATGAAGCCGTTCTTGTAACAGTTCCTCTTCGTGTACTTGCTCCGGAGCGCGTCGAGCTTCTTGTCGGTCTGCGCGAGCTTCACGCGCGTCGCCATGTCGAGCTTGACCATGTTCTCCGGCAGGCGGTCGACCTTGTCGACCTCGAACTTGCGAGGCTCCACGTCGAAGATCTTCTCGAGCACCTGCCCGTCGTCGAACGTGATGGTCAGCTTCTCCTGCGCTGGCGCGTTGCGCGAGAAGGCGATCAGGAACTCTCCCTCGTCGCTGACGGTCACGCGATGGCCGGGGAACGCCATGCGGCGCAGCTTGCCGTTCAGCTTGGCGCGCAGGAGCCCTCCCTGGACGGCGCGCCCTTCCACCGAGAGGCGGCTGTCGTCGGCCGCGGGCGGCCCGGCGTCGGCCGCCGCGCTCGCCGCGGCATCGGCGGTGTCGGCCGCCGCGGGAGCGGCGCTGGCGTCGGGCGCCTCGGCCGGCGCGCTGCTCGCGGAGGCGACCGGGGCGGCCGAGGCAGTCGGCGCCGGATCGGCGGAGGCCTGGGCGCCCGTGGTGGACGAGCTCGAAGAAGGAGCTCCGCGATCGCAGGCAGCGATCGTGAGCAGGCTTACAACGATGACGGGGACGCGCATGTCAGCGATCGTGCCAGAGTTTCCGCACATCGACGAGATAATGTCGAAGCGCGTCATTCAGGCATGGTCCGGTCGCAAACGACGTGCGCGCCTGGCAAACGACGTGCGCGCCTGGCAAACGACGTGCGCGCCTGGCAGACGACCTGCGCGCGCGACGAGCGCCAACGAGCACCGGGCTCGCGGTACCGCGCGCATCAGGCGATGCGCGGCGTGATGGATCGAGCGCGGCGGGCAGCGCGGTGAGGATCAGTTGTCGACGCGAGGGGTGTCGTGCCGCGGCAGCGGCCGTACCGCGGGCTGCGCCTGCGCCGCGGGCTGCGCCTGCGGCCGAGCGTGCCCCTGGGGGTGTGGGCGGCCCTGTCCCTGCGGTCGGCCCTGCGCCTGCGGCCGAGCTTGCCCCTGGGGGTGCGGCCGGCCCTGTCCCTGCGGCCGGCCCTGTCCCTGCGGCCGAGCGTGCCCCTGGGGGTGTGGACGGCCCTGTCCCTGCGGCCGGCCCTGCGCCTGCGGCCGAGCTTGCCCCTGCGCCTGCTGTGCGGGCCTGGGATCGATCTGGAAGACGGGAACCCCGGGGTCGGCCAGGAGAGGGAGGCGCTTCTGGATGAGGCGCTCGATGTCGGCGAGGTAAGCGCGCTCCTCGCTGTCGCAGAACGAGAGCGCCACCCCGGACGCCCCGGCGCGCGCCGTGCGGCCGATGCGGTGCACGTAGCTCTCCGGGATGTTCGGGAGGTCGTAGTTGATCACGTGCGAGATGTCGTCGATGTCGATGCCGCGCGCCGCGATGTCGGTCGCGACGAGCACGCTCGTCGTCCCCTGCTTGAAGCTCGCGAGCGCCCGCTCGCGCGCGCCCTGGGACTTGTTGCCGTGGATGGCGACCGCCTCGATGCGCGCACGGCTGAGCTGCTGGACCACGCGGTTGGCGCCGTGCTTGGTGCGGGTGAACACGATCGCCCGGCGGAGCGCGGGATCCTTGAGCACGTGCTCCAGCATCGCGCGCTTGTCCGACCGCTCGACGAAGACCACCCGCTGGTCGATGTTCTCGGCCGTCGTGGCGATCCGCGCGACCTCGACGCGCACCGGGTTGCGCAGGATGCTGTTCGCGAGCTTCAGGATGTCCGGCGGCATCGTGGCCGAGAACAGGAGCGTCTGCCGGCGCTCGGGCAGCATCGCGAGCACGCGCCGGATGTCGTGGATGAACCCCATGTCCAGCATCCGATCGGCCTCGTCGAGGACGAGCGTGTCGAGCCGACCGAACGGGGCGATGCCCTGCGAGCAGAGATCGAGCAGCCGGCCCGGCGTCGCCACGAGCACGTCGACGCCGCGGCGCAGCGCCTCCATCTGGGGGCGCTGCCCTACCCCGCCGAAGACGACCGCGGTCCGCAGGCCGAGGTTCTTGCCGTAGGTGGTGAAGCTCTCGGCGACCTGCGCCGCGAGCTCGCGCGTCGGGGTGAGCACGAGCACGCGGAGCCCGCCTTGCCTCGGCCCGCCGCTCTGCGCGAGGCGCTGCAGGATCGGCAGCGCGAACGCGGCGGTCTTGCCCGTGCCGGTCTGCGCGCAACCGAGGAGGTCGTTGCCCTCCAGGATGGGCGGGATGGCCTGCTGCTGGATGGGCGTCGGGGCGCTGTACCCCTCGGCCTCGATGGCGCGGAGGAGCGGTTCGATGAGCTTGAGATCGGCAAATTGCATGGACATCGGGCTGGAATCGGGCTGGAGCACAGCCCCTCCTGAGCAAGGGCGGAAAGGACGCCGCGGCACCGCGCCCTCCCTGTGGAGAGGGTTCGATCACGGAGAGCTGCCGCCTCGCGCCGCCTTGAGCGGAGGCTGCGAGGACCATTGACAGCGACCGAGCACCGCGACCCGTGCCAGGTCAGTCCGAGGCGGCGACTCTAGTACGGCGTGGCGAGGAAGTCGAGCCGCGACCGCGAGCCAACGGCGAGCCGCGAGCCAACGGCGAGCCGCGATCGCGTCGCTCCGCTCGGGGCGCGCTGAGCGGCCTCCGCGCGCGCGGCGCACCATGCTAGCTCCGCGCGCGCGGCGCACCATGCTAGCTCCGCGCGCGCGGCGCACCATGCTAGACCGTCGCCCGAGCGGAGGGCCCGCTTCTCGTGCGCTCGCGCTCGCAGGTCGCCCCGCGTCGCCCGCGACCTCCAGCGTCTTCCCGCCCCTTCGAAGCACTGCAGCACGCCATGGCCGAAACCGCCGAAGCCTCGAAAACGCCGGCCCAGGTCGGGCACTCCGCTCCGGAGCGCCCCGTCCTTCGGTCGCCCCGATCCCGGCTTCGACGCTGGGTTCTCGGTGCCGTCGCCGTCCCGATGCTCTCCGGGGCCGGGTTATGGATCGCGGTGCACCGCATTCCATGGATGGGCCCGCTCGTCGCGAACGGGCTGCGTTCGGTGATCGGGGCCGAGAACGTGACGGCGCTCGAGGAGACCGCCTACACCCTGGAGGATCGCGTCCACCAGCTCTGGCGCAAGGACGAGCCGCCGAAGACGTACTGGGAGGTGCCCGAGCAGCCGGGCCCTGCCGCGACCGCCTCGCCGCCTTCGGCCGCGACGCCGAGCCCGGCCGCGGGGGACACCGGCGCGGCGGCGTTCCGGCCGACGGACGTCGGCCCCTCGCACGCGGCCTGGTCGGCTCCCGGCGACGGGCGGTGGGTGCCCATCGCGGATCACGCCCATCCGAGCGACGCGCCGCGCCTCCACAAGACGCTGCTCCACCCGGATCCGAACCGCTCCTGGGCGGAGCTGTTCATCGTGGCGGTGGATCTCGCGCGGGTCGATGTGCACCTCATGGCCGGCTCCCGCGAGCCGGCGGCGACGACCGAGGAGGGCAAGCCCTACGAGCGGCCCGCGAAGATCCCCGAGGCGGACCACGGGCGGCTGCTCGCGGCGTTCAACGGCGGCTTCATGACCGAGCACGGCCAGTGGGGGATGCGGCTCGACGGCGTGACGCTGGTGCGCCCCCGGGACCAGGGCTGCACGCTCGCGCGGCGCCGCGACGGGCGGCTGCAGATCGCGCCATGGACCAGGCTTTCGGCGGGAGAGAGCGACATGCAGTGGTGGCGGCAGACGCCGAGCTGCATGGTCGACGAGGGCGAGCTGCACCCGCTGCTCCGCGCGCCGCAGGTCCGCAACTGGGGCGCCACGCTGGACGGCAACACGGTGATCCGCCGCTCCGCGGTCGGGCTCGACCGCGACGGCAAGGTCCTCTACGTCGGGATCAGCAATCACACGACGGCGCCCGCCATCGCGCTCGGGATGCAGCACGCCGGCGCCTCGGCGGTGGCGCAGCTCGACGTGAACTGGTCGTACCCGAAGTTCCTCCTCTACGAGCCGGGTGAGGGCGGCGCCCTCGCGCCGGTCGCGCTGGCGAGCGGCTTCGAGTTCTCGGAAGACGAGTACATCCGCAAGCGCTCCCTGCGCGATTTCTTCTACCTGACCCGCAAGAGCCCGGCGCCCTCGACCGCGACCCCGTGACCTCGTGATGCCTCGCGGCGGCCGGCGGTCCCCTCCGGACCGGGGCTCGCGCCCGCGCGTACAGGCTCGGGTCGAGCATTTTTTTGCCACACGGGCGAGCCCGTCGAGCCGCATTGCATCGAGCGAGCGCCTTTTGCCACGGGACAACGACTTTCACGCATCGCGACGCATTGCGATCAGCCCACCTCAATTTCCAACCATATTTCACCAAGACTGCTGGTATCCGCGATTGACAGCGCGAGGGAGCTCGATAGGTAAACGACACCTCACGGCGGAACACCATGCGTTTCTATGCAGACCTCCATGTGCACTCGAAGTACTCCCGCGCGACGAGCGGCGATTGCGATCTCGCGCATCTGAGCTACTGGGCTCAGCGCAAGGGCATCGCGGTGCTGGGCACGGGGGACTTCACCCATCCAGCGTGGATGGCCGAGCTCCGCGAGCACCTCGCGCCGGCCGAGCCCGGGCTCTTCCGCCTCCGGGACGATCTCAGCCGCGCGGTCTCGGAGCGGCTCCCCGGGGCCTGCCGCGGAGCGACGCGCTTCGTCCTCTCCGTGGAGATCTCGACGATCTACAAGAAGGGAGATCGGACGCGGAAGATCCATCACCTCCTCTACGCGCCCAGCTTCGACGCGGCGGAGCGCATCGTCCGCGCGCTCGCCAAGATAGGCAACCTGACCGCCGACGGGCGGCCCATCCTCGGGCTCGATTCGCGCCACCTGCTCGAGATCGTGCTGGAGGCCGGCGAGGGCTCCTACCTCGTGCCGGCGCACATCTGGACTCCCTGGTTCTCGGTGCTGGGCTCCAGGGCGGGCTTCGACGCGGTCGAGGAGTGTTATGGCGATCTCGCGCCGCACATCTTCGCGCTCGAGACCGGGCTCTCGTCCGATCCTGCGATGAACTGGCGGATCTCCGGGCTCGATCGGTACCGGCTCGTCTCGAGCTCGGACGCGCACTCGCCCGCGAAGCTCGGGCGCGAGGCCACGGCCTTCGACGCCCCGCTCGACTACTTCGCGATCCGGCGCGCCCTGGAGACCGGTCAGGGCTTCGGGGGCACGGTGGAGTTCTTCCCGGAAGAGGGCAAATACCACCTCGACGGCCACCGCAAGTGCAATGTCGTGCTCTCGCCGGCGGAGGCGCGGGCGCTCGCCCTCGCCTGCCCCGTGTGCGGGCACCCGGTCACGGTGGGCGTGCTGCACCGGGTCGAGGAGCTCGCCGATCGCGACGAGGGCGTGCGCCCCGAGGGCGCGAGCGAGTTCCGCAACCTGGTGCCGCTGCCCGAGGTGCTGGCCGAGCTCCACGGCGTCGGCGCCTCCAGCAAGGTGGTGCAGCGGAGCTACGACGGGGTGCTGTCGCGCGTCGGCCCCGAGCTGTTCCTCCTCGGCGACGCCCCGCTCGACGAGATCGAGCGCGCCGGGACGCCCCTGCTCGCCGAGGCGATCGCGCGGATGCGCGAAGGGCGCGTGATCCGCGACGCAGGCTACGACGGCGAGTACGGCGCGATCCGGGTCTTCCAGCCGGAGGAGCTCGCGCAGCGCCGCGGGGGCGGGCTCCTCTTCCAGCCGGAGGCCGCGGCGCCGCGGCCTCCTCCCGCGGGGGCGCGCGCTCCCGCGGCGTCACGCCCCCCTCCGCGCCGCGGCCGGGCCGACGCGGCGCCTCGCCCGGCGCCGGCCGGCGAGGTGTCCCGCGGCGCGCCGCCCGCGCCGGGCGGCGCAGCGCCGCTCGACGCGCTCGACCCGGAGCAGCGGGCGGCGGCGGAGATCACGGACGGCGCGCTGCTCCTCCTCGCGGGGCCAGGCACGGGCAAGACCCGCACGCTCACGCACCGGATCGCGCACCTCGTCCTCGATCTCGGGGTGCCGCCGGAGCAGTGCCTCGCGATCACCTTCACCCGCCGCGCCGCCGACGAGCTGCGGGAGCGGCTCGGCGCGCTGCTCGGCGAGGCCGGCGGCCGCGTCCCCGCCATGACCTTCCACGCGCTCGGCCTCTCGCTGCTCCGCGAGCACGCGCAGGGCGCGGGGGCCGCGCCGCCCGCGATCGCCGGCGAGCGCGAGCGGACGGCGCTGCTCGCCGCGGCGCTCGGCGTCCCGGAGCGGCGGGCGGCCAGGTTGCTCGCCGACATCGCCGCGCTGAAGCGGCGCTGCCCGCGCCACGCCGACGCGCACGGGTCGCCGGCCGCGGGCGGCGAGATCGACCGCCACGTCGACCGCGCGTGGAAGGTGTACGAGGACGAGCTCGCCGCGCGCGGGCTCCTCGACCTCGACGACCTGATCGGGCACGCCGTCCTGCTCCTGGAGCAGCAGAGCGGAGCGCTCGCCGCGGCGCGCGGGCGGGCCCGGTATCTCTCCATCGACGAGTACCAGGACATCGATGAGCGCCAGTACCGGCTGGTGCGCGCGCTCGTCGCTCCCGGCGGGAACGTCTGCGCCATCGGCGATCCCGATCAGGCGATCTACGGATTCCGCGGCGCGGACGTGGGCTTCTTCTTCCGTTTCCAGCAAGATTTCCCGGCGGCGCGCGTGGTGCGCTTGAAGCGGAACTACCGCTCGTCGCGCCCCATCGTCGAGGCGGCGCTCCAGGTGATCGCGCCCTCACCGACGCTCGGCGCGCGGGAGCTCCTGCCGAGCGCGGGCGGCGTGGAGCTCGTGGCGGTCCACGAGTCGCCGACGGAGGCCGCCGAAGCCGAGCGCGTGGTCCACACGATCGAGCGGATGCTCGGCGGGTCCACGTTCTTCTCGATGGATAGCGGGCGGGTGAGCGATCCTGCCGGGAGCGGCGAGGTTTCCTTCTCGGATTTCGCGGTGCTCTACCGGACCGAGGCGCAGTCCGAGCGGCTCCGGGAGGCGTTCGCCCGCTCGGGGATGCCGTTCCAGCGGCGGTCGGATCGCCGCGTCGCCGAGCGCGCGGGCTCGGAGGCGCTCGCGCGGGCGCTCGCTGGCACACCGCCGGGGCCGCTCACGGCGCGCCTGAAGGCGGCCGCGGCGCGCCTCCGCGAGGAGGTGGCGCAGCCCGGGCTCGCCGGCGCTCCGCCCGCGGCGGGCGCGGCCGAGGAGGGCGGGGCGAGCGCGGCGTGTCTGCGCGAGGCCGACGTGGACGCCGCGCTGGAGCTGCACCTCGCGCTCGCGGAGCGCTGCGGCGGCGACGTCGATCGCTTCTCGATCGAGCTCGCTGTGTGCTCCGAGATCGACGCGTGGGATCCGCGGGCCGACCGCATCTCGCTGCTGACGCTGCACGCGGCCAAGGGGCTCGAGTTCCGGGTGGTCTTCCTCGTGGGGTGCGAGGACGGCCTGCTCCCGCTCCGGTTCCCCGGCAGGGACGAGACGGACGTCGCCGAGGAGCGCCGGCTCTTTTATGTGGGCATGACGCGGGCGCGAGAGCGGTTGTTCCTGACCCGCGCCATGCAGCGCGCGCGGCACGGCAAGGTGGTTGAGACCGAGGTGTCGCCGTTCGTACGCGAGGTGGAGGAGCGCCTGCTCCTGCGGGTCGGCCCGTCGCCCGAGGCGCAGAGGGGCTCACGCGCCGGGGCCGATCGTCAGATGAAGCTTTTTTAGCGGGGCGCGCCGCCGAGCCGCTTCTGGGCCGCGCACGCCGCCTTGTCCTGCGTCCGAACGCACTGGTCTGCGTAGAAGGTCCGGGCCCGATCCTTGTCCTTGCGCTCCAGGAGCGGGCCGAACGCGTCACACGCCTTCTTCTCGCCCCACTGCGTACACGCCTTCTCGTAGAGCGAGTAGGCCCGCTCCGGATCGGCGGTCACGCCCTCGCCGCGCTGCCAGATCTCGGCGGCCCGCACGCAGCCGCCGGTGCCACACACCTTCTCGTAGAGCGCCGCTGCGCGCGGCATGTCCTTCGGAATGCCGCTCCCCTTCTCGTACATCCCGGCGAGGCTCAAGCACGCCTCGGCCCCGAACCCCTTCTCCGGACAGCCCTTCTCGAAGAACGAATACGCCTTCGCGACGTCCTTCGGAACGCCGTCGCCCTGCGCGTAGACCGAGCCGGCGGCGTTGCAGGCGTGCATGTCCCCCAGGCTGCAACCGTGGCTGTACGCCGCGATCGCCTTCACCCCGTCCTTCGGCGCCCCCTGCCCCTTGCGCAGGATGTCGCCGAGATCGACGCAGTCCTCGGACTGGCCGCCCTGGCACGCGCGCTGGAGCACGCCCACGGCGACCCCCACGTCCTTCGCCGCGAGCTTCCCCTCGACCAGCATCTTGCCCAGCGCGCTGCAGCTCGGCCCGTGCCCGAGATCGCAGCCGCGCCGGAGGAACGCGACCGCGCGCGTCGGGTCCTTCGGGAGGACCGCCTGCGGGCCCTCGCTGAGGTACCACTCGGCCACGCTGAAGCACGCCCAAGCGTCGCCCATCTCGCACGCCTTGTCGGCGAACTCGCGCACCTTGGCCCGCCCCGCGGCGTCCGGGGGGACCTTGGCGCTCTTCATGTCGCGCAGGAGCTGCTTCGCCCTCGCGTAGCAAGCCTGCGTGACGCCGGCGCCGCACGCCTTCTCGAACAGCTCCGCCGCCCTCGCGTCATCGCGCGGAAAATCCTTGCCGCCCAGGTAGTGAATCCCGAGGTGATAGCAGCTGCCGACATCGCCCTTCCCGCACTCCGCCGCGCAGGCTCGGGCGTCGGTGGGCTCGCACAGGTGCGCGGGCGCGAGCGCAGGCGGGGAGCACTTCGCCCCGTTCGGCACCGTCCCGAGCGGGCACAGGCTCGACAGCTTCGGGAACTCGTCTTCCGCCTGCTTCACCGGAGCCTCGGCCGCCGCCGCCCTCTTCGTGAGCAGCGGGACGAGCTCGAGGCGCAGCGGCGCATGGCAGCGCTCCGTCGGCGCCTGCGCGTCGGGCTTCGCGGCCCGGCAGGCGTCGAGCTCCCCTTCCTTGCTCGTGGTGCCGCCCTGGCTCGCCGTCGCGGCCGCCCCGACCGCCCCGAAGACCTGATCCACCGTCCGCGCCGTGCCCCGGCTGCCTGGCGCCATCGCGAAGGCCCCGAGGAGCGCGGCGCGCACGAAATGCGTCGCGCCCTCGCAGCTGCCCGAGAGATCCTGCGCGGAGGAGGAGGCCACCGTGGTCGCCATCTTCCCCGTCGGCACGAGCGCCACGTCGATCGCGGCCGAGCCGCCGCCCTCGATCGCGGTGCTCAGCGCCGGGGCTCCGAAGGGGACGTTCGCCTGCATCTCTGCAGGGTTTGTTAATTGTATTACTTTTTCTGCCCGGGTCACGCCGGCGAAGGAGTAGCTCCCTGGGAGCTTGCACTGCGTGAGGAGCTTCAGCGTCGTGCAGTCGTAGGAGACGACGGCGATGCCGTCTTTCATCGCGAGCCCGAGATCGGAGCGGCGTGTCGTGAGCCAGTCGACGATGAGCGGCTCCGCGTGGCCGATGGCCGGACACCCGCCGCTGGTCGTGCTGGCGGTGCTCTCCGGCGAGGCAGTGGGCCGGGGAGGATGCACGACCACCTCGGGTTCCAGGCCCGGCCCACAGGCCATCGCTCCGAGCGAGAGCCCAACCACGCACAAATCGAACGCGCGCTTCATCGAGCCGACAGAACCATGAGCCATGGGGTCTGGTCAATACGGCGAGCGCGACCGCACGCGGCATACGACCGGCCGCGCGCCCGCGCTACGATCCTGGCATGGACGCCGCCCCCGCCCCGCAACGGCCGCTCGTCGCGATCCGCTATTGCCCGAAGTGCCGCTGGCTCACGCGCGCGGCCTGGCTCGCTCAGGAGCTGCTGATCACCTTCCCCGATGAGATCGACGTGCTCCTGTCGCCGGGCGAGAGCGGCACCTTCGACATCACGCTCGACGGCGCGCCGCTCTTCTCGCGCGCCGTCGAAGGGCGCTTCCCCGAGCCCAAGGAGCTCAAGCAGGCGATCCGCGATCGCGTCGCCCCGGAGCGCCCTCTCGGCCACTCCGATCGATGAGGCGCGCCCCCGCCGCTGCACCATGCAGCGCAGAGCGGCGGTCTAGATGTCGAAGTCGAGGATGCTGTCCAGATCGGAGCCGCTGACGGCGGGCGTGCCATGGGGCGGCGACGCGACGCGCAGCCTCGGGGCCTCGAGCGCGACGCGCTGGCCACCGGCGACGCTCTTCGTGAGGAACACCGAGCCGCCCACCACGCTCCCCTGCCCCAGCACCGTCTTGCCGCCGAGGACCGTGGCGTTCGCGTAGATGGTGACGTTGTCCTCCACGGTGGGGTGGCGCTTCAGGCCGCGCGCGCCCCGCGAGTGCTGCGGCAGGGACAGGGCGCCGAGCGTCACGCCCTGGTAGAGCTTGACGTGCTCGCCGATGTCGGTCGTCTCGCCGATCACCACGCCGGTGGCATGATCGATGAAGAAGCTGTCACCGATGTTGGCGCCCGGGTGGATGTCGGCGCCCGTCCTCGTGTGCGCCCACTCGCTCATGATCCGGGGCATGAGCGGCACGCCGAGGAGGTACAGCTCGTGCGCGACCCGGTGCACCGTCACGGCGAGGAGGCCTGGATAGGCCAGGATGATCTCGTCCATCGAGGCCGCCGCGGGATCGCCGTCGTAGGCCGCCTGCACGTCGAGCAGGAGGCGCCGCCGGACCTCCGGCAGCCGGGCGATGAACAGCCGCGCCACGTCGCGCCCCCGCTGCCGGCACCTCGG
This sequence comes from Sorangium sp. So ce204, assembly GCF_051526795.1. Lineage (NCBI taxonomy): Bacteria > Pseudomonadati > Myxococcota > Polyangiales > Polyangiaceae > Sorangium > Sorangium sp. So ce204. Next base: position 5,304,900 of record NZ_CP150317.1, on the reverse strand, counting down.
GACGTCGAGGCGGCCCGCGTCGACGGTCTCGTCCTGGAAGCACAGACAGCGCTCGATCTGTCGCTCCAGCTTGTCGCGCAGCGTCGAGACCAGGGTGCCCACGTGGTAGAGCAGGTCCTCGTCCGACAGGTCCTGCCGCCCGTGATAGCCCGGGTAGAAGATCTGGAGCAGGAGATCGATGATCTCGGTGATCTCCTGGCGCGACGGGGTGAAGCGCTTGTTGATGTGATGCCCGCGCGCATCCGCCCGGTAGCTCGCGATCAGCGCGTCGACGATGCCGTGCAGGTCGGCGGGCGCCTCGGAGGGGGCAGCATCACACTTCTTGCTCACGTCGACCTCACGAGGCCTTCATGGCCTCGACCTCGGAGAACATTCCTTCGAAGAGGGGCCCAGAGAGGTACCGCTCGCCGGCGTCCGGGAGGATGACCACGATGGTCTTTCCTTCCCACTTGGCATCCTTCGCGAGCCGGCTCGCCGCGACCATGGCCGCGCCGCAGGAGACGCCGCAGAGGATACCCTCCTCGGACGCGAGCCGCCGCGACATGGCGATGGACTCGTCGTTCGAGACCGCCTCGACCTGGTCCACGAAGGAGAGGTCGAGGTTCTTCGGGACGAAGCCGGCGCCGATGCCCTGGATCTTGTGCGGGGACGGGGTGAGCGGCTGGCCGGCGAGCGTCTGCGCGATGACCGGCGAGTGGACCGGCTCCACCGCGACGGAGTGGAGGGCGCGGCCGCGGCCGCGCTCGAAGTAGCGGCTGACGCCGGTGATCGTGCCGCCGGTGCCCACGCCCGAGACGAGGACGTCGACGTTGCCGCCGGTGTCCTCCCAGATCTCGGGGCCGGTGGTGGTCTCGTGGATCGCGGGGTTCGCCGGGTTCTCGAACTGCCGCATCAGCACGTACCGTCCGGGGTCGGAGGCGGCCAGCTCCTCGGCCTTGGCGATGGCGCCGTTCATCCCCTTGGGGCCCGGCGTCAGGAGCAGCTTGGCCCCGAGGGCGATGAGCACCTTGCGCCGCTCCATGCTCATCGTCTCGGGCATGCTGAGCACGCACTCGATGCCCCTCGAGGCGGCGGCGAAGGCCAGCGCGATGCCGGTGTTGCCGCTGGTCGCCTCGACGATCGCCTTGCCAGGGCCGAGCACGCCCCGCTGCTCGGCGTCCCAGACCATGGCCGCGCCGATGCGGCACTTGACCGAGTACGCCGGGTTGCGCCCCTCGATCTTCGCCAGCACCGTCGCGCGCGCGCCGTCGATCACGCGGCGGATGCGCACGAGCGGCGTGCGGCCGATGCTCTGGGTGTTGTCGTCGTAGACGCGGGGGTAGCTGGTCATGGGGGGCCCGTGCAGGTGAGTGGGGAGGAAAGAGGAGATCCAGAGGCGCCCCGCGCTGTCAAGGTTCACGTGCGCCGCGCCCCGGGCGCGCCGCATTTCCAGCGCGCAGCGCGGCGTCGTCCGTCGGCGACGTCCGGCGCGTCAGCTCGCCCGGCGGGCGCGCGCCGCGCTCAGCGCGCCCCCTCGTCGGTGAACCGTTGGACGTGCAACGGTCGACGCGCGCGGGCCGGCGAGACACCCCGGCGCATGGAGGTCAGTCGGACCATGAGCGAGCGGTGCGGTCGTACGGTCGATGGCGCGAAGTCGATTACGCGCTCTGCGCGCAGCGCAGGAGCCAACCAGAATCCCGGAACCACGGGGCTGCGCGCGCAAGCAAGGTGCTTCCCTGGGCGCTTCCCTGGTCAAACAATGAACCACCATGGGACTACGTCGGACCAGGTCCACTTCCTTGACGCATGCGCATGCGAACCTATCATGTAGAATTTTAGCGCTTGCCATGAGTGGCATAGGCCTCGCATCATCGCTGACATGTTCCCCGGTGAGCCCCCTTGCGCGGAGGTCCAACTGCCCCATGACGAGGATGAGCCCACTTTAATTTTCCGTCGTCCGCCGGCGTCGATTGGGGGCATGGCGATGCCGTTCGAATCGCCGGCTCCGGTCATGGCATCTCCGACGCGGCGTTCCACGTCGCGCTTGATCGCCTTGAGCGCGGGTGCCGGCCTGGGCTTCGCGGCGGTGGTGGGCGGGCTCGTCTCGATGCAGCTCGGCGCGGCGGGCTTCGATCTCCGCGCGGGCTCGGCGCTCCAGCCGGCCGCGGCCGCCGCGGCCATCCTGCGGTCGACGAGGGGGGCGGCGCGGGTCGAGGCGAAGGCCGGAGCGGCCGCGCCGCTCCATGCGACGCCAGCGACGGCGGCGCCGGCCCTCGCCCCCGCGGATCGCGCCGACGCGACGCTCGATCGAACGGCGGTCATCCCCATCCCTGACGGGATCATCACCATCCCTGCGTCGTTCGCCTCGGCCGATGGCGCGTACGATCTGGTGATCCACTTCCACGGGGTCAACGATGTCGTGCAGGCGGGCTTCGATCGCGCCCGGGTCAACGCGGTCGTGATGATCATCAATCTGGGCATCAGCTCTGGCGCGTACGAGACCCAGTTCTCGATCCGCTCCTATCTCCCGGCGTTGATGGCGAAGGCGCAGGCGGCGCTCGAGGCCCGTGGGCTGCGCGGCGCCCGGCTCCGGCGCGTCGCGCTCACGGCGTTCAGCGCCGGGTATGGCGCGGTTCGCGGGCTCCTGAACCAGCCGGGGTTCACCGACAAGGTGGACGCCGTGCTCCTCCTGGACGGCATCCATACCGGCTACATGCCGCTCGACCACAGCCTGGACATGGAGCGCCTCAAGCCGTTCAGCCGCTTCGCCGAGCTGGCGGCCGCCGGCAAGAAGATGATGTCGATCACCCATTCGGAGATCACCCCGAACGGCGATTACGCCGGTACTCACGAGAGCACGGACGCGCTCCTCAAGCTCACGGGCGCGCAGCGCTCCCCGGGCGCGGGCGCGGACGAGCAGGCGATCTACGACCTGACCGGAGAGGCGAGCGAGGCGAAGCTCCGGTTCGCGCCCCTGTCCGAGGCGCACAGGGGCGCGTTCCATGTCCGCGGCTATGCGGGCACCCAGAAGCCAGATCACGTGAGGCACCTCACCCGCATGGCGGAGACCGCGCTGCCTGATCTGGTGCGCCACTGGAGCGAGCCGCCCGCGCAATGATGGGTCGCGCGTCGGGGGCGCGCAGCCATCGGCACGGAGAAGCGTATTACGGAGATCGCGGCGTCTTCATTTGAGAATTCGTCGCGGTGCGGCCTTGCGAGGCTAGAGTGCGAGTGCCGGTGAGAAAGCCGGTCAGCGGATCTCGCTGATCTGCGATTGGCTCTGGCTCCTGCGATCGTCCTCTGCTACCGCGCAGCGCGATGGGTCAACCGGACCTGTTCGCCAAACGAACGTTCGCCGAAGAGACGGAGCGCCTCACTGGAGGCGCCATCACCTGGCAGGATCCACCGGAGATCCGGCTCGAGAAGGTGCAGTGCGATGGCCTGCTCCTGATCCACCGCCCGGCGCTCCTGGTGGAGCTGGCAGCGCCTTGGCCCGAGGCGCGTGGCCACGAGGAGGTGATGGTCGAGCTGAAGCTCGCCGGGGATCACGTGGACCGGAAGGCGATAGAGCGGGCCCTCTTGCGGCGGCAGGCGAGGCAATTGCAGCGGGTCGAGCAGGGGGAAGAGGCGCCGCCCTGGGTGGGCCACGAGCCGCTCTGGCTGGTCGCTCCTCACGTCCCGGAGTGGCTGCAACGGGTGTACGCGCCCACGCGCTTCGCGCCCGGCTGCTACCGCGTGGAGCCGCTCGGGCGCTGGGTGCTGTGGGTTGCAGCGAACGAGCTCCCCCTGCGTGACGAGCTGATCGCTTTCCTGGTCGCCCGTTCCGGGCGAGCCCTGGACGAGTTCGGCCGGTGGGTAGCTGGACGCCGGCCCATCGAGTGGGTGCTGGCCATGCTAGAGTACCTGGCGATGTCAGCGACGACCCGAGAGGAGCTCCTGTGGAGGTTCGGCAAGGCCGAGGACCCGGAGGTGGAGGCCCGGCGACAGCGCATCCTCGAGGTGCTGCTCGAAGCGAGCCCGCAGGTCCAGGAGCGGCTCATCGAGAAGGGCATCGAGAAGGGCATCGAGAAGGGCATCGGCAAGGGACGTCTGGCCGAGGCCCGCGCTGCCCTGCGACGTGTGCTCGCTCGCCGGCAGCTCGCGCTGAGCCCGTTGGACGACGCTCGCATCGAGGCGTGCGTCGAGCTGGCGACCCTGGAGCGGTGGCACGACCAGGCCATCACCGCGACGAGCGTCTCCGAGGCACTGCAGTAGCTCGGTCCGGCACCGGGCGGACCCCTGTCGCTCGCCCCTCACGGCAGCGCTTGACCCGTTCACGCCGTCCGGAACGACCATCCGACGAACACTGCGGCGGCAACGCGCAGCACCATCGTTGCAGCATCCTTTCTATCGTCGACTTCCTCGAGTCCGTCCTTCCTTGATCTAAACCACCCGCGCGGTCCTGCGCGCCTGTTCATTCCAGGCGCCGTGGCTGGCAGGCGTGGAAACTCGGATGTTGCGCGGGCGCCTGTGCGCCAGGATCCGAGGAGCTCCGCTGCGCAGAGCCGCGGCTGATGCGCCAGGGGGAGGACACGTGCGTGGCAGATCGCCGCATTCTGAGGCGCGCATGTCGAGCTCAGCCGGCCGCGCCATGGTCTGGGAGCTGGAAACCACCGGCAGGCGACGATGCCATTGCGGTATCGGAATTGCTTTTTCCACCAAAAGAGACGGTGGCATGATGATGGCCGGACAAAGACAGGCACAAGGCGCGGCGAGGCGGACTCAAGCGGTGCGACCAGCAACCCTGACCGCCCGTCGCAAACGCGGGGTGACGGCGGCCGACGTGGACAGCCAGCGCTCGCCCGCGGCGACGGGAGAGGCGAACACCACCGCAGCGACCCCGCGCCCGACGCTGACCTACGCGGATGCGCTCGAGGGCGCCCGGAAAGGGCCGTTCCCGGGCGAGATCGAGCCCCAGCTCGCGACGCTCGTCACCGGGCCACCCCCGGGCGAGGGGTGGCTCTACGAGGTCAAGCTCGATGGCTATCGCATGCTCGCGAAGCTCCGCGGGGGGCGCGTGACGCTCCTGACCCGCCGCGGCCAGGACTGGACCGAGCGGTTCGCGGGCGTGCGCGACGACCTCGCCCAGCTGCCTGCGCGGGAGGCCGTGCTGGACGGCGAGATCGTCGTCGTGAGGCCGGACGGCGTGACCGACTTCCAGGCGCTCCAGAACGCGCTCAGCGACGGCAATGGCAGGCGCGAGGGGCGCCTGATGTACTTCGTCTTCGATCTGCTCTACCTCGACGGCCGCGATCTCCGCGCGTGCACTCAGGTCACGCGCAAGCGGGCGCTCGAGGCGCTGCTCGCGGAAGCGCCCGAGGAAGGGCACCTGCGCTACACGGAGCATGTCGCGGAGGACGGCTCCGCCGTCGTCCAGCACGCGTGCGAGCTCGGGATCGAGGGCGTCATCGCGAAGCGCCCGGAGGCTCCCTACCGGAGCGGGCGCGGCGACAGCTGGCTCAAGGTGAAGTGCGGCCGGCGCCAGGAGTTCGTGATCGTCGGCTTCACCGAGCCGTCCGGCGCCAGGAAAGGGCTGGGGGCGATCCTCGTCGGCGTGAACAGATCAGGCAAGCTCGCCTACGCCGGCAAGGTGGGCACCGGCTTCACGAGCAAGACGCTGACGACCCTGCGCAGCCGCCTCGACTCGATCGTACGCGCCACGCCGGCCTGTTCAGGGGCGCCGCGCATGCGGGGCGCGCGCTGGATCGAGCCCAGGCTCGTCGCGGAGGTCCGCTTTTCCGAGTGGACGCGCGACGGACGGCTGCGACACCCCTCCTTCGAAGGGCTCCGCGAGGACCGCACCCCGGAGTCGGTCACCGTCGAGCGCGAACAGCCGCCGCCGCGATCGCCGCCCGGCGAGGCAGCGGGCGCGGCGCCAGGCAGCGCGGCCGGCGCCCCGCCGAGGAGGACAGCGAGCACGACGGGGAGCAAGGCCCCGCGCGGGGGCCGGAGCAGCGGCGGCGCGGGGCGGGTCGAAGTCGCCGGGGTATCGCTGACGAACCCCGACAAGGTGCTTTATCCCTCGCAGGGGATCACGAAGCTCGCGCTGGCCCGGTATTACGAGCAGATCGCCGACCACATGCTGACCCACGCCGAGAAGCGGCTGCTCACGCTGGTCCGCTGCCCCGCAGGCCAGGGCAAGCCATGCTTCTTTCAAAGGCACGAGGCCGAGGGGCTGTCCGAGGCGATCCAGCGGATGGCCGTCGAGGAGGACGGCGGCGAGCGCACCTATCTTTATATCGAGACCACCGAAGGGCTCGTGTCGCTCGTCCAGATGGGGGCGCTCGAGCTGCACCTCTGGGGGAGCCGCGTGGACCGGATCGAGCAGCCCGACAGGATGGTGTTCGACCTCGATCCAGCGCCGGATCTCCCGTGGGAGCGCGTGGCGGACGCGGCGAGGACGGCGCGGCGCCTCCTTTCGTCGCTGGGGCTACAAAGCTTCGTCAAGACGACCGGCGGCAAAGGCCTGCACGTCGTGGCCCCGATAGCGCCACGCAGGGGCTGGGATGAGGTGAAGGCGTTCACGAAGGCCGTGGCCGACGCGCTCGTGCGCTCCGATCCGGCGCGGTACACCGCGACGATGTCGAAGGCGAAGCGCGCCGGCAAGGTCTTCATCGACTACCTGCGGAACGGGCGCGGCGCCACCGCGGTGGCGCCCTACTCGACGCGGGCGCGCCCCGGCGCGGCCGTCGCGACCCCGCTCTCGTGGGACGAGCTCGACGCGCCGCTCGATCCCGCCTCGTTCACCATCGACACCGTGCCGCAGCGGCTCGCCGCGATCCGGGACCCATGGGCAGAGCTCACGAGCGTGCGCCAGTCGATCACCAGCGCGATGCTGAAACAGGTCAAGCTCTGACCTTCTTCCAGACGCCCCCGACAAACTCGGGAGCCGGTGAGCTCACCGAAGAAGAACGACACCAGCGACACCGGGAATGGTTCTCACTGACGTTCCGTTCAGCATGGTCGTAATGACGCAGAAGGGCGGGGTGCGCTTGGTTGACGGCGCTGGGCGCGCGCTGCATCGTCCCCTGGGTCGGCCATGGCGAATAAAGATCGGGACTCCAGCGCCCTTTCGGAAATTGCAGAGCGACTCCACCAGTTCGACGGTGAGCCGCTGCGGGTCGAGTTCCTGACGCGCGGCATCGACGCGCTCACCCAGGTCGCGGAGCGGCTCGATCAGAGCGAGCTTGGCGAGGTGGTCGCGTCGCCCAGCAACGCGGACGCCCTGGTGACAGCGCTCACGCAGCCGAGCGCCGTCGGCCTCTTTTCCGCCGCGGATCCGCTCACGCCGGCCCGCCTCCGCGGCCTGCAGGCGAGGGACGCGCTCCTCGCGGCCGAAGGGGGCACGCTCACCGCCGAGGAGGTCGGCGAGGGGCTCCACCTCCCGCCCCGGGCGATCGAAGCGCAGCGCGCCGCCGGAAGGCTGCTGGCCGTCAGCATCGGCGCTCGTGGCCACCTCTACCCCGCATGGCAGTTCGCGGACGAGGGCCTGCTGCCGGGGATGGAAGAGATCCTGGCCCTGCTCGAAGAGCACCCCCCGCTGGCGAAGGTCCGCTTCTTCCTCTCCGGCAACCTCCGCCTCGACGGCGAGCGGCCGCTCGACTGGCTCCGCCGCGGCGAGCTGGACCCCGTGCGGCTCGCCGCGCGCACCTTCGGTGAGCAAGGCGCGGCCTGAGAGCGCGCCGCGATGACGACGACGCTCGGGGCGCATCCGGACCCGCCCCTCGACCTCGCGACGTCGCCGCTCCCCATCGCGATCTACCGGCGGAGCTGGTTCCGGATCCACTGGCTCGCGCGTGAACCGCTGCACTTCGGTCGCTCGGGCGACAACCGCTTCGACGCGCCGGACGGCGAGTTCGGCGTGCTGTACGCCGGGAAGGACGCGCGCTGCGCCTTCATCGAGGTGTTCGGCCACGCGACCGGCGTGCGCTTCGTGGAGCAGAGCGAGCTCGCCGCGCGGGGGCTCGCGCGCATCGCGCCGCGGCGGCCGCTGCGGCTCGTGAACCTCACGGGAGAGGGGCTGGCGCGCCTCGGGGCCGACGCCCGCCTGACCTCGGGGGAGTCCTATCGGGCCGCCCACCGCTGGGCGCGCGCGATCCACGACCACCCGAGGCGACCCGACGGCATCGCGTACGTCGCGCGCCACGATCCGACCCGCGTCTGCGCCGCCCTCTTCGAGCGCGTCAGCGCCGAGCTCGAGGTGACCCGGCTCGGCTCCCTCGCGGATCCGGCGAACGCGGTGCTCCTCGCCAGGCTCCTTGACACCTACAAATTCGGGCTCGTCTGAGCCTGGACGAGCGGCGCGGCGGCGCGGCGGTCGACGACGCTCCGCCGAGCGCGATGGCGGCGCAGGGCGCGCGTGCGGGCTCCGCGCGCGCGCGCGCCGGCACAACCGGTGCTTCTCCTCGAAGCAAGCGCGCCGCCGCGGCGCCGCGATGGGCGGAGATCGCGGGACGCACGGCCGAGAGGCGGGGGTCCGATGAAAATCAAGAATCTGCGGCTGGAAACAGGCTATCTCGTGGAGCCCATCCCGCTCCAGAAGGGGATTTCGGTTCATCAGATCCAGATCACCACGGTGGGCGAACAGGGGTCGTCTCGGGTCCGGATCTCGCTCGATCCCAACCGCTGCACGGTGGACAGCTTCGGCGAGGCCAAGGCGTGCACGCGGGTGGCGCCGGTCCAGATCGAGGCGGACGTGGAGCTCCTCGAGGAGTGCGACGAAAAGCAGCTGCTCGCCCTCAAGTTCGAGGGGGGCCACGGGCCAGCGGTCCGGCTCGCGCTCCTGCCCCTGTGTGGCACGGGCAAGGAGGCCATCGTCGCGCGGCTCCTGATCTTCGGGGAGACCGGGGAGATCCTGGCCATCGTGCCGATGCAAGGGTCGTCGGCCGGCTGCCTGATGGCGTGAGCGAGCCCGGCGCGGCACCGCCACGCCGGGCTCGCCGTGCGCCCTGCCGACCTCAGGGACCGGGACAGGGGCGGTACACGAGGCCGTACGCGATCCGGACCTGGACGTCGGTCGTGTCGTTGGTCAACACCCCGGAGCTCGACGGCGCAAACCGGTTCGTGACATAGAGGCTCGTCTTGATGTTGAGCGGCCGCACGGTGCCGCACTCGGACCAGACCGTGGTCGTGAAGGTGTCCGTGCGGGAGAAGTCGCTCGTGAACGGCCCGATCATGCTCCACGTGAGCGGCCCCGAGGTGAGCGGCGACCCCGAGAAATAATACGATGTCTCGTGGAGCCCCTGGACGCCCCCCTCCAGGTCGGCGAACCCCCGGTACGTGGCGTCGAAGACCGCGACTTGCCACCCCGGATCGAACCGGAGATCCACGGCCAGCTGGCAGAACGCGCGGTTCGAGGCGCGGCCGATGCCCGGGCCGGCGTGCGCCTCGAACTGGTCGAAGATGACGGTCAGCGCCTTCTGATCAGGCGAGATCACCCCCGCGGCGGAGCCGACAGGGCAGCCGCTGCCAGCATAGGTGAAGTTCGCGATCCGCGTATTCTGCGCCAGCGCAGGAAAGGCAAAGAAAAACGCCGAACAAAAGCCGAACGCCCATCGCAGGAACATCGTCCCCCCCTTTCGCCGTCAGGCGACATCACGTCGCCGTGCGTCGTCGTAGGCGCGCGCATCACCGCTGTCGCACGCCGGCCGACATGTCGTGACGAGCATGCGATCGCGGCGCGCTCCGCGCAACCCGAGCGGGGCCCCCTCGCCCGTCGCGGCGCCGCAGACTGGCCGGAATCCATCGAATGATGTGAGGCCTGTGGGGCTCACGGACATTCGGCCAGAGCCGGAGCGCAGGCGAAGCAGACGAAACGAAGGAGAGGCCTGTCACGGGGGCGCGGCGACGCGGAATACCGGGACGAGATTCACGCGCTCGTCCCAGGACGGATGGCGCTTGTAGAAGAAATCGAGGCGGGCCTTCGCGTCGTTCGCAAACGCAGGATCGCGCAGGCGCGCATTGAACTCGTTGCGCAGCGCAGGATCCGCGGCGAGCATGCTGCGCGCCTCCTCCTCGGCCACGTAGGCTTCCATGTATTCCTTGCGCTCGAAGGAGGCGTTGAAGAAGCCCCAGGCGACGAGGGAGTCGGGCGCGAGCGGCTCGAGGAGGTGCAGGACGAGGGGCGCCCGCGGCTGCGCGATGGGAACGAACAGCGAGCCGGCCGGAAGATCCTGCCGCTCCGGCCGGAAGGCGCCCTGGAGCTTCACGCGCGTCCGACCCTCGAAGGGCCGCTCGAACGTCACCGCGTCGGCCCGGAACGCCTCGACGGGAAAGCCGGGGCGAGCCTGGGGGAGGATCTGGTAACGCACGCCGTGCAGGCGCAGCTTGTCGGCCACCCAGGCCGCGTGCGCCGCCGGGATGACGTAGCCGGCCTCGGGCGCGGTGACCGTCAGGTCCGGCTGGATGCGGTCGAACAGCGGCACGCGCCAGATCTCCGGGCGGGACTCGTCGTAACGGGTCCACGTGCCGCCCGAGATCTCCGAGGCGCGCCTCTCGTAAGCGAAGCCGCGGAACGGGAAGATGCGCGAGACCGGCCCCGCGCGGTGCGTGAGGGCGAAGGGGGCGCCGGCGAGGCGCGCGCTCGCGGCGTCCGCGCGCTCGGCCGCGGCGCGGAGGGCGCCCGCGCCGGAACCGGAGGAGACGCGCTCGAAGAGCGCCGCGAGGAGGTCGTGCACCGCGCGCACGCGCTCGGCGTGGGTGGCCCAGCTGTGCGTCTCGACGAGCACGCCGATGCGGTTGCGGGCAGCGCTGTAGGACTGCGAGAAGCGCGGCGGCCCCGGCTCGGTGGAGATCCCCGACGAGGGATCGTCGTCCTCGCGGAATGCCGGGTAGAACGGGAGCGGCAGGTGACCGAGCGCCGAGAGGCGCGCCTGGAGCTCCCCCGAGAGGGCGCGCGCCACGGCGTCGAGTCCGCCGGGGTGAGGCACCGAGGGCTCCACGACCACCGCGATGTCGTGCTGGAACTTCGCGCCGTCGGTCGTGTGCAGGTCGACCTGGACCACCGGATCCCAGGCGTCGAGGAGCGCCAGCATGGCCCGCATCTCGGGCGCCTCGGCCTTCATGGTATCGCGGTTCAGGTTGAGGTTCTGCGCGGTGGCGCGGAAGCCCATCTCCTCGGGGCCGCGCTGGTTGGGCCGCTGGTTTCGACGGAACCGCTCGTGGCCGTCGACGTTGAACACCGGCACGAACACCGCCGTGGCCGCCGCGAGGGCGCCGGGCGCCAGCGCGCCGTCGAGCAGCTCGCGGAGCGCCCAGAAGCCGCCGTCCTTGCCGTCGATCTCGCCGGCGTGGATGCCGCCCTGGAACAGGATCACCGGGCGCCGCCTCGCCCGCGCCGCCGCGGGGTCGAGCGTGCCGTCGTCGGAGGCGGCGATCGCGAGCATGGGCCTGCCCTCGGGCGTCGTGCCGAAACGGACGCAGCGGGCGCGGCCCGGATAGGCCCGCTCGAAGTCGCGGCATAGCCGCTCGACCTCGGCATAACGACCCGTGCGCCGGAAGCCGGTCCGCTCGGCCTCGGTGACGAGCGAGGGCGCCTCGGGGCGCGCGGACGGCGCTGGCCCGTCGTCGGCCGGCGCGCCGCGCGCCGGGGCCTGGCGGGGCGCGAGCAGCGCGGCCAGCGCGATCCCGAGGGAGATGTGGCGGCAGCCGAGGGAAACGAGGCGGCCGGGGGCCGCGATGCAGGGGCGAGACATCGGGGGAGTCGAGCAAATTCCGTGTCGAACGGCAACGGAGCGATCCCAGGCCCCAGGCAGGCCAAGCGCGATGCCGGCCAAACGAGGCGGACGCTGTTCACCCGTGACCGCGCGAACATCGGGAACCATGGTGCAATGCCCGCTTCGCGAAGAGCTCGGCAGATCGCCATCGCGCGCGGGTAAGCGCCCGGCCATCGCCATGGGCACGACCCCTTGCGGCTCTCGCCGGGGTCGACGATGCTGGGCGCGGGGCGGCGTCGACCCACGACTCGGCGCGGGCACAGGCGGTCCTGAAAGAAGGCCCGGCGAGGCGGCATCCGCCTGCGTCGCCGGCCGAAGCTCGCGTTGTTCAGGTCGCGTCGACGTCGCCGGCGCTTGGCGCAGCACGCGGCGATCTCGCCCATGCGTCGGGCAGCAACTCGTCCAGCCGGTCGCGCGGCCAGCCCGCCTGCAGCTTGTCGATGACGTCTGTCGCCCAGGCGAGCGGGTTGACTCCGTGCATCCGACACGAGCCGAAGATCGTATAGCCGACGGCCAGGCGCTGAGCGCCCTTGTCGGAGCCCGCGAATAAATAGTTTTTTCTTCCGAGGGCTACACGTCTTAGCTGCCGCTCGACCTCGCCGTTATCTATCTCGAAGCGTCCATCCGTGAAGCAGCGCCGCCACGCTGCCTCCTGGTTGATGGCGTACTGGGTAGCGATGTAAAGGGGCGTGCCTGGCACGAGCCGCAGGTGCAGCTCGTGAATCCACTGATACAGCTCGTCCATAAGGGGGAGCGACCGCTCCTGCCGGTGCGCCAGGCGGGCCTCCGTGGACAGCGCCTCGTCTTTGCAGCTCGCCTCGATTCGGTAGACGGCCTTAAAGTACGAGAGCGCCACCGCCGCTCGCGCATCGCCGCCCTTGGCCGCCTTTTCGAACTTGGCGCGGATGTGCATCCCGCAGCCGAGCCGACGCTCCTCGGGCACGATCATCTCGCCGTCGTCGCCTCCGCGGAGCATCGCGCCATAGCCCGCATACCCATCGCCCTGCAAGTAGCCGGTGAAGCCCTGCAGCAGCGCCGCTGGATGCTTCGCCTTCCAGTCCGGTGCGTACAGGAACGCCACGAAACCCGCCCCGACGAAGGCCCAGATGTGGCCTCGCTTCACCCCCGTCGGATGATCTCGATCCAGCACCCGCATCCCCGTGTCGTCGGCGCGCAGATAGAACGAGTCCAGCACCCGCTTTTCGAGCCTCTCGGCCACGGGGGCGAGCACATCGAGCGCGAAGGCGGACCAGTCTCCCAGTGTCGATGGCGACAGGGGCACGCCGAAGCGCGCGTACTGCTGCGACTGCCGGTACAGCGGCATCGAGTCCTCGAACTTCTCGACAAGAATGCTGGCGAGCAGTCCCGGTCCCGGACGCCCTCGGTCCATCACCTTCTCGCTGTCCGCGGTCGTTACGCCCTGCTCCGGGCAGCGCGGGCAGGCGAGCTTCTCCCGCTGCTCCTCGATGATCTTGAACTGTGCCGGCACGAACTCGAGCACTTCGCTCGTACGATGGCCAATGCACTTCTTGTCCGCGCCGCACTGCGGGCACGTCCGCTCCGCCTCAGGGACGGGCACCACGCGCGTCTCACGCGGCAGGTGCTCGGGGAGCGGCGCGCGCCCACCCCGTCCTCGCGGCGGCTTTGGCGGCTCAGGGGGTTGCGGCACCAGCCCCTGCTCCGGCTGCGGCGGAGCGTCCGCGCCGAGCTCCGAGCCCGCCGCCCCCGGCGGCGCTTCCGCCCCGAGCTCGGCGAACATCAGCATCAGCTGCTCGGTAGAGACCTGCTGGCTCTTGCGGCCGTACAGCTCGCGCAGCGCGCTCGCGAGCCTCGCCGAGAGCGCGGTGTTCTTGTCGCGCAGCTGGACCAGAAGCCCGAGCACCAGCTCGATGAGCTCCGGAAGCTGCCCGGCGGCCGCCAGCTGCTCGAGCTTGCTCCGCACGTCCGCCAGATCGGCCGGCAGTTGTGCCTGGGACTGAAGAGGACTGGTCACGTGGCGCGCGAGATAGCTATCCCACGCGCATCCATCAAGCTTTGCTTCGACGGAGCAATTTTTCTCACGCCGGGCCTCCAGCGCTTGCGCCGCACGGCCTGGGACAGGTCGAACCCTTCGAGCATCAGCGACAGCTCGGCCGCCTCGACCTCGACGTGCGTGGCCCCCTTGGGCAGGTCGCAGGCGAGATGGAATCGCCCGCGAGCCAATTTCTTCGCCACAATCATGTAGCCGGTGCGGTCCCAGAACAAGACGCGCATCTGGTCACCTCGCCGATTCCTGAACACGAACAGATGCCCACAGAGCGGGTCGGCTCCGAAGCGCTGAGAGACCAAGGCCGACAGCCCATCGAAGCTCTTGCGCAGATCCGTGGGCTCGGCTGCGACGTACACGCGCACCGACGGCGGCAGCGTCAGCACGGCGTCTCCTCGGCCGCGAGCGCCAGGACCCGCTCGAGCGTGGCCGGGTCGAAGCCCGGCCGGACCCGCACCACCCGCCCGTTGGGTAGCGCGATCTCGATCGGCTCCGGCGCGACGACCGATGCGTCCGTCACCACGTGGACCGGCAGAAAGCGCGGTGCTTCGGTCAACGACGACGGCGAGGGCTGGTCAGCTCGCAGCTTCCAGCGCCACCAGTACAGCTGCTTCGGCTTGTACCCTTCGCGCCGCGCGAACTTCTCGGCGCTCAGCCCGCTGCGCTCCCATCGCTCCACCCGATCGGCCCACTCCACCCTCGTTGCCATCACTTCCTCCTTCGTCGCGATGGGAACTGGTAACCGGCCCCGACGGGCTGGTCACGATGGCGTTGGTCGGGCGGTTACGCGCGCGGGTCGGGCCAGCGAGCCTCCCCGGGTCGCGGTCGCCACCACGCGCTCCGGCGAGTGGACGGAATTTCGAGCACGATGACGTGCGCGAGCACGGTGGCAACCTCGTCCGCGCGATAGGGCCGAGGAGGTAGACATGTCGGCCTGCTCGGCGCAGCATCTTTTGCACGTTACCGCCAACCCACCGCCGTCACGTTCACGGGGAACCCGTATATCTATGCATCGTACATTGCATAATAAATGATCCGTTGGCATTTTTCGTTGAGCGTCGCATCTGGGCGGCCGCGAAACTCTTCGAGGATCTGTTGAATGGTATCAACCTCAAGAAAGTACTCATAGCCGAGAACCCTTGCTTCGTCAGGAACACGATAGTCCTCGGTAAGCCGAAACGCGCTCGCTTCTGAGTCGGGGCGCCATTCCGGTTTCACGAAGATCACATCCTCACGATCCATCTGATCGATC
The DNA here is from genome assembly GCF_051526795.1 of Sorangium sp. So ce204. Taxonomy (NCBI): domain Bacteria; kingdom Pseudomonadati; phylum Myxococcota; order Polyangiales; family Polyangiaceae; genus Sorangium; species Sorangium sp. So ce204. The sequence goes on along the minus strand of NZ_CP150317.1, from coordinate 5,289,890 downwards.
TTGGCGATCAAGTCCAGCAGACTGGTCATGTTAGAATTCCTTTCCCCAGAGAAAGAACCCGCCTCGGCCCTCAGGATGCATTAGTTCGTAGTAGCCGCTTCCCGCGGTGTGCTGCGCACGCGGGACCAGCTGTACCACACCAGGTCTCTCGGGCACGTGGTGCCATGTCCAACCTGACGGAGAGAGGCCCCTGGCGGCACCGGAAGCAGAAGTGGGCACGTCGATGCTCAACCCTCGCATGGCCTGGGACAGCTCTGGGCTCGCCCGCATATCGGCGAGGAGCGCTTCGTTTGCTGCCCTGAAGTGAGCCGGTCGAGTTCCGGCTTCGAGCTTGGGCAGGGGTGTCTCGTATGCGACCGAGTACGCCCTTACTCCCCCGCGTGCGGCTCCTATCGCAACCGCTCCCTCCTCCGCCGCCACCAGCCCCCTTCCCATCCCGAAGACGGTGGCCGCGGCGAGCACCATCGTCTTCGTCCCCGCCGCGCCCGCTGTCCGATAGTCATCCCGATCGATGGCGAGGGCCGTGTCCGCCGCGCCGCGGCCGATGTGGAAGAGCGGGTTGACGGCGTTGAGCGCACCGACGAGGCCGTCTTCGTCGTAGCCGTCCCACATCGCGCCGGCGAACTCGTAACCGCTGTACATCCCGAGCGTCAGCGCGTTCAGCACGAGCATCCGCCCGATCCCTGCTCCGAGGTCGCGCGTCCCCTCCGCGGCGCCCAGCAAGGTCTGGCCGACGACGGTGCCCGGGCCGCCGACGCCCGAGTGCTCCGGCGAGACCGTCACCGGCTGCGGCACGTACCCGGATGAGCTTCCGGTCGTGCCCACGTCGATAGGCGCCGTCGTGGCGCCGACCTCAACGGCCTCGCGCGGCCCTTCTTCAGGCTGGTTTGCTTTCGGCGGCGAGTAGAAGAGCTCCACGGCGTATTGTTCCGGGCGCACCACCGAGTCGACCGGCAGGATCGGCTCCTCCACCGGCTCTTCCTGGAAGCCGCTCGGATCCACATGATTGAGCGGGCTGTTGCGCACGTAGCTGTACGGATTCCAGCTCTGCCCGAAGGACGGAATCGAAACGATCGGGTCCGTCGTCAAGAACCGCCCGATCCTGGGATCGTAGATCCTGCCCTTCATGTTCACGAGGCCGAGCTCGTCGTCGCTCTCGTGCCCGGTGAACCCCTGCGTCGTCTCGCTCGGGAACGACGCAGGCGGGCGCTCTCCCCAGACGGGGTTCCTGCGCTGCCCGAACGGGTCGTAGCTCCCATGTTTCTATCTATGGGAACTCGCCCACAGCCGACGAATCCACTCGTTATCGGTAGGGCGCGGTTCGGTCTTGATAGGACTTCCTCCAGGAGCCGATTCGATAAGGTGGAGGAGGGTCCATGCAAGGCCGTAACAATCGTCCGGCCCGAACGAGCCAACCAACAGCGCGGCCTCCTCGTCCGTCAGCGGCCGTTTGATGCGCTGCAGGTGTGCCTGGTGCAGCGCGATTGTCTCCTCAGAAGCGCCAGAATCTGGGAGTGGTCCAAGCCGAACGAATTCTTCCACCTCCTTGCGAACAGTCATTACCTATCTCTCCATGAGTTCGGGGAAATCTCGCCTATAGAACTGCAATAAATCGCGGAGCCCTTGGTCGTACTTGGGGCCGACAACTTGGCGGACGTCGCGGATGTCACGAGCGAGCACATCACGGAACGACATTCCGGCCTCGGTTCGTGCCGTAACGCGACCGAGTGCGCCGTAGGTCCGTGTTGCGGCGTGCTCCTCGGCCATCATGACCAACGCCCCTCCGTCCGCTCGGGAAGTGAAGCCGAGAGCCGCCTGCGGCATATGATGCGGTGTCAGCCCGTCTCCGACAAGACGTCGGGCATCGAGAGCGGCGAACCGACCGGCTTCTCCGGCCACCACACCCCCCCTTGCGGCTCCCGCTGCTGCCGTCGACCCCTCCGCGAGCGCTCCCAGCCCTCTGCCCGCACCGAACACCGTGGCCGCGCCGACGAGGATCGCCTTCACCCCCGCCGAGCCCGCCGCCCGATAGTCGCTCCGGTCGATAGCAAGGGCCGTGTCGGCGCCGTTGCGCCCAATCTGGTAGAGCGGGTTGACGGCATTGAGCGCGCCGACGAGGCCGTCTTCGTCGTAGCCGTCCCACATCGCGCTGGCGAACTCGTAGCCGCTGTACATCCCGAGCGTCAGCGCATTCAGCACGAGCATCCGCCCGATCCCTGCTCCGAGGTCGCGCGTCCCCTCCGCGGCGCCCAGCAAGGTCTGGCCGACGACGGTGCCCGGGCCGCCGGCGCCCGAGTGCTCCGGCGAGACGGTCACCGGCTGCGGCACGTACCCGGACGAGCTTCCGGTCGTGCCCACGTCGATAGGCGCCGTCGTGGCGCCGACCTCCACGGCCTCGCGCGGCCCCTCTTCAGGCTGGTTTGCTTTCGGCGGCGAGTAGAAGAGCTCCACGGCGTACTGCTCCGGGTGCACCACCGAGTAGACCGGCAGGATCGGCTCCTCCACCGGCTCTTCCTGAAACCCGCTCGGATCCACATGATTGAGCGGGCTGTTGCGCACGTAGCTGTACGGATTCCAGCTCTGCCCGAAGGACGGAATCGAAACGATCGGGTCCGTCGTCAAGAACCGCCCGATCCTGGGATCGTAGATCCTGCCCTTCATGTTCACGAGGCCGAGCTCGTCGTCGCTCTCGTGCCCGGTGAACCCCTGCGCCGTCTCGCTCGGGAACGACGCAGGCGGGCGCTCCCCCCACACGGGGTTCCTGCGCTGCCCGAACGGATCGTAGCTCCTCCGCTCGATCACGTCGCCGTCCTCGTCGGTGAGCGCATCGATCGAGCCGAGGTGATCGACATGCACGTAGCGCGTGCCGTCGTCCGAGCCTCCCCGGGTCACGATCGCCACCACGCGCTCCGGCGAGTGGACGTGGTACCGGTGCTCCACGGCGCCCGACGCCGCCTCGGTGACCCGCTCGTACAGATCGCCGAAGTAGAGCGTCTCCTTTTCCGGCGTGGTCTTGCGGATCCGCTGCTGGTCGCCGTCGTAGCCGAACGTGATGGTGCTCGCGCCCTGCGTGATGCGCTCCGGCAGATCGAACGGCGTGTAGCGCACCGTCGTGCCGCCGGGCCGCGCGGTCTGATTCCCGACGGCGTCATGCGCGTAGCTGTCGGTGCCCGCGCCGGTGATCGCATGCGGGTGCAGCGGGTCGTCATACGAGAGGTCGCCGACGTCCGACTTGAAGGTGAGATTGCCGTTCGGGTGGTAGTCGTAGCGGAGCGCGCAGGGTGCCGTCGCGCTCTCGAGAGCGCCGAAGTACGCGCACGTCAGCCGTTGGATCGGATCGTACCGGAAGCGCTCCGTCGTGTTCTCTGGCTGGAGCGCGTCGGTGCGGCGCGTGAGATTGAGGAGATCGTCGAACCCGTAGTCAAGGTCTTGCACCTCCCCCGCGCCGCTCTGCGTCGCCATGTGCCTCAGGCGCTGCTTGTCCGCGAAGTAGCTCCGCTCCGTGATGGCGCCGTTGCCGAACACCTCCTCCCGGAAGCGCCCCGCGTCGTCCACGTCCGCCAAGCGCCAGTAGGCGAGGTTCGTTCCGCTGTCGCGCACGGCGAGCACATGCCCGTGCGCGTCGCGATCGTGGGCCACGACGAACGGAGCCGCGCTGGCAGGCGCCGGGTACGTGATCGTCTCGACGCGGCCGAGCTCGTCGTAACCCAGCCTGACCTCCAGCGGAGAGCGCTCGCCGTCGATGCGGAGCGCGATCGTGTCGAGCTGGCCACGGCCGGTGTATCCGTACGTCTTCTCCCCGTCGGGGCTCGCAAGCGTGTGCAGCTTCCCGACGCCATGCGCCGCGGTGTCCCAGGTCCACGAGGTCGTCAGGCTCTCCGCGCCGTCCTGGTCCACGCGTGAGCGGGGTCGACCGAGCGCGTCGTACGTCCACGTGACCTTTCGCTCGAGCGCATCGGCCTGTGAAATCAGCTCGCCGAAGCCGTCATGCATCGAGACCGTCGTGCCCCGATCGGGATCGTCGAGCTGCCGGACGCGGCCGAATGCGTCGCGCGTCGTGCGCGTCACCGCCTCGCCCGGATCGGTGACCGTGTGCAACAGTCCGAAGGGGCCGTACGCGTAACGGGTGATCCCGTCGGCCGCGTCGGTGATGGTCTTGATGCGCCCCAGCGGGTCCTGCTCGGTCACCGTCACATGATCGAGCGGATCGGTGACGCGCACCTGCAGGCCATCGTACGCCGTCGTCGTGACCGCGTTCCACGGCGTCGTATGGCGCACCTCGCGGCCCGCCGCATCGTACTCGTAGCGATCGTACAGGATCGCGCTCTCGGGGGTGTCCTCCCTGACCGGCACCGAGCGCCGTGCGATGTGCTCGCCCAGCGCGTCGTACCCGATCTCCTGCATGATGCGCTTCGCATCACCCGAGCCCTCCGACGGCTCCGGTTCGGGCCCGTGTCCCAGCCATCGGATCGGGCGGCCGAGGCTGTCGAACTCCACCGTATCGTCGGCACCGCCGGTCGTGATGCTCCGCTGCCTCACCCGCCACGCGTCCTGCTCCGGGCCACCCTCCTTGCTGCGAGCGAGGGTGACGGTCGTCGTCGTGCCGTCCGGGCGCCTCTCGATGCCGAGCCGCCCGAAGCCGTCGTGCGCCCACGTCGTCACGAGCTGATTCGGATCGACCCGCTTGAGGAGCACGCCGAGCGCGTCGTCGAGCTCCACGAGCGTGGTGTGCCCGGCCGCGTTCACGTACTTCTCGGGGAACATGCCCTCCTCGTCGAAGCCCGTGCTGAATGTGCGCTTGTGCCCGAAGGCGTCCTCCGCCATGACGCCGGTGATGTTCCCGAAGGCGTCGCGCGCATAGGTGAGCTTCAGCTTCGTGTCCGGCAGGCCGTCGTCGCTCTCGGTGGCTTCGGTCTCCACCTCGCCGTGGATCGTGTTCGTTCGCTTGAGGGTCCTGCACTGCGACATCCCCGCCGCCGCGCTGCACTCCTTCTGCGTTTCAAGCTGGCCGAGGACCCAGCGCCCTGTATCGTTCTTGAACGACCGCGTGACCTCGAGCGTCAGGTCGGCGCCCTCCGTCGACACCTCCTCGGCGCGCACGTTGCCGAACGTGTCGAAGTCCGTCACCTTCGATATCGAGTCGCGCAGCAGCGTCGCGCCATCGCCGCCGCGCTCGATCTCCCGCACGTACACCTCGATCGATGTCGCGTCCCCGCCCGGGGGCGGATAGACCCCTTGCGCTCGCCTCACCCGGCGCTCGGTGGGCAGCGTGAAGTACGTGGCGCCGTCGTTGGTCGGCACGAGCGTCCGCGTCACGTCGCGGAACGAGAGCTCGATCAGCTCCGGCCTGGGCTGGCTCGCGAGCCCCGGAGCCCCGCGCAGCGTCCGCTGGATGCTCCCCGCGAAGGGAAAGACCTGGAGCTCGTCGTCGAAGGTGCCGTGGTCGTAGACGTCGATCGTCACGGCCCCCGTATCCAGGTCGGTGACGATCCGCTCGCCGAAGCCGAGAAATCCGCGGCCCAGCCGGTGGTAGCGCCCGTCGCGGTAGCCGACCTCGAAGCGCCTCGCTCGATCCGCGCCGTTGTTGAGCGCGTACGCGCTGACCACCCGGCGAGGGCCCGCGACGCAACGCCGAGGATAGCCGCAGTCGTCCGCCGCGCCGGAACGCGCGACGTAGAGCGCGCTCCTCCGGTCAGGATCCTCCTCCGCGCCTCCGCTCGTGACCAGCGCATCGGTCAGGTGGCCGTACGAAATGCTCACGTTGGGCACGAAGCCCGGCTCGGTCGGCTCGTGCGCGTTCATCCCGTCACAGACCGCGACCAGGAGATCCTGGTCGGCCGAGAGGTTCTGGAAGACGTTGAACACGCCGCCGAGCGCCAGGATCACGTCCTGGGCCCCGTCCCCGTCGAGATCGCCGGTGCGCGGGCCGCGCGGATCGGCGAGCGTGATCGCGTCGCCGAGCTTGGCCTCGAAAGGAACCCCTGCATCGACGAGCTTGAACGGCGGCCCCGCCAGGTCGCCCGTCGCTTGCAGGACGGCCCAGGAGGGGAGGACATTGGAGCCACTCAGCAGCATGCCTGGTGGGACGGGCATGAGCAGATCCTGCCGTCCATCGCCGTTGAAGTCGAGCGGCACCGCGAGGCGGAAGAGCGCGTCGTGATCCGGGGCCCCCAGCAGATCGCCGAAGCTGAACGCGTCGACGGTCCGGAAGGGCGACATCACAAACGTCGGCCCCGTGTTGAGGTAGGTATAGAGCTGGTGGTCGCTGCTGCCGGATTCGACGGCATCGGGCAGGCCGTCGCCGTTGACGTCGAGAAAGACGACGCGGCCCCCGCGCCGCACGACAGGGAGCTTGGTGTCGATGAGCTCCCAGCGCCCCTCGCCCCGGCGCATGATCGCTTCGTAGCTTTCTCCGATGAGGGGCGTCCCGTCATTCCACAACATCAGGGAAGGCACGACGAGATCGATCTTGCTGTCGGCGTCGATGTCGAGCGTGTGGAGCTCCACATCGCATGGATAGAGGCTGAGCACCTCGATCGATTCGCCCGTGGGGCCGAACCCCGCGGGCGTCGCGCCGCGCGCGGGCCTCCAGAGGTGGACGGTCCACACGGCGGACACCGGATCCGGTACCAGCTCCTCGACGTGGTCCTGGCACTGGATCAGATCCGGCACCGAGTCGCCGTCGAGATCGGCGAGGTGCACCGAGGCGACGGGGCTGCTCAGGCTCGGCGGTTTTGGCGTGCTCCCGAGCGGGAACAGCCGGCGGATGCCCGTGTCATGCAGCGCGAAGGTCCGGTCCGGCCGGGACAGGAGCACGTGCCATGTGGTCCTGGTGTCGAAGACGTCGTGGAGAAAGACGTCCATCTGCCCATCGTCGTTGTAATCGAGCACCGTCCCGAGCTCGGGCTGAAGAAGGGCCGGGTCGGACGGTCCATCCGCATCGGCGGCGAACAGCCAATCCTGGAGGAAGGCGCGCTCCGGCGCCGCGAGAAAGGACGGCGAGGCGCTGGGCCCGAGGTTGCGCGCCACCTGCCACGTGGTGATCGGATGCGACGGCGTGCTGGACCCCGGGACGATGTCCGGAATCACGAGATCGTCGAGGCCGTCGGCGTCGATGTCGAACACCATCGGGCTCGCCTTCTCGGAGACCGGCTTGTCGATGTCCGTCGTGAGCCGCTCGAATCCGGGCTTTCCGCGGCTGTACTGGAACCGTGTCGGAGGCTTGCAGACCCCGTCGCTCGCGCACTCCTCGACCTGGGTGAGGAGCGTCCGGCTCGTCGTCGGGCTGAGCTCGTAGCGGAAACCGTAGCTCCGGACCAGCGCGTCGCCCGGACCGAGCATCTGGATCTCCTCCAGGCGAAGCGAGCGCTGGAGCGCCATGCCACCCGAGTAGCCCATGCGAACCGCGGCCGAGTCCTTGGTCCCGTACACGAAGCGCACCGCCCGGGAAGGCTCGAGCGACGGCGTGCCCTCGAAGCTCGTGTAGCGGATCTCGTCCACCGCGTATTCGGCCGCATGGCCGTCCTCGGCCTCTGCGAGGCAATACGCGTACGTCATGGCGTTGCCGCGGCCGTCGCGGGCCTCGTTCGCGAGCCACGCGCGCGGGACGCCGCCTCGCGCGAGCGGCTTGCTGCCGTCGGCGCGCCCGTACTCCACGACGCGGCCGGAGGGCAGATACGCCTCGAAGAAGAGCGCCTCGGCGGGCCCGCTACGTTCCGGAGGATAGTGACCGACCACCTTGACGAAGGTATCCGGGAACGTGCGGTACTCGATGGTTCCCGGCCCCTCTCCCACGTCGACGAGGCGCTGGCCGTCGAGGCAGAGCGCGTCGTCTCCGTCGTACCGCACGCCGCGGATCTCCCCGTCTTGCGCGAGGCTCTTCGGACATCGTGTGATCGCGGACAGCCCGGCGAGGGAGAAGCCGTTGCCGAGCACGCCGTCGCCGCCGTCGCTCCGGTAGACGATCTGGAGCCCAGGACCCATGCCCGCGCGCGAGGGCGGGGAGGCCAGCTCCATGGTGTACACGGCCTCACCGGTGCTCGTGATGGAAAACGCCCCGGGGATGGTGCCGGCGGCGACGGTCTCGACCTCCGGCGCGGGACGGGACGTGGCAGGGCTGTGCGCGCGCTGCGTCCGGCAGGCAACGAGGCCAGGCGGCTCCGGAACCGGCTCGCCGAAGGCGCAATAGCACCCGCCCGACCCGAGCACGCAAGTCAGAAACATCCAGAGCGGGATCAATGCCCGGTGCACACAACGCGGAATCGGCGCCATCGCAGCCTCCCCGGCGAACAGCAGTGCCACGGCGCAGCATCGCGCGTCAAGCGCCGCGCTCATGCCCAACCGCGCCATCCATGCCGATGTCGAGGCATTCGTGACTGCATCCGTGCCGGTGCGGCGTGCGCGCGGCGGGCGCCACAGCTGCCCTCGTCGAGCAGCGATTGGCCGTCCATGATGAGGACGGGGTCATCCGGGCGTGAAAGCGCGTGCGATGGCGTGCGCGCTGCCTCGACGTCGAACGCGGCTATCGGCTGAGCCTCGCTTAACCCGAGATTGGGTGGATGGAGGCGGTATGGGAGCTCAGCGCGCACGACGGCGTGACCGGGACGCTCCACGGCAGCCCGGGCGCGGCGGCGACAGTTAGCTGGTGGGCGTCGTGCCGTTCAGCGCGGCGCCGGGCACCGCGGGCACTGCCGCGACGTTCAGCGCGGCGGGCGACGCCGGCTCCGTCGGTCCAGCCGGGGCCTCGTCCGCCGGTGCCGCGGCGGTGTCGCTGGACGACGCCGCGCGGCCCGTGCGGCCCTTGTAGAGAGACGGGGCGATCGCATCGGCGTCCCCCTCGTTCCAGCGCAGGTACGTGACGGCGCGGCGGGTCTGGTCGTAGGCGTGGACGAGCAGCGAGAACGCCCGCGCCCTCCTGTCCGCGGCCTCGCTCGGCCCGGGACCCTTGCCGTGCTCCCTCACGCCGAGGGCCGCGAGGATCTGCGGCCCGATCTCCCCGGCGCGCCTCACTTCTTCCTCGGTCGCCGCCGTCCTGCCGGCGACCTCCGACCAGCTCGCAGTGAAGAGCGCCGAGAGGGCGACGAGGTCATTGGCCGTGTCGATGTGCCCCTGTCCGGCCCGGATCTCCGCGACCGTGTCCGCGTCGAGCAGACCGCGGCGGGCGAGCGCCGCCGCGTCGCTCAGCAGGTTCTCGCGCAGCGGGGCTGCCTCCGCGAGCAGCGGCTTCAGCGCGTTCTCGGCACCTCCGCTCGACAGCCACGCGAGGTGCGCATACCAGGCGGCCAGCGCGTAGGTCTCGAGCCGGTCCAGCAGCGCGACATCGTGCTGCGGCAAGCGCTCCGCAATGGCAGGCTTCAGCGCGAGGAGGCCAGGCAATACGCCCAGCACCTGGGAGACAACACGGGGGATATCGAGGTTGATGGCGATGAGCCGATCCGGGCTCAGCGCCTCGATCTCGGACAGGGCCTTGTCGAACGCCGCCGCGGCCTGGAGCGGAGCCGCGGGCTTCTTCGGGGCAGGCTTCTTCTTGAGCGGAGAAGGTTTCGTCATGAGGGGATGACCTCTCGGTTGGACTTCGTCGCGGAGCAGCGGAGAACAGGCGCTCCTCTACCCCGCGCGCTGGATGTGATGATGACGCCAGGCGGCACGCCGGACGTTCTGGGCAGGGATAATCATCCCCGCCAGGCCGTCAATCGACCTACCCGTTGATTTCCTGACGGCGGTGCGGCCAAACGTCGTAATCTTGCGCCATGGCGCTCGGGCCTGCGCGGGGCTGGAAGCGCCGTCGCCCTGGCAGAAGGGAGCCTGGCCTCGCGGAGCCCGAGCCATCGGTTCGGGCGCTGCTGGCGCCGTGACAGGCGCGCTGAGTGTGTCGGTGAATGGGCGGCACGCGCTGTGCCATGAACCGGCGAACACCGCTATCGACCACCGCCTCCGGTGCCATGAAGGCTGCCGGCAGTCTCCCCCGGACCGTGTCCGGTGCCACGAAAGCTGCCGGCAGCCTCCCCCGGACCGTGTCCGGTGCCACGAAAGCTGCGGGGAGCCTCCCCCGGAACGCGTCCGGTGCCACGAAGGCTGCGGGGAGCCTCCCCCGGACCGTGTCCGGTGCCGGGAAGGCTGCGGGGAGCCTCCCCCGGACCGTGTCCGGTGCCGGGAAGGCTGCGGGGAGCCTCCCCCGGACCGTGTCCGGTGCCACGAAGGCTGCCAGACTGCCCGGTTTCTCCTAAGCTCCGCCAGAGATGAGCGCGCTCCCTTCCCGCCGTGCGCTGACCCTGGGCGCCGCCCTGATCGGCGCTGCGGCGCTCCTCACGCCGCTCGGCATCGCCTCACTACGCCACGCTTCGGAGGAGCCGGTCGACGCCCCCGCAGCGGCGGCGCCCGCGCCCCCCGGTGCGGCGACGGCGCTCGCGGATGGCGGGGACGGCCCCCTGGACGGCGACGCCGGCGCGCCTGCGCCTGCGGACGGCGCGGCCGCCCTCCTGGACGGCGGCTGGGACGGGGGCGGCGCGCGGTTCGAGCTGCCCGCGTGGTCCGCCTCGTCGCGCGCGGCCACCTACGGGGCGCTCTCGGCCGACGCGTGCGACAGGGAGATGAAGCGCCGCGCGATCCCGCACGCCCCGGCGCGCGGCGCCGTGCTGGTCGACCGGCCGGTCAGGATCACCGGCGCGCTGCGCGGGGTCACGTTCCGCGGCGACGGCGTGGCGAAGCCCAGGTCGGCCTCCCCGTTCGACATCGCCGATTGCCGGCTGGTCCTCGCGCTCGACGATCTCGCCGCCTTCCTGACGACGCGCGGGATCGTCGAGGTTGTGCACTTCAGCATGCACCGGCCCGGTCCAGCCGGCGCCGTGGCGCCGCCGAAGGCGCCCGCGAAGCCGCCGGCAGGCAAGAAGACCCTGAAGGCCGCCGTCAAAGCGGCGAAACCGGGCGAGCGCGCCGCGAAGAAGCCGGCGGCGGCGCCCAGGCGCCCCAACCAGCACGCCCTCGGTCTCGCCATCGACGTCGCTGCCTTCGTGAAGGCCGACGGGACCCGACTCGACGTGAAGGCCGACTGGCTCGGCGCCATCGGCGCGCCGCCGTGCGGCCCCGGATCGGAGCCGAAGGCGCCCAGCCCCCACGCGCTCGAGCTGCGGGAGATCCTCTGTTCCATCTCCACGAGCGGGCTGTTCAACGTCGTTCTCACGCCCAACGCGAACGAGGCGCACGCGGACCACTTCCATTTCGATATCAAGCGAGACGCGCGCTACTTTCTGGTGGAGTGAGCGCGCGTCACGGCGCGGTGTCGCTCCGCTGCACTGGACGGATCGAGCGCCCGCCGGAAGCGAAGAGCCCGCACATGCCGCTGACCCGCGGGTCGCATTGCGTTATCGAGAGACATTTTCCACGGACAAATGCATCCTTGATGCCGTTCCTGCGTGTTGACGCCGAGCGGCTGGCGCAACTACCGTGCACGCGGAATGCGGAACGAGCGCAACGCGACCAGGCGAGTATCCGTTGTGGCTGTTGTGCTCTGCGCGTGGAGCGCGAGCACGTCGACCGCGTGCCGTTATTCCGATGCTTGCTGGGAAGGGCTGGACTGCGCCCCCGATCCGGAGCCCTCGCCCGGACCGTGCGAGGGAGAGCCCGGCAAGGCGCAGGCGCTCGACGCGTGCGGGGTCTTCGCCAGCGAGCACGGCGACGACGACCACGCCGGCACGAAGGACGCGCCGGTGAAGACGCTCCAGCGCGCGGTCGAGCTGGCCACGACCGGACGAGGCGGCGGCGAGGCGCCGACCCGGCGCGTGTACGCCTGCGGCGAGGTGTTCGAGGAGGCGATCTCCCTGCCCTCGGGCGTCGATCTCTGGGGCGGCCGACGCTGCGACGGAGGCGACTGGTCGTTCGGCGGGCCCGCTCAGCGGACGACCATCGCGCCGCCCGGGGGAGTCCCGCTGCGCGTCATCGAGGGAGAGGACGCGACGTCGACGATCTCCGGCGTGCGCGTCGTGGCGGCGGACGCCTCGGCGATCGACGGCAGGTCGTCGATCGCGGTGATCCTGAGCTACGGCGCCAGGGTGAAGCTGGTGTCGAGCGTGGTCATCGCGGGCAACGGCAAGGACGGGGAGCCCGGCGAGGACGCGCCGAGCGCCCGCGCGCAGAGCGGGCAGTTCGGGAACGACGGGGCGGATGCCTGCACGGCGGACGCCGCGATGGGCGCCCTCCCGGTCGTGACCGCGTGCGGCGAGGGCATCGAGTCGACGAGCGGGTACGGGGGCGACGGCGGGATCGAGCAGGGGGGCGACGGCGCTCTGGGACAGCCCGAGCCCGCACCGAACCCCGAGGGCAAGGGCCTCGGAGGAGCCGGCGCCGGCAGCACGGCGTGCAGCGACGGGAAAGCTGGCGCGCCCGGCGAGGACCGTGGCCGCGCCGGCGGCGCGGCCGGAATTGGCTATCTCAACGACGACGGGTGGATCGGTGTCCGCGGTGACGACGGGGAGCGGGGCGGCGTCGGCCAGGCCGGAGGCGGCGGGGGTGGAAGCAAGTCGCGCGACGGCGTGAGTCTCCCCGTGTGCCCGGCCTCCCGACCCCAGACCGGGGCGGCCGGCGGCTCGGGGGGCGGCGGCGGCTGCGGTGGCCTTGGCGGCAAGGGCGGCGGCTACGGCGGCGCGAGCATCGGCATCGTGGCGCTGGAGGGCACGGAGCTCACGATCGAGGCCACCGAGGTGGTCACGGGCCGCGGCGGGAACGGGGGGACCGGCGGAACGGGCCAACCGGGCGGCTTCGGCAAGCACGGTGGGTACGGTGGCAAGGGGTTCGTGCCCGGGATGTTGGACGCCTGCCATGGCGGCTACGGCGGCAACGGCGGCCGCGGGGGCGACGCCGGCGGCGGGCTCGGCGGCCCGTCCATCGGCGTCGCCTACGTGGTCCCCAACCTGGCCCTCCGGCCCGGCGCCGTCATCAAGTTCGGACCGGCTGGCGAGGGCGGCCTCGCGGGGAACGCCGGCACGCTCGATGTGGCTGGCAAAGGCGGTTCCGCTCCTTCGGCGGAGACCCAGGCGTTCAGCGGGCCGAACGAGCTGCCCCGTTAGCGCCTTGGATAGCGTGCGTCCCCAGGGACGCTTCCGGTGAGGCATGCCCATGCGCGTGAAGTCCGTGTTCCTTCCGTTCGTCGTCCTGCCGCTCGCCATGGCCGGTTGCGGGAACTCTCCGGAGGTGAACGAGCCGGGCGGCGCACCGCCGTGCGACGCTCCGTCCGCCTGTCCGGGCGATGCCGTCCCGGAGTCGACGTGCCTGGAGGAGCTCGCCGCGGATCGCGCCATGGACGGCTGCGGGGTGTTCGTCAACAGCGAGATCCTCGACGGCAACGACGCGAACCCCGGCACGAAGGACCGGCCGGTTCGCTCGGTCCAGCGGGCGATCGAGCTCGCTCGCACCGGGCGCGGTCGCGTGTTCATGCCCACCGATACCTTCGTGGGGACGATCAGGCTTCCTTCCGGCGTGGACATCCATGCCGGCTTCGACTTCCTCGAATGGCGGCGCCGGAGCAGCGACAGCCGCGGCCGCATCAATTCCGAGGTGGATGAGCGGATCGCGGTGATCGTCGAGCCGGCGCGCCCCGGCGACACGGGGGCCGCGGACGGGGTCTCGACGCTCGATCACGTGTGGGTCCTGAGCGGGGCCCCCATCGGGGTGCTCGTTCAGTCCAACACCGCGGTGGAGATCGTCCGCAGCGAGATCAGGGCGCTCAACGGCGGCAGGGCGGGCCACGACGGGGAGGCATGGCCGAGCCGAGCAGCGGCCGGCCCCGATGGCCTGCTCGGTGAGAACGCGTGCTCCGCCGCCAGGATCCCCGGAGGCGCGGCGGTGACGAACCCGTGTGACGACGGAACGTCGAGCACCGGCGGCAAAGGCGGTGATGGGCTGCCCGCGCGGGCCGAAGACGGAGACACCGGCGAACCGGTGCCGGCGGCCGACCCGACCTCAGGCCTCGGCGGCCACGCGGAGCGCGAGGGGAGCGCCTGCGAGCACGGCCGGTCCGGGCGCCCCGGGACCCCGGGAGCGGCGGGAGCGGCCGGCCAGGGCATCGGGCGCCTCACCGAGACGGGATGGGAGGGCGACAAGGGGACGGACGGCGGTTGGGGAACGCCGGGCCAGGGCGGAGGCGGGGGCGGCGGCCGGCGCGGCGGGCTCGCCGTGTGCACGGCGGCGGACAAGGGAGGGGCCGGCGGCGGCTCCGGAGGCGCTGGCGGCTGTGGCGGCCGGGGGGGTCGAGCCGGCGAGAACGGCTCGCCGTCGATCGGCATCGCCGCGCTGCACGCCAGGGTGACGGTCCGGGACAGCGTCATCAAGGCGCCCGCCGGCGGGGCGGGAGGCGACGGAGGGCCGCCCCAGCAAGGCGGCCAAGCCGGACGAGGCGGGTACGGCGGCGACGGCTACGACGGCGCGCGGGCGTGCAGCGCTGGCCGCGGCGGCGACGGCGGCGACGGCGGCTACGGCGGCCCCGGGCGCGGCGGCGACGTGATCGGGATCGCCTACCTCGACGAGGACCAGCTCACGCTGGAGGGGGTCACCTTCGAGCTGGGCCTGCCGGGCCCAGGCGGCACCAGCTGGAGCCACGACGGCACCATGACGACAGGAGAGGATGGCGTCGCCGTGGAGACGCTGCGCTTTCCTGAGTAGGCCGTGTCGCGAGCGAGCTCTTACGCTGGCGGGCGCCTCGTCACTTCTGCGTATCAGGAGCAGATTCGGTGCCGCGACGATCGAAGATCTTCAAAATAGACTCGATCATCGTCCGCAGCTCTTGTGGAGGCTGGCGCGTAGTCGTCCACTCCAGCACCAAGCCGACCAACCTTCGCACGAAGTCACAGTCAGCCTGCCGCACGACTAGCGTCGTCGTCACCTCTCTGGATAGAATCGCATCGAAGGCGTCTCCCATCGCGCACAGAGTCCCCAGCCATTCATTCGTCGGGAGCTCGGACACCGACGCACCGACGTCGAGCGACTCCACGATCGCAGAGAGACAGTTAAGCCCCTCGGAGAGCGCCTGCGCCACTTGCCGCTCACGCGTCATTTCCCCGTCCTCTACTTGTCAAACTGATATCGACAAAGCCAAGTTCCAATTGGATTGATGATGGTGCAGTTGTCTCCATTTGAATACTGATAAGAGCATGTCCACGTGGGTTTGCCACCTTTGCACCAGTACAGATCGCCAACCCCGCTGCTCGGGCTGTACGGATGCGAAGCGTGATGAACGCAGTAGGCACCGATCGCCTCGCACTGGTCTACGCACGTATTGCTGCCGGGGGATGCGCAATTCACCTGGGCTGCTGCCTCAACGGCTTCACTGCACTCGGAACGCTCCAGCTCGTCTTGCGGATCCGGTGGCGCATCTCCGAAGCCTCCGGCCCCACCCGGGGTGATGACGCCTGCGCCGACGCCCTCACCACGATCATCCCGAAGGTAGCACTCACCCATGTCGTAGTTGCACGCAGCAACGAAGCCACAGATCAGAATTACACTGACCTTCATGTCGCCTCCAGTCGCAAAACTGGTCCGACGGTTGAGCTGACCGCCATATCGTCAGGGAGCATCTGCCCGCATGGAGACGACGCTATCATAGGGAGCCTCTGCATGGTGCAATGCCCACCTTAACACTATTGCTGGAGGTTGCCCCAGATCAGCCGGCAGACCACCATGACGCCAAGGCCGCCAAGAGGAGATAGTAAGGGCCGTCCCGGCATTTCGCCTCCTATTTCCCTGGTTCCTTGGCGTCATGGCGGTTTGCCTCGCAGCTCGACTTCCCGCAGTAGAGTTAAGCTCACGCCCCGCGGCTCGCCGCAGGTTCGCTGACGAGCCGCACCACTCGAGACTCTTCTCAGTCGAGCGTGGCGTCAATGGGCAACCAGGCGTACAAATTCTGTCCGTGCGCCAGTTGGGGCGGCCGGCCGAGGCATCGGGCGCCTGACCGAGACGGGATGGGAGGGCGACAAGGGGACGGACGGCGGCTACGGCTGCCCCGGGCGCGGCGGCGACGTGATCGGGATCGCCTACCTCGACGAGGACCAGCTCACGCTGGAGGGGGTCACCTTCGAGCTGGGCCTGCCGGGCCAAGGCGGCACGAGCTGGAGCCATGACGGCACCATGACGACAGGAGAGGATGGCGTCGCCGTGGAGACGCTGCGCTTCCGGGAGTAGGCCGTGTCGCGGGCCAGCTCGTTCGACGGATCGGGCGGTCTTCTCCATCGCGCCAGAGCTCGCCCCCGGCGCCGTCCTCCGCGCCCACGCCGCCCTGGCCCGACCGCAATCGGCCGGCGCCTCAGCGCGACCGAAGAGCGGTTCTGCATCGATCTCGATGAGCTACGGACTCGCCGGCGCATCGACCCTCTCGCCGAGCCTGCGCTTTATCCAAGCGGGAGCACCTCGACGTACTCTGATCGCCCCGTCTGCTTCGCGCACGAAGTCGTGCGCAAAGACGATTACGGACTTGGTTGGTCGAAACGCGGCAGGATCGGAGCGTGGTCCAGCATCTGGCCCGGCATACCATCCGATCTCTCCGCTGGGGAGCTTTCGTCCGATGATGAGGCCGTCGCCGTCGCTCGGCCAATCGCCGGGCTTATGGATGCCGATCGTTCCATCCGCCTCTTGAACGATCACAGCCTCGGGTAGGCTGTCCAGACGACCGTGATAGCTCCTGATCTCTTCGGCGATGATCTCTTGGAGGGTCGGCTCGACATTGGAAGCTGGAGGCTCGGGTTCGGGGGTCTCAGGAACGCTGGACGGCGCGGCCTCTGGCTCCGCCGTGTCAATGGCCATGCACACATCCAATTTTTGCCTGGTCGAGGCCAGGGCGCTTCGTTCGGCCTCGCACTCATCGTCGGCAGGCGTCGTGCCCGGAGACGTGGGTGACCCCCTAGCATCCGCTGCGACACCTGGCGCATCGTGGGGTACGGCGCGTCCGAGGAAGACGCCAAGGATGCCAGCCCCGGCAATGATGACGAACCCGAAGGCGCGAGAACTTGTCATGGCGCATTCTCACTGCGGCGGCTTCGACGGTTGTTCGATCTTTCCGCCGAACATGAACTGCACGCCAGGGCTCGCAGGCTTTCCGTCGATTGTGATCGTCCCATCCGGTTCACGCTTCCAGACGCGTCGCGGAGGGATCGGAGGATCCCAGGGCCGGAATGCGTCGGGATCTGTGCGTGGTCCGGCGTCTGGCCCTGCATAAACTCCGAGCCGTCCGCTGGGCAACTTGCGCGCGACGATGTACCCATCGCCGTCATCCGGCCATTCGTCAGGTTTGTAGACACCGGTTCTCCCATCATGGTGCTGGACGACCACGGCCTCGGAATAGCTGTCCAAGAGCCGGCGATTCCGACGGATCTCTTCGACCTTCGACATGCGCTGGTCGAAGGGCTGGGATTCCGGAGGATCGACCTCGGATGGATTGGCAACGCCAGATGGCTCGGCCTCGGGAACCCGCGAACGAAGGGCCATGCAGAGTTCCAGTTGTGCCCTGGTCGAGGCGAGAACGGCGCGTTCCTCTCTGCAGCCACGGCCGGGAGATGCCGCCGTCGAACTCGGGGACGATGCGCTCGGAAATGCTTGTGCGCCTGGCGCGTCGCGCGGCGAGGCGCGTCCAATGAAGGCGCCAGCGATACCGGCAACAAGCGCGAACACAAGGCAGCTGCGACTTGTCATTGCACCGCTCGCTACTACGCGCAGGCTGGGGGCGCGGGACGACGTTCTCTAGCGGCTCCCTCCGGCGGCGGCTCCCTCCGGCCGGGCGAGGGGGAGCGTGAAGAACAACGTGGCGCCAGCGCCGAGCTGACTCTCCGCCCAGATCCTCCCGCCGAGGGCCTCCACGAAGCCCTTCGCGATGGTGAGCCCCAGCCCGGTCCCCAGACGCGCGGTCTCCGACACCTGCCAGAAACGATCGAAGATGTGAGGGAGCTCGTCGGCGTGGATCCCCGCCCCCGTGTCCGTCACGGCGAAGAGCGCCTCGTCGCCGCGTGGCTCCGCTCGGACCGTGATGGCCCCTCCCTCCGCGGTGAACTTGATCGCGTTGCCGATCAGGTTCGCGAAGACCTGGAGGACCCTCTCGCGATCGCAGCGCACCTCGAAGTCGCCCCCGCCGCGGATCTCGCCCTCGAGCACCAGGTGCTTCTGCGCCGCCAGCGCCCGCTCCATCTCGATCGCGTCGTGGACGAGCGCGCCCGCCGCGTGCATCCGCTTCTCCACCGACAGCCGGCCCGCCTCGATGGCGGCGACGTCGAGCAGATCACCGATGATCCGGAGCATCCGCTGCGCGGCGAGGAGAATGACCTCGGCCTTCCTCCTGTCGTGCGCTCCCGCCTCGTCGGCCGGCAATGTCCGCATGAGGAGAGCCGCGGCCGTCAAGATGGCGCTCAACGGATTCTTGAGATCGTGAGAGACGATGGCGAGGAAATCGTCCCGCGTGCGAATGGCGCGCTGCGCGTGCTGGTACAGGCGCGCATTCTCCACGGCCGTGGCGGCCCGGCGCGCCACCTCCTCGGCCACCACCAGATCGGCGGCGGAGTAGCGGCGGCTCGGCTCCGCCGTCACGAACGTGAGCGTGCCGATCGTCCGCCCGCGGGCCACGAGCGGCACCACCATCACCGCTCCCGAGCCTCCTGCGCGGAGAGACCCTCGATGGCCCGGATCGTGGGCGGCGGCCCCCACGGCAGACTCGGTGATTTCAGGGATGAGGAGCGGCTCGCCGTTCCGCAGCACCCGCGCCTGCGGGGTCTCCCAGCCCGGCCGCTGGGCGAAATCCCCCATCCGCTCGGCCAGCCGTTGCTTCGCGGGATCGGCGGACGTCGGCGCGAGGCGCTCGACACGGCCATTCTCGTCGACCAGGTCGACGAAGTAGAGATCGGCCAGGGCGTGCACCGACAGGCGCGCCACCGAGGAGACCGTCTCCGCGTAGTCGAGCGAGGAGGCGAGGACCGCGCTGACCTCCGCGAACAATCGCTGCACCTGCTCGGCTCGCTTCACCTCCATGATACCCCGGAAGACGAGCACCGCCCCCGAGACCTGCCCTGCTCGCTGCAGAGGGGCGAACGTGCAGCTGACGTGCAAGGCCGCTCGGTCCCGGCGTGAAACCACGTCCTCGTCGCTCCGGACCGGCTCGCCCGTGTGGATCGTTCGCAGCGCGGGGTGATCCTCGTCAGGTATGGACGTCCCATCCGCGCGTCGAAACCGGACGACCTCCTGGACGCGCCGCCCCACGACCTCCTCCGTCGTCCAGCCGAGCAAGCGCTCGGCCGCGGGGTTGAAGAAGGTGATCCGCCCTTCGCGATCCATCGCGATCACGCCCTCGCCGATGCTGCCGGTCACCGCCCGCGTGAACTCGAGCTGCTCACGGACCCTCGCCTCCACCTCCTTCGCGGGGGTGACGTCCATCGAGACACCTTGAAGCCGAGGCGCGCCGGCGCTGTCCTTCACCAGGTGCATGCCGGTGTGGAGCCAGAGCACGCGACCGTCCGCCGTCCGGCAGCGATGGTCGCAGCGCTGGTCCCGCTCGGCGGCCAGCGTCCTCCGGAGCGCCCGCTCGAGCTCGCAGCGATCGTCCGGCTCGGCGCAGCGGCTCCAGAAGTCGGGCTCCGCGAGCCACCGCGCGCGCGGATAGCCGAGGAGCTCCTCGGCCCGCGCGCTCACGTACAGGACCTGGAGCGTGCGCGCGTCGGCCTCCCAGACGAACGCTCGAGCGAGGTTGTCCACCAGCGCCTCGTAGCGCTGCCGCAGCGCCTCGGCGAGCGCCCGCTGCTCGTCGGCCTCGGCCTGCCTCCGCTGGGCCGCTGCACGCGCCTCCTCCGCGACCGCCTGCTTGGCGTCGATGATCGCCTGGCGATCGAGCGCGATCGCGAGCTGGTTGACCGCCGCGTTCATGAACACGAGATCCGGCTCCTCCAGACGGGCGGCGCCCTCGATCTGGAGAGCGCCGAAGATCGGCCCGCGGTCGATGACGAGAGGGAGGACGAGGAAGCACCCGCGCTCCTCTGCCTCGGCCCGCGGGGCCCCGGCAGGCTGTCCGGAGGGCGCGCTCGCCGCGGCCGGCCCGCCGTCCGGATCGGCCGGCCGCGCGGCCTCCGAGCCGGTGAGGTAAGCGTACGAGGTCGCGGCACGGGATCTCGCTGCCTGGAGTCGATCGGCGCCGACACCTTCGGCGCTCCAGACGATGGTCTTGACCCCGGGGCGACCCGGGACTCCCAGGAGGACGAGCGCGGTGCGGAGGGGGAGCGCCCGCGCGAGGGTCGCGAGGACCGACGGGACGGTCCGCTCGGCGCCCTCGAAGCGCGTGAGCTGCTTGCTGATCTCGTAGAGGTACAGGACGCGAGGGTACGCGCGCTCGAGGCCTCCGGCGGCCGGAGCCTCGCCGCCGCGCCGCGCCGGCTCCTGCTCGCCGCGCGCGTCGTCGCTCCTCGCCTCTCTCTGGTGCGCTCTCGGCGGTTCCTTCTTCCGGCGGCCGGTGCTCATCCCCGCCTCCTATTTCGTCGTTCGCCTCCGGCGCTCGGTGTTCTTCGCCGCCAGAGGGGCACCCAGGTCAGCGCGCCGCCCGATCCGGGCGCCGCCCTTCCCCACGGTGAAGTGGTAGGCGCCGAAATCGTGCTCGCTGCCGCGCGTCTTCACGACCATGAGGGTCGGCCTGATCTCGCCCGGCATGGGCGTGTACCGGAGCACGACGAGGTTGTCGGCCACCGGAGAGAACCTGCGGTCGGTGACGGTCTCGCTGGAGTACATCACGCTCGACTCGAGCGTGAGCAGGGTGGTCACGCCGAGCGCCTTGAACCGCGTGATCAGCGCGTAGAGGAGCTGCCGCAGCTCGTCGTCCGGGATGCCCTCGGCCGCGAGGTGGCTCACGCTGTCGAGGACGAATCGACGCGTCTTCTGCGTGCGGATCTTGTCGGTCAGGAGCGAGAGGAGCTGGCTCGGGCGGACGCGCTCCCGCGAGAGGTAGATGACCTCGGCGAGCCCCTTCTCGATCGCCTCTTGGAGCGGCAGCCCCAGCGCCTCCGCGGTCCTGATGAGCTGCGCGGGCCCCTCCTCGAGGGCGAGGTAGAGCCCCGGCTCTCCGCGGCGGCAGCCTTCGAGGAGGAACTGCAGCGACAGGGTGCTCTTCCCGATGCCCGCGCTCCCGGAGAGGAGGGTGACGCTGCGCTCGAGCAGCCCTCCGCCGAGCAGCCCGTCGAGCCCGGGCACGCCGGAGGGCAGGCGCCGCGCCGTGTCCAGGGGGGGCGGCGGCTCGCCGAACGCCGCCTCCGCGTTGTAACGGGGATAGACGATGAGCCCGCCCGGGCCGATGTGGATGCTGTGCCGGCCCCTGAGGTGGGCGGTGTTCCTGAGCTTGTAGATCTCGATGTAGCGCTGGCGCTCGAGCCCTTCCTCCGTCGAGGAGAGGAGGATGACCCCGTCGACCACGGTCTCCTCGACGCCGAAGCGGCTGATCTGGTTGGTGCCGTAGGGGATGTCGGTGGCGAGGAAGCCGACCGCCTGCGCGTTGTGGATGACGCTGGCGAGCTGGAAGATCTTCTCTCGGTCTACCTGCGGGTCCTTGACCTTGTGCAGGAAGACCGAGACCGAATCGACGACCACACGCCGCGCCTTCATGCCGAGGATCCGCTCGCTGAGCATGAGCAGGTGCCCCTCCACCAGGATGTCGGGCTGCGGGATGAAGACGATCTCGACCATCCCGCGCTCGATCTCGGCGTCGAGGTCCCAGCCGAGGCCACGGGCGGTGGCGCGCAGCCGCGCATCGCTCTCCTCGAAGGAGAAGAATATCCCCTTCTCGCCGGCCTTCGCGCCGCGGTAGATGAACTCGAGCGAGAGCACCGTCTTGCCGGTCCCCGCCACGCCGGCGATGAGGAGGCTGGAGCCACGCGGGATCCCGTCTCCGAGGAGCTCGTCGAGCCTCGAGATGCCCGTCCTGAGGCGCGGCTCCTTGCCCTCGACGGCCGCCCGGTGGATGGTGAGGCGGGGCGCGAACACGTCGATGCCGGCCCGCGTGATGGCGAACGAGTGCTCCTCGCGGCTGTGGTCGGTGCCGCGCATCTTGACGATCTGGATGACCCGCCGCTGCTCGCCGGACTCCTGGCGCTGGTTGATCATGATCAGCCCGTCGACGATCGAGAACAGCGGGTTGGTCTCGATGTCGCCGTGCCCGAACTCTCCGAGGAAGAAGGTGGTGGTCTCCCACGCCATGAGGTTGATCGCGAGCTCGTAGCCGAACTTCCGGAGCTCTTCCTTGGACTTGGCGAGGTCGTCGAAGACCTTGAAGCTGTCGATGACGACCATGGACGGCTTGACCTTTTTGACGTGATCCATGACGAGCCGAAAGGCGCCGTCGAGGCCCTTCGTCCGGAGGATGGCGCCGAGGTCGACGAACTGGATTCCCCCGTCGATCTTCCCGGCGTCGAAGAAGTCGAACTGATTCAGGTAGCGCAGCGTCTTCGCGGTCGGCTCCGAGAGCGTGCTGAAGTAGAGGACCCGGGTCCTGGCCGAGGCGTTGTGGAAGCAGATCTGCTGGGTGAGGATCGTCTTGCCCGCGCCCGGCGGGCCGGCGACGACGACGATCGACCCCTTCGGCAGCCCCCCCCCGAACAGCCCATCCAGGTTTCGCACCCCCGTCTCGATGCGCGCGATGGCCGTCTTCTTCGTCATGGCTCCACTTCCTCGCCGTCCTCGCCCTCGGAGATCCCGGGCGCGCTCTCCGACGCTCTCTCGATCCCACCCCCCTCCCCCTGCGCGACCTTCGAGAGCTCCGCGTGGAGCGCCGGCGTGAGGATCTCCGCCGTCAGGTTTCCGAGGACCGTGAGGAACTCCACCAGGATAAACCGGAGCCCCTCCTCGATCTGGTCGCGGCGCACGCCCCCGGCGCGCTCGTGGAGCTCCACGCAGCAGATCCCGCCCGACTCCATCCTGAGCGACGAGAGGACCGGGGATCGCTCGGAGGCATAGTAGAGAACGCGATCCACGATGGCGCCGAGCGTGACCTCCCCGAGGGTGACGTGGGCGCGCCACCACAGGGCGTTGAACGCTCGTTCGAAGAGCTGGATGAGGCGGTCGGGCGGCGCGCCCCGAGCTGCCCGATCCATCCAGGCGTCCACGCAGGCGCTGTGCTCGTTCGCGTCACGCATGGGCGCTACGTCGCCTCGACGGTCGCCAGGGAAGAGCAATGTTCATGCCGGTGCCGCATCGCGCGCTCGATCAGGGGGTCGCGCGCGGGCAGCGTCGCCATGGCGCTCGCGCTTCAGGCCGGACGGTCGCGGCGTTTGCGCTCGGGACGCTCGCCGGATCCGCCGACGGTGCGAGCTGTGCCGGCCCTTCAGCGCGGCGCGGTCGCGGGCTCGAGTCCGCGCTCGATCGCCGGGCGACTCCCCGCCGAGCGCGTGGAGCGCGCCGTCCGCGGTGCGCTGCGCCGCACGCAACGAGATGCCCGCCGACCTCCGCGCGGCGCGGAGATCGTCGACCAGATCCCGCACGCGATGGATGTCCTGCGCGCTTCCGGCGGAGGCGCGGAGCGCGATGATGGATTCGAGCCCCTCGAGGACGTGACGGACGACGCGGCGCGCGGAGGTCGCCGCGTCAGCCGCCTCGCGCAGCATCGCCCGCGCATCCTGTGAATTTCTCTCGAGGTCTCGCATCTCGTCATCTCGTGCAGTTCGCGAGGGGAAGGGCCGCTCGGTCCATCGCGATGCCGCTGCGGGAGGGCTCGCGGAGCGAGCCTCTTCGCGCTCCACGCCCGCTCGCGGCTCGACCTTGCGCGGCCTGACACCGCGGGGTTCAGGCTGGCACAGCGGCGGCCCCACGTCTCTCGTTATCGCCCGGTGGCGGCGCCTTGTGCCGATTCGGGCACGGGAGACGGTCGAGCGCTGCATGGAACTCCTCTTCTTTTTTCTTGCCCCGTCCTCCGGGACGAGGGGCGCCGCCGCGGCGGTCGAGCGCGAGGCTGGCCCCCGAGGAGCGCGGCGGGCTGGCCTTGCTGACCGTTCGACGGCGGCGTCGATGAGCAGCCGCACCTGGGCGGCCGCCTGTGCGCTTGGCGCGTCGCGCGGAGCGGCACATCCAATGACGGCGCCAGCGACACCGGCAATGAGCGCGAACACAATGCAGCCACGAATTGCAATCGCGCCTCTCGCTACGATGCGCAGCCTGGGGGCGCAGGCTGGCAAATCGCATCATGGTGATGCCCTCCGGGGATCACCATGATGCGCCCAGCACGGCGTACGCCGGCGCTGCAAAACCCACATCGGACGCGAAGCTCGCTTCGCGGCACCCCCTCCCCCGAGCTTCCCATCCCAGCTGTGCAATCTGGACAGACGCGGCACTTCGTGCGAACTCTTGATGAAGAACATGTCGGTCACGTGTCGCAGCCATGTTCGCGTCCTTTCTGCTGGCGAGGTCCACTGGCAAGAGTGGACCCCCTCCCGGAACGGCGGAGCGGACCAGCGCCCCGTGGTCCTGGTACACGGCCTGTCCGATAGCTGTCGGACCTGGAACCGCCTCGCCCCCGCGCTCGCGGCGGCGGGGCGCCGGGTCGTCGCGCTCGATCTGCCCGGCCATGGCGACTCGGCTCGGCCCGACGCGCCCTATACGGTCGCGTGGTATGCGGGCGTGGTCGCTGAATGGATCCGTGCCCTCCGGCTCGGCGATTTCGATCTGGTGGGGCACTCGTACGGCGGCAGCATTGCAATGTGCGTGGCCACCGAGCGGCCAGGGCGCATCCACCGCGTCGGGCTGGTCGCCGCGGGCGGCATCGGGACGGAGGTCGCGCTGCCGCTGCGCCTCGCCGCCGTGACCGGGCTGATCGAGCTGGCCGCGCCCGTGCTCATGGGCGTCGGCACGCACGCGGGGGTGCTGGTGCTCGGCGGCGATTTCAACGCGGAAGAGCGCAGGCACCTCGCCAGGATGAACGCGCGGCCCGGCACGGCGCGCGCCCTGTCGCGCACGCTCCGCCACGCGATCGATCTGCGCGGCCAGCGCCATCACCTCATGGACATCGCTCATCGGCTCCCGGAGATACCGCCGCTCGCCGTCTACTGGGGCGAGCGCGACCAGGTGATCCCGGCGCGCCACGCGGCGGACATCGACCGCTACATCGAAGGCGCGGCCGTGCGCCGCTTCGCCAAGGCGGGGCACTACCCGCACCGGGAGGCGGTGGCCGATCTGGCCCCCGATCTCCTCCGCTTCCTCGACGAGCCGCGGCCCGCGCCGCGCCTGCGCGCCGGGGCGCGCGCCCCGCGCGCATCCGCCGCGGCGGCCCGCTCACCGCAGGCAAGCGCCCGCTGGCAGCCCTGGCCGGACGCCGCGGTCAGGCGCTGGGCGCGGAGCCCGCTGTCTCCGCTGATGCGGCAGACACCGCAGCAAGACACCGGCGACTCGGCATCTCCCGCCGACCTCGGGAGCCGCCCGCCGCCCGTTCCCTGTTGACGGCGCGCGGCGCGTTCTCGGTGACGCCGCGCACGCCTCTCCTGTCGACGCCACGCCACCCCTTCCCTGTTGACGCCGCGCCCCCCGGTGCGGTTCTCTCGGGCGCCGGTGCAACTCGAATGTGAGACCTGCGGCGCCTCGCTGCGCGTCGAAGCGGACCAGCGGACCGCGGTGTGCCCCTACTGCGCGTCGCCCTCGGTGGTGGAGCGGCCGCCCTCCCAGGATCGGCCGTCGCCGCACTTCGTCGTCGGGTTCACCACGACCCGGGAGAGCGCGCAGGGCGCTGTCAAGGCGTGGCTGGGAAAGCGGAGCTTCTTCGTGCAGTCCAGCGTCAAGACGGCGACGATCGACGCGATCCGCGGCGTCTACACGCCCGCCTACCTGTACTCGGCGATGGCGCAGACGCGCTACGCGGCGCAGATCGGCGAGGACTACCAGCAAACCGAGACGTACACGACGACCGACGACAAGGGGAACAGCGTCACCCGGACGCGCGTCGTCACGAGGACCGAGCACCGGCACCTCGAAGGCCAGCATGCGACCTACGTCATGGACGTGCTCGTCGTGGCGTCTCGCGCCGTCCCGAACGCCGAGCTCGAGGCGATCGAGCCGTTCGACCTCCGCACGATGCGGCGCTACACGCCCGCGGTGCTCAGCGGCTGGATCGCCGAGGAGCCGACGATGACCCAGGCCGAGTGCTACGGCCTCGCGCGGCGGGAGGCGCTGGAGAAGATCGGCCGCGACCTCTCGGGCTTCATGCCCGGGGACAGCCACCACGGCCTGACGCACGAGACGCACCTCGACCGCGAGACGCTCGAGCTGCTCTATGTGCCCCTCTGGGTGCTCGCCATCCGGCACGACCCGCAGAAGCCGCCCTTCCGGGTCCTCATCAACGGCCAGACCGGCGCGATCCACGGCAAGGCCCCCCTCTCCTGGATCAAGATCGCCCTCGCCGTCGTGCTCGTGATCGCGCTGATCGCAGCGCCGTTCGTCCTCGCCGCGGCGCGCGACCGGGGCCGCGATCCGACCGAGCGACGCGGCGCCGCGAGGCCGCCCGCCGCCGCCCCCGCGCCGACCGAGCGCGTCCGCCCCGGCGAGAGCAGGCCCGCACCGACCGGAGGGGCGCGATGAGCGTGAACATGGACGTCGCCTCGGCCACCACGAGCGCCACGGGGCCGTGCTGCGCGCGCTGCCAGGGGCCGCTGGAGGCGGGGGACCTGCGCTGCGCCGTCTGCGGCCTCGCCGCGCCGCAGGGCCGCGCCCCGGCCCCGCAGGCGGTGCAGGTGCTGCGGTGCACCGAGTGCGGCGCCGCGGTCTCGTACTCGGCCGAGGCGCAGGCGCCGAAGTGCCGCTTCTGCGGCGCCGTCACGCGGATCGAGCAGCCGGTCGACCCGATCGATCAGGCCGACTGGCTGCTCCCGTTCGGGGTGCCCCCCGATCAGGCCGATCAGGCGCTGCGGCGGTGGATGTCGACGCTCGGCTTCTTCCGGCCGTCGGATCTCTCGCGCGCGGCGACGGTCGAGGGGCTGCGCCCGATCTGGTGGGCGGGCTGGCTCGTCAGCGCGGACGCCGTGGTGAGCTGGACGGCGGACTCGAACGCGGGCGCCCGGCTGAGCAGCTGGGCCCCGCACGCCGGACAGACGCAGCTGCCGTTCCGCAACCTGCTCCTGTCCGCCTCACGCGGGCTCTCGCTCGACGAGGCCCGGGAGCTCGCGCCGTACTTCCGGCTCGACCTGGCGGTGCCCGCCGCGCACCGGACACAGCAGCAGCTCGGACCGCCCGACGCGGTGCTGGAGCAGTTCGACGCGCAGCGCTCGGCGGCGCGCAAGATCGTCAGCGAGCGGATCGCCGCCAGCGCGGAGGACGCCCTGACGCGAGGCGTGATCCCGGGGTCCACGTTCCGCAACGTGCACGTGGCGGTGCTCTTGCACGCGCTCGAGACGCGCCGGCTGGCGCTGCCATCGTATGTGCTCGCTTACCGCTACAAGGGACGCAGCTACCGCGCCGTCGTCCACGGCCAGGACGCGAGCCACGTCACAGGCACGGCGCCCATCGCGTGGGGCAAGGTGGCGCTGGTGGTCGCCGGCGCGCTCGCGCTCATCGTGCTCGTGATCGGGGCGCTCGTGCTCGCCCGCGCAGCGTAGCTCCGCCCGCCCTCGGTCCTCTCCCCCTCCTCCTCCCCGCTCCCCCAGCTCCAGCGCTGCGCGGGCGCGGCGGGCCGCGCCAGACGCTGTGGCGGAATGCCTCGAGCGCACGCTCGGTGCGGCACGGCAGAGCCATGATCCGCGCCCTCCACCGCGCGCCCCGGCCATGGTCCGGATCTGGCACTGAGGCCGGAGCTCGATGGAGGAAACCATGGAAACTGGATCGCGGGAGAAGCTGCTGGAGATCCTCAAGAAGTTCCGGACTGCCATGCTCGTCACGCACGCCAGCCACGGGGCGCTGCGGGCGCGTCCGACGGCGCTCATGAAGGTCGACAGCGACACCGGGGACGTCTGGTTCATGACGAGCATCGACTCGGGCAAGGTCGATGAGATCGAGTCGCAGCCGGAGGTGAATGTGACCCTCCAGGAGGGGCGCCGCTTCCTGTCGCTGTCGGGCAGCGCCTCGATCGTGCGGAGTCGGACGAAGATCGAGGCGCTGTGGTCGGAGCAGGCGAAGGTGTTCTTCCCGCAGGGCAAGGACGATCCCTCCCTCGCGCTCATCCACGTGAGCCCGCGCGAGGGCGAGTACTGGGACAACGAAGGCGCGGCCGGGCTCAGGTTCCTCGTCGAGGCCGTCAAGGCGTACGTCACCGGGACGACGCCGAAGACCGACGCCGCCCAGCACGGCTCGGTGCCGCTGAACGGCGGGCAAGCCGGCGATGCCCGGGTGTCCGCGCGATAGCGATCCACGCCGTCGCGCCGCGGATCGGGGCGGGACGGAGCGTGGCGCATCCCTTGCTCCTCTCGGGACTGCGTCACCTCCGCTCCACCGGAGCGGAGGTGACGCGAGAACCCGTCAGCAGCGAGGTTGGGCATGGGGATCTTCACGATGTCTCGTCGAGCTCAGAGGGTCGTGGTCGCGGCGGCGGCGGTCGTCGTCATCGTCGGGCTGCGCCACGCCGAGCCGTTCCTCGTGCCGGTGCTGTTCGGCGTCGCGCTCGCGGCGATCTCGTCGCCCATCGCGACCTGGGTGACCCGCCGCGGGCTGCCCGCGGCCCTCGGGGCGCTGGCCGCGCTCGTCGTCGATCTGGCGATCCTGGTCTTCGTCGGGGCGGTGGTCACCATCGCCGGGGTGGAGCTGGAGGAGAAGGTGCCGGTCTACCTGGTCCGGATGTCCTCGATGACCGAGGCGCTCGCCATGACGCTCACGGAGCGCGGCCTCCCGGTGAACCCGGAGCTCCTCTCGCGCACGCTGCACACGGCGTCCCTCGTCCCCCTCCTCGGCGGGGCCGCGGTCACGGTCGCCAGCGCGGCGTCGAGCCTCGGGGTGGTGCTCCTCGTCGTGTTCTTCGCGCTCTGCGAGGGCGCCGGCGCGGGCGCGAAGGTGCGGCGGCTGCTCTCGACCCCCGCGCGCGGCCTCGAGCACGTCGATCGCATCGTGCGGGAGGTGAAGAAGTACCTCGTGGTGAAGACGCTGACGAGCCTGCTCGTCGCCGTCCTCGCCTATGTGCTCCTGGTCCTCCTCGGCGTGGACCTGGCGCTCCTCCTGGCGTCGAGCCTGTTCGTCCTGCACTTCATCCCCAACATCGGCGCGGCTGTCGCGACGATCCCGGCCGTGCTCGCCGCGCTGGCCAGCCAGGGCCCCGGCACCGCGGCCCTCGTGGCCATCGGGTACCTCCTGATCAACCTGCTGGTGGGCAACGTGCTCGAGCCGCGCGTGCTCGGACGGACCCTGGGCCTGTCGCCGCTCGCCGTCCTGATAGGCATGCTCTTCTGGGGCTGGCTCTGGGGGCCGGCGGGAGCGCTGCTGTCGGTGCCCATCATGATGGTCGCGAAGATCACGCTGGAGAACGTGGAGGGACTGTCGTGGGTCGCGCGCATCATGGAGCCCGCGCCCGAGGAGCCAGAGACAGCGCCCGTCAGCGGCGAGCCGGCGCCAAGCTCGCTGCTGCGGCCGAGCGTCGCGGGGGCGCGACGATCCGGGTAGCGATGGGTGATGTCAGGCACCAGGTCTTCTCTTGAAGATCTGGCCATGACCACGAGCCTCATCACGCGCAGAGCGTCGCATCAGCGATCGGAGAGCGAGCAGGCGCCGCCAGCGAGCCCCGATTTCCGCGCGATCTTCGAGGGGATCCCGGGAAACTACGTCGTGCTCCGTCCAGACTTCACCATCGTCGCCGCGAGCGACGCCTTTCTCCGGGCCGCGAACACGCGGCGCGAGGAGCTCCTGGGTCGCAATGCCTTCGATGCCTTCCCCGACAATCCGGACGATCTGCACGCGACCGGCACGACGAACCTGCGCGCCTCGTTCGAGCGGGTGATCCAGACGGGCGCCCCGGACAGCATGGCCGTGCAGAAATACGATATCCCGCGCCCCGAAGCGGAGGGAGGCGGCTTCGAGGAACGGTACTGGAGCCCCTTGAACTCGCCCCTCCTGGGGCCGGATGGCAAGGTCGCGTACATCATCCACCGCGTCGAGGACGTCACCGAGTTCGTCCGCCTGAAGCAGCGCGGGATCGAGCAGTGCCGGCGCACCGAGGAGCTGAAGACGCGGGCGGAGCGGGTCGAGGCCGAGGTCTTCCTCCGGGCGCAGGAGATCCAGCGCGCGAACGAGCAGCTCCGCGTGGCGAACGAGCAGCTCAGCCGGCTCGACGAGCTCAAGACGAGGTTCTTCTCGAACGTGAGCCACGAGTTCCGGACGCCGCTCACGCTCATGCTCTGCCCGATCGACGAGCTCCTGACCGGCGCGCCCGGCGACCTCACCGGCAAGCAGCGCGAGCTCGTCGAGCTCGCGCGCCGCAACGCGCGGCGGCTCCTCAAGCTCGTGAACACCCTGCTCGACTTCGCCCGGATCGAGGACGCCCGGATGAAGATGGTCTACGAGGCGCTCGACCTCTCGGCGCTGACCGCGGAGGTGGCGAACGCGTTCCGCGGGGCCATGCAGCGGGCGGGGCTCCGGCTCGTGATGGACTGCCCGCCGCTTCCGGAGCGCATCTACGTCGATCGCGAGATGTGGGAGAAGATCGTCCTCAACCTGGTCTCGAATGCGTTCAAGTTCACGTTCGAGGGCGAGATCGCGATCTCGCTCCGGTGGGGCGGCGACCACGTGCTCCTCGAGGTCCGCGATACGGGGACGGGGATCCCCGCCGACGAGCTCCCCCGGATCTTCGAGCGCTTCCACCGGGTGCACGCAGCGCGCGGGCGGAGCCACGAGGGCTCCGGCATCGGCCTCGCGCTCGTGCGGGAGCTCGTCCGGTTCCACATGGGCGACGTCCAGGCGACGAGCGAGGTCGGTCGTGGCAGCACGTTCACCGTCCGCATCCCCGCCGGATCCGCGCACGTGCCTGCGGAGCGCATCGGCGCCGAGCGGGAGCTCGGCATGACGGCCGTGACGGTCCAGGCGTTCGTGGAGGAAGCGTCGCAGTGGATCTCCGGGCCCGCGCCGCCGGCGGAGCTGCCGCTCGGGCCACCGGCAAGCGCGGGAGACGCGCGCCCGGCGGAGGGCCCGGCCGGCCACGTCCTGCTCGTCGAGGACAACCCCGACATGCGGAGCTACCTCCGGGAGATCCTCGCGGCGCGGTGGACCGTCGAGGCCGTCGAGGACGGCGAGGCGGCGCTCTGCGCCGCGCGCGCGCGCGCGCCCGATCTCGTGCTCACCGACGTCATGATGCCCGGGCTCGACGGGTTCGGCCTCCTCCAGGCGCTGCGCGCCGATCCGACGACGCGGCTCGTCCCCGTGGTGCTCCTCTCGGCCCGATCCGGGGAAGCGTCGCGCGTGCACGGCGCCGAGGCGGGCGCGGACGATTACCTCGTCAAGCCGTTCTCGGTCCGCGAGCTGCTCGCGCGGGTCGGCGGGCGCATCGAGATCGCCAGGCTGCGCCGCCAGGTCGACGAGGACGTCGAGCGCCTCCGCGAGAGCGAGCAGCGCTTCCGCTCCCTCGCCGACTGCGCCCCCATGATGATCTGGATGTCCGGGCCCTCCGGCGGGTGCGAGTACGTCAACACGACGTGGCTGCGCTTCACGGGGCGCTCCCTCGACGAGGAGCTGGGGGACGGCTGGCTCGACGCGGTCCACCCGGACGATCGCCCGCTCGTCGCGAGCGCGTGCGCCGAATCGATCGAGACGCGCGAGCCGTTCATGCTGGAGTGCCAGATGCTCCGCCGGGACGGCGAGAGCCGGTGGGTCGTGACGCAGGGCGCCCCGCGCTTCGGCGCCGCCGGGACGTTCCTGGGGTTCGTCGGCTCGTCCCTGGACATCACCGAGCGCAAGCGCGTCGAGGACGCGCTGGCCGACGCGGATCGCCGGAAGGACGAGTTCCTTGCCATGCTGGGGCACGAGCTGCGCAACCCGATGGCGCCGATCTGCGTGGCCGTGGAGCTCCTCCGGCGGCGGAGCCGCGGCGGGCCGCCGGACAAGCACGTCGAGGTGATCGCGCGGCAAACGAGGACCTTGATGCGCCTCGTGGACGATCTGCTCGACGTGTCGCGCATCACCCGGAGGAAGATCGAGCTCCGCAAGGAGCGGATCGACGTCAAGGCCGCCGTGGCGCGCGCCGTGGAGTCGACGCGCGAGCCGATCGAGGCGCGGCGGCACCAGATCCGGCTCGCGCTGCCGGCGGCCGCCGTCCACGTCCTCGGGGACGCCGTCCGCCTCGATCAGATCCTCGTCAACCTGCTCACCAACGCGTGCAAGTACACCGACCCCGGGGGCCACATCGGGGTGACGGTCGCGCAGCGCGGCGACCAGGTGGAGCTGCGCGTCCGCGACGATGGGATCGGGATCGCGAGGGAGGTGCTGCCCCATGTCTTCGACCTGTTCCATCAGGCGGATCGCAGCCTCGATCGGGCGCCCGGCGGCCTCGGAATCGGGCTGACCATCGTCCGCGATCTCGTCGCCCTCCACGGCGGGAGCATCGAAGCGACGAGCCCGGGGCCAGGGCAAGGCAGCGAGTTCATCGTGCGTCTCCCCGTTGCGGCGGAGGAGCGCCTACCCGCCGCGGCCGCCGGGGCGACGGCCGCGCCCTCGAAGGACGCAGAGCAGCCGTCTCCGGCGGCGAGGAAGCTCCGCGTCCTCATCGTCGAGGACAACGTGGACGCGGCGAGCACCCTCGCCGACGCGTTGCTGGCCCTCGGGCAAGAGGTGTGGATCGCCGGCGACGGCCCGCGCGCGTTGAGGGCGGCGGCGGAGCATCGGCCCGATCTCGTGCTCCTCGACATCGGGCTCCCCGGGATGGACGGCTACGAGGTGGCGCGGCGCCTGAGGGAGGATGAGCTGTGCTCGGGCGCGCTCATCGCGCTCACGGGGTACGGGCAGGCGTCGGATCGCCGCCGCGCCGAGGCGGCAGGGTTCGACGCCCACTTCGTCAAGCCGATGTCGCTGGATGCGCTCGCCGGGATCGTCGACGCTGCCGCGGCGTCTGGAGCGCGTCAGGGCGCCGCGGACGGCGCCGGCGCGAGCCCGAAGACGCGCTCGTGACGGGCGCTCACGTGGCAACCCATGCACGAGGCGACCCGGCCGGCGGAGGTCACCTCGCCCGCGGGCGTGACCGTGCCGTAGACCCAGCCCGCGTCGGTGCCGGGCGTGTCCGGCGCGACCTTGAGCACCACGTAGGCGCCGGCGAGGCGCGACGCGCGGTAGACGCGATCGCCGTCGCGCAGGAGGGGATCGAAGTGGTCCGCGGCGTCCGGCGGCGTGGCGCCGGCGCCCGGGAGGGCGGCCGCCGCGCCGTCCTCCACCAGCTCGGGGACAAAGCTCTCCTTGACCAGGACCTGCCCGACCGGCTGGGCGACGGGCGCCTGCCCATCGACGAGCGGATAGCGATCGCGGTGCTTGGCGAACACCGAGTAGAGCTTGCGGGCGTGGCCGCCGTCCTCGGCGGCGCTCATGCGGACGCGGCCGGGCAGCGGCATCCGGCACAGCCAGGGCGCCCAGCGGAGCTCGTCGTCGACGCGCCCCCAGGGCTTGTAGTCGCGAAAGGCGGCGGCGATGAGCGGGGCGAGGCGGGGGTCGATCTCGGCCTCGGCGGTGCCCGTCTCGGGCGGCGAGCCCGGCGCATCCGCCGAGGCCGAGGAGGAGGAGACGGGGGCCGGAGGGGGCGTTGCGCTCCCGGCGTCGTCCGGTGTGACGGGCTCGTCCAGGGCGTGGCTGCACCCGGGCGCGAGCGCGAGGAGCAGGAGCAGGGTGAGGCGCATGGAGCGGATCGTACGATCGGAGCGCCGGAAAGGTCTGCCGGGCAGCACGGTTGCGCGCGCCGCGCGATCACCGGGGGTGTGCTGGCGTTCGCGCGCGCGCCGCAGCGCGGCCCGACGGCGGCCGTGGTCATGGCGCGGACGGAGCAGGCCCGGCCGGCGGCGCGGCGCGGGTCGGCTGGCAGCGAGGACAGAAGTAAGTCGACCGCATCATCGTCCCTTGCCGGCGCATCTGGATCGCGGCGCCGCAGTCGTAGCAGGCGTACCCCTCGCGGCCGTACACGCTGACTGGCCTCCTGCGGTCTCCGCCGGCGCGCGTCGTGCGTGTGGTCATGTAATGTGCGGTCGGCCCACGGTACGCGCTGGCGGCGTCCCGCGGCTCGACGTTGGCTTGCAGGAGGCGGCGGCCGACGTCGAGCATCGCGGAGAGCTCCTCGTCGGAGTACGCCCGGACCGGGGCGAAGGGGTCGAGCCGCGTCCGGAAGAGGAGCTCGCTCTTGTAGATGTTGCCGATGCCTGCGACGACCCGCTGGTCCATGACGGCGACGCCGAGCGGCGCCTCGTCGAGGGCGCGCAGGCGGCGGAGCGCCT
This sequence comes from Sorangium sp. So ce204, assembly GCF_051526795.1. NCBI lineage: Bacteria > Pseudomonadati > Myxococcota > Polyangiales > Polyangiaceae > Sorangium > Sorangium sp. So ce204. Next base: position 5,255,547 of record NZ_CP150317.1, on the reverse strand, counting down.
CGGCGGCGTCGAAGGCGCCGCCGAGCAGATCCGGGCCCAGGCCGCCGAGGAGGCGATCGCCGCGCAGGGCGCTCGCGCGGAGCAGGCGCGCGACGGGCGCGCGGAAGCAGACGGCGACGTAGCCCGGGACCGCGAGGATGGCCGACGCCGTCGCCTCGGACCGCCTCCAGCGCTCGCCCTCGCGGTAGAGGTGCCAGGCCCCGCTCATGCGCAGGTGCGTGTGGAGGACGGTCCCCTCGTCGAAGAAGATCAGGAGGTTCTTGCCGCGCGCCTCCACGCGCTCGACGCGGCGGCCGACGAGCCGGCGGCACGGCTGGTCGCTCCGGGGCAGCTCCAGCGCGACGACGGGCGCGCCCGTGAGCGCGGGGCCGAGGGCGGCGGCGATGCGGAAGAGGGTGTCGCCTTCAGGCATGAGCGGTGTCCGGAGGCTCTGGTGCGGACCGGCCGGATCGCAAGGGGCACGAGCGGAAGGGTCAGGCCCTCACCGCATCGCCAGCCTCGTCTCGCGCTCGTCCGAACATGGTTGCTCCCTTCCTCGGTCCGCGGCAGTCGAGCGTCGCGACCCTGGAGAGCCCCTCGATGCCTCACCCGACCTTGTGCCCCGTCGTCCTGCTGGCAGCGTCGCTCTGCGCGTGCGCCGCGCCTGCGCCCGCGCGCGTCGACCGAGCGCCGACCGAGCGCCCGATCGCCGTACCCATCGCGCCCGCGGCGCCGCCCGTCGCTCCGGACGCCCCGCCCGACGCGGCCTCGCCGCCGGAGGTCGAGATCCGAGGCCGCCAGATCCTCCTGGACGGCCGGCTCGTCGGCGACGCGAAGAGCATCGTCGAGCTCGGCCGGCTGACCAAGATCGATGAGCTGTTCGTGCAGCTGGACGCGCGCCGCGCCCGCGAGAGCGACCGCGGCGCGCCCGCGCAGGGCGAGATCGCCGTCGTGGCGGGCGAAGCGGTCGCCTGGATCGTCATCGAGAGCGTCTCCCGGACGGCGGCCTACGCGGGCTACCCGGTGTCGCTGCTGCGCACCGGCGCGGGCGGGCTCCGTTTCCGCGCGCCCGTGCCCGGATCTCCGGGTGAAGACGCCTCGGAGCCGCCGTGGCCCGAGATCGCCGTCGATGTCCGCGAACGCGACGTGGAGCTGAGCCTCTTCGAGCTGACCGTCGCCCCGCCGAGCGCCTCGGAGGGCGGCGGGTTCGTCCGGACGCTCGTGAAGCGCGAGGTCGTGGGCCCGCAGCGGGAACGCGCCTCCGCCGCGCTCGCGGAGCTCGCCGAGGCCGCGTGCGCGAAGGCGCCGCGGACATGCCTCGACCGCCTCGGCCTGCGCGCCGTGCCAGGAGCGAGCCTCGCCGACGTCGAGGAGGTCGTGTCGACCACCCTGGGCCGCGCGCGGCAATGGACGGAGCGACCGCCCGGCTCGAAGCAGGAGATCCTCCTGCTCGGAGCCCTCCCCCGCGAAGGCCGGTTCTCGCCGGGCTCGTGACGCCGACGCGGCAGCGCGAGCGGCCGTCTCGCGCGGCGCGAACGGCCGCGGACGGCTCCGCCGCGCTCAGGCCTTTCGATCCGCGCGCGGGCTGATCACATACCCCTTCCGCGCCAGCGCGTGCCGGAACCCGGCTTGCAGGTCCCGGTGCGTCGCGAGCTTGCCGAGCTCGATGCCGAGCTCGATCACGGTGCGGGCGATGCTGGGCGAGGCGCCGACGACGCTGCACTCGGCCCCGAGGAGCCCCGCGGCGCGCGTGGCCTGGAGCAGGTGGTTGGCCACCGCGGTGTCGACCGACGTGACGCCGGTGATGTCGATGATGACGAACTCGGCCTGGTGCCGCTCGACCGCGGCGACGAGCGACTCCACGAGCTGGGCGCCGCGCGCGCTGTCCATCTGGCCGACGAGCGGGACGACGAGGATGCCCGGGTGGATGGGGATGCTCGGCGTCGAGAGCTCCTGGATGAGCTCCATCAGCCGCCGCTGGGTCTCCAGGAGGATCGACTCCTGGCGCTGCGCGTCCTCGATCTTCTTGCGCTCGGTGATGTCCTCGACGAGCCCGAGGAGATAACGGCCCTTGCCCACGGCGTCCTCCATGGGGACGAACCGGGCGCGGCCGATGCGGTCGCCAAAGCGCGCCGAGGGGACGCGGAGCTCCGGGACCTCGACCGGCACGCCCCCCGCGAGCACGGCGCGGCTCTCGGCGTCGATCTTCGCGGCCAGCGCCGGCGGCAACAAGTCGCTGGCGCACAAGCCGATCAGCTCTCCTGGCGCGTGGCCATGGAACTCCTCGAAAGCCTTGTTCACCCGTACATAGCGGAGCTCCGCCGCATCCTTGACGAAGAGCATCAGCGGGAGGTGCTCGACGATGCTGTCGAGGAGGAGGCGCGCGTTCTCGAGCGACGCCTCCGTCGCCCTGCGCTCGGTGACGTCGTCGTAGACCACGGCGGCGCACCGATCTCCCACGGCGAACGACCACGTCGTCATGACGCGCGTGCCCTCTTCCCAGGGGACGATCACCTCGCTCTCGTCCGTCCCGCCGCAGCGGATCAGCTCCGCCAGGCGCTGCGGAATGCCGACCTGCCGGAGGCTGGGGACGCTCTCGTCCATGGTCCGGCCCAGCATCGCCGCGGTGGGCCTGCTGGCGATCCGCTCGGCGGCGCGGTTCATGTAGACGTACCGGAGCGACCGGTCATCCTCCGGGTCGTCGAGGGTGATGAACGTGCAGCCGAGGTGCATGGACTCGACGACCTGCGCGCACCGGCGCTGGTGCTCCCGGACGCTGCGTTCGCCTCCATCGATGAGGCGGAGCAGGGCGCCGCGGCCGCCGCCGATCGTGCAGGCGAGCCCGCGGAGCATCCACCGCGGCGCGCCGCGGCCCTCGTCCGGGAGGTCGATCTCGGCGCGATCGACCTCGCCCGAGAGGATCGCCTGGATCCGGGCGACGTCGGCGGCCGCGGGCGCCAGCGACAGGAGCACGCGATCGCCCTCCGGCGACAGCGGCAGGCTCGGCGCCCCGAGCCCCGAAAGGAGGCGATCGAGCTGCTCGTTCTTGCACAGGACGCTGCCCCGCGCGTCGATGACGAGCGCGGGGTCGTCCAGGGCCTCGATCAGGAGACGTGGATCGATGTGAAGAGTCTCTGCGCGATCTTCGGCCGTCGTGTGCACGCACCCACCCCGTGAGCCCGATGCGAGGGCCCATCGCGGCCCCCGCTGCTGGAACGTCACAACAGGCCGCATCATCGCTCCGTTCTCGCGCTTCTGCACCCTCCGGGTGAGCACATCCGCCGAAAAAGGGGCGACAGCGTCGCACCGGAGGCGTCTTCCGGCGCCGGTGCGAAGCCCGAGCGGCGCTGGGGCCGCGCGTGGACCGTCAGCTGGCCGTCACGCTGGCGCGGTTTTCCCGAGGCGGCTGCGGCGCCATGCGCCGGATGCAGTAGCTCAGGGCAGCCCGCAGATCGCGCTGCGTCGAGATCGTCGAGAGATCGAGCCCCAGCGCGACCATCGTCTGCGCGACGTTCGGCTTGATGCCGGCGACGATGCCTTCGGCGCCGAGCAGGCGGATCGCCGCCACGAGCTCGATGAGGTGGCTCGCCACCTTCGTGTCCACCATGTCGACCCCGGTCAGATCGAGGATCGCGAAATGGGCTTGTTTCTCCGTGATGCGCGCGAGCAGCGCATCCATCACCTCGGCCGTCCGCATGCTGTCGACCACGCCGATCATGGGGAGCGTCAGCACGCCGTTCCACACCTCGATGATCGGCGTGGAGAGGTTGCGGATCACCTCCTGCTGCTTCTCGATCTGAGAGAGCCTGGCCCGCAGCTCTTCCTGCGCGCGCTTCACCGCGGTGACGTCGAGCGAGAACCCGAGCACCGCGTCGACCTCGTCGCGCTCGTTGAGCACGGGGACAACCCAGCTCTCCCAGTGGACGCCGTGCGCCGTGTTGTGGTCATGGGCCATCGCGCCGGCGAGCGCTCTCCGCAGGACGATGCGGTCTTTCTCGGGATAGAGCTCGAGCAGGTTCTTCCCGAGGAGCGCGCCCCTCGCGAGCCCGGCGGCGTCGAGCCCCTTGCCGTCGTGGTAGATGACGGTCCCCTCGGTGTCGATCGCCCAGAGGACGACCTGGAGGTTGTCTGCCAGACCGTCGAGGAGCCGCTCCTTGAGGCTCGGCTCTGCCGGGCTGCGCTCGCCGTCGGCGTCGGCCTGCCGCAGCGACCCGTGGATCGTGCCCCCTTCGGGCGCCCGGCTCGCGTTGCACCTCAGACGCCGGTAAGCGCCCTGGGCGTCCATCAGGCGCACATCGACCTGCACCGGCTCTGTTTGCTCCTTCAGCCGGCTCCACGCAGCGGCGAAGTCGGCGCGATCCTCCGCATGGACGAGCGCCGAGAGCGAATTGCCATGCGTTATCCCGGCCCCCAGCGCCTGACGGAGCGCGCCGCTCGCGTGAAGCACATCCCCATCGATCCCCGCGATGAAGAGCATCTCTGGACAGGACGCGAAAAATGTGTGCAGCAGCGCCGAAGAGGCGTCCATTTCGTTCGCCATCGTCTCCCTCCCGTTTATGTCCCCCTCAGACAAGATGGCTTGTATCAGAAGCGCATCGCTGTTGAGAAGCCGCGCTCGCGACCGGATGACGTTGGTGCGATGGGCAACGGATCATGCAGCTCCGGGGCTGCTCGGCGCGCGTCACCCGCGCCGCGCTCCGGTGATCGCTGCGGTCAGCGGCGCGGCCGCACCTTGAACCAGAGCTCGAGGTCCACGCGGCCGTCCTTCGGCTCGTCCGTGACGTAGCGCTCATAGGAGGTGAAGTCGTCGGGCGCGAGGCTGCTCTCCCTGAACCAGCACGAATAGATGCTGCGATACGCCTCTGGGATCCCGGACACCTCGCCGGCATAGCGGAAGACGGCGTAGCGGCCCTCGCTCATCCGGCCGCGGAAGAGCGGGGGCGGCAGCGGGACGGCCTCCGGACAGGGCACGCAGGCGTGGTATCGGCACAGCTCGGGGGCGGTGATCTGCGGGCTGTCGTGCGGTATTCCCCAGGCATCCACGGCGTCTTCGCAGAGCCCGAGCTGCCGGGCGGCGGCGATGAGGTCCGACCAGAGGTGCTCGAGGGCCGGGACGTCGTACCCGCCCGGGCTGGCGAGGCACGCGAAGTCGAGCCCGCTCGTGGTCTCGAAGCGGACCCGCCCGCTCCACGCCGCCGCCTCGCGGCGCCGCTCGTCGACCCCGCGCTCGGGCGGGAGTGTATAGAGCTCTTCCGGCCGAAAGTCCTTTCCGTAGAGCGACGTCAGCTTCCCGATCGCGACGGGGAGGCCGCGCTCCGGGCTCCGCACCTGCGACGGGCTGCAGCCGAAGTGCGCCGCGAACGCCTTCGAGAAGTTCGATGCGGACGAGTACCCGGACGAGAGCGCCACATCCATGACGCTGCGGTCCGGCTCGTACGCGAGCCGCAGCGCCGACTGCTCGAGCCGCCTCCGGGTGATGAACCGCCCGATCGGCTCGCCGACCGCCGCGTGGAAGACCCGGTGGAAATGGAACTCGCTGAGGCGCGCCGCGCGCGCGACGTCCGCGACCGTGATGGGCCGCTCGAGGTTCGCGGCGATGAAGCGGAGCGCGCGCTCGATCTCGGGCCGGTGGGCGGACTCCGTCACGACGACCTCCGCGAGGCGGCCCCGGCGAGGGCGAGCGGCGTGCCCGGTGCGCGCGGGCCTTCGAGTCGCATGCCCGCATTCTAGAACGGCTCCGGCCGGAGAGGCGCTCTCCGGCGCTCCGAGCGCGGGCGCGCGGCGGTCGACGCTCCAGCGAACGAACGAGGCGGCGGGCGCCTCGGGGGTCGCCTGGAGATGCACCCGGCTGGTAGGGTTGGGTTGCCATGGATGTCCGAGCCACGCTGCCGGTGACCCCCACCCTCGATCTCCTCGACCTCAATGTATCCTACGCTTACACGCACGCTGTCCGGCTCCTCAGCCTGGACAGGGCGGCGCCTTTCTGGCCCGATCTGGGGCTCCGCATCGATGACGTCGAGGCGGTGAAGACGGCCGCGCGCCGCTGCGTCCGGGCGGAGATCGCGATCGAGGCGCTGGACGACGAGGAGCGGGACTACGAGGGCATGATCGCGGTGCACATCGCGGCGTTCCTCGCCGACGTGGAGCGCTCCCAGGGCACGGCGGCCGCGGCGCAGATCCGCGCGTGGATCGAGGAGCGCTACTTCGTGCTCGACCGGCTGCCGGACTGGCGGACCATGTGGCAGGTGCTCGTCGTGTGGCTATCGCGCCGCAAGGAGCACCGCGTCGCGCGGTTCGGCCTGCCGCTCGACAAGATCGCCAAGCTCTTCCAGATCGCCCGAGCGTGGGCGGAGGCCGAGGACACGCTGGATCGGCGCATCGCCGAGGCGGAGGCGCTCCCGCTGGAAGGATGGGACGCCGAGGCCTACGCGGCGTACCGCGGCGACGACTCCGACCTGAGCCCCCTCACCGCGCTGTCGCAGCACCTGTCCGCGCTCGAGTTCGAGCGCACCTGGGGCGCGATCCGGCGGCTGCTCGGTCCGGCGGAGATGGACGCGCTCGAGCGCTGGGGTCAGGTCGAGGTGCTGGCCCACATGGAAACGATCTCGCCCCACTCGGCGTGGATCCCGCCCGAGGGCCGCAGCCTGTCGTGAGCGCGGCGCTCGCCGCGGGAGCGCCTCCGTCCCGTGCGCCGGGCGGTGCGATTTCCAAACAGACCCGAAGAGCTCCCCGCAATTCTGGGTATGAGCACCCACGTTCCTTCCGCCGACGCCTCCCGCACCGCGACATGGAATTCCGTTCACACCGCAGCGCTTGAGACGCTCCCGCGCTCGCTCCGGCTCCTGGGGGTCGCCGCGCCCGACATCGACGACCTGGTCCAGGACGTCCTGCTTGCGGCGTACGAGAGCCTGGATCGGTTCGATCCCGACTACCCCGCCTCCGCCTCGCCGCCGCTTCCGCGCGAGGCCGACGCGGCCGGCGATCCGCCGCAGCGGGACGGCCGGCGCCCGCGCGGCAACGCGGAGGCCCGGTGGCTCTTCGGGATCGCGTGGCGGAAGGTCAGCAAGCACCTGGAGCGCGCCTACCGCCGCCGCGAGGTGCCGGACGGCTTGCACCTCGGGCCGCGCGGCCAGGCGGTCGAGCCCGGGCCGAGCGGCGAGCAGCGCGTCCTGGAGCGGGAGCGGCTGGAGCTCGCGATCGACGTGCTGGGCACGATCGCCCCCGAGCGGCGGGTCCTGCTCGTCCTGCACGAGGCCTTCGAGGTGCCGATCGTCGAGATCGCGCGCGAGCTCGGCATCAACTACAACACCGCCGCGAACCGGCTGCGCCTGGCCCGAGAGGACTACCGCGCCGCCGTCGCGCGGCTCCGCCCGGAGCAGCGGGAGGCGCTGCGCGGCTGCTGGCTCGCGTTTCCGGTGGCGTCGGAGTTCCTGGCGCGCGACGGCGGCGCGAGCACCTCGGCGCTGGCGGCCCCCGCGCCGCCCGCGGCATCCGCGCCGCCGGCACCCCCGCCGGCAGCGCCTGCGCCGCCCGCGGCATCCGCGCCGCCGGCACCGCCGCCGGCAGCGCCTGCGCCGCCGGCTCCGCCGGGACCGCCGCCGCGCTCGCCTGCCACCGCGACGCTGCCACGGAGGCCAGGAAGGATCGCCGTCGCCCTCGGGTCGGCTGCCGCGGGCGTCGCTGGAACGGTCGCCGTGCTGCTCGCCCTCGCGCCGCCGCCGGCCCTCTGGGCTCGCCGCTTCGGGCCGGTGCTGCCCGAGCTGCGGGCCGAGCTGCTGCCCGCGCGCACCGCGTGCCTTGCAGCGACGCCGCAGCAGGCGCCGGAGCGGGAGCCCGTCGCCCCCGCGCCCGAGGCGCTCCACCGCCCGTGCCCTGCTGCTCCGCGGGCGGCGCCGCGGGCCGGCGGGGCCAGCGAGCGCGATGACTTGTTCGTGGAGGAGCTCCGGCTGCTCGACGTGGCGCGGGAGCGCCTCTCCGCCGGTGACCCGGCCGGGGCGCTCCGCCTGCTCGACGTCCACGAGGCCCGGTTCCCCGCAGGCCGGCTGAAGTCGATACGGGAGCGGCTTCGCGCGGTCGCCCGGACGCGCCTCGCCCCCCCGGCGCACGGCGCGTCGGGAGGAGCGCCCTCGCGATGATCAGGCCCGCGGCCAGACAGGGGCTCGGCGCACATCACGCCCGACGCACCACCCGATCCATCCGATCTCGCCGGCGCGCGGGGCGCCTGGCGCGCGCCGCCGTCGGGGTGGCCATGATCCTGCTCTGCGGCGTGGAGGCGCGCGCCGCGCCGGAGCCGCCACGGGCTTCGATGCGGATCGAGGTGGTGCGAGGCCGGGGCGCCGAACGCTGCCCCGACGAGGCGTTCCTGCGCGCGGAAGTGGCGCGCGGGCTCGGCGCCGACCCCTTCCAGGACGACGCGCCGCGGGTCCTCACGGTCAGCGTCGCGCCGGACGGGCCGGAGCTCACGGCCTCCATGGCGCTGCGTGACAGCGAGGGCGAGACGATCTGGGCCGAGGGGTTCAGCACCCGCAGCGGCTGCGAGGAGCTGCTCTCCGGCGTGGCCCTGGCCATCGTGGCGCAGATCCTGGGCGCGCCGGAGCGGGCTCGCCCGCCAGCCGAGGCGTCGCCGCGGTCCGACCCCTCGTCGCCGCCCTCGCCGCCGCCTGCGCCGGCGGCGCCAGCACCGCCGGAGGCGGCGCCGCCCCCGCCGGAGCCGCTGCGGTTCGAAGCGGGGCTCGGGGCGACCGTGGGCCTGGGGATCACGCCGGGGGCCGCGGCTGGCATGACGCTGTCGCTTGGCGTTCGCCGGTCCGGATGGTCGATCGCGATGGAGGGGCGGGCGCTCGTCTCGCTGGCGCAGGAGGTGGAAGACATGAGCATCAGCACCAGGGCCTTCACGGCGGCTGGTGTGGGCTGCCTGCACGGTCGCCACCTCCTCTTCGGCTGCGGGGTCGCGACCGTCGGCTTCGTCCGGTTCATCCCCCGGCATCCGTGGGACATGACGGTGCGCGACGACCGTCTGTTCAGCGTTGGAGCGCGGCTTGGCAGCGCCTGGGCCATCTCGGACAGCTGGAGCGCGCACGGCTACGCCGAGGCCAGCGCGATCGTGGATGACACGGTGCTCCGGCGCCGGGGCCAGCGGCGCGATACCGCTGGATCCGTTTCGTGGTCCTCACCTCCGGTCAGCGCAGCGCTCGGACTCGGTGTCACGGCGACGTACTGAACGACCTCGCGGAGGCGGCTCTCCTCGCCGACGACGTGAGAATTTTCAAAAGGAAACCGCAATGCTCGATGCAATCGACTGTCTCGCGAAAGCTGCCCGTTGTGGGCGTGGGCCATGTCTACATATCTTGTCCGCCATGCGAACCATCATCCTCCTGCTCGTAGGATCCCTCTTCTTGGCTGGCTGTGACGACCCAGGAGATCCGACCGTCATCGGTCCCTGTCAGCCACAGGAGTACGGCAACCCAGGCTGCCCATGGCCCGAGGAAGGCGGCGGCGGGGCCGGCGGTGAGGGTGGCGGGGGCGGGGGCGGAGCCGGCGGCGGCGACGAGACCGCGTGCGCCGGCGATTGCGTCCCACCGGCGCCGCTCGGCTGGTTCGGCCCGGCGCTCCTCTGGTTCGGCCCGCGGGACCAGGTGCCGGACTGCCCCGCCGCCGCGCCGAACATCGGCTACGAGGGGTTCGCCGACCTGGCGCCCACCCCCCTCGCCTGCGCGGCCTGCCTGTGCGATCCGCCCGACGCGGCCACCGCCTCGTGTCAGCTCCCGCTGGGCTGGTCGGTGCACACGGCGACGACGTGCGCTGGCGACCCCAGCGGCGTCACGACCCCCTTCGCGGCGCCCGACGGCTGGGACGGCGCCTGCACCGCTGCGAACGCGATCCCCGCCGGCCAGGACTGCGGCGGGAGGCCGTGCGTGCAGTCCGTCTCCATCGAGGCGCCGATCGTGACGGCGACCGGCGCGTGCACGCCCAGGGTGGACGAGCCGCCACCGCCGGCGCTCCTCGATCCGTGGCAGACCCGGGCGCTCGCCTGCGTGCCCGGCGCCTACACGGAGTGCGTGGGCGACCGGAGCACCTGCATGCCCTCGCCGGACCAGCCCGGGGTCCCGCCGCCCGGCGGCTTCCTGACGTGCATCTTCCACGAGGGCGACGTGACGTGCGCGGAGCCCTACCTGGTCAGGCACGTCTTCTACGGCGGCGCCGAGGACACGCGCGGCTGCTCCGAGTGCGGCTGCGGGGAGCTGGAGGGCGCGTCGTGTACCGTCATGGCCTCCGTCTACAGCGACGGCGCGTGCGGGGAGTTGCTCGTGTCGGCCGTCGTGAGCTCGACGACGCCGTTCTGCGGGGTCACGCCGCCCGGCGTCGCCCTCGGCAGCAAGTCGGCGGAGGTCGTGGCCGTGGATCCCGGCGGCTGCGCCCCGAGCGGCGGCGAGCCGATCGGCGAGCTGCTGCCGGCCGAACCGTCGACCTTCTGCTGCCAGGCATAAGGCCCGCGAGAAGAACAGGCGATCATCGCCTCGCGCTCGGCAGCAGCAGCTCCATCTCATTCGCGAGCTCTCCGCGCTCCTCGTCGCGGAGGGCCGCGACCAGGGCGCCTGCGAGCGTCCCCGAGCCGACCATCGGCCCGACCGGCTCACGCACCCAGAACGCCGTGATCGACCCCGCGTGCGTGCCGCGTCCCTCGGCCGGGAGCCGCTACACGGCCGCGTAGGCCCGGACGTCCGAGGAGCGGCTGCGCGCCAGGGAATGGGGGCGCTGCCAGCGAGCGTTCGCGGCGTGGTGTTGATGATCGCGGCAATCCGCGGAGATTCGGTGAAGTTCACCGGTGAAATCCGCGCCCGGTGCCGGTGAAACCCGCACCCGACGCCGGTGAAGTTCACCGGTGAAGAGGCCGCTCAGTGCTTTTTGGTGCGGCGCTGCTTGGTGCGGATGGCACTCAGCTCCTTGGCTTCCTTGAGCCGGTAGCTCTCGGCCTCGATCTCGATCACCTCGGCCCGGTGCACGAGCCGGTCGACGAGCGTAACGACGCAGGCGGCGTGCGGAAAGACCTGGCCCCAGTCGGAGAAGGCCTTGTTCGTACTGAGCAGGATCGGCTTCTGCGCGTCGTAGCGACGGGTGACGACCTCGAATAGCAGGTCGGCGTAGCGGCCATCGTAGGAGAGATAGCCGACTTCATCGATGCAAAGAAGGGCTGGAACCGTGTAGCGGTGCAGCCGGCGCGCGAGCGCGGCCGAGGACTCCTGCGCGGCGAGGTCGGCAAGCATGTCGCTCGCGGTCGAGAAGCGGACCGTGTGACCGCGGACGACGGCCTGGTGGGCGACGTTCTTGAGGATCATGGTCTTGCCGACGCCGTTGGGGCCGACGAGCACGGCGTTGTGGCCGGTGGCGAGGAAGCCGGGAGCGAAGAGGTCGTCGACGGCCTCGCGGTCGATTTTCTTGGGCCAGGACCAGTCGAAGTCCGCCATGGGCTTGAAGGCGGCTACGCGGGAGTTTTTGAGGCGGCGATCGAGGCTGCGTTTTTGGCGCTCGCGCTCCTCAATGGCGAGCACCTCGCGAAGCCAGGGCTTTTCGGCGAGCTCCTCCCAGCAGGCCAGCAGACCAAACAGGCCGAGGCTTTTCAGGCGGGCCTTGGTCTCGGTGGGCGTTAGATCGGTCATGGCGTCGGGTCCTTCTTCAGGGCGTCGTAGGTGGCGAGCGAATGCGGCGTGACGACGAGGGCGGCGTGCTGGCCGCGCGTGACGGGGATCGAGACTGGAGGCGGCAGGTGGCGCTCGGAGCGCCGGCGGTCGATCACCTGGCGCACGGCGCCGACGTGAATGGTGTCGCGCTCGAGCACCTCGACGAGCGCCTCTTCGAGCTCGGCGGCGCCGACGGCGTCGAGCAGGTGCAGAAGCCGGGCGATGGCGCTGCCGACGTTGTCTCCGCGCTCGGCGAGGATGCGCAGGAATGCCTGGCTGCTGCGGGCGGCGCGGGCGAGGCGATCGAGGCCGCGATGCTCGCGGGCGCGGCGCTTCTCGTCGACCAGGCGCTGGATGTGCTCGGGTTGCTCGATCTGCTGGCCGCGGTCCCACGAGCGGACATGGGTCGCGACGATCTCGTTGCCGTCAGCGATGCGCACCTGTTCGAGGTCGGCGAGGACGACGAGCGTGCGGCTCGTCCGGTCGTGGGGAACAGAATAGTCGTTGAGATCGAAACGCGCGTAGGGGGTCTTTCCGATCTCGACCTCGACGCGCTCATGGGCTGGAAACGGCGTGTCGGGGTGCCCGAGCAGCACGCGGCTCTCGTCGTCGAAGGCCTGCCGCACGGTGCGGGCGCGGTCCTCGACCCAGGAGCGATCGAGCGCTGCGGAGCTGGTCCACTCGGTCGCTTGTCGGTTGAGGTCGTCGAGATCGGTATAGGTCCGGGCCTCGAAGAATGCCTCGCGGACGTAGCGGATGGCGCGCTCGACGCGGCCCTTCTCGTTGCCGCGAGCGACGGCGACGGGGCGCGGCTCGAAGCGGTAGTGCGCCGACAGAGCCAGGAGCATGGGGTGGAACCGGATCGCGTCGCCGTGACGCTCCACGACAGCGCTCTTGAGGTTGTCGTAGAGCAGCACGCGCGGGACGCCGTCGATGTCGGCGAACGCCTCGACGTGCCCGCGAACGAAGAAGGGCATCGCTGCGCTGGGGAAGAAGCGCAGGAAGATCCGCCGCGAGTAGCTGAGCACCATGACGAACGCCCAGAGCGGGCGCAGCGCCCGGCCGACAGCCAGCTTGCCGAAGTGCGCCCAGTCGACCTGCGCTTGCTCGCCGGGCAGCGTGCGCAGCCGCTGGAATGCCTCTGCCGGCTTCTTGGGGCGGAGACGACCGATCACTCGGCGCAGATGATCGGGACCGCCCGGATAGCCGCGCTCCTTGAGCATGCCGAAGAGGCGACTCGAGCGCAGCGAGGGATACTTGCCGAGCTGCTCGACGATGAAGGGCACGAACGGGTCGACCATCGACGGGCGCGGCGCGACGACCTTCGGGTCGACGCCCGCTTGCCCGAGCACGCGCTGAACGGTGGTGTGGTGCAGCCCGAGCTGAGCGGCAATGGTGCCCACGGGCCACTTCTCACCGTGGTAGAGGCGCAGCACCTCGGCCTCCTTCTCTTTCGCGATCACCGCCGCCTCCCGTCACCGCGGAGGGCTTCGTGGGACGCGGGGAGCGCGTCGGTGAACAGCTGACCGAGCGCGCCGCTCGCGCAGGGCCCAGGGCGGAAGCCGCGCTCCGCAGAGCGAGCAGCGGCCGACATCTCGGATCCAATCGTCATTGTTGTCCTTTCGGCCGGGGGTGATCTCCGGCGCGAGCTGGGACATCGACGCGGCCGCGGCTTGTGTCACCCTGTGATGCGTCACTTTCTGCGCGGAGAACTTGTCCCGCTGCCGGTCCCGATACCGGGCCTGGCGAGCGGCATGGAGGCGGCGAGCGCGAAGCTGCGTCTGGTAGGCCGCGCCGGCGCGGCGGAGCGACTCACGACGCTGGAGCGGGCGGCAGTCGGGGCAGAGGCGCTGGCCGCGATCGCAGCGACGGCAGAGGCGAAGCTGGACGCGGCAGCGGGCGCAGTGGGCGAGGCGGTAGGCGGACGAAGGCAACGGGCTCCATGACGCCGCTTTCTGGACCTGGAGCCCGGCTTGTGATGAAGGTGGGGGACTCCGGCAACGCGGAGCTCCAGAAGGCCCGAGGGTGGCAGCCCTCGGGCCTTCGACTTTTCGGCGGGCGTAACGTCTACGCCGCGGAGGCGAGCGTGGCCCAGATCGGCGTGGGGACCGGCGGTGAACGGTGAACGCCGCCGATCATGGGGCCGCGGTCTTCACCGATCGGACGCGGGACGCGATGCTCACCGACACGTGGACCGCGCGAACCGATTGGCCCCCGTCGATCCCTCGAAAGCGAAGCGAGATTGTCCGCGACCGGCCACGCGAGTCATCGCTTGCTCCCGACGTCCTGGACATCACGCGCGTGCCTTGGCGAGCTCGACGCGCTCGCTCGCAACGTCTGGCCGCAGCCATACGCACGGGTTCATCGAAGAACGACAGCCTTTCCTGTATCCTCCTGCCTGCTTCTCGAGGCAAACGCGAGCCACCACCAGATACCCCTGAGAGCAAGAGCCTATGACCGCAGCACGTCGTTCAAGGACAATCCATCACAGCCTCGCCCAGCTAATTTCCGCCACCGTACTATCCCAACCCGGATGCACGATCTTCGACGAAATACCAAAGCCGACGTGCATGGATCCATCCCCCGAGTGCCAAGCACTGTGTGCACCAGAAGACCAATACCCTCTGCTGATTTATTGCTTTAGGACAACACCGCTGCAGAACCAATTCGTGAACACGGTAAATTCGAAGAACTGCAACCAATGGCGCGAATTGCTGCAACCCGTCAGCGGCATCAGCCTACTCATAACCCCTGAAAAAATCGGGATAACGCCAATCAAGAAGGACCCCTGCTACTACTAGCCTGTACCACACTGGAGACCCATTCGCCCCACCAGCTGACCTTTAAACAACGATCGCTATCGTCACCCCGCAACATTCGACACATGGGAACATTACCGAAGCCGACAACACGGATTGGATTAGGCATTATTGCGGTCGCCGCCTTGGCGGCGGCATACAATCTGGGAAGGACCTCGGCAGAGAGCGGCAGCCGCCCTCAACGGCACCAGCATGCCGCCAGCGAGGACAATCCCGATCTTCGGTCAGCACTGAGCGTCGCCCAGAAGAGGTTGGCCAGCTGCGAAAAGGCCCTCCAGCGTCACGACCAGCTTCTTCAGAAGAGAGAGGAAACGCTCCACACCGACGAGGACAACCCCACACCTTCACCTCAGCCAGCGCTACCGGAGCGATGCATCGTCGCGTCGCAAGTGAAGCAACTGCATCTCCTGGCCGCGAACTGTGGGAGCATTCGGAGACATTTTGACGCATACAAGACAATACTGGGCAGCAGCACGATCGACTGCGAAATCGTCTTGGACATTCTATCCGTGGCCCAAGGACAGTCCGTCCTCTGTGACGCCATCATAAGAATCAGCGAGGGCGCCACCTACCGAGAGGCCATGAGCGACCCGCTCGCCATTGCCGCGGCGGAAGACGCCTATGCGACCAGGAGCGAACACGGCGACCTCGGCTACATTGAAAAGCTGGTAAAGAACCCAGAGTGCATAGCCCGCATGCGGCCCCAATGAATCGAGCCCATGTCACGCCGTCGCTCATCTCGCGGGAGCCATCGCCCCGCTGATCGGACAGGCCAGGGTCGCCATTCTCACGCACGTACCAGGACTTTAACCCGTAACGGTCGATACATGGGAACGTCACCAAAACCGACAGCATGGATTGGATTTGGGGCCATCGCGGTCGCGGCGCTGGCGGCGGCATACAATCTAGGAAAAATCTCTGTGAAGAGCAACGAACAGCCTCAAGCACGCCAGTACGCCGCCGGCGAGAGCAACCCCGATCTTCGGTCGACCCTGAGCGTCACCCGGAAGCGGTTGGCCAGCTGTGAGACGACCCTCCAGCGTCGCGATCACCATGCTCAGAAGAGAGATGGACATCTCCACGTTAACGAAGGCAAACGCGCACCCTCACCCGTGCCAGAGCTCTCGGAGCAATGCAGAATCGAATCGCAAGCGAGCGAGCTAGAGGTGCTAGCCATGGACTGCAGGGTCTTCAGTGGACTGTTCGGTGCGTACAAAGCCATACTCGGCAGCGACACGATCGACTGCGAAACCATATTGAGCATCCGAGAACTGGCTCGAGACCAATATTCAACTTGCTCCGACGTAATAAGATCTTTCGAGGACGCGTCACAGCCGGATGTTACGAGCGATCGTCGCGGCATCCACGTGATGGAAAGCGCTTACATGTTCAAGAGCTACTACGACGACATCGACATCGATGAACTGGTGAAGAACCCGGCGTGCGTAGACCGTATGCAGGCCGAATGACGCGAACACATTTTACGCCGCCGTTCGTGTCGCGGGCGCCGTCGACTAGCCGTTCGAGCAGGCAAGGGCAGCCCTTGTTTCGCGCTCTGTCAGGTCTTGGAGTGTTCACCATCGCCGCGCTGGCATCGGCGCAAGAGCCACAGCCCCCAGAGAAGTTCCACTGGGACGGCCTCCATCTCAACGGCATCGTTCAGACGAAGCTCCCCCATCTCGCGAGGCTCGGAGTCATTTACGGCGGCGGAACAGCTCCGGGGGCCGTCCATACAGCCATGGTGAGCTTCGGGCAGACCGCGAGCCCCACCCAGGAGCTCAACATCGGGTACTTCATCGGCGTTGGAGTGGGCAAGGAGAACATGTCGACGATAGAAGACAAGAAGCTGGGGATTCACGCCACGTACGAGGCCGGGCCGTTCAGGGCGAGCGCGGCCACGAGCTTTCAAATGTACCAATTGATCGGAGCCGTTCTTCCCATGTTCACCACGACCTTGAGGCCGCAGGCGACCCTTGTCCGGACCACGCACGTCGACATCTTCCTCGGCGGAGACGTCTATTCCCGTAACCTGAACGTCCAGATCGGTTTCACGTGCGGATTACGGTTCAGGGACATAAGAATCTTCGATCGGAGCATGGATGGACTCCTGTCCATCACGGAGATGAACGCTTGGACCAGCGTTCCGGCGCATGGAACCCTCTGGGCGGTCTACGTCGAATCGCGCCTCGGGATCGTCGTCGATCTGGAGCCCGACGAGGGAGACAAGGGAGAAGCGCGCGACCGGATCCGTGAGTATGGGCAGCTCTGATCGGCCGCGCCGGGGATGCCGCTCGCCTCATCGCCCTCGCTCAGGCGGGTTGCGACGCGGCGCTCAGGGCGCCTCTCCCTCTCCCGTCGCGTCGCTCGCGATCGCCTCCGGCTCCTCCTCCAGCGCCTCCTCGACGGCTTGCGCGGAGGCGGCCCGCGAGAGCAGGCGCGGCGTGAGCGACTCGAAATCGTCGCCGTGGAAGTAATACCCCACCTTCCGGAGCGCCGGGTGCCGCCGCAGGAGCAGCGTCCACAGCCGATCCCTCGCGTCCTCGGCCGCGGTCTTCTCCTTCTTCTTGACCTCCACCCGGGCTCCGGCCGGGGTCAGGTTCTCGAGCAGCCACTCGCTCGTCCGCCGGAGCTTCTCGATCTCCTCCCTCGTGAACGGGTGGAGCCCCTTGAGCTCGGCCGCGTGCTCCGTGAACAGCGCCGCGAGCTCCATCCCGTCCCGCGCCATATCGTATTTCCCCGAGCCGGCCCGGATCTGCGCGACACGCTCCCTGTCGAGGAGGCCGCGCCGGGCGAAGAGCTCCGCCTGCGTCAGGAGATCTTCGCGCGGCCCGCCGATCTCCTTCAGCGCCTTGTCGATCTCCTTCGGGCCCGCCGCCCGGGGCAGCGCCTCGCGCACGGCGAACAGGAGCGCCCGCGCGAGGTCCGGCAGCGAAAGGAGCTCGTCGACCGCGATCCTGGGCAGGTGCTCGCGCACGGCCTTCACCTGCTCCTTCGTGCCCAGCACCGCCGCGACACCGCGCTTCACGTTGACCAGCGCGAGGCGCGGATCGGCGCGGCACACCTGCACCTCCCCGGCCGGGAGCCCCGCCCCGATCGCCTGGTAGTGCCTGTACAGGGCCTGGTAGCTCCCGGCCCCCTCCTCTGCCCTGGCCTTCGCCGGGGACTTCTCCGGTTGAGTCTTGAGCTTCGCCATGGTCGCCGAAGCTACCAGGCTCAGCCAGGAGCCAGGAGGCCCTCCGGCGCTGGACCTCGAAGCAGAAAATCAGGCACTCCTGCCTGCGCGGCAGGTCGCGCGACCGCCGGAGGAGGCAGGTTTGTATCCCAGACCACACCATACCCCTCCTCTCGCAGCCTACCGTGCGTGCCAGCTCACACAAGAGGCCGGCAGAACAGCCTGATCCGCCTGATTTTTTGCTTCCGGCCGCGCTCCCGGAGCCACGTCTGCCTACGCTCCGGCCCCTGGATGCGGCACGGCACTCTCCGGTGCGCTCAGCGGGAGCTCCACCACGAACGTCGCGCCGGCGCCCGGCTTGCTCTGCACCCGGATGGATCCGCCGTGCGACGCCACGATCGAGCGCGCGATGTAGAGCCCGAGCCCGATGCCGCCGAAGTTGCGCACCGACACGGCGCGCTCGAAGCGCTCGAAGATCTTGCCCTGATCGGCCTCCGCGATCCCGATCCCCTCGTCCCGGATCACGAGTTGCGCGCGATCCGCCTGCCGGCGCACGCCGATGAAAATAGGCCCGCCGGCGCCGTACTTCATCGCGTTCGACAGGAGGTTGACGACGACCTGCTCCAGGCGATCCGGATCCCAGTACCCGACGACGGGCGCTCCCAGATCCAGCTGCGCCGGGCAGCGGGCGTCCGCGAGCTGGGGGCGCATCCGCTCGACGATCTCATGCACCAGCGCCGCCAGATCGACCGGCGCCCGCGTGAGCGCCAGCCGCCCGGCGTTCATCCTCGTGACGTCGAGCAGCTCGTCGACGAGGCGCCCGAGCCGCGACGTCTGGCGGCCGAGGATGCGGAACATCGCCTCGATCCGCGCCGGGGGGACGCCCGCGAGCGAGCCGCGGTGCAGCAGGCGCTCGGCCGCCTGCACCTGCATCTGCATCGAGGTCAGCGGGGTCTTGAGCTCGTGAGACGCGACGACGAGGAACTCGTCCCGCCGCTCGATGGCCTCCTGGGCCTCGGTGTACAGGCGGATATTGTCGAGCACGAGCGCCGCGCGGCGCCCCAGCTCCTCGGCCAGCCGCAGGTCGGCGGGGCCACAGCGGCGCTCGGGCGCCGTCGCCAGCAGGGTCATGACGCCGAAGTACCGGTCGCGCGCGAGCAGCGGAACCCGCAGGAACGCGTGGACGCCGAGCCGCTCCCAGGGCGGCCTGACCCGCGGGTCGAGCGAACGCACCTGCTGCACCAGCGGCGCGGCGCGGCCATCGACCCCCTCGAATCCGGCCGGCGGCGCTCCTGCCAGCGCGCGCAGCGCGTCCTTCAGCGCTTCCAGCTGCTCGCCGGGCACCCCTGCGACGACCGTCGGGCCCGGCGTCGTGTCCGCCGAGAGCACCTCGACGACACACTGATCCGAGAGCTCGGGCACCGGGAGCTGCGCCACGCTCTCGAAGCTCGCGCCGTACCCCAGCATCATCAGCTTGCGGCTCGCCTCGGCCAGGAAGCGCTCGGCCTGCTCGGCCCGCTTGCGCTCGGTGATGTCGGTGGAGATGCCGCAGAGCACGCCGGGCATGAGCCCCTCGCCGAGAGGGAATTTGATCGACAGGAACGTGTGCAGCCCGTCCTCCAGCGGCACCGTCTCCTCCCACTCCATCGGCGCACCCGTCTCGATCACCTTCCGCTCGTGCTCGCGGACCATCTCGGCGAAGGGAGCAGGGAAGACGTCGGCGTCGGTCCTCCCGAGGAGCTGCTCGCTCGGCACGCCCAGGAGGGCGCCCACCTGCCGGTTGGCGAGCAGGAACCGGCCCTCTCGATCCTTGACGTAGACGCTCGCCGCCGAGTTGTCGACGATGGCCTGGAGCATCTTCTGATTGGCCTTGAGCGCCTGCTCCGCCCGCCGCCGCTCGGCGTTCTCCTGCTCCACCTCGGCATAGAGCATCGCGTTCTCCAGCGAGAACGCCGACTGCGAGGCGAGCAGCTCGACGACGCTGAGCCGCCCGGGGGTGAACACCCCGGTGGCGAGGTTGTTTTCCAGGTAGAGCAGGCCGACGAGCCGAGCCTGGCGCACGATCGGGAGGCACAGCACCGATCTCGGGCGCTTGCGCCGGAAATACTCGTCCTCCACGAAGGGGTGCCGGCCGGCGGCGTCGTCGAGCAGCACGCGCTCGTGGCTCCGGCGAACATAGTTGATGACCGACTGCGGCAACGCGGCCGAAGGCGACTCGCCCGCGTCCAGCAGCCGTACCGCGCCCCCCGGCGCCTCGATCGCCGCGAGCCACAGCTGCTCCTCCCGGACCAGGAGGACATAGCCCTCCTCGGCGCCCGCGTGCTCGACGACGATGCGAAGCAGCACCTCGAGCAGCCGCGGGAGCTTGAGCTCGCCAGAGATGCTCTGCGCGGCCTTCACCACCGACAGGACGTCGAACTGCTCGGCCCGTACGGCGAAGGTGACGGTGGGGGCGATCGGCTTGCGCTCGACCAGGTGAGGGTAGCGCTGATCGAGCTGCTCCACCTTGGCGCGGGCGCCCCAGCGGAAATAGCCGGCGCGGGCGCCTCGCAGGTAGCTGTCGGCGGGTATCGAGAGGCCGCGCGCGCGGTAGAACTCCGCGGCGAGCTCGCAGGCGATGGCCTCATGCTGGACGAAGCCGCCCTCGCGCGCCGCCGTGATGGCCTGCTCGTAGAGCCGGCTGGCCTCCGGCTCACGCCCCAGGAGCCGGGCGATCTCGGCGCGGACCAGGGCGTGCTTGTGGAGGAAGTTGTCGGGGCCGCTCCTGGCCCACGCGCCGAGCTGCCGCTCGCACTCGATCAGCTCCTCCAGCTCCTCGGGGAGCACCCACGGCGGGGACGGCCGCGCCTCGCCCGCGCCGTGCGGCGCGTGCGGCGCGTTGAAGAGGGCCGCGAGCGCGAGCGCGCGATAATAGAAGCTCTCGGCGATGAGCGCGTGCGGACCGATCCTGGGGGGGTGCTCGGCGATCGCGCGGGTGGCCGCCGCGAGCGCCTCCCGGGGAGCGCCGAGCACGAAGAGCGCCTGCGCCTTCAAGCTGTAATAGAAGTCGCGCGCGGCCTCCAGATGCCCCCCCTGCTCCAGCCGCGCCTCGAACGCCGGCGGATCCAGCTCGGACCCGTCCGGCATCGAGAAGCGGACCGGCCTCCCGCGCAGCGTCTGGATCATGGCGTGGCCGCCGAGGAGGGCGTTGAGCGCGAACGTGTAACCGACCCCGCGCACGAAACCGAGGCGCTCTTCGACCTCGTGAAGCACGTCCTCCAGCGGCTCGCCGGAGAGCAGCGGGAACAGCGCGGCCCAGATGCAGTTGGTGCACGCCATGTTCAGGTCACCGGACTCGACCGCGGCGCTGAAGCCGTCGCGCGTGTACGGATACGTCTCTCTGTAGTGGCGTGTCCAGAAGACGACAAAGTGTCCGAAGAGGACGACCACCACCGATTTCGTGGTGAGGAGGCCGCTCTTCTGCGCCAGGTCGTGGCCGAGCCTGCCGAACGAGTAAGCCTCCTTGTATCGCCCGAACCTCGAGCTGATCACCATCGCGAAGGCGGCGTACGCGACAGCGGAGTGCTCGGCGTTGCCGTGGCGCAGGCTGAGCTCGACCATGCGCATGACGGCGAGGTTGTACAGGTTCGGGTCCACGAAGAACGAAGGGAGGGACACGCTCTGCAGCACGCCCATCGTGAGCTTGATCTCCGGGTGGGTCATGGGCGGCAGGTGGATCAGGTCCTCGATGGCCCGGTCGCCCAGGGCCTTCCAGACGCTCTCGGTCTCCTCCTCGACCTGCGCGTCGGTGGGGTGGAGCGGCAGATCGACGTCGCACGCGCGGAGGCACGAGAGCGCGATCTCCACCGCGCGGGTGTATCGCCCGCGGGTGGCGTGCAGCGCGACGGCGAGCTCGACGACGGTGGCCGTCTCGTGCCGGGTCCTCGCGCGATCCATGAGCTCTTCCACGCGCCCCTCGGCTTCCTCGAAGCTGCCGGTGATGTACGCGACGTGCGCGCGCTCGAAGGTCAGGCCGTAGGTCAGGTCGTGGCGCGTCTCCCACGAGGTCGGCGCGAGCAGCGAGAGGCCCGCGGCGAAGAGCACGGCGGCGGACTGGAAGGCCGCGGCCGCCTTGGCCTTCCTGCCGGCGCGGAGGTTCAGCGCGGCGACCTCGTCCCGCTCCGCCTGGGAACGCAGGAGCGAGGCGCCGCGGTTGAGGTGGCCGACGACGTCGAAGAGCGCGTCGTCGCGCTCCTCCGCGCGTCGCGCCCCGAGGAGCAGCCGCCCGATACAGAGGTGCATCTCGGCGAGCTGTCCCGCCGGGATGAGCGAGGTTGCGGCTTGCTGCACCCGGTCGTGGAGGAAGCGATAGGCGCCGTCCCGGCGCAGCAGCAGCCCCTCCCGCACGGCCTCCTCGAGCGCGTCGTGGAGCTCCGCCGCCGGACGGCCCGCGACCACCGCGAGCGTGTCGAGCTCCAGGCTGCCGCCGAGGCACGCGGCGAGCGTGAGCGCGTCCCGCGTCGGATCCGAGAGCCGCTTCAGCTTGCCCGCCATCAGCTCGACGACGTTGTCGGTGAACTCCTTGTCCCGGATCGCGGCGATGTCCCAGCGCCACCTGCCCTCCTCCGGGTCGAAGGTGATGAGCCCCTCCTGGTGCAGCGCGATGAGGAACTGGAGCACGAAGAACGGGTTGCCGCCGGTCTTCTCGTAGACGAGCTCCGAGAGCGGCTCGGCCTTCTCCGCCGGCGCGTGCGGCGCGTGGACCGCCTCGGCGACGATCGCCCCGACATGGGCGGCCGAGAGCGGTTCGAGGACGAGCTCGACGACGGCGGCGCCGCGCTTCCGCGCCTCGGCCAGCGTGAGCCGCAGCGGGTGCGCGGGGCCGACCTCGTTGTCGCGGTACGCGCCGATCAAGAGGAGGTGCTCGGATCCGGCGTAGGTGGCGAGCTGCTCGAGCAACTGGAGGCTCCCCGCGTCGGCCCACTGCAGATCGTCGAGGAAGAGCGCGACGGGGTGGTCCTTCCGGGCGCATGCCGAGACGAAGCGCTGGAGCGTCGCGTGCAGCCGGCTCTGGGCCTCGGCGGGCGGCAGCTCGGGCACGGGCGGCTGCGGGCCGAGGAGCAGCGTGAGCTCGGGGAGCACGTCGGCGAGCAACCTGCCGCTCTCGCCGAGGGCCTCCCGGAAGCGCCGTCTCCAGCCCTCGACTTGCTCCTCGCTCGCGCAGAGGATCTCCTGAAAGAGCGCCCGGAACGCCTGATGAAAGGCGCTGTAGGGGACGTCCCTCGCGGCTTGCTCGAACTTGCCGGACAGCAAGAAGCCGCGCTCCCTCACCACCGGCCTGTGCAGCTCGGCGACGAGCGACGATTTGCCGATGCCCGAGTAGCCCGACACGAGCACGAGCTCTGGCCGGCCGCTCGCGACAACGCGCTCGAACACGGCGAGCAGCGCCGTGACCTCGCGCTCGCGCCCGTACAGCCGCTGCGGGACCTGGAACCGGTCGGAGAGATCGCGCCCCCCGAGCGCGAAGGGGGGAATGGATCCGCTCGCCCGCCACCTCGCGAAGCACTCGTCGAGGTCGTGCCGCAGGCCCGCCGCGCTCTGATAACGCTCCTCGGCGGCCTTGGAGAGCAGCTTGAGCACCACCGCGGAGAGCTGCGGGGGAATCGAGGGGACGAGCGCGTGCGGCGGCCGCGGCGCCTGGGCGATGTGGCAATAGACCCACGCGACGGGATCGCCGGCCTGGAACGGCAGCGTGCCCGTCAGCATCTCGTAGAAGACGACGCCCAGGGAGTAGAGATCGGTCCGCTGGTCGATCCAGCGGTTCATCCGGCCTGTCTGCTCCGGGGCCATGTAGGCCAGGGTCCCCTCGATGAGCCCGATGTGCTCGAGGTGCTGGAGCTCGCGGGGTATCCGGGACGCGATCCCCAGGTCGGTGATCTTCACCTCGCCGGTGGCGGGGTTGAGGAGCACGTTCTGCGGCTTGATGTCCTTGTGGACGACGTCGTGCCGGTGCAGCCGGGCGAGCGCCTCGACGAGGCGGATGGCGAGGGGGAAGAAGCGCTCGAGCGGCGTCGGCCCATCGCTATCGAGCAGCCGATCGAGCGACACGCCGCCGAAATCCTCCAGGACGAGCGCCGGCTGTTCGCCGAGCATCGCGAGCCCATGGGGCATGACGATGGCCGTCGTGTCGAGCGCCCGAGCGATCTCGTATTCATGGCGAAGCCGCTCGGCGGCGCGAGGGCTCGCGTGATCGCGCCGGAGGACCTTGAGCACCACGGGACGGCCGTCATCCTCGCGTACACCCCGGTAGAGAAGGGTGTCTGAGCCCTCGTAGAGGGTCTCGATGATGGCGTAACGGGACGAAGACCCGTGATCGGACGAGACGGGATTGGTGCCCACATGAGCCCTGATGCGGGGGATGCGCGACCCATGCTGCCATGGTCGGCGCGCGTCGCCAGCGCTTTGAGCGGGCGGCGCCCCTGCCCTCTTACGTCCTCCGCGCACCCCGGCGCGCGACGGGTCTTGCTAGACGGCGACGCGTCGCCGGACGCCGATCGAGCTGGCTCGGGTTCGCCAGGACCGCTCCCGGCATGCGAGCACCGCCGCCAGCGATCGCCTGATGCCCTGGCCAACGGGCCCGCGGCGCGTCCGATGGAGCGTTCGGCCTGGGAAGCCCGAGCACGCACCGTCACATGATGGTAGCATCCGCTGGAGCCATGGATCCCAGGGGGAACGACAGGAGGACGGGGCCGCAGTTCAGCGACGCGATGCGCGTCTCGCAGAGGGCCGTCTTCCAGCTCGCCGATCGTCTCACCGACGCAGGGTGGAAGGTGGATTCGTCCTCGATCTACCCGGACACGGGCGAGGACGTTCGGGTCGAGATCTTCGAGACCGGAGGCGCGTGCACCGGGCTCTCGCTCGACCTCCAGGTGAAGGGACACAAGAGTATAGAACGGTTCCACGTGGAGAGCGATCCCGCTCATTTGCACTATCCCCTCGACGTCAAGCACCTCGTTGGCTGGGAGAGAAAGACAAGGCCCGTCGCGATCATCATCTGGGATATCCGCGAGCGGCGCGGGTACTGGGCTCTCGCCAGAGACGCCTGCGAGCGGCTGGACAACCGGAGCCGCGGATGGCGCGGGCAGCAGGAGGCGACGCTCCTCATCCCCAGAGCGAATGTCACCGACGACGAGGGGCTCGCGAGACTGCGAGTGGCGGTGGCACGGGACGAGCTTCCCAAACTGGTCCGGCCCGGCGAAGAGGTCGCCTTCGAGCTGTCGGTCCAGGTCGACGATAGCCCCGAAGGACGCGCCAAGCTCGACGAGCTCACCAGGTTCTGGGAAGGTGGCGGCGCGGTGACGATCGAGGGGCGATTCATCTCCGATATTGTCATACTCCACGACAGTCTCCGCGCGGCCTTCGGAGAAGACTACTGGAAGCGCTCCACCGCCGAGGTACGGCTCGCTTCGGTCCCCGGAAGTGAGCCCTTGCCCGTTCGAGTCGAAGCCGAGTCACCCTTGGGGACAGCGCAGCTGCCGTATGTTGCACTGCGTCTTGCGCGCTCGGGCCGTCGATACCGGACCTTGAGCAACGAGCACCAGCGTGCAGCGGTCACATTAGCGCTCACCGTCAGTGACGAGGACACGCAGCACGTCGAGGTGAGCGTCGATCTCGCGCTGAACAGAAGAGACGTCTTCGAGGCCACGGCTGCGGCCCGGTTCTTCCTCGTTGCGACGGAGCCCGGCGGCATTCTGCGGATCGAGCGGCTCGACGAGAAGGAGACGTGTCTCATGGCGTTCGGCGCATCCACGCCGGAGGAGGGGCGGAACGCGCTGCGACGGGCCCACGAGCTCCTGGAAAGGCTTTGCTTGCTTCAAGACCGTATACGGAGATACGGCACGTTCAAATTCAACTTTCCGCCGCCTAGGCAACAAATCGAAGCTGCGCTCAAGCTGTTCGGGATCGTGGCCGGTAGTGAACACGAGATCGAGATGACGTACACGGCGAAGATTCGCACCAAGGGAGCAACAGCGCTCGCGATCGATCCGACCGAAGGTCCGGTCACCTTCGTCATCGACGGCACGATCGATAATGAGGACATTGTCGAGATCTTCGGAGTTCGTGTGCCAATCGGACCTGTACGCTGTGTGGTTGCGGATGTGCCGCGCTTCGTGGAGGCACACAATAACGCCCTGCAGCAAGCACTGGCGTCGAAGGAAGAAACGTTTCAGGTGAAGATTCCATGCCGCGGACGCTACCTCCACTGGATCCCTGAGGGCAGCGTCGAGGATCGCCTCGACGCCTTCGCGAAGGAGCAGTCTGGGTACTTCACCGCCGATCAAGCAGGGTCGGTCGGCTGTTTCGCCGACTACCTGGACTACCTCGAACAGCGCCAGAAGGTGCAGACGGTAGCGGAGGGCGTCTTCCGCATGGTCAATTTTCCACCGGTCTCCGACGTGGAAGATCTGGTCGTCGTCTGGCTTCAGAGCGGTAAAACAGCAGTATTCTCCCACCATACCGCGCTCATGCTCCACGAGCTCTCCGACATCCTTCCCCCGCGCATTCATGCGACGGTTCCGCCGACATGGGCGCCGGCGTCGCTGCCTGCTCACGTCGTCCTGCATCGCGCGACGCTGGCGGAGTCGGAGATCACCTGGCACGACGTCGTGCCTGTCACGACACCCATCCGCACCCTCCGGGACTGCACGGACGCCGGGCTCGATCCCGACCTATTGGACCAGGCACGCCGCGAGGGAATCGAGCGAGGCATGTTCGCCGCCGACGAGCTACCCCCGAGCACGACGTTCGCCGCAGAATGAAGACGCGAGGCTATCGAACCGCCGAGCAGTTCCGGCAGGCGCTCGAGCAGCGGATCCGCACGGAGGCGCAGCGCGCGGGCATGCTCGTCGTGCGCGTCCGTCAAATACTGGTCTTCGAGCGGTTCACAGCGAGGCTGGCATCGGCCTTCGGATCGCGCGTGGTGCTCAAAGGAGGCTTCGCGCTGGAGCTGCGCCTCCATGGGGCGCGAGCGACGCGCGACGTGGATCTGCGCATATCAGGAGATCCCGGGGCGCTGCTCGCCGAGCTACAGGCCGCATGTCGGATGGACCTCGGCGACTTCATGACATTCGAGATCCGGCGTGATTCGCAGCACGCGGTGATCGCAACGACGAGCCCTTACCAAGGGTACCGCTTTCGGAGCGAGGCACGGCTGGCCGGAAAGATCTACGGCGAGCCCTTTCACGTGGACGTCGTCTCCGGCGGGCTCATGCCCAGACCCCCCGACCGCATCGCCGCGGGGGAGTTCTTCGGTTTCGCAGGGATACCTCCGTTCGAGGTCGCCGTTTATGCGCGAGAGGTGCACATCGCCGAGAAGCTACACGCATATACGTATCCGTACCCAGTGACCAATTCCCGGGTCCGCGATCTGCCGGATCTCGGGCTGCTCGCGCGGAGCGGCCCGTACGATGCGGTGGCGCTTCATGACACGATCGCCGCCGTCTTCGCTCATCGTGCGACCCACCCGGTGCCGCTGGCGCTGCCGAGACCGCCGCCCGCGTGGGACGCTGTCTACGCGAATCTTGCTCAAGAGAGCGCGCTTCCGTGGCCAACCATCGACGTGCTTTTCGAGGCGGTCGAGAAGTTCTTGCAGCCGGTGCTGGCGGGCAGGGCCGGCGTGTGGAGCGCTGAAACCTGGGACTGGATTCCGGCAGAGATCGATCCGGCCCCTCGTTGACCTGCAGCTTCTCCATCGGCGCGTCGCCGAGAGTCGCTCGGTGCAACAGCGTCGTCAGCGGCGCACAAGCGCCTCGCTCCCCGCCAGCGTGCCGCCCAGGGTCCCCCATCGCCCCGCGAGCTGCCGGCCCGCGATCGCATAGCTGACCACGCCGACCTGCTGGCTCGGCGACCAGCCCACGACGAGCTGATCGCCCGAGCGGATGCCCACCCCCTTCAGCGCGCCGGTGCTCAGCGCCCACGTGACGGCGTACGTCTCGCCCGTGGGCACGATGACGACCGTGCCCTTGCGAGCGCCGTCGACGATCCGGTAGCTGCCGACCAGCCCTTCAGGGCCCTCCAGCTCCTCGGAGATCACCTGGCCGGGCCGGTCCGTGGCGATCCACTGCCCGCGGAGGCGCCCGCCGTCGATGCGGTAGGCGGCCGCGCCGTAGGGCCCGCCGCTCGCCCATCCCACGGCGAGCGTCTGCCCCTGCACGAACGCGATCCCCTCGTAGCCCGCGCCCTTCGTGATGATCCAGGAGATGCGGTACGTGTCGCCGCTCCGCGAGAGAAGGACGTTGCCCGTGTAGCTGCCCTGCCCGCCCGGGTTGCGCGACGATACGATGTCGTACGTGCCGGCCAGATCGACGTCGCTGCTCGCCGCGGCGCTCGAGGGCCTGGCCGGCGGCGTCGGCGCCCCGCCCGGGGCCGTGGCCGCATCGCCGCTGCCGTAGAGCGGCGATGGCGGCGCGCCGTCGGCGGCGCGGTCCGCCGCGCGGAGCCGCTGGAAGGCCACGAAGCCGAAGGCCATGAGCGCGGCGACGGCGACCAGCCCGCCGCCTGCGATCGCGAGCAGCAGGCCCCAGGGGGCCCTGCGCGGGGGCAGCGCCGGCACCGGGACGAGCGTGCCGCCGGTCATGCCGCCGACGTCGGTGCGGTAGACCCCCGGCTGGGTCGGCGCGGTGGCCGGCCCGGAATGGCCGGAATAGACCGGGGGTGTGGGCACGGGTGGCGTGGGCAGGGATGGCACGGCCGGCAGCGGCGCGGACCTGTGGGCGGCCGCGGCGAGCACGGGATCGAGCGCCGCCATGGCCTGCGCCGCGTCGGCGAAGCGGGCGCGGACGTCGCGGGCGAGGCACCGGGCGAACCAGGCGTCGAAGCCGGGGGGGATCAGGTGCGCGCAGCCGAGCTGCGCGGCGCGGGCGGACGGTGGATCCAGCGGGCCGAAGAGCACCTCGCGCATGAGCGACATGACCGAGGCGCTCGGCCCGCGGCTCGGCTCGACCCAGTAGAGGCGCGCGGTGAGCAGGTAGAACGCGAGCAGCCCGAGCGCCCAGACGTCCGACGCCGGGACGACCTGCGCGGCGAGCTCGGTCTGCTCGGGCGCCATCCAGAGCGGCGTCCCGACCGACGCGGTGATCGACGTCGTCGCCCGCGCCTCGGCCACGATCTTCGCGACGCCGAAGTCGAGCACCTTCACCTTGAAGCGGACGTTCTGCTGCCGCGGCCGCGCGATGAAGATGTTCTCGGGCTTGAGATCGCGGTGGACGACCCCCGCGCGGTGCGCCGCGCCGAGCGCGTGGCACAGCTGCCCCATCAGGTCGCGCACCTCGTCGGGCGGCAGCGCGCCGCGCTGCGCCATCACGGCGGAGAGGTCGGCCCCGTCGAGCAGCTCCATGGCCAGCCAGGGCGTCTGCGTCGCGGAATCGACCCCCGCGGCGACGACCTCGACGACGTGATCGCTCTCGATCCGCGCCCCTACCCTCGCCTCCTGCTCGAAGCGCTCGCGGAAGCGCGGGTCCTGCGCGAGCTGCGCGTGCATCAGCTTCACCGCGCGCGGCTTGCCCGTCGAGAGCTGCTCGGCGACGAACACGGCGCCCATGCCCCCCTGGCTCAGGGGGCGGACGACGCGGAAGTCGCCCCCGAGGACGGCGCCGGGGGCGAGCGGTGCGGCTGTCGTGGGGTCGGCCATGGCGAACGGGAACCCTCCGGGCAACGTCGCGTGACGCGCGACGCGCGACGCGCTCCGGTAGCGTACCCAAAGACGCGCGTGCCTGGGGCTCCGCGGAGCGCCCGCGCGGCAGCACGCGTCGGGCCTCCCCCCGGGCGCGGCGCGGGCGGCGCTCAGCCCCCGCCGCCCTCGATCCGCACAAGGATCTGGTTCGTCGCGCTCAGGCGGACGGGATAGGTCCTGAGCCCCTCCCCGCCGCTCAGGGCCTCTCCCGTCTCCAGGTTGAACTTCCGGGCGTGCAGCGGGCAGATGAGCGTGCAGCCGCCGAGCAGCCCGTCGACAAGCGGACCGCCCCGGTGCGGGCAGCTCGCCTGCGTGGCGAACACGCGGCCATCCCGCGCGACGAACACCGCGATGCGCTCCGATCCGACCTCGAACGCGCGCCCCTCGCCCGGCGGGATCGCCGAGAGCGGGCCCAGGGTGATCTCCATCTCGCGCCCCCTCATTGCACGACCGGCAGGACCGATCGGAACTGGTTCGCCGTCCTCGGGGAATTCGCCTCTCGCCACGGATCGCGGTACGCCTCGACCGTCTTCCGCATCTCCTCGTCGAGGCGCGCCGCGATGCCCTCGCTGTCGTCCACAACCACGGCGCGGATCTTCTGGATACCGACGCGCTCCACGAATCCGTACGTCCGCTCCAGGTACCTGGCGTTCTCGCGGTAATACTGGATGAATCGCCCCATGAGCCTGAGCGCGTCCTCGTGCGTCTCGACAACGCAGAGCACGTCGCCCTTGCGCACGTGGGCGCCGGCCGCGCCGCCCACGTAGATCTCCCACTTGCCGCCCTCCACCGCGACGGCGCCGACGTCCTTCACCATCGCCTCCGAGCAGTTGCGCGGACAGCCGGCGGTCGCGAGCTTGAGCTTGGCCGGCGTGTCCATGCCCTGGAAACGCTCCTCGATCTTCAGCGCGAGCGCGATGCTGTCGCCGAGCCCATACCGGCAGAAGTCGCTCCCCACACAGCTCTTGCACGTGCGGTACGACTTCCCATAAGCGAACCCAGAAGGCATGTCGAGGTCGCGCCACACGGCCGGCAGGTCCTCCTTCTTCACGCCGAGCAGGTCGATGCGCTGGCCGCCGGTGAGCTTCACGAGCGGCACGCGGTACCTGTCGACGACGTCCGCGATCCGCCGCAGCTGCGCCGCCGACGTGACGCCCCCCGCGATCTGCGGGATCACGCTGAAGGTGCCGTCCTTCTGGATGTTGGCGTGAACGCGGTCGTTGATGAAGCGGGCGTCGCGCTCGTCGTCGTAGTCGTGGTGCCATACCGTGCGGAGCAGCGACGCGAGCCCCGGCTTGCTCCCCGGGTCCTCGCTCCCGCCGGCGAGCTCGCGGAACACGGCGGACACCGACCGGAGCCCGCGCTCGCGGATCGCCTGGACCAGCTCGGGCTTGCTCAGCGGGACGGAAGGCACGTAGTAGCTGGCCGCGGGGTCCTGCTCCGCCGCGCCCCCGCACGCCCACGCCACGACCTCCGAGACGAGCTGCTTGCAGGCGCCGCAGCCCATGCCCGCGCGCGTCGCGTCCATGACGGTCCGGAGGGTCCGCTTGCCGGCGCGCACACACGCGACGACGCCCTCCTTGGTGACGCCGTTGCAGTTGCAGACCTGCATCCCCTGCGGCATCTCCTCGATCGTCGCCTGCTGTGAGGGCGCGCCGAGATCGAACAGCAGCGACAGCCGCTCTTCCGGGAGCGGCGTGCTCTTGTCGAACGCCTGCATCAGGTACGCTGCCTTGCTGACGTCCCCAAGGAGGATGCCGCCGAGCAGCCTGCCGTCGCGGATGATGAGCTTCTTGTACGTGCCCTTCTTCGGCTCGAGGAACTGCACGATCTCGTCGCGGTCGTCGGCGGGCTCGGTGATGCCCATCGAGGCGAGCTGGATGCCCATGACCTTGAGCTTCGTGGAGACCTTCGAGCCGGCGTAGGAGGCCTTCTCGTTGCGCTTCGTGATGTGGTCGGCCAGCACCTTGCCCTGCTCCCAGAGCGGCGCCACGAGCCCGTAGACCTGCCCCCGGTGCTGGCAGCACTCGCCGACGGCGTAGATCCTCGGGTCGTCGGGCGAGCGCATGTGGTTGTCCACCACGATCCCGCGCTCGACGGTCAGGCCGGCGCGCAAAGCGATCTCCACGTTCGGCCGGATGCCCGCGGAGATCACCACGAGATCGCAGGCGAGCGCCTCGCCGTCGGCGAAGCGGAGCCCCGTCACGCGGTCCTCTCCGAGCACCTCCTTCGTGCTCCTGTTGAGGTGCACCGTCACGCCGAGCTGCTCGAGCGTCGTCCTCAGGATGCCGCCCGCCGTGGCGTCGAGCTGCTGCCCCATCAGGTGACCGCTGATGTGGACAACGTGGACGTCGAGGCCGAAGTTCTGCAGCCCGCGCGCGGCCTCGAGCCCGAGCAGCCCGCCGCCGATGACCGCGGCGCTCCGCTTGCCCCGCGCGTACTGGGCGATCTTGTGGCAGTCGTCCAGGCTGCGGAACACGAACACACCGGGCTTCTCCCTGCCGCCCTCCAGCCGCAGCCCCTGAATCGGCGGGATGTACGGCGAGCTGCCCGTCGCGATGATGAGGTTGTCATACGGCGCCACGACCCCGTGCTCGCCGGTCACCTGGCGCGCGTGCCGGTGGATGGCCCGCGCGCGCACGCCCGCGTGGAGCTGGATGCCGTTCTCGCGGTACCAGGCCAGGGGGTTCAGGAAGATCTCGCTCGGGTCCTGGGAGCCGTTCAGCACCTCCGAGAGCAGGATGCGGTTGTAATTGCCATACGGCTCGTCGCCGAAGATGGTGATCTCGAACTGGTCGGCGCCGCCCCGCGCGAGGATCTCCTCGACCGTGCGGACGCCGGCCATCCCGTTGCCGATCAACACGAGCTTTCGCTTCTTCTGCATGGCTCAGATCTCCGCCAGGCCGATGTCGATCGTCGCGAGCCCCCGCGCGCCTTCGGGCGCGCCCACGCACAGATCGATCACGCTCTCCGGGTGGATGTCCTCGATGATCACGAGGGGCACGTGGATCGCCGACTTGGCGCCGATCGGGAAATAGCGCATCGCGTGGCCGTCGCGCTTGAGGAGCAGGTAGATGAGCTCGGGCGTGGAGTTGCCCGCGCGCAGGTAGATGAGCTGAGCGCGCTTGTCCCGCGGGACGGTGTACCCGACCGCCGGACGAAGAGGCACCGGCCGCTCCAGGCCTTGCCCCTCGAACGAGTAGACACCCTGTATGAACCTCGGTGTTTCCAATGTGGCCTCCCGGGCGGATCATCGGACCCTCGGACGGGCGCGCGCGGCGTACGCCGCCCGGCGCACGCCGCGCGGCGCTCTGGCACCGCACCACGGTCATACAGCGAGGACAGTTTCGAGGGTTCGTTGCCCGGCGGCGCGATCCCGTGTAGGTCGAGTTTCCAAGGTGTTTCGATCGTCCCTGTCCTCTTCGCCCCGCCCGGCCGCCGCCGCGGAGCTCGTCGTCGTCGGGGCCGGCTCGGCGGGCGCCGTGATCGCCGCGCGTGTCACCGAGCGCGCGGATCGCGAGGTCCTGCTGCTCGAGGCGGGCCCGGACTACCCGGACCCGGAGCGCCTGCCCGCGGATCTCCGGGACGGCACCCGCAACTCGTGGCTCGCGCACGACTGGGGCTATCGCCACCGGCCGACGCCCGGGCAGATCATGTTCCTCTTCCCGCGCGGCAAGGTGGTGGGCGGCTCGTCGGCCGTGAACACGTGCATCGCGGTCCGCGGCCAGCCGTACGACTACGACGAGTGGGCGGCGCTCGGCCTGCCCGAGTGGGGCTTCGACGCCTGCCTGCCCTATTTCAAGCGCCTCGAGGACGATCTCGACTTCGGCGAGCCCTGGCACGGCAAGGGCGGCCCGGTGCCGATCCGCCGCGCCCGGCGCGAGGAGCTCGTGCCGTGGCAGGCGGCGTTCGTCGACGGGTGCAGGGCGCTCGGTTACCCCGAGTGCGCGGACACCAACGATCCGCGCGCGCCCGGCGGCGTCGGGCCGCACGCGATGAACAAGATCGACGGACAGCGCATGAGCGCGGCGCGCTGCTACCTGACCGCCGAGGTGCGCCGGCGCGAGAACCTGCGGCTCCGGCCGCGCACGACGGTGCGGCGGGTGCTCGTGCGGAACCGCCGGGTCGAGGGGGTCGAGATCGAGACGGACGGGCGGGTCGAGGTCGTCGCGACGCGGAAGGTGGTGCTGAGCGCCGGCGCGATCGCGACGCCGGGGATCCTCCTGCGCAGCGGGATCGGGCCGCGGGCCGAGCTCGCGCGCCTCGGGGTCGCGCTCGTGTCCGACGTGCCCGCCGTGGGGGCGCGGCTGCTCGACCATCCGGGGGCCGTCATCGGCCTGTGGCCGCGCCGCCGCGGCCTGATCGACGTGCTGCGCCAGCCGCTCGTCCAGACGATGCTCCGCTACACGTCGCGCGGCAGCCCGTACCCGAACGACGTGATGCTCCAGCCGGGCTCGTTCTTCCCGCTGCACCCGCGCTTCACGGTGCCGGCGTTCGCGATCGCGTGCTGCATCGGCAAGCCGCGCGGCGCCGGCCGCATCGAGCACCTGAGCGCCGACCCGCACGCGCGGCCCCGCATCGTCTCGAACATGCTCGTCGACCGGGACGACCTGTCGCGCGCGGTCGACGCGCTCGCGCTCGCGTACGAGATCGCCCGCACCGCGCCGATGCGCGAGCTCGGCTGGTTCGTCTGGCCAACGGAGCGCACGCTGATGCGGCGGGAGGCGCTGGAGCGGTGGATCACCCGGAGCTGCGGCTCGGGCTACCACCCGTGCGGGACGGCCCCGATGGGGCCCGAGGGGGACGTCTCGGCGGCGGTCGACGGGCGCGGGCGGGTCCGCGGCGTCGAGGGCCTCGTCGTCGCGGACGCGAGCATCATGCCGACCATCCCGAGCGTGAACACGAACCTGACGGCGCTGATGATCGGCGAGCGGTTCGGCGAGTGGCTCCGCAACGGCGCTGTGTAGCCGCCGCTTGGGGGACGACCCGGCGTTCTGCGACAAGTGCCAGGCCGCGTACCTCGTCGACAAGCGCGTCCTCACCGTGCTCACCGATGACTACGTCCACCCGACGCCGGGCTTTCCGGCGCCGGTGACGAGCGAGACGATCAGCTGGCCGGCAGGCTGCTGCGTGTGCGCGAGGCCGGCGACCCGCGGCGTCGAGGCGAAGGCGCACGACGGCGAGACCGGGACCAACGCGGCCGTCGCCGCGGCCGGGCTCGCGCTCGGGAGCATCGCGGTCCGCACCGGCGGCGGCACGACCTACACGCTGCGCATCCCGCACTGCGCCGAGCACGACGACGGCGCGAAGCTCGAGATCGAGAGCAACAACAAGCCGCCGCTGAAGATCCGCTTTCGCTCGTACGCCTACCAGCGCCGCTTCCTCGAGCTGAACCCGAAGCCGGCGAAGGCCGCGTAGATCCGCTTCAAGGCGCCGTCGCGCAGCCGCGACCGCGGAAGGCGACGAGACCGTCGAGCTGGACGCCCACGACGTCAGGGCACCCGCTGCAGTCGAAATCGGTGATGCCGATGCCGAAGCCGTCGATGTTCTAAGGTGCCGGGGAATGGAGCCGCCTGGGCTTCGAACGTGCCCTCCTGGGTCTGGAGGAACGACCACATCTCGGCGGTGTTTCGGCTGAGCGCCACGAGATCGCTCCGCCCATCGAGGTTCAGATCGGCGATCTGGATGCCTCCGGAGACGGAAACCTGGTGGTCATCGATGGTGAGCAGCGGCTGCGGCGCGGTCAGGTGGCCGAGCCCGTCTTGCAGCAGGATCCAGACCCGCATCGGCCCGTCGGTGTACTCGTGCGTGACGGCGGCGACGTCCTGGCGTCCGTCGTTGTTCACGTCGCCGAGCTGGTCTATTTTGTGGTCACACAGGACACTTCTTCCGTCGGAGAAGTCAAGTCCTCCACCTTTGACTCTAGCTCTTGAGACGGATAGTACATCACGAAATTATAACACATCTCATCCTGCGTCCGCTCCCCGAACTCCACGGCGCTGTTGCCCGGGTTGTCCCACGCGCAACGCGTCCTCACGGTGTCGCCGCCTCGAAGGATGGTATCGTTGTCATACCAGATCTGGTTGTCGAAGTTCCACGGATCGGCGAGCCCCAGGTTGCTCGGCTCGCTGCCGTCCGTGGGCACCGTGTTGCTCGACAGGTGCTTGCCGAGGATGTGCATGTGCGGCATGACGCTGATCACCGAGATCTCCCCCATATCCCGCGGGAACTGGTAATCGCAGCTCACGTCGAACGAGCCGTGAGGCGGGATGTTGATTTCTTCTGTGCCGAGCGCGAAGATGCCGGCGTCGTTGGGGCGGAGCTCCGTCGTCGTGCAGACGTCGAAGCCGGTGCTGTCTTGCTGCCCGTCGAGGCCCTTGATGTTGCTGTAGTGCACCTGGATCGTGAAGTGCTCCGTGCCTTCCAGCGGGAAGCCCGCCTCTGGCGGCAGCTCCGTGGCCTTGCCGCCGGGCGCCCAGACGGCCAAAAGATCCCCCATGATGTCGCCCCCATCGCACGGCGTGGGCGTCGAGGGAGACGCCTCATCCGCCTTGAAGAGCAGGATATGGTGTACAATGGTGCTGTTGTCGATGTGGGGCACGACCCCGACGAGGTGTCGTTTCTGGCCGATCTCTACATCGACCCCATAACACATATACTGGTCCTGGACGTCCTTCGGCATGACGTAAGGCGCGGACGGCGCTAGCCGGACATCCGGTGTGCAGCTCAGGGTCGGAGGGTGGATGGTTCCGCCGCCGCCCGGGTCGACGCACGTGTCTTTACCGGCCGGCATGCCGGCGGCGATCCATCGATCGAAGATCGCGAGCTCCGCGGCGGTCAGGGGCTCGGTTGGGGGCGGAGGCATGGGGCGCGCTGTGTCGCGGGCGCGTGCGGCGACGAGCTCGTAGACCTTCTTGTTGGGATCGCTCACCGCGGGCGCGACCAGATCGGTCCGGTCGACCAGCGGGAACGGCGCGCCGAACTTCGGGGACGCCCCGTGACAGGTCTGGCACTTCGTGGAGAGGATCTTGTCGACGTCGCACGGCAGCGCTTCCGCGTTGCCGTTCTCCGGACCGGAGCCGGATGAGCTGCACGCGACGACCACGAGAGCGGATAGGAAGGACAGCGCCGAGAACAAATAACGACTACGATTCATGCGAGCTCCTCGGGGAAAAGTGCGACCTTGAACGGGCTTCGAGGGTATCGAGCGCTGATCTGCAGCTTTTCGGAAGGGCGGTCGAAGACCGAGATTCCGAAGAACGCCGTCGAATTGGGTGGAAGAAGAGCGCGCGCCGCGAGCTCCCGCGAGCAGCGGGAGACTTGGCGCGTGAGAGCACCGGCGACCCAGGTCTACGGACGGGCCGGCGACCTGGCGTCGGTGCTACGTCGGTGAGTGCCCGCCCGCTCCGAGATCGTTCAACGGTGCGCTCACGCGAAGACCCGGAAGGCGCTCAGCAGATCATCCCCTGCCCGCGCATCTCGGCGAGGTCCTCGTCGCTCGGCCGGCGGTGCCGCCCGAGGAGCAGGTCGCCGAGCCAGAGGAGGTTGTAATTGCAGTGCATGTACCGGTGGTGCAGGTAGTGGTGCCGGGAGATGAAGCGCACGTAGCGCGTGCCGAGCAGCCACCGCATCGGCCGCGACGCGCGGGCCATGGCCTCGGTCCGCGGCATGTGCAGGTACGGGTGGAGGACGAGCGACGACAGCGGGTAGATCACGAGCGGTAGCGAGGCGCCGACGACCACCGCCGCCGGAAGGAAGAGCGCGTACAGCGCGAAGAACGGCAGCACGGGGGCGGCGAACGCGAGGATCCCCAGGCCGGCCAGCGAGACGCCGTATTGCTCGCGGATCATCCGCCGATCGCCCTGGGTCTCGACGATCCAGCGATCCAGCCGCTCCTGCTCCTCGCGGTTCCGGAACTGCCGCACGTGGCTCTCACGGTAGGTCTTGCCGTGATGCACGACCGTGTGGCTCGTGTACGCGCGCAAGAGGGGGCGGCCCGCGCGGCCGAGCCGCTTCGCCGCGCGGCGGACCGCGAGGCTCGCGTGCAGCGCGTTCCGGTGGAGAAACGACTCCGCCATGGAGACGGTGAGATAACCGATCACGACGCCCGCCACGATCTGGACAGCCCCTGTAGACATGGCCACGGGATTCATGGGTATGCTCCTTCGCGCAGACCTCGGGTCTGCAAGGGACGCTGGCGCGGCCGGCGAGCAGCGCGGCCGGGATGCCCTCGTCGATGCCGGTTCGTGCATGGCAACCGCGGTGCCAGCCGGCTGCGGCGCGACTCCGCCCGTCCGGCGCCGCGGTTCCGCGCCCGGAGCCCTCACGCCGCGCCGCGGGGGCGCTCCTCAC
This sequence comes from Sorangium sp. So ce204, assembly GCF_051526795.1. Lineage (NCBI taxonomy): Bacteria > Pseudomonadati > Myxococcota > Polyangiales > Polyangiaceae > Sorangium > Sorangium sp. So ce204. The sequence goes on along the minus strand of NZ_CP150317.1, from coordinate 5,217,837 downwards.
ATGGAGGCCAGGACCTCCAGCTGGCGGCTGGCCCCTTTACCCCGGCTGGCCGCATGCGCCGCCGGCGGCGCGGCGCGTTGCTCGATCGAGCAAGCGGATGTCCGCGCCGATGCAGCCTGGGCTCGCTGAGGCCCTGATGACGCGCGGCGCGCCCGCGTCGGGGCGGAGGGCGGCCCACGAGGCCCGCTGGAGACTGGCATCCTTGCTGCAGTGACGCCTCTCGCCGCCGCACCCACGCCGCCCCGTGCCGGCCGTGGCCGGCTGTCGCGCGGCCCGGCTCCTCGGAGAACACCCGGGGATCAGGAGCTCGGGCCGGACAGCGCGCCTCGCGGCGGAGAGGAAGAGGTAGAGGACCCATGATCGAGCAGAACGCCCTTCATCGCGCATCCTGGATGCAGCGTCCCGAGCCCCTGACCGCGCGGCAGGGGGAGCGCGCGTCTCTCGTGCGCCTCGCGCGCGGCCACGCCGCGACCGTCGCCGGCTTCGTCACGAGCAGCCTCACCCCGGAGCTCGCGTCCGCGGTCCCCTGGCGGTTCCGCGTCCCTGGCGGGCCGTACGGCGCGGCGACGCTGACAGGCCTGTACTTCCCTTCCCCGGGCAGCCGCGACCTTGTCGTCCTGCTGCACGGCATGGGCGGGGATGTGCGCTCGGCCTACCTGCGCGCGGCGACGGCTGCCCTGCGCGCGCAGGGGCTGTCGGTGCTCCGCCTCGGCCAGCGCGGCTCGTCGTGCGACCCGGAGGATCTCCACCACGCGGGGCTCTGGGAGGACCTCGCGGCCGTGCTGAGCGGCGATCCCATGGTTGCGCGCCACGAGCGGATCTTCGTCGTCGGCTTCTCGATGGGCGGGCACGTGGCGCTCCACCTCGCCGCGGCGGGGCACCCGCGGCTCGCGGCCGTGGCCTCGATCTGCTCGCCCCTCTACCTCGATCGCGCCGTGAGCCACATGGATCGCCCCGAGAGCGTCGTGTACCGGCGCCACGTCCTCGGGGGGCTGAAGCGGATGTACCGGGAGATCGCGCGGCGGCGGCGGATGCCCATCCCGCCGTCGGCCGTCGATCGGGCGGCGACGCTGCGCGAGTGGGACCGCCTGACGGTGGTCCGCCGCTTCGGCTTCCGCGATCCCACGGCCTATTACGAGGCCCAGGGCGCCGGGAGGATCCTTGGCTCGCTGGCCACCCCGGCGCTGCTCCTGTATTCGCGCCAGGATCCGATGGTGCCGCCGGCGACCCTCGCCGGCCTGGCGGCGCACGGGGGGCTCTCGTCGCCCGCCCGCGTCGTCTGGATGGATGGCGGCGGCCATATCGCGCTTCCCCGCAGGCTCGATCTCGGCCTCGACCCGGCCGTGCCTCGGACCCCCTACGAGCAGATCGCCGCCTGGCTGCGGCGGCACCAGGCCCCCGGAGGCGCGTCATGAGCGCTCGAATCATCACCATGGCCATGACACGCCTCGCTTCGCTCGAGGCGCAGAGGACGGAGAGGACGGAGCTCACGATGAAGACCGAGGATGCGTTTCCCCGCGCCGCGCCCGCGGCGACCGACACGGCCCCTCGCACGACCTCGCTCTCGGCCGAGGGGGCCCGGCGGCTGATGGCGGGCATCAAGGCGATCCGCGCCGGCGCCTCGGCCCGGACGGGGGCGGAGGATCTCCGCCATATCAAGCGCCTGTCCCTGCTGGGCCGCGCCTTCTCCGCCCTCGGGTACGCGACGTCCGCGCTCGGGCCCAACCCGATCTCGATGATCCTCATCGCCCTTGGCCGGTTCGCCAGGTGGGTCGTCGTCGCGCACCCGGTCCTCCACAAGGCGTATGATGGCGTCGCCGGCGGCGACCCGGCCTGGAACAGCCGCACGTTCGCGCGGGGCCGGCGCAGCCTGTGGGACTGGTTCGACTGGCTGGACGCCGACGCGTGGCAGGCGCAGCACAACGTCTCTCATCACTGCTACACCGGCGACGAGCGCGACCCCGACCGCGTCGCCGTCAACATGGCGTGGCTGAAGAGCAAGCCGAAGCTCGTCCGCGCGCTCGCGCTGCTCGTGACCGCGTGCACCTGGAAGTGGCTCTACTATGGCCCGGCCACCCGGAGCGCCCTCCGCAAGCGGCGCGAGCGCGCGGCCGAGGCCTCGACGGAGGGGCGCGAGCGCGCGGCCTGGTCGCCCAGCGTGCTGCTCGACCGCGAGATGCTGCTCCGCTCGTACCTGCCGTATGCGCTCGTGCACTTCGTCCTCCTGCCGCTCGCGTTCCTGCCGCTCGGCCGCTGGGCGGCGCTCGGCGTGCTCGTCAACAGCGTGGTGGCGGAGCTCCTGTCGAACCTGCACAGCTTCGCGGTGATCGCGCCGACCCACACCGGCCTGGATATCCCCATCTTCGAGGGCGCCGCGCGCAGCCGCGAGGAGTACTACGTCCGGCAGATCGTCGGCTCGGTGAACTACGAGAGCCCCAGCAGCGCCGCCGACTTCCTCCATGGCTACATGGGGTATCAGATCGAGCATCACCTCTGGCCGGACCTGCCGCTCCGGCACTACCCCGAGGTCGCGAGGGAGGTCGAGGCGCTGTGCAGGGAGGTCGGGCTCCCGTACCGCAGGGACTCCGTCTGGAGGCGGATCACCGAGATGGTCCGCGCGGTGATCAGCGACGAGGAGGTGCAGGCCACGCGCGTCGCGATCTCCGATGCAGGCGCGCGCCGCGCCGGACGGAAGAACGGCGGTGGTCTTGAGCTCGCTTCCTTGCACGGATAGGCTCCGAGGCCCATCGATCGCGGGCTCGCGCGGATGTAACGGACGTAACGGACGCAACGAACGTAACGAACGTAACGAACGTAACGAACGTAACGAACGTCAGATTCAGGAACACGGAGAGAGGGAATCATGGCGACGACTCAGGAACGACAGCTGGTGGTGACGTGGCAAGATCCTGCGCCGGCGGTGGAGAAGGTGAGATCGATGTCCGGCCTCGCCTACCTCACGGCCATGATGAACGGCGAGCTGCCGATGGCGCCGATCGCGAGCCTCCTCGGGCTGCGGGTCGCGGCGGTGGAGGCCGGCCGGGTCGTCATCACCGGATCTCCCGGCGAGCAGCACCAGAATCCGATCGCGATGGTCCACGGCGGCTATCTGAGCACGATGCTCGACTCCGCGATGGGCTGCGCCGTGCACGCGTCCCTGGAGGCGGGGGTCGGCTACTCGACCGTCTCTCTCCAGGTCAGCTTCGTGAAGGCCCCGCGCGCCGGCGGGCCCGAGCTCATCGCCGAGGGCCGGGTCGTCCACCTCGGCAAGCGCCACGCCACCGCCGACGGGACGCTGCGCGACGCCGACGGCACCCTCTACGCCCACGCCACCACGACGTGCCTGATCCTGCGGTGAGCGCCGCCCACGCCGGCTCGCCCGTGAGCCGGCGCCGCGACCGGAGGAGCTCCTCGAGCAACGCGCTCGGCACGCCGCGGAGATCGTCGCCGAACGACCCGACGCCGAGCTCGTCCTGATTGAACAGGGAGGCGCTGAGACGGGGAGATTGTTGGGATTGTACTCCCCGTCTCCTCGCCTCCCTGTGAATTTCTCCGAAAAATTCGAGAGCGCCGCGGATCCCGGGCCTGGCCGTGTCAGACGCTCCTCGTCTGCGGCGTCTTCCCGGGACGCGGGACTCGGCACCTCCTCTCCATCAAGGGGAATCGCAGCGGCGCCGAGGACTCCGAGGGGATCGCAGAGAATCGCTGTGCTCTCCTTGCCCTCTGTGCTCACTGCACCTCCCTGCCTCGGCTCCCGGGCGCTCGATCGACGGGGGCGAAAGGCATCTCCCGGAGGAGGCCCGAGGCTTGCTCTCTCCAGCGCAGGTGCGTCGATGGCACCGGGAGGGGCGCATGTGGACTTCGAAGACGGGGAGAACCAGCGGTAGGTCAACAAGGGGGAAAGGCGTCGTCCAGGGGCTCGCCGGGCTTCTCGGGATCGGCCTCTGTCTCGGCATCTCCAGCGCTTCCGCCGGCGGTGCGACTCAGGCCGTCTCGCCTCAGGCCCTCTCACCTCAGGCCCCGGCGCAGGGGCGTGCCGGGCCTCCGCAGCGAGCCGTGACGACCACGCAGCGCGCCCCGCGGCAGACCGCGACCATCACGCAGCGCGCCCCGCAGCAGGTCGCGACAGCCACCTACGTCGCGAACCCGAGGAGGGCGCGCTGGATCATCGCGGGCGCGTCGACCCTGGGCGGCTTCTGGGTCGCGTCGGCCGTCCGCGGCGCCGCCCTCTCGCTCGCGCAGCCGGAGGTGCGGATCCGCCTGGTGCCGCAGTGCTCCCAGGGCGCCTGCTTCGTCGTCCGGCGCCACGAACGCACCTCGGCAAGCCCCGCCTCGCTGCTGATCCCCCTCGCGGGTCCGTGGATCCACCTCGGCACGGGGCGGCCGACGGCGGCCAGCGCGGTCGGCCTCTCCCTCCTCGGCGCCGGGCAAGCCGTCGGCCTGGGGATGCTGCTCGGCGGCATCGCCATGCCTTCGCAGGTGCGCGTGCCGCTGCAGCGAGGCCAGGTCCTCCAGGTGGGCGCGGCCCCGCTCGTCACCCCCGGCGGGCTCGGGCTCTCGATCAACGGATCGCTGTAGGCGCGCCCGTCACCGCGGGAGGCGCGAGGTTGAGGATCGCCCGCACGCGCAGCCGCTCCTCGGGCGTGAACGAGCCCTCGAGCAGCGCCTCCTCCTCGGCGCGCCGCGCGTCGGGATCGGCCACCGTCGCCTCGATGTCCGCGCGCGCGCCGGCGAACGCGTCGAGGCGCTGCTGCCAGGCCGCCCGCTGCCGGTCGAGCTCCGCGAGCCGGTCCGCGGCCTCGGGGCCCACGGTCGCCACCCGGTGCGCGCGCAGCTCCTCGTCCGACGCGCCCGCGTCCCGGAGCGCCTGCTCCTCGGCCTGCTGCGCGAGCGGGCGCGTCGCCGCCTCCCGCGCCTCGCGGACGGCCTCCGGGAGCGCCGCCTCGACCTCCGCGATCCGCGCGTCGCGCTCCTCCGGCGAGAGGGCCTCGTCCGCGAGGATGCGGGACTCCTCGATCGCCGCCTCGATCTCCCGCTCCTCGTCGCCGAACAGCCGCGCCGCGGCCGCCTCGCCGAACCATGCGCGCCGGATCGCGCGCAGCGCGGCGAGGCGCGCCGCCGGATCGGCCTCCCGCGCGACGCGCGCCCCGCCGGCCGCCTCGCGGTAGCCGAGGTACCGGTCGAACAGCGCGATCGCCTGCTCCGCCGCGCGCCCCGACGCCTGCTCCCGGATCGCCGCGACGACGCGGGCCCGGATCGCCGGCGCCGGCTCCTCGCCGGTCGCGCTCAGGAAGTAGTCGAACAGCCCGAGCAGCTCCGGGCCGGCGACCAGATCGCCGCGCTCGTCGACGGTCACCGCGCCGTCGACGTCGGTGCCGCGGAGCGAGGGCGGCGCGGCGATCGCCGGCGGGCGCGGCGCCGCCGGGGGCCGCGTCACGGACAGCGCCTGCCGGAGGCGCGTGGGGGCCGGCGCCACCGACAGCGCGGGCAGCGCCTCCTCCCGACCGGGGCGCGCGGTCCCGTTCGATCGGCCCGAGGGCGCCGCCGGCGGTGTCCGCTCCCCCGAGACGAGGCGGCCCGCGCCGATCGCCGCGACGAGCGCCATGGTCACGAAGAGAGCGGTCCTGCCACGACACGCCACGAAGCGCCCTCCAGAGGGTCAGAGGCCGACGGCCTTCAGCCGGCTCGCGTGCGACCGGAACACGGACTTCGGGTTCGGGCCAGACAGGTTGATAAACCCGAAGATCTGATTGACCTCGTCGAGGTGGTTCATCGCATAGTCGTCGCGGACCACCTCCCCGAAATGGGAGCTGCACCTGCCCACCATCCCGTCGTTCGACTCCGAGTACAGCGTGGAGATGAGCTTGAGCGTCAGGTCGGTCGGATCGATGAGGCTCGTGACGACCGCTGTCCCCGACCACGAGAAGAAGCGCACGCCGCCCTCCTCGTCGGGGCCCTGCCCGCACCGGCCGTCGGGCAGCCCGGCGGGGTAACGCGCGTTGAACTCGCGCATCCCGGCGGCGGACAGCGATCTGACGGCGGCGATCGCGTCCTGAGGCGCCGCGTGCCCGCTGAGCAGGCTGAGCACCGCGCCGAGGCCGCTCGCGAGGAGCGAGAGCGCCCCCTCCGCGAACCCGCCCTCCCGCAGGTTCTCCTGGAGGAAACTGGCGAGCTCGGCCCCCTGATGCGGAGACCCGATGGTGGTCACCGAGGCAATGAGATCCGGCCGCACCGCGGCGACATACCGGGCGTCGAGCCCGCCATGGCTGTGCCCGACCAGGTTGACCTTCCCGCTCCCGGTGCGCGCGACGATATCCTCGACCTGCGCGAGCAGCGCCTCCCCCCGCGCCTCGGTGCTGTCGAACTGGGGCACCTCGGTGGCGTACACCTCCGCTCCGCCGGAGCGCAGCGCCGACGCGATCCCACCGAAGTAGTCGATCACCCCGAACATCGCCTTGAAGCCGGCCATCCCGTGACAGAGCACGATCGGATACCGCGTCTGTGCATAGCTCTTCATCGCCAGCGCGCCCTCGCCGACCTCGGCGCGCTCCGCGTCCGCCGGCTCGTCCATCGACGCGACGCATCCTTGCGAGAGCAGCACCACGACAGCTCCCGCCGTGCACCGCAATGCGTCAAACCACGTCCGGCGCCCGGCCCATCGTTTTCTCTCGACTCTCTGATTTCGAGCGGGTGTGACGGCGGTGGGTCGTGCAGGGCGCATGCTGGAGGAATGAGCTCGTCTGATCACCTGCCACCTCTGATAGAGTATTTGTTTAATTCGAATCAAGCAGAACTCACAGGCTGTCAGCGCGACAAGCAGCTCACGTATCCTGGACAATCGGAAGGCCGGTGTCCTCCCCTTCACGGGTCACGTCGGTCCAGGCGGCGCGACAGGGCATCAGCGCGGGGGCGCAGAGCCGCCCATGCCGCGGCGAGGGCCGGGGGCACGCGGGCGGGCGAGGCGGAGGGCGCGGGCCCTCGGGGCGGCTAGGTCGCCGTCGCACCGCGCGCGCCGCGGACGATGCGCGCGTTCTCGGGCACCGCCGTCAGGAACCGCTCGCGCCGCCGCGGGTCCGCGATCCGGCGCGCCCGCGCGAGCAGGAGCTCCCTGGCCTCCGAGAGCACCGCGGCCGCCTCGGCGTGGGCGCCGGACGCCGTGAGCGCCTCGGCGTAGGCGAGCCGCACGAGCGACTCGCCTTCTTCCAGGGATCCGAGCGCCGCGAGCTCGCCGAACGCCGCCCGCGCCGCGCCGAGCGCCGCCGCGACCTCGCCCGCGGCGAGCAGCGCCCGCGCGCGCACCGCCACCGCGGCCGCGCGCAGCCGGGGGGCCACGTGCAGCGCCGCCTCGGCCGCGCGCGCCTCCCGCTCGGCGGTCGCGGCGTCGCCGGAGAGGAGCGCGATCTTCGCGAGGTAGGTCCGCGCCACGCCCTCCATGCGGAGGTCGCCCCGCTGCTGGAACGCCTCCACCGCGCGCCGCTCGACGAGCTGCGCCTCGTCGAGCTTGCCGAGCTGCCCGAGCGCGTGGCCGAGGTTGTGCAGCGCCACCGTCTCGAGCTCGCGCAGCCCCATCCGGTCGGCGGCCTCCAGGGCGGCGCGCAGGACGGACTCGGCCGCCCCGAGCTCGCCGAGCTCGGCGTAGATGAAGCCGAGGTTCGCGCCGATCACGCACGCGCTGCGCCTGTCCCCGGCCTGCTCGAACGCCGCGAGCGCCGCCTCCAGGCCCTCGAGGCACGCCTCGGGATCGCCGCCGGCCGAGGCGCGGATCGCGCGGAGCTGCTGCGCCATCGCGACGAGCTCGGCGTCCGGCGGCGGATGCACGCGGAGGTCCTCGTCGATGCGCGCGAGCAGCGCGTCGGCCTCGGCGTAGCGGCCGCCGAAGACGAGCTGCGCGCCGCACTCGCAGAAGCACGCGATCCGGGCGCGGCGCAGCGCGGCCGCGCCGGAGGACAGCGCCGCGGGCGCGGCGGACGGCGGCCCCGCCTGCGCAGCGGAGGGCGGCGCCGCGGACGCGAACGTGGGAGGCGCCACGGACGCGAAGGAGGGCGGCGCCGCGGACATCCCCTCGGCGATGGCGGCCCACCGCGCGACGCGGTCGACCGCGCCGAGCTTCCCGGCCGCGGCGGCGATCTGGGTGACCGCCCGGAACCACCCGGCGCAGCCGGCGGGGAGCAGCTCGGCCGCGGACGCGCCCAGCTCCTCGGCCGCCGCGAGGTCGCCCGTCCAGACGTTGACCTCGGCCGCGACCAGCCGGAGCGCGCCGAGATCCTCGCCCTCGGCGCCGCACGCCTCGCCGCACGCGGCGCGCTCGATCGCGGCGCGCAGGTCGTTCGCCTCGAGCGACTGCTCGGCCGCGCGGCGGTACCAGCGCACCGCGCGGCCGGGCTCTCCGCCGCGGCGGAAGTGCTCGGCCACGCCCTGCGGATCGGCGGAGGCGCTCCGCTCGAGCCACGCGCCCGCGAGCCGGTGGCCGAGGGCGCGGTCGCGCTCGGTCAGCATGGCGTACGCGGCCTCGCGGACGAGCGTGTGGCGGAAGACGTAGTCGGCAGCGTCGGCGAGGCCCGCCGACGCCGAGGCCGGCGCGACGAGCTCGCGGTCGGCGAGCGCCGTCAGCCAGGCCTCCACGTCGGCGAGGCGCTCCTCGCCGCCGAGCAGCGCCGCGACGCCGCGCTTCGAGAAGCGATCTCCGAAGATGCTGGCCGCCCGGAGCACGCGCTTGCCCTCGTTGCCCTCGGCGTCGAGCCGCGCCTCCACCGTGCCGAGCACCGAGTCGGGCAGGAGCTCCTCCTTGCCGCTCGCGACCGCGCGGATGAGCTCTTCCAGGTAGAACGGGTTGCCGCCGGCGCGCTCGACGAGGTGCGCGACAACGCCCTCGGGCACGGGCTCGCCGAGCGCGGCGCGCACGAGCTCCGCGCTCGCGCGGCGGGGCAGCGGGCCGAGCTTGATCGTCTGCACCTCGCGCTCGGCCCACAGGCTCGGGAACAGCCGGTGGACGTCCGGGCGCGCGAACGCGAGCAGCATGAGCGGGAGCTCGCGGAGGTTCCGCAGCGTCGCGTCGAGCAGGCGCACGGTGGCGGCGTCGCCCCAGTGGAGGTCCTCGAGCGCGAGGAGCACGGGGCGCGCGGCGCACTCGGCGGCGAGCCAGTCCTCCCAGGCGGCCCCCACGCCGTCGCTCATGCCGGTGGCGCTCTGGCGCGCCGCCCGCACCATGCGGGCGTGCTCCGGCGACGGCGCGCCGCTGATCTCGCCGAGGAACGCCGCCGCGCGATCGAGCGCCGGGCCGCCCAGGTGACGCCCGAGCCGCTGCTTCAGCTTGCGCTGCCGCGCCCACGCCGGGTCGCGCGCGCGGAGGCCGGCGGCCCGGCAGAGCACGTCCGCGATCATGCCGAACGGCGAGCCGGGAGCGCCCGAGTCGGCGCGGCCCCAGAGGATCTCGAGCGGCTCGTCCCGCTGCCGCAGGGCGGCGAAGAGCTCCAGGCGGAGCCGGGATTTGCCGGCGCCGGGCGGCCCGAGGACGAGCACCGCGCTCGCGAGCGCCTCGGAGATGCAGCCGGCGAGCACGCCGTGGAGCATCGAGAGCTCGCGGGCGCGGCCGACGCACGGGGTGCGCTTCCCGAGCAAGGCGGGGGCGATCTCGTCGACGGCGCGCTCGCCGTAGAGGAAGAGCGGCCCGCCCGGCGCCGAGGGCGCGGCGTGCGCGACGATGAAGCGCGGGCCGAGCATGTCGGCGGTCGCGCCGTCGATGCGCACCGCGCGCACCTCACGCTCGTCGAGCGCCGCGCGGAGCTCGGCGAGGCCGCGGTCGATCACGTCGCCCTCGGCGAGGCCCGCGGAGAAGACGCCCCGCCCCGTGATGACGCAGAGCGGTGCGGCCGGGAGCTCGGTGCGGAGGGCGAGCGCGCACTGGGCGGCGCGCTCGGCGCGATCCACGGCGCTGCCGGGGCCGGACATCATGACGATCTCCACGCCCGGGACGAGCTGCGTGAGCCTGCCGCCGTGGAGCTCGATGAGCGATCGGATCTCCGCGGCCCGGGCGCTCGACGTGGACGGCTGTAGCCTGCTCGATCCGGGCGGCAGCTGCGACCTGCGCGAGGCGGGCGGCAGTTGCGACCTGCGCGAGGCGGGCGGCGGCTCGCCAGGGGCCTCCTGGGCCTGCGGGGCGGGCTGCGGCGCCCGGGCTGCGCCGTGGCCGGGCTCGCCGAGGAAGACGAGGCTCACGACGCGCTGCTCGCCCAGGGTGAGCGCGGCGCGGTCGCGCGGGCCGAGGCCGTGGGCCGGGGCGTCGGGCGGCGCGCCGCCCGCGAGCGTCGGCGCGTCGGGCGGCGCGGTCCACCCGCCCCGCATCGCGGCGATCCGGTCGAGCTCGGCCGCGACCTCGGCGCCGTCGCGCGGGCGGTCGCCGGGCTGCCTGGAGAGCATGCGCGCGACGAGCTCGTCGAGCGGCGCCGGCGCGTCCGCGCGCACGTCGCGGAGGCGGGGCGGGTTCATCAGCAGCACCCTGCTGAGCGAGGCCATCGGGCTCGCGCTCGCGAAGGCGGGCTGGCCGGCGATGCACTCGAAGAGGACGCACCCGAGGGAGAACACGTCGCCGCGCGGGTCGGGCGCGCTGTGTGCCTCGACCTGCTCCGGGGCCATGTACCCCGGCGTGCCGAGGACGCCGCCGGTGACGGTGACGCGCCCCGCGTCGCTGCTGGGCCGCGCGATGCCGAAGTCGACGAGCTTGACCCGCCCGGCGTCCCCGCCCGGGAGGAAGAGGTTGCTCGGCTTGATGTCGCGGTGGACGATGCCGCGCGCGTGCGCGAACGCGAGGGCGTCGGCGGCCCGGCGCACGAGCAAGAGCCCCTCGCTCGCCGGCAGGACGCCGCGCGCGAGGCGCGCGGCGAGGTCCTCGCCGTCGAGCCACTCCATGGCGAGGTAGCGATCGCCTTCCGGGGTGCTGCCGTGCGCGACGTAGCGCACGATGCCCGGGTGGACGAGCGCGGCGAGGAGGGCGGCCTCCCGCTCGAACCGCTCGATCTGGATCTCGTTCCTCAGCCGGACGATCTTGAGGGCGACCGCCGCGCCGCCGAGGCGGTCGTACGCCTTGTAGACGGTGCCCATCCCTCCGGAGGCGGCCTCGCCCTCGACGGCGAAGCGCCCCGCGATGATCTCCGCGTGGCCCACGTCAGCGCAGGAACACGGTGACCGAGCCGGGGTTCGGCGTCCTCTCGACGACGAGCTTGCCCGAGCTGCTGCGGACCTTGCCGCGGCAGCTCGGGAAGCTTCCGTCGCTGTCCGGCTCGTCGCACAGGCTGGCGCACGAGCCGGCGACCTGGATCGCGCACGTGTCGAGCGAGGGCCCGCAGGCGCGCGCGAGCGACGACGGCTCGGGGGGGAGGCACGCGTGGTAGCGGCGCTGCGGCGCGAAGATGTTGCCGTAGTAGGTGGCCTCGCGCCTCGGATAGGCCGCGCGCTCGACCTTGTCGGCCTGGAGCTCCTCGTGATCTCCGCGGACGGAGATGTTCACCTTGTGCCCGAGGTAATTGACGCGAGCGAGGACGCAGCCGCTGACCCAGGACCGGCACGCTTCGTCGCAGGCGCCGCCCTCCTCGCCCCAGCTCGCCGCGAGGCCGAGCTCCCCTGGGAAGGAGAACTCGTCGCCGTTCACGGCGACGGTGAAGCCTTCACCCGCGGGCAGCGCGCAGCCCGCGACGTACTTCAGCAGGGTGCGCGCGGCCGGGTCGCGGAGCGCCTCGGCCGTGAGCGGGTGGCCCGAGAGCGCCTCGGCCGTGAGCGCGTTCGACGTCAGCGCGTTCGACGCCAGCGCGTTCGACGTCAGCGCGTTCGACGTCAGCGCGTTCGACGTGAGCGCGTTCGCCGTCTGGGCGGCCTGGGACGCGGCGTCCCCGGCGTCCTCGGCCTGAGCGTCCGGATCGAGCGCCACCGCGCACGCGCTCGCGAAGAGCGCCGCGATGGCCAGGAGGAGTGCAGCTAGCTTCGGCGAATGCTCCATGGATAACGCCCCCCCTGGGATGCCCATGAGCGCATGGCCCACGAGCTCCCGAAACGACCGGCGCCGAGGCGCGGGCCAAGGGGTACGCGCATCGAACACCGGCGCGTGATCTTGTTCAGATGCACGAGCCGCGAAGAAGCCCACGAGTCGGAGCGGCCGATGGGGCCATCTCCGCTACAGAGACAAATGGAAAGATGTCACTGATACCCCGCCGGGCAAAGACCGACGCGCACGCAATGGTCTCTTTTTTTGTGTCGCGGCGCGATCGCTCTGTTCGCGCTGTCGTGGTGCTGTCGGCGCGAGACGCCTGCTCTGTCCAAGGCATCATGGACAGCGATGCTGGCACCGGGGACGGAGGAGCCATGGAGTGCGGTCGACGTGCGATGATGGCGACACGATGGCCTGTCGCCGACAGCCGGCCTCCTCGCCGGGAGGCGCCCGGAGAGGCGCTCGGCGGGCTCGATCCATCCGGGCGGGCGACGGCCTGGGCCTGCGCCTCCCGGGCCCCGCCGTCGGCTCCCTGAGCTCCCCCGGCGGGCCCGCTGCCCGCGGCGGCGGCCGGTGGGGCGCGCCGAGGTCGGCCGAGCCGACCGGTGCGTTGCGCCCCCGGCCGTCCGCAGCGGTCGCGCGACGGAGGGCGTTGGGCGGGGGCGTTGGGCGGGGGCGTTGTGACGGGTTGCGCGACGGACGGCGGCTGGACGGGCTGCTCGGCGCGGTGCATCGGCGCCCTTGACGTCGCTGCGTGTTGATCATTACATGCCCCGGACCATGAAGGGCCATGCGCGCAATCTGATGACCGAGCGCGTTATCGCTTTGGAGCAGGGCACGCCGGTCATCGACATGTTGCAGCTGTTCGCCAGCCATCACCTGAGCGGCGCGCCGGTCATCGACGGGGGGCACCACATCGTCGGGTTCGTCAGCGAGACGGATCTCCTGGGCGTGCTCCTGCGCAAGGAGTACGCGGGCATGACGGCTGCAGACGTGATGAGCACCCCGCCCATCTGCGTGGACGAGTTCATGCCCACGGACGAGGTGATGACCCTGCTGCGCGCGAACCGGATCCACCACCTGCCGGTGGTGCGCGAGGGGCGCCTCGTCGGGATCATCACCCCGCAGGACATCCTGCGTTATTTCGTGGCGTGCGTGATGCCGCTCCCGCCGAGCACCGCCTGACGTCACGGCGCAGCCGGGGCCGCCGCTGCGCCGGAGCCTAGGTCAACATCTCCGGGAACGCGCATCCCCAGGCGGCGATCTCACCAGAGAGCTGCGCGAGCTTGGGATTTTGTGGCAAGTCGAAGAGTCGCGCGACCTCTCGCGGGTGCCGCGGGCCCTCCTGGCGGAGCCACTCCACGATCTGCTTGAGCACGTGCGCCCCCAATCCTTCGACCACGAAGCATCCGCACTCTGCGCGCTGCTGGCATTTGCCTTTCGGTCGCTGGCAACGGTCGCGCCTGAGCTCGGCGCTCACGTCGGACCAAAACTCGCGCTCCCCGGCCTTCATGGTGTGCTCGATCTGGTACAGTGTGATGCCGTCCTTGATATCGGCGTGCGCGCGGTGCTCTTCCGCCAGGCGGCGGAGGTCCGCGACGACAGAGCGGCGAGGATCCTTCGCGCTCTTCTGCGTGAGCGCAGCATCATAGACGTCGAGGGGGACGAGGTTCTCCGCTTCACGGCCGTGCACTTCCCTCGCCCGCTGGAACGCTGACCTCCCTTGCGCCTTCTTCTCCAGCTCGCGCCATGTCTCTCCCTTGGGTCCCTCGGGGTACCGGCGATCGCTGTCCGCGATGGCTAGCACGATGCGGCCGTCGTCCGCGATCCGAGCGAACTCCGGTGCGAGGGTGCTTCCCCCTGCTCCGCGGCGCTCAAACTGCAACCTGAGTCTCCGCAGATTCCGCAGGGTGAGCAGCAGCTGAGCGACCTCGGCGTAGAAGTCCACGTCGAGGAGGTTCTCCCCGAGCAGCACGGCGCGGATGGTCCGTGTGCTCCTGTCGAAGTGATGGAGGGGGGCCCGGACGACGTGGCTACCCGAGCTCTCGATGTGCTCCTTTCCGTCGAACCGTGCGCCGACGCCGAGCTCCACATACCAGTCGAGCCGACTCCTCAGGCTCAAGAGCTCAAGCGATGTGCCGCGGATGCGCTCGAGCGTGCTCTTCTCGCGCCGCGACAGCCGCGGGAGAAGGGGGCCGACGGCTTCGATGTCCTCGGGAGCGATGGCCACGACGTGCTGCCCCTCGCGATGCATCCTGAGGAGGAGCTCGATGCAGTCGCAGGATTTCTCTGCGGTCGCCCCGCCGCCGACCGCGTCCGCGATGGCGGACGGGTCAAGGTAGATCAGCATGCGATCTACCGCTGGCCGACGGCAATGGGGAGCTCTTCCAGGGGCTCCGCGACGGGCGCGAGGAAGCCGAAAGGCCAGGAATCGCTGAGAGCGCCGTCCTCTTCATAGCCGCTCACGGTCACCGTCGTCTGGCGAGTCTCCCTGTCCTGATCGAAGAAGAGGATCTGGGCGTCCGATGGGTCGATCTGCTTCTTCCGGATGAGCATCCCCAGCCCGTTCACGAGCGCCTCGCTGTGGGTTTCGACCATCAGCTTGACCTCGCGACCCGACCTCCGGCTCTCCAGAAGAGCGCCGACGATCATGTCGGCGAGCCTCGCCTGATGCGCCGGGTGCAGATGCAGCTCGGGCTGTTCGATCGCGAGCATGGTCGTCGGAACATCCCCGGGTTCCTGCTCTCGAAGACAAGCAGACCAAAGGGTTGCCGCGAGCGGTAGGATCTCGGAGTAGCCGAACCCCGCATCCACGAGGTTGACGAAGCGGTCGGCACCGCGCTCCTTGATGAGGATCTCCGTGTGGAGGCGCTCGGTGCGCATCATGGTCTCGAAGCCGAGGTGAGCGCGGGTAAATGCAGCGAAGCTCCTCGTCTCCTCGGGAGAAAGCGACCTTAGAAACATCGGAAGGTTCTGACCTTGGGGATCAATCTCCTGCACCGAGAGCTGCTGGATACGGTATGTACGCAACGCGCTCGCACGCAGGGGTGCCACGTACCTGATACCCGCAAAGAAGGAACCGATCGTGTAGTCAAGATTGGCAATGATCCCCGGCAGTAGGTATGCAACTTGAAAGGCGAGTCCTCTGCGCAACCCAGGGCTGTCAGGATTGAGCTCAATCGCAAGGTCCTCGCTACCGATCTTTGCCAGAAATTTTCGCGCATCGTTCAGCATCTGCGCGCACGAGCCAATCCGAACATGGTCAACCAAGCTCGCTGGCGCTTTGGAACCGAACGCTTCCAGGAACACGGACTCTGCCCGGCTATAAAAAACAGAGCTTTCCAGGGCTCTTCCGTCGTAAAAATCGTCGTCCTCCCAGCGCAGCCGGTACACCGGCACATATCGAAAATTCGGCCCTTCAGAGGACACAAGAGCTGGAATCAGCACCATGCGACCGCCAAGCGCGAGAGGAACATCCGCGGACATGATATTATGTGAGTCAACAAGAAACTCAATCAGCTGTCCGTCTGGCATGGCCCGAATTATTATCTCATGATCCGCCACGTGAAATTTGCAGCTGTTTACATAAGGTTCCTGCATGTTGGACGCAATAGTAATCTCGACATTGATGCTGGTCGATTCGGTGGTCCACCAATGCTCTTTAGATATGTCCACACAAAAGCAAAAGGATATACACTTCTCGTCGGACCTGAAATTCACGGCATCAGCAACGGATCCAAAATCCACGAACTTCGGATCGTACCAGAGGATCGGACTGCTTCTCTCCGCTTCCACGCTCTGTCGGAGCAGCGGGAAGGCGCGCAGGAATGTGCTCTTTCCCGAGCTGTTTCGGCCCACCAGCAGCGTGATGGGCTTGAGGGAGAGGATCCCCGTGTCCGTCAGGCACCTCAGGTTCTTGACCCCGAATCCGACCAGCTTCACTGAACCTCCAGCTCTCCCACTGCAACCTCGGAGCCGCTTTGTTTGCCGTATGCTGGTGCAACGGCGGCGCCCGCGCCACACCAGCGAGCGGCCGGGACGAGGTCGCCTCGTGGCGCGGAGACACGAACGGCATCGCGGTACCCCTCGGGCCAAGCGCTATCACGGCCCTGACCCGGGCGTCGACGTTCACCGCGCCGATGCGTGAAGCGCCGGGCTGATGCGAAGGCGACGGTGCCCGGTTGCTCGGAGCAGCTTGGGGCGTTGCTCCGGGTTCCTGGCGGGCAAGCCAGGCGCCTTCCCGGGTTCTTCGTGCTTTCAGTCGGCCACCTCGGAATGTTCGCACCACCGAGCTCGGCCACAAGCTGCTGCGTCCGCGTCCGAACCGGAAGTCTAAGAGCGTGGCCCGCGCCCTCGGGTGGAAGCACGCTGCGCGTGCCTGGCAAACCGCTGAGGCGCGCGGTCATGCGGTTTTGTGCATGGCGGGGCACACGTAGTGTCACTTCGGAGCCTCTCCTGTAAACGGCTGGACACACGTAGTGTCACTTCGGAGCCTCTCCTGTAAACGGCTGGACACACGTAGTGTCACTTCGGAGCCTCTCCTGTAAACGGCTGGACACACGTAGTGTCACTTCGGAGCCTCTCCTGTGAACGACGGGGTATGGGGCAGCCGGCCTGTGCTCGGCGGACCTCCCCCGGCCGGAACGGCGCGCCGGAGGAGAGGCTCTCCGCCCCCTACCGCCGGTCGAACTGGTACCGCGCCCGCTCCGCGCCCTCGATCTCCACCACGATGCGCTTCGGGCCGAGCCGCACGACCGCGTGCGCCGCGGCGGGGCGGCCCGGCGCGTCGTCGTCGAGGTTCTCGATCAGGCTCTGGAGCGTCACGTACGGGATGCCGCGGATCACGTCGAGGTGGTTCCAGTGCAGGTGGCCGTTGAAGACGGCGAGCACGCCGTGCTCCTCGAAGATCTTCCGCATCGCGCGCCGCTCGCGCACGAGGCAGATGTGCGGGCTCCCCTCGAACCAGCGGTTGCCCCGGAGATCCTGATCGGCCGCGCTGTGGTGCATCAGCACGATCTTGGGCAGCGGGGACGCCGCGAGGTCCTCGCCGAGCCAGGCGAGCTGCTCTGGCCCGAGCGAGATGTCGTGATCCTTGCGCTCGCGCGTGTGAAGGACCGTGAAGTGGAAGCCGCCGCGGTCGAAGGCGTAGTGGAGCCGCGTCGCCTCGGGTCTGCCCCAGGCGGACAGCAGGTCGGCCTCGCTCAGGTGGATCACGTCGTGGTTGCCGGCGACGTGGAAGAGCTCGGCCTTGAGGCCGCGGAGCGCGGCCATGCAGGCGCCGTAGCGCTCCCGGTCGGCCTCGGGCCCCTCGTCCTCGATGTCGTCGCCCAGGTTCACGACGAGATCGGGCCGCGTGACCTCGTTCATCCGCTTCACGAAGGCGCGGGTCAGCTCGGGCGCCTCGCCCGTGAGCTTGCGCAGCTTGCCCCCGAACGATGCCTCCGGGCCGAAGTGCAGGTCCGAGACGAGGGCGACGACGAGCTCCATGCGCGCCTGGCCGCTCAGCCCGACTTGGCGCCGGGCTCCGGCGCCGCCTTGGAGCCGCCCAGGCACGGGGGAGAGCGGAAGTCCGCGCCCCCCTGCCGCTCCCACTCGTCCGGCGTCATCGCGCGGATCGTCAGGGCGTGCAGCCCGGAGCGGAACTCCTCGCGCACCAGGTCGTTGACCCGGCGGTGGCGATCGAGCGGGCTCAGGCCCCGGAACGCCTCGCTCACCACGAGCACCTTGAAGTGGGTCTCCGAGCCCACCGGTACGCTGTGCATGCGGCTCTCGTTCTCCACCTCGATGTGCACGGGCTCGAGCGCGCGAACGAGCTTGCCGTGGATCGACTCCTGCTTCGTCCCTGTCGTCATGGCCGCGCGAAGCTTACCCTCCGCCGCGCCGCCGGTCACCCGCGGGGACGCGGCCCCTCGCCGACCCAGGGGATCGCCCGGCGCACCCGCCAGCGGATGAGCCGCCCGGCGCGCCCCGGCCGGGCGTCACTTCGCCGGCGGATCGGCGCGCGGCAGACCTCGCTCATCGAACAGGAGAGCGATGTCGACGTGGAACTGCGCTCTGCGAGAGGACGGCGGCGCTTGATGGGAGCTGGGCGGCGCTTGATGGGAGCTCGGCGGCGCGCGATGGGAGCTCGGCGGCGACGCGGAATGACCGCCGTGCGCCTCGCCGTCCTGCGAGTCCATCGCGAGCACCTCCCGCTGCGGGGGCGCCGCGCCCGGCTGCAGGCCGAGGTTCTCCTCCCACGGCTGCACGTCGCGCTGCTCCCACGGCTGCGCGTCGCGCTGCTCCCACGGCTGCGCGTCGCGCTGTTCCCACGGCTGCGCGTCGCGCTGCGCGGCAGGCGACGGAGGCACCTGCCGCGGAAGCGCATGCGCCGCCGGCGTATCCCGGCGCGGAACCACCCCGGCCTGCTGCCGCGAGCTCGGAACGGCCCGTTGCGACAGCGGCGCCGACGTCTCTCGCCGTGTATACGTCGCGGCCGGCGCATCCCGACGCGCGTACGCCCCGGCGTGCTGCGAGCCAGCCATCGGCGTATCCCGCCGCGCGTATGCCTCGGCCGGATGCGAGCCTGCCAGCGGCGTATCCCGCCGCACGTACGCTCCGGCCGCCGGCGATGCCTGCACCGGCCTGGACGCCTCCCGGCGCGCGACCGCCGGACCGGCGGCCGGCGGCGGCGGCGGGAGCGGCGTCGGAGCGGGCAGCTCACGGCGCGCCCGCGACGAGGGCGGCCCCACCATGACCCCCAGGCGCTCCGAGCGCGGCACCGGCGCCTCGCGCGGGCGGTGCGCCGCCTCTCCCGGCGCCTCCGCGCGTGAGCGCTCCGGCCGCTGCGCGGCCACGGCAGCCGCCACGCGCTCGCGGTACGCGAGCTCCTGCGCTCCTGCGCTGCGCGGCGCCTGCGCGCTCGCGCTGCGCGGCCCCGAGCGCGGCAGCGGCGTCGCCTCGGGGTCGCGCCGCGACGCCGGGTCCGCCTTCATCACCCCGATGGTCATGCGCTCCGACCGCGGCACCGACGCGCTCTCTTCCGCCGGCATCATCGAGTAGCGACCGGGCGTCAGCTGCCGCGAGCGCTGCTTGCGGCTCTCGCGCGCCGCCGTGGCCAGCAGCGCCCCGAGCTCGTCGTCCGCCATCGCCTCGTCGACCCGCACGAGCGTGCTGACCACGTCGCGCGCGATCTCCTCGAACGCCTCGGGAGCGAGCGCGTAAGTCGACGACGTGACCACGATGACCACCGGCCGACGCTCTTCCGCGAGCGCGGCGGCCATCGATACCGGACACGCCTTGACGATGATCCCCACATCCATCGCCGCCGTCTGGCAGCGCTGGAGCAACGCCTGATCGCCGCCGATGAGAAGGGCCGTCGGGATCTGGGCGCGAAGCGTGGCGTCAGAGATTCGCGGCATCGGTCCCAGGATCCTAACCCCGCTACTTCACGCAGAGGTCAGGAAAATCCTGTCATCGGACATTCCACGTCATGTCTGGACAACGAGCCCAGCCGATGTGGGGTAGTGCGCGCCGCCGGATCACATCACGGATGCGTAGGTGCCGTGGGCAGCTCGGTGAGATGGCAGGCGGCCCAGTGCCCAGGGCGGCGCTCCTCCAGCGGAGGGGCCTCGGCGCTGCACCGGTCCATCGTATAGGGACAGCGTGTGTGAAAATGGCACCCTGACGGCGGGTTCAGCGGACTCGGCACCTCGCCGACGAGGGGCAGCCGGCGGCGCGTGCGCTCCACGTCGGGATCCGGGATCGGGATCGCCGACAGCAGGGCCTGCGTGTACGGATGTTGCGGTGAACGGAAGAGCTCATCCGGGCGAGCGCGCTCCACGATCCGGCCGAGGTACATCACCGCGATCTCGCTTGACAGGTGGCGGACCACGGCGAGGTCGTGCGCGACGAACACGTACGTGAGCGAGAGCTCGCGCTGGAGCGACGCGAGCAGGTTGACGATCTGGGCCTGGATGCTCACGTCGAGCGCGCTCACCGGCTCGTCCGCGATCACGAGCTTCGGCTTCAGGGCGAGCGCGCGGGCGATGCCGATCCTCTGCCGCTGGCCGCCGGAGAACTCGTGCGGATAGCGCCGCATGTACGAGGGCGAGAGCCCGACGAGCTCCATGAGGCGCGCCACCTCGCGCAGCGCCTCGTCGCGCGACGAGACGAGGCCGTGGGTGGAGAGCGGCTCGGCGATGAGGTCGTGGACCGTCATGCGCGGGTTCAGGCTCGCGTACGGGTCCTGGAAGATCATCTGCATCTCGCGGCGCGCCTTTCGCAGCGCGCGCGGCTCGAGCGTCAGGATCTCCCGGCCGTCGATCTTCACGCTCCCCGACGTGGGCGGGACGAGGCGGAGGATGCCCCGGCCCGTCGTCGACTTGCCGCAGCCGGACTCGCCGACGAGGCCCAGCGTCGCGCCGCGCTCGACGTCGAACGAGACGCCGTCGACCGCGCGCACCGTGCCGACCTGCCGCTGGAGCAGGCCGCGGCGCACCGGGAAGTGGACCTTGAGATCGCGCACCGAGAGCAGCGGCGGGGGGGTAGCGGCGGTGGTCATGGCGCTCGTCCTGCGACGTCCTCGACGTGGCACCGCACGACGTGCAGCGCCTTCCTGTTGCCCTCGCCCGAGACGACGCGCGGCGGCGGCGCCTCCTCCCGGCACGCCGCGATCGCGTGCGCGCAGCGCGGGTGGAACGGGCAGCCCGGCGGCAGGCGCGCGAGCGAGGGCGGCATCCCGGGGATGGGGACGAGATCCGCGCCGCGCGCGTCGTCGAGCCGCGGGATCGAGCGCGACAGGCCGATGGTGTACGGGTGCCGGGCCGCGTGGAAGATGGCGCCGACGGGGCCCTCCTCGACGATGCGCCCGGCGTACATGACCGCGACGCGATCGGCCATCTTCGCCACGACGCCGAGGTCGTGCGTGATGAGGAGGACGGCCGCGCCGAGCGCCTCCTTCCGCTCCCCGATCAGGTCCAGGATCTGCGCCTGGATCGTGACGTCGAGCGCCGTCGTCGGCTCGTCGGCGATCAGCAGATCGGGGTCGCACAGGAGCGCCATCGCGATCATCACGCGCTGCCGCATCCCGCCCGAGAGCTGGTGCGGGTAGTCGTCGATCCGCGACGCCGCCGCGGGGATCCCGACCGCCTGCAGCATCTCGACGCTGCGCCGGCGCGCCTCGGCGCGGCCCATGCCGCGGTGGAGCTCCAGCACCTCGATGAGCTGCTCGCTCACCCGGAGGTAAGGGTTCAGCGACGTCATCGGGTCCTGGAAGATCATCGCGATCCGGTCGCCGCGGACGCGCTCCATCCGCGCCTCGCTCGCCTCCACGAGGTCCTCGACGACGCCGCCCTCGGACTCGAGGAGGATCTGGCCGCCGACGATCCTGCCCGGCGGGTCGGGGATGAGCCGCAGGAGGGAGAGGCTCGTCACGCTCTTGCCCGAGCCGGACTCGCCGACGATGCCGAGGACCTCGCCCCGATCGAGGCTGAAGGAGATGCCATCGACCGCGCGGACCACCCCCTCCTCGGTGAAGAAGTGGGTCTTCAGGTTCTTGACCTCGAGCAGCATGGTCCGTGCGGGCGCGCGCGTCCCGGAGGAGGAACGCGGCGCCCTTCAGTCCTTTCGGATGCGAGGATCCAGGGCGTCGCGGAGCCCGTCGCCGAGGAAGTTGAAGCAGATCAGCGTGAGCGCGAGCATCAGCGCCGGGAAGACGAGCTGCCAGGGGAAGAGGTCCATCGCGTCGGCGCCGGTGGACGCGAGCAGGCCCCAGCTCGACAGCGGCTCCTGCGTGCCGAGGCCGAGGAAGCTCAGGAACGCCTCGGTCATCATCACCTCGGGGATGGTGAGCGTCGTGTAGACGATGATCGGGCCGACCGCGTTCGGCACGAGGTGCCGGAAGATCAGCGCGGCGTGCCCGACGCCGATCGAGCGCGCCGACTCGATGAACGGCTGGCCGCGCAGCGCGATGACCTGGCCGCGGACGATGCGGGCCATGGTGAGCCAGGAGATACCGCCGAGGGCCGCGAAGACGACGACGATCTGGAAGATGGGGAAGTAGCTCGGGTCCGACGGCTCCTTGACGAAGAGGCCGAGCGCGACCTTCCAGGCGCGGTAGAGCACGGTCTGGTCGTTCGCGAAGAAGACCATCAGCAGGATGACGAGGATGAGGAACGGGAACGTGTAGAGCACGTCCACGATGCGCATCATGATCGCGTCGACCTTGCCCCCGAAGTACCCGGCGACGCCGCCCCAGCTCACGCCGATGACGAAGCTCACGAGCGTCGCGACGATGCCGACGGCGAACGAGATGCGCCCGCCGAAGAAGACGCGGGCCATCAGATCGCGGCCGAAGTAGTCGGTGCCCATCCAGTGGGCGAGCGACGGGGGCTGCGCGCCGAGCTTGAGATCCGCCTTGTCGTACCGGTAGCTCGACAGCTCGGGGACGAGGATGCAGGCGAGGATCATCGCGATGAGCACGACGCCGCAGGCGACCGCGGCGCGGTTCTTCCGGAGCCGCCGCCACGCGTCGCGGCCGAGGCTCGAGCCCTGCTCCAGCGCGTCGAGCCGCAGCGGGCCGGCCGGGCTCGGCGCCGCGCCGCCCGCGTCGACAGGGGCGGCGGGCGGATCGCCGGGGGCGGCGGGCTGCGGGAGGGCGGCGTGGGGCATGGTCAGCGCAGCTCCACCCGCGGGTCGATGAAGGCGTACGCCACGTCGACGATCGCGTTGAAGAGCATGAGCAGGAAGCCGTAGACGAGCATGACCCCCATCACGAGGTTGTAGTCGCGGTTCGTGGCCGCCTCGACGAAGTAACGGCCCATGCCGGGGATGTTGAAGATCTTCTCGACGACGAGGGAGCCGACGAGCAGGCCGCTGAAGCCGGGGCCGAGGAAGCTCACGACAGGGAGCAGCCCGCCCCGGAGCGCGTGCTTCAGGACGACCTTGCGCTCGGAGAGCCCCTTGGCGCGGGCGGTGCGGATGAAATCCGAGCGGATCACCTCGAGCATCCCGCCGCGCGTCAGCCGGGCGATGTAGGCCGCGACAGGGAGCCCGGCGCAGATGACCGGCAGCACCATGTGCCGCCACGTCTCCCAGCGCGCCACCGGGAACCAGTAGAGCTTGAGCGAGAAGACGAGCATGAGCAGCGGGGCGAGCACGTACCGCGGCACGCTGAGGCCGACCATCGCGACCCCCATGGCCGCCGTGTCCTTCCAGGTGTTCTGGCGGATCGCGCCGATGATGCCGAGCGGGATGCCCGTCGCGAGGGCGAAGAGCATCGCCCAGCACCCGAGCTGCATCGACACGGGCAGGCTGAGCGCGATGATCTCGTTGACGGTGCGGTTCGGGTACTTGAACGTCGGGCCCAGGTCGCCTCGGGTGACGAGCGCAAGGAGCCAGTCGCCATACTGCTTCAGCACCGGATCGTTCAGGTGGTACTTGGCGTCGAGCTGCCGCTGGACCTCGACGGGCACGGCCCGCTCCTGGTCGAACGGGCCGCCCGGCACGATGCGCACCAGGACGAACACCAGGGTGGCGACGAGGAAGAGCGTGGGGATGATGGAGAGCAGCCGCTTGATGGCGTAGGAGCTCACGGCGCGCCGCCTCCCGGCCGCCGGGCCGCGCCGCTCGCCCCGTCATCCCGCCGCCTTCCGTGGATCCCGAGCGATGTCACGAGGTGCCTCCGTGCTGCCTTCCTTCAGCGCGGCGCTCGCCGCGATCGCCGCGAGCGCGCGCCGCGACCTCCCGCATATCACGGAACCGCCGGTCGACCGCGGCGTTTCGCGCGGCACGTCGCGCCGCGGCCGAGGCGGCCTGCGCGCTGTGCCCCGCGTTCATGCGCGCCTGATCACGGCGAGCCCTTGAGCTTGCCCTGGTCGCGGAGCTTCACGAGCTCCGCGTAGCCGCCTTCGAGGACCCCGCCGACGAACACCATGGGGAACGTCGGAAAGCCCGCCCAGAGCTTGATGGCGAGCCGCTCCTTCCACCTGGAGAGGTAACTCCCGTACTCCAGGTAGGTATATTTCACGCCCTCTCCGTCGAGCAGCTGGCGCGCCTTCTTCACGAAGGGATTCTGGGCCATCCCGACGACGACCACCCGGTCGCGGCTCACCGCCGCCGCGACCTCGTCGACGATGGACCGATGAAATCCGGCGATCTGCGACATCACCGTGTCCGAGATCTTCTCGGGAGCAAGCGTGGGACGTTCGGCCATGGAATGAGCACCTCCGGGCCGGGAGCGTACCGGCCCGGAGACGACACGGTCAACGGCCGGATTGGCCGGAGGCGGCTCGCGTACAGCGCACGTCCGCGCGCCCGAGAGAGAACCAGAGAGACAGGGAGCTCCCGCGGCGGGGCCGAACTCCCCAGCTCCTCCGCGCCTCGAATCGCGCCTCCGCGCGACGGTTCCGTCCGCTACGGGATGAGCAGCACCTTCCCCGTCGTCGCCCGCCCGGCGAGCGCGCGGTGCGCCTCCGCCGCCTCGGCGAGGGGGTATGTGGCGCCGATCGAGATCGTGAGCTCGCCGCGCGCGATCGCGCCGAGCACGTCGGCGGCGCGCTCGAGCAGCTCCTCGCGCGTCGCGGTGTAGTGCTGAAGGCTCGGCCGCGTGAGGTAGAGCGACCCCTTCTGGTTCAGGATCTGCGGGTCGAACGACGGCACCGGCCCGCTCGACTGGCCGAAGAGCACCATCGTGCCGCGCAGGCGGAGCGCGCCCAGGCCCTTCGCGAACGTGTCGCTCCCGACGCCGTCGTAGATGACGTGGACGCCGGCGCCGCCCGTGAGCCGGCGCGCCTCGGCCTCGAAATCGGCCTTCGTGTACAGGATCACCTCGTCGGCGCCGGCGTCTCGCGCGAGGCGCGCCTTCTCCTCGGTCGAGACGGTGCCGATCACGCGCGCGCCGAGCCGCTTCGCCATCTGGCACAGGAGCAGGCCGACCCCGCCCGCGGCCGCGTGGATGAGGCACGTGTGGCCGGGGCCGAGCGGGAACGTGGAGCGCACGAGGTACTGCGCCGTGATGCCCTGGAGCATCGCGGCCGCGGCGCGCCTCGCGCCGACGCCCGCGGGCACGGGGACGAGCTTCGCGGCCGGGATCCGGACGTGCGTCGCGTACGAGCCGGGGCCGCCGGTCCACGCGACCTCGTCCCCTTCCCTCACCTCGGTGACGGACGGCCCCACCGCCTCGACGCGCCCGGCGCCCTCGAGGCCGAGCGGGATGGGCGGTTCGATCTTGTACTGGCCGCTCCGCTGGTAGATGTCGATGAAGTTCACGCCGGCGGCCTCGACGCGGACCACGGCTTCCCCCGGGCCCGGCGCGGGCGTGGGGAGCTCCTCCAGCGTCATCACCTCGGGGCCGCCTGCGGCTTTCGGTCGGATCGCGAGCATGCCGCCCATGTTGTCGAGCCGCGCTGGGTCGTCAAGCGACCGGCGCGCTCATCGACGCGCATCGAAGCCGACGCGCATCGAACCCATTGCTGTCCCGCGCACGCCGTGGATGATGCCTCCATGGCTCTCCATCCTTCCGAGTCGCTCCCCGCGAGCAACGCCTCTCCCGCCTCGCCCTCGTCCGCGCCCCCGCCAGTGACCGCCGCCTCGGCCGGCGCGGGCCGAGCAAACGCGACGGTCGCGCCGTTCCCCGCGGACTTCCTGTGGGGCACGGCCACCGCGGCCTACCAGATCGAGGGCGCCGCCAGCGAGGATGGCCGGACGCCCTCCGTGTGGGACGTCTTCTCGAAGACCCCTGGGAAGGTCTTCGAAGGGCACACCGGAGACGTCGCCTGCGACCACTACCACCGTTACAAGGAGGATGTCGGGCTGCTCGCCGAGCTCGGGGTCAAGAGCTACCGCTTCAGCGTCTCGTGGACGCGGGTCCTCCCGGACGGCACGGGCAAGGTCAACCCGAAGGGGCTCGACTTCTACGATCGCCTCGTCGACGAGCTCCTCCGCGCCGGCATCGTGCCCATGTGCACGCTCTTCCACTGGGACTTCCCCCAAGCGCTCCAGGATCGCGGCGGGTTCCTCCAGCGCGACGTCGCCGACTGGTTCGCGGACTACACGACCGTCGTCGCCCGGCGGCTCGGCGATCGCGTGCCCTGGTGGGTGACGCAGAACGAGCCGCAGGCGTTCATCGGCAACGCGCTCCTCAACGGCGTCTTCGCCCCCGGGCTCAAGCTCCCCTACCGGGAATACCTGACCGCCGCCCACAACCAGATGCGGGCGCACGGCAAGCAGGTGGACGCCCTGCGCGCCGCGGCCACGGCGGCGAAGATCGGCTACGTGCTCGCCACGCAGGTGCAGCGCCCGGCGACCGAGGATCCGGCGGACATCGAGGCGGCGCGCGAGGCGATCTTCTCTGTCTATGACAAGAACCCCTGGAACAACGCCTGGTGGATCTGTCCGGTGCTCGAGGGGCGGTATCCGGAGAGCGGCCTCCGGCTCTTCGGCGACGACATGCCCGAGTTCCCCGCCAGCGACTTCGACCAGATCAAGCGGCCGATCGACTACCTCGGGCTCAACATGTACTCGGCGGGCACGTGGCGGCAGGGCAAGGACGGCAGGCCGGAGCGCGTCGTCTCCCCGCCGGGCTATCCGCGCGGGACGCTCGACTGGCTGCAGATCGTCCCCAGCACGCTCTACTGGGGATCGAGGTACTTCTGGGAGCGGTACAAGCTGCCCATCGGGATCACCGAGCACGGCCTGGCGACGCGGGACCAGGTCTTCCTCGACGGCAAGGTGCACGACCCGAAGCGCATCGACGTCATGCACCGGTACCTGCTCGGCCTGGCGCGGGCCGTCCAGGAGGGCGTCCCGGTCGTCGGGTACTGGGCCTGGTCGCTCCTCGACAACTTCGAGTGGGCCGAGGGCTACAAGGATCGCTTCGGCCTTGTCTACGTCGATTACGCGACGCAGCGACGGATCCCGAAGGACTCGTTCTCCTGGTACCGAGAGGTCATCGCGACCGGCGGGCGCTCGCTCCTCGGGCCGACCGCCGTCGCGTGGGACAACGTGACCGGCTGATCTTGGTCAGCGGGGTTTGCGGCCGATCGCGATGTTTGCCGTCACCGGGACACGCACGGCCCCGCCTGGTTCGGCGAAGGACGCGATGGCGGCGCGCAGCGGTCCGCGCAGCCGACCGCGCCCGTCGCCGTCCAGCGCGACATAGAGGGGCATGAAGCGCAGGATCTCGTCGAGATCCGCCATGACGTGATCCACCGAAGCTCCGCCCCACGCGTCGTCGACCGCGTGCACGGCGACCTCGCCGCACCCGGCCCCGAGCATCTCGGCCTTCAGGCCCTCCAGCGAGCACAGCACCGTCATGCCCTGGGGCGGCGGCTGGATCGGCGCCTCCGGGAAGGTGCGGCGATAGGCCTGCAGGAAGAGCGGCGACGGCCCTGCCCCCTCCGGGTTCGACCAGGCCGCCACGATGACACGGCCCCCGGGCCGGGTCGCGCGGACGAGCTCGGCCATGCCGCGGCGCCAGTCGGGAAACATCATGACGCCGAACACGGAGCAGCTCACGTCGAAGGTCGCGTCCTCGACCTCCAGCGCCTGCCCGTCCATCACCCGCGCCTCGCTCCCCGCGAAGGGCTGCAGTCGCTCGCGCAGGCGCGCCGCCATGCCGCGCGAGAGATCGGTCGCGAGCACGCGCGCGCCCGCCTCGGCCGCGGCCAAGGTCAGGGCGCCCGTCCCTGCGGCGACGTCGAGCACGCGCTCGCCGTGCCCGATCCCGCCCGCGAGCGACAGCGCCGCGCGCGCGAAGCCCGCCGTCAACGGCTCGGCCCAGCGCTCGTAGCTGGCTGCCAGGGCGGTCCAGCGCGCTTCGTCGCTGAAGTTGAGCGGCTCAACGCGGTTGGTCATCGGCCATTCCTCCTGTCATCGATCATGGGAGAGGAGCCTGTCACCACCCGACGAGCGCGTCACTGGCGGCGCTTTCGGTGGTTCTGGCCTCCTTTTCGATCGCCGCGCCTCTCCCGCGGCCAGGCCACGACGACGGCGGCGCGCTCCGCAGGATTGTCGCTGGCGCCCTTTCGTGCTCCCCTGGTGATCGCGGAGGAGCCCCGTGGCATCGGTCGCTCCCTCGCCGGCGCGACGCGCAGCTCGGGGTCCTCCCCCACGTTCCGCCGACCGCCGGCCCGTCAACGCAGTCGTGTGGAGGCTCCCATGTCGATCGCCGGTCCCCTCTTAGGAATCGTGATCACCCTCGTCGTGCTGGGCGTCATGGCCGTGGTGTTCGTCACCGTCTTTCTGCCCATGATGAAGAACGCGAACAAGATGCTCGCGGGCGCGAACGAGATGATCCAGGCCCAGACGGCGGCGGCCAACCTCCGCATGACGGGCCTGCCCGCGCAGGCCCGCGTGCTCGTCGTCCAGCCCACCGGCACGATGATCAACTACCAGCCGCAGTGCCGGGTCGACCTCGAGGTGTATCGCCCGAATGCGCCGCCCTACCGCGCGGCCATCCTCGCGGTCATCCATCAGATGGCGATCCCGCGCGTGCAGCCGGGCCTGGTCGTGCCGATCAAGATCGACGCCGCCAATCCCAACAACATCGCGCTCGACGTCTAGAGCGGCGGTCACCCGCTGCGGATACGGGCCCATCTCGACGTTTTCGGTGCTCAGCGCACTGGAGTGCGCTTCCGCGCCGAAAACGCCGATCTGGACCCGTCTCCTGTGCGGGTGACCGCCGCTCTGCGACGCTTGTACCTGGGGCGGGTGGAACCGCTCTGGAGCGGTCGGATGCCGGGCTCAGGCCTGCGAGAGGGCGCGGGGCGCGCCCGGATGCCTCACAGCGGGACGTCGACGGGCACGAAGCAGGAGATGTTGGTCTCGATGCGGAAGTTCGACCCGTCGGTGTGCCGCTCCGCGTGGAAGATGTCCATCGCGTAGCTGTTGCCCGGGTAGATGCCGAGATCCTGGGCCTGGGCATCGAAGTCGATGATCCCCGTCTCCGGCCCGTGCATGCTGCCGAGATCGAGCGCGAGCTTGCCGTTGATGAAGATCCAGATGTCGTCGTCGCCCCGGAAGGTGAACGTCTGACCGGCGACGTAGCCGAACTTCAGGTGGATCTCGGTGGTGAAGAGGAAGTTCTGTCGTTTGCCGTTGTTGGGCGGGGTGATCCCGAACCCCTCCTCCGGCGCCAGCGGGAAGAAATCCGCGCTGTCGAACTCGTACTGCCCCGATCCGGGCGACGACTCCGCGAGCGCGAGCTCCTTGGTGAACGTCATGTTCACGCCCGCCGTATCCCGGTACCACTGGTTGAAGCTTTCCTCGCTCGTGATGGTCTTCTGATTGCCGACCCCGTCCCTGCAGCCGAGCGGTGTCTCCATGTCCGCGAAGCAGCCCACGGAGTCGAGGAACTGCGGCTTCAGGTCGCCGTCGAGCGTCGGCTTGATGAGCTGGCGGCGGACGACGTCGCCCCTGAAGTTCGCCATCTCGAAGTCGGGGTGCGTCTCCTTGAAGTCGCGATACGTGACATCGAGG
The DNA here is from genome assembly GCF_051526795.1 of Sorangium sp. So ce204. Lineage (NCBI taxonomy): Bacteria > Pseudomonadati > Myxococcota > Polyangiales > Polyangiaceae > Sorangium > Sorangium sp. So ce204. Next base: position 5,188,403 of record NZ_CP150317.1, on the reverse strand, counting down.
ACGCTCTTGCACTCGCTGCCGCCTGCGCCGCCTGCGCCGGCGCTCGCGTTGCCCCCCGTGATGGTCCCGAAGTCGTCGCCGGTCGAGCTGCTAACGCCGCTCGTAGGCGTCCCGCTGCTGCTCGCGGGCGTCCCGCTGCTGCCGCCGGACCCGGAGGTCGGGCCGCTGCTCTCGTCGGGCGCCGAAGAGCACGCCAGGGCTACCGCTGCGAAGGTCAGAAGAAAGAAAGAGCGAGGGTACATTGTGCACTCCTAGGGAGCAGTAGCACAACCATATTTCGTGCCTTTTGTCAACCACGTCTCGTGTCTCATGGCCATCGCGTGGTGAAGCGTTGCGGCAGTGTGCCGGCAAGCTCGGGGAACATGCCTTGTTCGATGGACCAGGCGGCGGCCGCGCTCAGGACACCTGGAGCTCGATCCGCTGCCAGTCGGCCACGACCTCGATCTCGACGCCCCCGTCGATCGCGCGGTGCGACCTGGCCCCGACCACGGAGCGCGGCGCCGGCACGCCGTGGACGCGGATCGTCTCCACCTCGCGCGCGAGCGGCAGATCGCCCGCCGCGCTGCGCTCGAGCGCGAACGTGGCGCCGTCGAGGCCGCCCTCGACGCGGGTGACGCGCGACGCGCCGTGGCCGTCGCCCTCGTCCTCATAGAGGCGGCCGCTCACGCGCTCCGCCGCGTGGACGTGCCACGTGATCTCCTCCCAGCTCGCGCTCGTCGTGTGCATCCGAGGCGCGGTGAGCGCCACCGCGCCTCCGGCGCGCAGCCACACGGGGACCACCCCGAGCGGCGCATCGGCGATCACGTGCCGCCCGCCCTGCTCCACGCTCCCCGCGCGCTCCAGGTTCGCGAAGTCCATCCAGGCGCCGGCGGGCAGGTACACCAGCCGCTTCGACTGCCCTGGCCGCACCACCGGCGCCACGAGCAGATCGCCGCCGAACAGGAGCTGATCGAACGCGTGCAGCGCCTCGGGGTCGCCCGGCGCCGCGAAGGACAGCGGCCGCAGGACGGGTATCCCCGTCTCCGCCGCCTCGTGCATGAGCGTGTACAGGGCCGGCAGGAGCCGGTAGCGCCGCTCGAGCGCCGCGCGCGCAAGCCCGAGGTACGGCTCGCCGAAGCGCCAGGGCTCCTGCGCCGGCCTGCCCCTCGCCGCGTGGTTGCGCATCAGCGGATAGAAAAGCCCCGCCTGCATCCAGCGCACGAGCAGCTCGCCGTTCGCGCGCCCCGTGAAGCCCGGGATGTCCGCGCCCACGAACGGCACGCCCGAGAGGCCGAGGCCGATCAGCATCGGGATGGACGCCTCCAGGTGCGTGAAGTTGCTGGCAAAGTCGCCGGTCCACACAGCGGCGTAGCGCTGGATGCCGGCGAAGGCCGCGCGCGTCAGCACGAAGGGGCGTCGCTCCGGCGCGTGGCGCGCGAGGCCCTCGTGGGCGGCCCGCGACATGCCGAGTCCGTAGACGTTGTGGACCTCGAGGTGGCGCCGGGCGCCGTGGCGCGCGTCGTCGGGGAGCGTGCTGCCCTCGATGGCGCCGAGGCCCGCGGTGCGCCCGCCGCTCGGCGCCGGCAGGCCCCTGTCGGGGCGGACGGAGAAGCACGCCGGCTCGTTCATGTCGTTCCAGATGCCGGCGATGCCCGCGTCGACGAACGGCTTTTGCAGATCACCCCACCAGCGCTGCACCTCCTCGCGCGTGAGATCCGGGAAGACCGCCGGGTCGGGCCAGACCTCTCCCACGAGCGTGCCGCCGCGAGGCAGCCGGACGAGGTAGTCTCGCGCTCTCGCCTCGTCGTAGACGGCATACCCCTCGTCGGCCTTGATCCCCGGATCGACGATCGTCACCAGCCTGACGCCCTCGGCCGCGAGCTCGCGCGCGAGCCGCGCCGGGTCGGGGAAGCGCGAGCGGTCCCAGGTCCAGACCCGATAAGCATCCATGTAATCGATATCGAGGTGGACAACGTCGAGCGGGAGGCCGCGCGATCGGTAGCCGCGGACGACGCCGCGCACGTCGTCCTCGGTCTCGTAGCCCCAGCGCGACTGGTGCGCCCCGAGGCTCCAGAGGGGCGGCATGGCCGGGCGCCCGGTGAGCGCGGCGTAGCGCCGGAGGACGTCGGCCGGGTGCGGGCCGGCCAGGAGGTAGACGTCGAGCTCGGGGCCCCGCGACTCCCATTCGATGCGGTTCGGGTCGTTGAGCGCGATATCGACCTCCGAGCGCCACGGCTCGTCGAGGAAGAGGCCCCAGGCCACCCCGCCGCGGAGGGCGATGAAGAAAGGAATCGAGGCGTAGAGCGGGTCGGACTCCACGTGCGGCGGGAAAGCGTCGGTGTTCCAGAAGGTGAACCGCAGGCCGCGCTTGTCGAGCGGGCCGACCTTCTCGCCGAACCCGAGGTAGGCCTCGTCCGGCGGCGCCGCGAGCGAGAGCCGGGAGCGGAGCTCGTCCACGGGGAACGCCGGCCGGACCTGCCCCGAGAAGGCCTCGCTGCGCGCGAGGGGGCGGCCTTCTGCGTCGCTGAAGATCCATGTGCCCGCGGCGAGCGAGATCTCGAGAGAGGCGCCCTCGGCGCTCACGTGGAGCGTGTCCCCCTCGCGGCGCGCCGAGAGCGGCAGCGCGCCGTCTGCCACCACGGCGAAGGAGTGTTTGGGGGGCAGATCGGGGTGCGTGAAGCTGGTCACCGCGGACGAGGGGACGTGGCGCACGCGCAGCGCGCCGGGGCCTGGACAGCGGATCTCGACCGCGGCGCGGGCGCCCCAGAGGAGCACGTGCGTCGCGCCGATCGAGGCGTCGGTGAGCAGGCCGTGCGCGCCCGTCATGGCCCCCCGAGCCGCCCCGGCGGCGGCAGCTCCAGCACGGGCGGCGGCTCTCCGGCCGGCCCCTCCTTCTGCTTCTGCCAGTCCGGGTCGATCCAGAGCCATTTGATGAGCTGCGTGTTCCGCGCGTTGGGGATGAACCCCCTCACCCACGGCTTCACCAGGGTGGGCTTCTCCTCGAAGTAGAGCGGTATCCTGCTCATCCCGTCGAGCGCCCGCCGCTCGGCCGCGCGGAAGCGCCGGATGCTGTCCCTGGGATCGGCCGTCGCGGCGGCCTCGCCGACCGCCTTGTCGAACTCCGCGTCTGCCCAGCCGGTCCGGTTCTGGGGGCTCTGCGACAGGAACGTCCCGAGCCACGTCTGCGGATGGTTGTAGTCGGCCAGCCAGCCCAGCCGGATCACCTGGAAGTTGCCGTCGCGGAGATCCTTGAGCATCACCCGCCACTCCTCGCTCCGCAGCGTCGCGGAGACCCCGAGGTGGCGCTTCCACATGTCCTGGATGGCCACGGCGACCTGCGCGTGCCCCTCGCCCGTGTTGTAGAGGATCTCGAGCGGCGGAAACCCCTTCGCCCGCAGCTCGTCTCCCTCGCGGGCGACCTCGTACCCGGCCTCGGCGAGCAGCGCGCGGGCGCGCGCCGGGTCGTGGCCGACCTCGGGGCTCGAGAACGGATCCACGCCGCGCGCCCTGTCCTCCGCCGCCTGCTCGGCGTAGCCGGATCCGGTGATGTCGGGCACGTAGTGGGTCGCCGGCTTCCCGACCCGCGTGATCTTCTCGACGAGCTCCCGCTTGTCGATCGCGAGGTTCAGCGCCCACCGGACGCGCGGATCGTCGACCGGCGGCTTCCTCGTGTTGAGCTCGTAATACACCGTGGAGAGGAACTCGCTGCGCCGGAGATCCTTCTTCCCGGACAGCCAGCTGCGGTGGTCATACGGGAGCTCGCAGTTGTCTCCCAGGTAGTCGATGTCCCCCGCCTTGTAGAGCTGCAGGGTGGCGTTGTACTGGGCGATCTCCATCCAGACGATCCGGTGGATCCTGAGCGCGTCATGGCCCCAGTACGCCGGGTTCCGGTTCATCGTGATCTCGTACCGGAACTTCCACTCGTCGAGCCGATACGGCCCGTTGACCACCATGTTCTCGGGGCGAAACCAGAGATCCGGCTCGCCGCGCGCCTCGAACGGCTCGACGACGTCGCGGCGCACCGGGAACAGGGTGACGAAGCTCGTGAGATCGGTGAAGTACGGCGTCGGCTGCTCGAGCTCGACGTCGAGGGTCAGGTCGTCGCGGGCCCGCACGCCCACGGCGGTGTCGTCCTCCGCGAGCGACGACGTGGCGACGAACCCGGCCGCCCCTCCGGCGCCGGAAGGCAGGGAAGGCAGCGCGGCGCGAGCGCCCGTGGCCGCGGCGGGGTCGTACGTCGGGAGGCTCGCGTGGGGCGCGACAAGCGCGTACGCGGCGGCCTCCACGGGCGCGAGCAGGCAGCCCGGGAGGAAGCCGCGGCCGGCTGGCCCCTCGATCTCGAACCAGCGGTCGGCCGCGCCATTGCAGGCGACCGGCGGCCCGGCCGCGAGGAGCGCGACCTCGGCGCCCCGCCACCCGCCGCCCGGGGTGGCGTCGCGCGGCGCGGGCGGCGGGGTCGCGCCGGCCGCGTCGAACGAGAGCCGCTCGCCGGCGCCTGTCGCCTCGTCGGGCTCGGCGTACGTCACCGAGGTCACCCCGGTGGGCGGCGCCGGCAGGGGCGCCACCGCCGACGTCACCCGGGCGGGCGACTGGCCGAGCACGACGACGAACGCCCCCTCGGGCAGATCGAGCGCGGGCGGCGCGTCGGGACGAGGCGCGCGGCGCAGCGTCGCGCCCTCGCGCAGCGCCTTGAGCTTGCCCAGGTTGAAGAGCTCGCCGTTCTTGAGGACGTGCAGGTTCGTCGCGGCGAGCGAGGCCGTCGACGGGCGCAGCACGCGCTTCCACGCGTACTCGAAGTCGTGCGCCGTGACCGGCTTGCCGTCCGACCAGCGCGCCTCCGGCCGCAGGTGGAACCGGAAGAACCGGTTGTCGTCGCTCCGCTCCCAGCGCGCCGCGACCCCCTGCGCCGCGTGGAGATCGCCGGGCGCGTAGCTGGTCAGCCCCTCGAACAGCTGGTGGAGCAGCGTGATGCTCACGGAGTCCACGGCCTTGCCTGGATCGAGGTACTCCGGCTCGTCGCCGTTGTTGACGTAGAACGTCGTGACGTCCTTGCCGACGCGCGACGTCGTCCCGACGTAGCCCTCGGTCTCGCCCGCGCAGGCCGCGAGCGGGCACGAGAGGGCCGCGAGCAGGAGCGCCCTACCGCGCCTCGGATCCGCGGCCCTAATCGGCGAACCCCTTCGGGTTCTGCTCTTGCCAGCGCCAGCTGTCGCGGCACATGGTCTCGAGATCGCGCTCCGCGCGCCAGCCGAGCAGCTCGATCGCGCGCGCGGGATCCGCGTACACCGAGGCGACGTCCCCGGGGCGGCGCGGCACGATCTCGTGGGCGACGCGCCTCCCGCTGACCTTCTCGAACGCGGCCACCATCTCCAGCACCGAGTGTCCCCGCCCGGTGCCGAGGTTCACGGTGAAGCTGTCGCCGACGGTGAAGATGCGGTTCAGCGCGGCGAGGTGCCCGAGCGCGAGGTCGACCACGTGAATGTAGTCGCGCACGCCGGTGCCGTCCGGCGTCGGCCAGTCGCCCCCGAACACCCGGAGCTTGTCGCGCCGCCCCACGAGGACCTGCGTGATGAACGGCGTCAGGTTGTTCGGGATCCCGTTCGGATCCTCCCCGATGAGCCCGCTCTCGTGGGCGCCCACGGGGTTGAAGTAGCGCAGCGACCCGAGCGACCAGCCCCCGGTGGCCGCCACGTCGCGCAGGATCTGCTCCACCATGAACTTGGACTGCCCGTAGGGGTTGGTCGGCCCGAGCCGGCTCCCCTCGTCGAGCGGCACGCGCTCGGGATCGCCGTACACGGTGGCGGACGAGCTGAACACGAGCTTCCGCGCGCCCCGCGCGTCGAGCGCCTTGAGCAGGCACACGGTCCCCGCGACGTTGTTCTCGTAGTACGAGAGCGGCTTCTCGACCGACTCGCCGACGGCCTTCAGCCCCGCGAAGTGGATGGTCGCGTCGATCGGGTGCTCGGCGAGCAGCCGATCCAGGAGCGCCGCGTCGCGGATGTCGCCCTGGATGAACGTCACCTGCTTCCCGGCGATCCGCTCCACCCGCTCCACCGCCGCCTTGCGGCTGTTGCAGAGGTTGTCGAGGATCACCACCCGGTAGCCCGCGTGGAGGAGCTCCACGCAGGTGTGCGAGCCGATGTAGCCCGCGCCTCCGGTGACCAGGATCGTCTTGCTCATGTCGTTCTCCCGAGAGGGTCTATGCCGCGCTCTCGTCGATGAGGCCACGCCGCAGGCCGGCGCGTCAACGGGGACCTCACGGCGCGGCCGGACGGCCCAGCGGTGCCGTCAGGGCGCGTCAGGGCGCGTCGAGCCGCCCCGGCGCCGGGAACTCGAGCTCCGGAAACGCGGTCTCGTTCGACGGGTTGTTGCGCCAGCTCGGGTCGTTCCACAGCCACTTGACGAGCTGCACGCCGCGCGAGTTGCCCTTGAACCCCTTGACCCACGGCTTCACCAGCGTCGACTTCGTGTAGAAGTAGAGCGGCAGCTTGGGCATGCGGTCGAGGGCCCGCTTCTCCGCCTTGCGGAACGCCCGGATGCTCTCCTTCGGATCGGCCGTCGCCGCGGCGGCGCGCATCAGATCGTCGAACTCCTGGTCGGCCCATCCCGTCCGGTTCTGCGGGCTGTACGAGAGCAGCGTGCCGAGCCACGTCGCCGGGTGGTTGTACTCGCCGATCCAGCCGAACCGCACGACCTGGTAGTGCCCGTCGCGCACGTTCTTGAGCATCACCTTCCACTCCTCGTTCCGCAGCGTGACCGAGACGCCGAGGTGGCGCTTCCACATGTCCTGGACCGCGACCGCGATCTGCTTGTGGCCCTCGCTCGTGTTGTAGAGGAGCTCGAGCGCCGGGAAGTTCTTCGCCCGGTACCCGTCGCCCTCCTGGACGACCTCGTACCCTGCCTCGGCGAGCATCGCGCGGGCGCGCTCCGGGTTGAACAAGACCTCCGGCGACGAGAACGGATCGACCCCGAGCTTCCTGTCCTCGGCGACCGCCTCGTCGTAGCCCGATCCGGTGTAGTCCGGGACGTAGTGCGTGGCCGGCATCTGCCCCGCCCGCGTGACCTTCTCGACGAGCTGCCGCTTGTCGACCGCGAGGTTGAGCGCCCAGCGGACGCGGGCGTCGTCGACCGGCGGCTTCTTCGTGTTGAACTCGAACCAGTAGATGGAGAGGTACGGGTACCGCTGGAAATCCCGCTTGGTCGACAGCCAGTCCATGTGCTCGGCGGGGAGCGAGGTGTTGTCGCCCAGGTAGTCGAGATCCCCCGCCTTGTAGATGTTCATCGTGGCGTTGTAGAGCTCGACCTCCAGCCACACGACGCGGTGGATCTTCAGCTTGTCGCGGTTCCAGTACATCGGATTCCGCTTCATCGTGATCTCGTAACGGAACTTCCACTCATCGAGCGTGTAAGGGCCGTTGACAACGATGTTCTCGGGGCGGAACCAGAGCTCGGGCTCGCCGCGCTTCTCGAACGCCTCGATCACGTCCTTGCGCACGGGGAAGAGCGTCACGTAGCTCGTGAGATCGGTGAAGTACGGCGTGGGCTGTTCCAGCTGCACGTCGAGCGTATGGTCGTCGCTCGCCCGGACGCCGACGGCGCCGTCGTCCTCCACGAGGAGCGCGTCGGGCACGAAGCCCACGGGGGGCTCGCCCTGCGCGGCGCCGCCGGAGGGGGGCGCCGCGGCGTCGTACGTGGGGAGGCTCGTGTGCGGCGTGACGACGGCGTACGGCTCCGACCGGGGCGCGGCGCCCGCGCTCTCCTTGCCCGGGTTGCCGGCGTTGCCCGCGGGGGGGACGAGCGCGCAGCCCGGGAGGAAGCCGCGCGCGCCGCCCCGCTCGATCTCGAACCACCGGTCGGCGGCGCCGTTGCATGTGCACGGCGGGCCCACGCGGACGATGTCGACGACGGCGCCCTGCCAGCCGCCGCCGGGCGCCGAGCCGAGCGGCGCCGCGCCGCTCCCTGCCGCGCCGCTCCCTGCCGCGCCGCCTCCTGCCGCGCCGCCTCCTGCCGCGCCGCCTCCTGCCGCGCCGAACGAGAGCCGATCGCTCGCGCCGCCCTTCGCGTCGCCCTTCGCGAACGTCACGGCGGCGGAGCCCTCCGGCAGCGCAGCGAGGGGCGCGATCGCGGTGTCCACCTGGATCGGCGAGCGCGCCAGCACCACGACGAACGCCCCCTTGGGCAGATCGAGCGCGGATGGCGCGTCGGGCCGGGGGGCCGCGCGGAGCGGCGCGGCCTCGCGCAGCGCCTTGAGCTTGCCGAGGCTGAAAAGCTCGCCGTTCTTGAGGACGTAGAGGTTCGTCGCGGCGAGCGAGGCCGTGGAGGGGCGCAGCACCCGCTTCCACGCGTACTCGAAGTCGTGCGCCGTGACCGGCTTGCCGTCGGACCAGCGCGCCTCCGGCCGCAGGTGGAACCGGAAGAGCCGGTTGTCGTCGCTCTGCTCCCAGTGGGTCGCGACCCCCTGCACCGGGCGGAGGTCGCCGGCGCCGTAGGTCGTCAGCCCCTCGAACATCTGCTGCACGAGCGTGGAGCTCGCCGAGTCGTTGGATTTTCCTGGATCCAGGTACTCCGGCTCGCTGCCATTATTGATGTAGATCGTCTCCGTGTCCTTGCCGACGCGCGCGGTCGTCCCGGCATACCCGCCTTCGCCCTCGCTGCACGCCGAGAGCGCGAGGATCGCGAGCCCGAGCGCCGCGGAGGCGCCGCGCGCCCCGCAACCGGCGCTCCCGCCGCCCCCCGCGCCGCCGGCACCTCGTCGCTCCGAAGCCCGTCGCATATCGCGCGCGTAGCACGGCGCTCCGGGGGCAGGAAGACCATGGCTGCTTGGCGCGAGCGCGCGTGCGGGCACGGGCACAAAACGCCGATCCTCCCCCGGTGAAGCGGAGCAAGGGCGCCATAGCAGTCGGCGATGGATCGGCGGTGGCGCGCAGCCGTTCGCCCGCGAGAGCCGCCTAGCGGCCCGGTGCCGTGGTTGCGGCCACACCATCGCTCGGGTAGAGGGCACGCGTGATCAGCGCAGTCCATGTCGAGCGGCTTCGCGGCATCCGTACGGGACGGCTCTCCGGGCTCACGCCGCTCACCGTGCTCGTCGGACCGAGCGGCGCCGGCAAGAGCACGATACTTGACGCGCTCCTCATCGCCGCAGGCGGCGCCCCGGGCGAGGCCATAGGGCGCGTGGTGCGCCGCCGGGCCGAGCTGCCTCAAGGCGGGCCCTGGCTCTTCGAGCGGCGCCAGCCCGACGCGCGGATCGTGCTCGAGAGTGACGACGCTGGCCCCCGGACGTGCGAGCTGAGCTGGTCATCGACCCCCTCCGAAGATCTCGTGCGAAGGCTGCCCGAGCACGAACGGGAGCGGCATCCCATCGAGATCGGCTGTGACGTGACGTCTTCGCTCGGCGACTTTCGCTCGCGCACCGTGATCTCCGTCGGCAACGAGTACCGCTTCGATCTGGGCAGGGCCGATGCCCACTCCGATGTGCGCCAGTTCCGCGACGCGCGCGTCGTACGGCTGGTGGAGCCCGCGGCCGGCGCGAACCACGCAGCGCTCCACCGCGTGTTCTCCGACGCAGCGGAGCAGGGGAGGCTCGACGTTGTCATCGAGATCGTGCGAGAAGCGCTCGACGGCGTCGTCGATCTCCGCGTGCTGACGGTCGAGGACGCGCCCGTGGACCAGCCGATTCTTCATCTCGACTACGCCACGCACAGCGTCCCCGTCGCCGGCGCAGGCTCTGGCATCTACGCGTTGGTGCGCCTCGCCCTCGAGCTCGCTGCGCTGCCCGGCGGGCTCGTGCTCGTCGAGGAGCCGGAAATCCATCAGCACCCGGCGGGGATCCATCGAACGGCAAAGGTCTTGCACGCAGCGACGCGCCGGGACATTCAGGTCGTCGTCTCCACGCACAGCCTCGAGCTCATCGACTCGCTCGTCGCCACGGCGACCCAGGAAGATCTGGATCGTCTCTGTGTCGTGCGCGTCGTGCTCGATCGAGGCATGCTGCGCAGCTCGCGCTTCCCGGGACCGATGATCGCCACGGCGCGGCGAGAGCTCGACGAGGACCTGCGATGAGCCTCCCCGCGGAGTCCGTGCTTATCTGCGAGGGATACCACGATCGTGCCTTCCTGCGCGGTTGGCTCACATGGCTCGGGTGTGAAGGACTGCTCAACAAGCCCTATCGGGGCGGGAAGCCCTTGCGGGGAGCTGGCCAGTATGGCTTCAAGACACCGAGCGGAGGGTGGCTGAGGATCCTTCCCGTGGACGGCGATACGAAGGTCACCCTGGCGGCCGAGGAGCTGATCATCCAGAGCGCGACGACTCCTATCGAGCGCATCGTGCTCGTCTACGATGCCGACGATCCGCATCCGGCCCCGGGAGGAGGTGCACGGCAGAGCGACTTCGATGCGTGGGCGATCAAGCAGAAGGCGAGCCGGGTGCCCGACACGGAGGAGTTCGAGCTGACGGGAGGCATGATCGCGACCCGTCTCTCGATCGTCGTATGGGGCGCGCCCGATGCCGCCTCCGCGCTCCTGCCGCCGCAGCAGACGCTCGAGCGGCTCGTCTGCGCTGCGATCGCCGAGGCGTACCCGACGCGCGGCAAAGCGGTCTCTGCCTGGCTTGCGTCGCGACCCGAGCCCCCGTTCCAAGAGAAGCTCGGCAAGACCCACGCTGCGTCGCACATGGTGGGGTGGTTCTCTGACCGCGGCTACGAAGGTCTCTTCGATGCCGTGTGGGAGGATGCGGCGGTTCGCGAAGCGCTGCTCGCACGCCTCGGTGCGACCGGCTCTGCCCGCGTCGTCAACGAGCTGGTCGGCGCCCCGGGATGAGCGCTCGAGCGATCGGCCCGCGTCGACGCGATCAGCGCAGCGGCCGGGGGTCTCTTCCGGCGCCTGCTCTCCCGCTCTGCTCCGCGCTGCTCCTCGCGCTGCTCGCCGCCGGCTGCGGCGGCGCGGCCTCCCCGGGCACCACGCCCCCGCAGACCGCCCAGTGCGATCCTGCGCACCTCGACGTGTGCGAGCGCGCCCTCGTCGCGGCGCTCGCCGACGGCCGGCCCCCACGCGAGCTCGCCCTCGGCTACGTCGCTGCCCGCGCCTCCCGCGACGCCGACGACCCCTGGGCGCTCGTGCTCCGCGACCTCGACCGGCACGGCGGGACCGGGCCGCGGGCCGCGGTCATCGTCGAGGCAGGCGCGGACGCCGCGGCGCGAGCGCCTGCGGCCGCGGCGGAGGCGAAGTGGATCCGCGCCGCGCCGCTGCCGCCCCCCGGGGTCCTGGCCGCCGACGCGCTGCTCCTCGCGATCGGCGAGGCCCTCGGGTACGAGCACCTCGTCCACGCGCGCGCCCGCCACGGCGCCGTCCAGCTCTTTCCGGCCGATCCGCTCGCGCCGTTCATGGCCGGCCTCGCGCCGATCGCGCGCGGCGACGCGTCGCTCTCGCGGGTCGCGGACGACATCGCGCTCGCCGCGCTCGTCCGCCGCGCCTTCGGCGCCGCCGGCCGCTTCCGCTACGTCGAGGCCGCGGCAGCGGCCGACGCCCTCGCGGCCGCGGTGAAGGGGCGCGACCCGAACGACGAGCCGGTCCTGCGCGGTCGCTACGCCCTGCAGCTGCTCGCGACCGCCGGGGTCGCGCTCGAGGAGGCCGAGGACGACGCTCCCCTCGCGCCCTCGGCCGCCCGGCTGGACCCGCCGCCCGCGCCGGGCGACACGCCTTACGGCGACCTCCTCCGCGTGCGCACGGCCCGGGACGGCCGCGCCGCGTGGCGCGCCCGCGGCGCGGCCGTGCTGCGGGCCGTCCCGGAAGACCGGCGCGGCGCGCTCGACGACCTGCTCGGCAAGGCCCCCGGCTGCGGCCGCGACGTAGCGCCCCCCATGGAAGGCCCGCGCGACCTCGTGTTCGCCGCGGCGCTCGCCGGCGCCCTCGCCCCGGGCGACCCTTCCGCTGCGCCCGCGAGCGCCGCGGCGGCGCCGGGACGGCGCCTCCCGCTCGACGCGTGGCTGCCGCGCTACGAGGCGCTCGTCCGCGCCGTCGAGCAAACGAGCACCGCGTGGGCCCACGCGCCCGCCCTGCTCCACGAGCGCAGCCCCACGCCCGCCGCGAGCCAGGCAGGCAGCGCGGGCAGCGCCGTCCACCGCCGCGCCACCGAGCTCGGCCTCGCGCACCTCGCCGCGCTGCGCGCCCTCGCGGAGGCCGAGCCGCGCCGCTACCGCGCGCTCGCGCTGATCCCCCTCGCCTACAGCCCCGGGGTGCTCGCCGACGAGCCCCTCCGCGACGCCATCGTCGACCTCACGCAGATCGCCGTGCAGCGCCGCATGGCCGAGGCGCACGACCCGGAGGCCGTCCTCGGCGCGGCGCTCGCCGGCGTCTTCGCGGGCATGGCGTACCCGCCCGAGGTGCAGCCCCCGCACTTCCTCGCCCTGCAGGGCGCGCTCACCGCCAAGCTCCGCGGCGAGCTCACCGAGCAGGCCGGCTGGGGCGTCGCCGGCCTCTACGCCGCCGACGCGCTGTACCGGCTCGCCTCCGGCCAGGCGCCGGATCTCGCGTTCTCGTCCGCGCAGATCGAGCGCGCGCTCGCGCCCGCCCCGGCGCTGCCCCACCCCGGCCTCGCGGCGCTCGCCGCGAGCCTCTCCCGCTACGCCGCGCTCGGCGCCGCCGGCGCGCTGGATCCGCAGGCGGCCGGCGCAGCCAGGCTCCCCCCGGAGCGCCGGCAGGCGCGCGACGCGCTCCGGCGCGCCGTCGCGGGGCTCGCGGCGCGCGATGCCGAGGCCGGCGCCGCGGCCGACGCCGCGGAGGCGCCCCCGCCCGAGCTCGTCGAGGACGTCACCGCGCTGGCCGACGGCGTCCTCGCCGTCCTCCTCACCGAGCGTTCGCGCAAGCCGCCGCCGGCCGGGGCCGCCTGCGCCGCCGGGCGCGGGCCGAGCCCCGAGGCCCGCCGCGCCCTCGCGCGGCTCGGCGACGTCCGCCGGCGGATCCTGCTCGCGCCGCGGTACAGGCAGGGCGACGGCCCGTGGGCGCGCCGGGCGCGGCTCCTCGTGACGCTCCTCTCCGACGCCATCGATCTCCTCTCGGCGCCCCCGCGCGCCGCCGGCGCGACGGCGCGGGTCGCTCCGCCGCGCTTCACCCTCCCGGCCGCGGACGCCGAGGCCGCCGTCGCCGCGGGCCTCTCCGGCTGGGTCGACCAGGACCTCGCCGACGCGCTCAACGGCGGCTACGCGCTCGCCCGCGCGCTCCTCGAGTCGTCCACCGCGGAGCGCTTCGCCGAGCGGAGCGGCGCCCCGCTCGGCCGGGTGCTCCGCGGGCTCTCCGCAGCGTTCCGCGACGATCCGGCGCGGCGCGGCGGCGCCGGACGAGGCCCCGCCGGCGGCGCGCTGCTCGACGCGCTCGCGTCGCTCCCCGCCGCGCGCGACGGCGGCGGCGATCTCCGGGGCCTGTTCGTCGGCTACGCCCGCGCGTTCTCCGCCCTCGGGCTGCGCGACCAGGCCGACCTCGCGCTGCTCACCTCGCTCCTCGGCGCCGCCGTGCTGGGCGGGCCGCCGTCGCCGGACGCCATCGCGCTCGCGAACGAAAGCGGCAGCCGGGTCGCCTGGGCGCTCTCGTACCTCGGCGAGATCGCGAAGGCCCGGCGCGGCGTCGCCCCGGATCCGTCGGCGTACGCTGCCGCCATGAGCAAGGCGTCGGACGACGCCTGCCAGGCGGCAGACGCCGGCGACGTGCTCGCCCTCGTCGGCGCCGTGCGCGACTTCGCCGGCGGCCGGCGCGCCGAGGCGCGCGACGCCCTCGACCGCGTCCTCGCCGCCGCCGACGCCCGCGGCCTGCGCGTGCCGCGCATGACCTACCGCTACGAGGAGAAGACAGCGACCCGCGTCTTCTCGCTCAGCTTCGACGTCTCGTACGGCGCCGGGCTCCTCGAAGGGGCGAACGGCTTCCAGCTCGGCCTCGGCCTCCGCACCCGCGGCGAGCCCGAGGGCTCCCTCACCGCGGCGCTCGCGCCCGAGGGCTCGCCCCGGAGCGACGAGGACGCGGCGCGCGCCTACGTCAGCGCCGCGGCGCTCGCGGCCGCCTACCACTTCCTCGACGGCGACGCCGAGCGCGGCACCGCCGCGGCGCGCCGGGCGATCGCCGCGCTCTCGTTCGGCCTCCGGCTCGGGCGGCGGGCGCTGCGCCCGGACCAGCCGCTCGCCTGGGGCCGGGACGCCCGCGCGCTGCTCGCGATCGACGCCCAGCTCGCGGCCGAGGCCGGTCACCCCTTCCTCGCCGGCGACCTCTGGACGCTCGTCCGCGGCCTCCTGCCGCCGGACGCGGACGACGCCGCGGTCGCGGCGCTCCTCGATCCGCTCCCGGCCGGCCTCGCCGCGGTCCCGGAGCTCGACCCGCTCGTCGCGAGGACCGCGCGCTCGCTCTCCGTCGTCGCCAGGCCGCTCGCGTGCACCGAGGCCAGGGTCGAGCTCGGCGGCTACGAGGCGCCCGCCTGCGACGCCTACCCGCTCGCGCTCTCGCTGCGCATCGCCGACGTCCTCGGCAAGCTGCCGCACCTCCAGCGACGGGCGCGCGCGGGCAGCGCGGCCGCGTGCCCTGCCCTGCGCAGCCTCGACGGCTTCCTCACGGCGGCGGAGCGGGGGACGTACGACCCCGACGCGTTCACGGCCGCCGTGGAGGCGCTGCGCCAGAGCGGCCGGCTCTACGACGCCGGCGTGATGCTGGCGCGGCAGCGCCGCGAGGGGCACTGCGGCCCCGTCGTGCTCGCCGCCGCGCGCGCGCTCGGCCGCGCTCCCTCGCTCGGCCCAGCCCTGCGCGCGGATCTGCTCAGCGTCGCGGTTCGCTGCGCGGCCGCGGCGCTCGACGCGAGCGTCGTCGACGACCTGATGGCGCTCGACGGCGAGACGCGCGTCCTCCCCGACCTCGGCCGCAACCTGAAGGTCGTGCTCTTCGCGACGGAGCTCGCCGTGCGCGAGCAGCGCTGGGACGTCCTCTCGCGGCTCTCGAAGCAGCCCGACTTCGTCGGCCGCTTCCGGGGCGAGGACGCCGGCGCGGCGGCGACCGCGCGCCTCATCGAGGCCGCGGCGGCCGTGCTCTCTGGCGAGCCTGCGCCGCGCGACGCCCCCGGAGACGGCGCGCGCGACGCGGCGTGCGCCGGGCCTCTCGCCGGCGATCGCGCCGCGCTGTGCGCCGAGATCCAGCGCCTGCGCCCGGGCGCGCTGCCCGAGCCGCAGCGCCGGCAGGCCGCGCGCGAGGCGCTCGCGCGCCTGCTCGCGGCCGCGCGCGGGCAGGCTCGCTAGCCTGCCCGCTCGCGCGGCGCCGCGCGCCTACTTCACGCTGGCGGGCTTCGTCTCGGCCGGCTTCGTGTCCGCGGGCTTCGCCGCGGCCGGCTTCGTGTCCGCCGCGGGCGCGGCGGGCGCGGCCGCGGGGGCAGGCGCGGCGGCGGCGGGCTGCGCTGCAGCCGGCGGCGCCGCGGCGGGCGCCGGTGCGGCAGGCGCGGCGGCGGGCTTCGCGTCCGCGGGCTTGGCGGCGGCCTTCGGGTCCACCGGCTTCGCGTCGGAGGCCTTCACGGCGCCCTTCGGCGCTGTCGCGGGCACGCCGGCCGGCTTGAGGCCCTTTTTGGCGACCGCGGCGCAGGCGAGCTCGACGCCGGTGTCCTTGCCGTCGAGCCGCATGATCTTGATCTCGACGCGGCGGTTCTTCTCCTTCGCCTCCTCGGTCTCACCCGGATCGGTCGCGCAGTGCGCCCCGTAGCCGGCGGCCCGCACGCGGTTCTTCTCGACCCCGAGCGCGGTGAGCGCCTTCACCACCCCCTCGGCGCGCTTCTTCGTGAGCGTCACGGTGGCGGCGTCGTTGCCGACCTTCTCGGAGTAGGCCGCGACCTCGACGAACTGGATCTGCGGATGGTCCTTGAGGATCTGCGCGATGTTCGCGAGGAGCCCCTGCGAGGCGGGCTCGAACTCGGGCTTGCCGGCGACGAAGGCGATCTTCTGGTTGAGCTTCACCTCGTTGCCCTCCAAGACGACCGGCGGGACGTCGGGACAACCGTCGTCGTCCTGGTAGCCGTTCTTGACCTCGGCCTCGGCCGGGCACTTGTCGGCGTCGGCCACGAGGCCGTCTCCGTCCGGGTCGGTCGACTTGCAGCCGTCCTTGGCGTCGGGCGGCAGGCCGTCCTCTTTCTCGGCCACGCACTTGTCGGTGCCATCGTCGAGCACCCCGTCCGCGTCCGCGTCAGGGGGCGGCGCGGGCGGCGCGGGCGGCGGCGGCGCGGGCGGCGGTGCCGGCGCCTTCGCGGTCTGCTGCTGGGGCTCGACCGCGCAGCCGGCGCTCGCCGCGAGCAGCGATACTGCGAATGCCATTCCAAGCCATCTCGTCGTTCGCATCTCCTGGGCTCCTCTCCTTGGCGTCGTTGATCGCGCCGAGCGCCAGCGTGTTTAGACGACTACGCCGGAAACTGCGAGATGGATTCGTACGGCGGCGCGCGCCGCTCGCCCTCGGCAGCGCGTCGGCCCCCCGCTCCGGAGGCGACGGCGAACCGTCGAGTTCGCCTCGATCTCGGCGCGTCGTTTGCCCCTTGGCGCGAGCAGCTAGAGTTTTCCCGACGGGAAATCCACCTCGTCGACCTTCGATTTCGGCGCTGCTTTCCTCGACTTGAGCATCTGCTCCTTGAGCATCTGTTCCTTGAGCATCTGCTCCGCGCGCACCGACGAGGTGGGCTTCTGTGCGGGCGGCGGCGCCACCTTCGGGCGGGGCTTCGGCGCGGGCCGAGAGTTGCTCTCGTCCTTCGTGTCGAGTTTCTCGTTGACCTTCTTGTCGAGCTTCTCGTCGACGGGCCCCGGCGCCTGGGTCTTCTCCGTCGGCGCGCGGAGCGCCTCGAGCGCGCGCTCGCGCGCCGCGGCGACCTCCGGCGCGTCGCGGCCCGCCGGGTCGAGCCGATCCGCCTCGTCGAGCTGGTCCAGGCACCGGCGGAAGGCCGCCTCGTCGCAGGCGCGCAGCGCCTCGGCCCGCAGCGACCGCGCGCGCTCCAGCGCGTCGAGCGGCGAGGGCGGCGCGATGGGCGGCGAAGGCCCGTCGGGCGGCGCGCTCGGCTGCGGCTCGGGCAGGGGCGCGATCAACGGCGCCTCGCTCGTCGACCGCAGGAGCCGGGCGACGACGATCGCGAGGATGGCCAGCGCCGCGACCGCGGCGAGCTCGGCCATCCATCGCTCCCGCATCCATCGCCGCATCCGCGACACGCGCTGCCGCACCCGGGCGGCGGGCACCTGCTCCTCGGCGGCGATGCTCTCGAGCTTCTCGCCTTCCCCTTCCCGGGCCATCCACGACAGCGTCTGCCGGGCGTCGTGGCTCGCGGAGGCCTGCTCTTCCGCCCAGCGCGCCAGCTCGCGCGCCTCGACGGGCGGCGGTCCGACCGGCAGGTCGGGCAGCTCCGTCGCGGCCTCCCGCGCCGAGCGCCGGTGGTGGTCGGCCACCTTGTGGCGCGCGATCCCGAGGAGCCAGCGCCGGAGCTCCGTCGGGTCGGCCGGGCGCCCCGGCGACGCGAGCGCGTCGCAGAGGACGGTCTGCACCACGTCGTCGACCTCGCGGCCCGGGACGCGCCGCCGCACGAAATCCTCGAGGGCACGGCGGAGCCCCGGCTCTGCCAGGGGGTTCGTCGCGGGGGTGCGGTCCTCGGTGGTCATCGACGTGCTCATCGACCGTGCATCGCGCCGCGGCCGCGGAGTGTGACGCGCCCGATCGAGAATACTGCAGGCCCCGTCCGGGCGTCACACTCTCCAGCCCGGCGCCGACGGTCGGGCATGCTCCTCAGGCCCCCTCTTCTCGTCGCCGCGGCGTTGCTCGCCGCTTCCCTCACCCACACGCTCCCCTCCCTGACCGCCGCCCGGGGCGTCGCCCCGCCGGTCACCGAGATCCGGATCGACAAGAGCGAGCACACGCTCGAACTCGTCGCGGGCGGCAAGATCGTCCGGTCCTACCGGGTCGCCCTCGGGCCGGGCGGGCCGGGGCCGAAGCGCTACGAGGGCGACAGGCGCACCCCCGTCGGCACGTACCGCGTCGCGGGCCGCATCAACGGCCTGTTCCATCGGTTCCTGATGGTCAGCTACCCGAACGAGGAAGATCGCGCGCGCTTCGCCGAGCTCAAGCGGCGCGGCGAGGTCCCGCCGGGCCGCGGCGTCGGGCACAGCATCGGCATCCACGGCGTCGGAAGCGCGCAGCTCGCTGGCGTGCACAAGGAGAGCGACTGGACGCTCGGCTGCATCGCCCTCGACGACGACGAGATTGACGAGATCGCGCGGCGGACGCCGGACGGCGCCAAGATCGTGATCACCGACTGAACGGGCGGTGCTAGGGTAGCCGGTCAGATCGACGGGCTGTCCGTCGAGGATGAGAGCGCGACGGCGAGGCCGGCGCCGCCCTCGCGCCTGCCCTGGAGATCGTGCATGTCTCGCCGTTACTGGCTGATGAAGAGCGAGCCACAGAAATATTCGTTCGCGCAGCTCGTGCGCGACGGCCAGACGATGTGGGACGGCGTCCGGAACTTCGAGGCCCGCAACAACATGCGGGCCATGAAGCAGGGGGATCTCGTGCTCTTCTATCACTCGAGCGAGGGCAAGGCGGTCGCGGGCGTTGCGCGCGTCAAGCGCGAGGCGTACCCGGATCCGACGGCCGACGCCGACGAGGACTGGAGCGTGGTGGACATCGAGCCGGTCGCGCCGCTCAAGGCGCAGGTGAGCCTCGACACGATCCGCGGCGACGAGTCGCTGGCCGAGATCTCGCTCTTGAAGCGGTCGCGGCTCAGCGTGGTGCCCGTCTCGAAGGAGCACTTCGATCGGGTGCTGAAGCTGGGCAAGACCAAGATCGCTTGACGCGGGGACCCGGGGAAACGACTAATCCCGTCGTGAACCTCCGCCCTGGAGCCCGACCCCTCGCCGTCTTCTTCCTCGGCAGCTTCCTCGCCAGCGCCGCGTGCGGCGGCCCGCCCACGCCGTCCCCGATCGAGGGGGAGCCGATCTGCCCCGATTTCGAGATCGGCGCGACGCGCGCGCAGATGCGCGGGAGCCTTCGCTTCCCTGTCACGCTGACGGTGCGCGAGGGCAAGGAGCCGATCACCCGGACGACGCTCACCGGGCGCCGGTCCAAGGACGATCCGCCGAGCCGCATCCTGCTCTCCGACGAGGACGCCGAGTACGAGATCGAGTGGGCCCAGTGCGAGAACCAGCGCGCGCCGCGGACGCGCGTGGTGGCGCGCGAGTCGAAGGACGCCGCGGAGTACGAGTGCGGCAACGCGACCGTGTACAAGACCGACAAGCTCGTCACCCGGAAGGGCGACGCCGCGTCGCGCACGGTCCACTTCGCGGCGCCCCCGAAGTCGGAGTGCTGGGAGAGCGAGCTCCCGCCAGCGCCCCCGCCGCCCGCGCCCCCCGCGGCGCCCGACCAGCCGCCGCCGGACGCGGGCGCCGAGGCCGACGCGGGCGCCGCGCCGGTGGACGCGGGCGCTGCGCCGGTGGACGCGGGCGCCACGCCGGTGGACGCCGGCGCGCCCCGCGATGGGGGCGCCAGCGGCGTTGCGAAGCCTCGCGGCACGGGGGCCGCGGACGCCGGCACGACCCCGCCAGGCCCCTAGCACCCCGATCAGCTTGGAAACCAGAGAGATGAGACGCCAAAAGACGCCAAAAGACGCAGAGAGGCGCCAAAAGACGCCAAGAAAACAATAAATTTGGCGTCTTTTGGCGCTTCTTGGCGTCTTTTGGCGTCTCAACTTCTCGCTGTTTGCGTGCGGCTTCAACCCGTTCGTCGCTCTAGGGCCTGTTCGTCTGCCTCATGAGGCGATCGGTCGGCGGGCCTGGCCGCCGGCGACACCCTAGCTGCCTTGGCCCGTGCGCGACGCGGCCAAGGCTTCTCTGGCCCCCTCCCGTCGCGCGAGGCCCCCGGGAGAGGCGTCGCAGGGGAGCGGGCTCGACACGGGAGGCACGCCGGGCGGCCATCCTTGAGGCAATGACGTCGAGAGCCGGCCACGAGCTCCCGGTAGTGCCGCCTTTTCGCGCCCGCGATGCGGGCGATCTCGTGACCGATCTGGCGGCGCACGAGATCGTCGTTGCGCATCCCGAACACCGCATCATGGTCAGCGGGGTCGTGGGAGCGCCCGCCGGCCCGGCGCGCCTCCGCGGCCGCCTGGACCTCGGCGGCGCGCCGTCGCCGCGCCGCACACGACCGCTTTTCTCCGGGGATCCGGTTCCCTAGAACGTGGTCCACCGGCGCTTCCACCGTCCTTCCAACGTCCCTCTCCGCCCCGGAGCCACACACCGTCTCATGTCCGCTCCCCCCATGCCATCGCCTCCGGCGCCCCGCCCGGTTCCTTCCCCTGATTCCCCTGATTCACACGAAAGCTCCG
Source organism: Sorangium sp. So ce204 (assembly GCF_051526795.1). Taxonomy (NCBI): domain Bacteria; kingdom Pseudomonadati; phylum Myxococcota; order Polyangiales; family Polyangiaceae; genus Sorangium; species Sorangium sp. So ce204. The sequence continues at coordinate 5,168,075 of NZ_CP150317.1, read as the reverse complement.
GTGAAGCTCCCCGCGAGCCCTCTCCCCGCCTCGCGCCGCCCTCGTCGCGCGGCGGCGGGCTCGCGTCGCGCCTCGCCGAGCTGCAGGTGAAGCGGCCGGCGCTGCCGCTGCTCGCGACCGGGATCTTCACCGTCATCGCCCTCTTCCTGGCGACGCGGCTCCATGTGCTGACCGGGTTCGAGTCGCTGCTGCCGGCGTCGCGGCCCAGCGTGCAGGAGCTCGACCGGGTCGCCGCGAAGACGGCCGGCGTCTCCACGCTCTTCGTCGTGCTCCAGGGCGGCGAGGGCACGCCCACGGCCGCGCTCCAGCGGGCCGCGGACGCGCTCGTCCCGGAGATCGAGAAGATCGGCCCCCCGTGGGTCGGCAGCGTCGAGGACGGGGTGCACGAGGCCTACCGCTTCCTCTCGCCGCGCGCCGGGCTCTACGTCGACCGCGACAGGCTCACCAAGCTCAGGGACGACATCGAGGCGCGCTACGCCTACGAGGTCAACAAGGCGACGGGCGCGCTGCTCGACGACGACGAGCCGCCCCCCGAGGTGAGCGCCAGCTCGATCGAGCAGAGCCTCGGCCTCCAGGGGGTCGACACGGGGCGCTACCCCGACGGCTACTACCAGTCGAAGGACGGCAAGACCGTCGTCGTCGCCATCCGCTCGAAGGTGATGGCCAGCGATTTCGCCGCCGGCTCCGAGGCGATCCGGCGCGTGAGCGAGGTCGTCGAGCGCGTGCGCCCCGCCTCGTTCGAGCCGGGGATCACCTACGGCCTCGCCGGCGATCTCCAGACCGGCATCGCCGAGTACGCGGCGATCAACGAGGATCTGACCGACGTCGGCGTCTCGGGCGCGGTGCTCATCGCCGCCGTCGTGTTCCTCTACTACCTGCGCCTGCGCACGCTCGTCGCCATGCTGATCACGATCGGCATCGGCGTCGCCTGGACGTTCGGCGCCACCCAGCTCGCGCTCGGCCACCTCAACATGGCGACCGGGTTCCTCTTCTCGATCGTCGCCGGCAACGGGATCAACTTCGGGATCATCTACATGGCGCGCTACCTCGAGGCGCGCCGCGGCGGCGCGAGCCTGCTCGAGGGCGTGCGCGTCGCCCACCGCGAGACCTGGCTGCCCACGCTCACGGCCGGCTGCGCGGCCGCGGCCGCCTACGGCTCGCTGCTCGTCACCGAGTTCCGCGGCTTCCACGACTTCGGCCTCATCGGCAGCGCCGGCATGGTGCTCTGCTGGGTCGCCACGTTCGTCGCGCTGCCGAGCATCCTCGCGGTGATGGACCGGATCGTCCCCCTCGAGCAGGAGTCGCCGGGCCTCCTCGGCAGGCTGCGGCGGCGCGCCCAGGGCGGCATCGCGTTCGGCGCGCCGTTCGCGCGGCTCGCGTCGCGGAGCCCGGCCACGCTCACGCTCGCGGGCCTCGCCCTGGCCGCGGCCGGCCTCGTCGCCACGGTGAGCTACGTGCGCGCCGATCCGATGGAGTACAACCTCCAGAACCTCCGCAACGACGAGGGGTCCCGCGCGGCGCAGATCCGCCTGAGCTCGCTCGCGGAGGAGATCACCGGCTACGTCGGCACCGACGGCATGGCGATCCTCGTGGACCGGCCCGAGCAGGTCGAGCCGCTCCGCGCCGCGCTCTACGCGAGGCGCGACGCGGCGCCCGAGGGGGCGAAGCCGTTCAAGGAGATCTACGCGCTCCAGGATCTGGTCCCGCGGGATCAGGAGGCGAAGCTCCCGCTGCTCCAGGAGATCAAGGATCGCGTCCTCAGGGCGCGGAAGCGCGGCCTCGTGGGCGACGAGGACTGGCGCCGCATCCAGGCGGTCATCCCGCCGGACGATCTCGCGCCGTTCGGGATCGACGATCTGCCGGCGGGCGTGGCGCGCGCCTTCACCGAGACCGACGGCACGCGCGGGCGCATCGTGTACATCAGCCCGACCACGCCCGAGAGCGTGCACGACGCGCACTACCTCTTCCGGTGGGCGGACGCGTACCGCGAGACGCGGCTCCCTGACGGCAGCGTCGTGCGCGGCTCGGGGCGCGCGGTCATCTACGCGGACATGTGGGCGGCGGTCATCGACGACGTGCCGCCGGCGGTGCTCTTCTCGCTGGCCGCGACGGTCCTCGTCGTGCTCGTCGCCTTCCGCGGCGGCCGCCCGGCGTTCGCGGTGCTCGGCGCGCTGCTCGTCGGCGCCTCGTGGATGGCGGGGCTGCTCGTGCTGATGGACGTGAAGCTCAACTTCCTGAACTTCATCGCCTTGCCGCTGACGTTCGGCATCGGCGTCGACTACGCCGTGAACATCGTGCAGCGGTACGCGCGGGAGGGCGCCGGCGGCGCGCTGACCGCGGTGCGCGAGACGGGCGGCGCCGTGATCCTCTGCAGCCTCACGACGACGCTGGGCTACCTCGCCCTGGTCCGCTCGCAGAACTACGCGGTGCGGAGCCTGGGCGTCGCCGCGGTCATCGGCGAGCTCGCGTGCCTCTTCGCGGCCGTGCTGGTCTTGCCCGCGGCGCTCGTCTGGCGCGACCGGCGGCGCCCGAAGGGCGAGCAGGCCTTCCTCGCGGTCGGCCGCCCGACGACCTGAGGGCGGCGGGCGCGCTGCGCGCTCCTGCGGCCGCCGCGCTCACCGCGAGGCTCGGCGCGCGGCGGCCGGATCAGGCGGCGCCGCGGCGCTTCGCGAAGTACGCCTTGATCGCCGCGACCTCCCTCGCGGTGAGCGCGGCGATGGCCGGGACGACCTGCGCCGGATCGTGACCTGCCGCGACCCCGAACTCCCGTGGAAACTCGAGGAAGGTCTTGCCCGGCTCGGTCGTGACGCGCCGGAGCCGGTAGGTCCCGGTGTAACGTTCGATGCCGAAGATCTGCCCGTGGATCCGGTAGGTGACGGCGTGCTCGGTCTCGGAGCGCGCGACCACCTCTTCCAGCGAGCTCTCCCCCGAGACGAGCGTGAACGCGAACCGCGAGGGCACCTTCTCCGCGGAGCCGCCCTCCACGTAGCCGTACTCCTTGACGTTGTCCCCGAAGACGACGGGGATGAGCTTCGTGATATCGCGGACCTCTTGCCAGACCTCCTCGATGGCGGCGTCCAGCACCGCCGAGTCGTAGACGTGATACCGCGCGTCGATCATGGCTCCCTCCTCCCGATGCCGCAGGCGCGACACCGCCATGCGCTGCGGAGCGATGTTATCAGGGGATGTCGCCGCCGCCCGAGCGCGCCCTCGTCACGGCGGCGTGCGCTCGGGAAGGCGAGATCGCCGTCGTGAATGGACGGCCAGGGTGGTCGCGCGCCGGCACGCCCGAGCCCTGGCCGCCCGCAGCGAAGTCGATCCGTCCCGGCCCCGTCGCTCGCGCCCGCTCCAGCGCACGCGATCCGTTGCTTCCGCCCAGGCGCAGGCCCCTCGTCCGCGCTCGAACCGTTGAAGACCCCCGGCGGCGGGTCCCTCGCGCTCACTCGAACCGTTGAAGACCCCCGGCGGCGGGTCCCTCGCGCTCACTCGAACCGTTGAAGACCCCCGGCGGCGGGTCCCTCGCGCTCACTCGAACCGTTGAAGACCCCCGGCGGCGGGTCCCTCGCGCTCACTCGAACCGTTGAAGACCCCGGCGGCGGGCCTCTCCCAACGGTTGCGGTCCGTTGAAGACCCCCGGCGGCGGGTCCCTCGCGCTCACTCGAACCGTTGAAGACCCCGGCGGCGGGCCTCTCCCAACGGTTGCGGTCCGTTGAAGACCCCCGGCGCAGGCCTCTCCAGCGGTTGCTATGGGACGCCGGCCCCCTGCTGCCATCCCTCGCGGAGCCGTGGGTGCTCCACCTCGGCCCTGTGCGCTCGGCCGAGGCCGCTGTGCATCACACGGGGCGGCGGCGCTGCGCGAAGTGCTCCTTGATGGCGACGACCTCCCTCGCGGTGAGGGCCGCGACCGACGGGACGACCTTCTCAGGCTCCTGGCCCGGCGCGACGCCGAACTCCCGGGGCCACTCGAGGAACGTCTTGCCCGGCTCGGTCGTGATGCGGCGAAGCCGGTACGTCGCGATGTACCCCTCGATGCCCAGGACCTGCCCGAGCAGCCGGTACGTGACGGAGTGCTCGGTCTCGGATCGCGCGACGACCTCCTCCACGGCCTTGTCTCCCGACGGGTGGAGCGTGAACTCGAAGCGCGACGGGATCTTCTCCGCCGAGCCGCCGTCCACGTAACGGTAGTCCCTGACACCGTCACCGAAGACGATCGGCAGGAGCGCGACGATATCGCGGAGCTCTCTCCATGCCTCCTCGATGGGCGCGTCGAGCACCGCTGAATCGTAGACGTGATATCGGGCTGCGAGCATCGATGGTCCTCCCGGCGGTGTCGCACGAGCGCGACGTCCTCCCGCGCAGCGGCCGATGCTACCAGATCGTCCCGCGCCGCCGCGACCGCGCGCCCGTCACGGCGGCGCGCGCACATCCGCGCAGCAGCGGTGCGCTGGGCCTCACGACGACGCTGGGCCGCCTTCCCCTCGTCCGCGCAGGGCTGTGCCGTGGAGCGTCGCTGGCTCCAGTGCCCCGGCGGCGCAGTTGAACGGCTCGTTCCCCCGCGGCACCGCACGGTCGGACGGAGCCCTGCGGGAGCGGCTTTTCTTGCCTTTTCCCGCGCGACCCAGCAGATCACGCGTTGCCATGGTCATGACGCAGCCGATGGAGCTCCTCTGCAAGAAGGTCTGGCACACCTTCCGCGCTCATCCGCTCGCGACCCCCATCGGCCACGGCCCGAACGAACCACGGGCGACCGAGAGGGGACGCGATGCTTGAGAGGCTGGAACTGCACGACACCGGACCGGCGCCCGCGATGGCGTTCGAGCTCGCGCCGCGGCTCAACCTCTTCGCGGGCGACAACGGGCTCGGCAAGACCTTCGTGCTGGATGTCAGCTGGTTCGCGCTGACCGGCACGTGGCCCGGCTATCCCGCGGCGCCGCGACGCGGCCCAGCGGTCAAGCCAGAGATCGTCCGGGAGACGCGTGACGGGGAGGTCGTGCATCGGGTCTCCTCGTCGTTCGACTTCGAGAAGCAAAACTGGCACACCGTCTATCCACCCGGGGCCTCCAGGCGCTCCGGCCTCGTCTTCTACGCCCGGGTCGACGGCAGCTTCTCCGTGTGGGACCCGCTTCGACCCGCGGGGCACCTGCAGTCCCCGCTCGGCGTGAAATCGACGGGACCCGTGCCGGGGTTTCACTTCACGCCCGGCCAGATCTGGAACGGGCTCACCGCGGACGACCACGACGGCTCGGTGCTCTGCAATGGCCTGATCCGCGACTGGGCCACATGGCAGCTCCAGCGTGGCAGCACGCTGGAGCTGCTGACACGTGTGCTGGAGGTCCTGTCGCCGAATCCTGGGGAGACCCTCCGGCCCGGAGCAAGCACGACCCGCGTCTCGCTGCATGACGTCCGCGACATCCCGACCCTTGACATGCCCTATGGCAGTGTCCCGGTGTTGCTCGCTTCCGCCGGGATGAAGCGGATCCTCTCGTTCGCCTACCTCCTGGTCTGGATGTGGCGCGAGCACGTCGAGGCGGCGAGGCTCCGGAACACCGCGCCGGAGCGGAGCTTGGTCGTGCTCGTCGACGAGGTGGAGGCTCACCTGCACCCGCAGTGGCAGCGCGTGATCCTGCCCGCGCTGCTCCGGGTGTCCCGCGAGCTCGAGGCGTCCATCGAGACGCAGCTCTTCATCACGACGCACGCGCCGCTGGTCCTCGCCTCCGCCGAGCCGCACTTCGACGAGGCGCGCGACGCGCTCTTCCTGTTCGATCTTGACGGGGCTGAGGTCACCGTGTCGAAGCCCGCATGGAAGGCGCGCGGGGACGCCTCCGCATGGCTCACGTCCGACGTGTTCGATCTGGCGCAGGCGCGGTCCGTCGAGGCAGAGAAGGCGATCCTCGACGCGATGGCCGCGATGCGGCGGCCGAATCTGCCGATTGAGGACGTGAAGCGGATCCACCAAGAGCTGCACGACGTGCTCAAGGACACCGATCCCTTCTGGGCGCGCTGGCTCGTCAGGGCGCGTCAGGCCGGGCTCACGCCGTGATCCACGTACCTCTCCAGCCGGAGCCGGCGCGCTTCGACGCGCTCGTCCGGCAGCCCGGCCTGCGCGCCCTCGCCGCGAACGCGGAGCACCTGCCCCCAACCTGGCGGGAGTGCCTGGACGATCTCCGCGACAGCTACCGCAGCATCTGCGCCTACCTGTGCGTGCTCGTTCCGCGAGGCACCGGCGCGCGCTCCGTCGATCACGTCGCGCCGAAGTCGAAGCGCCGCGAGCTCGCGTACGAGTGGAGCAACTACCGCTTCGTGTGCTCGCTCATGAACGCGCGCAAACGCGATTTCGACGACGTCCTCGATCCGATGGAGATCCCTGCTGCGTGGTTCGTCCTGGAGCTGTCGTTCCTCCAGGTGCTCCCAGCGGAAGGCCTCGACGGCGAGGTGCGCGAGCGCGTCCAGGCAACCATCGAGCGACTGAAGCTCAACGACAGGGAGTGCATCGCCGCACGGGAGCTGTCTTACGTGCCGTACCTGGAGGGGAGGCTGCCGCTGGAGCTGCTCCAGGAATGGAGCCCGTTCGTTGCCAGAGAGGTCGTCCGGCAGGGACTGGCCAGGCGGGAGTAAAGCGCGAGGCGCCACACGGGCTCGGCGCCTCTTCTCTCACCGGCGCCGGCTCCCCCTCCCTGGCTTGCCGGAGAGCGGCATCTTCGTCGCGCGTCCGGCAGCCCCCGGCTGCGCGCGCCCGTCACGGCGGCGCGCGCAGATCCGCGCAGCAGCGGACGCCTGTCGAGTAGTCGAAATACGTGAAGTCGTGCGACGCGACGCGCGCCATGCACCCCTCCCGGGTCGCGCGTGCGTAGAAGCCGCCGACGAACGTCCCCTCCGGATCGTCGATCCACTCGTCCAGGTTGCCGACCATGTCGGCGATCGCGTCGTCCTCCCACGCGCTCGCGCACGTGGCGGTCTCGCCCGTCCGCCGCAAGAGCGGCGCCCCGGCGACGCGCACCAGGTTGAGCCGCGGGTCGCTGTGCCCGAGCGTCACGTCGCGGTGGAGCACGCCGGCCGGGTGGTGCTCGCGGAACACGTTGCACCGCCCGTCCGCGTAGGTCGGCCCGTACGGGAACTGCTCGTCCCGCTCGCCGCGGCACGCCGTCCGCCACTCGTCGAGCGAGCAGAGCCGCTTGCCCGCGTTCCGGCACGCGAGATCCGCCTGCGCGCCGGTCGTGTAGCCCTGCGGGAGCACGCCCCTGCGCGACACCGCGCGCGGCTCGAACTCGCGCTGCTTCTGCCAGCCAGGCAGGAGCGGCAGCTGCATGCGGCGCGCCTCGTCGTCCCCGAGCTGCAGCCGCATCTTCGACCACACACGCTCGACGGACGCGGCCGCCTGGCGCGACGGAGGATAGAACGCCGAGATCTCGAGCCCCGTCTCCTTGTCGAGCAGCACCGCCTCGTGGCGATCGACGCAGAACCGGCGCGCGACCCGCACCATCTCCGGCGGACAGCGCGGCTCCGCCGGCGGCGCGAGCGCCCTCGGCCCCGGAGGCGCCCCCACGAGCGGCGGCGCGACGTCCGGCGCCCCGGCCCCGGCGTCCTCGGCGCCGGTTCCCGCGTCCTCCGCGCTCGGCCCCGCGTCCGCCCCGCCGCGCTCCGGCTCCGAGCGGCAGCCCGCGAGCCCCGTCCACGCGAGCGCCGCGGCGCTGACGCAGGCGAGCGCCGCGGCCGCGAGGCGGCGGCCGGCGCAGGGCCGCGTGGAGCGCTCGGCGGATCGCGCCGGCATCGGGTCAGCGGATCGCGCCGGCATACGGGTCGATGGACGCCGGCTCGCGGCAGAAGAAGCGGCGGAGCACGAGGTAGTGATGGATCGGCAGCAGCCGCGTCTCCTCCTTCATTGACAGCCCCATCCGGCTGATCTCGGCGCCCTGGAACGGCGTCTTCGGATAGCAGCGGACGATCCCGGAGAGCGCCTCGTACTCGTCGAGCAGCCCGAGCACGTGCCCCACCTCGTGGGCGAGCACGGGCAGCGACCAGCCGGCCCGCATCGCGCTGAAGTACGGCGTCCTGCCGCACGTCGGCGAGAGCGGCACCGCGAGGTCGACCCGGAGCGCCCGCGCACGCGCCTCGTCCGCCAGCACGAAGTCGAAATCGTAACGCACCGGCAGCCCGAAGGCGCGCGCGTCGCGGTTCCAGTACCCCTCGGCCTCGTCCGACCAGCGCGCGAGCAGCGCGCGGATCGCGGCCGGCGTCGCCCTCGCCGTGAACACGCCGGACCCCGGGCAGGCGTCCGTCGATCCCGAGCGCGCGTACGGTGTCCCGCGGCACGCGATCGCACCCCCGAGCCGGGCGGAGAGCCCGCAGTCGGGCAGCTCGAGCCAGCCCGCGCCCTCCGGCGGGTCGACCGCGATCCGCACGTCGACCTCCCAGGCGCCGCCGCGCCGCCGCACGAGGTAGCTCATCGGGCCGAAGAAGAGGCCGTAGTGCGGCATCACCCCGGCGATCCGCCGCTCCCCCTCCGGCACGTCGCCGCGCGCCCCGGAGAAGACGCGGCGCGGAGCCGGCTGGCACAGGTACGCGTCCTTCGCGATCGCGTCGGCTAGGATGTCCCGGAACGTCGCCTCCCGCCCTTCGAGGACCACACCGCTCATCACCTCGAGCTCGGCGGCGATCGCCTCGACAGGGAGCTCGCGCCCGGAGCCCGCATCACCCGCCGCGCCGCCCGGCGCGCCGGCCCCCGCGCGCGGAGCCCCGCCGCAGCCGGCCACCCCCAGCGAGAGCGCTGCGAGCACCGGGAGCGCCCCGCGACGCGGGTGGACGAGGACACGCCACGGCGCCGCCGCGCCGCGCCGGACGCTTTGTCTTGCGCCTGCCGTCCGAAGCGAGTTACGTCGTGCATGGAACGCTGCACGCTGGCCGCGCGCCCCAGCCGCAGAGGCTACGTCGCCGGACGCCGTGCACGCAGGGGGGGCTCGCGTGGGCGTGGAGGTCAACCCCGCTCACTTACGGGGAGTTGAATGAAGAATCAACGCGTCCGAAGTGAAACCGTGGAACCGGCCGGGCGTAGTGACGCGTAGCCGATGGGCTCGGCGCGGCCGAGAGGCCGGCGAGACCCGACGGGCTCCAGCGCGCGGGCGCGCCATGCTGGCGAGGCGCGCGGTGGGCTCGATGATCGCGACGAAGACGAGCGTGGAGGATCAGATGACGATCGACATGGGCAAGACGTTGGCGTTGACGGCGGTGTCGGGCATGGTGGCGGGCCTCGCGGGCTGCGCCTCGTCGCCTCCGCCCGCGCCCGAGACGGGCGCCGCCCCCGCGGCCGACGCGCCTCCGGCCGCGGCGCCGGAGAACGCCGCGAAGGCGTGCTGTGCCGGCAAGAACGAGTGCAAGGGCAAGGGCGGCTGCAAGAGCGACAGCCACGCGTGCGCCGGCCAGAACGAGTGCAAGGGCAAGGGCGGCTGCAAGCCGGCCGACTGCTCGTCGTAGCTCGGCGCGCCCGACCCGGCGGAGTCCGGCGGATCCACGCGGATCCGCCAGATCCGCTGGGCCGTCGGGCCACGCCACGCGGATCCGCCGGATCCGATGGATCGTGAGGCGCCGCGGCGCACCCCTCCACCCCTGAGCAAGGCTCGCGGTGAACCATGGTGAACCCCGAACGGATGCGGCTGGGACTCCCCGACCTCGGCGTCGGCGTCGGGCTGCGCATCCCGCACTACCGGCACATCTTCGAGCACCGGCCCCGGGTCGACTGGTTCGAGATCATCAGCGAGAACTTCATGGTCGACGGCGGCATGCCGATCGCCCACCTCGAGCGCGTCCTCTCGAGCTACCGCCTCGTCCAGCACGGCGTCTCGCTGTCGATCGGCAGCACGGATCCGCTCGATTTCGACTACCTGCGCCGGCTGAAGGCGCTGCTCGCCAGGGTGAGCTCGCCCTGGGTGAGCGATCACCTCTGCTGGACGGGCGCGCACGGGATCAACCTGCACGACCTGCTCCCCTTGCCGTACACCGAAGAGGCCGTGCGGCACGTCGCGGCGCGGGCGCGGGTGGTGCAAGACTTCCTCGAGGTCCGGCTCGCGCTCGAGAACGTGTCGAGCTACCTGACCTTCACGGCCAGCCGGATGAGCGAGTGGGAGTTCCTCTCCGCGATCGCGGAGGAGGCCGACTGCGGCATCCTGCTCGACGTCAACAACGTCTACGTCTCCTCGTACAACCACGGCTTCGATCCGGAGGCCTACATCGACGGCGTGCCGCACCACCGGATCGTGCAGTTCCACCTCGCCGGCCACACGCACCAGGGCGCGTACATCCTCGACACCCACAGCGATCACGTGGTCGACGCCGTGTGGGCGCTCTACCGGCGCGCCGTCGCCCGCGCCGGCGACGTCTCGACGCTCATCGAGTGGGACGACGACATCCCCTCGTTCGAGGTCCTCGCCGCCGAGGCGGAGAAGGCGCGGGCGATCCGGGAGGAGGTGGCGCGTGCGCGCGCCGCCTGACCCCGCGCCCCCGGCCGGCCTCGCCGCCCTGATGCGCCAGCTCACCCGCATGTTCACGGCGGGCGCGCCGCTCCCGGACGACGCCGAGCTCGCCGGCCTGTGCCGCGAGCACGTCGCCGGGAGCGAGCGGCTCGCGCCCGCCGAGCAGGCCGACATCTACCGGCGGCAGTTCTGGCTGCGGCACAGGGACGCGCTCCGCGAGGACTACCCCGCGCTGGCGCACGTCCTCGGCGACGACGGCTTCGACGCGTTCGCGAGGGCCTACCTCGCGGCGCACCCGCCCGCGAGCTTCACGCTGCGCGACCTCGGGCGAGACGTCGCCGCCTTCGCGGGCGCGCACGAGGGGTTCCCCCCCGCCCTGCGGGATCTCGCGCGCGACGTGGCGCGGTACGAGCACGCCCTCGTCGATCTGTTCGACGGCGCCTCGCCCCCTCCGCTCGATCCGGCGAAGGTGACGGGCATGCCGGCGGACGGCTGGTCCACCGCCAGGATCGTCCTTCACCCGCTGCTCGCGCTGGTGCGGCTCGGCCACCCGGCGCACGTCCTCCGGAGCGAGCTCAAGCAGGGCCGGTCGCCCGCGCTGCCCGCGCCCCGCCCCGTCCGCCTCGCCGTGTTCCGCGGCGCGGATCTCACGATCCGCTTCGAAGAGCTCGAGCCGCCGGCGTTCGCGCTCCTCGAGGCGCTCGGGCGGGGCGTGCCGCTCGTCCCGGCGTGTGAGGAGGTGGCGGCCGGAGCCCACGGAGCGGAGGCGTGCGGCCGCCAGTCGCCGGGCGGCGGCGAGTTGGCGGGCGCGGCGCTGGCCGAGCGCGTCGGCGTGTGGTTCCAGCGCTGGACGAGCTGGGGGCTCATCGTCGACGTCGTGCCGGGCGCCCGCGCCGAAGGCGGCTAAGATGGCGCGGTGACCACCATCGTCCAGCGCACGCTCGAGATCCGCACGAACGGCCGGGGTTTCGTCGACATCACGCGCGAGGTCGCGCGCGTCGTCACCGGCGCGGGCGTCGACGTCGGGCTCTGCGCCGTGTTCCTGCAGCACACGTCCGCGAGCCTCATCCTCCAGGAAAACGCCGATCCGGCCGTCCTCCGCGACCTGGAGCGCTGGATGTCGCGCCTCGCCCCGGAGGGCCGCGAGTACGAGCACGACGACGAGGGCCCCGACGACATGCCGGGCCACCTCAGGAGCGCCATCACCCGCTCGAGTGAGGTGATCCCGATCTCCGGCGGCCGCCTCGCGCTCGGGACCTGGCAAGCCCTGTATGTCTGGGAGCACCGTAGTTCTCCCCACGCGCGCCGCGTGGTAGTGACCGTGACCGGCACCACAGCCGGGGGTTGAGTGGTATACTTTGCGGCGTTCGCGCAGCGGACGAGCGCTGGATGAGCGCTGCATCAGCACTGGATGAGCTCGGCGCCCCTCGGGGGCCGCTTGCCCGCCGCGTACGGCAGGGCCTGCTCGGTCGCCAGCGCGCCACGCGATCCCCTCACCCTTCAGCGGAGCCAGCGGGAAGAGAGCGATGAGCCTTCAGACGACGTTCATGGGAATCTTCGACACTGCCCGGATCTGCTTTCCGACCGTGGTGGACGCGATGATCGGGCGTGTGACCCTCGAGCGCTGCGATGAGCGCCTGGACTGGTGGGCGCGCAAGGTGCTCGAGGACGCGGACGTGGATCTGGTGGTGCGCGGGCGCGAGCACGCCTCGGGCGCACGGCCGTTCGTCGTGATGTCGAACCACCAGAGCCTCTTCGACATCCCGGTGGTGTTCCGCGCGATCCCCGGGCGGCTGCGGATGATCGCCAAGAAGGAGCTGTTCAACGTGCCGATCTTCGGCCAGGCGATGAAGGCGGCGGGGTTCATCCGGATCAACCGGAGCGACCACGTCCAGGCCAGCGCGAGCCTGCAGGTGGGCGCGTCCATGCTGCAGGACGGGACCCGGGTCTGGATCGCGCCGGAGGGGACGCGGAGCAAGACCGGCGCGCTCCTCCCGTTCAAGAGCGGCGGCTTCCGGATGGCGATCGAGACCAACACGCCCATCCTCCCGGTGGCGATCGACGGCACGCGGCACGTGCTCCGGGCCAAGGATTTCGTCGTGCAGGAGCACCACCGCGTGGTGGTCACGATCATGCCGCCGATCGATCCGGCGCCCTACGGCGCCGGGGGCCGCAACCGGCTCATGCGGGACGTGAGGGCGGCGATCGCAGGGGCGCTCGGCCACGATCCCGGGCTGGTCCACCGCGGCGCAGGCGTCGCGACGTCGGCGGCGTAGGGCGCCGGCCGGTCAGCTCGCGATCACTCCGCCCGCCGCTCCGACACCTGAGCGCCCGGCTGGGCCGCGCTCTCCGGGGCCTCCGCCCGGGAGCGGTGCTCCTCCGGCGGAGACGGCCGGAGCGCCCAGGGGCTGCGCGCCGGCACCGCCTCGCCGGCCGGGAGGTGCTCCGCCGTGAGCCAGCTCCAGAAGGCCTCGGCCCAGCGCGCGCCCCCGACCTCGTTCGGGTGGATCTTGTCCTTCTGGCGCGGGAGGGGGCCCGGCACCAGCGCGTCGGAGTCGAAGAAGCGGCACGGCGCCGAGTTCGTCCGGATCACGTCGATGATGCCGGTGTCCTTGCGCCACAGCGGCGGCGACACCCACACGCACGGGCGACCGCCGATCGCCTTGACGATGCGGCGGATCGCGCCGGCGTGGGCCGGCGGGTTGACGTTCTCCACCTCGTTGGCGCCCAGGCTGATGATCACGAGGTCCGGCTGGTAGTTCGCGACAAGGAGCTCCATCCTGGAGGCCCACGTCACCGTGTACGAGCTGGTCTCCGCCTTCACCGCGTAGCGCACGCGGTGCGCCTGCATCCTCGGGCGGAGCGCCTGCGCGAAGCCCGCCACCGCGAACGAGTCGCCGACGTGGAGGACCGCCGTGTTGGGCGGAACCGCAAACTCGGGGGGCGCGGCGGCCGGCGGCGCGGCGGCGGCCTCGACCGGAGCGGAGGCCTCGGGCGGGCGGGCGGCGGCCGGCGCGGAGGCCTCGGGCGGCGCCGCGGGCGCCGGCGCGGCCCCGGGGGACGGCGCGGGCGCCGGCGCGGCGCCGCACGCCATGCCCGCCGCGGCGACCCCGGCGAGCGCCCATCTCCTGACCCGGATCTCCCTGCCCATGCTCGCTCCCGGCGCCGCGCCCGCGCGGGCCGGCTCGCCCGCGCGGCGCGCACTCTACGGCCGGCCGCGTCCGCACGGCAATCATTGAGCGAACGGCCCGCACGGCTTATTACATGCGCATGAGCTTCCGTCTGTTTGGAGTCTCGGTCGACGTCCAGATCGGGTTCTGGCTCTCCGCCGCCCTGCTCGGGTACGCGTTCCTCGCCGGGCAGCAGTACCAGCTGTTCCTCGTCTGGATCCTCGTGGTCTTCCTGTCGGTCCTGATGCACGAGTTCGGCCACGCGCTCGCCATCAAGCGGTACCGGATCGAGCCGGAGATCACGCTCCACTTCATGGGCGGGACCACGACCTGGCGCTCGCTCCTGCCCCTCGGGCGGCTCCAGCACGTGCTGATCAGCCTGGCAGGCCCCTTCGCCGGCTTCGCCGTCGCCGGGCTCCTTCACCTCGTGCTCAGCTACGGCCCGGCGCTCTATGCCCTCCCGGACATGGTGCTGAGCGGGATGGAGCTGCTCATCAAGGTCAACCTGGTGTGGGGCCTCCTCAACCTGATCCCCGTGCTCCCGTTCGACGGCGGCCACGTGCTCGAGCACGCGCTCGGCCCGAAGCGGGCCCGGCTGACGGCGGCCATCTCGGGCGTCGCCGCCGTGCTCCTCGCCATCTTCTTCCTGAGGGCGGGGTTCTTCTTCTTCTCGTTCATCCTCGGCATGTCGGCGTTCCAGAGCCTGCAGCGGTTCCGCAGCGAGCCGGCGGCGCCGTCGCCCTCCATGAACCGCCGGCGAGCGGAGTTCCAGGAGGAGCCGATGCCGCCCGAGACGGCCGTCCTGCTCCAGCGGGCGCGTCGGGCCGTGGAGGACGAGCGGACGGGCGAGGCGATGGCGCTCTCGGCGGAGGTGCTCGCGCAGTCGCCGGCGCCGCCGAAGCGCGCGCTCCGGGAGGCGCACGAGCTCATCGGCTGGTCGCACCTGCTCCTCGGCGACGCGAAGCGCGCGGGGGAAGCGCTGGCGCAGGCGCGCAAGCAGGGCGAGCCCGACCCGGCGCTCGTCGGCGCGATTCACCTCGCGCTCGGGGAGCTGAAGCAGGCGCGGAAGGTGCTGGAGGCGGCCCGCGAGGCCGGCGACGACCGGAAGGAGGTCGCGGGCCCGCTGATCCGGGTGCTCGTGGAGCAGGGCGAGGCGGCGCGGGCCGCGGCCGTGGCGCTGGACATCGTGGAGCAGCTCTCGGAGGACGACGCGCGGAGGATGGCGGAGATCGCGTTCGAGCGCGGCGCGTTCGACTGGTCGGCGCGGCTCTACGAGGCGATCTTCCGCCGCGTGGGCCTCGGCGAGGACGCGTACGGCGCGGCGCGCGCGAGCGCCAAGGACGGGAACCTCGAGGGGGCGCTCGATCTGCTCCGGCGCGCGGTGGAGGCCGGGTTCTCGGATCGGGCGCGGGCGTGGTCGGACTCGGCGCTCGAGGCGCTCCGGGGCTCGGCGCTCGAGGCGGTGCTGCCGCGCCCGTGACCGGCTAGGCTCCGCCGCGTGCGCATCCAGGTGCCTTTCCTCCGCGTGGGGCCGATCGAGGTCCCTCCCCCCGCCTACCAGTCCGAGGGAGCCGTCGGGCTCGATCTCTGCGCGGCCATCGAGGCGCCGGTGACGCTCGCGCCCGGGGAGCGGAGGCTCGTGCCCACGGGCTACGCGGTCGCCCTCCCCGACGGCCACGAGGGGCAGGTGCGGCCGCGCTCGGGGCTCGCGCTGCACCACGGCGTCACCGTGCTGAACAGCCCCGGGACGATCGATCCGGACTACCGCGGGGAGATCAAGGTCGTCCTGATCAACCTCGGCGCAGCGCCGTTCACGGTGCACCGCGGCGATCGGATCGCCCAGCTCGTGATCTGCCCGGTCGCCCTCGCGGACGTGGTCCTGGTCCCGGCGCTCGCGCCGACGGCGCGCGGCGCGGGCGGCTACGGATCGACAGGCGTGCGGCGCGAGGAGCCCTGAAGCGACAAACGGGTTGAAACCCCAAGAAAGAGCAGAAATTTCACAGGGAGGCGGGGAGGCGGGGAGCGAGAGACGGCAAGAGGGAACAATTCATTTTCTTCTTCCTCCCCGCCTCCCCGCCTCCCTGTGAAATTTCTCCGGGTTTCAACGTGATCGGTGTTCTAGCGGTCCGACGAGAACAGCCGGAACACCGCGATCCCGATGCCCAGGACCACGAGGCCCACCGCGACGTGGAAGAGCCCGATGGGGCCCACGCCGCCGACGGGGCCCACGCCGATGCGCTGGCCGCCGAAGAGCAGCGAGGCGGCCGCGAGATCGAGGAGGGTGATGACGACGCCCGCGCCGGCGAGCCGCACCGGCAAGGCGAACATCGCCATGAGCTCCCCGGTGCTCAGGCTGGGGCGCGCGGGCGCGCGCTCCATCATCGGGGGCGGCATCCTCGACGGCGCATAGGACGGCCGCGCGAAGGGCGCGGGCGCGGGAGGAGACCAGTCGAGCGCGAGCGGCACGACCGGCTCGGTGGGGAGGCTGTGCGGCGGCAAGCGGCCGCCGCCGCGCTCCGGCAGGTGGAGCTCCCGGGCCGTCGCCTCCGCGAACGCCGCCGGCGCCGCGAGGGCGGTGCCCTGGAGGAGATCCTGCGACCGCGTCGAGCCCGGCGACGAGGGCGATGCGGGCAACACCGAGGAGCGGACGCGGGCGGCGGCCGGCGCCTGGCTCCGGCTGGGCACCGCGATCGGCGGAGCGCTCCGCGGCAGCCCGAGCGCCTGCTCGACCTCGTCCCAGAACGCCCCGATGTCCCGGAAGCGCTCGCGCGGATCCACGGCCAGCGCCCGACGGAAGGCGGCCTCCAGCGCGTCGGGCACGAAGATGCCCTCGCTCCTCGGCGTGGGGCGGCGCTTCTCGTCGAGCACCGTGCCCATCATCGCCACGTGATCCCCGCCGATGATCTCGCGGCCGGCGAGCGCCTCGACGACGGTCACGGCGAGCCCCCAGACGTCGGTCCAGGGGCCCGTCTTGCCGAAGCGCTTCGGCGCCCACTGCTCGGGCGCGCCGTAGGCGGGCGTGAACGCCGTCGAGAGGCCGCCCGACGTGGTGGCGGTCTGGCCGGCCATGACCGTCGCGGCGTCGCGGGCGCGGGCGATGCCGAAGTCGAGGATCTTGACGACCTCCGCGCCGTGGATCTGGGCGAGGAAGAGGTTCGCCGGCTTGAGATCGCGGTGCACCACGCACGTGGGGCCGCTCGGCCCGGGGAACAGGTGCGCCGCCTCGAGCGCGCGCGCGACCGGCGCGAGCAGCCGGATCACCTCCCCCGGCGCGAGCTGCGGCGCTCCGATCGCCGCGCGGGAGGCGATGTGGCTCGCGAGCGTGCGGCCCTCGAGCCACTCCAGCGCGATGAACGGCACGAAGGCGCCGGTCGCGGTCGAGATCACGTCGTGGTGCAGCGGCCTGACGACGGCAGGGATCGCGGCCGACAGGCGGAACAGCAGTTCCGCTTCTTCACGAAATTTTTCAAGAAACTGCACGCGCAGCTGCTCGGGCAGCGTCGCCGGGACCTTGAGGCACTTCAGCGCGACAGGCGCTCGAAAAGCCTCGTGGTACGCCCGATAGACGACGCCGAACCCACCCTCGGCGACGACCCGCTCTACCTTGAACGCCCCCTGGGTCGTGCCGACGATCCCGAACACATCATCGGCCATCCGCCAGAGGGTACACGAGCTCGACGAGGCTTCGAAAGGGCGCGGATGAACGGGCGATGCACGGACCGTGCTCGCACCACCGCCCACCCGCCAAGGCCCCCGAGGCGCGCCACCTGCCCCGACCCGAGGGGCGCCACCCGCCCCGGCGCCGCCACACCCCCGGCGCCACCGACCGTCCGCCCAGGCCACACTCGGTGGTCCGTTTTACGCCGCATCGCGCTAGGCTGGCGCCCATGCCGCCGCGCCGCCGCGAGGTCGATCGACCTCTTCGCAAAGAAGTTCGCCTGCTTGGACGCCTGCTCGGGGAAGTGTTGATCGAGCAGGAGGGAGAAGAGCTCTTCGCCATCGAGGAGCGCATCCGTACGCTCGCCATCCGCCGGCGGCGCGGCCCCAGCGACGGCCGCGCGCACGCGGCCGCGGAGCTCAGCAAGCTGCTCGCGGAGCTGCCCCACGACCGCCTCGAGCCCGTCATCCGCGCGTTCACCGTCTACTTCCGGCTCGTCAACCTCGCGGAGCAGCACCACCGCATCCGCCGCGCGCGCGCGTACGCGACGGATCCCGGCGCGCGGCCGCAGCGCGGGTCGATCGAGGCCGCGATGCACACGCTCAAGAAGGCCGGCGTGCCGGCGGAGCGCGTGCGCGCCGCGCTCAGGACGCTCGACGTGACGCTCACCCTCACCGCGCACCCGACGGAGGCCGCGCGGCGCACGGTGCTCGAGAAGCTCTACCGCATCGCGAAGAACCTCGAGGAGCGCGATCGCTGCCAGCTGACGCCCGACGAGGCGGCGCTCAAGCTCGCCGAGATCCGCGAGGAGATCACCGCGCTCTGGCAGACCGACGAGGTGCGCCGCGATCGCCCCACCGTCGGCGACGAGGTGAAGAACGTCGCCTGGTACATCGAGGAGATCCTCTGGGATCTGCTCCCCGATCTGCCCACCGTGATCGGGCGCGCGTTCGAGGCCGCCTACGGCGAGCCGCTCGACGCGGAGATCGCGCCGCTCCGGATCCACTCGTGGGTCGGCGCCGACATGGACGGCAACCCGCTCGTCGTGCCCGCCGTGCTCGAGGACGCGCTGTTCGCCTACCGCATCCGCGGGCTGCGCCGGCTCGTCCGGGCGGTGCGCGACCTCGGCGGCGCGCTGTCGCAGTCGGTCCGGCACGTCACGCCGCCGCCGTGGCTGCTCGCCTCGATCGAGGAGGACGCCGCCGCGATGCCCGAGGTGGCCGCGCACTTCGGCCCGCGCACCGAGGGCGAGCCGTGGCGCCGCAAGCTGCACTTCATCGAGGCGCGCCTCACCGCGACGCTCGAGCACGCGGAGCACGGCCGGGCGGAGGCGCGCGCGCGCTCCGGGCAGGGCCCCGCGCGCGAGGGGCGCGCCTTCGTGCGCCCGGAGGAGCCGACGCTCGCCGTCCCCTACCGCGAGCCCGCGGAGCTCGAGCGCGACCTCGCGGTCGTCGCCGACAGCCTGCGCGCCGCGCGCTGCGCGAGCTCGGGCGAGCGCCGGGCGCGGGCGCTGCTCTCGCAGGTGCGCGCGCTCGGGTTCGCGCTCGCGGAGCTCGAGATGCGCGCGCCGGCCGAGGACGCGCGCGCCGCGGCGGCCAGCGTCGCGGAGGGCCGCGTCGAGCCGGCGCAGATGACGCCCGAGGCGCGCCGCGTGTTCGAGGCGCTCCAGCGCATCGCCGCGGCGCAGCGCGACGGCGGCGAGGCGTCCTGCCGCACGCTCGTGCTGTCGATGACCCACAGCGAGGACGACGTCCTCGCCGCGCTCGCGAGCGCGAAGGCCGCCGGGCTGTGGGACGAGGCGCGGTCGTGCGCGCGGATCGACGTCGTGCCGCTGTTCGAGTCGCTCGCCGCGCTGAACGACAGCGCGAGGATCCTGCGCGCGCTGCTGGCGCACCCCGAGTACCGGCCGCACGTCCTCGCCCGCGGCGTGCAGGAGGTGATGATCGGCTACAGCGACTCCGGCAAGGAGGTCGGCCTGCTCGCGGCGAGCGCGGCGCTCCGGCGCGTGCAGGAGACGCTGCCGAAGATCGCCGCGGAGGCGGAGCTGCCGCTCCGCGTCTTCCACGGCCGCGGCGAGTCGGTGGCGCGCGGCGGCGGGCCGGCGCACCAGGCGCTGCTCGCCCTGCCGGCCGGCAGCGTCGGCGGCCGCTACAAGGCGACCGAGCAGGGAGAGGCGCTCGACCACAAGTACGCGCGCCCCGAGCTCGCGATGCGCACGCTGGAGATCATGCTGAGCGGCGTGCTCCTGCACACGCTGGGCGCGCAGCCGCGGCCGCCCGCCGCGTCCGAGCTGCGCTACGCCGCGGCGTTCGACGAGCTCGCCGAGACGGGCCGGCGCGCCTACCGCGCGCTCGTCTGGGACGAGCCCAGGTTCGTGGAGTTCTTCACGGCCGTGACCCCGATCGACGAGATCGCGCGCCTGCCGCTCGGCTCGCGCCCGAGCAAGCGCCGCGCGGGCGGCCTGGAGTCGCTGCGCGCGATCCCGTGGGTCTTCGCGTGGACGCAGAACCGGGCCATCCTCCCGGGGTGGTACGGCGTCGGCAGCGGCCTGGAGGCGATGGGCCAGCGCCCCGAGGGCGCGGAGCTGCTGAAGGAGATGATGGCGTCGTGGCCGTTCTTCCGGGCGGTCATCGACAACGTCGAGATGGTGCTCGCGAAGGCCGACATGACGATCTTCGCGGGCTACGCGGAGCTCGCGCCGGCCGCCGCGCGCAAGGCGGTCGCGCCGCGGATCATCGCGGAGTACAAGCGGACGCGGTCGTGGCTCAAGCGGCTCACGGGCAACCGGCGGCTGCTCGAGGGCAACCCGACGCTCCAGCGGTCCATCTCGCTGCGCAATCCTTACGTCGACCCCCTTTCATTCCTGCAAGTCGAGCTCCTGCGGGCGAGCCGCGGCGGGGACTCGGGGCGCGATCGCTCGCTCCTGCTCACGCTGAACGGCATCGCCGCCGGCATGCGCAACACGGGGTGAACGGCGCGCCCTCGGCGCCGCGCGGAGCGCCACGCGGCGCGGCGCGCTCGCTCGACGCCGCGCGGCGCTGTCGTCCAACGCCCGGCGTCGTCGAACAACGATCGCGAACGTGTGACAATCGCTCAGCCAACCTCGTCGTCGCGTGGTAGAAGGCCGGCGCCATGACCAGCATCGTCGAGTTCGGACGTCCCGACACCCTCCCGGCATCGGACAAGCGCCTGCTGCTCGTCTTCGACGGCGGCAACGCCCCTGGCTACTCCTCGGTCGCCGTCGCGCTGACCGAGGAGGCGGCGCGGCGAGGCTACGAGGTGTGGGCCGCGACCGAGGGCTTCCGCTCCCTGACCGCGGACGCGCGCGCCCAGCCCCAGTTCGAGCGCCTCATCATGAGCCGCCGCCAGCGCTACGATCTGCTCGCGCAGGGCATCCCGGCGCGCTCGATGGGGCGGCGCGTGCTCGACGCGGGCAGCGATTTCCGCAGCGAGCGCTACTCCGGCTTCCTCGATCGCGAGAAGCGCAAGCAGGCCGCCGCGACCTTCAAGGCGCAGGGGTTCACGCACCTCATCTGCGTCGGCGGCAACGGCAC
Source organism: Sorangium sp. So ce204 (assembly GCF_051526795.1). Taxonomy (NCBI): domain Bacteria; kingdom Pseudomonadati; phylum Myxococcota; order Polyangiales; family Polyangiaceae; genus Sorangium; species Sorangium sp. So ce204. The sequence continues at coordinate 5,147,230 of NZ_CP150317.1, read as the reverse complement.
GTTCGAGGGCATCAAGGCGTGGCTCGACGAGTTCGAGGTGCGCCCGCAGGCCGGCTTCGTGAACGTCTCCATCGACAACGATCTGGAGGGCGATCGCGCGATCGGCTTCCTGTCCGGCGTGGAGACGGGCGCGACCATCGCGCGCGGGCTCTACGAGGACGCTTATACGCACAAGCGCATCTACATCCTCGAGATGATGGGCAACCGCAGCGGGCGGCACGCGCTGCACTGCGCGGTGGCCGCCCGGGCGCACCTCATCGTGCTCCCCTTCTTCCGCTTCCCGCAGGACGTGCTGGGCGAGCTCGCCGACGGCCTCAAGCGCGCCGACTACGCGCTCGTTGTCGTGGCCGAGGGCTACGAGGCCGAGCGCCGCCGCAAGGAGCACCCCGGCATGTCGGCGAGCGAGTTCCTGAAGAAGCAGCTCGAGGGCGCGGGGCTCCGCGACTCGCCGGACAAGCGCGTGATCGCGGAGCCGTTCAGCCGGTACATCCGCGGCATCCGCCCCGCCTTCCTCGACGTCTCGGCCGCCTTCCTCAAGGGGTCGCTGCTGCTCGCGGCCTTCGACGAGGGGCGCACCGAGGTGATGCCGTACGTGCTCGCCGCGAACGACGTCGGCGTGCTCGACTTCGCCTCGATACGCCGCGAGGACGGCGTGGAGCGGGCGTTCCTGCCGCTGCTCGACCGGCTCGACCTGAACCGCTTCAAGACCTGGATCCTCGACCATTTCATCAGCCTCGGGGCGGCCCGACCGAGCCGCGCGCCGTCGCACGTCGGATGAGCGCCGCGCCCGCGCGGGCCGGGTGAGCCCGGCGCGCGGGGCAGGTGGACCGGTGGACCGCGCGCCGGATCGACGCGGCGCCCTCGCAGGCTCACGCGACCGCTCGGGTCAGCGCGCCCGCGAGGTGCTCGCGCGCCCAGTCCTCGAAGCGCCGCCACCCGACCTCCGGGTAGGCGGCGTGGAGCGCCCCGAGGTCCACGCCGTGGCCCCCGCGCGTGAGCCAGCGGAACATGGCCGCGAGGTCCTCGCTGCGCGCGCGCACCTCGGCGAGCGGCACCTCGGCGTAGCGGATCTCGCGGCCGGCCACGCGGGAAAGCGCCGAGACGGCCTCGGCGCCGGTGAGCTCGTCGGACGCGAGCTCGATCCGGCGCCCGAGGAAGTCGCGCCGGCGCTCGAGCACGAGCGCCGCGAACCGCCCCACGTCGTCGGCCGCGATCTGCTGCAGCGGGCAGGCTGCCGGGAGCGGGGCGGCGTACACGCCGCGCCGGAGGCCGAGGAGCGCAGCGGGCGTGATCAGGCTCTCCATCAGGCACACCGGGGCGAGGATCGTGCAGGGCACGCCGAGCGCGGTGATGTGCCGCTCGACGGTCGCCTTGCTCTCGAAATGGGGGACGCCCGTGCCCCGGTCGGCGCTCGCGACCGAGGTGTAGACGAGGTGCGCGCCGCCCGCGGCCCTCGCGCCCTCGGCGGCGGCGAGGCCGAGCCGCAGCTCCGCCTCGACGGCCGCGAGCCCGCCCTCGATCGGCGAGCCCATGGCGAAGACCGCGTCGACGCCGGCCGCCGCGCGCGCGATCGAGCGGGGCTCGTCGGCGCTGCCCTGGATGACCTCGACGCCGAGCTCGATGAGCCGCGCCGCGGTCGGATCGCCAGGCCTGGCGGAGAACGCCCGCACGCGGTGCCCGCGGGCGAGCAAGGCCCGCGCGACCGCCCCTCCCGGCGCCCCCGTCGCCCCCGTCACGAGCGCCCGCATGGTCGCGCTATGGAGATCGGCGGCGCGCTTCGGAAGTCCCAGGGCGGGCCGCGCGAGCGCCGCCGCCCGGCGCGCGAGCGAGGCGCCTGCTCGCCTGCGTGGCGTCACGCGGCGCTCGCCTGCGCGGTCAGGGCTGGCCGCTGATGACGCTCGCGATGGTGTAGGCGATCGCGGCGAGGGCGGCCGAGGCGGGGATCGTGAAGATCCAGGCCCAGACGATGCGCCCGGCGACGCCCCAGCGGACCGCCGAGAGGCGCCCGCTCGTGGCGCCGACGCCGACGATCGCGCCCGTGATCGTGTGGGTCGTGCTCACGGGGATGCCGAGCGCCGTGGCGCTGAACAGCGTCGCCGCGCCGGCCGTCTCGGCCGCGAAGCCGCCCACCGGCTTCAGCTTCGTGATCTTCATCCCCATGGTCTTCACGATGCGCCAGCCGCCGGAGAGCGTGCCGAGGCCCATCGCCGCGTGGCAGACGAGCACGACCCAGAGCATCGGCTCCGGGTCCTCGCCGCCCTCCTGGAGGCCCGCGGAGATGAGGAGGGCCGTGATGATGCCCATCGTCTTCTGGGCGTCGTTGCCGCCGTGCCCGAGCGAGTAGGCGGCGGCGGAGAGCAGCTGCAGCCGCCGGAACCGGGTGCTCACCTTCTTGGGCGTCCAGCCCCGCGCGAGCCACCGGATGGCGTGCATGAGCGAGAACCCGATGACCGCGCCGAGCAAGGGCGACACGAGGATGAACGCCGCCGTCTTGCCGAAGACCGTCGCGTCGAGCACCGACAGCCGCCCCGCGCTCTTCACCGCGGCCCCGGCGAACGCGCCCATGAGCGCGTGCGACGACGACGACGGCAGCCCCCACCACCACGTGAGCAGGTTCCAGATGATCGCGCCGAGCAGGCCGCCCAGGATGACGTTCGGCGTGATGAACCCCGGCTCGACGCCCTTCGCGATGTTCCGCGCCACCGTGGGCTCGAACAGCGCGAACGCGATGAAGTTGAAGGCGGCTGCCCAGAGCACCGCGGTGCGCGGCGACAGGACGCGCGTCGAGACGACCGTGGCGATCGAGTTCGCGGCGTCGTGAAAGCCGTTGATGTAATCAAACGCCAGCGCGATGATGAGGATGGCGAGGATGTAGGTCGTCATGCGTGCTCGAGCACGATGCCCTCGATGATGTTCGCGACGTCCTCGCAGCGGTCGGTCGCGTGCTCCAGGAGGTCATAGATGTCGCGCCACTTCATCACGAGGAGCGGGTCGTTCCCCTTCTTGAAGAGCGCCGCCAGCCCGTTGCGGTAGTGCGCGTCCGCCGCGTTCTCGATCTTGTTGATCTCGACGCAGAGCTCGAGGAGGTGCGGCTGTTTCTTCAGGTCCCTGAGCGACTGGATGGCGGAGCTCATGACGGTGCACGCGTCGACGACATCCTGGGCGAGCAGCCGCGCGTCCGGCAGGGCGCTTTTGATCTCGAAGAGCACGAGCCTCACGCTCGCCGCCTCGATGCAGTCGAGCACGTCGTCGAGGCGGGTGATGAGCGCGTGGATCTCCTCGCGATCGAGCGGCGTGATCCACGTCTGGTGGAGGGCGGCCAGACACTCGTGGGTGATCTTGTCGGCCTCGTCCTCGAGGTCGGAGATCCGCTGCACCAGGGTCGGGGCTTCGTCGAGCCGGTCGAGCATCTCCAGGAGGAGCTCGCTCGCTGCGACGCTCTTTCGCGCATGGTTCGCCAGCGCGTCAAAGAAGACTGCGTCACGGGTCAATCCCATGGGGCCGGGCGTTTACCCGTCTCCCCGCATCACGTCAACGAGTCGTCATGGAACGGACAAAACCAGGTAACCTAAGGATCTTCGCCCACGTCGCGCGCGGCGTGAGCCGGGCGCGCTGGTGACATGGGTATACGAAGCAAGCTCATCGCGTTCGCGGTGGGGATCGCGATCCTCGCGGCGCTCGTGTTCGACGGCTATGTCCTGAAGACGCTCGGGGCAGAGCTCTCGGCGCACACGGAGGACGACCTGGCGACGCGGACGGCGCTCGTCACCGAGGTCGCCGCGAGATCAGGAGACCTCGCGGCCGAGGCGCCCGCCCTCGCGACGGCGCTGTCGAAGATCGCAGGAGCGCGCGTCACGTTCATCGATCCGCGGGGCGCGGTGCGGGGCGACTCGTCGGTCGCGCCGGAGGGGCTCGGCCAGCTCGACACGCACGCGACGCGCGACGAGGTCGCCGACGCGCGGCACCAGGGCACGGGGCGCAGCGAGCGCGTGAGCAGGACGACGCGGATGCGGATGCTCTACGCCGCGCAGCGGCTCGATCGCCCGGACGGGCCGTGGGTGGTGCGGGTCGCCTTCGAGCCGGTCGCGATCGACCGCAGCCTGTCCGCCGCCCGCACGCGCGTGGTGGAGGGCACCGTCCTGGCCCTCGCGCTCGCCGTCGCCGCGGCGCTCGCCGGGGCGCGCGCCCTCTCCGGGCGGCTCGTCTACCTGACGGGCGTCGCGCGGGAGATGCGGGCCGACCTCGGCCGGCGCGCGCGCATGCAGGGGCACGACGAGATCGCCACGCTGGGCGGCGCGCTGGACGACCTCGCCGAGAGCCTGGAGGTGTCGCGGCGCGAGCTCGGGGGCGAGGGAGAGCGCTTCGGCGCGGTGCTCGAGTCGATGCGCGAGGGCGTGCTCGTCACGGACGAGAAGGGCGACATCACGCTGGTCAACCCGGCGCTCTCGCAGCTGCTCGGCATCCGCAGGGACCCGGTCGGCCGCCCGCCGCTCGAGGTGCTGCGCTCGTCGAGCCTGCACGAGCTGCTCGAGGAGGTCGCGCTCGCGCGCGCGGCGGCGACGCGCGAGATCGAGATCGCGCCCGCGGCGCCTGGCGCGGCCGGGCCTCCGGGGCGCAGGATCCTGCTCGTGAACGCCGCGCCGCTCGCGCTGCCGGCGCAGGGCCGCGGGGCGGCGGGGGTCGTCGCCGTCTTCTTCGACGTGACGGAGCTGCGGCGCATCGAGGGCCTGCAGCGCAACTTCATCGCCAACGCGTCGCACGAGCTGCGCACGCCGGTCGCGTCGATCCGGGCGAGCAGCGAGACGCTGCTCGGCGGGGCGCTCGACGACCCGGAGGCGGCGCGCGATTTCGTCGAGGTGATCGAGCGGAACGCGACCCGGCTGCACCGGCTCGTGGACGATCTGCTCGATCTGTCGCGCATCGAGGGCGGCGAGCGGCCGCTCTCGCCGGGCACGCTCGATCTCTCGGTGCAGGCCGAGGCGGCTGTGGCGCTCCTGCGCGGGCGCGCCATGGAGAGGGACACCGAGTTGAAGATCGACGTGGCGCCGGGCACGCTCGTCGCGGCGGATCCGCGCGCGCTGGACCAGATCTTGACCAACCTCGTCGACAACGCGATCCATCACACGCCGAACGGCTCGCACGTGGTGGTGCGCGCGCGGGCCGCGAACGGGCGCGTCGTCCTGGAGGTCGAGGACGACGGTCCGGGCATCCCTGCGGTGCACCAGGCCCGCGTCTTCGATCGGTTCTACCGGGTGGATCCGGGCCGCTCCCGCGCGTCGGGCGGCACCGGGCTCGGCCTGTCCATCGCGAAGCACCTCGTCGAGGCGATGAGCGGCGACATCACGGTGACGACCGGCGCGGCCGGCGGCGCGCTCTTCCGGATCACGCTGCCGACCGGCGCCCAGAAGAAGTAGGCTCGGCGGCGCTGGAGCCGGCCTCGCCGAGCGGGGCGGGAGCTACGGCGCGCAGGCGGTGCGGCAGGAGTCGAACGAGCTCTGGCACGCCGCCGGATCGGCGAGCGCGGGCAAGCCGCCGTCCGCGGGGAACTTCGGCGTCAGGCAGGTCTGGAGGATCGACTGGCACTTCGCGGCGCACTCCGCGAGCTTGGTCGAGAGCGCCCCCGCGTCGGCCGTGGTGGCGGCGCCCCCGTCCTTCGGCGCGCCCGCGTCCACCGGCGCGCCCGCGTCCGGCTTCGGGGTCGCCGGGGCGGCCGGGGTCGGGGCGGCCGTCGTTGTCGCTGGAGGCGCGGCCGGGGTCGGCGTCGCGGCCGGCACCGTCCCGGTCGCCGCGGGCGGCGGCGCCGTCGCGGTCGGTGCTGTGACGGCGCCTGGCGCCGGGATGACCTCCTCCGGCTCGTCGCTGGATTTGCACGCCGCGAACAGCAGCGCCGGCGAGGCGATCATCACGGCGAAGGCGGCGAGGAGCTTGTGAGCGCGCATGGGGGCTTCATGCTGCGCCTCCGCCGGGAACGCAACCCTTGCGCGCGCGGCCCGCGAGGCGTGGTTGGCGATGCGTGGCCTGGCGAGGAGAGGCCGCGCGCGGGCAGGCAGAGAGGTCTCCGGCGGGAGGCTCGCTCTCGGCAGGAGGGCTATTCCGTCCTGAAGATCACGTGGAAGCCATAGCGGGTCTCCACGACGTCGCTGAGCTGCTGGACATCGAGCTCGAACGCCGCATCGGCGAAGGGCGGCAGGACGTCGGCGCGCTCCACGGTGCCGAGCGAACCGCCGCGCGACGCCGCGCCGGCCTCCTCGCTGTACTGCGCCACCGCCTCGCCGAAGTCGGCGCCGCCGCGGATCTTGTCGCGCGCCTCCATCGCGCGCAGGCACGCCTCCTCGCGTGTGCGCGTCGTGCCCTCGGCGCGATCGGCGCCGGCATGGCGGACGAGGATGTGCTTCACGCCGATCCGCGGCGGCTCGTCGGGGCGGGCCTGCCGCGGCGCGCTGGCCGCCGCGAGGCACGCCGCGGCGCTCGAGGCGCTCTGCTCGGCAGGGGCGGCGCTGTGCGGAGGGGCGTGCGGCGCCGCCTGAGGCGCGCTGCACGCGGCGGCGAGCGCCGCGCCGAGGAAGGTGAGGAAGCCGAGAGGAGCGGATCGCTCGATCGGGCGCATCGGCCGCCGAGCATATCCAGGCGTCCACGAGATCGGAACACTGGATGGGGCGGTGGATGGGACGGTGGCGATGTGACGACCCGGTGATGCGCACGGCGTCAGGAGCCGATCCACCCGCGAGCAACCTGCGAGAGGCGGCGTGGCGCCGGGCCGGCTGGCGTCCCTGGTGCGCGTCGGCTGCGTCCATGATGCACGGGGTTTGCATCGCGCGTCGCATCGCTGGTAAGAAGGCAGTATGCAGCGCCTCCTCCTCTCGGCGGCCCTGGGTGCCGCGCTGATCGCCGGTTGCAGCACTCCTTTCCGGGACAAACGCACGCCTTCGGGCGAGTTCTGCAGCGACATGCACGTCGTGCCGGCGGGCCAGCTGCCCGATCGCGAGTACCATCGCCTTCAGCCGATCGCGAGCGATCCGACGGCCCGCACGGAGGCGGAGCGCCTCGAGTCGCTCCGCAAGGCCGCGTGCGCCGTCGGCGGCGACGCGGTCATCGAGGCGGTCAACGAGGAGATCCGCACCGAGGACGGCCGCTATGCCAGCGTGGCGAGCGGGACGGCGGTGATCTGGGTCCGCCGCACCGACGGAGAGGCGAAGCCGTTGACGTTGCACCCGGCGACGCCGCCCGCCGACTCGGCGGCGCCTGCCGAGCCGGAGGCGCCGCCGGCGGACCAGCCAGCTGCTCCTCCGGCTGCGTCCGACGAGCCGTACGAGGACTCGCCCGCTCCCGCGGCCTCGGCCAAGCCAGGCAAGCCGGGGGCGAAGCCCGCGTCGCCCACCCCGCTGTCGTCGGCCAAGCCGGCCTCCTCTGCCCCGCCGTCGTCGCTCCCCCCGCCGTCGTCGGCCAAGCCCGCCACGTCATCGGCGCCCGCGAAGCCCGCGCCGAAGAAGTAAGCGCAGCAGACTACGTAGAAGACGTCAGCGTCGCGCGGCTCCTACCGCTGTGACGCTGACGTCCGTTTGTGTAACGCGCGCTCGACCGCCATCGAGCCCCCTTCCATCCACCCCCTCGGGCCGGGCCCCCCGGATCGACGCCTTCCTGGAACAACGATCAGGTTGAAACCCGGAGAATTTTCACAGGGAGGCGGGGAGGCGGGGAGGAAGAAAAAAAATGAATTTTTCCCTCTTGCCGTCTCTCGCTCCCCGCCTCCCCGTCTCCCTGTGAAATTCCTGCTTTTTCTCGTGGTTTCAACCCGTTTGTCGCTCTAGCGAGTCCCCCCGCCTCCGGGAGCCGGCGGCTGGCTCGACGAGGACGGCGCCGGCGCCGGTGGCGGCGGCGCGGGCGCGGGCGCGGGGGTACCGGATCGCGGCAGCACGCCCGTGTTGCTCGGGAGGCCGCCCGCGTTGCCGCGGTTCGGCAGGGGTGCAGCGCCGCCGGGCGCCCCGCCCGCAGGCGGAAGCGAGGATCCGCCGCTCGGCAGCACGTTCGACTTGAGGACCCCCTGCCCCGGCAGCGTGCCCTGACTGGGCAGCGTGCCCTGGGTCTTCTGCGGCAGCACCCCGCCGGACGGCAGGAGCTGCTCGCTCCCCTCGGGCGCGCCGGTGAGCGGCTTCGCCCCCGCGGCGCCGTAGCGCAGGATGCGGAAGACGACGCGCCGGTTCTTCGACGTCATGAACTGGCAGTCGGGCGACAGCTGATCGTCGGGACCCTGGCAGCCTGTGTCGTCGTAGATCGGCTGCGTGTGCCCGTAGCCGACCGCCTGGAGCCGCGAGGCTTCGACGCCCTTCGCGATCAGGTACGCCATGACGCTCGCCACGCGGCGCTGGGACAGGGCCATGTTGTACAGATCGGTCGCGCGCACGTCGGTGTGGCCCTCGATCCGCACCTCGCGGATGTCGGGGTTGTCGATCAGCACCTGCGCGACCGCCTCGAGCGTCGAGTTCGAGTCCTCGAGGATGATGTCCTTGTCGGTCGCGAAGTGGACCTGCTCGGTGATCACGATCTCGTCGCCCCGGATGAAGGCGAGCGGACAGCCGTCCTTCCCGTGCGGCCCGGCGGGCTTGTCGGGGCACTTGTCGTCGCGATCGAAGACGCCGTCGCCGTCGGTGTCCAGGTCAGGACAGCCGAAGTTCTCGGGGCTCCCGGGCACGTCGGGGCAGCGGTCCGCGGCGCCGATGAGGCCGTCGCGATCCGGATCGTCTTTGTCGCGCTGCTGCAGGCGGTTGATCTCCTCCTGCTCCTGCGAGGTCTTCGGCTGCCACGTGATGACGTTGAAGAAGCGGATCGAGGGCGCGCCGAAGCCGCACGCCGCGCCGAAGCTCCCGCCGAAGGTGATCGTGATGCCGTGCTTGGTCTGCCAGCGCAGCCCGAGGAGCGCCTCCGCGGGGATCTGCCCCGGGTCGTCGGGGTAGCTCGTGAGCGAGGGGTACCCGTACACCTCGCCGATGACCGACAGGCCCCAGCTCTGGACGACGTACTGCTCGGCCGCCACGCCGAACTGCGCCATGTCGCCGACGCGCACGCCCGCGAACTGGTTGTCGGGCCGCAGCCAGATGCCAGCGTTCGCGGCGAGGAGCAGCCCGAAGTTGAACCGGTAGTCGCCGATGAGCGTCGCGCCGCCGCTCAGCGCGCCGTCGCTGGTGAACGCGTTCTGGTCGCCCGTGGGGAAGTTGAGGTTGCCCGCGATGGCCATCCCGAACCCCTCCTTGACCTGCTCCTTGCGGTTCAGGTACGGGAGCGAGATCTTCGTGGACAGGCGGAGATCGCCGACGGAGGAGCTCTTGACCGACCCCTCGGTTCCGAAGCGGCGGAGGTTGCCGCCCTCCTGGAAGAGGACGAGCGGCATGGCCATCGTCACGTCGAACACGTCGAAGAAGCCGATGCCCGCGAGCAAGGCGAGCTCGAGCCGCCCGGAGATGGCGTCGACGGCCTGCCTCGTGTCGTCGCCCGCGACGAGCAGCACGAGCGGGTCGGCCGCGATGTCGCTGTAGAGGCCGACGGTCGGCGAGAGGTTCCCGATGACCTCGGACTTCTGGACCATCACGAGATCGCGCGGGGCCGCTGCCGGGCGGAAGACCTGGGCATCGAAGCGCCCCTCCTCGGCGAGCGCGGGGCGCCCGGCGAGGAGCGCGGACAGCGCGAGGAGCGGGGCGAGGAGCGGACGAGTTCTCACGAGGCACCTCCGCTGCGCCGGCGGCGCTTTCGCTCGATCAGGGCCAGCGCCGCGAGGGCGACGAGCCCGGCGGCCCTCGGATCGGCGCCCTTCTGGCCGACGACCGAGACGCTGCAGATCTCGGCGAGCGTGCCGCCGCACGCGACGTTATCGGGCATCGGGCCGAGCGCGCACTCCTTGGCGTCCGCCTCGTCGGTCCAGCGGCAGTGCTCGTTCCCGAGGCAGTCCAGGTTCGTCTTGCAGGAGACGTCGCAGGTGTTCGTCGCGAGGTCGCACGTGTTGCCGCACGGACACTGCGTGTCGGCGTAGCACTCGACGCACCTCTCGCCGTCGCAGTACGGGGTGTCCTCGCCGCAGGTCGCCATGCACCCCGGCGGGTCGCACTGATGCGTCTCGCGGTTGCAGGTCGTGCCGGCGCACTGCTCGTCCGACGTGCAGCGCACGCACGCCGCGAGCTCGGAGAACTGGCCGAAGCAGAACGGCGTATCGCCGCCGCAGCTGTCGCAGCGCGGCCCGCAGCGCCGGTCCTTGACGCACTCCTTGCACTCGCCGCTCAGGCAGTACTGCCCCTCGGCGCAATCCATGTCGTTGCGGCACGCGGCGCACGCCGTACCGATGGGCCCGGGGAGGCAGAACGGCACCGGGGGCGACTGCGGATCGTTCGGGTCCTCGGGGTGCATGCAGTCGACGCAGCCCTCGCCGCAGCAGTTGGGCAGGGCGTTCGTCGGGAGCGGCCTGTCCATGCAGTGGCCCGTGGGCACGTGGCACACCTTGCCGTCGGGGCACTGCTCGTCGGTGAGGCACTCGACGCACATCGGGGTGCCGCCCGGCTCGACGGCGGCGCAGTCCATCTGCGTGCCGTTGATGCCGTTCGGACAGCAGTTGCACGAGTTGCCGGCGCACCGGTCGGAGGTGTCACACAGGACGCACGTGTGATCGACGCAGATCTTGTCGCGCGAGCAGTCCTCGTCGATCTCGCACTCGTACTCTTCCTTGCACTCGTGCGTCTCGGGATCGCAGACGAAGCCGTCGCGGCAGTCCTCGCTGGTGCGGCACTCGGCGCACTGCGTCCTGCCCTCCAGGTTGATGCAGAACAGCGTGTCGCCCGTGCAGGCCGAGCAGGATTCGCCGCAGAATCGTGCGGTGTCACACGGGGCGCACAGGGCCGCCTCGTTGCAGTAGTAGCTCCCAGGACAGCCGTTGGTCCCGTGCTGGCCGGCGAACTGGCGATTGCACTGCTGGCACTGGTCGAGATCGGGGAACGACGGCGACCCGCTCAGCGTCTGGAAGAACTGCGCGGGTTGGAAGAGGGAATAGTTAGCCTCCTTGAGGCTCTCGCTGCCCGCTACCCGCGCGCCGAGCTCGAAGTCCTCGAACTCGCCGACGAAGTAGGACATCTCGAGCGCCGCGTGCTCGGCGATCTCGACGTAGAGGATCTCGAGCGGGTACAGGCCTGGTTTCTCGAAGATGACGGTGTTCGTGAGGCGCCATGTCGGAAGGCCGAGCCGCGCCGGACGGACCATGACGGGCTTGACGCCGTTGAGCTTGTCCCAGAAGGTGAGGCTTATCGCATCGTCGGCATAGAAACCGATATGAACGGGTCGACGCACGATCTCCTCGGGGACGATCAAGAACCCGCGGAGCCTGGAGCCGAACGGCTGGCTGGTGCCGTCGCTGTTCCAGGGGAAGTCGCACCCGCCCTGCTGGCACGTCATCGACATCAGTCCGGTGAAGTCGCCGTAGCTCAGCGGGCCTTCGCCGTCCTCGTTGTCGTCCTCATCAATGTCGCTGTTGTTGTTGCTGAGATCCAGGACGGTCCGAACGACGTATTCGTGATACTCTGCCGCGGCCTCGCTAGGCGAGCGCTCGATGAACGCGTTGACCTTGTCGTTATAAGCCAGACGCTCGCCAGGGTTGTCGGTGGCGAGGGGCACATAGAAATCGATATCCACGTTCTTCGACAGGGCCGATGCGGCGCAGAGGCCGGTCCCCTCGACCTCCGGCAGCGTGTCGATGGTGGGCTCATAGAGGGTGACGGGGCCGAATGGCTGCGATTGTGCGCGCGCCGGCGCCGGCAGCAGCCCGAGCAGGGCCGTGGCGACTAGAGCAGCTCGTCGAATGCGCATGGCTCGCTCGCGGGTCCTTTGCATCGCTCGCGGGTCCTCAGCACCCGAGCTCCGGAAGTTACGAGCTCCAGGCTAGCCGCTCCGCGCCGCGATCTGCAAGAGGAAGGCTGCGAAAGCCCGCTCCGCATGTAGGCGACGGTCCTCTACCACCCCTGCCGCCCGATGGTCCGATGCTGTCATGCGCGCGGGACGGCTGGCAAACCGCACGGGCGATCGGCCGCACACGCCTGGAGCGGATGGCCTGGTGACGGGAACGGCACGAGGTCGACACCCACGCGCGACCTTCGGCTCCCCAGAGCCGATGACGCGCCCTAGGCCATCGCGCGATCTTGCTGCGTTGCGGCAAGATCGCGCGGAAGCCGGAAAGGGAAAGATTGCTGACCGGGGCCCCCGCGGGTCAGGAGCACGGCCCGCTCGCGATCCTGGACGAAGCAGCATAAAAGGCTCGCTCCATGACCACGACCTCGGGCCTCGGTATCGTCACAGGCGCCTCGTCCGGCATCGGCGCGGAGATCGCGCGGCAGCTCGCGGCGCGCGGGCAGCCGGTGCTCGCCATCGGCAGGCGGGCGTACCGTCTGGAGGAGCTCTCCGCAAGGGCGAGCGCCGCCGGGCACGCGCCCATCCACCCGCTGGAGCTCGATATCACCAGCGAGGGCGCTGCCCTCCGCGTGCGGGATCGGGCGCGCGAGCTGGGCGGCGCGGCCTGGCTCGTCAACAACGCGGGAACGACGCGGTTCGGGCCCTTTCTGGACGGCGATCCCGCGGCGCAGGCGATGCTGGTGCGGCTCAACTGCGAGAGCGTCGTCGCGCTCTGCGCGGCGGTCGTCCCCGACCTGGTGGCCCGCGGCGGAGGGCGCGTGCTCAACGTCGCGTCGCTCGCCGCGTTCCAGCCGACCCCGGGACATGCGGTGTATGGAGCCACCAAGGCGTTCGTGCTCTCGCTGTCCGAGAGCCTGGCCGTCGAGCTCGACGGGACCGGCGTCACGGTGACAGCCCTGTGCCCGGGGCCGGTGACCACCGAGATCTTCGACGCGGGCGCGCCCGGCGTGCCGCGCAGGAAGATGCCGTTCGAGCTCACCGCCGAGGACTGCGCGGCCTACGGCATCGCGGCGGCGGATCGGGGCGACGTGGTCGCCGTCCCGACCACGCTGAGCAAGGCGACGGCCCAGCTCTCCCGCTTCCTCCCTCGCGCGGCGATTCGCCGGCTCTCATCGCGGATCGGGCTCTCGGTCCTCGGCTATGGCGCACCACCTCCACGCGGCGCCCGAGGCTAGGGCGAGAGCTCGCGCGATACCCCATGGCGCTCGATCCGAAACACGGCGCCAGCGGCGCTGCCGCCGTGATAGCTTCCGTTCTGGCGTCCGCGCAGCCGCTCCCAGGGCAGATCGCGAGCGCGCAGAACATCTCATGCAGGCACAAGTATACATCCTTGGTTCGATCGCCGGCCTGATCCTCTGCGCCAGCGGTTGCGCGGCGCTGCTCGGCCTCGACGAGTTCGCCGATCAGTCGCCGGGCGGCTCGGGGGCCGGCGGTGTTGGGGGCGCGGGCGGTGCTGGGGGTGCTGGAGGTGGAGCTGAGCCCACCCCCTGCACACCCGACGCGTCGGAAGCGTGCTACAGCGGCCCGCCGGTCACCAGGAACGAGGGGTTGTGCCGGGAAGGGAGGCGCACCTGCAGCACCGACCGGACCTGGGGCGCCTGCGAGCACGAGGTCCTGCCCACGGTGGAGCGCTGCGACGTCGCGGACGATGAAAACTGCGACGGGTTCCAGTGCATTGTGTGGGCGGCGGGGTACGAACAGACCGGCCACGCCGGCGCATCGGCCCTTGCGACTGATGCTGTGGGGAACGTGTTCGTCAGCGTAGCCTTTGCTGGGATTATCACGGTGGGAGGGAAATCCTTTTCTTCTGCCAGCAACCGGGGTGACGTCCTGCTTCTCAAGTTGAGCCCAGCCGGCGAGCCCCTCTGGGCCAAGAAGTTCGGGGATCTCGGTGCGGACTATACCTCGGATCTTGCCGTCGATTCCAAGGGGAACCCGGTTTTGGTCGGCGAAAGCCACGAAGGGGGAATTGACTTCGGCGGTGGGCCGCTCCCGGCAGGTCCATTCATCGCTCGATTTGACGCAACGGGCGAGTACATCTGGAGCAGTGGCCTGGGAGGCCGCGGCGCGCTGACTGGAGTCGCGATTGACGCCAGCGACGACATCGTGGTTGCGGGAAGATTCAGCGAACCCATCGATCTCGGCGAGGGTTCGATCACGCCTGACGGGGAGGACATTCTCGTGGCGAAGCTCGACGGTGCCACCGGGCGCGTGAGCGAGCCAGGCTGCTGGGTGCGCACGTTCAACGGTACGTCGTTCTATGAAGCTGCCACCGCCGTCGCGGTCGATAGTTCGAAGAACATCTTCGTCCTTGCCTGGTCCGTGGAGACGATCAATCTCAGCACCCGTAATGCGCCGATACGAGTCGATGGAGGACAGTTCGTCGTAAAGCTGACGCCGGCCGGGGAATCGGTGTGGGCCAGAGGGCTAGACGGGCCGGGCTCCGGCGATGTACACCCGACAAGCATCACGGTGGACCAGTCGAGTCGCCCTGTGGTGGTTGGTTCATTCACCGGCGAGATGCACGTTGGTGACCACACATTACCAGGAGGAGACGACAGGGATGTCTTCGTGGTACAGCTCGAGGCGAACGGGGTGCCCCGATGGATGCGCGCGTTCGGAGACGCGGTCGGTCAGCAGGAGGCGTATAAAGTCGCTCGGGATCCTTCTGGCAATCTCGTCGTCGTCGGGCCTGCCGAGGGACAGATCGACTTCGGCGACGGCCCCCTGAAAGCAAGGGGTCGCCTGAGCTCCTTCGTCGCCAAACTCACGCCTGATGCGAAGCTGGTGTGGAGTTATCTCATGGACACCACCGGCGATGACGATCTGCGCGCGATTACCATCTTACCCGACGGCGAGACGATCGTCGCGGGGGGGACGACCGCTCCGGACGCGGACTTCGGCACAGGTCCTCTTCCCGGCACCGGCGACGGTGAGCTCACGCGCGTCGTCATCGCCAAACTGGGCCGGTAGCACATAGCGGCTTGGGATGGTGACGCGCATCTCCGATGCCGAGTTCGCAGCGCCTGCCTTGCGCGGCAGGGCGTTGAGGTGAGCATCGAGAGCGCGCCAGCGTGAGTCGTTCTCTCCGGCTGCGTGCACGCGTAGCGAAATGCCCCACTGTGGCGCACGCGCCGACGTCCCCACCATCAAGGGACCAAGACCATCCGCTTCCTCCCGAAATTCCGCCCCTCTCGCGGTGGCACCCACGTTGCTTTGCTCACCGAGCACCCCGACACGGGGCCGGAGGTCATTCGATGAGCAAGATTCTGCGTGGGATCGCGGCGGGTTACGGCGCGAAGAAGCTCGGCGGCGGGTGCTTCAGCACCCTCCTTATCTTCGTCCTGCTCTGGTGGGCGCTCGGCCACTTCGGCATCTTCCGCTGAGCGCCGCCCGCGCGCCGCTCAGCGCGATCGGCCCTTCTTCCGCTGCGCCTTGCGGGCGAAGAACGCCCTCCGCGCGTCCGACGACGTCGCGCTCTGCCGCTTCTTCACCTTCGGCGGGAGCTTCGCGAGCGGCACATCGCCCACGACGTCGCTCGCGCCGCGCGGCCCGCCGACGAGGCCGCGCGACGTGAGCGACGCGCGCTGGTACGTGATGAGCTCGCCCGCCTTCTCGAACGAGTCCTCGCGCACGCAGACGAGGCCCGCCCGCACGAGCCCGCCGAGGAGGTGCTCGAAGTCGCGCCGCTCGAGCGACCCGTCGGCGAACGCCTCGCGGTAGAGCCGGCCGGTCGGCTGCTCGCTCTCGCGGAGCGCCGCCAGGATCTTCGCGATCGCCTGCGCCTCGCCGCGGCTCGGCGCCCGGAACTCCCGCGCGGCGCAGGCGGCCGGCGCGCAGACGTCGCAGAGGCCGCAGGGCTCGCCCGTGTCCTCCTGGTCGCCGAAATGGCGGACCAGGTGGAGCATGCGGCAGCCGTGGCCCTCGGTGAACCGCGCCATCTGCACGAGCTCGGCGAGCTTGTGGCGCCGCTGCGCCTCGTAGGGTCCGCGCCACCCCGGCTCGCCCAGGGCGATGCCCCCGTCCGGATCCACGCGCGCGCCGCCGTGGATCCAGAGCTTCTCGAGGGCCTTGTCCGCCACCTCGGGATCGATACCGAGATCACCGAGGATCGCCTCCTTCGGGCGCGGCTCTTCCGACAGGACCTCTTCGATGCGCTGGAGCATCGCCGGATCAGGGTAGTCGCGCTCGTGGAAGAACTCGTGCATTCGCCGGTCGACATACGAGTGCATCAGCACGGCCCGCGAGGGGAGCCCGTCGCGGCCAGCCCGGCCGATCTCCTGGTAATACCCCTCGACGCTCCCGGGCAGCCCGGCGTGGACGACCGTGCGGACATCGGGCTTGTCGATGCCCATGCCGAAGGCGATCGTGGCGACGATGATCTCGGTGCTGCCGTCCAGAAAGGCCGCCTGGATCCGGTCGCGCACCGGGGCGGCGAGGCCCGCGTGGTACGCCTCGGCCGGGAGATCCTCCGAGAGGCCGGCGGCGAGCGCCTCGGCGTCCTTCCGCGTCCCGGCGTAGACGATGGCCGGCGTCCGGCCCTCCTTCCCGAGCAGCGCGCGCACCCGGGCGAGGCGCTCTCCCGGGCTGACCTCGAGGATCTCGATACCCAGGTTGCTCCGCCTGAAGCCGTGAATGAACCGCGCCGCGGACGCGAGGCCGAGCTGCTCGACGATGTCGTCCTGCACGACCGGCGTGGCGGTGGCGGTCAGCGCGATGACCGGCGCCGGCCGGAGCGCCGGGAGGCGCTGACCGAGCATCCGGTAATCAGGGCGGAAGTCGTGGCCCCATTTCGAGATGCAATGGGCCTCGTCGACGGCGACGAGCACGGGCTTCCGGCGGGCGAGCAGCTCGGGGAACCCGGGCACGCGGAGCCGCTCGGGGGCGATGAAGAGGAAGTCGAGCGCGCCTTCGAGGTAATCGATGCAGGCCTTCCGCGACTCGGCCCGGCTCCGGCCGGAGTGGATCCGCTCGGCGGCGAAGCCACACGCCCGGAGCTTCGAGGCCTGATCCTCCATGAGCGCGATGAGCGGGCTCACGACGAGCGTCGTGCCGCCTCGGGCGATGCCGGGGAGCTGGTAACAGAGCGATTTGCCGGCGCCGGTGGGCATGACGAGCAGCACGTCGCTCCCCGCGGCCGCCGTCCGGCAGACGGCCTCCTGGTAGGGGCGGAACGCGCTGAAGCCGAAGCACTGGTGGAGCAGCTCGACGAGATCCTCCGGCCGGCGCGCTGGAGACGAGGCGACCGCCGGCGAGGACGCCGCGCCCGCCCCACGCGCCGGAGAGGACCCGACGGCCGCCGCACGCGCGGGCGACGGCGCTACCGCCGCGGGTCGCGCGGGCGGAGACGGCGCTATCGCGGCAGGTCGCGCGGGCGACGGCGCTGCGGCCGCGGATCGCGCCGGTGGTGACGTCGCTGCCACAGGCCGCGCAGCCGACGGCGCTACCGCCACGCGTCGCGCCTGCGCCCGAGCCGGCGGCGATGCTGCAGCCGCCGCCGCGACCGCCTGCAGCGTGCCAGGTGATGCGTCGTCAGGCCCGGCGCCCGCGCTGCTGCCCGGAGCGCGGCGACGCGTCGCCTCGCGGCCTCGACCGGTCCCCGGCGCCGCGGCCGCGGCGCGGCCCCCCTTCGCGCGCGACCGCGCCTCGCCGCGCTCCTGAAACGGCGACGCCCCGGCCTCCGGGGAGAGCGCGCCGTCCCCGGCCGCGCGCCGCCCCGCGCTCACCTCCGCCACCACCTGGCGCACGTACGACTCGATGCCCGCCATGAACGACGGCAGATCGCCCCCGCCCCGGGCCATGCGGGCGAGCTTCGCCTCCCAGGCGCCCGTCATCGCGGGGCTCTTCACGTCCGCGTGGACGACCTCGATCAGCCCGACGCCCTTGTCGGTCGCGTGCAGCAGCTTGCCCTTGCGCACGATGTACTCGCGCCGCAGGAGCGTCTCGATGATCGCGGCCCGCGTTGCCGGCGTGCCGAGGCCCGAGTCCTTCATCGCCGCGGAGAGCTCCTTCTCTTCGAGGCTGCTGCCCGCGGTCTCCATGGCGGTGAGCAGCGTGGCCTCGGTGAAGCGCGGCGGCGGACGCGTCTTCTTGGCCTGCGCCTCCGCGTCGAGCACGAGCTGCACCTGCCCCCTCGCGAGGCCCGGCGGGAGCCGCTGATCCGCGGTCTCGCGCTCGCCCTCGCCGCCCTCCCCGTCGCGCGCATCGCGCGCATCGGGCCCATCGCCGTCCGATTCGCCCTTCCTGCGCGGCCTCGCAGGCGGCTTGCCGAAGCCGATGTCGAGCACCTTCCACCCGACCTTCTCCACGACGCTGCCCGCGCTGTGGTAGCGGTCCACGATCGGCTCGCCGCCGCGCGCGCCCGCGCCGCCGCGCGTGGTGATCGCGGTGATGACGGTGGTGATCGAGGTGACGTGATCCTCGTGCCACGCCGAGAGGAGGCGCCGGCAGATGAGATCGAAGATCTTCTGCTCGTCGGCCGAGAGCTCCGCGCGCGAGGACCGAGCCCCCGTGGGGATGATGGCGTGGTGATCCCCGACCTTGCCGTCGTCGACGAAGCGCTTGCCGAGCGGCCGGGCCCCCGTCCCCGGCGCGAGCATCCCCCGGTACGAGCCCTCGATCGCCTGCACCGCGGCGCCGAGCGTGGCCGCGACCTCCGTCGAGAGGTGCCGGCTGTCGGTGCGCGGATAGCTGATGAGCTTCCTGCGCTCGTACAGCGCCTGGGCCACCTCCAGCGTCTTCTGCGCAGAGAAGCCGTAAAGGCGGTTGGCGTGCCGCTGGAGCTCGGTCAGGTCGTAGAGCAGCGGCGGCGGGAAGCGGCGAGACTCCGACCGGACCGCCTCGATGCGCGCCTCGCCGCGCCGGGCCCGCTCGATGATGCGCCGCGCCTCCTCGCCGTCCGGCGGCAGGCGCCTCCGCGACGGCGCGGTCTCGGGCCGCTCGCCGGCGTTCGGCCGCTCGCCGGCGTTCGGCCGCTCGCCGGCATGCGGCCCCTCGCCGGCGCCCGGCGGCTGGCCCGGGAGCGGTTTGTCGTTGAAATACGTGCCCTTGTAGGACTCGTCGGCCGCGCCCGAGCCGTCCTCCCGGAGCGGGCAGAAGGTCGCGACGACCTCGAGGTACGGCTCGGGGACGAACCGCCGGATCGCGAGCTCGCGCTCGACGACCATGGAGAGCGTCGGCGTCTGCACGCGGCCGACCGAGAGATCCTGGTCGAAGACCAGGCTGTAGGCGCGCGAGAGGTTCATGCCGACGAGCCAGTCCGCCCGGCTGCGCCCGCGCGCCGCGTCGGCGAGGCCATCGTAGCCGCGCGCGTCCCGCAGCCGGCGGAGCCCGTCACGGATGGCGTCGGGCGTGAGGGACGAGATCCAGAGACGCTCGACCGGCTTCTTGCACCCGGCCGCCTCGTAGATGTACCGGAAGATGAGCTCGCCCTCGCGGCCGGCGTCCGTGGCGCAGACGACGCGCTCGACGTCGCGCCGGCCCAGGATCTTCCGGACGATCTCGAACTGGGCCCGCGTCCCGGGGAGGACGACGAGCGGAAACTGCCCGGGCAGCATCGGGAGGAGGTCGAGGCGCCAGCGCTTCCAGGCGGGGTCGATCTGGTGCGGCTCGGCGATGGCGACGAGGTGCCCGATCGCCCACGTGACGACGTAGCCGCCGCCCTCGAGGAAGCCCTCGGCGCGCTTCGAGGCCCCGAGCACCGCGGCGATGTCACGGGCGACGGCGGGCTTCTCTGCGACCACGGCGATCATGCGGCGACCATGCGAAAACGGCGGGAGGTGGGCGTCGCCCGCGCCTCACGCCGGTGCGTTGATAGCGCGAGCCGCGGGCGGGCGGTATGGGGAAGCGAGCGGGCAGCGAAGCCCGCGCCCGGCCGGCGCCTTGACACGCTGGCGCCGAGCGGGTTCACGTAGTGTCTGGACGCTCGCCGCCGCGCGAGGGCGCGCGACGGCTCAGGGAGAGGGGCATCGAGATGCGAGACCTGAAGGGGATCGTCGAGGTGGAGCTGCTCGTCGAGGAGAGCGGCGCGCTCACGCCGACGCGGGAGTACGTCCACCGAGAGTCGACCTATGTCGAGGGGCGGTCAGGCCAGCGTTATGCGCTGCGCGTGCGAAACCTGACCGGCGCGCGCGTCGAGGTGGTGCCCACGGTCGACGGCCTCGACGTGCAGAGCGGCGAGGACGCGTCGTTCGACGCTCGCGGCATGGTGATCAGGGCGCACGAGTCGTTCGATTTCACCGGGTTCCGCATCAGCCACACCGAGGTCGCGACGTTCCGGTTCGGGAGCATCGAGCAGTCGTACGCCGCGCAGATCGGCAAGCCCCGCAACGTGGGTGTCATCGGCCTGGCGGTGTTCGAGGAGCTCGCGCCCCCGCCGCCGCCCCCGCCTCCCTTCGCGCCGCCCCCGCCGGCGTTCGGCGGGCCGCAGGGCGGCGGATTGCCCCCGCCGGCTCCGGGGTATGGACCGCCCGCGCCCGCGTCCGCTGTGCCGCCGCCAGCCCCCGCGCCGGGCGCCGCGCCGGCCCCCGCGGCGCCGAAGGGGCTGGGAACGACCTTCGGCGAGCGGCGCGAGTCCCGCATCACGTCGACGCAGTTCACCCGGGCGACCCCCAAGCCCGCCGCCGTGCTGGTGATCCGCTACGAGCAACGCGACGGGCTGAGGGCGCTCGGCATCGACGTGGACGGGCTGCACCAGCGCGAGACCGCCAGCCCCTTCCCCGCCGAGACCGGCTTCGCCAAGCCGCCGCCCGGCTGGAAAGGCTGAGCGCCGGAGCCCCCGCGCCTCCCTGTGAATCTTCTCGAAAAATTCGAGGGGTACTTCAGACGGGAGTCATCCTTGCCGTCAAGCACGTCAACCCGTGGTTGACGTCGCGGCGCTACGACGCGCCGCCATGAGGATGCCCACGCCACGAGCGCTGCGCGGGCTCCCGGGCACACCGTGAACCACCGGTAGGCGATTCCAGGCAAGTGGCATTGTCGTTGCCTAGCTCGCGGCGGAGGCGCAGCGCCGGCCCGGTTCGGCGGCCGCCCACCGCCGGGCCGCCCATCATGATTCCAGAACGAGAGGTAGCGACATGAGATTTGGAATGCAGTCAGCTTTCACTTTGCTGCTCGTGATCGGCGCCGCCGGAGCCATCCAGCTCGGCTGTTCAGACGACGCGGCGACCCCGGACGACGGCCAGGGAGGCAGCAGCTCGAGCAGCAGCACCGCCGCGACCGGCGGGAGCACCAGCACCACAGGCGGCGCCGGCGGCGGCAGCACCGCCGCGAGCACCACGAGCGGCGCGACCACGAGCAGCTCCGGCACCACGAGCAGCTCCAGCACCACGGCCGCGAGCACCACGAGCAGCTCCAGCACCACGGCCGCGAGCACCACGAGCAGCGGCACGGGCGGAGAGGAGCCGCTCGGCGACGAGATCCCGATGGCGATCCCGACGCCCACGAACGGCAACGGCGAGATCAGGACCCAGACGACGGTGCTCAAGAACGCCGCCCACGGCGGGCAGGACGTCTACGACTTCAACAACCAGAAGATCGGCGTGAACAACACGGCGGACTGCGACGACGGCGAGGGCCAGAAGACCGTGTTCGAGGTCGAGGACGGCGTCACCGTGAAGAACCTCATCATCGCCGGCGGCCTCCCCGGCGGCAACGGCATCGTGTGCAAGGGCGACTGCACGCTCGATCACGTCTACTGGGAGGACGTCTGCGAGGACGCGGCGACCAACAGCGCCGACGGGGCGACGATGCACATCAACAGCTCCATCGCCCTCCGCTCGGCCGACAAGATCTTCCAGCACAACGCCAAGGGCGGCTCCACGACGATCGTCACGAACTCGTACATCGCCGACTTCGGGAAGCTCTGGCGCTCGTGCGGCGACTGCACCGCGAACGGCGGCCCGCGGCACCTGATCATCGACAACGTCAGGGTGGACCGGGTGAAGACGACGGTCGCCGGCGCGAACCAGAACTACGGGGACACGGTCACGATCACGAACCTGTACGTCAAAGGGGGCTACGACGCGGGCGACGACAAGCCGAAGATCTGCCAGGAGTACAGGGCCGTCACCGATCACATGGGCGAGTCCGAGAAGCTCCACGGCGGCGCGAGCCAGTGGGACACCGCCACGTGCCGCGTGAGCAAGAGCGACGTGAAGAGCTGGTGATCGCGCGAGGGGCAGCGCGCGCCGGCGTCGCTACGCGCCGGCGTCGCTACGCGCCCGCGTCGAGCTTCCGGCGCAGGTTGTCGCGCGCGCGCGCCTCGAGGCGCGCGTGGAAGTACGGCGAGAGGAAGATCCGCTCCGCCGCGAGCAGCTTCTCGAAGAAGCGCCGCCGGCCTGCAGCGTAGAGCTCGGGCGGCACGGCGCTGTACTCCGCGGCGATCGCCCGGTCGTACGCGTCGAACACCGCCGCATCGCTGCCCAGGATGGCCATGTCGCAGTCGAGGAAGAGGGCCTCCTCCTCGCCGACGTCCGCCGGATCGAGGGCCCCGTGGCGCGCCGTGAGCAGGATGAGCCGCTCGATGAGGCCCTCGTCGAGCCCCTCGCCGGGCAGCCAGCGCGCCACCGCCTCGCGCGCGAGCTCCGCGCTGCGCGCCTCGTTGTCGTGGCGGCCGGGCACGTACACGGCGTCGTGGAAGAGCGCGGCCAGGAACACCTCCCGCGGCCTCCGCCAGCCGACGTCGCGGGCGACCTCGCCCACCCGGCGGAGCACCTCGCCCACGTGCGCCAGGTCGTGGTACGCGCGCCCGGGCTCACCGTAGGCCGCGCGCAGCGCGCCCCACAGCGGCTCGGGCAGGACCAGGCCGTCCGGGGCCTCCGGCGGCGCGTCGCCGCCGGCGCGCGCCTCGCTCGCCGCGATCCCGCCGTCCGGCCTCACGCGAGCACCAGATCCTCGGGGCGGAACAGCTCCCCGTCGTACGTGGCGACGCGGCCCTTCTCCGTGGCCTTCGCGTGGTTCTTCGCGAGGTTGGCGCGCCCCTGGATCTCGCGATCGGTCAGGAAGCAGTCGACGTCGGCGACGCACAGCCCGGCCGAGATCGTCGGCGAGCGCTCGACGCGGCGGTAGCGGCGGCGGGCGAGCCGCTCCTGGAGCGCGCGCAGGAAGTCCACCGCCCACGCGCGCGTCGCGTTGGGCAGCGTGATCATGTACTCGTCGCCGCCGAACCGGTACGCGTGCCCGTGCGCGAAGACGTGCGCCTCGATGCTCTCCATGAGCGGCGGGAGCACGTGGAGATCGACCGCTGTCTCGGTGTGCTGGACGTTGAACGCCTTGAAGTCGTCGATGTCGATGAACGCCACGGCGATCGAGGCGCCGCGCAGCGCGCAGCGCGCCCGGTAGTGCGCCAGATCGGGCAGGAAGAGCCCGGGCGCCTCGAGGATGTGGAACTTCTCGTCGTACTCGCGCGGGCGCAGCGGCGGCGCCTCCGGCATCACGGCCTCGGCGTGCCGGATCGACATGTAGTCGGTGAGCTGCGGCACCTTGAGCGCGCGCGTGGCCGCGAACCAGGGCGCGGCCATCAGCTGCTCCAGCCCGTGGACCTCGCGCCGGAGGTGCCGGATCGTCTCGGCGTTCACGGCCTTCTGCAGCGGCTCCTCGATCGCCGTGGCGCTGTCGCGCCGGAGATCGATCAGGATGCGCTTGAGCAGCGGGCCCTGCGTGTCGTGGATCTGCGCGTGCGGCGGGCGCAGCTCGAGCTGCCGCCCGAGGAGGCTCAGCTGTCCGATCAGCTCCGTCACCTCCGGCGGCTCGTAGCCGCGGAACTCCTGCCGGATCACGTCCGCCACGTCGCGGCGGAACGCATCGGTGAATCGGGTGACGCACTGGGACAGGATCTTGGCCTCGGACTGCGTGAACTCGAGCACCTCGTGAGGATATCCTGGCGGCGTGCGCCCAGCGCCCCGGACGCACCGCGGGCTGGAAATCCACCGGAAATTCGGAGATGCTGCCCCGTCCCCCTCCCGCGCGATCGATGCACGACCCCACCCGGACGATCACGACCCTCCGAAGCGACGCGGTCGAGCTCCCGGACCTGCGCATCCTCGTCACCCCGCAGAAGAGCCCGCCGATCGAGGCCGCCCTCGGCGTGGCGCCGCTCGTGCTCGGGACGAGCGGCGAGTGCGACGTCATCATCCCCGACTCCCGCGTCTCGCGCCGCCACTGTCAGCTCCGGTTCTCGCCGCGCGGGGTCGTCCTCACCGACCTCGGCAGCAAGAACGGCACGTTCATCAACGATGTCTTGATCGTCGAGGGCTTCCTCACCCCGGGCGCCATCGCGTCGCTGGGCGGCGTGCCCCTCACCGTGCGCGTCGGCGGCGCCCCCGTCGTCGTCCCGCTCTCCACCACGGCCAGCTTCGGCGAGGCCCTCGGCGGCAGCGTCCCCATGCGCGCGCTCTTCGCGCGCCTCGAGCGCGCAGCGGCCACCTCGGAGACGATCCTCCTGCTCGGCGAGTCCGGCACCGGCAAGGAGGTCCTCGCCCGCGCCATCCACGCGGCGAGCCCGCGCAGCGGCGGCCCCTTCGTCGTGTTCGACTGCAGCGCCGTCGCCCCGAACCTCATCGAGGCCGAGCTCTTCGGCTACACGAAGGGCGCGTTCACGGGCGCCCAGAGCGCGCGCGCCGGCCTGCTCGAGGAGGCGAGCGGCGGCACGCTCTTCCTCGACGAGATCGGCGAGCTCCCGCTCGATCTCCAGCCGAAGCTCCTGCGCGCGCTCGAGGCCCGCCAGGTGCGCCGCATCGGCGCCGCCGCGTACACGTCGTTCGACGCCCGCGTCGTCGCCGCCACGCACCGCGATCTCCAGGGCCGCGTCGCGTCGGGCGCGTTCCGCGAGGATCTCTACTACCGGCTCGCCGTCGTCGAGACCGTCGTGCCCCCGCTGCGCGAGCGCAAGGAGGACATCCCGCTGCTCGTCGAGCGCTTCCTCGCGGCGCAGGTGCCGCCGCGCTCGCTCGCCGACCTGCCGCCGAACGCGCTGGAGCTGCTCCGCGGGCACCACTGGCCCGGCAACGTGCGCGAGCTCCGCAACACCGTCGCGCGGCTCATGCTGTTCCCGCACCTCGCCGAGGAGGCGATCGTCAAGGTGGCGCCGCGGCCCGCCGACATGGGCGTCGGCCAGTTCGTCGCGCTGCCGCTCCGCGAGGCGCGCGACATGGTCGTCGAGCAGTTCGAGCGCACGTACATCGCGATGAAGCTCCGGGAGAGCGGCGGCAACGTGGCGCGGGCCGCCGCGTCGATGGGCGTCTCCCGGCAGCTCGTCCACCGGCTGATGGAGCGCTACGGCATCCGCAGCAAGGGCTGACAGCAGGCGCAACGCGTGCGGCTCGGCGTTCGCGGCATCGGGAACCGTGAGCGGAAGCCTACGACTTGGTTGATGCTCTGGGGTTCACCACCAGAGCGAGCCCCTTCCGGTCGAGCAGCAAGCCGTCTCTCGTCGGAAAAGGCTTGCGCTTCCGCTCCCTCCACGTGCGGAGCGCCGCAGTGCGTTGGTGCTGCGCCCAGGTCACGGGAACGGACTCCATGCAGCGCAGAAAGCGGGCGCGCCCGCCGAGGCCCATGGCGTCACGCAACATGTAACGCCGGATGGGCTGGGAGATGAGCAGGTAAGCCCCGAGGTGATACAGCGCCAGGAGAAGCAGGCAGGCCTCGCCTAGGCGCCGGAGGGCGGCATCGAGCTCCCCGGCGCGCTCCGCATCGAGGTCGATCGAACGGATGTCCCGGTAGAGGCTCCGATAACGCGCGGTGGAGCCGTGTACGAAGCGGCTCGACCGCTGGTAGGCGTGCACGATCTCGGAGAACAGAAAGGACGTTTCGGCGGTGTCGCCGAGCGCAGGCTGGAAGTGTGGAAGGCGCTGGATCTCCTCGAGCAGGTCGGCCCAGACGTCTCTCACGTCCTCTTCGGGGAGGAGGGAACGCGCAACGAACAGGGAGGGGCGCGAGTCGAAGTAGCAGTGCCGGACGAGGTTCTCCACGAGGCTCCGGGCATGGAGATGGGCGGTGCGCTCCACCCCAAGCGCGCCTGCATGCAAGATGGCGAGGATGTCCACTCGTGCCGCGTTCAAGAACGCCGGGACCTCCGCAAACTCACTGCAGTGCCACGCGAGCCAGTTCAGGTAGGCGAGGGTCTGCTGGGAGCCGGCGAGCTCCGACCCGGAGCCTCCGAGCCGGCGCTCGACCTGCCGGCCGACCTCCGCGAGCAGCTTCTCGCGGGGCGAGTCGCGGCGCTGTCGCTTACTCGCCATGGGCCTTCTTTGTGTTGATACGACGTGTCTCCGCGATCGCTCGGTCGGCAGGGCTGCGCAGCCCTTCGGCCAGCAAGTGCGTCGTGATGCCCCCGCTCTTCGCGGGCGCGAGGCGCTCCACGTCCTTGAAGAGCCGCTCTGCGAGGTGCCGGCGCGATTCCTGAGCCTTGTAAGGCAGTGGAGCCGGTGCCCACATGGTCCGGAGCTGCGCGATGGAGTGCAACGTTGGCAGCACGATCACGTTCTCTTCAATTGCTGAGATCGCGAGATTGCGGAGAATCGATTCAATCCTTTTTCCATGCTCTGCCCCCGCAGCCTCTGACGTGATCCTTAGAAGTTCCGCGATTGTGAACGCTCGCGCGCCAGGCGCGAGGCGTAGGTTATCTATGTTGCGGAGCGCTTGCTCGATGACGTTGTTGATCGGGGAATCCGGTCGCATGTTCGCAGATTTTCCCAGGAATCCACGGAGCTTCTTTTCGACATCGGCATTGTCTTGGGCCAATTTGAGTAGCTCGTCTTTGAGAATTTCGAGCAACCGCTCGATCGAGACCGGCCCGTGGTCCTCGTCCGTGGAACTCTGTTGTCGCTTGAAGTCTCGGAGCAGCTGGAGGACCTGCGCCAGCTCCTTCTGCCCGCCGAGGATCGCCTCGGCTGCCTGGAAGTCGTCTGCGGAGTGATCCTCGACCAGGCTCAGCAGCGCTCGCGCTGCCCGTATCCCATCAGTGCCTGCACGCTCAGGGCTCGTCACGGTGCACCTCCGAGAAGGCCCACCTCGAGCGCGACCGTCTCGAGCTCGTCGACGAGCCGCGCGTGGTCTGGATCGCCAGAGAATGGCAGCGGCTCGTTCCGCTCGAACGAGTCACGGTAAGCGTCATCCCTGGAGATCACCGCGGAGAGACAGCGAACCGCAGGCTTCTGCGCCGCGCACAGATCGCTGATCGCCTTCACGTACCGCTCTGCCTTGGCGCGCTGATCGGCGTCGCTCGCCGGCGGGAACATGCTGAGCACAACCCCGGCGACCTTCGCCTTGATGTCCAGAACCTTCTTGTACTCCTTGAGCGCTTTCATGAGGAGCGGGAGCCCGTGGAGAGAGAACTGATCCGCCGTCATCGGGACCAGGATCTTGTCCGCCGCCTTGAGCGCCGCCAGGCTGACGCTGCTGATGCTCGGCGGGCAGTCGATGATGACGTGCTCGTACGCATCGCCGGCCCTGGGCAGCCATTTCTTGATCCGCGACACGACGATCTCCGCCGCGATCTCCTGCACCTCGAACATCCTGGCGCTCCCGCACACGAGGGTGAGCGAGCCCCCGCCGGCACACTTCCGCACGGGCTCCAGGTAGTCGCTCACCTTGCGCAGCGGGCCGTGCGGCTTCCCGCTGACCACGTCGAAGTACCGCACGTCGCCGTGGAACAGATCGTGGAGGTTGCCTTCCCGGCGCTCCTTGTCCTCGCCCCGAATCGCTGGTCGTTGAGCAAGTACAGGCTGGCGTTGCACTGCGGGTCGGCGTCGAGCAGAAGGACGCGTTTGCGGTGCCTTTCGGCGAGGAGCGCAGCCAGGTTGACGGCGATCGTCGTCTTGCCGACCCCTCCCTTGATGTTCTGCACCGCGAGGACGCTCTGTTTCGGCCGATCCGGCATGCCGGTGGGAGCATACGCCACAGCCGTACCGCTCGGAAGTTCCGGCGAAAATCAGGAGTATGTCCGAGAGCAGGGCGGCCGAGACCGCACGCCTCTCACGCAGAGCTCACCCGTGTGGGCCCACGTTGAGCAACACCACGGCATCTGCAGCAGGGGCTGACCGCGGCGCGGCGAGCGGCCTTCGGCTGCTCAGGTCGCGGGCGGTCATGCTCGAAGATCTTCGCGGAGCGAGCCCGATGCCGTCGTGCTTCCCGCGTGAGAGCCGTCGCTTGACGCACAGGATGGGGGGAAAATGTTGCAAAGCACACCAACATGGGCGCGCAGGAGGGCGCCTAGGCTGCGCGGGAGGGACCGCTGGCGCTGCACGGGAGGGCGCCGAGGCGGCTCAGGAGGACCGCTGGCGCTGCACGGCAGGGCGCCGAGGCGGCTCGGGAGGACCGCTGGCGCTGCGCAGGAGGGTCGCCGGCGCTGCGCAGGAGCCGCGCGATTGTAATTCAGGACACTCCATGGAGCGCTCAGGAGGGGGCCGAGGCTGCGCAGGAGGGTCGCCGGCGCTGCGCAGGAGAAGGCCGAGGCTGCGCAGGAGGGTCGCTGGCGCCGCGCAGGAGGAGGCCGAGGTTGCGCAGGAGGGTCGCCGGCGCTGCGCAGGAGGAGGCCGCAAGCAGCAGGGTGACAGGCCTCGTGCGTGCGCTCAGAACACGCCGCGGAGCGAGAGCCCGGGGCCGCCCGGCGAGAACGAGAAGCTCGCGACCGGCGCGGCGGGCGCGGCGGGATCGAGCTGGAAATAGAGCACCGCGCCCAGGCCGGCCGCGAGGAACCCCACGCCCGCGGAGATCGCGCCTGCCTTCCACGTGAGATCGATCGCCTCGACGTCCTCCGCCGGGCAGCCGGGCGCGCACCGCCTGCGGAGCTCGCTCCGGTCGAGGTGCCCCTTGATGCCGAGGAACGCGCCCACACCGAGCCCCACCACGCCGGCGCCGGCGAGCACGAGCGGCCAGCGCTGCCGCACGGGCGGCGCGCCGGCGCCGCCCGCGGGGCGCGACGGCGCCGGCGCAGGGAAGCGCACCGCGATCGGCAGCGCCTTGTCGCCCGGCGGCACCGTGACCACCGTGACGACCCGCGTCCCCGCCGCGTCCTCGAACGTCAGCGTGTGGCGCCCGGGATCGAGCTCGATCGGATCCTTCGGGAGCGCGTCGACCAGCGGCGCGCCGTCGAGGAGCACCCTGACCCGGCCCGGTGCGCCGCCGTCCGCGGACGTGGCCGACAGCGCGACGCTGGGCACGTCGCGCTCGACCTGCTCACTCCAGCGTTGGCAATCGCGGGCGAGCGTCGCCGGGCACGAGCTCGCGCAGGCGCGGAGCTCGGCCCGCGCGCGCAGCAACGCCCGGTCGCGGACGAGCTGCTGCGCTTGCTCGTACGAGGCCGCGCACGTCTCGCCCACGCCCTGAGCACGGGCGTGAGAGCTGGCGACGAGCATGACGGCCGCGCCCAGGGCGGCGAGGAGGCCTCGTTTCATCGCGGCGTAGGCTACACGCTTCCGCCGTTCACAGGCACTCGCGCTTGATCCGCCGGATGCCGCTGGCATCGACGTAGTACGGGGGCACGCAGCGGGATCGCGGCCGCGCGGTGCGCGCGGGGGGCACGGCGCGCTGCGCGGTGGTGGGCGCGACCGGCTCCGGCGCAGCCGCGGCGCTCGCAGGGGCCACAGCGGCGCTCGCAGAGGCCGCAGGCGCGCTCGTGGCGGGCGCCACAGGCGCGGCCCCGGACGCCGCCGGCGCGGCCGCGCTCGTGTCGAGCACCGCATGCCCCGGCGCCGGGACGACGGCCAGCGGAGGCGGCTCGCCGGCTCCGGCGCGCTCGGCCTGCGGCGCGTCGGGCTCCGGACGCACGCTACAGCTCCTGCCGAGCGCCACGGCGAGCACAAGCGCGCTGGCCCCGAGCGCGAGCGTGGAGGCGCGGACGAGCTGCGCGCTCGCCAGCCGCGGCGGCGCCGCCGCGGCGACCGGCGTCGCGAGCGCCGACGCCACGGGCCGCGCCATGTCCTCGACCGTCCTCGTCATCGTCGGAACCGTCACCGAGGTCCGCAGCGCGCGCCCGCGGCCGCCGGACGGCTGCGCGAGGCGCGCCTCGTCGTCCCGCGGCGGCGCGTCGTCCACGGCGGCGGGTCTCGGCGGCGGCGGCGCTGGGGCCGCGCTCCGCTGCGACGTCTCGATCGCGGCGAGGCTCTTCGCCCGCGCCTCGAGGAGCGTCCCCGCCGTCGCCTCGACCCACGCCCCGACCGCGCGCGGGCTCGCCGGCGGCAGCGCCTCCTCCAGCGCGGCCGCCATCTCCAGCGCGGTCGCGTAACGCCGGGAGGGATCCCTGTCGAGGCCGCGCAGCACCACCTCGTCGAGCGCCTTCGGCACGTCGCCGTACACGCTCGGCGGCTGGACGACGCCCTCGAGGATCCGCCCGAAGATCTCCGCGTCGCACTCCCCCGTGAACAGCCGCCGCCCGGCGAGCACCTCCCAGAGGACCACGGAAGCGGCGTAGATGTCGGCGCGGCGGGTCAGGGGGGCTCCGCGCAGCTGCTCCGGCGCCATGTAGCTGAGCTTGCCCTTGAGCTGCCCGACGCGGCTCACCTGGCTCCGCACCGCCGCCCGCGCGATGCCGAAGTCGAGCACGCGCGCGATGCCGTCCTCGCCGACGAGGATGTTCTGCGGCGACACGTCGCGGTGGACGATCTGGAGCGCGGCGCCCTCCTCGTCGGTCGCCTCGTGCGCCGCGTGCAGGCCCGCGAGGGCGCCGGCGATGATGGCCGAGCCGACCGGCTGCGGCACCCGTGCCCCTCGCCGGCCGGCCTCGCGCAGCAGGCTCGAGAGCGATTCCCCCGCGATGTACTCCATGACCACGAAGAGCTCGTCGTCGGCCTGCACGCTGTCGAGCGTCGTGACGACGTTCGGGTGACGGATGCGCACCGCGAGCCGCGCCTCGTCGAGGAGCATCGACGAGAACTCGGGGTCCCTGGCGAACTGCGGGTGCAGGCGCTTGATCGCGACCGTGCGCGCAAAGCCATGGGCGCCCACGAGCCGCCCGAAATGGACGGAGGCCATCCCCCCGGAGGCGATCACGCCATGGATCGTGTACCGATCGAGGGTCCGCCGCTCGCGCTCCTGAGCAGGTGCCATGGTGGCCCTGTTCTACAACATCTCGGCAGCGTTGCCGGACGGTACCTGCGCGCCGCGCTCGCGTCCGTCGGCCCATGGCGCCGGGCAGCGGCGAGGGCGCTCGACCCGGCGGATGGGTGACTGACCGCCCCTGCCGAGGTGGACGGGTGGAGAAGCAACTGGGTGTGTCCACAGCGTCAACTCACCGTTGACATGGGTCGGGCTGGCGGCGCGCGCCGTCGGATCGAGCGCCCCGCAGGCGCGGCGGCCTGCGGCTACAGGGGAACCTCGATCACGCTCTCGCAGGTGAAATCGACGCTCAGCTTCGCCACCATGTCCGCCTGGACCGTGGTGCACGCGTCGGCACACAGCACGATCTGCGTCGGACTCGCGGGCTCGTCGTAGCGCCAGGCGCCCTCGATCGCGCAGCTCTGGTCGTACACGAGCTCCGTGGTCGCGCTCGATCCGCTCGTGTAGAGCACGCGGACCTTCTCCTTGTCGAACGCGCTCCCGTCCGGCGGGAGCGGGATCGCCATCGTGCACGAGACCGAGGCGCCGCGGATCCGGTCGACCGCCGCCTTGAAAGCGGCCGTGGTCTGCGACGGATCGCCGGTGTCGATGAGCACGGCGCCCTCGGTGCCGCCGGCTGCCGCGATCTCGTGCAGGTCGTCGAGGGTGTCCGGCGCGCCCTCGATCGGCGGGTTCTCGACCCCGATGACGTAGGTCGGGACGCCCTCCGCCAGCGCCGCCTGGGCGTCGGCCACGACGGCATCGATGGTGTCGGACGCCTCGTCGCAGCCCTGCGGGTAGCCGTCCGTCACGAGCACGATCGCGTATTTCCCGGGGTTCTGCCGCCGCTGCGCCTCGATGAACTTGCTCGTGCCCCGCATCACCCACGCGGTCGGCGTGCCGCCGCGCCAGTCGTCCGAGCGCGCCGGCTCGATCGCGTCGATCGCCTCGGTGAAGGCCGCCGAGGGGAGCGGCGTCAGCGGCACGTCCGGCGTCGCGTAGATCTCGACAGAACACTTGTCGTCGTCGGCGGGAAAGAACGAGAGCGAGGCCGTCAGCCCTTCGGACCCGGGATCCGAGAAGAACTGCTTGGTCGCGGCGACGACGGGATCCCACTTGAGCGACTTGTCGTGCCAGTCCTCGTCGCCCTTGCCCATGCTCCCCGACACGTCGAACGCGAACGCCAGGTACACGGGCTGGATGGACGCCGCCGCCGTCTGGGTGGCGCACGCTCCGCCTCCGCCCGTGGGGCTGGCGCCGCCCACGCCGCTCGATCCAGGCCCGATCCCGCCGCCGATGTCCAGCGAGCCCCCCTCGCCACCGAAGGTCCCACCGGAGCTCGCTCCTTCACCCTCTGCGCCGTCGCTCGCGCCGCTCGCGCCGCTACCGCACCCGAGCCCGACCACCGCCGCGCTCAGAACCGAAAAGAAACCAGTAAGCAATTTCACAAATCGACTCCTTGCACGACCGCGTGCCGACGCCGTCCGCCCGGCATCGCGACCTCGGGATCGCGCGTGGTCCTGGGCTTCCAAGCACGCGGGGTGCCACAGCGCGCGCCCAGGACCCGCGCGTCCTCGCGGCGCGACGCGACGGCATCCTCGGTCGTGTCATAGGAACACAGGCCGCATCGCGGCGACGCTGCCGGCGCGCGGCGACGTCGAGCGCGTGCGATTTCAATCGTTGTCGCGGTTCGACGGGCTGTCAGCGGCCCGCGCCGGTTACTTCAGATAGGAGCCGCAGCGCCCGTCGCCGGCCTCGACGTCCTTCGCTGTCGCCTTTCCTGGAGGGAACGCCCCGCGATCGCAGAGGGCCGCCAGGATATCGAGGAGCTCCTGCGCCATCTCCTTGCCCGTGCTCCCGCGGACCTGACGGCCCATGGGCGAGCCCGGCTGCCCGTTCAGGATCTTGTGCCAGTCCTCGTACGCCTTCTGCCGCGCGTGGGAGCCGAGAGAGTAGGCGCCATCGTCGAAGAGCACCTTCGTCCCATCGTCCCCATGGCACGACGAACAGCGCTCCTTGATGTGCGCCTTCCCGCGGGCGGCGTCGCCGCCTGGGAGGAGCGCGTAATGTCCCTGAGCCGGCGGCTTGATCGTGAAGATCTGGTCAGGATGCGGGAGCGCGCCGTCACGGACGCCGATCACGAACGCGGCCACGGCCTCGATCTGAGGGGGCGTGAGCACGTCGCCGTACGCGGGGATCTCGCGATCCCCCTTCGTGAGCAGAAGGACGAGATCCTCTTGCGTCTCGCGTCCCCCGAGGAGGCTCCGCGAGACGGCGTACGCCTTCGCCATGGCGCCTGGTCCATAGATGCCCTCGCGCCCCTTGAGATCCCAGCCGAAGAAATTCTTGAGCCGATAATCATGGCCGGCGTCGTTGCTCATCGCCTCCCCGGACCCGAGCCTCAGCGTCCCATTGCCCGAGGGACCGCCCTGACCATCCAGGGCCCCTTTGGTCTTCGAGCTGTCGGGGACAAAGGCCGAGAACGGGGGCTCTTTCCCATAAAACTTGTCGAAGAGCCGGCCGCCGAGCGCCGTGTCGATAACGGGCGTTTCCGGCGCGGGCAGCGCAGGGGCAGAGACGGGTGCGGGATTTGCGGGACTTGCGGATCGCGTGGGCGGCACCTCTGCCGGCGTGGCAGGGCCGCAGGCCGCCGCGACGGCGAGGAGCGCAGGGAACGCGGCCGAGAGGGGAGCGCGACCTACAGCGAGCGAGCGGGATCGGGCACGGTGGAGCAAGAAAGCCTCCTGGCGAAGGGGGTCACGCGGCCACTGTATTCAACTCTGACCCGGCGCCGCAACCACGACCCGTTGACCAGCC
Organism: Sorangium sp. So ce204; assembly: GCF_051526795.1. Classification (NCBI taxonomy): domain Bacteria; kingdom Pseudomonadati; phylum Myxococcota; order Polyangiales; family Polyangiaceae; genus Sorangium; species Sorangium sp. So ce204. The sequence continues at coordinate 5,113,444 of NZ_CP150317.1, read as the reverse complement.
GAACACCCGATCTTCGCGCTCGCGGTGCGCGGCCATGAGCCAGACGAGTTTGAGCTGTTGCGCGCGCCGCGCGCAGGGCGGGGCCGCGCAGCGGGAGCGGCGAGGCACGCCCGCCGCGGTGGCGGTCGCCGAGCCTCCGGATCACGCGTGCGGGCCGCGCGCTGGCTGGCGCGAGCACCTGGGGGGCGGCGCGGGAGGTCAACGTCTTGCGTTGCCATGGCCTTCGCGGTAAGGGGGCGGCAATGAGTGGTCCCGAACTCGGCCGCCTCATCGACGAGGTCGATCGCACGGTGGACGTCCAGTTCGCCGCAGCCGGCGATCTCGATGAGCTGAACCGCCTGTATGCCAGCCTGCTCGGGCGCCGCGGGTCGCTCAATGCGCTGATGAAGCAGCTGCCCGGCGCGGCGCCCGAGGAGCGCAAGGCGCTCGGCCAGCGCCTCAACGCCGTCAAGGGCCGCGTGGAGCGCGCCCGCGAGGAGGCGACGGCGAGGATCAAGCGCGCTGCGCGCGATCGCGAGCTCTCCGCCCCGCCCCTCGATATCACCCTGCCCGGCCGCTGGCGCGCGCCCGGGCGGCCGCACCCGATCATGCGGACCCTCGACGAGATCGTCGATATCTTCGTGGGGCTCGGGTTCGACGTGGCCGAAGGGCCGCAGATCGAGCTCGCGCGCTACAACTTCGATCTCCTCGGGTTCCCGGCGGATCACCCGGCCATGGACATGCACGACACGTTCTACATGGCCGGCGATCCTGGCCAGAACGTGCTCCTCCGGACGCACACGAGCCCGGTCCAGGTGCGCGAGATGCTCTCCCACCCTCCGCCGGTGATGATCGTCGCGCCCGGGGTCGTATATCGGCGCGACGACGACGCGAGCCACAGCCCCATGTTCGTGCAGATCGAGGGGCTCGTCGTCGACCGCGACGTGTCGCTCGCCGATCTGAAGGGCCTGCTCGAGGTCTACAGCCGCCGGATGTTCGGCGAGGCCACGAGGACGCGCTTCCGGCCGAGCTACTTCCCCTTCACCGAGCCCAGCGCGGAGCTCGACGTGTCCTGCCTCGTCTGTTTCGGCGAGAACCGCGCCTGCCCGCAGTGCAAGGGGACGGGCTGGCTGGAGGTGCTCGGGTGCGGCATGGTCCACCCGACGGTGCTCCGGAACGTCGGGATCGACCCGGAGGAATACACGGGGCTGGCGTTCGGCATCGGCGTGGATCGCACGGCCAACATGAAGTTCGCCGTCGACGATATCCGCGCCTTCTACGAGAACGACGTCCGCTTCCTCGGAAGCCTCTAGGCCGCTGCCCCTCGCCCGCAGCCCCGATTCCCCATGTTGATATCCTACAAGTGGCTTCAAGAGATCCTCGGCGCCGATCCCGGCGTCGACGCGGTGACCTCGGCGCTCGGCCGCGGCGGGCTCGAGGTCGACCGCGTGACGCACGTCGGCGCCGCGCTGCGCTCCGTGGTCCTCGCGAGCGTGGTCGCGACGCGGCCGCACCCGGCGGGCAAGAAGGGCCTGACGGTGGTCCGCGTGGACGCGGGCGAGGCGGGCGGAGAAGGCGTCGAGGTCGCGTGCGGCGCGCCGGTCATCCCGGCGGCTCCGGCGCTCGTCTGTTATGCGCCCGTGGGGGCGCAGGTGCTCGACCGCACCGGCGCGCTCGTGACGTTGACCGAGAAGGCGGTCGCCGGCTTCACGTCGCCCGGCATGCTCTGCGCCGAGGACGAGCTCGGGCTCGGGTCGAGCCACGAGGGTCTCCTGACCGTGGAGGGCGGGCGCCCGGGGCAATCGCTGCTCGACTGGGAGCCCCGCCTCGAGGACTGGATCATCGAGCTGAGCGTCACCCCGAACCGGCCCGACGCGCTGGGGCACCTGGGCGTGGCGCGGGACGTGGCCGCTGTGCTCGGCCTGCCGTTCCGTCCGCCCGCCGTCGCCGCGCCGCGGGAGAACGGCGCCGGAGCGCCCGCGGCCGTGCAGCCACGCGCCGTCGTGGAGGTCCGCGACGGGGACCGCTGCCCCCGGTATGACGGGCAGGTGATCGAGGGCGTCGGCGTGGGCCCCTCGCCGCTCTGGGCGCGGGTGCGGCTCGGCCGCCTCGGCGTCCGGCCGATCAGCAACATCGTCGACGCGACCAACCTGGTGATGCTCGAGCGGGGGCAGCCGCTCCACGCCTTCGATCTCGACACGCTGCGGCTCCCGATCGAGATCCGGAGGGCGAAGCCGGGCGAGGCGTTCGTCGCGCTCGACGGGCAGAAGCTGTCCCTGGACGAGGACGACCTGGTCATCGCCGACGCGGACCGCGTCGTGGCCCTGGCGGGCGTCATCGGCGGCGCGGACAGCGGCGTCACCGCGACGACCCGGCGGGTGTTCCTCGAGTCGGCGTACTTCGAGCCGCGCGGGATCCGCAGGTCGGCGCGCCGGTACGGCTTCCACACGGAGGCGTCGCACCGCTTCGAGCGGGAGGTGGACCTCTCGGGGGTCCCCCTGTCGCGCGACCGCGGGAGCGCGCTCATCTGCGAGCTCGCGGGCGGCGAGGCGGCGGGCGAGCCGATCGACGCGTACGTGGCGCCGCGCGCGCCGCGCCGCCTGACGCTGCGGCTCCCGCGGTACCAGCGCATCATCGGAGCCGAGGCGCCGGCGCGGACGCGCGAGATCCTGGAGACGCTGGGGCTCTCGGTGCTGGAGCAGAAGGCGGACCGGCTCCTCGTCGAGGTGCCGGAGCACCGGCCCGACATCGTGGAGGAGATCGACCTCATCGAGGAGGTCGCGCGCATCGCCGGCTACGACCAGATCCCGAGCCGGCTGCCGCGCGTGGGGGCCGCGCCGGCGGGCGCCCGCGGCGATTACCGGCTGCGGCGCAGGGTGCGGCAGATCTGCACGGGGATCGGCCTGCACGAGGCCGTGACGTACTCGTTCCTCTCGCCCCAGGAGCTGAAGGCGGCGCGCTACGACGACGGGTCGCTCCTGCGGCTGCTCAACCCGCTCTCCGAGGAGAAGTCGGTGATGCGGCCGTCGCTGGTCCCCGGGCTGCTCACGGTGGTGCAGCGCTCGCAGCGGTACAACGTGCCGCGCGTGCGGCTGTTCGAGGTGAGCCAGGTGTTCCTGCCGTGGCAGGGCGAGGCGAGCGGCGCGGGCCAGCTGGCGCGGGTCGAGCGGCCGCCGGTGAACGAGCCGACGCGGCTCACGATCTTCCTCGCGGGGCCGCGCGACAGCTACCTGACGCGGCCCGAGGACGTCGATTTCTACGACGGCAAGGGCGCTGTCGAGGCGGTGATTGCGGAGCTCGCGGGCAGCGTGACGCCGGCGTTCGACCTCTCGGGCGAGGCGCCGCCGTGGGCGCACCCGAAGAAGGGCGCCCGCGTCCTGCTCGACGGCCGCGAGGTCGGGTACGTGGCGGAGCTGCACCCGGACGTGCGCGAGGCGCTGGAGATCACGAGCGGGGCCGTCGTGGCGGAGCTGGATCTCGCGGCGGTGGCTGCGGCGTACAAGGCGCCGGTGGCCGCGAAGCCGAGCCGGTTCCCGGCGATGCGGCACGACGTGGCGCTGCTCTTGCCGCTCGACGTGCCGGCGGGAGAGGTGCTCGAGGTGCTGCGGACCACCGCGGGGGAGCGCTGCGAGAAGGTCGAGATGTTCGATCGGTACCGCGGCGAAGAGCTCCCGGCGGGGACGCACTCGCTGGGATTCGCGCTGTGGTTCCGGTCGGCCGAGCGGACGTTGACGGACGACGAGGTCGACAAGTGGACGAAGGCCGCGGTGGACGCGGCGAAGGCGCGGTTCGGGGCGCAGCAGCGCTGAGCGCCGGCGGCGAGCCACGGCGGATCGCGGATCCGGGCTGACCGGCCCCGGCGAGGGGAACGCTGACGGTTCAGGGAGCTCATCCTATGGGGAAGCAGGCCGGATAGCATCTTGCACGCTGAGCCGAGCCGTCGCCCTCGGGGACGTGGAGGCAGCGCGGGTCGTGCACGAGGCGATCGGTCAGCTGCTCGGGCCTGGCGGCGGTACCGGAGGGGCGAGTGCGCTCACGCCCGTAAGGCTCGGCTGGCTAGACCCGGGCCTTCACCTTCTCCATCGTGGCGATCTACCTCATCGCCGCGCGCGCTTGGGGGCGAAACCTCTGGAGGCGCTGGGGGTGCCATGGCCAACTTCGGCACAAGTCGACACGAGCCTTGCGCGCCAGATGGAGAAACAACGGAGATCGCGGCATAACGTATCTGGCGCGGGCTTTGCTCGGGGCGAACGTATGCCACACCAATCATCGACGCGAAGATCATGGGCTGCTGTCACCGTCGCGCTGCTGACGGCCGGACTGCATGCGGCGTGCGACGCTGTCACCGTTGCGGATACCCCGAGCTCCACGTCGACCGCCGGCGCCAGCGGGAGCTCCGGTGCGGATACCTCGAGCTCCACGTCGACCGCCGGCGCCAGCGGGAGCTCCGGCTCGGAGGCAGCTGGCGAGGCGTGCGGGATGAATGGGCCTTGCGAGCCAGGGTCGCATTGCCTGTTCGGCGACCATGCGTGCGGGACGAGCCCGCCCGACGAACACTGCCCGACGGAATACTGTGCTGTGCCCGGTTCATGCAGCGGCCTGGGCGGTCCACCTGTCTGCGGGTGCGACGGCAAGATCTACGACAACGCGTGTCTCGCGGACTCCGCCGGCGTGGGCACTTCGAGCCTCGGAAACTGTGGGCCCGCGCCTCAAGGGCGCTTCGCGTGCGGCGAGCTGTTCTGCGAGAAGGCGACTCAAATATGTATTGTGAACCATCCCGACGGCTGCGGGTCCACCCAGCACGAGTGTCGCGACCTGCCCCAGGGCTGCGGTAGTGCCAGCTGCAATGGGTGCGTCGACGCGTCGAATGAGTGCCTCGATGTCCTCCATTGCAGCGCGGACGCCAACGGCGACATCACCGTCACGTGCACCACCTTCTGACCTCGACGACGAAAGATCCGGCAGCAGCTCCGTCGAACCAGGAAATCGTCCTGCGCGCATGGGCCACACGGCCAGGACGCGGAAGAAGATCGGGCGCTGCGGCGCGACGGCTACGGGCGCCCTGCAGCCGCGAGCGCGACGCGCCGCTCGATCCCGAGGAACATGAGCGGCAGCGCCACGGTGAACACGATCGACAGCCCCGCGACGACCGGCATGCCATCGAGACGGTGGTCCGGCAGCTCGTGGAGCATCCTGGCCGCGGCGAACGCCGCGATCGCGGACGACATGTGCTGCACGGCCGACTGCATCGAGGTGAAGCGCGCCCGCTCGGCGGGGCGCGGCACCTTCGACGTCAGCGTGTTGTGCGAGACGTTGCGGAACGTCATGCCCAGCATGAAGGCGATGAAGATCGCGAGCACCGGAAGCCCCGGTGTATACGAGACGAACCCGGCGTAAAGGACGCTCACGAGCACCACCGCCCCCACCGAGCCCGTCTGGAACGCGCCGAAGCGGTCCACCAACGGTCCCACGGCCCGCATCGCGGCGAAGCTCACCAGGCCTCCCACGAAGTAGAGCAGCCCGAGCCGCTCGCGCGGATACCCGAGGTTGTACTGCACGTAAGCCGAGATGTTGGGGATCACCAGGAACGACGCCACCGTCAGGATCGCCGTCGTCGCGTACGAGAGCAGGACGATGGGCCGGCCGAGGAGCGCGCCGAGCTCGCCGAGCGCGCTGCCCGACGGCCGCGCGCCGGTCAGGTGATCTCGCATCGAGGGCAGGAGGAAGATCGCGAGCCCGGCGACGAGCAGCCCGAGCGCCGCGACCGCGAAGAACGGCAGCGGAAAGCCGCCGCGGCGGGCGAGCTCCAGCCCGGCGGGGACGCCGAGCACCGAGGCGACCGAGAACGAGCCCATCACGACGCCCATCGCCTTGCCGCGCCGCTCGGGCGGGATCACGTCGGCGACGATCGAGAACGCGACCGAGGTCGCGGGCCCGCCGAACGCCCCGGCGAGCACGCGCGCCGCCATGAGGCTCGGGAGCCCCGTGGCGAAGCCCCCGGCCGCCGTGCCGGCGACGAGGCCGAGCATCGCCACGGCGAGCGCGCTGCGGCGGTCGAAGCGGTCGAGGAAGAACGCGCCGGCGAGGCCCGAGACCGCGGCCGCCGCCGTGTAGCTGCCGCCGATGAGGCCGATGCTGGACATCGGGATCCCGAGCGCGACCGCGAAATCGGGCCCGAGCGGCATCACCATCACGAAGTCGAGGACGTTGATGAACTGGACCGCAGCGACAAGGAAGATGATGCTCGATTCGGAGCGCCGTTTGGACACGAGGGTCGACTCTAGTCCACTCCAGGCGCGCCCGCCCCGCCTCCGCACGAAAAAGCGCCGCGACGCGCCGCGCTCACGCCCGGACGCGCACCCTCACCTCTCCCCTGCTCTGCTCGGCCCGCGCGGCGGCGCGCACGTCGCGCGCGTTGCTGTCGGCGCAACGCCGCGTTGCGCGCTCGCACCGTTGTCCCCCCATGAGGTCCACCTTACGATGAGAGGATGAGCCCCATGGATCGCCGCACAGCCCTCGGCGCCCTCGCCGCAACGCCCGTCGTCGCCGCGTGCGACCCCTCCGCGCCCCCGCCCGGTCGCGCCGACGAGGCCGCGCTCGCCGCGGAGGACGTCGTCCGCGACGTCGCGCCGCTCGGGTTCCCCTGGGAGACGCTCGATCCCTTCCTGTTCTGCGTCCACCACGACGACGCGTACCCGGCCGGCAACGAGCGGATGGGGCCGGCCGCCTCGCTCTCGGGCCGCGCCATCGGGCGCGACTTCGCGGGCAAGGACGGCTGGCGCATGTACCACGGCGACGTGGTCCCCGGCTTCCCGCAGCACCCGCACCGCGGCTTCGAGACCGTGACGGTCGTGCGGCGCGGGCTCGTCGATCACGCGGACTCGCTCGGCGCGGCCGCGCGCTACGGCCGCGGCGACGTCCAGTGGCTCACGGCGGGGGGCGGCATCGTCCACGCGGAGATGTTCCCGCTCGTCGAGAAGGACGGGCCCAACCCGCTCGAGCTCTTCCAGATCTGGCTCAACCTGCCGCGCGCCGACAAGCTCGCCGAGCCGCGCTTCGTGATGATGTGGGGCGACACGATCCCCAGGCAGATCGCGCGCGACGCCGCGGGCAGGACGACCGAGATCACGATCGTCGCCGGCCGCCTCGGCGAGCTCCGCCCGCCGGCCCCGCCGCCGAGGTCGTGGGCGGCGCGCGCCGCGTCCGACGTGGCGATCTGGACGCTCAAGATGGCCCCGGGCGCGCGGTTCACGCTGCCGGCCGCCTCCCCCGGCACGAACCGCGCGCTCTACTTCTTCCGCGGCGCCGAGCTCCGAATCGGCCCCCGGCGCGTCCCCGCGGCCCACAGGATCACGCTCCGCGACGGCGCGGCCGCGCTGCTGGAGAACGGCCCCGACGAGGCCGAGATCCTGCTCCTCCAGGGCAAGCCCATCGGCGAGCCCGTCGCGCAGCAAGGCCCCTTCGTGATGACCTCGATGGCGGAGGTCCAGCAGGCCTTCCTCGACTACCGGCGGACGGGCTTCGGCGGATGGCCGTGGCCGAGCGACGGCCCGGTCCACGGGCGCGCGGAAGGCCGCTTCGCGCGCTACCCCGACGGCCGCATCGACAAGGCGGGCTGAGCCCCCCGCCTCCGCGCCCCGGCGCGCCGATCCCTCACCTCGCGTCGAGCTCGGGCTCCTCGCTCCAGCAGTCGTTCGCGCTCGCCCGGTGCCGCGCGCGGTACTCCGAGGGGCTGACGCCCTCGGAGCGCCGGAACTGCTCGGCGAAGCGCGACGCCGAGTCGTAGCCGCAGGCCGTCGCGACCTCCAGCACGCCGTGGCGCCCCGAGCGCAGGAGCCCCTTGGCGAGATCGAGGCGCTCCTTCCACAGGAGGGCCCTGAACGAGACCCCCTTCGCGCCGAGCCGGCGGCGCAGCGTCGCGTCGCTCACCCCGAGCGCGCGCGCGACCTCCGGGGCCGCCCACGGGCGCGCCGGATCGCGGCGCACGAGCGCCCGCACCGCGAGCGTCGGATCGAGCGCCAGCGTCGAGGAGGCGGCGCGCGCCTCGTCGAGCTGCTCCCGGTGCTGCAGGAGCAGGGTCAGGATGAGATCCTCCAGCCGGTGCTCGATGAGCAGCGCGTGCGCGCCGGGCAGGAGGAGCGTGTTCACGAGGTGGATCAGCGCCTGGATCGACGGCATCGCGGAGCGCAGGAGGTGCGGCCGATCCGCCTCGAAGCCGCCGAGCCCCCGCTGGACACAGAGCGTGGGATACCGGCGCTGGAGCCGCTCGTCGACCTCGCTCAAGAGCTCGATCGTGAACGAGCGGTAGGCGCCGCGCTCGGGATCGGGCTCGTTCACGAGCTCGAGGGGGATGCCCTGCGGCACGAGCAGGATCTGCCCCTCCCGGGCGACGAGGCGCGTGTTGCCGTCCGGGCCGTCGAGGAAGATCCGCTTCGCGCCGTCGAGGATGAGCACGACGAGCGGCCGGGAGAGCCGCTGTATCGTGATCCGATCGCGCGTGCGGGTGAAGACGCCGACCCACCGGGCCAGGCCGGCGCCGCTCGCCGATGACGTGCGCTCCAGGCGGGAGATGGCCTCTCTGAGCGCGCCCCAGGCCTGGGCTTGATCGGTGGGCTCGAGCAGTCGGGTGAGCTGGGTCTTCATCGTCGCTCCTGATGGAAAAGGGCGCTTCTCTCGCCGCGCAGACGCAGCGCGGGGCCGGCCGGGGCGGCGCAGCGTAACCGCGCCGCCCCTGGGCCCAAAGCGCTGTTCCGCCGGCTCACTCCACGTCGAGCAGGACGATCTCGCCGTCGTTGAAGAGCGGGACGAGCAGGCGATTTCTCGCGCGGTCCCAGCCGAGATCGGCGGGGCTCGGGAGATCCGCCGCGAGCGTGGAGACGCGCGGCGCCGCGTCCCCGGTGGGGTCGATCTCGAAGACGGCGCCCGCGTCCCAGCTCGACACGAGGAGCCGGCCGTCGTCGAGGCGCACGAGGCCGTCCAGCGTGCCAGCGGGCAGGGAGATCTCGCGCCGGAGCTGCGCCGAGGCATCGAGCGCGTCGACCCGCGCCGCGCCGAGGTAAGCCACCCAGATCTCGCCCTCCGCGCACGCCACGCCGTTCGGGTGCGGCAGCGCGGGATCCGCGATCAGCCGGGAGACCTCCCCGCCCGGATCGACCGCGACGAGCGCGTCGGTGCCGATCGAGGTGAGCCCGCCCTCCCCGATGGCCACGCCGGTGTCCGAGACAACGATCGACCCGTCGGGCATGGCCGCGACGTCGTTGAGCAGACCGGCGCCGGCGACCTCGATGTCCTCGATGAGCGCGCCGTCGCTCGCGTCGAAGACGCGGATCGCGTCGATATCGGCCACATAGAGCCTGCCGCCCGCGATGGCCATGCCCTTCGGGGCGCTCAGCGTCACGCCCTCCGACGCGCCGTCGATCCATGTCAGGTCGAGGATCTCGCCGTCCGGCGAGACGCGCGAGATGAACGCGCGGCCGTCCTTCTCGACGGGTGAGCCGACGATGTTCGAGACGAGGTAAACGTCGCGCTCCTCGTCGTGGAGCACCGACTCGGGCGTGCTGAAGCCGCCGACGCGGCGGAGCTCCGGCGCGGCCGGGGCCTCGCTCTCGGCGCACGCCGGGAGGACGGCGGCGAGGCAGGCGAGGACCGAGGCGAGGCGTTTCGGTTGCGTTGTCATGGTGCGCTCTCTCGTGTGAACGGGCCGGCGACGCGCCGGCTGGTGCGCCTACCCTGCGCCCGCTCGCCGCGCGGCGCGCGCCCGCGGCGCTCATTGGTACGCCCGAAACGCTCACGCGCCGCGCCTTGCGCCGCTGCCGGCCAAGACACAAGGCCTCGCGCGGGCGCCGGGACCACACCCGGCCATGGCGCGCCTCGACCAGGGAAGAGCCGAACGTTCAAGGCGCCTCCGTCGTTCCACCCGACAGGGAATCGACGGGAATCGACGGGGATCGACAGGGAATCGACAACCGCGAGACAACGAATCTCACGTCCACGCCGCTTCATCGGCCACGCGCAACGCACAACCATCGTCCGCGTTGTACGAGGTAGATTGCCGCCCTCCGCAGATCCTGTCCTGACAAATGAGCACGGGTCCAGCTTGAACGGCGCGTACCGCCGTGTGAACGGCGGGTAAACGCCGCGTAACGCCACGCGCTCGCCCTCCGCACGGGCGAGGAACGTCTTGGTCGACATCCACCGGACCTGCCGGCCCACACCGAGGGCACGCGGTGAGTCGACAACGGACATCGAGCGCTTGACAAGTGTTGCGCCCCCGACAATCATGCGGTCACCGTGGCCCGGCTGGCACGTGGTACCCTGTAATGCAGTGTCTTTCAGACCCAGATAGCGAGACGTCGCTGCACGATCAGATCGCGGCGCTCCGCAGGCGCGTCGCGGACCTGGAGCAGGCCCTGGCCGAGGCGCAGCGGCCGAGCTCGACCGTACGCGACGCGCGGCCCGCCGCGCGGGAGCACGAGCTCCTGGCCAGCTTCTTCGCGGCGGAGGCCTCGGGGTACGCCGCGCTGCTCGACGCGATCCCGGCGATGGTGTTCTTCAAGGCTCGGGACCACCGGTACCTCGCCGTCAACAAGGCCTATGCGGAGCACTATCGCCTCTCGAGCGACAGGATCGTCGGGAAGCGCGACGAGGAGATCTTCGTCGACGAGGTCGCGCGCAGCTACCGCGAGAACGACGAGATCATCATGTCCGAGGGGATCCCGCGGATCAACGTGGAGCTCCGGTGGAAGCTCGAGGACGGGAGCGACGGCTGGACGCTGGAGAACAACGTCCCGTTCCGCGACGCGAGCGGGCGCGTGATCGGGATGGTCGGGGTCGTGGTCGACATGACCGCACGAAAGAGGACGGAAGAGGCGCTGCGGAGCACCGAGGCCGATCTCCTCGGCATCCAGTCGCGCCTCCTCGAGACGATAGCCGCGCTCTCGACGCCGGTCCTGCCCATCGACCACGGGGTCATCGTCGTGCCGCTCATCGGCCATCTCGACACGATGCGGGGCGCCCAGCTCATGGCGGCGCTCCTGCAAGGCGTGGAGCGCCACGACGCCGAGCTCGTGATCGTCGATCTCACCGGCGTCCCGATGATCGACAGCGCCGTCGCGCTCCACCTCCTGCGCGCGGTGCAGGCCGTGGGCCTGCTCGGCGCCGAGAGCGTCCTCGTGGGGATGTCGGCCAGCACCGCCGCGGCGCTCGCGAGCCTCGGCGAGACGCTGGAGGGGATCGTCCTCCTGAGAGATCTCCGGGCCGGCGTGCGTTACGCGATGGCGCGGCGAAGGAGATGACGGGCGTGCGGCAGATGGCGCCACTGTAGACGTCAAGAGACGTCAGGCGACGCCGAGCGGCGCCGAGAGACCTCTCCCTCCCTCGCACCTTGTTCCACGCAGCGGGCGACCTCACGCCCTCTCGAAGTGCTCACGCACCGAGGTCTCGCTTGACCCTCCGGCGAAGCACCGGCTAAATTCCGTTCAGCCTTTTAACGCTGCATTCCCGGCTGATGTAGAGACGGTCGGTTCACCACTTCACCACACCTCAGCGAGCTCGACGCGCCCGGTGTCCCCCGCGCGTCGAACGTCCAGGCCAGCGATGACGCCGCGTATCCGCCCGTTGCCCCTCGACCAGATCCGGCCCGCCACCACCGCCCTCCTCGTCATCGACATGCAGCGGGACTTCGTCGAGGAGGGCGCGCCCTGCGAGGCGCGCGGGGCGCTCGATATCGTACAGCGCGTCAACGCGCTCGCCGCGTGGGCGAGAGGGCACGGCCTGCCGGTCGTCTTCACCCAGGAGATGCACAGGGCCGATCGGTGCGACTTCGGCATCGAGCTGGAGTTCGAGCCGCCGCACTGCCTCGAGGGATCCCGCGGCGCCGAGATGGTCGATGGGCTGCGGATCGAGCCGCAGGATCATCGGATCTTCACCAAGCGGCGCTACGACTGTTTTCTGGGCACCGACCTCGACCTGCTGCTCCGGTGCAAGCGGGTGGAGAACCTCATCTGCTGCGGCGTGTGCACCAACATCTGCGTGCTCAGCACCGTGCTCACCGCGAGGAACCTGGATTACCGCGTGCTGCTCCCGGTCGACGCCGTGGCCGGGACCTCACGGGAGCTCCACGACGCCGCGATCCTCTGCATGAGCAACGCGTTCGCCTACGTCACCGAGAGCGCCGCGGTGATGCAGCTCTTCGGCTGACGGATGCCCGGCGACCGAGCGCCGCGGGCCCCGTCGCGACAGTGCGAGCGACCACCGCCGCGCTGGCTCGCGCTCGGCCGCCCCGTTTCCGCCCGGGTCCGTCTCGCGCTCGGCGCGGCGAGCTTCCTCGCCACCCTCGCGGCGTACGCCGGGCTCACGGGCCGCGACGGGGTGAACACCGCCCTCGCCCCCACGCTCGCGAGCATCGGGCGGGCGACGGCCGAGGCGCTCGGCTCGGCGGAGCTCTGGCTCGACGTCCGCTATAGCTTCCTCCGGGTCACGGCCGGGTTCGTGGCCGCCGCGCTCCTCGCGGTGCCGCTCGGCGTGCTCGCCGGCGCGTTCCGATCGATCGCCGCGCTGATCGAGCCGCCGACCGAGTTCCTCCGCTATGTCCCCGTGCCGGCGCTGATCCCGCTCGTCATGATCGCGGCGGGCATCGGCGAGGGCGCGAAGGTCCTCCTCGTCTTCCTGGGGACCTTCTTCCAGCTGTTGCTCATGACCGCGGACGAGGTGCGGCGGGTCCCGGCGCCGCTGCTCCAGGTCAGCCAGAGCCTCGGGGCCACCCGGCGGGAGATCGTCTGGCGCGTGCTGGCCCCGGCCGCCCTCCCCGGCATCTGGAGCGCGCTGCGCATGTGCAACGGGTGGGCGTGGAGCTACGTCGTCGTCGCGGAGCTCGTGGCCGCCACCGAGGGCCTCGGCTTCCGCGTCCTCAGGTTCTATCGCTTCATCCAGACGCCCAGCATCTACGCGTACCTGGCGGTGCTGGGCGCGATCGGCCTGGGGCTCGACTGGGCGTTCGGCGCAGCGCACCGCCGGCTCTTCCGCTGGGCCAGGGGGCGCGGCGCGTGACGCTCTCCGTGCGCGGCGTCAGCAAGGCGTTCGCCGGCCGACGCGGCGAGACGAGCGCCCTCTGCCCGCTCGACCTCGACGTCGGCGAGGGCGAGTTCGTGAGCCTCGTGGGCCCCTCCGGGTGCGGGAAATCGACGCTGCTGCACATCGTCGCGGGGCTCGAGCCGGCGACCACCGGGACCGTCACGCTCGGCGGCGAACGCGTCCTCGGCCCCGGCGCCGAGCTCGGCGTCGTGTTCCAGCAACAGACGCTCTTCCCGTGGCTCAGCGTGCGGGAGAACGTCCGCTTCCCGCTGACGCTGGCCCGCCACCGCGGCCGGGCGCGGCAGGCCGGCGCCGAGCGAGAGGCGGACCGCGTCGAGCGCCTGCTGCGCCTCGTCGATCTGTGGGACTTCCGCGACAGCGCGCCCGCGGAGCTGAGCGGCGGCATGCAGCAGCGCGCCGCGCTGGCGCGGGCGCTCGCCGCGCGGCCGGAGGTGCTGCTGATGGATGAGCCGTTCGGCGCCCTCGACGCCCAGACACGTGAGGAGATGCAGGGGCTCCTGCTCCATGTGATCCGACATCACCGGATCACGACGCTCTTCGTCACCCACGACGTGGAGGAGGCCCTGATCCTGTCCGATCGCGTGGTGGTCTTCTCCGAGCGCCCCGGCCGCGTCGTGGCCACGTTCGACGTGCCGGTACCCCGGGCGGATCGCTCGCCCGACCTCGATCTCGATGAGGCGTTGCTGCGCCTCAAACGGGATATTCTCTCGCTCCTGCGGGGGAAGGCCCGCCCCGAGGAGCAGCGCCGCCGCTTGCTCCTCGGGCTCACGCATACGCCGAGGGGAGAGGATCCATGAACCGAAGGACCGTCGTGCTAGAGCTCGGGGCAGCGCTCGCCTGCCTCCTCCTGTCGCCAGGCTGCTCGAAGAAGGACGAGCCAGCGCGCGAGGCGCCCGCCGCCGCTGCGCCGGGCGAGAAGCCCGGGGCCGCGGCGAACGCGCCGGTGAAGCTGACCGTGGGGCACGACCTGTGGATCGGCTATGCGGGCGTGTTCATCGCGAACGAGCTCGGGCTGTTCAAGCAGGCTGGCCTCGACGTCGAGCTCAAGCCGTTCTCGAACCCCGGGGACACGCTGCCGGCGCTGGCCGCGGGGAAGCTCGATATCGGCCTGACGACCCTGCAGAACCTGGCCGTGCTGAGCGGCAACGGCGACACGGACGTCGTGGCCATCGCGCTCATCGACAGCTCGAACGGCGCGGACGCGGTGGTGGCGAAGGAGGGGGTCGCGTCCATGGCCGATCTCAAGGGCAAGACGGTCGCGCTCACCCTCGGCGAGGTCAATCACATGCTGTTCCTCGCCGGCCTGAAGAAGTCCGGGCTCTCCGCGGACGACGTGAAGGTCACGAGCATGAGCGCAGACGACGCCGGGGCCGCGTTCGTGGCGGGGAAGGTCGACGCCGCGGTCACCTGGGAGCCGTGGATCACCAAGGCGACCAAGGGCGGCGGTCGCGTGATCTTCTCGAGCGCCAGCGTCCCCGACACCATCATGGACGCGGTGGCCGTGCGGAGGTCGCGGCTCGCCGAGTCCGGTGACGCCTGCTCGAGGTTCATCGGCGCCATCGATCAGGGGGTGCGCGTCCTGCGCGGCGAGCCCGACAAGGCGATTCCCATCGTCGGCAAGTACTTGAGCGCTCCGCCCGAGGACGTGAAGGGCATGCTGGCCGGCGACAAGATCTACGACCTGGCCGACAACAAGCAGCTCTTCGGCACGGCGGAGAAGGCCGGCCCCGTGTACGCCTCGATGAAGGCGGTTGTCGACTTCGCTGTCGAGTCCAAGCTCGTCAAGAAGGCGCCGGCGCCGGAGTCGCTGCTCGACCCGAGGCTCGTCCGATGAGCCGCGACGAGGCGCTCATGGCGCGCGCGCTGGAGCTCGCGCGCGGCGCGCAGCGCGCGGGTGAGCCGCCGTTCGGCGCCCTGGTGGTCGCGCTGGACGGCACGGTCGTGGCGGAGGCGACCGACGAGGTGAACGGCCAGCGCGACTTCACGTACCACGCCGAGGTCGGCGCCGTGCGCCGCGCCTGCGCGGCCGCCGGGCCGGACTTGCAGGGATACACGCTGTACACGACCGTGGAGCCCTGCCCGATGTGCTTCACCGCGGCCTGGCTCGCCCGGGTGAGCCGCGTCGTCTTCGGCTGCACGATGCAGGAGGTCACGGCGGCGACCGGGGGCGCGCAGCGCGAGCTGGCCGTCCCGGCGAAGTGGATGAACGAGAGCTCTGGCGCGCCGCTCGATCTCGTCGGCGGCGTCCTCGACGCGCAGTGCCTCGCGCTGTTCGGCCCGGCGTGACGCGCTCGCCGGCGCTCCGCTGGGAGCGCTGGTTCGGTGTGTCATCATCGCGCCAGGATTTCTGCGACACCGAGGATGGGCCGGGTGAAAGCTCAGCAGCCTCAGTTGTTTCCGTCTGACTTCCCGTCGAGCGGGGCTTGGCCGTGGCCCAACGCGGGCCCAGCGAATGGGCGTTTGCGAGACTGCGCCTGAGATGGACCGCGGCGCGGTGGGGGTCCGCGGGGGACGACGACCGCCCGGGACGTCACCGGGTTCCCGCATGGGCTGCCCGATCCCAAGCGCCAGGGGACGTCTGGAGGAGCTCACCCGCGAACGTGTCTACAATGGACGATTTCAATGTGAATGCATTGCTCCGTGAGGTACGCCGCGAGCTCGGCGCGGGCCGCGCCCCTTGACAGCTCTCGGGTTTAACCGTCCAATGGGCTCGCTTCTGCGCTTTTATTGAGGCACGGCGTGCGGACGTCGCTGAGGTGCAGATGGAAATACGTCACGATATAGAGAACCTCGAGCCGGGCACAGTGCTCGAGGGGCGGTACGAGCTGCTCGAAGAGCTCGGAAAGGGCGGCTTCGGCATCGTCTACCGCGCCCGCCAGCTCGCGACCACGCAGACGGTCGCCATCAAGGTGCTGGACGTCCAGACCTGGGACGCGCATCCCGCTGAAAAGCGCCTTGCCCGCTTCCGTCGCGAGATGCAGCTCTGCGGCCAGCTCCATCACCCGAACATCGTGCGCCTCATCGATTTCGGGCAGACCGTGTCCGGGTTCCCCTACGCGGTCTTCGACTTCGCTCCTGGCAAGAATCTCAGCGAGGTGCTGGCCGAAGAGGGGGCGCTCGCCCCGCGGGAGACGCGGCACCTGATGCTCCAGGTCCTCGACGCGCTCGCGTGCGCCCACGCTCAAGGCGTCGTCCACCGTGACCTCAAGCCGAGCAACATCATGGTGATCCCGACAGGCGCGCGGCGAAACGCGCTGGTGCTGGACTTCGGGATCGGCGCGTTCATCGACGGTACCTACGCCAGGATCACCGCGACCAACGAGGTGCTCGGGACGCCGAGCTACGCCGCGCCCGAGCAGCTCCGAGCCTTTCCGCCGACGCCTCGGTCGGATCTCTTCGCGTGGGGGCTGGTGTTCATCGAGTGTCTCACAGGCCGTCAGGTGCTGTCGGGTGATTCGTTGCTGGCGGCGATCGCCCAGCAGCTGGGCCCCGAGCCGATCCCGATCCCCGCGCCGATCCGAGCAGAACCGATAGGCGCGATCCTCAGGCGCGTACTTGAAAAAGACGTGCACGCGCGCGACGTCGCGGCGTCGGCGCTGTTCCGGGAGATAGAGGAGTGCGTCCTCGAGCCCAGCGCGCCGTGGCGGAGCCGGGTCGAGCCCATCCGCATAGGGGCGGACCAGCCCACGGTTTCCATGGCGGGGTTGTCCCAGGACTGCCTGCCTTCCACCACGGCCCTGTGCTACGCGCTCTCGGCGAGGAGCGCAACGCGCGATCTCGGCGAGCTCGATGCGCTCCTGCGCCGGGGGCTGCAGCGCTGCGCAGAGCTCTCGAGCGTCCACGGCGGACACCTCTCCGCCGTGATCGGCGACATGGCGCTGTTCCTCTTCGGCCATCCGGCGAGCGCGGCGCGCGCCGCGCTCGCCGTCGCCACTGCGGCGTCGAGACAGGGAGACGAGCCGCTCGCCGCGCTCACGGCCCGTATGGGCATCGAATCAGGGCCGGTCACGATGGACCCGCTGGCCGCCGAGCGGAGCGGCACGAGGCCGGTCACCGGGACGACGCCCTGGCTCGCAGCGCGCCTGGCCACGGCAGCGCTCTCCGGTCACATCGCCGTCGGGCCGAGCGCGCAGAAGCTCCTCCGGGATACCTTCACGCTGAAGGCGGCGGGGCTCCTTCAGCTCCAGGGCCTCACCGATACCGTGGAGGCTTTCGAGCTCGACGCCCCTGACAGCACGGCAGGACCACAGGAGCAATCCTCGGCGGCGAGAATGGCAGACAGCGCGCTTCTGTGAAAGGACCGGATATGGAGAACGCTGGTGCTGCTCGGCCATCGGAGGACGCTGGCGATCGACTCGGCCCCTACCGCCTGCTGCGGCGGCTGGGCGCAGGCGGCATGGGTGTGGTCTACGAGGCGGTCGACGCGGCGCGAGGCCGCCGTTTCGCCCTCAAGACGCTCCGGCGGCTGGACCCAAAGACCCTCTACCGCTTCAAGAACGAGTTCCGCAGGGCCGCCGATCTGTCCCATCCAAACCTCATTCAGCTGTACGAGCTCACCGCCGAGAAGGACAGATGGTTCTTCACGATGGAGCTCATCGACGGATCCGACTTCCGGACCTACTTCGAGCAGATCAGAGCCAGCCGCTCGGCGGACGGCGCTCCGCTCTGGAACAGCGACGGTATTTACGCGAGCTTGCGGCAGCTCGCCGGGGGCATCGCAGCCCTGCACGCGTCCGGCTTGCTCCACCTCGATCTCAAGCCCGAGAACGTGCTCATCGAGCGCGGCGGGCGCGTCGTGATCCTCGACTTCGGGCTCTCCCTTCCTTCGTCGCCGTCGCCTGACGCCGCCCCGGGGGAGGGACGCGAGCTCGCCGCTACGCCGCTCTACCTCTCGCCCGAGCAAGTCGGCGGCCGGGAGCCGAGCCGGGCCAGCGATTGGTACGCGGTGGGGCTGATGCTGTTCGAGGCCCTGACCGGGGAGCTCCCCTTCCCCGGCTCCATGTGGGAGAGCCTCCTCGCGCGGACGCAGCTCGCCGCGCCGCTCCCCTCGTCGCGCCGCGCCGACGTTCCGGCCGATCTCGACGAGCTCTGCGTTCGGCTCCTCGCCACCGCCCCGGGCGATCGTCCCTCCGGCGCCGAGGTGCTCGAGCGGCTCGGCGTCGCGCCGCCGCGCGAGGCGCCGAGGCAGCCGCTGATCGGCCGGAAGCAAGAGCTCGAGGTCGTACAGGAGATTTACCGGCGCAGCGGGGCGAACGCGCCCGCCTACGTCCATCTGAAAGGCCCCTCGGGGATCGGGAAATCGGCTCTCGCGCGGCGCTTTCTCGAGTTGCTGCGCGATCTCGATCAGCCGCTGGTCTTCTCGGGGCGGTGTTATGAGTGGGAGTCGGTCCCGTACAAGGGCTTCGATCCCATCGTCGACGCGCTCGCGAAGTACATCGCCGGCCTGCCGGAGATCGTGGAGCGGGCGCTGCTCGCCGGCGACGTGCACCTCGCCGCACGGATCTTCCCGGTGCTGCGCACCTGCCCGTCGCTCCGACAGCTGCCCGCGGCGCCGGCCGACGCGCGTGATCCGCTGGAGCTGCGGCGCCGGGCGTTCATCGGTCTCAAGCAGATCTTCGTCCGGCTGTGTGCGAGGCAGCGCGTCGTCTTGTTCCTCGACGATCTCCAGTGGGCGGACCCGGACGGCGCGGCGCTCCTCGTGGAGCTGCTCTCGCCGAGCGACCCGGCGCCGCTCTTCGTGCTCGCCGCCTACCGCAGCGATGACGCCGCCCAGAGCCCCTTCTTCAGGGAGATCCAGGCGCTCCGCGACGCCCAGATCCCGGTGATCGAGCCCACCGTCGTCGAGCTCGCCCCGCTCCCGCCGGACGAGGCGGTCGAGCTCGCAGGGCAGATACGCGGCGGCGAGCTCTCCGCGGAGGAGGGGCAGCGGATCGCACGGGAGTCGGGCGGCAACCCGTTGTTCGTCGAGGAGCTGGCCCGGGAGGCCGCGACCGCACCTGCGCCCGGCGACGATCGCCGCCTCTCGCTGGAGCGCGTCGTGCAGGCGCGCGTCGCGCAGCTCCCCGACGACGCGCGCAAGGTGCTCCGCGCGGTCGCCGTCGCCGCGCGGCCGCTCACGCAGGAGGCGGTCGCCGCCGCCGCGCGGATTCCGGGCGAAGATCCGCTGAGCGCCCTCGCCCATCTCCGGGCGGCGCGCCTCGTCCGGACGCGCGGGCCGAAGGGCACGGATCTCGTCGAGCCCTACCACGATCGGATCCGAGAGAGCGTCGTGGCCGAGCTGCCGAGCGACGAGCTCCGCGCCCTTCATGGCGCGCTGGCGCAGGCTATCCTCGCGACGCCCGACGCGGAGCCCGAGCTCCTGGCCCACCACTTCCACGGGGCCGGGGACATGGCGCGCGCCGCGGAGTACACGGTGCTGGCCGCGGAGCAGGCCGACGCCGCCCTGGCCTTCGATCGCGCCGCCGAGCTCTACGGCCAGGCGATCGCCTGGGGTCCTCTGGAGCCACAGCAGCTCCGTGTCCTCGGGGTCCGGAGGGGCCGCGCGCTCATCAACGCGGGGCGCTGCGTCGAGGCCGCGCCGGTCCTGCTCGACGCCGCACGGGGCGCGCCGCGGGACGAGCGGCGGGATCTCGTGCGGCAGGCCGTCGAGGCATACCTCGTCGCCGGGCACGTGGACCAGAGCCTCTCGGTGGCCAGGCCGCTCCTCGAGGAGCTCGGCGTCGCCTACCCGGCGTCGGCGGGGCGAGCGACGCTGGTCATCCTGGACAAGCTGATCCGGCTACAGCTCCGAGGAATCGCCTTCGCTTCCAGGGCCGAAGCCTCGATTGCCGCCGAAGCCCTGGCCCGCATCGACCTGTGCTGGGCGCTCGGCAAGGGGCTCACTCCCATCCTGCCCACCCACGGGCTCGCGTTCAGCTTCCACACGCTCTTGCTCGCCCTCGACGCCGGGGAGCCGACGCGGGTCGGCCGCAGCCTGGCGCAGGTCGGCGGCACGATGCGCTTCATGGGGGCCTGGCTCTCGCGGCGTGGAGAGGCCTACCTCACCCGCGCCAGCGAGCTCGCGCGGCAGAGCGGCTCGCCCTACCTCGAAGGCGTCATCTTGATCTGGGGAGCCTTCGAGCACATGTACGTCGGCCGCTGGCGAGCGCTCGAGCAGGCCGATCGCGGCGCCCGGCTCCTGCGCGACCGGTGCAGCGGCGTGCACTGGGAGTGCGCGGTGGGCGACGGCCTCGTGCACGTCGGGCTGGATGCGCGCGGAGAGATCGAGGAGCTCGAGCGGCGCGCGACCGAGGCCCAGCTCGAGGCGAGCGAGCGGGGCGATCTCTACGGGCAGGTGCGCTTCGCGCAGGACGCAGCGTACTGCCGCATCGCGCGGGGCGACACCGACGGAGCGCGAAGGCTCGCGCGGTGGGTGCTCGAGCGCTGGACGCAGGAGGGGTACACAGTCCAGCACTTTTACTCGACGCGGGTGGAGACCTACTGCGACCTCTACGAGGGCCGGCCCGACGCCGCGCGGGCGCGCCTCGAGCGGGACTGGCCGCGCATCCAGCGCGCCCAGATGCTCCGCCTGCCGATGTCGCGCATCGACGCGTGGCTCATGAAGGCGCGCGTCCAGCTCTCGCTCGCGAGGACGAGCGGCGAGGCCCTCCGTTCGTGCGAGGCGATCGCGAGGACCCTCGACGAGGAGCCGATTCGCAAGGACGGCAAGGCGCACGCCGCGCTGATCCGCGCGGCCTCGACCTCTTTCAAGGGGGATCGCCGCCGCGCGCGCGAGCTCCTGGGGTCGGCGATCGAACAGTACACCGCGCTCGACATGGGCCTCTCCGCCGCCTGCGCGAAGCGCCTCCTCGGCCAGCTCACCTCCCGGGCCGACCAGGTGCGTGAGGCCGAAGACTGGATGCGCGCGCGCGGCATCGCCGACCCGGAGCGCTGGACGCGGGTCTTCGCGCCGTTCGACGCCCGCCTGCTCGAGGTGTGACGCGCCCGCGCGGCCCGCTCAGAGCAGGGTGAAGGAGGGGTGAAACCCGAGGTATGCCTTGGCCTCGGGCGGGGCGTCGGGGCGCGGGATCAGCTTGAGGTAAAACTGCCGGTCGACGCGGACGAGCCATCCAGCGCCGGGCAGGTCGACCTTCGTGGCGCCCGACCAGCGCGCGATCGCCTCGCCCTTCTCGGGAGCGCACGCGCCGCTCCGGACGAGCCGCTCGAGCAGGCGAAGGCCTTCGGCCGTGGCCGCGGGGGTAGGTCCCGCATACCGCTCTACGGCGAAGTACGGTCCCACGGTCTCCGCGACGTCGATGTGGACGCCGAACAGCTCTTCGCCCGGGCCGAGGAGCTCGAGGCCGCTGTCGATGAGCCGTTCGGAGCCTGACCAGCCGATGGCCCGGAGCCAGGCCGGGATCTCTGCGAGGCGCAAGGCGACATAAACCCGCACGTCACGAAGGCCGCGCCGCGGCATCGCCGCGATGCTCAGGACACGCCTGTTCGCGGGTAGAAGCGCGGCGCAGCGCTCGAGCATGTCGAGGACCTCTTCATGCGCCGGGCGGCCGAGCGCGAGGCCGAGGACGCTCGCGCAGACCGCCCGCAGCTCAGGGATCGCGAGCGGCAGCACGGGGTCCGGGGACAAATAGCTCGGGTCCACGCAGGGAAACACGATCGGCGCCGCGCTGCGATCGGGCAGGATATCGTATTCGAGCCAGATGAGCGGGACGCTGCGGTGAATCGGCGAGCCCTCCCGGCTCCATTCTTCCGCGAATCGCCCCGCCGCGCCCAGCGTCCCTTCTGCCGCGTGGCCCGGCGGCAGCGACGCGAGCCGCTCGCGGCCACCGTCGCGGGCCGACGCACACACGATGAAATCGACGCGCGGGTCGCCCTGTCCGAGGCGACACTCGAGGAGCCCCCAGTCAAAGGCGGGGGGAAGCTGCTCGGCGAGGTCCCGGATCCGGGCGCGCCATGGCTCGGCGAGCAGCGACGTTGGGAGCCATGGGGCCACGACGTCGAGGAGCCCGCCCATCGGGTGGAGCATCGCGGCCTCGTTCCGCAGGAGGATCAGCTGCTGGTCACGGTGAAGCCCATCGACAAGGTGCCGCTGAGGCCGCCCGTATTGGTCACGACGACATTGTAACTCCCCTGCGTTCCCAGGGCGAACGTGACATCGGCGATGAGGCTCGATGAGGGGCCCGGGGTCACGCTGACCGTCGTGGCATTCACGGTGCGAGACGGGTGCTGGAAGCTGAGATTCGCCCGAGCTTCGAAGCCAGTGCCGGTGACCTTGACCCTGACGGACTTCGGCAGCGCGCCGGGGGGGGTGCTCGCCGGAGTGATCTCCGTCACCGTGATCGATGACGGCGGCCAGGGGATGCAGATGTGTGCCTCCCCGAGCGTCTTCAGGAGATCGAGCAGGCGTTCGAACACCTCGGCGGGGAGATGCTTCGCCAGCGCGCCGAGATCTCTCTGCCGCAGGAGCGCGATGTCCGGGTCGGAGAGCCCGTACTCCTTGAAGACGGACTCCGGATCGCTGCGGATGCGCGTTCTGACCTCGTGGTCTCGGGCAGCTTCGGTGATCAGACGAGAGAGCTTTGTTGTGTCGTGCATGTTCGGCGTGTGCCGCAGGTCCGGGCGGCGTCAAGGGGGGCAGGTTGGGGGCTCGAGGAAGCTAAAAAAGACGTAATTGCCTATGCTAGGGCTGTAGTTCTGGAAGTTGGCGACGGCCATGTCCTGGACAGGGGAGTACTCGTACTCCACCTCGATCCGGTCGCCGGCGTCGAGCGGCTTGCGGAGCGAGATCCAGTTGCCCGCCGGCGTCCAGGTGTACTGCGACGGCCGGAGCTCGGCGCCGTTCCGGAGGACCTTGCGGTACGCCGCGATCCGGCGATCGGGCAGCGTGATCACGGCGCGCTTCGATGTGGACGAGAGCTCGTATCGCCTGGTGCGCAGACACCGCCGCTTGACGTCGGCCGAGGCGAGCCCCTCGAGCACCGAGCTGGTCTCGGTCACGAAATCCGGCGATGCGGCGAACGGCGGGCTCTTCGCCGATCCATCGAATCCCCACAGCGCGCCGCCCTGCTTGTTGGGCCCCCACTGGCCGGCCATGAGATCGAGGTTGCCGTCCCCGGTGAGATCGGCGAGGTAGACCTTCGAGGCATACTGCACCGGAGCCGAGCGCCAGACGGACTCGTTCCCCGACGCGGGCGTGAACATGACGAACCGGCTGTCGCAATCGCTGAACAGGCAGCTGTCGGACACGACCAGCGACAGGGCGGGGTCCTGGCCGAAGCGCCCGACATCCACCGAGTAGGAAAACGGGAACGTGTCCTTCGACTCCCAGCTCGGGCGGACGGCGAGGGGCACCTTTTCGCCGGGCTTCGGCGCGTGCCCATAGAAGACCTGCGCGTGCTCGCCGGAGACCACCAGGTCCATCCAGCCGTCCTGGTTCACGTCGGCAAAGGTGACGTCGCCGGCGATCATCTCCACCTCGGATCGCCACGCCGGCTTGCTCGCGATCGAGCCGCCTTCGTTGAGGTAAATCCGCGCGCGGCCCGGCGTCGGAGGCGGCGTGCCGGGGGTCGGTGGGATGGTCCCGGTGCCCTCGAGCATCACCGCCACCGCGAGGTCGAGATCCCCGTCGGCGTCGATATCGCCGAGCGCGCAGCCAGCGGTCAGGTAGTGATCGGAGGTCCTGTACGACGGCGCCTGCTCGAGCTTGCCTCCGAGGTTCCGGTAGATGCGGACGCCTCCGCCCGAGATGTCGCGATCGCGGCCGAACGCCACGGCGACAGCGACATCGAGCCAGCCGTCGTTGTCGACATCGCCGACCGCGAGGCCGCCGTGATATTCGTTGACGTCGGCGAGCCAGGTAGGCCAGGAAGCGAATCGGTTGCCGTTGCGGGGATCGTTGGTGAAGACCACCAGCGGCTGCGGGCTCATGTCGTTCCCGTTCGACACGATCATGTCTGGCAGATGGTCGCCGTTGATGTCCGCGAGGGCGAGGCCCGTGGCGAAGTGGCCCATCGTGGCCGTCGTATAAGGGGCCGTGCGGACGTAGACGTCACGGAGGCTGACGCCGCTCGGCGTCGTGTCGGCGGCCGCGGCGCTCGCGCTTGGCTCCGCGGACGGCGCGCCAGCATCGGGAGCGCCGCCGCCCGCGGGCGGGCCGTGGCAAGCCGAAAGACCGATGCTCGCGAGCGCCGCCGCGAATCGCCGCCGCGACGCCGGTACGACCTGCTTGTGGAGGAACTCGAGGCTATGCATGCGGAGCAGATGGGTCGAGCAATGCGACCGGGCGTAGCTGGTCCGAAGAGGGCGAGATGTGCGATGCTTTCATGAAAACTTGTCATCGTCTAGGCGATTGTGATCCCCGTCCGGCCCACGATACGTCCGCCCGGGCCGGTAGCGAGCCTTCGACGGTCGCGTGATCATTGAGGTATCAGCCGCCAATCCGGCGCGGAATGATCGTCATGCGCGCTGAACGGCCGTGCAGATTGGCGCGCACGTGCCGTTACAGCGCCTTGTCCTCCTGCCGCACGGAGACACGTTCAGGCGGCCACCGCGGATCGAGGTCGTCCGGGGGCCTTTCGGCTCCGCGTCCTGGAAACGGCTGATTCGAGCGTTTCAGAACACGGTGGGTCGACGTTCGGCCCAAGCTTGCTCACCCCTCCGGTGCCACCGGCAGCCCGATCGGCCCCGCCAGAAAGAATCGTCGATGGCCGGAGCGGCCCGACCTTCCGGTGGCGGTCGGGGCGCCAGCAAGGTTTGCTTACCTGAGCAAGCCCTGCGTTCTCCACTCGCCCCTTCTACGCAGCCGTTGCGTACCCGAGGTCGAGGCGCCGCTCGCGCGGCCCGAGGGGCGCTGCGGATGTCTGGCATGCGGGGTGCTCATGGCACGCGACGGGACGCGGACCGCGCAGCGGAGCCTGAAGGAAGACGGCCCTTCGCCGCTCCGGGGCGCAGCTGCCCCGGCCAGACGGTCGGCGCCTTCCCTGGCCGCAGGTGACGGCTCGTCGGGTGAGCTCCGCGCACCCAGCGCCGTCCTCTCTGCGCTGCATTCCGAGAAGGAGACGCTTGCAATGAAACGATTCTTTTATCCGTTGGTCCTCGTGGCGATCCCGGCAGCTCTCTCCGCCTGTGGCTCCGGCCATTCGTCGGAGTCGGACGAGCTCGCCGCGCCAGACGAGCTCACCGGGACGGCCGAGGGCGCCCTCGCGTGCGGCGGGCTCGCCCCGGGGGAGTCTCTCGATCGAAGCCAGTCGATCCGGTCGTGCAACGGCCGGGTGAGGCTCGTGCATCAGACGGACGGCAACGTCGTCGCCTACGACGAGACCGATGCGTCCTGGGCCACGCACACGGCGCCCCGGTCAGACACGACGAGGTTCATCATGCAGACCGACGGGAACCTGGTCCTCTACGCCGGCGCCCGCGCGCTCTGGAGCTCCAGGACCGCGGGAAACCCCGGCGCACGTTTCGCCCTCCAGGACGACTGCAACCTCGTCATCTACAACACCGCCGGCAGGCCCATCTGGACGACCTCGACGTCGTGCCGGACCTCCAGCGTCGTCGACCTCTTCGACTACATGACGCCGGGATGCAGCGCGAGCGGCCCCCAGTACACAACGCAGGTGACCGGAGCTCGATGGTACGTCCCGCAGGGCAAGGACGACTCGGGGCGCAGGCAGTTCGTCTACGTGAAGGGCAGGAACGGCGCCGACTACGAGTCCTACACGGCTGACGAGCAGTGGAACCCGCTGTGGAAGGACACCTCGTGGGCGTACTTCGACACCGGCATCCAGACGTACTGCGATGAGCAGTGCGGCGCGCTGAACTGCCCGACCGACTGCAGGCACCAGTGGCGCGGAGACCCTGTTTCGGGCGGCTACGCCTACCAGGCCCCGAAGGACACCACCGACTGGGGAGGTGCGAAGGTGCTGCCGCGCTATTTCGACAAGTCACGCGGCGTCCAGACCTACACGTTCGACATCTACGTCGACGCGCAGAGCGAGACCACCTGCGGCGCCTGCGACTCGTGGCACGAGGGCTGGACGTGGCAGCGGTACACGGTCGAGCACCTGTCCTCCGTCACCGCTCCGAACGGTCAAGTCTACACGGACGTGATCAAGAAGGTCATCATCGACGGCGCCGGGAAAGACGAGGTGTACTACTTCGCCAAGGGGAGCGGCTGGATCGGCTACGAGGTGCAGCACTCGACCTACAAGGACTGGATCAACGGGACCACCACCGGCGTCAGCCTCCCGACCATCTGCCCCGGCGGCGGCCCGGCGAGCAGCTGCTAGCTGCGCTTCACGGCCGCCGAGAGGACCGCTGCGCGACCGGGGCCGCGCGCGACGAGGCGTCCGGGTGTTGCTGAGGAAGCAGCCGCGCTGAACCGCTGCTCGGATCCGAGCAGCGCGCGCGGCGAGCGCGCCGGAGGGGCGCCGAGATCCGCGGTCGAGAGCGCGAGCCCCCCCGGCACCGGCGCCGGGGCACGCGTGTTGCAGCGAGCGGCGCGCCAGCACGGCCATCGACCATCCACCGGCGGCCTCGGTGCACCCCTACCCTTCTCCGGAGTCTTCATGACTGACCGTATCGCTCGTCTCAAGGCCTCGCCCTCCGTGGCGGTCAAGGAAAAGCTCGATTACCCCGTCATCGACACGGACATCCACACCAACGATTACTCGCCGGCGCTGGAGGACTTCGTCGCCACGTACGGCGGCGCCAAGCTCGTCGACGATCTGCGCAAGGCGCTGAGCTCCCGCCGCCGCAACGCCGAGAACAGCAGCGGCAAGGACTGGTACAGCCAGACGCCCGAGGAGCGGCAGCACTACCGCACCGTCAGATCGCCGTGGTGGGCGCGGGTGACGCGCAACACGCTGGACGTGGCCACGTACCACCTGCCGGAGCTGCTCGCCGAGCGCCTGGAGGAGCAAGGGTCCGACTACTCGGTCCTGTTCCCGAACAACACCCTCGCGCCGCTCGCCGTGAAGGACCCGGGCGCGCGGCAGGCGCTCCAGCGCGCGATCAACCACTACCACGCGGAGCTGTTTCGCAAGTACAGCGACCGCCTCACCCCTGTCGCCGGCATCCCGCTGAACACGCCCGAGGAGGGCATCGAAGAGCTGGAGTTCGCCGTCAAGAAGCTCGGGCTCAAGGCGATCAACATCGCCGGCGGCGTGCGCCGCCCCATCAAGGCGATCGCGGAGAAGTACCCGCCGGCGCACCACCCGGAGATCGCCAAGTACGCGACGTACATCGACTTCTACGGCATCGACAGCGAGTACGACTACGATCCTTTCTGGGCGAAGGTGGTCGAGCTCGGCGTGCCTGTCCTCACCCATTACGGGAGCCAGGGCTGGACGGGGCGCTCGTCGATCAGCAACTACATGAACAACCACGTCGGCCACTTCGCCGACGGCTCGGAGGCGTTCGCCAAGGCGCTGTTCTTCGGCGGCGTCACCCGCCGCTTCCCGGGGCTGCGCATCGGCATGCTCGAAGGCGGGGCCGACTGGGGCGCGCGGGTCTACATCCACCTGGTCGACCGCTTCCAGAAGCGCGGCCCGGAGGGCCTCAAGCACTACGACCCCGCGGCGACCGACCGCGCGCTCTTCACCGAGCTCTTCCGGCGCTACGGCGCGGATCTCGCAAAGCTCGCAAACGGGCGCTCCATCGAGGGCGAGCAGCTCATCGCCGACACGCTGGGCGCCGGGTACACGAGCGACGCCCGCCAGCCTGCGCCGGAGTACCGCAATGATTTCGAGGCCGCGGGCATCGAGAAGATCGAGGACATCCGCGACCGCTGGGTGAACAACTTCTTCTTCGGATCCGAGTCGGACGACCGAACCATCGCGTCTGCGTTCAACGCCAAGGCAAACCCGCTCGGCGTGAAGATCAACGCCATCTACTCCTCCGACGTCGGCCACTGGGACGTCCCCGACCTGACCGAGGCGCTCGCGGAGAGCTATCGCCTCGTGGAGGAGGGCGTCCTCAGCGCCGAGGACTTCAAGGCCTACGTGTTCGAGAACCCGTACAAGCTCTACACCGAGGCCAACGCGAGCTTCTTCAAGGGCACGCGGGTCGAGGAGAAGCTGAAGCGCAAGGCGTCGAGCGGCGCCGGTGACGAGCGGCGCGGCCCGGGCGCAAGGAGTGAGGGTCTACCCGGCAAGCCGGTCGAAATACGCGCGTAGCGCCGCCCCGTCGAGCCCCGCCCCGAGCGCGAACATCAGCGCGAGCCTCGCCTTGGGCCCCGAGAGCGCGCCCGCGGCGATCACCCCGAGGTCCCGGAGCCGCCGCCCGCCGCCGGGCGCGCCGTACGTCGGCGTGACCCGCCCGCCGGGGCAGCGCGAGCTCAGCACCACCGGCGTGCCGGCCTGCACCAGCGCGCCGATCGCCCCCTCCCAGCTCCCGCAGACGTTCCCCGCGCCCGAGCCCTCGATCACCACCCCGCGCGCCCCGGCCTCAAGGATCGCGCGCAGCAGGAGATCGTCCATCCCGGACGCCATCTTGACGAGGTAGACCCGCGGCTCGGGCTGCGCGAGCGGCAGGGTCGGCGTCCTCGCGGGGCGCGCGTGGACGCGGACGCCCTCGCCGTCGACCCAGCCGAGCGGCCCCACGCCCGGCGAGGCGAACGTGCCGAGCGCGGTCGTGTGGGTCTTCATCACGCACCGGGCCGCGTGGAGCTCGTCGTTCAGCGCGACGAGCACGCCGAGCCCCCGCGCTGACGGCTCGACGGCGATCCGCGCGGCCGAGACGAGGTTGCGCGGGCCGTCGGTCCCCGCGGTGCTCGCGTCCCGCATCGCGCCGGTGAGCACCACCGGGGTGTCCCCGTCGAGCAGCAGATCCAGCGCGAACGCCGTCTCCTCGAGCGTGTCCGTGCCGTGGGTGACGACGGCGCCGGTCACCTCGGGATCGACCTGGAGATCGCGCACGGCGCGCGCGAGCGCCGCGATCCTGTCCGGGCCGAAGTTCCAGCTGCTCTCGAGGCAGAGCTCGGTGACCGCGATCTCGGCGATACGGCCGAGCGCGGGCACGTCGGCGACGAGCTCCTCCGCGCGGACGGCGGGCACGGCGGCGCCCGTCTTCGGATCGACGCGGCTCGCGATGGTGCCGCCGGTGGTGACGAGGTGAACGCGAGGCATGGATGGTTGTCTGCGTGAAGCCGATCACCGCATGTGCGAGAGCGGGAGCCCCGCGACGGGCGCGCGGAACGTGAGGAGGTGGGGCATCGCCAGCGACCCCATGTAACACGTGCGGAGATCGGGGCCGCCGAACGCGATGCTCGTGGGCAGCTGCAGCGTGTTTCCCGCGCAGGCGCCGAGGTCGGCCGGCTCGATGGTGCCGTTCCTCTGCTTCACGGTCATCGCCTTGAGGACGGCAGGGCGCGGATCCTCGAAGACGGTCTGGTAGCTGCCGTCGGGGAAGATGACCGCGAGGCCGTTGCGACAGACGGCCACCACCCAGATGTTGCCCTCGGCGTCGAAGGCGAAGCCATCCATGTACCCGCCGATGCCGAGGCTGTCGGGCCCGAACGGCTCGGGATCGCCGAGGCTGCCGTCGTCGCGCACCGGGAACCGGAGGAGGCGGCCGGGGACGGTCTCGACGGCGTACAGGAACCGCTCGTCGGCGTCGAGGCGCACCTCGTTCGTCAAGCTGAGGCCGTCGGCCACGATGCGGGCGCCCTTCTCGTCGACGAGCGCGATGTACCCGTCGCGGACGCCGCCCACGACCGCGGGCCACCACGGGAGATGCCGTGTCGTGACCGAGATCCAGAGGCGATCCCGCGAGTCGATGAAGCAGAAGTTCACCGCGCCGAGCGGCTTGCCGTCGATGGAGTCGAGGAGGACCTCGGACCGGCCGTCGCGGTGGAGCTTGTGGATCTTGCCGCCGGACATGCTGGCGACGATGAGGTTGCCCTGCCGATCCATCGCCATCCCGTTCGGCTCGGGCACCTCCGGGCCGAGGGTCGCCTGCCTGCCATCGGGCTCGATGCGCGTCGCGATGCCGCGAGCGTCCGAGGTCCAGAGCGTGCCGCCGGGCTCGACGATCACGCACTCCGGCCGGACAAGGCCTTGCCCGACGTACTCGATCCGAGACAGCTCGAGGGTGAAACCCCTGACAGATGACATCCAACGACCTCCCGGCACGGCGCCGCGCCGCGCCCGCTCGACGCGCGCGAGCATAACACCCCCTCGCCGACGGGGGCATCTCGTTCAGGCGCGCCGCCCCGGGCCGACAGGCTCGGGAACGCGACAGCTCAGGAGTTCGCCTTGAGCGCGGTGAACTCGCCTGGATCGTGGATGGTGGGGGGATTGACCCCGCCGCCGATGAAGTCCTCCGTCCGGTCGTACATGCCGTAGTGGGTCACCGGCGCCGAACCGCCCCGCGCCGGGAAGCCATCCGGGCCTGCCTTGACCCCGAGGGCGTTCATCAAGCTGCAGAAGTACTTGTTGATCGGCGCGTTGGCGAGCGACGGATCGGTCCCCGTCTCCTGGGACATCGCGTCGACCTTGTTCGACGTGCCCTCGGTACACGTGCCCTCGCTGTTGCCGGTCGTGAGATCGGGCGAGCCGTCATCGACGTTCACGGCCCAGCCGGTCTTGAAATAGCCGCCGGCGCTGCCGGCCTGGACGATCGGCAGGTTGTTGAGGTTGCGGGCGCAGCCGTCCGACACGTCCTGGAACCAGACGGCCGCGCAGCTGTCGAGCAGCGTCCCGTCGCCCTCCTCGATCCGGTCCAGCTGCTCGACGAGGTGGGCGAATTTCCTCGCATAGTAGTCGTCGATCGCGAGGAGCATGTCGATCGCACCGGGGACACAGGTGCCCGTCATGCCCGCATTGTCCAGGCGACGCGAGAGGCTGGCGCTCTCGTACGTCACGCCGAGCCCCTTGAAGACGTAGTTCCCGGGGTATTTCAGGAAGATGACGGGGTTCGCGTTGCACGCCGCCGCCAGCACGGCGAGGTTCGAACAGAGGTCCGCTCCGTCCAGCGTGTCCGAGATTCGCCGCGTCAGCTTGTCGTCGGCGCTCGGGGCCGTGCCCCACAGGCTGATGTTCTCTTGCGTCGCGCCGAGCGCCGTGGCGAGGGCCGTGTCGCACTGCGCAGAACCCACCACGTTTCCTGTCGCGTGGATGAGCTCCTTCCAGGCCGAGAGCTTCTGCTTGTCGGCACGGCTCATGTCGAACCGCTCGAGCCTCTGCAGATCATCCTTCACGATGTCGAGCACGCTCTTGCCGCGCATCGCCGCGTAGGTGTCCGGAGACGGCGGCTTCCCCGGCTCGAAGAGGCCCGTGAGGCTGCTGAAGAGCTGCGACGGGTTGAGGCCCCTGAAGAGGGTCTCGGCGGCGGAGTAGGAGATCGCCATCTGAGGGCTTTCATTCTGACCAGCCGTGGTCAAGAGCAACGGAGTGCCTTGCGGGCTGAGCTGTCGTGCGATGACGTGGTCCAGCGAGGGACCGGTCGGCATCGCGTTGAACTTCGTCGCGGCGTCGAAGCTGAACGGGTCGTCGCTGTTGGGAGTGACCGGGTGGCAAGTGAAGTACGACCCGACCACCTGCGTGTGCGGATCGTTCCCCTGCCCCCGCTCCATCGTCGCCGTCCACTCGTTCATCGCGCGGATGCCTCGGGGCATGAGGAGCTTGTCGACGTGAGGCGCCAGGTGCTTGAGCGTCGTCGACTGGAGGTCCGCGGCGGTGAGCGGGCCGTGCGACTTCTTCGGGAACCACCGCGTCGTGATGCAGCCATAGGGCGTGAACATCACGATCAGCCGCTTCGGCGGCGTGGCCGGCTGCGCCATCACGGAGCGGTCGAGGATCGAGCCGAGGAACGGCGCCGCGACGCAAGCTCCGCCCAGCCCCCGGAGGAAAATTCTTCGGTTCATGCGCTTTGACATGGTCGTATTTTTCCCGCCTCAGTGAAGGCAAAACGCCCGGCTGCCACTCGGAACGCCCTCGGATGCCCGAGTTTGGCACGGATCCATCCCCCATAATCCCCGCGGGCCCGTGAACGTATTTGGAATTCGCTCGGCGGGGCGCGTTGGGCGAGCGGAAAGATGCCCCGCCGCTCGCCGCGCGACGCGGCAGCCCGACACGTCGCGGCAGTCCTCAGAGAGCGATCTTGGATCAGGGCGTCGGGGTGCCCTCGCAGTACTGCGCGGGCAAACAATTGCGCTTACCGCAGATGTCGGCATCTCGGTCACGCTCAGGGCACGAAGCCCGCCCCCTCCACCCCACCGGGCACGGCGAGCGGGCCGCCGAAGCGGACAACGTGACGGCCCGCCTCTCGCGCGGCGCGCGGGCGGCCCAGGCGCCCCTGCGCGCGCTCGGCGTCAACCGGCCGCTCGAGCTCGCTATGCTCCCGGCGCAGCACGCCGCAAGGGCCATTCCCTCGAGTCCCGATCTTTTTCCATGAGATGTTCTCCAACCCTCCCGATCAGAGGTTTCAAACAAATTCTGGCAATTCTCAGCCATGAC
This sequence comes from Sorangium sp. So ce204, assembly GCF_051526795.1. Classification (NCBI taxonomy): domain Bacteria; kingdom Pseudomonadati; phylum Myxococcota; order Polyangiales; family Polyangiaceae; genus Sorangium; species Sorangium sp. So ce204. Next base: position 5,080,922 of record NZ_CP150317.1, on the reverse strand, counting down.
ACGCAATGGGCTAAACCCGTGATTCAGCGGGAGCGCTCCCGTCCGGCCCATCGCTTTTCTGGCTCACGACGCGTGAAGCCCCCTTTTCGCCGTCGCCGGCTGTGCAATGGATCTGCGCGTCGATGCCGCTCGTCTTTCTGCCAGGCGATCTCCGCTTCTTCCTCTGGGACGACACGGCCGTGGATCAGCTCGCGGCCCGGTCGCTCGGCGCGACGGCCCCGGCGGAGGCGGTCGTGGTCTCCGAGGCGGGCCGCGCCGGGAGGAGGGCTGGGCAGGCCGCGCCGCTCCTCGACGGCCTGGCCGCGCTCGCCAGCATGGCCCAGGACGACCTCGAGCGAGCGCCGCCGTCCGTCGCCACATGGAGCCTTGCGAGCAAGCTCGCGCTCGATCTCGTGGTGCGGGAGCGGGTCGTGCCCCGCGTGGTGCCGGCCGGCGCCACGCAGGGGCGCACGGAGGCCCGCTGGGCGGTGTCGCTCGCCGCCCCGGAGGACGCCGCGCGCGTCGCGGCGCTCGCCCGCGCCATGCCGCCGGCCGCGCACGCGGTGCCGGCGGGCGCGCACACCGCGCACGAGGGCCGCGGGCGCTCCCGGGCGCCCGCCGCCGCGGAGGTCTGGTCCGCCGAGGCCCTGCTGCGCGCCTTCCTGGACGCCGCGGCCGACGCGCTCGCGCGCGGCGCCGCCGCGGATCGTCCGGCGCGCGCGCCGCGTCCCGCGCGCGCCCCGTGGGAGCGCCGGCTGGTGCTCGCCCTGACGGGCCCGCGGCCCGCCTTCGCCGCGGAAGGGCTCGCCGAGCGCGCGCTCGTGGCCGATCTCGACGCGTGGGTCCGGCCCGCGCTCGGCGCGTGCGACGCGCTGCGCGCCTGCTTCCGGCTGGAGCTGCCCCAGGGCGACCGCGGCTTCGTGCTCCGCTTCCTGCTGCAGGCGACCGACGATCCCAGCCTGCTCGTGCCCGCCGCCGACGTGTGGAAGACCCAGGGGCGCACGCTGAAGGCGCTCGGGCGCGCGTTCTCCGGCGCCGAGGAGGTCCTCCTCGGCGCGCTCGGCGCCGCCGCGCGGCGCTTCGCGCCGATCGCCCGGGCCCTCGGCGAGGCGCGGCCGGAGCACGTGGACCTCGATCCCGCGGAGGCGTGGGACTTCCTCGCGCAGGCCGCGCCGGCGCTGGGCGAGGCCGGGTTCGGCGTGGTCGTGCCGGGCGAGCTCCTCGCCTCGGGGCAGCGCCGCCTGCGCCTCCGCATGCGCGTCGGCGCGGCGCGCCGCACCGCGGGCGTCGTCGCGGGCAGCGCCGGGCTCGGCCTCGACGAGGCGCTCGATTTCGCGTGGGAGGCGGCGCTCGGCGACGAGGCGCTCTCCGCGCGCGAGCTCGCCGCCCTCGCGCGGCAGAAATCGCCGCTCGTCCGGCACCGCGGGGCCTGGGTGGTCGTGGTCCCCGAGGAGCTCGCCGAGATAGCGCGGCGCCTCGAGGCCGGCGGCGGCCGCATCCCGGCGCGCGAGGCGCTGGAGGGCGCGCTCGCGGGCGAGGCCCGCGTCGACGGCCTTGTCGTCCCCGTGGTCGCCGAGGGCGCGCTCGCGCGCGCGATGGAGCGGCTCCGCTCGGGCGCCGAGCGCGCCGCCGCGCCGCCCGCGGGGTTCGTGGGGACGCTGCGCCCGTACCAGGCGCGCGGCGTCGCCTGGCTGCAGACGATGGCGAGCCTCGGCCTGGGCGCCTGCCTGGCCGACGACATGGGCCTCGGCAAGACCGTCCAGCTGCTGGCGTTCCTCGTCGGCCGGCGCGCGGCGGCGCCCGAGGACGCGCGCCCGACGCTGCTCGTCGCCCCGACGTCGGTCGTCGGCAACTGGGAGCGGGAAGCGGCGCGCTTCGCCCCTGCCCTGCCCCTCGTGCGGCACTACGGCGAGGGGCGCGCCCGCTCGGCCGAGGAGCTCGCGTCGCGGGCGTCCGGCGCGAGCGAGCGGCCCGCCGAGGGCGGCGACGGCGGCGCGCGCCGCGCGGGAGGCGGGCTCGTCCTGACCACGTACGGCCTGCTCCGCCGCGACGCCGCGGCGCTCGCCGGCGTGGACTGGGCCGCGGTCGTGCTGGACGAGGCGCAGAACATCAAGAACGCCTCGTCGCGCACCGCCCGCGCCGCGCGCGCGCTCCGCGCCCCGCACCGCGTCGCGCTGACCGGAACGCCCGTCGAGAACCGCCTCGCCGAGCTCTGGTCGATCCTCGAGTTCGCGAACCCCGGCCTGCTCGGCCCGCTCGAGGCGTTCCGGCGCGCCTACGCGGTGCCCATCGAGCGCTACGGCGACCGCAAGGCCGCAGAGCGGCTCCGGCGCGTCGCCGGGCCGTTCTTGCTGCGACGCGTCAAGAGCGATCCCGCCGTGCTCCAGGACCTTCCGCCGAAGGACGAGGCCAGGGTCTTCTGCACGCTCACGCGCGAGCAGGTGACGCTCTACCAGGCGGCGCTCGACGAGGCGATGCGCCGCATCGAGGAGGCCGAGGGCATCGAGCGGCGCGGGCTCGTGCTCTCGCTGCTGACGGTGCTCAAGCAGATCTGCAACCATCCGGCGCAGTGCCTCGGGGAGGCGGGGCCGCTCGCGGGCCGGTCCGGCAAGCTCGCGCGCCTCACCGAGATGCTCGAGGAGGCGCTCGCGGCGGGCGATCGCGCGCTCGTGTTCACGCAGTTCCGCGAGATGGGCGACCGGCTGGTCCGGCACCTCGCGCCTTCGCTCGACGCGGAGGTCCTCTTCCTGCACGGCGGCACGCCGAGGCTCGCGCGGGACGAGATGGTGCGGCGGTTCCAGGACGATCCGCGGGGGCCGCGCGTGTTCGTGCTCTCGCTGAAGGCCGGCGGCGCGGGGCTCAACCTGACGGCGGCGAGCCACGTGTTCCACTTCGATCGCTGGTGGAACCCCGCGGTCGAGGACCAGGCGACGGACCGCGCGCACCGGATCGGGCAGCGGCGCGCGGTGCAGGTCCACAAGCTCGTCTGCGCGGGCACCGTGGAGGAGAAGATCGACCGGATGCTGGAGCAGAAGCGCGATCTGGCGGCGCAGGTGGTGGGCCAGGGCGAGGCGTGGATCACCGAGCTCGACGACGCGGCGCTGCGCGAGCTGTTCGCGCTGTCGAGGGACGCCGTGACCGGCGCGGGCGAGCTGGACGACCGCGAGGAGCCGGAATGAGCCCGCCGGCGCGATGGGCGCCGTTCCCCCGGGAGGCCGGGCCGAAGCCGCCGCCGCCGGCGCGAGGCATCCGGATGAAGCGGGCCGGCGCGACCTGGTGGGGCAAGCGCTGGGTGGAGGCGCTGGAGCGGATGGCGCCCGACGACGCGGGCCGCCTCGCGCGCGGGCGCACGTACGCGCGCACGGGGAGGACGCACGATCTCACGGTGAAGCCCGGCCTCGTGACCGCGCGCGTGACCGGCTCGCAGCCGAGGCCGTACAAGGTGATCCTCACGATCGCGCGGCTCGACGACGCCACCTGGGCGAAGGTGATCGCCGCCATGGCGAAGCGGGCGAGCTTCGCGGCGGAGCTCCTCGCGGGCCAGATGCCGGAGGACATCGAGTCCGCGTTCCAGAGCGCCGGGACGAGCCTGTTTCCGGAGCGGCCGGAGGACCTCACCACGGCCTGCTCGTGCCCCGACATGGCGAACCCCTGCAAGCACGTCGCGGCGACGCACTACGTGCTCGGGGAGGCGTTCGACAAGGACCCCTTCCTGCTGTTCGAGCTGCGCGGGCGCACGCGCGAGCAGGTGATCGAGGCGATCCGCGCCGCGCGGGGCGCCCCCGCGCGCGCGCGGGCCAAGCGGGCGGGCGCCGGCAAAGGCGCTTCCTGCGCCGGAGGCGCGCCGGCGATCGCGACGGTGACGCCCGGCAAGATGGCGGCGAAGGACTACGACGCCTGGCGCGAGGCGCCGCCGGCGCTCGACGTGACGCTGGAGCCGCCCGCGGCGCACGCGGCGCTCCTGTCCCAGCTCGGCGTGCCGCCGGGCTGGACCGAGGAGCGCTCTCCGGCGGATCTCTTCGGACCGCTCCTCCGGGCGGCGTCGGAGCGGGCGCGGGAGATCGCGATGGCGGAGGGCGCGCCGCGGGGGCGAGGGCGCGGCTGAGCCGCGCGTCAGCAGTTCCGCGCGGCGGCGGCCCCCGCCCGGGACGCGGCGGCGCGCACGGCCGCCCGCTCCGACTCGGAGAGCACGACGTTCAGCTCGAGCACGTCGCAATCGCCGCTCCGCTCCACGTTCACGCTCACCTGGTCCAGGTCGATCCGCTCGTACTTCGAGATGACCTGGAGCAGCTCCTGCTTGAGCCGCGGAAGATAGTCCGGCTCGCCCGTCTGGCGCACGCGCTCGCGCGCCACGATGATCTGCAGGCGCTCCTTCGCCACGGTCGCCGACTTCGGCTGCGACCTACGGAAATAGTCCATGATCGACATGGCAGAACTCCCTCAGACGGTCGCCGCCTGGCCGCCAAAAATCCGGCTGAAGAACCCCTTCTTGGCCGGCTCCAGGAAGCGGTGGGGGCGGTCCGCGCCAAGGAAGCGCTGGACCACGTCGAGGTAGGCCTGCGCCGCGTCGCTCGTCGGATCGAGCACCACGGGCGTCCCGGCGTTCGACGCCTGGAGCACCGCCTGCGACTCCGGGATCACGCCGAGCAGCGGGATGCCGAGGAGCTCGAGCACGTCCTGGTGCGCCAGCATCTCGCCCTTGGCGACGCGCGCGGGCGCGTACCGCGTGAGCAAGAGGTGCGTCTTCACCGGCGCCTCGCCGAGCTCCGCCCTGCGGGTCTTCGCGTCCAGGAGGCCGAGCACGCGATCCGAGTCCCGCACCGAGGAGACCTCGGGGTTCGTCACCACGATCGCCTCGTCGGCGAAATACATCGCCATCTGCGCGCCCCACTCGATGCCCGCCGGCGAGTCGCAGAAGATGTACTCGAAGCCCGCGCCCCGCAGCTCGTCGAGGATGCGCCCGACGCCGTCGAGCGTGAGGGCGTCCTTGTCCCGCGTCTGCGACGCGGGGAGCACGTAGAGCGAATCGAGCCTCTTGTCGCGGATCACCGCCTGACGGAGCGTCGCCTCTCCGCGAATCACGTTGACGAGATCGTAGACCACGCGCCGCTCGCACCCCATCACGAGATCGAGGTTGCGGAGCCCCACGTCGAAGTCGATGGCGATCGTCTTGCAACCGACGGCCGCGATGCCGGACGCGAGGTTTGCGGTCGTGGTGGTCTTGCCGACTCCGCCTTTGCCCGAGGTGACGACGACTACCTTTGACACCAGAAACCTCCTTACGATGGTTCGAGAGACGTGGCCTGTCCTACGGCCGAGCCCGCGCAGATGCCCCGCCTCCCGGCGTTGAGGGGGCGGCGTCGACGTGATGGGAGCTCGGCGCCCACCCGATTCCATTGAGGCCGGGGACGCGCTCGACTGGGTACGTCATCGCGAACCGAACGAACAACTTTTTCGCGACGAAACTTGCAGCGTAACCCGGCCGTCGGTCTGGATCCAAGTTACCTACATGTAGGTGCTCCCTGCCGGCGGGCCGTCGTGCGTCGTGCCGCCGCTGCCCGACGCGTCGAAGCTCCCGTCGGTGAAGCAGTCGGCAACAACGGTCGCCCCGGCGCTGGCAAGCATTCTCCACCTCCTTCCGCGACGGACGGCGACCTGGCAGACACGCGCCGTCGGCGCGAGGCGAGGTGTGTAATCATGCTTCCAAGGCGCCCCTGCGCGTGGCGCCTTCAGCCGAGAGCTCCCACCTAGCCCTCACGCCACTCCTCATCGCCGCTTCTCCGCGCCTATTGACAGTCACTTCGTCGACGTCGTATCTCAAAATTGCAAACATGGGTTTCAGGACGCCCACGACGTTGCAATGCGCCCGTCGAACCGACATGGTGTTCGTTCATCGCAGATGTCGGCTCCACTGTATGGAGACCAGGATGCTGGTGGGACTCGCGTCCCAGATCTCGGCATCGTGCTCGCCGGCCGCCGAGGAGGGAATGTCATGAAGATGACAGGACGATGCTGGATGACGGCCCTCGGGCTCACGCTGATGACGGCGGCGTGCGCGGCAGAGGACGCCGCCCAGTCGGACAAGCCGACCGAGGAGATCATAGAGATCAGGCGAGACCGGACTCCGGTCACCGAGTTCACGCCAACGGAGCTCGAGGCGAGGATCGACGACCTCGTCAAGGCGATCAACCAGAGTGGGCTCAAGCCGATCGAGATGGTGGTCCTGCTGAAGCACCTCTCCACCTTCTTCGAGCCGATCGCCACCGGCGCGAACCGAGCCATGGGGGAGCTCGAGGCCGTGGGGAACGTGCTCGGCCCCAGCACGCAGATGACCACGGACGACGGTACGGCGTCGCAGAACCTCCAGAATCAACAGATCGCGAACGCGATAGAGGATGGCGTCCAGGGCCTCGGCATATCGCCCTACGACGTCCTCAACGAGCCCTCCGTCAAGGAAGCCGTGAAGCAGAAGCTGCACGTGGTGACGTTCGACACCGATCTGAAGGACTCGGGGCGCACGCTCTACGTCGGGGCCATCCAGAAGGAAGCCGGCGCCAAGGCGGCGCAGGCCCTCCTCGATTCCAAGATCAAAGATGACGAAATCCCAGCCTTGCCCCCCCCGCCAGGGACAATCTTGGTCCACGGCGACGCGTCAACGCAGTGGTACGACGGGTCCCAGCGAACGTTCGGCGTCCTGGATGTGCTCGGGCAGACCGGTTACACGGCGCAGGTGGTCCAGGCCGTCTTCATCAACGGTCAGGAAGGCTATGACGTCGATCAGCTGAAGACCCAGATCCTGAACGCGAACCCGCCCGTCGTGGGCATGATCGGCGTGTTCAACATCTCGTATCGGTGCGTGATGGCCGCAGAAGACACCGGCAGGCTGGACATCCCCATCGTCACGTTCGACTTCGATCCGAAGACCGTCGAGTACATGCAGAAGAAGCGCATCAAGGCGACGGTCGTCCAGCGGCAGTACTACGAGGGGTACCTCGTGCCCTACATTCTCTATGGCATCCAGCACATCGGCCTCGAAGCGACGAAGCAGATCCTCGGTCCGCTCATGGTCGACGAGAAAGGGATGCCCGACGAGCACCGGGTGAACATCGGCGTCGACGTTGTTCCCGCGAACAAGTTCCAGGCCTACAACGACTTCCTCGACCAGATCGGCTCGATCCAGTAGCGGCGCCGTGGATGGCGGCGGGCTCGCGTCGAGGTTCCACCCCGGCGCCGCGGGGGCCGTGGGGTAGACTGGGCTCATGACCGTCATCCGCTTCTATCGCTCCGGCGACGCTCACGGGTTCTTCTCCAACTTCTCGCGCCACCCGGTCACGCTCAAAGGCAAGGTGTGGCCCACGAGCGAGCACTACTTCCAGGCCCAGAAGTTCCCCGGCACCGAGCACGAGGAGGTGATCCGCAACGCCTCCGGCCCCGGCGAGGCGGCCCGCATGGGCCGGCAGCGGAGCCGCCCGCTGCGCCCCGACTGGGAGCAGGTCAAAGACGATGTCATGCGCGAGGTGGTGCTGGCGAAGTTCACCCAGCACGAGGATCTCCGGCGCGCCCTGCTCGACACCGGGGACGCGGAGCTGGTCGAGCACACAGCGAACGACGCCTACTGGGCCGACGGCGGCGACGGGAGCGGGCGGAACATGCTGGGCATCATCCTGATGGAGGTCCGCGCGCAGCTGCGCCGCTGACGCGCCAGGGCGGCCCTCTCTCCCCGGACGGCCCTGGATCGCTGGCGATGAGCAGGGCGCGCGCGGCGACCGGGGCAAGCGCTTGCCGGCTGCTCGGGCGCTTTGGCGGAGACGCCTGCGCCGGTCGGGTGTACCACAGCGCACGTCCACGAGGAGAACCCCCCTGTCCATGCGCCTGGCGTTTCCCCGACTTGTCACCGTGGCCGGGCTGGTCGCGCTCGCGTCGTGCGGAGGGCCCCCCGCGGCGACGCCGCCGCGCTCGGCCGCGACCCCGGCGCTCGCGGGGACCACGCCGCCAGCGGGCCCCGAGATGCCGCGAAGCGTGGAGTCGCTCGTCGACGTCATCCCCGGCGACGCGGTGCTGGTCGCGAGCGTCCCGCAGGCCGGCGCGCTCCTCGCCGGCGCTGCGCCGGTCCTCCGGGAGGATCTCCTCGCGGAGGTCACGGCGGTCCTGGCGCGCCAGCCCGGCCTGAGCCCTGACCTCGCCCGAGATCTGATGGCATCGTTCGACGGCGCCACGGTGTTTGTCGGGGGCGAGGCGGCTCCGCGCGACTCCCTGGGGGCGCTCGTCGAGCGCGGCTGCGTGGCGGCGCGGTTCCGCGACGGCGCCCCGGTCGAGCGGCTGCTGAAGGAGCTGCCGCGCGAGGCCGGCGAGGGCCGGTTCGCGCTCCGAGGCGACGAGGACGACGTGATCGCCCACGGCGCGTGGCTCGCCGGGGCGCGGGTCGCCCTCGTCTGCGCCCGGCCGGAGCCGCTGTCGAGGGCCCTGCGCGTCGCGGGCCAGCGCGAGCCGTCGTTCAAGACGTCCGCGCTCTTCCAGGCCGAGCGCGCGAAGGATCCCTGGCTCGCGATCGACCTCCACCGGGTACAAGGCGGCGGCGCGGCCGGCCCCGAGCCCGGCTCGCGGCTCTTCATCGCCCTTCCCATCAGCCAGGACGCGCCCGGGCTCCGCGTGGAGCTCGAGCTTTACGGACCGGAAGTTCCCGCGCTCGGCACGGTGCTCGCGGCGACGGACCATGCCGCCGTGGCGAAGCTGCCCCAGGGAGCGCTCGTGACGTTCGGGCTGTCCCTTCAGCGGTCGCCGGGAAAGACGGTGAGCGACGTCCTCGGCGCCTTCGACCGGTTCGCCGGCGAGCCTGCCGCGGCGTCGGCTGCGGCCGCGCTCGCCGAGGTGGGGCTCGAGCTCGGCGATGTGGACAGGGCGCTCGGCGGCGAGGCCGCTGTCGGGATCTACCGCGATCCGAAGCACAAGCTCGGCCTCGCGGGCGCCGGGCGCGCCGAGGTGCTCAGGCACGGCGCCGTGCTGATCGCGCTGGCGACCGCGGATGAGGCAGCGCAAAAGAAGGTGTTCGGCGCGGTCGCCGCGCACATGAAGCGGACAACGAAGAAGCTCAGGGCCAAGCCCGGGTCGCTCGCGCAAGATCTCGATGGCGGCAACGAGCTGAGGGCCGAGACCCGGCCTGGGTTCATCCTGATCGGCGCGGGCGACCGCAGGTACCTCGCCCAGGTCGCCGCGCGCTTCGGGAAGGACAAGGAATCGCTGGCCGCGACCCCATCGTCCGCCGAGGCCCGGGCGCTCGCGAAGGGCGCCTCGCATCTGCAGGTGTACATCGACCGTCAGGCGTTCGCTGGAATGCTCGAGGGCCCTGTGGCGGCGAGCTTCGGCGCGCTCGGCAACTCGCCGACGCTGGTCTCGCTCGCGCTCGCGCCGAGCGACCGCGGGCTGGATCTCACGCTGAGCGGCCATGGCGGGGTCGAGATCCTCGGCGCGAGCGCCGCGCTCGCCGTCGCCGGCGTCAGGCGTTACATCAACGCCGCGAAGGCAGCGGCGGCGGACGAGCCGGAGTAACGCGCCGGCGCCGCGCCTGATGCTCATCCTCAGGGACAGCCATGCTCCACCGCAGATGGCTGTCGTGCGACCGAGGCTTCGCGCTCAGAACTCCGCCACGTGGAACGATTGCACGCCGACCGCCCCGAGCGGTCCGCTCCCTCTGACGAACTCGCCGAGCCCCTCGATCTGGCCTTCGGCGGCGCTGCTGCTCAGCGTGCCGCTCAGGTAGAGGAAGACCTCCCTGAACTCCGCGGTATCGACCTCGGTGACCTCGTAGGAGCCTTGCAGCGCGGAAGAGGAGAGCTCGATCGCGTGCTCGAACCAGGCAGCGTCGGCCTGCGTGGCCCGGAGCGTGACCTCGAACGACTCGTCGAACGCGCCGTCTTCCGTCGAGAAGGCCATCGGGACATCGATCTGCAGGTGCTCGACGCAGCCGATGTCCTGCCCCACTCCGCTCCCGTCCATTGATCCCACGAAGCGCGCGGCGACGATCTCGCCCACGGAGAGCGTCGCTGTTGTGCTGCCGCCCTTCGCCCAGGTGAGCGGGGCGGAGCGCTCTCCGGAGGCGACGGAGAGCACCTCTCGCGCAGAGAAGCCCAGCGGGGAGACGTCGTCGGCGCCGATGTCCTCCCCACCCTTCCCCTCACACCCTTCGTCGTAGACTCCGCCGATCTGGCCGCTCTTCGGGCTGCCGCCGACGCCATCGACGCACCCGAAGAGCCCAACGCTCATCACTGCCCCACCAAACCAAGAAAGCCAGCGCCGCTCGCTCATGTTCAAGACCTCCTGCGGCCTACCTTGCGTTCGTCGCCGGCGCGACGCCAGGTCAGCTTCGCACATTCCATAGGGCAAAAAGGCCTCCCCATGTGCGAATATGCGATACGTGGACCATGAATCCCTTGCAAAAGAGCTGATCCGCGCCCTCCGCGGCCGGCGCTCGCAGCTGGCCTTCAGCCGCCGGCTCGGCTTCCGCACCAACGTCGTCTACACGTGGGAGTCCGGAAGGCGCTGGCCGACCGCGGCCACGTTCCTCGTCGCCGCGCGGCGCGCGGGGGTCGACGTCGTGGCGGCGGTGAGGCGCTTTTTCCCGTCGCTGCCCGCGTGGCTCGCGCGCGCCGATCCAGCGTCGGCCGAGGGCGTCGCGGCGCTCCTCTCGGAGATGCGCTCCATGTCGCCCATCGTCGACGTGGCGCGGCGCGCGGGCAGGAGCCGCTACGCGGTCGCGCGCTGGCTCTCGGGCGAGGCCGAGCCGCGGCTGCCGGACTTCCTCCGGATGGTCGAGGCCTGCTCGCTGCGCCTGCTCGATTTCGTGGCGCTCTTCGCCGACCCGGCGGCGCTCCCGGCGGCGAGCGCGGCGTGGCGCACGCTCGAGGCCCAGCGCCGCGCCGTCTACGAGGAGCCGCTGCTCCCCGCCGTCCTGCTCGCGCTGGAGCTGCCGGCCTACCGGGCGCTAGCGCGCCACGAGCCGGGGTGGATCGCGCGGCGGCTCGGGTTCCCCGTCGAGGACGAGGCGCGCTGCCTGGATCGGCTCGCGGAGGCCGGCCAGATCCGGAGGAGCCGCGGGCGGTGGAGCGTCGCGCCGATCCGGACGGTGGACACGCGCCCGGATCCGGACGCGGAGCACCGGCTCAAGTGCTTCTGGGCCGGCGTCGGGCTGGCGCGGCTCACGCGCAAGGCCGAGGGGCGCTTCTCGTTCAACGTCTTCACGGTCTCCGCGGCCGATCTCGAGAAGCTCTCCGAGCTCCACGTGAGCTATTTCCAGAACATGCGCGCGGTGATCGCAGAATCGCGGCCGCCCGAGCGCGTCGTCGCCGTGAACCTGCAGCTCTTCCCGCTCGACGGAGGCTGAGCCGGCTGCGGACACCGCGGCGCCGCGACGCCGCGCGCTCACCGAGCTTCCACCGAGCCGCCCGCGCGGCTCATACGATGGCGAACGCCCGGACCGGGAACGTGCCGAAGGCGCGGACCTTCACCGGGACGGCGAAGAGGCGGGCTCCGGCGGCGGGGAGCTTGTCGAGCCCGGTCATGTGCTCGCAGATCGGGATGTCCGCTCCGAGCAGGAGGGAGTGGACTGGCCGCGCGGGATCGTCCGTGTCGTCGATATTGTAGGTGTCGACGCCCACGAACACGGCGCCTGCGCCGGCCAGGAGCCGCGCCGCGTCCCGCGTGAGGTACGGGTGTCCTTCGAAATAGCGGTCTGTGCGCCAGTGTTCGCTCCAGCCCGTGCGCACGAGGACGGCCTTCCCGGCGAGATCGAGCCCGTCGAAGGCGTCGGCGTCAATCGCTCTGCCGGACCGGCCCCGCGCCTCGACCACCACGCTCTCCAGATCGGCCAGCGATTCGAGCGGCAAGCCGGCGAGATCCTTGCCGTTCGCATAGCGATGAAACGGGCTGTCCACGTAGGTGCCCGTGTTGGCGACCATGTCGATTCGACCGATGTGGAATTCGACGCCTTCCGCGTAAACGCCGCGGGACTGCTCGCGCGAGAGGAAATCGCAGACGACGGGCGCCGGCACGCCCTTGTACGTCGTCATGCCGTGCTCGACGGTGTGGCTCAGGTCGACGAAGGTGCGTGAGACGGGGGTGGTCACGGTCGGCTCCTCGGAAGGGGCTCCGCGCGGCGGAGCGTCCTGTGCGCCCGGTCGGGGCCCCGAGCCGCCGCCAGTTTCGCGAGAGGGCGCGAGGAGATCCAGAAATCGGGCGCGAGCCGGTCGAGTTGACATGTGCTCACATGCGCCGATAGAGTGCGAGCGCGGCGATACCTGGCCCGATGCTTCACGGGGACGAGCGTCGAGCATGCGTGCCTCGGCGGGGGGCCGGGCGTCGTCGCTGGAGTGGTCACGGGAACGGAGCGTCGCGGGGGGGTCGAGATCGCCCGCGTGGAGAGGTGGATGTCTGCGATGAGTCGAACCATGCCGCGCCGCGCGTTCGTCCTGTCGGCGCTGCTGCTGTCCACCTGCGCCGCGGCGGGCTGTCGTTCGAAGAATGGCAGCGAGAACCCGTCCGCCGCTCCGGAGCGGGCGGCGGCGCCGGGGGGGTCGGCGCAGCAGGCGGCGGCCGCCTCCGCGCAGCAGCCTCCGCCGAAGCGGGCCGCGGTGGTCACGATCGCGAGGGAGCAGCAGGCCACCTGGGTGCGCAACTTCAACCCCCTGCTCCCCGAGGGGAGCGCGCGCTTCCCGACGGTCGCCGGCATCTACGAGCCGATGCTCGTCTACAACACGATGCGGAGCGATTACACGCCGTGGCTCGCGACGAGCTACGCGTGGAGCGACGCGAACAAGAAGCTCACCTTCACGACCCGCTCCGGCGTCACGTGGTCGGACGGACAGGCGTTCACGGCGAGGGACGTCGCGTTCACGTTCGCGCTCATCAAGAAGCACGCGGCGCTCGATCTCGCCGGGGTGTGGCGGTTCCTCGGCGCCGTGACGGCGATCGACGACGCCACCGTCGAGTTCACGCTGCGGCGGCCCTATGTCCCCGGGCTCAGCTACATCGGCCACCAGCCGATCGTGCCGGAGCACGTGTGGAAGGGCATCGTCGATCCGGTCACGTTCGCGAACGAGAACCCCGTGGCGACAGGGCCCTTCACCGAGGTGAGGGTCTTCCAGAACCAGGTGTACGAGCTCGGCAAGAACCCGCGCTACTGGCAGGAGGGCAAGCCGGCGGTCGACGGGCTGCGCTTCCCGGCGTATCCGAGCAACGACCAGGTCACCCTGGCGCTCGTCAACGGCGAGATCGACTGGGCGGGCGCGTTCGTGCCGGACATCGAGCGGGTCTTCGTCGCCAAGGATCCGGCCCATCATCATTACTGGTTCCCGCTCGTCGGGGGCACCGCCACGCTGTACCCGAACGCCACGAAGAAGCCGTTCGACGACGTGCGCGTGCGCAAGGCCATCAGCATGGCGATCGACCGCGAGCAGATCGTCAAGCTCGCCGCGGACAACTACACCCATGGCGCGGACGCGACGGGGCTGGACGACTCCTACGAGCGGTTTCGCAACGAGAAGGCGGTGGAGGCGGGCGACTGGGTGAAGTTCGATCCGCAGCGGGCGAACCAGATCCTCGACGAGGCGGGCTATCCGAGGGGCGCGGACGGGATCCGGACGAGGCTCGGCAAGCCGATGAACTTCGAGATCAACGTCGTCAGCGGCTGGTCCGACTGGGTCCGCGCGGTCCAGATCATCACGCAGAACCTGGAGAGCGTGGGCATCGCCGCGTCGATGAAGACCTACGACTTCAGCGCGTTCTACGCGGCGCTGCAGAAGGGCCTGTTCGATCTGTCGATGGGCTGGACGAGCGTCGAGCCCACGCCGTACAATTTCTACCGCGATCTGATGAGCGCGGATCTCGTGAAGCCGCTCGGCGAGATGGCGCCGCGCAACTGGCACCGTTTCGGCGCCAGGGAGGCCGACGTGCTGTTCCATGCGTTCGAGTCCGCGACGGCCCCTGCCGATCAGAAGCGCATCCTGGACGGGCTGCAGATGATCTTCGTGCAGGCCGCGCCGGTGATCCCGCTCTTCAACAACCCGTCGTGGGGCGAATACAGCACGAAGCGGTTCACCGGCTTCCCGACGATGGAGAACCCGTACGCGAAGCTGACGCCGAACAACCCGCCGGAGTACCTGCTCGTCCTGACCGAGCTCCGCCCCAGGTGAGAGCGGATTGCCCGGGGGGCGCCACGGGGGTTCCTTCCGGGTAAGCGTCAGGGCGGGGGATCGAGCACCAGGCGGAAGCCGCTCGCAAATGGCGACTCTTCGGCGCTCGCGCCTGTCCGGAATGCACATTGAAGGGCCATGCTCGCCGGGACGTGCCCAATGCCACCTCGCAAGACCGCCCTCCAGCTCGGCGGAATCACGCCTCCATGGTTCTTCGCCTTGTCGGTCAGACGCTCACCGTATGGATCCGAGAAGAGCGAGTCGCACCACTGTGCCGCGCTTCCCACCAGATCGACCACCCCTGCGATGGGTGGGAAAAGTCCGATGCAGTCGTGGAGTATCGGCTTTTCGATACCGGACCAACCACGACCCGTCCTGTCATGACTCGCTGCCGGCATCAATGCGCCCCAGGGATAGAGGTTGCCGCCATCTGCCCGGACCACGTACTCCCACTCGGACTCCGTCGGCAGGCGAACGACGCGACCGTCCGTCCGATGTGCAGTGCGCCAGGCGCAATAAGCAAGCGCTTCATAGATCGAGACCCCGAAGATCGGCCCCTTCCAGGTGTTCCCAGCGCTCCGCAAGAGCTTTGTAAGATTCTGAGAAGACTGACCACGGATCTTGCGCGGGGCGTGGGGCCAGAAGCGCTTATCGACAAATTCTTTGGAGTCCAGGAACTCGAGGTACTCGCGGCTGCTCACCGGCGCCCAGGCCATGGCGAACGGCGCGACCGTCGTCTTTCGCAGCGGGCTCCCGATCTTCTTCGCGATGAGATCCCCCAACCCGTCGCCGAGAATCACCTCTCCACCCGGGAAGCTGATCCACCGCTCCGCCCGCAACCTGGGGTCACCGTGACGCAGATCGAGCCGAGCGAGGCCCGACAGGACCAACCGTCGGTCTCGCAACGACCACGTCGTGCTGTCTCGCTCGTAGGTCTGAGCAGTCTGCGCGACCAGGTGCTCAAAGTCGATGCCAGGGAACATCTCCCGGCTCTCGATCATTCCTGCGGCGACCAGGCCGAGCAGGCGTCCGCGCGCCTCGGCGTGCTCCTGCGCAAGCTCAGCCATTCGACCCGCGAGTAACTGAGCCTTCTCCGGCGTGCCCAGCGCCCTGGGCAGGAGGCGGATCACATCTTCCCAAAAGGGATCGCTCAGCCGTTGCCTCGCCCAGAGTTCGTCGACCATGTCGCGCACCGTGCGATCCCGCTGGGCCAGCTCGCTCGCGGACAGGTACTCGCGGAAGAGACGATGCCAGAAGCGGATCTGCTCTTCATCTCCGCTGGGCTCGAACCGGAGGAGACCCGTGTGCTCAGCGATCCACTGGAGGTGGCGGCTCGCTCGCAGATCCGGCTGGGCCTCCCCCACGGGCAACGTCTGACGCAGCTCGACGAGCGCTCGAGCCTCCGGCCAGCTCTGCGCGCCTTCCTCCTGCATCGCGAGCGCGATCCGTTGGAGCAGCCGCTTCTTCGCAGCTTCGTCCAGTTGCCAGCCGTGGTCCGGATCCTCCGAGCGACGCGAACGGCAGAGATCGTCTACCAGGAGCTGGCAGAGCCGGCCGCGATCGTCGGGCAGGGTTCGGTGCTTCTCGTAGATCAGACATACCGCCGTGAGCATGAGCGGGTTGGACGTGAGCGACGGCTCGTCGAGGCGCTCGCCGCTCAGGCTTTCCACGGCGGTCTGAAGCCCGGTCGTGAACAAGTCATTCTTGCGGCGGTGGCGGCTCCAGCGGACACAGAAGCTCCCCATCTGTTCGCGGCTGAGAGGGGCAACGTGGACGACCCCGAAGCCGCCGAAGCGGAGATCGCCCGTATATGCCGCGGACCGCGTCGTGAGGAGGAGCCTCGTGCCCGGGAAGCACTCTGGCTTGCCCACACATCGGAGCAGGTCGAGCACGCGCCGCCGCTGCTCGGCGTTGGCAATCTCGTCGAGCGCGTCGATCAGCAAATAATAGCGCCCCTGCTCCAGTCCCTCGCGAATGGCGGCTGCGCTCGGGTGCTCGTGCCCGCCCTTGGTGAGCTCCTCACCGATCGCGGTGAGGAGCGCGTCGAGCCCGCGGTTGAGATCTTGCTTTGCCAGCCTCGTTGCCTCCACGATGATGGGAACGGGCAGTCGTCCGGACGGGATCCGCAGGGCATCGAGATCGATATTCTTCTCCAGATCGCCTGCGCGGCCCAGGCAGGCGGCGCCGAGCGACGCGGCGATCCGTGTGATGAAGACGGTCTTGCCCGCGCCAGGGGCGCCAACGACGGCGAGCCGAGGAAAGTCGGCGCACGAAGCCCAGCGGGCGAGCGGAACTCGCGCCTCTGTCGCATCCTCGAGCAACGGCTTGTTACGCTCGCCCTCCTCGCCCCGCCGGGGCTTCCCGTCGGCACCGCACACCCAGCCCTCGGCCACGCCGTCGAGCGCCGTGTAGAGCTCCGGAGCGTACGGCTCGTCGCGCGGAACGGAATCGAGCAGGTAGGAGCGGCTCGCGGCGGTACGGCCGCCGCGCCACACCTCGACCGAGTACCCAAGGTAGGCCCGCTCCCACGATTTCAGGCCGCGATCGGGCCCCGTCCCGCGCCTGGCGATGGCCGAGTTCACAAAAGCGCCCACCTTCTCGGGCAGCTCGGAGGGGTCGGCGAACTTCTGTGCTGCGCCGAGCGATGCGCGGAAAGCCTCGACCTTGTCGAGCGCCAGCCGCTCCGTCAGCCGGTAGGGCGGCCAGTCGCCCTCGGGATCGGACAGGAATGCCACGCGCCGATCCGCCGGGGCGCGCGCCCAGACGGACGCGATCTTCCCGTCCTCCCAGCATTGAGCTTGAAAGAGGATGATCTGATCGAAGCACGAGGGATCGACCGCTGGGTCGGCCGGCCCTTCGGAGACCTCCACGCCAAGCGCGCGCTCCAGGTAGGCCATGACATTCGCACACGCGGGCGTGAGGTCGGCATCGGTGGCCAGCAGGAGCACGCGAAAGCGTCGCGAGTCACGCGATGAGGCTACCTTGGACTCCGGGGTGGCGAGCGGCTCATCGGACGCGGGCAGCGAGGCGGGCGCTGTCACGGCGGGCACGACGACCTTCGTGACGAGCTCTCGGTGGAGCTTGATCGTCTCCGGGCAGGTTGCGTTGTGGCTGTTTTCGTCGAGCTGACAGTGGTCGTGATCGGGTACAAATTGCCATCGCCCGCCCTCCGGACGCGGAGCCCTGCGCGGCCACAGCCGGAGCTCGCCCTCATTGCCCTTCAACGCGACCTTTCCTATGGCATAGCCGAAACGGCGGTCGGCCTCGCCACCTTCCCACGTTTCCTCGCCGAAGAGCGACAGCCCCTGCCAGTACCGCGCGGGTGCCCCGCCACCGATCGAGAGCATCCTGTAGCCCGTCTCGTGCATGTGGCCGTAAAGGTGCATTGCAAACTGGCCATGAAGGATACGATCGAGCTCCCCCTGCGCCTCTGCGCACAGCCAGTCTGCGGGGTGGTGCGTAAGCAGCAGGCATAGGTGGTGCTCTCGCACCCACTCCGGCCCAGATTTCCCGCATGCCTCGTCGAACTGACGATGATCCAGGGCGAGGCGCCCCTTGTAGTCGCCGCCGGCGAGCTGAAGGAACGCGCTGTTCAAGCCGACAATCCCGACCTTTGCGCCGTCCTTCTCGACCGTCGCAGCGAAGTCGCCCGGCAGGGGCCCCGCGTGAATCGTGAGCGAGGCTGGCATGGTTGCTCGACGAGTGTTCCACCATATCTGATAGTCGCCGAAGGCGCGATTGACGATCGTCCGCAGGCGACCTGCCGGCTCGTTCCAGAATCGATGGCGATACTTGGCGCGCTCCGGCTTTGCCCACTCTGCGAGCAGATCCAGCTCTAATTCGAGTTCCTTGTCGGCCGGGTTCTTCTCGGGATTCGGTCGCTGAAGATCATGATTCCCCGGGACGGCGAGCAGGGCGATTGGGTGCCTTGGTTGTAGCTGTTCAAACAGGCGCCAGAGCTTGGCCAAAAAGCCATCGAGCTGGTCAAACTGCTCCTTCGTCCCCCGATCGGTGAGATCGCCAGTAAAGAGCACGGCGTCCCAAGGGCCTGCGTACGGATGCCGGCTGCGAAGATCCTCGAAAATTTTGTGCTCCCAGTCGCTCCACCAGCGCTTCTGAGACTCCATCCCTCGGTGCAGATCCGTAAAGTGCAGCCAGCCAAACGTCGTCATCGATACCTCTACCGAGCAACGGGATGGTACGAGGCACGAGGCTACTGTGGCGAGCTTTTTGGCTACTCGCTAGCGTTGCCTGCTAGTTATATAAGTCGTTCAGCGCGACCTACGGCGACCCCGGCGGGTTACAGCCGCGTGACCACGAGCCCGTCGTTCTGCACCGAGATGCGGGCGGGCTTGCCGCGGTGCTCGTCGGGGATCTCGTCGGCCATGAGGTAGCGGCCGGCGATGGAGACGAACTCCGCCTCGAGGCTCATGCAGAAGATGCTCGCGTCCGCGTTGTTGTGGGCGCCGGCCATGGCGCGGCCGCGGAGCGGCGCATAGACATGGATGTTGTCGTTCGCGATGAGCTCCGCGCCGGAGCTGACCGGCGAGAGGACCACGAGGTCGCCGTGCGGCACGTAGATGACCTGCCCGCTGCGCACCGGCTGCCGCACGGTGAGCCCCGCCGGCGGCGGCTCCCCGGCCGCGTCCGGCGGCGGCGCGGCGTCCCTCGAGCGCCGGGCGGGCCCCGCCGCGGCGGCCCCTGGCGCGCCGCGGTCCGGCGCGGGCCCTACCGCCACGGGCCCCGGCGTGGGGGTGCTCCCCTCGGCCGGCCCAGCCTGGCGTGACGAGCGCGTGAGCGGCGTCCGCAGCACGCCGAGGCCGGCGGCGACGGCCCGCTCGCGCTGGGCGTCCGTCGGGTTGCGCACGGCGATGGGCACGAGGTTGTGCTTCCTCAGCAGCCCGGCGAGGGCGCCGAGATCGACGGGCTCGTCGCCGAGCTCCGCGAGGTCGAGCAGGATCGGCAGGTGCAGGAAGAAGTGCGGCATCTGCGAGATGTGGTCGGCGAGCTGACGCTCGACGGCCGAGACATTCGCCGTCTTGAGACAGAGCATCGTGATGGCAGGCATCGTGCCCTTGAGCGCAAACGCCTGCTGCTCCTGCCGCTTCTCCCCTCGCCTGCCCGACACCATCGCTGTCCTCGCTCGCAAAAAGGTGCTCCCGCGGCGGCACTGTAACCCGGATCCAGGGGCTCGCGCGGGAAAAACCGCTGGGGTTCCGGGCCTCGCCGCGCGGCCGGCGCGTCGCTGCCTGCGGGCGGCGCGCCGCTGCTTGGCTGGCCGCCTCGCGCGGTGCTAACGGTGGCTTGGCCATGCCCACAGCGCGCCGCGCCTCCGTACTGCGGCTCGATCCCCCTACCGCCTCGCCCTCCCCCGCGTCCCCGCGCGCGGCGCCCCGGCCGGTCGACGCGCTCGATCGCCACTTCGCGCTGGAGGTCCCGTGCGTGTTCTCCGAGGCGGAGCGCGCCGCGCTCGTCGCGGGTGTCCGCGCGGCCCGCGCCGAGTGGACTGCCGACTTCGGAGGCGAGCAGTTCTCGCTCGGGCGCGCCTTCTACACGCACCTGGAGCAGGGGCGCTCCCGGGTCTATTTCGCCGACGCGGCGGCCTCCGACGCCCGCGTCGAGCGCCACCTCCCCGGGCTCCAGCGCCGGATGCGCGAGCTCGTCGCGGCGCTCACCGGCGGGCTCGCGCAGCCCCGGCGCGGCTTCTGCGGGCCAGGCGTCCACATCTTCCCCGCGGGGGAGAAGGTCGCGCGCGAGGGCGGCGTCGTCCACTTCGACACGGAGGGGCTCTCCGACTACCACCTTGCCCGCCGGCTCCGCGCGCTCACCGTCGTCGTGATGCTGGAGCTCCCCGACGCGGACGGGGGACTCAAGCTGTGGGACGTCCTCTACGACGGGCGAGACGACCCGGGCGACACGGCGCTGTCCGCGCGGAGCCTCGTCGCCGGCTACAGCCCTGGCGGAGCGCTGGTGATCGACAGCTACCGCCTGCACCAGATACAGCCGTTCCCGGGCGACCGCGACCGCATCTCCGCGACGGTGCACGCGGCCGAGATCGACAGCGGGCGCTGGGAGACGTGGTTTTAGAGCAACAAGCGGGTTGAAACCGGCTGAAACGAGCAGAATTTCGAGCCGCCAAGCGCGCTGAGGGCGCCAAGAAGAGGACAGACTCTTGGCGTCCTTGGCGCGCTTGGCGGTGTATTTCTCGGTGGAGAGGCTGGAGGGCGCCGAAGCGCCGGTGGCGCGGCGCTCAGTCGCTCGCTCGCCCCGACGCCCCGAACGCGTGCCTCAAGTGCGGCCCGATGCGTCGGGCGATGACGAGATCGACCAGGGGCGGGGCGAACGCCTGCAGCAGCAGCAAGATCCGCGTGGACGCGCCCATCACCGCCCTCGTCCTCCTCGCGAGCAGGGCGGCCAGCACGAAGTCAGCGACCTTCTCCGGCGGCGCGAGCGTGCTCCCCGCGCGGCGCCAGAGATCTGCAAAGGGGCGCTCGGCGGCTGTGTCCGCCGGCGCCGGGCCGACATAACAGAGGCGCTCGGCCCGCCCCTCGACGGCAAGCTCGCGGTTCACCGCGCTGCAGAAGCCCGCCAGCCCGGCCCGCGCGGCCACGTCGACCGAGTAGTACGGCAGCGCGAGGGTCCCGTCGCCGAAGCCGCCGAAGAGGGCGATCACGCCCCCTGGGCGCAAGCGCGGCAGGAAGGCGCGCGCCACATGGATCGGCCCCGCGAGATCGACAGCCAGCTCCGCTTCGACCTCCTGGTCGGTGTGCGTGTCGAGCCCCTTGCGCACGTCGACGCCGGTCGCGCACACAACGTGGTCGACCGGCCCCACGCGCGCCGCCACGTCGCGCAGCTGCGGCGCCGCGAGCGCGGCCGTGTGGTGGGCCGCGCCGTACGCCTCCGCGAGCCGAGCGAGGCGCGTGCTGTCGCGCGCGACGAGGACGACCTCCGCGCCCTCCCTCACCAGGGCGCGCACGACAGCCTCGCCCAGCCCGCCCGTGGCCCCGACCACCGCGACCCGCTTGTCGCGGAAGCTCCGGCCGGTATTGACCTTCGGAGGCCGAAAGCGCGCGAGCGCCTCGGCGCCGAGGACCAGCCCCGCCCCCCAGAACATGACCTCGCCGGCCCCGATGAGCCCGGCGGCGAGGGCGGCGCGCCCCCCGACCGAGAGCGGGAGGAAGGGCACGACCAGGAACGCCGAGAACCAGACCGGAAACGAGCCGATCACCGAGCCCCAGGCGAGCGCGCGCAGGACAGCCTTGCAGCGAGACGACGGCGTCACGGAGCGCTCCCCTCGGTCAGCTGCTGCAGGCGGCGGATGACCTCGATCCGTCGCTCGGGTGGCAGCGGGTCCAGCCCGAGCAGCTCCGCCATCCAGAGGCCATCGACGGCGAGCCGGACGACCAGCGCGTCGATGGGACAGATGCCGTCGCGCGCGAGCCGCTCCGCCCACGTACGGTAGCGCTCGCGCAGCGGCTCTAGCAGGTGGGGCGCGAGCGCGACGGCCGCGAGCAACGCGGCGCTCGTCCGGTCGGGCACGTCGCCCTCGACGGTGGCGTGCAGGTAGGCGCGCGCGAAAGAGCCCGGCTTGCCGTCCTCGAGCTGCGCGAGCCGGCGGTCGAAGCCGGCGACGAGCGCCTCCACGAGGCCCCCGACGAGCGCCTCCTTCGAAGCGAAGTGATAGAGCAGCCCGCCCTTGCTCACCCCGGCCTCGGCCGCGACGGCATCGAGGGTCATGGCGTCGCTGCCGTCGCGGCGGACGACGACGGCGGCGGCGGCAAGGATGCGGTCGCGCTGGCTGATCCGCGGCATTTCATTACTGTACCGTCCAGACGGTTCAGTTTCAAGGGGCAGCAAGCCACGTGACCCCGCGAGCACGGGATCGATGGGCTTCCGGCAAGCCGCGCCGTTGGCTCCCCTGCCCGCGCGGGCATCTTTCGCAGGTAATGGAACTTGGGATCCGTCAGAGCGTCGGTCCCGCGGGATCAGGTCGATGACATCCCGACTTCACGCTCGCGAAGCTCATGCGCGGCGTCGGCGCTCTTCCTCCGTCGTCACCGCCCCGGCTCGGGGGCCGTGCACGGCGCTACGTGGACGCCATCGCCTTGGCCCTCCCCTTCCGCTGGAGCGGCCTTGAAGCCCTGGCATGGTGTTTGCGCAATCATGGGGTGTCGGCCCGGATCGGCCCGAGTAAGGAGCCCACCATGTTCATCCCTCCATCCATCCACGGTTCTCTCCTCCTTTTGTTCGCCTCCTCCGTCCTCGCGGCGGGCTGCGTCGCCGACGCGTCGTCCGATGCGGGCGAGCCCGTCGGTGACACTTACCAGAGCTTCGATGAATGGAAGGCCAGCCTCCCGCGCGATCCGAACGACGGTGCTTATCTCGTCGACGGCGACATCGGCGTTCACGACGACCTGACCCTGAAGGAGCTCTCCGCCGAGTACCGGCAACCGGGGGCGCTCATCGTCAACACGCGCAGCGACGGGAGCGATGACCGCTGGAGCGACGAGCAGAAGATGAACCTGACGTATTGCGTCTCTCCGCGCTTCGGCGACGACCATGACGCGGTGGTCGCCGCGACGCTGGCGGCCGGGTCCGCCTGGGCGAACGCCGCCGCCGTCCGCTTCGTCTACGAGCCCGACCACGACGAGGCCTGCGAGTACTACGAGGAGCATCCCGCGCTGTTCGAGGTGGTCCCCGCCAGCGGCACCACGTACAACGGGCGAGCTTTCCTTCCGAGCATGGTCGCGCGGGGGTATCACCAGGTCTTCATCGATCTGGAGAACATCGCTCGGGCCGCCTCGAAGACCCTGACCGGGGTCCTCCGGCACGAGCTCGGGCACGTCCTCGGCTTCCGGCACGAGCACGCCCGGCCGGAGGGCAACGGCGCCTGCACGGAGCGTCCCGGTTGGCGGGCGCTCACACCCTATGATCCGGAGTCGGTGATGCACTACAACGCGGAGAGCCGGTGCGAGGGCGCCAACGGGGGAGACTACGCGCTGACCTGGCTCGACAAGGCAGGGGCGGCGGAGCTGTATGGCGAGCCTTGATGAGCTCCTCCGCGACGGGTGACCGCCGGCGGCCAGTATCCAGCAAGCGAATGGACAAGACGAGCACGCATCCGCGCTGGCCTCGGAGCCGCGGGCACGCTCGCCAGACGGGCTTCGCCTGTCGTGCTGGCCGCCATCCCGGTCGCCTGGATCGGCGTGTTCGAGCGCCTCTACAACCGGTCGAGGCTCGCCGCAGCCCGCTCGTCCGCGAGGACCCGCTGCAGCAGCGCCGTGCTCTCCTCCGCCATCCGCTCCGGTGAGCACGGCATTCCCTTGTGGACCCAGCTCGTCATCAGCCGCACCAGCGCGGCCGCCGCCGCCTCGCAGCGGAGCATGAACAGGGCCCCCTCCTCCGGCGCCAGCCGCGGAGCGTACAGGCGGCAGATGCTGCCCTGAAGGATGTCCTCCAGGGACCGCGCCAGCACCCGCTCGCTCTTCTCCGCGGACAGGAGCTTGCGCACCAGCTCGTGCATCTCGGCGAGGTGGCGGTAAAACGGCAGGAAGTCGAACGGACGTCCCGCATCCCGCAAGGACAGCGCCCGCAGGTGCTCGTGTCCAAACAGCAGCAGCTGCTCCTTGTTCTCGTAGTGCGCGTAGAACGTGGACCGCCCGACGTTGGCTCGATCGATGATGTCCTGGATCGACACCTCGTCATAGCCCTTCTCCAGGATCAGCGCGACCAGGGCGTCCGAGAGCAGCTTCCGGGTCTTCTGAACGCGCCGATCCTGCACGCGCCGATCCTGCACGCGCCGATCCTGCACGCGCCGATCCGCGATCTTGCCAGCGGCCCGCGTCCTGTCGCCGCCCCTGTCCCTGTCCGCGTTTCCGGACTTTTTCGCGCTCTTGTTCATTAACGTTCAATCCGCGGTCCGTGTCGCTGGGTGGAAGAGGCGCTCGAGCTCAGCATCCATCCCATGCGAGGCACGCTGATCTGGATGACGAGCCGCCTGCTGTACCCGCTGCTGCTGGCGGTGACCTTGTACATCATCTACGCCGCCGTGACGCAGGGCTGGGATCTGAGCCGCGCCCTGTGGGGCTACCTCCTGGGCCTGATCGTCTTTCTCATCACCATCGAGCGCCTGCTGCCGCTGTCGCCGGACTGGGGCATGACCGGCCAGAGCTTCTGGCGCGACCTCAAGTACCTGCTGGCCTCGGGCGTCACCATCGCGGTGGTGCGGACCGGCTTCGGCACCCTGGCCCTGTGGCTCAGCGAGCGGCATCAGGGCCCGCTCGCCAGCGCCTCCGTGCCCCTCGGCGTGGGGGTCTTCCTTGTGGTCTTCGAGCTGCTGCAGTACGGGTTCCATCGCCTCAGCCACGAAGGCAACGGAGCCCTGGGGCGCTTCTTGTGGAAGGTCCACCTGGCGCATCACCTTCCGGATCGCGTCTACGTGGTGATGCACGGCGTGTTTCACCCCCTCAACGCGCTCATCTCGGCGGTGCTGATCCAGTCGACCCTGCTGTTCTTGGGGCTGTCGCCGCCGGCCGTCTTCGCTGCGATGTTGCTCATCGATCTGCAGACGATGATTTCGCACTTCAACGTCGACATCCGCGCCGGATTCCTGAATTACGTGTTCATCGGCACCGAGCTGCACCGCTATCATCACAGCGCCGACATCGACGAGGCCGGGAACTTCGGGACCGTACTTCCGCTGTGGGATCTTGTCTTCGGGACGTTCGTGTACCGGCCGGACGCGGCCCCGCGCCGCCTGGGCGTCGACCGCTCCGCTGGCTATCCGCCTTCGCAGCAGTTCTGGAAGGTGCTGGCCCTGCCGTTCCGACGCTGACCGTCGGCGGCCGCTGATCTCAGCCGCATCCCCCAGCGGCCGCTGGGAGACGTGGTTCTAGGCCGGTAGCCGGCCGTCCCCAGCGAACGTCGGGGCAATGGCAGAGGCCCCGAGCCACGCCCGCGCGAGCTCCAAGGTCTGCGCGTTCTCGGAGACGTTCTGGAGGAAACCGTCGCGACGGCGGAGATCGTCGATCCGCGCCGCGGTCGCGAGGAGGCGGTCGCGCGCGTCCGCGATGGCGGCGCGCGCTGCCGGGTGGTCGCCTGTCGCCTCGAGCGCCCGCGCGTACACGAGGCGGGCGAGCTCCTCACCCTCCTCGACCTTGCCGAGCGAGGCGAGCAGCGCCATCGCTTCACGCGCCTCGGCGAGCGCCTCGGACGGCCTCCCGCGCGCGAGCATCACCTCGGCCCGCGTCGCCAGGGCCACGACCTGGAACGGCTTCGCCGCCTCGAGCAGCGCCACCGCACGCTGGGCCTCCTTTTCGGCCGCTTCGAGCTCTCCCGCGCTCCGCAGGAGCCACGCGAGGTAGGCGCGCGAGACCCCCTCGATGCTCCGCCAGTCGCCTCTCACGGCGGCGGTGACAGCCTCCGACTCGACAGCGAGCCCCTCATCGATCGCGCCGAGGCGGCCGAGGGCGAAGCCGAGGTTGTGCCGGCCCGTGATGACCGCGCGCTCGAGCCCCATGCGCTCGGCGTCGGCGACCGCGCCGCGGAGGAGCGCCACCGCTTCGGCGTAGGCGCCGAGCCTGATCTCGGCCTCCGCGAGGTTGCCGCGGGCGACGCAGGCGTTGCGGACGTCGCCCGTCTGCTCGAAGCAGCGCAGCGAGGCCTCCGTCAGCGCTCGGCAGCGATCGAGGTGGCCGGCGAACTGCGCGCGCACGCTGAGCGCCCGGAAGATCGGCCCGCTCACGGCCGGGTCGCCCGAGAACCGCCCGGCGACGGCCTCGATCCGCGCGTGGAGCAGCTCGGCCCGATCGTAGACGCCCGCGAAGAACAGCCGCACCACCACCCGCGTGGCGGCCATCACCGCCGGGCCGGTCGTCCCGTCGTCGGACCAGGCGCCCGCGAGCTCATCGGCGAGCGCCACAAGCCGCTCATGATGTCCGAGCCTCCCCGCGGTCTGGCCCACGTCGCCCACGGCCACGTACCAGCGAGCGCTGCCCCTCGGCAGCGACTCCATCGCCACCTGCGCCCAGCGGAGCGCCTCGGCGATGTCCCCGCGCCAGTGATGCGCCTCGGTCCGAACGAGCGCCAGCTCCCCGCGGTTCGCCGACGCCGACCGTCTCCAGCTCGACCCGGCGGGCCGCGGCGCCGTCCAGCGGCGGCGTGGGCGCGCCGAGGAGAGTTCGGGCGGCTCGGCTGCCCAGCGGAGCCACTGACGCCTGAGAATGCCGCATTCTCGAATATCACACGCATTGTGTGTGCTCCGGGGGAGGACCAGGCGACCGGGCCGGCTTGCGAGCTCAGGCCGTCCGGCCCGTGCAGGGCCCGCCGGCGCGCTCGGCCCTCGTCCGCGCGGCGTACATCGGGTTCTGGCCCCCGCCGTGCAAAAACCCTGCGGCTGCGCCGCGGAAGCGACCCGCACGTCGCTGCGCCTCCGCGCCCCAGTGTGCGGGCGCTTGTGGCAAAATGTCCCAGTGCTAAGCGCGGCGCTGCACGCCGCGCTCGGGTAACGGAAGACCTCGTCCCGAAGGCGAGCGGGCGGAAAGACCGGCACAAGCTATGCCTGGGGCTGCCTCACGATGATGGCCCTGGAAGAAATCGAAGACGGGAGCATGTCACGTGATGTTGAGCTCGCTCAACCGCTGTTTCGCGTCGTTGTGCTCCATGCACGGCGCCTGTCTCTCGCGAGGTATGGCGGGGGAATCGTTCCCATTTTGGCGCTCCGCCACGCGCTCCTACCGAGCTACGCGGCGTCCGCCGTCGATGCGGCCCTGATCGATGCCGAGTCTCGCGGGCTCTTCCGGTTGAGGTACTTATCCAACCGGTGTGCTGACCATGACGACGATGGCCTCTGGATCGAGGACCGCGGGTTGGCCTACTGGATCGATCTGACCACCACGGAGGACGACGCCCCGAACGCGTCCTTGGCGCCGAGGCTGTAGCACCCGCGAGCTCGAGGAGCTCTGACGAGCTCCGCCGCGGGCCCCCGATCGCTCCCCGTACATTTCTGCACGGCGGGGCCCGGGATCCCAGACAGACCGCAAGCTCGCGAGCCCGGCCGCTGCGTCGATGCGCGCGTCGGCCAGCGCGGCGCCGGTTATTCTCCACCGAGCCGAGCACCGGGGCGTCGCCCACGCCCAGCCGCTCGAGGGCGAGCGCGGCGCAGGCGCGGAGGTCGAGGCGCGCGTCGTGTCAAGCGACAGTTATTTTTACTGACGCTCTACACGCCCCTCAGCCACGCAGCAGCGCGACAGCCGCGGCGGGCTCGAGCACGCGGGAGGTGAAGCTCTCCGTGAGGAAGAGCTCGATGATCTCCTTAGCGTGCCGATCGTATCCGATGGACAAGGCCTCCCCGACGGTCAACTCGAAATCGCTACCAGCGGCACGGACCAGCAAGCACCCCATGCGCTCGTAGAGCGGCTCCGCAGTCGCGAGGTGTCCGCGCTGCGCCGCCGAGACGAGCAGGCGGGCGCGAGGTGGCTATGTCGTCGATGGCGCCTGCTTCTCGATTTTGGCCGCGCTCGGCCGCGCGGTCGGCGAGTTCGGCGATTTCGACCTCGTGGTCATGGAGGAGGCGGCCAGGCCGCGCTGGATCCGCCGAGACGGTCCCAGTCTCCTCCTGGAGCGAGGATCTCTCGTTGCATCCGCGGGAACGCCGTTCGCTTCAGCCGCCTTGCCCAACGACCGGAGCATGCAGATGAGTTACAAAAACGCCTCCGTCTCCGCCGCCCCTACTTCATTCGACCGGTTCTGGGAGCATTACCTTCGGGAACACCGCAGCGGCCTCAACCGCGCTCTGCACCTGACGGGCACGGCGGCCGCCCTCCTGATTGCCGGGACGGCCCTGGTCCGCCGCAAGCCCCGCCTGCTGGCGCTGGTGCCGCTCGCCGGGTACGCCCCTGCCTGGCTCGGGCATTTCCTGGTCGACCGCAACCTACCCGCCACCTTCCACAACCCGCTCTGGTCCCTCCGTGCCGACCTGCGGATGGTCCGCCTCGCCGCGTCCGGCCGCCTGGGCGACGAGGTGCAGCGGTGCGACGCGCTGCCCCCGCCGGCCGTCCACGCCACCCATCAGATCCCACGTGACCCCCTCCCCGACAGCACGCTG
Organism: Sorangium sp. So ce204; assembly: GCF_051526795.1. Classification (NCBI taxonomy): domain Bacteria; kingdom Pseudomonadati; phylum Myxococcota; order Polyangiales; family Polyangiaceae; genus Sorangium; species Sorangium sp. So ce204. The sequence goes on along the minus strand of NZ_CP150317.1, from coordinate 5,052,656 downwards.
GCCATGCTGATGGACCCCTACCGCTTCATCATGCGGCGGTGCCGCCTCTTCGGCTCCGATCTCTTCGAGACCAGGTTCCTGCTCCAAAGGACGATCTGCATGACCGGGCCCGAAGCCGCGCGCCTCTTGTACGACCCGTCCCGCTTCATGCGACAGGGGGCCTCCCCCCGCCGCATCCAGGCAACCCTCTTCGGCCGGGGCGGCGTGCAGGGGCTCGACGGTGAAGCGCACCACCACCGCAAGCGGATGTTCATGTCGATGATGACGCCCGCGGCCATCCAGCGGCTCGTCGACATCGCCGCGGACCTCTGGCGGGCCCGTCTCCGCCGCGCGGCGACCTCGGAAGAGGTCGTTCTTTACGAACAGGCGCAGGAGATCCTCACCCGCGCCGTCTGCGCCTGGGCCGGCGTGCCGCTGGAGGAGGACGAGGTCCACCGGCGGACGCGCCAGCTCACTGCGCTCTTCGACGGCGCAGGCGCCGTGGGCCCGCGGCACTGGCGGTCGCGCCTCGCCCGCAAGGCGACCGACGCGTGGATCGCCCGGATCGTCGAACGGATCCGCGCCGGCCGCCTGCGCGTGCCCGAAGGCAGCCCGGTCCATCTCGTGGCCACCTACCGCGACCTCGACGGCAACCTGCTGAGCCCGAAGGTCGCCGCCGTCGAGATCCTCAATGTCCTGCGCCCGACGGTGGCCGTGTCGGTCTACATCACCTGCGTTGCGCACGCCCTGCACCACCACCCCGAGTCGCGCCAGCACATCGCCGCCGGCGACGAAGCCTATGTCGACCGCTTCGTCCAGGAGGTCCGCCGCCTCTACCCGTTCTTTCCCCCCGTCGCGGCGCGCACGCGCCACGCCTTCGAATGGCAGGGCTACCACTTCCCCGCCGGCGCGCGGGTGTTCCTCGACCTTTACGGCACCAATCACGACCCCAGGACCTGGGACTCCCCCGACCGCTTCCTCCCTGACCGCTTCATCAGCGAGCAACCCGATCCGTGGAACTTCATCCCCCAGGGAGGCGGCGACCATCACGTCAACCACCGCTGCCCCGGCGAGTGGATCGCCCTTGAGCTCATGAAGTCCACCGCCCGCCTCCTCACGCGCGAGCTCAGGTACGACGTCCCTCCGCAGGACCTCGAGATCGACTACGCCCGGCTCCCCGCTCTCCCCAAGAGCCATTTCGTGATGCGGAATATCCGCCGGCTGACCGAAGCCCCGGGCCGGGTCGCTTCACCCGAAACGGGCAACGGCGCTTCGAAGCGCGGGTGAGGCGGACCGCTGGTCGCGGCTCGGCAGGAGACGGCCTCGGTTGCAGCCGCGCGCCGGCCGCGTCGGCCGGGTGGCTCCGATGCGGCAACGTCTTCGGCCGACCGGGGACGTCCCGGCGCCGTGGCCTCTCCGAAGGCCGCCCCGACCTCGGCGGCGTCCCGGTAAACGCGGTCAGGCAGGGTCGCGAGAGCCCCCACGCGCGGCCGGTAGAAGAAGATGTCGCCCTGCTCCAGGATGTGTGCGCCTGCGCTGGAAGCGCATGGCTGCCGAATCGATCATGAGGCGGCGCGCTCGATGCGCTCCTGCGCCGAGCGTTGCCCGAACCAATCGCGCGCGAGCATGGCCACCCGATCGAGCGCGCCCGGCTCCTCGAAGAGGTGGGTGGCACCAGGGACTGGAGGGACGCTCCAGCTCCCGGCGAGTGTCGCCCCGTCGGCCAGGATGACGACCTCCCTCTCGAACGCATCGCCGCCTAAGCCCGTGTGCATGGTTCCCTACGTCCCCCGCGCTACCTGGAACCGTACCCCCGGAACGCAAGCCCGCTCGCAAAGGTTCGCTGCGGCCGCCGCCGCCCGATTCTCGAAATCGGCGCGGCCCGGGATGACGCCTCCTCGGGAGAGCTTCATGTGATCCGTATCGAGAGGAGGTTTGTCGTGTCCAGCCGAGAACCCACTGCCGCTCCCCCCATCGACGCGAAGGGCAACGCACCCCTGGACAGCGCGGAGCAACGCCTGTTGCGAGAGATCGTCGACGTGACCGAGCTCGCGCCGGAGATCGACGTGTCGGACGCGCTCCAGGCCGTCTTCGAGCCGCTGCTCGCCCGGCTGAGCCGTGGCCAAGCTCGGGCCCTGCTCGCCACGTTCCCCGAGTCCGTCCGCCGTCGGTTCGAGCCGGCAATGTCGAGCCGGGGCGAGGAGGGTGAGGCGTTCGGCGCGGACGAGCTCTTCCGGCGCATCGGCGACCGCCTCCGCGTAACCCCTGACGAGGCCCGGCAGGTCGCCGGCGGCGTGATCGCCGCCGTGCACCGCACGTTGTCCAACGAGGAGGTCGCGCAGGTCGAGTCGCAGCTGCCGCACGACCTGAAGAACATCTGGAGAGCGGGGCCGGCGCGACGCAAGCGCAACCCGGCCGGGAACCGCGCGGCCTGAAGTCCGATGCCGGTGCCCTGCGACGCGAAGGCGTGGAAGACAGCAGAGGTCGGGCACGGCGGTATGGGGGGCCTCCCACGGGATCCATGGAGTCTCGGATGGTCTACGGCACGAGGGCGGAGGGCGGGACGACTTGAATCTGGTTCTCGACGTCCTCCACGCCCAGCATGCACCAGGCGTCGCGCTCCGCCGCAGACATCTGCCCCTCACTCGCCGCCGTGCCGTACAGCGTCACGAGCGAGCTCTGCGTCTTGACGCCGATCGCGACGGCATCAACGAGAGGATCCCGCTCGTGCGCGAGCCGGATCGCCTCGGTGATCTGATCGTCGTTGTCCTCCTCCGGCGGAACGACCTCGAGGGCATTGACCACGCCACGGCGGGCCGGACGCGGAGCTGGGCCCATCCGTGCGATCGACCGCTTCGATCGCTGGAGGAGCCCAACCATGTATATCGACGTCACGACGATCGCCAGCAAAGTGGCAACGAGCGAGAATCGTGGCGCCTCATTGAGAACGGGCCCGCCGGGATAGATCGCGTCGGCGACAAAATGAGCATCGTCGAGAAGAGGTTCGTTCCGAACGCGTCGGAGAACGCCATCTCGTACTGTCCCAGGCGGGCGGCGGAAATGGTTGAGCTGATTTCAGGCAGCGATGTTGCGAGACCACCGAGAAGCAGGCCGGCGAAGCTGGCGCCAACGCCCGTTTGTGAGCCGAGGGCATCGGCGGTCCGCGTCAGCATGAATCCAGCGACCAGGATCGCCGCCCTGGAGCCGATCGTGGAGAGAGCGATCGCGCGGGTCGACTTGTGCTCTGCGCGACGGCCATCGCGGGGGTCCGGGGGGATTTCGCGACGCACGGAGTCTGAAGCTCGAACACGCGGGAGCTCGGGATGCCGCGGCGCCTTGTATTGAGAGCGCTTGATGAGCACGACTGAATACGAGTAGAGCGCGAGGCGCGCCGTCGTCCAGGCGCCGACGCCGCACACGGCGATATCGCCGACGGGCAACCCCAGAGCGGTGACTGTGAGCACGAGGGCGACCAGCGCGCCCTGTACGAGGACGACCGGTTTTCGGACGTCCATCGACAGCGGCTCGGAGCCGACAGCGGCATCGGTCACGGCGAGCGAAGCCATCGTGAAGGTGATCCCACCGAGCAGGGTGGAGATCGCCAGCGGCGCGCTCTTCATCGAAGTCGCCGTGACCGTCGTCGTGAGCTCGGGCAGGGAGACGGTGCCGCCGAGGAGGACGACCCCAACCAGCGCCAGTCCCGCGCCGGTTCGTTCGGCGATGATCTTGCCGCAGCGCGCCAGGCGCGTGCCGGCGAGCCACACGACCGCCGCGCTCGGAGCGAACAGCGCGAAGTTGAACCCCACGGGGTTGTGCTGGAGGTTTCGCAGATCCATCGCGCCTCTGCGTCGCGAGACGACCCGTCCGATGGTGCTTCAGCCGGGCCCTCCCGCCTCGCTCGCCCGAGAGCCGTGCGGCCACCGCCACGCGCATCAACCTCGGACGCCCAGGGCCGAGGCGCGAGCTCGTCACGCCATCGCGCTCACCGCGCCGAGCCTCGAACAGCGCCGTGCTCGCCTCTCCGCAATGGGGGGTACCCGGCGCGGCGCGTCCGTTGCTTCACTCAACCGCGGTGCTCCATGGGAAACGAAGCGCAAGAAACGGTCGTCCTCATCACGGGTAGCAGCGGGCTCATCGGATCCAAGCTCGTCGAGGCATTGCCTCCGACTACGTCGTCATCGGGGGAGCATCTCCCGCTTGCAGCATCGCTCCGTCGCTCGTCACGCACGGCTTGCATGGCGGCAACGGAGGCACATACCTCATCGCAGTTCGAGGCTGTGGCGGCGTCCGCGGTCCGGCGCCCCCTGCCGGTCGATCTCTGCCCCGGAGATCGCACCGCGGTGTCCGGCGCGATGACAGCCGAGCACGGCGCCGGCAGAGGCACGTTAATCGCAAGGGTGTTGGGGCAACTTGCGAGAAAACAGCACGCGGACGTTCCGATCCGCGTGCCGGGCCGGTCGGTGTTCGACGCAGCCGACGGCGAGACGGTCGAGGGCGACGCCCATCGCGCGACCCAGGCGCGTTGGATGGCGCCCGATCTGCACGATCGGGCTGATCGGGAGGAAGAGATGATGCGAACGAACCATGGGAGATCGATGATGGGCCTCCTCCTCGCGGCGGGGGTGCCCCTGCTCGTGGCGGCGTGCACGCGAGAAGAGAGGGCGCTCGGGACCACGCCCCCGCCGGGCGCCCCTCAGGTCGAGCCGCGGGCGACGACCGTCAGCGCGGTTGACAGCATCGTGGCGGCGCGGTGCGACCGCGAGGCACGGTGCAACAATATCGGCGCCGACCGGGAATATGCGAGCCAGGAGGCCTGCGCCACCAGGATTCGAGCCGAATGGCGTGACGACCTCAACTTCGCCGAGTGCCCCGGCGGCATCGATTCCAAGGAGCTGACCGAGTGCCTGCAGGAAATCCGAAATGACGACTGCAACAATCCGTTCGACACCCTCGGCCGGATCGTCGCTTGCCGCTCGAGCGACCTCTGCCAAGCCACTCAATAGCTGCGCTTTCGCGCGCGGAGGCGAGCGGGGCACGCAGAGCGGTCATGGGATGTGAGCCTGCCAGTGCGACGGGGCGGACGCGTTGAGGTCCACGTCGCAGACGCCGAGCAGCCGTTCCCATTCCGGCCGGCGGGCGGGCGCCAGCTCATCGAGGATCGCGGTCGACAGGTGCTGCCGGCGGCGCGCGTTCCAGCCACGGTCGGGGAGCGGCAGGGGCGACACCACGACCACCTCCGACCGAAATGCGCCCCCCAGCAGCGGTATCAGCCTGGCGATCGCCCCCGGCTCGACCGAACCCAACGGTGCGACCGCGATGACCGCCGAGGGCGGCGGATCCGTCGCCCCGTCCTCGGTTGCGCGCAGAACGCCGAAGATCAAGATGACCCGTCCGGTGATGCTTCAGCCGGGCCCTCCCACCGCTCTCGCCCTCAGGAGAACATCCTTGTTGAACTGCCACATGATCTCGGCGTGCCCATCGAACGCGATCCGCCCCACACGGTTCAGGTCCTCGATCAGCTCGAGCAGTCGCCCCTTTGCCTCGCTCACGAAGAGCGCGTCTTCAGGCAGATCGCCCAATTGTGCCTGCTCGCGGGCGCTGGCGGCGTCGAGCTCGCGCTGCACGGCATCGAGCTCTTCTGCGGCGCTTCGGCTCTTGAAGTACTTTCGGAGCGCCCCGTCCAGAGCGATAACGCCTGGGCGGAGCTGGCTCAAGTGGGCCGACAGCCCCGCGGCAGATCGACCGAGCGGCCCCGTGTGCAGCGGCACAGAGGACGGCCAGGCGGCCGCTGTCTCGCGCAGCGCCATTGGCACCGCGTTTCGCAATCGCCGCAGGAAGGCCTTCGCCCGGCCGATGGCGCTCCACTCCGCGGCGTCGGCGTCGCGCGCCTCTCCTTGCGAAATGGCTGGCCCGGGCGACGCGGATAGCTCCGCGACCATCTGCTCGAGCGCGAGCGTCTTGTCTCGCGTCCAACCATTGTCCGCCAGCTCTGCCGAGAACCGCCGCGCGAGCTCCATGTGTACGCGCCCCTGTTCGACAAGGCCGTGCCGTGGCTCTTTGCGACCCTTCTCTACCAGCCGAACGCCTACCGCCATGCGCATAAACCTGGGACGCCGAGGACCGAGGCGCAAGTTCGTCGCGCCGTCGCACGCGGACGTACTGTGGCGTACGCGCTGCACCGAGCATTGAAAGAACAGCGCTGTGCTCGCTCCTCCGCAATGGAGGGTACCCGGCGCGGCGCGCTCTTTGCTTCACTCAATCGCGGTGATCCATGGGAAACGAAGCGCAAAAACCGGTCGTCCTCATCACGGGCAGCAGCGGGCTCATCGGATCCAAGCTCGTCGAGGCATTGGCATCCGACTACGCCGTCATCGGCATGGATCAGAAGACGCCGACCCAGGTCCCGGCCGGGGCCCGGTTCCTGGAATGCGACCTGACAGACCGGGCGAGCGTGCGGAAGTCGCTCAGCGCCGTGCGAGAGCGAGAAGGGAGCGAGCTCGCCAGCGTCCTCCATCTCGCGGCGTACTACGACTTCGCTGGCGAGCCGAGCCCGCTGTACCACGACCTCACGCTCGGGGGAACCGAGCACCTTCTCGATGCACTCCGAGGCTTTCGCGTCGAGCAGATCGTCTTCTCGAGCAGCCTCCTCGTGATGAAGCCGGCGGAAGAGGGAGAGCGAATCGAAGAATCATCGGCTACAGAAGCGTCGTGGGACTATCCCCGCTCGAAGCTCGAGGCGGAAGAGCTCATTCGTGAACAGCATCGAGACATTCCCGCGGTGCTGCTGCGCATCGCCGGCGTCTACACGGAAGACTGCGAGTCGGTTCCGATCGCCCAGCAGATCCGACGCATCTACGAGAAGAGCTTCGAGAGCTACTTCTTCCCGGGGGATCCGGACCACGGCCAGGCCTTCGTCCACATGGATGATCTCGTGGCGTGCTTCCGCAGAGTGGTCGAGCTTCGCGACCAGCTCGCTCGCGACGAGGTGTACCTGATCGCCGAGCCGGACGTCATGAGCTACGCCGAGCTGCAGGACGTGTTGGGAGCGCTGATCCACGGCGAGGAGTGGCCCACCATCGTCGTCCCGAAGCCGATCGCCAAGGCCGGCGCATGGGTTCAGGTCAAGCTCAAGGGCGGCAAGGGAGCGTTCATCAAGCCGTGGATGATCGATCTCGCGGACGCTCAGTACGCCGTTGATATCAAGCATGCTCAGGGCCGGCTCGGCTGGAATCCCGTGCGGAGATTGCGCGACACGCTGGGCGAGATGGTTCGCAGGCTGAAGGACGACCCGAGGGGCTGGTACGCGAAAAACAAGCTCCCGTTACCCGAGGGAAAGGCGAGCGCCGCATGACGGCTCGCACCTACCCCGATCCCGATCCGACGAGCCTGAACGTCCACGCGCCGCCGTGGCATTACAACCCGTCCTCCTGGCGGCAGCGCGTGCCGATTTGTCTCCTCGCGGCCGTGGGCTTCGTCCTCTCGTCGTACATGGCGCTCTACCAATGGCGCCTCATCTCGTCCGTGTGGGATCCCTTCTTCGGTGAACAGACCCTGCGCGTGCTCGATTCAGGCGTGTCGCACCAGATGCGTCGCTGGTTCGGTGTTCCCGACGCCGCGCTCGGCGCGATCGCCTATCTGGGCGACGCGATATTCGGTCTGGCGGGCTGCACGCGCCGGTGGCAATACCGGCCGTGGCTGGTCGTGCTCTTCGGGCTCGACGTCATCCCGCTCGGCGCGGTCAGCGTCGTCCTCGTCGTGCTCCAAGGCACGGTCGTTGGAGCGTGGTGCTCGCTCTGTATCGCCACCGCCGTCGTCTCGCTGGTGCTCATCCTCCTCGCGTACGACGAGGTCTGGTCCAGTCTCTCCTATCTCGTGAGGGTTTGGCGTCACACGCACCAGCGTCGCGCCGTCTCCCGCACGTTCTGGGGGCGTCCGTCGCCTGGGGGGGACGACGCGGCGCTGCTCGGCGGGAGGGCATGATGTGGGCGCGCGTCGTCGAGGTGATGCTCGCGTGCTGGCTGGCGGTGAGCCCCTTCATCTTCCGTCACGGAAGCCGAACGGAGCTGTGGGTCAGCGATCTCGGATGCGCCGCGATCGTGATGACCCTCGCGCTCGCCTCGTTCTGGCATCCGACGCGCTACGCGCATGGTGGAATCGCCGTGGTCGCCATCTGGCTCGTGGCGTTCGGCTACTTCCGGTGCGGCTCTCCGCCGCCCGCCGCCGCTCAGAATGACATCCTGACGGGGCTGCTGCTCCTCATGTTCGCGATCGTCCCGAACGACGCGTCTCAACCGCCGACCCCGTGGAGGCGTGCGAGGGAAAGGGCCATCGCTGGAGATCTCGGCGCGGCGTCGATTCAGCGGCCTCCTTCCGATTCGTGAGTCCCTCGATCCGGTCCCCCAACCGTCAAGCCGCGTGGTGCTTGCGCCGGGGCTGGCTCGGCCACGTCCAGCTACGGCGGCTCGGCAGGCGAACCCGCGCCGGCCGGCGTGCTCGACGGCGCAGCGGACGACTCGCTCGAGAAGCGCTCCTCGAGCTCCAGCACGGCGAGCACCGAGTTGTGCCTACGCGCCGCTCCGCTTCTCTGGGATGTGGTCCTCGCCGCCCGGCGTCCGCTCTATTCGTGCCTGCGGCTCCTCCTGCTCAGGCCGCTGGTGCTCGGGGCCTTCGCGGGGCACGGCCTCGCCACCGTGCGTGCCGCCCGAGTGGGCGCCGCCGGCATAGCGCGCCGCGCTCTCGGCCGAGCTCGTTCCGCCGGCGTCCCGCTCGGCCGTCCTGCGCATCGTGCGCTCGTCGGCGTGCTCTGGGGGCCTGCGGTGCGGGGGTGCGATCTCGGGTCGAACACGATCGCGCAGGCTCCGGACACCGCGGAGCAGGCGGGAAGGTCGGATCCACCGCGACCCGACGAGGCGCCGGACAATGCGATCGACCCGCTGCTTGGCCCACGTCAGGGTCTTCTTTGTCGTCTCCATGAGCTCAGCTTGCGTCAGGCGACCCGGCACCGGGAGCGTGTGGCGCTGCGTGCCCACACGGGGCCCCACCGGCGCGGGTCCGATGTCGGCCCTGGTTGCCTGAGAGAAGTGATCCGGAGCGCCATCGCACCGGCATGTCAAGCGGCCTCATGCGCGTTACGCGACGTCAGTCTCGTCGCGCGCTCCAAAAAGATCCGGACCTCCTCATCCGTGGTCTGCGAGAAGTCCTGGTACCAGCGCCCGACGGCCACGAAGGGCTCCGGGGTGACGGCGCAGACGACCTCGTCCGCCTCGCCCTGAAGGGCCTCGCATGTCGAGGGGGCCGCGACGGGGACGGCCACGACGATTCGAGCGGGCGACAGGCGCCGCAGAGCGGCCACCGCCGCCCGCATGGTCGCGCCCGTCGCCAGGCCGTCGTCCACGAGGATGACCACGCGACCGCGGATGTCGAGCGGAGGCCGGCCGCCGCGATATTCGCGCTCGCGGCGTTCCAGCTCCTCCCGCTCCAGCAGCTCGGCGTCGGCGATCTCCCTTTCCGCGAGCCCGAGCGCGCCGACGACATCCTCGTTGAGCACGCGCACGCCGCCCGAAGCGATCGCCCCCATCGCAAGCTCTTCCTGCCCGGGAACGCCGAGCTTGCGCACGACGAAGACGTCGCACGGCGCCCCCAACCGGCGGGCAACCTCGAACGCCACCGGGACGCCTCCCCGCGGTAGCCCCAGCACCGCAACGTCCGCTCGACGCGCGTAGTGGTCGAGTTGCACTCCAAGGCGCTCGCCTGCATCCGAACGGTCATGGAACAACATGAGCCCTCCTGCCAGACTACGGGGATGGACCTCTTGTCCGCTCGAAATGTACGGGAGCGTTCTCGAAAGCGTCAGTCCCCTATCAGTAGATAGTAGAATTTTAGTGGATAATAGCAGCGTTCGCGTCCCGTGCGGCTCGGGGACCAGCCGATCCACGATGCAGGGCGCCACACGCGGCCGCACGTTCCCTCTGCGCCGAGTCCGGTCCATCGCGCTCGAGTTGCGAACAGCCCGCACCATCGTCAAGAAGGTCGGGGGGTGATGCGTGATGTCACGATCTGGCTGGAGCGAGTTGCCCATGACGAGCGCGGAATGGCTGGGCCTCGGGGCGGTGGTGGTCCTGATCTCCCTGGCGGCTCTGATGGCGGCGGCCGAGGTCGTGATCACGCGCACGAGCCGTATCCACGCCTATCGGCTGCGGGAGGACGGGCGCCCAGGGGCGGCGTCGCTCGCGAGGGTGGCCGAGAGCCCGGCGCCCTACCTCAACGTCGTCCTGCTGCTGACCCTGCTCTTTCACCTGACGGGCACGACGATCGCCGTCGCAGTCGCGGTACGGGTCCTCGGCGGGCTCGGCGAGGTGATCGCCACGCTGGTCATGACGGTGCTTTTGTTCGTGCTCGCCGAGGCGAGCCCCAAGACGTTCGCCGTGCAGCACACGGACCGGACCGCGCTGCTTCTCGCGCCTCTGGTTCTCGCTCTGGGCAGGATCCTCGGGCCGATCGCGCGTCTGCTCATCGGCGTCACCAATGTCATCCTGCCCGGCAGGGGGCTCAAGGAAGGGCCCTTCGTCACGGAGGCGGAGATCCGGGCGATGGCCGACGTGGCATCGAAGGAGGCGGCCATCGGAGAAGAGGAGAAGAGGCTCATCCACTCCATCTTCGAGTTCGGCGATACCGTCGTCCGCGAAGTGATGACGCCCCGGCCCGACATCGTGGCCGTCCCGGTGATGACGCCCCTCCCCGAGGCGATGAGCGTCTTCATCAAGCACGGCCACTCGCGCATCCCGGTATACGACGCCACGCTCGACGACGTCGCCGGCGTGCTGTACGCGAAGGACGTCATGCGCGAGCTCCACGCCGGCCACACCAAGCGACCCCTCTCCGAGATCGGCCAGAAACCTCACCTCGTGCCCGAATCGAAGAGGGTCGCCGAGCTGCTCAAAGACATGCAGAAGGGTAAGTTCCATATGGCGATCGTCGTGGACGAGCACGGGACGGTGAGCGGTCTCGTGACGCTGGAGGACGTGATCGAGGAGATCGTCGGCGAGATCGCCGACGAGTACGACCGCGAGGAGCCGGACGTGAAGCCCGCCGGCGCGAAGGCCTACCGAGTGAAGGGACGCACGCCCGTCGACCGGCTGAGCGAGGTGCTCGACGTGAAGCTGCCGAGCGCCGAGTGGGACACCGTGGGCGGCCTCGTGCTCGGGGTCCTCGGCCACCTGCCGGCGCAGGGCGAGCAGGTGGAGATCGAGAGCCTGAGGTTCACCGCCGAGCGCGTCCACGGCCGGCGGATCTCCGAGGTCCTGGTCGAGCGGCTCGAGCCAGCCGAGCCGGTGCGCGCCGGGGCGTGATCGCGCGTGGTTCGCCGGTCCCGCGCCGCGGACCGCGGGCCCCGTATCGAGAGCCCAAGAACGACGGCATGCGGATGAGCAGCCGAACGGAGGCCGGTGGACTCTCGATGCGCCGCCCATTGCCATGGGGAAATTCGACCCAACGTAAAGAAACGGAGGCGTGACATGCTCTGTAGCGAGCTGATGAAGAGTAAGCCCGTTTGCGTGCTGCCCGATGCCGCCGTGCAGACGGCGGCGCAGCGCATGGGCGACGAGAACATCGGATTTCTCCCCGTCTGCGACGTCTCGGGCAAGGCGCTCGGTGCGCTGACGGACCGGGACATTGCCATCCGCGTCGTGGCGAAGGCTCTCCCCGCCACGACCCGGGTCGCCGACGTGATGACGTGCGAGGTGGTCGCTTGCCGGGCGGACGAGGACATCCAGCAGGCGGAGGAACGGATGCGGCAGGTCCAGAAGTCGCGCATCATGTGCACCGACGCGCAGGGACGCCTGGTCGGCGTGATCAGCCTCTCCGACATCGCCCGGAGCGAGCCCGACGACAGGGTCGCGGGGACGCTGCGCGCGACGGCCATGCGCGAAGCCCCGGCGGCGCCCGGGGCCGAACCGGCGCCCGAAGCGAGGCCGATCGACGCGAAGTCCGAGCGCGTCTTCCGGCGGATCGAGGAGAGCGGGGCGCTGCCGAAGGATCTGCGCGCCCCGGAGGCGGTCGGCGCCGTGCTGTGCGTGCTGTCGCTGCGGGTGAGCGGTGGCGAGGCGCGGGACATGGCGGGCGCCCTGCCGCCGACGCTCAGGGAGATCGTCGAGCCGTGCGCGCTGCACCGGGCCGAGCAGCCGGACACCTTCAGCCGCGGCGAGTTCGTGCAGGTGTTGGCGCAGCACCTCCAGACGTCGAGCGAGCAGGCCGAAGCGCTGGCGCGCGCCGTCTTCTCCGCCGTCGAGACGGAGATGCCGATGGACGAGGTGACGGCAGTCGAAGTGCAGCTCCCGGGCGATCTGAAGGATCTCTGGGGTCGCAACCGCCGGGCAGCCTGACGCTCGCTCGAACCGGCGCTTCGAGCAGCGGGGCAGCGGATCCACGCTCATTGCACCTGAAACTCAGGCCGCTCCTCGCCGGGCGCATGCGCGCGGCGCGGCAGCTCGACGGTGAACGTCGAGCCCCGGTCCGGCGCGCTCTCGACCCGGATGGTGCCGCCGAACGCGTCGAGGATCTGCTTCACGATCCACAGCCCGAGCCCGAACCCCCCGTAATGGCGCTCGGACACGGCGCGCTCGAAGCGCCCGAAGATGCGGGCCTGCTGTTCGGGCGCGATGCCGATCCCCTGGTCGCGCACCAGGATCCGCGCCGCGTCGGCGCCTTCCTCCACGACCAGATCGATGGGCTTGCCGGCTCCATACTTGATGGCGTTCGAGAGCAGGTTGCTGAGGATCTGATCGACGCGGGTCCGGTCCCACCATCCGGCGACCGGCTGGCCGGCCTTGACGCGCAGCTCGCAGCCGGCGCGGGTGAGCTGCTCGCGGAACCGGAGCGCCGTGTCCCGCGCCGCGGCCGCGACATCCACCTGCTCGTGGCGAAGCTGGACCTTGCCCGCGGTGATGCGCGAGACATCGAGCAGATCGTCCACGAGCCGCTTCAGCCGCTCCACCTGCCGTGCGACCACGTCCATCTTGTCCAGCAGCCGCTCGGGCGGTAGGGGCGCCGCGTCGCCGCGCAGCGCCCGCTGCACGCTGCCAACCTGCAGCTCGAGCGGGGTGAGCGGCGTGCTGAGCTCGTGGGAGGCGATGGAGAGGAACTCGTCGCGCAGCCGCACCGCGTCGAGCGCCTCGTGGTACAGCCGCGTCCTGTCAGCCTCGGCCTCGCGGGTCTCGGTCACGTCGATGCCCGTGCCGATGATGAACTCCACCTCCCCGTCCTCGTCGTACAGGAACGCATGCGACCAGACGACGCGGCGCTTGCGGCCGTCCTTCGCGATCCAGTCGTTCTCGTGGTACGGCAGCGGCTCGCCCCTCTTGCTCTTCGCGAACGTCGCCAGCAGGCTCGCCTTCTGCTCCGTCGTGAGATACAGGTCCCAGAACACGTGGCCGCGCACCTCGTCGAAGCAGAGGCCGGTGAGCTTTTCGCAGGCCCGGTTGAAGCGCACCACCCGGCCCTCCCAGTCGAGGACGACGATCAACGCGGCCACCGTATTGAGCACCGCGGCGCTGAAGTCCCGCTCGTGCCGGAGCGCCTCCTCCACCTGGCGCAGCCGGAGCAGCGCCCGATCGGCCTCGGCGCGCGCCGCCTGCGCGCGGGCGTACCACGCGCGGAACTCCAAGGCTGCGAGCACGGCGACGGTGATCCGCAGCGCTTGTAGAACCATGCTCCCCCCGGGCTGGCCGCGCGGCCGCGCCGCCCCTGAGGATCTCGGGCCCTCCCGCAGGGTAGGCTAGCATAGGTCGATCCGACGGACGCGCGGTGCGCCGGACCCATCGAGCGCCCAGCACGTCCCCCCGTCGCGGCAGTTCGAGATCTCCCAGCTATTCCGAACGGCGGATTCGGGCGGCCGGGCACCAGAAGCCCGATATCGTCTGCGAAGCCGCTCCCTTAACGCGGCGGTCGGCGTAGGATCGCCTCGCGCTCCGCCCCAGCGCCGCGGGCGACGCGCCGCTGTCCCGTGACACTCCCCGGATGTCCGGCGACGTCACGGGACCAGACCGGTCCCATGGCTCCTGCGTGGCCTGCTCCGCAGCCGGCCTGAGGCGCGGATCCTCGAGGGCACGCCCCTTGCGAACCGCACGCTTGGAGGCTGTGTATGCGTGCCCTTGTCCTTGGCTCCGCGCACTTGCGTGTGATCCTGCTCGCCGGCGCCCGGCCTGCGCTCGCCCAGCCGCATCTCTGGGACAGCCTCACGGGCGGTGAGATCGTCGATCAGGAACAGCCGATCTTCAACAACGACGCGGACATGGTGAATGGCCATGTCGTCGGACAGGTCTTCATCCCGCAGACCGATTAGTATTCTGCCTCTCCCGGAACCTGACGGCCTGCCCGCCGTGCTACGCACGGGGGAAGGAGCCCGTCGATGCCGAAGCGAACCCGTCGGAACCACGGCAGCGAGCAGAAGGCGGCGTTGCTCAAACGCCACCACGCCGAGGAGATCCCCGTCTCGAACGCGGATCGCGCCGAGGACGAGAGCGCGCTTGCGACGGCCGAGGCGGCTGGGACGCGCGCTGGCGGGAGGCCCCGCCATGGGACAGCGACCCGGCCCAGGTGCACTGGCGCGCGGAGGTCCGCGGCGGGCTCGCGGCCGAACACGCCTGCCACGGCCTCGAGCTCATCGCCAACAAGCTCGCCAGCGAGCAGAAGGGGCTGCACGCCGCGGCAAGGAGGGCCCCGGAGAGCCCGCAGAACGCCCGCGCGTCTCGCATCCTCTTCCTCGCGAGCGACGGCAGTACCCCGACTGCAATGCGCTCCCGGCGCCCCCTGGCCTGCCGGCTCGAGATCCCGGGCGAGGCGCTGGGCGAGAAGCTCACGGGGAGCGCGAAGATGATCCGGAGCGTGCTTGTCCTCGACAAGAAGGTTGCCGCCAGAGCGCTGCTCGCCCTGCTCCCGCCCGGCTGACGCCCGGCGGCGGGAAGTGGTCAGATCGCTCCCCTCTGTGCCAACGTCGGGTGAGACAGAGGGCGCGGAACTCGAGGCACCGGTCCGTGATCTCGTCGTCGATGGTCTCCATCCGCTTGCGCGTGAGCGGTGTCCTCGATGCGGCCGTCGGCGAAGCAGTGGAGCACTCCCCGCGGCCCGAACCGCTTGCGGAACGCTGGATCCTTGGGGTAGTCGGGGAGCTCCGGCTCCTCTTCGGCGTTCAGGTGGTAGAGGTTGCCGTAGAACTCGTCGAAGCCGTGATTCGTGGGCAGGTGCTCGTCCCGGTCGCCGAGGTGGTTCTTGCCGAACTGCCCGGTCACGTAGCCGAGCGGCTTCAAGAACTCGGCGATCGTGGGGTCCTCGGGCTGGAGGCCGACCTCGGCGCCGGGCATCCCCACCTTGGTGAGCCCGGTGCGGATCGGGTTCTGGCCGGTGATGAACGCGGCTCGGCCAGCGGTGCAGCTCTGCTGACCGTAGTAATCGGTGAAGGCGAGCCCCTCCTCAGCGATCCGATCGATGTTCGGGGTGCGATACCCCATCATCCCGCGGCTATGGAAGCTGACGTTCCAGACGCCGATGTCGTCTCCCCAGAGGATGAGCACGTTGGGCTTGCCGTTGGGCTTCTTCGTCTTCTTCGGAGTCGCCGTACCAGGTGTCGACATGGCGATGGAATGGCACACGAACGGTGCCCGACAAGTCGGGAGAACCCGCAACGGGCGCACCGAACACGGGCTCCGCTCTCGGCAGTTCCTTGATCCCGTGGTGGACGGTGGCCTTCGCGCCGTCCTCACTGCAGCCGAGCGCGCGATGATCTCCTCGAAGGACTGCTCGTAAAAAAACCTGATCTCCACGTCGCGCTGCCGCTGCCGTCGAAAGCCATCGTGACGATTACGTCCGACCGGCCGCCGATGGGCTCGAAGAGCGCATGGCGACGCGCTCGGACTCTTCGAATCGTTTCGTCTTACCTTCCCCTCGGCGGCCGCATCGCTCAATCGGTGCAGCACGGCGCCCCGACGGGGGCGTCGCAGATCGCCGGATCGTCGCTGCATGGCAGCCCCCACGCCACGGTGGCGCCGAGGACGACCTCCACCTGCGCTGCGTGCTTCGTCGAGCCGTCGTCGTTGCGCGCCTCCGCCGCGAGGATCACGTGGGTCCCCTCCTTGAGCACGGCGGCCGGCTCCCACTGCCTTCCGGGGCGGAACGCAATGAGCCCGAACGCGTGCGGGAACTCCCCGGGGAGGAGCTCGATCATCCCCTCCTGCGGCACGCCCGGCGGGAACAGGTCCCCGGTCGCAGGGTCCTTGACGCTGTACCGCACGCGGCCCCTCGCCCCGCAATCGCTGCAGCCGACGGCGAACCAGAGGTGATATCCCCCCTGGGGCCCGGCCATCACCGGGCGCGTGGCGCCATCCTCGATGCGCTCGAAGCAGGTCTCGCCGGTGCCGATCTCGAACACCGCGGACGCTGACGGATGGCAGGCAAGGGGTTTCTCGCTACCATCGCCTAGGCCCGTTCAGATTGCCGCACAAGGCATCAAGCACACCGACAAGGGATTTCGCGTTCTTCTCATGAATTCCGCCCAGCTTGAGAACTTCAAGGCAAAAAAGGAGTTTCGACACATTCCGAGCTTTGAAGGACTGAAGATTCGTTCGTACTCTCACACTGGCGAGCTCCCAGCGGGAAGCTGGGTTGCCGTTGTGGCGAATTCAGAGAACATCATAAACAGCATGGTCGCAAAGCTTAAGATCGTTGTTGACTCCAAGTAGCCCGGCGCAGGATCCGTTCATATGCTCCTACGCTATCGATGGTCGGCGGTCGGCACGTCGTCGCTGCTGGCGATGCTTAGCCTTGCGATGAGCGGGGCACTTCTCGACAATCCGGGCGTGGATCTCGTCATAGGGATTCTGGGAGTCACTATGGTGCTCGTCAGCCTGGTCCAGCTTGGCGCGTCGTTTATGATGCCAGACGACGTGCGATGCCCGAAGTGCGGCGAAGGATGCCGCCTAAAAGTGCGGATGTCCGGCGTGCCAGAACTCCGGTCAATTGTCGACGGTGAGCGTTGAAACGCTGCCGGATCCGGCACGCCTTCACCTCCGAGCAGGAGATCATCAAGTAAGCACAGGCACGCCGCCGATGGCGGCGCGCTGACGGCCGCGCGCGAGGAGCTGCGCGAGCGCGCCGTGCGCCACGCGCCCGAGCGCGGCCCGTCGCCTCGCCGTGCGGCAGGCCGCCGCCGATGACGGCGCCGTGACGGCGCCCGAGCTCCACGACGTGGTATCCGAGCTCCGCCGCCGCGCGCGTTGCTTCGTCGCGCTACCGACGCGCCCGTCCCGGCGGGCTGGCCGACGGTGGCGCCGATCTCGCCGGCGTGTGCCCCCTCATTCTTGACGCCGCGTTCCTGCTGGGGGCGCCGCGCGGCGCGTCTGGGGCCGCTCGGGGGAAGAGTTGCCCAACACGATGACATTGAAGCGCTGCATCATCTGACGCTGGTTCCTTCCGTGGAGACGGGCGGCGGGAGACATCACCCCGTCTCCCCTCCGGCGCGGCTGTGAGGCGCGTCCGACGGGGCCTGTCGGTTCGTCCGCGCGTTCGGGCCCGGCCGGCTGCCATCCCGCATGGGCTCGCGCGGCAGCTCCACGATGAACGTGGCGCCCGCGCCGGGCTCGCTCTCGATCCGGATGCTTCCGCCCAGCGCGTCGACGACGCGCCGCACGATCCACAGCCCGAGGCCGAGCCCGCCGAAGTGGCGCTCCGACACGCCGCGCTCGAACCGCCCGAAGAGCCGCGCCTGCGTCGCGCGGGGGATGCCGGCGCCGCGGTCGCGCACGACGAGCCGGGCCCAATCGCCGTCGCCCTCGGCCCGGACAACGATGGGCTTCCCCTCCCCGAACTTGACGGCGTTCGACAGCAGCTTGTCCACCACCTGCCGGAGACGCGCGCGGTCCCAGACGCCCACGACCCCCGGCTCCGCCGCGAGGGACAGCGTCGAGCCTGCGTGCTCGAGCGCCACCGCGTGGCTCGCGGCGACGTCGCGGACGACCTGTGACAGATCCACCGGCTCCATCTGCATCTCCGGCTGGCCCGCGGAGAGGCGCGCGACGTCGAGGAGATCGTTCGCGAGCCGCTCGAGGCGCGCGATCTGGCGCACGGCGCGCTCCAGCTTCGTGGCCGCGCGCTCCGGCCCCCCGGCCTTCGTCCCGCCGGCGCGCGCGTCCCGGAGCAGGACCTGGACTTCCATCAGGAGCGGCGTGAGCGGCGTCCTCAGCTCGTGCGCGGCGAGCGTGAGGAACGTGTCGCGCGCCCGGACCCCCTCCTCGGCCAGCGCGAGCAGGCGCGTCCGCTCCTCCAGCAGGCGCGCGAGGTCGTCGTAGAGGAACGCGTTCTCCAGCGCGACGGCGGCCTGGGCCGACAGGATCCCGACCACCTCCACGCGCTCGGCCGTGAACGCGCCCGTCGCGAGGTCGTTCTCGATGTACAGCACGCCGCGCAGCGCGCCCCCCGAGAGGACCGGGGCGCACAGCATGGATCGGGTCTGTCGCGACACCACGTAGGGATCGTCGCGCGTCGCCGGAGACGTGCGCGCGTCCTCGAGGACCATCGGGGCCCGGGTCCGCGCCACCGTGCGCACGACGGACAGGCACGCGCGATCGCCGGCGCGCTCGACGGGTACGCCCCCCGCGCGGACGGCCCCGCGGGACGGGTCGCCGGCCGCCTCGAGGACGAGCGCGCCCTCCCGCTCGACGAAGAGCGCCCCCCGCTGCGCGCCGGCGTTCTCCATGACCGTGGAGAGGAGGCGCGTCGGGAGCTCGTGGAGCGTCAGGCTGCTCGTGATGGCGTGCAACGCCTTGAAGAGCGACGCCGCGTCGAGCAGGACGGCCGGCGCCTGCGAGGTCGTGATCAGCGCGCCCATGGGGGCGTGCATCGGCAGGAGGCTCGCGTACTGCTGCTCGAGCTGCGCGACCTTGGCCACGGCGCCCCACCGGGCGTAGAGCCGCCGCGCGCGCTCCAGGTAGGCGCGCGCCAGGAAGGCCTTGCCCGTCGCCAGCCAGAAGCGGCCGGCGAGCTCGCACGCGAACGCGGCGTCCTGCACGTAGCCCTGCGCCTCCGCCCCGGTGACGGCTTCATCGTAGAGCCTGGCCGTGGTCCAGGGGTGCTCGCCCCGGATCCCGGACCGCATCGCCTCGATGAGCGCGACGTGGTGTCCGAAGTTCATCGGGGCGTGCCGTGCCGCCTGCCGCAGCTCGGCGAGGATGCCGTCGGCGCGCTCGACGAGCGCAGCGCGCCGCTCCCCCGCCTCTTCCGCGGCGAGCATCAGGCAAGCGAGCGCCTCCGGGATCTGAACCCGGGTGTACATGGGGAGCGTGCGCACGGCCGAGAGATGAGGTCCGACCCGATCGAGCTCGTCGAGGACGCCCTGGAAATCGCCGAAGAGGGCGAGCAGCAAGGTGCGATGGAAGGCGACATTGAACAGGGTGGACGAGTCGCCGGCGGCCTCCAGAGCGGGGCGCACCGCCTCCGCGTCGAACGCCTCGCCCTTCAGGACCGTCGGCTGCCCGCCCGCCCCGAGGAGGTTCAACATGGCCTGCTGGGACGCCTTGATGAGGCGCATCATGGGCTCCTGGTGGAGCAGCGTGAAGGAGCGGCGCAGCTCCCCGATCTCCTGCGAGAGCCCGCGGAGCGGCGCGCCGCTGATGTAGGCGTACATGCCGTACAGCACGCCACAGTAGGTCGCCGACTCGAAATCGCCGTGCGCCAGTCCCTCCTGGTACCCGAGGCGCAGCGGCGCGAGCGCGTCACGGAAGTGCGCCGTGCGCGGGTGGAGCAGACCCTCGACGAGCGGGATGACGATGGCGACGAGCTCGCGGGCTCGCAGCCGCGTCATCACCTCCATCGCGAGCCGGCCGAAGGCCGCACCGCCCTCGGCGTCGCCCGCCATGACATAGAGAAGATGGCCGAAATTCCCGTACGCCTGCGCGGACGATGGGGCGTTGCCGCGCTCGATGGAGAGCCGCACGCCCTCGGTGACGAGCAGCGGGTAGTGCGCCGGCGCCACCAGGAAGGCCACGGCCATGAGCTGGCGGATGATCCCCATGGCGGCGAGGGCGCCTGGATCGCGCATCGGCGGCAGCGCCGCGAGCTCCTCCACCGCCTTTCCCGAGAGCCGCTCGAGGATGGCCGCGATGGCACGCTGCACCTCCTCGGCCGCGGGCTCCTCGGGGAACGTGACCCCGAGCCGCCCGAGCGCGCGGAAGCCCACGCGCACGGCCTCGGCGCGGCGGTCCTGCGCCTGCGCGCTCCGGATGCGGAGCCCGTCGGCCTGGACCTCGTCGAGGACCGAGTCCGCATGGGCGGAGAGCGCGGAGACGAGCTGCTCGACGCCGTCGAAATCGCCGACGAGGCAGGCCGCGAGCGCCGCTGCCCGGTACAGCGAGGCAGCGAGCTCGCGCGCCCGCGCGAAGCCCTGCTCGCCCAGCACTCGGGTGCCCGCGCCGAGCAGGGTCTCGGCCACCTCGAACGACGCCGCGCCGAGCGCCCGCTGGCCGCCGCGCAGGAACAGCCGGGCCACCTCGATCCGCTCCCCCTCCTCCGCGAGCAGCGCCTCCCCCGCCTTGAGCTGGTCCAGGATCACGAACAGGCGCTCGTCCAGGCGCTCGGCCGGCGTCATCGCGAGGAGCCGCCGTCCGAGATCGAGGTGCACAGCGGGCCGATCCCGCTCCTCGATGAGCGCATAGGCCGCCTCCCGGATCCGATCGTGCGCGAACGCGAACGTCGCGCCCGAGGAGTGGCCAGCGGGCGCCCGGAGGCGGAGCGGGATCAGCATCCCGGCCTCCACCGGCTCCCGCAGATCCGAGAGCGTCTCCTCCGCGGCGGCGCGGCGGAGGGCCGCGAGCGTGCCGAGGTCGAACGTATCGCCGAGGCACGCGCCCACACGCAGCGCCTCCCTCGCGGCCGGCGAGAGCTCGCCGAGCCGCGCGCGGAGCAGCTCGGCGGCGTTCTCCGCCATCGGCGCGGCCTCGGCGCGGGCCTCGTCCCACGTGAAGCAGGCGCCGGCCGGGTCGAACGTGATGACGCCGTCGCGGTGCAGCCGCTGCAGGAGCTGGCCGATGACGAACGGGTTGCCCCCTGTCTTCCGCTCCACGATGCGCGCGAGGCTCGCCGCGCGCGAGGCCGGCGCCCGCAGCGCGCCGGCGACGATCTCCACGACGTCGCGCTCGCGCAGCGGCGAGAGCGCGAGCGAGGTGACCCTCGCAGCGCCGTCGCGCATGCGATCCATCGCCGCGCGCAGGGGGTGCCCCTCGGAGAGGTCGTTGTCGCGGTACGCGAGGATCATGCAGCAGAAGCGCAGGTCCGGATCGGCGGCGAGCTCGCAGAGCAGGCCGAGCATCGCGGCGTCTGCCCACTGGAGATCGTCGAGGAACAGGACCAGCGGCTGGTCGTCTCGGCACAGCGCGCGCACGAACCTGCGGAGCACCAGCGTCGAGCGGTTGTGCGCCTCCACGGGCTCGAGCTCCCGCAGCGGAGGCTGCGGCCCGACCAGCAGCGAGAGCTCCGGCACGAGCGCGGTGACCAGGGCGCCGTTCTCGCCCAGCGTGGAGAGGAGCGCCTGCCGCCATGACGCGACGGCGTCGGGCTCGGCCCCGAGCAGGTGCCGTACGACGTCGTGCAGCGCCCTGGCGAGGACGGCGTACGGCGTCGCGCGCTGGAACCTGTCGCATTTGCCCGCGGCGAACAGCCCGCGCTTGCCCGTGATGGGGCGCAGCAGCTCGTGGGCAAGCGCCGATTTGCCGATCCCTGGCGGTCCGCCGACGAGCACGAGCTCCGCGCGCCCCTCGGCGGAGGAGCGCTCCAGGGCGAGCGCGACGGCCTGGATCTCCTCATCGCGACCGTACAGCCGGCGGGGGATCGCCAGCCGATCCGGGACATCGCGCCGACCGAGCGGGAAGGGCTCGATCCGGCGCGCGCGGCGCCATGATTCGACGCACGAGCAGAGGTCCGCCTCGACGCCCCAGGCCGTCTGGTAGCGATCTGGCGGCTCCTTGGCCATCAGGCGGAGCACGATGTCGGACACGACATCGGGAACACGGGGGTCGACCTCGCGCGGCGGGGCGGCGACGCGCGCGAGGTGGCAATACACAAGATCAAGCGGGTCGCTCGTCTCGAAGGGCCGGCGGCCCGTGAGCATCTCGTACAGCGTCACGCCCAGCGCATAGAGATCGGCCCGGGCGTCGAGCGGCCTGTTCATGCGGCCCGTCTGCTCGGGCGCCATGTAGGCGAGCGTCCCCTCGATCTGGGACGGCTGCGCGAGCTCCGCCTGCTCCAGCGGCAGCTCGCTCGCGACACCGAAATCGATCAGCTGAACAGCGCCCGTGCGCTCGTTCCACACGACGTTCGAAGGATTGACATCCTTGTGGATGACGTGGGAGCGGTGCACCTTGGACAGCTCGCCTGCGAGCCTGGCGCCGATCACGAGCGCCTCGTCGATCGCGAGTCGCCGCCGGGCGCAGACACTGGCGACGGAGACGCCGCCGATATCTGGCGTCTCCAGGTACCGCGTGCCGCCGAGGGTGAGGAGCTGAAAGGTGCGCCCAAGGCGACGGAGCACCGCGGCCTCTCGGTCGGGCCCCTCGCTCTCGTCGGTGTGGATCTTGAGAATCACGGAGTGGACGGCGCGCCCGTCCGGCGGCGCGACCGCCCGGAACACCGCACCCGACCTGGTGCGGGCGACCGCCTCGATCTGCCCATAGCCGGCAGACTTCAAGGCTTTGACGATCTGAGCCGCGACGTCCATGGGCCTCGTGCTGGCCGCCCGCTTGGCGCGCGAGCGGCGGGATGCGCGGTTTGTGCTCGGTGCGAGGGAGAGAGCATAGCGACATCTCGGCGCCTGGGCACCCGCCGCGCGCGAGGAGCTGCGCGAGCGCGCCGTGCGCCACCGCCCCGCGAGGAACTGCGCGAGCGCGCCGTGTGCCACCGCCCCGCGAGGAACTGCGCGAGCGCGCCGTGTGCCACCGCCCCGCGAGGAACTGCGCGAGCGGGCCCGTGCGCAACTTCCGCCCGAGCGCGGCCCGTCGCGGCGCCGCGGGGCAGGTCGCCGATGACGGCGCGCCGACGGCCGCGCGCGAGGAACTGCGCGAGCGGGCCCGTGCGCCACCATCGCGCCCGAGCGCGACCCGTCGCCTCCGCCGGAGGCAGGCCGCCGCCGATGATGGCGCGTTATCGGCCACGCTGGAGGAGCTGCGCTTGCGGGCCCGTGCCACCGTCGCGCCCGAGCGCGGCCCGTCGCGCCCGAGCGCGGCCCGTCGCGGCGCCGTGAGGCAGGCCGCCGCCGATGATGGCGCGCTGACGGTCGCATGCCAGGACACGCACGACCGCGGCCATGCTCCAGCGTACCCAGAGAGGGGTGCATGGGTCTACGGCGAGCCTGACGCGACTGCGCCAAGGGGGCGACGGCGGCTTTGGCGGCCCCTTGCGTGGCGGTGACTCGATCGGAATCGCGTATCTCGACGAGGACCAGCTCACGCGGGAAGGCGTCATGAACGAGCTGGGACCGCCGCGCAAGGGCGGCACTCGCAGGGATTGGTCGGGCGAGATGGTAACGGGGCAGGACGGGATCCAGGTCGAGACGCTCCGTTTCCCTGAATGGGATCGGCGAGGGGGCGCGATAGGCACGCACGGGAGATGTACGCAGCGAAGGTCCAACGCGACGCCGCTTCATGTGCTCGACTGGCGCGCTTCCCGCCGGGCAGCGCTGCACCGCAGACCAGCATGCCGATCGCCCGGACGTGGGCTTGGGACCGCGGCCGTCCCGCGCTCCGCCGCCTCCCACGCGGCTCGCAGGCTGCTTGCGAGCTTTCCTTCCCCTTCCATCGGCGGTCCCATTCGCTTCAGCGCCTCCAGGCGCGCAGCCTCCAGCCTCGACCGGCGCGGCGCCGTCGCCCGGCGCTTCTCCACGTGCTCACCGAGCACCTGCGCCGCGCGCTCCCACTGCGCCGCCGCCCCCGGCGCGTGCGCGATCCTTCGCACGGCGTTCCAGGGCGCTTCAAGCTGATCACACAGGTTGCCGATCTCGGGGTGCAGCCGTGCGATCGCGCGCAGGTGGCACCGGGTCTGCTTGTTCATCTGGAAACACTCTTCCAGGACGTGGCTCGGCGCGCGGACAACTCCGCACGCGAGCTCGTACCAGCGCCGCGAGCTCATGCGTCAACAAAAGCACCGAACCGCAAACCCGCCAGAGCGAAGCCTTCATTTTCCGTTCAACTTTAAAGAGCGTTAAAGCACAGTACCAGAGTCGGCGCCTGACGAGGGCGACGGCATTAAAGTCTGATGTAGCGTGCGACCAAGGGGACGCCGGTCCTCACGTGACACCGTGCCTTGACTGGCGTTCGCTGGGACCCGATCACGTGAGCTCGGTGTGCTGGGTGACCCCTCCGGCGATCCCACGGCCCGACCGTCGAGCGGGGCGAGCTCGCGCGGCCGCTCCGGAGCGAGGAACGCGGCCTTGCTATCTGCTCCGGGGTTATACACCCCTACGGGGCCGCTGCGCACAAGCGCGCGTAATTGCGTCGCAATCTCCCTGCGTGGCTCCACGCGCCGAGCGCCCTTGGCCGTGGCGTGGCCGTGATGGCGGCACACTCAGCGCGCGCGCCGGCGTCGCGGCCCGCCAGGACGAGCGCGGCGCGGCCTGGTCGATGTCCGCCAAGCCGAGCGCAGCGCGGCCGGCGTCGAGGTGGACGTGGGCGAGTTCGGGACCGTTGTCCACCTGGCCGAGGGCGGCGCGGCCGCAGCGTCGAGATGGACGCTAGCGACGAGCTCGGGATCGCGCCGGTGTCGTGCCACATGGCAGCGGAGCAGACACCGCGGCCGCGCGGTCGAGGTTCTGAGCTCGGCACCATCACCGGCCTCACGCTCCGTGGCGGCGGAGCAGACAGCGCGGCCGCGCCATCGAGGTCCACGAGCGTGGAGCGGCTGCGGCGTGGACGCCGGCCAGCTCGGGGCCGGTGATCTTCACCTGATCGAGCGCGGCGCGGCGGCCTCACACCGGCGAGTTCGGAACCGTCGAGGTCCTCACCTCGTCGAGAGACGCACGCGTCGGCGGAGGCGCGCCTAAGAAATGTCTGCCGCCTTGGTCGCAAACGTCTCAACGCGTGTGGGCGGCATCGCTGCAACGCGGTGCGGGGGGTGTCAAGATAGTTGTCCGGCAACTCGGTCAGGTCGTCATGAGTGCTTTGGCCTCGTGGGTGTGAGGGTTGAGCGTGACGGGGCCGCTGGGCGTCCAGTTGCGAGTCTGGCCGGTCCAGCGCCGGGGTGTCCTGCGGCGGGCCCGCTGGTAGAGGGCGTGGCGGGCGGCGAGCAGCGCGCCGTCGTGCCCTTGGTGGCGGTCGTTGGGGGTGACGAAGCGGATGCCGCTGTGCAGGTGCTCGCCGTTGTACCAGGCGACGAAGCGCTCGACCCAGTGGCGCGCCTGCTCGACCGTGGCGAACGGGCGGCGTGGGTACTCGGGCCGGTACTTGAGCGTGCGGAAAAGGGCCTCGGCGTAGGGGTTGTCGTCGCTGACGCGAGGGCGGCTGAAGGAGGGCACGACGCCCAGGCGCTGGAGGGTGGCGAGCATGGTCGAGCCTTTCATCGGGCCGCCGTTGTCCGCGTGCAGCACCAGGCAGCCAGAGCCCACGTTCTCCCGGCCGAAGGTCTGCTCGACGAGGCGAGCGGCAGCCAGCATCGACTCCTCGGTCTCGACCGACCAGCCGACAGTCTTGCGGCTATAGACGTCCACCACCAGGTACAGGAAGTAGAACTCTCCGCGCACCGCGCTCTTCAGGTAGGTGATGTCCCAGCACCAAACCTGATTGGGCTGTTTGGCGACGAATTCGCGAGGACGATGGGCACTCGCCGGTCGAGGCGGATGGGGGTGCGCGAGCAGCCCTTGCTCCCGCAGGACGCGGTAGAAGCTCGACTCCGAAGCGATGTAGACGCCACGATCGGCCAGGTGCGGCACAATCTGCTTGGGCGAGAGGTTACGGAACTCGGGGCTGTTGGCCGTCTCGACGATGCGCCGGCGCTCGGCGTCGGTCAGCTTGTGCGCCGGCGCGTGGCGCGGTCCGGCTCGGCTCGGCCGTCCTCGCCGCCGGCCTCCTCTCGCCAGCGGGCAACGGTCCGCGCGCTGAGCCCGAGCGCACGGCAGGCCGCCTCGAGCGTGGCGCCGCCCTGCACGGCCTCGTCGATGAGCGCGAGCGTCACCTGTCGGTCTCCGGGTCCGTGTCGTCGTCCCCGTCCCCCCAGAGGGCCTGGACTTTCTTTTGGAGCACCAGCAGCGCCGCCGCCTCGGCCAGCGCCTTGTCCTTGCGCCTCAGCTGCCTCTCCAGCTCCCGAACGCGCCGTGACGGGGCCGGGCTGGGTCCTGGCTTGGCCGGCCCTCCCAGCGCCTCCAACGCGGCCTTGCGCCACTCGGCGAGCTGCGCCTCGTGCAGCCCCTCGCGGCGAAGAAACTCGCCGAGCTCCCGCTCCGAGAGCGCAGCCGCCTCCGTCACCGCGCGCAGCTTCTGCTCCGGGCTCCAGTCCTCGGGGCGGCGAGCGGCAGAGGGGGGCACAGGCGCGGAGCGGCGAGCGTCGTCGGACATGGGCGCGAGGCTACGAGCATCGCGAAGCCAGCGCGAGAGCGTCGTCTGATGCACCCCCGTCTCGGCCGACAGCGCCACCGCCGTCGGTCCTCCTGGGGCGAGGAGCCGTTGGACGATTTTTCTTTTGAAGGATTCTGAGTACTCTCTCACCTCAAAGCCTGTCTCCGCTCCCCGAACGTGGTGACCTGACTCTTCGTAAGCGGATCAGATCGGGCGACAACTTCTCTGACAGGGGGGGCTTGTCTGCACATTCGCCGGAACGCGCTGATCTTGCAAGGGAACCACGCAGGGCCACCGCGTGCGAGCAGACGCGACTGATCGCGAGTGCGCGGGAGATTACCGCCGTCGAGGCGCACGTCGGAGAGCGCAGGATCGCGCCGGCGTCGATGTCCGCTTGGCCGAGCTCGAGGCGGCTGCGGCGTCGAGGGGGATGCCGGCGATCTCGGGACCGTCGCCGGCGTCAACGTCCACGAAGTCGGCGCGGCCGGTGGTGTCGAGCGGAGTGCCGGACGAGCTCGTGCCAGGTCGCCCGCGTCGCGTTTACGGCGCCCAAGCAGGCAGGCCGCAGGTCTGCGGACGTGGCGGCCATGTCGAGGCGCACGTCGGCGAACTCGACCCGGTTCGTGTCACTCGCTGAGCTCGGGAGCGATGCCAAGTACGAGGAGATCGAGCGCGAGCTTGGCGCGGCCCCCTGCTGGTCAGAGAGCTTCGGGGCCCGGCGCCCGGTTGGGCAATGTGACGTCGCCGAAGCAGGTGCCCCGCACGGCCGCGTCGGCGCGTGAGGTCGAGCCGGTGGCGCTCGCCGGCGCCGAGCTCATCGGCAGCAAGCTCGTGCGCTCGCCGTCGAATGGTCGAGCGCTGCACGGCGGGCGAGATGAGGCGCACACCGGCGAATTCTGCGCTGTCGCTCACGACGAGATCCGCGTGCGACGGCATGGCAGAGCTCGGCATCAACGAGCTCTGCCATGCCGTAGTGACGAGCTCAGCGCGAGCGGTGATGTTGCGGGAATCGAGCTCGCGAGGGTGCCGGAGCGCTCCACGTATGCGAGCTGGCACGGCTATCATACCCAACATGAAAACGGGTGACCCCGGCCGATCGCTGCAGCTCGCGTCGCTTCTCCGTGACCGCAAGCAAGCGCTAATTTAACGGTGGGCTCGCCGCGTGCTCGACGACCCGGGGGTACCCGAAGCGAGCCGGCTGAGCGTGCCCGAATTGCTCGACCACGTCCCGATCCTGCTGGATCAGATCATTGACGCGCTCATGCAACCCGATGTCGTGCGAACAGGAGGAGAGGCGTGTGGCCGAGCCCTGGGCAGCGGCTCGGCCGCGAAGGAACACGCGCGCTCGCGTGCCGTGCGTCGGTACGGCCTAGATCACGCGCTTCGTGAGCTCTCGCTTTTCCGCTCCGCGCTCCTCGAGGAGTGCCGCTCCGCGTCAATCGCGCTCGAAGGTGGCTCGGCGCAGCTCATTCACTCCGCCATCGACATGGTCATGAGCACCGTCGCCGTGACGATGGAGCGGGAGACGAGCAGCGAGCTACGCAAGGAGGCCGAGTTTCGCGACCGCGTCATGGCCATCCTCGGACACGACTTGCGCGATCCGCTCTCGTCGATCCACATGGCCGCGTCGCTCTTGCAGAAGCGCGAGGACATGCCGGAGGGGGGCAGCAAGATGCTCGCGCGGGTCACCCGTTGCGCTGACCGCATGGCGCGGATGATCAACGACCTGCTCGACCTGACGCGCAGCCGCGCCCGAGGCATCCCCATCGAGCCGAAGCCGACCAACCTGCACGACATGTGCCGCCACCTGCTCAATGATCTCGAGTTGCTCCACCCCGAGCGTGCCATCCTCTACAGCCACCACGGCGATGGACGCGGCGTTTGGGACTCCGATCGGCTCGCCCAGATGGTGTGCAACCTGCTCAGAAACGCCATCCACTACAGCCCACCATCGACACCCGTTCACGTCACCATCGACGGACAGGGGGAGCGTATGGTGCTCTCGGTGAACAACCAGGGCACGCCGATCTCGCCGGAGCTGTTGCCCAGGCTCTTCGAGCCGTTCCGGCGCGGTGCGCGCGAAGCCGAAGCGCAGAGCGCCTCCGGCGGGCTCGGGCTCGGACTCTTCATCGCCCGGCAGATCGTCATAGCCCACGGCGGCACCATCGGCGCCATGAGCGATCAGGAGCACGGCACCACCTTCACCGTTTCGCTTCCGCGGCTCTCGCACACGTCCACGACCGCGCCGCCGGAACCTTGACCCGGGCATCTGCAACCAGGCCGCAGACCAGAGAGCGCAGCTGCGACATCGAGGCGGGCGTCGACGAGCTCGGGGCGTCGCGGCGTCGCGTCCTAGCGTCCGAGCAGACGGGCCGAGGCTTGCCCGAGAGCCGAGGAGCGCAGGCGGTTGCACCTTATCTTGACCCTACGTGTATTGCTCGCGGGTCGCCCGGGGTTGCGGCCACAGCGGCTCGCAGCGCCACGGTTCCGCCTGTCACGGCCGCAGCAGCTTCCCGCCTTCGGACAGGTCATCCTCAGCAACGCCGTGGCGGGTGTGGCCACGGCGTCGGCTCGGTCCCGCAGCAAACCCGGGCCTGAATTTCATGCTGTCGGCGAAGGCCGGAGCGAGGAGGAAACGTGTACGCACACCCGAGCGGGCATCCGGTTGACAGGCGGCGGGTCCTGGTGATTGACGATGAGCCAGACATTCGAGAGGCGCTGGAGATGTTCCTCTCCGGCGAGGGGTACGATGTCGCTACCGCCGAGAGCGGCGAAAGTGCGGTCGAGCAGGCACAGGGGCGGCCGTTCGATCTGGCGATCACCGACCTGCGGATGCCGGGCATGGGTGGCTATGAGACCCTGGTCGCCCTGAAACGGATCCATCCGAACCTGCCGGTCATCGTGGTGACGGGCTACGCTTCCGACGAAGCCACCATGCGCTGCTCGAAAGAGGGAGCGTTCCGGATCGTCCACAAGCCCATCCACCTCGAGAATCTGCTGCAGATCATCAAGGCCGCGCTCAACGAAGCGCGCGCGTAGGTCGCTCGTCCGCACGCGCAACCCGTCGCGCGTGGGCGCGCAGAGCGAGTCGCGCATCGCACCGACGGCCGAGTCAGCAGCAACCGGCGCCGTCAGCGCGCTCCGCGACGTCCACCCGATCGAGGTCGGCGCGGCCGCGTCGATGTCCACTCCGTCGAGGTCGGAGCGGCCGCGGGTCGAGGCGGATGCCGGCGAGCTCGGGGCCGGCGTCGGCATCGCGTGCATGGCGCCCCGAGCAGACAGCGCGCCGCGGCGTCGAGGTCCTCGAGCACGGAGCGGCCGCGGGGTCGCGATGGATGCCGGCGAGCTCGGACCGTCGATGTCCACCCGGGCAAGCGCGGAGCGGCTGACTGTTCGCTAGCCAGGAGCCGACGCACCCGAGGAACTCGCGCTCCAGGAGCTCGGCACCGGCGTGCCCGACGAGCTCGCGCGCGCTGAGGAGCAGCGCTCCCAAGCTCGCTACACACCCACCACGGCCACGCCACATTGACGGGCGATCGGGTCGGCCTGGCAGAGCTCGGCATCGTCGAGCCGGCGAGCCGCCACGGCAACGAGTCCAGCGCCAGCGGTGACGCCGAGGTCCACGCCCACCAACTCCGCGCCACAACGTCGGAGCTATTTCGAGCGTCTGTGCAAAGCTTCGATGTTGAGCTCGCGAGGGCGCCGGAGCGCCTCACGTTCGCGAGCTCGCCTGCCTGCCATGCCCAACATGAAAGCTGATGACTCCGTTCGATCGTTGCAGCTCGCGTCGTTTCTCCGCGACCATAAACAAGCGCTGATTCAACGATGGGCTCGCCGCGTGCTCGATGACCCAGAGGTGCCCGAAGCGAGCCGGCTGAGCGAGCCGGAGTTGCTCGACCACGTCCCGGCCCTGCTCGACCAGATCATTGACGCTCTCATGCGACCCGATGTCGATCAAGCCGGGGGAGAGGCGCACGGCCGATCCCTGGGCAGCGGCTCGGCCGCGAAGGAACACGCGCGCTCGCGTTCCGTCCGTCGTTACCGTTTGGAACACGCGCTGCGTGAGCTCTCGCTCTTTCGAGCCGGGCTCCTCGAGGAGTGCCGCTCCGCGCCGATCGCGCTCGAAGGTGGCCCGGCGCAGCTCATCCACACCGCGATCGACACGGCCATGAGTACCGTCGCCGTGACGATGGAGCAGGAGGCGAGCAGCGAGCTACGCAAGGACGCCGAGTTTCGCGACCGCGTCGTGGCCATCCTCGGACATGACCTGCGCGATCCGCTCTCGTCGATCCACATGGCCGCGTCGCTCTTGCAGAAGCGCGAGGACATGCCGGAGGGGAGCAGCAAGATGCTCGCGCGGGTCACCCGTTGCGCTGACCGCATGGCGCGGATGATCAACGACCTGCTCGACCTGACGCGCAGCCGCACCGGCCGGGGCATCCCCATCGACCCGAAGCCGACCGACCTGCACGACATCTGTCGTCAGGTGCTCAACGAGCTCGAGTTGCTCCACCCCGAGCGTGTCATCGTCTACAGACGGCACAGCGACGGGCGCGGCGTCTGGGACTCCGATCGGCTCACCCAGGTCTTGTCCAACCTGCTCAGCAACGCCATCCACTACAGCCCGCCATCTACGCCCGTTCACGTCTCCATCGAGGGACAGGAGGAGCACGTGGTGTTCGCGGTGAACAACCAGGGCACACCGATCTCGCCGGAGCTGTTGCCCAGTCTCTTCGAGCCGTTTCGGCGCGGCGCGCGCGAGGCCGAAGCGCAGGGGGTATCCGGTGGGCTCGGGCTCGGGCTCTTCATCGCCCGGCAGATCGTCGTAGCCCACGGCGGCACCATCGACGTCATGAGCGATCGGGAGCACGGCACCACCTTCACTGTTTCGCTTCCGCGGCTCTCGCACCCGTCCACGACCGTGCCGCCGGAACCTTGACCCAAGCGCCTGAGCAGACAGGCCTCGGGCCAGAGAGCGCGGCTGCGGCGTCGAGGCGGGCATGGGCGCGCTCGGGCCGCCGCAGCGTGGCATCCTGCCCGCATCCGCAGGTCGGTGATCGCCAGATCGAACGGCTGCCCCTGTGCCTGCTCGACCGCAGCTTCGCCGCTCCCGGCGGTCGCGGCCTCGTACCCTCGCGGTCGAGATAGAGCTCAGCCGCGCCCTTGACGACCCGCGACCGCCAGGACCACACAGGCGCGTCCCGACGGCTCGCGCGCAGCCTCCACGGCGTCCGCCCGCTGACCGCCACCCATGCAGGACACAGTCGCTAATTATTCGAAACTACTCAGCATTGTTTTTGCGTGTGGAAATTGTTTTCCCCTTGCAGATGGGCGGCGTCACGACGCAATGCCGTGGCGCCCGATCCGGGCTTCGGCGTTGCTTCTCCCCTCGACCCGGGCTCTCCATGGCCGGATGAGCTCGATTCGACTGGGAGGGTGGCCGGGGGTGGGAACGGTGGTGGGGAGTGGCCGCGGTGTGCGGCACCTCCTCGCCGCAGCGCTCGGCGTGCTTGTGATCCTGTTCACGGCATCATACGCGCTCGCGGCGCCGGCCGTGACGATCCAGGCCCCGGTGAACGACCACGCGGGCGTGCTCACGCCGAAGGAGCGAGACGACCTCGCGCGCAAGCTCCTCGCGCACCGCGAGAGGACCGGCGTGCAGATCGCCGTCCTGCTCGTGAGGACCACGGGCGGCGTGCCCATCGAGGATTACTCGCTGGAGATCGCCGAGGCCTGGGGCGGGGGCACGGAGAAGCAGGACAACGGGGTGCTGTACACGCTGGCCATCGACGACCGGCGGATGCGCATCGAGGTGGGTTACGGCCTGGAGGACATCCTGACCGACGGCGTGTGCCGCGCGATCCTCGACGCGTCCCGCGACGACCTCCGGCGCTCGCAGTACGGCAGCGCCGCGGGCTTCGTGATGGGCAGGCTGGTCGCCCTCACGGCGGACCAGAAGATGGGGCCGGGGGGGACGCTGGCGCTGCTCGGGTCACCGTCGACGCACATCGAGGCGCGCTACATCGCGCATTACGCGCTCGGTGCGCTGTTCGGCGTCCTGCTCGGCTTCGTGGTCCGGCGCGCGCCGCGCTCCCCTGCGGCGCTGGGCGATCTCGAAGGGCACATGGCGGGCCGGCGAGGGAAACTGCTTATCGCCGCCACGGCCGTCCTCGCCTTCCTGGTCGTCCCGGGGCTCGCGGCGTTCGTGTCGGTATCGGCTTACGGGGCGCTCTCCCAGGCCGCCGCATCGACCTACCTGACGAAGCAGGCAGGCCCGCTCCTCGGCGTGATGCTCATCGCGACGCTGATGGGCCTGGTCGCCGGACGGAGCCTGTTTCTGAAGAGAGCGCGGGAGGAACCCTTCCTGCGGCGCGTGAGGTTGTCTGCCATCGCCATCGCCGTCGTCGTCCCGTTCGGCGCCGGTCTGTTCGGGCTCGTCAGCTCCGTCGACGTGTCGCTCTACCTGGCGCTCTTCATGTGCTTCCTGTTCGGCCTGTTCCCGGCCATAACGCTCCTGCCCGCCAGCGGCCCGGCCGCGTCGTCGGGCTCGTCTTCCGCCTCGAGCTCGACCTCGTCGTACTCCTCGTCCTCGTCCTCCTCGTCCTCCTCCTCCTCGTCGTCGTCGTCATCGAGCAGCGGTTACAGCGGCGGTGGCGGATCATTCGGGGGCGGCGGCGCGAGCTCGAGCTGGTAGGAGGAACGTCGATGAACGAGCGTGCGACAGAGCTCGACGCGGAGCAGGCGAGGAAGGTCGATTACGAGGACGTCGACGAGGTGATCGCGCTCGCCGCGCGCCTCGCCGAGGCGGACAAGGATCGGCTCCGCATCGAGGATCTCGAGCGCGTCGGCGCCGAGCTCGAGATACCACCCCGCCACGTACGCCGGGCGGTGGAGGAACTCGCGGCGCGGCGGCAGCGCGAGGCGGCGCGGAGGGCCGCGGCCCGGCGGCGGCTCCGCTGGGCGGGCGCCGCCCTCTCGGCGATCGCCCTGGTGCTCGGCGGCCTGCTCCTCTCGGCGCGCGCCTCGCTGGAGCAGGGGCGCGCCGAGGTGGAACGCAGGAGGGCGCAGGTCGAGAACGTCGTCGAGCGCCGGGAGCGCACCCGCGCGCGCCACGAGGGCGCGGCGCCCTCGCCCGAGCGCGACGCGGAGCTCGCCGGCGCGGACAACCGGGTGAGCATCGAGCGCCGGCGCTATGACGAGGACGCCAGCGCGTACAACGCGCTCGCCGCGGGGCTCTCCGCGCAGCTCGCCGCGCGCCTCTTCGGCCTGCCGGCGCGCGTGCCGCTCTCGAACGAGATCGACGCCTGGTAAGGCAGCGGCCGACTGCTGCTCTCACCTCTGCCGGCCAATCCCACGCGCCGGCGGCATCACGCAGCGTCAATGAAAATTTACAGAAACATACCCCGTAGAACACCGATTTCCTTGAGCGAGCGAGAAATGAACCGCCAAGGCGCCAAGGACGCCAAGAAGAAGACGAGATCTTGGCGCCCTTGGTGCCTTGAGGGTTCGAAATTCTGCTCGGTTCAGGCCCAAGGCGGTCCTTGGAGCACCCCTTCTCGATGGCGTGCAGATTGGACAGCAGCGCCATCTGCGCCCGAGGGCGGCCCCTCAGCGCCCGGTCGCCCGGCGTGCCCGCAGCGCGTGGTCGATGCCGCTCTCGAGGGTGCTGCGGACGACGGCGTCGTGGAGGCTCTCCTCGATGGCGGCGATGACCCGGGCCATCTGCGGCTGAACGCCGGTGAGCACCACCTCGGCGCCGAGCAGGCGCACGGCCTTGGCGATCTGGACCAGCCCCTGGGCGACCTCTTGCCCGGCGCCGGTGACGCCGGTGACGTCGAGGATCGCCGTGCGGGCCCCGCGCTGGACCACGCCGTCGAGGAGGGTCTCGAGCACCTGGCGGGCGCGATCCCTGTCAAAATCGCCGACGAGGGGCATGGCCAGCACGCCTTCGGCGATGGGGATGAGCGGCGTGGAGAGGGCGCGCAGCGCGGCCTCCCGCGTGCGCTGTATCTCCTCTTGCAGCCGCCGGTTCTCCTCCTCGGCCGCCTGGCGCTCGAGGAGCTCGAGCTGCTGCCGGGTCACGTCGCGGTGCGTCTCGATGACGTATTTCGCGCCGGCCTCGTCGGTGACGGGGAAGAAGAGCGTGTCAATCCATAGCTTGATGTCGTAGGCGCCCGGCAAGCCCACGCGGGACACGTCGACGAGCTTCGGCTCCAGCTCGACGATCTCGCCCTGCGCCGCGCGCAGGAACCCCGCCGCGAATCCCCCCTCGACGGCCTGCTCGTCGTGGAGGATGTTGTGCAGCTTGGTCTCCGGCGTCGGCGGCTCGACCCCCGTGGCCGCATAATGTAGCCGGTTGGCGCCGATGGACGCGCCATCCGCGCGACGGACGACGATGCCGATGGGGAAGTGCTCGAATATCTCGCGATACGGGAGGCGAAACCAGAGATCCGGGTCGTCGCTCCCGCGCTCCCTTTCGAGCTCGGCGACGCGCTGCCGGAGGCGGTCGTTCTCGCTCCGGAGCGCCGCGATCGTGTCCAGCTCGGTTTCCTCCATCACGCATTGACCTCGCTCAACCCACCAGACAACGACGGGCGACGCGCTGGCTTGGTGCGCGCCAGGGCAGAGATCCCCCTGCGATCACGTCACCACACCACGCACGTTTCGACAAGCCCCCGCGTGAGCCCCGCCGCCTCGACGTGGCGGCCCTGCACAAGGCGTTTGCTGGCGCACGATCCGTGATTCCAGCTCGCCATTTCAAGGCAGTGCTACACGGTGTTACACGATCTTCCGCAGGTAGTGGAACTTGGGATCCGTCAGGTCCTCGGCCGTCAGCGCCCAGCCCTCGTCCCGCGGGATCAGGTAGATGACATCCGACTTCACGCTGGCGAAGCTCACGTGACCGAGGTTCTGGAGGATGTGGCCGAACACGTCGCGGCGCCACAGGCGGTCCTTGGGGATGTCGCAGACCGTGCGGAGCATTCGATCCGTGGGTGAGCCCTGGATCAGCAGGAACGCCATCGTGAAGGTCAGGTAGCGGGGCTGGCCGCGGTACGGGTCCGGCGTCCCCGACGGCCCCTTGCGCGCGCCCTCCTCCGTGATCATGCCGCGGGACCACATGCCGTAATCGTTGAGCGCCCGGGAGTCGTCGTCGAAGTAGTCCCAGCACCCCTTCTCGATGGCGTGCAGGTTGGACAGCAGCGCCATCTGCGCGCGGCGGTACTGGTACCACTTGTATTGCAGGCTCATCTTCTCGAACTGGACCTGGACGGCATCGTGCAGCGCGCGCTGCAGCGTGCTCCCGGGGTCCATGCGCGCGCACACCTCCATCGCGAAGATCGAGTGCTCCACGGTCAACCTCCGTATCCGCCCGAAGCCCGGTTCCACGATCCGCTCCGGCTGAGGGCCGCGCCGAGGATCACGCCGGTGCCGAGCGCCACGACGACTGGCACCGTCCCGAAGCCGTCCGGGCTCGGCGACCCCCCGCTCGACGCGGCGCCGCTCGAGAACGCCGTCGCGCGCTGCGCGGGCACGTACGATTTGGCCGGCCTCGGCGCGCCCGGCTCGACCGGCGCCGGGCGCGGGGGCGGCCCCCACGGATAGTCGATCCAGAACCAGCCGTGCGACGCGGCGCGGCCGCCATAGTAGTAAGGAGGCCAGTCCTCCGTCTCGTTCGCGGGCTTCGGCTCCGCCGGGTCGGCGGCAAAGACGTTCGCGGCCATCAACCCGACATCGAGCCGGCGCGACCGGAACGCAACGAGGTCGTCGTTGAGGTCGTCGGACTCGGTCGTGTCCCTCTCCGTGGGCACCACATAGAGCACATGGCGAACCCCTCGGTCCCAGAGCGCATCGGCGGACGGCAGCCTCGCGACATGCCGGTTGTCGAACTGCGTCGCGTCGTCCGAATAAGGCGAGAGCCGCTGTCGATCGAGGACGAACATCGTCGCGCGGGGGCCGGGGACCGAGCGGGCGAAGAGCGGCTGGTAGTACGCCGCCGCGGCGAGCGTCAGGTGCGCCTTGACGACGCCCCGCGGGTGCGGCCAGTTGTCGAACGTGAACACCGGGTCGAACGCCTCCGCCGCGCCCGCGGCAAAGGCCACCGACTCGGGGCCGTCGAGATCCACGATGACCGCGATGTCGCGGCGAAGGCCGCTGTCCGTCCGGGCGGCGAGGAGGAGCGATGCGAGCGCCTTGCCGCTCCGGTAAGCGCGGTCCATCGCCGGCGTGAAGATCGGCCGGAGCACGGTACCGAGCGGCGTGATGGGCGCCGGATCCCCCTCGGCGACGAGCGTGGGCACGGCCGACGGCGACTCGAACAGCGCGGGCACGTAGTAGGCGCGCGCGCCCTCGTCCGCCGGCCTGAGGTCGGTGGACATCCTCGCGAGCGCGGCCCGGTCGAACGGCTTCTTCGACTCGCCGTCGAACGTCACGCTCTCCTGCGCGGCGCCGAAGCTCCAGCCGAACGTCCGCTGCATGTCGAGCGCCCGCTTCCGCTGCACCGCGGTCTCATCGTCCGAGCACCCGTCCGCGGCCACGGCGATCGCGGCCGCCACGCCGACGAGCCCGACCGCGCCGAGCGCAGCCAGGATCGCGTTCCGCCGCGACGCGTCCTTCGGCGCGTCGGCCAGGCCCTTGTGCCACCAGCGCGCCCCGACGATCCCGGGCTTGTCGAGCACCTCGGCGCGCTCGAACGGCTCGTCCATCCGGCTCACGCGGCGGCCTCCCCGGCGCCCTGCGGCGCGCGCGGCGCGACGCCGGCCGCCCTGGCGTGGTCGCGCCGGAGCGCCTCGATGAACTCCGGCGTGAAGGTGCCGTCGACGCGCACCGAGTACCTGAAGTACGGGTCCGCCTCGACGCCGTGGTAATCGTGATCGTTGAACCAGTAGGCCCGACCGGCGACCGCCGTCTTCCGCCGCGCCCGCTCGTCCCACAGGAACAGGCGCTTGTTGCCCGCGGGGCAGAGCGTGATGAAGTGGTCGGGCTCGCTGTCCGGCGCTCTCCCCTCCCCGTCGCGGTGCACCGTGCCGTGATCGTTGGCCTCGAGACCCATGATGTTGCAGCGCCCTATCGACGCGAAAGGCAGGCGCTTCACGTAGGCGATCGTCCTCGGGAAGAACGACTTCGCCAGGCGGGTGAAGTCCTTGCCTTCACTCCGGCTCTTGTCGCTCCAGTAGCGGTTCGGGATGAGCTCGACATAAACCTTCCAGGGGAAATACACCCCATGGCGGAACTTGAGCCACAGCATCTGCCGCCGGGAGAGCGGGATCTCGCGCTCCTCGCCGAACTCGAGCGCGGCGCGCGTGGAGCTCTCGATCGACGAAGGGTCGTCCGAGAGGCGCTGGAACGTCGCGAACTCCTCGTCGTCGAGGCCGCGGATCACCTCGCCGTAGTCGGCGAACGCCTCGCCGCTGCGCGAAGGCGGCATGATGCCCATCGCGCGGTGGCTGCCGCCGGTGTAATCGATCGGCACCTGCGTGAGCCCGAGGCAGATCTCGTCGTGGATCTCGCCGAGCGGGGCGAGGTCGAGGTACGGCTCGAGATCGATGGAGGGTCGCCCGAAGATGCCCTGGATGCCGGAGTCACAAGGAGGTTCGACCATGGGTCCGCCGCCGGAGCCGGGGCGTCACGGCCCGGCAGGCCTACCCATATCACAAAGCCCGGGGCGCCCCGCAAACCCCGAACCCCGCCTGCGCCTCGCGGCGGCGTGACGCGAGGCTTGGGCTTGTGAGGGCGCGGCGCGTTCTGTAGCGTGCGTCCCATGGATCTGTCCTACGTCATGGGGTTCGGGCTGGGCACCACGCTCGCTCTGCTCGCCCTGCTGCGCATCGGGCAGAGGGTCTTCTCACCGGCGCATACGGCCGCCCGCGATCTCACGGAGAGCAACGCCGCCCGCCGGCTGCTCACGGTCGGCCAGGTCCTCGCGGTGTTCCTCGTCGCCGCGAACGCCGTGAAGAACTGCCTCGAGGGCGAGGGCTTCGCGCGCGATCTGCTCTGGGTGAGCGCGTTCGCCGTCGTGGGCCTGCTCCTCGTGCTCGCGACCGGCCAGCTCGGGATCCGCCTTCTGCTCAGGGCGCGGCTCCCGGCCGAGATCGAGCGCGGCAACGCGGCCGCGGGGCTCGCGGCGGGCGCGCACTACGTGGCGACCGGGCTCATCACCTCGCGCGCGATCGCGGGCAAGGATCTCGGCGATCTCGCGATCTCCCTCGGCTTCTTCGTCCTCGCGCAGATCACGCTGCACGTGTTCATCTCGCTCTTCCGGGCGCTCACCACGTACGATGACGCCGAGCAGATCCAGGGAGAGAACCTCGCCGCCGCGCTGAGCTACGCCGGCGCCTCGATCGCCGTGGCGATCATCATCGCGCGGGCGCTGGAGGGCGACTTCGAGGGTCTCTTCATCTCGCTGAAGGGCTATGGCGGGGTGCTGCTCTATCTGTTCGCCCTCTACCCCGTGCGGCAGCTCCTCGTGCAGAGCGTGCTGCTCGGCGCGCCGCTCGCGCTGCGCGGCGGCCGCCTGGACGCGGGCATCGCGGCCGACCGCAACGAGGGGCTCGGCGCGCTCGAGGCGACGACCTACCTCGCGACCTCGATCGCCATCGCGCGCCTCCTATGACCTCCGCCGACCGCGCCTACGACGCCTTCGCCGCAAAGATCGTCGACACGGGCCTCATCACCGACCCCTGGTTCGACGGGGCCCCGCGCTTCCGCGAGGAGCCGGTGTTCGTCACGGCCGCCGAGCAGCGCGCCCTGTACCGCGCCGCCGAGGAGGTCGCGGCGGTCTACAACGAGCTTTGCCTGATCGTCGCGGACGAGCCGTCGCTGCTCGACGACTTCTTCTGTCTGACGCCGTGTCAGAAGGCGATGTGGCTCTCGTCACAGCCGCTGTGGCACGGCATCGCGCGCGCCGACGTCTTCCTGACGGACGAGGGCCCGGCGATCGCCGAGCTGAACTGCGACACGCCGACGGGCGAGGCGGAGGCGGTCGTGCTGAGCGCGCTCGCGGCGCCGGATCACCCGGGCGCGCGCGACCCCAACGGCGAGCTCGGCGCCCGGTTCTGCGCGATGGTGGACGAGGTCGCCCGCGCGCTCCTCGGCGAGGCCGCGACGCGGCGCCTCGGCTTCGTTTATCCGACGGAGTTCACCGAGGACCTCTCGGTCATCCGCCTCTACCAGCGCTGGCTCACGGAGCGCGGGTATTCCGTGCTCCTCGGCTCGCCGTACAACCTCGGCCACGACGATCGTGGCCTGTCGCTCTTCGACGTCCCGTTCTCGGTCCTCTTGCGCCACTACAAGACGGATTGGTGGGGAGAGCGCTCGAGCGTGTGGACCGACGAGCAGATCCCCGACGCCGAGCCGCTCGCCGGCCCGCTCGGCGCCGTGCTGTCCGCCGCGGCCGACGGGCGCGCCGCGATCCTGAACCCGCTCGGCGCCGTGCTGCCGCAGAACAAGCGCTCGATGGCGTTCATGTGGGAGCACCTCCACCGCTTCTCGCCGCACGCGCAGTCGGTGATCCAGCGTCACGTACCGGTGACGTCGCGGCTGGAGACGGTGCACCCCGAGCTGCTCCTCGCGCAGCGCGAGGAGTGGGTCCTGAAGAGCGATTACGGCGCCGAGGGAGAAGAGGTGATCCTCGGGCGCCACACCCCCGACGAGGTCTGGCGCGCGTCCCTGGCCAAGGCCCGGGAGGGGCGGTGGATCGCGCAGCGGTACTTCTCCGCCCTGGAGAACGCGCGGCGCGAGTCGGTCAACTACGGGATCTACCTGATCGCCGGCGAGGCGTGCGGCATCTACGCGCGCGTCCAGGCCGGGATGACGGACGCGGCCGCGCTGAGCGCGCCGGCGCTCGTGCGGTAGGCGCGTTCGCGGGGCGAGCGCGCCCGCGGGCGGCTACTGGGCGGGTCGGGCCGGGGCATCCATGGCGCGCACCGCGCGGAACGCGTCGGCCGTAGCCTGCGTGTTCTGCGTCGTCACGATATGGAGCCGGTCCCCCTCCCGCCGCGCCACGTGCACAAGGATGCCCTGCATGTCGGGCACGGGCTGGCCATCCGGGGTGACGACGCCCGTCAGCTCCCATGCCCAGCGGACGACCGCGAGATCCGGCGCGACGAAGCGTGTCTCGACACGCACGCTGGCGAGGCGGCTCTTCGCAAAGACGGTCTTGTGAATGCCGACGTGATTCGTCCGGATCTCCTCCCGCCCATGCCACCACATCCCGAAGATGTTCACGAAATCGGCGTCCTCCGCTTGAAGCGCGGCGAACGCATCCATGTCGTGCCGGTTCCAGGCGTCGTTGAAGGCGGCGACGAGCTGCTCCCCCAGCGCACGCTGCTCGCTGGCGTCGGGCGCCGCTGCCGCGATGGCCGGCGCTGGCGCCGCCGGCGCAACGGGCTGGGGCGTCGCGGGGGCGCACGCGAGGACAAGGAGCGGCAGCGCAACAAGGGCGAGGGCTCTATGCATGGAACGCCCCTTACTGCGAACCGGCGCGGGACGTCAACCGGCGGCGCGCTCGATCCCGACTGCGGGTCAGGCTGCTGTCCTCGCAGGCGGTAGAGCTGCCTCGATCACGTGGAACAGGCGTTGACCCGCTCGCGCCGTCATCGAGGATCAGCGCTCGGCCGGATCGCCCCGGTTGCCAGCGGAGCCGCGGATAGGTACGTTTGGTTGCCCGCTGGGTCCGCTCCGCGCACTGCCGAGGATGCCTGAGGAACCCGCGCCAGGTCGGCATTCCCACGACCGGAGCGCGACGACCCGGCGACCCGACCCAGTTGACGGAGGAGGAGAGAGATGCATCGATTTGTCTTCAAAACGTGCGGATACCTGGCCACGATGTGCCTGCTCACGCTCGTGGCTTGCGGTGACGACGAGGGCTCCGACGAGACGTCGACGTCGGGGAGCGGGGGCGCCGGCGCTTCAGGCTCGGCGGCCTCGACAGGCTCGGGCGGCACGGGAGGATCAGGTGAGGGAGGCGGAGGCGGCGGCGCGACGGGGTGTCCCGAGCTCGTTGGCCGCGTCCCCATGCCGGAGCTCGGTCCGTGGATGTACGGGCCGCACCCCGGACCGTGCGCCCAGACGGACACGGAGACGGACACGGGACAGGAGATATCGTTCGTTTACGAATACGATGGCCAGCGTCTCGTCGGAGCGGTCGAGACGCTGGGCAGCGAGACCCACACACACACCTTCGACTACGAGGGCGAGCGCATGGTCCGCATGACCCGGACCGGCGCGGCCGACACCCGTGTCCTCGAGATTGACTACAACGACGAGGCGCGGGCGATCACCTATGGGAACGACGACTACTTCGTCCGGTACGATCGCGATGACCAGGGGCGCCTCACGCAGCTGACGTTCGACCGCTTCACGGATGCTCTGCCGACCATCACGACGGAGATCGT
The DNA here is from genome assembly GCF_051526795.1 of Sorangium sp. So ce204. NCBI lineage: Bacteria > Pseudomonadati > Myxococcota > Polyangiales > Polyangiaceae > Sorangium > Sorangium sp. So ce204. The sequence goes on along the minus strand of NZ_CP150317.1, from coordinate 5,010,709 downwards.
CTACGAGGGTTGTCGTCTCCTCCGCCGGGAGCAGGGGGTGAACCCGCTCGACGGCATGCCGACCTCATCGATCCCGGCCTTCACCTACGTCTTCGACGGCGATCTGCTGGTCGAGCGCCTGGGGGAGACGTCGCGCACGGTTTACGATTACAGCTGCTGGTGATCAGCTCGGCGGGCTCGCCGGCGCGTGGCCGCCGAGCGCGCGCACGTCGTCGGCCGTATCGACGTCGATCGCCCCGCCCGCCCAGTCGATCGCCGCGACCTCCTCGACGCGCAGCAGGCGGCCGGCGCCCTGGTCGCCCTGGAGGCGCGAGAGCGCGTCCCAGCGAGATCGGTCGAACACCGCCGGCGCGCCCACGACGCCGCTGAACCGCGACGCGGCGATCGGCGCGCCCGCGAGCCAGGCGTCCCGCAGCGCGATGACGTGCTCGACCGTGAGCAGGGGCTGGTCCGCGAGCGCGATCAGGAGCGCGTCGGCCTTCGAGGCCTCCGCCCACCGGACCGCGGCGCGGACCGAGGAGGCGATGCCCTCTTCCCAGCCATCGTTCGCGATGTGCGCGACCTCCAGATCGCCGAGCGCGCGCGCGACCGCGCCGGCATTGGCGCCGAGCACGACGCCGACCGGCCCGGAACGCGCCTCGACGCACGTGGCCGCCACGCGCCGGACGAGCGGCGCTCCGTCGAGCTCGACGAGCTGCTTGGGGCGACCGAGGCGACGTGAGCCGCCGGCGGCGAGCACGACCAGCGCCACGCGCGCGTGCAGCGGCCGGGCGCGGGCGCGGAGCTTCCCCCCCTGCGCCCTGCGCGCGACGGCCTGGAGCTCGCCCACGATCGAGAGCGCGATCTGCTCGGGCGTCTCCGCGCCGAGATCGAGCCCGATCGGCGCGTGGATCCGCGGATCGTCGCCGGGGTGGCCGATCTCGGCGAGGAGATCGCGCGTGCGGCGCGCGGGCCCGAGCACGCCGATGTAGCGGGCGCGCGACGCGAGGGCGACGGCGAGCGCGTCGCGATCCGGCGTGACCTGATGGTGCATGATCACGACGTACGGCTCGGCCGCGGCGTCGATGAGCGCGCGGAGGCGATCCGCCGCGCCGCCGGTCGAAATGACGCGATCCGCTGCGCGGAACCGGGCCCCCTGGCGGATCGTGGGACAAGCGACCGTGACCCGGAACCCGACCGACGTCGCGAGCGTGACGATGGACACCGCGTCGTGCCCACCCCCGAGCACGAAGAGCTGCGGCGACGGCGCGATCTTCTCGACGAGCACGGAGATCCCCAGCCCGTCGAGCTCCACGACGCCGGCCGGCCCCCGCGCCGCGGCCTCGATCGCGGAGCGCGCGGCCGGATCGGTCACCGGGTGCGCGAGCGCGCACGGCGGACCGAACGCGAGGCGCGCGCCGACCCGGACCGCGCCGGCCGTCGAGCGGATCACCGTGACCAGCGTGCCGGTGGTCTCCTCGGCGAAGCAGGCGGCGGCGAACGCGAGCGCGTCGTGGGTCGCGCCGGCGGCGACGTGCTCGAGCAGGACATCGACGACGCCGTTGCAGCCGAGCCCCACCCCCCACGTCTCTCCGTCTTCGGTGGTCGAGTCGTAAGTGACCACCACGGCGCCATCGCGGCACCGGTGCTCTCCGCGGAGCATCACGTCGCCCTCGAGGCAGCCGCCGCTCACACACCCGGACACCCAGCGATCGCCGGCGACAAGCATCCGCGCGCCCGGACGCCGGTACGACGACCCCGACACCCGCACGACCGTCGCAAGGAGAAACGGTGACCGCTCTGCCACCAATGTCGCCGCTTCGCGCACGATCCGCTCAAGCTCGTTCATGCGCTCGGCATCATTCACCCTTCGTGACGCGCCCGCCAGGGCGTTCATCGTCGCTGGTGACGCTGGTGACGCTCGATCGCCCTCCTCGCCGCTCGGTCGGTCGCGGTCGGGGTGCGAGCGTGACAGAGCGCCGGCGAGCGCCGGGTCGATGACCGATGGTGAAGAAATGATAAGAACATGTGCAGTAGCTTGACGGCGAGCCAGCCCAAACGTATGGCCTCAGCGGCCATGAAGCTCGATGTGAACGGCGTTGTTCGTGATGTGGATGCCAGTCCAGAGATGCCTCTGCTCTGGGTGCTCCGTGATCTGCTGGGATTGACCGGCACAAAATACGGCTGTGGCATGGCCCAGTGCGGCGCCTGCACGGTCCACATCGACGGCAAACCCGCGCGTTCGTGCGTCCTGCCGGTGTCGAGCGTCGGGGCGCGCAAGGTGACGACGATCGAGGGCCTGTCGCCCGACGGGTCGCACGTGGTGCAGCAGGCGTGGGCGCAGGCCGACGTCGTCCAGTGCGGGTACTGCCAGTCCGGGCAGATCATGACCGCGGTCGCCTTGCTCGACCAGAAGCCCGATCCGAGCGACGCCGACATCGACGCTGCGCTGTCCGGCAACGTGTGTCGCTGCGGGACGTACGTTCGTGTACGCGAAGCGGTGATCCTCGCGTCGAGGCTCAAGCGAGGTGGCAAGTGACCGTCTCCCGGCGTGACTTCTTGCAAGCGGCCGCGGGCTCGGCGGCCGGGCTCCTGATCAGCTTCTACGTCCCGCAGGGGGTCCGCGCCGCGCCGAAGGCGGCGCAGCCGCCGCCGCTCTCGCCGAACGCGTTCGTCCGCGTCGGCACCGACGAGTCCGTGACCGTGGTGCTCGCGCACTCCGAGATGGGACAGGGCATCTGGACCGGGCTCGCGATGCTGATCGCCGAGGAGCTCGAGTGCGACTGGTCGAAGGTGCGGTCGGAGCACGCGCCGGCCGCGCCGGTCTACGGCCATCCGGTGTTGCAGTTCCAGATGACCGGGGGGTCGACGACGACGAACAGCGAGTTCGAGCGCTATCGCACCGTCGGCGCGATGGCGAAGGACATGCTGCTGCGCGCGGCGGCCGCCCGGTGGAAGGTCTCGCCCGCGGCGTGCACGGCCGCGAACGGCGTCGTCACCCACGGCAAGGACAAGCTGACCTTTGGCCAGCTCGCCGAGGAGGCGATGAAGCTCGCCCCGCCGGCGAAGGTGAAGCTGAAGGACCCCAAGGACTGGAAGCTGATCGGCACCCTCGTGCGCCGCATCGACACGCCGGAGAAGATCACGGGCAAGGCGCAGTTCGGGCTCGACGTGCACTTCCCCGGGCTCCGCACCGCCGTGGTGCTCCGCCCGCCGGCGTTCGGCGCCAAGCTCGTCAAGTTCGACGCCGCCGACGCCCTCAAGGTGCCCGGCGTCGAGAAGGTCGTCCCCACCGCGAACGGCGTCGCCGTCGTCGCCGCGCATTTCTGGGCCGCCAAGCTCGGGCGCGACGCGCTCCGCGCCGAGTGGGCGCAGCCCGAGGGCGGCGGGGCCGACAGCGCCAAGCTGCTCGCCGAGTTCCACGCGAAGGCGCGGGCGCCCGGCGCCGTCGCCGCCAGCGTCGGCAAGGTGGAAGACGCGCTCGCCGCGGCCAAATCCCGGCTCGAGGCGGAGTACGACGTGCCCTACCTCGCGCACGCGCCGATGGAGCCGCTCAACTGTACGGTCAAGATCGACGGCGATCGCTGCGAGATCTGGACCGGCACGCAGTTCCAGACCGGCGACCAGATGGCCGCGGCGAAGATCCTCGGCACGACGCCCGACAAGGTCCAGATCCACACGACGTTCCTCGGCGGCGGCTTCGGGCGGCGCGCCAGCCCCATGGCCGATTTCGTCGCGGAGGCCGTGATCGTCGCGAAGGCCGCCGGCGTGCCGGTGAAGGTCGTGTGGACGCGGGAGGACGACATGCGCGGCGGCTTTTACCGCCCCGCCTTCGTCCACCGGATCCAGGTCGGCGTCGACGCGCGCGGCCTGCCGGCGGCGTGGGATCAGGTGGTCGTGGGCCAGTCGATCGTCGCCGGCACACCGCTCGAGTCGTTCGTCACGAGGAACGGCGTCGACTTGACCTCGGTGGAAGGGATCGCCGAGTCGCCCTATGTCGAGCGGACGCCCGCGCTCCGTGTGTCGCTGCACTCGCCGAGGACGCCGGTCACCGTGCTGTGGTGGCGCTCGGTCGGCAACACCCACACGGCCTTCGCGGTGGAGAGCATGGTGGACGAGCTGGCCCACGCCGCAGGGCAGGATCCGCTCGCGTACCGCCTCGAGCTGCTCAAGGACAAGCCGCGGCACGCGAACGCGCTGAAGGTCGCCGCCGAGAAGGCCGGCTGGGGCACCGCGCCCGCCCCGGGACGGGCGCGGGGGCTCGCGATGCACGAGTCGTTCGGCTCCATCATCGCCGAGGTGGCCGAGGTCTCGATCGAGAAGGGGCGCATCCGCGTCCACTCTGTCACCTGCAGCGTCGACTGCGGCACGGCGGTGAACCCGCTCGGCATCGAGGCGCAGATCCAGGGCAGCGTCGCGTTCGGCCTCACGGCCGCGCTCTACGGCAAGATCAACATCGCCGAGGGGAAGGTCCAGGAGAGCAACTTCCACGACTATCCCATGCTCCGGATGTTCGACATGCCGCGCATCGCCGTCCATCTCATCCCGAGCAAGGCCAAGATGGGCGGCATCGGGGAGCCCGCCACCGCGCCGATCGCGCCGGCCGTGGCGAACGCAGTGTTCGCGCTGACCAAGCAGCGGCTGCGCTCCCTTCCGTTTCGCCTCGCGTAGGAACTGACCATGATCCGATCCTCTCTTGTCCTCGCCTCTCTCCTCGCCGCGTGCGGGGGACAGACGCCCGGGGCCTCGCCGGCGCCCTCGCCGTCGCCGGTCAGCCGCGAGGCCGCCCTCGTCGCGTTCGAGACCGTGCGCGGCGTCCTCCAGCACCCTCGCTGCCAGAACTGTCACCCCGCCGGCGACGTGCCGCTCCAGGGCGACGAGGGCCGCCTGCACACGCAGCTCGTGCTCCGCGGACCCACGGGCCACGGCATGCCGGGCGCGGAGTGCACGACGTGCCACGGGCCGACCAACCCGCCGAACAGCTTTGGCATGCACGTGCCGCCGGGCGTCGCGAAGGGCTGGCACATGCCGCCGCCCGAGATGCCGATGGTGTTCGTCGGTGTCGCCCCGGGCGCCTTGTGCGAGCAGATCAAGGATCCGAAGCGCAATGGCGGCAAGGACATGGCGGCGTTGCGCGTCCACCTCGAGGATCCCCTCGTGACCTGGGGCTGGAACCCTGGCGCTGGCCGCACGCCCGTCCCGACGCCGTACGCCGAGTTCGTCGCTGCATGGGAGACGTGGGCCCGCGCCGGCGCGCCCTGCCCTGGTGGATGATCGACGCTCACGCGCTTCGCCGCCGGGCAGCGCCTGCTCTATGATGTGGCGCATGGGGTCGTGTCCCGCCTCGGCCTTGGGTCCGTGTCGGCGCGCTGGCGGCATGTGGCCGGCTCTCCTGCAGCTTCTCCTGCTCGCAGCGCTCGGCGGATGCAGCGGCGCCGTCGGGCGAGCACACCACCGTGCTCGCGCGGCATGCGCTCGCCGCTGCGGGCGGCGAGCGCAAGGGCGCCGGCGAGCGCGGCCGGGCCAAGCACCCCCAGCGCCACCAGCGCAGCGCACCGCCCCCCTGCGGGCAGCCCCGCGGTCGCGGTCCTTGCCGCCGCCGGCCCCACCGGCGCAGGCGCTGCCGCCGCTGGCAGGGGGGCGACACGCGCAGCGTTCGCCGCCTCCGCCTGCTCCAGCCAGGCCCGCACCGCCGCGCGCCGCGCCGCGCCGCCGTGCCGCTCGACCAGGGCGGCCACCTCCCGGGCCGGCAGCCTCCACCGCTTCCGCCCGCTCGCGGGGTCGTCCGGGATCCGCGGGCGGACGTCCCCGGACCCCCGGTGGACCGATGGTGACGTACGCCCTCGCAGTGACCGGGCGTCGTGCCCGCAGGTATTGTTGAACATTGAGCGCGGAGCTGGCACAAGGGACGCATGCGTCCGCGCTGGCAGCTGCTCGTCGACGGGCTCGGTAGGATCGAGCGGGCCGAGGTGGAGGTGCGTCCGCTGCTGCTGTTGGTCGGCGCGAACAACACTGGGAAGAGCTATTTGGCATCGCTACTCTGGGGGCTCGTGGCCATGCAGGCGGACCTCGAGCTTCCCCCTGGCGCTGCGGTCCAAGCGTGCGACGACTGGCTCAGGCGCATCATCAAGGAAGGAGAGCGCTCCGCGAAGCACGAGTTGAGCCCCGAGGAGATCGGGCTGTTTGACCGGCTCTTCGAAGCAACGCTCGAGGCGAACCGGGATCGGATCGTGGCTCGTATTTTCAACAGCCAGTCCGTGGGCGCCGGGCGCCTCCAGCTTCGCAATGTCTCGGAGGGGCGGCACGCGCGCTTCGAGTGGACCGCCGACGAGCAGACCGGTACTCATGTATTAGCGGTACACGACGGCGCGGGCGGCGAAGAGAAGAGCATCTCGACGAGCCTCCATGTCGACGATCTGGGCACCATCCGCGTCGCCGCGCGTGATCTGTTGATGCGCCGGCTGACGTTCTTCCGTATGACGCGGCTGTTCAAGCCCTTTTATGACAGCTTCAGCTCGATCGATCCGGTCTATCTTCCTGCCTCGCGAACCGGCTTCATGCAGCTCTACAAGGGAGCCGTTCAGCGGAGCCTCCGGGACGTGTTCCGGCGCGAGCTTGGCGAGAGCAGCCCGCTCGACCTCACGACGCCAGCATTTCACTTCATTGACATGCTAGCCCTTGGCCTTAAGGAGAAGCGCTCACAAACCTTCGCTGAAGAGGCCGAGCTTCTAGAGCGCGCACTGAGCGGACAAGTCGAGCTGATCGCGGGGCAAGGCGTCAACGAATTTCGTTACAAGCCTGAGGGGGGAGGCGTCTCGTTGCCCATGAGCCTGTCCTCCTCCTTGGTCACCGAGCTCGCGCCTCTGGTTCTCGTGCTCCGTCACCTGTCCAGCTTCCCGCTCCTGGTGCTCGAGGAACCCGAAGCGCATCTCCACCCGGCGCTGCAACGCCGCCTGGCTCAGGTCATCGTACGCTTGGTCCGCAAGGGCCTCTACGTCTGGATCACCACACATAGCGAGAACTTTTGCCAGCAGATCAACAACTTCCTCAAGATCGGTATGAGCCCCGAACGCGAAGCTCTCCAGGGCGAGCTCGGCTATGGACCACAGGACTACCTGGAGCTCGATGACGTGGCTGGTTATGGATTCCAGCCCGAAGGTCCTCGATCTGCGATCAACAGGCTCGAGGCTTCGGAGCAGGGGCTGACCATGCCCACGTTCAACCGCGAGCTGATCGCGCTGAGCAAGGAGACGCTGCTCCTCCAGCGGCGCGGTGCGACGAAGCGATGAGGCGGAGCGGCGACATCGAGGACGTACTGCGTCGAACCATGCAGTCCGGGCTATACCGCGTCACGATGGGCCCCTTCAACGAAACCGTCAGTGAGCGGCAGAAAGATGGACGGGCCGAGCTCCGCTGCGTCGTACCTGACAAGGCGCGCTGCATCGCCTGGATGATGGAGAATCCGAAGCTGTTCCCATTCCTGCGGAGCAGCGAGTGCACCGATGGGTCCTTCCTGATCGAGCTCCAGGACGGGACCTTCGAGGCCCATGTGATTGAGTGCAAGCTGACCATCAACCAGGATAGCCGCAACAAGGCGAAGGCGCAGATGGCGTGGACTCTGGTCCGGCTACACGCCCTTGCCGGGGCGCTCGGGATTCAGCTCGCGCGGGCGGTGCTCTACACCGCCTATTGCAACGACCAGCTGTCGAAGGATCCCGGGCTGCTCAAAGTGCCCCTGGGCGCTATAGACGCGTTGACCGCGGAAGACGAGGAGGTGGTGGACGCGCTGGAAGGGCAGTTCGACTGGCCCGAGCAGGAGATCTCGCTGAGCGGGTTCGAGGAGCGCTTCCCCCATCGTGCGGTCAAACTCAGCGCCGCGAGCGCGGGCGGCGTCGCCGAGGGGTGCTGCGTGCTCGCTTCGCCCTGAACCGCGGCGCCCGCCGAGGCCACGGAAGGCGGAATTTCGCCCCCTGCTGGCCCCTGCCGACGACGGCGCGCCCGCCGACGAGGATGCGCCGCTCCTCGATCGCTTCCTCGCCGGCGATCGGGCCGCGTTCGACCAGCTGGTGCTGCGCCACCGCGGCTCGCTGCAGAAGCTGGTCCGGCGCTACGTGCGGAACGAAGAGGACGCCGAGGACGTGACGCTGCGGGCGCTCCTGCGGGCGCTGGAGAAGCTCTCGACCTTCCGGCGGGACTCGACGTTCCGCACGTGGATCCACCGCATCGCCGTGCACACGGCGCCGAACCACGTCCGCGGAAAGGACCGCGCCGCGCCCGGGGTCGAGCTCGACGAGCTCCCGGCCTTCACGAACGCGCGCAGGTCGTCAATCGACGCTGACGCTGGTCACGGCGGTCCAGTCGTTGCGGCCGTCGGCCGAGACGAAGTGGAAGCGGAGCGTGTCCTCGTGGCGAGCGGTCGAGACGACGGCCGCGCAGGCGCCGATGAAGTCGTCCTCGCGGCAGGTGTCGCGGAGATCGCCGCCATCGTCGAGCACGCCGACGCGGACCGGGGCCGCGTTCTCCCGCAGGTACGGCGCGGCGATGAGCTCGGCCGGGGCCAGCGGTGTGGGGACGGGCGCGTCGAGGTCCCAGAGGCGAAGGTGCTTTGCGTCGGTGAGGTGGGCGTAGAGCCGCTCGACCTCCTTGCCAGCGTCCTCCTCGACCGCGAGGGCGAGAAGCAGGACGCGGTCGTCCTCGCGGGCCCGAGCGCGGGCCTTGAACGAGAGCGGCGCGCGCAGCGTGACGACGGCGGGGAAGCGGCCCTCCGGCGGGCGGAAGCGGACCAGGGTGCGGCCCAGCGGACGAGGAGGCGTGAGCCCCGCCGGGCCGCTCGGGTCATGGGGAACGAGGAGGTACGCGGCGAGGAGGAGGACAGGCTCTGGCGCGCCGCGGAGGAGGCCGTCGTGGCCGGAAGCGAGCTCGAGGGCGGTGATGTCGAGGCGAAGGCGGAAGGAGCGCACGCGCCTCGCGGGCGGCGCGGCGGCCGCAGGCGACGCCGGGCGAGGAGCGGAGGACGCGCCGCCCTTGCGGGACCTGCCTTTGCGCTTTCGGGCCATCGGGGAGCCGGGAGATACCACGACCGGCGGCGCTCGGGCGATCGGCCGCGCGCGGCGCCGACGCCGGGCGGCGCCGCTACCGGCCGGCCGGGTCCTGGCAGTAGAACGCCTTCAGCTGCTCGTAGAGCTCCGGGTGCTTCGCCCTGAGCTTCCGCGGCTTCTCGAAGAAGGCCTCGGTGACGACGGCGAAGAACTCGGCCGGGTTCGTCGCGCCGTACGGGTCGATCACCGTGCGCTTGAGGCTCGCCTCGTCGCGGAGGAGGCGCTCGTACTCGCGGCCGAGGATGCGCGCCCACGCCGCGTACATCGAGCGCTCGGGCAGCTCGGGCGCGCCGTCGGCGGGGCCTTCCTCCTGGTCGAGCTGGTGCGCGAACTCGTGGAGCACGAGGTTGTGACCGTCGCTCATGTCCGCCGCGCCCGCGAGCACGCCGTCCCACGCGAGCACGACCGACCCCCGCGACCACGACTCTCCGAGCCGCGCGTGATCGCCCTCGACGACGACGCCCCCCTCCCGCACCTCCCGGCCGCGGGCCACGTAGGTGCTCGGGTAAACGAGGACGACCTCGAGCTCGGGGTAGTAGTCGGTCTCGCGGTGCAAGAGGAGGAGGCACGCCTGCGCCGCCACCGTGACCCGGATCTCGTCGGTGATCTCCTGGCCGCCGCACCCCTCGAACGGCTTCTCGTCCAGAAAGACCTGGACATGCCCGAGGAGCTCCTGCTGGTCCTCGGCCGGAAGGCGGCCGAAGCAGGGCACGTTCCGGTCGAGGATCTCGCGCCACGCGGGCGGAAAGGGCTCGCGTCGGACGGCGTCGCGCCGCCGCTTCCTGAAAAAGGCCAGCATCGACGACCACCTTACCCGCTCGCGTGGCGCTGTCGGAAGAGCGGCGAGCGGCCCTCGCGGAGTGCCCGTGCCGCAGCAGCGGATCAGCAGCGGAGCACCACCGGCTGCTGCCATGGCAGCAACGAGCGACCACGGCGCCGCCGTGAGCAGGCGTGCCGCCTGCGGCGGTTCGTCAGCGCCGGCTCTACGCCTGCGCCGTCGCCTGCGCCGCGCCGCCCGCGCGTACGCTCGACGCGGGCACGGCCTCCGGCGTCGATCCCGCCTGGCTCAGGCGCCGCTTCGTCTCGGCGACGACCTCGCTCGGCAGGGGGCCCTTCCTCGCGAACTCCAGGTTGTCGCGCAGGTGCTTCGGGTTCCGGGTCCCGACGATCGTGGTGCTGAGCCCCGGGTGCGACAGCGTGAAGCGCAGGGTGAACTCGATCCGGCTCAGGCCATCGAGCAGCTCGTCGAGCCTGGCTCGCTCCCACCGGTCCTGCATCGTGGTGCCCGGCAGCATGGTATTCGTGCGCTGCCAATCGGTGGGCGCGCCGCGCGCCACGCCGCCGCGGATGATGGTCCCGGCGCCGGCCTGGGCCGCCTTGCTGATCACCTCTTCGTGCTCGCGCTGCAGCGCGGAGTACGGGATCTGGAAGGCGTCGAAGACGCCGAGCTCGATCTGCTCGACCAGGTTGGGCAGCGTGCCCGAGACGCCGAGGAAGCGCACCTTCCCCTCGCTCTTGAGCTTCAGCGCCTCTTCCAGGGCGCCGTCCTGCTCGAACTCCTGTCGGGTGAGGCTCCGGTGAAACTGCACCAGATCGAGGTGGTCCGTCTTCAGCAGGCGCAAGCTGTTCTCCACGCCGTGCCGGATGTTCTGCGCCGTATGCACGTGCTCGCCCTGGGCTCCGCCGACGACGCACCCGCATTTCGAGGCCAGGAAGTACTCGTGCCTGCGGTGCGAGAGGAAGCGCCCGATCCGCTCCTCGCTGCGACCGTAGTCGATGGAGGTGTCGATGAAGTTGATCCCGGCGTCCAGCACGTCGTTCAGGATGCGCTCCGCCTCCTGATCCGAGAGCTCAGGGCCCCGCGGCGCGCCGCGCAGCTCCATGGCGCCGAAGCCGAGGGTGGTGACGCGGACGCCGGTGCGTCCGAGCAGGCGAGTGGGCAGATCGGTCATGGTCTTCCTCCGAGAGCGAACACGAGCTGGTCGCAACGGCTGGTTGCGCCCCTGAGCGAGGGATGTTGGTATTCCGCGTCACACACACGACGCGCGATTCACGGCTGCGCTGGGCGCCACCGCAATCTGCATCTGCAGAGTCGGCAAACCGTGAGCCAAGGATGGGCCAGGCGGAACGCCGCTTGACGCCGCCGCCCCTCGCAGAAACCCTGGGCGCCTCCTCCGTGACCCCGCGCCCCGCGACCCAGCCGGCCACGGTCTTCGCGCAGGCGCTCGGCATCGCGGTCGTGACCGCCTCGCAGCGCGACGGCATCGCGCCGCCCGAGGTGTGCGCGCGGGTCGGCGTCGACCCCGCGGTGCTCGGCCGCCCCGACGCGCGGGTGACGCACGACGAGCTCTGCCGCGCGTGGGCCGCGTTCTCGGCTGCGGACGAGTCGTTCGGCCTGCGCGCCGCGGTGCTCGTCGACGCCGCGCCGCAGTCGCTCGTCGAGTACACGTTCGCGAGCGCTGGCGACGTGCGCGGCGCGGTGCGGGCGTTCCTGCGCTTCCAGCGGCTCATCCACGACGCCGCCGCGCACACGTTCGAGGAGGGGCCGGCCCACGTGACGTTCCGCTTCGCGCTCGCGCCCGGCCACACGGCCCCGAGCGCGGTGTGGGACTACCTCGCGGCGACCACCGTCCTGCGCTTCCGGCGCGCCGCGACGCCCCCCCGCGAGCCCACGGTCGTCCGCCTCGTGCGCCCGCCGCCCGCGGACGGCGCGCTCGCGCGCGCTGTCTTCCGCGCGCCCATCCGCTACGGCGAGCCGCGCGCCGAGATCGAGTACCCGAGGGCGCTCCTCGACGCGCGGATGAGCACCACCGATCCGATGCTCTACGCGCTCCTCGCCCAGCAGCTCGAGCGCGCGCTCGGCCTGCCCGCGGGCGAGCACCGCGTGCTGCCGCGCGCCGAGGAGGACGTGCTCGCGCGCGTGCGGCGCGAGCTGCGCACGGCGATCCCGCAGGGCGAGGCCACGCTCGACCACGTCGCGCGCGCCGTCGGCCAGAGCGCGCGCAGCCTCCAGCGCCGCCTGTCCGAGCGCGGGACGAGCTTCCAGGCGATCGTCGACGACGCGCGGCGCGCGATGGCCGAGGAGCTCCTCGCGGCGCACCGCGCGACCGTGACCGAGGCGGCGTTCGCGGTCGGGTTCACCGACGTCGCCGCGTTCACCCGCGCGTTCAAGCGCTGGAACGGCGTGCCGCCCGGCGCGTGGTCCCGCCGCCGCTGAGCTGCCCCGGCGTGGGCGCGGCGTCGAGCGACCCCCGGCGGCGCAGGGCCCGAACCACCGCGACGGCCGACATTCCCCCTCGAGACGCCCGTGACCACGGACAGGAGGGTAAATTTTTCTTACCCCCCTACACAACGCTTCGATAAGACCTTACACAGCCGCGGCGGCAGCTGCCCGACGCGAAGCGCCCGCATCGAGCGTCACGCGCTCGTGCTAGGATGCGCCCGCCCGCCAAGAAAGGTACATGATGTGGCTCGATCGGGTCATCAAATCGCTCTTACCTCGTGAAGAGCACTTCTTCGACTTGCTCGAGCGGGGCGCCGACTGCGCGCTGCAGAGCGCCAACGTCCTCTCGGAGTGCTGCAGCGCCCGGAGCGCCAGCGAGAGGCAAGCCCTGGTCTCGCGGATCACCGACATCGAGCACGCCGCCGACGCGGTGATCCGCGACGTCTACGACGCTCTCAACAAGACGTTTGTCACGCCGCTCGATCGCTCCGACATCTACGCCCTGGCGACGGATCTGGAGAACGTCTCCGATCGCGTCCACTCCACGATGATGCGGGTCGTGGTCCACGCCATGGAGGATCTCCCGCCGGCGAGCCAGGAGCTCGCCGCCAAGATCCTGGAAGGATGCTCCGAGATTCACAGCGCCGTCAAGCTGCTCCGGGGGATGAAGCGGGTGGCGGACATCAACCGGCATTGCAAGGCCATCGCCAAGCTCGAGCACGACGGCGATCAGATATTCCGCTCGGCGATCGTCGACCTCTTCAACACCGAGAAGGACGCCATCCATCTCATCAAGCACAAGGAGTTCCTCGAGGGGCTCGAGAACACGCTCGACGCCTGCGATGACGTCGCCAACGCGCTGGAAGCGCTGGTGATCAAGAACGCCTGAGGGGCGCGCCATGAACACTCTCCTCGTCACGCTGACCCTCGTGGTCGTGGTCGCGCTCATCTTCGACTACATCAACGGCTTCCACGACACGGCCAACGCCATCGCCACGGTGGTGAGCACCGGAGTCCTCCCCATCCGCACCGCCGTGCTGCTCGCGGCGCTGTTCAATTTCGGGGGCGCGCTCACCGGCACGGCGGTGGCGAGCACCATCGGGAAAGGGCTCATCGTCCCTTCGGCGGTGACCCAGGTGGTGGTGCTCAGCGCCCTCGTCGGCGCGATCTTCTGGAACCTCTTCACCTGGTATTTCGGCATCCCGTCGTCGTCGTCTCACGCGCTCGTGGGCGGGCTCGTGGGCGCTGGCGCCGGGCGGGCGGGCGCCGCGGCCGTGCAGGGGGCGGGGCTCTTGAAGGTGGTCAAGAGCCTGATCATCAGCCCCGTCGTGGGCTTCGTGATCTCCTTCCTCGGGATGATCGCCATCTTCTGGATCGTCCGGCGCACCCGGCCGGCGCTGGTCAACCGGCGCTTCCGGATCCTGCAGATGGTCTCCGCGGGCTTCATGGCGCTCTCGCACGGGAGCAACGACGCCCAGAAGACCATGGGCATCATCACCATGGCGCTGCTCGCGTACGGCGCGATCCCTGCGGGCCCCGGCGAGTTCCCGGTGCCGCTCTGGGTGGTCTTCGCCTGCGCGACGGCCATGGCCCTCGGCACGGCGGCGGGCGGGGTGCGGATCATCAAGACCATGGGGACCAAGATCATCGACCTCAAGCCAATTCATGGCTTCGCCGCCGAGACCAGCGCGGCGGCGACGATCTTGACCTCGTCGTTCCTGGGGATGCCTGTGTCGACGACACACGTGATCACCGGCTGCATCATGGGCGCTGGCGCGAGCCAGCGGGTGAGCGCCGTGCGCTGGGGCGTGACCACGCGCATCCTCTGGGCGTGGGTGCTCACCATCCCGGTGAGCGCCGTCGTGGCCTGGGTCTGCTATCTCGGGCTCTCGTCGATCCTCGGCGGTTGAGCGTCGCCGCGCCGCGCCGCCACTGCTGACCGCTGACCGCTGACCGCTGACCGCTGACCGCTGACCGCTGACCGCTGACAGCTTGCCAAGGAGGCCCTCCGTGCACCGTCGCCATGCGCTCTGGATCTTCATGCTCTGCCTGGCTCCGGTGCTCGCCGGGTGCGGGCACCCCTGGAAGACCATGCGTGAAGCCGTGCCGAACCCGTTTTACGGCCAGGGGCGCTTCGGGGTCGTCCCCATCGCTTTCTACGGCCTCCAGGTCGGCGACGGCTCCGAGGCCGACTGGATGGCGGACAAGGACGCCGAGCAGCAGCAGAGCTGGCAGGAGGACAAGGCGGCGATGAACGAGGAGTTCACGGAGGCGCTGATCGCGACGGCGGCGTCGGAGGGCGTCGCCATCGTCAGGGCGAGGAGCGCAGCCGACGCGCCGTTCTTCCTCCGCGCGAACGTGACGTTCTACGAGCCCGGCATCTTCGCGGTCGTGCTCAACAAGAACACGCGCCTCAAGGCGATGGTGCAGCTCACCGATCCGGCCGGGGGCGTGTTCGACGAGTTCTTGATCGACACCGCGGTGCCGGCCTCGTTGACCAACCCGTCGAGCGGAGGGCGCGCGCGGACCGCGGCGAGCCAGCTCGGGAAGCTCGCCGCGAGGTACATCATCCATCGCGTCCAGGGCGAGGACTGAGCGCCGCGGGGCGCGGTCAGCGCGCGATCTGCGCGAGCGTCGCCTCGGCCGACGGCGCGGCGAGCCCCAGCTCCGTCGCTCCGTAGCGCGCGAGCGCCCGGCGGTCTGCCGGCGAGATCGTCCGTGCGCGGAGCGCCTTCGCCGCCGCGGCGGCGCCCTCACCGCAGGACGCCGGCACGCTCGATCCGTAGCGCAGCGCCCGGTGCGTCCGGATCATCGCGAGCACGTCGAGCGACGCGCCCGCGTAGTGCGCCACCTGATCGAGCAGGAACGTCGCCAGGGGCCGCGGCACGGGCACGCTGTCGAGCGCGTCGGTCGGGCGGAGCTCGTAGACGACGCGCTGCTTCGACGGCAGGAACGTGGTCCGGTCGAACGTCGCGTCGCACGAGAGGAAGATCTGCGACGTCGGGACCAGCACGCGGACGGATGGGGCCACGTCCCACGCGGCGATCGTGTGGTTCCACGTCGGCCAGAAGAGGCCGACCCCGCGGACGTCGAGCCGGCGCGCCAGCCCGGCGAAGAGCGCCGAGAGCTCGTCGCACTCCGCCGTCGCCGAGGGGCCGGCCGACGACGCGAGCGGCGGGCTCTGCCTCCACGCGGCCCAGATGTGCCAGGCGGTCGGGTTGCGATCGGTGATGCTCCAGCGCAGCCGGAACGGACCGCCGTCGCGCGTCATCTCGAAGAGCGTCCGGACGCGCACGTAGTCGCGGACCCGCCCGGCGCCGCACTCGAGCCCGTGCTCCGCGCAGAAGCGCTCGGCGTCGGGGCGCCGCGCGTCGGCGGCGCACGCGTCGATGCGCTCGCCGAGGCGGGCGGCGAAGTCGCGCATCGGCAGCGCGTCCGGGAGCGCCTGGCCCTCGGTGGCGGCGCAGGTATCGGCGCGCGCGGTAGCGGCGGGCGCGGTCAGCGCCGCGGCCAGCGCGAGCGCGAGCAGGTGATGCGGTCCGGGGGGCGAGCGGCGGTTCGGCATCCCCCTCCATCGCGCGGCGGCGGCAGAGTGTGACCGGATGCGGTCACGGCCGGGCGCCCGCCCTCGGCGCGTGCTCCGCCGTCGCGACGCCGCGGCGCACGCTGCCTGGCGGCACGCCGAGCGCCCGTTTGAACGCCCTGCAGAACGCCGCCTCGGACCCGTAGCCGACGCGCCGCGCGATGTCCGAGAGGGGCTCCGACGTCTGCTGGAGGTGCGCGCGGGCGAGCTGCATCCGCGACTCGGCCAGGTAATGCATCGCGGGCTCGCCGACCAGCTCGGTGAACCGCGCCGCGAACGCCGAGCGGGACATGCGCGCCTCGCGGGCGAGCGACACGAGGCTCCACGGGCGCTCCGGCGAGCGGTGCATCGCGGACAGCGCGCGCCCCACGTGCTCGTCCCGCATGGCGGCGAGCCAGCCGCGGCCCGCTTCGGGCGACGAGCCGAGCCACGACCGGATCGCCTGGACGACGAGGACGTCGGCGAGCCGGGTCATGATCGTCTCCCCGCCCGGGCGGAGGGTGAGGGCCTCACGGGAGATGAGGCGCAGGGTGCTGTGGATCCAGCCGGTGTCCTCGTCGTCCCACGTGTCGATGTGCAAGACCCGGGGGAGCTGCGCGACGAGGCGCCGGGCGACGACGTGATCGAAGCGCATCGCGGCGTACGTGACGTGCGTGACCTCGCCGCCTCCGCCGTGGCGCATGATCTCGTATCGTTCGCTGATCTGCTCGACGGGGATCTCGAACAGCGGCGCCGTGCGCGCGCGGGCGCTGCTGCGAAAGCGGTGCGGCGTACCGTGCGGGATCAGCGTGAGGCTTCCCTGCTGGAGGCGCATCGGCGGCGCCCCGTCGACCTCGAGCCAGCAGTGCCCCGCGGTGATCACCTGGAGCGTCATCAACCCTTCCAGCGAGGGCACGTCGATGCCCCACGGCGCGGAGAGCTCGGCGCGACAGTAGAGGGTGCCCGTCAGCCGCAACAGGTGCAGCGACTCTCCGAGCGGGTCCGGGGCAGGAACGACGCTGCGAGGGCTCGACACGCGCCACAGCGTGCCCCAGCCTCGACCAGACGTCCATCGATCATGGACGAACTGCAACTATTTTCGGACTTTCGATGATTGCTCGTCCCTCCAGGGCGCCGCACGTTGGATGCACTACCCAGCAAGGAACATCATGTCCAATCGTCCAGGCCCCCTCCTCGTCATCGGCTCGACAGGTACGACCGGTCGGCGGACCGCGCCCGGCGTCGCGACGATCCCCGTCGCGAGGCGAACAGCGAACCTGCAGGCCCCGCGGCTCGTGACGGCGACGCTGTTCGTCGCCGGCCTGGTGCTCCTCGGGATCGGCGGCGCGTCGCTCGTCGCGCCCGTCGCCTTCCACGCGAGCAGCGGGATCTCGCTCGGCGAGAGCCGTAGCCTGCTCAGCGAAGCACGGGCCGCAGGTGGCTCGCTCCTGGGCGCCGGCGCGGTGATCCTGCTCGGCGCCTTCGTCTCACGGCTGGCGTTCACCGCGAGCGTGCTCGGCGCGGTGATGTACGTCTCCTACGGCCTCTCCCGCCTCCTCGGCATGGCAGTGGACGGGATTCCGGCGCAGGAGCTCGTGCTGGCGACCGCCGTGGAGCTGATTCTCGGCCTCCTGTGTGTCGCGGCGCTCGCCACGCATCACCGACGCGCAGGCGCCGCCACCCGGGTCGAGGCGACCCGGGGTTGAGGCGACCCGCAAGGCCAACCCGGGTCAGGCCGCGGCAGCGACGGTAGCTTTCTTCATCGAGCTGCACAGAGGTGGCAACGGCCGACCGGATCGCCCCCGAGGCGCAGCTGCTCACGCGCAGGCGCGCGCGGGAGCTCATCAGAGCTCACCAGGCAAGGTCAGGTCTGCGTCCACGTCGAAGTCGAGCGGTTCGAGGCTGCTCCACCCGCTGCGCGCAGCATCGATATCCCCATGATGGCCGGCGCTGTCGGACGCCGCGATGAGGGCAAGGCGACGGCGGAGCCACCCGATCGAGTAGGGATCCGGGATACGCTGGTACAGGGCGAGCGACTGCTCGTAATGAGCGCGGGCAGCGTTGGCATCGTTGCGAGTCAAGGCGATGTCTCCAAGACGCGTGATGCAATTGGCCTCACCGAGCACATCGCCGATCTGCCGGTAGAGCGGCAGCGCCTGGTCGTAGCGCGCCCTCCCCTCCTCGTGCTGCGAGCGCGCCAGCGCGACGGCGCCTAGGCTCATGATGCAGTTGGCCTCGCCACGCACGTTTCCCACCTGCTGATAGAGCGGCAGCGCCTGGTCGTAGCGCGCCCTCGCCTCCTCGCGTTGCGAGCGCGCCCGCGCGATGTCCCCGAGGCTCTCGATGCATGTCGCCTCTCGCCGCCTGTCGCCGGCGCGCTGCGCCGCCTCGAGCGCCCGCCCGAGGGACAACGGCGCCGCGTTCCCGGAGAAACGCGCGAAGCGGGTCAATGCTACTGCCGCATCCATCTTCGGTCCATTCCCAGGTGCAGTGCTGGACGAGCACCGGCACGACATCGACCTCGCCCGCAGCGCGCCGGGCCAGCGCTCGCGCGGCCTCTTCGTGGACGTGGCGATCCGAGGCCAGGAACGCAGGGCTCACCAGCAGCACCACGACCTCCGCCGCCTCGAGCCTCGCCAGCGCCTCGGTCGCCGGCTCTCCGCCGGCGTGGACCCGGCCATCGTGCCAGACCTCGACGACCCTCTGCCGTTCCAGGGGCTTCAGGTGGGCCACGAGCTCCGCACAGAGTGCGGCGTCCGCGGCGGCAGAGGAGAGGAACAGACGAACCGGTGCCGACGTTGCGCGCAGGGCTGCGGCCTGCGCTGGCGAGCTTACGGAGCTCGCGGTGAGCTGAATAGGTGCGGCGGCGCCCGCCCGGGTCGCCCGGGCCGCTCGCTGGCCGAGGGCAGGCGCCACGTCCCGACCCAGGTTGGGGTGGTACCGCGAGAAATGCCCGGCCGCACGGCGGCTCCAGCGCTTCGAGACCGCCGACGGCAGCGGCCACCCGCCGAGGCCGCTCTCCCCGCGCGGGGGAGGCGGGAGATGAGCTCGGACTTGTCACCGCATCAGCGCCGACCGCGCAGGGGATCGTCGGGCGACCCCTGTGAGCGGCGCCAGGGCCACGCGCGACCGGCCGCCCTCACTCGATGGTCGACGCCGTGACCATGATCGGCGTGTCGTCGTGGTTCGAGATCTGCGGATAGGTCGGGTACCACGACCCGCCGATGTTGTTGGTGATCACCGACCGGTCGATGACGATGTTTCCCGTGTGATCGTTGCTCACGAAGAAGATCGCGCTCCCGTGGGCGTTCACCTCGTTTCGCTCGATGCGGGTCCCGCAGAGCGTGAGCGTCATCGTGGTGCCGTCGTTGTAGATGGCCCCGCCGCTGCCGCCGCCCGGCGTCCCGGCCATCGGGGGGTTGCCGCCGTTGCCGAGCGCGCGGTTGTGGGAGAACAGGCTGTTGATGACCGTCCAGGAGACGCCGATGCTGCTGATCCCGCCGCCGTTCGCGCACACGTTCCCGTAGCCTTCGGCGCCGCCGAAGGTGCTGTTCACCACGTGGAGCGGAAGGCCGTTGTACTGCATGAACGCCCGGATCCCGGCGCCGCCGATGTCGGGGCCCGTCGGATCACACGTGTTGTTGAAGAAGCGTGAGTTGACGACCTTCAGGCGCCCGCCTTGCGCGAAGATGGCTCCGCCGCCCTCGTCGTCATCGTTCGTCGAGTTGCCCCCGAGGAAGGTGAGGTTCTGGACCGTCAGGCGCGGGTGGTCCTGGTTGTCGCAGTTCGGCGTCGTCCAGACCTGCGCCTCGTCACAGGTGTTCATGTAGAGGATCCGCCGCTGCCCGCCGCCGCTCAGGGTCACGAGCCCGCCGCCGTCGATCACGATCTCGGGGCCAGTATCGTTGAAGATCTTCGCCGTCTCCTCGAGCGTGATGGTGATCGGCTCCGGGCCGCAGTCGAATGTGATGATGCCGCCGGCCGCGACGGCGCTGACGACGGCCTCCGAGGTGCAGCTCTCCGGCGTCCCGTCGCCGATCACCGTCGTCGGTGACGACGTGTCGGCGGCCTGGGCCTCGGCCGGAACAGCGCAGCTCCCCTCCGGGTTGCCTGCCGCGGGGCCATCACCCTCATGCACCGGAGGCTCCGGCGTCGAGCCGCCCGAGCCCGCGCCCGCTCCCGAGGAGCTCACGCCGGCCCCCGAGGAGCTCGTCGCTCCGGCGCCGCCCGTGCCTGTCCCCCCGTCACCCCCATGCGGGTCGTCCCCGCAAGCCGCAACCCCGGTCGCCATCGACAAGCACAAGATCAGCCCCAGCGATCGCCGCATCACGCCCTCCTCGATCCGAAAGGTTTTGCTCAGCGGCGTGGACACCTCTCGGGCCGCTCGCTCCTCGCGTGGCCAGTCGCCAGCATCATCGCAGCGTACCTCCGTCATGCGGCGGTCCGCTCATCGATCCCACGGCGACCGAAGAGCCCATGGCACACCCACGACACGGATGTCCCCCGAGATCCGCCGCTGCGCGCTGTGAGGTTGGGTGCACACACCAGGCACACACGTTGCAGTGAGAGCGCACCGGAGGGATGAGATGCACAACACAGCGTGGCTGATCGCGGCGCTCCTGGTGGTCGGCTGTGGCGGCGCGGACTTGCCCGAGGGCTGGGAGGATGCGGAGGCGATCGAGGGCCTCACCCAGAGCGAGTGCAAGGCGGGCGCGTACGACGACACGGTGCAGGAGGCGCTCGTGGCGACGCCAGAGCGCGGCGCTGTCCACCTCGAGTACCGCGCCGCGCAGTTCCGATGCGATCAGGAGGTGGAAGGGTTCGTCCGGATCGCCGGCAGCAGGGTGGATGTGCTCGTGCAACCCGTGGACATGGATCCCGGGTCCGTGGCCGGGTGCGACTGCCGCTATGACATCGGCATGGCCATCAAGGGCCTGAGCAAGGGGGCCTTT
Source organism: Sorangium sp. So ce204 (assembly GCF_051526795.1). NCBI lineage: Bacteria > Pseudomonadati > Myxococcota > Polyangiales > Polyangiaceae > Sorangium > Sorangium sp. So ce204. The sequence continues at coordinate 4,989,895 of NZ_CP150317.1, read as the reverse complement.
GCCGTCGAGCTGTACCGCCGCTGGGACAACATCAACGATCCGAACGATCCGAAGAAGATCGGCTCCACCGAGGTGCAGATCCCCTGAGGACGGCCGCAAACCGAGGCGGAAGCCGTTGCGCTCCGCCGCACGGCAAGCGATGTACAGCCCGAGCCCCTGCCCTTCATCCAGGCGTCGAGGCCGCCTGTGCGCGGCCCACGACGCCAGGCGAGCCCGACCTGGCCCGCTTGCTCCCTCGGATCTGCGAGCATCGGACACGCCTCGACACACCGGCCGCGCGCGTCGAATCACCGTCAGCCCGCGGCGGCGCGCGCCCCCCGCGCGCGCCGCACCCGGTCGACCGCGACGGCGATCACGATGATCGCGCCCGTCGCGATCTCCTGCACCCAGCTCGGCAACCCGAGGTGGACGCCGCCGGTCCGGATGACCGTGATGAGCAGCGCCCCGATCACGCTCCCCGCGACGCTCCCCTCGCCGCCCGAGAGCGGCGCGCCGCCGATGACCACCGCCGCGATGACCTCGAGCTCCAGGCCGATCGAGTCGGTCGGGTCGCCCACCGTCAGCGTCGAGAACTCCATCACCCCCGCGACGCCGGCGAGGAGGCTCGACAGCGTGTACACCGCGATCTTCACGCGCCCCGTGTCGATGCCGCACAGGCGCGCCGCGGCCTCGTTGCTGCCGACCGCGAACACGTGCCGCCCGAAGCGCGTGAACATGAGCACGGCGAAGACCAGGATCGCCAGCGCCGCCGCGATCCACAGCCCGGGCGCGGTGAGGTCGGACGACAGCAGCGCGTCGAGCCCGCGCGGATCCGCGTCGATCTTCTGCTCGGACGCGAGCCCCTTCGCCGCGCCGCGCAGCGCGCTCATCGTGCCCAGCGTCACGACGAAGGGCACCATCCGCGCCCGCCCCACGAGCGTCCCGACGAGGGCGCCCACGACGCCCGCCGCCGCCGCGGCGACGAGCGCCGCCGGGAGCGCCGGCACCCCCGCGCGCAGGAGCTTCGCGAGGACGACCGTCGTGAACGCGACGAGCGAGCCCGTGGAGAGGTCGATCCCGCCGGTCGCGATGACGAGCGTCATGCCGACGGCGCAGATGCCGACCACCACCGTCTGCCGCGCCATCGTGAGCAGGTTCTGGCTGCGCAGGAACGTGTCGGGCGTCAGCGCCGCGAAGAGCGCATAGACGAGCAGCAGCGCCACGAGCGGCCCTACCCACGGCGGACGCTTCTTCACGAGGATGCCTCCAGGAGGAGCGACGCCTCGGTCCACGACGACGCGGGCCGCGGCGGATCCAGGGTCCCCCGGCGGAGGACCGCGATGCGATCGCAGGTCGTGACGAGCTCGTCGAGCTGGCTCGACACGAGCACGATCGCCTTGCCGGCGCGCGCCAGATCGCGGAGCAGCGCCAGCACCTGCGCCTTGCTCGCCACGTCGATGCCGCGCGTCGGCTCGTCGACGAGGAGCACGTCGAAGTCCTCGCGGAGCAGCCGCGCGATCTGGACCTTCTGCTGGTTGCCGCCCGAGAGCTCGCCGACGCGCTGCTCCGGCCCCCCTGCGCGGATCGCGAGCTCCTCGATCCAGCGCGCCCCCTCCGAGAGGAGCGACCTCGGCCTGGCGAAGCGCGGGGCGCGCGGCGAGAGCCAGACGTTCTCGGCGAGCGAACGGCCGAGCATCAACCCTTCCCCGCCGCGATCCTCGCTCAGCAGGCCGATCCCGCGAGGGGCGCGCAGCGCGACCGTCCCGCCGCGCCTCGGATCGAGCCCCGCGAGGATGCGGAGGAGCTCCGTCCGCCCCGAGCCCACGAGGCCGGCGATGCCCAGGATCTCCCCCCGGCGCAGCGTCAGCGACGCGCGCTTCGGCCGCTTCACGCCGGAGACGCCCTCGGCCTCGAGCACCACCTCGCCCCCGTCCGGGCGCGCCGCCTCGGGTACGGCGCTTGCGCGCGTGTCGGCGCTTGCGCGCGTGTCGGCGCTTGCGCGCGTGTCGGCGCTTGCGCGCGTGTCGGCGCTTGCGCGCGTGTCGGCGCTTGCGCGCGTGTCGTCAAGCGCGCGGCCCAGCATCTCGCGGACGATCTGCGCCGGCTCGATCTCGCGCGGATCGCCCTCCCCCGCTACGCGGCCGTCGCGGAGCACCGTGTAGCGATCGGCGTGCGCGCGCACGTCCGAGAGGAAGTGGGTCACGAGCAGCACCGCGAGGCCGGCGTCTCGCAGGGCGCCGACGCGCTCGAACAGGCGCGCGGCGTCCGACTGGCCCAGGCTCGACGTCGGCTCGTCGAGGACGAGGAGCCGCGCCGCGAGCCGCCCGTCCTCGCGGAGGCCGCCCTGCGCGAGCGCCCGCGCGATCTCGACGAGCTGCTGATCGGCGACGCCGAGCTCCCCGGCCCGCGCGTCGAGCGGCACGCGGCCCGGATCGGCGGTCACGAGCGCGATCGCCGCACGCGCCACGGCGCGCGCGCGCGAGCGGTCCCGGATCTCTAGCCCTAGCCGCGCGCGCGCGAGCGGCTCGATCCCGAGCACCACGTTGTCGACGACCGTGAGGTGCGCGCAGAGCGTCCGCTCCTGCGGCACAAGGACGACGCCCGCGCGGCGCGCCTCCTCGGCCGACGCCGGCGCGTACCGCGCCCCTCCGAGCAGGACCGCGCCCGCGTCCGCGCGCTCCATGCCCAGCAGGACGCGCGCCAGCGTGCTCTTGCCCGCGCCGTTCTCGCCGAGGAGCGCGTGGATGCTCGCGGGCGCCACCCGCAGCGAGACGTCGCGCAGCACCGGATTCGGGCCGAACGCCTTCGCGAGGCCGGTCACCTCGAGGAGGGGCGCGCGCTCTCCGCCCACGGGCCGCTCACTCCCCGAGCCACCTGGCGAGGTCGGGTCTCACGATCTCCTGCACCGCCGGGTCGTCGAGGTCCTGCCTCGTGACGACGCGCGAGCCCGTGTCGATGCGCGCCTCGACCTTCTCTCCGTGGAGGTGCGCCACCATCGTCTTGACCGCGACGTACCCCATGTTGAACGGGTTCTGCACGACGAGCGCCTCGATGTCGCCCTCGCGCAGCGCGCCGAGGAGCTTCTCCGACGCGTCGAAGCCGACGAACTTCACCTTCCTCGCGACGTTCGTCTTGCGGAGCGCCTGAAGCATCCCGAACGTCGTCGACTCGTTCGGCGTGAAGACCCCGGCGATGGCCCCCTCCGCCGCCCTCTGCGCGAGCAGCAAGCTCTCGCTCTTGTGGAACGCCGACTCCGTGGTCGCGCCGCCATACTGGTTCTCGCTCGCGACCGTGACGCCGGGCATCGCGCGGACCGCGTCGAGGAACCCCTTCTCGCGGTGCTGCGTGCTCGCCGAGCCCTCCTGGTAACGGAGCACGACGACCTTGCCTTCCTCGCCGATCGCCTTGCCGAGGTGCTCACCGGCCAGCCTCCCGGCCGCCTCGTTGTCGGTCGCGACGAAGCTCACGTGATCGTCGCTGGCGAGATCGGAGTCGAACACGACCACCGGGATCTTCGCCTGCCTCGCCGCCCGCACCGGCGCCCTCAGCGCCGTGGCGTCGAGCGGCGCGAGCACGATGCCGGACACGCCCTGCGCGACGAAGCTCGAGACGACATCGACCTGCGCCTTGAGGTCGTCCTCCCGGAGCGGCCCTTTCCACACGACGTCGACGTCGAGCTCGCGCGAGGCCTTCACCGCGCCTGCGTGCACGCTCTTCCAGAACTCGTGTGTCGTCCCCTTCGGCACGACGGCGATGCGGAGGCGCGCGCCGCCGGTCGCGCCCGCGCCCGCATCCGTCGACGTCGTCGCCGATGACGACGTCTTGGAGCACGCGGAGAGGAGGGCAATCGCGAACGCGCACACGACGACATGGACGCTCATGGGCGCGAGAGGATAGTCGACGGATCGCGGCCACGCTCGCGCGGGCGAGCATGTCGCCTGCGGAGTTCCGTCCGACAAGCACCATGGGAGTCCTCGCCTGCACCCGGCGCAGGCAAGCTCATCCTGGCGCGACGCTCGCCTGCGGCTCGTCATTCATCCGGGATTCACCCGGGATTCACCCGGGTCGAACCGGCGAGCGCGCGCGCTGGTCGACCCGGGTCGGACGGCGCAGCTCGGTCAGCTCGGCGGCGCCGCCTTCGACTCGACGATCTGCTTCATCGCCCCGAGCCCCTTCTCGAAGTCGGCGCCGACCATCTTGTCCATATCCATGAACATCCCGAACGCCTTGCCCATGAAGCCGTTCTCCCCCTCCATCACCCACGTCACCTTCGTGCCGGAAGGCGCCGGAACGAGCGTGAATGTCGTCGTGTTCGTCGCCTCGATCGGCTTGATGAACTCGACCCGGACCGTGACGTTCGACGGCTGCTCTGCGCCCGTGATCGTCATCTTCCCCTCGCCCACGTCGTCGTTGCCCGACCACGCGTACGACGCGCCGGGGCCGGACGCGGGCCCGTCGTAGGTCCTCTTCAGGGCCGGATCGAGCCCCTCCCACGGCGACCACCGCGCCCAGGCGTGGAAGTCGACGATCTGGGCGTACACGGCCTCTGGAGGCGCCGCCACCGTCGCTGAACGCTCGATGCGGAACGTGGAAGGCCGCGTCATCACCACGATCACGAACAGGAGGACGACCGCCACGAGCCCGAGCCCAACGCGCTTGAGTACCTTCATGCGCGAATCCTACACCCGGCGCGCAGGGCTTGAAACCCCTCGCGGCGCGCCTCACAGGCCGAGGAGCTCCTGGAGGAACACGCCGCCCTTCCCGGCCCCTGCGTGCGTGAAGAACAGGCGCCCCGACGCGAAGTCGCCGCCCTCCGCGACCCACTCGGCCGCGTGAGCGCGCAGCCGGGCGACCGCGCGCGGCGGGAACGCGAACGGCGAGCGCGAGCGGTAGACGAACGTGGCGTCGTAGTCGACAGGATAGCTGGTGAGCGTCAGGTAAAACCACCCTTTCCGCTCGAACACGAACGGCGACTCGGTATAACCGCTGTTGCGCATCGCCGTCTCCGGCCCGAGCGTGAGCGCCATGGCCGGCGGGCTCCAGTGGAAGAGATCCAGCGACGTGCGGTAGGCGACGCCGCTCAGGGGCGACGCGATCGACGCGCAGCGCGTATAGTACACGACCCACAGATCGCCGAGCCGAGCGAGCATCGGATCGCGGGCGACGCAGATGTCCTCGAACAGCGTCCCTCCCTCGCGGCTCCAGGTAAAACCGTCGCGCGAACGCGCGATCCGGAAGCCGGATCGGTCGGGGTCGTGCGTGCCCACGTGAAAGATCATGACCAGGCTGCCGTCCCGGTCCCGGACCACGTGCGGGGCCCAGATCCAGCGCTCGTCGGAGAGGGCGTGAATCGAGGAGCGCTCCGGCGCCAGCGTGAGGCTCGGTGAGACGGACCCCATCCAGCTCACCGGCCCGGGGCCAGGCGCGGTGGCGAGGACGAACTCGCGCTCGTCGTCCGGTCGATAAGGCTCGCGGTGAAAGATCCCGGTGAGGATCCAGCGGCCATCGGCGAGCTGGATCATCGAGTGATCGTTCACATAGAACGGCCCCCCGGGGAGGTTCTCCGAGTCGAAGATCTCCACCGCGGGCCCCTGCGTGAGCTGAGGCGTGGGAGGTCCGGAGAAGAACCGCAGCGTGTAACCCCGCTCGCTCCACGGCGCCGGAGAGTGTGTCGCGTCGATCTCGAGGACCGGGCGCCTGCCTGCGCCGCACTGTTCGGGGAGGAGGTCGATCCACAGCGCGTCCTCGGCGAGCGACCGGACAGGGTTCGCCTGCATCTCGTGGAGCACGCCGACCTCCCGCCCGCCGAGCCTCACGCGCGCCGTCTGGGGGGCGTTCGCCGCGGAGTACGCGCGGAGCAGCAACAGGCCGCGCGCATCGGACGGGCACGCGACCTCGATCCGGGTGATCCCGCGGCCCTCGCTGGACCACGAGCGCCGCCGGAGCTCCAGCCGCTCGGCGTCGACGGCCGAATGCACGAGCCGCCGCCGCCCGGTCGCGCGGACCTTCTGCTCACCGATCACCTGATATTCCGAGAATGCGTAAGAGAGGCCCAGCGAGCGCACCCGCAGCGGCGTGTAGGCGCCGGTCGGCCCGGCCTCGATACCGAAGCGCAGACCGGAGCGGCTCACGATGGGATCGGCCACGTGCAGGCGGTACAGCGAATGGACGAACGTGGCGTTCTTCCATCCATCCTCGGGATCGACGACGAGGAAGCGGAGCTGCCCGCTGAACGGGTTATGGTGCGCGCCCAGGAAATAGAAGCCTCCATTGAAGTAGTCCTCGGTGCCGGTCCCTATCTGCAGCGGGTGCGACATCCCGTCGGTCCGGATCATCTCGTCGCCCTCGAGGTACGTCCGATCGTTCGGCCGGCCGCCGCTGATCTCCTCGAGAAGCGCGACGAGCTGGAGCGGCTCATCGCTCTCGAAGAGGGGCATCGTCGTCTCGCGTCCGGGGGCCATCTGATCGCGGTATTGCGCGATCAGCCGCACGCCTCGGCGGGCGGGCGCGAGGCCGACGGCCGCCTCGACACCCGCGATCTCCTGCCCGGGCGCGGCCTCGAGCGAGAGCACCTCGCCTTCGGCCAGCGGGATCGGCAGGCGCGTCGCGAGCCTGCCCGCCCCTGCGGCGTCGGGCGTCCAGGCGGCGTGCAGCGCGCTCCTGAAGGTGGTCCATCCGCCGTCGGCGTCGGTGCCCGAGCTGGCGAGGCCGAAGAAGAACGACGCTGGGATGGGCGGCTGTCCGCCGATCCTCACCGACAGGTCGTTCAAGCTCCTCGCCGGGATGTGAACGTCGACCCCGGATACGGTCGCGGGGCCGGTCGCCAGGACGAGCGGCGCGCTGGCGCTCAGGCTCTCCCGGCGCGGCGGGGCGGGCAGGGTGGCTGTCCAGTCCTCCGTCATGAACCGCGACAGCTCCTCGGGCGTCGGTCCCGACGCGGCCCCGGGGCCCTCGCGGTACGTGATCTGGTAATAGATGGGAACGCCCCGGAAGAGGACCTTGGCCTCGCTCGACCAGGCGAAGGGGACGTAGCTGGTATACGCGCCCGAGCTCGCGTCCACGTCGAGCACGAGAGGCGATCTCCAGGGGCCCCTACCCCCGAAGAAATCGCCGGGCGACCCGCGGAACGCTGTGTGTCCGTCGATCTCGATCCAGATCTCCTGGTCCGGCCTCTCGAGCTCCGCGCGGGGGGCGGTCATCCAGATCCGCGCGATTCTCCCCTCCCCGCGGGCGTGAAACAGGACCCGGTGCTCCCCCTCGATCGCGACCCCCGGGCGATATCCATCATCGTTGCCCCCTGCGGGGTCATGCGTGGTCACGCTCCGTGTCATCCACCCGGGATGAAAGGAGAGGAGATCCTCCAGCACCGGCGTGATGGACGCGGCGCCCGGCGCAATGGCGAGGGACGCGCCGAGGAGATGGCGGGCCGCGCTCGAGACAAGGTGGTCCAGGAGCGCGCGCGCGCCGCGCCCATCGAGACTTCCGGCGTTCATGATCGAAACCTAATGGCGCGAACGACGCCAGGGGAGCGGGCTCGGCGAGGCACCTCGCTTGCACCGCCGCGAAGCGAGGACATGCGCGACGCACCGATCGCGCACTCGAGGGGGTAATTCATGCGCACCCGCCGCGATCGACGCCCTGTCGAAGGCTCGCCCCGCGTCGGCCCTCGCGCGTGGGCGCGCGGCCTCCTGCTCGCGCTCCTCTCTCTCTCGCCGCTCGCGGGCGCCGGCGACGCGCCGCGCCGCGCGCTCGCCGCCCCCATGGAGCAACGGGACGCCCCGGGAATGTCCCCGAGGCCGCGGCTCCAGCTCGATCGCGCAGCCTACGCCGAGCGGCTCCGCGCGATGTGGATTGGCGCGTGCATCGCCAACTGGACAGGGCTTCGCACGGAGGGCGTCCGCATCGAGCGCCCCTTCTTCACCGACGCTGACTGGGGAAAGCCCCTGGGGCGCGGCGGGGCGCCGATCGACTTCGTCCTCCTCGACCCCTGCCCGGCCGACGATGACACCGACATCGAGTATGTCTACCTCCACCTCATGACCGAGGCGGGGACGCTCTTCCTCTCCCCCGAGCGGATCCGGGACGGGTGGCGCGCGCACATCAACGACTTCATCTGGGTCTCCAACCGGAGGGCGCGCGATCTCCTCGAGCGCGGCGTGCTGCCCCCCGCGACGAGCGATCCGGCCCTCAACCCGGACGCGCTCCAGATCGACGCCCAGCTCACCACGGAGATCTTCGGCGCCCTCGCGCCCGGCATGCCGGAGCTGGCGCGGCGGATCGCCGACCTCCCCATCCGGACCACCGCGCGCGATCACGCCGCGCACGCCGCAGAGTTCCATGTTCTCCTCTTCTCGCTCGCGGCGACCGTCGATCTGGAGAAGCCGCGGCGACAGGAGATCGTGCGCATCGTCCGTGAGGCCAGGAGCTACCTGCCGGCGGAGTCCAAGGCCGCCGACGTCATCGACTTCGTGCTGTCCGCCTATCTATCGACCGGGGATCGCGACGCCTGGGAGCGCGCCCGCGATGCCATTGCGGATCGCTACCAGGAGCGGGCCTCGGCGCATGGCTTCGTCTATCGGGGGTTCACGGAATCCGCGATCAACCTGGCGACAGCGACGCTGGCCCTCCTGTTCGGTGAGGGGAGCTTCCGGCGCACCGTACAGATCGGCACCCTGTCCGGCTGGGACTCCGACAACGGCACGGCGACCATGGGCTCGCTCGTCGCGCTCATCGGCGGGATGGAGGAGCTGCGCCGCGCCTTCCCCGGCGCGCGCCTGTCCGACCGTTATCGTATCCACCGCACGCGCCCCACCCTGCCGGACCGGCTTCCGCAGGATCGCGAGGCCGAGGACACCTTCACGGACGTGGCGAGGAGGATGGCCGCGCTTGTCGACCTCGCCGTGCGGGAGGGAGGCGGCCAGGTCGAGCCGACCCGATGGGTCGTCCCGCCTCGCCCCCGCGACGGCACAGGACCCAGCGCGCGCACCACCCCCGGGTCGGAGCCGCGGCCCCGCGCTCCTCGCCCGGCGAGATGAGCTGGTGCTCAAGGCGCCTCGGGCCACCCCGTCGTCGTGAAGCTGCTGTTCACGGTCATGCTGTGGACGTTGCGAATCGTGCCGTCAATCAGCCGGAAGACGACGCCCGGATGTGAGATTTCACTCCGACGACCATGCCGGTTGCGTGAACGGCGGCGCATTGCGCGATGACGACCGCGACTCGACGCCGCGTCTTTTCGGACCGTATCCCGCGCAAAGATCAGCGTCATCGACTATACTCGTCATCGATCCCGGGGCTCCGGCGAGGCATGCACTGGAAAATTCCGCCTCTGGAGACCTCTCGTTGCTATCTAACTTCGTGCCCGCGGACCGCGCTGGCACGCGTTCCAGTAGGAGTCGGCTCATGAGATTGCCCAGGATAGCCATTGCATTGCCAATGGTGGCTTTGATCGGCGCGGCGTGCGGCGGGGCCAACGATGGCAGCGAGGACAGCGCTGGCTCGCAGAGCAGCTCCGGCTCCGGCTCCGGCTCCGGCGCCGGCGCCGGCTCGGGCACCAGCAGCAGCACCAGCACCGGCTACGACGACACCTTCGGCAACGGAAGCGGCACGGGATCGAGCGGGAGCTCCGGTACGACCGGCAGCGGCAGCGGCAGCTCGACGGGCGCGGGGGACGCGTGCGCCACCCAGTCGTCCCAGGCCGGGTTTCAACAGGTGTACCTCGTGTTCGCGTTCGACGTATCGGCCAGCATGACAGCGAGCGACGTCGAGTGGCGCAGGAAGGATCTCAAGTGGGATCCCGTCGTGGCCGCGACGAAGCAGTTCTTCGCGGATCCCGCGTCCACCGGGTTCCAGGCGTCGCTCACGTTCTTCCCGGGCTCGGCTCAGACGACTCAGGCGTGCCAGGCCGCCGACTACTCGACCCCGGATGTCCCGATGACGCCGCTGCCCTCCCCGGCGTTCGGCGAGGCGATCGACGTCATCGAGCCGGAAATCAGCGACAGGCTCTCGTGGCGCACCAGCACGCCGACGGCATTCGCGGTCGACGGCATCGTCGGCTTCATCGAAGCGCAGCGCCAGCAGCACCCCGGGAAATATGCGATCGTGCTCGTGACCGACGGCTATCCGGAGGGGTGCCGGCAAGGCGGCAACGCGCTCCAGGACGTCGTGAGTAACGTCGAGGCCGCGCTCTCCAGCAACATCTCGACCTTCGTGATCGGGGTCGACAGTCCGCAGGGGGAAGGCGCGCCGCCCAGCCTCACGAACCTGCACGAGATCGCGGCTGCAGGCGGCACGGGAGAGGCGTCGATGCTGAACACCGGCGACCCCGCGCAGACGACGGCCGCGTTCAAGGCCGCGATCGAGAAGATCCGCGGCGCCGCTGTCTCATGCACGATCCCGATCCCGCCGCCGCCCGACGGGAGGAGCTTCGACAAGCAAAAGGTCAACGTGACCTACACGAGCGCCACGAGCAACATGCCGACGACGCTCTCGTATGATCAGGCCTGCTCGGTCGCAGGCACGTGGCGCTACGACGAGCCTGCGAACCCGACGGCGATCATCCTCTGCGACGATACGTGCGCCGTGGTCCAGGCCGACGTCGAGGTCTCCCTGGGCGTCGACTTCACCTGCGAGGACGTGATCCAAGTGCCCCTGTGATCGCAGACCTGGAGAGAGCGCGCCGGCATCCGTACGAGATGCCGGCGCGCCCGAGCTCCTTCGATCGAGGGAGCTCGTCCAGATCAGCGCGCCGGCGCCGCGTCAACCACCGCGGTCCAGGAAGTCCATCAGCCACTGCATCGCCGGCCGCATGGTGCCGTTCTCCTGCTGGAGGCCGGTGCCGTTCCTCCAGGTCTTGCCGACGATGTAGCCCCACAGGGTGATCCCCGGGATCTTGGGGTGGTTCCAGAACATGGTGAACTGCTCCTCCATGATCTGCTTCTGCCTGTTGTCGTTCGCTTCGCCGATGTCGTACTCGGTGATGTACACGGGCTTGCCCAGCTCGGCGAGCGAGTCGATGTACCCCTTGACCGTGTTGGTGTTGATCTTGAAGGCGTCGTGCGCCTGCGCGCCGAGGGCGTCGACAGGGGCGCCCGCCTCGATCACCTTCTTCGCGATGTCCTTGAAGTGCCTGTGCTCGTTCTCGTACTCGATGTTGTTGTAGTCGTTGAGGATCAGAATTGCGTTCGGGCAGAACTCGCGAGCCCACTTGAAGGAGTTGACGATCCAGTCCCAGCCGCTCGCGCCGTTGCCGCCGAGGCCGGCCGTGTACGAGGGCGTGGTGTGGGGCGGCGGCTCGTTGACGACGTCGATGTACTTCGTGTCCGGGTAGCGCTTGCAGAACTCCTCCATCCAGCTCCGCACGGCCTTCTTCTGCTCATCCGGCGAGAGGCTCCCGACCCAGGAGGGTTGCTGGCTGCCCCACACGAAGACGTGGTGCTTGAAGATGATCTTGTTGTCCTGCGCGTACTTGTAGGTCCTGTCGAGCGAGCTCCAGTTCTTGTTCCCGCGGGAGCTCTCGACGGAGCCCCACTTGCCCTCGTTCTCGGGCGTGATCTGGTTCCAGTACTTCGCGAAGCCGTCGCGCACCGCGCCGCTCGTCGTGATGTTGCCGACGAACTTCTCCTCGGGCTCGGTTCCGCCGGTTCCGGTCGACGCGCTGCTCGACGCGCTGGTCGACGCGTCCCCGCCGCCGACCCCCGTGGTCGCGCCGCCGGAGCTGGAGGTGGTCGTCCCGGGATCGCCCGAGCTGCTGCTGGTGGCAGGGCCGACGCCGGTCGTCGTGTTGGCGCTGGAGCTGCTGTTCGCGCTGTTGCTGGAGCTCGTGCTGGCGCTGGTGCTCCCCGCCCCGCCCGAGCCGCCCACGCCGTCGTCAACCCCGTCGCCCCCGTCCCCGCATCCAATGAGGGTCGCCATTCCGAGCGCGAGCCAGGCCGTGCTGCACAGCAATCGAGAAGAACGCTTCTTGTTCATGTTGGACTTCCGCAAGCCGGACGAATTGTCGTGGGTGAAGCTGGGAGCGAGAACGCCGAGGGGCGGCGGCACGAACGGACTCAGCGATACGCACGCCGTGCAACTCGCGACGGATGATTCCCGCCGCACCTGGAAGTGATCACGACACGCGCGCGAAGCTCCCTACATTTCAAGTTCCTGGCTGATAGGAAACGTGCATTGACAGCACGTGCTGCAATCATGAAGCAACTTTGCACTTCGAGCGGCAGCCCAGCTCGGTACCCCTGGCTTGCCCGCTCAAGGCCCGGTCCGTGGAGACATCACGGATGTCGGTTACGGTAGAGCGCGCACGGTCTCACCGGCGCCGGGGGACGGCCGTGCTCTTGCGCACGACGAGCTCGGTCTCGACAACGACCCGCGACCACGAGCGCTGGCCGCTCTCGATCTGCCCGAGCAGGACGTGGAGACAGCGGCGCCCGAGCTCGGAGAAGTCCTGGCGCACCGTGGTGAGCGGCGGCGTGAAGTAGGCCGCCTCCGGGATGTCGTCGAAGCCGACGACGCTGATGTCGCGCGGCGTCTCGCGCCCGTTCTCGTGGAGGAAGCGGAGGAGGCCGAGCGCCATCTGGTCGTTGGCCACGAACACGGCGGTGACGCCCGGCGTGCGCGTCAGCTGCGGGGCGAGCTCGTAGCCGGAGCGCGCGCTCCAGTCCCCCCGCAGGAGCGGCGGGATCTCCGCGCCGGCCGCCTGCAGCGCCGAGCGCCAGCCGTCGATGCGCTGGTCGGCCTCGAGCCAGTCGGTCGGGCCGGCGATGTGCCACACGGTCTTGTGGCCCAGATCGAGCAGGTGGCGGGTCGCGGAAACGGCGCCCCCGAGCTGGTCGACCGCGACCACCGGCACCGAGTCGTCCGGACCGCCCTCGACCGCGACCACCGGCACATCGGAGGTGACGTGGCGCAGCGCGTCCACCGCCGACCGCTGCGGGGCGATCACGACGATGCCGTCGGCCCCCTGGTCGCGTAGCCGCTGCACGGCCTCCAGCACCGGCGCGCGGCTGAACGACTTCAAGCTGGCGATGCTCACGCCGTACCCCGCGTCGTGCGCCGCCTCCTCGAGCCCCAGGAGCGTCGACGCCGGACCGTAGAGCGTCGTGTCGAAGCTGACCACGCCGAGCGTCCGCGAGCGCCCGGTGACGAGCGCCTGCGCCACCGAGCTGGGCCGGTAGTCGAGCTGGCGGATCGCATCCAGCACCCGCTCCCTCGTGTCGCGGCGCACGTGGGGGCTGTCGTGCAGGACCCGCGAGACCGTCTGATACGAGACGCCAGCGAGCTTGGCCACGTCGACCATGACCGCGGCCCGCCGCCCGACGCCCTTCTTGACGCGGCGCACCGGAAGAGATTTCTCAGCCATCGGCGCGGGAGGATAGTCGCGGGCCGGTCGATTGGAACGGAGTTCTTCAATGTGAGCGTTCACAAACTGGTCGGGGTTCTTCATTTCACTCGGCTTTCGCGTCACTGGGCGGGTGCGCGCTGGGGATCGTCGCCATCGGGATCGAGCGCGGCACCGACGCTGATCGTTCGTCGTCGTAGATGCCATTCCCGGTGGAGCCGCGATCGATCCCGCAGATTTCACGCCGGCTGTCATATCTGGCCTATGCGAACGGCATGCCGACGGCCAACGGCGGGCATGGCCACGTCGACCAGGTCCGCAGCCCGACCTCTCCTCCCCTTGAGGGCGGCGCTTCGGAGGAGCGCGGCTGGCCCTCCTACTCAACCGGTTCAGAAATCGTTGGGCGCCGGTCGATTCCCGTTGACATGGCGAATGTGAACGCTCACAATCGGGGGGACATCCTTAGGGCATTGCGCCGGCAGGGTCATCGGCGTACGCATTTGGGCGTTCGTCATCGATGGCAGCGCGATGAGAGACGGCGGGCCTGGGCTGCTGCGCGGTGCGCTCGCCTCCCGCGCCACTGCCCGTTGGGGTCGGCCGCGCGGCAGCGGCGGTTCGTGGAGGTGTTACGCGGCGCGGCGCCGGCTCATCTACCGCGGCCTCAGACGTCAGGAAGGCACCTTTTCACACAGCAGGGCGGACTCACAGGAGGGATCGTGTGAAACTATCTTCGTTATTGGCCGCCGCCTTGAGGCGAGCGCGCCGCAAAGCGCCGAGGTGGCTCGACGGCCGAGATCGCGCAGCGGGAGCCATGAAATCTTCCACTCACAACACCGGTCCGAACGCAGCATGGGATCGATGGGAGGTGGAAACATTCACTCACAGCGGGGTGACCTCCCGGCTGCTGGGAGCGGCCGCATGCGCGTCGCTCCTCGTTGCAGGGTGCGTGGGTGATATCGGCGGCAACCCGGGCTCCTCCTCCTCCTCCTCCTCCGGCGCCGGTGCGAACCCGACGGGCGGCGGCACGAGCTCCTCGGGCGGCGGAGACGCCGTGTGCAACCCGCGGCTCGAACGGCGGGTCGTGCTGCTCGCCGACCTGCAGTTCATGAACGCCATCCGGGATCTCCTGGGGGACGAGGCCATCGAGGCGGAGCAGGCGCCGGACGCGCGGACGAAGCCGTTTGCCAAGAAGGGCCTTGTCGTGGGGACCTCCCTTGTGCATACGCGGCTCGCGAGGGCTGCCTACGCGGCCGAGAGCATCTCTGGGCGCTTCGAGCAGGTGACGGGGTGCGCCCCCGACGGAGACGACGCCTGCGCCAAGACGTTCCTGACGAAGTTCGCGCAGCGGGCGTTCCGCCGGCCCATGGACCAGACGGAGCTTGACAACCTGTGGTCCGTCTATGCGCTCGGGAAAGAGACGAGCTACGAGCGCGGCGTCTCGCTCGCGCTCGAGGCGCTCATCGCGTCCCCCTCGTTCTCCTACCGCACCGAGCTCGGTGGCGAGGCGGACGGTGACGTGGTGAAGCTCGCCGCGCACGAGGTCGCGAGCGAGCTCTCGTTCTTCTTGACGGACAGCCTACCGGACGCGGAGCTCGCCGCCGCCGCCGACTCCGGCGCCCTGAACGATCCGGAGGAGCTGACGCGCCAGGCCGAGCGGCTGCTCCAGAAGCCCGAGACGCGCAGCACCCTGAACACCACGCTGATCGCGGCGTGGGGGCTCAGCAACCTGTTCGGCACGGTGAAGGATCCAGGGCTCTTCCCGGAGTACACCCCCGCGCTCCAGGCGAGCATGTTCCACGAGACCGAGCTGCTCCTGGACGACCTGCTGTGGAGCCGCGGAGCCGACGTGTCGGCCCTGCTCACCACGAGGGAGACGTTCGTGAACCGCGTGCTCGCGGAGGTCTACGGCGTGGAGCACACGGGCGCGAGCCCGGAGGAGTTCACGAAGGTCGAGCTGCCGGCCGAGGAGCGCGCCGGGATCCTCACGCAGCCCGGCCTGCTGTCGGCGCTGTCCCGGACCGACAACACGAGCGTCGTGGCGCGAGGGCTCTTCGTGCGCGGCGCGATGCTCTGCCTCGGGAAGATCCCGTCGCCCCCGGAGGCGCTCTCGGACGCGATCAAGGAGCTGCTCGAGGCCGACATGACCGAGCGCGAGCGCGCCGACGCGCGCGCTGCGAACGGCACCTGCGCCGGGTGCCACGCCCAGTTCGACGCGTTCGGCCTGCTGCTCGAGAACTACGATCCGGTCGGCCGGTACCGCGACACCCTCGATGGGGAGCCCATCGACGCGCGCGTCAATCTGGGCAACATCGCCGAGGTCGCGGGGAGCTACGCGAGCGCCGTCGAGTTCGCCGAGGCCGTCGCGCAGAACGACGGGTTCGCCGCGTGCATCACGCGGCACCTGCTGACCTACGGCACGGACGACGAGGAGCTCTCGACCCGCGATTGTCAGGTCGAGCGCGTGATCGAGGCGCTGCCAGAGGGCCAGCGGACGCTGTCCAACGTCGTGAAAGCCATCGTGACGTCGCCCGCGCTGACCGAGCGCGCCAGGGAGGAATGACCGTGGGCTACAACCTTTCTTACGGATGGTCTCGCCGCCGCTTCCTGCAAGGCATCGGCGCCGCCGCGGGTCTCATGACCGTGCTCAAGGGCCTCGAGTCGGCCGCCGAGGGCGCGGCGCCCCCGAGGCGCCTGCTGATCGTGCAGCGCCCCGTGGGCACCGTGTACGAGAACTACTGGCCGCAAGGGAACGGGACCAACTTCACGCTCTCCCGCATCCTGACCCCGTTCGAGGCCATGAAGTCTCGGATGGTCGTGATGCGCGACCTGAAGCTGCCGCACGAGGGGTCCGTCGGCGGCGGCCACGAGCGCGGGACGGTGCTGATGTGCACGGGGACGCGGACCAAGCAGCTGTATCCGGGCAACGGCGGCGACGATCCGATGGCCGAGGCGCCGAGCATCGACCAGCTGCTCGTGAAGCAGTCGGCCGAGCTCCAGGGCACGCCCATCGCGTCGCTCCAGGTCTCCTGCGACAACCGCGCCGACACGCCCGAGGTGTCGACCCGCCACATGTCCTATTCGGGCGCGCGCGCGCCGATGAAGCCCTACTACCAGCCGCTCGAGGTGTACAGGCGCGTGTTCGGCACGCTCATGCCGGGCGGCCCGACGGACGAGAACCTGGACGCCCTGAATCGGGCGCGCCTCCAAAAGAAGAGCGTGCTCGACTTTGCGCTGAAGGACCTCCAGCGCCTTCAGAGCCTCGCGCCGAGCTCGCAGCGAGAGGCGCTGGAGGGGCACGCCGCCGCCATCCGCGAGGTGGAGAAGGAGTTCGACGCCGACCCGAGGGATCCCGCGTCCTGCGGTGTGCCGCAGGAGCCCGAGACGATCGAGGTGAGCGGGCACATCGATCCCTACGGCAGCTCGCACGTCGTGAGCGAGCGCGACGACGTGAAGCACGCGCGCATCGGCGCCCTGCACTTCGCCGTGATCAAGGCCGCGTTCCGCTGCGACCTGACGCGCGTGGTCACGTTCCAGTGGGCCCCTGGCACGAACCACGTGAGCTTCGGCGAGCTGTGGCCGCCCAACTCCGCCATCTTCAAGGTGCACCACACCACGAGCCACGATCCCGATACGCCCGACACCCTCGAGTTCCTCACGCGGGTGGAAGAGTTCTACGCCGGTCACGTCGCCGGCTTCCTGAAGGAGCTCGCGGAGACGAAGGACGTGGCCGGCGGGACGCTGCTCGACACCACGCTGGTCCCGTACATCACGGAGGTCGGCACGCGGCATCACAACTGGGACAAGATGGCGTGGGTGCTGTTCGGCGGCGAGGGCACCACGCTGCGCGGCGGGCAGGTGTGGACCAACGGCAACCGCGGCGGCCGCTCCACCAACGACCTGTGGATGGCGATCGCGGGCTCCTTCGGGGTCCCGGATCTCGTGATGGGGGACCGCGACCTGCACACCACAGCGATCGAGGGGCTGTTCGGCTGACCGTGATCCGGCCGTAGCCGTCAACCAAGCCTCCCGCCGAGTCCTCCCGCATCCGAACGTCCACGTAAACGTATACATAAACGTTTGCGTGGACGTTTACGTTGGTAAACGATGGTGGGTGAAGGGGGTGGGTTTCGTGCCCTGCGTGGCCGAACGAGCTTGGCTGACGCCTATGGATCCTCGGGGATGGGATACGGTGGAGCTCGGCGTGGACGCCGCCTGCGAAAGGTCGTGAGGTGAACATGATGAAGTCGAGATTCCACCTGCACCTCTTGAGCCTCGTGGCGCTCTGCGCCTGCGGCGAGGCGCCGGACAGCCCCGCGGCGACGGCCGACGGCGGCGGCACGCCGGAGGGCAGCACCTCCGCGTCTGGCGGCGCTGCCAGCAGCGGAGCAACAGGCAGCGAAGCTCCGGGCTCCGGCGGCTCCGGCGGCGCGGGAGGCGCGGTCCAGAGCGGCTCGACCGGCACGGGCGCCGGGGGGAGCTTCGTGCCCGGCGGCACCGGAGGAGGCGACTCCGCCTACGTCCTCGATTGCGGCGCGAACGGCGTGGCCATCGAGAGCGCGGGCCCACCGGAAAACCGCATCAACTACGTCATCGTGGGCGACGGCTACGACGCCACGACCGTGAACACCACGTACCTCGATCACATCGAGGAGGCGATGGCCAAGCGCTTCAGCAGCCCGATCGGCGAGCCGTACGGCAGGTATCGCAAGTTCGTCAACATCTGCGCCGTCAAGCTGGTCAGCCGCTCGAACGGCATCCCTGGAGCGCTCGGCTGCACGGGCGACGACGAGAGCCGCCTCGCAGAGTGCGACACCCGCGCGGCGGATCAGGCGCTCAAGGCGAACCTCCCCGAGGACTTCGAGGTCGACTGGCACGCCATCGTGTTGAACAACGATCGCTGGTGGAACACGGGCTCGGCCTGGATGCTCTGGTCCGGCGGGCACGGGGACGCCGCCGGAGCGGCGCTGCACGAAGGCGGCCACGGCTTCCATCAGCTCGCCGACGAGTATTGCGCCAAGGCGACGGGCTCCGCCTGCGGCGCGAACACGTGCAGCGGCAGCGGCACGGAGTACGTCGAGGTGAACACAACGGGCAACTGCACGACGACCGCGGGCAAATGGGACAAGTGGCTGGCGTACGACGCCGCCGACGCCACGGGCGTCCAGGGCACGTTCGTCGGCAGCCGCTACGTGGATAGCGGACAGTACCGCCCGTCCTCGAACTCGATGATGAACAGCCTGTTCGGAGACAACAAGAACACGAGCTTCAACCCGGTCTCGCGCGAGAAGATGATCATGGACATCTGGATGCGCATCAAGCCGATCGACTCGGCCGATCCACCCGCGGGCGCCGTCACGGATCCGGCGACGCTCGCGGTCAAGGTGATCGATCCCGACGTCATCAGCGTGGACTGGACGCTCGACGGCGAGGTGATCGCGACGGACGGCGGCCCCGTCTACAACGTCGCCGCGGCGGGCCTCGCCTCGGGCACCCACACCATCGTCGCCAAGGCCTACGACAACGCCGGCGAAGAGCTGGTGCGCTACCGCAGCGGCGAGTGCCTCGACCCTCCTCCCTCGACCAACCCCCGGTACATCGATCCCTGCTGGGGTCGCGACAACTGGCCCCGCTCGCAAGAGACGGTGACGTGGACGGTGACGATTCCATGAGGTCGGCGCGCAGGCGCTGGTCCGTCGCCGCGCTGCTGCTCCTCGGCGCGGCGCTTTACCTCGTGCATCGCTCTCGAGAGCCCGACGCGCGACCGCTGCCTTCCTCTCGGCAGGAGACGTCGCGAGAGGAGGCGCCGCGCGAGGCAGCGTCGCGCCGTGGGTCGAGCGAGCCACCGGCCTCGGCCGGCAGCACCGTCCTCGCCGCGGCGATCGACGACCTGCCCGTCATCGGGCCGAGCCCCGACGACCGCCACGACGGCCCCGCCCACCCCCACCCCATCACGCAGCGCCACGTCGAGATCCAGCATGAGAACGGCCTGATCGGGCTGCTCAACGACGCGATGAGCGCGCGGAACGGCGCGCGCATGCGGGAGCTCGTGCACGAATATCGTCGCACGCATCCCGGCGACCCGAACCATCTCCAGGACGGCTACGAGATCATCGCAAACTGCCTCGACGCGCCGGGCGAGGCGTCGAGAGCGGCGGCCGAGGGCTACTATGCGGAGCATCGCGCATCGACCGTGAGGCGCTTCGTGCGCAGGATCTGCCTCGAAGGCGGCTGAGCCGCGTCCCCACAGGCGCTCGCCAAGCTCGTTCGGTCACGCTCAGGGCACGAAGCCCCACCGCCATCGGTCACCAACGTGAGCGTTCACGTGGTCGTGGTCGTGGTCGTGGTCGTGGTCGTGGTCGTGGTCGTGGGCGTGGTCGTGCGCGTGCACGTGCACGACCACGCGCACGTGGACGTGCACGACCACGCGCACGTCCACGTCGTCGCGTGAGCCGGCGGACCATCGCCCCCTCCCGGCCGGACCGCACGAGAGTAGAGTTGCAGCCTGGCTCATCCTTCGGGACGCGAGAACCGTCGCGATCCGGCAGATTGTGATTGACAGTCACAATGTGAACGTTCACATTGAACTCGGGTCACATCCTTACTGGCTTAGTCCGGCCAACGGGTCGTCATGCGCAAGGGAACATTCGTCATCGGGATCGATTTCGGCACCGACTCCGTTCGGGCGGTCGTCGCGGACGCGCGGAGCGGCGAGCTCGCGGGGGCCTCGGTCGCGCCCTACCCGCGCTGGGCGCAGGGCCTCTATTGCGACGCCCGCGCACACCGGTTCCGACAGCACCCGCTCGACTACCTGCATGCCATGGAGGCGTCCATCCGCGCGGCCCTGGACCAGGCGGGCAGCGACGTCGCCGCACACGTGCGCGGGATCGCGGTCGACACGACCGGATCCACGCCGGTCCTGGCGGACGCGAAGGGCAGGCCTCTCTCGCTCAGCCCACGCTTCGAGGAGGACCCGGACGCGATGTTCATCCTCTGGAAGGACCACACCGCGGTGGCCGAGGCGGCGCGGATCAACAGCGTCGCTCGGACCTGGGGGGGTGTGGACTACACGAAGTACGAGGGCGGGGTGTACTCGTCCGAGTGGTTCTGGGCCAAGGTGCTCCACGTCCTCGAGACCAATCCGGCGGTCGCGCGCGCGGCGGTCACCGTCCTGGAGCACTGCGACTGGATCCCCGCCGTCCTGACCGGCACCGAAGACCTCCGGCAGATCAAGCGGAGCCGCTGCGCCGCCGGGCACAAGGCGATGTGGCACCCGGAGTTCGACGGTTATCCCTCGAACGAGTTCCTTGCGAGGCTCCATCCGCGCCTGCCCGCGCTCAAGGCCACCCTCGGCTCGCAGACCTGGACCGCCGACGTGCCCTTCGGGACGATCTCGCCCGGGTGGGCCGCGGCGCTCGGCGTCCCGGACGACGTCGTCGTCGCGGTCGGCGCCTTCGACGCGCACATGGGCGCGGTCGGCGGCAACATCCAGCCGAACCGCCTGCTCAAGGTCATGGGCACGAGCACGTGCGACATGCTCGTCGTCCCGAAGACCGGCGCGCCGGAGGTCCTCGTCGCCGGGATCTGCGGCCAGGTCGACGGCTCGATCCTCCCGGGCGCGATCGGCTACGAGGCGGGGCAGTCCGCCTTCGGCGACGTCTTTGCCTGGTTCAAGCAGCTCCTGAGCTGGCCGCTGCTCGCCATCCTCCCTGCCCTGCCCGGCGACGGCCACTCGCTCCGGACGACGGTCGCCGACGTGACGCTCGCCGATGCGGCGATCGAGCGGATCATCCCCGAGCTGGAGCGGGCGGCCGCGGAGATCCCGCCGGCGCGGAGCTCCGTGCTGGCGCTCGACTGGCTGAACGGGCGCAGGACCCCGGACGCGGACCAGCGGCTCCGGGGCGCCATCGTCGGCCTCGATCTGGGCACGGACGCGCCGCGGATCTACCGCGCGCTCGTGGAGGGGATCGCCTTCGGATCGCGCGCCATCGTCGAGCGCTTCCGAACCGAGGGGCTCCGCATCGACGGCATCATCGGCGTCGGCGGCGTCGCGCGCAAGAGCCCCCTCACGATGCAGGTCCTCTCGGACGTGCTCGACATGACGGTCGAGGTCCGCGCCGGTGAGCAGCCGGTCGCGCTGGGCGCGGCGATGTTCGCCGCGACCGCCGCCGGCCTTCACGCCACGGTCGAGGACGCGCAGCGCGCGATGTCGCCTGGGACCGAGGCCCGGTATCTGCCGGATCCCACGCGCGCCAGGCTCTATGACGCGCTGTACCGGGATTATGTCGCGCTGGGATCGTTTGTGGAGAGGGAGTTGACGCAATGAGCGGGATCGCCATGCAGGATCTTCGAGAAGGCTTCGAGGTTTGGTTCTTGACCGGCAGTCAGGACCTCTACGGTGAGGAGGCGCTGAAGCAGGTCGCCGAACACGCGCGCGAGATCGCCGCGTCCCTCGACGCCTCGGGCAAGCTCCCCGTCAGGGTCGTCTGGAAGCCGACGCTCAAGAGCTCCGAGGCGATCCTCGCCGTCTGTCGCGAGGCCAACGCGTCGCCGCGGTGCGCCGGCGTGATCACGTGGATGCACACGTTCTCGCCCGCGAAGATGTGGATCGCGGGGCTCAAGCGCCTGGAGAAGCCGATCGCGCACCTGCACACGCAGTACGGCCGCGAGCTGCCCTGGGACAGCATCGATATGGACTTCATGAACCTGAACCAGTCGGCCCACGGGGACCGCGAGTTCGGGTACATCGGCGCTCGCCTGCGCATCGACCGGAGGGTCATCGTCGGCCACTGGACGGACGGCGACGTCCTCGCCAAGCTCGACGTCTGGGCGCGCGCCGCCTGCGCCATCCTCGACGGGCGGCGGCTCAAGATCGCGCGCTTCGGCGGCATGAACATGAGAGAGGTGGCCGTCACCGGCGGCGACCGCGTCGAGGCGCAGGTCAAGTTCGGCTGGTCGGTGAACGGCTACGGCGTGGGCGATCTCGTGGGGCGCATCGCCGACGTCGACGAGCGCGAGGTCGATCGCCTGGTGGCCGAGTACGACGAGGCGTACACCATCGCTCCCGCCCTGAGGAGGGGCGGCGATCGCCACGGCGATCTGCGGTACGCGGCGAGGCAGGAGGCGGCGATGCGCTCCTTCCTGAAGGAGGGCGGCTTCGGCGGCTTCACCACGACCTTCGAGGATCTGCATGGGCTCAAGCAGCTCCCCGGCCTCGCGGTGCAGCGGCTCATGGAGGACGGCTACGGCTTCGGGGCGGAGGGCGACTGGAAGTCCTGCGGCCTGGTCCGCGCCCTGAAGGTCATGGCGACGGGCCTGCGCGGGGGCGTGTCCTTCATGGAGGACTACACGTATCACCTGGTCCCGGGGCGAGAGCGCGTGCTCGGCGCCCACATGCTGGAGATCTGTCCGTCGATCGCCGCCGGCAGGCCGTCGCTCGAGATCCACCCGCTCTCGATCGGCGGCAAGGGGGACCCGTGCCGGCTCGTCTTCGACGCCGGGGTCGGGCCCGCTGTGAACGTTGCCATGATCGACATGGGCGGCCGCATGCGGATCGTCGCCAACGAGCTCGAGTCGGTGGCGCCCGACAGGGCGATGCCGAAGCTGCCCGTGGCGCGCGCGGTGTGGGTCCCGAAGCCCGATTTCAGGCTCGCCTGCGAGGCGTGGATCCTGGCCGGGGGCGCCCATCACTGCGCCCACAGCCGCGCCGTGACCATGGCGCACGTGGAGGACTTCGCCTCCATCGCCGGCGTGGAGCTGGTCCGCATCGGCGAAGGGACCGACATCCGCTCGCTCAAGAACGAGCTCCGCTGGAACGATCTCGCCTACCGGCTGGCGCACTGAGGGCCACGACGTGAGCGCGACCTATCGAGAGCTGCGCGAGCGCGCCTTCACGGCGAACATGGAGATCCCGCGCCGAGGGCTCGCGATCTACACGTTCGGCAACGTCTCGGCGTTCGATCGCGACCGAGGCGTCCTGGCGATCAAGCCGAGCGGCGTCCCTTACGATCGGCTGTCGGCCGACGACATGGTCGTGGTCGATCTGGAGGGGAAGGTGGTGGAGGGACGCCTCCGCCCCTCCTCGGACACCAAGACGCATATCGTTCTCTACGCGAGCTTCCGCGGGTTGGGTGGCGTGGTGCACACGCACTCGACCTACGCGACGGGCTGGGCGCAGACAGGCACGCCGATCCCGATCTACGGTACGACGCACGCGGATCACCTGGCCGAGGACGTACCCTGCACCGAGGTGATGCGGCCGGACGCCGTGGAAGGCGACTACGAGACGGAGACGGGGAAGCAGATCATCGAGTGCTTCAGGGATCGTAACCCGCTTCACACACCCATGGTGCTGGTGGCGGGACACGGCCCGTTCGCGTGGGGAGAGGACGCCGAGAAGGCCGTGTACAATGCGGCGGTGCTCGAGGAGATCGCGAGGATGGCGTTCATCACCCGCACGATCCACCCGGGCGCCGCGCGCCTGCCGGACGCGCTCGTGCGCAAGCACTTCGACCGGAAGCACGGCAAGAGGGCGTATTACGGGCAGAAGTGACGCCGGACGTCGGGGGACGACGGCGAGGATGAGTCAGGTGCCTCATGGAACGAGGCGATGGACGAGAGGAGACGAGCTGCGCCATGAAGAGGAGAAACTTTGTCACCACAGGGATGGTGGCGCTGGCAGGGCTGGCGATGATCCTGGTCGGGCCGGGCTGTCAAAAGGAAAATAAACAGATCACGCTCGGGTTCTCCCAGATCGGCGCGGAGAGCGAGTGGCGGACCGCGAACACCAAGTCGATCGAGGAGTCCGCCAAGGCGGCCGGGATCGACCTCAAGCTCTCCGACGCGCAGCAGAAGCAGGAGAACCAGATCAAGGCCATCCGGTCGTTCATCGCACAGAAGGTCGACGTCATCGCGTTCTCGCCCGTGGTCGAGACCGGCTGGGAGCCCGTCCTGCGCGAGGCCAAGGAGGCCAAGATCCCCGTCATCCTGACCGATCGCGCGGTGGACACGAAGGACGACAGCCTCTGGGTCAGCTTCATGGGGTCGGACTTCGTCGAGGAGGGCCGCCGCGCCGCGAAGTGGCTGGTCGAGAAGACGAAGGACCAGAAGGACCCGGTCAACATCGTCGAGCTGCAGGGCACCGTCGGCTCGGCCCCCGCGATCGATCGCAAGAAGGGGTTCGAGGAGATCATCAAGGACAAGCCCCAGTTCAAGATCATCCGATCGCAGACGGGCGACTTCACGCGCGCCAAGGGCAAGGAGGTCATGGAGGCGTTCCTCAAGGCGGAGGGCAAGAACATCAACGTCCTCTACGCCCACAACGACGACATGGCGATCGGCGCGATCCAGGCCATCGAGGAGGCGGGGCTCAAACCCGGCAAGGACATCCTCATCATCTCGATCGACGCGGTGAAGGGCGCGTTCGAGGCGATGATGGCGGGCAAGCTCAACGTGACGGTCGAGTGCAGCCCCCTCCTCGGGCCGCAGCTGATGAGCGCCGTGAAGGACCTGATGGCGGGCAAGCAGCTGCCGAAGCGCATCGTCACCGAGGAGGGCGTCTTCCCGATGGAGACGGCCGCCCAGGAGTTCCCGAAGCGCAAGTACTGAGCGCGCGTGACGGCGGCGCCGCGGAGGCCGCCGGGGAGGACGTGAGCGATGCAGAGCGGAGCCGTGCCCGTGCTCGAGATGAAGCGGATCTCCAAGGGATTCCCTGGCGTACAGGCGCTCTCTTCCGTCGATTTTCGCATGCTGCCCGGGGAGGTGCACACGCTCATGGGGCAGAACGGCGCGGGCAAATCGACGCTGGTCAAGGTCCTGACCGGCGTCCACCCCCCGGATGACGGGCAGATCCTGCTCGAGGGCCGGGAGATCAGGCCCTCGAGCCCGCAGGGCGCGCAGGCGCTCGGCATCAGCGCCGTGTTCCAGGAGGTGAACCTCTGCCCCAACCTCTCCGTGGCCGAGAACATCTTCCTCGGGCGCGAGGACGCCGGCGTCTTCGCGATCCGGTGGGGGGAGATGCGCCGGAAGGCGAGCGCCCTGCTCTCGGACCTCAACATCCACGTCGACGTCACCGCGCCGCTCTCGACCTTCTCGATCGCCGTGCAGCAGCTCGTCGCGATCGCCCGCGCGCTCTGCGCCAAGGCGAAGATCCTCGTCCTCGACGAGCCGACCTCGAGCCTGGCCGAGGACGAGGTGAAGACGCTCTTCTCGGTCATCCAGCGGCTCAAGGCGCAGGGGATGGCGATCCTGTTCATCTCGCACTTCCTCGACCAGGTGTTCGAGATCTCCGACCGGATCACGGTGCTGAGGAACGGTCAGCTCGTCAGCGAGACGCCGGCCGCCGAGCTGTCGCGCATGGAGCTCGTCACGCGGATGGTCGGGCGCGAGGTCGCCGAGGACGGCCCGGCCCGGGCCGAGCGCGCGCGGGCCACCTTGCCGGCGGGCGGGCAAGCGCCCCTGTTGCGGGCGCGAGGGCTCGGCAAGAAGGGCTCGGTCAGCGACGTCGATCTCGACGTGCAGCGCGGCGAAGCGCTCGGCCTCGCCGGCCTCCTGGGCGCCGGGAAGACGGAGACGGTGCGGCTCTTGTTCGGGCTCGACGGGGCGGACCAGGGATCCATCGAGATCGACGGGGAGCCGGCGCGCATCGACTCGCCGCTCGACGCGATCGCGCGCGGGCTCGGCTTCTGCCCAGAGGACCGGAAGGTCGAGGGGATCCTCGGCGACCTGTCGCTGCGCGAGAACATCGTCGTCGCCCTCCAGGCCAAGCGCGGCATCTTCCGCAACCTGTCCCGGGACGAGCAGGACGACATCGCCCGCCGCTACATCCAGCGGCTCGGCATCGTGGCCGCCGACGCGGAGGTGCCCATCTCCAAGCTGAGCGGGGGCAACCAGCAGAAGGCGCTCCTGGCTCGCTGGCTGGTGACCGATCCGCGCATGCTCATCCTCGACGAGCCGACCCGCGGCATCGACGTGGCGGCCAAGGGCGAGATCATGGGCCAGGTCATGGATCTCTGCGATCGGGGCATGGCGGTGGTGCTCGTCTCCTCGGAGATGGCCGAGGCGCTGCGCTACTCGGACCAGGTCGTCGTCCTGCGCGACCGGCGCAAGGTGGCGGAGCTCGCCACGGCCAAGACCGACGAGCAGGCGGTCTACCAGATCATCGCGGGAGGTCAGCCGTGAGCGCGGCCGCCGCCTCCCTGCGCCGGCTCGCCAGCGGGAACGCGTTCTGGCCGCTGGCGATGCTCGGCTCCCTCCTGCTGTTCAACCTCGTCAGCAATCCGCAGTTCTTCGCGATCACGGTCAAGGACGGCCACCTCTACGGCAGCGTCATCGACATCCTGAACCGCGCATCGCCGCTCATGATCATCGCCATGGGGCTCACCCTGGTGATCGCCACCCGCGGCATCGACATCTCCGTCGGCGCGGTCGTGGCCATCTCGGGCGCGGTCGCGGCGGTGCTGATCGGCGGCGAGCTCTCGCCGAGCGGCGGGACCGGCATGGCGGACGCGACGCGTGTTCCGCTGCCGATCGTCGTCTGGAGCGCGCTGGGCGTGGCGCTGGCGCTCGGCATGTGGAACGGAGCGCTGGTGTCGCTCTTCGGCATGCAGCCGATCATCGCGACCCTGATCCTCCTCGTCACGGGGCGAGGCATCGCCCAGCTCATCACGGGCGGCCAGATCATCACCATCTACTACAGCCCGTACCACTTCATCGGGAACGGCTTCCTCCTGGGGATCCCGGTCTCGCTGTTCATCGTGGCGGGCGTGAGCGCCGTCGTCTGGCTGCTGACGCGCAAGACCGCGCTCGGCATGTTCATCGAGGCGATCGGCGTGAACCCGGTCGCCTCGCGGCTGGCCGGGATCCGCGCGCGCACGATCACCTTCGCCTGTTACGCCGTGTGCGGCCTGTGCGCCGGCATCGCCGGGCTCATCGTGAGCTCGAACGTCAAGAGCGCCGACGGGAACAACGCGGGCCTCCTGTTCGAGCTGGACGCCATCCTCGCCGTGGTTCTGGGCGGGACGTCGCTCTCCGGGGGCAAGTTCACGCTGGCGGGGAGCGTCATCGGCGCCCTGATCATCCAGACGCTCACCACCACCATCTACTCCGCCGGCGTGCCGCCGGAGGTCAACCTGGTGGTGAAGGCGCTCGTCGTCTTCCTGATCACCATCGTGCAATCGCAGAAGGTCAGGGATCTCATCGCAAAGCAACGGACGAGGAGGGTGGTCACACCATGATCGACACCGCCGCCGTGACCGGACGGAGCGGCACCATCGCCGCGCCCGGACGGAGCGGCACCACCGCCGCGACCGGGCGCTCCGTCCGGATCGACCCGAGGCACCTTCCGCTCGCGGTCACCAGCAGCCTGTTCGTGCTCATGTTCGCGGCCGGGTCGTACCTGTTCAACGGGTTCTTCTCGCTGCAGGTGTTCCTCAACTTTTTCATCGACAATGCGTTCCTCTTGATCACCGCCATCGGGATGACCTTCGTCATCCTCTCCGGCGGGATCGACCTCTCGGTCGGCTCGGTCATCGCGCTGACCACGATGGTCTCGGCGTCGCTCGTCGAGAAGCACGGTGTGAGCCCTGCCGTGGTCATCCCGCTCGTGCTGGCCATGGGCTCGGCCATCGGCCTCGTGATGGGGGTCGTCATCCAGTACTTCAAGGTGCAGCCCTTCATCGTCACGCTGGCGGGCATGTTCCTGGCGCGCGGGCTCTGTTACCTCATCAGCATCGACTCCATCACGATCCGCAACGGCTTCTACGTCGACGTCTCGTCGCACCGCATCCCGTTCCTGTTCGACACCTCGATCACCTGGAACGTGATCATCGCGCTCGCGCTGTTCGCCGCGGCCATCTACATCGCCCACTACACGAGCTTCGGCCGCACGGTCTATGCGATCGGCGGCAGCGAACAATCCGCCCTGCTCATGGGCCTGCCAGTGCCACGGACCAAGGTGCTCATTTATACCTTGAGCGGGTTCTGCTCGGCGCTGGCGGGCGTCGCCTTCACGTTCTACATGGTGTCCGGCTACGCGCTGCATGCCGGCGGAATGGAGATGGACGCAATCGCCGCCGTCGTCATCGGCGGCACCCTGCTGACCGGCGGCCATGGTACGGTCGTCGGCACCCTGTTCGGTGTGCTCATCTACGGCACCATCCAGACCCTCATCATGTTCGAGGGCACGCTCAGCTCCTGGTGGACCAAGATCGTCATCGGCCTGCTCCTCCTGGTCGCCTGCCTGCTCCAACGGATCTTCGAGCGGCGCGCCCGTACGGCGTGACAAGAGGGGGATGAAGGGCGTTCCGCCAGGGTCCGTGTGGCTCCGATAGGCACTTTCGTGCCCGTTCATTGATCATTTCGGAAGCCCTCGGGAATTCAAGGGTCCACAACAAGGAACTGAGAGGTCATCGTGCGCTCTTATGCAGCAGGGATTGTCACTTTCGTTGGATTGATCGCGATGGGGTGCGGCTCGGACGAGCCCAATCCCAGCACGGCGGGATCGACTAGCACCTCAACCTCGGCAAGCTCCGCGGGTGGGGGCGGCGACGGCGGTGGAACGGGCGGAGACGGCGGTGGAACGGGCGGAGACGGCGGTGGAACGGGCGGAGACGGCGGCTCCGGGGGCACGGGTGGCTCTCCGAACGCCGGCGGCGGTGGGGCGGGCGGCGACGGCGACGCGGCCTTCGAGGTGACGACCTACCAGAACCCCGTTCTGCCCGGTGATCACCCGGACATGAACATCTACCGGGAAGGCGACCACTTCTACCTGGTCGGGTCGAATTTCCACATGATGCCCGCCTTCGAGATCCTGCGCTCGACGGATCTCCTCCACTGGGAGCGCATGAACCGGGTGGTCCACTCGACCGCTCCCGCGCTGGAGGCGCAGCTCGGCCCGGGCCAGGGCACCTGGGGCGGCTTCATCGTCAAGGCCGGCGACGTGTACCGGGTCTATTACTCCATCGGGGCCACCCAGCATTTCTCCTCGGCGCCGAGCCTCGAGGGCCCGTGGTCAGAGCCCACCAAGGTCGACATCTTCCCCTACACGCCGCCCGGCAGCGAGACCTCGTACGAACGAGGGACCGGCTCCGACAACTCGGTGTTCGTCGATCCCGACAGCGGCAAGACGTACATGATCATCAAGAACGGTCTGTGCAAATGGGACGCGGATCACCCCAACGACTTCGGCATCAACCTGGTCACGGAGATCGATCCCAAGACCGGGATGCTGCTGCCCGAGTCGAGCATCGACATGAGCTTCATCAACTGGGATCAGGAGACCGGCGGCTGCGGCGACTTCACGAATCCTGACTGGAGCAAGTGGGCCGAGGGGCCGACGATGGCCAAGCGCGGCGAATGGTATTACTACTTCGTCTCGACGCACACGGCCTGCGGCGGCCAGCTGCACGCCTGGGCTTCGAAGAAGCTGGTCGGCAGCACCGCCGAGGACTGGACGTGGCTCGGCTATGTCCTTACCGGCGAGGAGCCGTACGCCGGCGTCCAGCACACCACGGCGCCGATCGCGCTCGAGGACGGCTCGTGGTGGGCCTTTGCCCACTCGTACGACTGCAGCAACGTGGGCACCGACGACACCAAGACCTCGAAGAACGGCGACTGGCAGGGGCTTGGCCGCGAGGGGCTGCTGCTGGAGGTGACCTGGGTCGACCAAGAGGTGAACGGGAAGACGATCCCGGTCCCGCGGTACCCGACCAAGAAGGGCGGTCTGTCCGCGCCCAAGCTGCCGCAGAGCGGCGTGCCCTTCCTGCTGCCCGTGAACGACGATTTCTCGTCGGCCACGATCGACTCCGCGTGGACCACCTACGGCCCGTCGGAGGACAAGTACTCGGTTGTGGATCGCCCGGGGTGGCTGCGGATCACGCCGGGTACCGGAGGGACCACGTGGGTCGTTCAGAAGGACACGCTGCACTCGAGCAGCATGGTCGCGAAGGTCGAGTTCACGCCCACGGCCGACGGGGACGCGGCCGGCATCCGCGTGGGCAACGGCTACTGGCAGGACGAGCAGGTGCTCTCCTGCCCGACGTGGATGACCGACAGCGAGCAGTTCAGGCTCCCCGCCATCATGGACGTCTCGGTGGCGCGGGTCATGGAGGGCGAGGAAGACAGGATTCGCTTCTCCTTCCGGTCGCGCTCGGTGCAGGCCCCGGCCGAGGCGGGGGCCGCGTACACCGAGCTTGCCGAGCCGGTCGTCGTGGGCGCGTCGGTCCCCGCACCCGCCGGGAAGGCGGTCTGGCTGAAGCTGGTCCGCTCCGAGCACAAGGCCACGGGCTGGTTCAGCACGGATGGAGTCGAATGGACCCAGGTGGGCACCGAGATCGACGTCTCCACGCTCGACGGGTTCTATGCCATGGCCCACACCTGGATTGGCAACCAGGCCGGCATGTTCGCGACCAACAGCCGTGCCTACTTCGACCTGTTCACCTACCGTGACGGATTCACCCCGATCCCGGCCGCGGAGGCGGACCAGCAGTCCGGCGCCGAGGTCGTGTCGAGCACGTCGGCGGGACCGGTGCTCGGTGATCTGGAGAACGGCGATTGGGCCATGTTCGGGAGCGTTGACCTCGGCAGCGGGGGTGTACAGTCGAAGGCGATCGCGCTGGAGGCCTCGAGCGCCGGGGGCGGCGGCACCGTGGAGGTCTGGATCGATCCGTTCGCAGGCGGCTCGATGATCGGCACCTGCGCGCTCCCCGGTACCGACGGCTGGGAGAAGTGGACGACGACGACGTGCAACGTGGCGCCCACGTCGGGCACGCACGAGGTCTACCTGAAGGTGAAGGGCGGCCAGGGCGAGCTCGTGCGCCTCGCATCGCTGCGTTTCGTGCCCGCCAACTGACCTGCCCGCCACGGGTGGCAAAGCCGCCGGCGGCGTCGCCGGCGGCGGCCCCCTTCTGTGGCCGGCCGTGTGGGGCAGGTCGCTCTTCGACGACGATCCCGAGGACCGGTGGTGCAGAGGCTCGTGGTGGACGCGGGCGGGCTCAGGCCGAGCTACCTGGGACCGCCGGAGAGCTACCGCGCGACGAAGTAGCGAGGCGCGCGCAGCGAGCAGCGCAAGCGTCGGGGGCGGCGGGGGTCGATTCCCAACCTGGGTCGGCTGAAGCGCTCAACCTGGGTCGGGTCGCCGCAACCTGGGTCGGGTCGCCGGCATTCTTGCCACACCGAGACACGTCGCGACGTCCGTCCACGGCGCGTCGAGTCCTACCCGTGTCGCGAGCGTCGAGCCGCAGGCTTGGCATACGGCTTGCGTTCCGTGCGACAGTGAGCCGAGACCGACACGATCGAGGCGGCTCAACCCACCATGACCAATCGCTTCGACAGTCTGATCGCGCGCCTGCGCAGCGCATGGAAGCGGACCAAGCAGCCCACCGCACCGCGCGCCTACCGCTGCCAGTGCGAGAGGCCGGTGTTCTTCCGCAACAGCGAATGCCTGGCCTGCAAAACGCCGCTCGGCTACGAGCCCGAGCGCGCCCAGGTCCTGCCGCTCAAGGCTGGCCCGACCGAGGGCGCATGGCAGATCTGGCACGACACGGCGGAAGCGCCGCAGCCCTACAGGCGCTGCGGCAACTTCGACCTGGCGTCGGGCTGCAACTGGCTGATCCCGGCGGCGGCTGAGGCGCCCGCGCTCTGCGCCGCGTGCCGGCTCAACCGCACCATTCCAGACCTCTCCGTCGCCGAGCACCAGGCGCTATGGCGGCTGCTCGAGACGGCCAAACGACGGCTCGTGTCGCAGCTCCTGGCGCTGAACCTGCCGGTGAAGTCCAAGATCGGCGAGGATCCGGAGCGCGGCCTCTGCTTCGACTTCCTCGCCTCTCCGCCCGACGGGCCCAGGGTGATGACGGGCCACGCCGACGGCGTGATCACGCTGAACATCGAGGAGGCGGACGACGCCACGCGCGAGCGCACCCGCGCCGCGATGCGCGAGCCCTACCGCACGCTGCTCGGGCACTTCCGGCACGAGGTCGGCCATTATTACTGGGACCGCCTTGTGCGCGACACCGGGTGGCTGGCGCCGTTCCGGGAGCTGTTCGGCGACGAGCAGCAGGACTACGCCGCCGCGCTGAAGGCCAACTACGAGCAGGGGCCGCCGGCCGACTGGCCCGAGCGCTTCGTCAGCGCCTACGCCAGCATGCACCCTTGGGAAGACTGGGCCGAGACCTGGGCCCACTATCTCCACATGGTCGACACCGTGGATACGGCGCTCAGCTTCGGCATCGACGCCGACGAGGTGGAGCTCGACGTCGAGCCATGGGGCGCGGACGCGCTGTGGCGGCCGGACGACCGAGGGGCCGAGACCTTCCTGGGCTTCTTGAACGCCTGGGTGGAGCTGACGGCCGTGCTCAACGAGATGTCGCGCAGCATGGGCCAGCATGACTTCTACCCGTTCGTGCTGCCGCGCCCCGCCGTGGCGAAGCTGCAGTTCATCCACCTCGTGGTGAACGGGACCGCTCCCCCCGCATCTGCCGCTAGGCCGCTCGGAGCTCCCGCGGCGCCATAGAAGATCCAATCCCGGCACCGCCCCCGCAGCCGAGTGACCACTGTGAGGCGCGCGCGGTGCCACGATCGTGCTAGGCTCCAGGGCACCATGTCGCAGCATGAGAGCGATCTCCTGGCCAAGATCCTGCGGCTCCCGCCATCCGTCCGCGCACAGTTCGCGCACGAGATCCTCGCCAGCCTGGACGACCCGGCAGAGACGGAGGTCGAGGGGCGATGGACGGCTGAGATCGAGCGTCGGGCGGACGAGGTCCTTTCCGGACTGGCCGAGCTGGAAGACGCGGATCTCGTCCATGAACAACTCGCCGCGCGGCTCGGCGCCACTCGCCGGTGAAGGCGCGCTACCACCGCGAAGCGCGCGAGGAGCTCGCGGCCGCGGCGGAGTGGTACGAGGCCCGGCAGCCGGGATTGGGGCTGGACTTCGTCGCCGAGGTCGCCCGAGCGGTAGCATCGATCCGCGAGTCTCCCGAGGCGTGGCCCCGCTGGCAGGGGCTCACGACCTCCGTCCCGATTCGTAAGATCGTCCTGCAACGATTCCCCTTTTCTCTTCCGTACCTGGTGCATGACAAGGCCATTGTCGTGCTCGCCGTCGCGCACGGACAGCGAAGGCCGGGATACTGGCGCGCGAGGCTGCACAGCCTGGACGCGCCCTGAGGCCGCCCTCCAGGAAGCGGTTGGCAGTGCGCCGCGCTTCGCGGCGGTATGTTCCCGTCGCCTCCGCCACAGGCCCGCGGTGGTACGCGGCCGCGCCCGCGCCTACCGCCCGTACAGGCGCTGGAGCCGCTTCACGAACTCCGGCTTGAACACGCCGTCCACGCGGATCGAGTACCGGAAGAACGGGTCCGGCTCGACGCCGTGGTAATCCATGTCGTTGAACCAGTAGATGGGCGCGCGGACGACCGTGCGCTCCTCCCCTGCCCTGTCGCAGACATAGAATCGCTTGTCGCCGCGCGGGTCGAACGAGATGGACTGCGCCGCGCCGATCGCGCTCCCCGGCTCGGTGTCCCGGTGCGCGGGCGCGTGATCATTCGCCTCGAGGCCGAAGATCACGCACCGCCCGATCTCGACGAACGGCAGGCCCCGGATGAACTCGACCGTCCGGGGGAACGTCGCCCTGGCCTCCGCCGAAAAGTCCTTGCCTGCGCCCGAGTGCTTGTCTTCCCAGCGATCGTTCTCGAGCAGATGATAGCAGACCTTCCAGGGGAAATAGACGCCGTAACGGTACTTCAGGTACAGCATCTGCGCCCGCGTGAGCGGGTGATCCGTCTCGTCTCCAAACGTGTACTCGCGCCGCCGGTCGGGATCGAAGGCGGACGGGTCGTCGCCGAGCGCGATGAAGTCGCAGAACTCGTCGCGCGAGAAGCCCCCGATGACCTCCCCGTAATCCACGTACGGGTCGTCGTGCACCCAGGGCGCGACCACGCCCATCCATTTCAGGCTGCCGCCGGTGTACGAGGGCTCGACGCGGCAGAGGCCGCGCACGATCTCGCGATCGAGCTCGGGGAAGCACGCCGCGTCGATCAGCGGCGACAGGTCGATGTACGGGCGGCCCCACAGGCCGCAGAGCTTGCTCATGCCGTCCTCGCTCCGAGCGGTACCCGCGCGCGACCAGGCCGTCAAACGTGTGGGCGCCGTCCTCCACCAGGGCGCAGGTCGAGGGGGCGTGGCCCGGCGCGCGGCTCCCGCGGTGCCGGCGCGCGCAGATGGCGCGATCCTCCCGGTTCACGGCGTCCCAGGAGGCGCCCACGTGGCCCGGATCGCAGCCTGGCGCGAGCCAGCACGGGCGGGAAGCCGCGCTCGGGCGTGGAGCGCTCGGGACCGAACGCCTCGGGGGCCTCCCAGGAGGAGGGGCCGTGGCGCAGACACCGAATTCGACTCTCGCCCGAAATGTTCAATCCACCGACATGAACGCGACGTCTCGCATCAAGGCATAGGCGAGTATGCCTATACATCGATTCATCTGGCTTGGGTACGACGTCGTGGCAGTCACCTGCATCGGGCGAACGCGGCCCTTCGATGCATGGATGAATCGTCGATACAAGGCAATGAATGGCTTTCGCCGCTTGAAACCTCGGCGCCAAGCGGACACTGGAGAAATAAAATGAGGTCGATACGTCCCTACGTTGCTACGAAACTGAGCGTTCTCGGTCTCCTGAGCATCGGCATCTGGGCCTGCGGTGAGGCCAATGACGATGGTACGTCCTCGACCGGCGGAGGCGGCCCCGACGGGACCACCACCACCAGCAGCGCGGAGACCACGGCCACGGTCGGCTCGGGCGGTGCGGCCACGACCGGCGCCGGAGGCGCGACAGCCGGCAGCACCTCGAGCAGCAGCAGCAGCAGCAGCAGTGCAAGCACCGCGGAGGCCAGCAGCTCGGCCAGCGGCGGAGAGACGGCCGGCACGGGCGGGGAACCGGGCGAGTGCGTCAAGGGCCAGACCAAGGGAAATCAAGTCGCGGTCATCGGAGAGTCGTTCATCGCCGCGACGCACGGCATCACGCAGCAGATCGAGAAGCAGGCCAAGGCCGCGGGCTCCCTCCCCCAGAACGACCGCTACATCGACAACTCGGTCAGCGGCACGACGCTGGCCAACGATCAGATCCCCAGCCAGTACCGCAAAGCCGCGGAGAACGGCATGATCAAGTACGTGCTGATGGACGGGGGCGGGAACGACTGCTTGCTGAGAGGGGACGGCGACGGGGCCCTCGAGGCGGCGGAGGCGCTGTTCGAGACCATGGAGAAGGACAACGTCGAGAAGGTGGTCTATTTCTTCTATCCAGACCCCATCGGAAACCAGTTCGCGTCGCTCAAGACCTGCCTCGATACGCTCCGGCCGAAGATGAAGGCGCTGTGCGACGGGCTCACGTCGCCGAAGTGCTACTGGCTGGACCTTCGTCCGACCTGGAACGGACACAACGACTATACGCAAGACGGAATCCATCCCACCTCTGCCGGTAGCATCGCCACCGGAGATGCAGTCTGGGAAGTGATGAAGGAGAACTGCGTCGCGCAGTAACGAGAGAGCGGTCCACGGGCGACCCCACCGGCCGCGGCTCGCTCATGCCGTCCGCGCGCGGAGCGCCGAGAGGTACCTGCGCGCGACCATGCCGTCGAAGGCGTGGACGCCGTCTTCCACCATGGCGTAGGTCGACGGCGTGTAGCCGGGCGCGCAGATCCCGCGCTGCTGCCGCTCGCAGATGGCGCGGTCTTCCCGGTTCACCGCGTCCCAGAAGGTGAACACGTCGCCCGGATCGAAGCCTTTCGTGAACGCCGCGGGGTGGAAGTACGTGTCGGCGATCACGAGCGTCCGGTCGGGCGCGCGCGGGGCGAGCCGGTACGTGAGCAGGTAGTCGGGCTGGAGGCTCGTGAGCAGGCCCGGAAAGAGCAAGGCGTCGCGCACGCGCCGCCGCTCCGCCTCGGGGACGATGAGCGGCCGCGCGCCGGGCGCCGCGCTCGTCGAGACGGTGTCGGCGCCCGGCGCGAGGTCCATGACGCCGCCGAGCCACGGGCCCCCCCGGCCCCAGGACACGGCGTCGTCGCACGGGGTCAGCTGCTCCAGCGCGGGGTGCACGCGCGGGAAATGGTGAGACTCCTGGAAGTTCTCGACGCAGAGCTTCCAGTTCGCGGCGACCTCGTACTCCACCCGCCTGCCCCGACGGAGCGAGCGCAGCCCGGGGCGCGAGAGCCAGGGCGGCGCCTCGCCGATCGCGCTCTCGAGCGGCGGCGCGCCGGGATCGAGCGTCACGAAGAGGAAGCCGAAGAGGGCGCCGGCGCGCGCCGGGAGGAGCCCGTGCGCGCCGCGGTCGAAGCCGGGCGGCGCGTGGGGCGCGGCGCGCAGCGCGCCCGAGAGCTCGTAGGTCCAGCCGTGGTACGGGCACTCGAGGTGCGCGAGGCGGCCGCACGGGCCGTCGAGCAGCGTCGCCGCCCGGTGGCGGCAGACGTTGTGGAACGCGCGGATCTCCAGATCGGCGCCGCGGAGGACGACGACGCCCGCGGGCGTGAGGGGGGCGAGCAGCCACTCTCCTGGGCGGGCGATCTCGTCCTCGCGGCCGACGCAGAGCCAGGAGCGCCCGAAGATCTCGGCCTGCTCGAAGGCAAAGACGTCCTCGTCCCAGTACGCGCGCGCGGGCAGCGGCCGGGCGCTGGGGAGCGGCGCCAGCACCGCGTCGAGATCGGCGGGGGTGAGAGGGAGCTCCGGCACGGCGGGCGATCCTACCAGAACGAGGGCGCGGATCGCGCCGCCCGGGAGCGGCTCAGGGGGCCGGCCGGGCTCCTTCTCGGGCGCCTTCATCTCCTCCGCGGCGCCGGGACAAGCCACGGATCAGCACCCGAGGATGCTGGCGTTGCCGCACGAGTAATAACACTCATCGCAGTTCACGCATGTGTCGTAGTCGAGATAGAGCTGCGCTCCATCCGGATGTCCGTCCATGCACGCGGTGAAGCAGGCGTCGTCCCCGTCCTTGCAGGTCACGGCGCACTTGGCGAACAGGATGCAGTCGTCGTCGAGGATGCACGCATCGAGCTCATCGGCGCAGCTCCCCTGGACCGCGCATCCGACGCACCCGCTCGTGTCGCTGCCGCACTCGTCGAGGTCGTCGCAGGTCAGGGTGGCGTTGCAATCGGCGAGGTCCGTGCCCTCCTCGCAGAGACCGGTGCCTTCGGGCTCGTCGCACTCGCCGTTGTTCGTGGAGGCGCACGGCGCGCCTGCCGCGCAGTCCGCGACGTCCGTGCCCTCCTCGCAGAGCCCGGTACCCTCGGGCTCGTCGCAGACGCCGTCCCGCACGCGGTCGCACGGCGCGAGCTTGCAGTCGTCGACGTCCGTGCCCTCCTCGCAGAGCCCGGTGCCCTCGGGCTCGTCGCAGGTGCCGTTGCCGATCAAGGGACAGTGAGAGAGGCAGTCGGCGGCGTCGGTCCCGGCCGGGCACTCGCCGGTGCCCTGGGGCTCGTCGCAGATGCCATCACCCGCGCTGGGACAGCGGCCCGTGGGCTCGAGGCAGCCCTGGAGGGCCGCCTCCTGGATGTTGCAGACCTCCGTCAGGTGATGACCGTCCACACACTGGCCCTCCAGCCGGACACAGTCGACGTACGCCGCGTGCTCGTCCTGGCAGCGCTCCTCGGCTCGCTTGGCGATGGTCTCCTCCTCGGCCTCGCACAGGCCCTCTTTGTCGCCAGAGCAGTCCTCGCAGGCGCAGCGGGCCTCACAGACCGTCCCGTAGACCGGCAGCTCGGTCTTGCCACCATCACCCTCCGAGCCGGCGCAGGCCGCGAACAGACCGGCGATCGCTGCTGTGATCATCACGTGTCGGACACGCATGGGGTCTCCTCATCCTCTGGCTGAAATGAGAGGTCGTCCGCCGAGGCGCAGGGCGCCGACGCGACGCAGCAAGGGCAAGACGACATGGCTGGCACTGGAAGCACCAGGGCACCCTTCACCTGCGCACACGGTGCTCGACCGCCTTTCGTTTCGGCTGCGACTGAAAAATTCAACCCAAAGAAAACGGCTACCTATACCAGCTCCGACGGCGGCCGGTCAATCATCGCGAGGCGACGCGCGGGCGAGAGCGGGCGGGGCAGCGGACGCAGCTCCGCTCATGGCGACAGGGGCGGAATGGCCAAAGCTTCACGGAACTCAGGAGGTGCGCTCGATGCGGTCCGGCTTGCCAACGAGCTGAGGAGCGGACGCCCGAAACCTCACGGACATCGGGAGGTGCGCTCCGGCTCGGGAAGGTGCTGAGGAGAAGAGAAACGCGCAGGTCGGCAAGGACGGCTCGCCGGACGGGTGGAACGGGTGAGAACGAGTGGAGAAGAGAGCGTCGCGACCTCCAAAACGCGCTCCACGAACGTGGAGCGGACGCGACAATCGCGCGCTCGGCCGTCGAAAAGCTGCTTCGTTCGTCGTTGGCCCGGGGCGAGGAGGAGCGTGGACGAGGTAGGAGGCAGACAGCGCGGGCGCCCTCCGCCCGAAAGCGCCGTGAAGGAGTAAAGAGGCGTTGGCATCCGCGCCGTTTCGACAGAAGATGCGTTCGCGCGTATCGCGCTGCGGCTCGTCGCCTCCGGCGGCCGGCGCCGCGTCACTGGACCCCTACCGGCTGGAGAGCAGCGGATGAAGATGCGATCTTTGGTGTGTCTCTTCGTTCTTGGACTGATGACGACGACGGCGTGCGGCGACGACGACGCGACGGTCATCGGGACTGGGGGCGGCGGGGGTGCGGGCGGCGGCACCGGCGGCGAAGGCGCCACCTCGGCCAGCAGCACGACAGGAAACGGCGGCAGCGATACCGGCGGCGGCGGCACCGGCGGCACCGGCGGCACCGGCGGCGGCACCGGCGGTAGCGACACGGGCGGCGGCGGTGCGGGCGGTACCGGCGGCGGCACCGGCGGTAGCGACACGGGCGGCGGCGGTGCGGGCGGCACCGGCGGCGGCGACACGGGCGGCGGCGGTGCGGGCGGCAGCACCACCTCGAGCTCGGCCTCCTCGAGCAGCGCCTCCTCGACCTCGGCCGCGGCCACCACCGGCGCTGGCGGCGACGGCGGCGGCAGCGCCTCCTCGACCTCGGCCGCGGCCACCACCGGCGCTGGCGGCGACGGCGGCGGCAGCGTCTCCTCGACCTCGGCCGTGGCCACCACAGGCGCTGGCGGCGACGGCGGCGGCAGCGTCTCCTCGACCTCGGCCGTGGCCACCACAGGCGCTGGCGGCGACGGCGGCGGCAGCGTCTCCTCCACGACCTCGGTCACCACAGGCGCTGGCGGCGACGGCGGCGGCAGCGTCTCCTCCACGACCTCGGTCACCACGACCGCGGCCACCACCTCGACGACCTCCGTCACCACCGGGGGCGGCGGCGAGCCACGCGCCGACGGCGCTGCCTGCGCCACCGACGCCGAGTGCGCCAGCGGGTTCTGCCTCGGTGAGACGGAGTTTGGGTTCCCTTCCGGGCACTGTACCGCCGAGTGCGTGACGGACAGCGACTGTGCCGGCGGCGGCGTCTGCATCCGCATCAACGCATCCCTCAACCTCTGCGTCGCCGAGTGTGAGACAGCGGCCAACTGCCGCGACGGCTACATGTGCGACGTTGACTCCACCTGCTGGCCGAACTGCACCAGCGACGCGCACTGCCCGGAGGTGGGCACGTGCGACACGGAGTCGGGCGGCTGCTACCCCCCGATCGAGACGAGCCCGGACGGCAGCGCTTGCGCGCTCGACAGCGAGTGCACTGGCGACTTCTGCATCACCGAGGCCGCGACCGGCTGGCCGGGCGGCGCCTGCTCGGGCGTCTGCAACACGGACAGCGACTGCAACGGCGGTGCCTGCATCGAGAACGCCAGCGGCTTCCGTTTCTGCATCGCCGAGTGCGCCACGTCCGGAGACTGCCGAAGCAGCTATTCGTGCCGGAATGGCCTCTGCTTTCCGGAATGCACCAGCGACGCTGATTGCACGGAGCCGGGCTCCACCTGCAGGGTGGACGTGGGCACCTGCGCGCCGCCGCCCGGCGAGGGCGCCGACGGCGCCCCCTGCACCACCGACGGCGACTGCGCCGGCGGCTACTGCTCTCCCGACGAGTCCGGCTGGCCTGGCGGCTACTGCTGGGGCGTCTGTGACGACACGACCCCCTGCGCCGGCGGCGGGATCTGCACCGTGGACGGCTACTGCAACAGCGATTGCGCGACGTCGGCCGACTGCCGCGACGGCTATGAGTGCACGACGGAGGGCTGCTACCCGGCGCTGTGACTCGGCGACGGGGGGGCTCGCAGGCGGGTCCGTACGACCTGACGACGGCCCCCTGCGGCTCCCCTGAAGCGATGAACCTCCGCGTCGCCATGAGGCGACGACGAGGCCTCTCCCACGAAGCGCGGCGCGGCTGCTCACCACTCCTGGCGCAGCCGGCGCGCGCGCCTCCTTCCCCGCTCCACCAGCTCTCCACGAGGCGCCGCTCGGCGCTCAGCCCTGCCCGCGCGAGCGGCGGCGGCGCAGGCCCGCGAGCGCGACGAGCGCGAGCGCTGCCGTTGCCCCGGGGCCCTGGCCGGCGGCGGTCCGGCAGCCGCAGCCGCCGGCGCGGCCGGGCGCGACCCCACCCGAGCTGGCCGCGGCCTCGGCGCTGCCCGTCGCCGCCGCGCTCCCGCTCGATACGGCCGTGGCGCCCCTTCCCCCCTCGCCTGCGCTCCCGGCGCCGCCCGCCGCCGCCGCGCTCCCGCTCGATACGGCCGTGGCGCCCCTTCCCCCCTCGCCTGCGCTCCCGGCGCCGCCCGCCGCCGCCGCGCTCCCGCTCGATACGGCCGTGGCGCCACCCCCGGCGGCGCCGACTCCCGCGGCGCCGCCTCCCGCGGCGCCCCCTCCCCCTGCAGCCGCGCTCCCGGCGCTGCTCGCCGACGACGCGGTCGACGAACCCTCCTCGCGGACCAGCGCGAGGTACGCCTCGGCGAAGCGCTCGCCGAGGAGCTGGTACGCGGCGGAGTCGAAGTGATACGTGTCGTCGGGCGATCGCACGGTGAAGTCGTCCGTGTCGACCCATGCGACCCGCGGGTCCTCCTCGGCCACGGTCACCTGCGCCGCGCGCACGGCGTCGATGTTCGCCGCCTTTCCGGGGGCGATGGGCCCGCCGTTCGCGGGGTAGAGGTTGTCGCTGACCCTGCCGAGCACGACCGGGAGCCCGGGGACGCCGAGGTCCGCGCGGATCGCCGCGATGAAGCCGCGCAGCGTGTTGCCGTAGGAGAACGCGGCCGACCACCCCGCCTCGTTCTCGCCCTGCATCCAGACGAGCGCGGCGATCTCGTACGGGTGCCCCTCCGACTCGAGCCTCGCCAGGGCGCCGTCGAGCCGCGTCACCTCGTCGGGATAACGGAGGGCGCGGTCGCCCTCGTACGTCGCGGAGTCCAGCTCGCCGAGGAGCGCGTGGTAGAGCTGCGATTTGTAGAGCACCTCGGGATCCGGCGCGAGGCCGCGCCCCCAGTGTTCGACGAGGTTGGTGCCCCCCTGCGCCATCTTCACGATCGCGATCCGGTGCCCCGGGTACGCAGCGACGATCGCGCGGCCGAACGTGATCTCGGGCCCGTAGCGGCGGGCTTCGCCCTTCGGCTCGAGCGGCCCCCAGTCGGCGCTCGTCGCCGCGGCGTACGGCCCTCCCTCGCGCGCGTCGGGGTTGTAGTGGTCGTACCAGACGTCCGGCTGGCTCTGGAGCTCGACCGGGAGCTGGCGGCCCACGCCGTAGCCGACCATGTTCGACTGACCCGCGAGGACGAACACCTTCACCGGCTGCGCGATCGCGGGAGCGGAGAGGGACAGCGCGAAAGCCGCCAGGGCGATGCACGACCGCTTCATGGCGCTGTGTATCCCCCGCGCGCGGTGGAACGTCAACGCGGCGGGATCGCGCTCTCCTCGAGCGGCTCGGCGCCGAGGCGCCGAGCCGCTCGAGGAGAGCGCGCGGACAGAACACGACGCACGAGGATGGGAGCCTCGTTCGTCACGCGCTCGCCTCGCGTCCTCAGGGCGCGTATCGAGCGCTCGTGTGCCTGACAGGCGCGCGGTCCCGTCGAGCTCGCCTCGCGATCACGTCGCTTCGGGCGTCGACTGGTAGGCCGCGCTCGACGCCGCGTAGACCCCGTTGGTCGCATACGAGTAGCGGTGCGGCCGGACGTGGTGCTCCGCGTGGCGCGCGCACCAGAGCGCTGCGCCGCCCGTCTCTTGCCGGTGCTTCACGCACTCCGGGCAGGGCGGCTCGATCTCGGGGACCCGGCCGGCGGTCGCGTGATCCTTCGGCCGGACGATCCACACCGGGCAGCGCGCGAGCCGGGAGACGCGCTCGGCGACCGAGCCGAGGAGCAGCCGTTCGAGCCCGCGGTAGCCGTGCGAGCCGACGACCACGAGGTCGGCGTCCAGGTCGGCGGCGAGCTGGGCGATGTTCTCGGCCGCATCGCCGCGGCGGAAGTGGACGACGACGCGCTTCAGCCGCCCCCCGTCGAGCTTGTCGCCCATGGCGCTCACGCGCTCGCTCGCGCGCTGCTGGAGCTGCTGGAGCGCCACGTCGGGCTTGGTGGCCACCATGGGCGCCCGCGAGAGCCCGATGTCGACCCAGCTCTCGGGCTCGACGTAGACGGCGTGCACCTCGGCGTTCTCGCGACAGCAAGCGGACTCGAGCGCCTGATCAAGCGCGCGATTGCTCGGCTCCGAGAAGTCGATCCCGACGACGACGATGAACCGATTCGTTGCGTTTGCGCTCGACATGACAGCCTCCTCAGCCTCCATGCGAGGCCCCGACCTGCGGTCGCCTCGCTCAACCCATCTGCCTATCTGCCCGTTTGCCCGTCTGCTCAACACTCAGCACGCCGCATGCCAGGCGTTCCGGGGGCCGGAGAGGAAGGGTTCGCCCGCGCTGGCTCCCTCGCGCGAGCGGGGCTCTTCCCGCGACCTGGACGCTCCGCGCGAGCCGAGAGCGAGCTCCTCTCGCCGCGAGCGCTGGGGGCGGGCGCCTCGCGAGGCAGCCCGCGGCCGTTTGCGCCGCGGCGCAAACGGCGCGCGGAGGCGCAGGCGTGACCGCGGCGTACCAGGGCCGCCGCCGCCCGCCGGGGATCTCGCGTGCGTGGCACGAACGGTGCTCATCCCACGGCGCACCTCGAGCGAAGGACGCAGAGGCGAACGGGAGACGACGATGACAACCCTTGGACCTACCGGCGGAGAGCACCAGCTCCGGCACCACACGATCCGCAGCGCGCACATCGTTGGAGACGACGGCGAGGAATCGGTCGTGGCGACCGTCTACTGTCCGTTGCGGGAGCGCTCGATGACGGCGCGAGAGTGCGAGTCG
The DNA here is from genome assembly GCF_051526795.1 of Sorangium sp. So ce204. Taxonomy (NCBI): domain Bacteria; kingdom Pseudomonadati; phylum Myxococcota; order Polyangiales; family Polyangiaceae; genus Sorangium; species Sorangium sp. So ce204. Next base: position 4,946,287 of record NZ_CP150317.1, on the reverse strand, counting down.
TGCCGTCGCTTCCATGCGCTGCACTTCGACAAGAGCTCGCGCACGACGTCGGTCGTCTGCCATGCCAGCCACGCGGCGCCGGGCACGGAGGACGCGGATCCGCTGCGCAGCGCGGGCGTCGACGTGGCCGTGAACCCGGAGGCGCCGCTCGCCGACATCATGACCAAGGACGTCATCTGCATCCGATCGGAGGTCTCCCTCGACGACATCACGGCCCTGCTCGTCCGCCACGAGATCAGCGGGATGCCGGTCGTGGACGCGGCGGGCAAGCCGGTCGGCATGGTGTCGCGGGCCGACGTGCTCCGTGCAGCAGAGGAGCGCGGCGACACCGAGGAGTCGCGGCGGGTGGCCTCGCGGTCGGGCGAGGTCGCGCCGCTCGACATGAGCCAGGGCTTTCATGTCTACGAGCCCGTCAGGGTCACCGCGCGCGACGTGATGACGCCCGTCGTGGTGCAGCTGCACGAGAGCGCCAGCATCCGGCAGGCCGCGTCGCTCATGGCCTACGAGGGCGTGCACCGGCTGCCGGTCGTCTCGGACGACGGCAAGGTCGTCGGCATCCTGTCGTCGCTCGACGTGCTGCGGTGGTTCGGGCGGTGCTGCGGGTACCTGATCCCGTCGGCGCGCAAGCGGGCCTGAGGAGATGGCTCGCCGATGAAGCGTACGCGCCGCACGCCCGCTGCGTGTCGTAGCGCGAACGCCGATCCAGGCGGTCCGCATCTTGCAAACCCGCCTCGTGGCCCATCGTGGCAAACCGAGCTCGATCGAAGGGCGCCGGTCCGATCAGCTCGAATCGATCATCGCGGACGTCCAGCGCCAGGGGAGGCCTTATGAGCTCTTCGACCATTCGCATCCAGGACTGCATGACCCGGAGCCCCCACTCGATCGGCGCGGATCAGAAGGTCGGCCTCGCCCGCGCGCTCATGCGCGGACATCGCATCCGGCATTTGCCGGTGCTGAGCGGCGGCCGGCTGGTCGGCATCCTCTCCGAGCGGGACATCTACTGGATAGAGACGCTCAAGGAGCAAGAGGGGGATGAGCTCGTCGTCAGCGAGGCCATGTCGCCGTGCCCCTACGCCGTCGCGCCGAGCGCGCCGCTCTCCGAGGTGGTCCGCGAGATGGCCGAGCACAAGTATGGATCGGCGGTGGTGCTGGACGGCGCGCAGGTCGTCGGCGTCTTCACGACGACCGACGCGCTCGCCGTGCTGGCCGCGCTGCTCACCGAGAAAGAGATCTCCTGACCCGAGGCTCGACCCGCATGACGGCGCGGCCGGCCATCGCCCGCCCCGACGGCGAACGCGCTCCGTTCATCCCCCGAGAACACCGGAAGAAGGCACACGATGCAGCAGACGATCACGGACTGGCGATCGCGCTTCGGCGACAAGATCAAGACGGCCGAGGAGGCCATCCGCGCGATCCCCCCGGGGCGGCGCATCCTCGTCGGCTCGGGCGCCGCGGAGCCGACCGATCTCGTGAACGCGATGGTTCAGTCCGGCGACCACCTCGCCGGCAACGAGATCGTCCACCTGATGACCGAGGGCCCCGCGCCGTATGTCCGCCCCGGCCTCGAGCGGCGGTTCCGCCACACGGCGTTCTTCATCGGCCAGAACGTCCGCGAGGCGATCCACGAGGGGCGCGCCGACTTCATGCCGGTCTTCCTCTCCGAGATCCCGAGCCTGATCCTCTCGGGCCGGGTGGGCATCGATGTGGCCCTCATCCAGGTGAGCCCCCCGGACGCCCACGGCTTCGTCAGCCTCGGCGTCTCCGTCGATATCGTCCGCGCCGCCGTCGACTCGGCGGATCTGGTCCTCGCCGAGGTCAACCCGCGGATGCCCCGCACCCACGGAGACTCGTTCTTGCACGTGGATCGGATAACCCACCTCGTCCCGGTGGACCGCGAGCTCCCCGAGCGCGCGATCGAGCCGCTCGACGACGTCGACCGCGCCATCGGCCGCAACGTGGCGACGCTCGTGCCCGACGGCGCGACGCTCCAGACCGGCATCGGCAAGATCCCGAACGCCGTGCTCGCCGCCCTGGGAGGCAGGAGCGACCTCGGCGTGCACACCGAGATGCTCTCCGATGGCGTGATGGATCTCGTCCAGCGCGGCGTCATCACGAACCGCAGGAAGACCCTCCTGCCGGGGAAGCTCGTGACCTCGTTCCTCCTCGGCAGCCGCGCCCTCTACGCCTGGGCCCACGAAAACCCCGTCATCGAGATGCGCGGGTCCGCCTTCACCAACGATCCGCTGACGATCGCGAGGAACGACAGGATGATCGCGATCAACGCGGCCCTCGCCGTCGATCTGACGGGCCAGGTCGCCGCCGACACGCTGATGGGCCGCTTCTTCTCCGGGATCGGGGGGCAGGTCGACTTCATCCGGGGCGCGGCGCGGAGCGCGGGCGGCAAGCCGATCATCGCGCTCCGGTCCACCGCGAAGGACGGCACGATCAGCCGGATCCAGCCCGCGTTCGAGCAGGGCGCCGGCATCGTGACGAGCCGCGGGGACGTGCACTACGTGGTGACGGAGCACGGCGTCGCGGATCTCTGGGGCCGGAACATCCGGCAGCGCGCGCTGGCGCTCATCGAGATCGCCCACCCCGATCACCGCGCCGACCTCCTCGCGGCGGCCAAGCAGCGCCGCTATGTGTTCGGCGATCCTGCCGTCTCGCGCGCGGATTCCCCCTGACGAGCGCCGGGCTCAGCCACGCATGACTCGCCGCGTCCAGGCGGGAGAGCGCCGCGCGAGCCGGTCGAGGTGGCCGCGGCGACCCGGCATCGCCGCGGGGAGCCCCGTGCCGCGCCCCACACGCCGGCGCCGGGGCGCGGCACGACGCTCGGCCCGGGCGCGCGAGGTGCGTCCCCGGATCCTGCCATGATATAGAGCGCCTCGCCCGTCCATGAGCCCTCTTGATCACAACGATGTCGCCGTGAAGCCCTCCGCCCTCGTCCCCTCGCTCGACGATCCGCTCGACGAGGGATCCGGGGCGCCGGCCGCGCCTGCCTCGGCGTACGACGCGGCGCTCCGGGAGGCCGAGGAGCTGCGCAGGCGCCCCTATGTCGCCGCGGGCCCGGAGAACATCATCCGGCAGCACAGCAAAGGCCGGATGACGATCTGGGAGCGCATCCGGGTGCTCACGCCCGAGCCGCCGCGCGTCGTCTTCGAGAACTGGGGGCCCAACCTGGACGGCGCCTCGCTGGTCACCGCGATCCTGCGCGTCGGCAGCCGCGACGTGGCGCTGTACGGCCACGATTTCACGATCCGCGCCGGGTCGATGGACGCGACGAACGGCCGCAAGCTCGCGCGGCTGTTCCAGCTCGCGGGAGAGCGGGGCATCCCGCTCATCGGCCTCAACGACAGCGCCGGCGCCTACGTCCCCGCGGGCGTCGGCGGGCTCGACGGCTACGCCGAGGCGTTCGCGGCGCTGCGCAAGATCAGCGGCGTGGTCCCGAGCATCATGTGCATGTTCGGGTTCAACGCGGGCGGCGGCTCCTACCTGCCCCGGCAGGGCAGCTTCGTCATCCAGCCGGGCGGCACGTTCTTCGGCCTGACCGGGGCGGCGGTCGTCAAATCGGTCCTCGGCGAGGTGGTCTCGCCCGACGACCTCGGCGGCCCGCGCGTCCACGGCGCCTCGGGGGTGGCCGATCTCACGGTGCCAGACGAGGTGGGCGCGCTGCGCACCACCGTCCGGCTGCTCGGTTACCTGCCGAGCAACAACCGCGAGAGCGCGCCTTTCCAGCGGACGAGCGATCCGGTGGGCCGGGAGACGACCGAGATCGACACGCTCCTCCGCAGGACGATCTCGTCGCCGACGGGCTACAACACGCCGCTCGACATCAACATCATCATCCAGCGCATCTGCGATCACGGCGACTACTTCGAGGTGCAGCCGCAGCGCGCGCGCAACACGATCACCGCGTTCGGGCGGGTCGGCGGGCGCGTCGTCGGCTTCGTGGCGAACAACAGCGCTGTCGCGTCGGGCCAGATCGACGTGGCGGCCGCTTACAAGAACGCTCGATTCATTCGCTTCTGCAACCTCTACAACATCCCGCTCCTCTTCATGGAGGACACCACAGGGTTCCTCCCGGGCAGGGAGCAAGAGGCGATGGGCATCGTGCAGGCCGGCCGGGCCATGCTCGACGCGATCATCGACGTGCGCACCCCGCGCATCCTGCTGCTCGTGCGCAACGCGTTCGGCGGCGCCTATGCCTCGTTCAACAACTACGCGACCGGCGCGGACGTCGTGCTCGCGCTCCCCACGACCCGCGTCGCGGTGATGGGCCCCGCCGGCAAGGAATTCGTCTACAAGGACGAGCTCCGCAAGGTGCGCGCGCAGGCGAGCGCCAGGGAGAAGGCCGGCGTCAAGGAGCGGCTCGCCCGCGGCCTCGACGAGGCCAAGGCGAAGGCGGAGGCCCGCGACGAGGCGGCGGCGTGGCTGAAGGCGAGAGAGGCCGAGTTCGGCGCGCGGTACGAGCGGGAGCTCATGAACCCGCGCGAGGGGCTCAGCCTGGGCTCCATCTCGCGGCTCGTGATGCCGCGCGAGCTCCGCTCGGTGATCGCAGAGAACCTCGAGTTCCTGCTGCGGCACTACCAGCCAGGGCCGTTCACCGGTGTTCAGCGGGAGTTCCATTGATCATGGATGGATTCGAGACCAGGCGAGGTTACGACCGCAACCCGAGGGTGGTGCGCGACCGCAGGCTCGGCCGCTCGAGCTCGGCGTGGGCGCGCTCGTTCGCGGCCGACGACGTGCGGCCGCTGATCGTCTGCCGGGGCCCGATCCGGAAAGAGGCGATGGATGTCTTCGCCCAGATGGGGATCGAGCATTACGGCATCCTCCTGTCGGAGAAGGACTCGATCGTCTACACGCACGCCCTGGCGCCGGAGCTGCGCTGCATCCACCCGGCGCACGTGCACCGCGTGAAGGACTATACCGGCGCCACCAAGGACGAGCGCGTCAAGCTGATGCAGGAGATCGTCGCGATCGCCCGGGCCGGCGGCTACACGCACGTGTTCGCGGGCTACGGCTTCATGGCCGAAGACGAGGAGTTCGTGCGCACGCTCGAGGAGGCGGGGCTCGTCTTCATCGGCCCGCGCTCGTCGGTGCAGCGCGCCGCCGGGCTCAAGGACGAGGCGAAGCGGACGGCGCTCGCGGCCGCGGTCAGCGTGACGCCCGGCATCGACGACGCGACCCGGCGGATCGTGCTCCGCAAGTGGCCCGATCACGCGGCGCTGCGCGCGGCCGCGGCGGACCGCGGGCTGCTCGGCCCGGGCGCCGCGGGCGCGCGGCTCGCCGACGGGATCCCGCTCGCCGATGCGGCGGACGCCCTGCTCGCGGCGGCGTACGCGCGGCGCGTGGATCTCTACACGACCGACGAGCTCTGCGAGGAGCTCGAGCGGGGCGCGGCCGAGCTGCTCGCTCGCCACCCGGGGCGGCGGATCCGGCTCAAGGCCATCGGCGGCGGCGGCGGCAAGGGGCAGCGGCTCCTCGCCGGCGTCGCGCCCGACGCGGCGCCCCTCGAGGCCGCGGCGCGGGCGCGCGCGGCCGAGGTCCCCGCGCTGGCGCGGGAGATCCTCGCGGAGGTGAAGGCCGCGGGCGTCGGCGACAACAAGAACATCCTGCTCGAGCTCAACGTCGAGGAGACGCGGCACAACGAGATCCAGCTCGTCGGCAACGGCGCGTGGTGCGTCGCGCTGGGCGGGCGCGACTGCTCGCTGCAGATGCACGAGCAGAAGCTGCTCGAGGTGGCGATGACGCAGGAGGGGCTGCTCGAGGCGATCGAGCGGGCGCGCGCGGACGGCGAGGCGCCGCGCGCGGCGTCGCTCGAGCGCGAGCGCGCGTCGCTCGCCCGGATGGAGGCCGAGGCGGAGCGGTTCGGGCAGGCGGTCGGGCTGAACTCGGCCTCGACGTTCGAGTGCATCGTCGAGGGGGATCACCACTACTTCATGGAGGTCAACACCCGTATCCAGGTCGAGCACCGGGTGTCGGAGCTCTGTTATGCCCTCCGCTTCGAGAACCCGGCCGATCCGGCCGACGCGTTCGAGGTGACCTCGCTCGTCGAGTGCATGGTCCTCCTCGCGCGCCACGGGGAGCGGCTGCCCCGGCCGATCCGCGTCCGGCGGGAAGGGTCCGCGGTGGAGGCGCGCCTCAACGCCACGAACGGCGCGCTGGAGCCCCACGCGGCCGGCATCATCGTGTCCTGGAGCGATCCGCACCCGCACGAGATCCGCGACGATCAGGGCATCTGCGTGAAGAACCCCGACACGGGGGTGTTCATGCATTACCGGGTCGCCGGCGCCTACGACAGCAACATCGCGCTCCTCGTGACCTACGGCGCCTCGCGCGAGGAGGCCTACCAGCGGATCTGCGAGATCCTGCGCACGACCACGCTGCGCGGCAGCGATCTCCACACGAACCTCCTGTTTCATTACGGGCTCGTGCACTGGTTCCTCGCGCGGAGCGTGTGGGCGAAGCCGACGACGGGCTTCGTTGTCCCGTACCTCACGCAGGTCGGCCTGCTCGCGGTGGAGCTCGGGGGGCTCGATTTCGACGCGATGTGGGCCGAGCTCGGCGCCCGTCACGAGCGCCGCCTCGCGGCGCGGGCCGGGGCCGCGGAGGCGACCGGCGGAGGAGCGTTGAAGAAGGTCTTCGCGCTGAAGGACACGCTGGTGCGCCGTCCCGTGGAGAAGATCTGCGCGGAGCCGCACCTCCTGTCGGCGTGGCTCAGCCGGAACATGGGGTCGTTCGAGATCCGGTCGGGGCGGGTGCGCTGGCTCAAGAACCCGATCGAGGTGCTCGCGGACACGTACTGGCTGCTCAACATGACGCCTCAGCCGCAGGCGCCCGCGGCCCACGTGATCTGGGATCACGACCAGGAGGTGCTCTCGCGGGCGCTCGGCTTCTACCGGCGCGTCGGCGAGCGGATGGGCCAGGCGGGCGGCGCGCCTCCGTGGCCCGAGCTGCGAGCGCACCTGTCCCGGGACACCGCGCCTCACGGCGACGACGCCGAGCTCTGGCGGCGGGTCCGCGGCGCGCACCTCGGCTTCCAGGCGGGCCTGGAGCTGCTCGACGCGCTGGTCCTCGCGGGGGACGCCGCGCGCTTCTTCGAGCTCCGCGCGCGGGAGGACGGCACGGTCGCCATCCCCGAGCGCCTGCTCGATCGCGAGCTCTCGGCCCGCATGCGCAAGGTGCTCGCGCCGCCGCCCGCCATGCGGGCCAACGAGATCGTCGCGGTCACCGGCGGCATGTTCTACGCGCAGGAGGCGCCGGATCGGCCTCCGCTCGTGACGAAGGGCAGCCATTTCGCCGCCGGTGACCCGCTCTACGTGATCGAGGTCATGAAGATGTTCAACAAGGTGCTCGCGCCGTGCTCCGGCACCGTCGAGGAGGTGCTCATCGACGGCGGCGAGGGGACGATCGTGCAGAAGGGCCAGCCGCTCTTCCGCGTGAAGCCCGACGAGGTGCTCGTGGAGGAGGACTCGGCCGAGCGCGCGCGCCGCCGGCGCGAGACGACGCTGCGGTACGTCGACGCGATCTTCGACGCCGAGGGCCCCTGAGGCCGCCGCGGGCAGGACGACCTGCTCACGCCGTCAGAGGCAGGGCCACCGGCCCTGCGCTGGGGAGCTCGACGAACTCGCGCGGTTCGGGCGGCGCCATGTAGGAGGCGATTGCACGCTTCAATACCGGTGCGGAGGGCAACCATGTGGCCTACCCCCGCGGGTTGATGTACCCTCACTGCCGAGCGCGCTCGCGCGATGGGATGACCGACGAACCGAAGGTCAAGGGGGTGGCGTTTCGCTCCGTGGTGGCGAGCTTTGGCAAGCTGCGCGGCGAGCCTGCCCAGAAGCTCAGCCTGGATGAGATGTGTGAACCGCTGCGCGACGGCATCCGCTACGGCAGCCTCGTCTCCACCGGCTGGTACCCGATCGCCTGGTACAAGGACCTGTTCCAGGCCATCCGGCGCACCAGCGGAGAAGGCAAAGAGCTCATCCACCAGATTGGCCGCCAGTGCACGCACGACGACATGAGCGGCATCTACAAGGTCATCGCCGGGCTCATCTCCCCTTCCACCCTCTTCTCCCTCAGCCAGCGCGTCTTCTCCAACTACTATTCCGCCGGCCACGTCCGTGTCCTCGAATCCCGCCGCGGCTTCACCCGCGCGCTCTGGATCGGCTGCGAAGGCTTCGACGAGAACATGTGGACCGAGGTCATCGGCTCCTGCGAGCAGCTCCTCGTGATCGGCGGCGCCGACCACGTCCGCCAGCGCATCATCTCCGGCGGCGGCGACAACGACGATCACCTCGAGTTGACCGCGCACTGGAGCTGAGGCCCCGTGGAGTGTACCGGACAGGTCACAGCGGACAGCGGTCGGATGCCCCACCAGATCCCGAAACCGCCGACGTAGTCAGTTCTCCCACTCAGCGGACGAATATCTATACGCGGCAGGGGCGCGGTCCCGAGGGCATCCGGGTGGCTTAAGAAAACAGCCTGAAAGACCCGCAGCCCCCGCGATTACGGCAGGTGTCGATCCACTCGTTGCAGGCCCATGTGGCATCCGCTGACGTATGGCCCCACCAGATCGTGACCTTGCCGACGTACTCGGCACGATTGATGCACCACCATGTGCTATAAGCATAAAACGCTTCCTCCGCTTGCTGTGCGGTTCCAACCGCCTCCGCCGCGTCGGGGTCGATCGAGTCCGCCGACTCGGGACCGGCCGCCTCCGCCTGGGTCTCCAGCTCGTCATCGCCTTCGAGGGAAGCTTCCCCAACGCAGCCCCCGAGCACGGCCGCGGTACCGAGGAGCGTCAACGGGAGGACCCTCTTGCTGAACAAGCGCATCTTTTTACTCTCCTGAGATTTTTATTACTGGAGGGGACCGTTCGCATCCCGCTCCTGCCTACTGGATGCTGCGGTGGCGGGCCGTCCTTCACCCAATCGTGTGCGGCCCTTCTTTTTCGAAAACAGCCTCCTGTCGCGCTGGCGATCTCGATCTCCTCACGCCGGAGCGCGCGGAGCTCCTCGAGCTCCACGGCGGGAACGCACGAGGCAAGCTCGGAGACGACGCACGCGGAGGAGGCAGAGCCCGCGCGCCCGGCGCGCGCCGCGCGAGATGTCGGCCGCGGGGCCAGTCCGGGTCGAGCCGACGCTGCACTCCACCCCCTGGGAAGCGGCCTGGACCGACCCGGTGTCCTTCGAAGAAGGCGCTCGCTGCGACCCGTACAGCGTTCCTCAAGGACGATCGTGCGCTCCATCGCACAGGGCCTCTCGCGTCATGGTTTGCGCGCCGAGGGCGTCGACCGAGCGCCCGCCTTGACCCGTCCGACCTCGCCCCGTTCGGCCGCGGCTGGACCAAGGCCGTCAAGCCGAGGCTGTCCGCGGTCGCCTTCCCGCGCTCAACGGCCGAGGTCTCGCGGCCACATCGGCGACGGCAGCCGTCACATCAACTCCACATCAACGTCATGCAGCCCGATCACCTCGATGGGATCGAGCTCCTGCGGCGCACCCACGAGGCGTGGTCATGCCAGCTTTTCGCTCGTCAAGAGACACCACGGGAGCATCTCCGCCGAACACGGAATGGGCCTACTCAAGAGAGACTATCTCCCCTATCCTCGCTCGGCCGAGGAGCTCGCGATCATGAGATCCATCAAGCGGGCGCTCGATCCCCTGAACCTCATGAACCCCGGAAAGCGCCTCGAGGTCTAGGTTCTGTCGAGCGAACGTCGCGAGCGAGCCGTTCCTGGGGCGAGCGCGCGCGGGGCTGTGTCGCTGCTCTGCGCGTGCGCCGTGCTCGCGCCTGCCGCGGCGCGCGCCGAGTGCGCGCGGGGCCGCGGACGTGTCGTGGGTCCGCCTGGAGGGGGCCGAGGAGCGGTGCCCGTCGGCGCGACAGATCCGCGCCGAGATCGCGCGGCGGCGCGGGCGGGAGCTCGCCACGATGGGCGGCGGCGCCTCGATCGAGGCCGTGGTGAAGGGAAACCCCGGGGCATGGTCGGCCCAGATCCGGACCGTCGGGTGCGACGGGACGCCGCCCACGGTGCGCAAGCTCGAGAGCAGCGCGGCGACCTGCGAGGCGATCACCAGCGCAGCAACGCTGGTGATCGCCCTCGCCATCGATCCCACGGCCGACCTCGCCGCACCCGCCGCGCCTCCCCGGGCCGACGGCTCGCCCCCGCCGGGGCCACCGGAAGCCCCGCCGCCAGGCGCCCCGCGGCCGGAGCCGCCGCGACGCGCCCCGGCAGAGCCCGCGACGCAGGTGGACTCCTCGCGCGGCGCGCCCCCGCCGCTCCCAGAGGCGGAGCATGCGCCACGCCCTGGGCTCTCGGTCACGCTGCGCGGGCTCGCCGCCACGGGCATCCTCCCGGTGGTCGGGCCCGGCGTCGCATGGTCGGCCGAATGGTCCGTCGCGCCCCACTGGACCATCACCTCGGGAATGCTGTGGCTCCCGGAGCAGCGCGCGGCCGCGCCGGCCGTCGCGTTCGGCCTCACCGTGGGCTGGCTCGGCGTGTGTGCGGAGGCGCTCCGGACCGGGCGGCTCTCGCTGGGCGCGTGTGTCCAGCTGCTTGGGGGCGCCGTCCACGCTGTCATCCACGAACACCCGTCGGTGCTCCCCGTCGACCCTGGAGCCCGGCTCTGGGTCAGCCCCGGTGTGGGCACGCGCCTCGCCGTGCGCGTGGTCGGTCCGCTCCGCCTCGAGACTGGGATCGACCTTGACTTTCCGCTTACGCGATACCGTTTCCAGCTCCAGGGGTACCCGCGGCCAGCCTTCGAGCAGCCGGTGATCGCCGGCGCGCTCTTCGGTGGGGCCGGGATCGCGTTTTGATGAAGGACCCGTCGGACGTCAGCATTCAGACGAGCGTGGAGCAATGTCTGGACGCAGAGGTCCGCGCCGGGCCCAAGCCGCCCCGTGGCTTCGCCGCCGTGCACGCCGAGCATGCCGGCTTCGTGTGGGCCACGCTGCAACGGTTCGGTATTCATCCGCCGGACCTCGAGGACGCGTTCCAGGACGTCTTCGTGGTGGTCCAGCGGCGTCTCCCCACCTTCGACTGGGCCTGTCCGGTCACGACATGGCTCTTCGCCATTTGCCGGCGCGTCGCCGCCTCGCACCGCCGGCGCGCGCAGCGCTCGCTCGTCGGCGAGGACGTCCACGACGTCGCGGATCCCGCCTCGGGCCCCGAGGAGATCGCCTCCGGGAAGCAGGCGAGAGAGCGGCTCGAGCGCATCCTCCAGGCGATGGACCTCGATAGGCGCGCCGTCTTCGTGATGTTCGAGATCGAGGAGATGCCGTGCAGCGAGATCGCCGATCTGATCGGCATCCCCGTGGGCACGGTCTACTCGCGCCTTCACGCGGCGCGGAAAGAGTTCGCGGCGCTGCTGAAGAGGACCGAGGCCGAGCGCGCGCGACGAGGGGGCATATGAGCGAACCGAAGCGGTGGATCGAGGATGATGGAGGCGCCCCGGCCGGGGCGCGCGAGCTGCTGCGCTCGGCCGTGCGCCCGCGGCCGATGGCGCCCGTCGAGGCGGCGCGCACAGCGGCCCGCGTGGCACCGCTCGCGGCGGCCCCGAACGGCGGCGCCGCGCTGCCCATGTGGGCGAAGGGCCTGCTCGTCGTGACGGGGCTCGGGGCCGCCGGGCTCGCCCTCCACGGCGCGGATCAGGGAGGCCAGCGCACCGCCGTGCTGACTCAGCCGCCACGTCGGCTGGAGCACCTGTCGGCGGAGCGCCTCCTCTCGAGCGCGCGGGGCGCCCTGCGCTCCGTGGAAGCGGCGCCGGCTGCCCCTGCGCCCGATCGACCGTCCCTGGCCGCCGAGGCGCCCCATCCGGCCGCGTCCGCCCCTCACCGGGAGCCGCCGCGCGACGTCGGCCAGAACGTCCGGCAGAGCGAGCCCGCGCCTCCTCCTGCGCCGCCCGGGAGCGCGGCGTCCGACAGTGACGACCTGCTCCGGGAGGCGACGCGCCTGGAGCAGGCCAGGGCGCTGCTCGCGCGGTCGCCGGAGGCCTCCCTCGCGGCGCTGGACGAGCACAGGCGCGAATTTCCGAGAGGCCAGCTCACTGCAGAGCGGGAGTTCATCACCATCGACGCGCTGGTGCGGCTCGGCCGCACGGAGGAGGCGCACGCGCGCGCGGAGGTGTTTCTCACGAGGCATGCGTCGAACCCCTATGCCGAGCGGGTGCGCCGCCTCGTCATCAGCGCCCCTTGAAACGGCGCGTTCACATGAGTTTGCCTGCAGGACCGGCAAGCTCGGAGGCATCCATGCGACAGGAGACGATCTCGATGAAGCTAGCCCAGCCCACGGCGGCCACCCGCGCGGACACCCCGCGATTCCTGGCCGTCCTTCTCTCGACGGGCACGGCGCTCGCGGGGTGCACCACCGAGATCGCCGTCATCGGTCGCGACCTCGGCGCCACGACATCGTCGTCGCCCGCTTCGTCCTCGTCCACCGCCGGCGGTGATGACCCCGGTATCCTCGATCCCGGCGCTGGCGGCCGCTCTCCCCAAGGCACCGCCGGCGCTGGCGGGGACGAGCGTTGCGAGCCGAAGCTCACGGGGGTGCTGCGCGACTTCAAGGGCTTCCCCTCTGGCGGGCACCCCGACTTCGAGAACTTCGCGGGCGACGGCCTGAAAGGCATCGTCGAGCCCGAGCTCGGCCCCGACGACAAGCCGGTCTATGCCCATGAGGGCGGCACGGCGCACACGACCGGGCCCGAGGCGTTCTATCAGTGGTATCACGACGACCCCGCGGTCAACATTCCGATCCGGTACGACGTCCCTCTCCAGGTGAGCGAAAGCGGCCTCGGGATCTTCTCGGGAGACCAGTTCTTCCCCATCGACGATCAGGGGTGGGGCAACGAGGCGCAAATCCACAACTACGGCTTCACGTACGAGCTCCACATGACGTTCAACTATCAGCCCCGCGGCGTCTTCTTCTTCAACGGTGACGACGATCTCTGGGTGTTCATCAACAGGCGCCTCGCGATCGACATGGGCGGGCTCCACGTCCCGACCTCGGCGCTCCTCGAGCTCGACGCGAAGGCCGAGGAGCTCGGCATCGAGGTCGGCAAGGAATATCCGCTCGACTTCTTCTACGCGGAGCGCCGCAGCCGCAGTGCGGTGTTCACGATGATGACGTCGTTCAAGTTCACGAACTGCAAGCCGATCCTGAGGTAGCGCCGAGAGCGCGCTCACGTGCGCCTCGAGGCACAGCCGCGCGAGCGGCCAGAGGGGGCGGCGCGCGGGCGCACGTCCACCCCGCCACCATCGGATGGGATCAAGGGCGATTGCGCTGCTGAAACCTCGCCGCGTGAGGTTTCGACCGCGCAGCCCGGAGCGCGCCAACGCTCGCGGGCTGCACTGCGCCTGGCCGAGACGCAGCGGCAAGATCTGCGAATCGGGCCCAATTTGGCCAGCTTCAATCAAGCTCGCTCCGGTACCGGCCGGCGAAAGGGGCTCCGAGGATCAGGTTCGATGACACCTGCATCTCTTCTCTCCGCGTACGTCGGCGTGGTGAGCCCGTGACGATGCGGAAAATTGCGCTGCCCAGGGCTTGACCTCGCGGCCGACCCTCCGGCAGACTCCCGCGCCTCGAGCACCTATGCCGCACAAATTCTGCGTCGCCACGCCGTTCGCGCTGGCGTCCGCCTTGCTCCTCCAGGCCGGAGCCGTCCGCGCGTCGGGCGCGCTCGAGATCACCGGCGCTCCTACGAGCGCCAACGGGCTGAACGCACGGGCGCTCGCGCGAGGACCGGAAGCCGCGTTCTTCAACCCCGCGCTCCTGCCGTATGCGGCAGCGACGACGCAGGCGGGCCTCTTCGTGCTCGTCACGCACGGCGACATCACCCTCGCTCCGCGCCCTCCGGGCGTCGACGTGCCCGAGTCGGTGTACGATGGCCAGATCCGGAATCCGGACGGCTCGACCTCTCGGCTCACCCACCGGCCCATGCCGGGGTCGAAGCTCCCGAGCCCGCGGGATGACACGCGCGACCGGCAGACCAACACGTACGCGACCCTCGGGTTCGTGCGGCCGCTTTACGAGGACCGCCTCGTCCTGGGCTTCTACGCCCTGCTGCCGCTCAGGAGCTTCCAGGAGCAGCGGGCCTTCTTCGCCGACGAGCGCGCGCAGTACTTCTCGAATCGGCTGGAGTTCGAGCTGCTGGGAGATCGCTTGTCGGTCACCAGCCTGGCCGTTTCGATGGCTGGCCGAATCACCCGCTGGCTATCCGTGGGGGCGGGCGTCGACGTCACGATCGGCACCAGCGCGCGGACCGCCGTCCACGTGCCCGACGCGAGCGACCAGCGGACCGCCCTCATCAACCCCGACGTGGAGGTCGAGAGCGTCTTCGCTCCTTACTTCGCCTTCGCGACCAGCCCGGCCCCCTGGCTGCGCCTCTCGGCCACGCTCCACCTCGCCTCGGCGTCGGACACCGACGGCGAGAACAGGATCCGCTTCTGGAACACCACCTATCCGGAGGGCGAGACCTCGGTCCCCCAGGCCTATCGCTTGACGCTCGGGCACCAGCCGACCCGCGTCGGCGTCGGGGCCTCGGTCACGGGCCCGCCACGCGAGGACCGAGGGGGCGAGCGCGCCGCGCGCTCGAAGGGCCCCGCGCCGCCCGCCTGGGAGATCGGCGGGCACGCGCTCCTGACGCGGTGGTCAGAGTACCGCGATCGGCACGCGGAGACCCCGCCCGACCCGTGGTCGAGCACGGTTTCCGTGGGGCTCGGCGGCGCGATCATGGTGGGGAGCCGCAGGTTCTCCGCGGACGTCGCCTTCACGCCGTCTCCCGTGCCCGACCAGACCGGCAGGACCAACTACGTCGACAACCCGCGCCTCGCGGTCAGCGCCTCGTTCGAGACGCCGGTGTCGCTCTTCGGCGCCGACTTCGGCGTGGGAGCGTTCCTGCACGGCCAGCTGCTCGTGCCACGGGAGGTGTCGAAGAGCCCGTCCGCCAGGAACCCCGTGATCGACGAGGTCCCCGACAGCCTGGTCGACATCGTGAGCGGCGAGCCGCTCGATGGCGTGGAGGGGCTGCAGACGAACAACCCAGGTTATCCCGGCTTCTCCAGCGGCGGGTGGCTGGCCGGCGCCGGCCTCGTCCTGCGGCTGCCTGAGTGAGCAGCGCACCGAAGCCGGCGTCCTCTCGATCGGTGGCCCGGAGGCGCTCGGTCACACGGGGCGCCGCGACCGCCGGGAGCGGCGTTACTGGAAGAGCGTGTCGGCCCTCTCCTTGATCCAGGCGCAGTCCGCGTCGTCAGGGGTACGGACCATCACGAAGGTGCTGTTGCACTCCTCCGGGTCGGGATACGTCCTCGAGGCGGCCATGGTCGCCTTGAGGCTCGGAGGATCCGTGTCGAGCACGCTCTGCTCCGACGCGAACCCGAGTCGACCCTCGATGCGATAGGTCGCGACCGCCACGCCGTCGAGCTCGGTCCGTGCCCGCTCGGCGACGTAGACCGACCCGTCGATGAGCCCCTGGAGCTGAACCGTCATCCCCGGGTGTCCATCCTCGTCCTGATCGACGACGCGAGCGTCGGCCGGATCCGTGGGCAGCTCGTCCTGCGCCGGGTCGTCGAGCGCCGCGCCGATCACCTCGTGGAGGGGCCCGAGCTTGTAGCGGAACCCCCCTTCGCTCGCCGCAAACGTGCCCTCGCGGGTCACCGGCGCGAGCGCCTCGCGGAAGCTGTCCGGGATGACGGCGTGCACGATCGCGTCCGGGTCCTCGGTATAATGGTCGCAATACGTGCCCTGCAGGGAGATGGCGTCTCCATTCTGCTGCTGCGTGATCAGCATCACGCTGACGATGCGCGTCTGGAACGGCGGGAGACCCTGCGCCTGGGTGAGCTGCGACCCGATGGCGCGGTACGCCCACGTGCCGGAGACATCGGTGACGTCCGGGGCCGCGGCCTGTGCGCAGCCCGGCGATCCCCCGCCCGCGCCTCCCGTCCCCCCGGAGCCCGTGCTCGTCGTCGTCGCGCCCGTCGTCGTCGCGCCCTCGTTGTCGGCAGGATCCGATCCGCAACCCAGGAGGGGCAAGGCAAGCAGTCCAACGAACAGGTTGTACCTCATTCAAAGCTCCATGCATCGCCGGCCCGCGCGTCGAGGCGGCCGTGAGGATGGCCGCCTTCGGTCGTCCATGGCCAGCTCGTCTGCGTTCGGACGACCGGCGCGGTTGTTAGCATGAGCGCGCGCTGGACGTGCGCCGACGCGCCGGCTTCTCCTATTTTTCCGCCGCATCCCGGAGCGCACGGCGAAGAGCAGCGAGAGGAACGCTGCGTAGAGCAGAGGCCCCGTCGCGTCCTCGTTGCGCCGGGGAGGTCCCGAGCACGTTCACAGCGAGCCCACGCCGGGTCAGCGACCCCGCGCAGCATGCCGCGCTCGACGTGCTGCACAGCGACGAGCTCGTCGACCAGCCCCCGCCGGAGGTCTACGCGACAGGCGGCCGAGATCCCTCAGGGGGACAGGATGAGCACCTTGACCTGACTCGGCACGATCCGCATTCCGGGGCAGTTCGTGGAGTTCTGCAGGCTCATGCTGGTCAGCCGGGTGGCCGGCATGCCGCCGACGAGGCAGGTGAACGCGGCGGTGATGTGGCGGGACGGCCCCATGACCGAGCCGGACGCGACCCCCAGGGCGACGCCGGGCTGATCGCCGACGGAGATGAGCTGCGTCGTCAGCAGGTTATGCGCGGGCGCGCACATGAACAGCACGTTGTAAGCGGCCGGCGCGCTCACCGGGCCGAAGGACATGTTGGGATAAGGGACCGGGACAGGCACCGGTGGGGTGAGGCACACGTCCGGAAACCCCAGGTTCATCCCGCCCATCTGCGTGTTCGCGAACATGACGCCTCCTCAACCCAGGTGGATCTGCTCGCCGTCGATCTTGACGAGCTCCTGCGCGGTCACCAGCGTGTTCTCGCCGCGCAGGCTCATCGTCTTCTTCGCGACGTAATCGACCCGCTCGGCCCGGAGCTGCTCGCTCTCCTCGATGGTGCGGTAGGAGCGCTTCACCCGCTGCGAGAGCCGCTCCAGCACGGAGTCGAGGCTCCCGGCGAGGACCTTGGCCTTGCTGATCTCCGCGCGAAGGAGCGTCCCAACGAACGAGAGGCGTTGCAGCGCGACGTTCCCGTCGACGGCGTTCACCGAGAGGCCCGCCGAGACCACCGCCACCTCCTTGGCCGAGACCAGGCCGATGCCGTCCTGCGCGGCGACGCCGAGGCGACCGGCAGGCAGCTTGATGTTCAGGTCGCCGTCCGCGACGATGTTCCCGGGCGCGCCGTCCTCCCGCTCCAGCACGGAGAGCACGTAGCAACGCCCGTCGGTCGCCACGGCGATGAGCACGAGGTCGCCCGCCTCGGGCTCGAGGAGGCACCCCTTGGCGCGCTTCGCCCTGAATTCGCCCGCGTCGGTCTCCACGACGAGCGCCGCGCCGTCGGCGCGCGCCACGGTGCCGAACTCCTGAGTGACCAGAGCCCTCGGCTCCTGCTTTCTCGCCAGATTGCGCATGATTCCCTCGTCAACGCGTGGACGTCTCGACACCCACGGCCGGAGGCTCCGAGCTCCCCCGGCCGCTGCTCAACACCCGTGATTGCCACTGCTCCGCCTCGGCGAGATCCGCGTCGTCGCCGAGGGCGGCCGCCCGGTTAGACCACACGGCCCCTTCGTCCTTGATCCGATGGAGGCGCGCTCGAAACAGGGTCGCCCTCGAGAAGTCGCCGGCCGAGACGTCGGCGTGGGAGAGGTCGGCGTACGTCAGGTTGGCGCCGTTCCAGCGCGCGCCCGCGCACGCGGCCCGGGTCAGGATGCACATCTCCAGGTTGGCGCCGGCGAGGT
The DNA here is from genome assembly GCF_051526795.1 of Sorangium sp. So ce204. Classification (NCBI taxonomy): domain Bacteria; kingdom Pseudomonadati; phylum Myxococcota; order Polyangiales; family Polyangiaceae; genus Sorangium; species Sorangium sp. So ce204. The sequence continues at coordinate 4,928,470 of NZ_CP150317.1, read as the reverse complement.
TGGCCTCGATGAGGCGAGCGCCCACGAAGACCGACTCCTTGAGCACGGCCCCGGCGAGGCTCGCGCGGGTGAGGTTGGCATTCACGAAGAGCGCCCGGCCCGCGAGCGCGCCGTCGAGCCTGGCGCCGGAGAGGTTCGCGTCCTTGAAACCGCACTGCGTCAGCGTCGCGCCGGAGAAGTCGCAGCCGCTGAGATCGGCGCCCGTGAACTGCGTCATCGTGAACGACATCCCGCGCAGGTCCTGGCCCGCGAGCTTCCCCTCCACGAGCACGGCGAGCTCCAGGACGGCGCCGCCGAGGGTCGCGGTCGAGAGATCGGCGCGCACGAGCGCCGTCTGCTTCAGCACGGCGCCCGAGAGGTCGATCCGCTCGGTCCGCACGTCCAGGATGGCGGCGCGGTCCAGGTTGGCGCGCGCGAGCCGGGCGCCCGAGAGGCTCGTGTTGATCACGCTCGCGAGGGTCAGATCTGCTCCGCTCAGGTCGATCCCGGAGAGATCGCCGCCGGTGAGCTGCGCCGCGATCAGGGAGGCGCCGTCCAGCTTCGCCCCCGTGAGATCACAGTCCACCATCGCCGCAAGGTGCAGGTTGGCGCCGGACAGGCGCGCGCCGCTGAAGCTGCAGCCGGTGGCGGTCGACTCCTTCAGCCGAGCGCCCGAGAGGTCCGCGCCGGCGAAGCTCACCTTGTCGAAGATCGCGCCGGAGAGGTCGGCGCCCGAGAGATCGACGCCCGAGAGGTCGACGTCGGAGATGATCTCGCCGCCCTGGACCAGCTCGACCAGATCATTTCTGTCCATGGTTCTCCGGCGGCGCGACGAAGCGCACGTACTTTACATTGGCCCCCTTCAGGCTCGTCGCGGCGTTTCCGCGCATTTTCGCGGCGTCGACGCGGAACAGGTTGGCCCTCTCGAAGTTCGCGTCGTCGACCTTCGCCTTCTGCAGCACGGCCTCCATCAGATCGATGCCGGACAGCGAGGCGCCCGTGAGGTCTGCCCGCGTGAGCATGGCGCCCGCCGCGACGGCGCGATTGAGGCGAGCGCCCGTGAGGTCGCACTCGCTGAGATCGGAGCTCCGCAGGTTGGCCTCGGTGAAGTCGCTCCCTCTGAGGCAGGTGCCCCGAAGGTTGGCCTGCTCGAGCGAAGCGCCGCGGAAGTCGGCGCCGGCGAACGACGAGCCTGCGATGATGCGGATGTTGTCGAGCCTGGCGCCGCGGAAGACGGCGCCGTCGCCCTTGCCGGCGATGAACACCGACGAGCGGAGGTTCGCGCCGCGAAGGTCGACGCCCTCCACGTTGGCCTCGATGAGGGTGCACTGCTCGAGGTCTGCGCCGGCGAGCTGGGCGCCGGAGAGGTCGGCGTTGATAAGGACGAGGTTGCGCGCGGTCACGCGGCTGAAGTCGGCCCCGTCGAAGGTCGCCTCGGACAGGTCCGCGTCCGACAGGCGCGCGCCGGTCAGGTCGGCGCCCGACAGGTTGGCCTTGGCCAGCACGGCGCCGGTGAGGTCGAGCCCGCCGCCCATCTTCACGTCGGACAGGTTCGCTCCGCCGAAGTTCGCGCCGGCGAGGTTCGCCCCGGTGAGATCTGCGCCGAGGAGATTGGCCTTTGCCAGGACCGCGCCGGCGATGTTCGCGCCGCACAGCCGGGTACCCGTGAGGACCGCGGCCTCGAGCAGCGCGCCCTCGAGATCGATGCCCGACAGGTCGAGGTGCGAGAGATCGGCGCCCGTGAGATCGCGCCCCGCGAAGCTCTCCCCGCCCCGGTGCCCGGCGATCACCTCTTCCCGCACGCGAGCGGCCTCCTCGCCGCCCAGCCGGGAGGCCGCCGGGTAGTGGTGTGCGAACTTCCGGTAGGCAGAGCGCATCTGCTCCTCGACCTCGAAGAGGCGCGCCGCGAGCTCCGGATCACCGAGCTGCGCCTCGAGCTCGGGCCACTCGACCCCGCCGTTCCGCGCCATCTGGGCCACGTCCTCGAGCCGCTCGATCTCCTTCTTGGCCGAGAACCGGGGCGGGCCGCCGGCTTCCTTCTGCCGCTCGCCCATGATCGCGTCATAATCGAATCCGTGCTTCGCGCACTCGGCGCGCGCCCTCTGCTCCTCGGCCGCGCGGCGCGCCTCCGCGTCCGCCTTGGCCTTCTCGGCCTCGGTCATCGCCCGCTCGACGTACGCCGGCAGCTCGTCCAGGCTGGGCTCGAGCACGTCCTCGTCCGGCGGCAGCGGCGCGACGAGCGGCTCCGGATCGAGCCCCTGCGCCCGGATCTTCGCCTTGAGCTCCTCGATGTCCCGCTCCATCTTGACGCGGGCGCGCTTCTGCCAGAGCCGTTCCGACTGGAGCAGCCTGGTCATCTCCGCCTGAGGGTCGTCCGGCAGCGGCCCCGCCCCCAGCTCCGGAGGCGGCATCAGGTCCGCGTCGCGCAGCAGGAACAGGTGCCCTTTCTCCTTGTCGAGTCGCTGGGCCATGACGGTTCGGTAATGCTCGACCGGCCTGGGCTCGCCCATCGCCTCGCACCCCGCGACGACGTGGAGCACGTCGGCCGCGTCGTCTTCAAAGATCTTGAGCACCCCGCGATAGACGAGGATCCCGCGCTCGTGGTGGGGGAAGAGCCGGACCGTGTCGAGGCGGGTCGCGATCTCCCGGAAGGACTCCCCCTCGCCGGTCTTCTGGTTGATGAAGCACCGCGTCGCCACCCCCGGCAGCGCCCCTTCGATCCGGGGCTTCCCGGGGTGCATGTTCTCGATGACGAACGCCTCGTCGCCCCGGAAATACCCCTCGATCTGCTGGTCCGGCGGCGCGGCGTTGAAGAAGCTCCAGTCGAGGTCCTTGGCGAGCTCGGGGAAGCGCTCCTTGAGCCACGCTTCATCATACGTCCCGACCTTGGAGAAGCGCTGTGGCCAGGTCGGATCGTAACCTCCGAACCCGGCGGGCGGGGGCCGGTCGCCGGGCGACCGGACGAGGCGGCGCGGATCCTCGATGTTGGGCAACGGATGGACCGAGCCGTCCTCGCCGCGCACCGGCGCGAAGCCTTTGCCGAGCGGGTTCGGCGCGTAGCCCTCGCCGCCGAAGGCGTTCTGCCAGGTGATCGGCATCTCGGTGAACGGCTCTGGCTCGGTCGTCCCCAGGAGCCCGAAGCGACGATTTCCGACGACATAGAGCGTCTTGTCGATGGCCCCAATCTGAACCCGCACCGAGCAGGCAGGGCGCGGCACGGCGCCCGCGGTGAAGCAGCGGCCGTTCACGAGCAGCTCTCCCCGGAGCTTGGGCATGCACTCGTCGAGGATGGCGTCGCTCCCGAGCTCCGCGCCGGCGAACCTCCAGAGGCTCTGCTCGTAGAGCAGGCGCCTCGGCGCCTCGATAGGGAAAAAGACGAGGAGCGTGACGACGAGGTACGGCTCGCCGTCGCTCTCGAACACCTTGGTGAGCAGCCCCAGCCGGTTCGGCTTGATCGTCTTCATGAGGTTCGCAGCAGGCTCCCGCGGTCTTCTGCTGGGCGCCGCGCTAGTGGAACATGTGGATGAAGGATTGCCAGACGTGAGCCCCCGTCGAGGTCACCCTCGCCGCGGCATGCCTGGTGAGCGTCACCGCTGAGCTACCCAGCTCGACGCTCTTCTGCCAGACCTCGAGGAAGTTTTTGTTTACCACCAATTTTGCGTTCTTGACGTTGACGCCGAGGACCGCCTCCGCCTTCATCCCGGCGATGACATCCAGCTTCAATCCCACGACCAACTCCGTCCTTTGCGGGGCGACGACGTTCAGGGTGCCGTAGCCGTACGTGAAGTTGAACAGGCCACCTTGGGTCTTTTGAATTCTGAGGCCGTTAATCTCGCGGTAGTCGGACTTGGCCTTCGCCCTGAAGTGGTCTGCCTCGATAACGTAGTCACCCTTCGCGATGTGCGAGACGTGGCCGCCCGGGATGTCGACCTTCCAGCCATCATTGAACTTCTGGTCGTGAAGACCGGTGGTCTCCTCGTACCGGCCGCCCGTCGTCACCTTCGTCTCGTGATGGCCCTCGTACCGCTCCGTGACCTTCCCGTGGACGGTCGTCTCCTCGCTGCCGTGCTCGGATTTGCGCAGGTTGGTGACCGTGGTGGTCTGGGTGTCCAGGTATGTTTCCGTGACGGGCTTGGTGACCGTCTCGCTCTTCGTGTCCTTATAAATCTCCGTGACGGCCTTCGTGACGGTCTCGTTCTTCGTGTCCTTATAAATCTCCGTGACGGAGCCGGTGACGGTCTCTTTCAGGTAACCGCCGACCTCGGTCTCCATTTGATCGCCGACGTTATCTTTCCTCCAGGTGCCCGTCTGGATCTCGAGCGACTTGCCCGTCTTAATCAGGGCGGTGCCGTCCGTCCTGGAGATGAAATTGTGGTGATCGTTGGGCGCGCCCATGCGCAGGATCGTGTTCTCGGTCGGTGTGCTGACGGTGATGCGCTGCGAGCCCGCCTGGTCCTCGAGCTCGATGCGGTTCCTGCCCCCGGTCTGGATGACGTTCCTCGTCCTGTTGGCCGAGGTGACGGGGCTCGGCGTGAGCGCGTTGGGGGCGACGCCGGCGATGACGGGGCGGTCCGGATCCCCGCCGAGGAAGGTGCACATCACCTCGGTGCCCTTGCGCAGGGGGAAATGGAACCCCTCGGTGCCGCCGCCGTGCGGCTGGAGCATGCGCACCCAGGTCGAGGCCTTGCCGCCCCGGAGGTCGCTCTCATCGAAGCTCAGCTTGACCGCGTAGCGACCGTGCTGGTCGATCTGGGCATACTCGCTGTCCGCCGGGCCGTCGACGACGGCGTGCTCGGTCCCGTAGATACGAGGCCACGGCGTCCGCTGCGGCGCCCGGTACTGGACCGTCGAGGAGACGGCCTTGACCTCCATCCGATACACATCATCCCAGGTGAGCCCGATGATCTGCATCAGCTCGGGCGCCCAGCCCGTCTGGTTGCCCCAGTGCTCGACCTCGGTGGCCAGATAAACCGTATTCAACGCCGGCCTCGGATGCTCTTCGAGCTCGAACGTGTACCCGGGGCGCATGGTGAACGCCGCCCCGGCGCCGTGGTAGACGACCTGGCCCGCGAGCAGCTCCTGCGCCTTCACGGCCGCGAGGCGGCTGCCCTCGGCCGGCGTGAAGAAACGCGCGCCGTGGACGCTGATCTCGCCGAGCCCCTTCGCCGCGACGGGCGCCCTGCCGGAGATCTCGATCGCTGGATTGTTGTAATCATAGTCGCTCATGCGGACCCTGGACGGCATCGACGTGTGCCGGCACGTGAAGGTCCAGAGCACCTCTCCCTTGGCCCTGTGCTCGCTGAACTGCGGGAGATACCGGACCGCCCTCTGGCCGAGCGGGACGTGGACGCCCTTGTCGTCGGTGATGATGAGCGTCTCCCCGTCGTCTCCTTGCTCGAAGTAATAATAGAGCCCCTCGCGCTCCATCCACCGCGAGATGAAGTCGAAGTCGCTCTCGCCGTACTGGCACACGTGCTCCTGCGGCTTGTAGCTGCCGATCAGCCTGAGCTCGTACTCCGAGACCCCAGCGCCCGAGAGCACCGTCTTGATGATGTCGGGCACCGTCTGGTCGGTGAAGACCCGGCTATGCAGGGAGATGGTGAGCTTCCAGAGCTGCGGCACGAGCACAGCGCGGAAGACGGAGCGCTCGCCGAACGCGTGAATGAGCTCCACCGTCGCGAAGATGCCGTTCACGAGGAGGGGAGCGCCGCCGTCCGACGGGGAGAGGCGGAGTGTCGCCTTCGTGCCCACAGCGTCGGCGAGGTCGAGATCCTGGCCCACGTAGTTCGTCATCACGAGATAAATCTCGAAGACGTACGGCTTCGACAGCCCCTCTGTCCCTCGAAATCCAATGACCCGCGTGGCGGCAGGGAGCGCGCTGGCGCTGACGGTGAACGCATCTTGCATGGTTGTAATCCCCGTTGTCGGTGCGCGTTGGCTCCTGGCGCTGGAAGAACGTCGACTATAGAGGCGATCCCTGGAAAGCAAAGAGATGATTGCATGTCACGACGGCGCGTCGCCGTCGTGTGATCCGCGCACCTGACATCGCGTCGCACGGCTCATCCGGCCTGCGCCGCGGGGGCGTTGCTGTCCGCGGGCTGCCGCGGCGCTCCGCGCAGCGCCGCGATCTCGGCCTCGACGCGCGCTCTCAGGCGCGGATCGCCGGCGAGCCGCCTGGCCCAGAGCCGCTTCATCTGCGCCCACACCGTGCGTCGAATGGCGAGCGGATCGAGCGCCGCGGCCGCACCGTCGCGCTCGGTCGCGACGACCAGCCGCGCATAATCGGTCGGATGCACGACGCCGCGGATGGCCTCCCAGGCGGCGAGATAGGCTGCATCGAACCGATCTCGGAGCGGTCGCTCGCGGCGTCGGGCCTCCTCCGCCATCGCCTCTTGCCATCGCGCCTCGGCCTGCTCCCAGCGCTCATCGGAGAGGCCGTGCGCGCGGAGCACGTCGGCCCGGGGGACCGGCCGCTCCGCGAGCTCCGCCGCGACGATCGCGCACCGCTCGACGCTGACGTCGTCGCCCTCGCCGAGCGGCGGGAGCGGCCCCGGGACCTCGTCGCCCTTGCGTCGGAGCTCGTGAAAAAAGCGAGACGCGGCCGGCTGCTCGGACGCTTCCGAGACGAGCCCCGGAACCGCGGTGGTGTCGACGGGAGCCTCGAAGCACGCGGGCGCCGCCGCCGTCAGCGCGGACGTCGCGGGCCCCATGGACGCGGAAGGCGCCCGCGCAGCGCGCTCGCCGGACCAGGGCGCGCCAGGGATCGGCAGATCGGGCGCGACGCGCGGTGGAGGCGGCGGCGCGGCAGGAAACGGCGTCGCGGGCTGATCGGTGGCCCGCGCCTCGTCCTCGCTCGACAGAAGCGTCGTGCTGGTGAAGATGGCAGGGATTCGATCTGCGATCGGCCCAGGCTCGCCCTGCTCCGCCGGCGCAGGGGCTGCGTGCCCGAAGGGGAGCGCCGGCGCGCGCATCGGCGGCTGGTCCGACTCCACGGGGAGCGCGAGCGTTCGAAAGAGTGACGCGGCGGACAACGGAGGATCGACGAGCTCGACGTCCTCGGCGGAGAGGCAGATCGGTAGCTCCGGGGCGAGCCGCGCCTCGCCAGCCCCGTTGGGCGCGTCCTCGACCCGGGCGGTCTCCTGGGAGCCCAGACGGCGGGAAGGCGGATGCGCCGGCTGCACGCGCTCCTGCTCCTCGAGGCGCACGTCGGGCCATGCGATCTCCTCGCCTTCGATCTCGACGCCGGCCACGATCCGCACGGCGGCGAGGGCGTCCTCGCCGGAGATGGGGAAGACCCGGCGCCACACGACGGTGCAGCGCTGCTCGACGCCGTCGATGCGAAGCGTGTCGGCGTTGAGCTCGAGCAGCTCGCCGTCTGCCGCCGCGGAGGCGGCGAGCCCCCGGATCCGCGCGACCCCGCGCGCCCCGGGCAAGCGCATCTGAAGCCGTGGGGCCGCCGGATTCACGTGCTCGAGCACGATCCACTCATCGCCTTGCAGGAATGCGATCCGCTGGTCCGCGGGCGCCGCCTGGAAGTACGACCAGTCGAAGCCCGCGGGGATGTCGGCGTTCGGCCCCTCGAGCGCCTTGCGAGGCGTGCTGCCGAGCAGCCGGCGGCGCGCCGGCGAGGCGCGCGCGAGCGGCGCGAAGCCGGCGAGGCGCGCGGGATCCTGGAGGTCGAGGATGTTGGCCGGGCCGTCCAGCGGCTCCCCATCGAACGGATTCTCCCACCCGCTCGCGCCGCAAACCGCCCTCTCGTACACGAGGGGTATCTGCCGGAAAGGGCCCTTGTCTCGGACGAGGAGGCGCTTGTCGAGCACCCAGCCGCCCGCGCTGTAGATCGCGAGCCGCACGGGCAAGGACTGGACCTCGGTGCCGCGCGGCGCGTGCGCGTCTCCGGTGAAGACCACATCGGCGCGGCCGAGGTAGGGCGCGAGGTCCCCGCTCCAGCGGATGCTCCGCGCCGGGTTCTTGCCATGGTGGACCTCGGCGCCGAGGATCTCCTGCGGATCGGTCCGCCACATCACCGCATCGATCGCAAAGGCGAAGCTCGCCTTGGCGATGACGGTGATGTAGTGCCGGCCCTGCGTGCGCCAGGCGATCGCGGCGGCCGCGGCGCCTCTCAGCGGCGTCACGGCGCCGCGCAGGAGCGCGCTCATGATCGCGCTCTCCGACGGCCGCTCCCGGCCATGGCTCGCCTCGGCACCATGAATCGCCTCCCACGTTGAGTACCCTCTCTCGTGTGAAGAGCGCGCGGCATTCTCGCGATCTATGTGCGACTGCAGCGCCGGCGCACGGCGCATCTCATCGTCGGCGGCTCGAGCAGCAGCGCGGTCCATCGCCATCGACGCGCTGGTACGGCTCGGCCGCACGGAGGAGGCGCACGCGCGCGCGGAGGCGTTTCTGACGAGGCATGCGTCGAACCCCTATGCCGAGCGGGTGCGAGCCCGGCCGCGCCATCCGGAGCGCTGGTCGGGCGCGACGCGCAGCTGGACGCCGGCTGGGGCTGCCCGCGTCGGGCGGCGCGAACCTGGCGACCTCATCGAGGTTTCAGGCAAGGAGGCGCTCGCTGCATCCAGTGGAGCCGAATGCGACGACTACCGCGGCCCCCACTCCTTGATAACCATGCACTTTCCATTGCACCACTTGACCCACGCGTTGCAGGCCCATTTGGCATCATAATCATGATGCCCCCACCAGATAACGACTTCGCCGACTCTAACGTAGGCGGGCTGCTGAGCATCCGGAGCCAAGCACCACCACTTGCTTTCAAGCGCTTGCTGCGCGGTTCCGACCGCCTCCGCCGCGTCGGGGTCGATCACATCCGTCGACTCGGGATCCGCCGCCTCTGTCTGTGTCTCCAGCTCGTCATCACCCTCGAGGGAAGCGTCGCCAAGGCAGCCGCCGAGCGCGGCTGCGGCGCCGAGGAGCGTCAACGGGAGGACCCTCTTGCTGAACAAGCTCATCTTTTTACTCTCCTGAGATTTTTTTACATGAAGAGACCGTTCGCATCCCGGTCTCTCTCGCGCCTGATGGATGCTGCGGTGGCGAGCCATCCTTCACGCAATCGGATGGGGGCGTCTCTTTTTTTGAAAGAAGCATCCTGTCGCGCTGGCGATGTCGAGCTCCTCAGGTCGGAGCTCCCGGAGATCATCTCTCGTAGGGCTCCCTCCTCGCCTTGAAGCTCCTTCGGGGCGCCGCGCGGCGCTGCGGCGAGCAGGCGCGCCAGCGGACCGCCGGCCGCTGGCGCGCGGGTGATCAGGCCGCCGGCGCGCCGCTCGCCGCCGGCGCGGCCATCCCTGCCGCCTCACCTTCGGGGGCGGGCTTCGCCGAGGCGGCGCCCGCCGGCCGGCGGGTGAAGAGCCCCGCGACGAACCCCACGAAGGCCAGGACACCGACGATGAACAGGGTGTCTCCGACGAGCCGCATCCAGCGCAGCGCCTCGAGGACGGGCTGCTGCAGGAACTCCGCGCTCCGCGCGTACCACAGCCCGCGCTCGACGCTGGCCCACGCCTGCGCCAGCCCGATCGGCAGGAGGCTCAGGAGGATCATGAGGCCGAGACCGCCGTTCATCCCCCAGAACGCCACCCGGAGCCGCGCCTCGTTCCACACCGCGTCGGGGCGCAGGCGGCGGAGCATCACCAGCACGAGGCCGAGGGACAACAGCCCGTAGACGCCGAACAGGGCGGCGTGCGCGTGCACCGGGGTCGTGTTGAGGCCCTGCATGTAATAGAGGGCGATCGGCGGGTTGATGAGGAAGCCGAACACCCCGGCGCCCACGAAGTTCCAGAACGCGACGGCGACGAAGAACTGGATGGGCCAGCGATAGGCCTGCATCCACGCGCTCCGGTGCTGCATCTGCCAGGTCTCGTGCGCCTCCATCCCCACGAGGACGAGCGGCACGACCTCCAGGGCGCTGAAGCTCGCGCCGACGGCCATCACCGAGACCGGCGTGCCGCTGAAGTAGAGGTGGTGGAACGTGCCGGGGATGCCCGAGACGAGGAAGATGCAGGTGGACAGGAGCGCGGCCCGCGCCGCGCTGTCGGGCCGCACGAGCCCGAACCGGGTGAACAGGAACGCGATCGCCGCGGTGGCGAACACCTCCATGAACCCCTCGACCCACAGGTGGACGACCCACCAGCGCCAGTACTCCATGACCGACAGGTGCGTCTTCGCGCCGTAGAACAGCCCCACGCCGTAGAACATCCCGATCGCCACCGTCGCGCCGGTGAAGAGCAGCACGATGTGCCGGCTCATGTCGCGCCGCGAGAGCGCGGGCCAGAGCGCGCGCAGCATCAGGAAGAGCCAGAGCGCGAGCCCGCCGAAGAGCGCTATCTGGAAGGCGCGGCCGAGATCGACGTACTCGTACCCCTGGTGCCCGAACCAGAACGAGTGCTCGAGCGCGAAGCGCTGCTTCACCGACAGCCACTCTCCGGCGAGCGAGCCGAAGACAACGAGGACGAGCGCCCCGAAGAGGACGTTCACGCCGAGCCGCTGCCCCCTCGGCTCTCGCCCGCCCACCGCCGGCGCGAGGAACAGCCCCGCCGCGAGGAACGCGGTCGCGATCCAGAAGACACCGAGCTGGACGTGCCAGGTGCGCGTCACCGCGTACGGCAGGTAGTCCGCGACCGGCAGGCCGAAGACCTCGTGTCCTTCCACCGTGTAGTGCGCGGTCAGGGCGCCGAGCGCGACCTGGAGCACGAGCAGCGCGACGACGACGAGGCAGTACTTCCCGACGGCCCGCATCGACGGGGTGAGCACCCACCCCGAGAGCGGGTCGCGCGCCGGCGCGGCGACGGCCGGCTCCTCGCTGCGGCGGAACGCGTGGTACCAGACGAGCGCGCCGATCCCGGCGAGCAGGAGCACGACGCTCACGATCGACCAGATCACGTTGGCGGCCGTGGGGACGTTTCCGACGAGCGGCTCATGAGGCCAGTTGTTGGTGTAGCTGGCGCCGGTGCCAGGGCGCTCCGCGGCCGTGGCCCACGAGGTCCAGAAGAAGAACGCCGTCAGCTTGTCGCGCCGCCCGGCGTCGGGGACCGCGCCCGTGTGCAGCGCGTAGCTCTCGCGCAGGCCGGTGAGGCTCGGCTCGTCGCCGAAGAGCGCGCGGTAGTGCGCGGCGGTCTGCTCGATCGCCAGCGCGCGATCCTCGGAGACGGTGAGCGCGCCGGTCGCGGCGTCGTAGCCGTTGTGGCGCATCGTCCGCTGGAGCCGCGCCTTGAGCGCGGCCTGCGCCTCGTCCGGGAGCGCCGCGAACGCCGCGCCGTGCTCTCGCTCGCTCCAGAGCGCGAGCTGCGCCTCGGCCTCGCGATGGAGCCAGTCGGCCGACCAGTCCGGCGCCTGGTAAGCGCCGTGCCCCCAGACGCTGCCGACCTGCTGTCCGCCGATGCTCTGATAGACGAGCTGCCCGTCCAGGATGTCGTCCTTCGTGAGCAGCACCCGGCCGGACGGCGTCTCGACCCGCTCCGGGATCGGCGGGGCCTTGCGGTACACCTCCCGACCCATGAAGCCGAGTATCAAGAAGCCAGCGGTGATGACGGCGGCGAGCGCCAGCCAGAGTCGTCGTAGGTTATGCATAGCGACCTCGTTGTTCGCGTGAGCCCCGGCGCGCCCGCGCCTCCGCGGCGCGACCTCGAGGGCTCCGGTCGTGACGCCCGGCCATGAAGCAGCCGGCGTGCCTGACGCGTGCACCCCTCGTTTTCACGGCGCGCGGGCACGCGCCGGAGGCGGGGGGCGCACCGTTTGCACGAAGGCGCACCCGCGGCCTGGGCCTACCGTCGCGCCGGGGCCTCCGGGTGGGGTATCCTGGGCCGCGCGCGCCGCTCCCCTACCCCGGCGCCGTCGCGGAGGCCCTCCCCATGTTCAAACGCATCGCGCACGTCTGTCTCAACGTGAGAGATCTGCAGCGCTCGGTCGACTTCTACGGCAAGCTCGGGTTCGCCACCAAGTTCAGCTTCACCCGCGAAGGCGCGCCGTTCGGCGCTTACCTCGAGATCGCCGACGGCAACTATGTGGAGATGTTCGAGGACCGGAACCTCGGCGAGGTGGTCAATACCGGGATCGCGCACTTCTGCCTGGAGACCGACGACATGGACGCCGTGATGGCGACGCTGAAGCGCCGCGGCGTCCCGTTCACCGAGAAGAAGCTCGGCTGCGACAACACGTACCAGATCTGGCTGGCGGACCCCGACGGCAACAAGTTCGAGGTGCACCAGTACACGCCGACCAGCACGCAGTACACCGGAGGGGTGATCGAGGCGGACTGGTAGGTAGCCGACCGCCGGGGCGGCCGCCGGGGCGGCCGCCGGGGTTGGATGCCGGGGCTGGATGCCGGGGCTGGATGGAGGGGCGCTCCCCGTCGGCTCGTGGCGAGCGGCGAGGAGATCGGCGGGCTCATCGGTCCAGCGGAGCGGTGGAGCGGTGGACAGAGGAGCAGCCGAATGGCAACCCGAGTCCATGCACAACCGAATCTCAGGTCGCCCGTGGGCCCGGCGCGGGGTGGCTCAGGTGCTCTTGGTCGGCGCCGGCGCGGGCGCGCTGGCCTCCTGCTCGCCCAAGCGCGCCGAGGTCACACCGCAGCCAGCGCCCACCGACAGGATCCTCACCGGCGCGGACGCGCTGGGCGACTGGACGACGGACGCGCCGGGCGTGAAGCGCAAGATCACCGTCGCCGACCTCCCCGCGCCCAACGAGGGCGAGTCGGTGAGCAACCGCCCGAGCAAGGCAGATCGTCCAGCCGGTGTGTTCCCCAAAGTCCCGTCGGGGTTCACCGTCACCGAGCTCGCCACGGGCCTGGAGAAGCCGCGCGTCGTGCAGGTGGCGCCGAACGGCGACGTGTTCGTGGCCGAGAGCGCGGCGGACCGGGTGCAGGTGCTCCGGGACACGGACGGCGACGGCAAGGCCGACCTCCGCAGCGTCTACGCCGGGGACCTGAACCGCCCCTTCGGCATCGCCTTCTATCCGAGCGGGACCGAGGCGCCGACGCACGTCTACATCGCGAACACCGACAGCGTGGTGCGGTTCCCTTACAAGGCGGGCGACACCAGGGCCAGCGGCCCGGCCGAGGCGCTGGTCACCAACATCCCCTCGGGCAGGGAGGCGGTGGGCGGCGGCGGCCACTGGACCCGCGATATCGTCTTCAGCAAGGACAACCAGCGAATGTTCGTGTCCGTAGGCTCCCGCTCCAACGTCGATGACGACGACGACGAGATCCGCCGCGCGTGCATCCTGGCCTTCACGCCGGACGGCAAGAACGAGGCGCTCCATGCGTCAGGCATCCGCAACCCGGTCGGCCTGGCCATCGAGCCGGCGACGGGCGCGCTCTGGACCAGCGTGAACGAGCGCGACGAGCTGGGCGACAACCTGGTCCCCGATTACGTGACGCGCGTGCACGAGGGCGGCTTCTACGGCTGGCCCTGGTACTACCTCGGTGGGCATCAGGATCCGCGGCACGAGGGCAAGCACCCCGAGCTCCGGGACAAGGTCGTCGTGCCCGACGTGCTGATCCAGTCGCACTCGGCCTCCCTCGACCTCTGCTTCTACACGGGCCAGCAGTTCCCCGCCGACTACCAGGGACACATCTTCGCGGCGGAGCACGGCTCGTGGAACCGCTCGCGGCGCACCGGATACAAGGTGATCCGCATCCCGGTCAAGGACGGCAAGGCGGCGGGTCATTACGAAGACTTCATGACCGGCTTCGTCACGAGCACCGGCGACGTGTGGGGTCGTCCGGTCGGCGTCGCCGTGGCCAGGGACGGCGCGCTGCTGGTGACCGACGACCAGAGCAACACCGTGTGGCGGGTGGCCTACGGCAAGTGAGACCACGATGCGATGCGGCCGGCGGGTCTTCCTGTGCGCTCAGCGCGGGCGGCGCTTCGGGCGACCGAGCAGCAACCCCAGCGCCGCGAGGAGCAAACCCGCCTGGGCGCCAGAGTCGCTCGCGTCGTTGCCCACCGCGCAGCTGCAGCCGGAGCTGGAGCTGTCTCCTGCTGTCGAGTCGCCGGTTCCCGAGCTGGCGTCCTGTCCGTTCGCCCCCCCGGACGCGGTGTCCATCGCGCCGCCGCTGCCTGCGCTGCCGCCTGAGCCACTTACCATGACCCCGCCCGCGCCTCCGGTTCCGGGCTCGCCCCCCGCGCCTCCGGCGCCGTCCGCGCCACCCGCGCCTCCGGCTCCGGGCTCGCCCCCCGCGCCTCCGGCTCCGGGCTCGCCCCCCGCGCCTCCGGCGCCGTCCGCGCCACCCGCGCCTCCGGTGTCGCTGCCGCCGGGAACAGCGCCGGGACAAGCCGCCGTCTCTGGATCCTGACCACCGGCCGTGTCGAGGCCGAAATAGGCGGCGACGGCGGGTCCGTCGAACGGCACAGAGTGCCCGACGCCGTCCATCGAGAAGGCCTCATAGACCGTGTAGCCGCAGGAGCTCTTCCAGAACTGGCGCGTGGTTCCGCGCTTCGGCGTGTCGGTCCCGCTCGGGGTTTCGCTCAACCCCAGGACGTTCGTCCACTCTTTGACGTCTTCAGCCATGTTCTTGTAGCTGAGGATCGTGTCGGCGGTGCCATGCCAGTGCTGCAGGCGCGGGCGATGGCCGGTGTAGCCGGGATAGTACGAACGAACGAGGTCTCCCCACTGCTGCCCGGTCTTCGTGACGTTGCCGCCCCCGCAGGGCCCGCTCCACTGGGCCGAGCTCCCCGTCCCGGTGACATCGTTGTAGCCCTCGGCCCAGCAGCCGCACGGAACGCCCATGAGCGAGACGCCGGCCATGAACACGTCAGGATACACCCCGAGCAGCGCCTCGGTCATGATGCCGCCCGATGACCCGCCGACCGAGTACACGCGGCCCGCGTCGCCGCTGTACTTCGCGAGCGTGTATTTCACCATCTGGACGATGGCCCCCGTGTCGCCGCCGCCGCCGTGGTTGAGCGATCGCGTCGATCCCGCGTCCCAGCAGTTCTGCCCGGTGGCCTCCGGGAAGATCATGATGAAGCCGCTGGTGTTCGCGATGGAAACCAGGCTCGACATCTCGCTGAACGTCCCCTGGCCACTTCCCTGGCAATGATGGGGAGCGACGACGATGGGCGGTCTGGTCGCCAGCTTGTCAGGCACGTAGATGTACATGTTGACGTAGCTGGGCAGGCCGTCCGCGCCCCATTCGCTCTGGTTGACTTTTTGCAGCGATGCCCCGCGCGCAGGCAGCGCAACGAGCAGCGCCAGCGAGAGCGACGCGAGCCCGAGGACGTGACTTTTGAACTGGTCCATCGTACAGAGACTCCCTATCAACGACAGCCTGGCACGCGAGCGAGCACCGCTTTGTTTCGCGCACTCCAGAGCGACAAACGGGTTGAAACCCTGAGACCAAGCAGAGAATTCACAGGGAGGCGAGGAGGCGGGGAGCGAGAGACGGCGAGAAGGAGAGATTCTTTTTTTCTTCCTCCCCGGCTCCTCGCCTCCCTGTGAATTCTCTCCGGGCTTCAACACGATCGATATTCTAGAACTGACTCAGGAACGCCCACACTTCCTCGGGCATCCACGACATCTGCTTCCCGGCGTCGTTCGGCGACGGGGTATGACCACCGTCGTAATCACACCAGCGGGTGGGGTGCCCCGCGGAGCAGCCCTTGTAGTCCGAGCAGGCGTGGCCACCTCTGGGCGCCTTGGCGAGGGCCTCCACCATGCATCCATTTTGCTTGGCAAAGAAATCGCTGTTGGAGGTTTGTCCGGCTCCGCCGCTCTCCTGCTGACCGAGCGAGGACATGAAGGCGACCGGCTGACAGCTCGCCGGCCTGGGGAGACCGCCGCCGGAGTGGACCACCGTGGCGCGGTAAACGTCCGGACGCGCGCAGGCCAGCGTCCACGCCATGGCACCCCCCTGGCTGAAGCCTTCGAGCTCGATGCGCGAGGTGTCGATGCAGAGATCGCCCTTGACCTGCTCGAGGATGTCGTCGACGAAGGTCACATCGTCAGCTGACCAGAACCCGTCGACAGCGTCGGGCGCGATGAAGATGGTGCTCCCTTCGGAGAGCGACCAGAGCCCGAAATACGAGGGCGCAACCTGGCCGCTGTTGCCCGTGGCGCCGTGGAAAGAGAGAATGAGCCGGTACGGGTGGCCGCTGTCGTAATCGTCGGGGACGCGCAGGGCGTACTTGCGGCTCTTCCCGCCGCTCTGCACGGTGCCAGCGCCGTTCTGGAGCGTGCGCGTCTTGCCGCAGCCTGCGGACTTCACCGCGTCGCCTCCACCTCCGCCCCCGCCGGCGCCGCCTGTCCCGGCGCCGCCCGCGCCGCCCGTTCCACCCGAGCCCGCTCCACCCGAGCCCGCTCCACCCGAGCCCGCTCCACCGGCGCCGGCGGTCGCTCCGCCGCTGCTGGATGCTTCGCCGCTGCTCGTGCCGCCGGAAGCGCTGCTTGACCCAGCGGTGGCGCCGGTCGACGCCCCGCTGGCGGCTGACACGCTCGAGCTGCCCGCGCCCGCAGCTTGTGCCGCGTCGCCGCTCTCGTCGCCGCACGCCAGCATCGCGACGCTCGAGAGCCAACAGAAGACATGGAAGCGACTGACGGCCTTCTTTTCGTGGTGCACGATGCCCCTCTGGTTGCGTTACGTCTGCGCGAAGCGCTCACTCGAGGCCCACGACGGAGAACGGCGAGATCGGCGGACAGGTGGTTGCCAGATGCTCCGCGCTTGGAGTGCGCCCTGATGTCATCCCAGCCGAGCCCAGCTGCTGCTCCTCCTTTCCCCCGGCATGCGCCTCGTCCGGAGCCACGGCGCGACCGTCAAGGTGAACGCGCAGAAGGACACAAGGCCCGGTGCGCGTGGCGGCCCATCCAGGGGAAGGCAAAAGAAGTTTCGGAGCGCCGAATGTGAACGCTCACATGGTCGGCGTCAATCACAAACTGCGTTGCGGCGCGGGCCTGCCGCGCCGACGCCGCCCGGGGGGCGAGCGGCGGCGGGTCCAGGGCGCCGCGGGGCGGTGGCCACGGCGGGAGAGCGCGCAGGCGACCGGCCTGCCCGCCGCGTCTCGCTCACTCCGTCGAGGCTGCGCACGCGTGGTGCGGCGCGCTGACGTAGGCCTGACCGAGCTCGTTGAGCTCGCCGTCGTCGCCGAGCAAGCTCGCGTGCCGGACGTTGTCGGCGCGGCCCGAGAACCACGCGTACCTCGCGATCCGGGGCTCGTTCTCGAGGTACGCCAGCGCGTCGACGAGGAACTCCTTCTGCTCGGCGAGGGAGCCCGCGCTGTCGCAGGCGAACTCCGTGAGCCAGAGGGGCTTGTCGAACCGTGACTTGTACGTCTCGACGTGGTTGATGAGCCACCGGGCCTGGTTGTCGCCTTCTCCCTTGCAGCCGGTGTAGATGTGGATGCCGATGTAATCGACCCGGCACCCGCTGCACGCGGCGAAGAAGTCGTCCAGGTACTTGAAGGGATCGGTCTCCTGGCAATCGCCGCCGCAGAAGTTCACGGCCGGCGACACGAGCGCGAGGCCGCGCGCGTCGGCCACCGCCTCGACGTGCGGCCACAGCGCCGCGGCCTCGGCCGCGGAGAGGTCGGCCTGCGCCCCGAAGTTCGGCTCGTTGAACCCGAGCAGGAACCTCGCCCCCTCGGGGATCTCGGAGGCGATGCGACCGGCGGCGGCGCTGTCGAGGTTGCCCCCGCCCCACACCATCGGTACGTACTCGACGCCGAGCGTCTTGTAATAATCGGGCCGGACCCCCTCGTCCGGCACATGAGTCCAGTTGTACCACCAGGACACCGCCGGGGAGAGGACATCCATGTCCGCCTTCGAGTGATAGCCATACGCGAGGCCGCGCTTGCAGCCCGCCGGCGCAGGGCCGCCGCTGCCGCTCGAGCTTGCCGCGCCGCTGCCGCTCGAGCTTGCCGCGCCGCTGCCGCTCGAGCTTGCCGCGCCGCTGCCGCTCGAGCTTGCTGTGCCGCTGCTTGCTGCGCTGCCGCTGCTCGCGCTGCCCGCGCCGGCGCCGCCGGAGCTCGCTGCGCCGCTGCTGCTCGCGCTGCCCGCGCCGGCGCCGCTCGACCCCGACGACGCCTGTGCCTCGTCGTCGCTGCCAGAGCACGCCGGCACGCCGGCGAAGGACGCGATCGCGGCGATGGCGAACCACCGCACCGGAAGCTGACGGAGATTGTGCATCGTGTTCCTCGGTTTCATGGAGCTCATTCGGGCAGGCGCATCGAGAGCATGGCGTCGATCGAGCCGCGCGAGAGCCCGCCCGGCAGATCGGGGAGCATCTCGGCCGCGGCGGAGGGGATCCTCTCGGGGTGGATGACCGCGACCTGGATCGTGCGCTGCGCCTCATCGAGCAGGATCATGAAGTAGCGATCGCCGCTGGGCCGGCGCCACGTCGGGCAGCCGTCCGAGGGCCCGCCGGCCTCGATGACAGGCCCCTTGTCGTAGGCCTTTTGCGCGCACGCATCCACCACCTCGACATCCTCGGCGAACGCGTCGCGATCACAGCCGGTCCCGCAGACGCTGCCGCCGATGTGCCCCTCCTGGTACGAGCGGACACCGGTGCTCATGAACTCGCGGTTGCTGTACTCGTTGTTGTCCATCACGACCTCGAAGACGTTGATCTCGCCGCAGCCGTCGCCGACGGTGCCCGTCTTCGAGTAGCAGTTGCAGAGCCCGTTCCACTTGCGGCCGCCGTCGCGAAAGAGCTCGGACGCGACGAACGCGACCCACGGGCCGGGATGGCCCTGCCCACCACCGTCGCATTTCTCGACCCCCGCGTCGTCGAACGTCATCGACGCCAGGAAGACCACGAGCTTCGAGCCCGCCCAGCCGAGGTGCATGATGCCCGGATCGTCGGGACAGTAATAGTCCTTGCCGTCACCGCACGCAAAGGGCTTGTCCTGGGTGAAGTACGTGACGCAGTCCTTCTTCGTGAGGTCGCCCGTGAAGTCGGCGGACGTGTTCTGCCCTTCCGTGACGAGCAGGTTGGAGCCCACGCCGTTCTTCGCGTCCCACGACGAGACCATCTGCCATGCGGCCGGGTCGCTGCCGGGCTGGTAGACGGCGAGCTGCTTCACGCGGATCGCCTTCATGATGAGGGTCATCTCTTCATCGAACGGGGCGAGCGTGTCGCTCGTCGTGTGATGCTCCGTCATGCAGCAGTGCCCGCCCCAGGTGTCGTCGCCGTCCTTGTAGTCGCACGCCGGGTCGCCCGGCGCGCGGTCGATGCGGCGGGGCCACCAGCCGGGCGCGCCGATGTTCGTGAACGTCATCGTCCCGCCGCGCGTCGGCGTGCTCGGCTCAGGGACGTGGGGGCCGAGGCCGCCGCCGGCGCCCGTCGTGCTGGCGGACGGGCCTGCGCCGGAACCCGCCGTGCTGGCGAACGAGCCGGCGCCGGCGCCTGTCGTGCCGGTGGACGGACCTCCGCTCGCCTGGCCCCCCTGCCCGCCCTGGCCGCCGACATCACCTCCGTCACCGCAGGCGCACGCGAGGAGGACGAGGGCAGCCTGCACGATCGACGAGGAGCGCTTCATGCCCGTGACTGTCTCCGGAGCGCGCGCGTTCCGTGATGGAAAACAGAGGGGTCGGAGCCGATTGGTCATCGAGAGTCCCACATGGGCGCCGCACGGGCCCGACCCGAGCAGATCGAGCGCGGTCGAGCCACGACCCACCCCGGAGCGAGGTCGCTCGAGCGGACATCCGCAGGGGCTTCGAGCTCGCGTCCGTGCTCCCCGAGAGCCCGCCTGACGCTGCGTAGCGCCCTGGCGCGCCTCGACGCCGACTCGCACGCTCGCACACAGGGTTCAAATCGCCTCTCGCAAATCGGACCGACGGGCGGCGGAGACAGCGAAGTCGACTCCGGACATCTCCCGCGAGAGGGGCCATCCGGCGGTGGGGTACTTTGGCCGAAGGCAAGGTCTTTTGAACCGCGAGGACGCCATAAGACGCCAAGAGACGCCATAAGACGCCATGAATAACACAAAAATTTTGGCGTCTCTTGGCGCCTCTTGGCGTCTTATGGCGTCCTCGCGGTTCCATCATTCGGGCCGGGTGGGGCAAGCACCCCGCCACCGGCTATCCGTTCCACCCTGCCCGGTCAATGCGGCCTGGGCGGCGAGGCCCGTCGCGCCGGGCTCATCGGTAGCGCTGATTCGAGGACGTGCGATCGTCGGACTGGGACCTTGGCGATAGCCCTCTGCTGGTCGGCGGCACGATACCGGGCACGCCCCGCTCGGGGAGCGTGCGCGTCTTCAACAAGGGGAGGATGCTCAGCCCCGGCGCCATCCTCGGCGGGCCTTACGAGGGCTCCGGTACGGTCGAGGTGGTCGGGTACGGATCGCGGTGGACCAACAATGGCTCTCTCGCGATCGGCGCAGGACACTTCGCCTGGGGCTCGCTCATCGTACGGACCGGCGCCAGGGTCATCACCGACGATCTGCTGGTCAGCGGGCCCTACTTCCACGCCTACGGCGACGTGCTCGTCGACGGGTACGACGCGACCCTGACGAGCCGAACCAACGCCTATATCGGCGACCTGTGGGGCGGCAAGATCGAGCTCCGAAAAGGAGCGAGCTTCTTCTCGCACAACGTCTATTTCGGCGCCAACACCTCGCCGGACCCTTTCCGCCCGATCGAGGCGATCATCACAGGCTCCGCGACGAGGTGGGTGAGCACGGGGGAGTTCGTCGTCGGCGCGGGCAGGGCCGCGCAGCTGTCCATCTACCGGGGCGAGCTCTCCACCGTGGGCGCGCAGGTCCTCGGCAACGAGCTCGAGAACAGCGTTGTCAGCGTGAGCGGCTGGGGCGGCACCTGGACGAACGCGGGGCTGCTGTCGGTGGGGGGAGACGATGGAATCGGCGGGATCGCCCTCGGAGCGCTGGGGACCCTGGCCACGGAGGAGGCCGAGATCCGCTCGCGAGGCGGCGCGGCGTACATCCACGTGACCGACGTCCATGCGTCGTGGATCAACGGCGGTGACGTCACGATCCTCGCGTCCACCGACTCGCCGGTCTATCCGGCGCTGCACATCGACGGGGGTGGATCCGTCCGCATCGGCGGCCTCCTCCGGCTCGCGCCGCTGCCCGGCGCTCCAGGCGGCCCGAGGTGGGCGGTGCGGCTCGCGGACGGCGAGCTCATCGCGGGAGAGATAGAGGTCCAGGCCGGCGACAACATCGATTTCTACAGGGGGCGCCTCGAGACAAGCAGCTTCACGGGCGATCTCGCGAACCCCGCGCTCGGCACGCTGGTCGTGGGCGAGGTGTACCCCTCGACGAGCGTCGCCGGGAGCTACAGCCAGGGCCTGTTCGCGACGCTGAGCGTGACCGTCGCCGGGCCGAGCGCCGCGCCGCTCCTGTTCGTGGACGGGGACGTGACCGTCGACGGAGCGCTGGAGATCCACGTGGATGACGGGGCCATGCCTTTCCAGGCCGGCGCCACCGTCGCCGTGCTCGGCTGGAGCGGCGCCCTCCTGGGGACGTTCTCCGACGTGAGCATCGATGTGCCGCTCGCCCCCGGGCTCGCCTGGGACACCTCGGCGCTGTACACGACCGGCGAGATCGTCGTCGTGCCTGGTTGATCGCGGCCCGAGCCGTCAGACGATGCCGCCGTTCACGAAGATCGTCTGTCCGTTGATCCAGCCGCAATCATCGCCGCACAGGGCAGAGATGACGTTCGCGATGTCCGACGGCTCGCCGAGGCGCTTGTGCGGCGTTCGCTGCGCAAAGCTCGCGATCTGCTCGGCGGTCTTGCCGTCCGTGAACAGGGTTGTGTTCACCACGCCCGGCGCGATCGCGTTCACGGAGATCTGGCGTCCTTCGAGCTCTCTCGCGAGGACGTTCGCGAATATCTCTTGTGCGCTCTTGGTCGCAGCGTAGGCGCCGTACGTGCCCGTGCGCAGCTGCGTGATGCTCGACGACAGCGCGATGATCCTGCCGCCGCTCCGTACCCTCCTCGCTCCTTCGCGCAAGACGAAGAAGCTGCCCTTCTGGTTGACGTCGAGCATCCTCGCGAAGTCCGAGTCGCTCATCGCGTGAAACGGGGCGAGGCGCATGACGCCGGCGTTGCTGACGACGACGTCGATGCCGCCAAAGGCGCGCTCGGCCTCGTCGAACAGCCGCCCTACCGCGTCCGCCTCGCTGACGTCGGCCTGTACCCAGATGGCGCGTCCGCCGGCAGCCTCGATCTCGTCGACCACCGCGGCTGCCAGCTCGCGATTCTTTTCGCAGTTCACCGTCACGGCGAATCCATCGCGAGCGAGCCGCTTCGCCGTGGCCGCTCCGATCCCCCGGGACGAGCCGGTCACGAGCGCCACCTTTCCGTTTGCCCGCGGCGCCTGGGTCTGCGCACACGCCACCGCGGCGACGCCAGCGACCGCCATCACCGGTGCAAGCGCCGCAGCCCCAGCCAAGAACCTGCGCCGCGAATCGCTCTCAGAGTCCGACATGTTCCACGCCCTTTCTGCGTTGGTTGCGGGCTTCAGCATGCTCGCGCGCTCGGTCCCCGTCCTGCCTGGTCCCACCAAAACCTTGCCTAATCCTTCAAGACGGGCTACCGTCTCCGCCGGCGCTCGGGGTCCGACGGCGAGAGGGCGAGGCGATGGACAATCTTCGGCGCGCGGTGCGAGACTACGCGAGCAAGCACGCGAATGGAGACGGGCTGGCGCTCACCAAGGTTCCGGGCCTGCGCATGATGTGCGTGCACGCGCCGAGCGGCCCGCTCCACTCGATCTATCGGCCGCTCGTGTGTCTCGTCCTCCAGGGTGCGAAGCGCATGCTCGTCGGCTCCGAGGAGCGGATCGTCTCTCGCGGCGAGTCGGTGATAGTCACCGCAGACATGCCGGTCACGGGGCGAATCGTTCAGGCGAGTCAGTCAGAGCCCTATCTGGCCCTGGCGGTCGAGCTGGATGTCGCGCTCATCAGGGAAATCGCCTCCGCGTCGAGCTCGACGGCCGAGGACGCATCGAAGGCGCCGCCTCTCCTCGTCGCGAACATCGATGAGGTGGTGCTGGACTGCGCGTTGCGTCTGATGCGATTGCTCGGTCGACCCGAGGCGATTCCGCTGCTCCATCCGGGGATCGCGCGAGAGCTGCACTACTGGCTCCTGTCAGGGCCCCACGGAGCGGCGCTGCGGGCCCTTTCGCTGCCCACGAGCAGCGCCAGCCGGCTCGCGGCCGCGATCGCGATGCTGCGCGCCGAGTATCGGACGCGTATCCCGGTCCGTCGCCTGGCGAAGAGCGCGGGGATGAGCTCGACGGCGTTTCACGTGCAGTTCAAGCAGCTCACGTCGCTGGCGCCGGTCCAGTTTCAGAAGCGGTTGCGGCTCATGGAGGCGCGTCGGCTCATGGTGCATGAAGGCGTATCGGCGACAGCCGCCGCCTTCGAGGTGGGCTACGAGAGCGCGTCGCAGTTCTCTCGCGAGTACGCGCGGTTGTTTGGCGCGCCTCCGAAGCGGGACGCCCTTCGGGCACGCTCCGCGCCGCTGCCCAGGACGTCGGCCCGGCAGCAGGCGGCCATCAGCGCTTCGAAGTGATCGCATCGCCACGAGCGGCGCCGAGCGCCGAGCGCGACGACGCGGCCGTCGCCGCCGCCGGCCTGTGCCACGTCCCCTTCGCCCGCACCTCCGGGTGCGACCAGGCCCCCCGAGTTGTGCCACCTCGGTGTGACTATGTGCCAGATCAGGGGGGTCCGACACCGGCACAACCGCAATGCATTGCGACACACCGGGTCCTTGACCCCCTCGAGACGCTCCGCGGAGCGCCTCAGCAAGGTCAATCTGTGTCAAATACCGCTTTCCTCCGCGTTCTTTTGTGCCATCGACCCCCTGGAAGCGCCGTTGGTTGTGCCAGAAGGGGGGTCCGGGACCCTCCGGACCGCAATGCAGAGCGCCCACCAGGGTGTCGGACCCCCTCCGGACCGCAACGCAGAGCGCCCGCCGGGGGGCCGGACCCCTCCGGACCGCAACGCAGAGCGCCCGCGCCGGCCCGGCTCGCTCGCGCCGCCGGGCGACCACGGCGCCAGGGTGAGCCCGTCGCGCGGCGCTCGATCTGGCCGCGGCTCACGCTAGCTTCCGGGCCGAGCCCCCCTGCTCCGGTCCGACCCATGCGCCCCTCTCTCCTGGTCCTCGTGCGCCACGGCCACACCGCCGGTAACCGCGCCGGCCCCGCGACGTCGATGAGCGGGTGGACCGACACGCCGCTCGACGCGCGAGGGCGTGAAGAGGCCGAGGCGCTGCGCCGCCGCCTCGCCGGAGGCCCGGCCTTCGACGCCGTGTACTCCAGCCCGCTGAGCCGCGCGCTCGAGACGGCGCGGATCGCGGCCGGCGCGTGGGGCCCGGCCCGCCCCCACGACGGGCTGCGCGAGATCGGCTGCGGCGACGTGGACGGCCTCCCGATCGAGGAGGTCAAGGCGCGCCACGCCCCGCTCTGGGAGGCGCACCTGCGCCAGGCCGACGACGATTTCCGCTGGCCAGGCGGGGAGAGCTACCGGGAGCTCCGCGCGCGCTGCCTCGCGACGAT
This sequence comes from Sorangium sp. So ce204, assembly GCF_051526795.1. Lineage (NCBI taxonomy): Bacteria > Pseudomonadati > Myxococcota > Polyangiales > Polyangiaceae > Sorangium > Sorangium sp. So ce204. The sequence continues at coordinate 4,904,034 of NZ_CP150317.1, read as the reverse complement.
CGCGGCGATCGCCGCGGCGCACCGGGGGCAGCGCGTGCTCGTGGTCACGCACGCGGGCGTCATCGGCCAGATCCTCGGGGCGCTGCACGGCGTCCCGCCGGCGCGCTGGGAGCCGTTCCGGCCGGGCAACGCCAGCCTCACGTCGCTCTCGTGGCAGGGCGAGCGCGGCGTCCTCCTGCGCTTCGACGACCGCGAGCACCTCAGCTCCAGCACGCGTCGGCCCGGCGGATGACGCGCAGCCAGTCCGCCGCGTTCCGTGCCGCGGCCGCGAGCACGCCGGGCGCGCTCGCGCCGCAGGCCATCGCGAGGTGGTGCCCGAGCGCGCCCGCGAGCGCGTTGGACGCGGCCGCGAACCAGTAGGCGTCGCGCAGCGGCCGGGTCAGCGCGGGGGCGAGCCCGCGCGCCGAGAGGTAGCCGGCGAGCAACGTATCGTGGCGGCGCCGCGCCTCCGGCTCCCAGTACCCGAGGGCCTGGAGCCACGAGCTCACGTCCTCCAGCGGCGAGCCCATCCGCGCGCGCGCCCAGTCGAGCAGCACCGGCTCCACGACGCCGTCGCGCCGGCGGACCATGACGTTTCCTGGGTGCACGTCGCCGTGGATCACGGCGCGGCCGAGCGGCTGGAACGCGAGGAGCTGGCGGCGCATCGCGGGCAGCGCCGAGACGACCCGCCGCAGGGCGGGCAGCGCCCGGGCGAGCGCCGGGACCTCGCCGCGGGGAAGGCGCTCGGCCAGCGAGAGCGTGTCCCGCGCCATGGCCAGGTTCTCGGCCTCGTAGTCCCAGGCCGGCAGCGCGGCGCCCTGCGCCGTCTCCTCGTGGAGGCGCGCCAGCCGCTCGAGCACCCGGGCCGTGTGCCCGCTGTCGGCCCAGGGCCAGGCGTGCGCCGGCTCGATCCGCTCGAGGTAGAGCAGCCAGCGCCCGCGCCCGAGCCGCTCCGCGCCGAGCAGCTCGGGCGAGAAGCGCCGGCCGACGGACCTCGAGAGCCGCCGGTAGACGGCCGCCTCGCGCGCGGCCGTGCCGTGCACGAGCTTGGCCACGAGCGTGACCCGGCGAGCCCCCGCGGCGCCGCGCAGCCGCGCGGTGACGAGCGCGACCTCCGAGCAGAGCCCGCCGGGGAGCGGGCGCATCTCGATGGCCGAGTCGCAGACGGCATCGCCGTGGCGGGCGACCAGAAAGGCCGTCACCGCGGCGCGATCCAGGGCATCTCGCGTCATCCGTCGCCTCCCGGCCCCACGATGCGCCGAGGCCAGCTCACGATCCACCCTGCGCCGCGAGGCCGATCCATGCGCCTGGCCGCGCCGGAGCGGCGGCGCCCGACCGCGCCGGAGCGACGCACCCGGCCGGGCGCGCCCGTTCGCGCTGGATCCGGTTGCCTGAACGAGTATTCTCCCGCGCGGGTGTCGCGGCCGTGGAGCGCCGCGACAGGTCTTCATGGGACGGTCGGGCCGCCTTCCCCCTCGCGCGACGTCGCTCGCGCCTCGGTGGTCCATTGAGCCGATCCCCCTCTCAGGAGCTTGCCCCCGGAACGTGGGCCCCCGCGCGCCGCATCGCCGAGCGCGTCCTCGGCCCGATCGAGCGCTTCCTGCACGTCGAGGCCGCCAGCGGGATCGTCCTGCTGATCGCGTCCGCCGTCGCCCTCGCGTGGGCGAACTCGCCGTGGGGCGACGCCTACGAGCACCTCTGGCACGTCCCGATCACGCTCGGCGCGGGCTCGCTGGCGTTCACGCAGCCCCTCCACTTCTGGATCAACGAAGGGCTGATGACGATCTTCTTCTTCGTCGCCGGCCTGGAGATCCGGCGGGAGATCCACGAGGGGGAGCTCTCGGATCTCAAGCGCGCGGCGCTGCCGATCGCCGCCGCGGTGGGCGGCATGATCGCGCCCGCGCTCCTCTACCTGTCGCTCAACGCCTCGCCGGCCTCGCGGCACGGCTGGGGCGTCCCCATGGCGACCGACATCGCGTTCGCGGTGGGCGTCCTGGCGTTGCTCGGCAAGCGCGTGCCCCCTGCCCTGCGCGTGCTGCTGCTCGCGCTCGCCATCATCGACGACATCGGCGCCATCATCGTCATCGCGCTGTTCTACTCGTCGGGCGTCGCGTGGAGCGGCCTGCTCGTCGCGGCCGGCGGGGCGCTCGCGGTGGGGGTGCTCCAGCGCTTCGGCGTCCGCTCGCCCGCCGCCTACGTGGCCCCAGGCGCCGTCGTCTGGTGGGGCATGCTCCGCGCCGGCGTCCACCCCACGATCGCCGGCGTCGCCATCGGGCTCCTGACGCCGGTGCGCTCGTGGTTCGGCACCCAGGGGTTCGTCGCCGCGGCGCGCGACGCGGTGGACAGGGTCGCCGCGCTCACCAGCCGCGACGGCCACCGCGCGGACGAGCTGCTCAAGCCCCTCGGGCGGATCCGGCAGGCCCAGCGCGAGGCGCTGCCGCCCGTGGTCCGGCTCCAGGCGGCGCTCCACCCGTGGGTCGCGTACGGCATCATGCCGCTGTTCGCGTTCGCCAACGCCGGCGTCCGCATCGATGCTTCCTCGCTGGGCCACGCGGCCTCGGGGACGATCCTGCTCGGGGTCACGCTCGGCCTGGTCGCCGGCAAGCCGCTCGGCGTCTTCCTCGCGAGCTTCGCGATGGTCCGGCTCGGCGTCTGCGCCCTGCCGCGCGGCGTCGGCTGGCGCGGGATCGCGGTCGTGGGCTGCGTCGCGGGCATCGGCTTCACGATGGCGATCTTCATCGCGGGCCTCGCGTTCGGCGACGCCGCGCTGCTCGCCGCGGCCAAGCTCGGCGTCCTGCTCGCCTCGGCCGTGGCGGCCGTGGCGGGGCTCCTCGTAGGCAGGCTCGCGCTGTCCGAGGCCCCGGCGCCCGGCGCGGCGCTGACGCTCGAGGAGGCCGAGACGTCGACGGAGCAGTAGCCGCCGCGGGCGACCGCCCGCGCGGCGGGCCTCAGCGGATGCCGGAGCCCGCGCCGGCGTCCGCCGGAGCGCCGGCGTCCGCAGCGGCGTCGGCCGGCGCCGCTGCGAACGCCGGCGCGCACGGCGTGGCCGAGACCAGCGCCCGCCACCGCGCGCCCTCACGGACGTGCACCCGATCCGATCGGAGCGCCGGCAGCGACCGGAGCGCCGCGAGGACCGCGTCGAGCTCCCCGCTCGGCTTCTCCCCGCTCGGCTTCTCCCCGCTCGGCTTCTCCCCGGGGTTCGGGGGCACCTCGACGCACCCGTGGAGCGCTTCCACGTCGTCCACCCAGGCGAGCGCGGGCCCGGCTGCCTGGAGCCAGGACCACCCGCCCGGCGGCTCGGCGACGATCGGGTCGGGCGAGATGGCGCGGTCCTGCACCGCGACCTCCGCGCCGAGCTCGCGCGAGAGCGCGCGCCCGAGCAGGTCGCCCGCCGGAGCGCCGAGCTCCGGACCGACGTGCACCACCTCCACGACAGCCGGCTCGTTCTCCGGGAACCGGAGCCGCCACGCGACGAGCGGCCCCGCCGCGTGCGGCCACGCGCCGGCGAGCGACTTCGCGAGCTCCTGGCGGACGAGCACGAGATCGGGCTCCTTGGGCACCACGTCGATGGGCGTCGATCTCGCCTTGACCGACGCCGCCACCTCCTCCAGCGCGCTCGCGTCGAGGACGGCGATCACGTCGACCTTCGGGGTGATGCCCGCGACGGCGGCGATCTGATCGCGCAGGTCGTGCTCGATCCGCTCCGCCTCGTCGGCTCGGCCGAGCATGACGAGGCGCACGACGACGCTGCCGTGATCGACCGAGACGTTCGACCGCACCGCGCTCTGCGGCAGCGCGTCCAGCATGCGCACGATCGCCGTTCGGACGCGCACCTGCCACGACACGCGCGCGAGCGCCTCCCGGAGCGGGAAATACACGGCCCCGAGGAGCGCGAGCGGCATGAGCACGCGGAAGATCCACCCGTGGCGGAGCTCGAAGAAGACCTGCAGCGCGCGCGCCACGCGGCGGATCGCGCCCGGCTTCTGCTTCGCGAGCTCCGCGTGCTCGAGCTCCGCGGTGCTGACGGCGCTGTAGCCGAGGAGCAGGAAGGAGAGGATGGCGAACAGGAGGATCGCGCAGAGGTTCGCCGTGAAGAGCAGCGCGGCGCCGCTCGCGACGCTCTTCATCCGCGTGCCGATCCCGAAGCCGATCACGCAGAGCGGGGGCACGAGCGCGATGCCGATCGCCGTGCCCGCGGCCGTCGAGGTCGTGTCCGAGCCGGGCCGCGCGGTGGTGTAGGCGGCCGCGATCGCGCAGAAGATCGCGATGAGCAGATCGAGCGCCGTCGGCGACGTGCGCGCGGCGATCTCCGAGGTCACCTCGTAGAACGGCAGCATCAGCGTGAGGACCGTGGCGCTCGTCACGACCATGACGACGCTGAAGGCGACGCGCGTGAAGGAGCGCAGCGCCAGGAACGGCGAGCCGATCGCGAGGCCCATCCCGAGCTCGACGATGGGCCCCATGAGCGGCGAGATCAGCATCGCGCCGATGACGACCGCCCCGCTGCCGAGGACGAGCCCGAGCGAGGCGATGCCCATGGCGAGGAAGAGCTGGAGCCAATAGCCCGCCGCCCCTCGGGCGCTCCGCTCCAGCATGCTCCGGACGATGGCCTCGCGGGCCTCGGGCTCGATGCCGAGCGCGGCGGCGATGCGGTCCTGCAGGGCCGCCCCCGCGGGCCGCCCGGACGGCCTCTCTTCGGGCGGTTCACGGCCGGGATCTTGATGCATGGCGCGCCTTATAACGCGCCTCTCCGCCGCGCTCGCGCCGGGAAACGCGGGCCGGTCGTGGACACCGCCGCGCCGCGAGCGGCGGCGGCTTCGGGCCAGGAAGAAAGGCATGGATCGCGCGTGGACCCCGGCGCGGGTCAGGCGTGGAGCCCCGCGTGGCCGGCGTCGAGCCCCGCGTGGCCGGCGTGGATCGAGCGAAGGAGGCGCCGCACCGCGCCGGCGTCGGGCAGCCGGTAGGCGGCGCGGCTGCTCTCGTTGCCGACGTGGATGGTGTACGCGGACGGCGGCAGCGCCGCGAAGATGTCTTCGTCCGTGCGGTCGTCGCCGATCGCGATCACCGCCGCCCTCCCCGGGACGTCGTCCAGGATGAGCGGCACCACCCTGCCCTTGTGGACGCCGCGCGGCCGGACCTCGACCACCTTCGCGCCGGCGAGGAGCTCCAGGGTATCCATGGGGAGGCGCCCCTCGAGGTGCGCGCGCAGCTCGCGCACGTGCTGGCTCGCCAGCTCGGGCTCGGCCGTGCGGTAGTGCCAGGCCAGGGTCACCGTCTTCTCCTCGATGAAGCTGCCCGGGGTGCGCCGGGTGAAGCCCTCGAGGACCGCCCGCACCTCGCCCTTCCAGGCGGCGGCGTCCGGCTCGAGCGCGACCCAGTCGTCGCTCGCCTTGCGCCGCGACCAGAAGCCGTGCTCGGCGTGGAGGTGGAGCGGCAGCGCGCCGAGCCATCGCTGGATGTCGGCGCGGCGGCGGCCGCTCACGATGTGCACGCGGTCGCGCTCGGACAGCGCCCTGAGCAGCGCGAGCAGCTCCTCGTCCGGCGCGGCGAGGTCCGGCACCGGCGCGAACGGGACCAGCGTACCGTCGTAGTCGAGGATCCACACGCGCTGCGGCGCGACGCGCACGCGCTCGACGACGCCCTCGGGCATCCCTCGGCGCGACGGCGCTGCGGCCCCCTCGGGCTCCGGCGCCGCGGCGCGGTCGAGCTCGTCGAGGAACGCCTGCGCCCAGGCGTGGACGTCGTGCGTGGCCACGCGGCCGCGCAGCGCCGCCATCCGGCGCCGCTGCTCGGCCGGCGGCATGGCGATCGCCTGCTTCACGGCGGCGGCGACCGAGCCGATGTCGTACGGGTTGACGGAGATCGCCTCCGCGAGCTCGGAGGACGCGCCCGCGAACTCGCTCAGGATCAGGGCGCCGTCGTCGTCGACCCGCGCGGCGACGTACTCCTTCGCGACGAGGTTCATGCCGTCGCGCAGCGGGGTCACGAGCATCACGTCGGCGGCGAGGTAGAGGGCGACCACCTGCTCGAGCGGCAGCGAGCGGTGCATGTAGTGGATCGGCGTCGCGTACGTCGTGCCGTACTGCCCGTTGATGCGGCCGACCATCTCGTGCACGACCCGCCGGAAGTCGGCGTACGCGCCGGCCATCTCGCGCGTGGGCACGGCCAGCTGGAGGAAGCGGACCTGATCGCGCAGCTCCGGCTCGCGCTCGAGGAACCGCTGGATCGCGAGCAGCCGGCGCGGGATCCCCTTCGTGTAATCGAGCCGGTCGATCCCGAGCACGATCTTGCGGCCGCGCGCCTCGGCGCGGATGCGCGCCGCCTCCTCCCGCACACCGGGGTGGCCCGCGAGCCGCTCGATCTCGGCGGCGTCGATGCTGATCGGGTGGACCCCCAGCGCGATCCTGCGCCCGTCGTGCTCGAGCTCCGCCTCGCCCGGCTCGACGCCGAGCACGTGCGCCGCCGACGCCGCGAAGTTCCTGCGGTAGGCCGCCGTGTGGAAGCCGATCAGGTCCGCGCCGAGCAGGCCCCGGACGATCTGCTCCCGCCACGGGAGGATGCGGAAGACCTCGGCGGCGGGAAACGGGACGTGGAGGAAGAAGCCGATCCGGGCCCCGGGGAGGCGCCGCCGGAGGAGCGCCGGGAGGAGCAGGAGCTGGTAGTCGTGCACCCAGATCGTGTCGCCCGGCGTGTACTGCGCGGCGACGACGTCGGCGAAGCGCTCGTTGACGCGCTGGTAGGCCTCCCAGTCGAGCTCCGCGTCGAGGTTCACCTTGTCGAGCAGGTAGTGGAGCAGGGGCCAGAGGACGCCGTTCGAGAAGCCGTCGTAGAAGCGGTGCTGCTCCGCGGCGCCGAGGTGCACGGGCACGGCGCGCATCCCGGCGAGCGCCACGTCGGCGTCCCTTCGCTGCTCCGGGGAGAGGCTCGTGACGCTGCCCGGCCAGCCTATCCAGACCGCGCAGCGCCGCTCGTGGGGGCCGCGCATGGCGGCGGCGAGGCCGCCCGAGGAGCGCGTGAGGTTGAGCGCGCCGCGGTCGACGCGCACGCTGATCGGGAGACGGTTGGAGACGATGAGCAGTCGGGCCATGGAACTCCCCTCCTTGGCGGCGACGAGGCGCCGCTCTCCGGGCGCGAGGCGCGGCACCTCCCTCATCCGCCGGGCGCGAGGCGCGAGCCGTCGGAAACGAACAGGGCGCGACGCCCTCCGGGATCGCCGCGGGCGAGCGGCGGAACGAATACTTTGAACTCAAAACATATCGCGCGGCGTAGCGCAAGCTGATCCGGCACGCCGGACGGCGTCGCGCGTCGATCGGCCTCCGACGTCGCGGCGCCCGTCGCGGCCTATCCAGTGCGCGCAGGCGTCATGATCGGCCAGGCGAGAGGTTGCTCACCAGATCGCCTCCACGCTCGACGGATGGGCGCGAACGCTGCGGGGCTGAAAAATCGGCGCACGGTGGAGCTGCCCGAAAGGCTGCGGATCTCGCCGCGCACGCCGGCGGCTTTGACCACGGCGATCACCGCTCTAGGTGTCCGCCCGGGGGTGACGCGTGTCGCTGACAGGAAGGCGCCCGCGCGCGCGGCTGCCGCGCTGGATTCCGTACGTGCTCGCGCTCGTCTCCGCGCTCGTCGCCTCGACGGCGCGTGCCGGGGCCGCACCGATCGTTCATGTCGCGCCGATCCAGGGCGAGATCGACGCCGGGCTGTCCGCCTTCGTCCAGCGGGCCATCGACACGGCCGAGACGGCAGGAGCGAGCGCGCTGATCCTGCCCACGAACACGCTCGGCGGCCGCGTCGACGCGGCCATCGCCATCCGCGACGCGCTGCTCGCGACCCCGCTCCGCACCGTCGTCTTCGTCGATCAACGGGCGATCTCGGCGGGCGCCCTCGTCGCCCTCGCGGCAGAGCAGATCGTGATGGCGGAGGGCGCGACCCTGGGCGCCGCGGCGCCGGTGCACGCGGGGCCGGAGGGGGCGGAGCCCGCCGGGGAGAAGGCGACCTCGTACGTCAGGAAGGAGTTCCGCTCGACCGCCGAGCGCCGCGGCCGGCCGCCGGAGCTCGCCGAGGCGATGGTGGACGAGGACGTCGCCGTCGAGGGGGTCGTGGGGCCGGGGAAGCTGCTCACGCTCACGACCGCCGAGGCGCTGGCGCTCGGCGTCGCAGACGCCCAGGCGGACGGCATGGATGCCGTGCTCGCCCGGCTCGGCCTCGCGGGGGCCGAAATCCGCCGCCTGTCGCCGAGCTGGGCAGAGCGCGTGCTCAGGTTCCTGACGACGCCTGTCGTGAGCTCGCTCCTCCTGAGCCTCGGGATGATGGGCCTGCTGATCGAGCTGCGCACGCCGGGGTTCGGCGTCCCGGGCCTGGTGGGCGGCGCCTGCCTGGTGCTGTTCTTCTGGGCGCACTGGCTGCTGGCCCTCGTCGGCTGGGAGGAGATCGCGCTCGCCGTGGCCGGCGTGCTGCTCCTCGCCCTGGAGGTGTTCGTGATCCCCGGCTTCGGCGTCGCCGGCGTCCTCGGCGCGGTCGCGCTGCTCGCCGGCCTGAGCATGAGCCTGGTCGGCGCGGGCGTGACGCCCGGGCGCGCCCTCGAGGCCGTCGCCCAGGTCGCGCTGTCCATCGCGCTGGCGCTGGCCGGCATGCTCGTCGCGCTGCGCTTCCTGCCGCGGCTCCCATTCGGGCGGCGCCTGGTCCTGGCGACGAGCCTCGGCGCGGACGTCGCCGGCGGCCCGCCAGCCCAGGCCAGCGGACCGCTGGTGGGCGAGCGCGGCGTCGCCTCGTCGCCGCTGCGGCCGGCCGGGATCGCCCGCATCGGGGGAGCGCGGATCGATGTGGTGTCGGAGGCCGAGTACATCGCGGCCGGAGAGTCGGTCGAGGTGATCCGCGTCGAGGGCAACCGCGTCGTCGTGCGCCGGACAGAGGCGCAGGAGATGGGGGGATGATGGGTATCGATCTGGGCCTGTTCGGGCTGGTCCTGCTGCTGCTCGCGGCGCTGTTCATCGGGCTCTACATGATCCCGATACCCCTCTGGATCGCGGCCTGGGCCTCGGGCGCGTATGTCGGGCTGTTCACGCTCGTCGGGATGCGGTTCCGGCGCGTCCCGCCGGGCACGGTGGTCACCGCGCGCATCAGCGCCGTCAAGGCAGGGCTCGACATCTCCGTCAATGACCTCGAGGCGCACTACCTCGCCGGCGGCAACGTGGTGCGCGTGGTCAATGCCCTCATCTCGGCGGACAAGGCGAACATCCCGATGCCGTTCAAACGCGCCGCGGCCATCGACCTGGCCGGCCGCGACGTGCTCGAGGCGGTGAAGATGTCCGTGATCCCGAAGGTCATCGAGACCGCCCGCATCGCGGCGGTCGCGAAGGACGGGATCCAGCTCATCGCGATCTCCCGCGTGACCGTCAGGACCAACATCGATCGGCTCGTGGGCGGGGCGGGCGAACAGACGATCATCGCCCGCGTCGGAGAGGGCATGGTGAGCACCATCGGCTCGGCGGCCACGCACAAGGAAGTGCTCGAGAACCCCGATCATATCTCGAAGAACATCCTCTCGCGGGGGCTCGACGCGGGGACGGCGTACGAGATCCTCTCCATCGACATCGCGGACGTCGACGTGGGCGCGAACATCGGCGCCAAGCTGCAGATCGACCAGGCCAACGCGGACAAGCAGATCGCCCAGGCCAAGGCGGAGGAGCGGCGCGCGATGGCGGTCGCGCTGGAGCAGGAGATGCGGGCGCGGGTCGTCGAGGCCGAGGCCGAGGTGCCGCGCGCCATGGCCGACGCGTTCCGCCGGGGGAACCTTGGCATCATGGATTATCATCGGTTGAAGAACGTCCAGGCGGACACCGACATGCGCGGCGCCATCGCCTCGGACATGACCGGCGCCGACGGGACCACGGAGGCGCTCCGCGAGCGGAGAGGGCACCCGTGACGCTGGCAGACCTGCTGCTGCTCGCGCTCTTCCTGCTCTTCGCGCTGATCTCCTGGCTCGGCGCGGCGCTCGGCGGGACGCGCGAGCGGCGTGAGGACGGCGGGGCGCCCCCGCGCGCGCCGTATGGCGGGAGGCTGCGCGCGCCGTATGACGAGATAGCGACCGGCCGGCCCGCGCGCGCGGCGCCGCCGCCAGCGGCGCAGAACGAGGCGCCGTCGCCGACGGGCGTCTCCGACGCGGGCGCCGGGGCGCGCGTGTCGCGGCGCGCGAAACTGCGAAGCGCGCTGCGCCATCGGGTCAGCTTGCGCCAGGCCTTTGCGCTGGCGGAGATCCTGGATCGACACCGCGCGGGGCCGTGATCATCATGCGCCGCGCTCGTCGGGCGCGAGGTGATCCTCGAGGCGCGCCGGCTCGTCCCCGACGCGCAGCGACAGCGCAGCGGGCCAGAGATGATGGACGGCCAGGCACAGGGCGACCACGCCGCCGGCGACCGCGAGCACGCTGGTGCGCGCCGACGGCGCGCTTCCGACCTGGGAGCTCCGCATCCTCCTACCGCCGCCGCGGGCTTGCGAGCGGCGTTCCTACGACGTCGGGGCACGTGACGAGCGGCGCCTGCGCCGTGGCCTGGAAGGGCGCGCGGGCGCCGGGCCGGCCGGCGTTCGAAGCCGCCGACGCGATGCGGGGCCGCTGTCATAGTGCCTCCCATGTCCGCGAATCACCGGCGCCCACCCCACGATGGACAGGCGAGGTCGTGTGAGGAGGCGGGCGGGACGAGCCTCCGATCCATCGTCCGGGGAATGATCGCGCTCATGGCCGTGCTCCTGATGCTCTCAGCAGCGGGAATGGGCCTGCTCACCACGTTCCTGCACCGGACGGCGCTCCTCATCGACGACAGCGTCGATGGCGTGCGGCTGGCGATGGAGCTGCAGCAGCAGATGACGCAGTACAACGGCCTCAGCAACCTCGCGCTGGCGTCGGCGGAGGGCTCGCTGACGTCCGCCGAGGACACCGGCCCTGCGCTGGAGGCGATCGTCGCCCGCGCGGACCGGCGCCTCGTCGAGGTCCGCAAATACGTCGGCAGCCCGGAGGAGGAATCGCTGCTGCGCGAGGTGGAGCAGCGCATGCACGACTACTTCGCCTCCCGGAGAGCCCTCCTCGAGCACCGCGCGACGCCGGGCGAGGCCATCCGGACCTCCTCGCCGCTGCTCGACGCCGCGATGACGAGCCTCCAGGACTTCGTCGACAAGAACAGCCAGCAGGCGCGGGCCGCGACACGCCAGGCCGCCGCCTGGGACTCGGCGGCCAACGTGCTGAGCATCGGAGTCGCCCTGCTCGCCGTGATCGCGATCTCGGGGTCGCTCGTCGCCCTGGAGCGCTGCGTCCACTCCCCGCTTGCGGCGCTCGAGCGGGCCATCGAGCGCTTCGCGCGCGGGGACAAAACCGCGCGCGCCCCGGCCACGGGGCCCGCGGAGCTGCGCTCGATCGCGGGCGTGTTCAACGGCATGGCGGACAGGCTGGTCTGCCAGGAGGAGAATCAGCTCACCTTCATCGCCGGCGTCGCCCACGACCTCCGCAACCCGCTGACGGCGCTCCAGATGAAGGTCGGCAGGTTCGACCCGACCGGCCCGGCGCCGACCGCGGAGCATGCCCGGCGGGCGAACGATCTCGTCGCACGGCAGGTCGCTCGGATGGATCGGCTCGTCGGCGACCTCCTGGACGCCACCCGGATCCACGCCGGCCGGATCGAGCTCAAGCTGGAGGCCTGCGATCTGCGCGAGCTCACGCGCGAGGCGGCGGAGCTCTTCCAACCTTTGTCATCGGCTCATGAGATCATCGTCTCGATCGCCGCGGGACCGGTGGTCGCCCGCTGTGATCCGTCGCGCATCGCGCAGGTGCTCAACAACCTCATCAGCAATGCCATCAAGTATTCTCCTCAGCGAAGAGAGATCACCGTCTCCGTGGGAGAGGACCGCGATCGTGCCTTCGTCACGGTCGCCGATCAGGGCATCGGCATCGCGCCGGAGGATCTCGAGCGGATCTTCGAGCCGTTCCGCCGCGTCGGCGCGTCCCGCGAGCTGGTGCCCGGCGTGGGGCTCGGGCTGTGGCTCGCGCGGCGGATCGCCGAGGCGCACGGCGGGTCACTCGGCGTGAGCAGCGCGCCCGGCCAGGGATCGGTCTTCCGCCTCGATCTGCCCCTCGCGGAGGGCGAAACGGGCCCGATGTCGCCGAGCGCTCGGGCGGCGTCGGCGCCGCGGAGCTGAGCGCGTTGGTGAGAGAGCCGCCGCGACGACCACGACGACACGTTCGACGTCTCGGTCGACGTCTCGGTTACCCCTGGACGTCCCCGGCCTGACCATCATGACAATGGACATGTCTGACGTGACGCGATCACGCTCGGCCCCGTCGAGGACGGGTCCGGTCGCGCTCGGCTCGACGCTCGCGACCGTGACGCTCTCCAAGAGCGTGGCGCTCCTCGAGCGTGTTCTCGCGTTCGCGCTGCTCATCTCGCTCCAGTTCCTGATCACCTGGCTCTCGGTCCGCTCGAAGGCGGTGAGCCATATGGTCAAGGCCGAGCCGATGCTGCTGGTGCGCCGCGGGGAGGTGCTCCCGCGCGCGCTCAAGCAGGAGCGCGTCGTCGATGACGAGCTCCTCGCGGCTGCGCGCCAGCAGGGGATCATGTCGCTGGCGGACGTGGAGGCGATGATCCTGGGGACGGACGGCAGCTTCTCGGTGATACGGCGCCCTCCGTCGAGCGAGCAGGCCTCCTCCACGTCGTGAGCGGGCGCTCACCTGCGGCGACCCGGCGCGGGTTCAGCGGAGCACCAGGCCGCTCGTCATCGAGCGAGCCACGCTCCGCCGCTCCTCACGGGGAGCGCTGGACCGGACGCCTACGCCGCGCGCGCGACAGGGGAGGCGTCGCGGCAGGCTTCTGCGCAGGCGCGGCATACCTCCGCGCACATGTTCGTCCGCTCGTCGTCGAAGCGATCGCACTCGGACGCGCAGCGGTCGCATACCTCGGCGCAGACCTCGCACGTGCGGCCGAGGAGCGGCGACCCTCTGAGCATGAAATGCGCGCTCATCTGGCAAATCTCCGCGCAGTCGAGCATGATCTCGACGTGGCCCGGCTCGGCGTGCGCGCCGCCCTGACGGAGACAGTGGATCACCATCTTCTTGCAGAGCTCATGGCAATCGAGGCACGCGCTGATGCAGGCCTTGGTGTCCTGGCTCATCTTCGAAACGTCGATCATGATCTTCCTCCTGCGGTCGGTGTTTCCGGAGCTGTGCTCTATCGGACGGTCGCGTGAATCCCGCTCTGGAGAGCCCGGACACTCCGCACTCATGGGCGATGTCCTCGATGTGGTGCTCGTCGTCGCCTGCCTGGGAGAGGGCGCAGCGCTCGCGTTGGCTCAGCCCCTCGTCCGTCAGGCGCTCAGTGCTCTCCGCGCGCACGCGTGCGCCCTGTGCGCCGTGCACGGCGCGTGCCGAAAGACGCTCCAGGATTCACGCGAGTGGCTCCTGGCGTGAATCGCACATTGGACCCTTCGCGCTTTGACACAGGTCGTTGTACGACGAGCAGAGACGCCGCTCTGCGCGACAGGAGACACTCACGGGCATGACCGAGATCGTCGCACCGGCAGCCGATGGCGTCGAGGATGCCGCTCGGGCGATGTGCAGCTCGTCGAGCAGAGTGCACCCGCGCGCGTGGACGCACTCCGCCTGAGGTGTTGTCGAGCGCTTCGGCGCGCTTGGCCCCGAGCGCCGGGCTCCGTCGCTCGCACGGGGCGTTCGGGGCACGAATTTGCATGCAAACGTCGCGTGCCCCGACCAGCCAAGGCACTGCAGCCTCTCACGTGCGGGTGGCTGCGCTCGTTCACGCACCGGCTCGACCGTGCGTGAAGCAACTCTCAATCAGGGGAGCAGGACGCATGATGTTCTACAGGACCGCATCGTTGGTCTCGGCGATGGCCGCCGCGGCGCTCGTGGTCGCTTGTGACCGCAACCCGGGCGAGGACGTTGTTCAGGCCCGCAAAGAGGCGCAGGAGGAGATCGCGCGCATCCAGCGCGAGGCGGAGCAGAAGATCGCCGAAGCTCGGCGCGAGGCCGCGGAGGAGATCGCCGAGGCCAGGAGAGAGGCGAGGCAGGAGCGGGCCGGCGTGCGCGAGGACGTGGCCGAGGAGCGCCGGGAGCTCGAGGAGGCGCTCAAGGGCGCGCGGCACGACACGAAAGCGGAGTACATCGAGTACGCGCGCAAGCGGGCTCGGCTCCTGGAGCTGCGGGCGGCGGAGCTCAAGGCGCAGGCGCCCACCGTGCCTGCCGTCGACCGGGGCCCCGTCGACCAGGCGCTGCGAGAGATCGAGGCGAAGCACCGCGAGGTGATCGGGGCTCTGAACGAGCTCGGCAAGGACACGAAGCAGCCCTGGAGCTCGGCGAGGGCGGAGATCGACAGGAAGCTGAGCGAGATCGAGCAGCGCGTCGACGCGGCCGGCGGCGCCGCGAAGGCGGCGACGAAGCCCGCCCGGTGAGCGTTTCGCAGCAACAAGGACTGCGACAATCCGTTCGACACCCCGGCAGGCGGCGTCCACCAGAATGCGCATCTGCGAGGCGGCGATGAGCATCTGGTTGTCGACGGCGAAGTCCTCGAAGAGCGATAGCAGGTCGACCTCCTGCTGGTAATCGAGCCCTGGTGGCGGTGCGCCCTGCTGCAGATCAGCCGCTGAGAGCGCCGCGCCAGGGGCGTGCGCCTCGCGGGAGGCCGGCGCAGGCCATTGACCAGCCCGCGCGCTGGCTTCATGGATATTACCGTGGAAAGCCGCTGCCTCCGGCGTGATGCCGCGCTGCGGGGCGAGCTCGAACGAAGACCGACGAGGAACTGGGAGGGGTCGATATGCCTGGAGACAACCCGTCTGCCACGAGCACGCCGGACGACGTGCGGGAGCGGGCCGCGGAGGGCAGCGCAGCGACAGCGCAGCCCAGGCCGGATCGGGAAGATGGCGCAGCGGCCGAAGCGGAAGCGGAGGCGGAAGCCGAGGTGGCGGGGAATGCTGCCTCGGCCTCGAACTCGGCTGCATCCAGAAATTCGGCTGTGGCCACGTCTGCCGCGGCGGCCACCGACGCGGACGCCGACGCGGACGCGGACGCCGACGCCGCTGCGGGAGATGCAGCCAGCCGCTCTTCCGCTTTCCACAAGAGCTCATCGGGCCACAACCGCGGTGACGCCAGGAACGTGAACATCGTCATCTTCCCGGACTCCGGCGCGACCGTCGCCTGCCTCCTTCTGGCGTTATCGAAGACTGGTGGTCTGAGCCTCGGCGCTCCCGCGCCCGTGACGCAGCTCCTCGAGTCGCTGCTCGCGCAGCAGCGGGAGATGCATCAGCAGCTCGTCCACGCGCTTCAGGTGCTCGCGCTCAAGGGCGGCTGAGGCGTGCCGGACGAGGGCGCTCAAGGGGCGGACCATCCCGGCGCGCTGCCGGCTCGCCTGTCCGTGCATCGCTGACACGCACCCGCAGCTCTGGATCGGGCGCGGTCCTTGCGCCTTGAGGGCGCACGCTGTCGCGCCCCGCGTGGGGCCCTGCTCGAGGGAGGCATCGAATGTACGTTCTCGTTATCCTGGTGCTGCTCGGCGCCGGAGCAGCCCTGATCACGCGGGGGATGTGGATGCGCAAGCGCCTGCCCATCGCGGCGGGAGCGCTGCTTGTGGTAAGCACGCTCGCGTTCTTCGGGTTCCTGAGCTTCTGGGGCGAGTACCTCTGGTTCGCCGAGCTCGGTTACACCGCGCGCTTCTGGAAGGTGACGCTGGCCCGGTTGATCTCGGCGCTCGTCGCCGCAGCGCTCGGCGGGCTCGTCGTCTTCCTGCTGACCCTTCCTGCGCGGTCGCGCGGCGCGCGGCGCACCCCGACGCTTCTCGGCGCGGCGCTCGGCGCCATCTGGGGCTTCTTCGGCTGGGCGGTGATCCTGCGCTTCCTCGAGCGCGCGCCCACGGAGCTGCGCGACCCCGTCCTCGGCCGCAGCACCTCGTTCTACCTGTTCTCGTTGCCGTTTCACGATGCGGTTTACTTCCTGCTGTGGGCCCTCGCGCTCTTCGCGCTCGCCGGGGCGGCGGTCGACGCGGGCCTTGTGCCGGTGAGGCGGAGGGTCCGTGATCCCGCCCCGGAGCACGCCGCGGCGCCTCCTGCGGAGCACGCCGCGGCGCCGGCCGTCGCGGGCTCCGCCGCGGCGCCGGCCGTCGCGGGCTCCGCCGCGGACGCCGCGCCGGCCGGTGCCGCACGGTACCGTGCGCTCTTCTTCTCTCTCGGCGCGCTCGCCCTCGTCGTGGCCTGGGGGCGCTGGCTCGCGGCCTATCACCTCATGTACTCGGAGTGGGGCGTGGTCGTGGGCCCGGGCTGGACCGACGTCCACGTGCGCCTGCCCGCGACCCGGATCGTCGCCGTCATCGCGGCGCTCGTGGGGTTCGCGCTCTTCCTCCCGCCCGTGCAGCGCGCCCTCTATCGCCTCGCCGCCGGCGAGCGCGGGCCGGGCCGGCGCACTGTGGCGGGGCTCGCCGCGCTGCCGGCGCTCCTCGTCGCGGCGCCGTGGGCGCTCGGCATGTTCGTGCTCCCGCTGCTCTTCCAGTGGCTCAAGGTGGTGCCCAACGAGCTCGCGCTCGAGCGCCCCTACCTCGCCCACAACATCGCGTTCACCCGCGCGGGGTTCCGCCTCCACGACGTCGAGGTCACCGAGTTCCCCGTCTCCGACCGGCTCACCCGCGAGACCCTTGCGAACAACCAGGATCTCCTGTCCGAGGTGCGCCTCTGGGACCCGCGCGCGCTCGACGCCGTGCTCCATCAGTTCCAGGCGATCCGCCTCTATTACGACATACCTGGCATCGACATCGATCGCTACACTGTGGGCGACCGCTACCGGCAGGTCATGCTCGCCCCGCGCGAGCTCAGCGCGGAGAACCTGCCGAGCGAGCACCAGACCTTCGTCAACCGTCGCTTCAAGTACACGCACGGTCACGGCGTCGCGATGGCCTCGGCGCACGACTTCACGCACGACGGGCAGCCGAACCTGCTCGTGAAGGACATCCCGCCCGTCTCCGTCTCCCCCGAGCTCGCGGTCGAGCGCCCGGAGATCTATTACGGAGCGACCACCCACGGCTACGTGGTGGCCAACTCCAGAGAGCCGGAGTTCGACCATCCGAGCGGCTCGGAGAACGTCTACACGCGCTACGCGGGCACCGGCGGGATCGCGCTTGAAGGCTTCTTCCGAAAGCTCCTCTTCGGGTGGAAGCTCGGCGGCACGAGCTTCCTCGTGTCCGGCATCCCCACGGACGACAGCCGGGTGATGTTCCGCCGCGAGGTCCGCGAGCGCGTGGGGGCGATCGCCCCCTTCCTGGCGCTCGATCGCGATCCGTACATCGTCGTCGCCGGCGGGCGGCTCCACTGGATCGTCGATGCGTACACCACGTCGAGCTATTACCCTTACAGCGAGAGCTTCTTCTCCGCTGAAGACACCGGGATGAACGGGGGGCACGCGCTGGGCGACGCGGGCGGGCGGGCAGGGTTCACGCATCACCTCCGCCACGCGAACTACGCGCGCAACTCGGTCAAGGCGGTGGTCGACGCCTACGACGGCTCGGTGCGGCTTTACGTCTTCGAGCCGGAGGATCCGATCATCCAGGTCTACAGCCGCATCTTCCCCGGCCTGCTCCTGCCGCGCGAGGAGATGCCGGCGGAGCTCCGCGCGCACGTGCGTTATCCGGAGGATTTCCTCCTCGCGCAGGGGCTCGTCTACGCGAAGTATCACATGAGAGATCCCGAGGTGTTCTACAACCAGGAGGATCTCTGGACGCGCGCGACCGAGAAGTATTACGAGGAGGTCCAGCCGGTGGAGCCCTATTATGTGATGTGGAAGCCGCCGGGCGACGGGCGACCCGAGTTCACCCTGATCCTGCCGTTCACGCCGAAGAACCGGCAGGTGCTCATCGGCTGGATCGCCGGCATGTCCGACGGCGACAACTACGGGCGCATGCTCGCGTACAAGTTCCCCAAGGAGACGCGTGTCCTCGGCACCCAGCAGATGGATACCAAGATCGACCAGGATCCGGTGCTGTCGGCGCAGCTCTCGCTCTGGAGCCAGCGGGGTCAGAAGGTGATCCGCGGCAACGCGCTGGTCATCCCCGTCGAGGACACGCTCCTCTACGTCGAGCCCATCTTCCTCCAGGCGGACACGGCGGCGTATCCGGAGCTCCGGGTGGTGGTGGTGATGCACGGCGACCGGATGAGCTACGCGAGCTCGCTCGACGCGGCGCTGCGCGGCCTGGTGGAGGGCGAGCCGCCCCCGACGCCGGCCGTGGCGGGCCTGCCCGGCGTGCCCGAGGCGCCGGGTGGGCCCAGCGTGACCGACGGGCTGGCGCAGCGGGCCAACGGCGCCTTCGCGAGCTACCTGCGCCTGCTCGGCGAGCGTCGCTTCCACGAGGCCGCCACGGAGCTCGAGGCGCTGAGCCGGACGCTCGAGGAGCTCCAGCGACCGTCCGCCCTGCTAGACGAGCGGTAGCGGGACGCCGCGCGCGGCCGGTCGGGGCGGGCGAGGCGGCTGCGCGGTCGCTCGACCAGCAACCGAGCGCGCAATCGTCGCACGCCGCACAGGCAGGCACACCTTTCGCTGCTCCACGGTGGTCCATGCCAATCGTCTGCGACACCGACTTTTCTCCGGCCGCACAGCAGGCTGGGCGGGCCGCTGCGTCCCTCGCCCAGCGGCTCGGCGAGGAGCTCCATCTCGTGCACGTCGTCGACGAGCTCGGCTCCGAGCTCCTTATCGGCCATGAACAGGGCGCGTTGCTCGATCCAGAGCGCGAGATGCTCGAGCGGCAGACCGACGCGCTGCGACAGCTCGGAGCGCGGGTCGAGGCGCGGCTCGTCGCCGGGTTCCGGCACGCCTGGCTCGCCGAGATCGCGAGCGCCTGCCGAGCCCGCCTGATGGTGATCTCGCGCCGCCCCGCGAACCGGCTCGAGCGGCTGTTCGGGGATGGCGTCGAAAGAATACTCCGGAGCTCGACCGTCCCGGTGCTGGTCGCCGAGGACTCCGATCGCCTGGTCGATTGGCTGCAAGGCGAGCGCTGCTTGCGCGTCCTGGTCGGGCTCGACCCCGCCGACTCTGCTCGAGCCGCTCTGGGCTGGCTCACCGAGCTCGACGGCGCGGGGCCGCTCGAAGCGCTCGTCGCGACCTTCCACCGAGAGCTCGGCCTCGTGAGCTTCTGGACGCGGTTCGTGTCTGCCGCGGCGAGCCGAGGCGTCGTGCATCCCTACCGCGACAGGCCCCTGGCCGGGGCTCGCAGCGCGGTCGGACCGCGCGCGCTCGACGGGGCGACCTCACACCTCGAGGTCATCACCCGCCATCCGGCCGCCGATCTGCTCCGCCTGGCCCGGCGAGAGCAGGTCGACCTCCTGATCCTCGCTCGCGATCCGTCGCAAGGTCGCCTGCTGCGAGCGCCGGTCTGGCGCACCATCCTTCAGCCGAGCCTGCCGTGCAGCGCCGTGTGCGTGCCCGCGACGTATGCGCCGGCAGAAGCCTCGATCTCGCGCAGCGAGCCCGCGGCTCGACGCATGCGGCGCCGGCGCCCGCGGGCGCGATGGTCTGCGCGGAGCGCGCGCGGAGGACAGAGAGCCCATGGCAACATGCAGGGCAGAGCGTAGCCACATGCCAGGGGGGACGCGCCCCGTTCGGCAACAAGGGTTCTCGCATGCTACCGACCCTCGCATCGACGATCGCCATTCCCTTCCTGGGTGCGGCGCTCGTGCTGTTTCTCTCGCCGCGGTGGGCTGGACGCGTCGCGCTCCTCCCCCCTGTGCTCGTGCTCTTCCTCATGCTTCCGCGCTGGCCCGAGGTGTCCGGGGGTGCATCGACGACGATCCCGGTCGAGTGGCTCCCCTCCGTCGGGATCGCGGCGAATTTGCGCCTGGACCGCCTCGGCGCCTTCTTCGTGCTGCTCGTCGCGGGCGTGGGCCTCGGCGTCGTCCAGTACAGCCGCGCCTACCTAGGACCGAAGGGCAAACCCGCCTACTGGGCGACGCTCCTCGCGTTCATGGGGGCCATGATCGGGGTCGTCCTCTCGGACTCGCTCGTGCTCCTCTACGTCTTCTGGGAGCTGACCACCATCGCGTCCGCGCTGCTCATCGGGATGGACTTCACCGATCCGGAGGCGCGGAGCGGCGCGGTCCGCGCGTTCCTGGTCACGGGCGCAGGGGGCCTCGCGATGCTCGCCGGCGTGGTGTTGCTCGGGCAGCTGGCCGGCACGTACAACCTGTCCGAGCTCGCCCCGCGCGCGGGCGAGCTCGTGGCGAACCCGGCGCATGTCCCCGCGCTCATCCTCCTGCTCGTGGGGGCGTTCACCAAATCGGCGCAGTTCCCGTTCCATTTCTGGCTCCCGGGCGCCATGGCCGCGCCCGCGCCCGTCAGCGCCTATCTTCACTCCGCCACCATGGTGAAGGGAGGTGTCTTCTTGATGGGCCGCCTGTTCCCGGTGTTCCATGCGTCCCCCGTCTGGCAGCCTGTCCTCGTCACGGTGGGGCTCACCACGTTCGTCGTTGCCGGATGGGACGCCGTCCGGGCCTGGGACCTGAAGAAGCTCCTCGCGTACAGCACGGTGGCGTACCTCGGCGTGCTGACCGCGCTCTACGGCCTCTATGCGAGGACCGGGACGCGCGGTGAGCTGCTCACTATCGCGAACCACGCGCTGTACAAGTCCTCTCTGTTCTTGCTCGTCGGCTGGATGGAGAAGGTGACGGGGACACGCGATCTTTCGGTGCTGAAGAGGGAGCACTGGTTCCGGCGCGAGCCGGTCGCCGGGGTCTTGATCGGGTTCGGCGCCGCCGCCATGGCGGGCTTTCCCTTCGTGTTCGGCTTCATCAGCAAAGAGATCCTCTTCGAGGCGCTGCTCGCCGATCGCTCCCCGGCCGGCGTGGTCGCGGTCGTGGCGGCCGTCGTGGGCGGGGCCCTCGCGGTCGCCTATGCGCTCAAGCTCTTCGTCGGCTCGTTCTGGGGCCCCGACATTCCGCCCGAGGATCGCGGCCATCCGAGACACCAGCTCTCGCCATGGCTGCTCGTCGTCCCCCTCCTCCTGCTCGCCCCGCAGGTGCTCGGCGGCGTGGCTCCGGGGCGGCTGGGTTCTCTGCTCGAGCCCGGAGCCGAGCGGCTGGGGTGGCTGGCCGTGTGGCACCACGCGGACGCCCTCTTCGCCCTCAGCTTGATCACGATCGCGCTGGGGGCGGGCGGTTATCTCCTCTGGAGGCTGCACGCGAAGCCCCCCAGCGAGCCGGAGACGCAGATCCTCTCCGACCGCATCTCCGGGGTCGTCCTCCGCCTCTCGGGCTGGGCCGGTCGAGCCGTACAGGCCGGGGGACTGCCGCGTTACCTGGCGGTGATGCTCCTCTTCGCCGCCGCGGCGTCGTGCTCCGCCGTCGCCCTGGGGGATGGGCTCGGCGCCACGGGGACGTGGGGCCCCGATCTCGGGGTCGCCTGCCTCCCGGCGCTCATGATCGTCGCCGGGGCCGCGCTGACGCCCTTCGGGACGAGCCGTGTCGCCAGGGTCGTGACCATGGCGGTCGCGGGGTACGGCGTCGCGGTCTTCTACATCGTCTTCCGCGCGCCCGACCTCGTGCTCACGCAGGTCCTGGTCGAGACGGTCTCGCTCATCCTGCTCCTGCTCGTCTTTCGCAGGCTCCCCAGGCTCGCTCCCGACGCGCGGCCTCGAGGGGTGCGCATCGCGCACGCCGCCGTGGCCGGCACCGTGGCGGTCCTCGCGGCGACCCTCGCCTGGAGCACCGGTGTCCATCCTCCGAGCGCCCCTGCCGGAGCGGATCAGCTCGCGCTGTCGCTCCCCGAGGCGCACGGGAGAAACGTCGTCAACGTCATCCTCGTGGATTTCCGGGGCGCCGATACGCTCGGCGAGATCACCGTGCTCGCCGTCGCCGCCTTGGGCGTGGCGGCGCTGCGCCCGCGGCGCGAGCCGGCTCAGGCGTCCAGGCATGGGGGGGCCGGGTCATGCGATCGCCCTTCCTGAGCTACGTCGCCACAGGGGTGCTCCCGTTGATCGTCGTCTTCGCGCTCTTCCTGCTGCTCCGCGGGCACGACGCGCCGGGCGGCGGCTTCATCGCCGGGCTCGTCACGACCATCGCGTTCGTCCTGGCGGCCCTGGCCTTCGGCGCGGGCACCGTGCGGGCCGCGCTCAACCCGCTCGCTTGCCGGATGCCCTGGATAGGCCTGCTCATCGCCGCGGCGTCGGGGCTGCCTGCCGTCGCGCGCGGCCAGGGCTTCTTGACCCATTACCACGTGCCGATCGGCGCCGACGAGGCTCCCGCGCTCCGCCTCTCGACGACGCTGCTCTTCGACGTCGGGGTCTATCTCACGGTGGTCGGCGCGGCGATCAAGGTGCTCGACGCCTTCTCCGCGGAGGCGCCGCCGTGATCGGAGCCGCCGCGATCGCCGCCGGGGCGCTCCTCGCTGCGGGTCTGTATCTCATGCTGTCCCGCGACGTGCAGCTCGTGGCGATGGGCTTCTTCCTGCTGTCCAACGGCGTGAACCTCTTCGTGCTGACCGCCTCGGGGATGCCCGCGGGCGCGGCGCCGCCGCTGATCCCGGAGGAAGATCCGGCCGCCGCCCTCGCCCGCCCCACGGCCGATCCGCTCGCGCAGGCGTTCATCCTCACGGCGATCGTGATCGGCTTCGGGATGGCCGCCTTCCTGCTCGCGATGGCCGTCGACATCCACCGGAGGAAGGGGAGCGATGAGCCGTCCGGGGGGGACGACGCATGAACGCCGCGATCGTGGTGGTGCCGGTGCTGCTGCCCCTGTTCACCGCGGTGCTCCTGGCGCTGTTCTCCGGGAGGCCGCGGCTGGAACGGTGGCTGTCGCTCGCCAGCGGCGCCCTCCTCTTCACGACCGCTCTCTTGCTCACCGCCCGGACGGCCCGCGGCGCGATCTTCGTGCTCCCCATCGGGGGCTGGCGCCCGCACGTCGGCATCGTGTGGGTGGCGGACGCGCTCTCCGCCCTGATGCTGCTGTTCGCGTCGATCATCGCCCTGGCCGCGCTCGCCTACGCGCCCGGATCGCTGCGCGGCGCGCGCGAGCGGCGGTGCTTCTATCCGCTCCAGCAGCTCATGATGGCAGGGGTCAACGGCTCCCTCGTGACCGGCGATCTCTTCAATCTGTTCGTCTTCTTCGAGCTCATGCTCCTCTCGTCCTTCGCGCTGCTCGCGCTCGGCACCCGGGCTGCAGCGCAACGGCATGCGCTCGCGTACGTGGTGATCAACCTCGTCGCCAGCGCGGTGCTCCTCGGCGGCGTCGGCGCGGTCTACGGCACGGCCGGCACCGTGAACATGGCCGAGCTCGCGGTGCGCACCCGCGAGGGGGGCCTGCCGTCCGCCTTCTGGGGCGCGGGGGCGCTGGTGATCGTCGTCTTCATGGTCAAGGCGGCCCTGGCGCCGGTGTTCTTCTGGCTGCCCGACGCGTACCCGGAGGCGTCGGCCGTGGTGAACGGCCTCTTCGCCGGGCTCCTCACCAAGGTGGGCGTCTACACGCTGTTCCGCGCCGTCCCGCTCCTGGGCGCCGCCGCGCCCGGCGGGCTCCGCTCGGCGCTCCTCGTGATCGCCGCTGTCACGATGGTCGTCGGGGTCGTGGGGGCGCTCGGACGAAGCACGATGCGCGGCATCCTGTCGTTCCATATCGTCAGCCAGGTCGGCTACATGATCTTCGGGCTAGCGCTGTTCACCCCGATCGCGGTGGCAGCGGGGCTGTTCCACACGCTCCACAACATGGTCGCGAAGACAGCGCTCGTCTTCGCAGGAGGCGTCGTGGAGGGCATCGCAGGGCCGGGGGCGCTCGGCCACGCCCGCGGGCTCGCGCGCGCGCACCCGTGGGTGGCCGCGGGCTTCTTCGTCCCTGCCATGTCGCTGGCCGGACTGCCCCCGCTCAGCGGGTTCTGGGGCAAGCTGCTGCTCGTCGTCGCTGGCTTCCGGGCCGGAGCCGTCGTCGCCACCACGGTATCGCTCGTCGTCGGCCTCCTCACGCTCGCGTCGATGCTCAAGATATGGACGGCCGTCTTCTGGGGGGAGCCCACCGGCCTGCGCACGCGCGGCGCCGGCGGCGACCGGGGCATGCTGGGCGCGACGCTCGTCCTCGGCGCGCTGACCGTGATCCTGGGCCTCGCGGCGGCGCCGCTCTTCGCGCACCTCGAGCGGACGGCGACCACGCTCCTGGAGGTGACGCCGTACGTGGACGCGGTCCTCGTCCAGCGACGATGAGCCGATGAACCGCCTCGCGTTGAACCTGCTCCTCGCGATCGTCTGGGTCCTGCTCCAGGTGGAGTTCTCCCTGGGGCGCCTGGTCGTGGGCTTCCTCGTCGGCTTCGGCGCGATTGCGCTCACCGAGCGAGCGCTCGGCAGGAGCTTCTACGCGCGCGCTGCGGCGGGCGTGCTCGCCCTGGCCTGGAGCTTCGTCAAGGAGCTCGTCCTCTCGAACCTCACGCTCGCGCGCGACATCCTCCGCCCGCGGTCCGTGTTCCATCCGGCGTTCGTCCGCCTCGATGTGCGCGCCCTGAGCCCCGTGCAGACGATCCTCCTCGCCAGCCTCATCTCCCTGACCCCGGGCACGCTGACGGTCGACGTGGGCCTGGAGGAGCAGGCGCTCTACGTCCACTCGCTCTACGCGCGCGATCCCGCGGAGCTGCGCGGCCGGCTGCGCCGGTTCGTCCGTCTGATCCAGCGCGCCGCAGGCCGCGGGCTGCCGCCATCGCTGGAGGAATGACATGGGAAGCGTCGATCCGCGGTCCGCCGTCCTCTTCGCCTCGCTCTTCGTGCTCGGCGCCGGCATCGGGCTCTGCACGATCCGCGTCGCGCGCGGGCCGACGAACTTCGATCGATTGCTCGCGTTCGATTGCCTGTTGATGAATGTCGTCGGCGTGGCGCTCGTGGCGTCGATGCTGCTCGCCACGGACGCGTTCATCGACATGGTGCTGGTGACCGCGCTGTTCGGGTTCATCGGCACCATCTCGCTGGCCGCCTACCTGGAGGGCTCCCTTGCTCGCTAGCGCGCTCGAGATCGCCGCCGCCGTGGCGGGGACGTTCTTCATGTTCGTGGCGTCGCTCGGCGTCCTGCGCCTGCCGGACTTTTATGCGCGCATCCACGCGCCGACCAAGGCTGCGACGCTGGGGCTCGCGTTCCTGCTCGCCGCGCTCGCGCTGCACTTCCAGGAGCTCGCGAGCGTGACCAAGGCGGCGCTGGTGCTGTTCTTCGTGGGCGTGACCGCGCCCGTGGGCGCGCACATCCTCGCGCGAGCGGCGTACCGGAGGGGCGTGCGGGCGCCCGGCACGCGGGTCGACGAGTACGGGCCTTCCGTGCAGCACCTGCGCAGCGAACCCGAGCGTGAGGAGGAGGTGAAAGGCAAGGAGGACGGGTGAGCCAATGCCGACCGGGAGACGCTGGTCAAGGCGCGCCCCCGTCGGTATCGCGGCGCTCTCCCCGGCCCGGCGGAGCCGCGTCTCGCGGCTCCTGCGCCCGGGCCACGCCGCGGGGCCGCGGCACCGGGCCCTTGCCGGCGGGCCACCCCTCGCGCTGGCGGGAGCGATCGCCGTCGGTCTCCTCGGTCTGGTCGTGGAAGAGCACCTGCGTGGTCGGGAAAGGCAGATCCACGCCGCCCTCGGTGAGCGCCCGCTTGATGGCGACGAGCACCCGATCGCGCGCGTCGAGCGCGTCGTGCTGGCGGGGAGGCCTGATCCACCAGCGGACGCGCAGGTTCACCGAGCTCGCGGCGAGCTCCATGGCCAGCACGTCGGGCGCTGGCTCCGGGAGCACGCCGTCCACGCTCCGGAGCGCCTCCAGGATGAGCGCCCTGGCGCGCTCGACATCGTCGCCGTAGCCGATGCCCACGTCGTACTCGATCCTGCGCACCTCGAATGCCGTGTTGACCACGACCGAGTTCGTGAACAGCTCCGAGTTCGGGATCACGACGCGCCGGCCGTCGTACGTCTTGAGGAGCGTCGCGCGGGTCTGGATCTCCTCGACCGTGCCCTCGTAGCTGCCGAAGCGGATCTGGTCGCCGATGCGGAACGGCTCGGTCAAGAGGAGGAGGATGCCCGCGAGGTAGTTCTGGAGCACGTCGCGGAACGCGAAGCCGATCGCGACCGATCCGATGCCGAGGAACTGGAGGAGCGAGGCCGGCGTGAAGTTCGGGAAGACGATGACGCACCCGACGAGGGCGCCGAGGATGAACATCGCCCCCTGGGTCAGCCGTCCGAGGACCAGCCCGAGGTTCTGGTTCCGGCGCCGCGTCATCGCGATGCGCCGGATCGTGGTCCTGAGCAGCTTGCCGGCGACGTAGAAGGCCGCGAACACGGCGAGCGCGATCCCGATGCTGGGCAGCGAGGAGATCAGGTCGGCGGCCAGGTGATGCACCTTGTCGACGGCCTGCGCCCACGCAGAGGGGCTCTCGCCGGGAGGCGCGGCGCTGGCGCTCATGGCCTACCGCTGCTCAGGGAGCCCCGGAACCGGCGCATCCTCCCCCTGGCTCACCGTGGTGTCGCCCAGCACGCCCTCGACGTAGACCCGCTTCGCGAGCACGACGAGGACGACCAGGATCGGCGTGGCGAGGACGACGCCGAGGCCGCCGGTCAGCGTGCCCATCAGCACCTGCGTCACCAGGATGAGCCCCGGCGGCAGCGACACCGTGCTCCGCTGGATGAGCGGTGTGATCAGGTAGCTCTCGACGACCTGGATGCCCAGGTAGAGCGCGATCACGTAGCCTGCCAGGGCCGGGCCTTGCAGCAGGCCGAGCAGCGCGGCGGGGACGGCCGAGAGCACCGGTCCGACGTAAGGAACGAACGTCAGCACCGCCGCCAGGATCGCGAGCGTCAGCGCCAGGTGGATGCCGAGGAGCGCGAGGCCGATCCACGTCATGACGCCCACGATGGCCATGGAGAGCAGCCTCCCGAGCAGCCATCGGCGGAGGAGGTGCCCCATGTCATCGAGCACCGTCGACGCCTGGGCCCGCCGCGCGACGGGGACGAGGCGGAGCAGGCCCTTGCGATACGCCGCGGGCTCGGCCGCGAGGAAGAGGCCCAGGAACAGGACGACCACCGCGCCCGCAAGGGCGCCGAGCGTGGTCGAGAGCAGGCGTGTGGCGCCGAGGAGGGCCTGCCGCGCGTGCGGGAGGACCTGCACGTCCGAGAGGCGCTCGGCGAGCTCACGGCCCCAGGCGTACCGCCCGGCGTGCTCGGCCGCGCGGCGCGCCGCCTGGGGCAAGCGCTGCGCGAGCTCGTCCACCTGCGCGGCGAGCGACGGTGCGATGAGCCAGGCGCCCGCCGTGACGGCGGCGGCGAGCGCGGCGACGGTGACGGCCAGCGCCCAGCCGCTCGAGAGAGGGGAATGGCGGCTCAGCCAGTCCCCGATGCCGCGCAGAACGATGGCCAGGAGGAGCGCCGCGAAGACGAGGAAGACCACCTCGAACACGGCCCCGAGCACCCAGAGGAGCAGCCCGATCACCGCCACGGTCGCGACCGCGGCGATGGCGCTCGATCGCGCCTGCCCGCGCCCGTCGGCGTCCGAAGCCGGTCTCCGCTCCACCATATCGGCTCCGCGGGCGCGCCGCTGCGCCTCTGCACACGCCTATTCCGCCGGCGGGGTCGCACGTCAAGCCACCGAGGGCGCGCTCGTGCCAGCCTGACGTGCGGCGGGCGTGCGGCGGGCGTGCGCCCGGGCTCTCGAGTCCAGCTCACGAGTGCGCATGACGGTGACGGCGCTCGGCCGTGCCCGGCGCCGCTCCGGGAGCACCGTCGCTTGCAGGCGTGCCCGTCGCTGGACGGGCGCGGCGTTCCCTTGCGGGCACCGAGGCGTCTGCGGCAGCGCGTGTCGAGCCTGTGGCGGCGCTGCCGGCCCGGCGTCTCGCGCCGGCCGATCCCTGCCGGCGAAGCGCTCCGCGGTGTCCCTGGCGTGCGATGGCCGAGCTCGGCGTCGGCAGAGGCACGCCAATCGCAAGATGTCGGGGCATGTTGCGAAGAACCAGCACGCGGATGCTCTGGTCGGGGACGGTTCTGATCGTGGCCGTCGCCGGCTGTCGAACCGATGAGCCGCGCGGAGAGGCCCTCGGGGAGAACCTGCAGAAGGAACCTCCGGCGCAACAGCAGCAGCGCGGCGCGCAGGAGCCTCCGGAGAGCGCAGCGCGGCAGGCTCCTCCGGCCGACGTCGAGGTTGGCGGCGTGCTGTCTTGCCGCCCCGAGGCCGAGATCGAGGCCACCATGACCCGCCTCATCGCGCTGGCGGACTCGAACGAGGACCGGGCGCTCTCGAAGGACGAAGCGCTCGGCCTGACGAACGTCGTGGTCGGCGGCTTCTTCTTTCGCGCCGACGAGAACGGCGACGCGGTGGTGACGCCCGAGGAGGGCCGGAAGGTGCGAGCGGAGTTCATGGACCAGAACCCCGCGGCCGCCGCGCTCTTCCAGGAGGCGCGCAAGACGACCGGCAAGAGCCCCTTCGCGACGCTGGCCCGGCTGTTCGACGTCGACTACGGCAAGCCGCTCCCCATCGCCGAGGCGCGCGACGCGGCCCGCGGCGCGGTCGAGGACCTGTACCGCGCGGCCGATCAGGACCGCGACGGGGTCCTCTCGCGCGCCGAGGCCAGCGGCGTGGCGTGGGAGGGCGCGCGGGCGCTGGGCCGGTCGGCGTTCGAGGCAGCCGACGGCGACCGGAACGGGCGCCTGACGTCGCAGGAGTTCCAGGCAGCCCTCCAGGGGCCGGCCAAGGTGGCCTTCGCCATGGCCGACACCAACAACGACGGACAGCTCGCAGAGGACGAAGCGGCCAGGGCGATGGGGCAACTCGTGCAGCGGCTCGGCGTCCAGCCGCCCGCGGCGCAGTAGCAGGTGACGCGCTCGCCACGGCCGGCGTGCCCTGCTGGCGCCCGCCTGGATCGCGATCGCGCGGCCTGATGACGCCGTCCAATCCGGGATGTCGCCATCGAGGTGGATGTGCTCCGGCCGAGAGGCACCACCATCGCGCGATCGCGGCGCGCTGGACAGCGCCCGATCTGCGCGATCGGGCTGGTTGGGGAGGAAGAGATGATGCGAACGAACCATGGGACATCGGTAGCGGGCCTGGTCCTCGCGGCGGCGGCGACCCTGCTCGCGACGGCATGTGATCGAGAAGAAAGGGCGCTCGGGACGACGCGCCCCCCGGAGGGCGTCCAGGCCCAGGCGCGGACGGCGGTCGCGAGCGCGGTCGATAGCATCGTCGCGGCGCGGTGCGACCGCGAGGCGCGGTGCAACAACGTCGGCCAAGGCCGCGAGTATGCGAGCAAGGACGCCTGCGCCACCAGGATCCGTGCCGAGTGGCGCGACGAGCTCAACTTCGCCGAGTGCCCGGGCGGCATCGATTCCAAGGAGCTGAACGAGTGCTTGCAGGAGATCCGCAACGACGACTGCAACAATCCGTTCGATACCCTCGGCCGGATCGTCGCCTGCCGCTCGAGTGATCTCTGCCGAGCCACTCCCTAGCCACGCTCTCTCGATGGGCGCGGGCAGGACCTGTCACCGAGCGCGGCGCGACCGGGGGGCGGCGCGCCCCGCCGCGTCGTCGGGCCCGAGGCGACGACGCATCGCCGCGGCGACCCGCTCGCGTGCCCAGCGGTGCGCGGGATCGGCCTGGAAGCGCTCATGCCACAGCAGCGCGAAGGGGAGCGGCGGCAGGGCGAGCGGCGCCTCGCGGACGACCAGGCCCAGGACCCCGGCCACCGCGTGCACGAGGGGCATCGGCGCGTTCATCAGGAGATCCGAGCTGGCGACGATCATCAGGCCGGTGGCTCATCGACGACTGCGTGATGCCCAGGCGCTGGGCGGCCCGGGCCATGTGGCGCTCCTGCAGGAGGACGTGCAGCGCGTGCAGATGGCTGGGAGCTTGCCTACCGCGCTCGCGTGGTGAAGCGGGACGTGATGGAGTCCGGGATATCCTGGATCGACAGGACAGGAGTCGGCTTGTCCGGGTTGTCGAGGGCCCTGTCCACGTAGTGCCCGAGGTACTCGGTTGTAACGAACGCCGTGATCGCGTTCGTCACCGCGCCGGCCAGGGGGATCAGCCCCAGGGTCATGGTGAGCACGAGCCGAAGGGCGCCGCCGCCCCAGATGATCTGGTGGACCTGGGACCACGCCGCCTTCGAGAGGGACGCGCCTCGCTCCTTCGCGAGCGACGCCGTGAGCAGGTACTCGGAGATCTCCTGTTCATCTTCATCGATGGCACGCCGCGCAGCGCGTGAGCCGCGCCTCACTGGATCCGGAGATCGATCGTCATGTCCTTTCCCCCCCGCTGGAGGGAAATCGCGAGGTTGTTCGCCGAGCGCAGCCGGGCGTAGGCTTGAAGCGCGCTCTGCGGATCGGTCATGTCGAAGCCGTTGATCGAGCGGATCGTGTCCCCCTTGCGCAGGCCGACCGCGGTCAGCAGCGAGTCGGGCGCGACGCGGGCGAGGCGGACGCCGACCACGCGCTCCCCCTCCCGCGCAGGCACGATCCGCGCGGAGCGCATGAGCTCCCCCTGCTTCTCCAGGACCAGATCGATCGCCGTCCGGTCGACCACGAACTCGCGGTCGCTCACCTTCCGGATCTTCGACGCGATCTCCCGCGGGAGCGCGCCGCGCTTCGGCCGCGGCGCCGCGGGCGGTGGCGCGGGCGTCGCGCGCGGCGCGCCCCGGTTGTCGCCGATGCGGACCTGACACCGCGCCCCCGGCTCGGCGAGCCAGACACGATCCCAGCCGATCGCGACGACCGAGCGGCCCTCGACCGCGTCGCCCTCCCGGCGCAGGAGCGGCTCCCCTCGCCCGGCCGCGATCGTGGCGAAGGACCAGGAGGGATCCTCCGAGGCGGCGATCAAGAGGACGCGCGCGCCCTCGCAGATCGGATCCAGCAGAGGATCGGCGCCCACGGCGGACGCCTCGTCCTCCTCCTGGCTGGCGGGCTTCGGCGTGAGGGGCCCTGTCACCGAGTCGAACGGGTTCCGCGCCACGATGGCTGCCGCGCTGGTCGTGTGATCGCCGTCGTCCAGGAGGGGCCGCGGCTGTGACCGCGGTTGCGGCCGCGCCGGCGGCAGCCCGGACAGCCACGCTTCTTCCACCAGGTACGAGATCCCGGACGCCTGCTGGTACGCGGCGACTAGGATCATCCCGCCGACGAACGCCGGGAAACATCGCTTGATGAGGGAATCCGGGATCACGTCGTTTTCCAGAGCGAGAGCCCCGCGCGCCGGTGCGCAGGCGGCGAGCGGCCGTGGATGGATCGCAGGAGCCGTTCCGGGCGCCCTGCGCGGAGAGGCCCTCGGGCGAGGGCAGCCTGGCCGCGGTAGAGCAGCATCCGTGCCCGCGTGGCTTGGGAGTTGCTGATTGCCGGCGCATGAAGAAAAAGACGGCTTTCGCGCCGCTCCGCCGCCTCCTCGCCGCCGTCGGCGGCCCTGCAGCCGCGGGCCGCGCGCCGGAGCCGCGCAGCACGCCGGGCTCCACCTGCGAGGCCCCATGAGGTGCGACATCGTGTCGCATCTGGGACAATGGATCGCATGGCCGTGCACAGCCTAGGGGAACGGAGCGCGATGGGGCTGACGCTCCAGCTTTGGCTCATGCTGCTCGTGCCGATCGTCCTCGCCGTTGCGCTCTACGGGGCGGCGATCCACACGACGCGGCACCAGTTCCTCCGCAACCAGGCGTCGGCCGAGCTGCGCCACCACGCGAGCCTGGTCGAGGCGGCGATCGGCGGGGCCGTCGAGCGCGGCCAGGTCGCGCTGCTCAAGCAGCGCATCGAGCGGCTCGCGCAGGCCGATCGCATCCTCGGGATCGCGGCGTTCGACGAGCGCGGGGGCCCGATCCTCGTGACGGATCCCATCGCCGGCGAGTCGGCCGAGCTCGCGGCGCTGGCGCGGCGGGCGCTCGCGACGGGCGCGGAGATCGAGGAGGAGCGGACGCTCGGCGGAGGGCCGGCGCTCGTCCGCACGGTCACGTTCTCGCAGCGGGGTCTGTCGGTCGTCGCCGTCGTCGTCCGGGAGCTCCGCTACCTGGACGCCTTCGCGCGGAGCTCGAACCGGGGCCTGGCGCTCGCCGGGGCCGCGCTGCTCGCCGCCGTCGCGTTGATCGCCGCGTTCGCGAGCCGGGCGACGGTCGGGCGCCCGGCCGGCGCGATCGTGGCGGGCGTCGAGCGGGTGGCGCGGGGGGAGCTCGAGGTGACGGTGCCCGAGGCGGGCGCCGAGGAGCTCCGGCGGCTCGCGCGGGCGTTCAACGCGATGACGGCCTCGCTCACCGAGGCGCGCGCCCGCCTGGAGCAGGAGCAGGCCGCCCGCGCCGCCGCCGAGCGGAAGCTGCAGCAGGCGCACGCGCTGTCGGCCGTCGGGCAGGTGGTCGCCTCGATCGGCCACGAGATCGGCTCCCCGCTCAGCGTCATCCTGGCGCGCGCCCGCCGCCTCGCCGACCAGCCCGGGTGGCCCGAGCCGGCCCGCGGCGAGCTGGAGACGATCGCGACGCAATCCGAGCGCATCTCCCGCGTGGTGGCGCGGCTGCTCTCGGTCGCCCGGCCGCCGAGGCTCCTCGGCCGCGGGAGCGACGTGGCCCAGGTCGCGCGCGAGGTGCTCGCGTTCCTCGGGCCGGAGTGCCGGCAGCGCGGGGTCGCGACCCGGATCGAGCACGACGGGGCGCCGCTGCACGCGGTGCTCGACGCGGACCACCTGTTCCAGGTGGCGTTCAACCTGTGCCTGAACGCGGCGCAGGCGCAACCTCGCGGGGGCGAGATCACGGTGCGGCTCCAGACCGTCGACGCCCGCAAGGCGGCCATCGAGGTCGAGGACCGCGGGCCCGGGATCCCTCCCGAGGTCGCCGAGCACATCTTCGAGGCGTTCTTCACGTCGAAGGGCGATCGCGGCGGCACCGGCCTCGGCCTGGCGATCGTCGAGGGGATCGTGCGCGAGGCGGGCGGCTCGGTCGAGCTCGTCCCGACGGACCACGGCGGCGCTTGCTTCCGCGTCACCCTGCCGCGCGGCGCGTCCGCGCCGCTGCCCGCGCGCGCGGAGGCTCGATCGTGAGCGCCCGCGCGAAGGTGCTCATCGTCGACGATGAGCTCGAGATGGTGAAGCTCGTGGCCGACATCGCCCGCGACATGGGCCACGAGCCGGCGACGCTGACCGCGCCGCTGCTCGCGCTCCCGCTGCTCGAAGAGCGGGAGTTCGACCTCGTCGTGACCGACGTGCGCATGCCCGAGATGGACGGGATCGAGCTCATCGAGCGGATCGCGCGCTTCGACCCCCGGACGGCGATCATCGCCATGACCGCGTTCGGCTCGATCGACACCGCGGTCCGCGCCATGCGCGCCGGCGCGTTCGACTACCTGCCGAAGCCGTTCCAGCCCGCGGACATGGCGCTCCGCATGGAGCGGGCGCTCGGGCAGCGGGCGATGACGGTCGAGCTGACCGAGCTCCGCTCGGAGGTCGCGCAGCGGTTCTCGATCGCGGGCATGATCGGGCGCAGCCGGGCGATCGAGGAGGTGATCGCGCTCGTGCGGCGCGTGGCCGACAGCCGCGCGACGGTCCTCGTGAGCGGCCCGAGCGGGAGCGGCAAGGAGCTCGTGGCGCGCGCGCTCCACGGCGAGAGCCGGCGTCGCGGGAGGAAGTTCGTGGCGGTCAACTGCGCGGCGATCCCGGAGTCGCTCATCGAGGCGGAGCTCTTCGGGGTGCGCAAGGGCGCCTACACGGACGCGCGCAGCGACCGGCCCGGGATGTTCCAAGAGGCCGACGGCGGGACGTTGTTCCTCGACGAGGTGGGCGAGCTCGCGCTCCCGCTCCAGGCGAAGCTCCTGCGGGTGCTCCAGGAGCGGGAGGTCCGCCCGGTCGGCTCGGCGTCGTCGGAGCCCGTCGACGTGCGCGTCATCGCGGCGACGAACCGCGATCTGCGCGCGGCGGTCGCCGAGCGCAGCTTCCGCGAGGACCTCTTCTACCGGCTCGCGGTGATCGAGATCGCGATCCCGTCGCTCAGGCACCGCACGGACGACATCCTGCCGCTCGCCGAGCACTTCCTGGCCCGCGCGGCCGCGAACGCGGGCAAGCCGATCGCCGGGTTCTCGGGCGCGGCGGTGAAGCGCCTGCTCGCGTACGACTGGCCCGGCAACGTCCGCGAGCTGGAGAACGCGATCGAGCGGGCGGCGGCGCTCTGCGACGGCGCGCGGATCTCCCCGGACGACCTCCCCGAGGGCGTGCGCGCGCGGCGGGGCGCGCCGGATTTCCTCGATGCCGCCGCGGATCGGCTGATGACGCTCGACGAGCTCCAGCGCGAGTACGCGCAGCTCGTCCTGCGGCGCGTGGGCGGCAAGAAGCAGCGGGCGGCGGCCCTGCTCGGCGTCGATCGGCGGACGCTCCAGCGCTGGTTCGGCGGGGGGAGCGACGGCGAGCAGGAGCCCTGAGGGTCGCGTCCACTCCCCGCTGGCGGCGCTCGATCGGGCCATCGAGCGCTTCGCGCGCGGCGACAAGACCGCGCGCGCCGGCCAGGGCCCGCGGAGCTGCGCTCGATCGCGGGCGTGTTCTCGGGCCCCCGGGGCCGAGCGCGCTGGCCAGACCGGCACGCCCGGCCCAAATTATTTTGATCTCAAACAATGAGCAGGCTAGAAATTCTGTCATGAGCCTGTCCTTCTCCGGGCCGAAGGGGTGGATCGAGCAGCGCTGGATCGTGTATGCGCTGATGCGCGACAGCATCCAGCACCACCTCGAGGACGGGCGGCCGAGCGCGGAGTTCGCGACCGTCCACGGCGCCGCCGCGGCGCTCGGCGGGCAGCGCGTGAAGCTCCCTGCGCGAAGGCTCCACGACGAGCTCAGGCGCGCGCGCGCCGAGCTCGCGGGCCGATCGATCGACGACCTGGCGATCAGCGGCCGGACGCGCGCGGTCCTCAGCCTGCGCTGGCCGCCGCCGGAGGAGATCGAGACGATGCTCGTCACGGACTGGGGGGACTCGGTTCCGCTGCTCGGCGCGCCATGCGGCGACAGCCTCGACGACGTCTTCGGCCACCTGCTCGACGGCCTCTTGCGCATCACGGAGGGGGCGTCCGAGTCGGATCACGTCGAGATCATGGACCTGTAAGCGCCAGTCTCACCGGAGATCACTCCTTCGATAAATAAGCGATCATGAAGCACATCTCCTGATTCGTCCCCTCCCCCCAGGGCACGTCCTGCGGCGGGAGGGAGAACTGCCCCTCGCTGTCCACCGTGTTGTCCCACGTGCACTCGGTGACGAAGCGATCGCCCGACCCCCAGCGCATCGGCTCATCGAACATGTAGAGCGCCTGGTGGTGGAACTCGAACTCGCCGCGCGCGGCGCACTCGCTCTCTCCGCCGTCGCGCTCGATCCAGGCCCTGTAGGAGCGGCCGAGCACGTGCATGTGCGGCATGACGCCGTACACGAGCAGCGGCGGGCCCTCGTTCGGCGCGGAGCTCCGCTCGGTGTGCGCCTCGGCGCCCGCGGGGATCGTGAAGGGGACCGGGCCGAACACATCCATGTAGACCTCGGCGCGAGGCGCCTCGCGCGAGAGCTCCAGGCGGTAGCCGGACCGATCGCGCGCAGCCGAGTTTCTGCGCCCGAAATAGTGCATCTGCATCACGAGCTGCTCTCCGGGCTCGACGCGGACCCCGGCGCCCTCCGGCAGCCGCGTCACCCCGACGCCGGGCGCCCAGCTGTGGAGCAGCTGCCAGTCGAGCTCGATGACCGGATCGCGGCACGGGAACGCGCGCGTCCCCGGCGCGACGCCATAACCGATGCCCGCGTCGCCGCCGAGATCCCGGTACACGGCCATGTGGTGCACAACGGCCGGATTGCCGACCTCCGCCTCGAACGCCGTGATCCAGGCCGGCTCGGAGAAGGGGTTGTCGATGATCGTGCAGAAGTACTCGTTGCCGTCGTCGTCGAGGGAGACCTCGTGCTCCTCGGGCATCTCGAGCGTGGCGTCGGGCGACTCGATCGTGTCCGCCCGGCTCCGCGGCGGCGGCGAGTCGACCGGATCGCCGAGCGGAGCGCCGTCGCGCGCCCATGCGTCGAAGAGGAGGCGCTCCTCTCGACTGAGGCTCATCCGCTCCGCGCCTTCGTAGCTGCGGCAGCTCGGGTCCAGCACCGGCGGCGGCATGTCCCCCGCGCTCACCCGCAGCGACATGAGCGCGGCCAGCCGCTGCGCCGTCGCCGCGTCCGTCAGCGCCACCCCGCCGACGCCCGCGCCGTCGTGGCAGGAGGCGCACGAGCGCTCCACGAGCGGCTGGATGTCCCGGAACCACGTCACCTCCGGCCCCGGCGACGCGGGCGCCTCCCCGTCGCCACCACACCCCATCGTCCCCACCGCCCCGAGCACGAACACAACCGCGCTCCGTGCCCTGCGCACAGCTTCGCCCCTGGTCATCCCACGCCTCCTGTCGTCCCGGCCGGCTCAGGCGCCGCATCTCCGCGAGCGCTCCTGTCAATCGACCGTTTCAAACGATTGTTTAATAGCCAGTCGGCGGTGTGTCAAGGGCCGAGCTCGACGAGGACGGCGGCGGTCCTCGAGCGGCCGCGACGTGAGAACGGAGAGGCGCGTGTCGGCGCGCGTGCGGATGCCAGCGCACATCCAGCACGGGGGCCGAGCCGCGCGCGCTCGG
Organism: Sorangium sp. So ce204; assembly: GCF_051526795.1. Taxonomy (NCBI): domain Bacteria; kingdom Pseudomonadati; phylum Myxococcota; order Polyangiales; family Polyangiaceae; genus Sorangium; species Sorangium sp. So ce204. The sequence goes on along the minus strand of NZ_CP150317.1, from coordinate 4,867,482 downwards.
CTAGGATCGCCAGCATGCGCAACCCCCGCCTTCTCCTGCCGCTGGCGACGGCCCTGGTCCTGGGATCCTTGCAAGGTGCCGGCTGCTCCGGCGAGTCGCCCGCTGACGCGGGCGCGACCGCCGGCGCGACCGCTGGCGGGTCGTCCGGCCCCGAGGGGTCGCGCTGCGAGCCGTCGGGCGGCGGACCCCACTGGCTCCTCGAGGGCGAGACCGTGACGTTCCCCGTGACGTGCGCGACCGGCCTCGCGCTCCCCGACGGCGCGATCGAGGTCGGCCCGCTCCCCGACGGCGCCAGCTACGACCCTGTCGCGCGCGAGGTGACGTTCTCACCCGGGCTCGACCAGGCCGCGGTCTACGAGATCGAGATCCGCGTCGCGCAGACGTCCGAGGTCGGGCGCGTCAAGATCGGCGTCGCCGACGCCTTTGCCGATCCGTCGAACGTGCCTGTCGTCGATCCGGCCCGCTATCCCGAGGAGTACGGCTTGCCGGTGCTCTTCCTCTCGCCGACCCCCGAGGCGAAGGAGTACGCGCCGGCCACGGTGGTCTACCGCGGCCACACGTACATGGCCGAGGCGGAGCTCCGCGGCGAGAGCTCGCTCGGGTATCCGAAGAACAGCTTCACCCTCAAGTTCCCAAAGGAAGACAAGTTCAACGAGCCCGACGAGGCAGGCGGGTTCACCGATCGCCGCAAGGTCGTGCTCGTCTCGACGTTCGACGACAACTCCTATGTCCGGTAACGCCTTGCGTACGACCTCTGGAACCGCCTCGATCCGGAGCACATCCAGATCAAGACGTACAGCGCCGTTGTGTACCTCGACGGGCAGTACGCGGGGCTCTACACCGTCGCCGATCACGTCGACGGCTACCTGATGGAGGACCACGGGTACTCGCAGGACGGCAACCTCTACAAGGCGGTCAGCCACGCCGCGAACTTCGCGCTGACCACGCGCAACGGCGAGCCGAAGGAGACGCTGCACGACGGCTTCGAGAAGAAAGAGGGGGCGCCGGACGAGGGCGAGCCGGACGCGTTCGCGGACCTGGAGGACCTCGTGAGCTTCGTCGCCACGTCCGATGAGGCCGCGTTCGCCGCCGAGATCGGGTCACGGATCGATCTGCGCGATTACGAGGACTGGTGGATCTTCGTCACGTTCATCATGGCCGACGACTCGGCCGGAAAGAACAGCTACCACTACCGCGATCCGGTCGCAGGCGGCGTGTTCCGCTACGCGCCGTGGGACTTCAACGCGAGCTTCGGCCAGACGTGGGAGACGGAGCGCCAGCCGGCCTCCGATCGCGTCGAGTACCTCCAGGTGAACCTCCTCTTCCAGCGCCTCCTGGAGGAGCCCTCGATCGGCGATCCGCTGCGCGCCCGCTACGGAGAGGTCCTGCGCGGCGCGCTCGGCGACGCCGAGATCCAGGCCATCGTGGACGGCTACGTGGCGCGCATCGACGCGAGCGCGCGCCGGGACGAGGCGAAGTGGGGCGAGGCGTACCGGAGCTACGAGGGCTGGAGCTGGCGCGGCGACTTCACGACGTACGAGGAGGAGATCGCGTACCTGAAGGCGTGGATCTCGGAGCGGTGGCGGCACCAGGATGCGATCTACTGACCAGGCGGGACAAGCTACTGACCAGGCGGGACAAGCTGCTGGGCCGCGACGGCGCCGGATGATAATGCGTCCCCGTGCTCCTCCACGCCACGCAGCTCCTCCTGGGCGGGCTCTTCCTCTATCTCGGCGCCGAGTGGCTGGTCAAAGGCTCGTCTGGCCTGGCGCTGGCGTTCGGGCTGCGGCCGCTCGTCGTCGGGCTCACCGTGGTCGCTTATGGCACCTCGGCCCCGGAGCTGACCGTGAGCCTCGCGGCCGTGCTCGAGGACCGGGGCGCCATCGCGCTCGGCAACGCGGTCGGCTCGAACGTCGCCAACCTCGGCCTCATCCTGGGGTTGACCGCGCTCGTCTGCCCGCCCCGCGTGGAGGGCGGCCTGATCTGGCGCGAGATCCCGGTGCTCGTGGGCACGGCGGCCTTGGTGCCGCTCCTGCTCGTCGACGGCATGCTAAGCCGCATCGAGGGAGCGCTCCTGTGCGCGGCGTCGGTCGGGTACACGGCGTGGGTCGTCCAGAGCGCCCGCAGGGGCGCGCCGGGAGGCGCCGCGGCCAGGGCGCGCACGTCGCCACCGTCCCCGGACGAGCGGAGCGCGTTCGCGGCCGCCCGCGAGATGGAGATCGACGCCGAGCGGGCCGGCGCCCCCGCGGGCCGCGGCAAGCGGCGCCTCGCGCTGATCACGGCGGTGGGCCTCGGCCTCCTGATCTTCGGCGGCAAGGTGTTCGTGAGCGGCGCCGTGGGCGTGGCGCTCGGCGTGGGCATGAGCGAGCGGCTGGTCGGGCTGACCATCGTCGCGGTGGGCACCTCGCTCCCGGAGCTGGCGACCAGCATGATCGCGGCCGCGCGCGGGCACTCGGACATCGCCGTCGGCAACGTGGTCGGCTCGAACATCTTCAACGTGCTGATCATCCTCGGCGCCGCCGCCCTGGCGCGGCCGCTCGCGGGCTCTCCCGCCGGCATGGCCGTCGATCTCGCCGCCCTCGGCGGGGTGACGGTGTTCGCGGCGATCGCGATGCGGACCGAGCGCGTCCTCCGCCGCGCGGAGGGCGCCGCGCTGCTGGCGATGTACGCGACCTTTCTCGCCGCGCTGATCCTCGCCGCCTGATCGGCGCGCCCGCCCGGCGCCGGACCGCTCGCCGCGCGGCCGGAGCGGACGTTGACATCCTCCAGCGCGGCGGCGTGAATGCTGCGCGTGGATCCATCACCTCCCCCCTCGTCCTGGCCGCGCGCGCCGCGCGCCGACCTGCCCGGCAATCACGGCGACCGCGCGGAGCCCTCACTGACGGTCGCCTCGCTGGTCGCGCAGTCCGTTCCGCCGCCCTCCGCGGCCGACAGCGCGGCCGCGGTCGCGCCCCGGCCGCGCGCCGCGTGGATGCGGCCGGCGCCGCTCCTGGTCGGCAGCGCTGTCCTCCTGGGGATCGACCTGGCGTTCGCGATCACCCCGCGCGCCTCGATGGCGCTCACCGCGCTGGAGACGCTGCTCGTTCCCGCGTGGGTCGCGGCCGTGGTCTCGCTGGAGCGCCTGCGGAGGGCGCTCGCGGGCGCGAGGATCGAGGCCAGGCGGCCTCGGCTCGCGCTGTTCCTGCTCGCGTTCGGCCTGCTGCTCGTGTGCATCGGCGAGAAGTGGCTCCTCGTCTGGCAGCCGGCCGACGACCCGGAGAACCGCGGCGTCGCGCTCTACCGCGCGTACACCGTGCTCGCGTTCCTCCTGGCCATCGGCGGGCTGCTCGGGCGCCGGCCGCTCGAGCGGCTCCTCGCCACCGCCGCGGAGCACCCGGCGCGGCTCATGGCCGTGTCGTTCGGGGTCGCCACGCTGATCGGCAGCTTCCTGCTCACCCTGCCGCAGTCGCTCCGGGACATCGCCGACGCCTCGTTCATCGACGGCCTGTTCATGTCCGCGAGCGCTGTGTGCGTGACCGGGCTCGCCGTGCACAACGTCGCCGAGACGTACACGCCGTTCGGCCAGGCGGTCCTGCTCCTCCTGATCCAGATCGGCGGGCTCGGGATCATGGTGCTCTCGACGTTCTTCGCCATCCTCGCCGGCAGGAGGCTCAGGCTCCGCGACGCGGCCGTGATGGCCGAGATGATCGACGCCGAGTCCTTTGCCCGCCTCCGCCGCAACATCGCCGCGATCGTCCTGTTCACGCTCGGCATCGAGGCGGCGGGCGCGCTCGCCCTGCTGCTCAGCTTCCTGCCCCACCACGAAATCGCCTCCGGGCCCGTCGCCGGGGAGCCCCTCTCCGGCGCCGGCGATCACCTCTGGGCGGCCGTCTTCCATGCGGTCAGCGCGTTCTGTAACGCGGGCTTCTCGCTGTTCAGCGGGGGGCTCGTCCCGCTGGTCGGCTCGCCCGCGGTCTGCGGCGTGGTCATGGCGCTCGTGATCCTGGGGGGCCTCGGCTTCCCGGTGCACGACGAGCTCATGCGCCGGCTCAGGCTCCGGCTCCGCGGCGAGCGGCCGCCGCGGCTGTCGCTGCACAGCCGGGTCGTCCTGCTCACGACCGCGGTGCTGCTCGTCGCCGGGGCCGCGGGTTTCCTGCTGCTCGATCGGCGCCGATCGATGGGGGACCTGTCGTGGCCCGTGACGGTGCTGGCGAGCTTCTTCCAGTCGGCCATGACGCGGACGGCGGGCTTCAACACGATCGATCTGGGCCTCATGGGCCCGGCGACGTGGATGCTCACCTGCATGCTGATGTTTGTCGGCGGCGCGCCGGGCTCGACCGCGGGCGGGGTCAAGGTCACGACCGTCGCCGCGCTGTTCGCGACGCTGCGCGCCGAGCTGCGCGGAGAGGAGGCGCCGCGTCTCCTCGGTCGGACCCTCCCGGCGGCCACGGCGCGCCGCGCCCTGGGGGTCGCGTTCCTCAGCGTGGTGCTCGTCTCGGGGTTCTTGCTGATCATGCTCGCCCTGGAGCCGCACGACCCGATGGGCCTCGCGCTGGAGACGGTCAGCGCGTTCGCCACGGTCGGGCTGTCGGCGAACCTCACGCCGTCGCTGAGCGCGCCGGGGAAGGTCGTCATCACGCTGGCGATGTTCATCGGCCGCATCGGGCCGCTGACGCTGGCGCTGGCGCTCGCCAACCAGGCGAGGACGCGGAGCTACCGGCTGCCGGAGGAGCGCGTCGGCATCGGGTGAGCGCGGCGCTGGTCGCCTCCGCCTCGGCCGTGGACGCCTGCTCGACGCCGGGGGTGGTCGCCCGCTCCTCGGAGATCGGGGGCGCTCCGGGCCCCGGATCCCCCGGTCCTCCGATCTGTGGCGCTGGCCGCGGATCCGTGCGACGTTCGCGGCGCCGCGCCGCCAGGAGGCGGCGCGCGATACCGGACCATGAGATCGAAGAGCGTCCTCGTCATCGGGCTCGGCCGGTTCGGCACGTCGATCGTCGAGACCCTGTGGAAGGCCGGGGCGGAGGTGATCGCGGTCGACAATAACCCCGAGGCGGTCGACGCGGTGAAGGACAAGACATCAGCCGCCTTCGTCGGCGACGCCACGGTGCACAAGGTGCTCGAGGGGATCGGCGCTCAGTACGCCGAGACCGCCATCGTGACGTTCGGCGAGCACTTCGAGCCGTCGGTGCTCTGCGTGGCCTCCCTGGTCCGGATGCGCGTGCGCGAGGTGATCGCCCGCGCCGCCACCGATCGCCAGGCCGACATCCTGCGCGCCGTGGGCGCCACCCGCGTGATCCAGATCGAGACCGAGATGGGCCGCCGCGTCGGCGCCGACATCACGATGCCGCTCGCCCAGGATCTGCTCGATCTGGCCAGCCACTACCGCGTGGTCCCCTGGAACGCACACGGGCCGCTCGTCGGGCAGACGCTCGCCGGCTCGAAGATCCGCCAGCGGTACCGGATCAACGTGCTCGGCGTGCGGCCGCACACGAGCAAGCTGCCCGGCGACAAGCCGCGCCTCGAGGCGCCCACGCCGGACTACGTGATCCGGGATGGAGACACGCTGCTGCTCGTGGGCGACGCCGACGACGTGAGCCGGTTCGTGGCCGAGGTCGGGGGCTGATCGGCCTCCGCGTCCCGCGTCGAGGCGCCCCGAACAGGCCACCCGAGCACATCCCGGCCGCGCGTTCCGGCTTTTCCCCTCGTCCTCGATGTGCGAGAGCGCCAGGCACATGCGTCCTTTCAAAGCGCCCTCTGCGATGCGCCTCGCTGTCTCGGAAGCGCTGCTGCTCGCGGTCGCGATGACCGCCAGCTCCGCGCGCGCGCAGCCCGCCGACGAGCCTCCGCCCGAGGGAGACGTGGGTGGGGCCTCCGTTCCTCGCGGCGGGGCCGGCGCGGTCGTCGTCCCCCAGCCGGGCACGGCCCAGCCGGCGCAGCCCGCCGCCGTCAGCCCGCCGAAGCTGATCACGTACGCCCCGCCCGCGTACCCGGAAGAGGCCCAGCGCGCGGGCGTCGAGGGGAGCGTCATCCTCAAGCTCGACATCGACAGGACCGGGCGCGTCACCAAGGCCGAGGTCCAGACGCCGGGCGGACACGGCTTCGACGAGGCCGCGCTCGCGGCCGCGCCCGGCCTCGTGTTCGAGCCGGCGCGGCGGCCGGACGGCACGCCGGCGCCGGCGCGCATCCTCTACCGGTACGCGTTCACGCTCACGCCCAAGCCCGAAGGCGCGGCGGCGCCGGCGCCGCCCGCGGACGTCGAGACGGTCGTCGGGACCGTCCTGTCCGCGAGCACCGGCGAGGGGCTCCCGGACATCTCGGTCAGCCTCCTCCGGCCCGACGGCGGCCGCGAGGACGTGAAGACCGACCAGCGCGGCAAGTTCCGCTTCAAGAACCTCCCGCCCGGCAAGTACCGCGTCGAGGTCGCCGCCGCGGGGTTCGAGCCGTTCACGGCCGAGGAGGACATCGCGGAGGGCGAGGCGATCGAGGTGCGCTACCGCATCTCGCTCGCGAAGCCCAAGGACGGCCAGCCGCAGGGCATCGAGGTGACCGTGCAGGGCGAGCGCCCGCCGCGGGAGGTGACCCGGAGGACGCTCGAGCGCCGCGAGATCGACCGCATCCCGGGGACCGGCGGCGACGCGCTGCGCTCGCTGCAGAGCCTGCCCGGCGTCGCGCGCAGCGGGTTCGGGCTGCTCATCGTGCGCGGGTCCGCGCCGCAGGACACGCTCACGTTCATCGATCGCACCCCGGTGCCGATCATCTACCACTTCGGCGGCCTCTCCTCGGTCGTGCCGACCGAGATGCTCGAGAAGATCGACTTCTACCCTGGCAATTTCAGCGCCGTGTACGGCCGCGCCATGGGCGGCATCGTCGACGTCGGGCTCCGCTCGCCGAAGCAGGACGGCAAGTACCACGGCGTCGTCCAGCTCGATCTCATCGACGGGCGCGTGCTCCTCGAGGGGCCCGTCCCGTACCTCAAGGACTGGAAGTTCATCGCGGCGGGCCGGCGGAGCTGGGTCGACGCGTGGCTCGGGCCCGTGCTCAAGGAGGCGGGCTCCAGCGTGACGCAGGCGCCCGTCTACTACGACTACCAGTTCGTCCTCGAGGGCCGCCCCTCCGCCAGCGAGCGCGTGCGCGCGAGCTTCTACGGATCGGACGACGCCTTCAAGATCACCCTGGACAAGCCGCCGGAGGACGAGCCGGCGCTGACGGGCGATTTCGGGCTGCACACCGCCTTCCAGCGCTTCCAGCTCAGCTACGAGAACCGCCTGGGGAACCGGGACAGGATCCTCTGGTCGCTGGCCCTCGGCAGGGACGTCTTCGACTTCGGGGTCGCTCCCCTCTCCTTCAACGTCACGACGGCCTCGCTCGACCTGCGGCTGGAGTACTCGCACCGGTTCGCCAGGTTCCTCACGATGAACGTCGGGACCGATCTCACGAGCGGCATCGCGACAGTCAACCTCCACGCGCCGACGAGGCAGCCCGCGGGCCACCCGTCGAACCAGCCGTTCTCGACGCTCCCCGCGCAGGACCAGTCGTTCGACGGCCCGTACTCCCGGCCGGCCGCCTACGCCGAGTTCGAGGTGGTCCCCTCGCCGCGCGCGCGGATCGTCCCCGGGGTGCGCGTCGACTACGCGCTCGACACGCGCACGCTCGACGTGAGCCCGAGGATCAACGCGCGCTACGACATCCGGAGCGGCTTCCCGCGGACGACGGCCAAGGGCGGCGTGGGCCTCTACTACCAGGCGCCCCAGTTCCAGGAGAGCGTCGAGCCGTTCGGAAACGCGGATATCAAGTCGAACCGATCCATCCACTACGGCCTCGGGGTGGAGCAGGAGATCACGCCGCAGATCGACGTGACGGTGGACGGGTTCTACAAGCAGCTCGATCGGCAGGTCGTCTTCTCGGCGGAGAAGGACGGATATGCCAACGACGGCACCGGGTACGCGGTGGGCGGCGAGGTGCTCTTGAAGTACAAGCCGGACGACCGCTTCTTCGGCTGGGCGGCGTACACCCTTTCGCGGTCGGTGCGCACGGACGGCCCCGGCGAGGAGGAGCACCCCACGCCGTGGGACCAGACGCACGTGCTGACCGTGCTCGGGAACCTGCAGCTCGGCCGGGGCTGGGAGGTCGGCGCGCGCTTCCGCCTCGTGTCGGGCAACCTGGAGACACCCTATGTCTGCGATCCGGAGCAGAAGGGGTGTGATCCGAACCGGGTGAACGCGATCTACCATGCTTCCTCGGGCAAGTACTCGCCCTTCCCGCTCGGCGGCGACTACAGCGAGAGGATGCCGCTGTTCCACCAGCTCGACGTCCGCGTCGACAAGACGTGGCGATTCAAGAGATGGCAGCTCGGGCTCTACCTGGATGTGCAGAACGTCTACAACCACCAGGCTGCGGAGGGCATCAGCTACAACTTCAACTTCACGAAGCGGGAGTACGTGACGGGGCTCCCCTTCCTGCCCACGCTCGGGCTGCGAGGAGACTTCTGATGAAACGGACCCGACTGCCCTCTCGCCGCGCGCTGCTCGCCGCGCTCTCGACCCTGGCCCTCGGCATCCCCTGCTGCTCGGGGAGCGACCTGGCTCCGTCGTCCGAGGTGGAGGGGCTCCGCGTCCTCGCCGTGACGGCGGACGAGCCGTACCCGGCGCGGGGCACGCCCGTGACGTTCCAGATGACGTACGCCGACGCGCTGGGCGACGCCGACGGCAACCCGCGGAAGGTCGAGGTCACGTGGATCGGGGGCTGCGTGAACCCGCCTGTCGGGCTGGACGCGCAGATCGGATGCCTCGGGCAGTGGATAGGCACGTACATGGCGGCAATGCTTTCGCCGCAGGGAGGCGGAGGTGGCGGCGGCTCCAGCGACGGCGGTGCCAACGACGGCGGCGGCGGTGCCAACGACGGCGGCGGCGGTGCCAACGATGGCGGCGGCGGCAACGGCGGCAGCGCCGACGGCGGCGGCGGCAACGGCGGCCAGGAGGAGCAGACCGCTCTCTTCAAGCGACAGGAGCTCGAGCCGGAGCTGAGCGGCAAGCCCAACGCAGCGTCGTTTACGTGGACGCTGTCCGGCGACATCCTCAGGCGGGAGGACGCAGGACACACCGCGACCGGAACGAAGTACTCGTCGGCCTACGTGTTGTTCGCCGCGTGCGCCGGCAAGATGCGGCCGACTCCGGCGCTGTCCGCAGCGCTGACGGCGGTGCTGACAGGCGCTGACCCGTCCTCGGCGCTGGGAGACGTCACGGGGATTCCACTGGAGTGCGTCGATGAAGACGGGAGGGTGCTCGGTCCGGACAGCTTCGTCGTCGGCTACACGCAGGTGTTTGTCTTCCAGGACTCGGATCAGCGAGCCAACACGAACCCGCCCATCGACGCCTTCACGCTGAAGCTGGATGACAAGGAGGTCGCGCTCGGCGAGAGCGGCCTGCCCGTCGTGGAGCCGTGCATCCGGCCGGAAACGAAGGCCCAGGGATGCGCCCCGGCAGAGCCGGACGCCGGCGACTGCACGACCTACGACATCGACGTGATCGTGCCGTCCGATGCCGCCGACGTGGACGTGGAGGCCACGGGGCTCGGGGGGCCGCCCGCGCGCGAGGCGATCTGGGTCGACTACTACACGGACGGGGGCGGATTCGACGGGGCGAGGCGCCTCGTGAGCGACGCGGTCACAGGCCCCGGCGAGCGCCACGGGACCACCTGGACGCCTCCCTCGAAGCCGGGGCGCGTGTCGCTGTGGGCGGTCGTCCACGACACGCGGGGCGGATCGAGCGTGAGGCAGTTGGAGGTCGAGGTGCAGGAGAAGGAGTAGTCATGCCGCCGCTCGATCTGCACGTCGCCCTGTTCGGCGCCTCCGGCGCCGGCAAGACGGTCCTCCTGGCGGCCTTCTACCGGGCGCAGACGCAGCCCTCGTTTCAGATCGAGCACGCGTACAAGATCCAGGCGGTCAACAAGGCGCAGGGCAACCAGCTCCTCGGGCGCTTCTACCGCCTCGAAGAGGGCAGGTTCCCGGACGGCAGCACGCGCTTCGACGCGTACGAGTTCGACTTCTTCCCGAGGGACCTGCCGGAGGCGGCGGTCCGCATCCACTGGTACGACTACCCCGGGCGCTGGTGGGAGGACGAGCCGATCGACGCCGAAGAGCGGGAGGCGATGCGCCAGGGCCTGCTCAAGCTCGGCATGAGCCACGTGGGGATCCTCCTTGCGGACGGCGCGAAGTACCGGAGCGAGGGGACAAGCTACATCCGGTGGCTCTTCGAGCACTTCGCCGACGAGTGCGACCGGCTGCGCCGGACCAGTGCCGCCACGGGCGACGAGGTGAGCTTCCCGCGCGAGTGGATCCTCGCCCTCAGCAAGGCCGACCTGTTCCCGCCGGAGTACAGCGCGAGCGACTTCGAGCGCGAGGTGTGCCGCGACGCCGACGAACAGCTCGCGAAGCTCTGCGCCGTGCTCCGCGCCGAGCGCGCGTTCGGCCACCGGTTCATGCTGCTCTCGTCGGTCGCCGCGCCGGTCGACGCCGACGCGCAGGTCGACCCGGGCACCTCGCTCGGCGTGCGCACGCTCGCGCCCGCGGTCCTTGTGAGCACCGTCGAGGGCGCGGTCCGCGAGGCGCAGGCCACGCGGAAGGAGAGATCGGCTGGCGAGACGTTCTTCCAGGGGCTGCGCGATCTTGTCACGTTCGTCGACTCCCTCGACGACTTCCTCCCGAAGCGATACCAGATCGTGAGCAAGATCCTGCGGTTCGTCTCGATCAAGGACTTCGCGACAACGCGGCTCGACAGGCTCCAGAAGACCCGCGAGGGCGCGATCCGGAGGGGCGACGCGTTCACGGCGGTCCTGAGCGCGATGGCCGCGGCCCTGCGCAACGACGAGGGGGCGCGGGCCTACCACCAGAACCAGTAGGACAGCCATGCTCGCGCCCGCGCCAGCGTCCGTCGTCGAGACATCGCGCCTCCTCTGGAGGACGCGCGGCGAGCACTGGGACTACGAGTTCATCTGCGTGCCCGAGATCCCGGCCCTCCCCGCCTGGCTCACGGCGCTCGAGGCCATGATCGGCGACGCCGACGCGAGCGCCGGAGAGCTCCGTTATGGCCTGCTCGAGATCGACGAGCCCGGGTCGAGAGGTCCTCTCGTGTTTCCCTACATGGCGACGCGGTTCCTCGATCCGGCGCGGAAGGACTGGACCGGAAGGCAGGTCCAGCACTTCGCCGTGTGGTTCCCGCCGATCCCGGAGGAGGCGATCGAGGCGCTGCCCGGGGCGATCCCCGCCGACTGGCACCTTCGCGTGCTCGAGGGCCTCGCGGGGACGTACGGCTCCGGCGAGGTGTTCGGGCTGCCCGAGGCGGCGATCCGCGCGTCGAGGCGGGGTGTTCCGGAGAGCCGGGCGGCGCGCGCGATGGCGATCGTGAAGCGCACGCCCCCTGTGGCGCTGCTCGAAGGCGAAGCCGCGCCCGCGCGGTGGAAGCGGGTGCCCACCGTAAAAAAAAAGTGCCCGGATCCTCCCGGCGCGGTGAGCCTGCAGGTGGCAGGAGCAGGCGATGACGGCAAGCGCCCGGGACTCGGCTGCTTCGCGGTCAGTCTGCTGGTGATCCTCGCCGTCGGTCGACTGATGATCGGATGGGTGGCGGGCTGAGGCGGCCTCGCGGCGCGCGCGCGCCCTGGAGCTGGAGCTGGAGCACGCACGCGGGGAGCGGCCGCCGGGCGCGAGCTCCAGCCGGCGGGACGCGCCCCGTCAAGGGCCGCAAGGGCGGCCGGAGCGCGCGCGCGGGACGGCGTTCATTGACCGTCCATGGCCTGGCGCAGGCTCAGCGGCCGCATGTCGGTCCAGACCTTCTCGATGTGCTGGAGGCACGCCGCGCGCGTCCCCTCGGTGCCCTCGGCACGCCAGCCGAGCGGCAGGTCACGGGTCGCCGGCCAGATCGAGTACTGTTCTTCGTGATTGACGACCACCCGGAAGATGGTCTCGCTGTCCTCGGAGTCGCTCATCGTGCACCTGCGCGGCTGTCGGCCAGCGCGCATGGTAGGAGCGGCTGCGGTGACATGCAAGCCATTCGTGGAGGTGGTCACTTCACGCCGGATGGCCGTGGCCGGCCCCGCCGGCGCCCCCTATGCTCGCCCCGATCGCCGCGCCAGAGGCGGCGCGCCATCAACACATGACGGAGATCTGCTGTGAATGACCATCCCGCATTGACACCTGGCCGCGCCGCCGTGGTGACCGGCGCCGCCAGCGGCATCGGCCTCGCGGCCGCCGAGCGCTTCGCGCGCATGGGCATGAAGGTCTGTCTCGCCGACCTGGACGGACCGGCGCTGCACGAGGCCGCCGGGCGCGTCGCGGCCGCCGCGCCCGGCGGCCAGGCCGACGTGCGCGCGGTGCCGACCGACGTCGCCAGGCTCGAGGACGTGCATCGGTTGAAGCAGGCCGCCTACGACGCGTTCGGCGAGGTGGCGGTCCTGATGAACAACGCCGGAGTCGGCGGCGGCGGCAAGCCGTGGAAGGACATCGAGCGCTGGCGGCGGCTCATCGAGGTCAACCTGTGGGGCGTCATCCACGGCGTGCAGGCGTTCACCGAGGCGATGATCGCGCAGGGCACCCCGTGCGCCATCGTCAACACGGGCTCGAAGCAGGGCATCACCACCCCGCCCGGCGACGCTGCCTACAACGTCTCGAAGGCCGGCGTGAAGGTGCTGACAGAGCAGCTCGCCCACGAGCTGCGCAACGTGGCGGGCTGCAAGATCACCGCGCACCTCCTGATCCCGGGCTACACGTTCACCGGGATGACCGCGCGAGGCCCGGAGAAGCCCGCGGAGGCATGGACCGCCGATCAGGTGGTGGATCGGATGATCGGCGGCATGGCCCGGGGCGACTTCTATCTGCTCTGTCCCGACAACGCGGTGACGCGCGAGATGGACGAGCGCCGCGTGCAGTGGGCGGCCGACGACCTGATCCAGAACCGACCTGCGCTGTCGCGCTGGCACCCAGAGTACGCCGAGGCGTTCGCCGCGTTCATGGCGGGCGCCGCGAAGCCCTGACGGGGCGGGCTGCCCGGAGCGCGCGCCGCGCGCAAGCGAGGCGGGCTCGGTCCCGGGCAGCATAAAGATCCGTCGCTGTAATCCGTCGCTGTAACAGGCGAACTGCACAGGTTGTTTTCAGCCGCCCGAATTGAATGTTTCACTTCGCGTGATGGTCGGGCTCCTCACAACACAACAGTGCAGAGATGCTGGCCCGTTGCGCTGCTCCTCCTCTGGATGCAGATCTTGCGACGAGGTCCTCGACGAACGGTCGCCCGCGGCCCAGTCTACCCGCCAGCTGTATGGTCCCGCTCCCTGCCCGTCCGCTTCAGACCCACTGGTGCAACGAGGGCACGGTAAAGATCTGGTGTCCCGCGCCGGCGCTGATGGTCACGTGTGTCACCGGGGTGCTGGTGGAGGCGGGAGCCGCGGCGATCGAGGAAGTGTTGTTGCGGCGGGTCGCCGCGGAGGGCCGAGTGCTGGTCTTCAATGACTGGGAGGCGATGACCGATTACGAGCACGTGACGCGCACGCGGCTGACCGCGGCGACGATTTCCGTCCTCCATGCGGTCGAGGGCGGTCACTTCCTGCTCCAATCCAGGGTGGTCATCTTCGGGGTTCAGATCGCGAATACCGCCATCCGGAAGCTGACCGTCCATCCGTCGCGCGCGGTGTTCGAGCGCGCGCTGGAGGACGCGCTCCGCCAGCGCGCGCCGGACGGCACGGTCTAGTCCCTGGGTTGGCCCGCGCGGCTGGCGGGGAGCTACGATCCGGATGGACGCCTGTCGATCAGCGTCCACGCGCTCCAGTGGGCGTATCGCGCGGAGGCGAGCGCCCAGACAGCGAGCGGCGCCCGCGCGTTGCCGAGCGGCGGCGACGGCTGGTCCACCTCGCGCAGCAGCGCCGACGTGGCGATCTCGACGCCTGGGACGAGCAGCTCGGCCGAGGCGCGGGCGCGCGGTAGATCGCTCGCGACCACCACGCCCGCCTGCGTCGCCAGGCGCCGGAGCGCCGGCGGCGGGAGCTCCCCGGGCGCCAGGCCCGCGGCGTCGTAGGCGTCGCGCCAGCGCTGGAGCCCGGCGGCGTCGATCCAGCCGGTGTGGACGTGCCCCGAGCGGCCGTGACGGACCAGGATGATGCGCGCGCTCAACGTCGGTCCTTGCGAGGTCCGTCCGGGGGAATCGCAGCGCCTCTCCTGGCTGTCAAGGCGCGGACCGCGGGCGCTGCTCCGTGCGGGCGCGATGTGCCCGTGGTGCACGTCGGCCGTCTGGGCCCGAACACCGAGGGGGCCGGAGCACCGACGTCGCCGCGCCAGGGGCGGCCAGCCCCGTCGCGGCGGTCTCTCACAAGGAGGCATGCGGGCCTCCGTGAATCCGTGAAACCGAAAGATCCTCCGCGCGTAGAGCCGGCATCACCTGACCGAACCGGTCAGCGACGAACGTTCAATCCTTCCCTGCCCGCCGAGGACCGGCAATTCGGCCGCTCGACGGTGCGACGACGCTCGTCGGTGAATCGAGGAGAAGACCCATGACGACGAAGAAGATGATGCTCGTGCTCGGCGCCCTGTTGATGTCGTCCAGCGCCCTGGGCTGCGCGGTGGGCACGGACGATGAAGAAGCCGCAGAGCTCACCGGAGAGTCGGAGGAGGCCATCATCAATAGCGCCACCGACCCGAACGCCGCGTATCGCGCCGTGAGCCTGCTCATCAACATCGTACCGAACGAAAACACGTACTTCGTCCCTACGCGCTGCACCGGGACGCTGGTCGCGAGCGCCTGGGTCCTCACCGCGGCGCACTGCGTCTCGGATCTTCGTGGTGGCGTCCCGCTCCCTCCGGCCAACATCTCCGTGTCCGGCGCCGGCACCGTTTCCAGCGTGCACGTGGTGCCAGGCTGGAACGGCAGGCCGAGCTCGGCCTGGACGGGCGCCCCCGATGTGGCGCTCTTGCACCTCGCCGCGCCGGTGCTCGGCCAGACGAACGATATCAACCTGCCATGCCCCCGGGTCGACGCCACGCACGGCTGCGTGGTGTCGTCGATCCTGAGCTCCTTCCCGCGCGGGCTGTCGCCGGCCGACAGGAACATCCACTGCGTCAGCAACGGCCCGCGGACAGCGGGCGGCAGCTATTTCCTCTCCGGGAGCGCAGGCAGCGCCGACTTCCTCCAGGACGACGCCGACCTCCTCGCCGGCACACCGTGGTACGTGTACCGGACCAACGCCGCCGGGCAGAGGCTGGCCCAGACCGACGAGGGAGGTGGCTGCTTCTGGAGACCCTCGGGCAGCAGCGCGATCCGAGGTTGGCTCGTGAGCGTGAACAGCTTCGACAGCGCCGAGAACGTCATCCCGCATTCCTCCACGCACCTCGAGCACGCGACGGCATCGGAGTACTTCTTCAACTGGGTCCAAAGCGTCATCCCGCCGGAGCAACGCACGGTCGTATCTCGCATGGGCGGGCTGTAGCGATACCAGGCACCCGCGCACCGCGGCGCCTCACGCGCGCCGGCCGCTGCGCCGGGGAGAGCCCCGGCGCGGCGGCCCTGATGGCGCGAAGATCTCCGCGAGAAAATCGACGAACACGCGCACCTTCGGCAAGAGGTGCCGATTCTTCGGGTACAGCGCGTGAATCGGCCAGGTCGCCATCGCGAATTCGTCGAGCACGGTCACGAGCGTCCCGTCAGCCAGCGCGTGCTTCGCGAGGAAGTCGAGCATCGCGATCATCCCGCTCACGACGATCGCGAGGTGGCTCAGGACGCCCACGTCGTTCGGCGTGTTTCTTGGCAGCCCGACGGATCGGTAATATGGTGTCCCGTCATTCCCAGCCCACAACAAAATTATTGGTTTATTGAAAACCACTTTGCGCGGACCGTGCTCTCGGGAGACCCACGTGAATACCGACATGACGAATGGCGTGGTCGAAGGCGGCGTCGATGCGGCCATCGTGGATGCCGGAACGTGAACCCGTGTACCCGATTCACCGCCGGAGGAGATTGATCATGAGCACCTGGAAGACGCCCAGCGCAACCCTTGTCGTCTCTCTCTCGCTGGCCGGGATCGCTGCGCCGGCCACGAGCAACGCGCAGCCGGTGGAGCCGGCTCCGCAGGCTGCGCCGGGCGCGGCCGCGCCGGCGCCCGTGGAGGAGCCCCGTCCCGAGCCTCCTCCGCCGCCTGTCGAGCAGAAGAAGGCCGATGACAAGCCTCTCGTTCGTGTCTACGGGATCGTCAAGCCCACGGTCGTCGTGGGGAACGGCCTCGAGTCCTTCGGCAACCCGAACTACACCGCCCCGACGGCCGCGGTGAACCCGCTGTTCCTCGCCGATCCGGACGCCGTGGGCCTCACCTTTCAGGCGCAGCAGACGCGCCTTGGCGTGGCCGTCGGGGAGGGCACGCCCGTGAAGGGGCAGGTCGAGGTCGATTTCATCGATTTCGGCAAGTCCTCTCCGGCCCAGGGGACGAGCCTTCGCGTGCGTCAGGCGTTCCTGGACTGGACTCCCGCCGACGGGCACAAGCTGACGCTCGGCCAGACATGGGATCTGTTCTCGCCGCTGAACACGCACACGTACAACCTCGTAGGTGGGATGTTTCAGTCCGGAAACTCGGGCTTCGTGCGCCACCAGTTCATCTACCTGGCGAACGCCGGCAGCCTCGAGGTGGGCGCCGCGCTCGGTCTGGTCAGCCAGAACGTCTCGGCCATCCTCAACAACGTCGAGTACTCGCGCACGCCGACCGTCTCGCTGCGCGCGAGCTATCGCGCCGAGAAGACAGCGTGGGTGGGCGCCTCGGTGATCGGCACGCGGCTCGCCTTCGACGCGAACCTGCCGACCGAAGAGGGGCGGCTGGCGCTCGGCGGCAACCTGTTCGGCGAGATCACGAGCGGCTCGCTGAACGTGCGGGCCGAAGCGTACGGCGGGAAGAACCTCGCCAACCTGGGCCTCCTGACGCTCGGGCAGGGCTATCGCACGGACGACGTCGCCGAGGTAGGCGGCTGGGTGTCGGGCAAGGTCACGTTCGACAAGCACTCTTTGCACCTCGTCGCCGGGACCGCGATGGTGCTCAGCACCGACGAGATGCAGCTCGGCTACACGCCCGGAACCCCCGCGGCGGGCGGCACGCCGGCCACCGCGCCCGCGCGCGTGGGCGCCAATGGTCCAGGCATCGAGCGCAACGTGACCCTGCGCGCGGGGTATGCCTTCGCGCCCATGAAGGGGCTCTCCATCGTGCTCGAGCCCTCCCTGTTGCTGACGCGCCACAAGCTCGATCCGGCGGACGCGGCGCAGCATGACGCCGACCGCACGGGCTGGGGCGTCGAGGCCGGCGGGCTCTACCAGTTCTGACGGCGCCGGCGGCCCCCGCGAGGGGGCGCTCAACGCCGCCCGCTCCGCCGGCGCTCTCCCCGGCGCTCGGGCGAGGGTGGAGCGAAGATCTCCGCGAGAAAATCGACGAACACGCGCACCTTCGGCAAGAGGTGCCGGTTCTTCGGGTAGAGCGCGTGAATCGGCCAGGTCGTCGTCGGGAATTCATCGAGCACGGTTACGAGCGTCCCCTCGGCCAGCGCGTCCTTCGCGAGGAAGTCGAACATCGCGATGATCCCGCTCCCGGCGATCGCGAGGCGCCTCAGGACATCCACGTCGTTCGCGTGGAACGGCCCGGAGATGGGCACCTCGAGCACGGCGTCGCCGTCTCCGGTAAGGAAGCGGAACCCCGCGGGCCGCCCGTCGCGCAGGTACCCGACGCAGTCGTGGCGCGCGAGATCGGCCGGCGTCGCGGGCGCGCCGCGCCGCGCGATGTACGACGGCGCCGCGCAGTGGACGAGGCGGCTCGCGCCGAGCCGGCGCGCGACGAGGCTCGAGTCGCCGAGCGGGCCGATGCGCACGAGCAGGTCGAGCCCCTCGGCCGCGGGGTCGACGTGCTGATCGCGCAGCGTCAGGTTGATCCGGACGTCGGGGTAGCGCGCCGCGAAGCGCGGCAGGCCCGGCGCGATCACGTCCCGTCCGAGCGCCACCGGCGCGTCGACGCGCAGGAGCCCCACCGGCTTCTTGCTCGCGCGCGCGATCGCCTCGGTCGCCTCCCCTAGCTCCTCGACGATGCGGACGCAGCGCGCGTAGAAGGCCTGCCCGTCGTCCGTCAGGCGGAGCGACCGCGTCGTGCGCGCCAGCAGCGCCACGCCGAGCTCCTGCTCGAGGCGCATCACGCGCCGGCTCACCGCGGACGGCGTGACGCCGAGCCGGCGCGCGGCGCCCGAGAAGCTGCCGGTCTCGACGGTGGCGACGAGCAGCTCGATCGCGGCGAGCGAGATCATGATCTGTGCCGAAATAGCACAGGTGACGCTCCCTCGCGCGGACTACCGCGCCCCGGATGGCTCGATCCAGCCATTGGCCTAGCTGGATTCATTCTCTCGATTCTTGATGCCATGCCTCACGTTCCGATACGTTCCGAGGAGCCGCGGAATGTTTGCGAACGCCACACCCGTTGCTGCTCTGGCCGTGCCCCTGCACGATGAGCGGGGTGTCGACGTCGTCATCCTTCTGGCCAAGGCCACCTTCGCCAGGCGCGGTCCCACGCTCGTGCTCCTGGAGGAGCAAGCTCCCCTTCGCCTCAACGACGTGCCGACGGACGAGGCGGCCGTCCGGGACGGCCGTGAGTCGAGCATTCGCTACCCCAGCGACGTCTGCTGCGAGAAGCCGGGGGCAGACGTCGTGATCGTCGGCAGCGCGGTCTCCTCGAAGGCCGTCAGCAGCCTCGACGTCGCCGTTCGCGCGCCGGGCCGCTCGATGTCGCTCACCGTGCACGGCGAGCGGGTCTTCTACAAGAGCGGCCTCGGCATCAAGATCTCCCCGGCAGCGCCGTTCGAGCGCGCCGCGATCACCTACGAGCGCGCGTACGGAGGGACATCGAAGGACGGCACCGTCGTGGAGTGGCACAACCCCGTGGGGCGCGGCGCCCACAGATCGACGTCGGAGCTCGATGGATCCCCGGCCCCGTGCATCGAGGATCCCGCGCACCCCGTCACGGGCACGGACGCGACGCCTCCGGCCGGATTCGGCGCCATCGCGATGTGGTGGCTGCCGCGGCGCGCGCTGTCGGGGACGATGGACGCGGCGTGGCAGCGCGAGCGCATGCCGCTGCCGCCGCTCGACTTCGATCGACGCTTCTATCACGTCGCTCATCCCGGTTTGCAGCTGGATCGGCCGCTCGCGGCGGGCGACGTCATCGCCACACACGGGCTGTGTCCAGAGGGGCTGTTCGACGTGACCATTCCCGAGCTCGCGATCGTCGCGCACCTCCGCCGGGCGACGGGGCGGGCGGTGTCCCTGCCCCTCGCGCTCGACACGGCCGTCCTCGAGCCCGACACGGCGCGCGTCGAGCTCACGTTCCGGCGCGTCGTCCCGCTCGGCAGGGGCGACACGATGCTCCGGGAGGCGCGGCTCGATGTCGACGCGTGACGCCCTCCTGCTCTCCGTGCCCGCCGACGGGCGGATTCCGGCAGCGCTCCGCGCTCCCATCGAGGGAGTCTCCATCGCGCACTACCTCGTCGTGGAAGCGGCGCAGCTCGACGGGCTCCCCGTCCCCGCCGTGCTGGAATGGCTCGGCGTGCCGCGACGCGCGTTCGCGCGGGCCGAGGAGCTCTGGAGCGAACGAGTGGCCGACGCGCTCGCGGGCGAGGACGGCGGCTTCGACGCGCTGTACGAAGACGCCATCGGCCGAGCGCTCTCGCTCTGGGCGCGGGCCGTCGACCCGCTCGACCGGGAGTTCGGCGCCTGGATGACGTTTCAACGCCACGCGCTCGAGGCCGACGATCCGGGCGAGCTCGCCCGCCGCGCGGGGCTCACCCGGGGTGACGAGCTGCGCCTCGCGCGCCTCTGGCGCGGGCGGCTGGTCGAGGCCGAGCCCGAGCTCGTCGCCCTGGCCGAAGCGGCGATGTCGGGGCCGCTCGCGCCCCTGCCCGCGCTCACCGTGTCTCCGTTCGTCTTCCCACCGGCGGAGGAGCGCCCGTGATCAACCAGGCAGAGCTCCGGCTCGACGGGCTCGAGGGCGCGGAGATCGTACGGGTCCGCGGGCGTGAAGCCATGAACGAGCTCGGCGCCTTCGTCGTCGATGTCCTGCACCCCGACCCGCACATCGACCCGGCGGCGCTCGTCGACAAGGACGCGACCCTCGGGCTGGCCGACGGGAGCGGACACACGACGACGTTCCACCTGATCGCGCTCGAGGCCTCCCACGGCGGCCACTTTCGCGGCAGCGACCGCTATCGCATCACGCTCGGGCCCGCGGCCGAGCGCCTCGCCCTGCGCGTGAGCCACGCGATCTTCCAGGACAAGACAACCCAGGAGATCGTGGCCGAGCTCCTGCTCCGCGCGGGCATCCCCGCCGCCCAGGTGAAGTGGCGCCTCGCCGGGCAGTACGCGAAGCGAGGCTACACGGTGCAGTACGGAGAGAGCGAGTGGGCGTTCATCGCGCGCCTGCTCGCCGACGAAGGCATCAACCACTGGCTCGATCGAGACGACGACGCTCCGCTCCTCGTCTTCGGCGATCACCCGAGCTCCCATGAAGGGATCGAAGGGCCGAGCCCCGTCGTGCCGTTCGAGGACGCGAGCGGCAGGAGCTCGATGGCGTTTGCCTTCCATGCCCTGCGGCGAAGCTGGTCCATCACCTCGACAAGGGCGAGCCTGCGCGACATCAACGTGCAGAACCCCGGCGTGCCCGTGGACGGCGAGGCAGGCGAAGGCGCGCTCGAGGTCTTCGAGTATCCCTCGAACCTCGTGATATCGAAGGCGGCGACCGCGCGGGCCAAGGTCCGCCTCGAGCAGCTCCGCCGCCATCGCTCGACGCTGGTGGGCGAGAGCGGCAACGCGCGGCTCCGCGCCGGGCGGGTCGTGCAGATCACCGGCGCCGCGGACGCCTGCTTCTCGGGCAGGTTCCTGATCACCGCGGTGGAGCACGAGCTCGAGCAAGCCTCACGGGAGCAGCCCCGGGGCACGCCGTACCGCAATCGCGCCACCCTCGTCCCCTTCGCCCCGGACGCGCCGTACCGGCCCGGGGTACCGCGCTCACGGCCGATCGTGGCAGGGATCGAGAGCGCGATCGTCACCGGCCCTGCGGGGGACGAGATCCACGTCGACGATCTCGGTCGCATCAAGGTGCGCTTCTTCTGGGATCGCTCGAGCGTGGGCGACGACAAGAGCTCACGCTGGGTCCGAGCGCTCCAGATGAACCTCACGACGCCGCAGATGCTGCCCCGCGTCGGGTGGGAGGTCCCGGTCATCTACGAGAACGGCGATCCGGACCGGCCCTTCGTCCTCGGGCGAGTCTACAACGGCGGGGCCGCGCCGCCCTACGGCCTGCCCGACAGGCGCGCGACGAGCACGCTGCAATCGGCCACGTCGCCGAGCGACGGGACGACGCAGGAGATCCGGATGGGCGACGACGGGGGGAGCGAGGAGACCTTCGTCCACGCGACGAGGGATCAGACGGTATCTGTCGGCGGCGCTCACGCGATCAAGGTCGGG
The DNA here is from genome assembly GCF_051526795.1 of Sorangium sp. So ce204. Lineage (NCBI taxonomy): Bacteria > Pseudomonadati > Myxococcota > Polyangiales > Polyangiaceae > Sorangium > Sorangium sp. So ce204. Next base: position 4,845,997 of record NZ_CP150317.1, on the reverse strand, counting down.
GCGAACCGGCTGGACACCGTGCAGAAAGGGCAACAGCTCCTCGTCGACGGCGCGCAGACGACGACGATCGGGGGCGACCAGTCCATCGTCGTGGGCGCCGACGGCAACATCGTCGTCAAGGGGGCGCGCTCGGAGAGCATCGGCGGCAGCGAGAACATCGGCGTGACGGGCACCTACAAGACGACCGTCGACGGCGCTTACGTCGAGCAGATAGGCGCCCTCTACAGCCTGCGCTGCAACGAGTACAACGCGAAGATCCAGGGGGCGTTCACGCAGGTCATCGGCGCGGCGCTCTCGACGACGGCGGGGCTCGGGAGCAACCAGTCGGTGGCGGGCGCGCGGACCGAGGTCGTGAGCGGCGCCCGCAGCTTCACGGCCGGCCTCGCGTACGCCGACGGGACCATGGGTCGAAAGAGCGTCACCGCCGGGGCGGCGAACGAGAGCGCGAACGCCAAGGTGGCCTTCAACGCGGGCGCCCGGGCGACCCTCCAGGCGGGTGGTGTCCTGTCGATCGAGGGCGGCGGCAAGGTCGTGTTCGAGGCGAGCACGATCTCGGTCAAGGCCGCGACGCTCACCGCGAACGGGGGGAGCACGATGAAGCTCGCGGGGGCGATGAAGTCGACGTCCACCGTCAAGCTCGACGCGCCGACGGTCAAGAAGAACGACAAGGTCGAGGTGGGGCCGTGAGGGCCGCGTTCGATCTGACCATCGAGGGGGCCCCGCCGCTCTCGGTCCTGTCGTTCGATGCCCACGAGCGGACGCATGTCGGCGGCAGCGTGTGTGTCCTCGCGCGCGTCGCTCCAGGGCGGGACGAGGCGCTCGTCCCCGACGAGCTGCTCGGCAAGAAGGCGACGCTGGAGATCTCGCCGAAGGACGCGCTGCGCGACGTCCCGCGGAGGTTTCACGGGGTCGTCGACGTCATCGAGAGCGCGGGGCAAGGCGCGCTGCTGACGATCGTTCCGCGCCTCATGCCGCTCGAGGACGGATCGGATCACCGTATCTTCCTGGAGCAGGACTCTGTCGCCATCGCCGAGGGGCTGCTGCGCGAGGCAGGCCTCGCCCTCGACGTCCGCGTGGCGACCCGACCCGAGCCGCGGGTCCAGTGCGTCCAGGCCTTCGAGTCCGTTCTCGCGTTCGTGCGGCGGATCCTCGCCGAGGACGGGATATCGCTGTGGGTCGAGCACCAGGAGTCGGAAGACGTGGTGGTGTTCGGCCAGGACGACTCGGCCTGCCACGATCTCCCGGGCGGCGCGCGCGTCACGGTGGCGCACGACGGAGGGCTGACGACGGGCGAGGTGGTCACGGATCTGCGGCTGCTGCACCGCGTGACGCACGATGGCGTCGCGGTGTCCGACCACGATCCCGATCATCCCGCGGTCGATCAGGCGGCGTCGGTGGGTGGGCAGCGCTTTCAGCGCTTCGCGTACCCTGGACACCATCGCTCGCCCGAGGCAGGCGCCTCGCGGGCGCGGCTGCTCCTGGAGGAGGAGCAGACCGAAGGCGTGATCCTCCGGGCGCGCACGACCTGCCGGCATGTCGCGGTGGGGACCATCGTGGAGCTCGAGGGCGCCCCGCGGGACGATGAGAACGGGCGCTTTCGCGTCCTGGAGGTGCGACACCAGGGGCGCGACTTCGCCGCGAACGGCCCGGGCGATCTGCGTTATGAGGCCGAGTTCACAGCGGTCCCCGCGGCGCGGCCCGTGCGGCCGAGGCGACAGCCGGCGAAGGGGCTGGGCGGGCTCCAGACGATGACGATCATGGGGCCGCCGGGCGCGGAGATCCACACCGACCCGCAGGGGCGGGTCAAGGCGCGCTTCCGCTGGGATCGCCTCTCACCCGACGACGACACGGCGAGCGCGTGGGTCCGGCCGATGCAGCCGCCCTTGAGCGGTGGGTTCTTCCTGCCGCGGGTCGGCTGGGAGGTGCTCGTCGGGTTCATGAACGATCCTGCGCCGACGGGGGATACCCCGCTGTCGCTCGGGCGCCTCGACAACGGGCACGCGCCCCCCGCCGAGAGCCTGCCGAAGCAGAAGGTGCGGTCGAACTGGGGGACCCAGAGCACCGGGGGGAGCGGGAAGCAGAACCAGATCCGCTTCGACGACGCCGCGGGCAACGAGGGGATGCACTTCGCTGCGTCGAAGGACGCGAACGAGAGGACCGAGAACGACAAGGTCGTCAGCGTGACGGCCGACGAGGAGAACGTCGTCGGGGGCAACCACACGAGCACGGTGACCTTGCAGCAAGTGACAGCGGTGAAATCTGCCCAGACGTACTCGGTGGGTGGCAATCGCGACGTGACGACGACGGGCGCGCTCGGGATCTTCGCCGCGAGCGAGAGCGTCAGCGTGGGCGCGACGCGGAAGCTCACGGTGGGGGGCGATTACGAGATGAAGGCGGCCACCGTCAGCCGCATCGTCGGGGCCGCGGAGAACGTCGTCGCGATCCAGGGGACGAACCGCCACGTGACAGGCGCCTCGACCATCGCCGTGGGCGGCACGTGGACCGAGATCGGCGGCATCACGGCGTCCACCGGCGTGCTCGGCGCCAGCACCCTGACCGCCGGCGGGCCCCTCTCGGTGAGCGCGAGGAGCGTGTCGATCAACGCGTCGGTGCTCTCGGAGACCTACGCGGGGCTGTACAGAGCGCACGCCGGCGCGGATTTCACGGTGGGGGCTCCCATCGTGAAGCTCAAGGCGGGCGGGGCCATCCGGGCCAAGGGAGCCGACGTGTCCTTCAAGGCGAAGTCGAGGATCGTGCTCAAGGCGGGCGGCGTCACGGTCACGATCACGCCGGCGTCGATCACGGTGAAGGGAAAGCTCAAGGGCGATTCGACGAGCGTCGTGACGACGAGGGAGGAGGTCAAATGAGGGCGACGAGGACCATGAACCAGGGCGCGAGCGCGCGCCCTGCGCCGAGCAAGGGCGCCGCGCGCAAGGCCGGGCCGGGCAAGGTGGTGAAGCTCGGCCGCCGCGCGGAGGCGGCGCCGCCGCTCGGCGGCGGAGCCCATTTCGCGAAGCTGCTCAGGAAGCTCGCGGAGGGGCGGTACGAGGCCTCGCTCTTCGGCGGAGAGCCGCGCGAGGTCGGGGTGCTGCCCGAGGTGGATCTCGAGCTCGCCGACAGGTGCCTCGCCGAGCAGGGCGTCGTCCTCGTGGGGATGGTCGGCGACGACGCGGTGATCTTCGGCGCGCTCCAGACGAGGGAGCGCAGGGCGGAGGAGATCGTCGTGGAAGCGCCGCGGAGGCTCGTGCTCAAGGCGGGCAAGTCGCGGCTGGAGCTGTCGGCCGACGGCCGGGTGAAGCTGTCGGCCGACGCCGTGACCGTGGACGCCCCCCGCGAGGTGCGGCTGGCGAGCGCGCACGTCGAGATCCCGTAGGCGAGGCCGCCGGAGCGACGATGAGCAGCGTCGGCAAGAAGGAGATCGCCACCAAGAAGAGCGGCCACGGCGCTGTCGCGCCCGGCGCCATCAGCCCGGTCAGCCCGCCGGCGCCCCCCGTCCCGACGCCGTTCCTGTACACGGCGCGCAGCGCCAACAAGACCGGGACGGAGCACAACTCCAGCTACTGGATCTGGGACACGCAGGCGCTGGTCGAGGGCAGCCAGATGAACGTCGATCCGCCCGCGAACGCGCCGTCGAAGACCGCCGGCGGCGACCTCGTGACGCACGCCGACACGAAGATCGCCGTCATGAAGACCGGCTCGATGGTCGTGAAGGCGGCCGGCAAGAACGTGTGCGGGACCGGCGATCTCGTGAACATGAACGTGCTGACCGCCGAGCAGAGCATCGCTCAGATGGTCGTTCCCCTGCTCAACAAGGTCGATCTCGCCCGTGCGTCGAAGTCGACAGCCCACGCGCACAGGGTCAACGAGGAGTACTATCGCGCGTTCCACCCCGAGCGCGCCAACCAGACGAACGTCGGTGATCCGATCGACGTCGGCACCGGCTTCGTTGTCGACGAGGGCACGGACATGAGGCTGCCCGGACCGATCGAGCTGGTGTGGCGGAGGACGTACTCGTCGGGCTACCACGAGAGGACGACGGCGCTCGGCAAGGGGGGGTGGGTGCACTCCTTCGAGCAGTGGATACAGCCGGGCGAGCGGGTGATCCGGCTCCACGACGAGGAGGGGCTGCCGGTCGACTTCGCCGTCCCGCCGCCGGACGGGGGCAGCTTCCACCGGGGCCGGCGCCTGGAGCTCCGCGCCGTGGGCAAGCGCTACCAGGTCCGGAGCCTGAAAGACCGGCTCGTGCGGGAGTTCAGCGCGCTGCCGAACGGCCGCTTCGCGCTCGCCGCGATCACCGATCCGTACCAGCACCGGATCGAGCTCGAGTACCGCGGGAGCTCGCTCGTGCGCATCGCCGACAGCTGCGGCCGCGACGTCCGTGTGATGAGCACCGAAAAAGGCCGCGTGGTCCGCGTCGAGGTCTGGGCGCGCGCCCCGGGGAGCGACGGGGCGCCTGCGCTAGAGACCTGGTTCGATTACGACTATCATGTCGAGGGGACGCTCGCCTCCCACACCAATGCGCTCTCGCACGTCAAGCGATGGGAATACGACGGTCTGCACCGCATGGTGAAGACGACGGCGCGGAACGGGATCTCTTTCCGCTACGAGTACGACGAGGAGACCGGCCGGTGCGCGCGGACCTGGGGCGACGGGGGCCTTCACGACGTCCGCCTGGTGACCGACGACGACGCGGGCGAGGCGCGGACCCACGGCACGAGCCGCGCGCGGCGATATCACGTGAAGGACGGCATCGTGGTGCGCGAGGAGACGTTCGACGGCGGCTGGGCGTCGGAGCGCGAGCGCGACGGTGATGGGCTCCTCATCCGCCGGGGCAACGCCGCTGGCGAGGCGATGACGTACGAGCACGACGCGCGCGGGAACCTCGTGAAGGAGACCGACCCGGCGGGCAACGTCACGGCGTGGGAGATCGAGGCCGACGCGCCCGTGCGGCGGATCGACGCTGCGGGCCGCGAGATGCGCTACCGGTACGACGCGCATGGCGCGCTGATGAGCGTCACGCTCCCGACGGGCGCGTCCTTCAGCCTGACGCGCGACACGGACGGGCGCGTCGTCGGCGCCTTCGGTCCGAACGGCACGCTCGCGACGTTCACCTACGATGAGCACGGGAACCTCGCGTCGGAGACCTCGGGGCGCGGCGAGACGACCTGGTACCACCACGACGCGCTCGGCAGGCCCGTGGCGCGGGTCGAGGCGTCGGGCCATGTCACGCGCACCGAGCGCGATCGGCTCGGCCAGGTGCTCGCCCTGGTGCGGGCCGACGGCACGCGCCTGACGGCGAGCTACGATCCGGTGGGAAACGTCACCAGCGCGACCGACGCGGCGGGCAGGACGACCCGCTTCTTGTACAGCGGAACAGGGCACCTGGCGAGGATCGTCCCGCCGGACGGGCAGGTGGTCGCGCTCCTGCACGACGCGGACGAGCGGCCGATCGAGATCATCAACGCGCTGCTCGAGCGTTATCGCCTGGAGTACGACCGCGCCGATCGCGTGGTGTCGGAGCGGACCTTCGATGGACGGCTGATCACGTACCGCCACGATCGTGGGGGGCGGGTCGCGCGGATCGACTATCCCGACGGCGAATGGCGCGAGCTCGCCTACGACAAGCTCGGGAACGTCGTGGAGGACCGCGGGGCCGACGTCCAGATCACGTTCGAGCGCGACGCGCTCGGGCGGATCGTCCGCGCGGTCTGCGCCGACGCCACGGCGAAGGTGGTGACGGAGATCGAGCGTGACAGCCTGGGGCAGGTCGTCGCCGAGCGCCAGGACGGGCGCACCATCCGCTACGAAGTCGACGCATGCGGCCGGCGCACGGCGCGCATCGCGCCGGGAGGCGAGCGGACGGAGTACCGCTATGACGACGACGATCTGCTCGTCGGGATCACGCACGAAGGACGAGCTGTATCCATCCAGCGCGACGCGGACGGCCGGGAGCGGCGCCGCGACTTCGGCGCCTTTCGACTGGAGCACGACCACGACGCCCTGGGGCGGCTCGTGCAGCAGCAGGTGATCTCCACGGAAGCGGCGGGCGCCGCGAGCCTGGTCGTGAGGCGGCGGTATGGCTATGACACCGCAGGCCGCCTGACGTCGGTGAGCGACGGGCCCGACGGGCAGGGCGGCACCACAACGACGTACCGCTACGATCGCGCGGATCAGCTGCTGGAGGCGGCGAGCGGCAGGCTGCGGGAGGCGTTCGAGTACGACCCCGCGGGCTCACTCGTGGGCGCGGTGCGCGGTGGTGGATCACCGGATGTCGCGCGACGCTGGTCGCTCGGCCCGGGGAACGTGCTGAGAGAGGCGGGCGGCGCGCGTTATCTGGTCGACGGCCGCGGCAGGCGTATCCAGCGCATCGAGAGAGGCGCGGGCGGCGGCGAGGAGGTGACGATCTACGGCTGGGACACCAGGGATCGGCTCAGGGAGGTCGTCCTCCCCGACGGCAGGCGGGTGCGCTTCACCTACGACGCGTTCGGCCGGCGGGTCCGGAAGACGGTCCTTTCCCCCTGGGATCGCTCGTCCCTCGAGGGCGGGGCGAGCGGAGGCGCGGTGGTGGAGGCGTCGGTCGACTTCCTGTGGGACGGCGACGTCGTGTGCGAGGAGAGACATGCCACGGCCGAGGGGCCGCGATCCCGGATCCACGTCCACGATCCCGGCACCTTCACGCCGCTGCTCCAGGTCGAGCAGGGCATGGTCTTCGGCGTCGTCGCCGATCAGGTCGGCACGCCGAAGGAGCTCGTGGATGAGCGCGGCCGCGTGGCCTGGCGAGCCCATCACGGCGCCTGGGGCGACGTCGTGTCGGTCGAGAGGGACCCGCGCACGTTGCCGGTGGAGAGCCCGTTCCGGCTCCTCGGCCAGGTCGCGGACGACGAGACGGGCCTCTGCTCCACGAGGTTCAGGTACTTCGAGCCGGCGTGTGGAAGGTGGCTCTCGCCGGATCCCATCAACATCCATGGCGGGTTGAACCTGATGGCGTTCGGCGGGGCGCCGACCGAGACGGTAGATCCCCTGGGTCTGGCGTATGACCCATGGCAGCCGCACTCCCCCGGTACCCAGGACTGGAACGACGGGAAAGGCACGCACTTCTACACCAACAACCCGGGCGTCGAGCTGGGAGTCCGGACCGACGGCAGGGGCAACGTCACCTTCGAGCGTGTCACGGGCACCGAGAGGAGACCTGGACCGGTGCAGACCGAGATCAACACCGCGAGGGAGAGGCTGAGGACCGACGCGGGCTGGCGATGGCAGCTGCTCCGGAACCTCTGTGAGGGCATCCAGCGCGCCTCGACAGGGACCCCGAGCGACAGGGCCCTGGCTGCGAGGATGGATCAGGTCAGAGCCGCTCTGGCGAGGCTCATCGCCCACAAGGGTCATTGATATGCTCCTGCCGCGACCCACCGTCGACTTCATGAACGAGCTCGCCGCGCGCCGCGCGCCGGAGATCGAGCTCTACCAGCAGCTCGGCTTCCCGGACTTCTTCTTCACCGACGGCGAGCTCTCCGGGCCTCCCTGCGAGGTTCAGTTCCTCACGTATGGACCTCGCGCGTGTGAGGTGATGCTGAAGGGGAGCCGGGTGCTCGGTCATCCACACACGGTCACGACGGACGAGGCCGGCGGGGTCCCATGGGATGGTGTGGCGCGGCCGAGGACGTTCCGGGAGTACCGAGCGCACGTGCAGTCGCTCGCGCCGTCGATCGCGCCGAGGTCTCCCCTCGGACGCGCGCTCAAGGAGCTCCGGTCGGTGGACCGACGCTTTCGCAGCGCAGAGTGGCTCCGGTTGATCGACTGGTGGGCGCTGAGCCGCGTGACGCGCGAGAGGCACCTGGAGCCGCTGCTGAAGAGCGCGCTCCAGCAGATCGGAGCGGCGTTCCACGGCGGCAGCTTGACCGCTCTCCGGCTCGCCGCGGAGCTCGTCGCGCCCGGCTTCGCGAGGCAGACGCTCATCGACGCGGGCGTCTGGCCTCCGTCGCGCCTCGGCGTCTCCGAGGCACGTCTGACCGAAGCCTTTCCCGCGAACCACCCGGACCGATACAGGGTCTATTGCCAGGCGACCGGGGAGCACCTCGGCCCCCTGTACCAGGTGCGGCCTCGGCTCGACCGCGATCTTCAGGAGGAAGAGCTCTTCGCCGAGGAGGATCGGCAGACGAGCTGGCGGCTGGGCGCCACCGGCTACGTCCTCACCGGCGACGGCAAGCTCTGGCGGCCGGAGAAGCACGGATGGCGTTGCTTCGGCCCCGCGATGGACGCGCTGCTCGTGCGGCCCCCGAAGGCCGAACGAAGGCGCTCGGGCTGACGCCCATGCACGTCACGCTCTCCCTCGATCCGCCGGCGACGACCCGCGCCATCGCGCTCCGGGTCGCGAGCGCGCTCGGCGGCGCGACGCGCGCCGAGATCGACGTATCCGCGCCGGAGCCGCTCGACGGCGAGGCCCTCACGGGGACGCCCGCGCGCATCGAGATCAGCGGCGACGACGGCGCGATCGCGGTGCACCACGGCATCGTCGCCGGGATCACCGCGAGCGCCACCGTGGACCCGGGCGCGCAGCGGCTCTACACGCTCGACGTCCGCTCGGCCATCGAGTGGCTGACGCTGCGCAAGGACGCCCGGGTGTTCCGCAAGACGACCGCCGCGGCGATCGTGGAGGAGCTCCTCGCCGGTGTCGGCATCCGGGACGACGCCTTCGTGAACGAGGCAGAGCCGCCGCCCGAGCGCGAGCACGTGACCCAGTGGGAGGAGACCGACGCCGTCTTCCTGCGCCGCATCTGCGAGGAAGAGGGCCTGTTCTTCCGGTTCGATCCGAAGGAAGGGTTCGACGCGTTCGTCCTGTGCGACCGGTCCGACGCGGCGCCCGACGGCCTGTCGGATCCCCTGATGTTCGTCGATGAATCGGGCCTGGTTCCGGGGCAGCGCGTGGCCTTCGCCCCCAGGCAGATCCGCAGGCGCCGGCCCGGCAAGGTGGCGCTCCGCGATCACGACCCGGCCAGGCCGGCCGTGAAGCTCGAGGCCAGGGCCGAGGGCGGGCTCGATCCCGAGAAGGCCGTGGAGGTCTACCAGGCGCCCGGCCGGTTCCGGACCGACGGCGAGGGGCAGCGCGAGGCGACGCTGCGGCTCGAGGCGCTGCGGGCCGACGCCGATGTGCTCGAGTTCGACACGACGGCCCTCGAGCTCCGCCCCGGCGTGCAGTTCGAGGCGGACGCGACGCTCTCCGCGGGGCTGGCGCCGAGCGGCAAGTACTTCGTCGTCGAGACCTCGCTGGCGTGGCGCGCGGGTGAGCCGGAAGGCCGGATGTCCGTGAAGGCGATCCCGCTCGGCGTGCCGTACAGGCTCCCGCGCGCCACCCCGCGCCCGCGCGTCCCGGGGATCCTGAGCGCCACGGTGACCGGCGCGAGCGGCGAGGAGATCCACACCGACGCGGCCGGCTGCGTGCGCGTCACGTTTCCCTGGGATCGCGGGGGCCCGAAGGACGAGACAGCGAGCCTGCCAGTCCGCGTGATGCAGGCCCATCTCCCGGGGTCCATGCTCGTCCCGCGCGTGGGCTGGGAGGTCCTTGTGGGCTTCGAGGACGGCGATCCGGATCGGCCCTACGTGCTCGGGCGCTCCTTCAACGGCCGGCAGCTGCCAGCGTTCGGGTTGCCCGCCAACAAGACGATGACGGCGTTCGGCACCGTGAGCTCTCCCGGCGGCGGCAAGGCCAACATGATCACGCTGGAGGACGCCGCCGGGCGGCAGCACATGGTGTGGAACGCCGGCTTCGGCAAGACGACGACGGTCGGGGCCGACATGCAGAACCAGACCGTTGGGTTCGAGAACATCCACATCAAGGGCGCGCAATCGTGGCAGATCGGCGGCAAGGAGACGCTGTCGCTCGAGAACGCGTGGACGGTCGGCGTCGACAGCCAGACGGCCTCCGTGGGTGGCAATCAGGACATCACGATCAACGCCACCGGCATGACGAAGGTGGGGAGCGAGACGGTCTCGATCGGCGCGAACCTCATCGAGCTGGTGGGTGATCCGATCAGCGGGCTCAAGGGTTTCGCGGAATCGGCGGCGCTGGCCGGGGTCGGCCAGATCCCCGGGGTCGGCGCCGCCCTCTCGAGGGGCTACACCTGGGGAAAGGCGCTGGGCGAGGGATACCGTCGAGGCGGGTGGAGCGGCCTGGGAACGGCCGCTGTGCGGACGGGCCTTGGCGAGGTCGCCGGCCGGATCCCCGGCGGCGACGCCATCGTCGCGGCCGCGGACAGCGCCGGGCTCACGCCGTGGTCCGAGCAGGCCCGGCAGCGCGCGGCCGAACAGGAGGGCGGAGGCGGTGCTGCGGGCCCAGGCGGCGCGGGCGCCGGCGCGGCCGCCGCCGCGCCGGGGCACCGGAAGCTGGTCGTGAACGGCACGACCACCGAGGTGATCGGCGCCGTCCATGCCATCCAGACGCCGGGGTCGCTCAAGTGGACGACCCTCGGCGCGTCGAGCTTCGCCATCGGAGGGAGCCACGCCACCTCCGCCGTCCGCATCTCACGCCTCACGATGGCCGCGTCGGCGGACACCGCGGCGGCGACCTCCCTCCGGGCGAGGGCCGGGCTCGGGCGCAACGTCAAGACCGCCCATACCCTCAAGGCGGGCGGCGCCATCCAGCTCGATGCCGGCGCGGAGTTCGCCGTGAAGGCCGGCGGCGCGCTGTCGATCCAGGCGGGTGGGGCCATCACGCTCGACGGCGGCACCGTGGTGTTCGACGTCGGCGACGGCGCGTCCACGGTCTCGGTGCACGGCGGCGGGCTCACCCTCGAGTCCGCGACGATCACCATCAACGGCAAGACCCAGCACACGGGCAAGGAGAACGCCGGCTGATGGCGCTCTCCGTCGCCGAGATCGCCCTTGTCTCGCCGCTCGGGTCGAGCCCGAGCGAGCACGTCTTCTTCCATCGAGCGGAGGTCAATCCGCACGCGAGTGGCGCGTTCACGACCCGCGACGGGGAGGCCCTCCCCGTCCACCACTGCCCGTGGATCGCCGCTTCACGCCCGTGGTCGTCGCGGATCCGCCTGCTCGCGAAGCAGGCCCTCGCGCGCGCGGCGCCCGTGTCGAGGAAGACACCCATCCTCCTCGTCGCGCCCCGCGAGGCGCTGGAGGGCGAGGCGGACGTCGCGCGCTTCCTGACGCTCGCGGGTCACGCCGTCGTGAGCCAGCGATCGGGGGCAGCGGGGTATGTGCCGGCCCTGAAGGAGGCGCACGATCTTCTCCGGCAGGATCCAGAGGTGGTGGTGCTCGCCGTCGACTCCCGGATCCACCGGCCGGACATCGAGCGGTGGCTCGAGCTGCGTTATTCGGCCTTCACGCGCAATCCGCTGCCCCCCTCGGAGGGCGCCGCCGCGATGCGGCTCGTCGCGAGCGCGCAGGCGCCGCTCGCGGGCAAGGTGCACTCGTACGCCATCGCGGAGAGCGAGGCGCGCGACGACAACGATCTGCCGACGGACGGCGCCGCGCTCACGCGCGTGTTCGCGGCGCTCCGGCTCCGTCCGGCGGTGCCGCTCGTCGTCGGCCCTCGCGACGTGGATCCGCTCCGGATCCGCGATTTCCACCTCGCCTCCGTGCGTCACCACACGCGGCTCGGGCGCGCGGAGATGCCGAGCTTCGAGGGGCAGATCGGCGCCCTCGGCAGCGCCGCGGGCCTGATGTCGGCGGTCTTCGCGCTGGCCTGGCTGCGGCATGGGCTCCCTCTCCCCGGACCGGCGCGCGAGCGTGTCGCGCTGGCCTGGGCCCGATCGCCCGACGGAACCGTGGGCGCCGCGCTCGTGGGAGACGAGCGATCATGAGCGTCCGGCAGGCTTCTGCCGGGCTCCGGCGGGTGCTCCCCTCCCCGCCGCTCACCGAGCGAGAGCCGCCGCCCGCGGATCGGGATCTGCACGCGCTCGCGTGGCAAGGCGAGGTCCGCCTCGACGCCGAGCGGGCAGCGGGGGTCACCGCGGCGCTCTGGCAGCGGCACGTGCGGACCGGTCTCCTGGAGCGGGCGCTGGTGCTGGGGGCCGATCACCGCGCGGGGCCGCACCTCGATCGGCCCGAGGCCGCGCGCCGCCTCCTCGCGCACATCGACGCGCTCGCGGAGGCCGGGTTGACGCCCGTCGAGCTCGCCGCGTTCGCGGAGGAGGTGGACCTCGATCACCCGGGCACCTTGTGGGCGCTGGCGCTCCTCTTCGGCTGCCTGGAGGCGCGTGGCGTGGAGGACGCGTTCGAGGCGTGGCTCACGTCCCTGGACGGCTCGGCCTTCCCCACCTACCGAGGCATCGTCGAGCTCGCCGACGCGATAGCGACCCAGCCGAGCGCGGATCTGCGCGAGCGCGCGCGGCGCTGGGCGGCGCGCCTGGAGCAGCCGGTCCTCTCCGCGATCGCGCTCGAGGCGATGCCTCCCGGCGAGCTCCCGGGTGACGCGCTCGCCGCCCTGGCGCGGGCGCAGAGCCCCATCGTCCAGGCGGCCCTCGAGCGGCATCTCTCGCGGGCGCCGCGTGGCGCCGCGCTCGCCGCGCCGGGCCGCGCGTCGTGGCTCGACGTGGCGACCCCTGCGTTCGCCCACGAGGTGGCGCGCGCGCGCATCCTCCAGCGGGACTTCGAGCCGCTGCACCGGGTACGGAGCATGGATCCTCGCGCCGTCGCCGCGCTCGGCCCGTACGCGCTCGACGTGATCGCGCTCGCGGGGGATGCGGGCGATCAGGCCCTCGCGCGCGATCTCGCGGCCGGGTTTCCCACGACCCCACGCTCGCTCGACGCCATGGGGCGGATCGGGCTGCCTTCCCTGTTTCCGCGCCTCCTCGCGGCGGTGGGGAGCGACGAGCTCCACGAGGACGCGCACGGCGCGCTCGTGACCGCGCTCGGATCGCGCGTCGCGTGGCGCTCGGTGAAGGCGTGGGAGGAGGTGATCGCGTCCCTCCCCGCGACCGCCGCGCCGACGCGCCTGCGGGGGGGCGAGCCTCATTCTCCGCGATCGGTGCTCGAGGAGATGAGGCGCCCGGACCTGTCCGCCGAGGCCTTGCGCGTGCGCGCCGACGAGCTCCTCGCGCGGGCCGGCCGACCGGCGCAGGTGGCGTGGGACGCGTTCGGGGCGACACTGGAAGGAGCCTTGTCCGAACTGGCTCGCCTCGCGCGCTGAGGGCTTATGTCACAGGAGACGGTCATCTCGCTGGAATCGTACGCTGCCGTGATGGCCGGCCTCGGGGCGGGGCTCGACCTGCGGAGAGCCCTCGCGCACGCCGGCGTCGCTCCGGCGGCGTGGGAGCGGGCTTCCGAGCAGTGGCAGGCCAGGATCGACGAGAGCGCGGCGTCGGATCTCGCCGTGCTGGTGGCCTTCGACGCCGCCCTGCTGACCGCGAAGCGGCGGTTCGAGCCGACGTTCGAGCCCATCGAGTCGGATGTCCGCGCGTGGGCCCATTTCCGCCGGCACTTCGTGACCGCGGCGGAGCCGATCGCATTCCTCGCGCGCCACGACCTCGATCTCGCGACGTACGCGCGCATCGAGGCGGGCTGGGCGAACCGCGTCCTTCTGGATGAGATGCTTGCCGCGACGCTTCGATGCCACATGGAGGGCGCTCTCGAGGACTGTCCTGCCCTGACGAGGACGCCTTCGCCGCTGCTCGCCGCGACGGACGCGGAGCCGGCGCCGGCGCCGGCCGTGGCGTCGCCGGCGGTCGTGACGCCGCCGGCGGTCGTGGCGTCGCCGGCGGTCGTGACGTCGCCGGCGGTCGTGACGCCGTCCGTCGTGGCGCAGCAGGTCGTGGCGCAGCAGGTCGTGCAGCACCCCGCGGTGGTTCAGGCGCAGGTCGCGGGCGAGATCGCGGAGCCGCCTCGGTCGCCGCCGCCTCCGCCGCCTCCGTCGATGCGCGATGCTCGTGCTGCCCCGCGGAGCATCCAGATGGGGACGACCGTGGCGGTTTCGGCCGTCCCGTTCCCCGAAGGCCTGCCGTTCCAGCGGCCCGCCCCGCCGGGTCAGGCGAAGGCGGAAGAGGGGCCGCCGCCCATCCCGCTGGAGCGGTATGCGGTGATGCTCGCCGACCACACGCTCTTTGGCATGACGGAGGCGCAGCTCTGCGAGAAACACCAGCTGACGCCTGCGCAGCGGGCGCAGGCGTTCCAGTACTGGAAGGGTCGAGTCGACGCGGACGCCGCGCTCAGGGGCCGCGTGAAGGTCGCGGTGGATCGTTATCAGGCAGCCCGCGCCAAGGCGGGACAACACGCTCCCGAGCGCTCGTCCCCACGACAGCCGGCCATCGCGCAGGCGCCCAACCCTCCGGCCGCCGAGCGGCGCGTCGACTTCAACAGGACCGTCGATCCGGGCGAGGTCGTGATGTCGCCCGTCTTGCCGTTCCTGGCCGGCTCCTCGCCCGCGCCGAGGCCGACCGCGAGCGCGAGCGCCGAGCCGCAAGGCGGCGCCGGCGGGCCCGGTCAGCTCTCGCTGGAGCAATACGCGTCGCTCACCGTCGATCTCTCGCTCGATCCGGAGCGCACCCCGGAGACGCTCCGTCGCTACGGCCTCACGCCCGCGCAGAGGACGCTCGTGGACGCCACCTGGACGGCGAGGCTCGCCCAGAACGCCGCCGATCGCAGCGCGTTCGAGGCGGCCCGTGCCTCGTACCGAGCGTGGCGCCTCCGCAACACCAGCAAGCCGTGATCGTGCAGGCGCGCTGGTGCGCGGCGCGCGGCGCGCGAGAAGCTCCCGGTCTCGACCGTGGGCGGCGACGAGCAGCTCGATCGCGGCAAGCGAGACCATGATCTGTGCTGAAATGACACAGGTGACCTTCCCTCGCGCGGACTACCGCGCCCGGAGGAACGGATCTACGGATGGGGTGTCCAGCGAAGATTGGAGGACACGCCATGAAGACTGTCATCATTCGGAAGAACGCCTCGGAGTCGGACGCGTGGACGCTCGCCGAGCGCCCCGCTCCCAAGCCCGGTCCGGGGCAGGTGCTCGTGCGCGTCCGCGCCGCGTCGATCAACTACCGTGACCTCATGGTCGTGCGCGGCCGGTACGGCGGGGAGCGCAAGGACGAGCTTGTCCCGCTCAGCGACGCGGCGGGCGAGGTGATCGCAGTTGGAGCGGGCGTGCGGCGCTGGAAGGAGGGAGATCGCGTGATCTCGACGTTCTTCCCGACGTGGGCTTCGGGGCCGTTCCGCGGGGAGTACCGCACCACGACGCTCGGCGCGGGCGGGAACGACGGGGTGCTCGCGGAGCTCGTGGTGTTCGGAGAGGACGCGATCGTCCGCGCGCCGGCGCACCTCGGGTTCAACGAGGCGGCGACGCTGACGTGCGCCGGGGTGACGGCGTGGACGGCGCTGTTCGAGTCGGGGCCGCGGCCGGCGCCGGGGGCGACGGTGCTTGTCCAGGGGACCGGCGGGGTGTCGCTGTTCGCCGCGCAGCTGGCGCGCGCGGCGGGGCTGCGCGTGATCGCCACGTCGTCCAGCGCGGCGAAGATCGAGCGGCTGCGCGCGCTCGGCGTGACCGAGGCGATCGACTACCGGAAGCAGCCGGAGTGGCACGAGGAGGTGCTGCGGCTGACGGGCGGCGAAGGGGTGGACCGGGTGATCGAGGTGGGCGGCGCGGGGACGCTGCCGCGATCGATGCAGGCGGTGAAGACGGGGGGCGTGGTGAGCCTGATCGGGCTGCTCAGCGGGGTGGGGAGCCAGATCGATCCGATGCCGATCCTGTTCCGGGCGATCCGCGTCGAGGGGACCGTGGTCGGGTCGCGGCAGGCGACCGTGGAGCTCGGGGCGGCGCTCGAGCTGCACGGGATCCGGCCGGTGGTTGATGAGGTCTTTCCGATCGAGCGGGCGAACGAGGCGCTCGCGAAGCTCGCGGCGGGCAAGCACTTCGGGAAGGTGGTAATCGGGATCGACTGAGCGAAGCGGCGGTGAGGGGGGAGTGGCTGCGATGGCCGAGCCACCTCACCCTGGAAACGCCACCAGCAGATGCGCAGCGGTCCCGCGTACTCCATCACCGCGTCCGAGAGCGTCAGCGGATCCCCGGCTCGCAACGCAGGTGTTCACCGCGGCTCGTGGTGAAAGAGAGCTCCGCGAGCTCGCTTCGCAAAGGGGCCCGCAGCACGTTCACCGTGCGCCCCGTCTCATCGATGATCTCCAGCGATCCATCGAAGCGCTCGACACGCGCCTGGCCATTGTAGAACGGCTCCACCATGGCGAACCGCTGAGCATACGCAGGCTGCCCGCGGCCATCCACGTGCATCCACCCCCGCTCGTCGCGGGCGCGCGCAAAGCCCTTGTGGAACACGTCCAGGTCGAGATAACGGCGACCGTGGACGAGCTCGCCGCGCGCATCGATGTGCGTGGAGCGGCCATCGTCGCCCTGCGCGACAGCGGCGCCGTCGCGGTAATCGCCCGCGTAGCGCCACCGCGCCGCATACAGCGGACGCCCGGCCTGATCGATGTGGCCGTAGAGTCCCTCGCTGTCGCGGACCACGCACCGGCCGTCCTGGTAGTTGCCGCACCAGGAGTACCGCTCTGGATAGAGCTCAACGCCATCCGGCAGGATGTGATGCCAGCCCTCGGGAGCCGAGACGGCGGCGCGCCCTTCATAGAAACCGAAGGTCCTCTCGAACCTCCGCGCATAGGCGGGCTCCCCGCGCGCATCGATATGCCAGGCCGTGCTGCCGCACCGCACGGGCGAGAGGCCCGGGGCGTGGAACGCGAGCACCTCCTCGAAGCGTGCGGAGTACAGCGGCTCGCCGTCCACGAGGTGGTGCGTCCTCTCCGGGGCGACCCGCGCACGTCGCCAGTCGTTCATGGCTCACCGGCCGGCCGCCGCATGTTGCACCCAAGGCAGAGCGCACGGCTCCGGTAGGTCTTGAGCATCCGCAGGTAAGGCTCGCCGTTCCATATCTCCATCAGCCCCGCCTCGTGGAGATTGCCGAAATCGCCGAGCGTCCTGCGCTCCGCGTCGGGCGCGCAGCACGGGTCGAAGCGTCCCTCGGCGCTGATCCACGCCTCCTGGCCAAGAAACGGGCAGCGACCTCCCGGGGCCAGGTCTTCGGGGGCCGACTCGTCGAGCAGGAAGATGTTCTCCAGCAGCACGTGCTTGCCGTTCGGCAATGCGCGCTCCGACGCCGCCTCTCGCGCGGCCAGCACGGCCTCGTTCCAGCGCCGGATCGCCGAGGCATCGCGGCGCATCGAGAGCGGCTTGATCTCCTCGAAGTGCGCCCACAGGTGATGTCCCTTGACGCGGTCCACGCCGAGGCGGATCGCGAGCCGCACGATGTCGGCGAGCTCGGCGACGTTCGCCTCCAGGAACGTGAGCTGGAACGTGACCCTGCAGCGGTTCCCGCCGTCGGCGGCGTGCGCGTCGCGGACGGCGATGAACGCCTGCACGTTCTCGAGCACGGCTTCCCAGCGGGCTCCAAGCATGATCAGCTCGTGCGTCTGCCGCGTGGCCCCGTTCCAGGAGATCTTCACGTCGGAGGTGATCGGCACGAGCCGTTCGGCCCATTCCCGGGCCCCCCGTCGCGGGAAGGTCCCGTTCGTTGTCAGGTTGAGCTTGACCCCGTGCTCCCGGCAGATGTCGACGATCTCGTCGAAATGGTCATACAGGAGCGGCTCGCCCATGGTGGAAGGGATCACCTCGCGGAGGCCACGGCCGGCCGACTGGGCGATCACGCGACGCACGAGCTCGATCGGCATCAGCCGGCGCGGCTTTCCAGCAGCCTTCCGCGCCTCCTGCAGAGGGCTGTAGGGCGAGTGCTCCTCGCACATGATGCAGCGGAGGTTGCAGGTGTCCGGGTTCGTGTCGAACGTGATGCGCCACGGCCCCTGGCCGGGCTCGATCCGAGCGGCGTCGCGGCGGGCGATGACCTCGGCGTAGATGCGCTCCATCGCCTCGACGTGGCCTGCGAGGTCGGGCACGTGTCCGGACTCGGACTGCGCGTACCCGCGCTGGCCGAGGCGGCGGGCGAGCGCCGGATCGTCTGCGAGGCGCTGCATCTGGCGCGACATCGAGGAAGGGTCGCGGTGCTCGAAGAGGAGGCCGTTGACCTCGTGGTGCACGTACTCGGCCATGCCACCGGCGTTCGCGGTGATCATCGGCACGCGCGCCTGCAGGGCCTCGTGGATGACGAGCGGCGAGTTCTCGACCCAGATCGATGGCACGACGATGCAATCGACCCTATCGAAGACGTCGCGCACGATATCCTCGTTGCGGTACTCGGGCAGCCACTCCACACGAGCGGCCGCGTCGCCCGGCAGCCTCTGCGCGATCGCGCGGAGCGCCTCGGTGTCCTGCCCGCGCGGTCGACCCCAGATGCGGAGCCGAGCGTCTCCCCTCACCTGCCCAAAGGCCTTGAGGAGCTGGTGGATGCCCTTCGCGGGGATGTGCGTCCCGATGTACCCGAAGGTGAACGGCTCCCCCGGGGTTCGGGCGCGCCCGACGAGGCGGGAGAGATCGAAGCCATAGTCCAGGTAGACCAGCTTGCGCTCGGGCAGACCGAACGCCTCCCGGTACCGGCGCTCCAGGTAGCGCGCGGGCGCGATGAACAGGTCGACGAGATCGGCCATCTCGCGCGCGTGGCGCATCCGGCGCGCGACCCAGCCAGTCCAGTAGGCGACGTCTTCCTCGCGCTCGTCCGGCGCGCCCGAGAAGAAGCGCGCGTAGCAGCGCTCGGCGCATTTCCGGTCCTCCTGCCCGTCGCACGCCGCCCACAGATCGTCCGGGTTCGCCGGGTGCGTCTGCATGAACTGCCCGCGCGGGCACATTACCCAGTAGTCGTGCAGCGTGTACACGATGGGGATCCCTCGCCCGGAGGCCTCCGCGACGAGCGAGGTCGAGAGGTGATTGAGGTGGCCGATATGGACCACGTCGGGACGGAGTCGGTCGCAGAGCTCGGCGAAGCGCTGGTCGACGCCGGCGTGCCGGTAGCCGTCTCGAACGCGCGGCGTGTTGACGAGGTGGAGCGAGATGCGCGGATCGTCGGTGTCCTTCTCGTGGCGGAGCGCGAAATCCGGCGCGAACGGGTCCTCCTCGCGCGTGAAGACGTGGACCTCGTGGCGGCCGGCGAGCCCGCGACAGAGCGTCTGCGTGTAGACCTCCGAGCCCGCGTTGTAGCGCATCGGGTAGCCGTGGATGACCTTCAGGATCTTCATGAGCTCTCCTCGATACGGCCGTAGGATTCCAGCTCTCGCCAGAGATCGCGCGTCTTCAGCCCCATCTCGCTCGCCTCCTGACGAGCGAGATCCGCCTCCCTGCGGACGCCGGCGTGATCGCCCTGCGCCGCGCAGAGCCGCGCGCGGAGGGCATGAAGCCACGGGACACGGACGCGGTAGCGTGTCTCACCGAGGAGCGCCTCGGCGACATCAAGCTCCTTGGCCGCTTCCGTCAGCATGTTCTCGGCGAGGGCCACACGGGCGGTGATGAGCGCCGCGTCAGCTTCGATGAGGAGGAAACCACACCCTTCGAAGATCCGCCGCGCTTCAGCGAGATGCCTCCGGGCATGGTCGGCATTCCTGTCTGCCCAGAACAAGGCACAATCAAGGTAACAAGGCGGCAGGTGGTCCCACCGACCTGCATCGCGAACGATCTGCGCGGCCTCCTCGAACCGCTGCATTGCCTCGTCCGTACGCCCCAACGCAAGGGACGCCCGGGCTAACGTACGCATGGACAGGCCGCGATTGAGCAACGAGCTGGCGCCGGGATCGTCACTGTACGCCAGCTCGACGGCCAGGACCGCGCGGTCGTGGGCGAGCTCCACCTCATCGAGGTCGAGCAGCAGCACGGCGTGGTTCGCGAGCGCGTAGTGCTCCATCCCCACGTGGCCAGCGATCTCTCGATCTCGGATTTGCTCGATCTCCTCGAACGCGGCGTGGGCCTCGTGCAGCCGGCCGAAACGGTGCAGCAGGTGGGCACGGAAGTCACGCGCAATGACGCGAGGACGCAGCTTGCCAGAAGCATCGGCGTGGCGCACCGCGCTCTCCACGCACGCGATCGCCTCCGTGAGATTGCCTCTCAGCGAATGCACGGAGGCCAGGTTGCGCACGGACTCTGCTGCTTCCGCTATGAGACCAGCGCCGTTCGCTGTCCGGACGGCGTGCTCCAGGAGGCGCACGGCGTCGAATGTCTCGCCGTGCGCGCGGAGGAGCACACCGGCGCTGTTCTCAAGCCAATGGCGCTGCGCGGGGGCGAGGTCTCCCGTGACATCAAAAGTTCTCCGGTCGAAGAAGGCGAGAAAGGCGCGGCGGTCTTCCGCCACGGTGCCGTGCAACTTGAGGCTTCTGTGACGCTCCCCTTCACGGATACGGTCGTGCAAGACCTCGAACGACTCGGACCATCGATGGGCTTGAAGGCCGTGTGCGACCGCTGCATAGAGCGGATCGAGGTCCTCGCGGCGGACCGTGCCGTCGCTTGCGCGAGGAGACAGGTCGCGAAACCAGTCGAACAGGCGCTCGTGCGCGGAGCGGACCCCCGCGGGATCACTCGCTTCCAGCCGGTGTCGCCAGAAGCCACGCATGAGGGGATGCTGATCCCAGGCGTCCGTTTCGGTCTTCAAGAGGAGCGCGGTTTTCTCGAGGCGTGCGCAGATTCGCCGGAGCTGCTGGAGCGATGCTTCGCCGAGCGCCGAGGCGAAGCCGGAAGCGCCTGCCCGGGCGCCGAGAGCGGCGAGCGTGGCGAGATCGGTGGGCCGCTCGCAGAGCGCGACGATGCCGAGCACGGCGCGCTCCTCGGGCTTCAAGCGTTCTTCATAGAAGGAGAGGATGCGCTGGATCCGGCCGCCGTCGTCGATATCCTCCGCGCCGAGATCGAGACGGTCGGCCACGACGACGTCGCCTCCGTGCGCCTCGTTCAGGTAGTCGCCCACGAGGGCGAGCGAGAGGGCGTGGCGGCGCAGGCGATCGGCCAGGCGCCCGAGCTGCTCGTCGGACCCGCGCACGCCTCGGCTCCGCAGCACCTGGACGGCGGACGCGCGGTCGACGGGGCCGAGCTGGATGCGGCGGACGCCGGCACCTTCGAGATCGAAGGGGGGACGCGTGGTGATCACGCACAGCCCGCCGTACATCTGAGATGCCAGCTCGCGAACGAGGATCCCCATGTGCCTGTCGATCAGCTTTCCTCGGGCGTCCTGCAGCGGCTCCAGCCCATCGATGACCACGATCGTCCGGCGATCGCGCACGCGCCGGACCAGCCGGCTCACGTTCTCCATGGGATCTGCCGAGGGTGTCTCTCCGATCGAAGCGAGCAACACGGACACCGCCGCCGACGCAGACGGCGCTCCCCCGCCGTCCTGATCTTCGATGGAACAAGAGATCACGGCTTCGACCCCGCCATAGACCGGTTGCATGCCGTCGAGCCAGGTTCGGACGAGCTGCGTCTTGCCGGCTCCCCCCTCGCCGACCACCACGACGACTTGGACGGCGTCATTCACGAGCGCGTCATCCAGCGATCGCTTCTCCTGCTCGCGGCCCACGATCTCCCGTTCAGGCGGAGGGAGGCGGCCGAGCGCGACACACCTCGGACCGAGTCGAGCCGCCCGCAGCGCCTCGCCGACGCGACGCGCGATCGCGACGAGGGCTTCGCCGGGGTCGATGACGGTCGCCACCGCGGGATCCAGGATCGGCCCGAAGCGACGGAGCACCAGGTCTTGGTCGTCGACGCAGGCCCTCCAGCGCACGAGCGAGACTTCGGCGCGCCGCCGGTGAGCGAGGGCACGATGAGCGACGCTGCGCCATGCGGGCCAGTCGAGCAGTCGCGCAGAGACAAGGATGACGACATGGGTTGCCGCACGGAGGCGCTCGTCGATCCCGTGCTCCACGTGTTCGCCGCCCACGAGGCAAGAGTCCAGCACCTCGCCACCTTCTCCGCGGCACACCTGCTCGATGTGAGGCCGGAGAGCCCTCGCGCCGTCGTCGTCGTCCGGGCAGTGAAGCAGAAGCAGCTGCATGCGGACGAGAGATTCGCACGGAACACACGCGGCAGGACACCCTGCCGTGCGTTCCGTCCCCTGCGCAAAGACCTCGCCGGCTTCGTTCGAGAAGCGTGCCTGCTCGCTGCACACCCGCTCGCCTACCAGCGCGACGTGATCCCAGCCGAGTGCCAAGGTCCGCCGGCGGAGCGACGACAGGACGTGCTTCGACCAGACGACGGCCGGGCGGCTCGGTCAGGCGCGACAGACCGCGCCGCGTCGAACCGCTGGCGAGGGTCCGATCTCGGAGGCTTCGTGGTACAGGAACGTCCGCTGCCATGCCGACGAGTCCCCTCAGCCCGCTCAGCTGGCCCGTGCGCGAGATCGCCCGACTCGAGCGCGGCGGCCTTGTACCTGGAGACGTCGTGATCACGCGCATCTACATCGACAACTTCCGCACGCTCGTCAATTTCGAATGGAAGCCGGGGAAGCTCGCCCTGCTGCTCGGCGAGAACGGGTCCGGCAAGTCCTCGGTGATCGATGCCTTGTGGGGCATCCGCGCGCTGGTCGCGGAGCAGGGTGAGCTCCGGCGCTGGTTTCCCGGTGTATCTCGCGCGCGGGTGGGACGGTGAGTGATCGCGCGCAGTTCGTCGTCACGGCTATGTCGTCGCGAGCTACCCTCGCGAAGTGAAGGCGTTTCGCAGGCAGAACGCCAGCGCCTCGACAGGGCTGGTCGCGCACATCGACGCGGACCCCACCCATACGGTCGCCGCGCGCAGCTCGCGGCGGAGCTGCTCGGCCCCAGCTCAAGGCCCGAGCACGTCGAGGAGGCGACCGAGATCCGGGCAGCGGCTCAGCACCTCGGCGCGTCGAGCCGGGCCTGGCCTGATCCGAACGCGCAGGAGATCCTCGTCGTCGCGCCCCTTCTTATAGCGCCGCTCGGAGATGATCTGGAATACCCGGTCCAGACACTCCGCCGGCTTGCGGTACTGGACTGCGAACTCCTCGGCGCCGAGCGTCGCCGGAGGAGGGACACACCTGTCCAGCAGCGCTTGAACCTGTTCGCGGCGACCTTCGGCGTGCTCGAGGAGGGCGTCGGGGCACGCGACGAGCAGACTCTCCTTGTTCCAGCGGATACAGCGCACGTACAACCTCGACGACTTCTCCTCCGAGAGCGCAGACTCTCGCACGAGGTGGTCTTTCCATGACGCCTCGAAGGCGATCACCCATTGGTGCAGCGCTGCGCCGTCCCCTCCGGCGGACGCTGGCCGCGCGCCCGGAACGAGGTTTTGCGGCCTGTCGGCGTCCGCGAGGCAAACGACGCGATCGGGCGGGAGCTTCGTCTGCTTGAGCGGCGTCCGCAGGAGCCTGGGCGCCTCGTGCACGAAGTTGCCGGTGCCGCGGACGGGTCTCCCCTCCACGATCATCTCGGGAAGACCACGGTCTCTGCGCATGGCCTTGACGAGCAGGTGCAGCTCTTCGTGGTAGTCGTCCTCGTAGGCGATGACGATCGATCTCACGACACGGACGTCCCGTCTCGAGGAGGCGACTCCAGCATGCCTCGGGCGCGCAGCTCCGACAGCGAATATTCCTTGAGCCAGGCGTCGAGCAGCTCGCCGTCGAGCGTCTCCACGGTGACGCCGGCGTCGCTCGAAAAGCGCGTGATGCCGAGCGACGCGGCGGGGTCCTCCAGGTGATCGAGCAGGCGGTCGGCGTGCGTGGCCGCCAGGATCGGGGTCTTCTCCGCGCGCGACTCCATCACCTTCACGAGCCGCCGCATCGCCCTGGGGTGGAGGCTCCGCTCCGGCTCATCGAACGCGATCAGCGCGGGGCTGTCCGGCGCGTGCAGCGCGGCGAGCAGCGCCAGGTAGACGCGCATGCCTTCGCTCATGTCGTCGAGGTAGAGGGTCGCCCCCGAGCGCTTGTCACGCCACGTCAGGGTGATCACGCCTCGGCCGGGCCCGGGAGGGAATCGCATCTCCTCGCACCAGGGAAAGACGGCCTGCAGGTCGGCGAGCAGCGCGCTCCACGTGTCCGGGTATTCCTGCGAGAGGGTGTGGAGCGCGTTGAGGAGGTCGCGCCCAGACCGCTTGATGCGGCGCGTCCGCTCGACGGGCCGAGCGCCGATGGGCTCGTGCGCGCCCTCAACGCCGTCGGGGGCGGCGCCGAGGGCGAACGACGGATAGAAGGCGATGCTTTGCAGTGCCTCCTTGACGTGCATCGGCGTCGGGTAACGCACCTCGTCCGAGATGGCCGCGAGGCTGGAGTTCGTGAGCATCGCGCTGTCCGACTCCACCGGGGCCACGACATCGTTCTTCCTCGTCTGGACGTTGGCCGCCCAGGACGCGGCGCCGCCCTTCAGCGCGATGAACGGACGCTGCTCGAAGCCGTTTTTGTAAACCCGGACTTCTTCGTCGAGGACGGTAGGGCTCGCCCGGACGCTCCCGAAGCGGATCATGTATTCGACCGGCGCCCTCTCCCGCTGAAAGACGGGCGAGCGCTCCGAGAAGCGGGCAAGCAGCTCGATCTCGGTGCTCGTCCCGGCCCAGGCGACAGCGGCCCATCCGCCCCGATCGAGGATCGCCCGCCCGGCCCGCCCGCCCGCGGCCGCGCAGATCATCGCGACACCATCCAGGATGGAGCTCTTGCCGCTGGCGTTCTCGCCGATCAGCACCAGCGGTTTGCCTGGAGGCAGCGAGATCTCCACGTCCTTGAGCGCGCGGAAGCCTTGGATGCGGATCTTCTCGAGCATGGCGGCGCTCGCCGTCTATCGCGCGGATACGGTTCGTCGTCCAGATCTCATGCACGCCGAAGCCACCGGGACGGGCCCAGGACCCCCACACGCTGCGCAGCGGCCGATCGCTCGGAGCGCCGCCGACGATCCGTTCGCCGCGTTCGACGAGGCGTCGAGCGCCTCGCAGGACGGGGCGGCGAGCGACCGCGGGTCGCAGGCCTCCTCGGAGACCGCCGCGCAGGCGGCTGCCTCCGGCGCGAAGAAGCCGTGGTTCGCGCTCCTGTGGAACCTCACGGAGACCGGCGCCAGCGTCGACCTCGAAAAGCGACGACCGTGTGGATGCTGACTACACCGCCAGCCACCGCACCGTCCCCGCGATGTCGAGCAGAAAGCTCTCGACGACCTCCAACGCGAATCTCTCGGGGAGGCAGTCCTGGAACTTCGATAGCCGGTAGCCCGGCAACCTGGCGAGCACGGCCTGGCGCAACTCGGGTGCGTCCCAGAAGGCCGATGACGACATCCTGCCGATCGTCCCACGAACGCTCTCGTGACCGATCCCGTCACCCTCGATGCGAAGCTGAAAGTTGTCGGCAACGACCTTCCAACCTTCCGCGACCTCAAACCCGTACTTGAGCGTGTGATTCACACGGCCTCCCGCGAAGGTCCACCAGCGGGCGACGCTGCCGTCGGTCTGCACCGCGTGGCCCGCTCGCCGGAGCAGGTCGCCCAGATCTGCTCGCTTCTCCTCGATGTGCTTCATCCCGCGCTCGTCGACGTACGGGTAGCGAACGGCCTCCGTGAGCACCCGCTTCATCCTCTGGCACAGCTCGAACCCGAGGAGCTGCGGGATGAACCCGCCCCAGCTCGGCTTCACGCCGGCCGGCGCTTCGCGAACGACGACGACGCGGTCCCCGTGGCGCACGCGCTCGACGGTCCACGCACGGCCGCCGAGCAGGAACGAGCTCATCTGTTCCACGAGCCGATCCACGAAGTCCTGTTCGAGCGATCCGAGGTCACGCCCCGCACCCGTCACGACACGGTAGAGCACCGGCGACGAGAACACGGCGTACAGCTCCATGAAGTTCTTCTTGCCGTACGCCCGTTCGGCCTTCTGTCCCATGGACAGCAGGCCTCCCGCCTCGAAGAGGAAATCCTGCTCCTTCATGTGCCCGACGACCTCGTCGAACTCGGTCCGCGTGATCGACCGGAAATCGGGGGTCTTCTCGAGCTGCTCCCAGCAGCGCTCGGCGCTGATTGCGCCATATTGGAGCGTCATGGCGAGGAGCTGGTGAACCAGCACCGGCCAGCACCGCTCGTGCTTGGCTACCCGTTCGACCCAGCCTTCCCGGGCCAGCTCGATCAGCGCGACCGCCTGGAGCACGGCCTCGGGATCCTCGCAGAGGAACGTCGTGTTCGCGACGGTACCCGCCCGGCGGCCCGTTCGCCCCATGCGCTGCATGAACGATGAGACCGAGCTCGGGGCGTTCGCCTGGAACACGAGGTCGAGGTCGCCGACGTCGATGCCCAGCTCGAGGGTGGACGTGCAGACGATGCAGGCGTTCGTCCCATGCGCGAACCGCTCCTCCGCAGCCCTGCGCTCTTCCAGCGATACGGAGCTGTGGTGAACGAACACGTCGATGGACCGCCCGCGCATCCGCTCGGCGACGCTCTCTGTGAGCGACCTCGACGGGCAGAAGAAGAGGCTCTTCTTCCCGGAAGCGCGAGCCGCAGCCTCCACGGCCAGGCCCGCAACGCTGTCGTGCAAGCCGACGAAGAGGTCCCGCTTGGCCGGGATCTTCGGCGGATCGACGACGACGCCATCGCGCCTGGACGAGCCCGCAAGCCACGCGAGGATCTCCGTGGGGTTACCCACCGTCGCGGACAGCCCCACGCGCTGGACGTCGTTCTGGCTCGACGGAGCGAGCCTCTCGATGACAGACATCAGGTGGGCGCCGCGATCTGTCCCTGCGAGCGCGTGGATCTCATCGATGACCACGAGGCGGAGCTCTTTGAACAGTCGCTGCACCGGCGACTTCGGCGAGACGAGCATCACCTCCAAGGACTCCGGCGTCGTCATGAGGATCTCCGCCGGCTCCTTGATGAACCGCCGCTTCGCCTGATCGGTGACGTCGCCATGCCAGACGAAGCGCCGGAGCCCGACCATCTCGGCGTACGTGCCCAGGCGCTCCTCCTGGTTGTTGAGGAGCGCCTTGATCGGAGCGATGTAGATGACGCCCACGCCCTCGGGCTCGCGCTCGACGAGGCTCGCGAGCGCCGGGAACATCGCGGCCTCCGTCTTTCCGCCGGCCGTCGGCGCGAGCACCACGGCGTTCTTCCCGTCGAGGATCGCCTCGCCCGCCATTTCCTGGACGGGCCGCAGGCTGATCCAGCCCAGGCGGGACACGATGGCCTGCTGGAGGCGGGCGGGGAAGCGCGCGAACGCCGTCATGTGTGACCGCAGTCCTCCGCTCAAAACTCCACGGATGCCACCGGATAGCCCTTCTCGTCGTCGGGCTCCGGCTGGTATTCGTAAGGTCTCTTTCCCTCCGACGCGCGCTGCTCCTCGACCGTGGGCTGCGGCTCGGGGAGCGATGCGTCGGGGTTCTCCGCCACGGTGTCGAAGAGGTTCACGAGCCGGCGGAGGAACTGACGTGGAACGACGCCGACGTCTCCGCCGAAGCCCCGGCTCACCTCGTCGACAAGCGACTCGATCCGCTCCGGCGTCACCTTCTGAGCGACGATGTTCGGGTCGCCCATCGGGTAGAGCTGCTGGAGCCGGAGGCCGACGTCCTTCAGGCGGCCCTTGTCGAAGGGCTTCAGCTCCAGCTGCGGCTGGCGCATCGTGACGAGACCGCCCTCGTTCAGGAACTGGATGCGATCGTGGAGCGGTTGCAGCCCCGCGACGCCCCGGCGCGCGTCGAAGAACTCGGGCGTGCCCGTGAAGATCCAGAGCAGCCCCTTGTAGCGATCGGCCGCGTCGATGATCTGCCGGACGCCGTTCAGCGACTTGCCGCGCACGTCCTGGCGCATCCGCAGGATCGTCTCCGCCTCGTCGATGACGATGACCAGGCCGTTGTAGCCGGCGGCCTTGACGATCTCCAGGACGCCCTGGAGGTACGCCATCGCGTCCTTGCTCGCGATGTCGCCCTTGATGCCTGCCGCCTTCTTCTCGGACGCGCTGACGTTCTCGCTGCCGGAGAGCCACGACAGGAGCGCCCCCGCCTCGCGCACCTTGCCCGCCTGCTTCAGCTTGAAGACCTCGCGCAGCACGCGCCCGAGATCCTCGGGCGCCTTGCCGCCGGTCATCGAGGTGATCTCCTCCTCGATCCGCTTCTGGACCTTCTGATCGAAGTCGGGCGCGCGCTCGTCGGCGCCTCCGTCGATGAGCGCGTTTTCGACCTTGGCGATCCAGCGGTCGATGATGTCGCCCAGGGCGCCCCGCGGGCACGAGCTGGTCCCCAGCTCCTGGACGACCTTCCGGTACACGTCGTCGAACTTGTGAAAGTGCAGGTCGTTGTCCGAGACGACGACGAAGCTCGTGGCGAATCCCCTCGCCTGCGCGTCGAGCAACGCGAGCCGGGCCATGAAGGTCTTGCCGCAGCCGTAGCCGCCGCGGAGGAACTTGAAGACGCCCTCGCCCGACTTGGCCAGGTCGAGCAGCCGGCCGATCTCCGCCCGCTGCTTCTCGATGCCGACGGCGAACGCCTCCAGGCCGCGCTCCGGGACGACGCCGGAGCGGAGGCGCTCGAAGATGTGCTCGCGGTCTCGTTGGCTCGTCATCGGTCACCCTCTCGCACGTAGCGCTTGCCGCCTTCTCCAGGCTCGATCCGCACCTTGAAGGGGAGCTTAGGCAAGTGGGTCTCGAACTCCAGCGAGAACCTCCGGAAGGCGCGGGCCGATCCGAGGAGGTTCGTCACCTCCGGCTCCGTTACCACGCCGTGCTTCTCGATGTGCAGGAACACCTTGCGGATGCCCTCGTCGGCGATCGTGCTCGCCCACCCCTCCGGCGCGGGCGGCGGGATCGTGGGCGGCTTCGTCCCGCGGGAGGTGCCGCTCACCGCGTACCACCGGTCGGGCGTTGCGCCGTGGACCTTCTCGGTGCTGTCCGGGTGGTACACCTCGACGCGGACGCGCTCGTCGGCGGGGCCTTCGAGGCCGAAGAACACCTCCGTCCAGGCCTCGCCGACGGTCACTTGCAAGCGCCCAGGCCTGAGCGACGACGGCCCTGCCACGTCCTTGATGATCACGCGGATTGGAGGGCGGTCGGGGACCCGGAGCGCCAGATGGACAGCCCGCGCCGCGGCGAACCCGAGGCTCGTCGTCGTCTGCCGGGCGAAGCCGATCCGCAGGCGCAGCCGGTGGAGCCCCACCACGTCGTCCTGGGGCTCGACTTCGACCGCGTACTCCGCGTAGCCGGCCTGCTCGGCGCGCTTCCTCGTCACCGTGAGCACCGGGATCACCCGCTCCTGCGGGCTGTTCCCGCCGTGGACGAACGAGGCGCCGGCGTTGCCCGTCGCGAAGACGGCCGTGTCGTCCCGGAAGAGCAGGTAGCCCGAGATCCCCTCGTACCCGAGCGACGAGACGGACACGTTGACCATGCCGGCCTCGGCGCGGGGGTGCTCGTCGAGCACGTGCCTCCGCTGCGGATCGCTCTTCTTGCCGAACGGTCGGACCTCCGTCGTCTCGTCCTGGAGGAGGAAGCCGTGGTCCGCCGTGAAGACGCAGCTCTTCACGCCCGCCAGCTGAAGATGGTGCCAGGCGGCTTTGATCTGCCGGAGCGTCGACTCGAACGTGGGGAGTCCGACGTTCGCTTCGCCCGCGTCGTCGATCTCCTGGGAGTGGACAACGATGATCTGGTGCGCCTTCACGCTCTTCGTGAGGGCCGCCGTGCTGTCCTCGCAGACCTTGGCGAGCGTCAGGCGGAGGGCGGGCTTCCCCGCGCTGCGCATCCCCATCGCGCGGGCGCGATCCTCCGGATTGCGCACCGTGAACTCGCCCGTCTTGAAGCCCTGGAAGCTGCCGGCGACGGTGAGCCGGTCGCCCTGGGCCACCGGCGCGAGGACGTTCATCCCCACGGCGGTGATCGTCGGCAGCTCGGCGAGCCGGGGTTTCAGGTCCACGACGGTGCCGGCGCCCTTCAGCTCCTCGACGAGCTCGGTCGCCATCTCGTAGCGGAAGGCGTCGATGACGAAGACGGCGACCTTCTCGCTCGCGAGCGTCAGGGGGTGGACGACCTGCTCGAAGAGGCTCCGCTGCCGCAGGTCGGCGGACGGCAGGAAGCCGTGCTCCTTGCAGAGGGCGGCGAAGTCCTTCGCGAGCTGGTCGGCCCAGGCGCGGTGGGCTCGCCGTAGCTCGGTGGCCACCTCGCGGAGGGCGCCGTAGTGCGGCAGGCGCGAGTCCAATAGAGCGAGCCGACGCTGCTCGAACCGCCGGTGGGCTCGGTCGACCTCGAAGGCGGACGCGGCGTACCGCTCGACGGCCTCATCGAGGCTGCGGGCGCCCTCGAACGGCCTCGGGTGGCGCGCGAGCGTCTCCCCGAACTCGGCGGCCTCCGCCACGAGGCTCCACGCCCACCGCCGGAGCTGGTCGCGCTGGACCCAGAACGACCGCTCCCCCTGGCGCGCCTCGCACCAGGCCTTCGCCTTCGACCACGCGCCGGCGCGGAGCGCGTCGACAGCGCCCGTGAGGACGCGGTTCTCCTCCTCCTGGAACGTGTCGATCTGCCCGAGGTCGTCCGGGGTCATCGCCGCGAGCTCCTCGGCGAGGAAGCCCTCGACCTCATCGGCCATCCGGGCGTAGGCCTCCGCGCTGTCCTTGCGGAGCTGCGCCGCGAGGTCGCCGCACGCCTTCACGAGCGGGGCCGACAGGCTCCGGAGGCGTCGCAGGTGCTCGTCGTGGGCGGGGCGCCGGAGGTCGTTGACGTACTCGACAGCGAGCACCCAGCCGACGAGCTGGTGGAGCAGCCGGTCGAGCTCCCTGGCCTCTCGCTCGCCCGCGTAGAAGGCCTCCCAGGCGTTGTCCATTCCGGTGAGCTTGTGGATGTAGCTCCGGAGGGTCGCCATCTCCTCGGGGCCCGACACGCGGGGCGCGAGCGCGCCGGGCTGCGCGAGGGCTTCGGCGAGCATCCGGGGGCCGAACTCGTCGAGGGCGGCGGCCAGACCGAAGGTGCTCTGCGAGACGGCCGAGGTGAGCCAGGCGTCGGCCTCCTCGAGCGTGGGCTGCTTCGCGAGGAGCTTCTCGACCTCGGCGGGGGCGAGGCGCGCGGCGGCGGCCTCGCGGATCAAGGTGTCGAGCGCCTTCCGGAACCGGACGCCGGGCTCGTACAGCTCGAGGACGGGCGTCTTGCGGATCGTGTCCTCGTTGAAGCCCGGCATGTGGATGAGGAGCGTCTGCTTGTCGAGCCCGCTCCCGAAGTGCTCCAGGTGGAAGAGCAGGTCGAGGAAGCTGCCGCGGAAGCCGACAACGGGGAACGGGAACTCGCCCTTCGCCTGCCTCGCCGCGAGGTCGTCCACGAGGCGCGTATAGTGGGCGTCCTTGTCGAGCCAGACGACGATGCCCTGGCGGCGGAGCTCGCCGAGGACCTCTTGCTCGATGGCGGCGGAGACCGGGCCGCGGTCGGTCGTGGCGGGGTCGCGTGGCTCAGTCATCGGGCTCCTCCGGGGCGTTCTCGTCCTGCTCGAACAGCGGACCGGCGCCGCTGTCGTCGTCTGCTGCGGCCGACGCGGTCTTCCTGTCGCGGCGCTTCAGCTCCTTGGCCAGGATTTCGCGCGCCTCGCGCTCGTGCTCGGCGAGGAACTTGGCGCGCGCGGCGTTGGAGGCGGGCTCGTCGATGGTGAAATCGGGGCGAATCTCGTCCTGGAGACGGAGCTCCCAGGCGTAGGCCTTCGCCGGGTGCAGCTCCCAGAAGCACTTGTGGGCCACGGCGAGGGAGGGGTCGTCGTGGCACTTCTTGCGCACGCGCGCCGGGAAGTAGCGGGCCGCGAGGTGGGACCAGTCGTAGTCCTTCTTCCCCTGGGCGGTCGCCAGCTCCTTCCACCACTTCTTCGGGTCCTTCCACTGCGGCTCCAGGAGCGGCCAGAGGGCGGCGCTGTTCACCATCACGCCGTCGTCGAGATCCATGACGTAGCGGGCGTCGACCTCGCGCTTGGGCGTCTTGTCGTCCGGGGACGGCGGGCCTTTCTCCGCGATCTCGGTGACCTTGGCGATGAAGTCGTTCAGCTCCTCGAGGAGCTTTTGCACCTCGGTGAAGCGGCGCTCGGCCTTGCCCTTGTTGTTGCCGGAGGCACGGGCGGTGCGGAGATCGTCGAGCTCGCCTTCGAGGCGGCGCTTCGTTGGCACGAGGTGATCGGCGAGAAGGACGTTGAGCGTGTCGTCGGCCCAGCGGTGGATCGAGATGAAGGCGACGAAGCTCTTCTTCGCCGAGGACAGTGGGAAGTAGATCGGGCGGTTCTCGTAGAGCTTACGATGGTAGTCGAAGAACGACTTGCGGAGGTAAGTGCGAAGGTCGTCACCGTCGCCGACAGTAGCCCCGCGCTCCTTCCAGAACGCGATGATTGGCGCACAGGAAACTTGGTCGACACTGTCGCCTCCTTCGGACGAGATGAAGAGAATTCCGCTCGGGAGCGCGCCTGCGGGGGCTACGTCGTGGATGCCTTCGCCGCTCGCACCGAAGCGACCGAAGGCGACCCCAACCGCGTAGGAGCAGAACGCCTCAGGGGCAGGTGAATCGTAGACAGGCTCATAGAGTGGAAGCGTATCGCCCTCGGACCGGTCAACGGCTTTCTGTGCCCAGGATTGCACGCACCGCCACGCCGAAGGACCCGGCCGCTTGAACTCCACTGACGGTTCGCGGCCTGACTCATGCTCCGAGAACGCCGCCTCAACAAGCGACCATATCTGTTCGGTTGCACCGACAGAGAAGACTGGCAGCCTGACCACGTCCGAAACCGCGAAGTCGACACCGGGCGCGAGCGACTGGGCTACGCTTCGACAACTTTTGGAGTTCATAAGGCAAAGAAGTCCGGTCAGGTCCCCCGTGACCAGGCTCCGTCCCTTGTCGCCGAAAATGCTGCTAAACCGATGTCGTCGAGCGCCAAAATCGGCTCCAGCAGTTGTAAAAGCGACACCCCCAAGAAAGTAGAATTGTTCGTTTTGCGGCCGAGCGGCCTGCTTGCCGTCCACGACGGCAAGCTTTAGGGCAAGCCCCCTCTGATACCAGTCGACTACCTCGGAGAGAGGCTCCACCCACAGCCTACCATCGCTCCCTTTGATAAAGGGGACCCAGTAAGCGTCAGCCGGTGGTGAACCAGAATTTTTTTTCCAGACTCGGTCAATCGCAATTTCCCATGGCCGCCTTAGGTTCCGGGTGTTGTTCCCAGTGCAGAGCCCCTGACGCACTTTCGAGACAGTTCCAAGCTTTGGCGCCGCTGCGTACCGCGCGAGAAACTCCTTACTCCACCAGTAGACGATCGGCTCGCCCTCGATGACCTCGAAGCCCCGCGGATCGAACTCGTAGCGTCCTAGATGGGCCAGAACAGCCGCCCGCTTGCGGTTCGTCCGCTGACGATCGTAGGATTTGTCATCCAGGGTAGTCGGTTGTATGGCGAAGCTCGGAACCCCTGGATGGGGCGCCCGACGGAAGACCGTGGCGCATACAGCCAGCACCTCGTTGGGCACCTCGTCGAAAGCACCTCGATCAAAGTCACCAATGGCTCTGAGATCGTTCGTCTTCAGGAGATGCTTGCGAAACTCGCCGAACTGCCCAAGAAACATCCATCCCCGCATGGTGAGGAGCGCCGATGCTCCCCCGGGTCGGGTGAGCTCCAGCCCTCGCTCCAGAAACGCGGCGTAGAGGTCCGCTTTGCTCTTCGGGTACGTCGCCGCGATGTAGCCGAACGAGTTTGTCTTCGAGAGCCCCTGGTACGGCGGGTTCCCCACCACGATGTCGTAAGTGCCCTCCTTTGCCATCCTGACGAACCGGACCCCGGCCGCGAGTTGCTCTCCGTCAAGGCGAAGGCCGAGGTCACCAGATTTCGAGTGCTTCGCAAGGAACTGCTCCAGCTTCTCTAGAACCGTCGCCTTCGCTGCCCCGGTGGGCAGCTTCACTTGCTGCACCGGGAACCCGCCGAACAAGTCGCCCTGGCCGTGGGTACGCTCGAACTCCACCTCAACATCCTTGATGGCATCCTCGACGGCGGCATCGACCTTCAGCAGCGAGCCGAGGTAGTCGACCCCCGCGAGCGATGTGACGAGCCTGGTGGTCAGCTCCTCGGGGATCCCTGCCTCGCGCTTCAAATCCTTCCGCAGCACCGCGATCGCGGGGTCGTCGGCCGGCAGGTTCCCCAGCTGAAGGACCGGCGCGACAAGGTTGACCCTCTTTGGCCGGGCCGCCTTCGCCAGCGACCTCGCCTTCAAATACAGCCCCGCCGCCGCGATCTGGATGGCCCGGGGATCGATATCGATCCCATGGAGGTTGTTCTCCAGGATGGACTCGGCGATCTCGCGGTCCGTCACCGTCGCCCCGAGATGCCGTGCCTCCTCACGGTAAAGCGCCGCGAGCAGGTCGAACGCGATCACGAGGAAGTGCCCGCTTCCGCACGCGGGGTCCAGGATCTTGATCGCCCGGACCGACGCCGGCGCCTTCTCGACCGCATCGTCGGGGATCGGCTGCGGCACGTAATATTTCCAGTGCTCCTCCAGCTCCCCCTCGATGGGCATCAGCGCATCCAGCGCCACCTCCCCGGCCTCTCTCCTCTTCCGCCACTCGGCCCTGCGGTCGTCGAGCACCGGCAGGACGCGCTCCGCATCCGCCGTCCACCCTCGCTTCTTGCACATGGCCAGCCACGTCAGTCCGAGGCTGTTCTGCAGCAGCCACTCGACCATGTAGCGCTCGGTGAACATCTGCGTCTTCGACGCGATCTCGTGGGGCTCGATCTTCCCCCCGCCGTTGATCTTCGCGTCGAGCGCCTCCCGGTCCGGGTCGTTCCAGTACTGGTAGACCCACCCGAGGGTCGTATCGTCGGTCCACGCCGAGGCGAGCCCCGGCGCGTCGAGCCGCTCGATCATGTCCCGCAGCGTCGCCGCCGGGATCGGGAACAGCCGCGTCAACCCCACCTCGCCGAACACGCCGGGCAGGTCGACCGCCAGCTCGTCGAACACGAGCTCCAGCAGCGTCCCATACCCCTCCGTCGCGTCCGTCGTCCCGTCGGTGCAGAGCGTGGGCGCGAACTCTCGGAACTCGCGGTATCCCTTGCTGTTCCACCCCCCGGTGACGACAGCGGGCCTGGAGAGCCCGAGGGCCTCCAGATGGCGCAGCAGGACGAGCCGGTTGACGGCGGTCGCCGCCGCCTCCTTCTCGGCCTGGGCGAGCAGGCGCTCCTTCGTCGCCTTCAGCTCGGCCTTGTTCTTCGGCTTCGCAGCCCGCGCGCGCTCGTCGATCCACGCCTCGATGCGCTCCCGGCGCCTCCGGTGGGCCTCGTCGAGGCCGGCGTCGCCGGTGGGCACCGACAGCCGGTAGCGCCGGTCGGCCTCGTCGTGGATGGCGCGGAGGAGCCGCGCGCGGATGCCCTTCTCGGGGTCCTGCGCCGTCCCTCGGATCGTCTCGGCGAGGAGCTTCTTGGCTTCGGGGGTGAGCGGCATGGTTCAAACGATCCGTACGCGAGCGCCCTTGTCGAGGAGCGGGCCGATGCGGTCTTCCAGCTCGCTGAAGACCGCGCGCAGCTGCTCGCGGCTGGCCACCTCGCGGCCTCGGAGGTGGGTCTCGACCTTGACCACCTGCCGATCGGTCTCCTTGCTCAGCTCCTCGTCGAGCCGGTCGTTCGCCAGCTCCTCGGCAGGCTGGAGGCGGCTCGCGAAGCGGTCCCGCACCTCGACGAGCGTGGGCGAGACGGCCTCCGCCGTCGTGTCCACGAGGACCTCGGCGACCGGCCGGAGCACGCGGTGGGCCTGGTCGGCGTTGAGCTGCGCGAAGCCCGGCCGCGTCTTCACTCGGCCCCTCACCGCCTCGGCCTGCGCGTTCTGCTTGTTCAGGAGGCCCCGGCGAACCTCGACGTAGCGGGCGCGGATGCGGTCGAGGGCAGGCTTGAGCTGGCTCGCTTCACGCCACGGGAGCTCGGCCGACAGGTGATTCACCACGACCGCGGCGTCGTCCTCGATCCCCGAGAGCTCCTCCATCTGGCGGAGCTGCGACAGCTCGTGATCCCGGATGCGCGCGGCCTGATTCACCGTCTCGATCGCGCCGGGCGTCAGCTCCGAGCTGCGCAGCCCGAGCTGCTCCAGGCCGTCGCGGAGCACATCCAGGTTCCGCTTCACCTCCGCGACCGTCTGCTGGACGAACCGCGAGCGGCAGCAGTCCTCGAGGGCGCGCCCGAGCTTCTGGAGCGCCTGCGGGAGCGTCGGACGCCCCGGGAGCGCGTCGAAGCGCCGCTCCAGCTCCCTCAGCCGCTCGCGGTACGCCGGGAAGTGCAGGAACACGGTGTCGGCGATCGGCTCGTCCTCGGGATCCTGGTCGACCTGGAGGTACTTCTCGAACAGCTTCCGGATGGCGATGCGATCCTTCTGCGTGACGTCCCCCTCCGTGGCCGGGAAGAACTCGGCCCGCCGGAAGTCCCGGTCGCCTTTGAAGAGGTCGCGAACGCCCGGATCCTGGTGCGACTTGATGTCGGTGCCCTGCTCGGTGCGGATCCGGACCTTCTTGCCGCGCAGCAGGCCGGCGCAGCACGCCTTCACGAGATCGGGCGCGTACCCGTACGGCGGGCTCACGAACGTGGCCACGAGCGTCTGGCCGGAGAGCCCCCCGTGCTGCGCGATCTCCTGGGCGATCCGCGTCGGGAAGAGCCCGGCGCACGAGGCGACGTACTTGCCGGCGTCGAGGGAGAGGATGCCGAGCCCGCCGTCCATGAACTTCGTCGACGGCCCCGTCAGCTCCTTCTCCAGGAGCTGGCTTAGCTCCGTCGGGGAGATCGCGATCTCCGAGAAGTGCGGGTACAGGTCGGGGAGGAGCCGCGTGGCCATGCTGGAGAGGGCCGGGCCGAACGCGCTCCCGGCGTCCCGGGGACGCAGCGGCTGCCCGCGGAAGTAGGCGGAGCCTTCGAGGAAGGCCTCGGCCACCGCGGCCTTGACGCGCGCCTCCAGCTCGTCGAACCGCGCCTCCTCCTCGGCGAGGAGGCGCAGCTTCTCCGGCCTGAGGGACTCACGCCGGGGCCGGTTGCGTTCCAGCATCCGCTCCGAGCGGGCGAGCTGCCGCGCGTGATCTTCGATCGCCCCCGACTCGCCGACGACCCAGACAAGGCGGTTCCGGAGCTGGTCCTGGTCGCTCCTCGGCACCCAGACCGAGGAGGCCCGCTCCTCTTTCTTGCCGAGGAAGCGGAAGTCGACAGCCACGGTCGAGTCCTCGCGGGCGTCCTGGAGCTTCACGTCGTGGGCGTGGCGCCCATCGGAGAACCAGAGCGTCCACGGGAACGGCCGCCCCTTCCACCGCAGGCGCTCCTGCATCGAGCCCACGAGGTTCTTCAGCGCCTCCTGGGCGATCTTGCTGATCTGCTCCTGCGTGACGCCGATATCGTCGCGCTCCCGCTGCCACTCCTGGCCGGCGGAGCTCTGGATCTTGAACCCGTGCTTCTCGGAGTAGGAGAGCAGGCTCAGCGAGCGGAGCTTCTCCAGCGCCTCCGTGACCGGCTGAACGCGGTTGCCCTCGCCGAGCCGGCCGTAGAGGCAGGCGGCCACGAGCGGCGGCATCGTCGGCGTTTGCTCCTGGATCAGCTCCAGCAGGGCGACCGCCTTGGCGACGCGCTGGGCGAGCGCGTCGTCGCGGACCTGCGGGTCGTTGAAGAGGCGCGCGAGCGTCGTCTGCACGTCGGCGTCGAGCGCCGAGTGCTGGACCTCGAAGATGGCGTCGAGCGTGACGAGCGAGCCCACCTCGCCGTCCGCGAGCTTCTGCTCCCGGAACAGCTCGCCGAGGAGCTGCAGGAGGCCGCGGATGGCGTGGTCGTCCCCCTGCACGCGGGTCGAGCGCGTGCGGAGGTTCGAGGTGACCTGCATGAGCAGGTCGATGTGCCCGGGGAGCATCGGGTAGACCTCGACGAAATCCTCCTCGGTGATCTCCTCGCAGCCGTAGCCGTAGAGCTTCAGGTCCCCGCGGTGCTTCTGGAACAGGTCCCGGAGCGTGCCCTCCAGCTCGGGCTTCTTCTTGAGGAGCCGCTTGTGCACGACGTCGCGGATGTTCGTCGTGCCGAGGTGCACCCGCAGGTGCGTCGGGAAGCGATCCTTGAGCTTGCCGAGGTTGTTGCTCTCCGCCTGGTCCTCGAGCTTCTGCTGGCCGGTCGCGAACAGCCACACGCGCCCCTTGAGCCGCTGGCCCAGCTCCGACACGAACGACTGGAGCTTGAGCATCCGGCTCTCGTCCTGGTGGACGTACTGGCTCACCTCGTCCACGACGATGAACAGCGTGTTGTCAGCCGCGCGATTGTGGGCCATCGCGTCGATGGCCTCGACGACCTCGCGGACGCTCGTGCCCGCGCCCGTCCGCGCGCCCGCCCGGCTGTCGATCCAGCTCGTCGGATCGGGATAGCGGTCCGGCTTCATGACATGGAGCACGTGCGAGAAGTGGTCGTCGGCCTGCTCCTCCTCCTTCGCGGCCTTCCAGTCCTTGCCGAGGGTCTTCTTCGCGATCTGCACGAAGGTCTCCCACTCGCCGTCCCGCTCCAGGCGCAGCTCGAAGTCCGCGACGAGGTTGCTCTTCGAGCAGTACCCGAGCCGCGCCTGGACCAGGCGGAGCACGGCCGAGTGCACGTGCTCGCCGTCGCGGGCCACGCCGCCGATGTCGAAGACGACGGCCATCGGCGCCTTCACGTGCTTCGCGAGCGCGTGCCACGCCTCGACAAGCTCGTCCCTCCGGGGGGAGTCGTCCCGCTGGAGGAGGGCGGACCCAAGGGGCGTCCCGTCGGGGAGCACCACGCCGTCGAGGGAGAGCCCAAGGAGCTTCGCGAAGCTCGATTTACCGGAGCCGTAGAAGCCCGATATCCAGGACGCCGGCAGCTCGGGGCCGCTCTTCTTCGCCAGCTCGTGCGAGATCCCCCGGAGCAGGTGCACGAACTGCTCGTGGATGCCTGATTTCACCCGCCGCGCTCGCGGGTCGTCCTCGCGGTAGCCGCCCGTGATGATGTATTCGCTCACCTCCGCCTGCAGCTTCGCGGGCGACTGCTCATGAAAGTACACGACCGGCGGGATGTCCCGGGTCACGTTGGCGACGAAGAGGTCTCGGATCTTCATGGCAGCCTTCACGGGTAGATGCGGGGGCGGTAATCGCGGTCGGCGTCCAGCTCGCCCATGAAGGAGAGCGCTGTCGTGTCCTTGCGCTCGCCCGGGTAGAGCAGCACGACGGGGATGTTCCTCGTCTTGCCGTCGATATGCTTGAGGAGCGCCGAGGACCGAAAGAAGGGATAGAGCGCGCCGGCGCGGCCGAGGAGGACGAGGGTACGGCCTTCGCGATCCGGGTTCTGCTGCGCGAAGTCGGCGATGAGCTTCGCCACGTCGGCGGCGATCCCGCTCGGCCCCTCGATGTGGGGAGCGATCTTGTCGCGCAGGTACTCCAGCGCTCGCTCGGGGCTCTTCTCGTGGAGCCGCTTCTCCCGGCTCATGAGCGCCGCCACGTTCGCCTCCCCTGTCGCCCGGATCCGATCGAGCAGGAGCCTCTGGAGCGAGATGGGCAGGACCCCCCAGTCCTCGGCGCGCAGCTCGTCGGTCAGGCCGCGCATGAGCCGCCGGAGCTTGAACTCGTCCTTGGGGCGATACGGGAGGATCGCGAAGCGGTAATTCCGCATCGTGCTGATCTGGGGGCCGTCGGCGGCGAGCAGGTCGCGCCGGAGCGCGGCGACGGCCTCGTCGAGCGAGTCTTGCTGGAAGAGGGGTTGTGTCACAGCGTCGCCTCCGCCCAGGCGCCGAGGGTCGGCGCCTCCCATTCGAACTCGGTGAGGTGCGCCATCCGGCGGAACTGGATCCCCGGAAGAGCACGGAGCCTTTGATCGAGGAAGCCGTCCACGAGGCCCACGGACGCGAGATAGGGGTTCTCGGTCAAGGTCCCGGCGAAGCGGACGCCTCGCAGGAGGTGCAGCAGATAAGCGAGCGCGAGCTCGGGCACCTTGGGCAGGAGGAGCGCCCGAGGATCGCGCTTCGGCGAGAGGAGACCCGCCTCGGACGCGGCGGAGAGGAGCTTGCTCGCGAACTGCACGCAGGTCGCCGCGGACCACCGTTCGGGGAACTCGTTCTTCACCCACCGGAGCACGATGTCCCGGTCCACCTTCGGGTCCCGCAGGGCCCGGCGCTCGACGAGGAACATCCCCGTGAATCGCCGGTACAGCGGGTCGGAGAGCTGGAGGTGCCAGTGGCAGATCACCTGCCTCGTCGAGGCGTCCATCGCGTTCCACCGCCGGAGCACCCCGAGCGCCTCCGGGAAGGTGTCGTAGCGGTGCACGAAGCTCGAGAGGAGGAAGCGGACGCGCTCTAGGCTCTTGCTCCCGAACCACCGCTGCTCGAACGCGAGGAGGGCGCGCTCGACGGCAGGCACGGTGGGGTCGATGTGCTCCCAGTACGCGCGCGAGTCCTCGATCCCCAGAGCGAGGCGCAGGATGCGCGTGTGGATATCCGTCGCCTCGGCAGGGCGCTCGGCCGGCGCGCCCGTGGGGTCTGTCGCGATCGTCACGGCCTCCACCCTAGCGGTCACCCCTCCAGCTTGTAAAAAGGCAGCGGGTATTGCTCGGCGAGCGGCACGAGCGCGGCGCCGAGGCGCCTCACGAGCACGTCGGTCGCGTCGGGCCGCTTGCCCTTGAGCTGCCGGCCGCCCGGGACCGTGGTGAACGCCGCGTCGCCTCCCTGGAGCGCCGAGACGAGCTTCTCCTTGGCGAAGTCGGCGGTGAGGGGTAGCGGGAGCAGCAGGACCTCGGCCGGCGGGCGCCCCGAGCGTTTGTGGGCTGCGAAGCGATCTCCGAGCTGCTCGTCGAGCTCGAAGCCGAGGAAGTAGAGCGTCCGCAGCTTGTCGGGATCGGCCATCTTGGCGCGCGCCTTCGCGTCGGTCCGCCGGGCCGCTTCGCGCACCGCTTCGAGGGACGCCCAGACATGCGTCTGCGGGAGGAGCCGCGCGAAGAGGTCACCGCCGCCCGCGTCATCGATCAGATCCGTGTCCCACCAGCCGAGGCGGCGCGGCGAGCAACGACCTTCACCCGCCCACGCGATTGTCACCTGCATCGCGAGGATCGCGTCGAGCGTCTCATCGGGGACCAGGGTTGCCATGCGGACGGTCGACGTTACGCGCAGGTTGCCGATCTGATCAAGGTTCGTTAGCATCGCCCCCGGTGCCACGTCGTCACCATCGACCAGAGCCGACCGAGCTGATCGCGACTGCCGAGGCGACGATGCTGCCCGGCGTCCACCTGCCGGCGTTGCGCCGGTGGGACGAAAGCGCGGAGTTTCCCACCCGCTGCCACCCGATCAACGCATATCGGATGGTCCTGCGCTTCGATGGGATGGAGTTGCGGAAGAAGATCCTCAATAGGAGGAGGGCTGCATAGTGCCGGGTTGCTCCGTACGACTGTTCCTGATCGACGGCAGTCCCCAGGGCATGCGCACGGCCGAAGTTGGCAACTGGACCGGGTTGGCCCTCGTCTGCCCTCGCACGGATCTCGCTCGTCTCGCGTTGCGTCCCGAGGTGAAGAAGACCGGCATCTACATCCTCGTCGGCCCGTCGGAGACCGCAGGATGCGAGGGCCGAGTGCGTCGTGCGCGAGGGCCAGTTCGTCATCCGCCAGGGCTCCTCGGCGCGGGTGAGGGAGGTCGAGTCCCTCGGCGATGGAGCGCGTGCACTTCGCAAGAACCTTCGAGACGCTGGGGTGCTCGTGCCGGCCAACGGGAACCCGAACCTGTTCCGGTTCACTCAGGAGTACGCCTTCGATTCACCTTCTGGAGCAGCGGCCGTGGTGTCGGGCACCGGGCTCAACGGGCGTGTCGCTTGGAAGGTAAAGAACGAGGGGATCTCGTACAAGGAATGGCAGGAGAAGCTCGTCGCTTCGGAAGCAAGCGACGCCTCTTAAGGCGGCGCTTGCGGATGCACGCGGGTGCAGCTTCATGACCGTTCCTGGCGTCTCGCCAATGGCCGCCCGGAACGACCTGCTTGTGGATCAGACTCCCGCGGCAGCTCAATCTCCGGGCAATGCCGAGACGAGAGCCGGCGGGTGGTTCACTTAGGTGCACCGCAGGCGCGCACTTTGTCCGCAGAAGCGGACAAGGTTCCCCTCACGCCACCGCCGCCGCAAACGACGCGAACAGGTCCCCCGGCAGCGCATGCTTCAGCCGCCACGTGATCGCCATCGGCAACTCCGACTCATGCCGCACATAGCTCGCCGGCCCCAGGAACCAGAACGCCCGCTCGTCGCTGCGCAGCCGCGCGAACAGCATCACCGCCGTGCCGAGCGCCTCGTGCTGCTGGTAGCGCTGCCCCGT
Organism: Sorangium sp. So ce204; assembly: GCF_051526795.1. Taxonomy (NCBI): domain Bacteria; kingdom Pseudomonadati; phylum Myxococcota; order Polyangiales; family Polyangiaceae; genus Sorangium; species Sorangium sp. So ce204. Next base: position 4,803,895 of record NZ_CP150317.1, on the reverse strand, counting down.
CTCGCTCTCGGCGCGGGTGGTCGACTGGCTCTCCCAGTGGATCAGCTGCCGGTTGATGGCATGGTCGCGGTAGCGCGTCGTCGGCGAGAACTGCCCGTTCGTCTTGTCGAGCGTGAACGCGAGCAGGTCGGCGCGGGCGTCCTTCGCCCAGTACACTCCTGTCTGCCAGGGCGCGACCTTCGCGCTGCCCCCGACGCCGAACGCCGCCAGGATTTCGATGCGCGAATAGCGCGCGTGCACCTGGAGCGGCACGTCCGGATGGGTCGCGAGCCCCCGGTGAACGTGGCCCACGCGGGCGGCGAGCACGTCCATCACCTCGACGAGCTCCGCGCGCACCTGGGGGTGCGCCCAGACGAGGGCGCACGCCTGCGCAAGGGTGGTCGCCTTGTCGATGGCGCGATCGGCCACGGTGGCGACGAGCATGCGCAGGAGGCGGCGCTCCCGCACGCTCATCGCCCCGGGATCGGGGCACGCGTCGGACGCGAGCAGCCGGCGAACCACCTCGATCCGCACGAAGTCGTCGACGTGGAGCAGCCGCCCGCACGCGCGCCGCAGCACCTGCTCGTGCGGTCCTACGCCGAGCGACGGGAGCCCGGCGTCACCACGGAGGTCTGACCACGAGCGCTGCCCTGCATAGACGTCCTCGAGCTCGAGCCCGGTCTCTTCGAGGAACCGCGCAAGGCTCACGTCGCCGCCGCGGGCGAGCCGCCGCAGCTCGTCGACCTTGGCCGTCCACCCCGACGGCACCGCTTGCCGGATGTTCTCGAGCACGAGCTCCGATGCCTTCTGGTCGAGCTCCATGTGGCAGCCCGCGGGCAGAAACGGGAACCCGCCTTCGATCTGCTGAACGAGCTCTTTCCGGCTCCCGCCGAGCAGGGCTGCGAAGCGGCGATCGAAGCGGAACTCGCGCCGATGGTGCCCGACGAAGTCGAGCACCGTGCAAACGGTCTTGCCGGCGCTGCGCCGCAGGCCGCGCCCGAGCTGCTGCAAGAAGAGCGTGGGGCTGTCGGTCGGGCGCAGGAGGATCAGCGTGTCGACCGCAGGGACGTCGATGCCCTCGTTGAACAGATCCACGGAGAAGACAACGTTGACCCGCCGCGCGCCGAGATCGGCGAGGGCCGCGCGCCGCTCGTCATCGGCGCTGTCCCCCCACACCGCGCTCGCCGCGACGCCGGCCTCGCGAAAGACGCGCGCCATGAACCGCGCGTGCTCGATGCTGACGCAGAATCCGAGCGCCCGCATCGTTCGCGTGTCATCGACATGCGCGGCGAGCTGGGCCACCACCTGCCGGGCCCAGACGTCGTTGGCGGTGAGCAGCTTGGAGAGGCCATCGACGTCGTAGCCGCGCCCGCGACGCCAGGGCACATCGCGCAGGTCCAGCCCGTCGTGGATGCCGTAGTAGACGAACGGAACGAGCCGGTGCTGATCGATCGCGTCCCAGAGCCGCAGCTCTGCGGCGATCCGGTCATCGAACCAGCCGAGGAGCGGGAGCCCATCGCTTCTCTCGGGCGTGGCCGTGAGGCCGAGGAGCTCGACGGGACGCACGCGCTCCAGCAGCGCGCGGTACGACGGCGCGGCGGCGTGGTGAAACTCATCGATGATCACCACGTCGAAATGGGCCGGATCCAGGTCATCGAGCCCTGCTGCCGAGAGGCTCTGGATCGACGCAAAGACATGCTCGAAGCGCCGCGGGTGACGGCCGCCGACCCACAGCTCGCCAAAGGCATGATCGCGCAGGCCGTGACGAAACGTCGCGAGGCTCTGCTCCAGGATCTCCCCGCGGTGCGCGACGAAGAGCAGGCGTGCGCGGGGGAGCGCCTCCCGGAGCCGGGCGTAGTCGATGGCGGCCATGACGGTCTTGCCGGTGCCGGTCGCCGATACCAGCAGGTTGCGGTGATGCCCGCGCTCGCGGGAGAGCGCGATCTGCTCGAGCAGACGTTCCTGGAACGGCTCGGCGCGGAGCTCGATCGGGCCGAGCATCACCGGTAGCGCCGCGTTCGTCGCCTGATCGACGCGCTCCAGGAACTCCGCGCGGTCGTACGGCACGAAGTCGCCGCTGTTCCAGTAGCTCTCGAAGACGGCGGCGACCTTGGCGACGACATCCGGGTTGCGGGCGCCGGACACGCGAACGTTCCACTCGAGCCCGCTCGTTTGCGCGGTGTGTGTCAGGTTGGAAGAGCCGATATAGGCAGTCGAGAAGCCCGACGCGCGATGAAACAGCCAGGCCTTCGCGTGCAGGCGGGTCGTCCCCGTGTCGTACGACACGCACACCTCGGCGCCGATCTTGCGGAGCGCCTCGAGCGCCGCCGCTTCGGTCGATCCCGTGTACGTAGTCGTCAGCACACGCAGCGCGCGGCCCGCCTGACAGTGCACGCGGAGCGCCTCGAGCAGCGGGGCGATGCCGCTCCGGCGGACGAACGCCATGACGACGTCGATGCGGTCCGCCGAGCGAACCTCGGTCAGGAGCTGGTGGCCTACCCTCGGCTCGCCAGGCGCGTTGGTGAGCAGCGCCGTGTCGAGGAGCGGGATGAGCGGCTCGGGGATCGTCTCCGGCCTGCCGTCCGGCTTTCGCCCGACGATGGCGTGGAGCACCGTCGCCGGCTCGACGGGCGCCTCGGGCTGGAGCTCCGCGCCGGCGATCACCTGGTCGATCTGCTCGACGAGCCTCCGCGCCAGACCCACGCCGACGGCCACACGCTCCGCATCGGGCACGCCGGAGAGGGCGCGCTGCACGAGGCGACCCAGGTGCAGTGCGATACGGTCGGCGGCCTCAGCGGCCCGGAGCGCCGCGGTGCGGACCTCCAGGCTGGCGTCGAGCTCGCGCAGGCCGGACGCCAGCGCCTCCGTGATCAGATCCTGGTAGAGACCGCGCCGGTTCGCCGTCATGGCCAGCGAGTCTACGGCAGGCGAGCGCACATCCAGGCGGCATTCGACCGGTCGCTCGCCGCAGCGCCGCTCACGCTCGTCAATGACCGACGACGGAGAGAGCCATCACCACGCAAGCGAGAATGAGCGCCGAGCAGATGGGCACCACGATCCAGAAACCGAGGTACGGCGTGGAAGGGTGACGGACGCGAACGAGACTCACGACAAGGACGTAGAGCGCAGAGGTCAGCGTGAAGGTGAACGCCAACGGCCTGAGCATTTTCGTCCCTTCAATCGAAAAGACGTAGAGGGAAAACAGAGTTGGCAGCGCGAGCAAGAGGACGATGAGGATCTTGAGGAACATGCCGAACGCTCGTCTTGTCGGTCAGGGTTTCAGGTCCACGGCAACAGCAACTTTGCGCGGGATCAGGACAGCGGCCGCCTCACTCGAGCCGGCGGCTCACGACCGATTGTGTGGCGTGCGGCTCTGGCGGCCTCGCCATGCGCTCACGCGCACCACGAGGGCACGCGCTCAGCCCCTGGCGGCGCAGATCGTCGGGGTCTCACGGGGCGGCGGTGTACGTGCCGCTAGCGGTCTGACCGAAGGGATCGCGACAGGCTACCGTCACGCTCACCGGACCAGTGAGCGTGTCGGCGGCCTTGACCTCGATGTCCACCCGGCCATCGCCGTCGTCGTCCTCCGCCGCCGCCGCTCCGGCCATGAGATCATGGCCCGCCGAGGTCACCGTGATGCCCTGCGCCGGCGTCGCCTGGCAGGACTCGACGCGACCTTCGGTGTCCGCGGTCACTCGGATGGCCTGGGACGGCCGCAGCGCGCTGGACGAGGGGAAGAGCGAGGGCCGGTCGGCGACGAGGATCTCCACCGGGGCGGCGCTCGCATCACCTGCTGTCGCCGTGACCCACGCCCTCCCAGGCCGGGTCGAGGTGAAGGTGGCCGTGGCCACGGCATTGGCCGTTCCGTCGCCCGCGAGCACGACCTGGTTGGCGACCGTGCCGCCGAGGGAGCCACCCTCGCTGGCCTGGAACGTGACACGCGCGCCCGCGGCCGCGGGAGCGGCGGTGATCACGAGCGTCGCGTGAAACTTCCCGTTCGCCGGGATATAGCCCTCGCCGTCCGGGTAGGTGCGGACGAGCGCGAGGTTCTCGACGGGAATACCGAGGTTCACCAGGAAGTCGGCCCTGGCTTCCTCCTCACACGCGTCGGTCGCCACAACGGGGACGCTCACCAGCCCGCCTTCCCCGGGCGGGAGGGACCGGAGGACCGCCAGGGGCACCGTCGCCGTCCAGCTCCGGAAGTTGAAGGCGTCGCGCGTCGCGGCGACTCCGGCCACCATGATGTTGCGAATGGTCAGATCCGCCGAGTGCTCGGCCGTGCCCCGGACCAGGAGGTCGGATCGCACGATTCGCTCCGGGTTCTGCTCGAGGACCTCGATCTCGATGTCGTCGCCCCGGCACTCGACCTCGACGTCCGGGGGTTCGTCGTCGAAGTTGCACGCGGCCACGAGGAGCGAAAGAGCGATGGATCGGACGGCAAGCTTTGCGACGTACATGGGCCGGTCCCTCACTTGAAGAAAGTCGCGCTGCTGCGGGTCGCGACCTGGAGAAATTCAGGGCTGAAGTTGAAGACGAGGCCCCCGCCGACGCCGTAGCGCTCGGTGGTAGGGACCGAGCCTGCGTCCACGGGTGACCCCACCTCGTACCCGGGCGCGAGGCGCGTCACGCGGCGCAGCACCACGGTGCCCGCGAGCGAGAAGCTGGGCGAAAACTCCCATTCGAGCCCGAGGTGCAGCGATTTGAGGAGCTCGAGGCTGGTGGCGCTCTGGTTCAACAGCCCGATCCCCACATAGGGAGCGACGCAGGTCCCGCATCCCCGGATTGCCGAGCGGCCGCCGTCGGCGAGGTAGTCGAACACGAAGGGGGCGAACCCCAGCACCAGCTCGACATCGACGTTGCCCGACGACCTGGCGACGATCTCGGGCTGCTGGCTGCCGGGCCGGGTGCTGGCTTCATACACGCGGTCGACCGCGCCGGTGAAAACCGGGCCCAGGCCGAGCCGGACGGCACCGACGTAGGTCTGCTCCACGAGGAGCTCGACGGTGTACGTCGGGTTCTCTGCGCCATCGAGGTGCTTGATCTTGATGTCCGCCTTGCCCGGTCGGCGCGGCCCGAACGTGGATTCGGAGACAATGTCGATGGACTTCTGGGATTTGCCACCTCCGCCCTTCAGATCGGCCTGGGCCTGTTCTTGGCCCGCCTTCTCCGAGATCTCGGCACGGATGCCCGGCTGGAAGAGGCCGCGCTCGCCATCCATGGTGATGTTCACCTTCTTTTCGCGAAGGTGCCGCACCCTCACCAGGACGGCCCGGTTCGGGCGGATGATCTGGCTGGTATCCGGCTTGAACTGGAAGACCGGCCGGTCTCCGTCGGTCACCAGATCGACGCAGATGAGAACCGTCTCTTGATTGCGATCCTTCTTGTTGCAGAAGGTATCCTCGAGCTCCAACGGCACGCCCCCCGCCGTGGGGGGCGATTGTTCGTCCTTGTTGTCGATCTGGAACTCGGCGTAGCCGGCGTAGCCGCTGCCGTCGAAGTCTGCAAACCCGGTGATCGCCTGGGCCCCCTTGAGCTCGATAGGCAGCGCCAGCTTGTCGTCCTGGGTCGGCACGATCCTCCATTCGCGCTTGCCGCCCACGTCGACCACGAACGCGACTTGGCCCTGGGCGGCGGGCGCTCCGCTCGCGACCTTCAGCGAATCCCCGTTCTCGTCGGCCAGCGACAGCTTCGTCCCGTTGCCGGAGCGCGGCCTGTGCTTGAGGACTATCGTCGCGTTGGGATTGAAGCTCGCCGGAGCAGTCTTGTCGAGGTTTGGCGAAGGGCCCATGAACGACAGGGTGAGCTGATCGTCGGGGCGCTGCGAGCGCCACAGGAGCGGGCAGTCGTCGAGGCCACCGGCGCTGGGCTTGATCGAGGCCTTATCGACATTGACCTTGCAGTGCTCTTCCTTCGTCACCACGCCGCCGTTCTCGGCCTTGATCCAGAAGTCCACGTCCGTCGCGACCGCGCCCGCCGGTCTCTTGAACACATCGGCGAAGGTCGGCCCGGCGATCGACTTCTGCGCAATCTGGAAGACATCGTAGGTCTCCTGGCTCGCCGCGCGCGCGTTCTGGGGGAGCAGCCATGCGGCGAGCATGGGCAGAATGAACAGGTGGGCTCTCATTGGTTGGATCCTCGGAAGAATTTCCAGTACATGGGCCCGATCTCGCGGGCAAGATAGCCGATGGGCAGCAGGAACGAGACGGGCCGGGTGGTGCTCCCGGCGAAGACGGTCCCGATGACCCGGCCATCCTCGCTGGTCACCAGGGACCCCGAGTCGCCGGCCTTGCTGAAGGCGCCATCCTCCAGAGAATCGATGACGAGCGCACCGGTGTAGTCGTGGGGGACCCCGTCGGGCAGGGTGACCCTCGTCGTCGACGAGGCGACCTGCCGCAGCCTCCCGCGGCGGATCGGATCCCTCCCGGCGATGACGCGAGAGAAGTGCCGCACTTTCATGCGATCGGCGCCGAGCGTCGCGAAGAGCGGGAACGGCGGGCCGCACTCGGTCGCAGGGTGATGACCGTTCACGCTCCACGCAGGGCCCGGATCGAGCCGGGCTATCGCGAAGTCGACGGGCTGGTTCGCCCCCAGCCGACCTTGCAGCAGGGTAGCCCGGTGCGCTGTCCCGAGGACGTCGACGACCTGCACCTGCTCGTTCGGGCCGTCGCCAGGTCCGTAAAACGACCTGATTCGTCCGTCGCTGTAGGGCAAGGTCCCGTGCCCGGAGAGGAGCGCGTAGGTGACGCCGTCGTCTTGCATCACCGCCGAAAGGGTCGACCTGCGCATCCGGGGGCCGTGGCCGGAGCGCACCTCGCTGCGGACGTCCACCGTATGCGCCCGGATCTCCCCGACCTCGAGCACGTCGATGGAATACCCGTCGAGGCTCGCCGGCAGGCGCTCGCTTTCAGGTAGGTCTCTGCCGGCGCGCTTCCTCGCCACGTGGACACAGATGGCGGGCCGATCGAGCCACGCGCCGCCCTGGCGCTTCTCTCCCCAGAACACCCCCATCACGCCAGGTAGCCCCCGGAACCGGTCGGAGATGGCTGCCACCTCGGCGGAGACATCCCATCCCTCCAAGGTACCCTTGAGCATGATCATCTGGCATACATCAATTTCTTCGCAGACGCAAGAATTGCCGCGGCGCGCGCGTATCAAGTTGCCGCAGACATGCCTTCTCAAACGCCGCGATCGGCTCGGACAGCTAAATCCCCGCGGCGTGGAACAGCGCGGCGAGCTCTTCAGCCGCGGGTTGTTGCGGCCCTTGACCTGGGCGTTGTTGTAGCCGTCCCGTGTGAGGAAGCGCTCCTCGCGGCCACCGCCTTTACCGTACTCGACGAGGAAAGCGCACCTTGCCATTGAGGAAGGGCGCCCAGGGGGGCTCGCCGAGGCCGGAGGGGGGCCTCTCCACCGCGGAGACGGGTGCCACCCATCTTTTCTTAAAGGCACGTCCACCGGGAGATGGGTGCCACCCATCTTTTCTTGGAGGCACGTCCACCGCGGAGATGGGTGCCACCCATCTTTTCTTGGAGGCACGTCCACCGGGAGATGGGTGCCACCCATCTCCCCCGTGGACGACCCACCTCACCCGGACGGGTTCACGGCGCCCCGCCGGCCCCGAACGGGGGCGCCGAGACGACCTCGGGCTTCCTGGCCGGGGCCTTCCGACGGGCTCTCCCGAGATCGTCGACCATCTCGACGTAGGGCGCCAGCAGGAACGCGGCGAGCGCCTCGCTCCCCGGGATCTCCGGGTCGGCGTGGCTCTCGATCTTCTGGATCACGCTCCGCAGCGCATCCCGGGCGGCGCTCCACTGCGGCCGGCCGTCGGTCGGCCCGCCGTCCTTGGCGAGGACCACGGTCGTGAAGCCGTAGGCCTCGCCGAAGCGCGCGTGGGCGGCGACGAGCTGCCGGTAATGCCGGGTCCCGCCGAACTGCTCGATCACCGCCTGGGCGCGCTCCTCCTCCAGCGTCTTCATCCGCTGCACCATCGCGGCCCACTGGACGCGGGGCCGGCGCGTGATGAAGCGGAGCCCCTCGGGCGCCGGAAAGAGCTGCGCATACAGCCAGCGCGCCTCGGAGGGCGACGGCGTCTCCCCATCGTCGGAGAGCCCGGCGGCGCCCGCGTTCCACTGCTCGAACGCGCGCCATCGGTCGTCGCTCTCGGTGTTCGCCGCGCTCCGCTCGGCCTCGCTCGGCGCCGCATGACGCTGATCGGCCTGCGCGCTCGCCCGCAGGCCGCGGAACCCCTGGAGCTCTGTCGCGGCCGCGTCGAAGCGCCTCCACGGCCTGTCGATGTGCGGCGGCAGCGCCGCGACGGGCTCGACCCCCTTGGGCAGCGGCGCGTCGCCCTCCTTGCGTTTACCGCCCTTCGGCCGGAGCACCGCCGCGATCCGCGCGCTCATCTGATCTCGGAGACCGATCACGTCGTCCGCGACGAGATCCGGGGGGAGGACGATGGTCGAAAACATCGGTGTTTCACTCACGGGGGAAACCTCCTGTGATGTCTGATGGGTTCTGGCCTGCCGCCGTGGCGACACGCCGTGGTTTCGTTGCGGCGTGGCGGCCTGGCAACCCACGTGCCGGCGCGAGATGCGTGAATGTCTCGGCGAAACGTCTCAGACAGCGAGGGGCTGAGCGCAATGCCCCGTCATGATCCGCAACGGATTGCGCTGTTGCGCAACGCTCCCGTCGGCGCGTCACCACCGCTTGTGTGTCGCGATGCCCGGGAGCTGCGTGAACCGCCAGGATCACGCAGCTCCGGAAGAGCTCCAGGCGAGAGAGCGGACGGGGGCCTCCTCCGGCGGACGAGCATCCTCCAGCATTTCGAGCCCCGCCACGTCGACGCCGGCCTCGCTCCAGCGGGATGGCGGCGGAGCTCGTCCAAGCTCATCGACGCGGGCGCGTCGCCGCCTCGCTTGGATTTCGCAGCTGGCGCCGTGGCTGCGGAGGCTTGCTTCTCCTGAGCGGCTCGCTCGGCGTTGAGGACGAAAAAACGGTCGATGGCCTACCGGAGCGGTCTCCCGCCTGGTTCAAATTTGTTGCGCGGATTCCAGGAATCCGTACAGTTTTCCACAGCCTCGCCCGGGTACCAGTTCACACCTCTCGGGCATACATTCTCGACATGAATCAGGCGATCGGAACACTCGTACGAACCCGCCGGTCGGAGGTGGGTTTCTCGCATGAGGAGCTCGCGGAGCTTGCACGCGTGCCGCTCGCGACGCTGGAAGCATTCGAGGAGGGGCAGGGAAACATCACCGCAGCGGCGCTGGACCGCGTCGCGTACGTCCTCTGCGTGGATGCGGGCGTCCTGCGGCAGGGCAGGATCGAGCGCTCGCCGACGGCCGCCCTGTTCTTCCGCCAGGGCGCCTTTGCGGACTTCCGCGACGTCGAGGATCGCCCCCAGGTCGTGGCAACGTTCGAGCGCGCGCTCGCCCTCCGGAAGGTCAACGCCCTCCTCGGGAGACCTCCCGGCCTTCGCGAACGATTCGAGCCAGAGGAGCCCACCCCGGAAGCTTTCAAGGACGGGTACCGCCTCGCTCGCAAGTTACGGAGCGCGCTGGGAGACGAGACCGGCCCTCTCGGAGACATGGCCGAGCTGCTCGAAGAGGAGTTTGACGTCCTGGTGCGGGCCGAGGCGCTGTCGAGCGCTCGGATCGATGCGCTTGCGTTGAAGGAACCGCAAACCGGCATCGCAGCGGTCATCTTGAACACAGCGAGCAAGCGCCGATCCAATCCATGGGCGGCCCGCGTCGACCTTGCTCACGAGCTCGGGCACATCCTGTTCGATCCTCCGCAGGGAGAGATCAACCTCGTGGTCGATCAGGAGGGTGACGAGGGCAAGGTCGTATGGCACGGCGAGAGGCGAGCGCGCGCATTTGCCGCCGAGCTCCTCATGCCCGCAGAGGGACTGCGGCAGCTCCTGGGCCCCCCCCAGTATGAGATGGCCACGTCCAAGGCGCTCGATCTGCTGGCTCGGACCCGGCAGCACTTCGAGACCCCCATCGAGATCACGGTGAACCATCTGGTCAATCGCGAGTACATCGTCCACTTTCAGCAAGAAGCCGTGATCGAGAAGGCCAGGCGTACGAGCGGCGGCTCGGCGGCAGCCGTCCCTCTGTTGGATCCATCCGGGCACGATGTTCTCACCCGACGCGTGCTCGAAGCGCTCGATCGCGATCTGATCTCCGCCGGGCGCGCGCGGGAGTTGCTGCAGCTGACCGCCTGGGATGATTTGCCCACGAGCGCGTGAGCCAGAGCGTTCCCATGGTTCGGTACCTCCTCGACACCAACGCGGTAATTCCGTTCCAGCGTGCGGGTTGCCTGAAGGCGCTCGTGGCTGCGGCAAAGAGCGTACCGATGGCCATCGTGGACGACGTGCTCGAAGAGCTCACCGTGCCCAGGAAGCCGACCGATCCCGAGACGAACCTCATGAAGGAGGCCGGCCGAGAGCTGCGCGGGAGCTCGGTGGAGCTCATCGAGGTGCTGGCCGGCTCGGAGGAAGACGCGACGCGGGGCGTCCTCATGGCGTTCGTGGATCGAGGAGAAGCAGCCTCGATCGCCGTCGCATCGCGTCGCTCGGATCTCATCTTCGTGACGGAAGACGTCCGGGCCGTCCAGGGCAAGCCCAAGCTTTATCGTGAGCTCCCAGGCGACGTTGGCAGGATCATCGGGCTACACGCCCTCTTGCGGGTGCTGGTCGAGCGCGGCGCGCTGTCCGCGGCGCTCGCCAGGGCGGTTGCGGCTTCCCGTGACCTCGATCCTCCGCTCTGGTGGGCGGGGTGGACCGCCTCGCTCCCACCGGAGAAGCCGTAGCACGCACTCCGTCTTCCGGGCCCCGGAGGTCCAGACGCTGGAGAGGCTCGCTGGACGTCGAGCTTTCCCTGTCTGTCATCGTCCTCCCGCTTCGACGTCCAGATCGTGGGCTCGCTTCCTATTGCTGCGAGCGCTGATAGGTATTCCCGAAGTCGTCCTGCACCACGACGGCGAGCCCGTCCACCGCCTCCACCTCGATCCTTAACTCGATCACCCGCGTTCGAAAGGCCCAGCCGTCGGGAAGCGTCAATGTCTCGCCGAGCTTCGCGAGCGACGCCTCGTCCTGCTGCACCTCCTGCACGCTGTACGACTGCAACTCGTAGATCGCGCCCTCCGGATCGACGAGCTCATAGACGGTTTTGCCCGCATCGTAGCCCCACGTCGTGTCGCGTCGCACGGCGCGTGTCTCGTAGGGCTTCGCCTTGCCCGAGGCCTCGGCGAGCGCGACGGTGAGCGTGCCCGTCTTGCGCATCTCGATGCCGCCGAGCGTGCGCACCTCCGGATCGAGCACCTTCGAGCCCTCGAAGCTGTCGATCATCCAGTGGCGCGGGCCGTTCAGGACCACCACGTCTGCGCTCGTCTCGGCCCTCACCTCCGCCTCATCCACCGCGACCCACGCCGCCTCGGGGCACTCGTTCAGGCCCTGCGTGTTGTACACGTCGATCGTCACCGATCCCGCGCCGAGATCCGCGTCGCCGAGCAGGATCTCGCAGTAACGGCTCCCCCGCAGGGTCTCCTGCGCGGGCGCGGGCGTCTCGGTTTCGACGGGCTTCGTGCTGCCACAGCCGACCGCGGCGAGAACGAGCGAGAGGAAAATGGAGAGCGACGACGGCTTGTTCATGGCGTGTACCTCGGGCAGAAGGCGTTCGTGGAGCGCGCGGATCGCGCCCTCTTTCCCCTGCTCCCGTAAAAGCACCCGCCGACCCGACACGGCCTCGGTCGATTCTTCTCCGCGCTCCCTCCCGTCGGGTTGGCCGGGATCTCCACGGAGCGAGGAGAACATCACCTCTCCGCGGCCCCGCGACGCCCCCTCCCGCCGCCCCCTCGCTCCGGCAGCCCCGATGGGCGCTTGTCATGGCGGCGCAACACCCGCTGTCCGCGCGACGGTCACCTGTAACGCCGCCGTACCACCTCGCCGGGAAACGCGCCGGCGATCCGCCGCCGCCGCACGGCCAAATCCGCCGCCGCCGCGCCGCTCGCACGCGTGGCACGGCGCATGCTCCTTGTCCCCGGCACGCAGCGCGGCGATCATCGCCGCTTGTGTCCACGCTCGGCGAGGTCGCCGTTGCCGTGAACGAAGGCTCTAAACTCTCTGGACGAGGAGATCGCGATGAAGCGCTCGGTCGGTGCGCACGGGATGGTGATGGGCGTCGGGCTCCTCATGGCGGCTTGCGGGCCGGCGTCGGAGTCGGACATCGAAGTCGAGCTCGCCGGGCCGGGGCTCGAGGCGACAGGGCTGAAGCCCGGTATCCCGGACACCAACGGGACCGAGAAGCTCGCGTGGCACACCTGGAAGTACGCGGTGGTCACGGCGCTGCGGAACCCGCTGCTCCAGAACGACCAGATCCACCCGAACATCCTCGCCACCAAGATCCTCGACGCGGCGGCCCCCGGGGGCGTGGACGGCAGGGAGGTCTTCGATCACACCGTCCGCTGCGCCGCCCCCTACGGCACCGTCGTGCACCACGGCGGGGAGGTCTACCTGGGGCGAGGGATGGTGAGCAGCGCGTCGGCCTGGACGGAGCAGGGGCTCTCCGATGCCGTGATCGGCAACGTGCTGGAGTGCGTGATCGCCTACGTCAACGACGTGACCGACGGCCTCAGCGTCCTGCTCACGGGCACCCAGGTGGCCGACGACGGGGAGCCTCACACCGAGTACGTTCACCGCGAGGCGCTCTGGTGCGCGGTCCCCTCGACCGCGTTCGGCGCCATGGTGTTCGTCTATGCGACGGCCCCGTTCATCGCCCACTGCGACGTCAACCCTGAGTCGGCGCTGAAGCAGCGGTACTGCTACAAGGACGGGGCCTGCGGCCTCAACTACATGGGGTCCCTGGCGGACAGCGTCGATAACGGCACTTGCCAGCCCGTCGGACTCCCGGGGCACGGCCAGTTCATCTGCAACGAAAAGCCGTGCACGATGACGTGGCTGAAGGACATCGAGCCCGACTGGTGCCGTGAGCCCACGCGCGAGCGCACGATCGATCCCGCGCTGTTCCCCCGGTGAACGCCGCGGGCCGCGCGGGCCGCGGGGGCGGTCAGGGCGCGGCGGGGTCGGGCGCCTGGCCCGCGAGCCGCCGCGCCTCCGCGAGGCGCGCGCCCTCGGTCCGGGCGCGCAGCGGGTTCGCCAGGAGGGCCGCCTCCAGGGCCTCGGCCCCGCGCCGGGCGGCCTCCCGCCGGGCCGCCGCGCCGGGCGCGGCCGCGGCGCGCAGCAGCCAGAGCCCGCCCTGGGCCACGAGCGCCCCGTCGAACCGCGGGTGGAGCCCGAGCGCCGCGTCCGCGTGCCGGAGCCCCTCCGCGATGTCGGCGGCGGCGTCCCCCCCGCGGTCCGCCCGGTGGGCGGCGCGGGCCTCGTAAATCTCGGCCAGCAGCGCGGGGAGCCGGGGATCGGCGCGCTGCCCGCCGAGCAGGGGGTCGAGCACGGCGAGCGCCGCGTCGAGCCGCGCCGCGTCCGGCCGGCCGCGCCGCGCGCTCCACCGGTAGGCGAGCAGCTCCACCTCGGCGCGCTGCAGCCGGTCCGACACGTCCCAGGGCGCCACCGCGATCTGGCGATCGAGCGCCTCGCGCGCGATCCGGATCGAGGGCGACGGGTCCTCCCCCCGCGCGACCCCGACGCGCGCCTCGAGCACCGCCAGCATCGCCCGCAGCGACTCCGGGAAGGCGGTCGCGTCCGGCGCCACCTCCAGCGCGCTCGCCCGGACACGCGCGAGCGCCGGGCCGGGATCCGCGCCCGCGTCGAGCGCGTGCAGCGCGAGCGCGTGCTCCAGCCAGACCCGCCAGTAGGGCGCCCAGCCCCAGGAAGGGTCCTTCTGATGCATCGCCTCGATCACCCGGAGCGTCCGCTGGACCGCCTCCTCGGGGGAGCGGCCGGCGCGGACGAGGTGCTCTGCCTCGTAGACGCCGGTGACGAGCCGCGAGGTGCGCGCGCCGTCGAGGCCCGGGTCGAGCGCGAGGACCTGGTCGCAGCGGGCCCCCGCGCGCTCGAAGGAGCGGCTCGGGTCGCGGCCGTGCAGGGAGTCGTGGCGGCCGAGCTCGGCGTGGACGGAGCAGAGCTCGGCGAGGGCCCAGGCGAAGTCGGGCTCGCGCTGGAGCGCGGCCTCGTAGCCCTGGATGGCGCGCTCCAGGTCCTCGCGCTGGTCGCGGCCGAGCATGTCGGCGTGGTACGCCCGCGCGCGGGCGACCGCGGCGGCGACGTACCGGGCGAAGGCGTCGCCCGGGCTCCTGTCGAGCGCCGCCTCGGCGCGCGCTGTCGCGGCGCGCAGGGCGGCCTCGGCGTCCTCGCCCGGCTGCATGCCGCTCGCGGCCCACCAGGCGAAGCAGTTGTGGACCCAGGCGAGCTTGACCAGCGCCTCGGGGCTCCTCGGGCTCGCCTCGAGCGCCCGCTCGCAGGCCGCCCGCGCGCGCTCGAAGCTCGGGCGCATCGAGTCGCCGCGCTTGCCGGCGGCGTTCATGGTCTGGGTCCAGAGCTCGCACGCGGCGGCGTGGACCGAGGGGTCGGACCGGCCGTGGTCGGCGGCGATCCGGTACGCCTCGGCGGCGCTGTCGAAGTGGCCCTTCATCCGGTCGAAGTCGAAGGCGGCGGCGTCGTGGCGGTGGCGGCTCCCGAGGGCGAAGAGCACGTCGCCCTCCAGCTTCCTCGCCTCGTGGAGCCACGGCGCCGCCGCGAACGCCTCCCGGGCCCGCTCCAGCGCCTCGTCGTGCCTGCCCTCGGCGAACGCGAGCAGCCCTTCCACGTAGGCGGGCGCCTCGATGGCGCCGTGCGCCGGCGCCTCGCCGGCGCCGCCCAGCGCCGCGCGGAGGTGCTCGATCGCCGGGGCCTTGTACTCGACCTCGATCGCCGCGATCCGGGCCTCGCGCTGCGCCGGGTCGCGGATGCGGCGGGTCTCCTCCAGGGCGCGGCGGTAGAGCTCGGAGAGCGCCACGCCGGCGGCGTGGTGGAGCCCCGGCGATCGGTACCCGGCCCGCTCGGCGGCGCGGAGGTGATCGAGCGCGGCGCGCGGCTCCTGGAGCGCGAGCAGGCCGCGGCCGAGCGCGTACTCGCCGGGGCCGCGGCCGACCTCGCCCGCTGTCGCCATCCGGGCCTCGACGACCCCGAGCCGGGCGCGGACGACGTCGCGCTCGCGCTCGACGTCGTGGAGCGGCATCGCGTGGGCGGCGCGCAGGAAGAGCTCCATCTCCTTCACGGTCTCGCCGAGCTCGCGGGCGAGGTTGGCCTGCTCCGCGGCGGCGCGCCGGCCGCGGACGAGGAGGCCGGCGACGACGAGCGCCGCGAGCAGCAGCGCGGCCACGCTCGCGACCGCCGCCCGGTGCCGCCGCGCATGCCGGGCGAGGCGGCGGCCGAGGGAGGCGCGGCGCGCGAGCACGGGATCGCCGTCCAGGAAGCGCTGAAGATCCTCGCCGAGCGCGCGCGCCGACTCGTAACGGGCGCCGGGCTGCTTCTCGAGGCAGCGCATCACCACCGCCTCGAGATCCTGGGGGATGTCGCGGTCCAGGGTCCGGAGCGGCGGCGCGTCCTCCTCCAGCACCTGGCGGAGCACGTCCATCACGGTGCCCCCGGTGAACGGCGGGCGGCCGGCGAGCAGCGCGTAGAGCGTCGCCCCGAGGCCGTAGACGTCGGTCCGCCGATCGAGGGCGTGCACCCGCCCCGCGGCCTGCTCGGGCGCCATGTACGCGGGGGTTCCGAGCAGGGCGCCGGTCAGGGTGGGCCCGCTCTCCCCCGCCTCGCGCGCGATGCCGAAGTCCATGAGGTAAGGGCGGTAGGCGCCGTCGGTGCCCCGCTCCAGCATGACGTTGCTCGGCTTGACGTCGCGGTGCACGAGGCCGAGCCGGTGCGCCTCGTGCAGCGCGGCGGCGATGGCGCGGGCCACGCGCACCTTCTCCTCGAGGGTCAGGTCGCCGCGGGCGTCCTGGAGGGAGGGGCCGTCGATGCAGCGCATGACGAGGAAGGGCACGTGATCGGCGACGCCCGCCTCGTGGACCTCGCAGACGTTCTCGTGGCGGAGGCGCGCCTGGGAGCGCGCCTCGCGCAGGAAGCTCCCGTCGATCTGCGCGCCCGCCGAGAGGAGCTTGATGGCCACGCGCCGGCCGAGCCGGAGATCCCGGGCCCGGTAGACGGCGCCCATGCCGCCGCGGCCGAGGAGGTGGAAGTCCTCGAAGCGGGCGTGGAGCGAGGGCGGTATCGGCGAATGTGGGATCGACGAGGGCGCGTCGGGCGTGGACCCGCGCGCGTCGGCGGCGCGCCGGCTCTCGTCGTCGAGGCCGAGATCGGACGTGGCCTCGGGCGCGGCGGGCGTGGCCCCGGGCGCGGCGGGCGAAGCCCCGGGCGCGGCGGGCGTGGCCCCGGGCGCGGCCGGGCCGGTGACGGTCGCGTCGTCGCGCCCGCGCCGCGGCCACGGCGGGGCGTCGACGCGGGGATCGTCGCCGTCCACGGGCAGCATCATCGGGCGCGGAGGCCGTGGCGCTGGAGCAGCCGGTGGACGAGCTGGCGGGAGACGCCCATCGCGTCGGCCGCCTGCGAGATGTTGCCCCCGTGCTGGCGGAGCTTCTCGGTGACGTAGGCGCGCTCCAGCTCCTCCAGCACGACCTCCCGCGCCTCGGGCAGCGGCAGCTCCAGGAGCCTGTGGAGGCGCGCATCCCCGGGCCCTGCCGGCGACGCGCCGGAGGGCGCAGCGCCCGACGAAGCCGCTCCGGAGGGCGCCGCGCCCGAGGGATCGGGCCGCGCTGCTTCCGCGCTCAGGCTCCCCTGCGGCGCCGGCGGCGCGGCGCCGAGGATCTCGTGGAGCAGCTCGGGGAAGAGGACGAGCCGCGCGACGGTGTTCCGGAGCTCGCGCACGTTCCCCGGCCAGTCGTACGCCTCCAGCAGCGGGAGCGCGCCCGGCGGCAGGTCCGCGAGCGCGCGCGGCGGGTCGCGCGCGGCCAGGAACCGCTCGACCAGGAGCGGGATGTCGTCCTTGCGCTCGCGGAGCGCGGGGACATGGACCTCCACCACCGAGAGCCGGAAGTAGAGATCGGCCCGGAACGAGCCGTCCTGGGCCTTCGCGCGCAGGTTCCGGTGCGTGGCCGCCACGATCCGCGCGTCGAAGGGGAGCCACTCGTTCGATCCGAGCCGCCGGATCTGCCGCCCCTCGATGGCGCGGAGGAGCTTCGGCTGGAGCTCGAGCGGGAGCTCGCCGATCTCGTCGATGAAGAGCGTGCCGCGGCTCGCCTGCTCGAGCAGGCCCGGCCGCGCCGCCGCGGCGCCCGTGAACGCGCCCCGGGCGTGGCCGAAGAGCTCGCTCTCGACGAGGTTCGGGGCGATGGCGCCGCAGTCCACGACCACGAAGGGGCCGTCCTTGCGGCGGCTCTGCGCGTGGATCGCCCGCGCCAGCACCTCCTTGCCGGTGCCGGACTCGCCCAGCAGGAGCAGCGTCTCGTCGGTCGGCGCAGCGCGCTCCAGCCGGGCGAACAGCGCGCGCATGGGGAGGCTCCGCCCCGCCGCCTCGCCGAACGCGTCCGCGGCGGAGAGCGGCAGGACGGCCGCGGGCCCCGCGGGGCCGACGACGATCTCGGAGCCGCCGACCGTGGCGGGGACGCCCGGCGGGAGGAAGGCCTCGCGGATCCGGACGTCGCGGATCAGCGTGCCGTTCTTGCTGCCCAGGTCGCGCAGGAGCACGCCCTGCTCGGTCAACCGGATCTCGCAATGCCTGCGCGAGGCGCGCGGATCGGCGAGGACCAGATCGCAGTCGGCGCCCGCGCCCACGAGGAGGGGGCGCAGATCGAGCGGCGCGGTGAGCGCGCGCCGGTCCGGGAGGGTGACGGTCACCGAGACGGCCGGGAGCCGGAGAGATCGCCCCTCATCGAAGCTCGTGAGCGTGCAGGCCGCCCCGGGATCGTCGCCCATGATCGCCATGGTGCCCCTGGAGGGGGCCGCGTCAACCCGGAACCGGCGCGCCCGCGGGCCGCGCCTGCACCGCACGCGCACGCGCACGTGCACGCGCACCGGTCGGTGGAGCGCCTGCAGGACCGCTGTCACGCCGCCGCGACAGCGCCCGTCGCGCGCGCGTGACAGCTGTCCCGGCCGCGTGTCGGCGCGCGGCGAAGCGCTCGCCGGAGACGCGCGGATCCGCCTGGAAACGCGGCGATTCGCGCTGCTGACCGATCCCGGCACACGCGTTGCGATGCGCCCCCCTCGAACGCGGCGAAACGCGGATTGAGGAGGATGCGGACATGACGTCTCGAAACAGCGGCGCGGGCAACGTGGATCACCAGGGGATCGCCGGCGCGCGCCGATCGGCGCGGCTCGGGCTCGTCGCGCTCGCCGCGCTGGCGAGCGCCGTCTCGGCGAGCCGCCCCGCGGCCGCGGTGAGCGCCGAGCCCGGGCTGCGCGAGATCCAGCTCGACGCGACCGGCGCGACCTTCCGCGCCGAGGTGATCGGCGACGAGCACTTCGATTACCTCCGGATGGCGGACGGCACCGCCGTCGTGCTCAACGACCTCTCGGGCGACTACGAGGTCGCCGAGCTCGGCTCGGACGCGCGCGGCGCCCCGAGGCTCGTCCCCTCCGGCGTGCTGGTCCGCGATCTCCGCGGGCAGGGCGGCCTCGTGGATCCGGCGTGGCTCCAGCGCATCGACGACGAGGCGCTCGATACCCTCTGGGAGGCGGAGATCGCACATTCCCGGGGCGCGCTCTCGTTCGCGGCGAATCCGACCGTGAGCTCCGGGATCCGGCGCCCCCTGCTGACCATCCTGGTGGAGTTCACCCAGGGCGGCGGGCTCGCCGCGCCAGGCGCGTTCACCGGCAACTTCGCCACCGACCTCGCGTACTGGAACCAGACGATGTACGGGAGCCTCCCGGGCTCGGTGAACCATTATTACGCCGACATGTCGCGCGGGAAGTTCGCCTTCACCCGCGCGAAGGAGACCCAGGGCACCGCCAGCGACGGCATCGTCCGGATCAAGCTCCCGTTCGCGCACCCCAACAGCAAGAAGGATTTCTCCCTCCTCCAGCTCTACCTGAAGGAGGCGCTGGTGAGGGCGGATCCCTTCGTCAACTTCGCCTCCTACGACACCAACGCGGACGGCAAGGTCCGCGGCGACGAGCTCAACACGGTCTTCATCGTGGCCGGCTACGAGACCTCGAACACGAGCAAGACGCCCTCCATCTGGGCCCATGCGAAGGGCTTCGAGGACCCGATCACCCTCGACGGCAAGGTCCTCACCGGCTACGCCGCGCTCGGCGAAAGGCAGGTCCACGCCGTCCGCGGCGCGCCCACCACGATGCCGGCCACGGTGGGTGTCATCGTCCACGAGCTCGGGCACTCGGCGATAGGCCTCCCGGATCTCTACAAGGGCCCTACCCCGCTCGGTTCATGGTGCGTGATGGCGAGCGGGAGCTGGGGGAGCACGAGCGGCTCGCCCGGGGGCTCGACGCCCGTGGCGATGGGCGCCTGGAGCCGGATCAAGGCCGGATTCCTGGCGCCGACGGTGATCGAGCCCGGGTCCCCGCCGCAGGACATCGCCATCGTCCGGACGGCCGGCGCGGAGTTCCTCGGGCAGGGCGTCGCGCCGACGATCTACAAGATCGAGACCTCGGATCCGGACCAGTACTTCCTGATCGACAACCGCCATAACGAGGGATACGACCGCGGCCTGCAGCGCTGGCTCGACTTCGATGACGTCTCCGGCGGCGTGGCGATCTACCGCGTCGACGAGGCCAGGAAGGCCGGCGAGGGGAAGATCGCGTTCATGGCGAGCAACCCGAAGTCACCGAGCTCCATCACCAACCTCTACAACGAGCAGGGGGGCCGGACCTTCACGCCGTTCACCGACCCGAGCAGCGACGACGCGGACGGGCAGTTCACCGGGCTCTCGGTCACGGACTTCAACGTCTCCGGGCCGATCATGCTCGCGCACGTGAGCTATGTCCCCTTCGCCTGCAACGCGATCACCGCGTCCGTGGCGGAGCACGAGATCCACGGCCGCGCCCACAAGCAGATCGTCGACCTCGGGGACGACCAGATCTTCCTTGGATACCGCACGACGGGCGCGCAGCAGGCGCTCGGGTTCGACGAGGACGAGATCGTCACGCTCCACGTCGAGGCGCCCGGGATGTGGAGCGTCGGGGAGTGCGACTGAGCGGCCTGGCCTCCTGCCCGCGGAAGCGCGTGACCGTCTCGATCAGCGCGCGGAGCTTCGGCTGCTCCTGCGTGCGCGCGGGGAAATAGAGGCAGAAGCCAGGCCCCTTCGTGATGAACGCCTCGAGCACGCGCTCCAGCCGTCCCTCCGAGAGGTCGCGCTCGATGGCCTGGTCCGGCACGTAGGCGAGGCCCGCCCCCGCGCACGCGAGCGCGACCATGAGCCCGATATCGTCGGTGACGACGCCGCCGGGGACGTCGACCGTGATCGTCTTGCCCCGGCGTTCCAGCTCCCAGCGATAGACGACGCCGCTCGCGAGGAGGCGCTGGCGGATCGCGCGGTGGCGGACGAGGTCCTCCGGCGCGCGCGGCCGCCCCGCCTGCGCGAGGTAGGCCGGCGAGCCGACGATCGACCACGACGAGTGGCTCGAGATAGGGACCCGCACCATGTCCTTCTCCACCGCGTCGCCGAGCCGGATGCCCGCGTCGAAGCCGGACGCCACGAGGTCGACGAAGGCGTCGTCGAGCGAGACCTCGATCGACAGCTCCGGGTACACCTCCCGCATCTGCGCCACGAGCGGGGCGACGAGCCACGCGCCGCTCACGCGCGGCGCGGTGATGCGGAGGTTCCCGGAGGGGCGCCCGCGGTAGTCGCCGAGCGCGGCGAGCGCGTCCTCGACGTCGGCGATCGCGGGCCGCAGGCGCTGAAAGAGGCTCTCGCCCGGCTCCGTGAGCGCGACGCGCCTCGTGGTCCGCTGAAACAGCACGACGCCCCACCGCCGCTCGAGGAGCTTGATCTTCTGGCTCACGGCGGTCGGGGTGACGCCGAGCGCGGCGGCCGCGGCGGTGAAGCTCTTGTGGCGGCCCACGGCGAGGAACGTCGTGAGCCCGTCGAGCGCGTCGGTCATGCTGGATTATGAACTAAATGTTCATAAAGCATCAACGTTTTGGCTCCTTTTCTTCATGCTCGGGATGTTGCATCTTCCGTCGTGTGAGGGGCGCGGCGCCCCGGGCAACGAAGAGGAGATCCCCATGGAAACGAGCAAGCACGAGCGGGTGTGGTTCATCACGGGCGCGTCGCGCGGCATCGGCGCGGAGATCGCGAAGGCGGCGCTGGCCGCCGGCGATCGGGTGGTCGCCACCGCGCGTGATCCGAAGAGCATCACGGACCGCTTCGGGCGGCTCGAGGCGCTCCTCCCCGTCGCGCTCGACGTGACGGACGAGGCGTCGGTCGCCGCCTCGGTCGAGGCGGCCGTCGCTCGGTTCGGCCGGATCGACGTCCTCGTGAACAACGCCGGTTACGGCGTCATGGGCGCGATCGAGGAGACCTCGGGCGACGAGGTCCGGCGCATCTTCGAGACGAACGTGTTCGGCCTGCTCGCGGTGACGCGCGCCGCGCTCCCGCAGCTCCGGAAGCAGCGCGCCGGCCAGATCCTGAACATCTCGTCGCTCGGCGGTTACCGGGCGGGCGCCGGGTTCGGCGTTTACTGCTCGACGAAGTTCGCCGTCGAGGGGATCTCGGAGGCGCTCCACGCCGAGCTCGCGCCGCTCGGCATCGCGGTGACGGTCATCGAGCCGGGCTACTTCCGGACGGAGTTCCTGGAGGCGAAGTCCGTCGTCGAGACGGGCAAGGTCATCGCCGATTATGACGAGACCGCGGGCAAGGTCCGGAGCCGCGCGAAGGCGGTCAGCCTCCAGCAGCCTGGCGACCCGGAGCGGCTCGCGCGCGTGGTCGTCGAGCTCGCCCGCGCGAAGAATCCCCCGCTCCGCCTCCCGCTCGGCAGCGACGCCGTGGCTGCAATCGAGGCGAAGAACGCGTTCGTGGCGCAGGAGCTCGCCGCGTGGCGCGCCGTCGCGGAGTCGACGGACTTTCCGAAGTGAAGCGAGGTTGATGCCCCCGGAGGCGCGATCGCGCAGGGAGCGACGGGGGCACGCGCCCGCCGCCTCCGGGTCGGTCGTTCGCCATGGGCGCCACCCCGGGCGCCGGGCGCTTCGCTGTACCGGTCGCGCGACTGACACAGTGCCTTCGCGCGGCGCGGCCCCTGTGCCTTCACCGGCGAACACCGCCTCCTTACGCTCCGAGCCATCCCCGACCGGAGCGATCTGCGATGACCGAGCTGCTGCCCCTGCTGACCTATTGCTTCGTGATGTCGAGCACCCCTGGGCCGAACAACGTGATGGTCACCGCCTCGGGCGCCAACTTCGGCTACCGCGGATCGCTGCCGCATCTCCTGGGCATCGGCGTGGGCGGCGCGGTCCAGACCTTCGTCGCCTGCCTGGGCCTGGGCGCGCTCTTCGCCGCCTACCCGGCGCTGCACGCCGTGCTGCGCGTGACCGGCGCGCTGTACCTGCTGGTGCTGGCGTGGAAGCTGACCGGCGGCGCCGCGGTCAAGGGCGCCGAGGTGCCGCGGCCGCTGTCGTTCGCGCAGGGGGCGCTGTTCCAGGCCGTCAACCCGAAGAGCTGGGTCAAGGCGATCACGGTGGCCTCGGTGTTCATGCCGGCGGGCATGGGCGTGGCGAGCGGCGCCCTGCTCGTGTCCGTCGTCGGCCTCGCCATCACCTTTCCGTGCACCTCGGCGTGGGCGCTGTTCGGCGTGGCGATCCGGCGATTTCTGACCGATCCGCGACGGCACCGGCTGTTCAATGGCATCATGGCCGGCGCGCTGGCGGTGCTGGCCCTCCTGCTCCTGCGTTGATCCATGTTCTCGCTCGACCGCGACTCCGCCGTTCCCCTGGCCGACCAGATCGAGGCGCGGCTGCGCGCGCTGATCGAGGGCGCGCGGCTGCCGCCCGGGGCGCGGCTGACGTCGATCCGCCAGCTCTCGGGCCAGCTGGGGGTGAGCCCCAACACCGTGGTTGTGGCCTACGATCGGCTGGCGGCGGCCGGGCTGGTCGAGTCGCGCGGCACGGCCGGGTTCTTCGTGTGCGAGGCGGCCTCGGCCATACCGAGCGAGGCGTGGCTCGAGGCCGGCGAGGAGCAGGAGCCTGTGTGGCTGGCGCAGCAGTCGAACGACCAGCGCGCCGGCGTGCTGCTGGCGAGCAGCGGCGCGCTGCCGGCGAGCTGGCTGAGCGACGCCATCCCGGCGACCGTGCTCCAGCGGGCGCTCGCCAGGAGCGACGCCGGCATGGCGGCGCGCTGCCCGCCGCAGGGGCTGCCCGAGCTGCGCGAGCGCATCGCGACGCTGCTGCGCGCGCAGGGCATCGCGGCCGACGCGGGCCGCGTGCTCACGACCTGGGGCGGCACGCATGCGATCGACCTGATCTGCCGGAGCACCCTCCAGCCGGGCGACGCCGTGCTGGTGGAAAACCCGGGCTATTTCCTGCTGTTCGGCCGCCTGCGGCAGGCGGGCTACCGCCTCGTCCCGGTGGCGCGAAGGCCGGACGGCGTGGATCTGGGGGCGCTGGAGGCTGCGTGCCGCGAGCACCGGCCCAAGCTGATGTTCCTGCAGAGCGTGCTGCACAACCCGACCGGCTGGGGATCGAGCGCGGCCAACCTGCACCGCGTGCTGCTGATCGCGCACCAGCACGGCGTCCTCATCGCCGAGGACGACGTGCACGGTCACTTCCACCCCGGGCACCCGACGCGGCTGGCGCAGCTCTCGGGGCTGGACGGGGTCATCTATTATTCGAGCTTCTGCAAGGCGCTGAGCCCGGCGCTGCGCCTCGGCTACATCGCGGCCGAGCCAGGGCGGCTGAAGCCGCTCCTGCGCGAGAAGATCTACTCGGTGCTGACGAGCGGCGCGCTGAACGAGCTCGTGCTCCTGGAGGTGCTGTCGGCCGGCCGGTGGCGCAAGCACATCGATCGGCTGCAGCAGAAGCTCGGCGCGGCGCGGAACGCAGCGGCGCGCCGGCTGCGCGACGCCGGCGTCCAGCTCGACCATCCGGGCGAGGGCGGGCTGTTCCTCTGGGGCGCGGCGCCGCGCGGCGTGGACGTCGACGAGCTGGTGAAGGACGCGTACCTCAACAAGATCCTGCTGGCGCGCGGGGCGACGTTCATGGCCGATGGGGCGGGCGATCCGCATATCCGGTTCAATGTGGTGTTCAGCCAGCACGCGCGGGTGGCGGAGTACCTGGCGCAGCGGTTCGCGGCGGTGGCGAGCGCGCGGGGGGCGATGGAGAGGGCGGGCGCGGTGGCGTAGCGGGTCGGGAGGCGACGCCGTCGACGTCACGCCTGAGGGGTGTCACGCGCCGTCGGCGGTGTTGGCGCTGGCTTGTTCGCCACCGGGTCCTCGCCCGACGGACCCCGCAGCTCAGCGCACGAGCGCCGCCTCGCCTGCGTGCCTGAGCTCGCCGTCAGCAGCAAGCCGGCGCCCGAACCGCCGCGCGAGCAGCGCATCCAGCGAGAACCGTCCCGGTCCCGCGCCGAGGAGGAGGACCGCGAAGGCGATGAACAGCGACGCGAGCTCGGAGGACCCTGATCCCATGGCGCTCCGGCCGCCCGCGCGCACGAGCCACGTGGGCAGACCGCCGAAGGGGAGGCCGGGCCCCGCGTCGACCCCCTGCACGGTCAGACGGATGAACGGCTCGCCGGCGGGGACGTGAGCTATCGCGATCCCCACGATCATGGTCACCCCGATCCCGGCGGACGCGAGCGGCGTGGCCAGGCCCAGGATCCAGGCGATGCCGCCGCCGAGCTCGGCGAAGGCAGCGAGCGCCTGGAGCCATCCCGGCACGGGGCCCGGACCCATCCAGCTCGTCGCGGCCATCATTTTCGGCGCCCCGTGCAGGGCCATGGCGGTGCCGGCCACCAGGCGAGCGAAGAGCAGGCCCGTCGACGTGGAGCGATCGAGCGCGCGAGGGAGAAGAACTCTCAGCATCCGGTCCATGGTCATGATTCCTCCGCCGCCGGCGCTTGCCGGGATCGGCACGTCACCGCGGCTCAGGCGACATGGATGCACCCGATCCGGGCGCGTGATAACGCACCCGGGACTTGAAGGACCTTTGCGCGATCCTGAAAGATGGTGGAGCTGGATGGACCGCTTGACCAGCATGGCCGTGTTCACGAAGGTGGTCGCGACCGGGAGCTTTTCGAAGGCCGGGCGCGAGCTCGGGCTGTCCCCCGCCGGGGTGAGCAACCACATCCGCGCGCTCGAGGACTGGCTGGGCGCGCGCCTCATCCACCGGACGACGCGGCGGCTCAGCCTGACGGAGGCGGGCGAGGCCCTTCACGAGCGCTGCGCGCGCATCCTCGCGGAGGTGGAGGAAGCCCAGGCCGCCGCCGGCGCGCTCCACGAGGCGCCGCGGGGCCGGCTCAGGATCTCGGTGCCCATCACCTTCGGGGTGCGCCACCTCGCGCCGGTGATCACCGATTACCTCCTCGCGTATCCGGAGGTGGCCGTCGACGTCTCGCTGAACGACCGCAAGGTCGATCTGCTCGAGGAGGGCTTCGATCTCGCCATCCGCATTGGCGCGCTCCCGGACTCGAGCCTGGCCGCGCGCCGCATCGCGCCGAGCCGCTCCGTGCTCTGCGCCTCACCGGCCTACGTCGAGCGCCGTGGCGCGCCGGCGGAGCCGGCCGACCTCGAGCGCCACGAGTGCCTCGAATACATGTACCGTGCGACGCCGGGCCAGTGGCGGTTCCGCGGGCCCGGCGGCGAGGAGGTGTCCGTGCGCGTCCGGGGCCGGCTCACGGCGACCAACGGCGAGATGCTGCGCGTCGCCATGCTGAGCGGGCTGGGCATCGGCGTCGCGCCGACGTTCATCGCGGGCGAGGACCTCGCCGCAGGCCGCCTGGTCCCGCTGATGCCCCGCTACGCGCTCGAGGAGGTCGGCATCCACGCCGTCTACCCGCAGGGGCGGCACCTCTCGGCGAAGGTCCGGACCTTCATCGACTTCGTCGTGAGCCGCTTCGGGCAGGAGCCCGCGTGGGACGCCTGGGCCCAGCGCGGCGCGGCCGCCCCGGCGCAGCCGGAGCGCAGGAGGGAGCGGCGGCGATGACGTCGCCGGTCACCGAGCTCTCGCGAGGAGGGACGCAACCGCGCCGCGGCCAAAACGAGCGGGGTGACCAGGACTCCGCTCAGCTCGGCGTCGCGGAGATCGGGTATGATCCTCTGTTGCGCTCGTGGCGGGTCCCCGCAGGGGACGGCCGCCCCCTCCCCTAACTCCCGACGAGGTCCTACCATGTCCACCATCGGTCGTTGCCATCGCGGTCTGCGCGCGCTCCTGTCCTTCGCTGCGCTGACGGCCGCCGGCTGCGCTTCTGCGCCGGAGCCCGCGCCGCCCGCGGACGATCCGCTCGAAGAGGCGGCGCTCGAGGCGCACGCGGTGCCGTCGTCGGCCGACCATCACGCGAAGAAGAAGAAGAAGAAGAAGAAGTGCCGCCGCCACGTCGGCGTCCACGCGGAGTGGTCGTCTGCGGCGCCTCTGCCAGAGGCGCGAGAGCGGCACATCGCCCTGCGCATGCCGGACGGCCAGGTGATGGTCGCCGGCGGCAGCGGCGATTACCCCTACCCCACGACGGTCGATTTCTACAATCCTGACACCGACACGTGGACGACCGGTGACGCGCTGCCCTACCCCATGTCCCCGGTGGGCGCGGCGCTCCTTCAGGACGGCAGGGTGCTCTTCAGCCCAGGCGGGCTTGTCTACGATCCGATCACGGGCGCGACGGCGAGCGTCCCGCTCACGCCCGGCGAGGCGGCCCGTGGGTGGGAGTTCGCGTATACCGCGCTCACCCTCCTGCCGGACGGGCGGGTATTACGCACGGGCGGCAGCGACGACGACAGCACGCTCAAGGAGGCCGTGTTCTACGATCCTGCCACGAACACGTGGTCCAGCGCAGGATCGATGTCGGTGACCCGCTACCTGCATACGGCGACGCTGCTCCAGGACGGGCGCGTGCTCGTCGTCGGCGGCTACACGTTGAACGGCAACGAGATGCCCCAGGGCCGCACCAGCGTGGAGATCTACGATCCGGCCACGGGCGCCTGGACGCCGGCGGCGCCGACGAACCTGCCCCGCATGCAGCACACGGCCACGCTCCTGCCGAGCGGGCGCGTGCTGGTGCTCGGCGGCGGCGGCAGGATCTACGGCGGCACCGAGGAGGAGATCGAGATCCTCGTCGATGCAGGCGAGACCGCCGAGATCTACGATCCCGCGAGCGACACGTGGACGTCGACCGCGCCGCCGAACTTCCTCCACACGTGGGCGTCCGCCGTCACGCCCATGTCCCACGGCCGCGTGATGGCCGTCGGCAGCGACGGCGCCGAGATCTACAAGGAGGCGAACGGCACCTGGACCCCGATCGACGAGCCGATCCAGAGGGGCTTCCCCACCGCGACGACCCTGCAAGACGGCTCGGTCCTCATCACGGGCGGGTATGATGCGACGTACTTCAGCAATCCGCCGACCCTCGCCAGCGTGGAGCGCTACGGGGGCTGCAGGAAGAAGCATTGATGCGCACGCACCGCCGCGCGCGGCTGGCCCTCGCGCGAGGAACGAGGCGGCCTATCTCACGCCTCGCGCTCACGCCCGTCGCGGCCGTGCCAGCAGGAGACCTCCAGCCTGTCCCCTAGCGGGATCTCCACCGACCCGTAGCCGCTCTCCGCACCGCGCACGTACTCCAGGTACGGCCGCAGGTCATCCGGCGCGATGTCGAGATCGTCCGCGACGATGAGCGCGCCCCTCCGCAACCGGGGCTCGAGCATCCGGAGCACGGGCAAATAAAGGTTCTTCCATCCGTCCAGCAGAACCAGATCGATCGGCCCCTCCACGTCCCGCAGCGTCACCAGCGCGTCTCCCTCGCGGATCTCGACGAGATCGCCGAGCCCGCTCTCATCGAGGTTCTGCCGCGCCCGCCGCACCTTCTCCGGATGCAGCTCGCTGCCGATCACCCGCCCGCCGCCGCCATCGCGGAGGGCCGCGGCCAGGAACACCGTCGAGATCCCGAACGACGTGCCGAACTCCACCACGTTGCGCGCCCGCGCCGCGAAGGCGAGCAGGTGGAGCAGCCGCCCGACCTCGCGGGAGACCGGCAGGTACGCGTCGGCGAGCATGTGGGCGAGCGTCGCGGGGTCGGGGCTCGGCCCGCGGCGCTCCCAGTCGCCGCGCACGCGGGCGATGATGCGCGGATCGCCGCTGTCGGCGTCCTGGAAGAGGCGGTCGAGGGTCCTTTGAACGCGCGGCGAATCGAGCGTCGTGCTCATGATGGCATGTCTCCTCCGGGCAGGCGCGGCGACGGCTCCCCTGCCCTCGCGGCTGCCCTTGTCGACACCGAACTTGCGCTCGAGGAGACATGACTTCCAGTGCATGTGCGGTACGTTATTGCTGCGTCCCATGCACTCCATGGATCTGAACCTGCTCGTCGCGCTCGACGCGCTCCTCGAGGAGGAGAGCGTCCTCCTCGCCGCGAAGCGGATGCACCTCAGCCCCTCGGCGATGAGCCGCACGCTCGCGCGCGTCCGCGAGGCCGTGGGCGACCCGATCCTCGTGCGCGCCGGCCGGCGGCTCGTGCCCACGCCGCGCGCCGCCGAGCTGCGCCCGCGCGTGCGCGCCGTGGTCGCCTCGGCCAGCGCGGTCCTCCGCGAGCGGGGCGCGCTCGACGTCGCCGCGCTCACCCGCAGCTTCGCCGTCCGGACCAGCGACGGCATGCTCGGGCTCGTCGGCGCCCCGCTCCTCGACGCGCTGAGGGCCGAGGCCCCGGGCGTCACCGTCCGCTTCCTGCCCGAGGGCGACGAGGACGTCGCCGCGCTCCGGGAGGGCCGGATCGATCTCGACCTCGGCATCATCGGCGACATGGGCCCGGAGATCCGCGTGCAGGCGCTCGTCAAGGACCGCTTCGTCGGCGTGGTGCGCCGCGGCAGCCCGCTCGCGTCCGGCAAGGTGACGCTGGAGCGGTACGTCGAGCACGCCCACCTCGGCGTCTCCAGGCTGGGCAAGACGTGGGGGCCCATCGACGAGGCCCTCAAGAAGAAAGGGCTCGCCAGGACCACAGCGGCCGTGGCGTCAGGCCATTACGCGGCGCTGTGCCTCCTCGCCAGCTCCGACCTCGTCGGCGCGTTCCCGTCGAAGTGGCTCGCGCACGCCGCCCCGCGCTTCGATCTCGTCACGTTCCCGCTGCCCGTGACGACGCCGGCCATCACCATCTCCCAGGCGTGGCACCCCCGCTTCGACGCCGACCCGGCGCACCGGTGGCTGCGCGACCGGCTCCGCCGCGTCTGCCGGTCGCTCGCGGAGCCCAGGGCGTAGCCGCGCCCGGTCGAGCGGCGCCGATTCAGGGCGTGTGAACGTCAACCACGTCGACCGCGTCGCCCGTGAGCGAGCAGCGCTGTGGCGTGAAGACGGTGCCCTTCGACGCATGAAAAGATGCTGAGATCACGCGACTTTTCCAGAAGGGCCGGATCGCGTTGTCACGGTGTCCTCTCCCCCCGAGGCAGGCCCGGCAGTTGGGACTTGACGCCTCCGAGCGGTTGGATTTCCTTCTCGCCCAGCAGCGTCATCACGTGGACGTCGCCAGCGATGTTCACGCCGAGCGCGTCCTCAGAGGATGCGAGCTCGAACACGAGGATAGCGATGAACTTGCGAATGCTAACGTCTCCCGTCGCATCGGCATGGTTTGCGGTCACGGTGATCGCCTGCGCGCCCACCAACCAAGGCACCCAGGTCGGCGCGCCCGATCCGGCGAGCTCCACGAACCCGGCCGGCAGCGCCGCTCCGGCCAGCACCGCGACCCCGAGCGGCGCGGCCCAGACGCCCGCCCCGGCGGAGCCCGCGCCCCTCGGTCCGCCGCTCAAGCCCGCTGCCCAGGGAGCGTTCGCCACGGGGGAGTACCGCAACCTGTTCGCCGAGCTCGGGCACAAGCCCGCCGAGATCGACGCGAAGATCGCGAAGGCCTACGAGCAGCTGTTCCACGGCGATCCCAAGGAGCAGGCCGTCCTGTTCCCCGCGGGAAAGAACGCGAACGGCCCCAAGGCGTACATCAAGGACATCGGCAACGACGACGTCCGCTCCGAGGGGATGTCGTACGGCATGATGATCGCCGTGCAGGTCGATCGCAAAGACGACTTCGACGCCCTGTGGAACTGGGCCAAGTCCCACATGTACCGCGCGGATCCGAAGCACCCCGGCTTCGGCTATTTCTCGTGGCAGATGCGCCCGGACGGCACGGCCATGGATGAGAATCCGGCCCCGGACGCGGAGGAGTATTTCGCCACGGCGCTGCTGTTCGCGTCCAACCGCTGGGGGAACGGCAAGGGGATCTACGATTACAAGAAGGAAGCCTTCGCCATCCTCGACGCGATGAAGAACCGGAAGCCGATCACCGGGCCGGTCAACAAGGACAAGCGCAAGACGACGCTGCACTCGCTCTTCAACACCGAGCACAAGATGGTGCGGTTCACGCCCGACGCGGACAACTTCGCGAAGAACGGCGATCACACCGATCCGTCGTATCACCTGCCGGCGTTCTACGACCTCTGGGCGGCCTGGGGCCCCGAGGCGGATCGCGCGTTCTGGGCCGAGGCGGCCAAGGTGAGCCGCGATTACTTCGTCAAGGTGACCCATCCGAAGACCGGGCTCGCTCCGGATTACGCCAACTTCGACGGCACCCCCAAGGCTGCCTCCTGGGACGCGGGGACCGCCAACTTCCGCCAGGACGCGTTCCGCACGGCGATGAACTGGTCGGTGGACGCGGCGTGGTGGGCGAAGGATCCGCGGCAGACCGAGCTGAGCGATCGCCTCCTCGCGTTCTTCGAGGCGCAGGGCCCCAAGTACAAGGGCAACTTCACCCTCGAGGGCAAGCCCATCGTCGACTACGACTCGCTCGGGCTCGTGGCGGCGAACGCCGTCGCGGCGCTGGCCGCCACCCATCCGCGGGCCTGGCGCTTCGTCGAAGAGCTGTACCAGCGCGAGGCGCCCACCGGCAAGTGGCGGTATTACGACGGCATGCTGTACACGATGTCGCTGCTGCACCTGAGCGGGAAGTTCCGCGTCATCACGCCGCAGGCGCAGGCCGCGGCGCCTGCTGCTGCCGCGAAGGCGCCGGCTGCCGCTGCCGCGAAGAAGTAGCTCGGCAGGCGTGGGGGCGCTCGGGATCACGCCGGTGATCGCGGGCGCCCGACGCCGACTCCCCTCGCAAGGCATGGCCCGCCGGGAGGTGGCGTTCCAGGACCTGCGCCGCGTCGCAGCGGGCCAGGAATAACGATCACGCTGTTCAAGCGAGAAATGAACCGCCAAGACACCAAGGACGCCAAGATAAGATTCTCTTCTTGGCGCTCTTGGCGCCTTGGCGGTTCGAAATTCCGCGCTTTTCAGGCAAATTCAGCCCGTTTGTCGCTCTAGCCTGCGCCCCCGGATCACCGGGCGACGCCGCGGAGCTCCAGCTCGCCTCCCGGCGAGCGCGCCGCGATCACGGTGATCGTCGCGGAAGCCGACGGCCCGAACAGCTCGGACGCCGAGAGCCCGGGGACCTCGGCCGCCGGCGCCGAGAGATCGGTCGGCCTCCGCCGCAAGGACGCGTCGCCGTCCGCGGGCCGCTCCACCCACTCGATGAGCTCGCCGCGGACCTCGGGGAGCACGTACGGCCGGCCCGATTGCTCGATGCTCGCGGCCAGGGCGTCACCGTCCGCAGGAGCGGTGATGTCCCCGATCCGCAGATCGAACTGCTCGAACTTGGGCTCCGGATGAGACGGCGCCCATTCGAGATAGGCCACCACCCTCTCTCCGGCGCCGAGCATCGGGAAGGACTGCTTGCCTTCCCGGGATCGCGGGATAGCGCGCCTCGTGCGCCGATCATAGACAACGATGTCCGCGAGATCGCGCGCGTCCTCGTCGAAGCGGCCGTCGGGATCCTCGGAGAAATCAGCGAAGGCGACGTGCGTCGCCGAGATGTCCGGGAAACGCTGCTGCCCCGGGCCGGACGCTATCTGGACCGCCTCCCCCTGGCCGATCTCGTACAGGAAGACGTCCGTGTCGCCGCTCTCGTCCGCGGTCAGCCAGCCCGTCAGCACCACGGCGTCTCCCTCCACGCGCGGCTCGCCCGCGTGATCGAACGGGCCGCGGATCGTCTGCGTCTGGCCACCCCGGCGCACGCGCACGACGCGTGTTCCATCGTCCGTCGCCTCCCAGACCACGACGTCGCCGGCGAGCGCAGGCCGGCGCGGCGCCTCGGCGGCCGGCGCGAGGAGGAGCTCCTCGCCCGTACCGAGATCACGCAGCCTCAGGGCGCCGCTCGCGTCGCCAGCCTCGCGCGGCGCGACGTAGGCCAGCAAGCAGCCGTCGATCGCGTAGGGGGGAGCTCCGGGCGCCTGCCGGGCGCCTGTGTCGACGCTCGACGCGAAGACGGCGACGCCGTCGGCCGCGGAGGCGTCGCACGCGGCGGGCGACGGCAGCGCGGCGGGGGCGCCGCCTCCGCCGTCCGGCGGGAGCGCCGGCGATCCGTCGACGACCGCAGGCGGCTCGCCGACCACCGCCCGCGATTCGTCGACGGCCGCGGGCGCGCAGCCCGCGACGAGCAGCGCGAGCGCGAACCGCCCGCTCCATCCACGGCGAGCGCTCGGTCCTCGATGGCCGGGGCGCGGGGAGTTCGGAAAGACCGTTTCTCCTGCCGCGCGGCCCTGCCAGTGCTCCTCGTCGAGCCTCGTTGTGTTCAGTGCTCCGGAACCGCTGCCCTTCATAAAGAGTCCTCCGATGCTGCGTTTGATTGCCTCTCTGTCGGCGGCGCCTTCACGAGGGGATTCACTCCGCTTTCCTCTGCGATCCGGAGGGGGCGCGCATGCCGAGGCGCGCCATGCGCTTCTTCAGGCCGTGGCGCGTGATGCCGAGGCGCTCGGCCGCGCGGCTGATGTTCCCGCCGGTCTCCGCGAGCGCGCGCCGGATCGGCTCGCGCTCGTCGTCCTCGGCCAGCACGTGGCGCGCCTCGCCCGGGTTTGCCCGCCCCGCGGCCGGCGCCGGGGCGGGTCCGGCCATCGGCGGCCGGGCCGGCGACGCGGGGCGCTCGGCGGCGTCGGGCGTCCGTCGCGCGCTCGCCCGCAGCGCGCTCGCCCGCGGCGCGCTCGCCCGCAGCGCGCTCGCCCGCATCCCCCGCGGGAGGTGCTCCAGCTCGACGCGGCGCACGCCCAGCGCGGCCAGACGCTGGACCAGGTGCGCGAGCTCCCGCACGTTGCCGGGCCACGCGTAGGCATCGAGCGCCGCGAGCGCGCGCGGCGCGATCTCGATGGAGGCGCCCGTCCGAGCCAGGTACCCGGCGAGCAGCAGCGGCACGTCGCCCTCCCGGTCGCGGAGCGGCGGCAGGTGGATCTCGATGGCGTTCACCCGGAAGAGCAGGTCCTGCCGGAACACCCGCTCGGCGACCGCCTGCGCGAGATCCCGGTTCGTGGCCGCGACGATCCGCACGTCGAACGGCCGCTCGTCGTCGCTGCCCACCGGGCGGTAGCGCCGTGACTCCAGCGCCCGCAGCAGCGCCGCCTGCCGCGCGAGCGGCAGCTCCCCCAGCTCGTCGAGGAAGAGCGTGCCGCCCTCGGCCCGGGCGAGCAGGCCGGAGCGCGCGCGCTCGGCCCCCGTGAACGAGGCCCGCGCGTGGCCGAAGAGCTCCGCCTCGAAGAGCGCGTCGGGTACGGCGCCGCAGTTGACGGCGACGAGCTCGCGCGAGCGGCGCGGGCCGAGATCGTGGAGCGCGCGGGCGAAGAGCTCCTTGCCCGTGCCGGTCTCGCCCATGAGGAGCACGGGCAGATCGCTGTCGATGGCCGGGTCGAGGCGCGCGAGCGCCCGGCCCAGCGCGGCGCTCTGGCCGAGGATGTCGGGGAAGCTCCTCCGCGGCTGGGCCGCGGGCACGACGGTCGTGTCGGCGCGCCGGAGATCGGGCGCGGGCTCCGCGAGCGAGGCGAGGCAGGGAGGCGCCGGGCCCTCGCGGCGGGGCTCTTCCGGGGCGCCGGGACGGGTGAAGAGCCGCAGATCTTCCGGCGCTCCGGGGCCGGCGAAGAGCCGCAGGAAGAGCCCCGCGAGCGACGCCCAGCGAGCGGCCCGCGCCTCCGTGACGGCGTCGAAGCACGCCGGGCGGAACCGGTGCTCGACGACGATGAGCGCGCGCGGAGGCCCGGGGAACGCAGGACCTGGCGAGGCCGCGCTCGGCGCCAGGGCGCGCGCGCCCATCGAGGCGTGGTCCGCGCCGGCGCGCAGCACGAGCCGCGAGCCGCGGCCGCCCGGCGTCTCCACGTCGCGCTGGTAGTGGACGGGCGCCGCCTGGCTCAGCGCGAGCTGCGCCAGGTCGGGCGCGACGCGCCGCGCCGCCTCGGCGATCTCCAGCCCGTCGAGGTCGGCGCCCCACGCCGCGACCACCCGTCCCTGCTCGTCGACCACGGCGAGCAACGCGCGCTCGGCCCCCGACTGCTGCACGAGGGCGCGCGCGAGCCCGACGGCGGCCTCCGCGGCGCCGTCCGCGGTCGCCACCGACGCGAGCCACGCCCAGAGCGCGCCGTCCTCTCCGCTCGCCGCCGCCGCCGTCATGCCTGGGCCAGCATACGCGCCGCCCGCCGCAGGTGCGCCCTGCGCCGCGGACGGTGCGCCCTGCGCGCCGCCCCGCGCCATCGCCGCGGCCGGCGCCCGCCGTGCGCCCCGCGCCGAGCGCAGCACGTCGAGCGCCTGCGCCTCCACCTCCGCGAGCATCGCCGCGCGCGCACGCCGCGCGGCCCGGATCGCCCCCCGCGCCGCCCGCCGGGGCTCCGCCGGCAGCCTGGTGAGGTACGCCTG
Organism: Sorangium sp. So ce204; assembly: GCF_051526795.1. Lineage (NCBI taxonomy): Bacteria > Pseudomonadati > Myxococcota > Polyangiales > Polyangiaceae > Sorangium > Sorangium sp. So ce204. The sequence continues at coordinate 4,769,096 of NZ_CP150317.1, read as the reverse complement.
CGCCTCCGCCACCTGGGCCCGCGCATCCACCAGCGGATCGTTCGCCCGCACGCCCGGGTCCAGCGCCGCGAGCGCCGCGAGCGCCCGCCGCCCGTCGCCGTCGAGCAACGCGACGTTCGCCCGCGCGATCACCAGATCGGCCTGGATCGCCGCAGGGAGCGACGCCGCGAGCGCCCACGCCTCCTCGATGCAGCGCTCCGCCGCGCGCGCGTCGCCGCGGCGCACCTCGATGTCCGCGCGCGCCGACAGGCACCAGCCGCGCCCCGCCACCTGCCCCAGCGACCGCGCGAGCCGCATCGCCTCGTCGAGCGCGCCGAACGCCTCCTCGTAGCGCGACGCCTTCCCGAGCGCGATCCCGAGGTTCATCAGGCACGAGCGCATGCCGGCGCGGTCCCCGAGGGTCCGCTTGACCGCGAGCGACGCCTCGAACGTCCGCACCGCGCCGTCCACCTGGCCGCGGTACAGGGCGACGATGCCCGCGTTGTGGTGGAGCCGCGCCACCTCTTCCACGTCGTCCACGCGCTCGCCTTCCACGTCGTCCACGCGCTCGGCCGCCGAGGGCAGCTTCGCCTGCGCCCCCGCGAGCCACGCCTCCGCCTCGCCCCAGTCGGCGCGCATCAGCGCCACGAGCCCCAGCGTCGACAGCGCGAACGCCTCGGCCGCCCCGCCGCCGAGCCGCCGCGCCGCCGCGAGCGCCGCCAGCGCGTGCTCCTTCGCCGCCGTCGCGTCGCCATCCCGCGCGCGCTTCTCCGCGCGCCGCCGCAGCGCGAGCACGAGCACCCGCTCGTCGCGCTGCGCCGCCTCGTCGAGCCACGCCACGACCTGCGGGTGCGCCGCGCCCACGCCCGCGTCGCGCGTCAGCCGCTCGAGCCTGCAGAGGAGCGCCGGGGTCCTCCGGTCCGCGTCCTCGCCGAGCGCGAGCAGCGCCTCGATCTCCTCCGACCGCAGCCCGGCCTCGCGCGCCTGCGCCGCGGCCCGCTCGTGGAGCTGCGCGCGCCGGGCTCTCGTGCACGGCGCCGCCGCCGCCGAGAGGAGCGCCGACGCAGGCGCGCCGGGATCCGCGAGCAGCGCCGCGGCGACCTCCTCGGCGATCTCCGGCGTGGCGAGCGCCGCGGCGAGATCCCTCGCGAGGGCCGGAGCGGACAGCGTGGTGAGCGCGCCGGCCGCCGCCTCCCGCCGCGCGATCAGCGCGCCCGCGAGCAGCTCGCCGAGGGCTCGCTCGCCGGAGGCGCGCGGCGGCCCGCCGCCCCGCGCGTCCGCCCGGCCGCCGCGCCCGAACCCGAGAGCGCAGCGCGCCTCGGGCAGGGCGCCGCCCGCGATCGCGATCGCGGCGAGCGTCGCGCAGGCGCCGGCCGACAGCCCGCGCACGCGCTCGATCGCCGTGTCCTTCGTGAGCGGCACGCGGCCGAGCGACGCGAAGAGCCACCCCGGGTTCTTCCCCGACGCCACGGCGGCCTCGCGCACGCTCGCCTCGTCGTCCACGCCGAGCGCGCGGCACAGCGCGCCGAAGCTCGCGTCGCCGAGCGGCCCGAGCGCCACGCACGCCGCGCCCTCGGGCGCGCTCCGGGCCGTCGCGACCACCTCGATCGCCGCGCCGCCGGGCGCCGCCGGCCGGCACCGGTACGCGTCGAGCGCGGCGCGGAGCTCGGCCGGGGCCTGGTCCAGGTCGTCCAGCAAGAGCAGGAGCGGGGGCCCGTCGCCGGGCGGCGTCACGAACGGCGGCGATCGCTCGGCGCCCCGGAAGAACGCGATGAGCCGCAGCAGGAGCGGGTCGGCCTCGCGCGGGAACGCCACGTAACGGGCGCTCCGCCCGGCGAGCAGCGCCCGCGTCACGAGCTCGCGGCCGAGGTGGCTCTTGCCGGCGCCGCTCGGCCCCGTGACGTAGCGCACGCGGCCCGACAGTGACGGCGCCTGCTGCAGCGCCTCGAGCTCGCGCTCCCGCCCGATGGGCGCGGGCGGCGCCCCCACGGCGATGCCCGCCTCCGCGGCCGCGACGCCGAGCTGCCGGAGCACCTCGCGGGCCTCGGCAGGGCGGTCTCGCGGGTGCAGCGCGAGCAGCGCCTCGACCACCTCGGCCACGCTCGGCTGAACCCACGGTGCGGCGTCGCGCAGCGGGCGCCGCGCGCGAAAGGGCCCGGGCGGGCGGCCCGCGGCCGAGCACCACGCGAGCGCCCCCAGGCTGTAGAGGTCGGACGCGGCCGACGGCGCGCCCCCGGCGAGCAGCTCGGGCGCGGCGAACGCCGAGGTGAACGCGACGGCGCCGCCCGGCGCGCGCGCCCTCGACACCGCCGCTCCGAGGTCGAGGAGCACGGCCTCGGCGCCGCCCCCGCCGAGGGGCCGCATCCGGACGTGCGCCGGCTTGAGATCGCTGTGCACGAACCCCGCGTCGTGCAGGGCGGCGAGCGTCCTCGCGACGCCGGCGAGCACGCCCGCGAGCCGCGCCGGGCGTTCGCCGGCCGGGGCCCCCTGCACCCACGCCGCGGCGTCGTCGCCGGCCACGTACTCCTCGACGAGGAAGGGCGCTCCCGTCCGCTCATCCCGCCCGAGATCGTGCGCCCGCACCACGCCGGGGACGCGCAGGCGCGCGAGCAGCGCGAACTCGCCGAGCAGGGTGTCCTCGCGGAAGGCGCCCTGACGGAACACCTTCGCGACGAGCTCGCGCCCCCGCGCCTCGTGGTCGATCACGCGCCCCACGACGCCCTGCGCCCCCTGCCCGAGGATCTCGCCGGGCTCGTACCGAGCATGGGCCACGAAGGGCTCGCGCCGCGGGGCGTGCATGGCCGAGAGGTTACTCGCGCGCGGCGCTCGCCGTCGCTCCGGCGGCGATGCGGGCGAGCAGGGGCTCGCCGTACGCGGGCGCGCCGAGGAGCGCGAGCGCGCGGCGGAGGCGCGGCTCGGCGAAGCGCCCGAGATCGTCGAAGTGGCGCTCGGCGTCGCCGGCGAGGGACGGGTCCGCGAGCCGCCGCGCCGCGCCGACGTCCGCTGCCTCCATCTCGGGCGAGAGCACCTCGACGCGGAGCATCATGACGCGCACGACATCGGCGGGCGTGGGATCGATGGTGATCGGGATCGAGGCGTCGGTCCACGCCTCCGGAGCGAGGTAGAGCACCCGGACGCCGGGCGTCCGGAACCACTGGCGCTTCCAGGTGTTCACCATGGCGACGGCCTCGTCGTGGTACAGGCCTGTCGCGTCGAGGGCGTCGATCATGCTCGCGCCGAGCGTCTCGACGAACTCGTCGAGCGGCGGCGCTCCCTCGAGCGAGGGGGCGCGCTCGACGAGCGTGTCGCCCGTGGTGATGCCCTGGGGGTGCGCGACGAACGCCCCCGCCGAGGCGCCGACGTTGAGGACGAAGACGGCGCCGATCGCCTCGTCGAGGGTATTCTCGGCGGAGATCGCCCCGCCGGTGCCGGCCGTCACGCGGACGGGCAGGTCGAAGTTGCCGAGCCCTCGATAGAACAGGAAGCGCTCGTGCTGGGGCGTCTCTATCGAGCCGGGCACGCCGGTGACGCGGAGCGGGTTGGCGCCGACCTGGCGCGCGTGAGCCCACGTGAACCGATCGAGCGGCGCCTCGGGCAGAGGGACGGCGCTGTCGCGCCCGAGGATCTCGAACGTACTCCACTGGAGGAGGCCGTTCGCGTTCGGGCCGTACATCTCCGAGCACATCGACGAGCGGAAGGGGAACTCGGGGTCGAACACCGGGTCCGCGTACGTCGTCACGCCAGCAACGGTGTTGGGCGCGATGATGGGCGGGTAGAACTCGCGGACGGCGGGGTACCACTGCGTGAAGATCCCTTTGCGGAACGCTATCTGGACGTGCGCGGTGAGCGGCTCCTCCGCGTAGAAGTAAGTGACCGGCGTCTCCATCTTCACGTTGGCGCTCGTCGAGATCGAGCCAGCGAGCGTGCCGGCTCCGAGCCGGTCATAAACGAAGGCGGGGAGGTCCTCCTCTTCGTGGTGCAGCCCCGTTTGAAGCGAGCCGTCGGAGCCGACGACCACGGTGTCGGTGCCCCATTCGTGGACGATGAAGCCCTTGCCGGGGTACGCGAGATCCGGCGCCGAAGGCACAGCGGGCGCGGCCTGCTGGCCGGGGGGAGCGCCCTCGTGAGGCGCTGGACCGGGCGGATCGGCCGGCGCGTCGCCGGTCGAGCTGCCGCCGTCCGACGTCGTCACGGAGCATGCGGCGATCAGGGTGGCGAGGAGGACGGGAAGCGTGAGGCGGTGGGATGTCGGTTCGGTTACCATGGTAAGGTCTCCTTCCAGCCCCTGAAGCAGCTCTCGGGCCATCACGCCAAAACATTGAATTTCAATGGATTGTGCGCATCGCACCGGGACGGTTACCAGGGGACGTGGTAACCGGAACGGCGGGGTGACCAGGAGCTGGTAACCGTGGACGATCGGCCGAGCGAGGAGCGCTCCAGCGAGGTCCCGGAGTGATAAGTGAAACGCATGGCCACTTTGCCGATCGCCGACCGCTGGTTCGAGATCACGCGCGTCAGCGATGACATCACGCGGCTGATCGAGCCGCACGTGGTGCCGCTGATGCGCTGCAACATCTGGCATGTGCGCGGTCGCGATCGCGACCTGATGATCGACACGGGGTTGGGCATCGTCAGCCTGCGGGAGGCCATGAAGCACCTGATCGACAAGCCGGTGACGGCGGTCGCGACCCACACCCACACCGATCATGTGGGCAGCCACCATGAGTTCGAGCACACCTTGGTGCACGCTCTCGAGGCGGAGAACCTGCGCTCACCGACCGACCGCGGCACCTTGCTGGCCTCGGCGATGGGCGCCGCGACAATCCGCGCGCTGGGCGACGCTGGCTATCCGATCGAGAGCGATTTGATCACCGCCCTGCCCTACGCGGAGTACGACATGGCAAGCTACGCCCTGCGTGACGCGCCGGTCACGGAGGTCGTCGCCGAAGGCGACGTCGTGGATCTCGGCGACCGTCACTTCGAGGTGCTGCACCTGCCCGGTCACTCGCCGGGCAGCATCGGTCTGTGGGAGGCGGCGACCGGAACCTTGTTCCCGGGGGATGCGATCTATGACGGGCCGCTGCTGGATGAGCTCGAGGGCGCGGACATTCCCGCCTACGTCCGCACCATGAAGCGGTTGCGGGAGCTCCCAGTGCAGATCGTGCATGCAGGCCACGACCCCAGCTTCGGCCGGGCACGGCTGATCGAGCTGGTCGATGCCTACCTGGCGAAGCGCGCCTAGCGTGCGCCGGCAATGCAGGCGATCGTCGAGGAGACCGGCTCGCCGCCAGCCGAGGCGGTGATCGGCGCCGCGGCCCGCGCCCGCTCATGGTATGCTCGCGTCGAACGCGACGAACCGATCGGCGGGCAGCCTCAATCGGGCCTGCCGGCGGCGGCCGCACGGGCGCGCGCGGCGGTCCGCTTGCCGGCCGGGCGAAGAGGCGCTGATGCTTATCAATCAATCGACTCGTCGTATCCTCTCGCTGCTCATCCTCTCCTCGGCCGTGGGATGTGTTCAAGAACGCCCGCCGGGCCGCGTGGTTTATATGGGCGGCCCCAACGCCGGTGGGAGCGCCGGGACGTCTGCGCCGAAGGAGGCGCCGGAGCCCTACGCGCCTCCGGCCCTGCCGGTCATCCCGGTCATGATCGATCCGGGCGGCGCGCACGGGTTTCGATGCGCGGTGAGGCTCCGCCTGGACCTCTCGCCGGTCGCCGGCGAGCGGCGGCTGCTCCGCGTGGTGGCCGAGAACGCGACCGGGCAGCCGCTCGCGCTCGAGCTGCCCGACCGATGCCCAAACGGGCTCGTCGAGCTCGAGGGGCTCGGGCCGGGCTACGACTATTATGGGACGTGCAACGCGGGGCCGTGCCCGGGCGTGAGCTCGGCGCGTCGTATCGAGCTTGGCCCCGGCGAGGCGCGGCCGATCGCGGAAGCGATGATCGCGCTCCGAGGCGCGCCTCCGTGCACCTCGGCGCTGCCGCCAGGCCAGCACGTGGTGCGCGCCGGCGTGCGCACCGCGAACGTGCCCATCTGCACCGCGGAGGCCGTCCTCGATGTGCCTGGGGCTGCGCGCCCTCAGTCGCCGCCGAGCCCCCCGCCGCCCTCCGTCCCCTCGCAGAGCACGCCCCCGTCGAGCGACCCTTATGCTTGCGGGAGCTCCACCGACTGCGTGCTGTCGTGCCCGGAGCCCGCGGGTTGTTGCGGGTGGCCGTGCGGGTGCCAGCACGCAATCCACCGCGATCATCGCGCCGGGTTCGAGGCGAATTTCGAGAAGACCTGCACGCGCCCGCCGCGCTGCCCGGTCGTCGGCTGCGCCTTCGAGCACGCCGTGGGCGCGACGTGCAGGAACGGTCGGTGCGTGGCGACGACCACGCTCGGAGGGCTCTGATCGGGCGGGCGCCCCTCGCGGGGATCAAGCGCTGCATGAACGGCCGTCGGCCCCAACCTCGGTCGGCTGCCCCGTCGGCCCCAACCTCGGTCGGCTGCCCCGTCGCTTGACAAAATCGAACGGTCGTTCTATCCAGTCGAGGTGGCGAAAGGTGAAGATACCCGGCAGGCCATCCTGGCCGAGGCGCTGGCGCTGGCGAGCGAGGTCGGGCTCTCGGGCGTGACCGTCGGCGCCCTGGCCGAGCGCGTGAAGATGTCGAAGAGCGGCCTCTTCGCGCACTTCAGCTCCAAGGAGAACCTGGACGTCGCCATCCTCGAAGAGGCCAGGCGCCGCTTCGTCGACCTCGTGGTCGCGCCCGCGCTGCGCGAGCCGCGCGGTGAGCCGCGCGTGCGCGCGCTCATCGATCGGTGGTTCGATTGGACAGAGCAGGACTTCATGCCAGGCGGCTGCGTCTTCCATGCCGCCGCGGCCGAGCTGGACGACAAGCCCGGTCCGGCGCGCGACGCGCTCGTCGCGTCGCAGAAAGACTGGTTGGCCACGCTCGCCACCGCCGCGCGCATCGCCGTCGAAGAGGGCCACTTCCGCTCGGACCTCGACCTTTCGCAGTTCGCCTTCGAGGTCTATGCCATCGCGTCCGGCTCTCACGCGCTCGGCCGCTTGATGCCCGACAAGGCGTCGGCGCGCCGGGCCCGCGCCGCCTTCGAGAGGCTCGTGACCGACGCCCGGCGTCCGCCCCGCCGCGCTGCCTGATCCGTCTCGCAATCCCCCGAGGAGGTCCCCCATGCAGGAAGCCCATCAGGTCCATTCGTCGCCCAATAATAGAACGATCGTTCGTACTGATCCGCGGCAGGTCCTCCTGCGCGGTGGGATCCGGTTCGGGTTCAAGCTCCTCAACAAGGCCGCGCCGGATCTGGCCTCCCTGGCGGCCGAACGGCTGTTCCGCTCTCCGCGCCGGCACGCGCGCCCGGCCTGGGAGGAGGAGATCCTCGCCGGCGCGGCGCGCTTCTCGCTGCCGTGGGGCGCGGAGGCGCTTCCCGCGTGGTCGTGGGGGCACGGGCCGACCGTGCTGCTCGTGCACGGCTGGGAGGGGCGCGGGAGCCAGCTCGGCGCGTTCGTGAGGCCGCTCGTGGAGCTGGGCTTTCGCGTGGTGGCGTTCGACGCGCCGGGGCACGGCGATGGGCCGAGCCGGTCGGCCACGCTCGTGGAGCTGGCCCGCGCGGTCACCGTCGCGATGGACGAGGTCGGGCCCGTCCACGCCATCGTCGCGCACTCGATCGGGTGCGCCGCGACGACGTATGCGCTGTCCCGCGCGGCGTCCGTCCGGCCCGCGGGCGCTCCGGCGCCGAGGCTCGTGTTCATCGCGCCGCCGATCAGCGCGGTCCGCTACACCCAGCATTTCGCGAAGCTCCTCGGCATCGACGAGGCCGTCCGGCGCCGCATGGTCGCCCGCCTCGAGGCGCGCTACGGCGTGCCGCTCGCGGACCTCGACGCGCTCTCTGCGGCCCCGCGGATGAACGCGCCGCTGTTCGTCGTGCACGACCGCGACGATCGCGAGGTGTCGTTCGAGGCAGGCGCGGCGCTCGCCGATCGCTGGCCGGGCGCGCGGCTCATGTCGACCCGCGGCCTCGGCCACAGGCGCGTCCTGCGCGCGCCGGAGGTGATCGCCGAGGTGGTCGAGGTCGTGACCGGCACCCCGTGGCCGGTCCGGACAGGGCTCGAGGCGTTCGAGCTGGAGCGCGAGCTGTTCGAGCGCGACCGCCGGCGCGTGGTGTGACGCGGTCGCTGACAACGAGCGACTGCCATCCGCATGAGCCGTCCGGAATCTTTCGACCGCTCGTCACGCCATCGCTCGCGCCTTGATCGCGTCTCGCCCAGCAAGATCCCGGCGATACGTCCTCTGTTCCGGCCTGGTGCGTCATCGCGTACACTCGATCCCACGATGAAATCTCCTGGCTTGTTCCGGTTGATCGGGTTGCTCTTGGGCGCCGCGGCCGCTTGCGGCACGTCCTCGAATCAGCAGCCAATGGCGTCCGGGACCGGCGGAGCCGGCGGCAGCCAGCCCGACGGGTCCGGTGGAGCGAGCAGCACGGGCGGCGCGGGCGGCCAGGCCGAGGCCACCTGGCCGACCGGCTGCGCAGAGCAGCCGGCGTCCATCAGGACCGAGGGCACACTCGTCGAGCTCGCGTTCGAGCTCGTCCTCGGCGGCGAGCCGTTTGTGTTCGGCGAGCCGAACGTCGCGCCGGACGGCAGCACGGTCACGCCGCTCAACGTTCGCTTCTACGTCTCGCACGCGGCGCTGATCGGAGAGGACGGCGACCTCGTGCCCGTCGATATCGTCGGCCCGGACGGCGCCGCCACCCCTTACGGGGTCCACTTCTTCAACGCCGAGGACCCGGGCTCGGCCACGTTCCGGCTGCGCGCTCCGGCCGGCAGCTATGAAGGCGTCAGCTTCGTCTGGGGCTTGCACAAGGCCTGCAGCACCTCTCGGCCCGAAGCGAACGTCGCGCCTCTGTCGGAAGCCTCGCAGATGACGTGGCCGCACAGCGGTTACCTCTTCCTGCGCTACGAGGGCAGCGTGGCTCCGCCGGCCGAGGGCGAGGGTGGTTCCGACGATCCGGACGGAGAGACGGCCACGGTTCCGCCGGCGGTCCACATGGGAGGCAACCTGGTCGAGGATCTCGCGCCCAGGGTCGAGGTACGAGGCGCGCTGTCCGTGCCCGCGAGCGGCTCGACGGGCAAGGTCGTCCGGGTCGTCATGGACGAGGTCTTCGGGGGCGCCACGGCGGACGTCGACTTGACCGGGTTCGTCGCGCCGCCCGGGCCCGTGGGAGACGAGCTCCTTGCGGGTGAGCGCCTGCGGCGCGGCCTCCCCGACCTGACGGTGTTCGCGTTCGGTCCGTGACGCCGGGCTTCAACCGTGGCGGGGCCATCGGCCTGGCGGCGTTGCTCCTTGCGGGCGGATGCAGCGATGACGGGCCGGCGGCCCCTGGGGCCCCTGGACCTTTGCCGCCGCTCGTCACGGACGCCATCCCCGCCGGTTTTCCGGCGCGCACCGCGGCGGCCAGAGCGCCGGCCGACAACGCGCTCACCGAGCCGAGGGCCCAGCTCGGCAAGAGGCTCTTCTTCGACAAGCGCCTCTCTCGTACCGGCGAGGTAGCGTGCGCGAGCTGCCATCGCCAGGAGCATGCCTTCGCCGATCCGGACCCCGTCACCCGGGGGGTCGACGGCCGCCTGGGACAGCGGAACGCGCCCGCGCTGGTGAACCTGGCCTGGGGCGAGAGCTTCTTCTGGGATGGCCGCGCGGCCACCCTGGAAGAGCAGGTGGGGAAGCCCATCGAGAACCCCGACGAGATGGATCTACCGCTCGCCGAGGCCGTCGCTCGTGTCGCCGGTGATGACGTCTACGTGAAGGCGTTCGCGGATGCCTATGGCGGGCCTCCCGGGGAGGAGTCCTTGCGCAAGGCCATCGCCAGCTTCCTCCGTTCGATCGTCAGCGCCGACAGCCCTTACGACCGGCACCGGCGCGGGGACGACACGAGCTTCGGAGACGCCGAGCGCCGCGGCGAGGCGCTGTTCCTGACCGAGCGGGCTGACTGCTTCCATTGCCACCCGTCCGGAATGCTCACCAACGAAGGCTTCTTCAACAACGGCACGTACCTCGACGGCGGCGACGTCGGGCGGCAAGTGATCACCGGACGCACCGGAGACCTTGGCAAATTCAAGGTGCCCGCTTTGCGGAACATCGCGGCGAGCGCCCCCTATATGCACGACGGATCGCTGGCGACGCTGGAGGAGGTGGTCGACCATTACGATCGCGGCGGGCGAGGGCATTTCTCGACCGATCCGCAGATCGAGGAGCTGGGGCTCTCTCCGGACGAGAAGGCCGATCTGGTGGCGTTCCTGCGGTCGCTGACCGATGCCGCCTTCCTCGACGATCCGCGGTACCGCCCCTGAGCGGGCGTGATGTCGGCGCGCGTCGACATGTCCCTGAGCTCCGCCATCTGCTTGGGCGTGAGGGGACGATCGAGCGCGACATGAAAAAAAATCAGGGCAGCCACCGGCAAACGTCGACGATCTCTCGGGCCACCGCGACGACGCCCTGCGGTCCAGCGACGCGGGCGAATAACGGCGCCAGGTGCCCGAGGTCGTCCTTCGTCCAGTCGTCGAGGAGATCGGGCCGCGGCTTCCAGCCGAGCTCGTTCAGGAGTCTCTGGCAGACGCGGCGCGCGTGCGGCTCGGTCATCGAGGCGGCCAGCGGGATCAGCGCGAAGAGCGCCTCGTCCTCGTCGCTCGGCCGCGCCAGAGCGCGCTCGACCACATCGCGCGCGATCGCCGGCGCGTCGTCCGGCGAGGCCACGGCGATCGCGACCAGGTCTGACCAGTTGGCGCCGATCTCGCGGGACAGGTGGAGGACCGCATCGGCCCCGAGAGCCCGGGTCCACGCAGCGGCGTTCCGCGCGAAGAGCAGGCGCGCGCCGTCGCTCGCCCGCAGATCGCTCGACAGCTGGGCCCAGGCGGCCTCGCGGACCGCGGCGGGCAGGTGCGCGAGCAGCGCGGATCGCGCCTCGATCCGGTCCGACGGCTGGGGCAGCGTGTCCACCAGCGCGAGCGCATCCTCCACGCGCCCCAGATCGCAGAGGCGCGCGGCGACGGCCGTCACCACCGGGAGCTGGAAGCCGGCCGCAGCCGCGCACGCCTGGACCAGCGCGGACGCGGCGCCGGCAGGTGCGTGCGGCGCGAGCGCGCAGATGCTCAAGCTCGCGTCCGGCGGAAGCCAGTCGTCCGAGAGCAGCGACAGCGCGAGCCCCAGCGCTTCCGACGCGCCCGCTTCCCGCTCCTCCGCGGGCAGGCCCGAAGCGAGGCGGGCGAGGACCGTGTGCCGCTCCGAGGGGGGCAGCGCCTCGGACCATGCCCAGAGCCCGCGCACCGCTGCGGGAGGCCATCGCGCGGCGGCCTCCGAGAGCCGCGGCAGCTCGTTGCTCCTCTCGTCGGCCGGGACCTCGGCGAACGCCTCGCGACCGAGGTCGCGCGCCTCGTCCTCGGGCAGCAGCGCCGCCAGGGACACGCGCGCGAGCCGGCTCTCCCTGGTCCGCTCGCGACCGAGCCGCGCCGCTGCCTCACGCGCGGCCGTCACGCGCGCCTGCCCGTCGAGCGCGTGCGCCACGGCGGCGAGCGCGCCCCCCTCGGCGTGCTCCTCGCCGGCGGCCTCGAGCGCCCAGCCGAGCACGACGTCGCGCTCGGCGTCGGGCAGCTCGTTCGCCAGCCGGATCAGGGCGCCGGCACGCTCGACGGCGTCGGCGATCGGCCGCCCGGCCTCGAGGACGTCCTCGCCGACGCGCGGCATCTCGATGTGGGGTCCTGCGGAGCCCTCGCCTCCCTCGGCCCCTTCCTCTTCCTCCTCGTCGTCGTCCTGCGCCGCCAGCGCGGCCCGCGCGCGCCGCGTCTCCTCGAAGCCAAGGATCGTTCGCACCGAGCTCGTCACGAGCAGGCAGCGGACCCGCGCTGCCAGCACCGCCACGACATCACCTCCGGCCGCGGCATCGACCAGGAGGCGCGCCGCGCACGCCGCCGTCGCGTCCACGTCGGCGATGAACCCGGACGAGCCATCCGGGCGTGTCCTCCACACGTCGAGCCACGCCCTCGAGACCAGGTCGAGCCGCTCTGCGAGGCGCGCGCCGACCCGCTCCAGGTGAGCGCGCCAGTTCCGGCATACGTAGTCAGAGACCGTGCCCGAGGCGAACGCGCGCTTCCCGTGCTCGGCGAACCGGCGATCGACCGCCGCGCGCTCGTGCGGCGCGAGCCGCCCTTCGATGACCTCCGCCCAGGCCGGGTGACGGAGCGCAAGGCCTGTTTCTCCGGCAGCCACCAGCGGTCCGCTCAGCTCGTTGCAGGCGCCGACGCTCACCGTCGAGATCGCGAGGAGCTCTTCCCTCTCGATCGGCGCGAGCGCGCCTGCAAGCCATGGCAGCGCGGCGCTCATCGAGCCACCGTCGCAGAGATCGAGGACCCCTGAAGCCCCGGCGGGAGCGCTCGGGAGCGCCGTTCCCACAGCCACGAGATCCCGCGTGAGCACCTCGATCAGCGCCTCCACGAGGAGCGGCTCTCCGCCGCTCACCCGTGCGACATCGTCCTTCACGCCGGCCGGCAGATCCCCGACCCTCCGCCCGATGGCCTCCGCGATCTCGTCGGCCTCCATCGGTGACAACGCGACCACCTCCGTCTCCTCTCCGCTCCCTCCGAGCGCATCAATCGAGCGCGCCGACAGCACGGCGCGCACGCCGGGGCCGAGGTCTTGCAGGAATCGCTGCGCTGCATCGAGGGTCCGGGAGGCGCCCTCGTCGAACCCGTCGAGAATCACGACGAGCGGCCTGCTTCCGGGCGGGCGGCCCTCCGCGAGCATGATCGCAAGGTCGCGCCGCATCTGCTCGACCCCGTGCGGCCGCTCGCCGGTGCGCCGCGGCGTCCTGAGGAACAGAGCCACGCGAGCATAGAGGAGGTTCAGCGCCGTGGACTCCAGCGCCGTACCGAACCGGCGGCTCACGGGGACGAACGCTACCTCGTGCCGGCCCGCGCGGGCCAGCTCCAGCGCCCACGCGCCCAGCAGCATCGACTTGCCGCGCCCGCTCGGTCCGAGCAGCGCCACGCGCGCGCCGCCGTGCTCCAGCCACGCTTCGAGGCCCGCCACGGCGCCAGCGCGCGCTCTCCCGCCGAGGGGGGCGCTGCGGCAGCGCTCGACCTCGCGCCAGAAGGCGAGGACGCCGCGCTCCGCCGCCGCCGGGCCAGCGGCCGGCGCATCCGGTGCTCGCGAAGGAGTGCTCATGTCCCTTCGAAGGGCGGTGTGCTCGAGGGAGCAGTCCTGAACGGCACGGAGCGTCCCGCTAGCCATACATTGCCGTTCCACGCCTTGCCATCCGAGCCGATGACACCGTTCTTCTTGCCAGTACCGCCGTTGTTCGCCGGGTGAAGGCCGAGCTCACGCAGGACCTGCGCGCAGAATTTGCATGGATCCATGAGCTTACCGCGCCTGTCCGTCGTCGTCATCTTGCCCTCCTTCACCTGTTTCTGCAGCTCCTTCCTGATCTCGGTGTCTTCGGCCGCGGAGTCCTTCAGCGTCTTACCGTTTTTCTTGCGGTCCTGCCGGATGTCTTTCGCCAGGTTGTTCAATGCATCGATCTCGGCGCAGTGCCCGGCGCTCGATGGCGCCGGCCCCGCCACCTTGCCCTCGTCGAACTTCTTGTGGGCATTGGCGACAGCGGGCTGGAGCGCAGGGTCGAGCGCGCCCCCGAACGTGCTCGATCCGTGGTGCGTCTTGCCGCCGGCGGTCTCGATCTCGGTCCCGGCCTTGGCCATGAGCCCGTCCGGATCGACGAGCCGCGTCGGCTGGTTCTCCGCGTAGGCGAATCCATTGAGACCGCCGAGGATCCCGATCGGATCCGCGCTGATATAGCGACCCGCCTCGGGATCGTAATAGCGGTTGCGGTTGTAGCAGAGGCCGATCTCGTCGTCCCAGTACTGCCCGCGAAAGCGGATCGGCGTCGACACCGGCGCCGGCGCGTCGCGCGCGGGCTCGACCTTTCCCCAGGCGCTCCGCCGCAGCTCGCACGCGACGGCGCCGTCGGCGCCGACGAGCCGCTCCGGGGTGCCGATCTCGTCGTTCAGGTAATGATACCACTCGCCCTCCCCGGCGCGCTGCGCCCACGGCGCGCCGGCCTCGAAGACGTACGTGCGCGCATCCACGGTCGGCACGGCGGGGGCAGCCGTGTCGCCGGTGACCTGCCGGATCTCGTGCACGAGCTCGGCGCCATCCCAGACGAACCTCGTCGCGCTCTCCGGCCGCAGCTCGCCGGTCGAGAGCCGCCGGGAGACCCGCTTGGCGACGCGCCGGGCGTCCGGATCGTACGAGAACTCCACGACGGTGCCGTCGGCGCGCTCGACCGACTGCAAGAGCCCACGCGCGTCCCAGGCGTACCGGGTGACCTCGAGCGCTCCGGCGGGGGTCCTGGCCCGCGTCTCCTTGAGGCGCGCGTCGTCGTCCCAGAGGAGCTCGGTGTCTCCCTTCCTGAGCAGACGATTTCCAGGACCGTACGAGCGATCCTGCTTGCCAGCGCCGACGTCGAACACGTTCCCGCAGGCGTCGTAGCGAAAGAGCTCGGCGCGCTCGTGCTCCGGGACGTTCGCCAGGATCTGGCTCGCAGGGTCGTACTCGAAGCGGCGCGTGCCGTACGCCTGGTCCCACGCCTCGACGAGCTCCGACGCAGGCGAATACCGGTACGCCTGGTGCACCGTCATCGACGCCGGGGCGTGGCCCACCCATTCCGGTTCGTTCGGCCCGACGTGCACGCGGCTCGACGGCGAACAGACGCGCCGTTCGACGAGGCGATCCATCAGGTCCCACGCGCTCTCGATCCGGCCGCCTCGCGGGAGCGTGCGGCAGACCTCACGCCCCGCGGCGTCGTACGCGATCCGGACCTCGTCTCTTCCGTCGAGGATCACCCTCTCCGCGAGCCCGCCGACGTTGCGAATCCACCTGGCGGAGGCCCGCCGGATCGATCGCCCGGCGGATGTGCCCGTCGGGATCGCGCTCGATCTTCGTCATTCGACCGAGCGGATCGGTGATCGAGAGCTCGCGGCCGAGGCGATCCCGCTGCCAGACGGTCATGGCGCCGGCCGGATCGACGAACGTCCGGAGGTGCCCGTGCTCGTCGTACGTCCGGCTGAACACGGCCCCGGCGCTCACGGCCTTGTCGAGCTTGCCGAAGCGGTTCCCGAAGTAGCGATGAACCGTGATGGAGTCCGCGACTTCGACGTATCCGTCCTCTCCGAACTCCAGCTTGCAATGGTAGATGCCTCTGGCGACGGTCTTCCCGTCGGCCAGGCGCGCCGACACGTCCTCCGCCAGGCTGCGGTCGGGCCCATCGGCGTAAGCGCCCCACGTCTCGACGCAGCGGCGCCGATCGTCGTAGCGGAATGAGAACGTGAGCCCGGTGGGGCTCGTATGGGAGGTGAGGAGGTGTTCCTGGTACGTGTAGCGCGTCGTGTAGCCGTCCGCGTCGGTCGCGGACGTGAGATCCCCGGCCGCGTCGTAGCTGTACTGCGCGAGAGGCACCCAGACACCGCGCTCCCGTGCGTTCTTGATCTCGAAGGCGCCGATGCGCCCGTCGGGCGCCCGCCGGACCCGGACGATCCGGCCGACGCTGTCGGTGATCTCGGCGAGCACGCCCTCGCGGTACGAGAGCCTGATCTCGTTGTTGTATCGGTCCTTGATCGCGGTGAGCCGGTACCGCTTCCCCGCCGCTTCGGCGAACACGTACCAGCTGCCGTCGCCTGTATCGAGGACGAAGCCGCGCTCCTCCCGCGCGAGGACCCAGCCGTGGGGGCCCGCCGCGCCGGCGCCCACGGGGATCGCGTCGAGATCGACCGGCCCATCGTCGGTCCAGACGCGGAGGATGCGCTGCCGCACCTCGATCTCCCACGCCAGCGAGTGGCTCCACCCGAACCCCAGGCCGACGTCGCGATCGAACGCCGCGGTGGTGTAGGACCGCACGATCGAGAGCGGCAGCGGTCCCGGAAGCTCGACGTCGACGGCGGGAATCGTGAACACCCGGCCCGTCACCACGTCGACCGGGTCGCCCTTCGCGGCCATTCCCGATTTCTTGCCGCCATGGTGGTTCGGGCAGCCGGCGCCGTCGCCGCCTGCGCTGCCACACCCGGACTTCCCGCCGCCGCTGGCGTCCTTGCCGCCGTTGGAGCCATTGCCGCCCTGTTTACCGCCAGAGCCGTTTCCTCCAGCGCCGCCGCCACCGCCACCGGCCCCTCCCCCTCCCATGATGAAGACGCCCGGGTTCATTCCGGGGATGGCGGGGATGTTCGGTACAGGCGCAGTGCGGGCCATGGTCTTCTCCCGGGGTCTCGTGCGGTCTTGCCGCCGTGCGATCCAGACGAACGTACACCTGCTGGCCCCCGGATGCACCCACACGCTCGCAGCCCGGGGCAATGCGCATCGACGAGGAGGATGCCCATGAAGAGCGACCCAGGCATCCAGCCCGCTCCACGCTGCGTCGAGCCGTCTCGCGAGCGCGTCGAGCGGCTTCGTCCTGGCGTACCGTGGGGCACGCCGGGCTCAGAAGACCACAGGCAGCGCCCTCACCCCGCGCAGCAGATGGCTCTGGTTCCACTCGAGCTCACGGGAAGATGCGGTCAGGGCGAGGCGGGGAAAGCGACGAAAGAGCGCGCCCAGGGCGATCGCGCCCTCCATCCGCGCGAGCGGCGCGCCAAGGCAGGCATGAACGCCGTACCCGAACGCGACATGCCGGTTCGGCTGGCGGGTGATGTCGAAGGTGTCCGGATCGACGAACTGCTCGGGATCGCGGTTGGCCGCCAGGATCCCCGCGACGATGGGCTCTCCTGCGCGGATGCGCGCGCCGCGCAGCTCCACGTCGGTGAGCGCCCAGCGCATCGATGTCGTCTCGACCGGGCTCTCGTAACGCAGCACCTCCTCGACGACCAAGCCGATGATCTCCGGCCGCTCCCGGAGCTTCGCGAGCTCGCTCGGATGCTCGAGGAGCGTGAGAGTGCCGTTCCCGATGAGGTTGGCCGAGGTCTCGTGCCCTGCGACGAGAAGGAGAAACGTCATGCTCAGGAGCTCTTTCGTGGTGAGCCTGTCGTCGCCCTGATCCTCGGCGGCGACGAGCGCGCTCAGAAGATCGTCGCCCGGCGCCGCGCGCCGCTCCTCGAAGACCGAGTGAAAGTACGTGGCGAACTCGGACACCGCCGCCGCGCGCCGCTCGAGATCCTCGGGCGTGGCGGCCGGGGCGGCCAGGATCTTCGTCCACGCGCGGAACCGCTCCCGCTCCGCGTAGGGGACCCCGAGCAGCTCGGCGATCACCGCGATGGGCAGGAGAAACGCGAAGTCGGCGATCAGATCCATGCCGCCCTGGCCCTCGATCTCGTCGAGCAGCGCATCGCTGATCGCCTCGATATGCGATCGCATGCCCTCGACGATGCGCGGCGAGAAGGCCCGTTGCACGAAGGCCCGCAGCCGGGTGTGATCGGGCGGATCCGACGTCAGCATGTGGCGGCTGATCTGCAAGGCCGGATCGCCGAGCAGCGGCGACGTCTGCCGCCCGTGCGAGGCGAGCTTCTCGACGTCGTTGGTGAAGCGGGGGTCCCTCAACAGGGCGAGGCAGTCATCGTGGCGCGTCGCCATCCATAGAGGCACGCCGAAATGCGGCGCGATGATCTGGCACACCGGGGTCGCCTGGCGCAGCCGCGCGTAGATCCCGTGCGGGCTGGCGCGGCCCGCCGCTGAAAAGAGCTCACGACTCACTTCCTCGGGATTCATGACATGGCTCCTTGGATCACGGGAGAACAGGCGAGCGAGGCGGCGATGAGGGACGCGAGGGCAGCGCGAATGGCACCAGCGACGCGCTCGATCGTCGCGGCGCGGTACGTGTTCTCGCTGTAAACGAAGAGGATCTGCAGCCGCCCCTCGCTCACGTGGCAGAAGAGGATGAGCCGGAGCCCCACGTGGTTGTTGGGCGAGTATTCCAGGCCTGCAAACTCGCTCGCGAAGCGGAACCTCGGCGCGCCGAGCAGGATCTTCTCGCGGTGGCCCGAGTTGACGTAGGCGATCTCGGGCTCGATGGCGGCCAGCTCCTCGCGGATCGACGCGTCGTCGCTCAGGAACCGGAGCGGCCCGTAGGAGAAGCTCCTGGCCACGGCGGCGCGGAGCTGACCCTGGATCGCCCGGAGAGCGTCCAACGGCGACGCGGACTCCGATGCATCCAGCCATACGACGTACGGCTGCACGAAGTAACCCACCGTGCGGGAGACATCCACGTCCGGGATGGGCGCGTCGCGCCCGTGGCGCACGGCGCTGACGAGCAGGGAACGCCGCCCCGTCAGCGACTCCATCCCGAGCGCGATGCCGGTGAGCAGGACGTCGTCGACCGTGACTCGCTGCTGGCGCGGCAGAGCGCGGAGCACCGCCCGGGTCTCGTCGACCGACAGGTCCATCGACGCGACCGCCAGCCCGGCGAACAGCGGCGGACCGGTGAGCTCATCTGTCGGCAACGGCGCGCGCGCCCTGCGGGCGATGCCCTGCCAGTAGGGGAAATCCGCCAGCACCGACGCGCTCTGCGCATGCTCGCTGAGCCGCTGCGCCCAGCGCTGGTACGACATCGTCTTGACGGGCAGCCGGATCGGCGCGCCGCGCGCGAGCTGCTCGTACGCCGCCTGGATGTCCTCCAGGAGAATGGATTGCGAGATCTCGTCCATCACCAGGTGATGGCACGCGAGCAGGAACCGGAACGGCCCTCGGGGCCCGAGCCGGAGCAGCGCCGCGCGCAGCAGCGGGCCATGCGCCAGGTCGATGCTCGCGTTGACGCGATTGGCCTCCATCGCGATCGCCATCGGCACCTCTTCCTCGGGGTGCGACGACAGATCGATGGTCTGCCAGAACGCCTCCTCGCTCACCGACGGCTTGTGCGCCTGCGTCCAGCCGCCGACCGGCCGCTGCGTAAAGCGCAGGCGCAGCGCGTCGTGGTGCTCTATCACCGCGCGGCACGCCGCCTCGAGCAACGCGGGCTCGGTGTCGTCGGCGATCTCGAGCAGGAGGGACATGGTGAAGTGGTGAGGCTCCTGTACGCGCTCGGAGAGGAACACGAGCTGGATCGGCGTCAGCGGCGCTTCCCCGGCTGGTCGCTCCTGCGAGTCGGCCTGTCCCGCCGCGATCTCGGCGGCCTCGGCCAGCCGCTCGACGGTCGGGCGCTGCACGAGCTGACCGGGCGAGATGCGAATTCCTTGCTGGCCCGCGCGGGACGCGACGCGCACGGCCAGCAGCGAGTCCCCGCCGAGCTCGAAGAAGTCGTCGTGGATGCCCACCCGCGGGAGCCCCAGGACCTCGGCCCAGATCCGCGCGAGGGCGCCCTCGACGGGCGTGCGCGGCGCGGCGACCTCTTCCGCGAGCGCTCGTCGCCCTGGATCCGGCGCCGGGAGGCCGCGGCGGTCGATCTTCCCGGCTGGCGTGAGCGGCAGAGCGTCCAGCACCACGTAGGCCGCGGGCACCATGAAGTCGGGGAGCCGCTCGAGCAGGTGCTCGCGCAGGGCGCCCTGGGTCGGCGGGGGGCCTGGGTGGCGGGGCACGACGTAGGCCACGAGCCGCTTGACGGCCTGCGCGTCGTCCCGCGCTACGACCACCGCCTGCAGCACCGCCGGGTGACCCGCCAGCGCCGCCTCCACCTCGCCCAGCTCGATCCTGAACCCCCGCACCTTCACCTGGAAGTCGCTGCGGCCGAGGAACTCAAGCGCGCCGTCAGGCGAGAACCTGGCCTCATCGCCCGTGCGGAACATCCTGGCCCCCGCCACGCCGCGGAAAGGATCGGGCACGAACTTGCTGGCCGTCAGATCCGGCCGGCGGAGGTAGCCCCGCGCGACCCCCTCACCGCCGAGGTAAAGCATGCCCCGGGTGCCCGGCGGCACCGGCTCCAGGTCCGCGTCGAGGACATAGGCCGTGGTGTTCGCGATGGGGCGGCCGATCGGGACGGCGCCGCGCTGCGGGGCGTCCACGTGATGCAGCGTCGACCAGATCGTCGTCTCGGTCGGCCCGTAGAGGTTCCACACGTCCGCGCCCGTTGCGCGCAGGCGCTCCGCCAGGTCGGCGGCGAGCGCCTCGCCCCCGCACAGGATCTTGAGGCCCGCGCCCTCGGTCCATCCGGCCTCCAGCAGCATCCGCCAGGTCGCGGGCGTCGCCTGCATCACGGTCGGGGCGACCTCTTCCACGAGCGCCCTGAGCGCGGCGCCGTCGGCCGCCACGCTCCGGGGCGCGAGCACGACGCGCGCGCCGACCGTGAGCGGAAGGTAGAGCTCGAGCCCCGCGATGTCGAACGACACGGTCGTGACGGCCAGCAGAACATCGCCTGCCGTGACGCCTGGGCGCTCGGCCATCGCGCGGAGGAAATTGACCACCGCCCGGCGCGTCACCTGCACGCCGACAGGCTTGCCCGTGGATCCCGAGGTGTAGATCACGTAGGCGAGGCCCGTGCCCGACGGCCGCTCGCCGCCCCACGCTCCCCCTGGAGAGGCGCCCGGATCGTCGATGTCGATGATGTGGGCGCCGCGCGGCGCGGGTAGATCCGCGGGCGCACGCCGAACGAGCAGCGCCGCGGGCCGCGCATCATCGAGCATGTACGCGAGCCGCTCGCGCGGGTAGGTCGGATCGAGCGGCACGTAGGCGCCGCCCGCCCGCAGGACGGCGAGCAGCGCGATCACCAGGTCGATCCCGCGCTCGATCAGGATCGCCACGAGCACCTCCGGCCCCACCCCCGCGGCCCGCAGGCGACTCGCCAGCGCGTCGACCCGGGCCTCTAGCGCCCGGTAGGTCAGCGTCTCCTCGCCGCAGGTCAGGGCGGCGGCGTCGGGCGACCGCGCCGCTTGCGCCGCGATGAGGTCGTGCACGCACGCGACCGGCGGCAGCTCCGCCGCTGTGCGGTTCCAGTCGAAGAGCACCGTTCGCCGTTGCTCCTGCGTCATGAGCGGCAGCGCCGCCGCACGCCGATCGGGGTCGACCGCCGCGCCCGCGAGCAGCGTCGTGAGGTGCTCGGCGATCCGCGCGATCGTCGCGGCCTCGAACAGGCTCGAGTCATAGGTGAGCGCGCCTTGGAGGACGCCCTCCCGTCGGCTCAGCGCGAGCCCGAGGTCGAACGGGGCCGCGTCGAGCGGCACGTGCTCTGCCGACACCTCCAGGCCGGGGAACGCGACGCCAGGATCGGCGTCGGCGATCTCGAATGTCACCTGGAAGAGCGGCGTCCGGCTGGTGTCGCGCGCTGGGTTCAGCGCATCCAGGAGCGCCCCGAACGGGACCGCTGCGCTCACCCGCGCGTCGCGCAGCGCGGCCTCGCTCTCCCGAATCAGCGCGCGGAAAGTGGCGTCGCGGCCAACGGACACGCGCACCGGGAGCCAGTCCGAGAGCGGCCCGACCACGCGCGCGAGCTCGGGGCTGGAGCGCCCATCGACCGGAACCCCCACCGAGAGGTCGCCTTGCCCCGACCAGCGGTGGAGCATCACCGCGAACCCGGCCAGCAGGACGGCGGACAGGCTGCACCCCTCGCGGCGGGCGATCTGCGAGAGAGAGTCCACGAGGGGCGCGGGCATCTCGACCGGGTACGCGGCGCCGCGCCGGGAGTTGCGCACGATGGGCCGAGGCCGGTCGGGCGGCAGGTCGAGCGGCGGCACGCCAGCCAGCCGGCGCCGCCAGAAATCGATCCGCGCCGCGGCCTCGTCCGTCTGCACCCAGGCGCGCTCCCCGTCGGCGGGCGCGACGAAGCCGCGGCGCCCCTCCCCTGCGGCGGGGGCGCGCGACGCGAGCTCATCGAACAACGTGGCGAGCGAGCCACGGTCGGCCACGATCTGGTGCGCGATGAGCGCGAGCACATGCGCCTCGTCGCCGAGCTCCACGAGGAGCCCGCGCAGGAGGGGTCCGCCCTGGAGATCGAACGGGCGCCGGGCCTCCTGCTGCAGGAGGCGCCGGAGCGCCGGCTCGCCCTCGCCGGGGGGAAGCGCCCGCATATCCACGCGGACGAGCGGCGACCGCACCTCGATCCCGATCCTGCCGACTGGCCCGCTTTCATCAAGCCCGAACGTCGCGCGCAGGATCTCGTGCCGCTTCAGGCTCTCCGTGAGGGCCGCCTCCAGCGCGCCCACCCGGAGAGGGCCCACGAGGCGCCACGCAAGGGCGACGTGGTGGCTCGGACTCCCGGGATCGAGCTCGTTCAGGATCCAGTGGCGGCGCTGCCTGAGAGAGAGACCAAACGTCTCGAGCGGGCTGTCCATTGTCACACCATCCTATCGGCTCTGCATTGCAATGCGCGTCGAGAAGAAGAAGGTGGCGCGGCCCGAGCGGGGGCGATCAAGACAGGGCATCGAGGCCCGCGCCGCCCAGGGCGTAGAGCGTGGCTTGGCGGCGATTCCGGCGCTGACGTGCCGCCCCGTGCGAGCCTGCGCCCGCGCAGCACAGGAGGCGCGACGGGCCCGAGCCGGCGCCGTCAAACCAGCGAAGACCCGCCGTCGACGACGAGCGTCTGGCCGTGGATCCAGCCAGCGTCCGGCGAGGCGAGGAAGCCGACGACCCGGGCCAGGTCCTCGGGCGTGCCCAGCCGCCCGGCGGGCGTCCGCCGGACCATCTCGTCCTTGATACGCCCGAGCGACGGGGACATCCTCAGGACATCCGACTCCACGAGCCCGCCGGAGACGCCGTTCACCCGGATGCCCTTCGGCGCCAGCTCCGCGGCCAGATAGCGCACCTGGGCCTCCAGCGCTGCCTTGGAAATGCCGATCGCGCCGTAGGCGGGCACGACACGCTGCGCGCCGAGGCTGGAGATCGCGACGATCGTCCCGCCGCCCCGGCGCTCCATCGCCGGGGCGAGCCCTTGCGCGAGCAGCATGAAGGCGCGGGCATTGACGTTGAGGCTGAGCTCCCAGTCGTCCAGCCGCAGGCGATGGAGGGGGATGAAGACACCCGCCGCGGCATTATGGACGAGCACGTCGATGCAGCCGAACGCCGCCAGACTGGCGTCGACGAGCCGCCGGACCGCGGCCGGGTCACCGACGTCGGCCTGCACGACCGTGCACGCGACCCCGAGCCGCGCGAGGTCATCCGCCGTGCGCTGGGCCGCGTCGACGTCGCGCAAGTAATTGACGACCACGCGCGCCCCCATCGCCGCGAGGCGCAGCGCGATCGCCCGACCGATGCCGCGCGACGCGCCTGTCACGAGCGCCGCCTTGCCGTCCAATGCACGTTCCATGGGCCTCTCTCGTCAAAAGACTTTCATCCGGAACCAGCGGTAAAGGAGCGTCAGACAGATCGCGTCGAGCGCCGCGGCCACCGCCCAGCTCGCGAGGACGCTCGCGCTGAAGACCGGCTCGGCCTCCGCCTGATACACCCAATACACCGGGATGACGCCGAGCAGGAGCCGCGCGGGCGAGCTCGTGAAGAAGCTGATGAGGGGGAGCATGAGCAGCAAGTTGAGCCCCTTGAGCACGGTGACTCCCTCGATCTTGTTCTTGGCGATCGTGACCACGAGCAGCGCGATGAGCGGGGAGCTCAGCCCGAAGAGGACCGCGGAGACGAGCGCGCGCCCCACGTCCGGCGCGATGATGCCCGAGAAGAGCATCGCCCCGCCGGCGCTCAGGCTGCCGAGGGCGACGACGAACGACATCCTGTACAGGATGAACGCCATCGGCGAGATGGGCATCACGCGCAGGACCGTGAACAGGCCGTCGTCCTTCTCGTCGAGCATGATGAAGGCGGCGATGAACGCCGGGAACGCCGAGAACATGCCGCAGACGAACGCGAGCAGGATCCGGTTGTAACCGGCGACGATCGGGAAGCGCGAAACGATGTGGGGGAAGCCGAAGCGCAGCGCCAGCACGAGGAAGACGGGCATGACGAACAGCGCTGTCAGCGCCTTGTCCCGGAAGATGTGCTTGAAGTCGTTGCGCATGAGCGCGAAGAAGCGGCTCATGCTCCCTTGCCTCCGCGGATGATGTGGACCTCGAACGAGCGGGCCGCCGCGGCGTAGGCGATGCCGATCCACAGGGCGAGGTAGAGCGCCGCATACGCGAGCTTCGCCGGGGAGACCGCGCGAAACGCGGCCTCGAACAGGATGAGGGATGCCTGGGAAGGAATGATGTAGAACCAGAAGGCGTCCATGACCCCGAACAGGCCCAGGAGGGGCAGGCAGAGCGGCGCGAGGAAGAGGGGGACCACGATGATGTATTGATTGAACGTCGTGACTCGGGCGACCCCGGTGAAGCCCAGCATGACGAAGAGGAGCGACGAGAGGACGATCGCCAGGATGAGGAAGCCCCAGTTCGCGACGGCGCCACCAGCGGCGAGCGCCATGACGACGCTGGCGGGGACGGCGATCAGGGTCAGCGAGATGGCCTTGGACCAGAGATATTGCCACCTCCGGAGCGGCGTCACCGTGATCGCGCGAAGGATGTTCGCGTCCTTCTCGAAGAGCACCAGCGCCCCGATGAACATGAACCCGAGCATCGACGGGTCGGTGTACAAGAGGAGGACGAGGATCTCCTCCGTGCCCGCCGCGGGGAGCGCCCGGAAGAGCAGGATATAAAGCGCCGTGACGACGCAGGCGACAGCGACGATGTTGTACCGCGCCTGCAGCTTGAGGTCCCAGAGAATCGTGGATAGCAGCCTGTTCATTACGCGTGTCACCTTCCTGGCTCTCTCGCCCGCGAGCGCGTCACGCGAGGTGCGCCCCGGTCGCGTCGACGAACACCTTCTCCAGCGTCGCCTCCTGCGAATGGATGGCCTGGACCCGCTCATCCTGGAGGATGCGCAGGAACTCCGCGTTGGCGCCGAGCCCGTCCAGCGGGAACTCGCGCGTCGTCAGCCCGTCGCGCTCGAACTCGACCCGCACCGTCCGCTGCCCCGCCTGGAGCTTGAGGGTCTTCGGGGTCTCGATGAGCTTGATCTCCCCGCCCACGATGAAGGCGACGCGATCACAGAGCTCCTCCGCGTCGTGCATGTTGTGCGTCGTGATGACGATCGTCTTGCCGCGCCGCTTGAGGTCCATGATGATGTTCTTCATCGCCCGCGCGTTCACCGGGTCGAGGCCCGATGTGGGTTCGTCGAGGAAGACGATCTCCGGATCGTGCAGCAGCGCCCTCACGAAGTTGAGGCGCATCTTCATCCCCTTGGAGAAGTCCTCGACCTTCTTCCCGGCGTGCTCGCGCAGGCCGACCAGCTCGAGCAGGTGCACCGGATCCTGCGTCTTCTTCCTGTAGAACGACGCGAAAAACTGGAGGTTCTCGACGGCCGTGAGCTTCCGGTAGTGATTGGGGAGCTCGAAGCCGACGCCGACGTGCTCGTAGTAGTCGTCTTGCCAGTCTCGCAGCTTCCTGTCGAGCACGACGACCTCGCCCTCGAAGCCCTTGAGCAGGCGGATGAGCACGTTCAGCGTCGTGCTCTTCCCCGCGCCGCTCGGGCCGAGAAAGCCGAAGATCTCACCCGCCTGGACGCGGAAGCTGATGCCCTTCACCGTCGGGGACGTGCCCTTCGGGTAGGTGTAAACGAGATTCTCGACCTGGATCATGACTCCACCTCGATGACTACTCCTCCAAGAAGCGCCGGATCGCGCCCGCGGAGAGCGGAAGCGCGGGCTCCTCGATCAGGTTGAAATGGTCGCACGGGATCTCCACGACCTCGAGCTGCCCGGTGACGAGCTTCCGCCAATCGCCGACATAGTCGTAGTTACCGTAGACGTCATAGTGCCCCACGCCCGTCCAGCTGCTCTCCTCCAGGAAGATGTTCGCCTTGAGGTAGAGGACGTCAGAACCGCCATAGGGCGGCGGACGGTAGCTGTTGTACGTCACCTCGGTATAGTCGCCGAGCTTGATGCACCCGCGGATGTAGTTGTAGATGTCGTCGGCCGACATCGCGTTCTTGCCGCGCGCCTTGGCCAGCTTGGCGACGTGGGCCACGTGCAGCTTGACCGGCACGTCCTCGAGATCCTTACTCGTGACGAACGCCTTGCCGTCCTTCTTCGCTCCGGCGAACTCGTTCGCCATCATGATGGTGAGGAAGTTGTCGTCGTGTCCGAAGGTCTTGAAGAAGATGTCGACGGCGGCGTCCACGGGGGGAATGGTGTCGAACAGGGTGAGGTGCGCGACGCCGTGGCCCGTGGCGTGGAGGCGGTGGGCGATCTCCAGGGCCACGAGCCCCCCGTACGAGTAGCCGGCGATGTTGTAGGGGCCCTCCGGCTGCACGAGGCGCATGCAGCGGATGTAGTGCTCCACGATCTCGTCGAAGGAGTGCGGGATGAGCTTGTTGTCGACGCCGCGTGCCTGGAAGGCATAGAAGGGGTAATCCGGGCCGAGCGCCCGCTGGAGGCTGTTGTAGATCGCAGCGTACCCGGGGCCGCCGTGCACCCAGAAGGAGGGGCGCCGGCTGCCCTTCGTGTTGAGCGGCACGATCTCGGGCGGCAGCTTCGCCCGGACCGGCGCGAGCGCGCGGGGGCGGGCCGGCGCCGGCGCCGCGGCGGCGGGCTCCTCGTAGCCGATCTCCTGCTTGACGAAGGCGGCGAACTCCCGGAGCGTCGGATGGTCGAAGATGCCCGTCATCGGGATGAGGTCGCCGAAGCGCTGCTGGACTCGCTGGATGATCACCGAGGCGAGGATGGAATCGATCCCGTAATCCACGAAGTTCGTGTCGGGGTCGAGCCCTTCCATATCGGCCCGGAGCTCTTCCGCGAAGAGCGCGCGCAGCTCCGTGAGCACGGGATCGGCGTCGCGGAGGGCCACAGGCGGCGTGGCCGGGGCGGCGGCCACCGGCCGCGATGAAGGCTTCGCCGCGATGACGCTCTGCCGCAGGGCCCAGTGCCGCTTGCGCTCGAAGGGGTAGGTCGGCGCCGGGACGCGGCGGACCGCCGCGCCCCGGCGCAGGTCGGTCCACCGCACCTTGGCTCCGGCGACCCAGCGCTGCGCAAGCGCGCCGAGGTCCCGCTTCTCGAGCAGCGACGCCGCCTCTCGGTCGCGCTCCTCCTCTCCCGGGTCGCCCGCCTTGCTGGCCGCGGCGCTCCCTCGATGAAGCTCCGGGACGGCCCCCGCGCCGTCGCGGTGACGCGCCAGCTTGTCCTGGACCTCTTGCAGGCTCCGGGCCGTGAAGGCGAGCCGCTCGGGCAACTCTTCGCGCCCGATCTGCAGGGTGTAGGCGAGATCGGGCAGAGAGGGCGCATCACCGGCGCTGAGCGCGCGGTCGATGTGGCTGGCCAGCGCCTCGGCGTAGGCGTCGAGCCGCCCGGGCGTCTTCGCCGAGAGCACGATGAGCTCGGGAGCGTCCGGCCGGTGCGCGGGGCCCGGCGGGGCCACGTACTCCTCGAGGACGACGTGCGCGTTGACGCCGCCGAAGCCGAACGAGCTGACCCCGGCCCGGCGCGGTATCTGCCGCCCTTCCTCGTCACGCAGCGGCTCCCAGGGCCTCGTCCGGTCGACGAGATGGAAGGGCGTCCCGTCCAGCTTCACGTACGGGTTGAGCTCCTTCAGGTGGAGCATGCCTGGCAAGACCTTGTGCTGCATCGAAAGCACGACCTTGATGAGGCCGGCGATGCCAGCCGCGGGCTCGAGGTGCCCGATGTTGGTCTTCACCGAGCCCAGCCCGCAGTACCCCACGCGCTGGATGGGCCGCTGTCGCGTCGCGGCGAGCTGCCGGAACGCCAGCTTGATCCCGTCGATCTCGACCGGGTCGCCCAGCTTGGTCCCGGTGCCGTGCAGCTCCAAGTATGCGATGGTCTCCGGGTCGACGCCGGCGCCGCGGTACGCGTCGCAGAGCAGCGCCGCTTGCGCCTCGGAGTTCGGGGCCGTCAACGACGCAGCCTTGCCGCCGTGATTGGTCGCGGCCCCGCGGAGCACGGCGTAGATGTGGTCGCGGTCCTCGATCGCGCGGCGGAGCGGCTTGAGCACCACCGCCCCGCCGCCCTCGCCGCGCACGTAGCCGTTCGCGCTGGCGTCGAGCGTCTTGCAGCGGCCGTCCGGCGAGAGGATGCCCAGGGCCTCGGCGGCCATGGTCGTGTACGGGTTGATCATCAGGGAGATGCCCCCGGCGATGGCGAGCTCGCTCTCGCCGCTCTGCAGCGAGCACATCGCCCGGTGCACGGCCACCAGCGCGCTCGAGCAGGCGGTGTTGTACGGCTCGCTCGGGCCCCTGAGGTTGAGCTGATAGGAGATGCGGTTGACGAGGATCGAGTGCTCGTTGCCGAGGCCCATCTGGGCGTTGATCTCGCCCTGCTGGCCGAGGAGCTGCTTGTAATCGTTGAACTGCACGCCGGCGAAGACGCCGACCCGACGACCGGAGAACGCCGACGCGCGGTAGCCGGCATCCTCGATGGCCTTCCAGACGATCTCCAGGAAGATCCGCTGCTGCGGATCCATCATGTCGGCCTCGATCGGCGAGATATTGAAGAAGCGCGCGTCGAACTTGTCGATGTCGTCGATGAAGCTGCCCCAGCGGGCGCGCGGCGTGATCCTCTCCGGTGCGATGGCGTCGTACTGCTCCCGGGTCCATCGATCGGCGGGGACCTCCGTGACGAGATCGCGGCCTTCCTGCAGGTTGCGCCAGAACTCGCCAAGATCCCGCGAGCCTGCAAAGACGCCGGCCATCCCGATGATGGCGATTGGCTCGGCCCCCCTGGTCGCCGGGGCGTCGCCGACGGAGGTCACTCGAGGGGCGCCTTCCGGCGCCGGCGCCGCCGCGCTCGGCGCCGCCGCGGAGGAGGGAGTGGGACGCTCGTAGTAGGCGCGGATCGCGCTGCCGGAGGCGTCGAGCAAGTGCTGGCCCAGGCCCCGGACGCTGCTGCGCTCGAAGAACACCGTCGGCGAGACCTCGACGTCGTAAACGCTGCTCACCCGGTCCGCCAGCGCGACGAAGGTCGTGGACTCGAACCCGTAGTCGCCGAGCCCGGCATCGATCTCCAGCCGCTCGGGGCTGAGGCGGATGAGATCCGCCGCGATCCTCTGGAGATCCCGCTCCAGCCTGCGCGAAATCGGGGCATCTCGGCCCTGCGCGCCGGCTGCATCGGGCTCCGATGCAGCCGCCGCCCGGGCGTCCTGGCGGGCGGGTGTGTTCGCCCCCGTGTGCGCCGCGCCGACGCCGTTGTGCTGCGCGCCGACGCCGTTCAGCGGAACCACTGCGTCGTGCAGCGGCCGCCGCGCGCCCTCGCCGCGCGGACCGGCGCCGTCGAGCCGCGCGTCGGTGCCGTTCAGCGGCGCGCCTGCGCCGTTGGGGTTGAGCAGCGTGAACGCGCCGTTCAGCGGCGCGCCCGCGCCGTTGGGGTTGGGCAGCATGAATGCGCCGTCCTCGTGCGGGCTCGCGCGATGGCCGAGGCTGGGCAGGCAGCTGTCCTGCACCCAGCAGCGCTCCCTGGCGAAGGGATAGGTGGGCGCCGACACCCGCCGTGGCGCAGGCATTCCGGCGCCTTCGTAGAGATCGTCCCACGGGATCTCGACGCCCCACGCCCAGAGCTGAGCGAGCTTGTCGAGCTCGCGGTCGCCCGCGAGCCGCCGTAGGAACTCCTTGCCGGCAGGCCCATCCATGAGCCGCTCCGGGATGGCCTCGCCGGGGCGGGCGCTGCCGCGCGAGACACCGGGGATGTCACGCCGGCCCTGGATGTACTCGTCGAGCTTCGCGACGAGATCGCCGAGATCCGACACGACGAGGGCGAGGCGCTCGCGCATGGCCTCGCGGCCCACCTGGAGGGTATAGGCGAGCTCGGCGAGATCCACGTTCGCGGGGACGGTCGCGTCGCCGGACGCTGCGGGGGCGCTGCGAGCCGCGCCCTCGCTCAAGAACGCCGCAACCGCCGCGAGGCTGGGGTGCTCCTCGAAGAGATCCGGCTCGATGCTCACGCCGTACAGCGCGCCGATCCGGTCGGCGAGCTCGGCGAGGGCTATCCCGTCGTCGCAGCAGTCGTGAAGGCGATCGTTGGGATCGAGCGCGGCGGGGTCCACGCCGATGGCGTCGGCGGCGAGGCGCAGCAGCGCCTGCTGCATCGGCTCGCCCGCGCTGTCGGCCGCCGGAGCGCGCGGAGCGCGGATGGGCCGCACGAAGCGCAGGAGCCGAGCGGCGTAGGCGTTGAGCCGCTCCTCACACCTGGCCGAGAGCACGACCAGGTACGGGCCTCTCCACCCCGCGTCCAGGCGCACCGGTTCGTCGATGTGCTCCGCGAGGACCAGGTGAGCGTTCGCGCCGCCCGCACCGAAGCTGCTGACGCCGACGTGCCGAGGTCGCCCGGAGCCGGCGCCGTCATCGCTCGTCGCGAGCCGTGGCCACGGGGCGAGCTCTCGCTGGACGTAGAAGGGAGTCTGCTCGAAGGGGATGTTGGGGTTCAGCCTCTCGGCGTGCAGGGACGGGGCGAGCTCGCCGTGCTTGAGCTGCAGCAAGACCTTGGTCACCGCGGCGATGCCCGCCGCCGACTCGAGGTGGCCGATGTTCGACTTGACCGAGCCGATGGGACAGCGCTGGAGCGCGCGCGCTCCTTCGCCCTGACGCTGGAAGGCCCTCGCCAGGGCCGAGATCTCGATGGGATCCCCGAGCGCGGTCCCCGTGCCGTGCGCCTCGACGTAGGAGATGTCCGCGGGGCCGACCTGCGCACACCGCAACGCCTGGGCGACGAGCTCGGCCTGCGCCTTGGGGTTCGGCACGGTGTAGCCGTTCGTCTTGCCCCCGTGGTTGAGGGCGCTGCCCCGGATGATCGCGTAGATGTGATCGCGATCGCGGACGGCCCGGGACAGCGGCTTGAGCAGGACAGCCCCGACGCCCTCGCCCGGCACGTACCCGTCCCCGCCCTCACCGAAGCTGTGGCAGCGCCCGTCGCTCGCAGCGAAGCGCCCCTGGCTCAGCAGCCAGTATTTGTAGGGGTGCACGGTGACGTTGACCCCGCCGGCGATCGCGACGTCGCACTCCCCGAGCTGGATGCTCCGCCATGCGAGGTGGATCGCCGCGAGCGACGACGAGCACATGGTGTCGATCGCGAGGCTCGGGCCGGAGAGGTTGAAGAAATACGAGACGCGATTGGCGATCGAGGCGAAGGAAGAGCCGTAGATGAGCCCGCGCTGCGCGGCCGCGACGTCGGCGCCGAAGAGCTGGTAGTGGCCGTACATGACGCCGACGAAGACGCCCACCTTCGAGCGCGCGAGCCGCTCGCGTGTATATCCGGCGTCCTCGACGGCGTGCCAGGTCGTCTCCAGGAAGAGGCGCTCCTGGGGATCGATGAGCTCGGCCTCCTTGGGCGAGATGTTGAAGAAGAGCGGGTCGAACTTGTCCACATCGCGGAGGAACCCCCCCCATTTGCTGTAGCTGCGGCCGAGCTTGCCCCTCTCGGGGTCGTAGAAGCCGTCCAGGCTCCAGCGGTCGGGCGGGATCTCGGAGATGCAATCGCGCCCTTGACGGAGGTTGCTCCAGAACTCATCCAGGTCGTCGGCCATCGGGTAGCGGCCGGCGACGCCGACGATAGCGATCTCCTCGAGGCCCGGCACGGTGGTCGCAGCGGCGTGCCCGGAGGGCTGGATCGGCTGCGCCGTGATCGGCGCGGCAGCCTTCTCCGCCTGCGCGGCGGCGCGCGGCGCCGGCCCGGGCGAGATCGGCGCGGCCCGGCGCGGGAGCGCCGCGCCAGCGCCGGCCTGCCGCTGGATCGCGGCGGCATGGTGCTCCGCGAAGTACCCGGCAAGCTCCTCGAGCGTCTGGTGCTCGAAGAAGAGCGTCTTCGGGAGCTCACCGAAGTGGCGCTCGAGCTCGCGGATCAGGGTCACGATCATGAGCGAGTCGATCCCGAATCGCTCGAACGGATCACGGGACCGGATCGCGGAGGCGGGCAGCTTGATGTGCCTGGAGAGGAGCTCGCGGAGGTGCGCCTCCGCCATGCTCCGCAGGGCGGGAAGATCGTCGTCGACAGCGGCCTCCGCCGCGGCCGGCGCTGCCGCGCTCGCCGGGCTCGGGGCGGTGCTCTCGGCGGCGGACGCCCAGGCCATGAGCCGTCGCGCGGCCTCCGGCTCCCCGTGCAGCACGACGACATGCGGCTCGCCGGACGCGTGGGCCGCGCCGAGCGCCTGAAAGCCCCGCGGCGCGCCGAGCAGCTCGAGTCCCGCGCCACGGAGCCAGGCGCCGAAGGCGGGATCGACCCCCATGCCGCCGTCCGCGAAGAGCGGCCAGCCGATAGAGAGCGTACTCCCCGCGCGCTCGCCGCGCGCGCGCAGGGCTTCCCGCCACGCCGCAAAGCCATCGAGGAAGCTGTTCGCGTACGCGTAGTCGCACTGCCCCACGCTGCCGAGCGCGCCCGCGATGGATGAGAAGAGGACGAAGAAATCGAGCGGCTCCCCCGCGGTGAGCTCGTCGAGAAACAGGCTGCCGCGGACCTTCGGATCGAGCACGGCGCGCACGGCGTCCAGCGTCTTGTTCACGAGGAGCGAATCCCGCACGACGCCGGCGCAGTGAAGGATACCGCGAATGCCGCCGTGTCGGCGGCGCGCCTCGGCGACCAGGCGTTCGACGTCGGAGCGCTGAGTGAGGTCTGCCTGGAGATACACCGCGTCGGCGCCGAGGGCCGAGAGCCTCCGCACGAGCGCCACCCTCGCGGCGTCGGGCGCAGAGCGGCCCGAGAGGACCAGGCGGGTTGCCCCGTGCGTCGCCAGGAGCTCGGCGAACCTCGCGCCCAGGCCGCCGGCGCCGCCGGTGACGAGGTAGGCGCCGTCCGGACGAAGCGGCAGCGTCGCGGGACCGCTGCCCGCCGCAGCGAGAGGCTCGAAACGACGGACGAGCCTCGCGCCGCCCCTGAAGAGCACGTCGGACGCGCCGTCGGAAGCATCGAGCTCGCTCAGCACGGCCTGAACGCAGGCGGCGTCGGACGCGCCGCTCGCGCCCACCGCGGCGCAGCGCAACCGCGGGTCCTCCCGGCGGAGGCTCCGGGCAAAACCAGCGACGCCAGCGTGCTCGGGGCGCCGCGCCCCGTCCCCCGCCGGGTACAGGTAGAGCAGGTCGACCCGCGCGCCACCTCCGGCCGCGAGCAGCGCTTTCGCAAGGAGGAAGAGCGCGAGCGCTCCCCTGCCGAGCGGGGCATCGGGCGCGGGCGCCGCGCGCGACCACAGGTTCACGATCGCGTCAGGGGCACGGTCCGAGGCGCGCAAGGAACGGAGGAGCCGCTCGTAGTCCTCGAAGCGCTCGGGATCGATCTCGTAGGCGTCGCGGCCGGCCTCGCGGTAACGCTCGCCTGGCCGGACGAGCGAGACGCGCGCCCGCTCGCCCGCATGCGCCTGCAGCTGGCGCAGGATCTCCTCTCCGTCGTCGAGGACGACGATGCTCCTGCCCGCGACGCCGCGCCCGTCGCCCGCGGCGGCAGGCGCCCACACGCCCCGGTAGTAGTTGAGAAGCTGAGTCGAAGATGCCGCTGCCGGCTCGGAGCCGGCGGCCACGGTCTGCTTCAGGAGACGGAGCCCCTCCTCGGCGTCGATCAGCCCCGCCTCGATCCGCCTGAGCACCTCTCTCCGCGTAAGCCGCTCTTCCGTAGTCTTCATGATCACCTTGCTGGATTGCTCGTCGAGATCGCGCCCGCGCCGCCGCTCGACGCATCAAGGCCAAGTGGATGTGCCGTTCAGAGGGTGCGCGCCTGCGAGGATGCGCTCGGCCTCGTCCGCGGTGAGCCCCCCGCGCTCGAGCTGCCGGAGGATGTTCAGCTGCATCCGCTCGAAGGTCTCCCCGTCGACCGCCGCTCGATCTGCGCCGGAAGGCCGCGGCGGCCGCGCGCCAGGGCTGTCCACACGCGGGATCTCCTTCAGCGCGAAGTCCTTGATTTCGATACAGATTCGCCCCACATCGTCGGCGATGCGGACGTCAAAGCGCCGCAGCGCCGCCGGGGCGCGGCTTCGTCGGGGGGTCGCGTGGACATGCACCCAGCAGCGCGCGGGCAGGGTCCCCACGAGGACGAGCTCGCCGAGGGCGACGGGCAAGTAGGCTGCGCCCTCCTCGACGTCGGCCTCGATCGCCGCCACGACCTGGAGAGCGCCGTCCAGCAGCGAGGGGTGGAGCCCATAGGCGGCCGCATCGCCGGCCAGCGCCGCCGGCAACGCGAGGCGGGCGACCGCCTCGCCGTCGCCGCAGCGGAGCGCCGTGATGACGCGGTAGCTCGGCCCGTACTCCATGCCCAGCGAGGAAAGCGCGCGGTAACAGTCGTCAGGATCCAGCGTGCGGGGACAGCGCCGCTCGATCTCCTCGAGGCCCAGCGTGGCCGACGCGCGCGGGGTCGGCGCAGCGCCCCGGTACACGACGCGGCCTTGCGCGTGGGGCGGCCCGGCGTTGCCCGTCACGATCTCGAAGTCGGCGCCGTCCGCGGCCGGGCGCAGGCTGGTGACGACCTCGACCTGTCCGGACGCGGTGTCGAGATGGATGGGGCTCGACCAGACGACGTTCCTGAGCGCCGCGACCTCGCCCTCGCCCGCGATGGCCGCGCCGGCGCGCGCCATTTCCAGGCACGCCGCGCCCGGCAGCGTCGGCTTCCCGAGCGCCACGTGCTCGGCGATCACCGCGTCGCCTCGGGTCAGGTGCGTCGCAAACCGGACGGCTTTCAAGGTCGAGGCGTTCCGCTCGATCAGCGGGTGCACGCGCTCGGCGCGATCTGCCGCTGGCGCGCCGCGCGCCGGCGCGACCGGCGGGCGATACCGCTCGCGCGAGAACGCGTAGGTCGGGAGCGAGAGCCGCCGGTGGTCCTCCCTCGCGTAAAGCGGCGCCCAGTCGAGGTCGCAGCCCTCGAGATAGAGGCGCGCGAGCTCCTCCAGATGGCTACGGCGCTCGTCCGGCGCGAGCCGACCGCCCCGGAGCGCATCGAGCCACGCCTGTCCTTGCCGGCGCCGGGTCGGGGCGCCGCCGCCGGCACGCGCAGGCGCCTGGAGCTCCCGGAGCGCCATGCGCGGCGCTCCCAGCACCCGCCGGAGCTCGCGCGCGAGCGCGTCGACGCCGTCGACGACGAACGCGAGGCGCAGCGGGAAGTGGCTCCTGCCGAGGTGCAGGCTGAAGGCGATGTCCCGCAGCGGCGGCACGGGCGCAGCGCGCTCCAGCCAGGCGGCGAGATCCTCCACGCGCCGGCAGAGCGCGTCCTCGGTCTTTGCGGACAGCGCGACGAGATAGCAAGGCATGCGATCCGAGGCCCGCTCGTGCGGGGGCTCGGGGGCCTCGCGGACGACGACGTGCGCGTTGGTGCCGCTGAACCCGAAGGAGCTCACGGCGGCGAGGCGCGCGCCCTGCTCCGGCGCCGGCCAGTCGCGCAGCGCCGTGTTCACCAGGAACGGGCTCGCGCGGAAGTCGATGAGCTCGTTGAGGCGTTCGACGTGGAGCGAGGGCACGAGCTGGCGGTGCTCGAGGCAGAGCAGGACCTTGAGCAGCCCAGCGACGCCGGCCGCCGTGAGGGTATGGCCGATGTTCGTCTTGACCGATCCGATGGCGCAGGTCTGCGTCGCTTGGGTGTGACCGCGGAACGCGGCCGTCAGCGCCTCGATCTCGATCGGGTCGCCAAGGTGGGTCCCGGTGCCGTGGGCCTCGACATACGAGATCGACGCCGGGTTGATGCCGAAACGGGCGTACACGTCGCGCTCCAGCGCCGTCTGCGAGGGGGAGCTGGGTGACGTGATGCCGTTCGTCTTGCCGTCCTGATTGCTCCCGCTGCCACAGATGACACCATGGATGTGATCA
Organism: Sorangium sp. So ce204; assembly: GCF_051526795.1. Taxonomy (NCBI): domain Bacteria; kingdom Pseudomonadati; phylum Myxococcota; order Polyangiales; family Polyangiaceae; genus Sorangium; species Sorangium sp. So ce204. Next base: position 4,733,486 of record NZ_CP150317.1, on the reverse strand, counting down.
CCGTCTCGCAGGGCGTCGCTGAGGCGCTTGAGGACGAGCACGCCCACCCCCTCTCCGGGCACGAAGCCGTTGGCGCGGCTGTCGAAGGTCTTGCACCGTCCGTCGGGCGACAGCATGCCGCTCCGGCTCGCGCACACGTAGAACTCGGGGGTGCTCATGACAGCGACGCCGCCGGCGATCGCCATATCGCACGTACCCTCCCGGAGGGACTCGCAGGCAAGGTGGACCGCGACGAGCGATGAGGAGCAGGCCGTATCGACCGGCACGCTGGCGCCCTTCAGGTTCAGCAGGTACGAGATGCGCGCGGCGAGGATCGAGCTCGAGTTGCCCGTGAACGTGTACGCCTCGATGGGAACGCCGAGCCGCTTGAGCAGGGAGCCGTAATCGCCGGAGCCGACGCCGACGAAGACGCTGCAGCGCTTGTTGTCGAGGCTGGCGTCAGCATAGCAAGCGTCCTCTATCGCCTTCCAGGCCTCCTCGAGGAAGACCCTCTGCTGGGGATCCATGAGCTCCGCTTCGCGCCCTGAGATGTTGAAGAAGAGCGGGTCGAAGCGCTCGGTGTCGTCGAGGAGACCGCCCCACTTGCTGTAGCTCTTGCCCGGCGCGCCTGGATCAGGGTCGAAGAAGTCACGGTGATCCCAGCGCGTGATCTCTCGGACCGAATCCCTCCCGCTCGCCAGGTTCCGCCAGAACGCGTCCAGGCCGTCGGCCTCGGCGAAGCGCCCCGACATGCCGATGACGGCGATGTCGGCCGGCGGCGCTTCCAGGGCGCCCACGAGCGCAGGCGCTACCGCAGGAGCAGGCGCTACCGCAGGAGCAGGCGCTACCGCAGGAGCAGGCGCTACCGCAGGAGCAGGCGCTACCGCAGGAGCAGGCGCCGCGTGGACAGACGCCGCATCAACAGGCGAGCTCGCCTCGACCGGCGGCACAGGCGCAGCGGACTCGGGCGCTGCCGCCGCTGCGAAGGAGCCCAGCTGAGCGGCCCCTGACTCGGTGAGGACGTGGTCCGTCAGCTTGCGAATGCTCGCGTAATTGAACAGGTCCTGCGTCCGGAGATGGAAGCCGGGGACCCCGTTCAGCTTCGCGACGATGTCCGCCGCGAGCAGCGAGTCGACGCCGAAGTCGGTGAACGGCGCGTTGCGGTCGAGCGCCTGGGCGTCGAGCTGCAGCGTGGCGGCGACGCGCTCGGCGATGGTGGTCTCGACGTGCAGGCGCATAGCGTCCTCGTCCGCAGGAGACGCCGCGGCGGGCGTCGCGGTGACGAGCGCCGGCGCGGTGAGCCCGTTGACGAGGCGCTCCACCGGCGCCCGGGGGGCCGCGCGCTCGGGCGCGGACCGCGGGGCCGGTGCCGGCGTACTGGCCGGCTGCGCCGGCGCTCCGGCGGGCGTCCCCGGAGCGCGCGTCGACAGGACGATGCCGTCGCTCTCGGCCAGGAAGACGTGCTGGCCTACCCGCCGGCCGTCGGGCGCCTCCAGGCCCAGCGCGGAGATGGAGCGGAAGCCCGCCTCCTTGAGGCAGCTCTCCCAGCGAGGCACGTCGAGCAGGGGTGCTCCGCGCAGGCGCCGATCCTCGTCCGCGAACAGCCACCAGCCGTCGAGCAAGCCGAACGTCAACGTCGTGAACGACTGCACCGCGGTGACCTCGTTCAGGACGAGCCAGCCGCCCGACCTGAGGAGCTCTTTGACATTCCGGAGCGTGCGCTCGATCCGCCGCGTCGCGTGCAGGACATTCGCGGCGAGGATGAGGTCGTACTCGCCTGGCGAGAACCCCTGGGCAGCGACCTGCTGCTCGATGTCCATGGCCTGGAACTCGGCGAACGGGTAGGCCTCCCCGAACCGCCGCCGGCCGTGATGGATGAAGCCGGAGGAGACGTCCGTGTAGACATAGCGGACGTGATCGGCGTACGCCCGGAGCCCTTCGAGCACGACGCGGCTCGTCCCGCCGGTGCCGGCGCCGATCTCGAGGATGTGGATCTTCTCGCCCGGCCGGAGGGCGGGGAGGCGCGCCTTTAGGTAGGCATGCACCGCCCAGAGCACCACCTTGTTGTAGTGCGCAACGAGGACGCCGTCCGCGTAGACGGCCTCGACCAGCTCGTTCGAGGAGCGCGGAAAGAGCACGTCGGTCGCGAGCGCTTCGCCTCGCAGGACCTCGGGGTAGCGGGACGCGCACGCCCAGAGCAGGCGGGCGTGGGCCGCGAGCTCGGGCCACCGCGCGACGAACCGCTCAATCTCGTCCTCGGACGCCGCAATTCCATCCCGGAGCGCCGGATCATCGATCTTCTGCGCTGCCTCGACCTCGGCGCCACGCCGAACGATGAAGCCCGCGCGGGCAAGGATGCCGAGCAGCGCATCGTAGAGCTTGACGAAGGCAGGCGAGATCCCGAGCTGTCGGCGGAGAGCATCCATGTCGCTGCGCTCGCCGGCCCGGCGGAGGCCGCCCATGCGCTGGAACGCGCCGAGCAGCAGCATCGCCCCCAGACGCTCGAGCGCCTCGAACTCGTCGATGGCGCGGGCCACGCGGGGGCCGCCGAGGGCAGGCCCCGCGGCGGCGTCGACGGTCCGGTGGAGCCGCGGCGCGCCGGCGTCGGGGCGGATCTCGGCGCGCTGATCGAGGTCGACGCCGATGGCGGCGAGCAGCGCATCGCTCGCCTTGATGGGCATCACCACCTCGACCCGGCGCGCCAGAACCCGGGTGACGGCCTCCATGCCCTCTGCCGGCTGGATCGAGTAGAGGCCATGCGCCGCCAGGCGTTGCTGGTGCTCCTCCGTCGCCACGACGCCGACCTCGCCCCAGTAGCCCCACTGCAGAACGTGGACGGAGTACGGGACGCGAGCGGCCCACCAGCGCGCGAAGGCGTCCTTCGAGGTGCACGCAGCGGCGTAGTTGCTCTGCCCAGCGTTGCCGATGAACGACTGGGACGACGAGAAGAAGAGCACGAAATCCAGCGGTTCGCCCTGGAGGGCCTGGTAGAGAGCGACGCTGCCCGCGGCCTTCGGGGCGAGCGCAGCCCGGAAGGTGGCCTCGTCCATGGCGTCGATCGTCCGGTCGCGCAGGACGATGGCCGAGTGCACGACGCCGTGGAGCGCGCCGAAGCGCCGCTTCGCGGCCTCCACCGCGCTCCGGAGGGCGGCCGGATCGGTGACGTCGGCGGTCACATACATCGCCTCGCCGCCGCGCGCCTCGATCCGGGCGAGCTTGCTGCGCAGCGCCTCGCTCGACGCGCTCCGGCCGACGAGGACCACCTTCGCCCGCGCGTGTTCCGCGAGATAGAGCGCGAGCTCCGTCCCGAGGCCGCCCGCCCCGCCGACGATCAGGTAGACGCCGCCCTGCCGGAACGGGGGCCCATCGACGGGCGGCACGTCGAGCGGCATCAGCGTGCGCGCATACCAGCGACCTTGCCGCAGGGCCGACTCCTGCCCGCCGAGGCGGCCCGGCCCCGCGGCGATGGCCTCGGCGATCGCGCCGAGCTCCGCGTCGGGACCGAGCTGGAGGTCGACGCAGCCGACCGCCCACGCGCTCCGCTCTTTGGCGAGGGAGCGGCAGAACCCGAAGAAGGCTGCCGCGTGCGGGTTGCGGATCGTGCCGGCCCACACCTCGGCAGCGTCGTTGGTCACGACGTTGAGCGCGAGCGGCCGCGCGGCATACCCCGCGCGGCCGAGCGCCGTGACGAGCCGGAGCAGGGACAGCACGCCGAGCTCCTCGGCGCGGGCGAGAGCGCCGAGATCCGCGGGGTCGAACGGCTCCGGCTGGACGCCGAGGAAATACACCGCCCCGAGCGGCGGCAGGCCTCGAAGCACCTCGTCGAGCGCCCGCACGTCGCCCACAGGCACGCGGTACGAGCGCTCGCCGCGGCGCTCTGCGACCGCGGCCAGCTCGATCGCGATCACCTCCTCCCCTCGCCGCTCGTGGACACCCGCGATCGCCGCGTCGAGACCGGCGCAGCGTGGCGAATGGACGACGAGCACCGCCCCGCGGCCGTACGTCGAGGCGCCGGCCGGACCGGCGAGCAGCGGATCGCGAACGGGACGCCAGGCGGGCAGGTAAAAGACGCGCTCGAGCGGGTCGGTGCGCGCACGGAGCGCGAGCTCCCGGATCCGCACGCAGATCTGCCCCGCCTCGTCGGTGACGGCGATATTGACGCTGAGCGGGTCCCGGCCCGGCGTCACGTGGACGTAACCGCTCCGATCGAGCGGGCGAAGGAGCTCCAGCCGCTCGAGCGCGAACGGCAGGTGCGGGCGGCCGCTCCGCTGAAGCGTGGGGAAGGCGGCGAGCGCCTGCAGCGCGCCATCGAGGAGCGCGGGGTGGAGGAGATGGACGCCTGAGTCCGCCTCGTGCTCGGCCGTGAGGGCGACGCGCGCGAGGACCTCGCGCTCGCCCACCCGGAGCTCGCCGAGGGTTTGGAGGAAGCGGCCGTGGCGGATGCCCATCGCCCGCAGCCGGGCGTACGGTCCGCGCAGGGGATCCACGATGGTGGTGCATTGAGCCCGTATGGCCTCGAGCGGCAGGGTCGCACCGGGCTCGGCTCCGGCGGTGCTCCGCGGGCGGAGCACGCCTCGGGCATGGGTAACGCGCCGGCCTGCGGCCTCGGTATGGAGCTCGAAGGCCAGATGCGCGCCGTCTTCCCTCAGGGCGACGCGTGCGACGACGCCCTCGCCGGTCACGATGAGCGGCTGCAGCCACACGAAGTCCGCGATGTCGTACGCGGCGCCCGCGCGCGCGCGGGACGCAGCCACGAGCGCCGCGTCGAGCTGTGCCACGCCCGGCACGACGGGCTGGCCCTGCACCTCGTGGTCGCCGACGAGCGGCAGGTCGCGGCGCAGCACGCTGCGGAAGGCGAGCTCCTGCGGACCGGCGCTGCTGTCCGGGTCGCCGACGAGCGGATGTGCGGGTCGGGCCGCGACGTCGTGCGAGGGCCGGGCCGCGACGTCGTGCGAGGGCCGGGCCGCGACGTCGTGCGAGGGCCGGGCCGGCTCCTGGAACCAGCAACGCTTGCGCGCGAAGGGATAGGTGGGTAGAGCGACGCGCCGGCGCCCCGCGCTCGCATAGAGGCCGGTCCAGCCGAGATCGTACCCCTCGAGGTAGAGATCGCGCAGGGTGATGAGCGCCTCGCGGTAATGATCGCCGGCCAGCGTGCCCGCATCGAGCGCGACGATGAGCGCCTCGCCAGCCTCCCGGCGTCCAGGATCCTGCGCCTCCGGGGACGCGCTCAGATTGCGCCACCGCACCGGGCCGGTCGCCTCCTCGCGCTCGGCGTCGCGCAGGGCCTGGGCGAGCTCCTCGCGCGAGCCCGCAACGACGGCGAGCCGCACGGGGAAATGACTCCGGGCGACGAGCAACGTGAACGCGATATCGCCGAGCGCGTACTCGGCCCCCAGGGTGTCGAGCCAGCGCGCCAGGTCCGCAGCCCGTTGGCGGAGCGCGGGCTCGGTCTTGGCCGACAGCGGGAAGAGGTACGCCGGGCGCGGCGCAGAGGGAGCAGGCGGCGAGGGCGGCTCCTCCATGACGAGGTGCGCGTTGGTCCCGCTGAAGCCGAAGGAGCTGACGGCCGCGCGTCGGGGCGCGCCGTTCGCGTCCCACGCGCGCGCCGTGGTGGGCACATAAAAGGGGCTGCCCTCGAAATCGATGAACTCGTTGGGCCGCGTGAAGTTGAGCGACGGCGGGATCCGCGCGTTCTTGAGCGCCAGCGCCGCCTTGATCACGCTCGCGACGCCGGCCGCGGCCACGGCGTGGCCGATGTTCGTCTTGACGGAGCCGAGCGCGCAGTACTGCTTTCTGTCCGTGTAACGCCGGAAGGCGTTCGTCAGCGCCTCGACCTCGATGGGATCCCCGAGCCTCGTCCCCGTCCCGTGCGCCTCGACCAGCGTGATCGTCCCCGGATCGATGCCTGACGACTGGTAAACGGAGAGCTCGAGCTCGGTCTGCGAGCGCGCGCTCGGCGCCGTAATCCCGTTGGTCCGGCCGTCTTGATTGAACCCGGACCCCTTGATGACGGCGTGGATGTTGTCGCCGTCCCGGAGCGCGTCGTCGAGCGGCTTCAGCACCACCGCGCCGACCCCTTCGCCGGGCACATAGCCGTTGGCCCCGTTGTCGAAGGTCTTGCACAGGCCGTCGGGCGACAGCATGCCGGCATTGCTGTTGATGACGTGGAAGTGCGGCGTCGTGCGGATGAACACGCCGCCGGCCACGGCCAGCTCGCTCTCGCCCGCGATCAGGCTCTGACAGGCGAGGTGGAGCGCGACGAGCGACGAGGAGCAAGCCGTGTTCACCGCCACGCTCGATCCTCTCAGATCCAGGAAGTACGACAGCCTGGCGGGCACGACGGAGGGCTCGTTGCCCCAGAACGACTGGGCTTCGAGCCCCACCCCCGCCCGAACCATCCTGTCGACGTAATCGCTCTGCCCGACGCCCACGAAGACGCTGCAACGGCTGTTCGCGAGCGCCGCCGTTGCGTATCCGGCGTCCTCCAGCGCGGCCCAACCGATCTCGAGGAACAGGCGCTGCTGCGGATCGGCGAGCTGCGCCTCCTTGCCCGAGATGTTGAAGAAGAGCGGATCGAACTCGTCGATGTCGCCGAGGAAGCCGCCGCGCCGACAGTACGTCTTGTCGAGCCGCTGCGGGTCCGGGTCGTAGTAGGCGTCCACGTCCCAGCGCTCCTTCGGCACCTCCGTGATGGCGCTGTGGCCCTCGATGAGGTTGCGCCAGAACGCGTCGAGGTCCCGGGCTCCAGGGAACCGGCCCGCCATCCCGATGATCGCGATGTCGCGCGAGGTGAGCGCGGAAGCGGGCCGAACCGGTCGCCCGCCGGCTCGCGGGGCCGCCGCGGGCGGGTGGATCTCGACGGCGACATCAGCCGTTGTGACAACGACCTTCCCGACGTTCCTGCGCTCCTCTAGGTAGCTGTAGGCCTCGCGCACCGCGGCGAAGGGGAACACCTTCCCCACCGTGGGCCGGATGAGGCGGTTCCCGAGCGCCTCGACCATTCGATCGAGGTAGCGCGCGGCGAGCTCGGGGCTCTGCCGGAGCAGCTTTCTCAGGTCCAGGCTGTAGAAGGTCTGGTTGTCGACCAGGTGAGCGAGGTTGATGTTGCGAGCGCCCTTGAGCCCCGTCACCGCGATCTCGACATAACGACCGCCCGGGGCGAGCACATCGAAGTTCTTCTGGATGGCGTCCCCCGGCAGGGTATTGAAGATGACATCGACCCCGCGGCCACCGGTGAGCTCCAGGACAGCGCGCGCGAAGTCGTCCTCGCGGTGATTGATCCGGTGAGGGACGCCGAGCCCGGCGAGATAGTCGAGCTTCTCGCGCGAGCCCGCGGTCGCGAAGATCTCGGCGCCGATCTGCTGCGCGAGCTGGACCGCGATGAGCCCCGTCCCCCCCGTGGCCGTGTGGATGAGCACCCGCTCGCCCGGCTCGAGCCGCGCCAGCTCGAAGCCCCGGTCCATGGTCATGTACACGATCGGGAACGCGCAGGCCTCTTCGTGGGTGATGCCCGCCGGCTTGCGGGCCACGGCGCTCTCCTCGAGGTTGACGAGCGTGCTGTGCCCCCCCATCGCAGCGCCGACCAAGCCGATCACCTCGTCACCGACGCGCACGCGGCGCACGCCGGGCCCCACCGCGAGCACCACACCCGAGACCTCGAACCCCGGCGTGAACGGGTATTCCGGCATCGTCGGATACAGGCCCTTGACGCAGAGCAGATCACCGAAGTTGAGGGCGAACGCCTTGACGTGAATCTGGACCTCCAGCTCGCCCGGCGCGCGCGGGCGCACGGCCTCGACGCGCATGTCATGGATCTTGCCCGGCCGGGTCAGCACCACGGCGCGGTGCCCCGCGACCCCCGCGCCCTCCGGCGCGGGCGCGTGCGGGGCTGACATGGCAGGCGGAAGGACACCGTCCAAGAGGCTCGTCTCCTCCGCGGGCGCGGCGTGATCGCTGGCGCGGACGCCCGGCAGGAGCGCAGCGTACGCTGGCGCCGCCGGCGCGTCCCAGGCGCTGATCGGCTCGAACGACGTTGCCCGGGCGGTGGTCTGCTCACGCGGGGGCTCGGGCGCCGCGGACGCCTCCGGCGCCGGGTCGACGGTGGCCGCACCCAGCGCCGCAGCGGCGCGCTCTCCGTGCTCTTTGGCGATGAAACGCGCGAGCTCTCTCACGCTGCTGTGATCGAACAGGGCCGTCGTCCGCAGCGTGACGCCGTACGCCGTGTTGATGACGTTGATGAGCTCGATGCCAATGACGGAGTCCACACCATACTCGCTGAACTGCCGCTCCCGATCGATGCCTTCGGGGACCATGGTCAGCGCGCGCGCGACGTGCACCGCGATGTCGCTCTCCAGACGCTGCAGCAGCGCACGTGCGTCGACCGGCGCCGGGCCGCCGGCGGAGGCACGCGCCCGCGACGGACCGGCGGCCGCGCGGGACGCCGTCGTGGCCGCCGGCAGCGCTGCCGGGCCGCGCGCCGGCGCCCCATCGGCGCCTGCTCGCGCGCCGGCGCCCATGGCGGCGAGCACCCGCTCCTCCGCCTTGATCGAGACCACCTGGGTCTCGGAGTGCGACAGCACGCGCTCGACGGCCTCCAGCCCCTCGTCGATGCGGATCGAGGCGACGCCCTGCGCGGCGAAGCGCTTCGCGTGCGCCTCGCCAGCGACAACGCCCACCTCGCCCCAGTACCCCCAGTTGATGACCCGGACGCGGTACGGCGCGGTCCGGGCGAGGTGATGGGCGAACGCGTCCTTGAACGTGCATCCGGCCGCGTAGCTGCTCTGACCGGCGCTGCCGGTGAAGGACTGAGCCGACGAGAAGAACAGGAAGAAGTCGAGCGGCTCGCCGGCGAGCGCGTCGAGGAGCGCGACGCTCCCGTTGACCTTCGGCGCCAGCGCGGCCTTGAAGCTCGCTTCATCCATGTTCTGGAGGGTCCCGTCTCGCACGACGATCGCCGAGTGGACCGCCCCATGGATGCTGCCGAAGCGCGCCTTCGCCTGGCGCACGGCCTCCCGCACGGCCGCAGGCTCGGCGGCGTCCGCGCGCACGTAGAGCACGCTGCCGCCGAGCGCGTCGATGCCCGCGATCTTCGCTCGCTGCGCCTCGCTGAGCTCGCTGCGGCCCACGAGGACGAGCCGCGCCTGAACCTTGGCAGCCAGGTGGCGCGCAAGCTCCAGCCCGATGCCGCCCGCGCCACCGAGGATGAGGTAGACGCCCCGCTGGCGGAGCGGCAACTGCTCCGCTCGAGGCAGCCGCACAGGCAAAAGGACGCGCTCATAACGCTGGCCCTCGCGGAAGGCCACCTCGCCGCCCCGCGGGCTCGCCGGCTCGGCCACGATCGCGCGACCGAGCGCCCGCAGCACGCCCGCCGCGTTCGCGTCGTCGGACGTCAGGCGGACGTCGAGGCAGCTGACGGCCCAGCGCGGACATTCCTTCGAGAGCGATCTGCAGAAGCCGAACAGGCTGGCCGCGTACGGCCGGCCCGATTCGCCGGGGAGGATCGGATGCACCTCGTTGGTGACCACCTTGAGCTGCAGCGCGCGCTGCTCGAAGCCGCAGCGGAGCAAGCTCTTCACCAGGCGGAGAAGCGACAGCACGCCCCTCTCCTGGCTCGACGCCAGCGCGGCCATGTCGCCCGCCGTGCAGGGCCCTGCCTCCAGCGCCGCCAGATACACCACCGCGCGCAGATCCTCGATGGCGCCGAGCCAGGCGTCGAGCGCGGCAGCATCGCCGAGCGCGAGCTCCCAGCGATCTGCCGCGCGCTGCCTCGTTGCCGCGCCGAGGGTGACGCGGATGACGCGCGCTCCCTGGTGCGCGTCTTCCAGCACGTCCTCCAGGCCGCAGGGCGCGGGCGGCTCGATGAGGAGGACCGTCCCCGCCAAGCCGCGCGGCGCCTCGGCCGGCGTCGGCAGGGGCGCCGGCCGCCAGAGCGGCGCGAACAGGTCGGGGCCCGATACCGCGTCCTTGAGCGGCCTGAGGACGAGGTCGACGAGCCGAACGCAAGGATGCCCCTGCTCGTCGAGGACCTCGATCCCATAACGCCCCTCGCCGGTGCGCCTGACGTGGGCGTAGACGCGGCGCGTGAGAGGCTTGACGAGCTCCACCCGCTCGGCCGCGAAGGGCAGCTGCGCGTGAGCGTTCTCTCCGCGGTGGATCGCGAGCGCGCCGATGACGTGGAGCGCGGCGTCCATCATCATGGGGTGGATGACGAGCTCGTCGAGCTCCCGCTCGCGCTCGGGCGGCAGCGTGAGCAGGCCGAGCGCCTCGTCGTCGCCCACCCAGGCCTGCTCGACCCGCTGGTACGACGGACCGTAGTCCATGCCGACAGCCCTGAACTGCGCGTAGAGCGCGCCCTGGGTCACGGGCGCCGAGCACCTCTCCTGAAGCGCCACGATATCGATGCGCGCAGGCCGCTCACCCGCCGACGCCCCCAGATCGACCGCGCCCTTCGCATGGGTCACCCACCTCTGTTGCGCGTCCTCGGTCTGGATCTCGAACCGCAGGGAGCCCGCCTCCTCGCGGAGGACGACATCGACGCTCCTCGGCTGCTCGTCGACGATGACCGGCTGCAGCCAGACCACATCGCGCAGCGCGTGCGGATGACCGGGCGCGGCTTCGGCGACGGCGGCGCGCGCCATCTCGAGGTAGCCCACCCCCGGCAGGATGGAGCGTCCCCGAACCTTGTGATCCCGCAGGAGCGGCTCGGCGGACACGAGCGCCTTGCGGAACACGAGCCCGCGCGTCTGCTGCAGGCTCCGCGCCGGGACGATCCGATCGAGCAGCGCGTGGAGCCGCGCGCCAGTGCCTGACGCCGAGGACGGTACCTCGGGCAGCCAGTGCCGCTCGCGAACGAAGGGGTAGGTCGGAAGCGACACCCTGCGCCCCCTCGCGCCGCCCGCGCTCCGGCGCACCGCGTCCCAGTCCACCTCGACGCCGCGGACCCAGAGCTGCGCCAGCTTGTCGAGCTTGCGCTGGCGCGCGATGGCTCGGACGAGCTCGGCGCCTTCCTCGCCCTCCAGCAGCAGCTCGGGTCGCCCGGCCTCGCGCCGCGCGCTGCCCACGTACACGGCCGCGACGCCCGTCGCGCCGCGGCCGTGCTGATCGAGCTTGTCGCGGAGCTCGCCCAGCGTCGCGGCGACCACCGCCATCCGCTCCTCCATGACCTCGCGGCCCACCTGGAGCGTGTAGGCGATGTCCGCGAGCGCGAGCCCCTCCCACGCGGGCGCCGTGGTGGACCCGCCCTCGAGCGGCGCCACGCCTTGCGCCACGAGCCCTCGCGCGAGCGCCTGGATCGTGGCCCGATCGGCGAGCAGCGCCGGATCGATCCCGTACGTCTGGGCCACGCGCTCGATGAACAGGGTCAGGGAGACCGGGCCGAACTCATACTCGTTCAGCGGCTCCTCCGGGTCGAGCTCGGCAGGCGCCACGCCGAGCGCGTGGGCCGCCATTGCGCGCAGCTCCCGCGCGAGAGCATCCGCGTGATCCGCGGCGAGGGGCGCCGCCGAGGCGCCGCCCTGCTCGGCGATCCGCTTGCCCAGGAACGCAGCGAGCTTGCGGGCGTAGGCGTCCAGCTGCTCCGGGGTGCGGGCGGACAGGACGACGACGTGCGGGCCGGGCTGCGGCGCGACGGCCTCGGGAGATGGCGCGACGTACTCTTCGAGGATGACGTGCGCGTTCGACCCACCCGCGCCGAAGGAGCTCACGCTGGCCTGCCGCGCGACGGCGCGCGCTGCGCCGCCGTCATCGATCACGGGACGGGACCAGGGCTCCAGCGTTCGCTGCACGTACAGCCCTGCATCCTCCAGCGCGAGGTGCGGGTTCAGCCGGTCGGCATGGATCGAGGGCGCGAGCGCGCCGTGCTTCATCTGGAGGAGCACCTTGGTGATGCCCGCGATGCCGGCGGCGGACTCGAGGTGTCCGATGTTCGATTTCACCGAGCCGACAGGGCAACGCCGGCGCCGGGAGGCCGGCGCGCCGAGCTGCTCGAATGCCGCCTGGAGGCCGGCGATCTCGATGGGATCGCCGAGCGACGTGCCCGTCCCGTGCGCCTCGATGTACCCGATCTGCTCCGGCCGCAGCCCCGCGTTCCGCAGCGCGCGCGCGATCACCTCGGCCTGCGCGGCGGGGTTGGGCACCGTGTAGCCGTTCGTCCGGCCGCCGTGGTTGATGGCGGTGCCGCGGATGACCGCGTAGATCCGGTCGCCGTCGGCCTCGGCGGCGCGGAGCCGCTTGAGCACGACCGCGCCGACCCCCTCGCCTGGCACATACCCGTCGCCCCCCTCGCCGAAGCTCCGACAGCGCCCGTCGCTGGAGGCGAACTTTCCCTGGCTGAGGGCCAGGTACTTGTTCGGATGGAGCGAGAGGTTCACCCCTCCGGCGAGCGCGAGCTCGCACTCGCCCCGCAGGATGCTCGCGCACGCGAGGTGGACGGCCGTCAAGGACGAGGAGCACATGGTGTCCACGGCGAGGCTGGGGCCGTGGAAGTCGAGGACGTAGGAGACGCGGTTGGCGATCGACGCGTGGATCGAGCTCGGCGTGAAGCCCGAGCCGCGGTGGGCAGGCTCCAGGCTGAGCAGCTGGTACTGGGCGTACATGACGCCCACGAACACGCCGACGAGGCTGCCGCGGAGCGCCTCACGCGAATGGCCGGCGTCCTCGATCGCTTGCCACGCGATCTCCAGGAAGAGCCGCTCCTGCGGATCCATGATCTTCGCCTCGCGTGGCGAGATGGCGAAGAAGAGGGGATCGAACTTGTCGACGTCGTCGAGGAAGCCGCCCCACCGGGAGTAGCTCTTGCCCGCCTTGCGCCGATCGGGGTCGTACCATGCGCGGTGATCCCAGCGATCCGCGGGGATCTCCGTGATGCAGTCCGCGCCCGAGCGGATGCGCTCCCAGAACTCGTCCAGGTCGCTTGCCATGGGGTAACGGCCGCTCAGCCCGATGATGGCGATCCCCTCCTGCGACGGGTCGTCCTCTCGGCGCCACGCCGGCAGCGCGGCCGCCGCACTCGGGGGTCGCGCTGCTCCCACGGCGGCGGCCGACGCGGCGGCCGCCGCGGTTGCGGACGGCGCGCCGGCCGCGGCCCCGGGGGATGCCGCCTGACCTAGCTTGGCCGCCACGCGCGGCAGGCAGCGCTTGAGCAGGTAGCTCGCGAGCTCCGCCACGCTCCGGTGCTCGAACAGCAGCGTCTTCGGCAGCTCGCCGAAGTCGCGCTCGAGCTTGCGGGTGATGTTCATCACCATCACCGACTCGATGCCGTAGGTCTCGAACGCGGCCCGCGCAGAGATCTTGTGCTGCGGCAGCTTCATCTCCGCCGACAGCAGGGCCTTGAGGTGCTCCTCCAGGCGCGCGCGAAGCCCCGGCTCGTCCCCCTGAGCGACCCGGGCATCGGGCGCGGCGCGCTCGGCGGGCATCGCCTCGGGCGCGGCCGGCTTCAGCCCCGACACGATCCGGCCGTGATCGCCGGAGAGCACAAGGATCTGCGGGTGCGCCGATCGCAGCGCCGAGGCGAACGCGGCGAGTCCGTCGCGCGTGGCCAGCGGTGTCCATCCGAGCGCCTCCCGCATCCAGTCCTGGACCGCCTCGGGGACCTTCATGCCGCCCTCCTCCCAGAGCGGCCAGTTGATGGAGAGCGTCCTGCCGGACCGTCGCTCCTCCGCGCGGAGGCGCTCTCGCTCGACCGCGAAGTGATCGAGGAAGCTGTTGGCGAAGGCATAGTCGCACTGCCCGGCATTGCCGAGCGCTGCAGCGGCCGACGAAAAGAGGACGAACGCCTCGAGGGGTTCGTGCCGGGTCGCCTCGTCCAGCCAGAGCGCGCCGTACACCTTGGCGGCCAGGCATGCCCTCACCTCCTCGACGGTCTTGTTCGCGAGCAGCGCGTCGCGGACGTGGCCGGCCGCATGGATGACCCCGCTGAGCGCGCCGAAGCGGGTCCTCGTCGCAGCGACGAGCCCAGCCACCTCCGCGCGACTCGATACATCGGCCTGCAAATAAACGACCTCGGCCCCGCCCTCGGTCAACGCGCGGAGGCGCGCTGCCCGCGGCGCGCTCAAGGCCGAGCGGCCGGACAGGACGAGCCGCGCCTCCAGCGTGCGCGCAAGGTGCTCGGCGAACGCGAGCCCCAGCTCTCCGGCGCCCCCGGTGATGAGGTACACCCCGCGGCGCCGGAGCGGCGCGGGCTCAGGGAGGTCGCCGTGCGCCGATGCGACCTCGTCCCAGGCCCTCTCCCACCGCCGGCCGTCTCGGTCGTAACGCACCTCCGCGCTCCCGTCAGCGGTACGGAGCTCGATCAGCAGGCGATCGAGCTGGTCGGGCGACAGGCAGGCGCCGGTGGGCTCGAAGGCGGGGATGGCCACGGCTTTGATGGCCAGTCGCGGGTCTTCGTGCCGGACACTCTTCGCGAAGGCGGCGAGCGCGCCGTAGGCGGGCCGGACCCCGGTCCCCTCTTCGGCGTGGACAAAGGCGAGCTGCACGGGCTCGGACGGGCGCGTCGCGGCGAGCGCCTGCGCCAGCGGCAGGACGGACAGGATGCCGCGCTCCAGCTGCACGGTCGTGTCGCCTTCGGGATGCTCGCGCGACCACAGGTGCAGCACTTCGGCCGGGCGCAAGCCGCGGCGCTCCAGCGCCCGGAGCAGCTGCCGGTAGTCGTCGAGGGCCCCGGGGCGGACGGAGAAGCTCCCATCGTGCCGCTCGGCGAAGCCGCGCCCGGGGACGACGAGCAGCGCTGGGCGCGCGGCGCCCGCGGCGTCGCTCCGCTGGCGCGCGGCGTCCACGAGCTCCCCGCCGAGATCGAAGATGAGGAGCGCGCCGCCGGGCGCCGCGTCGCCGGCGCCCGACGGCGCGGGCGGGCGCTGCCGCCACACCGGGCGAAAGAGCGAGCAGCTGGCGCCCGTCGCGGGCCGCGGGAGCGCCGCGCCGTCGAGGCGCTTCACCGCCAGGTCCATCATCGCCGCGAGCGGCGAGCCATCCTCGCTGTAGACCCGGATCTCGAAGCGCTCGATCGTCGGATCGGCGGGCGCCGCGCCCACGGCCCGGCGGGCGTGCGCGTACGCCGCGCGCTCGACGGGCCCGAAGAGCTCGAGCGTGCCGAGGGCGAAGGGCACGTAGGTGTCGCCCGAGGCGGCGCTCCGCGCCGCAAACAGACCGAGCAGGGCCTGAAGCGCTCCGTCGAGCAGCACCGGGTGGAGGACGCAGCGCTGAAGCTCCGGCGAGAGCTCCGCCGGCAGCGCGAGGCGCGCGAGCGCCTCGTCCGGCCCGAAGGCGAGCTCCTGGAGCGACTGGAAGGCCGGCCCGTAAATCAGCCTGCGCTCGCGGAACTGCGCATAGCAGGTCCCCGCGGACCAGCGCGCCGGGCAGCGCGCCCGGATGACGTTGACGTCGACCCGCGGCGACGCGGTCGCTGGCTCGTCGCGCATCAGCTTGCCCGACGCGTAGACGTGCCTCGCGCCTCCCTCCAGCGCGCCCCACACCTCGTATGCGACGGAGTCGTGATCCGCCGCGAGGCTGACGCTGACCTCGGCACCCAGCTCAGGATCGACCGCCAGCGCGCTGGACCAGACGGCCTGGGCGATCCGGCGCACCGGCGGGAGCCCGGCGAGCTCGCCGGCGGCACGCGCCATCTCGAGCACAGCCACGCCCGGCAGCACGCGCCGACCATCGACGACGTGATCGGCGAGGAACGGCTCGTCGCCGCGGAAACGCGTCGTGAAGCGCGGCTCTCCCAGCAGCGACGTATTCTGCCCGATCAGCGGATGCAGCCGCGCTGGGGGCGCGCCCCCGGCGAGCAGGGCGCCGCCGGGGCTGCCGATCCAGCAGCGCTCCTTCACGAAGGGCCGCGGGGGCAGCGAGATCCGCCGCGGCTTCGAGGGAGCCGCGAGCTGCGCCCAATCGATCTCGACCCCCGCGACCCACAGCGCGGCCAACCCTCCCAGGTCGCGCGCGGCGAGCGCCGCCGCGCGGGCGTCGTCCGGAGCAGCCGCCTCCAGCGCGGCCGGCCGAGGCGCGTCGGCGGTATTGCCCTGATACAGCCTCTCTACGGGCTGGCGCGTGACGTACGCGTCGAGCTTCCCGATGAGCTCCTCCACCGAGGAGGCCACGAAGGCGAGCCGCTCCGGCATGGGCTCCCTGCCCACCTGCAGCGTGTAGGCGAAATCGCGGAGGTAGCCGCTGCCATGAGGCGCTTGCAGGCGCGCCAGGCCGTCGCGCAGCGCCGTCGCGTACGCCGCAAGGCGCTCGCGATCCCTCGAAGACAGCACGATGAGCACCGGGGCCTCCGGGCTCGCGGCGGCCGGCGCTGGCGGCGCGTCGTACTCTTGAAGGACGATGTGCGCGTTGGCGCCGCCCGCGCCGAACGAGCTGATCCCGGCGATGCGTGGAGCGGCGACCTCCTCGCCGCCCTCTCGCAGCACGGGCTGCCGCCACTCGCTCAGCGTCCTCTGCACGCGGAACGGCGAGCCTTCGAACGAAATGTTCGGGTTCAGCCGCTCGGCGTGCAGCGAGGGCGCGAGCGCCCGGTGCTTCATCTGGAGCAGCACCTTCGTGATGCCGGCGACGCCCGCCGCGGACTCCAGATGTCCGATGTTCGACTTCACCGAGCCGATAGCGCAGCGCTGGGCGTCGTCGCCGCGGCGCAGGTCGCCCCCGGCCTGGAACGCCTTCGTGAGCCCGGTGATCTCGATCGGATCGCCCAGGGCGGTGCCGGTGCCGTGCGCCTCCACGTAGCTCACGCATCGGGGGTCGACCTTGGCCCTGCGAAGCGCCTCGACGATCACATCACGCTGCGCGTTGGGGCTCGGCACGGTCAGACCGTTGGTCTTGCCGCCATGGTTGAGCGCGGTGCCCTTGATGAGCCCATAGATGAGATCGCCGTCCGCCGCCGCCTTCCGCAGCGGCCTGAGCAGCAGCGCGCCGACGCCCTCCCCCGGCACGTAGCCGTCCCCGCCCTCGCCGAAGCTGCGGCAGCGGCCGTCGCTCGCGGCGAATCGGCCGTGGCTCAGGATGAAGTACTTGCTCGGGTGAACCGTGAGGTTGACGCCGCCGGCGATGGCAGCGTCGATCTCGCCGCGGCGGATGCTCTCGCACGCGAGATGGATGGCCGTGAGCGAGGACGAACAGAGGGTGTCGAGCGCGATGCTCGGGCCGCGCAGGTTGAGGTGATACGAGACCCGATTCGCGATCGACGCGAAGAAGGAGCCTGGGGCAACCACCTCGGCGCGGAGCGACTCCTCGAGGGCGATGAGCTGATAATGGGAGTACATGACGCCCACGAACACGCCGACCCGCTCGCGCGCGAGCCGGCCCCTCGTATGCCCGCCGTCCTCCAGCGCGTGCCATGCAGCCTCCAGGAAGATCCGCTCCTGGGGGTCCATCAGCTCCGCCTCCCTTGGAGAGATGTTGAAGAAGAGCGGATCGAACTGATCGACGCCGGAGAGGAATCCGCCCCACTTGCTGTAACTCTTGTCCCGCCGATCCTTGTCGTGGCTGAAGAAGGAGCGGTGATCCCAGCGGTCCGAGGGGATCTCGGTGATGCAGTCGCGACCTGCCCGCAGGTTCTCCCAGAACACATCGAGGCTCTCGGCCATCGGGTAACGTCCGGCGAGGCCGACGACGGCGATGGTATCGTCCTCGGTGAGCTGCTCGGCCGTCGGGCGGCTCCGCTCCGGCGCGGCGGCGGGCTGGGCGCCGGGCGTCACGGCAGCGGGCCACCATCGCGAGCGCGAGGGATCCCTCTCCGGCGTCGGCGCGGCCGGCTCCGGCGTCGGCGCGGCCGGCGCCTCCCCGCGGGCGTCGTCGCTCAGCCTGTCCGCGTGGTGCTCCGCCAGATAGCCGGCGAGCTCGGAGACGCTGTTGTACTCGAAGAAGAGCGTCTTCGAGAGGACGCCGAACCGCTCCTCCAGCGCGCGCGTCAGCGTCACGATCAAGATCGAGTCGATGCCGTAGGCCTCGAACGGCTTGCTCGCGTCGATCTTGTCAGGAGGCAGCTTGATCTCGGCGGAGAGCACCGCCTTCACGCAGGCCTCCGCGCGCTCGCGCGTCGCGCCGCCCCCGGCACAAGGCGGCGCCACCGACGCGACGCTCGCGCCGCCGACCGGGGAGCTGAACCCGAGCGCGGCCTTCATCTTCGGCGCGTCGCCGGAGAGCACCGCGACCTGCGCGAACGGCCCTCGCAGCGCGGCCTCGAGCGCCTCGATCCCGGCCCTGCGCTCGAGCGGCTCGAAGCCCATGACCTTGCGCGCCCACGCGATCGATCCCTCGTCGGCCGTCATCCCTCCGTCGCGCCAGAGCGGCCAGTTGATCGCGACGGTCCGGCCGGCGCGCGCGCCCCGCAGCCGCGACGCATCGCGGTGCGCCGCGAAATGGTCCTGGAAGCTGCATGCGAAGGCATAGTCGGCCTGACCCACGTTGCCCATCACGGCGACGATGGAGGAGAAGAGGACGAAAAGATCGAGCGGCTCGGCCTGCAGAACCTCGTCGAGGTACACGGTCCCATGCACCTTCGGGGCGAGCACCTCGGCCATTGATGCCCTCGTCTTGCGCGCGAGGAGCCCGTCCTGAAGCGCACCGGCGCAGTGAAAGACGCCGTGGATCCCGCCGAACTGGGCCCGGATCTTGGCCGCGAGCGCCTCGACCGAATCCCTCCGCGCGACGTCGGACGTCACATAGACGGGCTGCGCGCCGAGCGCGGCGAGCTCAGCGAGGCGGCGCTCCTTGTCGGCGCTGAGCGGGGAACGCCCCGTCAGGATCAAGGTGACCCTGGGGCACCGCCGCGCCACGTGCTCGGCGACCAGGCCGCCGAGCCCTCCGAGGCCCCCTGTGATGAGATACACGCCGTCGGGGCGGAAGGGGTTCTCCTCGCCTGAAGCGAACCCGGGCGCGAGCTCGCGCGGCCGCCGCACCAGCCGGCGGCCGCCCTCGTACAAGACCTCTGCATCGGTGGCGGGCGCCCCGAGCTCTTGCCGCACGGCCTCCGACCAGGCGAAAGGATCCGCTGCGACGACGCCCACGGCCTTTCCCGCGAGCTTCGGATTCTCCAGGCGCAACGTCCGGAGCAGGGCGCCCGCGCCCGCGTAAAGCGCCGACGGCCCCGGCGCGCTGGCATCGTACAGATACAGCAGCGCAGTCTCCTGCGTCGGCCTGCGATCGAGGAGCGTCTTGCTCAGGCCGAGCAGCGAGTACGCGCCCTCGTCCAGCCGCGCGTCGATCCCCCCGACGGCGCCCACCGCTCCACCGCGCGACCAGGCGTGGACGATCACCGACGGCGAGAATCGTTGCCTCTCCAGCGCTCGGAACAGCCGCGCATAATCCTCGTCGCGCCCAGGATGGATCTCGAACGCGTGCTCTCCACGCTCATGAAACCCGTCCCCTGGCGTCACGAGCACGGCAGGCGCCGCGCCGTCGAGGCGAGCCTGGAGCGCGCGGCGGATCCCCTCGCCGGTGTCAAAGACGAGCGCGGGGCCGGCGTGCGCAGCGGCCGGCTCCGCGGGCGATGGCTCCCAGACCCATCGGCAATACATCAACGCCTGCGCTTGGGGCGCGCGCTCGGCGGGGGCGGCGGCGTGCTGCCGCTCGGCGTATAGCCGGAGCCCCTCCTCCGGAGACACCTGGCCGGACTTCACCATCTCAAGAATTCGTTTCGTCGCAGGATCCATCTCAACCATCGCGCACACCCGAATAGACGATCGTCTCACGTCACTGCGGAGCGCCCCCGGCCTGCCGTCACCCCGCCTCCACGTCGGCGGACCGAAGCCGCGCCGCTCCTACTCGCTCGCGCCGCGGAGGCGCTGGTACGCCTCCGCCACCTCCACGGTATTGCGCTGGACCTGCCGGAACAGATCGAGAATCGTGCTGTCCTGCGTCGCCGTGCCCGGGGTGCCCGCGCTGGCATCGCGGTGCTGCGGCCGCGCCCTCACCCCGTATTGACGTATCCGGACGAGCACCTGCCCCGCTTCGTCGAGCAGCAGCACGTCGAACTTGTGGAGCCCGCCCTGGCTGCCGGCGGGCGTAACCAGCGCGTAGCAGCTCGGCGGCAGCGGTCCGGCGATCGTCAGCTCGCCGATGCCGAACGGCATCGGCCGAAGGGCGCCCGGCGAACCGCGCTCGAGCAACCAGAGCGCAGACTGCAGGGCGCCGTCCAGGAGCCCTGGAGTCAAGACGTAGGCGGCATAAGCGCCGATCTGCGCCGGCGGCAGCTCCAGATGGGCGAGCACCGCGTTCTCACCCTGGTACAACCGCCGGATGATCCGGAACGTGGGGCCATAGTCCAGCCCCGCGCGCTGCAGCGCGAGGTAGCACGCCTCGCGGTCCAGCGATGTAGGGAGGCGGTCTCGGAGCCGCGGCAGATCCACCGACTCCAACGCGAGCGGCGCGGCCGCCTCGCCGTAGAGGATCCGCCCGCTGGCCCGGACGTTCCGCGCGGCGCCGGCATCCTCCGTCCACACCTCGTAGCTCGCTTGATCTCCCTGCGGGTGGAGCGAGATGGACAGGCGCTGCCGGCCTCCCGCGGGCACGATGGCGCTCACCCACACGACATCGCGGAGGCCGAGCGGCTTGCGCCCGGCGGAGAGCTCGCCGGCGGCTCGAGCCATTTCCAGAACGATGACGCCCGGCAGCACGTTGAGGCCTCCGACGACGTGATCGCGGAGGAACGGCTCGCCGCCGGAGAGCTCCGTGGTGAACCGCTGCTCCTCGAACGTCGACGTGTTCGCCGCGAGCAAGGGGTGGAGCGATGCGACGGCGGACGGGCCGCGGGCCCCGGCCCCGTGCGCCGCGTGCTCGGGGAGCCAGTAGCGCTCGCCGCAGAAGGGGTACGATGGCAACGCTACCTGCCTGCAGTCCTCTCCCTCGAAGAGCTCGGCCCAGGGGAGGGCAGCGTCCGCGATGTAGAGCGAGGCCAGCGGCTCGAGGCGCGCGCGGAGCTCGCCTTCCGTGAACGTACCGGCGCGAAGCTCGGCGAGCAGCTGCCTCCCGAGCGGCTCGTCGGCCGCGGCTCGCCGGCTCCCGGACGCCGGTCCGCCGCTCGAGGCAGCGCGCAGCTGTTGCACGAGATCCGACGTGCTCCGGGCCACCAGCGCGATCCGCAGCGGGTGCTGGGTGCGGTGGAGCAGCAGCGTCGAGGCCACGTCGCGCAGCCGCGGCGCGGGGTCCGCGCGCTCGATCCAGTCAGCGAGCCGAAGCAGCCTTTGCCGCAGCGCCTCGTGCGTTTTCGCCGACAGCGCCACGAGATACCAGGGCCGCGCGTCCGGGGCCCGCTCCCGATCGGGCACGTCGCTCGCCTCGCGGACGATCACGTGCGCGTTCGTGCCGCTGAAGCCGAACGCGCTGACCGCGGCCTGCCGCGGCGCTCCCGGAGGCACGTCCCAGTCCTTCAGCGTCGCGTTGACGTAGAAGGGGCTGCCGCGGAAGTCGATGAGCTCGTTCTCCCGCTGGAGGTGCAGCGAGGGCACGAGCTTGCGGTGCTGCATTCCGAGCAGCACCTTGATGACGCCCACGACCCCCGCCGCCGTCAGCGTGTGGCCGATGTTCGTCTTCACCGAGCCGATCGCGCAGTACTGGCGCCGGTCGGTGTAGGCGCGGAACGCGTCCGTGAGCGCCTGGATCTCGATGGGGTCACCGAGCCGCGTCCCCGTGCCGTGCGCCTCGACGTAGGTGATCGACGCCGGGTCGATGCCGAAGCGCTCGTAGACGTCGCGCTCCAGCGCCGTCTGCGACGGCGCGCTTGGCGAGGTGATACCGTTCGTCTTGCCGTCCTGGTTGATGCTCGATCCGGCGATCACGCCGTAGACGCGATCACCGTCGCGGCGGGCCGCATCGAGGTCCTTGAGCACGATCGCGGCGACCGCCTCGCCGGGCACGAAGCCGTCCGCCCGCTGATCGAATGTCATGCATCGGCCTTCGGGCGACAGCATCCCCGTGCGGCTTGCCATCACGTGGAACTCCGGCGTCGTGAGCACCTCGGCGCCGCCCACCAGAGCCATTTCATACGCGCCGTTCCGGATGCCCTCGCATGCGAGGTGCAGCGCTACCAGCGACGACGAGCACGCCGTGTCGATCGGCACGCTCGGCCCTTTGAGGTTCAGGAGGTAGGAGATGCGGGCCGCCAGGATGGAGCTCGACGTGCCCATGAACATGTGAGGGCCCGGCGGGACCTCGCGCTCGATGATGAGTCGCTTGTAATCACCGCCCGAACACCCGACGAAAACGGCGCACCCCTTCCCGTCGAGCTTGTGCTCGGCGCAGCCGGCGTCCTCCAGGGCTTTCCACGACTCCTCCAGGAAGAGCCGCTGCCGAGGATCCATGAGCTCCGCCTCCTTGGGGGAGATGTTGAAGAACAGCGGATCGAAGCTATCGATGTCCGGCAAGAGACCCGCCCACTTGCTGTAGCTCTTGCCGACCGCATGCGGGTCGGCATCATAGAAGCGCGCCTGATCCCAGCGCGCGATCTCCTGCACCGAGTCGACGCCGGCCGCCAGGTTCTGCCAGAGCTCGTGAACGTCGCGCGCGCCGGGAAACCTGCCCGCCATGCCGATGACCGCCACGAGCGGCGGAGCGCTGGGCGCGCGCTGGACCACGCTGAGGCCCTCATCGCGCCGCACGCTCGGGGTGACCTCGGCCGCCGGCCTCCCCTTCCCTGCCCCGTTGCCGCCCCAAGGCAGCTCCTCGGGCAGGTGTGCCTGGTGTACCGCACCGCCGCCGTTGCGCCCCGGGCTCGCGGACAGGTGCTCCAGCGTCCGGGGCTGCCCGCCGCCGCTCGACCCGTTCGTGTGGCTCCCATCCCCTGGGCTACGGGCGGAAGCCTCGCTGGCGCGCTCGACAGCCGGCGACCCGAGCCGGATCGACGCGCCGAAGCGCTCGATCATGTGCGCCGCGAGCTTTCGCACCGTCGGGTAGTTGAACAGGTCGGTGCTGCGCAGCGTGATGCCGAACGCCTTGTTCAGCCGATCGACGATCGCCACCGACTGGATCGAGTCCACCCCCAGGCTGGTGTACGGCGCGGTCGGGTGGATCTCCTCACGGCCCACCTCGAGCACCTGCGCAAGCGTCGTGGTGGTCGTCTCCTCGACGCGTGCCCGGAGCTCGCTCTCCGTCAGCTGCGGGGGGCGCGCGCCCAGCTCGGCGTGCGCCGCGCGCGGGGCGGCGGATGCGCCGGCGCCCTTTGCCGCGCGCGGGGCGGCTGCGCCGCCGTCCTTCGCCGCGGGCTCGCTCTTGGCGGTCGCTGGCGCCGGCGACGCGCCGCGGGCGACGGCGCCTCCGAAGGTGTCGAGCATGTAGCCGGACAGCCTGCGCACCGTCGGGTAGTTGAACAGGTCGGTGCTGCGCAGCGTGATGCCGAACGCCTTGTTCAGTCGGTCGACGATCGCCACCGACTGGATCGAGTCCACCCCCAGGCTGGTGTACGGCGCGGTCGGGTGGATCTCTTCACGGCTCACCTCGAGCACCTGCGCCAGGATGTCGACGACGGCGCGCTCGATCTGCGATCGTGGGCCGCCGCCCGGGGCCGCGCCGGCGAGCGCGGCCTCCGCGGGCGCCCCCGGCGCCTCGCCACCTGCAGCGGCCGCTGGCTGCACGGCGCCGAGGAGGCTGCGGGCCTGAAGCGCCGACGCAGCTCGCGGCGCCTCCCGCCGCGACCCCTCGGCCACAACGCGCCGGACCAAGCCGTCGCTCTCGGCGACCAGCACGCTCTGCCCGAGCCCTCGGCCGCGCGCATCCGTCTGCCCGAGCGTCACCACGTGCGCAAACCCCTCCCGTCCCAGTACCCTGCGCCATGCCTCCGCGCTGAGCAGGGGCGAGGCCGGCAGCCGGAGCGCGTCATCTTCGAACAGCCACCACCCTTCCAGCAAACCGAAGGTGAGCGTCGTGAAGTCCTGGACCTCGGTGACCTCATTGAGGACGAGCCACCCTCGCGCCCGGAGCAGCGACTTGGCGTGGCCGAGCGTGCGCGCGATCTGCCGCGTCGCGTGGAGAACGTTCGTCGCGATGACCACATCGAAGCTGCCGGCAACGAAGCCCTGCGCTTCGACCTCGCGCTCGATGTCGAGGACCCGGAACTCCATGAACGGGAGCGATGCCACAAACCGCTGCTGGCCCTGGTTGATGAAGCCGGGCGAGATGTCCGTGTAGACGTACCGGAGCCGGTCGCCGTGGGCCCGGATCGCGTCGAGCACAGTCACGCTCGTGCCGCCGGTGCCCGCGCCGAGCTCGACGATCTGGATCTTGCGGCCCGCCGGGAGGAGCGGGATCTGCGCTTCCAGATAGGTGAGCACGCTCTCGGCGACGATGCGGTTATAGTAGTTCGACGTCGTGTTGCCCCCATACACGGGCGCGACCAGCTCGGTCGAGCCGCCGGGGAACAGGATCTCGGTCGCCGGGATCTCGCCACGCAGGATCTCGGGATACCGCCTCAAGCACCTCCAGAGGAGCTCCAGGTACGCAACCCGCTCGGGGAATGCGGCAGCCAGGCGCTCCTTCTCCGCGCTCAAGGTGAGCTCGTCCCCCGCCGCGTCGATCGACATCGTGACCACGTCGGGGCCCTCTAGCCGCACGATGTCGGCCCTGGACAAGACGCCGAGGAGCGCGTTGAACAGGCGCGCGTGCGCCGGGGCGACGCCGAGCGCGCCCGCGAGCTCGTCCCAGCGTCGCCGCTCGCCCGCGACCCGAAGCGCGCCCATCTGCCGGAGCGCAGCCAGCAGCATGCGCCTCGCGAAGCGCTCGACCTCGTCGAAGGCCCGGACCGACTCGGCGAAGGAGTGGAGTGGCAGGCTCGTCGGACGCCGATCGAGGGCAGCCGCGCGCAGCATCGGAGGCACTTCGGCCGGATGAACGCTGAGCTCCGCCCCCAAATCGACGCCCATCTGTGCCAGCACCCGCTCCTCGGCAGAGATGGCCATCACCTGCTCGACCGGTCCGCTCAGCACCCGCTCTATCGCGGCCATCCCCTGCTCGGGACCGATCGAGAGCACCCCTTGCTCGGCCATGCTCCGCCGGTGCCCTTCGGTGGCGACGACGCCGACCGTTCCCCAGTAGCCCCAGTTGATGATCCTCACGGGATAGGGCAGGGTCTGACCAAGGTACCGCGCGAAGGCGTCCTTGAACGTGCATGCCGCCGCATAGTTGCTCTGCCCGACATTGCCCGTGAACGACTGCGCGGACGAGAAAAAGAGCAGGAAGTCGAGCGCCTCGCCTCGAATCGCCCGGTAAAGCGCGACGCTGCCGCGCGTCTTCGGCGCGAGCGCGGCGCGAAACGCGGGCTCGTCCATATTCTCGAGGAGCCTATCTCGCAGCACCAGCGCCGAGTGCACGACGCCGTTGATCGCGCCGAACCGCGCGCGCGTCTCCGTGATGGCGCGCCCGATGTCCTCGGGGTCCGTCAAGTCGGCGCGGAGGTAGATCGCCTGGCCGCCCAGCGCCTCGATCCGCGCGAGCGTGTCTCGCTGGGCGGGGCCGAGCACGGTGCGGCCGACGAGCGCCAGCCGCGCACGCGCGGTGGTCGCGAGGTGCAGCGCGAGTTCGAGCCCGATGCCGCTGGCGCCGCCGACGACGAGGTAGACCCCCTCGGACCGGAACGGCGGGAGATCGGCCTTGGGCATCCGTATCGGCGTGAACACCCGCGCGTACCTCCTGCCATCGCGGAGCGCGACCTCGGCGCCGTCCGGGTGACCGATCTCGGAGACGATCGCCTTGACGAGCTCTGGGTGGCCGATCTCGTCCCGCCGAACGTCGAGGCAGCGAACGGACCACGCGGGGTGCTCCCGCGCGAGCGAGCGCGTCAGGCCATACAGCCCCGCAGCGAACGGCGAGATCGATTCCCCCTGAAGGACGCTGTTCACGTCATTCGTCACGACGGTCAGCTGCACGGGAGACGCGGAAAGGCTGCGGCGGCGCAACGCCTTGATCAGCCGGAAGAGCGACAGCACGCCCCGCTGCTCGCAGGCGTCGAGCGCGCCGAGATCGCCGTGCTCGACCGGCGTCGCCTGGAGCCCGCCGAGGAAGTAAATCCTGCCGACGCTCGGGAGCCGATCGAGGCAGGTCGCGATGGCGTCAGGATCGCCGGCGGGGACCTCCCACACGCGCGCCGCTCGTTGCCGCCGCTCGTAACCCAGCCGGATCTCGATGACCTCTTCATCCGGGTGCGCAGCGGCGAGCGCCGCGCCGAGGCCGAGATCCTGGGGCGGCGCGACGATGAGCGTCGCCTGCCGCGCCGCGCCCGCCGCGCTCGGCCCCGCCGCGTCACCGGCGATCGGCGCCTCCCGCCAGCCTGGCCGGAAAAAGAACCGCTCGCGGGCGGGCGCGTCCTTCGCCTCGCGCATGGCGACGTCGTGCAGCTTCACGCAGGCGCGCCCCTCCTCGTCCGAGATCACCGCGTGGAACTGGAGGTTGCCCGCAGCCTGGACATGGAGATGGCCGCGCTGGCCGAGCGGCCGGAGCAGCTCGATCCGGTCCACCGCGAACGGCAGCAGCGCCGCGTTCCCGCCGCCTCCCCCGACGATGGACAGCGCGCCCATGGTCTGCAACGCAGCGTCCAGCAGCGTGGGGTGCGCCGGGTACAGCGCCGCCTCGTCGGCGAACTCGGGCGGCAAGCGAACGGCGGCGAGGGCCTCGCCGTCGCCGATCCACGCTTGCTCGATCGTCCTGAAGTACGCGCCGAGCACGACGCCGGTCGCGCCGAAGGCCTCGTAGAGCGCCTGCTGCCCCATCGCCCGCCCGCAGCGGGCCTTGATCGCCTCCACGGGCAGGCGCGCCGCCTCGCCCTCGGCGGCCGCCGCGGCGCCGAGCGCCCCCTTCGAGTGGACCGTCGCGCCGCCGTCTCCCCCGGAGCGCACCTCGTACTCGAGCGCGCCGCCGTCATCGCGGACGACGACGCGCACCTCCCTGGTGTCCTCGTCGATGACGAGCGGACGCAACCAGGCCACCCGCGTCAGCTCCATCGCGGCCGACTCCTGCACCTGCGCTCCCGCGGCGATCGCCATCGCCAGCTGACCGACGCCCGGGAATACGAGCCGGCCACCAACCTCATGGTGCGCGACGAGGGGCTCGGAGCGCCGGAGCGTCCTGCGGAACGCCACGCCCTCGCGCAGGCTCAGCCCGAGGTCGATGCCGTCAAGCAGCGGGTGCGCCAGCCGGAGGTCCGCGGCCGCTCGTGTCGCGGACTCGCGCCGGCCCTTGGGGATCCAGAACCTGTCCCTGGCGAAGGGATAGGTCGGCAGCGAGATGCGCCGGGGCAGCTGGGCGGGATACAGCAGCTTCCAGTCGACGTCGACGCCGGAGATCCAGAGCTGCGCGAGTTTGTCGAGCCGGCGGTTCTCGATGAGCGTCCGGACGAAGTCCGCGCCCTCTCCTCCGTCGAGGAGGGCCTCCAAGCGCCCCTCGTCGCGCACCGCGTTGCCGCACCACAGCCCGTCGACGTTGTCCTTCCCCTCGTGGAAGGCGCGCAGCTTGGCCGCGAGCTCATCGAGGCTCGACGCGGCGACGACCAGCCGCTCCTCCATGGGCTCGCGGCCGATCTGGAGCGTATAGGCCAGGTCCATCAGGTCGAGGTCGCTCCGTGCGCCGCCCTGCGACTCCGGGCCGGGCGCGGGGCCGAGGCGGCGGGCCACGGCGTCGTGGTGCGCGTCCAGCAGGTGCCACGCCAGCGCGCCGAGGCTCGGCCAATCGATGAAAACCGACGGCGCGAGCGGGACGTCGAGCCGCTCTCCGACACGGCGCGCGAGCTCTGCCGCGTGCACGGCGTCGAGCCCGAGCTCCGCGATCGGTTCATCCAGCGAGACGTGCGCCTCGGCAAGGCCACCCACCTGCACCGTGAGGGCGACGAGCTCGGTCTCGAGAAGCTGCGCGAGCTGCTCGCCATCCGACACCGGGGCCGGCGCCCCGGCGCCCGACGGCGCAGCCTTCTCGATGAAGCGCGTCGTCCTGGCGACGTACTCCTGCAGCCGCTCCTTCGTCTTCGCCGACAGCGGCACGATGCACGGGGCCCCGGCGGATCCAGCCGGCCTGGACGGCGGGACGAACTCCTCGAGCACCACGTGCCCGTTCACGCCCCCGAAGCCGAAAGAGCTCACGCCGGCGCGGCGCGGGACCGTACGCCCGTGCTCGTCCTTGATACGCTCCCATGGGCGCCCCTCGGTCACGAGAAAGAAGGGGCTATTCTCCAGCTGGATATACGGGTTGATCTCGGTGAAATGAATGGTGGACGGGATGCGCCCGTGCTTCATCGCGAGGATCACCTTGAAGATCCCCGAGATCGCGGCGGCAGGCTCCAGATGGCCGATGTTCGATTTCACGGAGCCGACGCCGCAGTAGCTGCTCGACGGCTGCGGCAGCCCGCGCCGCCGGAACATCTCTTTGAACGCCTTCTTGAGCCCGTTGATCTCGATGGGGTCGCCGAGGCTCGTGCCCGTGCCGTGGGCTTCCATGTAGGTGACGGTCGCCGGATCGATCTGCCCCTCCTCGAAAGCGCTGGTGATCAGCTCGGCCTGTGCGTTCGGGTTGGGCGCGGTCATGGTGTTGACCTTGCCGCCGTGGTTGACCGCGCTGCCGCGGATGACCGCGTGGATCTGATCGCCGTCCGCGAGGGCTCGACGGAGCGGCTTGAGCAGCAAGGCGCCCGCGCCCTCGGCGCGCACGTAGCCGTTGGCCCGCTTGTCGAACGCCTTGCAGCGCCCGTCGAGGCTGAGCATGCCGGCCTTGCTGAACGAGACGAACACCATCGGGTGCAGCAGCAGGTTGATCCCGCCGGCGATCGCCACGTCGCAGCTCCCGGCCCAGATCGCCTCGATGGCCTGTCGTATCGCGACGAGCGAGCTGGAGCACGCCGTGTCGACGGGCACGCTCGGACCGCGCAGGTTGAACAGGTAGGAGATCCGGTTCGCCAGGATGGAGTGGAACATCCCAGTCGTCGTGTACGCCTCGGTGTCCACGCGGTTCTCGCGGAGCAGCTCGGAGTAGTCGAGCAACGACACACCCGCGAACACGCCCGTTCGGCCTTTGGCCAGCTCCGACACGCGGTAGCCCGCGTCCTCGATCGTCCTCCAGACGACCTCGAGAAAGACACGCTGCTGCGGATCCATGAACTCGGCCTCACGCCGCGAGATACCGAAGAAGCGGGCGTCGAACTTGTCGACGTCCTCGATGAACCCGCCCCATTTGATGTTCGTCTTGTTCGGCTCGGTCGCCGGATCGCCGAACCAGGCTCGCCAGTCCCAGCGGTCCTTCGGGATCTCTGTGATGAGATCGCGCCCCTCCGCGAGGTGGCGCCAAAACGCTTCGAGATCCTCGGACTGCGGCATGATGCCGCTCATCCCGATGATCGCGACCGGCTCGCGCGCGAGCGCGCCTGCCTGGCCGAGCGCCGCCATTCCTTCCACGCTCGACCCATACGCGCCTCCCGGCGCCGCCGGCTCGTCGGCGCCGGCCCAGGTCGCCCCCGCCGCGCCGCCGCGCTCGGCCGACCCGCGCATCTCTGCCGCGGCCGCGGGCTCCGCGGCGCCGCCGCGGTCGTCTGCGCTCATGCCGTAGCGCCGGGCCAGGTCGCCGCCGTGCTCCTCGACGAGGTGATGAGCGAGCCCGCCCAGCGTCGGATGCTCGAAGAAGATCGCGGGCGTGATTTCGAGGCCGAGCTGCGCGTTGATCTGGTTCGACAGGGTCATCAGCGCAATGGATTCGATGCCGTACTCGGAGATGTTCTGATCGAGGCTGATTCGGCCCTCGGGGAGCTTCAGCATGGCGGAGAGCATCCGCCGGAGGTCGCGCTGGAGCGGGGCGATCAACGCGTCGGCCGGCACGGGGTGGGCGGGGCCCACCGGCGCCGGACCGCGCCCGCTCGCTGCTGCGGGCGCGGGCGCCGGCGCGTCGGGCGCGTCGGGCGCGGGCGCGTCGGGCGTGGTCGCCCGCGCGACCCGCGCGATCTGCTGCGGCTCTCCCTCGATGACTGCCACGTGGGCGGCGCCAGTCGCGAGCGCGAGCTCGAACGCGCGGAGCCCCGCCTCGGTCGACATCGGCCGCATCCCGAACGACGTGAGCAGATGCTGCTCCGTCTGCGCGTCCACCCTCATGCCGCCGTCGCGCCAGAGCGGCCAGTTGATCGAGATCGTCTTCCCGACGCGCTGGCCGGCCGCACGGAGCGCCTCACGTCGCTCGGCGAATGCGTCCAGGAAGCCGTTGGCATAA
The DNA here is from genome assembly GCF_051526795.1 of Sorangium sp. So ce204. Taxonomy (NCBI): domain Bacteria; kingdom Pseudomonadati; phylum Myxococcota; order Polyangiales; family Polyangiaceae; genus Sorangium; species Sorangium sp. So ce204. The sequence continues at coordinate 4,703,351 of NZ_CP150317.1, read as the reverse complement.
GCGTAAGCGGCCTGGCCCAGGTTGCCGAGGAGCGCCGTCGTCGAGGAGAAGAGCGCGAAGAAGTCGAGCGGCTGATCGCGCAGCGCCTCGTCCAGGTACATCGCACCGAGCAGCTTCGGGCGGATCACGGCCGCCGCGTCCTGCAACGTCTGGTTGCGGACGAGCGCGTCCCGGATCACCCCCGCGGCGTGCACGACGCCGTGGATCGAGCCGAAGCGCGACCGGGCGGCCGAGACGAGCCGCTCCACGTGATCGCGCTGGGAAACGTCAGCTCGGATGTAGTCGATCTCGGCGCCGAGGCGCCGGAGCTGCTCGAGGCGGGCGGCCTTGCCGGAGTCGAGCGACGAGCGCCCGACGAGCGCGACGCGCGCCCGGACGGTGCGCGCGAGGTGCTCGCAGAAGATCAGGCCCAGGCCGCCGAGCCCGCCCGTGACAACGTAGACACCATGGTCCCGCAGGGGTGCCGTGCTCGCATCGACGCGCATGGCCCCGAGGTCGAGCTGCTGCAGCCGGCGCATCCACCGCTGCGAGCGCTCGTACCGGATCTCCGTGGCCACGGCGCTCTCCGCGCGCAGCTCCCGCGCCACGATGTCGGCGAGGTCCCCCGCTGCCATCGTGGAGAGGTCGTCCCCACGGAGCTCCAGCGCCTTGAAGCGGAGCCTGGGATTCTCGAGCTGGAGCGTGCGGCCGAACCCGCCGATCGCCGCATGCCGCGGCAGGGCCCCCCCGGGGCCGCTCGCGTAAGCGTACAGCATCTGCACCCGGTCTTCCGTGCCCCGCCGGACGAGCGCCTGGCTCAAGAGCAGCAGCGCGTAGACCCCTCGGCCGAGCTGGTCCTCCAGCGCTCCCGGCGCGTCGTCCTGGCGATCGTCCGCCCAGCGATGGACGACGGCGCCGGGCATCCACCCGGCTGCGCGGAGCGCCTCCAGCAGGGCGGCGTAGTCGTCGGGCGCGCCAGGGCGGACCGTGTACCGGCGCTCCCCCGTGCGCTCGAAGCGCGACCCGGGCTCCACGAGCACGACCTGCGGCGCCCCCGCCCCCTCCCCGCCCAGCCTGGCCTCCAGCGCGCCCCGCAGGGCATCGCCGGTATCGAGCAGCAGGACGGGGCGCGACAGCGCCCGCGCCGCCGCCTCGAGCGGCAACGCAGCGGGCTCCCATGTCGTCCCCAGATACACGACCGATCCAGGGGCGCGCGTCGCCGCGAGCTCAGCCGCGGCGGTCGTTGGCCCGGCCGGCTGCATCGGCCGGCACACGAAGTTCTTGATCCGGACCAGCACCTTCCCGGCCTCGTCCGAGATCAGCACGTCGAATTTTTGCACTGCCGACCGGAGCGCTTGGTCGCCGCCGAGCAGGCGGACGTAGGCGAAGCAGACGTCGGGCAGCGGGCCCACGACCTCGTACTCTCCCACGCTGAAGGGGATGTGGATGACCTCCTCGTTGCCCCTGAGCCCCGCGAGCGCGGTCACCTGCTGAGCCCCGTCGACGAGCGCCGGGTGCAGCGCGAAGCGGCGCGCGCCGTCGCGCAGGTGCGGCGGCAGCTCCATGCGCCCGATCGCCTCGAAGTCTCCCGCGCGCACCTCGACGTTGACCTGGTAGCTGGCCCCGAGCCGCAGTCCGATGCGGGCAAGCCGGGCGTAGCCCTCCGCGACGGGAACGCTCCTCGGGCAGCGTCGCCGGACGGCCTGCAAGTCCACGTGCTCGGGACGCTCGTCGCCGCCCGCCGGGGCGTACACGACCTTGCCCTGCGCGTGCGAGATCCGCTCACCGCCGCGAAGGCTGTAGACCTCGACGTCCGCAGCGTCTCCCGCCGGGACCAGGCGCGCGTAGACGTCGACCGGCTCGGCGGCGGCCCGGATCGGGCTCGTGAAGGTCACGTTCTTGATCCTTCGCGCCGGCCTCTCGCCAGCGAGCTCGCCCGCCGATCGCGCCATCTCCGCGATGGCCACCCCAGGGAGCACCAAGCTCTCCCCCACGCCGTGATCGCGCAGGAAGAATTCGTCGCCCGTGAGCGCCTTCTTGAACCTGATCTCGGTCAGCGTGGACACGTTGGCGTCGATCAGCGGGTGCAGGCCATCGCCTGCCGGCAGCCCGACGGCGGGCGGTTCCTCGCACAGGACCTCGCGATCCGAGATCCACACGCGTTCGTTCAAGAAGGGATAGGTCGGCAGCGACACCCGCCGCCGCTCCCCGCGCGCGGGGAGCCGGTGCCAGTCGATCTCGGCGCCCTGGACCCACGCCTCCATCAACGGCTCGAGCCGCCGCTCGCGAACCCAGAGCTGCACGCGCTCTGCCGCTTCTGCCTCTGTCCACGCGCGCCGCTGCGCTCGGGTGACGTCGCCGCGCGCGGCACGGCCCGGCGCAAGCTCGCCGCGCAGCGCGCGGCGGAGCGCACCCGCGGCCTCCTCGACCCCCCCGGCGAGGATAGCCAGGCGGTGATCCATCGCCTCTCGGCCGATCTGCAGAGTAAAGGCGACATCCGCCAGGACGTGATGGGGAGCCGCGGCGCTGGGCCCCTCCAGAAACGCGGCCAGCCGCTCGGCATAAGCCATGAGCTGTTCGTCGCCCTTCGCCGAGAGCACGATGAGCTCCGGCTGCGGCCGGATGGCAGCTCGATCGTCGGGGGGCATATCGTACTCCTCGATCACCACGTGCGCGTTCGAGCCGCCCGCGCCGAATGAGCTGAGGCACGCCCGGCGCGGCGGGGCCGCTCCGCCCGCGGGCACGGCCGCGGTGGTCTCCCAGGGAGCAAGGCCGCGCTGCACAAAGAAGGGCGTCTGCTCGAAGTCGATGTTCGAGCTCAGGCGCTCCGTGTGGAGCGACGGGACGAGCGTCCGGTGGCGCATCTGGAGCAGGATCTTGGTGAGCCCAGCGATGCCCGCTGCGGCTTCGAGGTGCCCGATGTTCGATTTGATCGAACCGATCGCGCAGTACTGGCGTCCCTCGGTGTTCTCCCGGAACGCCTTCGTCAGGCCGGCGATCTCGATCGGATCCCCGAGCGCGGTCCCGGTGCCGTGCGCTTCCACGTACGTCACGGTGCCGGCGTCGACATTTGCGTTCCGCAGCGCCTGCAGGATGAGCGCCGCCTGCGCGTTCGGGTTCGGCACGGTGTAGCCGTTGGTCCTGCCCCCGTGGTTGCTCGAGCTCCCCTTGATGATGCCGTGGATCGGGTCGCCGTCCATGAGCGCGCGGCGCAGCGGCTTGAGCAGCACGGCGCCGACTCCCTCCCCTGGCACGAAGCCGTCGGCGCCGGCGCCGAAGGCGCGGCACCGGCCCGTGGGCGACAGCATTCGCTGCTGGCACATCCACGCGTACTTGGAGGGATGCAGCGTCAGGTTGACGCCTCCGGCGAGCGCCAGGCCCGACTCGCCGCGGCGGAGGCTCTCGCACGCGAGGTGAATCGCGGTGAGCGACGACGCGCACGCGGTGTCGAGCGGAACGCTCGGGCCGTGCAGGTCGAGCACATAGGAGACCCGGTTCGCGATCGACCATGGCATGGACATCGGGATCGCGTGATTGCCCGCGCGCCATTCGCTGGGCCCGAGGAGCAGGTACGTGTTCGTCGTCACGCCAACAAAGACCCCGACTTCTCCTCCGCCCTCCTGCGTGCGCTCACGGAGCGACTGCCTCGTGTATCCGGCGTCCTCGAACGCCGCCCATGCGACCTGCAGGAACAGCCGCTCCTGAGGGTCCAGCGTCTCGGCCTCTTTGGGGGAGATGTTGAAGAAGAGCGGGTCGAACTTGTCGACATTCTCCAGGAAGGCCCCCCACTTTGCGTAGATCTTCCCCTTGCTCGCGTGCTTCGGATCGGGGTCGTAGTACTTGCGGTAGTCCCACCGGTTCGGCGGCACCTCGGTCACGCAGTCCCTGCTGGACCTCAGCGTGTCCCACAGCTCGTCGATGTCCCTGGCGTTGGGATACCGGCCGGCCAGGCCGACGATCGCGATGTCTTCATCGCGCAGCACGTCCGCGCCATCGCCTCGGGTCGCGCGCGCGGCGGACGGCGCCGCGGCGCCGCTCTGCGACCGCGACTCGCCGTCTCCACTCTCCCTGCCGTCTTGCATGCGGAACATCCCTGCGAGCGCCGTGGCATGATTGTTCACGAAGAAATCCGTAAGCTCCGACAGGTTACGCGTCTCGAAGAGCAGCGTCTTCGACGTGGCGCCGAGCAGCCTCTCGATCCTCGTATTGAAATGGTGCACGAGCAAGGAGTCGATCCCATACGATTCGAAGTCCTCCCGCGGATCGATCTCGACGCTCGGAACACGCGTCTCCTCGGCAAGGATCTGCCTGAGCCACCGCTCGGTCTCGAAGCGCAGGGCCTTCCTATCGATGTCGAGCGCCACACCGCGGGTCTCCGGGGCGGCGCTGACAGCAGGCGGCGCGGCGTCGAGGCCGAGGAACACGCGTACCTTCGAGCGATCGCCGCAGACGGCCAGACACTGGTGCCCGGCGGCGCGCGCGGCGAGGACGTCCCAGAGCTGCATGCCTTGCTTCGCGGTCAGCAGGACCAGGCCGCTTTGCTCGGCGTAGCGACGGCGCTCCTCGTCCGAAGGCAGCATGCCCCCGTCCTCCCAAAGAGGCCAGTTGATCGACAGCGTCCTGCCGGCGCGCCTTCCGGCCGCTCGCAACACTTCCCGGCGCTCCGCGAAATGATCGAGAAAGCTGTTGCTGTACGCGTAATCGGTGAGACCGGCGTAGCCCTTCAGGGCGGCGAGCGAGGAGAAGAGCACGAAGAAGTCGAGCTCGGTGGACGCCAGAGCCGCGTCGAGGTTCAGCGTCCCGTACACCTTGGGGGCGAGGATCGCCTCGATCTCTGTCGGCCCTTTGCGGATGAGGGGCGCCGGGCGGTAGACGCCCGCCGCGTGGAAGACTCCGCGGATCGGGCCGAATCGCGGAGTCACGTCCCGAACGAGCGCTTGCGCCTCGGCTGGCCGCGTGATGTCCGCACGGATGTACGTGACGGCCGCCCGCCCGATGGCGTTCAGCCGCTCGATCCGGGCGCGCCGCGCATCGGTGAGCTCGGACCTACCGACCAGCACGAGCTGCGCCCGCTGCTGGCGCGCGAGGTGCTCGGCGAAGAGGAGGCCGAGCCCGCCCGCGCCGCCGGTGATGACGTACACGCCGCCGTCGCGAAGGGTTAGCGACGCCGCGCCGGCGTCCGTCGGCGCTTCGAGATCTGCTTCACGGAGGCCACGCACGAAGCGGCGGCGCCCGATGTAACGGACCTCGATCCCGGCCCCCTGCGTTTCGCCCAGCTCCTGCGCGAGCGCCCACCACGCGTCGCTCCGCGCGTGGAGCGATCGCGGCTCGATCGCGCCCCGCAGCTCGACCGTCGTGCAGCGCAGCGTGCTGGTCTCCTCGGCGAGCGCCCGCACGAGCCCGCCGACCGCCGCATGCTGCGGCAGCACCTCGGAGCCGGCGGCAAAGACGTAGAGCGACCGCACCGGCGCACCAGCCCGCTCGGCGAGCAGCGCCTGAGAGAGCGTGATGAACGACAGGGCGCCCTCGTTGAGCTGCTCGCGCAACGCATCGGCGCTCTCAGGAAAGATGGGCAGTGACCAGGCATGGACGATACGGCTGGGCCAGAGCCCCCGCCCTGCGATCTCGTGTATGAGGCGCTGGTACTCCCCCGCGGCCCCGCCTACCTCGTAGGTCAGCCCGCCGAGATCGCGGAATCTTGCCCCCGGCAGCACGAGGACCACGGGCGCGCCGGGCACCGCGAGCTGCTCCCGTGCGGCGGTCCGCATCTCCTCGTCGCGGGCGAACAGCAACAAAGGGCGGTCCGGCTCCCCGCCGCGCGCGACCTGCGCCAGCGGTCGCTCCTCCCAGGAGGCCCCGGCATAGATCCGATCGGCATGGACCTCCGGCGCCGGCGCAGCGCCTTCCGCGGCACCCACCGGCGCTTCCGCCGGCAACCAGAACGAGCGGCCCTCGAACACGGTGACCGGAAGCGAGACCTTCTTGAACGTCCCTTGCGGAAATAGCCGATCCCAGGCCAGCTCTGCACCGCTCAACCACAGCCTGAGCGCCGCCTGCTCGGTCGACTCGGAGAGATCCCCGGCCACGGCGATCTCCGCGATCGCATCGGGCGAGGACAATCCATCCACCTTTCCTAGGCGCAGCGCGACGCGACCGGACGGCGGCGCGCCGCCGCGATCCAAGGCATCGCGCAGCCATGCCCCCGGGTCGGGGATCTCGACGATCGTCTGGCTGTGCTCGCGCAGCAGCGGATAGCTCCCGTCAGGCCGCAGATGCTGCATGCGGCGCTGCAGCGCGGCCGAGGCGCTCGCAACATCTGGGCGCTCGTCCAGGATCAGCCCGGCCGCAACCTCAATGGGCAGAACGCCGTCGATCACCAGCGCGAGGAGCTCCAGGAACGACGCCCCCAGGCGAGGCTTCGGCGGCGTGAGGTCCCATTTGCGGCTCAGCTTGCCCATGGCGCTCAGGACGATCAGCATCAGGAGCACACGGCGCTTCGACGCGCGGCCCTGGGGCGCGTCCACGAGCAATGCGTCCTCGGACAGCAGTCGCTCGAGGGACTCCCCGCGCGCCCGCAGGGCCGGCGCCCACTCCTCCAGGAGCTTCCTGTACGTGAATTGCGAGCGATGGAGCGCGCGCGCCTTGCGCACCTGCGTCGCGAGGTCGTCCCCCGGGTCCGAGAGCCCCTCGACGAGCAAACGAGCGTAGCCCTCGTCGAGCGCATACGGCAGCAGAGGCAGCCCGGCGACCGGATCGTATACGGTGATCTGCGGGCGCCGGAGCGCTGGCAAAGGCGCGCGCCCGCTGAGGGCGGCGAGCGCCGCCTCCAGGCCGAGCGCGCCGCTCGCGGTCAAAATACCCCACATCCCCTCGCCTTCACCGACGAGCAGCGCCGGCGTGAAGGCGCGGAGCAGCTGCGACAGGTAAGCATGCCCGACGAGAAGTCGAAAGCACGCGTCTTCCCCCGGAGCCCACGTGTCGCGCCACAGCGCCTGGCCGTCCGGCGCGCCCGGTCCCAGCTGCGCCAGCGCCTGAAGGCCTTCCTCCACGAGGGGGCCGAACCCGGGATCGCGCTCGGCCAGCGAGCGCACCGCCGCGCCGCCACGGAGCGTCACCGCCGCGACGCGCAAGGCCTGTGGTGCTTCGGCGCGATGTGAAGGCGCAGCCCGCTCGGCGGTGATGAGCCCGCGCAGCTCGTCCCGACTGCGGATCCAGCCGCCGAGGCGGAAGGGATGCGAACGCCGGCCGGTCGCCAGCGTCGCGCAGATGTCGCGCAGGCGACACCGGGAGAAATCCTCTGTCTCGACGAAGCCCCGCCAGGCATCGCGCAGCCGTTCCAGCGCGCTCGGCGACCTGGCGGAGAGCATGAATGGGAAGCCGTACGGCTCGTCGGCAGGAGCGGCCGCCCCGGCGGTCTCGGCGACCACGTCGCCGTGAGACTCCATCAGCACGTGAGAGCTCACCCCGCCGAAGCCGAACGAGCTTACGCCAGCGCGCAGCGGCAAGCCCGCTGCTCGGCTCCGCCACGGTTGCCGCGCGACGACCACGGCGAAGGGCGAGCCCGCGAAGTCGATGATCGGGTTCGGCTCGCGGTGGTGCAAGCTCGGCGGGATCTCACCGTGACGCATCATCATGAGCACCTTGATCACGCCGGCGATGCCCGCCGCCGCGTCGAGGTGCCCGATGTTCGTCTTCACCGATCCGAGCCCGCAGAACTGGCGCTCCGCGGTGAAGCGACGGAACGCGCGCGTGAGCGCCTCGACCTCGATCGGATCACCGAGCGAGGTACCAGTGCCGTGGGCTTCGACGTACGTCACCGTCTCCGGGCTGAAGCCGGCCTCTTCGTAGGCCGCGACGATCACGTCGTGCTGCGCCTCCACCGTGGGCGCGGTGAGCGAAGGGGACGCGCCGACATGGTTGACCGCGGCGCCCTTCACCACGCCATAGACGTGATTGCGCATCGACTCGGCGTCCCGCAGCCGCTGCAGCAGCAACACGCCGACGCCCTCGCCCGGCACGTACCCGTCCGCGCTCTGGTCGAACGCCTTGCACTGCCCTTCCGGGCTGAAGAAGCGTGCTTTCGAGAACGAGATGTACTTGAACGGGTGCATGTGGAGGTTGACCGCCCCCACCAGCGCGTAGTCGATCTCTCCTCGCTCGAGCGCACGCTTGGCATGATGGATGGCGACCACCGACGAGGCGCACGCCGCGTCGATCAGCAGGCTCTCGCCGTGCAACCCGAGCACATACGATATGCGGTTGGCCAGGATGCAGCCATAGTTCCCCTGCGCCGCGTAGCTGTCGATCGAGCCGCCGGGAGCCGCGATCTTGAGCTGGTAGTCCTGGTTCATCGTCACGGCGTACACCGCCGTTCGCTTCGCCTGGAGCTCGGACAGGGGCATCCCCGAGTCCTCGACGCAGCGCCACGCCTCCTCCAGCAAGAGGCGCTGCTGCGGATCCATGCTCATCGCCTCGCGGGGAGATATCTGAAAGAAAGCGTCGTCGAACCTGTCGATGCCGTCGAGCGCGCCGAGCCACTTGCCCGTGCTCCGGTTCGGCGCGGTCACATCGGGCGAGTAGTGCTCCGACAGGCTCCAGCGCTGCGCCGGGATCTCCTTGATCGAGTTCACTCCACGCAGCAAATTATCGAAGAATTCCCGACTGTTCGCAGCTTCGGGAAACCTCCCCGAGACACCGATGATGGCGATGTCCGCGGCGCCCGACGGAGCAGCGCCATTCTTCCCATTGCGGCTCAAGATCCCGTCTCCTCGAAGCGAGCCTCCAGCGGGCTCCGCTCGCGCTCCTCGGCGAGCCCCAGCCTGGTCCCCGCGGCCTGCGCGACGCTCGCCGTCAGGACCCGAAGCCGCTCGCCGAGCAGCTCGGCGGCGCCGTCCATGAGCGTCTCCGCGATCACATCGACATGGCGATCCTCCCAGCGCTCGAGCGCCGAGCCTTTCACCCAATGGTTGAACCCGCCCATCGACGGATCGCAGTACACCTGATAGTCGACCCGGCGCTCCTCGTCGCCGCGCGCCGCCAGCATGGAAGCCTCCTCGAAGTAGCGTTGGAAGATGAGCCCCATCTTGTGCTTCGGGCTCCGCTCCGCCTTCTCGATCGCCTGGAAGCCGCGGCGGCCGAGCGCCGCCATGACGTCGCCGTAGACCTCCTGCAGGCTGCGACGGAAGATCTTTTCCTCGACCTGATGCCTGTCGCGCGCGCTGAGCTGGTCGAACGCGTCGTGCTGGCGGTAGAGCTGATACAACTTGTTCGCCCGCGCGGGGAAGAAGAGCCCCTTGCGCAGCGCCTGCGTCCTGGCGCCCGTCTCGAAAGCATGGCCGGCGGGGACGCACTCGCTGTCCTGCACGCCTGCGCGATCGAGCAGCTGCTTGGCGGCGTCGCTCAGCCGGGCTTCGTGCGTGCACTGGTTGATCGCGCCCGTCATGACGAAATCCGCGCCGTGGAGCATCGCGGTCGCCACCGCGCCGGGCGTCCCGATCGCGCCGACCCCCACGCGCACCCGCCGCGAGTAGCCGAACCTGCCCCCAGCCGCGTCCCGGAGCGACTGGACGACCGGCAGCAGGACGAGCGTATCGATATTCAGGATGGAGTCCGGCACGAGGCACACGTCGTCCACCATAGCCACCTTGCTGGCCAGCTCCGCCTCCAGCGCCGTCACCGCCCCGGCGGCGAGCAGGCCCTTGACCACACGCTCCGGCGCTGGGCTCATGAAAGCCTCCGCGAGCTCGGGCCGGGATACCCTGACCAGCACGCGGTGCTGTACGGAGACGCCTGCGCCGCGCCCCGCGCGCAGCCCCTTCAGCCGGTAGCGCACGAGCGCGGGCGTCACATGCAGATAGTCCACGAGCTCTGTGTTCGTGACTCCATGCCGCAGCAGCAGATCGATGCTCGCCTCCTCGGCCTCGTGCGCGCTCGGATCCCAGGCCAGGCTGGCGCCGTACGGCTGCCCTTCGACGAGATGGCCGCGAATTTCGGCCAGCGCGGCATCGAGCTCCGACGACGTGAGGCCGCCCGTTCCCAGGAAGCCGAGGAGGCCGCGCTGCGCCAGCCTCACCACGAGCGCGGGTGAAGTGATACCCCGCGGCAGCCCGCCCGCAGCATACGCATGCCGCACCCCATACTCTCGCATGAACGCCGCATCGCCGAGCGCGGAGGCGCGGCCCAGCCACCGGAGCGTCGCCGCTCGGGCGGGCCGCCCCGGAGCCGCCTTGCCGTCGACCGGCACGGGCGCGACGCGCTCCGGCGTGCCCCGCTCCGCCGGCGCCGCTTCTGCCGCCAGCGCCGCGCCGTTGGTCGCCTTCGGCGCCTCGTGGCGGGCCATGGCGAGCGCCTGCGCCGCCGGACGGGCCGGCTCGCGCTCCGGCGCCACCAGCGGGAGCGGCTCGCGCTCCGATGCCGCCGGAGGAAGCGGCTCTTTTCGGATCTTCTCGATGAGCTTCGTGAGGACGTTGCCCGGCCCCGCCTCGACGAACTCGGCCATCCCCTCCCGAAGCAGAAACTGCACCGTCGCGGTCCACCGCACGGGCTGCGTGAGCTGCTTTGCGAGCAGTTCGACGATCCGGTCGCGCGTATACAGCGCCGCCTCGGCGTTGGACACGACGGGGATCCTGAGGTCCGCATACTGGAACTGCCGCAGGAAGGCCGTGAGCTCGCCCTTCGCGGGCTCCATGTAACGCGAATGGAAGGCCCCGCTCACCGGCAGCTGGATATACGACTGAGCTCCGGCTGACTCGAAGACGGGCCTCGCACGCTCGACGGCGTCGCGCCGCCCGGAGATCACGATCTGACGCGGCGAGTTGATGTTGGCGAGGTCGATCGCCTGGAGCCGGTTCTCCTCGATGACCCGCTGGACCATCGCCTCGGACAGGCCAATCACCGCGGCCATCCCCCCGCCCTCGACCCTGGCCATGAGCTCGCCGCGGCGCTGGACGAGCCGCAGCCCGGTCTCGAAGTCGAAGGCCCCCGCGGCGAATAAGGCGTTGTACTCACCGAGGCTGTGGCCGGCCACGAAGGCCGGCGCGTCGCCGGCCTCCTGAGCCAGCCGCAGGTACGTCAGCGCGTTGACGACGTAGAGCGCCGGCTGCGTGTACTGGGTCTGGCCGAGGCGATTGTCCGGGTTCTCCAGGCAGAGCTGCCGCACCGAGTATCCGAGGATCTCATCCGCCTTGGCCACGAGCTCCGGGAACTGCTGAAAAACGCCCTCGCCCATCCCTTTACGCTGAGAGCCCTGCCCAGGAAATACGACCGCCCTCATCGCCCTCGTCTCCTTTGCATCTAGCGCTGGCCTGTGCTCGGCGGGTCCGCGCGCGAGCTGACCCGTCACGTTCTCGAAATTCTTGTGATCTTGCGCGAAGGAGGTGATCACGGGAAAGACCTTCGCCGACGATCCCTTGCCGAGATTGTATTTGACAAAATTCGCGAGCGTCCCCGAAGGCCCGAGGTCCACGTAGACGAGGTCCTCCCGTCGCTCCTCCAGGGCCACGATGGCCTCGCGCAACAAGATGGGCTTCCGCACCACGTCCCAGAGGTAGCCGTCACCCATCTCGGTGATGATCCGCCCGTGAAAGCAGGACGCGAGCGGCAGCGCGGGCTTTCGAAGCAACTTCGTGCGGAGGAACGTCCTGTATCTCTCCTCCGCCGGGTCCATGAACGATGAGTGAAACGCGTAGGGCGCCGGCAGCTCCTGAAACAGAATGTTCTTCTTCCGGAGATATTCACAGATGCGCTCGAGCCCCTCGCGGCTGCCCGCGACGACGAAGTGCTTGGCGTAATTGATGCCCGCGATCTCGCTGTTTTCACGCAGGATCGCTTCCTCCTCGTACAGCGCCGGATCATGCATGATCGCGAGCATCCCGCCGCCGGTGCAGCACGCCTCCAAGATGTCAATTTGTTGAAAGATCGCCTCAAGGGCGTCCTCGGCGCTCATCGAGCCCGCGACAGCGCAGGAAGCGTACTCGCCCATGCTCGCCCCGAGCAGATACGCGGGCGTCACGCCGCTGTCGATGAGCACCTGCGCAAGCGCATACTCAATCACGAAAATCGCCGGGTGGCTGAACTCGAGATGCCCGCAGAACTCCCCACGCGGCTTATGCTCGGCGTAGAGGTGCTCGAGCAGCGATCGCCCCCTCATCCCGCGAACCATGTCATCGAGCTCACTGACTCGCGCACGGAACCCGGCATGGCAGTCGAAGAGATCCCTGCCCATCTGATAGTACTGGGATCCCTGGCCCGAGAACATGAAAACAATGCTTGACATAGTCGCCTAGCCGCGCATGAGGACCTGACACTCAACCCTAATCGATGGCATCAAGGATGGCCGCGTCTGTCAATCCCCCAGCACACCTCCGCCCCTCGTAAACAACAAGAACTGGGGAATATGGTCGAAACAAAGCGAATTCCGACACATACGAAACACCATCCGGCAACAATCATGGACGTCCGACGCCCGATGGACCGGGGCTCGGATGCACTGCGATACTTTGACCCTGCCAACGTCGTAAGGCGCCGGTGCCGTCAAGGGCTCAGCGCGCGGCTCCGACGGTGCGACCGCGCCGGTGCCTGGCGGTCAGCGCATCGTCGCGATCCACCTGCCCCTCGAACGTCATGAAGAAGGCTCACCTGACGGACGAGACGCCATCCCCGAGCTTCCTGATGACGCAGGCATGACCTCCGCGTAGCCGCACGGCGCCTCCCGCGGGAGCGTGCAGCCGGCTGGCCAGCTCGACGCGCGCCGCGCTTTGCCCGATCTCGATCCACTCCTCATCGCGACGCACGGAACGCTGCAGGTCGACCTCGCGCTCGGAGCTCCCCGCGGCGGCGGCACGATGCCAATCCCTGGTCCGGGGCGAGCACGCCATCACGCCGGTACCTGCGAGGCCTGGCGCCCGGTCACCGGCCCGCTGGACATCGAATCGGCCGACGTCTGCTGCGACTCCTGCACGGGCTGTCGCCCGGGCCGCCGCAAGCCCAGACGCATCGCGGCCTTGCGCAAGGCGGTGTCCACAGCGTCGAAGCCGTACATCACCCCGAAGAGGGCGATGGTCATCACGCCGGCGACCCGGAGCATCACGGGAGATTCTTCGGTACCCTTGATGCGCATCCACCCCGGCTCGTTCTTGATGCTCCGCGGGCTGATATCCACGAATTTTTGCTCGCCCGGGAACATGAACTGCAGCACCTTCGGCGCGGTCGCCGCGGGGCGCAAGATCGAGCGCATCGTCGGCACCGCGACGCCATGATCGCGGCGCCAGAGCGCACGATCCCGCAGCTGGCGCTGGAGGTGAGCCTGGAGCCGCGTCACCTTCTCCGGCGGCAAAAGCCTCCAGGGGAGGGCTCTCGTGAAGAACAGGTTACGCCTGAGCTCCCCCCGCAGCCGCTCGTGGACCGGCTGCTCGCGCTCGACGTAGCCTCCGGTGTCAACCAGCCATCGGTTCAGCTGATGCCGCGGGATGCTCAGCCCGATGACCATGCACATATCGAGCCAGTGAGACAGCATGAAGAACCGGCCGTCGGAGATCGCAGAGGTGTATTTTTCCTTGATCGTGTTCCTCATGAGGTGCCAGTCTTGGCGACCGTGCCGATTGATGTGCTCGATGTACTCCCTGTCGAGATGCTTGCGCTTGATGTCGTCCTCGATGACGTTGGTGATGTGCCAGCTCTTGGCCATCGCCAGGGACATGCCTTGGCTGTAGTATGCATCGATGATCGACGCGGCATCCCCCACCATCGCATAGCGATGCTCGTGCACAAACGTGTCCGTCATGTACTGGACGTTCTTGTACATCTTGAACTCGAGCAGGGTTTCCTCGAAGAGGACCTTGTCGAAGATGGGGTACTTTCCGATGATCCCCCAGAACTGCTCCTTCGGCGTTCTGCCGGGCAAGGGCTTCCGCTGATCGTAGGTCACGCCGACGCTGATGCGGCCGCTGTCGAGCCGTATCACCCAGATCCAGTATCCGTCGCCCCAGAGGTGCAATGTCGTGAGATCCGCGTGCTCGTCGTACTTGACGCCCTCGTCTGCTGGAATTTCCCACTCTTGGTCGAACATGTCGTCACGGATGCCCGAGAACTGGCCCCATATCGCAGTGGTCTGGAATCCGTCGTTCATCTCCCGATGCTCGGAGGCGTGACCGCGCAGCTTGGCAAGCTTGCGCGCCCGCCCCGTGCAGTCGACCACCCAGCGTGTCCGCACAACCCCAGACCCGTCGCTCCCGGACGCCTGCCACTGAATGACGTGCGGCGTGCCATCCTCATGGATGTCGACCTCCCTCACGCGCGCCGTGTCCATGAAGGTGATGCTCGGATGCTTGCGGGCGGTGTCGGCCATGAGGGCCTCCACCTCGTGCCTGACGAGCTGCACGTCCTTCAGCTGACTGCGGTAAAATAGCGGATTCTCGAACGCGTCGATCCATCGCTGCGGGATCGTGTGCAGGAGCGCCCACTGGTTTTTGTCCTTCATCGACGTCGTCCCCTCCATCCCCTCGATGAAGGCGACCCCGATCTTCGGCTGGCACGTGCTCGTGCAGTACGCATCGAGCTCGCCGATCGTCCTGATGAACCCGTTCGTGAAGACCAACGTCGACTCGCCAACCTTAAAGGTCTGCTTTCGCGTGCCGATGTCGTCGATGATGGTGACCTTCAGGCCGCGCTTCACGAGCTGAAGCGCCGTGATTAGCCCGACGATGCCCGCGCCGGCCACGACGACGTCAGTATCGGCCACATCCGAAGGCTCAAGATTCACAATGAACTCCTCCACGCCCTGGCGAGCACAGACATTCTTGTCATCATAAAATGGTTTCCTATCAGGGAGAGCCTGTCAAGGCAAATACTGCATGGCAATCCTCTTCATCCCGTCGACCCGGAGCCGCGTGCGCTTGCGCTTCTCAAAGGGAAACCGGAGCGAAAACCTCACAAATGGACGGAGGCGAGAATCTTACAGGATGGTGGCACGGCCGGATCATGGCATGGCGGGCTCGCGGCACGCCTAGGGGGCGTGTGCGCAAACGCGCGCGACCAGAGGCGGATGGCCGCCAGCTTGCCCATGGTCAGGTACTGTTCGCCTCGTTGCTCGTACCGGGTCGCGACGCGGCGGAGCTGCTTCAACCTGTTCATCAAGCGCTCCCCCGGTTGCGCGTTCGGCAAATGGCGCGAGCGAACCACCGCGAGCACGGCTGATCGCGTCGGGTCGGAGTGACCGCACGGATCTGGCGAAGGCGCAGCGAGGCGCGCGCGCAATGTTTCATTCACGTTTCGCAAAAGGGGTCCCCTCGCGCACTCCCAGCTCCCGCCGACGCCTGGCGCCACGCCTTCACAGCGGGATGGGAGAGATGCCCAGATAGGGTCGGATCGGGGGACCGCGCTTGTCGCCACACAGCCCGACCCCGACGCAGGCCGCGGCTTCGTTGCCGTGTGGACATAATCACACGACGCCCGGCCCCGTCGTGACGAAGCCCCCCGGAGCCTCGTCTCACTGCAGGCGGAGTGAGCTGAGATCCGGGTCGACGATGGCCAGCGCCCAGCCGGATCTTCCGGCCATCAGGCCGCCCGCTCGGTCACAGTCGGGCTCGTACCGATCCGGCCAGGAGGCGACCAATCACCTCATCGGCGAGCGACGCGGCGTCGGCGGGCTGAAGGTGCGGTGTCGTGTAGTGGAAATTGAGAAAGATGCGCCCGTCGAACGTGTGGGCAACGAGGTTATAGGGGTTCGAGTGGATCGCTGTGGCGGAAAAGGAGAACTGCAGCTCATCAAGGTGCAACGGACCGTAGTCCGAGGGGACGTCGAGCTGGCCAAGGTTGCTCACGACGACTGCATAGCTGTCCGCTTCGGCGAGCTTGAGCACCAGGGCACCTGGCGTCATGGTCGCCGGCACGACCTTGCCGCTGAGGCGCACCGCGACGAGCGGCTCCTCGCGGGCGAGCGCTTGTGTTATCTTGCTGCGCACGTCGCGCGCCAGGTCCCAGAACCGCGTGCCGGCATCCAGGCGGTGCACGGTATTCGCGGCGGCGACATAGAAGCCGATCTCGTCGCCGAGTGCCGGCGAAAACTGCCGGCGCATGCTGATGGGCGAGCGCTGGCTGATGGTCATGGGCTTGCGGAGCGATCCGCCTGCGATGCGGTGGGCGACGGCGTCAAGCATCGCGGCGCAGAGGGCACCGTGGACGGTGGTGTTCTCCTGGCGGCAGGCGTCGATCAGGGCCGAGGTCTCCGGCCGATCGAGCTTGCGAAACACGACACGCGCGGCGCGCTCGCTCACGGGCGCCACCCGGAGGCACCCGAGCGTCTTCGGGCGATGCACATGGCGAGCGGCGGTTATGCGTGCCACGAGCGAAATGGCGCGTGCAATGCCGCGGAGACCGCGGACGCCTTCCGGCAGCAACGACTCGATGGGCGGCCTCTCAGGACAGCGCGCCGCTGGTAGCGAAGCACCGGTGAGGATGCGACCCAGGGCATCGAGCAGATCGCGCATCGCGTAGGCAGCGGACGTGCCGTCACCGATCGCGTGATGAAACGAAAACAGCAGATCGCTGCTGTCAGCGCCTTGCAGGAGTAGAGCGCGCGCCAATGGACCCGTGCTGCACGGGATGGCCTGCGCCACGTCACGTTCCATCTCGTCTCGCCAGGCGTCGTAGTCCGCCCGTGCCCTGACACGAAGCGGGATCGGGGGCACGTCCCGCGACGTGAAACGCGGCTTGCCGTCAGCCATCTCTATCCGCACGGAAAGCAGCGGGTGCCGCGCCTGGACGTGCGCCAACGCCTGCGTGAGCGCCTCCTCCTCGATGGATCCGCGCACGCGCGCGACCACAATGAAGTTGAACGGGGCGACCTGATCGATGAGCCACATGAGCCGCTCGCTGTCGCCGAGAAGACGTTCCATCACCGGGTCACTAACAGCTAATCCGACGCGTCACAAGCGCAAAGCCATCTCGTGCCCGCGGCCATGACCGAGGCCGTTCGTCCGACCCCACCGGGGGCATTGAAGGGGAACAAGGGATGTGCACGTCCAGCGGGAGACGCGATCCGCTCGGCCCACCCGGTGGCGATTCATGAGGCCAAGGCGTCACAAGTTTGTTTCGAGAAGATTGCGCAGGACGAGGAGGCCCTCGGTCGACAGGAGGACCTGATCGGCGGGCGGAGCTCTCCGACTTCAAGCGGCGTGGCGCCCGCGCACTGGGTGCCGACGACAAAAGTAACTTGATAGTTACCAGAGATGCGCCTACAGTGCGCGACGGTACTCATGTCTGCATCTGTACGAAACGCGGAGCGCACGTGCGACAGGATCCTTTCGACCGCACTGGAAGAGTTCTCGTTGCACGGCTTCTCAGGCGCGCGCGTTGACGTCATCGCGCGCCGGGCCTGCATCAATAAGCGGATGCTGTATCATTACTTCGGGAGCAAAAAGGGCCTCTACCGCGAGATCGTGCGACGCAAGTTGGCCGAAAAGGACGAGTTGCGGTGGAACGACCCGGACGACCCGAGGCAGGGGCTCCCATTCTGGTACGATATCGCGCGCAACGATGTAACCTGGGTACGCTTGATGCAATGGGAAGCGCTCGACAGCGGCGACGGCGAGGTCGTCGGGGAGCCCGAGCGCAGGCTTCGAATCAAGGCGATTTGCAAGGCGCTGCGCGCGCGTCAGGAGAAGGGGTTGCTGCCGCGCGAGCTCGAAACCGAACCGCTGCTGCTCATGATGATCGGGCTCAGCATCATGCCGACCGCCTTCCCGCAGGTGACGCGAATCGTAACCGGCACATCTCCGGATGACGAGATGTTCCAGCGGAGATGGATGACGTTCCTGAACCATTTTGCCGAATATCTGACGCCTCGCGAGAAGAAGGGAGGTAACCCGTGACCGTGGACGCCACCGCTTATGGCCACCCCGTAGCTCACCGTCGAATCAACTGGCGTCGTCTGCTCGCCGTCTTCCTGCTGCTGCTAGGGTGCGGCGGTTACGTGGCCTACGCGCACAAACAGGCGCGCAAGCCGTACGAGTGGAGCGGCACGGTGGAGGCCCGCTCGATCGCGATCGGCTCGCGCACCGGCGGGCGTGTCAAGCAGGTGCTCGCTCGCGAGGGCGATCGGGTCGAGGCCGGCCAGCCGATCCTCGTGCTCGAGCCGGGCGATCTCGAGGCGCAGCTGACGGTCGCTGAAGGACAGCTCGCGCAGGCCGAGTCGGAGCGCGACAAGCTCGTGAAGGGGGCGAGACCCGAGGAAATCATGCAGGCCAAGGCGCGCGCCGCGGCTGCGGCCGCGACACTTGAGGAAAACAAGCGCGGCGCGCGGAGCGAAGAGATCGCGGCAGCCGAGGCGCGGCTCTCAGCCGCCGAGGCGGCGCTCGAGAAGATCCAGCGCGACGCCGAACGCTACAAGGGGCTCGTGGCGAGCGGCGCGATCTCGCGGATGGAGGCGGAGGCCGCCGAGAGCGATCTCAAGCAGCTCCAGGCCCAGCGCGACGCACAGAAGCACGCCCTCGACGAGCTCGTCAACGGCACGAGGCGCGAGCGGATTCGGCACGCCGAGGCACTCGCGATGGAGGCGCAGGCGAGCGCCAAGCTGGTCTCTGCGGGCACGCGCGTCGAGGACCTGCGGGCGGCCGAGGCCGCGGTGAAGATCGCGCAAGGCCGGCTCGACGCGATCCGCGCGCAGATGGATGAGCTCACCGTACGAGCCCCCGTCGCTGCGAGGCTCGACGCGCTCGACCTCCGACCCGGCGACATTCTCCACCCGAACGCGACAGCAGCCACATTGGTCGAAGATGACGCCCTCTACGTGCGCATCTATGTACCCGAGACCCAGCTCGGGCTTGTTCGCGTCGGTGATGCCGTTCCGATCACGGTGGATACGTTCGGCGATCGCTCCTTCCAAGGTGTCGTACGGCACATCAGCAGCGTCGGCGAATTTTCGCCGCGCAACCTCCAGACGGCAGACGAGCGCGCCAACCAGGTGTTCGCCACGCGAATCGACATCACCGAGAATCGGGAGCTCCTGCGCGCCGGCATGAGCGCCCTGACCAAGGTGCCCAGGCCATGAGAACCGGTGCACCCGTCCTCAGTGCGCGGCAGGTGACGCGAAAATTCGGCAGCTTCACCGCGCTCGATCGCGTGGACCTGGAGGTCTACCAGGGCACGATCTACGGTCTGCTCGGGCCGAACGGCTCCGGGAAGTCGACGTTGATCCGCATTCTGTGCGGGCTCCTCATCCCGACGGCCGGGACGGCGAGCGTCCTCGGGCTCGACGTGGCGCGCCATGGGCAGGAAATCCGGACGCGCATCGGCTACATGAGTCAGAAATTCTCCCTGTACGAGGATCTGACGGTCCGCGAGAATCTCGATTTCTACGCGCGTATCTACGGCCTCAGCGGTGCGCGGCTGCGGCAACGCTGCGACGCGGCGATCGCGCTCACCCACATCGAGCCCTACGTCGATCGCCGGGCTGGCCTGCTGTCTGGCGGCTGGAAGCAGCGCCTCGCGCTGGGTAGCGCGCTGCTCCACGAACCGCAGGTCATGTTCCTCGATGAGCCCACGGCAGGCATCGATCCCGTCGCGCGTCGCGAGCTGTGGGATCTGCTGTTCAAGCTCGCGGCGCAGGGCATGACGCTGCTCGTGACGACGCACTACATGGACGAGGCGGAGCGCTGCGGCGAGGTCGGGTACCTGTACCTCTCCAGGATGATGGTGAGCGGTACGCCCAACGACCTGAAGGCGCTGCCCGTGGTGAACAAGCCAGGACAGCGTCGGGTCGAGATTGAGACCGGGCAGCCGGCGCGGATGCTGGACTGGCTCCAGCGGCAGCCCTTCTGTCGAGCGGCCACGATCTTCGGACAATCGGTGCATGCGATCATCGAGGAGCGCCTGGCCGATGACGTGCTGCGCGACGTGCTGGGGCAGGGGGGCTTCGGCGCCCCGGCTGTGCGAGAGATCGCGCCTTCGCTGGAGGACGTCTTTGTGACACTCACAGAGCACGCCGCCGGGCAGGCTAGCTCAGCCGCGCCTTCGCCGGTGCCCGCCGGAGCCGGGGGACAGTCGTGACCGGCGCGAACGAGGCCCGGAGGATCTGGACCTCCTTCGTCGCGATCTGCGTGAAGGAGTTCCTGCACATCCGCCGCGATCCCATGGCGCTGCGCATCGCGCTCGCCATCCCCATCCTTCAGCTCGTGCTCCTTGGCTTCATCGATCAGACAGTGCGGAACTTGCCCACCGTCGTGGTCGATCAGGACTTCTCTCGGTCCAGTCGCGACCTCATGGACCGGCTCCGCGCGACGGACACGCTCGAGATCACCCGCGTCACGACAAGCCCGAAGGAGGCGCGGGAGGAGATCATCTCGGGCCGGGCGAGGGTCGGGATCGTCATCCCTCCCGACTTCCAGGACAGTCGAGTTCGGGGGAAGCAGGCGAAGATCCTCGTCCTTATCGACGGATCGGACTCGAGCGCCAGCTCGCAGGCGCTCGCCAGCGTCACCGGCCTCGCCGCGCATGTGACCCTGGAAGAGATCCGTAGCCAGGCGCCTAAGGGAGAGCAGGGTTTCGGGCTCTCTGTGCAACCTATCATGCTGTTCAACCCTGACGGCAGGACTGCGAACTACATCATCCCTGGCCTCATCGCGTTCGTGATCCAGACGATCGGCATGGTGATGACGGCGCTGGCCATCGTCCGTGAACGCGAGCGGGGCACGCTCGAGCAGCTCCTGGTCACACCGGTGCATCCGCTGGGCCTCATGCTGGGCAAGCTCGCCCCCTACCTGATCGTCGGGGTGGCCGAGAATCTGCTCCTTCTCTTCATCATGCGGTTTGGGTTCGGCGTGCCCATCCACGGGAATTTGCTGTTCCTCTTCGTCATCAGCACCATCTTCCTGTTCGCATGTCTCTCGATCGGCCTCTTTATATCGACGCGCGCCCAGACGCAGCCTGAAGCTCAGCAGATGGCGCAGCTGTTCACATTGCCATCGTTCTTCTTGACCGGGTATCTCTTCCCCGTGGCAGGGCTGCCGCTCGCATTGTATGTCCTGGGTCGCTTGCTGCCGGCTACGCATATGATCGAGGTGATGAGGGGCGTCGTGCTCCGCGACGCCGGGCCCCTCGATCTCCTTTCGAACGTCCTCGCGCTCGTCGCCATGTGCGTCGTGCTCGTCTGGGGTAGCGTGCGGCGTTTCCGGAACCTCATCCTCTAATCCTACCAGCCGCCTCCCGCGAGGCGCGGCGCTACCCCACCATGGCGGCCAACTCCACGAGGCGCCCGGGGCGTCTCGTGTCCCCGCACACCTCGCGGCGGGCTCGATTTTACATCGAAGCTTCGGCCCTTCACTCGTCGGAGCGTCAACTCTAACCAGAGAGAATGAACAGTATGGAAGAGCGCTCATCGCAAGCCGACGTCGTGATCATCGGCGCGGGCATCGTCGGCCTACACAGCGCGATTCAGCTCGCAAAGCGCGGCTTCAAGGTCACGCTGGTCGACAGCGTTCGAGATCAGAAGCGGAGTTTCAAGGTAGGCGAATCACTCCTGATCTTCAGCAACATGTTCCTCCGAAACATCTCGGAGCTGGACGACTTCATCGACACCTCCTTCCCGAAGCACGGCGTGTGGTTTACCTATGGAATGGAGGGGACCACGAGCTTCGAGGACAAGCCCGAGTGGTCGGTTCAGAGCAGCATTCCCGCGGCGATGCGGGACGCCTACATCGACGGCAGAATGCTGAAGGGAATGATCGACGACGCGCAGATCGTTCGCCCGGAGGCCGAGGATCGGATGCAGGAGCTCGCTCGCGCGCATCCGAACGTGACATTCCTCGACACTGCGCGCGTCAAGGATGTCCATCTGGGGCGCGACGGAGGTATCCACGAGCTCGTCTGGCAGTGCCGCGCAACCCAGCGCTCCGGCACCGTCCGAGCGAAATGGGTCATCGATTGCTCCGGCCGCGCGCGTTTCCTCGCCAAGCGGCTGGGCCACGCCGCGGAGGACGTGGAGTTCAACGACGGGTTCCGGAACAGCGCGGTCTGGGCCCAGTTCTCGGGCATCAAGGACGAGATGTTCGGCGAGAACTGGCGGTACGTGTTTGGCGACGGCGCGGTGACCTCCCGCGATCTCAGCACGCTCCACCTCTGGGGAGACGGCTACTGGATCTGGGTCATTCGACTCAATGAGGAGCGCATCAGCATCGGGGTTAGCTACGATCAGAAGCGCGCGCCGCCGGGAAACAACTACAAGGAGAAGTTCTGGAACGTCATCCGGCGTTATCGGTTATTCGATGACATGCTGCGAGAAGACAACGTGCTGGAGTTCAACGTCTTCAAGAACTGCCAGCACTGCACCGACACCTACGTGAGCAACGAGCGATACGGCATCGCGGGCGACGCGGCCTCGGTCATCGATGCATATTACAGCCAGGGCGTCTCGCTGGCGCTCGTCACCTCGTGGCACATCGCGAACATCGTGGAGAAGGACCTGCGTGACGGCCACCTGGATCGTGATTACATCGAACGAGTGAACCGGTACACGAAGCAGGATTGGCACATGATGCGGAATATCGTGAAATTCAAATACACGGCCGCGATCATGGATCCTCGCTTCTTCCTGCTGTCTCATCTCCTCGACACGGTGATGTTCAGCGGCGCGGGCAGCGCGCGTTACAAGCTGTGCAAGTGGCTCGTCGAGACGGGAGGCGCGACCGCCGGCGAGACGCCGCGCCACAAGGCGCTCCGGGAGAGCTTGAGCAAGAGCCTGTTCTTCTCGAAGAACCCCTTTGTCTCGCCGGAGACGATCCGCAAGCTGCAGCACCGGTGGCAGGAGAAGCTCGCGGAGAGAGCGCAGTGGCGGCTGGCGCACGGGCTGAAGGTGTCCGGGCTGCGCTCGATCGTGCGCACGCCCGGCGGCCTGCTCCAGTTCTGGAAGCTCCCGTTCCTGAAGCCAGACGGCTTCGCCGACATCTCGCCGAGCGCGCTCAACGGGCTGCCGAAGGCGCTGTCGATCACGGGCGAGGAAGCGGACCCGGCGGTGCTTCACGCCGCGCCCCTGCTCATGGCCTGGGTGTTCATGAACATGTACGTCTATGATGGACTCTCGACGAGCGCGCTCAAGGCGCTCGTAGCGCTCGGGCTCGTCAAGGGCGAGGCATCGGCGCAAGCTTCCGGAACAACACAGAATGCGCCGCAGGGCATGGACGCGAGATCGAGCGAGTGCCCCGCCTCTCCCGGAACCTGACGGCCAGCCCGCTGCGCTACGCGCGGCGGAAGGAGCCCGTCCGATGACCGCTACGCGCCGAGTCGACTGGAACACGCCCGGCAATGCGGAGCAGTATGACCGTTATGTCGCCGCCCACCCGATGTACCAGGTGACGAGCCGCGCGCTCGTCGCCCTGTCCGATCTCGGCGCCGCGCGAACCATCGTGGATCTCTGCTGCGGCACCGGCGTTACGAGCGAGGTCGTGCTCGAGGCGGCACCGCACGCGCGGGTGATTGCGCTCGACGCCTCGGCGAGCCAGCTCGCGCTCGCGCGCAGCCGGATCACCGAGCCGCGCGCCAGCTTCGTCGAGGCCCTGGCCGAGGAGGTCGCGACGATCGTCGCGCCGCGCGTCGATGGCGTGGTGTGCAACGCCGCGGTCTGGCAGCTCAAACCGGCCGCGATCCCGGCTGTCTCTTCGCTGCTCGGCGCGGGAGGGCGCTTCGCCTTCAACTTCCCGGCGCCGTTCGCCCCCGAAGCCGTACGCGCGGCAGCCGCCGCCGAGGGCGTCGCGCCGCCGAAGGTCAGGTTCGAGTCGTCGCTCGAGCGCGCGATGCTCGACGAGGCCCGGCTCCGCTTCGGCTACTCCCCGCCGCCGAGGGGCAGCGCGCGCATCGCGGGATCGAGCCCGGCATTCGAGCACGGATTCTTTGCCGCGCTCGACCACGCCGGACTCGAAATCGTGGCGCGCACGCTCGCCGCGATCCAGATCTCCCCCGAGGCCGCGCTCGACTGGTATCTCGTTCCCGTGTTCCGCACCAATGTCCTACCCACGATGTCCGCGGTCGATAGCGAGGCGGTCCTCCGCGCGGCTTACGCTCGATGGCGCCCGTGCGCCGAGGAGACCACCGCGACCTGGCTCAATTGCCTCGCCGTGAAGAAACACGCCACGGGAGGAAATGAATACCCAGGTCGCAATCCTTGACACGCAGCCGTGCCTTGACGGGCATGGGAACAAGATGCTTCGATGCCATCCTGGCGTAACCAGGAGGTGGTCCATGCAGGTGAACGTCGAGAAGTCCGAGATCGTCGAGGGCCCTCGAGACGAGATGCAGCAGGACGAGAGCTTCGAGCTCAAGCTCGTCGACTGCGGCACCAACTACCAGAACGAGATCCTCCCTGACCGGAGCCTCCCGAGCTGTCTGAGCTGCTTCTGCGGCTCGGGGTGCTTCTGCGGCTCGTAAACCCGACCGACGGCCTCTGCGGGTACCCTCCAAAGCTCACCCCTCCTGGTCCGTGACCCTCCGCGAGATCCCAACGCTCGGAATCGGCATCGGCTACCGCAACGAGCTCCGCTCGTTCTTCGACGCTCACGCCCGCGAGATCGACTGGTACGAGCTGGTCGCGGATCGGTATTTCAGCTCGTTCCCTGAGAGCGCGGACTGGATCCATTCGTTCCGTGACGAGCACCGGCTCGTCCCGCACGGCCTCGATCTGTCGCTCGGCACCGACGAGCCGCTCGACCCGCGCTACAGCCGCGAAGCGGCGGAGTTGATCCGCCTGGTGCGCGCGCCCTACTACAGCGACCACCTGTGCATGACCCAGGCTGGAGGGATCCAGCTCGGGCACCTCACGCCGCTGCCCTTCACCCGCGCGGTGGCGCGCCGGGTGGCCGACAAAGCCAAGGCCATCCAGCAGATCCTCGGCGTCCCGCTCCTGCTCGAGAACATCGCCTATTCCTTCGTGCTGCCCGGCGAGATGTCGGAGGTCGCCTTCGTCTCCGAGGTGGTCGAGCGCGCCGACTGCGGGGTGCTCCTCGATCTCACGAACCTCTACATCAACGCGACCAACCACGGATACGACCCGTACGACTACCTCCGCCGGCTCCCGCTCGAGCGCGTGGTGCAGGTGCACCTCGCCGGCGGGGAGCGGCACGGGGGCCGCTGGGTCGACACCCACAGCCAGCCGGTCGATGTGCACCCCGAGGTCTGGGCGCTGCTCGAGCGGGTGGTGAGCTGCGGCGCGCTCAAGGGTGTGCTGCTCGAACGCGACCAGAATTTCCCGTCAGATCCGGAGGAGATCGTGAAGGACCTCCGCCACGCGCGGGAGATCTTCTCGCGCGCCAGCGACACGGGCGCGGCCGCGGGCCGGGGGGCCGCCCCGGCGCGGCATACGCCCGAGATCGGGCGTTCGCTCGATCAGGGCGATCTCCTCGTGGGCTCGCCCGGCGCCGCGGATCGGATCGCATTCCAGGTAGCGTTCGCCCGGCTGCTCGTCGAGCCGCAGCTCCGCGCGCGGTTCCTCGCGCACCCCCACGACGTCGCGCGAGAGCTGGGGCTCCCCGAGGACGCCGTCGAGGCGCTGTGCCACCCGGGCCCGGACGGGCTGGGGGCGTTCGCCCACCAGCTCGAGTCGAAGCGTTTCCGGCTGATCAGCCGCCTGTCTCCCGCGCTGTGCAGGCTGCTCGAGCGCCTCGGCGCGATCGCGCACGTGCAGCGCGAGTTCTCGCGCCGCCGCCCGCCCGTCGAGTCGCCCGAGCACGCGAGCCGCACGATCCGCGACGCCTACTGGGTCCAGGAGGTCGCGCTTGAGCTCGTGCAGGAGGGCGGGATCGAAAGCGAGCTCGTAGAGGACGTTACGCGGTTCGAGCAGGCATTGCTCGAACTCACCACGAACCCGGATGCCGTCGCGTCGGCCCGCAGCTGCGATTCGCTCCGCGCCTCCGCCCAGGAGCTCTCGACGGCCGGGCTCCTCGACGGGTACCCTGCGGCCGGCCGGCACGCGTTCGTGCGTCGCTTCGCATCGCAGATCATCTGGGTCATCCGGGCAATCATGGAGGATCAGCCGCTCGACGCGCCGCCGCGGCACCCGACGTCGGTGCTGTTCGTCAAGCAGGTGGGGCTGCGGAACGTGCTTTACTTCGAGATCAACGCGCTCACCGAGCAGCTGATCGCGCTGTGCGACGGCGAGCGCACGACGCGCGAGATCATCGCGCGCCTCGGAGAGCGCTTCCGCTCGCTCGCCGGCCCTCCCGGCGCCGACAAGACGGTCGACATGCTGCGGCTGCTCATCGCGAGGAATGCGCTCGTGGTGCGGCCGTCGCTCGAGATGTGAGGCGCCCGCGGTGAAGCTCTGTTTGCTCATCAAATACCCGCCCATCCAGGGGGGAGTCAGCGCGCAAGGCTACTGGATGGCCCGCGCGCTCGCCGAGCTCGGGCACGACGTGCACGTCGTGTCGAACGCGGACGAGGTCGAGCCCGAGTACCGCATTCAGCTGGACCCGGAGGACCGCGCGCGCCTCGAACCGGAGGGCGGGCCCGGGCACGTCCAGCTCCACCCGCCCGAGGCGATGTCGCGCAAGCTCGCCCATATCCCGCAGGCGAACCCGTTCGTGTCGAAGCTCGCCGGACGCGCCGTCGACGTGATCCGGCGCCACGGCTGCGAGCTCGTCTTCGCCTACTACTTCGAGCCGAACGGCGTCGCCGGTCACCTGGCCGCGACCTGGGCCGGCGTGCCGCTCGTTCTCCGGCACGCCGGCAGCGATCTCGGCCGGCTGATGCTCCAGCCCGATCTCGCGCCGACCTACACGGAGATCGTCCGGCGCGCCGATGGGATCATCAGCGGCAACCGGTTCCCTTTGCTCGCCATGGGCGCGCCCGCCGAGGCGATCTACAGCGTGCCCCCGTACTACCTGCCAGCCGAGCACTTCGGCCCGCACGTGCCGCCGCTCGACGTCGATGCGACCGTCGCGTCGCTGAAGCGGCTCTCGCCTGCGGTGATCAGCCCCGGCCCGTACGATCCGGCGGTGCCGACCGTCGGGATCTACGGCAAGGTCGGCGAGCTCAAGGGCTCCTTCGACCTCGTCGCGGCGCTCTCGTCCCTCAAGCGGCGCGGCCGCGCCTTCAACTTGCTGGCGCTCACCCAGGGGCGGGAGCTCGAGCCCTTTCGCCGCGCGGTCGTGGACGCGGGGCTCGCCGATTGCACCTGGATCCTCCCCTTCATCCCGCACTGGCGCGTCGGGCAGTTCATCCGGGCCTGCACGGCGGTCTGCTTCCTGGAACGTGACTTTACCATCTCCTTTCATGCGCCGTCCGTGCCGCGCGAGGTGCTCGCGTGCGGCACCTGCCTCGTGCTCTCGGGCGAGATCCTCGAGAAGCAACCCTGGAAAGACCAGCTGGTGGACGGGGAGAGCTTTCTCCTGGTCCCCGACCCCAAGGACATGCACCGCCTGGCCTCGGCGCTGGATCGCGTCGTCACCGATGCCGAGGGCGCCCGGGCGATCGGCCGGCGGGGCGGAGCCGTCTCGGTCCGCCGTGCGTCGGCGGAGGAGCTGGGGAGGGCCTACGAGCAGGTCTTCCTCGACGTCCTGAGGCGGCGCGCCGCCGCGCCGGTGGCGCCGCCGCCGCCCGTGGAGCTCGTCGAGCAGGTCGCGGATCTACGGACGATGCTGCCGATGCTGCCCAAGGTCCTCGGCGACGAGCCGTTCGCC
Source organism: Sorangium sp. So ce204 (assembly GCF_051526795.1). Lineage (NCBI taxonomy): Bacteria > Pseudomonadati > Myxococcota > Polyangiales > Polyangiaceae > Sorangium > Sorangium sp. So ce204. Next base: position 4,675,716 of record NZ_CP150317.1, on the reverse strand, counting down.
GCGCTCGCCGCCGAGGTCCTCGCGGGCCGGCCGGCGACCCGGCCGGCCCGCGCCGAAGCGGACGCGTTGCTCTCGGCCGCGGCCCGCGCCCTCGCCGGTTCGCCGCTCGGCGAGGACGCGATCGCCTTCTCGCGGCACCTCCTGTGGATGGGCTGGCCCGTCGACGGAGAGCCGGTCGCCCGCCCCTTCGGCGAGCACGCCGACGCCCTGGTCCTGCGTAGTGAGCGCTCGGACATCCTGGGGCTCCGTCCTCTCCGGAGCGCGTGCGCCAAGGTCGTGCGGTTCGAGCATCTGCCCGAGTCGCACGTCTCGCCCAGGGCGACCCGGCAAAGCGGCCCGTCCGTCGTCCTGTTCAACAAGCAGGCGAACTTCCTCGGCCACTATTTCCTCGTGAACGACCGCGTGGGCGCGCTCCTCGATCGCTGCGACGGCAGCGCCACGGTCGCGGAGCTCTGTGCCGCCGAGGCCGCCGCGCGGGGACCAAGGGAGGCGACCGCGGAGGCCCAGAAGGCCGTCCTCGGCGCGCTCCGGCGCCTGTACCGCAGCCGCGTCCTCCTCTTCCTCGATGCTCCCGCGCTCCCTCCAGCGGCGGAGGCCTAGGGCGTCGCCGTGTGCGGGGTGGTCGCCATGTTCGGCTCCGCGGATCGCGCCGCGCTGGTCGCGATCACCGACCGCCTGCGCCACCGGGGCCCGGATGATTTCGCCGTGCACGTCGAGGGCTCCGGAGGGCTCGGCCATACCCGGTTGAGCCTGCTGGATTTTGCGGGCGGAGCGCAGCCGCTCCGCAGCCCCCGCTCCGGACGCCTCATCGCCTACAACGGGGAGCTCTACAACCACGAGGAGCTCCGCGATGAGCTCCGGCGCGCAGGCGCCGAGTTCGCCTCGCGCTGCGACACCGAGGTGGTGCTCGCCGCCTACGATCACTGGGGTCCGGCGTGCGTCGAGCGGTTCGACGGCATGTTCGCCTTCGCGGTGCTCGAGCCCGATCGCCTCGTCGTGGCCCGCGACCGGTTCGGCATCAAGCCCCTGTTCGCGTACACGGCCCTGGACGGGCGGTTCGTGGTGTTCGCTTCCGAGGCGCGCGCGCTCTTCGCGCTCGATGCGGTCTCGACCACGCTCGACCGCGCCGCGCTGCTCGAGACGGTCGTCCTCGGCCATCCGCTCGAGGATCGGACGCTGTTCCGCGATATCAAGCGGTGCCCGCCGGGCCACGTGATCGAGGTCCGGCGCGATCCGGAGTCGGGGCGCATCTCCACCGTGCTGCTCCATGCGCTGCCCGATCCGGCGGCGGACGGACCGTGCGCGGGCGAGGACATCGATGTCTCGCCGGTGGTAGACCGCTGCGTCGAGCTCCTGGACGTGTCTGTCCGGCAGCAATGCGTCGCCGATCACCCTGTCGGGGTGCTGCTATCAGGCGGGCTCGACAGCTCGATCCTCGCGGCGCTCGCGGCCCGCCATAGCCGGCGGCTGGTCACGGCGACGATCGGGACCGAGGAGGACGAGGAAACCGCCGCGGCGGCCGCGGTGGCGCGCGCGCTCGGGAGCGCGCACCGGACCATGCTGCTCGGCTTGGGAGACTGCCTGACCGGGCTCCCGACGCTGGTTGCGTCGCTGGCTGCCCCGACGGGGTACTCGCTGCTCGAGTCGGTCTGCCCCGCGATACGGCGGGAGGTGAAGGCCGTGCTCTGCGGGGACGGGGCGGACGAGCTGTTTGCCGGGTACCTGGTGCATGTCGCGCCCGACCGCTGGCGTGGGTTCGCCCAGGGCCGGCTTGACCACGTGGCGGCCAGCGGCGCGCTGCCCGCCGCGGAGCGCGGGCCGCTCGACCGCTTCCTGGCGGGTCTCGAGGCCGCCACCGTGGAGGAGCGGCGCGCTCGCGTATACGAGGCCTACTTGCGCAACCAGCTCAGCGTGGGTCACCTCGAGCGGTGGGATCACCTCAGCATGGCGGCGGGCCTGGAGATCCGCGTGCCGTACCTGTGCAACGGCCTCTCGCGGCTGCGCCGCGAGCTCGGATGGCCGGCGCTGCTCGACGGAGCCGAGCAGAAGCGGCTGCTGAGGGAGGTCGCGCGCCGGGTGCTGCCGCCGGAGGTCGCGCGGCTCGTCTTGGGCCGCCGGAAGCGGCCCTTCTGGGAGGCGTCCCGCGGCGTGATGCCGGCGTACCACGCCTTCGCCGAGCGCCTGGTCCCGGCGGAGCTGCGCCGCGCGCACCCGTTCGCGCGCTACTTCCACGGCGTGGAGGCGCAGCTTCATTTCGATCTGTTCGTCCTGCTCTTCGTGGGCCACCGCGGGCAGGTGCCGGCAGGGTTCGAGCTGCAGTCGCTCTACGAGGAGCGCTCCGGGCTGCGCGAGATGCTCGCGGCGGCCTCGGCCTGATCCTGCAGCGTGGCAGCCGGCGGAACCTCATTTTTGGGGCCTGGCCTCCGGCGGGGTTGGCGCCCCATCGCCTTGAGGCGACGGTCCTTCCTGGGCGGGTTCGAGAGCCCCCGAAACGGGGGAGCGACGACGGCGTGTCCATGGCGTGCACCTCGGACAGAAAGGGATCGTGGGGGCGCTCGGAGCGCGCCCTCGTTCGCCTACTCGCGCAAAAGAGCCCGCGGGCCCGACACCTCATCGGTCGATTTTTCCTGTGCCGTCTCGTGTTGACGGACTTGCTGTCGCGGGAGCAAGGGCGCCTGTTGCTGGGCCGCCAAAACGTCGATGGTAAGGCCGTCACCAAGCTGAAGCCGAGCAAAGTTCTGGGCTACGAGGAGCTCCCAACGACGCGGCGGCTTCCGAGGTTCGCGGCTCGACATTCGACGGAGTCACGTTCGAGGAGGCGACGAAGCTCGACGCCGAGATGATCAAGGAAAGGTTCTCAGCATCGAGGCGGCGGACGTGCAAGCGACCATCTGGTCGGCTCGGCGGGCGGCACCTGGCGACCCCCCAGATCTACGCCACGTCATCCGGGAGGACCTCGTAGCCACGATCGGCCTGCTCGGAGGCGACGGTAACAGGACGATAACGCCTCTCCGAGCACTCGCTGATGTGCTCTTCTCGGCGAGCGAAATCTTCAACGATTTCGCTGTGGTGGGTCGACAGGGACTCGAACCCTGGACCTACGGATTAAAAGTCCGCAGCTCTACCGACTGAGCTATCGACCCGATCCAGCGGCCGCGGAAGCTAGCAGAAGCCCCTCGCAGGTTCCACCTTTCCGTTCCCGCCGCCTCCCTGCTCTCCGCTCCCTCCGCCCCCGCCCTGCTCTCCGCCTCCCTCCCCCTCCTCCCGCCTCTCCCCTCGCTTCCCGCTCACCGCCGCCTTCCTCGCGCCCTCGCCTCGCGCTATGAGGTCGCGCCATGTCGTCGTCACGCCCTTCCGCCGCCTCCAAGGAATCGTTCGCTTCGCTCTTCGAGCAGTCCGAAGGAGCTGGCAAGCAGCGCCGCCGCCAGTACCACACGGGGGAGACCGTCGAGGTGACCGTGGTCGCGATCGCTCGCGAGGCGGTCTTCGCGGATCTTGGCGGCAAGCAGGAGGGCATGTTCGAGCGCGTCGCGCTCGCCGACGGCGACGGCAAGCTCCGTGTTGCGGTCGGCTCGCGCGTCTCGGCCGTGGTCGCCGGCGTCGACTCGGGCACCGGCCAGGTGCGCCTCACGCCGGTCGTCGTGCGCGCGAGCGACGACGGCGACGGCGGGACGTCCCTCGCGGTCTCCGCGCCTGCCGCGGGCGGCGCGCCGCTGCTCGTCGAGGGAGCGCGGGTCAAGGGCAAGGTGACGGGCATCGAGCGTTACGGCGTCTTCGTCCAGATCGCGGGCACCTCGGGCCGCTCGGGCCGCGGCCTCGTCCCGACGGCCGAGACGGCGACGCCTCGCTCCGCCGACCTGAAGAAACACTTCACGGTGGGGCAGGACGTCGAGGCGAAGATCCTCAACGTGGACGAGTCCGGCAAGATCCGCCTCTCGATCTCCGCGCTCCGCGTCGACGAGGAGCGCGGCCAGTTCGAGTCGTACGCCAAGGGCGAGCGCTCCGGCGGCGGCAACGACAAGGGCGCCAAGCCTGCGCCTCGCAACTTCGGCACGCTGGGTGACCTGCTCGCGAAGAAGGTCAAGCGCTAGCGCCTCGTCCCCCCCTCGTCCGGTCTCCCTCTCCCCCGCCCGTCTCCCTCTCCCGCCTCTCCTCTCCCCCTCCTCACGCCGCCGGCAGGAGATTGCATCTCCCCCTCGGTTCAGCCTACACCTCGCCCGCTCAGCCCTCGCGGCTCCAGCTTCGGCTTCCCGTCGCCCGCTGGCTCGCTGGCCCGCGCGCCTTCGCACCTCGGGCCTGGGTGTCCCTGCCTCCGCCTTCGCGTCGATGCCTTCCCTCGCTCGAGCCTCCGCCCCCGCGTCGCTGCCCGCACCGCAGCGCGCTCCGCGCACGCGCGCGCGCCCCCGCGTCGGCTCTCGCGCCACGGCGCCCTCCCGCTCGCTCTCCGGCGCCCTGCTCCGCGCTGGCGCTCTCGCTGTCGCCTTCGCCGGCGCCTCCCCGCTCGTCCTTTCGGTCACGGCCTGCTCTCCGTCCCAGGATCCGCCCGGCAGGGCCACCGACGATCACCGCTCCGGCGCCGCTCAGGCAACCGCCCCGCTCGCCACCGGTGCCGCCCTCGCCGTCCCGGGTCTCCCGTCGGCCGAGCCGCTGGCCCCCTCTCCTGGATCCGCCGCGCCGGACGCCGTGTCCCCCGCGTCGCTCGCGTCGCCGGCCGCCGCATCACCGTCCTCGAAGGAGGCCACGCTCCCGGGCCGGGGCGCGAAGATCGCCAGCATCGCGATGCGCACCTGGATCTACGTCGCTCCCGACGAGCGCTCGACGAAGCTCGGTTACCTGCGCGCCGGTGCGGTCGTCGATCGGGCCGAGCTCCCGGCGGGCACCGACGGATGTGCCGGCGGCTGGTACCGGATCGCGCCGCGCGGTTACGTCTGCGTGGGCAAGGGCGCGTCGCTCGCGCTCGAGCACCAGGTGGTCGCCGCCGCCGTGCGCGGCCCGCGCCGGGGTGCGCCGGTACCTTATCACTACGTCATGTCGGGCTCGCCCCCGCCGCACCTGTACTTCCGGCTCCCGACCGTCGAGGATCAGCGCCGCGTCGAGGGGTCCAAGCTCGGCGTCCACCTCGCCCGCGCCGCTGTCGCGCCCTCGTCGTTGCCGCTCGATCCCGTGCCGGAGTTCCTCCTCGCCGGGCGGGATCTCCCCAAGCCGTACGGCGCGGAGGAGAAGCTCCACTACTCGGTGCACACGGGCCGCACCAAGGAGAGCTCCGCCTTCGGCCTGATCACGACCTTCGAGTGGACCAACCGCCGCTTCGGCCTCACGACCGAGCTCGACCTCATCCCGCTCGATCGCACCCGCCCCGCGCGCCTCAGCGCGATGCGCGGCGTGATCATCAAGGATCTCGACGCCGAGGGCGCCGAGGTCCCCGCGAGCGCATCCGACACGGCATCCCCGGCCGGCGCGGCGTCGTCAGCATCCCCCACGCCCTCGGCCGCCCCGACGCCCGCCGCCGCTCCACCGGCCGACTCCGCGAGCTTCTCCATCGCCGAGCTGCCCGCCGACGAGCTGCCTCCCGCGCCGCCCGGCACCGATCCCCGCCCCGATCCCGCCTTGAAGGGCGCCCCTGCCTTCGTCCGCGTCCACGGCACCACGCGGCAGCGCCCCTCCGCGTCGGGCCGCGCGCTCGTCAACGCGGGCCTCGCGCCGCACCGCTCGGGGTGGGTGCTCACCGGCCGCACGCGCGGCGGCGCCAAGGGGCTGGTCGAGACGACCGAGGGCTCATGGCTCGCCGCCGACCACCTCGTCATCGCCGAGCTGCGCAAGGACCCTCAGGGGTTCGCGCGCGCCGGCAAGAAGTGGATCGACATCTCGATCCGCCGCCAGATGCTCGTCGCTTACGAGGGCACGCGCCCCGTGTTCGCGGCGCTCATCTCCAGCGGTCGCAGCGGCATGGCCGATCCCGAGGAGACCGACGCCACCGTCCGTGGCTCGTTCTACATCCACGCGAAGCACGTCTCGACCACGATGGACGGCGATGACGAGGCGTCCGAGGCGGCGTTCGATCTGCGTGACGTGCCGTACACCCAGTACTTCCACGGCGGTTACGCGCTACATGGCGCGTACTGGCACGACGAGTTCGGCAAGGCGCGCAGCCACGGCTGCATCAACCTGGCCCCTGCCGACGCGGCCTGGCTCTTCGAGTGGACCGAGCCCGCCGTCCCGCCCGAGTGGCACGGAGCGATGAACACCGAGGGCGGCGGCACGCTCGTCTATGTGCATGGCTGACCCGGCCCAGCTCGCCAGGTGCATCTGGCAAGCTGGGCGGGAGGCCTGCTCACCCGACCGCTGCTGACCCTCCCGTCCGTCCCGTTACTGACAGGACGCCGGCATCTGCGCGCCGACCAGGAGGCCGCGCAGGGTCGAGAGCGCTTGCCGCCCCTGCGGGGAGTTCGCCAGGCCGTCGCACGCCGAGGCGGCCGCGAGGTAGCCGCCCTGCTGCTCGGGCGGGGCCGACTTCGCGTTCTGGCGCAGCGCCGCGCAGCACTTGCGGATCCCGCTGGGATCGCCCGTGCCGACCACCTTCTTTCCAGCGTCCGCGTCCGCCGCGTCGGCGTCCGCCGCAGCCGCCCCGGCGTCCTCTTCGGGCATGATCTGCGTCGTGGGGGTCGGCGTCGGGGCCGGCGTCGGCACGACGGGCGCCGAGGGCACCGGCGGCACGTCGTCCTCTTCCTTCTTGGGGCACCCGCTGGTGACCAGAGCCACTGCAAGGGGGAACATCAGCGCCCCCAGAACCGTGAAGAGCCGTGTAGGTTTCATCTCACCTCAAGTATCCGATTCGCGTTTGCGTGGGAACTTCTGTTCGACGAGGAACGCCCCGATCGCAACCAACTTCCCTGAGCGCACGCGGTCATGAGGCCCGCCGGCTGCACGCCCTCGGCGATCCGAGCGGCCAGAGTATGGGCGTCACGTGCCCGCTCGCAAGATCGCGAAGGCCGCCGACGGGCGCGCTTCAGGTGCTCCCCGACCTCGGTAGCAGGCGCGTGCGTCGCGGCGAACACGGCGAGCGCGACGGACGCGAGGCACACGGCGAACGCGGCGAACGCCGGCGCGCGCGCGGGGCGGAATCGCTCGCGACGCTCGGCGACGGCCGCCGATCAGCGTGCGCCGGGGCGCGCGGCGGGCCCAAGCACGCGCGCGTGTGCATGTCCAAATCTCGAAAGGACACGCCGACCGGCCGGCGCAGGCGCGCGACTCCAGCGCTCGACCGATACGGCTGAAGCGGGAGCAACCATGAAGTACACGCAGCACGAGGAGTGGACGAACGAACCGCGAGCCGCCTCCACCAGCCCCGGAGAAGACACATCGGTCTCGTTCTCGGTGGACGCGCCCTCGCTGGACGCGCCCTCGCTGGACACGCCGGCTATCACGGAGGACGCCGCCGTCACGACCCCGCCCGCGGCGCGCGCCGCGCGCGAGGAGCGCGACGTGTCCTCGGGGCAGATCGACCTCACCGCGCTGAAGGCCGGCGAGGAGGGCGCCCGCCCCCAGGTCCTCGACCTCTTGCCGATCTTCCCGTTCGGCGAGCCGCCCGCGTCCGCACCCGTGCCCGAGGCGCCGGCGCTCGACGTGCCGGCGCACGCGTGGCGCGCCCGCTCGATCGCCGTCCTGCTCGCAGGCGCAGCCGCGATCGCGGCCCTCACGGCGGGCATCTCTGCCCCGGATGCCGCCGCCACCGGCCCTCGCGCGGCCGCCGGCCTCGCCGCCGCCGCCCGCGCGGTCGAGGCGCGGTTCCCGCGCGTCGAGGCGCCGCGCGTCGAGGCGCCGCGCGTCGAGGCGCCCGCCGAGCGCGCGCGGATCGCGCCTCCTGCCGAGCGCGACAGCTCTGGCTTGACGCCCGACGGCGTCGCCGCCTCGCAGCGCGCGCCGGAGAAGCGTGTACGGGCCACGGGCGCAGCCGCGCCGACGCGCGCCAAGCCAGGCCCTACGGCGCCGAACACGACCGACCGCCGCGCTCCCACCGACCCGTGCCGCGGCGACCTCCTCTGCGCGATGCGCCGCGCCACGGGCGGCTGATCCGCCGCCGAGCCCCTCGGCGGCTCCACGGCGGCCTGGGTCGGGCCCATGCCGGCGATGCACCCGCTCAGACAGCGCGCCGGGCTCACGCCCGGCGAGACCCCGCTCAGATAACTCGTTCAGGCAACGCGCCGGGCGCGCGCCCGGCACGACCCCGCTCAGGCGGCGCGCCGGGCCCGCGCCGGGCCCGGACCCGCTCAGGCGGAGGCCGGGCTCGGGCCGGGCGGGCACCCCGCGTGCGCCGCGATCGAATCGAGCAGGCGGTTCAGATCGAACGGCTTTGCGACCGACGCGCACGCGCCCACCTCGCGGGCCCAGGTGCCGGCGTCCACAGCGGCCGTCATCACGAGGATGGGCGCGCGCGGACCAGGACACGACGCGTACGCGCGGGCGAACCCCCAACCGTCCATCACCGGCATGCGCATGTCGAGCAGGATGAGATTCGGCCGGTTGCGCTCCAGCAGCGCGAGCGCGGCCTCGCCGTCGCTCGCCGAGAGGACGTCATAGCCCTCCTCCTCCAGCGTGATCTCGAGCATTTCCCGGATCTCCTGGTCGTCGTCCACGATCAGGATCTGCTTGCGCCGTGTCACGCGGCTCCTTTCGGTTTGCAGCTTGGCCCGAGGCTCGGCGCTCGCCGTCCCCTCCACTCCGGTTCCACAGTACCCGTCTGCCACGATATCCCCCCACACGGGCGCTTCCCATGCGCGAACACCACTCAGGCAAACGATGTCACGCCCGCGTCCCATGTCGCACGCGACGAGCGCAATATCGACTGCGGAGCCCGTTCGGGTCAGACGCTCACGCCCGCGAACGCGCCCCGGACGGCGAGGGCGGCGCGACATCACCCGCGATCTCCATCCTGGGCAGAAGCGAGGCGTCGATCTCGGTTCTCTCTCCGCTCGCGAGCTGCTCGATCACGCCTGCTGCGCGGGTGATGTCGTCGACGAGCAGCGGGATCGCCAGCCCGCCCATGCCATCCGGCGTGCTTGCGAGCCGAGCGCGCGCCTTGTCGAGCAGGCGCAACGCCCCCGGTGGGCTCCGCATCCTCGTGAGCTTGTGCATGGCCGCGGCGACGAGGATGAGCCCCTGGAGAAACGTCTTCCTCACCGGGTCCGGCTCGCCTCGCCACCCGGACTCCCACAGCTCGTGCGCCTCGAAGAACCGCCCTGCGCGGTAAGCCTCCAGCCCGCGTTGGACGATCGCTTCGAGCGCGGCGTCGGTGGAGGAGCTCATGGCGCAAAGCGACAGCGGGGAGCGGAGCGTACCACCGTACCACGCGCCCCGGACGCAGGCGCTCCGGCGCTCCGGTGCTACGCTCGGCGCGTGCAGCGGTGGATCCTCGTCGCGGTGATTGCTGGGCTCCACCTCCTGGCCTTCGCGATCGGCCTCCTCCTGCGCCGCCGCAGGCGGCGGCGGCGGCTGGAGGTGGAGGCCGACGAGGCGCGCGCCATCGCCGCGCACGCCGACGCCGCGCGCGCCCGCGCCGCCCGCCCGCGCTGATCCCGCTCGCCCGCGCCGAGGCCACGCGCGCCCGCGCCGGCCGCCGCCCCGTCAGCGCGCGAGCAGGCTGCGCAGCCGATCGAGCGCCGCCGCGTGCGCCCGCACCGAGAGCCGGCCGCCGACGTCGTCGTACTCCTCCGAGAGCACGCGCGCGTTCTCGTAGATCTCCCCGATGAGGCTCTGCTTCGCGTACGGCAAGAGCAGCTCGGCCTCCACCATCGACTGCTCGAAGAACGCGATGATCGCCTCCCGCAGCGCCGCCACGTCATCCGGGATCTTCGCCGACAGCTGCGTCGCCTCGGGGAACTCGAGGCGCAGCGCGTCCCGCTCCTCCTCGGAGAGCCGGTCCACCTTGTTCAGCAGGAGCCGGCTCGGCACCTCGCTGGCGCCGATCTCGGAGAGCACGCCGCGCGTCACCGCGAGCTGATCGCGGAACGTCGGATCCGACGCGTCGGCCACGTAGAGCAGGAGCGACGCCTCGAGCGCCTCGTCCAGCGTCGAGCGGAAGCTCGCCACGAGATCGTGCGGCAGCTTCTTGATGAAGCCGACCGTGTCCGAGACGAGGATCCGCGGGCGCACCTCCGGGTGGAGCGCGCGCACCGTCGTGTCGAGCGTCGCGAACAGCTTGTCGGCGACGAGCACCTCGCTGCCCGTCAGCGCCCGCATCAGCGACGACTTCCCCGCGTTCGTGTAGCCGACCAGCGCGACGCGGCGCTGCCCTTGCCGGAGCGCGCGGCGCGTCGACTGCTCGCGCTGGACCGCGGCGAGCTCCTCCTTCAGCTCCGCGATGCGATCGCGGATCTTGCGCCGATCGAGCTCGAGCGCGCTCTCGCCGGCGCCCTTGCCGCCGATCCCGCCGCGCTGCCGGTCCCCGCCGCCGCCCGTCTCCCGGAGCCGCGGCGCGACGTAGTTGAGCCGCGCGATCTCGACCTCGAGCTTCGCCTCCCGGCTCCGCGCGTGGCGGTGGAAGATCTCGATGATCACGCCCGCCCGGTCGAGCACCTGCGCGCCCGTCGCCCGCTCCAGGTTGCGCGCCTGGCTCGGCGAGATGTCGTGGTCGACCGCAACGACCGTCGCCAGGCGCGCCGCTTGCCCGGCGCCGCCCGCGCGCGGCTCCGCGCCGCCGTCGTCGCCCGCGTCGTCGCCGTCGTCTCCGCCGAGCTCGACGTCGTCCTCGTCGCCCTCACCGCTCTCTGCGGCCCGGCGCGCGCGCGCTTTGTTCTTCCGCTCCGGCGCGCCCGAGGGCACGACGCCGCTGCCGCCCGTGAGCTCCGCGAGCTCCCTGAGCTTGCCCTCCCCGAGCACCGCGGCCGCCGCGAGCGCGCTGCGCCGCTGCGATACGGTCGCGATCACGTCGAAGCCGAGCGTGTGCACGAGGCGGCCGAGCTCGGCCAGATCGGCGGCGTGCTCTACATCGTCGACGCCGGGGAGCTGCACCCCGACGAGCACAGCGAGGGGACGTTCTTGGTTGGTGGTGGTCATACGGTCGTGTGCGAAGGCGGGAGCTTCGCCTCATCCACCCCCGCGACGCAAGCCGCCGCGCGCTCGCCCACACCTCGCCGCGTCGCCTCGGACGAAACCGCCGGGCGCGCTCCGGCGAACCGCCGAGCTCTCCCCGACGCGGGCCACGAGGGCGGGCAGGGACAGCCCGACGCCGGCGGCGGGCGTCGCCTTCCGGGCACGCCCGAGGCGCGCGCGTCACATCCCGAGGCGCACGAGCGGCGTCACTTCGCTCGCGCCGCTTCGCCGTGCAGCCGCGCGCTCTCGATGGCCAGCGACGCGAAGCGCCCGAGCTCCGCGGCCACGCCCCTGTCGTCTTGCCGGAGCTCGCGCTCCACGGTCCAGAGGCTCAGCAGGCCGAGCTTGCGGCCGCGCGCCGCGAGCGGCACGAGGATCGCCGAGCGGGCGCCGAGCTCCCGCAGCGCCGAGAGGTGCTCCGGCCCGCGGGCGATCCGCTGCAGCCACGGATCGGTGACCAGCGGGATCAGCGTCGCCTCCCTGCGGGCCGTCGCCTCGGCCAGCGAGGCGGTGTCGCCGAGCAGCAGCGGCGGGTGCTTGAGCAGCCTCGGCAGGAGCGCCCGCGCCTCGGGAAGGCGCGCGGACGCGACGAGCCGCGGGGAGCCGCCGTCGTCGAGATCGAGCGCGCAGAGGTCCGCGAAGCGCTCGCCGCCGAGGCGCACCACCTGCTCGATCGTCCCGTCGTGGTCGAGCGACTCCGCCATCAGCGCGCTCGCGTCGAGCAGGATCTGCCGCGCGCGCTCGGCCTTCCTGAGCTCGGTCACGTCCTCGACCGTCATCACGGCCGCGGTGATGCGCCCGTCGGCGTCGCGCACGGGGGCCACGCTGAAGCTCCCGAGGCGGCGCTCTCCGTCCGCGCGGACGAACTCCATCTCGTCGCGGGAGACCGTCTCGCCGCCGTGCAGCGCCCGGTGGAGCAGCCAGCGCGCGCGCTGGTCGTCGTCGGTCTCGCTGAGCAGCGTCCGCAGCGGCGCGTTGCTCGGGGTCTCCTCGGGGCCGCGGACGATCTCCGCGAACCGCCGGTTGTTGAGCGCGACGGCGCCCGACGTCCCCTCCGCGACGACCACGCCGACCGGGAGCCGCTGGATCGTCGCCTCGAACCGGCCACGCTCCGCGGCGAGCTGCTCGCGCAGCTGGGCCTGGGTCGCGAGCGCGGCCGCGCGCTCGGCCGCCTTCTTGAAGAGCAGCCGGTCCCCTTCGGAGAACTCCGCCACGCGGCGGGAGCTCACGACCGTGACGCCGACGAGGCGGCCCTCCGAGAGCATCGGCACGCCGTAGAGCGCGTGGAGCGCGTCGCTCGGGCGCTCGCTCTGCGCCCCCGACTCCGGCCCCGCCGCGCCGCCCCCGGCGTCGGTGGCCAGCGGATCCGGCGCGGCCGAGCGCAGCGCCACCGGGCGCCGCTCGCGGACCACGCGCCCGACGAAGCCCTCCGCCAGCCTGTAGGCGCGCAGGCCCCACAGCGCCTCGTCGACGCCGATGCCGGCGCGGATCCGCAGCACCTCGCCCTCGAGCAGCAGCATCACCGCCCAGTCGACCGACCGCGCCGACTCGACGAGCACCTCGACCAGCCGCCGCAGCAGCCGATCGATGTGGACGTTGCCCATGCCCTCGGCCGAGACGCGATCGAGCGCGCCGAGCGCGCGCTCGCGCAGCGCGGCGCTCCGCGTCGCCGGATCGATGATCACCTGATCGAGCACCTCGTGCAGGATCGTCATCTCGACCCACGACGGCTGCGTGCCTGTCCGCTCGAGCATCCGGAGCACGCAGCGGCGCAGCACCGAGTACTGCGCGGCCACGTCCTCCAGCTCGAACCCGTCGCGGAGCTTGTCGAGCACGCGGAAGCCGAGCAGCGGCTCGGGGAACTCGACCGACACCGACTCGACGCCGCTCCACGCGTCCTGCTCCTGGTCGCCCGGCGGCGCAGCGGCGGCGGACACGGCCGCCTCGAGGCGCTCGGCGAGGCGCGCGAAGATGGAGGGCAGCTCCTCGCGCAGCGCGATGTAGCCGGGGGACTGCTCACCCGGCGCGCGGCGACGCTCGGCGCGCTCCCATGCCTCCAGGATCTCCGCGCTGTGAGCGCGCAGGAAGACGGCGAGCGGCGATCTGGGAAGGTCTCTAGGGGCCATTCACGCGCTGGCCGGAGCCGCGACACCCTCAGTCTACGCCAGCCCACGAGGACGTAGATCCAGAAACGAACCGCCGGCGGCTTGCCCGTCCGGCGCCCCCGCGGACGGCGCCGCGTCGGTCCGCCCTCGCCGTCCGTACCCTCCTGCCCGCGCCATGCGAGCGCGCTTCCATAAGCGGTTATGTCGCGCTCGCCTGCACGCCTGCGCCGTCGCGCTCGCCTGCGTCGCCGCGCTAGCGAGCGCGCCGGCGCCGCCGCGCGCTCGCGAGGCCCGCCGCGAGCGCGAACCCGATCGCGCCGCTGGCGGGCGGCGCCGCGTCCTCGCCCCGCCCCGCGCCTGCCGCGCCGATCTTGCACCCGCACCCGTCCGACGCCTCCGCTGGCGGCGGCTCGGATCCCCCGCCGCCGCCGCCGCCGCTGCCGGTCGCCGCGGCGCCGTCGCACTGCTGCGAGCCGATGGTGAGCGCCGTCGCACCCCACAGCGGAGCGCAGGTCGAGGTCGCGCCGCTCTCCGGCGCGCACTCGATCGGCCCGCAGAGCCCGTCGAGGTGCAGCAGCGCGGAGAAGCTCTCGCCGTCGTCGATCGATCGGCCCACCGTGAAGCCGTCGGCGAACTCGTCGCCGCAGGCGAAGAGCGCCTCGGCGGTCCAGGTCAAGCACCGCGCGCCGACGTCCGAGATCTTCTCGAACTCGAGCGACGCGGCCGGCGCGCGCCAGATTCCGTCCTGGGGCCCGCCCACGATCACTATCGCGCCGTCCGGCGAGAGCGCGAAGCCGAGGAGGTCGCCGGCGCTCTCGAAGGCGGTGGTGAAGCTGCGCCCTCCGTCCTTCGAGACGAGCAGCGCGTCGGTCGGATCGCCGTCGAGCCGCACGTAGACGATGTCGGGGTCGACGGGATCGATCGCGCCCAGGAACGGCAGGCGCATGTCGTCGCTCCCCGGGATGTCGAGCCGCTCCCAGGTCGCGCCGCGATCGTCGGTGCGCTGGAGGGCCCCGGCGTAGTCGGGCGCGCCGTAGCGGCCGCTCACGTAGACGCGCGCGCGGTCCGAGGGGGCGGCGTCGACCGTGTGGGCGAGGAAGTCGTCGGGCAGATCGACGCCGGCCTTCGTCCAGCTGTCCGCGTTGTCGCTCGTCTCCCAGAGCTGGGTCAGGAACTGGCCCGCCCCGAGCCCCGCGCTGACGACGAGCACGGCACGGGAGGGGTCCTCGCGATCGGCCGAGAGGTCGATGACGTAGCGGCTCATCAGATCGCCCTGGGCGAACGACCAGTCGCAGCCGCCGTTCTTCGACGCGCTGAGGCCGTCGAAGACGCCGGCGATGATCGTCCCGTCGGCCAGGAAGGCGAGCATCGGATCCTCGTTCCCGCCGAAGCCGACGACCGGCTCGCAGATCCAGCGCCAGCGCTCGCCGCCGTCGTGCGTGGCGAGCAGGCCGTAGGTCGCGCGGACCATGAGGCGCGACGGGTCGCTCGGGTGCGACGCGATCAAGCCTGCGGCCGGAAAGCGGCCGTTGGCCGAGGCCGGCGCGGAGAGCGCAGCGACCGAGAGCAGCGCCGCGACCGAGAGCAGCGGCGCCGCGCAGGACGAGAGGGGGCCGCGCCGCCGCGCGCCTGGCCCGCTGTGGGGGTGACGCGTCGGCGCAGGGAGGGCTCGCACGGAGCGTTCTGTAGGGGCTCGCACGAGGGGTGAGCCTAGTGGACGTCGAACTCGAATGCCGCCTCGTCGATGAGGGACGAGGTCAGGGCCCGGCATTGCACGTCCCAGAGGCCCCCCATCCCGAAGGGCACGTCGGCGATCTCGTACACGCCGGGCTCGATCTCCGTGCCCTCGTGCACGGACCCGTGCCCCATGCCGGTCATGCTGGCGTAGCAGCGGAGCTTGATCCGCTGCGCCGGGTCCCGCGAGTCGGTCCAGGTGAGCCGCACGTGGAAGGTGTTGAAGCCTCGCTTGATCGGCTCGGTCGACTCCACAGCGAACTCGATGCGCCCGTTCGCACCGACGTCCAGCCGGTGGCCGTCGTCCGGCTCCACGTCCCGGGATCCGCAGCCCGCCGGCGAGAGGACGGCGAGCGCCACGAGGAGTGCGGCGCAGGCGCGCGCCCAGCGGCGCCCGCGAGGTGACTTCGGCGAAGGCTGTTCACGAGGTTCAATCACGTCTTCCCCACACGTAGCGAAGGCCTGCGGACAGGGCGGCGAACGCGCCCTCGTTGCGGCCGATCCCGGAGATCGGCACGTCCACCTGGAGGTTGCCGACGGCGGTCCAGCGCGCGCCGACGTCGTGGGCCAGCACGGCGAGCAGCGCCGTCCGCGCGCGCTCCTTTCCCATGGGATTGCGGGGGCCCGGCCCAGGCTCATCCTCGCTCGGCGCGCCCTCGCGCTCGTGGAGCGCGCCCACGGTGAGCGAGGCGCCGGAGGGCCACGAGGGCCCCGCCGCGGCGAGGATCTGCACGCGGGGCGCGGACCGCGCCGCGTCGCCGTCAGGGAGACGGTGGCTGGTGCGGACGCTCGTCGAGGCGGCGAGCAGCGCGTGGAACGAGCCCCACGACTTCTCGAAGACCATCCCCGGCCGGATCTCGGCCACCCCGAGGCCGGTCGTGTCGGCGCCGGTGATGTCGACGCTGTCGACGCCCATCGCGCGGGCGCCGGTCGCGCCGCTCACGCCGGCGTCGAGCGGCGCCGCCCCGGTGCTCGGGCCGCGCCCGGTCGGGAGCGTCACGCCGAGCGTGAACGCGGCGGACGGGATCCACGGCGACGCCGCGCCGTCGATAAGGTCGATCCTGACTGCCGCGCCCAGGTCACCCGGCCCGCCGCCGGACGACGTGGCGCCGAGCCCCACCCCGCTCCAGGTGACCATCATCGGCACGGACACGGCGAGCTGGAGGTGATCCCCGGCCCGCACCAGCCACCCGGCCTCGGCCTTCAGCTCGCGGTGATAGACGCCCTCGCCGGACGCGTCGAAGCCTCCGTCCACCGCCCACGCCCCGAGCTGCTCGCTGAGCCGGACGGAGAAGCTCGCCGCGGCGCGCTCCGAGGGAGCGAGCCACTGGGCCATGCCGTGCCCCGCACCGCAGCAGGCCGACGCGCGCGCGGCCCTCGGATGCACCGCGAGCGACAGCAGGAGCACCACACCGGCGACGGCTCTGGCCAGCACGGCCGCTCCTATAGGCGAGGCTCCTGCCCTGCGCCAATGCGACACGTTGTCGCGCGGAGGGCGCCTGATCTCGGTCGGGCCGCGCCTTCACGCGGTGTCGCGAGCCGTTTCCGTTCCGCGCGCAGCGCCTCGCGACCGCGCGCAGCGCCTCGCGACCGCGCGCAGCGCCTCGCGACCGCGCGCGGTGCTCGGCGACCGCGCGCGGCGCTCAGCTGGCGAGGGCCTGGCGGTA
The DNA here is from genome assembly GCF_051526795.1 of Sorangium sp. So ce204. Taxonomy (NCBI): domain Bacteria; kingdom Pseudomonadati; phylum Myxococcota; order Polyangiales; family Polyangiaceae; genus Sorangium; species Sorangium sp. So ce204. The sequence continues at coordinate 4,659,122 of NZ_CP150317.1, read as the reverse complement.
GACCTGGACGTAGCGGCGCGCGGGGCGGTCCCAGCCGAGGTCGAGGCGCATGATGCGGCGCTGGACCGCGGGCCAGCGGGGCGACGTGAGGGCCGCGAGGGCGCGCTGGACGCCGCCGAGCAGCGACGTGGCCGTCGGCTTGTCGAACAGGAACCCCGTGCCGGTCTCCAGGGCGGCGTCGATGTCGACGATCGTGTCGACGAGGCCTCCGGTCCTGCACGCCACCGGGGCAGCGCCGTAGCGCTGCGCGTACAGCTGCACGAGGCCGCACGGCTCGAAGCGCGACGGCACGACCACGAGGTCGGCCGCGGCCATGAGCCGGTGCACGACGGCCTCGCTCACCCCGCCGAGGAACTTCGCCCGCTCGGGCGCCTTGGCCGCGGCGGCGGAGAGCTTCTCCATGAGCTCGGCGTCGCCCTCACCGGCCACGACGACGCTGACGTCGCCCTTCAGGATCTTCGGCATGGCGTTCGCGAGCAGGTCGCTGCCCTTCTGCGCGACCACCCTGCCGATGGACACGAGGAGCGGGCGATCCGGCCGGATCTCGAGCCCGAGCTCCTGGAGGAGCGCGCTCTTGCAGCGGCCCTTGTTGCTCACGTCCTCCGCGTCGTAACGGGCGATGATGGCCGGATCGGTCATCGGGTTCCAGACGGCGTAGTCGATGCCGTTGACGATGCCGGACAGCTGGTTCGCCCGGGTGCGGAGCACGCCGTCGAGGCGCTCGCCTTGCTTCGGCGTGAGGATCTCGCTCGCGTACGTGGTCGAGACGGTGGTGAGCGCGTCCGCGGCCAGGATGCCGCCCTTGAGGAAATTGAGCTGGCCGTAGAACTCGAGCCGCTCGGGCCGGAAGTGGTCGTCGTCGAGGCCGAGGTAGGCGAGCGCGTCCTTCGGGAAGAGGCCCTGGTGCGCGGCGTTGTGGAGGGTCAGCACGGTCCGGCCAGGCGCGGACTGCTGGTGGCGGAGCAGGTACGGCACCATGGCCGTGGGCCAGTCGTGGGCGTGGACGATGTCGAACGGCGAGCCCGACCGGGCGCGCTGGCGGACGAGCTCCACGACGGCGCGGGAGAACAGGGAGAACCGGCGCGCGTTGTCCTCGTAGTCGCGCCCCTCCTCGCCGTAGATGCCGGGTCGATCGTGGAAGCCTGGTACGTCGAGGACGACGAGCTCCACGCCCGTGCTGAGCCGCCCGTCGAAGAGCGTCACCTGGATCGGCCCGCCCGGCGACACCTTCGCGTCGACCTCGAGCGGCATCGGGGTGAGGCGGCGCGCCATCATCAGCCCGCTCGAGTCGAGCGCCTGGTAGCGCGGCAGCGCGATCGTCACCTTGTGCCCGAGCAGCCGGAGCGCCTTCGAGAGCGACGAAACGACGTCGGCCAGGCCGCCGACCTTGACGATGGGCGCGATCTCGGACGCAGCGAAGAGGATGTCCATGCGGGCGCCGTGTGTAGCACGAACCGGGGCGCGTACAGCGCGGCTCCGAACCCACAGCGGCGCTGAACGCTGGCCAGCGCCCGGGTGTCGCCGCCGAGGCAGCGCCATGCGCGCCGTTTTGGAGCAACTTTCCATCCGCGCCACATCCACTTCCAGGGCCCTACATGCATCCACTTCCAGGGCCCTACATGGCGGAGACAGGCCGTCCTGCCCTGTGTATCGTTTATCCATGCGCAGTACCCTTAATTTTCCCAGGCTTTCCTTGCTCCTCGCCCTCCTCGCCACCGGCGTCGCCGTGAACTGTGGCGGCAAGAACGACGGCGACGGTTCGTCCCAGGGCTCCGGCGGCATCGGTGGCCATGGCGGCAGCGGCGGCGCGGGCGGCGCGGGCGGCGTCGCCGGCCCCGGCTCGGGCTCGGGCTTCGGCGAAGGCGGCGCGGGGCTCGACTTCGCCGGCTCGCACAGCTCGAGCGGCACGGACGGCGGCGGCGGCGGCGCGTGCCAGCAGCTCGACATCACGTTCGAGCCGCAGACGCCGACCGTGATGATCGTCGTCGATCGCTCGGGCAGCATGTACGGCAGCGGCTTCTGGGATCCGCTCAAGACCGCGGTGCTCAGCGTCGTCGACAGGCTGCAGGACCGGGTGCGCTTCGGCTTCGTGACGTTCACCGGGATCGAGAACAGGCAGTGCCCGCTGCTCGCGAGGGCCGACGGCATCGCCCTCAACCACCACGCCGCCATCTCGGCCGCCTACGAAGAGGCCTCCACGGTGCCGCCCGGCAAGCTCGAGACGCCCACCGCCATGACGTTCAACGAGACGGTCGTCCCGGAGCTCCTCGCGTTCCCGGAGCCCGGCCCCAAGTACATCCTGTTCGTCACCGACGGCGAGCCCGATCGCTGCGACGACGTGCGGGCCGAGTGCGCGCGCGACGACGTCGTCGGCGCGGCGCAGGACGCCTACGAGCAGGGCATCGGCACGTTCGTCTTCGGCCTCGGGTCGGGCGCGCTCGCGCAGCACCTGCAGGACGTGGCGAACGCCGGCGCGGGCCAGCCCGTCCAGCGGCCCAGGAGCGGCACGGACGCGGACTGCTTCACCGGCGCAGGCACTTACGCCGACGCCGGCGGCACCGCCACGTACTACACGCCGGACCCCACCGACGCGTCCTCCCTGGAGGACGAGCTCGACGCGGCCATCGCCGGCGTCAAGAGCTGCACCTTCGACCTCCAGGGCTCGATCGAGGTCGACGTCCGCAACGCGTCGCTCGGCCAGGTGCTCCTCGACGGCACGCCCGTGCCCTACGACGCGCAGAACGGCTGGACGATGGAGAGCGCCACGCAGCTCACCCTCGTCGGCGACGCCTGCGAGCAGCTCAAGGACGCGCAGGAGATCTCGTTCGACTTCCCCTGCGAGATCCTCGTCCCCCAGTGACCCCAGCGAACGACGCGCCGACGCGCGCCGCCCCTTTTCCGCGCCACGGGCCGGCGCTTTTGCTAAAGGCCAAGGCCGGCTCGGCCCATGACCAGGATCAGCGCGCGAGAGCTCGCCGGCACGAGCGGCCCCTTCGGCCGCGGCACGCCGGTGGTGCGCCCCGCGGAGGTGCCGGAGGGGTCGGTCGTCACCGTGCTGCGCGTGCCGCCTGAGTCGGCCGGCATGCGGCTCGACCGGTTCGTGCAGACCCAGCTCAAGCGGACGAGCCGCACGCGCGCCGCCGAGATCGTCGCCCGCGGCGCCTACTCGCCCGAGGCGCGGCGCCTGCGCGGCAGCGATCGCGTCCGGCCGGAGCAGTGCATCCTGCTCTGGCGCGAGCCGTGGGACGAGCAGGCGCCCGACACCCCGATCCCGGTCCTCTACGAGGACGACGCGCTGCTCGCCATCGACAAGCCGGCGGGCCTGCCGGTGCACCCCACGGCGCGGTACCACAAGAGCACCGTGATCAAGATGATGGAGGCCGCGCGCCCCGGCGAGCGGCTGTTCCTGGCCCACCGGCTCGACCGGGAGACGAGCGGCGTGCTGCTGCTCTGCCGCACGCCCGAGGCCGATCGGACCGTGAAGGCGCAGTTCGAGGAGCGCACCGGCGTCGTCAAGCGCTACGCCGCGATCGCGTGGGGCTGGCCCGAGCGCGAGACGTTCCGGGTCGAGCTGCCGCTCGAGCTCGACGACGCGAGCCGCTACAAGGTCAAGATGCGGGTCGCGCCGCCGGGCCGCGGCCTCGCGTCGGCCACCGCGTGCGAGGTGCTGGGCCGCCGCGCCGATCCCCTCACCGGCCGGCGCTACGCGCTCGTCCGCTGCACGCTCGAGACCGGCCGGCAGCACCAGATCCGGGTCCACCTCGCGGCGAGCGGCCTCCCGCTCGTCGGCGACAAGCTCTACGGCCCGGACGAGGGCATGTTCGCGCGCGGCGCCGACGGCGTGCTCACCGACGACGACCGCCGCGCGCTCGAGCTCGACCGTCACGCCCTCCACGCCGCGCTCCTTGAGCTCACGCATCCGATGACAGGCGAACGCGTGCGCATCGAGGCGCCGCTCTCGGACGATCTGCGCACCTTCTGGGACGCGCTCGACGCGTGATCCACGCGGAAGGTGGAGGATCCATCGCGGGCCACCCCTCCGCTCGTGTGTGTGCGCGGTGACGCTTGCGGGACGCGATGACACCGGTGGGCGAGGCGGCGCCTGCGGCGCGCCATGGACGCTGCTGACCTGAGCCCCGCGCGAGCGCGCTCGTGCGCCTGCGGATCTTGTGCCGAAGTGCCGACTTACGTACGATGGCCGAGATGACGCGTGCGCGAGACGACCTCGAGGCGCTGCGGGATCCAGCGCTCCGGTCCACACCGCTCGAGGCCGAGAGCACCGCCCAGAGCACGACATCCGGGCCGGCGCCTGGTCCGGGAGAGACGATGCAGGACGCGGCGGCGCCCTCTCCAGGAGAGCCTGCCGGCGCCGGAGAGCCGCGGCAGGCGGGCCCGGAGCGGGCCGCAGCGGCCTCGTCGGCCGGCGCCGCGCCGCTGCAGGCCGACCCGCGGGCCCGGGGCGACGAGAGCCTGGATCGGGAGCGCTACGAGCGGTACGCGATGCCGGCGAGCGATCTGCCCGCGGCCAACGTGCAGGCCTTTCGCGGCGACGCGAGCGGGGTGCTCGCGATCGTCCGGCGCGCCGTGCAGTCCGTCACGCGCGATCCGGCGCGCCACCGGCGCCGGCTGCCGAAGTCCCGCTTCGACGCGATCCGCAGCCTGCCGGAGCTCGCGATGGCGCTCGACTACGCGGTGACGCGCATGCAGCCCGAGAGCGCGCCGCCGCCCGAGATCGTCGAGAAGCTCGATCTGCTCTACGGGGCGCTGCGCCCGACGCTCGCCACGGCCGAGGTGTACTTCCCGCGCAGCATCGTCCCGGAGACCTTCGGCATCGTCCGGCGCGCGCTCGTCGCCGGCGATCCCGCGAGCGCGACGGCCACCATCACCAACCTCATCCTGGACCGGTGGAGCCACGTGCAGAGCCGGATCCCGATCACGAGGGAGGAGCTGACCCAGCTGAACAGCACGGCGAAGTGGCTGCTCAGCAACACGCGCCCGCCGGAGCGGCTCGACTCGAGGGACATCCGCGATCGGCTGTGGTCGCTCCTGCGCGAGCGCTACGAGCAGCTGCGGGCGATCGCCCAGGAGGTCTCGGGCGACGACTCGCGGGAGTACGCGCCCGAGCGGCTCGCGGCCGATTGATCCGGCGCGCGGAGCCGCCCCGGCGCGGCGTGGAAGCCCGGCCAGGTCCGGACGGACGTCCGGGGGGCGGGGCGGGTGTACCGCCCCGCAGGCTCGATCTACGCTGCCGCCATGCAGGAGCTCCGCAAGACGACCTGTAACCGCGACTGCCCCGACGCCTGCAGCATCGTGGCCACCGTGGAGGACGGCCGCGTCGTGCGCCTCGGCGGCGACCCGGACCACCCGATCACGCGGGGCTTCCTCTGCTACCGCACGTCGCGCTTCCTGGAGACCCAGTACTCACCCGAGCGGCTGACGACGCCGCTGCTCCGCAAGGGCGGCGAGCTCACGCCCGTCTCCTGGGAGGAAGCGCTCGACACCGCGGCCGAGCAGCTCCTCACGATCCGGCGCGAGTCGGGCCCGGCCGCGATCTTCCATTACCGGAGCGGCGGCTCGCTCGGGATGCTCACGGGCATCGCCGACGCGTTCTTCGCGCGGTTCGGGCCGGTCACGGTCAAGCGCGGCGACATCTGCTCCGGCGCGGGCGACGCCGCGCAGCTCGCCGATTTCGGGGAAGAGGACAGCCATGACCTCGCCGATCTGCTCAACGCCCGGCACATCCTCCTCTGGGGCAAGAACGTCTTCACCTCGAGCCCTCACACGCTCCCGGTGCTGCGCGAGGCCAAGGCGCGCGGCGCGGAGCTCGTGCTCATCGATCCGGTGCAACACAGGACGGCGTCGCTCTGCGGGGCGTTCTACCAGCCGCGCCCCGGCGGCGACTTCGCGCTCGCGATGGCCGTCGCGCGCGTGCTCTTCGACGAGGGGTGGGCCGATCCGCGCGCCGCGGACTACTGCGATCACCTCGACGCCTTCCGCGCGCTCGCGCGCCGGAGCTCGGTCGCCGCGTGGTGCCGCGAGGCCGACGTGCCCGAGCGCGCGGCCCTGGACCTCGCGCGCCGCCTCGCCGAGAGGCCCACGGCGATCCTCGTGGGCTGGGGCATGGGCCGGCGCACCACGGGCGGCGCGATCGTGCGCGCCCTCGACGCGCTGGGGGCGGTGAGCGGGAACCTCGGCATCCCGGGCGGCGGCGTCTCGTTCTATTTCAAGCGGCGCGGCGCGTTCGACCTCTCGCCGTTCGAGGGCGAGCGCCCGGCGCCCCGCACCGTCTGCGAGCCCCTGCTCGGGCGCGATGTGCTCGGGATGAGCGACCCGCCGATCCGCGCCGTCTGGGTGACCGCGGGCAACCCGGTCGCCATGCTGCCCGAGTCCGACACCGTCGCGGAGGCGCTCCGGACGCGCGACCTCGTCGTCGTTGTCGACTCCTTCCTCACGGACACGGCGCGGGTCGCCCACCTCGTGCTGCCCACGACGACGCTCCTCGAGGCGGACGACGTGGTCGGCGCCTACGGCCACCATTACCTCGGCGTCGCCACGCCCGTGGTCCCGCCCCCGGCCGGGGTGAAGAGCGATCTCGAGATCATGCAGGCGCTCGCGCGGCGCGTGGGCCTCGGCGGCGCGCTCGACGGCAGCGCCCGCGACTGGAAGCGGCGGGTCACCGAGCCCAGGCTCGCGCCGCTCGGTGTCACGCTCGAGACGCTGGAGCGCGGGCCGGTGCGCAACCCGCTGGCGCCGAAGGTGCTGTTCGAGGACCGCAAGTTCCCGACCCCGAGCGGCCGGGTCAACCTCATCACCGAGGCGCCCGAGGAGCGCGAGGATCCCGACGCGAGCGAATACCCGCTGCTGCTCATGGCGCTCTCCACCGAGAAGTCCCAGTCGTCGCAGTGGGCGCGACCCCAGCACGGTCCGGCCGTCGTCACGGTCCACCCGGACGCGGCCGGCGGCGTGCCCGACGGCGGCGCCTGCCGGATCACGTCGCGCGTCGGCGCCATGACGGCGCTGCTCCGCCACGATCCTGCCCAGCGCCGCGACGTCGCGCTCCTCCCGAAGGGAGGCCACCTCCGGGACGGCCGCTGCGCCAACGCGCTGATCACCGCGCGCACCACGGACATCGGCGAGGGCGGCGCGCTCTACGAGGAGCGGGTGCGCGTCGAGCCGATCGACCCGCCGGCGCCCCTGCCCTAGCTCCGCCCGCCAGGGATCCGGAGAGAGATTTCAACGCAAAGTCGCAAAGCCGCAAAGTCGCAAACAAGAACAATGGAGCTCCCGCTCCGGTCGGCCAGGCCGCGCCTGCCGACCCCTCTAGCCCGCGCGGCCGGCGGTCTCTTACGCTCGCGGGATGGCGAGAGAGCTGCCTGCAAGGTTCGGGATCACACCGCACGCGGCGCGCCGCCTGGCGAACCGGCAGATCGCGATCGGCGCGTCGATGGCGCTGGTGGGCGCGGGAGTGAGCGCGACGGGGATCGGCAGCGTCGCGGCCGGGTTGCCCTTCGGGATGGCCGGCGCGCTCATGATCGCGATCGGGCTTCGCGCCCGTTCGATCGGCGTCGCCGTGCAGGTCGTCAACAAGGCGTACAACCTCGCGGCGTCCGGCCAGCGCGAGGACGCCGCCGAGCTGCTCGACTACGCGGAAGCGACATACCGCTCGCGCTACGTCCTGCGCGTCATCGACGTCCAGCGCGCGCTCGCCGCCATGCAGCGCGGCGATCTCGCGGGCGCGCTCGCCCGCGCCGACGCCGCGGTGACCCGCCGCACCGACCCGCTCTCCTTTCACCTGGAGCACGCGACGATCGCCGCGGCGCGCTCGCTGAGGGCCCTGCTCCGCGCCTCGACGAGCGATCGCGACGGCGCCGCGGCGGACATCGAGCTCGTGCGGACGAGCGCCCTGGCGTCGCCCGAAGCGCTCGCCCGCGCGGAGCTCGCGGCCGCGGTGCTCCTGGAGCGCTCGGGCGACAGGGAGGCGCTGCGGGCGCACCTGCTCCGCGAGCGGGGCCTCCTCGTCGAGCACACGCGCCCGCGCGAGCGCGCCCTCGTCCGCGCCTACCAGCGCATGCTGAAGGCGAAGGCGAGCTCGGTCTACCGCACCGGCGCGAAGCGGGAGCCGGAGGCTTCAGGCGAGCTCTCGGCGGCGGACTGGGCGGCGCGCATCTCACCCGACGCGGCGCCGTTCATGCGCGCCCCCGCGCTGGCGGCGGGCGGCGTCGAGGAGCTGTCGCGCGCGGAGGTGGACCGCGCCGACGCCTCCGCGCGCGCCGCGGCGGACGGGCGCGTGGGGAGCAACCGCCAGCCGGTGACGAGGGCGGCGCGCCGCGTGCTGCTCCTGTGGGCGGCCCTGGTGATGCTGTTCCTGGGGGTGTGGCAGCTCTTGAGCTCCGATCGGGCGCCGACGGTGGCGCCCGAGGTCGAGCGCCTGCCAGCGGAGCCGATCGTCGGACCGCTTTCCATCGTCCTGGCGTTGCCGATCCTCTTCATCGTGATGCTCGTCGGGGCCGTGCTCGTGAACATGGCGCGCGCGCGCAAGCTCTCGCAGCGCTTCATGGCCGCCCAGATCGCCGTGGCGAAGGGCGAGGAGCAGCGGGGGAAGGGTGAGATCGAGGCGCTCACGCGAAGCATGGTGCCCGCGGCCGCGGCGCAGGCGCACCTCGCGCTCGCCGAGCTCTCGGAGCGGCGAGGGGAGCTGCCGGCGGCGCTCGCGGCGTGCGAGGCGGGGCTCGCGCGGCTGGGCACCGAGGCGGCGCGCGCGACGGCGGCGGACATCCTGCTGCCTGCGCTCCTGGCCGAGCGCGCGTTCCTGTTCGCGGCGATGGACCGGCGCGCCGACGCGCGCGCCGAGATGGCGCTGCTCGCGGAGCGGTACGCGTCGTACCCGTTCCTGGAGAGGGCCAGGCTGCGGGTGGCGCTCGCGCTGCGCGCGCGGGAGGGCGACATCGCCGGGGCCGCGCGCCTCACCGAGCGGGACGCGGATCTGCCGCTGAACGCGCGCGACGAGCTGCTCGCCGACGTGTGCCGCGCGGCGGCGAGCCCGGGCGCCGCGGGGGCTGGCGAGGTGGAGCGGCTCCGCGAGGAGCTCCGGCTCGACGCCGCGAGCCGGCGCTGGCTCTCGGCGGTCGCGCCGGCGGCGCTCGCGGCGTTCGAGCGCCTGAGGGAGCAAGGCGACGCGGAGGCGCTCGCCGGGGCCGAGGCCCTCGCGGAGACGGAGGCGCTCGCGGAGGCCGAGGCCCTCGCGGAGGCCGAGGCCCTCGCGGAGCGCGCCGGGGTGCGCCCGCGGGACGCCGGGGCGGCGTGAGCGCCGCGCGCCGCTCAGTCTTCTCGAACAGGCGCCCGCATCGGCTCCCTCGGCCTGGTCCGCTCGGGGGGCGCGGCGGCCGAGCCCTCCACGGCGTCGCCGATCTCGCGCGCCACGTCCTCCACGGTGCGCAGGCTGATCCTCCCGGCGACCACCAGGGTCGCGCCGATCTCGCTGCAGTCGATGGGCTCCAGCCGCACCGGCGACGCGAACGCGTTGACGGCCGCCATCTGCCCGGCCGCGTAATCGAGGCGCGCGCCGAACACGAGGTCGCCGTACCGGGTATAGGAGACCAACCCGAGCGACGCGTGGGCGCCGCTCATCCGCTCGAAGAAGAGCTTCGACTCGGCGGACATGGGGCCTCGCAGGCTCGACAGCGCGTTGAAATCGGAGGCGACGCCGCCCACGAGGCTGAGGTCGCGCGTGAGGAACACCTCGGCGCCGAGCCCGACGTTGACGATGGGCGCCGCCGCCTCGACGATGTCGAGGCGGCCCCGCGCCCGGCTCGTCACCGCGCCCCCCGCGATCGCGATCTCCTCGCGATCGGCGGCGATCCGCGCGAACTCGCGCTGGCCCATATAGAAGAAGCCGTCGAGCTCCAGCCGCAGCCTGCTCCACTCCGCGCTCGCGCCGACCGCGACGCGGGCTGGAGAGGGGGCCACGAACTCCCCTTCACCGGCCCAGTAGCGCGCCGCCGCCGTCCCGTCGGCGCGCGTGTCGGCGTAGCTCGCGTCCAGGGAGTCGACGGCGTGAACGCTGGGCGTCCGCAGGCTGATCCCGGCCGAGAACACCCGGTTCAGCCGGTACGTCACGCCGAGGTGCGCCAGGAGGTCCCATGAATCGCCCGAGAGCGCGGCCTGGTAGGTAGCGCTGCTCGCCGAGCCCGCGCTGGTGTCCTCCACGAGGCTGGCGACGCCGAGCGAGCTCGCGTAGCGGGTGCGCACGAGCGAGAGCGAGGCGCCCACGGCGAGGCGCGGGGTGGCGCTGTAGCTCCACGAAGGGCCGGCGCTGAAGCGACCCCACGCGTAGCGGAGCGTCTGTGCCTGGCTCACGCGCCGCGAGGCGGACTCCCCCGAGAATCGCAGCGCGTCGAACCCGAACTCGTTCTCCTCCGTCTTTCCGAGGCAGGCGGCGACGACCTGGCGGCCGACCGGCACCCGCGTCGAATCCGCGCCTCGTGCGCCGCTCTTCCAGTTGAAGAAATAGCATGTCGCGTCGGGGAGGCTGTCCAGCCCATGATCGCTCACCGACGTGCGATCGAGCCGGAGATCGCCGTAGAGGCCGGGGTCGACCGGCCCTGGCTGGTGCCACCGTTGCAGTGTGCGGTGCGCGTAGCGGAAGAACGCCGACGAGAACGCGATGTTCCGGTCCTCGATGCGGACGATCGTGGCTGGGTTCAGGAAGGGCGCGGCGCCGTCGACGCCCAGCACGACCCCCGTGCCCCCCAGGAGCGCCGATCGCCCGCCGAGGAGCGCGGATTCGTACCTTCCCTGCGCGCGCGCCTCGCCTCCGCCGAGCGTCCCGAGCAGCGCGCTGGCGAGGCCGAGCAGCGCTCGGCGCGCTCCGGAGCTGCGAACCAGGGCGCGCGGGCTCGGCATGGCAGGCGCCAGCATGGATCACGGCGCCGTCGCCGCAATGGCGGCAGCGCCCGCCCGCGACCCCCTCTCGAGGCGACGTGCTCCTGCCCGATCCTCGCCCCCGCGCCGCGCGTCCCTGCGACGCCGCCCCGCGGTCTCTCTCTCGAGTCGCCGTTCGAGGGGGCGAGAAGTAAACTGCAACGGATGTCTGATCCGCTTCGCAGAGATGGGTCCGCCATGCCCGTGCCGCCGCTCGCCCCGCTGAAGGCCGTTGATCTCGAGGACGAGCGGCTAAAACGCTTGAACGCCCTCGGGCATTTTCTGGACAACTCGATCCGTATCCCTGGAGTCGGCTACCGGGTCGGCTACGACGCCGTGATCGGGTTGATCCCTGGGGTCGGCGATCTCATCGGTTTCGTGCTCTCGATTTACATCGTGCTCGCGGCGACGCGTTACCGTCTCCCCGCCTCCGCGGTGCTGCGCATGGTGCTCAACGTGGGCCTCGAGACGCTGCTCGGCACGGTCCCACTCGTAGGCGATCTCTTCGATGCGACCTACAAGGCGAACGCGCGCAACCTCGACTTGCTGCGCGCCCACCTCGCAGCGCGAACGCAGGGCGGCGCGCCGCCCTCGAATCTTCGTTTCTACGCCGGCCTGTTCCTGGCGCTCGCAGGCATCCTCGCCCTGGCAGCTCTCATGCTCTTCTCGCTGACGAGAGCGCTACAAGCCCTCTTCGGCTCCTGACGCCCCCTCTCCTCACTCCTCCGCAACGGACGCCCCCTCTCCTCACTCCTCCGCAACGCCCCCCCGCCCGAGTCCCTCTCCGCAACGCCCCCCGCCCGAGTCCCTCTCCGCAACGCCCCCCGCCCGAACCCTTCTCCGCGACGGCCCCCGCCCGAGCGGGGTGCACCCGCACAGGAGACGGGCCCAGATCGGCGTTTTCGGCGCACAGGCGTACTCTCGTACGCCGAGCACCGAAAACGTCGAGGTGGGCCCGTATCCGAAGCGGGTGCGCCCCGCTCAGTCGCGGGAGCTTATGAAGAGACGGAGCACATGCCAGAACAGCATGGCGACCGACGCGAAGAGCTCGAGCGCGGCGCCGACGTACCGGTCCTCGGGGAAGTGGTGCAGGATGTTCGACGTGTCGTAGAGGATGGCGGCCCCAGCGAACGCGACCATGGCGACGCTGAAGAAGGTGCCGAGCTGGAAGCCGAACAGCGCGCCTGCCGCGATGAGGACGAGCGCGCAGATGGCGCCCCAGCGCAGGAGAGCCCCAAGGAACGAGAAATCCTTGCGGGTCACGAACGCGATCGCGGTGAGCCCGGCGAAGCCGGCCATCGTGGCGAGCCCAGCGCTCTGGATCGCGCCGGGAGCGACCATGTCCGCGATGTAAAGGAGCGGCACGAAGACGATCGCCTGGGCGAGCACGAAGCCGCCGAGCGCGGCGTACTGCGCCGGCTTCGAGACCGACGTGTGCGCCGCGCGGCTGGCCAGCCAGCTCACGAGCATGAACGCCCCGAGAACCAGCAGCCAGCTCGTACCCATCATCGCCCTGGCGATGACCGAGGCGACGCCGGTCTTGAACAGCGCGATCTGGATCGCAGCGAAGAGGACGATCGCACCGAACAGGTGGTTGTACGTTCGCACGATGAAGCGCTCGCGCGACTCGGCACCGGCGCGGAGCACCGACGAGCGTGTCCCGTATCCTACGTAGTTCTGGTCCATGTTCCCTCTCTGGTAGGCCTCGACTCTAGCACGTGAAGCACGCCGCATGCCCGCGGCGAGGCGGCCGGGGGACGAGGCGCAGCGCCACGACGCCGCGAGCGCCGGCGCCTGTGCAGGGGCCCTCCGCCGCTCGCCGGCTCCCGGGAAAGCCGGCCGGTCGCAGGTCCCCCACGGCACCGCGCAGGGCCCCCCGGAGCCCGCCGCGCCCGCCGCGCCCGCCGCGCCCGCCGCACGATGATGGAAATGCGGACGTCGCGCCCTGCGTCCTGTCGAAGTCTCCCTGGAAGAAGGGATTAAATCCCCTTCGGGATCTTGTCGAGGTCCACCTGGGAGAGCGCGTGCCGGATCAGCGCGCTCCTGTTGGCCTTGGTCATCCCGCGCGCCTTGAGCGAGCTGACCATCTCGTCCAGCCGCTCGAGATCCTCGGTGTACATCGAGATACAGATGACCTTGTAGTGCTGCGGTCTCTCCGGCGCCGGCGCAGCACCCGGCTCGGATGCGGCGCCGCTCGTCCGGGCCTTCGCGCGCACGCGAGGCGCTTCCGTGGACGTATAGAACGCCCCGGACAAAACACCTTCCACTTCGTCGCGATCGAGCAGCGCCCGCGCGGCGCCCCCGAGATCGCCTTCGCTTTTCATTGCTTCCTCCAGCTCCCCTGCCCGGTCGAGGCTCCGCGACTGCGGGCCCTTCATTCAGCGAACCCCCGCGTCCGCGGGTCCTTCATCCAGCGGGACCCCGCGTCCGCGGGTCCCTTCATCCAGCGGGACCCCGCGTCCGCGGGTCCCTTCATCCAGCGGGACTCCGCGTCCGCGGGTCCCTTCACGCCCCCGCCGCCGCAGCGCCCGGCCGCTCGGTGGCCGCGTCCCCCCGGTCGACGCTCCATGCTGTCCCGTCGCGCGCCGCCCCTGCCTCGGGGCCCGCCGTGCTGCGCTCGCGGCTCTCGATGATGCGATCGACCACCGCGAGGTAGTCGTCCGCGGCAGGGGTTCCCGACGCGTACTCGAAGATCGTCTGCCCTTGCGCGGGCGCCTCCTTGACCTTGATCGCCTGCCGGATCGGCGCGAGGCAGCGCTCCCCGAAGTGCTGCTTCATCGTGCTCACCGCCTCGCGCGCGATCTTCGCGCGGCCGTCGTAGAAGGTCGGCAGCACGCCCCAGATCTGCACCGGGTGATGCAGCAGCGCGTTCACGTTCTTCACCGTCTTGATCACCTGCCGGACGCCGACGAGCGACAGATAGTCGCACGCGACCGGGACGAGCACGCTGTCGGCGAACACCAGCGCGTTCTGGTTCATCAACGACAGGCTCGGCGAGCAGTCGAGCACCACGTAATCGTACTCGGCCGCCGCGGCGGAGAGGCGATCCGAGAGCACGCGGTCGCGGTTCTGGCGCCCTGCCAGGTAGAGCTCTGCCGCGGCGAGCGTCTCGTTGGACGGCAGGAGATCCAGGTTCGGTCGCACCGTCTTGGTCGCGTCCGCGACCCGGAGCCCCATCACGAGCACGTGATAGAGCGACCGCTCCGCGCCCGCGCCGAGCGAGACAGAGACGTTCCCCTGCGCGTCGGTGTCGACGAGGAGCACCCGCTTGTCGCGCGCCGCGAGCCCGGCCGCCACGCTCACGGCCGTCGTCGTCTTGCCCGTACCGCCCTTGTGGTTGAACACGGCCAGGCAGCGGGGCACCCCGGCCGGGCGCTGCGGCGGCTGCGCCGGCCGCTTCGCGCCCCCCGCCGGCGACAGGGGCACCGCGACCGCGCCCTGCCCTTTGACCTCCGCCGGGCGAGCGGCAGACGCGGCCGGCGCAACGGCCGGCGCGGCCCGCCCCGTCGCCTCACCCTGGGCGCTCGCCCGAGCCGCCGGCGGCGCCGGCTCACCTGCCGCCACGGCGGCGCGCGACCCGCCTCCTGCCGGCGGCGCCTCGTCACCGCTCGGCGTCGCTCCCTCGGCCGGCGCCGCGGCCGCCGCCGCGATGTCGCCGAGCCGCACCCCCTTCGCCTCACGGACCAGCTGCGTCCGGCACCCCAGCGAGCACGCGTAGTGCCGGCGCCCGGCGACGTAGAGCACCTGGGACACGAGATCCGGCGGAAACCGCTTCGCGCACGCGTCGCACGTGGCGAGCACGGCGCCGTCCTGCCCGCCGAGCTGGCTCTTTTCCAGGCATTTCTGCGAGCAGAAGAAGGAGAAGCCGCCGTCTTTCTCCTCCATCTGGTACCGGAACTGGACCTCGAATCCGGTCCCGCACACGCTGCACGTCTCGCTGATTCCGCCCACAGCTCGCTCCTTCGCGCCGCGCACAGCGCTTTGCCCAGGCGCAGCGTTGACCATCATCACAGTCAAGGCGCAAAGGTCAACTTTTCTGCGAGCGTGACCCACCCTTCCGACGCAAGGGCGTGGGAGCGCGCGCATCCCGGGACAGAGGCGCGAGGCGGTTCAGCGGCGGGACCTCGGTGCCAGACCGGCTCAGTGACGGAAGTGCCGGGCCCCGGTGAACACCATCGCGATCCCCGCCGCGTCGGCCGCGGCGATGACCTCCGCGTCCTTCACGCTGCCGCCTGGCTGCGCGACCGCCGTGATCCCGTGCTCCGCGGCGAGCACCACGTTGTCCGGGAACGGGAAGAACGCGTCCGACGCGAGGACGCTCCCGCGAGCCCGCTCGCCCGCCTTGCTGCAGGCGATGCGCACGCTCTCGACCCGCGACATCTGTCCGGCGCCGATTCCGACCGTCCTCCCTGGAATCGCGAGCACTATCGCGTTGGATTTCACGTGCTTGCAGACGCGCCAACCGAGATCGAGCGCCTCGAGCTCCTTCTCGGTCGGCGCGCGCTTCGTCACGACCCGGCCGCCGCGCACCTCGCCGGCCGCCGAGGCGTCCCGCTCCTGGACCACCAGGCCGCCGCCGACGCGCTTGAACGTCAGCTCCCGGTGATCCGCGGGCAGGAGCGCGCCGGTCGCGAGCAGCCGGAGGTTCTTCTTGGTCCGGAGCACCTCCAGCGCATCGGGCGTATAGGCGGGCGCGACAACGCACTCCAGGAACGTCTCGACGAGCACCTCGGCGGCAGCGCGGTCGACCTCGCGGTTCAGGGCGACGATCCCACCGAAGGCGCTCACGGCGTCCGCGTCGCGCGCCGTCCTGTAGGCGGCCGCGAGGCTGTCGCCGGTCGCGACGCCGCACGGGTTCGTGTGCTTCACGACGACGGCGGCGGGCTGCGTGAGCTCGCGCACCGCCTCGAACGCGGCGTCCACGTCGACGAGGTTGTTGAACGAGAGCTCCTTGCCGCCCGCGCCCAGCGACTCCGCCAGCGCGAGCGACCCCGCGGCCGCGCCCCGCTCACGATAGAAGGCGCCGGACTGGTGCGGGTTCTCGCCGTACCGGAGCGGATAGGCCCGCTCGAGGGCGAGCGTGAGGAAGCGCGGATAAGCCTCGCGCTCCGCGGCGCTCGGCTCACCCTCCTCGGGGAGCGAGGAGAGGTAACCGGACACCATCCCGTCGTAGGCCGCCGTGTGCGCAAACGCCTTGGTGGCGAGCCGGCGGCGGGTGGCGCTCGACACCTCACCTTGCCTGTCGATCTCGGCGAGCACAGCATCGTAGTCGGCCGGATCGACCACCACCGCGACGCGCGCGTGGTTCTTGGCCGCGCTCCGCACCATCGACGGCCCGCCGATATCGATGTTCTCGATGATCTCGGGGTGCGCGACCCCCGGCTTCCTGACGGTCGCCTCGAAGGGATAGAGATTGCACACCACGAGATCGATCGGCGCTCCGCCGAGCCGCGCGAGGTCCTCGTCGTCGATCGCGCCGCGCATCAGGATGCCGCCGTGCACCCGCGGATGGAGCGTCTTCACCCGGCCATCCATGACCTCGGGAGAGCCGGTATAGGCCTCCACCCCGACGACCGGCACGCCGGCGTCCGCGAGCGCCCGCTGCGTCCCCCCGGTCGAGAGGATCTCCACGCCCTTCTCCGCGAGCCGCCTGGCCAGCGGGAGCAATCCCGTCTTGTCGGATACCGAAATCAGTGCGCGTCGAATCATGGCGACGCAGAGCTAGTGCGTCTCTGCGGCGACCGCCAGCCTATCCGACGGCGCCGCGCTCACGCGCCGGGCGGCGCGGCCGGCGTCGGCTCGCCCGCCGCGGCCGGCGGCGCCTTGACCGGCGCCGCCTCGGTGACGAGCTCGCCGTCCCGGTACTCCAGGACGCCCTTGGGCGGCCCGAAGATCGCATAGGCGTCCGGCAGGATGAGCGCCTCACGGAGCACGTCGTCGACGTGCTCGACGAGCACGAGCCGCAGCGCCTTTAGCACCCGCCGCGGCACGTCCCGGAGATCCTTCCGGTTCTCCTTCGGCAGGATGACGGTCGCGATGCCGCCGCGGTGGGCCGCGAGCAGCTTCTCCTTGAGCCCGCCGATCGGCATCACACGCCCGCGCAGCGTGATCTCGCCCGTCATCGCGAGATCCCTCCGGACAGGCACCTTCATGAGCGAGCTGACGAGCGCGGTCACCATCGTGACGCCGGCGCTGGGCCCGTCCTTGCGGACGAAATCGGGGAAGTGAATGTGGACGTCGACCTTCTGATAGACGTCCGCCTCGAGCCCGAGGCGGTCGAGGCGCGAGCGCACATAGCTCATCGCCGCGTGCCCGCTCTCCTCCATCCCCTTCTCGAGCAGCCCGGTGATCACGAGCTTGCCCTTGCCCGGCACCACCGTCGCCTCGGCAGGGAGCAGATCACCCCCGACGTTGGTCACGGCGAGGCCGTTCACGAGGCCCACCTCATCGCGCTCCTCGCGCCGGCCGAGCCGGTACTTCGGGACGCCGAGGTACTTCGGGATGCTCTTCGCGACGACCTCGATCGGCTTCTCCTTGCCGTCCGACACCACCCGCCTGGCCACCTTGCGGCAGACGCTCGCGATCTCGCGCTCCAGCGAGCGCACGCCGCTCTCCTTCGTGTAGTGGTGGATGATCGTCCGGAGCGCGCCCTCCGTGAAGTCGAGCGACACGTCCTCGAGGCCGCACTCCTTGCGCTGCCGCGGCACGAGGTACTTCACCGCGATGTTCAGCTTCTCGAACTCCGTGTAGCCCGAGAGCTGGATGACCTCCATGCGGTCCTGGAGCGGCACCGGGATGCCGGAGAGCGTGTTCGCCGTCGTGATGAACATCACGTCGGAGAGGTCGTAATCGAGATCCAGGTAATGGTCGTTGAACGTGTGGTTCTGCTCAGGATCGAGCACCTCGAGCAGCGCTGCCGCCGGATCCCCGCGGAAGTCGGTCGACATCTTGTCGACCTCGTCGAGCAGGAACACGGGGTTGTTCGTCCCGACCTTCTTGAGCGACTGGATCAGCTTGCCGGGCAGCGCGCCGATGTACGTCCGGCGGTGGCCGCGGATCTCCGCCTCGTCGCGCACGCCGCCGAGCGACAGCCTCACGAACTTGCGCCCCGTCGCGCGCGCGATCGACTTCGCCAGGCTCGTCTTGCCGACGCCGGGCGGCCCGACGAAGCAGAGCACCGGGCCCTTGAGCTTCTTCGTGAGCGCCTGGACCGCCAGGTACTCGAGGATCCGCTCCTTGATCTTCTTGAGGCCGTAGTGGTCCTCATCGAGGATCCGCTCGGCCTCGACGAGGTCATAACGCTCCTCGCTCTTGTCGTACCAGGGGAGCTCCAGGATCCAATCGATGTAGTTGCGCACCACGGTCGCCTCGGCGCTCGTGGGGTGCATCATCTTCAGCTTCTTGAGCTCCTTCTTGACCTTCGCGGCGGCCTCCTTGCTCATCCGCTTGGTCTTGAGGGCCTCTTCGATCTCCTGGATCTCGTTCTTGAACTCGTCGCGCTCGCCGCCGCCCAGCTCCTTCTGGATGGCCTGCATCTGCTCGTTGAGATAGTACTCCTTCTGCGTCTTCTCCATCTGCTTCTTGACGCGACTCCGGATCTTCTTCTCCACCTGGAGAATCTCGATCTCGGCCTGCATCAACTCGATGAGACGCTCGAGCCGCTTCTGCGGCTCCTCCATCTCGAGCAGCGCCTGCCGGTCGGTCAGCTTGATGGTCGGCAGGTTGGCGATGATGGTGTCGGCCAGCCGCGAGGCCTCGTCGATGGCCTGCACCGCCATCAGGACCTCGGGCTGGATCTTCTTGTTGAGCTTGACGTACATCTCGAACGTCGACTGGACCGAGCGCATCAGCGCCTCGACCTCGACGCTCGCGACCGAGCTCTCGACGATCTCGTCGTACTCGATCAGGAAGTACGCATCGCTCTGGACGTAGCGGCGGATGCGCGCCCGGCGCTTGCCCTCGATGAGGACCTTGACGGTGCCGTCCGGGAGGCGGAGCAGCTGCATGATCGCGCCGACCGATCCGACGCCGAAGATGTCGTCCGGCGTCGGATCGTTCGTCTTCGCGTTGCGCTGCGCGGCGAGGAAGATCTCCTTGCCGCGGTTCATCGCCTCGTCGAGCGCGGCGATGCTGCGCTCGCGCCCGACGAACAGCTGCGAGACCATGTGTGGAAAGACGATGATGTCGCGAAGCGGGAGCAACGGGACGATCCCGCGCTCGGGTGCGTTCTTGCCGCGATCACTGTCGTTCTTGAAGAACATCCGCCGTCTTTCCGGGAGTATCGGGAGGTCGGGGCACCCCCGCCTCGGTTGTCACAAATGCCTGGATCTGATGCTGAACTTCCGCCGGCTCGTCCCGCTGCCCTCCAGGGACACACGGCGCCGGCACGCTCGGAGGCGCATCCGGGGGGTGAGGGCGCACGGCTCGGGCCGCGCCTGCGCTCCGGCCCGCCGCCCCCCGGGGGTCAGCGCTACGCGAGCTCCGCCTCCTTCGTGTACACGATGAGCGGAGGCTCGTGCTTCACGATCACGTCCTCGCTGACGACGACCTCCTTGATCCCCGTGCGGGACGGGACGTCGTACATGATGTCGAGCATCGCCGACTCGAGGATGGCGCGAAGACCGCGGGCGCCGCTGTTCCTCTCGAGGGCCTGGCGAGCCACCGCCACGAGCGCGCCGCGGGTGAACTTGACCTTCACCCCGTCCATCTCGAAGAGCTTCTGGTACTGCTTGACCAGGCTGTTCTTCGGCTTCGTGAGGATGTCGATGAGCGCCTCCTCGTTCAGCTCGTGGAGCGTCGCCACGACCGGCAGGCGCCCGATGAACTCCGGGATGAGCCCGAACTTGAGGAGGTCCTCCGGCTGGACGACGCTGAGCAGGTCGCCCAGCTTGAAGTCCTTCTTCGCCTTGATGTCCGCGCCGAAGCCGAGGGTGTTCTGGCCGATGCGCCGCTGGATGATCTGATCGAGCCCGACGAACGCGCCGCCGCAGATGAACAGGATGTTCGTCGTGTCGACCTGCAGGAAATCCTGCTGCGGGTGCTTGCGCCCGCCCTTCGGGGGGACATTGGCGATCGTCCCCTCGATGATCTTGAGCAGCGCCTGCTGCACGCCCTCTCCGGAGACGTCGCGGGTGATGCTCGGGTTGTCGCTCTTCCGGCTGATCTTGTCGATCTCGTCGATGTAGACGATGCCGCGCTGCGCGCGCTCGACGTCGTGATCCGCGTTCTGCAGGAGCTGGACGATGATGTTCTCGACGTCCTCGCCGACGTACCCCGCCTCGGTCAGCGTCGTCGCGTCCGCGATGGCGAAGGGGACGTTGATGATCTTGGCGAGCGTCTGCGCGAGCAGGGTCTTGCCGGACCCCGTCGGCCCCAGCAGGAGGATGTTCGACTTGGACAGCTCCACGTCGTCCGAGGAGACCCGGCTGTCGATGCGCTTGTAGTGGTTGTGCACCGCCACAGCGAGGATCTTCTTGGCGCGGTTCTGGCCGACGACGTACTCGTCCAAGGTCGCTTTGATGTCGGCGGGCTTGGGCACCGGGGTCGACCCCGCGTACGGCTCGTCCTTCTCGACCTCCTCCGCGATGATGTCATTGCACAGCCCGATGCACTCATCGCAGATGTACACCGTGGGGCCCGCGATGAGCTTCTTCACCTCTTTCTGCGACTTGCCGCAGAAGGAGCAGCTTAGATTGCCATTCGAGTGATCGTCCCGCCTTCGCTCCACTTCGACCCTCAGTGCGGTCTGCCGACGCTACCGCTTCAATGAGAGGTGGGGTCCCGCCGCGGCGGCGGCCCCTCCAACTTGCGGCGGGAACGGCTTCCACCGTCCCCTGGATTTTCAGCGATGCGCAGCCAAACGCCGCGCTCGGATTCTAGTGCGGTGCCCGTACCGTCGCAAGCTAACGGGGGTGGTCTCCAGCCTGTGGCCGAAGTCAGGGAATCACCCGATGGCGCCCCGCGATCGGCCGCCGGCGCGGCCGCGCATCGCGCGAAAAGCGCGAAAAACAGCGGATCGAGCGAGCTCCGCGCGGCGCATGCGGCGCCGAGCCCGCGTGCTCCGCTGCTGCGCGCCCGCGTGCAATGCTCCGCCCGCCACAGCGGTGGCGCGCGGCGTGGCATCGCGACGCCGCGCCGCGGCGCGGCCCGGGGCGGCGCCGCGCCGGCCTTCATCCCGAGCACGCCCGCCGGACGCGGCGGCGCGGCCACCTACTTGTTCCGCTTCGGGAAGACCTCGTCGATCAGGCCATACTCCTTGGCCTGCGTCGCGCTCAGGTAGAAGTCGCGCTCGATGTCCCTCGCCAGCTCGTCCCGGTTCTTGCCGGTCGCGTCGACGAGGATGTCGATCAGCGTCTCCTTGATCTTCTTGATCTCGCGCGCCTGGATCTCGATGTCCGTCGCCTGGCCGCGCGCGCCGCCGAGCGGCTGGTGGATCATCATCCGCGCGTGCGGCAGCGCGAAGCGCCGGCCCTTGCGACCGGCGCCGAGCAGCACGGCGCCCATCGACGCGGCCTGGCCGATGCACATCGTCGACACCGGGCAACGCACGTACTGCATCGTGTCGTACATCGCGAGCCCCGACGTCACGACGCCGCCCGGACTGTTGATGTAGACCTGGATCTCCTTCTCGGGATCCTCGCTCTCCAGGAAGAGGAACTGCGCGATCACGGCGTTCGCGACGAAGTCGTCGATCTCCGTGCCGATGAAGACGATGCGATCCTTGAGGAGACGGCTGAAGATGTTCCACTCCCGCTCGCCGCGGTGGGTCACCTCGGTGACCGTCGGGAGGATGTAGGCCTTCTCGCGTTCGAGAAACTCGATGGCTTGGGTGCGGGTTTCGACTCGTCGGGTCATCCGGTGCTCCGGGGGGTTCGCTGCCGCGCGGCAGGG
Organism: Sorangium sp. So ce204; assembly: GCF_051526795.1. Lineage (NCBI taxonomy): Bacteria > Pseudomonadati > Myxococcota > Polyangiales > Polyangiaceae > Sorangium > Sorangium sp. So ce204. The sequence goes on along the minus strand of NZ_CP150317.1, from coordinate 4,637,312 downwards.
GCTCTACTCCTGGGCCAGACTGCGTCCGATCGCAAGACCGAACGCGCCCGAGGTTACCGGAAATATCGGCCGCTCGCCGCGCGGCGCACGGAACACGCGGGGCGCCGCGGCCCGCGCGATCCGGCCGCGCGCGCCCGACGTCGATCGAGAGCGCGAGAGGCGCGACCTGGACAAACGGCGCACGCCGGCGCAGCAGAGCTGAGGCGCCGGCGTGCGGTGCAGGAGTCCGGCCATTCCGCGCCGGACCGCTGCTGGGCGGGGCTAGCTCGCGTCGGCGACCTTCGCCGCAGCCTCGATGATGTCGAGGATCTTGTCCTCGAGGATCATCCCGGCGAAGAGCTCGCGCTTCTGGGGCTCGCGGTACTCCGCCTTGATCTTCGCCACGTTCTTGCCGGTCTGCTCGGCGAGCTCCTCGTAGCCCTTCTCGAGGTCGGCCTCGGTGATCCTGACCGCCTTCGCCTTCGCGATCTCGGCCATGACCAGGCCCGCGCGCACCTTCATCTCGGCGTCGAGCCGCACGCGGGCGCGGAACTCCGGCGTCGGATCGACGCGCTGCCCCTGCCTCCGCGCCGTCGCGAGCAGCTCGCGCTCGGCGAGCTGCGCCTGCTGATCGACGAGCGACGGCGGGACCGGGATCGGGTTCGCCTTGCAGAGCTCCACCACGAGCTGCTCGGCGACGGCGTCGCTCGCCCGCTGCGTCAGCTCCTTCTCGAGCTTCTTGCGGAGCGACTCGCGGAGCGCGGACAGGCTCTCGTCGCCGCAGTCCTTCGCGAACTCATCGTCGACCTCGGGGAAGATGCGCTCCCGCAGATCCTTCAGCGTGATGTGGAAGGTCGCCTGCTTGCCCCGCAGATCCGCGTTGGAGTGCTGCTCGGAGAACGTGACCTGGACGTCCTTCGACTGGCCGGGCGTCATCCCGGCGAGCGCGTCCTCGATCTCCTTGAAGACCTGGCCGCTGCCGAGCTCGGTCTCGATCTCCTGCTCCTTCGTGTCGCGCAGCGCGCCGTCGACCTCGAGGGTGAACGCGATCGTCGCGACATCCCCCTTCGCCGCGGGGCGCTCCGGCTCGGGCGCCTGCAGCGTCGAGTGCTCGCGCCGGAGGGCGGTGATCTCGGCGTCGATCATCTCGTCGCTCGGCGTGGTCGAGGGGCGCTTCACCTCGAAGCCCTCCCACTTCACCTCGGCGATGTCGGGGCGGACCTCGAAGCGGGCCTTGTAGGAGAACGCGTCGTCAGGGCGGAGCTCGGTGGGCGCGATCGCCGGCTGGGACAGGGGCTGCACCTGCTTGTCGGCGAGCGCCTGGTTCAGCGTGGCGTCGACGAGCCGCTGGGCGACATCGGCGTGGATGCGGCCGCCGTAGAGGTGCGCGAGCACCTGGCGCGGCGCCTTGCCAGGCCGGTAGCCCCGGACCCGGGCCGTCCGCTGGAGCGCCGTATAGGCCTTGTCGACCTCGCTCCGGACCCGGTCCGCGGGGACCTCCACCTGAAACTCCATCAGCACGGGAGAAAGCTTTTCGACGTTGACTTGCATGGCCGTTTTTTTCGAAGGGCGGCACTCGTGCCACGCGTCGCTGGGGGGGTCAAGACGAGCGACAGGACGCTGCTTTAAAAAAAAGGAGCCCCGGCGGAGAGGCGGCCGCCGGGGCTCGGATCCCGGGAGGGATCGTGCAAGCTGATGTGGAGCGCTGCGCAGCGCCGGCGCTGGTGACGCGACGGAGCAGCAGCGCCGAGCGCGACCGCGAGGACGTGCGAGGACGCTGAAGGCGCGCCTCGCCGCCTCGCCGCCGCGCGGCCGCGCTCAGTCGTCGTCCGAGACGTCGAAGGGGTCCTTGTCGAAGTCGAGCTCGGCGTCGAAGGACCCCTCCTCCTCGACGATGTCCTCGAGCGAGAAGCCCACACGGCTCGGGCGGAGAATCTCCCGCTCGAACTCTGAAAAGCTCTGATACGACCTGGGAAGCGGCATCTGTCCTCCTCACATGTGCCGAGGCGACGTCGGTGCGTCGGTCTGCTCGGCGAAGCTGGGCACCACGTCCGTGATCAAGGGGCGGTCGACGTCGTCCCGCGACTCGAGGTCGAGGGCGGACGACGGCGCGAGCCGAGCGCCGACCTGCGTTGAAGCGAAGGCGAAAGCACGAGGACCTGCGCAGGAGCGAGCGGCGCAGGGCCGCGCCCGTCGCACCAGAAAGCGCGCGCAAGGACCCGATCGACGGGCCCCGGGTCGCAGCAGGCGAGCAGCGCCCCGCCGAGGCCGAAGCAGCGGCCTCGCCTCGAGGCGCGACCGCGTGCCCATGCCTTCGCCGTTCGGCCACCTTTGCCTACATCAAGCGACATGTGGGCACTGTAGATTCCCCTGCCGTTCAGGCCAACAATCTGGCGAGCGAACGGTGGGATGGCGGCGAGCGGGTGACGACGCCCCCCGCGCGCTGGGCCGACCGCAGGACGGACCCGCACGCTCGGTCGAACGTTTGTGTCGAGGCGCCCGCATCTCTCGACGTGCCGATGGGGGTCGTGTAAGCAGCCTGGTCGGACGCGACACAGCACGATGCCATCGCCCAACGAGGGGGGCGCGCCCGGCAAGCCCGGCTCCGCCCCCAAGCCTTCGCCTGTCATCTTCGCCGTCGCCAACCAGAAGGGGGGCGTCGGCAAGACCACGACCTCGGTCAACCTGGCCGCGAGCTTCGCCGCGGCAGAGTGCCGTACGCTGCTCGTCGACTGCGATCCGCAGGGGAACGCCTCGAGCGGCGTCGGCGTGCGGCGCGGGAGCTTCGAGCTGTCCCTCTACGACGTCCTGATCGGGCGGGCGGCGCTGAAGGACGCGATCGTCGCGACCGAGGTGCCGCTGCTCGGCGTGGTGCCCGCGACCCAGGACCTCGTCGCGGCGGAGCTCGAGCTGGTCGACGCGGACGACCGCGCGGTGCGGCTGCGCAACGCCCTGCGCCCGCAGCTCGCGGGCTACGACTACGTCGTGCTCGATTGCCCGCCGTCGCTCGGGCTCCTCACGCTGAACGCGCTCACCGCGGCGCACCGGGTGCTCGTGCCGCTCCAGTGCGAGTACTACGCGCTCGAGGGGCTGACGCACCTGATGGCGACCATCGACCGGGTGCGGAGCGCCTTCAACCCGGAGCTCACGGTCGAGGGCGTCGTCCTCACGATGTACGACGGGCGCAACTCGCTCACCCACCAGGTGGCCGACGAGGTGAAGGCGCACTTCCGCGTCTTCGACGCGATCATCCCGCGCAACGTGAAGCTCAGCGAGGCGCCGTCGCACGGCAAGCCGGCGCTGCTCTACGATGCGCAGTCGAAGGGGGCGCAGGGCTACCTGAGCCTCGCGCGCGAGATCCTGGACGGCCCGCCCGCCGCCGCGGCAGACACGAAGAAGCGGCCGCGCGGGGACGCCGCCGAGGCGGAGCCGCCGGCCGAGCCTTCGCCCCCGCAGAACCCCGGAGAGCGCGCGAGGGACGCACGACCCAGATCATGAATGCCGATCAGAAAGGGGCGCGGCGCGCGCTCGGACGGGGGCTCGACGCCCTGCTCCCCGCGGCGCCGCCGGCGACAGCGACTGCGGCCGAGGGGCGCAGCGTGTTCGTGTGCGCGATCGAGAAGATCGTCCCGCAGAAGGGGCAGCCGCGGCAGCACTTCGACGAGACCGAGCTCGAGGAGCTCACCGGCAGCATCCGCGAGCACGGGCTCATCGAGCCGCTCATCGTGCGCAGGACGCAGGCGGGGAACGACGCCTTCGAGCTCATCGCGGGCGAGCGGCGGTGGCGCGCCGCGCAGCGCGCGGGGCTCAGGGAGGTGCTCGTCGTCGTCAAGGACGTCTCCCCGAAGGAGGCGTTCGAGCTCGCGCTCGTCGAGAACGTGCAGCGGGCCGACCTCAACCCGATCGAGATCGCCGAGGCGTTCGATCGGCTGCTGCGCGAGCACAGCTACACGCACCAGACCCTGGCCGAGCGCGTCGGCAAGGACCGCACGACGATCGTCAACTCGCTCCGGCTGCTCCGGCTGCCGCCGCGGATCCGCACGATGGTCATCTCGCGCGAGCTCAGCGAGGGCCACGCGCGCGCGCTGCTCGGCGCGCCCAGCGACAAGGTGATGGCCGACGTCGCGGAGCGGACCGTCCACGGCAAGCTCCCCGTCCGCAAGGTCGAGGCGCTGATCAAGGCGGCGAAGGAGAAGGAGCTCCGGGCCGCCGAGGGCGAGGAGCCGGGCGAGAAGAAGCGCGGCGGGAAGTCGCCCGCGATCAAGGACCTGGAGGCGCGGCTCGCGCGGCGGCTCGGCACCCGCGTCGAGGTGCGCGACGCGGGCGGCCACGGCGAGCTCGGCATCACCTACGGCTCGCTCGACGAGCTCGACAGGATCATCGCGCTGCTCGGCGCGTGACCCTGCGCGGCCGCGCGATCACTTCAGCCTCGCGCTGAGCTCCTTCACCTTGGCGCGGGCGCGCTTGCCGATCTCGGTGTCGCCGCCGTGCTTCCCGGCCTCGGTGAGCGCGGCGATCGCGCTCTGCGGCTTGCGCTCGGCCAGGAACGACAGGCCGAGGTAGTAGTGCGCGGCCGCGAACCGCGGGTCCACCTTGATCGCCGCCTGGTAGTCGGCGCGCGCCCCCGGCTCGTCGCCGAGCTCGTGGCGGCACGTCCCGCGGCGCACGTGGAACTCGGCCTCCGGCTTCAGCTTGATGGCGCGGTCGAACGCCGCCACGCAATCGGCGTAGGCCTTCGCCGGCCCGAGCATCCGCCCGATCGTCGCGATCGTCGCCACGTCGTCGCCGGTCGCCGCGAGCGCCTTCCTGAGCTCGGCCGCGGCCCGGTCGAGCACCTTCGCCTCGAACAGCATCGCGCCGTAGGCGAAGCGCGTGGCGGCCGTGTCCTCGGCCTTGAGCGCCGCCTCGTAGTGCTTGCTCGCGTTCGCGACGTCGCCCTTCAGCCCGTACGCGTAGCCCAGGTTCTGGTGGAGCGCCGCCCGGTCCGGCGCCTGCTCGATCGCCTTCGAGAGGACCGCGATCGCCTCGTCCGGCCGAGGCGGCTCGTCCAGGTAGAGCGCGGCCAGGTTCAGCGCGGCGGCCTCGAGCCTGGGGTCGCTCGCGAGCGCCTTCTTGTACGACGCCTCGGCGCCGGCGCGATCGTTCGTCTGCTCGTTCGCGAGGCCGAGGTAGTAGTGCGCCTCGGCGCTGCCCGGCTCGTGCTCGATCGCCTGGAGGAGGTGCGGCTTCGCCTCCTCGTACTTCTCGTTCTTGATGTACGCGACGCCCCGGTCCAGCGCCGTGGACGACGCGCCCTTCGAGGCCGCCGCGTCGCTGCCCTCGGGCGGATCGGCCAGGAGCGGGTCGCGCTGGGGCTCCTGCGCTCCACCACACGAAAGGGCGCACGCCGCGACGCACGCGGCGTGCGCCATCGCCCCGAGGACCCGCTGCGCCGCGGGCCTCGCCGTCCACACAGCGCGCGTAAACCACCTCTCGTTCATCCGACACTCCCTTCGCCGTCCAGGCCCTGGAGGACGGCGTGCAGCCGCTCCTCCACCTCTTGCGTCCGCTTGCCGCTCGCGATCTTCGTCCCGTCCGCCTCGCTCACGTAGAACACGTCGGCCACGCGCGTGCCCTCCGTGTTGATCTTGGCGACCGAGATCGAGAGGCCGAGCTGGTAGAGCGCGTCCGAGATCGCGAACAGGAGGCCGGGGCGATCGCGCGTGAGGACCTCGATCACCGTGTGGTGCGAGGCGCGATCGTCGATGGATACCTGCGTCCGGACCTTCGGCGTCGGGCGCTCGCGCAGCGCGCCGCCCCGGCGCTTCTTGGCGAGCTCGGCGCCGGAGAGCTGCCCCGAGAGCACCGCCTGGATGTCGGTCACGAGCTTCGGGATGGCGCGCGCCACCCCCCCTACCCCTTCGCCGCGGTCGCGCACCCAGAAGAGGTCGACGGCCTGCAGGCGCACGCCGGCCGGCGGGGACGAGCCCGCCCTCGCGCGGATCACGCCGCCGTCGTCCATCCCGTCGTCGTCGCACGCGCGCGAGTGGATCTGCGCCGCGTGGACCTCGAGGCGCGAGGCCGCGAGCGCGGCCGTGATCGCCGCGAGCAAGCCGGGGCGATCCGGCGCCACGACGCAGACCTCCGCGGCCTCCGGGTGGCGCGACGGGACGAGCGCGACCGAGACGCTGTTGGCGCCGGACTGCTGCTGCCGGGCGAGCTCCGAGTGCGCGGCGATCGCGGCCGGGCTGTTCGCGAGCAGGTAGCGCTCGGGCATCGACGCGAGGTAGCGGGCCAGGAAGTCCCGCTGCGCGCGCCGCTCGGCCTCGCTCGCGGCCGGGAGGTCCTCGAGGGCGCCGACCGTGCCGCTGATCGCGCGGGCCATGCGCTGGTCGTCGATGTCGAACGGCCCCGCGTCCTCGCGCGCGCCGCGCAGGGCCCTGTCCGCGGAGAGGTAGAGCTCGTCGAGCATGCGCGCCTTCCACGACGTCATCGACGTGGGGCTCGTGGTCGAGATGTCGGCGACCGTGAGCAGGTAGAGATCGCGCAGCCCCTCGCGGCCGTGCACCTCCTGGCAGAACTCCGAGATCGTCGCGGGGTCGTCGAGATCGCGCCGGGTCGCGATGAGGTACATCACGAGGTGCTTCAGCACGAGGTGGCACGCCTCGTCGATGTCCTCCTGAGGGAAGCCGAGCCGCGCCAGGATCTTCCGGGCCATCTCGGCGCCGCGCCCGCTGTGATCGGTGCCCCCGATCGCCTTGCCCACGTCGTGCAGGAGCGTGGCGAAGAACAGCATCGTCGGCCGCGTCGCCTCGGCGGCGAGCCGGCACGCGAGCCCGAACTCGCCCGCGAGCTCGCCCCGCGCGAGCGCCGCCAGCCGATCGACGGCGGCGACCGAGTGAACGTCGACCGTGTACACGTGGTAGACGTCGTGGTGGACGCGCCCGACGACCGGCGAAAACTCCGGGATCATCGCGAGCAGGAGGCCGAGGTCGTGCAGCTCGCGGACGACCGAGCCGCTCTGCAGCTGCGTCTCCTTGCACGTGGCGACGAGGGTCCGGAACCGCTCGGCGGCCTCGGGGCTCTCGCGGAGCGCCGCGCAGAACGCCGGATCGCCGGCGGCGCGGACGATCGCGCCGCGCGCGTAGGGCAAGAGCGGCACGCCGCGCTCGACGGCCTCGGAGACGAGCCGCAGCGCGATCGCCGGATCGGTCCTCAGCAGATCCGGATCGCTCATCGTGATGCAGCCGTCGAAGAGGCGGACCCCGGCGCCGAGGTCCTCGTCGCGGCGGCGGCGCCGCGTCAGCGTCGGCGTGGCGCGCGAGACGATCATGTCGAGGGAGCGCGAGATGGTCCGGGCGCTCCGGTAGTAGTCGCTCATCATCCGCTCGATCGCCTCGGGCGACACGGCGGCCTCGTCGGGGGGCGGCGCGCTCTTCCGGCCGGCGTCGGCCGGACCGGCGCCCTTGCTGTAGCCGAGCGCGCCCGCGCACAGCTCCTGCTCGTCGAACGTCAGCCGGTCGGTCCTCCGCCCGGAGTGGGCGTGGAGCAGGTTGCGGATGCGCCAGAGCATCTCCGCGGCGCTCCGGATCTCCTCCGCCTCGCGGGCGACGAGCGCGCCGAAGCGGACGAGCGCGTCGAACTCGCCGACGCCGTAGCGCGCCTTCGCGGCCCAGCGGGCGACGTCGAGATCGCGCAGCCCGCCCGCGCCGTTCTTCACGTCCGGCTCCAGGAGGTAGACCGAGCCGCCGAAGCGCTCGTGCCGCTGCGAGATCTCCTTCCCGAGCCGCTCGATGAAGCGGGGCAGCTCCGAGTGCGCGAAGATGCCCGACGAGGCGCGCTGCCAGAGCGACTCCGACAGCGACGCGTCGCCGACGACGTGCCGCCAGTCGAGCAGGCTCGTCGCGGTGGGCAGGTCCTCCCGCGCGCCGTCGATGAGGTCGTCGATGGTGACGACCTGGTGCCCCACGGCGACCCCCATGTCCCAGAGCGGGTAGAGCAGCGCGTCCGCGATGGCGCTGGCGCGCTGGGCGTTGCGGGCGAGGATGCGCAGATCGAGGTCGCTCCGCAGCGCGACCGCGCCGCGGCCGTAGCCGCCGACCCCGGCGATCGCGACCGAGTCCCACTCCTTGCGGCTGGGCCCGCCGGACTCGCGCAGCAGGTGGAAGAGGCGCGCCAGGAGATCGTCGAGCAGGCGCGCGTGGCGCCGCCCGAGGGCGACCCCGACGGCGGCCGGGTCCGCGGCCGGCGTGGGGCCGCTCGGCGCCGTGCGATCGAGCTCGGCGCGCTCGCGCGCGTAGGCGGCGCGGAGCTCGACGAGCCCGCTGGGCCTGGACGTGGGGGAGAGGTCGACGCTCATGCGGTGTCGTTCTGCTTTCTCAGGCGCCCGGGGCGCGGAAGGCGGTGACGTGCGCGTTCACCTTGACCGACGTGAGGCCGGCGCCGCAGAGGCGCGGCGCCTCGCTCGCGGCGGAGAACAGGAGCCCGCCCGGGCCGAGCTCGGCCGCGAGGCGCCGCGCCACCGCGTCGCCGGCGGGCTCTGCGAGGTACAGGAGCACGTTCTTGAAGAAGATGATCTGGAACCCGCCGCTCGGCACGGCGTGCACCAGGTCGCAGACCTCGAAGGACACGACCTCGCGGAGCTGCTGGCCGACGTGCAGCGCGCCGCCCTTCTCTTCACAGTAGCGCTGAACGAAGGACGGGGGGAGCTGGTCGACGGCCTCGGCGGAGTAGACGCCCTCGCGCGCCGCCTCGATCGCCGGAGCGGCGCGGTCGACCCCGAGCACGCTGAAGCGGCGGCCCGCGCTCGCGAGCACCATCGCCAGGGTATAGGCCTCCTCGCCGGTGCTGCAGCCGGCCGAGAGGCCGGCGATGGGCAGATCGGGCGGGAGCCTGGGCAGCACCGAGGCGGCGATGGCCTCCCAGATGATCGGGTCGCGGTAGAAGCGCGTCTCGCCGACGCGGAGCGCGCTGACGATCTCCTCGATGGCCTCCCTGTCGTCCCGCAGCCGCTCGGCGGCCGCGAGCGGCGACACGCCGTGGCGCGCGGCCACGGCGCTGAGCACGGCGAGCACCCGCTCGCGCACCCAGCCCGGGGCGGCGAGGCTGCGGCCCAGGCCGAACCTGTGCTGCAGCTCGGCGAGCGCGAGGTCGACGGCCCGCTGGGCGGACCGCGCCGCAGGACCTGCTCCCGCTCTCGACGATCGGGCCATCGAAGGTCGCCGCGATCAGCCGAGGAAGCCGGCTTTCCTGGCCTGGGCTCCCTTGCCGCCGCCGTCGAGGGCGATGGCGAACACGTCCTTCAGCGCGAGCACGAACGTCTCGCCCTTGGTGCTGCGCGCCTTGAGGAGCCCGCCCGCGCTCGACACGGCCTCGATCTTGGTCACCGGGAGCGACACGCCGTCGTGCGCGGCGTAGATCGTGAGCACGCGCCCCTCGGGGAGCTCGGCCCAGCCGTCTTTGTCGGTCTTCGCCTCTGCGGTCTCGAGGGCTGCCTTGAGTAGGTCGTCGGTCATGAGCAACGTTTCCGTCCCGCGCCCTGCCGCGTCAAGCACGTGCTCGCCCTTACCGTGATGCAAGGCGATCGGCGTCCTGCGGGGCCCCCTCCGTGGTACCGTACTGTGCGGATGTCGAGAAGGCCGCCCAGCCAGCCCCCCCCGCGAGGGGCCCCCCCGGAGGCGCAGCAGGTGGGCAAGATGCCGCCGGGGTGGCAGCCGGGGGATCACCTCTTCGTCGACGACATCAAGAAATCGTTCGGGGCGACGAAGGTGCTGCACGGCATCACGATGCACCTCCGGCGGACCGAGACGGCGGTGATCATCGGCGGGTCGGGCGCGGGCAAGACCACGCTGCTCCGGCTGCTCATCGGGCTGGAGCGGCCGACCACCGGCCACATCTGGGTCGACGGCGTGGACATGGGCGCGCTCGACGATTTCGAGATGAACCGGATGCGCCAGCGGTTCGGCATGGTGTTCCAGTACGCGGCGCTGCTCGACTCGCTGACGATCTTCGACAACGTGGCGTTCCCGCTGCGCGAGCACAGGAAGCACATGTCGAAGCGGGACATCCGCGACAAGGTCGTGGGCATGCTGAACTCGCTCGGCCTCGAGAACAAGGAGGACCGGATGCCGTCGGAGCTGTCCGGCGGGCAGCGCAAGCGCGTGGGCCTTGCGCGCGCGCTGATGCTGGAGCCCGAGATCCTCATCTACGACGAGCCGACGAGCGGGCTCGATCCGCTGACGAGCCGGATGGTCGACGACCTGATCGAGGAGACGCGGGCGCGCTTCAAGGTGACGAGCGTCGTGATCTCGCACGACATGGCGAGCACGTTCCGCATCGCGCACCAGGCGTTCCTCGTGATCCAGGGGCGGGTCGTCGCGTCGGGGACGCCGGACGAGCTGGCGCACGGCGACAACGAGCAGGCGCGCCAGTTCATCGCGGCGTCGGGGGTGGCGACGGACGAGGTGTCGCGGGTGAACCGGCCCGCGCTGGCGGACGGCGCGGGCGGGCGGGTGATCGAGTTCAGGAAGGCGGCGGAGTAGCTGCCGGGTCGAGCGCCGCGCGACGAGCACGGTCTCCTCGGGCCTACCCTCGCTTGGAGGACGCTCACAGGCGGAGCACCGCGACGCGGCGGCCGCGGGGCGTCGTCGCTTCGAAGAACCGGGGGGCGGTTCTAGCGAGGCGCCCGCGCGCGTCGAAGATCACGAGCGTCCCGCGCTTCTGGCGCAGGCGCGCGAGGTAGTCGTCGAGCTGAGCGAGGCCTTCGAGGAGCGGGTCCTTCTGGCCCTTGCGCCACACCTTGAGCTCGATCGCGCGCCGCTGGACGGCTCGGGAACCGTCGGGCTTCTGGTAGGGAAAGCGGACGAGCAGATCGATGCGCCCGCGGCCGACGCCGTACTCGCGATCGATGAAGCCACCGCCGTTGACCGCGCGCTGGAGGAAAGCCATCAGGACGAGCTGCGGGGCGACCTCGGGGTACGGCATCCCGGAGGCGAGCACCTCGCCGTGCTCGTGCCAGAAGGCGGCGAACGCGCGGAGCAGTCGCCGGAACGCGAGGCGGCCGTCGGGCAGGCGGAAGCGCTCGGGCGGGGCGTCGATCCGCTCCTCGGCCGACGAGGACAGGACACGGGCGATCACCTCGCGGTAGATGGGGTTCGCGACGCGCAGCGGCTTGTCCTGGGCCACGAGGCCGAGATCGCGGACATAGGAGGCGTCATCGTCGTACGTGTCGCCGCCGCCCTCGTACGTCCCCGCGAGCAAGGGCTCGAGCACGCGGCGCACGCGGGGCTCGGCGAGCTTGCTGACGAGCGAGTCGAGGTGGGTAGCGCGGGCAAGGATGAGGCGCTCCTTGGCCTGCTCGACGTGCGCGCGGGTGATGGGCTCGCTGGGCGGGACGGCCATCTTCTCGATGATCTCGCGGCCGAGGGCATTGACGAGCCATGGCTGGCCGGCGGTGAGCTCGAACGCTCGCGTGAGCGCTGCATCGAGGAAGACCTGACCCGTGTCCTCGGTGTGCTGGGCATAGAGCGCACGGAGCTCTTCCTCCGAGAAGTCTCCGAGCCGCAGGGACTCGAGCTTGATGTTAAACGGGCTCGCGGTGCCAAGACGTCCGGGATCGCCGCCGCTCGCGGCCTTGTCGTCGCGCACATCGCGCAGCCCGCAGAGGATCACCGAAGCGGGGAAGTGGCCGGGACGGCTGGGAAAGCCGGCGCGGAGCTGGCGCAGGATGCTGAGAAGGCCCTTGCCGCGCAGCGAGTCGATCTCGTCGAAGATGAGGGCGAGCGGGCGCGGGCAGGCGCGCGCCCAAGAGGTGAGGGCCGCGGAGAGGAGGCCCTCGTCGCCCTCGAGAGAGAACGGCGGCGGCTGGAGCTCGAGCGGCAGCGCGATCTGGGCAGCGCGCGTGAGCTCGCGAAGGATGGCGCGCTGGGCGGAGCGGTAGTCGTCGCCGGCGACGCTCCCTTCCTCGCAGGAGAAGAGGACGGCGGCGTGTCGCCCCGAGGCCGTGAGCCGCTCGGCGACGGCGCGCAGGGCGGTCGTCTTGCCCGTCTGCCTGGGGGCGTGGACGACGAAGTACCCCATGTGCTCGACGAGGCTCGGGGCCTCGGGCAGGCGGCTCTCGGCCGGGATCATGTAGTGCAGATCGGGGCGGCACGGCCCGGTCGTGTTGAAGCGGCGCTTCACCCGCGCCAGCGTTGGGCCAGCGGCGGTGAGGACGCAAGGGCGCGGCCGCCGTTCACGGTGATCGCGACTCGAGCGAGAAGGTGAAACGAATGGATCGGTGGTTGTGGATCGGCCTCGGTGGCGCAGCGGGGACCCTCGCCCGCTACGGGCTGTCGACGTGGTGCCAGCAGCGCCTCGGCGCCGAGTTTCCGTATGGGACGCTCGCCGTCAACGTGATCGGGTCGTTCTTGCTCGGCGCCATCGGAGAGATCGCCGCGACGACGGAGCTCCTGTCGCCGACGCTCCGCCTCAGCCTGAGCACCGGCGTCATGGGCGGCTTCACCACGTACTCGAGCTTCAACAACGAGACGATCCGCCTCATCGAGCACAAGTCGTTGGCGGCGGGGCTCACCAACATCGCGATCACGCTGGTCGCTTGCTTGCTCGCCGGCGCCCTCGGGATGGTCGTCACGAGGCGGCTCATCGCGGGCTGACGCGGTGGGGGCGGGCGCTGAGGAGCGCTGGCTCGGGGGCTGGGGATCAGCCGCCGACGCCGGGACTCGGTGTGGCCTCCGGCGTCAGCGCGCTGCCGCCCGGCGCGCTGTCGCTCGGCGCGGTGCCGCTCGGCGCCTCGCCGCCGCCGGACGGGGTCTTCTTGGCCGAGTTGCCGGAGCGGGTCTCGAACATCCACGCGGCCTTGTTCAGCTCGGGGACCAGGATGGTCCCGTCGACCCGGCGCGCGGCCCTGAAGGCGCGGAGGATCTTCTCGATCACGACCGCGACCCTGCCGTCCTGGAGATCGAGCGCCCGCTGGGTCACCCGGCGCCCCGCGGCGACCTGGATGCTGGCAGTCCCGCGCACCCGCTGCGCCATGGTCCGGAGCGCGGCCGCGCACTCGGCACCGACGTCATAGTCCTCGAGGAGCTGCGCGTCCTGCGGATCGGCCCGCCGGGTCTCGTCGATGAAGGCCGCGAGCGCCTCGAGGCCCCTGGCGAGGTTCTCGGGGGAATCCGCGCGCCCGACGATGGCGTCGACCCGCGCCATGCGGCGCGGGCCGAGCGCGTTGCGCAGGCCGTCGTAGCAGAGGTCGCGCTCGGCGATGCCGTCGCGCATCGCGCTCCGCCCCTGCACCTCGAGCGCGGCCCGGGCGCCGGCGACCTCGGTCGCCGCCGCGTCGTGCGACCGCTTCATCGCCTGGAGCCTGCCCGCCTCGGCGACGAGCAACGGCAGGAGCGCCTCGGGCATGCGCACCTTGCCGCGCTGCGCCCCAGACAGCGAGCCCAGGATGCGCCGCGCCGAGGCGACGAACTGAGGGACGTCATCGATGAGGCTCTGCGAATCGATGCGCGTCCCCTCCGCGACGAGGTCCTCCTCGGGAATGCCCGCGTACGTCCGCGCGGCGAAAGCGCCGTCCGCGGGGCCGAGCTCCCGCGCGAGCGCGTCGAGGGTGGTGGTGGAAACGACAGGTGCCTCGGCCGGCGAGGTCGCCGGCGCGGGCTTCTTGGTCTTGGAAGTGGCCATGAGAGGGGAAGCTACGGGAAAGCGTCAAGGAACGGAAAGCGAACACATCGCTGCGCAAGATCACGTCGCGACGATCCAGTCCGAACGAATGCACGGGGGCCGGGAAAGCGGCGCAGGGTCGGTGGCTGGGGCGCGCTCGGCGGGCGCGACGCGCGGACCAGGCAAGATCGACGGCGTCACGACGGCGGGCGGCGCGCGCGAGACCGGCGAGGGAACGCGCGCAACCCCGGTCGCGCCGGCGCACCACAGGCGCGGGGCGCGCGCACAACGCGGGGCGACGCGCGCACAGGCGGCCCGGACACGCGCACGACGCGGAGGCGGCGTGCGGCAAGCCCGTCACCCTCGCGCGCCAGAGATCCCGGGCGCGCGCACGACGCGCCAGGGACGCGCGCACGACGCGCCGGGAACGCGCGCACGACGCGCCAGGGACGCGCGCACGACGCGCCGGGAACGCGCGCACGACGCGCCGGGAACGCGCGCACGACGCGCCAGGGACGCGCGCACGATGCATTGCGTCATATATCTCCCCTGCCCTTCATCGCCGGCGACCGCCGCGCCGCAGGCTCGCCGCGTCCCGTACGGCGGGTGAGATCCCCTGCCGGGGATCTGCTTCGCGAGAGAAAAGAGAATTCAACCCAAAGGCGCAAAGGCGCCATCAATTTCATGCATTTTTGCGCCTTTGCGTTGAACTCTCTCTCCCGATCCCTCGCCGGACCCCTGGTGAGTGGAACCAGGGAACCTCAGGACGGGCGCGCTGCAGCGCGGAGTAGCTCGTCCCACGCGGGCACGCCGAGGCCGCCGAGAGGTTGGGCGAGCGCTGCGGCGCGCAGCGCGGCGGAGCGGGCGTCACCGGCGCCAGCGCTCGCGAGGCGCCGCGCGAGCTCGCGGTGCGCCGCCACGGCAAGCACGCGGCTCATGTGATCCTCCGCGGTGTCACCGAGGAGCGCCTCGGCCTGGTCGGCGAGAGAGCGGGCGGACGCGAGGGCGTGATCGGCGTCCGTATCGACCGCGGCCCCCAGCAGCTCGACGAAGAGCTCGGCCCGCAGGCGTGATCGCCGGTCCAGGCCCCAGTCACCCCACTGGGCAACGGAGCTGCGCGCGCTCATGAACCACATCGCGGCATCCCAAGGATTCCCCATGACCATCGAGAGGAGCCCGGACGCGACCGCGCCAAACGCCTCCGCACGGAACCCGCCGTCCGGCTCGAGTCGCTCGTCCGAGGGAGCCCGCCCGTCCCTCCGATGCCCGAGGAGCTTCGCGGCCCGCTCCTCGTTTCCGCGGGCGATCTCGACGAGCGCCTTGGCCGCTTCGCAGCGGCGCGCGAGGCTCGCGTGCTCCTTCGGCCAAGGCGCGCCCTCGGCGAGCGCTCGCTCAAGCCCCCAGAGCGAGGCGTCGAGATCGCCGGTAAGGAAGTCTAGATCTGCAATCACGACGCGCATGATCACATCGACACCCACGGATTCACGCCGGGGAGAGCTCGCGTGCGGCCCGGGATCGAGCAGCGCGGCAACCCGCCCTCGCGCCGCCGCGACCTGACCGCGCTCGGCAAGCCGGAGAAGGTGCGATCGGGCGGCGATCGGAACGAGCCGCGATCGGATGACGTCCGTCGATGCCTCGACCTCGGTCGCGAGGGTCTGGTCGAGCTCTTGCGCGCGCTCGAGATGACCGAGGCACCAGTGCACGAACGCGTTCGCCCGAAGCGCGCCGTACATCGCGTCGCGCGCACCGCGCAGCGAACCATCCCCGTCACGAAGCGCCCGGTCCGCATAGGGAACCGCTTCAGCCGCGCGATCCTGCGCGGCAAGCGCGATGGCGAGCCCGGAGCATGCACCGACCGCGAACGCGACGGAATCGCCGTCGAGACGCTCGATCGCCCCGGAGAAGAGCCCCGTCGCCGACCTGAAGTCCCTACTGGCAAGATCCCAGATGGCAAAGTGCAGATCGCGCAGCGGTCCCGGTGGGTGGACCACCGAGGGCTCGGTGATCTCCGCCGCGGCGAGCACGGAGAGCAGATCGTCGACCCACGGCCGGACCACGATATCTCCGCCGAAGAGCGCGAGCGGGGACACCGCTCTCATGAGCAACAGCGCATCGTTGACGCGCCTGCCCTCGCTCGCCGGTGCCGCCGCTGTCAGCGAGGAGAAAGCCGCCTCCACGCCGCCAACGAGGGCCGGCGCTCCTATCTTGTGGCTCTCCAGGATCGGCTCGATCGCCATGTCGCGCGACACGCCACGCGCTACGCGCGTTGTCCCCGGTAAGCTGTTGGGCGCGCCCGCGTCCTCCTCGATGACGTACTCACCGCTCCGGATCGACCACACGTCAGGCGCCGCGGCCGCGAACACCGGTGCGAGCGCGCGCGGCAGCATCACCACGACCTCGCCGTGTGACGGCCCGAGTACGTTGCGCTTCTCGTTCCAGAGGGAGAACACGCGCGCCCACGGCTCGGTGTCCGCGTAGGCCGCGCGCGACACGTCGACCAGGTGGATCGCGCCGCGGAGCTCGTCGGGCGGGTCGAGGAGCGGGAGCAGGACGCGATCCGCGAGCTCGCCGTCGGTGAGCGGCGTGTCCTCGGTCCGTGCGCCGTACGGCTCCAATCGGACGAGACGAACCTCCGCGCGCCCGCGCCGCGGGAGCTCCGCGGAGAGCTCGGCGACCAGCTGGTCCGCCGCGCGGGGGCTCGCGCACCGTGCAAGGTACAGGTGGAACCGCCGCGAGAGCGCGAGCGCACGGACAAGCCGGGAGCGCTCCCCTCCCGCAGCGCCGCTCATGCGCCCTTCTCTCGGACGCCGTCACCCGTGTCGGGGACGGGCGCCGCGAGTTCCTGCATCCCAGCAACCGACGGGTGGACGTCGACCCACTCATCGTCGTTCAGATAGCGCAAGATCACGTTGTTCTGGAGCAGGTGGTCGGCGGCCTCGCGCTCCTGCTCGTTGTTCGTGATGAGGCGCTTCGTGCGGTTCACCGTGGCGAGCCACGGGATCGCGCCGCTGTCGTAGACGATGCTCCGGTAGGCGTTCCCCGCGCGATGGAGCTCACGCTCGAGCGTCTTCGCGTCCACGGGGAACGTCTCGAGCTCCAGCAGCGTCTGGAGCAGCCGCACGATCTCGCGCGGGTAGCCGCCCGACCACAGCGCGATGTCGCGGATCCGGCTCCGGAGCGCCGCCTTGCCGAAGATCTCCTCGAGCGCGGCCTCGTCGATGCGCTTCTTCACGAGCTCCGTGATGACCTCGACCCCCTCGGGGTGGAGCGTGCCCCCGGCGTCCCGGACCTTGATCATCGGCAGGAACGACACCGGGGGCTCGACCATGCGGCGCGCGAGCGCCGGCGGGATCGTGTAGAGCACGTGCACCGGCAGCTGGAGGTAGGGCGCGCCGGTCGAGAAAATGCGCTCGGCGCTCTCGAGCACCGGCTTCCAGGTGAGGCTCGTGCCCCGGAGCTTCTCCAGCGAATCGAAGAGGATCACGACGCCGGAGCGCCCGAGCTTGCGCGCACGCCAGTCGAGCTCCCGGAGCTCGTCGTGCACGAAGCGGACGAACGTGGAGAGGTGCCTGGCCACGATCTCGCGGACCCGGTGGCGTACGGTTGGGTTGGTCTTGAGGTTGAGCTCGACCCCGGTCTTCGCCCCCGCCTCGACGCCCGCGGTGAGCTTTCCGATCTCCACATCGGTCCGCGAGAGCCACGCCCAGAGCCGGCGGTGAGGCCCGTCCGTCAACGCGCTGGCCGCGTCCTCGCCCTCCGCGGTCAGGACTGCACGCTCGGTATGGAGCAGCACGAGCGCGAGCACGTCCGAGATGTCGATCTCCACGGTCAGGTCGAGGACATCGTCCGCGTCGATCAGGACCGTGAGGTGGTTGCGCCGCTTCGGATCGGAGAGCCTGGCCGCGAGGCGCTGGATCTCGGTGCTCTTCCCCGTGCCGCGGAGGCCCGTGAAGAGCTGGCAGACCGGCGTCCTGGAGAGCTCGATCTGGCGCGCGAGCTTGTTCGTCCAGTGCGCTCCGCGAACACCCCGGTGGTCGATGTCCACGTTGCGCGCGTCGCCCGGCGCTAGCGGTTCGTCGGGGTTGCAGCGGTTGTAGAGCTCCTGGAGGCGCTCGAACTCCATCGCCGGGAAGGTACCCGACGGCCCCCTGTTCGGCAGGAAATTCGGGTGCCCGATGGGAGCCACGGTCGCGGCCCCCCGTCGCCCCCTGGGTCATGCGATGAGCCCGGGCTCCCTGCTCGCCTCGTCCAGCCGCACGAACCCTACCCCTCCCCGCGAGACCTCCTCCACGAACGCCCCCAGCGCCTCGAGCCGCCTGCCCAGCGGCACCCGGAGCTCCGGCTGGAACGGCGCGAGCGCCTCGAGGCCGTCGCTCCGGTCGAGGAAGTCCATCCCGTGCAGCTCCAGGTTCACGAGCGCCTCCCCTGCGCACGCGCGCGCCAGGAGCCGCGCGCCCGCCGCGCCCGCGAGCGCCACGCTCGTCCCGATGACCGGCAGCCGGAGCCCCGGCGTCACCTGGATCGGCAGCTCGACGAAGCGCCGGCCGCCGCGCCGGTACCACGGCCGCCCCGGCCGGTACGGCCGGCGCGGCGCCGAGAGCACACGCGGGGTGTCCAGGATCGCCGACGACCCCCTGCCCTTCACCCGCTGCACGCCCATCGCGAGCGCCTTCGCGGCGTAGTAGGGCGGGCACGGGAACACCGAGGAGTCGAACGCGACCCCGACCGCGTCGAGCGCGTCGAATAGCGCGTCGCTCACCGTGTACCCCGGCGCGCGGAAGCCCGTCGGACGCCGGCCGACCGCCTCCGCGATGGCCTCGGCGCCCAGCAGGACCTCCAGCGCGATCGCGGCGCGCGGGAGCCGCGAGAGGTCGTAGCGGTGCCCGTACGAGTGGTTCTCGACCGCGTGGCCGGCGTCGCTCAGCGCGCGCAAGGCCGCCGCGCTCTCGGGGCGCGCGAGGTCGCGGCCTATCGCGAACAGCGTGACGGGGATGCCGTGGGAAGAGGCGAAATCAGCGATGCGCGGCAGCGCCGTGTCGTAGACGGCGCTCAGCGCGGCCGCCGCCCCGGAGCGTTCCGGGACGGCGAGCCCGTGGATGGCGAAGTAGTTCGGGACCTCGTCGAGGTCGATCGAGACGGCGGCGAGGCGCCCCCGCATCGGACCGCGTCAGCTCGCGGCCATCTTCGCCACCTCGGCGGCGAAGTCGTCCTCTTTCTTGGCGATGCCCTCGCCGCGCTCGTACCGCACGAAGCGCGTGAGCGTGAGCTCGCCGCCGGCGGCCTTCGACGCCGCCTGGAGGAGCTTCTCGATGGTCTGGCCGCTCTCGCCGCGCGAGGCCGCCTCCACCGACTCCTGCTCGAGCAGCGCGACCTCCGAGTACCACTTGTTGAACTTGCCCTCGATGATCTTCGGCCACGCCGCCTCCGGCTTCGGCTTCGGATCCTCGCGCAGCTGCGCCTCGAAGATCTCCTTCTGCTTGGCCTTCAGCTCCTCCGTGACCTCGTCGCGACGGAGGACGAGCGGGCTCATCGCGGCGGCCTGCATCGCCGTCTCCTCGACGAACTTCTGCACCGCAGGGTGCTCCGCCACGGCCTGGCTCGACGCCTCGACCGCCACGAGCACGCCGATCTTGCCGCCGAGGTGCACGTACTCGTGCGCGACGCCGTGCTTGCCCGCCGGGATCGACACGCGATCCCAGCGGCGCACCGCGATCTTCTCGCCGATGCGCGCGGTCAGCTCGGTGGCCGTGTCGGCGATCGACTTGCCGCCGATCGAGAGCTGAGCCGCGTCCGCGCCGTCGGGCGCCTTCTCGACCGCCGAGAGCACGTCGCCGACGAACTGCCGGAACGCGTCGTTGCGGGCGGCGAAGTCGGTCTGGATGTTGACCTCGACCATCGTCGCGCTGCGCCGGTCGGCCGCGACCACCGCGCGGACCTCGCCCTCGGTGGCGGACGCGCCGGCCCGCTTGGCGCTCTTCGCGAGACCCTTCTTCAGGATGATCTCGACCGCCTTCTCCATGTCGCCCTCGGCCTCCGTGAGGGCGCTCTTGCAGTCGCTCATCCCCGCCTGGGTACGCTCACGAAGCTCCTTGATCGCCTGCGCATTGATGCCGGCCATGGCTCTTTCTCCTTCAACCTGAAACCTAGATAGGAAGAGGCCGCGCCGAGCGGCCCCCGTTCACCACACGTCCGACTGCTGTTGCACGAACGGCCCGAGCGAGCGCGGGTCGAACCGCAGAGGCACAGAAGGCGCAGAGGCGTGAAATTTTCATTTCTGTCCCTGCGCCCTCTCTGCTCTCTCACGGCTGCCATACCGCCCAGGCGAGCGGCGACGTCGTCGTCACCGCGCCGCCCGAGCGCTGGGGCCGCTCCGTCGCGGCTCGCGCCGCGCTACGACGCCTGCTGCTGGCGCGGACCGCCGCCGCGGCCGCCGCGGCCGCCCTGGTAGACGTTGATCTCGTCGCGCTGGCCGCGACCGCCGCCCGCCCCCTGCTGCCCGCCCTCGCCGTGATCCTTGCGGCGCTGCGCGCCCTCGACGCACGCGTCCGCGACACGGGCCGTGATCAGCCGGATCGAGCGGATGGCGTCGTCGTTGCCGGGGATCACGAAGTCGACGAGATCCGGGTCGCAGTTCGTGTCCGTGATGGCCACGACCGGGACGTTCAGCTTGCGCGCCTCGCTGATCGCGATGGACTCCTGGTGCGGGTCGATCACGAAGATCGCCGCCGGGAGGCCGCCCATGCCCTTGAGGCCGCCCAGGTACTTCTCGAGCCGCTCGCGCTCCTTCTCGAGGCGGACGACCTCCTTCTTGAGCAGCTGCTCGTAGGTGCCGTCCTCCTTCATGCGCTCGAGCGTGCGCAGGCGATCGAGGCCCTGCTTGATCGTCCGGAAGTTCGTCAGGGTGCCGCCGAGCCAGCGGTTCGTGACGAAGTACATGCCCGCCCGGCGGGCCTCCTCCTGCACGATGTCCTGCGCCTGGCGCTTCGTGCCGACGAACAGCACGTGGCCGCCGCGACCGACGGCGTCCGTCAGGAAGTCGTACGCGCGCTTGAAGAGCCGCGTCGTCTGGTCGAGATCGATGATGTGGATGCCGTTGCGCGCGCCGTAGATGAACGGCCGCATCTTCGGGTTCCAGCGCTTCGTCTGGTGGCCGAAGTGCACGCCCGCGTCGAGCAGCGAGCGGAGCGGAAGCGGGAAATCCCCCGGCTGGGGGGCAACGGCCTGCATGGTGTCGGCCGCGGGGACGGATGCGGAGAAGCTGGTATCGGTCACGGCAGTGCCCTTTCGGTTGGTCCGCCGCTCCCCCTCCCGCGACCAACCCCAGGCGCGGACAGGAGCGTCCGTGCTGCTGGGGCACCGGGCCGCGGAATGCCGTGGGTGCCAGGAGAGCGTGTGGATTCGGTTCTGCGGCAGCGAAGGCGAGGATTCAGCCTCCGCTGTCCCCCTCGTCACGAGACCGCAAGAAGGGGGGCGGTTTGCTACCCCGAGGGGCCTCGCTTGTCAAGCGATGAAGCCGCCGCCTCGGCGTGCACAATTTCCGTGTGTTTGCGTGTGTCTCCGCGCGGTCGTCCGCGCAGCCGCAGCCATCCACGCAGGTGCCCGCGCGGTCACCCGTGCAGTTACCCGTGCAGTTACCCGTGCAGTTACCCGTGCAGTTGCCTTCGTTGCGTCAGCTGCGCCGAGGGGGACCACGCGGCGCGGAGCACGGGAACGCCGGGCCGCGCCCCCTGGCGCGCCGTGGCCCGGCATCCGCGATGGCGTACACTCGCCTCGTGCGAACCGCATCACGAGGCTTTCTTACCGCACGCTTCGCTTCGGTCGGCGCAGGGCTCGCGATCGTCTCCGCCTGCATCGCCTCGGCGCCGGAGGGCATCCGCCGGCAGACCGACGGCGACGGCGGCGATTTCGGCGTGGACCCGCAGACCACGTCGACGTCGTCGTCCGCCGGCGCAGGGCTGCCCGGCGGCGATCCGCACGCGCTGCTCGGCGCGGACCCGACGCACGGGCCGTTCAACGGAGGCCAGCGCGTCCTGCTCCACGGCAACGGCTTCAGCTCCAAGGTCCGCGTCTGGTTCGGCGACGTCGAGGTCGATCCGTCCGCGATCGTTCCCATCGATCCCAGCCGGGTCCAGGTGGCGGCGCCGCCGGGCGCGGCGGGCCCGGTGGAGCTCGCCGTGCAGAACGGCGACGACACGTCGACCCGGCGAACGCTGCCGGGCGGCTACGTGTACGACGCGCTCTATGCGTCCCCGTCGAGCGGGCCGATCTCCGGCGGGACGACCATCGAGCTCGTCGGCCAGGGCACGCGCTGGAACGAGAGGACGGTCGCGAAGATCGATCAGAAGCCGTGCACGTCGCTCACCGTCCAGGAGCCGACGCGGCTCCTGTGCACGGTGCCCCAGGGCACGCCGGGCGCGAAGACGATCTCGGTGACGACCGGCGGCGAGACGATCCTCGTGCTGGACGGCTACACCTACGAGGACAGCCAGAACGGCTACAAGGGCGGGCTCAGCGGCGCGCCGCTCGCCGGACGGCTGAAGGTGCTCGTCTACAACAACTTCACGGGTGATCCGATCCCGGGGGCGAGCGTCGTCGTCGGCACCGACACGACCTCCGCGATCGAGGTCGACGCGTCCGGCGTCGCTGTGATCGAGGACGCGTCGCTCGATTCGCCGCGCACCGTCACCGTGGCCGCGACGTGCCATAGCCCGATCTCGTTCGTCGACGTGCCGGTCGACACCGTGACCGTCTACCTGGATCCCGTGCTCACCCCCGCGTGCGGCGCGTCCGGCGATCCGCCCCCGCCGGTCGGCGGCAAGGTCGGCAGCGCGGGGGCGATCGAGGGCGAGCTCGTCTGGGACACGTCGCTGGACCCCGGGGGCGCCGCGTGGGGCAACATCCCGAGCCCGCGCCGCGGCACCGAGCGAAAGGCGGCGTACCTGTTCACGACGGGCGCCGATCCTCTCGCGACCTTCAGGCTGCCGTCCGAGTTCCAGGCCATCACGCCGGAGACGTCGGGCGAGCTCGGGCACGGGTTCACGATGTACATCGCGCCCGGCAACCGCACGATCTACGCGCTGGCGGGCCTCGAGGATCGCTCGACGACCCCACCGCGGTTCACCGCCTACGCGATGGGCGTGGTCCGCGGGATCCCCGTGCTCCCGAACAAGTGGACGAGGGAGGTGTTCGTGCGGATCAATCAGCCGCTCGACCACGCCCTCTCGATGGACGTCAGGGCGCCGGCGAAGGGGCCGAAGGGGCCGGATCGGATCCAGGCGAACGTGTCGCTGATGATCGGCAACGACGGGTTCGCGACGCTCCCGATCGGCGCGCAGAGCCCGCTGATCCCGTTCGACGGGGGGCTGACGTTCGTGGGCGTGCCGCCGCTCGCCCGCGACCTGCTCGGCGCGAGCTACCACTCGTCCGCGCGCGCGGTGACCGGCCAGGCCGGGCTCGCGCCGCTGTCCGTCGTGGGGCGGGTCCTCTCGACCAGCACGAGCGAGCCCGTGCGCATCGGCGACTTCGTGGGGGTGCCGACGCTCGAGGCGCCCGCGCAGAACAGCGCCTGGGATGGGTCCCACCTCGCGGCCTCGTTCAGCGCGGGCGCGCCCGTCGATCTCAGCGTCTACGACATCGCGAGCGGAAACGGCCTCATCCGGTGGACCGTGGCCGTGCCGGCAGGGTCGCACGCCGTCGAGGTGCCGGACCTCCGGCAGCTCGGGCTCGATCACGGCGCGCTGCCGCCAGGGCCGCTCACGATCGGGGTGTACGGGGCGCGGATCGACGGCTTCGATTACGGCAAGCTCGTCTACCGGCAGCTCAGGCCGGCAGGGATGGCGGCCTACTCCCTCGACAGCTTCAACGCACACCTGTGATGAGCGCCCCGCCCCCCCCGACGCGAGCGCGCAGGCCGGCGCGCGCACGGAAGCCAGGACGCCGCGCCCGATCGCGGCACGCTGCAGCCGCCGCCCTCGTCGCCGTCGCCGCGGGGCTCGGGCTCGCGCCGAGCTGCTTCGACAGCGGCACCCGGTGGGGTGCGCGGCCGGAGGAGCCGCCGCCCTGCACGGCCGGCGCGGTGCGCTGCGGGGCGGAGCTCGCGCGCTGCGAGGAGACCGGCGCAGGGCTGGCCTGGGTGACGCTCGACGACTGCGCCGCTCGAGGGCTCGTCTGCGCGTCGATCGAGCTCGGCTGCAGGCCCTGCGTGCCCGCCGCGCACTCGTGCCGCGGGCAGGACGTCGTCGCCTGCGACGCGGACGGCCGCTTCGGCCGGGTGCTCGACACGTGCGACACGGAGGCCGGCGAGGCGTGCCGGAGCGGGAGCTGCCAGCAGCTCTGCGCCGTCGCGGAGCTCGAGCGGAGCAACGTGGGGTGCGAGTACTGGGCGGTCGATCTGGACAACGCGCGGATCGACGCGACCGGAAACGCGGCGGCGCAGCAGTTCGCGGTGGTGATCTCGAACCCGCAGCCGGACGTGCCGAACGAGATCCACATCTTCCAGGACGACGGCGCGCCGGGCGACGAGCCCGCCCCGGTGGAGATCGCGAGCGGGCTCATCGCGCCGCTCTATCTCCAGGTGTTCAAGCTCGGGCCGCGCGAGGTCGATGGCAGCCCGGAGGGCGAGTACAACACGGGCACGCACACGGCGCTCACGCGGCACGCGTACAAGATCACGTCGAAGTTCCCCATCGTCGCCTACCAGTTCAACCCGCTGGAGAACGCCAACGTGTTCTCCAACGACGCCTCGCTGCTGAAGCCGCGCGAGGCGCTGACGTACAGCCCGGGCGCGATGGCGACGGCGTACGTCGTCACGGGGTGGCCGCAGACCATCGCGGTCACGGACGATCCGGACACGAACTTCGATCCGCAGAACCCGGTCGACCTCCGGGCGTTCCTGACCATCGTCGGGACGCGCGAGAACACGACCGTGCAGGTGAAGACGACGGCGAAGGTCGTCGGGGGCGGGCCCGTCCCGGAGACGCCGGAGGGCGGGTCGATCGAGGTCAAGCTCGGCGCGTTCGACGTGCTCAACCTGGAGAGCGGCGGGTTCAACGCGGACTTCACCGGATCGATCGTGAAGGCCGATCAGCCGATCGCGGTCTTCACCGGAAGCGAGGCCTCGGACGCGCCGCACTTCGAGGTGCTCGCCGATCGCCGCTGCTGCGCCGACCACCTGGAAGATCAGCTCGATCCGACCCGGACCGCCGGCAAGCGGTTCGCGGTGCCGCACACGCCGAGCCGGTCGCAGACGGTGAAGGAGGCCGGCGCGCGGATCGAGGCCGTGCCCGAGCCGGACTACGTCAGGATCGTGGCGGCCAGCGGCAAGGGCGCCGTGATCGCGACGACCCTGCCGCCGCCGGACGATCGGATCACGCTGTCGGCGCTGGGCGAGTTCCGCGAGGTGACGGCGTGGGGCGACTTCATGATCGAGAGCTCCGAGCCGGTCATCGTGTCGCAGGTCATGGCCAGCCAGAACGCGACGGGGGTCAAGCAGGGGCTGCCAGGCGGAGACCCGAGCCTCATCATCCTGCCGCCCATCGAGCAGTTCCGGCCGGACTACGTGTTCCTGACGCCGGACAAGTACGCGTTCGACTTCATCTCGGTGGTCGCGCCGCGGTCGGCCGTCGTGCAGCTCGACGACGCGACGCTCGGGCCGGACGAGTGCGAGATCGCGCCCGCGGACGGGCTCACGGAGGAGCAGCGCGGGGGCGGCGCGCCGTCGTTCGTCGTCTACCGCTGCCAGCTGAGCTTCGCGGCGATCGATCCGGCGCGGCAGGCGCCGGACAACGTGCTGCCCGGGACGCAGCGCGACGGCGTGCACTGGCTCACGGCCTCCGCGCCCGTGGGGCTGCTCGTGACGGGGTTCGACTCGTTCGTGAGCTACGGGTACGCGGGCGGCACCGAGCTCCGCGAGATCGCGCCGCCGGACTGAGCCGCCGCGGTCAGCCGCCGCCGCCGAGGAGGCCCTTCAGCTTGGCCACGAGCCGCAGCGCGTCGAGCGGCGCGAGCCGATCGACGTCCACGGCGCGCAGGGTCTCGATGACGGCCGACTGCTCCGGCGGCGCCGCGGCCTGCGCGGGGGCGAACAGGTCGAGCTGCGCGGCGCCGCCGCGCGTGCGGCCGCGGAGGGAGGCGTGCTTGCCGCCCGGCAGCGCGGCGCCCGACTCCAGCGTCGCGAGGATCGCGCGGGCGCGCGCGAGCACCCCCTCGGGGACGCCCGCGAGCCGCGCGACCGCCACGCCGTAGCTGCGGCTCGCGGGGCCCGCCTCGAGCTTGTGGAGGAAGATCACGTCGTCGCCGTGCTCGCGCGCGGCGACGGAGTAGTTCGCGATGCCCGGCGCGCGCGCCGAGAGCTCCGTCAGCTCGTGGTAGTGCGTGGCGAACAGGGCGCGGCAGCCGATCGCGTCGAACAGGTGCTCCGCCACGGCCCACGCGATCGCGAGGCCGTCGTACGTGCTCGTGCCGCGGCCGATCTCGTCGAGGATCACGAGCGATCGCCGCGTCGCGTCGCGGAGGATCTCGGCGGTCTCCCGCATCTCCACCATGAACGTGCTCTCGCCGCGCGCGACGTTGTCGCTCGCGCCCACCCGCGAGAGGATCCGGTCGACGAGGCCGATCTCCG
The DNA here is from genome assembly GCF_051526795.1 of Sorangium sp. So ce204. Lineage (NCBI taxonomy): Bacteria > Pseudomonadati > Myxococcota > Polyangiales > Polyangiaceae > Sorangium > Sorangium sp. So ce204. The sequence goes on along the minus strand of NZ_CP150317.1, from coordinate 4,611,076 downwards.
CCTCGCGCGCCGGGACGTAGCTGCCCATCTGCGCGAGGACCACGATCAGCGCCACCTGGCGCATGAGCGTCGATTTGCCCGCCATGTTGGGGCCCGTGATCAGCCAGAGCCGCTCGCCCGAGAGATCGAGGCGGGTGTCGTTCGGCACGAAGTGCCCCGCGGCCGCGTAGCGCTCGACCACCGGGTGGCGGCCGTCGCGGATCGCGAGCGCCTCGCCCGCCGTGACGTGCGGCCTCACGTAGTCGTTGCGGTGGGCGACGTCGGCGAGGGCGGCGGCGACGTCCCACGCCGCGAGCTTGCGCGCGAGCGCGCGGAGGCGGCCCTCGCTCTTCGCGACGAGGGCCCGCAGCCGGTCGAAGAGCGCGGTCTCCCGCTCCAGCGCGCGCGCCCCGGCGTGCTCGATCTTGTCGGCGAGCTCGTCGAGCTCGTCGCTCGTGTAACGCTCGCCGGTCGCGACGGTCTGCTTGCGGCGGAAGGTCTCCGGGACCTTGGCGATGTGCGCGCGCGTCACCTCGATGTACCAGCCGAAGACGCGCGTGTACTTGACCCGGAGCGAGGGCGCGCCCGTCTGCGTGCGCAGCTTCGCCTCGAGCGCGAGGATGAGCTCCGTCGCGTTCTTCTCCACGCCGCGCGCGTCGTCGAGCTCCTTGTCGTACCCCTCGCGGAAGATGCCGCCCTCGCGCGTGTTCGGGGGCGGCCGCTCGATCAGCGCGGCGGTGAGCTCGGCGCACACGTCGGCGACGACATCCAGCGCCGCCGCCTCGGCGAGGATCAGCTCGGAGCCCGACCCGGCCGCGGCGCCGTCCTTGCCCCGCGCGGCGGCGCCGTCGTCGCTCCGCGCCGCCGCCTTGCCGAGGTCCGGGATCGACCGGACCGCGGCGATCGCCGCCGGGGCCGCCGTGAGGCCGTCGCGCAGGAGGCCGAGGTCGCGCGGCGTGGCCTCGCCGAGGAGCGCGCGGACGCTGAGGCGCTCGAGGTCGCCTACGCCGCCGAGCGCTTGCCGCAGCTCGCCGCGGGCGCGCGGGTGCGAGACGAAGAGCTCCACCTCGTCGAGGCGCCGGCGGATGCCGGCCAGGTCGGCGAGCGGCGAGAGCAGGCGGCGGCGCAGGAGCCGGGCGCCGCCCGGGGTGACCGTGCAGTCGATGACGTCGAGCAGGGTGCCGCGGCGGCCGCCGTCCGCGGCGCGCACGAGCTCCAGGTGCGCCTGGGCCGTCTCGTCGATGCGCAGCGTGCCCGAGGTGTCGTGCGGGGCGATGCGGCGCACCGGGATGCGCGCGCCGGGGCTGCAGCGGCGCGCGAAGCGCAGCGCCCGGGCCGCGGCGCGCACCGCCGGGAGCGGGTGCTCGGCCAGCGCCGCCGCCGAGATCGGCTCGATCGCGGCGTCGTCGAGGATCGACGCGACCTGCGCGCTGTCGAGCTCCTCGTCGTCGCGCAGCGCCGCGCGGCAGGCGAGCGAGGCCGCCGCCGCGCGGACGTCCGGGAGGTCCCGGGCGATGAGCGCCTCGCGCGGATCCGCCCGGGCGAGCTCCGCGAGCAGCGTCGCGGCGTCCGGGACCGAGGTGGCCGAGAGCTCGCCGGTCGAGAGATCCAGCAGCGAGAGGCCGTAGGGGCCCCCCGCTCCGAGGGCGTCGCCGCGGGGCGCGCCGCCGCCGTCGACCGCCGCCAGGTAGTGGTTGGCGCGCGCGTCGAGCTGCTCGGTCTCGGTGACGAGCCCCGGCGTGACGACGCGCACGACCTGCCGCGGCACGAGCCCCTTGATCTTCGACGGATCCCCGCACTGCTCGCAGATCGCCACCTTGTGGCCGAGCGCGAGCAGCCGCGCGATGTACCCGTGCGCCGCGTGGTGCGGGACGCCGGCCATCGGGGATTCGTCGGGCTCGCCCTTGTTGCGGCTCGTGAGCGTCAGGTTCAGCGCGCGCGACACGAGGACCGCGTCGTCGTTGAACATCTCGTAGAAGTCGCCCATCCGGAAGAAGAGGATGGCGTCGGGGTGGAGCGCCTTCGCATCCTCGTACTGGCGCATCACCGGGGTCAGCTTCTTCCTGGCCGCAGGCTGCTCGGACGGCTGCATCGCCGGCGTCTTAGTCTCGACCGCCGGTGAGGTCTACGCGTGATTCGCGCGTTTGTTCCGCTGTTTTCGTGGAAATATCGGCGCCGAAACCGCAATGCAGCGGGGCCGGCGGGCGGCTCAGCGGTACCGGCGCGTCACGGAGACGTCGCGTGAGCTCAGCAGGAACAGGCCCTGGACCGAGCCGTCGGTGACGGCGAGCTGGCCCGTGGCCGGAACGAGCTGGATGGACTGCGGCTGGAGCTCCGGTGTGTCGCTGATCCCCGCGAGGTCCAGGGCGAGCGGCGTGAACGCCCCCTGGGTGGTGAAGCGGAACTGCATGTCCTGCTCGGGCACGCCGCCCGTGACAGCGAACCGGAACATCGGGTTGATGAACGCACCCACGTCACCGTCGGTGACGTGCCCGTCGCGCGGCGTATGGACGACGCGCCCGTTGAGCCGCGAGAGGCGCGTGTCGCACGAGTTGCGGCAATAGCCGCCCTCGGGATCGGCGATCACGTGGTGCAGGAACCCGGCGCCGTTGCTCCGGACGACCCACTGGCCTCCGGCGCGGATGCCGAGCTGCACCGAGCCGGCGAAGCAGCACGCCGCGAACCCGACCTCGTCCGTCCGCTCGAGCTCGAGGTGGTCCTCGTAGGCCTCGACGATGCGGAGCGCCGGGCGCGACGTGATGACGCTGCCGTACTTCGCGTTGCAGGTGTCGAACGAGCAGACGGCCGGGTCGACGCTGTTCCAGTAGGTGGCATCTTCGTCCGGGAGCTCGGACGTGATCTGCGCGAAGTCGGCGAGCTGCTCGGCGCGGGTCTCGGCCTCGCCCTCCGGGACGCCCGCGGCCTTCAGCTGCGCGGCCACGCTGGTCAGGCTCTGCACGCCGCGGCGGCAGAAGCGGGCGTCGGCGCCCCTCAGGTGGAGGTTCTCGTCGAAGGCGACGGAGGCCCGGGTGATCGACGTGAGCACCCCCTCGTACGTCACGTTCCACGTCTCGTTGGCGATGTGCACCCGCGGGTCCTCGAGGTTCATCGTCAGCGCGTGCTGCGGCCCGCCGGACCTCAGCACGAGCCCCCGCTCGTCGAGCTCGCTTTCGGCGCTGTCGCTCGACGCGATCGCCTCGCGCTGCACCCCCACCGCGAGCGCGAGGTCAGGCGCGGCCCCCTCGGACGGGAGCGTGGCGCGCATCTTCGGGCTCTCGCCGGAGAGCGGCACGACCGCGCCGCTGCGATCGTAGAGGATCGGCAGACCCTGCACGCCGGGCTCGATCTGGCCGGAGCCGTCGCTCGCCACGATGTAGCTCTCCGAGCGGACAGCGTGCGGGAGGACGACGTTGCAGGACGCCTCGCCGCTCGTCTCGAGCGGCGGGCTGCTCGGCGAGGCGTCCGCCTCGCAGCCCGCGCGGACGCTCTGGCGCTCGGGTCCGCGGCAGGCCGCGTCGAGGTCGTCGATGTCGACGATCGCGACCTGCCCGTTCGTGAGCGCCATGTACGCGAACGTGCCCCGGAGCTTCAGCGGGCCGGCGCCGGAGTCGCGATCGGTCGACGTGCGGAACAGCGTCTCGAGGTCGCACGACGTGACGCTGCTGTCGCACGTCCTGAGCTCAGGGAGGGGGCTGCACCGGATCCCCCTCGGCACCACGCCCGTCGCCGGGAGGCTCCTCGGGACCTCGCGCTGCACGATCGCGAGATCGCGCACGGGCGCCGGCAGGCGGATGCGGTCGGGCGGCTGGAACGGGTTCCAGTCCGGGTTCTCGCGAGAGAGCGGCGACCGGCTGGACGCGTCGTCGCTCGCGTCGTCGCTGACGTCGAAGATCATCACGCTGCCGTCGCCGGCATCGACCGCGTAGAGGTAGCGGTTGAACTCGGGGGGCGACGCCTGGCTCACCGCGAGGCGCCTCGTCGTGACGACGCGCCCTGGGTCGAGCGTCGACGCGGGCAGCAGCGGGGGCTGCTCGCGCGGCTCGCAGGGCGTCGGGAGGTCGACGACGTGGATCACAGGCGCGTCGAGATCGGCGATGAACAGCCGGTCGCCGGAGAGCGCGAGCCCCGCGGGCCGGGCCTTGTCGAAGGCCTGCTCCGGGCCGGCCGCGACCGCCGGCTGAGCGCACGACACGTCGCCGGGCGGCACGTCGCCGGGCGGCGGCTCGTCGGGCGGCGCGGCCGTCGGGAGCGAGACCTGGAGAGGGACCCACCGCTCCACATCGCACGCCGCGAAGCCGCCGTCCTTGTAGTCCTCGTGCTCGAGGAGCTTCTGCGCGTCGATCACGACGAAGCCGCCGAGATCGGGCAGGGTCACGAGGAGCTTCTGCCGGCCGCCGCCCTCCATGGCGAGGCTCCCGTTCGAGGTGGCGCAGACGTCGTCCATGAACGCGCCGGGGTCGCCAGGCTCGGTCGGCTCGACGTCGTACGGAGGGGGGCCGGCATCACACGAGCTCCGCACGTTGCCGTCGGTATCCGGCGGGTCGGCGAGGAGCAGCATCTCGCCCGGCGCCGAGGGGAGCGAGCAGGCCGGCCAGGAGCTGAGCGACGGGACCGGGCAGCCCTCGCGCGGCAGCACCTTCGCCGACGGGAGCGCGTAGATCCCCGCGCGCCCCGGCTCGGCGACGGCGACGAACGACGCGGTCCCCCCCGGCGTCGCGACGATGTCGACCGGCTGCGCGCCGACCGGGAGGAAGCTCGGGGCGGGCGTGCCCGTGTCCCGATCGACGATCAGCGAGGACTCGGTCGTCAGGTCGACGACCGCGACCTCGCCGCGCGTGGTCTGCGTGACGAGGCCGTAGAGGTGCGGGAGCGTGGCCCTGCCCCCGTCCTTGGCGTCGACCTCGTAGTCGGTGGACGACTCGACGGTGCCGTACGAGCAGTCCGTGATCGGCAACGAGCGCATCACGCCCGGCTTGCCGGGATCCGGCCGGTCGATGGCGAGGCAGACGAAGGCGCTGCGGCCGGACTGCGCCAGGGCCTCGACGGCGACCGGCGTGGTCTCCGCGGCGCACCCGGCGAGCGCCAGGGCGGAGGTGGAGGCGACGAGCGCGAGGCGCGGCTTCATTGGGACTCCCGGGGCGGGACGGGCGTGCCCACCGTGAGGATCATCGTTCCGAACGTGTTCGTCTTGCGCATGTCGAGGTTGACAACGCCGAGGTACGAGTCGGTGAAATGCGCGATGTACATGAGGGAATAGGGTTCGCAGCCGGCGCTGCCCTGCACGCATTCGCAGCGCTCCTTCTCGTCGCCGCACGCGGAGCCCGTGTCGAACGCGAGCGCCTGCGGCCCACGCCCGGTCTTGATGGGGGGGTCGAGGCGGCGCGCTTCCGGGTCGTAGGAGAACGCGAGCCCCGAGTCGAACGCGAGCGCGAAGATCCTGCGGCGGCGCGCGCCTTCCAGGTCGATCACCTCGCCCACCTCGATCCGGGACGGGTAGGCCCCGAGCAGGGCGGCGTCGTGGAACGCGATCGAGTAGAACACCGAGGCCCGCTTCGCCGCGGGGACGTCCGGGTCCCTCTTGACCAGCGTCGTCGTCAGCTCGCCGATGAGCAGCGAGTTCGGGCCGCGATGCGCCACGTACACCGGGATCGGGATCTCCACGCACCGCTCGAGGCACGCGACCACGTCTGCGTCATCCGCGCAGCCGTCCTCGCACGCCTTCCGCTCGCTCGCGTCGAACGCGATCCCGCGGGAGTCGGTGCCGCTCGCGAGCGCGGTGATCCGCGTCGGGGTCGACTCGTACAGGCGCGGCGCCCCGCCTGAAGCGGCGTCCTGATAGCGGAGCAGGCCGAGCTCCGGCGCCGCGAGGTACGTGAGCGCGAACGCGGGCTGGTCGTCGATCGCCCACCCGCGCTGCTGCAGCGCCCCGAGCACGCTCGGGCGCGGCACGGCCGCGAGCTCCGTCGGCCCGTAGGCGAGATCCGTGAGGACGTGCGCGAGCTGCGGCCGCTCGTTCGCTTCCCAGCGGTTCACGATGACGCTCGCGGCGTTCTCCGTCTGGTGCGAGACGACGATGCTCGTCCCGCCCGGGCCGGCGGCGATGCCGAACGGCTCCAGCGGCAGCTTGCGCCGGATGAGCTCCCGGCCCGGGTCCTCCCCGATGCGGTGATCTCTGCTGCAGCGCCCGCCCGCCGCGCTCGCGCCGCAGTCCAGCTGGAAGCAGGCGTCGCCCTTGCAGCGCTGCACGCGGGCGCCGTCGGGCCGATCGTCGGTGACGTCGAACCGATCGTCGGCGACGTCGAAGAAGGTCACCGAGGGGTCGCCGCGCACGGGCACGAACAGGCGCGCCTGCCGCTCCGCGCCCGGGTCGGCGCCCTCGCCGCTGAGCGGCCTGTGCACGAGGAGGAGGTTGGACGCGAACGCGCCGATCACGGCCGAGCTCCGGACGACCTCGTCGTCGCCCTCGAGGGCGGAGATGTCGAGCGGCCCGCACGGCCCCGGGTAGAGCGACGGCGCGGCGTTTGTCGCCAGCCCCACGCTACCGCACGCGCCGCGCACGCCGGCGCTGGCGTTCGGCCCGCCGGGAGCGAGCGCCGACTGGAGCGTGAGCGCCCGCCTGCGCAGCCGCTGGAGATCCAGCGCCTGGACCGTGCCGCCGTTGAACTGGAGATCGAAGTCCGAGTTCGCGACGTAGAGGACCCGTCCCCCGGGAGACACCGCCAGGCCCGTCGGGTAATAGAGCCCCTCGACCGGCGGCGGGAGGCCCTCGCCCTCGACGAAGCAGCCCGCGACCCCGAGCCCGCCCACGCCCACGATCGAGGCCGCGAGGCCCACGCCAACGATGCGAGGTGTCTGGAGAAGTGTGCGGGCGAGCTTCATGCGGGCGCGGAGACTAGTCAGCACCAGGAGCACTGGCAACCCGCTCCGCTCGGTGGGTTCGTTTGCGGCGGACACGCGCCGGGCGCGCGGCGCTCGCAGCGGGCCTCGTGGCGAACGAGCGGCAGACGCGGCTGCGACGAAGGCCCTCGTCTCTCGCGCGCACCTGCCGCAGCGCAGCACGCCCGCACGGCCTGCCCCGGGTGAGCGCGCGCGGCCCGCCAGGCGCAGCCTCTCCCCGGTGAGGCGCGCTTCTCTGGGCTAGGCGCTCTGCAGCGGTCGCCCGTCACGGGGTGGCGAGCCCTGCGGCAGGGTGAGGTGGCGCTCCCTGCGCCGGGTGGTGCCCAAGGTGCGCCCCTGCAGCAGTGTGAGCTCCGCAGGTCAAGGTCGACCAGGATCGATCGCCGTCGTCCGTCCCCCTGCACGTTGATCTCGGAGACGCGGCGCGCCTTTGCTACGTTGGTCGCCGGGACATGGCCGATCTCGCAGCCGCCCTTGTCATGGGAATCGCCCTTCTTGGGCTGATCTATTGGTATTTTCGCTCGAACAACGGCGACCGGACCCGCCCTCGCGCGGCGACGGCGCTGACGCAGGGGGGCCCAGGAGCCCAAGCCCTCGACGAGGGGGAGGGAGATCTCGAAGATTCAACGACGAGGCCAGGCGCAGCAGGGCTGCGGGGCGGCGCGCCCGCGAGCGAGAGCGCCCACGCGAAGACCGCGGGAGGTCACGGCCGCACCGAGCGGGTCTCGAGCGCCGACTGGAAGCGCTCGAACGGCCCGTCGCGCTGCGACGACGACGACGCGTTCGACGACGATGACGACGACCTCACGCTGATCACGCTGGCGCCGCCGGAGGTGCTGCAGAGCACGATCAAGCGCGCGAGCGTCCCGTCGTACGGCGGCGACGACGACGATGATGATGACGACGACGGGCACGAGCGTGAGGAGCCGTCCGCCGTCCCCATCATCTACGACGACGAGGCCGCCGTCGACGAGCCGACCAGCTCGTCGCCGCTCCTGCTCATCAGCGCCGTCGGCCAGACAGACCCCGGTCAGAAGCGCAAGAAGAACGAGGACTGCTACCTCTGCCTGGACGAGCACTACCTGTTCGCCGTGGCGGACGGCATGGGCGGCCACGCCGGCGGCGACGTCGCCAGCCGCCTCGCGGTCGACACGATCGCGCGCGCGTTCAAGGATCAGTCGTTCGTGGACAGCGACGCGGAGAGCCCCTACCCCGACGTCCCGCGTCGCGGCAGCGAGCTCGCGGTCGCGATCCAGCAAGCGAACCAGGCGATCTACGAGCGGGCCCACGCCGAGCGGAGCCTCACGGGCATGGGAACGACCCTCGTGAGCGCGCGGTTCTCGCCCAACAAGCAGCGCCTCTACATCGGCCACGTGGGCGACAGCCGCTGTTATCGCCTGCGCGACAACGAGCTGACGCAGCTCACCACCGATCACACGATGGGCGCCGCGGGGATCACCGGGCCGATGGCGAACCACCTGAGCCGGGCGATCGGGATCTCCCCCGCAGTCAAGGTCGATCTGATCATCGCCCGGCCCCACCCCGGCGACGTCTACCTCCTCTGCTCCGACGGCCTGTCGAAGATGACGACCCACGAGGCGATCCGCGACATCCTGCTCGCCGAGCCCGATCCCGAGAAGGCGTCGCAGGCGCTCATCGAGAAGGCGAACGCCGGCGGCGGGCGGGACAACATCACCGTCATCCTCGTCCGCGTCAGCGATCCCAAGGACCTCGCGCGGCTCGCCTCGCGCGCTGGCGCCAGCGCCGGCGCCAGCGCTGGTTGACCGCTCGCCGTCCCCTTCCCCCCTCGCCCTCTCGCCCCCCTCCCCCCCCTCCAGCGAGATCGACCGCGCACGGCGCTGACCGAGAGGTCCGCGCGGCCGGCGGAGCATGCCCGCCGCGCGCAGGCCATTTCAGACAGCGTGTCTGCATTGCCTCGAACCCCAACGGATTCTCATGGTCCGCGCCGGTCAGCTGCCTGCGTGCATACGGGCGAGTGGTCACGCTCGTCACGGATCCGGATCCCGCTCACGCACAATCGTGATTTGGAGGCCATTACCATTCACGAGCTTCGATTCTCACGTCAATTGAAGCCAGCCGAGATCGCGAAGAGAACCGACGTGGGCTCTTGACGTGCTTTGCCTCGAGAGCGCTTCATGGCGACCACGGATGGCTCGTCCAGCGGAGCCGCTGACCGGGGATATGGCACGCTCCTTTCTCTGCATGATCGTCTTCGCCTCTCTGCTGCTCAGCGCGCCATCGCGCGCGGCGGAGCCGGCACGCCGCGCGCTGCGGCTGCGCTACAGCGAGGATGCGCAAGCGGCCTCGTGCCCTGGAGAGCGCGCGCTGCGCGAGCGGATCCGGCTGCGCGTCGGGTACGACCCTTTCCGAGAGGACGCGACCGAGGAGGTCGAGGTCGCGATCAGGCCTCACGGCGCCCACGTCGTCGCGACGACGACCTACCGGAACGCCGACGGGCAGGTCTCCGGCCGAGGCTTCGACGTCTCCCACGGAGACGGCGCCTGCGAGCAGCTCACCGATACCGTCGCGGTCGCGATCGCCTTCACGCTGACGCCGTTCGCGAGCGACGAGCGAGCGCCCGCCGCGCCGCCTCGCCCGGAGATCGCGCCGGCGCGCCCGGAGCCCGCGAGCAGGCCCGGCGAGCCATGGAGCTCGGCGCGGATGGGCGTGGGCGCGATAGCGGGGCTCGGGGTGCCCGAGGGGCTGTTCGGCGGCGCCTCCTTGCTCGTCAGGCTTCGCTGGTCACAGAGCCTCTCCTTCTCGCTGGAGAGCCGGGGCACGTTCGCCGTCTCGAGGCCGAGCACGGTCGGACACGGCGAGGTGTCGAGTCCGGACGCCCCGAGCCCCGGCGGGAGCACGACAGCGCGATCGCCGTACCCGCGCACGTACAGGAGCGGCGCCTTCGCTCCGTGCCTTCACACGGTCGACCTGCTCGTCACATGCGCTCTCTTCGAGATGGGCGTTGCGCAGGTCAGCGATCAGGACGCCCCCGCCACCGACGAGTCCCTGCTGTTCATGGGCCTCGGGCTCCGCGGCGGGATCGAGCTCGCGCTCAGCGACACGCTCTCGTTCTATACCCACGCCGAGGTCCTCGCCGCGCTCGGGCTCGTCGACCACCCGCTCGCCGGCGCGCTCAGACCTCTGCGTCCGAGCGCTTCCCTCGGCGCCGGGCTGCTCGCGGGGTTCTGAGCGCACGGAGGGCTCCGCGCGGGCAGGAGGGTGGTGCGGACGGCGCGACGGCGCGGATGCTGGCTGGAATTTTCGAGCGCCGTGTCCCGATCGCGCCGGTCATGGCGGCGCTACGCCGCGGAGCAGCACGACGATGGCGCGCGATTCGGGCTTCGGCCCAGGTCGCCCGCCGGCGCTCCGCGCCGCGCGGGGCGCCTTCTCGCTGGCATGAAGACGCGAGGTTCGCGTAGCCTATCCGGACGGTGCTCCCGGAGTTCACCGACCCGACCGACCGCTTCATGATCGAAGCCCGCAGCCGAAGCGGCGGCATGGGTGATATTTTCAAGGGCACGGATCAGACCACCGGCACCCCGGTCGCGCTCAAGATCCTGCGCGCCGCCGCGTCGCCCCAGGAGCGCGCCCGCTTCGCGCGCGAGATCTCGATCCTCGCCGATCTGCGGCACCCCAACATCGTCCAGTACGTCGCGCACGGCACCTGGCTCGACGGGCGCCTCTTCTTCGCGATGGAGTGGCTGGACGGCGAGGATCTAGGGCAGCGCCAGCGGCGCGCGCCGCTCGGCCTGCGCGACTCGGTGGAGGTCGTCCGGCGCAGCGCCGCCGCGATGGCCGCCATCCACGCCCGCGGCGTCGTCCACCGCGACCTCAAGCTCTCCAACATCTTCCTCGTCCGCGGCAAGGGCACCGCGATCAAGCTGATCGACTTCGGCGTCGTGAAGCTCGCGGTCCCGGACGACTGCCCCACCGAGCGCGGCACGATCATCGGCACCCCGCATTTCATGGCGCCCGAGCAGGCGCGCGGCGAGGCGGTCGACGCGCGGGCCGACGTGTACTCGCTGGGCGCCGTCCTGTTCCGCCTGGTCACGGGCAGGAACGTGTTCGAGACCGAGAACGCGATCGCCCTGCTCAGCCGCCTCGTTGTCGAGGATCCCCCGCGCTCGCAGCAGATCCGCTTCGACGTGCCCGAGGCCCTCGACGAGGTGCTCGCGCGCGCCATCGCCCGCGATCGCGAGCAGCGGTACGAGAACGGCGGCGAGCTGGCGCGCGCGCTCGCGCGGGTCGGGGAGCTGAGCAACGATCCCCCCGCGACCGACAGGTCCGCCTCGATCGTCCGGCGCGCGGCCGCCCAGGAGATGATGCCGAGGCCCGCCGGGCCGGGCGACGAGCGGCCGCAGGTGCGGCTCGCCAACGGCGAGCGGCGCGTGATCGCCTGCGCGCTCTTCGAGCTGGGCGCTGGCCCGCTCCGCCCCGCGCTGGACGCCGCGCTCCGCGAGGTCCTCGGCGACGACCCGCGGTTCGAGCCGCTCCCCGACGGGAGGCTCGCCGCGGCGCTCGGGGTGGAGCGCTCGCGGGGCGACGAGGCGGCGCGCGCCGCGCGGGCGGCGCTGACCGTGGCCCGATCGACGCCGGGCGCGCGGGCCTCGGTCGCGGTCGGGCACGCCGTCCGCGGCAGGGCGAGCCTCGCCGGCGAGGCGCTCGATCGCGCGGCGCAGCAGCTGGAGTACGCGGCGCCCGGCGCGGTCCGGATCGACGCCCACGCGATCGCCGCGCTGGAGGGGCGGTTCGTGGTCCAGGAGGACGCGCGCGGCGGCGTGATCGCCCACGAGGACGCGGCCGGCTTCGACGCGCGCAAGCCCGCCGGGCTCCCCACGGCGCCCCTCGGGCGCGAGCACGAGCTCGCGAGGCTCCAGGGCATCTTCAGCGCGATCGCCGGGGACGGCGCGCCGCGCGCGGCGCTCGTGACGGGCCCCGCCGGCATCGGCAAGAGCCGCGTCCGCGCCGAGCTGATCCAGCACCTCGAGACGGCGCCGCACGCGCCGATCATCCTGCTCTGCCGCGGCGACGCGATGAGCCAGGGCGCTGGCCTCACGACGCTGGGCCGCGCCCTGCGCGCGCTCATGGGCATCCGCGACGGCGAGCGCCTCGAGGACCAGGTGCAGAAGGTGAGCGCCCACGTGGCGATGCGCCTGGCCCGCCCGCTCCGCTTCCTCGCCGGCTTCATCGGGGAGCTCGCCGGCGTGCCCTTCCCCGACGAGGGCAACGAGCCGCTGCGCGCGGCCCGCGAGAGCCCGCAGCTCATGGAATCGCGCACGCGGATGGCCGTGGAGGCGTTCTTCCGCTCGAAGTCCGAGACCACGCCGCAGATCCTCGTCATCGAGGACATGCACTGGGCCGACAGCGCGACGGTCGAGCTCGTCGACTGGCTGCTCGGCTGCGCCGATCTCCGCTTCGGGGTCTTCGCGTTCGCGCGGCCCGAGCTCTCCGCCCGGTTCCCGTCGCTGTGGGAGCACCGCGACGTGACCCGCGTGACGCTCCCGCCGCTGTCCCCGGAGGCCGCGGATCGGCTCGCGGCGAGCGCCCTCCCGCAGGCCGACCCGGCCGCGCGCGGCGCCATCGTCCAGCGCGCCGGCGGCTACGGGCTCTTCCTGGAGGAGCTCATCCGGTCCGCCGCGGAGGGGCGCGACGGCGTGCCGCTCGGCGTGCAGGCCCTGGTGCAGGCCCGCGTCGATCGCATGTCGAGCGGGGTGCGCGGGGCGCTGCGCGCCGCGTCCGTCTTCGGCCAGGTCTTCTGGACGGCGGGCGTCGCGGCGCTGCTCGAGCGCGCCGTGGGCGCGGAGCTCGCCGAGCTGGAGGCGGGCGAGATGATCGCGCGCCAGCTGGAGCCGCGGGTCCCGGGGCAGGTGCAGTGGACGTTCCGGCAGGCGGTCGTGCGCGACGCGGCGTACGCGTCGATCCTCGAGGAAGACCGCGCCGCGCTCCACCTCGCCGCGGCCGCCTGGCTCGAGTCCGCGGGCGTCGATCCGGGGCTCATCGCGCGCCACGCCGAGGCGGGCGGCGACAAGGCGCGGGCGGCGCTGCTCTACGCGCGCGCGACGCGGGACCCGGCGGCGAGCGGCGCGGAGCTCGACGAGGCGCTCGAGCTCGCGACGCGCGGGCTCGCCTGCGGGGCCGAGGGGACCACGCGCGCCGCGCTCCTGGTCCGCCGGGCGGAGATCCTCGAGCTCCTCGGCCGCCTCGACGAGGCGCTCGACGCCGCGGAGCAGGCGTCGCGCCTCGCGCTGCCCGGCTCGGATCTGTGGGGCGAGGCGCAGGTCGTCGCGGCGACCTGCATGATCGAGGCGGGCCAGGGCGCCGAGGGCGACGCGCGCGCCGCGTCCGCGCTCTCTCCGCAGTTCGCGGCGGCGCTCTCGCCGTCGATCCGCGCGGAGCTCCTCGCGTCGCGCGTCCGCGCCCTCGCGGCGCTGGGCCGGCCCGCCGAGGCGCTCCGCGCCGCGCACGCGGCGATGGAGGCCGCGCGCGGGAGCGGCTCGGCCGGCGCGCTCCTCCACGCCCGGAAGGCCCACCTGGCCGCGCTGATGCACGCCGGCGACCTGGCCGCCGCGGCCTCTCTGGGCGCGTCGCTCGTCGCGGACGCCGACGCGGCCGGCGACGCCGTCATCGCGGCGAGGGCCCGCCTGAACACCGGCTCGGCGCTGAACCAGCTCGGCCTGTTCGAGGAGGCGCAGGCGCTGCTCGAGCGCGCGCTGCTCGACGCGCGGAGCCGGAAGCTCCGGGCGATCGAGGGGTTCGCGCTCCACAACCTCGGGATGTCGTACGCGCGGCTCGGCAACATCGAGGAGGGCGTCGCGCTCGAGCGCCAGGCGAGCGCGATCGCCGACGCGTGCCAGCTCTCCCGCCTCAGGTTCGCCGGCCGGCTGTACGAGGCGCTCTTCCTCGTCTGGCGCGGCGCCCCCGGCGACCACGCGACCGCCCACGCCGTCGCGCGCTGGCTCTGCGAGGAGGCGGCGCACCACGCGGCCGCGCTGCAGGCGATGGCGAGCTTCGCGATGGCGCGCGTCCAGCTGGCGCGCCGCGAGCTCAGGGCCGCGGTCGACGCGGCGCGCGAGGCCTCGCGCCACCTCGCGGGTGGGCCCATCGAGGAGTGGAGCGACGCGATCCGCGTCACGCTCGTCGAGGCCCTCCTCGCGATCGGGGACGAGCGCGAGGCGAACGCCGCGCTCGACGCCGCGTTCTCCGCCCTGGCCGCGCGCGTCGAGGCCCTGCGGGATCCCCGCCAGCGCGACGCGTTCCTCCGGGGGAACGACGACGTCGGGCGACTGATCGCCCTCGCTCGAGAGCGCCTCGGCCGGTCGCTGCCCTCGACGCCGCGGCCGCCGCACGCGGCGGACCCGTCCGCCCAGCGGGCCGCCGGGGCGCCGTCGCGGAGCAAGGTCGCGAAGACCGCCGGCGCCGTGGGACGGAAGGAGCGCGCCGAGGCGCCGAGCAACAACGATCCGGCGGCGCACCGGAGCGCGAGCGCTGCGCAGAGCAAGGAAGCGCACCCGGAGGGCGCGGCGGCGGCGGCGCACGAGAAGGGCGCGCCACGTTCTTGACGTTGGGTGGCCGGGTAGCTAAGGCCATCCGCGATGCGAAACAACGCTCCTGAGCGGCTCGTCGCGCGCTGTTCCACGTTCTCCACCCCTGCGCGCCCGGCCGGCGCGAGCCAGGGTGCTGCGCTGGCAGCCCGCCCGACCTCGGGCCGGTGGCTCAGGGCGCGCGTCCTGCCGCTGCTCGCGGCCGCGGCGCTCGGCGGCGCGGCGCTGCTGTCGCCCGCGCCCGCGGCCGCGCAGTCGAAGATCGCGGTCGTCGACGTGCGCCGCGCCATGCTGGAGACCGAGGAAGGGCTCCGCGTCCAGGCGACGCTCAAGAAGCTGTTCGACAGCCGCCAGGTGGAGCTCGACACGAAGCGCCGCGCGCTCGACGACGAGCGGGACAAGCTCGACAAGGAGGCCCAGACGGGCAAGACGCCGAAGGACGTCCTCCAGCGCAGGTTCGAGACCTGGCAGCGCCAGGCCGCCGAGTTCCAGGCGACGACGCTCGACGCCCAGCGCGAGATGCAGCGCAAGGAGAGCGAGCTCACGACGCCGATGCTGCAGAAGGTGCTCGGCCTCCTCCGGCGCCTTGCGGCGCAGGAGGGTTACGACCTCATCCTCGACAAGTCGGCCGTTCCCTACTACCGCGCCGATCTCGAGCTCACCGATCGCGCGATCCAGATGTACAACAGCGGGCAGGCCGGCGAGGCGCCGCCCGCGAAGGGCGCGCCGCCGGCCAAGGGCGCCGCCCCGGCGAAGCCGGCCGCGCCCGCCAAGAAGTAGCCGCGCAGCGTACGTCGCTCGAGGGGCGCTCGTGGCTCGCGCGCGCCGACGTCCGCGCGCCGTTTACCCTGCGCGCCGGCGGGGCCGCGTCCAGCGGCCCGGGGCGCCGGAGGCGCGCGCCGCGATCGGCCGCCAGGCCTGGATCGCCTCCTCCTGCGCCACCACGAAGTCGTGCGGATCGAAGCGCACGAAGTGCCCGGTGCGGACGATCAGCTCGCGCTGGAGCAGCCGGCGCTCGCCCGGGGTGACCCGCCCCGTATCCAGCTCGTCGAGCACCACGTCGGGCGTGTAGGGGCGCCCGCGGCGGTAGCGCGCGGTCATGTCCCAGCCCTGGCAGCGCTCGCGCCAGAAGGCCCGCCAGCGCGCGGCGTCCACCGTGGGCTGCTCCTCCATCTCTGGCGCCGGCGCCTCGGGCAGGTCGTTGGGATCGCTGACCAGCTGCGCGAGCTTGAGCTCGCGAGGCTCGCCCACGTCGGGCTCGGGCGGATCGGCGACGAAGATCTCCTCGTCCTCCACCGCGACCTCCTCCCACATCCCCGCGCCGGTGATCCGCTCCAGCGCGTAGGCCGCGGCGAGCTTCACGTCCCCGTCCACGTCGCGCTCGAGCAGGTCGATGAGCAGCGGCACCGCGGCGGCCGCGCCGGTCCAGCCCACGGCGAAGATCAGGCCGCGGCGCGGCGCCTCGGCGGCGCGCGCGGCGAGCAGCCGCGCGTCGGCGTCGTCGCCCGCGAGCGCGAGCAGGATCGCCGCGGCGTCCGCGCCGTCGGCCTCCTCCAGCGCGCCGCGCAGCGCGAGCGGCGCGTGCGGGTGATCCGAGAGCGCCATGGCCGTCCAGGCGGCCTCGCGGAGCGCCGGGTCCGGCGCCGCGGTCGACGCGAGCGCCCGCTGGATCAGCTCGGGCAGGCGGGGGCCCGGCGTGCAGCCGAGGTGGTGGAGCGCGCACGCCGCCACGGGGGCCTCGTCGTCCGACGCCGCCGCGACGAGCTCGTCCTCGGTCGCGAAGCCGCGGTAGGCGAGGACGTCGATCGCCATCGCGCGGACCAGCGGCTCGGGCTCGCGGAGCAGGCCGCGGAGCGCGAGCGGCAGGAGCTCGTGCGGGACCAGCTTCAAGGCGGCGCCGAGCGCGTCGATGAACGCCCTGTCCTTGCCGCTCCGGAGCAGCGCGAGCTCGGCCGCGGCGAGCGCGTCGCGGCCGGCGAAGCAGCCGAGCACCATCGCGCTCGCGAACGCGACGCTCGCGTCCTTCACTGGCGCGTCGGCCACGAGCCGCGGCACGTGCTCGAGCGCCGGCGCCCCGATCGCCGCGATCACGTCGATGGCCGCGAGCATGCGCCGCTCGAGGATCAGCGCGCCGCGGAACGGATCGCCGAGCAGCGGCGCCCGCTGCATGCCGACCATCGCGACCTCCTCGAAGCACTCGCGGGCGCGGGCGCGCAGGAAGGCGACGTCATCGATCGCGTCGCCGATCTCGGGCGCGAAGCCCGGCGGCGCGGGGCGCGCAGCTCCCTCCTCGGGGCAGGCCGCGGGCGGCCGCACCTCCGCGGCCGCGGGGAGCGCGCCGGGCGCGGGCGCCTGCTGCTTCAGCGCCTCGACGGCGGCCTCGAGCTCCTCGAACGTCCGCGGCCGCGGGATCGGCGGCGGGGGCTTCGCGACGAGCTCGGCCGGGGGCGGCTCCGGGACCTTGAGGAGCGGCGCGAGCGACGCCCGCTGGATCGCGTGCAGCCGCGGCCGGTCGCGGCTCGCCAGGATCGGCGGCAGGTCGAGCGGCGGCGCCGGCGGCACGAGCGCGAGCCGCGCCGCGGCTTGCTCGAGCCAGCCGCGCGCGCTCCGGAGCAGCTCGTCCACCGCCGCGAAGCCCGCGTCGAGCCCGATCGCCTGCTCGATCCGAGCGGCGATGTCGTCGGTTTCCGCCAGGGCGGCACGCACCGCGCCGAGGGGTTCGGCGCGGCCGTCGAAGGCGTCGTAGATCGCGCCGAGGGCCCGCTCCAGGGCGCGCGCGGGCCCGGTCAGGTCGGTCACCGGTTCGACGTCGTGCTCGAGCGACAGCGCTGCGCGGCGGAGCGCGGCGTGCGCGTTCTCGAGCTTGTCGTGGGCGAGCACGTCCGTGCCGGCGGGCGCGGAGGGCTGCCCCTCCTGACCGCCGGGCGCGACGAAGGGCAGGTATGAGAAGGACACGCGCCATGGATACACCTGCGCGAAGGAGGCCCCAAGACGCGCGCTGAGGTAGCCTGACCGGACGATGAAGGATCCTCCGCGGAGCGCGCAGAACGTCGACGACGTCGAGGTGTACGCGACGCTGGCCGCCCAGCTCGCGGACCCGAGCGCCGACCGCGCGGCGCTCCTCGCGGCGCACGGGCTCGACGAGGCCGGCTGGGAGGCGCTCGACGACGCCTGGCAGGCGCGGCTCTCCGAGGCGGACGACGACGACGGCGAGGAGGTGGGCGTGCCGCCGCTCGTCGTCGCCTTCGCCGAGACGTTCGCGCGGGTGCAGCGCGCCCGGGCGAAGAGCGAGCTGTCGTTCGAGCGCTTCCTCGAGGCCGCGCGCGGGTTGAAGCGGGGCATTGACATGGCGACGGTGCTGAGCCGCCTGGACCTGACGCTCGAGGACTACCTGAGCGCGCAGCAGCGATGGACCGCGGCGATGCTCGAGGACGAGGCGCTCATGGCGCGGTTTCAGCGGGCGATGAGGTAACCGGGACAGCCGCGGGGCGACATCGGCCGGGCCGCCGCAGCGCGCCGCCCGACGGTGACGAGAGGGTATGTTCGTGGACATGGTGGAGCGCGACGAGGAGGTCCGATCGATCCGGCTCGAGGAGCTCGCCGCCGTGGCCGGGGCCCTCGAGGCGGGCCTGCCGCGCGACGAGGTGCTCGCGGACGCGGGGCTCTCGGCCGCGGCGTGGGAGGCGGAGCGGGAGCGGTGGATGTCCAGGCTCGCCGCGCAGGCCGCGCGCGGGCAGCTGCGATCGAGCCGCCGGTACCTGGAGCTCGTCGCCGCGCAGAAGCGCCGCGCCGAGGAGAAGGCGCGCAGCGCGCGCAGGAAGCTGGAAGGGCCGATGCCGGTCGCGCCCGCTGCGCGCATCGCCCCGCTGCAGGGGGCGCCTCGGGATGGGGCGACGCCGCCGCCTGCCGCGGGCGTGAGCGACGAGGGGGCTGCGCGATCTCCCTGGGCCAGGCTGAACGCAGCGGCGCCGCCGGCCGGGGTCGTGCAGCCTTCGCCGTTGCCACCGCCCGGGGTCGTGCAGCCTTCGCCGTTGCCGCCGGCCGGGGTCGTGCAGCCTTCGCCGTTGCCGCCGCCCGGGGTCGTGCAGCCTCCGCCGTTACCGCCAGCCGTGCCGTCGCCGTCGCTGCTGCCGGCCGTGCCGTCGTCACTGCCCATGCCGAGCCTGGAGCGGCCGTCCACGGCACCGCGAGCCCGCATGACGCTCCTCGGCACGACGTCTCTCCCGCGCCGGGATGCGCTGCCATTCCGCCAGGACGTGTCGAACGCGCCCCCGGTCGAGGGGACAGCGACGTCACCGGCAGACGGCCCGGAGATGGAGACGACGAGCATCGGCACGGTCGGCGCGCAGGCGGCCGACAGAGCCTTGCCCTTCTCCGGCACGGCCCCTCTACCCCCGCTCGACGCCGCTCTGCCCTTCTCCGGCACGGCCCCTCTACCCCCGCTCGACGCCGCTCTGCCCTTCTCTCGCCCGGCCTCCTCGCCGCCGGCCGCCAATCCCTTGCCCTTCTCTCAACCGGCCTCCTCGCCGCCGGCCGCCAATCCGTTGCCCTTCTCGCGGCCGTCCTCCTCGCCGCCCGCCGGCAACCCCCTGCCCTTCTCGCGACCGGCCTCCTCGCCGCCGGCCGATAACGCCTTGCCGTTCTCGCGACCGACCCCCTCGCCGCCCGCCGACAAAGCGCTGCCCTTCGCTCGTCCGGGCCAATCGCCCGCGCCGGCGCGGCCCGCCAGGGGAGAGATCGCTCCGCAGCCGCCCCAGATCCCGACGGGGAGCTGGGCCCTGCCCTTCCTTCAGCCAGGCGCCGTCGAGCCGCCCGCGAGCCCCATGCCCACGGAGCCCGCCGCGCAACCGCACGCCGGCGCGGACGACGACGAGATGATGCGCCGCGTGGAGCGGATCTCCCTCGCGCGGTACGCGCGCCTGTGCGCCGACATGCGCGACCATCCGAATCACATCCCGCAGATCCAGAGCCACTATGGGTTGACCCCACAGAGCTGGATCGCGCTCCACAGGAGTTGGCACGAACGCTTCGAGTCCGATCCGGCGCTCAAGGCGCAGTGGCAGGCGCTCCTCGGCCAGAGCGCGCGGAGCTGACGACCCCAGCGCTCGAGTCGGGCGCCGTTCAGCGCTGGCGTCGAGAGGTGTCGAGGCTCGCCGCGCGGGTCTATTTTGATTGACATCGGCCATGTGAACGTTCACAGTGCGGTCCTGGGGCATCCTTTTGCTTCGCCCTGAACAGCCTGCGCTCGTGACCTCGCCTGCAGCAATTCGCGGGCGAAGCGGTGCCATGGGCAGAGCCGCCTCCGATCCCTCGACGGGAGCGAAATTCGCGGACGGCGGAACTGCGGCAGACGTCGCCGCCGCCACCGGCGGAGACGGCGGCGACGTCGACCACGCGATCGACACAGCGAACCGCGACGACAGAGGGACGGTCTCCAGCGTGCCCTGCTCGACCATGAAGAAATCGGCCTCGGCCGCCCGAGCGGTCGTGATCAACGGCTCTGGACCAACAGGTAAGGTGAACATGCGTCGCTCACGTACATTGGCGAGAATGGCTTGTTGCGGGGTCGCGCTCGCCTCGGTCGGGCTCGTCGCGAGCCCCTCCGCGCTGGCCGATTACCCCATCGCCTCGCACCGCTACCTCGCCGACCCCGCCTCGCTGGTGCACGACGGGCGTGTCTACCTCTACGCCTCGAACGACGACGACAACGTCAAGGCAGACGGCTCGGACGGCAGCTACGAGATGGCCTCGATCGTGGCGGTCTCGAGCAGCGACCTGAAGAACTGGACCGATCACGGGGAAGTGCTGCGCGTGCCCCGCGCCGCCTCCTGGGCGACCTACTCGTGGGCCCCGGCGGTCGTGGAGCGCGGCGGCACCATCTACATGTACTTCGGCAACAGTGGGAACGGTATCGGCGTTGCCTCGAGCGAAAGCCCGACCGGACCGTTCAAGGACGCGAAGGGCAGCGCCCTGGTGACCTCGAACACGCCCGGCGCCTCGGGCCCGAACATGTGGCTCTTCGATCCGGGCGCCTTCGTCGACGACGACGGCCAAGCGTACCTCTACTTCGGCGGCAACGGCGAGCAGAACGCGCGCGTCATCAAGCTCAATGACGACATGGTGAGCGTCTCGGGCTCGGCCACCGCGATCACGGTGCCGTACTTCTTCGAGGCCGCCTGGATGCACAAGCGCAACGGCCTCTACTACCTGTCGTACTCGACGAACCCTGACAACGCCCTGCGGATCGACTACCTCACGAGCACGAGCCCCATGTCCGGCTTCACCCACCGTGGCACGGCGGGGCCCCAGCCGCCGAAGAACAACAACAACAATCATGCGGCGATCTTCGAGTATGGCGGCTCCTGGTACCACGCCTACCACAATCGCGCTGTCGCCACCGATGCCGGAGAGCCCACCGGCTATCGCCGGAACATCGCGCTCGAGCCGCTCACCTACAAGGACGACGGCTCCATCGTGCCGGTGACCTACACGACGGACGGGCTCAAGCAGACCGGGAACCTCGACCCCTACGCGCGCGTCGAGGCCGAGACCTTCAACGCGCAGCGCGGCATCGAGACCGAGCCCTGCGAGGAGGGCGGGATGAACCTCTCGTTCATCAGCGGCGGCGACTGGGTGCGCCTCCGCGGGGTCGACTTCGGCGAAGGGGCGGAGAGCTTCCGCGCGCGCGTCGCGAGCGGCGCGGAGGGGGGCAGCATCGAGCTCCGTCTGGACGCGCGCGACGGCACGCTCGTGGGCACCTGCGCGGTCGGGGCGACGGGGGGCTGGCAGACGTGGACCGATACGTCGTGCACGGTCGACGGCGCCACAGGCGTTCACGATCTCTATCTGGTCTTCACCGGCGATGGGTCGACCCTCTTCAACGTGAACTTCTGGCAATTCTCGCCCATCGGGGGCGGAGGCGCCGGCGGGGGTGGCACGGGGGGAAGCACGAGCGGCGGGGGCGACGGCAGCGTCAGTAGTGGCATCGGCGGCGGCGGTACCGTCAGCGCCGGCTCCGGCTCCGGCTCCGGAGGAGCGCCCTCGACGGGCACGGCCACGGGTGGAGGCTCGCCCAGCTCGACGTCAGCCGCCCAGGCGTCGTCGGGCGGCACCTCCGGCGAGGAGTCGACCGAGCCAGCCGGTTGTGGCTGCCGCGCGGCGAGCCGCGCGCCGTCCGGAGGTGCCCTCGCGCTGACAGCGCTGCTCGCGGCGTCCCTGGGGCTCCGGCAGCGCGGCCGGAGGGGGCGTGGCCCGGAGGTGACGAGCGGGAATCGATAACCAAGCGGACGAGCGCCGTCTCGCCGCGAATGCGCTCGATCGTTCACTCCGACTCGGGCCCGATCTCCGAGAACCAGTCATCAAGCTCGGCGAGCGTCCTGGCCCAGGCCACGAGCGCGGCTTCACCTCCCAGACGCAGGAGGAGCGTGTCCAGGCATGCGCCGTTGTCATAACCCCGATCGTACGTGAAGAGAGGCGTGATCTCGGCGATCGTGGGGCACCACGCGTCGGGTGAGGCGCGCTCTCGCCACACGTCGCACAGGCTCTCTTCCGACATCCAGGGGAACATGCTGCAAAGCGCGTCATCCGACTCCTCGGGGCGCTCGCGGAGCGTCTCCTTCACCGTCTCGGCGACGGCCCCGGACAACCGCTCCCGCGCCTCCTGGGAGAGCGATGGGAACACGGCCGCCCACGCGCGCAACCTGTTCGATGCCCGAGCTGCGCCCCGCACGAGCTCCGCAAAGCGGGCCGCATCCTCCCCGCTCTTCAGCGCCTCCCCTACCAGCTCGAGCATTCCAGATGCCTCCTCGTCATCCAGGTCCGGACGCAGAAGAGCCTCCACGTCGGAAAGCGAACCCAGCGCGAGAGCGACCTCCACTTCAGCTTGATGCCGGTCGTCGTCTCCTTCCATCGCGGCGCAGAAGCTGGTCGCAAGGTCCCTATCGCCCAGCTCCGCTGCACGACGGGAGAGGGCGGCGAAGACCTCGTCACCACAAGGTCCGACGTGTGGCAAGACCTCCTGGTGGATATGGCGGAGCTCTTCCAGCGTCGCCAGTGCGGCCCAATTCTGGACCGCGCCGTCGCTGCCGCGAAAAGCCTCCGGCGGCTCCGAGAAGAACATGCGTGCCAGCTCGGCCCGAAGCTCCGCGCTGACATACGGAGCGTACTCGGAAGCGGCATGGCCCCGCTGGTCGCCCTTCACCTGTCTCACCCGAGCAACGAGATCTCTTTGGACTTCATCAGCGAGCCAAGCCGGCAGGTTCCCGTCGAGAAGCGGCTCGGTATTTCCCAAATATCCCCGAGATTCACCCTGCCAGCGTCGAACGAGAACCCGCGCTTCATCAGGATCCAGTCGGCTCCACGCGCTTTCGGGCACGTACTTGAGAAAGCGCCTTGCCATGACAGGGAACCGATCGGCAGACGCGAGCCAGCCCATGGCCGTGTGGACGGTGCCGGCTGCACCTTCCGAGCTGACCGCGAGCCGCTCCGCCAAGACCTCCAAGCGATCCTCCACCCTTGGCAATGCGACCAACCCAGCATCCACCTCTTTGATCATTACAACACGACGCGCTTCCGGGCAGAGACGCGCAAGCCTGACGCGCCATATCAGCCGCTCTTCTTCACGCAAACCAGAGAGGCGTCCCTCAGCGAGGAAGAGCACCTCGTCTCGCGCCGGAGAGCACAGCCGCTCCGCGATTCGCAGAAGCGGGCCGGTTACTGGCGCGGCGAACCTATGACGAGACTTCAGCTCCCTGAGCACGCGGCTCTTGGAAGCTGATCCACGTTCGACCGATGAACGCGTCAAGCCGGTCTCCGCGAGCTCAGCGACGGCGCGTTCGGCTTCACGCAACAATGGATCTGGCCACATCACAGCGGTTGGCGACACCACAGGTAGGACGGATTTCCACAGACGCATCCGCCGCTCCACGCTCAGCGGCTTGGCGAGCTCAATGGCTGCGCCCGCTTGAAAGATCCCCTCACGGATGGCACCGGCGACGATGTCTGGGAGCGCGTGCATGAGCGTAGTGACGAGCTGCTCGAAGATCGTTCGCAACCGCAGCGCCTGAACCATGCACCGGCCGCGCTCGGCCGCCGACACCGCCTCGAGGAACGCCGAATGGCTTCTCCGCCACGCGGCGACGACGAGCGCACGAAAGCCGAACGCGCCACCGTCCAAGGACTCCCACGCCGCGCGCATCGGTTCGGCGATGACACGATCGATCTCTTCACCTGTCGCATCATGATGCACGAGGTGAATCGATCCATACCGGACGACGTATTCTGCTCGAGAAAGGGCGACATCGACCTCTCCGAAGACACCATCGAGAGTCGCTCGAACGTAGGCATTCATGCACTCGTGCCCGCGAGAAATCCCGTGGTCGATCGAGCGGCGGACGACCTCTTCACCCCATGCCCTATCCAGGAACGCTACGCCGTCCTCGGTCCGGGAAAGCCATGGTGCGAGCCGCTCCAGCGTATCCTTCACTCGATCCTCCGACCGGCTGGAACCAGCGACCCTGGCAAGCTCTGCCTCCGGTATTGGCCCGCTCGCAGCACCCAGAATGGACGCCGTATCGAAATCGACGTCCTCGGGCAGTTCTGCGACTGGGCGCGCAGGCAGGTCCTCAATCCAAACCTCTGACCACTCACTCCCTCGATGGAACAACCGCTCCCGCACCGCAGCCGTTCGTCTCGCGCCATCGCCCTCAGCACCGCACACCGAAACCCACACGCGAACATCAGTGGAGAACGTCGCAGACAATCCAAGCCGCGACCATACTGCCGGGTCGTCATTGTCACCAGCGCCATCGAGGATGATGAGCAGCGGCATCTCCGGGGTTTCGTCACCGTCGATGAGCGGCCGGATATCATCGGCTACGCGCGGCGCAAGCTCGCGCTCGAACGCTCCCGTCCGAGTCAACCGTCCGAGGCGCGCGTGCAACGCAGCAACCCATACCGAGGGGTCAGCTGTACCGCAACGGACCGCGATCGGTATGAACGCGACCCTGGAGAGTTCTCGCCTGGTGAGATATATCGCAAACGCACCGAGCAGCGAGCCTATTGCAGCGCCCGCGGGAGATCGAATAAGAATCCGTTCACCAGGTCGCGAATTCTCCCAGAGAGACTTGAGCTTGGACCGAGAGCCCGGCCCGCCCGCCTCGAGATGAGATTCGCCTGCCTGGGGAGAATCCAGTTCGCCACGGACGCTTGCGGTCGATTCCGCAGTTGCAAGGACAGATCGAGTATTGCGCCATACCGGTCCTGGGGCGCGCTCCAGACCTTCCAGCAGAGAATGAACCGCGCTATTGTCGTAAGAATCGCTCATTTCTTGTTCGGGGCGGTGGTGTCGTCTTCGGGTGGCACGAACTTCGGCGCCGGCGGCGGCGGCGGCTTGTCCGGTCGCTTGTAGTTGCCTTGCTCGTCCAGGAATGCGCTCGGATCGCGCGAGTTCTTCTGCTGCGAGCCATCCGGGTTCAGCTTGGGGACGACGTTTGTCGCGGAGGGATTCTGCAGCGCGACGTTCTTCCCTGGATCGTTCTTGTCCGGGTCGTAGACGCCATCTTTCTCATGATTCCACTTCTTGCCGTTGTACATGACGCCCCCCTTGGCGTCCGCTGTGGTGAGCCCCGCCTTCTCCTTCGCCCCCCTGGGCACGTCAGCGTTCGGATCAGCATTGATATTTCCCGGGTGGATGCCCAGCTCGCGGAAGACTTGCGCGCAGAACGGACAAGGCTTCTCGGGAGATTTCTTTCCTTTCTGCTGCCTGTTGTACGCCTCGATTCGCGCGCCGCGGCGATACTCTTCGCGTAGCTCGTTGCGAACACGGGCATTTTGCTCGGCCTCGGACATCTTCGCCCACCCCTCACTCTTGCCGAGGCGGCCGCGAATGTCCTTGGCTTGTTGGTTCAACGCATCGATCTCGGCGCACCGACCCGCTTTACTGGATGCGATCGGTTTTTCAATACCTTTTGCATCGACATTCCGAGGATCATTGGATGGTTTACCAGGATCAGGATCCTTGAACTTGTTTCGCGCATTGACGACAGCATCCTTGAGCGCCGGGTCCAGGTCATTATCACTCTGAACCGTCGAGCTCTTCCCTTCGATGCTCTTCAGCTGATTACCATCCGCGTCCTGGCGCCTGGTAATGGACGCGAACATCAACCCCGTCGGGTCCACCATCTTCGTGGGCCGATTCCCCGCATAGGAGAACCCGTTCTGCCCGCCGAGCAGCCCGACCGGGTCGACGCTGATGTACCGTCCTACCGCGGGGTCGTAGTAGCGATAACGGTTGTACGCGAGGCCCGTCTCGTCATCGTAGTACTGCCCGAGGAACCGCAGCGGCGTCTCCGTGCGCGCGCCTTCCCGCGGGCGCGCGGCGCCCCACACCGTGCGGTCGAGCTCGCAAGCCACATTCCCGGCGGCATCGAGCAGGCGCTCCGGTCTGCCGACAGGGTCGTTCAGGTAATAATACCACTCGATCGACACAGCATCGCCTTCGCCGCTCCTGGCGTCCTTCTGCGCCCACGGCGCCGACGTCTCCTCGTCGGTGCAGTACGTCCTCTCCTGGGTGACCCGCTCGCCCTCCGGGCCCCACTCGCGCTTGATCTCATGAACGAGCGTGTCCCCGTCCCAGATGAACCGCGTCGTGGACAGCGTGTTCATGCGCCCGCCTTCGTCTCGCCTGACCACGCGCTTCTCGAGGCGTCGGGCAAAGGGATCGTAGGCATGTTCGATCCGGACGCCGTCGGGGCGCACCACGGCGCTCAGGAGACCTGCGCCGTTCCATTCGTAGCTCGTCGTGGCCTCCTGACCGCTCGGCGTGACCACGCGGCGCTTGATCAGCCTCCCGTCGCCGTCCCACACGTACGACACGGGGCCGCGCCGGAGCAGCACGTTGCCGCGCCCGTACTCGCGCGCCGGCGCGCTGGGGCCGAGCTCGCGCACGTTGCCCTCCGCGTCGTACCGGAAGCGCTCGCCCTGCCCGTGGACGTCGGTGCGCGCCAGCACCTGCCCGCGCGGATCGTGCTCCCATCGCTCGACACCCGAGCGATCGTCGTCGACCGCGGCCACATCGCCCTGCGGCGTGTAGTGAACCGATTGCCGGAGGGTGAGGTCATGGGGGAGCGCCCCGATCCAGTCGGGCTGCCCTGCGGCCACCACAGGGCCTGCGACCCCGCGCGACACCGTGCGCTGGACCATGCGGTCGAGCCCATCATAGACGACGTCCATACGCCCGCCGCCGGGCAAGTAGCGAGCGGTCTCTCGCCCGAGCGCGTCGCGGAAGACGCCGAGCTCTTCGCTGCCATCGAGCGTCACCCGCAGCGCGCGGCCGGCGACGTCGCGCGCCCAGGTCTGGCGGTGTCCGCGCGAGGTCTTGCGCTCGACGACATTGCCCATCAAGTCATGTTTCGTCTCGACCGAGAACGTCTCGCCGCCGGTCACCTGCCGCTCACACGTCACCCAGCCCAGGAGATTGCGATCGAAATAGATGTCGCCCGAGGGGCCGTGCGCCGCGATGATGTAATCCAGCTCGTCGTACTCGAACGTCTCGACGCCGCCGTCGGGGTACTGGTGCTCCACGACGCGGCCGACGAGATCGTACACGTACCCGGTCTTCTCTCCGAGGCCGTTCTCGAACTGCACGACACGCCCCATCGCGTCGTAACGATAGCGAAGGGTGCGGCCGTCGAAGGTGACCTCCTCCGACACCAGCCTGGCGGCGTTCAGCCGGATGCGGTGCACCTCTCCGTGGCTGTTGTGAACCTCGACGAGGCGCCCCTCGCGGTTGTATCGATATTTGCTGGTCCGCCCGTCGGGCTCCCGCGTCTCGACGATGCGGTTATATCCCGCATAGCGGTGCGTGGTGGTGTGGCCGTTCGGGTGCCAGATCGACGTGCAATTTCCCGACGGATCGTACTCGTAGCGCGTCACGCCGCCATCCGGCGTCCGCTCGGATCGGAGGCGGCCGGCGTCGTCGTGGGAATACGTGACCATCGCCCCCGACGCGTCGGTCATGCTCCGGCGCCGGCCCCAGTAGTCGTACGTGTACTGCGTCACCGCGCCCGTGGGGTCGGTCCTCTCGACGAGGTTCCCGTGATCGTCATAGCTGTACAGCGTCTGCCCGCCGTTCGGCGCGACGGTCCGCGTGGTGAGCCCGCGGCGATCGAAGTACACCTCGAAGGTGGCCCCGATGGCGTCGCGCCACATGAGCCCGCCGGCGAGGCGCGCCGTCTCGATGACGCCCCCCGCAGGGTCGACCGCCCTGCGGATGTGCCCGTCGGCGTCGCGCTCGAACGTGGTCACGCGGCCGAGAGCATCGATGATCCGCAGCTCCCGCCCTCGAGCGTCCCTCTCCCAGCGGGTCGTTGCTCCCATGGCGTCGGTGAACGACAGCAGGTTTCCCCACGCGTCGTACGTGCGGCAGAAGACGCCGGCGGCCGTGACCGCCTTGTCGACGCTCCCGAAGTCGTTTCCGAAGAAGCGCTCGACCGAGATCGAGTCGGCCGCCTCCACATAGTTGTGAGGCCCATACTCGAGCTTCGTATGAAAGATGCCCTTGGCGGCCGTGATCCCGTCGGCGAGCACCGCCGGGACGTCGGCGGCGAGGCTCTCGTCCTCGCGCCCCGGGAACGCGCCCCAGGTCTCGACGCACCGCCCCTCCCCGTCATAGCGGAAGGTGAAGCAAAGGCCCGTCGGGTGCTCCTGGCACGTCAGGAGATGGTCCGTATACGTATACCTGGTCGCCGCGCCCATCGCGTCCTCGGCGAGCACCAGATCCCCCGCGTCGTCGTAACGATACCGCGCGAACGGGACCAGCTGGCCCCGGTGCGGCGCGTTCTTCACCTCGAACGACGCGATGCGCCCTTCCCTCGTGGAGCGGACCTCGACGTTGCGACCGACCGAGTCGACGATCTGCGCCAGGACACCTTCCTTGTAGAAGAACGAGATGCGGTTGTCGTGAGAGTCGGTCTCCGCGGACAGGAGGTAGCGGTCTCGCCAGGCGTGCTCGAAGATGAGCCACCGGCCGTCGCCCCGATCGAGCACGAAGCCGGTCTGGCCGCGGACGAGCAGCCACCCGGAGGGGCCCACCGCCGACTCGCCGACGCGCATGGGCGTGAAGTCGACGTACATGCCGTTCCCGGTCCAGAGCCTCGTCCGGCCGCGGTGCACCTCCACCTCCCACGCGTACGAGTGGTACCAGCCGCGCCCGAGCCCGACGTCGCGGTCACGCGCGGCGCTCGTGTAGCTGCGGGTCAGCGTCAGCGGCAGCGGGCCCGGCAAGTGCACGTCGGTGACGGGGATCGTGAAGACACGGCCCGTCACGACGTCGACAGGGTCTCCCTTGGAGCCCTTGCCGCTCCCCTTTTTCCCATGATGGTTGGGGCACGCCCCGCCGTTCTGGCCGGAGCCACAGGCGCCTTTGCCGCCCCCCGACGCGCTATCGCCGCCGTTCTTGCCGTTCGCGCCCTGCTTGTCCTTGCCCGCGCCGCCTCCGGGGCCGCCGGCCCCGCCGCCGTTGCCACCTCCACCGAGAACGAAGACGCCGGGGTTCATCCCCGGGATGGCCGGGATGTTGGGGACAGGTGCCGTTCGCATCGCCGTTTCTACGCTCCCTGAGTGAAAGCTATGACAGCCGAGCCTTCCCGCGGGCGCGCCGCGCGCGCCGTCAGTTCAACCGCAAGAGCCTCCCGACGATCCGGAACAGCCCCCGCGACGCGGCGCTGATGCGGGTGCCGACGATCTCGATGTCGCCTATCTTCTGGATGCGGACAGCGCCCCGGCCGGAGCGGAGGAGCAGCTCCTCATCACCCTCGATGGTGACGTTGGTCGCCTTGAGGTGGAGCGTATGCGGCCGCTGCGTCGTCAGGGCCGCGACGATCAGCGGGGGCTCGCCCTCGCAGAGCTCGACGAGCACGGCGTCGCCGCGGGCGCGGGCGTCGGCGATCACCTCGGGATCGACGTCGGGCGCGATCTGCGCGTCGACGGGCCCCTCCGCGCCACGGACGTGGATCGACGCCCTCCGCCCCGCGATCGAGGCGACGCGCGCGGTCCGCATCGCGGCGCCGAGCGGCTGCGCCTTCGGCGCCGGGAGCGGCGCCGCGGCCGGCTCGGCGAGCACGTCGTCGAGCGTCACGCGCGGCGACCCGGACGCGTCCTCCGCCGGGGCCCCGGCGTCCGGCTCCTCCAGCGAGAGCGACGCGCCTGCCGCCCGCGAGCCACCGTCGAACGGAGTCGCCATCAGACCTCCGAGACCTTCTTCGGCAGCTGGATCTTCGGCGCCAGGATGGTCACGAGCGGGGACGTGATGGTGACGCCCGCGCCGTCGATCACCACCTCGCTGGCGCCGCACTTGAAGACGATGGCGCCCTTCGCCTCCACCTTGTGGAAGGCCCCGATGAACGTCGCAGGCCCGACGGCCTGCACCACGTGCGACCCCTTGAGCTTGTCGACGACCGCGCCGCCCACCATCGCTGTGCGCGAGCCGGTGACCGTCTCGCTCTCGCCCCCGTTGCTCAGGACGACCAGGCCCGTCGCCTTCTCGCTCTTCGAGCCCGTGACGCTCTCCGCGTAGCTGCCGAACGCCACCTGCACCGTCGCGGCGCCGACGTCGATCGTCTTCTTGCCGGTCACGTTGTTGTCGATGTCCTGGATCGCGCCCAGGACCTTCATCGAGCCCACGTCCTCCTTGTGGGTGCCCGTGACCTTGGCTGTCGTGTGCCCGGGCCCCTTCTCGCGATCGGTCGCGTCGACGCCATCGACGGCGCCGTCCGGCCCGCCGGCGTTGGCCATCGACGCGCCGCCGCCGCCGCCCCCGTCCATGCCGAGGGCCGAGGCGAGCGCCTCCGGCTTCACGAAGACCTTCCCGGCGAGGCTGCTCTGCGCCGCGTTCGACGCGATCGAGGCGAGCATGTTGGGCGCTGCGGCGCCCGGCGCGCCGCCGGCAGCGCCGCCGCCGCCTCCGCCACCCCCGCCTCCGCCCATCGAGGCCGCGAGCTGGCTCGCGCCGGGGATGCTTGACGCGCCCGCGATCATGCCGGGCATGCGGCTCATGTCGCCGCCGGCGACGGCCTGCATCGCGCCCGACACCCCCGCCGCCTTCTGGGTCAGCCCGTTGATCGGCGCCATCACCTGGTTGATGGCGCCGTCGACCTGCCCCTGGACCGCCGCGATCGCGTTGTTGGCCATCACGCTCGCGAACTGCACCGCCGCCTGCGCCGCGAGCGCGAGCATCGCCTCGAGGGGGTTGCCGTCCATCTCGAACTGGTTGCCGCCCACGGTGGTCGTCGCGTTGCCCTTCGCCGTCAGCGCCGACACCGCGTTCACCTCGACGTTGCGGTTGCCTCCGACGCTGATCGTCTGGTCCGCGCCCACCGTGTTCTGCGAGCCCTTCGTGATCTTCGTCGTCTGGTTGCCGCCGACCTCGAGCGACGCGTTGTTCCCGACGACCGACGTCTCGTTGTTGCCGATGTTCCGCTTGGCGTTGTTCGCCGCGACCGTCTTCATGTCGCGCTGGGCGTGCACCATGATCTCCTCGGAGCCCGCCTTGTCCTCGAAGCGGATCTCGTTGGCTCCGCCGCCGCCCGGCGTGCTCGAGGTCTGGATCGCCGTGCGGGTCTTGCCCTCCGGCAGCGCGTACGGCGGCATATAGACGCCGTTGTAGAGGCGCCCGGTCACGATCGGCCGATCGGGGTTCCCCTCGAGGAACTCGACGATCACCTCCCAGCCGATGCGCGGGAGCATCATCGAGCCGGAGGTCTGGAGCTGCGCGACCCGCATCCAGCACGACGCCTTGTCGTCGATCACGTCGCTGCGATCCCAGTGGAACTTCACCTTGCAGCGGCCGAACTCGTCGGTGTGGATCGCCTCGGTCTGGGAGCCGGCGGGCGCCACCACCGTCGCGGTCTGCGGCCCCTCGATGAGCGGGATCGGCGTGATGCGCCGCGGCCTGTACTTCACGGAAGCCGGCACGAGGCGCGCCCGCGCCCTGGAGCGCGGCGTCGCGCGCTCGCCGCCGCGCGCGTCGTCCTCCTCGTGGACGTAGGTGTGCTTCACCGCGAAGAGGAAGTACTCGCCGTCGAGCTCGCCGGCGTCCGTGATCGTGAGCTTCTGGCCGACCGCGAGGCGCGCGCAGACGGTGTCGATCTCGATCGTGCGCCGCTCGACCTGCTCTTCCTCCAGCCGGATCTGCGCGAGCCGCTTCCCCTCGCTCGGCTCGAAGTAGCCGCCCGGGTAGTCGTAGCGCTCCAGCGCGTCGTTCTCCCCCTGCGCCGCGGTCGCCGTGAGATCGAGCTTCGGCCGCTCGAAGTCGAAATCGCGGAGGACGAACTTGCCGGAGCGCACCCGCTCGAGCTCGCGGATCGCGTAGATCGCGTCGCGCTCGTCGGCCGCGCTCAGCCCGGTGCGCCGGCGGAACGGCAGCGCGGGGTCGCCCGCGATCGGCCCGGCGACGGTGCTGTCGTCGTCGAAGACGAGGAGCTCGCCGTCGGCGTCCACCTCGACGAAGCTGTAGATGCCCTCGTGCTCCATGAGCCGCGAGATGAACGCGAGCGCGCTCTCCTGGTACTGCACGCAGTACTCGCGCTTCGGACAGTCGCCGCTCAGCCGCCACGCGACCCTGGTGATCCCGTGATCCTCGAGGACCTTCGCCACGATCTCCTTGGCGCTCATGTCCTGGAAGATCCGCGAGTCGACGCTGCGCGCGAGGAGCGCGAGCGAGGAGACGACGCGGACGGCGTAGCGGACGCCCAGGAGCCCCTCGACGCCGAGCTCGGTGGTGCCGATCGAGGTCGCGGCCTCCACCGTGCCCGCGATGACGCGCGGCGCCTCCCCGGGCACGCCGAACGAGAGCGCCGCGGGCTTGCCGATCATCGCGTCGAGCTCCTGGTACGTGTGGAGGTACACCTCGACGTCGAGGACGAGCGGCCTGCCGGCCTCGTGGGTCGACTCGAAGCGGAGCACCCGGGCCGCGGGGACCTCGTCGATCGTGAAGTGCGCAATCATCTCGCGTGCCACGTTCGCCTCCTCCTCAGTTGTCGAGCACCAGGGCGGCGGTGTCGGAGACGTCGCCGTCGAGCTTCGCGGAGACGCCGATGATCGCGACGCTCGCGGGCGTCAGCGAGAGGATCGACGCGCCCATGACCAGCGTGAGCGCGCCGGTCGCCTCGAAGACGGCGTTGTTCGCCTTGACGAGCTGCGCGCCCCCCGCGAGCTCGGTGTACGTGCCGAGCGAGCTCTCCACGCGGTTCCCGTTCGCCACGTTGACGATCGCGCCGCCGACCTTCACGTTCATCGATCCGCCGACCTGGACGCCGCGGCCCGACTTGACCGCGATCACCTTCGCGCCGGTGGCCGTCTCGCTCCGGTCGCCCTGGACCGTCACCGAGCGGTGCCCCAGCGCGAGCTCGACGAGCGCCGCGCCGACCTCGTGGTTGAAGCCGGCCAGGGTCTGATCCGTGACCGAGCCGACCACGAGATCGATCTGGTTGCCGGACACCGTGAGCGCGCTGTTGCCGGTGACGTCGCGCTTGTGATCCCCGCCGATCTTCATGTCGCGGTTGCCGCCGATCGAGAGCGAGTGATCGCCGCCGATGTCGTCGACGTGGAAGGTCTCGATCTTCATCGACTGGTTGCCCGAGACCGAGAGCGTCTGGTTCGACCCGATGCTGGTCGTCATGCTGTCCGTGACGTTCGTCGTCTGATCCGCGCCGATCTTCTTCTTGTGGTTGTTGCCGATCGACTCGGTCGCGTTGTTCTTCACCTCGGTGGACATGTCCTTCGAGGCGTTGATGAACATCTCCTCGCCGCCCTTCGCGTCCGACATCCGGAGCTCGTTGGTGCTGCCCCCGCCCGGCGTCGTCGCTGTCTGGAGGGAGCTCTTGCCCGCCTCCTTCGGGAGCGCGTAGGGCGGCGGCGTGAGCGCGTTGTACATGCGGCCCATCACGAACGGCCGGTCGGCGTCGCCCTCGACGTGGCGCACGGTGACCTCCCACCCGACGCGCGGCAGCAGCATGGATCCGCCCGTGGGCACCTGGCTCGTGCGGATCCAGCGGCTCGAGGTGTCGTCCTTCTTGCCGGAGCGATCCCAGTGGAAGGAGACCTTCACCTGCCCGCTCGCGTCCGTGTGGATCTCCTGCCCCGAGGGCCCGGTGGTCATCGCTGTCTGCGTGCCCGGGATCACCTGCTCGCGGGCGCGCCGCGGGGGCCTGTAGCGCGTGGTCCCGGTCGGCACGCCCCAGAACTCGCAGCTCGACCGGAGGTCGCGCGCGCCGTCCTCCGCGCCCGCGCGGCCGGAGAGCTCGAAGTTCCGCGGCCGGCTGCCGGCGATGCGCGCGCGGACCACGAGGTACTCCTGGTTGAGCGGGTCGTAGGGGTGACCGTCGACCGAGAAGCGCCGGCCCGGGAGCAGCGCGAGCGAGCCTGTCTCGCCGTGCACGACGTCGCGCTCCGCCTGCACCGAGTCGAGCAGCACCTTGGCGAGCCGCTCCGCGACGCCCGCGTCGGCGGTGCGCGCCGGGTGCTCGTAGATCTCGAGCACGTGCTCCCCGGGATCGCTCCCCTCGGCCGACGCCTCCGGCTTCGTCGAGGGCTTCTCCGGGTCGTAGTCGCGGACGAACACCTTGTCGCTCCGCACGGAGACCTCGCGAGAGAGGCGGACGATACGATCCGCGAAGCCCTCGACGCCGAAGTCCTGGAAGAACGGCAGCGACGTCGCGCCCTCGATGTCCTCGAGGCCGGTCGGCGAGTCGCCGAAGACGAGGACGTCCTCCTCGTCCTTCATGTGGATCGCGAAGTAGATCCCCTCCTCGGCGAGGAGGCGGTGCACGAAATCGAGGTCCCGCTCGCGGTACTGGACCGTGTAGACCCGCGCCGGGTGGGGCTCGGTCACGCGCCAGTCCTGCTGGCCCGCGGGCACGCCCGCGCCCTCGAGGACCTCCTTCACGATGTCGACAGCGCTCTTGTCCTGGAAGATCCGGCAGTCGGAGCGCTGCCCGAGGTTCCAGAGCGCCGGCGCGACCTCGATCCGCAGCGTGGGCACGTCGTCGGGATCGGGCACGAGCTCGGCGAGGACGATGGTCCCGGCGAAGGAGCGCGTCTGCGTGTCGTCGCTGCGCGACAGCGTGAACACGGCGCGCTTGCCGAGGACCTCCTTCGGCCTCGGCAGCGCCGCCTCGTCGTCGAGCAGCTCGCACTCGAGGCGGGTGAGCTCCGAGAGCTGCTCCGTGAGGTCGAAGCGCAGCACCCGGTAGATCTTGCCCTCCACGCTGAGGGAGGGGATCGCGAGGACATGATGATCAGCCACTCTTCACCTCTCTCTTCACGTCACCAGCGCCCATGGGCCCTCACGATCCGAGCTTCATCGACGCGCCCATCTTGACGACGAGCGCGCCCTTGACCGCGATCTTCGACCCCTTGATCACGACGGGTCCGCCGCCGAGCTTGAGCTCGCTGCCGCCGCCCTTGAAGGCGCCGACGGCGCCGAGGAGGGTGATGAGCGGCGCCTGCACCACGAGGTCGCCGTCCAGCTTCTGGTAGTGGAGGCCGCCGACCATGTTGGTGACGCCGAGCGCCACCTGGGAGAGCGAGCCCTTCGTGAGGTGGAGCTCCGCCGCCAGCGAGGTCTGGTCCTTGTTGGCCGTGATCTGCTCTCCATGGCTGCCGTTGATGATCTGCGCCTTCACGGCGCCCACCGTCTCCGTCATCCCGCCGAGGACGTTGTCGTTGATCGAGCCCAGGCTGCCGGAGAGCTGCAGCGCGCCGACCTTGCGGCTCATGTCCCCGGTGATGGAGTGCCTGACGCCGTTGGAGATCGTGATCTGGTTGCCGCTCACCGTGTAGGAGCGGTTGCCGGTGACCTTCTCGACGTGGTTGCTGATCGCGTTGGTCGTGTCGTTGCCGCCGATCGAGATGCTCTGGTTGCCGGTGATCTTGTGCGAGAGCACCGCGCCGACGTCGAGCGATTGGTTGCCGGCGACGGAGGTCGAGTCGTCGACCTTCACCGAGCGGGAGCCGTTCACGCTGATGTGCTGCTCCTCGTTGACCGTGACCTCCTCGACCTTGTCGTTCTTGATGGTGACGTTGAGGTCCTTCTGGGCGTGGATGCCGAACCCCTGGCTCCCCGCGGTGTCGGACATGCCGATCTGGTTGTGGCCGCCCGCGCCGGGCGACGACATGCTCTTCAGCGTGCCGGACGCCTTGGCGGCGGGGAGCGCGTCGGGCGGCGTCTTCTCCGCGTTGTACGTGCGCCCGAGCACGAGCGGCCGGTCCGGGTCGCCGTCGAGGAACGCGACCGAGACCTCCCAGCCGACGCGGGGCAGGATCATCGAGCCGCCCATCGCGATCTGCGAGACGCGCAGCCAGCAGCTCGAGGTGTGGTCCTGCTGGCCCTGCCGGTCCCAGAAGAAGCGGACCTTGATGCGGCCGTACTTGTCGACGTGGATCGCCTGCTCCTGGGTGCTCGACCCGGTGACGACCGCCGTCTGGATGCCGCGGATGCGCGGCCGCCGCGCGCGGCGCTCGGCCGCGAAGGGCGCGCCCTTGGGGACGCCGCGGAAGTGGTTCTCGACGTCGTAGTTCGTGACGCCGCCGGTGAGCGTCTGGTTGCCGCGCGAGACGAGGCGGGTGACCACGAACTCGCCGTTCAGGCACGGCTCCGCGGCGCCCTCGACGGCGAACGGCTCGCCCACCTTGAGCCCGGCCGCGCGGCTCTCGCCCTCGCACACGTCGGCGTCGGCGGAGAGCTCGCGCATGCGGGCCTCGGCGCGGCGACTGCCCACGCTCCCCTTCGTGAAGCCGGCGGGGTACTCGAAGTAGGGCAGCGCGATGGCCTCCTTGCGGGGCAGCGCGGACTCCGGCTTCACGTCGGGCTTCTCGAAATCGTGGTCCCGGAGGTGGACGAGGCTCGTGCGCAGGGCGCGCGTCCTCGTGAACCTGGAGAGCGGCAGGCTCCCGGGCAGGCCGCCCTGCGCCATGCGGAAGCTCACCGGCAGCCCCTCCTCGACCTCGAAGGCGGCGGGGTCGTCGGTGATGATCATCGTGTGCCCGGCGGCCTCGTGCCGGAAGTAGTAGAAGAGGCCGTTGTCCTCGAGGAGCCGCGAGACGAAGTTGAGGTGCGACTCGCGGTACTGGACGATGAACTCGCGCGGCTCGTACTCCTTCGCGATGCGCCACTCGACCTTGTCGCCGAAGCCGGCGTCCTCGAAGACCGACTGCGCGACCTGGACGATCGTCTTCTCCTGGAAGATGCGGCACCCCTCGCGGTGCTCGAGCGCGGCCAGCGCGGGCCGCAGGCGGACGTCGAACTGGCGGCTCTCGCCCACGATGTGCGCGAAGCCGGCGCGGTCCACGATGCCGTCGTACAGCCGCTCCTTGCCCGACGTGTCGACGACGCGCAGGCAGAGGCGGCTGCGCAGGCAGTCCTCGACCCGGAACGACGCGTCCAGCGTCGCGAAGCGCACCTCGACCGTGTAGGGGGTGGAGATCGCCTCGACGGCCTCGAAGCGGGTCACGGCGACGTCCGCGGGGAGCTTGTCGCCCTCCAGGGAGAAGGTGGCGAAGGTAGCGGCCATTGGGGGCATGGTAGGCGATCGGCGGACGGCGCCAAGCCCCGGCGCTGGAACCCGACGCGGGGGGAGCAGCGTGGGGGGCCGGATCGCGCGGAGCTCCGGGCGGTGAGTGGTGGGGTACTTGCTCCGCCCTGGCGGAATGATGGAGCCGCCAAGACACCATAAGACGCCAAGATTGTTGTGTTTTTTGGCGCTCTTGGCGCGCTTGGCGGTTCAAGAGACCCGCCCTTCGGCCAACGTACCTCACCACCGGGCGGTGCGCGGGCGCGGCAGCGCGGCGGTATCTTTCAACTACCCTCCGCGGCCGCGCTCGCCGCAGCAGCGTCGGGTTCTTGATGCCTAGAAGACCGATCACGTTGATCGAGCGAGAAGTGAACCGCCAAGGCGCCATAAGACGCCAAGATTTTTGTGATTCTCTTGGCGTCGTTGGCGCCTTGGCGGTCCGAATTCTGCTCTCTTCTGGCGGTTTCAACCCGTTTGTCGCTCTAGGAGGTTCGACCTTCGTCCCCTGAATCTCCTTGAGCGCTGCCGTCACCGACTTCTCATCGTAGAACGAGAACAGCACGAACCCGGTGATGCAGATCAACACCCCCGCCACGCCGCTCATGCGAACGCCGAGAGGATTGAACAGGGAGTCGGGGAAGATGCCGCGAGCTCATCCCGAGCTGGCGCCCGATCTTCGCCATGGAGGGCTCCCCCGCCGTCAACCTCTCCGAGATGGCGCTCCGGACTTGCCCTGTCAGTCTCACGCGACGGCGGACACGCGACCGCGCTGTCCAGTGATGCAGGTCGTCACCGCATGAACGCACCGTCGCGGAGCTTCACGCCCAGCTGACCAAGAAGTCATGTTGACGGAGGACGTCAAACCGCAGCTTGTCAGATCTCTGAGTGCCTCATCGTGCCTGCAGCTGCGGATGCCCGCAAGCCGTTCTGCCATGCTCGGCTCATGCGCCCACAGATCCTGAGGAGGAGCCGATTGATGTACGGTGATGGTGATTCCCTAGCATATATAATTGAAGACGCGCGCCCGGAAGGGAGCTGTCCATCGAGAGGATGAACTGTCAGAAGCGTGGACAGCAGCAGTGGATTACTGGTCAGATCTGCAGGCGTCGGAAACCAGCGGATTGCGTCGTCCGCATTGTGGACGGGCCGCTTCTTCCGAAGCGACCTTCACCCTTGCGCAAGCTATGCGCTGACCGTCAATCGCGGATGCGGTAACGGGCGAGCTCTTCGGCCGTAGCCTCGCCGGTGTAGAAGCCGTTCGTGACCCACACCGCGCGCAGCCCCAACTCCTTGACGAGCCCGCGGGAGATCTGTACGTCGCTGGTGCTGGGCGCAGGCACGCCGAGGGCGGGCTTGCCGTCAAGAGTACGCACGGTGTGGTTGTGGAGGACGACCCAATACTCCCAGCCGGCGGCCACGTCGCGGCGGACCTCGTCGAAGCCATAGAACGCCTTGGGCGGGAACATCGCGTCGCTCCCCCCGAAGTAAATCTTGAGCTGGGGCCGGCCGCCGACCTCGCGGCGCAGGATCGACGCGATGAACTCGGTGGGCTGGGTGAGCTCCGAATAGCGCGCGTCCTGGGCCGCGAACAGGGCTGCCTCGAGGCAGCGGATAGGCCGGACGCGACCGGCGCCGCCGTACATCAGCGCAACGTTCTCGTCCTCGCGGCGCCATAGCTCGCGCTCGGCGTCGTCGCGCGGCTGGGGTGGATCGGCGACCGGACGCTCGAGGTCACCGCCGGCCGCCGCGATCGCCTTACGATACGCCAGGTACCCGGGCGCGCTCGGCAGCACCTCCTCGAACAGCACCGGCGCGGCCGGCACCTCCCACACCTGCAACACCGCGTTGCCCTCGCGACGCACCACGGTCGGCGCGCCGGGCAGCGCGCACCTCGGCGGCGGTGCCTCGACGGTGCCCGCTACGGCGGCGGCCGAGGGCAGCTGGGGGCCTCCGCAGGCGGCGAGGACGAGCAGCTGGAAGAGCGTCCATTGCGGGCTCACGGCCGGGATCGTGGCACAGAAGAGGGCCGCCTCCACTCCACAGCCTGTGGGCGCGCCGAGGCCGTGCCCTCCATCGATGCGGATGAATGAAGCCCTCTGGCCGGGCATCGAACACGACTTCAGCCGTTTGCTCCCGCGCCGGCGCGGGCGGAGAGTGAACCGGTATCCAGGAGCGCCGATCACTCGATCACGATCGGCCGCGCCGGGACCACCGCGCGCGGCAGCTCCCCCTGCGCCACCCGGGCCTGCGCCTCGGGCGCCGTCACCTTCCCGGCGAGCGCGAAGCGCACCGGGATCTCCACGAGCGTCGCGAGCCGGCTCGCCTCCAGGGAAGCCCGCACCGCGAGGACGCCGTTCACCTGCCGCACGCCCCCGAGCGGCGCGGCCAGCGACACCCCTGGCGGAAGCGGGATGCGCACGTCGACCTCGACCGGGCGGCCCAGCGTGTGGCGCAGCGAGACAGCGAGCTTCCCCGTCGTCCCAGCGCGCGGGCGCTTCGGCCAGGAGATCTCCACCTGCACGGGGCTCGCCGCCGCGGCCGGCGGCCGGCTCCAGCGCCGGAGCGCCGGGCGCTCCAGGCGCGCCACGACCGCGGGCCCCGCCGCCTCGACCGCCACCTCCGTCGCGCCCGCGTCGAGCGGCAGCACGAGCCGCCCCGATGGCCCGACCTCCACGTCGCGGCGCGCGCCGCCCGAGGTCACCGTGACCCGCGCCGCCCCGCGGCCCTCGCCCCCGTGGGCCAGGAGCGCGCGCACCACCGCGCGCGTGCTGGCCGGCGCGCCGTAGCCGCCGCGCACGTCGCGCTGCAGGCCCACCCAGCCGAGGAGCCTCGCGGGCGGCGCGGCGCTCCTGCCGAGCCCGGCGGCGCGGAGGAGCGCCGCGTAGACCACCGCGCGCGTGCTCCGATCCTCGGCCTGGCCGGGCGGCAAGGTGATGCCGCCCGTCGGGAGCAGCGCCACCCAGGCGCGCAGCCGGTCCGCCACGTTCGCGGCCAGCGCCGCCCGGTGCGGCCGCTCCGCGAGCGCGAGCAGGACCCGGGCGAGCGCCACGCGATCGCCGCGCCGGATCACGTCGTCCAGCGTCCTCGTGACGAACGCGTCCCAGCACGCGTTCACCGCGCCCCCCGCCGGCGAGGGCTCGACCTCGAGCGCGTCGAGCGCCGCCGTGGGGTGCAGGGGCTCGGGCGGGCAGCGCGCGTCGATCTTCGGCAGCTCCTCCGCCACGGACGCGGGCGCGAAGGTGCGCGCCCGGAGCGCCGGGGGCCAGGAGGCCAGGTCCTTCTTGGTGCCCTTGTACGCGAGCAGCCGGCCCACGGCGCGGCGGCCGATGTCCTCCGCGCGCGCGGCGAGCGGCGCGCCCTCGCCCCCGCGCGCCTTAGCCCAGCGGCCCACGAGCGACGCGACCTCCACCGCGTCCGCCATCGCCCCGGCAGACGAGAGCCGGTCGGGATCCATCGCCTCGAGCGCCGCGGTGAGCGCGCCCGCGAGGCCGCGCTCGACGACGAGCCGCGGGCGGCCGGTGAGCTGGTAGCGCTGCGCGTCCGTCGCAATGCGCAGCGTGGCCGTGGCGCCGCCCTCGACGACCTGGGCGATGTTCAGATCGGTGGGCTCGCCCGCGGGGCGCACGTCCCATGCGTGCACGAGCGTGTCGCCCGGGGTCCCCTGCGCCTTCAGGGCGACCGCGAGCTCCGCCCGCCCCGCGCGCAGCGCCCGCACCCGAGCGCGCACCGGGGCCGCGCCCCCCGCGGGCACGTCGACCGCCACCGCCCGGCGCCGCGGGTCCGCGAGGGCGGCCACGCCGCGCGCCGTGAGCTCCACGATCGCGCGGAGCGGCTTCGATGAGCGGTTCCGGACCGAGATCTCCACGTCGACCTCGTCGCCCTCGACCCACGCGGCGCCCGCCTCGACGCGCGCCGAGAGCGGCTGCGCGGTGGGCACGTCGAGCGTGGCGGTGGCCGGCGTGGCGCCGTCCGGCACGCCCACGAAGACGAGCCGGAAGGTCGTCTCGACGTCGCCGAGCGGGACGCGCATCCGCAGCCGGCCATCCTTGTCGGTGCGCCGGGGCGGCGACCAGAAGAACACGCCCCGCGGCGCGCCGTACGACGTGCGGTGGGATCCACCGAGCCTGCCGTGGCCTGCACCGAACCCGACGCCGGAGCCCGTGCCCCCGCCGAGGGTGCCGATGCCGCTCAGGCCCAGCCCCTCGCCCAGCGACGTGCCCGTGAGCTCCTCCAGGAGGCTCTCCCACGCCGACACCGTGGCGTCGCCGACCTCCATGTCGAA
The DNA here is from genome assembly GCF_051526795.1 of Sorangium sp. So ce204. NCBI lineage: Bacteria > Pseudomonadati > Myxococcota > Polyangiales > Polyangiaceae > Sorangium > Sorangium sp. So ce204. The sequence goes on along the minus strand of NZ_CP150317.1, from coordinate 4,569,788 downwards.
CTTCGCGTCGACGAGGCGATCCTCGCCGACCGCCCTGGCGTACGGCGTGCCCGAGCGCAGCACGCGCTCGAACGGATCGCGCACGTCGTCGCCCGTGCCGATCCGGCCGTCGGGCCCGGGCGCGTGCAGGGCGAAGCCGCGCCGCACCGTGAGGAACGGCGCGGGCGGCGCCGTCGTCGGGGTGAACTGGATCGTGCCGCCCCAGGGATCGAGCAGGAGCGACTCCTCGAGCTGCGCGTCGCGCACCAGGCGGCGGAGCAGCGCGTTCGGATCGCGGAGCGCCGGCTCGTCCGGGTCGAGCAGCCGCTCGCGCCGGAACGCGCGCGCCGCGGCGAGGACGCGGAAGAGCTTGAGGCGGGTGACGCGGCGAGCGACGTGATCGAACGTGACCTGCGGGTCCACCGCCAGGAGATCCGCGAGCGAGAGCGGCTCGCCGCCGGGCGTCTCGGGGGGCGCATCCATGGCGGCCGTGACCAGGGTCATCAGCTCGGGGTTCCATGCATGGGCGCCGCCCGGCCCGCGGCGGCGCACGTCGCGCAGCCGCTCCGGGTCGCTGGTGGCCTCGAAGACCGCCCCCTCGAGCGAGCGGAGCACCTGGCCGAACGCCTCGTCGAGCGCCGCCCGCGCGGAGCCGGCCGGATCGTTCGCCGGCGCGATCGCCTCGCGCGCCCGCGCGCCGAGCTCCGCGCGCCGGAGCGGATCGAGCGCGGGATCGCCCTGCAGGAAGGCGCCGCAGCGCTCGGGCTCGACCATGCCCTGGCAGAGCCGCGCGCGCGTGTCGAGCGCCGCGAGGCCGCCAGCGCTGCCCCCGCCGTGCAGATCCACGACGACGGCCGCGACGGTCCCGGGCAGGCCGCGGTTGCCCCCGTCGGTGAGCGCGAGGTCCACGTCGACGGCGCCGCGCGGGGCCGCACGGCCGCCCGTGATGCGGGCCTCGAGCCGAGGAAGGACGCGCGGCGTGACGAGCACCGCGCCGCCCGCCTGCCGCGCGGCGGCGCCCGGCCGGGGAGCGGCGGCGCTGAGCGTCCAGACGCCGGCCGCGCCCTCGGGCAGGCCGAGCGCGCCGCCCTCCGGGCCGCCGGCGATCCAGGCGCTCGCCGCGCGGGCCGAGTTGCCCGCCTGGACGATCACGCTCCAGCCGGCGCCGTCCGCTGCCCTGCCGCCGGCGCTGTCCCCTGCGCTGCCGCCCTCCAGCCGCCGGCCAGCGCGCGGGCCCGCGCCACCGGCGTCGATCACGTGGAGCGCGAGCGCGTCGCCTGCGCGAGCGAGGAGCCGCTCGGGCCGGAGCAGCGCCGACGCGTCGCGATCGACGGAGACGCACAGCGCGAACGGCTCGCGCCGCGACGCGAGCGCCGGGAGCTCGCCCGATGGCCGCACGCGCACCGCCGCCGCGACGCCGCCGGCACACGGCCCGACGCTGCGGAAGGCCCCGAGCTCGGCGGGCGCGTCCCAGGTCACCTCGGCCTCGCCGTACGCGTCGGTGGTCACGGCGGCCTGGAGCCCGTCGCCCTCGACGGTGAACGCGCCCTGCACCGGCTTCCGCCGCGCATCGCGGACGCGCAGGAGCATGCGCTGAGCCACGCCCGGAACGATCGCTCCCGCCTCCGGGAGCAGCGCCGCCTCCGAGGTGGGGCTCTCTACCGATACGGTGGCCTCGCGCTCGAGCTCGTGCCCCTCGAACGTCGCGCGCGCGACGACGCGCAACGTGGTCCCTGCGCCCTGCACCACGGTGGTGGGCGCCACGGCCGCGCCGCGGACCTCGCCGGCCGCGTCGGTGCGCGCGGGCGTTGTGAGCTTCTCCCACGCGGCCCTGTCCTCGGGCGGGCTCGTGCCCTTCGGCCCGGTCCAGGTCCGCACCGGCAGCCCGGCCACGGGCTGGCCGGCGCCATCGCGGATCCGGATCACGTAGCTCGCGCGATCCCCGGCGCGCAGATCCTGCTCGGACCACTCGGCCAGCATCTGCGGGGCGCCGGGCGTCTCTTCGCGCGGCGAGAGGGAGATCTCCGCGGCGTTCGACGAGGCCCCCGCCGCGCTCCGCGCGCGGGCGCGGAGGATCCAGCGCCAGCCGGGCTCGTCGATCCAGGGGACGGGCACGCGGGTCATGGCGACGCCGGCCGTGTCGGTCGTGACCACGGCCGTGTGCCGGGCGACGCCGCCCTCGAGCAGGCTGATCTCCACGGGGACCCGCGGGGCCGGCTGCCCCGAGGCCTGGCTCTGCACCGTGATCCACGCCGACATCGCGCTGCCCGGCACCACGCGCGTGTCAGGGACGTGCAGGTCGACCTGGAGCGGCGCCAATCGGTGCACGGTGAGCGTCCGCGTCCGCTGCCGGTCGCCAGCGCGCACGCCGAGCAGCAGCCGGAGCTCGCGCTCGGGCCCCTCGGGGATCGGGACGTCGAGGTGAGCGCGCCCCTTCGCGTCGGTGGTGACCCGCACGGGCGGCGGGACGGCGCTGACCTTGCCGAGGTGCTCGGGATCCCAGGTCGCCTCCACGGCGACCGCCTCGAGCGGCCGCAGCGTGATCGCCGTGGGGAAGCCGAGCGCGAGGACCTGGACCGGCAGGGTGGCGCCGGGCGCGCCGCGGTCGGGCGCGTGAAGGAAGAGGTCGAGGCCGCGGGCGACCGCATCGCGGCCGTCCGTGGCCGCGTCGGAGGTCGCGGCGGCGCCGAGGACGGCGATGAGGAGGAGGCCGGCGAGCGGAAGGGAAGCCCTGGGCATGGTGCCTTTCGACACGGCAGAGGGGAGCAGGTTCCTGCGCTGCACGGCGCCGCGCGCGGTGGCCGGCGCGCCGCGCGATCTGGCCGGCGCGCCGTCCGGCGACGGGCTCCGGCGCGAGGCTGTCGACGACCTCCGGGCTGAGTTTCATCTCTCCGGGGAGGCTGTCGACGACCTCCGGGCTGAGTTTCATCTCTCCGGGGAGGCTGTCGACGACCTCCGGGCTGAGTTTCATCTCTCCGGGGAGGCTGTCGACGGGTGGTGGGGTAGTTACCCCACTCTGCTTGAAACGACCCCACTTTTGTGGGCGCAAACAACCCCACTATTCCGCCGTCGGGTCAGAGGGCGGATCCCCGAACAGGGACATCTGGACCGGGGTCCTCGGCTTCGGGCGCCAGGCGAACAGGTCGAGCTGGCGGGGCTGCTCCGCCGACGGCGCGGAGGGCTCGACGTGAGCCGGCGCAGCGATGGGCACGGGAGCGGGCGGAGGTGGCACGGGAGCAGCGGGCGGGCTCGGTGCGGCACCGCCCTGGACCACGCGCAGGAAGCCACGTCCGCCGGGCAGCTCGCGGGCGGTGCCCTCTGGCTTGCGTGGAGCGAGCGGCTTCGCGCTCGGCGCTGGCGTCTCGGGCACCGAGAGCAGCGCGTCGAGCAGCTCCGGGAGCTCCCAGATGTGGCTCGTGACGCCGGCCGCCATCGCGGGCGTGACTCGGGTCGTCTTGACGATCAGGCACAGGTTGTAGTGCGTCAGCCCGAGAGACACAGCAGCGCGGTGGTGCTCCGGGTCTTTGCTGAAGGCCAAGACCAAGCGCCTCATCCGCCCGATGTGGTGCCGCAGGGTGGCGTTGTTCCGCTCGACGTGCGCGGTCGTCGCGGCGTCGATGTTCGGAGCGCCGAACACCACGCGCCGGGTCAGGAACGGCTCGCGAGGCGGTTCGTAGCGGTGATCGTCATCGCGTCGCCCGCCACGTGTGTAGTGCTTGATGACCTGCGCGAAGTCGACGCCGGGGCCGAAGCTGGCGCCGATCGCGCCCGGATAGGGTGGGAAGCCGTCGGAGGTGAGCGAGGGCATGACGACGAGCCGCGCACGCAGGTCCTTGATGAACGCGTCGGCGCTCGTCTCGTCGCGCTTGCCGACGTGCCACGTCACCGCGTAGCGGCTCGGCATCGCGAGCGCCGTGAACGTGTACGCCTCACCGAGACCGGCCGCGTGCTCCGCGGGCGTCACGCGCGACTGCTTCTTCTTCACGAAGGACCAGACTTCATCGCTCTCGATGAGCGAGAGCGATAGGTCGCGCGCCATGGTGTTATGGAGACTCTGCGCGGCGACGCCGACCCGAAGCGCGAAGCGGCGGATCGTCTTCCGTTCGACTCCGGTCATGCGCTCGACGGCGCGCTCGCTGTTGCCGTCTGCCAGTTTTCAGTCTCATGGGGCCACCTGACGGCGTTTTTTTCAGGGTCATGGGGCCACCCCAAATCCAGGAGGATGGGGCCACCCGCGCGGGGGCGTGACCCAGTTTTTTTCAGGGTCATGGGGCCAGCTTCCGAGGTTTTTTGCAGCCTCATGGGGCCAGCTCGGGACGCCGAGGTCGGGATCTGAGACGGGCTCCTTCCGATGACGGCGCGGGTCGCCGTCGGAAGGAGGCCGATGCCCTACCGAGAGCTGATCATGGTTGACATCAAGGAAATGCTCCGCCGTCGTGCGGCGGGGCAGAGCGCGCGTCATGTGGCGCGCGCGACAGGGTTCGATCGCAAGACGGTCGGCAGGTACTTCGAGGCTGCAACGACGTTGCCACTGCCGTGTGACCGCGAGCCGACGGACGAGGAGATCCACGCGATCGCCCAGCGCGTGCAGGCGCGCCCCGTGCCCGACACGAGCGAGGAGTGGAAAGAGATCGGCACGCATCGCGCACGTATCGAGGCCTGGCTCGCCCAGCCCCGGCCGCTGAAGCTGACGAAGATCCACGTGCTGCTCAAGCGCGATCACGGCGTCAGCGCGAGCTACGGCACGCTCCGGCGCTTCGCCATGGAGGAGCTCGCGTGGCGCAAGAAGACGCCGACGGTTCGCGTCGCGGACACCGAGCCCGGCGAGATCGCGCAGGTCGACTTCGGCCTGATGGGAAGACTGTTCGACCCAGCAACGCAGCGGGTTCGCAATCTGTGGGTGCTCGTGGTGACGCTCGCGTACAGCCGCTACCAGTTCGTGTGGCCGTCGTTCGAGCAGACCACCACGGCGGTGTGCGCGGGCCTGGACACGGCGTGGAAGTTTTTCGGTGCGATGGCACGAGTGATCCTGCCGGACAACATGAAGGCCATCGTGCTGCGCGCCGACGAGCTCGCCGTCGTGCTCGTGCCGGCCTTCCTCGACTACACACAGACGCGCGGGCTGTTCGTCGATGCCGCACGCGTCAGGTCGCCCAAAGACAAGGCGCGCGTCGAGAACCAGGTCGCCTACGTGCGCGAGAGCTGGTTCGACGGCGAGTCGTTCGCCAGCCTCGACGAGGCCCGCGCATCCGCGGAGCTGTGGTGTCGCGATGTCGCCGGCGCGCGCATCCACGGCACGACACGCGAGGTGCCGCGCGAGGTGTTCGAGTCACGCGAGAAGGGCGCCATGAGGCCGGCGCCGGAAGCGCCGTTCGACGTGCCGCACTGGACTGACGCGAAGGTGCACCCCGACCATCATGTGCAGGTCCTCCGGTCGCTCTACAGCGTGCCCACGCGCTACGTCGGCAGCACGGTGCGCGTCCGCGCCGACCGCGCGTCGGTGAGAATCTACGCGGGTACCGAGCTCGTGAAGCTGCACGCGCGGGTCGCTCCGGGCAAGCGCTCCACCGACCCGAGCGACTACCCCACGGGCAAGGCCGTCGCGGCGGTGCGCGACGTGGCCTCGCTCGTCGCGAGCGCGAGAAAGTGCGGGGCGCACGTCGGCATCTACGCCGAGCGGCTGCTCGACGTGCCGCTGCCCTGGACGCGCATGCGGCTCGTCTATGCGTTGCTGCGGCTGTGCAAGAAGTTCGGTGATGGGCGCGTCGAGGCGATCTGCCAGAGCGCGCTCGCCTTCGACGTCGTCGACGTGCAGCGCGTGACGCGCATGCTCGAGACGGCGAAGCCGGCCGCGTCACCGTCGACCGAGGACCGCAAGGTCGTTGCGCTCCCCACGCCGCGGTTCGCGCGCAGCACGGAGCACTTCGCGACACGTACGACGGCGGCTGCCGTGACGAAGGAGGAGGTGCGATGAGCGCCAACGACGTCGACCCTGCGCTCGTCACGGCGCTCAAGCGGCTGCGTCTCGGCCGCATCGCAGCGACGTTGCGTGAGCGCCTCCTGCTCGCCGAGAAGCAGTCGATGGGGCACGAGGAGATGTTGCTCATGCTGCTGACTGACGAGATCGCGCGCCGCGAGGCGAGCGCGACGGACAGCCGCGTGCGCGACGCCGGGCTCGACCCAAGCATGCGCCTGGAGCTCTGGGACAAGACCGCGAAGGTGAGCTTCGATAGGCGCTTGCTCGGTGGGTTCACGAGCCTGCTCTTCCTCGAAGAGCACAAGCACATCGTCATCCTCGGCTCCGTCGGCGTGGGCAAGACCTTCCTCGCCAACGCGCTCGGACACCTCGCGTGTCAGCACGGCTACAGCGTGCGCTTCCTGCGCGCCGACGCGATGCTGCGCAGGCTGCGCCAGAGCAGGCTCGACAACTCACGCGACGCCGAGATGATCGCGCTCACGACCGTCGACCTGCTCATCCTGGACGACTTCGCGCTCGAGGCGATGAACAAGGAAGAGAGCCGTGACGTCTACCAGCTCTTCCTCGAACGCACGGGCCGCGGGTCGATGATCGTCACGAGCAATCGCGACACGGCCGAGTGGCTCGGGATGTTCGACGACGTGTTGCTCGCGCAGAGCGCCGTCGATCGGTTCAAGAACGCGGCGTTCGACTTCATCATCGAGGGCGAGTCGTACAGGCCACGGCTCAAGCCGAAGCTCGACGAGAGCAGCACGGCCGCGCCGCGGCCCGCGCGCGGCAAGCCGCCCACCCATCCACGCACCAAGCGTCGATGACCGCTGCGGTCCCGGCGAGGACGTCGCCCCCGGGGCCGCGCCGCCTCTGACCCCCTCGCTCCCCGCGGCGCGCCTGGCCCGCCCTCGTCGAGGTAACCGCCGGTGCCGCGGGGGCCGGGGGACCTGTTCGTGAGCGTCGTGGCCCCTGCTCTCCGCCAGAGCCTACCAGGGGGCCTGGGTGGCCCCATGACCCTGCAAAAAAGAGAGACGTCGCCGGTCGCTTCGCTCCCGGCTCCGGGGACCTCGACACGCTTCGCGGTCTCGGGCATCGTCGAGGCCGATCACGTCGTCTCCCCCTGGCCCCATGACACTGAAACGGGGTGGCCCCATGACCCTGAAACGTGGCAGCCGTCCACCAAGGCCGCGAGCACGGCAAGCCGCCGCTCGCGTGGGAGCTCGTTCGCCACGGGACCCTTGCCTTTCCCCGTCGGTGGCCGCATGCTGCGCGGTGCGAGGGCGCTGGATGGGCCACCATCCGGTGTTCGCAGCCCGCTCGTAGTTACCAGCTACGGGCGGGCGCCTTTGCCTAGGCCCCAAATGTAGCACGTAGGGTATCGACCGCTCGGCCGCATTGACTCAGCTAGGACAGGCGATGTCATAGCCGATGTTCGCGGTTGCAGCCTGTTTGATGGCTCGTTCGTGCGGCGGGGGTCGACACGCGACGGGAGCGCGCGCCTGCGGTAACCCCCCGGCCATCCTCATGAGCACGGCCGCTTGCAGCTCTCGACGGGGTCGACGATGCTGGGCGCGGGGCGGCGTCGGCCCACGACCCGGCGCGGGCACGGGCGGTCTCCGCCTGCGTCGACGACCGAGGCGAGAGCCGCAAGGCGCCATGCCGATGGCGATGGTCGGTCGGTTACGCGCCACAACCTCATCACGAAGCGATCGGGCTTGCTTTACTTACACGCCAGGCGAGTTACCCTCAATTCTTGTTGTTTTCTTGACGGAGGGTATCCAGATTCTTACCACACCACGATTGCGCTACGTGGGTACGCATTTTTTCGTTCAGATTGCGGTTCGCGGTGCTCGACGGAAGAGATGATGAAAGAGATTCGAAGAGCGCCAGTCGGCTTTCGTTGATGTCGACCTCGAGCTCGCAAAACATGGCCAGGGTTTTGCGCTTAAATGGCTCCAATATATACCGCACGCGCTTTCCGCAGTCGCTCGACTCAAAGTCGTACTGACATTTCAGTAGAGAGCCATCCTGACCCATGGTCCAGAAAGCATTTTTTAGGTCGACTCGAATGCCCCCGTACTCGGTTGCTCTTTTTTCCGGTGGCGCGTTCCAGTAAGCGTCTTTCCAGACCAGGTGTGCATTGTATGCAGTCGGGCCTAGAGGCAAGATCCCCGTCTTCCAACTAAGGCGCCCCACGAGGTCATCGAGCTGGATTATTCTCTTGGTGTACTCGGCGAGGCATACCTGCGTAGATGTTGTTTCCGCCTCCGTACAATTTGTCCCGAGCGTTTCGAAGGCGGTCTGAAAATCACTCGCTAGCGCAAGGACTTCCTGAAGCTCTTCCGTGACTCCGGCAGCAGCCGCTTGCGTCGCCTCGCGGTCGCTCTCTGTGCGCTGATAATAGGCCACTACCATCCACGCCATAGCGGGGACTAGAAGCACACCCGCGATACGACGGGCGACAGCGTGCCATCGATAAGAGAACTGCACTGACTCGCACTCAGTGCACACGGCCGCGTCGAATGGGATAGACTTCCTGCAGATAAAACAAGAAGACATGCCCACCCCCGTTGCTGTCGATGTGTTTGTTTCGGGATCGCCCGGCATCTTAATGTCCTCACATGATGTGGTATCGCTTGTCTAAGTAGAGACAAGCTTGGAAAGATGCAAGAAAATGGCTAAACGGACACCAGATTGCTCGCCGCTCGGGCGCAGCGATGGCCGCTGGCATCACTGACACCGTGTGGACACTGGAGCAGCTCATGGACGCCGCGCTGGAGGAGCCGGCCGGGGAGAAGCCAGAGCCGCAGCCGCTCGCCGTCCCGAAGCCTGAGGGCACCGCCAGGGCGCTCCCTGCCGGCCGCGGTTGGTTGCGGGTGCTCCCGGGCGGCTCCGCCCCGTCGGCGCCCACAACGCCGCAGCCACCACCCGTGGCGTCTGCCCCGGCTCCCGCGGAGCCGGAGCCCCCGCCGCCGTCACAGCCGCCGCCAGCGCCGGGGCCGCGCAGGATGGTGCAGCTGAGCTTGTTCGACACCAACCAGTAGCTGGCAGCGATCTATGTGATTACCGCTTTAGCTCTTGCGGTATTAACGGATACTGGCCTTCTTCTCTTCGAAGAAGCTTCCCGCGACGCTTGCTTGGTTTGGGAGCAGACATCAAAAACCCAAGATCGGCCAGCTTCAAAGCGTTCAGATCGTACACCTTGCACTGCTTCATGTAAGCCCCAAAGGCAACAATGCCAGTGTCATAGGTAAGAAGATGGCCCACTGCAGAATCGCACTCCGCGCATGCCGCGATCATGGCATCGCTAATCCTCTGGTGCGATGACAGCATGCGCTCGCACTTCTTGCACTCGTGCTCGTTGCGGGAGCTTAAGCACCGTGGGCACACAGATTCACTGACGTTTCTCTTATGTAGAAGCTCAGCGGCCTTTATCGCGACCGGACCGGTGATAGCAACGGTGTGAAACCTCGGTGCAATGGTAGAGTACCACCCGAGATCCATATTGCGCATCGTTCTGCAGAACTCGAGCGTCGACACTGGGCTGACAGCGATGCTGCTTAGCGCCGTCAGTATCTCCAAGCTCATCTGGTCGCGTGCACGCTCTTCATCGGTTCCTGTGGGCACGCGGATGCCAGCGCCATCGCCATCGGTCGAGGCGTCACGGGCCACCGCCCTGTGGGCGTACACAAGGACGTTCGTGTCGATCATTGTATGCATCATCGGCCCGCAATGTCGTCGAGGACGTGTCGCAAATCTTCACTGTCAATCTGCTGCACGCCTGACAGTTCTTTCATTAGCTCTGCTCCGGAAATTGGCTTCCATGGAGTAGCGCTCCTTGCACGGCTGCTGGACGCATCAAAGACGTATGTGCCGCCCGATGTGATAGCCCAGGCCGCATCCAGAGCTATGGCATGCACAACTCTCTTATTCTTTGCAGCGTCAAAGAACTGATCTTCAGAGCCGGTAGAGATGCGAACGTCGCACGGCTTCCCGTCAACGTCAATCCGCGCCTTGACCACGGTGGTCTTGCCGTTTGCCCGTCCCACCCGGTGCACCAGGCTATATATGACCGTACTGCCCCTCATGAGCGGGATCGGCTTCTTCTCCCTGCTAAGTCGCCTCATGAGCGCCATGAACTCGTCGCCGAGTCGGGCGACCGGCCCCGCGTTGCCGCGGGCCCACAACTCTGCCTTATATAGATGAAGGTCGAGGCCGTGCTCGGCGAACGCCTTCGCGATACCCCACGCCGATGCGATGCTGTCGAACGCGCGCTCTGGGTCCCTAGCGAAACTGATTACATCAGAAATCGCCGAATGCCCGGCGTCGTCTCTCGGGCGCAGCCCAGCGATCATGCTGTAGTTAGACACGACCATTGTTACGCTGTTTTCGCCGAGGCCTGGATATGCCGCGCGTATAACGTCACTAAGCAGCAGTGCTGCCGAGGCCACGCGCTCCGGCGTGGAAGCTGCGGCCAGTCTCAGCTCTAGCTCGTTATCTCCCCATGCGGCCATGGGCCGCATGGTATCACGGCGCGAAACAGATCTCAAGCAGCCGACCTGGACCGCAGTACAGGCGGAAGGATACTTCTACTCTAGAAGCGATCTTCCTCGATCGAAGAGGATCCTACCTTGGGCGACGTGGATGCGCAATATCTGCCGACCTCCGTGGCCATATCTGACCCTCTAACAAGGCGACCCAGAGCTTGGCGTGGTTCCAGGATGTGCCCAGGGTAGGCGTGGAAGATGCGCAGTTGCTCGACGATGTAGGAGAGGTCCGCGGTCAGGACGCGCAGTTTTTCGGTGCGTTGCTCATTTCCGCCACCTCTTCAACTTCAGAGCTAGCGCCTCGCGGGCGATGCGGAGCCTGGACGCCGCCGTGGACGGGTTCATGCGGCGTGCGGTCTTCGTTTCTGGCAGCGCCGGCCTACTCCCAGGTCCGCCAGATCCGCCGCGAGCGGCGTCGGCGCCCCGGGCCCTTGCCGGCTGCGATGTCAGCGAGGACTTCGCCGGGTGAGCGGCGCTCGCGCATCGCGATGATGGCGATGATGCGGGTGAGCGACACGCTCCGGTCGGTTCGGGCGGGGAGCAGGCCGTCGTCGACCCAGCCCGTGTCGGCGAGGTAGCGGTCGATCTGCTCGGGCGTGACCGAGCGTGTGACGGGCTTGCCGGGCACGGTCACGCCCACGCGCCGCTTCGGGTCGCGGGGCTTCATCGGCGCCACCTCCGCAACTTCAAGGCGAACGCTTCCCTGGCGATCCGCAACCGCGACGCCGCGGTCGACGGGTTCATCCGGCGCCGCTTGGCGGACCATCGGCCAGCCTGAGCGTCAACACACGGCGCGCCCGAAGTTCGCCGCGATCGGCTGCACGTAGAGGCCGAGCCCGTCGGTGGTGATCTGCGGCATGACCGCGAGCCGCGCGCGCACGTTTTCGACGAGAGCGTCGGCGCTCTCCTGGTCGCGCTTCCCGACGTGCCACGCGATGACGAGCTTGCTGGTGCGGCAGATGGCGGCCCACGTCCACTGCTCCCCCATCTCGGCCGCGCTGTGCTTCGCCGGGTCGAGCTGCTTCTGACGGACCTTGCACCACCCGTGCATCTCGTCGAGATCCACGAGCGGGGACGTCAGATCGCGCACCAGCCGGTCATGGAGCCGCGCGCAGCCCTCGCCGATGGCCTGACCGAAGCGGCCGATGGTGTCCTGATGGACGCCGGTCATGCGCGACGCGGCGCGGATGCTGGTGCCGTTCACGAGCGCGGCGAGCACCTCTAGCCGCCGCTCCGCCGGGAGCACGTTCGCCATGGGCTTGCACCTCTCCGGACGCGTGCCCATGATCGCAACGCGACGTGCGACGGGTGGGCCACCATCCGGCGTTCCGCAGCCCCGTCTCGGGTTCCAGCCGAGGCGGGGCGCTTTGCCTGTCCCACCAAGGTAGCACCGAAAGCCTATGTTTCCCGGCCTTTCGGCTCCGTTGGGACAGTGCATGTCATAGCTCACGTGCGCGTTTACAGCCTGTTTGACGGCGTTTCTGCGCGGTAGGTTGCGAGAGCTGTCGAGACGCTCGGAGCCCGTGGTAGCGTCGCGGGATGCGCGTACGGCTCATCCTGGAGAACGGCGGCCACACGCTGTCGAAGGTCGTGGAGCTCCCGCGGGTGCCCGCCATCGGCTCGACGATCCGGGTTGACCGCGAGCGGAGCGTGGTGCTCCTGAAGACCGACGCGGGACGCGACGCGGTGGACGTCTACCTCTGCGAGGACGCCGATGACCTGATGAGGCAGGTGTTCCCAGAGGCGCACATTGCCCACATCGAGCTCATGAAGCGCGACGGGTGGGAGGTGGAGGGGGGAGGAGGAGCTACGCGCGTGGCTCACGCGCCGCATCAACCAGCAGGACGACGAGGACGAGGACGATCCGGTCGAGCTGCACTGAGGTCCGGACGTCAAGCGGGCGGCGGCCTGTCTGCCCTAATTAGGGCACCACCTGTCGACAACCTCCGGGCTGAGTTTCATCTCTCCGGGGAGGCTGTCGACAACCTCCGGGCTGAGTTTCATCGGTGGTGGCCAAGTTTGGCCAGCCCATTGCCCTGGCGAAGTTTGAACGCACGCGACGATCGGTCGCCAAACCCGATCGGTTCGCCGATCAGTCAATCAGGCAATCCCATCTCGCGGCGTGCCGCCCTTCTGCGGTCTGACTTTTGCTGCCTGCACAGCGCGCATTGTGGATGCACTGACTTCGGCATCGTTACCGGACTCGGCATACACCAGTCTCCGTCCGGGCACTTATGGCGATACGGGTTGCCTTGCGGCCCGTACTTGACGCGCCTGATACAGCGTGGGCAGAGGCGTTCAGTCGTTTTAAATGTTCGGCGCTGCGGCATCCTGGCATCGTACCCGTACGCCGTTCGACTTGCCTACGGCAGCTCGACCAGATCGAACAGCGAGAGCTGCACCGGCGTCCTCGGCTTCGGGCGCCACGAGAGCAGGTCGAGCTGACCGGTCGGCTCGACGGGGGCGGGGGCGGGGGCGCTCGGGGTCGCGGCGACGGGCACCGGGGCGGGCGGAGGTGGCGCAGGGACGACGGGCGGGGTCGGTGCGGCACCGCCCTGGACCACGCGCAAGAACCCGCGTCCCTCGGGGAGCTCCCGGGCCGCGCCTTCCGGCTTCACGTGGGCGAGCGGCTGGGCCACGAGCTTCTCGCTCGGCGCGTCGGCCATGAGCTCGTCGAGCAGCTCCTCCAGCGACCACACGTGGTCGGTCACGCCGGCCTGCATCGCCGGGGTCACGCGGAGGGTCTTCACCACGTGGCAGAAGTTGTAGTGCGTGTAGGCGAGCGCGACGGCCGCCCTGTGGTTCTCCATCTTCTTGGAGAACGCCAAGCAGAGCCGGCGCAGGCGGCCGTTGACGTGCCGCATGGTGAGGTTCAGGCGTTCGGAGTACGCGGTGCTCGCCTTCGACATGTCGGGCGCACCGTAGATCGCCCGCTTTACGATGAACGGATCGCGCGGAGGCTCGTACCGATGGTCCGGCCCGCGGCGGCTCCTCTTGCGGTAGTGCTTCACGGTCTGCGCGAAGGTGCTCGCCGGGCCGAAGCTCGTCCCGACGGCCGACACGTACGGCGCGAAGCCGTCACTTGTCATGAGCTGCGGCATCACCACGAGCCGCGCGCGAAGGTCTTCGATGAAGCGGTCGGTGCTCTCCTGGTCGCGCTTGCCGACGTAGAACGAGACGCAGAGCCGGCTCGACACGTCGATCGCAGCGAAGATCCACCCCTCGCCGACATCGACCGCATCTTCGGCCGGGTCCACGCGGTGGGGCTTCTTCGCCACCCACCCCCAGAGCTCGTCGAAGGTGATCAGCGAGCAGGACAGGTCCCGCACGCGCCGGTCATGAAGGCGCTCAGCCCCCTGCCCAGCCAAGAGGGCGAAGCGGTTGATCGTCGGTCGGCTGACGCCGGTCATGCGCTCGGCCGCGCGCTCGCTGTTGCCGTCGACCAAGGCTGCGAGCACGGCAAGCCGCCGCTCGCGTGGGAGCTCGTTCGCCACGGAACCCTTGCCTTCCCCCGTAGGTGGCCGCATGCATCGCGGTGCGATGCGCGCTCGGCGGGCCACCGCCGGATGTTTCGCAGCCCTGCTTCCGGGAGTCAGCCTGGGGCAGGGCGCTTTGCTAAGTACCCTGCAATGTAGCACGAAACGCCTATATTTCCCGGCGCTTCCATGCGGCTAGGACAGCGGCTGTCATAGCCGCAGTGCGCGATTGCAGCCTGTTTGGTGGCTCTTTCGCGTCATCGGGGAGCGCGGCGCCATGGCCGGGGCAGGATGGGGCCAGAGCGGGGAAGCCCGCCGACGCGCTACCCGGAGAGGCTGAGCAGATCGGAGTCTCGCGGCGACGGCCGCGCACCTGCCCCTCGGTCATCTGTTATGCTGCGCGGATGGAGACGGAAGACCCGACCGATGCGGCTCCTTGGCGCGATCCGAAAACCCGGTGGAGAGCAGCGATCCACGAGGCAGGACACGCCGTCGTTGCGCACGCTCTCGGGCGTCGCGTAGAGAGCATCACGTGGGTCCCAGTTGATTCACCAGACACAGACTGGGAATCGAAGGAGTGGAAGTGGTTCAAGCTTGACGGGCTCGGGCGCGCTGCGGCAGCTACGCTCGGAGGCTACGTTGCTACCAAACGCGCGTTCCCGAACGAGCGCCCCGCCAACCGATTTGGGGCGGGGAAAGATTTCTTCGATATCAGCAGATGGGCCCCACCGCGGGTTTCCGGTGCAGCGCCGTGGTTATGGGGGGACTGGTTTGATGGCGACGAAGCGCACTGGGGGCCCTTCCTCCGCGTTTCCTTTCGCGAGGCGCATCTGATCGTGCGCGACGAATGGCGACACTTGTGCTGCCTCGCTGCCGAGATTGATCGGCAGATGGCCAGCGAAGGCGTCGTCCGCCTGAGTCCACGCGAACTCGCGACGGCACTGGGGCCCATAGGGATCCGGCACCGGATGATATCGCCTTGGACTCGACGACCGGTGCCCGAGGGGACGTTCCGACCAGGAACGTAGGAGCAACCGCGGGAGCGAGTTCATCGCCTCGCCGCCACGGCGCACATTGCGCACTTCGACCGGATGACGGCGGACGGGTGTTACCTGGAGGACGAGCGGACACTCAGGGCGTCGCTCATGCACCGGATCGGCAAGGCTAGGCCGAGCCGGCCGCTTCTTCGTGGCCGCCCTCAGTTCTGGTCAACTGGGGCTTTGGGGTCCACGCTCTCGGAACGTAGTGCGTCTTCGGGTATATTGCCGCCGATGATGACGAGTGCAGGCTTTGCATATGGGCGGCCGACGTCGGCTGCTTTGAACCCAATTGACGCCCTTGTATCGGACTTTGGGATCGGAAAACCTTCCACGCCAGGAACGTTGCAGAAGCGAACACCTTCCTTGTACTCAATCCCCAGCATGTCAGCGAGCGACTGATGGTTCTTGCGAAGAACTCGCGCGTACTCGGAGTGGATGTCGAATTCCAGGTCGAACGTACCATCAGCATGCCTGGCCACGATCTGCGCAGGTAGCAGGAACTCGGTTCCTTCATTGTCGAACAAATCTCGTGCGAGTGCACTAAGCATAACTGGGCTGCTTCGTATTTTACGAAGCCATCTCTTCGGGACAGCCATGACAAGCATTTTGGCGATGGGAGCCGGGAAGCCACGCTCGACAAGCAGAGCCAGAGTTTTCTCGCTTTCATCCATGTCCATCTGACTGTCTCCGGTATGTCCCATAGTGTCCGTTGCTGCGCGGCGATTACTTGTTGTGTGCATGCGGTCCCTGTCCTGAAACTGACCGGTGATCGCTACGTGATCGATCGCAGCGTTCCACGCGGTGTCCCAGAGCCGTCGCCGCTCCCTTCAACCAGTTGAAGTCCGAACGACAGCGACTGCACATCACTCACCGGCATACATAGTTCCCGGGCAATGTCTCGAATTCCGATCCCTTCTTCCGAAAGAGCCGCAAGCGCCTTGCGCAAGAGTGCAGACGTCTCCCGCGCGAGCGGCGCAGGCTCATTATGTCGACCTCTGCGACTGAGCTCGATGTTAAACTGCTTGTAGTGCCAGTCGGACATGAGCCCAAGCTCATGTAGTCGATGCCCGAGCGCAGCAACGGACGCACGCCATGTCTGTTTCATTGCGGCCAACGATGCAATCGTCGCCATTCGTGGGGCTGCCGCGCGTATTGCCGATGCTGGAAGCATGAAGTTGGCGGCAAACGCATCGGCCTCTTTCTCCGCATGCCGACCTTGTGGGATTCCGTGTTGGTGCATGACCAAATGGCCCAACTCGTGAGCCGCGTCGAACATGCTGCGCTCCGCCGTCTTGCGATTATTAAGAAAGACGAACGGGGTGCCGTTTCTCCATACGGAAAACGCGTCGATTGAGTCGCAGTCCTCAGAAAGAGAAAACACGCACACGCCGTGCAGCTCAAGCAGGTGGACATAATTAGAGATGGGGCGTTGTCCAAGCCCCCACATTAGGCGCAAGCTCTCAGCAGCGCTCTCCGGAGTATGATTCCGCAGGTCTGGTACATCTGGTCTAGGGAGCTCAAATCTTTCGAGCAAGAACCTGTGAAGCTCCAGCGCTAGCGTGCCCGCTGCCACGGTTCTGTGCCGAAGTGGCGCACCGGCCTTTGTTAGCGCGCGGAAGCTTGCGGACTCCAGTTTGAGTGCGTCGACCGGTGGCCTTTCAAAGAAAGAAGGCGGGAAGGACAGTGCACGACTAATCTTGTGCAAAGTGTCGATTGTTGGATTGCACTGACCAGATTCATAAGCCTTCACCATCCGGTCGGACACGCCAACAAGTGCGGATAGTTGACGCTGCGTCATCCCACGCCGCTCACGTGCGAGGATGAGCCTACTCCGGGAGAAACTGGCAACGCCCTCGTTGCTCATCGCCTTCGCACGAGCGGCGGGTCGATGACCTCAACGACATCGGGCGTCGTTGCCCGGGCCGCGTCCGGGTCTAGCATGTCGATTGCAGGTAGCAGAATGCGAACCAGCCATCCAGCAACCTGTCCATCCTTGTCGATCGCGAGCGGTAGTGACAGCTCGGCACGTACCGAGTCGCCAGTCCGCTCCACGAGGAGCATCCAGATCTCCTCGGAATCGGCTGGCTTGCGCGTGGTCGAATTGAACCAGTTTGGGTCGAGCAGCAGGTTGTGTCCGTCGACCGCGTCTTTGGTCCTCTCGCCAACGGAGCGCCGGGGTTGCGGAAAGGTTCCCTTGAGGCCGACGCCATTCTTGCCACCGCGAGTAATAACGACGCGTCGCCCACACGGCGATCGCGTCATCTCTAAGCTCCGCTGCCGGTCGATAGTCCATCCCTTCGAGCAGTAAGCGTCGCGAAATCCACGAACTCGATAGCGGTACGCGTCATAGCCCTCGGCCGTCAGAGGGTCATTTTCGGTCGCCTCTACCCTGGCGTACTCGCCCTGCAGTATGACGTCGCGAAGAACGTCTGCGCTCAGCCCGAGCTCCGCCAACTGACGCGCCGCGTCGGGGCCATCGAACACGCGCGTCGCGGGCGCTTGCTGCGTAGGTTGCTGCATCACTTCCCCTTTCTTGACCTGCGACGTAGGTAGCAAAAGGGGAAGCGATGCGCAAGAGGACTGTGGTCCGAGCTATCGGATCGGCCCGCGTGGAGCTTCCCATCTCTCGCGCCGTGAGGGGCAACCCACCGGCGTGAGGGGCAGCCGGATCGGCGTCTCCTGCCCGCGCCGCGCTCGATGGCCTCGCGGTCGGCGCGGGCCCTCGCGTTCATCTGGGGGTGAAAGACACGGTGGTCCAGAGCCGCTCGGGGTCCCAGGAGCGCACGCCGGGGCTTTCCCGACGCGCGCCGGTGGGTCAGATCGCGGCGAGGCGCTTCGCGGCGCGCGCCCGGCAGCGCTGCAAGGCCCACCTGCCGGCGCGCTTGTGCATGCCTGCGTCGACGGCTGCCTCGTGGGCGAAGCGGAGCGCGCCGCCGACCCCGAGCATCGCGAGCAGGAAGCGCTGGGCCTTCGGGGGTTCCGCGCGGATCTCCGAGGCAAGCTCGAGCGCGGTCTCCACCTCGTACGTGCGCGCCTCGAGCAGCGTCTCCCCGCCATCGCGGTCGTGCCGCCGGAAGACGTCCTTGAAGCGCTTGCGGTTGCTCACCATGCGCCACGCCATCGTCCGCATGTAGCCGCCGATCTGCCCTTCGCGCTCGGCAGGGTCCGTGCAGAGGGCGAGGGAACCATCGGCGATGTTGCGGTACGTGAGGCAGGCGCACTCGAAGGCGAAGTCCTCGACGTCGCCGGCGGGCAGACCGCGGCGGCGCAGGTACGCCTCGACACGGGCGACCCCGTGCATGAGGGCGCGCCCGATGGCGTCCTTGGTGTGGCGATCGAGGTGCGGCGGGGCGGTGGTCGGACGGGTCCCGGGGTTCCTCGGTGGGCGCTTGGGCGCACCGGTCCCTTGGCCCGATCCGCGCGGATCGGTAGGCTGCATGCTGTCGGCTCCGTGCAAGCGGTGTCGGCCACGCGGCCCGGGTGCTGGTAACACCGCGGGCCGCACTACTTCGGGCCGAAGCCTAGCGACGAGAGCCGGCCATCTGGCCAAATTTGGCCAGTTTCACTCAACCTTGGCCACTACCGTTTCATCTCTCCGGGGAGGCTGTCGACAACCTCCGGGCTGAGTTTCATCTCTCCGGGGAGGCTGTCGACGACCTCCGGGCTGAGTTTCATCTCTCCGGGGAGGCTGTCGACAGGTGGAGAGGGAATTCCCCGACCCTGCCGGAATGATAGAGCCGCCAAGCCGCCGTAAGACGCCAAGAAACCAAAAAATCTTGGCGCCTTATGGCGCCTTGGCGGCTCAAAAGACGCCGCCTTCGGCCGAGGTATCCCACCACCCCGCGAGCGCCAGTTCGGCGGTCGTCCCGTTTGGCGGCTACACTTGGACCTGGTCCGCCAGGTTGCGCCGTCACCCCGGCGCCACGACCACCATCGCCGCGCGCTCCCCGCCGTCGCTCCCGGCGAGGGAGACGGCGCACGGGTGCGGCGCGAAGCCGCGCGCGAACGCCTCCGAAGCGATCGCGAGGTGCAGCGGCATCGCCGCGGCCCCGAGCGCCCCGATCCGCTGGGCGGGGCACTCCAGCTGCTGCGGATCGCAGAAGAGCTGCTGCGTGCGCACCGACGCGGCCTGGAGCTCGAAATGGCGGAAGGTCTCAAAGGTGATGTCGGTGAGCATCCAGCCCGCGCGCATCCCGCGCTCGGCCAGCGGCGCGAGCGCGGCGCGCAGCGCGGCGGTGAGGCCCGTGGCCTGGAACGCGGGCTCGTCGTTGTCCGGGCGGGCCCGCTCGTGCGCGGTGGAGAGGCCGACGATCTGCCCGAGCTCGCGGAGGAGCGCGCGCCGCGCGACGTCGGGGCGCATGAGGACCACGAAGGCCGCGCACTCGCCGGGGACGAGGGCGTCGAGGTTGTCCGGCCGGAAGAGCCGGCCCGCGGCGTCGAGCGCGGCGATGCGCGCGGGGTCGTAGTCGGTGTGCACGCCGCCGAGCAGCGCCGCGTCGATCGTGCCTCGCGCGAGCGCGTCGCACAGATCCGGCAGCAAGTACCCCGGCGCGGCGGGGCCGCGCGTCGAGACCTTGACCGCGATCTCCGGCGCGCCCCCGTACGACTGCGCCCGCGCGGCGAGCTCGGCGGCGATCCGCTGCGCCGGGGCCTCGCCGCCCGGCGGCCGCTGCCCGAGGTGCTCGTCGAGGCACAGGCCCATCTGCAGGCGCAGCCCCCGCGCCGCGGGGCCGAGCTTCTCGAGCGCCTCGCCGAGCGCGCGCTCCGCGAGCAGGACGGCGCGCGCCGCGCCCGTGACGCGCGGATCGAGCGTGGGCAGGAAGCACATCGTGACGCGCTCGCCCTGCCCGTCCACGAGCGGCGACTCGCGCATCGCCGCGGCCGAGGCGCGGTGCGAGAACGCTGTGTCGATCGAGCGCAGCCCGACGGGCGTGACCGCGCCCGCGGCCACCATGACGGCGAGGGGCATCACGCTCGCCCCCGCTCGCGCACGATCACGCGCGCGTCCTTCATCCGCCGGGGCGCCTTGACGTGCGCGCGCCAGACCATCTCGACGGCCACCGGCTTCTGCGGGCCGGTGGCGTAGAGGTCGACGAGCACGGTGTCGAGGTGAGGCGCGAAGGCGACCGGCTCCCGATCCTTCACGTGGAACTCGATCTCGACCTGCACCTTCGGGAGCTCGAAGCTGAGCGCCCCCTCGGGCGTGAGGTTGAGCGCCCGCACCGGCTCGCCGCCCGCGAGCGGCGGATCCGCGATGAGGCCCGGCGAGGCGCAGAGGTTGAAGCGGTGGTCGAAGTCCTCGGGCAGGAGCGGCGCGCGGTTCTCCCGCCACGCGGCGTCGTACGTCCCCGCATACGCGCGGCGCGGCTCCCAGTGCCGGCCGACGGCCCCGATCCCCGCGGGCGGCGGCGCGGTCTTCGCGGTCCGGATCGGGTACGAGGGATCCTCGATGGCCGGCGCCGGCTGGTGGGTGAGCGAGGCCGGCGCGCGCGTGACGCCCGTGCCGATCGGGTTGCGCGGCTCCTCGAGGGGCGCCGCGGGATCGTCGTCGTCCCGCCCGCCCCAGGCGTGGTCGTAGCGCATGTCGATCTGCTCGATGGGCGCCGGCGCGGTGAGGGCGGCGCCCTTGTCCACCCAGAGCCGCTTGCCGAACACCACGAGCGATTTCTTGAGCGGGCCCACCTCGACGCGCACGTCGAAGGACGGCACGGCCTTGCCGTTCGGCGCGTACGCCGTGGCCACGAAGATCACGTCGGTCGCCGGCTTGAACAGGCAGACGTCGGCGGGGTACGCGACGCTCTCGGGCTTCTTCTCCTCCCAGGGCAGGTCGGCGAGGCGGACCCCGCGCGTGCGCTCGGGGGGCGCGAGCTCGAGGCTGCCGTCCTCCTGGAGCTCGAAGCTCGCCTTGACGATCGTGACCAGCTGCTCGCCGTCCCGGTCGACGAGCAGCTGTGGGTGCGCGGCGAAGTCCGTCTTGTTGTCGAGCGGGGGCTGGCTCATCGCGGGCGCATTATCGACAGGATCGGAGGCGATGTCTCTCCGAGTTCGACGGAGGCGCGCGCGCTCACCCGGCCATGGCCGCCTCGGCGGCGTACGCGTCGAGGCCGTGGCCGCGGAGCATCGCCTCCACGAGCGCGATCGGCTCGGCGCAGGCCGGGTCGCCCGCGCCCTCCCCTTCAATGACCGCCGGCAGCGCCCGGGCCACGACGAGCCGCACGGCGCGATCGCGGAGCGCGAGCGAGAGCGGCAGCGCCCCGAGCAGGCGGTGGCCGTGCAGCGCCGCGCGGAGGTAAAACCGCTCGCGGTCGCCGACGCGCGCGCGCACGGGCGAGAGCAGCAGCGCGCCGAGCAGGTCGGGCTCCGCAAGCGCCAGGGTCGCGTCCGCGATCCACCGCATGGCCCTCCGGGCGAGGTCCCGCTCGCTCCGCCAGGCGGCGTCCTCGCGCGCCCGCCGCGCCGCGCGGCCGTGGAGCGCTGCGAGCCAGGGCGCGAGCGCCGCCGGATCCAGCGGATCGGGCCGCTCGAAGCGCGCGATCGCCCCGTCGGCGAGGCCCTCGGCCTCGATCGCGGCGGCGAGCGAGAAGAGGCCCGCGGCGACGTCGGGCGGGGGCGCTGCCGCGGCGAGGCGCCGCGACCAGGCGACGACCTCGGCGCGGGAGGCGGTCGCGCCGGGCGCCACCTGCGCGCGATCGGGCAGCCGGGCGACGTCGATGCGCTCGTCCAGATCCCCCCGCGTGACGAGCCGCGGATCGAGCAACGGCGCGCCGCCGGGGCGGCCCACGCTGGCGAGCACGCAGGCGCACTCCACGGCGACCGAGACGCGCACCGACTCGCCGTCGTCGATGAAGCTGGTCGGGAAGGTGCGGCACCCGAGCGGCTTGGCCTCGGGCCCGCCCCTCGCGTGGAGCGAGCAGCGCCCCTCGCCCTCGAGGTAGGCGCACCGGCCGTCGCGCATTGCCACGACGGAGGCCGCGCACGGCCACGTCCCGCGCTCCGGCGTGAAGGCCCGCTCGTGGCGCGCGCCCCCGCTCAGCACGTCGGGCCGCAATGCCCGCGCCCGCGCGGCCTCCTCGGGATCGAAGAGGATCGAGGCGTAGATCCGGCAGCAGCTCCCGCCGCCGTCGCAGTGCAGGCTGAAGTCGGGCAGCACCTCCAGCGGGCGCGCGCGGGGATCGCGCTCCCCCGGGTCGAGCGCGGGCGCCGCGGGCGCCGCGGCATTCCAGGGTCCCGCGTCCTCGCCGGCGTCATCGGCTCCCAGCAGCCCCGCGGCGTGGAGCTCCGCGAAGAACGCCTGCGCCGCGGGCACACGCGCGTGTGCGCCCTCGCGGGCCGCCGCGATGACGATGCCCTCGACGTCGCGCGTCCCGTCGGCCGCGGAGAGCAGGACCCACTCCCGTGGGCCGAGCTGCAGCAGCTGCCCGGTGCGGACATCGTGGAGGATGACGCGCTCCTCCTCGCCGACCACGTGGCGCCGCGCGAGCACGTGGGCGGCGAGGCGAGGGCGCGCCGGCGGCATGCTCGGGCTCACCCGAGCCACGCTATCCGACGCCGGCGGCAGCGCGCCATCGAAACGAGGCGCGGCGGCGCCGGCCGTCGCCGCCGCGCTCCCCGGGCGGAGGGCGACGGCCGCAGCCACGCCGTCAACGCACGCACTTCACCCACGCGGCCGTGAAGTGGTTCCACTTGCCGCTCTCTCCCGCGTTGAACCCGGTGAAGCCGTCGTCGAAGTTGAGCGCCCAGGCCGCCGAGGCGTTCCCCACGGCCGCGTGGGAGCTCCAGTACCAGTCGTTGCTGCGGGCGCCGTACTGCGTGTCGGGGAACATCGCGCGGTTGATCGACGGCGCCACCTGCGCCTCGTCGACGAGGGTCGCGAGCTCCCGGATGCTGGGCAAGCGCCACGTGTGGCCGTTGAGATCGAGCGTCGCGCAGTAGCTCTCCGCCTCGGCCCAGGCGAGCGTGGCCGGCGAATACCCCTGCTGCCAGACGAGGCCTGTGTACCTGTCCATCACCTCGCCGGGCGACACGACGGCGTACTGATCGGGCGGGGCCACGGCCGGGCTGCTCGGCGCCTCCCCCTCGCCGTTGCCTCGCACGCAGCGCAGGCTCGCCGCGGTCGCCTTGGAGTAGGCGTTGCTGACGATCCCGTCGCTCAGGTTGAAGGCCCAGGCATAGTCGCGCCCCGCGCCGGCGCCGGCCTGCCGGATGGTGAGGATCCAGTCGGACGACGTCTTGTGGAAGCCCCCGCGCGCCCCCGGGAAAGCGCCTCTGTCGATGGCCGGGCTCCGGGTGAAGTCGACGATCGACGTCATCTCGATGCGCGTGGGAAGGCGCCAGTCGGAGAACCCGCCGAGCGTCAGGTCGTCGCAATAGCCGATCGCCTGCTCCCACGTGTACGCCTCGGAAGGAGGGTTCTGCTGCCATTCGAGGCATGTGACGTCGTCGCGCACCACGCCGCCCCCCACGTCGGTGTAACTCGCGGGGTTGGGCAGGCCGCTGCCCGCCGGGTTGGGCATGGGCCAGCAAGCCCACTTGTGCGTCCCGCAGGCCGCGGCCCTGGTGCAGGTGTCGGTCGCTCCGCCCGCGCCGCCGCTGCCCGGGCCGCCGCCCTCCCCGGCCGCTCCGCCCTCCCCTGGCGCGCCGCCGCTCGCGGTGCTCTCCGCGCCGCCGCTCCCGGTGCTCTCCGCGCCGCCCTCCCCCGGCGCGCCGCCGCTCCCGGTGCTGTCCGCGCCGCCGACCCCGGCGCCCGTCTCCGAGGCTCCGCCTGTCGCGAGCGCGCCGCCCGTCCCCCACCCGCCGCTGCCCGCGATCACATCGCGGTCGCCGCCCTCCTGGCCGCACGCCGCGGCCGCGAGCACCACGCCGAGCGCCACCCCCGTCCGGGCACGCGCCACCGGGACGGCCATCACCCAGGTCGCGCCGACGACCCACCGCTTGCTTCGATTCACAGGCACCTCCGCGCGCTCAAGCCAATGCCACAAGACAAATATGCTCGAACCGCACCAACCTATCACACGCCGCGCACAGCACCCGCCGATCGTGGTTGACACCGAAAATGTGAACGTTCACAGTGCATTCCTGCGGGCGTCCTTTGTCCTCCACATCCATTCCGATGGTGGAGACCAAGGAGTGGTTCGGCCTCCAGGACGCGGAGGGTAGACCCCAGCCACCGGGGCGCACTGTGGGATGAGCGCGCCGCCAGCTTTGCGGCAGATCACGGGGAAAACGGCCGGGTAAGGGCGACGCCGCGCGTGATGTCAACACGTTCTTGAATGTGAATCAGCAAGGAGACCAGCCGTGAAAGAGACGAAGTCCTGGGGCAAGGGGTGGGCGGTCGTGGCGCCCTTCGTGTTGGCGCTGCTCGCGATGACGGGGTGCAACGAGAAGAGCGAGGGGACGGGCGCCGCGCCAGCCGAGGGCGGCGGCGCGAAGCCGAAGATCGTCAAGCTCGCCTTCGTCACCAACAACGCGTCCGAGTTCTGGAAGATCGCCCAGGCGGGCGTCCGGAAATATGAGCAAGAGAGCAAGGTCCAGGTCGACGTGAAGATGCCGTCGAACGGCACCACGGAGGAGCAGAACCAGATCCTCGAGAACCTCTCGAGTCAGGGCTACGACGCCATCGCCGTGAGCGCCATCGCGCCGGCCGATCAGGTCCCGGTGCTCAACAAGGTGGCCGGGAAGAGCAAGCTCATCACCTTCGACTCGGACGCCCCGGCGTCGAGCCGCCTTCTCTACATCGGCACCAACAACCACGAGGCCGGCAAGGCGCTCGGCGCCCACATCGTGAAGCTCCTCCCGGAGGGCGGCAAGATGGCCGTGTTCGTCGGCACGCTCTCCGCGGACAACGCGAAGCAGCGGCTGCAAGGCATCCAGGACGCGATCGCCGGCAAGAACATCGAGATCGTCGACAAGCGCGAGGACAACACCGACCGTGCGAAGGCGCGCTCCAACGTGGAGGACATCATCAACGCGCACCCGGACCTGAAGCTCGTCGCGGGCCTGTGGTCTTACAACGGCCCCGCCATCGCGGCCGCCATCGAGGCGCTCGGGAAGAAGGGCAAGGTCCTCGCGGCGGTGTTCGACGAGGAAGAGGAGACGCTCACGGCCATCGAGAACGGCACGATCTCGGCCACGGTCGTCCAGAAGCCGTTCCAGTTCGGTTACCTGGCGAGCAAGTGGGCGCATGAGCTCTCGGTCAAGCCCGACACGGCGAAGGCGCAGATCCCGGCCAACAAGAGCATCGACACCGGCATCGACCTGATCGAAAAGACCAACGTGGCGACCTTCAAACAGCAGCTCGCCGAAATGAAGAAGTGAGCGTGGCCGCGTCCCCTCCGGATCTGCTCGCGATGCGCGCGATCACCAAGCGGTTCGCCGGCGTGGTCGCGCTCCAGGGCGTCTCTCTCTCGCTGAAGCCGGGCGAGGTGCTCGCCCTCATGGGCGAGAACGGCGCCGGCAAGAGCACGCTCATGAAGATCCTCGGGGGCGCCCTGCAGCCCGACGAAGGCGAGATCTGCATCGAGGGGAAGAGCGTCGCCATCGAGAGCGTGCGCGCCGCCAAGCGCCTCGGCATCGCGCTCATCCATCAGGAGCTGATGCTGGCGCCGAACCTGGACATCGCGGCCAACATCTTCCTCGGCAACGAAGGCGGCGCGACAGGGCTGCTCCTCCGTCCCCTGCCGAAGGGCGACATGGCCGCCCGCGCCAGGGAGCTGCTCCTGCGCGTGGGCTTGCGGCTCTCGCCCTCGACCCCGGTGTCCGCGTTGACCGCCGGTCAGATGCAGATGGTCGAGATCGCCAAGGCGCTCGCCCTGAGCGCGCGCATCCTCATCATGGACGAGCCGACGTCGTCGCTCACGAGCGGTGAGTCCGAGCATCTCTTCGGGATCATCCGCAAGCTCCGGGCGGACGGCATCGGCATCGTCTACATCTCGCACCGCATGGAAGAGGTCATGGCGCTGGCCGACCGCGTGACGGTCCTGCGCGACGGCCGCCACGTCGGGGACCTCACGCGCGCGGGAGCGACGCGCGAACGGATCGTCTCCATGATGGTGGGCCGCGAGCTCAGCGCGCACTACTTCCCGGAGAAGCGGCCCCGTGCATCGACCGAGCCCGTGCTGGTGGTCGAGGGGCTCGTCGTGCCCGGCGCGCCCGCGCAGATCTCTTTTTCGGCCGGACGCGGGGAGATCCTCGGCTTCGCCGGCCTTGTCGGGTCGGGCCGCACGGAGCTCATGCAGACGATCTTCGGGGTCACGCCGGCGCTCGGGGGACGCATGACGCTCGAAGGCAAGGAGTTCGCTCCTCGAAGACCCAGGGACGCCATCGACCGCGGCGTCTACCTGGCGCCGGAGGATCGCAAGCGCCACGGCCTCGTGCTGCCGCTCAGCGTCGCGGAGAACACCTCCCTGCCCGACATCGGCAACTACAGCCGCTGGGGCTTCCTGAACAGGGAGACGGAGCGCCGGGTCGCCGAATCGGAGGTGGAGCGCTTGAGGACGAAGACGCCCGGCATCCGTCAGCCCGTCGTGAACCTCTCCGGCGGAAACCAGCAGAAGGTGGTGCTCGGGAAATGGCTGGCCATGAACCCGCGCGTGCTCATCCTGGACGAGCCGACGCGGGGCATCGACGTCGGCGCCAAGGCCGAGATCTACCGCCACATGACCGCCCTCGCGGATGAAGGCATCACGATCTTGATGGTCAGCTCGGACATGGAAGAGATCATCGGAATGAGCGATCGCGTCGCCGTCATGCACGAGCGGCGCATCAAGGGCGTGTTGCCGCGGGAACGGCTCGGCCAGGAGCGGATCGCGACCTTGATGACGGGCCACGCCGACAAGGAGGATCTGTCGTGAGGCGCGAGCTTGGAATGACCATCGCGCTCGTCGTGATGTGTCTGGGTCTCTACATCTCGAACCCGGATTTTCTCGGGCAGTCGAACTCGATCAACACCCTGCGGCAGATCTCGATGCTCGGGATCTTCGCGATCGGGATCGGGTTCGTCATCATCGCCGGCGGCATCGATCTGTCGATCGGGTCCGTGATCGGCCTGACGGGCGTCCTCATCGCCAAGCTCTCGTCGAGCCAGCTCGGCGGCCTGGGTTACCCGCTCTGGATCGGCATTCCGGTGGCGCTCGGCGTGGCGCTGCTGATCGGCCTCGGCCAGGGCCTGTTGATCACGCGGCTCAAGCTGCAGCCGTTCATCGTCACGCTCGGCGGCATGCTGTTCTTGCGCGGCGTCTCGCAGACCATCGCCGGGGGGGGCACGCTGAGCCTCGGCGGCTCGCCGCTGCTCACCCTCGCGAACGGCGGGCTGCTCAAGAGCGGGAGCGACGCGCTCGTCCCGTATCCGCTGCTGATGTTCCTCGCCGTGGGCGGCGTGGCGGCCTACGCGCTGCACTTCACGGTGTTCGGCCGTTACGTCTACGCGATCGGCGGCAACCGCGACGCGGCCGAGTACTCCGGCATCAACGTGAAGCGGGTGGAGACGTCCACCTATGTGATCTCGGCGGGGCTCGGCGGCGTGGCTGGCGTCTGTTACGCGTCGTACATCGGGCAGATGTCGCAGCAGGTCGGCATCGCGTACGAGATGTACGCGATCGCCGCGGCCGTGCTCGGCGGCTGCTCGCTTCGCGGGGGTGAAGGCACGGTGCTCGGCATCATCATCGGCTCCGCGGTGATGCGCGTCATCGACAACGGCATCAACATGTTCCAGCTGCCGTACGAGGACGCCGACCGCATTCAACGCATCTGGCGCCTGGACCCGAACTGGACCTTCATCATCATCGGCGGCGTGATCCTCGTCGCCGTGATCCTCGACCAGATCGTGCACATGGTGCAGGCGAAGCGGCGCATCCGGCATGCCTCCGCGGGCGCCGCCGAGGCGGCGCCGAGCCTGCAGGCGGCCGCGGCGGTCAGCGCAGCGGGGCCACCTGCCGCGGGAGCGCCCGATCGCGAGAGCGTCTGAGCTTTCCGGCGATCGGGGACGAACCGGCAAGTCGCCAGGAGCGCCCCGCCCTGCCCCTCAGGACGTCGTTGCCTCCTCAGCCCGGCGGTCCGGCCTGAGCGGCGCCGGAGCTCGTGACCCCTGTCGCCCGCCCCGTCTCGGCGCCATGTCGGGTCCATGTCAGTCCACTCGAAGAAGACGTCTATCGGTTGCTCCGGCAACAGCAGGCCGAAGAACAAGAACAAGCGACATCACTGGAAGCGCTACCGCGGCCAGGGCAAGTCACACCACGGGTGATCGCCGTCACGGCGAGGTGAGCCGGCGAGCCCAGCCCGCCGCCCGACCCACGAGCGCTGCGGCCGCGATCACGCCGCGCGCCCGCGGCGTCTCCCGGGGCGAGCGCGCCTCCGGCGGCGCGACGAACGCCTCGAGCCAGGCCTCGGCCGGCGGCCGCGCCAGCACCCCGCCGAGGTCGAACAGCGAGAGATCCGAGACGCCGGCCGCCGCCGCGGCGGCCACGTCCTCGCGGAGCTCGGCGACCGAGCGGTAGACAGGCTCGTCGCCGAGCGCGCCTTTGCCCACGGCGCCCAGCGAGGCGCCCGCCCTCGGACCGAACCGCCGGGCGGCGGCGCGGCACCCCCAGGCGAGCAGCGCGAGCGCGTCCTCCCGGCCGAGCGCGCCGCGCGAATACCCCTCGAACAGCGACGTGTACAGCATCGCGCCGACGCGCCCCCACGGCGGCGCGGACACGGGCGTCCCGAGCAGCCGCTCCCAGCCGCATGCCGGCCCGTCGCGCCCGTCGGTCAAGACGAGCGGCACGATCGCGGCCGAGGTCGCCACCCCGCGCGCGTGCACCGCGCCCGCCAGCTCGGCGTACGCGCGCTGCGCATCGCTCCACCGCGGGCTCCCCCGCGCTCCACGCGGCCCACCGCCGAGCAGATCGAGCGCGCCGCGCCCCCCCGCGAGCGCCCGCCGCACCGCCTCGATCGGCGGCTCGAGATCGAACACGACCTCCGCCGCGGCCAGGCGCCGCGCGTCGAGCGCGTCCAGCAGCCGCGCGACGAACGCGCCGAACGCCGCCGCGTTGCCGGCGCTCGCCCAGCGCCCGTCCTCGTCCGCGATCATCGGCCACACAGCGACCGCCACCCCCGCGTCCGCGCACGCCGCCGCGAGATCCGGCAGCCCCGCCGCTGTCTCCGGCCGCACGGCGATCGAGAGCTCCAGCGCATACCGCCGCAGCAGCGCGAGCGTCCCGGGCGCCCGCACCACCTCGAGCGGCAGCAGCTCGCTCCAGATGCGGCGGCGGAGCGTCACGCCCGCCGCCCGCGCCGCGGCGCCGCCTGCGCTTGGTCGCCGTCCGCGCCGCACGCGCCGCGGCGCCGCCGTTTCCTTCCGAACGCCCCAGAGGCCCCGCTACACTCGCGCGTCATGAAGATCCTCTATGGCGTCGTCGGGGAAGGGATGGGGCACGCCATGCGCTCGCGCGTCGTGATCGAACACCTGCTCGCGCAGGGACACGAGCTCGAGATCATGGCCTCGGGCAGGGCGACCGACTTCCTGTCCAAGCGCTTCGCGGGGGTGAACCGCATCCACGGGCTCCACATGATCTACGAGGAGAACCGGGTGCGGCGCGGCAAGACGCTCTGGTCCAACGTGCTCTCCGGCGCGACGGGCACGCCGAAGAACATCGCCGCGTACTTCGAGCTCATCAAGGACTTTCGCCCCGAGCTCACCGTCAGCGACTTCGAGTCGTGGACGTACCTCTACGCGAAGATCCACCGGCTGCCGATCGTCTCGGTCGACAACATGCAGATCATCAACCGGTGCACCCACGACGCGCAGATCCTCGCCGGCCACGAGGCGGGTTTCCAGCTCACGCGGGCGTTCGTGAAGAGCAAGCTGCCGTTCTGTAACCACTACGTCATCGCCACGTTCTTCCGCCCGCCGGTCCGCAAGCAGGAGACGACGCTGGTGCCGCCGATCCTCCGCCCCGAGATCATCGCCGCGAACCGCCGCCCCGGGGAGCACCTGCTCGTCTACCAGACCGCCGAGGGGAACGACGCGCTGTCGGCGACGCTCGCGAAGACCGGGCTCGAGTGCCGCATCTACGGGATGCGCCGGAACATCACGGAGGAGCAGGTCGAGGGCAACCTCCGCTACCGCCCCTTCAGCGAGGAGGGCTTCATCGACGACCTCGCCTCGTGCCGCGCCGTCATCGCCGGCGGCGGGTTCACGCTGATGGGGGAGGCGGTCTACCTGCGCAAGCCGATGCTCGCCGTCCCCCTCGGCCGCCAGTTCGAGCAGGTGCTCAACGCCCGCTACCTCGAGCGCGAGGGGTTCGGCCGCGGCGCCGATTCGCTGGACGATCCGGCCGTCGTCGCGGATTTCGTGAAGGCCATCCCGGCCTGTGAAGAGAAGCTCGCGGGCTACTCCCAGGACGGCAACCGGCAGCTGTTCGAGGTGATGGACGGCCTGCTCGATCGCGCGCACGCCGGCGTGCTCTGAGCGCGGCGGCCGGCGCGCCGCGCTCCGCCGGGCTCCCTCCCCTACTTCGGCCTGCAGCCCTTGAGGTCCGAGCCGGAAACGCCGTTGCACTCCTGGTCCGCGGGGCAGTCCGTCTGCTCGACGCACGTCTTCAGGCACTCGAGCGCCGCGCTGTCGTCGGGCTTGCCGCAGACCGCCCCGCTCTCACACTCGCCGTCCGCGCCCGCTTCGTCGCATGCCTCGCCGAGCGCCGCCTCGCCGCCGCAGCCCCACGCGAGCAGCGCGCCGACGAAGAGCCCCATCCCGATCCACCTGGTTCGCATGCATGACCTCCCTTGTCTTCAGCCCATTTGCGGCGGCAGGG
Organism: Sorangium sp. So ce204; assembly: GCF_051526795.1. NCBI lineage: Bacteria > Pseudomonadati > Myxococcota > Polyangiales > Polyangiaceae > Sorangium > Sorangium sp. So ce204. The sequence continues at coordinate 4,538,990 of NZ_CP150317.1, read as the reverse complement.
GCGCGGCGGCGCCGCTCACGTGATGGCGCGGCGTGCTCCCGGCCCCCTGCGCACGCAGCCCGATGCTACCGCGCGCTGCGGCTCTTGACGCCCTGGCGCTGGCTCCACGACGCCGATGCCGTCTCCTCGATCCGGATGAGCACGGCGGTGATGTTGTCGCGGCCACCGTTCTCGTTGGCGCAGTCGATGAGCTTGCCGCACGCGTCGGCGAGCACGGCGTTGTCCTCGACGATGCGCGCGATCTCGCGATCGTCCACGAGCCCGTGGAGGCCGTCGGAGCAGAGGAGGAACACGTCGCCCGCCTCGACGCGCTCCGCGCGCAGGTCGATGTCGACGCTGGGGCCGATGCCGAGCGCCCGCGTGATCACGTTGCGGGGCAGGTAGGCGAGGTCGCGCTCGGTGAGGTCGGGCCGCTCGAGGAGCGCGTCCGCGATGAGCGAGTGGTCGCGGGTCAGCTGCGAGATATCGCCGTTGCGGAGGAGGTAGCAGCGGCTGTCGCCGGCGTGGGCGACGTAGAACTTCCGCTCCCGCGGCGAGAACGCCGCGGCGACGACCGTGGTCCCCATCCCGCGGTAGAACCGCGAGTCGTCGGCGTGCGCGAAGATGCGCGCGTTCGCGTACGTCACGGCGGCGCGCAGCCTGTCGCCCGTCGACGCCTTGCGCCGCTTGCCGTTCGCCTCGCGGAAGTAGCCGGCGATGGCGCTCGCGGCGATCCGGCTCGCGACCTCGCCGGCCTCGTGCCCGCCCATGCCATCCGCGACGACGTAGACGTTGAACTCGGGGAGGAGGATGTATCGGTCCTCGTTGTGGACCCGCTCCCTGCCGACGTCGGATAGACCTGCCGCGGTGGCGCGCATTCGCCCCGAGTCTAGACGACGCTTGGCCCCCCAGGGAACTGGGTTAATCTCCCGCCATGTCCGACCTCGTGATCGACAACCCGTATACCCTCGAGGAAGCCGTCCGCCGGCCTCTTGCAGACGAGGCCGCCGTCGACCGGCTCCTCGACGCCGCGACCGCCGCCGCGCGGCGCTTCTCGCGCACATCCATCGCCGAGCGCGCCGCCCTCTGCCAGCGCGCGGTCGAGCACATCGAGGCCAACACCCCGTCGATCGCCGCCGACATCACCCGCATGACGGGCAAGCCCCTGCGCCAATCCCGCAACGAAGTCGCGGGGATGGCCAAGCGAGCCCGGCACATGATCGCGATCGCCGAGGGCGCGCTCGCCGATGTGATCCTGCCGGAGCTCCCCGGGATCGAGCGGCGGATCGTGCGCGCTCCGCTCGGCGTGGTCTTCAATCTCCCCGCCTGGAATTATCCGCTCCTCACCGCCGTGAACGTGGTCATCCCCGCGGTGCTCTCGGGCAATGTGGTGCTGCTCAAGCACTCGCCGCGCTCGCCGCTCTGCGGAGAGCACTTCGCGACGGCGTTCGCGGAGGCCGGCGCGCCGCCCGGCCTCGTCCAGGCCTTCCACTGCGACCACGCCACGTCCGAGCGCGTCGCGTCGGACCCGCGGGTCAACTTCGTCGGTTTCACCGGTTCCGTCGAAGGCGGACGCCGGATCTATGCGGCCACATCGAAGAAGGTGGCCGTCGACGCCGGCCTGGAGCTCGGCGGGAAGGACGGCGCCTACGTGGCGGCCGACGCGGACCTGGAGAAGGCGGTGGACGGGATCGTCGACGGCGCCTGTTACAACGCCGGACAGAGCTGCTGCGCTGTCGAGCGCGCGTATGTTCACCGCGACCTCTATCCGAAGTTCGTGGAGGCCGCGCTGGAGCTGATGAAGCGTTACGTCCTCGGCGATCCGACCGACGAGCGGACGAACCTGGGTCCGATGGCGCAGCCTCATGCGCCGGCGTTCCTGGAGGCGCAGGTGAAGCAGGCGCTCTCCCGGGGGGCGAAGGCGCTCTGCGGCGGTCGGGCGACCCAGGTCGACGGCCGCGGCCGCTTCTTCGAGCCGACGCTCCTCGTGGACACGGCGCCCGATCTCGACGTGATGCGCGTCGAGTCGTTCGGGCCGGTGCTGCCCGTCGTGCCGGTCTCGTCCGACGAGGAGGCGCTCGCGCTGATGAACGACAGCGATCTCGGGCTCACCGCGTCGGTCTGGACGCGCGACCGCGAGCGCGCCGCGCGGCTCGCGCGCGAGCTCGACGTCGGCACGGTCTACATGAACCAGTGTGACACCCTGGATCCGGCGCTCCCGTGGACGGGCGCGAAGAACAGCGGCAAGGGCGCGACGCTCTCGACGCTCGGGTTCCTGCACCTGACGCGGCCGAAATCGATCAACTTCAAGATCGGCTGAAGGCCCGGGCGCGCGCAGCCCGCGAGCAGATGAGCTCGAATGAGTCTGCTTGCGCCGGGGGCGAGGTGCGGTATCCCGAGGCGATGGAAATTCAAGAGATCTATCGCGGGCGCCTCATCGATCATGTTCAGCTCGTCGTGGCTGACCTGGCGGCGAGCAAGAAGTTCTATCGAGCCGTCTTCGAGACGATCGGGATCCCGATCGGAGGCGAGGCCGACGATTACTTCTGGGCCGACGAGCTCTTCATATCGAGTGTGGACTCGCCGGCCGCGGCCGGCGTGACCACCGGCCGGACGCACCTCGCCTTCCAGGCGAGCGACCGCGCGACGGTCGATCGTTTCCACGCCGCCGCGGTCGCCGCGGGCGGCAAGGACAACGGCGCTCCGGGCAAGCGCCCGTACCACCCCGGCTACTACGCGGCGTTCGTGCTCGACCCGGATGGCAACAACATCGAGGTCGTCCACCACGGCCCGGCGAACAGGTCGTCGGACGCGGTGAAGATCACGTTCTGATCGCGAAGGTGTCGCGAAAGGGTTGAGGAACCGACAGAGAATCGATTGAAGTCGGCACGGACGCCAGCGCACCACCGCTGCTGCTCCCGCGCTGCTTTCCCTGCGTCCCTCTCTGCGCCTCCTCGCTTCTCCTCAGACCGACTGCCCTGCTGGCTCGCCGTCGATACAGACCCGCTTCCTGGCGACGGGCCTCGGCGCGACGTCGTTCAGGACCACCCCGAGGATGCGGCGATCGCCGAGCTGCTCGGCGGCCCTCGTCAGCGACGACGCCCGGGTCAGCGAGGCGCGCGCGACGAGGACGATGCCGTCGGAGGCGTCCTCGATGACGTTGGCGTCGCCCGAGCCAAGGATCGGAGGGCCGTCGATGACGACGTAATCGTGGTAGCGCCGCAGCGTGCGCATCGCGGCCTCGAAGTGGACCGAGTGGAGCGCCGCGGGGTAGCTCGCCTCGAGCGATGGCTCCGCGAGCACCGAGAGCGACTGGCTGACGGCGATGACGCCGAGCGGTCGGGTCTCGCCCGCCATCCGCCGCCGGAGCTGCTCCGAGAAGCTCGCGTGCGCGGGCAGCCGCAGGCCGAGCGTCGCCGCGACGCGGGGGCACGCGAGGTGGCCGTCGACGAGCAGCACCCGGGCGCGCTCGGCCTCGGCGAGCGTCATCGCGAGGCGGACCGCGAGCGCGGTCTTGCCCTCGGCCCGGCCGGGGCTCACCACCGCGACAGCGAGCGGCTCGCCCGCCCGCCGCTGATCGAGCCGGTGCCGGAGGACCCGGAGCGCCGCGAGCGCGGGCGCGGGCGCCCCCCGGAGCAGCTCGAACACGCCGTGCCCCTCGGGATCGAGGTCCGCGCCGATGATCTCCACCTCGGGCCCGTCGAACGCGGGGCCGCCGGCGCGCGCGAACGAGCGCACGCCCACGCGGGCGAGCGGCGCCTCGGGCGCGCTCCAGGTCGACCGGTCGACCACCTCGCAGTCGCCGAGATCGAGGCCGTCCCGGAGCGTGTCCTCGGGGGCGGAGCCGTCCTCGGGGGCGGAGCCGGCCGGAGCGGCCTCTTCCGAGGCGGCGGGCGGCTCTGCGCCATGCCCGAGCCCGCCGGGCGGCTCCGTGCCGGGCCGAGCCGCGACGGGCGGCTCTGCGCCGTGCTCGATCCCGCCGGGCGGCTCCGTGCCGGGCCCAGCCTCGATGGGCGGCTCTGCGTAGTACGCGGGCACGATCGCGCGCTCGCGGAGCGGCGGGCGCGCCGGGAGCTCCGGCATCGCGGCCAGCAGGGCGGGGCCGCCGAGCGCGTGGATGTCGCCGCCGTCGTAGAGCGTGTCGTTGAGCAGCACCCGGGCCCCGGCGACGCCGATCGCGAAGAAGAACGTCACCGCGGCGCCCGCGAAGAAGACGCGGCCCCGCCCCCGGTCAGGGCGGCTCGGCAGGTAGGCCTGGTCGAGGACGTCGAGCTCGGTCTCGCTCTTGTTCTCGGCAGCGTCCGCGGACAGGTCCGCGGCCCGCTCGTTGGCCTGGACGGTCTTCAGGTACTCGCGCGCTCGCTCCAGATCGAGGCGGAGCCGGTGCCACTCGGTCTCGAGCTCGATCACGCGCTCCTCGGCGCCCCCGTCGGCCGCCCACGGCGGCGCGCGCGGCGCCTCGCCCCTGGCCGGGCTCTCGGCAGGAGCGCGCGGCGCCTCGCCCCCCGCCGGCGCCCTGCCGCCTCCGGCGCGCGCGCGCAGGCCCGCGATCTGCCGGAGGAGCGCGGTCCGCTCCGCCGCGAGCGCCGCGCGCCGCGACGGCGTGAGCGCGCGCGCCTCGCCGACCGGCGCCTCGGTGACGCCCGCGCGCACGAGCCCGAGCGCGCCCTCGGCCGCGGTGAGCTGGCTCTTCGCCGCCTCGACGCGGCGCTTCGCGGCGACGGCGTCCGGGTGGATCGGGGTCACGGTCGTGAGCTTCTCGGCGAGCGCCGCCTCGGCCGCCGCGACCGCGGCGACGGCGGCTGTGCGGGCCCGCTGCGCCTCGACGACGCTCTGGGGCAGCGGCTGCCCCGGCGCCGCCGCCGGCGATCGCCCGGCCCCGAGCAGCGCCTCGACCCGCGCGAGCTGCCGCTCGAGCGCCGCGAGCTGCGGGTCGACCGGGCGGGCAGGCTGCGCTGACGACAGGGCGCGCGCTCCAGGCGCTGGCGCGGGAGCGCCGGGCAAGCCGAGCTGCTGGGGCGCCGGTGCATACGGAGAGTCGTTGAGCCCCCACTGGAACTGCGGGTTCCTGGCGAGGAACGTCGCCAGCGCGCGGCTCGCCGCGTCGACCTTGGAGCTGGCCTCCGCGAGCTCCTTCCGCAGGAAATCGCGGGTCATCGTCGCCGTGCCGAGGCTGTCGCGGCGGTAGTCGTCGAGCAGGATCTGCGTGAGTCGGGCGGCGACCTGCTGCGCCACGTGCGGATCGTCGTGGGTGAACGAGACGACGTACGTATCGCTGCTCTGCGCGCGGAAGCCGACGTGGGTCTTCATCTCCTCGACGGCCTCGACCATCGAGCGGGCGGTCTTCTCCGGGTAGAGCCCGAACGCCTCGACGACGCCGGCGAGCGTCCCGCGCGCGCTGAGCGCGTCCTTGAGCTTCGACCCGAGGCGCGCCGCGCGCGCGGTGCTGCTCTGGGGATCGCGGCCGGTCTGGATTGTGTCGCGGTAGAGGATCGTGGCCTCGCTCCGCCACACCCGCTTCGTGGCGAGCGCCAGGGCGAAGGAGATCGCGAGTCCGACGGCCATCATCGCGGCCGCTCCGCGCCAGTACATCCGCACCCGGCCGAGGACGCTGATCGCGCGGTCCAGGCGCTCGCGGGGTGTGCTCTCCGTGCTCAGGCTGGCCATGGTGTTCCTCGCCCCGTGGGCAGCGCGTCCGGCGCCGCGCGGCGCGAGGGCGCGCGCGGTGGGCGCTCCGCCCCCGCACGGCAAGGCGCGTGCTCGCGGGCGCGTCACCCCGGGACGCACCCGGCTCGGCGCCACCCCGCGCGCCGACCGCGTGAGCGAGAGCCGATGCCGACGAACGCCATGGACATTCCGCATCCGGCGAGCGCGGCTCGCTTCGCGGACGCTCCCGGGAAGGCGGGCGCTTGTCGCGGCCGCCCCGCGTCGAGGGAGGCGGGCTCGCCAGCGCGGCGAGCCCTGATCCTCGTCACAGCCGCTGCGAGTAGTACTCGATGATGAGCTGAACCGCGATGGGGAACGGGATGCTCGTCTCGTCCGGGAGCGCGGCCACGCGCACCTGCCGGGCGTCCTTGTCGACAGCGAGCCACGTGGGGGCTTCCATGTCCGTCCTCGCGAGGCCCTCCACGACGGTCCGGTGGTCACGGCGCTTCTCGCTCACGCTCACCGTCTCTCCGGCGCTGACGCGGTAGGACGGGATATCGACGCGCTTTCCGTTGATGAGCACGTGTCCGTGCGCCACCAGCTGCCGCGCGGCCGGGATGGTGCGCGCGAAGCCCGCGCGGAAGATGACGTTGTCGAGCCGCCGCTCGAGCAGCTCGATGAGCTTCGTCCCGGCGGCGAGATCGCTCCTGCGCGCCTCGAGCATGAGCGTCTTCAGCTGCGTATCGGTGAGGCCGTAGTTGAGCCTCACCTTCTGCTTCTCGCGGAGCCGCAGGGCGAACTCGCTGAGCTTCTTGCGGGCCTGTCCGTGCTGCCCGGGGGGGTAAGGCCTCCGCTCCGTCTTCCTGGCCGACAGCCCGGGGAGCTCGACCCCGAGCGCGCGCATGACCTTGACGCGAGGTCCGGTGTAACGGCTCATGCCCGGGCCCTCCCCAGGGACGCGCGCGCGTCGCGATGGTGGAGCGCGGCGCCGCAGGGCGCCGGTGCGTCAACGTAGTCCTGGATGTTCATCGAGCGTCTCTGTCCTTGTGCATGGGTCTTGCTGTTGCTTGTCATGGCGGTGTTACCGAGGGTGCGATCGAGGGCTCACACGCGCCGGAGGTGGCGGAGGATCGGGAACTGCGCTTTACGGAAGAAGCGCGCGAGCCCATTCGTGGTCCGGATGCGGGCGCCGAGCGGCTCGGGATAGTCGTTATCGCTCAGGACGCGCAGCCACGGAAACGTCTCGACGACGCCTCCCTCTCGGTGGAGCTCGACGTGACGCGCGCCCCTCGCCGTGGTGGGACGGAGCTGGAGGCACGGGCTCGCGTCGAGCAGGAGCTCCACGTCCTTGGCGAGGCGCAGGGAGACCTGGGTCAAGAAGGCGCCGATCCGCTCGGGGCCGAGGTGAGAGAAGAGGCCGAGGCCGAGGATCAACGTGGGCCAGTCCTGCGCGTCGGCGAGCTGATCGATCCAGTGATCGCAGCCGGGGGACGCCGTGGCCAGCGCATACCGCGGCGTCCGCGGGGCGCGCCGGGACTTCCAGGCGACCACGCGGGGAACGTCGATGTCGATCCAGTGGAGGTGCCCGTTGTCGACGCGCGAGAACCGGGTGCACGGCCCGGAGAAGAGCCCGATGGCCAGCCCGTCCGGGTGACGGCGGAAGAAGTCGTCCACGACGTCGTCGACCAGCCGCGTGCGGGTCGCGAGGGGGCGGAGCTCCTGTTCCGTGAAGCCGGCGCGCTCGACCTCGAGCAAGCGGGCGAGCTGGCGCGCTTCCTCGTCGTGGAGCCCGAGGTCAGGAAACGCGTCGGAGGCGTACGCGCACGCGGCGACTCCCGCGAGCTCGCGTCGAGCAAACGAAGGGGCAGCGTCGATACTGAAAATCATTTTCACTTTCGTTACAGAGACGTGCGTCCTGTGTCAAGCAGCGAACAGCAGCGATCTCACCCAGGTTGAGCTGCCGACCCCACCCAGGTTGAGCCTGCGACCCACCCAGGTTGAGCGGCGACCCCACCCAGGTTGAGCGGCGGCGACCCCACCCAGGTTGAGCGGCGACCCCACCCAGGTTGAGCGGCGGCGCCTCTCCCCATCGCTGCGTGCTGCGACCGTGCCCGGCGCGCGAGCCTGCGGTCGTCCGCCCCGCCTCTTGACGGCCGACAGTCGAGAGCTATCTTTTAGATATATCTTTTAGAATATCGACCCGGCCGCCACAGTCCGCCGGGCCGTGGAGCCGGAGTGGCCTGCGCACGAGCGCGCGGCAGCTGAGTGTTCGCCGCCGTGGTGGTCCGCCGCCGAGCCAGAGAGGGATCTTGTCTATGTTCTGGGGACACGAGCATCATCACTGCGCAGGCCCGCGAGGGCCGAGGGGGGGTCCGTTCGGGAGGGGTCGGCCCGGCATGGGTGGCGGCCCGCCGGGCTGGTGGGGCGACTGGTTTGGAGGGCCGCCGCTCCGCGCCGATCGCGGCGGCGTGCGTTACCTCGTGCTCGACGTGCTCGCCGAGCGAGCTCGCCATGGCTACGAGGTCATCCAGGCGATCGAGCAGCGCAGCGGCGACACCTACCGGCCGAGCCCCGGCGTCATCTATCCGACGCTGCAGATGCTCGAGGAGCTCGGCCACGCGCGCGTCGTCGAGGCCGAGGGGCGCAAGGTCTACGAGATCACCGACGCCGGGCGCGAGGACCTCAAGGCGAACCGCGAGTACGTCGACGAGTTCTACGAGCGCTTCGTCGAGACCTCGTGGGAGCGCTTCGCCGAGGATTTCGGCGACGTCATGAAGCGCATCGGCTCGCTCATGAAGATGCTGCGCCACGCGATGCGCCGGGGGCGCATCACGCCCGCCGTGCTCGCGCGCACCGTGAAGGTGCTCGACAAGGCGGCGGCCGAGATCGAGGAGCTGCTCGCCGAAGATCCGGAGGGGCGCGCCGGCCGGCGCCCGTGATCCTCGCCGCCGTGGAATCAGGGCGCGACGCGCTCAGGCACGCTCTCGAAGCAGAACACCCGCCAGGCGTGGGGCTGACCAGGACGCACGAGCTCCGTCACGGCGCCGCCCGTGAACTCCGCGACGACGCCGCGCCAGAACGCCAGCGCCCCCTGGTTCCCCTCGGCGACGCGCACGGTCCACTTCCCGGGAAGACCGTTCCATAGGAGGCACGCCGCCTGGCGGCCCACGCCAGAGCGGCGATAGCGGCGAAGGACGAAGAACTCGGCCACATCGAGGGTCTCCGGGTCCTCCACCGCCGGCGAGCCGCGCGTCGCCAGGACAAACCCAGCGACGCGCCCGCCGCATCGAATGAGGAACGCGAGCCGCCGCTCCCGCTCCGACCAGTAGAGAGGGAGCTTGGGGTAGCCGAAGCGCCCGTCCTGCCCCAGCTCGACGGCGGGGAACACATCGCTGAGATCGTGAATGTACAGCTCGAGAAGGTTGGACAGGATCACGGCGTCCGCCGGCGTCGCCGCGTCCAGAGAGACCGTCTTCACATCTGCCATATCCAGCTCCCCCGTCCGAAAGCGCGCGCTCGGGCGCTCCTCGGCGGCGCGCAGCGCCTCGTCCCACGCGTCGATCCACGACGACAGGCACCTTCGCCCGCCGGCCGCGCGCCGCGCGCCGCGCGCCGCGGCCCGTGCCCCTCGCTTCAGCCGAGGAAGCCGCGCGCGCGGGCGATCGCCTCGATCGCCGGCCTCCGCCGCTCCAGCTCCTCGACGTCCTTGACGGGGAGGAACCGGGCCGCGAGGCCCTCGCGCGGGACGCGAACGAACCGGGCCGGCAGCCCGAACGTGACCTCGTTCAGGATGCGCTCGAACTGGATCGCCTTGCGGTCGTCCACCTTCTTCTCGACCTCCACATAGATCCAGTCCAGCGCGAGGGCCTCGAGCGCCTCGGCGCTCGCCAGGAAGGTGTTGGTGTTGAAGACGGGCACGACCTTCGGATCGAACCCGACCGGCAGCCGGAAGTCCTCTGCCATCACCGGTCGGCCGTTCCACCGCAGCGGCCCGCCGCCCTTGTCGCCGCCCTTGTCGACCACCTCGACGGAGAGGGGCCCGCCGTGGCCGAGGTGCCAGCCGAGGAGGACCGGATCGACCGTCGCGCCGAGGTTGTCGAGGTTGGCGATCCAGACGATCTTCCCGCCGCGGGCGATGAAGCGGCCGAGGAGGCCGCTCTCGCGGAGGGCATCCGGGAGATCGCCGTGGCCGGTGGCGTAGACGCTCGGCTCGCCCGCCTCGTCCAGGAACAGCCCGCCTTCCGGGGTCAGGCGCAGCGAGACGTGCTGCTCGAACGTGGCGCACAGATCGCCCGGCTCGTCGAGGCGCGGGCCGAGCGCCTCGCGGATCGGTCCGTTCGTCGCCTCGCTGGTCATCAGCCACAGCGGGACCGGGACCCCCGTCGTGCGCCGGAGGTGATCGCTCTCGGCGAGGCGCAGATCGAGGAAGGTCCGACCGGGCAGCACCTCGACGAGCGCCTTGACCACGCCGCCCATCCGGGTGGCCATCCCGCCGGCGAGGACGCAGAGGGCGACCTCGCCCCGGCGCAGCGCGGCCAGGCCCGCCTCGCGGCAGCGGGCGTGCTCGGGCGTGCCCTCGGCGGGCAGGTCGGCGACATCGCCGGGCGCGGGCGGCTCGACCGTGCCCTGGAGGCGGTTGCGGGCGTCCCGGTCCTTGCCGATGGACGCGGCCCACCGGGCGACGCGATCGGGGTCGAACCCGCGAGCCCGGAGGCGAGCGAGGAGCGGGCCAGGGAGCGCGGCGATCTGCTGGGTGAGGGAAGACACGGTATCCTCAAAAGACCACGAGGCGATGCGCGTGGCAACGGCATCGTGCAACGGGTCACGCCGTTCATAATGGGCGCGCCTCCTGCTCGAGAGGCATCTCGCGCCTGCGCACACACCCGAGATCCGGATGGCGCTGAATGCGTCGTACGTGGCTCCCTGATGCCGCGTCGCTCGCCTGAAGATCGCCAGTTCCATTCAAAGAATGGCCCCTCTCCAGGAAGTCACGCTGACCCGGGAGCCCCCGGTCCGGCTTCGGTCAGCGGCCGGTCGACTCCAGGAACAGCTCCTCCACCGCCGCCGCGGTCGCCGCGCGCTGGAGCCAGCGTCCCAGGACGTCCACGTCCGTCTCGCCGAGGATCCGGCCCCTCGCCTCCTCGCTCGCCGGGACGCCGCGCGCGTTCAGCAGCATCAGGATCGCCGCCGACAGCTGCCCCACCGCCTGCTCGGCCCGCGCCTGCTCCTGCTCGATCCGGGCCTCGGCGGCCTCGATCATCCCCTCCAGCTTGCCCACCAGCTCGCTGGCGGTGACCAGCTCAGCGGTATCCGCGTAAAAGCGGAGACGCCCCGCCTCCACCGCCAGATCCAGATCGAGGACCTCCGATCGATACCGCCCGGCGCGCGAGGGGATGCTCTCGTAGCGCCGCGCGCCGGTGGGCGGTAACCGGTGAGCTTTGAGGTGCCCGCGCGGGATGTCGTAGATGAAGTACTCGCGGATCCCGAGGGTCGCGTAGCGCACGACGTTGTCGACGAAGTCCTTGCGCCAGTTGCCGGCGTAGTGCACCTCGATCGCGAGGTCGATCCCCTTGCCCTCGGCGCTGACCATCCAGCAGAGGCGCGGGGTGGGATCGACGTCGGTCACCGCGATCACGTCGGGCGTGAAGCCCTTCTCGCCCGGATAGTGGGCCTTCATGTCGGCGCCGATGTAGATGCGCCGCCCGCGCCGGCCGAACCAGGCGCGGAGCGTGTCGCGAGCTTCCACCTTGGCGTCGAAGTGCGGATCCCCTTCGGCCATGGCCAGGCGCTCGTCGATCTCCTCCTGGGACACGGAGTCGACGAGCGCCGTGATCGCCTGCTGGCGCTGAGCGGGCGACATCGCGGCCCACTCGGCCTCGGTCGGGGCGCGCGGCGCCTCGGCCGGGATGGGTGCAGCGGCGGGCTCGACGGGCTTGCGGATGGGAGCCGACATCCCGCCCAGCATACCACCGTTCCAGGGCGCTCCCGCCGTCGGACGACCTGCTGCGAGGCCGCGCCGCCGCCGTCCCGCGGCGCCCGGCGCTCGCGCGCGCGCTCACCGGAGGAACCGGAGCAGGACGTTGAGCAGCACGAGCACCAGGGACATCGCGCCGCACACGAGCGCGACCTCCCTCCCGGACACGCGCACCACGACGCGGCTGTCCTCGGCCCGCGCGGCGCCGTAGAGCGCGGCGGAGGCGCCGAACACCATGTAGAGGATGTCCTTGTAGGCCCACGAGAGGAAGAAGATGCCGATCAGCGCGCCGCACAGGCTCACGAAGATCGCCGGCGCGAACCGCCTCGCCGTGGGGCCGACATCGACGTCGCCCAGCCAGATCGACAGCGGCACCTTGATCGACGCGTACAGGACGAGCGCGAACAGGCACATCCCTAGCAGGCCCGTCTCGGCCGCGGCGAGGAGATAGGAGTTGTGGGCGGTCAAGCCGAGCGACGACTCGTCGCCGAACTGCCCCGCGCCGACGCCGATCCCCCGCGTCCGGCGGATCATCTCGAACGCTTCCCGGAGCAGCTCGACGCGCTCGCCCGAGCTCTCGCTCGCCTCGTCGCCGCTCCGGCCCCCGAGCAGGAGCATGGGCGGCCCGACGAAGCAGGCGGCGATGACGCCGAGGGTCCCGCTCCGCCGGATGAAGCTGATGCCGAGGACCGCCAGGTACACGATGACGCCCGAGCGCGAGCGCGACAGGACGACCATCGCGCCGATCGCCGCGATGACGGCCGTCACGGGGAGCGCGCGGAGCGCCGCGGCCACGCGCGAGATCAGCCGATCCGTGAGCAGGACAGGCAGCGTCAGCGCGCGGGGCGCCCCGAAGGCCCGCGCGGGCCGTGGCGCAGCGCCGCCGGGCGGCGCGCCGGCCGACGGGCGCTGGCCCCCGCGGACGGCCCTGCGCGGCCGGCGCGGGCCGGAGCGCCGCTCGGCGAGCGCGATCGCGAGCGGGATCGACATTCCGGCCATCAGCGAGAGCTCGTTGGGATCGGCGAGCGAGCCGCGGTAGCGGACGCGGCCATCGATGGTCGACGTGCCGAGCGGCCCGGGGCGCTCGCACCGGTAATTGCCATCGGGCACGGGCGCCTCGATGCGGCAGTCGAGGTTGGTCTCGCAGGGGCGTCCATCCGGCTCGAGCTCGCCCTTGCCTTCCCAGTCGTCGGGAGCGGCGATCATGCAGCCGTGGGGCTGGAACGCCTGCACGATCGCGACGACGGTCGTGAGGACGGCGCAGCCGACGAGCGTGATCGCGAGCGCCCGCAGCCCCCGCGGCGAGGCGGCGGCGACGGCGACGGCGACGAAGATGCCCGCGACGGTCGCGAGCTGCATGCCGCGCTCCTCGAGCGCGGCCGGGCGCTTCAGCGCGGTGGTCAGCGCCGCCCAGGCGAGGAACGCGAGCGCATAGACGACCTGAGGCGCGAGCGTCGGTTTGAGCCGCCGCCACACGACGTCGAGGGCGACGCAGAGCAGGGTGATCCCGAACGCCGCGTGCACGAGCGGAATCCCCGAGAGCGCGGGGATGAACTCCTGCGGCTTGATGATGACGAGCGCGCACAGCGCGCACACGACCCACGCTGCCATGGTGTGGCGCGCCGTTCGCGTGGCGCGCGCCGCGCACGGGCGGCCCGCGCCGCGCCCTCGTGACGGCCGCGCAGAGGCGCCCTGCGCGGGCGCGATGAGGCGCGGCGCGCATTCCCCCCTTCCGCGCGACGGATCTAGCACCGCGGGCCCGCGCGGCACGCGGGAAGAGCGCCAGTGCGCGCGCGAGGAGCAGGCGCGGCGCGCGGCGGCGGGATCGGCGCTTGCTGGAGCGCCATCGCATCAAGGAGGCTGGAAACCGCATGTGCTCCCGCTGTGTCCGGATTGCCCTGCTCTGCTCCGCGCTCACGGTCCTCATGGCGCTCCCGGGCTGCGGCGCGCGCGCCCCGCGGATCGATTTCGACGCGGAGCGCCGCGCGACGAGCGCCTATGCGGTCGGCCCCGGCGACGTGCTGGAGGTGCGCGCCTGGAAGAACGAGGCGCTGAGCCAGCGCGTCACGGTGCGACCCGACGGGTTCATCACGATCCCGCTCGTCGGCGACGTCCTGGCGTCGGGGCGCACCGTCATGGGCATCGCCGAGGACATCGCGACGCAGGCCGCCAAGTTCTATCATGAGAAGCCGGTCGTCAGCGTCGAGGTGGCAGAGCTCCACAGCTACCGGGTCTACGTGATGGGCGAGGTGTCGCGTCCTGGCGAGTTCACGCCGAGGGCGCAGATCACCGTGCTCCAGGCGCTCGCCCTCGCGGGCGGATTCACGCGCTTCGCCGATCCCGACGAGGTGGTGATCGTCCGGCGCGACGCGATCGGCGAGCGCAGGATTCCGTTCGCCTTCGATGAGGTCGTCGGGAAAGGCGATCTCCGCGGGGACCTGCCGCTGCAGACGAACGATACCGTGGTGGTGCCGTAGAAGGCCCGCCACGAACGCGCATCGAACCCAGCAGAGCGTCAGGCGGACGCAGAAGCTATCTGACGAGCCGGAGCTAGCCTGACCGCTCCAGCTCTGCGCGCGAGAGAATGAGGCGAATCAGAGCTGCGAGATCGGCCGGCGGCTCCCGGCACTGGTCGAGGTAGCGCTCGGCCAGATCCATACGGTCCGGCCGCTTCCGCGCGCAGGGAATCGTGCGATGGAGCTCCTGGAACACGAGCTTCCCGGAGACGTGCTTCCGTAGCTCGTCGAGATCGTCCTCGCGGGCTCGCAGGAACGCGAGCCGCTCTCGGTACACCTCGCGCGCGGTGTCTTGCGCACCGAACGCGCTCGCCCAGGTTGCAAGCGCATCCTCGGCGTTCACGGTCGCGAGCGCCTGCACGGCGGTGAGATAGCTTCGGCCGACGAAGCTCGGCTGCGCTCCGTGGGCATCGGCCACGTGCCGCACGGTCCAGTTATGCGCCCCGATCGGAAGCGCCTCGCGATAGAAGCCGCGGATGCGATCGGCCACCGCATCCACCGTGTCCCATCCCTCAGGCACACGGCCTTCGCGTCGCCACAATACCCTCCGCAGCACGCTGAGCCACCCTTCCGGATCGAGCAGGTAGCTCTCCAGGTCGTAACGAGAGAGCCGGTAGCAGGTGCCGTCGAACGACGGCTCCGACTGGCGCGCCAGCTCCTCGTCCGACGTGAAATCCCTGTCCAGAATGCCGTATATGGGCACCGGCGTGCCGCGCCGCCTGAGCTCCTTGACGGCGTCCTGCACGCACTTCCAGCCATCCTGGGCGTGGAATGTGACCATCCGTCCGAGATCGCCGAACCATTCCTTGTAAAAGAACTCGTCCTCTCGGTAGTCCTCGCCCTCGCAGATGATCGCGATGCCTGCGCCGCTCCGCAGGACGATTTCGAGCTCGTCGAGGCTCTTGTAAGCGCTCATGGTGCGCCCTCGTCAGGCACGTCGAAGAGACTTTCCGGGTAGTCGAGGCTCTTCACCTCCACCGGCGGGACGCTGCGCACGATTTCCGGTGAGTGCGTCGCGAGGAACACCTGCATCTCGAGGAGCCGCGCAACGCGCCGTAGCTGGGCGAGGAGCTGACGCTGCAGGGTCGGGTGCATGCTGATCTCGGGCTCATCGATGAACAGCACGCCGTGTGGCCGCTTGCGTCGCGCGATCTCGCCGAGGAGCATCACGCACTGCCGCTCGCCCGAGGGGAGCTGGTCGAGCATCACCTCCGCGGGTTTACCGGACGCGTCGTTCCAGGGCGCCGTCACGCGCACCCTTCCCTCGCGAACGAACACCTTGCGCCCGGGACCGAGCGCTTCCTGGAGAAGCTCGACCGACCCCGCGAGCTCGCCGGGATCCTCTCCGCGGCTCTTTCGTTCGAGATCCAGGTAGTTCTGCCAGACCCAGAGCTGCTCGAGGGAGCCAGTCCACTGGCTCGTGGGGGAATACCGGGAGATCCACTGCCTGTCGGCGGGCGGGGGCTCGATGGTGCCGCCACGGACAGGGCGGAGCTCGCGGTCATGGGAGAAGTAGATCAGGCCGCCGAGAGGTTGGGTCCCGCCCAGATCCACCTGCGTTGCGTGAAGACGCAGCTCTTCGGTGTAGTTGGTCTCGGACCACCGGCGCGCCACCCCGACGTCGTTCGTCTTGAGATAGACTGTGCCACCACGAACGTCGCTATCGGAAAGGTACGATGCCTTCCCATAGACGATCAGCTCCGGGTACTGCTGGCCCTCAACGAGATCGCTCAGCGGTTGCTCGATCGTCAGCGCCACCAACCCAGCCTCGTCGAGGATCGGCGCCGGTCTCTCAGGATCGACGACGAAGGCGAGCATGGCTTCGATGACGTCGAACACCGTCGTCTTCCCCGACCCGTTGCTCCCGACGAGGACGACGCGATCCCGGGCGTCGCCCGTGACCGGATCGGTGAAGTCGAGGACGTGCTTGCCCCGGAAGCAGCGCAGGTCGTGGATCTCGAGGCTCCTCACGCGCATGACGGTCCTCCCTCTACCTCAGGCAGTACCACGGCAGAAGGGCCATGGATCGAACGAGCGCATCATGAACGCCTATCGGAAGGGCCGATCCGAAAAATGGACGAAGCTCACGCGGCTGCTCGCCCGCGCGGCGCGCAGGCGTCGAGCTTCGCGACTGGCCCCCCCCACCCGCCTCGACGTCGTACCGCCGCAGCGCCCGCCGCACACCGGCGGCGCGGCGTCTGCGGCCGGGCGTCTGCTGATGATGCGCGACCGCGATTTTGGCATCCTGGGCAGGATGCGCACCGAGGCCACGCCGCTCGCCGCCGTATTGACCCTCGCGTTGCCGTTGATCGTCGCGGCGTGTGCCCCCGCGAGCCCCGGCCCCCCGGGCCCCGCCGGCAAGGCCGCAGCGCCGCCAGGCACGCCGGCCCTCGCGGCAGCCAGCGCGCCCCCTGACCCGGGAACCCCTGGGCCTGCCGGCGCGGCGTCCTCGGGGACAGCGCCGACAGACGGCGCCCTGAACGCCGCGCCCTCCCCCGCCCCGACCGAGCCGGCCCCCGCCATCTCGGCCGACGAAGCCGAGGCGATCCTGTTCCCGGGCGACGCCGCCGCGCACCGGGACGCCATCGACGCCTGCCGGCGCGGGAACGCCGGGACAGCGGCCGCGAAAAGCCCAGCGCACGAGCGCATCCGCTGCCTGCTCGCGCTCCGCTACCAGGGCGACCCGCAGGCCGCAGCGAGCGCCACCGCGCTCTTCGACCAGAACGGCAGCGTCGCCGGGCTGGAGCGGGAGCACATGATGGACGGCGGTTACCGCGGCATGCTCCACCTCGTCCCGGAGCTGCCGGTGCGCGCCGAGCGCCGCCACCTCGAGTGGACGGTGGCGGCGATCGCCGACTTCGACGCCTTCGTCGCGGATCTCGCCGCCATGGCCAGCTCGCCCGTGCGCTACCGGCACCGCGCCCTCGCGCTCAAGTACTTCCGGTCCGTGCGGGCGCGGACGCCCTCCGCGTACGCCTCGGGCTGGACGGTCGCGTACAACCTCTCCGGCTCGCTCCACCGCTCCGCGGACGACGTGCGGGAGACGCTCTTCCACGAGCTCTTCCACCTGAACGACGGCGCGCACGGCGGGTGGTCCCAGGCGGCGCTCTCGCCGATCTACGACGGGATCGTCGCGCGCTGCGGGACGAGGATCACCTGCCTCACGCCGTACTCGCCGAACGAGACCATCGTGAAGGGCGGCACGTATTACTCGTTCCAGCCTGGAAACGGCGTGGTGGAGTACGCCGCCGAGCTGGCGATCCGCTACTACCGCGAGCAGCGCGCGGCGCTCCGCGGCAAGCCGCTCGCGAAGGCGCCGTTCAAGTGCGGCCCGCCGGAGAACGCGCGGGCATGGTCGCTGCTCGCGGGAGAGTTCTTCGGCGGCGCCGATCGGGTGGCGCCCTGCCGGGAAGGTCCTCCGGCGGCGCCCTGAGCCCCACCGCAGCACGCGCTCTCATCGTCCCACGCGCGGCGCATGCCGTGACGATGGGGCGCAAGCACCTCGGAGGCTCGGTCGCGCGCGGGCGCATCACCCCACCTGCGACCGGTGGACGATCGAGGGGCGCGGCAGCTCGAGCGGCGGCATGGGATCGAAGAGCGAGCGCTCCGCGTCGGCCACCTCCTCGGCCGAGAAGGGCCGGAGGGTCTGGCAGAACTCGACCATGATGCCGTTGGGATCGATCGTGCAGATCGAGCGGCAGAACTCGCGATCTCGCTCGGTCACCTCGAGGCCGTGCGAGAGCCACCGCGCGAGCATCCGACCGTAGAACTCGCCCGTCGGGGCGCTGAAGGCCAGGTGGTTCATCCACACCGGCAGCCCGAGCCCTGTCGAGAGATCGGTCCTGAAGCGCCCCCGCACCGTCTCTTCGTGCAGATCCCAGAACGCCAGCAGCGGACCATCGGGCTCGCTGGTCCGATACAGGGCGTGCCTCGCCCAGCCCCCGTCGCGGCTGCCCTCGTAAGGCACCGCGATGACCTTCACGAGACGGAACCCCATGGCCCGGGTATAAAACCGGTGTGTGGCGACCAGATCGCTGGTCGCCAGCGCGAAGTGATGCACCGCCATCGTCCCCCCCTTTGCGTGCACGTCGAGGATGCCACGAGCCGGAGCGCTCGTTCAAGCTGGATTTCGAGCGCGGCGGGATCGGCGCTGAGCCCCCGGGCGGCTGCGCTATCCTCGGCGCACGCCATGTCCGACGGCGATCTCGTGTTCGCATCCATGCCCGCCGGGCTCATCGCCTTCGCCTCGTCGTGCGGAGTCCCGCAGGAGGATCTGCTCCGGGCTGCCGGCGTCGCGCCCGAGGTCCTCGCCGCGCCCGACGAGCTCGTGCCGTATGCATCGCTCTTCTCGCTGTGGGAGCTCCTTCTCCAGCGCCTCCCCGGCGAGCCGCTCGGGCTGCGTTATTCTCGCTGCGTCCCGGTGTCGGTCGTCGGCATCGTGGGGCACGTCCTTCGCCACAGCGAGACCGTGCGGCAGGGCGTCGCCGTCTATGGCCGCTTCTGCCGGCTGATGGACCCGCACCTCCGAATCACCCTCGAGGAGCACGGCACGGTCGCGCGCCTCGCGCTCGAGCACGAGCCGCGCGTCGTCGCCATGGCCGAGCCGATCGAGCTGATGATCGCGACGCTCGCGCGCTTCATCGCGCTCTACCTCGGCGGGTCGGCGCGGCCGATCGAGGCGCTGTTCCGCCATCCTCGCCGGCACCCGCCGGCGCTCTACGAGGAGGCGATCGGGGCCCCCGCCCGCTTCGAGGCGGGCGCGATGGGCCTCGTCTACGAGGCGCGTGTGCTCGACGCGCCCGTGGTCGGCGCGGACCCGTCGGTCCGCGATTACCTCGTTCGCCACGCCGAGCAGCTCCTCGCCGCGCGCGCCGCGCCCGCCAGCGCCGCGACGCTCGACGCGCGCGTGCGCGCCCGCATCGACGAGCGGCTCGACCGCGGCGACGTGGACCAGGAGGGGATCGCGCGCTCTCTGGGCATGAGCACGCGGTCGCTCCAGCGCGCGCTCAAGGACATCGGCACGTCGTTCACGGCGCAGCTCGACGAGGCCCGGCGGGAGAAGGCGCTCGATCTCGTCCGGCGGCCTGACCTCGCGCTCCAGGAGATCGCGTTCCTGCTCGGCTATGGCGAGCCGCGCCATTTCTACCGCAGCTTCCGTCGCTGGACGGGCACGACGCCGGGAGAGTACCGGCGCGCCCGCGCCCGGTAGCCGGGCCCTTCGATGCGCTGCCGCCTGTTCCGGGATCGTGCCTGTGTCCCCAGCACTCTTTTTCATGGATGCAAACCAGCTTGCCAGGAGCGCGCATTGACGATCGCTGGCGCCAACACGATAGTGGCGACATGCAGATCAGACGCGGGATGAACGCGCTGTACGCCGCATCGATAACGACAGGCACGCTCTTCGGTGGTCGGCGACGTGGCGAGCTGCAACGAGCGATTCGACGTGACGGCGCTACGTTGCGCGGGTGGTGAGGACACCGGCGACGCGTGCCTGTCTGACGCGCAGATCCACGCCCTGGAGGCCATCGACGCGCCCGTACGGCTGGCGTCGCCGCTCGCCAGCGGTGACACCGAGTTTGCTGGCTTCAACGTGTACTCGGCTGCGCAGGGCGTCGGGACCGATTCGCCGCTGGAGCCTCACGTGCAGTCCGTCGACCTTGGCTCGCGCGCGCCGACCTTTCCTGTCGACCCGCTCACCAGCTCGTTCGCGGCGGCCCTCGTCGACAGCTTCATGCGCCACATCGTCGTCAGGGATCCGTCCTTCGACTATCGGACCTTCGACGCGCGGACGTGCTGACGAGCCCGCGGACGACGGAGCGCTACGTGGAAGGGCTAGAGGCCTCGCTCGGCGCGACGGCCGCCGGCGCGATGCTGCGCTACTACGAGGTCCCTGGGTTCCAGCACGCCGTGAGCACCGTCTTCCAGGTGTCCTGGGATGGCCTCGGCGCGCTCGAGAGGTGGGTCGAGGCCGGCGAGGACCCTGGTGACGCCGAGGTCGTCACGGACCTGGCGGGCGTGCCGGGGCGCACGCGACCGCTCTGCAGGTATCCAACCTTCGCGAGGTATCGCGGGACGGGGGATCCGGACGACGCCGCATCGTTCGCGTGCGCGGCGCCCTGACGCGGCCGCTCGACCGCGCGCGAGATGGTGGTGGCTCCACGCCGTCGCCTGCTCCCGGACCGCGGGCGCACAGGCGGCTCTGGAGGAACGGACAGGAAATCGGGACGAACCGCCATTGAATGATTGAGCGACCCACATCACATGAACGGGGCCACCGCAAACACTTCTCGTCCGCGTCATCCATCGCGATGCAAGGGCTGACGCGAGGAGGTGCCCTGTGTACATTTCGTCGACATCGCGTACCCTCGTTGTCCTTTGGCTGGCAGGCTGTAGCCCTCATCGGTTCCGGGGGACCGCGGCGGTGCTCTTGCGCAAGACCAGCTCGGCATCGACCACGACGCGCGAGCAGGAGCGGCGGCCGCTCTCGATCTGCCCGAGCAGCAAGTGGAGGCACCTGCGCCCCAGCTCGGAGAAGTCCTGGCGGACGGTGGTGAGCGGAGGCGTGAAGTAGGCCGCCTCCGGGATGTCGTCGAAGCCGACGATGCTGATGTCCCGCGGCACCGCGCGTCCGATCTCGTGGAGGTAGCGGAGCACGCCCAGCGTCATCTGGTCGTTGGCCACGAACACGGCGGTGACGCCTGGCGTGCGCGCCAGCTGCGGGGCGAGCTCGTAGCCCGAGCGTGCGCTCCAGTCGCCGCGCAGGAGAGGCGGCGGCTCGACGCCCGCGGCCTCCAGCGTCGAACGCCAGCCGTCGATGCGCTGCTCGGCCTCGAGCGAGTCGGTCGAACCGGCGATGTGCCACACCGTCCGGTGACCCAGGTCGAGGAGATGGCGGGTCGCGGCCGCGGCGCCGCCGTGCTGGTCGACGGCGACCACCGGGACCGAATCGTCCGGCCCCCCCTCGACGGCGACCACCGGCACGTCGGAGTTGACGTGGCGGAGCGCGTCCACCGCCGACCGCAGCGGGGCGATGACCATGATGCCGTCGGCGCCCTGATCGCACAGCCCCTTCACCGCATCCACCACCGGCGCGCGGCTGAGCGATTTCAGGCTGACGACGCTGACGCCGTACCCGGCGTCGTGCGCCGCCGTCTCGAGCCCGTGGAGCGTCGACGCCGGGCCGTAGTGCGTCGTGTCGAAGCTGACCACACCGAGCGTCCGCGAGCGCCCGGTGACGAGCGCCTGCGCCACGGAGCTCGGACGGTAGTCGAGCTGGCGGATCGCGTCGAGCACGCGCTCCCGCGTGTCCCGATGCACGTGGGGGCTGTCGTGCAGGACCCGCGAGACCGTCTGGTACGAGACGCCGGCGAGCTTGGCCACGTCGACCATGACCGCGGCCCGGCGCCCGCCTCGCTTGATGCGCCCCTCGGGAGGAGAGTTGTCGTCCATCGGGGCCAAGCTTAGTCGCGCGCGGGGGGATATGGTATCGACATCCACCACGACCGCGCCCCGGCGCCCGCCTCTCTTGAACGGCCGCGCCCGGCGCGACCAGGGCGGCGACCGCGCCCGCCGGGGAGCTGGGCCCCGATTCGACCCGGCAGGCGCGCCCGCCCTCGTCCTCGCTGGCGTTGTCCGCAGGGGCGGCGCCAGCGTCGCCCATGGCCATGGCGCCGGACGGAAACACTGTCGCACCACAGAGCGATGATGCCATGACGAGGACCTTACGTTGGATCGATGGTGTGCTTTTGACCATTCTTCGACGTCGCTGCTCTCCTGGAGCTTCGTCAGCGATAGCCCAGGAAGGTTACCGGGAGCTGCGCGAGCGAGGTTTGCAACGCCGACCCGAGCACCGCGGGGCGCCGGCCTCTCTCCTGTTCGCGCGTCCATCACCGGGCGATCGGACGCGTACGCGCGGCGCTCGCTCGGCGTTGCCGCCCCGATGCAAGCCGACGAGCCTTGACGAACGCGCTCCGCCGTGGCTTCGCG
Source organism: Sorangium sp. So ce204 (assembly GCF_051526795.1). NCBI lineage: Bacteria > Pseudomonadati > Myxococcota > Polyangiales > Polyangiaceae > Sorangium > Sorangium sp. So ce204. Next base: position 4,516,889 of record NZ_CP150317.1, on the reverse strand, counting down.
GCGAGCGCCACGCCAAGCAGCCGCACGACGCCGAGCACGCCCTGCAGCCTGGTGACGTGAACGGCGAGTTGCCAGGTCAGCAGGCTCGTGCGTTGGCGCAGCGCTCGTGTTACGAGGTCGGTGTCCATGGGGGATGCTGGAACGCCGGGCGCCACGGTCGCGAAAGAACGGTTCCGCAAATGGAACGACTTCGTCCGCGAGCTGGATCTCGCCGACCCGCTGCGCCGTCTCGTACTCGACTCATGGGAGCGCAGCTGGGCGGCGGCGGTCGACCCCGTTCGTCCGCCCTTCCGGCGGATCGACGACGAGGAGCTCGCGAGGAGGCTGGAGCTCAGCGCCGACCTGGTCCGGGCCGCCATCCCTCACCTGCACTGGGCCGCCGCGCTCCTGCGGGCGTCGGAGCCGGCCGTCTACGTCGTCGATGGGGACGGCATCGTCCTTTGCTCGGTCGGCGCGTCTCGTTCGATGATGGAGACATTCGGCCTCCTGCCCGGATTCGACTGGTCGGAGCGGGCGATGGGGACCAACGGCGCCGGCACCGCCATTGCCGCCAATCGCCCGGTCGCGATCGTCGGGCCGGAGCACTTCGCGAGCGCATTCGACGACTGCACGTGCACCGGCGCGCCGATCCACGCGCCCGACGGTACGATCATCGGCGCGATCGACGTCAGCACGTCCGTCGCGACCGGCAGCCCCGAGCGGCTCGCGCTCGTGGCGCACATCGCCTACACCATCGAGCGCGAGCTGCAGGCGTCATGGGAAAGTCGCCGCCGCGAGGCCGAGGAGGCGGGCCGGATCCAGGCCGAGGAGGCGCGCGAGCAGCTCGCCCACCTGCAGGCCGTCACGGCCGCGCTCGCCCGCACGAGCACCGCCGGAGAGTCCACCTGCGTCGCGATCGGCGCGATCGGCGCGCTCCTGCGGGCCCAGGGCGCGCGGGCCTACCTGCGAACGGACGACCCACGAGGGCTGCGCCTCGTGGCCTCGACCGGCGACGAGGGGACGTCGCCCTTCCCGGCGTTCCCGTCCGATCCGGAGCAGCCGATCGTCCTGGCCCTGTACCGCGGCGAGCTGGTCATCCTGCCGGACCCTGACGAGGTCGAGGGGGCCGCCGCGCGCTTCGCCCCGGGCCCCACCATGTCCGCGATGGCCTCGCCACGCCTCGTGGCGCTGCCGCTCCGGATCCACGATCGGGATCTCGGCGGCCTTGTATTCGTCATCGAGGGTCCGTGCCGCCTCGATCCGGCGATGCGCAAGCTGGTCGCCACGATGGCGGATCAGTGCGCTCAGGCGGTCGAGCGCAATTCCCTCTTCGAGTCGGAGAAGCGCGCCCGCGCCGAGGCACAGGATGCGGTCCGGCAGCGCGACCAGATGCTCGGCATCGTGGCCCACGATCTTCGCAACCCCCTCAGCGCGATCCTGCTCCGGGCGGCCCTGCTGAAGCGGGAGCTTGCGTCCCGCGTCGACGCGGAGAGGTGGCGGGACGGCGTACGGACGATCGAGCGCGCAGCGCGCCACAGCAACCGCCTCATCGCCGACCTGCTCGACGTGGCGAGCATCGACGCGCACCGATTGTCGATCCTGCCCGCCCCCAACGAGGTCTCCGACATCGTAGCGGATGCGACGGAGACGGTGCGCCTCGGCGCGGCCGGCCGCTCGTTGTCGGTGCACGTGGAGGTTCCGACGGATCTGCCGCGGGTGCTCGCCGATCGCGACCGGGTCGTCCAGGTCCTCTCCAACCTGCTCGGGAATGCCCACAAGTTCACGCCCGACGGCGGGACGATCGGCGTGCGCGCCGAGGCGCTCGACGGCGAGGTGGGGATCCACGTCCGGGATTCCGGTGTCGGAATCGCGGCCGAACACCTCCCACGCATCTTCGACCCGTACTGGACGCACCCGAACAACAGGCAGCGCGGCACTGGCCTCGGTCTGGCGATTGCGCAGGGGCTCGTCCAGGCGCACGGTGGGCGAATCTGGGTGGAGAGCCGGGTCGGCGACGGGAGCATTTTCTCGTTCACCTTGCCGCTCGCCGATCGCTGAAGCGCCCCCTACGTCGCGCCGGAGACTGGACCGCGCGCTCGGCGAGAGGGCGCTGTTTATCTCGCTGCCGCGCGGCCGAACGCCGCGTCAGCCGATGACGGGAGCACACCACCGCGGCTCGCTGCAGGAGGTCCTTTTGGTCGTACAGCCGGTCTAGAATCCCTTCTTCCGGAGGACGAACTGTCCGCCGTCGGCCGGCGGAGCATAGCTCTTTCCTGAAACATCGAAGGCCGTCTCCCAGGCCCCGCTGACCCAAACGCCGCCCTTCGTATCGACGGCGACGTGCGTCAGGCCGTTCGGGTTGCCGGTCGCGAGCTCGACGCTCTCGCCCTTCGTCCCGTCTGCCGCAAAGCGCGTGAGGCGCCCTCCTTTTGCATCTTCTTCCGTGCCGAGCCAGCCGAAGCGACCGGCCACGTAGCTTTGACCATCGCCGCCGAGGGCCAGCGCGTTGCCGAGATGGTCTGGTCCGCCGAGCCGGCTCGCCCAATTCACCGTCCCACCGTCCTCGAAATCATAGAGGACCGACTCCGATCTTTCCTCGTCGAAGGTGTCCGTATGATCGAGGAAGGTCGATGTCGACGTCTGTGTGGCGAGGAGGAGGAGGCGTCCAGAGGCGGTCGACTTCAAGTCTTTCACATAGTCGAAGCTCGCCCCGCCAAATCGGAGCGCGCGCAGAGGATGACCGCTCTCCGGGTCGAGCCAGGCGAGCCAGCCGTTGTAGACAGCTGGATCGTCCTGCCCTCCAGCCTTTTCGATCTCTGTCTCTCCGATCGTGAGTATTCCAGTGAACGCGCCACCGGCGAGGATCTCACCGCCACGATTGAACGCGAGGGAAATCGTGTATCCCTGGCTGATGTCGTGCTCGAACGTCGTGCTCCAGATCTCGTCGAGGGTCGACCCGGAGAACTTCATGATCTGAGGTTTCTGTACGGATGCATCGTCGTTGTACACGCCGAGGCCAACGACGACGTCGCCCTCCGCGTCAACCGCGATCGCTGTCAGAGGAGAGCTGCCTTCGAGGGTGACTCCGGCCGCGAGGGCGATCGAAAAATCGGGGTTCACCTTGACCAGATAAAACCCTTCCTCGACGGTCGTGAGGGTGAGCTCGCCGAAGGTCATGTCCTTGTAGAGCTGACCGACGAGGAAGATCGAGCCCTCCGCGTCGATCGCCATCAACTCTGGCTCAGCGGCTCCGGGCAGCGCGAGCGCGTGGAGGACTTCGCCGGTCGCCGAGTACTCCGCAAGAAAGGGCTCGTCGATCGAACCGGGGAGGAGCTCCGCGGGAGCTCGAGCTCCGACCGTGATGACCGAGCCGTTCTCGGTCGCTGCGAGCGGTTGACCGAGGCCAAAGACGTTGCGTCGCGGGAAGCTCAGAAGAAACTCCTCGCCGGCCCCGTCAGGGTCGGGCTGCGCTCCGCCGCTCCCGTTCCCGCCGCCGCTTGCTGCGCCACCCGCACCAGCGCCGCCGCTTGCTCCACCTGACGCCGTTCCACCGGCGCCCGCGCCCCCGGTTGACGTATCTCCGCCGGACGCGCTCTCCGCATTCGCCGCCGGTACGACCGTCGTCCCGCACGCGAGGAGAACGAAGGGCAACGCGAGAGTGATGAAGCGGCGTACATGCGACATCGGGATCTGACCAAGGCCGACTTTGGCACACTCTGACACGCATCCAGGGTCGCGACTTGCTCGGCCGAGGCCAACGACCAGCGCGATCCCAGAGCGTTTCCGGAGACTTCGAAGAGGCGAGGAGCGGGGCATCGTCCCCGTCAGAGCAGACTTCGTACCGCTTTGATGCCTCGCCCTCGATTGGCGGATGGGAGCCTTCCTGGCAGGGGAAGGGCGCTTGACAATCCATGGGGGATTTGCTCCGCTCGTCGTGAGCGTCGCGCCCATCCTTGGATGTGACTACGGCGTTCGCCGAGCGGAACGACTTCGCATGACCCACGATGCTCCGCCTGGAGCGGTGAGCGACCGCTTCGACATGTTCACGCGCACAGAGCGCCCGGATCTAGGCGCCCTGATGGATGTCGTCGTCGAGCAGGCATGGGCCGCGACGCCGTTCATCTACCCCAACGACGTCGAGGACGCCTATCAGGAGCTCCTGCGGGAGACCCCGGCGTTCACGTTCGGCCTCGTCGAGAGGGCGACGGGGCGCCTGGCCGCGGTCGGCAACGCCGCGCCGATCGCCGTGCGGAGCGACGATCTGGCGGCGCCGCCCGACAGCGGCTGGAGGTGGCAGGTCCTTCGTGCGAAGGCGGTCCGCGACGGCGACCCGCCAACGCACCTGGGCGCCTTCACCGCCTCGGTGTCGCCGCTGTTCCGCGGCCAGGGCGTGAGCGCGCTCGTGGTCGCCGGCTTCAAGGCGCTGGCGAGGCGATCGGGCCTCGCCGGCGTGCTCGCCCCGGTGCGCCCCCCGTCCAAGGCATCCTGCCCACGCATCGACATCGAGGAGTTCCTCGATCGCGCCCGCGAGGACGGCTTGCCCGCCGACCCGTGGGTCCGAACGCATGTCCGCATCGGGGGCCGGATCGCCGGGACTCCCCGCCGCGCCCTCGTGGTCGACCTGGAGCTCGATTTCTGGGAGGTCTGGCTCGGCAGGCCTATCCTGCCTTCCGAGTTGTCTTTCGAGATCCCCGGCGGCCTTGCCCCCGTGTACGTCCAGGGTCGGCGCGGACGTTATGAAGAGCCAGCCGTCTGGATCGTTCACTCGCTCTGACATAGCGCTGCTGGACCCGACTGGCGATGTGGATTTCAGGCCCTATGGCCGCTCAGCACAGGCCTCGTCGCTGTCCCATCGGGGGCGCACCAGCCGCTCGGCGGTCGCAACCGTGCCTCGCGCGTCGGTCACCACCCCCCTGATCCGGAGCGGTTGACCGATGGCACAAGCTGGCTCGCGGAGCACGGCCGGCCATCCGATGAACTCGCACCGGCCGTCCTCGAGCTCCTCGAGCGCGATCCTCCCCCGGCTGGTCGTCGCCGAGGACGGATCGCCGATCACGGTCGTCGTGACCTCGAGCTGGGCGCCCTCGGGCTCCAGGCCGAGCGTCCTGACGCTTGTCCACACGTGCCAGCCGCCCTGCGCGCCGTGGGCGAGCTCGACCTCCTGGCCGTCGGCCAGCGGCTCGAACTGCCACTCACCGGTGCCGAGCTCGGCGATGCCCTGCGCCGGCGGCTCGTCCCCGCCGGCGCAGCCAGGAGCGAACGCGAGGAGCACGGCGAAACCGGCGGCGGAGGGCGAGCAGGTCACGGCGTGGACTCCTACGAGCGCCGGCGGCGGCGCGCGGCCACCAGCAGCCCGAGAAGCGCGCCGCTGAGGCCGATGGCGCTGCCAGCATGGCCGCCGGCGTTGCAGCCTCCAGAGGCGGCTGCGACGGCGGGCGGCGGCACATCGACCGGTCGGCCGCCCGGCAGCGAATCGGGCAGCTGCGGGACGCGGCGGTCGTAGAAGGACGCGGGGACGGGCTCGTCGGGGAGCACGCAGGTCGTCGTGCGGCTGCCGTCGGCGGCGATCGTGCCTACCGCCACATGACCGGTCGAACAGCGGCAGGTCGGCGTCATGTTCATGGGCACGCACTCGCCGTTCGCGCCGCAATCGAACGTCGCGCAAGGATCCGCGAGCGGCGGCGCGTCAGGGAGCGCCCGGTCACCCGGGTTGAGGAACGACATGCGGATGTCCTGGCAGGTCACCGTCGGCCGACCCGACGGATCGAGCGTGGTGCGCGCGGTCGTCCCGGGCACGCATGCGCAGGCGGCGACGGGCTGGGTGCCGTCCGCGCCCTCGACGACGCGGCACAGGCCGCCTGCGCCGCACGCCGCGAAGTCGCACGGCGACGCGGCGCCGGCGGCCTCGGCGCCCGGCGGGCCCACGCACAGGTCGCGGTCCTCGACGTAGCGCTGGAGCAGGCGCGTGTTCGACACCACGGGGCCGTCGGTGCGCCGGAAGATCGGATCGACGGTCATCTCCTCGGGCGACAGGCGCGTATAGAGCCGTGTGATGGTCGCGTTGCCCTCCAGCAGCGGCAGCAGCGCGTCGCGCGCGGCCAGCTGATCCTCGTCCGAGGTCATCGTGTTGCGGACCTGCTCGGCGATGCTCGTCGTAGGTCCGCTCATCTCCGTGACGAAGCCTCGACCGCCGGCCTCGTCGACGCCGCGCGCGACGAGCGCCGTCCAGTTCGTCTGCAGCGGCCACTGGTTCGCGCTCCAGACGATCTGGTTGTCGTCGATCTCGACGTCCGGCCAGTTGGCCGGCCCATAACGCCGGTCGCCGAGGATCATCACGGTGATGCCCATCTCCGGCTCGGCCGCGATCGCCGTCAGCCGGATCGGGATCGACGGCGACCCCGACGGAAGCGTGAAGCGGAACGGCTGGATGTCGGTGACCTCGGCGTCCGGCTGGAGCCGCAGCGCGAGGAACTTCATCCCCTCGCTCGTATAGATGCGGATGTACGGCACCATCGCGTCGTTGACGCGGAAGTTGTTGTCGCGAAGCCACTCGACGAGCGCCGTGGGATCGGTCGACTCGACAACGGCCACGTCGTACGGCCCGACCTCTTCCCGGATGTGCACCGTGACGTCGCCGTCGTCGGTGCCGCCCGCGGTGGGCGCGCCCCCCGCGGCCGCATCGGGAAAGATGGGGGAGCAGCTCGGGTCGTTGGGCCACTGGAACTGCGGGCCCGTCGCTGAATCGAGGGCGGTGAGCGCAAGCTGCGGGAACACAGCGAGGCTCTCCACCGCCGGCACCTCGGCCAGCGGAACCACCCAGGCGAAGTCCGGCGCCGCGCCCGCGTACTGGATCTGCGTCACCATCGTGACCGAGCCGTCCTGGTTCGTCGCGAACAGGATCCGCTCCGCGGTCTGGTCCACCGGCTGTCGTCCGCAAAAGAATCCGCCGCACGCCTCGGCGGGTCGTGGCGCAGTCATCAGCGCCGCCGCCGCCATCACCGGAGCCACCCATAGCTTGCGCATGGTCTACATCCTCCTCGCCCGACCGATCGGGCGAACGCCCCCAGGCAAACACAGCGCCGTGCACAAGAAAAGGCGATTCCTGGGAAAGTAACGCTGTAGTCACCAGCTGATTCGAGAGGAACGGCCTTGCGTGGACGAGCCGTGCTTGCCTCGCGGAGCCCGCTCTCGAGAGCGCATCCGCTCGCCCTTCGGGGATGGGCTGCGGATCCAGCATCACCATTCCGGGCGGGAGCGGTTCGCTCGGGTTGAGCAACCGGGTTGGCGCCGCGCGCCCCCGCGTTGGCATGGAGCGCGCTTGGCCCCCTTCGGACACCGCAGGAATCGCGCTCTTCTCGGCCTGGAGAGCAGCGCCCTCACGGGTACGCGTGTTGCCAACACCGCCCGTGATGTGGCAAATGAGGTCTCTCCATCTCCCATGGCTGACGCTCGCCGCCGTGGCGTGCGGCACGGATCCGGTGGCGGTGGACCCCCGGACAACCTCGCAGCTGGTCCTCGACGGAGGGCTCGTCGATGAGAGCCCGCAGGTCATCGTGCTGGTCGTCGATGACGCGGACACGGCCGAAGCCGCGCAGCTCCGCGAGCGCGTCGCCCAGAGCGTGCGCGCAAGCCTCCTTGCCGTGATCGGATCGCGGTGGGGAACATGCGGCAGCGCGGATCCGGCCCGGTGGCACCCCGGCGACATCCGGGTGGTCGTCGCGCGGCCGAGCGCGCCCGACGCTGCGGCGCTCCTCACCTCGAGGGATATCCCCGCGCTCGCGTGGACCACGCAGACCTCGCGCGAGGAGGAGGTCGAGGCGGTGATGGCAGGCGTGACAGAGGCGCTGGGACAGCGGCTCGCCGAGCCCGGGGAGGAGTACCGCCCGCTACGGACGGCCAGGGGCGCGCTGGAGCTCGTCACGGGCGCGCGCGCACCCGTGGGGGAGGCCGAGGTAGCCCTCGTCAGGTCGCTGCCTCAGGACAGGATCGCGAGGCTGCTCGTCGCGAGCACGCGCGACGACGAGGGGCCCGGGCTCGTCGCCGACGAGGTACCCAGCCAGACAGCGCTGTCGATGACCCTGGACACGGAGGTGGTCGGGCCTTTCACCACGCCCGATTGGACCTGTCACGCCATCGACGAAGGCAGCGGGCGACTCGCGGCGTGGAGCGAGCTCGTGCGCGCCGAGCCGATCGCCTCGAGCTGCGACGATCAGCACACGTGGGACATGCTCCTTCACCCGGGTTTTGCCGATTGCGGCTTCATCTGCCAGGCCCACCCGCTCGCCGTGGACGCCGGAGGTGTGGTCGCTTGCAAGGTCATGATCGATCAGGCCGATCTCGAGCGCTGCGATGCCGCGCGCGGTCGGCGCGATCCAGGCGGGCAGCCCACGTTCGTCGAGCGCGGCGGCAAGGAGCTGCGCCGCTGCGAGGTCGTGCAGCTCGCCGGCGCCGACCTGGAGAGCTGCCGGCATTCGCTCGATTGTCCAGGATGCCCGAGCGGCTTCTGCGCGACCGAGGTGCCGGAGCTCGTGTCGCAGTGGCGCTGCATGCCCTCGGAGCACCCATGGCCGCTCCGGTTCATCGGCGGCGCGATCGAAGGCCGTGGAGGGAGGATCAACATCACCTGCAGCACCGAAGCAGAGGAATGAGAGACGGCATCGCGCGGTGCGCCCTGCCCGGTCGTCGATACCTCGTTCCGAACCCGACAGATCCTCTCACTTGTTGGCATCATAAAAGAAGATGAACAGGGAGGCGGGGAGACGGGGAGATTCATGGGATTCTACTCCCCGTCTCCCCGCCTCCCTGTGAATTCTTCCGGAAAGGAACCAGCAGGGTCGGGTTCAGTCGATGACGGTCCAGGTGGCCTTGGCGGTGCAGCCGTAGGCGTCGAGCGCGCCGGGGTGCGAGAGGGGGACGAGCTTGGTCTGCCCCTTGGCGAGCGGCCCGGTGACCGAGCGGGTGTAGGGCCCAGGATCGCCGTAGTAGTGCGTGACCGTGAAGGTGATCTTGGCCGAGTCCGGAACGCCGAAGAGCGAGGTGTTCTTGATCGCCGCGTTCGGGTTGAAGATGCTGGGATAGGTGATCGAGCACGAGAGGTTCACGGTCCTCGTGACCGGGCCGCCGCCGTCATCGCCGCCAGGACCGATGATCGCCTCTGCGCCCTCGCCCACGACCTCGGCGGCGTCGCTCGCGCCCTCATCGGCGCTGTCGCCGTCGAGCGGCTCGGCGATGCAGCCGACGAGCGAGAAGGACGAGATGAGCGAGCAGAGGAGCAGGTTCTTGAGCTTCATGGTGGTGTATCCTTGGGTCAGGGTTCACGCTCACGAGATCGCGTGTCGGCGGGCTCTGGCGAGTTCGAGTCGCCCAGGTCGCCCTCGTCGCTGTCTCGCGGCGTCGCATCCCGATAGAGCAACAGGCAGGCCAGGTTGTCGGGGCGCGTCGGGCCGCCCCCGGCGCGCCCAGGATCCACTGGAAAGACGGCCTCTTCCGGGGTTTTCGCGCTCCACCGCGCGGCGCCGGGGGGGCGCCCGCGCGGCGCGGTGGAGGTCTGAGCCCCCACGCCGACGGCGCGAGCCTCCACCAGGTGTCCTCTCAGGTGCTCTCTGGCCCGGGAGGCCGCGGCCGGCTCAAGCTCTGTGCTCGTTCGACGGGTCGGCGCCGCCCGCGCCGCCCGCGTCCCGCAGGCCGTGAAGGGAGCGCGGCGCCTTCGATGCACGAGCCCGAGGAGTCGAGCGCCCGTCCGTCGCGATCCGGCGGCCTCCTTGACGGCGAACGGCGCCCCATGGGATCGTCGGACATGCAGGCCGAGGCGCGTTTCTCCGAGGCGCGCAGCGTGCAGCGCGGTCCGCGACGTCCAGGTGGTCCTGCCGTGGGCGGGGCGCCTCGGTGAAGCTCAAGGAGCGTTGATGCTGGCACCGGGCGCTCATCCCCGCTCTTTCTTCTCGGACCCTCCGAGGGGTCACGCCGCGTGCGTGGGGGTCATGGTTGGCCCCTGCGTCGCGCTCGCCATCCTCACGGGCAAGCACGTGTCCGTCCCCTGGTTCGTGGTGGAGGCGGGCTTGCTCGCCGCGCTCCTCTGCGTCGGCGCCGCGGCCCGCAGCCCTGCGCTGCGCGTCTCTCTTCCCCTCTTCGTTCTTCCGCTCGCGTATCTTTTCTTCCGCATGACCCGGGATGGGATGACGTGCCCCGACATCCCCCGTTCCTGGCACGCATGGCGAGAGTGGTTGCCGCCCATCGGGAGCGTGTTCGGGCTCATGTCCGCCCTCGTCGGCGCCCTCGGCGTGGTGTTCTTCGCTGCCATGGCGAGCACCATGGTCCGCGTGCCGCCGCGCGCTCTCCACGCGGCGAGCGTCGCCGTCCTCGCGCTGACCACGGGCCTCATTGCCGTATCGACCGTTCACGCCGTGCGAGAGCCCGATCCGGAGCATCACATCACGTCCCTTCCGACCATCGGGGTCGTCCCGCCCATCGAGGGGGAGCCCTCGATGATCGCCGAGGGCCCGTCGGACCCGTCCGGACCGCCCCTCGTGACGCGCATCCACGACGTGACCATCGGCCAGCTGGGCGTGCGCCGGTTGTGCCCGAGCCTGTCCGAGAGGTGTTTTCTCGATGTGGAGGAGGCCGGGAGGCCTTTCGACGCTCACGTCGTGACGTGGCTGTCTCAGCGCGGCACGTACACGATGGTCGACCCCGAGGCGTGCTGGCAGCAGCCGGGTTGGATCGATCCCCGCGCTCCTCTCGTCATCCGCCAGGCGTCGCCGCTCGTTCGCGAAGCGTCTCTGTTCGCCAACCACCGCGAGCGGGGCGATCTGCTCGTGCTCGACGGAGCGATCCACGACGCCCATCGCGGCGGCGAAGCAGGTCCGGTCGTCCTCGCGGCGCCGCGGTTCGTCGCGATGCCCGCGTCCATGCGCCTCGTCGCAGACGTGCTCGGCGCCCACCGGCGCGCGATCGCCGTCGCCGCCTGTGGAGCGCTGCTCTCCGCGGCGCTGCTCCGTTATCGCTGGCGCGCCCGCCGCGCCCTCGCGCGGATCGCGGGGGCGAGGGCCGCGGTGCTCGCGGAGAACGGCTGGCTCGACTTCGCGGACGGCTCGCCTCCCGTGCGCGCCGCAGACCGCGGCTTGCCGCCCGGACCGGTCGTGGTCCTCGGACCGACGTCCGCGGGCACGTACCGCGGAGGGGCCCTCTCCGGCGCCGAGCTCATCGCAGGAGAGCAGGCCTGGCTGCTCGATCGAGGGTGCGAGCGGATCGCGCAGCTCGACGTCCTCGTCTTCTTCGTCGCGGTGCTCGCGCCGCTGCCGCTGCTGACCATCGCGGTCACGCTGAGCCTCTGGTAGCCCCCTGCCCGCCGTTGCGCGCCCCATGCGGGTGCTAGGGTGGCGCTCATGTCGAACGCGCTCCGAGCGACGCTCCTGAGCCTCTTCGGCAGCCTCGCCCCCAGCTGTGCCTCGCCGGGCCAGCTCGCCGCGACGGCGGCGCCCTCGGCGCCCGCAGATCTCGTGATCTCCGCCGGCGTCGTCCGGACCATGGACCCCGGGAACCCGCGCGCCGAGGCGGTCGCCGTGCGCGGCGAGCGGATCGTCTTCGTGGGCAGCGCGGCCGGCGCGGAGGCCTTCGTCGGGCCGGGGACGCGCGTCGAGGAGCTGCCGGGGCGCGCGATCGTGCCCGGGCTCGTCGACGGGCATGCCCATCTTTACGGGCTCGGGGTCGCGCTGGAGACGCTGAGCGTGCGCGGCGCGAAGAGCGCCGAGGCGGCGGCGGCGCTCGTGGCGGAGGCGGCGAAGGCCCGCCCGAAGGCCGAGTGGATCACCGGGCGCGGCTGGGACCAGAACCTCTGGCCAGGCGCCGCGTTCCCCACGCACGCCCCGCTCGACGCGGCGGCGCCGGAGCACCCGGTGGCGTTGCGCCGCGTCGACGGGCACGCGCTCTGGGCGAACGCGGCGGCGATGCGCGCGGCCGGGGTCGGCCGAGGCACGCAGGATCCGCCGGGCGGGCGCGTCCTGCGCGACGCCGCGGGCGAGCCGACGGGCGTCTTCATCGACAACGCGATGGGCCTCATCGAGGCCAAGGTCCCGGCCGACCCGCCCGCCGTGCGCGAGCGGCGCATCCTGCGCGCGGCCGAGGAGGCGCTCTCGTCCGGGCTCACGGCCGTGCACGAGATGGGCATCGACGACGAGACCGCGGCCGTCTACCGCGCGCTCGCCGCCTCCGGGCGGCTGCCGATCCGCGTCACCGCGTACCTCGCGGGCGACGGGAACCTCGAGGGGCTGAAGGCGCGCGCCCCCGACGTGGACCCGACAGGCACGGCGATGTTCGTGCTGCGCGGGGTCAAGCTCTTCGCGGACGGCGCGCTCGGCTCGCGCGGCGCGGCGCTGCTCGCGCCGTACGCGGACGAGCCCTCGACGAGCGGGCTCCTGCTGATGGATCGCGAGGCGCTCGCGCGCGCGGCGCGGCTCGTCGCGGACGCGGGCTTCCAGCTCGCGGTGCACGCGATCGGCGACCGCGCCAACCGCGCCGTGCTCGACGCGTTCGAGGCGCTCGGCCCGGGGCGGGCGGCGGCGCTGCGGTTCCGGGTGGAGCACGCGCAGATCCTCTCGCCCGACGATCTGCCGCGCTTCGCGGCGCTCGGGGTGATCGCCTCGATGCAGCCGACCCACGCGACGAGCGACATGCCCTGGGCGCCCGCGCGGCTCGGCGCCCATCGCCTGAAGGGCGCGTATGCCTGGCGTTCGCTCCTGTCGTCGGGCGCGTGCGTCGTGTTCGGCTCGGATTTCCCGGTGGAGGACGCCTCACCGCTGCTCGGCATCCATGCAGCCGTGACCCGGCAGGATCTCTCGGGCCACCCCCCGGGCGGGTGGATGCCCGAGGAGCGGCTCGACCTCGACGAGGCGCTCCTGGCCTTCACCGAGGCGCCCGCGTACGCGGCCTTCGCCGAGGGCCAGCGGGGCCGGATCGCGCCTGGCTACGTGGCCGATCTGACCGTCCTCGGCCGCGATCTCTCGCCCGATCGCTCGCTCGTCGACACGAAGGTCGACATGGTGGTCGTGGGCGGCCGCGTGGCGCGCGCGCCGGCGCCGCGGTGAGCGGCGCGCGCAGCGCTTCGTCCGGACCGCCATGAGACCTCACGGCCGACGCATGCAAACGACGAACGAAAGGAGGAATGAGCACCCATGCTTGCACGCTACCAGATCGTCCGCGGGCACCGTCGGGAGGACGATCCGCTGCCCGATGGCAAGCGGTACGACACGCGCAAACACACGCACCACGTCCTGAGGCCCACCCCGGAGATCGTCGAAGAGTTCCTGTCGGATCCCTCGCAAGCTGGCTTCAACAGGTTTCGCGCCGCCTACTTTGCGGTGCTCGACGAGCGGTTTGCGGAGCAACGACCGCACTTCGACGCGCTGGCGCAGGAGGCCCGGCAAGGTGACGTGTTCCTCGGCTGCAACTGCCCCACGGCGCGCCAGCCCGACGTCCGCCACTGCCACACGTCGCTGGCGCTCGAGTACCTCGCCCGCAAGTACCTGGACCTGGACGTGAGGTTCGATGCGGGGTGAGCGGCGTTCCCTCCTGCCCGCGGCGAGCGAGGCCGCTCGGGCGTCGCGCTTTCCCCGGGTGCGGCGAGGGACCCGCGGCTCAGCGCCGCATCCGTGAGCAGCAGTCGTCCGCCTCGGGAGCGGCGGCCGCGGGCCGCGCGCCGCTCGAGTCGGACAGGTCCTGCTGCTCGTCGGGGTAGCGGATGCGCTCGTCGCCGGCCTTGGCGCCCAGCCCGGTGCTGCGCCCCTTGGGCTCTTCCCATTCCTCCTGGCGCCCGAGCGCGGTCAGATCGAGGAAATAGTACGAGCCGCCCGTCGACTCCGTGCCGCGCCCGTAGGTCGAGTAGGTGTGGTACACGCGCTCGCCGTCGCGCAGGAAGCAGCTCAGCCCGTGCAGATCGAAGGGCTGCTTGCGCCCCAGATAATAAGCGGATCCCGCCTGCTCGTGCTCGGCGGGCGTTCGGTAGTTGTACTCCACGGGCGCGACCGACTCGTCCAGCGTGACGTGGTAGTCGTGGTTGAAGCGGCTGCCCGCGGACGAGTACCAGGGCACGGGCCAGCCCATACGCGCCTTGAACGGCGCGATCTTCTCCCAGGGGCCGCGCGAGATGAGCGCGAACGTGGTGCCGACGTTGTGCCAGTGCCGCAGGTGGCCCTTCGAGATCTGATCGGCGAAGCCCGAGCAGCTCGGGCAGCCGCGATCCTTGGGTGTGCCGTCGTCCTCGAACAGCCACATGAAATGATAGACGATGAGCTGCTGCCGGCCCTCGAACAGATCGAGCAGGCGCAGCTTGCCGTGGGCGCCCGAGAACTCGTACGGCTCGGTCACCTCGACCATCGGCAGGCGCCGGCGATCCGCGTTGAGCCGATCGCGCGCTCTGGTGAGCTCTTTCTCGCGGGCGAGCAGCGCCTTGCGCGCCTCCAGCCACTCGGCGCGCGACACGACGCGGGGCAATTCGATCCGGGTCATGGGGACATCTCCATGGTCATCTGGAATGGGCCTCGCCCGGTGAGGGCGCTGCCGCGGAACGGGTTCGGAAGGTCGACTGCCGAAGCGCGCGAAACTCATCGGTGCATCCGACAAAAAACGTCGCCGGTCGCCGCCATGCCTATGGCATGAGCATTGCTTAACCACGCCAACAACGGCCCAGGCGGGCTCTCCGGGGGGCGAGCGCGGTAGCGCCGGCTGGCCCCGACGGGGTGTCGCGAGGGCCTTGGTCGGACGGGCACCGCGCGGCGCCGCTCCGCCTGGCGCCGTCCGTCGTAACATTGGCGCCCGACGCCGCTGCCGCAGCGGCGCGCCGAGCCCATCCTTGCGTCGATCCCGGTGAGGCGCCGCGCGCCCCCGGGCTCGATCCCCCTCCGAGGTACGCCATGAGCCAGTTGCCCCGAGGCCCGCGCAGCCGACTTCTTACGACCTACAAGTTCCTCACCCGTCCGTTCGAGTTCCTCACGCATTGCGCCGCCACCTACGGCGATGTCTTCAACGTCCCCGTGCTCAGCGGCGATGTCGTGATCGCCGGAGGCCCCAGGACGGTGCAGGACGTGATGGCGGCGCCGCCCGAGACCTTCCTTCCCTTCGCCACCAAGGCGATCGCGCCGCTCGTGGGGGAGCACTCGCTGCTCATGCTCTCGGACGAGCGCCACAGGCGCGAGCGGAAGCTGCTGACGCCGCCGTTCCACGGCGATCGCATGCGCGCCTACGCTGCGGCGATGGCGGACACCGCCGCGCGCCGGCTCACCGAGGCGGCGCGCGCGCCCCGCGCCGTCGCCCAGGAGCTCACGCAGGCGATCTCGCTCGACGTCATCATCCGCGCCGTCTTCGGCGTGGAGGAGCCGTCTCGAACGAGCGCGTTCGCTCGGGCCGTCGTCTCCATGACCGACGCGCTGACCCCGGCGCTGACCTTCCTGCCGCCCTTGCAGCGGGAGCTCGGCGGCCTCGGCCCCTACGCGCGCTTCCGCCGGCGCGTCGGCGACCTGGAGGCCCTGTTCCGGGCGCAGATCGAGCGGGCGCGCGCGGCGCCGGGCGACGACATCCTGAGCCTCATGGTCTCGGCCCGTTACGACGACGGATCGCGCATGAGCGATCAGGCCATCTTCGACGAGCTCCGGACGCTGCTGTTCGCCGGGCACGAGACCACGGCGCTCGCCCTCGCGTGGGCCCTCGATCACGTGCACCGCCACCCCGGCGTCCTCGGGCGCCTCCGCGACGAGATCGACGCCCTCGGCCCGGAGCCCGACCCCGAGCGCCTCGCTGCCCTGCCCTACCTGGACGCCGTGTGCAAGGAGGCGCTGCGCGTCTATCCGATCGTCACCGAGTCCCCGCGCCTCCTGGCGCAGCCGTTCCGCCTCGGCGAGCACGAGCTCCCGCCGGGAACGGGGGTGGCGCCCTGCATCCTGCTCGTGCATCACCACCCCGAGCTCTACCCCGAGCCGTCCCGGTTCAGGCCGGAGCGCTTCCTGGAGCGAAAGTTCTCCCCGTTCGAGTACCTGCCGTTCGGCGGCGGACACCGCCGCTGCATCGGCGCGGCCTTCGCGATGTTCGAGATGAAGATCGTGCTCGGCGTGGCGCTGTCAGCATGGGAGTTCCGCCTGCTCGACGAGCGCCCGCCCCGCCCCGTGCGCCGCAACCTGACGCTGAGCCCCTCGGGCGGCGTCCCGCTCGTCATGCGCGCCCGGGGCCGCAGCCGCCTCCATGCCGTCGCCGCCTGATCCTGGCGCGAGGAGGCGCAGGGGAAGCCCCGGCACGGGAGTGCGCCGCCGTGGATGCCACGACACGGCGGACATGGAGGAGAGAGAGAAGATCACGACACAAAACCACCGTGCTGCCAGCGCTTCGGCGATCGTCAGAGGTGGATCTGGAATAGAGGGGCTCCCCCGCTTGCCGCATCGCCCCCATGCTGAGACGCCTTCTCCGCTCGACCGCCGCCTCTTCTCCCTGTGCATCCCTCTCGGGGCCGGTCGTGCCGATCGGCGCGGCCACGGGCGCCCATCCGCAGCGCGCCCCAGGCCCATCGCGTCACGCGCGGCCGCTCACCCGGCTCGGATGGGCTGCCGCGCTGCTCCTGGCGGCGCCCTCGTGTGAATCGGTCATCCCCTCGGGTTCGCCGCGCCCCTCCGCGGCGGCGCAAGCCCAGCTGGAGCTGCACGCCGGCGATGCCGACGTCTGGGCCTTCAGCGCGCGCGTCCAGGGCGCCCTCGCCGGCGCGGGCGCGCTGGAGGACTGCGCGATCCGGGTGGGTGGCGACGTGTTCCCCGCGGCGATCGAGCGGCAGCGGTTCTTCGCGGACGTCCCGCTGCTCGAGGGCGAAAACGAGATCGTCGCGCGCTGCCGGGAGGCGAGCGCGGGTGACCTGGAGTCTCCGCCCGTCACCTACCGCGTCCGGCTGGAGGACACGCCGCGCGCCCGCGCCCGCGCCGCGCTGGCCGGCGGCAAGCTCGTCCTCGACGCGACGAGCAGCGAGCCCAGCGAGCGCTCCCGCGCCGAGATCGTCGCCTTCGACTGGCTCCGCGTGCGCGCCGGCGCGGCGCCGGAGCCGCTCGGACAGGGCGCTCGCCTCGAGCTGCCGGCGTCCGACGGCGGCGGTCAGGCGCTCTACGAGCTCAGGGTGCGCGACGAGCGCGGCCGGGGCGACGCCGCGCGTGTCGCGCCGCCGCTCGAAGCCGCCTCCGGCAGGGCCGCGCCGGCGTGGATCGACGACGCCGTCCTTTACGGCGTCGTGCCGCCGTTCTTCGGCGATCCACCGCTCCGGAGCGTCCGCGCCGCCCTCCCCGCGATCGAGCGGCTCGGCGTCACGGCGATCTGGCTATCTCCACTCTTCGCCGCGCCCGAGGGCGACTTCGGGTATGCCGTCACCGATTACTTCAGCGTGCGCCCCGACTACGGGACCGAGCAAGATCTCCGCGAGCTCGTGGACGACGCGCACCGGCGCGGCCTGCGCGTGCTGCTCGATCTCGTGCCCAACCACACCTCGGCCGAGCACCCGTATTTCCGGGAAGCCGAGCGGCGCATGAACCGCGCGCACAGCTTCGCCTTCTACGATCGCGACGACGGCGGGGAGCCGACGCATTACTTCGACTGGGAGCACCTGCCGAACCTGAACTACGACAGCGCCGAGGTGGCGCGCTGGATGCTTGAGGCGTCGCTGCACTGGGTGCGCCGGTTCGACATCGACGGCTATCGCGTCGACGCCGCGTGGGGCATCAAGCAGCGGCGGGGCGAGCTCTGGTCCCCCTGGGCCGCCGAGCTCCGGCGCGTGAGCCCGCATGTCGCGCTGATCGCCGAGGCCTCGGCGCGCGATCCGTACTACCTGCGAAACGGGTTCGACGCGGCGTATGACTGGACCGAGGAGCTCGGACACTGGGCCTGGAAGGACGTGTTCGGCGCGCCGCGGGGCATCGCATCCCGGCTCGGCGCGGCGCTCGCCGCCACCGCGGCGCGCGCCGAGCGCACGCTCAGGTTCATCAACAACAACGACACGGGCGCGCGCTTCGTCACCCGCCACGGGCCGGGGCTGACGCGCGTCGCCGCGGCGGCGCTGCTGACGCTGCCGGGGATCCCGTGCGTCTACACGTTCGACGAGCTCGGCGCCGAGTACGAGCCTTACGGCGGCCTCGCCCCGGTCTCGCGGCCCCCGCGCGGCCAGCTGGCGCGGCATTACGAGCAGCTGATCCGGCTCAGGCGCGGCGTCGCGGCGCTCCGGTCGCCGGGGCACCACACGGTGCACGCCGGGGGGCCGGACGACGAGGTCTTCGCCTACGTCAGGCACGGCGACGACGCGTCTCGCTTCGCGCTCGTGGTCCTGAACTTCAGCGAGCGACCGGTGAGGAAGCGGCTCACCGTGCCGGAGCCGTTCGCCGCCCACGCGCGAGGCGGCCTGCGCGACGCGCTGAGCGGCGCCGGCGCGCACCTCCGGGCCGGCGCCCTCGCGCTGGACCTCGCGCCCTGGGACGTCCGCGTCCTCGTGCCGCGGTAGGACGAAGGACGGGCCCCGCGCGGGCGCTGCCCGCCGCCCCACGCCGGCCCACAAAAAACAGAGCGCCCATTCGACGGCGGGGGGGGAAGCCGTCACGGGCGCTCTGCCCTGGCTACTTAGCAGGACACGGGCCAGGGTCCTTCCGCACCCTTTTCAAGGACTTACCCGTAAGGAAGCCCCCGAAGATTTCGTTCCTGAGATCGCCGCTTGCAGACCTGACGGATGCACTCGCGCCGCGGCCGCAGGGCCGTGCGGCGGTCCAGCGCGCTCACCACCCGGCGTCGTCGCCCGGATCGACGTCTTCCGTCACCTCGGATCCCCCTCTCGCCCTCGTCGGTGAACCGGCCGTGGTCCTGCCGGCCGAGGTAGGCGATGCCGCGCTCCAGCATGAACTCCGGTCCGGCAACAGGCCGTGCGCCACGGCGGCGAATCAGCGCTTGAGCCCGGTCCGCGCGAGCCCCTCCACGAAGTACCGCTGCGCGAACAGGAAGAGCACCACGAGCGGCAACATCGCGAGGGAGGCGCCCGCCATGAGCACGGCCGGCTCGCCGCCGTAGGCGTTCTGGGTGCCGGCGATCATCTGCTGGATGTTCATCTTCTGCGGAGAGGTGATGTACACGAGCGGCCCGAAGTAGTCGTTCCAGGCGGCCTTGAGCCCGAGGACCGCGAGCGTCGCGACGGCCGGCCCGGCGAGGGGGAAGACCACCCGCGTGAACGTCTGGAGAGGGTTCGCGCCGTCCAGCGTCGCGGCCTCGATGAGCTCGTCCGGAATGCTCGCGAAGTACTGCCGCATCAGGAAGATCGCGACCGCGCTGCCCGTCGCGCCCGGCACGATGAGCGGATAGTAGGTGTCGATCCAGCCGATCCGGGCGAAGCCCACGAACTGCGGGATCAACGTGACCACGGTCGGCAGCATCATCGTCGACAGGAGCGCGGCGAAGATCGCGTCGCGCCCCGGAAAACGGAGCTTCGCGAAGGCGTAGCCGGCGAACGAGGCCGTGAGGAGGCCGCCGAGGGTGGAGGGGACGGCGATGAGGAGCGTGTTCCAGGTGCCGCGGAGGATGTCGATCTCGGCGAAGGCTTGCCGGTAGTTGGCGAGCGTCGGGCGGGCCGGGATCCAGCGGATCGGGACCGCGTAGATCTCGTCCGCCGGCTTCACGCTGGTGCTGATCATGAACGCGAAGGGCGCGAGCACGAAGACGGCCACCAGCGCGAGGACGGCATAGGAGAGGAGCCGGAGCGCGCGGCGCCCCCGGGACCTCCGGCCGCTACTCATCGTGCACCCAGCGCCGGGCGAGGCGGAACTGGAGCACGGTCACGATCATCACGAGCGCGCCGAGCACCCAGGCCATCGCCGACGCATAACCCATCTGGAAGTACTGAAAACCGGTGAGGTAGAGATAGAGCATGAACGTCGCCGAGCGGAACTCCGGGCCGCCGCGCGTCATCACGTAGACCTGATCGAAGCTCTGCAGCCCGCCGATGACGCTGGTGACGGCGATGAAGAACGTCATCGGGCTGATGGCCGGCAGGGTCACGTGCCGGAAGCGCTGCCAGGCGTTCGCCCCGTCGAGCTCCGCGGCCTCGAGCAGCGATCGCGGCACGCCCTGGAGCGCGGCCAGGAAGAGGACCATGTTGTAGCCGAGCCCGCCCCAGATCCCCATCACGACGAGCGCGGGCTTGACCAGGCGCGGGCTCGAGAGCCACGCGGGCGGGTCGGCGACGCCGAGGGCGCGGAGGTACGTGTTGATGAGCCCGTAATCGGCGTTGTAGATCCACTTCCAGAGCAGCGCCGCGGCCACGATCGAGCACACGGAGGGGATGAAATAGACGGTGCGGAAGAGCCCCTCGAGCCTGAGCTTCTGGTTCAACAGGAGCGCGAGCACGAGGGAGATGGCGATGCCGATCGGGATGCCGAGGAGGTAAAAGGCCGTGTTGGCGAGCGTCCGCCAGACGAAGAAATCCCGGGCGAAGAGGCGAGCGTAGTTATCGAGGCCGACCCAGCGCGGCGGCGTGAGCACCTCGAAGCGGGTGAAGCTCAGGTAGAGCGAAGCCAGCATCGGACCGAGCGCGAAGACGACGAAGCCGAGCACGGGGACCGCAACGAACGCACAACCCCAGCGCGCCTCGGCGCGGGCGCGCGGTATCTGCTTCTTCAACGCGCTGCCTCCGGTCCGGGGTTGTTCTCCCGCATGGTTTGCTCGACGACCGGCGCGAGGGCCGGGAGCAGCTCGCGCGCGCGCCGTTCGCCGCGCCAGACCTGGGGGAGGAAGCTCGAGAACACCTCGTGCCAGAAGGCGTTGGGCATCTCGGTCTCGGGGCTCGGACGGCTCGTCTCGGCGGCGCGCAGGAAGACCTCGGCGTGGGCCGGCCGCTGCCCGGGCTGGAGGAAGGCGGCGGTCGCGGCGACCGATCGCTGATTGGGCACCTGGAGCCCGGATCGGGCCAGCTCGCGCTGTCCCTCGGGGCCGGCCAGGTACTCGATCAACGTGAACGCCTCGGCGATGCGCCGGCTCGCGGCGCTGACGGCGAGCCCCACGGAGCCAGACCAGCTCACCGAGGTCATGCCCGGCTCCGGGACCGGCACGGGCGCGACATCCCAGTCGAAGCGCATCCGGCGATACCGCGGGACCATCCAGCGACCATCGATGTGCATGGCGGCGAGCCCGGCCTCGAAGAGCTCGCTCTGCCCGGCGCCGCCGCTGCGGGCGAGGTTGGGCGCCACGTGATGGCGGAGGGCCAGATCCGCGCACCACTGCACCGCGTCCATCGACACGCCGGAGTCCATGAGCCACCGGCGCCGCGGCGCGTCCACGATCTCGCCGCCCGCGGACCAGACCGCGGCTTCATAGGGATATCCGGTGATCCCCCAGCGCTGGACATAGCCTTCGCGGTACGTGAGCGCGCGAAAGGCGGCGATGGCCTGGTCCCAGGTCATCGGCACCTCGGGATCCGGCGCGGGGACGCCGCGGCGGCGCAGCGCGTCCTTGTTGTAGTAGAGCACCGTGGGGCCGATGTCCTTCGGCAGCGCGTAGAGGCTGCCCTCGTGGAGGACACGGCCATTCCAGCGATAGCGGTCCAGGGCGGTCGGCCAGACGTCGGCGAGGTCGAGCGTCCGACTCTCCTGCACGAGACCGTCGATGTCGCGCAAGACGCCCTGACTGACCATCTCGCCGAACGCGCCGTCGGGCACGTAGAAGACGTCGGGCGCGCGCTTCGCCACGATCATCAGCCGGAGCTTGTTGAGGTAGTCGTAGCCGACGCCGGGCACCTGCGTGTACTCGACGTGGATCTCCGGGTGGATCCGCTCGAAGGCGGCGAGCGCCGACCGCATGATGGCCCGCTCCTCCGGCATCCCCCAGCCGACGAAGGTGATGGTGGTGCGCGCGACGTGCGAGGGTGGATCGGCCTTCGAGGCGCATCCGGCGGGCGAGATGGACGCGCACCAGACCACGAGCCAGAGCGCGCGGCGGGCCATCTCAGACCCGCTCCTCGGTGCGCGGATCGAACAGGTGGACGTGCTCCGGCGCGGCGGCCAGCGTCACGCGCGCGCCGACGGCCGGCGTCGTGCCGCGATCCAGCCAGCGGGACACGATCGCGGCGTCGCCGACGCGCAGGTGGACGTACGACTCGAACCCCATCGCCTCGACCATCTCGACATCGCCTCGCACGCCGAGCGACGCGCCGGCGGGCGCGGGGCCGAGGTGCTCGGGCCGGACGCCGGCGATCACCCGGCCCTCGCGGTGCTCCGGTGTCCTCGGCAACGCGAGCCGCACGCTCGGCGCCGAGAGCACCGAGGTCGGGCCGTCGAGGCGGAGCTCGGCGGGGATCAGGTTCATCGGGGGTGCGCCGATGAACGTCGCGACGAAGACGTTCGCCGGCCGGTCGTAGAGCTGCTGCGGGCTGTCGTGCTGGAGGAGCGCGCCTCCGCGGAGGACGGCGATCCGCTCCCCGAGGGTGAGCGCCTCCGTCTGATCGTGGGTCACGTACACGAGCGTCGTCCCGAGGCGACGATGCAGGCGGCGCAGCTCGGCGCGCATCGAGCTGCGCAGCGCGGCGTCGAGGTTCGAGAGCGGCTCGTCCATGAGCAGCACGCCGGGCTCGCGCACGATCGCGCGCCCGATGGCCACGCGCTGCTGCTGGCCGCCCGAGAGCGCCCGCGGCTTGCGATCGAGGAGGTGATCGATCGCCAGCGCGCGCGCCGTGGCCTCCACGCGGCGCTTCACCTCGCCGCGCGGCACGCGGCGGAGCGCGAGCGCGAAGGCCATGTTCTCGAAGCACGTCATGTGCGGGTAGAGCGCGTAGCTCTGGAAGACCATGGCGACGTCGCGCTGCTTCGGGGGCACGTCGTTGACCACGCGGCCGCCGATGGAGAGCGTCCCGCCGTCGACGTCCTCGAGGCCCGCGATCATCCGGAGCGTCGTCGACTTGCCGCACCCGGAAGGCCCGACGAGCACGAGGAGCTCGCCGTCCTCGATGCGCAGCGACAGGTCCTCCACGATGGGCGCGCTCCCCTGGTAGCGCTTGTACACATGCTCGAACGCGATCGCGGCCACGCTTCCGCCTCCTCGGCGCCGCTGCTCGTGAACCGCGGCGTGGGCGAGATCAAGCTGCCGGGCGAGCGCCGCCTTCGCGTCGCCGGGCGAGCCCCCAGCTGGACGCCGAGCCAAGGATCTCGGCCAGATCCGCGACGTCGTGACCGCGCGCGACGAGCTCTTCGGTGATCGCGCTGCCAGTGTAGCCGGGTCCGCCGGTGGAAAGGACGCGCATGAAACCACCTAACTTCGTGGCCGGGGGTCACGCTCCGCGACGTAGCGCGCGAGCGCGTCGTCGAGCGACGGCAACAGGAGCCCGCGGCCGCTCCCGAGCGCGCTGTACCGCGGGCGCGGCGCGGCCAGGCCGAGCGCGCGGCTCGGGCAGCGCACGAGGCGCGTCGCGGGGACGCGCGCGAGCGCCGCGCTGCGCGAGGCGAGCTCCGCCCAGCTCGTGGCGTCCCGGTTGGCGAGGTGCCAGATGCCGCGCTCGCCGTCGATCAGCAGATCGAGGGTCGCGTGCACGAGATCCGGAACATAGGTCGGCGAGACGATCACGTCGTCGGCCGCGTGGAAGCTCCGGCCCTCGCCGAGGGCGCGCAGCGCGGCGCGGACGAAGTTCGCTTCGTCCCAGGGACCGAAGAACGCGGCGGTGCGCACCACCAGCGCCTCCGGGAGGATCGCCAGGACGTTCCACTCCGCCGTCGCCTTGCTCCGGCCGTAGACGTTGAGCGGCCGCGCGGGATCGGTCTCCACGTACGGCGAGCGCCGCGCGCCGTCGAAGACCAGATCGGCCGAGAAGGTGACGAGCCGCGCGTCACGCCGGCGACACGCGATCGCGAGCACGGCGGGCCCCAGCGCGTTCTCGCGCTCGCAGCGGTGCGGCTCGCGCTCGGCCTCGTCGACACGCACGAACCCCGCCGTGTTGACGACCGCCCACGGGGCGAACCGATCGAGGGCGCGCTCGACCGACGCGGGATCGGCGATGTCCATCTCATCGCGCCCGATCGTGCGATGGGGCAGGCCGCGCAGCGCGCACAGGCGCGCGAACGCGCGGCCGAGCGTCCCCTTCGCGCCGGTGATCAGGATCGGCGGGCCGGCGGCGGCGGCGGCGGCCTCGGGCGCGGGCGCGACGGACGCGGCCGGACCGTACGTCAGCCGCGCCGGGCGCCGCCACCAGCCCGGCGAGGCGAGCACGGGATGCTCGAAGCGAGCGCCGCGCGCGAGCGCGGAGACCAGCCGAGCGAGCGCCGTCGACCGCGGCGCGGGGCCGCGCACATCGAACACGCCCGGCTCGTAGTGCCCGCGCTCCTCGGTGACGAGGCAGCTCCAGTCGAAGCAGCCGAGCAGCGACCACGCGGTGACCGCGCGCACGTCCGCGCCCGCCGCGCGCGCCGCCTCTGCGGCGCGGAACGCCTCGACCAGCCAGCGGAGCTGCTCCTCGCGCGGCCCGCCGAGGTGCACCTCGCTGATCGCCACGGGCCGGCGGTAGCGATCCCAGACCTCCTGGAGCCGCGCGCGGTGCCCGTCGATGCCTCCGGCGACCGCGCGCACGGCCTCGACATCGGCATACGCGTGCTTGCCATTTCCGCCGTGCGACCAGGCGGGGTAAGAGGCCAGCCGCTCGTCGAGGAAGCGCTCGCTCGTGATGTAGTAGTTGATGCCGAGGATGTCCGGCGGACATGGATCCTCGACGAACCACGCGAGCTCTGCGGGCGAGGCGCCCCACCCGAGGAGCAGCGGAAACAGCGGGTGATCGCCGTCCACGCGCCCGGTGAGCAGATCGAAGCTGAGCCAGCGCCGGTGATTCTCGTGCTCGGCCTGGTAGGCGAGCAGCGGCGTGCTCATCGTCTTGCCGACATCCTCGGTCTGGATCAGGCGCGCCCGGGGGATCACCTCCCGGATGGCGCGCATGGCGAGCGCGATCGCGCGGCACTCGATGAGCAGCGCGCGCACGAACGTGCGCGGATCGCGGCCGTGCGGGTACCAGTGCCCGTAGAGGCCCGAGAAGCGGGCCGTCGTGAGCGGCTCGTTCACCGGCGTCCAGTCGGTGACCCACGGATAGCGCTCGGCCGCCGCGCGGGCGAAGCGGGCGAGCCCCTCGGAGAAGCCCGGATCGACGAGGCTCGTGTAACGCGGGCCGCTGCCGTGGTGGACGAGCCCGATGATGGGCCGCACGTCGAGCGCCCGGAGCCGCTCGATCCGCGCGTCGGCCCAGCCGAAGTCCAGGCGCTCCGGCCGCTCGGGCGCCGTCCGCTCCCAGAGCACGGGCATGCGCAGCGCCCGGATCCCGAGCGCGGCGAAGCGATCGAGATCCTCGAGGCGCCGCGCGTGCCCGCTCCGCTCGAGCTGGTGGTGAACCACGTCGCCGACGCGGTTGACCGTGCACTCCACGCCGCCCCAGATCTCGAGGGGCGCCCTCGCCTCTTCCGCCATGCTCAAGCCGCCTTGGCCGCGGCGAGCTGTCGGTTCGGCACGCCGGCGAGCTTGCCATAGAGGGTGAGCGCCTGCGCCACCACCTGGTCCATGTTGTAGTAGCGATAGGTCCCGAGCCGCCCGGCGAAGTGGACGCCGGGCGTCTCCTTGGCGAGCTCCTCGTACCTGCGGTAGAGGGCCGCGTTCTCCGGCCGCGGCACGGGGTAATACGGATCGCCCTCGCCCTTCGGGATCTCGTAGACGATGGTCGTCTTCGGGTGCACCTGGCCCGTGAGGTGCTTGAACTCGGTGACCCGGGTATAGGGGTTCTCGTTCGGGTAGTTGATGACCGGCGCGTCCTGGTACCTCTCTTGATCCTTGGTCTCGAAGTGGAACTCCAGGGATCGATACGGCAGCTTCCCGAAGCGATAGTCGAAGAAGGCGTCGACGGGGCCGGTGAAGATCACCTCGCGATGAGGGATCTCGCTCTGCATCTCGCGGAACGAGGCGTTGAGCAGGATCTTGATGTTCGGGTGATCGACCATCCGCTCGAACATGCGCGTGAAGCCGTGGAGCGGCATGGCCTGGTAGGTGTCGGTGAAGTACCGATCGTCGCGGTTGCTCCGCACCGGCACGCGCGCGGTCACGGCGGCGTCGAGCTCGGACGGGTCGAGTCCCCACTGCTTCCGGGTGTAGTGCTTGAAGAACTTCTCGTAGAGCTCGACGCCGACCTTGCTGACGATCACGTCCTCGCTGGTGCGGATCTGCTCGCGTCGCACGGCGCGGGAGGCGAGGAACGCCTCCACCTCGGGCGCGCTCAGGCGCAGGCCATAGAGCTGGTTGATTGTGTCGAGGTTGATGGGGATGGGGACGAGCTGCCCGTCCACCCAGGCGCGCACGCGGTGCTGGTACGGGCGCCACTCGGTGAACTGCGAGAGGTACTCGAAGACCTCCCGCGAGCTCGTGTGGAAGACGTGGGGGCCGTACCTGTGCACGAGCACGCCGGCGGCGTCGTGGTGATCATAGGCGTTGCCGCCGATGTGCGGGCGGACATCGCAGAGCACCACCTTCTTGCCCGAGCCGCGCGCGAGCCGCTCGGCGAGCACGCAGCCGGCGAAGCCGGCGCCGACGATGAGATAGTCAAACATCGGCGCCCTGCCGCGCCGCCGGGCGCCGGGCCGCCATCAGCAAGCCGTCGAGGAGCTTGTCGATCTTCGACCATGTCGCGTCCCACGATCCCTGCGCGAGCAGCGCGTCAGCCCGCGCGAGCCGCGCGGCGTGGTCCTCGGCGAGGTACGCCTCGACGGCGGCCACGAAATCGCCCGCTGTGTCCGCGATGCGCGCGAGGCCGAGCTCGCCGTAGGGCCGGACGACATCGCGGATCGACGTGGAGACGACGGGCTTGCCGCCCGCGAGGTACTCCGGCGTCTTGGTGGGGCTGATGAAGCGCGTGGCCTCGTTGCGCGCGAACGGGAGGAGCGCCACGTCCCAGCCCGCGAGGTAGGCGGGCAGCTCCTCGTAGGTCTTCTTGCCGAGATAGTGAATGTTGGGCGCGCGCGGCAGGCTCGCCGGATCGATCTTCACGACCGGACCGACGAAGACGAGGTGCCACCCAGGCCGGGCGGCGGCCACGCCGGCGATGAGATCGAGATCCATCCGCTCGTCGATGACGCCGAAGTAGCCGAGCCGCGGGCCCGGGATCGTGGCCTGATCGGCGGGCTGCGCGAGCAGCCGGCGCGCCGCAGCGAAATGGGCGATGTCGACGCTGCTCGGGAGCAGGTGCACGTTCGCGTGCAGCGCCCTCTTGGACTCGTAGAGGCTGCGCCCTCCCGTGAAGACAACGTCGGCGCGGCGGAGCAGCTCGGCCTCGTGATGCTTGAGCGCGGGCGGCGCGCCGGCGAACGCGGAGAGCTCGTCCATGCAGTCGTACACGACCGCGCTGGCCGCGAGGTGCCGCGAGAACAGGAGCGCCATCGGCGTGTAGTACCAGAGCACGTGATCGTCGATGCCGAAGCGAGCGAGCATGTCGTCGACGAGATCGCGCTGCAGCGCGTGGATCCGCGCGTCCTCGAGGCCAGACGGAAGGTGCGGCGTGACGACGCGCACGCCGTGGCGATCGACGGGCGCGGCCTCGATCCGCGGCGGCCCGTCGCTCCACACCGGCTCCTCGAAGAAGAACACGCGTCGCGTGCGCGCGCAGCGCGAGAGGAGGTGTTGCGGGCGCTGGAAGACGAAGCTCCAGCGCAGGTGCGAGAAGCAGACGACGTCCGGCCGCCGTTTCGGGCTCATGCTTGTCCTCCTCGGTGGCGGCCGCGGCGCGGCTGATGTGCACGAGCGTGCCGCCCGGGAGGGGCAATACAAGGAACGTACCTAACAGGAGTTACGTGTCACGAACAGCAGAGCTCGCGAGCGAGCGCTCACGCCATCGGGACGAGCACCCTCGGGGTGAACCCGGATCGGGCGTCGTACACCCGCGCAACGCGCCCGGCCACGGCGCAACCGGATCCGCGCTTCGCGAGGATCACCACCGCGCCGCCGAAGATTGCCCGCTCGATCGCCCGAGGGCCACCTCCGTCGCGGAGCTCGGCCGCCTCTCAGCCGCCCGGTTTGGCGAGGCTCCGTTTGAACATCACTCCTCCCCGGCGATCACCTCGTCCATGATGATGCCTTCCTGGCGCGGGCCGGCGCACTCCGCGAGCTCCATCGGGTCGGGGTGCGCCTGCCCGGCGGCCCGGCCGCGCGTGGCGGCGGCGATGGCGTCGATCAGGAATTTCGGCGTCCGATCGGCGTACAGCAGCCCGTTGGCCTCCTGGTAGGTATCGGTGAGCTGCGTGTAGCAGAAGCCCGCGAGCAGCGGTGTCGCGCGCACCACGGCGAGGAGGCGCTCGTACGCCCGCTCCAGCGCTGCTGGGTTGTCGGCGGAGGTGTATCCCCACGTGCCGGGGCGGCGGAGCGCGATACCGCCCATCTCCGAGAGCACGATCGGGTGCTCCTGCTTGCGCGAGTGGCCGTCGAGCACGAGCACGCGGCCGCCGGGGCGCTCGCGCCGGAAGAGCCGCGGGCGAGACTCGCCGCCGTCGTAGCGCTGGGCGATCCGGGCCGGATCCGGGTCGTAGTCATGAATACCGATGATGTCGGTGGCCACGGCCTCCCAGCCGTCGTTGCCGATCACCGGGCGCGTCGGGTCGAGCGTCTTGGTGAGGTGATAGAGCGCCTTGACCGCGTGCCGCTCGCGCGCGCTGTCCGGCAGGTTGGGCACGCCCCAGGACTCGTTGAAGGGCACCCAGGCGATGACGCACGGATGGCTGAAATCGCGGTTGATCGCCTCCGTCCACTCGCGCGTCAGGCGCTCTATCGAGAGGGGCGTGAAGCGGTAAGCGCTCGGCATCTCCTCCCACACGAGCAAGCCCAGCCGATCTGCCCAGTAGAGATAGCGCGGATCCTCGATCTTCTGGTGCTTGCGTGCGCCGTTGAACCCCATGGCGCGCGTGAGCTCGACGTCGCGCCGGAGCGCGTCGTCGTCGGGCGCGGTCATCCCGGTCTCGGGCCAGTAGCCCTGATCGAGCACCATCCGGAGCGCGATGGGCCGCCCGTTGAGCAGCACGCGATCGCCCTGCACCGCGACGGATCGGAGCGCTGTGTAGCTGTGCACGCGATCGATCGTCTCGCCGTCGCGGGTGACGAGCTCGATCTCGGCGTCGATGAGCGTGGGTGACTCCGGGCTCCAGAGCAGCTGGTTGCGCGAGTCGTCGATGCCCGGATCGGAGAGCGCGATCCGGCGGTGGACCTCGCCGAGCACGACGGCGTAGCTGTCCTCGGCGAGCAGCGCGCCGTTCGCGGTGAGGCGCAGGCGCAGCCGCAGCCCGTCCCGGCGCTCGCCGCCGATCCGGGCGTAGAAATCGAGCTCCCATCGGTCGAGGCTCGACTGCCAGCGGAGCGCCGCGATCGAGCTCGCGGGCACGCGCTCCATCCACACCGTCTGCCAGATGCCGGTCGTGCGCGGGTACCAGATGGAGTGCGGTTCGAGCTGCCAGTCCTGCTTGCCGCGCGGCTTGGCGAGGTCGAGCGGATCGTCCTCCGCGCGCACGACGATCTCGACGGCGCGCGCCGAGCCGACGAGGTCGGTGATGTCGACGCTGAAGGGGGTGTAGCCGCCGGCATGATGCGCCGCGCGGCTCCCCGCGATCCAGACGGTCGCGTCGTAGTCGACGGCTCCGAAGTGCAGCATCAGCCGCTCTCCGCCGCGGAGCTCCGGCACCGCGATGGTGCGCCGGTACCAGGCGGCGCGGAAGAGGCCGCGCGCGCATACGCCGCTCCGCGGGGTCTCCGGCGCGAAGGGGACCTCGATGACGCCCTCCCAGGCGACGTCGGCTGGCCCCCGGAAGCGCGCCTCGGGATCGAGCGCGAAGCTCCACGCACCGTTGAGTGATTCCCACCCGGCGCGCCGGAGCTGAGGCCGCGGGTAGCCATGCGCGCGCCCGCCGGCGAAGGAGAGGTCTGCTCCGGGGGATGGATCGGCGGCGACGGACGGGTGGTTCATCCTTCGAGGTGCTTCCTTGGCTGTACGGCGGGGCAGACCTTACAGCGCCTCAGGCGTCACGCCATGCCGCCAGCGCGGGTTTTGATCGGCGCGGTGGCGCAGACTTCATCGACGCGCGAATACCGGACAATCGACGTCTCTCCATGAGTCCGCGAATTCCGGCGTTCCGAGCGGGCCCGGCGGCAAGCGGGCAAGTAGCCTCGAGCGGTGCGCTGGATCTGACAGGGAAGCTGCTTGCCGCGGGCTGGTCGAGCCTCACTCGGCGTAGACGGCCACCGTCGCGGTGCACGAGGCATTGCCGACGCAGCCGGCGCGGAAGGTGTAGTAGGCCGAGAGCGCCGCGACGTGGCCACCTGCACGGGCGACCCGGAGCTCAGGTCGAAGAGGCGGAGGAACGTGTCGCCCGAGGAGCTGGCGCCGACGATGCCGGTCGTGCGAGGCTCGCGCTGGCGCTCGGACCCGCCAGCAGTGGAGGCTCTTCCCTCCACCTCGCCACCTCGGCGCCGGGCGGCGCGCTCAGCCGGGCGTGGCGATCTCGTCGTAACCGCGGCCGCTGAACTGAAGAAGGCAGACGCCGTGGCCGAAGGGATCGGCCAGGCGGAGCATGCGCCCCCACGCCGCCACCTCGATATCGGCTTCGGGGACCGCGCCTGCCTCCAGCGCGCGGCGCGCGGCGGCCTCGAGATCGTCGACGACGAAATCGAGGTGGACCGGCGTCCAGTGCCGCCGGTAGTCGCGCGGAGACGCACCGGCGGCTGGCTCGCTGCCGGTCGGCTTCGCCAAGAGGTAGATGGGCGCCGCCGCGCCGAGGAGCTCGACCGCGGAGGCACCCAAGCGCCGCCCGACGCGCAGGCCGAACGCACGCGTGTAGAACGCGATGGCAGGCTCGAGCGCCGGAACATCGATGTTGA
Organism: Sorangium sp. So ce204; assembly: GCF_051526795.1. Classification (NCBI taxonomy): domain Bacteria; kingdom Pseudomonadati; phylum Myxococcota; order Polyangiales; family Polyangiaceae; genus Sorangium; species Sorangium sp. So ce204. The sequence continues at coordinate 4,486,004 of NZ_CP150317.1, read as the reverse complement.
CGAGCAGGTCCGACATGCGATGAGTCTAGCTGCAGGGCACGTCGCCCCCAAGCCAGGGCGCTTCGCGGCTGCGCAGGGGGACGCCCGGCGCGGGGCCGAAAGCCATCGCGTCAGAGCGTCTCGAGGTACGCGACGAGATCGTCGATCTGGGCCGGCGTGAGCGCCGAGGTGACGCCGTGCCGGTCCCCTCCGCCGCACGGGCCGAAGCGGTCGTGGAGCGTCGCGGCGCAGCCGTCGTGCATGTACGGGGCGCGCGCCGCGAGCCCGTGCAGCGAGGGCACCTGGAAGGGCTGGCCCGTGCCCACGTCGACCGTCTCGTTGTTCGTGAGCTTCCTGCCGGAATGGCACGTCGTGCATCCCAGGGTCGGGTCGTAGAGGAGCCACTTGCCGCGCTCGACGGCGTCCTCGTCCGCCGGCTTCGACCGGGGCAGGGCCTTGATCGTGTCGAGCCACTCCGCGAACGCGTCGAGGCGCTCGCGGTCCGGAAGCGAGCCGCCCATCCGCTTCTCGAGCACCTCCTCCATGAAGCCCCTGAAGTCCACCAGGCCACCGTCCCAGTGCAGCGGCATCGTCGCGAGGACACCGCCTGCGACCGATTGCGTGCGGCGCGGTCCGGTGGGTTGGAAGTTCCATACCCGACCATCTTCATGCCCCTCCGGATGGCAGGACGCGCATGTGACGGAGAGGGCTCCACCGCGGTCGCCATGGAAGAGGGCATGGGAGTCGTCGAGCCGGCTCTCACCGGGAAGCTCGAGCGTGCCGAGCTTCTCGCCGCTGAGGGCCCCGAAGCGCAGGATGCTCGGCGGCTCCCGTACCTGCACGAGCAGGTTTCTCTCTCCGTCGTAGCCGACGGCGATGGGCTCGCCGCTGGAGCCGACGAAGAGGCGGCGCTGGTCGGGGGCGAGCGCGCAGGTTTCGATCCCGTCCTCCCGCTCGAGGGTCTCGAGCGGCGTCTCGACGACATCGCGGCTGCCCGCCTGCACGATCGCCGCGCTGAGCCCATCCGGCGACACCGCGATGTCGACCGGGAGCAGCCCCACCCCGATGATGCCCACACCATGTCTGGACAGCAAGGGCTCCCACGGATGCCCCTCGCTGGGCAACGGTCGCGTGACGGTCACCGCCGTGTGGATCAAGCGCCGCCTGCAATCCTTCGAGTAGTAGCGGCCGGCCCCCACGGCGTCGACGGGCGTGATGATGGCGCGCTGGTGCACCATGGCCACACCGCCCCCAGGCAGCGGGACCGTCCTCCATGCCACCGCCGGCTCGAACGCGCGCGTGTCGCTCTCGTCGCCGTACAGCTCACCCGGGATGTACGCGAGCGGCCTGATGCGCTCGGCCACGGTCCCGTCCTTCGCGACCACCAGGAGCTCGGCGGACCGGAAGCGGCTCACGAGGAGCGAGTCCCCCTCGACCACCACGTCGCGCAGATCGCGGTCGAGGCGGAGCTCGCGGACCGGCGGGGCCGTGACATCCGAGGAGAGCGTCACGAGCTCGCCTCCCGCGCACGCCACGTGGAGCAGGTCTGTCGAGGCGTCGTACGCGATCCCGCGGGGCGCGGGGCAAACGGGCCTGCGGTGCATCTCCCTGGTCGCGAGATCGATCGTGATCACCGCGCCCCCGCGGCGGAGCGCCACATGAACGGAGCCAGCCGCCCCCTCGGCCACGCGCCCGGGCTCGTCGTCCTTCTCCAGAGGGAGGATGGCGTCCACCTCGAACGTGCCGAGGTCGACGATGGCGATCCTGTCGCGGTCCGGATCCGCCGCGATGGCGAGCGCCTTGTCGGCGGTCACGAGGAGCGTCCCGCCGCTGATCGGGGGAGGCGGCACCGCGGAGACGTTGGGGGGCGGATCGTACGTCTCGGACTCCGTGAAGCCTGGGGTCTCGTAGTACGGGAGTTCGTTCCAGCCGTCGAGCACCTTGCACCCGGCGATAGCCGTGATCATGGCGACGAGCGAGGTGAGCCCCGCTCCGGATAAAGCTTTCATTGCGCCTCCTGCGACCGGCGCGGCTGTGCAAGAAGGCTGCCGGGTTCGTGGGTCGAACCTCTGACGACACCACCTCTCCTCGAAATGAGCGAGATCGCTGCGGGCGTGCCGAGCTCAGGGGGCGCATCCATGCAGCAGGATGCGCGGTCGCCGCCCAGGGCACAGACTTCCGGCTGCCGGAATCGTGCTGGAAGACGCAAAATGTATACGCTGAAAAGGCCAGGTGTTGCCGCCGTTCCACACGCGGCGTTCAGGCTGGCGCCTCGCCCTTCATGGCAGTTAGGGAGCGTCTCGCGTGGACAAGGCGACCGGAGGGCCCCTCCCCTCAAGCCATCATCGCGCCCTGGGCCGCTCCATCCGGGCGCCCCGCCAGGAGCAACCTCGACGCCGGCCGCACGATCTCCTCGATCGCGCGCGCGGCCGCCTCGCCGCGCGCCGCGGCGCCGAACCGCCCGTGCGCCGCGAGCTGCGCGCCTTCTTCGCTGTCGCCTCCCCAGAGCTCCGCGCGCCCGAGCCCCGCGAACACCTCTTCCACCGCCGCGCGCACCCGCTCGCCGCCCGCGCGGATCGCCCACGCCACCGTGCCCCACGCGAGCTCCGCGTGCCGCGCCTCGTCCGCCGCGATGATCGCGAGCGCGCTCCGCACCGCCGGGTCCTCCGCGGCGCCGAGCTCCTCGGCCGCGACAACCGCCGCGATGGTCTCTCCGATGCAGCCCTCCTTCGCGGCGCGCGCCGCGATCGACGCGAGATCCGACTCGACCTCCACCCGCCCGTCGAAGGGAAACGCGCCGGGCGCGATCGCCTCGCCCGCATAGGCGCTCGCGAGGGCGAAGCAGAGGCGCGCGTGGCGGGCCTCGTCGAGCGCCGCGCGGTGCGCCTCCTCCACGAGATCGGCCGGCGCACCCGCGGCGAGCAGCTCGAGCGCGAAGCGGCCGAACGAGGCCACGGACGCATGCTCGAAGAGCGCGTCGCGCGTCCACGCCGTGGCCAGCGCCGCCCGCAGATCCGCGGTGAGATGATCGATCCGCGGCGCGACGGCCTCCGCCGCGCCCCACCCGGCGCTGCCGCGGGCGCGGACGAACGGCGCTGTCCGCGCCGCCTCCTCGACGAGGTACGGGCGCCCCTCGCACATCGGGATGAAGTACGCCTGATAGCAGCACTGGCCGTCCTGCAAGGCTCCATCGCTCTTGACGCTGTGCGATCCGAAGCCGGTCTGATTCAGGATTTCCTGCGCCTCCGGCCGCGAGGGGCACGCGACAGGCTCGCTCCCGCCGGCACCTCCGCCGCCCCCGGCTCCCCCCTCACCGCCAGCATCTCCGAGGCTGCTCGCATCGTCCTGCGGCCATGCGAAACAGGCCACCTTGGACACGGGCTCGGGATCGTCGGGACAGCTGCTATAGGTCGTGGTGCAGCCGGCCGCGCCCGCCGCAGCGGGGAGCGCGAGCAGGGCGAAGAGGCGATGGGCAAGCGTGCGGCGAAAGGCATGGGCGGCATTCATCAGACACCTCGTTGATGAAGAGCAGGTCCGGACGCACTTGCACGGCGCATGCCTCCCCCGAATTCAAGCCAACTTCGAGCCCCCGCGCCGGCAGAGTATGGTCGGGCAGTCATGGGGGTGGCGGGCCCGAAGGCGGGGCCCCTCCTCAGGCCGAGCTCTCCACTCCTGTTCATGCAGCGTCGCCAGACTGGCGGTGAGAGCCGCGGACTCCCGGGCGACCTGGCCAGCTCCCTTCGCCCACGCCACGCTCACGCAGCTTTACGCCCTCTCGCGGATAGGGCACGTCCCCTTCCATGGAGGAGCCTCGACATCCGACCGACGCGCAGCCCCCCGCCCCCGAGCCCGAACCGCCGGAGTCGCTCGCGGCGCTCGTGCCGAAGCGGAGGCTCTGGCCGGTCTTCGCGGTGCTCGGCCTCGTGATCGCGGCGGCGGGCCTCCTCGCCTTCCGCTCGATGACGGCGACCGATCCGCTGCGCATCCTCGTGGCGATCGATCTCGACGGGACCTGGTGGGAAGGATCGCAGCCCGCGGCGAGGCTGGCCGACGAGCTCGGCGAGCACCTCGCGGAGCTCGGGTTCGATCCCGTGAAGGGCGGCGATCCGAAGGTGATGAAGGCGCTCGAGAGCGCCAAGGACCCGAAGGAGGCCGCGAAGGCGCTCGGCGCCGGCTTCATCATCGAGGCGCGCCTCGCGCCCGAGATCGTGGAGCACCCGATCAAGGAGGGTTACTTCGAGCTCCGGGTCGACGCGCCGGTGACGCTCACGTTCCTCGACAAGGGCACGTCGACCGAGCGGCGGATCCGCGGCTACTCCGGGGCGACGAAGAAGGACCGCGCCATGGCGCTGCTCGCGAACTCCATGGCGTCCCAGGCGCTCGACGCGGTGATCGCGCAGCTCATGGACCACCCCTCGGTGCGCGAGATCACGGAGGGATCGGACATCAAGCTGCTGGAGCGGCTGGCGTCGGCGCGCAGGTTCGTGAAGGACCGCGCCGCGAACCTCGACCGGGCCGCCGGCGCGTACGTCGCCCGCGCGAAGGAGATCGAGGCCGAGGAGCAGGGGCGCGTGACCTTCCTGTCGCCCCAGGCGGCGGAGGACCTGCTCGTGGGCACCGCCGAGGGCGGTTATTTCGTCAAGACGGCCGACGTCTCGGTGTTCCACTCGGTGAGGTCCAGGGACCTCGCCCGCAGCGAAGCGCTGGAGACGGTCGAGTGGCGGCCGCTCGCTCAACCGGCCGTCCCCACGACGGATCCCGGCGCGGTCAAGCCGATGTGGAGGGGTTATCACGTGTACTCGTACCCGTCGTCGCAGCGCGACGGCGACCGGGTCGCGCTGGTGGAGGACTTCTTCGGCTGGGCGAAGACCATCACGGTCGTCGACCGATCCGGGCAGAGCAAGCGCGTGCGCGTCGATCCGGAGCACCGCTTCGTCGACCCGAAGCTCGCGCCCGGCGGCAGGTTCGTGGCGGTCTACGATCGCCCGGAGGCGGACGCGCAGGCCGATCTGATGGTGCTCGACACCGACGGCGGCAAGGAGGTGTTCGGCCTCCACACCGAGAATGAGTCGCTCGGCGGGTTCGCGTGGCTCGACGAGACGAGGCTCGCGTTCGTCTACGTGCCCGACGCGTCGGAGGGCGACGCGCCGCACCTCGCGGTGGTCGACGTGGGCAAGCAGCCGCTGTCGATCGAGCGCCCGTTCCGCGCGAAGCCCGGGGAGGATCTGCGCAACCCGGCGGCGTCGAGCGACGGGACGAAGATCGTGTGCGTCGTCGACGGCGACGAGCCGGGGATCGCGGTCATCGACACGGCGACGTGGCGCCGGAAGGTGTACGCGGCCCCGGGCGGGGCTTCGTGGCCCGCGTTCTCGCCCGACGCCGCGCGCGTCGCGTTCGAGACGCGGGGCGCCGGCGGTACGGACATCGCGGTGCTGGCGCTCTCCACGGGCGAGATCAAGAAGCTGACGGTGGGCTCCGCGACGGAGCGGGTGCCGCGGTTCTCCGCCGATGGGAAGCGCGTGCTGTTCGAGGTGCGGTACCGCGACCCGGTGTTCCCGCAGAAGCGGTCGATCTCGCGCATCGCGAGCGCGGCGGTCGACCCGTGACCGCGCCCCTCCTCCCGCCGCAGCACGGCGCCAGCGCCCCGCAGAACGCCGGCGCCCCGCCGCCGGACGCCGCCGCTCCTCCCGGCGAGGAGAGCGCCGCGACCGCGATGTTCTACCGCATGTCGGCCGAGCGCCTCCGCGCGCGTTGCCTGTGGAGCGGCCTCGCGCTCGCGCTGTCGGCGCTGGTGCCGTACGAGGTCGCCTACGGCCACGGGATCTTCGTGTGGAGCGTGCTCCCCGAGCTCGCTCCCGCCGCCCAGGTCGCCGCGCTCGCGCCCGCGATCGCCGGCCTGTGGCTGCTCTTCCTCGGCGCGCGCACCGAGCGGCGCGCGGGCCTGCTCGTCGAGCGGCCGACGTCGCGCGCGATCGCCGTGCTCGCCGCGTTCGTGGCCGTGAACGTCGCCGTGTGGATCGGCCGCCGGAGCTCCGCGTGGGACATGCTGCCGCTGCCGGACAGCCTGCTGACGCGGCCGGCCCCGTTCCTCGCGGTCTTCGCGTTCACCGCGGCGGGCGTGGTGCTGCGCTTCCACGCCAGGGCGCGCAGGGGCGGCAGCGCGCTGCTCATCGCGTCGCTCGCCGCGGCGCTCGTCTTCTACCTCTGGCCGTCCCGCGGCGAGATCCCCGCGCAGACGATCGCGCGCGCGGCCGTGCTCGTCGCGACGCTGCCCGACGCCCGCTTCCAGCTCGGCTACGGCATGGTCCTGCTCTTCGTGCTCGGCCCGCTCGCGATCGCCCTGCTGGGCCTCGCGCACGCGCGCAGCGTGCCCCGGCGCGAGCACCCGGGCCTCGCGATCGCGGCCGTGTGGGCCATGCCGGGCCTCATGCTGCTCTTCGTGTACCGCGCGTTCCTCTCGGGCGGCTGGGGCGTCGAGGCGGGCACCGTCGCCTTCTTCGCGCTCCTGCTCGCCGCGGTCGTGGCGGCGCTCGCCTCCGCGATCGAGGTGCTCGCGCTCGGCGTGATGGTGCCCGAAGCCGAGCTGGAGCCAGGCATCGGGGCCAGCGCGGGCGGCGCCCGGCCGATCGTGGCGGCGGGCGCGGCCGCGGCCTCGGTCGCCGCGCTGCTGGGCGCCCTGCTCGTGCTCGGCCGCCCCGCGCCGAAGGGCGTCGACTGGAGGCTCGTCGCGCCCACGGCCGAATGGGACAGGGTGTACGGCGAGCTCTTGCCGAGCTGGGAGCGCGCGCGCATCGCCCGCGACGCACACGCGCGCAGCGGACGCGCGCAGGGCACGGGCGCGGAGGCGCAGGTGCTGACCAGGGCGCGCGGCCGCGAGATGCTCGCGGTCGCCAGGGCGCAGCCCGACGGCAAGGACGTCGCCGCGGCGCTCGCGACGCTGGCCGCTCAGGTGGACGATCTCGAGCTCTCCGGCCGCGCGTTCGGCCGGCTCGTCGCCGAGGCCAACGACGCGGCGCGACGCTCCGGGCTCGGGTACTACCTCGACGCGGCCGTCAATCTCAGCGTCTCGGCCGACGGCGCCACGCGGTGCTTCTACACAACGCCTTACCGGGTCAAGGAGGTCCACGCCTACCGCGTCGGCGACGACCGCTTCGCGACGCTCATCGTGGAGCCGATGACGGACGAGCGCCGTGTCCACCTCGGCTTCTCGCGCGACCAGGATCCCTTCGCGCTCGTCGTCGGCTCCGAGGTCCGGTCCTATGCCGAGCGGTTCGATCAGGAGAACGCGAGGTGCCACGCGGCGGCGGACGGCGCGGACGGCGCGGACGGCGCTCGCGCCGGCGCCCTCGCGCGCTGCGACGCCGCGCTCGCGAAGCTGCGCGGGCGCCTGGGCTCCACGCTCGAGCGGGCCGTGCTCGCCGGCACCGAGCGGCACGAGCTCCAGCACCAGATCGACGGCCCTCACCTGCCCCTCTCGCCCGCGGTGACCGAGCTGCTCGCCGGCTTCTCCGACGAGGCGCAGGACCGCGTGAGCCGCGAGCTCTCCGCGTACATCGCCGAGATGACGGCCGGCGACGCGCCGCCGCAGCTCACGCTCGTGCACCTGTTCCCCTTCGGCGTCGTGGCCCGCGGCGGCGCCGAGCACCGGGTGGCCACGCTCGTCCTCGAGACGCTCGCCGGGAGGAAGCTGCGCTTCGGCGCGCGGCAGGTCGATCCCGAGACGTACGCGCGGGCGTTCGAGGAGCAGGTCAGCCGCGGCGACGACGAGCTGCGCGAGGCCGCGCGGCGGGGCTACCGCGAGCACTTCGGGGTGGATCTGCAGGAGCCCGTGCGGGAGTGACCGCCCCTCTCGCCTGGAAGCGCCGCCGCCGCAGCCAGCCCCGCCTGGAAGCGCCGCCGCCGCAGCCGTCCCCGCTCGCCTGCGCGCCTCAGGGCAGGACGCGCGTCTCCCGCGCCGCCGACAGCGCCGCGCCGCCGGCCCACGGCTCCATCCGGTCTCCCAGCGAGGCGCGCACCTTCGCGACCTCGTCCCGTGTGATGGCGGGCGCGCTGTTCCCCCAGCTCGACCGGACGTAGGTGAGCACCAGCGCGACGTCCTCGTCCGACAGCGTGACGCCGAGGTTGGGCATCACGTCGTTGTAGAGCGCGCCGTTCACCTCCATCGGGCCGGCGGCGCCGAGCAGCGTGATCCGGATCGGCGTCTCCTTGTCCTCGAGCAGCCATGACGACCCGGTGAGGGGCGGATAACGTCCCGGCTTCCCCTCCCCCCTGGCCTGGTGACAGTTGGCGCACGAGCGATAATAGATCTTGCCGCCCTGGGCGAGGTCCTCGGCCGGGACGCCGGAGGCCGCCACGCGGCCCGTCGGCGTCCGGGCGTCCAGCTTCCGGAGGACCATCCACGGCAGCGCGAGCACGCCGAAGGCCACGATCAGCATGATCACCACGACGTGCGCCGTGCTCTGCGCTCCGTCTCGAGCGTCGTCGCGCTTGCTTGCTGGACCCACGGGGTGCTCCTCCGCCGCAGGTGAAGCGCACACGTCCGCGGCCGTCAAGGATCCCCTGACGCCCGCGGGCGCGCCTCGGCTCGGCGCGGCTACGCCGTCGCCGTGGCCACGGCGACCGCGGCGCTCTCGCTCCTCGCGGCGGCGGCGCGCGGCGCCTTCTTGCGGGTGACGCTGCGCCGGCCGTCGATGCTGACGGGCGCGTCCCCGTCCACCGTCACGCGGCGCACCACGCGGATCTGATCGCCGTAGTCGTTGATCGCGTAGTGCTGCGTGGCGCGGTTGTCCCAGACCGCCACGTCGCCCGCGGCCCAGCGCCAGCGGACGGTGTTCTCGAGGCGCGTGACGTGCTCCTGGAGCACCTGGAAGAGGTGCGCCGAGTCGTGGGACGAGACGCCGAGCAGCCGCTTGACGAAGTGGCCGAGCACGAGCGACCGCTCCCCGGTCTCCGGGTGGACGCGCACGACGGGGTGCTCGGTCTCGTACACGGTCGACGTGAACACCTCCTGATAGCGCCGCACGTCGTCCGCGGACGAGTTCGGCTTCCGCGCCTGGTAGTCGTACTCGTTGCTGTGGACCGCCCACAGCGTGTCCGCGAGCGCGCGCAGCGCGGGCGGCAGATCCTGGTACGCGGCGACCGTGTTGGCCCAGACGGTATCGCCGCCGTACGCCGGGATCACGAGCGCCCGGAGGATCGAGGCCCTCGGGTAGGCGTCCACGAACGTGACGTCGGTGTGCCAGGAGTTCGCGCGCCCGCCCTCCCGCGAGTCGAGCTCGTGGATGGTTTCGGTGCCATTGACCACGGGCACCGTCGGGTGCGCGACGGGCTTGGCGCCGAACAGCGTGGTGAGCGCCTCCTGCGAGGCGTCGTCGAGGTGGTGCTGGCCCCGGAAGAAGATGACCTTGTGTCGCAGCCAGGCTTTGCGGATCTCGCTCACGGTGGCGGCGTCGAGATCGGCGCTGAGGCGCACGCCGCGCACCTCCGCGCCGATCCGGCCAGCGACGGGGACGATCTCGAGGACGTTGTTGCTCTGGTTCTGTGTAGCGCTCATGCGGAGTTCTCCTCGTGGCAGAGAAAGCGAAAAGGGTGCTTGGATGGCGTCGCTGTGTGGTGGTCGGCTATCGACCTGTCACCTCAGTGCGACGCCGGTTTGTGTGCGATGGCGAAGAGGCGCTTCCCCTCGAGCCGGATGCCCTCGGGCGTCCGGAAGGCCTCGAGCTCGCGCTGGATGTCCTCGATGGCCTGGCTGCGCAGCGACTCGGGCAGGTGGCCGAGGAAGTTGCCGAACGAGCTCGCCTGGGAGAAGGCGATGGCGGCGCGCCCGTCCGGCTGATGGTGCACGTTCTCCTGGGCCTCGATCTTCTGCACGGTGAAGCCGGCGCCCCCGAGCAGCCCGGCGAGCTCCACGGCGGTGACCCAGTGGGGCGTCCCATCCCGGGACTCCGGATAACGCGCGTAGGGCTCGCGCGAGAGCACCTCCCGCTTGATGGCCTGCAGGCGGTTCGGGTGATCCTTCGCGCCCGTGGTGAGCCCGATCCGGCCCCCCGGCTTGAGCAGGCGGTGGATCTGCCGCAGCGGCTCGGTCTTCTCGGGGAGCCAGTGGAAGACGGCGTTGAGGTACACGACATCGAAGCTGCCGGAGGGGAGCCCGTCGAGCGCGTAGGCGTTGCCGACCTGGAAGGAGAGGTTCGCCTTCGCCTTCTGCTGGGCGATCTCCACGCGCAGCGGCAGCGGATCGATCCCGAGCACCTTCCCTGTCGGCCCGACGAGGCCCGCCACGTGCTCCGCGAGCAGCCCGGTCCCGCTGCCGACGTCGAGCACGTGATCGCCGGGGCGGACGCCGATCTCGGCGATCAGCCGCTTTCCATGGCGGAACTGCCGATCGGCGCTGCGCACCTCGTAGTCCTGCGCGAGCTGGGGCGTATCGAAAACGAGACTGAGACCACTCATGCGACGGCTCCGTGAAAAGGTTGTTTTCGGGCGCGCTCGGCGGGGTGACGGCCCGGGCGGCGCGCCACCGCGGGCCCGGGCGGCGCGCCGTCGTCGGCGTCGGCGTATCGCACGCGCCGTGCCAGGCATTTCCACGCGCTTCGGCCGGACATCGCGCGCCTGGTGCTGCGTCACGAGCACGCGGTCAGCAGCGCCTGCTGCCGAGGCCGCACCGCGCCCGCGCGAGCATCGCGGTCAGCAGCGCCTGCTGCCGAGGCCGCACCGCGCCCGCGCGAGCATCGCGCCGGAGCGGCTCAAGAGCGCGGCGGACAGGCCATGCGGGGTGTCCAGGCCGGGAACGATCCGGCGCTGGACGCGCGGTGTACAGCAAGGGTGGACCATTCGATAGGTTCACCTGTTTCAGAGGGCGCCCTGCCCTCATCGGGCTCTGTCGGCCCCACCGCTTCTGTCCGGCCGATCGTCGATTGATCGACGTTCACATCCCTGCGAACGCGGACGACCGGTGACCGGATGAAGCGCGCGGCGCGGGGGCGATGCGCGATGCGGCATGGCGAAGGCGCGACTCCACGCTCCCAAGCGCTCCTCTCCTGTGGCAGACTGCGCGCATGCTTTTTCATGTCGTGAGGAACGGTTCACTCGTCGGCGCGCTGCTGCTCGCGGCGGGATGTAGCTCGGGCGGCGGGCCGGCGCAGCCCGAGGGCGAAGGGGGGTCGGGCGCCACGGTGGGCAGCGGCGGATCGGCCGCGCAGACGAGCGGCGCAGGCGGCGCAGGCGGCGCTGGGGGCGCGAGCTGCGCAGAGTTCGCGATGCCCACCGACGTGGACTGCGCTGCGCCGCTCGACGGCGTGCTGCCGGTGGACCTGCGCTGTACGGGGCTTTACGGAAACTTCGATCAGCGCGAGCTCGCGTGCGGTGTGCTCGAGTACAAGCCTGCCGTGGAGCTCTGGAGCGACGGCGCCGAGAAGCGGCGCTTCGTGTCGATTCCGAAAGGGCAGCAGGTGGACACGAGCAATCCGGACGCGTTCATCTACCCCGAGGGGACGCAGTTCTGGAAGGAGTTCAGCGTGACGGGCGCGGGCGGCGCGCAGCGCCTCGCGGAGACTCGCCTCCTGCGCAAGACGGCCGCCGGCTGGGTCTACACGAGCTATGTGTGGTCCGAGGACGAGAAGCAGGCGATCCAGATGCAGAACGATTTCGGCGTGACCGATCTCTACGGCACCGGCCACACGGTGCCGAACCGCGATCAGTGCAAGGAGTGCCACGTCGGACGCGCCGATTACGTCCTCGGCTGGGACGCGCTGATGCTCGGCGCTGGGGCCCAGGGGATCTCGGCCGACACGCTGGTCGAGCTCGGGGTGATCGCGGACGCGAGCCATCTCGCCCTCACGATTCCTGGCAACGAGGTGGAGCGCCAGGCGCTCGGCTACCTGCACGCCAACTGCGGCGTGAGCTGTCACAACGACCTGCCCGAGGCGGCGGCCCACGATACGGGCCTGTACCTGCGGCTCGAGGCGGGCGAGCTCGGCGAAGTGATGGCCACGGACGCCGCCCGGACGGCCATCAACAAGCGCCCCGCGGAAAACGCGAAGTACGAGGGCCTCACGAACCCCGACCCGGCCAACTGGTACGACATCCGGCCGGGGGACCCGTCGCGCAGCTTGCTTGTCGCCCGCCAGGTGCTCCGCGGCTTCGAAGGGCAGATGCCGCGCATCGGGACGCACAAGGTCGACGAGACGGGCGTGGAGGTGGTCTCGCGCTGGATCCAGGAGATGAAGGAGACCTACCCTCCGCCTGGACCCTAGTACGGCCTGGCCCAGGTCCGTCTCCGGTTGCGTGCAAGGTAGTGCCGAGCTGCCCGCCCCAGGTCGCCTCACAGGCGGCAACCAAGCTTGTTCGGTCACGCTCAGGGCACGAAGCCCGCTCCCCCCACCATCGGTCACCGACGTCAACGTGAACATGAACGTTTACGTGGACGTGGAGTTGGACGTGGTCGTGGTCGTGGACGTCAACGGTAAGCCGTAAACGACCACGACCACGTTCACGTAAACGTAAACGTAAACGTTAGGATGTAGGAGAACGCGGCGCGAAGCGTGGTTAACGCCTATGCCACGGGGCGAGCAACGGAATCGATGTTCGGGATGCCAGGAGGGAGTCGGAGCGCCCCGGGCATCCTCTGACGCCTCGGGGTACGGAGCGGGGCGGGGCGGAGCGCACCGATTGCGCCCCCCGAGCCCCGAATGCCGCGAGGCCGGCAGCTCGGATTCCCGCCGACCTCAAGCGTTCGCCAGGATCAGGTCGGTCCCGGGGCGCCGTCCGCGATCCACTTGCGCAAGATCTCGAGCTGCGCCGCGCTGACGGTCGGCCCCCCCGTGCTGGGCGGCATCACGCCCGAGATGCACTGCGCCGTGGAGGACTGCTGGCACCCCGCGCCCTCCGCCTTGCCGGAAGCCTTGAGGTAGAGCCAGCTATTGTCGGGGTCGCCCGGGACGACGAGCTTGAACTGGCCGCCGCCGCGGGAGGCCACGTTGACCAGACCGTCGACGATCTCCTTGGAGCTGAGTCGGCCACCGAGCGACAGCCCCGCGTTGGGGCCCGACTCGGCGTGACAGCCGCTGCACAGGTTCGTCGCGCTCTCGAAGATGGGCCGCACCTTCTCGTGGAAGTATCCGGACTCGTCCGGCAAAGGCGCATTGGGATCCCTGACATCCTCGGGGTCCAGGTTCTCCTTGATGATCTTGATCTCGGTATCCATCTCGCGGCACTGCGCGACGAGATCGTCCGTCAACTTCTTGTCCGTCGGCAACATCCCCTTGGCGCGCCGGTACTTCTCCCACACGTTGTCGATCCAGCCGTGGAGCTTCCAGAACATGTAGTTGTCGATGTTCGCGTTGGTGTTGTTCACACCGTGCGTCGTGTTGCCCGGCCGCGCCCACTTGGCGTGCAGCACGAAGTGGAGCCCAACCCACGGCATGTTGGTCGCCCCCGCCAGCTTCTGCCCCACGTTGCACTGAAGCCAGAAGCCGAGCTCGCCTTCGTCCTTGAACCTCGCGAGGTTCTCGGGCTTGTCGATCTCATCGCCGATCTTCCCGGCTTCGAGGGCGGCCGAGTCCCAGTTCTTCCACGCGGAGCGCCACTGGGGCGGCACGTCTTCCGCCTTGGTCGGGAACTTGGTGAAGCCCTCGAACTGCTCGCTATGCTTGGGCCAGAGCTGCTTCAACGCCTGGATCATGTGGCGGTGAAACACAAGGAACTGATAACCGTCGCCGGCGGACTGACAGTTCTGATCCTTCGGGACCAGCTGCTTGAATTTGCAGATGCCGACCTTGCTCCCGGCGCCCCCGAAGTTGCAGGCGCGGATCGCGTGCCACTCGACGTGAGCGTCCTGCCACCTGTTTTCATACATCCAGTCCAGGACCTGGGGCTGCACCGTCGTATCGACGATGTCCGGACTGTTGTTGCCGGGCGGATAGAACTCCGCCGGGCCATCCTTCATGTTGGGATCCGAGTCGCTCGGGTGAGGCATGTACCCGCTCACGCAGTGGTCGTACGCAGGATGGTCCTCCGGACCGCCGCCGACACCGGCGCCTCCAGTGCCCGCGCCCGAGCCCGAGCCCGAGCCCGAGCCCGAGCCCGAGCTCGCCTGCGAGCCCGCGCCGGTGCCCGCGCCAGAGCCTGAGTTCACGCTCGATTGCGAGCCCGCGCCGCCCGTCCCGCCCGTCGCGTCGGGTCCTCCCGCGCCGCCCTCCGACGCGCCGCTCAACGAGTTGCCATCGTCACCGGCGCACGCGCCGAGCAACAACGCGGCCAGCGCGGCGAGCGTGGCCAGGCCCCGCCGGGGCGTACGGAGATCGGTTGCAGACACCTGGTGCTGGTCGATAAATCGCATGTCGCTCTCTCAGGCTCTCAGGCCGTTAGGCTCAGTCCGTCAGGCGCAACCCGCCTCGCCTCGGGCAGGTAACACAACTCTACCAGCGCCACGCGAGCTTCGTCAACGGTGTTAACGAACGTACTGTGCTCGTGTATTTATAAACTTGTGAACGATCACATGCAGACTGTGCAGTGAGGGCGGCCCTTTCGACGCGAGTTGACTCGGTGGCCAGGCCGTCGGCTTCAGATGTCGAGTCGAGCGAGGCGACCCGCCAGCGCCGGTGTCTCAGCGGACGTGGATATCCGGCTTCGGCGCCGCGGCCATCCCCTCCCCGATATGGAAGCTCGGGTGAGGCGGCTGGTTGTAGGCGCCGTTCTGCCACGAGATGGCAACGCGGTACTGCGGATCGTGCATCAGGGTGTAGATCCGGTTCGTCGCGACCTGGTTCGTGGTGAAGATGCGGATGGAATCGCCGCAGCGGAAGATCACCTCTTCACGCCAGTCGCCCAGGATGTCGGCGCTGAGCGTCGGCGTGCTCTTCGTGCCGTTGTTCGAGGCACACCCGGCGGCCGTGAAGTTCCCCCCTTGGCCGTCGGCCTGGCGGATGCCGTTGCCGTCGAGGAGCTCCCGGCTCAGGTCCGCGTCCCACCAGATGAGGAAGTTGCTCGACGCAGGGCGGCTCCCGACGCCATCGCCGTCCGAGCCGCGCAGCAGCTCGCTGTTGTTGACCCACGCCTCGCTGCCAGGGCTGCGCGGGTCGACGTCCGCCGCCACGCCCCGGCCAGGACCCTCCTCGCCGCCGTTGCCTGGCCCCTTCCAGAGGACCTCGCACGTGCGGGCGTCGCGCATGGCGTAGGCGGGCGCGTCGCCGCTCTCGTACGGCTGGAACACCTCGAGGCCAGGGCGCGACGGGATGTGATCCGTGACGTGCAGCGCGTCGCCGTGAGCGTAGTAGTCCACCGCGCAGAGGCCCGTGCCGTCGTCGTCGAACGTGGCGCCGCCGTTGATGATCTCCTGCTGCGGGTCGTCGTCCACGTTCGCGACGCTGATGGAGTGGCAGCCCTTGCCGCCGAACGCCTCGTTGGCGCGGCTCGAGCTGGAGTCGAACGTCCAGAGGTTCGAGAGCGCGCCGTCGCGGTAGTTCCAGGCCGAGAGCGTGGTGCGCGCGTAGTAGCCGCGCCCGAACACGACGCTCGGGCGCCCCGTGTCGTCGAGGAACGCGATGGTGCCGACGAAGCGGTCGACGCGGTTGCCGTAGCACTCGTTGTTGCCCCAGCTGCACGGGTCGCCGCGCCCGACCTTGAACTCGGTCGTGGCCAGCTCCGCGCCGGTGTCGCCGGCGAACACGGTGAGGTACTCCGGGCCGGTGAGGATATAGCCGTCGTTGTTGCGGTAATCCTTGGAATCGTCATCGCCGGCCGCGGGCCCCTTGCTCAGGTACTCGCCCCTCCCATCGCGCGTCCCCGGCGCCGTCTTGACGGCCACCTCCGCCTTCCCGTCGCCGTCGAGATCGTACACGAGGAACGGCGAGTAGTGCGCTCCGGCCCGGATGTTCACGCCGAGATCGATGCGCCAGAGCCGCTTGCCGTCGAGCGAGTAAGCGTCGAGGTAGGTCTTGCCGGTGCGGCCGGCCTTCGAGTTGTCCTGGAGGTTCGACGGATCCCACTTGAGGATGATCTCGTAACGCCCATCGCCGTCCACGTCTCCCACGCTGCCATCGCCGCTCGAGTACGTGTAGCCGTCCCCCGCGGGCGGCGGCGTCGTCGGGATGGACAGATATCCATCCTTCCACACGGGCGCGGACTCCGACTCGCCTTGCTCGACGCCGCCGACGACGGGCCGCACGGTGTAGACCGAGCTCGGAGAGCCGCCGCGGTCGACGAGGTTCGTGGAGTCCGCGAGCGGCGCGGCGTTGACCTTGGCGCCGTCGCGGTAGACGTTGAACGCGATGTCGTCGGGGTCGTAGCCGAACAGGCGAAAGCCCACGTACGTGCCGCCGTCCGTGGGCACGGCCACGACGCCGCGGTCGAGGTCTTCCATCTGCGCGAACCCCGTCGGCCCGCCGGCGCCCGCGCCGCCGCTGCCGGTCGCGGCGCTGGTCCCGGCGCCGCCGCTGCCGGTCGCGGCGCTGGTCCCGGCGCCGCCGCTGCCGGACGCGGCGCTGGTGCCCGCGCCGCTGCCGCTGCCGCTGGACGCCGCGCCTGTCGCGCCGCCGCCCGTCCCGGCGCCCTCCCCGCCGGCCCCGTCCGAGCCGGTTCCGGGTTCACCGCTCGATCCGCATGCCAGGTGAGCGGCAGCGAGCGAAAAGCAAATCAAGAAAATAGGTCGTCTCATGCATACCTCGCGCGGCCCCTCATCGTCCGGTCGGCGCCTCGCCTCCCGGCCGTGAGCGGAATGGTGGCCTCGTTTCTCACCCAGGTTGTGAGAGCAGGGCGAAGTCAGTCATGAGAATTGCACGGGACGCACGATTTCTCGGGCGTTGAAAATTTACCGCCACGCACCTGAGGACAACGGGCCCGACTGGCCCGAGCCCCTTCAGGGCAGCAGGTGCTCGCGCTCGAACGGTTCGCCGCGAGACCTGTTGTGGCGGGGATGGGGGCTCCTGCCGTGAAAGCACGCGGAGGCGCTCGCGGCGCCTCTAGAGCGACAAACGGGTTGAAACCACGAGAAAAAGCAGGAATTTCACAGGGAGGCGGGGAGGCGGGGAGCGAGAGACGGCAAGAGGGAGAGAATCATTTTTTTCTTCCTCCCCGCCTCCCCGCCTCCCTGTGAAAATTCTCCGGGTTTCAACGTGATCGTTGTTCTAGGTCTGCCGAGCGACCGTGAGGACGCGGAATGTCTGGTCGGCGGCGGCGCCCGGCTTGCGCCGGGAACCCCACCCCACCGCGGCCCGGTAGCTCCCGAGCAGCCCGGACGCCTCGAGGCGTCCCTCGTCCACGGCGGCCGGCCGCTCCGCTTCCGGGGCCACGTAGAGCGCGTCTACAGGGCAGTAGGCCTCGCACATGAAGCACGTCTGGCAGTCGCCCTGCCGGGCGATGACCGGCGCGCCGCCCGGGACGCGGTCGAACACGTCGGTGGGGCAGACCTCGACGCAGAGATTGCACCCGATGCACCGGGCATCGCTGACGAGCTCGATCATGGCGCCTGCGCCTCCGCCGCGGCCGCGCCGCGAGGCCTGCCGCACCTCCCGCCACAGCCCATCGAGCCTGTCGAGCGAGGCCACGAGCCCCCGCGCGGTGCGGAAGAGGTTCTTGTCGTACGGGAACACCTCGTCTTGCACCGACCGGATCACCCCCTCCGCGTCGAGCGGCCTCGTCCCGCCCGCCGCCGGGAGCGCGGCGCGGCCGGCCCCCTCGACGACCCGCCGGCCGGCGCGCGGGCCGACGCTGCGCGCGAACAGGGCGGCTCCCTCGCCGGCCCACTGGCCCGAGGAGATGGCCCAGGCAGCGTTGTGGCTGCCGCCGCCCGTGAATCCGCCGCAGATGAGCTCTCGCGTCGCGGCGTCGCCAGCGGCGTAGAGCCCCGGCGCCGATGTGGCGCAGCCGTGGCTGGTGATGCGGATCCCGCCCGTGCCGCGCACGGTGCCCTCGAGCCGCATCGTGACGGGGAACCGCTGCCGGAAGGGGTCGATGCCGGCGCGATCGAAGGGAAGGAAGAAGTTCGGCTGGGCCGTGCGCATCCACGCCTGAAGCGCCTCGTCGGCCTTGTCGAGCTGGGCGTAGACCGGCTGCGTGAGGAGGGTCTCCGCGATCACGGACCGGCCGCGCTGCGAGCCGGCCCCCTCGATGACGCGCCCGTCCTCGTAATAGAACGTCGCCCAGTTGTAGAAGAGGGTCTTCGTCACCGACGCGAAGGCCGGGGCGATCGCGTAGGCGTGTCGGCGCCCGCCTCGGCGGCCATCAGCCCTCCGTCGCCGGTGAGGACGTTGGTGCCGAGCGCCTTGCTCAGGAACGCGCAGCCGCCGGTGGCGATGACCACGGCCCCGGCCCTCACCACCCACCTGTGCCCGAGCTGCCGGCAGATGCCGGACGCCCCGGCGACCACGCCGCTCGCGTCGACGAGGAGCTCGATCGCGGGGCTGTGATCGAGGATGCGGACGCCCGCGAGCTTCACCCGCTTGCGCATGAGGCGCATGTACTCCGGGCCTTGCAGGCTGCGGCGGACGGGCTGCCCGCTGTCGTCGACAGGAAACGGATAACCCCAGGTCGCGAGGTCGTTCACGCTGGCCCACGTCCTGTCGAGCACGCGGTCCATCCAGCCCCGGTCCGCGAGGAAGCCGCCCAGCCCCTCTCGGCTGGCCTTGGCCGCCTCGCGCATCTCGGGGACCGGGGGCACGTACCACACGCCGACCCCCGAGGGCGCCGTGGCGCCGCTGCTGCCGCAATACCCCTTGTCCGCGAGCACGACGCGCGCGCCCTTCGCCGCCGCGGCGAGCGCGGCCCAGGTCCCGGCGGGCCCGCCGCCCAGCACCAGGACGTCGGCCTCCAGCGCCAGCGTGTCGCTCCCGTCGAGGACGCGTCCGACCTCGCCCTCAGGCTCCAGTTCCTCGCTCATGATGGGAAGGCTCCCTTGTTCAGGCCAGCTGCCTTGTCCGCCCCACTTCGCTTCGCTGTGATTGCGATTGCAGCCGACATGCCATGGCCCGTTTCCCCGCGTCGATCCGGCGGGCGGCGCCCTCGTTGCTGAAGAGACACCAGGGGCTGCTGCCCAGGTGCTGCTCCGGGCGCACCTCCGCGGCACCTCGAGCGCGCCAGGGCGGCCCGGGCCCGGCTACTGAAGCCGGAACCCCATCGCCAGCAGCGCCGCGCGCAGCCGGTCGCGCCCGCGCAGCGCCTGGGCCGACTCGACGCGCGCGGCCGAGTGGCGGCTCCAGCTCCCCTGCACGCCCATGCGCTCCTTCGCGTAGAAGCGGTCCATGAGCTGGTCGTAGGCCTCGATCGCGCCGACGGATCGCTCGAACGCGCCGTACTGCTCGTTGTGCAGGACGACCTCCCGCGGGAGCCGCGGCTTGATGTTCGCGGGGACGCTCGGATCGGGCCAGCCCACACACAGGCCGAACGTCGCGAACACCTGGGGCGGCAGGCCGAGCTCGGCCGCGACCGCTTCGGGGTGGTTCCGCAGCGCGCCGATATACACCGTGCCGAGGCCGAGCGACTCGGCCGCGACGAGCGCGTTCTGGGCCGCGAGCGCCGCGTCGACCACCGCCATGACGAACATCTCGAGGTAATCGAGCCCCTCGTGCCCCACGCCGCGGTGGCTCGCGACGTCGCCGAGCCGCCGCAGATCGGCGAGCCAGACCAGGAACAGCCGCACTCGCGGACATGCGCCTGGCCGCCGGCGAGCTCCGAGAGGCGCCGCCGCCGCTCGGCGTCCTGCACCGAGAGCACGCTCCAGAGCTGCAGGTTCGAGGAGCTCGGCGCCGACTGCGCCGCGGCCACGAGCAGATCGAGCGTGCCCTCCGGGAGCGGCTTCTGCGCGTACCGGCGCACCGATCGATGGCCGAGCAGCGACTCGATCACCGGGTTCCACTGCTCGAAGCGGGGCGCCGCCCCATCGCTTCCGTATCGCTCGCCAAGGTGCTCGAGGGCGCGGTTGCTCATCGGATCTGCTCCTTCCAGACTCATCCAATAAAACGGATGAGTATTCCGCAAAAACGGACATGTCAACAGCGCGCGCACAGCTGCGCTCCAGGTGTGGCGAAAAAGCGGAAGGTGACGAGCTCCGCTGCCTCGTTTTCGGCGCATGCGGGCCTGATTTCCGCGGCCCGATCGCGCTCAGGGCGGTTGTTCGCCGGCGATGGCCCGGTCCTGGCTTTGCGCCACGATCATGAAATATTCCGTTGTAGCCATAGCCGGGGTTGGCCTCGCCGTGCTCACGACGGGGTGTGGCAAGGAGGAGCGTGCGCTCGCGGAGGAGCGCTCGGCGCAGCCGGCGGTGGTCGACGTCGACAGGCGCGTGGTCGATCCGCCGCCCGTGGCGACCGAGCTGGCGGTGCCCGGCGATCTGCCGGCGTTCGTCGTCACCGGGCCGGGCGGCGCGTGTCCGCGGATGGTCTTCCTGCACGGCATGTGCGGGCACGGGCTCGGCTACGTGCAGGCCATGCCGAAAGCTGCGCGGGAGCACGGCGGGGTGCTCGGGCTCCAGGGCAACGTCCCGTGCGGAGCCGACGGCGTGTTCAGCAGGTACTCGCCCGACCCCGAGGAGCAGGACGGTCGCATCCGGGCCGCCCTCGCGGCGTGCGGCGGCGAGGCGGAGGACCTCGTGCTCATCGGCACGTCACAGGGGGCGTACATCGGGGAGCGGCTCGCGGAGCGCTGGCCGGAGCGGTACGCGCGGCTCGTGCTGATCGGCGCGCCCACGACGCCCTCGGCGGCGCGGCTCCGGGGCATCCGGGGCGCGGTGATGATCAGCGGCGAGCTCGACGCGAAGCACCGCATGAAGGAGGGCGCGAGCGGCCTCGTGGCGGCGAAGATCCCCGCGATTTACCGGGAGATGCCCGGCGCGCACCACGGCGAGATGCCGGACGCCGAGCGGGTGATGGACGAGGCGCTCGACTGGCTCGACGCGAACGCGCTGCCGCCGCGCCGCCCGGCGCTGCCATGAGCGCCGCGCTGCCCCCCGGGCGATCTGCTCGGCGAGCTCGACCAGCTCTTCCTCGACGCCTACGCCGCGCGCCGGGAGGCCGTGCTCGCCAGCATCGAGCCGCGCTCCTCGACGAGGCGAGCGCGGCCGGCGGCGTCGCGCCCGAGGCGCTGGCCGCGTTCACGCGCGCGCAGACCGAGGACGTCCTGCGCAACGCCGAGGACGCGGCGCGCGGGGCCCGGGCGGCGCGCCGCCGGCTCACGCCGACGTGATCCCCCCCGTCGCGCCCGTGGCGCCCCGCGGCTCGCCCTCTCCCCCGAGCGCCACGCGCGCCCGCGGGAGGTACCGCCCGCCCTCCAGCGACGTCAGCCACTTGACGAGCCCCTCGCGCACCACGCAGCGCAGGTCCCAGAGCTTGCCGGCCTCGGAGGCCGAGACCAGCGCCCGGAGCGCGATCGTCTGCGCCGTCGCGTCGACCACGACGAGGCCTGCGACCTTCCCGTCCCAGTTCGCGTCGGCGGCGCACAGCCGCGCGACCTCCGCGCGCATCTCGTCGACCGGAACCGTGTAGTCGGCGTGGACGAAGACCGTGCCGAGCAGATCCGGCGACACCTTCGTCCAGTTCTGGAACGGCTTCTCGAGGAAGTAGGTGATCGGCACGACGAGCCGGCGCAGATCCCAGACCTTCACGACAACGAACGTCAGCGTGATCTCCTCGATCCAGCCCCACTCCCCCTCGACGATCACGGTGTCGCCGATGCGGATCGGCTGCGAAAAAGAGAGCTGCAGGCCGGCGAGCAGCGTGGCGATCGACTTCTGCGCCGCGAAGCCGACGACCACGCCGGCGATGCCGGCGGAGGCGAGCAGCGAGACCCCGACCTTCCGGACCACGTCGAACTGGAGGAGCATCAGCGCGACGGCCACCACGCCCACGAGCACGTTGGCGATGCGCCGCAACATGGCGACGCGGGTCTTGCTGCCCCGGACGAGCGCCATGTCCGCGGCGCTCGCGGTCAGGCGCTCGGTCACCGTGTCGCCGGCGAAGCGCACGATGCACGTCGTGAGCCACGCCGCGGCGGCGATGAGGAGGGTCTGGAGGAGCGTGTCGACGACCTCCTGCGCCGGGGCGGCCAGGCGCAGCGGCCTGACGAGGCCGCTCGCGAGCGCCAGCGTCAAGAGCGCGCGCAGCGGCGTCCGGATCCCGTCGAGGAGACGGTCGTCCCATTGCACCTCCGTCCGCCGCACGAGCCTGCCGACGGCGACGGAGACGAGGCGGCCGAGCAGCAGGCCGCCGAGCGACGACGCGGCGATCGCCGTCACGAGGCCGAGCCACTGCCAGGCGGCGAGCCCCAGGAAGCGCACCCGGGAGAGCACCGCCGGCAGCCGCTCGGCGATCGGCCCCGGACCGAACGCCTCGTGGAGCTCGGGCACGGCCGCGACCGTCGATCGCGAGACGAGCCAGATCGGCGCGCCGCCCGGGCCGGCCGCGCGGCTCATGACGATCGGGATCGCGGTGTCCCCGAGCGGGATGCGCCCGACCTCGTCGCGGCCGGGCCCGTCGGCCGGGGCGCCCTCGGGCTCGTCCGAGAGCTCCTCCCACACGTTCCAGAACCGCTGATCGAGGACGAACGTGAGCTGCGCGGCGAGCTCGGGCCCGCGCTCCGCCTGCGCGGCGCGCGGGATGGCGGACAGGTCGAGCGCGTACGCCGCGACGTCGTGGCGCCCCTCGCGCGCGGCGTCGACGAGCAGCCGCAGGGCGCGCCGGGGCGTCGAGCGGTCCGCATCCGCAGGCGCCGGCGGCAGGCCGTCCTGCGGCCCCGCGGCGGCGCGCGTCGAGATCATGAGCAAGGCGACCAGCAGCGCGAGCAGCGCCGCCATCGCGATCCCCGTTCGGGTTCGCTTCACTTCGTCAATCTCCGGGATCTGGTACCGAGCGCGCGGCGGCGGGACACGCGCGCGTCCCGCGCCGAACCGGCCGGGATGCTTCGCGCAGATTGCTTTGAAGTCAAACAAACTCGAGCGCGCCGCCGACCGCGGTCACCCCGGCGGCGCGCCGCCGCCGACCGCGGTCACCCTGGCGGCGCGCCGCCGCCGACCGCGCTCCGGCACCGCTCGACGTCTTCCCAGAACGTCGGATACGTCTTCGCCACGCAGGCGGGGTTCTCGATCGTCACCCCGGGCCGGCACAGCCCCAGGATCGCGAAGCTCATCGCCATGCGGTGGTCGCTGTAGCTGTGCACGAGCGCGGGCGTCAGCGGGCGCGGCTCGATGCGCAGCCAGTCGTCGCCGTGCGTCACCTCCTGCCCGAGGCGGCGGAGCTCGGCGACCGTCGCCGCGAGGCGGTCCGTCTCCTTGATCCGGATGTTCGCCACGTTCCGGATCGTCGTCGGCCCGTCGAGCAGCGGCGCGATCGCCGCCAGCGTCATCACCGTGTCCGAGATGTGGTGCATGTCGACGTCGATGCCGCGCAGGCGCCCGTCGCTGCGCACCGTGGTGGCATCGGCCTGCCGGCTCACGCGCGCGCCCGCCTGCTCCAGGAGCTCGACGAACCGGTAGTCCCCCTGCAACGCCCCCTCGGCAAGCCCTGGCACGGTGATGGAGCCGCCCGCGGCCGCGGCGAGCGCGAACGGATAGCTCGCGGACGACGCGTCGGGCTCGATCGGGTACGCCCGCGGGCGGTACCCCGCGGCGGGATGGACCGTGAACCCGCCCGCGGCCTCGTCGATGCGACCGCCGAAATCCGCGACCATGCGCCGCGTGATCTCGACATAGGGGCGACTGACCAGCTCGCCGGCCACGCGCAGGTCGATGGCGGACTCGGCGAAGGGGCCGGCCATCATCACGGCCGAGAAGTACTGGCTGGAGCGATCGCCGCGCATCGTCAGCGTGCCGCCCTTCAGCCGGCCGCCCCGGATCCGGAGCGGCGGGCACCCGGTCGCGCACTCCACGTCCGCCCCGAGCTGCCTCAGCCCGTCGACGAGATCGGCGATTGGGCGCTTCGCCATGTGCTCGTCGCCGACGAGCACCACCTCGCCGGGCACGAGGCACGCGAGCGCCGCCAGGAAGCGCACCGTGGTGCCGCTGTTCCCGATGAACAGCTCGCGCTCCGGCGCGCGCAGCCGGTGCCGCCCGCCCTTCACCACCAGCGTCGTCGGCCCGGCGTCCTCGATCCCGATCCCCAGCGCTTCCAGGGCGGACCGCATGTGCCGCGTGTCGTCGCTATGGAGCACCCCCTCCAGCGTGCTCTCACCGTCGGCGAGCGCAGCCAGCACGAGCGCGCGGTTCGTGATGCTCTTCGAGCCAGGGACCCGCCAGCTCAGATCCGGCGGTGAGGACAGCGGGGTGATGGGCAGAGGACCGGCAGGGATCATGAGGGCGGCGGACTATAGCGGCGCGCTTCTTCGTGCGCCACGGGCTCATCGCGTCGCGCGACGGAGCCCGGATCACACGAATCTTCGCGCCGCCGCGCCGCCGCGCCTCACTGCGGCGCGTACGCCTTGAACTCGCCGCTCGCGTGCAGCAGCGCCATGAAATACAGCATGCCGTCGTAGTAACGGTACTGCCCGCTCGGGGGAGCGAGGTCCCAGAGCGCCTGGACGAAATCGGCGGACCGCGGGTCTTTGGCCGCCAGGCTGGCGACGGCGTTCATCGCGACGAGCCCCGAGGAGTGGTCGGCGCTCAGCGCCTCGCCGTCGAGGGTGAACTGGTTCCCGTACTCCGCTCCTTGCGCCTCGAAGAACGCCTGGATCCGATCGCTGAGCTCCTGCTGGCGCTCATCCTTGGCCCACCACGCCCAGTCGACGGACCAGTTCATCGCGGTGCGCCACGCGTCGAAGCGGAAGTCCACGGACTCGGGCTTCCAGGACGCCGCCTTGGGCGTGCCGTCGAAATTCGCGTAATCGGGCGTGAGCCCCGTCTCCGGGTGGGCCGCGAGGTGGAAATAGCCGCGGCTCACCTCGGCCGCCTCGCTCCAGAAGGCGCGGTCCGCCTCCGGACCGTACTTGGCCCAGATCTCGTAGAAGGCCGGCAGGTGATAGGACGGATCGGTGTGGTCCCCGTTGGTCTCGAAGTTCCCCGTGTCCGGCGTGAAGCGGATCTGGTGGTTCTCGGTGTTGAAGAGCGTCGACCCGGTCGTCGTGCGCGTCTCGCCGTTCCCGAAGGACTCCCCGGTGATCTCCGGTCGGTTCTTCATCAGGTCGAGCAAGCGATCCGCCTCCGCCCGGTAATTGTAGATGCCCTCGCCATTGCCCCAGCGCCCCGACGCGAAATAGAGCGCCGTCGCGAAGTACTCCTCGCCGTCCGGCGCCGGCATCTCGTCGAGCGGGGTGCCGTCGAAGCTCATCTGCCACGAGAAATACCCGTACGCCGGGTGCGTCTCGTCGGCGTGGAACATGTAGGTCTTCGCCCAGTTCCAGAGCGCGTTGAACTCCGCCTGATGGTCTGTCTGGACGGCGATCATCATGCCGTAGCTCATGCCCTCCGAGCGCACGTCCTCGCTCGCGATGTCGCGGATCTGCGCGAGCGGGCCGTTGTCGTTCTCCTCTTGCTCGAAATAGACGGCCTCTTCGGCCGGATCCCCCTTGAAGAGATGGTCCCAGGCGGCCGCGATCTTGGCATTCACCTCGTCCTGCGTGCGCCCGTTCTCGACGAAGAGGTTGCGGTACTCGCCCGTATCGACAGCCCCGCTCCCGCCAGGCGTCGACGCGCCGCCCCCACCGTCGCCGCCCCCGCCCCCGCCCCCGCCCCCGCCTCCGCCATCGGCAGAGCCGCCGGTCCCCCCTGCCCCGCCCGTGCCCGAAGACACGCTCCCTGCACCGCCGGAGCCACCGTCGTCATCGCCGCACGCGACGGCCGCCAAGAGCAGACCCACCGAGAGAAACCGCAGCGAATTCCGATTCATAAGATAGACCTCCTGGTGACGAAGCCCAGCGTGATCCCCGTGGATCGGGCACCGTTCAGGCCGCCTCGCCGTGCAGGACACGCCATGATCCGACGCGCGCAACAGCGCCGCGGCTTGGTTGCGAACACCCCAGCTCAGGACGAACGCGGTTTGACAGTGAGGCTCACGACCGCGTACGCGAGAGCGCCCGGGGCGTCACGCGATGAACAGTGACCATGGAATAATTGTGGTTCTCTGTAAAGAGAATTCACACACCGCTTTCCTCGCCCCAATCGCCGACCGCCGCCCACGACATTGTCGCGGTCGATCGCGCCAGCCCGAACCGCCCAGCCCGATCGAGCGCGATGACGCCCCCGGTGATGTCGAGGCGCTCCGCCAGGTGCGCGATGATCCCGCTCGCCGCGTCGACCGCGCCGGTGCCCGCGCGCATCCGCTCCACGGCCGAGTGCGCCACGACGAGCCGGATCATCCCCTCGCCGTGGCCGGTCGTCGACACGGCCCCGGCCTCGTCGTCAGCGTACGTCCCTGCCCCGATGAGGGGCGAGTCCCCCACCCGCCCGACCCGCTTGTTGACCGTGCCGCCCGTGCTCGTCGCCGCGGCGGTGAGCCCGCCCTCGTCGAGCGCCACCGCGCCGACCGTGTTGCCCGCCCAGGACGTCGCGCGGATGCCTTGCTGGGCCGCCGCGAGCGCCTCCCGGGCCGCCTCCGTGACGAGCGCCGCCTCGCCCACGGGCGTGAACCCCTTCATCCGCGCGAACCGCGCGGCGCCGTGCGCGGCGTACAGCACGTGCCGGCCGTCCTCCAGCGCCGCGCGCGCGATCGCGATCGGCTCGGCGAACTCCGAGAGCGCGCAGACCGCGCCGGCCCTGAGCCCGCGGCCCTCCATGATCGACGCGTCGAGCTCGACGTGGCCCTCCTCGTTGAGGCACGCGCCCGTGCCCGCGTTGAAGAGCGGATCGTCCTCGAGGACGCGCACCGCGCGCTCGACCGCGTCGAGCGCGCTCCCTCCCGCGGAGAGCACGCGTGCTCCCTCGCGCGCCGCGCGGAGGCACCCCGCCGCATGCAGCGGCCGCCGCTCCGGAGCGACGTTGCCCGCGCCGCCGTGGACCAGGACGGTGCGCCGCCCGCCGCGCCCGCCCAGAGAATGGATGACGTGCTTCACGACCGTGGAACCCTACCGCGGCGCGCGCCCGGAGGTCCACGCCCAGCCGACGCTCACTCGGGCGGGAGCGCGCTCCGCTTGGCCTTGAGATCGTAGGTCATGCCGCACGGCAGCGCCGCGACCACCGGCGCGACGCTGAGCTCTCCGGCGACGAGGTCCTCGCACCGCGACCCCGCCGTGGGCACGAACTCGAAGGACATCGTCGCCTTGAACCCCGCGACGTCATCCCCTCTGCCGCCGAGCTGCCCGAGCGCCCGGTCGCGGCGCTCGACGGAGCACGGCGGCCCCGGCGGCGCGTCGCCCGCGCGCATGTCCACCACCACGCGCCCGTCGATCGAGAAGCTCACCTCGTCGTCGTCGATGACGCCTGCGATCACGCTGGCGCCGTTGTTCCAGTACAGGGCGCCGTCGCCGCGCGCGAGCGCGACGTCGAACTCCCACAGGCGCTTCGCGCCGAGCGCCCCCTCCCCGCACGTGTTCGCCGTCTGTGTCCCCACCACGTGGAACGCGCCGAGCGCGGTCCCCCGCTCCGGCGCCTCCTGATCCCCGAAGGCGTCGGCGCACGCTGGAAGCAGGGGCAACGCCGGCAGCAGCGCGAGCAGCAGCATCCGCATCGAGCCCGCGTACCAGACGGGCACGGCGCAGGACAAAAAAGCGCTCGCGGGCAATGGAAATAAAAACGGGTCGGGTGCTTCGTTCGCACCCGACCCGTCCCGTGGGCCTCTACCGGAGGCCTTCTGGACCCCGCTTGATCCCGCCTGTGCGGCGCCCCCCCTGTCCCATCGCGACGAGCGTTCAGCCCCGGAGCGCCGGTGAGAATCGTTGCCGGAAGACCTGAGTCTTCCTCGATTCCCTCTCTGCCGGCCTCGCGGAGGTCGCGATGGCAGTCAACAGGTTATCGAGCGCCGGACCTGGCCGAGCGCGGTAGCGTTTTGCAAGGCCCCGATGACCCTGCGTCCACGCTCCACGAGGGTCAGCCGTTCCCAGCCTCCGGTATAGAAGAGCCACTGGTACTGTGCATGGTGTCCATCCCTCCTCCGGCTTGCCGGCACCCCGCGCCGGATCGAAAGAGATCGTCCGGCATGGCAAGGGTGTTCGATTGCGGATCAGCGGAGAGCCCGCCGATCTGGTGTCGACCCCAGCACCGTGGTGCTCCACGGCAGGACCATCCTGGAGCTGATGCTCCGTCCGAGGCCGAGGACCAGCGTATCACCGCTGTTCAGGCGAGCAAGGGGCTCACGCACCGAAACATCGAAAGTGATTCTCTTCCATTCCATCCATGTCCACCCACGGTCCACGCACGGTCCACCCACGGTCCGCATCGTCCCACCGCTCCCACCGCGTCTCGCAGCGCAGCCGGGCAGGCGTCGAACGTCGAGCGTCGCCGCACGCCGCACGTCGCACGTCGCACGTCGCACGCGGCCAGGCAGGCGTCACCGGAGGGAGCAGCCAGGCAGGACGAGGCGCAAAGCGCGTCTCCAGGGCGAGGCGCAGAGCGCTCCAGCGAGACGACGTGCCGGACGCAAGCGCGCAGCTGCCGGAACAGGTCCGGTGGAACGAGGGCGAGGACATCGCGCGGCGGGCCGGCGCGCCGTGACCGGCCCCGCGCGCGTCAGACGTGTGCGAACCAGCTCGCCTCCTCGCCCTCCGGCAGCGCCGTGGCGAGGACCGCGAGCATCGCGTCGATCTCTTCCTTCGTGTGGACCCCGCTGCGCAGGATGGCCGCCGGGCCGTCGCCCCCGGGCACCACGACCGACTCCACGGCGAGCGCGGTGTTGACCCCGTAGCCGTAGGACGCCAGCGTCACGACCGCGGTGGCTTCGCGGTCGTCGAGCAGCCGGCGGATCGTCAGCGTGCGGCGCACGCGCTCGCTGTCCTCGGCCCACGACGCGAGCCACGCGCGCGCCGCCTCGTCGAGGCCGACGAGCACGAGCTGCGCGGGAGGCAGCGCGTCAGGATCGGCCGCGGCGACGGCGGCGCGGTGGAAGCCCCGCACCTCCCGGCACCAGAGCGGCGGCGCACCGTCGACCCGCACGAGAAAGCCGTAGGGGCCTCGGGCCCCCTCTCGCTCCGAGCCCCCCGAAGAAGAGGAAGAGAAACTGTCGTTCGACACGAAGGGAGACGATACACGAGCTCTGCTCGGCGGAGGAAGCCCGCTCAATTGCGCAGCATGTCGAGCCGACACGGCTCCGCCCCGGTCACACCTGTCACACGCACGCCACCTGGGTACGCCCGCCGATGCCCATGGCGGCCACAACGAGAGCGCCACACTCCTGGGATTTCGGCTAAGGTGGCGCCGCCTCCCCCGTGGAGCCCGTCCGGGACGGGGTGCGTCCTGCACCTACGGCGTCGCCCCGGCCGACGGGCTCCAGCCCGCAGCGACGGGTCGGGGCGGCAGCAGCGCCCGACGCCGGGCGTGCTGCCGCGGAAGGCCGGCGAAGAGGCCCGCCGGCGCGTCCCGCGTCACCTCGATCCCGATCCGAACCGCAGGCAATGAAGCTCACGTCACAACAAGTCATCGAGATCGTCATCGCGCTCTGCGCCTACTTCGGCGTCGCGTTCGCGCTCAACTGGTTCGTCCCGTCGCGGCTCCGCGTGCTCGCGCGGTACAGCACGGTCGCCGCGGGCATCGCGCTCTTCTTCCATGGTCTGGACCGGTACATCGACGAGCACGCTCGCGCCGTGGACATGGCGAAGGTGGCGATCGCGATGGGCGCCGCGCTCTGCGTCTTCTACGAGACGCACCGCGAGGGGATGCGCCGGCCGATCGCGGAGCGCTGGAAGCGGTTCGCCGGCGTGGCGCTCGGTGTCGCCGCCATCATCGCGTACTTCAACGGCTTCCGCTTCGGCTATCCCAAGTATTACCACCGCTGGGATCAGTTCCATTATTACATGGGGGCCAAGTACTTCCCGGAGATGGGGTACGACGGCCTCTACAAATGCGCGCTGATCGCGCAGGACGAGCTGGGGCTCGTCACGTACACGAACGAGGACACGGGGCGGCAGGTCAAGCTGGACATGGCGAAGGAGGTTCGCCACCCGGACAAGAAGATCCGGAACCTCGGTGGCGACAACCTCCTCATGCCGGCGAGCGAGGTGCTCAGCACGCCCGAGATCTGCAAGGCGCACTTCTCACCGGAGCGCTGGGACGCGTTCAAGGCCGACGTGCAGTTCTTCCGGACGGCCTCGGACAAGGGCTACTGGGAGGACATGCAGAAGGACCACGGCTACAACCCGCCGCCGGTCTGGACGATCATGGGTAAGTTCTGGGCGGACCTCCAGCCGGCCAGCACCCGCTACCTCCAGTTCCTCGCCAGCTTCGATATTTTCTATCTGCTCGGGATGTTCGCCGCCCTCTACTGGGCCTTCGGGTGGCGGGTCTTCGCCGTCGCGGCGATCTTCTGGGGCTGCCAGTCGTCGGCGCCGTTCTACTGGACGGGCGGCGCGTTCCTCCGGCAGGACTGGCTCTTCTACCTGGTCCTCTCGGCCTGCCTCATCCGGAAGCGCTACTTCAAGCTCGCGGGCGCGAGCATGGTCTACGCTGGCCTCCTGCGCATCTTCCCGGGCCTGCCCGTGATCGGCTGGCTCACCGTCGCCGGGATTCACCTCGTCCGCCACAAGCGCATGGCGAGGTCGCACGTGCAGGTGCTGATCGGCGGCGTGCTCGCGGCCGCCGTGCTCATTCCGGTGAGCATGAAGGTCTCGGGCACGGACTCGTACCGGCAGTTCTACGAGCACACGCTCAAGGTGCACGACCAGACGCCGCTGACGAACCACATGGGCCTCCGCGTGCTCGTCGGCCACGAGCCCGGCACGGGCGTCGAGTCCGGCCGCATGAAGTACACGAAGGACACGAAGCTCGTCGATCCGTTCGAGGTCTGGAAGCGGATGCGCAACGAGCGCTACGCGAAATACCGCTGGATCGCCTACGGGATTATCGCCGCGACCCTGGCGGGCTTCGTCTACGTGTGCCGGCGGGTCCGCTCGCTGTGGGTGGCCCAGTGCCTCGCCCAGATCTTCGTCATCCTGCTCTCGCAGCTGACCTGTTATTACTATTCATTCATGATCTTGAGCGCGCCGCT
This sequence comes from Sorangium sp. So ce204, assembly GCF_051526795.1. Taxonomy (NCBI): domain Bacteria; kingdom Pseudomonadati; phylum Myxococcota; order Polyangiales; family Polyangiaceae; genus Sorangium; species Sorangium sp. So ce204. The sequence goes on along the minus strand of NZ_CP150317.1, from coordinate 4,454,979 downwards.
CACCCGGGTGAAGCGCCAGATCGAGGTACCCCTGTTCGGCCTGGCGGCGCTCAGCCAGTTCATCTGGATCACGTTCAACTACAACGACGACAAGTACACGGTGCTCACCGCTGTCTCACTCGCCTTCTGCTATTACCTGCTCTGGATCTTCTCGGGTAAGACGATGCCGTGGGCGCGGCAGCCCGAGCCGGCGAGCGAGGACGGCGGAAAGCCGACGGCCCAGCAGGCCTGAGGCGCTCGCCTCCCGCCGGGTCGCCACGGCAGCGCCTCCCATGCCTGGAAGTGCCTGGAAACAAACGATGACAGAAGTAGAGCGAGAGCATCCCGACGAGCGAAGCGACGTCCAGGGAGACGAGGCCCGGCCCAGCGATCCCGGGGCGGCGGGCGACCGGGGGAACACGCCGGCTCCGCCGCGCGGCGACGACCGGGCGGTCCACGCTTTCCGGAAGGTCCCGCGGACGGGCGTCATCTACGTGACGACCGAGGCCGCGCGCCTGGGCTTTAACCCGGGTCGGGACTCCGCGTCCGCGGGTCCCTCCGAGCCGGGCGCCGACGAGGGGACGGACGGCTGGTGCAACCTCGGGCAGGGCCAGCCGGAGACGGGCCCGCTCCCGGGCTCGCCCGCGCGCTGCGCGGCGGTGCCGATCTCCGGAGACGACCAGGAATACGCGCCCGTGGCCGGCCTCTGGGAGCTGCGCGAGGCGATCGCGTCGCTCTACAACCGCGCGTACCGGCGGGGCATGCCGTCGCGCTACACGGCCGAGAACGTGGCGGTGTCGGGCGGGGGTCGCATCGCCCTCACCCGCGCCGCGGCGGCGCTCGGGCAGATCAACCTCGGCCACTTCCTCCCCGATTACACCGCCTACGAGGAGCTGCTCGACGTCTTCCGGCTGTTCTCGCCGATCCCGATCCTGCTGGAGGGCGAACGGGGCTACTCGTTCTCCGTCGGCGACCTGCGCCGCGAGATCCTGGGCCGCGGCCTGAGCGCGATCCTCGCCTCGAACCCCTGCAACCCGACCGGGAAGCACGTGCGCGGCGAGGAGCTCGCCGCCTGGGTCCGCACCGCGAAGGAGCTCGATTGCGCGCTCCTGCTCGACGAGTTCTACTCGCACTACATCTACGGGATGGGCGACGTCGCCCCGATGGAGAGCGCCGCGCGCTACGTCGAGGAGGTCGACCGCGATCCGGTCGTGATCTTCGACGGCCTGACCAAGAACTGGCGCTACCCGGGCTGGCGCGTCACCTGGACGCTGGGGCCGCGCGAGGTCATCGAGGCGGTGGCGAGCGCCGGCAGCTTCCTCGACGGCGGCGGCTCCAAGCCGATGCAGCGCGCCGCGGCAGAGCTGCTTACCATCGAGCACACCCGCGCCGAGACGACGGCCATCCACCGGACGTTCTCGCGCAAGCGTGAGATCATGCTCGACGGGCTGCGCAAGATCGGCGTCACGGTCGACGCGGAGCCCGAGGGCACGTTCTACGTCTGGGGCTCGGTCGCGGATTTGCCCCCGGGGCTCTCCGACGGCTACGGCTTCTTCCGGGCGGCCCTCGGGGAGCGGATCATCGTCGTGCCGGGCGAGTTCTTCGACGTCAACCCCGGCAAGCGCCGGGCGGGGCGGCCGTCGCGGTTCCGCCACCACGTCCGCTTTTCTTTCGGCCCGAGCGAGGACGTCCTCGTCCGGGCGCTCGGGCGGCTCGAGCGCATGGTAGGCGAGCGTCGCCGGGCCTGACACCGGCGGCGCCGCGCAGGGGAGCGGGAAGACGGGGCCGAGCGCCAGGTCTTGTCGCGCTGCACGTCTTCCGACATGGTGGGGGAGCGCGTGGCCAAAGATCCGTGGAGTGATTGGAACGACGACGACCCCGGTAACTTCCAGCCGGGCGATACGATCGGCCCCTACGAGCTGCTGTTCCCGGCAGCCGTGGGCGGCATGGCCGCCGTGTGGGCTGCGCGGCTCAGGCGGCCCAACGGCTCCGTCCAGATCGTCGCCGTCAAGCTGCTGTCGGACGCGATGCGCGGGGATGACGACGCGCGGGCGATGTTCCTCGACGAGGCGTGCACCGCGTCGCGGATCCTCCACCCGAACGTCGTGCACATCCTCGCGTACGGCGAGGTCCGCGATCGGCCGTACCTCGCGATGGAGTGGATCGACGGCGCCCCGATCGCGAAGATCTTCTCGAACCAGAAGGCGAAGCGCGCGCTCCTGCCGCTCGGCTGGGTGCTCCACGTGATGATCGACGCGTGCGCCGGGCTGCACGCGGCGCACGAGGTCCGCGACGACACGGGCGAGCTCCTCAACCTGATCCACCGCGACGTCACGCCGGAGAACGTGATGGTGACGTTCGACGGCATGGTCAAGGTCGTCGACTTCGGCGTCGCGAAGACGCGGGCGCGCGCGCAGACCAGCCGCGTCGGCGCGATCAAGGGCAAGACCGGGTATTTCTCGCCCGAGCAGGTCATGGGCGGGGCGCTCGACCGCCGCAGCGATCTCTTCTCGATGGGCGTGCTGCTCTACCTGCTGGTGACGGGCCACACGCCGTTCCGCGGCAAGGGCCCGCTGGAGGCGATGCAGCAGATCGCCAACCGCAACCCGCAGCCGCCGCGCGAGATCATGCCCGAGGTCCACCCGGAGCTCGACCGCATCATCATGCGGGCGCTCGCCAAGAACCCGAACGAGCGGTACCAGACGGCCGCGGAGCTGCGCCGCGATCTCGAGCAGGTGAGCGCCGCGGTCCGCGAGAGCTACACCGACAAACAGGTGGGCCAGCTCGTGCGCGATCTGCTCCCCGGGGTCGCCGAGGCGCGCAAGGAGCGGATCGATCAGGCGCTCGACGAGCTCGACCGGATCCTCGCCGAGCGCGCCCACCCTCAGAAGCCGCAGGCCTCGCGCCCCGAGGACGCGACCGAGGTGATGCTGCGGCGCATCTCCATGCTGCCGATCCTGCAGGACGGCCCGGAGGCGACGGAGGGCGGGGGCGCGGCCGACGCGGCGCCCCCCTCGTCCCCGGCGGGCCCCGCGAGCTCGCGCATGTCGGGGCCGGCCAGCTCGCGCATGTCGGGACCCGCAAGCTCGCGCATGTCAGGACCGGCCAGCTCGCGCATGTCGGGGCCGGCCAGCTCGCGCATGCCGGCGCCGACGAGCCCGCGCCGCGCGAACGCCGACCCGATGCGCAAGTCGAATCCGGACGCGACGCGCAAATCGACGCCGGATGCGACGCGCAAGTCGAACCCCGACGGAGCAGGCTCGCCGCTCGATTTCCCGGCGGGGCTTTCGCCGCTGCCGCTGCTCCCGCCGCCGCTGCACGTCGGGCCGCCGGTGTCCCCGGGGCCGGCGGCTTACGTCGGTCCGGCGGCGCACGCGAGCGGCCCCACGAGCGCCGTCGCGTCCGCGCCCGAGCGCCGCGCGTCCCCTCCCGCGAAGGGGTCCTTCGTGCGCGTGGCGTTGCTCGCGCTGATCGTCCTGGGCGTGGTCGCGGCCGTTGCGTTCCTGCTGCTCGCGCGTTCCGGCCGCATATCGCTCGGCGGTGTGGTGGTGCCTTCCGCCAGCCCCAGCGCGTCCGCACCGGCGGTGCAGGCGCCCGATGCCGGCGCCGATGCCGCGGCGACGCCGAGCGCGGCAGCGACGGCGTCGACGGTCGCGAGCGACGCCGTCGCGGACGCCGCGGCCCCGAGCGATGCAGCCGCGGCCGAGCTGATCGCCGACGCGGCCGCCCCCGCCGACGCCGCCGCCCCGGCCGACGCGGCCGCGGATGCCGCGGTGCCCGCCGATGCAGCCGCCCCTGTCCCGGGCGGGCAGCCGGCGTACGTCCCGGGCGCCGTACCCGCGCCCGGGACGCCGTCCCCGGGCTCCTCGGTCACCCCTGCGCCGCGCGTCCCAGGGCCCCTGCCCGCGCCGTCCGTCACCGGGTGGCCTCCGCCACGGCCCGCGAGCCAGCCCGGACTGCCGGCGACTCCGCCCGCCTCCACGCTGCCGCGCGGGCCCGTCCCCGGCCAGGCGCCGCCGCGGCCGCGCCCCGCTGCGCCCCCCCTCGACCTCGCGCCGCGGTAGCGCCTTCGGACCGGGCGCGGCTGCCTCCCCCGCAGCCCGCGCGGCCGGCGCATCGCTCAGTCCTCGTCCGGCTTCTCGGGCTGCGCCTCGTCGGGCGGCGGGGGCGGGGTGGCGCGGGCCGCGGCTTTCTTCAGCGACGACTCGGCGAGCGACACCAGCATGGCGAGGTTCACCGGCTTCGAGAGCAGGAAGATCGCGTGCCGTCGCAGCGCGCGGATGCGCGCCTGCTGCGACTCATCGGCCGTCACGACGAAGACGGGCGTGTCGCGGTTCAGCGCTCCCTTGGCCGAGAGCGACTCGAGCACGCTGAAGCCGTCGATCAGCGGCATGTGCAGATCGAGCACCACGAGATCGAACTTGCGCGCGGAGAGCCGGCGCAGCGCCGGCGCTCCGCCGTTCGCCTCCTCGACGTCGCCCAGCGTACGGAGCGAACGCGCAAACATGGCTCGGATCGCGGCGTCGTCGTCGATGACGAGGATGCACGTCACAGCGTCATGATCGCACGGACGCAGGAGCGCAGGAAGCCCGCCGCCAGCCCCCGCATCGCCCGGAGCGCGCGTACGCGACCGTGCGCAACGCCGGTGGCGCGCGCAGCGCAGACGGACGCGTCGCCAGCGCAGATCCCGCGCTCAGCGGCGCGGGTCGAGACATGGACGCCACGTACGGGCTGCGGTAAACGCGGAGCTATACGTCATCGACCCCGCGCACCGCAAAGGAACGATCCCATGGGCAAGTTCACCCTCACACACGAGATCAACTGCAACCTCGAGACGTTCTGGAAGCTGTTCCTGGACAAGACGTTCAACGAGGAGCTCTACAGGAAGGAGCTCGGGTTCCCCGAGTTCACGATCACGGAGCAGGTCGAGACGGCGACGGAGATCATCCGGAGGTCGGCCGGGAAGCCGAAGATGAATTTGCCCGGCCCCGTCGAGAAGCTGCTCGGCTCCGGTTTCCGCTACACCGAAGAGGGCAGGCTGAACAAGGCGACGAACGTGTGGACCTTCAAGCTGACGCCCAGCACCCTGGCCGACAAGATGCGCAACGAAGGCGTGGTGCGCGCCGAGGCCATCGGCGACAACAAGGTGCGTCGGATCGCCGAGATCACGATCGAAGCGAAGGTGTTCGGCGTCGGCGGCATGCTCGAGAGCAGCGCCGAGAAGGAGCTGCGGCAAGGGTGGGAGGTCAGCGCGGTCTTCATGAACAAGTGGATCGCCCAGGGCAAAGCGGCTTAGCCGGGCTGGAGGCGATCGGCCGGTCCCTGCCGCGCGCCGCCTGGGGCGCCTGACGCCGGCGCTGCCCGACGAACGGACGGCGACGCCGACGAGAGGGGGATGAGAGGGGATCGCGAGCGGCCGTCTCGCGGCCTCCATCTCGCGAACGAGCGAGGGCGCACCCCTGCACGTCCAGGGTCAAAGCGGGAGATCTGCGGCTCCGGCTCTTGCTGCGGTGGCGTACGGGAACCAGGGCCACGGCATGGAGCACGTCGTCATCATCGGTGCCGGCTTCGGCGGCCTCTACGCGGCGCGGGCGCTCCGGCGCGAGCCGGTGCGGGTGACCGTGATCGACCGGCACAACCATCACACGTTCCAGCCCCTCCTGTATCAGGTCGCGACGGCGGGCCTGAGCGCGAGCGACATCGCCACGCCCATCCGCCACGTGCTGCGCAAGCAGAAGAACACGAGCGTGATCCTCGCCGAGGTGAAGGCGATCGATCCCGTCCAGAAGCGGGTGATCTTCGAGGACGGCGAGCTCGGCTACGACAAGCTGATCGTCGCGGCCGGGGCGTCGCATTCGTACTTCGGGAACGACGCGTGGGCGGCCGTCGCGCCCGGGCTCAAGACCGTCGAGGACGCGCTCGAGATTCGCCGGCGCGTCCTCCTCGCCTTCGAGGCGGCCGAGCGCGAGCCGGATCCGGCGCGGCGGAGCGCCTGGATGACGTTCGTGGTGGTGGGCGCGGGCCCGACGGGCGTCGAGCTCGCCGGCGCCCTCTCGGAGCTCGCGAGGCACACGCTCGTGCGCGAGTTCCGGCGCATCGATCCGAGCAAGGCCCGCATCCTCCTGCTGGAAGGGGCCGGGCAGGTGCTGCCGTCGTACGTGCCGGAGCTCGGCGAGAAGGCGCAACAGCAGCTGGCCGCGCTCAACGTGGAGGTGCGGACGAACTGCCGCGTCACCGACATCGACGAGGAGGGGGTCTCGATCGGCGACAAGCGGATCGAAGCCAGGACCGTGCTCTGGGGGGCCGGCGTGGCGGCGTCCGCGCTCGCCCGCAGCCTCGGAGCGCCGCTCGACCAGGCAGGGCGCGTGCTGGTGGCGCCGGACCTGACGGTGCCGGGTCACGAGGACATCTACGTGATCGGCGACCTCGCGTCGGTGAAGCAGGAGGACGGGACGCCCGTGCCCGGCGTGGCGCCCGCGGCGATCCAGGGAGGGCGCCACGCCGCGCGCTGCATCGCGCGCACCCTGCGGGGGCTGCCGCGGCTGCCGTTCCGGTACAACGACCGGGGATCCCTGTCGACGATCGGGCGCGCCGCGGCGGTCGCCGACTTCGGCAGGCTGAAGCTCTCCGGGTTCCTGGCGTGGCTCGCGTGGCTGTTCGTCCATATCCTCTTCCTGATCGGCTTCCGTAACCGCTTCCTGGTGCTGTTCTCGTGGGCCCTGTCCTACGTGACCTACGAGCGCGCCTCGCGGTTGATCACGGGCGAGATCCCGCCGCTCCTGGAGGACCACCACGCGCCGGAGCTCGAGGCGCGCATGGACGGTGGCGCCGTGAGGCGGCACCCGCCGATGGAGCCCGCGCGCACGCGCGCATAGCCGCCGCCCGGGAGCACACACGCAGCCCGCCGGCGTACTGCGCTCGTCTGGACCTCGGCGACGGAGCTGCGTTAGCGTCGTTGACCATGACGACCCATCCCGGACAGGGCGCCTCGACGCACCCATGGCGAGCGCTCCTCGCCAGCGCAGCACCCCTCGCCGCACTCCTGCTCAGCGCCCCCTCCGCCTTCGCGCAGGCGCCTCCTGCGTCCTCGCCGCGCGCAGGCGCCGAGCCGCAGCCCGCGCCTCACGGGGCCCCTGCGCCGTACGGCGCGCCTGCCCCGTATGGGCAGCAGCCCGGCTACTACCCGCCTCCGGGATACGCGCCGCCCCCGGGATACGCCCCGCCCCCGGGATACGCCCCGCCCCCGGGGTACGCGCCGCCTCCGGGGTACGCGCCGCCTCCGGGATACGCCTCGCCTTCCGGCTCGTATCCTGTTGGCCCGAGGATCATGAACTACGAGGAAGGGCAGGCCGTCCCGGAGGGTTACCGCGTCGAGGAGAGGGCGCGCCGCGGCCTGGTCATCGGCGGCGCCGTGACGTTCGGCGTCACCTACATCCTCTCGGCGATGGTCGGGCTCGTGGCGGAGAGCGCTGACAGGGCGAGCGGCGGAAGCGGCGAGAGCTACCTCCCGCTCTACATCCCGCTCGCCGGCCCCTTCATCACCGTGGGCACCGCGGATGCGAAGGGCGGCGGCGTCTTCGTCCTCATGGTCGACGGGCTGGCGCAGGTCGCCGGGGCCGCGATGTTCATCGGCGGCCTCGCCGCGCCGGAGAAGAAGCTCGTCCGCAACGACGTCGCCCTGTCGGTGAAGCCGATCGTCACGGGCGACACCGTCGGGCTCGGCGTCTCCGGCTCGCTCTGAGCGCGCGCCGCCCGCGGCCAGGCGTCACGGCGCGACGGGCGGCGTCTCATCCATCGTCTTGACGGCGCGCTTGGCCCTGCGGCGCACGTCGACGTGCAGCGACTCGTCGAAGTTGATGGCCGAGAACGCCGCCCGCGCCTCGATGTTCTTGCCGAGCGCGGCGTACGCCTCGGCCTCGTTCCACCGGAGCTTCCAGTCGCGCTTCGCGAGGTCCGAGAGCTTCGCGGCGTCGGCGATGATGTCCGGGTACCGCTGCTGCTTCCCGAGCTCGGTCCAGTACTCGGCCCGGAGGTCGTCGTCCCCGGGCGCGAGCGCGACGGCCGCCGCGAAGCCCGCGAGCGCGTCGTCGATCCGACCTGCGACCAGCTCGGCGCGGGCGAGCGAGCGGCGCGCGCCGGCGCTCTCGGGGTGAGCCGCGACGAAGGCGGCGAGCGCGGGGATCGCCTCGTTGACCTTCTGGATGTCCGCGGGATCGCTCGGCCAGAACCGGAGCGAGAGCGCCGCGAGGTCGCCTGGGTCGCTCTCCAGCGCGCGCTCGACCGCGGCGGGCACCTCCGCGCCGCGGCCCGCCTGGGACAGGCACTTGGCGAGCTCGACCCAGGCGCCCGACGAGGACGGCGCCGCCGCGGCGAAGGCCTCGGCCGCGGCGAGCGCCTCGTCGGTGCGCCCGAGCGAGCGGAGCGCGGCGATCCGCGCGAGGTGCGCGCGCTCGCGGCTCGCCCCTTCGCTCGAGGCGGCGACGGCGCGCTCCGCTGCAGCCAGCGCGACGTCGTGGCGGAGCTCGCGCTCGTGGTAGGCGAGCTGCTCGAGGTAGAAGGCGCCGTCGCGCGGCGCCGCGTCCCACTGGCCCGCAAGGTACTCGAGCACCGCGTCGGAGCGCACGTAGACGAGCGAGGCCGCGTCGCGCGGGTTCTCGTAGATCGGCAGGAGGACCCCGAGCTGGACCATCGCGTCCAGCGCCGGCTGGCAGTCGGGCTTCGCCTCGAGCGCGAGCACCATCTCGTCGAGGGCGGCGTCCTTCTTCTGCATCGCCAGGTGCACTTGCCCGACCGCCACGTGGTAGTCGGCGTCCCCCTGGAACGTCTTTCGGATCGCCTGGAAGCTCTTCAGCGCCGCGGGGTGATCGCCCATGTTCGCCTGCGCCGATGCGAGGTTCAGCCGCGCGGCGTGATCGTCGGGATCCATCGTGATGATGCGCTTGAGCGCCGAGATCGCCTTCTCGTAGTCGCGCTCGCCGAACGCCTTCTGCGCGCGCTCCCAGACCGGAGCCTTGTCGAGGAACGCCTCGAACTGCGAGACGAGCGTGCTGTTCTGCTTGCGCCAGACGCCGCTCTTGCCGGGCTCGGAGTTCGTGAGGAAGTCTTTGATCCACTTGCGGGCGGCGTCGATGCTGAGCCCCTTGTCAGCCAGCCCCTCGAACTCCCCCCGAGGCACCGGCATGCGCGCGGGGATCCCCTGCCGGCGCGCCGTGGTCTCATCCAGGCCGATCAGCACCCAGTCGCTTTGCTCGCTCATGATCCAAGGACGGTAGCCGCCGTGCCCCGCCGGGATCAAGCGACGTCTCGGCGCGTCGGGCGCGCTCGCGCGCTGCCCCGCCAGCGCGCGCAGCGGCGCTTCAGGAATAGAACCAGGCCAGCAAGACGAACGCCATGAAGGCCGCCGCCGCGACGGCGAGCGCGAGCGCGCGCGGCACGCCGAGGAGCATCGGCCGGAGGCTGGCCTGAAACGCGACGGCGTCCGCGGCGGTGGGCGGGCCCATCGCGTCGCCGGCAGCGTCGACCCGGACGGCGAGCGCGGCGGATGGCGCGCATGCCGCGTCGCTCCTCGCGGGGTCGGCGCCCATGAACGGCTGGGCCGCGCCCGCATCCCAGGGCGTCGGCGTGCGCCGATGCGGGGCCGCGCTCGCGTCCCCGGGCGCCGGAGTGAGCCGATGCGGGGCCGCGCTCGCGTCCCCGGGCGCCGGAGTGAGCCGATGCGGGGCCGCGCTCGCGTCCCCGGGCGCCGGAGTGAGCCGATGCGGGGGTGCGCCGAAATCCGAGGGCCGCGACGCGGTCGGTGACGCCAGGTGCTCGAGGCCGAGCTGGGCGAGGATGGCCCGCTGCTCGTTGCCCCACGCGAGGGGCAGCGCCGTCGCCTCGGGCGCGAGCGTGAGCGGCGCGGACATCACCTTGTGCATCGCCCGCTCGAGCGCGAGCGCCTCGTCGAGGCGGTGCGACGCGCGCTCCGGGGCGGCGCTCGCGGAGAGGCGCAGCGCCTCGGTGGCCATCTCGGAGAGGTGAGCGGCCACCTTGGCCAGCGCCAGCTTGCGCTCGGCGTGGGCGACCGCGAAGCGCGCCTCCTCGCGGAGCCGGAGCGCCTCGGTGGTGAGGCGGTCGACCTCCGCGTGCAGCGGCCTCGCCACGCCCGGCGCGCCGTGCGCCGTGAGCGGTGTGTCGGCGTCGTGATCCACGGAGAACGCGGCCACGGGAGAGATCGAGGGCGTCGCCTCGTTCCCGGACGTCGCGCGCAGCTCGTTCCCCGACACCGGCAGCGGCTCGCTGTCCCGATCGGTGAGGGATCCGTACGAGGGCAGTCTGCTGCGGCGCCGTCCTCCGCTCGAGCTGGAGGACCCGGGGTCTGCGCGCACCCTGCCGCTGCTGCCGACGACGACCGTCGCCTCGTCGGCCGTCTCGGAGGCCATCGGTCCACGCCGGCCGAGGTCGTCGTCCGCGGCGTCCGCCTCGCGCGGCGTGAGGCCGGTCGGCGACGGGGACAGCGTCGCGCGGCGCGCCTCGATGTCGGTCGCGTCGTCGTTCTGAGCGCGCGCGCCCCCGCCGCCGCGGAGCCGACCGAGGGCGTTCGCCCCCCTGCCCCGCGGATCGGCCGAGGGCCGGCGCGGGATCGCCTCGGCTGTCGAGAGCGAGGGGCGCGGCGCCTTGGCGACCCCGGCGAAGCCGCCGGTGACGGCGCGCTCGAACCAGCGCATCTGCCTCATCGCGTTGCGCCGCACGAAGCGCCCGAGCGCCTCCTCGTTCCCCTCGTGGTACCCGTGGCTGTGCAGCCAGCCCTCCAGCCGAGCGAGGATCTCGTCCGCGCTCTGGAAGCGCGACGGCGGGTCCCTCTCGAGACAGCGCATCACGATCGACACGAGCTCCTTGTCGATCTTCGGCCGGAGCTCCCGCAGGTCGGCCGCGGGCTGCGTCGACATGCTCCGCAGGAGCTCGTAGTCGCTCGTCGACGGCCACGGGTGCTTGCCGGTGAAGAGCTCGAACAGCACGACGCCGAGCGAGAACAGGTCGGAGCGCCTGTCGGCGGGGCCCCCGCGGGCCTGCTCCGGCGCCATGTACGTCGTCACGCGCCGGCGCGCCCCGACGGCCGTCGTCATCACGCGGAGCGACGATTTGGCGAGCCCGAAATCGGCGATCTTCACCTCGCCCTGGAACCCGACGAGCACGTTGCCCGGCGTCAGATCGCGGTGCACGAGGTTGAGCAGCGCGCCGGCAGGCGAGCGGAGCTCATGCGCCGCGCTGAGCCCGCGGCAGAGCGTCGCGCCGACGTGGACGACGAGCCGCTCGGAGAACATCTCGCCGGTGTCGAAGACGGTCTTCATGAGCCGCGCGAGGCTCACGCCCTGCACGAGCTCGACGGCGAAGTACCACCCCTGCTCGTCCGTCCCCCAGCCGGCGACCTCGACCACGTTCGGGTGCTTGAGCGCCGCGGTCGTGCGCACCTCGTCGAGGAACCGCGTGGAGACGTTCTGATCCTCGGCGAAGTGCGGGTGCAGCCGCTTGACGGCGAGCAGCTCCCCAGGCCGGTGCGGACCTGCCGACCTGCAGAGATCAACGCGGGTGGTGGCCCCGGATGCGATCTCGGCAAGGAACTGGAGCGAGAGCGCAGCCGGCGCGGGCTCGGGGAGCCGAGACATGCACGGAGAAGTCTAGCGGGCGACGACCCCCACCGGAAAGAGCCTCAGAGGCCCGCGCGCACCGCGGCGATCGCGGCGGCGACCCCGGAGGGGGTGGCCTTGAGGTGCACGTCCAGGTGGTCATCCTTGGTCTTGAGCGCACGGACACCGAGCACCGGCGCGCAGATGCGCAGCGCCCGCACGACCGTCGGATTCCCGCTGAGGGCCGGGATTTTGAGGAGATCCAGGGTAATCCTGTCACCCTTGGCGTCGATCAGCGCGGCGGGCCGCTTGGGCATGAAGGAGACGAGATCGCCCGGCTTGTTCAGGTCGATCGCCCCCGAGCCGATCAGCCCGGCGATCGGCGAGGCCTCGTCGCCCATCACCTGCAGCTTGAGGTCGGCGATCCGCAGGCCGACCTGGATCGCGTCCGCGCGCACGTCGAGCTCCTCGGCGAAGGCCGTGAACGAGGCCCGGATCGGGGCGCCCATGATCTTCACGGTCAGGGCGAGGCGCAGGCCCGGGGGCGCGGCCTCGATCACGATGTCCTTCGGCGCGCGCTTGCCGCCGCTGAGCTCTCGCGCCAGATAGCGCAGCGCATCGATCGGGACGCCGAACCGCAGGCGGAGCGCGCCGCGGAGCGCCCTCGCGAGCTCCTCGGGGTGCGCCTTGAGATAGCCACCGGCGTGGCGAAGCAAGACCTTCGGATCGGGCTTGGGCATCGTTGGGGGCGCTACGATTGCCCGGAGTCGAGCCAGCGCGCAAGGGGCGAGCGCGGTCCGCCGGGAGGCCCTCGACGACCGGAGGTCGCTGTTCGAACGGGGGCGACTCGGTCACACTCGGGCCCGATGCAGACCAGGATCCTACTTGTCATGGCGACAACAGCGCTCGCGATCGGCTGCGGATCGGCCGACGCGGCGCTCGATTGGACGTCGAGCGGAGGCGGGGGCGGTGGCCAGGGAGGTGATGACGATGGCCGGGGCAGCGATGGCGACGGCCAGGACAGCGGCGGGGGCCAGGACGATGGCGGCGGGGGCAAGGGCGATGGCGGCGGCGGCGCGCTGAGCGGCGAGGACGGCGGTTCGAGCGGCGGCGAGGCGCCGGGAGCCTCCTGCGACCCACCTCCGGCGTGCGATGCGGCGCCGCCCGATCCGGGCGAGGAGCTCGCATGGAATCACCCGTCTTCGTACCTCATCGCCGGCGCTGGGAGCCCCAACCACCGCGGACGCGACCTCTACCTGACGCCGGACGACCCGCAGTGGATCATCGGAAAGTTCGCCTACGGGATCACGGACAAGGACCTGAAGGACGAGCGGGTCGACATCTATCTGCTCCGCGGCTGCGGCGGCGCGTGGGAGCGCCTCGGCTCGGCGACCACGACGGAAGCGGACTCGGCGCACCGCGCGGTCGAGGGGGTCAGCGATGACGGCGGCCGCGTCTACTTCGAGATCCCCGCGGCGCAGCGGCTCGGTCCGGGCCGGCACCGGGTCCACCTGGTCGTCCGCGGCGACCTCTCGAGCACCGACCTCTTCATCGAGGTCGTCCCGCGGGGCACGCCGATGTTCGTCAGCGACGTCGATGGGACGCTCACCGGCACGGAGACCGAGGAGTTCACCTCGCTGCTCCTCGGCGAGCTGCCCGACGCGCACGCGCACGCCGCGGCGGCGCTCCACCGGCTCGCGTCGAAGGGCTATCGCCCGATGTACCTGACCGCGCGGCCGGAGTGGCTCGTCCAGCGCACGCGCGATTTCCTCGAGGCGTACGGCTTCCCGCCTGGCATCGTGCACACCACGCTGAGCCTGACAGGCGCGACGGGCGACAGCGCCGTGGAGTACAAGACAGCGGAGCTGGAGCGGCTGTTCGACGGAAGGGAGATGCTGCCCGCGTGGGCCTTCGGCAACACGGCGACCGACGCCGAGGCCTACGACAACGGGGGCGTGACGCCGGTCGCGCGGCGCGTGTTCTACCGGTTCGACGATGAGGCGCACGGCGGCCGTCGCATCGACGGCTACGACGAGCTGTTCGCCGAGATCGACGCGCTCCCCAGCCTCTGCGATTGATCCGCCCCGCCGGCGCGTCGCCCCGTCAGCCGGACGCCTGCTCGGTCCGGGCGCCGCTCGCCGGCGCCTCCGACGCGGCCGCGGCGCCGGCCGGAGGTTCGACGCGACCGCCGATCGAGCGGAGGAGCTCGCTCACCGCGGCGTGGGCGCGCTCGCGCAGCTCGTTGACCCGCGCGCCCTCGCGGCCGTCGGGGCGCACGGCGATCGGCGCGCCGACCCGGACGCGGACGATCCGCAGGGTGCCGTCGCCGGTGTCGAGGGCGCCCTTCTTCATGAGGAGGTGCGTGCCGTCGATGGCGACCGGCACCACGGGCACGCCGGCGCGGACGGCTGCATAGAAGCCGCCGTTCTTGAACTGCCGGAGGATGCCGTCCTCGCTCCGCGTCCCCTCGGGGAAGACGAGCAGCGGCTTGCCGCTCTTGAGCACCGCCTCGAACCGCGAGATCGCCTCGACCGCGGCGCGGGAGCCGACCGTGCGATCGACCGGCACGTGACCCGCGAGCCGGAGGTGCCAGCCGAGGAATGGGATCTTCATGAGGGAGCGCTTGGCGGCCCACTTGAAATCGCCCGGCAGCACGGCGCCGAGGGCCAGGATGTCAAGAAGGCTCTGGTGGTTGGAGCAGTAGACGAACACCCCGGGAGGGACGTTCTCGAGTCCGCTCGCCTGGATCTCGATATCCAGCCCTCGCGCGCTCGCCTGACACCAGCGTCGCATCGCCCAGAGGCTCGCCGAGCGCTGCGGCGTGAGGGGGCCCAGCGTCAGAGACACTGTGCCGTAGGCCATTGTCCTGAGGGTGAAAGGGACCCACTGGCGCGTCGCCAGCCATGCGCTCCTGAGATCCATACTACAGCGCTTACCACTCTCCATGTCGGGCGAAAACGCGTAGCCTCGTGCGCACCGGCGCGGCGTGCAAGCGGCGTTGCTCGGCTCAGGATCGCCGGCGCGCGGTCACGGATCGAGCGGCGGTGTGAGCAGCCCCCAGCCGACCGTGGCCGGCCGCCCGGCGCGCTCGAACTTGACCGTGAACAGGCCTGTCTCCTCGGCGCTCTGCACGACGGCGGGCCGCAGCGCGCCGACCCATTCGGCCCAGACGCTCGCCCCGATCTTGAGCTTCGGCTTGACGGGGAGCGGACGGAGCGCCGACTCGTCGGCGAGCAGCGCGGCGCCGCCATAACCGAGGGCAAACCACCGCGCGGAGCTGCTGGACAGCGACGTCAGGACGGCGCCCGGCTCGGCCGGAGGACCGCCGAGCCGCGACACGAGCAGCACGTGGCGCCACGTCTCGCCGTCCTTCCATGCGGCGAAGTTGCCGGGGGCGAGCCCCGCGGTCTGCACGACGAAGCGAACGCCCTTGAGCTGCGCGAGCGGGGTCCGCGGGTCCATGTCGGTGTAGCGGACCTCGATCTTGTCCTTCACGAAGCGGGTGAGGACGGCGTGCTTCATGACGCCGTTCCACTCCGTGAGCAGCGGGTCGTGGGGCCGGAGGCGGGGCGCGTCGGGCACGGGGATGACGTAGCCCGGGTGAACCTTGTACGACGGTCCCCCCCTCCCCTCGACGATGAGATCGTCGCCGTCGAAGCCGACCACGGTCGCCGCGTACAGCACGAGCGTGGACCCGAGCTTGGCCCCGGCGAGCATCCGGTCCGAGAAGGTGAACACGCGGCGGCCTGGCTCGAGCTTGATCGGGTACGGGGGGAGGCCGAGCGGGTTCGACGCGTGCGCCGCGCCGGTCGGCGCCGAGGTCTCCGCGAACGCAGGCCGCGGCAGCGCGGCGACCGGCGGGCTCTGAGAGGGCATCGGCGTCGGGGTCGATACCGGCGTCGACTCGCACGCGGCCGCGAAGCTCGCTGCGAGGAGGCAAGCGAGCGCCGCGAGCACGCCGCGGGAACGCGGCGCTCGTTCCCCGAGGCATCGCATCGCGCGGCGCTCGCGATCCTTCGAGGTGGCGCGACGCAGCCTGCGGGACCCGGCCCCGAGACCGCCGGGACGTCGGTCAGCCATCGCGGGCGAGCATGGACCGCGAAACGGACGACGGCGAGCAGAAAGGGACAGCAGAACGACTCGATGAAGCGCCGGCGTCAGACCTGACCGCCCGCGTCAGAGCCGGAGAAGGAGGGCGCCGCGGTGCGGCGGAGCACCCCGCTCCTCGCGACGCGCTCGGCGCCTCTGCGCTACCCTGCGGCGCGATGAAGCGCGCGTTCAGCGTCGATGAGCTCAAGCAGACCGCGCCGCGCCTCGCCGTGGAGCGCCGCGCCGTGCGCTTCCAGGACGTCGACGCGGCCGGGATCGTCTTCTATCCGCGGGTCCTCGAGTATTTCAGCGACGCGTACATGATCGCGCTGAAGGAGCGAGGCATCGACCTTCCTGCGATGATCGCGGGCGGCACGATCAAGCTGCCGCTCGTCCACGCCGAGGCGGATTACCTCCTGCCGCTCCGGTTCGGTGACACCATCGAGGTCGAGGTGCTCGCGCCGAAGCTCGGCGACACGTCGTTCACGGTGGGCTACCGCGTGACGACGGCGGGCCGGGTCGCCGCCATCGGGCAGACCGTGCACGTGTGCATCGACGGCGCGCGCTTCACGCCGTGCCCGCTCCCGGACGATCTGCGCAGCGCGCTCGCCTAGCCGCGCCGAGCGGCGGCCGCCGGACGGCGCGCCGGGCGCTAGCGCGGCGGGAACGGGGCGAGCGCGGCCGCGAGCTGCGCCGCCGCGCCCGCGCGATCGAGCTTGCCGGCCGCGGTGAGCGGCAGCGCCGCGACGGCGCAGAGGCGCCGCGGGCGCTTGTGCGGGGCGAGCCGCGCCGCGACGACGGCCGCGAGATCGCCGAGCAATGCGGGGGAGGGCGCGGCGCCGCCCGCCTCGCAGGGCGAGGCCTGATCGGGGACGATCGCCGCGGCGACGACCTGGCCCCAGCGCTCGTCAGGCACGCCGAACACCACCGCGCCGGCGACGCCCTCGCAGGACGCGAGGACCTGCTCCACCTCGGCGGGGTAGACGTTCTCTCCGCCGGTCACGATGAGATCGCTGCGGCGCGCCGCGACGTGCAGCCGCCCGGCGGCGTCGAGCGCGCCGAGATCGCCGGTGCCGAACCACCCGGCGCCGTCGACCGAGAGCTCCGGCGCGCGGTCGGGGCCGCGGTAGTAGCCGCGGAACAGCGCCGGGCCGCGGATCTCGATGCGGCCCACGCCGTCGCTGCCGGCGCCCTCGATGCGGAGCTCGACGCCGGCGATCGGGGAGCCGGAGCCCGGCTCTGTCGCGCGCGGATCGCGCGGGCGCTGCGCGGTGACCTGCGAGCACGCCTCGGTGAGGCCGTACGTGGTGAGCGCGTGGACCCCGCGGCGCGCGCACTCGTCGAGCGCCCGCGCCGGAGCGCCCGCGCCGCCGACGAGCACCGCGCGGAGCCGGGCGAGGACGTTGTCGCGATCGGCCTCCAGCAGCGCGAGCAGCATCGTCGGCACCACGGAGAGCAGCGTCGCGCGGTCGCGGGCGATCGAGGCGAGCACCGAGGCGGGCTCGAAGCGAGGCGCGAGGATGACAGCGCGGCGCGCGAGCAAGCAGCGGGTCACGATCGAGAGGCCGCCGACGTGGCAGAGCGGAAGACAGAGCAGCCAGCGATCGTCGTCGCGCACGCCGAGGTTGGCCGCGCTCCCCTCGGCGGCGGCGAGGAACGCGCGGCGCGAGAGCACCGCGCCCTTGGGACGCCCGGTGGTGCCCGAGGTGTAGACGATCGCGAGATCGCCGGAAGCGTCCGGCGGAGGGACGCGCGCGGCCTCGGCGGCGCGCGCCCCGCGCTCGCGGAGCGCGCCGATCTCCGGCGCGGCGTCGTCGAGCAGGGCGGCGAGCGCAGGCTCGCGCAGCACGAGGTCGGGGCGCGCGTCGTCGATCAGGAGGCCCGCCTCGCCGGCCGTGAGACGTGGGTGGATCGGGACGAGCACGGCGCCGAGCGCGAGCAGCGCGTGGAGGACGACCACGGTCCCGAGCGCGTTCGGGGCGACGAGCGCCACGCGGGCTCCCTGCCCTATCCCCGCCCGGGCGATCCGGCCGGATACGGCCGCGACCGCGGGCGCCAGCTCGCCGAAGCGGAGGGCGCCGCCGGGGCCGACGCCGAGGGCGGGGACGTCGATCGCGCGCTGCGCGTCGTCCTCGGCGCCGCCGAGGACGATCGCGGTCCGAGAGGCGATCTCGGGATCGCGCACAGCATCGAGGAGGCTCAGCCCGTCCATGGCCGGATGCCGAGGCCGGGCTGATCGCTGGCCGCGACCAGGCCGCCCTCGCGGAGCTGCGGGATCCGGATCGCGGGCCACGCCTCCAGGCCGGCGTGCGCGTCGAGGCCGCACGCGAGCGGCGCGCGCGGCAAGGCGAGCGCGAGCTCACACGAGGCGGCGAGCGCGATGGGCCCGTCGAAGAGGTGCGTCACCACGGCGTCGAGGCCGCGCGCCTGCGCCCGGCAGCCGAGCGAATGCGCGCGCAGCAGGCCGAGCATCGCGGGCTTCAGGATGAACGCAGCGCAGCCTTCCGCTTCGAGCAGGCGCTCCGGCATGCCCTCGACCGCGAGCGACTCGTCGGCCGCCCACGGGACCTCGCGCGCGCCGAGGTGGTGGAGGAGCTCCGGCGCGACAGGCTGCTCGACGAAGCGCGGGCCGAGCGGCGCGAGGAGCGCGAGCCGACGGGGCGCCTCGTCGAGCGACCACGCCGCGTTCGCGTCGAGCCGGAGCTCGACGCCCGGGTGCTCCCGCCGCAGCGCGCGCAGCGCCTCGCGGTCGCGCGCGAAGCCGTCCTCCCCGCGCGAGCGGAGCTTCACCTTGATCGCGCGGACGCCGCGCACGACGAGCGCGCGAGCCCGCGCGAGCATCTCCGGCAGCGGCACCGAGGTCGTGAGCAGCCCGTTGACCTGGACCTCGGCGTAGCGCCCTTGTCCGCCGAGGCACGCCGACATCGAGAGGCCGATGCGCTGGCCCAGCAGATCGAGCAGCGCCGTCTCCAGGGCGAAGCGCGCCGCCGGGAGATCGCGCAGCCGCGATGACAGCGGCGCGAGCGCGCGCAGAAGCGCGGACACCGTCGCCGTCGACGGAGCGCCCTCGGCCGGCAACTCGATCGCGCCGAGCGCCCCCGGCAGCTCGGCGAGCGCGCGCTGGTCCTCGTCGGCCGTGTCGGGTGAGAAGCCGGGGAGCGGCGTGGCCTCACCCAGGCCGACGCGCCCCTCGTCGTCGGTGAGCGACAGCACGAGGCCGCGGCGCGCGCCATCGAGGATCCGGGACGCGAGGCGGGCATCGACGACGCGCATGATCCCTACAGCTGGGCCGCGAGGCCGAGCGAGAAGAGCAGCGCGTAGGCGAGCAGCAGCTTCGCCGTCCCGGCGAGGCAGTCGTTGAGCGGCCGGCCGTCGGTCGTCGCCAGCACCCGGAGCAGGCGCACCGCGCGAGGGAACGTCGCGAGCACGAGGAGCGTCCACCGCCGGCCTTCGCCGACGGCGAGCGCGACCGGCACCGCGTAGGCGGCGGCGAAGAGCATCGCGTATTCGATGACGCCCGCGCGGCGCCCGAGCCGGACGGCGAGCGTGCGCTTGCCGGCGACGACGTCCGTCTCGCGATCGCGGATGTTGTTGACGACGAGCACGGCGGTGGCGATGGCGCCGATCGGCACGGCCGCGGCCCACGCGAGCGGCGGGACCGAGCCGAGCTGGACGAACGCCGTACCGCAGACGGCGACGAGGCCGAAGAACACGAACACGAAGAGGTCGCCGAGGCCGTGATAGCCGAGCGGGTACGGCCCCCCGGTGTACGCGACACCAGCGAGGATCGAGACGACGCCGATCACCACGATGGGCCACCCGCCCACGAACGCCAGGTACACCCCGAACGGCAGCGTGAGCGCGATCGTGACGAGCAGCCCGGCGCGCACCTGGCGCGGGGTGAGCAGCCCCGCCTGCACGGCGCGCGTGGGGCCGAGCCGCTCGTGCGTGTCGGCGCCCTTCTCGTGATCGAAGACGTCGTTCGCGAAGTTCGTCGCGATCTGGATGAGCATCGCGCCCGCGAGCGCCGAGAGCGCGGGGCCGAGCCGCATCCCGCCGAGCGCGTAGGCGACGGCGGTCCCGACCATCACCGGCGCGAGCGCAGCGGTGAGCGTCGCCGGCCGGCACGCGAGGAGCCACGCCCGGAGCGAGCCGGGGCGCACCCCGCCCGCGGCCGCCGCGCCCGCCACGCCCGTCGCCCGATGCGCCGCCGCGGCGCTCACGCTCCCCTCCCCGGCTCGCGGAGCCCGCGCGCCCTCGCGGCGGCGCGAGCGCCCCCGCGCTGCGCGGCGCCCTCGCCGGACGCGCCGCGCGCGACGTCGTCGGGTGCCGGACTCGTGTTCGCGTTGACCTGGCTCATGATCGTGGATCCCTCTCGGCAAGCTCGGGGTTCTCGGCGCGCGCGCCGCTCATGGAGTCTGCAGATCGGCCGCCGCGCCGTCCGCGGCCGGCGCGCTGCCCAGGGCCGCGACGTCGCGACGAACGTCGGACCAGAGCCGCGCCACGCGGGCGGCGCCGTCGTGGGGCGGCACCACCGCCTCGATCAGCGTCGCGCCCGCCCGCTGGTACCCCGCGGCGAGCGCGCGGGCGAGATCCCCGGCGGTGCCGGCGCGCTCGTAGGCGAGCCCGAACATCGCCGCCGCGGGCGCGAAATCGAGGTGCTGCGGCATCGTGAAGCACCGCTCGAGCAGCTCGGCGCCGCGCCTTGCGATGGGGAGGTGCTCGAAGATGCGGCCGCCGTCGTTCTGGACCACCACGACGACGAGCGGCGCTCGGCCGTCGCCCGCCGCCTTCGCGGCGAGGAGCAGCCCGGTCAGATCGTGCAGCAGGCTGAGATCGCCGAGCAGCAACGTGACCGGCGCGGCGGCCGCCACGCGCGCGCCCGCCGCCGCCGACACGAGGCCGTCGATCCCGCTCGCCCCGCGCTGGTGCAGCACGCGCAGCGCGCGCGCCGACGGCGGGCAGTACGTGTCGAGGTCGCGCACCGGCATGCTGTTGCCGATCGCGAGCAGCGAGCCCGCAGGGCACGCGCTGGCCACCATCCGGGCGACGGCGCCCTCCGTCAGCTCCTCCCCGGCGCAGGCCCGCGCGGCGTGCGCCGCCGCGATCTCGCCGGCGCGCGCGAACGTCGCGGCCCAGTCCCGCCGCCCGCGCCCCAGGCTCAGCGCCGCCCCGGCGAGGCGCGCCGCGAGCGCCTCACACACCTCCACGGGCTCACCCATGACGAGGGCAGCCGCGGCGCTCGTCGGGTCGTTCCAGCCGTGCGCAGAGACGACGACGCGGCGGGCGCTCGTGTGCTCGGCGATGTAGGTCGCGTAGCCGGCCGACGTCGGCGGGGCGCCGAGCTCGAGGATGAGGTCGGGCGCGTTCGCCGCGCGGAACTCGGGCGCGCGGAGGAACGAATCGAACGACGCCGGCATCACGACGCCGTCGGTGAGGCCGCCGAAGCAGATCTGGCTCGTGCCCTCGGCGAGCACCGGGAAGCCTGTCGCGCGCGAGAGCGCGAGCACAGCGCGGCGCGCGCGCGCGTCGTCCTCTCGGCTCTCGGCGGGGCCGCAAACGATGAGCCCCCGCTCCGCGCGCGCGCAGCGCGCGGCGAGCTCCTCGATCGCGCGCCCATCGACCCCGGCGCGGGCCGACACGACCCGCGTGCCGGCGCGGCGCATCAGCGCCTCCCACTCTGCCTGCCATGGCTCGGGCCCGGCCGCGTCGACAGGCTCGAGCGGCTTGCGGAAGCGCGCGTTGATGTGGACCGGGCCCGGCGTCGGCGACAGCGCGCGCGTGACCGCCTGGGCCGCGATGCGCGTCACCGCGCGCAACGCGAGGGGCGACGGATCCGGCAGCCCGAGCTCGGCGAAGTGACGGACGTGGTCGCCGAAGAGCTTGGTCTGATCGATGGTCTGCGCGGCCGCGGCGTCGGCGAGCTCCCACGGGCGGTCGGCCGTGATCGCGATGAACGGGGTGAAGCTCTGGTGCGCCTCGATGATCGCCGGGAGCGCGTGCGCGCCGGCGGTGCCCGAGGTGCAGACGAAGACGCTGGGCCGGCCGGTGACGCGCGCCTGCCCGAGCGCGAAGAACGCGGCGGTGCGCTCGTCGACGACGCTGTGGCAGCGCACCTCCTCGCTCTCCATCGCCGCGATCGCGAGCGGCGTGGAGCGCGAGCCGGGGCAGAGGACCAGGTCGCGCACCCCGGCCTGCGCGAGCGCGCGGACGAACAGCTGCGCCCAGGCAGAGTGGAGGTTCGACCCGCCCATCACCGCCCCCCTAGGCCCTCTCTGGCGCGCACCTCAGGCCCCCTCGGGCGTCGCGACGAAGAGGCACACGACGCCCATCGTGAGCGGCTCCACGCGGAGCACGCGCAGCCCCGCGCCGCGCATCAGCTCCGCGAACTCGTCCGGCGGCGGGAACCTCGCGATCGAGTCCTGCAGGTACCGGTACTCGTCCTTGCCGGAGATCGCGCCGCCCACGTACGGGACGACCGTGTGGATGTGGAAGCGCGCGAGCTTGCCCATGAGCCCGCTGCGCGGCTCGCTGAGCTCGAGGATCGCGATGCGCCCCCCGGGCCGCGTGACGCGCGCCATCTCGCGGAGCGCCCGCGCACGATCCGGGACGTTGCGGATCCCGAACGCCATCGAGATCGCGTCGACGCTCGCGTCGCCGAGCTGGAGCTGCTGCGCGTCGCCGACCTCGAGCTCGACCCGCCCGGCGAGCCCCGCGGCCTCCACCTTCCGGCGGCCGACGCCGAGCATCCCCTGCGACGGATCGACCCCGATGACCTTCACCTCGTGCGCCCGCGCGATCGCGATCGCGAGATCGGCGGTGCCGGTCGCGAGATCGAGCACCGTCGCGCCGGGCGAGAGCTCGAGCGAGCGCACCGCGCGCCGCCGCCAGCCCTGATCGAGCCCCAGCGAGATGACGCGGTTCAAAAGGTCGTACCGCTCCGCGATGCCGTCGAACATCTCGCCCGTGCCGAAGCGGCGCCCGCCGCGCGGCGCCTGATCCTGGCTCGCCTCGCTCATGTCCCGCCCCCCGCCTGGTGCACCGCGCGCGGCGCCTCGGCGCGCTCTGCGGCGAACCGCTTGCCTTCGCCGGACGGCGGCGCGGCGGACTCCCCGCCCGCCGTCGACGTGCCGCCGATCGCGCGCTTCCGCTCGTGGAGCCGCATGTGGCCTCGCTGGATGCCCTCGCTCGCGAGCGCGCGCAGCGCCGCCAGGTTGGACGCCAGCCCGACGGACGCCAGCACCACCGCGAGCTCGCGCGCGCTCTTCGCGCCGACGAGCTGCAGCGCCGCGCGCACGCCGGCGTGCACCTCGGTCGCGCCGCCCACCGTGCCGACGGCGAGCGGCAGCTCCGCCCGCCCCACGAGCCCGCCCGGGATGCGCTCCCACGTGCTGAGCGGCCGGTACCGGCCGCCGATCGCCGCGTAGGCGTGCGCGCCCGCCTCGATGGCGCGGAAGTCCTGCCCGAGCGCCACGGCCGCCGCGTCGAGCCCGTTCATGAAGCCCTTGTTGTGGGTCGTCGCCCGGTACGGATCGAGCTCCGCGAAGCGGCTCGCCCGCGCGATGCCGCTCGCCACGTCCGCGCCCCCGATCGCGTCGTCCGTCACGGTGGCCGTCACCCGGACGAGTCGGCGGACGGTCAGGTTCGAGAGGATCCGCAGGCCCAGCGTCCCGCCGGCGATGCGCTGCACGAGCGGCGCCACCGCCTCTGCGACGGTGTCGACCAGGTTCGCGCCCATGGCGTCGCCGACCTCGACGTAGAGGTGCACGACGAGCACGCCGAGCTCCGCCGAGAGGACGCGCACCTCCAGATCGCGGCAGCCGCCGCCGCGCGCCACCATCCTGGGGATGGCCGCGTCCCCGGCCGCGAGCAGGCTCGCGCGGGCCGCCTCCAGCCGGGCCGCGGCCGCCTCCGCGTCCGGCACGTCGTCGAGCTGGACCTGGGCGGTCATGATCGGCGGGTCCGCCTCGCCGGAGAAGCCGCCCGACCGCCGGACCATGCGCGCCGCGTTCGACGCGGCGGCGATGACGCTCGGCTCCTCCACCGCCATCGGCACCAGCACGTCGCGCTCGTTCACGCGGAAGTTCAGCGCCAGGCCGAGCGGGAGCGCGTGCGTCGCGATGACGTTCTCGCACATCCGATCGGCCACCGCCGTCGGCAGCCCGCCCCCGCTGGCGAGGTGCGCGAGCGCCTCCTCGTCGAGCAGACCGAGCGCCTGGATCGCGCGGAGCCGCTCCTCGAGGCACCGCTTGTAGAAGCCGCTGATCCGGCTGGACACGTGTTGGCTCATCGGGTGTCTCCGCGCGCCGCGCGCGCTCGCGAGCGGCGCGCGCTCCGCGCACCGCATCAAGGGGTTCGTCATCGCCGCTCACCGCTTCCGCCGGGGCGTCGACATCGCGACCCCCTCCAGCGCCGCCTTCGCCGGGCTCTCCGGGAGCGGCTCGATGCTCCGCACCGCGTCCCCGCAGAGCCGGGACGCGAGCTCCAGGCAGTCGTCCACGACGCGCTCCTCGACCATGATCCGCGCGATGCGCCGGCCGAGCTCCGGCTCGACGGCCGTGTCCTCCGACGCGCAGTGCGCCTCGAGGGCGGGCGTGAGCTCGCGGTCGCGCTCCATGGCGAGGAGCAGCGGGTACGTCATCTTGCCCTCGCGCAGGTCCGTGAGCAGCGCCTTGCCGGTCGCCTCCGGGTCGCCGGCGAAGTCGAGGACATCGTCGACGAGCTGGAACGCGACCCCGAGGCTCGTCCCGAAGCTCTCGAGCGCCTTGCAGAGCGGCTCGCTCACGCCGCCCGCGCGCGCGCCTGCGAACATCGCCCAGCGGAACAGCGACGCCGTCTTGCCGTCGACGATCTGGAAGTACTCGCTCGTGCTCGTGCGCACGCGGCCCCGCGACGCGAGCTGGAGCGCCTCGGCCACGACCATCTCCTTGATCACGAGGAGCACCCGCTCGAGCACGTCGGTCATGCCGACCGCCTGGATCTTGGAGAGCGCGTCGAGCAGGAGGTAGTCGCCGCCGAAGATCGAGGCGGCGTTGCCGTAGATGACCCGCGCCGCGTCCGCGCCGCGCCGGCGGTCGCCGAGGTCGACGACATCGTCGTGCAGCAGCGTCGCGTTGTGGACGAGCTCGACCGCGACCGCGAACGTCCGCGCGGCGTCGTTGAAGCCGCTCCCGATGTGGGAGGCCAGCGCGACGCAGATGGGCCGCAGCCGCTTGCCGTTCAGGCCGAGCAAGTGCCGAGCGCTCCGGTGCGCCGGCGTCTCGCCGTCCAGCCCGACCTTCTCGATCTCGCGCTCGATGTCGCCGAGGTCCCCGTCGAGCAGGCGCCTCAGCTCCGCGAGGCGCGCGGCGAGCGCGTCGAGCCCTCGCCCAGCGCACATGCCTCCGAGGCTCGAGACGACATCGCTCCGCTGGACCGTCCCAGTAAACGTTGTAGTCGCAGTCATCCCATCTCCACCTGGAAGCACGAGCGCACGCTGCGCCCCGCACCGCGCGGGGCCCCCCGTGACGGCCGAGCTCTCCGAAATCACGGTCCCGCTAGGCGCCTCGCCGGGAACGCACGGCGCGGATGGGGAACCGGACCAGATCCCCGAACCGCGAGAAATCCACGGTCCTGCTCTTGATGAACCCGTCGAGCGCCGCCTGCGCGACGATCACGAACGAGAGGAGCCGCTCCACCCGATCGAGGCTGAACCGGGCGGCGTCGGTGGGAGGCAGGCCCTCGAGCAGCGCCGAAGCCCGCTCGAGGCGCTCCCTCACGGAGTCGGCGATCAGCCGCTCGCGCTCGGCGAACACTTTGGAAATCATCTTCCAGAAGTCCGTCTCGGCCTCGAAGAACTCCTTCCGCTCTCCCGGTTTCCATACCCTTCGTACTACACCCCACCTTTGCAATTCTGTCAGCGACATACTCATTGCGCCGGAGGAAACCTGCAGCCGCTCGCCGATCTCGGCGGCGGAGAGGGCTCCGCCCTCGATGAACAGGACGGTCCAGATCCGCCCGAGCACCCGGCGGAAGCCCCAGTGCTCGATGACGTCGCCGATCGCGTCCGCCGCGAGCAGCTCCGCCTGGCGATGGATGTCGCTTGCGTGGCTCATGAAAGTTTCAAAATTCTTTGAAAGAACTGTGTGGGCCTACTTGCGCCGGCGTCAAGACATTCCCGACCGTTCTCGCCACGCAGCGCGGACGAGGGGGTCGGTTCCTGGCTGGCGCGGGGGCGCGCGGGTCACTTCCTAGGCCGCGCGCCGCGCGGCCTGGGGCGTCGAGCGCCGGGGTGCTCCTGTGCAGGGTTCGCGCGCCGCGACCGCGAGCCTTCGGCCCGGGGCCATTCGGGCCTCGCGGCGGTGCGTGGCGTGAACCGCTCTCGACGGCGCTAGCTCACGCCCGGATCCGGTCCATGAGATCCCGGTTTTGCCGGAGCAGCGCCTCGGGCATGCGCGAGCCGAACGACTCCAGGAACGCCTCGCGATCGCGCGCCTCCTCCAGCCACGCGTCGCGATCGATGGCGAAGAGCTCACGCATCGCCTCGTCGTTCACGCCGAGGCCGCTCGTGTCGAGCTCGCCGTCCGTGGGCATGATCCCGACCGCGGTGTCGTGTCCCTTCGCCTCCCCGCGCACACGCGCGACGATCCAGCGCAGGACGCGGAGGTTCTCGCCGAAGCCTGGCCAGAGGAGCGCGCCCGCCTCGCTCTGCCGGAACCAGTTCACGTGGAAGATCTTCGGGAACGCCGCGCGGTTCTCGCCGAGCTCGATCCAGTGCCGGAAGTAATCGCCCATGTTGTATCCGCAGAACGGGCGCATCGCCATCGGGTCGCGGCGGACGACCCCGACCTTCCCGGTGGCCGCCGCGGTCGTCTCCGAGGCCATCGTCGCGCCCAGATAGACGCCGTGGGCCCAGCCGCGCGCCTCGCAGACGAGCGGCGCGAGCCGCGCGCGCCGTCCGCCGAAGACGATGGCCGAGATGGGCACGCCCGCTGCGGCGTCGAACTCCGTCGAGATGGACGGGCACTGGCGGGCCGGCGCGGTGAACCGGCTGTTGGGATGCGCCGCGGGCTCCTTGCTGTCGGGGGTCCACCGGCGTCCCCTCCAGTCGGTGAGCACCGGCGGCGCCGGACCGTCGAAACCTTCCCACCACGGCGTCCCCTCCGGCGTGAGCGCCACGTTCGTGAAGATCGAGTTCTGGGCCAGCGTCGCCAGCGCGTTCGGGTTCGTCCTCGAGCTCGTCCCCGGCGCCACGCCGAAGAAGCCCGCCTCGGGGTTGATCGCCCAGAGCCGGCCATCCCGGCCGATCCGCAGCCAGGCGATGTCGTCGCCGACGGTCCACACCTTCCACCCCTTCTGGGACGCGGGCGGCACGAGCATGGCGAGGTTCGTCTTCCCGCAGGCGCTCGGGAACGCCGCGCAGACGTACGTCACCCGCCCTTCCGGGTCCTCCAGCCCGAGGATGAGCATGTGCTCCGCCAACCACCCTTCGTCGCGCGCCATCGTGCTCGCGATGCGCAGCGCGAAACACTTCTTCCCGAGCAGCGCGTTGCCCCCATACCCGGAGCCGACGCTCCAGATCAGCCGCTCCGCCGGGAAATGGCAGACGAAGCGGCGCTCGGGGCTCAGGTCCCCGAGCGAGTGCAGCCCCCTGCAGAAGTCGTCGGAGCTGCCCAGCGCATCGAGCGCGACCCGGCCCATACGGGTCATGATCCGCATGCTCGCCACGACATAAGGGCTGTCGGTGATCTCGATTCCAACCTTCGCCGAGGGCGATCCCACTGGGCCCATCAGGTACGGCACGACGAACATCGTCCGCCCCTTCATCGCCCCGTCAAACAGCCGTCCGACCCGCTGCGAGGCCTCGTCCGGCGACATCCAGTTGTTCGTCGGGCCCGCGTCTTCCTTGTCGCGAGTGCAGATGAACGTGAGGTGCTCAGTCCGGGCGACGTCGGTCGGGTCGCTCCGGTGAAGATAGCAGTTGGGGTATCTCTCCCCGTCGAGCGCGAGGAGCGTCCCGTCGCTCAGCATCCCCTGGATCAGCGTTCGGTTCTCCGCCTCGGAGCCGTCACAGAAAACGACCCGATCAGGCCGCGTCTGATGGGCGACCTCGTCCACCCACGCTGAAAGTTTCCGGTTTTGCATACGACTGCGAGCCTAGCCTGAGCGAGAACCTCCGCCAAGTCACAGTACTATTGTAATACTTCGCCAAATCTGGATGTTCTGGCAGAGAGCGTGGCGTTGCAGCCAGCCGGCGTTCACGCGTCGGATGGGCTCAGTTCACGCGAGGCGAACGCAGGGACGTTCGGCTATGCTGGAGACGTGCAGCGTGTCGTCGACCTCCCTGATCGGGGCAGACTCATCGTCGCCACCGATTTACAGGGCAATGTCGCGGATTTCGAGCGAATCGCCGAGATCTTCGAGCAGGCGGCGACCGGCCGTGACGGCGCGGTCCTCGTGATCACGGGCGACCTGGTCCACGGGCCCGAGCTCGACGAAGGTGAATGGCCCGACTACCTGGGCTCGTTCTACCGGGGCGATTCCGTGACCTTGCTGA
Organism: Sorangium sp. So ce204; assembly: GCF_051526795.1. Classification (NCBI taxonomy): domain Bacteria; kingdom Pseudomonadati; phylum Myxococcota; order Polyangiales; family Polyangiaceae; genus Sorangium; species Sorangium sp. So ce204. Next base: position 4,426,770 of record NZ_CP150317.1, on the reverse strand, counting down.
AAAAGGCGAGGAGTCTCGCGGAACGCCACCCCGGGAGGGTTCACTACCTGCTCGGAAACCACGAGCACGCGCACGTGGGAGGTCCGGTGGTGGCCAAATTCTTCCCGGACGAGGCGCTGCGGCTCGAAGACCTCCTCGGCCCGGAGGACACGCTGGCGATGCGAAGCTGGTTCCGCGGGTGGCCGTTCGTGGCGGCCGCGCGCGCGGCCCGGCTGGTCATGCTGCACGCGGCGCCGCACGCCCGCATTCAGAGCCGGCAAGATCTCGATCGGCTCCCGCTCGACGGGTTCCTCGACGTGCCGCTCTCGGAGATGAGCCTGCACGGGACGCTCGGCGCGCTGCTCTGGGCGCGGAGCACCTCGAGCGAGCGCGCCTATGCCTTCCTCCGCGCGATCGACCCGGACGCTCGCGTGGCGATCTACGGGCACGACGTCGCGCGCGAGGGGTACGCCACCGAGCGCGAGCCGCTGCTCTGCCTGTCGACGAGCTTCGGTTGCTACGACGGCGACAAGCTCTACCTGGAGTGGGATCTCGCCGAGCCCGCGGAGAGCGCGGCCGACGTCGCCTGGCGCGGGCTCCGGTCGCTGTACCCCGACGCGCCGCGCGTCCACAGCGACCCCTGAGCGTCCCGACGAGAACGTCACCAGCGCGCTAGCGACCGAGCTCCTCGACGAGGGCCGCGACGCCCTGGTCGATCTCGGCGTCGGTGAGGTACGGCGCGGGGCCGATGCGGAGCACGTCACGCCGGGCGTCGACGAGCACGCGCCGGGCGCGGAGGCGCTCCACGACGTCGCCCGCTCGCGCTGAGCGCACGGCGACGAAGCCGCCCCGGCGCTCGGGCTCGCGGGGCGAGACGACGTCGCCGCCGCGGCCCGCGGCGTCGAGGAGACGGAGGATGCGCCCGGTCTGCCGGAGCGATATCGCGCGCAGCCGCGGGACGGTGAGGCCGAAGCGATCCCAGTGCGCGATCACCGCGGCGGCGCGGTAGAGCGCGGAGGGGTCGAACGTGGAGCCCGCGAACCGCGCGCCCCCGGGCGCGTACGCGACGCCGCCGCTGCTGCCCGCGAGCGAGCCGAAGTCGGCGAACCAACCGGTGAAGACCGGGCGCAGCCCGCAGCCGTGCGGGACGCGCATCCAGCAGATCCCCTCGCCCATCGCCGCGTACTTGTAGCCCCCCGCGACCGCGAAGACGTGAGGCGCCGCGCTGCCCCACGCGAGCGGGACGACGTTGAACGCGTGGTAGGCGTCCACGAGCGGGACGGCGCCGATCTCGGCCGCGCGCGCGACGACCTCGTCGAGCCGCGGCACCACCGTCGCGCTCTCGAAGAGCACGGCCGAGATCGCGAGCATCGAGGTGCCCGGCCGGAGCGCGGCGAGCAGCCGGTCGGCGAGCGCGTGGCGCGGCTCGACGCTCACCCAGTCGATCTCGACGCCCTCCTCGGCGAGGCGGGCGAGCTGGCGCCTGAGCGAGTGGAACTCGCCCTGCGTGGTGACGATCCGGAGCCGCTCGCGCCGAGGGAGCGACGTGATCAGCCGGTAGACGAGCTCGTGGGTGTTCTGGCCGAAGGCGATGGCGTCGCCGCGCTCGAAGCCCATCCGCTCCAGGATCGCCGCGCCGACGGTCGAGAGCCTCGGCAACACCGCGGCGTCCCACTTGCCGTCGACGAGCCGCGCGGCGTCGTCGAAGCACGCGGCGAGCGCGTCGCGCGCCACATCCGGCCAGGCCTGGTGCGAGTGCCCTGTGAGCAGGATGCGCGGCGCCGCGTCCCCCGCCGGCGCGAGGAAGCGCGAGTACGCCGCGCGAAACGCGTCGAGGTCGAGAGAGAAGCCCTGTTCCACGTCTCCTCGCATTCCAGCTCTTCAGCCGCGGCATCGCGCGGCGAACACGCGGGGCGACGAGGCCCCGCACGCGCTGCCGCTTAACCCACTTCGATGCCCACTTCCACCCAGTCGGTCCGTGGGGTGCGGTGCGTTGCGCAGGATGCGCGGATTGCGTCCTCGACGCGCGCGGCGCGGCCTGGGGCGCTCTGCCATCTGCCCAACGCGCGCGCCGACGGCCCAGGCGGCCGGACGCGAGAGGACCGGCTGCTGCACGAGATCGAGCATCAACGGGGCTGGTTCATCGCCCCGCCATGTCGTGCTCGCCGGGGCGAGGCGGCGGAGCGCGCGGCGGGGGCGCGCCTCCGGCCGGTCCGATCATCGTAGGGGGAGGTAGCTCTCTCGGAGCCATGCGGAGCGGCACGCGCTTCCAGATCGAGGTGGGAGGTTCCATGACGGGCGAGGATTGCTGCGGCGTGGGAGGGGGGCCGGCGCGTCGGCGCGCTAGACTGCGCAACTTGCCGATGCGACCGCGCGCGGAATACCTCGAAGGGCTCGTCGACCTCACGTCCCACGACGACCCGAACGTCCGGCGCGCGCTCTTCCGGCAGACGATCGCCTCGCTGGCGCTGATCGATGCGCTCGATGGATCGACCCCGCTCGACTCCCTCAGCCCGGATGGCCTGCTCCGGAGCGTCCAGACCGCCATGGCCGACGGGCTGCTCGACGATCTGAGCTGGCTCGCGCCGGCCGCGGCGAGCGTGGCGCTCTACGAGATCGCCGGGGCGCTCCCGCTCGGGCCGGAGCGGCGCGAGCTGGGCAGGCGCGTCCTGGGACAGCTCTACGCCGGCAACGCAGCGACGTTCGTCGCCCTCGCGACGCGCATGGCGGCCGGCTCGGCCCGCGGCCTGTCCGGGGCAGGGATCCGCGCCCGCGTGATGCTCTCGCTCTGGCTCCCCGCCGGCACGGACATCCCGGTCGAACCGCTCGCGCTCCTGCTCGCCTCGCGGCGCGAGCTGTCGCGCGACTGGATCGCCGCGCCGTCGACCGGCTCGCTCCCGGAGCGACGGCTCGCCGCGCGCCTGCTCGAGCGCGCCGCCCGCGAGGCGACCCGCCGGGCCACGCAGGGCGACGACCTCCCGCTCCGGCTGTTCCGCAACGTCGGCGACGGGCGGCGGCGCGACCTCGACCGCAGCGCCGACGGGATCGCGCTCGCCTGGCAGACGCTCCTCGCCGATCGCGAGCCGCTCGTGTGGCGCCACGTCGCCGCGGCGCGAGGGCTGCTCGCCGGGGTGCTGCCCGACTTCGCCGAGGAGGTGCGCGCGCTGCTCGCCCAGGATCTCTCCCCCACCGAGTGGCGGCGCGGCGCGGCGTCGCTGGCCGCGAGCATCGCCGTGGATCCGGACGGCGCGCTCGGACGCGCGATCGATCTCCTCCGGAGCCCGCTGCTCGCCGCGGACCCGGGCATCGCCACCGCGATGGCCTGGGGGCTCCCCGTCGCGGCCGACGCGGAGCCCGAGGCCGCCGACGCGCTGCTCGACGAGATCGCGCGCACGTCCCCGATGGCGACCGCCGAGGCGATCGTCGAGCTCCGGCGCGAGCTGCGCGGCGTGATGAGCCGCGGCGAGCCGCTCGGCGCCCGCGCCGCGGCGCGCTGCGCCCGCGCGCTCGAGGACGCGCTCGAGGCCCCGCCCAGCGCGCACGTCCGCGACGACGGGCTCGCGGCGCTGGCGCGCGTCATCCACCGCGACCTCTCGATGGACAGCGCCGGGGTGGCGCTGCTGCGCGGCGCGCTCGACAGCGCCGTCGCGGCGTTCGTCGAGACCGGCCCGCGCGACGCGCACGGCCGCGCGCTCGAGGCGTACGCCCTCGCGACCGAGGTGGTGGGCGCGCTCGAGGAGATCGAGCTCTGCGAGCACGACGACGCGCAGAGCACCGCGGCGCGCAGGGCCGCGGTGGGGCTCGTGCGCGAGCTGGACGCCGAGCTGCTCGGCTCCGGCCTGCTGAAGAGCCTCCTGCTCCTGAACCGGCGGCCGAGCGAGGACGCGACCGGGGTCGCGTCCCTCGACGATCTCGACGAGCGGCTGGCCCGCTGGCTGCTCCGCGCCGAGGGGCCCGCCGCCCGGGCGAGCGCCTCGCCGCCCCTGCACGTCACCGTGCACCAGCGCAACCTGCGCGCGCTCATCCACCTGATCGACGGCGAGAGCACCGACTTCGGCAGCGAGCCCGAGCTCAAGGCGCGGGTGCTCGCCCGCTGGACGGGCGCCATCGGCGTGCTGCTCGACCGGCTGCGCGCCGAGCGCGGCTCGTCGCTCCGCCGCGCCATCGCCGCCTCGGTCGCCCGCGGCCTCGACGCGCTCGTGCGCGAAGGCGCCGCCGACGCGGCCGACATCTTCTTGCACGCGGCGATGCGCGGCGGCGACCCCGACGACCTCGACGTGCTCGGCCAGGCGAGCATGCACCCGGACGTCGCCCAGCTGCTGCGCGCCTACGCGCGGTTCGCGCGCGGCGGGCGCGACGGCGGCGCCCGCGCGCGCGCGCCGGAGAGCGACGCCGCGGCGTCGCGCCGGTCGACCCGGCAAGCCGGCCTCGACGCGGAGCTCGCCGAGGCCGAGCGCGCGCGCGTGGCGCTCGAGCGCATCGCCGCCATCGAGGCGCTCGTCACGGCGCTCCCTGCGGGCGCGTCGCAGCGCACGGAGATCGTGCGGGGCGCGCTCGCCCGCCTCGCGCGCGCGCTCGGAGCGATGAACGCGGCCCGCGCGCTCAGCGCGCTGACCGGCGCGGGTGACGGCGACGCGGACGCCTCGCCGCTCGCCGCCCTGGAGGAGGCCCTGACGCGCCTCGCCCAGCTGACCGCGGGCGCGCGCCGGCGCTGCGGGGAGCACCCGGCCTCCGCGCCCTCCGGCGCGACCGAGCCGCTGCGCCTCGCGATCGAGGTCGCGCTGCAGCAGGAGGAAGGCGACGCGGAGCCGAGCGTCGCCGCGCCGATCGAAGCGCTCGTCTCGGCCGCGCGCGCGAGCATCCCGAGCGCGCTCGCCGATGTGGTGGCCCTCGTCGTGCCGCGCGTCCTGCTGCTCCCGGTCCGGCGGCAGAGCGCGCCGAGCGGGGTCGCCCTGCCCGAGCAGCCGCTGCCCGCGTGGCTGCCGAGCCGGCGCACGCTCGGCGGCTTCTACGTGCATCGCCAGCTCGGCGGCGGCTCGCTGGGGACGGTGTTCGTCGTCACCCGCACCGAGGAGCGACACGATCCGTCGGCGGAGCGCTTCGCCCTCAAGGTGCCGGAGTACGATCACACGGCGGCCAGGAGCGTCTCGGAGGCCGACTTCCTCCGCCTGTTCCGGGAGGAGGCGGGCGCGCTGCTCTCGCTGCCCGATCACCCGAACATCGCCCGCTTCGTCACGTTCGACGCGGGCGCGCGCCCCAAGCCGATCCTCGTGATGGAGCTCATCGAGGGCATCCGCTGCGACAAGCTGCTCGACGCTCGAGGCCTCACCTCGCGGAGCGCGGTGGCGCTGCTCGACGGCATCCTCGCCGGGCTGGAAGCCATGCACGCCGTCGGCGTCGGGCACCTCGACATCAAGCCGACGAACGTGATCCTGCGCGGGGGACGCGAGCCCGTGCTCGTCGATTTCGGCCTCGCCGGCCGCCACATCCGCCCTGGCTGCGCCACTGGTTGCTACGGCGCCCCGGAGATCTGGGGCGTCGTCCCCGCCGGGGTCACGCCCACCCCGCTCACGGCCGACGTCTACAGCTTCGGATGCGTCGCCTACGAGATCCTCACCGGCAAGACGCTGTTCGACGCGCCCACCGAGGTCGCGCTCATCACGGCGCACGTCACCCACGACGGGCTCCCCGCGCCGATCAAGCGCATGGCCGACGATCCGAGGACCGCGGACATCGCGGCGTTCATGTATGCATGTTTACGACACAACCCGAACGATCGCGCGACCGCCTCCTCCCTGAGGGAAATGCTGCTGCGGATCACCGGCCAGCTCGCTGACCTGAGATGGCCGCTCGACGACGAGCGGGCTGCCAGGCCCAGCATCGGTGGACCTCGGAAAGTCCATACAGGAAATTCCTGATGCGTTTTTCCTCTGAATCCTGTCGGCTCAAAGAAGGATTTAAGCAGTAGGTTGTTTCTCGGCGGCGCGTTCGGGGGGGCCGCGTATCAGGCCGCCATGGCCCCCGGGTCAGCGCTGCTCGATCCCCATCGACGTCCCGGCGCACCCCGGCGGCCAACCTTTCTCGATCGCGGCTGAGCGCTGGAGTCGCGCCCCGCGATGCTCTAAGGGCGGCGTCGTTGATCTCTGCGCTGCAACCGCCTCACGACGAGGCCGAGCTCCGGTGCCGGGCGGCCGCGCTCGCCGGCCTGACGCTCGCCGATCTCGCACGCGCGCTCGGTTGCGCCGTGCCCCGAGGCGGCGTGCGCACGAAGGGCGCCGCCGGCGCGCTCGTCGAGCGCGCGCTCGGCGCGACGGCCGGCTCGACGTCGAGGCCCGATTTTCCCCACCTCGGGATCGAGCTCAAGACGATCCCCGTCGAGGTCACCGGGGCGCCGCAGGAGTCGACGTTCGTCTGCTCGATCTCGCTGGCGGACGCCGATCGTGCGGAGTGGGAGACGTCGCGCGCTCGCGCGAAGCTCGCCTGTGTGCTCTGGGTCCCGATCATCGCCGCTCCGGGCCGGCCGAGCGAGGAGCGACGGCTGGGCGCCCCGCGGCTCTGGCGGCCGACGGACGCGCAGGAGCGCGTCCTGCGCGCCGATTTCGAGGACCTGATGGGGCTCATCGGCATCGGCGCCGTCGAGGCGCTCACCGCGCACGCGGGGCGCTGGCTCCAGGTGCGGCCGAAGGCCGCGAGCGGGCGCTCGCGGACGCTCGCGTTCGGGCGCGACGGGGAGATGATCGCCGCGCTGCCGCGCGGCTTCTACCTGCGCCCCAGCTTCACCGGCGCGATCCTCGGCGATCCTGCCGCGATCCCGTCGTGACCGGAGAGCCCCCGCCGCACACGGGCAGCCCGGCGCGCGTCACTTGCAGGGGACGACCTTCTTGGAGCCGTCCGGCATCGTGGCGGTGCATGTCTCCAGCGAGAGATCGTCGTTCACGGTCGGCGTGACGGTGCGCGGCTGCGCCGGCGCATCCACGGCAGCTCCCCCAGCTTCCGTGGGGCGCGTGCGCCCTCGCCCGCCCGCGCCGGCGCGCGGCGGCTTGCCAGCGCTGGCGCTCGGCGACGTCGTCCCCGCTGCGGACGGCCCGCTCCCCGCGTCCGCCGCTGTCTCGGTCGAGCTGGCGCCCGCGTCCGATGCGCCTGCGTCCACCTCGCTCGCGCTCGCCGCGCTCGCGCCAGCGTCAGCGTCAGCGGCCGCCGCGGCGGCCGCAGGGGCAGCGACCGTCGGGATCGCGGAGGCCGTGTCTGGCGCCTGAAGCGCCGTCGCTGCCGGCGCGCCGGGAGCCGCTGTGTCGCCTGACGAAGGCGCGCCCGCCGGAGCGGTCGCCTCGCTCCCTCCCACGGCGAACCGGCTGCGCTGAAACTGGAGCGCGCCCCACGCGCCCACGAGGACGGCGACGGCCCCGACCCCCACGTAGAGCAGCGTGCGCCCGCGGCGCGGGGCCTCTTCCTCCACCGGAGGCGCCGAGTTGCCCGTGCGCGCGCCCCTGTCGCTCACCGACGGCCCGCCGCTGCTCGCGCGCGAGGCGCGCGACGTCCGCGTCATGGCCGTCCGCGAGGCCGGCGGAGGCAAGTCGAGCTCCACGGCGTGCTGGCGAAGGATCGCGCCGATGGTCGTGCGCGTGCTCGGCGCGGCGTACGGCGCGAGCGCCTGAACGAACTCCGCGATCGACTGGAAGCGATCCTCCGGCTCGCGCGCGATCGACTTCTCGATCACCTCGACGAGGCCCTCCGGCACCTCGGGGCGGAGGTCCTGGAGCGCCTCGGGCGGCGATGTGTAGATCTTCGCGCACAGCTCGGGGAAGCTGTCGGCGACGTACGGCGGCCTGCCGCCGATGATCTCGAAGAGGCACACGCCGAGCGCGTAGATGTCGGTGCGAGGATCGACGCTCTTCGAGGAGCGCATCTGCTCGGGGGACATGTACAGCGCGGATCCGAGGATCGTGGTCGTCTGCGTGAGCGAGACGTTGCCCGTGTCGCCGGTGAGGATCTTCGAGACGCCGAAGTCGAGCACCTTGATGTGCGGCGCGCCGTCCGGGCGCTTCGTCAGGAACAGGTTCGCCGGCTTCAGATCGCGGTGGACGATCCCGAGCGCGTGCGCCTCCGCGAGCGCCTCGCACGCCTGGACGATGTGATCGATGCACTCGCCGATCGCGAGCGTGCCCGCCTCGGCGGCGTGGCCCGCGAGGTCCACGCCGTCGAGCAGCTCCATCACCATGTACGGCTCGCCGCTGTCGAGGGCGGCCACGTCGAGCACGCGCACGACGTGGGGCGTCTGCAGCTTGGCGACCGTACGCGCCTCGCGCATGAACCGCTCCGACGCCTCGGTGTACGACATGAACTCCGGGAGCAGGAACTTGATGGCGACACGCGTATCGAGATCGAGGTGCAGCGCCTCGACCACGAGGCCCATGCCCCCACGGCCGATCGTGCGCTCGACGCGGTACTTGCGCGCAATGACGGTGCCAGGCGCAATCGTGTAGACGTTGTCAGCCTTCGGTTCCCCCGGGCCGAGCGGAAACGCAGCCGTCTCCGGGCCGACCGAGACTTCTCCTTCGGTCGAGTCCGGCTCACCAGAGGAGGGCGCCATCGAGCTAAGGTATACACGTCGCGCTTCTCCGAAGCGATTCCCCTCACGCCGCAGGAATGCAAAGAGCTGCGAAAAACCACCTCCCAGGTGGGACCCGGGCGCGGAACAGGCGGAACCAAGCGCAGCCCAGGGCCAGCCTGCGCGCCTCACGCACCGCGGACGACGCGCCCCTGCGGTCCGTTTGTGAGCGCCGATGACCGAAAGGCCGTTCCTTCAGGTTCGGCTCAGCGGTCCGCCCGCGCTCGTGGCCTCTCGATGCCGGTTGACAGCGGGCTCAACGGGTGCGCGCCGGCGGAGTCCGTGATCGGCGCATGTTCGCCGTCGAGGAGGTCCGGTGCGGTCCCTCGGTGCCGTGCGCCGGGGTTTGCCGCGTCGCCTTGAGGTTGCCGAGATCGGCCTCGATCTCGACGCCGAGCGCGCGGCAGCGACGGATGAGCCGCTCCAGATCGACCCCCGCCTCGATCAGCAAGCCCGAGGGGGGTGACGGATCGACGAACATCTCGGCCGCCGGCCTCCGCGTGCGGAGCAGCTCGCGGATCTCGGGATCCTCGATCCAGAGGAAGCCGGAGGCGCCGACGAAGCTCGCCTTGCCGATGACGACGCTCGCCTGGATGAGCATGCGCGAGATGGTGTCCGGCAGCGGCGCGACCGCCTCGATGCGAGAGCGCAGGGCGTCGCTGTCGAGGCCCACCGACAGCGCGCGCGCGATCGACGGCGGCGTGAGCAGGAGATCGACCTGATCGCCGACGCGGCCGATTTCGGCGAACGACGAGAGCCCGAGCACGGCAGCGACCTTGGCGCTCAGGCCGACGCGCAGCGCGTGCGCCTCGACGAACTTGCTCTTGCTGTTGTCCGAGCTCGGCGCGGAGCCCGCGAGGAGCGCCCGCCCGCGCGGCGTCAGCCGGAGCGCCAGCTCCGCGCTGGCCACGTCCTCGGCCCCGCCGAGATCGATGATCCCGAGCGCCGGCAGCGACTCCAGCGCGATCCGCCGCGTGATGTCGGGGACCTCCGGCGCCTCGACCGAGGCGCGCTCGGCCCAGCGACGGACCAGCCGCTCGACCCCGGCGATGCGCTCGTCCGCCGCCAGGTAGCCCTGCAGCGACTGCCAGGGGACCCAGCGGCCCTCGCCGAGGTCGTGCAGCGCGTCGAGCACCATCTCGCGGAGCGCGCCGATGGGGCTCGCGTCGCGGTTGTCCGACGCGACCCGGAGCACCTCCCGCTCGGCGCGCGCTTCATCCCACGCGCCGCCGCGGCGCCACGTCGTGAACAGGAGCGGCGTCAGCTCCTGCACCTGGAGCGAGCCGGGCGGCGTCGCCGGCGACGCCGCCGATGCGTCCCAGAGCCCGACGGCGCGCGACAGCGCCGCGACGAGCGCGACGCCCTCGACGTCCCGCCCGAAGCGCTGCGCGAGCCGGACGAGCAGCGAGCGCGGCGTCCCGACGCCGGGGCGCACGTCGCTGCCGGGCTCGCGCACGCAGTACGCGAGCGCCAGCGCGAGCATCCCGGGATCCGAGGCGAAGCGAGCGCGCCGCGGGGCGTGATCCTCCTCCAGGACGAACGACCGGATCTGCTCGCGCCGCTTCTCGCGCATCCGGCGGCGATCCGCGCCGACGATGGCGGCCACCTCGGTCGGCACGACGTGCCGGTTCGGATGGATCGGGATGAGGAAGGCGCGGCGCTCGAGCGCGAAGCCCGCGCCGCGGCGGCTCGCCGTCACCCCGCTCGCGCTGCGCAGGCGCATCGGCTCCCGCTCCAGATCGAGGAGTTCCTGCGTGTCCACCTCGCCGCCGACGGCCTCGATGGACTCGAGCAGGCGGCGCTCGACGGGCGCGAGGCGATCGATCTCCTCGCGGAGCCGCTCCGGATCGCTCAGCGTCTCCCACGCGTTCTCGAGGGACAGCGCGATGGGCGGCGTGGCCGGGCGGCCGAGGTAGTGCGTCGCGATCGCGCTCATCGTCTCGAAGGGCGCCTGCGCGAGCAGCGCCCTGATCGCCCGGGGGTCCTCGCTCTCCCAGCTCTTCAGCTGGACGAGGAACGCCGCCGGGAGCACGAGCTCGATGCCCTCGTCGGTCTTGCGCGCGTAGACGACGCCACGGGCGATGAGCGGCTCGAGGCCGGCCGGGAGCGAGGGGACGACGAGCACGCCGCCCGCCTCGGCGATGCGATGGAGCAGCTCGCGGCTGGCGGTCGGGAGCCGCGACGGGTCGCGCACGTCGGGGAGGCCGACCAGCGCCCGCGCCGCCTGAGAAGGCGCGTCGATGCGCTTCGCGGCGTCGATGCGGATCCCCATGCGTGTGATGAGGCCCTTGAGCTCCGACTCTGGGAGGGCGCGGAGGATGGCGTCGAGCCGCCTCGGCGACTCGTCGAGCTCAGCATCATCACTGCTCGCCATGCCTCCCGATTCGCGTGTCACCCGACCTTGCTCCTCATCTGCAGGATGCTCCCGCCCTGACTGCCGTCCGTTGGTCGTGGTCATGCGCTCGACTTGATCTCCCGGATATCCGATGACCCGCGTTAACCAACGGAATAGTCAGCCTCCTACCGTACACCAGGATGCTCGTCCAGCTTCAAGAAATCGAGCACTTTCCTCCTCCGAACACAATTTTCTCCGATCGCAATTTCGCTCGCTGGGCATCGCGGCGCCTCCTTTTCGTCTGTTCGCGTCTGTTCGCGTCTGTTCGCGTCTGTTCACCCCGCTTCACCCCGCTGTGGTTCACGTCGTCCTCGCACGTTCCTCGCACGTTCCTCGCACGTTCCTCGCAGGGTCACGCGCTGTTCGCCCGATTCGCCTCAGGCATCTCAGCCGCGCATCTCGCGCGCTCGTCTCGTGTACCGCGACCGCACGCAACCGCACGCAACCGCACGCAATCACACGCGCTCGTACGCAATCGCAGGCGGCCGCGGGACAGCGTTCGCGGTGCCGTGGTGCGCCACGCGCGCCTTCGCCTCACGCGACGCTCGACACGATTTGCCCCTCGCTCGACCTTGGCGACGTCCGCGACGTCGGCCGCGCGACGTCCGCCCCGCGATTCCGCCTCGGCGTGGCTGGCCCCGCCGCGTGAATTCCGTCGCACGCCACGCTCATGCCGGCCCGATGCCGCGCGCCTGCCGTCCTCGTCCGGCGGAGCCGACCGGTTCGCTGGATCGCTCACGAGGAAGGCTCGGCGACGAGCCGCGCTTGCCTTCCCGCGGGCCCACGTGGGAACGTCGCATACCTCCTTGATTTCCCGCCCCTGTTCGAGGCGCACCATGCTGTGCTCCACACCGCACGCCCGAAGCAATGAGCCCTCCCCCCCGCGCGCACGCCCGCAGATCGACGCCATCAGGCGACTCCTGAGTGACTCGGCGCCGTTTGCGCCCATGGCGTCGAGTGGAGACCCATCTTGATTCTGCGCGACCCAGTCCACGGCTTGATCGAGTTCGAGAGCGGCGAAGCGGCCATCGTTCCGCGCTTGCTCGGCGCTAGCGAGGTGCAGCGGCTGCGGCGCATCCGTCAGCTCGGGCTGACGTCGCTCGCCTTCCCGGGCGCCGAGCACACCCGCTTCTCGCACGCGCTCGGGGCCGCCCACGTGATGCGCCTCCTGATCGCGAGGCTCCGCCAAATCGATCGCGACCTTCCGTTCTGGCAGAGAGTGACCAGCGACCGCGCGCGCGACGCGATCGCCGCAGCGTTCCTGCACGATCTCGGCCACGGCCCGCTGTCGCACCTCTTCGAGGAGGCCATGCCGGGGGCGCTCCACCACGAGCGCTGGACCGAGCGCATCCTGCTCGACCCGTCCTCGGACGTGCACCAGGTGCTCGTGCGCCAGGATCCCTACCTCCCGCGGCGGGTCGCCGACCTCATCGGCGGGCGGCACGAGCTGCCGTACCTCGCCAAGGCGGTGAGCGGCACCTTCGACGTCGATCGCTGCGACTACCTGCTCCGCGACGCGCACGCGACGGGCGTCAGGTACGGCGAGTACGACCTGCCATGGCTGCTCCGCAGCCTCAGGTTCAGCGACGTCCAGGTGGAGATGCCCGGCGGCGGCGCCGCGTCTGCCCCGCCAGCGCCCGCGCTCGCCATCGACGGGACGAAGGGGATGAGCGCGATAGAGTCGTTCCTGCTCGCCCGCTTCTTCATGTTTCAGCAGGTCTATTTCCACAAGACGACGCGCAGCGCGGAGTGGATGATCGGCGCCATCCTCCGGCGCGTCGTCACCCGCCTCGCCGCCGGGGACCGGATCCCCGAGGTCCCCACGGCCGTCGCCGCGATGGCCGTCGGCGAGATGCCCACCCTGGCGCAGTACCTCGAGCTCGACGATCAGGTCCTGCTCGGGGCCATCCACGCCTGGGAAGCGGCGCCCGATCCCGTGCTGTCCGATCTCGCCCGCCGCCTGCGCGTACGCTCGCTCTTCAAGTCGGTCGAGCTGTTCCCGGAGCCCGGCGAGTCGCCGGCCGAGCGCGACGCCCGGCGCGCGTCGGCGCTCGAGACCGTGCGCGAGATCGCGCAGAGCGCCGGGCTCGACCCGGAGGTGTACGTCGGCGTCGACGTCGCCGAGGACACGCCCTACGCCGAGGACGCGTCGCTCATGGTCGTCTACTCCAAAGGGCGCCCGCGACGCCCCGCCGAGGTGTCCTTCTTGCTGGATCGGCTGCGCAACGAGACGATGACACGCACCCGGATCCTCTTCGCGCCCGAGCTGCGGGATACGGTGCGGGAGGCGCTGATACGCTGATGACCACCAGGGACAAGGCAGCCCGTGGATCGTCCGAGCCCACGCGCCGCGCCATCGCCAGAGCGCTCGCCAGCGTCGCAGCGCTCGCGGTGCTCGCGGCGGCGTCCACGGCGCACGCGGAAGGCGACGGCGCGTACGGCCGGCTGGACGGAGACCTCGATCTGCGCGCGGGCGCGGGCGCCTCGTTCGCGGACGGCGGTCCGGCGCTCTGCGCGCGCGGCGCCGCTGTGTACCTCTCGACCGCCGGCGTGTACGCGCACTACACCGACGCGCTCGGCGCAGAGGGAGCGCCCGTCGCGCGCTCGATCGCGGGCGGCGTCTTCATCCAGCCGCTCTTCCTCGCCCGCTATGCGAGCGATCTCGAGCGCAGCGCCCCCTGGCTCGACCTCTTCATCGACTCCGTTGCGCTCGGCGTCGGCTCGTTCTGGGAAGCGCCGCCCGGCGCCGGGCTCGCCGCGGAGCCCGGGCTGGAGCTCTCGCTGTCGCTCGACGTGCCGCTCCTGGGAGACGCCACGGGCCCGTTCCTCGGCCTGCGGGGCGCGCTCCGCTTTCGCGGGCCGGAGCTCTCGGGCGACGACGGCCCGCGCGACGCGCAGCGGGCGCTCCTCTCGGTCACGCTCGGCTGGCATCACGTCCTCCGCGCGCACCTCGTCGACGCAGGCGACCGCGCCCCCGCCCAGGGGGCGGCGCAGCGCGGCGTGGTCGGCGCGAGGACCCGCTGAGCGCCGCGCTCGACGAGCTGCGCGCGGCGCTGGTGGCCGCGTTCCGCGCCGGGCTGTCAGAGCTCGACCCAGCTCGGCTCGTCGAGCGCGCGCTCGACGCCGAGGCCGGAGCGCACCGCGGCCGCGTGTTCGTGATCGCGGCGGGGAAGGCGGCGCCCGGCATGGCCCAGGGGGCGCTCCGCCGCTGGGGTGACAGGATCGCCGGAGGGCTCGTCATCACCGTCGCGGCCCCGGCGCTCGCCGCGCGCGGTGAGACGGCATCGCTGGCCGACCCCGAGGAGGCCGCGCTGCGCCCGCTGCGCGTGATGCGCGCGGCGCACCCCATCCCCGACGCGCGCAGCGTGGACGCGGCCGAGGCGGCCCTCGCCATCGCGGCCGCGCTCGGGCCCGAGGATCTCTTGATCGCCCTCCTCTCCGGCGGCGCCTCGGCGCTGCTCGCCGCGCCGCCTCCGGGCGTGTCCCTCGCGGACAAGCAGGCCGTCGTCGCCGAGCTCCTGGAAGCAGGCGCGCCGATCCAGGACGTCAACCTCGTTCGCCGCCACCTGTCGCGGATCAAGGGCGGGCGGCTCGCGGCGGCGGCCCCGGCGCGCGTGCTGACGCTGCTCATGAGCGACGTCGTGGGTGGACTCCCGCACGACGTCGGCTCGGGCCCCACCGTCCCGGACCCGACGCGCGTGGACGAGGCGCTCGCCGCGCTCGATCGCTGGGCCCCTCGGTTCGCGCGGCTCGCGCCCGCGTTCAGCGAGTCGCTGAAGCCAGCGGACGCGCGGCGCCTGGAAGCGCGCGTGCTCGCCGATCCGGACGAGCTCGCGGAGCGCGTGGCGGCGGCCCTCGCCGACAGGGCAGGCCTCCGCGCCACCGCCGCCCCCGCCGAGGACGGCGACGCGCGCGCGATCGTGGAGCGTCGCCTCGCGCTCGCGCGCACCCTCGCTCCCGGCGAAGCGGCCGTGATCCCATGCGAACCGACGCTCGCCCTGTCGGCCCACCGCGGCGCCGGCGGCCGCGCAGGATGGATCGCGCTCGCCGCCCTGCGCGGCTTGCCGCCGGACGTCGCGCTCCTCTGCGCGGCCTCCGACGGCGTCGACGGCAGCTCCGGCGCGGCGGGAGCGGCCGTCGCCCGCGCGGCAGCCGCCGCGATGGACGACCGCACGATCGACTCGGCGCTCGCGCGCTTCGACGACGCCGTCGTTCACCGCGCGCTCGGCACGCGCGTCGAGACGGGCCCGACAGGTCACAACCTCACGGACTTGCACATCGTCGCGCGAGACTTCCTCGGAGGCGCGCGTGTGCGCTGACGCGGCGGCGCGCGCCGCGGCGCGGCAGCGCGCGTGAGCTCACGCGGCGGCGCGGGCCACGAGGCGAGCTCACGCGCGCAGGCGCGATGAGCGGCACCGCCCGCCGCAGAGGCGGCGCGCCCTCACTGCGGCTCGGTGACCGCGGCCGTGGTGTCGCCCATCGCCTCGCGCACCGCGAGCGCGAGCGCGCAGCTGTTCGCCTGCCGCTGCCGTGCGTCGAGCACGCTCCCCTCGACCGAGGGCGTCCCGCCGATGAGATTGCCGCTCGCTTCGCGGCGCACCCGCAGGATGGGCTTGCCGTCCGACAGCCGCCACACCCCGACCCGCGCCATGTGCGGCACCCCGAGCAACGCCTCGGTGCTCGCCGCTCCCTCGGCCGGCTCGTCGAGGACGAGGAGGTAATACTGCGCCCGCGTGAGGAGCTCCGCCGCGAGCGGAACATCGTCGCGCATCGTGTCCTCGAAGCTGGACTCCAGCAGCCGCAAGCGGAGCTCGCTCGAGGCATCCTGTGCGTCACGCACCCACTCGTCCGAGAGGACGTGCATCGTCCGGTAGGCGACGCGCAGGTTGAAGGGCTGCGCGGGCCTGGAGCAGCGCTCGGCCTCGTTGCAGTACTCGCCCGCGGGGCAGTCCCGCGTGCGCTTGCACTCCGCGCCGGCCAGCGGGTTCGGGTTCGGCACACGCAAGAGACACGCGGTGAACGCGTCGCGGAGCGACTGCTGCGCGTTCTTCCGGACGGCGTCGACGCCCGTGGCCTCGTCTACCCGGAGGCGCAGGTAAATGCCCGCAAGCTCGCGGAAATTCCACGTTTTGAGCGCCTCCCGATCCACGAGATCGGCGCCGGCGCTCCGCGCAAGATCGAGGGTCCAGCCCTCCACGCGCTCGCGCATGGGGAACCAGCGCGGGCCGAGCTCGACGGCGACCGCGCGCTGGCGCGCCATCAGCTTCTGGCGCGCGCTCTCCATCTGCCCCTGCGACCACTTCCAGTGGAGGATCGCCGAGACCGCCAGGACGAGGGCCGTGTAACCCCAGAACTTCGCCGGGGGCCAGCGCATCTTGGAGCGCGCCTCGCGCGCCTTGTAGACCGACGGCAGGCCGCGCTCGCGGGGCGGCTGTTCAGAGGACATAGCGGAGGCTCCACGCAGGAGGCCCCAGCCCGATCACCCGAGCAAGGCAGCCTCCTCCACGCGAGCCGCGTGGAGGCGAAGGCCGCGCCGAGCGCGCCGCTGGAGCCACCACGTTCCATGGTGACCGAGGCCGCCGGGGGTCGCCCGGCGTGCCCCATCCTTCTGTGCTCGATAGGTCAAGAAGCGGGGATCACTGCGACTTCGGGAGCTTGCTGACCATGAAGCTGACGTTCGGGTAACCGGCGAACGCCGCGGTCTGGAACACGCTCTTCACGACCAGCGCGGGCACGTTCTGATCGACCTGGAGGATGCACACGCCGGGGAACGGCTTGTTCGGCTGCACCTGCTTCCACAGCTCGCGCTTGTTCTTGAGCAGGTTGAAGAGCTCGTCGATCTTCTGAAGCCGCCCGAGCTCCTCGATCGCGCGGGTCGATCCGGCCAGGGCGCCGTCGACGAGGATCTGGTTGCCGTTCACGGCGACCATCGGCGCGTCGATGACGTCCTCGACGTTCTCCGCCTTCGGGAGCTTGACGTTCTTGTCGACGGCGATCTCGCCTGACGCCGAGAAGGACATCAGGAGGAAGATCACGGTCACGACGAGGAAGTCGATGAAGCTCACGAGGTTGAGCCCCGCGTTCGGGCTGCGAGCCCCGTGTCCGGACACCTTGTTCCACACGAACCGGAGCGGCACGCCCTTCATCAGCCGGCGGCCCGGCTGGTGGATCACGTGGGCGTGCGGGTTCTTGTGGTGCTTCGGATTGAACCTATCCATGTGCGCGCTCCTGCCTCAGCGGACCGAGAACGTCATGTTGAACACGGGGACCTGCTTGTTCCCATCGGGCAGCCGCATCTCGCGCTTGGGCGCGTAGAGCGCGTCGAGCACCGCGACGATCTCCTTGAAGGGCGTCCGGTTGTCGGTGTGGAGGATGGCCTGGTCGAGCTTCTTGTCGCTCGGATCCCGGTGGCCGCCGTGGGTCTTCCACTCCTCCTCGATCCGCTTCGCCAGCTCGGGGTAGCGGACGATCTTCGAGCTCGCGTCGCCGATCTCGACGGGCGACTTGTTCACCTTGACCTCGTTGACCACCGTCGCGCCCTGCTTCCACACGAGCCCGAACTCGCTCTCGCCGATGTGCAGGTTCAGCACCTTCTCCGGCGTCTGCGGGGTGAGCTCCTTGTTCGGGTCCGGAGGGCCAGGGACCTGGGCGTCCGCGTTCATGCGCGAGTTGGTGACCCAGACCGCCGTGATCAACAGGAATGCAATCGTGACCATCAGCAGGTCGATGAACGGGATCATGTTGATATCGCTGTTCGTCGACCGCTTCTTGCCGCCACCGTCGCCGACGTCTACGCCGCCCATATTGCCTTCCCAACGTGAGCCTGAGCTCACCTATCCAAGTTGTTCCGGGGAACGCCCTGCCCGCAGCTCGCGGTGGGCCACCATGCTGGGTCTGACTTCGTCGCTCTTCCGAAGTTCCCGGGGCCCCGGCGGCGGAAGCCGCCGTCCGGGGCTTCGAGGCGCGAAAGCGGGCCCAGGCGGCATCGCGCGCGGAGGGCGCTCGACGACCCGGGCCCGCCGAGGACCATCAGGCAGCCGCCTGACCTACTGCTGCGACATTCACCTTCTGACGGTTCGCGACGACGAGGTTGAGGATCTGCACCGACGCCTCGTTGATGTCGTCCTCGATGTGCTGCGTCTTGCCGTTCAGCACGGCGAAGCCGATGAGGCCGATGATGGCCACGCCGAGGCCGAAGGCGGTGCAGTTCATGGCCTCGGAGATCCCGAGCGCGAGCACGCGGGCCTTCTGGCTGGGGTCGACCGACTCGCCGGCGACGGAGCCGAACGACTTGATGAGGCCCGTCACCGTCCCGAGGAGGCCGGAGAGCATCGCGAGGTTCGCGAGCAGCGCGAGGTACGAGGTGCGCGCCGAGATCTTCGGCAGCTCGCGGAGAGCCGCCTCGTCCATCGCCGCCTGGACCTCCTCGTCGGGACGGTTCACCTTGACAAGGCCGGCCTGGACGATGCGGGCGAGCGGGGCGTTCGCCGCCGAACACATCTTCACGGCCTTGGCAACGTCACCCGCCAGGATGCACTTCTGCATGGTGGCGAGAAAGACGTCCTTGTTGATGGACGAGCCGAACAGGTAGAGGGCGCGTTCGACGATGATGCCGATCGTGAGGATCGACCAGAACAGGATGGGCCACATACCCCACCCACCCTCTTTGAAAGCTTCATACGCTCCGTGCATTGCTTCTGTCCTCCAGTTCGCCTCGCGTCCCCGGGATGAGGTTTCGCGCAACTCGATCGGTTCCCTTTGTCAGACTCGTGTTGCCGAGGGGCGGCAGTCTTTCACTCACACGTAAAGACGGATGAGAGGCCTGTTTTGCTTGGCGGCGCTGGCCGTGGACGGCGTGCTGCTGTCGCTCTCTGGCGAGATGCCCACGGGACGCTAACCGAGCGGCGCTGACCTCTGCAAGAGTCCTGATCGTCTCTTCTGGTGCCGGCGCGCGGCGCCGTCCCAGCTCTCCCACCTGTCGTCCAAGACTGACTTCGCGTCGTCGCGCCAGGGGCCCTTTCATGGCTCTGGGCGCGGCTCCCCGTTCACCGCAGAGCGTGCCGCCTTGTGGCCGAGCTACGCCGACGCGCCCGGGGGACTCGCGCATCTTCGCGATTGAGACCCGGCGCCGTCAAGAGAGATTTGGCCACACGTGAGCGCTCTGATACGGGCAAAACTTTACAACAATCGCGGGGTTATGTCATGATCGGCCGGGAGCGATGCGGGCCGACCAGCGGCAGATGCCGCGAATTTCAGGGGGCGCAGCGCCCGCATGACCGCCGCCGGCCCGACAGCGCGCCGCGGCAGTGCGAGCCGCGTCACCCGAGAGCGAGCGCAGCGGCTCATCCGCCCGGACGACGCGGCGATGGCAGAGCACGGCAGCCCGCTCAGACGCCCGCAGCCGGAGCGAATCAGGGGTCTCCGGACCACCCTGTCCGGCCTCGACGCGGACGGCGCCCGTCCGCGTGGCCGGAGCGAGCTCGCCGTGAGATACGCTGGTTCTTGCGGCGATTTTCGGCGATCTCGGCCTCGCGGCTCGGGGCGCGGCAGCATCGCCGAGCTTGCGCGCGGGATCGGGCGGCAGTTATAGTCGCCGCGCCTGGAGATTGTCGGGCTTCTGACGACGCTGAGAAAGGGACTTCGAGGATGCGTCATCTGCTGATGTTGGCGGCCGAGGGTGGTGGCGAAGGTGGGATGTGGGAGGCCATCAAGCACAATCCGACCTTCCTGATCGCGAACCTGGTCGTCTCCGCGGTCGTGGTGACCATCATCATCGAACGAACCGCGTTCCAGCTGGGGCGCTACCGCGTGAACTCCAAGGAGTTCTTCGCGCAGGTCAAGAAGCTGGTGGCGGCCGGCAACATCGACCGCGCCATCAAGCTCTGCGACGCGAGCGACTACCCGATCCTGCAGCTCGTCAAGGCCGGCCTGACCCACGCGAACAAGGGGGCCGACGAGATCGACGCCGCCCTCAGCGAGAAGCTGTCCGAGCTCAAGCCCGCCGTGGAGAAGCGCATCGGCGCCCTGTGGTCGCTCGCGAACATCGCGACGCTGATCGGCCTCATCGGGACGGTCTCCGGCCTGATCAACACGTTCGCCTCCATCGCCGCCCAGGGCCTCTCGCAGGCCGACAAGCAGCGGATGCTCTCGAACGGCATCGCGGAGGCCATGTACAACACGGCGTTCGGCCTCGCCATCGCGGTCGTGTGCATGATCGCGCACGTGCTGCTCCACACCCGCTCCAAGAACATCCAGCACGATCTCGAGTCGACGACCGAGCGCGTCTTCAACCTGCTCACGATCAGCAGCAAGCCTGGCTACTAGCCCATGGCGGACCCGCAAGACGTCCCGCTCAGCTCGGCGCAGCGATCGAAGATCCGGCGCCTATCGCAGCCCAAGGAGCCCGAAGCCGGGGAGGAGGCCGGCGAGCTCAACGTCGTCCCGTACCTCGACATCATCACGAACATCCTCATCTTCGTGCTCGCCAGCGTGTCGGTGACATTCGTGTCGTCGATCGACACGACCCCGCCGTCCATCGGCGGCGGCAAGGTGCGCAGCGAGCTCTCGAGCAAGGCGTTGAACCTCTCCGCGTTCATCACCAGCCAGGGGATCTCGCTGAAGACGTCGAGCGGCAACATCGCGACCGGCTGCCAGGACGTGGGCGGCGGGGTCACGGTGCCGAAGGCGAACGACAGCTATGACTACCCCGCGCTCACGGCGTGCGCGAAGCGCCTCAAGAACGCCCGCCCCGAGTTCAAAGAGGAGACGCAGGTGACGATCACGGCGAACCCGGGCATCGACTACAAGACGATCATCGACGTGATGGATGCGCTGAGGAGCGACGACGGGGAGGTGCTGTTCCCGGAGGTCCACTTCGGGGTGGCCCGATGAGCGCCGATCAGCGACCTGCTCCGCGGCCGAGGGCGACGGTCGTCCGCTACAAGGCGGCCCTCCGGAAGGCGATCCGAAGGAACCGGCGGGAGCCCGAGATCGACTTCCTGAACATCACGGCGATGCTCGACCTGATGACGATCATCCTCGTCTTCTTGCTGAAGAGCGTGGGATCGTCGGCGGCATCCATCCCGCAGTCGAAGGACCTCACCCTGCCGAAGTCGGTGATGCAGGCCGAACCTTCCCAGGAGGGTGTCGTCGTCATCGTCTCGAAGTCGCAGATCCTGGTCGGCGAGGATCCGACCCCGATCGTCATGCTGCCCAACCGCGAGCAGCTCGCGCAGTCGGGCGTCGACGCAAAGTACAAGCGCAGCGGCCCGAACGATCTCTACATCGTGCCGCTGGCGAACGCCCTGTCCCACGCGCGCGAGACGGACAAGGCCATTCGCGCGGCGAAAGGGCTCGATCCGTCGTCGTCGGAGGCGATCATCGTCGCCGACGCAACCACGCCGTACCGCCTGCTGATCGAGGTCCTGTTCACCCTGGGGCAGAGCGAGTTCGGCAAGTACCACCTGATGGTCCTGAGCGGCGGCCGCAAGCCGTAGCCCCCTCCCCCGCCCTGCGGTGCCGGAAGGCCCCGCGAGGGCCACTCCGAGCGCCGCCATGGATCCACCCGTGCCCCCATGAGGGCGCGCTCCACTGCGCCCCCTCATGGATCGGCCCGGTGCTCCCCGACCGGCGCGCTCCCCCTGCGCGCCGTCGTTCTCTCATTCCACCGCGAACAGCTCTTCCAGGTCGGCCTTGGTGAGCTTCTTCGCGCCGCCCGCGTCCTCGCTGAGGACGGAGGCGACGAGCTGACGCTTCTTGTCCTTGAGCAGCAGGATCTTCTCCTCGATCGTCCCCTCGGCGATGAGCCGGTAGGCCGTCACCACCTTCGTCTGCCCGATGCGGTGGGCGCGGTCGGTGGCCTGCTGCTCGACCGCCGGGTTCCACCACGGATCGAAGTGGATGACCGTGTCGGCCGCGGTGAGGTTCAGGCCCGTGCCGCCCGCCTTGAGGCTGATGAGGAAGACCGGCACGCTCGGATCGTTCTGGAAGCGGTCGACGCGCTCCGCCCGGTCCTTCGTGGAGCCGTCGAGGTACTCGTAGGCGACACCATCCTCTTTCATCGCCTTCTCGATGAGCCTCAGCATCATCACGAACTGGCTGAAGACGAGGACCTTGTGCCCGCCCTCGACGGCGTTCGCGATGAGCTCTCGGACCGCGACGAGCTTGCCCGAGTCGTCGTCGCCGAACTCCCGCGGCAAGCCGAGCAGCCGCGGGTCGCAGGCCGCCTGCCGGAGGCGGGTGAGGCCGGCGAGGATCTGCAGCTGGCTCTTCGCGAGGCCGACGCGCTCGACCTCGCCGAGGACCTGCGTCCGCACCTCGCGCGCGACCTGCAGGTAGAGCGCCCGCTGCTCGCCGGTGAGATCGCAGATCTGATCCATCTCGATCTTCTCGGGGAGATCCTTGGCGACCTCCTGCTTCGTGCGGCGCAGGATGAACGGGTGGATGGCGGCGCGGAGCCGCTGCGCGGTCTTGTAGTCGCCCGCCTCGATCGGGCGCGAGAAGCGGGCCTCGAACTTGTCGAGCGAGCCGAGCAGGCCCGGCGAGACGAAGTCGAAGATGGACCAGATCTCCGAGAGCCGGTTCTCGATGGGCGTGCCCGTCAGCGCGAGCCGGCGCTTCGCGCGGAGCCGCTTGGCCGCCGCGGCGGTGGCGCTCATCGGGTTCTTGATGTGCTGCGCCTCGTCGAGGATGGCGTAGCTCAGGTCGAGCTGCGCGAGGAAATCCTCGTCGCGACGGAGGAGCGCATAGCTCGTGATCACCACCTCCGCGGCCTTCACCTCGTCGATCTGATCCTTGCGATCGGCGCCGTGCCAGAGGGCGACCGACAGCGACGGCGCGAACCGGGCGAGCTCGCGCTCCCAGTTCGTGACGACGCTCGTCGGGGCGACGATCAGCGCGCGCATGTGCTTCTCCTCCTGCTTGACGGCGAGCAGGAGGGCGAGCGTCTGGACCGTCTTGCCGAGGCCCATGTCGTCGGCGAGCACGCCGCCCGAGCCGATGTCATGGATGAACTTGAGCCACGAGAGGCCCGCCTCCTGGTAGGGGCGGAGCGTGGCCTTCAGGTTCCTCGGCCGCTTGGTGCTGCCGATCTCGTCGATGTTGCTGAGCTTCTGGAACAGCTCGCGCGCGGAGGCGGTCACGCTCGATCCGCTCGCGTGCTGGAGCAGCTCGTGCACCCGCCCGGCCTGCGCGAGCGGCAGCCGGCCGTTCTTGCCGGCCGCCATCATCAGCTCGACCTCGCGATCGAGCATCGCGCGCACGGCGTCGGGATCGAACGCGGCGAACGACCCGTCCTCGAGGCGGACGTAGCGCTTGCCCTCGGCGAGGCAGCGGCGCAGCTCGTCGCGATCGACGCCGATGCCCTCGCTCTCGAAGCTGAGCTTGACGTTCAGCCAGTCCATCCCCGAGGTGACCTTGGCGAACACGCCGATCGGCCTGCCGCGCACCTGCGTGTCGACGAGATCCTCCGGGACGAAGAGGTCCCAGTCGTCGGGGAGCTCGGCGAGCCCCTCGGTCCAGAAGGTGAGCGCCTGGTCGCCGTTCGCGATGAAGCCCTGGCCCGTCTCGTCCGGCTTGAGCCCGAGGGCGAGCAGCCTGCTCGCCGCCTCCTGCTGCGCGGCGATGTCCACGCGGATGCAGCGGGCGCGCTTCATCCCCTCCTCGGGCGGCTGCACGAGCACCGGGGGCGACATGCCGTCGGCGCGCACCGCGACCTCGGCGTCGCCGTAGGCGGCGGTCAGCGTGACGCGCGCCTCGATGAGCGAGCCGCCTGCGCGCATGCGGAACGTGGGCACGAGGTCGACGACCTCGGCGATCTGGTTGAGGTCGGGCAGCTCCGCGCCGACCTCGAGCGCGATCTTGGGCAGCCCCTGCATGATGATGCGGGCCAGCTCGCTCATCGGCTCGCCGATGGTCGGCGAGCGGAGCAGGCGGCGCATCGCCGCGGGGGAGACGCGCTTGTCGATGCGGCGCGCGAGCCCCTCCTGCGTGTCGATGTGCCAGCCCGGCCAGCCCTCGAACCACCCGCCCTGCAGCAGCGAGAAGCGGCGCTTGTCGTTCCCCCGCTCGAAGCTCGTCTTCACGATGATGGTGTCGCCGCCGACGGTCTCGAGATCGAAGCGCGGCCGCAGGCTGTCGTCGCCGAAGCGGAGCTGCATCAGGGCCGGCTCGAGCAGCACGCGCTGGCCCTCGAGCAGCGGGAGCAGCTCGGCCACGTCCTCGCCGCGGATGTCGACGGCCGGGTGGCGCGGGTTGCCGCTCTCGAACCGGGCGAGCAGCCGGAGCGCGTCGCGATCCGGCGTCGGGTAGAGCGCCTGCCAGGCGAGCGCCGCAGAGGGCAGCACCGGGACGCGCGCCTCGGCGTCGAGGACGGTGACGGTCAGCGCCCCTTGCCGCACGTGGAGGCGGAACTCCACGCGCCGTGCTCCAGTGACGCCCTCGGGCGGAAGCCAGGCGCCGATCCCGGTCTGCTTGGCCGTCGCGTCCAGGATCGGCGCCGCGAGGGCGACGGGTGAGCCCGGCGGCCCGTGGGAGCCGACGACGGTCGGGACGGGCGCCGCCGGCGTGATCGCCAGGCGCCCGCGGCGGTCGCGACGGCGCACGCGCTTCAGGGCGTCACCGCCGGCGTGGGCGGTCTGCGGGACGAGCGCCGGGATCGGCGGCTCGCGCCGCGGCTGCGCGCCGCGCGCCTGGTCGCGGATGCTGATGAGCAGCGCCGCGACGTGCTTGCAGTGCTGCCCAGCCTTCTGGAACGCCGGACAGGAACACTGCGACTGGATGCCATCGGGGGATAGCTCGACCTTGACCGGATACGGCTCGGAGTCGGCGGCGCGGACGGTGCCGCTCGCCATCGTCTCGTTGATGGAGATGTCCTCGACGACGCGGCGGCGGAAGTACTCCAGCCCGCGGAGGAAGGTGCGGGCGCCAAGCAGCCTTCGCAGGCCACGATCGCTGAGGGTGGAGAGTGCGTCGGAGATCGGAGGCGGCACGTCGTGGGCTCGGGATACGGGTGCGGCGGTGATTCGCCGGGATGGGTCGGGTGAACGGGATCTCTTGGCAAATCCCGCTGGGTGAAGAACCGTCATCAGATGAAGAACGGCAAGAACACGATGATCACGGCGGGGAGCATCTTGATGAGCACGTGGATCGCGGGACCGGCCACGTCCTTGAGCGGATCGCCGATCGTGTCGCCGACGACGGCGGCACCGTAGGTGGGGTTGTCCGCCCGCGCCCCCGTCTCGTCGACAAGGTAGCGCCCACCGTGCGCGCCGGTCGCGATGTACTGCCTCGCATTGTCCCAGATCGCCCCGGTATTCCCCAAGAAGAGCGACCCGAGGACGCCTGCGACCGTCCCGGCCATGATCAAGGCCGCGACTGAATCGGCCGCGACCAGAGGATTATCTTCCGTCCTTGCAAAGCGCAAGGCAAGTCCCACGACGACGGGCACCACCGCGGAGACGAGGGCTGGCGCGATCATATGGCGCAGCGCGGCCCGAGAGACCATCTCGACGCAGGGCTCGTGGTCGCCGACGAACCCCGGCGGGCGGGCGCGGGCCTGGCGCCTCACCTCGTCGAGGACGCGCCGGCCAGCCTGGAGGACGTTGCGAATGCAGCGGCCGGCCAGCCAGAAGACAAGGAGGATCCCCACCAGGGCGCCGAGATAGACCTCGGGCCGGTCGAGGCGCAGGACCATCGCGGTCGTCTCGCCGCGGATCGGCGCGCTCGACGTCAACGCGCGGCGCCGGGACTCATCGAGGTAGCCGGCGACGAGCAGCAGCGAGGCGAGCGCGGCCACGCCGGCCGTGTACGCCTTCGTGAGCGCCTTGGTCGTGTTGCCGACGGCGTCGAGCACGAGGGTGCGGCCACGCACGTCCGGCCGCTCGCGGGCGACGGTCACGGCGACGATGCCGCCCGCGTTGTCCACGATGGGGCCGAACGCATCCATGGCGAGGACGTACCCCGCGGTGCCCAGCATCCCCATCGTCGCGACCGCGGTGCCGAACAGGCCCCCCCCGGCGAGCCCGGAGCGGGCGCCGAGCAGGTAGGAGCCGAAGGTGGCGCCGACGACGACCAGGAGCGGGAGCACCGAGCTCTCGAGGCCGATGGCGAGCCCGCGCAGCACCGCCATCGCGGAGCCGCTGCGGGCCGCCTCGGCGAGCTCGCGCACCGGGCGGTGCCGCTGCTCGGTGTAGTACTGCGTGACGTGCAGCACGGCGATGCCGGTGACGATGCCGATCACGCCGCAGGCGAAGAAGATGACCCAGTGGGCGTCGAGCAGCCACTTGGCGGCCCCGGCGATGCCGACGGCGTGGAGGGTGGCCGTGACGTAGAGCCCCCGCACGAGGGCGTTGAAGGCGTCCTCGCGGTCGTCGGTCTTGACGACCATCACGCCGAAGAGCGTCGCGATGAGGCCGAACGCGCGGCTGACGAGCGGGAAGAGCACGACGGCGAGGGCGCTCGGGAGCCCGGCGTTGTTGCGGAAGAGCATCGCGCCGACCACCATGGCGCCCGCGTTCTCGGCGACGGTGGAGGCGAAGACGCCGGCCGCGCGCCCGGCGCAGTCGCCGACCGTATCACCTGCCAGATCGACGATCGTGGCCGGGTTCTGGAGGTCGTCCTCGTCGAGCCCGACCTCCGCGCCGGCGAGGTCCGCGCCGAGGTCGGCCGCCTTGGAGAAGGTGCCGCCGCCGAGCTGCGCCATCAGGGCGGCGAAGGAGGCGCCGAGCGGATAACCGGCGATGACCCAGGGGATGGTCGGGGCGAGCGCGAGCGCCTCGGCCGGCTCGGCGCCGAAGCCGCCACGGAACGCGAGGACCGCGGCGAACAGGCCGCCGAGGCCGAGCAGGCTCATGCTCGCGACGAAGAGCCCCGACACGGCGCCGCCGCGGAGGGCGATCTGCAGCGCGAGATCGAGCGAGCGGCGGGCGCCGCTCGCGGCGCGCACGCTGGTGCGGGGCGCGATCCAGGCGGCGACGCGGCCTGTCGCGACCGCGCTGGCGGCCCCGACCGCGAACGAGAGCGTCAGCCAGACACCGAGCTCCAGCGCTGGCACCGGGTTGTTCTCCCCGGTGCGCCGGAGGAGGCCGTAAGCGAGGAAGATGGCGCCTCCGAGCATCGCGGAGACCGCGCCGATCACGCTGCTCTGGCGGCGAAAGTACGCCTCCGCGACGCCCTGGATGATCGCGGCGACGCGCTGCATCTCGGGCTCGACCGCGGGGCGCGCGACGACCCAGCGAGCGAGGTAAGCCGCAAAGGCGAGCCCGAGCAGGCCGCCGCTGAGGATGAGCGCAAGCTCCGTCATGACGGGCGGACCGGGCGCGCACCGTGGACGCGCTGCCTCGGCCGGTGAGGGATGATGCGGGTGATTGCCGCGGTGTCGACGAGGGCGCCGCAGGAACCCGCGCTGCAGCGGCGCACGCCTTCCCTACTCCGGCCAGGATGGCCGCGCAAGCGAAGAAGACGCGCGCGGCCAGGTCATTTCAGGTCCTTCGCGTCGCGTCCGACCACGTGGTCCAGCCGGGTCTTGGCGACGAGCGCGCCGACACGCGCGTTGAGCTGCTGGAGCCGCGCGCGCGTCACCTCGCCCTCGGCGTCGACAACGTCGACGCTCGTGGCCCGCCCTGCCCGGAACAGCTCGGATCGGACGCGCATCGACTCCGCGGCCGCCGCGAGCTGGCGCTCTGCAGACTCGATGCTGCTCGCGGCCTTGCTCAGCTCGGAATACGCCGAGACCACCTCGAGGCGGAGGGCGTCGCGCAGCGCGGCCTTCTGCTCCGCGATCTGCGTGGTGCGGGCGTTCGCCTCGGCGGAGGCGCCCGCGGTGGTGAAGATGTCGTTGACGACCCACGTGGCGCGGACGCCCGCGGACCACGTCGCATCGAACCTGTCCTGAGCTCCGAAGACGCGCTGGTTGGGGTTCGCGTAGGTGAGATCGGCGAACCCGTCGAGCCGCGGGAAGTAGCCGGCCCGCGTGACCGCCTCGGCCTTCTCGAGCGAGTACTGCGTCTCGTCGAGCGCGCGGATCTCGAGGCGCCTCTGGAGCGCCTCCTGGACCAGCGCCGGGAGCGCCTCCGCGGGCGGCTTCGCAGGCGCGCTCCCCATCACGTCGATCCCCAGCGTGAGCGGCCTGTCCGGCGCGGCGCCGAGCGCGATACGGATCTGGTCGTCCGCGACCATGAGCGCTGCCTGCGCCTCATTGAGCACCTGCTCCGCGCCGGCCACCTGGGCCTCGAGCCGGAGCACGTCGGCGCGCGAGAGCAGCCCGACTTCGAAGGTGCGGCGCGCGTCCTCGACGTGCGCCCTGGCCTGAGACACCGCCTCACCTGCGACGACGACCTGCCCCTTCACGCGGACCCAGTTGAAGAACGCGATCTTCGCGTCGGCGGCGGCTTGCAGCGTCTCCGCCTGCAGCTCGAGCTTCTTCGCGCTCTCTGCGTGGGACGCAGCGGCGTATCCCTGCGAGATGCGGAACACGTAATCCGAAATGGGTACGGCGAGGCTCGCCGTCAGGGAGTAGGAGTTGACGGACGAAGGGAGGCTGAGCCCAGGAGAACGGCTGAGGGTCACGAAGCGGCCGCCGCCGTCGACGACACACTGCCCCGCAGCGTCTGCGCAAGGCGCGGTGGAGAGGGGTCCCTCGCTGAATCCAGACTGCCCCGGGCCGTTGGTCACGCCGACGACCGGCGCCCCCGCGCCGAGGGCCGGGGTCTCGACCTCCGACAAACGCGTGTAGGTGGCCGTGAGCGTCAGCCGCGGAAAGTAATTGACCATGGCCTGGTCGACCTTCGCAGCCGCCGCGCGGAGATCGGCCTGCTTGGCCCGGAGCGACGCGCGCGTCCGCAGCGCAGCCTTCGCGATGTCGTCCGGCGTCAGCCCCCCCGGCTGCGGCGCGAGCGCCGTGGCGAGCGGATCGGCCTTCGGCGCCGCCGGCGGGGCCGCAGCGACAGGAGCGCCCGGGGGTTGCGGCTGGCCTGCGGCAGGAGGCGCCGGGGCGGGCGGCGGGGTGACCGGCTGCGGAGCCGCCGGTCGGGGAGCGGCCGGCTGCCCCGCGGCCGGTGAGGCGATGAGCCCGAGGGCGAGCAGCCCGGCGAGCGTCGAAGCCAGCGAGATGCTGCGTCGAGACGAGGGTGCGGTGCTTTTCATGACCGGTCGGTCACTTATGGGCGGCGAGAGCACCCGTCAAGTCACAGGCGATCCCACGCATCGCGTCTCGGCGATGGCTCGCCTCGCGGTCTGGCGAAGGTGACCGGCAGCCCGCGCTCTCGGCCCACGGGGTGCTTGCGCCCAAAGGACCACGTCATGGGCCGGCCGCGCAGGACACCGTCCGGGACCACGCCGGACCCGATGGTCTGGTGCGCTCGTCATGCCGTGCCGCAATGGGCCACGACAGCAGGGACGGCGTCACCGATGCGCATCACGGGACCCGCGCCAGACGCGCCACCCAACCCCGGCTCACGCGCGTTGTGGACGGCAAGACTACGTCGCTCTCTCCGCGGCAACACATATTGCCGCGCGCGATCGGATGGAAGAACATCGAATGAAGTGGCCGCCATCTTGCTTGGCGGCGGACCGGAGGCCCTCATGCATAGACTGCTTGCGTCGCGCCGCAGCTTCTCCCCGTTCCTCGCCGTCCTTGTGATTGCATCACCCTTTGCCGCCTGCGCTCCGTGGGAGCTCGGTGAGGACGACACCCCCGACATCGGCGATCCTGGGAGCGTCGCGGTCGCGGCGGAGCCGCCGCCCGCCATCAGCGGCGGAACGCTGGCCGTGAGCAAGAGCGCCCTCCGCGCGGTGGCCGCGGATCCGGATCGCGACCGGGTGTGGATCGTCGATCTCCAGGCGCAGAAGCTGACCGCGGAGATCGCCCTGCAGAAGGGCGACGAGCCGGGCAGGGTCGTCGAGGACGACGCGGGTCGCTTCCACGTCGCGCTCCGCCGCGGCGGCGCGATCGTGACCGTCGACGCGGACAGCGGGACGATCGTCGACCGGCGCGACGTGTGCCCGGCCCCGCGGGGGGTCGCCTACGATGCGCAGGCCGACGCGATCCATGTCGCCTGCCTCGGCGGCGAGCTCGTCACGCTCCCGGCCGGTCCCGGCGCGGCGACGCGCCGCCTGAAGCTCGATCGCGACCTGCGCGACGTGGTCGTGGACGGGGACCGGCTCCTGGTCAGCAAATTCCGGTCTGCCGAGCTGCTCACCATCGGGGCGGACGGCATGGTCATGGAGCAAAAGAAGCTCCCGAAATTCAACCTGTTCGGGCAGGAGTTCGCGCCGACCGTCGCCTGGCGGACGATCAAGCTGCCGACAGGCGGTATCGCGATGGTCCACCAGCGCTCCTTGATCGCGCCCGTCGAGATCGTGGAGGGGGGCTACAGCTCCGGCGGGTGCGATGGGAGCGTCGTCCACGGCACGGTCTCGGAGGTCGGCACGCCCGACTCCGACGGCCAGCCGAACCTGGCCGCTGCCCTCCCCTCCGCGACCCTGCCGGTCGATGTCGCGGTGTCCGATGACGGTCTCTCGTATGCGGTCGTCGCGGCCGGCAAGAGCGAGATCCTTATGACCAGCCGCGCGAACCTGAACATGACCATGGATTCCTTCGAAGGAACCTGCGTCGAGGCGGAGCAGCGCGTGGTCGTGGAAGGCGAGCCCACGGCCGTCGCGTTCGCCGGCGGCTCGGTGGTGGTGCAGACCCGCGAGCCGGCGGGCATCCAGGTCCTCGGGGCTCCCAACAGCGTCGGCAACCGCGTCGCCAAGGTCATCACGCTCCCCGGGGAGAGCCGCAGGGACACCGGCCACGAGATGTTCCACCGGAACGCTGCCGGCCCGATGGCGTGTGCGTCGTGCCATCCGGAGGGAGGCGAGGACAGCCATACCTGGCACTTCAACCCCATCGGACCGCGGCGCACCCAGTTCGTCAGCGGCGGCATCCTCAACACGGCCCCGTTCCACTGGGACGGCGATATGTCGGGTATCGAGGCCATCATGGACGAGGTCTTCGAGCGGCGCATGGGCGGCATGCACCAGGGGCCGCGCCGGGTGAAGGTCTTCGCCCGGTGGATCGACAGCCTCCCCGCTCCGCCGGTGTCGTCGGCGCCCGACGCAGAGGCCGTCGCGCGCGGCGAGGCCCTCTTCCACGACAAGGCCGTCGACTGCGCGAGCTGCCACGCGGGCGCTCAGCTCACGACCAACGATTCGTTCGACGTCGGTACGGGCAAGGCCTTCCAGGTGCCGTCGCTGGTCCGCATCGGCGCGCGCGCGCCGTTCATGCACGACGGATGCGCGCCGACGCTGAAGGACCGGTTCATCAACCCCGCCTGCGGCGGCGGCGACCGGCACGGCAAGACGTCCCAGCTCTCGGACGCCCAGATCGACGATCTGGTCGCCTACCTCGAGACCCTCTGACCCCTTCCGGCGGGATTTTCCGCCGATGAGCCCGCCCGATCGCGCCCCTTCACCGCGAATGATGTAACGAGCGCCGAGCCGCGATATGCTGGCGCGGCGTGAACGTCGCCGAAAAAGTCGCCACCCTCGAAGCGCTCCTCCACCGGGTGCAGCGGAACGCCGCTGCGCCTCGCACCCGGGCGCAGCTCGCGGCCTCCGCCGAGCTCGTCCCGCATCGCGGCGAGGCGCCCGGCGCCATCGCCAACGACACGGCGGGCGCGGCCTCGCCCGACCCCAGGTTCAGCTCGCCGGCGAACGAAGCACGGCCGGCAGCGGCGGCCAGCGCGGTCGCCGCGAGCGGACCGTCTGCGCCGCGCGCCATCGAGCCCGTCCTGGACGACGTCGGTGGCATCGACGCCTTCAGCCCGGCGGCCGCGCAGGCGTCGCAGACCGCGGCGGCCAGCGCCGCGAAGCAGCCGGCAGCGGCCGCGAAGGCGCCACAGCAATCTCCGGCGAAGACGCCGCAACAGCCGCCGGTGAAGACGGCTGCAGCCGCCACGCCCGCGGCGAGCGGGGTCAAGGCCGCGGCCGCCAAGCCGGCAGCGGCGACGCCGGCGCGCAACCCTGCGCCGCCTCCCAGCTCACCCGGGAAGCCGGTCGCGAGGCCCGCCGCCTCGATCGATCTCCCGCGGGCTGACGCCGGCCCCCCGGCCGGTGCTCAGGAGACCTTCCGGCCGCCCGCGGAGGCGGCCGAGCTGAAGCCGAGAGAGGCAGCCAGGACCGCGGCCAAGGTCACGGCGCCTGCGGCCAGGTCAGCTGCCCTGGGCAAGGACGCGCCCACTGCAGGCCCGGCGGTGCCCCCGGCCCGGGGCTCCAGCCCGCGCGCAGAGACGAAACCGTTCTTCCCTCACGAGGACGTCGCTGCGCGGCCGAAGGTTGCGGAGAGCGACAGCGAGCTCTCGTTCGCAGGGCTCCTCCCCGACGAGCCGGAACCCGGCCAGAAGCCCGCTGCAGCGCTGAAGCTCCCGGCCGAGCGCAGGGCGGCGCCGGATGCCGAGGCGCGCGCGGAGCGCCGATCTCGGCCCGACCGCGCGGAGGTACACGCCACGACCGCGTCGGCCGCCGCGGACGACGCCGCCACGCTCGAGGCGGTCACCGCCCGTGGGCCGTCCTCTTCTGGTGAGCCGGTCACCCCCAAGGCGCCGGATCCGATCGCCGCCGCCACGCGGCGCGCGATGGGGGAGCCTGCCACCGAGCGAGAGTTCAGCCGCGAGATGGTCGACGACGAGCCGACCGTGATCCGCGGCATGCTCGAGGACGAGCCCACCGTCATTCGTTCTCGCCCCGAGGGCCTCGAGGACGAGGAGACGGCCGTCCGTTCCGCGCGGTCCGAAGCCCAGGCCATCGCGCGCTCGGTCGCGGAAGAGGCCGGCGATGCGTCGCCCGGAACGCTGTCGAGAGACGCGGGCGACGAAGCGGATCGCAGGTCCAGGCCGAAGGCGGCCGATCGCGATCTTCTCCCGAAGGTCATCACCAAGGACCCGCCCCTCCCGGCCGACAAGGACGTGAAGCCTTCCGACCACGTCACGGCGCGGCCCGCCGCGGACGCCGGCATCACCGTGCGACCGCCGCCGCGCCCGCGCTCCCGCGTGGGCATCGTGATCGCCGCGGTGGCGCTCCTCGTGGGCGGCGCGGCGGTCGCGTACCGGCTCAGCGTGTCTGACCCCGAGCCCGCGCCCCTCCCCAACGTCGACACGCCTCCGGGAGCGACCCAGGGCGCGACCGCGCAGCCGCCGGCCACCGCGCCGACGCCGACCGCCGCGCCCACCGAGACGGCGCCCGCTGCGCCGTCCGCGGCCGAGACCGCGACGCCGGCAGCGAGCGCCGCGCCCGAGGCGAGCGCCGCGCCCGAGGCGAGCGCTGCGCCCGAGGCGAGCGCTGCGCCGGCCGCAGGCAAGGCCGAGGATCTGCCGCCGAGCCGGGGCCACCTGACGGTCAATTCGCCAGAGCGCGCGTCGGTGTATGTGAACGGCTCGCTCGCCGGAAGCACCGGAGAGACGCTCGACGTGCCTTGCGGGACGCGTTACGTGCGGCTCGGCAAGCTGACGACGGAGAAGACGTCGGATCCCTCGTGGCTCTCCGCCGGCCAGGCGGTCATCGTCGGTTGCCGCAAGCAGACGGTCGTGTCGATCACGCCCTCCGCGGCGAGCCCGGCGCCCGACCGCGCC
Source organism: Sorangium sp. So ce204 (assembly GCF_051526795.1). Taxonomy (NCBI): domain Bacteria; kingdom Pseudomonadati; phylum Myxococcota; order Polyangiales; family Polyangiaceae; genus Sorangium; species Sorangium sp. So ce204. Next base: position 4,393,181 of record NZ_CP150317.1, on the reverse strand, counting down.
ACGAAGCGGAAAGGCAGCCCCGCCGGCACCGCCACCCCGGACGGTGAGGGCGCTGCGCCCGCGCCCGCTGAAGAGACCGCGCCTGCGCCGGATCCCGCTCCGTAGAAACCCGCGCCCCCGGCCGGTCCGGTCGGGGCCTGCTCCCTAGGGGTCGCGCTCCTGCCCCATGCAGAGGGGCAGGAGCGCGGTGCTAGGCTCCGCGCCCGATGGATTCCGAGACGACTCCCCTTCCCCACGAGGCCGGCGCCGCAGCTGGCGACGCGGCCTCGTCGGCGTCCGTCAGGGTAGCGAGCTCCGGTCCCTTCCCTCTGCGCAGCCCGGCAGGGGGAGCGCCCCTCGACGGCGTGGCAGCGACAGAGCTCAGCGCCCTCGCGACGATCGTCGCCAGCGCGCGGGCGGCGCAGATCGCCTGGGCGGAGGTCCCGATCAGGGAGCGCGCCGAGCTCATCGCGCGCGTCAAGAAGCGCCTGCTCGCGCGGGCCGAGGAGATCGCGACGCTCGTGCACCGCGAGTGCGGCAAGCCGCTCGAGGAGGCCGCGCTCGCTGAGGTGCTCCCGAACGCGGATCTCATCGACTACTGGACCCGGTCCATCGAGGAGCTGCTCGACGACCCCCCCGTCGCGCTCGACCCGCTCGCCTACCCCGGCAAGGTCGGGCGCATCCAGAGGGATCCGCGCGGCGTCGTCGCGCTCATCACGCCCTGGAACTACCCTGTCGCGATCCCGCTGCGCACGATCGTGCCGGCGCTGCTCGCGGGCAACGCCGTCGTCTTCAAGCCGAGCGAGGTCACGCCGCGCTCCGGCGCGCTCGTCACGTCGCTGTTCGACGGGCTGCTCCCGGACGGCGTCCTTGCCGTCGCGCAGGGCGGCAGCGACGTCGGCGCCGCGCTCGTCGGGGCCGGCGTCGATCTCGTCGTCTTCACCGGCAGCGTCGCCACCGGCAAGAAGATCGCCGTCGCGTGCGCCGAGCGCCTCATCCCGACGTCCCTGGAGCTCGGCGGGAAGGACAGCGCCATCGTCCTCGGCGACTGCGATCTGGAGCGCGCCGCGCGCGGCGTCCTCTGGGGCGCCTTCACGAACGCCGGACAGAACTGCGCCTCCATCGAGCGCGTCTACGTCGAGCAGGCGATCGCGGACCGCTTCATCGCGCGCGTCATCGCGCTCACGGGGCAGCTCCGGGCCGGCATCGACGTCGGCGTGATGACGACGGCGCGGCAGGCGGCGATCGTGCGGCATCAGCTCGAGGCGGCCGTCGAGGGCGGGGCGGAGATCCTCGCCGGCGGCGCGCCGGAAGAGGGCTCGCTCGCCTTCCCACCGACGGTCCTCAAGGTGGAGCGCGAGGACACGCCGCTGCTCCGGGAGGAGACCTTCGGCCCCGTTCTTCCCATCCTCGTGGTGAAGGACGCCGAGGAGGCGATCGCGCGCACCAACGCGTCCCGCTTCGCGCTCACGACCAGCCTCTGGACCCGCGGCTACGAGCGGGCCCACGCGCTCGCGCGACGGCTGCGCTCCGGCGTTGTGACGATCAACAACCACGGCTTCACAGGCGCGCTCCCGGCCGCGCCGTGGACGGGGGCGGGAGACAGCGGCTACGGCGTCACGAGCAGCCCACACGCGCTCGCGGAGCTCACGCGGCCGCGCTTCTTGCTCGAGGACCGCAGCAGGGCGAAGAGCGAGCTGTGGTGGTACCCTTATACGCCCGCGCTCCGGACGGTCGCCTTCGCGATGGCGCGGGCGCGCGGTGGAGCCGGATGGTTCGGCCGCGTCAGCGCCCTCGTCGAGCTCGTCGCCGCGCTCGCGAGGCGCCTGCTCGGTCGCTGATCCAGAGACCCATCGAACGAACGCATGCGCCCTCTGATCCTCCTCTCCAACGATGACGGCTACTCGGCGCCGGGTCTGACCGCGGTGCGGGACGAGCTCGCCCGGCACGCCGACGTGGTGGTGTGCGCCCCCGCGGTCAACCAGAGCGCGACGAGCCACTCCCTGAGCCTGCACCGCGTCCTCCGGCTGCTGGAGGCTGCGCCCGGCGTGTTCGCGGTCGACGGGACGCCCGCCGACTGCATCTACGTCGCCCTCCACGCCGGCACGCGCGTGCTGCCGCGGCGCCCCGATCTGGTCGTGTCGGGCATGAACCACGGGCTCAACCTGGGCGCCGACATCTTCTACTCGGGCACCGTGGCCGCCGCGCGCGAAGGAGCGCTCCGCGGCGTCCCCTCGATCGCGCTCTCCGCCGATGCAGGCGCGTCGCTCCCGGCCGCAGCGGCGCTCGGCGTCGAGCTCGCCCTCGCCCTCCACCGCGCCGCCGGGCAGGAGGGACGCCGGCCAGCGCCGCTGCTCAATGTCAACATCCCTGCGGGCAGCAGCTGGCCCGTGCGGGCCACGCGCATGGGCGCGCGCCTGTACACCGAAGAGGTGATCTTCCGCCGGGATCCGCGCGGGCACGAGTACCTCTGGATCGGCGGCGCGGGCGTACGCCACGACCTCGTCCCCGGCTCGGACACCGAGGCCTACGACGCAGGGGCCGTCAGCGTCACGCCGCTGACCCTCGACCTCTTCGCCGCGCAGCACGAGGGCATCGCAGCCCTCCTCGCCGCGGAGCTCAACGGCGGCCACGTCACCTGACGTAGCTCGCGTCGCGGCGCGTGGAGCGCTTTCCGGCTCGAATGCGCTCGCCTACGCTCGGCGTCATGTTCAATCACGACGCCCTGCCCTCCGAGCACGCGCTCCGCTATCTCAAGGCGCACCTCCGGAACGTCCCGGATTTTCCGAAGCCCGGGATCCTCTTCAAGGACATCACGCCGCTCCTCGCGGATCCGCGCGCGCTCCACATCACGCTGGATCTCCTGGCCCAGCGCTTCGTCGGCGAGCACGTCGACGTCGTGGTCGGCGTCGAGTCCCGGGGCTTCATCTTCGGCGGCGCGCTGTCGGCCCGGCTCAACGCCAGCTTCGTGCCCGTGCGCAAGCCAGGCAAGCTCCCGGCCGCGACCGATCGCGTGGCGTACGCGCTCGAATACGGCACGGCAGAGCTCGAGATGCACAAGGGCTCGATCAGGCCGGGGGCCAGGGTCCTGATCGTGGACGACCTGCTCGCGACCGGCGGCACGGCCGCGGCCGCGGCCGAGCTCGCGCGCAAGCAGGGCGGCGAGGTCGCCGGCTTCGCCTTCGTCGTCGAGCTCGATTTCCTCGGCGGTCGTGCGCTCCTCGCGGAGCGCGCCGGCGACGCGGCGCCGGTCTTCTCGATCGTGCACTTCGCCGCGGGCGAGTGAGCGTTCACTCCTGGCCCACGCCGACCTGCAGCTTGCGCGCGACGGTGCGGCTCGCGGTCGTCGCCCGGGTCGGCCCGCCGACGGGGAACGTGATGACGACCGCGCCTGCCCCGCCCTTGGTGATGCCCCCGCCGTGCGCCCCCACCAGCTTCCCCAGGCTCGCCGCGTCGAGCGAGGCGCCTGCGCCGCGCAAGGCGTCGATCGGCCCCACCCCTGGCAGCGCGGCGAGCGCCCCGCGATCGACCGCCGACATCTCGGCGAAGAGTCCGGACGCATAGACGAGCGCCGTCGCCGCCGTGGCCGGATCCGAGCCGCGGAACCAGGCGCCGGCGTCGTGGTAGGGCAGGTGCGCGCAGCGCGCGTACAGGGCGCCCAGCGCCGCGGCGGCCGCGTCGGCCATGCGATCGCCGAGCGCGACGAAGCGCGCCCGGTGCGCGGGATCGAAGTATGCCCGCGCGTATCCGCCGGAGAAGCGCGCGGTGATGGCGCGCCACGACGGAGAGCGCCTCGCCTCCTCCGCATCGAACCCGGGGACGATCTCCACGACCCCGTCGGTGATCGCGGCGAGCTCGGCGTCGGCGCCCGCCGTCAGCTTGCCCTGCGCGATGAGCGCGCCGAGCCCCACGGACTCGGCGGTCAGGGCTGCTGGTTCCCCGGCGCCGGCGGCGACCTCCGCTGCAGCGGCGCCGCGCGGCGTCGCCAGCCAGAGCTCGGCGACCCAGCCCGCGAGCTCGAAGGGCCCCATGGAAGCCCCGGCGTAGATCCGCTTGCGCGCGGCCTCGCAGGTGCGCGCGTTCCGCGCCGCGTCCTCGCCGGCGGTCGTCTCCGGCTCCGTGGGCGAGGCGGCCGGGGCCTCTCGCGATCGGAGCATGCGCGACGCGAAGAGCGCGCCGACGACCACCAGCGCGAGCACGCCGACGGGGATCACGAGGTGCCGCGCCGGCCGGACCCGGGCGGCCGGCGCTGGCGGCGCGAGCGAGCTCACCGATCGGTGCGCCTGAGCGAGCCGCCGCGCGATGTCGGACGCCTTACGCGTGCGCAGCTCTTGTGGCAGGAGCGGCCACTGCTCGACCAGCTGCTCCAGATCGATGGCCACGGGCGCGCCGCGCCCACGCAGCGCGATCTGGCGTCCCTGCACGCTCACCGAGCCCGATGTTCCAAACAGGCCCAGGGCCTCCTGTACGGCCGCCTCGATCTCCCGCGCGCTGGGGTCGTCCACGATCGCAGGGTAGCCGGATTTGCCGCCGGCATGCCGCCGCTTCTTCACGCCGCCCGGCTGTCACGGTCGCAGGCGCGGGCGGCGATGGAAATGCCGCGGAGGGCCGGCGGACATGGCACATTCCCGCGCGTGCAGAAGACGCGCGTCTACCTGTCGCCGGGCATGTTCGGCTTCGCGACCCTCGCCTCCCTCGAGTATTTCGAGCACTTCATCCGCGCGATCGAGGAGCGGTTCCGCGATCGCGGCCGCATCGTCGAGATCCACGTCTGCGAGGTCCACCCGACGGCCTCCATCCTCCGCCGGGCGGCGAAGCTCGCCCGCCTCGTGGACGAGAGCGCCGGGGACGACGGCGGCCCAATCCACATCGTGGGCCACTCGACCGGAGGCCTGGACGCTCGCCTCGTCGCTTCGCCGACGGCGCGGCTCCCCGGGAACGCTCACCGCCGGCTCGGCTGGACGAGCCGGCTGCGGTCCGTCACCACCATCAACACGCCGCATTTCGGCACCCCGCTCGCCGCCTTCTTCGCCACGGTGAGCGGCCAGCGCCTGCTCTACGCCGTCACCGCGCTGACGGTGGCCGGCCTCAAGCTCGGCGCGCCGCCGCTCGCGGCCGCGTCGGCGCTGGTCGCCGCGTTCGGCCGGGCGCAGCTCGGCTTCTTCGAGATCGAGCTCATCGATCGCGCGGTCGAGAGCTTCATCCGCGTGCTCGACGACGCCTCGAGCCGCGAGCTGCGCGCCTGGCTGAAGCTCTTGCGCGACGACCAGGGCGCCATCGTCCAGCTCATGCCCGAGGCGATGGATCTGCTCCACGCCGGCCTCGAGGACCGCGCGGGCTTGCGGTACCAGAGCGTCGCGACGTACGCGCCGCGCAACGCCGTCCGGGACTGGGTATCGGCGCTCCGGTCGCCGTGGGGAGCGATGTCGGCTGCCATCTTCACCGCGCTGTCGAACATCACCGCCCGCCTGAACGAGCACTACCCTTGTCGCTCCCATGACGGCTCGATCGAGCAGAAGCTCGCGCGCGTGCTCGGGGAGCTGCCGCCGCCGGACGCCAACGACGGCGTGGTCCCGCTGGCCTCGCAGGTCTGGGGGGAGCTCATCTGGGCCGGCAAGGCCGACCACCTGGACATCGTCGGCCATTTTCCGGGCAAGGGCGGGCACATCGACTGGCTGGCGAGCGGAGCCCGCTTCAATCGCCTGCGCTTCGACGCGGTGCTCGACCGCATCGTGACCGGGATGGTGGCCGGCGAGCAGGGCGGCCTGACAGCGCACGCGGCGGCCCCGCCGCGCCCGCTCGCGGAGGCGCGCGCATCGGAGCGCGGCGCGGACGCGGGGCAGAGCGGCGCCTCGACGAGCTCGGGCGGCGAGCCCGCCGCGTGAGCCGCGGCGGCGCGGCGCGCGCTCTCGATCTGATCACGGCGGAGCTCATCGAGTGCCGGCGCTGCCCGCGGCTCGTGGCGTGGCGCGAGGAGATCGCGCGAGAGAAGCGGCGCGCTTACCGGGACCAGACCTACTGGGGCCGCCCTGTGCCGGGCTTCGGCGATCCGGACGCGCCGCTCGTGATCGTCGGGCTCGCCCCGGCGGCGCACGGCGGGAACCGCACCGGCCGCATGTTCACGGGCGATCGATCGGGTGACTTCCTCTACGCGGCGCTCCATCGAGCGGGGCTCGCCTCGCAGCCGACGAGCAGCTCGCGCGACGATGGGCTCTCGCTCCGGGGCGTGTTCATCACCGCCCCCTGCCGCTGCGCTCCCCCGGACAACAAGCCCACGATCGCCGAGCTCGCGGCGTGCCGCGGGTGGATCGACCGAGAGCTCGCGGCGCTGCATCGGGCGCGCGTCTACCTCGCGCTCGGCAAGATCGGCTATGACGCCGTCGGCGCGCTCGCCCGCTCGCGCGGCGCGTCCGCGGGGGATCGCGCGGAGGCTCCCCCGCGCCTCCCGCCGTTCGCGCACGGCGTGGAGGCGGCGATCCCCGATCCGCGCGGCGGCGCCGGGGCGGCGCTGCTCTTCGGCAGCTACCACGTCAGCCAGCAGAACACCCAGACGGGGCGGCTCACCGGCGACATGTTCGACGAGGTCCTGCGCCGCGCCGTCAGCGCGGCGAGGCTTCGCGCCCCCGAGCGATCCGGACGTTAGTCCTGCTTCGACAGGAGCTTCTGCAGATCGCCCGACTGGAACATCTCCGTCAGGATGTCAGAGCCGCCGATGAACTTCCCGTCCACGTAGACCTGCGGGATCGTCGGCCACTGCGAGTAGTCCTTGATGCCTTGGCGCAGCGAGGGATCGGACAGCACGTTGACGTCCTTGAAGTCCACGCCGCACTTTTTAAGGATGTCGACGGCCCGCGCCGAAAATCCGCATTGCGGGAAGGTCTTGGTGCCCTTCATGAAGAGGACGACGCGGTTGCTCTCGACGGTATCCTTGATCGCCTGGTGGATGTCGCTCATGGCTCGTTCCTGATCTCCCGCCGCGAGCGGGATCGCCCATTGTTCAATCTACACAGAAGCGGCGCGTGACTGCCGGGCCGCGCGCCGTGGCGTGCCGGCGGGGCTCGCGATGGGACCGCGCTGGGCTCGCCAAGCGGACCACGTGACCGCCCCGCCCCGCGCGCGGTCGTGAACGGGGTTTCTGGTGTCGCCCTCCGCCCGCGTCAACTGGGCTGGAGCGCCGCAGGGGTCCCATGGAGGGCTGCATGGACCGGTGGTTCCTCGGGCGGGTGCGCCGACGGCTTGGTGCGTCTTCGCGAGGGACGGGGGGCGGCGGGCGGCGCCGGCCAGGCTCAGCGCATCCATCGGGGGCTCGACGGCCGCGGCCGTGCGGGGAGGCGGCGGGCAATCGACACCGCCGACACCGCCGACACCGCGCGCGTCCGCCCGCGAACACGGAAACGTCGAACGCTGGTCGACAACGTGCTCCAGGACCTGTGTACCCAGGCCGCGGCGGCGCCGCTTCCCGCTCGCTGGACGCGCCTCGCGCCATCTGCACCGCAGCGTCTGGCCTCGCGCCGCCAAGTCGTTGTAGAACACGCCCCCACCTCGGCCGTCTTACCGACCGTGACCAGCGGCCGTGAGCCGCCGCGGGTGCGGCAAGCGTCCCATTGTCGCGGCCTCACCCGCACAACCCTGAAGGAGCCTCGTATGCGCTTGCACGTCCTCATCCCAGCGGCCCTGCTCGGCCTCGCGCCCCTCGCCTGCGGCGGCAGCGACCCGGAGCCGAACAACCCGTCGCAGATGCAGAACCAGTACGGGGCGTCAACCCAGTACCCCCCCGGACAATACCCGCCCGGACAATACGGTCAGCCCACCCAGCCGGGCCAGTACGGCCAGCCCACCCAGCCGGGCCAGTACCCGCCGCCGGCCACCACGACCCCCGCCCCGACGCAGACGGCGCCGACCGCAACGGGCACGAGCACCGGCCAGGCGACCCCGATCGCGCCTGCCGCGGTCAGCGCAGCGACCCCGATCCTCACCGCCATGGCGGCCTCCGAGGTCCAGGGCATGCAGCCGGAGGGCGGCGCGTTCGCCGGGCAGTTCCAGGACGGCCAGACGCTCGAGCAGCCGTTCAATATCCAGCCGGGCAAGTGTTACTCGGTGATCGGCGTGGGCCTCGGCGTCCAGGAGCTCAACCTGCAGATCGTCGCGCAGCCCGCGCCGATGCTGCCGCCCGTGGTGCTCTCCCAGGACAACACCACGGGACCGAACGCCACGCTCGGTGGCAAAGGCACTTGCTTCAAGAATCCGCTCCCCGTGGGCGGCCCCGCAAAGGCCATCATGACCGTCCGGGGCAGCGGCCTCGCCGTCGCCCAGATCTACGTGAAGTAGTCGCGTCCCTGCGGGCCGGCGCCGTCTGCCTCATCGAGGCGCGGCGCCGCCGCTCGCGCCTCGGGACCTCCGTCGTACGTTTGCCCCTCCACTGTTCGCCGGGGGAGATGCAAGGTACACTCCAAGGGTGAGCTTGCCTTGGAAGTACTCGGCTCCCTGGATCGCCATCGTCGGACTGGCGGCCTGCTCTTTTCGTATGGCCGATGAGTCGGCGGACAGCCCCGAGTTCCCCGGGGACGCCGCTCGACCCACCGTCCTGGCGTTCGAGGAGGACGGCACGCTCCAGCTCGTGCCAGGGGAGCTGCGCACGGTCTGGGTCACGGGACAACCGCCGGCGCCCTACGAGGTGAGCTTCACCCTCCTCGGCGAAGCTGCAGGTGCATGGGTCGACCGCACGACGGCCGTCGCGGACGAAAATGGCAGGGCCTCGGTTCAGCTCCACGCGTCGACCCTGGGAAGCACGTTTCGGCTCCGCGCCGCGACGAAGGGCGGGCCGTCCGCGGAGCTCGGCGTTTCGGTGAGCGCGGATGGCTTCGGCACGCTCCGCGTCATCCCGGTCTACGAGGGGACGCGCGTCGCGAAGGACTGGACGGCGAGCGTCGTCGCGGAGGCCACCTGCGAGGAGCTCGCAGCCGCTGCGCCCGAAGCACCCGTGGGCGCGCTCGTGGCGCACGGCGGTCCAGACGAACCGGTGGTCGTCGAGGGCGCGCCTGTAGGGCCAAGCCTTACCGTCGCGCTGCACAGCGGTCGGATCATGTGGGGTTGCGTGGGCGAGCGAGAGCTGCAGGCTGGCTCAGCGCGCGACGTCTGGGTCCCGATCAAGGACCTGCCGATCGACATGGCGGCGACGCGCCTCGACACGAAGCTGACCCTCGTGACGGCGGAGGGGCTGACCGCGATGCTCGAAGCAGCGACCGAGCAGCTGCTCGACGCGTTCTTGCCTGCCGGCGCGGAAGCCGCGTCCCTGCTCGACGCCATGCAGCGCGCGGCGCCGCCGGACCAGGCGCGCGCGTTTGCCGCGCAGCGGATCGAGCGTGACTGGGACGCCGCAGCACAGGCGCACCTCGCCGCGCTCCCGCTCCCCCTGCGCGACAGGTGTCGTGGATGGGCGCGTACCGGGCTCGCGGGTACGCCGCTCACGCTCGACGGCCAGCTGAGCGGCGTGGCAGACATGCAGGGACGCGCGCTCTTCGAGGCGAGCTGGCTCGGCAGCGTGACCTCTGACAACGCGGGCGGACCACCGGCACATTTCATGTCGTGGAAGGCGGATCCCGGCGACGTGCTCCGGCTCGCGGGAACGCTGACATGGTCGCCAACCCGAACCATCGGCGGAGTGACCGGGCTCGGGGTCGCAGCGGAGGCGGACGCGGAGTCCGTCCCCGCGGCGCTCGCCATCGCCGCAGAGTGCGAGGCGCTCGGCGAGCTGCTCGGCGGCTACTCCGACTGCACGAGCGACTGCATGGCGATGCTGTGCGCTGGCGGGCTCACGCTCCTGTGGCGCGCTGGAACCGAGGCGTCGGAGACGGCCGGGATGATCGGCGAGATCGTCGTGAACGCTTCAGGCCCCGCGGAGCTCAACAGCTCCGCCGCGCCGATCGCATGGACGGCCGACTGGCTCGGGACCATCCGCTACGGAGAAGGCGAGGAGGTCGCCGTCGAGGGACGGGTGAACGCGGTTTCGCCGGAGGCCATCACCCGCTAGCGGATCATCTTGCGGCGTCCTTCGGCTCGCAGCGCAACCGCCACCTCCGGCCCGTTGCGCGCTCGGTCGCAGCGAGCGGGATCGCGCTGGCGCCGACGGCGTTCTGCTTCTCGGGTGCCTTCGAGAAGGCGCCCTGCAGCCTCACCGCCATCGCCTCGACGCACGCGCTGCCTGGATCCAGGCGAAGCCGGAACTCGGCGCCGTCGACGGAGGGAGCGCTTCCGCCGAGATCGAAGCTCGGCGAGCCCTCCAGGCTCGTGTCGAGGAGCCAGCCGTCCTGACCCGGAGCGCAGCGCTCGATCCGCGTATCCGCGAGGTCCTTGCGGCCGAGCGGCACGGCCTCGCCGAGCGCGCCGGTCTCGCGGTCGATCGGGAGCACGTGCCAGGAGCCGGCGCGCACGCCAGGGTCGGGAGCCGCCGAGATGAGCAGGCCGACGCCGCCGCCCAGCGCACGCCGGACCAGGCGCGGAGGATCCACGCCGTAGCCCGTGCGGCCAGGGCGATAGTAGGTCGCCAGCTGCCGCGCGATCCCGAGGTCGGCGCGCCACAGCGCCACGACGTCGTACGAGCCGCCGGGCGTCACGAAGAACCACGTCTCGCCGAGCCGCACGGCGCCGTTCGGAAACGGCCGGAGGAGATGGCCGGCGCGGCCTGCGCTGTCGCGCAACGGAAGGATCGGCAGCCCTTCAGAGGCTGCGAACAGGCTGCATCCGGCGCCCCGACACACGTGGGTCAGCGCGGCCCGTCCGCCAGGATCGAGGTACGCGCCCCAGGACGCCGCCCCCTGAGCCACCACCCCGAGCGCCTCGGCGGCCGACGCCTCATCCGACCAAGGCGAGGCGCTCACGCCGCTGGAACGCACCCCGCCATCCGGGTCGAAGCGATCGTCGAAGCGGAGGAGCCAGCGCCCGGCGCGCGCCCAGTCCGCGCCTCGCTTGCCCCATGCGTAGGCGCGCATCGTCACGATGTCGTACGGAGCCCCGTTATCGAGGCCGATCTCGTCGGCCCCGCGCTTGGGCGGCGGCGTGTTGCGGAAAGGAGCCCACGGCGACGTCGGTGTCTCCGTCGACGCCGAGCGCGTGACCGACGAGGCCGGGCGCGCTCTCTCGGCGCGCGCGGAGGGCGCGGCGGGAGGCTTGTCCGAAAGCGGCGGCGTCGAGGCGCCGAGGGCCTCGCAGCGCATCGCGATCGGGCTCCCCGCGCGGAGCGGCGTCTGGAGCACCGGCGGCGGCTTCGCCTCGGCGAGATCGTCCGGCAGCGCCGTCTTGCCCCAGCCGACCCGGATCCAGCCCCTGAAGACGCAGCCGACGGGGCCGCACGCGCGCGTCCTCGACGCCGCGGTGTCGTCGTCCCGCTCCGGCAGATCGAGCGAGCGCCAGGTCATGCCGCCGTCCGTCGACTCGGCGGCGCGCTCGCCTTCTCCGAGGGAGAACGCGAACCGACCGGACAACAGCGCGCCCGTGCCGTCCTGGCGCGGCGCCCCCGCGGTCACCTTCCCGCTCTTCGCGTCGATCCGGACGCCCACGATCGGACCGCCCGCCTCCACCCAGCCGCCGATGACGCCGGGCTCACGCTCCTCGAACCCTTCGATCCACATACCGCGCTGCAGATCGCGCGCGGTGCTGCGCGGCTTGGGCGGGAGGATCAGCGGGACGGTCGTGACGTCGCTCCCCTTGAGCAGCGTGAGCTGCCCCGACGCGTCCAGGCGAGGCGGCGAGAGGACGGCGATGCGGCCGTCGGACAGCGCGACGACGCGCTCGATGCCGACGTCTCGCGCGGGCGCGCGGACGTGGATCTCGCGGGCGCGCCCGTCGGCGGCGACGACGCAGTACGCACGCCCGGTACGCACCGCGCTGTCTTCGCTGCAGGAGCCGCGGATCACCAGCGCGCCGTTGCCGCTCGCGACCACGAAGCGGGGCTCGTCGAAGCGCATCAGCCGGCGCATGCCGAGCGGCGGCTGGAACGCGTACAGGGTCGTCGGCCCCTCGCGCTCGCCGCACACGAACCCGAACGACGCCCCCGCGCGGATCGCATGGCAGGCCGCCTCTCGCTCCGGATAGGCGTCGGGCGCGACGTCGATGACCGCCCCGTCGCGCAGCGAGACGCGCGCCAGGGCGCCGCCGCGAGCCACCACCGCGGTCGCGCTCGAGTCGGGCCACCCGTCCTCGACCGCGGCGCGGAGCGGGCGCCTCCCGAGAGGCCCCTGGGCGCGCGCCGGCGGCTCGTGCACGTCGTCGGAAGCCTCCAGCGTGCGGTACGTCACGCCGCCGCGCGCATCGACCGCATAGAGCCCGCTCGCGGTCATGACGGCAGGATCGCCGCCGACGACGGCGACAGAGGTCGGCCGCGCGTCGATCTCGACCTCACGCCAGGTGGCCCCGGCGTCGAACGTGACGAGCAGGCCGCGCAGATCGGCCTCGACCAGGGCGCGCCATCCGTCGGCGAACGCGATCTGGCCGTACGTGCTCGCCGGTGGGAGCGGGCCGAGCGGCATCGCCGCGCCCGTCTGCGCGTCGATCGCGAGGAGCCGGTGGCTGTGCGAGAGCCGCGCGTAGAGGCGATCGAACCCCGCGAGGATCTCGTTCGCCTCCGACGGAAGCTGGACGAGCGGCTCGAGCGGGGCGAGCCACGCCTGGGCCCGCCAGAGCTGCGCGCCGCCGCGGTTCGAGGCGTGGAACAGGTACCCGCCGCCCAGGCGCGTCGGCAGCTTGAGCGAGGTGACCTGACCTGACGGCAACAGGTCGGCGGCGCGCTCGAGCGATCCATCGTCGTGCGCGACGACGCGCATGCGATCGATGAGCACCCGCTTGGCCCCCGCCTCGCTGGCGACCACGCCGCGCTCTCCGACGAGATCCGGGAGCAGCCGCGATGGAGTGACCATGGTCACGAGCGCCCCCTGCGAGGATCGCCCGCCCGGAGCAGGGCGCGACGCTTGCCCGGAAGCGCTGCGATCGCTCGACGCCTGTCCTCCGGAGGGCGCCATCGCCGCCTGTCCACCGCACCCTGCCGCGCTCGCGCAAAGGAGCAGCGCCATCGCGGAGCGCCGCGCCGCGCCCGGCATCCGCCGAGGAACCGGCGCGCGCAGCCGCCCGTCGGGCTCACTCATGGCGGACGATGCTAGCGCGGCGGTCCAGGCGCCGCACCGTCCTTGCGACCGCCCACGCCAAGGTTCAGCCGCGGCTCGCGTCGCGCGTGTCTGCAGCGGCTGGCTCACGCCGGTCGCGCATCGCACGCCCAGCGCCGGAGCAGCCGCTGCACGCGCGGCTCCGGCGACGAGGATCTCCGCTCACCGATCGGACGACGGCCGACGCGCGTTCACTTGCCCTTTGCGGAGCACTGCATCGCGCACATCAGATCGCCGACCGCGCACCCGCAGCCGCCGCGCTTCGCGGGGGCCGGAGCGGCCGGCGCCGGGGCGGCCGCAGCAGGCGACTGCTTGCCTGCGGTGCCGCCGCCGGTGTTCGGTCGCGGCGACGGCCTCGTGTTCGGACGCGCCCCCGCTGCCGTCGGCGCGGCGCTCGGCGCGGCGCTCGCGACCGGCTCCGCCGTCGCGGTCGCCGACGCCGTCGCCGACGCGGTGGGCGCGGGCGCCGGCGCCGTGTCGAGGGGCGCCGGCGTCGCCGGCGCGGCGGCCGTGGTCGGCGCGGTCTCGACCGCGGTGGGAACCGGCGTGCTGCCCCCGCCCTTCATCAGGAAGAAGACACCTGCGATCGCGATGCCCGCGATCGCGATGCCCGCGGCGATGATCAACGGGGCGCGGTTCTTGGAAGGGGCCTCGCCGACGTTCGGCGGCGCGACCGACGGCGCTCGCGCCGTGGTCACGATCGGCGCGCTGAGCTGGAACAGGCCGCCATCGTTGGCGACGATGCTCGCGACGGGCGACGGCGCTCGGACGCCGGCCCCCGACGCGAGGGCCTTCAGATCGATGAGGCCGGAGTCGTCCGACGCGCTGACGGCCGCCCGCGCCGGAGCCGGAGCGGCGGCCTTCGCCGTGAGGGCGCTCAGCGAGAACAGCATCGAGTTCTCGTCGCGCTGGCCAGGCGCGGCGCCGCTCTTGAAGAGCGGAGCGCTCGTGGCCACGTCGTCGGAGCTGGGCCGGTGCGCCTCGACGCCCGGGCTCGCGCCGAAGAGATCCTGCGTCGGACGCGCCGGATCGCGACGCACCGCCGCTGCTCGAGGAGCGGCCGCCGCGACCGACTCCACGCCCGGCGAGGTCTGCCCGAGGGCCGCTCCCCCGCTGGGCACGGACGTCGACTGCACCGGCGCCGCCTCCTGCGCGGCCACCGAGGCAGGAGCGCTGCCTGCATGCAGGGCCGCGACGATCGTGTCGATCTGGCCGAGCGGCTGCCAGTCGGCCATGCCGTCCGCCCAGACGTACGTCTCGGCGTTGATCACCCCCGACTGGTAGCTCGTGACGATCTCGGCCAGCGCCATCGAGCGCTGATCGCCGTCCGCCACGTTGACCAGGTACGTCGTCCCGTCATTCGGAACGCTCGTGCCGGAGACCGGATCGGCGACCCCGCCGTTGGTCGTCACGCCCGAGCTGTTCACGAGGATCGTCGCGCCGCATTTGCGGCACTTGATCTTGACGGTTCGGCCTTGGACCTTCTCGTCCGAGACGGTGTATTTCGACTGACAGGACTGGCAGGTGATCTTCATTGGGGGCTGGCCCGCTGGGGTGTAGTGCCGGCGAGGCGTCGCGTAGAGTTTACCTTGATGCCGCGCCGGTGGCTCGCTCTCTGACGTGCCAGTCGCGCGTCTGATCTCGCAGCTCCGCTTTACGATAGCCGAGGTCGTCGTCCCTTCGTAAAGCACAAAGGGACGGACCTCCGACGGGACCGTTGTCGGGGTGCGGCGCAGCAGCGCGCAGGTCGGGCTCCGGAGTGCGACCAGCCGCCTCGCGGCGCGGCTCGGGCGCCCATCCGCGCGGGGAGGCGCCTCACACTCGACGCGCCCGCGAGGCCCGTGATTGCTGCGGTACTGCGAACCTGCGGTGTGGCGGTGTGAGCTCGCGGCGCGGCGCGCTGTGGCCTCGCGGCGCAGAGCGGCAAGGAGGCCCCGTCAGGCGTCGCCGCGCACGGAACCGAGCTCTTCCAGGACGGGCTCGTCGGTGACGACCGGCACATCGTCGACCGGGTCTTGCGGCTCGGCGCTCTCGCTGTGCCCCTGGGCCTCGTGGCTCCCCACGTGCTCCCCGTACGCCTGCAGCTTCGAGTACAGGCCGCGGCGGCTGATCCCGAGCACGCGGGCGGCGCGCTGTTTGTTGCCGCGCACCGCCTCGAGGGTCAGCAGGATGAGCTTGCGCTCCGCGTCCGCCAGGCGCGTTCCGACCGGAAGGCGCAGCACGAGCGGGTGCTCGGCCGCTTCGCCGGCGTCCCGCGACGGCTCGGCCTCGTGCGTGCCCGTCTCCCCCGGCCTCCGCGGCATCGAGGCCGGGCCGATGGAGGACGGCACAGGCTGCGCGCCGACGTGCGACGGCACGGGCTCGGAGGGAACCACCAGGTCGGCGGCGTGAACGATCGGCACCGAGAGCGGCTCGGCCGGCTCGGCAGGGACGACGGGCGCCGCCACCCTCGCCGACGGGATGCTGTCATAGGAACGCCGGCCCGAGCGCCGCTCGATCCGGCCCTGGCCGAGCTGGACGTCGTTGGCCGAGACCAGCTCGTTCGAGGCGAAGAGCGCCGTCTGCTCGATGACGTTGCGCAGCTCGCGGACGTTGCCCGGCCAGTCGTGCTCGGCCAGCCGCTCGACGGCGGCGTCCGAGAGGCGGCGGGCCGGGGTGCCGTAGCGCTTGGCGAACTTCAGCAGGAAGCGCTCGGCGATGGGCAGGATGTCCTCCCTGCGCTCGCGCAGCGGGGGCAGCGTCACCGTGAACACGTTGAGCCGGTAGTAGAGGTCCTCGCGGAAGACGCAGTCGTCGACGAGGTCGAGCAGGTCCTTGTTCGTGGCGGCGACGACGCGGACGTCGGCCTCGATCTCCTTGCGGCCGCCGACGCGCGTGAACCGGTACGTCTCGAGCACGCGGAGGAGGCTGACCTGCACGGCCGCGTCCATCGTGCCCACCTCGTCGAGGAAGACGGTGCCGCCCGCCGCCGCCTCGAACTTGCCCTCCGCGGCCGCGAACGCGCCGGTGAACGAGCCCTTCTCGTGGCCGAAGAGCTCGCTGCCGATGAGCTCGCGCGGGATCGCGCCCGTGTGGACCGGCACGAACGGGCCCGCGCGGCGGCGGCTCCGGTTGTGGATGGCGCGCGCGACGAGCTCCTTGCCCGTGCCGCTCTCGCCGACGATGAGCACGGGGGCCATCGTCGCGGCGACGCGATCGATGCGGGTGAAGACCTCCCGCATCCGCGGCGAGCCGCCGATCATCCCCTCGAACACGAGCTGACCATGGAGGGGGTCGTCGTCGTCGAACTCGGTCGGCGGCGACGAGAGGAGCTCGCGCACGAGCAGCACGAGGCGCGCCGGATCGAGCGGCTTCTGGAGGTAGTCGGCCGCTCCCAGCTTGAGCGCGTCGACGGCGCTTGTGATCGACGCCGCGCCCGTGACCATGACCACGTGGGGCGGCGGCGCCTTCGGCTCGGGCCCCTCGAGCTCGCCGGGCGAGAGCCGGCGCATCAGATCGACCCCCGTCATGCCCGGCAGGTTGAGATCCGTGACGAGCACGTCAGCCGGCGTCCGCTGGTGGATCTCGAGCGCTTGCTCGCCGCTCGACGCAACGACGACGTCGAGCCCTTCATGGCGCAGCACCGCCTCGAGGATGGCCGCCTGGTCGGGCTCGTCCTCGACGAGGAGCACACGGCCGTGATGGCTGTGGCTCCGATGCGGCGAGCGCGCTTGTCCGCGCGGAATTGCAGCTGAAACTGCGTTCGGTCCCAAAGCTTCCCTCCCAGCTCGGCGGACGGACGGCTCGGCCCCGTGCGAGTTGAAACGTGCCGTTAAACTTGTACCTCGCGGGGCCTCGTATCAACTCGGGAGTTGCCTCCTTCTCGGGTGCAAAGCCCCCCTCACATGCCGTCCGCGACATGCCGTGCCTGCCCGACGGATGCGGCGCCCCTGGCTCACTGACTCCTGTGGTGACACGCCGCCGCGCGCCTCACCAGCGCTCGATGATGCCGCATGCGATGCGATCGGCCAGCGCCATGCACGTAAGCATCGGATTCACCGCGGGACTTCCAGGAAAGATGCTCGTGTCAGCAACGTACACATTGTCCAGATCGTGGCAGCGCCCCTCCTCATCGACCACCCCGTCCCGCGGGCGCCTCGACATCCGCGCCGTACCGAAGGCGTGATTCGCCGCGGTGATCGTGTCGCGCCCGTCGAGCCGTTTGCTCTTCAGGATCTCGGCTTCTTTCGGCGACGTCAGCTCGTCAGGCACGCCGTGCAGCCCGGGCAGTATCGACGAGGCCCCCGCCGCCCAGCAGATGTCGGACAGGATGCCGAGACCGCGCTGGATCTTCTCGACGTCGCGCGGTGCGTAGTCGAATCGCACATCAGGGTCCCAGCTGCCGCGCTTCGGGCGCACCGTCCCGCGCGACTGCTCTGCTGCAATGATGACGTCGAACGGCGCCATCCGGTTGTATGTCCGGAGATGACGCTGGTAGTCGTGCCCGAGGCCGGGAAATCGCGCGGCGAGCACGGCCGGAGGCGACCAGAGGACCTCCAGCTTGATCCCTTGCTCGATGAAGTGGAGCGAGTGATAGCCCTGGGTCGCGCCCTCCCATGGATCGATGGGCTCAGGGAACACCGCCATGATGGCGAGCCCAGGGTGGAGCTGCAGCTCGTTGCCCACATGGCCGCTCGACCCGGCGGCGCCGCTGCGGAGCAGGATGAGCGGGGTCGCCATGCAGCCGGCCGCGAGCACGACGAGCTCCGCCCGTATCTCGACGGGCGCCCCCTCGCGCCAGGTGAACGGCTCGATCGTGCGCCCGCGCATCCCGGCGGCGCGCCTGCCCGAGAGCAGCAGGTGCTCGGCGCGCACGCTGGTGAAGACGCGCGCGCCCGCCCGGATCGCGGCGGGGACGTACGAGACGTCGGTCGACATCTTTGCGCGGTTGCGACACCCCGTGAAGCATTCGCCCGAGCCGCGGCAGCCGCGCACGTTGCGGTGGGTCGGCTCGCTCGACAGCCCCAGCGCGTCGCAGCCGCGCTTGAAGCGCAGGTTGCGCTCGCCCTGCACTTCCATCGGCGTGGGTGAGACGCCGAGCAGGCGCTCGACGCGATCGTAGTGGGGCAGCAGCGCGTCCAGGGTGAGCGAGGACGTGCCGGTCCGCTCTGCCCACTTGTCGAACACCCAGGCGGGCGAGCGCGCGCAGATGGCCGAGTTGACGACCGAGCCGCCCCCGAGCGCGATCGCCTGCATGGTCGGGATGAGCATGCGCCCGCGGGCGGCGCGCATCCCCCCCTCGCGCAGCGTGCGCGAGAGCGACTCGCCCGGCTCCTGGCGGAAATCGTCCACCCCGAACGGCGGCCCCTCCTCGACGAGGATCACGTCGCGCCCCGCCTCGGCGAGCTCCTTGGCGACGACCGCGCCGCCCGGACCCGAGCCGACGACGAGCACCTCGCACGACGCCCGCACCTCGCCCTCGTAGTCGGCGAACACCTTCACCTGCGAGCGCGGCTCGTCGGGCGAGAGCGGCTCCACCGCGCCCCTCGATCGGAGCGTCACCTCGGAGAGCGAGCGCCGCTCGCCGCGCTCGCGGCCCACGGCGCGAGGCGGCTCCGGGAAGACGGGGAGCTTCACGCCGTCACCCCCGGCGCGAGCGACGGGGGCGCCGCGGCGGCGGGCTCACCCGCCGCTCTCCCGGCGGCGCGGCGCTCGAAGGGCGTGGCGCAGCAGGCGACGCCGATCGCGCCGGCGACCTTCTCGTTCGCGAGATACCCCATCGAGAGCATCGTCCGCAGCGAGAGGAACGTCACCCGCCGGAGGTAGATGCAGCTCTGCGCCATCGACGCGAGCGCCGCGATGCGATCGGCCTGCGGGAGGCGCGTGAAGCGTGCGCGGCGCGGCCCGAAGACCCAGGGCGAGAGCTCGACGAAGTGGAACAGCAGCCGCATGTAGGGCCGGAGAGGCCGCGGTGTGCGCGCGACGTAGCGGTCCACGTACTCGACCAGCCCGGCCTCCGTGCCGGAGACCGGGATCGGGCCCCCGGCCGGGAACAGGGCGTCAGCGCAGGCCGCCACGATGGCCCGCTCCTTCACGGACAGCGCGGAAGAGGGCGCACCAGGGGCCGACGCCCTGCGCACGAGGAAGACGGCGGCGAGGGCGAGCGCCGCCAGGACAACGACGGGACCGATCACGGGCAGGTGCGCAACGAGCTCGCTCATCACTCGACTCCTTCCTTGTCAGCACGGGAAGCCGTCGCCGCGGCTGCCTCGACAGCGTAGCCCTACAGCCAGAGTGCGCAATTTCGTTCGCACTGCGTCCGGGTGTTCGCACACCATCCTGTCCCGATTTACGCAGCTCGACGTTGTGGCTGTGACAATCGCGGTATCGTCGGCGCCCGATGAGCGACGAGCCCGTGACCGCAGGGGGGAGGAGCGAGGAGGTGGGACACGACGAGTCCATCGACGGCGAGGAGCCGTCCGGAGCCGAGCGCCACAGCTCGCCGGCGCGCGATCTTCGAACCTGGCTCGCCGGCGCTCCCCTCCCCGCCTCGCTGGAGCTCACGCTCGGGCTGCTCGCGCCGATGGTGATCACGATCGCGGCCGCGCTCCGCGTCGCGAGCTTCACGATCGACGACGCGTACATCTCGTTCCGGTACGCGGAGAACCTCGCGAACGGAAACGGGCTCGTTTACAACGTGGGCGAGCGCGTCGAGGGCTACACGAACTTCCTCTGGACGGTGCTCCTCGCCGCGGCGGTGAAGCTCGGCGCGGCGCCGGCGGCTGCGGCGAAGGTGCTCGGCGCCGCCTGCGCCGCGGGTGCGCTCGTCCCGACCTACCTCCTCTCCCGGCGGCTGCGTCCGTTCTCGAACGTGCCCTGCCTCGCCACGTGGCTGCTCGCGATGAGCGTCCTCTTCTCCGGCTACGCGGTGTTCGGGCTGGAGACGCCGCTGTTCCTCCTGCTCACGCTCGCGGGGACCGAGCTCTTCTTCCGCGAAGAGGACGCCGCCGGCGACGACAGCGGCGCTCGGCCCGCGCTCGTCTCCTCATGGTTCCCCTGGTTCCCCTGGTCCGGCGCGGTGTTCGCGCTCGCCGCGCTCACCCGCCCGGAGGCGCCGCTGTTCCTCGGGCTGCTCGTCGTCTGGCACTCGGAGCAGGCGCTCTCGCGCCGGAGCGTGCTGCGCCTTGTCGCGTTCGCGCTCCCGGTCGCCGCGCACCTCGTGTGGCGGCACAGCTACTACGGCGCGTGGCTCCCGAACACGCTCGCCGCGAAGACGGGCGACTTCGCGCAGCAGATCCAGGGCGGGGGCGACTACGTCCGCAAGTACGCGCAGCACGCCGGCGCCTTCCTGTGGCTCGGGATCCTCTCGGTCGCCTCTTCCATCGTCCACCGGCGCCGGAGCGGCCTCGCGATCGCGTCGATCGCGCTGCTGTTCGGCGTGTACGTCGTCGCGGTGGGCGGCGACTGGATGCCTTACTTCCGGTTCCTCGCGCCCGCGGAGCCGTTCGCGTTCCTGCTCGCCGACGACGCGGTCCGCGCGATCGCCGCGCGCCGCGAGCGCGTGGCGTCGCTCGCGATCGCGGCGTTCGGCGCGATCACGATCGCGACCCGCGCCGGCGAGCTCGCGCGGGCCCAGCGGAACCTCCTCGTCAACGACAAGGGCTTCTGGGACGACGCCGCGGGGCGCTCCGCGGAGTGGCTCGTCCAGAACGCGGAGCCTGGCCCCATCGCGCTCGCCGACATCGGCTACGTCGGTTACCGCACGGGCTTCCCGGTCGTGGACATGCTCGGGCTGCTCAGCCCCGAGGTCTCCCGCCTGCCTGGCGCGTACACGCACAAGGTCGGGGCCGGCTACACCGACGCGATCTTCGCGAAGAACCCGCGTTACTTCTTGCTCATCTCCTCCGGGATCGACTGCAAGACCCCGACGGTGCCCTCCTCCCGCGCCTCGTACGACGACCCCAGGTTCAAGGCGGACTACAGGCTCCGCCAGGTCATCGCCCTCCGGAAGGGCGGCGCCTGGTGCATCTACGGGAAGACGTCGTATCCCTGACGGGCGCTCCGGCGCGCGCGTCGCCGGAGCGCGCGTCTCACCTCGCGCTTCGCCTCGCGGCCCCTTCGCGCCGCGCCTCACGTCCGCGCCGGCGCTCCACCTCGCTCCGCTTCCGCGTCGGCCGCGCGGGCCGCCCAGAAGGCGCGCACGTCCTCGATGCGGTCGGTCCGGCGCGCGTCGGGCAAGCTGTCGAGCAGCACGCGGCCGTAGCCGCGCGTGCGGATCCTCCGGTCCAGGATCGCGACGATGCCGCGATCGGTGCGCGCGCGGATCAGCCGGCCGAAGCCCTGCTTCAAGGTGATCGCGGCCTGCGGCACGCTGTAGGCGATGAACGGGTTGCCGCCGCCCTGCTCGATCGCCGTGCACCGGGCCGCGACGACGGGATCGGTCGGCACCGCGAACGGGAGCTTCTCGATGATCACGAGGCGCAGGGCCTCGCCGGGGACGTCCACCCCTTCCCAGAAGCTCATCGTCGCGACGAGCACCGCGTGCCGCTCTGCGCGGAAGCGGCGGAGCAGCGCGCCCTTCGGCGCGTCCCCCTGCACGAGCAGCGGGGCCTGCCGCCCCGGAGCGCCGCCGTTCGCCCCGGCCACCGCCGCGGCGCGCCCGAGCCGGGCGCGGAGGGCCGCGGCGAGCGCGTTCATGGCGCGGATCGACGTGCAGAGGAGGAACGCGCCGCCGCCCGTGATGCCGATGAGCTCGGCCGCGCGATCGGCGGCCCGCTCGACGAACGCCGCGTCGGTCGCCTCGGGGAGGTCGCGCGGCGTGTAGAGCAGCGCGGCGGTCGGGTAGTCGAAGGGCGAAGGGACCTCGAGCTCGTCGACAGGGACCGACACGTCCTCGTCGAGGCCCATCCGCGAGCGGAGGAAGCGGAACCCCGCCCCGGCGGAGCCGCCCGTCGTCAGCGTGGCGCTCGTCAGCACCACGGCGCCGATCCGCTCGAAGACGTGCTCGCGCAGCATGTCCCCGACATCGACCGGCGACGCGCCGAACGAGACGGCGCGGCCGCGCACCTCGACCCACGTGACCTGGTTCGTCGCGGGGTCGACGATCCGCGCCGCGTCGTCCCGCAGCTGCGCGGCGCGGTTGCCGACGAGCTGCACCGCCTCGCTGATCGCGTTCGCGCTCGCGTACGCCGCGAGCGCCTCGAGGTGGTCGTCGAGGCGGTGGTACGCGTCGAGCAGCTCGCCGGACCAGGCGTCCCTGGCGAGCGGGCTCCGGGCCTCGCCGCGATCCCCGCCGCCGGCGGCGCCGCCCAGCGACGCGAGCCGATCGAAGAGCGCGTCCGCCGACTCGCGCACCACGGCCGTGATCGCCGTCCCCTCGCCCCGCCCGAGGATGCGATCGGCGAGGCCCGACGCGATGAAGGCCCGGTCCGCGTCGCGCAGCATCGAGTCGACCCGCGCGCGAGAGACGCGGACGCCGAAGAAGCCCGTCGCGATGTCCTCGAGCTGGTGCGCCTCGTCGAAGATGACCGCATCGTACGGCGGGAGCGCGCCGGCGCCGGCGAAGCCGCGGCGCGCTCCGGCGATCTTCAGCGCGAGATCCGCGAAGAAGAGGTGGTGGTTGACGACGAGGAGGCGCGCCGCCTCGCTGTCGCGCTTCATCCGCGTGACGAAGCACCTCTCGAAGTGCTCGCACGAGGCGCCGAGGCGCGTCTCGCTGGACGACGCGACCTCTCGCCAGAGCGGATCCCCCTCGGCGAGGTGGGCGAGCTCCGCGACGTCGCCCATCTCGGTCTCCTGCGCCCACGCCTCGATCAGCGGCAGCGAGCGCCCCGCGATCCCGGCGCCCGCGCCGGGGCTGGTCCGGAGCTCGCTGAAGCGCCGCAGGCACAGGTAGTTGCCGAGCCCCTTCACCAGCGCCGCGCGCGGATCCAGCCGGAGGTGCTCGGCCACGAGCGGCAGGTCCTTCGTGTAGATCTGGTCCTCGAGCGCCTTCGTCGCGGTCGAGACGACGACCTTGCGACCGCTCAGGATCGCGGGCACGAGGTAGGCGAGCGTCTTGCCCGTCCCGGTGCCCGCCTCGCAGAGGAGGATGCGGTCCTCCGCGAGCGCCCGCTCGACGGCGCTCGCCATCGCCACCTGGCCCTGTCGGTCCTCGTACCCGTCGAGGCCGCGCGCGAACGGGCCCGAGGGCCCGAGCAGGCTCGCGGCGCGGTCCAAGGGCATCGCGTACCGCTCAGCGCGGCAGGGCGGTCTTCTCCAGCGAGAGGGCGAACCCCACCTCGCTGACGGCGAGCTCGAGCGACGCCACGCGCTTCTCGAAGTGGACCTCGCACCACGTATCGAGCGTCCGCTCGGCGTCGCCGGGGTCGCGGACGTGGCGGAGGGCGGCCTCGGCCTCGGCGTAGCCATGCGCCACGGCGGACTCGGCCATCCTGCGCGCCCGCTCGAAGAGCTGCTCGTCCGCCGCCCCCGGGAAGTCGTTGCGCTGGGCGCGCACGACGAACCCGACCCGCAGCGGCTCGGCGCCCACGACGATCCCCGAGTCCATGAGGAGGTTCTCCCGCACCCGCTCCGCGACCTGCACGGCGTCGCCCCGGGTGCGGTAGACCTCGAATCCGGCCTGGAGCAGGGCCTTCTTTATCTCCGCGGGTGTCGGCATCTTCCGCTGGTTTCCGGCTACCCCCAGCTGTCAGCAGGAACATCCATCGCAAAATTGCGGGTGCCTCGTCAAGCCGACAGCGCCGACCAGGTGTGGCGCTCTGGCGCGCCGGCGCGCCCCCGTGGGCTCAGGAGCTCGATCGCGGCGACCTCGAGGGGCCTCCTTCCAGGCCCCCCAGACCGTTGATGCCCTCCCGATCCTCCAGACCATCGAGGAAACACACCCCGACGATCGATCCATCGGGCTCGTCCTGGACCCACATTATCCTACCTGGACGCGGGCTTCTGCCGTCGAGCCAGACCGTCAGCTCGGTACCGGGATCGAGTGAATTTTCTATCACCACCCTGAGCCCGCCGACGCTCACGTTCAGCGTCCAGCCGGCGACGGCGCGCTGGCCGGTCTCCAGGCGTACCCGTTCGCTCAGCTCGCGGCGTGGGCTCCTGCGACGGTTGGCCAGGACCTCAGGTGGAATCTGGAGTGACGGGGGAGTGAGGGTTCTGCGTCGAATCACGAAAGAAAATTACAAGCACACGCCGTACCCGGGGACAGAAATGTGGGCTCCGGTCGATATTCAGTATGGACGGGAGCGGCGTCCTGCGCGGTGCACGAGGGTGCGCCCTCGACGGCGGCCCTCAGTGCGCGTCGGCGTGATCGGGCTGGTGGCCGGAGCCGTCGCTCGGCTCCTCGAAGACGGAGACGGGCTCGAGCAGGGAGAGCTGCTCGCGCTTGATGCCTACGCCCTTGTCGGAGAAGAAGAGGTCGTTCTCCTGAAGCCGCGAACGCACACGGGCGATGAACAGGATGGGCATGCCTGCCTGCGTGTACCCGAGCTGCACGAGCGTGCCCTTCGGCCAGTTGCCGCCGTCGAACGCGAGCTCCTTGCGAAGCGTGTAGAACCCTTCGGCGGGGAGGCGCTGCAGGGAGTCCGCCCACGTCGTGCCCCGGAACGCGACGGCAGGGCCGTGGAAGTGCCAGCGGTTGTGAACGTTGTGGTCGGGCGTCGTGACCGTCGGCAGACCGTTGTCCGAGTGGTTGTGGAAGGAGACGATGGTGCCAGCAGGCACCTTGTCCTCGTTTCCGGGGAGCGGCTTTGTCGTCAGGTAGAGGCCGCAATCAGGGAGGTGTGACTTCGAGCTTGCCATGGCATCTGCCCCTAGCCCCGCTCCCGACCGCCGTAAAGACACGCCGTCGACGCTGTGCTATGCCGCGCCAGGCCAAGGCGGGAGGCCGCTCGAAGAGCGAGCGGCGCACGCCCCGGGAGCGAGCCCTTCGTGAACAGACTGAGCCAAATCTTCGGCGCCGCCATCATCATCGCGATCGCCGTCGTCTTCATCGTCGAGTTCCGCCCGAGCGCGGGCCCCGTGCAGTCGGCCGCGAGCACCTGCGCCGTCGAGGTCCGAGGCAGCTGCATCTCCTCGCTCGACTTCAACGCGTCCAGAAACCTGCTCGCGATGCGGAGCCCCGACGAAAACCGCCTCCGGGCGATGGGTTACCGGCGGCTCACGGCGGAGGGGCTCTATGAGCGGTGGCTCCTCAACGAGGACGCGAAGCGCCTCGGGATCACCGTCTCGGACGACGAGCTCACGGGCGAGCTCGTGGCTGGCAGGGTGCATGTCTCGCTCCCGGCGGACAAGATCCGCCAGGTCGGTTACGCCCTCAGCCTCCGGGAAGACCTCATTCGCTACCTGGACGTCCGCAACCGGCAAACGAAGAAATTCGACAGCAAGCAGTACGAGAAGCAGATCCGGAACATCGCGAAGATGAGCCCCACGGACTTCCGCGATTACCAGCGGAAGGAGCTCATCGCCGCCCGGATGCGCGACCTCATCCGGGCGCGGGTCCGGGTCGGCGAGAACGAGGCGTTCGAGCAGTTCTCGCGCGAGAAATCCACGAGGACGCTCGCCTATGTGCGCTTCGACCGGCGCTTCTACAGCGATCTCATCGTGGACACGTCGGAGAAGGCGATCCAGGCCTGGGCCGACAACAACAAAGAAGAGCTCGACAAGGCCTGGGAGGGGCGGAAGGCGCAGTATCAGCCCGAGTGCCGCGTCGCCCGAGTCCTCGCGGTCGAGGTGAGGCCCGAGGAGGCCGAGCAGGGGCCGGAGGCGGGCAAGGCCGCCGCGAAGGCGCGGATCGAGGGCGCGGTCCAGCGCCTCAAGAAGGGCGAGAGCTTCGCCGACGTGGCCCGCAGCGCGAGCGACGATCCGAGCGCGGCGCGCGGCGGCGAGCTCGGATGCGTGGCCAAGGGGCGCCTGAGCAAGCCTGTCGAGGACAAGCTCTTCGAGATGAAGGCGGGCGATGTGTCGGACCCCATCGAGACCGAGGACGGCTTCCACGTGATCAAGCTCGAGCAGATCGCGAAGGACGCCGAGGCCGAGAAGATCGGCCGGCAGGAGACGGCGCGCGACCTCTACATCGCCCACGAGTCGGAGCGGCTCGCGGCCGAGGCCGCGAAGCAGGTGCTCGCCGCCGCCGCGGGCGGCAAGTCGCTGGAGGACGCGCTCGCCGCGTACATGGCCCAGCTCACGCCGGCGAACTCGAAGGAGGGTGGCGCCGCGCCGGGCGCGAAGGCTGGCGGCGGGGCCGCCGCGGCGAAGCAGGACGGCAACAAGGACGCGGGCGCGAAGGAGGGTGGCCAGGCCGAGGCCGGGGAGGCGCGAGCTCCCTACACGATCGCGACGCACCCGAACCGGCCCACCGTCGAGACGAGCCTGCCGTTCAACGTCTCCGGCTCACCCATCGCCGACGCGAGGGACAGCACCGAGGCCGCGCGCATCGCCTTCCAGCTCGACAAGCCGGGCGACCTGCCCAAGGACGTCGTGGCGCTGGCGAACGGTTATGCGGTGATCCAGCTCAAGGAGAAGACCTCTGCGAGCCAGGAGCAGTGGGACAAGGATCGCGAGTTCTATACGTCGGCCATGCGCGCCGCGAAGCAGAACGACGCGCTCATCGGGTACGTGCGCCGGCTGAAGTCGACGATCGGCAGCGAGGTGAAGTACGACCAGAACCTCCTCAAGGAGTCCAAGCCAGCCGAGGACGGCTCCGGCGAGCCGCCGCTGCCGCTCGAAGAGGGGGAATGACGTCGCTCCCCCTGCGTGACGCGCGCGACGTCGTCCTCTCGAACGGCCTCAAGGTCGTCCTCGTCCCGCAACCGCACGTCCACCGGGCGGTCGCCTCGCTCTACCTGCGCGTCGGCTCGCGGTTCGAGAGCCAGCAGAACAACGGGATCTCTCACTTCCTGGAGCACATGGTGTTCCGGGGGACGCCGACGCTGCCGACCGCGCACGCGCAGGCGCTCGCCTTCGAGCGCCTCGGAGGGACGCTCTACGCGGCGACCCACGTCGACCACGGGGTGATGAGCATCTCCGTGCCGCCGACGAACCTCGATCCGGTGCTCGCCCTGCTGGGCGAGGTGACCACGTCGCCCAGCTTCACCGCGATCGAGGTCGAGCGCGGCATCGTGCGCGAGGAGATCCTCGAGGACCTCGACGACGAGGGGCGCGACATCGACGCGGACAACAACGCGCGCGCGCTCATGTACGAGCGACACCCGCTCGGGTTCACCATCACGGGCGACATCGAGGCGCTCGATCGCTTCGACGAGCCGATGCTGCGCGCCCACCACGCCCGGCACTACACGACGGCGAACGCGGTGCTCTGCCTCGCGGGGCGGCTCGATCCCGAGGCGTGCGCGCGGGCCGCCGAGCGGCACTTCGGCGCCATGCCGCGCGGCGAGCAGGTGCCCGCCGCGCCCCCGCCCAACGGGCAGAAGAAGCCGAGGTTCCGCTTCATCGAGAACCAGTCGAGCCAGACCGATCTGCGGATCGCGTTCCGGGGCGTGAGCGAGCGCGATCCGCGCGAGCCCGCCGTGGAGATGCTGCTCCGCGTCCTCGACGACGGCATGTCGACGCGGCTGTACGAGCGGATCTGCGATCGGCTGGGCCTCTGCTACGACGTCTCGGGGATGTTCGAGGCCTACGAGGACGACGGGGTCGTCGACATCGCCGCGGGCGTCCAGCACGACCGCGCGACCGTGGTGGTCCGGGAGATCTTCGCGTTGCTCCGCGAGCTCGCCGAGGTCGGCCCGCGCGAGGACGAGCTCGCCAAGGCGCGCGACCGCCACCTCTGGTCGGTGGAGGCGATGCTCGACGACGCCGAGGCGACCGCCGGCTTCCATGGGCTCGCCGCGCTCGCCGACATCACGCGCACCCCGGAGGCGCGGCACGAGGAGCTCGCCCGCGTCAGCGTCGCCGACGTGCGCGACGCCGCGCGCGCGCTGTTCCGACCGGAGCGCCTCACCGTGGTGGCCGTGGGCCTGCTCCGCTCCTCGGAAGAGGCGAAGCTGGAGAAGGCCGTCCGCTCGTTCGGTTGACCCAGCGCGAGTCAGGCGCCGCGGCGCACCACGACAGCGGCGATCGCAGAAGAAGCGGAAGGAGCCCGGAAGGAGGCGGCCGCTGAAGGGCGCCCCCCGTGCGCACCGCTGGCCACGGCTGCCCGCCGCACGGGAGCCTGCCTCGGCGCGCGAGCCGAGGTGCCCGGGCACACATGTCAGCCGGGCTCTCGAGGCGAACCGGACGCGTTCAGGGCCTTGCTCAAACTATTTGCATCTATGCGCATCAACACATATACATGAGCCATGGTCTCGGTCACAGAGACGCCGGCTCAACCGGAGGAGGCGGTGGCGCGGTGCGAGCTGTACCGGCTGCTGGCGGATCCGGTGCGGGTGCGGCTCCTCGGCCTGGCCGCGGCGGAGGAGCTCGCCGTCGGAGAGCTGGCCGAGCTGCTCCGCGAGGGCCAGCCGAAGATCTCGCGCCACGCGGCCGCGCTCCGTGAAGCGGGGATCCTGCTCGCCAGGCGCCAGGGGACGTGGACGCTGCTCCGCCTGGATCCGCGCGCGACGACCGATCCCGTCGTCGACGACGCGGTGCGCGCGGGCCAGCGCGCGTGCGCGGCGGACGGGACGCTCGCGCGCGTCGAGGAGGTGCTGGCCGCGCGCGACGCCGAGACGCGCGAGTTCTTCGCGCGCGGCGGGCGGCCGTTGCGCCCGGGGCCGCCGGCCGAGCTCGCCGCCTACCTCGCGGCGCTCGCGCCGCTCCTGCCCCATCGGCGGCTGGCGGTCGACGCGGGCACCGGCGACGGGGCGCTGCTCGAGGTGCTGTCGCCCGTCTTCGATCGCGTCGTCGCGCTCGATCGCGCGAGCGCGCAGCTGCAGCTCGCCGGGGAGCGCCTGCGGCGGCGCAGCCTCGAGAACGTCGAGCTGGTGTGCGGCGAGATCGACGGGCCCGAGGTGATCCGGGCCGTGGCGCGCGCGCTCGGCGGCGATCCTCCGGAGGCCGGCGAGGCGCTCTCCGGGGGCGCCGACGTTGTCTTCGCGGCGCGCGTGCTGCACCACGCGCCTCAGCCGGCGAAGGCGATGCGCGCGCTCGTCGAGCTCGCGCGGCCGGCCGCGCCCGGCCGCGGCGACGGCGCTCACGCCCGCGGGGGCGCGGTGTGCGTGCTCGACTACGAGGCGCACAACGATCAGGCCCTCCGGGAGCAGGAGGCGGACATCTGGCTCGGCTTCTCGCCGGGCGACCTCCGAGGGCTCGCCGAGGAGGCCGGGCTCTCCGGCGTCGAGCTCCGGCGGCTGCCGTCCGCATGGCAGGGCGAAGGCCCGGATCGACACCTGGTTTGGCAGCTGCTCGTCGGCTGGCGCGGCGCGCGCTCAAGCGCATTCACCGAAAAGGCAAAGGGACACCATGACTGCTGAGAAGAAGCTCTCCTACAAGGTCGCCGACATCACGCTCGCGGACTGGGGTCGCAAGGAGATCCGCATCGCCGAGAAGGAGATGCCCGGGCTGATGGCGCTCAGGGCGGAGTACGGCCCGACGCAGCCGCTCAAGGGCGCGCGCGTCGCCGGATGCCTCCACATGACGATCCAGACAGCGGTGCTGATCGAGACGCTGGTGGCCCTCGGCGCGGAGGTCACCTGGACGAGCTGCAACATCTACTCGACGCAGGATCACGCGGCGGCGGCGATCGCGGCGGCCGGCATCCCGGTCTTCGCGTGGAAGGGCGAGACCCTCGAGGAGTACGACTGGTGCATCGAGCAGCAGCTCTACGCCTTCAAGGGCGGCAAGGGGCCCAACATGATCCTCGACGACGGCGGCGATCTCACGATCGTCGCCCACGAGAAGCACCCGGAGCTCTTCACCGGCGCCGACCCGATCCGCGGGCTCTCCGAGGAGACGACGACCGGCGTGCACCGGCTCTACGAGATGCACCGCGCGGGCAAGCTGAAGGTGCCCGCGATCAACGTCAACGACTCGGTGACCAAGAGCAAGTTCGACAACCTCTACGGTTGCCGCGAGTCGCTGGGCGACGGGATCAAGCGGGCCACCGACGTGATGTTCGCCGGCAAGGTCGCCGTCGTGTGCGGCTACGGCGACGTCGGCAAGGGGTGCGCGCAGTCGCTGCGCGGCCTGGGGGCGCGCGTGATCATCACCGAGATCGACCCGATCTGCGCGCTGCAGGCGGCGATGGAGGGCTACGAGGTGAAGCGCCTCGAGACCGTCGCCCCGGTCGGCGACATCTTCGTCACGGCGACCGGCTGCGCCGACGTCGTCCGGGCGGAGCACATGATCGCGATGAAGGACGAGGCGATCCTCTGCAACATCGGGCACTTCGACTCGGAGATCCAGATCGCGTGGCTCGAGAAGAACCCCGAGATCAAGGAGGAGAACATCAAGCCGCAGGTCGATCACTTCGTCTTCCCGGACGGCAAGCGGCTGATCGTCCTCGCGCGCGGCCGGCTCGTGAACCTCGGGTGCGCCACCGGCCACCCGTCGTTCGTGATGTCGACCTCGTTCTCCAACCAGGTGCTCGCGCAGATCGCCCTGTGGACCGAGAAGCACACGATCGGCGTCCACCTGCTGCCGAAGAAGCTCGACGAGAAGGTCGCGGCGCTGCACCTGCCGAAGCTCGGGGTCGAGCTGACCCAGCTCACGACGGAGCAGGCGAAGTACCTGGGCGTCCCCGCCGAGGGCCCCTTCAAGGCCGAGAACTACCGCTACTGAGCGGCGGGCTTTCGGCGCCTCCGCCGCTGGGGTAGGCGGCCGATCGATGGATCCTCGCCACAGCAAGGACGAAGCCCAGCGCCACCTCGACACCTACGCCTCGACCTGGGGCGAAGATCTCGCCCTCCGCGTCTACACCTCCCGCCTGCTCGGCGCCGATCCGTCGCTCGTCCTCCACGGGGGCGGGAACACGAGCGTCAAGAGCACGGCCGTCGACCTGCTCGGCGATCGCGTGGACGTGCTCTTCATCAAGGGCAGCGGGTGGGACCTCGCGACCATCGAGCCGCGCGGCTTTCCGGCGTGCCGCCTCGCGCCGCTCCAGCGCGCTTGCGCGCTCGAGGCGATGACCGACGAGCAGATGGTCGCGCTGCTGCGCGGCCAGATGCTGGATCCGGCGAGCCCGACGCCGTCGGTCGAGGCGCTGCTGCACGCGATCATCCCCGCGAAGTTCGTCGATCACACGCACGCGGACGCGGTGCTCGCGGTCATCGATCAGCCCGGCTCGGCCGAGGTCGTCCAGGCGATCTACGGGGACGGCGCGCTCTTCGTGCCGTACGTCATGCCGGGCTTCGCGCTCGCCCGCCGCGTCGCCGAGCTCGTCCGGGAGCGCCTCGCGGGAGGGGCGCTCCCGTCGCTGATGATCCTCGACAAGCACGGCGTCTTCACGTGGGGAGACACCGCCGAGGAGAGCTACACGCGCATGATCGACGCCGTGACGCGCGCCGAGCGCTACATCGCCGAGCGCAGCGTGATCGCCTCGCACCCCACGGTCGTGGCGGATCCGGACCTCCGGGCCGCCATCGGGCCGGTCGTCCGCGGGGCGCTCGCCCGCGCGTCGGGGCGCCCCTGGGTCTGCACGCTCCGCACCGGCCTGGAGCTGCTCGCGTTCTGCGCGCGCGACGATCTGGCCAGGGTCTCGCAGATCGGCTGCGCCACGCCGGATCACGTCATCCGCACCAAGGCGCGGCCGCTCGTCATCCACGGCCACGACATCGCCGACACGGCGCGCTTCCGCGCGACCGTCGAGCAGGCCATCGCCAGGTACGTGGACGAGTACCACGAGTACTTCCGCCGCTCCTGCGCGGCGCGGGGCGTCGTCCGCGACGAGCTCGATCCGTTCCCGCGGGTGCTGCTGTTCCCCGGGGCGGGCGCGCTGTGCGTGGGCGGCACCCGCGCCGAGGCGGAGATCGTCGCGGACGTCTACGCCCATACCGTCTCCGTGATCGAGGCCGCCGAGGCGCTCGGCGGGTACCAGCCGGTCCCGGAGCTCGATCTCTTCGACATGGAGTACTGGAGCCTCGAGCAGGCGAAGCTGAAGCTCGGCGCGGGGCAGCGGGGCCCGCTCGATCGGCGGATCGCGCTGGTCACGGGCGCCGCCTCGGGGATCGGCCACGCGACGGCGGCGGCGTTCCTCGCAGCGGGAGCGCACGTGGTGCTGGCCGATCGCGACGAGGAGTCGCTCGAGAAGGCCGCCGCCGAGCTCGGGGGCCGCTACCGCGGCCGCTGCATGAAGGTCGCCTGCGACGTGCGCAGCGAGGCGAGCGTGCACCGCGCGTTCGCGCAGAGTGCGGCGCACTTCGGCGGCGTCGACGTCGTCGTGTCGAACGCCGGCCGCGCGTTCTCTGGATCCCTCCACACGTCCGAGGGGCACGAGGCCCTGTGCGCGTCGCTCGAGCTGAACCTGCTCGGCCACCAGAACGTCGCCCGCGCGGCGGCGCGGGTGCTGCTCGCGCAGGGCTCAGGCGGCGCGATCCTGTTCAACGCGTCGAAGAGCGCGTTCAACCAGGGGCCCGATTTCGGCCCCTACGGCGTCGCGAAGGCGGCGC
The DNA here is from genome assembly GCF_051526795.1 of Sorangium sp. So ce204. Lineage (NCBI taxonomy): Bacteria > Pseudomonadati > Myxococcota > Polyangiales > Polyangiaceae > Sorangium > Sorangium sp. So ce204. The sequence continues at coordinate 4,360,528 of NZ_CP150317.1, read as the reverse complement.
TCGTCTCGCTGATGCGCCAGTACGCCGTGGACCTCGGGCCTCAGGGCATCCGCGCCAACGCCGTGAACGCCGACCGGATCCGCACCGCGCTCTTCGGCGCCGGCTTGCTGGAGGCGCGCGCACGCGCCCGCAACGTCTCGGTCGACGACTACTTCCGCGACAACCTGCTCCGGCGCGAGACCACCGCGGCGGACGTGGCGCAGGCCTTCCTCTACCTCGCGACCGCCGAGGCCACGACGGGCTGCGTCGTGACCGTCGACGGCGGGAACGCCGCCGCTTTCCCCCGCTGAGCCGGTCGGCTCAGCGCCCCTACGCGCTCGCCCCGCCGCCGCCCTCGCCGAGCGCGGCCTCGTCGAGGGGCTTCTGGGCGTCGAGCCGGATCTTCTTCCAGTCCCCCGAGCGGAACTTCCACACCATGATCGCGGCGAGGAGGACCACGTAGACGACGCCGGCGCCCCAGATGCCCATCAGGCCGAAGCCGAGCGTGATGCCGAACAGCCACGCCAGCGGGACGAGGCAGGTGAAGTGCAGGATGAGCTCCACGACCATCACGAACATCGTGTTGCCCGCGCCGAAGAGCGCCTGCGTGAGGATCATGCCGACCGCGACGAGCGGCGTGCAGATGCCCATGATCTGGAGCGGCCGGAGCGCCGCGGCCTGGACGAGCTCGCTGCTGCTGGCGAACGCGAGGATCTGCGGCGCGAAGATCGCCTCGAGCAGGCCGACGACGCCGAAGATCGCGAGCCCCAGCCGGACGCTGGTCCAGCCGAAGCGCGCGGCCTTGTCGCCGTCCTTCTCGCCGAGCGACTGCGCGACCAGCGTCGCCGTCGACGTGCCGAAGGCGAGGCAGGCGGTGAACGTGAGCTTCAGGATCCCGACGATCACCGTGGTCGCGGCGCCGTACACCGGCTCGGCGCGGCCGCCGGGACAGAGCGGCGAGACGACGCCCGCCGGCGCGACCTGGTCGAGCTTGCTGGCGATCGCGTAGAAGAGGGCGAAGCCCGTCATGATCGCGACGGTCGCGACGGCGCTCGGGATCGACAGCCGGAGGATGGACCAGACGAGCGGGGCCGACAGCTTGCTCGTGGCGAACGGGCGGTAGCGGCGCCGGTACTCCGGCAGGAGCGCGTACCCGAGCATGATCGCGAGGCCGACGTAGGTCGAGATGAAGCCGGCCATGCCCGCGCCGGCGATGCCGTACTTCGGGATGCCGAGCGAGGCGTTGCCGAAGATGAGCAGGAGGCAGAGCACGATGTTCAGCCCGTTCATCGCGAGGGCCGAGACCAGGTGGATGTGCGTCTTGCCGATCCCGTCGAAGAACGCCTTCAGCGCGAACGTCGCCGCCATCGACGTCACGCCGAGCAGGCGCCAGCCGAGGTAATCGAGCGCCGCCTGCCGCGCGTCCGGCACCTTGATGATGACGGACAGGATGTACGGCATCGTCAGGTACCCGATCGCGGAGAACACGACGCCGGCGACGATCGCGAAGAACAGGGCGTTCGCGAGGACCGCGCCAGCGTCCCCGGGGCGATTCTCGGCGAAGCGGCGCGCCGTGAACGCCTGCGTGCCGACCGAGATCGCGCTGAGCGAGCCGCCGAACAGCCACAGGACGATCAGCGACGGCAGGAGCGCCGCGTGCGCGTTCGAGGACTCGGGGCACGGCAGGTGCGCGAAGAAGACGATGTCGACCTCGTTGACGATGCTCTGGGTGAGCATCGCCGCCACGGTCGGCAGCGCGAGCCGCAGGATGGCGCGATGGGGTGGGCCCGAAGTAACGGCGTTCGAACCCGGCGCGGACAGGGCGATCTGAGCCATCGCAGGCTGCGCGGTATACAACGCCGCAGCCCACGCGCGAGCGAAATGCGCCGCGCGACGCGCGGCTATTCCGCTTTCGCGACCCGGGACCGGCGCTTGTGACGGCGCCGCTTCGCCTCGCTGCGATCCTCGTGCGCGTCTTTCGCCGCCGTGTCAGCCTCGCCACGCGCGGGCGTCGCCGCGGCCGACTCGCGCGCCGCGGACGAGGACGATCGCTCGCGCGCCTTCGGCTCGCGCTTCGCGACCTCGCGGGAGGCGCGATCCGCCGCGCCGCGCGCCGCAGGTTTGCCGGCCTTCGGCGCCGGCGCGCGCGCGGTCATCGCCGAGGCACGCCGGGCGGAGTCGCCCCTCGCGGGCGACTTCGCCGCGTCGCTCTTCGCGACGGCGGCCTGCGCAGGCGGCGCGGCTCCCTCTCGGGGCGCGGCGGCATCGGAGCCGGCGGCGGGCACGGCCGCGAGGGCCGGAGGCGTGGCGCTCCCCTGCCCTGCCGCGCTGGCCACCGCGAGCGCTGCCGCGACGGACGCCGGCGCGTAGGAAGCTGCCGCGAGCGCGCCGCCCGCCGGCGCCTCCGCGGCTGCCGCCGGCGCCTCCGCGGCTGCCGCCGGCGCCTCCGCGGCGACCGCCGCCGCCTCCGCGGCGACCGCCGGCGCGGCGGGCTGCGCCGCATCACCCGACGTCGCGGCCGCCTCGCCCGCAGCGCCGACGAGCGCAGCGACCGCGGGGACACGCGCCACCAGCTCGCGCCCCTTGCCGACGACCAGCACGCCCGCGAGCGTCATCGCGGCGGCGACCGCGGCGAACCCCATCGCGCGGCGGCGGGTGCGCGCGCGAGCAGGTCGCCCCAGCGCCTCCAGGATGGCCTTCCGCATCTCGGCGGCGCTCTGGAAGCGGACGCTCGGGTGACGGGCCAGCGCGCGCATCACCAGATCGTCGACGAAGGTCGGGATCTGCCGGGTCGGCGCGCGCTCGCGGAGGCGCTCGGGGCTGCCCTTGATCTTCGCGTCGATCAGCGCGACGAGGCTCTGCTCGACGAACGGCAGGCGCCCCGTGAGCATCTCGTAGAGGACGCAGCCGAGCGCGTAGAGATCGGCGCGCCCGTCGATGCGCCCCGACGCGGCCTGCTCGGGGGCCATGTACTCGGGCGTCCCGACGATCGCGACCGCGGCCCGGGCCGGCCCTTCGCCGGCGCCCGTCTCGTCCGCGACGCCACAGGCCTCGCCGCGATCGTCGGAGAGGCGCTTCGCGAGCCCGAAATCGAGCAGCTTCAGGCCGGCGTCCGCGAGGGAGAGCGCCCCCTCGGCGCCGCGCGGGCGCGTCATGAAGAGGTTCTCGGGCTTGATGTCCCGGTGAACGAGCCCCTCGGCGTGCGCGAGCTCGAGCGCGCTCAGCACCTTGGCGGCCATCGCGAGCGCGTCCCTCCAGTCGATCGCGCCGCCGCGGACGAGCAGGGCGTCGAGCGTCTCGCCCTCCAGGAGGTCCATGGCGCAGAACAGCCGGCCGTCCGCGGCCATGCCGAAATCGTGGACCTTCACGAGGTGCTCGTGGGAGAGGCGCGAGAGGACGCGGGCCTCGCGGCGGAAGCGGCTCGCGATCACGTCCGTCGCCGAGTGCTCCGCCGAGACGACCTTGAGCGCCACGCGGCGCCCCAGATCGACGTGCTCCGCCTCGTGGACGGTGCTGCTCGCGCCCGTCCCGATCTCGCGCAGCAGCCGGTAGCGCGTCCCGGGCAGCGTGCCGTCGTCCACGCGCTCGGCGGAGGCCATGGCCTCGGCGCGCGGGCTCACCGGCGTCACGGCCGTGGCGCGGTGGGCCTTGGCGGCGGCGACGAGGGCCGCGAACTCGCCGCGCGAGCGCCCCGGCTCGCCAGGGAACAGGCGCTGCATCAGGTGCGCGGCCCGCGCGCGCACGCCGCGTTCGCCGCCGGGCAGGGCGACCGCCGCCCCGAGGAGCGCGGCGAGGTCGCGCGCGGCGGCGCGGCTCGACGGGTACCGGGCCTCGCGGTCGAAGGCCGTGAGCCGCCCGATGGCGGCGTCGAGCGCCGACGGGGCCCCGAGCGACAGCGCGATCGGCGGCGGGTCGTTCTGGTTGCGCGCGACCGCGGCCATGTGCGTCTGCGCGTCGCCCTGGAGGAACCGGCGCCCCGCGCACAGCTCCCAGAGCATGATCCCGAGCGCATAGAGATCGACCCGCGCGTCGCCCGGGTCGCCGTTGGCGACCTCCGGCGCGACGTAACCCGGCTTCGCGAAGACGACGCCCGCGACCGTGTGGCAGCGCCGGTTCTGGCCGCGGGCGGTGCCGAAATCGATGATCTTCACGTCGCCGGCGAAGCCGAGCATCACGTTCTGCGGCGACAGATCGCGGTGGACGATGGCGAGCGCGGCGCCCGACGGGTCCCTGCGCTCGTGCACGTGGGCGAGCGCCTCGGCGATCATCGTCGCGATCGCGACCGCCTCCGCCCAGTCGAAGCGATGCCCGAGCTGCACCGCGCGGGCCCGGACCTCGCCGAGGCTCCGGCCCTCGACGTGCTCGACCACCGCGTACGGCTCCCCCGTCGCCGGGTCGACGTCCGCCTCGATGACCTGCGCGACGCCGGAGTGCTGGAGCTGCGCCTGCACCCGCGCTTCGTCCAGGAAGCGGGCGATGTAGCTCGGATCGGACGCGTGCTCGCGGCGGATGATCTTCACGACGACGGGGCGCTCGGCCCCCTCCAGCCCGGTCGTGGAGGCGAGGAACACCTCCCCCATGCCTCCCCGAGCGATGCGTCGCAGGAGCACGTAACGGCCGAGCGGCCGGGGAACATCGTCCGCAGCGAAGCCGCTCTTGGTGGGCTCGTGCGAGGGCGGAGGAACCGGGCGAGGCACGGTCGCGGAGGAGTTCGCCATGAAGCGAACCTACCGGATGTAGGACAAGGTGGGCCAAGTTCACGCGAACCGCTGCGCGACGCGGAAACCGGCCGCGCTGCTGCTGGCGCCGGTCGCTCGAACCACCGTTTCGACACAGGGGATCTCCAACTTATCCACAGGGTTATCCACACCCTGTCGACAAGTGGCATCCTCCGGGCGGTACCCTGGAGAAGCGTCGGGATCCGTCCAGGAAGACCTCGAAGTGTCGCATTCCTGCGGGGATCCGGGCCATTGCTCTCCCTGCACGCCTCGGCTAATCCTTGCGAGGGATGTCGCGACACGCTGTCCAGCGCCTGATGACCGTGCTGACGTTCGCGTTGGCGCTGGTCCTGCCGCTTACAGCGAGCGCTGCGATCGTCCCCGTGTGCGAGGACGACCGGATGACGATCGTCGCCCCGCCGGACGAGCCGTCGTGCACCGTCTTCACCAGCGTCGACGACGCGACGGGCGAGACGAGGTACGCGCCGATCTGCGATCCCCGCGGAGCTTCCTCGGTCGCTCCGCCCCGCACCCTCCCGATCACCGACGCGCGGATCGACGCGGCGCCAGGCTGCGCCACGGGCGATGGCGGGCCGATGGTCGGGCCGAACTCGCGGCACCCCGGCCCTGTGAGCGAGCTCTCCAGCGCCCCGCAGCAGGCGTTGCTCCTTCCCGACCTCGTCCTCCCTGCCCCGTACGCGTCGGTCTCGCTCTTCTCGTTCGCGGCGGTCCCCGGAGGACCGCGTCCCGGCGTCGCGCAGGGCGTCTACCACCCGCCTCGATGAGGCGAGCTCGCCGGCAGCCCGCACGCGATCGCGCCGCGTGGTCTCTCGTGGACCGCAGCTCTCGGCGCGAGGGCGGCGCTGCCGCGAGGTCCGGAGCGCTTGCCGGTCTGACCCGAGCCTCCTAGGCGCTGGTCCGGTCCCACGTCGCGCAGGCTCGCCCTCTCGAGGGCGAGGTGCCAGCCGCGCTCGTGGCCGGGCGCAGGCGCCGGCGTGAGGGTCGAGAGCGGCCCTGGCGCTCCGCCGGGGGCTGCGCCGCGCGCACGCGGCGGCGGCTCCCTCGGCCCGGGGTGGCTCGCCGCCCCGGGAGGTCACGATGGGCGATCTTGTCGCGGGCGCTGCACCCGGTGCCGCGCCCGCGTTGAAGGAGGGGCCCGCCTGGCGGAGCCCCACCACGTTGAGAGAGGAAACATCATGAACAAGGGAACAGCCATCGTCGGCTTTCTTCTCTGCTTCATCGCAGGGATGGGGCTGATGTGGAGCATCGATCGGAGCGCCGGCTCGCGCGGGCATGAGATCTCGGCGGTCCACGAGGACGGTCAGCCGTGGACCGACGAGGACGCGGCGGTCCCGGTGTCGTCGAAGGACCCCATGTGGGGCACGCGGGCGGCGCCGGTGACGATGGTCGTCTTCAGCGACTTCGAGTGTCCGTTCTGCACCAAGGTCGAGACCACGATCAACCAGCTCAAGGACAAGTACGGTCCCGAGAAGCTGCGCATCATCTGGAAGAACAACCCGCTCCCCTTCCACAAGAACGCGCGCCCGGCGGCGCTCGCGGCCGAGACCGTGTTCCGCCTCGGCGGCTCGAAGGCGTTCTGGAAGTTCCACGAGCTGGCCTTCCAGAACCAGAAGAGCCTCACGCCCGATAACTTCGAGAAGTGGGCCGTCGACGCCGGCGTCGACAGGGCGAAGTTCAAGGCGGCGTTCGATCGGCAGGAGTACATGGCCAAGATCGACGCCGACATGGCGGTCGGCAAGACGTCGGGCGTCACCGGCACGCCCGCCTCGATCATCAACGGCGTGTTCCTGAGCGGCGCTCAGCCGATCGACAAGTTCACCGCCGTCATCGACGAGCAGCTCAAGGCCGCGCAGGCGGCGGTCGCCGCCGGGACCAAGCCCGACAAGGTGTACGCGAAGCTCGCCGCGGAGAACAAGGCGAAGGCGCCGCCCCAGAAGGACCGCGAGCGCCCGCAGGAGGACGACAAGACCGTCTGGAAGGTGCCCGTCGGCGACGCGCCGGCGAAGGGCCCGGCCACCGCGCTGGTCACCATCGTCGAGTGGTCCGACTTCCAGTGCCCGTTCTGCAGCAAGGTCGTCCCGACCATCGACGAGCTCCTCACGACCTACGGCGACAAGGTCCGGTTCGTCTGGAAGAACAACCCGCTCCCGTTCCACCAGCGCGCCGAGCCGGCGGCTGAGCTCGCCATGGAGGCCCGCGCGCAGAAGGGCGAGAAGGGCTTCTGGGACGCGTACTACCTGCTCTGGAAGAACCAGCAGAAGCTCAACGACGACGACCTGCTCGGCTACGCCAAGGAGCTGGGGCTCGACGTCGAGAAGGTGAAGGCCGCGATCGCCACCAAGAAGTTCGGCGCGTCCATCGCCGCCGATCAGGAGCTCGCGGACGACCTGCAGGCGTCCGGGACCCCGCACTTCTTCATCAACGGCCGCCGGCTCGTCGGCGCGCAGCCGATCGACAAGTTCAAGACGATCATCGACGAGGAGATCAAGAAGTCGGAGGCGCTGCTCGCCAAGGGCGTCGCCGCCAAGGACCTCTACGCCGAGATCATCAAGAACGGCAAGGAGCCGCCGCCGCCCGAGCGCAAGGAGGTCTCCGCGCCGGCGCCGAACAGCCCGTGGAAGGGCGGCGAGCGGGCCAAGGTCGTGATGCAGGTCTTCTCGGACTTCGAGTGCCCGTTCTGCAAGCGCGTCGAGGACACGGTCTCCCAGATCTCGAAGACCTACGGCGACAAGCTGAAGATCGTGTGGCGCCACCGGCCGCTGCCGATGCACAAGAACGCGCCGCTCGCGTCCGAGGCCTCGCAGGAGGCCTACACGCAGAAGGGCAACGCCGGGTTCTGGGCGTACCACGAGGTGCTCTTCAAGAATCAGGGGCAGCCGGACGCCTTCTCGCGCGCCTCGCTCGAGAAGTACGCCGAGGAGCAGGGCCTCGATATGACGAAGTTCAAGAAGGCGCTCGACGCGAACACCCACAAGGCGTTCGTGGACTCCGAGAACTCCGTCGCGGACAAGGCGGGCATCAGCGGGACGCCGGCGTTCGTCGTGAACGGCTACTTCATCAGCGGCGCGCAGCCGTTCTCGAAGTTCAAGAAGCTCATCGACAAGGCCATGAAGGAGGCCGGCGAGACCGCGCCCGCCGGGCTGCCCGCCAAGAGGCCGGCGCCCGCCACGCAGCCGGCCGCCGCCCCCGCCGCGCCGAAGTGAACCGCCGCTGCGCGGTTCGCTCTCTCCCCTTCCCCTGACCCTCCCTCAAGCCCACCCGACGGGCGGCTCCCGCTGAGCGGCCGAGCCGCCCACCTCCCCGCGCGACGCGGGCTCAAGCTCCTTCTGCGCGCGTCGCCCGTGAGGCGTCGGCGCGCCGCTCCCACGGGAGGCGGCGCCGCGAGCCGCCCCCCGCTCCATGGTTGCGGCGTCAGCCGGTGGTGCGGAACCGCGAGCGCCCCTCGGAGATCCACCACGCGCGGTAGCGCTCCTGGGCTGCCTCCCGCTCCTGCCGCGGCAGGTCCTCGTAGTACCCGAAGTACTCCTTGGTGACGCCCTTCAGCTCGTCGATCGCCGCGCGGCGGATGGCAGGCTTCTCGTGCGTGAGCGCGTCGATGATCCACTCGATGCGATGGCGCTCGCCGTTCCTCGACCACCACGACAGCCACCTGCGCGCGTCCCGGCCGAGATCGTCCCGCGTGACGACGACAAGCGCCCGCGCCGCCGCCTCGGCGATCGCCTCGTGAGGATCGGTGAGCGCGCTGATGAGCGCCGGCACGCTGGCTCCCGAGCGGATCTCGGTCATCGTCTCGATGGCCGCGAGCCGCCGCGCGGACGCCTCCTCGCGGTCGCGCGCGATGTGGTCGAGCCCCTGCAGGATCGGGGCGCCCGCAGGCGGCGCCGCGATCAGCGAGGCGGCCGACTGGATCGCGATCCGCCGCACGGCGATGCTGTCGTCGAAGAGCCGTGGGAGCAGCGCGTTGGCGGCCTCCGGGTACGTCAGCTCGCCGAGCACGTGCGTGGCCCACAGGCGCACCTCGGGATCGGGCGAGGCGCTCCGCACGGTCATGAAGGGCAGCGCCGGGCGCCGGATCGCGACGATCAGCTCGAGCAGCGGCCCGCACTGGGAGGCGGGGGGCGCGGTGGCGACGATCGCGGCGCCCTCCGGGCCGGCGAGCTGCTCGCGGAAGCGCTGACGATCGACCCGGAGCGGACCGGGAAACCGTGCGGCGACGACCGAGATCGCCGTGTCGCCGTTGCGCACGAGCTCGGCGAACGCCCTCGCGCCGGCCTCGCCGCCCGCGAGGACGTGCTGAAGCAGCGAGGTGTATTCCGCGCGCAAGTCGCCGGCCGGCGACGGCGAGACCGCGGCGCGCCGCTCGGACGGGGGCCTCGCGTAGGCCGTGGCGGTCTCGACGGCAACAGGCGTACGGCGGCGCCACGAGGGCCGCCCCGCGGCCGGCGCCGGTCCGAGCTCCCGGTGCTCTTCTGCGCCCGGCGTGATCGAGCTGTCGAGCATCCACGGAGGCCGTGAGTACCGCTTCGTCCGCGCCTCTTCCGGCTCGCCGAGATCGAGGTCCTCCGACGCCGAGGGGACCGGCGCCGCGGGGATCTCGAGGTCGGGGATCTCGTCGATGATCGCCGGCGCCGACGACGCCGCGGCGCGCGGCGCAGGCAGCGGCGTGATCGCCGGCATCATCGGCGCTGTGACCGCCGGCATCATCGGCGGCGTGACCGCCGGCATCATCGGCGCCGTGACGGCCGTGCCGGACACGACGTCCGCGTCCACCTCGAGGCCCGATCGGAGCTGCGGCTCGGAGCCCATGCGCTGCGCGTGCGGCGTCGGGGCCGGCGGGATCGTCGAGCTGAAGGCCATCGCGTGCGCGACACCTTCGTCCGGCCGCACGGCCTCGGTCTCCACGCCGGTGCCGCGAAGGCCGAAGGCCCGCGCGACGGCGTCGATCCCGGAAGCGCCGTCCTCCGTGGTCCAGCTGCCCTGCCGCCGCACGGCCTGCGGCGCGACGTCGGAGGCGTCGGCGGGCAGGGGCTCTCCCGCGTCGCGGTCTGCATCCGCCGCAGGCAGCTGCGCGCCCGCGGCGGCGACGTGCGCGCCGTGCGCGTCCGCGCGGACCATGCTGCTCAGCTCCATGAGCGCGGCGCGGGTGCGCAGGGAGAGCGGTCCCTCGGTTGCCTGCTCGTCCATCGGCGCAGCGGCGTCCTCCGAACGCGCGGCGGCGTCCTCCGGAGGCACGGGCGCCTTCTGCTGAGGCGCGGGCGCCTTCTGCTGAGGCGCGGGCGCCTTCTGCTGAGGCGCGGGCGCCTTCTGCTGAGGCGTGGCGGCCTCGTGGGGCGCCGGGCCGTCGCTTGGCTGGGCTCCGCCGCTGCGGTTCTGCTTCTTCCGCAGGATGAGCCGCTCCAGCACCGTCGCCGCGATGCCGGCGAGCGCGATGAGGTCTCCGATGCTCGAGAGCTCGACCGAGGTGGCGCCGTCGTCGCCGTAGACGAGCGCGACGACGCGGCCGCGCACGACGATCGGGACGACCGCCACGGCGGCCGCATGGACCTTCCTGCCGAGCTCGCGCTGGAGCTCGGCGTCAGGCGCGCTGCCGGCGACGGCGGTGACGACCGGCGCGCGGAGCGCGCGCGCCCTGGCGAGGGCGCTCGGACGTTCGAAGGGCACGGCGATCTTCGTGATGCGCTCGCGCTCGGCGCCTGGACCCGAAGCGTTGCGGCCCTCGGCGCGCTCGCCGTGCACCGTGAACAGGACCGTGTACTCGAAGTACTGTTGAGCGAAGTCGAAGAGGACCCCGAGCACCTCTTCGCTCGATCCGACGGCGGCGAGCGCCTGTTCGGCCATGGCCAGCGTGAAGGGGCCCTTCCGCCTCTGCGCAGCGGACGCAGACCGTCCCGCCTCGCGCATGGAGACCTTCGCCGCCGGTGCGCTCGAGGAGAGCTCGCGCCGCTCCGCCGGAGTCGCCGCAGGTGCCGGCACCGCAGGCGCTGACGGCACGGGGACCGGCGCCTCAGGTGTCGAACCTGCGGGTACCGATGCCGCCGTTGTCGACGCCGTGGATGCGGATCCGTGGGCCTGCTGCTGGAGCGCCGCAGCGGCTGGCGGCAGCGGCTCCTGCTGAGGCCGGTGTGCAGCAGAGGCCCGCTTCAGCCAGCCCGTCAGGAGCTGAGTGCCTGGCGCTGGCGAGCGCACGCCGGACAGCGCCGACGCCGGCGAGGCCGCTGCTTTCGGCGCCGGCTCCGTGATCTCGACGGGCGGCCCCGGGGCTTCCGCGGGCGGCGACGTGCGCACGGCCTCCGATGGCGCCAGCGGCGAAAGGTGCGGCGCGAGCTGCTCGGAGCGCGGCGTCGGCACGGCCGGCTCGATCGCCGGCTCTGCCTGCAGCGCGGCCGCCTGGCCGGTATGCGCGGCCGCCTCACCAGGAGCTGGCGTGACGCGCGGTGAAGCGACCGCCTCGACCCGAGGAATGTGCGCCTCGGGATAGCGGAGCAAGGAGAGATCGAGCGGATACGCAGCGACGACCGTCGGCTCGTCATCCATCTCGTGGAGCGGCGGCTTCCTCGGCGTGGGCACCGCCTCGTTGAGCGCCACGTCCGCGACGACCGTGTCCTCGTCGTAGATCGAGGTCAGCGATTCGACCGTCGGAGCATCCTCGATGCTGGGTCGCCTTTGCTGGGTCTCGGCGGCGTCCTCGGGCTCATCGACGCTGGCCAGCGAAGCCGCCTCGACTCCTGGAGGCGACGTGGGGCGGACGCCTGCCGGTGAATCCGCATCGGCGCCACGGGGCGAGGCCGCAGCGAGCTCAGCTGATGGATCCGCGACGACCTCGGCAGGCGAACCCGTGTCGATCTGCGCGGACGAGCTGGCGTCGACGGCCGCGTGGGGAGCCGCGTCGATGCCCGCAGGTGAGGCGGGCGCCGGCGCCGGCGGGACCGCAGCGGCGACCGGAGGGCCAGGCTCGTGCGCCAGGTTCGGCTCGTTCGGGCTCGGCTCGGCGCGCGCGTCGAGCTGCTTCACCAGCCGCGACAACCGCCGCTCCAGGGCCACGCCGTAGTGCTCGGCGAGCGCCTGGCGGATGCGCACCAGCGGCGCGGCGAGCTGCCGCAGGCTGACCCCCAGCGCGAAGCTCAGCTCTTCCGCCACGGGCAACGCGAGGGGCTCTGCCGTGGCGATGACGAGCGTCGCCTCGCGCTGCAGGGCTCCTGTCGCCGCCACGTCGAGGCCCGCGCGTACGTCGAGGGGGAACACGCGGTGCTGGACCGCAAGATCGACGGGGATCGTCCGCAGCACCTCGGGCGACGCGGGTCGCAGCCGGCCCACGGCGGGCGGGAGCCCGAGGCTCTCCGCGAGCAGCGCCGTGAGCTCTCGCTCACGCACCGCACCCAGCTCCAGCACATTCGTGGCGAGATCGCCGCCGTGGAGCACTTGGCGGGCGATCGCCTCCTCGACCACCCGCATCGAGGTAACCCCATGCTGCACGAGGAGAGAGCTCAGCGTCGGCATCGAGGCGCATTCATCGGTGGGCGGTGGAAGTTGGAGCACGCTCGCGACGTGCGACCCCGTCCATCCTAGACGAAGTCTTCATCGGACACGATCCGCGCGTTGCGAGCCCAGGGCGGGATCTCATCCGTCATCGCCGCTCGCGCTCGCCGCACGGCCGCGATCCGTCGTTTCGGGCGAGCCGGAGGGAGAGCCCCGCCGAACGCCGCCGAGAGAGCACGTGAATCGCAGCCCCGTCGTGGAGAGCCCCGAGGCCGGCTCCGTCGAGCCGCCTTCCGCGCGACCGGACGACGGCTCCACGGTCAGCCCGCCCCCGTGCGCACCGAGGATGCCACGCGCGATCGCGAGCCCGAGGCCCAGCCGCTCTCGACGGCGCGGCGCGACAGGGTCGGCGGGGATCGCCGCCCGCTCGCCGAACGGATCGAGCAGCCGGGCGAGCGGCTCGGGCGCGACGGGGCCGGCCTCGTCGATGACGGTCACCACCGCCTCTCCGCCGGAGATCGAGACACACATCTGCACGGGGCGATCGCGCGAGCGCAGGATGGCGAAGCCGAGCACGTACTCGATCGCCACCCGGAGCAGCTCCGGATCCCCCTCCACGGGGGCGCCCCCGTCGGGCTCGGCAACGAACGAGATGCGCACGCCACGCGCGGTGGCCGCTTCTTCGAGATGCCCCGCCGCGCGGCGGGCGAGCTCGCCTGCATCGTACGAGGCGATCGCCATGGGACGGCTCGGGTCCGCGCGGAGCCAGATGGAGTTGTCGAACTCGTCGAGCAGCCGCTTCAGCCGCTCGCCCGCGCCGCGCACGCGCTCCAGCATGTCCCGCGGCGCCGCCCCGAGGTCCTTCTGGTAACGCAGGAGATAGTGGACCCCCGCCAGCATGGTCGCCAGCTCGCCCCGAAGATCGTGGCCCACACGCGCGAAGAACTCGTCATCCATCCACATAAACGCCTGCTCCGAATATGCAGCAGCGCGGACCGCGAGCATCAGACGAGCAAGCCAACTGTCGTCGGGGCTGCCCCGAAACAGCGGTCGCCGGAGGCTGGGGGTGAACCGCGCAGAGACCCCCCATCTGCGCTGGACAGTTGATGGTTGCGGATAAGCGACCTGGGCACAAGGTGTACCTGGGGTTCAGGTTCCGCCTCCACCAGCGCGGGGGGGCCTTTCCAGAAACGCCGGCGGGAGGCCGTTGCTCTTCGTTGCTCTCCTTCCATGTTCCATGGGCCATGTTCCATGGGTCGATGGTCATGCTTCCGCGCATCAGCGCATCGAAGCCCGAGCACCTGGGGAGCGCTGTCAGCCGAGCCGCGAGCGGGGGAGCATGTCCGAGGCAGAGCGCAGAGAGTTCACCGAGCATCACGACGAGCAGGGAGACGAGGATACCCTGGTGATCGAGCGGCGGCGCCGGGTCCTCATCGTCGATGATGATCCCGATTTCCTCGTTATGGCGGAGGCGGCGCTCGCTGCGCACGGCTTCCTGGTAGAGCGAGCAGCCGGCGGGCTGCGTGGCGTGTTCCTCGCGACGCAGGACGTCCCGGATGTGATCCTGTGTGACCTGAGGATGCCCGGCATCGACGGCTTCGTCGTCGCCGAGGCGCTGCGCGCCGATCCGGCGACCCAGCACGTCGCCATCTTCGCGTGCACTGGCCGGCGCGATCTCGAGGCCCGCGCCGCGCTCAACGCCTCGGCGTTCGACGGTGTCCTCGTGAAGCCGGTCGACTGGGACAGCGCCGCTCGTTTGCTCCACGAGATCGTCGGCGTCCGCCGCCCCTACGGACCTACCTAGGCCACGTCAGGAGCAACCTGAAACCCCTTCAGGGCAAATGCAGGATAACCCCTGCGCGGGAGGGGAAATGCCCGGCATCGTGCCCGCAATCAGGTATACAAACATGACGTGACCCGAGCGGATCGCCCCCCTACATGACCCTGCGTGAGAGGCCGGCCGAGCGATGCCGGAGCCCCTTGCGATCGGGCGGCGCGGTGCGCCGAGGAATGGAAAGGTTCACTGGGATGGAAGTGAAGTCTGATGACAACGCGGTCTCGCCGCTCGTCCTGGTCGTGGACGACTTCCAGGACAACCGGGAGATGTTCGCGGAGTACCTGTCTTTCTCCGGGTTCCGCGTGGCCGAGGCGGCGACGGGGCGCGAGGCGCTCGACCGCGCGTTCGAGCTGATCCCGGACCTCATCCTGATGGACCTCTCGCTCCCCGAGATCGACGGCTGGGAGGCGACGCGCCACCTCAAGAGCGATCCTCGCACCATGAGGATCCCCATCGTCGCCCTCACGGGTCACACGCTCGCGGGGCACTCGCGCGAGGCGAAGGACGCGGGGTGCGACGCCTTCCTGACGAAGCCGTGCCTGCCGGACACGCTCGTGCTCGAGATTCGCCGCCTCCTGTCGCGCGGCAGCGCGTCATCGCAGCCGGAAAGCGCGCCCTGACGCGCCGCGAATCCCCCGCCACAAGACCAGCGAAACCTACACAGCACGCTCGAGCTCGCGAGATCCGCGAGGCGCGTGCCCTCCGCGGGACCGCAGCGAGGCCGCAGCGACACCGCAGCGGGACCGCAGCGGGACCGCAGCGGGACCGCAGCGGGACCGCAGCGGGACCGCAAATAGCGCACCTGCGCTCCCGCGCTGCCAGGACTTGACTGCGGCACCACCTGACTATTCTCGGTGCGGTCTTTCTGGCTAACTGAGGGCTTGAGAGGCACGAGGGGACAAGAATGGCGGGGGTGACGAGAAAAAAAGCCGGGAAGAACGCGGCGGACGGCGCGGACGCAGCGCACGGCCGCACGCTCCGCGGGCGCACGACGGCGGCGCCCCTGCGCGCTCCGAAGCGGGGCTCGACGTCGGCCGCGGCGAGCGGGCCTCGATCCGCGGGACCGGCGACCCTGCGCGCCAGGGCGCCCCGGCGATCGAAGGCGGACGCGGAGCGGCTCGCCCCGCGGGGCGACGCGGCCAAGCGCGAGCGGATCATCGAGGAGCAGCGCCAGCTCCTCGAGCGCCGCGCGGAGGCGGCAGAGCGCATCCTGCGCGAGACCGTCTCCACCATCTCTCACGACCTCAGGAACTCGCTGAGCGTGATCGTCGTGAGCGCCCGCATGCTGATGCGATCCGTCCCTCAGGAGGGCCCGGGTAGGCGGCAGCTCGAGGCGATCACCCGCGCAGCGGACGAGATCAACCAGCTCGCGCAGGATCTTGTCGACGCCATGAGCATCGAGAACGGCTCGCTGAAGGTCGGCAAAGGCGCGCACGAGGTCGAGCCGATCCTCGACAAGGCGATCGAGCTCGTGGCGCCCACGGTCGCGCTGAAGCCGCTCGAGATCGCGAAGGAGCTGCCGCACGAGCTGCCGCCCATCGCGTGCGATCGGGAGCGCATCGTCCAGGTCATCGCCACCCTGCTCGGCAACGCCATGCGCTTCACGCCGAAGGGCGGACGCATCACGGTGCGCGCCGAGCCGTCGGGCACCGACGCGCGATTCTCGATCTCCGATACAGGACCTGGCATCTCCCCGGAGCAACAACTGCTGCTCTTCGCTCGCCACGCGCCCCCTCGAAGGCCCATGGGACAGGGGATGGGGCTCGCGGCGTTCGTCACCAAGGGCATCGTGGAGGCCCACGGCGGCACGATCTGGGTCGAGAGCTCGCCCGGCCAGGGCAGCACGTTCTTCTTCACCATCCCCGCCGCCGGGCTCTCGGTGCGCACGGCCACCTGAAGCGCACGAGGGTCACCGGGGCGCGCCCGAACGCTGCGCGCGATCAGGCGGGCTTCCCCCTGACACGGAGCGCGCGCAGCGGGTGCGCGCGCGGCGTCAGGCCGGTCCGAGCGCCGAGAGCCAGCGGCGGAGGATCGTGCGACCCTCGGACAGCTTTCGAAGCGACGACCACTCGTTGCGCTGGTGCGCCTGGGCGTTCTCGCCGGGGCCGAAGTTGACCGCGGGCACCCCGAGCTCCGCGAAGCGGGCCACGTCGGTCCACGCCTGCTTCGGCTCGACCGCGGCGACGCCCGCCTCGCGCAGCGCGACGACGAGCGGGTGCGACGCGTGCGGCGGCGCCGAAGGGCTGAGGTCGCGCCAGGCGATCTCGGCGCGCCCGTCCACGAGCGCCTCGATGGTCCGCTGCGCCTCCTGGATCGACGTCCCGGGCGGGAAGCGGTGGTTCAGGTTCATCGTGAACTCGTCCGGAACGACGTTCCTCCCGCGCCCGCCCTGCGCCATCGTCGCCGTCGTCACGGCGCGGTAGACGAAGCCGTCGATCTCGACCTCGCGCGGCGCGAGCGCGGCGAGCTCGCACAGGAGCGGGCCCGCCTTGTAGATGGCGTTCTCCCCTTGCCACGGCCGCGCGCTGTGCGCCGTCCGCCCGCGGAACGTCAGCCCCGCGTGGAGCGACCCGCTCGCGCCGAGGCTCAGCCGGTTGTCGCTCGGCTCGAGGCACACCGCGAGATCGAGCGCGCGGAGGTCGGGCTCGCGCTCGATGACCAGCGCGAGCTCGTTCTCCAGGTACGGGCCCTCCTCCCGCGCGTAGAACACGAGCGTCAGATCGACGCCCGCGATCGCCTCCCGCTCGCCCTCGACGAGGTCGAGCATCAGCGCGAGCCCCGACTTCATGTCGCTCGCGCCGGGGCCGTAGAGGCGATCCCCCTCGATCCGCGGCGGCCCGTCGTGCGAGGTGCGCACCACGTCGAGGTGCCCGGCCAGCGCGATCTTCGGGCCGCCCGTGCCCTGCGTCACCTGCACGACGAGCGAGTCGCCGTGGCGGCGCACCGGCGCGGCGAGCCGAGCCCGACCGAGCCGCTCCGCCACCGCGCAGCACAGCTCCTGCTCCTCGCCCGTGGGCGACGGGACGGAGCAGAGCCAGAGCAGCGTGCCCGCGAGATCGGCCGCGGCCGCCGCGTCCGCGTCGGAGCGCGCGCTCACACCGGCACCGCGAAATCTCGCAGCGCCGCGTTCAGCGACACCTTGCGATCCGTCGCCTCGCTCCGCTTGCCGATGATGAGCGCGCAGGGGATCGAGAACTCCCCTGCGGGGAAGCGCTTCGGCCGCGTCCCCGGGATCACCACGCTGCGCGCGGGCACCCGGCCGCGGTGCTCGACGACCTCCGGCCCCGTGACGTCCAGGATCGCCGTCGACGCGGTGAGCACCACGCCGGCGCCGAGCACCGCCTCCTCCTCGACCACGACGCCCTCCACCACGATCACGCGGGAGCCCACGAAGACGCCGTCCTCGATGATCACCGGCCGCGCCCCCGGCGGCTCGAGCACCCCGCCGATGCCGACGCCCCCGGCGAGGTGCACCCCTCGCCCGATCTGCGCGCAGCTGCCGACCGTCGCCCAGGTGTCGACCATCGACCCCGAGCCGACCCACGCGCCGATGTTCACGTAGCCGGGCATCACGATCGCGCCCTGCTCGAGGAACGCGCCGTAGCGCACCGTCCCCGGCGGGACGACGCGCACGCCCGCCTTGTCGAGGCCGCGCTTGAGCGGGATCTTGTCGTGGAACTCGAAGGGGCCGACCTCCATCACGCTCATGCCGCGGAGCGAGAAGTAGAGAAGGATCGCCTCCTTGATCCACGCGTGCGTCACCCACCTGTGCGGAGCGCCCTCGCCGGTGGACGCCGCGCCTTCGCCGCCCGCCTGCGCGGTCTTGTCGGGCTCGGCGACGCGGAGCAGGCCTTGATCGAGGCATTCGATCGTGCGGAGGACCGCGGCCTCGTGCGCGGGCGAGCGGAGGAGCTCGCGGTCGCGGAACGCCGCCTCAACGAGGGACTTCATGGATTCTTCGGTGGCCATGGCGCCGCCTTTAGCACGGCCGAGCCAGCACCGGCACCGGGGTCAGAACGTCATGGTGACGACGCGCCCGTCCGTCCCCTCGACGAGCTCGATGCGCGCGCGGCGCGCGACGACGCGGGCCACGGCGGCCGCCCGCTCGCCGCCGTCGCGCAGCACCACGTCGAGGGCGACCGCCGGCGCGCCCTCGCGCGGGCCGCGCTCGGCGATGCGCACCATCGAGCGCCCGTCCGAGAGGCGGGACACCGTGAGGTGCGGGCTCGCCACGCCCGCCGCGCTGACCATGCCGACCGCGAGCTCCATGAGCCCGCTCACGGCGCGCACGTCGCCCTCCACCTCGTTGGCGCGGCCATCGGAGGAGGCGACCGAGATGCCGAGCACGGGCCGCCCCTCGGCCGGGGCGGCGCTCCAGTTGCGGAGCACGTCGATGAGATCGAGCGGCGTCGGGCGCAGCTCGAGGGTCGCGATCACGAGCTCGGACAGGCGGAGCGCGCCGCTCAGCTCCCGGGCCGTCCTGCGCACCGACGCCTCGAGCCCGAGGCGCTGCCGCGCGTCGATGCCGCGCTCGGAGCCGCCGCGATCCGCGCGGCCGCGGCCAGCGCCGCGCGCCGGCGAGGCGCCCGCCGCCGCGCGGGACAGCTCGTCCGTGAGGCGCGCGACCTCGACGCCCGCGTGGCCCAGGACCGCGCAGGCGGCGTCGGCCGCCGCGGCGTCGGCCGCCGCGGCGGAGCCTGTCTCGACGAAGCCGTCGCGGACCGCCGCGGACAGGCTGTCGAGGGCGACGACGAGCGCCGCGCACCCCTCGCACACCTCCGGCAGCGCGAGCGCGACCCCGCGCGGCCCGACGCGGCGCGAGCCGAGCAGGTGCGCGAAGCTCTCGATGCCAGCCGCGCCGTCCCGCGCCGCGCCGAGCGCAGCCGCGAGCCGCTCGCCGAGCATCAGGCCGTCGCGCTCGGGGCGACCTCGTAACCCGCGAAGAAGTAGCTGATCTCCCGCGCGGCGGTCGCCGGCTTGTCGGACCCGTGGACCGCGTTCTCGCCCACGTTCGCCCCGTAGAGCTTGCGGATCGTCCCGTCCGCCGCCTTGGCCGGGTCCGTCGCGCCGATGACCTCGCGGTACTTGGCCACCGCGTCCTCGCGCTCGAGCGCCATCACCAGGATGGGGCTGCGCGACATGAACGTCACGAGCTCGTCGAAGAAGCCGCGCCCCCGGTGCTCCGCGTAGAAGCCCTCGGCCTCCGCGCGGGTAAGGTGGATGCGCTTCATCGCTTTGACCGTGAAGCCCTCCTTCTCGAGGCGGGCGACGATCGCGCCGGCCGTGTTCTTTTCCATCGCATCAGGCTTGATGATTGAGAGAGTTCGCTCGAGGGCCATGGGCGGCCCAGTTAGGCGAAAACGCCGAGCGTTGCAAGCGCCACGCATTCCGTCCTGGGAGTCCGCCGCCCGCCTCGCTGCACGATCCGCCGCCCGGCCGCGCTTCCGTCATCGCTGTCCATCCCGCCGCACCGCTCCAGGCTGCTCTCCCGGCCGCGCCCCCGGTCGCGGCCGCGTCCGATCACCCGGCGTCTGTCTCGCCTCTCCGCGCTCTCCTCGCGCTCGCGCTCGCGCTCCACCTCGTCCTTGTCGCAATTCCGTCTCGCGAGGGCGACGCGCGACACGCGGGATCGCCATCAAGCTGTCACAATGCGCTGCTACATACATCCGCCATGCCGAGCCATGTGCTCATCGTGGAGGACGAGCGCGACCTGCAGCGCGTTCTCACCTACAACTTCCGTCAGGCCGGGTTCGATGTGGTGTCCGCCGGGAGCGGAGAGACAGCGCTCCGGGCGGTCAAGGAGGAGCGGTTCGATCTCGTCCTGCTCGACCTGATGCTCCCGGACATGTCGGGCACGGAGATCTGCCGCCGCCTCAAGCAGAACCCGCAGACCTCGGCGGTGCCCGTCATCATGGTCACGGCCAAGGGCGAGGAGATCGACCGGATCGTCGGCTTCGAGCTCGGGGCCGACGACTACGTCGTCAAGCCGTTCAGCGTGCGCGAGCTCATCCTGCGCGCCCGGGCGATCCTCAAGCGCTCGGAGAGCCCGGCGTCGGCGCCGGAGAAGTTCGACTTCGGCATCCTGCGGGTCGACCGCGCCGCGCACCGGGCCTGGGTGCAGGAGGCCGAGATCGCGCTGACCGCGCTCGAGTTCCGCCTGCTCATGATGCTCCACGATCGCCGCGGGCGCGTGCTGTCGCGCGATCTCCTGCTCGACGAGGTGTGGGGCTCGCACGTCGACGTCACCGCGCGCAACGTCGACACCCACGTGAAGCGCGTCCGCGAGAAGCTCGGGGCGGCGGGCGATTACATCGAGACCGTGCGCGGCGTCGGCTACCGGTTCCGCGCCGAGCCCGAGGTCGCCTAGAGGGCCCATGCGCTTGCCGAGGGGGCTGGGCATCGGTGCGAAGCTCGCGGCGGGGACGGTGCTCGCCCTCCTCGTCGCTGGCGTCCCGATCGAGCGCCTCGCCGCGCGCGACATGGAAGCGGCGCTGGTCGCGGAGCACAGCCCGCGCGCCGCCGCCGACGCCGCCCTCTTTCGCTCGCGGCGCACCCTGCTGCTCGGCATGGGCACCGTGATCGTCGCCGCCGTCTCGGTCGGCGCCGCCACGGCCTTCTTCGTCGCGCGCCCCGTCCGGAGGCTGACCCGCTTCGCGCAGGCGATGTCCGAGGGCGACCTGTCGACGCGCGCCCCGCTGCGCGGCTCGGGCGAGCTCCGCCAGCTCGCGCGCGCGCTGAACCACCTCACGAGCGAGCTCTCCCGCTCGACCGCCGAGGTCCGGACGGAGCGCGCCCTGCTCGCGGGCATCCTCGACGGGATGAGCGAGGGCGTCCTCGTGCTCGATCGCGACGGGAGGATCCTCCGCGCCAACCGGGCGCTCCGCGCGATGGCCTCCCTCGGCGAGGACGCGCTCGGTCGATCGGTCATCGACTCGATTCGCAACGCGCGGCTCACCGAGGCGATCCAGCTCGCCGGCATGCGGGACGAGCCGGTCGACGTCGAGGTCGAGCTCGGGCGGACGCTGCCGAGGCGGCTGCTCGTGCGCGTGTCGCGCCGGAAGGGCCCGGAGCGGGTCGGGCACGATGAGCGCGAGGCCCTCGCCGCGTGGGGCGCGGATCACGACGGCGCGTCCGCCGAGCCGGGGCTCATCGCGGTGTTCCACGACGTCACCGACCTCCGCCGGCTGGAGACGATCCGGACCGACTTCGTCGCCAACGTGTCCCACGAGCTGCGCACCCCGGTCACCGCGATCAGCACCGCCGCCGAGACGCTGCAGCTCGGCGCGCTGAAGGACCCTCACGAGGCCGCCGAGTTCGTCGACGTGATCGATCGGCACGCGAAGCGCCTCCGCCACCTCGTCGACGACCTGCTCGACCTCTCGAAGATCGAGGCGAAGAGCTTCCGCCTCGCGCTGTCGGAGCTCGACATCGCCCCCGCCATCGAGCACGTCACGCAGCTGCTCGCCGAGGCGGCGCGCCGGCGCAGGGTCACGCTGACGGTCGACGCCTCCGCGCTCCCGCCCGTCCGGTGCGATCGCCGCGCGCTCGAGCAGGTGCTCATGAACCTGCTCGACAACGCCATCAAGTACGCGGGCGAGGGAGCTCACGTCACGGTGAAGGCGCGCTCGGCCGATCAGCAGGTGACGCTCGCCGTCGCCGACGACGGCCCCGGTATCCCGCCTCACCACCTGGGCCGCATCTTCGAGCGGTTCTACCGGGTCGACGCCGGCCGCTCACGCGATCTGGGCGGCACCGGTCTCGGCCTCGCCATCGTGAAGCACCTGGTCGAGCTGATGAACGGCTCGATCGAGGTCGAGAGCGCCATCGGCCGCGGCACCCAGTTCACCGTCCGCCTGGCGCGCGCCGGGTGATCCACGCGAACCACGCAAAGCCAGGAAAGCGAGGTACTCGCTGTTCCACCTTGCCGTCACGGAGCTGTCACAAACCTCGATTACGCCTTGCTGCGCATGGCTCGAACTCTGCTCACCCTGGCGATGTTCCTCCTGACCGCGGCGTGCGGTCGCTCCGATGCCCCCCAGGAAACCGGCTCGCTCCCCGGCGCGAAGAAGGACGCCGCGCCGCAGCCGACCGCGGGCGGGGACCTCGCCTTGACGGGCGCGGGAGCGACGTTCCCTTACCCTCTCTACACGAAGTGGATCGCTGAGTTTCAGAAGGCCAACTCCAAGGTCAAGATCAACTACCAGTCCATCGGCTCCGGGGGTGGGATCCGGCAGATCACCGAGCGGACCGTCGACTTCGGCGCCTCCGATGCGCCGATGAACGAGGAGCAGCTCGCGAAGGCCGCGGGCATCCTTCACCTGCCGACGTGCCTGGGCGCGGTCGTGCTGACGTACAACCTCGAGGGCGTCCCGTCTGGCCTGAAGCTCACGCCGGAGGCGGCCGCGCACATCTTCCTGGGCAAGATCAAGAAGTGGAACGACCCGGCCCTCCAGCAGGAGAACCCGGACGTGAAGCTCCCCGACAAGGAGATCGCGACGGTCCACCGCTCGGACGGCAGCGGGACGACCAAGATCTTCGTCGACTACCTGAGCGCGGTCAGCCCGGAGTGGAAGAGCGGACCGGGGACCGGGACGAGCGTCAACTGGCCTGGCGGCCTCGGCGCCAAGGGCAACGACGGCGTCTCCGCCCTCATCACGAGCACGCCCGCCTCGATCGGCTACATCGAGCTCGCGTACGCGATGCAGAACAAGCTCACGTTCGCCTCGCTCAAGAACAGGAGCGGGAAGTTCATCACCCCGTCGCTCGAGAGCACGACCGCCGCGGGCGCGGGCGCCGCCGCCAGGATGCCGGACGACCTCCGGATCTCGCTCGTGGATGCCGAGGGCGAGGACGCATACCCCATCGCCGGCTTCACGTATCTCCTCGTGTACCAGGAGCAGAAGGACCTCGCGAAGGGCAAGGCGCTCTCCAGCTTCATCAAGTGGGCGATGCAAGACGGCCAGAGGTTCACGAACGACCTCCATTACGCCCCGCTGCCCGCGGCTGTCGTCGAGAAGGTCAACAAGAAGCTCGCCGCGCTGATCGGCCCTGACGGCAAGCCCCTTCTCGCCCCATGACCCCAGGAATGCGCGTCAGCCGCGCGACCGGCGCCCCGCCGCGCGCGGCTGGCGTGCGCGCTGGAGCGCAGGATAGGTCCATGAGCACCGTAGAAGTCCCGATGCAACGAGCCGCCTCGCCCGCGCCGCACAGCGACGCGCCACAGGGCACGCGCGGAGCCGATCGAGCGTTCCGCGCCATCCTGACGATGTTCGGCCTCACGGTGCTCGCGGTGCCAGCGCTGATGGTGCTGGAGCTCCTCCGATCGTCGCGCCTCGCGATCGACAAGTTCGGGCTGGGGTTCCTCGGCGGGAGCGTGTGGGACCCTGCGCGCGAGGAGTTCGGCGCGCTCCCGTTCGTCTACGGCACGGTCGTCACGTCGCTGATCGCCATCGCGATCGCCGTCCCCGTCTCGCTCGGTCTCGCGATCTTCCTGTCGGATCTGGCCCCCCACCGGATCCGCAAGCCGCTCGGGTTCATGGTCGAGCTCCTCGCGGCGATCCCGAGCGTCGTCTACGGCTTCTGGGGCATCGCCGTGCTCCGCCCCTGGCTCCGGGACACCGTCGAGCCGGTCATCATCAAGTACTTCGGCTACATCCCCCTCTTCGAGGGCCCGCCGCTCGGCTTCGGCATGTTCGCCGCGGGCGTCATCCTCGCCATCATGATCGTCCCGACGATCACGTCGGTGTCGCGGGAGGTGATGCAGGCGGTGCCCCAGCTGCACCGCGAGGCAGCGGTCGGCCTCGGCGCGTGCGCGTGGGACACGATCCGCTACGCGGTCCTCCCGTCGGCGCGCTCGGGCATCATCGGGGCCGTCATCCTCGGGCTGAACCGGGCGCTCGGCGAGACGATGGCCGTCACGATGATGATCGGCAACGTCCCGAAGGTGAGCGCGTCGATCTTCCACCCCGGCTATTCGATGGCGAGCGTCATCGCCAACGAGTTCGTCGAGGCGACGAGCGACATGTACGTGTCGGCGCTGTCCAAGATCGCGCTGCTCCTCTTCGGGGTCGCCCTCCTCCTCAACCTCTTCGCCCGGTGGCTCGTGAGCTCGACCAAGAGCAAGCTGGAGAAGCGCGCATGAACAGCGACACCCCTGTCCCCGTGGCGAGCCCCGCGAGCGCCCCCCGGCGCACGCTGCTCGAGCCCGCGCCCGGCGAGACGCTGCGCCGCGTACGCAGCTACTTCTTCGAGGGGCTCTGCGTGTCGAGCGCCGTCGTCGTCCTGGTCCCGCTGCTTCTGATCCTCATCTACGTCGTCAGCAAAGGCCTCAGCGGGCTGTCCCTCGACTTCTTCACCCAGCTGCCGAAGCCCGTCGGCGACGAGCGGAGCGGCATGGGCAACGCGGTCGTCGGCACGCTCATCCTCGTCGCCATCGGCTGCGGCATCGGGTTGCCGACGGGCATCCTCGCCGGCATCTACCTGGCCGAGATCGGGCGCGGCAAGCTCGCCGCCGCCATCCGGTTCATCGCCGACGTGCTCGGCGGCGTCCCCTCGATCACCATCGGCGTGTTCGTCTACGCCCTCGTCGTGGTCACGATGAAGCGCTTCTCCGCGCTCGCGGGCGGCATCGCGCTCGCGATCGTGATGCTCCCGACGGTGACCCGCACGACGGAGGAGCTGCTCAAGCTGGTGCCCGCCCACCTCCGCGAGGCGTCGCTCGCCCTCGGCGTGCCGGAGTGGCGCACCAGCCTCCTCGTCGTGCTCCGGACGGCCTCGCCCGGGATCGGCACCGGCGTGATGCTCGCCGTGGCCCGCATCGCCGGCGAGACAGCGCCGGTGCTCCTCACCGCGCTCGGCTCATCGTACTGGAGCTTCGCCATCGACCGCCCCATCGCCTCGCTGCCGGTGCAAATCTGGCGGAACGCGACTTCGCCCTACCCGAAGTGGCAGCAGGAGGCGTGGACAGGCGCCCTCGTGCTGATCGTCATCGTCTTCCTCCTCAACCTGCTCGCGCGCATCGCCACGTCGCGGAGCGTCAAGGCGCGCTAAGGGCACTCGATGAGCTCGTTCGACTCACTGCACCACAAAGTACGGTCCGGGGAACGCCGCAGCGGGCTCGACGCCGATGGCATCGACAGCCGCTCCATGGAGCCAGAGGACGAGGCGCCGCCAGCCAAGATCAGCGTCACCCGGCTCAACGCCTATTTTCACAAGTTCCACGCCATCCACGACATCACGCTGAACATCCCCGACGGCCAGGTCACAGCGGTCATCGGCCCGTCCGGGTGCGGGAAGTCGACGTTCCTGCGCTGTCTCAACCGGATGCACGAGCAGGTGCCCGGGGCCTCGGCGAAGGGCTCCGTCATGATCGACGGCGTGAACATCTATGACAGAGCCGTCGACCCGGTGCGGCTGCGGCGCCGCGTCGGCATGGTGTTCCAGAAACCCAACCCGTTTCCAACGATGTCCATCCGCGAGAACGTCCTCGCCGGGCACAAGCTGAACGGCATCTCCGTCAAGGATCCCACAGGCCTCGTCGAGAAGTGCCTGCGCCAGGTGGCGCTCTGGGACGAGGTGAAGGACAAGCTCGATCAGTCCGGGCTCTCCCTCTCGGGCGGGCAGCAGCAGCGGCTCTGCATCGCCCGCGTCCTCGCGGTGGAGCCCGAGGTGATCCTGCTCGACGAGCCGTGCTCTGCGCTCGATCCCATCGCGACCGCGCGCGTCGAGGAGCTCATCGACGAGCTGAAAGAGCGATATACTTGCGTGCTCGTAACACACAACATGCAGCAGGCCGCCCGGTGCTCTGACTATACCGCTTTCTTCTACATGGGAGACTTGGTGGAGTTCGACAGGACCCAGACGATCTTCACCAACCCCAAGGAGAGCAAGACGGAAGACTACGTCACCGGGAAGTTCGGCTGATGGAAGCGGGGGAGAGAGTCATGCCGACGTCGCACACGAGCAAGGTCTACGAGCACGAGCTGCGCACGCTTCGCGAGAAGCTGCTGCTCATGGGCAGCCTCGTCGAGGAGATGATCCAGAAAGGCTCGACCGCGCTCATGACGCGCGACACGGGCCTCGCCAAGGCGACGATCCGGCTCGATCGCCGGATCAACCGCCTCGAGTGCGAGGTAGATGAGCTCTGCATGAGGATCCTCGCGACGCGCCAGCCCGTCGCGTCCGACCTGCGCTTCGTCACCACGGCGCTCAAGATCGTCACCGATCTGGAGCGGGTCGGCGACCTCGTGGTGAACGTCTGCGAGCGCGTGCAGGAGCTCAACGAGGAGCCGCCGCTCGCGCCGGTCGCGGAGCTGCAAGGCCTCGCGGACGAGGCCATCGAGGTGGTGCACGAGGCGCTGGACGCGCTGGTCGCCCGCGACTGCGAGCGAGCGAACCAGCTGCTCACGCGCGATGACGTCATCGACGAGCACTACGCCCGCATCTTCCAGGAGGTGCTCCTCGTCATGAGCCGCGACCCGAGCACGGTGTACAGGGCCACGCGCATCCAGTCGATCGCCAAGTACCTGGAGCGCATCGCCGATCACGCGATGAACATCGCCGAGTCGGTCGTCTTCCTCGTCAAGGGGACGGACATCCGGCACCACAACCGCCTGAAGGAGAACGACCCGCTCTCCTCGCCTCCGCCGGCCGGGCTTCGCCTGCGCTAGGCGCCGGCGCCGCCCGGAGGCGCCGTCCCACCGTGGCCGTGGGGCTCCTCGTCGCCGTGCGTGTGCGCGTGCCCGTGACGCGCCTCGTGCCCGTGCTCGCCGGCGCAGCGGGCGTCCTCCCATCCGACCCAGTAGGGGCCGTCGGGCCCATGCTCGCGCTTCCAGATCGGCAGGCGCTCCTTGATGCGATCGATGAGCAGGCGGCACCCGCGGAACGCCTCTCCCCGGTGCGGCGCGCTCGCGGCGCAGGCGACGGCCACATCGCCGACGTGGAGCGCGCCCACCCGGTGCGTCGCGGCGACGCGCACGCCAGGGATCTCCGCGGCGAGCTCCGAGAGGATCCGCTCTAGCTCGGCCTCGGCCATCGTCCCGTAGGCCTCGTACTCCAGCAGCGTGACCGAACGGCCCTCGTTGACGTCGCGCACCACGCCCAGGAACGTGGCGATGCCGCCCGCGCCAGGGTGAGACACAGCGGCGATGAGCTCGTCGAGGCCGAGCGGCTCGGCGCGGATCCGGCTCACGGCGCGCTCCGCTGGAAATGGCCGGAGCGGCCGCCGCTCTTCTCGAGGAGCTTGATGTCCGAGATCACCATCTCGCGATCGATCCCCTTCAGCATGTCGTAGATCGTCAAGCACGCGGCGCTCACCGCGACCATGGCCTCCATCTCGACCCCCGTGCGATCCACCGCCTCCGCGGCGGCGGTCACCCGGATCGTCGCGGAGGGCTCGTCCACGTCGAGCGAGACCGAGACGTGCGTGAGCGCGATGCCGTGGCAGAGCGGGATGAGCTCCGGCGTGCGCTTCGCCGCCATGATCCCGGCGATCCGCGCCGCGGCCAGCACGTCGCCCTTCGGGGCGTCGTCGCGCGCGACCCGGGCGATCGTCTCGGGGCGCATCATGACGGCGCCGGACGCGACAGCGCGGCGGTGCGTGACGGGCTTGCCTTCGACAGGCACCATGCGGGCCTCGCCGCTCGGAGAGAGGTGAGTCGAGAGCGCTTCGCCCTCGCCAGGTCGATCAGGGGTTCGCGGCATCGCCCCGGAATCTGACACGGCAGCCGTGAGGACCGGAAGCCGAACGTGATCCGGCCCCGCGCGGATCCGCCCGCTCCGTCAGCCGCCGATCGCGCGGATCGACACAGCGGAGGCCGTCTCTTCGGTGCAGCCCTTCCATACCTTGCCGTCCGGCTTGAGACGCCACGCCTCGTCCAGGCGCAGGCGGATCGCCGCCCGATCGCCGATCTTCGCCTCGCGCGAGGCGTCGACGCCGTCGTCGGTGGCGAGGCACGGCCGGAGCACGCCCGTCGAGGAGACGCGCAGGCGATCACAGCTCTCGCAGAACGTGTCGCTGGTGCCCGTGATGAAGCCCACGCGGAGCGACGGGTCGCGGCGAGCGCGGACGTACCTGGCCGGGCCGAGGCCGGGCTCGGCGGCCGCCTCCTCCGGGAGGAGGTGCTCGGCGAGGCGCGCCCTCATCTCGGCCGCGGTGACGAGGTGCTTGCCGACGAGCCGAGCGCCCTCGGCGATCGGCATCACCTCGAGGAAGCGCGGCACCATCCGGCGCTCCCACGCCCACAGCGCGAGCCGCTCGATCTCGTCGTCGTTCACGCCGCGGAGGACCACCGTGTTCAGCTTGATCGGCGAGAAGCCCGCCGCGATCGCGGCGTCGATGCCGTCGAGCACCCGGGCGAGCTCGCCGCCCCGGGTCATCTCGCCGAAGCGCGCGGGATCGAGGGTGTCGATCGAGACGTTCAGCCGGTGCAGCCCGGCGGCGCGCAGCGCCCCGGCGAGCCGCGCGAGCTGCGACGCGTTCGTCGTGAGGGCCAGATCCTCGAAGCCGAGCGCGGCGAGGCACCCGACGATCGACACGATCTCGGGGTGGAGCAGCGGCTCGCCGCCGGTCAGGCGCACCCGCCGGACGCCGGCGTCGCGCAGCGCCTCGAACATGGTGCGCCAGGCGGCCGTCATGAGCTTGCCGTCGGCATAACCGTCATGCCGCGACGGGCGGCAGTAGGTGCACGCGAAGTCGCACCGATCCGTGACCGAGATGCGCGCGCTCCGCGGCGCGGGCCCCGCGTGCTCGCCGGCTGCCTCGCGGGCGCCGTCGCGGTACGGGATCACGGCGGCGCGCCGGCCAGCGTCTCCGCCGCCGACGAGCGGCAGCGACCGCCGCCGCTGCGCCGACGCGTCGCCCGCATCGCGCGCAGGATCGAGGCCGCCGATAGAAAAAGGCATGGGCGCGTCCCTCTCGGGTCCTCTCGCTAGCCGCCCGCCACCGGCGGGATCAGCGCGACCTCGTCACCGAAACCTACAGGATCGCTCGGCGTCGCATAGACGCCGTTCACCGCCACCCGGATGGATCCCTTGTAGGGGCCGAGCCCCGGATAACGAGCACAGACGTGCTCCAGGAGCTCCGCTGCGGTGCAGGGGCCAGCCAGCGGCAGCGCCACTTCTCCGGCACCCAGCACATCCCTCGCGCCAGCGAATGCAAGCACGCGTACCGCTGCATCCATCACCGCAACCTAGCATCGCTCCGCGGACCCGACACGACGAACTGCCGGCAAGCGACCTCGGGCCGCCCTGGCGACCTGGCGAGATTCGAGTCTACCGGGCCCGGCCGGCACGGCTATCATCGGGCGGCTCACCGTCATGTCGGAAGAAGGCTTTTTACCGGGCACGATCCTGGCCGGTCGCTATCAGGTCCGCCGAGAGCTGGGCCGCGGCGGCATGGGGGTCGTCTATCTCTGCCGCGATCTGGTGATCGACGAGCGCGTGGCCGTGAAGCTGCTCGACCGGCCAGGCGCGGCGGCCCGCCCCGAGGACGCCTGGTGGTTCCAGGAGGAAGCCCGGGCGCTCGCCGGTCTCTCCCATCCGGCGCTCGTCAAGGCCCGCGACTTCGGGGCGCTCAGCAACGGGACGCCGTACCTCGTGATGGACGCCGTCCCGGGTCGATCGCTCCACGAGTGGCTCTACCTCGCGCGGCTCGAGGACCCGCTGCCCTGGCCGATCATCTGGAGCGTCATCGACCAGGTGCTCGGCGCGCTGGCGCACGCGCACGCGCGCGGCGTCATCCACGGGGACCTGAAGCCGTCCAACGTCCTCGTCGATCTGCAGCACGGGGGCGAGCCGCCGCTCGTGCACGTGCTCGACCTCGGGCTGGCCTGGCTCATCCAGGACCGGGTCGATCACCGGCTCGACGGCTCCAGGGAGAGCGAACCCACGGTGCGCTGGGGCGCGGGCACCCCGGGCTGGATGGCGCCCGAGCAGATCCGCTTCGCGGCGCCCCACGTCGGACCGCCGACGGACCTCTACGCGCTCGGCTGCATCCTCTACGCCCTGCTCGCCGGCGGCGAGGTCTACGACGGCAACAACGACGAGCTCCTCCAGCAGCACCGGAGCGCGCCGATCCCCGACCTGCCGCTCCCCCCGCCGGTGCCGGGCGACGTCGCGAAGTTCGCGAAGCGCCTGCTCGCGAAGCGGCCCTGGCACCGCTTCGACTTCGCGGGCGACGCGCGGCGGGTGTGGAAGCGGTTCGAGCCGCGCAACAACGCGAACGTGACAGCGACGCCGCTGCCGATCGCCCTCTTGACGAGCGGCCGCCTGCCCCCGAGCCGCAAGGAGCTGCTCACGCCCGAGCTCATCGAGCCTCCAGACGACGACCCGCCGCCGTCCGTGACGACCACCGGGCTGCTCGCGCTCCGGCCGAGCCCGTTCGTCGCGCGGACCGGGGAGCGGGCGCGGCTCATGGAGGTCGTGGCCGAGATGGTCGACGCGCCGAAGGCGATGCACCGGTTCGTCCTGCTCGCGGGCGAGGCCGGCGTCGGCAAGAGCCGGCTGGCCGAGTGGCTCTGCGAGGAGGTCCACGAGCGGGCGCTCATGGTGCCGCTCCGCGCGCGCTACCGGCGCATCGCGGCGCCGCTCGACGGCGTGCTCGGCGCGGTGACCCAGCACTACCGGCTGGAGCGGGCCGAGCGCGAGATCGTCGAGAAGGTGCTGATGAACCTCTGGGAGGTCCCGCCCGAGGACGAGGTCGGCAAGACGTGGGTCGCGGCGACCGCCGAGTGGATCAAGCCGTCGCCCCCGGGCAGCGAGGCGGTCGGCCCGACGGGGAAGCGCTTCCGCCTGGATCGCCCCGAGCTCCGCTGGCTGATCATCCGCAAGACGCTGGAGAGGATCGGCCGGGACAGGCCGGTGCTGCTCTGGCTCGACGACCTGCACTACGCCTCGTCGACGACGTTCGAGGGGCTCCTCACGCTCCACCGCGACGCGCCGAACCTGGGCCTGCTCGTCGTGGCGACCGTCAGGAGCGAGGCGGTCGAGTGCGATCCGGTGGCGGCGCGGCGGATCGAGGGGGCGCTCGCGGCCTACGTCGGGGAGCGGCTCGACGTCGCCCCGCTGAACCCCACGCAGACGCACGCGCTGCTCCGGGAGACGCTTCCACTCGACGACGCGGCGGCCGAGGCGGCGACGGCCCGCAGCAAGGGGAACCCGCTCTTCGCGCTGCAGCTGCTGCACGCGTGGGCGGGCGGCGGGCACCTCCAGCTCCGCGCGGGCAAGTACTTCGTGCCGAGGGCGTCGATGGCGGTGCAGGCGGCGACGACCGCCGACCTCTGGGAAGAGCGCCTCGCGGCGCTGCCCGAGGAGCTCCGCACCGGCGCGCGCGCCGCCGCCGCGCTCGGCGGCGACATCCGGCGCGAGATCCTGCGCGCGCTGCTCACCTCGCTCGATATCTCCGCGGACCGGGCGCTCGCGTCCATGCAGCGCGCCCAGATCCTCCTCGCCGTGGGCGATCGCCTGCGCTGGCCGCACGCGCTGCTCCAGGAGCACCTCCTCTCGCAGCTCTTCCTCGAGCCGGACGCGGCCCGCGTGTTCCGCGCCGCCGCCGACGCGCTCGGGGCGCACCCGGCCGCGTCGAGCCGCCGCATCCTCCGGCACCGGGTCGTCAGCCTCCTGCGCGCCGGCGACACCGACGAGGCCGCGGCGCTCATGCACGCGCACGTGGCGGCGCACTGGCAGAGCTCGCGCGACATCGCCGCGACGCTCCGCGATCTCGCCGTGCTCGACGGCAAGCTGCCCGGGGGGAGCGACTCGCGCCCGGGCCTCCGGGGCGGGGTGGACGCGCGGCCCGTGCTGACGGGGACGCGCCTCGGGACGCAGCTGCGCTTCCGCGCCGAGGCGCTGCGGCTGGCGGGGAGGCTCGACGAGGCGCGGCGCGACGCGGACGACGCGCGGCGCATCTTCGAGCAGGCCGGCGACCGCGAGAACCAGGCGCATTGCCTGCGCCTGCTCGGGCACATCGCGTCGGACCTCGGCGCGGAGGCGCAGGGCCGGCGGCTCGTGGCGCGGGCGCACGCGATCTTCGACGAGATCGGCCACGGCCACGGGCAGGCGCAGTGCGAGGTGCTGCTCGGCGAGATCGACTACCTGCTCGGCGAGCACGCGCGGGCGCGGGCGGTGCTCGCGTCGGGGGCGTCGCGGTTCATGGAGGTCGGCGATCGGCTCGGCCGGGCGCAGTGCCTGCTGCTGCAGAGCATGGTCGAGCAGGCCGGGGCGACCTCGGACGCGGCGCGCGCGCTGCTCACGACCGCGCACGCCGATTTCGACGCCATCGGCTACCGGCTCGGGCTCGCGCAGTGCGATCTCGCGCTGTCGCACTCGGACCACCGCGCCGGCAACTTCGAGGCGGCGCGCTCGGGCGCGCTCGCGGCGCGGCAGAGCTTCCGCGACGTCGCGAACCCGCGCGGCGAGGCCGGGTGCGAGCGCCTGCTCTCGATGGTGGCCCTCGACGCGGGCGCGCCGGAGCTCGCCGAGGAGCACGCGCTCGCCGCCGGCAGGCTCTTCGAGCGGCTCGGGGATCCGTGGGGCCTTGTGGAGGCGCGGCTGCTCTTCGCGCAGATCGCGCTCCACCGCGGGGAGGCGGAGCTCGCTCGCGAGCACCTGATGGCGTGCGAGGCGGTGGCGCTCGCGGAGGCGGAGCCCCGGCAGCACCGGCACCTGACGCTGGCCTGGCTCGCGTACCACGAGGGGCGCTTCCACGAGGCGGCGCGCGAGCTCGACGCGGCGCGCGCGGCCTTCAAGGACAGCCGCACCGGGGACCACACGCCGCAGCTCCTCGAGCGCTTCGCGCGGATGGGCTGGCCCAAGCCGGCGGGGACGCGGATCAGCGGCTGGATGCGCACCCTGGAGAACACCTGAGCCGGAGTCCGGACACGGGGGCGCCCGCGCCCGGCAACTCCCCTCCACGAGCGCTCTCCAGGGGATCAGCGGCCGTCGATAGCTGACGTTCTCACGATCTGCGTCGCCGAGCGGGGCTCACCCGCACAGGAGACGGGTCCAGATCGGCGTTTTCGGCGCGCAGGCGCACTCCCGTGCGCTGAGCACCGAAAACGCCGAGATGGGCCCGTATCCGAAGCGGGTGAGCCCCGCTCCGGGTGAGCCCCGCTCAAAGAGGGAGCCAGAAGTCCGGCCCGAAGAGGCGGCGCGCGTCCTCGATGGTGCGGAGGGCACGCGGCAGATCGAGCCTCGCCTGGTGCTCGGCCAGCTGCACGACGTAGGGGATCCAGAGCGGCCTGCAGACGACGAGCGCGGCGAGGTGGAACTCCGCCTCCTCGGTCTGGCCGAGATCCATCGCCACACGCGCCAGGAGGCTGTGCACCGGGACGGGCGACCCGAGCGGCGCGATGGCCGTGGCGCAGCGCCGCACGCTCTCCGCGGCCTCCTCGCTGGGGTGCCGCCGGAACTCCTGGAACGTCTCCTCGAGCTCGTGCTCGTCGCTCACCTGCTCCGGCAAGTGCTGCGCGACGAGCGCCTTCCAGTGTTCGACGAACGGCAGACCGGCGAGGGCGCTCGAGCTGTCGGCGTGGGCAAGGAGCATATCGGCCTCCTTCCAGTCGCCAGCCTCCCGGGCGAACTCGAGCCCCGAGACGACCCGAGCCTCCTCGTGGAGCCCAGGCTCCTTCGTCAGGAGCCAGCGCTGCCAGTAGAGCGCGCCCCGGAAGGCCACGCGCGCGAGCGGCTCTCTGTCGTCCGCACGCATCTGCAGCGCCATGTCCAGGAGCGCCCCCTTGTGCCGCTGCACGTCGTCGACGACGAGGCTCGCTGGCCAAGCACAGAGCCCGCACGCCTCCGAGATCATCACACCCCCCTCGCACCGCGCGAGAGCTGCCTGCCGACAGGCAGCGCAGAAGAACCCCCCCGCGATACAGACCAACGCTACCACGGCGCCCGCAGCACGCGAGAGGTCGTCGCCAGCGGATGGGTGGAAGACAACATCGACGAAGGCAACAGCGCTCGAATGCCACCGCGCGAGCGGCCTGCACCGGGACGGATCCCGGACCAGGGCGCGCGGGCTCATGGACCTCGATCTCCACCAAGGCTTCCTGCACAATGCGCCGCTGGCGGCGGCGGCAGAGAGGGGGTGTCCGCGGCCGCTCGAGGTGCTGATTGGCGATCGAGATCGAGAGGACAACGCGGCGGCACGGCGCTCCTGACCCCCTGCGGCGCCCACGATGAGCCAGCCTGATCTCCACCGCGCCGCATTCGAGGCGGCCGAAGACGCGATCCTCCTCCTGGAGAACGGCCGCGTGATCGACGCCAACCCGAGCGCGATCCGGCTGCTCGCCGGATCCGCCGACGGCCTCGTCGGACGGGAGCTCGCGGACCTCGCGCCGCTCCTGCAGCCCGACGGACAGGCCTCCGCCGAACGCCTCGCGCGGCGGCTCGACGCGGCGGGCCGGGGCGAGCCGCAGCGGTTTCGGTGGCTCTACCGGCGCCCGG
The DNA here is from genome assembly GCF_051526795.1 of Sorangium sp. So ce204. NCBI lineage: Bacteria > Pseudomonadati > Myxococcota > Polyangiales > Polyangiaceae > Sorangium > Sorangium sp. So ce204. Next base: position 4,326,055 of record NZ_CP150317.1, on the reverse strand, counting down.
GCGGGGACTTCGTCCAGGCCGACACGCAGATCGCGCGCCTCGCCCTCCCCGACCGCGCAGGGCCGATCCTGCGCGCGGTCGTGCGCGAAGAGGACAAGGAGCAGCGGCGGCTCTACGCGCTCGCCGTCGACATGCTCGGCGCCGCGACGCTCGACGGGCGGTTCAAGGAGCTCAGCCCCTCGTGGGAGCGCACGCTCGGCTTCAGCCGCCAGGAGCTGATGGCGCGGCCCTACCTCGAGTTCATCCACCCCGAGGACAAGGCGCGCACCCTCTCGGAGACAGACACGTTCTCGACGGGCGCGCAGACGATCACCTACGAGAACCGCTTCCTCTGCAAGGACGGCTCGTACCGGTGGCTCGAGTGGAACGCGATGCTCGCGCTCGACGAGGGGCTCGTCTACTTCGTCGCGCGCGACGTCACGCGGCGCAAGACCGCCGAGATCTCGCTCCGTGAGTCCGAGGAGAAGCTGCGGGCGCTGTACGACGGCATCCCGCACTACCTGGTCGTCGTCGACAAAGACGCGCGCATCGTCTCGGTGAACCGGCCGTATCCCGGGATCCGGGAGGAGAGCGTCGTCGGCCGGAGCCTCTACGATTTCACGTCGCCGGAGTACCACGACACGGTGAGGGAGGCGCTCCAGAGGGTGCTCCGGGAGGGAGGCCGCGCGAGCTACGAGGTGGTCGGCCTCGGGGTGAACGGCGGGCGGGCGTGGTACGCGAACCACGTCAGCGCGATCCGGGGGGCGGACGAGGTCACGAACGCGCTCATCGTGGGGGAGAACATCACCGAGCGCCGGCGCGCCGAGGAGCAGCGCCGGGAGAGCGAGGCGCGCTTCCACGCGGCCGTCGAGGCCAGCATGGACGCGTTCCTCACGCTTGCCTCCCGCCGCGACGACAGCGAGGAGATCGCCGACTTCGTGATCACGGGGCTCAACGCCCGCGCCGCGACCATGCTGTCGTCGATGCCGCGCGAGCAGCTCCTCGGTCAGCGCCTCTCGGAGCTCGTCCACTCGGTCGAGGCCGGCGTCCTCCTCGAGAGGTGCCTGCGCGGCCTCCGGAAGGGGGCGCCGATCGAGGAGGAGATCCGCCTGCCCGCGCCGGACGCCCGCGCGTCGCGCCCGAGCGTCTGGGTGCACCACCAGATCGTGCCGATCCAGGGCGGCGTCGCCGTGACGATGCGGGACACCACCGACCGCAAGCGGCTCGAAGATCAGCTGCGCCAGTCGATCGAGCGCCTCGAGGTGTACGCCGAGGAGCTGGAAGGCAAGAACCGGATGCTCGCCGCGGAGAACGCCGAACGCGAGCGGACCGCGAGCGTCCTGCGCCAGCAGCAGGAGGCGATCCGCGCGCTGTCGACGCCGATCATCCAGGCATGGGAGGGCGTCCTCGTGCTGCCGATCATCGGCGCGCTCGACCGCGCCCGGGCCACGGACGTCATGGAGAAGCTGCTCGGGGAGATCGTCCGCACGCAGGCCCACTTCGCCGTGCTCGATCTGACCGGCGTGGAGGGCGTGGACACGCCGACGGTCGACCACCTGTTCCAGGTGGCCCGGGCCGCGAGCCTGCTCGGCAGCCGCTGCCTCGTCTCCGGCATCTCCCCCGGGGTCGCGCAGGCCATCGTGACGCTCGGCAGCGACGCGCGGACGCTCGAGACCTTCGGCGCGCTGGAGGACGCCCTGCGCCACGCGCTCGTCGTGTCGGGCGCCCGGCTGCCGAGCGCGCGCGGCAAGGCGCGGTAGCGGCGGCCCCCTACGCGTCGTCGGCCGCGAGCTCGTCGTGGAGCTCCCGGGCGCGCGCCGCGTGGCGCAGCGCCGCGGCGCCCTCGCCCATCGCGGCGGCGTGCGTCGCGGCGCGGTCGTACGCCGCCGCGGCCGCCCGCAGATCGCCGCCCCGCTCGTAGTGGTGGGCGAGGAGGGCGGCCCCCTCGTCGCGCGCCTCCACGTTCGGCGCGCGGTGCTCGATCCAGTCGGCGACGAGCAGGTGGATCCGCCGGCGGATCTTGAGGCTCAGCATCTCGTAGGCGACCTCGCACGTCGCCTGCTCCACAAACACGTACTCGCGCTCGCCGGGGAACGACGCGGGGGAGCGGAGCCGGATCAGCTGGCGCTCGCAGAGGCGCGCGAGCAGCTCGGCGGTGGACGCGCCCCCCCCGTGGCGCACCGAGAACGGCGGATCGAGATCCTGGAGCTCCGCGAGGATGCGCTCGCTCGACATCGGCGAGCGCGCCTGCGGGGCGTCGTTCCGGAGCCGCTCGACCGCGCCCTCCCAGAAGGTCCGGCCGACGACCGCCGCCTGCGCGAGGAGGCCGCGCGCGCCCTCGTCCAGGCGGTCGAGGCGCGCCTGGACCACGCCGTGCACCGCCGGCGGCAGGCTCAGCGCGCCGAGCGCGTCGTCGCGGACGTGCCACGCGCCGTCCTGGGCCTCGATGGCGCCGGCGTCCACGAGGAGGTGGAGGGTCTCCTCCACGGTTCGCGGGTTGCCCTCGGAGCGCTCGGCGATCGCGCGCACGAGCTCGTGGTCGAGCGCGGAGGCGCCGCGGAGCCGATCCCGGATCATCTCCTCCGCGTGCCGCCGCGCGAGCGGCGACGCGTCGACGCGGACGTACGCTTCCTTCCCGACGCCCCAGTCCGGGCGGCGCTCGTAGAGCTCGGGGCGCGCGGTGCACACCATGCAGAGCGGCAGCCCCTCCGCGTTCGCCACGAGCTCCTCGACGAGGTCGAGCGTCGCGTCGTCGGCCCACTGCAGGTCGTCGCACACGATCACCATCGGCGTCCGCTCGAGCGCGAAGGCGACGAGCAGCGCGAGCGCGGAGGCGATCCGGCGCCTCGCCAGCACGCTGCCGCGCGCCGCGGCCTCGAGGAGCCCGGCGGGCGCAGGCCGCGCGCCCAGGATCGCCGCCAGCCGGGCGAGGATCTCCTCGAGGTCGCTCCCCCCGCTCGGCCTCGACAGCGATGGGGACGGATCGAGCTCGTCGTCGTCCTCGTACCGCGCCGCCCCGGCTCCCCTGCGCCCGCTGACGGTCGAGCTGATCGGCCCTCGGAGCGGGACGGACGACGCGCGGGTCACGATGGGCGACGCGCCCCCGAGCGCGGCGGCCCTGGCCCCCGCGCCGGCGGCCTCCCGCTCGGCGCGGACGCGGGCGCGCGCGGCGCGCAGCCGGATCCAGCGCAGACCGCGGCGCAGCTTGCGCAGGATGACCTGGGCCGGATCGGCCTCGTGGATCCCGAACCAGCGGCGGAGCAGCGCGCCGGCGAGGCCATAGCTCGAATCCTGCGCGAGCGCCGAGCACTGCGCCGACAGGACGAGCAGCCCCCCGGGCGGCGCGAGCGCGTACCCGCGCTCCGAGGAGGGCGCGCCGCCCCCGGCGCCGCCGTCGCGGAGGCCCGCGAAGAGCTCCGAGAGCATCCGCGTCCGTCCCACGCCGGGCGCGCCGACCAGCGTGACGAGGCGCGGCCGCCGCTCGTGGAAGGCGGTCTCGACGAGATCACACAGGCGCTGCATCTCCGCGCCGCGCCCGACGAGGCGCGTCGAGAGCCCGTGGAAATCGGGCGGCACGAGCGCGTGGTGCGGCGGCGCCTCGCCGAGCACGCGGTAGATCGGCGGCGCCGCGCCGTGCGCGGTGGACGCCGGCGGCGCCGCCGGCGCCCGGACCGCGCCGGCGCTCGCGCCCGCGTCGAGCGCCTCGACGTGGAAGCGCCCGAGGACGAGGCGGCGGGTGTCGCGGCCGATCACGATCGCGCCGCGCGGCGCGAGCTGCTGCAGGTGCCCCGCGCCGTCGACCGCGTCGCCGATGACGGCGAGATCTTGCCGCGCCGAGCCCCCGGCGCCGACGAAGGCCCGCCCCGTCGCGATCCCGAACCGCACCGAGAGGCGGACCGATCGCGCGGCGCGCGGCAGCGTGAGGCGCGGGATCGCGGCCTGCGCCCCGAGCGCCGCGACGATCGCTCGCTCGGCGTCGCTGTCGGTCGAGCGAGGGACGCCGAAGACCGCCATGACGCGCCCGCCGATCGGCCGCTCGACGATCCCGTGCATCTGCTCGACGTGCTCCGCGAGCACCTGATAACAGCGGTCGACGACGTCCTTGACGTCCTCGGGATCGAGCCGCGACGAGAGCGCGGTCGCCTCGGACAGATCGGCGAACAGGACGGTGCAGATCCGGTGCTCACCGCCCTCGAACGGCAGCGCGGCCCGGGTCCGCGGCGAGCCGCGATCGGAGCTCACGCTCCCCCTCATCCCGCTGCTGTCCGGCGCCCGCCACGGCGTCGACGACGGCGGCAGCGACGGCGGCGGGACGGACATCGCCGGCGGCGGCGGCAGCGGCGGCAGGTGGACGGCGGCGAGGTCGAGCAGCCCGTCATCCGCGTCGTCGTTCGCGTCGCCCGGGCCGAAGGCGGGCGCGCGCAGGGTGTCGCGCGCCACGACGACGACGCTGGAGCGGTGGGCGGCCTCCAGGGCGGCCCACATCTCGCCGAGGTTGTGGAACCGCTGCGAGGGGTTGATCGCGAGCGCGCGGCCGAGGACCGCCTCGACGTCGGCGTTCGCGTTCACCCCGCGGGCGCGGAAGCTCGGACGGATCGCCTCGTCGCTCGAAGCGACGAAGAGCTGGATGACGTCGCTGCCCGAGAGGGCGGGCTGACCGCTCGCGACCTCGACGAGGATGAGGGCCATCGCATAGACGTCGGTCCAGGGCCCCGTCGCGCCGAACCGCGGGCTGAACTGCTCCGGCGCGCCGTACTGCGGCGTGAAGGCGCGGAACGTTCGTCCCGTCTGGACGAGCGCCTCTGCGAACGTCGGCGTCTCGGAGAAGACCTTGGCGAGCCCGAAGTCGAGCACCTTCATGCGATCGCCGAGCAGGAACAGGTTGGCCGGCTTGACGTCGCGGTGAGACACGTTCTCGTCGTGGGCGACGGCGAGGGCGGAGGCGACGGGCGCGAGGAGCCGGATCGCCTCGCCGAGGCTCCTCGGCGGGAGCTTCTCGGCGCTGCGGCGCTTGAGATCCTGCTCGAGCGTCTCGCCCTCCAGCCACTCCATGACGATGTACGGCGTCCACGGCCCCTTCGGAGCGGCGGCGGCGCCGATGTCGAGCGCCTGGACGATGCCCATCGTCCGGCGTGAGAGCTGGTGGAGCAGGCGCGCCTCCTCGCGGAACTTGGCGAGGAAGCCGTCCTGCTGGTCAGGGCTTAGACCCGCGGGGATCTTGAGACATTTGACGGCGACCGGCGAATCGAAGCCGAGGTGCCGGGCCCGGTAGACGACGCCGAACGCTCCCTCGCCCGCCAGCGCCTCGACGGCGAACTGGCCGTCGATGATCGACCCCACCCAGCCGAACGGGTCGCTGGCCTGCATCGTTGCCTAGGCTACCTGTTGCGCCGAACGCCGAGCAAGAGATGCAACGGCCACGGGCGAGGGGATGTGCGAGGCGGGGCGCGCGTGGGGCCCCGCCGAACTCGCGGCTCCAAGGAGGAAAAGGGGCCATGACGGCCGCAGCGGGCGACTGGCATGGAGCCATCTCCGCTGGCCGGGTATCGGAGGCAGGAGATGCGAGCTCGACAGCGCCGCTCCCCCTACATGCTTCGCCGTCGACCGCCGCGGACGGCGGCGCCATCCTGAACACATGAACTTCCTGCTTCATCGCCACCTCGCCGCGCGCGACCTCGGCTCGGCCGCCGCGGGCGCGGCGGCGATGCTCCCGGACCTCTGGCGCATGGCCGACCGGCGCGTCAGGCCCTCCCGCGCGCCCGATCGCCCCGCCGCCCCGCCGCCCCGCCTCGCCGAGGTGCTGGCCGGCATCGACCACCACGTCGCCGCCGACCGCTGGTTCCACGCCGCCCCCGTCTTTGTGGAGGGCGAACGCCGCCTCGCCGCCGCCTTGCGCGCCGCCTCGCTCGGCGCGCCGCGGCTCGCGCTCTTCGCCCACGTGCTCTGGGAGATGTGCCTCGACGGCGCGCTCGTCCGCAGGACCGGCCTCGCGCCCCTCCTCGACGACCTCCGCGCCGGCCTCGAGGCCATCGACGGCGCCCCGACCGAAACCGCCGCCTCGATCCACCACTTCCAGCAGCGCGCCCCCTCCCCCGCCGGCGCTCTCGCCGATCGCGCGGCCTTCGAGTCGCGGCTCCGCCGCATCTGCGACGAGCTCACCCGCGGCCCCTGGATCGCCGGCTACCAGGACGGCGCCGGCCTCGTTCTTCGCCTCTCAGGCGTGCGCGCGCGCTTCGGCATGCCCCCCTTCACCCCGGACCAGCACGTCCGCCTGGCCGCGCTCCTCGACGCCCTCGCCGCCTCCGCAGACGACGCGCTGACCGACCTCATCCGCACCGCGCCGAAGCACTGACGCGCCCGCCGCTCGCCTTCATCCAGACGGCGATCGCCTCCCCTATTTATTCATGCACGATGATCGTCGTGCCCTCGCCCAGCTCCTCGCCTGTGTTGATCGCGTGCCATCCGGGCGGCACCGGGGGATCGGTCCACAGGAATACCCGGTGGGCGTCGATGGGCGCCAGGTTGATGCAGCCGTGGCTGCGCGGCGTGCCGAAGACGTCGTGCCAGTACGCTGCGTGGAGCGCGTAGCCGCTCGCGAAGTACTGGATGTACGGCACGTCCTTGAGGGCGTAGGTCCCCTCGCCTCGGCGCCGCGTCACGCCGTACTCCCCGTCGCCCTTCCGGGGGACCGCCTTCTCGCCTGCCGCGGGCTTCGCCGCCGCGCTCGCGCCGGGCTTCTTCGAGGCGCGCTCCTTCGACGAGCCGCCCTTGTCCGGCTTCGCGCCGCGCGAGGCCGACGGCGCGTCGGCGGTCGTCTCTGCGCGGCCGCCGACGCTCGACGACTCGTTCGAGTCCATCGTCGCCGTGATGTGCTTGTTGCGGATGCGGAAGACGCCGCGCACCGTCGCGGTCGTGGTCTTGGGATCGGCCACCCCTGCCTGGCCGGTCGAGACGAGCGTGGCGTAGACCGGGCGCTTGCCCTCCCAGAGGACCAGCGTCTGGTGCGTGATCGACACCTCGATCCACTTCTCGCCCTTCTCGGCGACCTCCGGCCACGCGGACGGCGCGACAGCGAGCCCGACGTCCAGCTGGCTCACGTACCGCTGGTCCCGGGTGCGGTAGTACTTCACGCCCTCGATCCGGCGCATCCTGCCGGTCAGCGGGACGATGTCCCGGAACGGCAGCTCCTTGCCCGGCGTCGCCTTGTCGCCCTGGATCTGGACGTCGCGAGCGCTCCGCGCGCGGACGAAGGCGAGCGGCAGCGTGAGCGCGTCGGTCAGCTCGACGCCGTGCCAGGGAGAGCCGGTGTCGGGCTTGATCTTCGTCGCAGGCGCGAGCCGCAGATCGGTCGTGATCGCGAACCGCCGGCTCAGCGACTCCGGTCCGGTCGGGAACGATCCGATCAGCGACAGCCCGGTGAAGCGCCGCGCGCGATCGGCGAAGACCGCGTAGTCCGGGACCTTGAAGTCGCTGATGTTGCGGATGAGGCGCTTGCCGCCCTCGAGCCAGAACGGGATCGGGTCGCCGTCCCCTTCCCCGCCGAGCAGCGCGCCCTCGCCGAGCTCGAGCGAGTTCTTCCCCAGGCCGAGCTCGCCGATCTGCTTGCCCGGGAGCGGCACGCCGCGCGCGTCGATCGCCACGTCGTTCGCGCCGAGGATGACCCGCTGCACGGTCGCCTTGTTCTCCTCGAACCACGACAGGTGCTCGTCGAGCTTGAACTCCGATTTGCGCTGCTCCTCGGCGGTGGGCACGCGCAGGTAGAGCGGCAGCACCGCGCGGACGAAGGCGTACCGGTACGGGAGCGCTGTCCTCAGGTTCGGCCCGGGGCCGGCGGCCTTGAGGATGGGGTCGTCCAGGTCGAGCGTCGCGTCCTCGCCCACGCAGAGGTAGCCGCGGGGCTCGATCGCGTACCAGCCGCCCGGGCAGCCCGCGGTGCCGGCGGGCTCGGCGGAGCGGGGCACCCTGGAGCCGACGCGCAGGTACCCGAGCTTCTTCGACGTGTCGCGCGGCTCGTTGTAGACGGTCGCCACGAAGGCCGTCACGCCGAGCAGCGGCTTGTCGCTCGGCGGCCACGCGGGCGCCGCGAGCTCCGCGGGCGCGGCCTGCCCCTCGGTCGCCGTGAGCGCCGCGGAGGCCGCGTCGGCGCCGACAGCGCCCGCGGCCCCCGCGTCCGCCGGGACGTCCGCGGGCTTGCGACAGCCGCACGCCGCCGCCGTGAGCGCCGCGAGGTGCGCGAGACAGAGAGCGAGGCGCGCCGCGCGCCGCGCGCCGTGAGGCTTCCCGGAGGACAGCAGGGCGCCCATGCGGGCGTACTTGCCAAAATCGGCGCGCGACGAAAAGCCCAAAACACGCGGCGCGCGCGGCTAGGCCAGGAGGCCCGGCAACACCCCCGTGCAGTAGGCGGGGTTGCCGAACGTCGACACGTCCACGCCCATCGCGTTGCACAGCGCGACGAGCAGGTTGTTGTGGGGATCGCCGGCATAGCGCAAAAATCTTCCAGTCCTGAGCGCCCCGCCGGCGCCCCCCGCGATCACGTACGGCATGTCGCGCCGCGAGTGGCTCTGCCCCTCCGAGATGTCCGTGCACCAGAGGACGAGCGTGTTGTCGAGGAGCGTGCCCGTGCCCTCCTGGACGGCGTCGAGCCTCTCGAGCAGGTACGCGAGCTGCTCTGCCTGCCAGCGCCCGATGTCGACGAGCTGCTGCTGCTTCTCCGCGTCGCCGATGTTCGAGTGCGAGAGCGCGTGGTGCGTCTCCGACTGGCCGAGCCACGTGAACACCTTGCCCGCCTGGGTCGCGCTCCACTGGATGGACGCGACCCGCGTGAGATCGCAGGCGAGCGCCATCGCGAGCAGGTCGGTCTGCAGCCTCCCGATCGCGGGGAAGTTGTCGTTCGCGTACACGTCGAGCGGCTCGCCCAGCGCCGGCAGGGCGCACGCGCCGCCGAGGAGCGCCGGCACGTCGAGCCGCTGCTCGATGTCGTTCAGCGCGTCGAGGTGCTGCTCCAGCTTTCGCCGGTCCTCGCCCCCCAGCTCGCGCGCGAGGGCGCCGTAGTCCTCCATGACGCCGCCGAGCACCCGGCGGCGCAGCACGCGCCGCCGCGCGAGCTCCGCCGGATCGGCGCTGAGGTCCAGGAACAGCCGGTCGAACGCCGCGCGCGGATCGTCCTCGGGCGGGACCGGCTGGCCCGGGCCGAGGTAGGAGAGGCGCGACGAGACGTTCGCGTACTGGACCTGGACGCCGAGCTCGAGCGACGAGAGCTTCGTGCGATCCCCGAGCCTCGCGGCGAGGAACTGGTCGACCGAGATGCCCCCGCCCCAGCCGACCCGCGCGGCCGGGTTGCAGGCGTACGGGAAGAGGGTCCCCTCCTGCAGCTCCGTGCCCGTGAGCGCCTGGCCGATGCCCTGCTGGTGAGAGTCGCCCGGCCCGTGGTGGGCGGACTCCATGTCGATGCCCTCGACGACGAGCAGCTTGTCCCGGTAGGGAGCGAGCGGCGCGAGGATCTCTCCGAGCTCGAACGACGTCTCGGTCCCGGTCGGCTGCCAGGCCTCCTTCACCGTGCCGAGGCCGGTGAAGAAGACGACGAAGCGCTTCGGGAAATCGACGGCGCTCGCCGATCCCGCCATGGCGTCGAGGAAGGGCAGCGCGAGGGCGAGCCCGCCGGCCCCGCGCAGGAAGGCGCGGCGATCGAGGCGCCCCCTCGACGCCCGGCGCTGTGCGGCGCGGCTCACGGCGCGCCCCCTGCGTCCGGCGCCGCGCGGCGGTAGCGGAACGCGTCCGTCTGGGTCAGCGCCACGAGCAGCGCCTTGATGTTGTACCCGCTCTCGGCGAAAGCCGCCTGGATCTGGCGCATGCTGCACTCGTCCTCCGCCTGCTCGGCGCGGCCGTAGCCGAAGCGGAACCACTGCGTCGCGACGCACTGGCGCACCTCGTCGCTCTCCGCGAGGCGGTGCGCGAGCTCCACCGCCCCGTCGAAGGGCCCATCGACATCCCGGCTCGCCACGATCTCGCCGCTCGCGTCGACCGGGACGCCCTGATCGACCTCGCGGTAGAGGCCGATCCCGTCGTAGCGCTCGAACCCGAAGCCGATCGGATCCATGAGCCGGTGGCAGCCGGCGCAGCCCGGGTCCTCCGCGTGCCGCTCGAACTGCCGGCGGGTCGGGATCCCTTCCCGCACCGGCGGCGGCTGGATGTCCACGTCGGGCGGCGGCGGCGGCAGGATCTGGCAGAGCAGCCGCTCCCGGACGAACTTGCCGCGGTGGACGGGCGAGGGCTGATCCGGCTTCGCGAGCACCGCGAGCACGCTGGCGTGGGTGAGGAAGCCGGCGCGCTGCGCTGGGTCGAGCGGCACGACCGAGAGCTCGCCGGGCGCCCCCGCGCCGCCCGCCGCTCCCAGCCCGTAGAACGCGCGGAGCTCGTCGTTCATCAGCGAGTAGGGCGCCGTCAGCAGCGTCGCCACGTCGCCGGCGCCGTCCTCGAACACGACGTGATCGAGGAACGCCTCGGTCTCCGCCCGGAGGAGCGCCGGGAGCCCGGCGTGGAAGCCGGGGTAGACCGCCGGATCCTTGGTGAGGGTGTCGATGTTCGACAGCTGCAGCCATTGCGCGTGGAAGTTCGCGACGGCGGCGCGGGCGCGCGGATCCTCGAGCATGCGGCGGGCCTGCGCGGCGATCTGCTCCGCGGAGCGGAGCTCCCCCGCGTCGGCCGCCGCGAACAGCGCGTCGTCGGGCATCGAGCTCCAGAGCAGGTACGAGAGCCGCGAGGCGATCTCGTGGTCCGAGAGCGCCACCACGCCCTCGCCGGCCGGATCCGGCATGCCGTGCTCGACGCGGTAAAGGAAGTGCGGCGACTGGAGCATCGCCTGGATCACGAGCTCGACGCCGGTCGAGAAGCCGTGCTCGTCGTTCCCGAAGGCGAAGAGCCGCGCGAGCCGCTCGCTCTCCGCGGGCGCGAGGGGCCGGCGGAACGCGCGCTTGCCGAGGCGCTCGATGAGCTCGGCGGCGCACGCGTCGGGCCCCTGCACCGCCGGGTCGCACCCCGGAAGGAGCTTCCCGAGATCCTTCGCGGCCCGCGCCGCGATCGCCTCGGAGGCCTTCATCAGCTGCTCGGCGAGGAGCTGCGTGACCCCGAGCGCCGCCGCCTGGTTGTTGAACCCGAGCGCCTCTTCCTCGACCACGAAGGCGTCGGCCGGCGCGCTGTCGTCGCCGAGGAGATCGCGGATCGTGTTGTTGTACTCGAAGCGCGTCATCCGCCGGAGCGGCGACGCGCCCGGCCGGATCTCCGCGCAGCGCGGCGCCTCGCCTTCCGCTCCCCCCGCGGCCCCGCCGCCGCGCCCGCTGTGCCCGCCGGAGCAGGCGGCGGCCGCCGCCACGACGATCGCCAGCCCGAGAGAGCCCCCGGGGCCGCGCGCCGCGCGGCGGTGCCGTCCTCTTGACCGATCCATCTGCCCTCTCCCCTGGGGGACGCGCTGGCCTGCGATGCGGTGCGTTGCGGCGCTGCGCATCGAGCTAACGACATGTCTCACGTCGCGGGGGCCCGTCAAGACGCCAGGGAAGACGAGGGCCGGTGAGCCCCGCGAGTCCGGTTGTAGCGGAGTCTCCTAGCTACACTGCGCGTCATCGGAAATGTCGCGGAGCCCCCTCGAAAGACGCTGGATCCAGCCGCGACATCACCTGTAGGCTCGCGCGCGTGCAAGCTTCGTTTGACGCCGCTGCCGGCAAAAGGCCCGCGCGGAAGCCGACCAGGTTCACAACGCTGTCCCTCTCTTTGAGCCTCTGCGGGAGGATCCTCCTCGGGCTCTCCGCCGCGACGGTCACGACGTTCGCGCTCTCGCCCATCGCGCTCGCCGCCCCCAACGAGTCGAAGTCGATCGCGATCCACATCGAGGGGCCGAACGCGGACGCCATCCGCGAAGACATCGTGTCCCTCGTCCCGGAGACGCTGAAGGTCGTGGACGAGGACGCCTTCTCGAAGTCGCTGCGCAGCGCCGGCCAGACCAAGCCGGTGGGCGACGCGCTGGTGATGAAGGCCCAGCGGAAGAAGGCCCTCGACCGCATCCGCAAGGCGGGCAAGGCCGCGAAGGCCGAGGGGGTGATCTACGGCGTCTCGCGGACGAACAAGAAGAAGAAGAAAGAGGTCTACCTCGTCTTCGTCGACGAGAACGCCGGCGACCTCGCGGTGGACAGCGCGGTGCCGCTGAGCGGCTCGCGGGACGCCCGCAAGAAGGCGCTGGAAGACCTGCTCGGCCCGACGCTCTCGCAGATCGCGCCGGCGGCCGCGGCCGACGAGGACCAGCCGAAGGACGGCGGCGACGAGGGCGACGGCGACGAGAAGAGCAGCGACGGCGACGAGAAGAGCAGCGACGGCGACGGCGACGGCGACGAGAAGAGCAGCGACGGCGGCGACAAGGGCGGGAAGCGCAAGCCCCACGACCCCCGCTCGGCGCTCTTCTCGATCGAGGCCGGCGTCGAGTTCACTGGCCGCTGGTTCGAGTACTCCGATCCGGTCACGCAGAACCTCCGGCCCTACGACGTCTTCGGTCAGCCCGCGCTGTCGGTCTCGGGCGAGGTGTACCCGCTCGCGTCGACGGACATCCCGGTGCTCAAGGGCCTCGGCATCACCGCGGGGTACATGATGGCGATCGGCCTCAACTCGGCGGTTGGCGACGGCGACCCGATCAGCACGACCTACCAGCGCATCAACCTGGGCCTGCGAGAGCGGCTGTCGATCGGCGAGTCGTCCGTGCTCGGCATCTCCGCCGGGCTCCGGCTCCTGACCTTCGAGGTCGACGCGGCGGAGGCCCTGGCCAGCACGGTGCCGAACGTCTCCTACACGCTGATCCGGGCCGGGCTCGACGCGCGCGTGCCGGTCGGCCCGGTCGCGCTGGCGCTCGGCGCCGACTACCTCTTCCCGCTCTCGTCAGGCCCGGTTTACGATCGGTTCGCCGGGGCGAGCGTGCAGGGCATCGGCGCGATGGCCGGGGTGCTCGTGCCCGTCACGACCGGCGTCGAGGCGAGGCTCCTCGTCGAGTACGCGCGGTTCTTCTCGTCGTTCGACCCCGCGATCGGCGACCGGTACGTCGCCGGCGGGGCGATCGACCAATACCTTGGGGTGCGGCTCGCCGGAGCCTACGTTTACTGAGCGAGAGAGAGAGGTAGCACGTGACGTACATCGCTTTCCTTGGCGGGCGCACCGCGCTCGCCGCCGCCGTGATGAGCGGCGCCGCGTTCATCATCAGCTGCGCGGGGACCCTCGAGGACAAGGAGCAGTACCTCGCCGGCGGCGACGGGCCTGGCGGCGGAAACGGCCAGGGCAACGGCGCGGCGACCGGCGGCGGCGGCGACCCCACGACCACAAGCAGCGGCGACCCCACGACCACAAGCAGCGGCGATCCTACGACCACAAGCAGCGGCGACCCCACGACCACCAGCGCGGGCAGCGGCGCCGGGGCCGGATGCGCTGAAGCGCAGGCGCTGGTGATGGCGAGGTGCGCCACCTCGGGCTGCCACGACGCGGAGTCGAAGCAGGCGGGCCTCTCGCTCGCAGCGGGGTGGGAAACCACGGTAGCGGCCCAGAATGCCTCGGCGCCGTGCGGCTCGGGCCCGCTGCTCGTGCCGGGTGACCCGGACGCCAGCTTGATGTACGTGAAGGTCACGGACGACCCGACGTGCAACAACCGGATGCCGCTCGGCCCGTTGCTCAGCGACGACGAGATGAAGTGTCTCTACGACTACATCGCGGCGCTCCCGCAGTGAGGTAGCAAGGGAGCCTCTGGCCGCGGCAGCGGCGCGGGCGGCGCGGTCGTCCCCTTGATGAGACCGCCTCGTTGGCGCCCCCGTGGCCAGACGCTACGCTCGCCGCGATGCTGCGCCGGCGCTCGTTCTGGATCGCCGCGGCCGCCGTCGCCTACACCGCCTTCGCCGCGCTCCGGGCGTCCGGCGGCCACGGGCCCGCGTGGCTCGCCCTGCTCGGGCTGCCGGTGCTGCTCGCGCTTGGCCTCCGCTGGGTAGAGCGGCCGCCGCGGGGAGAGGACCGGATCGAGCCGGCGGCCCGCCGCGCGGCCGCCGTCTGCCTCACCGGCGCCGCGATGCTCGCCGCCTCGCGGAGCGGCCCCGCCGGGCTCGCGCTGATCGCGCTCGGCAACCTCGGCGCGGCGGCCGCGGCGATGGCCGCCCTGGTCGGGCTCGCGCGCATCGCGGGCCTCGGCGGTCTCCTCGAGCCTCCGCCGAGCACGCGGCGCCTCGACGCGGCGGCGTTCGCCTCGCTCTTCTGGACCGTGGCGGTCGCCCTGCCCGCCGTCTCCGCGGTGGCGCCCGAGCGCGCGGCGGATCTCGATCCGCTGCTCGTCCACTACGCCACGTCCGCCGCGTCGCTCGGCTCGCTCACGGTGACGCTCGTGGCGATCGCGCGCGTCCGCATCGCGCGGCGGCTCGAGCTCGGCGTGGCCGACCGGGTCGAGGCCGCGCTGCTGCTCACGGCGACCGCGCTTTCGGTCGGCCTCGCGGCGGCCTTCGTCGGCGTCGCGCCCCCCGAGTCGATCCTGCCGGTCACGAGCGCCGTCGCGGCGGTCTGCGTCGCGCTCTGCACCGTGGCCGCGGACGCGGCGCAGGTCTCGCGCGCGCTCCGCGGCACGCTCGCCGTCGCGACGCTCGCGACCCCGCCGGCGCTGCTCGCGGTCTACGCCGTGCACCAGGCGCCGCGCGGCGATCTCGGGCTCCGCGGCGCGCCGCAGTCCTCCGTCGGCGTCGCCGTGTTCGGCGCGTGCGCGCTCTGCGCGCTCGCGGGGCTCGCGGCGCCGGTGCTCGCGCGCCGGTTCGCGCCGGAGGGGGCGCGCTGGCTCGGGGCCTTCGACGCCGCGACGCGCGCGGCGATGAACCCGGAGCCGGAGGCGGCGCTCGAGGCGGCGCTCTCCGCGCTGCGCGAGGCGTCGGACGCCGGCCTCGCCGGGCAGGCCCCGCCGGCGCTCTACCTGCTCTCGCCGCCGGAGCAGGTGACCGTCGATCGCGCCGGTTACAAGCACACCGAGCCGGCGGAGGTGCCGGCGCGCCTCATCGAGCTCGCCCAGCTCGAGCCGGAGCGCGTCCTGCGCGTCGAGGCCGCCGAGGCCGTCGAGGTCCGGCGGCCGGAGGTGCGCCCGCTGCTCGCCTGGCTCGCGGAGCGCGACGTCGGCGTGGTCGCCCTCGTGAACGACGCGGAGGGCCCGATCGGGGCCCTCGCCATCCCCCGGGCCCGGCGCGCGTCGCCGATGACGCTGGAGGAGGTGAGCGGCCTGCGCGCGGTCGCCGACCGGCTCGGGGCGGTGATCGCGGTGTCGGCGATGCTGTCGGGGTCGCGCGGCCGCGAGGTCGCCGCCCGCCGCGAGGCCGAGGAGCGCGCGCGCGAGGTGAGCCGGCTCGAGCGCGCGGTGGCGCAGGGCGCGGGGCGGTTCCGCGCGATCGCGGCGCTGCTCGCGCGGCCGGCGCGGGCCGCCGCCTACAGCCCCGCCGCCCGCGCGGCGCTCGAGCAGCTGGAGCGGCTCGGCGTGGCCGGCGGCCCGGTCACGCTGCTGACGGCGCCCGGGATCGACGCGGTGGCGTGGGGCGCGGTCGTCCACCTGACCTCACCGCGCGCGGGCGGCCCGCTGGCGATCGTCGACGGCGCGGCGCCCGTCCCCGAGGGGTTCGCGCAGGCGTTCGCGCAGGCGCGGGCCGCCGCGCCGGCGCGCGACGAGGCGGCCGCGATCGAGGGCTCCGCGGGGGCGCCGAGCGCGCTCGCGCTGTGGCGTGATCCGGACAGCTCGCCCATCGAGGCGGCGCGGGGGGGCACGCTGCTCGTGCTCGACGCCCAGGCCTTGCCGTCCGAGGTGCAGAGCTACCTCGGCGCGGCGCTGCCGGACGACGTCGGGCTCGTCGTGGCGGTGCCTCAGACCGTGGACGCGCTCGCGGCGACCGGCCAGCTGAGCGAGCGGCTCGCGGACCGGCTCGGCGACCGGGCCGTCGCGCTCCCCTCGCTGTCGTCGCGCGCCGAGGATCTCCGCGCGCTCGCGCTGGATCACCTCGCGCGCATCGGCGTCCGCCTGCGGGGCCGGCCGTTCGGCCTGGATCTGCGCGCGCTGCAGGCGGTGCTCGACCACCCGTGGCCCGGCAACGACGCCGAGATGGGCGCGGTCCTGCTCCGCGCGGCGCTCGTGGCCAAGGGCGACGTCATCGGCGAGAAGGATCTCGCGGCGATCGGCTTCGCCCCGCCGCCCGAGCCCGCCAGCGGGGCGGACAGCGCCCGCGGCGAGCCGCGCCGCGCCCGGCGGCGGCGCGCGGACCCGAGGGGGTAGGCTACGCCTCGCGCGGGGCCCGCCGCGCTGCCCTGGGGGGCACGCCGGGGCGGAGCTGCGCGGGCTGCAGCATGCCCTTCCGGAGGAAGTGATCGACCATGTGCTGGCAGCTGGGACAGGGGTCCACGGGATCGCCGGCGTCGAAGTACCTGGACGCCGCTGCCTGGATCGCGATGCCGGCGTCCGGGATCTCGCGCAGCGCCCGTCGCGTTCCTGCTTCGTCCAGGGTGCCGGGGCGGAGCGCGTGCTGCCGCTCCCATGAAGCGAGGTAATCGCTGAGCGCCGCGGGCGCCGAGCAGCGACCTGGCTCCACGGGGATCCGCGCCGGCTCTCCCCTGGAGAGCGCGTCGATCCATCCGCGGTACCACGCGGTGAAGCTGTCGTGGGTCGGGACGACGCCGAGGCCTGCCGCGCGCAGATCCGCCCAGACGCTGCCGGCGCGCGGGCCGCGGATCACGAGCACGGAGAAGTAGCCGCAGCCCATGTGCGCGAGCGCGACGGTCCCGCGGACGACTTCGTCGGACTGGAGCGCGGCGCGCTGGGTGGCGGTCAGCGTCCGTGGGTCGGGCCGGTACGCCCTCGTGTGGGGGAACTCGCCGGTGAGGCTCTCGATCTGTCCAGGGCCGTCGAGCGGCAGGAGCCCGTGGTACGGGCCGGCGCCGGAGCTGCCGACGCGGGTCAGGAAGGCGGCGTAGTCGGCGGGGATGCGGGCGCCGCACGACGCCTCGATGCGCTCGATGTCTCGCCGGGTGAGCGGCGGATGGAGCCGGTATCCATGCTCGCGGGCGCCGAAGCGGTTCAGCCACGGATCGTGATCGCGGTGGAGGTGGTCGAGCGCCTCGGCGGCGCCCGCGACGAAGCCCTCGACGACCGCGACGGGCGCGGGATGGTGGAGCCCCTCGGCGCGCAGGCGCTCGAGCGACCACGCGGCGGCGGCGCTCTCCGGGTGCGCCCTGGCGTAGGCCGCGAGCCTGTCGTACGCGGAGGCGTCGCCGTCGCGCGCGGCGCGGTGGTAGGCGTGGATCGGGAAGGCGGTCGGGTGCGCCGGCTGCGTCTCGAGGACGGCCTCGAGGTGGCGCAGGCCCTCGTCGGTGCGGCCGGCCTCGCAGAGCATGGCGCCGAGGTCGCAGCGGGCCGATACGTCTGCGGCATCGAGGCGAGCGGCGGCCTCGAACGCGTCGCGGGCGGCGTCGATCTCGCCGCGCTCGCGGAGGGCGTAGGCCAGGCTCACGGCGGTCGCGAACGTCGGATCGAGCTCGAACGCCCGGCGGGCGAGCTGCACGGCGTCGTCGAGGCGGCCGAGCTTGCGGAGGATCATCCCGGAGGCCCAGGCGACCTGCGGGTGGTCCGGGTGGCTCGCGCGGAGCGCGTCGAGGACGGGCAGCGTCTTTTCCAGAGCGCCGCGGGCCTTCGTGTCGAGGCGTTCGTCCGGGTAGCGGGCGAGGAGCTTCACGAGGCGGTAGACCGCGGCGTCGACCTCCATGCGCGACACGTTCTTCGGCGTGAGCTCCGGGGCGCCCTGTCGCGGCGTGGGTTTCTGCTTGCGCCGCCCGGTCCTGGACATGGCGGGACGGTAGCCTGCCCCCGCGGGGGCACCAAGGAGCGGCGGAGGCCTGGCCGACGCCGCGTGGGGGGACGCCCGCCGGCGTGCTCCGCCGCGTGGGGGGACGCCCGCCGGCGTGCTCCGCCGCGTGGGGGGACGCCCGCCGGCGTGCTCCGCCGCGTGGGGGGACGCCCGCCGGCGTGGACGTACGACTGGAGCGGCGGCGGGCGGCTCATGGCACGCGAACCCCGGAAGGAAGTACGAGCTCGTTGCTGCGCCGAACCGCAAGCCCTCTCCGACCACATCAGGGACTGGGAACGCCGGACCGGCCGCTCATGCGCCCCTGGAGATCGCAACTGGCAAAGGAATCTCAAGAGCGCGCTCGGCGAGGTCGACACCATCCGCTCGGAAACGGGATCGAACGACGCTGTGCCGGCGTGCCCGAACTGCTCTCAGCTCATTCCGCGACTCTGGACGATGGCTGGACGACCACCGCCGAGCGGACGCGTGATCGGTGGAGGCACAAACGCGAGCCAGGGCTATGCATCCCATCCGACCAGCCACCTCAGCCGGCCAAACGCGCACGGTGCCATGAATCTGGGAACCTGGAACGTAGACAACGGCCAGTTTTCGAGGCGACGATGACCTCCCGCAAGGCGTTCCTCCGTGGCTTCGACACCATCGAGCTGCCGGCGAGCCTCGCGCTGCGGCTCGACCGCCGCGACGAACACACCGAGCTGCGCATCGACGGCGTCCGCGTCACAGAGCGCCCGGTCGGGCGGGGTAGCCGGGTGTCGTTCGATCGGAGCTTCACCAGGGCGCACATCGCAGAAATCGTATTCGAGCACCGCCTCGCCAAGCTCCGCGCCGAGGGGTTCGCCGCTGGCGGTCAAGCCGCCACGAGCGCGCCCCCCGACGAAGATATGCTCGCCGCAGCTCACCAGATCGGCGCACAGCTCGAGCGACGCGGCGATCCGATAGGAACGCTGATCGCATTCCAGGTCGAGCAGTTGCGTCACGATGGAGACGACGCACGCGCCCTGGTGCACGAGCTCCTCGACTCGACAAAGGAGATGACCTTCGGCCCGATCCCTGAGTTCGGCGAGCCATGTGCGTGCGTCGACGACGGCCAAGGTGGCCTCATCGGCTGGGTCCATGACGAGGACGCCGCCACCATCGATGAGGAGCTCCGACCGGAGCTCGAGCTCATCAGCCGCGACGCACTCGGCTTCTCACCGGATGCCCCCGACGTCTCGCTCGGCGTTGTCGGCCTGCACCGCTTGCGTCGACTTCTGGCAAGCCCTGCCGGGCGCTCACTCCGGTCTCTTCGCCTCATGACCTTCGGCGCGCTCGGCCCCTTCCTCGATCTGCTCAACGCGCACGGGCGCGCGTCGCTGGTCGCGTCGCTCGTCGCTCGCGGGTCCGGTCCAGCCATCGGCGCCGCGCTGCCCGGCCTCCTGGGGCTGGGCGCGCCGGAGCGGACCCTCGCGACGTTGCTCTCTCAGCCCGCGCCGACGCTGCGCTACCTGACGGTATTTCGCGGAGACGACGACGTGCGAGGAGCCCTCGCGCCGCTCGGCCCCGGGAAGCTCCCGGCGCTCCAACACCTCGGGCTCTGGTATCGCCCCACGCGCCCCGAAGGGCTCCGTGTGCTCGCAGCACACCCCCTCGTCCAACGACTTCAGTCGCTCGAGATCTGGTCGACGGATGACGCCAGGAAGCTTCCGCTCGAGGAGCTCCTCGCACTGCGCCCGGCCCTCTCTCACCTCGCACGGCTCCTCCTCGGAGGACACCTCGTCCCTTCTCAAATCCGGGAACGGTTCGCCAGTTGGCCCGCCGTCGAATTTGTGAGTCACGACCGCCGTGAGGTGATCGCGCTCGACATCGCCACCCTGGGCTGGGCGCGGGCGCTCCGGTGATTCCATGCCGGGCTCTTCAGAGGTGAAAGCGCACGCGCCTCACGCCGGCCCCGCACGGTGCCCTCACCCGGGCGCCCGGCGAGATCAGGATGGGTCGCGGATCCGCTCAGTAGAAGCGGTAACCGAGGCTCGCCGGCGCCGCGAACACCCAGCCGTCGAGGCCCTTCATGACCGTCGGCGAGACGCTCAGCAGGAGCGCGCCCGACGTCCAGCCCGCGCTCGGAAGGTCCGCGAGCACCAGGGACACGTCGACGCTCCCGCCGAACGCGAGCGTCTCCACGAGCGCGCTCTCGGGCAGGCTGCCCTCGCGCGCATTCACGGCGACCTCGCTCCGACCGTAGTTGAGGTGGACCACCTCGGAGGGGATCTCCCCCTTGATCCCGGTGACCTTCGCCTGCTGCCCCACCGGGCCCACGAGCCCCGAAAGGCCGAGCCAGAGACGCCCGAGGCGCATCGAGACGGAGGGGCCGCCGACAGCGAGATAGCCGCCGCCGAACCGGTAGCCGCCCAGCACACGCGCGCCAAGGTGCAGATCCTCGGAGAGCGCAACCCCGATGAACGCCTCCCCGCCGGCAAACGGCCCGATCGCCGGATCGAAGCTCGCATGGCAGACCTCATCGTCGCAGGGCGCGATGAGCTCCCCCTCCGGGATGTTGTAGCTGTACGAGTACGCGCTCAGATCGCCGAAGCTGCCGGCGTCCATCAGGCCGATCAACGCGCCGCCGGCCACCCCGGCCTGGATCACGAAGCTGCCTGTGTGCCTCGGCGAGGATCCAGCGCTCGGCTCCGGCTCCTCGGCTGCAGGAGGTGCCGCAGGCGGCGCATCGGTCTCCGGCCCCGCAGCAGCCTTCCCCGGCCCCGCAGCGCCCTTCCCTGGCCCAGCAGCGCCCTTCTCAGGCGCCGCGGCACCCCTCCCGGCCCCCGCGGCGCCCTTCCCCGGCCCCGCGGCGCCCTTCCCCGGCCCCGCAGCGCCCTTCCCCGGCTCCGCGGCGCCGTCCCCGGCGGACCCCGCGCTCCCCTTCTCCGGCGCCGCCGCCGCCGGCGCGGGCGCTTCCGCCGCGGGCGCAGGCTGCGCAGCGGCCGAGGCGTCCTTGGCGAGCGCCGGCACCGCCACCGTCTTCCGCTCGCCCCGCTTGATCGTGACCGACTTCTCCCAGGGCTTTCTGCCAGGGGCGCTCGCGCTCACCTTGTGCTGGCCAGGATCGATCGGCCTCGCCTGGCCCCAGAGCGCGCCGTCGACCGGCGCCCCATCCAGCGTCACCTCGAGCCCCTCGACCGCGGCCGCCCGCGGCACGCTCAGCGTCAGCCGCGGGAGCGACAGCTCCAGCTTCGCTCCCCTCGCCTTCGCGTCGGCCTCCAGGCGCTTGTTGCCCTCCTTGCGGGCCGCCGCGCCGAGATCGATGTACTCGGACCACGCCGTCGCGATCTTGCCCTGCTTCTCGTGGCACATCGCCAGCGCGAGGAGCGTCGCCGACCTCGGGCTCAGCCGGTAACTCTCCTCGATCTTCGGGCAGGCCTCCGCGACCTTGCCCTTCTTCATCAGGCTCTTGCCCTCGTCGAGCAGCGCCTCCGCCTGCGCGAACGCGACGCCCGGGCTCACCGCGAGCGCGAGCGCAAACGCGACGCCGGCGAGGCGCGCGCGGGAGCGCCGGGCGCGCGGCAACGCCTCGAGGCAGGAGCCGCGGCGCCGCGCGCGGAAGGGGGAAGCAAGCAACTTGTCGGAAGTCTCAGCGTCTTGCCGGTTCAAACGGTTCGTCGCTCCCAGGGCCATGCCCGTGAGGTGATGTCGAAGGCGCGGGCGCGAGGACGGCGCGCCTCTCCAAGGAGGACGGAGCGTACCACGCCCCGTTTGAACCGAGCAAAGCCGCGCGCGGCGCGGCGCGCCGCGACGACAGGAGGGGCGCGTGGCGAGGCGCGGGTCAGCCGGCCGCAGAGCGCTCGTCGAGCAGCTTGATGCCGGCAGCGACCTCGCTGGCGAACGACTCGGCGAGCGCCCGGGCCTGGCCGAACCGCGGCGGGACCTCCCGGGCGGCGCGGGCGAGCGCCGCGACGGCGAGGTCGTGGGGCTGGCGCACGAGGACGCGGTACGCGAGGCTCCGGCCAGGAGGCGTGGCGACGACAGCGAGCGTCGAGGCCGACCACGCGAACGGCGGGTCCTTCCGCGCGGCGGTCGCGAGATCCGTGAGCGGCGTGCGCGTCATCCAGAGGGAGAGCGCCTCGGCGAAGTCCGGCGGGGCGAGCCCCGGGACGCCGTGGCCCATGTCCGCGAGGCCGACGCGCCGGGTCTCGACCTGGACGCCGCGCAGCTGCCGCCACCGGAGCAGCCGCGGGGGCGGGCGCTGGCCGCGGAAGCTCGCGCGGCCCGTCCACCAGGCGACGAGCGCGTCCGTGCGGAAGCAGTCGAGCACCCGCGCGAACGTCGCGTGCCGCGAGAGCGCGGACCCGACGTCCGCCGGCGCGGGCACGAGCTCGCAGAGGTCGCGCACGCTCGCGAGCAGGCGGGGATAGCGGCTGCGCGTGAGCACGCCGGCGAGCTCGTGGTTCGTGAGCTGGAGCAGGTCGTTCAGCGCGGCCAGGAGCGCCCACTCGGCCGCGCCGAGCTCCGGGAGCACGTCGATCGGGGCGATGAGGCGGGCGACGCGGACGCGGACCAGATCGATGCGCGAGCCGAGGTCGCGATCGATCGCCGGCGCGCCGTCGCCGAGGAGGAGCGCGAGCCGGACGCCGAAGGGGCGCACCAGGCGCAGCGGACCGCCGAGGACGAGCGGGGCGAGCACGTTCGCCTGAAGCTCGGAGAGCCGCTCGGCGATCGCTTCAGGCTGGGTCATTGGGGCGTCCGGCCAGGGCCCGGCGGCAGCGCCCTCGGCTCGGCCAGCGCCTCGGACGGCGCGAGGTCGCGCAGCGGCCGGATGCCGACGCCGCCGAGCACGACCTCGGGCAGCTCGGTGGCCAGCGCCGCCGTGAGGCCCGCGGACGACACGGCCACCGCCGACCATTGCTGGGCCTCGAGCAGCGCCGTCTCGAGGGGGACGAACGCCTCCTCCGGCACGCCGATCGCCCCCCCGTCGCGCCCGATGAACAGCGCCTGCCCGGCGGGGGCGCCCAGCGCGCGGAACAGCACGCCGGGCGCGACCGCAGGGACCGCGTCGTACCCGGCAGGGATGTAGAGGCCCGGATGGACCTCCCGGAAGAACTCGCCGACCGGGATCCCCTCGATACCCGTGGGGTGCCGGAGGAACGCGCCTGCCGCGGTGAAGGCGATGCGGGCGCGGCGCAGGGTCTCGGGGCCGAGCGCGTAGGCGACGTGCCGCAGGAGCGGCATCTCCTGCGGCCGGATCCACGACGCCGTGACCGACCGCCACGGCTCGGAGCTCGGGACAAGGCGGAGCGAGAGCACGACCGACGCGGGGCGCTGCGCGTCGCCCTCCGCCGCCACCTTCGCCGCGACGGGCTCGCGGCCGAGCTCCACCCGGGCGAACGCCGCGACGTCGCCCATCGCCGGGAGCTTCGCGATCTCCAGCGCCTCGCGGCCCCCGCCCCGGAAGAGCACGAGGCCCGCCTCGCCGAACACCGGGCAGGCGCGGAGGTTGACCGGGTGCCGGAACCCCACCTCCACCGCCGCGCCCGGCGCGACCGGGACGAAATACCCGAGCCCCGGCGTGCTCGTGAGCAGCGGGACCATCCGGGCAGGGATGGCCGGCACGCGGAAGAGGTACCGGAGCACCGGGGCGTCATCGAAGCTCGACTCCGGCGGCCACTCGCACAGGCCGACCTCGGCCTCGACGCTGCTCCGGGAGAAGTAGCGGATCAGCGCCGGGCCGAGCCCCGACTCCGCGAGCAGCCAGCGCGGGCCCGGGTCCTGCCCGGCGGACGGATCGAGGTGCGGCTCGAGCCGGAGCAGCAGCGTGCGCACGTCGACGCGCCGCTCGACCTCGTACGTCTGCGAGAAGGCGTTGTGATAGAGCGAGAGCGCCGCGTCGCTGGGCAGGATCTGCGGGACGTCGTACCCGAACGGCGCGGCCGCGTCGCGGTACTGGACGAAGTGCCGGCTCGTGCCGGTGAAGCTGTAGCCGCCCGCGAGCCGCGCGATCTCGGCGACACGGTCGAGCCGATCGCTGCTCTCGGCCGCGAACAGGAGGGTGACCTCCCGCGCCCCCAGCTTCGAGCGCACGATCTCGACGACGAGCGAGCGGAGGATGTCCGCGAGCGAGCCCTGCCGCGTGTAGAGCGCCAGGAAGGCGACGAGCCGATCGATCGACGGCAGGAGGACGAGCCCCTTGGCGCCGAGCGCGACCCCCTTGGCGTCGAGCCCGAGGCCGGGCGTGCGCAGCCGGGTCTGGTGAACGGCGACGCGATCGAGCATCGAAATGGCTCCCGCCGCTCGAACGTCACGTAACGGTGAACGTAACGTAATGTTACGCTGAATGTTACGCTGAAGGAGCAGCGGAGCCGACGACCGTAGGAGGAGCCGCCGGATCCGTCAAGAGAGGCCCGCCGCGCGCGCTGCGCGCCGCGCACTCCACGGCGCCTCCGGCCCGATCGCCGCGTCCGCGGCGCTGCCGGGTTCCCGTGACCGCGACACTGGAACTGCCATGAGCGACGGCGTAGTCTCTTTCGCGAATGCGCCCTGTCGGAACACCGCAGGCCCACGCGGCCCGGCGCCATGAGATCGCCTCTCCGCTGCGCCGGAGCCGCCCGGCGCCCATCCCACGGACCACGTCGGCCAGCGCATGAGCTCCGCGCGCATCGAGTCCGCACGGCCGCTCGTCGCGGGCCGCTTCCACATCGAGCACGAGGTCGGCCGCGGCGGGATCGGCACCGTGCACCGCGCCTTCGACGTGCAGACGGAGCGGTACGTCGCGCTGAAGATCATCACGGCGGTCGGCGTCGACGCCGAGGGCCAGGCCCGGCTCTCCCGCGAGGGTCAGGTCCTCTCCGAGCTCGATCACCCGGGGATCGTGAGGGTCGTTGCGTTCGGGACGCTCGAAACGAGCGCTGTCGACGCGGAGGGGCGGCGGATCGAGGAGGGCGCGACCTTCATCGCGATGGAGTGGCTCGACGGCGAGGACCTGGCGGCGCGCCAGAAGCGCTCCCCGCTCTCGCTGCGCGAGGGGATCGAGGTCGGGCGGCAGGTCGCGAGCGCGCTCGCGGCCGCGCACGCCGCGGGCGTCGTCCACCGCGACATCAAGCCGTCCAACATCCTCCTCCTGCGCGGCTCGCCGGACGCCCCGCTCCGCACCAAGCTCGTGGACTTCGGCGTCGCGGCGTCGAAGGAGCTCGTGCTCACGACGGACGCGGGCGGCCTCGTCGGCACGCCGGCGTACATCTCGCCGGAGCAGGCGCGCGGCGACGCGACGGTGGACGCGCGCAGCGACCTCTACTCGCTCGGCGCGACGCTGTTCGAGCTGGTCGCCGGCCGGCCCCCGCACATGGGGCCGACCTCGATCGCGACCCTCGTCCGCCTGGCGACGACGCCCGCGCCGCGCCTCTCGGAGTTCCTGCTCGACGTGCCGCCGGCGCTCGACGACCTGATCCACGCGCTCCTGCTCGCCGACAGGGAGCTCCGGCCGAGCTCGGCGCGCGAGGTGGCGGACAGGCTCGCGGCGCTCGCCGACGAGCCGTACCTGCCCACCCCGTCGCCGCTGCGCGTGAGCGACAACCCGCCGGGCGCGATGGGGACGCGCCTCGTGACCACGATCGTGGCGCTGCACGTGGCCACCGGCGAGGAGCGCCAGCGGGAGCTCGAGGCGCTGCGCCGCCGCGGGGCCGACGCGCTGCCGCTCGGCACGGACTCGATCGCCGCCCACCTCGGCGTGCGGCAGGCCCACGGCGACGAGGCGTCCCGCGCCCTGGAGCTCGGGCTCGCGCTCGGCGGCCGCGGCGGCCGCGTCGGCGTCGCCTCCGGCCGCATGCGCGTCGACAGGACGCGCGCGGCCGGCGAGGTCGTCGACCGCGCTGTCGCGCTCGCGCGCGAGGCGGGCCTCGGCAGGGTCCTCGCCGACGCCACCACGGTGGAGCTGTCCCGCGGGCGCTTCATGGGCGAGCCCCTGGAGAGCGGCGCCGTGCGGGTGCTCGCGCGCGCGCCGAAGCGGCCCGACGCGCAGACGCCGTTCGTGGGGCGGGACGCCGAGCTCATCACGACCGTCGCGGCGTTCGAGCGCTGCGTGGAGGACGGGACGCCGGTCGTGATGAGCATCTCGGGGCCGCCGGGGATCGGCAAGAGCCGGCTCGCGCGCGAGTTCGTCGCCCGCATCGTGGATCGACCGGATCCGCCGCGGCTCATCCAGCTGCGCTGCGAGTCGTTCGGCCGCGCGCAGGCGCTCGGCGTCGCCACGGACGCGCTGCGGGTCCTCATGGGCCTTCCGAAGGGCGCGTCGCTGGAGCAGGCCGAGGACGCGGTGCGCGCGCGGCGGCCGCTCCACGGCGACGGCGGGCTCCTCGCGCGCCTGCTGGCGAACCAGCCGTTCCCCGACGGCGTCGACCTGCGCGGCGCGCGCGACGCGCTCTACCTCTCGATGACCGACATCGCCGTCGACGCGGCGTCGAGCGAGCCGTGCGCGCTGCTCGTCGAGGACGCGCAGTGGGCCGACCCGGAGAGCGTCGCGTGGCTCGACCACCTCCTCGGGCGGTCGACAGGGAGGGCGCTGTTCATCCTGCTCATGGTGCGCCCGGCGTTCTGGCGCGACCAGGGCCAGCGCTTCGCCGGCCGCGACCACGTGCGCGTGGAGCTGCGCCCCATCGCGCGCCGGGCCACGCGCGAGATCGCGCGGGCGGTCTTCAGCGCGGCCGCTTCCACGCGGCCGTTCGAGGAGGCCACGCTCGACCGCGTCGCGCAGCAGGCGGCCGGCTCGCCGCTCTTCGCCGAGGAGCTCGCGCGGGTCATCGCCTCGGGCAAGGACGCCGCCACGGCGCCCACCATCGAGGCGGCCATCCAGGTGAGCCTCGACGCGCTCGACGAGCCCACCCGGGAGGCGGTGGTGCGCATGAGCGTCTTCGGCCTGTCGGTCTGGGACGTGGGCCTCGCCGAGGTCGGGGTGGCCGAGCCCGCGACGGCGCTGAAGAAGCTCATCGCCGCGGAGCTCCTCGTCGCGCAGCCCGCGTCGCGCTTCCCGGCCGCGCGCGAGTTCCTGTTCAAGCACGCGCTCGTCCGCGACGTCGCGTACGCCTCCGTCGGCGACGAGCTCCGCCAGAGGCTGCACGCCGCGGCGGCGCGCTGGCTCGATCGGCTCGGCGAGGACAGCGCGACGGTGGCGCAGCACTTCGACCTCGGCGGCGAGCACGAGGAGGCCGCGATCCGCTGGGAGGCCGCCGCGCGGCGCGCCCTGGCGACGAACTCGCTCCGCGACGCGGTCACCATGGCCGATCGCGCGCTCGTGTTCTCCCCCGACAAGCCGACGGCGTTCGCGCGCGCGGTCCTCCTCGAGGAGGCGTACTCGCGGCTCGACGCGCGCTCGCCCGAGCGCGACTCGGCGATCCGGGCGATGTGGGAGAACGTCTTCGACGAGGCGAGCGAGCTGCGCACGCTGACGGCCCGCGCGCGCTACGACCACGCGTGCGGCTCGGGGATCGACCTGGAGGGTCGGCTGACGGCGCTGCGCGACCGCGCCCGGTCGATCGATCTCGTCGAGGAGGAGGCGCAGTGCTCGGCGACGCTGGCGCAGGTCCACGCGTTCGCCGGGCAGCTGGCGATGGCCGAGCAGGAGGCCGCGCACCTGCTCGACCTCGCGGCGCGGCGGAACCTCGTCTGGGCGGCGGTCGACGCCTGGCAGACGCGCGCGGTCGCCCACCAGACCCGCGGCGAGCCGGCCGCCGCGCTGGGGGCGCGCCGGAACGCGGCGCGGGCCGCGCGCCGCGCCGGGCTGCAGGAGCGCGAGGCGATGCTGACGATGAACGTCGGCTTCGCGCTGACGACCATCGGCGCCCGGGAAGAGGCGCTCCAGGAGATCGAGGGGGGCATCGCCCGGGCGCAGGCGATCGGCAGCTCCGGGGCGGCGCGGCACGGGCAGATGATCCTGCTCTGCTGGGCGGCGACGTTCGGCCCCGAGCCCCGGCTCGACGCCGTGCTCGCGGAGCCGCGCGCGAGCGCGGACGAGGCCGCGGGGAGCATGTGGGTCGTGCGCGACCGCGTGACGCTCGGCATCCTGTTCTACCGGGGCTGCGAGCTCCTGCGCCTCGAGTCGTCGGGCCTTTCGCGGGCGCGCTCGCTGCTGAAGAAGGCCACCGACGCGTACCGCGTCACGGACAACCGCGACGTCCTGCCCGTGGCGCTCGGGTTCTGCGCCGAGGCGGAGCGCCGCTTCGGCAACGCCGAGCAGGCCCGCGAGATCGCGCGGGAGGCGGCGGCCCTGGTCGAGGCGGGCGCGCCGAGCCTGCTCAACGAGGCGCCGATCTACCTCGCGCTCCACGACGCCTGCGTGGACATGGGCGATCTGGAGGGCGCGCGGGCCGCGATGGAGCGCGCGATGCCCCCGCTCCTGCGCCGGCTGAAGGGCCTCGAGGGGACGCCCTACGCCAGCTCGTTCCTGCTCAACCTGCCGCAGAACTCGGCGCTGCTCGCGGCCGCCGAGGCCTACGGCTGCGTGCCGCCGGAGCTCGAGGTGATGCTGAGCGGCCGGCCGTAACGCCCCGCGCGGCGCTCCGGCGCCCCCGCGCGCGGCCTCTTGGCGGTCAAGCCGAGCCCGCGGCCCTGCCGGTCACTTCCGAGGCGCGGTGCCGCCGCCCGCCTTGGGCGACGTCGTCGGCACCTGGCGGAGGTTGATGGTCAGCACCTCGTCGCGCGTGAACACCACGAAGCGCGCCTCCGGGGTGTACCCGTCGGCCGTGACCCGGATGCGGTGCCCGGTGCCATCCCGGCTGAACCTCGCGAAGAACGGGTTGCTGGGGAGCTCCACGTCGTCGAGGTAGATCTTCGCGTCCAGCGGCGTGGCGATGATCCGGAGCTCGACGAGGTTGGCGACCGGGGGCGCGTAGGTCGGAGGAGAAGGGGTCGCGGCCTCGCCCCCCCTGGTCTCCGCAGGGACATCGCCCTCCGCCGTGGTCGTCGTGGGTCGGAGCGCGAGGACCGCCCACGCGCCGCCGATCAGCAGCACCGAGAGCACGGCGATCCCGGCGCTCCAGAGCGCCTTCCGCCGGGTCGACTTGGTGTTGGCGACCATGATCGTGGGGATCGTCTGGCGGTTCGAGATGCTGTCCTCGCGCGACGGGTCGTCGCCCAGCATCTGGTCTCCCCCCGGCGCGGCGAACTGCTGCGACATCTGCGAGAGCGGCATGCGCTGAGACCACGGCACGGCGCCGCGCTCCTCGAGCACCGGCAGGATCTCGAACTCCTCCCCGCCCTCGGCCGCGCTGGCGTGGAGCCGCCCCAGCTGGTCGCTGATCGCGGACCTCACCTCGGCGCGGCGGTGCGCGAAGGTCTCACCGATGAGGCGGCCGATCTCGGCCGAGGAGGGGCGGCGGCCCATCGTCGCCAGGTACGCCTCGACGTCGTCACGCATCTGGGCCGCCGTCGCGTACCGCTCCTCGGGCGCCATCGCGAGCGCGCGCGAGCAGATCCGCTCGAGGGCGTCAGGCGCCGCGGGCCACCGCTCGCGCAGCTTCGGGATCTCGCCGAACGTGAGCCGCTGGAGGATCTGCACGTCGGAGAGATCCCCCCAGAAGCGCTCGCCCACGACGAGCTCCCAGAAGATGAGGCCCATCGAGAAGATGTCCGCGCGGCGGTCGACCATCGTCGCGAGGGCCTGCTCCGGCGCCATGTACCGGATCTTCCCCTTCACGACGCCGGTGCTGGTGTCCGCGTCGCGCGTCGCCCACTTCGCGATCCCGAAGTCGACGACCTTCGCCTGCCCGTCGTAGGTGACGAAGATGTTGTGCGGGCTGATGTCGCGGTGGACCACCTGGAGCGGCTGGCCGTTGAAGTCCATGAGGTCGTGCGCGTAGTGGAGCCCGGCGAGCGCATCGGCGAGGATCGCCAGGTAGACCGCGCGGTGACGCGACGGGTCGATCTTCCTGCAGATCCGATCGAGGGAGTGCCCTTCCAGGTACTCCATCACGATGTAGTACTGGTCGTCGATCTGGCCGCACTCGTACGTCTGCACGACGTTCGGGTGGTTCAGCCGCGCGGCGAGCCTCGCCTCGTCGAGGAACATCGCGTTGACCTCGGGCTCGGTCGCGATCCCCGGCTTGAGCCGCTTGATCACGACCAGCTTCTCGAACCCGAGCGGGCCGCGATGCGCAGCGAGGAAGACCTCGGCCATCCCTCCCTGCCCAAGCTTTGCGATCAGCCTGTATCTCCCGAAGCCTCTCGCGGACTGCACGGGGAGCCGGACGATCATCGATGACGAGGTCACAGCACCTGATCGTTCGTAAGGATTGCTGACTCGTCAAGCAGACTCATGGAGATGTGCATCCCTCCGGCAAAGCGGAGCCCCGGGGCGAGGAGCGCACGCGCGCTCCCCCGAGTGCCCCGGGTGCTCCGGTTAATGAGGTGAATTCCGCTACTTAGGCCCTGCTGCCGCGCGGGATCACCCCTCGCCGATGGCGATCCCGAGCGCCTGACGCAGCGCGAAATACTGATCGCTTGTCGAGAAGACGATCAGCTCCTTGAGCCTGTCCTGGGGCGGGAGATCCCCGGGCTGCTGCGGCTCGGCGGCGATGATCTTCTTCGCGATCTCGAGATCGCCCGAGAGGAGCAGGCCGGTGCGCGCCGCGGTGATGTCGACGCACTGGACCCACCGCTTGATGTTGGCCTTCGCGCCCTCCGCAAGGAACTTCTTGACCACCATGCGGAGCCCCTCGAGCTGCATCGGCTGCATGAACCCGCGGAGCGTCTGCGCGGTCGCCGTGATCTGCTTCTCGATGTCCGGCGGGACCGACGTGTCGGGCGCGACCAGCTTGATCCCGGCGAAGAGGAGCACCGTCAGCTCGGTGACCGTCGGGAACAGCGTCTTGATGTAGTGCTCGCCGCGGTACATCGCGAGGTGCTTGCCGACGATGAACGTGAGCTCCTGCGGCGAGAACCCGGTCAGCACGGTCTGACCCGCGACGGACGCCGGCTGCTCGTTCGCCACCGCGACGAGCGCGCCGGGCACGTCGCTCCGCACGTAGAGCCGCGGCGCCGGCAGGCCGAGGACGTTGGCCGCCCACCCGAAGGTCCGGGCGAACGTCACCGTCGAGGTCGCCGGATCCTGCAGGAAGCGCTGATCGAGGACCGGCAGCTCACGGCGCTGCTTGAGCGTCTCGATCTTCGCCCTGAGCGCGGCCCCCGCGATCATCTCGAAGATCTTTCCGACGTAGAGGTTCTCCTCCTCGTGGAACAGGTTCCTGATCCACTGTTCGTTGTCGAGCCGGCTCTTCGCCTGGATGAGCCCCTGCGGGCGGTAGTCCTCGAAGTACTGCTGCTCGTCGGGATCGGCCTTGCGGAGGAACGACAGCGCCGCCGCGACGCACCAGGCCTGGTCGTAGCGCTTGCTGTCCACGTACAGGCGGTAGAGCCGCTTGTACGGGTCGATCTTCATCGGATCGATCTTGACCATCGCCTGGAACTCGCCGGTCGCCAGATCGAACTGCTCCGACTGCTCGTAGAGCTCCGCGAGGATCAGGTGCTCCGTCGCGTCCTCGGGCTTGAGCCGCGAGGCCATGCGGAACGTCTCGAGGGCGGCCGTCCTGTCGCCGAGCCGATCGCGGTAGATGAGCCCGAGCGCGTGCCAGAGGCTGTACTCGAGGTCCGTGTTCCCCTTGCCGGCGACCCGGTGCAGCATCTTGCGGTACGCCCGCTCGAGCTGCTTCCACTCCTTCTGCGCCGTGAGGATCTTGTTGATGCGCTCGAAGGCCTCGAGGGAGTGCGGGTTCAGGTCCAGCGTGTCGTTGAACAGCTCCACCGCGCGCGCCGGGTCGTCCAGCTTGTCGCGGTAGATCTGCGCCATCGTGTAGAGGTAACGGCTCTTCCGATCCGGCTGCGGCTCCAGCTCCGCGATGCGCTGGAGGCAGTCCACCATCCGCTCCCACTGCCCCGTGCGCTGGTAGAGCTGGAGCAGCTTGTGGAGCAGCACGTGGTTCTGCGGCTCCAGGTCGAGCGCCTCCTCCAGGGCCTCCACGCCCTTCGGGATGTTGTTCTCCTTGTCGACCCAGATGTCGCCGATGTCGTTCAACATCTTGAACCGCTCGGCGCCGTCCATGATGTTGTCGAGGATCAGCCGCTTGTAGTGGCAGACCTGCTTCCAGTCCTTGAGCGCGTCGTAGACGGCGACCATCGCCTCGAGCGTCGGCCGGTGCGCGGGCTCGGCCCCGAGCGCCTTCTCGAAGTTGTTGACCGCCTGCTTCGACTGCCCCTGCGCCTGCTTGATGCAGCCGAGCTTGTAGTAGACGGTCGCGCGCTCCTCGGTCTCGGCCTCGTCGAGGCTGGTGAGCACCTTCTGGTAGTTCGTCAGCGCGCTCGCCCAGTCGCCGAGCTTGAAGCTGACGTCCGCCAGGCCCCGGATCGTCTCCTGGTCGGTCAGATCGAGGTTGTGCGCGGCCGTGTACGCCTTGAGCGAGGCGTCGTCCTTGCCGAGTCGATCGAGGACCCGCCCGAAGGTCCGCTGCAGCCGGTGCTGCTCTGACCTGTCGCGCTTGCCGCTCTTCCTGACGAGCATCTCCGCGAGCGGCTCGGCCTGGGCCCACCGCTCCGTGGAGACGTACTCGCCGAGGAGCGGCATCGCGGCGTCCTCGTTGTCGGGATCGCTCTGGAGCGCCATCTCGTACGCCTGCACCGCGAGCGCGTGCTCGCCGAGCATGTCGTCCCGGAGCTTGCCGAGCTCGACGAGCAGCCGCGCCTTGGCGCGGGGCGCGTCGGTGTTCATCTGCTCCTGATCGAGGTAACGCGCCGCCCGGTCCCAGTCGGCCGCGTCGATCGCGATCACCCGCAGCGCCCCCAGCGTCGGCACGTGCGACGGATCGAGATCGAGCGCCATCTCGAAGCGCTCCTGGGCCTGGACCCGCTCGCCGAGCTTCTCGTCGAGCTGCCGGCCGATGCGGAAGTACATCTCGACGCGCTGCTTGCCGTCGGCCGTCAGGTCGGCGACGCGCGTCATGTACTCGATGGCCTTCGCCGAGTTGTCCTGCTTCTCGTAGAGCTTCGCCAGCGCCTCCAGGGCCGGGATGTGCGTGTCCTGGATGTCGACGATGTTCAGGTACGCGTCGATCGCGCGGTCGAGGTCCTCGATCTCCTCCGCGTAGACCTTGGCCGTGTGGGACCAGAGCTCGATCTTCTTCTGCCGGTCCTCCGCCGCGTTGATGTGGCGATCGTAGGTGTTGATGAGATCGTGCCACTGGCGGAGCCGGCGATAGCAGCGCTCCAGGGCCTCGAGCGCGGGCTCGTGGCTCGGGTCGATCTCGACCACCTGCTCGAGGCGCGCGGCCGACAGATCGGGCTTCAGGAACTGCTCCTCCTGGAGGGTCGCGATCTTCATCAGCACGTCGATGCGCTCGCGCTCCGTGGTGACCACGTCGAGCTGCATCTCGAGGACGCGCACGAGATCGGGCCACTGGTGCGTCGCCGTGTAGACGCGCTCGAGCCCCCGCATCGCGAGGAGGTTCGAGGCGTCGATGTCCAGCACCTCGCGGTAGACCGCGCCGGCCTTCTCGATCAGGCCGAGCTTGGACTCGTAGAGGCCGGCGGTGCGCAGCTTCACGGCCGCGACGACGTCGGGCTCGTTCACGGCCCGCGCCTTGCGGAGCAGGACGTCGACGAGATCGTTCGACTGATCGCGATCCGTGTAGATCCGCTCCAGCGCCTCGAGGGCCGGCAGGTGCAGCGGATCCACGTCGAGGGCGCGCCGGTAGAAGCTGAGCCCCTGCTCGACCTCGCCCATGTGCCGCTCGAGGACCTCGCCGAGCTCGGTCAGGACCTCCTTCCGATCGACGTCGGTCACCGCGACGTTGAGGGCGCTCGTCAGCATCTGCCCCTGCTGCTGCCACTGGCCGGTCTTCTTGAAGAAGTTCGCCATCTGGCGCAGCACGGCGACGTTGTTCGGGTCGTGCGCGAGGATCTGCTGGTAGTACGGCTGGGCGTACTCGGGGTGGCCGAGGTCCTCCGCGTACCACTTGGCGAGGCGCAGGCAGAGCGTGATCTTCTGGAGCGGGGCCGTCTGCTGCTGCAGCCACCCGTTCACCGTCTGCACGAGCTCCGGCCAGCGGTTCGTCGCCTGCGCCATGCGCTCGAGGTAGCGGACCGTGTCCATGTCGGAGAAGTCCATCTCGAACGCCGTGAGCAGCGCGTCGAAGGCCTGCGGCTTGTCCTCGAGCTGCTCCTCGAAGACCCGGGCCACCTTGCGGAGGATGTCGGTCTTGTCGGAGACCTCCTCGCGCGACTCGAGCCGCGCGAGGTAGAGCTCGATGAGCGGCTCGCTCCGCCGGGCCGCGTCGTGGAGCTGCTCGAGCGC
Organism: Sorangium sp. So ce204; assembly: GCF_051526795.1. Taxonomy (NCBI): domain Bacteria; kingdom Pseudomonadati; phylum Myxococcota; order Polyangiales; family Polyangiaceae; genus Sorangium; species Sorangium sp. So ce204. Next base: position 4,291,894 of record NZ_CP150317.1, on the reverse strand, counting down.
CGCGAAGGCCTGGTCGTGCGTCGGCTCGAGCTCCAGGACCTTCTCGTACGCGAGCGTGCCCCGGTCCTTCTCCTCGACCTGGTGCTCCCAGATCTGCGCCACCTCGAGGTACTCGCGCACCTTGTCCGCCGGCGACTCGTAGGCCGCCGCCCGGCCCATCTTCACGTCGATGACCTCGACCCAGCGCCCCTCGGCCCGGAGCAGGTTCTCCAGGGCGGCCATCGCCTCGAAGTCCTTCGGGTCGACCTCGAGCAGCTTCCTCCAGGCGTCGATGGCGTCGTACGCCTGCCCGAGGACGTGCTGGTAGGTCGTCCCGAGCTCGCGGTACAGCGCGATCACGTTCTCGGCCGGCAGCACGTCCCGCGCCCGATCCACCGTCTGGTGGAGCGAGCCCACGATCTGCTCAGGCTCGTTGCGCAGCCGCCAGATCGCCGCGATGGCGTAGAGCGCCTCGAGGTTCGCGTAGTCGATGTCGAGGACGCGCTGGTAGTCGTCGAGCGACGAGTCGTCGCGGCCGAGCTGCTCGTGGAACAGCTTGGCGCGGCGGAGCAGCACCGCGACGCGCGACTCGTCGTCGATCGCGATGTCGTAGTGCCGCTCGAGGACGTCGCAGAGCTCGGACCACTGCCCCACGCGCTCATAGAGGTTGGACAGCGCCCCGAGCGCCTCCGGGTCCTCGCCCCGGAGGTCGAGGACGCGCTTCCAGGTCTCGACCGCGCCCTGGACGTCGTTCAGCCGATCGGCGAGCAGGTGCGCCATCTTGGCGCGGATGTCGGCCTCCTGGCTGTCGCCCATCGCGTTCTCGAGCTCCCGCTCCAGCACGACCTTGAGCTGGGTCCAGGCCCCCTTGGCCGTGTAGATGCGCTCGAGGGCGCTGATCGCCTGCTCGTTCGTCGTCTCGAGCTCGTCGAAGATGCGCCGGAACGCGCGGATGGCGTCGTCGAGCTGACCGAGCCGCTCCTCGTACGTCTGACCGAGCCGCAGATACAGGTCGACGAGCTCCGGGCGATCCTCGGTCGCGCGCACCCGCTGCTCGAGCACGCTCGCGAGCTCCGGGTACTGCTCGAGCTGCGTGTAGATCCGATCGAGGTTCGAGAGCGCCTCGGCCTCGAGCGGCTCGATGCCGAGCACGTACCGGTACGTCTCCTCGGCCTTGGCGACGTCGCTGAGGTCGGTCTCGAAGACCCGCGCGAGCCGCTTGCCGATGCCGGTCTGGACGTCCTTGTCGCTGTGGATGCCCAGCACGTCGGCGTACGCGTTGGCGAGCATCTCCCAGCCGCCGTCGACCGAGCCGGCGAGCCGCTCGACCTCCTCGAGCGTCTTCTCGTCGCCCGGGTACTCCTTCAACGCCCGCATGAAGACGGCGAGGGCCCCGTCCGGCGAGATGAGGCGCTCCTCCTGGAGCTCCCCCAGCCGGTAGTACATCGCCTGCCGCTCCTGCGCCTCGGTGAGGTGGGTGAGCTCCGCCTCGAGCACCCCGCCGAGCTTCTCCCACTCCGCCGCCGCCTGGTAGAGCGGCTCCAGGATGGCGCCGATCTCGATCTGCTTGATCCCGGCCGCGAAGAGCCCCTCGAGGGCCTCGAGCGTTGGCGAGTGCTCGGGGGCCGCCGTGAGCACCTCGCGGTACGCCCCGATGGCCGCGGGCAGGTCGTTGAGCCGCGTTTGATAGATCACGCCGAGCCGGTACTTGAACTCCAGGATCTCGTCCGGCGACTGCGCGATCTCCGACTCGCGCGACAGGATGGTGACGAGATCGCCCCACCGCTCGGTCGCGGTGAACAGGCGATCGAGCGACGCGATCGCGGTCTGGTTCTCCGGCTCGACCTCGAGCACGCGCCGGTAGCGCGCGACGGCGCTGTCGATGTCGTCGAGCTGCGTCTCGAAGATCTGCGCGAGCCGGAGCCCGAGCTCCACGAAGCGCCCCGGCTCCTCGCCGAGCCGGCCGAGCTCCGTGTCGTACAGCGCGGCGACCTGCGGCCAGCGGTTCACCATCATCGCGAGCCGCTCCAGGTTCGAGAGCGACTCCTCGTTGCCGATGTCGCACGTCACCGCCCGCGCGTACGTCTCGAACGCGGTGACGTGGTCGCTCAGCATCTCCTCCGAGAGGCGCGCGACGCGGTGGAGCAGATCCACCTTCTCGTACGGGTCCTCGGCCACCTTGACCCGGACCTCGAGCACGCTGATCAGCTTCTGCCACTCGCCGGACGCGTCGTAGATCGGCTCGAGCACCAGCGCGGCGCCGAGCGGCTCGCGGCTGCCGTCCTTGATCTGCTCGAGCGCCCGCAGCGTCGGCTCGTGATCGGGCATCTGCTGCAGGAGATCGCGGTAGAGCTCGATCGCGCGGGACACGTCGTCGAGGTGCTTCTCGTAGAGCTCCGCGATCCGGTACTGATAGCTGATGCCCTCCGCCGGGTCCGCGGTGATCTCCGCCTCGTGCTGGAGCACGCTGAGCAGCTCGAGCCAGTTCTGCGACGTCTGGTAGAGCACGTCGAGCCGCCCGAGCGCCTGGAGATCGTCCGGATCGATCTCGAGCACGCGCTGGTACGTGTCGATCGCGCTCGCGACGTTGCCGAGCTCGCGCTCGTACACCGCGCCGATCTGGTAGTAGATGCGCTTCTTCTCGTTCGAATCGAGGACGAGATCGGCCTTCTTTGCGTAGACCGAGAGGAGCTCCTGCCAGCGTGAGAGGCTGAGGTAGAGCTTCGTCAGCGCGTCGATCGCCCGCAGATCCTCGGCGTCGAGCTCGAGCACCTTGCCGTAGACGGCGATGGCCTGATCGTGCCGCTCGAGCACCTCCTCCTCGAGGCTCGCGGCCTGGAAGAGGGCGAGCTTCTTCTCGCTCAGGTCGTCGAGGATGTCCGCCTTCTGCTGGAGGATCTGCGACAGCTCGTTGTAGCGCTCCGAGGTCCTGAACAGCCGCTCGAGCGACTCGGCCGCGTGCAGGTTGCGCGGATCGATCTCGAGCACGCGCCGGTAGTGCCCGACGGCGCTGTCCATGTCGCCGAGGTCTCCCTCGTAGATCCGCGCGCTCATCGTGTAGAGCGAGCTCGCGAGCTCCGCGTCGGTCTGCTCCGCCGCCAGCGTCTCGAACACGCGCGCCAGGTCGGCGAAGCGACCGGTCGCGCGCGCGAGCCGGTCGAGCCCCTCCTGGGTCGACTCCGAGGCCGGATCCTGGCTCAGCGCCCGCGCGTAGGTGTCGAAGGCCGAGCTGAGGTCGCCGCCCGCGTCCTCGTAGAGCACGGCGATCTGGTGGAGCAGCTCGACGCGACGGGTCACGTCGTCGCTGCGCCGCACCTGCACCTCGTGCACCCCGATGAGCTTCTGGAAGTCGCCCGACTGGCGGTACAGCGGCTCGAGGATCTCCGCGATCGCGAGCTCGTGCTCGGCGACCTTCCCGAGGCGCTCGAGCGCCCCGAGCGCCTCGACGTTGGTCGGCTCGCGCTCGAGCACCTGCCGGTAGATGTCGATCGCCGAGTCGACGAGCCGCATCCGCGACTCCCGCAGCGCGGCGAGCCGGAGCATCAGCCGGATCTGCGCCTCCTCCTCGACCGCGATGCCGAGCTGCGCCTCGAGGTTGTCCGCCAGCTCTTCCCACATGCCCTGGCGGCTGAAGAGCCCGTCGAGCGCCGTCAGCGCCACCAGGCTCGTGTTGTCGATGGAGAGGACCTCGCGGTACGCGGCGATCGCCTCCTCCGGCTGCCCGAGCCGCTGCTCGTAGACCTCGGCCATCTGCGCGTAGAGGCCCTCGCGCTCGGTCGGCTCGTGCACGAGCTCGATGCGGCGCCGGTAGACGCCGATGAGGTCGCCCCAGCGCTCGGTGCGCCGGTAGAGCTCGTCCATCGCCTCCAGCGCCTCCGAGTCGGCGGGATCGATCGAGAGCACGCGGAGGTAGCCGTTCGCCGCCTCCTCGACCTTGCCGAGCCGCTCGTGGATGCTCCCGAGGCGCATCCAGTATTCGCGGCTCAGCCGCGCGTCGCTCAGCGAGTCGGCGATCTCGCTGAAGATGACGTCGAGCCTGTCCCAGGCGCCCGCCTGCGCGGCGAGCGACTCGAGCTCCGCCCGCGTCTCGGCGTGCGACGGGTCGTCCTTGAGCGCCCGCGACTGCGCGTCGAACGCGCGGCCCAGGTCGCTCAGGCTCTCGGCCGCCGTCCGCGCCACCTTCCGGAGCAGCGCGACGCGGGTCGCCGTGTCGCCCTCGGCCGCGGCGAGGATCTCGAGCGCCTGGATCAGCTTCTCCCAGTCGCCGCGCCCCTCGTAGATCTCCTGCAGGATGGCCGCCGCCTCGGCCCGCAGGGACTCGTTCGAGAGCAGCGCCTCGAGCGCGAGGCGCGCCGCGTCGTTGCCCGGATCGAGGATCAGGATTTCCTTGTAGTTCTCGAGCGCTCCGGCCGCATCGTTCAGGTGCTTCTCGAGGGTGCTCCCGAGCCGGAACTTGAGGTCGATGAGCGCCTGCTCGTCGAGCGGAGAGTCGATCCGCTTGCGGAGCACGTCGACGTAGGACTCCCAGTCCTGCTGCTCGCGGTAGAGCTTGTCGAGCGCCGCGAGCGCCTGCGGGTCCGTCGGCTCGTCGTCGAGCACCTGGCGGTACGTCCCGATCGCCTGCGCCGCGTCGCGCAGCTCCCCTTCGTAGAGCTCCGCGATCGCGTAGAGGATCTGCTTGCGCTCCTCCGGCTCGGTGACGATGCCGAGCTTCTTCTCGTAGATGCCGAGCAGCTCGCCGAACCGGCCCGTCTCGCGGTAGAGCCGCTCCAGCGCGCCGATCGCGGCCTGGTTCTCGCCGTCCGCCTCGTACACGGCGCGGAACTGCGAGAGCGCCTCGTCGATGCGCTTCACCTCGTCGAGCAACACCCGCCCGAGCCGGAGCCGGAGATCGACCCCGAGCGCGATGTCCCCCTCGCCCTCCGCGCGCGAGATCGCCGACGAGTAGGCCTGGATCAGGGCGTCCCACCCCTCCGTCGAGCGCGCGGCGCGCTCGACGTCATCGATGCACTGCTCGTCCTGCGGGGCGATCTGGAAGGCCGAGAGGTAACGCTCGAACGCCCGCTGCGGCTCCTTGAGGCGCGTCTCGTAGAGCGCCGCGACCTGCCGGTAGAGGTCGAGCCGAGAGACGTCGTCCTGGTCGTGCGAGAGCTTCACCTCGATGGCGCCGGCGAGCCCCTTCGGGTTGTTCGCCTGCGTGTAGATCGGGATGAGCGCCTCGGCCGCGGCGAGGTGCGAGCCGTCGATCGAGAGCACCTTCTCGTAGGCGCGCGCGGCGCGATCCGCCTTCTGCTTCTGGACCATCCAGAGCTCGGCGATCTTGACCAGCAGGCTGATCTTGGCCGCGTCGTCGGTCTCCTTGGCCTCCTGCGACTCGAGGACCCGGATGAACTCGTCCCACTTGCCGCTCTCGGCGTAGAACACCTCGAGGTCGTCCCAGCGCTGCAGCTGGAGGTACGCCTTCTTGAGCGCCTCCTGGGCCTTGCGGTCCTGGGGGTTCAGCGCGATCACCTCTTGCCAGGCCTTGACGGCCGCCTCGTCGTCCTTGAGGCGCTCGCCGTAGAGCTGCGCGAGCTTGCTGAGGAGCGCGAGCTTCTGGGTGCTGTCGAAGGTCGTGTCGACCTGCTTCTGCAGCACCCTCGCGAACGCCTGGTAGTCCTTGTTCTTCTCGTAGAGCCCGGCCAGCGCGTTCAGCGCCTCGGGGTTCTCCGGGTCGTTCGCGAGGACCTCGTCCCAGAGCTCGATGCAGAAGTCGACCTTCTTCACCCGCTCCGACGCGAGCTTCGCGATCTCGAGGTACTTCGCGGCGCGATCGCCGCCCTCCGGGAGCGCCGCGGCCTCGCGGCGGAGCAGCCCGATGAGCTTCTCCCAGTCGCGCCGCTTCTCGTAGCTCTGGCGGAGGAAGTCGATCGCCTGCGCGTGCTCGCCGTCGATCGCGAGGATCGACTCGTAGCACTTCACCGCCTCGGCAGCGTTCGAGAACTTGCCCGAGTAGAGCTCCGCCGCCTTCGCGTAGTTGTCGATCTTCTCGGCAGGATCCGAGACCGCCTCGGCGATCTCGATCAGCGTCTTGACGTACTCGTTGTACCGCTTGGCCTGCTCCTGCTTCTGGGCCTTGGCCTTGAGCTCCTCGACGCGGCCCGCGGCCTCCGCGGCCGGAGGCGGCGGCGCTGTCGGCCGCCGACCGACCTCCGAATCCGCAGGCCTGCTCTCGGCAGGAGCCCGCGCGGGAGGCGGCGGCTCGATGTCGGCCACCGAGGACCTCGCGTCGCGCTCGTCCACCGACGAGGCGCCCACAGGAGCGCTCGCGGGCGCGCTCGCCCTGCCGCTCACCGGGGCCGACGCGCTCACCGGGGCCGGCGTGCTGAGCGGGGCCGGCGCGCTGACGGGCGCAGGCGCGCTCGTGGGAAGCGGCGTGGCGTCCGCAGGCGCGACGGCCACGGGCGCAGACGCGGCCGGCGCGACGACGACGGGCGCGGGCGCGACGACGACGGGCGCGGGCGCGGCAGCGGCCGGCGGAGGCGCGGACGGCGCGACTGGCGCGGCCGCGAGGCGCTCGCCGATCTGCGCTTCGAACGCGCTCACGCTCGGGTGCGTCGGGGCGACCGCCGAGAGCCTCTCGAACCAGCTCCTGGCCCGGATCAGGTTGCCGAGCTGGCGCCAGGCGATGCCGCCCGCTTGCGCGATCATGTACGGGGAGCTGCCGTTCTGGTTGGCAGCGCTCTCCGCCAGCGACGCGACGCGCTCCCAGTTGCCCTCTTTCGTCCCCCAGAGCTCGCGCAGGTAGGCGAACGCAGCCTCGTTCGAGGGATCGAACCGGAGCGATTCCTCGAGGAGCTTCGATCCGATCTCGACGTTCTGGTGCCGCGTGGCCCAGCGGACGCCGAACTTGAACGCCGCCTCTCCGCGCGCCGCGCCGGCGCGCGCGTCGAGGATGCGCCGCTGCGTCTCCACGATCGCCTGCGGCCGCTCCGCCTCGACGAGGAGCCCCTCGAACATCGCCGCGGCCTGCTTGTCGGAAGGCGCCGTCTCGTACGCCCTCCGGAGCAGGTCCTCGAGCTGACCGCGATCGAAGCGCTTCGCGAGGCGCGCCGCGCGGAGCAGCAGCCGCTTGCGCTCGTCGGCGCTCGCGGCCGCGTCGGCCGCGTCCACCAGCTCCGCCATGCGCGACGACCAGGACGACTGATCGACCTGCATGTCGAAGAGGCAGGCCCGCGCCTCCTCGCTCGTCCCGCCGGACGCGGCGAGGCCCTTCGCGTACATCTCCGTCGCGCGCTCGAAATCGCCCGCGTCGCAGAGCACGTCGCCGAGCTCCACGCGGAGCTCGGCGGCCGCGGTGCCCTCGGGGGCGTTCCTCAGCTCGAGCTCCAGGAGCTTCTGGACCATGTTGGTCTTGCCGAGGTCCCAGTAGATGGAACGAGCCGACTCCAGCGCCTCGAGCAGCGCTGGATTCAGCTTGTAGGCGTCCTGGAAGTGCTTCAGCGCCTTGACGGCCTGAAGGAACTTCTCCTCGAGCAGCCGCCCGAGCTTCAGGTGATATGCCGCCTTCCGGGTCGCGTCCCCTTCGGCCGCAATCCCCTTCTCGAGCTCCTCGACGAGCCCTTGCCAGTCATGAACCGACTCGAGATGATTGAGACGCTGCGCAAGATCCATTGATTATCGACCCTCGGCCCCGACCTTCGAACGAATTGAAACGCTTAGGTGCCCCGTGCCGCGCGCGGCATCACGGCTATTGACCGCCGAGCCGCGCGACGAGCGTGTTCGCCGTCTCGCACTCGGTCTTGAAGCTCGCCGCCTTCGATCCCTTGCAGGCGCGCGTGGTGAACCCCTTGAGCATCTGGATTGCCTCCTGCTTGCGCGGCGGATCCAGGGTCGCGTAGGTGCTCCCGAGACTCCAGAGAATCTGCACCGACTCGGGACCATCCGAGGGCGCCACCGCCTTGGCGGCCTCGAGCTCGGACACCATCTCCGCCGTGGACCCCCGGTCCTGGTAGACCGACGCGAGCAGGCTGTGGACGCCGAAGAGGTACTTGTCCCCCGGCTTCGCGAACGACTTCGCCTCCTTGAGCACCTGCTCGGCCTCCTTCGTGTACCCGAGACGGGTGTACAGGTCGGCGAGCGCCGCGTAGTAGCGGATCTCGCTCGGATTGTGCTCGATCGCCTTGGTGAGGTTCTCGAGCGCCTTCTGCTCGTCGTCCGTCCAGAGGTAGACGTTCCCGAGCTGGGAGTAGCAATCCGCGAAGTTGGGGTCGTTCTCGATACACTTCTGGTACGGCTCTTTGGCCTCTTCGTACGAGATCGTCTTCTTCTTCGCCTGCTGCTCGAGCGCCCACCCCCGTTCGAACCAGTAGTTGGCGAACTTCGGGGCGATCTGCGTGGCGCGAGCCAGCGTCGATGCGACCTTGTCCCACGACTCCGACTTCTTGTGTGCCATCGCCAGCTTGAAGAAGATGCGGTGGTTGTTCGGGTCGAGCTTGGTCGCCTGCTCGTACTTGTTGGCCGCACCGTCGGGGTTGACGGCGACCTCCTTGTCGGCCTGATTCGCCAGGATGACGGCCTCCTGGCGATGGCGGCTGCAGCCCAGGCCTGCCGCGCTCGCCGCGACCAGGCCAACCATCAAGAATGCCCCAAGCTTCATCTCGCTCACCTTTCGAATGGCCCCGGCATCGCCGGCCTCTGAGTGACCTGGGCGTCGCGTCGCCCCTCTTCAACGTCCCGGAGTCGGCTGCGCCGCTCCTTCACAGCGTCCCGGAGTCGGCTGCGCCGCTCCGTCCCCAATCCCGGAGACGGCTGCGCCGCTCCGTCCCCAATCCCGGAGACGGCTGCGCCGCTCCGTCAGCAATCTAGGAGACAGGCTGCCCCGCTCCGTGTGGCACCGTCACAAGCGTCCCGAGGTGGCGCGCGTCGAACCTCGCGCGGCGACGCGAGAATAGGCGGAGGCAACCGCGGAAGTCCAGGGCTTCAGACCCCGCGCATGCGCCTCGCTGCAGCGCCTCCACGCGGAGCCCCCGCCCTCCCCCGCGCGGCGGACGCCGAGCTGCCCACCCCACGGCGCTCGCCGCAGACCCCTGGCCGCGCCTGGCGCCGGCCGCATCCAGCGCTGAAACGGAAAACGCCCCGCACTTCGCGTGCGGGGCGTTCGCTCGAACCGAGCGGCGAGGCGGGCTCAGCCGCCGGGGCTGAGCATGATCGGGTAGACGACGGTGACGATACCGCCCTCGGGCTGCGGGAACGACAGGCCGTAGAACGCCCGAACGACGCAGGAAACCACGCCGTTATCGGGCAGATCCGAACCGCCGTTACCCACGTTGGAGACCGCGCCGTCGCGCCCGATGACGAAGCGCACCGCGACACGGCCCTGCAGATTCGGGTTGTTCCTGAGCCCGTTCTCGTAGCAGAGCCGGAATCGACCGAAGTTCTGGCGGACGATACGCTGGATGACCTCGGGGGGCAGACGGCCGCTCACGCTGGTCGCACCCATACGCACCTGCGGCGGCTTGGTGCGATGCGACCCGCCGAGGCGGCCATGGCCGGAGCCGAAGCCCTGGCCGGTGCCGGTGCCGGCGCCGTGCCCGATGGTGCCGATCGAGCCGAGGCCGATGCCCTCGCCGCGCCCGCCACCGCCCTCGCCGATGCCGGAGAGGCCGAGGCCGCCAGCGCCGAACGAGTCGCCGATCTGATCGCCCCACATGTTGCCGCGAGCGCTCAGCGGATCGTTCCCGAGCGAATCGTCGCGTCCCCACGGCGCGGTCGGCGCGTTCGGATCGCCGCCGGCGCCGGCGTTCAGCAGCCCGATCATGCCGAACTCCGCGGCGTCGCGGAGCGCAGCCTGGCGGGCGATGTGCGGATCCGGGTTGTCGGCGGGCCCCTGGACGCCGTAGCGGTTGCCGGTGGCCTTGGTGTTCGGGTTACCCATCGAACCCTCTTCACCCTTGGCGCGGGTACCGGTGCCACCCTCCTTGTTGTCCGCCGCGTTCTCGGCGACCTGCTCGGTCTCCTTCTCCTCCATTTCCTTCTCGGCGGCCGCCGCGAGGTACTGCTGGATGAGGAACTGCTGGTCAGCGGAGATCCCGTCCTCGCCGGTATCACCGAGGGGCGGCATGAAGAAGGCCATCGCCGCGAGCAGCCCGAGGTGAACCGCCATCGAGAGGCCCGTGTACAGCAGGCTCTGCGTGTCCAGCTGGAGGTGGCCGGCCACGACCTTGCCCGCGTTCACGGCGGAGACCTGGAAGACGATGCCGTCGAGCTCGACCTTCGCCTTCCCGCCCGACGGAAGCGCCATCTGATAGGCGCCAGAGAGCTCGGAGCACGGCTGCGTGAGGCCCTGATCGATCGCCTGCTGCACCGTCATCTTCGGCCTACCCGGGATCTCGATGGTGCCGGTCGCGCGGGGCAGGAGCACCACGGAGACCGAGCCGGAGCGATCCGCGAGGATGATGGGCGCCCGCGTCGTACCGAGCTTCTCCGAGGGGATGAAGTAGTCGCACTTGAAGTTCTTCCCCGCCTCCTCCCCCACGTAGAAGGAGCGCGGCGGCGTGAGGTGCGCGACGTGGAGCACGGCGGCATCCCACAGAATCATGATCTCGACGGAGGCCGCCGGGACCTCGGTCTCGTCGCTCGGCACGTCCGGCCCGTTCTTCACGAGCGTGTACGTGTAGGAGCCCTCGGGCGCGTCCGGGGGCACCTCGTCGACGGCCGGCGCCGACTGCGCGAACGGGTTGTTGTAGGAGAACGGGTCCGCCCCGCCCGCGGCGGCCGCGGCGAACGGGTTCCCTGGCGGAGCGGCCGCGAACGGATTCCCGGGCGCCGCAGCGCCGAACGGGTTCCCACCAGGCGCCGCCGCAAACGGGTTGGCGGGAACCGGCTTCGCAGGGCCCGCGGCCGCGGCGACCGCCACCGGCTCCGCGCGCTCCAGCATGATCTTCGTGCCGCCGATCTGGAGCTGATCGCCTGGGCTGATCTTGCACTTGTTGACACGCGCCCCGTTCACCATCGTGCCCGGCTCGTTGCCGAGATCGATGAGCGTGATGTCCTGCGGGGAGGCGACCTCGATGACCGCGTGCATGCGCGAGGCAAGCTCGTCATCGACACGCAGATGGCTCTTCGCGTCCTTGCCTACCTTGACGATATCCTGGGTGATCGTCTCCCTGCGGACGAGCGCCTCGTTCTGGTAGAGCGCAAATGTGAGAGCGACCCTTTGCTTGCCTTCCATCTCCGCCAGCCTTCCCTATGCGCCGCGCGGCGCACGCCCCCAGCACCGGGGGGTAAATCGATAGGGCAGGTGCCAAACCTGCCCGTCACATCAGAGGTTCTCGACCGACTTGAGCATCTCCGGAACGAACGAGGTGCGGGGCCTGATCAGCGTCGTCCGGACAGGGCCGGGCCGCACACGGATGGTGGCGTCGTTGGGGCCGAACCCGCCGGCGTTCAGCGGATCGTCCGAGAACTCGTACCCGTACCCCTCGTCCTTCTTCCCACCGCCAGGAGCCGCTCCCTGCGCGAACGCCGATGAGGCGACCACGCTCGTAAGAACGGCAGCCACGACTCCCGCACCCAATCGGGTCAACCCTCTCATTCCAGCCTCCTCACAATGTTTCGACTCGGTTACAGTGCCATTGTACCGCCTTCCGCGGCGGCCGGTCAACCAGCTTCGCATGCTATCGAGGCAACGGAGAGCACGACCCACACACGCCTCGACAACCGATTCCACCCAAGGTTCCCAGAGAGCTGCGACGAAGACGAAAAAGAGCGAACCCCCTTCTCCTTGATGCAGCTTCGTGCAGCGAGAGAAGGGGGCTCCAGGTGCCGTTGTCTGTCGCACCGCCACGCGGTCCGCCCCGCCCGTCGAGCTCGCCCGGAATACTACCGTATCCCTCGCTCACCCTCCTTGCGACCCGGACCGATCGAGACGTCCGCAGTGGCGGGGCGCATCTTCGTGCGCGACGGGCTCATCCGCAGAGTGAAGCTCGCTGCGGCGTACCTTTGTACGCCTCACTCGCCTGCCCAGCGGCTGAGCCCGCGCCACACGAACCTGCACCCCGCCATCGACAGCGCGCAGGACGAGGCTCCGCTACTGGGCAGGAGCCGGGGCCGGGGTCGTCGCTTCGCCCCCTTCGCCCTCGCTCCCGGCAGCTGCCTCCTGCTCGGCTTCCTTCGTCTTCATGTCGGCCTCGGCCGCCTTCCGCTCGGCCTCGGTCTGCTTGTTGAAGGCGATGATCTGGTCGATCTCGCTCATCCGCTCCTTCGACCGCTTCACCGCGTCGGCGAACTCGGCGCTGGCGCCCGCCTTCTGGATGAATTGACCGAACAGCCCCTTCGCCGACATGAGGGCGCCCTCGGCCCCCTTGCCGCCCGACTTCGCCTTGTACTCCTGGGTCAGGATCGCCTCGTTGTAGTAGGTCTCGGCGCGCTCGGGGGCGACCTTCTTGGCGGCTTCGAGCTCAGCGCTGGCGGCGGCCACCATGCTGTCGAAGTTCGCGTCGTCGATCTGACCGCGCAGGGCGAGCGCGAGGCCCAGATGAGCGTCGTAGTCGTTCGGACGCATCTTCAGGGCCGCGCGGTACGCCTCGTCCGCCTGCTGGAACCCGCGGAACTGGAGGTTCACCGCCGCGTAGTTCATCTGCGCCTCGTAGAAGCTCGGATCGAGCCTCCTCGCGAGGTTGAACTCCTGCACGGCGCCGTTCAGGTTCGCGAGCTCGACCTGGATCATCCCCGCGGTGTTGTGGATCGGCGCGTAGTTGGGGTTCTTGCGGATGGCCTGGGAGCAGACGAGCGCCGCGAGCTCCAGCGCCTGGGTGTCGACCTTCTTCTGCTTGCTGACGTTGGTCGCGACCGCCTTGCCCGTCTTCCTGCCCGCCTTCTGCTTCGCCGTCTCCAGGTAGTAGATCGCGAGCTGGTTGAACGCGGGCATGAAGGCGTCATCGACGGCCAGCGCGCTCTGGATGTACCGCTTCGCGCGCTGGAAGTCGTTGGGCCCATCGTTGTCCGCGACCTGGTTGCCGCGCTTCATGTACAGGAGCGCGAGGTGCACGAGCGCCTCGACGTTCTTGTACTGAGCATCGACGACGGCGGCCTGGCGCATCTCGCTGATCGCCGCGTCGAGGTTCCTCTCGCCCGACTCCGCGAGATTGTAGAGCGCCACCTGGACCCGCGCGGGGTGGAACTTCGGGTTCTTCTGAAGCGCTTGCGTGAAGTGCTTCTTCGCCTCCGAGTCCTTCTTGCAACGCTGGTACGCGAGCCCCGCGTTGTAGATGGCCTCGGCGAACGTCGTGTCCCCTTGCTCGTCCGCCGCGTCCAGGAACAGCTGGGCCGTCGAGCTGCAAGTCGCCTCGGACCAGTCCCCAGCCTTGTCGTGCTGGACCATCGTGTCCATGGCGGTCTTGAACTTGTTGGCCGCCGCGACCGACACGGCCTGACCCTTGCTGTCCGTGATCGTCTTGCCCGTCGTCGGGTCCTTCGCCCCCTGGGCCGAACCGCCGGTGCTGCCGCCGCCACAACCCGTCGCGGCCAGAAGGAGCACCGCAACCGCTGCCAATGAGGTGATGCTTCTCATGTTTCGCTCCATCACTTCCTGGGTCGGGTCGTGGCCCGATCGAGCGCCGAGCCTTCCTTGGACGCGCCACCCGCCGGCGCCGCCTTCTTGTCCTCGCCCGCCTTCTTGTCCTCGCCCTCTTCCTTGTCCTTGCTCGCAGCCGGCTTGTCGATTGCGGTCAGCGCTTCACGGAAGGGGGTCCCGTCGAGGTTCAGCGGCGCAGGGCGTTCGCTCATGCCGGAGTTGACCCGCGACGGCGAGCCACGGAATTCGTCGATGAGGTGGTACTCGGCGCCGTAGTTCTTCGACAGCCACACCTCGCAGGTACGCGAGTAGTCGTCGAAGTACTGGTACTTCACGGACAGGTCGAGGCAGGTCTTGAACGCGCCCTTCGCCATCTGCTTCTGCGGCTCGCTCGCCTCGTCGAGGCGCGAGTAGTACTCACCCCGGATCTCGTCGTACGAGACGTCGGTGCCCGGGACCATGCCGTGCCCCTTCCATTCCTTCGGGATGGGCGCGGCCCGGAACTCGGCGACGAACTTGCCCCACATCTGACCGACGCGCGCACCGGCCGCGATGACCCACTTCGGCGGAGGCGTCGGCTCCAGCTTGAGGATCTTCTGGTACTCGACGTCGGCCGCCTCGATCGCCGGGCGCTTCTTCTTCACCCAGTCGGCGACCTTGGTGTTGATGTGCTTGAGGACGTCCTCGCGGTTCCCGGAGCCCTTGTACTCGGGGAACTTGATCTTATCGACGTCCTTCCGCTTCTGCTCGGCGAAGTGGAAGTAGGCCTCGCCGACCGCGGTCAGCACCTTGCCGAGCCGGCGCAGCTTCTCCGGCTCCTCGCCGCCGATCGCGTCGAGCTTCTTGAGCGCGGCCGCGGGGTCCTTCCAGTAGCCGCGGACCTTGTTGTACTCGCCGTTCGCCGGGGTCACGCTCTTCGTCTGCAGCAGGACGCGCGCGTACATCGCGTGCGCCTGCACCTGGACGTCGAACGTCGCGTTGCGATCGATCTGCGGCATCGCCGTCGACAGCCGCCGGCGCGCCTGATCCCAGTCCTCGCGATCGATGTAGTGCGCGCCGATCGCGAACGCGATCTGCGCGGTCTGCGCCGGCTTCGCCTTGCCGTAGTTCTTGTTGAAGAGGTCGGCGTCCTTGATCGCCTGGTCCTCCTGACCGAGGCCGAGCCGAAGCACGACCGCGTCCTGGAGCGCCTCGGCGGCCTTCTCCCCCTTCGGGTTCTCGCGGGCGTAGCGCTCGTACCAGTTCGCCGCCTCGTCGTAGACCGCGATCGCCTGGTAGTTGCCGCCGATCTCGTAGATCGACGTCTTCGCCAGCTCGGTGTTGTGGAGGTTGTAGCGCGGGTCGAGCAGGATCTTGCGGGCCGAGATCGACTTGGCGATGAGGCGGGCGGCCTGGAACGCCTTGGCCGCGTTGTAGAGGATCTCCTCGCTCTTCTCGCACGCGGACTGCTTCGCCTCGCAGGCGGCCTCGCCGTACTTCTTCCACATGTCCATGTAGGCGACGGCGGCCTTCTCGTAATTCTTGAGGGCCTCGACGCCGCCGGCCGCGTCAGCAGCCTCGACGAGCTTCTGCGCGCGCAGGCGCTCGATGTCGCGCTGGATGCGGATCAGGATGCCGCACTGCTCGGCGTTCTCCTTCTCCTTGCCGCCCTTGCAGTAGAGATCGATGAACTTGGGCACATCCGCGGCCATGTCGTCGTAACAAGACGGACGCGGCGGGTCCATGTTCGCGCCGAGGACGTTGAGCGACTCGAGGTAAAGCTGAGACGCGTAGATGCCGACTTCCTTGTCGGCGTGGTTCAGCGCCACGTCGCGGAACGCGAGCGCGGCCTCCTCCCAGTGCTGCGCCTCGAAGTACGTGCGGCCGCGCGCGTACTTCACCTCGACGTACTGCTCCTGGGCCTCCTTGTCGTTGGCCGCGGGCTTGATGTAGCAGACGTACCGGTTGAAGGCGGTGATCATGCCCTTCTGGCTGTCACTGAAGTCCTTCGGCTGGAACTTCGCCTTCTCCGCCTTCTTGTCGCCCTTCTTGCCCGTCCCCCCGTCGGGGAGGTTGCCGGACCCCTTCAAGTGGGAGCCGTCCTTGTGGGTCTCGGTGTAGATGTTCTGGTAGCAGAGCACCGAGGCGTACGCGGCCTCAGCCGCCTGCGGCCCGTTCGGGTCCTCGGCCACGACCGAGTCGAACGCGGGACCGCACTTGGCCCAGTCCTTCTGGAAGTACAGAAGGTCGGCCATCGCGTACTTGATCTTGAAGATGTTCGGCCAGTCCTCCTTCAGGATGCGGGGGAACTCGAACTTGGCGAACTGCTCCTGCTTGAAGTTGTTGACGACCTTGTCGTAGAGCTGCGCGGCGAGCTGCATCGTCTTCTTGTCGCCGGTGCCGCGCACGCCGCCCGAGCCCACCGCCTCGAGGTGCCAGGCCATCGCCGTCTCGGTCAGCAGACCGGCGGTGATGTTCGAGCACTTCAGCTTGGCGTCCGCCGGGTGCCCCTCGCCCTGGAACTTGTTGTGGACGTCGAGCTGGCGCCCGAGCTCGCCGATGATCTGGTCCTTGTTGCCAGACTTCATGGCGAGCGTCGCCTCCGCGATGTGCCCCTGGTAGACGCAGTACCTCGGGCCCCGATCGCGGGTCATCAGGTCGGTGTAGAGCTCGATGCCCTCCTTGTAGTGACCGGTGTCGAGGTAGTTCTGCCCGAGGTCGTCCATCATCTTGAACGTCTTCTCGGAGCTGCCGCTCGCGTCGCCGCTGAGCGGACGCAGGAAGTCGTGGGACTTCCGCGGGTCGCCCGCGAGCGCGTAGACGGGGATGATGTCGCGCCGCGCCGAGACCGCGAGCTGCGCCGCGTTCGGCATCTGCTGGAACTGCTGCCCGTACTCGATCGTCTTCTTGAACTCGCTGATGGCGCGGGCGAAGTCGCCCTTGTTCCAGTAGACGTACCCGAGCTTGTAGTGGGCGTAGCCCCAGACCTTGTTCTCGGGCGGCGGGTACTGGGTGACCTTGACGTACGACTGCTCCGCCAGGTCCCACTTGGACGGGTCGCCCTGCGCCTCGTTGAAGAAGAGCTCACCGAAGGCGAGGTACGCGTTCGGGATGTACTTCGAGTTCGGCCAGTTCTTGATGAGCTCGAAGTAGACCTTGCGAGCGTTCTCGAGCTGCTGGGCCTGCTCGTACTCGTAGGCGAGGTAGTAGAGGACCTCGTCCGTGCAGCCCGTGCTCTTCGCGGGGTCGGCCGCGTTGGTGCTCTGGCAGTACTTCGGATACTGCGTCTTCAGGTCCGTGTAGTACTTGATCGCCTGCTTCCGCGCGAGGACGAGGATCTTGTCGGCCTTGGCGATCTCGGCCCGGAGCCCGGCGACCGCCTTCGGCTTCTTCCGCTTGGCCTCGTCCGCCTTGATCTGCCCCTCGGTCTTGTCGCGGAACGCCGCCGACTCGAGCTCGACGTAGCCCTCGGCGAGGCGCCGCATCAGCTTCGGCCGGTCCGGCGCGTTCTTCGGCGTCGAGGAGTACAGCCCCTCGAGCCCCTGGATCTCCGTAACGAGCAGGCTCCTCACCTTCGGGGCGAGGCGATTTCGCCGCTCGTCGCGCTGCGCCGAGGCCTGTGAAGCCGTCGGATTGGTCGGCTTCGTCAAGTCCTCGCGCTTCTTCAGCTGGATCCCCTGCGGGGCAGACTTGAAGCTGACCTGCGGCTTCTTGCCCGCCGACACCTGGAGCTTGCCGCCCGGACAGGCGGCGATCGCATCCTTCGCCGGCTGCGTGATGCACGCGTCGGCCGCCGACGCGGGGCTCGTTGTGACCGCGCACGCCGCCACGGCCAACGTACCCGCCGCCGCGCGGAGCGCATGCAGTACACCGAACTTCGACTGCTTCATCTCCATCTCCGTCCCTCCGCCACGGACCCCCGTGAGGAAGCGCTGCCTGCCCCGCGACCTCGGGCCGCGGGGCCAACCATGATGAAATCGCTCACTTGCTGCACTTCGACGTCACGACCTGCCGGTAGAAGCCGAGCTCGTCGCGCCAGTACTCGCCGTCGAACGGCCAGAGCACGTGCTCGTCGTCGGGCTTGACGACGCCGTACGTGAGCGCGTCCTCCTTCGACAGCTGGCCGCTGACGACCTGCTGATCGAGCTTGTTCCTCTCGGCCGCGGTGATGTCGATGAGGATCTTCGACGAGTCGCGGAGGTGCTCGTTGAGCTCGTCGAGGTTGCGCTGGTAGCGCTCCCGGCCGAGCGTGCCGGCGTTCCGGATCGCGAGGCTCCTCGCGAACTCGAGCGCGTCGGTCACGTCGCTGCCGACCGGAGAGTTGCGGAAGTTGGCGGGCGCCTTCTTGAACCGATCCGCCTCCTCATCGAGGATGCGCACGTACTCCATGTTGCGGCGGAGCTGGCGGTCGGAGAGCGCGTTCTCGACGATCGGCCGGACCCTCGGCGGGATGTCGCCCTTGCCGGCGCCCACGTCCTTCAGGAACTGGAAGAAGCGCTCCTCGTTCCCCTCCCCCTGGTACCGCACCAGGATCGACTCGAGGTCCTTCTTGATCGGCTCGTACTTCTTCTTCATCTTCGCGACGATCGTGGTCGCGTCGCCGTACTGGCAGATCGTGAACGAGACGACGGCCTTCAGGATGTCGGCCTCGGGATAGAACGAGTTCGGGAAGTAGGGCGACTCGATCGTGTGGATGTTGCCGAGCGCCTGCGGGTACAGCCCGGCCATGAAGTACGCCCAGGACTGCTCGAAGAGGCTGTCCAGCCAGTACTCGCTCGCGACGTCGACGCGGTTCCAGTACTTGACGGCGGCCGAGAGCTTCGCGGCGTCGATCGTCGGAACGTTGTTGTCGTCGAGGCGGACGGAGGCCGAGTAGTAGGTGCGCGCCATCGAGAGGAACGCGAGGTCGCGCATGCGCGCCTCGTCCTCGAGGCCCTCGACGCCCTCGTCGATCGCCTGGACGATGCGCTGGAACGACTTGACAGCCGGCACCGACTTGCGCAGCTGCACGTACGAGATGCCGCTGAAGAACTGGGCCTGGACGTAGTACTTGCTGTTCGGATCGACCTTGGCGAAGAGGCTGATGGCCTCCTCGTAGTTCCGGTTCCGGTACTTGTAGCGGCCGAGCAGGTAGTTGAGCTGCCAGTAGAGGTCGCGCTGCTGGGGGTTGTTGAACCGCGCGATCTGCTCGGTCTTGTACTTGCCGACGCGCTCGATGATGTCCGCCGGCTCCGGGAGCTGCGTCGCGAGCTTGGACAGCCAGAGCAGCGTCTCGTTGAACTTGAGGTGGTTCGGCTTGTCGGCGATCTGCGAGAAGATCGCGTAGCTCGCCTGGTAGAACTGGAGGCGGTAGAGCGCGATCGCGAGGTGGTACTGGGCGATCTGCTTGTTGCCGTCGTCATCGCCGGTGTCGCCGTCGACGACGCGCTTCAGCTGCCGCGCGGCGTCGCTCCACCGCTCGCTGTCGAAGAGCCGCTTGCCCTGCGCCGCCTCCTCCGTCATCTGGCCCGCGGTCACGGGGCCCGCATCCTCGTCGGCGCTGACCTCTTTGCTGGGCATCTTGTCGCCCTTGGCGTCCGCCTTTTCAGCCGCGACGGGCTTACCTTTGCCGGGCTGCGCATGCCCCACGGCGGGGGATAGCAACAGGGCAGAAGCTACAAGGCAGATACTCGCCACCCGGTTCCGCATCGTCGTTCCTCGCTTTCGGCGACGTAAAGATCGTGGCCCCTTCGCCCCGTTCGCGGCTCCACACACGGAGAACGCGCGCCGTAGACCCCCGAGGCAGCTCGGTCAGGAACCAAAAAGTTCAATGAGAATCAACGGATACTTGCGTGTGGCCGGGGATGGTAGGATTGTGGCGCGCAGCTTGTCAAGCGATGCCGGGCGAGGGGCCCCCTCTTGCATTCCCGTCCTGAGACACCGGGCGCCGGGTCGACCTTGGGGTTGCGCACTGCGTAGGAGTCGACGGTGGAATTATCGAACGGAGGCGCGCTCGCTTCCTTAAACGAGATCGTCGCGCCGTGGCCGCACTGTTGCCGCCCAGGCGGCAGCCTGACCGTCCGCTGCCAAGGGACCAGCGCGCTCAGGGTCGAACGCCTCGCACCGGCGGCGCCCGCCCACCTCGGCGACGTGGACGGGCGCGGCCCATCCGGCTGTTGACGCTCGAGGCGCGCTTCGTCTAGGGTCCAACCGCTGACGTTGTGCCTTTGAGCACCTCGACTTGAGCGTTTTCTTGCCTCCCGTCCGCGCGCCTCTGCAGAAGCGGTGGCGCGCACCGCCGCCGAAGGAGCACGTTCTGATGACCCGTTCCATTCTGTCCGGCCTGCTCGGCCTGCTCAGCGTCGTCGCAATGGCGAGCCTGCCCTCCGCGTGCGAGAGCGGCGGCGTCGGCGACCCGTGTCTGCCCGAAGACGAGTACGATCCGCAGTTCGCTGGCTTCAAGGTGACGGAAGAGAACATCGAATCGCGATCCTTCCAGTGCCAGACGCGGATCTGCCTGGTGAACCACTTCCAGGGGCGCGTGAGCTGCCCGCTCGGCCAGGAGGCGCCCGCGACGTGTACGCCCGGGCAGGGCGGGTGCACCAACTGCGTGCTGTCGGAGTCGTACTACGCGCCCGACTGCGATCCGACGAAGCCGGATGGCGGCAACAGCCAGTGCCTCAGCGGCATGTGCGACAGCGCGGGCGCGTTCTGCCGCTGCGATGGCAACGAGGACTGCCCCAGCGGTGGGTGGACCTGCAACACGGACAAGGGGGTCTGCGAGCTGTACATCTGCCGCGACAACCTCGGCACTGACTGCCAGGACCCGACCAAGTCGGCTGCGGAGAACGAAGGCAAGCCTTGCTGCGTGCCGGGGACCAAGGATCCGGTCGCGGCGCCTGTCTGCGGCCAGTGCGCCGGCACCTCGAACCGGAACGCGCAGCAGGCGGTGTACTGCTCGTGCCGGTGCGGCGTGGCCGATGGCGAGCCGGACGACCCGAACTTCAACTTCTGCGAGTGCCCGCAGGGCTTCACCTGCTCGGAGATCCGGCCGAACGTCGGCCTCGGGGACCCGAACATCACCGGCAAGTACTGCATCAAGCAGAACACCCAGTTCGAGAACGAGGGGGCCTGCGGCGACGTGCAGGGCCGCGCCAACTCGGACCAGTGCGAAGGCTTCTAGGCGTCGGGTGACCGGCCGTCGCGGCTCGCGAAGCCCTCGCCCGACGACGGCCGATCTGGCCGGCACCTTCCTCTCCCTCCCTCCCAGCGACGATCCAGGCTCACGCGACGGGCGCGCCGCCACGCGCAGCGCGCCGGCGGCTTCGGCGACGAGCCGGACCGCTATCGGGCCCGCCGGCGCTCCGGCGGCCGACGCGCGGCGAGCGCTCGGCGCGCGCGCGGAGGACGCGGTGGTCGCTCACCTCGCCGCGCAGGGCGTGGAGATCGTCGCGCGCAACGCGCGGGTCGGGCGGCTGGAGATCGACGTGGTCGCGCGCGACGGCCCCGTCATCGTGATCATCGAGGTGCGGACGCGCGGCGCCGGCTCGTACGTCCGCGCCCTCGACAGCATCGACGCGCGCAAGCGCGCCCGCGTGCGGCGAGCGGGTGAGCGGCTCTGGCGCGCCACGTTCTCGCGCGTGCGCGGCGTGGAGCGGATGCGCTTCGACGCCGCGTCCGTGACGTTCCTCCCGAGCGGCGAAGCGACGGTCGAGATCGTCAAGGCCGCCTTCTAGCGCGGTGCTCGCGCGCTGCGGATACGGGCCCATCTCGACGTTTTCGGTACTCGGCGTACTGAAGTACGCCTCCGTGCCGACAACGCCGATCTGGACCCGTCTCCTGTGCGCGCGAGCACCGCGCGGCGACGGTACGGCCGGAGGGATCCGGGCGAGGCCGTGCGGGAGCGCGCGGCCTGAATTCTCTTATTTTTGGCTTGATTTTAGGCTGGATTCGGGCAGCGCGATCGTCGACCGACCGCGCGCGGGCTCGATCACGCGTCGAGCTGCTCCTGCATCTCGCTGCGGAGGCGCTTCAGCTGGGAGAGGCCCTCGGGGTCGATCTCCATCGTCCCCTTCTGGGCGCGCGCCCCCGCCTCGAGCTTCTCGAGGATCGCATCCATCTTGGCGATCTTGCCCTGCTGGCGCGCCCTCAGGTCCTCGACCATCTTCTCGAACGCCTCGAAGAAGTGCTGGAGCTCGTCGCCCTTCCGGAGCTTCTCGCGCACGATCAGCTTGCCCTCGCCGACCTGACGGAGCAGCCGCTTCATCTTGAAGATCGGCCCGGCAATCTTGTGCGTGAAGACGATGCCCGCGACACCGACGCCGAGGACGAGCAACGACAGGAGCGCGACGATGAGGCGGAGCAGCATCTGCTGGTTGTTCGCCACGTCGGCGGCCTGCCGCTCGAGCGCCTCCGCCCGCTGCTGCAGCGTGGCCGCGTCGCGCTCGAGCCGCGCCTGCTCGTCCTTGAGCTTGCTCTCGTCGCGCTGCGCCGCCTCGCCGAACGTCTTCGCGAGCTCGGGGTCGTCCTTGTACTCCTTCGCGATGTTCATCGCGACGACCTCGCTGACCCGACGGCTCTGGACGAGCACCTCCTGGCCGCGCTTGACGGTCTCCTGCCCCTGACGGACGGTCTCCTGTCCCTGCTGCACGGCGCTGCGGCTCTGCTCGATGATCTTCGAGCTCGCGTTCCAGAGGAGGATCCCGAGCGCCACGGAGAGCGCAAGGCTGATCCCCACGAGGAACCCCGTGTATTTCAGCTGGAAGTTCTGGTCGAGCAGGTAGTTCCGCGCGCTCCGCTGGTAGCGCGCTCTGACCTCCGGCGCGGAGGTCTGCGGGGCCGTGCTGGAAGCGTCGCTCATGGGATCCTCGAAGCTGGCTGGAGATGACAAGGGTCGTGAGGCACTGGAAAAGCCAATATCGAGCAGCGAAGGTGCGTCACAGCGAGGCGACGACCTTGTGGAAGGTGTCGACCGCGTTCTCGACGCACATCTTCATCAGGGTGTTCTCGCTCTGGACGTCTTTCTTCGGGGTGCCGCTCTGCGTGAGCTTCGGCGCGAACTCACCCTGGAGCGACTTGGCCGGATAGGTCCACATGCTGACGCGGACCACCTGGGTGAGGTTGCCGCCCTGGTACACGGCGGGCTCGACCGTGGCGAGGAGATAGAAGCCCTTCAGCTTCTTGCCGTTCAGAATCTTCTTGCCTTGCGCCACCGTCTCGCCCTTGGGGGCGACCGCGTAGCCGGCCTTCGCGAGGAGCTTCGACTGTATCGCGGCGCGCACGAGCGGCTCGATCTCGGACTCGGGGCGGCCGCTCTTGTTCGTGATCTCGATGGCGACGTAGTACTTCGTGTCCGCGCCCGGAGGCGGCGGCGCCGCGGAGCCGCCCCCGCCGCCGGCGGACAGCGCCGCGATCGACTTCTGCATCTGCGACTTGACGGCCGGCGTCTGCTCGCGGCCCTCGGCGCGCTCCAGGCACGCGAGCCCCGCGGGCTTGCCGAGCTTGCCGAGCGCCGCGGCCGCCGCGACCTTGACGGACGCGTTGCTGTCCGTGAGCGCGTCGCAGAGCGGCCTCGTGGCGGCGTCGTCTCCCGACGCGCCGAGCGCGAGCGCCGCCTGCGTGCGGACGCGATAGTCCTCGTTGGTCCTGAGCTGGTCGGCGAGGTAGCTCGTGCGCTGATCCGCGTAGAGCCTCGTGGGTATCAGCGAGAGTACAAGCGTCACAACCAGCAACACGAGCACTGAAAAGGGCCGACGCATTCCACGTCCGACGATACACGAGCGCATCGCCGCCGTGGCGATCGGATCAGCGGGTCTACACCCGAAAATTGGCGCGCACACGCTCGCACTTTTGCCTTGCATTCGCTCGCTCCTCGCTGCGACCAGACTGGACGGTTTGACGCGGCCTGCCCGCGGCGCTTCAACGCGTGAACCATGCTGGGCTCACGGCGAACACGGCTTCACCATCCGCTTATCTACCCACCGCTGCCGCCATCGACCCGACGCGCTGCCGCGAGCTCGCGTGCACGTCCGCTCACGTCCGCTTACGTCCACACGCCGCTTGCTCGCTCGCTCGCTCGCTCGCGCCGCGGGCGCCGGTCGCCGGGCGAGCGCGAGCTCGGCGCGGCTTCGGATCGGCTTCCCCTTGCCCGTGCCGCGTCGGCGTGACGGATAATGCGCGACCATGACGAGGAGCTCGCCGGAGGCCTTCGGGAGATGCGCGGACTGAGACGATGCCTGCCATGGGCGCTCCTCGCGGCCACGGCGCTCGCGGCGGCGCCCGCGGCGCACGCGCAGACGCAAGGTGCGCCGCTCCGCATCCATGTGCGCGGAAGCGCGCAGATCGAGGCGGTCGCATGGACCGAGCCCGACGGGTTCGTCGTGCGCGGAAGCGTGGTCGACGACGCGCGGAGCGCGATCGCGGAGGCGCCGCTCTCCATCGACGCCCTCACGAGCGCCGGCGCCCCCGCGGTCCTGCCGGCGGCCTTCGGGTGCGCGGCCGACGGCGCGGCGCGCGCCCGCGAGCCCCGCCCCTCGCAAGGCGGCTACGTGATCGCGACAGACGAGCGCGGCGGGTTCTGCCTCCGCGGGCGCGCGCCGCTCGCGGACGCGACGCTGCGCATCCGGTTCGCAGGGGGAAAGCTCTACGACGCGGTCGAGGCGAAGATCCCGATCGAGGCGCACGCGGCCCCGCTCGCGCCGGTGATCCTCCGGTTCGACCCGCCGGTCGACGCGGTCGATCTCGATCGCCCGACGGTGAACGTCACCGTGGCGCTCCGGCTCGATCGCAGCGGCGCGCGCGGCGTCGGGAGCGGCGCGCCGTTCGAGCGCGAGCGCCTCCCGATCGCGCTCGAGGACGAGCGCGGCGCGCGGCTCGCCGAGGCCCCGACCGGCGGCGACGGCCGCGCGCGCTTCGAGCTCCCGACCGAGCGCCTCGACGGCGCCGGCCAGGGCGTGCTGCGCGCGCGCTTCGATGGAACCACCACGCTCGCGAAGGCGAGCGTCAGCCAGAGCGTCGTGCGGTACGCGCAGGTCACGCTCGATCTGTCGCATCCCGTCGAGCCGGCACGCGCGGAGGACGGCGTGCCGATCGACGTCGAGGTGCGCTCGTCCCGCGGCCCTGTCGAGGGCGGCGTGGTCGAGGCGCTGCGCGCGGGCGAGCCCGTCGGGGCGGCCACCGTGACCGGCGGCAAGGCGCGGGTGATCGCCGCGTTCACCGCCGAGCGAGCGGGGACGGTCCCGATCTCGCTCCGCTATGTGCCCGCCGCTCCGTGGTGGATCCCCGGCGCGGAGCTCGCGATCGACGTGCCCGTCGCGGGCCCAGGGGCGTGGCGGCAGATCGCGCTCGGCGCCGCCGTCCTCGCCATCGCGGGCTGGGTGCTCGGCGGCTGGCGGCGGGCGCCGAAGCGCGCCGCGACGACGCGCGCGGGCGACGAGCGGCCCGTCGCGCCGCCCGGCCGCGCCGGCGTGCGCGTCGTGGGACCGCTCGAGGGCGCGACCGGCTGGCGCGGCGCCGTCGCCGACGCGCATGACGGAACGCCCATCGCGCGCGCCGAGCTCGTGATCGTCGTCCCCGCCTTCGACGGCAGCGGCGTCATCGCCCGCGCGCTGACCGACGACGTCGGCGAGTTCTCGATCGAGGCGCCGTACCGGAGCGACGCGAGGCTCGTGGTCCGCGCGCCGATGCACAGCAGCCATGAGCAGGCGCTCCCGTCGCCGAGCAAGCTGGGCATCGCGCTGGTCACGCGGCGCCGCGCCGTCCTCGATCGCCTCGTGCGCTGGGCGCGGCGCCAGGGAGCGCCCTTCGAGGGGCCGCCGGAGCCGACGCCCGGGCACGTGCGCCGGGCGGCGAGCAGGGTTCAGCAGCGCGAGGTCGAGCTCTGGGCGAGCCGGATCGAGCACGCCGCCTTCGGTCCCGATCCCGTGGACGAGCGGATCGAGCAGGACCTCGGGGCCTCGGAGCCCAAGCCGGGCGCCTCGCCGCTAGCCCCGTGAGCCAGGCGACGGGGCCCGCGGAGCGCCGGCCCCGTCGCCGCGCCGATCTGCCGTTTCGCTGGTCGGATCGCGCCCCCGCGCGACCGCACGTTGACGTATGGGGTGCGTCCCATATAGTCGGCTCCCTCGCCGGAGAACGCCAACGTGGAAATCGCCCTAATTATCGTCGGCCTCGTCGTGGTGGCGGCGATCGTCTACTTCGTCACGAAGAAGGCGCCGCCACCGGAGATCGCAGCGCCCCCCGAACCGAAGAAGCTCCAGGAGAAGGCGAAGCAGCCCTCCGAGAAGCCGGCGGACAAGCCGACCGAGAAGCCGCGCGCCCAGAAGAAGCCTCCGGCGGAGGAAGCTCCTCCGGCGAAGGCGAAGGAGCCCGCGCCGCAGGAGGAGCCGCCCGCGGCGGCGCCCGCCCCCGTCGCGCCCCCGACCGCCGTCGCGCCGGCGGCGCCCGAGGCCGCGGTCGCGGAGGCGCCCATCGCGCCCGCGATCGAGGCGCCGGCCGTCAAGCCGGCCGCCAGGCCAGCGCGGGAGACCGCGCCTCCGGCCGCGCGCAAGCGAGACATCGAGGGGCTCCGCAAAGGCCTCACGAAGGTGCGGGAGAGCGAGGGGTTCTTCGGCCGGCTGAAGGCGCTGTTCGCCGGCAAGAAGGAGATCGATCCCAACGTCGTCGAGCAGATCGAAGAGGTGCTGCTCACCTCGGACGTCGGCGTGAAGACGACAGAGCTCCTCCTCGACGAGATCCGATCGGCGCTCAGCAGGAACGAGCTCGCCGACACCGACAAGGTCTGGGACGCGCTGCGCGAGCACGCGAAGCGGATCCTGCGCGTCGGCGCCGGCGGCGGGCTGCCGCTGAAGGCGCAGCCCACCGTCGTGATGGTGGTCGGCGTGAACGGCGTGGGAAAGACGACCACGATCGGCAAGCTCGCGACGCAGCTCAAGGCCGAGGGCCGGACGGTGGTGCTCGCGGCGGGCGACACGTTCCGCGCGGCGGCGGTGCAGCAGCTCAACGTCTGGGGCAAGCGCGTCGGCTGCGAGGTCGTGCGCGGCAAGGACGGCGCGAACCCCGGCGCGGTGATCTTCGACGCGATCCAGAAGGCCAAGGACACCGGCGCCGACGTGGTGCTCGCCGACACCGCCGGCAGGCTGCACACGAAGACGAACCTCATGGAGGAGCTGTCCCGGGTCGCGCGCACCATGAACAAGGCGCTCGAGGGCGCGCCTCACGAGACGCTGCTCGTGCTCGACGCGACGAACGGCCAGAACGCCATGCAGCAGGCCGCGCTCTTCAAGGAGGCGCTGCCGATCACCGGCATCGTGCTGACGAAGCTCGACGGCACCGCCAAGGGCGGCGTCATCCTCGGCATCTGCGCCGAGCATGGGCTGCCCGTCCGGTACGTCGGCATCGGCGAGCGCGCGGAAGACCTCCGCGAGTTCGAGCCCGACGAGTTCGTCGAGGCGATGCTCGGCCGCGCCAGCGGCTCCGAAGACGCGGCCGCCTGAAGCGCGGTCGCGGCGTGAGCGCCGGCGGCGCTCGATCTCTCCTCACCACCCAATCGCGCGGCTCGACAGCGGTCCAACCAACGGGCGATGGCTCCGATGTCTCAGCACGCCGCGCCTCTGCCGCTGAACCCGTCAGGCGCCACCATCGTCGCGCCCTCGGCGCAAGCACACCGGCGATCCGAGCCCGCGGTGATTGTGCAGCGAGTCTGCCGCTCGCCGCGTGTCCACCCGGCGGGTCCCCTCTGCGACGCCGCCGGTCGTCCGTGGCAAAAGGATTTGGTTGTTGATCCTTTTATTTTCGACGTGATATAGTCCGTCGGGCTTGGCGGTTGACCGAATTATTTAATGAATTCGAGTAGTTAGGAAGCTGTACTACCTGGGCGATCGATCGCTCGCATCGCACGGACTTCGGAAGGGATGGCGATGAACCAGGCTCGCGTGGGGCTTCTCGTTGCGGCTGCGCTGGTCGCGATGCCGCTTACGGCATCAGCTCAGCCAAAAGGGCAACCCAAGGAAATCAACCTCGACGAGCCAGAGACTCCTGCCGAAGGCACGGAGCCGGTGGAGGCGCCCGCGGCCCCTGCCGAGGGCGGCGAGACGACGGGGCTTGGGGACATCTGTGCGATCGACCCGACGGCGTGTCCCACGATCAATTTGGAGAAGGAGGCCGCGAAGGATCTCAAGAACGAGACCTACGCGGTGCAGCAGATCTACGCGCTGCGCTACCACCGCTTCGAGGTGAACCCGTACTTCGGGCTGACGATGAACGATCAGTTCGTCGGCCACAACGGGCCGGGGCTCGCGGTCAACTGGTACCTCACCAACGTCCTCGCGATCGGGGTCAACGGCAACTGGTACGGTGGCCTCAACACGCCGTCGGACTTCAACTTCCAGACGAGCAGGGCGGCGCGTGTCGGCGAGCCGATCACCGAGTATCAGTGGAACGCGAATGCGAACTTCACGTACGTCCCCGCGTACGGCAAGTTCGCCGGGTTCAGCGACTTCATCTTCCACTACGACTTCTTCGTGCTGGGCGGTGTCGGCGCGATCTCGACGAGGCCCATGGCCGTCGTCGATCCCGACAACCGCACCTTCGACTGGAAGCCGAAGCTCTCGTTCCACGTCGGCGGTGGCCTCCGCATCTTCTTCAACCGCTGGTTCGCGGCGATGTTCGAGGTCAGCGACTACATCTTCTTCGACGAGCTCGAGAACCCCAGCGTCGACCCGAACAACCCTCAGGACAAGAGCACCTGGCTCGCCGAGGGGAAGAGCTTCACCAACAACGTACAGGCGCAGGTCGGGCTGTCGGTCTTCCTGCCGTTCTCCTGGGAATACCGGCTGCCGAAGTGAGGACTTTGGACGCGGGGACGCGCAGACGCTGAGCGCGAGACATAGGATGATTCAGCCAAAGACGGGGACAGGCATGATGCGTCGATTCGTCCAGAGCCTCTGCACCGTGGTGGCAGGGCTTACCGGCTGTGCACTTCTGATGACGGCTGCGCCCGCGGAGGCGCAGGAGATCCAGCTCACGGGCCCTCTGGCCGGCGCGCCGGCCGTGCGGAAGCTCCGGCTCCACCGTGACGGGCGGTTCGAGGTGGCTCCAGGCGCATCGTTCACGCTGCTGGACGAGTACCGGCGGACGATCATGCCGGGCCTGCGGCTCACCTACCACTTCACGGACTGGCTCGGCTTCGGCGCCTGGGGCGGGTACGGGTTTCAGTACAACACCGGGTTGACGGACGAGCTCCAGCGCGTCGCGATCGACGGGCGTAACTGCGACACCCAGCCCTTCACGAAGGCGTGCCAGCTGACCAGGGTCAACCTGACCAAGGGCGACCTGACGAAGGATCAGCTCGGACAGATCCAGTGGGTCGCAGCGCCCCAGGTCACGGTCGTTCCCTTCCGCGGAAAGCTGGCGCTGTTCGCCGAGCTCTTCGTCGACACCGACGTGAGCTTCTTCGCGGGAGCCGCGGCGATCGGCGTGAAGGAGCGCAAGGAGTGCGGCACGAACAACCAGAACTCCTGCTCGGACACCTTCGGGCTCGAGAGCCGCATGGCCTTCGCGCCGACGTTCGGCCTCGGCTGGAACTTCTACCCGTCGGAGTTCATCGGCTTCGGCGCGGAGTGGCGTGCCCTGCCGTTCGCATGGAATACGTCGGGCTTCGACAACCACGGGCTCGGAACGGACGAGGCGTTCCCTGACCGCAAGGTGGACGACAAGGACCGCGAATTCCACTTCACGAGCATGGTCACGGTGAGCCTGAGCATTCAGTTCCCCACCGGCATCAAGACGACGGAGTAGACGGCTGCGCCGGCTCGCGGTAACGGAGCCGGTTCGCCCGGGGTAGCTCGGGCGGGAAGCCCCCTCTGCAGGGAGTCACTCTAGCGGGGTGCAGGTTCGTGTGATACGGGCTCAGCCGCTAGGCAGGCGCGTGAGGCGTACGAGAGTACGCCGCAGCGAGCCGAACGACGCGGATGAGCCCGTAGCGCATGAAGATGCGCCCCGCTATAGATCTGACGACGGTCGCCGGGTAGCTCGGACCGGGCGTCGGAGACAGCCACCAGAGGTCAGCGTTGGGTATTTTCGATTTTCTCCGCAAAAGCAATCCCCCTGCCGGGGGCGCCCCCTCCGACAAGAAGGTGGCTGGGCCTGCGAAGGTCGTCGCGGACAAGCGCGCTCAGACGTACGACCGCCTCGACGCCATCCAGTCGCTCGCCGCGATGAAGAGCGCGGATGCGGCGGCGGCGCTCCTCAGGCGCTTCACGTTCTCGATCGACCCCTCCATCACCGATCAAGAGGAGAAGGATCTGGCGTTCCGGGGGATCGTCGATGCGGGCAAGGACGCGGTGCCGGCCGTTGTCGAGTTCTGCATCAAGGCCGAGGCGCTCACCTGGCCGCTCAAGATCCTGCGGGCGCTGCTCGACGACACCGGGTACCGGACCGAGCTCGTCCAGCTGCTCGACCGCTTCGACACGGAGTATGCGCGCAACGTCGAGCCGAAGCAGCAGCTCATCATGGCGCTGGGCGACATCAGGGGCGACGACGTGCGGGTGGCGGTCGAGCGGTTCCTCGACGACGTCAACGAGACGGTCCGTTTCCACGCCGTGCAGACCATCTTTTCCCAGGGTGATGAGGCGAGCGTGCCAGCGCTGGTGAAGATGCTCGCGGCCGAGGAGTCGGTCCGGGTGAAGAACAAGGTCGCCGAGGGGCTGATGACCCGGGGCTGGACGGTGCCGGCCGAGCTGCGGAGCAGCGCGAGCCAGGCGCTCCAGGACTCGAACGGCTTCAGCGTGGGCTCGGACGGCAAGCTCCGGAAGGGCGCTGGATACAGCTGACCCGGCGCGCATCGTGACAAGTCCGTTCGCCCTGCGATCGGGTTGACAGCATCACCGCGCGTGGACGAAACTCCACGCCATGCTTGTTCAGCCCTCGGCGGTAGCTGAGAGCGAAGCCGCGCAGAACGGCCCGCACAAGACGAAAGCGAGCGCAGTCCGTGATTGAGCACCGCTCATCGATGGCGGAGCTTCCGTCACGACCTCGTCCCCGGCGCTCCAGCGACGCGCGCCCAGGCACGCTCGTGGGGAGCGCCCGTCGCGTCCCCCTCCGTCGCCTCCCCCTGTCACGCGCGCTGGCCGTGGCGTGCCTGCTGCCTTGCGCGCTCGCCGCGCGCAGCGCGGCCGCAGCCGACTTCGAGGTCGAGTCGACGACCGGCGTCCAGGCCTACGAGGTCGCGGGCCCCTGGGGCGACACGAACATCGAGCGGCGTCGGCTCCTTCAGACGCTGGGGCTCGCCGTCTACAACCTCCAGGGTGACTCCGCCCCAGGCGAGGCCGACTACTCGGCGACCGTGCGGCTCCGGCTCGACGCGGACTTCGGGATGAATGGCCACCTCGACGGCGCGCAGCGGGGCGGCGAGACCGACTACAGCATCGATGGCGGCTCGCGCTACATCCCGGGGCTGCGCGAGGCGCCCCTCGATCTGATGTACGCGTACGTCGAAGGGCGGAACGTCGCCAGCGGGTGGCTCGGCTTCCGGGTCGGCCGCCAGTACGTGAGCGACGTGCTCGGGTGGTGGTCGTTCGACGGCGCGCTCGTCCGGCTGACGACGCCCTACTACGTTCAACTCGAGGCGTACGGCGGGCTCGAGCAGCGCGGCGGCCTGCCGCTCTCCACATCGCGCTTCGAGCGGCAGGGGATCTGGCGCGGCAGCCACCGGGGATTCGGCGACGACCGGACGCAGCCTGGGAGCGCAGCCGATTTCCCGTCGTATCAGGAGGCCGATCTGGCGCCGGCGTTCGGCGTCGCGCTCGAGAGCGCCGGCCCGAACTACATCCACGGTCGCCTGACCTACCGCCGCGTTTACAACCTGGGGACCTCTGTCACCCAGCAGTTCCCGGATCCGGACGGAGGCGTCCGGACGTCCGATGGGTCGCGCATCTCGCAGGATCGCCTCGGGTACGCCGCCAACCTCAACAAGCCGGATCTCGGCGGCATCAAGGGCGGAGTGACCTACGACTTCTACAACCAGCTCGTCGGCTCGTTCTACGGCGGCCTGGAGGTGTACGCCGGGAGCCGCGTCACGCTGGGAGCGGACGTCGACTACTTCGTTCCCACGTTCGACGCTGACTCGATCTGGAACTGGTTCACCCACGATCCCATCACCACGATCACCGGACGGGCGGCGGTGGACATCACCCGCGAGCTCGACGTCGCGGCCTGGGGCGGCACGCGGATGTGGATCGCCGAAGGCAACCCGGAGGAGTTCGGCGCTGGCCAGTGCGAGGCGGTGAGGCGACCGGGCTGCGTCGGCGCGACGTCGCTCGATCCGAATGACGGCGATCTCCGCGACTACGCGCGCGACGAGAAGAACCGCGCCGCGACGATCTCGACCGACGTGCTCGCGAACCTCGCGGGCCGCTACCGCACCCGCACGACGTCGGTCGAGCTCCGCGGGATGCTGCAGACAGGGGAGCGCGGGCGGCGGACGGGGGCCGATCTCTCGGGAGAGAAGCGGCTGAGCGGGCAGCGCTACGCGCTCGGAGCGCGGATGTCGCTGTACGACTGGGAGGATCCGCTCAGGCCGGACCGGGGCGCGACGTCGTTCGGATACGTCCTCGGGGCCGGGTACCGGCCGGGCGAGGCCGCGGATTTCAAGATCGAGTGGGAGCACGACATGAACCGGCTTGTGGGCCAGCGCTTCCGCGTCGTCGGCCTCGTGAACCTGCGGGTGGCGCCGTGAGCGAGGATCGCATGGACGCAAGACAGGACGAACGCCGCCGCGCTCGGCGAGACGAGGCGAGGTTCGTCCCTGGGTGGGTCGCGATCGTCGCGTGCCTGGGCGCGCTGGCGCTCGCGATCGTGGGCCCCGAGGCGGCTGCCCAGCCGAAGCCGCCGGCGGCAGCGGGAGACGACGGCGCCGAGGCGGCGGAGGATGACGCGGAGGAAGGCGACGCCGAGGGAGAGGCGCCCGCCAAGGCGCCGCGCGGCGGGTACACGTCGGGCCTCCACCCGATGCCCGCCGACGCGGAGGTGCCGCTGGCGTGGATGCCGCCCGGGACGAGCGCGACCCCGGTCCCGAGCGACGAGATCTACCCCCCGCAGACGCTGACGATCCGCTTCAACCACAAGAAGCACGTCAAGGGGCTCAAGCAGACGTGCAAATCGTGCCACGGCGCGGCCTACACGAGCGGCGCGGTGACGGACCGGCTGCTGCCGAAGCCGAGCGAGACGTGCGACAACTGTCATGATGTCGATCACTCCGACCTCACCCAGGTGAAGGCGGGGACGAACGAGAACGGACAGTGTGTGTACTGCCATATCGGGGAGAACGCTGGCAGCGACGGAAAGGTGGCGCCGCTCGTGCTGCCGCACGCGAACCTCCGCTTCCCTCACGCGAAGCACGTGAGCCGGAACATCAAGTGCAGCCAGTGCCACGGCCGCGTCGACCAGATCGAGCTCGCTACCCGAGATCAGCTGCCGCGCATGGCCGGCTGCTTCACGTGCCACAACATGAGCGGCGCGGCCCAGGGTGAGGCGAAGAGCGACTGCGACGTCTGCCACCTGACGCGCCCCGACGGGCGGCTCGTGACCGCGTTCGCCACGGGCGATCTGCTGCCGCCCGCGTGGCTGCACGGCGCGGGGCACACGCCCGACTGGCTCGAGCGGCACAAGCAGATCGCGGCGAACGACAGCGCCTTCTGCGGGTCATGCCACAGCGCGAACTACTGCACCGACTGCCACGACGGGAAGATCCGTCCGCGCAACGTCCACCCGAACGACTTCCTCTCAATGCACCCGCAAGCGGCCCGGCAGGACAATCCTCGCTGCGTGAGCTGCCATCAGGAGCAGACGTTCTGTGCGGACTGTCACCGGCGGACGGGCGTGGCGCGCGAGGCGCCGAGCGCAGCGCGGCCCGCGGGGCGCCGCTTCCATCCCCCGCCGGCGGAGTGGACCACGGCGCCGCGGAGCGCGAAGCACCACGCCTGGGAAGCAGAGCGAAACCTGAATGCGTGCGTTTCCTGCCACACCGAGCGGGACTGCGCGACCTGCCACGCGACGCGCGGGGCGTCAGGCGGGCAAGGGCTGAACCCGCACCCGCTCGGGTTCGAGAGCAAGTGCAAGACGGCGTTCTCCAGGAACCCGCGTCCGTGCCTGGTGTGCCATCAGTCGAGCGACAGGTTCGTGCAGCGGTGCCAATGAAAAGTCAAAATCCGTCAGTATATTCCTTGCCCTGGCCTTCCGGCGACGGGTATAGCGAAGTGCGCGCGGCTTCCCTAACGATCGCCGCGAACGCCAAGGAGAACGGGCGTGAAGGAGCTGATCAAGTACCTGATCGACAACCTCTATCTCGATTTCCAGGGGGAAATCACGCTGGAGACAGTGCGGGGCTTCCTCCGCGAGGACGACGGACGGGAGGCACGCCAACTTTTGTCGAAGCTCATCGAGGAGAAAGGGGTAGACGACATGCTGATCACGCTGGCCGACTGTCTCAAGGAGCACATCCAGTCCGGGGTGAACGAGAAGGTCGTCCGCGAGCAGCTCTCGCTCTACTCCGAGAGCTGAGCACGCTGGCTCGCGCGACGCGCCTTGCCCCCCTCCCCCTCTGCCTGCAGGCGGCCCTCGCGACGGCCGGCTGCGACGTGGGGGAGGCCACGCTCCAGCCGATCGACGCCCCTCCTGTCCAGCTGATCGAGGCGCGCGCCACGACCAGCCTCGACCAGAACTACCAGCCCGTCCGCACCGCGCTCGATCCCGCCGGCACGACCGAGGTCCTGTCGACCGCGAGCTTCGTGCTGAAGTTCGATCGCTACCTGCTGCCGAGCTCGGTGAGCGCCACGGTCGGCGCCGAATCCGTGTGCGTCTCGGGCGATCTGGCCACGGTCCAGTCCTACGCGGACTGCGTCAATCCGATCGCCCTGGCGCCCACGTACAACCCCGTCCAGCGGGAGGTCATCTTCCGCCAGATCGAGGGCATGCCGGGCCTGGTTCCCGGGACCCGGTATGCGCTGACGGTCTTCAAGCCGGCGGACGAGGCTGCGCCGTCCGGCATCCGCGCGTTCGACGGCGCGCCCCTCGGCGGCAACACGCGCATCGAGTTCTCCGTCGCGGCGACGAACCCGCCTCAGGCGATGCCGGAGCGCCCGCCGAGCGGCGACTTCTTCTGCCAGCGAGATCTCGAGTGCGTCGCGGACACGGCAGCTTGCCAGGGCGACGCGCCCACGGATCCGACGTGCGTCGCCTGCGTGAGGGGCGCCGCGTACTACCTCTTCTACGGCTGCTTCGGGTGCCACAACGGCGCGAGCGCCGCCGCAGGGCTGGACCTGAACCTGGGCACGGCGTTCAACCAGCTCGATCCGCTGTTCGAGACCGCGATCGGGCGCACCGCGCACCAGACCCAGATGGGCGAGAAGGCGCACGTGGGGGAGGCTTCCCCGGAGCGCTTCGGCAGGGCCATGCCGCTCATCGACCCGGGAAACCCGGGGAACAGCTACCTGCTCTACAAGCTCCTCATCGGGCAGAGCGCGGTCGACCCCTCCTTGCCCGCCGATGCGGCGGAGAAGCTCCGCCAGGAGAACGAGCGGCTGCAGGCGTCGTTCGTGGTGGGGATGCCGATGCCGCCCCCGCCTGCAAACCCCATCTTCTGGTTCCACCCCCAGGAGCCGGAGGATCAGTACACAACGCCCTACGTGGACGGCATGGACATCCTGTCCGCGTGGATCCTCGACGGCGCCGCGCCGCGAGACTGCTCCGCCCCGGCTGCCTCGCCCTGACGGCGCTCGCGCAGCGTCACATCACGCGATTCCGCCCGGCCTTCTTCGCATGATAGAGCCGCTCGTCGGCGCGGCGGTAGAGCTCCATCGGCGAGACCGGCGCGTCCGGCGTGACGCCGGAGACCCCGAAGCTCGCGGTGACGGCGACCTCGCCGTCCTCGAAGCGGAACGGCGTGCGCTCCACGAGCGCGCGCAGCTTCTCGGCCACCAGGCGGGCGCCGTCGACGGCGATCTCCGGCACGAGCAGGGCGAACTCCTCCCCGCCGACGCGCGCGAGGATGTCGTCGCGGCGGACGTTCGCGGCGGCGAGCGCGGCCATCTGGCGGAGCACGGCGTCGCCCGTGAGGTGCCCGCGGGTGTCGTTGATGTTCTTGAAGTGATCGATGTCGAACATGATGAGCGCGAGGTGGCGATGGTAGCGACAGGCCCGTGACACCTCGCGCTCCAGCGCGACCTCGAAGGAGCGCTTGTTGTGGACCTGCGTCAGACCGTCGAAGGTCATCAGCCGGTAGATCTCCTCGTGATACGACAGCTCGACGTTCCCACCCTGGATGAACTTGAAGATCGTCCGGCCGATCTTCACCTGGTCACCGTCCTTGAGGGCGCGCTCGTCGACGGAGACGTCGTTCACGTAGGTGCCATTGGTCGAGCCGAGATCGCGGACAACGTAGCTCATCCCCGTCCAGGAGATGCGCGCATGACGCCGGCTCACCGCGTCGTCGTCGAGCGGGATATCGGTCTGTATCGCGCGCCCACACTCGATCGCCCCGGTCCCTAGCGCGATGCGGCGCCCGAGCTCGGTGCCGTAGATCACCACCAGGCACGCGGTGCCCGGCGCCACCGGCGGCACCGGCGGGGCGATCGCGGTGCAGGTGACGAGCGTCTGCCGATGATCGTTCTCTTGCTTCGCCACGCTAGGGGACCCAAGTACACCAGAGCCGACGTGCCAGGGCAACGCGCGTCGCGCGTCGGACATGGTAGGCTTCGGCCATGAAACACTGCGGTTTCGCGCAGATGTGTGTCGCTGCCACGATGGTCGCAG
The DNA here is from genome assembly GCF_051526795.1 of Sorangium sp. So ce204. Taxonomy (NCBI): domain Bacteria; kingdom Pseudomonadati; phylum Myxococcota; order Polyangiales; family Polyangiaceae; genus Sorangium; species Sorangium sp. So ce204. The sequence goes on along the minus strand of NZ_CP150317.1, from coordinate 4,255,599 downwards.
GGCTCGCCGTTTCTCTGAGCGGGTGTGGCACGAGCTCGCCCCCGATCGACGAGGGCGACGCCGCGCCCGCGCCGCACCAACCCGAGACCGTCACGACCTTTCCGGACGCGCCGCCGCTCCCGGGCGAGACCGAATGCAAGGTCGTCGTCAAGACGGGGATCCCCGTTACGTCGGCGCAACACGTGGCCACGTGCGCGCCTGTCCAGTACGCGACCAACCCGCCGAGCGGCGGAGATCACTGGGGCCTGTGGGCCGCGTACAAGCGCTTCGAGTCCGAGGTCCCGCGCGAGATGTACGTCCACAACCTCGAGCACGGCGCGATCGTCCTCGCGTACCGGTGCGCCGCGTCCGGCTGCGCAGAGGTGAAGGCGGTGCTCGACGAGGTGCGGGCCGAGGCCGCCTCCGATCCGAAGTGCCTCATGGTGCCGGGAGGACCGGAGGCGCGGCTCGTGATGACGCCCGACAGCGCGCTGGACACCCCGGTCGCGGCCGCGGCCTGGGGCGCGACGTACACCGCGACGTGCCTCGACAAGGCGTCGCTCGCGCGCTTCGTGGCGGACCACTACGGCAAGGGCCCGGAAGACACGTGCAGCGACGCGGGGGCCGTCGATATCGATCTGCCAGACGGCGGCGCGCCGATCTGCGGCGAGGGAGCTGGCGGCGGAGGAGGAGGCGGCGGCGGCGGCGGAAGCGGCGGCGGCGGCGCGGGCGCGGCGGGGGGCGCTTCACCGGACCCGTAACCGGGTTGACAGGTGGCTCCTCGCCCGGGAGCATTCCGGGGATGAGCGAGCCGTCGACCGTGACACCTCGGTTGGCAGAGCGCTTCCGGCTGCTGGACGTCGCGGGGTCCGGCGGGTCGGCCGAGGTCTGGAGGGCCGTCGATCAGGAGCGCGGCGGCCTGGTGGCGCTCAAGATCGAGCCGCGCGAGCGCGGAGCGTCCGCGGCGCAGCGCGCCTCCGTGCGGCGGGTGCTCGGCCGCGAGGCGCTGCACGCGGCGCTGGCGCTCTCGCCGCGGCTGCCGGAGCTCGTCGACGTCGGCTGGCTCGCGGCGTCGTCTGACATCACGCGCGTCGCGCGCGTCGCGCACGTCGCGCGCGCCCCCGGCGAGGACGGGCGCGCGTTCGTCGCGATGCGCTGGATCGAAGGGAGGGCCGTCGCCGACGCCCTGCGCGGGCTGCCCCCTGGCGAGCGCGCGGCGCTCGCGCTCGCCGCCGCGCGCGACGCGGGCGAGGCGCTCGCCGACCTGCACGGCATCGGCCTGGCGCACGGAGATCTCAAGCCGGAGAACCTGATCCTGACGCCGGAGGGGCGGATCGCGGTGATCGACCTGGGGCTCGCCTGCTCGATCCACGAAACGTCCGTGGACGGGGCGACGCTGCGGTACATCGCGCGCGGGGACGCCGAGCTCGGAGACGCGCGGGCGAGGGATCTGCTCGCGCTGGGGACGCTGCTCGCCGAGATCGCCTTCCCCGGCGTGGCGGACGCGGACGATCCCATCGGAGCGGCGCGGGCCGCGGCGGCCGCGGAGAGCGCGGCCGGGCCGCCGCTCGACGCGATCTGCCGGGCGCTCCTCTCACCCTCCCCCGCGGCGCGCCCGTCGTCCGCGTGGGTCACCGAGTCGGCCCGCGCCGCGATCGCCGGCGCGCGGCGCGCGCGGCCCCCGTTCGCCGCGCCCCCCGCGGGGCGCGCCGGCCGCGATGCGGGGGCGCCCGGCGCAGAGCGCGATCGACAGGACCGCGACGCGCGCCGCGTGCGCGCCGCCTACCTGCGCCTGCGGCGACACGAGCTCGAGGCGGCGCTCGGGGTGCGCGACGATGTCGCCCCCTGGCTCGTGGACGCGTTCGCGGTGGTCGAGCGGGTGCGCGCGCTCTCCGGCGCGTCGCTCCGCGCGGGCGACGGCGCGGCGCGCGTGGGTCCGCCGCAGAGCGACGCGGCGTGGCTGGGGCGGCTCGGGCCGGACCGCGTCGCGCGGTGGCTCACCGCGCTCGCGGGGACGAGCGCGACGGCGTGGCCGATGGGGCCGATCGCGTCTGCGCCGGAGAGGGCGCTCGCGGACGCGCTCGTCGCGCTCGCGCGGCAGATCCCGCCGCGCGCCTGGACGTTCGCGGACGTCGAGGCGGCCGTGCTGGGAACCCCGGGGAGCGGCGCGCGGCAGCGGGCGAGCGCGGCGCCGAGGGACCGCGGATCGGCCGAGGGCGTCGCCGAAGCGCAGGCCATCGGCGCGGCGGAGGCGGCGGCGCTGGCGCTCGCGATCGCGCGTGTGCCGCCGGATCCGCTCGCGCTCGAGGCGATCGAGCAGCGCGACGACGCGCCGGCCAGCCTGGTCGTCGCGGCGGCCAACGCGCTCCGGCTGCACGGCGACGCCGGGCGCGCGCGGAGCCTGGTGCTGCGCTCGTGCGTTCGAGGCGCGACGGAGGCCGCGGCGCTCGCGGCCGAGGTGCTGCGGCGCGCCGGCGATCGCGCCCTCGCGGAGGAGCGCGCGCGCGCCGCGATCGACGCCGGCGCGGACCCGGAGGGGCGCGCGCGCGCGGTGCTCGCGCGCGTCGCGATCGACGCGGGGGCGCTGGAGGCGGCCGACGCGCTCGCCGGGGATGCGGTCACGGCGCCGCTCTGCGAGGTGCGCGCGCTGCTCGCCGTGCTGCGCGGCGACACCGCGCGGGCGCTGTCGGAGGTGGCGCGCGGCGAGGCGCTCGCGAGCTCCGTGGAGGAGCTGGCGCGGATGGCCGCCGTGCGCGGCTACGCGTGGCACGCGAGCGATCCGGAGCGCGCGCACGCGTCGTTCAGCGCCGCGGTCGACTACGCCGTCCGCGCCGGCGCGGTGGTCGAGGAGGCGACCTACCGGACCGGTGAGGCGGCGGCGGCGGTGGATCTCGGCGATCTCGACGGCGCGATCGCGACCTCGACCCGCGCGGCGCTGCTCTGGGAGCACCTCGGCCGGCCGGCGCAGGGCGCCCGGGCGCTGCTCGCCTGCGCCGCCGCCTACGCCACCGCGGGCCTTTTGCACGAGACCTGCCGGACCGCCGAGGACGCCATCGCGCGGGCCCGCGACGCGGGCGACGCGAAGGCGGAGGCCTACGCGCTCTGGGCCATCGCCGACGTGGTCGCCGCGCGGGGCGACGGCGTCGTCAGCGCGGACGTCGGATCACACGTCGACCCGCGCGCGGCGGCGGCGCGCGCGGCGGCGCTCCTCGCCGGAGGCTCCGCGGACGACACGCTCCGGGCGGCAGCGCGGCTCCTCCGCCACGGCGCGGGCGAGCTCGATGGAGCCCGCGTCGAGGAGCTCGACGAGCTCGCGAACGGCCCGGAGCCCGCGGCGGCCTCGCGGCTCGACTGGTGGGGAGCGCGCGCCGCGATCGCGCTCGCCGCGGACGACGTCGGCGCCGCGGACGACGTCGGCGCCACGATCGCCGCGGACGACGCGCCGCGCGGCCCGGCCGGCGCGTCGGCGTGGCGCGGCCGCAGCGACCGCGTCCTCGCCGCGATCGCCGCGCTCGCGGGCGCCCGCGCCCCGATCGCGGCGCGCGGCCCGGCGCTGGCCGCGGCGCACGCGCTGGCCGTCAGGGCCGGGCAGACGGACGTCGCGCACCGGGTGCTCGCGGCGCTCGCCGACGCCGCGCGCGAGCTCTGCGGGCGCACCGCGGGCGCAGGCTCGGCGGGCGCCTCCGCTGCCTCGCCAGGGGCGTCGGCGCTCTCCGGCGCGGTCCGGTCGCTCCCGTGGGTCGTCCGCGCGCGGGCGATGCCGGAGAGCGGGCTTCGACCCGAGCAGGCGCGCGATCTGGAGGTCCTCGTGGGCGCGCTCGGCGAGCGCGAGCGGCTCGCGCCGCTGCTCGACCGGGTCGTCGACGCGCTCGTGCTCTGGACGGGGGTCGAGCGGGGGCTCCTGCTCCTGCGCGCCCCGAACGGGCGCCTCGTCCCGCGGGCCGCGCGCAACCTGGCGCGCTCGCGCCTCGGCGCGGAGCAGCTCGCGCTGTCGGAGACGCTCGCGCGCCGCGCCCTGGAGGCGCGCGAGCCGGTGGTCGCGGTCGACGCGGCGGGGGAGCTGCCGAGCGTGCACCACAGCGTGCACGCGCTGAAGCTGCGGAGCGTGCTGGCCGTCCCGCTCGTGGCGCGCGGCGAGGCGCTCGGCGTCGTCTACCTCGACGACCGCGTGCGCCGCGGCGCGTTCGGCGCGCAGGAGCTGCGGTGGGCGCGCGCCATCGCGTCGGTCGCGGCGCTGGCGATCTCCGACGCGCGCGCGCAGGTCGAGCTGCGCCGCGCCGCGCGCCGCGCGGAGCGCGCCTCGTCGCGCCTCGCCGAGGAGCTCGCGCGGCGCGAGGCGGAGCTCGACGCCGCGGCGCTCGAGCTCGCCAGGGCGCGCGGCGGCCGCGACACGCGCTACCGGTACGACGCCATCATCGGCGAGAGCGAGCCGCTGCGCGCGATGCTGCGCCTCGTCGATCGGGTGACCGCCTCCGAGGTGCCGGTGCTCGTGTGCGGCGAGTCCGGCAGCGGCAAGGAGCTCGTGGCGCGGGCCATCCACCACAACGGCCCGCGCGCCGCGCACGCGTTCGTGAGCGAGAACTGCGGCGCGATCCCCGAAGGGCTCCTCGAGTCGGCGCTCTTCGGGCACGTGCGCGGCGCGTTCACGGGCGCGGATCGCCCGCGCGCCGGGCTCTTCGAGGTGGCCGATCGGGGCACGCTGTTCCTCGACGAGATCGGCGAGATGAGCCTCGCGATGCAGACGAAGCTGCTGCGGGTCATCGAGGACGGCCTCGTGAGGCCGATCGGCTCGGAGCGGGCGCGCAAGGTCGACGTGCGGGTCATCGCCGCGACCCACCGGGATCTGGAGGCGCTCGTCCGGGCCCGCGCATTCCGGGAGGATCTGCTCTACAGGCTGAACATCATCACGATCCGGGTGCCGCCGCTGCGCGAGCGCGCGACGGACGTGCCGCTCATCGTCCAGCACCTCGTCGAGAAGCATAGCCGCGGCCCGGTCCGGGTCACGCGCGGGGCGATGGAGCGGCTCTCGGCCTTCGCGTGGCCGGGCAACGTGCGTCAGCTGGAGAACGAGATCCGGCGGGCGATCGTGCTCTGCGACGGGACCATCGATCGGGAGCACCTCTCACCGGAGATCGCGCACGGCGGCAACGCGGCGCCCCGCGAGCTCGGCCTCAACGTCCGAGCGAGGATCGACGCGCTGGAGACGGAGCTCGTGCGCGACGCGCTCGAGCGCACGCGCGGGAACCAGACGCAGGCCGCCAAGCTGCTGGGCCTGTCCAGGTTCGGCCTTCAGAAGATGATCAAGCGGCTCTCCATCGAGGCGTGAGGAGGGCCCGAGCGGGTCACCTCGACTTCACGAGGGCGCCCGCGTCGCGCAGGATCGCGTCGAGCCCGTCGTCGTTCGCCTCGTAGTAGCCGCGGATCACGCCCTGCTGGTCGACCAGCACGAGGCGCTCGCCATGGAAGATGCTGAAGAGGCCAGGGCTCGACTCCTTCTTGCCCATGGCGATCTTGAAGCCGTCGAGGACCGTCGACTCTATCTGATCGAGGGGGCCTGTCAGGAACGTCCAGCGCTCGAGCGGGAGCCGCTGCGACGCGGCGTAGGCCGCGAGCACCGCCGGGGTGTCGTTCTCGGGATCGACGGTGAATGTCACGAGGTGGAGCGCGTCACCGAGATCGCGGCCTCGGCGCTCGATCTCGCTCATGCGCTGCGTGAGCTTGGGACAGACGGTCGGGCAGGTCGTGAAGATGAAGTTTGCGATCCACACCCGGCCCCGGAGCTGCTCCAGCCCGAACCGCGCGCCCCGCTGATCCGTGAGCTCGAAGGCGGGCAGAGGGATGCGGATCGCGGGCGTCTCCGCGGCCCGGCCGTGGAGCGCGCGCCCCGCGACCCCGATGGTGACGAGCGCCACGAGCCCGATCAGCGCGAGGAGCGCGGCCCAGAACACCGGCGTGCCCACGAGCCCGCCGCGCCGGGGCCTCCCCGTGTCACCGCGGTCGGACGGAAAGGATTGGCCGGTCGGCTCCGCAGGCGGCAGAGCGCCGCTCGCGTGGCGCGTGGGCTCCGTTGAGACCATCCGGTGACGCTTAAGGGCCTGTCGCCGGTGAGTCAAGGCGACGAGGCGCCGCTCAGGCGCCGATCATCAGCGCAGCGAAGAGGAGCACCAGGTAAACCATGGAGGCGAAGAAGACCTGACGCGCCCAGCGAGCGCCGGTGCCCGCGCGGAGACCGTAGACGCCGAGCCCGAAGAACGCGCCGCCGAGGAGGACCGCGGCGCCGAGGTAGACAGGGCCCGCCACGCCGAACGGGACGAACAGCACCGAGGACAGCACGAGCAGCGCGAGGTAGCCGACGATGTGGCGCCGTGTCGTGAGATCGCCCTTCTCGAGCGGCAGCACCTTGAGCCCCGCGCGCTGGTACTCGTCCTGACGGAAGAGCGATATCGCGAGGAAATGCGGGATCTGCCAGAGGAACATGACAGCGAAGAGCAGGAAGCCGGGCGCATCGATCTGCCCTGTGACGCTCGTCCACCCGAGCAGCGGCGGGATGGCGCCGGGGATCGCGCCGATCGGCAGCGACAGCGTCGTCCTGCGCTTGAGCGGGGTATAGACGAGGACGTAGCTGAGCAGCGCCGCCGCGGCGAGCACGCCCGTGGTCGCGTTCACCCCGACGAACAGCACCGGAATCGAGGCGGCCGAGAGCGCGATCCCGAACCAGAGCGCCAGCTCCGGCGAGAGCCGCCGCGCCGGCAAGGGGCGGCTCCGCGTCCGCTCCATCAGCAGATCGGTGTCGCGCTCGATGTACATGTTGAGCGCGTTGGCGCCGGACACGACGAGCACCGTCCCCAGCAGCGCCAGCGCGAGCTGCGCCGGCGGCACCGCCGCGCGCTCGATCGCGGCCTCTCCCGCGAGGCCGGCGCGGAGATAGCGGCTCGCGACCCACATGCCGCCGAGCATCGTCGCGACCACCATCCTCGTGATGCGCGGCTTGGTGAGGCTCACGAGATCGGCCGCTCCCTTGAGCAGCGGGCGCGTGCTCGTGGGGACCGCACAGCCGCCGCCCTCGGACGGCTCGGCCTGGCGAACGTAAGGGACCGGGGCGCGCTCGGCGGCCTGCTCGACGCTCATGGTCACGCGCGCACCTCGCTGCTGTGCCCGGCGCCCGCGCCGCGCGCTCGCGCGACATCCCCGAAGATCCCTGGTCTCGGGACAGCCACACTGAAAATCGACGTCGTCACCGGAGCGCGGGAGGCGGGAGAAAACAGCATCGGGGCCGGGAGACTAGCGCGCACAACACGTCTCGGGGAGTCGAGTTCGTCAGTTGTCGCCCGCCTTCCTTTAGGGCACGAGTCGCCTTGGGGCAACCGTCGTGGCGTGCTCATCCGTTCTTTGCGCGTCGAGCGAGCCTGGAGAGGTCGCTCCACCACGCCGCTCGCCGCCAGCCGGGCGGCCCGGGGTGGGGCGACGCCTGCTGCAAGCGCTGCCATGGAGCTCACCAAAGGCCCTTGAGCTCGTCCTTGTTTTCCGCCGGCTCAGGCTCGGTGCCGGCGTACGTGAACGTGACCTGGGCGGGCTTGTCGTCCGCGACCGTGACGTCGGCCGTCTTCAGGCCGTAGTGGGGGTGCCACGCCTCGAGCTTGTACTTGCCGGCAGGGACCTTCTCGATCGTGAACGAGCCGTCATCACCGCTCACGGCGAAGAACGGGTGATCCGTCACCACGACAAAGCCGCGCATCCACGGGTGGACGTCGCAGGTGAGCTTGATGATGCCGTCCTTCCATGCCTTCGTGAGCGGCGCGGCGCCCCCCGGCTGCGCCTGGTTGAACAGCGTCTCAGAGCCCTTGTAGGTGTGCACGTTGTGCAGCGTCCGGTCGCTGTTCTTGATGTCGACCTGCTGCTCGGAGACCACGCCCTGGATGCGCGGCACATACATGCAGTCCTGCTGGTCGACCACCGCGTGCGCGTCGGGCGCCTTCCAGCTGCCCGGCACGCCTCCGACCGCGATGCGGACGAAGGTGTCCTTGAGCTTGCCATCGTTGACGACAACAGCGTTGTACAGGACGTCTTTGTCCTGGCAGACCGGGGCGTCCTTGCGCGCGGTGGGGATCTTCATCTCGACCGGCTTGCCGGTGAGCTTGACGACCCCCTTGATGATCCCCTTGCCCGCGGGGGCAGCCGGGGCGGCCTCCTGCGCCGCGGCCTTCGGCGCTTCGGCCCCCTGCGGGGCCGCGGCGGGCTTCTCGACCGAGGCCGCCGGGGGCGCCGCCGTTGTGGCGGTCGCGGCCGTGCCGCCGCTGGGCCTCGAGGGCTCCTCGGGGCACCCTGCGAGCGCCAGCGCGGTGAGCGCGAGAGCAGAGAGCGAGGCGAGATCGCGACGATGCATGAGGACTCTCCCGCGCCCGCGGCGCGCCACGCGAGCCTGATTCGCGCCCCTCCGAGCCTGACCTGGCCTTTTCTAAGGAGGGACCGTCTGGACCGGGCGGCGGCTCCCCCCGCGTCCTTCTGGCGAGCAGCGGGTGGAATGCCGCGCGCTGTCCTTCCGCACAGCGAGGGCGTGCTTAACGAGTGTCGTCGCTCGCGTCAACCTGACGCGCCGCCGGTGGTGTCCGGTTTCCCGGCGCCCGGGAGCGAGCTCGAGGTGCGCTCGCGCTCGTTCGCGAGCATGGCCGCCCAGAAGCCGCGCTCGTCGCGGGCAGCGAGTGCGATGCAGAGCGCGGCGATCACCAGCGACAGCGCGCCGAGCGGCACCTCCGGGGCGCTGCCCGCGACGAGCAGCAACGCGAGCGCGCCGCCCAGCGCCGGCAGCCGCGGCGGGGCGACGAGCGCGAGCGCGACGACCACCACCGAGAGGGCGGCGACGAAGAGCTGAATCGAGAGCGGCACGACCGGAGCGGGGCGGGTGAGCAGCCGGTCGAGCGCGCGGCGGAAGAGCGCCTCGACCATGGATGCGTCGTCGGCGGCGCCCGCGAGCGCCGCCCGCGTGGCGAACAGCGCCGACGCGAGCGCCACGAGCGAGAGCGGGCTCACGAGGCGCGGCCGCGGCGGCTCGGCGTCGCGCGGCCGCGCCTCGCGGCCCGCGCCGAGCGCGACCGTCGCCGCGAGGACGGCCAGCGCATCGAGCGCGAACGCCGCGGTCGCGACGGAGCTCGTCGCGCCGGCGAGCGCCTTCGAGCCGCGGTCGTTCGCCCAGACGGCCAGGAGCACGCCGGCGAGCCGCACGAGCGCGGAGGCGCCGATGAGCCCGAGCGCGGCCGCGACAGGCCGCACGAACGGCACGCGGAGCGCCTCCCACGCGCTGCCGAGCGCGAGGATCGCGGCGCTCACGCCGATGAGCGCGGCGGACAGATCGGGCACGCGCTGCACGGTCGCGTGCAGCACGACCAGGATGACGAAGCTGCCCGCGACGATCGCGCCGATCCGCAGCGCGTACGGGACGCGGCTCCGCACGACAGCGCTGATCAGCGCCATCGCGACGACGATGGCGCCGATCGCGAAGAGCTGCGAGGCGCCGGCGCCGGCGAGCTCGATCGTGTGGACGGCGCGCTCGATGCCCACCGCCAGGCCGACCATCGCCGGCGCGACCATGCGGCCGAGGATCATCGCGAGCAGGGCGAGGACGGCGAGCGGCCGGATGAGCGCGAGCACGGGCAGGCCGGCGAGCGGAGGCCGCCCGGCGGCGGAGGACCGGCGCTCGGCGGGCGGAGGCTCGCCGCCCTCCTCGCGACGGGGCGAGGCAGCCGTGTCCGGCGCGGCGGAGGGAGGAGGGCCTTCGGGTGGGAGATCGATGGTGAGGAGCATTGAAGAACAGCGCCCGTCGCTCAGCCCTTGTCCCAGGCGCGGGGGGCTTCGAGATCCGTGAAGACCGCGGCGGTCGCCGAGGCGTCGATCAGGTCCTGCATCCGCTGGCCGCCGGCCTCCTCGACGATGCGATCGTCGTACTCGTCCGCGAGCACCGACAGATCCCGGAGGGCGACGAGGATCTCGTCGGCGTCGAGCGTCTCGCCGCCGAGGAGCGTGTGGACGATGACCACACACGAGCCCTGCGCGACGTAACCGAAGGCGCCGAAGCGGATGCGCGCGTTCAGGCGGAGCAGCTTCATCGCGAGGTCCGGCGTCATCTCGACGCCGCGGGCGAGCTGCGCGACGAGCCGCACGAGCGCGCGATCGGGCGCCCAGGGAAGGACATGAAGGTAGACGTACGCTGTCCCCTGGCGAACGACGTAAAACTGCGGCTCGACTCGGGTGAACGCCGGGGAATCCGCGAGCGCCGCCTCGATGCGCGCGTTGGTCACTCGAACGGCCTCGTCGGAATCCTTCGGCATGACGCGGAGGATACATCGCCGCGGTCCCGGTGCAGAGCCGGGACCTAACGCCTGAGCGGAAGCAGCGGACCTGGCGGCGCCGGCGCCCCCTCGTCGCCCGGGACGGGCCGCGGCCCCTTGCGCACAGGCGCCGGCTCGATCGGGGCGGCGCCGGAGGGCGCCTTCAGCAGGAACGGGCGGGCGTTGCGGGTCGAGCACGCATCGTACGGATCCCGGTGGAACTCCCAGTGAAGGTACACATTGCCGTCCGGCGAGACGATCGCGTCCGGCGCCTTGCCGAACGGCGACGCGCGGTGCACCGAGTTCAGCGCGACGATGTCGAAGGCCGTCATCCCGCTCGGCCTCGTGACCCCGAGGCGCACGACGCTGCCGCTGTCCTTGTTCAGGACGATCTCCACGTGCGTGACCCGGTTCTGGTTGAACGCGTGTCCGGAGGGCAAGCTCTCGAGCGACGCCAGGAACTCCTCCGCGAAGATCGGGTGGAGCCGGTTGTGGATCATGTTGATGTACGTCGCGAACGGCACCCGCGCGGCGTTGAGCGAGGTCTGGTTGCCGGGCTTGACCGAGGGGTCGTAGTTCTCGATCGCGGCACGCCATTTCTTCCACTTGTCCGTCGTCTCCCACGAACCCCGGTGCGCGCTCCTGCGGGAGGCGCCGTCCGAGGCCCGCTCCGCCCTGAGCTTCTCGTTGCCGACGGCCGCCTGCACGCCGGTCATGTCCAGGTTGAGGTTGGGTCCGCCGGGGAGCCCCGGCGCGCCGAGGCCGATCGAGCCGACACGGACCGGGCTCTGGTAGGGCTGCGGCGTCGCCTTCTTGCCGGCCACGCGGCTCTTGCCGTCGCCGCCGGGGTTCGCCGGATTGAGGGTATAGCCACCGCGCGCGCCGTCGATCACCTCGGGAGACGCCGGGCCGGAGCCGCCCGCGGCGCCCTTCTCCGGCGGCGGAAGCGCCGGAGAGACCTGCGCGACGCGAGCGCCGCCGCTCGCGCCCGGCACGCTCGGGGGGGACGCCGCCCGGGAGGCCTGCGCTGCCTGCGCCGGCGACGCCGGGCTGTGGTGCTCCGCGCTCTCGCTCTCGGGGTTCCCCTCGCCGGGCGCGTGCTTCTCGTTGCCGGCGCGCTCCTCGCTGTGGCCGCTGTGATCGTGGTCGCTGTCGCCGACCGTGTCCGTGGGCGCCTTCGGCCCCGACGGCGTCCCGGGCGTCGGCTCGGGATCGTCCTGATCCTTCGAGCGGATCTGCGCCATGGTCTCCTCGTCGACCTTGTTGGCGTCGTCCGCGATCCGGTTCGCCTCGGGGTTGTCCTGCTGGTCCTTCTGGACGTGCTGGCGGACGGCGATCCGTCGATCCGCCGGCGGTAGCGGCGGCGGCGGCGCCGGCTGGACCGGTACGATCTTGGTTTCCTTGGGCGGCTCGGGCTTTGCCGGCGCGGGCGGAGGCGCTTTCGCCTGGCGCGGCGGCTCTGCCTTCGGCGGCTTCGGCGGCGGGATCGTCGCCGCCTTGGTCGGCTCGGGCTCCGGCTGCTGCGGATCGGGCGTCGCGTCCTCGTCCGGCTCGCTGTCCGACGGTCGCTCGGGCGGCGCGAGCGGGGCGAGGGGCGGCGTGAGCGCCGCGCCGTCGGTCAGGATCTCGAACGTCGTGTCGCCCGGCCGGAGGCCATCCCTCACCGCGTGGACCATCTGGCGGAGCTGGGCGCGATCCTCGATGACCTGCGCCACCTCGACGGCGCCGCCGCCGCCCGCCATGTGCGCCACGATCGCCGCGCAGATCCACAGGGCGAGCGGGATGTGGGCGTCACGCGACACGGCGCTCAACGCCTCCGCGCTGCAGAGGCCGCACCGCGCGACATGGCGCAGGCGTAACAGCAGCGAAAGACGGTCACCGGTGGCACCTCCAGACTCCGCGTGAACGACCTGCTCGAACAGTGCGCCGATGCGCCAAACGTACCCCGGAAGCGGTTCGAACCTAGCATCCAGGGATCAGCGCAGCAACGGTCGGCTCGCGCTCCCGCGCTCCCCGCGCCCCGGCGCCCCCGCGCCCGCCCTCGGCGAGGCGCCCTGCGCCGTCGCCAGGATCAGAGCTTGATGATCGCGTCCCAGTGATCCGCGATCTCCTGCGCCGTCCAGACGCCGCCCTCGTCCTTGAACTTCCCGGGGCTCTGGACGACCTTGTAAATGTACATCTGTGCACCGGCGACGGCGAGGACGTTGCCGGTCTTGTCGGCGCACAGGTCGGACGCGAGGAACAGCGCCGCAGGCGCCACGTGCGCCGGCGTGAGCGTGTCGCCCGCCGATTGGAACATGGGCAGATCCTCCGTCATGCGGGTCTTGGCGATGGGCGCGATCGCGTTGACGGTGATCCGTTGCTTCTGCAGCTCGATCGCGGCGGTGCGGGTCAGGCCGTAGATGCCGGCCTTGGCCGCCGCGTAGTTGGCCTGCCCGAAGTTGCCGAGCATCCCGGAGACGCTCGTGGTGTTGACGATCCGCCCTCCCCCGCCCTGCGCGACCATCTGCTTCGCGGCGGCCTGCGTGCAAAGGAACGTCCCCTTCAGGTGAACGGCGATGACGGCGTCCCACATGCCCTCATCCATCTTGAGGAGCGTCTTGTCGCGGACGATTCCCGCGTTGTTCACCAGGATGTCGACCCGGCCGAACGCATCGACGGCGGTCTTCACGATCTTCGCCGCGCCCTCGGGGGTCGCCACGCTGTCGAAGCTCGGCGCGGCCTGCCCGCCCGCGGCCTTGATCTCCTCCGCGACCTGCGCCGCCATCGCGTCGCTCGAGCCCGACCCGTCGCGCGTCCCGCCGAGGTCGTTGACGACGACCTTCGCGCCCTCCCGGGCGAACAGCAGCGCTTCCTCGCGGCCGATCCCGCCGCCGGCTCCCGTGATGATCGCGACCTTCCCGTCGAGCAAGCCCATCGCAGATTCCTCCTGATCCGCGCGCCGGCGCGGTGCGCCGTGCCGTTTTCGCGCGGAGCTTCGCACGGCGGGCCCCGGCCCGGGCACACATTCGTGCGCGCAGGCGCGCGCAACGCAATCGAGCGAGGACCGAGCGAGGGCCGAGCGAGGGACGAGCGAGCGCCGAGCGACGGTGCGCGCGAGCGGGCCCGTCCGGCCAGAGCGACAGCCGCGCGCCCGGGCGCCCGCGCCGCTTCTTTGGCCGATCGAGCGCGGCAGTGATAACGCCGCCTTCGATGCAACTGCCCAGCCGCCTTTCCACGTCGACCCTGGGAGACCTGCTCGGCGCGCTGCACCGCGAGAAGACCACCGGGCTCCTGGAGCTCTGCGAGCTCCGGACGCCGAGCGGCTCGACGGTGCCGGGCCGCCAGCACCGGATCCAGCTCTTCTCCGGCCTCGTCACGGCCGTCGAGACGCCGCTCCGGGTGCCCCGCCTCGGCGAGATCCTCGCGAAGGAGGGCTCCGCGCCCGAGCCGTCGATCCAGCGGCTCGCCGCGCTCGTCGCCGCGCACCGGGGGCGCCGGACGGGCGAGGTGCTCGTGGCGGCGGGGCTCATCCCGGCGAGCGCGGTCGACCGCGCGCTCCGGATCCAGCTCCGCGCGCGCCTCGAGGCGCTCTTCAGCATCGAGGAGGCGACCATCTGCTTCCACACGGCGAGGCCCCTCGCCGGGTCGCTGCGGCAGACCGGCCCGCTCCCGCCGAGCGATTTCCTCCACGGCCGCCCGCGCGCGCGGGATCGGCAGCGGCGCGCCGGCTCGTCGGCGCGCGCCGCGCACGGCGGGCCGGCGGGCGCGCCGCCGCGCGCCGCTCGGGCGGACGAGCCGCGCCGCCGGGCGCTCGACGTGCTGGGTCTGCGCGAGGGCGCGACCGAGGCCGAGATCCGCCGCGCATTCCGCCGCCTGGCCGCGTCCCTGCACCCCGACCGCGCCGCCGCGCACGCCGGCGACGGCGCCCAGCGCACCGCGCGGTTCGCCGAGCTCTCGGCCGCCTACCACCTGCTCGTCGCCTGACCGCCTACGCCCGGCCCACGAGGCGCTCGATCAGGAACGACGCCACGGTGATCGGCTTGGTGCCCGGGCCGAAGCCAGCGTCGAAGCCGAGCTCGACGGCCAGGTTGTGATCGATGCGCGGGCCGCCGAGCAGCAGGATCACCTTGTCCCGGAAGCCCTGGCGCGTCGCCAGGTCGACGAGCGCCGCCGCGTTCTCCTTGTGGCAGTTCCGCTGCGTGATCACCTGCGAGACCAGGATCGCGTCCGCGCCGAGCGCCTTGGCCTTCTCGCAGAGCTCGGCGTTCTCGACCTGCGCGCCGAGGTTGTGGGCGTCGAAGCACTTGAAGCTCTCGAGCCCCTTCTCGCCAGCGAACCCCTTGTAGTTCAGGATCGCGTCGATGCCGACCGTGTGCGCGTCGCTGCCGGTGCACGCCCCCACGACCACGATCTTCCGGCCGAGCTTCTTCGCCTGCGCCTCGATGTCGTCCCGGGTGAGCGGCTGGGCGGCGAGCTCCTGGACCTCGATGTCCGAGAGGTCGACCCCGTGCTGGGAGTGCCCGTAAACGACGAAATACGTGTGCTCCCGGCTGGCCTGCTCCATCGCCGTGACCAGCGGCTCGCGCAGGCCGTGCGACTCGGCAAAGCGCTTCGCCGCCTCGCGCGCGCGGTCACCCGGCAGGACGCGGAGCGTGAACGACATCTGGACCATCCCGTCCCCCTCTCGGTCGCCATACGCACGCAGGATGTTTCGCTGTGTCATGCTCACCTCCGTCTACAGGCTACAGGGGGCGGACTGCGCCGATCCCTCGTTGACAGTAGCGCCAGGCGGCCTCGCGCGGCTAGGGCGTTCGCGCCGCAGAGAGCGAGCGAAAACGACACGAAAGCTCAGAGAGCATGCGGTTTGAAGACTCCAGTGACGTCGCTTCCCGGAGCGGTTCGAGCCCGACTCTGGCGCTGTGCTGGGACGAGAAGGGAGTGAGACGCCAGGATGTAAGGAATAGAGATCCAGGGGTTCCTGGCGTCCATGGCGCCTCGGCGGTCCCTTTTCCGATCGTCTCGTCCCGTTCCCCTCGATCGGCGCGTCAGCGCTGGAAGGAGAGGGGCTCGTTGCAGCGCGGGCATCGACCCGACCAGTACCGCTCGTGGCGGGCCGGCTCGCTGGGGTCCGGGCGTCGGATCCGCCGCGCGCAGCGGGCGCAGCGGACCCGATCGACGAGCTCCTCGATGAAGCCGTGCGACGGGTGGGCGTCGACCAGCTTGCGCAGCTCGGCGAACACGTCGGACGAGGGAATGCGACCCGCGCGGCGCAGGAGATCCTCGGCCGCGCGGCGGACGCCGTCCCCCTTCGGCGGCTTCGCCTTCGCAGGGGGCGCGGGCGCCGGGAGGTGAGCGAGCTGAGCGCGCATCCGCTCGATCTCCTCCCTGAGCTCGTCGATCGCGCGCTGCTGTCGGTCGAGCGCCTGCCGCTGCTCCGCGACCCGATCCTCGAGGATCTCGAGCCGCACCGCGTCGGTCGCGTCGCTCCGGTAAGGCGAACCGCCGCGCCGTGTCCCCTCGGGCATCCTTCCGCTCATGCGCCCATGCTCGCAGATTCCGGTCGTCTTATGGCCGCTCGAGCACGTCGAGGATCGGGTTCAGGTACTCCGGGTGGCGCGCGACGACCCCCGAGTACCCCTTCCCCCCGGTGCGCGTGCGCCTGACGTCGCCGAACGCGCCGCGCCCGATGGCGTCCCAGACGGTCTCCCACTCGACCTCCTGCAGCAGCTCGTGCGCCTTGTCGAGGACCTCGCGGGCGCGCCGCTCGACGATGCCGCCCGGCTTCCACTGGATTTCGTCGCCGAGGTGCCGCGCCGCCGTGAAGATGTAGCGAGCGCTCTTCAGCGAGAGATACCGGTCCATGAGGAGCGGTGTGTGGACCGCCTCGCTGAACATCCCGAGCAGCTCGATCGACTGGCCGGTCGTGATCCCGACCAGGTTGAACATCGCGTCGTGGACGTGGCTGTGGAAGATGTCGCCTGTCTTGAACTTGGTGGGCGGCATCCACTTGATCGGGTGCCTGTCGAAGATCTGCCGGACGAGCTGCGCCTGGGCGAGCTCGAAGAGGAGGCTGTCCTCGAGCCAGGGGTCGATCTCGAAGGCGTGGCCGAGGCCCATCTGCTCCTCGCGGAGGCCCGCGCGCCGCGCGAACGCCTCGTTGATGAACTGCGACGCGAGCACCGTATGGGCCTTCTCGACCGCGTCGGCGGTCGTGAGGTAGTTGTCCTCTCCCGTGTTGATGACGATGCCGCTCCTCGCGATGATCCTGCGGGAGAAATACTGATCGATGAACGTCCGCTGCATGTTGATGTCGCGGAACAGGATCCCGTACATCGCGTCGTTGAGCAGCATGTCGAGGCGCTCCACCGCCGCCATCCAGGCGATCTCGCTCATGCAGAGGCCGGACGAGTAGTTCGTCTGCGCGAGGTAGGTGCCTGTGTCGCGGGTCGCCTCGTCGGTGGCGCGGCGGATGATCCTGAAGTTCTCCTGGGTCGCGTACGTGCCGCCGTATCCCTCGGTGGTCGGCCCCTCCGGGACGTAGTCGAGGAGCGACTGGGCGGTCGCGCGGATCACGGCGACGACGTCGGCGCCGGCGAACCCGGCGGCCTTGGCCTGCACGGCGTCGTCGTAAATGTTGCCCGTCGCGACGATGACGTACTTGAGCGGCGCGACGCCGACCCGGTGCGCCGCCTTGGTGGCCTCGCGCTCATCGCGGGCCCTGTCGATCCGGGCGATCGCCTCCCGCGTCGCGGCCTCGAGCGCGCCGCGCGCCTCGGCCGCGGAGGGCCCCGCGCCGAGGTCGGCCGCCTCGCTGAACGCCAGCATCTCCGCGGCCTCCTGCACCGAGCCGGCGCCCTCGCAGAGCGCCCGGCCGAGGTGGTACGCGACACCGCGGCCGGCTTGCCCCGCCCTGTGGATGCGATCGACGAGCGCGTTCACGAGCGGCGTCCCCTCGGCGTCGGCGCCGACCACGCCGTAGGCGCGGGCGACCGTGCGCTCGACGCCGACCGTTGTGTGGCGGTCGATGAAGCGCTGCACCTCGTCGGCGATGTCGGCGGCAAACGCGCGGCACGCCTCCACCTTTTCCTGCTCCACGGGGACAGTCGTCATGGATTTCTCCGGGGCAAGCGCTCTTAGCGCACTCTCCCCGCGGCCGGTACTCCGGCGCAGAATCCATGGCGGAGCATGGAACAGCCGGCCTCGCGGGACTCAGCGGCGGCCGATGACGGCGCGCGGCGCGTGATGACGGCGCACGGCGCCCGGCAGCGACGCCGGCGGCGGGCGGCCTCACGCGTGCGCGGCGCGGCGAGCGGCGCTAGACGACGGGGGTCATGGGCAAGCTCATCCTGCTCTTCACGGCGCTCCCGTTCCTGGAGCTCTGGCTCCTCCTGTCGATCGGCGACGTCATCGGCTTCTGGCCTACCGTGGCGATCGCGCTCGGGACGGCGGTCCTCGGCGCGGCGCTCGCGAAGCGCGAGGGGCTCAAGGTGCTCGCCTCGTGGCGCGGCGCGATGGCCGCGGGGCGCGTCCCGGACGAGGGGCTCACGGGAGGGCTCCTTGTGCTCCTCGGGGCGGCCCTGCTCGTCACGCCGGGGGTGCTGACCGACGTGGCAGGGCTCCTGCTCCTGCTCCCGCCGGTGCGCCGTCGCATCGCGGCGGTGGTGCGGGAGCGGTTCGAGCGGCGGGTGGCCGCGGCGAGCGCCGCCGGCATCGGCGTCGGCGGCCCGGGCAACGGCGCGTTCTTCAGCATGAAGGTCATCGACCTGAGCGGCGGGCCGTTCGGCGAGCGCGCCGGCGCGTCCCGCGGGCAACCGGCGTCATGGCAGGTCATCGACGTCGATGCGGAGGTGACCGAGAGCGCCGAGGAGGATGAAGCCGGCGGGCCAGCGCGGACGACGCGACGACTGCCCGGCTGACACCCAGGTGTCATCGATGCCCCGGCGAACGCAGGCGCGCTCGCGCTGCCCGGAGCACCAGCGACTCTCACGCACGACCCCCGAACACCGGCGTCAGGAGCTCGGCGGTACACGCGAGCAACGACGCAGGACAACGATTCACGTCCGAGCTGCACGACTGAAACGACAAAGAAACAGAGCGCATTGTACGCTCCTCAACGTCGTCGGCGCAGCCCGACATCCCAGGAGAAACGACATGAAGATCTGAACCTGCGCAACATCATGCAACAACGCACAACGACACCAACGCAGCAACCTCTATGAAAGATCCAACTCGAACCTCTATCCCATCGACCCGGCCGCGCCGCCCCGGCAGCAGCGCGAAGAACGACCCTGGCACGACGTCCAGGCCTGAGCAGCGCCGGCGCGCTCGCCTGAACGCCCGGCGGGCGGTGCTCCAGCGGCCCCGCCGCGCGCCCTCGCGGAGGATGCCGAGATGAGGCTCATCAAGTCGATGGCCGGCTGGCTCCTCGGGTACGTCGATCCACGGGAGCCGCTCGGCAGCTCGCTCATCAACGCTCTTTCCCGGCTCCCCATCCACCTCGCCGCGGACGCCGTATGCCTCCGGAGGAACGCGGACTCCGGCGCCATCGAGGTGCTCCTGACACAGCGCGGAGCGTCGGCGGCAGGCCCTGGAGAGTGGTGCTGCCCCGGCAGCGTCCTCTCGCCGGGCGAGCAGCCCGAGCACGTCCTCCACCGGGTCGGGATGACGATCTCCGACTTCACGTTCGTCGGCGACTACTTCTCGGCCGCCGCGCGCGGCTGGATGCTCTCCCGGGTCCATCAGGCGAAGCTCGCCGAGGTCCCGGCGACGGGCGCCTGGTGGCCAGTCGAGCAGCTGCCGAACAACCTGGTACCCAAGCACCGGGAGCTGGTCATCCCGATGGCGGTCAAGGCCTTCCACGCCCAGCGCGCGAAGCGCTCGCAGAAGGTCGCCAGCGCGCCGCTCACCTGAGGACAGCGGTCGTCCGTCTATGCTGCTCCGGGCGAGCGCGGCGCGTGGCTGGCGCGTGACTGACCAAGACTGAGCATGTAGCGCCCGGACACACCAGGAAAGGAAGCGTGGGGAGGCCGCGCCGTCGGTCCGCTCGCGCCGCGCGCGGCCGGCCGCTATGGTTCGCGCGCCGCTTGCGTTACGCTGCGTGGTACGGCTGTGGATCCCCGCGGCGGCGCTCTCCGCGGGTGATTCCGCACGGACATGGAAGACATGACGGTCGACAAGACAGCTCTCATCGTGGGAGGAACGGGCCTCGTCGGCGGCCACTGCCTGCGCCTCCTCGTGCAACAGCCAGCGTACACGAAGGTCGTCGCCCTGCTCCGCCGCCCGGCCCCGATCGAGGACGCGCGGCTCTCGCAGCGCATCGTCGACTTCGACCGGCTCGAAGGCGCGGACTTCGCCGGCGTGAGCGACGTGTTCTGTGCGCTCGGGACGACGATCGCCAAGGCCGGCTCCGAAGAGGCCTTCTACGAGATCGATTATCGCTACCCCATCACCGTCGCCAGGCTCGCCGAGAAGGCCGGGGTGAAGCAGTTCGTCCTGGTCTCCTCCGTGGGCGCCGATCCGCGCTCGACCAGCTTCTACCTGCGCGTGAAGGGCGAGCTCGAGCAGGAGCTCTCGGCGGCGAGCTTCGCGGCGGTCCACGTCCTCAGGCCGAGCCTGCTCCTCGGCGAGCGGGGCGAGGTCAGGAAGGGCGAGGCCATCGGCGTCGCGGCGGCGCAGACGCTCCGGTTCACGATGAAGGGCGGCCTGCGCAGGTACCGGCCCATCGACGCGAGGACCGTCGCCGGCGCGATGGTCGCCGCCGCGCTCGACGGGCGCAGCGGTCGCCACGTCTATCACTTCGACGACATGGAAGCGCTCGCCAAGGGCATCGGCGTCGTCCAGGCCTGATCACCGCCATGGCGCCGCCACCCACCTGGCGACGCAAGCGCGCGAAAATGCTAGGGCTCTCGGCAGGCACGGCGCTCGCTCGATGACGCCGCCATGGTCCTCGCTGAACGCCCCTCGCCGATCGTGACCGAGCGCCTCGCCCCCTCCCCGCTGCGCCCGCCGGAGAGCCCGCCGCCGTCGCTCGACGCCGTGCTCGCGGAGCGGTTCGGCATCGCCGCGTTCCGGCCGTGGCAGCGCGAGGCGATCGAGGCCCTGCTCGGGGGCGCGGGGCGCGTCCTCGTGGTCGCCCCGACCGGCGGCGGCAAATCGCTCTGCTACCAGCTCCCGGCCGTCGCCCTGCCCGGCACGGCGCTCGTCCTGAGCCCGCTCATCTCCCTGATGGAAGATCAGGTCCGCGCCCTCGAGGCGCGCGGCATCCCGGCGACGTTCATCGCGTCCAGCCTCGCGCGCGAGGAGAACGGCCGCCGCCTCGCCGCCCTCCGCCGCGGCGAGTACAAGCTCGTCTACGCCGCGCCCGAGCGCCTCGCCCTCGACGGGTTCCTCGAGGCGCTCGCCGCGTGCCGCCTCTCGCTCGTCGCCGTCGACGAGGCGCACTGCATCGTCCAGTGGGGGCACGACTTCCGGCCCGACTACCTGCGCATCGGCGCCGCGCTCGCGCGGCTCCGGCCGCCCCGGGTCCTCGCCTGCACCGCGACGGCGACCCCCGACGCGCGCGACGAGATCATCCGCCGGCTCGGCTGGCCGCTGCCCGCGCTCGACGGCGCGGGCGACGGCGGCGGCGATGCGGTGAGCGGGCGCGGCCCCGAGGAGCCGCCGCCCAAGGTGATCCTGCGCGGCTTCGCCCGGCCCAACCTCCACCTGCAGGTCTCCGCCGTCGACGGCCCGCGCGAGGCCGGGCGCCGCACGGCGCGCGCGCTGATGGAGGCCCTCGGCGATCCCGGGCGGCCCCGCGGGGCGGGCATCGTCTACGCGGCCACCCGCAAGGGAGCCGAGCGCCTCGCCGAGGCGCTCCGCGACGCCGGCTGGAACGCGGAAGCGTATCACGCCGGGCTCGCCCCCGAGTCCCGCGCGCGCATCTCGGCGGGCTTCGCCGATCGCAGCCTCTCCGTGGTCGTGGCCACGAACGCCTTCGGCATGGGGATCGATCGCCCCGACGTCCGCCTCGTCGTGCACGCCCAGCCGCCGTCGTCGATCGAGGCGTATTACCAGGAGGTCGGCCGCGCCGGGCGGGACGGCGCCCCGGCCCGCGGCCTCCTCTTGTTCGCGCCCGCGGACATCGCGCTGCGCCGCCGGCTCTGCCAGCTCGGCGAGGGGGGCGTCGAGGCGAGCGCCGACGACGCCGCGCGCGCCTGGGGGCTGTTCCGCGAGCTGCTCCGCTACGTCGACGCCGCGACGTGCCGGCACGACTTCATCCTCCGCTACTTCGGCGACGAGGCCGAGTCGCTCGGCGGCTGCGGCCACTGCGACGTCTGCCTCGAGGTCGACGCCCTCGAGGCGAGCGACCCGGCCGCGCTCGCCCGCGACAACGACCTCGTGCGCCGCGCGCTCGCCGGCGTCGCGCGGGTGAAGGGCGGCGCCGGGATGCAGGCGGTCGCGTCGATGCTGATCGGCGAGTCGAACGAGCGCGTCCGCCGCATGGGGCTCGACCGGCTCTCGACGTTCGGCGTCCTCGAGAAAAAGAGCCACGACGAGGCGATGTCGATCCTCCGCGCGCTGCTCGCCAACGCCTGGATCGATCTCACGACCGGCGAGTTCCCCGTCCCCCTCATCACGCCGGCGGGCTGGCGCGTGATGCGCGGAGACGTGCCCGCGCGGGTGCGGCTCCCGGTCCCCGCCGCGCGGCGCCGGGCCCATCGCCCGCTCCGCGCGGCGCCGGGCCCATCGCCCGCTCCGCGCTCGCCGGCGGCCGCGCCCCCCCCGCGGGCGCGCGCGCAGCCGGCCCCGCAGGCGTTCACGTCCGCAGCGACCACCGACGACGCGGCGCGCCCCGCGCCGGGCGCCCCCCTCCCCGCCTCGCGCG
Source organism: Sorangium sp. So ce204 (assembly GCF_051526795.1). Taxonomy (NCBI): domain Bacteria; kingdom Pseudomonadati; phylum Myxococcota; order Polyangiales; family Polyangiaceae; genus Sorangium; species Sorangium sp. So ce204. The sequence goes on along the minus strand of NZ_CP150317.1, from coordinate 4,233,450 downwards.
CGCAAGCGGAGCCCGGCGTCGAGCTCGAGGAGCGCGACGTGCCGCTGTTCGAGGCGCTCCGGGCCCACAGGGCCGCGCTCGCGAAGGAGAAGTCGCTGCCCGCCTACGTCATCGCGCACGACCGGACGCTCCGGGAGATCGCGCGGATCCGGCCCGCGTCGCTCGACGACCTCGCGCTCGCGCGCGGCATGGGGCAGGCGAAGATCTCGAGCTACGGGGAGGGCATCCTCCGCGTCGTCCGGGAGTTCTCGGGCCCCTGATCGGCCCGGGACCTCAGGCGAGACCCGCGACGCGGAGCTCCGCGATGAGCTGGCCATCCAGGCTGACGAACGTCGTCAGGCGCCCCTCGACGTTGATGAACACGTCGAGCATCAGGCCCGCACCGAGCTCCAGGACATGGAGGTCCCCCTTGAGGACCACCGTCGGGGGCTCGCCTCCCCTCGGCAGCCGCCTGGGTTCCCTCTCCATGGCCTTCTTCGAGTTCATGCCCACCTCCGCCCACCGGCCCATCCGCGCCCAGGGCCGCCGCCGCACGCCGCGCGGTCGACCCGGATGCGACCGCACGCGCGAGGCAGCCCGCCCGCCGGCCACCACCTCAAGCGCGTTCCATGCCGTGCTCGCACGGCTGGAGTGATCCTTCCCTTCACGCAGCCCCCTTTCTCGCCCGCTCCTCACCCGCTCCTTACCCGACCGGCGCTGCCTTCATTTCATGGGATCGGCTTCACAGGAAGGCACGAAGTTCAGCCAGGATCGGACTTTTCTTCCCGGCTTCCCATCCTCCCGATGGATCCGGGCAACGCCGGTCGAGCGGGGCAACCACGGTCCATCACCTCTCCCTGGCCCAGGACGAGAGCGACGCTGCTGCGCCCACCGAGACCCGGCCCGAGGCGAGCACCGGCCCCAGCGCTGGCTGCTCCACGAGCAGCGCCTCGACCCGCAGCAGCGCCGGCAGATAGACGACCTCCCGCGCGAGGCCGCCGCCCCGGTGGACACGCGCCGCGATGCGCAGGGCGTCCCCCGTGGAGCGCGCGCCGCGCGCCTCGAGAAGCCGCGCGGTCTCGACGAAGCCCGCGCCGCGCTCGACGCTCCGCGCGGCGAGGTGGCGCAGCCCGAGCTCGATCCGGCGGGCGCCGACCAGGTACCCCGCGGCGCGCTCGCGCGCGAGCGCCCAGCCCTCCTGATCGTCGCCCCCGTTCGCGGTCCCGATCGCGAAGATCCCGAGCGGGAGCGCCGCGGCGCGCACGCTGGGCGCCGCGTGCCCCTCGATCTCGTGGAGCACCGTGCGCTCGACGTCGTCGCGCGTGAGCATGCGCCCCCGCGCGACCTGGATCACCCCGTCGCCCGTCGCGGCGAGCGGCGCGATGTCGGCGATCACGACCCGGAGGGGGAGGCGCCGCGCCCCGATCTCGCGGCGCATCCGCGACACGAGCGACCGGGGCGAGCGCGCGTCATCGCTCCGCACCCGCACCTCGTCGCCGGGCGCGGCGCCCGCCTCCTGCTCGACCCAGGCCGCGGCGAGCGCGTCCGCCTGCTCGTCGAACGCGTCGCGCGCGGCGTAGCGGCGGCGCGCGGCGGCCCAGCACCCGGCCCCGCCCGCGGCCTCGCAGATGGCGGCCTCCGCGGCGAGCTCGCTCGCGCGGCCGGCGTAGACCGCGCCGAGCTCCCCTTGCCCCGCGAGCCGCTCGGCCGCCGCCTCCATCGCCTTCCGGAGATCGCCGTGGTCCTGCGCGGGCGCGTAGGTGAACCGCGGCAGCTCCCCGCCGCTCCGAGCCCAGGAGGCGGCGAGCCGCGCGAGCTCCTCGACGAGGTTCACCGGCGTGCTCGACCCGACGACGCGGATCCGCCGCGCCGCGGCGCCGAGGAGCCGATCCGCGTCCGGCACCCACGCCGGAGGCGCCGGCCGCTCGGCCGACCTAGCTCGATGACGCCGCGCCACGGCCCGCCGCTCCTTCCAAGTACGCCCCCGCCCCGTGTGCCCCTGCCCCGTGAGAGCGCCGCGCGCCCGGTGCCGCCCGCCTCAGAGCAGGTTCGCCGCGAGCTCCGCGAGCTCGCTGCGCTCGCCCTTGGCGAGCACCACGTGACCCGCGATGCGCTCGTGCCTGAACCGCTCCGCCACCACGAGCAGGCCGTTCGACGCGTGGTCCACGTACGGGTTGTCGATCTGCTGAGGGTCGCCGGTCAGCACGATCTTGGTCCCCTCGCCGCACCGCGTGATGATCGTCTTCACCTCGTGCGGGGTGAGGTTCTGGGCCTCGTCCACGATGAGGTACTGGTGCGGCAGGCTGCGCCCCCGGATGTAGGTCAGCGGCTCGACCTGGATCTGCCCGCTCTCCAGGAGCTCCACGAAGCCGCGCGCGTCGCGCCCCGGCCTCGTGCCGCCGTTCGAGAAAAGGAACTCGAGGTTGTCGAAGATCGGCTGCATCCACGGGTTCAGCTTCTCGTCCACGTCGCCCGGAAGGAAGCCCAGATCGCGCCCGAGCGGCATGATCGGCCGGCTCACGAGCAGCCGGCTGTAGGCGTTGTCCTCGGTCGTCCGCTTGAGCGCCGCCGCGAGCGCGAGGAGCGTCTTGCCCGTCCCGGCCTTGCCGATCAGCGTGATCAGCCGGACCGAATCGTCGAGCAGGAGGTCCAGCGCGAACGCCTGCTCCTTGTTGCGCGGCCGGACCCCCATCACCCCCTCCCGCCCGACGCGGAGCGCGACGATCTGCCCGCGCGCGGCGTCGAACCGGCCGAGCGCCGTGTGGCTCGGCGCCCCCGCGTCGCGCAGCAAGACCGCAGAATTCGGCAACAGATCCGCGAGGTTGGCGCCGGAGAGAGAGCCGTTCTGGAAGAACGCGTCGACCTCGGCGCCGGGCACCTCGAGCTCCACCACCGACTGCTCGATGGCCGGGTCGTGCACCCGCTGGTTCTCGTACGTCTCCGCCGGGATCCCGAGCGCGTCGGCGCGGATCCGGAGGTTCGTGTCCATCGTCACGAAGATGGTCGGCCGATCCTTGTGCCGATCGCGGATGTCGATCGCCGTCTGCAGGATGGCGTTGTCCTGCGATCCGGACTCCAGCCCCACGAGCAGCTCCGGCCGCCGCTCCGGGATCGCGATCCGCAGCGTCCCGCCGCTCTCGAGCAGCACCCCGGTCGCGAGCGTCCCGGCGCCGCGGACCTCGTCGAGCAGCCGGGCGATCGTCCTCGCGTTGCGCCCGCGCTCGGAGCCCTCCCGCTTGAACTGATCGATCTCCTCGATCGCGTAGATCGGGATGATGACGTCGTTGTCCTCGAACCTGAAGATCGCGTGCGGATCGTGGAGGAGGACGTTCGCGTCGAGAACGTAATTCTTCTTCATGGGGGAGCGGGACGACGTAGCCGCCTGAAGCGACGGGCGCAAGAGAGCTCTTGTGCCGCCCGCGCTCGGTTGTGGTCCCAGCCGGCCCGTCGTCGTCAGAGATCGATCCGGTAGTCCTTGATCTTGTAGAGCAGCGCCCGGTGGCTGATCTCCAGCACCTCGGCCGCCTTGGTCCGGTTGCCCTTCGTCTTCTGGAGCGCGCGCCGGATGAGGATCTCCTCGATGACGCGGGACGTCTTCTTGATCGACAGCTCGCCGCTCGTCAGCTGCATCTGGATCGGATCGCGCGCCTCGCGGATCCGCTCGGGCAGGTCGGCCTCGCCGATGCGCTCGCCTTCGCAGAGCACCATGGCGCGCTCGACGGTGTTCTCCAGCTCCCGCACGTTGCCCGGCCAGCGGTACTCCAGGAGCAGCCGCCTCGCCTCGGGCTCGAAGCCGCGGATGTTGATGCCGAACCGCGCGTTGTTCCTCGCGAGGAAGTGATCCATGAGGATCGGGATGTCCTCCCGCCGCTCGCGGAGCGGAGGGATCGCGATCGGGAGCACGTTGATCCGGTAGAAGAGGTCCTCGCGGAACCGGCCGGCCTGGGTCTCGGCCAAGAGGTCGCGGTGGGTCGCCGCGAGGATGCGGACGTCGACCTTGATGTCCTTGCTGTCCCCCAGCCGGCGGAGCGTCTCCTCCTGGAGCACCCGGAGCAGCTTCACCTGCAGCGGGAGCGGCAGCTCGCCGATCTCGTCGAGCAGCAGCGTGCCGTGGTTCGCCTGCTCGAACAGCCCCGCCCTGTCGTTCACCGCGTCGGTGAACGCGCCCCGCTTGTACCCGAAGAGCTCGCTCTCCAGCAGGTTCTCCGGGATGGCCCCGCAGTTGACCGCGACGAACGGCCCGCCGCGGCGGCTCGACCGCCGGTGGATCGCCCGGGCCACGAGCTCCTTGCCGACGCCGCTCTCGCCCGTGATGAGCGCCGTGGTCTTGTAGTCGGCGACCTTCGCGATCGTCTTGAAGATCACCTGCATCGGCGGGCTCTTCGCGAGGATCTCCTCGAAGAGGTTCTCCCGCCGGATCTCCTGGCGCAGGACGCGGTTCTCGCGGCGGAGCGCCTCCCGCTCCTCGGCCTTGCGGAGCGTGAGCAGCACCTCCTCGGCCTTGAACGGCTTCTGGAGGTAATCGTAAGCGCCCGCCTTCATCGCCTCGATCGCCAGGTCGACGTTGCCGTAGGCGCTCATCACGATGACCGTGGCCTCGTTGCCCTTGGCCTTCAGCGTCGCCAGCAGATCGAGCCCGCCCATCCTGGGCATCCGGACGTCGGTCAGGATGACGTCGGGCCCGAACGTCTCGACCATCGCGAGCGCCTCCTCGCCGCTCGAGACCGCCTCGACCTCGTAGCCGTCCCGCTTGAGGAACGTGCGCACCACGAGGCGCAGGTTTTCTTCGTCGTCAACGACTAGGACACGGCGCATACACCCTGAAAACTTTTCCTACACCGGCGCGCACCACTCCGCAACGAGTTGCGTCTTTGCCCCTGCCGCAGCCTGTCCTCCGCGGTGTTTGGGAGTCGGGCGCGGCGCGCGCGGGCCCACAGCGGGCGAGCTCTGCGAACGTCGCCGCGCACCACGCGAACGCCCCTGCGCGACGCGGAATGCGCGTGCGCGGCGACGGCGCTTCGCGGCGCGCGCGGCGCGCCGGGACGACGCGGTGGTGGCAGTTGACGCGGCCCGCGCAGGCTGCTTTAGCGGCGACACGCGCAGGGAACCAGCAGGGGCTCGAGAGGCCTCGATCCTGCACGCCGGAGCGGCTTTCGCGGACAGGACCGCGCCCCTTAATTCGATCGCGTGAGGAGCCAGGGCATGAGGATGAAGGATCGTCTGGTCGACCAAGCAAAGAAGCTCACCTCGTCGGGCGTGGTCGTCCGTGTCGTCAGCAACGATCGCGTGATGCGGCTCGCCACGGGGGTCATGGACGCGAAGAACCGCCTGCGCGCCGCCCGGGAGCGGGCCGCGGAGGCCTGGGACATCCTGCTCAACGGGCACGCGCTCCCGAACATCGATCCCGCGCTCGACGACGAGGCCGGCGTCCACGTGGCGACGCCGTCCCGCTCGGCGGCCCGCCAGCCCGCCGCGGGCGGCGCGGGGCTGTCGGTCGTGGAGGAGACGGCGAGCGGCGACGCGCCGCGCGAGCGCGCCGCCCGCACGCACGTGAACGGCGTCGGCGCGAACGGCGCGGGCGCGAACGGCGCCGGCACCTACGTGGCCGCGGCGGCCGAGCAGCAGCTCGCGACCCAGATGGCGGCGCGGACGTCGCTGTCGCGGATCGGCGGGCGCGACGTGTTCGAGAAGGCGTACAAGTTCATGACCGCGGACAACGCCCGCGCCATGGGCGTCTACCCCTTCTTCCGCCCGCTCGACTTCAACAACGGCCCCGAGGCGCAGCTCGAGGGCCGGACCGTGATCATGCTCGGCTCGAACAACTACCTCGGGCTGACGACCCACCCGAAGGTGCGGGAAGCCGCGCGGAACGCCATCGACAAATACGGCACCAGCATGACCGGCTCCCGGCTCGTGAACGGGTCGATGCGCCTCCACAACGAGCTCGAGCAGAAGCTCGCCGCCTACCACGGCAAGGAGGCGGGGCTCGTGTTCACGACGGGCTATCAGGTGAACATCGCGACCATCTCGGCGCTGCTCAGCAACAAGCGGAGCGTCGCGATGATCGACAAGGACGATCACGCATCCATCTACGACGGCGTGCGGCTCGCGCAGGCGGCCGGCGCCCGGATGGTGCGCTACAAGCACAGCGATCCCGCCGCGCTCGACAGCGCGCTCTCCGAGATCGCCGACACCGAGGGCGCCCTCGTGATCACCGACGGCGTCTTCAGCGCCCAGGGCGAGATCGCGAGTCTGCCCGGGATCGTCGAGGTGGTGAAGAAGCACAAGGCGCGGCTCCTCGTCGACGACGCGCACGCGCTCGGCGTCATCGGCCCCGGGGGCCGCGGCACCGCCGCGCACTTCGGCCTCGAGAAGGAGGTCGACCTCATCGGCGGCACCTTCTCGAAGTCGCTCGCCTCGATCGGCGGCTGGCTCGTCGGTGAGCGAAAGGTGCTCGATTATATTCAGCATTTCGCCTACAGCTTCCTCTTCGCGGCGAGCGCCGCGCCGCCCTGCGTGGCCGCCGCCATGGCCTCGCTCGAGGTCATGCAGGAGGAGCCCTGGCGCCAGGAGAAGCTCCGCGAGAACTTCACGTACATGCGCACGGAGCTGCAGCGGCTCGGCTTCGAGCTCGGCAAGACCGAGACGGCCGTCATCCCCATCTACATCCGCGACGATCTCAAGACCGTGATGATGTGGAAGTCGCTCCTCGACGACTACTCGCTCTACGTGAATCCGTTCATCACACCCGGCGTCCCGCCCAAGCAACAGGTCCTGCGCACGAGCTACATGGCGACCCATGAGCGCAAGCACCTCGATCACGCGCTCGAGGCGTTCGAGAAGGTCGGCAAGAAGTTCGGCGTCATCTGAGCCGGTGAGCCGGTGAGCCGGTGAACCAGGAGGAGCGCCGAGGGGCGCCCTCCGGGCCCGCTCCCCGCGCTCGACGTGATCGACGTGATCGACGGGATCGACGGGATCGACGGGATCGACGCGCGCCCGTCAGGTTCGGCATTTTCGCCGCGTGGCGGGCGTGGTCAGCTGAGCGGTCATGGATCTTCGACCGTTCGTGCAAGGCGTCGCCGGGGCGCTGGGACCTGCGCTCCGCTCTTTCTTCCTGACCGCCGCGGCCATGTCGTTCCTGGCCCTCGTCCTCGCGGCCTCGTCGTATGCCATCGCGGCCGACGGCTCGGCGCTGCGCGGGGGGCTGGCGGCCGTCGCGGCGCTCGCGCTCTCCGCCGTGATCGGCTTCACGCTGTCGTGGAAGCGGGCGCTCGGCACGGGCATCCTTCAGATCGTGCGGGCGAAGCGCCTCGGCGGGATGCTCGTGACCGCCGTGTTCGAGCGGCTGCTCGGCGTCTCCGAGCAGGCCGAGGCGGGCGCCCGCGGCGGGCGGATGGCGCAGGCGGTGGAGCGGGTCCCGCTCAACGAGGCGGTGAAGCGCCTGCGCCTCGCCGTGATCCACAGGGTGCAGGCCGCGCCGACAGGGGGCGGCGTGCGGGGGTTCCTGCGGCGCAGGATCGAGGCGCAGCTGCTCGGGACCATCGAGAAGCTGACGCTGGCGCGCTTCCGCAACGAGGCCAACCAGGGAGGCGGCATCGACCTGCTGAAGGTGCGGGACGAGCTCGCCCAGGGCGTCGACGGCCTCGTCACCGACCAGATCGAGGGGACGCTGCTGAAGATGACGCTGCTCCTCGTCGGGGCCGCCGCGCTGGCGTCGCTCGGGGCGGCCGCGGGCATCCAGCACATCCCCGTGTGATCCTCCTCTCAGACCACGCGCAGGCCCTCTCCCCCCTGCGCGCCCCCGGCGAACGGCGCCGCGCCCGCGATCGAGCGCCGCCAACGGCTCAAGCCGCTCCCCTGCCCGATCGACGCCTGTCGCTAGCGAGCTGCGCCAGCGCAGGCAGGCCACGCCGCCGCGCGCCGCTCGGAGGCTCTCCGTGCACATGGGCTTTGCCTAATTGCTCTCCATTACGTTAGTGTCAGCCGACTGCCGTTACGTTTCATGTTGCTCTCATGTTTCATGTTGCTCTCATGTTTCATGTTGCTTTCACCTCATGCTGCGCAGAGGAGGCAATTCGATGATGGAGAACGATATGGGGAGATGTTGCTCGGCGCTCGCTTGCGTCGTGGGATTGCTCGCGTCGCCGGCCGCCTGGGCTCAGGATCCCGCGCCGCCCCCGGCTGATCCGGGCGCAGCGGCCGCGGCGGCGCCGACGCCCGCGGCGGAGCCCGCCGCGCCGGCGCCGATCCCGAGCTGGTTCCGCTTCGACGCAGACAGCCTCGGTCTCCAGCTCTGGGCCGGCGCCTCGCACCAGGTCGGCCCCATCAGCCTCTCGAGCGACATCTACCTCACCACGCTGGGAACCGCGGAGTTCGACATCGGCCCCGCCTTCACGATGGGCCCTGTCACCATCAACCCGATGGTGGGCTTCTCGTTCAACTTCATGACGATGGAGCCGGCGGCGCTGGTCGCCCCGCAGCTGTTCACCTTCGTCGACGCGAAGCCCGTTTACTTCGAGTCGTGGATCCTGGGGTCGTTCTCCAGCATGTTCAACGAGAGCGTCCAGAACTACGTCTACACGCGGGACTTCCTGCTCTATTACCCCATCGACGACTTCGGCATCGGCCCGCACCTCGAGGCCACGATCGACCTCAACGAGGTCGCGCTCGAGGACGACCCGTTGACCGCCGGTGCGGACGTCGACGAGAGCGGCCTCGCCAGCCTGCAGGTCGGCGGCGTGATCGGGCTGAACTACGGCACGGGAAACAAGCTGCTCCTTTACCTCGGCTACGAGACGCAGGAGGAGAGCCAGATCGGCGGGAACAAGCTCGCTGGCCGGTTCACGTTCGTCCACAACTTCTGACGGCGCGCGCCGCGCGGCGACGCCCGCCGGCGCGGTAGGAGCTCGCGCCCTCGCCGCGTTCCGTCTTCCGGTCGAGCTTCCCGCCGGCCGGGCGCGCTGGTACCGCAGCGCCATGGCCAGACCGATCTCGTTCTTCACGACCGCGCTGTGCACGTTGCTGGGGCTCGGGTGTCAGGCCCGGGATAACGTCCCGCCGGCCGCGCCGGCCCCGAGCGCGTCCGCGTGCCAGCCCGCCGACTGCGGCCCCCTCGCGATGATCGCCCGCGTCTGCGACGACGGCTCCACCGGCACCCCGCAGTGCGCGCGCGCCGAGGGCGGGGCGTGCCGGTGGGAGCACGTCTGTCCCGGCGCGAAGCCGGCCTCCGAGGCGGCGGCCCCTGGGCCGAGCGAGCCCGCCTCGCCGGACGCAACGCCGCCGGCCCCGCCGCCGGCCACGGCGCTCGCCGACGCGAACGCGGCGTTCGCGCAGCGCCTCTACGGCAAGCTCGCCGCCACGAAAGACAAGCTCTTCTTCTCGCCGGCGAGCATCTCGACCGCGCTGGCCATGACCTACGCCGGCGCCCGCGGCGAGACCGCGGCCCAGATGGCGAAGACGCTCGAGTTCACCCTCCCGCCCGAGGCGCTCCACCCCGCGTTCGCCGGGCTCCTCAAGGAGCTGGCGCTGGCGACCGGGCCCAAGGGGCCCGAGCTCCGGATCGCCAACCGGCTGTGGGGCCAGGCCGGGCTGCCGATCGAGCCCGCGTTCCAGAGCACCACCCAGCAGCACTACGGGGCCGGGATCGAGCTCGTCGACTTCAAGGGCGGGAGCGAGCCGGCGCGGGGGCGCATCAATCAATGGGTCGAGCAACAGACGAACGGGAAGATCAAGGACCTGATGCCCGCCGGCAGCATCACCGGTCTCACCCGGCTCGTGCTCACGAACGCCGTGTACTTCAAGGGGAAGTGGGCGACGCCGTTCGACAAGCGGGCCACCAAGAACGAGCCGTTCACGGTCAAGCCCGGGACGGCGCCGGCCGTGCCGATGATGCGCAAGACGCTGCTGGCGGGCTTCGGAAAGGCCGCTGACGCGTCGGTGCTGGAGCTCGCGTACGAGGCGCAGAGCCCCGAGCGCCGGCTGGCCATGGTCGTCGTCCTGCCCGAGCAGGTGGACGGGCTGGCGAAGGTGGAGCAGCGCCTTTCGGCGGGGGAGCTCAAGGCGTACGTGGAGGCGCTCCATCCGGCGCGGGTCGACGTGGCGCTCCCGCGCTTCAAGATGACCGCCGAGCTCGAGCTGTCGGCGACCCTGAGCGCGCTGGGCATGCCGCTCGCGTTCGACGACAAGAAGGCCGACTTCACCGGGATCACGAGGGCGGAGCCGCTCTTCATCTCCCAGGTCCGCCACAAGGCGTTCGTCGAGGTCAACGAGGAAGGGACCGAGGCCGCCGCGGCCACGGGCGTGGTCATGACGACACGGTCGGCCCCGGCGCAGCCCCAGGTGTTCCGCGCGGATCACCCGTTCGTTTTCCTGATCCGCGACGTCGCGACAGGCGCCGTGCTGTTCATGGGCCGCGTGACCGACCCGCGATGACGTTCCTCCCGGCGGAGGGGTACCGAAAGTCCGCGCGGAGCGCCAGAACCGCCGTACGATGAGCCGTTTTGCCGGGCCTTCACGGGCTCTGCCACCCCCCCGATTTCAAGGAGCGAGCGATGAAGAACGAAGACGCCGCGAAGGTGCTGCATGCCGTCCGTGACCTGACCCCCGCGATCGCGTCACGGAGCGCCGAGATCGAGGAGGCGCGGCGCCTCCCCGCGGATCTCCTCGGCCAGCTCAAGGCGGCGGGTTGCTTCCGGATGTTCGTGCCGAGGAGCCACGGCGGCCACGAGGTCGATCTGCGCACGGGGATGGACGTCCTCGAGGCGCTCGCCCGGGCGGACGGGGCCACCGGCTGGACCGTGATGATCGGCTCGGAGAGCCCGAACCTCTTCGCGCTCCTGCCGCGCGAGCGCTTCGACGCCATCTACGCCGGCGGGCCGGACGTGATCATCGGCGGCGGCTTCAACGCGCAGGGGGAAGCCCACGCGACGGACGGCGGCTACCGGGTCACCGGGCGCTGGAGCTTCGCGAGCGGCTGCGAGCACGCCAGCTGGCTGTTCGGAAACTGCGTGATCATGGACGGCGGCCGCCCGCGGATGGGCCCGGCGGGCGAGGCGGGCGAGGTGCGCGAGACGCCAGAGATGCGGGGCATGCTGTTCCCGGCGGGCGAGGCGCGCATCATCGACACCTGGTCCGTGCTCGGCCTGCGCGGCACGGGGAGCCACGATATCGCGCTGGAAGGGGCCTTCTGCCCCGAGGTGAACACCTTCGATATCTTCGGGGGCCAGCCGTCGGTGGCCGGGCCGGGCTTCGTCGCGCCGGTCCTGCACTTCGTGCTCCACATGGGGGCCGTGGCCGTGGGGATCGCCCAGGGGGCGCTCGACGACGTCGTGACGCTCGCGAGCTCGGGCAAGAAGCGGCTGTATGCGCGCGCCCAGCTGGCGGACTCCCCGCTGTTCCAGGTGAACCTCGGCCGCGCCGAGACGAGCGTCCGCGCGGCGCGCGCCCTGCTGCGCGACATGGGGGACGAGCTCTGGGACGCGTGCGTGAACAACCCTGGCGCCGCCCTCGCGATGGCGCCGAGGATCTCGGGCGCCCTGGCCTGGGTGACGGAGGTGACCGCCCGGGCCGTGGACGCCTGCTATCAGGCGGGCGGAGGCGGAGTCGCCCGGAATGCCTCGCCGGTGCAACGGCGGTTCCGGGACATTCACACCTTCTCGCAGCACGCCGCCGCCGCAGAGGGCTGGTTCGGCCAGGCCGGCGCCGCGCTCCTGGGGCAGCCGACCGGCTTCTGGACCTGAACGCTGGCGACCACGACCACGTTCACGGCCACGACCAACGCGGTATACGTGGACATGGTGCGCCCCGCCCCGCTCGCCCCGCTGGTCCTCGCCGCCGTCTCGTTCGTCGCCTGCGCCGGTGCCCCGCGTCAGGCTGACGCTCCCGCGCCGCCGCGGCCCCGGGCGGGCGCCTGCCCGGCCCGTCCGGCGTGCGACGCGCCGCCCCCGGCCGCCCTGCCGCGCGGGTTCAGGCACACGCGCTCGCGCCTGGTCGCGGCCGGGTGGCCGCGCCACCGCGGGCGCGACCTCTTCGCCCGCGCCGACGGGCCGCAGTGGGCCATCGCGAAGCTCGCTTACGGGCCGCAGGACGACGATCTCGAGGACGAGGACGTCGAGGCCTACCTGCTCCGCGGCTGCAGCGGCGCCTGGGAGCGGCTCGGCACCTTCCGGACGAGCGACGACGACCACCCGCACCCGACCACGGAGGGGATCCCGGACACCGGCGGGCGTGTCTACATCGACCTCGCCGCGGGCCGGCGCCTCGAGGTCGGCCGCCACCGCGTCCACCTCGCCGTCGCCGGCGACGCCACGAGCGCGGATCTGTTCATCGAGGTCCTCCCGCCCGGCGCGCAGGTGGCCGTGACCGACGTCGACGGGACGCTCACGTCGAGCGAGGTGGCGGTCGTCAGCGAGCTCGTCGGCGGCGGCCCGCCGGCCGCCCACCCCGGCGCGGCGGAGGCGATGCGCGCCCTCGCCGAGAGCGGGATCTACCTTTTCTATGTGACAGCGCGCCCCGAGTGGCTCGTGGGCAGCACGAGGGTCTGGCTGCGAGAGCAGGGCTTCCCGCCGGGCATCCTCCACACCACCATCGGCGTCACCGGCGCGTTCGGCGGCGCGGCGGCCAGGTACAAGACCATCGAGCTCGGATGGCTCAAGGCGCGCACGGGCATCGTGCCCTCCTTCGGCTTCGGCAACATGCCGAGCGACGTGGCGACGTACACGGCCGCCGGGATCCCCGCCTCGCGGTGCTTTTATTACAAGCTCGGCGGCGATCTCCGCGGCGGCGTGCCCCACGAGGACTACCGGGGCCTCGCCCCGGCGCTCTTCAGCCCACAGGCCGCCTGCGCGCCCTGAGGGAAGCGCTCGCGACGCGCACCCACGCGCCATGCGAGCGGCGGGCGCGCCCGGATCAGGGAGCGCGCCCGCCGCCGATCACTGCGGGATGTCGATCACGTCCTCGCAGGTGAAGTCGACGCCCAGGGACGCCTGGGGATCGGACTGTATCGCGCCGCACACGCTCTCGCAGAGCTCGATCTGCGTCGGGTTCGATGGATTGTCGTAGCGCCAGGCGTCGGCGCTCGCGCACTCCTGATCGTACGCGACGGCCTTCGGCTGGCCCCCTCCGCTCGTGTACGTCACGCGCACCCGCTGCTTGTCGAACGTCCGCCCGTCGGGAGCGGCCGGGATCGCGACCGTGCACGACACCGCGGCGCCGCGGATCTCGTCGATCGCCGCCCTGAACGCGGTCGCGGTCGCGTCGGGGTTGCCGGTCTCGATGATGAACGCCTTCCCCGTGCCGCCCGCCACCGCGATGTCGCGCAGGTTGTCGACGTTCCCCGGCTCGTCCTCCGGCGGGTTGGCCACCCCGATCACGTAGGTCGGGACGTTGTCCTGGCGCGCCCCCTCGACGCGCTCGACGACGGCCTCGATGCTGTCCGCGTCTCGGCTGCAGCGCTGCGGGTAGCCGTCGGTCACGAGCACGAGCGCGTACTTCCCGGGGTTCTCCTGGCGCTGCGCCTTGATGAAGGTGACCGTCCCGTCGACAACGAACGCCGTCGGCGTGCTCATGCCCCAGTCGTCGTCGTTCGCGGGCGTGACATCGTCGATCGCCTCGCCGAACGCCTCGGAGGGCAGCGGCGTCATCTCGACGTCCGGCGTGCGGTAGGTGCTGGCGTCGCACATCCGCCGCTCGCCGGGGAAGAACGTGAGCGAGGCGGTGAGCCCCGCGGACGCCGGATCCTTGAAGAACTGCTTGGTCGCGGCGACGACGGGATCCCACTTGAGCTCCTTGCTGTGCGAGGGCCTGTCGTTCATCCCCATGCTGCCCGACACGTCGAACGCGACAGCCAGGTACACGGGCTGGAGCCCGGCCTGGGCCGATTGCGTGGCGCACGCCTCGCCGGCCCCGGTCGAAGGGCCTGCGCCGCTGCTGGGGTTGCCCGAGCCGGCGCCGCTGCCCGAGGTCACCCCCCCTGAACCGAAGCCGCCGTCGTCTCCTCCGGTCCCATTGCCCGAGCTGTTCCCGGCGCCCGAGCCGCTCGGATTGACATTCTGGTCGTCACCACCGCCGCCGCACGCCGCGCTGGCCACGACGACCGTGAACAAGGCAATGCTCATCGCAGGCAATCTCATGGCCTGACTCCTTTTTAAGCAAGTACCGGCGCCGCGCGCCGGTAGATAAAGCAGACCACCACACGAGACCTCAGGAGCCGGCGCACCGCCGGACCACGCTCCTGAGAACTCGCCACCCATACCCAGTATAAGCCATCGCGCAGCGCATTGCGAGATGCGCTTTCTCAAAGTTCGTAGTTCGTATCCGTTTCGTGTTCGTGACATCGGGCTGGCTCGCGCTGGCTCGCGCGCCCTCAGCGCAACTCACCCGTGTGGCCGCACGCCTGTGCGCCTGTGTGACCTGTGTGCGCACACAGGCGCGCGCCGGTGCTACGGTTCGCGCCTGATGGTCCGCGCAGTGTGCTTCGATCTGATGGACACCGTCCTCTACGACCCGTACCGGGAGGCGCTCGCCGCGGCGATCCGGTCCGCCGCGCCCGGCGCGCCCGCCGCGCCTTCCGAGATGGCAAAGCACCGCGACCCCACGTGCTGGCCTGCGTTCGAGATCGGCGAGATCGATGAGGCCGAGTTCGCTCGCCGGTTCTTTCGTGAAGGCGCCGCGGGGTTCTCGTTCGACCTCGACGCGTTCAACCGGGTGCGCCGCGCGGGATACCGCTTCTTGCCCGGCGTGCGCGAGATCGTCGCGTCGCTCGAGGGCCGCGCGCTCAGGTTCGTGGCGAGCAATTACCCCGTGTGGGTCGAGGAGGTGCGCGAGGCGTTCGCGCTCGACGTCCTGTTCGAGGGGGTCTATTCGAGCCATCACCTGGGCGTGCGCAAGCCGGCGCGCGAGTTCTTCGATCGGCTCATGACGCGCATCGGGGTCGGCGCCGGCGAGTGCCTGTTCGTCGACGATCGCGCCGAGAACTGCGAGGCGGCGGCCGCGATCGGGATGCGCGCGCACCTGTTCGACGGGGCCGCGGGGCTGCGCGCGCGGCTGGTCGGCGAGGGGCTGCTCGGCGAGGGGTTGCTCGGCGCGTGACGGGCTCGCCCCGCGCCGCCCCGCGCGTCAGAGCGCCGCGCAGAGCGGGCACGACGCGCCCGCGTGCGGCGCGTCGCCGCGATGGAGATCGAGGATGGCGCGGGAGATCTGCGCGAGCTCGCGCCGCACCTCGCGGCGCATCCCCTTCACGCGCGGGATGGCCATCGCGTCGTAGGCCGTGGTCTGGTGCCGCATCCAGGCGATCACGGCCGACTCCGCGCGCTGCGCGACCGGGATCCGCTCGGTGCGGGCGACGGTGCCGCTGCCGACCGGCGTGGCGTGCAGCGTCACCTTGGTCGCGACCGCCCGCGCGAGCGCCGCGTAGCGCGGCGAGAACCGGAGGAACGCGGCCACCGCCGCCTCGAACTCGCGCACGTACTCCTCCTGGTCGCGCTCCCTCCGCCGGGCGTCCGCCTCCCGCTTCTTTGCGTACGCGGGCGTGCTGCGCTCGGCCTCGAGCGCCGCGCGGGCGGCCTCGATGGTGGCGGCCGGCGCCCAGAGGCCCCGGGAGAACGTCTTCCTCCCGCGCTTCTCGACGACCATCCAGGAAGGGCCCGCGAGCTTCACCCGGCGGGTGAGCCCGGCGTCGCCCGGGGGCAGGCACACCCAGCCTTCGGGCGGCGAGAGCAGCGCGCCGTCGGGCGCGCGGAAGCGGCGGGGATCCGGGGTCGGGGCCAGGGTCAGGCACTCGGGCATGGCGAACCGCCGGCGTGCTAGGCCAGGTCATGCCGCGCGTCCAGAAGACGCCGGCCGGCGCCGTCGCTCCGCGCCGGAGCGGCCCGCTGGAGGGCCGTCGCTCTGCGCCGGAGCGGCCCGCTGGGATGGTACGCTCCGCGCCGGCGAGGGGCGCTCGCCGGTGTTCGCCCCGGTGCGGCCAGCAGGACAGGAGGACAGCGTGTCGGACGACGATCGCACGAGGTGGGATGCCCGCTACCGCGAGGGCGGCGGCGATCCGGGGGAGCCGTCCGCCGTGCTCACGGCGCTCGATCCGCTCCTGCCCCGGCGCGGGCGCGCGCTCGACCTGGCGGGCGGCGCGGGTCGTCACGCCCTGTGGCTCGCGCGGCGCGGGCTCGACGTGACGCTCGCCGACATCTCCGAGGTCGGGCTCGGCGTCGCGCGGACCGCCGCGGCGAGAGAGGGGCTCGCGCTGCGCACGGTGGCGCTCGACGTGGAGCGCGACCCGCTCCCCGCCGGGCCGTGGGACCTCCTCCTGATCTTCTACTTCCTCGAGCGCAGGCTCGCAGCCTGCGCGGCGGAGCTCGCCCCGGGCGGCCACCTCGTCGTCGTGCACCCGACGCGGTCGAACCTGCTGCGGCACGCGCACCCGAGCGCGCGCTGGCTGCTCGATGACGGCGAGCTGCCGGGGCTCCTCGGCGAGGCGCTCGAGGTGGTCCGTTACGAGGAAGGGTGGCTCGAGGAAGGGCATCACGAGGCTCGCCTCGTCGCGCGACGTCGGGGTGTCGCGGCGCCTCCTCGGTGACGGCGGCCCGCCGCCGACGTCGCGCGACGACCATGACGCACGAGCTCCGCGCTGGCGGGCGCCCGGCGCTCGCACGTCGCGGCGCGCGGGTCTCCGAGGCTTGCCGCGACGCGAAGATCGCGCTTTGCTCGCGCCATGCGCTTCGCTCGCCTCGCGCCTCCCGATCAGGATCGCCCAGCCTTCTTCGCCCGCCTCGACGGCGCAGCCGCGCTCGTCCTGGACGCCCCGCCCTGGCTCGGCGGCAAGACAACGGGGGAGGCCGTGGCGTGGACCGACATCGATCTCGCCTGCCCCGTGGCCCCCACGAAGATCGTGTGTGTGGGGCGCAATTACGCCGCGCACGCGCAGGAGCTGGGCAACGACGTCCCGGTCGAGCCGCTCCTCTTCCTCAAGCCGCCCTCGGCGCTCATCGGTCCTGGCCAGTCCATCGTGCTCCCTCCGGAGAGCCAGCGGGTCGAGCACGAGGCGGAGCTCGGCGTGATCATCGGCCGCCGCGCCCGGGCCGTGCGGCCGGAGGAGGCGCTGGATCACGTGCTCGGGTACACCTGCCTGGGCGACATCACCGCGCGGGATCTGCAGCGGAAGGACGTGCAATTCACGCGGGGCAAGGGGTTCGACACGTTCTGCCCCGTGGGGCCGTGGATCGAGACGGCGCTCGACCCCGCGGCGCTCCGCGTGCGGGCGGTCGTGAACTCCCAGGTGCGGCAGGACGGGATGACGTCGCAGATGATCTGGGGAGTGGCCGAGCTGGTCGCGTACATCAGCCGGGTGATGACCCTGGAGCCTGGCGACGTCATCGCGACCGGGACGCCCCAGGGCGTGGGGCCGCTCGTGTCCGGCGACGAGCTCGTCATCGACATCGCCGGCGCCACGGCCGAGGCGCGCGGGATCGGCGCGCTGCGGCTGTCCGTGGCCGCGCGGGGAGACGGCGCGAGCGGGCGCTAGCTCGGCGAGCGGCCCGGGGGCGGGCCGGAGCGACGCTCCGACCCCGGCGCTCATCTCATGGAGAAGCTCACCTCAGCCCTTCCGCTGCTCTGATATCCTTCCACGAACATCGAGACCTCGCTCAAGGTCCCCATGTTCATCCCCAGACTCTGCCATGCGTCGAAGTGGTTGGCGACGGTGATGGTTCCGCTCGTGCGCTTCTGCGTGCGAACGCTCCAGAACTGGGGAGGGGCATTGACGCCATCGATCCCAATCACATCGGATCGATCGACTCTGTAGATGTCATAGACGCCTCCGTCGCTCGTGACGGTGCCCATGGTTCTTGTTCCGCCAGGGGGGCGCCAGGTGCCCCAGCCATCGACGATATAGTATTCGACGTCCGGCTTCTTCGTCCATCCATAGACACCCAGGTAGGAATTGCCCCCTGGCTGAAAGTCGGCCTCGTAGGTCACGATCTGGTTCGCCGACCCGGGCCTCAGGCCTTTGCAGCCCAGCAAACTGTTGATATCGCTCCATTCCACGCTGAAGCCATCCGCGGTGCTGGTCAGGCAGCCGGTCCCCCGGTCCTTCCAGAGTTGATAGGTGAAGCCGCAGTGGTCGCCGGTTTGATTGCTGCAGACCGACGGTTCGGAGGTCGTGCGCGCGTCGGGCGCGCCGCCGGCCCCGCCGGCCCCGCCCTCCCCGCCGCCGCCCGTCCCCGAGCTGCTCGTCGACGACGAGGCCCCACCGGCGCCGGCCCCGCCGCCGCCCGGCCCCGAGCTGCTGCTCGACGAGGAGGCCCCGCCGGCCCCATCGCCGCCCGTCCCCGAGCTGCTGCTCGACGAGGAGCCCCCGCCAGTCCCGCCGGCCCCGCCGCCGCCCGTCCCCGAGCTGCTGCTCGTCGACGAGATCGAGCCGCTGCTCGACGAGGGGTCCAGGACTTCGAGGTCCTCGCCCACGATGCGCTCGGCGTTGCACGCCAGCAGGCCGCATGCCATCGAAGCGGATAAGTAGCCGAGCAAGGGAGCGATGCGCATTGAAGGGTTCTCCATGATGGACCGGCGAAGCCGCAGGCTTCTGCTCGAGATGAATTACTGAACCATCGAGACGCCTGCGTACCCTCGAACCATTGGTTTAAATTCAAGATTTCCGGCCAGCGCGCTCAGGATCCCGGCGATCATGAATGCACCTGCGAGCCTGCGCCGACCACATGCCTCGCGTTCACGACGTTCATCAAACAGACGCTCACGCACGAATACGCCGTACGATTGTGCCGGGCATCCGACGGAGAAAGCAAGAACAAGGGGGTTTGAAATACTCTTACAACCATGAGGCGAAAGTCAAGGGTCCTTTCTTCGATGGGGTCTGCTCCGCCTCGAAGTGTTCGTGGATCCGATGGGTTAGCCCGAGGCGAGTCGCCTTCCGGCGCCTCCAGTGTGGAGTCACGGGGTGAGCGCTGGTTGACACGACGTCTGACTCGCCTGTTAGCCTGCGCAGCATGGACGCTCGTAGTTTGCTTTTCACGGCGAGCGTGCTCGCGCTCGGAGTCGCGCTGGTCGGGTGCGGCGGCGACGACGGGCCGACGCTCGGCATCGGCGGGGCCGCGTACCATCGGGCTCGAGCCGCACGTCACTCATTCGAAGCGTGATGGTCCGCCGCGGACTACCGTCCGTTGGGGCAAATGGAGTGGTCAACTCAAACATTGGACCTCACCTGCATTCAGCCTCGCCGTCGCGAAGACACTTGAATACTCGGCATTTCACCTCTCGCGACACGTTCCGTGGGGTCGCGTCTTGTGCAGTCCTCATGGCAGCCGTCCTGAATCTTGTCACACTTGACAGTCATTTTCGCATGCCTCCGCCACATCGACGCAATGCTGCCGACAAGAGCTGCTAAACGAGCCGTGAGCCGCCGCTGCATGGGTCCTCGTCGTAGCCGGTGTGGTTTTGCGGCTGTAGCGGGACATACCCGAAGCCTCCGACGCCGCCGATAGACCCCGACGCCTGCCCCTGGAGCGACGGATTGTTCCTGGTGGGATCTGGGCGTCAAATAGAAAATCGGCGAGTGTTCCGAAGAGACAGGAGTCGACCCGTCCTGGGCGTACGCTGGTGTGCTGATGGTGATGTGATTGGCAGTCTTCGTCAGCCGAGTGGTCGGCGAACAGCACGCGTCCGGAGATCCACGGCGCCGCGGCGATCTCGTTGGACGCTGGCGGCAGCACCGTGCTCGCCGCGCGGTCGAAGCGGGCGAGAGGGGTCGCGCCCACGCTGGCGCACGTGCCCCTCGTCGCGGGCGCCGCGCTCGATCACGGAAGAGGTCAGCAAGCTCGATGCAGACGGGACGCGAATCCTGGGAGTGGATCGCGTCGATGAGATCTCTCCGCGAGCGGCGCTCGTCGGTTGGGTCGGCTCGGGGCCATTCCCGGTAGGGATTCGTGACGGGCGAGATCAGGGCGACTCTTGGTCGTCCCCGTCCTCACCCGGCTCGTCGTCTTCCGGCTCGCCCTCCTCGGACGCGCGGTCCTCCGGCTCGGCCTCCTCCGAGGCGCCGTCTTCCTCGCCCTCCTCGTCTCCTCCGGCGGAGGCGCCGCGGACGACGGGGAAGGGCGCATCGTCCTTCAGCTTCTCAGTGCCCACGTACCAGTACTCCGCCGCGGGGCGCCTTTTGAAGGGCCTCCGCGTGCTCGCAGCAGAGATCGATCGACCGAAACGCTGACGAGAAGAGACTGCGCACGAGACGGCCAGAGTCGCGCAGGAGAGCCGCCGGCGCTGCGCAGGAGGCCGCCGTGGCTGCGAAGGAGAGCCGCCGGCGCTGCGCAGGAGGCCGCCGTGGCTGCGCAGGAGAGCCGCCGGCGCTGCGCAGGAGGCCGCCGTGGCCGCGAAGGAGAGCCGCCGGCGCTGCGCAGGAGGCCGCCGTGGCTGCGAAGGAGAGCCGCCGGCGCTGCGCAGGAGGCCGCCGTGGCTGCGCAAGAGAGCCGCCGGCGCTGCGCAGGAGGCCGCCGTGGCTGCGCAAGAGAGCCGCCGGCGCTGCGCAGGAGGCCGCCGTGGCTGCGCAAGAGAGCCGCCGGCGCTGCGCAGGAGGCCGGCTGAGCTGCGCAGGAGGCGGCATTCAGTGATAAAGGACACAAAATCGACGTACAGGAGGCCGGCTGAGCTGCGCAGGAGCCGTGCCCGAGCGCGTTCAGGGCATCAAGCCCGCCCCCCGGCAGTCCCCAACGTGGACGTGGACGTGGACGTCTGAGGATCCCGCACATTTCTTGATCCGTTTCGGACCCGCCAAGCGTCTGAAATATCATGGGAAATCCCGATGTGCCGGAAGCGATGCCGTCGATCGTGCGCGAGTTCGAGACGGTGCAGCTGGGCGATGCGCGCCTGCATCAGCGGGTCCGGGCTGTGGTGGCACGGCTGAGCGTCGCGCCGGGCGAGAGCTTCCCGGACTCGCTGAAGACCGAGGCCGAGCTGGAGGGCTTCTACCGGCTCCTTGGCAACAAGCGCGTGTCGTATGGTGCGCTGGTGCAAGCCCACAGCCAGCAGACCCTCGAGCGGATGGCCGGTCACGGCACGGTTCGCGCGGTGCATGACACCACCGCGGTCGCCTTCGACGGCGACGGAGCACGCAAGGGGCTCGGTCCGCTCAACGGCAAGGACACGCAGGGCTTTTTGGCGCACGCAACGCTCGCCGTGGCCACCGACGCGATCAACCAGCCGCTCGGAGTGCTGGGCCTTGCCTGCTGGGCCCGCAAAGCCTCCACCCTCTCCAAGAGCTCACGCAAGAAGAACAGGACCGGCAGCGACTATGCGCGCGTGACCGACAAGGAGTCGACGCGCTGGCTGCGGCAGGTAGAAGCGGCCGAGCAGGCCGTGGGCGACCGCACGTCGCTGCTGCACATCATGGACCGCGAGGCCGACGCCTACCCGCTTCTGTGCGCCATGGTCGAGCAGGGCCACCGCTTCGTCGTGCGCATAGCGCGCGATCGAAACGTGTCGGAGCTGGCCGAGGACGAGGAAGAAACGCTCGACGACAGCGCACGGCTACGGCTGAGCGAGGCGCTGGTCGAGCTGCCGATCCAGCTCAGTCGCGAGGTCGTGCTCACCCAACGCCGCGCCGGCCCTGTCCCGGCGAGCAAGCGCGCGCACCCCGAGCGCTCGGAGCGGAGCGCCACGCTGGGCGTCGGCGCCCGGCGCCTGGCGCTGCGCCGTCCGTACTACCTGCCCGAGCTGGCCGAAGAGCTCGCGGTCAACGTCGTGCTGGTACAGGAGATCGACACGCCAGCGGGCGAGGAGCCGGTCGCATGGGTGCTGGCGACCAACGAGCCCATCGACACGCCCGACCAGATCGCAGCGATCGTCGACCATTACCGGGCACGGTGGCTCATCGAGGAGTTCTTCAAGGCCCTGAAGACCGGCTGCGCCCTCGAGACGCGCCAGCTCGAGAGCTTCCGGAGCCTGACCAACGCGCTGGCGCTGTTCGCCCCGATCGCGTGGCAGATGCTGCTGCTGCGCTCTCTGTCACGCCTTGAGCCCAACGCGCCCGCGGAACGAGCCCTGAACCCGACGCAGCTGAAGCTGCTGCACCAGCACCAGCCCAAGAAGTTGCCGGCTCAGGGGGCGACCGTAGTCGATGCGCTCTACGCCGTTGCCGGTCTTGGTGGACACCTCAAGCGCAACGGCGCCCCCGGCTGGCTGACGCTTGCGCGCGGAATGCAGACCTTGCTCATGCTGGAGACGGGCTGGAACGCCGCCGTTGCCAACACCGCGAAAACTAAGGGGGAAATGTGATCAATCCTCAGACGTCCACGTCCACGTTGGGGACTGCCGGGGGCGATGACGCGGCGCGACCTGCCGAGAGGGCGCTCCCTCAGACCCCTGCGCCCTCCCGGAGCACGATCGTCACGTGCGACAGCCCTGTCCCTCCGAGGAGCATCGCCTTCACGAGGAACTCGACCATCGTGTCGAGACACTCGGCGGGCGAGAAGCCGGCCCTCCCCGCCCCGAGCAGCGGCAGCGCCATGCTCCGGAGCTTCATCGTGTCCGCTTGATAAAAGCACCCCTCCAGGAGCCGCAGGATGAGGTCGCGCGTCGGCCTGTAGGTCGCCACGTGATCCCAGTCGAGCGTGATCGCGTGGAACACGAACCGCGCGTTCAACCTGCCAGCGGAGCTGACCACCACCCCGCCGTGCCGCACGGGAATGTACTTGCGCGTCTCCATGTGGCACACGCCGCCGCTCGCGTGGTTCAGGGCGAGCGCCACGCCGCCCGCCATGGTGAGCTGCCCGTCGTCCGCGCTCACGAGCGCGTCGGCCGACACGCCCGCGATGTTCGCGCGCACGATCGAGAGCGTCCTGTCCCCGTGGAACTGGAAGGCCGTCACCGGCCCCGCAGGGCCGCCCGCCAGGAGCGCGGGCCGGAAGCGCTTGTACTGCTCCATGTACACACGGAGCGTCAGATCGTGCGGATCCCCCCAGCGGGTGCTCTGGGCGCCCACGAGGGCGGTGTCGATCTCGTCGAAGGACTGGAAGCGGTCCTTCGGGTCCTTGGCCAGGCAGCGCTCCAGGACGGTCTGCACGTCCTCGTCGAGCTCGGGACGGAGCGCCCGCGGCCGGGCCGGGATGTCCTGCCGGTGCGCGAGCAGGAGCGGCAGGAGCTCCTGCTCCTCGAACGGCCGCTGGCCCGTGGCCGCGTGGTAGAACGACGCGCCATAGCTGTAGATGTCCGCGCGCGTGTCGCTCTCCTGCGGGCTCCACGCCTGCTCGGGCGCCATGTAGAACGGCGTCCCCAGCACGGTGCCCATCGCGGTGAGGGGCTGCTCCCGGAGCGCCGAGGGCCCCGTCGTGGCGGTCAGGCGCGCGAGGCCGAAGTCGGCGACCTTCAGCTCCCCCGACGGCGCGATCAGCATGTTCGACGGCTTCAGGTCGCGGTGCATCACCCCGAGCTCGGTCGCGGCGGCCATCCCCCGCGCCGCATGGAGCATGTAGCGCCGCAGATCGTCGAGCGGCAGCGGCCCGTCCTGGAGCCGCGCGGCCAGCGACGGGCCGCCCACGTACTCCATCACCATGAACGGCGAGCGGCTCGAGAGGAAGCCGAAGTCGTAGCAGCCCACCACGTGCGGCGACTTGATGAGCGCCGAGATGCGCGCCTCGCGCAGCATCCGCTCCCCGGCGTTCGGATCCGTGTGCCCGGTGAGCACCTTGATCGCCACGACCCGCGCGAGCGCGAGGTGGCGCGCGCGGAAGACGGCGCCCATCGAGCCCACGCCGAGCAGCCCCTCCACGCTGTACCGGCCCGCGAGCTCCTTGCCCAGCGTCGACGCGTCGATCATGAACGGACCATCGCTTGCACCAGCGATGATGTTCGGAACCCCGGGCGCCGCGGTCAAGGGGCACGGCGCGCGACGCGCATCAGACGGCGTACGCCGCGGGAGCGCCGGCCTGCGCGCGCTGGCGCGGCGCCTCGCGCAGCCTCGCGATCTCGGCCTCGACGCGGGCCCTGAGGCGCGGATCGTCGGCGAGGCGCCTGACCCAGAGGCGCTTCATGCGCACCCACACGGTGCGCCGGATCGCACGGTCGCCGAGCGCCGCGGCGCCCCCGCTGCGCTCGGTCGCGACGATCAGCCGGGCATAGTCGGCCGCATGCAGCGGGCCACAGACGGCTTCCCACGCGCCGACGTAGGCCGCGTCGAACCTGTCGCGGAGCGCCCGCTCGCGGCGCCTGGCCTCCTCCGCCATCGCGTCCCGCCACCGCCGCTCGGCCTCTGCCCAGCGCGCCTCCGACAGGCCGTGCGCCCTGAGCACGTCGGCGCGGGGGACCGGCTTCTCGGCGAGCTCCGCCGTGACGATCGCGCACCGCTCGAGGCTCACCTCGTCGCCGTCGCCGAGCGGCGGGAGCGACGCGGAGGGCGGCTCGTCCTCGCGCCGGAGGACGTGAAAGAAGCGGGACGCCGCCGGTCGCTCGGGCTCGCGCGCGAGGACGCCCGAGGTCGGCGCGGCGTGGGGCGAAGACTCGACGGGCGGCGGCAACACCTCGGCGGGCGGCGGCGGAGCCTCCTCCAGCGCGAGGGTCGCGAGCCCCATGGACGGGCCCGGCGCCGCTGAAGCGAGCGCGCCAGACCAGGGCGCGCCGGGGATCGGCGCCCTGGGCTCGACGCGCGGCGCCGGCCTCGGGTCGAAGAAGAACGGGATCGCGGGCCGCTCGCCGACGCGCACCCCCTCCTCGCTCGACAGCACGAGCGTCGCGCTCGCGACGGCATCGCTCTGCGGTCGCGCTGGCTCGGGCCGACCCCGCCGCGCCGATCCCGGAGGGGGCGCGAACGGAAGCGCCGGCGCGCGCTCCGCCGCCTCGCCCTGCTCGTCGGAGAGCGCGACCGTCTGCAGCGGCGACGGGCGCTGGATCAGGTCGATGAGCTCGATCTCGTCGCCCGAGAGGTGGATCGTGCGCCCCGGATCCCCGTCCCGCTGGCGCGCCTGGCCGGGCGCGTCCTCGATGTGCACGGTCCCTCGCGGGCCGATCGCGAGCGCATCCGGCGCCGCTCCCGCGGCGCCCGAGGCCCGCCCGGGGCGCAGGTCGGGCCACGCGAGCTCCTCGCCGTCGACCGCGACGCCAGCCGCGATCCGCACGGCCGCGAGGGCGAGGTCGTCGGGGACGGGGACGATCTGACGCCACACGACCGTGCAGCGCTGCTCGGCGCCGTCGATCCGGAGCGTGTCCGCGTTGAGCTCGATGACGTCGCCCCCCGTCGCGGGAGGCGCGGCGAGCCCCTGGATCCGCGCAACGCCGCGCGCTCGGGGCAGGCGCATCTCCAGCCGGCGCGCGGCCGGGTGCAGGTTCTCGAGCACGATCCACTCGTCGCCGCGCAGGTACTCGGTCCGCTGGTCCGGAGGCGCCGCCTGGAAGTACGACCAGTCGAAGCCAGCGGGGATCTCCGCGTTCGGACCCTCGAGCGTCTCGCGCCGGGTCTTGCCGAGCAGCCGCTTGCGCACGGGCCAGGCGCGCGCGATCGGGCCGAGCCCCGCGGGCCGCCCGGGGTCCAGGGGATCGAGGACTTTGGCCTCGCCGTCGCCCGCGTCGATGCCGAAGGGGTTCTCCCACCCGTTCGGGCCGCGCGCTGCCTTCTCGTACACGAGGGGCATCCGCTGGAACGGCTTTTGGTCGCGGACGAGGAGGCGTTTGTCGAGCGCGCAGCCGCCCGCGCCGAAGACGGCGAGCCGCACCGGCAAACGCTCGACATGCGCCCCGTCAGGCGCGTGCGCGTCGCCCGTGAAGAGCACGTCCGCGCGGCCCAGGTAGGGCGCGAGATCGCCGGTGAACCGCACGCTCCGCGCGGGGTTCTTGCCGTGATGGACCTCGGCGCGGAGGATCTCCTGCGGCTCCGTCCGCCACATGGCCGCGCCGGGCGTGAACGCGAAGCTCGCCTTGACGATGATCGTGATGTAGCGCTGGCCCTGCGTGCGCCACGAGACGGCGGCGGCCTCGGCGCCCGGGAGCGACGCCACGGCGTCGGGCGGCAGCGCGCTCACGCCCGCGTCCTCCTGCAGAAGCACCTCGCCACGGCTCGCATCGCGTCACGCATCGCTCAGCGGCCATTGAACCCGCTCGACGTGAACATCGCGTTGCAATCGCGTGATCTGCGTGTGGCGCCGGCGCGGCGGCGAGGGCGTGAGCGGGCGTGGACCGGAGCCGCCGCTCACGCGCCGCACGGGTTCGCCCGGCATGCCCGGACGAAGGCGATCTCGCTCTGCCCCGCCTCGATCCGCTCGATCCACCAGGCGAGCCCCGGGTAGGTGGCCCGGATGAACGCCGCCGCCTCCGCGAAGCGCGCCGTGTCTCCCCGCGCGGCGTAGATCTCGGCGCGGAGCGCGTGGGCCTCCGGCTCGTAGACGCCGCGGAGCACGTCGAGCAGGGCCGGATCCACGTCGCCGAGCGGCTGCGGCCCGTACATCAGATAACGCAGGATGCGGTCGAAGCGGAGCGGGTCGCCCGGCTCCACGCGGCTCGTGACCGCCGCGCCGCTGTCCGGAGGGAGGCTCGTCCAGCGGCCCCAGGAGCCCGCGCGGGCGGCCTCGGGCGCGAGGCGCCCGAGCTCGCGCTGCTCCTCGGGGCTCGGCGCCGCGAGCTCGATCGGCGCCGGCGCGCTCTCCGCGCGGTCCGGCGGCCCGACGTAGACGATCGCCAGCGTGTACTGCCCGGGATCGAGCCCCGCCGGCAGGTACGACGAGACGTCGATGAGCATGCGCCTGCACTCGCCCGGGCACAGGCGGAACACCGGCGTGCCGTGCTCGGGGAGCACGACCGGCTCGGGCTCGGTCCTCACGACCTCCTCGCCGGTGCCCGCCCGCGCGAGGCGGACGCCGATCGCGCCGGCGTTGCCCGCCCAGCTCGGGCGCGGGAGCCGCAGGATGCAGGCCCGAGGGCGGTCGGCGCACAGCGTGATGGCCACGTGCAGGGGAAAGCCGAGCACATAGCGGCGATCGTGATCGAGCGAACGGAGCACCAGCCCAGGCGGGCCGACCGGGTCCCCGGCGCTCCGCGCGTGTTCATCGGACATGACAGCCCCTCATCTCCATCGAAGTCCCCTGTTGTCCTCGAGGCGCACGCGCCGGGTCTCCTTCACGTGGCGCCCGCACAGGTCGTTGCCGACCCGCCCCTCGGTTCCAGGGATGAGCTCCTGGTCGGCGTCCACCATCCAGTGGGACCGATAGTTCATGCAACACGTCGTCTGGCGCGGCGTCCGGTAATCGAAGTAGCCGCACTTGTGCGGCATTCCGAACGCGTGCGTGAGCTCGTGGACGATGGTGTGGAGCGTGGCTTGCTCATAGCCGCGCCGGGGCCGCGCCCCCTCGGGGTCCCACCACGCCCTGTGATGGGTGAACAGGATGGTCCTGCCGGCGAAGTACCTCGCCGACCCGATGTCGATCGTGGGGCTCATGCCGGCGGTGTAGGAGGCCCCTGGACCCCTCACGTCGGCCTCGACGCGCGCGGGGATGCCGTAGCCCGGGGGCTCCCACGCCCCGTCCCTGCGGCGGGCCCGAGGGAAGAAGAAGAGGCGCCGCTCGTACGCGTGCGCCAGGGACCCGTCGCCCGCGGTGAACTGGCTCTGGATGTCGTGCGGCGCGAGCCAGAGGCGGGTCCGCGGCGGGTCGTCGAGGACTGCCGCGCTCGCGACCGAGAAGCTCATCCGCCAGCCATCCCAGCGGAACGTGACGTGGCTCGCGTCCGGGTGGGCGCCAGGGATCTCCACGTACTCGCCGCGCCGCTCGCCCTCGCCGCCGTCCAGGATCGTGACGCTGCCGGAGAACAGCGGCTCGCCCCGGACCTCGGGCACGGGGTGCGGCTCGAGCGCGGCGATCAGGCAGAACCAGCCAGGTTCCCCGGCGTGCTCGAACTGCTCGCTCACGAAGCGCGAGGCCATCTCGCCGAGCGTGCCCGCGTCGAGCGCCATGTGCTGCAGGTCCTGGATCACGCGCGCCTCGGTGAAGTCGAGCTGGGTGAAGACCGGCTCGAAGTGCTCCGGCGCCTGCTCCACGGGCACCCGGGGCGCGCTCTCCATCCGGATGTACTCGACGTCGATCCGGCGCCAGAGCGTCATGATCCCGGTCTCGTCGCCGGCCGCCTCGGCGACGCCATCGGCGTCGAGCTCGGCGCTCACGATCAGGTTGTCTCCGGCGATATCGGTCATGTGGCGCCGGATCGTGCTCCGCCCCCCCACGATCGCCGTGCTCGCGCTGGTCTCCGTCGCGTCGGACAGCGCATAGCCCTCCACCTCTTCCCAGCCAGGCGCCCTGTCCTGCGATCCCTCGTTGTCGTCTTCGGCCGGGGCCGCATAGCCCCCCGCGGCGTCGTAATCGTTCTCGTCGAGGGTGGCAGCCCAGTCCGGGTGCACCTCCGGCCGCTCATTCGATGGATCGTCTGGATCGCGCGCGCTCCAGCGAATCCGGGCTCCTTCTGGCAGCTCGCCCTCGGAGCCCGTCACCTCGACGGTGATCTCGACGAGCTGCGTATTCTTTGCCCACTGCCCGTCGAGATCTCGGTTGATGTAGACGCGTCCCCGGTTATCGAGGCTCTTGTAACCGGGCTTATATCCGGCCGCCCGCGTCGTCCCCGGCGGCGCCGTGCTGTCGGGAAAGCCCGGCAGATACAGGCCCTTGATGTCGACAATCCGGACCGCGATCATCGCGGCAGAGCATTGCAAATGCCGCGCTCAGCCCGGCCGCCTCCGGGCGTCTCATCTCCCCGCGCGTCCCCGCGCGCGCGCCTTCCGGTTGTCGCTTTCTCCCGGCGCGCGTTCGTGCGTAGACTCCGCGCCCTCATGAGCTTCGAGCCAGTTGCAGGGTTTCGCTTCGGCGCCGTCAGCGCCGGGATCCGGAAAGACGGGCGCATCGACGTCGCGCTCGCGGTGGCCGATCAGCCGGCGATCGTGGCCGGCATGTTCACGCGGAACGTGGTGCGCGCGGCGCCCGTGGACATCGCGATGCAGCGCGTCCGGTCGGGGCGCGCTCGCGCCGTCGTCGCCAACAGCGGGTGCGCGAACGCGTGCACGGGCGAGGCAGGCTGGAAGGCGACGCTCGACACGACGCGCGCCGTCGCCGAGTCCATCGGCGCCTCGGAGGACGAGGTGCTCCCCGCCTCGACCGGCGTGATCGGCGCCGTCCTGCCCGCGCACCGGATCATCGAGCGTGTCCCGGAGCTGTCGGCGCGCCTGTCGCCGAAGGGCTACCTCGATTTCGCCCAGGCGATCTGCACGACCGACCGCTGGCCGAAGCTCGCGCAGCGCAAGCTCGGCGCCGGCGCGACGCTGCTCGGCATCGGCAAGGGCGCCGGGATGATCCACCCCGACGTGGGCCCGCCCCACGCGACGATGCTCGTCTTCCTGTTCACCGACGCCGTGATCGACGCCGGCGAGGCGAGCGACGCGCTGGCGGCCTCGTGCGACGTGACGTTCAACGCGTGCAGCGTCGATGGGGACACCAGCACCAACGACACGGTGCTCCTCCTGTCCTCCGGCGCGTCGCAGCGCCGCGTCTCGCGCGACGAGCTCTCGGCGGGCCTCACCGAGGTGTGCGGCGAGCTCGCGCGCTCGATGGTGGCCGACGGCGAGGGCAGCACGCACGTCGCCGAGATCCGCGTCCGCGGGCTCGCGACCCGCGACGGTGCGCGCGCCGTCGCGCGCACGGTGGCCACGTCGATGCTCGTGAAGACCGCGCTGTTCGGCAAGGACGCGAACTGGGGGCGGCTGCTCGCCGCCGCGGGCCGCGCAGGGGTCCCCTTCGACCCGCGCGAGGCCCAGGTCCTCGTCGGCGGGATCCCGATCGTGCGGAACGGCGCGCCGGTCGGGGCGGAAGCCGAGCTCAAGGCGAACGAGGTGCTCGCGCGCGACACCTATGTCATCGAGATCGTGCTCGGCGGCGGCCCCGGCGACTTCGCGTACCTCACGAGCGATCTCGGGCACGGCTACGTCGACGTGAACGCGGGGTACCGCTCCTGATCCTCACGGGGTGACCGGCCGGGCTGCTCGCAGGGAGCGCCCCCGCGCCTTCGCCCTGACCGGAAGCGCCGGCGCTCCGAGCGCCGGCCGTCCCCCGCCTCACGCCGCGCGACCCCCACGGATCAGTGAACCTCGCGCGACGAGCGCAGGTGAACGCAGGTTCACAAGCGGGTTCACAAAATGAGCGCCTCGTCGGGCTTCCCGGCGCTCCTCTCCTGCCGCCCCGTGGCACGCTGCGTGTTAGCGCGCGTCATGGTAGTCGTGCGGGAAGGCCGCGCTGGTGCCGGCCGCCGCTGGAGGACTTCGATGCTTCTTCATTCCCCCCTTGCGAAGATCCTGGGTCGAGGCGCGCTGTTCCTGATGATCGCCGCGACCGCGACGGGCTGCGGCGGCTGCGGCGATGCGTCGCTCCAGTGCGACCCCGATGGCGAGAACTGTTTCCTCTGCGACGGCTACGGGTGTCGCCCCGTGGAGCCGGACATCGACACCACCAGCAGCGGGGGCTGGGGCGGCGCGGGTCCGGTAGACCCGGGTCAGGGCGGCGCGGGTCAGGGCGGCGCGGGCCAGGGCGGCGCGGGGGGCGCGGAGGTCGAGTGCGACGCGGAGCTCACCACGTGTCCCTGCGACGGTGACAGCGCGTGCGAGGACGGCACGCGGTGCGTCGACGGGCTCTGCATCGCGGCGTGCGAGTTCAGCTACGAGTGCGGCGACGGCAGGGTGTGCGTGAACGGCGAGTGCGCTGATGGCTGCTCCAGCGCCGCGCCCTGCGCGGAGCCCGGCACGCGCTGCGACCGCGGGGTCTGCGTCCCCGACCCCGCGAACCCCGAGTGCGGCGACGCGGCCCCGTGCGAGGGCGGCGCGATCTGCGTCGACGGCGCCTGCTCCACCGGCTGCGCGTCGCACGCGGACTGCGCGCCCGGCGAGGTGTGCAACGCGGCCACCGGCGCGTGCATGGACGACCCCTCGCCTCAGCCCGGCTGCGGTGCCAAGGCCTGCGCGGCGCAGGGCCAGGAGTGCATGGAGGACGGCTACTGCCACTACCCGTGCGAGAACACCCGGGCCTGCCAGCTCATCGACAGCCGCTTCGTCGGCTGCGAGGACGGGTTCTGCAAGACGCGGGAGGAGGTCGCCCCGGAGTGCTCGCTCGACGAGCCTTGCCCCGACGGCGAGAGCTGCATCTCGGGCAAGTGCCTCTGATCCCCCGCACACCTTGACCGTCCGTCACGCGGCGGGTAATCGCCTCCAATGGTCTCCCGCTCTCCCGTCCATCGGCCCGCGCCGCTCTTCGCTCGGATCGCCTGCGCCGCCGCCGTCTCGCTCGCCCTCGCCGTGCCGAGCGTCGCCGCCGCCGAGACCCGGATCGCCGTCGTCGACGTGCAGCACGCCGTCATGCAGACGGAGGACGGCATCCGAGCGCAGGCCACGCTGAAGAAGCTCTTCGACCGGCGGCAGCAGGAGCTCGACGCGAAGCAGACCGAGCTCCAGCGGGCGCGCGAGGACATCGAGAAGCAGTCGCGCGTGCTCTCGCGCGAGTCGCTCCAGAAGCGGATGGAGGACTGGCAGCGCCAGATGGTCGAGCTCCAGACCGTGTTCGTCGACTACAACAAGGAGCTCCAGAAGAAGCAGGGCGAGCTCACCGGGCCCATCCTCAAGAAGATGATGCTCATCGTCGGCAGGATCGCGAAGAAGTCGGGCTACGAGATCATCTTCGACAAGCAAGCGGCCCCGTACGTCCGCGCCGATCTCGATCTGACGGAGCAGATCATCCAGCTCTACAACACCGGCGGCGGCGAGGACGACGCGGGCGGCGACAAGGCAGAGAAGAAGGACGACGCGAAGTAGCGCGCCGCCCGCGCGCTCCACGCTCCACACCGCGGAAAGGAGCCGGCCTTGCCCGAGCGAACCCAAGCGCCCGTCACGCTCGACATCCACCAGATCCTGTCGATCCTGCCGCACCGTTACCCCCTCGTGATGGTCGACCGGGTGACGGAGATCACCGCCAACAAGTGCATCCGCGGCTACAAGTGCGTCGCTTACAACGAGCCCTGGTTCCAGGGGCACTTCCCCCAGCGGCCGATCATGCCCGGGGTGCTGATCCTGGAGTCGCTCACGCAGCTCGGCGGCATCCTCGCCTATGCGTCGGATCCGTTCGACGCCACGTCGAACCTCATGTTCTTCCTCGGCATCGACAAGGCGAAGTTCCGCCACACCGTGACGCCCGGCGACCGGCTCGATCTCTACGCCGAGGTGCTGCACCACCGCTCGAACGTCTGGAAGCTGCGCGGCGAGGCGAGCGTCGACGGGACGCTCTGCGCCGAGGGAGAGATGCTCGCTTCCATCGTCGATCGCGAGCCCTGATCGGGGAGGGAGATCTCGTCATGAGGCCCAGTCCATCGCCGTCGTTCGCCCGAGTCCTCGCGGCCCTCTGCGCCTCGCTCGCGCTCTCGCTCGCAGGCGGCTGCGGCGGCGCCGCGCCCGTCGCTCCGCCGGCGCCCGAGGCGGGCGGCGGCCTGATCGGCTCCGCGGCGCCCGAGCTCGCGGCGGAGGTCGTGAGCGGCGAGGGGCCCGCCACGCTCAACGACGCGCGCGGCAAGGTGGTGATCGTCGATTTCTGGGCGACCTACTGCCGCCCCTGCAGAAGATCGTTCCCCAGGTACCAGGAGCTCGTCGACCGCTTCGGCGGCAATCTCGCCGTGCTCGCCGTCTCCCTCGACGCCCCCGAGGACGTCTCGACGGAGCAGATCGCGGGGTTCGCGGACGAGGCGGGGGTCAGGTTCAAGATCCTCTGGGACAAGGACCAGAGCGCGGAGAAGGCGTACAAGCCGCGGCGGATGCCGACCGCGTTCGTCGTCGATCGGGACGGCGTCGTGCGCCATGTCCACGCGGGCTACGAGGACGGCGAGACGGACAAGATCTCCCGGGAGATCGAGGCGCTGCTCGGCCCGGCGGCGGCTCCGCCGCCTGCCGGCGGCGGCCGCCGATCCCCTTGACGCTGCCGAGGAGGCGACGCTCGTCTTGACGACCCCCACCCTGATCCGACGCGTCTCGGTCGAGGCGCTCGACATCCCCCTGCACGAGCCGTTCGGCATCGCCGGCGGCGCGCAGGAGCGCGCGGCGAACCTCCTCGTCACCGTGGAGCTCGCCGACGGGACGCTCGGCTTCGGCGAGGCGGCGCCGCTGCCCGCGTTCAACGGCGAGACGCAGGACGGGTCGCGCGCCGCCGCCGTCTCCCTGCGCGAGGCGGTGGTAGGCTCGGACGCGCGCGCGTGGCGCGCCGTCGCGCGCGCGCTCCGCGAGGCGTCCGGGGGCGGCGCGGGCGCGGCGCGCTGCGCGATCGAGACAGCGATCCTCGACGCGCTCACGAAGCGCGCGGGCATGCCGCTCTGGGCCTTCTTCGGCGGCTCCGGGACGGCGCTCACGACCGACATCACCATCACCACCGGCTCGCCGGAGCGCGCGGAGGAGGCCGCGCGGCGCGCATCGGCCATGGGCTTCCGCGCGCTCAAGGTGAAGGTCGGCGGCCGCCTCGCCGCGTCGGACCCGGCGCGCATCGAGGCGATTTACGCGGCCGCGCCCGGGGCGTCGCTGATCCTCGACGGCAACGGCGGGCTCACGGCGGGCGAGGCGCTCGCGCTCGTCGCGCACGCGCGCCGGCTCGGCGCGGACGTCGCGCTGCTGGAGCAGCCGGTGCCGCGGGACGACTGGGACGGCATGAAGGAGGTCACGCGGCGCGCCGGCGTCGACGTGGCCGCCGACGAGAGCGCCGCCTCCGCGGAGGACGTCCTGCGCGTCGCGGCGGAGCGCGCGGCGACCGTGGTGAACATCAAGCTGATGAAGGGCGGCATCGCCGAGGCGCTCGACATCGCGGCGGTCGCCCGCGCCGCGGGGCTCGGGCTCATGATCGGCGGGATGGTCGAGTCGGTGCTCGCGATGACGGCGTCGGCGTGCCTGGCCGCCGGCCTCGGCGGGTTCTCGTTCGTCGATCTCGACACGCCCCTGTTCCTCGCCGAGAACCCGTTCGACGGCGGCTTCGTCCAGCGAGGCCCGGCGCTCTCCCTCGAGGAGATCCGCGCCGGCCACGGCGTCACCCCGGAGCGCCGCTCTCCAGGGGCGGGCTAGCGGCCGTGTCGTCGACGGCGCCGATCCACGCCGGCACGCCCAGCTGATCGAACGGGCCCCGCAGGTCGTCGGGTAGCGGGGCGGCGAGGCGCAGCGGCGCGCCCGTCTCGGGGTGGGCGACGGCGAGCTCGGCCGCGTGGAGCGCGAGGCGGTGCAGCGCGTACCGCTCGCGGAACAGGCGGTTGTGCTCGCCCTTGCCGTAGTTCACGTCGCCGATGATCGGGTGGCTGATGTGCTTGAGGTGCCTCCGCACCTGGTGCAGGCGGCCCGTGCGCGGGCGCGCCTCGACGACGGCGTAGCGCTCGAGCGCGTGGAGGCGCTCGAAGTCGGTGACGGCCGGCACGCGCGGGCCCCTCTCGCGCCGCGGGATCGGGTGATCGACGCACCCGCGCTCGGGGGGCACGCCGCGCACGAGCGCCAGGTAGCGCTTCCGCGCGAGGCCCTGCTCGAACTGCGCGCAGAGCAGCGCCGCGGCGGCGGAGTCGAGCGCGACGAGCAGGACGCCGCTCGTCGCCCGGTCCAGGCGGTGGACCGGGTAGACCTTCCGGCCCAGCGCGCGCTCGGCGAGGTCGACGAACACGACCGGCGCGTCACCCCAGCCGCGGTGCACGAGCAGCCCGGACGGCTTCGCGAAGGCCGCGACGCGATCGTCCAGGTGGAGCAGGGAGAGCTGCGTCGCGGCCGCGCTCATCCGGTCCCGAGCGCGAGGTACCGCGCGAGCCGCTGGTACAGGGCGGCCGCGAGCTCCGCGTCGTGCTCGCAGACCTCGGCGAAATCGTCCTTGCGGATCCGGATGAGCCGCGTGCGCGCCGCGGCGACGGGCAGATCGCCCTTGCGCCGCGCGCCCACGAGCGACTCCGGGAAGAGCAGCCCGGAGGACCCGACGCGCCGCCCGTCCGGCAGGTTCACGGCGCCGTCGAGCACCAGGTAAGCGACCAGATCGCTGGCGACGTCGCGCGGGATCCGATCCCCCGCGCCGAGCTCCACCTCGACGCCGGCCGCGAGCGCCCCGAGCACCGCCGCGGGGCTCATGCCGGCGAGGAGCGGGCACGCGGAGAGCACCGACAGATCGCGCGAGGACGGGCCGGCGTCGTCCGCGCGCTTGACGAAGCGCTCCTTGATGTCGATGACGATCGCGCTCGCGTTGTCGTGGCCCCCGCGCTCGCGCGCGTGGCCGAGGAGGCCGGCGGCGACCTCCTCGGGCCCGCCCTTCGAGCAGAAGCGGGAGAGCGACGCCTCGCTGTCGATCGCGTTGTGCACCCCGTCGGTGCAGAGGACGATGCGGTCGCCGCGCGAGAGATCGACGAACACGGTGTCGACCGCGACGGTGCCCGCGAGCCCGATCGCGTTCACGAGCGGGTTCCGTTGCGGCTTCCTGGCCGGGGTCGGGTTGCCGGCCGCGCGGAGCGTATCGTAGAGAGCATGGTCCTGGGTGAGCTGGACGGTGGTCGTCGGGCGAACCAGGTACGCGCGGCTGTCGCCCGCGTGGGCGAAGAACGCCCGGCTGTGCGCGAGCACGACGAAATCGAGCGTCGTGCCCATCCCCTGGTAGCTCGGCTCCGCGCGGCGCGCCTCCAGGATGGCCGCGTGCGCGGCCTCGCCCACGCGCCGGAGCAGCGCGAACACCTCGCGCCGCGCCTCGATGTTCGGGTCGGCCACGTACGCGTCGAGGATGGCGGCGGCGGGCGGGCGGAGCACCTCGACGCGCACCGTGTCGACGGCGATCTGAGCCGCGACCTCGCCCGCGGCGTGGCCGCCCATGCCGTCGGCGATGCCGAAGAGGGCGAGCTCGGGGCAACAGAGGATCCGGTCCTCATTGCTCGGGCGGACGAGGCCTACATCGGTCGATGCGGCGAACTCGATGCGATAGTCGAAGCGTGGGAGGATCCGGGACACCGCGACCAGGATAGACACCGTGCGGGCGGCGTCAAAATGGCGCGTCCGTCGACGACCGCGCGGCGGCTCCACGCCCGCTCGCCTGCGCCGGCCGGCGGTCGGCAACGTGACGCGCGCTCGCCCCTGTCCCCGCCGCGAGCGCGCGCCACGGTGCCGCCCCGCTGCCCCCCTCGCGGCGGCGCGCGGCGGGCCTCGCCCTGGCCCCCGCTGACGCGGGCCGGCGCGCCCTGCGCACCGGCCGAGGCGAGGCCGTGCCTCCGGCGGACACACCAGCGTGCAACGCGCACGGATCCACGGTTGGCCCGACTCTCGCGTCTTCGGGGAGCATGCAACTCATCGAGGTGGACGTCGGGCGCTTTCGGCTCGAATTCGGCGGAGGGCTCGGGCTGGAGGTCATCGTCCTGTTCAGCCGCTCGGTGGCCTTCTGGCGCTGGGGCGGCGAGCTCGTTGCGGAGGTCAGCGTCGGCGTGAGCTGAACCGGACAGCCGTCGTCTCGACCCGAGCCCCGCCGGCCACAGCAGATTCGGGGCGCGCAGCGAAAGAGCCCCAGACAAAAAATTCCGGTAGGATTCGGCTCGACCGCATGAGGCCTCGCCGCTGTCTGACATCCACCACGCTCGCTCCTGCCGCGGCTCTGCCGGAGGCCTGCGCAGCGACTCCGCCGTTCACGCTCGAGCTCGGCGGTCCGACGCGGACTGCGGGGCGCGCGATCTCGCGCCGCTCGTGGAGCGCGCGATGACGGTAGAACCGCGGATCGACGTCGCCACGATGCGGCGCGCGCTGTCCACCGCCGAGGCGGTGATGGCGCTGAACCCACCCGAGTCGCCGATGACCGAGGGGTACCGGCTGTTCCGGGTGTCGGGCGGTGACGTCGCGTGGCTGGACCTGCCCGCGAACAGCGGCGCCTATGCCGTCTTCGGCTCGCACCCGCGCTGCGACATGAAGTTCGCGTCGGGCGACGATGTCTGCGTGCGCCACCTGGTCGCGACCTGCTGCAACCTCCCCGACGGCGGCTTCGGGCTGCGGCTCATGGATCTGCAGACCTCGATCCCGTTCTTCGTGGACGACGACGTGCCGCGGCGGTCGATCGTCGTCAGCGGCCCGCTGCTCGTGCGCATCGGCAAGCACGTGGTCGGCGGGCTCCCGGTCGGGCCGCGCGCCTCGTCGAGGGTGCTCGAGGTGAGCTCGTGCGGGATGAGCGAGCCGCCGCGCGGCCTCGAGAGCGTCGCGAGCAAGGCCGTCAGCGAGGGCGCCGCGCCGCCCGCGGCGACCGAGGGCATCACGACCAGCCACCGCTTCGCCCGCGGAGAGATCTCGCACATCACGTCGGTGCGCCCCGTCGCGCACATCGAGGAGATGGTGGCGCCGCGCGCGAAGAGCGGGTACGTGCGGCTCACGCTGCAATCGAGCGAGCGCAGCGCCGCGGTCGAGCTGCCCCAGCAAGCGCTCGACGACGGCGTGCTGCTCGGGCGCGCCGACAACTGCCTGGACCGCGGCCTGCGCGCCGTCCTGAGCACGCACATCTCGCGGACCCACCTGCTGCTCCTGCGGGACGGCGCGGAGATCATGGCCCTCGATCTCTGCTCGACGAACGGGACGAGGTTCGCAGGCCAGAAGGTCCGCCGCGTGATGGTGCCCGCCGAGGGCCTCGCGCTCACGCTCGGCCCCGAGCTCACGCTGATCTGGCACCCGCAGACCTGACGCGGGTCGCCCTCGCGGCGCGGCGGCGCGGCGGCGCGGCGGCGCGCTACGCGAGGAGCTGGCGCGCGATGACGAGGCGCTGGATCTGGCTCGTGCCTTCGTAGATCTGGAGGACCTTCGCGTCGCGCATCATCTTCTCGACGGGGTACTCCTTCACGTAGCCGTTGCCGCCGAACACCTGCACGGCGTCCACGGCGGTCTGCATGGCGCTGTCGGCGCCGTAGGCCTTCGCGAAGCTCGAGACGATCGGGTCGCGCACCCCGTGATCGAGGTTCCACGCGGCCTTCTGGTAGAGCAGGCGCGTCCCCTCGACGCGGATCGCCATCTCCGCGAGCATCCACTGGATGAGCTGGTGGTTGCCGATCGGCTGGCCGAAGGTCTTGCGCTCCTTGGCGTAGGCCACGCACTCGTCGACGCAGCGCCGCATGAGGCCCGTCGCGGCCGCGCCGATGTCGGGGCGGGTCTGGTTGAAGGTCTCCATGGCGAGCTTGAAGCCCTGCCCCTCGGGCGCGAGCAGGTTCTCCTTCGGCACCTTCACGTCGTCGAGGAACACCTGGGCGGTGTCGCTCGCCCGCTGGCCGAGCTTGTCCTCCTTCTTGCCGACGCGGAGGCCGGGCGTGTCGCGGTCGACGATGAACGCCGCGATCCCCTTGTGCCGCAGCTCCGGGTTCGACGTCGCGAAGATCACGTAGTAGCGCGCGTAGCTCGCGTTCGTGATCCAGCACTTCTGCCCGTTCAGCACGTAGTCGTCCCCGTGCTTCGTGAAGCGCGTCTTGAGGCCCGCGACGTCGCTGCCCGCGTCCGGCTCGCTCGTGCAGTAGCTCGCCATGATCGGCTCGGCGGTGAGCATGCCGAGGTACTTCTTCTTCTGATCCTCGCTGCCGGCGAGCTTGATGGGGGTGAGCGCGAGGCCGTTCGCGAGGAAGCTCGTCTGGATCCCGGTGCACCCGTACGAGAGCTCCTCGGCGAGGAGGGCGTTCTCGAGCTCGCCCATCCCCGGGCCGCCGTACTCGGCCGGGCAGGTCGGGTTGACGAGGCCGATGTTCCAGCCCTCCACGAAGACATCCATCGGGAAGTACGATTTCTGATCGCACTCGGCCGCGATCGGGAGGATGCGCTCCTTCGTGAAGCGACGCGCCGTATCGATGAGAGCCTTGTGCTCTTCGCTCACAGAGAAATCGACCACCTTGTGACCTCCGGCTAGTGGGGGCGGGGACGGCGCTCACCGGGCCCGCCAGCTCCGCGGGACGAGGGCTTGCGCCCCCGTCACTCCTTCATTCTGCGCCTGCGTCGCTCGAGCTCGGCGCGCACGGCGCGGCTGCCCAGAATGTAGCCGACGATCAGCCCAAGCATCAGCACCACGGGGATGTAGAGCGCGTGCTGCGGGGTCATCTCCCCCAGGTTCGGCATCAGCTCGCCCCCTGGCCCGCTCCAGCCCGCGCCTTCTGCACGGCGGCCTCGAGCGCGTCGATGCGCCGGTCGATCTGCTTCTGCCGGCGCCAGGAGACGAAGACCAGCGCGAAGAGGATGAGCCAGATCGCGGCGTACGCCTCGACCAGCAGCTTCTCTCCGCTCTGCATGTCGTTGCCCCCCTGGACGGGGCGGAACGCCTGCGCTCGGTCGTCCGTCGTGGTGCTCGTCGGCTGCTGCAACGCCGCATGGGAGAACAGGGAATGATTGGTTTTCATGTTGTCAGTCCTCTCCGATGCCGGCTTCGAGGGCCTCTTGCTCGAGCTCCGCGAGCCGCGCGGACGCGAGATCGACGCGGTAACGCGCCCAGACGAGCGCGAGGGTGAGCAGGGTGAACGAGAGGAAGCCGAAGCCGAGCGCCATCTTCATGTCGGGGTGCCCGAGGCCGCCGCCTTTGCCCGTGATGACCGTGGGGTGGTTACCGCCCCACATCTTCACCGAATAATGGATGATCGGCAGGTTGGCCGCGCCGAGGACGCCGAGGGCCGCCGCGAACTTGCGCTCGGCGTCGCTGTCGCCGGTGAAGGCGCGGAGCACGACGTAAGCGATGTAGATAAGCACGCTGAGCAGCGACGTCGTGAGGCGCGGATCCCACGTCCAGTACACGCCCCACGCCTTGGCGGCCCACAGCGGACCGGTGACGAGGACGATCAGCCCCATCGCCACGGCGACCTCGGCGCCGGCCTTCGCCAGCGAGTCCCAGCGCTGGGTGCCGCGCGCGAGGTAGCCGGCGGAGCCGATGAAGCAGACGGTCGCGCCGATGTACATCGCGTACCCGGCGGGGGCGTGGAAGTAGAAGATCTTCTGCACGATCCCCATCGAGGCCTCGGTCGGCACGACGTACGCCACGAAGTGGAGAGTGCCGATGACGGCGAGGGCCGACGCCGCGAGCAGGACGTAAAACGCGATGCTGGCGCCCGCGGATGCGCCGCTCGTCGCGCGCCGCGCCGCATCACCGTTCGCTGCCAAAGCCACCTTGTGCGGCGCCCGCTCGACGTTGACGTTGGCTCCCATGCTGTCGCGCACCGTACTGCCAAGGACGGTCGCGTTCAAGCCGGGGTGACGCGGAGTCGAGCGGCGCCCGAGCGGCGCCCGAGCGGCGCCCGAGCGGCGCAGCGCGTGCCTCAGCGCGGCCGCCCCCTCGCTCAGGTGCCGTCCGGCGCGATGGCGTCCCAGCCGGTCGCCTTCGCGAGCCGTGACATCGCCATGTCGAGATCCATCGTCGCGTTCAGCTGGTTAAATCGGTTCGTGGCATATGCCTTGGCTGGATCGATGAGATCCTTGTCCGCCATCGTCCCGACGTCGATTCCTTGCTGCACCATCACGAGCCAGCGCTTCCCGTACTTGGCCGCCTTGGTGTACGCGTCGAGCCGCTTCTGGGCCTCCACGACCTCGGCATAGGCGGTCTCGACCTCGGTCGCGACCCCGCCCATGGCGAAGCGCTGCGTCGCGGCCATCTCCTCGAGCTGCGCCTCGGCGGCGCGGATGCGCGCCGATTGCGGCAAGACGTCGAGCTTCCACTGCAGCGCGAGCGCCGCGCTGTAGTGGAAGAAGTTGCCGGGGTCGCTGGTGAACGGGTTCAGCTGATCCGCGACCTCCGGGGCGGCGCTCACCCCGACCTGCAGGGCGATGCCGATGTCGGGGAACAGCTGCGCGCGCGCGAGCCGCACCTGCGCGGACCGCGCGTCGAAGCCGGCGCGCGCCTGCGCGAGCTCCGGCCGGTAAAGGCGC
Organism: Sorangium sp. So ce204; assembly: GCF_051526795.1. Classification (NCBI taxonomy): domain Bacteria; kingdom Pseudomonadati; phylum Myxococcota; order Polyangiales; family Polyangiaceae; genus Sorangium; species Sorangium sp. So ce204. The sequence goes on along the minus strand of NZ_CP150317.1, from coordinate 4,192,586 downwards.
GCGGCGGTCAGGTAACGGGTGACGTGGCCGAGCCGGTGGTTCGGCGGGCGGATCGGGACGTCGGGGATGTCGAGATCCGCGACGCCCGTGTAGAAGCGCAGCCCCGCCAGCGCGACCGAGATGTACTTGTCGACCTCGGCCCCGCGCGCCTCGAGCTCGGCCCCGAAGGTCTGCAGCTTGAGCAGCTCGATGGGATCCCCCTCCTCGCGCTCGACCTGCTCCTCGAGGCGCCGGAGGGCCCTGTCCATCTCGGCCCTCACGTCGACGAGCAGGCTCCGCGAGTCGCGCGCGAGCTGGAGGCCGAAATAGGCCTTGCGGACGTCGAGCCGGACCGCGTCGCGCTCCTTCTCGACGCTCGCCTGGTTCACCCGGACGTTCGCCTCGGCGGCGTCCCAGAGGTTCGTGATCTTCCCGAACGTCCAGAGCGGGACGACGCCGTCGATGGTCACGCGCCAGCCGACCCCGAGGCTCGAGGTGAGCGAGACGTCGGTGTTCGGGCTGAAGACGTTGTTCCCGCGGACGGTCGGCGCGAGCGCGACGCCGCCCGTCAGCTTGAACTGCGAGAACGGGGCGTACCGGGCCTCGTCGAGCTGCGCGCGGACCTGGTCGAGCTTCGCGCGCGCGGCGGCGACGTTCGGGTGATTGCGGTCGGCGAGCGCGAGCACGCCGGGGAGATCGTGGACCACCGCCGCTCGCCGCGCGGGCGCCCCGCCGGTGTCGGCGGCGGCAGCGGGGAGCGGCGCGAGCCGGATCGCGAGGGAAACGGCGGCGGCAGCAAGGGCAGCTCGTGCAGCGCGTCGGGCCATTTTCGGCGCAACGTAGCACGAGCCGGCCGCGCGCCTCTGCGACGTGCGCGCGCGACGCGCCCGCGCGTCAGCCCGCGCCGCCCTTGCTCGGCCCCGCCCCGTCGCTCTCCCCCTGCGCCGGCTCGTCTCCGCGCGACGCGACCTTTTTCTTCAGCCTCCGGAAGTTCGAGCGATCCATCCCCGCCTGCCGCGCCGCCTCGCTGAGGTTGTTGCCCGTGCGCTCCAGCAGGCGCCCGACGTAGATCTGATCGAACGCGTCGACGGCGCGCTCCTTGGCCTCCGCGTAGGGGAGCTCGCAGAGCTCGGCCGGCAAGACCAGCGCGTCCCTCGGAGGGCGAAGGGGCGGCCCGGGGCGCCCCGACACCGAGGGCGGCAGATCCGCGGGCAAGATCGCCTCGCCGCGCGCGGAGATCACGGCGTGCTCGATGGCGCTCTCGAGCTCGCGCGCGTTGCCCGGCCACGCGTGCTCGCGGAGCAGGCGCGCCGCCTCGGGGCCGATCCGCTTGACGTCGCGCCCGTGCCTGCGCGCGCACCGGTTCAGGAAATGGCTCGCGAGCAGCGCGACGTCCTCCTTGCGCCGCCGGAGCGGCGGCAGCTCGACGACGATGACGCCGAGCCGGTACGCGAGATCCTCCCGGAGCTGGCCGGCGGAGGCGAGCTCGCGGAGGCCTTCGCACGTCGACGCGATCACGCGCACGTCGACGCGGCGCGGCTCACCCCCCGCCCTCGCGATCTCGCCGTGCGTGAGGACCCGGAGCAGCCTGGCCTGGGCCGCGGGCGGCAGCGCCGAGACCTCGTCGAGGAAGAGCGTTCCCTTGTCCGCCGCCTCGATCAGGCCCCCGCGGGCGCGCGCGTCCGGCGAGGCGTCGCCGCCTTCGCCGAAGAGCTCGTCCTCGGCCCGCGACCCCGGCAGCGCGCTGCAGTCGACGGCGACGAACGGCCGCGCGGCGCGCGGGCCGCGCCGGTGGACGGCGCGCGCGACGAGCTCCTTGCCCGTCCCGCGCTCGCCGATCAACAGGAGGGGCGCGGCGACGGCCGCCACGCCGAGCGCCTTCCTGTAGGCGTCCTGCATCGCGGCCGAGCTCGTGATCACCTCGCCGAGCTGCTCGTGCTCGTCGACCCGCTCCTCGAGGGCCCGCGCGCGGCCCTCGAGCCGCCGGCGCTCGATCGCGCGCTCGATCGCGATCGAGACCGCGGCCTCCGCGTCGACGGGCTTCGTCACGAACCCGTACGCGCCGGCGCGCACGGCCGCGATCGCGGCGTCGAGGTCGGCGTGGCCGGCCATCACCACGACCTCGACGTCGGGGTACGTGGCCCTGATCCGATCGAGCACCTCGGCGCCGCTCATGCGCGGCATGGCGAGGTCGAGCAGCACCGCCTCGACGCGGGTCGTCGCGAGCAGCCCGAGCGCCGCGGGGCCGTCCTCCGCGGTGAGGACGTCGAAGTCGCGCACGAGCGCGCGCGCCAGGCCGCGGCGCAGGGCCGGCTCGTCGTCGACGAGGAGGATACGGGCGCGATCTGCAGCGTTCACGAGGCGGAGCGGCGGGGCGGGGCTACAGCGGCTTGCGTGAGGCGAAGGGCGGGAGGTCGGTGCCCCGGCGCGTCTGCGGCTCCCTCGGCTCGTCCGTAGCCGTGTGCGCCGCGTGCGTCGCGGCGAAGGCGGGATCGCTGGAGCGGCGGAGCTTGCCCGGCGGCGGCGAGGACTGCGGCTCGCCGCTCGCCGCCGGCGTGTAGATGTGGCCGTGCTGCTGGAAGACGCAGATCCGGTTGCCGCCCTCGCGCTTCGCCTGGTTGAGCGCGCTCTCGGCGGCGCGGATCAGCCCGTCCTTGGAGCGGACGTCGCGCGAGGGGTAGAGCGCGACGCCGATCGATACGCTGCACGGCCTCGCCTCTCCGCCGAACTCGACCGGGTTGCCGGCGGCCTCGCGCCAGATCCGCTCGGCCACCGTCAGCGACCCGGCGAAGTGGGTGCTCGGCAGGACGATGAGGAACTCCTCGCCGCCGTAGCGCGCGACCACGTCCACCTCCCGGACGGAGCGGCGGATCCCGTCGGCCACGCGCCGGATCACGGCGTCGCCGAGCGTGCGCCCCCCGGTCTCGTTCATCACCTTCAGCCGATCGATGTCGACGAGCACGCAGGCGAACGGCTCGTGGTAGCGCTCCGCGCGCTTGAACTCCTCGTTGAGCCGCGTGAAGAGGTAACGGTAGTTGTAGAGCCCCGTCATCTCGTCGTGGATGGAGAGCTGCTCCAGGTAGGCGCGCTGCGCCGCGACCTGGTCGTGCAGCCGCTTGATCCGGAGCATCGCGCCGACCCGCGCGAGGAGCTCCTCCTCCTCGAACGGCTTGCAGACGTAGTCGTCGGCGCCGATCTTGAGCCCCTCGACCCGGTTCGCCGTGTCGCTCTTCACGGTGACCAGCACGACGGGGAGGAACGACTCGGAGGTCATGCTCTTGAGCAGCCTGCACGCCTCGAGGCCGGTGAGCCGGGGCATCACGATGTCGAGGAGCACGAGATCGACCCCTCCCCGCCCGATCAGCTCGATCGCCTCCTGACCGTCGTCGACCGCCTCGACCTGGAAGCCCGCCTTCTGGAGGATGCTCACCAGCATCTGGCGCGCGAGGCGGTCGTCGTCCGCGACGACGATCCTGGCCGGTCGACCGCTCGGGAGCTCGATCGGCGCGGAGAGCGGAGCGCTTCGGAGTTCGTCGCTGTTCGGCACCGGCACATCCTCCCTTCAGCCGGGGCCGGGCGCAACGAGATCGCGCTGCGGCGGACGCCGCCTCGCCGGAGGTCGCGCGCGGTCGCGCGCAATCACGAAGGCAATCGCGGGAGTTGCCCGGGCAAGTCGCCCCCGCCTCGCCGATCTCGCGCGGGCTGCCGTCGCGCTGGTTTCGCGGTAAGGACCCGGCATGACTCAGGCGCGGTTCTGGAAGCTCGCGGCGCTCGCGCTGGCCTTCACGCTCGGCGTGATCCTGTGGGGCGCGTTCGTGCGCGCGACCGGCTCGGGGGCCGGCTGCGGCAGCCACTGGCCGACGTGCAACGGCGACGTCATCCCACGCTCTCCGAGCGCGGCGACCTTCATCGAGTTCACGCACCGCGCCACCTCGGGCGTCGCGTTCCTGCTCGTCGCGCTGCAGCTCGTCTGGGCCTTCGTCGCGTATCCGTCGGGCCACCCCGTGCGCGGCGGCGCGGCCGCGTCGATGCTGTTCATGATCACCGAGGCGGCGGTCGGCGCCGGGATCGTCCTGCTCGAGTACGTCGCGCACGACGCGTCGGCGGCCCGCGCGCTCTGGATGGCCGTGCACCTCATCAACACGTTCCTGCTGGTGGGCGCCATGACCTGCACCCTCTACTGGGCGCGCGGGGGCCGGCGCGTGCGCTTGCGCGGCCAGGGGGTGACGGGCGCGCTGCTCGGCGCCGGGCTCGCTGGGGTCCTGGCGGTGGGCGTGACCGGGGCCATCGCCGCGCTCGGCGACACGCTCTTCGCCGCGGCGTCGCTCCGCGAGGGCCTGGCGCAGGATTTCTCGCCCGCGGCGCACTTCCTGCTGCAGCTGCGCGTGCTGCACCCGACCGTGGCGGCGGCCGTGAGCGTCTACCTCCTCTTCGCCCGCGGCGCCGTCGCTGCCCGGCGCCCCTCGCCCGAGGTCGCGCGGCTCTCGGCGGCGATCGGAGCGCTCGTGCTGCTGCAGATCGGCGCGGGGTTCCTCAACCTCTTCTTGCTCGCGCCGGTGTGGATGCAGCTCGTCCACCTCCTGCTCGCCGATCTCCTGTGGATGGTCCTCGTCACGTTCGCCGCGGCGGCGATGTGCGAGTCGACCTCGGCGGTGGACGCGGGCCCGCCCGGGGAGAAGGCCCGGCGGGAGGCGGTCGCCATCTAGTCGCCCTCCTCGTCGCTCCCGGGGTCCTGCGAGATCGTGCGGCGCTCCGAGCGCTTGCGCGCTCCCTCGGCCGGCGCCGCGGAGCGCTGCTCGGGGACGGACGGGGGGAAGTCGACCTGGAGCACCATCCCTTGATCGGTCTCGATCACGCGGTAGGTCGCGTCGGCCTGGGTGCGCAGGTCGATCACCATGTCGAGATCGTTGCCCTGGCCGACGAGCTGCACCTGGGTCACGGGGGTCGCGAAGAACGACGTCACGAGCGGGAAGCGGTTCGTCTGGATCGCCCCCGCGCCCTTCAGCTGGTAGACGAGGCGCCCGGCGGCCTTCGACTCGGCGACGTCGACCTTGCCGCCGTGGATCTGCACGAACACGCGCGAGCCGCCGGTCGGGAGCATGCGGAAGCCGGGGAAGGTGGCGACCGGCCGCCCGGCGAGGCTCGCCTGCGCGTCCTTCTTGGGCTTGCGCGCGCGCCCGGGGCGCTGCGGCGCGCCGGCGCTGCCGCCGCGCGGCTTGTTGACCGCCGGCTGCTGCGGGGCCGCGGCCTTCTCCGGCGCCGCGGGGGCCTTCGGGGCCGGCTGGGCGGTGGCGCCCTGCGCGAGGGCCAGCGACGAGGCGAGGCCGAGGGCCAGCAAGAGGCTCAGCGAGAGGTGCCTGGAAGGTCGCATCCTAGCAGTACAGCACGACCGCCTGGCCCGGCAAAGGCGGCAGCACGGTAAGCTCTGCGTGTGCCGGCCCGCGCTCCACGCTTCTCGCACGTCATCGGCGTCGACGACGCGCCGTTCGCCCGCGACCACCGCGGCGACGTGCAGGTCGTCGGGACCGTTTTTTCGGGGTTGCGCCTCGAGGGCGTCCTCTCCACCCGCGCGAGGCGCGACGGGCGGAACGCCACGCCCGCGATCGCCGCGATGATCCGCGGCTCGCGCTTCTACGCCCAGGCGCAGGTGGTCATGCTCCAGGGCATCGCGGTGGCGGGCTTCAACGTCGTCGATCTCGCGGCGCTGCACGACACCCTCGCCCTGCCGGTCGTGGTGGTGGCGCGGCGCCGCCCGGACCTCGACGCGATCCGCGACGCGCTGCTTTCGCGCGTCCGGGGAGGGCGCCGCAAGTGGGCGCTCATCCAGCGCGCCGGCCCGATGGAGCCGGTCGCGGGCGTGTACGTGCAGCGCGCCGGCATCTCGCTGAACGACGCGAGCGCGCTCATCGCGCGGCTCTCGGTGAACGGCCACCTCCCCGAGCCCCTGCGCGCCGCGCACCTCATCGCCGGCGGGCTGACCACCGGCGAGAGCCGCGGGCGCGCGTAATTTGACGCTGACGAGACGCTGACGAGCCGCTGACGAGCCGCTGACGAGCCGCCGGTGGGCCGCGACGGCTCGCGCGCGTCAGAGCGCCTGTCGGCGCGGAGCGCTGGCCGCGCCCGCCTTCTCGGGCTTCTCCCCGCGGCCGGTCACCTTCGAGTAGATGACGTCGAGGTTGGCGGTGATGTCGAGATAGAACTGAGCGTCAGGACTGTGGAAGAAATTCCTGCGCTGGCCGTCGAGGCCGAGCTGCATGTTGCTGTTGTTGTACCCGAGCGTGAGGCCAACGACCTCGTAGACCGGGTAGCTCACGCTGACATCGAAGGCCGTCTGGACGGCGTAGGTGGGGCCCTGGGAGCCCTCGTACGGGGCGCAGCCGGTCCCGATGTTGGCGCATCCCCCTTCGAACTCGTGCTTGAACTGGCTGATGAGCCTGAAGCTCGTCGCCAGGGAGAGGTCCTTGTAGAGCGGCAGGTCGACCTCGAGGCTCGTGGTCAGGCTATCCGTGGTCTGAGACACCCCGCTCAGCTGGTCGTCGAACGTCGGGTCACCGCTTACGGCCGTCCGGGGCCGCCGGAGGCCAGCTTTCACCGGCGTGTACGAGTCCGCGAACAGATGGGCGTAGGTCACGCCGAGCGTCGCCGTCACGTCGTTCAGCCCGTCTGCCTTCGAACCGAGCAGCTTGATCTTCTGGGTGATCTGCGGGCCAACCGACAGGAGGAAGTACTTGCCGGAGTTCCAGCTGTTCGGCGAGGTCGGCAGGAGCACCCGCAGCCGCATGGCCCCGTCCGTCTTGTACTCGCCTTCGTTCGCGCCACCGCTCTCCCAGAGCTCGCGGCTGTACCGGGCGCTGAGCCCGGTGTCCTTGAACTGCGGCTCACGGTAATCCGTCGTGGTGTCGCTGTTCGTGAGCTCGGTGACCCAGCCGATCTCGGCGGCCACCGACACCTTGTCCTTGGGCAGGTCGAGCACATAGAAGTTGGGCCGGAACGTGAAGTCCCAGCCGTAGACCTGGATGGCGGGGATATACTCCCCGCCAACACCGAACAGGGTCGTGCTACCGCCCTGGTTCCAGGTGAACGTCGTCCCTCGCCAGGGCAGGGTCGTCTCTTCGTCCTCCTCCTGGACGGTGTCGGCCGCAGTGGCCTGAGTCCACTGCACCGTCGGGGAGGCCGCTGCGTCGGGCCGCGGTGACACAGGGGCGGGCGGCGGCGCTGCTGGGGGCTCCGGCTGCGCGGGCGGCGCTGGCACCGCGGGCGGAGCAGCAGCGGGCGCAGCAGCCATGCCCGGCGCAGCGGCAGGAGCGCCGGGAGCCGCGGCAGGAGCGCCGGGAGCAGCGGGAGCGGCACCACCCGGCGCCGCCGGCGCCGGGGCGGCCGGTTGCTCGGTCGGCTGGAGCGGCGTGGGGTCGACCGGCGGAGCTGTCGGCGGCGCGGGCGGCGTCTGCGCGGACGCTACCGAGATGCTGCCCAGGACACCGGCAGCCACAAGCAACGATCGGAACGTCATCTCCACTCCCTCTCCTGGTCGCCTCGGACCCTCACGCTCCACGCGCGCTCGGACCAGACGTCGGCCACGCGCCGCGCGCCCCCGGCGATCAGCACGCCGGGACACCTGCTCGGTCCGCCCCCTCTGCAGAAAACGTACCCTGCCGCAAATCGAGCCCAAGCATCTGAAATCATTCAACATACACGGCCACCGCAGCGCGCCCGTTACGCGACTGACGCGCACCCCCGTTGCGAATGTGACGATGCCTGAAGTAAGCCAGCGGGCGATGGAGCCGATGTCCTTTCCGGGCGACAGGGATTCGCCCCTCTCGCCGCGATCCCCAGGAAGCCCCCGCGGCGACGACGGCGGGGGCCACCGGCCCACCGAGATCAACGCCCTCCTGGGCCGCGGTACGCACTTCGAAGGCAAGCTCTTCTTCGAGGGCCGCGTGCGCATCGACGGCAGCTTCCGCGGCGAGATCCGCGGCGAGGACGTGCTCGTGATCGGCGAAGGGGCGCTCGTGATCGGGGAGATCCACGTCGTGACGTGCATCGTCACGGGCGGCGAGGTCCAGGCGAGCATCCGCGCCCGCGACGCCATCGAGCTCTACGCTCCATCCAAGGTGACCGGCGCCCTGCACGCGCCCGCCATCATGATCGACCGCGGCGTGCAGTTCGACGGCTCCTGCAAGATGGCCCCGCTCGACGAGGAGCCAGGCGAGCGGCCCCTGCGGCCGCCTGCGGCGTCGTCCGAGCCCGACGCCGACGCTGCCGGACAGGCCGCGAGCGCCGCGCCGACGCCCACGACGCCTACGACCGACGACAGCGGCGGCAGCGCGCAACGCGCGCGGTGAGCGTTGAGCGCGCCGACGCCGACCGCTGAATTCCGACCTCGTCCGAAGAAAGCATGTTTTCTGTAGTGCGCAGGCGTGCAGCCGCGTGCTGACGGGGCTACATCTAGCGAGGGGCTGCGGTCTCGCCGCCCGAGGCGCATGTCCGCGATGTGGGGGGGAACCCGCGCTGACGGACGTCGCTCGAACAGGAGAGTCCATGAAGAAACTGTGGTCCCTGTCCTTGATCGCCTTCTCGCTCGCCGTCCTCGCCCTCTCCCTCTCGCCGCGCGCGGCCCGCGCCGCCGACGCCGAGTCGGAGAAGCTCGCGTCGCTCGGGAAGGCGCTCCGGTACACGCTGAAGACCACCGGGCCCGTCGCCGCGATCGACACCGGGGGCGCGGCGATCCTCGTGAAAGCGCCCCTGCCGACGGTCCGGAAGATCGTCACCTCCTACGGCAACTACAAGACGTTCATCGGCCCCTTCGACCAGAGCCGCGTGCTCACGAAGCGCAAGGGCACGAGCGAGGTCTACCTTCAGGTGCCGATCTTGAACGGCGCCGCGCACATCTGGACGGTCGCCGACATGTCGCCGCCCACGAAGGACGGCGCCGATGAGGTGATCTCCGGCCGCCACAAGCGCGGCAACGTCGCGGACTTCCGCGCTCGCTGGCGGCTCCGCGCCGTCGACGAGCACCACACGATCCTGAAGCTCGAGCTCTTCGTCGCCCCGAAGCTCCCTTTCCCGCCCTCGGTCGTGACGACACAGCTCGTCAAGGCGGCCGACAAGGCGGTGACCGCCGTGCGGAATCGCGCACAGTCCGAGGCGCCCCCCGGCGCCGGGGCGACAACCGCCGCCGCCACCGACGTTCCGCCGGGCGCCGCAGCGAGCACGCCCGCCGCCGCGTCCGCTGGCGCCGCTCCCGCCGCGCGAGGCGACGATCAGCGCAGCGTGACGGCGGCGCCCGCCGTGCTGCCAGCGAGCGTGGCCGATCTGCCGCCGGCCGACGACACGAGCGTCCGCCGCGACAAGGACGTGGCGCGCCGCTAGCTCTCCCCGCGACCGACGCAACCGACCCGACCGACAGGGCGCCTCGCGACAGAGCGCCCAGACCCCCTCCTCCCCTTCTCTCCTTCCGTCCGCCCTTCCCCGCTCGGTCGACCGAGGCGGCTCACGCCCCCGTCGTGACGCCCGGTCGCCTCCGGCCGCCGCCGCCCACCGCTGAGCCTGTTGAAAACTCCGGAGCGCCCCGGGCGTGCTCCGGCGCGCGCTCGCCGGGTGCAATTCCGCAGATCTACGGAGGCTACGGCCCGGACCGTCCAGGGTTCCCAACAGGTTTTTCAACACGCATTCCGATTTCCCCACAAGAATTCCCACATTCCGCGGGACTTTTTCAACAAGGCGCGCCCCCGGCGGAGGTTGCGAGGGGACGGATGCATGAAGTAAAGCGTCTGCCGTGAGGTACCCCTTGCTGGACGTGCATTCAGATGCGCCGGCGCCCTCTCAGCCTCCCGCCGCGGCGGGCGCCTGCGCTTCCCGGGAGCGGTGCTCGGCCGTCTCGCGGTGGTGAGCAGAACATCGCTCCTCCTTGTCCCGACCGAGCGGCACGTTGAACGCGAGCTCGCCTCTCTCGATCTGCGCGACCCGCGCACCGCGGACCAGGAAATCCGCTCACGGTGGAGCTTCGTCTCCGAGGCGCTCGCCCTGCTGGCGCCGGACGACGCCATAGCGAGCCCCCACACAACCCGCCTCGCCACCCGGCTCGCCCTCGACGCCCTGCCGCCGGATCGGCTGCGGCAGCCGGGCGAGCCCGCCGCGCGCGTCGCGCTCGCGCACGCCCTCGACCGCGCCCTCGGGGCGTTCCGGCGCGCCGGGACCTCCCCGGCGGAGCTGCGGGCGCTCGGGACCCCGTACGCGATCGCCATCGCCGAGGTCCTCGATCGGGCGGACGCCGCCCTGCGGGCAGCGCGCCTCGTCGACCCGCGCTGCGCGGGGTTCCTGCTCGCGCGGGCGCTCCGCTCGGCCGGCGCGTCCGCCGCGCTCCCGCTCCCGCGCAAGGTCACGATCCGCGGCGCCGTGGCCTGGGAGCCCGACGATCTCGCCTGGGTCGAGGCGCTCCACGCCGCGGTCCGCGCCCGCGGCGGCGCGGGCGTCACCGTCGAGCTGCCCGCGCTGCCGGACGACGGCGCTGCGCCGGTCGCCGACGCCCTGGAGCGGCGCTGGGCCTCGCTCGAGGACGCGCCGGAGATCGCGTGGGTGCCCGACGGCGGAGCGGAGCCGCTCGCCGCCATCGCGGCGAGGACCCCGGAAGGCGAGGCGCGCGCCGCGGCCGCCGAGGTGGCCGCCGCGCTCGGCCGCGGGATCCCGCCCGAGCGGATCGCCGTCATCGTGCCGGCGCTCGACGACGCCGCGCTCGAGCCCCTCCGCGCCGCCCTCGCCGACGCGGGCGTCCGCTCGTCGGAGCCGCGCGGCCGCGCCGCCGCGAGCTGCCCCGACGGGCGCGTCGCGCTCGCCCTCCTGCGCCTCGCCGTCGGGCCGGTGCGCCGCGAGCAGGCGATCGAGATCCTCCGCGCCCCCGGGGTCCACGCCGGCGCCTGGATGGACCGCACGTCCGCCGCCGAGGCGGAGCGGCGCTCGACCGACCTCGCCCACCGGCTGCGCGACGTGCCGGTCGAGGTGGATCGCACGGGCCGGCTGCTGATCGACGGCCTCATCTCGGTCGTGGCGGCCCGCCGCGCGGACCGCCGCGCAGGGACGGCGCGGACGCCGCCGGCGACCGCGGAGGAGGCGCTGAGCGACGCGGAGCTCGCCCTGGGCTTCTCGGTGCTGGGCGGCGCGCACGGCGACGAGGACGGCGACGACGAGGCGTGGATGCCGCACGCGCTGGAGCGGCTGCTCGCCAGCGCCCGCTGGATCGGCGAGGCGACGACGCGGCCCGAGATCGTGCGGCGCTTCCTTTCGCTGCTCGACAAGCTGGGCTTCGGCGAGCCCGGGATCGAGGAGCTCCGCGCCGCGCTGCGCGGCGAGCGGCGGAGCGGCGGCGCGCTCGCGCCCGAGGCGATGGGTGCGATGGGTGCGATGGGCCAAGGAGCGCGGGCCGCGCGCGCGATCCGCGAGCAGGCCGAGGCGCTCGCGCGGGCCGCGTACGACCTCGGCTGCGAGGAGCGCCCCGCCACCGCGGCCGAGATCTACGCGGAGCTCGAGCGGGCCGCGGCCGAGCAGGGCGCCGGGCCGCGCGGCGACGCCGGCCGCGCCGGCGCGGTGCGCATCGACGTCGCCGCGGGGTTCACGGCGCTCGAGCACGACGTGGTGGTGGTGACCGGGCTCGACGCGCGCGCCTACGGCGGCAGCCCGGGCGCGGACGAGACGCTGCTCGGCGAGGCGCTCCGCGGGAGGCTGCCGGCGCCGAGCCGCCCCGCGACGGGGCGCGAGCGCCAGGCGGCCCAGCGCGCGGAGCTCGGCTGGGCGCTCGCCGGCGCCCGGCGCGTCGCCCTCTGCTTCACGCGCGGGGACGACAGCGAGCCGAACGAGCCGCACCCGCTCTTCACCGCGGCCGCGGCGGCCGGCGCGCACCAGCGGACGGAGCCCGCCTCGCGCGTCGCCCCGGACGCGGCGCCCCTCGGCCCGCGCGACGCGGAGCTCATCGCCCTCGCGGGCGGCGGGCGGCCGGCGGCGGACCTCGCGGAGCAGATCCGGATCGAGCGCGCCCGCGCGGACTTCTTCCTCGATCCACGCGCGCCGATCGACCTCCACACGGGCCGCGTCCTCGTCGACCGCGACCCCGCGCTCGCCGCGCAGCTCAGGGCCGCGATCGGCGGGGCGCACCCCGGCAGGCCGATCGCCGTCACCCACATCGAGCGCGCCGTGGGCTGCGCCTTCGCGGCGTTCGCCCGGCGCGTCCTGCACGTGCGCCGCGCCGAGGATCTCGCCGAGTCCGCCGACGCGCGCGAGCGCGGCACGCTGATCCACCGCGCGCTGCAGGCCTCGTTCGAGGCGCTGCGCGAGCTCGGCCCGGAGCGCGATCCGGCCGAGCAGCTCGCCGCGGCGCGCGCCGCGGCCGAGGCGGCGCTCGGCGCCTCGACGCCCATGGCCCCGCTCCGCCGCGAGGCGGTCGAGAAGGCGATCGCGGACGTGATGGAGGTCGTGGCCCGCACGCTCGACGGAGACGGGGAGGACGCGTCGCCGGAGCTCCGCTTCTTCCTGGCCGAGCGGCGCTTCGGCGCCGGAGAGCCGCCCCCCTGGCAGCCGCTCGAGCTCCCCCCGCTGTCCGACGAGGAGGGCGGCCCGAGCCTGTGGGTCGACGGCCAGATCGACAGGCTCGATCGATCGACCGACCAGCGCGTCGTGCGGGTCGTCGACTACAAGACAGGCAAGCTCCCCGACGCCAAGGAGCGGCGGAGGGCGCTCCAGCTGCCGCTGTACAGCGCCATCGCGGCGCGCGCGCTGGGCGCGGAGGAGGTGCGGGCCGTCTACATCGGCGTGCGCCAGCGCGGGCTCATCGAGCTGTGGCCGCGCACGGCCGAGGACCAGCGCGCGCTCGCCGAGGGCTGGGCCGAGGCCGCGCGCACGGCGCGGGCCGCGGTCGTCGCGCTCTGGGAGGGCAAGGCCGCGCCGCGGCCGGCGCTCTCGACGATGTGCGCGCGGTGCGACGCGCGCGACGTGTGCCGCCGCCCCGCCGTCGTGCCGAGCGACGAGGCCGCGGAGGAGGTCGCGTGAGCTCCGCGCCGCGCGGCGCGGAGCTCGCCGAGGGCGACGCGCTCATCTACGCCTTCCGCCGCAACGTCGTGGTCGCCGCGAGCGCCGGCACCGGCAAGACCCACCGCCTCACGGCGCTCTACGTGCTGCTCACGCTCGGCCTCACCTCCCTCGGCCTGCCCGACGCCGCGTCCGCCGCGCCGCCCGTGCCGCCGGACCGCATCGTCGCGACGACGTTCTCGCGCGCCGCGGCGCGGGAGATCGCCCACCGCGTCGAGCGATCGCTCCGCGAGATCGCCCGCTGGAACGGCGAGGCGGACATCCCCTTCGCCGACATCCTCCGGGCGCGGCGGGCGGCCGTCGCCGGCCTCGCCGGCGCGGGCGGCGGCGCGTCGCTGCCCGTCGCCGAGCTGCGCAAGCGCGCGGAGGAGGCGCTCGCCCGCCTCCCCGCCGCGCGCATCGACACGCTCCACGGCGTCGCCAAGCAGATCGTGGACCGCCACGCGATCGCGATGGGGCTCTCGCCCTCGGCCCGGATCCTCGACGAGGAGGAGGCGCAGGCGCTCAGCGACCTCGCGGTCGACGAGGCGCTGAGCCGCGCGCTCGCCGAGGGGGGCGAGCGCGCCGAGGCCGCGCGCGCGCTCATCGCCGCGACGGGCGGCGTCGAGGCCGCGCGGAGCGAGGTCACGCGGCTGCTCGACCGGCTCGACGAGGACGGCCTCGCGCCGCGCCGGCTCGCCGTGTCCGACCACGCCGCCGAGGCCGGCGCGCTCGCGCGGGAGCTCCGCCGCCTCGCCGCCGAGAGCGCCGCGCTCGGCAGCGCCGCCTTCCGCGCGCCGGCGGCGGCGCTCGTGGCGGCGCTCGGCCGCGAGGACGGCGGCGCGCCCTTCGCCGCGAGCGCGGCGAGCGCCCCGCTCATCGAGCTTCTCACGCAGCGCAAGCCGCACAAGAGCAAGTCCACGCCGGCCGACGAGGCGCTCATCGCCTTCCGCGAGGCGCTGCCGGGCGAGACCCACCGCGACAAGGCGCAGCAGCTGCTCGGCTTCCTCCGCGAGGCCCCGGCGCTGTCGCGCCGCGAGGCGCGGATCGTCGAGCTGCTGGAGGAGATCCGCGAGCGGCTCTCGGCGATCCGCCGCACCGAGGGCGGCCTCGGGTTCGGGGATCTCCTGCGCGCCGCCCGCGACGGCCTGCGGGACGATCCGGCGATCGGCGCGGCGGTCCGCGGCTCGGTCGACGTGCTGCTCGTCGACGAGTTCCAGGACACGAGCGCGGTGCAGCGCGATCTCGTGTACCTCCTGCGCGAGCGGGGCGACGCCGCCCTCTCGCGCCCGGCCGGCGCGGCCCCGACGGCGGCCGGCCTGTCCGGTCACGGCCTGTTCCTCGTCGGCGATCGCAAGCAATCCATCTACGGGTTCCGCGGGGCCGACGTCTCCATCTTCTGCCGCGTCTGCGCGGAGCTCGCCGGCGCCGCCGCGGGCCGCGCGCTCGAGCTCGCGCCCGCGCTCTGGTCGCCGGACCCGAGCGCCGATTTCGTGGCGCTCCGCGAGAGCCGCCGGTCGACGCCCGAGCTGCTCGCGTTCATCAACGCCTTCTCCGCGCGCGATTTCGCCCAGGATCGCGGCGCGGGCGACGGCGACGCGGGCGCGCCGCGCGAGTTCGAGATCGCCTACAGCGCGGCCGAGCACCTCGTCGCGGCGCCGGGCAGGGCCGCGGAGGGCCCGACGGACGTCGTGCTCGTCAGCGACGGCGGCGGCGCTCCCGACGGGGTCGACGCCCTCGTCCGGGACGCGCGCGGACAGCTGCGCGAGGCGCTGATCGCGGCCGCGTACATCGCGCGGCGCGTCCGCGGCGCGGGCGGCGACGGCGCCGCGACCGGCGATCTGCGCTTCCGCGACGTCGCCGTGCTCACCCGCCGGAGGAGCACGATCCCGCTCGTCGAGCTCGCGCTCGCGCGCCTCGAGATCCCGTACGTGGTGGCCGGCCGCGCGCTCTTCGACGCGGCCGAGGTCCGCGATCTGGCCGCGATCCTCCGCCTCCTGCTCGATCCGCGCGATCGCCTGGCCCTGGCGACCGTCCTCCGCGGCCCGGTGGTGGCGCTCTCCGACACGTCGCTCGCGCTCCTCGCGCCTCCTGGCCGCGGCCTCGCGGTCCCGTTGCTCGGCCGCTGGCCCGCCGCCGCGCAGGCGCAGGGGGCCTGGTCGCCCTCCCCGGACGACGCCGAGCTCGACGACGGGCGCCCGCTCCCCGTCCTCGCGCGCCTGCCCGCGGGCGATCGCGAGCGCCTCGAGGCGTTCCGCGCCCGCTACGCCGGCCTGCGCCGCGCGGCGCTCCGCTCGACGCCGGGCGAGGCGATCCGCGCCGCGGTCACCGCCTTCGATCTCGACCGCGTCATCGCGGCGCTCCCTCGCGCCCAGGCCCGCCTCGGCAACGTCGACCGCCTCGTCTCCATCGCCCGCCGCCGGGGCGGCTCGCTCGCGAGCTTCGTCCGCTGGCTCGACCGCCGCATCCGCGACGAGGCGGACGAGCCCGAGGCCGCTGTCTTCTCGCCCGAGGACGACGCCGTGCGGCTCACGACGATCCACGCCAGCAAGGGGCTCGATTTCCCGGCCGTCGTGCTGCTGGATCTCAACGCGGAGCCCCGCGCGGCCCAGCCTGGCCTGAGCTACGTCCCCGCCGCGGGGGACCGGCCTGCCGCCCTGCTCGTGCGCCACTACGCGCGGGTCGTCGACGGGCGGTCGCGGACCGGCTCGCTCCATGACGCCGAGGCGGCGGCGCGCGGGCCGTCGTTGCCCGTCAGCACGCCCGCGCTCCAGGCGGCGCGCGCCGAGGTGCGGGCGCGGGAGCGCGCCGAGCGGCAGCGGCTCACGTACGTCGCGATCACGCGCGCCCGCCGCGAGCTCGTGCTCGTCGGCGCCGAGGCGAAGCCGCGGAGCGGCTCGGCGTGGCTCACGCTGAAGGCGGCGGTCGACGCCGAGCCCCGGGCCGCGGCCGCGGCCGACGCCGAGCCCCGCAGCGCCGCGGCGGATCTCGGCGTCGAGGCCCCCACGCTCGCCGGCACCCTCCGCGCGACGCTCGACGCCAGCGCGCTGCTCGCCGGGGCGAAGGCGCCCGCGCCCGGCACCGACGCGTACGCGCGCGCCGCGCCGGCCCCCCGGGCGCCGCCGGCGACGGGGCCTGCCCGCGCGCAGACCGTGCTTGTCGCGGCGGCGTCCCTCGCGGCGTTCCAGGCGTGCCCGCGCCGCTTCCGGCTGCGCCACCTCCTCGGGATCGGCGAGCCTGCCGGCGAGGGCCAGCTCGGCCTGTTCGACGTCGAGGGCCCGCCCGAGCTCCCGGGCGAGGAGCGCGTCGAGCTCGAGGACGGCGCGGACCCTCGCCCTCCCGGCCGCGCCGTGCACCGGGTGCTCCAGCGCTGGCCGCGCGCGCGCTGGGGTGAGCCGACCGAGCCCCAGGACGTCGCCGCCCGCCTCACCTTCGAGGGGTTCCCGCCGCACGGCCCGGACGTGCTGCGCACCGCGGAGCGCGTCGCGCGCTTCCTGGACGGCCCCTACGCGCGGCAGGTGCGCGGCGAGGAGGCGTCGCTCCTCCGGGAGGAGGCGCTCGTGCTCGACGTCGAGCCCCAGCGCGCCGGACGACGGCGCGGCGCGAGGCTCGCGCTCTCGCTCGCCATCGATCTCGCCGTCCTGCACCCGGGCGGCCTCATCGACGTCGTCGAGTACAAGCGCGCGCGCCCCCGGGCGGATCTCTCGCCGTACGAGCTCCGCCTGCGCGCGTGTGCGCTCGCGCTCAGGAGGCGCCACCCCGACCGCCCCGTCCGCGCAGGCGTGCTCTTCGTCGGCGCCGAGGTCGAGCCCGTGTGGCTCGCGGCCTCGGGCCCCATGGGGACCTTCACCGACGACGAGCACGCGCGGTTCGAGCGCGAGCTCGCCCGGCTCGCCGAGCGCTTCGCCGAGGCGAGGGCCGAGGATCGCTTCGACGGCGTCCCCGCCGAGGCGTGCCGCAAGCTGCGCTGCGGCTTCGTGCGCGCCTGCCACGGCTAGCGTCGCCGCGGCCCCCCGGAACGCGCTCGAGATCGAGCGAAGGCGGTACGGCGCTCGTGGAGCGCCCCCCCGCTACACCCCCGCCTGCTCCTCGAGCTCCTCCGGCGACGCGCTCTGCGCCGGAGCGCGCCGCGGCGGCTCCAGCACGAGCGGCAGGATCTCCTCCATCGACGACACCATCGTGATCTTGATCTGATCCTTGACGTCCTGCGGCACGTCCTCGAGGTCGCGCCGGTTCTTCGCCGGGATGAGCACGTGCCGGATCCCGGCGCGGTGGGCCGCGAGCAGCTTCTCCTTGACGCCGCCGACCGGCATCACCCGCCCGCGCAGCGAGATCTCCCCCGTCATCGCGACGTCGCTGCGCACCGACGCCCCGAGCAGCAGCGACGCCACCGCGGCGAACATCGTCACGCCCGCGCTCGGCCCGTCCTTCGGCGTCCCGTGCTGCGGGATGTGCACGTGCAGATCGATCTCCTTGAGCCACTCCGGATCGAGGTGCAGCCGATCGGCCTTGCTGCGCACGAAGCTCACCGCCGTGCTCGCCGACTCCTGCATCACGTTCCGCATGTTGCCGGTGAGCACCACGTTGCCCTTGCCCGGCATCTTCGTCGCCTCGATGAAGAGGATCTCGCCGCCCGCCGGCGTCCACGCGAGGCCGGTCGCGACCCCGGGCTGGAGCGTCCGCTCGGCGATCTCGGGGCGGTGCTTGTGCGGGCCGAGCACCTGCTCCACGTGCTCGGGCGTCGCCACCTCGCGCACGTCGTGGCCCTCGGCGACCTTCACCGCCGTCGCGCGGCACACCGCCGCGATCTGCCGCTCCAGGCCGCGCACGCCCGCCTCGCGCGTGTAGTGGTCGACGACCGCCTCGATGCCCGGCTCCGTGAACTCCAGGCGCTCGTCCGTGAGCCCGTGCGCCGACAGCTGCTTCGGCACAAGGAACTCCCGCGCGATCCCCAGCTTGTCCGTCCGCGTGTAGCCGGGCACCTCGATGACCTCCATGCGGTCGACGAGCGGCCCCGGGATCCCGTCCCAGTTGTTCGCGGTCGCGAGGAACATCACCTGCGACAGATCGAACGGCAGGTCGAGGTAGTGGTCCTGGAACGTCGAGTTCTGCTCCGGATCGAGCACCTCGAGGAGCGCCGCCGCCGGATCGCCCCGCAGGTCGACGCCCATCTTGTCGACCTCGTCGAGCACGAGCACCGGGTTCTTGGTCCCCGCCTTCTTCAGCGCCTGCAGGATGCGCCCGGGCAGCGCGCCCACGTAGGTGCGCCGGTGCCCGCGGATCTCCGCCTCGTCGCGCACGCCGCCGAGCGCGATCCGCTCGTAGCGGCGCCCCATGCTGCGCGCGATCGACTTGCCGAGCGACGTCTTGCCGACGCCGGGCGGCCCGATGAAGAGCAGGATCGGCCCCTTCTTGTCCGTGCGGAGCTGCCGGATCGCCGAGTACTCGACGATCCGCTTCTTCACCTTCTCCAGCCCGAGGTGATCCTCGTCGAGGCAGCGCCGAACGCTCTCGACGCTCAGCTTGTCCACCGTCGTCTTGGACCACGGCAGATCCGCGATCCACTCGAGGTACGTCTTGGTCACGTTGAACTCGGCCGACTGCTGCGCCATCGAGCGCAGCCGGCTGAGCTGCTTGCGGACCACCTTGTCGACCTCCGCCGGCACCTTGGCGCGCCGGATGCGCTCGCGGAGCTCCTCGATCTCGTCGTCGTCGCCGCCCTCGCCGAGCTCCTCCTTGATCGACTTCATCTGCTGCCGGAGGATGTACTCGCGCTGCGACTTGCCCATCTCCTCCTGCACCATGGAGGAGATCTCCTTCTTGACCCGCAGCACCTCGAGCTGGCGGCCGACCATCGCGAGCACGAGGCGGACGCGCGCCTTCACGTCGAACGCCTCGAGGATCTCCTGCTTGTCGCCGACCGAGGCCTGCGCCTGCGGGAAGTTCGAGGCGATCAGATCGGCGAGCGCGCCCGGCTCGCGCACGTTGTCGAGGATGCCCGCCGTGTCGCGCGGCAGGTTCGGCATCAGGCCGAGCACCTCGCGCGTCGCCTCGCGCAGGCCCGCGCCGAGCGCCTCGAGCTCCACGTCGCGCACGAGCGACTCCGGGATGCGCTCGATCCGCGCGCGCATGTACGGCTCCAGCGAGAACGCCGACTTCACCCGGAAGCGGCCGAGCCCGTTCAGCACGACCGAGTAGTTGTTCGGGCCGAGCCGGATGACCTTCACCACGCGCGCGACCGTCCCGACGGAGTAGAGCTCCTTGAACGTCGGCTCGTCCACGTCGGGCGACCTCTGGCTGATCACGCCGACCAGCGCGCGCTCGCGGCCGAGGAGATCCTCGACGAGGCGCACGCTCCGCGGCCGGCCGACGTTGATCGGCACGACCGACATCGGGAACAGCACCGAGTTGCGCAGCGGGAGGATCGGGACGCTATCCGCGTCGGGCGAGGGAGGCGTTCGCGAAGAAGGATCGCCGGTCGGCATGCAGACAACCCTAGTACAGCGCTCTTCTCGAAGCCATGACGCGGGCGCGCCGCTAGAAGTCCTTGATCTTCCAGACCCCGTGCTCGCGCGTGAAAGCGACCGTGCCGCCGGCGCCATAGGCCATCGACGCGCTGTCCCCGGTCTCCTCGATGGTCGCGGTCGGCAGCGCCGCCTTGATCGCCTGGACGACCCGGTTGATCTGCTCCTTCTGCGGCCCCTCCCAGGCGCTCTTCAGCTTCTCGGGCGTGAGCTGCCCCGCGTCGGCCGCGGCCTTGACCGTCCCGGGCCGACCGCCCGGCTTCTGCGCCGCGTCAGCTCCCGCGCCGGGCGGCGCGGCTCCAGGTCCGGCTCCCGCGCCGGGCGGCGCGGCGCCAGGTCCGGCGGGCTGCGCCGGGCCCTCGCCGGCGCGCGCGGAGCCCGCCTCGCCGGGGGGGCCTGCCTCCTCGGGCGCGGCGCCCGCGGGCTCGACGAGGCCTTCCCTCTCGGCGTCGGGAACGTAGCGCATGATCACGTCATAGCGCCGCCGCTCGAAGGCCCGCAGGAACCCCACCAGCGCCTGCCGGGGCGTCGCCTGACCGTAGAGATCGACCGCCGCCGCGTCGAGCCGCCAGCGGCCGCCCTCGAAGACGAGCAGGAGCTCCTCGCCGTTCGGCATGGTGACCGTCGCGGTCACCACCGGATCGGCCGCGGGCCGCGCGATGGCGCGGGCGATCTCGAGCGCGTCGTCCGGGTTGTCCCGCACCGCGCGCCGGAAGGCCTCGAGCGACATCGACCGCTTGGCCTCGTCCGAGAGCAGCCGGTAGGCCGCGTCGACGCGCCCCTCCTGGAGCGCCTGCGCGTAGGCCCGGAGCGTGTCGCTCGGGCCCTGCTGAGCGTAGCTCGAGCCGCACGCCGGGAGCGCGAGGACGAGCAGGAGAAGCGCCGTGCGTTTCACGGATCGGCCCATAGCACACGCGGCGGCGAGCGCGCAGACGGCGCGGCGCCTGGGTGCGACTTGCCGGCGATCGCCAGGAGGCGCTACCCCTTGAGTAGATGGATAGCCGCCGCCTTGAACGCCGCCCAGAAGCCAGAGCGCTCAGCGTCGAGCGTCTGCTGTTGGACATCCGGGACGGCAAGCTTCGGATCCCCGAGTTTCAGCGCCCGCTCCGCTGGCGCTCCGCGCATGTCCTCGACTTCTTCGACAGCGTGTACCGCGGGTTCCCCGTCGGTGTGCTCATCCTGTCCAAGCTGTCAGCTGAGCCGCGGCTCTTGCACTTCGGCCCGCTCCGCGTGGACGCCCCCGCCATGCCCGACGCGATCTTCGTCGTCGATGGCCAGCAACGCATCAACGCGCTCGCCGGCGCCCTGCTGCACCCCGACAAGCGGCCCCGCGGCGACATCCACGCGGTGTGGTTCGATCTCGAGGAGGAGCGCTTCGTCCGCCTGCGCTCGGCAGAGCCTCCGCCGCACTGGATCCCGCTGAACGTCGTCTCGGATTCAGTTCTGCTGCTCGACTGGCTGCACGAGTGGCCGTTCGGAAAGCAGCGGCGCGATCTGGTCGAGCGCGCCATCGCGCTCAGCAAGGCAATCCGAGAGTACCAGATCCCGGCGTACGTCGTGGAAGAGGCCTCGAACGAGTTTCTCCGGCTGATCTTCAAGCGGGCGAACACGTCCGGCGTTCCGATGAAAGAGAGCGAGGTGTTCGATGCGCTCTTCAACGGCACAGCGCTGCGCCCGCTCGAGAGCGCCTGCGCACGTCTCCAGGAACAGACCGGGTTCGGGGTCATGGCCCCAGATGTGTTCCTGCGCTGCCTCAAGGCCGTCGAAGGGCGGGATCCGCGGCACACCTACACGGAACGCGAGGGCGATGCGGCGGACGTGAGGGCGGCCGCCGTCGAGGACACGGAGACCGCATTACGGCGCGCGCTCGCGTTCCTCGCCGACGACGCCGGGATCATTCACCTACAGCTCCTGCCCTACCAGCTCCCGCTCATCCTCCTCGCCCGGTTCTTCCACCTGCACCCGAGCCCACACTCGCGCACGCGGACGCTCCTGGTCCGCTGGATCTGGCGCGGTGCGCTCGCTGGCATCCACGCGGACAGCGGCCACCCGACCGTCAACCAACTTCAGTCCAAGATCGACCGCGACGAGTTCGCCTCCGTGGAACGCCTGCTCCTCACGGCCCCGAAGCAGGCGGCATCACCGACCGCCTCCACGGTCTGGTCGGGACACAGCGCGGCCACGCGGCTCTGCGCGGTCGCCATGCTCCACATGGATCCCCGGAACGTCGATACGGGCGAGGTCTACACGCTGCAGGAGATTCAGAGGCTGCTCGACAGGCGGGATCTGGCCAAGATCTTTCGCGACGTGGACAGTCACGCGCCGTCGACGGTCGCACGGCGCATCCTGCTCCCAGGCAGCCGGCAGCTCGCCCGGCTCCCACCCGCGCCGGATGAGGTGTTGCGAAGCCATGGGCTGGACCGAGACGCAGCAAATGCGCTTCAGCGCGGGGACATCGCCGGGTTCGTTGAGCGCCGACAGCGAGAGCTGGATCGATGGTTTCAGCGCTTCTTCTCGGAGCGAAGCGCTCCGGGCGAAACCGACCGGCTCCCCATCGCTGAGCTGGTCCGGCGCGTCGAGGCGCAGGCTGCCACGACATGAGCGCCCTCGAGGTCCGTCTCGGCTCGGTGCGGGTCGGCATCCTGGAGTGCTTCAACGACTGGGACTACCGCTTCTCGTTCGACGATTCCTGGCTCCGCACGACCGATGCCCCGGTGCTCGGTCAGCTCTTCGAGGACCGCAAGCCGGGTGACATCGAGAGCACCGGCAACCTGATTTGCTGGTTCGATCACCTCCTCCCTCAGGGACCGCTTCGCCGCGCCGTCGCCAAGCAAGCCCGCTGCGATGAGGACGACGAGTTCGACTTGCTGCAAATCCTCGGCGAGGATCTTCCGGGCGCTGTGGTCCTGGTTCCCTGCCTGCCACGGCTCTCGCGCGATTCCAGTGTGAGCCGCGTCCAGGCTCCGCCCACGGCGGAGGGGCTGCTCCATTCGTCGCTGGCGGGAGCGCAGTACAAGCTGTCGGTTCGCGAGGGCGAGCGTGGCCTGACCCTCCCGGTGCAAGGGCAGACGGGATCCTACATCGCGAAGTTTCATGATCCGCTCCACAAGGAGCTACCTCGGGTCGAGCTCGCCACGATGCTCTGGGCACGAGCGTCGGGCATCTCGGTGCCGCCGTGCCGACAGGCGCGCATCGAAGAGTTCATCGAGCTTCCGGACGGCACGCCGATCGGCGACGGAACGGTCTTCCTCATCGAGCGCTTCGATCGCCTGCCCGGCGGCGAGCGCGTCCACATCGAGGATCTGGGCCAGGTGCTCGACCGCCCGCCTGGCGACCCACAGTACACAGGGCGCTACGAGCACATCGCGGCCGTCCTCGCGCAGCTCGCCCCGGATGATCTGCGACCCTACTGCGAGCGCCTCGTGTTCTGCGTGCTCTGCGGGAACACGGACGCCCACCTCAAGAACTGGTCCTTGATCTAACCGGACAAGCGTCACCCCCGCCTACGATCTGGTAGCGTCCATCCTCTACGTACCGCCGCTCGCCGACAGGCTCGCGCTCGACCTCGGCGGTTCGCGGCGGTTCGAGGACGTGCGGGTCGAATCGTTCCGCCTGCTGGCAGAGGTCACCGATCGCCCGTTCGACGAGGTAGCGGGCTGGGTCCGGCAGGCGGCGGAGCGCGTGCGCGAGGCATGGCAGCAGCATGCGGCGGAGCTGCCTTACCTTGCAAAGGAGCGCACGCGCATCGACGAGCACATGTCGCGCGTCCCGCTGGCGACCGCCACGCCGTCCAGCTGACGGATTACCGCCCGTCACTTCGCGCGCTTCAGCACCGCCCCGTCCTTCACCGGCGCGCCGTCGCTGCCGTCCGGCGATCCCTCGTTGATCCAGTAGACGGTCGTCTCGTCCACCGCGATGTCGCCCGGCCGCGCCTGCCCCGAGGCCAGCACCTCCTGCTCCCCGCCGCCCTTCGGCATGCGCACGACCGTCCCCGCGTCGCGCCGCGTCCAGTACACGTGCCCCTCGTCCACCGCGAGGCCGTTCAGCTGGCCCTGATCCGACGCGATCTCCTCGGGCGCGCCGACCTCCGCCCCGCTCAGATCCGCCCGGAAGACGCTGCCGCCCTCGAAGCTCGCCCAGTAGACCGCCGCCGCGTTCCCTTCCCCGTCCACGTCGAGCGCGATCTCCCGCGGGGTGAGCTGCTCCGCGGCGACCGTCACCGAGGCCTCTCCCACGCGGCACGCCACCGCCCCGTCGGTCCTGCCCAGCGTGCCCTGGTACGTCCAGCACACGGTGTCCCCCGCGCTGGCCACGCGGTAGGGCGACGAGAACGCCGCGCCGGTCGGCGTCAGCTCCTCCGGCGCGCCGAGCTCGACCTCCGCGCCGCTGCCGTTCAGCTGCGCCCGGAACACGCCGCCCCCCCAGAGCTCGGTCCACGCGAGCGCGCCACCCGAGAGCGCGAGCCCCTCGGGCTGCTCCAGATCCGCGAGCAGCACGCGCGGCTCGCCGCCCGCGAGCGGGACCACCCTCAGCGTGCCGTCCTCCGCGTTCGTCCAGAAGGCCACCTGCCGCGCCTCGTCGATCGCGAGATCCCGCGGCGAGGCCTGCGTCGCGCCGAGGATCAGCGGATCGCCGCCGCCGACGGGCGCCGTCTTCAGCTCCCCGTCCTGCTGGGCCATCCCCTCCCCGTCGAACGTGGCGCCCGCGATCCACGTCACGCCGCCCGCCGCCACCCGCAGCGACACCGGGTGGACCTGCGCCACCGCCACGGGGACGGGCGCCGACGCGTCGGGCACCGTGGACTCGCCGCCCATCAGCGCCGACCAAGGGCCGCACGTCGGCAGATCCGTGCCCTTCCTGCGGCACTGCCCCTCGCCCGCCGCCGCGATCGCGAGCCCCGCGAGCTTGCCGCTCTGCGCCCGCCGGCACACCTCGACAGGCAGCCGGAGCACGTTGCCCTCCTCCACCCGGAAGCCCGCGTCGCTCTCCGCGTCGAGCGGCACGAAACACGCGCTCTCGCCGCAGATGCCGCCGCCCTGCGTGAGCAGCGCGACGTTCACGTCGCCGCTCGGCGCGGCGGCCCGGCAGACGGTGCCGTCCGCCGCGAACGCCTCGAGATCGACCGGCGCCGACGCGGCGCCGGCGAAGCACTTCAGCGTGTCGAAGCAGATCCCGTCGCCGTCGCCTGCCCCGCCGCCGAACACGGCCACGGCCTCGTAATCGGGCAGCGCGCGCGAGTCGACCTCGCGCGGCACGCACGAGCCCGCGACGCAGCTCTGGCCCTCGGGGCAGCTGTTCTTGACGAGCACGTTGCCCTCCGCGTCGCGCAGCGCGTTGCCCTGCTCGTCGCGCTCGACTTCGGCCGAGCCGTCGCACAGGAACTGGATGGGCATGTGCAGCGTCGCCGTGCGCCCCTCGGGCACGGTCGTCAGCACCTCGCGGAGCAGGCGCACCCCGTCCTTCCCGCCGCGGCTCGCGATGACGCGCACCCGGAGCGACTGCGAGGGGTCGTCGGGCGTGAGGAAGCCCAGCGTCGCCGGCAGGCGGATCGACCCGTCGGTCCCGAGCCGCTCGAACGTCTCGTCGTAGACGACGGACCCGTCGAGCGTCGCCTCGATCCGGACCGTATCGATGTCCTTCGGCAGCGACATGTCCGTCTGGAAGACGACCATGAGCTGCCCCTTCTCCCCGCCGCAGGCCGACCCCGCCGCCGCCGCCGCCGCGAGCGCGAGCAACGCCGCCGCCGGCACCGACCTGGTCCGCTTCGCCCGCTTCGTCCGATTCATCCGCATCAACGTCTCCCTCCGAAGCCGAGCGGGACCGTGCCCAGGCTGCCCTGCTCCGCCGGCGTCCCCGGCTCGAAGAGCAGCGAGCCCGCGACGAGCGCGCCCGCGAAGATCGCCGCGCCGCCGCCGATCCAGAGCCACTTGCTCGCGCCGCCCCGCGGCGCGGCGCGCTCCAGCGACACGTCGATCCGGCGGCGCTCGTCGTCGCGGACCAGGATCTGCGCCTCGTGCGGCGTCATCCCCGGCGCCGTCACCCGCAGCGCGTGGGTCCCGCTCTGCACCGAGCCCTCCCAGCGGCCCTTGCCCACCACCTTGCCGTCGATCGCGATGAGATCGTCCTGCCCCGCCGCGATGGCGAGCCGCCCCCGGTGCACCGCCCGGTCGAGCCGCGCCACGAGCGCGACGCTGTCGCCGCCCACGACCTTCACCTGCCGTACGAAATCGACGAAGCCCGGCTTCGAGACGCGGATGCGGCGCTCGCCGATGTCGATCGGCACCGGCGCGGCGAGCGGCGTCGTCCCGACCGGCTCGTCGTCCACGAGCACCGCGGCCCCCGGCTCGCTCGCCGTGACATCGAGGAGGGACACGAAGCTCCCGGCGGCCTTGATGAGATCGGCGACGTCCTGCCTGTCGCGCGCCGACAGAGCGGCGCCCGCCTCGGCCTCCATCCGGCGCAGCGTCGCGATCATCGTCGCGTAGCGCCGCAGGTTCTTCTGGCAGAGCGCGACCTTCCAGAGCAGCCGGTGATCGCGCGACAGCTCGTAGGCGCGCTCGTACCGCGCGAGCGCGCCCGCGTAGTCGCCGTCGTCGAACAGCGCCGCGCCCGCCCCGTGCTCTGCCCTGGCCATCCCGGTCAGCGACTCCGCGAGCGGCGTCTCCGCGGGCGGCGTCGCGGCGGGCGGCGTCGCGGCGGGCGGCGTCGCGGCGGGCGGTGTCGCGGCGGGCGGTGTCGCGGCGGGCGCGGAGCGCGCCGGCTGGGCCGCGGCGACGCCCGCCGCGAGCCCCACGCCGAGCGCGGCCGCGGTGGCGCGCCCCCAATGGCCCAGGTGCTTCCCTCGCATCGATGCTCCTTGCTGGCGGAGGCGCGCCGCGATGGCCGCGCTCCGGCTCTCCGACGCTCCACCTCGGATTACCGCGATGGTACCCGATGCACGCGCCGCACGAGCAACTGTTGGAAACGTCTCGGACAAATCGTCTTTGCTCCGCTTGCGCTCGCGGGGATACCATCCGGCGCCCATGAGAGGCTTCATCACGGTGGGCGCGGCGCTCGCGGGCGCGCTGATCGGCATCGCCCTCGGCCCGTCCTCCGCGCGCGCGGAGGGGCCTGGCGCCGTCGCGCTCAGCCGGTTCGAGCCGACACCCGCGGGTGATCCGCTCTTCGGTGTGCCGTCGCCGTTCATCGGAGGGCACCTGGTCCCGCGCGGGCTCGCCCTGTTCGACCACGCCGAGGATCCGCTCACGCTCGGAGGCGGCGCCTCGCCCGAGCGGGCGATCGTCGGCAGCCAGTCGCTCCTCCACGTCGGCGGCTCCCTCTCGCTGTGGGATCGGCTGCTCGTCTCGGCCTCGCTGCCGCTCGCGCTCGCCCAGAGCGGCGACGGCGCCGCGGCGGCGGCCGGCGCGGGCGCGCCCGAGGCGCCCTCGTCCCCGGCGCTCGGCGATCTGCGCCTCGGCGTGCGCGTGCGGCTGCTCGGCGACGACGGCGACCCCTTCCAGCTCGGCACGAGCGCGTCGCTGCACCTGCCCACGGGCAGCTCGGACGCGTACGTCGGCGATGGGGCGGTCCGCGTCACGCCGCAGCTCCTGCTCGGCGGGCGCATCGCGCGCGTCGTGTGGAGCGTCGCGGCCGGCGCGGTGATGCGGAGCTCCGAGAGCCCCTCGACGCTCGCTTATGGCGGCGGCGCGGGCGTGCTCCTCTGGGACGAGCGGCTGCAGCTCGGCCCGGAGGTGCTGGCCGAGACGATGCTCCAGGGCGGCTCCCTGTCGCTCACCGCGCGCGAGCGGGTCGAGGTGGAGAGGACGACGAGCGCCGAGCTCCTGCTCGGCGCTCGGTTCCGCCCGTTCCGCCCGTCCCGCCCCCTCGCTGGCCTCGTCGTCGGGGCGGCCGCCGGTCCGGGCATCGGCGACGCGATCGGCACGCCGTCGTTCCGCGCGATGGGGACGGTGGCGTGGGCTCCCCCGGCGCCGCCCGCCGGCGCGGCGGCGGACGCCGGCGCGAGCGCGGATCCGGACATGGACGGCATCCCCGGCGCGCGGGACGCGTGCCCGTACGCGCACGGCCCGGCCAGCGCCGACGCGAAGAGGAACGGCTGCCCCGTCGAGGACGAGGACGAGGACGGCGTCGCCGATCAGGACGACCTCTGCCCCCATGCGGCCGCGGGCTCCGGGGGCGGCGACCCGTCGCGGCGCGGCTGCCCGGAGCCGGCGCAAGGCGAGCAGGGGCCGGCCGCGGGCGGCGCGGGGCGATGACGGTGACGAGCGCGATCGGGCCATGGGACGCGGCCCCGCGTGGCGAGAGAGGGTGAAGAGGATGAAGCGAACCGCCATGATCACCGCGCTCGGCGCCACGCTGGCGCTCGCCGCGGCGCCGCGGAGCGCGGCCGCGCAGTGCTCCGCCGCGGCCCCGTTGCAGGACCTCATCGATGGCCTCGCCTTCCGGTGGGACATCGGGATGGACGGGGTGATCGGCGACGGGACGAACGACGCCTTCGACACCGGCATGGCGCTGCGGGTGGACGGGATCAGCTTCCCCTCCTCGCCCCGGGCCGAGGAGATGGACGGGCGGCAGCTCGTCCATGGGCCGGCGCTGATGGGCGAGCTCGAGGTCACCCGGAAGATCTACGTGCCGACGGACGAGGGCTGGGCGCGCTTCCTGGAGATCCTCCGCAACCCCACCGCCGGCGAGCGGACGGCGGTCGTGCGGATCGAGACCAACGTCGGATCCGACAACAGCACCACCATCACGCAGTCGTACACGGGCGATCTGGAGTTCACGCCGGCGGATCGATGGCTCGCCACGGACGACGCCGACGACATGGCGGGGGATCCGAGCCTCCATTTCAATTTCTTCGGGCCTTCCGCGGCGCTCGTGCCGGGGAGCGTCGGGATGACCACCTTCGACTGCGCGGCGACGCAGGGGCCCGTCGTCGAGTTCACCCTGAAGCTGCCGCCCGGGGCGACGCGGATCGTCATGCACTTCGGCGGACAGCGCGCGAGCCGGGCCGATTCCCACGCGGGAGCGGCCCACCTCGACGCGCTCCCGGCGCCGGCGCTCGCCGGGATGTCGGTGCGCGAGCGGTCCTACGTCGTCAACTGGGACGCGGACGGCGACGGGGACGACGACGACGACGGCGTGAAGGACCTCGACGACAACTGCCCGTCCGCGCCGAACCCGGCTCAGGCCGACGCCGACAGCGACGGCGCGGGCGACGCCTGCGATCCCGACGACGACGGCGACGGCGTCCTTGACGGCGACGACAACTGCCCGCTCACGCCGAACGCCGATCAGTCGGACCTCGAGGGCGACGGCGCGGGCGACGCCTGCGATCCCGACGACGACGGCGACGGCGTGCCCGACGGCGTCGACAGCTGCCCGTCGGCGCCCAACCCGGGGCAGGAGAACAACAAGGACGAGTCGCCGCCGGACGAGCGCGGCGACGCGTGCGACGACGACGACGACAACGACGGCCTGGGCGACGAGGT
The DNA here is from genome assembly GCF_051526795.1 of Sorangium sp. So ce204. NCBI lineage: Bacteria > Pseudomonadati > Myxococcota > Polyangiales > Polyangiaceae > Sorangium > Sorangium sp. So ce204. The sequence continues at coordinate 4,163,545 of NZ_CP150317.1, read as the reverse complement.
CGACAACTGTCCGGTCGTCCCCAACCCCGATCAGGCCGACGCCGACACGGACGGCCGGGGCGACGCGTGCGACCTGAACGCGCTGGACAGGGACGACGACGGCGTGGAGGACGGCGTGGACAACTGCCTCTCCATCCCGAACCCCGACCAGTCCGATCTGGACCGCGACGGCGAGGGCGACGCGTGCGACGGCGACGGCGACGGCGACGGCGCGCCCGACGACGGCGACAACTGCCCGCTCACGGCGAACCCGAGCCAGCGCGACGTCGACGGCGACGGCTACGGCGACCGGTGCGACGACGACGACGACGGCGACGGCGTACCCGACGCCGGCGACAACTGCCCGTTCCTCTCGAACGAAGGGCAGGAGGACGCGAACGGCGACAACGCCGGCGACGCGTGCGACTGCAGCGCGCCGGCGAAGCCCGACGGCACGCCCTGCGACGACGGCGACCCCTGCACCCGGACCGACGCCTGCGACGGCGGCGTCTGCAAGGGCGCCGATCCGGTCGTGTGCGCGCCCTCCGGGGACGTCTGCACCTCCGCGCGGTGCCACCCGAGGCACGGCGAGTGCGCGCTCTTCCCCAACGAGGGCGCCCGCTGCCCCGGCGGCACCTGCGTGGCCGGCGGCTGCGTGCCCGATCACGCCGGCAGCGGCGGCGGCGGCGCGGGCGGCGAGGACGGCGCGGGCGGCGGCGACGCCGGGGCGGGCGGCGGCGGCGGCGACGCCGGGGCGGGCGGCGGCGACGCGGGCCCGGGCGGCGGCGACCCCGGGGCGGGCGGCGGCGGAGGCGACGGCGGCGAAGACGGCTCGGGCGGCGAGGGCGCCACCCCCAGGCCGCTGCGCGGCGATCCCCGGGCGCACGGCAACGGCTGCGGGCTCGCGGCGGGCGCCGACGGGGCGGCGGGCTCGGCAGCGGCGTGGCTCGCCGCCGCGTCGCTCCTCGCGCGGTGGCGGCGGCGGCGCGGGTGACGCGCGCCGCCGGCCGCGTCACTCCACAGGCGGGCTGACCCCGGGCGCGCCTCCGGCGGCGGCGCCCCCCTCCCCCGCTGCCGCCGGCTGGCGAGGCCCTTCGGCGCCGGCGCTCCCGGCCTTGCCGCCGGCGTAGCGCCTGCCGGCTCGCTCGGACGCCTTCAGGACGGGGCCGCGGATCGTCTCGATGGCTTCCGCCGGAGCGCTGGAGATCTCCAGGTTGGAGAGCACCGCGGAGACGACGCGGAGCCATTGATTGCGCGCCGCCAGGATCGTCGCGTTCACGACCGGCGCGGTCTTCTCCTTGGCGGCGAGCGCGTCCCGCCGGTGCTCGATCGTCGAGAGCTCCTTGCCCGACGCGATCCACCGCTGCACGGTGTGGAGCAGCGTCGTCTTGCCCGGCGCCGGGATCACCTTGAGGAACGCGGCGGTCGAGGGCTCCTCGTCGAGGAGCCGGGCGATCCGCGCCGTGTTGCCCGACTCCGCGGTGGGCGACGCCTTGATGATGGCGAGCCCGGTCGGGAACAGGCTGGCCTGGGCCCGATCACATGCCTCCGCCCCCCCGACGTCCGGCGGCTCCTCCGCCAGACAGTGCTCGCGGTGCGCGTCGATGCCGTACGAGACCGCCTTGGCCAGGTGATCGTGGCGCTCGTCGACCTTCGAGAGCTCGTCGTTCAAGGCCGTCATCCCGGCCGACGCGCCCGTCCTGCTCGGGCGAACCGCCAGCACGGCGCCGTGGACCTCGGCCACCTTGTCGTGCAGCCCGGCGATCTCCGGGATCGACAGGAACAGCCGCTTCCGCTGGGCATCCTCGATCCACGGAGCGACGAGGGCGACCATCTCTTCAATCATCAGGTGTTTCAACATGGGACAGACCTCCACGTGGGGGACAGCGCGTCGAGCCCAGGGAAGCGCCTGTCTCGTGTCCTGTCGATGACACCCGATTACAGGAGCAACCGCGGAGCGCGCAGGGCGGCCCCGAGGCGCGCCTCGGGGTGACCGACGCGACGTGACGGCCCTCACCGGCGCCCGTCATGGGCCGAGGCTCACAAGAGCCGGAGGGAGGCGGCCCCGATCTGGCGCGGAGCGTAATTTTGAAGGGAAGCCCAGGTGTGGACCTGGGCTCCGCGGTCCCGGCAAGGTCCTGGGGAGATCGCGATCTTGGCGACGCGTCGAAATCCGGCGCTCGGCCTGATCGCAATCTGGGCGAGCGCCTGACGACAGGCGTCAGCTCAGGTCACGTTCTCGACGGGACACCCGAGTTCGAGCGTCCTCCCGGATCGCGACCTGCCGGAACACCGGACAACGAGCGTCAGCCCAGGTCACGTCCTTGACGGCAGGTCGCTATCGACCGCTTTCCCGGATCGCGACCTTCCGGAACGCCGGACGACGAGCGTCACGTCAGGTCACGCTCTCGACGGCACGTCGATATCGAGCCCTAGCCCAGATCGCGACCTTCCGGAACGCCGGACGGCGCGCGCGCGAGTGGGTGGAGGGGGACTTTGGCCAAGGGTAGGGCTTTTGAAGCGTCGAGTCGCCCAAAGACGCCAAAAGACGCCAAGAACCGCCAGAAGACGCCAGAATTTTTATGTTTTTCTTGGCGTCTCTTGGCGTTTCCTGGCGTCTTTTGGCGTCCTCTGGCGGTTCCGTCATCACGGCTTCGCGGAGCCCGACGCCGACCACGGCCCGCACGTCGGCAGGCCCATGGTCTTCTGGACGCACGTGGCCGTCACCGGCGACGTCACGACGGCCGCGATCTTGCCGGCGGCCACCTGATCACAGACGGCGGTCGGCAGCTGGATCCGCCCGTCGTCCGCCACCCGGAAGCCATCGGCGCTGCCCGCGTCGAGCGCCACCAGGCAACGCTCGTCATCATCGCAGATCCCATCGCCCGCGGCGGTCTCCAGCGCCACGTTCAGCGGGACGCCGGCCTCGCCCGCGATCGAGCACGCCGCGTCGACCTTCGCAGGCGTCGTGCCCTGGAAGCAGGCCGTCACGTCGAAGCAATCGCCGTCGCCGTCACCGTCGCCGCCGCCATAGACGTCCGCCGGCGCGTAGTCGGGGAGCGCGCCCGCGTCGACCTCGCTCGACGCACACGTCCCCGCGACGCAGGTCTGCCCTTCCGAGCAGTGCTTGTTCACAACGCCGCCGCTCCCGTCGCTCTCGCCCGAGTCGTCGCAGAGGAAGTTGAGCGGCAGCGTCAGCAGCGCGACGCGGTCCTTCGGGATCCTCGTGACCGCCTCGCGCAGGACGCGCGGCGCGCCGAGCTCGTCCCCGAGGAGGGCGCTGACCTTGATCCGGATCGAGTCGCCGCCGCCGCTCGAGGAGTAGAAGCCGATCGTCGCCGGCATGCGCGCGGCGGCGTCGGACTTGCCGAGCCGCTCATAGGTCGCCGAGAACTTGGGGGTGCCGCCCTCGAACACCTGCACCTGGAGGGCGCCGAAGTCCTTGGGCATCTCGAGATCCGTCGAGACGGCGAGCATGATCTCGTCCGGCGGAGAGCACCCTCCGGCCGCGACAGCGACGAGCGCGGCGAGCGCCGCCCGGTCGACGGCGCTCATCGGCCACCCCCGAAGGGGATCGTGAACGTGGCGCCGCCCTTCCGGGACAGGGAGACCGAGCCGGGCGACGTGCGGCCGTCGACCGGCGGCTCCGGGCCGAAGACCCCCGTGGCGACCAGGACCGCGCCCGCGAGCACCAGCGCTCCGCCGCCGATCCAGAGCCAGGTCTCGACGTTCCCCTGCTTGGGCTGCGCCACCAGCGTGACCTGCACGCGGCGCGTCTGGTTGTCCTGGATCATCACCTCGGACTGGTGCGTCACCATGCCGGACGCCGTGACGCGGAGCGCGTGACCGCCGCTCGGCACAGGACCGTCGTAGCCGCCGCGGCCGACCACGCGACCGTCGATGGAGATGACGGCGTCCGGCGCCGCCGTGACGATGAGCCGCCCTTGATGAACCTCTTTCTCCAGCGTGGCCGTGAGCGTGACCTCGCCGCCGCCCGTCACCTGCTGGGAGACCTCGACGTCCTTGAAGCCCTTCTTGGTCACCCGGATCTTCCGGGTGCCGACGTCGAGCAGCACGGGCTCGCTCAGCGGCGTCCGGCCGACCTCCTCGCCGTCGACGAAGACCGTGGCCCCCGCCTCGCTGGCCTTCAGATCGAGCCGGCTCACGTAGGCCTTCGTCGCCTCGATGAGCGCAGCAGCGTCCTTGCGATCCTGCTCCCCGAGCTGCGGGCCGGCGTCCCTGAGGAGCTTCTCGACCGTCCCGAGCAGGCGCGCATAGCGCTTCAGGTTCTTCTGGCAGAGGGCGATGTTCCAGAGCAGCCGCGGGTCGCCGGAGAGCTCGAAGGAACGCTCGAACTTGATGATGGCGTTGCGGTAGTCGCCGTCGTTGAAGAGGATCCGCGCGGCCTCGTACTCGGCCTTGGCCTCGCCGGTGAGCGTCGCGGACAGCGGCCCCTGTGCGGCAGGCGCGCCCGCGGCGGGCGCTGGCTGCGCCCCCGCGGGCGCTGGCTGCGCTGCCGCGGGCGCCGGCTGCGCCCCCGCGGGCGCCGGCTGCGCTGCCGCGGGCGCCGGCTGCGCTGCCGCGGGCGCCGGCTGCGCCCCCGCAGGCGCCGGCTGCGCTGCCGCGGGCGCGAGGGCCGCCAGCACGGCGCCGCCGAGCGCGACCGCGGCGCTGGCGCGCAGGCTCCTGCTGCTCCACAGCGGGAGCCGTTCGCTTCCTGGCCAACTCATCTGGGCTTACCTTTGTCGTTCAGCACATCGAAGATGCTCCCCGGCTGCGCGGCGGTCGCGGTCGCGGTCGGCGCGGCGGTCGCGGCCGGTGGGGCCGAGGGCGCGGCGGCGGGCTTCGGCCGGGGCGCCGTGGCGACCGGCGTCGCGCTCGCCGGCGCCTTCGGCCCGGCGGTCGACAGCGGCGCCGCGGTGACCACCGGCGCGGCGGTCGCCACCGGGGACACGGTCGCCGACGGCGCCGCGGTCGCCGGCGGCTGCGGCTCCGCGGTCACCTCCAGAGGTGCGACCGGCGGGGGTGGGGCCGGCGTCGCGGGCGCCGAGGGCTCGGCGGAGGCGGTCGCCGAAACGGCCGACGGGTCGGCGGAAGGAGCGTCCGCGCCGCCATGGAACGTGACGAAGCGCAGGATCCCGCCGATCACCACGGCGGCGCCCACCACGGCCAGCGCGAGCACGACGCCGCTCCGCGAGCGCGCCCCGGGCGCGGCGCCCGCCGGGCCGGCGGTGTGGCCGACCGCGCCGCCCGCGCCGCCCGCGCCGCCCGCGCCGCCCGCCGTCGCGGCGGCAGGCGGCGCCGCGCTGTGCCGCGCTGTCGCCGCGGGGACGCCGCTCACGCGCTCCTGCGACGTCTGCCAGGCGGGCGGCGTGCTCATGCGCTCGCGCACGGAGCTCGCCCGGTCCCGGAAGGAGACCGCGGGGACGAGCCCCAGCGTCCGCTCGATCCGCTCCAGCGAGGCCAGCGCGAGCGGAGGCCCGAAATCGACGATGGCGCCCGCGAGCTCGGCGACCGACTTGAAGCGCTTCGCGACGTCCCTCTCGAGGCAGCGCAGGATCGCCGCCTCGAGGCCCGGCGGCAGGTCGCGCCGGAACGTGGTCGGGGGCGGCGGCGGCTCGGTGTTGATCATCAGGATGAGCTCGGACAGCGAGCTCGCGTCGAAGGGGACACGCGCGGTGAGCAGCTGGTAGAGGATGGCGCCGAGCGACCAGATGTCCGCGCGCGCGTCGACCGAGCGCGCCGAGCGCATCTGCTCGGGCGCCATGTAGAGCGGCGAGCCGAGCACCATCGCCGTCTTCGTCAGCCCGAGCTCCGGCTCGGCCCCGGCCGTCGACGGGTCCGCGAGCGCCTTCGAGATGCCGAAGTCGAGCACCTTCACCATGCCGCTGCCGTCCGCCGCGCGCGTGAGGAAGAGGTTCGCCGGCTTGAGATCGCGGTGGATGATGCCTGCCGCGTGCGCCTCGGCGATCGCCTCGCAGGCCTCGAGCACGTAGCCCACGGCCTCCTCCAGCTCGAGCGGGCCGCGCCGCCGCAGCGTCTCCTGGAGGTCGCTGCCCTCCAGGTACTCCATCACCATGAACGGCGCGCCCGTCTCGAGCGTGCCGACGTCGAGCACGCGCGCGACGTGCTCGCTCTTCAGGCGCACCGCCGCGCGCGCCTCGCGCACGAAGCGCTCCACCATCTCGTCGTTGGCGCCGGGATGGAGCAGCTTGATGGCGACCCGCTGGTGGAGCTGCTCGTGCACCGCGGCGACGACGACGCCCATGCCGCCTTGCCCGAGGATGCGCTCGACCCGGTATTTCCCCGATAGAATTTGACCTTCGGTGACCGGTGCGCTCACGGACGCTCCCGCGCTGGGGCTGCCTGGAGGGCGCCACCACCGCCACGTTATCCAGGGGGCCACCTTATGCGATCCGGCGCTCGCGTCCAAGGCCATTGCCGGGTCACCCCGTCACGTCATCGGGATCACGCCGCTTCCCTTGCGGCGAAGGGCGACTACCCTACGCGCCATGCCCCGCATCGCCAGAGTCGAGCGCAAGACGCGCGAGACCGACATCCGCATCGAGATCGATCTCGACGGCCAGGGCCGCTCGGAGATCAAGACGCCGCTCCCCTTCCTCACGCACATGCTCGATCAGATCGCCCGCCACGGCCTGTTCGATCTCGCCATCCACGCCGAGGGCGACGTCGAGATCGACGGCCACCACACGACCGAGGACTGCGGCATCACCCTGGGCACGGCCGTGCAGAAGGCGCTCGGCGACAAGGCGGGCATCGCCCGCTACGGCGAGGCGACGCTCCCCATGGATGAGGCGCTCGCGCAGTGCGCGCTGGACCTCTCCGGCAGGCCGTACTTCGTCTGGCGCGTGCCGCTGCCCAAGGCGAAGCTCGGCACCTGGGACGTCGAGCTCGCCCCCGTGTTCTTCGAGGGCTTCGCGCGCGGCGTCGGCGCGAACCTCCACGTCCGCCTCATCGAGGGGGACAACCTGCACCACATCGTCGAGATCTGCTTCAAGTCGTTCGCCAAGGCGCTGATGAAGGCGACCCGGATCGAGCCGCGCGTCGCCGGCATCCCGTCCACCAAGGGGAGCCTCTGAGCCATGCAAGCCATCGCGCTCGTCGATTTCGGGATGGGCAACCTGCGCTCCGTGGAGCGGGCGCTCCAGAAGGCCGCCGAGGACGCCGGCGCGCCGTGCGCTGTGACGCGCACGGGCGACCCGGAGATCATCGGCCGGGCCGACAAGGTGGTGGTGCCCGGCCAGGGCGCCTTCCGCGACTGCGCCGCCGCGCTTCAGAGCGGCATCGGCGAGGCGCTGCGCGCGCAGATCCGGAAGGGGACGCCCTACCTCGGCATCTGCCTCGGCATGCAGGCGCTCTTCGACGGGAGCGAGGAGGCCGAGGGCGCGCGCGGGCTCGGCGTGTTCCCCGGCACCGTCAAGCGCCTCACCCCACAGCCGAGCGCGGCCGAGGCGGACGCGGCTCCCGGCGAGCCCTGGGTCGGGATCAAGATCCCCCACATGGGCTGGAACCGCATCGCGTTCGCGCGCGAGGTGGAGGGCCCGCTCGCTGTGTTCGCCGGCGAGCGCCCCTTCGTCTACTTCGTCCACAGCTACCACGCCGTCCCGCTCGACCCCGCGCTCGTCGCGGCGACGACGGAGCACGGCCCGCACCGCGTCACCGCCGCGATCGAGCGGGACAACGTCACCGCGACGCAGTTCCACCCCGAGAAGAGCCAGGCCGCCGGCCTGCGCCTGCTCGCCCGCTTCCTGACCGGCTGACCCGCCCGCGCGCGCGTCAGTGCGCGCGCAGCAGGCGCTGGTGCACCTGCTTGACCTGCGCGAGCTTGAGGTGCGCGCCCAGGGGAAGCTCGGTCGGGCGCGCCCCGCCCGCGCCGCGCCCGCGCCGGGCGTGAGGGGGGACCAGCGAGGAGCGCCGCGCCGCCCTCACCCGCTGCGGCCGCCGCGGGGCGAGCGGGAGATCGACGATGAACGCCGCGCCGCAGCCGAGCTCGCTCTCGACGCGGATCGCGCCGCCGTGCGCGCGCGCCGCGACGTGCGCGATGTACAGGCCGAGCCCCAGGCCGCCGAAGCGCTCCACCGGGACGGCCCGCTCGAAGCGCGCGAAGATGCGCTCCTGGTCCTCCCGCGCGATCCCCATGCCGCGGTCGCGCACGATGAGCCGCGCCCGCGCGCGCGTCGCGCGCACCTCGATCGAGATCGGCTTGCCCTCGCCGAAGGTGAGCGCGTTCTTGATCAGGTGGAACGCCATGCGCTCGAGGTGAGACCGGTCCCACCAGCCGATCACCGGGCCCTCGGCCGCGACCGAGATGGCGCCGCACACGGCCGGCCGGTGCGCGACCGCCGTCGCGACCACCTCGCGGATGAGCGCGACGAGCTCCACAGGCTCACGGGTCGGGGCGCCGTGGGCCAGGCTGCCGTGCCTCGCCTGGAACATGTCGTCGCAGAGCCGGGCGAGGCGGCCGAGCTGGCGGTCGAAGACGGCCAGCATCGCCGCCGCCCACGCCGGGGTCTTCTCCGGCTCCTGCTGGCTCATCCGCTTGGTCAGCTGGAGCTGCAGGAGGAGCGAGGTCACGGGCGTCCTGATCTCGTGCGCGGCGAGCACGAGGAAATCCTCCCGGATCCGGGCGGTGTCGTCCCGGATCGGGACAGCGGGGATACGAGGGTCGACGTCGTCCGAAAACGCGGTCATGGCAGAGCCTGCTGGGCGGAGTTGTGGTGTGCCCCCGCGGCCGCGAACGCATGGAGTGTGCCACCCAGGAGGGTTCTCAGATTGGCACTTCTGGCGGCAGGAGAGCGCCCCATCTGCCGAGCGGACGCGCGTCGAGGCGTCGCATCGCGCCGTCCACTGCGCAAAAAACCAGCGAAGGTGAGCCGAGCTGCCTGGGCCGTTCTGCGGCGCGCGGCGCCTCGGGTCACGCCGGAGCGCCGCCAGGCTGCTGCGGTACACGGGTCAGGGCGCGCCCCTGCTTGCGGGCCAGGGTCCGCGGAGCAGCTTTGTCCGCATGCAACACCAGAGTGGAGAGCAACACCGGAGTATGGAGCCGGGGGCCAGGGCTCAGGTCCGCGGATCCATGAGCGAGCTGCACGCGCTCCTCAGGGAGTTCGACACCGCCATGCTCGTCACGATGACCCCCGAGGGGCTGATGCGGGGGCGGCCGATGGAGATCCAGGAGCCGGCCGAGCTGATGGACTGCGATCTCTGGTTCGTGACGGAGGACGAGGCGGCGAAGACAGGCGAGATCGCCCGCGAGCACCAGGTGGCGGTCTGCTGCTACAGGCCGCGGGACCGGGCGTACATCTCGATCTCGGCGCGCGCGACGATCGAGAGGAACGAGGAGAAGATCCGGAGCCTCTGGAAGCCCTCGTGGAAGGTGTGGCTGCCGGCCGGCCCCAGCCACCCTCACGCCGCCCTCCTGAAGCTCTATGTCGAGCGCGCCGAGTACTGGGAGCCCGAGGGCGGGCGGCTGCGGGTCCTCTACGAGAAGGCCAAGGCGCTCGTCCAGCGGAGGTCGGCGGAGGACAAGCTGAACCCGCCGAAGCACATCTGAGCCGCGCCGCGCCTGCGGCGGCGATCGAGCAGGCGTGACCCGAAGCGAGACGGTCCTCGGGCTGGATGAGCCTCGGATGGATCAGCCAGGGGTCGGCGTGGCGCCGGCCGCGCGCCGCGCGCGCTCCGCGTCAGGGGTGCCGCTGCCCTCGAGCGCCGCGCAGATCTCGGCAAAGCCGTCGAAGGGTGTGCACGGTATCCCGTCGCGGGAGCAGAGCACGTCGAGGGCGCTGTCCCGCACGGCGAACACGCGATCGCAGCGCCGCGCCGCGGGGTAGTCCAGCCGGCCGTCGCCGATGTAGACCGTGGAGGTCTCGCCGGTGGCCGCCTTCAGCTGGTCGAGCACGCGGATCTTGAAGTCCTCGCCGGGACCGAGCGGCACCGTCCCCGGCACGGTCACGCGCCAGCGCCCATCGAAGACGGCATCGAAGCAAGAGAACGCGGTGCCCGGCGGCAGGAACTCGCGGATGTAGAACGGCAGGCCGTGGCTGATCACGTGGAACACCCACGACCGGCGGGCGCACAGGGCCAGGAGATCCTCGAAGCCCGACCGCAGCCCGGCGTGCGGGCGCAGCTCGGCCAGCAGCTCGGCGGCCGGGCGATCCACGTCGGCGTAGCCGCGGCGGAGGAGCTCGAACGGCGTGAGCTCGCCGGAGGCGGCAGGCGCGAGCAGCGCCTGCCGCCAGTCATAGCGAAGGTGGGCGTCCCAGATCCGGTTCGTCAGGTCGTCGCAGGTGATGGTCCCGTCGAAGTCGCAAAGAATGAGCACGACCGCTGATTTGCACGCCGCCACGCCGGACGCCACCGCCGTGCCACGCGGACCGGCCCTCGCCACGGGATCGCCTTCCACGGCGAGGGCGCGGTGCGCGCCCCGGAGCCGGGCCTCCGCGCAGGATCAGCCGACGGTCGCGGCCAGGCCGCGACCGTCAGAGCGCGACAGGGAACGGATTGCGCTCGCTGAACCCGGTCTGGTGAAAGTAGGGATAGGGCAGCTTCGTCTTGCTCGCGGCATCCAGCTTCGCGATGTGCTCCGGCGCGAGGTTCCAGCCGACGGCCCCGAGGTTCTGTCGAAGCTGCTCCTCGGTACGAGCGCCGATGATCACGTTCGCGACGCTCGGCCGCTGCAGCAGCCAGTTGAGCGCGATCTGCGGGACGGTCTTGCCCGTCTCCTTCGCCACCGCGTCGAGCGCGTCGACCACACCATAGAGGTACTCGTCGTCGATCTGCGGCCCCCCCTCGACAGACAGCTTGTTCCGGAGCCGGCTGACCTCCGGCAACGGCTGCCCGCGCCGGATCTTCCCCGTGAGCCGCCCCCAGCCCAGCGGGCTCCAGACGACCGCGCCGACCTTCTGATCGAGCGCCAGCGGCATCAGCTCCCACTCGTAGTCGCGCGCCACCAGCGAATAATAGGCCTGGTGCGCCACGTACCGAGAGAGACCGTATTTCTCCGACACCGCGAGCGACTTCATCAGGTGCCAGCCGGAGAAATTCGAACATCCGAGGTAGCGGATCTTCCCCGCGCGCACGAGATCGTCCAGCGTGCCGAGCGTCTCCTCGACCGGCGTGGCCGCGTCGAAGCCGTGCAGCTGAAAGAGATCGATATAATCCGTCTGCAGCCGGCGCAGGCTCCCCTCGATCGACCGGATCAGGTGGTACCGCGACGAGCCGACGTCGTTGGGGCCCTTGCCGCTCCGGAAGGTCGCCTTGGTGGAAATGATGACCTTGTCGCGCCTGCCCTTGATCGCGTGGCCGAGGATCTCCTCGGCGAGCCCGTCGGAGTAGATGTCGGCCGAATCGAACATGTTCATCCCGGCCTCGAGCGAGACGTCGACCAGCCGGGTCGCCTCGGCCACGTCGCTCGATCCCCACCCCCGGAAGAACTCGTTGGAGCCACCGAACGTCCCCGTCCCGAGGCTCAGCACCGGTACCTTGAACCCTGACCCGCCGAGCTGTCTGAACTCCATGAATCGCCTCCGCGCCAAATGGGGACAACCTCTGAGCGCAGGGGGGAGCGCCGGACATCAGGCTCTCGCCCCCTTGCCGCGGTCGTGGACGGTTAGGAACTCCAAAGCGATCCGGAAGTCAAGCGCCACCGTGGCCAGCCGAGCGCAGCGCGAGCGCCGCGCTCCGCGATCACAGGCCGAGATCGAACCGGAACGCCCGCAGCGCCTCCGCGCTCGCGGAGCACCGGAGGCGCTCGTCACGCGGCATCTGCCCGAGCGTGCGCGTGTGCCCGGCCGGGATGAACATCGGCTCCCAGTGGATGCCCTCGTCTCCCCGCCGCTCGACGGCGATCTCGCCGGCGACGCTGCCCGTGTAGACACGCAGCGTCCGGCCGTCGCAATAACACACCTTCTGGACCACGTGCGCCGCGCGCGACTGCCCCGGAGGGATGAGGGAGCAAATCCGGTCCTGCAGCCGCTCCCAGAACGGCATCACGAGCGGTCCCGGGAAGCCGTTCAGGTGCTCGATGAAGAGGCCGCCGTGCTCGACGAAGAGCGGCACGAGGGAGAGCCGGTAGGCGGCGAGGGCCTCCTCGCGTACGACGGTATCGAGATCCGAGGAGAGGATCTGGGGCACGTCGAGCCGGAGGACGCGGAGCGGCGTCGGGGCGTCCTTCCATACATGGGTCATGTCCGCGAGCTTGCGGTGGTTCGAGGAGACGAAATAGACCATGACCATCGCCCTCCCCCGTCCCCTCACCCGTCCAGCGCGTCGAGCAGGTCCACGACGCTCTTCGTCTTGTCGTTCGGGTCGAGCTCGATCACGTCGATGTGCCAGTCCTCGAGCAGCGCCGGCTGGACGAGCCCGGCGCCGAAGGTCGCCCAGTAACCGCGGCGGTTCGAGGCGCGCCTCGCGAGCTCGGGGCTGCCCTCGATGCGCATCTGCTCCATGCGGTACCAGATGTACCGGATGTCGACGTCGCCGAAGCTGTAGCCGAGGAAGAGGAAGCTGTTGCTGAGCAGATCGGCCCGCAGGCGCTGATCGGGCGCCGCCTCGAGCCGGAGGCGGCCGAAGTACTGCGACTCGGTGAGCACCACCGTCTCGGGCCAGTCGAGATCTCCATGAAACTTGATGACGTGGCACGCCCCCTGCGCCGGGCACCACGCGAAGTCGTCGAACCTGGCGAGCGCCACGGCCTCTTTTCCCGCGTCCCGCAGCGCCTCCTCGATGTGGTGCTCGAAGTTGGTCGTGTAGATGGTCGAGAAGTCGCGGCGCGCCAGGGCCTTGTGCTGGCACGAGCTCCTGCGCCGCTCGTCGACCTCGCGCGCGTGGAAGCGCGCGCGCATCTCGGCGATGAAGCTGTCGAGGCCGCCCGCGCACTCGCGGGCGAAGAAGCCCGCGAGCTGCGGGGGCAGGCCGTGCAGCTCGAAGAGCGCCGGCTCGAAGCCGAGCGCGGCGCCCATCCACCCCATCAGCTCCTTCCACATCGGCAGCCGGAGCGGGGCGGAGAAGCCCGCGCCCAGAAAGGGAATGAGGCGACCTTCCCGGTACGCCTGCCGGAGCGGGATCGCCGCTTGCTCGAGCGTGAGTACAGCCATCTTCAGCGAGCGATGGTATCTGCCCGACGACCTCGCGCAACCAGCGCCCGCCGGGCCGGAACGCCTCGCCCCGAGCGGATGTCGGCGCCGATGTCGGCCGGCGCGCAAGGACAGAAGCCGCGGCGCATCAGGACACACGCGGCAGAGCCCGGCGCCGCGGAGGAGGGCGCCGGTCGCGCCTCCCTCTCCACGGCGGCAGAGCGGCGTCGAGCGCGCCCGCTCGCGAGCCGAAGGAGGCGCCCCTGTGTGACGATGGGCGCTGCACCGTCCCTCGGAGCTGCGCCAAGATGGACGCGATCTGCGGGCCGCGCGGAGACGAGCGCTGCTGCGGGAGCCTGGTGGTGCCCGGAGGCACGTTCGATCGGGGCAGCGCCGAGCCGCGCCTGGCGACGGTGAGCGACTTCCGGCTGGATCGATTCGAGGTGACGGTGGGGCGGTTCCGGGCGTTCCTGTCGGAGTACCCGGCGAGCTGGCCAGCGGCGGGGGCAGGAGCGCACCCGAAGATCCCGGACAGCGGGCGGCGCGCCGCGTGGGACGCCAACTTGCCCGTGGACCGGGCGGCGCTGTCGGCGTCGCTGCACTGCGAGAAGCCCTATTTTTCGTGGACCGACGAGGTGGCGGACCTCCAGCCGGGTGGGTCGAGGTCGCCGCGGGGAGACGGGCGGTGGGGACACGCGGATCTGGGGGGAAACGTGTGGGAGTGGGTGCTGGATTCGTTCGCGGCGGACGACCCGATCGCGTGTGATGACTGCGCCGTCCTCACCCCCGACACGAACCACATGATCTGGGGCGGGGGCTGGCGCAGCGGGAAGGAGACATTGCTCACCTCCGCCTTCCAGGAGCGCTCGCCGAAGGGCCACTTCGCCGGCGCGGGGCTGCGGTGCGCGCGGGCGCGGTGATGCGCGCAGCTGGGCATCGCGGCGTCGCGGCGTCGCGGCGTCGCGGGGTCTCGGCGTCGCTGCCGCCGCTCCGCAGAGCGCGCGCCGCCCTTCGGGGTCCCTGGAACCTTGACGCGACAGCCGCCGCGCGCGACCCTCCCGCCGTGTCGGGCACGCTCGCGGACGGAACGGTCTTCGCGCACCGCTATCGCGTGGCGCGCCTCCTCGCCGTGGGCGCGATGGGGTCCGTCTACGAGGTGGTGCACATCGAGACGAACCGCCGCCGGGCGCTGAAGGTGATGCACGCGTACCTCTTCCAGAGCGAGGAGATGCGCAGCCGCTTCAAGCGCGAAGCGCAGATCACGGCGGACATCGAGAGCGAGTACATCGTCGACGTCTTCGACGCGGGCATCGACGAGGCGACGGGCATGCCGTTCCTCGTGATGGAGCTGCTCCGCGGCGAGGAGCTCGGCCTGCGCCTCAAGCGCCTCGGCAGGCTGCCTCCCGGCGAGGTCGCGACGTACCTCCAGCAGACAGCGTCGGCCCTCGACCGGACCCACGCGGCGTCCATCATCCACCGGGATCTCAAGCCGGAGAACCTGTTCGTCACCCAGCGGGACGACGGGACGCCCCGCATGAAGATCCTCGACTTCGGCGTGGCGAAGCTGCTCGCCGAGGGCGGGACGGCGGCCGGCATCACGCGGAGCCTCGGGACGCCCATCTACATGGCGCCCGAGCAGTTCCGCACCGACACGAAGCTCACCAGCGCCGTGGACATCTACGCGCTCGGGATGATCGCGTACACGCTGCTCGTGGGGACGCCGTACTGGAGCCCGGAGGCGCTCAGCGCGAACGACGTGATCGCGTTCGCGCTCGTGGCCGTCCACGGGCCGCAGGAGCCGCCGGTCCACCGGGCGATGTCGCAGCGGGTGGTGCTGCCGCAGGGCTTCGACGGCTGGTTCGCTCGGGCCACGGCCGTCGATCCAGCGGCGCGGTTCCGCCTCGCGAGCGAGGCGGCGCAGGCGCTCTCCGAGCTGCTCGGCCTCGCCCCGGCCAGCAGCGGGCGTTCGCCCCGCCCGACCACGCCGCCCTGGGCCCAGGCGAGCCCCTCGGCGCACGCGCTCGCCACGCCGCCGCCCGCGATCACCGCGCCCGCGATCACCGCGATCACGGCGCCCTCGATGATGCCGCCGGTGGCGACGAGCGTCGGCCCGATGGGGCCGGAGCACCCGTCTCGCTCCCCTGTCGCGCCCCTCGCGGCGACCATGGAGACGTCGGTGACGTCCGTCCCTTCGGGGAACATCCCGCCGATCGCGCCAAACCGAGCCCCGCTCGTCGCCGCCGCCGTCGTCCTCGGGCTCGGGGTGCTCGGCGCAGGGACCTGGCTCCTGATCCGCGCCGGGACCGAGGCCGATCCGGCGGTGGCCGCGCCGCCTCCGGCCGCTGCGCCGGACGCCGGCTCGGCGAGCGCCGCCGCCACCGCTGCGCCGAGCGCCGCCGCCACCGCTGCGCCGAGCGCCGCCGCCACCGCTGCGCCGAGCGCCGCCGCCACCGCTGCGCCGAGCGCCGCCGCCACCGCTGCGCCGAGCGCGACGCCGTCGGCGCCGGCGCCCAGCGCCTCCGCGACGGCGCTCGGCGCGGAGCCCGCCCAGCCCGCGACGAGCGCGAGCGCCAGCGCGAGGCCGGCCGCGCGCGGGGCGGCGGGCGCTCCCCCGAAGGCGACGCCGAGGCCCGCTTCGACCGGGCGGACAGGCGCCGCCGCTCGCCCCAAAGTCCCTTTGCTCGGACGAGATTGAGACCGATGTCCGCCGCGCTGCCGGTCCGACCCTCGCCGGAAGCGGTTGACACCTTCGCCCGTGGATGCCCCAGAACATGACACGTCGCCTGCGCCGGATGGCTCCTCTCGCTCTCGTCCTCTGGCCGCTCGCCGCCGCGACGCCCGCCGCGGCGCAGGACAGCGCGGCCGCGGAGGCCCTCTTCGACCGGGGCCTCGCCGACATGGAGGCGGGCCGGTACGAGGCGGGCTGCGGCGCGATCGCCGAGAGCCATCGGATCGAGCCCAAGCCGGGGGCGCTCTTCACGCTGGCCATCTGCGAGTCGAGGTGGGGCCGCGTCGCGAGCGCGTTCGCGCACTTCGGGGAGTACCTCGCGCTCCACGAGCAGCTGACGCCGGAGCAGAAGCGCCGGCAAGGAGAGCGGCCCAAGGTCGCCCGGGAGGAGCGCGAGAAGCTCGCCCCGCTCGTGCCGGAGCTCGCGCTCTCCCTCCCGCCCGGGGCCCCCGCGGGGACGGTGGTGAAGCGCGACGGCCGCGCGGTGGACAGCGCCGCGCTGGGCGCGAGCGTGCCGGTGGATCCGGGAGAGCACGTCGTGTCGACGCAGGCGCCGGGAGGGCCTGCCCACGAGACGCGGATCCACCTCGCTCACGGCGAGAAGAAGCGCGTCGAGCTTGTGGTGAGCGGCGCCCCGCCGCCGCCCGCCGACGGCCTCTCAGGCCGGCGGGCGGCCGTGTACACGGCCGGCGGCGTCGGCGTCGCGGGGCTCGTGATCGGCGGGGTGACGGGCGCGCTCACGCTCGGCAAGAAGAGCGTCGTCCGCGAGCACTGCGGCAGCAGGATCGGCCTGAGCGACCCGACGGCCTGCGACAAGACGGGCCTGGACGCGGCGGAGAGCGCGAGCACCACCGGGCTCGTGAGCACGATCGGCTTCGGCGTGGGGCTCGCCGGGCTCGGGGCGGCGGCGATCCTCTACCTGACCGAGCCGCAGCAGAGCGACATGACCGCCGGCGCGCCGTCAAGGCGGATCCGCGCAGGGGTGCTCGCGGCAGGCCCGGAGGGGGTCGTGCTCGGGGCGAGCGGGTCGTGGTGACGCGGCGGGGCCGTTCACCTTCGCGACCTTCGCCGCCTCCGCCGCCTCTACCCGCCGGCGCGGAGGCGCGCTAGACCCGCCGCGTGCAGCTCATCCCCGCCATCGATCTCCTCGGAGGCCAGGCCGTGCGCCTCCATCAAGGGCGCTACGATCAGGTCACCGTCTACGACAAGGACCCGGCGGCGCTCGCCGCTCGCCTCCGCCGTGCCTGCGATCGGCTGCACGTGGTCGACCTGGAGGGGGCCCGCGCCGGCCTGCCCGTCCAGGCCGACGCCGTCCGCGCCGTCATCGCGGCCTTCGGCGTGGAGGGCGGCAGCGTGCAGGTGGGCGGCGGCATCCGCTCCGCCGCCGCGGCCGAGAGCTACCTCGCCCTGGGCGCCGATCGCATCGTGCTGGGGACCGCCGCGGTGAACGATCCCGCGCTCGTGCGCGACCTCGCCGGCCGCTTCCCGGGGCGCGTCGTGGTCGCCGTGGACGCCAAGGACGGGCGCGTGGCCGTGCAGGGCTGGGAGCAGGTCTCCTCCGTCACCGCCCTCGACGTCGCCCGCGCGCTCGCCGGCGCCCCCGTCGCGGCGCTCCTCTACACCGACGTCTCCCGCGACGGCACGCAGGTCGGCCCCAACCTGGAAGCCACCCGCGAGCTCGCCGCCTCGTGCGGCTTCCCCGTCCTGGCCTCCGGCGGAGTCGGATCGCTCGCTCACCTGCGCGCGCTCGCGCAGATCCCCGGCGTCAGCGGCGTCATCGTGGGCCGCGCGCTCTACGAGGGGGCCTTCACGCTCGCCGAGGCGATCGAGGCGGCGAGCGCCTGACGGCGTGTGTGCGTTTTCGTGTACGATCCCCCCGACAATGCACGAGCGCGACGACCCACGGCCCTCCACACGCGAAGTCGCGGCGGAGGAGTTCCTGTTCCACCTGCACCGGGGCAGCGAGCTCCTGCAGGACAACCGGGTCCACGCCGCGAAGGCGGAGCTCGAGCGCGCGCTGTCGCTCCAGCCGAGCGATCCCAAGGGGCAAGACCTGCTCGGGATCGTCTACTTCCGGCTGGGGCTCTACCCGCGGGCGATCGCGATCTATGAGCGGCTGATCCAGGCCCACCCGGAGGCGGTCGAGCCGCGCATCAACCTCGCGCTCTCGTACCTCAAGACCGGGCAGCCGGCGCAGGCGCGGTCCGAGCTCGAGAAGGCGCTCGAGCAGAACCCGAAGCACCAGCGCGCGTGGGGCTACCTGGGGCTCGCGTTCCAGCGCATGGGCGACTACGAGCGCGCGAGCCACGCGTTCGCGGCGGGCGGCCACGACGCGATGGCGCGCCGCCTGCTCGACATGACGGGCGGCGGCGCCACGGGCCGCTACCCGATGGAGCCGCCCGACACCGAGGATCAGCCGCCGGTCGAGGCCAAGGCCGAGGTGCAGCGCGCCGCAGGCGAGGCGGTGCAGGCGCTCGATCGCGCCGGCGCGGGCTTCCGGCACGACTCGGATCTGCCGCGCATCCCGTCAGGGACATGGTCGGCCATCGAGCCTGGCCGCGAGATGATGCCGACCATCCCGGCGCCGCCGTCGTTCAAGAGCCTCGGGGCGGACGGCCGCGCGGGGGGCGCGTCGAACCCGCCCGGCCCGGGCAAGGCTCCCGGCCCGAGGGTCGGCGCGGCGCCGACGGTGCCGTCGATGCCGGCCGTGCAGGCGCCGCCGGGAGGGAGCGTGGCCCCGACCGTGCGCCGCAGCACGGTGGCGCCCGAGGAGCCCTCCGCGACGGGCCGCTTCGCGATCGCCGTCGCGGCCGGCGGCGGCGCGCCGGACGCGGCGGCGGCGAGCAAGAAGGCGGCGGGGCGGCCGTCGTCGTCCTCGCTGCCGCCTCCCACGGCGGCGCCCGCCGCGCCGCCGCCGGCCGCGGCGCCGCCGCTGGAGACGCTCTCGGCGCTCGCGCGCGAGCGGCTGCTGGTCTTCCCGCGCGAGGCCGCGGTCACGCGGCACCCGACCGGCGTCGTGCTCGTGCAGTCGACGAAGGGCTTCGTCGCCCGGCTCGACGCGCTGCGCACCATGAGCGTGCACTCCGGGACGGCCACGCACGTGCTGAAGCGGCAGGCGCGCGGGCGCATCTTCGACGAGCCGCTCGGCGGGCCGAGCACGCCCTTCATCGAGATCGGCGGGCGCTGCGAGCTCGTGCTCGGCGCGCCCGAGGGGCGGCGGCTCCACCCGGTGACGCTCGGGGAAGAGTCCATCTACCTGCGCGAGGACGTCCTCGTCGGCTTCGATCTGCCGATCGGCTACGAGAACGGCCGCCTGCCGGCCGGCGAGGGCGAGGCGGTCGCGATGGTGCAGCTCCGCGGCCGCGGCCACATGGTCCTGTCGGTGCCCGAGCGCGCCGCCGCGCTGGAGATCACCCCGTCGCGGCCGACGTCGACGCGCGCGACCGCGGTGCTCGGGTGGATGGGCCGGCTCCTGCCGCGCACGCTGCCCGCCTCCGAGGCGCCTGGAGGGATGCAGGGCTTCGTGACGTTCGGCGGAGAGGGGATGGTCCTCGTCGATGGTCGCTAGCGCGGGCACGTCCCTGCGGGGCATCAAGGCGCAGCGGCGGCGCACGCTCTGGGAAGACGCGCGGAACCTCCCGAACCTGCTCACGTTCGCCCGGATCCTCATGATCCCGGCCGTCCTCTTGCTCCTGTCGAGGGGCGCGCCGCGGGACTGCTTCTGGGCCGCGGGCGTCTACTCGCTCGCGGCGATCACCGACATGCTCGACGGCTACCTGGCGCGGCGGCAGGGCCTCGTGAGCGTGCTCGGCAAGTTCCTCGATCCGCTCGCCGACAAGCTCATCGTCGCCGCCACGCTCGTGTGGCTCGTGCCGATGGGCCGGATCCCGGCGTGGGCGGTGGTGCTGCTCATCTCGCGCGAGATCACGATCACGGCGCTCCGCTCCATCGCCTCGACCGAGGGGCTCGTCATCGCGGCCGGCGACGGCGGGAAGATCAAGACAGCGCTGCAGATGATCGGGATCGTCTGCCTGATCCTCGGCTACCCGTACCACATCCACCTCGGCGTCGACTTCGGAGAGGTCGACGTGGTGCACGTCGGACGGCTGCTCATCTATCTATCGCTCGTCTTCTCGATCACGAGCGCCGCGCAGTACATGGGCCTGTTCATCGACGCCATCGACGCCAAGAACCGGCCTACCCCTCCGCAGTAGATGGGCAATAGGCAAGCCCGGCTGGTTCTGCTAGACCAGCGCGCGTGAAAGCCCCGAAGACATCGCGCAACGCGTTGCGCCCCGCGCTCCTCCTGGCCGCGCTCGCCGCGGCGATCGTCGCCTCCGCCGCGAGCTGCAGCCAGCAGCGAGAGGGCGAGCCCTGCGAGATCACGAACGGCAACGATGACTGCGCCGATGGCCTCGTGTGCATGGGCATCGGTCAGCAGCAGCAACAACATCGTTGCTGCAGACCGAATGTGATCACGCAGGTCTGCGATCCCAACCAGAATCCGACGACGAGCAGCGCGAGCGGCACGGGCGGCGGCGGTGGGACTGGCGGCAACGGGACTGCCGGGGGCGGCGGTACAGGCGAGGGCGGAAGCGGCGGTGGTACGGGCGGCGCCGGTGGTACGGGCGGCGCCGGTGGTACGGGCGGCGCCGGTGGTACGGGCGGCGCCGGCGGCGCCGGTGGCGGCACCGGCGGCGCGGGCGGCACCGGCGGCGCAGGCGGGCGCTAGAACAGCGATCATGTTGAAACCCGGAGAATTTTCACAGGGAGGCGAGGAGGCGGGGAGGAAGAAAAAAAATGAATTTCTCCCTCTTGCCGTCTCTCGCTCCCCGCCTCCCCGCCTCCCTGTGAAATTTCTGCTTTTTCTCGGGGTTTCAACCCGTTTGTCGTTCTAGCGCAGCGAAGGCAGCCCTCGCGCATCACCCCCAGAGAAGCGACAGGCGCGAGCGCTCCAGGCCTCGCGCTTGCGTGGAGGGCAGGCGCCACGGCGGCGCGCGCCGATGCGCCGCCCGCCGCGTGACGCCAGCGGCCTCAGGCCGTCACTTCAGCCCAGCGCGCGACGCGCCCGCGCACGCCGCCTGAGCACGGCAGCTCCGGCGAGCGCGACCCCGGCGAGCGCCGTCCACGGCGCGACGGGCGCGCTCGGCTCGCCGGCGCGGCAAGCGCACCCCACGACCGTCTCCGGTTCGGGATCCTCGACCGGATCCGTCGGATCCGGCGTCGCGCCGCCCGCGGAGCCGGCGGGCTCCGGCTCGACGGGCTCCGTCGGATCGACCGGCGGCTCCACCCCGAGATCTTCGCTCTCCACCGTCACGGACGAGGACGGGCAGTTCTTGTGACCGATCACCAGGTAGTACGTCTGCGCGGGATCGAACGGCGGATCGGAGGTCTCGTCGATGACGATCTCACCGCTCGTCTCCGTGATCCCATCGACGCTGTAATCGTATTTCGTGGCCTCCGGCAGGAGCTCGCCCAGCGTGAAGCCGACGTGCCGGCCGGCCCTCACGTAGATGCTCCACTCGACGTCGTTGCCGCGGTCGGGATCGAGATCCACGGTGAAGCGGACGCCCTTCGCGGCCCCATCCGGCTTGCTCTTGAAGTGGAAGAGGCTCTGCAGGCTGAGCTGCGAGCGATAATCCGCGCACGACGCCCCCGAGCCGAAGACCAGCGAGTCGATCCCGAACATGTTCGTCGTCTGCGACTTGCCCCCGCTCAGATCGAGCACCTCCTCGCAGTCGTCGAGGCCCCGGCTCTCGATCAGCGCGTCGACGGCGCCGGCGTCCGCCTCCGTGAGCTCGCCGGCGGTCACCAGCTTGCCGGTCGCCCGCTTCAGCGCCTTGGCGAAATCGCCGAACGAGGCGTTGGGGGTCAGCAGCGTCACCGTGCCCCAGACGAGCTTGTCGCCCACCTTGGCCCCGAATTTCTCGCGCAAGGACCACGCGAGGCTGCCGATCAGCTCGCCATCCTCGTGCACCTCGCCCACCAGATCGCCGGGGCACGTCTTGGTGTCCTTCGCGAGGTCGCGCGCCATGCCGAAGGGCGCCAGCGTCGCCTCGCCGAGCGTGGAGTCGCCGTTCACGGTGCAGGCGAAATAGTCCGCGATGCCCTCATCGATGCTGCCGGCCCAGGGGGAGAGCCCATATTCGTTGATCGCGAACTGCCCCCCATTGTAGCCGACCGCGTTGGCGGAGACATAATGGGTGAACTCGTGGAGGAACACGTCGGAGTCGTCCGAGAAGTCGAAGAACGACCCCTGGCCGATGGCGATGAGGTTCGGCGCGCGGAACGGCTCGCCCACGCCCTCTCCCGAGAAGAAGGCGTTGTCCATCGGCCGGCCCGCCTCCAGCATGTTGGCGACCGCGACGAGCTTCCAGCCAGGCGCCCCCATGTCGATCTGGTGGGTCGACACGAAGTAATCGCGCATCCGGGTGAGGTGGTAATAGATGCCGACCTGCGCGAACTGGTCGTGCGCATCGTCCGCGCTCGTGGGCGGATCGTAGAGGAAGTCCTCCCCTGCGTTCGGCTCGACGCTCTGCTCCACGGTGAGCGGGACGCCGGCGGCGAGGTCGCCATCCACGTAATTCACCACCTTGAAGTTGCCGTTCCAGCCGCTCAAGGTCTGGGGATCCGCCGCGTCGAGGCCGCTGAGCTCGAGATCCTGGACCTCGGGCGTGACCGCCGAGCTGATGGGGTAAACGCGCCCTCGCGCGTGCACGGCCAGCGAGCGCCTGTGGACGAGCTTGCCTGTGTGCGCGTCGACGAGGTAGCGCTCCCCGCCGCGATCCGACCGGACATCGACGACCCAGACGAGCTTGCCGCCCGTCTCCGCCTCGGGAAACACCGCGAGCGCCGCGTTCGGCCGCTCCGCGAGCGTCATCCCGTAGGCCGCCTCGACCGCGCGCCGCGCGGCCTCCTCCCCGTGAGTCGGCGTCGTCGCGACCGACAGGTCCCGCGCCACGTCGAGCACCACGACCTCCGCGCGGTTCTCCCGGGTGAGATCGATCGCCACCGCGGCGCCGAGCACCGGCAGTCCGGCGTGGACCTGCCCGAACCGGACGGTGCGGTGATCGCCATCCACGAGCTCGCTCTGGTAACGCAGCGAGACACCCTCGAGGCGGAGGTCTGAAGCGGCGTGCTTCAGCGCCGCCTCCGCCGCGCCCCGCGCGCCATCCGTGCCGCGGAAGGACAGCGCCGCTCCTGGCGAGCCCTGCCGAAGCGTGTGCCACTCCGACGCGGCGGCGGGCCCCGCAGCGGCCAAGGCTGCGAGTGCGGTCAACGGAAGAAAGAGCGGCAGTCGTCTCATGGGTTCATCTCTCCGGCTGGATTTCTGCTGGCTTTCTGCAAGCAGCGCTCGCGTGAGGCGCGGCAGGGCCGGACCGACGAGCGCGACCAACGTAACGAGTTGCGTTGGCTCATCAAGGAGAAGCGACGCGACGTCCTCGCGGAAAATCAAGGAGTTGTGGCCGTGATTGCCTCGTTACGTGACCTCCCTGGTCAACCTGCGTGGTATGTCTCCGGCACCTTCAACGCAGGCTCCCGTGGCTCTCTCTGAAACAAACACCTCCATTGGATTCCCGGCGACGTTCGCCCCGAGCGACATCGTCTCCGCCTGTCCCCCGTGCCCCGCCGGTCCCTCCGGTGCGCCGCTGCCCGGCAGGGTTCGCGTCGGCGGCCGCGTGCTCGAGGTCGCGGAGGGCGCGGTCGTCCTCGGCGACGCGTTCGGCGCGCTGCGCGTCGCGCTCGAGGGCGCGCTCGCGCCGCCGCTCGAGGTCGGTGATCTCGCGATCGTCGAGGGCGCGCCGGCGCCGACCGACTGCGCGCTCGCGTCCGCGCGGCTCGTCGAGCGGATCGCGCCCCGGAGGCCGCCGCGGGCGCGCGCGGGCGCCGCGGCGCCGCCGTCGAGCGAGACGGAGCGCGCGATCCATCGCGGGCGCGGCGCGGCGCTCGCCCGGCGCGCGGCGGCGCTCGGCGCGGTGCGGGCGCTGTTCGCCGAGCGCGGCTTCCTCGAGGTGGAGACGCCGAGCATGGTCCCCTCCCCCGGGCTCGACCTGCACCTCGACGCGTTCGCGGTGCAGGCGGCGCGCCCGACGTTCCTGATCACGAGCCCGGAGTACCAGATGAAGCGGCTGCTCTCGGGGGGCGTCCCGCGCTGCTTCCAGCTCGCGCGCTGCTTCCGGCGCGGGGAGCTCGGGGACAGGCACAACCCGGAGTTCACGATGCTCGAATGGTACCGCGCCTTCGCCGGCGTGGACGAGGTGATGGCCGACACCGAGGCGATCGTGCAGCGCGTCGCGGGCGCGCTCGGCGCGGAGGGCACGATCTCGACGTCCGGCAAGCAGGTACGTTTGGAGCGGCCGTTCCCGCGGATCTCGATCGGCGAGGCGTTCGCGCGCTGGGCGGGCGTGCCCGCGGACGACGCGATCGCGCTCGCGTCGAGCGACGAGGAGCGGTTCTTCCGCCTGCTCGTGGACGCGGTGGAGCCGGCGATCGCCGCGCTGCCCCACCCGGTGTTCCTCGTCGATTTCCCCGCGCCGTTCGCGTCGCTCGCGCGGCTCAAGCCGGGCGATCCGCGGATCTGCGAGCGGTTCGAGCTGTATGTCGCGGGCGTCGAGCTCTGCAACGGCTTCGGCGAGCTCACCGACCCGGTCGAGCAGCGCGCGCGGCTCCTCGCCGATCAGGCGGCGCGGGCCGCCCAGGGCAAGCCGGTCTATCCGATCGACGAGCGCTTCCTCGACGCGCTCGAGGAGGGGATGCCGCCCGCGGCGGGCAACGCGCTCGGGGTCGATCGCCTCGTCGCGCTGTGCCTCGGCGCCCCGTCGATCGGCGACGTCCTCGCGTTCCCTCACGGCTGGCTGTGACCGGCGCGGGGGTCCCCGACGGCGACGCGCGCCTCTCCCCGGAGGTCCTGTCGCAGCTCGCCCGCAAGTACCTCACCCTCGCGGAGCTCCGGCGCGCGCGGGCGGCCGGGGAGCCGATCCCGGGCAAGGAGGTGTTCCGCGCGCTCGCGGGGGAGTTTCCCGGCGCGCTGAACGAGCTCGACAACCTGCCCCTCGACGAGATCGAGCGGCGCCGCGACGCGCTCTCACGGGCCCTCGCCGGGGGCCCGGAGGAGCGCTGGATGGCGTGGATGCACGGCTATCACACGCTGATGCGGGCGGCGCTCTACGTGAAGATCCGCGTCGCGCGTCGTGAGGAGCTGTCCGACGTCGCCGCGGCGGCGCTCGCGGAGCGGGCGGCGAGGCACGCCGGCACCGCCGTCGACGTCGCGTTCGTGATCGCCGTCAGGGCGCCGCCGGACGGCCGGCTGAACCGCCTCGTCCTCGGCCGGCTCGCGACGACGTTCGGCGCGTCGATGGCGGAGATCCGGGGGACGATCTTCCCGCGGCGGCGGGCGGCGGGTGGCTGAAGCGCCGCGCGCTCGGGTGGGCGCGCGGCGCTGGCCGGCCGAGTGCGCGGTGGGTGGCCCGCTGGACGGTCAAGAGGCCGTGGCTGTGAGCCACATCGAAAGATCGGCTGCGGAGAGGTCGAGCACCACGTCGCCCACCTTCTCCGGGCCTTCTGCGTGCAGGCGCTCGTGGAGCCGGCTTCGCTCCGCTGCGGAGAGCGGGCGCCCCAGTCGCCGCTCGACCTGGTGCGCGAGCAGCGCGAGGCCCTTCTCCAGCCCCTTTTCTAGGCCCTTCTCCAGCCCTTCCTTGAGCCCGGCCGCCTTGCCTTCCCTGTAAATCGAGTTCTGCATCACGACCTCCCGCGGCAGCAGCGACTTTACCACGTCGGCGAGACCCCGCTCACGCGTGTCTGCTTCGGCCAGGGCCACCATCGCTGCTCCGAGCTCCCCGAACTGACGCTCGCCGGAGCAGGCCCGGAGCTCCTCGATTACCTGGTTCAGCTTGCTGCGATCCGCATCCGCTGCCAGCGGCGTAAAGATCAGCCAGAACGGGCTTCCCCGCGCCGCCAGCTCGGCCACCGTCCGCTGATAGACTGCCTCGATACGGAGCTGCACGCCGGAGAACGGCTCGTCCGGTGACGATGTCCGATACGCGCCGTGCGTCGGCCACGGCGCTTCCCGGCCAGAAAGGACCACCACCACGCTGTCGATCGGCGTGGGTTGCCGAGCCGGGGCGCCCTCGCTCGCCCGCGCCTCGTCCGCCACCGCCAGCGCCGTCAGGCAATGGTACTCGAACACGCGGAACGGAATTTCCTCGCTCATCGCCAGCGTCCACTCGGCGTGGAGCAGCCGCCGCTCGCCGCCCACCTTCACGGCGAGCGCCCGATCGAGCCGCCGCTGGCGGCCGGTGACCTGCGTGTCGACCCAGCCCAGCGGCTCGATGGGCCCGGCCGCGCCGAGCAGAGCGCGCGCGACGTCGTGCGGGAATTGCCGCGATACGTGGCGGAGGATCAGATCGACGTCGTCCTGCTCGTCGTCCTGTCTCGTGTTCTCCTTTCGACGCCTGCGGCCTCGCTTGCCCATGTCGACGGACCGTCCTCCTGCACCTCGAACATCGGCGCGAGCCCGCCGCAGTTGCGCGGGCGCCTAGCGCCCCCGTGACGGGCTCCGGCCATCGGCTAAGCTCCGCGCCCGATGGAACGTCTCTTCTTCCTGCTCTCGGGCGTTTACGGGTTCCTCGCGGTGGCGCTCGGCGCCTTCGGCGCCCACGGGCTCAAGGCGACGCTCGACGCGGACGCGGACGGCGCGCTGCGCCTCTCCTGGTGGCAAACGGGCGCCCAGTACCACCTCGCCCACGCGCTCGCGCTGGCGCTCGCCGCCCACCTCGCCGCGCGCACCGGCGGCGTCGCGGCGACCGTCGCCGGCTTCTGCTTCGCGGGCGGCGTGCTCCTCTTCTCCGGCAGCCTCTACGTGATGACCGTGACCGGCGTCCGCGTCCTCGGCATGGTCACGCCGCTCGGCGGGCTGCTCCTGCTCGCGGGCTGGGGCGCGGTGGCCGTGGCCGCGCTCGGGATGGCGAAGGGCTGAGGCGCCCGGCGGCGGGCGCCGCCGCGCCTACGTCGTCCTGCGCGCGAAGAGCCGGCCGAACCGCGCCGACGCGCGCTCGCGGAGGGATGCCACGCGGGACCGGACCCGCCCCCAGCGCTCGCTGCGCGCGAGATCGTCGAGCAGCGAGTACGAGACCGGCGTGACGATCAGGGTGAGCAGCAGGCTCAGGGACTGGCCGCCGATGACCACGACGGCGATCGTCTGGCGCTCCTCGGCCCCGGGCCCCGTGCCCAGCCAGAGCGGGAGCATGCCCGCGACCAGGGCCAGCGTGGTCATCAGGATGGGCCGCAGCCGATCGCGGTTCGCCTGGAGGATCGCCTCCTCGCGCGGCACGCCCTCGCTCCGCAGCTTGTTCATGTGGTCGACCTGGAGGATCGAGTTCTTCTTCACCACGCCGAACAGCACGAGGAAGCCGAGCGCAGAGTACAGGTTCAGCGTGTTCCCGGTCGCCCACAGGCTGAGCAGCGCGAACGGCACCGACAGCGGCAGCGAGAGCAGGATCGTCACCGGGTGCACGAGGCTCTCGAACTGCGACGCCAGGATCATGTACATGAGCACGATCGAGAGGAGGAACGCCCAGATGAACTCGCCGAACGTGCGCTCGAGCTCCGCGCCGCGGCCGCGCACGCTCGTCGTGTACGCCGCGGGCATGTCCATCTCCCGGGCGGCGCCGCGCAGCGCCTCCAGCCGGTCGGCCAGCGCGTAGCCGGGGGCGACGCCGGCGCGCAGGCTCGACACCCGCTGGCGATCGAGCCGGTCGATGCGCGACGGGCTCCTCGCCTCCTCGATGCGCACCAGGTTGTCGAGGCGCACAAGGTCGCCCCGGAGCAACGGCGTCCCGGCCGAGGGCGCCGCCGCGCCGCCGGCGCCGCCGGCGCCGCCCGGCTGCGGCGCGGCCTGCGCGCGCGCCGTCCGGGGCACGTACAGGCGGCGGACGGCCGCCACCCGATCGCGATCCTCCTCCATGAGGCGCAGCTGCACGTCGTAGTTCTCGTTCTCGGCCTCGTCCCGGAAGCGCGAGACCGCCTGATCTCCGCCCACCATCAGGCGCAGCGCGGTCGCGATGTCCTGCGTCCGGACCCCGAGCTGCGCCGCGCGATCGCGCTCGATGAGCACCCGGAGCTCCGGCCGGTCGATCTTCAGCGTCACGTCGGCGTCCACGATGCCGCCGAGCTGCGCGGAGCGCTCGCGGAGCTCGTTCGCATAACGCTCGAGCTGCTCGATGTCGGGGCCCTGGATCGCGAAGTCGATCTCGAAGTTCCCGCCGCCGATGTTGAACGACGGCACGTTGCGCACCGAGATCCGGAGATCGGAGTACTTGCGCAGCTTGCGCCGCACCTCCTGCATCACGTCCTTCTGCGAGTAGTTGTCCTTGAAGGCGCGCCACGGATGGCCGGAGAACGTCTCCCGGAGCAGCCGTGTCAGGGAGAACGTGCGCTCGTCGTGCGGGGCGATCCGCACGAAGGCCTCGCCCGCGCTGACGCCGCCCACGAAGCCGCCGCCCGCGGTGGCGAGCACGCTCCGCACCCCGCGCACCCCGCGGACGTCGTCGCTGATCTGCCGCATCACGTCGTCCATCGCGCCGATGCTCGCGCTGAGCGGGGCCGTGACGCGGATCTCGAACTGCGCGTCGTCCGCGCCCGAGGGGATGTACTCCTGCTTCACGAGGCCGTAGAGCGGCACGGCCGACGCCATCACCAGCGCGCCCGAGACGGCGACGAGCGCCCGGTGCCGCATCGCGAACGCGAGGGCGCGCGTGTACCTGGCCTCGAGCCTCCCGTAGAAGCCCTCCCGCGTCACCGCCCCGCCCCCGCCGCCGTGCGCTCCCGCCTCCCCCGCCCCGTGCGCGCGGGCGCCCTCCTCGCGGAGCAGGCGCGCGCTCATCATCGGGGTCAGCGTGAAGCTGACGAGCAGGCTCACGAGGATCGCGACCGTGGCCGTGATCCCGAACTGGAACAGGAACCGCCCCGAGATCGACGACATGAACGAGACGGGGACGAAGATGACGACGAGCGACAGCGTCGTCGCGAGCACGGCGAGCCCGATCTCCTGCGTCGCGGCCCTGGCCGCCTCGAAGGAGTCCATCTTCTTCTCCTCGACGAAGCGGAAGATGTTCTCGAGGACGACGATGGCGTCGTCGATGACGATGCCCACCATCAGCACGAGCGCCAGCATCGTCACGCTGTTCAGCGTGAAGTCGAGCAGCCACATCATGCCGAACGTCGCGACGACCGACGTCGGGATCGCGACGCCCGCGATGATCGTGGACCGCCACGACCGCATGAAGAGCAGGACCACCGCGCACGCCAGGATGCTGCCGAGGACGAGGTGCACGTTGATCTCGTGCAGCGCCGTGTAGATGTAGCCCGACTGATCGCGGATCACCTCTAGTCGCACGTCCTCGGGCATCTGCTCGGACAGCTTCGCCAGGTTCGCCTTCACGGCCTCGATCACCGCGACGGTGTTGGCGCCCGACTGCCGCACGACGTCGAGGACGACGGTGGGCTTGCCGTCGAGGCGGGCCAGCGACCGCTGCTCGTAGGTGCCGTCCTCGGCGCGGCCGATGTCGCGCACCCGGACGGGCCGCCCGTCGACGGTGGCGACGACCAGGTCGTTGAACGCGCCCGCGTCCTCGATGCGGCCCATCGTGCGCAGCGTCCGCTCCTCCTCCTTCCCCGTGACGTTGCCCGCGGGGATGTTCGCGTTCTGCTGCACGATCGCGTCGCGGACGGCGGTGATCGGCAGGCCGTACGCGGCGAGGCGATCGGCGTTCAGCCAGATCTTGATGGCGCGCTGCTGCCCGCCCACGACGCGCACCTCGCCGACGCCCGACGACCGCTCGAGCTGCACCCGCACGAGCTTGTCGGCCACCTCGGTGAGCTCCCGGATCGAGCGATCGGCCGAGAGGGCGATCGACATGACAGGGGTCGAGTCGTTGTCCTGCTTCGCGATGACGGGCGGATCGGTGCCCACCGGGAGGCGGCGCAGCGCCGCCTGCACGCGATCGCGGACGTCCTGCGCCGCCGAGTCGATGTCCCGGTCGAGGTTGAAGGTGGCGACGACGACGGAGGTGCCGCCCGTCGAGATCGAGCGGAGCTCGGCGATCCCCTCGACGGTGTTGACCGCCGCCTCGATCTCCTCGGAGATCTCCGACTCGACGTCCTCGGGCGCGCCGCCGGGGAGCGTGGTGCGGACCGAGACCGTCGGCAGGTCCACGGCGGGGAAGCGATCCACGCCCAGCTTGAAGTAGGCCACGGCGCCGACCACCACGAGGGCGAGCGTCAGCATGGCGGCGAAGACGGGCCGCTGGATGCAGATCCTGGCGAGCGCTTGCACCCTAGCCCCCCTCCACCACGCGCACCGGCTGCCCCTGCTGGAGCGACCCGGGCTTTGCGACGACGGACTCCCCCACCGCGACGCCGGACACGATCTCGACCCGATCCCCCGACGTCTTTCCGGTGGTGACCTGCTTCTCCTTCGCCTTGCCTTCCTCGACCGTGATGACCTTCGCGAGGCCGGCGAACCGGACGACGGCGGTCGCCGGCACGGTCGGCACCGGCCTCGAGCTCACGACGATCTGCGCGCTGACGAGGCTCCCCGGCCGCAGGTGGCCGGGGTTCTTGATGTCGCTCTCCACGAGCAGGGTGCGGCTCTGCGGGTCGAGCGCGGGCGCGAGGCGCGCGACCGTCCCCGGATAGGCGGCGCTGTCTCCCGGGAGGGTCACGCGCACGGGCTGGCCCGCGCGCACGCCGGCCGCCTCGAGCTCGGGGATGGCCACGCGCAGCCGCAGCGGGTCGATCCGGACGACGTCCACGATCGGCGCCCCCGCGGCGAGGTACTGGCCGACGTTCGCTCTCCGCACCTGGACGACGCCATCGAGCGGCGACCGCACCAGGGTGTCGGCGAGCTGCTGCCGCGCCATGCGCAGCTCGGAGCGCCGCTGGCGGACGGCGGCCTCGCGGATGCGCACCTCCTCCCGCGCCGACTGCACGGCGGTCTCCGCGCGGACCGCCGCCGCCTCGGCCGCGTCGAGGTCCATGCCCGACATCAGCCCTTCCCTGGCGAGCCCCCGCGCCCGGACCTGGTTGGCCTGCGCTTCCTTGAGCGTCGCGAGGGCCTGCCTCACGACCGCCGTGCCCTCGATGTCGAGCTCGCTGTCGGGCCCGTCCGGGGGCAAGCCGAGCTGGGCGCGGCTCTGCGCCAGCGCGGCCGTGGCCTGCTCGATGCGCAGCTCGTAGTCCCGCGCCTCCAGCTGAGCGATGACCTGATCCCGCTGGACCGGGCTCGCCAGGTCGACCGAGATCGAGGCGAGGCGCCCGGCCACCTTGGCCCCGAGCGTCACCTGCTCGTCGGCGTCGAGGGTCCCCGAGATGTCGACGGCCTGCTCCATGACGAGCTCCGTCACGGGGGCGAGCGTCACCTCCTTGACGCTGGCCGCAGGCTTCTCCGCCTTCGCGCCGCCGGGCTGGGACGCTCCCTGATTGCACGCGAGGCACTGCAGAGCGGCCGCGAACGCGACCGCCGATGTCCAGAGCACCCTTGGCGGGCCGGAGGCGCGGTGACGGGAGTTTTCGGGCTGGCGAAGCTCGGAAAGGACAGTCCACATGGCGGCGGCCTCAGATGACCAGGAACGCCCCCCCGAGCGCGTGTTCGCCGCAGGATATTGACGGCATCAGGGTTGGAGCGCAACGTGCGCGTGGGCACGCTGCAGCGGTGTCCGCTTCGCATGAGCGACTACGGGGTGGTCGATCGGCGCCGCAGGAGTCCGGCCAGAGATCCGGAGAGAGAATTCAACGCCAAGACGCCAAGGCGCAAAGGCGCAAACGAAAGAACGATCGTCGTGCATTCTTGCGCCTCGGCGTCTTGGCGCCTTGGCGTTGAATTCTCTCCGCTGGCGAGGCGAGAAGGCTGGGTCGTCGCCCTCACATCGCTGCTCCCGCGGCAGCGGACATCGCCTGTCCCGGCGCGGCCGCGGCCACGGGCAGGAGCGGCACGCCGTCGCGGTAGATGACCACGTTCCCGAGCGTGGCCGGCACCCGCGGCCCCGGCGTGACGATGCCGACCAGGTTCAGCGGGTCGCACGCCGAGAGCTGTACGATCTCGCCGGACAGGGGCTCTCGCCGGACGGCGCGGAGCGCGTCGAGCGCCTCGGGCAGCGCGAAATGCTCGCCCGCGAAGCCGGCGACGAGGTGCCCTCCCCGGAGCTGACCCGCCATCTCGAGCCGCCGGTAGACCCGGAGGAGGTCGCGCCACGCGGGCGGCCGCGGCTCGCGCGCGAGCAGCTCGCGACAGACCACGCCGTAGCGGCGGAGGTACTGGTGCGCGAGCGCCTCGACAGCATCAGGGCCCTCGCCGGCGTCGTCGGCAGCGGGCGCGAACGCGTCCGGGCGCGATCGCAGGAGCGACCACCTGCCCGACGCGACGGGGCCACCCCGCCGCGCCCCGCCGCGCAGGCGGCCCGCGCCCAGCGCGACGGCCGCGCCGCCGCCGAGCAGCGAGCGCAGCGCCGCGAAGCCGTCGCCGGTCACGAGCCCCGCGGCGACGAGCTCCCAGAGCGCCTCCTCGACCTCGTCCCGGGAGCGGCCCGCGCCTGCAGCGAGGTCGTCGAAGAACGACGCGCCAGCGCGCGTCAGGAACGACAGCACGCCCTGCGCCGCCTCGGAGAGCGACGCCGGCGGCGGCGCGCCCTCGGCCTCCCGAGGCGCGAGGAGCCACGGGAGATCGCGGCGCAGCGCCAGCGTGATCGGCGCCGCGCGCGTGGGCGCCGCCGCGTCGCGCGGGACCACGCGGCCCCACGCCACCTCGCCGGACAGGCAGAGCGCGTCGAGCAGCCCCTCGCCGTAGCCAGCCACGCGCGCGGGCAGCACCGCCTGCTCCCACGCGCCGGCGGCGAGCTCGAAGCCCTGCAGCTGCTCGATCACCCGCCCGAGGCCCCCCGGCCCGCGCGCCTGGGTGCCCGGCCGCACGCCCTGCCACGCCAGGAGGAACCGGAGGAGCTCCGCCGCGGTCGCGGGCTCGATCGCCTTGCGCAGGCCGGAGACGGTGCGGCGGTGGATGCGGGCGAGGAGATGGCGATCGCACCACTCGATCGACAGATGGCCGCCACCCGCGGCGGCCTGCGACAGATCGCCGCCGCCTGCGGCGGCCTGCGACGGCCGCGGCGGCGCGCCCGGCAGGAAGCGCCCGCGCAGCGCGCCGCCGGCGAGCTCGATCCGCGCGAGCGCGGACTGCGCCTCGTAGGCGGGCACGTCGAGCCGCGACGCGAGATCCTCGGTCGAGATCGGCCCCGCGGCGCTCAGGAAGCCGCGGACGAGCGCCGTGATCGCGGCGCCCCGATCGACCGCCCCGGCGGCCCCGCGCACGGCGGGCGGCACCGCGACGTCGGGCGCGAACACCGCCCCCGGCCAGATCACCTCGACAAGCGGCCGCCGCTCGGTCGCCACCCAGCGCGGCGCGCGCGGCACGGCCGCGCCGGGAGCAGCGCCCACCTCGGCCGCGCGCCCCGCGGCGCAGAGCGCCTCGAAGTGCCTCGCGAGGCCGCTCCGGACCCCCTCCTCCGCGGGGAGCGCGACCCGGTCGAGCAGGAGCTCGTGCAGCTCGTCCGCGTCGCGCACGTCCGGCCGCGCCTCGGCGACCACCTCGGCGACGACCGCCGGATCGAGCCCGCCCAGCCGCTCGGCGACCTCCGCCGGGAGCCCGCGCCGCACCCGGACCGCCCTCGCGCGGCGCTCCTCCAGCGGGGCGTCGTCGAGGAACGCATACGGGTTCGCGTTCAGGATCTCGTGCGAGAAGACGCTCGGCTCCGGCGTGTCGAGCGCGACGACGCGGATCGCGCCGCTGCGCAGGCCGACGAGCAGCGCGCGCAGCCCCTCGACATCCATCAGCTCGGTCAGGCAGTCGCGCAGCGCCTCGCGGACGAGCGGGTGATCCGGCGGATCGACGTGCGCGAAGAGCCCGTGGTTGTCCTGGCAGCCCTGCTGCTCGGGGAAGATCGAGAGCAGGAGGTCGTCGGCGCGCATGCGCTGGAGCGCCGGCGGCACCCGCCGGCCCCCGCGGAACCGGAGCAGCGCGAGCGCGCGGGACGCGGCCCAGCGGAAGCGCGTGCGGAACATCGGGCCCTGGAGAGCTGCCTGGACGAGCACCTCCTCGAGGCCCTCGGGGCGGACCAGATCGAGCACCTCGTCGATCGGGATCCCGTGCTCCGCCGAAAGCGAGAGCAGCACGCCGTCGTCGGTCGCCGCCGCCTGGAGCTCGAAGTCGAACGAGCGGCAGAAGCGCTTGCGCAGCGCGAGCCCGAGCGCGCGGTTCACGCGGCCGCCGAGCGGCGTATGGACGACGATCTGCTGCCCCCCGGCCTCGTCGAAGAAGCGCTCGACCACGACGGTCGCGCCGCCCGGGACCGCGCCGAGCGCCGCGCGCCCCGCCTCGATGTAGTCGCGCACGAGCAGCGCCCCGCGCGCGTCGAGCGCGCACGCCTCCATGAGCCAGCGCGCCGCCCGGGACCACGCCGCCCGCGCCTCCTCGCCGCCCTGACCCCGCTCGGCCGCCGGCCGCGCCCCATCGGCCCGCTCCTCGTCGAGGCGCGCGGCGACCTCGGCGCGGAGCGCGGCGACCTCGGCCGAGAGCTCCGGCGTGCGCGCCGGCGCCTCCCCGAGCCAGAACGGCACCGTCGGCGCGGCGCCGTGGGCGTCCTCGACCCACATCTGGCCGCCCTCCAGCCGGAGCACCCGCCAGGAGGTGTTGCCCAGCAGGAAGACGTCGCCCCCGGACGACTCGATCGCGAAATCCTCGTCGAGCGTGCCGACCTTGGTGCCATCGGGCTGCACCACCACGTCGACGGCCGCGATGTCGGGGATCGCCCCGCCCGAGGTGAGCGCCGCGAGCCGCGCGCCGCGCCGCCCGCGCAGCCGGCCGCCGATCGCGTCGCGGTAGACGAGCGACCCGGCCCGCTGCCGCGCGCCGCGGGCCGCGGACGCGCCGTCGTCCGCCGCGGCGGCGCCGCCGGAGACCATGGCGACCACCGCGTCGAAGTCGCGGCGCGAGAGGCCTTCGTAAGGCGCGGCCCTTCGGACGAGCGCGTAGAGCCCCTCCTGGTCCCGTTCCTCGCACGCGCACGCGGCGATGATCTGCTGCGCGAGCACGTCGAGCGGCCCCTCGCGCGACGTCATCCGATCGAGCTCGCCGCGGCGCGCCGCGCGCACGATCGCCGCGCACTCGACGAGCTGGTCGCGCGTCAGCGGGAAGAGCCGCCCGCGCGGCGTCGCGGCGAGCGCGTGGCCCGAGCGGCCGATGCGCTGGAGGGCGACGTTGATCGACCGCGGCGAGCCGACGAGGCAGGCGAGGTCGACCGCGCCGACGTCGATGCCGAGCTCGAGCGACGCTGTCGCGACGACGACCCGGAGCTCCCCGGCCTTGAGGCGCCGCTCCGCCGAGAGCCGCCGGGCCCGCGAGAGGCTCCCGTGGTGGGCCGCCACGACGTCCTCGCCGAGCCGCGCGCCGAGCGCGTGCGCGACCCGCTCGACGAGGCGGCGCGTGTTCACGAACACCAGGGTCGACCGCGCTCCCTCGGCGAGCGCCGCGATGCGGTCGTAGATCTCGGTCCACTGCTCGTGCGTACAGACCGCGCCGAGCTCGTCGCGGGGCACCTCGATGGCGAGATCGAGATCCCGCCGCTGCCCTACATCGACGATCTGGGGCAGCGCGCGCGCACCAGAGACGAGCCGGGCGGCGATCTCGATGGGGCGGACCGTGGCGCTGAGCCCCACGCGCTGCGGCCGGGCGCCGCCCTGGCCGACCACGAGGTCCTCGAGCCGCTCGAGCGAGAGCGCGAGGTGGGCGCCGCGCTTGTCGCCGGCGATCGCGTGGACCTCGTCGAGGATCACGGTGCGCACCCCGGAGAGCGCCCGCCGCCCCGACGCGCTGGTCAGCAGGATGAACGCGGACTCCGGCGTCGTGACGAGCACGTGCGGCGGCCGGGCCGCCATGGCGCGCCGCTCCTGCGCGGGGCTGTCGCCGGTCCGCACGAGGGCCCGGATGCCCGGCGCGGGCAGGCCCGCCGCCTCCATGGCCGCCGAGATCTCGGCGATCGGCTGCTCGAGGTTGCGGTGGACGTCGTGGGAGAGCGCCTTCAGCGGCGAGATGTAAAGGACGTCGGTGCGGTCCTCGAGCGCGCCACGCGCCGCGTCGCGGACGAGCCGGTCGAGGCAGAAGAGGAAGGCCGCGAGCGTCTTGCCGGCGCCGGTCGGCGCGCTGATCAGCGCGTCGCGGCCGGCCGCGATGACCGGCCAGGCGCGCTCCTGGGCGGGGGCGGGGGCGCCGAAGCGGTCACGAAACCACCGGTCGACGACGGGGTGAAACATCCCGTCGAGGGTAGCCGGCCGGGGGGTGAGGCGGAAGCGAGAGGGGCGGCGGTCGGCGTGGGGGAGCGGCGCTGGGCGAAGGCCCGCCGCGACCTGGGCGAGCGCTCGACGAAAGAAATCGACAGATGCCTGTCGGGTTCTCCGGGTGGCGCGCTTCGCCTCCAGCATCCCTGCGCAGCTCCGCGCCCCTCCAATGCAGCCCCGCCGCCTCTCCTATGCAGCCCCGCCGCCCCTCCTGCGCAGCTCCGCACCCCTCCAATGCAGCCCCGCCGCCTCCCCTATGCAACCCCGCCGCCCCTCCTGCGCAGCTCCGCGCCCCTCCAATGCAGCCCCGCCGCCCCTCCTGCACACGCATTTCAGTGTCCCGCATCAGGATTGTGCGGCTCCAGCGCAGCCCCGCCGCCCTCCTGCGCCCCCATGCTTGTGTCCTGCGCAACCATGAATCAGCGCCTGCGCCGTCCCGACACCCTCCTGCGCGCCTCTCAGCGCCCGCCGCGGCCTCTCCGGGCCGCGCGATCCGCCCCTTCCTCGCCGAGATCCTCCGACTCGGCCTCGTCCGCGTCGAGCGGCTCGATCCGCCGCCTCCGCGGCGCCTCTTCGACCGGCGCCGGCGCCGGCGGCGGAGCGCTCCCGCGGATCTCCTGCGCGATCCGCGAGAGCACCGTCGCGACGCCCTCCTCGACGGCGTGCCCGAAGTCCTCCGCGCTCTGCTCGAGGCGCTGCTTGCGCTCGAGGCGCTCGACCCGGCGCTGCTCCTTCAGCCGCCGGTGCTGCTCTTTCCGCGCCTGCGCGGCGCTGCGCTCGACCTCCCGGCGGATCTGCCGCGGGGACACGTCGCTGGAGAGCGCGCCGAGCGCGTGGAAGGCGAGCCCCAGGCCGCACCCGAGCAGCGGCCAGAAGAACCACCACGGCCCGTCCGTGAGCGCGTTCACCGCGAAGAGGAACGCGTTCACGAGGAGGAACGAGAACAGGTGCGCGCGGAACCCCTTGCGCCGGCGCGCGAGGAGGGCCTCGCGCGCCGCCTCCTCGCCCCGGACATGCTCGATGTCGCGCGACGCGGCCTCGATCGCGCCCCGGGAGATGCCGATCTCCTCGGCCGCCGCGACCAGCTCGTCGTGGCTCACGTCGCGCGCCTGCGCGCCCCGGAGGGCGCGCTCCAAAATGGCCCGCACCTCGGCCTCGGTGTACCGCCGCCCGCTCTGCTTGCCCGGTTTCACCATCGCTCTCCTCGCGACCGCGCGGAGCATACGCTTGACCGCGTGCGGCCGCGCCGCTTCCATGAAGGCAAGGACCCCATGAGCAGCGAAACCGCCTCACAACGCGTGGGGACCACGATCCGCAACAAGTGGACGCTGGAGCGGCTGCTCGGCGCGGGCGGCATGGCCGCCGTCTACGTCGGCGTCCACCGGATCGGCCGCCGGGACGCGCTCAAGATCCTGCACCCGCAGGCCGCGAAATCGAAGGAGATCTGCGACCGGTTCGAGCGCGAGGCCCAGGCCGCGAACCGCTTCCGCCACCCGGGCGCCGTCGAGATCCGCGACATCGACGTCGCCGAGGACGGGGCGCCGTTCCTGGTGATGGAGCTCCTCGAGGGCGAGTCGCTCGCCGAGCGCGAGCGCCGCCTCGGCGGCCTCCCGCTGGCCGAGGTGCTCCGCTTCACCGCGCAGGTGCTCGACACGCTCGCCGCGGCGCACGCGCAGGGGATCATCCACCGCGACATCAAGCCGCCCAACCTGTACGTCGTCGGCGACGGCCCAGCGGACTCGCCCGCGCACGGCGGCGGCCCGCGCATCAAGGTCCTCGATTTCGGGCTCGCGCGGATCCGCCAGGACTCCAGCCTCCAGGGCGAGCTCACGCGGATGGGCCTGGTGCTCGGCACGACGCCCTACATGCCGCCGGAGCAGGCGAAGGGCCGCGACATCGACACCCGCGCCGACCTCTTCGCGGTCGGCGCCACCATGTTCCGGCTGATCGCCGGCCGCCACGTCCACGAGGCGAGCACCGACTTCGACCTCCTGCTGAAGATGGGCAGGGAGCCGGCGCCGCCGCTCGCGCAGCGCGCGCCGCACGCGCCGCGCGACGTGTGCCTCGTCGTCGATCGCGCGCTCGCCTTCGACCGCGATCAGCGCTACCCCGACGCGCGCCAGATGCTCGAGGACGTGCGCGCCCTCCTGCGCAGCGAGACGCCGCCGCGCGCGTCGCGGTTCGCGCACGCGCTCGCTCCGGACGCGATCACGCTGCGGGAGCAGCCGTCGCCGCGGGGCGCCGCGGACGACGGGGGGCCCGCCACGATCGCGATGCACCCCGCGAGCGTCTCGACCTCCATCGCCGTCGACTGGAGCGACGAGCCTCCGGTGAGCGGCGGATCCATCACCAAGGAGTGGGTGCGCCCCGAGGCCGCGAAGGAGGACTCGATCGCCGTCGACTGGAGCGACGAGCCGCTCGACGCGGCCTCACCCGCCTCGCGCCCGGCGCGGCGCTGACCGCGCGGCGGGCCGGTCCATCGACCGGGTCGAAAGCGCCGCCGCCGCCCGAGCAAGACGGGAGCCGCTCGGCTAGGATGCGCCGGCCATGCTCGGCGAAGCGAAGCGGATCTACCTGGCCACGCGGAAGAAGCACGATCAGCTCTTCAACACCTACCTGATGCGCCCGCTCGCCGGCGGCGTGGTCGCGCTCCTCGCGCGGACCGCGATCACGCCGAACCAGGTGACGCTGCTCAACCTCGCCGTGTTCGTCGTCGCGGCGGCGCTGCTCGTCGCGCTGCCCACGGCGGCGGGGGGCCTCGTGGCCGTCGCCGTGCTCGAGCTGAGCTACCTGCTCGACTGCGCCGACGGGATGCTGGCGCGCCACAAGCAGCTCGCGTCGAAGGAGGGCCACCTCTTCGACTTCTTCACGGACGAGCTCAAGGCGGTGCTCCTCTCGGGCGCCCTCTCGATGCGCCTCTTCAGCGCCGGCGGCCTCGGGCTGGACGGCGGCCGCTGGCCCGGCGGAGACCCGCGCTTCCTGCTCGCCGGCGTCGTCGGGGTCGCGGTGATCGCCTCGGCGATCTCGCTCACCAACTTCGTCCGCCGCCCGGAGATCAGCGGCAAGGAGACCTCGGTCTCCGCCTATTACGAGACCGCCACGGAGGAGCGGCCCCGGTCGCCCGCCGCCCGGGCGGCGGCGCTCGTGATGACGTTCCTGCGCTTCCTGAACCACTACCCGAGCCACATCTGGGCGTTCGCGCTCGCGGACCGGCTCGACGTGTTCTTCTGGATGTATGTGCTGATCAACCTCCTCTACCTGGCGAAGGGCTGGCTCGGGCTCCTGCTCAGGTTCGGACGGTCGTAGCGCCACATCGCCCCCGCCATGGGGCCATGTCCCAGGACGAGCGCGTCGAGACGACCCACCCTGCGTTCATGTGTGCGATGAAAGAGCAGCGTGATCCGCCTCGACGGACTGGTGGAGATCCTGAGCCCGGATGAGGTATGAACGCGCGATGGAGATCCAAGATCTTTCCGACTTCATGCGCGCCGACCCTCGCTTCGCCACCCGCCGCAAATGGCTGATCCTGAGCGAGACCGTGTACACACCCACGGGTGAGAAGGTGGAAGAAGGGTTCCGCTACTTCACCTGCCCGATCGGAGCGCTCACTGCCGCCCTGGAGAGGCGGGACTTCGCCGCCATCGCGAAGCTCCCCTTCGCCCTGGATGGGGAGGGCGAGCCGGACACCTCCGCGGTGCGCCTGGATCTCGCCTATACCGCGTCCGGTGCGCTCGCCGCCTTCCAGCCCGTGGAGTATCGCGACCACGCGCCCACGTGCGTGTCGGCGCCCCTGGTCCTCGAGCGCGCCGAGGCCCAGGCGCTCCGCGACATCCTGCGAGAGCTCGACCAGTCCGCCTAGCACGACTGCCGCGGTGAGAGGGCAGCACCCTTGCCACACACGTAGCCGGGTGCTGCTCCGCTGCGCGCGCCGCGCGGCCATGCCGGCGGCCGCTCCTTGCGAGCTCCCCGGAGGCTCGGTTAAAGCGCCTCGATGCGGAGATCCCTTCCCTGGCTGGCTTGCTTCACCCTCGGCCTCGGGTCCGTCGGCTGCGGCACAGAGGGCGATGACATGACCCCGGCCACGCCGTCGGAGTACAAGCACCCTTTGCCGGAAGGCGAGAGCATCTGTGGGCGAGCCGACTTCGAGGAGATGTTCCCTTTCTCCCTTCGATCCTCGACCCTTCCCGTGCTCGTGCACCATTACAAGGCGGAAGAGCGCGACGTTGCGCGCCAGGTCCTCGCGTTCGTCGAGGAGGGCTGGGATTATCATGTGCGCCAGATCGGCATGCGCCCGCCCCTCGGCGATGGTGGAGAGTGCGGGCCGGACGACGCGCTCGACGTGTTCGTGTGGAGAGGCCACCGCAGCTGCCTCGTCGACGTCCTCGGAGGCGAGCGGTCGACCTCATGGGACGACCGGCACCCGTACATGATCGTCGATCCGTGGGGGCCTTACGGCGGCTCCGCGCTCGAGGAGACCGTGGTGCACGAGATGGCGCACGCCTCGCAGGCCGCGGACGACTGGAGCGAGAGCCCCGTCGTCTTCGAGATGTCGGCGACGTTCCTCGACCAGGTCCGCGCGGATCGCTACGCGGGCGAGGGCCTGGCCGATTTTCAGAGGCACCCGGAATGGGCGATCGACCACAACGACCATTACGAGACATGGTTCATGTACGGCGCCTCCATGGTGCTGCTCTACCTCAAAGATAGGTTCTTCGACGGCGATCCGCGGTTCGTCTCGCGCATGTGGCTCGGATCGCGCGACGCCCCCGCCGCAGGCGACGGCGCGCGGCCCAACGAGCCTGACTTCGTCGATGCGCTCGATGCGATGCTCCGAGAGGCGGCGGGCGTCAGCTATGTCGAGGCCGTCCCCGAGCTCGCGCGCTGGCGCTGGTACACCGGCGATCACATCGACGACCGCCATTTCCGGCACTTCGCGGGCGGCCTTCAGAACCTCGCGGCGGCCAGGATCTCGCTGGCGGCCCAGGTCGAGGCCAGGCCGGGCAGGATCGACGTCCGCGAGCGCGCGCCGATGTTGCTCGGCACCAGCTATATCGAGCTCTCGGCAGGAGCGGACACGCCACGAGCGCTCCGGGTGTCGCTCGA
Organism: Sorangium sp. So ce204; assembly: GCF_051526795.1. NCBI lineage: Bacteria > Pseudomonadati > Myxococcota > Polyangiales > Polyangiaceae > Sorangium > Sorangium sp. So ce204. The sequence continues at coordinate 4,122,265 of NZ_CP150317.1, read as the reverse complement.
GGCGCCCGACGACGCGAGGCGCCGCTTCGTCGTCCAGGCCGTCCCCGGTCTGACGCCCGACTCGGACGGCGAGTTCCTGGACCTGTCGTCCGGCTCCGCGGCGCTGGAGCTCGCGGCGGACGGGAAACGAACGCTCGTGGTGACCGCGCTGCCCACCGCGGCCTACGATCCCGACGCGAGAGGGGAAGAGCGGTATCCGTTCACCCTGATCGTGCGCGACGGCGCTGCGCCGCGCCCCGCGTGGAGGCGCGGCGCAGCACCTCGGCCAAGGGAGCCGGGGAAGGACGGTGGTCAGCGCTTCGCGACCGGGGCGAACAGAGGCACGAGGCGCTCTTCGATCTCCGTGAGGTAGTCCATGAGCCCGGTCGCGGCGCCTCGCTGCTTCAGGGTGGTCAAGGGAGGGTCTTTCATGCATGCTTCCTCCCGCTCTGGATCCCCTCCCGTGAGCGCATGGAGCACCCGCTTCGCATCGCGCTTCGCGCCTTCCTCGCTCGCCGTGAGCCGCTCGGCGCCCAAGCGGGGGTCGAAACCGAGATCCTTGCGCTCGCGCTCGAGGAGCGCTCTCTCGGCGTCGTCGCGAGGCTCGTAGCCAGCGAGGATCCAGCACTCGCGCTTGGTATTGGCGACGCCGATGACGACCGCGAAGGGCCACGGCTGTGAATCCCGCGCCTGCTCGAAGCCCTCGCGACGTCGGCTCAGCTTGTCCGCGTCACGCGTGAGGATCACAACGTCTGGAGGAGAGCCGAGCGTGGCGAGGAGCTTCAGGGCCTGCTCGGCCATCGCTGCGTCTGGTTCGCGCGGTCTTCCGCCGGAGAACCCGTGCGCGACGACATGTCGCGCTCTCGCCATCCCCTTCATGCTCGTCCACTTCAGGTGGGAATCCTGACGGAAGATACCATGATAACGGCGAAAGAACTCGATCGTCTCCGAGCCAATCCAGTCGACGTTTTCGCAGAGCGCTCGATCGGACAGCACGCAGGCCGTGCGCCGGTCGGCGTCCGCTTCACATACGATCGCTATCGAGCAGGCCACCTGCTCAGGCATGGGGCTGCGGGCCTCGATCGCGGACCCATTCCTCGCCGACCATGCTCCAGATCTCCCCTGGGCGCATGAACTCTTTCCAGCGCTCAAACTGCGGATGATCGTTCAACCGGGCCCACCTCACGGCGCCGGTCTCGTCGGCGCTCATCAGTCGAACCTCCTCAGGCTCGAGATGATCGATGAGGTAGGGGGAGTGGCTCGTCGCGACGATCTGCAGGTCAGGAAGCGCGTCGAGCAGCTTGCGGATCTGCGCGACCAGATCGGCGATGGCCCTCGGGTGGATCGCACGCTCAAGGTCGTCGATGAGGAGCAAGTGCGCGCTCCTACGACCGATGATCGCCGTCAAGATACCCAGCACGATGAGCGTCCCCTCGCTCGCGGCATGGGCTGGTAAATTGGCCGCACCGCGCATGTCCAGCACGACACGATGGCCAACGTACTCGCGCTCTACGGTGCTCGTCGTCGTCTGGCCGTTGATGGTCACCCGCTGGATCTCGGGCCGCCTCACCGCTGACCGCTCCAGGCGGATCCTCTCCACAGACGGAATGACTGCGCGCAGCGCCTCCTCCACGCGTCGGAAGTCGTCCGCGCGCGAGATGAGCATCTCGGCGAGCACGGCGGCCAGGCCATCGCCGTCCGGCTCGATTCGCGGCACGAGCGAGGCGCTGTAGGACGGCTGGGCAAGCTTGGCCGCGTCGAGCCTGAGCAAGTCCGCCGGAGTGCGAACAGCAGCTACCGCATCTCGAGCTTCATCTGACCAATGAGAGGGATCCTCCCGATCCGTGATCACGTGATCACCATGGTGAACAGTCACGGACCTTCCCCAGTGCGTGACGTCGTATTCTTCTGCAAGAAGCTCGATCGAGCCCGCCTTGCCACTCCAGGTGCCCGTGCATCGAATCTCGATCGGCTCGCTGGTGCCATGAGAGCGGACCACGGACGGATGTCGCTCACCTTCCAGGGTTGACCACGGGTCTTCCGCGTGGAGAGCTGCCAGCCCTTGAAGCACGCTCGTCTTCCCGGAGGCGTTCGGCCCTACCAGCACCGTCAACCGCTCGAGCGGGAAACGGATGTCCCGCAGCGCTTTGAAATTCTTGAAGCTGACGGTCTCGATCATGGGCGTGCACCGAAGCCTTCCGCGGGCCCCGGGAGCCTAGACGACCCCGTCCATCCCGGCTACCTCGCCCGCCTGACCTGCTCGCCCTCCGGCTTCCTCCAGCAACGAGATCGCCCGGCTTCTCGCTGCGCGGAGGAGCGAGATCGAGCTCGCTCCCGCCGCGGCGTGTCGCCCTGAAACGCAGCTCTCTTCCGCTGCGCGGCGCTGGCTCGTCGCGCGGCGCCCTGCTCGGCGTCAGTCCGTCATCGTGCACACGTGCCGCGCGTCTCAGCGCCACGGTCCGCGGTGTGGCGCCGCCATTCCTCCAGGACCGGGAGAGAGGCGCGCGCCAACCGCCCACAGAACACGCGCCGCCAAAAACTGGTCCTCCTCCCCCTCCCGTGCATTACCGTCGCCGCGCCATGGACACGCCGCCCCGACCGCGCGCCGCAGCTTCACCCGCGGCGCGCCGCCCTGCGTTCGCGTTCCTCGCCCTCGGTGCGCTCCTCTCGGGCTGCGGCCAGCCCCGGTCCGGGAGCACCCCCGACTCGCCACTCGAGGCCCCCAGCAGCGCGAGCGCCAAGGAAGCCGCCGCGCAGGGCCCTGCCTCCGCCTCCTCTCCCGCCTCCCCCGCCCCGGCCGAGGACGAGCCGCCGCCCGGCCTGCCCGAGGGCCCGCCCATCGTCTCGCTCGGCGGCGTCGCCACCCTGCCAGCGCCGATCCCCGAGGGCCGCCCGCGGCTCGCCAGCACCTCGATGCTCACCCGGGTCTACGCGCGGCCCAGCGCCGACGCGAAGCCCGTCGGCTTCCTGCGCGCCGGCGCGGTCGTGGAGATGGATCCCGAGCCCGCCGGCACGTCCGGCTGCCCCGGAGGCTTCCGCAAGATCAAGCCGTTCGGCTACGTGTGCGTCGGCCCCGACGCGACGCTCGACCTCGACGACGAGATCGTCCGCGCCACGGCCCGCCGCCCCGACGTCACCCACAAGCTCCCGTACATGTACGGGACCGTCACGCGCGGCGGCCCGGCCTACGCGCGCATCCCGACCGCGGACGATGTCGCGCGCTTCGAGCCGAGCCTCAAGAAGCACCTCGATCGCTGGGCCAAGGACGAGGAGAGCGGCGCCACCTACGGCCTCGACGTCTGGCTCAAATGGAGCACCGAGCCCGCCCCGCCCGCGCTCGACGCGCTCGCGCAGCGCATCACCGATCGCGAGATCCCCTGGTACCTGCGCGACGGCCGGCGCGCCCCCAACCTCTCCGGCCTCATCAAGACGAGCGACGCCGTGAAGATCGACGAGGTCTCGCGGCGCAACGGGATGGCCTTCCTCGAGTCGTTCCTCCACGAGGGCCGGCGCTACAACGTCACCACCGATCTGCGCGTCGTCCCGGCCGACAGGTTCCGCCCCATCCGCGGCTCCGAGTTCCACGGCGTCGAGATCGGCAAGGACATCGACTTCCCGTTCGCGCTCGTGCGCCGCGCCGGGGGCAAGCGATGGCGCGTCGCGGGCAAGAAGCTCGTCGACGGCGGAGAGCTCGAGTGGCGCTCCGCCGTGCCCCTCACCGGCAAACAGCAGTTCTTCGGCGGCAAGCTGCACTACGAGACGAAGGACGGCGACTGGGTCGACGACCGCCACGCCGGCCGCATCGACCCCGCCAAGAAGATGCCTGCCTGGGGCAAGAACGGCGAGAAGTGGCTCGACGTCAACATCACGAAGCAGGTGCTCGTCGCCTACGAGGGCACGAAGCCCGTCTACGCGACGCTGATCTCGAGCGGCGAGGCGGGGCTCGATGACCACGAGTCCAGCACCGCGACCAAGCGCGGGATCTTCCGTATCCACACGAAGTTCGTCACGAGCACCATGGACTCGGACGCCGTCGGTGAGGAGTTCGAGCTGCGCGACGTGCCTTACGTGCAGTACTTCGAGGAGGGGTATGCGCTGCACGGCGCGTACTGGCACGACAAGTTCGGCCGGCCCAAGAGCCACGGCTGCATCAACCTGTCTCCAGAGGACGCCCGCCGCCTGTTCTTCTGGACCGAGCCGTCCGTCCCGCCGGGATGGCACGGCGCAGCGCGCTCGCTGACCGGCACCGTGGTGTTCGTCCACCCCTGAGCCGCGCGGCGCCACGGCGCCACGACCACCACGCGCCCGGCAGCCCCTCGGCGCAGCGAGGGCAAGGACAGCACGAACGCTCGGCGCGCGCCCGCGCGCGAGATGAGCGGGACAGATCGATCGGAGGTCACACTCCATGCGACTGCCGGCTCGAACCGCGCCGGGGTCGTGGTAGCGTCCCGCCCATGCAGCTTGCCGTCGTGGGAACAGGGTATGTCGGCCTCGTCGCCGGCGCGGGGTTCGCGGATTTCGGGAATGACGTGGCGTGCGTCGACGTGTCCGCTGCCAAGATCGAGATGCTGAAGCGCGGAGAGGTGCCGATCTACGAGCCCGGCCTCGACGTGCTGATCGCGAAGAACACCCGCGACGGCAGGCTCCGGTTCTCCACCGACGTCGCCGGCGCCATCCGCGACGCCGAGATCGTCTTCATCGCCGTCGGTACGCCCCAGGCGGACGACGGCTCCGCCGACCTCTCCGCCGTCGAGGCCGTCGGCGAGACGATCGGCAAGAATCTGAACAATTTCAAGGTGATCGCCACGAAGAGCACCGTCCCCGTCGGCACGGCGGACCGGCTCCGGCAGATCATCGGCGCGAACGCCACCCAGCCGTTCGCTGTCGCGTCGAACCCGGAGTTTCTCAAGGAGGGTGACGCGGTCAACGACTTCATGAAGCCCGACCGCGTGATCATCGGCTCGGACGACCCGAAGGCGCGCGAGATCCTGCGCCACCTCTACAACCCGTTCGTGCGGGCGAGCGACCGCATCCAGCTCATGGATGCGCGCTCGGCCGAGCTCACCAAGTACGCCGCCAACGCGCTGCTCGCGTCGCGCATCTCGTTCATGAACGACCTGGCCGTGCTCGCGGAGAAGCTGGGCGCGGACATCGAGCTCGTGCGCAAGGGGGTCGGGGCCGACCCGCGCATCGGCACGAAGTTCCTGTTCGCCGGCCCGGGGTTCGGCGGGTCGTGCTTCCCCAAGGACCTCTCGGCCATCCTCTACACCGCGGGCTCTGTCGGGCACGATCTGGAGATCGTCCGGGCGACCGAGCGGATCAACGCGCGGCAGAAGCAGCTGCTCGCCAGCAAGGTGAGCGCCCACTTCGACGGCGCGCTGAAGGGGAAGACGATCGCGGTCTGGGGGCTCGCGTTCAAGCCGCAGACGGACGACATCCGCGAGGCGCCGGCGCTCACGCTCATCGACGCGCTGCTCGAGGCGGGCGCGACGGTCCAGGCGCACGACCCGCAGGCGATGCCGAACGTGCGCGCCATCTACGGGAGCCGCATCCTCCTGAGCGACGGCATGTACGGCGCGGCCGAGGGCGCGGACGCGCTGGTCGTCGTCACCGAGTGGCACGAGTACCGGCGCCCGGACTTCCACCGGCTGAAGCGCATCCTGAGCTCCCCGACGCTCTTCGACGGGCGCAACATCTGGGAGCCGGACGAGCTCCGCGGCATGGGGTTCGCTTACACGGGCATCGGCAGGAAGTAGCGCGCCACCGGCGTGGCGTGGCGCGGCACGCCGCCGACGTGGCGCGCCGCGCCCTCAGGCGTCGTCGTGGCCCGGCGGCGGCGCCTGGCGGCGGGTGCTGGGCGCTTCCTCGCCGACATACCGCGGCAAGCTCACGGGCGTGTGGTTGCGGTTGCCCGGCAGCTCCTCGCCGAGGTGCCGCGTCCCGTTCGCGGGCGTGTGCCGCCGGCTGCTCGGCGGCTCCTCGCCGAGGTGGCGCGCGGCCATCGGCGTCGGCATCGACATCCGCCGGCTGCTCGGCGGCTCCTCGCCTGTATGCCGGTCCCAGCGCCGCTCGAGCATCTTCCGATCGACGCCGATGAGCCGCGCCGCGGCCGCCTTGTTGCCGCCGCAGCTCTCGATCGCGTGGTGCAGGACGGCGCGCTCGATCACGCGGAGCTTCGATCCAAGCCGCTCGGGCAGCGCGAGCAGGGCGCGCGCCAGCCGGTCGATCTCCGCGGTGGCGTCCACGACCGGCCGCTCGCGCGCGAGCTCCTCGAGCGTGGGGACGTCGATGAGATCGTCGTCCGCGAGCAGCCCCAGCCGCTCGACGACGTTCCGGAGCTCGCGCACGTTGCCGGGCCAGGGCCGCCGGACCAGCCACGCGATCGCGTCGTCGGTGTAACGCAGCTTGCGCGGGAGCTCCGCGCTGAACGCGAGCAGGAGCTCGATGAGATCGGCGTCGCGCTCGGCCAGCGACGGGACGTGCACCGTGACGACGTTGAGCCTGTAGAAGAGGTCCTCCCGGAAGCGCCCCTCGCTGATGCGCTTCTCCAGGTCGACGTGGGTCGCGGCGAGGAGGCGGGCGCGCAGCGGGATCTCCGACTCGGCGCCGAGGGGGCGGAAGCGGCGATCCTCGACGACGCGGAGGAGCTTCGCCTGGAGCTCGCCGGGCATCTCGGCGATCTCGTCGAGCAGGATGGTGCCCGCGCCCGCGAGCTCGAGCTGGCCGCGCATGCGCTTCTCGGCGCCGGTGAAGGCGCCGCGCTCGTGCCCGAAGATGAGCGACTCGATGAGCGTCCCCGGCAACGCCGAGCAGTTGACCGCGATGAACGGCTCGCCGCGGCGCGAGCTCATCTCGTGCAGCGCGCGGGCGACCATCTCCTTGCCGCTGCCGGTCTCGCCGCGGATGAGCACCGTCTTGCTCGACTCGGCGACCCGCTCGATGATGCGGCGGACGCGCTCCATCCCCGCGGACGAGCCGAGGAGCGCCTTCGTGCCGAACGTGCGGTCGACCCGCTCGCGGAGCCGCACCACCTCGCCCTTCAGGAGCAGCCGCTCGCGCTGCCCCTCGATGATCGGCAGGAGCATCTCCGGGCAGAGCTCGTCCTTCAGCACGTAGTCCTGCGCGCCGAGCCGCATGGCCTCCCGGATCTCGGAGAGCTCGCTGACCGACGTGACCATCAGCGCCGGCGTGCTCCGCCCCGAGGCCCGCACGCGCCGCAGGATCTCCAGGCCGCCGCGGTCGCGCGGATCGTCCGACAGGCGCACGTCGAGGAGCAGGAGGTCCGGCGCGCTCCGCTCCACGACCGCCATCGCGTCGTCCAGGCCGACCGCCTCCAGCACCTCGACCTCGTCGAGCGCGGCCAGGATCTGCCGCAGCGTGCGGCGGCCGCTCCGCTGATCATCGACGATCAGGATCTTCACGCGACCTCGTCCTCCGCGGTCATGGAGACGTCGGCGGCGGGGATCGAGATAACGAACCGCGTCGTGCCGTCGCGCCGCTCCGGCTCGATCAACCACCCGTGGGCCCGGACGATGCGGTGCGTGATGGCGAGCCCGAGCCCGGTCCCGCGGGGCTTCGTCGTGTACCAGGGCGCGAAGAGGCGCGACGCGTCCCCGGAGATGCCGGGCCCCGTGTCCCACACGACGAGCTCGGCGCCGCTCTCGGTGGTCTCCCAGACGACCCCGATCGTCCCCTTGTCGCCGGCCGCGTCGAGGCCGTTCGAGAGGAGGTTGACGAGCACCTGCGTGGCCTGATCGGGATCGCAGCGGAGCCTCGATCCAGCGCTCACGCGCGCCTCGATCCGCCGCTTGCCGAGCTGATCGCGCAGGAGCATCTCCGCCCGGCTGACGAGCTCCTCGACCGCGAGGCGGCGGCGCTCGAGCTTCCTGTGCGTCACCCGGCGCAGCCCCATCACGAGGCGCTCGAGGCGCTCGACCTCCTCGCAGCCGATGTCGACCTCCTCGGCGTCCAGGCTCTGGTTCTTCGATCCGCGCTTGAACACGGAGCGGAAGAAGTTGATCGGGTAGCGCACCTCGTGGGTGATCTCGGCCGCGAGCGTCTCGATGAGCGCCGCGCGCTCGTCGCGCCACGCGGCGGCCTGCTCCCGCCGCCGCCGCTCCAGCTCCGCGTAGCTGTGGGCGTGCGCCATGGCGAGCGCGGCCTGGTTGCCGATCGTGCGGAGCAGGTCGAGATCCTCGCTGGTGAACAGGGCGCCGCCGCGCTTCTTGCCCACCTCGAGGACGCCGAGCAGCCGGCCGCGGAACATGACGGTCAGCGAGAGCTCGCTTGCGCTCGCGCTCGCGCTCGCGCTCGCCTGGGAGGGCTCGACCTCGATGATCCGCTCGCCGCTCGACTCGTCCGCCCCCGGCGCCGGCTCGCCGGGCGCGGCGCCGGCGCTGCCCGCGCCCGCGCCGTCGGCCGCGTCGACCGCGATGCGGCGGAAGGTGACCCGCTCGCAGGAGAGCCAGCGCGCCACCGTGCGCTCGACCGCGAAGGCGACCTCGTCGGGATCGGCGACGAGCGTCAGCTCCTCGCTGAGCTGCTCGACGGTGGGCTTGTACTCCGCGCGCGCCGGGAAGAGCTTCCGATCGCCGGCGCCGAGCGCGAACACGACGAGCGCCGCGCTGACGACGGCGGCCGGCGCCGCGACCTTGATCGCGCCGAGCAGCGGGAGGCCCGCGTACCCCGCGCACGCGGAGCAGAGGATCACCGTGAGCGCGACCATCATGCAGGCGATGATGAGGCGCGTGAGCGGGCGCGACAGGAGCGCGCGGCTCCCCCAGAGGTCGTAGCGGATGAACGCGACGACGCTCGAGACGGGCGTGAGGGCGAGCGCGGGGATCGCGAACCACGCGAGCGTCGACGCCGGGGCGCCGAGCATGGCGAGCATGAAGCCGAGGGCGATCACCACGTGCGGCGGCGCCATCGCGACGAGCAGCGCGCGCAGCGTGCGGCGGCGATCGCCCTCCGCCGCGGCGAAGCGGAGGATCAGCGTGGTCGCGAAGAAGAAGAACGACGCCACGAACAGGATCGCGCAGACGCTCCGGAGCGCGACGGTGGTCCAGCCCATGGCGTGCGAGGCGAGCAGGGCGGCGGCGAGCAGGCCGCCGAGCCCGTGCGCGATCCGCGCGAAGACGGGGTAGCGCGCGATGAGCGGGGCGTCGTCCGGCAGCCGCAGCGCCAGCGTGAAGAAGCTCATCGGGACGAGCGCGTAGGCGACGTGGAAGAACGGGACGAGGTGGCGCGAGCTGTGGTAGTCGAACAGCGCGAACTGGAAGAGCGCGGCGAACAGCGCGGCGCCCGCGAAGGCGCGGGCGAGCTTGCCGTGGGGGCTCGCGCTGAGGGCGATGAGCGCGGCGCCCACGTAGAGCGAGGCGACGACCATCAGCCCGCCGGCGTAGAACCACCAGGCGAGCGCGTCGAAGGGGACGAGGGAGAGCTCGACGTCGCGCAGCCCCTCCGCCGTCTCGACGCGGGCGTGCACCGAGCGGCGCCCCTCGCGCGCCGCCCGCTCGACCGCGGCGTCCCAGGCGCCGGCGCGGTAGCGCCCCTCGGTGCTCTCGAGGCGCCAGCCGTCGACCTCGACGACGCGATCCGGGTACCGGAGGCCCTTCTGGAAGCCCTCCCAGGACGGCAGGCCCACGCTCGAGACAACGCCGTCCGGATCGACGAGCACGCCGGGGAACGGGCGCTCGTACCAGCCCAGAGCGCTCCTCATCCCCGAGCCGCCCAGCACGAGCGCCGCGAGGACGACCACCGCGAGGAGCCAACGGCGATTCTCGATAGCTGGCATCGGGAGAGCCGACGGCGCGCAAATTGCGCCGCCAGCCACCCACGATACGCTGGAACTCCGGGTGAACCAACGGGGCTCGCGCGCCGGACGGGGCGCAACAGGCCCGTCACCCGCGATCCCGGCGCCCCGGCGGCGCTACTACGCAATTATCATTACGTTTTCCCTTGGAGATGAGAGCGGGATCACCCCGCGGCCGGACGGCAGCGCGCTCAGGCGGCGCCCTCGTGCGCGTCGCCGTCCGAGGCGTCCGCGAACACGACGTCCGCCAGCGCTCCGAAGCGCGACTCGACGTCGGCGACGGCGGCGGCGTCGGTCGCCGATCGCTCGAGCCGGTCGAGCAGGGCGGTGAGCTCGTCCCGCACGCGCGGCGAGGGCGGCGGCGCCGCGCGGCTCGCGGCGAGGGCGCGGACGAGGAGCGAGAGCTGCCGCAGCACGGCGCCAGCGCCGTGGGCGCGCAGGCGCCGCGGGTCGCCCGCGGTGAGGCGGGCGTGGCGCACGAGCGCGCAGACGCCGTGGCAGAGGCTCGGGTCGGCGAGCAGCGCCCGGACCGCCCAGCGCGCGAGGCGGCGCGAGTACAGGCGGCGGGCGAGCGGGCCCTTGGCGCGGGCGTCGTGCCAGATGCGCGCGGCGCCGTCCTCGCCGACGGACACCAGCGCGAGCGCGATGGGATCTCCGGCGGCGAGGCAGGCTCGACCGGCGTCGATGCGGCCGTAGCCGTGCTTGGCGTTGTGGCCGTCGCGATCGCGCCCGTCGGGGAGCACGTCCCACGCGTCGGCGATCGGCTCGGCCGACGCGGGCGCCGCGGGGGGCACCGGGGCGAGCGTGCGCATCACGAGGGCGTCGAGCTCGGGCAGGCGGAGCGACGGGTTCTGCGACAGGACGAGGAGCAGCGAGCCCGCGGCGATGGCCGAGGCCCCGCTCGACTCGGCGTGGCAGAGCCGCTCGAGCGCGGGGGTCGCGCCGGACGCGGACGGCAGCGGGCAGGTGATGTCGTCGCCCGGCGCGAGCCACCGCACCGCCGGGCCGCGGTTGGCGAAGGGGCGGCTGCGCCCCCGCCGGTCCCGCCAGAGGAACCACCCGTCGCCGCGGGCGGCCGGGCCGACGCAGAACACGCGCGGGTCGCTCGCGGGCTCGCCGAACCCGAGCGAGAAGCTCGCGTGCAGCGACTCGGGAGGGCTCGAGGCCTCGCGGCCCGTGGGGAACACGACAGGGCAGCCCCGGCCGCGGCGCCCGAGGCGGGCGGCGAACTCGAGCGCGTCGTCCAGCATGGGCGTCGTCGAGCCCTCGACGTACGCGGCGCACACCACGACGTCGGCGCCGTCGCTGACCGCCCGGACGATCGCGACCGGCAGGGCGAGGACGCACGATCCAGGCTTCGGGATCAGGTAGAGCCGGGGCGACGCGTCCGGCGCGACGCCGCGGAACCCGCCGGGGCGACGGCCCCCCACGGCCCACGCGACCATGAACGCGCCGTGCGCCTGGCTGCGCGGCGGCTGCTCCATCATGACGAGCACCTCGCGCTCGAGGCCGAGCTCGTCGGCCGTCCACGCGTCGTCGTCGATGACCCCGAGGCGCGTCCCGGCGCCGCCCCCGCAGCGGCGGCGATCGACCCTGATCCCGCCGCCCTCGTCGCGCAGGAACCAGCGGCCGGGGGTGACGGGCTCATCCTCGACCGACGCGCGGCGCGCGGTCCACCCTTCCGGGCGCGCCGCGGCGCCGGCGGCGGCGTCGAAGCGCGGGGCGACGGCGGCGCTCGGGCGACGGGCCGACGCGACGTAGCGCACCGGCAGCGCCGCGGCCGAGAGCGCCGCGGCGACGTCGGCGCGCCGCCCGGGGTCGGGGGACCGGACGCGGAGCCAGAAGATGGGCGTCCGTTCGATGACGCGCTCGACCACGACGCCGGACCAGCGCGCCCCGAGCGCGGCGGCGACCGCGTCGGGCGCGACGGGGCACCGCGAGGCGACGACGACGTCGAGGGGACCATCGTCGTCGTCGCCGGCGGCGGTGGGGACCGGGGCGTAGCCGAAGTCCCACGGCGGGCGCCGCGGGCGCGCCCTGGGCGTCGCGGACGACGCGGGGGGCGGCGCGCTCTTGCGACCGGGCGCCGGACGCGCGCGCGCGGACCCCTCCTCCGGAGGGCCCGCCCCCCCTCGCGCGGCCGCGCCGCGGCCGCGGCTCATGCCAGCACGGCCTTGGCCCAGGCGTTGAGCGCGTGGGCGCGGTTGGCGAAGCCGGGGCTCTCGGCCTCGCACCGCGCGAGCTCCTGCGCTTGCCCCTCCCTCCCCTCCGCCCAGGCCGCGACGCGGCGAGCGCCGAGCACCGCGGCGCGCCGCCGCGCGGCGCGGAAGCACCGGCGCTCGCCGTCGAGCATCGCCGCGAGGACGCCGGACTCGAGGACCATCCGGCGGACGGGGAGCAAGGACGAGGGCGCGTCCGGGATCGGCGGCTCGCCCTGCGCCTTCGGCGTCACCGCGATCCCCCAGGGCGGCGTGCCGAGCGGTCCGTACGCGACCGCGCCGCGGTGGCGCGGCTCCGAGGCGCGCTCCCGATCGCGCTCCTCGGCCCGGGGCTCTCCGTGCGCGCGCGATCGCAGCTCCGAGGCCAGGACGACGGCCCAGGCGCCGCCTCGCTGGTAGTCGTCCTGCCAGTCCATGACGTCGTCGTGGAGCTGCAGCCCGAGCCACACCGACGACAGCAGCCGCGCGAGCACCTCGCGCCGCTCGGCCGTCCAGCCGGCGGCGTGCGCGAGGGCGATCGACGCCGGGAAGCCGACGCTCTGCTTGCCGAGGGAGAGCGCGTAATAGCGGCTGAAGCCGGCGGGCCCGCCGCTCGCGAGGAGGCTGCGCTCGGTCTCGATGGCGAACAGCGTCGCGTCGTCCGCGCGCGCGAAGTCGATGGCCGGGTCGTCGACCCCTGGCGCGACGCGGCGGAGCGCCTCGTCGCGCGCCCGCCGAGCGTGCGCCAGGATGGCCTCGAGCTGCCAGGTCGGGCGGACCTGCTTGTCCTTGATGCGATCGGTGCCGAACGCCTCGATGACGGCGAGCAGGTGCGCGAGGAGCGCGTCCTGCACCGTGGCCCCGCGCACGCCCGGCATGGCCTCCGCGAGCAGCGCGGGCGCGGCCAGCGTGATCTCGTTGCTGAACACGGCGCTCCAGGGCACGTCGCGCGACGGCGACAGGCCGAGCGTGTAGGCCAGCCCCTGCGCGTCGGCGTGCAGCATCCCGGGGAGCGTCCGCCAGAACGCCTTGTAGAGCTCGTCCACCCACAGGGCGTCATCCATGCGCGGGCACCTCCCTCGCCCGGCGCGGCGCGCCGGGCTCGGCGCTCGCGGTGCGCGGCGCGCTCCGGGCGCCGGTAGATGGCAACGGGGCAGAGCCGCGCCGGTGAGACGTACGCCGATGGCGGGATAGCCCCGCCTGTCGCCTGCGCCGCAGCATCAATAGACGTTCGACTCCTTCCAGGGCGACAGGCACACGTTGAAGCGCTCCTCGACCACGATCGCGCGCCACTGGAGCACCTGGGAGGCGCTCAGCCCATCGAAGAAGCCGCCGATCCAGGAGCGGATGCGGCCGTTGAGCTGCGCGCGGATCCTGGCCGCGTCCACCGGCTCCTCATCTGCCTCGGGCGCGACGACGTAGAGGGCGAGCAGCTGCTTGAACTCGTCGAAGTGCTCCTGGTTTCGGAGCAGGGAGATGTAGAGCGCGCGCAGCTGTGCGTGCGGGTCGATCGAATTCACCGTTTGCATGGGCCTCCGCCGCCGGTCCACCGCCGGCGTCGGACGGCCCATTGCACGTCACGGGCCGCTGTGAGCCAGCGTGTAAGCCATTGAAATTACTCGATCGCCAGCGGCGGCCGGAGCGGGTCGATACCCGAAACCGACCATCATCTGCCCGAATCCGACCGCTCCGCTCGACGCGATGTCGCCTTTCCACGGAGGTGGACATAGACGTGTCCAGCGCTGCACGTGCCCGACTCGACACAAGCCGGGATCGCAAAAGACGCACCGGCACAGGCCGTTCATTTCATGCGTAGCCGAATCGAGCCGTGAAGCTGGATCATTTCCCGCCGCCGAAGCTCGGGCTGCCGCCCCCGCTCGGAATGAAAATGATGCCGCCGCCGCCGCCCCCACCGCAGTCGCTGAGCGCGATGAGGATGAGGAGGACGACGATCAGGACGACGACGATGACGACGACCCTGCCGGCTCCGGCGCCCGTCCCATCGCCGAACGAGGGGCTCGGCGGGGGTGGCAGGTGGAAGGCGGCGGCGAGCTCCTTCCCTGGCAGCGGTGAGCAGAACGACACGCTCACCTCGGTCGGGGCCTGCTCGATGCTGACCTTGCCGCCCTCGCCCTGGTACTCCGTGGCCTGCACGGCCTCGCCGATCTCGACCTTCCAGTAGAACTCGCCGATGACGTATTCCACCTCGGCGTGGACGCTCTGCTTGAGCGCATACGTCCGCCCTTGATAGCTCGCCGTCGAGCCCATCGGCTGGACCTCGCCGGGCGAGAGAGGCGTCACGAGCTGCCACGCGCCGTCCTCTTCCATGAGCCACAGGTAGCCAACGCTCGGTCCGCCGTAGAGCAGGTACTCGCGCCAGCGGTAACGCTCGCCCTCCACGGTGCAGCCCCGGATGACGAAGCCGATGCAGAGCACGCGCATGCCGCGGAGCTGGCCCTCGGCGCCGAGCGGGACGTACGGCTCCATGGGCGGCCTGGGGACCTGGCCGAGCGCGACGAGCGCGCCCTTCGTGAGGTCGCTCGCAGTACCGCAGTACCGGCAGACGATGCGCTCCGTGGTGCCGGGCGCGGCGAGCGGCAGGTTGCCGCCGCAGTTCGGGCACACGACGGCCGACACCTGCGCCGTGGGCTGGTCCACAGGGGCCCCGGTGTCGAGCTTCAGGATGGCCGGGTCGATCTGCCGGCCCAGGTAGAGCTTGGGCGGGATCGTCCGCCCGTCGCCGTAGTCGAGCGTCCCGAACTCGCCCCTCGGCCCCGCGATGTCGACGAAGCCCGTCACCACGCCGGGCGCGGCGACGTAGGGCATCTCTCCTTCGGCCGAGATCACGCGCCGGCGGCCGACCTCGACGACGGTGAACATGCCGTGCCCATCGAGGTGGACACGGCCGCCCGGCTGGAGGGAGCTCCACGGCGGCAGCCCGTTCAGCGGGAGCGGCGCCTCGGTGGTGGCGTACCAGCGCCCCTGGGCGAACGCGACCCACGTCCAGCGGCCGCTGGCCGGGAACGCGATGAAGATCTCCTGCCAGGGCGCGCCCGGCGCGCTGGCCCGATCGAGCTGGACGCGGCCGTCGACCACGAACGGCTCGTTGCCCCAGCGCCCGGTGACGCCGAGCTGGAGGGGCGTGGGAATCTCGACCAGGTCGGCGACGCGCCCGACGGCGCGGAGGTCCCGATCGGTGCGCGCGACGACGAATTTGCAGTGCTTGCACACCTGCGCCATCGCGCCCGCGAAGCGAAACGTGATCGGCGCGCCGCAGGAGGGGCACGCGGCTGCTCGGTCGAAGGGCGTGCTCACGCGAGCACCATACTAGAAGCCCCGACGACGAAAGAGGAAGCGTTTCAGGTGCGCCGGCGAGCCCGAACAGGCTGTGGTCCAGCGCGAGCGGTGCTAGGACCGCGCCGATGCCGGCCACCGAGGAGAGCCCTGCGGGAGCTCGGGGCGCCCCTCCCGGGGACGCCCTGGCGCCCTTCGCCGCGGCGCAGCCGCTGCCCCGGCTCGTGCACCCGGCGCTCCTCGCGAGCGTGTTCGTCATCGCCACGTCGGGGCTGGTCTACGAGCTCATCACCGGCACGCTCGCGAGCTACGTCCTCGGCGACTCGGTGACGCAGTTCAGCTTCGTCATCGGTCTTTACCTGTTCGCGATGGGGATCGGCTCGTACCTCTCCCAGTACATCGAGAGCCGGCTCCTCGAGCGCTTCGTCGAGATCGAGCTCGGCCTGGCGCTCGTCGGGGGGCTCTCCGCGCCGATGCTCTTCCGGGTCTACACCGCGCTCGGGTCGTTCCGCGCGCTGCTCTACTCGCTCGTGCTGCTCATCGGGATGCTCGTGGGGCTCGAGATCCCGCTGCTCATCCGGCTGCTCAACTTCTCGCTGGATCTCAAGCGGCTCGTCGCGCGCGTGCTCACGCTCGACTACATCGGCGCGCTGGCCGCGAGCCTGCTCTTCCCCTCGCTCCTGCTGCCGCGCCTCGGGATCCACCAGACGAGCCTGTTCTTCGGCGTGCTCAACGCGGCCGTCGCGCTCACGAGCACGTTCCTGTTCCCGCTCGATCGCGCCGTCGTCGTCCGGCTGCGGGCGCTCTGCCTGATCGTGATCGCCGCGCTCGGGGTCGCCTTCGCGCTCGTCTCGCGGTTCGTCGAGCGCTCGGAGGCGCTCTATTTCGGGGCGCCCATCGTCTACGCGGCGCAGTCGCCGTACCAGCGCCTCGTCATCACGAGGAGCCCGCGCACGACGCGCCTCTTCCTCAACGGCAACCTCCAGTTCTCGTCGGACGACGAGCACCGGTACCACGAGGTGCTCGTGCACCCGGCCGTCGCCGCGCTGGGGCGGGAGCCGCGGCGCGCGCTGATCCTCGGCGGCGGCGACGGGCTCGCCGCGCGCGAGCTGCTCCGTTACCCGTCGGTCGAGCAGATCCTGCTCGTCGACCTCGACGGCGCGGTCACCGGCGCCTTCCGCGATCTGCCGCTCGCCGCGGACCTGAACCAGGGCTCGCTGCGCGACCCGCGCGTGGCCGTCCGCAACGAGGACGCGTTCAAGTACCTCGAGGAGTCGACCGAGTCGTTCGATCTCGCGATCGTCGACTTCCCCGATCCCGGCAACTACGCCGTCGGCAAGCTGTACACGGACGCCTTCTATCACCTGCTCCGGCAGCGGCTCTCCGTGCGCGGGCTCGCCGTCGTCCAGGCGACGTCGCCCCACTACGCGCGCGAGTCGTTCTGGAGCGTCGTGACGACGCTCGAGGCGGCCGGCTTCAAGACCGCGCCGCTCCACGTCTACGTGCCGAGCTTCGGCGAGTGGGGCTTCATCCTGGCGGGCGGCGAGGGGCTCGCCGCGCCGGGCGCCCTCCGGATCGATCCGTCGAGGCTCCGCTACCTCGACTCGAGCGGCCTGCCGGAGCTCTTCCGGTTCCCCCGCGATCTCGGCCGCGTCGAGGCGCCGATCAACCGGCTGAACGACCAGAAGCTCGTCTCCGTGTACACGCGCGAGTGGGCCGAGTGGACCCGGTGATCCGGTGAACCGCCGCGGCTTCCTGAGCTCCGTGGCCGCGGGCTGGGTCGTGCACGCGGCCTCGCCGGGGCGCGCGCCGCTCGCCGGCGAGATCGTCGGCGCGGCCCACGGCGCGGGCCACCTGCTCCGCGGCGGCCCGCGGCGAGCGGCGAGCGGCCCCGCCGAGCGCGCGGACGTCGTGATCGTCGGCGGCGGGGTGAGCGGGCTCTCGGCCGCGTGGCGGCTCGCCGGCGCCGGGCTCGATCTGCGCGTCCTCGAGCTCGAGCCGAGGCCGGGCGGCACGAGCGCGTGGGGCGACGACGGCGTCGTGCCGTACCCGTGGGGCGCGCACTACCTCGCCGCGCCGAACGTCGAGGCGCGCGCGACGCTGCGGCTGCTCGAGCAGATGGGCGTCGTCACCGGGTGGGACGCGGCGGGGCGCCCCGCGTTCGATCCGCGGCGGCTGTGCCACGCGCCGGGCGAGCGGCTGTTCTACGAGGGCGCTTGGCACACCGGCCTCGCGCCGGTCGACGCGCTCTCGAGCGAGGCGCTGGACGAGCTCGAGAGGTTCCACGCGCTCGAGGAGGAGCTCACGGAGCTCACCGGCAGCGACGGGCGCCCGGCGTTCCAGATCCCGCTCGATCGCTCCTCGCGCGACCCCGGGCTCCTCCGGCTCGACCGGATGAGCATGGCGGCGTGGCTCGATCGCGAGGGGTACCGCACGCCGTTCGTGCGCTGGTACGTGCGCTACGCGATGCTCGACGACTTCGGCGGCGAGCCCGAGGAGATCTCGGCCTGGGCGGGGCTTCACTACTTCGCGGGGCGCAAGGCGCGCGCGCCCGAGCTCGCGGGCAGCCGCTACCTCGTCTGGCCCGAGGGCAACGGCCGGCTCGTGAAGGCGCTGATCGAGCGCGCGGCGCCGCGCGTGTCGCTCGGCGCGCTCGTCACGTCGGTGCGCCCGCAGCCGAGCGGCCGCGTCGAGGTCGACTACATCGACGTGCAGCGCGGCGAGGCGCGCCGCGTCGAGGCCCGCGCGGCGATCCTCGCGGCGCCGGCGTTCGTCGTGCGCCGGATCTTCGCGGGGAGCGCGGCGGGCGAGCTGCCGGAGCGGGTCGCGTCGGCGTGGCTCGTGGCGAACCTCCACGTCGAGCGGCCCGTCGATCCCAACCACGCGTGGGATTCCGTCCTCTACGGCGCGGAGGGGCTCGGCTACGTCGACGCGCGCCACCAGCTCACCGATCTCGCGGTGGCGACGACGCAGCGGTCGCGCCTCGCGACGCCGCTGCAGCGCACCGTGCTGACGTACTACCGCGCCTTCGGCGGGCCGGACGTCGCCGCCGCGCGCGCGGCGCTGCTCCGCGCGCCGTGGGCGTCGCTCGCCGACGGCGTGCTGCGCGATCTCGCGCCGGCGCACCCGCACCTGCGCGACGACGTCGAGCGGATGGACGTCATGATCTGGGGGCACGCGATGCCGCGCCCGCGCCCCGGCTTCCTCGGCCCGCGGCCGTTCGAGCCGCGCTGCGCGCTGTCCGAGCGCGTCGCCTGGGCCCACGTCGATCAGCCGGGGATGGCGCTCTTCGAGGAGGCGCACGCGTGCGGCGTGCGCGCCGCCGAGGCGATCGCGGCCTCGGCGGGGATCGCGATCGGCGAGAGCTGGCTCTGAGCTCGAGCGCCCGTCGCCTCGCCGCGCGCCGCGCGGCGGGGAGCCCCACGTCCTCCCCCATCTTTCAAGAGCAAAGTGCTTCCGGCGAGCGAGCACCTCCGGAAGGGTCCTCTACCCCTGCCGCCGGCCGCTTCCAGCGGCCATGGAGCGGCCGCTGTGGGAGATCCAGCCCAGGATTTCAGCTTTGCCCTCGCCTTGAACTTGCGCTGCCCCCCTGCTCCGCGTCTACTCTCTGCCCATGTTGCGGACCCGGTTTGCCGGGATGACGGATACCGGGCTCCTCCGGGACCACAATGAGGACAACCTCCTCGTCAGCGAGGAGTACCGTGTCGTGGCCGTGGCGGATGGAATGGGCGGACACCGCTCGGGCGACGTTGCGAGCCAGCTTGCCGTGAGCACCCTCTCGGACTTCTTGTCCGTGACGGTCGGGAGGGACGCCACCTGGCCCTTCCCAGCCGATCCGAACCTGACCGAGGAGGAGAACTACGTCGTCACCGGCCTCAGGCTGGCGAACCGGCGCATCTTCGATCGCTCGCTGAAGACGCTCGCCGACTTCGGCATGGGCACGACGATCGTGGCGGCGATGTTCTCCAAGGACGCCGAGCACGTGACGGTGGGTCACGTCGGGGACAGCCGCTGCTATCGCCTGCGCGACAGCCAGATCACGCAGCTCACCCGTGACCACTCGCTCGTCAGCGACGCGGCGCACATGGCGCCGTGGATGACCGAGGAGGAGGTCCGGCAGCTGCCGGCCAACGTCATCACGCGCGCGCTCGGCATCCGCGAGGACGTCCTCGTCGATCTCGTGACGGACGAGACGCGGCACGGTGACGTGTACCTCCTCTGCTCGGACGGCCTGTCCGGGCTGGTGAGCGACGATCAGATCCTCGAGCTCGTGATGTCCAGCGGCTCGCTGGACGCCGCGTGCAAGGCGCTCATCGATCGGGCGAACTACTTCGGCGGCACCGACAACATCACGGTCGTCCTCGCCCGCGTCGAAGAGGTGCCCGACGGCAAGCGCCCCTTCAACGACGAGCCCACCCAGGAAAGCCGCTAGCCCGCGCGACGCGCCGCTCGGTCGCGTCGCGCGCGAGCTCCCGACGCCGCCGCCGCGCAGGCCTCCCCTCCTGCGCCGTTCGCTCTCGCCCGGGGCAGCGAGCGCTCCCCCTCGGGCCGGGCAGCTCGGCGCCACGATCCCGTCGAGCGCAGCGCCACCATCACCCGCGCACGCACGACGCCCCGGGCGCCCCGCGCCGATGCGTCGGCGATGCGTCGGCGATGCGGCGGCTACAGGACGAAGTGATCCATGAGCTGAAGGACCTCCAGGTTCAGCCCCTTCAGCGCGGCGCACTCCCGCTCCACCTCGGCCTGGAAGACCGGCTTGATGTGGTAGAGCATCGTCGGCAGATCCCTCGGCGCGCGGAACTTCTGGAGCTCGAGGGCGAGCGTCTGCGGCGTGTGGTGGCCGCTCACCGTCGCGAGGCGCTGCTCCCGGTTGGGGAAGCTGACCTCCATCAGCAGGGCGCGGAGGTCCTGCTGCTGGTTCAGCACCTCCCACAGCCGCTCCGTGGGCCCGGTGTCGCCGCTGTACGCGATCGCGCCGCCGTCGCCTTCGATCACGAACGCCGACGCGTCGATCGTGTGCGTGACGTGGACCGCGCGCACGAGCCTCCCGGCGACCGGCGTGGGGCGCTCCGGCTTGAGCTCGAGGTACTGGATGGTCGGCTGCCCGGCGCTCGGGATCACCGCGAAATCGGGCCAGAGCACGTTGTTGAAGAAGTGCTTCTTGAGCGTGCGCAGCGTCTCGCGCGTGCCCGCGATCACGAGCGGCGGGCACCCGAGCTGACAACGGTTGTCCGCGATCGTGGCCAGGTCGCGGATGTGATCGAGGTGCGCGTGGCTCACCAGGCACGCCTCGAGCCGCGCCTGGTCCTTCACCTCGAGCCCGCTGGTCAGCGAGCCGGCGTCGATCGCGAGGATGTCGTCCACGACGAACGCGCACGTGCGATGCCTGGGGGTCTCCCCGCCGTGGCAGCCGATGACACGCAGCTCCACTGGTTCAGCTCTCTCCGCCGAACTTCTGCGGCATGTCCAGGAACTCGATGAACTCCCGGAACCTGCGCATGTCGGTCACCATGATCGCCGCGGGTGCAGGCGGCCCGTACGAGAGGAGCTTCAGCCGGCGGAGCCGCTTCATCACCTCGTCCACCGTCTCTTGCTCGACGTCGACCTCACGCGCGATGTCCTCGGGGGACGAGCGGACGCGTATGCCTTCGGGCGTCTCCTCCCCGAAGGCCTCGGCGTGGCGCGCGAGCGCCAGCATCACGCGCGCCTTCGGGTCACGGTGCATGAGGATCTCGACGAGCGAGTTCGCCGCGTCGAGCCGCTTCGCCAGCTTCTTGAGGAGGCGGAGCGCTATCTCGACGTCGCGCTGCAGCATGACCCCGAGCTTCCGCGCGTCGATCACGAGGCAGCGGGACGGCTCGCTCACGGTGGCCGTCGCGTTCCGGGGCTTGCCGTTCAAGATCGCCATCTCGCCGACGAACTCGCCGGGCCCGAGCACCGCGAGCACCTTGTCCTCGCCGGCGACCGACTTCGTGATCCGCACGGCGCCCGACTGGATGACGAACATGACGTCGCCGGAGTCCCCCTCACGAAAGAGCACGTCGCCCGGCACGTACTCGCGGCCATAGCGGGCGAACGACGACTCCGACATTGCCCTGGAGTCTAGCGCCCCACGTGACCGCGGGTCAAAAACCCGGGCAAGAGCGCTGGCGCTCACAAAACGCGAAGGGCCCCCCAAGCCAGCATGCTTTGGAGGACCCCTCGGCCCGCTTCGTCGGGGCAGCGCGCTCGGCGGGCCGGCGCCGCGCGGAGGCGGCGGCAGCCCGAGAGCGGCGCGGACAGGCGATCAACCCATGTCGAAGTCGCCCATGCCGCCCATGCCGCCCATGCCGCCCATGCCGCCCATACCCCCCATGCCGCCCATGCCGCCGGGAGCCCCGCCGGCCGCCGCCTTCTCCTTCTTGGGCTTCTCGGCGACGAGGGCCTCGGTCGTGAGCATCAGCGCGGCGACGCTGGCCGCGTTGGAGATCGCGTGCCGCACGACCTTGGCCGGATCGATGACGCCGCCGGCGAGCAGGTCCTCGTACGAGTCGGTCGCGGCGTTGTAGCCGAAGGTCGGCGCGCCCGACCGGACCTTCTCCGCGACCACCGTCCCGTCGACCCCCGCGTTCTGGGCGATCTGGCGGAGCGGCGCCTCCACGGCGCGGCGCACGAGCCGCACGCCGACGTCGCGCTCGTCGTTGAACTTGAGCGACTCCAGCGAGGCGGCCGCCCGGAAGAGGGCCACGCCGCCGCCGACCACGATGCCTTCCTCGACGGCCGCGCGGGTCGCGTGCAGGGCGTCCTCGACGCGCGCCTTCTTCTCCTTCATCTCGACCTCGGTCGCCGCGCCGACCTTCACCACCGCGACGCCGCCGGCGAGCTTCGCGAGCCGCTCCTGGAGCTTCTCGCGATCGTAGTCGCTCGTCGTGTCCGCGATCTGCTTGCGGATCGCCTCGATGCGGCCCTTGATGGCGGTCTTGTCGCCCTGGCCGTCGACGATGACCGTGTTGTCCTTGTCGATCTCGACCCGCTTGGCCGTCCCGAGGTCGCGCAGCGTGGCGCTCTCGAGCTTCTGGCCGAGATCCTCCATGAACGGCGTCGCGCCCGTGAGGATGGCGATGTCCTTCAGCATGTCCTTGCGGCGATCGCCGAAGCCGGGCGCCTTCACGGCGGCGACCTTGATCGTGCCGCGCAGCTTGTTCACGACGAGCGTGGCGAGCGCCTCACCCTCGACGTCCTCGGAGAGGATGAGCAGCTCGCGCCCCTGCTTCACCACCTGCTCGAGCAGCGGCAGGAGGTCGGCCATGGCCGAGATCTTCTTCTCGTGCACGAGGATGAGCGGGTTCGTGAGCACCGCGGTCATCTTCTCGGGGTCGGTCACGAAGTAGGGCGAGAGGTAGCCGCGGTCGAACTGCATGCCGTCGACGGTCTCGAGCTCCGTCGTCATGCGCTTGTTCTCCTCGACCGTGATCACGCCCTCCTTGCCGACCTTCTCCATGGCGTCGGCGAGGATCTGGCCGATCTCCTTGTCGCCGTTGGCGCTGACCGTGGCGACCTGGGCGATCTGGTCCTTGTCCTTGGTCGGCTTGGCGGCCTTCTGCACGGCCTCGATGACCTTCGCGACCGCCGCGTCGATGCCGCGCTTCAGATCCATCGGGTTGTGGCCGGCCTCGACGAGCTTGAGGCCCTCGCCGAAGATCGCCTGCGCCAGCACCGTCGCCGTCGTCGTGCCGTCGCCGGCCTTGTCGCTGGTCTTCGAGGCGACCTCGCGCACCATCTGGGCGCCCATGTTCTCGAGCTTGCCGGCGAGCTCGACCTCCTTGGCGACCGTGACGCCGTCCTTCGTCACGACCGGGGAGCCCCAGCTCTTCTCGATGACGACGTTCCGCCCCTTCGGCCCGAGGGTCACCTTGACCGCATCGGCGAGCGTGTTCACGCCCTTCAGGATCGCGGCGCGGGCGCCGCGGCTAAAAACGATCTGCTTCGCAGCCATCTCTCAATCCCCTCGCGGCCGCGCGGCCGCGTGTACTAACGCTTGCGTTCGGTTGCCTCGGACCTGGTTCAGGAGGCGGACTCGGTCACGGCGAGCACGTCGTCCTCGCGGATGAGCACGTGCTCCTCGCCGTCGAGCTTCACCTCGGTGCCGCTGTACTTGCCGAACAGCACCTTGTCCCCGACCTTCACATCGAGCGGGCGAACCTTGCCGTCCTTCAGGACCTTGCCGTTGCCCACCGCGACGACGCGCCCCTCGATCGGCTTCTCCTTCGCGGCGTCGGGGATGATGATGCCCCCCTTGGTCTTCGTCTCGCTCTCGACGCGCTTGACGACAATCCGATCCTGCAGCGGCCTGATTTTCATGCTGGCTCCCTCGTCCTCGGCTTGTTGACTGACCATCGGCTCGCCGGAGGTCCCGTTCGCCCCCCGCTGGGGCGTTCCGCCCGCGCGACACGAGCTAAGTGCCCGAGATCGCAGTCTCTTGGCACTCTCCTAGGCCGGTGGCTAAACCGCGGCCGAAAGTAAATCAGTCACCCGGCGCGTCAAGGGCACGCAGCAGGGAGCGGCGACTTTTCCGGGGCTCAGGGGCCAAAAGTCCCGAACGGCAAAGCTGAGATGTCTGGAAAAACGACGGCGAGCGTCGCGACATCGTGGAGGCTCCTCAGGGATGAGCCCCCTCTGACAGCGCGGAGACAACCTGGACGGATCATGGAGAGAGCGCGAACGACAGCAGCGCGACGAGCGACGAGCGACGAGCGACGAGAACGGACGGCATGCAACGAGGGCGGAGCGGGTTGAGCGAGGAGTTGGGCAGGGCGAGGCGCCTCGCTCCCCCGCGGAGCGCTCGAAACACGCGAAAGTTGGGCGATTTTTGGCGGCGAGCATTTTTGTTCGGCGGGCCCGATTTTGATCGCTTGACAATCCAGGTAGCCCGAGTAGATTCCGCGGCCCGTGGCGCTGATGAACACGGCGCTGACCCCTTGGGGGATCGTCTAACGGCAGGACGCAAGATTCTGGCTCTTGCTATCAAGGTTCGAATCCTTGTCCCCCAGCCAGGCCGCTCAGCTCTGCTGTCGGTCTTTTCCACAGAACAAGGTCCCATCGTCTAGCGGTTAGGACATCGGCCTCTCACGCCGGTAACGCGGGTTCGATTCCCGCTGGGATCGCCACTTCACCCCAGTCGCCTCGTTTCCTGCTGCTTCCGTCCCATGTCGTGCGTCGAGCACGACGCGAAGCGCAGCGTCATCGACGAGCGCGAGCGCGCAGATTCCGCCGGCGCCTCGCGGGCGAGGCGTCGCCCTGTGTCCTGTGGCTCCTCGGCCAGGACGGCGGCGCTTTCTCCTCGCGCCCGTGCTGTCAGCCTGAGCCGCGGCGGCCGTCCGCCGGCCGCCGGGGCTTCTCGGGGGGCACCGCCGACGCGACGAGGAACCCTTCGGCGCGGTGCGGGGCGAGCCCGCAACGCGCGTTCATGCGCTTGGCGATCTCGTCGCCGGCCCTGACGAGCGCGTAGAACCACCGGATCCCGAAGCGATCGTGCCCTTCCCGGAGCGCCGCCGCCTGCAGGGGGGCCCCGAGCCCCCGCCCGCGGTGGTCCTCGCGCAGCGAGGTGCAGATCGGCATGGCCGTCCACGAGGGCGCCTCGCCCACGTCGGAGATCCAGAGCGGCGGGGCGCCCAGCAGCCCGAGCTGCGCGAGCGCCTCGCGCCCGCCGATCTCGGCAGGCTGCGGCCGCGTCATGACACACAGGGTGGCGCAGCCGATCAGCGCCCCCGCGCCGTCGCGCAGCGCGAGCGTCAAGGAGCGCCCCTCGCCGCCGCGCAGGGTCCACCCCGGGAGCGGCGCGTGGCCGCTCTCGGCCTGAAGCTCCTGGATCGCGCGGATCGACGCCTCGTCGTCGTCCGGCGACACCCTGGACAGGCGCAGGCCCGGGGGGAATGTGCGAAACCGGCTGAGCCCCTGCACGGCGGCGCGCACCTCGCCGGCCGGGGCGCCCATCACCGAGAGGTCCTCGTCCACGGAGAGCCCCGCCTGGCGCAGCGACGCGGAGAGCGCAGCGAGCTCCGGCCGGGGGGCGTGCAGGATCACGCGCTCGAAGCAGCGCACGAGCGCCTCGCGCCGCTCCGGCGGCGTCCGCTGGGCGTGCAGCAGGATCAGCGAGCGACCGTCGGTGGTGATGCCGTCCTGCTCGCCGATCCAGTCGCGGGCGGCGTACAGGATCCGCTGAGCACGGTAGTCCGCGGCTTCACCGAAACAACCCGGTCCGTCCGCAGGACCGGGGCCGCGCTGCTGCGGGGCGTCGTCGCGATCGAGGTCGAAGGCAAGCATCATGGCGGCATCCCTCCTGTCGAGAAGCAACGGCGGCTTCCACGCATGGCGGCCCCTCGAGGAGCCACCACCCGGCGCGGGACGCCCGCGCCCAGCGCACGAGCGAGCCCCTGCCGCGCCGCGCAGGTCCACCGGCGAGATGGCCTGACGCGACGGTGCGCGAATGCGGGAGGACTCCGCTCCACCAGCGGCTGTCCAGCCCGCGTGTCGAGACTTCAACTTATCCCTGCTCGGCGATCGCGCAAGCGGCGACATGCCATGATCCGGGCAGCGCCAGAGCCGGGACACGCACGCTCATGCATGCTTACAAGCAACCGGAATCACTGATGAATCAGGCCAACATCCACCGTCGACCTCAAGGCACATCGCCGCCCGACGGGGCCGCGACATGGACATAGAACGACCTAGCCTGGAGAGACCCATCGCCCCGGGCACCCGGGCGTCGGGGGCGGACCGGCGAGACGCGTCGGACGCGTCGGACGCGTCGGACGAGCGCGCTCGCTCGCGGCGGCCTTCGGCGGTTGAGGACGATCGCGCGCCCTGGTAGGTTGGCGTCCAGTATTGCGCGATGACCACCGCCCTTGTCACCGACCCCGACGACGACGCGCCCGTGACGCCCCGCCCGTTCCTCAAATGGGCGGGCGGCAAGGGGCAGCTTCTCCGACAGTTCCAGCCGCTCCTCCCCGCGTCCTACGGGCGCTACTTCGAGCCCTTCATGGGAGGGGCCGCGCTCTTCTTCTGCCTGCAGCCGAAGCGCGCGACGCTGACGGACGTCAACGCCGAGCTCATCGACTGCTACCGGGCGGTGCGCGATCGGGTCGACGAGGTGATCGCCGCGCTGGGCAGCCACACCTACGAGGAGGCGCACTACTACAAGGTTCGTGACGTCGATCCCGCCTCGCTCACGCTGCCCGAGCGCGCCGCGCGGACCATCTTCCTGAACAAGACGGGGTTCAACGGGCTCTACCGGGTCAACAGCGCCGGCCGCTTCAACGTGCCTTTCGGCCGCTACGTCAAGCCGGCCATCTGCAACCCGCCCCAGCTGCGGGCCTGCTCGGCGGCGCTGCAGGGCGTCGAGATCGAGGTCCGCGACTTCGAGCGCGTGCTCGACCACGCCCAGGAAGGCGACTTCGTGTACCTGGACCCGCCGTACTCGCCGGTCTCGTCGACCGCGAACTTCACGTCCTACAGCGCGCGCGGCTTCGGCTTCCACGACCAGGAGCGCCTCGCCGCCCTCTTCGCGGAGCTCGACGGGCGAGGCGTCCAGGTGATGCTCTCGAACTCCGATGTTCCGGAGATCCCGCCGCTCTACAAGCGGTTCAAGATCGACCGCGTCGCGGCGCTCCGGAGCATCAACGCGAAGAGCGACGCCAGAGGCCGCGTGGGGGAGATCGTGATCCGGAACTACGGGGCCAGGCGGAGCCGCAAGGCGGCGCCCGCAGACAAGGCGGGCTGAGCCCGGCGCCGCCGCGCGGCGCGCGGCTCAATCGACGGTCTTCCCCTCGCGCTTCCCCGGATCGGGGGCCGCGCGCTCCTCGGCGTACGCCATCGCCACCTCGATCTCCTCGTGGATCTCGCGCGAGGTGACCTTGTTCCCCGAGGGATCGACGGCCTCCCACACGAAGCCGCGGACCTCACCCGGGCGCTCGGGTATCCAGCGGACCCGCAAGGTCCAGCCGTGCAACTCGGCCGTATAACCACCTTCCTCGTGATCCCGCTGCCATGCAGAGACGGTCGGGTGCTTCACCATCGCGATGTCTCCGCCGCAGAAGGCCGAGAGGACAGAAGAACTGTTCCCGAATGGCCGCGCTCCCCCCCCGAGCAACGCCGCCGTCCGGGAACACGGGGAAGATAGCAGGCGCCCGGCGCGCGGCGATCAGGCAGGCGTGTGTTCCTCATGCGGGTGCACCTTACCCGAATCCCAGCGCGCGCCGAAAGGTCCTCCCCTTCCGATGGGGCCGTCGGCGCGAGCAGCGTGAACAGCACAGGCATCGTCGCGCGGACGGGCGGCGCCTGCGACGCGCACCCCATGCTACGAAGCATGTATGGGGGCAGGCATCGTCGTTTTCTTCGGGCTCGCGCTCGTCGCCTATCTCCTGGTTGCCCCGCTCGTCGCCTTCGTGTTCGCCGTCCGGGCCAACCGGCGCAACGAGGACCTGCTGCTTCGGATCCACGCGCTGGAGCACCGGGTGGCCGAGCTCTCCGGGCAGCGCGGCCGCGCAGCGCTCACCGCAGCGGCGGAGAGCCCACGAAGCACACACGGCCTGGAGCAAGAGCGGATTGCCCTGGGCGCGATCCCGCCCCCAGCGGCGGCGCAACCCGCGCTCGACGCCGAGGGCGCAGGTGCGCCGCCCGCGCTCGACATCGCGACCGCCGGCGCGCCGCCCGCGCTCGACATCGCGACCGCCGGCGCGCCGCCCGAGATCGCGCATCCGACAGCCACCGCGCCCCCGGCGGTCGCGTCCATGGCGGCCGCCGACGCGGCGGCCGCGGCGCCCCCCGCGGTCGGGTTCCCGGATCCCGCTGCTTTTCCGGTGCCTCGCGCGCCTCGCCCCGCGGCGACGCTCGACGCGAGCGCCTTCGGCGCCGGCTCGCCCGCGCGCCGCGAGGCCCCGGAGCGACCCTCCATCGAGGAGCGGCTCGGCCTCACCTGGCTCACCCGCGCAGGCGCGACCACCTTCCTGCTCGGCGCGCTCTTCTTCTTCAAATATGCCTCGGACAACGCCTGGATCGGGCCGCTCGGGCGCGTCGCGATCGGCGCCGCGACCGGCGCCGCGCTCCTCGCCATCGCCGAGGTGCTCCGCGGGCGCGCGCAGCGTCGCTTCGTCCACACGCTCATCGGCCTCGGCCTCTCGGTCCTGATCGCGTCGGTGTGGGCGAGCGCCGCGCTGTACGAGCTCGTCCCGATCCCCGCGGCATTCGCGGCGGACACGGCGCTCCTCCTGCTCGGCGCCGGCCTCGCGCTCCGTCACCGCGGCGAGGCCATCCTGATCCTCAGCCTCGTCGCCGGCTTCCTCAACCCCGTCGTGCTGTCGACGGGGCAGGACCGGCCGCTCGTCCTGTTCGGCTACCTCCTGCTCATGACGAGCGTCACCCACGCCGTCGCAGCGAGGCTCGGCTTCCGCGTCGCGCCGTGGCTCGCGATCGCAGGCCACGCGGCGCTGTTCTGGGGCTGGTACGCCGCGCACTTCGACGCCAGCGCCGCCCCGGCCGGCGGAGACCCGGACGCGGCGCCCTGGCTCGACTCGCCCGCGCAGGCGCTCCCGGGGCCCTACTTCCCGCTCGCCGCGCGCGCGGCGCCCCTCGCGTTCGTCGCGCTCGCCGCGGCGCAGGGCGTCCTGCGCGCGCTGTGGCTGCGCCGCGCGCCCGCCTCGATCCCCGATCGAAGCGCCGCACCGACCGGCGCGGCAGCGACCGGCGCGGCAGCGACCGGCGCGGCAGCGACCGGCGTCCTCCGCGTCGCGGCGCGCGCGGACGCCACGGCGACCAGCATCGCCGCGCTCGTGCTCGCCCACGCGGGCGCGGCCGCGCTGCTCTTCGACGCGCCGCGCGCGCTCACGGCCACCGCCATCGCGCTCGCGCTCGCGGCGCTGGTCGCCCTGCGCGCGCCGGAGGAGAGCGCCTGGCTGCTGGCGCCGATGGGCGCCGCCTTCCTCGCCTTCGCCGCGACGTTCGCGGACGCGCCCGCCGCGCACCGGACGACGCTCGTCGCGCTGGTCGCGGCCTGGACGCTCGTCTACCTCGCGGGGTGGCTCCGCGGCGCCGGGCTCGCGCGCCAGCTCGATCGGAAGACCGCCGTCGCGTGCTCCGCCGGCGCGGCGCTCTTCGCCTGCACCGCGGGCATGCTGCTGGTCGAGGCCGACGCGGCGCTCTTCGCGCTCGCGCTCGCGGGCGCGGCCGCCCTCGCGGCGTGGACGGCCGCGCGCGCCGCGCTCCCCGCCCTGCTCCTCGCCGCGGCGATCGTCTCGGCAGGCGCGCTCGCGGCGGCCGCGCATTTCGCGAGCGCGCCTGCGGACGCGGGCGCCTCGGCGGCCGCCGATGCCGTCGACGCCGTGAGCGCCGTCAACGCCGTCAACGCCGTCAACGCAGGGTTCCTCGGCGCATCAGCGCTCGTCATGCTGGTGTTCCTCGGCGCCGCGGGCGCCTCGGCGCGGCGCGCGCGCGAGCCCGGCGCGCCGGCGCTCTCGTGGTCCGACGCGCTCGCCGCGTGCGTGGCCACGCTCGGGTTCGTCGCGGCCGCGCTCGGCGCCACGCCGGAGGACACGCCGACGCTCCGCGCGCTGCTCACCGCGGGCGCCGGCGCCCTGGACCTTTCGCTCGGCGCCGCGCTCCTCCGCGCCGGCGTGACCCGCCCCGGCGCCGCGCCCCCCGCCGATCGCGTCGCCCTGCTCCTCGGACAGGCGCTCGCCCTGTTCGCCGCGGCCGTCGCGTTCGGGCTCGGCGGCGCGACGGTCACCGTGGTCTGGAGCATCCTCGCGGCCGTGGCGGCCGCGATCGCGGCGCGCACCGGCGAGCGCGCCTGGCTCGCCGTCACCCTGCTGCTCTTCGCCGCCACCCTCGGGCGGGCGCTCGTCGTCGATCGGGCCGAGGCCGAGGCGCTCGTGACGACCTGGTTCGCCACGCACGGCCGCGACGGGACCATGGCGGTCCCCGTCCTGCTCAACGCG
Source organism: Sorangium sp. So ce204 (assembly GCF_051526795.1). Taxonomy (NCBI): domain Bacteria; kingdom Pseudomonadati; phylum Myxococcota; order Polyangiales; family Polyangiaceae; genus Sorangium; species Sorangium sp. So ce204. The sequence continues at coordinate 4,092,014 of NZ_CP150317.1, read as the reverse complement.
AGGACCTATGCGTTCGCGGGCGTGAGCGCCGCCCTGCTCGCCGCGGGGCGGCTGCTGTCGCGCGCGGCGTTCGCCCGCCCCCCGGACGCCGCGCGCGCCGAGCTGCGCGGCGCCGCGGCGGCGGCGCTGGCCGCAGGGTATGCGCTGCTCATCACGACCGTCGTCCTCGAGGTGCGGAGCGCGATCACCGCGCTCCCCGCCGCCCCTCCTGCCCCGCTCGACGCGGCCGAGTTCGCCGAGCTCACCGTGCAGCACCGCGCCGCCCTCGAGGGCCAGCAAGGCGGCCTCGCGATGGCGACGACGCTCGTGCTCGCCCTCGCGGCGATCGCGCTGCTCACCGCGGGGTTCGCGGCGCGCGACGCCTTCCATCGCTACGCCGGGCTCTCCCTGTTCGCCGTCACCATCGCGAAGCTCGTGACCTGGGACGTCTGGCACGTCGAGCGCATCTACCAGATCGCCCTCTTCACGGGCGTCGGGGCGCTGCTCGTCGGCGGAGGGTTCCTCTACGCGCGGTTCGGCCGGCGCCTCGTGACGCTCCTGCGCGCCGGATCGCGGGGCGCGGCCGGGCCGCTCGCGCTGCTCGCGGCGATGGGCCTCGCGCGGCCCGCCGAGGCGCAGACCGGCGCGGCGCTCCCGACCGAGAGGCATGCGCTCGTCCGTCCCATCGAGGGCGTGGACGCCGCCGGCGACCGCCGCGTCGACGTCGATCTCGACCTCTACCGCGAGAGCCGCGCGGAAGAGCTGCTCGCCGACGTCCGCATCGCAGGCCCCGACGGCGCCGAGGTGCCCTACGTGATCCGCGAGCCGGGCGCCGCGCACGCGTCCGGGCGGATCGCGGCCACGATGCTCGATCCTGGGGTCGACGCCGCCGGCGTGGCGCACGCGACCTGGGCGCTCGACGCGCCCGGCACGCGCCACTGCCGCGTCGAGCTCAGCGTCACCGGCGGCAGCTTCCTCCGCGAGGCGCGGGTCGAGACCGGCGCGGATCCGAGGGCGCTCAGCGAGGTCGCGCGCGGCGCCCACGTGTACCGCATCCCCCAGGGCTCGGAGACGGTCGAGCACCTGTCGGTCCGCTATCCCCTCTCGCGCGCCGCCCTGGTCCGGATCCGCCTTGTCCCCGAGGGCGCCCCGGCGCGCGACGCGGCCGCGGACGTCCGGATCACGGGCGGCGCCGTCTCGTGCGAGCCGCAGGCCCCCGCCGAGTCCCCCGCGCTGCTGCCGCTCGCGATCGTCGAGACGCAGCGGGACAGCGAGGCGAAGACGACGCTCGTCACGCTCGACGCCGGCGCCGACGGCGCGCCGCTGGAGGCCGTCCTCCTCGACGTCGCCACGCCGGAGTTCAGCCGCCGCGTCGACGTCGCCTCGACCACGTACCGCGCCGTCTGGCCGGCCGTGGGGAGCGGCATGATCCACCGCATCCGGCCGCACGGCGGGTCAGGGCCCTCGCTCGCGTCGACGCGGATCCCCCTGAGCCCCACCCGGAAGCGCTTCCTCCGGCTCACGATCCACGACGGTGACTCCGCGCCGCTCTCCCTCTCGGGCGCGCAAGGCGAGGTGCGGGCGCGCGAGATCGTGCTCCGCGCCGCGCGGCCGGGCCCGCACTGGCTCTACGTCGGCGACGCGCTCGGCAAGCGCCCGAGCTACGATCTGGCCGACCTGCTCGACCCCACCGTGCGCGAGCGTCCCCCCGCCGCGAGGCTCGGCGCCGCGGCGGCGAACCCGGAGCTCGGCGCCGCCCCGGTCGCGCGCGACCTTCCGTTCACCGAGCGGCACCGCGCGCCGATCGGGGGCGCGCTGGCCGTCGGGCTGCTCGCGCTCTCGCTGTGGGCCGCGCGGCTCCTCAGGCGAGGGGAACGGGAGCAGGAGCGGCAGGAGCGAGGCGCGCCGCCCGACGACCCCGCGCCGCCGCCGCAGCAGCGAACAGAAGACAGCGAGCCCAGGCCGTGATGTGCTCGCATGTTGCCGTGGGTCGCCGGGGACGCGGCGCTCCGGCGGTCCGGACCAACCATCGAGGTGGATGCACCATGAGCGGCGGGCGCTTCGTCTACTTGGGTCTCTGCGCGAGCGTCGGGGCGGCGCTCTGGGCCTCGGGCGCGTGCTCCGCGACGCCGCGCGACAAGCAGGCGCCTGGCGAGGGCGGCGGCGGGGGCGCGACAAGCGCCACGACGGCGGAGACGGGCGCCGGCGGACGGGTGGAGTCGACGGGCTCCTGGGCTGATTTCGGCGGCGGCACGCCGGCGGAGGAGGGCCCGTCGCCCGACGAGGACGGCGACGGGTTCACCATCGAGGACGGCGACTGCAATGACGGCGACACGAACGTCAACCCAGGCGCCGTCGAGGTCGTGATCACGGAGCCCGACCCGAGCGGCGCGGTGCCGGAGCCGGCCGACGAGGATTGCGATGGCGTGATCGACAACGCGCCGCCGGCCTGCGACAGGAACATCGCTCCTGCCGATTTCGACGCCATCCACGGCGCCCACGCGATCGACCTCTGCGCCAAGGCGTCGCCCGGCGACAGGAAGTGGGGCGTGCTGAGCGCGCAGTACGTACGCGGCGACGGCTCGCCCGCGGAGCCCTCGCCCGCGGTGGGCGTGCTCGATTCCTTCGGCCCCAACGTGCGCCCTCAGGGCGGGACCCGCCTGCTCGTCCTGTCCTCGGGTCGCGCCCGGATCGCCGGGTGGCCGGGCGCGTGCAACGCGGATAGCTGCACGAACTACGGGCTGGGCGTGGCGCCGCCCGGCTTCCCGCAAAGCGCCCCCGGGTGCCCTCCCTCGGTAAACATCCACGACGACATCGCCCTCGAGCTCGTCATCCGCGCGCCGACGAACGCGACAGGCTACGAGTTCGCGTTCAAGTTCTACACCTTCGAATACCCCGAGTTCACCGTCGAAAATTGCTTCAACGACCAGTTCGTCGCACTGGCGACGCCCGCCCCGCCAGGGTCGCTCAACGGCAATCTCTCGTTCGATAGCCTTGGCAACCCCGTCAGCGTCAAACTCAGCTTCTTCGAGGTCTGCGAGGAGTGCCCGCTCGGGACGGACGAGCTCGAGGGCACCGGCTTCGGGCTCTGGGACGACGCCGGCGCGACTGGCTGGCTGCGCACGCGGGCCCCGGTGACCGGCGGCGAGGAGCTCAAGCTGCGGTTCATGATCTTCGACACCGGCGACGAAATCCGCGACTCGACCGCGCTCGTCGACGGCTTCAAGTGGGTCGCGAACGGCGGCACCGTCCCGCTCGAGACCGCGCCCGTCGAGGATCCCCGGTAGCGCCCCGGGGCCCGGACGACCCGAGCCCTCCGGATCACGCGCGCCGGCCGCGGCGCGGCGCGGCGCGGCGCGGCGCGAGGTGAACCGCGCGCCGTGGCCGGCGCGATCCCGTATTTTGCGGCCGGGATTGTTGCGCAGAACGATACGATGCCGCGATGCTGCTCCCTTCCTTGGAGAACCTCGCCTGCTTCGAGGCCGCGGCGCGGACGCTGAACTTCCGGACCGCGGCGCGCGCCGTCGCGCTCAGCCCCGCCGCGTTCGGCCAGCGCATCCGGCAGATCGAGGAGCAGGTCGGCGCTCCGCTGTTCGAGCGCACCACGCGCCGGGTGCAGCTGACGCCGCGCGGGCTCGCCTTGCTGCCGCGCGCCCGCCAGTGCCTGGCGCTCGCCGAGGACTGCCTCCGCAGCGCGATGGGCCCCGCGCCCGCGCCGGTCGAGCTGACGCTCGGCACGCGGTTCGAGCTCGGGATGTCGTGGATCGTCCCCCAGCTCGGCGCGCTGACGCGGCGGCGCCCCGAGCTGACGCTCCACCTCTATTTCGGCGCCTCCGACGACCTGCTGAGGCGCCTCTACGACCGCAGCGTCGATTGCGTCGTCACCAGCGCGCGCTGGAGCGCCACGACCCTGGCGGCGGAGACGCTGCACGAGGAGCGCTACGCGTTCGTCGCCTCCCCCAAGCTGCTCCGGCGCGAGGCGTTCGCCCGCCCGGAGCACGCGTCTCGGCATTGCCTGCTCGACATCGACCCGACCATGCCGCTGTTCCGGTACCTCGCGGATCAGGCGGGCGGCGCCGGCTGCTTCGCGTTCGCGCGGCACCGCTGGGTGGGGCTCGGCGCCGCCATCAAGGCGCTTGTGCTCGCCGGCGAGGGCGTCGCCGTGCTGCCGCGCCACATGGTCGCCGCCGAGCTCCGCGGCGGCAAGCTGAAGCGGCTCCTGCCGTCCGCGCCCCTCGCGCGCGATCATTTCCGGCTCATCTACCGGCGCGACGACCCGCGGAGCTCGCTCTACGCGAAGCTCGCCGAGTCGCTGCGCGCGGTGCCGATCCAGTGAGGCGCGCGCTCGCCGGCGCGGCGCGGAGCGGGCTGAACGGCGTAGACTCGCGCCCGAGGACCATGAGCGAGCTCCCCGGCGCCAGCGCGCGCCTCCACGCGACGCCGATCACGGCGCAGGACATCAACGGCGGACCGGACCCGGAGCGCCGCGTCCCCTTCGTCATCACGGCGCCCGGCGTGTACACCCTCGTGGAAGACGTCGACTGGGTGGCGCAGGACGCGAACGCCCGGGCCATCACGATCGCGAGCGACGACGTCACGCTCGACCTGCGCGGCAGGACGCTGCGGCAGATCGACCCCCCGGCGCCCGTCGTCGCCCCCGACCCGGGCGCGAGGCCTTGCCGGGGCGAGGTCGTCTCCGGGAACGTGGGCGTGTTCGCCGAGGGGAGGACGCGGCTCGTCATCAGGAACGGCAGCGTGCTCGGGATCCAGGGGGTGGGGATCGCCGCCAGGGCGTGCAGCCAGCTGGATCTGCTCGATCTGTCCGTCCGGCGGTGCGGCGGCGACGGCGCGCTCGACACGGGCTTCCTGCGCCGCAACGGCGGGATCTTCGTGATGGGCGCCCGGGACGCGGCCGGCGGCGTCGCCTTCGCCGGAGGGATCCGGATGATCAACTGCGTGTGCTCGGAGAACACGAGCCGGCTCGACTTCGTCGTGACGCTGGGCGCGCTCGTCCTGTTCTGCGACGACGTGCAGGTCAAGCGGTGCGTGTTCCACCGCACGGCGAACACGAGCGCCCAGCCGAGCGGCGTGCAGTTCAACGTCGTCGGCGCCGACTTCGTCATCTGCCGCAACGTGCTCGTGGAGGACTGCGAGGCGCACGACAACACGTCGGGCGGAGAGCCGGCCGGCTTCTTCGGGTGGGGAGAGAACTACAAATTCCTGCGCTGCAGGGCGAACCGGAACTTCACGCTCACCGGGAACCGCGCGTGCGGGTTCAACATCTCGACGACGAGCAACCTGGAGATGGTCGAGTGCGAGGCCGACGGGAACTACAACGCGAACCCGGCCGCCTCCGCCGATGCGGTCAAGGACTTCTCCGCGCTCGGCTTTCGCATCGGCAGGGCGGTGTACCGCGGGCTTCTCGAGGGGTGCCGCGCGATCGGCAACCACGGCGCGAGCGCGAGCGCGCCCGCTGGCGGCTTCGCGCTGCACGCGACCCGCCACGTGGTGCTGAGGCGCTGCGTGGCGGTGGGGAACAGGAACGCGAGCGGGACCGCCGAGGACGACGGGCTCGCGGCCGGGTTCATCGCCTCGACGCCGCTCGCGGATCCGCAGGGCGGCCTCGTGGGCGGCGAGGGCAACGCGTTCATCGACTGCATCGCCGACGGCAACACGGTGCACCGCGCGCCCCTGTTCGTGCAGCCGCCGGCCCCCCCGGTCGACGCCGGTCCGTCGCGCGGCGACCCGCAGAAGGGCGCGGGGTTCCTGCTCGAGAGGCAGAGCGACGCGAGGATCATCGGCTGCCAGTCCGCGAACAACGACGGCAAAGGGATCTGGCTGAGGGCCTGCGCGCGCGCGCTGGTCGAGGGAAACACGCTGTCGAGGAACACGCTTTACGGCATCCAGAACGAGGATCCCGCGGGGCTCAGCGCCTTCACGGGCAACCGGGCGCACCTCAACGGGTCTCGCCACCGCCACAACTACGTAGGGCTGCCGCCGGGCACGCCGGTCCGCAAATGGACGCTCGGCTCCCCTCCCCTCGACGGCCCTTCGGACGGGATAGACAACCTCAGCATCCGGCTGCCCTGAGCGCCGCGAGCGCCTCGCGCCGCCGGGCGGCGATCACCGGGCACGGGCGAGCGCGCCCGGGGTGATCCCGAACCGCCGCTTGAAGAGCCGTGTCAGGTGGCTCTGGTCGGCGAAGCCGAGCGCGCGCGCGAGCTCCCCGATCGGGCGGTCGCCGGCGAGCAGCGCCTCGCGCGCGCGATCGAGCCGCCGCCGCGTCACGTAGGCGAGCGGCGGCTCCCCCAGCGCTCGCTTGAACTCCCGCGCCATGTGCGCGGGGCTCAGCCCGGCCACGCCGGAGAGCGCATCCAGCCCGAAATCGTCGCCGAGGTGCGCCTCGATGTAGTCGAGCAAGCGCCGCAGCGTCGCAGGGGAGAGCCCGCCCCGGGCCGGCCGCTCCGCCCGGACCGCATGGCGGGCGCCGAGGCGCGCCGCGAGCCCGGAGAGCATCGCGTCTGCGAAGAGCGCGCCCGTGGCGCCGCCGCGCGAGACCTCGACCAGGAGCGCGCGGAGCACATGCTCGATCTGGGCGTCCACGAGCCCCACGCAGGGCTCGATCAGCAGCTCCCTCACCCCTGCGAGCCGCGCGAGCCGCGCGGGGTCGAGCACGAGCGCGCCATAGATCGTGGGCTCGCTCACGCGATGGGAGAAAGGCACCTCCGCGGGCTGGAGCCAGAGGCTGCCGGGCGGCATCTCCACGCGCTCGAAGCCGCGCTGGCCCTTTCGCTCGAAGCGCAGCGGCGCGTCCGCGAGGTTGATGGCGATGTAATGGCCGGCGACGGCGAGGTGGTCTGTCTCCCAGGACGGGTTCACGCCGAGCTCGGCCACCATGCCGGTCCAGCGCAGCGAGCGGCTCGACGCGCGGATCTCGGCCTGCCGGAGCGCCTCGATGGGCTCGCGGGTGCCGGCGCGGACGAACGGGATGGCGCTGCGGGAGACGCGGGAGATCATCGGAGAGCCGGCCTCAGCATGCGCCCGCGGCGCGGGGCCGGTCAACGCAGCAGCCCGGTTCCAGGGAGCGCAGCGGCGTTCTATAGCGCCCTTCCCGCCCGCCCTAGGCTGCCGGTCGCCGGGCGACGACTGCGCCCGAGGAGGACGACCATGGACATGCGTTACAAGCTGCTCGGCGGCAGCGGGCTCAAGGTCTCGGAGATCTGCCTTGGCACCATGACCTTCGGCGAGGACTGGGGCTTCGGCGCCTCGGCCGAGGCGTGCCGCGGCATCCTCGAGGCGTACCGCGCCCGCGGCGGCAACTTCATCGACACCGCCAACAAGTACACGAACGGCAGCGCCGAGCGGATCGTCGGTGAGCTCGTCCGCGGAGACCGCGGCGCGTGGGTCATCGCGACCAAGTACTCGCTCTCCATGAACGACGCCGATCCGAGCGCGAGCGGCAACGGCAGGAAGAACCTTGTCCAGTCCGTCGAGGCGAGCCTCAAGCGCCTGGGGACGGACTACATCGATCTGCTCTGGGTCCATGCGTGGGACTGGACGACGCCGGAGGCCGAGCTCATGCGCGCGCTCGACGACGTGGTGCGCGCGGGCAAGGTGCTCTATGTCGGCATGTCCGACGCGCCTGCGTGGGTCGTCTCCCGGGCGAACGCGATCGCCGAGCTCCGGGGCTGGTCGCAGTTCGTCGGCATCGAGATCGAGTACAGCCTGATCGAGCGCACGGTGGAGCGGGAGCTCGTCCCGATGGCGTCCCGGCTCGGCCTGGGCGTGCTCGCGTGGGCGCCCATGGCCGGCGGCGTGCTGACGGGCAAGTACACGCGGGGTGGCGGCAACGACGCCGCGCGCGCGGCGATGAACCAGGGGCGCCTGGACGAGCGGGGCCTGCGCGTCGCGCGCGCGGTCGACGCGGTGGCCGAGGAGCTCGGCTGCTCCTCGGCGCAGGTGGCCCTCGCGTGGCTCAGGTCGCGCCCGGCGCAGGTGATCCCCATCCTCGGCGCCCGGAAGCCCGAGCAGATGCAGGACTGCCTGGGCTGCCTCGACGTCGTCTTGCCCGCCCCGGCGCTCGAGAGGCTCGACGCGGCGAGCCGCGTGCCGCTCGGCTTTCCCTACGAGTTCCTGGGCGATCCCGGCACCGAGCGGGTCGTCTACGGCGCTACGGCGGCGCGGCTCGACGTGCCCAACCCCGTCCGGAGGCTCGCCTCGGGCAGGTGACGCCGGCCGCTCCGCCTCGCTCCGACGCGCGTCAGCGGTTCCCGTCCTGCGCCTGCTCGACGCGCGCCCGGATGGCCGCGACGGCGCGCGCCGAGCCGTCCAGGTTCTCCGCGTTGAGGAGGCTCTTCGGGAGCGGGAGCTTCGGCCGGAGGAACACCTCGAGGGACAGGCGCGTCGACTGGGCGTCGATCTTCTCGAGCCGCCAGGTGGCCTGGAGATCTTGCACATTGCCGGAGATGAAGCGGGACGAGTACGTCTCGACGCCATCCTCGACGACCGGCTTCTGGATCTCGATGCGCGCCCACATCGTGACCGCGCCCGAGAGGGCCGAGACCTCCATGTAGAGATCCCACCCGCCCGCGGGCGTGCGCCCGAGCAGGCGGCACTTCTTGTAGTGCGGCATGAACTCCGGATAACGCTCGAACGAGAGCACCGCGGCGCGCACGCGCTCCAGCGAGCCCTTCACGACCACCGTCGACCGTCCACGCGCAAATCCGGTGCTTCCGATCGGGACTGCCATGCTCGTGATCCCGGTCGTATCGGGCGCCGGCTGCGCGCGCTCGGCCTGCTCGCCGTCGCTCGCCGGCAGGACATCGCCTCTGTCGCGGTGTGCCGGCAGGCGCGGTACATCCAGGTTGATCCCCCGTTCCCCCGTGCTGCAGGCGGTGGCCGCGAGGGCGAGTCCCCCGGCGAGCGCGCGCGGGATCGGTGCGCGATGGCCGGTCGTTGTCGAGCGAGTTCTCCGCATGACGGCCCAGCTTGCCAGCGACGTGCCGGCCGCCCCCATCGCCCCGATGGTACCGCGCAACACATCCGCTCGGGCCGCCCCCACCCCGGCCACCAAGAACGGATCACCCGCCCATCGAGCGCTCCCGATTCTCCACGAGAGCGCGGATCCCCCATCTGGTCCTTCCCGTCCTCCCGCCTCTCGCCTCCTTCCCCCCGACCCAAACGCCGGCGGGGCTCACCCGCACAGGAGACGGGCCCAGATCGGCGTTTTCGGCGCGGAAGCGTACTCTTGTACGCTGAGCACCGAAAACGTCGAGGTGGGCCCGTATCCGAAGCGGGTGAGCTCCTAGGACTCGCCAGAGAGATAAGCTGTCAGACTCGGAATGGGGATGCCTGTCGGGCGGCCGAACTGCCAGTCCGCCGACTCGACCCCGACGCCGCCGATGTCGAGGTGGATGAACGGCAGCGCCCCCCCCTTCAGCCCCGAGGCGATGTCGAGGAACGCGAAGGGGAACTGGTGCCCGCGCGGCGTGTGCACCGAGGCGAGGCGGTTCGAGGAGACAACGTCCTCGGCGCTCGACCGGGGCGCGACGAACGCGTAGTCCTCGCGCCGCGGCCGGGCGCGCTCCATCGGCTCGCCCCAGCGCTCCGCGAGGACGTCGAGCCTGTCGAGCTCCGGCCGCGCGGCGGAGTTGCCGATCGCGCCGGTATAAGGCCCGTGGGCGCGGTAGACGTGCCCGGTCAGCGTCGCGACGGAGAACACGATAGGATCCGGCGCGCCGCTCATGGCGAGCTCCCGCCCGAGCGCGAGCAGATCCGCCAGGATGAGGCGCCCCTCGGCGTCGGTGTTGCCGATCCGGACGCGGACGCCGGCGCGGCTGCGGATGATCTCGTCGCTCACATAGGACTCCTCGCCGATGCTGTTGCGCACGAGCCCGAGGAGCCCGACGATGCGCACGCCCTCCAGGCCGAGCGCCGCGGCCGCGCGCACGAGGCCGGCGACCGCGCCGGCGCCGCCCTTGTCCCGGGACATCCCGGCCATGAGCCCGTCGGTCTTCAGATCGACGCCGCCCGTGTCGTAGGTGACGCCCTTGCCCGCGAGCAGCACCGTTCGCCGGATCTCCCCGCGAGGCCTGTAGTCGAGCCGAACGACGCACGGCCGGTGCCGCTCGACGACCCGCGACGCCCGCGAGACCGCGCTGATGAGCGGATAGTCATCGACGTTGCGCTCGATCTTGACGAGCACCCCCGTCCTGGCGAACGCCGCCTCGCACATCTCGGCGACGCGGCGGGGCGCCATCCGCTCCGGCTCGGTGCCCGTGATGTCGCGGCAGAGCGCCCGGCCGACCTCGATGGCCGCGATCTCGCGGGCGCGCGCCTCCGACAGCCCGAGCACCGCGACCGACTCGGCCGAGCGCGGGGCCATCTCCGCCTCCCGCGCCTCGAGCGGCGTCCACTGGCTCCCGAGCGCGGCGAGCGCGCCCACCTCGACGGCCCGCGCGAACCGCGGCGCGGCGCCCACCGGAGCGCGCACGACGAGCAGCGGCCGGCTCGCCCCCGCGTCCACCGCCCGCGCGAAGCCGGCCGCCGCGGCCTCCGCGACGGAGCGGACGTCATCGACGTCCTCCGAGAGCGGCCCCATCGGCGCGAGCACCAGTCGCCCGCCAGGCACCCCCGGCGCCGGCAGGACGAGCGGAGCACTCTTGCCCTCGAGCGCGGAGTCGACGCGCGCCGCAGCCTCGACCACCGCGCCCACGGCGGCCCCGAGCCCCCCCGCGTACTTCGCGATGGGCGATGGCGCGACGAGGACGACAGCATCGCAAGCCGCGATCGCCGCGTTCGACTCCGCGAGGGCGTTGGCGGGCAGCCCCGCAAGGGAGGTGACATGGACCATGGCGGCGAATGATGTCACATGGGTCAGCATTTTTGCAGCACCCGTCGCCGCCGATAGGGCACCGACACGGCACCGACATGCGCCCCGAAGAGCAGGCTGTCGCGCAGGCATGGCGCGCAGGCATGCCGCACGCGCCGCACGCGCCGCGCTCGGCGCGCGCCATGCCCGCGCGCGCGGAGCGGCCTGGCGCGCTCGTCCGCCCCTGCGGTCACGCGCGAGGCGGCCGGCGTCGAGCGCCGCGCCGCTTCAGGAGAAGAGCACGACGCTGCGGATCGACTCGCCTTCGTGCATGAGGTCGAAGGAGTGATTGATGTCGTCGAGCGGCATCGTGTGGGTGATCAGCTCGTCGATCTTGATCTTGCCCTCCATGTACCAGTCGACGATCTTGGGAACGTCGGTGCGCCCCCTGGCGCCGCCGAACGCTGTGCCCTTCCAGACGCGCCCGGTGACGAGCTGGAAGGGGCGCGTGGCGATCTCCTCGCCGGCCCCCGCGACGCCGATGATGATGCTCGTCCCCCAGCCCTTGTGGCAGCACTCGAGCGCCTGGCGCATCACCTTGACGTTGCCGATGCACTCGAAGCTGAAATCAGCGCCGCCCCGGGTCAGATCGACGAGGTAGGGCACGAGATCCCCCGCCACCTCGCTCGGGTTGACGAAGTGGGTCATGCCGAACCTCTCGGCCAGCTCGCGGCGCTTCGGGTTGATGTCGACGCCGACGATGATGTCGGCGCCGGCCATCCGGGCGCCCTGGATCACGTTCAGCCCGATGCCGCCGAGGCCGAAGACCACGACGTTGTCGCCGGGCCTCACCTGCGCGGTGTTGATGACGGCGCCGATACCCGTCGTCACGCCGCAGCCGATATAACAGACCTTGTCGAACGGCGCGTCCTCGCGGATCCTGGCGACGGCGATCTCGGGCAGGACGGTGAAGCTCGAGAAGGTCGACGTGCCCATGTAATGGTGAATCCGCTCCTTGCCGATCGAGAATCGGCTCGTTCCGTCCGGCATGAGCCCGCGCCCCTGCGTGGCGCGGATGGCCTGGCAGAGGTTGGTTTTTCCGCTCGTGCAATAAGAGCACTGCCGGCACTCGGGCGTGTAGAGGGGAATCACGTGATCGCCTTTCTTGAGGCTCTTCACGGACGGCCCGACGTCGACGACGACGCCCGCGCCCTCATGGCCGAGGATCGCGGGGAAGAGCCCCTCCGGATCCTTGCCTGAGAGCGTGTAAGCGTCGGTGTGACAGACGCCCGTCGCCTTGATCTCGATGAGGACCTCGCCCTCGCGAGGGCCCTCCACCTGGACGTCCTCGACCGTCAGCTTCTCGCCGGCCTTGTGGGCCACGGCTGCGCGCGCTTTCATGATCGGTGGTTCTCCTCCCGCAAGCGGGGCGTTCGGGGCCCGAGCGGCGCCCGAGCCCCTCCCATAGCCGGGCGGGGAAGCAGGTTTCAAGGGGAACCCCGCCGGCGCCGCGCCGCCTCGCCCGCCGTCCAGCCTGCCCGCATTGCGCCGCCCTGCCTGGCCGCATCGCGCAGCCCGCTCGCTGCCCGCGCCGCCACCCGAGGATGGCGTTCGCGTGACAGCACGCGTACGATCACCCCGCTGTCCTCATGAACACACTCCGTTGCCCACCGGGTCTCCGCGCGCTCATCGCAACAGCCGCGCTGGTCCTCGTCGCCTGCACCGGCAAGAGCCCGCCAGCTGGCGGGGCGGCCGGCAAGGGCGCTGGCGGCGACGGCGGCGGCGGCAGCGAGAGCGCTTCCTCCGAGGGGGGCCACGGTGGACAGGGAGGCGCGCCGATCGACACCATGGAGTGTGTCGACGAGTGCCCCGCCGAGAGCGCCGGTATCACGATCGGCTGCAAGAAGCGCTTCATGTTCGGAATGAACTACGCGTGGCACAACTTCGCCGGCGACTTCGGCGGCATCGCCGCGTGGGACAAGCGCGGCGTCGCGGCCGAGGCGGAGACGCACGCGAAGAACCTCGCCGACATCCGTGCTCACGGGGCGAGCGTCGTGCGGTGGTGGATGCTGCCGGAGATCCGGGGCGAGAGCGTCGTCTTCGACACGAGCGAGAACCCGACCGGCCTCGGCGGGACGACGCGGCGCGACGTCCAGAAGGCGCTCGAGCTCGCCGAGCAGGCGGACGTCAACCTGGTGTTCTGCCTGTTCTCCTTCGACAACTTCCACCCGACGCGGCTCGACGCCGACGTGAAGACCGTCGGTATCACCCCCATCGTGAAGGACGCAAAGCGGCGCGCGAAGCTGATCGACAAGGTCGTCCGGCCGATCGCCAGGGCCGTGGCGCAGAGCCCCCACCGGCACCGGATGGTCGCGTGGGACGTGATCAACGAGCCCGAGCTGGCCATGACCGGATCGAGCCCGGACGACGGCCCTCGCTACGAGCCCGACGCCCAGGTGGATCCGATCGAGCACGCGCAGATGGCGGCGTTCCTCGACGAGGCCATCCGAGCGCTGCGCGCGGAGAGCACGGCGCTCGTCACGATCGGCTCGGCGTCGATGAAGTGGGCGCGGTCCTGGCGCAACACCGACGTCGATTTCTACACCTTTCATATCAACGACCGGGTCAACCTGTACTGGCCCTACAACCAGTCGCCCGAGGACTACGGCATCACCGACAAGCCCGTCATCATGGGGGATTTCCCGATCGCCGGCCTGGCGACGGCCGCTTTGCCGACGCTCCTGGAGAGCTGGTACAGCCGGGGATACGCGGGCGCGATCAGCTGGGCCTACAGCGACGCGACAACGGCCGAGCTCCAGACGATCAAGGCCTTCGCCGACGCGAAGGGCTGCGGCGTGACGTACTGAGAGCCCCTCTCACGACAGCCAGTAGTCGACGAGGGACGCGCCCGTCACGTCGTGGGCGACCCCGGCCGCGATCGCCCACTGGGCCAGCGCGCGGCCGAGCGCCGCCATGGTCGTGAAGCGCCCGTCAGGGTCCTTGGCCAGGCCGCGCTCGATGATCTCCCAGAGCCGCGGGTGCAGCTCGAGGGCCTCCGGGCGCGGCGGGGCGACGCGCAGCACGTCGTGCACGATGGAGATGCTGCTCGGGCCGCCGAACGGGCGGCGGCTGCTCACGAGCTCGTAGAGCACGACGCACGCGCTCCACACGTCGGCGCGCGCGTCCGACTCCTGCCCGCCGCGGACCTGCTCGGGCGCCATGTAGGCCGGGCTCCCGACCAGCGTTTGCCTCCGCTCGTCGCCCGCCGCGGTGAACGCGATCCCGAAGTCGATCAGCTTGGGGACCGTGCGGCGGCCCTCGCGCACGAGGACGATGTTCGCCGGCTTCACGTCCCGGTGCACGACCCCCGCGCCGTGCGCCGCGCCGAGCGCGCCGATCACGGGAAGGAGCAGCTGGACCGCGGAGATGGGCGACATCGCGCCCGACTCGGCGAGCGCCTGGGCGAGCGACCGGCCCTGGAGGAGCTCCATCACCGCGAACGGCTCTCCCTCCTCCGTGAAGCAGAGATCGAAGATCCGCACCGCGGCGCGATGCGACACCCGCGCCGTCGCCTGCGCCTCCCGGATCAGCCGCGAGGCGGCCTCGGGGACGGCGCAGTCGCGACGGATGAGCTTCAGCGCGACATCGAGGCTCAGGGAGAGATTCCGCGCCTTCCACACGGCGCCCATGCTGCCCTCTCCGAGGAGCTCTGTGAGGCGATAGCGCCCCCCGAGGACGTCGCCTGGGGCGTAGCGCCGCAGCGCGGCGGAGCACGGGTCGTTCGCGGGAACCGCCAGGGCGGCGGCGGGGGGCGCTCCGGCAAGCCCGGTCCGCAGCGTGGCGGGCGGTACGCTGGCCGGGGTGGCCGGAGCGTCGCTCGGCGTCTCCAGCGGCGCGACGTCCCCGCCGTGACGGAAGGTCGAGCCGGACGGCCGCGACAGGCGGCCCGACGTCCGGAGGTCGACGGGCTCGAACGGAGGGCGGTGAGACGAGGGCCAGCGCGGAGACCGCGGCGAGCGGTACGCACGCTGAGAGGCTCGGCCCCCGCTCGGGGGGCGGGATCGATTCGACGCGGGATCCATCGAGCCGCCATGTGGCGTCGTGGAGCTGTCAGTTCGGTGGCTGTCCATGTCCTTGCCCACGTGTGCTGCAAGGAGCAGGCCGATGCAAATCGCCGCAGATCCGCCTCTTTCCCGCCCGCCGCGGCGCCGGGATTGCGGTGTGGAGACATCAGATCCGGGGCCCGCGGCCATCGGCTCGCCCCGGGGCCGCGCGCCGTCCGCCGCGACCGGCGCGCGCGTCTTCCGCGGCCGCGGCGCGTCGTCCGCCGGCGCGGTCCCGGGACGAGCGCGCGACCGATCCGTCGGCGCAACGGTCGTCGCACGACGCATTCCCTGCGCGCCACACAGGCGCTCGACGGGTACATCGACAGCGGATGTCGGTCAGGATCACCCGATAGGCAGCGAGGCCCCCACGGGGCCGCGCGCCGGGATCGCCGCGGCCCGGTTCGCCCCTCGCGCCGCTCAGCGGGCGGAGCCGGGCACGACGCGCCCCTTGAACGCGATAGGCACCTCGAGGGCCCTGGCCGCCTCGACGAGCAGCGCGTGCTCGCTCTCGTGGATCACGCCGTCGGCGGCCACGAGGCGGACGGCCAGCTCGATCGCGGCCTCGCGCATCCGCACGTCGGGCAGGCGGACGCGCAGCGCCGCGAAGCGGCCGCTCCTGCCCTCGTCGCGCACCGAGCGCTCGATGATGGAGATGAGCGACTCGACGACGTCGGCCCCGACACGACCGTCGCTCATGGCCGCCACGTGCCGCGCGAGCTCGGCGCGCTCGGCGTCGTTGATGGATCCGTCAGCGTATGCTGCGAGGAACATGATCTCGACCATCGCCTCGAGCCTGCTGATCTCGAGGTGACGAAACGAAAGCTGCGTTTCTTCCATCATGAGGTCCTCAGGATAGCGTACCACGGCCGCGCTTGACACAACGCCCCTGAGCCCGCTCAGTAAAGGCGCTCGCCGCGCGTAACGGCGCTCGCCGCGCGTAACGGCGCTCGCCGCGCGGGCGAGGACTTCCAGGAGCGCGCGGCGAAAGTTCTCGTCGAGCGCGACGCCGGTCGGTGCTCAACTCTCCCCACCATGAGCACCACCACCCCGACCGACCTCTTCCTGTCGCTGACGCCGCACAAGGTGATCGAGGCCGTCGAGGCCGCGGGCGTCCACTGCAACCGCGTCTGCTACCCGCTGAACTCGTTCGAGAACCGCGTCTACGAGGTCGAGCGCGAGGATCGCACCCGCGTCATCGCCAAGTTCTACCGGCCGGGGCGCTGGACGCGGGAGCAGATCCTCGAGGAGCACCGGTTCCTCGCGGAGCTCGCGGACGCCGAGATCCCCGTCTGCCCGACGCGCCCGTTCCCCGACGGCGAGACGCTCAAGCAGATCGACCACATCCCGTACTGCCTCTTCGAGCGCATGGGCGGCCGCGCCCCCGACGAGCTCGGCGACGAGCTGTTCGTGCGCCTCGGCAGGCTCGCCGCCCGCATCCACAACGTGGGCGCGGCCAGCGCCGCCGAGCACCGCGTCCGGCTCTCCGCCGACACCTACGCGCGCGAGGACCTCGGCTGGCTCGTCGAGCGCAAGCTCATCCCCGCGGCCGTCGAGCGGCGGTACCTCGCGGCCGCGCGCGCCGTCGCGGACGCGGCCGAGGAGCGCCTGCGCGGCGTCGACGTGCACCGCATCCACGGCGATCTGCACCCGGGCAACCTGCTCCTGCGCGACGGCGCGCTCCGCGTGCTCGACTTCGACGACATGGTCGTCGGCCCCGCCGTGCAGGACCTGTGGCTCCTCCTCCCCGGCCGCGACGAGGCCGCCCGGCAGCAGCGCGAGCTCTTCATCGAGGGCTACGAGGAGCTCCGCCGCTTCGACCGCTCGACCCTCGGGCTGATCGAGCCGCTCCGAGGGCTCCGCATGATCCACTACGCGGCGTGGATCGCGCGGCGATGGCACGACCCCATCTTCCCGAGGACCTTTCCGCACTTCGGCACGGAGGCGTACTGGCGCGAGGAGGCGAGCTCGCTCGAGGAGGTGCTCCAGCTGACGCGCGCCGGAGACACGGGCGGCCCCGGCGGCGGCGCGGACGAGCCGCCGCCGAGCGGGGGCAAGTACTTCTGGGACATGAATTGAACCCGCTGTAGGCGCCCGCCGCGGGCGCGCGCGCGGCGTCGATCGATCAGCGGCGCTTCAGCACCAGGATCAGCCGCCACGCCGCGGCGTGCTCGAACGGCACGTCGACGTTGAAGTCGCCGAGCGTCGCCACCAGCGAGAGCTCCGGCACCCGCTCCGCGACGCGCCGCCACCCGGCGAGGTCCGGGACGTACCACGTCGCCTCCTGCCGGATCGACGAGAGCTCCCTCGGCGCGCCGCCGTTGCGCCGGGCCGAGCGCACCACCTCGAGGGTCACGGGCACGACGCGATCGGGCGTCGACCGCTCGATGTGGATGCGGAACCGCGCGTCGATCGACTGCTCGCCGCGCAGCTCGGTCCACTCCGTCCTGTTCACGCCGGACGGCGTGAGATCGGCGGGGTGGGTCGCCTCGATGACGTGGACGCCGCCCGGCAGGAGCAGCGAGGCGGCGAGCCGGAGGTGGCGCTCGAGCGCCGCCGGCGTGGCCAGCTGGTGGATCGCCGAGAGCGGCACGAACGAGAGATCGACCGGCGCGACGTCCGGGCGCTCGTCGAGCTCCGCGCACGAGAAGCGGATGCACGCCCCGGCGCCGCGGGCGCCCGCGGCGCGCTCCGCAAAGGCGATCATCGCCGCCGAGCCGTCCGCGCCGGAGCAGCCGACGCCGAGCTCCGCGAAGGCCTCCAGGTGCCGCGCGGGCCCGCAGGCCCACGAGAGGACGCGCTGCACCGGGCGGCCGCCGAAGCGGCGCGCGCACGCGAGCAGGAAGTCGCGCTCGGCGGCGTAGTCGCGGTAGCCGAACGCCGCGTCGTAGAGCGCAAGCTCGGCCGGCGGCGTATGGCCGCGCGCGGGCGCGTCGCCGCGCGCGGGCCCCTCGCCGCGCGCCGGCGCCTCGCCGGCCGAGGGCGCCGCCGAGGCGCGCGCCGGGGCGACCCGCTTCGTGTAGATCATGAGATCGTCGCCCGGCGCGTAGAAGTCGGCGAGGACCGCCGCCCGCGTGAACTGCACCGCGTCGTAGAAGCGCACCGCCGCGCCGTGCCCCTCCCGGCTGCCCGTCTCCACGCGCACGAGGCCGCCGCCCTCGCGCGCGATCTCGCTCTCCATCGTGGCCACGAGCCCCCGCGCCACCCCCGACCGGGCGAAATCGGGCGAGGTCGCGATCCAGTACAGGTCGTACGTGGACTGCGTCATCGGCGTGCGGCCGTAGCAGAGGTACCCGAGGAGCCGCGGCGCCCCGTCCCCGCCCGGGGCGCCCTGGAAGCTCAGCACGAACCGGTAGCCATTACCGTCCGTCGAAGGCTGGCCGAGCGTCACGTCGACGAGCTCCAGCGCCACCGCGCGCTCGTCGTCGGTGAACGCCGGGACCGACTCGAGCAGCGCGGCGATGAGCGGCCGGTCTTCCGCGCGGAGGCCGCGCTGGGTGATCACGGCGCCTCGGGCGCGGCGGCGAGGGCGCCGCGGGCAGCGGAGCGCGCCGCGGCGCGGCCGCGCGCCGGCGCGCGGCCCCGCGCGCGGAGCAGATCGTCGTGGCGCGCGCCGCGGGCGAGCGCCGCGCGGAGGATCTCCCAGACGACGTCGGCGTACGTCAGGCCGGCGCGCGCCGCCGCCCGCGCGAAGCCGGCGTCCGGCGAGAGATCGCAGTTCGGGTTGACGTCGATGACGTGCGGCGTGCCGCGCTCGTCGAGCCGCACGTCCACGCGGCCGTAGTCGCGCAGGCCGAGCACCTCGAACGCGCGGCGGCCCACGGCGACGACCCGGCGCAGATCGAGCGGCCGCAGCACCGCCGCCGAGGAGGGCGTCCCGGCCGACGCGGCGGTCTCCGGGCGCCACTTCGACTCGTACGTGACCACGTGCGGGTGCCCCTCTGGCAGGCCCTGAAACGTGACCTCGCCGGGCGGCAGCACGCGCGGCGTCGGCCACCCGAGCAGCGAGACCGAGATCTCCCGCCCGTGCACGTAACGCTGCACCACCACCGGCTGGCGGCACTGCGCGACGACCGCGGCGACCTGGTCGCGGAGCGCCCGGCGATCGTGGACGACCGAGCCACGATCGATGCCCATCGAGCCGTCCTCGCGCTCCGGCTTGACGATGACCGGGAACGCGACCTCCGGGATGCGATCCGGGCCTTCGACCCGCACCGTCGCCGGCACGCGCACGCCGGCGCGCGCGAGGATCCGGTTCGCCTCGGCCTTGTGCAGGCAGCTCCGGAGCGCGACGTGATCGCTGCCCGTGAAGCGGAGATCGAGCCCCGCGAGCAGCCACGCGCACATGACCTCGTGGCGGCTGTCGCCGTCGAGCGCCTCGCACAGGTTGAAGATCACGTCCGGGCGATGGTCACCGATGGCCGCGAGCACCTCGCTCGGCCGGAGCACGGGCCGGTGCGCCACGCGCACGCCCGGGGCCGCGGCGAGGGCCGCGAGCACGCTCTCCGCGACCACCGCGCTGCCGTCCTCGCGACCGAGCCGGAGCCGCCCGCTCCCCACCCGCTGCGCAAGTGGCGGCTCGTCGACGGCTTCCTCCGGATCTCTGTTGGACAGGATCAGTATCCGAGGCTCAGGCACCGCACGCCTCCGAGCCTGCGCGGAGCAGGGGAGCCCGCGACGGCCGCGCCGGGCTCAGGGAGCGGCCGGAGAGAGGCCTGGCCATCGGCGAACGCGGAGACGTTACCCTGTCGAGAGACACGCGAACGAAACGGAATCCATGCATGCAAGTGGCCACACTTCACCAGCTTGCCCGGCAATCGCAAGGGGAGATTTGCCTGTCTGGACGGAAAGGAAGGCGCGACGCAGCGCGGCTCAAAGCCCCGCGCCGGATCGGATCCGGCGCGCGCGGCCGGGAAGCGAGCTTTCCGAGCACAACGTATCTCGGACAACAGGCTCTTCACACGCCAGCCACACGCGCGGGAGCGTCGGAGACGAGAGGAGACGGCTGGGCTGCAGGGGGAAGGGTCGAGTCCGGCGGCGAGAGGGGAGAGCGCCGGACGCGCTCGCGGCGAGCGGGCGGCCTGCCGCCGAGGACGCCTGAAAAGGACTTCCCTTTCCGGCGCCCTCGAGCCTCTGTCGGTCAGGCGGCCTGGCCTTCGGGGCGCGGCCTGCGATCGGCCGGGAAACAGGCCTGGATCTCGTCCATGCCGAGCGTCTCCTTCTCGAGGAGCGCCCTGACGAGCGCCTCGATCTCGCCGCGCCGGGACCTCACGATCTCGATGGCGCGCGAGAGCTGCGCTTCCGTGAGCGCCCGCGCCGTCTCGTCGACCCGGTCGAGCAGGGCCGGGCTCCGCGAGGGGTGCCCGTCGCCGACGCAGATGGGGCCGAGGTGGCTCATGCCGAGCTCCGCGACCATCTTCCACGCGATCGTCGAGGCGCGCTGGATGTCGTCCGAGGCGCCCGCCGTCATCGTCCCGAGGACGACCATCTCGGCGGCGCGGCCGCCCATCAGCATGCAGATCTGATCCTCGAGGTACTCTTTCCGGTACATCAGCCGATCCTTCTCGGGCAGCGCCTGGGTCACGCCGAGCGCGCGGCCCCGCGGCAGGATCGACACCTTGTGCACCGGATCGCAGCTCGGCGCGAGGAGCCCGACAGCGACGTGCCCGGCCTCGTGGACGGCGGTCGCATAACGCTCGTCCTCGTCGACGAGCACCCCCTTGCGCTCGAGCCCCATGAGCACCCGGTCGCGCGCGCGGTCGATGTGCGTCGGGTCCACCGCGTCGGCGCCCTCGCGGGCCGCGAGGATGGCCGCCTCGTTCAGGAGGTTGGCCAGGTCGGCGCCCGAGAAGCCCGGCGTGCCGCGGGCGATGTAGCCGAGATCGACCTCCCCCTGGAGCGGGATCGGCCCGGCGTGGACGTTGAGGATCTCCTCGCGGCCGCGCACGTCGGGGAGCGGCACGGTGACCTTGCGGTCGAAGCGCCCCGGCCGGAGCAGCGCCGGATCGAGCATGTCGGCGCGGTTGGTCGACGCGATGACCACGATGCCGGTCTCGTGGTCGAACCCATCCATCTCGACGAGCAGCTGGTTCAGCGTCTGGTCGTGCTCCGCGGAGGCGGAGTCGCCGTGCCCCTTCGCGCGAGCCCGCCCCACGGCGTCGATCTCGTCGATGAAGACGATGCACGGCGCGGACTTGCGCGCCTCGGCGAAGAGCGCGCGGACGCGGGAGGCGCCCACGCCGACGAACATCTCCTGGAAGCTCGACCCCGACGCCGAGAGGAACCGCACGCCCGCCTCGCACGCGACGGCGCGCGCGAGCAGCGTCTTGCCGGTCCCGGGCTCGCCCGTCAGCAGCACGCCGCGCGGCGGGCGGCCGCCCAGGCGCGCGAAGCGATCGGGGCTCTTCAGGAACTCGACCGTCTCGGCGAGCTCCTGCTTGACCTCGTGCATCCCCGCGACGTCGGCGAAGCGCACCGCCGCCCGCGCCGCCCCGGCCTTCACGTCGGAGAAGACCTTCGGGCTGCGCCGCCGGCTCACCGTGAAGAGCGCGAAGCCGACCGCGGCCAGCACGACCACCGGGAGCACCGCGGACGCGGCGTGCGACGGATCCTCCCGGGAGGCGAAGTCGACCGAGGCGCCGGCGCCCGCGAACCGGGAGACCAGCTCCTGCCGGAGCGTCGGCTCGTCGACGACGGCCGTCACCACGGCGCCGCCCGCCTGACGCACGAGGAAGCGATCCCCGCTCACCTCGACCGCGGTCGCCTGCCCCGCCTGCGCGATCTGGAGGAGCTCGGTGTAGGTCGCCGTACGCTGCGTGGACGACTCGCGCGCCGCGCGAAGCGCGAGCCCGAGCGTGACCGCAAGCACCACCCCCATGAACCCAAGCAACCAAAGCCGGCGCCCCGCGGGCCCCAGCCGCTTACTCACCTGCAAGAACCAGGAATTCACTGCTGCGCCACCTCACTGCTCCGGCGTCGGGCCGGAGCGGATCTCAGGTGTAGCAAGGATACGAACCTCAGGAAGTTCCTTCTGCCATCATTCTGACGATCTGAGCCGTAGAAACCTGCGAAAGGATGGCAGCACCGCAAAACGGAATACGGAGAACGGACAGCGGCAGGACAATCATCTCTGCGATCTTGGGAGGACTGGGAAGACCGATTGACGAGCTCGCCGACCGCGGATTGACGAGCTCGCCTGAGAGCCCCCCCTTCTCGGGATGGGGTCGCCGGCGGAGCAGGAAGCAGGAGAGAGGGGCAGAGAGGGGCTGCCTGCGCGCGCTACGCCCCGGCGGCTCGCGCGGTGTCGGGCGCGAACGGCAGCGAGAAGCGGAATGTCGTCGCGCCGCGAGGGGTGCTCTCGACGGAGATGGTGCCCCCGTGGGCCTCCACGAGGCCCTTCGTGATGTAGAGGCCGAGACCGACGCCGCGGACGCTGCGCAAGGCGGCGTCGGGCGCGCGCGAGAAGCGCTTGAACAGGTACGGGAGCGACGCCTCCGGGATCCCATCGCCCCAGTTGATCACCGCGATGTGCGCGCAGGCCCGCTCGGCGCTGACCGTGACCGCGATGTCGCCCTCCGGTCGACCGTACTTGGCCGCGTTGGAGAGCAGGTTGGTGACGATCTGCTCCAGCCGCCCGGGGTCTGCCAGGACGGCGGGCACATCGCCCTGCACCTCCAGGCGCAGCGCGTGGCCCGCGGTCACCTCGGCCGACTTCTCGAGGATCTCGCCGAGCTGCGCGCGCAGATCGACCGGCGAACGATCCAGCGTGAGCTGCCGCGCCTCGATCCGCGAGGCGTCGAGGAGGTCGTCGATCATGCGGCGCAGCCGCTCGATGGACGAGGTGATCCTGCCGAGCTGTTTTCGGCCGTCGGCGACGGCCTGCTCGCCGGCCGCGCGACCGAGGAGATGGCTCGCGGTCGCGATGACCTGGATGGGCTGGCGGAGATCGTGAGCGATGACGCCGATCCACTCCTGGCGCTGCCGCTCCATCTCCTTGAGCGCCGAGATGTCCTGAAAGACGGCGACGGCGCCCTGGAGCTCCCCGTCGTCCGAGCGCACCGGCGCGGCGTTGACCAGCACCGGGACGAGGCCCCGGTCGGCGCGCCGCAAGAGCCCTTCGGCGCCCGCCACGACCTCCCCGCGCTCAAGGGCCCGGATCAGCGGGCGCTCGTCCCAGACGAGGGGCTCTCCCGCCGGCGTCCTGTGCTCGAAACATAGCCGGTTGCCCCAGGGATCGGGATCGTCCTCGACGCGCAACGCGTACTGGACGAAGAGGCGCTCCGCCGCGGGGTTCCAGCTCAGGACGGTCCCGTCGAGGGAGGTGCCTATCACGGCGTCGTCCGAGGACTGCGTGACGGTCGCGAGGAAGGCGCGCGCCTCCTCGGCGCGCTCCCGCGCCTCATCGAGGAGGTTCATGCGCGCCGCGCTGATCCAGAGCATGACCCCGAGCAGGATCGTCGTGATGGCGGAGGCGAACGAGAACGAGGCCGCGATGGGGTAAGCCCCGCGATCCGCGCCGACCAGGAAGAGACGACCGATCACGAGC
The DNA here is from genome assembly GCF_051526795.1 of Sorangium sp. So ce204. Lineage (NCBI taxonomy): Bacteria > Pseudomonadati > Myxococcota > Polyangiales > Polyangiaceae > Sorangium > Sorangium sp. So ce204. The sequence continues at coordinate 4,068,577 of NZ_CP150317.1, read as the reverse complement.
GGGAGGATGACGATGTAGGGCAGGAGGCGCTGCAGCAGCATGCCTCCCGGCCGGCTGGCCGTCAGCGTGGCGAGCGCCTTGCACTCGGGCCGCGCCATGAGGAGTCCAGCGCAGAGGGCGAGAGAGGCGATCGCTGTGTGGAGCGCCATGCCCGTGAACGGGAACAGCAGCGGAAGCCCGTAGAAGTAGCCGACGCCGAACACGTAGCCGGTCAGCGCGGTGAGCGCGAGCGCCGCGGCCAGGAGCGCGCTCCATTCCGAGAGCAGGCACGCTCGCCGCGTCGTCGAGGGCAGCGAGAGGAGCCCCAGGCCGATCAGGAGGAAGCAGAGCGCGGTGTTCGGCGAGGGCCTGCCGGGGAACTTGCCCGGGAAATCCACGCGCTCCGCGAGCAGCAGGCGATCGATGCCGAGATCGCACGCGAAGGCGTACTGCACGAGGATCGCCACGCCGAGCGCGACAACGACGGCGGCGCACGCCTGTCCCAGCCGGCGGACCGGCGCCGGACGCTCGCGCGCGCCCAGCACCCAGAGCGACACGCTCGACAGGACGAGCGCCACGGCGGTGTTGGGCACCATGCGCGGCAGGCCGTCTGCGATGGCGACGAGGGCGGTCGACCCGATCCACCATCCTATCAGGGTCAGGCACCCGATGGCGAACGAGCAAGCTGCCGCGATCGCGATACCACGCCGCGCACCGCGCGAAGGCGCCATGGCCCCGGCGTGTCTCATCGGGTCCTCCCGGCCGAACCATAGTGCCGAGCCAACGGGACGGCGGGCGCCACACGCGCAATTTCAATGTGCGAACCGGCCCGTGCGCTCGCTGTCCGACCCAGATGGAGCCGGGCGCTCCAGCCTGCGCCGACCTCATCCGCCCGGCCGGACGCAGCAGGGCAGCGCGGCTCGGATCGGCCGCGCGAGCCCGAACGGCGGCGCCCTCGCGCGGACCGCGCGAGGGCGCGCGCGAGCGCTCAGCGCTTCGTCCCGAAGACCGCCGCGTCGACGGAGAGCCTCCCCGGCCCGACGAGGAGCAGCGCGAGGGAGATGCCGAGGTAGACCGCCGCCGCCTCCCAGGAGGGTCCGCCCATCGCAACGAACGGATCGCCGCTCGAGACGTGAAACGCGACAGCGACGGCCATGGTGACGGCGAGGCCCAGCGACGCGAGCGGCGTCAGGAGGCCGAGGATCCAGGCAAGGCCGCCCCCGAACTCCGAGAGCGCCGCCAGCGCCTGCAGGAACCCCGGAATGGGCGCGCCGGCGGGCATCCAGCTGAAGGGGGCCTGGATCTTCCCCCAGCCATGAAACATGAACGCGGCGCCGATAACGACGCGCAGCGCGAGCAACCCGACCGAGGCCGAGAACGGCACGTCGGTCACCCGCAGGAATCTCTTGAGCATCGGGATCACTCCTCTCGGCTCGGTAGTAAGGAGGAACGCCCGGGACATCAAGCGCGTACGCGAGGGCCGGCGCCGCCGGCCCCGAGGCGCCGCGCCCCCGCGGCCCGGGCACGGCGCGCCGGCCCGCGCCTCACGCGCTGGTCCGGACCTCCAGGTCGTGGCGGTGCGCGGCGGCCGCGCGCTCGTCGCGGAGCGCCTCGAGGCACCGCCGCTTGATCGCCGCGAACTCGCCCGAGCCCACGATCGCCGCGGTCCTCGGCCTCCCGAACGGCACCGCGATCTCCGCGCCGACGCGGCAGGGGCGGCGGGTCATCAGGGCGATGCGGTCGGACAGGAAGATGGCCTCGTCGATGTCGTGCGTGACGAACAGCACCGTCGTGCTGACCTGGCGGAAGACGTCGAGCAAGAGCTCCTGCATCGAGAGCCTGGTCTGGGCGTCCAGCGCGCTGAACGGCTCGTCCATCAGCACCACGCGCGGCTCGGTGATCAGCACGCGCGCGATCTCCACGCGCTGCTGCATGCCGCCGGAGAGCTGCGCCGGATAGGCGTCCTCGAACCCCGACAGCCCGACCAGCGACAGCAGGCGCCGGGACGCCTCCCGGCGCTCGCGCTCGGGGACGCCGCGCATCTTGAGGCCGAAGCCGACGTTGTTCAGCACCGTCTTCCAGGGGAGCAGGGAGCTCTGCTGGAAGACCATGCCGCGCGACGGCCCCGGCCCCTCGACCCGCTCGCCGCCGACGACGATGCTGCCGCGCTCCGGCGCCACGTACCCGGCGACGGCGTTCAGGATCGTCGACTTCCCGCACCCGGACGGGCCGAGCAGGCTCACGAGCTCGCCGCCCTCGACGCTGCCAGAGCTTCGGCGAGGCGAAGAGCTCCCGCGCCGCGGCGAGGACGTCGGTCGGCGCGGGCACGTTGAGGAACGTGACGACGCCGAGATCCGCGCGGGTCATCGACGCCCACTGCCAGAGGCCGACGCACGCCGCCACGGACAGGGCGCGCAGGAAGGCGCGGCGGAGGTCGCGCCGCGGGCGCCCCTCGCGGGGCGCGCGGCCCGGCGCGGGGGACGGCGCGCTCCGCCGGGCCGCGCTCGCCGGGGCGGGCGCGAAGGCCGCGCCCCCGGCGAGCTCCGCCCCGGCCGGCGCGCTGCGCTCGGAGATCATCGTCATGGCGCCGCCGCCGTGAGCTTCGCGCGCTCGGCCCGCAGGGTCGCGAAGTCGACGACCACAGCGCCGTTCTCCGCGGCCCACCGCTCCGCGTCCTCCTTCGCCAGGAACGCCGACAGGCCGCCGTCCGGGCGCCTCGCGTACCACGCGCGATCGGCGAGGAGCTTCACCCCGCTCGCGCGATCGTGCACGAACACAGCGCGGATCTCCTTGCCCTCGATCGTCAGCTGCCCGAGCGCGGCGAGCGCCGTGCCCGGGCTTTCGTACGCGCGCACCTTCGGCTCGCCCGCGACCCAGATCTGCGCGACGAGCGTCGGCTCGGCGATCGGCTCGCCGGACAGCGCGTCCTTCCCGGACAGCGGGAGCTTCGCGTAGCTCGCGAGCCGCGCCTCGTAGTCGAGCCCGAGCTCCGCCGCCGCGCGCCGGATGTACCGGTCGTCCACGAACGCGCCGACATCGAGGGTCGTGTCCGTGCGCTTCAGCAGCGTGAGCGTGTCGACCGCCACCTGGAGGGCGCGTCGGACCTCGGGCTTGATCGTGAAGTCCCGCGTCTGGATGCCGAGCGGGCCGTGGAACATGTAGGCGACCTCGGCGTCCACCCCGGTCACCTTCTCGATGAGCTCGCTGTACTTCTCGGGCTCCTCCGCGAACAGGCGGTCGGCCTCGAGCGCCGCCTTGAGGAAGGCCACGACGATCTCCGGGTATTTCTCCGCGTACGCCTCGCGCACCAGGACGCCGTGCGCCGTCGGCACCTTCACGCTGGAGCCGTCGTAGATCTTCCTGGCGAAGCCGCGGAAGGGGAACAGCTCGGCGAACGGGACGAAATCGGCGTGCGCGTCGATCTTGTTCGCCTTGAGCGACGAGCCGCCCACCTCCGGCGACTGCGAGACGAGCGTCACGTCCTTGTCCGGGTCCCAGCCGAGATCGCGGATCGCCCGGAGCAGCATGCCGTGGGCCGACGACCCGAACGGCACCGAGATCTGCTTGCCCCTGAGGTCCTTCAGGCCCTGGGCCGGGGAGCCGCTCGGCACGACGATCCCGTTGCCGCTCCCCAGCGCGCTGCCGGAGAGCGTGGCGATGAAGCGGCTGCGGCTCCCCTGCTTCTGGAACGCCACGCCGTTCAGCACGCCGGGGAAGTCGGCCATCGCGCCGATATCGAGCTTCTCGGCCACCATCTCGGTCGTCAGCGGCGGCCCCGAGGTGAAGTCCTTCCACTCGATCTCGTAGGTGACGTCCTTGTACTTGCCGTCCCTCGGCAGGTGCTTCTCGAGCAGCTCGAGCTCCCGGATGAGCAGCCCGCCGGTGGCGCAATTGATGGTCGTGTCCTGCGTCCCGATCGCGATCCGGATCGTCTGCTTCGCCTCGGGCTTGCACGACAGCCCGGCGACGACCGCAGCGAGCAACGTGAGGACGACGAGCGCGCGAAGTGCCCTGGTCATCGGATCAATCCCTCGCAAAGGTCTCATGTCGTCCTGTCCCCGCCCGGATGGCCTCGAGCGCGCGGCCGGCCGCCTTCCGCACCTCGACGTCGGCGTCGCCGAGCAGCCGGCGGAGCGGCGCCTCCGCGGCCGCCGCCTCGATCTCGCCGAGCGCCTGCGCGGCCGCCTTGCGCAGATCCGCGAGGTCGCTCCCGAGCAGCCCGACGAGGTCCTCCGTGGCCGAGGCGGCCCGGAGCCGCCCGAGCGCGAGCGCCGCCTCCTTCCGGACCTGCCAGGCGCCGTCGTCGAGCGCGCTCCGGAGGTACGGCGCCGCGAGGCCGTGCGCCGAGCGGCCGAGCACGATGGCGGCCTCGACCCGCACCCGCCAGTCCGGATCGGAGAGCAGCCGCACGAGGTCCTGGACGAGCGCGGGTTCGCCCGGCGCGCCGAGCGACTCGAGCGCGCCGATCGCCACCTGCCGCACCCGCGCGTCGGGATCGCGCAGGCTCGGGCGGAGCGCCGGCGCGGACTCGGGCCGTCGCAGGTAGGCCAGGGAGAGGACCGCCTCGCGCCGCACCTCGGGATCCGGGTCGCCGAGCGCGCCTTCGAGGGGCGCGAGCGCCCGCGGGTCGCGGATCTCGCGGAGCGCCACGATCACCGAGGTGCGGACGAACGGGCTCGCGTGCCCCAGCGCGTCGATGAGGTGCGTGGCGGCGTCTGCCCCGCGGATCTCGCGGAGCGCCGTGGCGGCCGCCTCCCGCACGTTGGCGTCCTCGTCGTCGAGCGCCCCGACGACGGCGGGCACCGCGCGGGCGTCGCCGAGATCCTCGAGGTGCCCGAGCGCGAGCGCCCGCACCGTCGGATCCTCGTCGCGGACGGCCGCGATCAGGGGGTGGATGATCTCCGGATCCGAGAGATCCTCTATCTGCGTCAGCGCCAGCTGGCGCGCGCCGGGGTCGGGATCCCCGAGGATGCCCTCGAGTTCCTGCGCGAGCGAAGGCTGTGTCATGTCGTCTCTGCCGTGGGGTCGTTATCGGATGAGAAAGGGGATCTTCACGGTGATGGCCTCTTTGGGGCAATCGATCTCGCACGCGAGGCAATACCAGCACTCGTCGTAGGCCATGCGGGCCTTCTTCGTCTCGGGATCGATGGCGAGGCAATCGACCGGGCACGAGTCGATGCAGATGCGGCAGCCCTTGATGCACGACGCCTCGTCGATGACGACGGGCAGATCGAGCCGCAGGGCGGCCTCGGCGTGGCCCACGGACCTGGCGCTCTGCGCCTTGACGGGTTCGCGGTTGAGCAGGTGACCCATCGCTTGATTGACCTCGTATTCTCGCGTTCTCGCGCGCTCGTCAGGCCGACGCGCGCTGCTCCTCGGCCGGGATGCGCAGCCGGTGGTAGGCATTGCGCTCGCCGTCGTCGATCGGGAAGAGATAAGGCTCCACCGGCCTCTTGAAGGCGACCATCTCGCCGCGCTCGTCCTTCTTCAGCTGCACGTGCGTGAACCAGCTGCGGTCGTCCATCTCGGGGTAATCGAGCCGGTAGTGGTAGAGGCCCCAGCGGCTCTCGGTCCGGTACAGCGACGCGCGCGCCGCCATCTCCGCGCAGTCGCGGATGAAATGGCACTCCATCACCCGCATGAGCTCGTGGGGGCTCTCCGCGGTGACCTCCTCGAGCTCCTCCTTCGCGCGCAGGAAGTACTCGAGCCCGAGCGTCATCTTGTTCCCCGTCTTGGGCGGCTGGAGATAATCGTTCACCAGGCGCCGCACCTTGTATTCGTACTGGTGCGGCGCCACCCCGCTCCGCCGCGAGAGGGGCGCGAGGATGCGCTCCCGCTCGGCGTCGACCGCGGCGGCGAGCGGCTCGACCGCGGGCGCGCGCTCGAGGTAGTCGAGCGCGCTCTTCGCGCAGATCTTCCCGTGGGTGAGCGCGCCGAGCAGGTAGTTGTGCGGCACGCACGCCATGTCGCCGGCGGCGTAGAGCCCGGGCACCGTGGTCTCGCCCTTCTCGTTGACCCAGACCCCCGACGCGCTGTGCCCGCTGCACAGGCCGATCTCGGAGATGTGCATCTCGACGAGATCGTTCGCGTAGCTGTGCCCCCTCCCCTCGTGGAAGCGCCCGCGGCTCGGGCGCTCCGTCTGGTGAAGGACCCGCTCGACCTCGGTGATCGTCTCCGGGGCGAGGTGGGTGAGCTGCAGGTACACGGGGCCGTTCGCGGAGTGGAGCTCCCGGTAGAACTCGAGCATCATCTGCCCGCTCCAGTAATCGCTCTCGATGAAGCGGTTCCCCCGCGCGTTGACCGTGTGCCCGCCGAGCGGGCCTGTCACGTACGCGCACGCCGGACCGTTGTAGTCCTTGATGAGCGGGTTCACCTGGAAGCACTCGATGCCCGAGAGCTCGGCGCCCGCGTGGTACGCCATCGAGTAGCCGTCTCCCGCGTTCGACGGGTTCTCGTACGTCCCGTGGAGGTAGCCCGACGCCGGCAGCCCGAGCCGCCCCGAGGCGCCGCAGCACAGGATGACCGCCCTCGCCTTGATGATCTCGAGTTGTCCTTCCCGGGTGTCGAAGCCGATCACCCCGGCGACGTGGCCGTCGGTGACGAGGATCCGCGTCGCCATCACGCGGTTGACGACCTTCACGCCGGCGCGCTTGACCATGCGCGTCAGGATCTTCTTGAGATCGTAGCCCTCGGGCATCGGGAGCACGTAGCTCCCGTTGTGGTGGACCTTCTTGACGTCGAAATCGCCCGATCGCGTCTTCTGGAACTTCACGCCCCAGGAGTCGAGCTCCCGGATCATCGCGAAGCTGTTGCGCGCATATTCATAGACGGCGCGCTGGTTCACGATGCCGTCGTTGGCCACCGTGATCTCCTTCACGTACTGCTCCGGCGTCGCGTGCCCTGGGATGATGGCGTTGTTCAGCCCATCCATGCCTATCGCGATGGCGCCGCTCCGCTTGATATGCGCCTTCTCGAGGAGGACGACCCTCCCCCGGGGCAACCGCTGTTGCGCCTCCACCGCTGCAGTGGAGCCTGCGCTGCCGCCGCCCACGACGACGACGTCCGCCTCTGTCACGCGAATGTCCATGACAAGCCCTCAAGGTTTCGGGCGCGCGCACACGACGACCCCACCGCCTCTCGGCCCAATGGCCAAGGGCCAGCGGCCGGGGTCGGACGCCCGGCGTCTCTCATCACAGACGCGGCATCCGTTTTAACAGACGACCTGTGCTTCGGCAACGGCTTTGTTGTTGCTGGCGCAGCAACGGCCGGATGTCGGGCGCCGTGGGAGGGCGCCTTGCAAGCGAAGCGTCAGGGCCGGGGTCTGGCGGCGCCGCCATCGCGGATGTGCGGCGCGCGGGCAGGCTCACCCCCGGCGGGGATCCCCGAGCCACCCAGAAAGATTCGCCTTTCCACCCTGGTTGTCTCCCCGGAGACGCGGGCGGGACGCTACCATGCGGGTCAACCCGTAGTCCTCCCATGGATCGGGGGAACCGAGCGCGGACCTCGTTCATCACCGGTCACCCGATTCACCGCGCTCGGCGCCTCCCAGCCAGGGCGCCCGCGCGCCGCTTCGCTGCATGGCCAAGCACCCGTCCCAGCTCGCCGACCTAGAGATCCAGCGCCGCCTCGGCGCTGGCGGCATGGCGGAGGTCTTCCTCGCCAAGAAGCGGGGCGCCGAGGGGACGTACAAGCTCCTCGTCGTCAAGCGCATCCTCCCCGCGCACGGGGCCTCGCGGCGCTTCCGCGCGATGTTCGTGGAGGAGGCCCACCTCGCCACGCGCCTGAACCACCCGAACATCGTCCAGGTCTACGAGTTCTCCGACCACGGCGAGGACGGGCTGCTGCTCTCGATGGAGTACGTCGAGGGCTTCGACCTCGGCAAGCTGATGCGGGCCGCCCAGCAGAAGGAGTCGCGGATCCCGCCGCTCGTGTCGGCGTTCATCGTCTCCGAGGCGGCGAAGGGGCTGCACTACGCCCACGAGCGCAAGGACGAGGGCGGCATGCCGCTCGCCATCGTCCACCGCGACGTCTCGCCGCAGAACATCCTGCTCTCGCTCGAGGGCGTCGTGAAGATCGCCGACTTCGGCATCGCCAGCGCCAACCTGTTCCGCGAGGAGCCCGGCGTGCTGAAGGGCAAGTTCGGGTACATGTCGCCCGAGCAGGCGCGCGGCGAGCGCGTCGACCGGCGCAGCGACATCTACGCCCTCGGCGTCGTGCTCTACGAGCTGCTCGCCATGCGCTCGCCGTACGGCAAGCTCGACGACGAGGCGCTGCTCCAGGCCGTGAAGGAGGGCCGGTTCGACCCGCCGTCGTCGCACGCGCGCGACATCCCCGCGGAGCTCGAGGCGATCGTGATGCGCGCCATGGAGCGCGAGCCCGAGGCCCGCTTCCAGACCGCGCGCGACCTGGCCGGGGCGGTCGCGCGCGCGCTGCTCGCGCGGCAGGAGCTCGTCGACAACGCCTCGGTCGAGCAGACCGTGGCCCACCTGCTCGGCCGCGACCGCGCGGAGGAGGCGCGCGAGGGCGCCGCGCGGCGCATGGAGGGCGCGGACGGCGCGGAGGAGCAGCCCGCGGACGACGGCTCGGTGGCGCAGCCGCAGACGCTCGCGGCGGTGCCGGCCGCGCGCACGGGCGGCGACGCCGAGGGCACGGGCGCGCCGCGCGCCGTGCGCGAGGTGCGCCACGTCGCCGTGGTCACGCTGCGCATCGAGGGCGTCGACGCGCTGCTCGGGGCGCAGGGCCGGCTCGCCGGCAAGCGCAGCGGGCGCTCGATCCGCACGACCCTCGACGCCATCGCCTTCAAGCACGGGGCGATCTGGTCGTGGGAGTCGCACGCGAGCGCGCGCGCGGTGGTCGGGCTGCTCGCGAACCCCTCGCGCGCCGCGGCCGACGCGGCCTCGCTGGCGGTCGACGTGCACGAGGCGCTCGCGGGCGCGTCGGAGGACCTGCCCGTCGAGCTCCGCGCCGCGATCGGCATCGTCCGCGGCATCGCGTACGGCGAGCGCGACGAGCAGGGGCACCTCATCAACCACGCGCTCAAGGAGCCCGCGAACTTCCTCGCCGAGCGCATCGGCAGCCGCACCCCGTTCGGCAAGACGTGGGTCGCGGGCGGCGTCTACCGCCTCGTCCGCCGCGACTTCCGCTGGGGCGACGCGCCCTCGCTCGACCTCGACGACGCCCGCGGCTACCCGGTCCCGCACCAGATGCGGCTCTACGCGCTGCAGCGCCCGCTCACCCGCGAGGAGCGCATGGCGGAGATCGCGCTCTCCCCGAACGACCTCGTGGGGCGCGACGCGGAGCGGGCCGACCTGCACGCGGCCTACCACCGGGCGATCTCGCCGCCCGTGAAGGGCAACGTCGAGCCGCCCGCGCGCTTCGGCGAGAGCGAGCCGCCGGGGAGCCGGAAGAGCAGGCCCCCGAGCATCTCGAGCAGGCCCTCGAGCCCGCCGGTCGGCGCGCTCCGCGGCCAGTCCGTGGCGCGCGTCATCGTCGGCGAGATGGGCATCGGCAAGAGCGCGCTCATCTCCACGTTCCTCTCGGAGCTCCCCGGCGACGCGCGCGTGCTCCACGTCGAGTGCTCGCCCGTGAAGAGCGAGCTGCCGCTCGCCACGGTCTGCGACGTGCTCCGCGACGTCACCGGGATGGGGCTCGACCACGCGATCGACGACGCCTCCCACGTGATCCGCGCCCTGCTCGGGCCCATCGCGCGCTCGCCGCTCGGCGCGCGCATCGTCACGCGGCTCGCCGAGCTCGTCACCGGCAAGCAGCTCGAGCACCCCGAGGAGGAGGCGGCCGCCTACGGCCGCGACGTGGTGGTGCGGGGCGTGAAGTACTTGCTCGGCTCGCTGGCGCGCCACCAGCCGCTCGTCGTCGTCATCGACGGCCTCCAGTGGGCCGACCGGCCGAGCCTGGAGCTGCTCTCGGAGCTCCTGAAGCAGCGCGCGGAGCGGCTCCCGGTGCTCGTGCTGCTCCTCACGCGCCCCGAGGAGCGCGTGACCCCGTTCATCGAGGGGCTCGTGCGGATCGAGCTCCGCGGGCTCGGCGCCGAGGAGCAGATGCGCCTCGTCGAGGCCCGCCTCGGCGTGCGCGACGGGGTGGCGGCCGTCTGCGGCGAGCTCGTGCCGCGCGTCGCCGGCAACCCGTTCTTCCTGCTCGAGATGATCGACGCGCTCCTCGAGCGGGGCACGCTGGAGATCGTCGAGCACCCGGGCGGGCGGCACGAGCTCGTGCGCCACGACCGGACGGGGGATCGCGGCGAGCCGCTGCCCTCGACGCTGGAGCAGCTCATCGGCGACCGCCTGCGCGAGCTGCCGCCGGCGGAGCACGACGTCGTGAACTGGCTGGCGGTCGCGGGGGGGCCGCTGCTCAAGGACGACATCCTGAACCTGACGCGGCTCGCCGACGACGAGGCGGTGACGCGCCTCTGCGCCCGCGGCCTGTGCGATCGCCGCGCCGGGGCGGTGGACTTCCGGCACCCGCTCGTGCGCGACGTGGCCTACCTCGCGCTCGACGGCGCGAGCCGCGTGCGCATGCACCGGCGGCTCGGCGAGCACCTCTCGACGACGCCGCTCTCGCAGGGGCTCTCGGCGGCGATCGTGGCGCAGCACCTCGCGCGGGGCGAGGCGCCCGGGCCGGCGGCGGAGCTCTACCTCGACGCCGCGCGGGCCGCGCGCGCGGGGCACCAGGCGCAGCTGTCGCGGCGGTACTACGAGCGCGCGCTGTCGCTCCTGCCGAACGGCGACACGCGGCGGATGATCGCGCACGAGGCGCTGGAGGCGATCTTCCGCCACCTCGGCCGCCGCCGCGACCGGCGGCGGCACCTCGCGGCGCTGCGCCAGCTCGCGAAGGAGAGCGGCCACGCCCGCTGGGCGGCGCTCGCCCTCGTGCGCACCGCGCGGTTCGACCTCGACGACGGCTACCTCGCCCGCGGCCTGCCGGTGGCGCAGCGCGCGGCCGAGATCGCGCGCATCGCGCGCCGTCCCGCGCTCGAGGTCGAGGCGCTCACGATCCTGTCGGAGGTGCTGCGCGAGCTCGGCGACGTCCAGGGCGCGATCAGCGCGTCGGATCGCGCGCTCCGGGTGACGCAGGCGGGCGGGCTGACGCCGCGGGCGCGCGCGGAGGTGCTGCGCACGAAGGGGGTGCTCCTGCGCCGGGTCGGCCGCGTGCAGGAGGCGGTGGAGGCCTACGCCGAGGCGATCGCGGTGTTCCGCGCGGTGGGGGCGCGCCGCAGCGAGGCGCGCGCGAAGAACTCGCTCGCGGTGGCGATGTTCGTGCTCGAGCGCTTCGAGGACGCGATCGCGGTCGGGCTCTCGTCGATCTCCATCGATCTCGCGATCGGCGGCCGGTTCCAGATCGCCAAAACGTTGAGCAACATCGGCCACGCCTACGCGAAGCTCGGGGACGTACCGCGGAGCCTGGCGTACATGAAGCGGGCGCGCGAGGCCCACGAGCGCTATGACGATCAGGATGCGCGGGCCGACACGCTCCTCTGCTCGGCAGGGATCCTCCTCGAGGCGGGCGATGTCGACGCCGCGCGCACGCTCTGCGCCGATGCGGGCGCGCTCATCGCGGTGACCGGCAGCGTCTACGACATGATCCACGAGCGCAACGTCCGCGGCCTTTTGGCCAGGGCGCGAGGCGATATCCAGGGCGCGATCGCGAACGCCTCCGAGGCGCGGCAGCTCGCCGAGTCGCAGGGGCTGATGAGCTACCACGCCCACGCGACGGCGATCGAGGCGGCGTCGCGGGTGGACGCGGGGGAGGTCCACTCCGGGGTGCTGCTCGCGCGGACGGCGCTCGGCGCTGTCGAGGCGGGCAGCTCGGAGTACGGCATCGAGGTGCGCGATCTCTGCTGCGAGGCGCTGCAGAAGGGCGCGCCGGCGAGCTCGACGGACGCGTACCACCGCGCGGCGGCGCACGTGCGGAGGGTGGCGGGCTACATCCGCGACGCGCGGCTCAGGGCGCTGTTCCTGGAGCGCACCGTGGTGCGGCGGGTCCTCGCCGCGGAGGCGGACGGACCGGCGGCGGCGCACGACCCGCTCCGCCGCGGGGAGATGGCATGACGGGAACGGGCGCGAGGACCGGGGCGAAGCCGCGGCGCAAGGTGGCGGTGATCCTCTCGGGCGGAGGCGCGCGGGGCGCGTACGAGGTCGGCGTGCTGTCGTACGTCCTCGACGCGTTCGCCCGCCTCCGCGGGGCGCCGCCGCGCATCGACATCCTGTGCGGGACGTCGGTGGGCGCGGTGAACGCGTGTTACCTCGCCGCGCACCTCGACGATCCGACGCTGGGGGTGCGGCGGCTCGTCAACCTGTGGACGCAGCTGAAGCTGGAGACGGTGCTCGGCTTCGGGGTCCGGCAGGCGATCTCGATGCCGAAGCTGCTGTTCGGGGGCGGGTCGGAGGGGGTGGGCCTGTTCGACGTGTCGCCGATGCAGCGGCTCGTCGAGCGGGAGATCCCGTGGCGCGCGATCGCGCGGACGCTGCGCCACGGCTACCTCTCGGCGGTGAGCGTGTCGGCGACGGAGATCGGGACGGGCCGCACGGTGATCTTCATGCAGACGGGCCCGGACGGGGCGCTGCCGACGACGGCGCCGCCGCGGACGATCATCCGGGGGGCGCTGATCGGCCCGCAGCACGCGCTCGCGTCCGCGGCGATCCCGATCCTGTTCCCGCCGGTGCGGATCGGCCGCGACCTGTTCATGGACGGGGGCGTGCGGCAGAACACGCCGATCGCGCCGGCGCTGCGGCTGGGGGCGACGCACGTCCTGGCGATCGGGCTGTCGCGCGAGGTGAGGAGCATCGACGCGGGGGACAGCGGCAAGCCGCCGGGGATGGCGCTCGTGCTCGGCAAGGTGCTGAACGCGTTCCTGCTCGACCACATCCAGACCGATTTCGAGGTGCTGACGCGGGTGAACCACATGATCGAGGACGGGGAGCAGGCGTTCGGCCCGGATTTCCTGCAATCGATCAACGGGGCCGCGGCGCTGCGCGGGGCGCTGCCGTACCGGCGGGTGGAGACGCTGGTGGTGCGGCCGAGCGTGGATCTCGGGCGCCTGGCGGCGGAGCACGTGAGGGCGGGCAAGCTGCAGGGCGGGCCGGCGATGATGCGGAGGCTGCTCTCGCTGGTGGACGTCGGCGCGGAGAACGACGCGGATCTCGCGAGCTATCTCCTGTTCGACGGCTCGTTCACGCGGAAGCTCATCGAGCTCGGGCGCGCGGACGCGGAGGCGAGGCGGCACGACGTCGTGGACTTCTTCGGGAGCGCGGCGGAGGAGGCGGAGCCCCGGTTGTCGGACAGCGCGGAGTGGTCGATCCCGCCGCCTGTGGGGCCGGGGAGATCGGTGTAGGGCCGCGGCAGCGGAGGTCGTTCGGTCGCGCTCAGGGCCCCAAGCGCGACCCCCCCCAGCGTTCACCAACGTGAACGTGAACGTGAACGTGAACGTGAACGTGAACGTGAACGTGGTCGTGGTCGTGGTCGTGGTCGTGGTCGTGGTCGTGGTCGTGGTCGTCGACGACATGATCGTAGACGTGAACATTCCGCCGGTACCTTGGTCGACGATTGACGGGACGAGACGTTCACGTTCACGCCTGAGCCGTTAACGACCACGTTCACGACCACGACCACGACCACGACCACGTTCACGACCACGACCACGACCACGACCACGTTCACGACCACGACCACGACCACGTTCACGACCACGACCACGACCACGTTCACGACCACGACCACGACCACGTTCACGACGGCAGTGGTCGCTGCTGGGGGCTGGCTTGGGGCCCTGAACGCGCATGGTTAACACCTATGCCACGGGGGCCTACCGCGGCTGCCGTGGATGGGGAATCAAGCAGGACCTTCGGCGACGTGGGCCCAGGGCGCGGACAGTCAGCGCGCGTCGCGGCCCCGGCGGCCCCCTCAACGGCCCAGACCCATTGCGACCCCCTGGCGACGCCCCTCCCAACGGACTCGATCCGTTGCGCCCCCCCTGGCGACGGTAGTGGTCAGTTTTGCCCGCGAGTGGTCAAAATAGCCTGATTCGCGTGGCGAACAGCGATCTCGGTCCGTAGCGTTCGGCGCAAGGAAGTGCAGCCCGCGACGACGGCAATCGTCCGGGCTGCGTGGCCGAACCCCGACAGAACCGAGGTCCGACATGCTGACCGTAGTCCGTTCGCCTTCGGGCGAGCAAGAAGGCGAACGTGCGCCCAAGCGCCGCCGTCGCCAAACCGCCCCCAGCGTCTCCCTTACCCCGACCCAGCGCATGCGGCTTCGTGCCGCGCTGCGCCACCTTCGCAAGGCGTACGGTTCGTGGCCGTGCCTCGCCGCGGTGATGGGCGTGTCCGTCAACTGCATCGAGGGCATCGCCAACGGGCGCGACAACGGGTCGCTCGCGACCGCGCAGTGCGCCGCCAGGGCGGCCGGCGTCTCCGTCGCGCAGCTCCTCGGCGGGCTGAGCGCTGCGACCGACCGCTGCCCGTACTGCGGCCGGGGTGCCCCATGAGCCCGTGGGGCCCGAACGCTGGCCCCGCTCGCGTCCTGACCATCACCGAGATCGCCGCGCAGGAACCGCTGATCCGCAGCGCTCTGCGTGGTCTCGGTGTGCGCGCCGTCGATCTCGACGACGTGTGCCAGGACGTCGTGCTCGGGGCTTGGATGAGCTCCCAGGCCGGGCGCTACAGACCCGACCGAACGCGCGAACCGCAGGACGCGCTGAAGCGCTGGCTCTTCGGCGTGTGCCGGTTCCACTGCACGCACTACCACGAGCGCGCCTTCCGACGTCGCGAGGTGCCCGTCTTCGACCCATGGGCGACCACGGGCGAGGAGCGCGTAGACCCCGGGCACGTCGGCGAGCGCATCGACGCCGGCACCGCCCTCATGGCGATCGCTGCGATGCCGCTCTGGGCCCGCGAGGTGCTCGTCCTCGCAGCACTCGGCCACGGCGGCACCGAGATCGCCAGCATCCTCCGCATCCCGCTCGGCACGGCGGGAAGCCGCCTGCGGCTCGCGCGGGCGCGCCTCGCTCGGAAGCTCCGGAGGCGCCGATGAGCGGCCCCGACTACAGGAAGCGCGTCCTGAGCGCCGACGACCTCTCCCTCATCGCCAGCGAGGTCCCGGCGCTCTGCGACTTCCCGGGCGTGCGCCCGTGGAACCGCGACAAGCTCTGGGCCGATGTCCTCGACGCCCTCATCGAGGCTCGAACCAAGGACCAGCGCGCAGCGGCGCAGCAAGCGATCGGCGCGATCCAGGCGCTCGACGCCATCGACCAGCTCTTCGTGCGGCACGACAGGTAGGCGCGCGCCGGGCGAGGTCCTGCGCGAGAACGCCGTGATGGCGCAGATGGCCGACGGCGGGCGGGGTGGTTCAAGGCGCGCCGGCCTAGCTCCCGGTAGGGCTGGCGCGCAGGATCCTGCGCGCCAGCCCTACCGTCCGAGACTGTTCATCAGCGCCTTGATTTGGCCAGCTAGTCAAGCGAAAATTCGGTCGGCGTCACCCACGACCGCGCACGACCTCATGGATACAGGAACGTTTGCAAAACGGCTCGCGCCTGCGGCGCTCCTCTTCCGATCGCCGTTCTTGGAACGCGCGGTGGCTGGGAAGCACCTGGGGACGCTGCGGGAGGCTACGGCCAACGCCGGGCTCTCACCGGACGCGCTCAAGCGTCCGCTATGCTCTGTGCTTGACGACATCCACGCACTGATGGCCGAGCACTACAGGTGCGAATACGTATTTAAGAACGCGATCGCGAACGAGATCCACCTAAAACTGCACTCGCCAGAAACGTCGGCAATGGTCGGCGAGTTCAGAAGCGGAGACTGCCGCGCAGATGTCGTCATCGCAAACGGCACCTCATCGGCATACGAGATCAAAACGGACCTGGACTCGTTAGCGAAACTGCCAGAGCAGATCAGCGCATACAAAAGGATCTTTGACAAGATCTACATAGTCGCATCCGTCGATGTATGCGAGCGTCTCATGGCGACCATCGACGCTGACATCGGCCTGCTTTGCGTCGCCGAGCAGTTGACGCTCAGGACAGTCAGGAAGAGCGCGTCACATAAGAATGAAACGTCCCCTGCGAGCATCTTCGACTGTCTGCGCCGTCAGGAGTACGTAGACGCAATAAAGTCCCACTTTGGGCGCGTCCCGGATGTTCCGAATACTAGAATATACACAGAGTGCAAGGAGCTATTCTGCAAGCTATCGCCATCGATTGCGCACTCCGTTCTGCTATCGGCGCTGAGACGCCGGACCGACTATTATGCCGGGTGGCATCTTCTCGGGAAGGTGCCCCGTTCGCTGAACTACCTGTGTATGACCATTTCCGGATCGTCGAGGTATATTTCGCGAGTCGAATCGACCCTGTTGAGTCCTTGTGTAACATAAGGGGGCGTTATGTATTTTCCGCTTTTGAGGGGAAAGCTCAATGAGTTGCTCGCGCTTCGTGAACTTGCGCCACAGCTGGCGCGCCACAGGCGCATACTCCCGATTATAGAGCCAGTCAACGCCAATGCCACCGCTCGCCTAAGCCTAGATAGATTCGCTCAGGAGAGCATGCGGTTCATGCTGCTCCTAAATCCACGACGTGGTGAATTGGCCAATGACACTAGTGCCGTGCAGAATGGCTTAATCAGGCAGTCGCTGTCCGAGTACGACAACTACATCCCGGCGATGTACGTGGATGCATCGTTTGCCGCCAAGCAGCTAGACTGGCTGAACGCCGCGTTCGGCGACGTTGGGTTCGCGTTGGTGTATGACGGACAGCCAGCGGATCCGCAACTGCTTGAGCGCCTTGCTAAGCACCGGTCCGCCGTGTACCACGTGTTTCTGGACGGGAATCTGCCGTTGGACGTCTGCCGTAGATTCCCCGCGGAGAAACGTGTTCTGGTTAAGGATCGATTCAAGCGAGCCGAGAAGAACGCCAAGTACCCTGCTGACGACTTCTTTACTGACATGCACCTGCTGTACCCAGACGATACGTACGCCGGCTTTGGCGACTACTCGATCGTCGGCGCGGAGTATTTGGAAGATGGGGGGCCGGCGCACGCCGTCGCCCTGCATCACGTGTACCGCAACGACAACAATGGCGGGAACCTGCACGTTAGACACTTTGTGTCTGATCGTACTGACTCGCCAGCTGACATCGAGGGCAAGTTCTTGGAAGCACTGACGAAGTTGGTCGGCGCGCTCCCGTTACTTGGTGAGTTCAATCACACGCCAACTTGTGATGAGTATCTAGGAATCCATTCATCGCAACAGTTCAAGAGCCTCGGATACGCGAAGAGGATGGCCATCAAGCATCACCTTGAAGTGATGCTGAAAGTCATGTGACCATAGCCTTCATAGGCGAGGGTGGTGGCGGTCTGCGGTCATTGCGCGACGTATCGCGTTGGTCGATGCGTGCGGAAGTGTCGCCTACTCACCGTTGAACAAGCTCAACTGCACCATCCTGCGCGGCTCCGGAGCGGGCGGTGGCCCTGACGGCGGAGGCTCCGGAGCGGGCGTCGGTGCCACAGGCGTAGCCGGTGCCGACCCAACCAGCCGCAGGAACCCGCGCCCGTTCGGCAAGGCCCGTGCGGGCGCCGTAGGCGCTCCCGGGGGCGGCTCCGGCAGTTTGAGCGCCTTGGGCTGCGGCGGCTCCCCCGGCGCTTCGGCAAGCGCCACCGCGACGAGTTCCTCCACGCTCCAGACGTGATCGGTCAGCCCGGCCTCCATGGCGGGCGTCACGCGGTGCGCCTCGTGCGGGCGGCAGAAGTTGTAGAACGCCATGTGCAGCGCGACGGCCGCCTTGTGGTGCGGGAGGCGCTTACTGAACCCGTTGCAGAGCCGCGTGAACCTCCGGATGTGCATGCGGATCGTGAGGTTCTGGCGCTCCACGTGCGACGTGCTGGCGCGCTTCATGTCGGGCACGCCGAAGACGGGCGTCTTCGTGATGAAGGGGTCGCGCGGTGGCTCGTACCTGTGATCGTCGTCCTTGCGGCCCTTGCGGCGGTAGTTCTTCACCACCTGGGCGTAGTCGGCCGAGCCGGCGAACGACGAGCCGACCGCGGCGACGTAGGGCGCCCACCCGTCGCTGTAGAGCTGCGGGACGCTCACCAGCCGCGCGCGGAGATCCTTGATGAAGGCGGCGGTGTTCACCTCGTCGCGCTTCCCCACGCGGTAGCTGATGACGAGCTTCGACGCGCTCGCCATGCCGACGAACACGTACGCCTCGCCGACCTCGGCAGAGTCGCCCGGCTGCACGCGCGCCTGCTTCTTCTGCACGTAGCTCCAGATCTCGTCGACCTGGACCGTCACGCAGTCGACGCCGCGCACGAGCCGGTTGTGCAGCCGCTCGCAGCCTTCGCCGACGCGCAGCAGCAGCGACAGGACCGCCGGCTTGCTCACGTCCGTGAGCCGCGTCGTGGGGCGGATGCCAGCCCCTTCGACGAGATGTGACACGACCTCGACGCGCTTCGCCATGGGCAGCACGTGTGCCATGCAGGGCCTTGCCTCTCTCCGAGCGGGGGCCCATGCTGCACGTGCGAGGTGCGCTGGACGGGCCACCGTCCGGTGTTCGCAGCCCTGCTTCCGGGGACCAGCCGGGGGCAGGGCGCTTTGCTAAGTACCCTGCAAGATAGCAACGAAACGCCTTGTTTCCCGCGGTTTTCGCGCACCTAGGACACGGGTTGTCCTAGCTATCATGCGCGTTTACAGCCTGTTTGTCGGCGTTTTCGCGTCGTCGGTCGCGAGCGCCAACGAGCAGCGCGGCGCGCGTGGTAGGGTCGCCGCATGCGAGCGAGGCTCATCCTGGAGAACGGCGGGCACGCCATCACGAAGCGCGTGGAGGTCGACGAGGCGCCCGCGGTCGGCTCGATCGTCCTTGCGGACCGCGAGCGGTGCGTGGCGAGGGTCGAGCATGTCGCCGAACGCGGCGAGGCGGACGTCTACCTACGCGAGGACGTGCTTGACCTGAAGATGCAGACGCTCCCGGAGGCGCACCTCGCCTACATCGACCTGATGAAGCGGGACGGGTGGGAGGTGGAGGACGAGGTCGCGCTGACGACCTTGCTGCGGCATCAGGTCGACCGGCAGGGCGAGGACGAGCCGGTCGAGCTGAACTGAGGGGTCACGCCGTCAAGCGGCGTAAGGTGTCGCCTGTCATAAACAGGATGCCACCGGCAATTGACGCACTACGGACGGTAGAGGTGCCAGACTCGAACCACGCCTTCCTCGCGGTTGACCGTCATCACCGCATGGTAGGTCTCGGTTGCGAGCCGGATTTTGATGCCGGCATCTTCGTCGTAACTGTACAGGTTGCCTTCGCCGGTCGCGGCGAAGCGGTGTACGGCCGCGCCTACGTCAGACGCAACGAGATAGTGAATCCGCAGAAGCGTGGCGCCGGCCTGCGGAGACCAATCAACACGCAACCTCATCGAGGGCAGCGCGCTTCGATCTCCGCCATGAGCTCTTCGTGCGGGATCCAGGGGCCATTGGCGGCGGTCGCGAACACCTCGCGCTCCTCATCTGAGGCGCGACCCGGGACCACCGGCGCGCGGCGGAAAGCCTGGAGGACCGGGTGGTCATCCGGGATGCCGCGCTGAACGCTCGGCACGCTGTCTCGACGCTGGTTTGTATCCGCGGACCCAGTTGTGCCGTCCATGATCCACCTCTTGCCTGGTGTCTACGACTGCATATACGCCATGGCGTATCAGAAATCCATTTGCCTTGACTGTCTTCCCACAGACGGGCTCCCGGGCTCGGCCTTCGGGGGCGAGTGTACGACGCGTCGTACACTCTCACTGTACAGACCGCCCGCGAGGCAGTCGGACGAACCGCTCCGGTCGTACGACGCCATGCGTTGACTGGTAGGACAGTCACGCCATGGATCATGGTTTGACCACCCCGTCCCCGAACCGGGAGTCAAGGTCGCGCTGGGCCGGTTGGTCAATTTTGACCATTACCCTGGCGACGCCCCTCCCCGCGGACTCGATCCGTTGCGACCTCCCTGGCGACGCCCCTCCCAACGGACTCGATCCGCTGCGCCCCCCCTGGCGACGCCCCCTTCCAACGGATCCGGTCCGCCACAACCCCCTGGCGACGCCCCCCTCCAACGGATCCGGTCCGCCGCAACCCCCTGGCGACGCCCCCTTCCAACGGATCCGGTCCGCCGCAACCCCCTGGCGACGCCCCCTTCCAACGGATCCGGTCCGCCACAACCCCCTGGCGGCGCCCCCTCCCAACGGATCCAATCCGTTGCGCCCCCCCGGCGGCGCCCTCAGCGCCGAAGGCAAAGTATCTCGGAGACAACGATCTCAACGAGATCGTCGACGATATCGCCCTTATGATTGACATGCTTGTCGAGGAACATGGCCTCGACGTGCAAGCGCTGGCCGACAGCCCGCATCGTCACGGCGTCGAGGCCGGCCTCATCGGCGAAGCGAAGCACCACCCGCAACACCCGATCCCGCGACAGAGGCATGCGCGGGTCGGCCCCACCGCGACGCTCCTGCGCATCCATCGACCGAGCCTTGCGCGGCGTCCGTGGCGAGCGCTCCCGGGAGTTCGACCCAAGCCTGCTGGGTATGCCGCCATGACGCCATGACCCCTCCCTGCTTCGCCGTTGACAAGATTACGCAACAAACACATTGTCTATCGCCTCGTCACTCGAAGGCTCACACAACGCCAGCGTGCCTGTCCTTCACCAAGGCTGACGCCGCACCGATCGCCGGCATGACGGCGTTCAGAGGCCGCGCGACGTCGGGAAGAGCCGCGCTGGCAAACGCGTACTCGTCGGCGTGCGCGACAACATCGTCGTCACCGGCTGACAGCTCGGATTGGAGCGAGAACCATGACCATCAACTCGAAGATCCTGATCACGGCG
Organism: Sorangium sp. So ce204; assembly: GCF_051526795.1. Lineage (NCBI taxonomy): Bacteria > Pseudomonadati > Myxococcota > Polyangiales > Polyangiaceae > Sorangium > Sorangium sp. So ce204. The sequence goes on along the minus strand of NZ_CP150317.1, from coordinate 4,047,741 downwards.
CTGGGGGTGGGAATACTGGGTTGGGCTTCCGTGGCGCGCGCCGAGGCTCCCTCCGCAGCACCCGAGGCGGATGCCGCTCCGAACGAGTTCGCCCCGGCCCTGCGCCGCGGGGAATGGCTCTCGTCTCTGGGGCTGCACGCTTCGCTCGGCCTCGCCTTCGGCGGCGATGAGCTCGCCGAGCTCACGTACTCGGACGGCTCCACGACCGCCGTCCACGCCGGAGAAGGGGTCTCCCTCTCCGGTGGACTGACCTGGACGCCTCTCTGGCTCGGAGATCGCGTGGGACTCGGTCTCGGGCTGGACGCCGGGTGGAAGTACAAGAGCACCCTCGTCGACGCCGATGGCTCGATCAAGCTGGAGCGCATCCCATTGATGGCCTCCGTCCGAAGCCTGGTGGCAATCGACAGCTCGTGGCACGGCGTCGTGGCCGCGGGCGGGATCCTGGAGCTCAACCCGCACCTCTATGGCGACGGCGTCCTCGGCGGCGCCGATGCTCGGTTCGACGACGCCTTGGGCGGCATGCTGGAGCTGGGCGTTCTGTGGGGTCGTCCGAAGGGCTTCGGGTTCGAGATGACCGGGCGCTGGACGATCCTGAGCTACGAGTACATGGGCGAGAGCAGCAACGCCAGCAGCGGGTCCGTCAACCTGACGGTCCACTACTTCCTCTGAGGAGAGGAAGGAGCCGAGCCGTGATTCGACGCCAGGCGGGCGGCGCTCCGCGCGGATCGGCGATCGTCGAGCGATTCGGTACCAGCGGCGGACCCGGTTCGTTGCGAGCCGCCGGCCCTGCTCGGCCGACCGCCCCTCAGCGCTCCTTGTCCTTCTTGGCGCTCCCCTTCTCGCTCTTCTTCTTGGCGTCGCCGCCCTTCTTCTTCTCGGGCTTCTCGCTCTTCTCGGGCTTCGTTTTCGACGCCACCTTCTTCGACTCGCCGCGGCCGAGCGAGATCTCCAGGCGATCGCCGCGCGCCTTCGCCTTGTAGGCGGGCACGCCGTCCTTGAACTGCAGGGTGACCTCCGCGCCGTGCGCGGTGTTGACCACGCGCACCGACGCGATGCGCTTGTCTTTGCGGGCGAGGCCGCTGCCCGACGACAGCGCCCGCCGATCGGGCAGCGATACCGTGAAGCCCATCGCGCCAGCCGCGCCGTTCAGCTCCTCGATCGGACCGTCCATCTTGAGCTTCAGGACGATGGGGTTCCTCACCGACCCCTGCCCCCACTCCCGCGGCCCCTCCCGGTCGCCGTCGTCCGCCGCTTCCACCTCGTCGTCCTCGCCCGGCCCGCCCGGGACCGCCGCGCCCGGCGCGAGCGCGCCGCCGGCCAGCGCGCTCGGATCCGCCGGCGGCGTCGGCGGCACAGGCTCCGTCGTCGACAGCGGCGTCGCACCGAACAGCGGGACGTTCGCCGTGAGCGCGCCGCCCGGCCCCGCGGCCGCCGCGAGGGCAGGCGCGCCGGAGGACGCCGACGCTGGCAGCGCCGGCGCGCCCGCGGCCGACTCGGCCCCGGCCGCGGGCGCGTCGCCGCCCCGCAGGCCCAAGAGGCGCGCCGCCCCGAACACGACGAGCACCGCCGCCAGCCCAAGGAAGCTGCCGACCGCGGCCGCCTTCTTGTTGAAGCGCGGCGGCTCCCCGTCCTCGCCCGCCGCCTCCTCGGGCTCCTCGCGCACCAGCCGGCGCCCGCCGGACTTCAGCGCGCCAGCCGGCGGCGGCGCCGTCTTGCGGCGCGGGCCGCCGTCCTTGCCCGACCCGTCGCCGTCGCCGTCGCCTGCCCGCGCGGCGCGCCGCGCCTTGATCCTCGCCACGAGGCCCGCCATCGCCGTGGCCGCGCGCGCCCCGGCGCCGGCGAGCGCCGGCGCGAGCTTGCCCGCCACCGCCTTGCCCGCCATCGCGGCCTTCTCGCCGACCTCGCGCAGCCGGCCCGGCTGCGCGTCGGCAGCCGCCTCGGCGCCCGCGTCCTCGGCCGCGCTCCCCGTGGAGGACGGCGCTCCGTCGTCCGCGGAGGACGGGGCCGCCTCGGCGCCCGCGCGCGCTTCCCGGGCCGAGAGCGCCGGCGACACGTCGCTGTCGTGGTCGTCGTCCGCGTGGGCCGCCGCGCCGCCGCTCGCGCCGCCGCTCACGCCCGATGAGGCGCGCTCGCCCCGAGGCTCGGCCGCCGGCGCCGAGGAAGGCCGCGCCGTCGCGCGCTCGCCCTGAGGATCGCGCGCCGGAACCGTCGGCGCCGAGGAAGGCCGCGCAGCCGCGCGCTCGCTCTGATGATCGCGCGCCGGGACGGTCGGCGCCGACGACGGTCGCGAAGCGGCGCGCTCGCCCTGCGGCGGCGGCGACGACTGCGCCCGCGCCGGCGCGCCGGCGTCATGGGAAGATCGCGCCGGGGCCGGGGGGAGCGCCTCGGGCGACGAGGGCCGCGGCCGCGGCGCCCTGGCCGCGCGGGGCGCCTCGTAGGCCAGCGTGACCACGAGCTGCGGCACGCTCGTCGCCGGGTCGACCTCGACCTTCACGTGATCGATGTACGCCTCGCGGCGCGTGCCCTGATCGACCTCCTCCAGCTCGAGGGAGCGGCCCACCTTGAGGAACTCCAGGTTGGAGCCGACCTCGAGGTCGTCGAGCCCGCCGCCGCGCACGCGCGCCTTCATCGGCGAGCCCAGACCCTCGATGTGGAGCCGCACGCGGGAGCCCCGCTGCGCGGCCCCGGGCGACGCGGCCGCGGCCTGGACGGCGAGCGCCGGCGCAGGGCCCGCGGCGCCCGCGTCGATCGACGAGCACATCGCGCGCACCGCCTCCTCCGACCCGGCGTCGAGGCCGGTGAAGCGCAGGCCGAACTCGCCGCCGCGCGCCTGCTCGGCGCGCCAGCAGACCTCGCCCTCGACGACCAGCTCCTTGCCGAGCCCGTCGAACCGACAGATCAGGGCGTCGCCGACCCGCGGCAGGTACGCCGTGCGCAGGCGCATCCCCTCGGGTGACATGTCGATCGACTCGGCCTCGAAGCCGCCGCCCGACGTCTCGCCGACCGCGACGAGCGCCTCGACGCGGACCCGCTGCCCGGCGCCAGCGCGCCGCTCGCCGCCGCCCTCGCGCTCCCTGTCCAAGGATTCCGGCGCCTTGCGAACGCCCTCTCCCTCTGCGCCTCGACCGTTCATACGCCCATACCTCCGCCGCGAAGCCGCGTCCGCCGTCGCGGGCCCTCCGCGGTGCAGAGCGCCCATTGGCCGGCAGTACGGCGTAAGCCCCGCGCTGGCCAAGTTTTGGAGGCCCTGGCCATGCGCCACGTGCCACGTGAACACGCGCCGCCGTGATGCGCAGCGTTGTGGCGCGGGGAGCAACGGAGCCACCGAGCAACGGGGGCGGAGGCGGTGAGCGATGGGCGGCAGGCGGTGACTGGCGGTGACAGCTGGTGATCGCGCGCTCGCTTCACCTGGCGCTCCGGGGGGCAAACGTGGGAAACTCTCGCGATGGGCAAGGACGAGCCCCCGCAGAACCAGGACACGCCCGCGCCCGCCGCGAATCAGGATGTCGTCTTCATCCATGGCCCCGTCGAGCAGGGGGAAGGCTTCCGGGTGATCCGGAGCCGGGAGGACCGGCTCGAGATCGGCGAGCTGCGGCCCACCGAGCACGGGCGCCCGCTGAACGGGGAGCTCGTGAAGCTGACGCAGCGGTCCGAGCACGCGCGGCTCTTCGACGTGGAGGTGCTCCTCCCGGCGGCGCGCGAGTCGCCCCGGTCAGGCCCCGCTCAGGTCGCGACCGACGCCTACCGCTCGAACTGGGAGGCGATCTTCGGCCCGCGAGAGGCGAGCAAGCTCGCCAACTGAGCGCCCGCGACCGCGGGCCGTCAGCGAGGGGCCATGGCGGCGAGCTGCCGCGCCTGGCCGGTCTTCCGGAGCGCGTACGCGATCCCGCGCTGGAGCGTCCCCTGGACGACGGTCTCGCTGAGATCGATCCCGAGGCTGACCAGCGTCTGCGACACGTGGCCTCGGATCCCGGTGATCACCGCCTCGGCGCCGAGCAGCCGCAGCGCGGTCGCGGCCCGGACGAGCGTCGCGGCGACGCTGCTGTCCACGCCCTTCACGCCCGTGATGTCCAGGATGACGACCTGCGCCGACGTGTCCGCCACGCCGTGCAGCGCCGTCTCGAGCGCCTCGTCCGCCCGCTCCGCGTCCAGGGTCCCGATGAGCGGCATGACCATGATCTGGTCGGTGATCGGGATGAGCGGCGTCGACAGCTCGGCGAGCCGCTCGCGCTGCACGCGGATGAGGTCCTCCTGGAGGGCGGCGCGCGCCCGCTCGGCGCTCTCCCGCTCGACGAGCTCCGCCTCCAGCTGCGCCTTCGCCGCGGAGAGCTCCGCTGTGCGGGCGGCGACGGCCGCCTCGAGCGCGTCGTTGGCCCTGCGGAGCTCGTCGCTCGCCGCCTGGAGGCGCGCGTAGAGCAGCGCGTTCTTCACGGCGATGGCGGCCTGCGCGGCGACCAGCTCGAGCACGTCGAGGCGGGCGGGCGAGAACACCTCGGGCGCGGCGTTGTTCTCCAGATACAGGACGCCCGAGATCTCCCCCTGGCTCACCATGGGCAGCGCGAGCACCGATCGCGGCTTGCGCGCCGCGACGTAGGGGTCGCCGTCGAACCGCCCGTCCTGCGCGGCGTCGGCCACGACGACGGCGCTCCCGGTGCGCATCGCGAGCTCGATCACCCGCGCTGCGGCGGCGCCGCTCTCGCGCACGGGCGTCGACGGGCCGACGCGCACCTCGCCCTCGTCCTCGGCGACGGCCTCCACGCGCGGCCCGCCCTCGTGGTCCAGGATCAGCGCGCCCCGCTGGGCGCCGACGCTCTCGACGGCGAGCCGGAGCAGCCGCGTCATCACGCGGCCGAGGTCGATCTCGCGCGCCACCGCCTGCGCGGCGCGGATGAGCGCCGCCGCGTCGAGCAGCGCCACGCGCCGCGCCACCGTGTCGGTCGTCGACGAGCCGACCGAGGTCAGGCTCGACAGGACGCTCGCGGACGCGGGCTGGCCCGCCGCCGCGCGGGGGAGCAGCTCGACGTACGCCTCCTCCATCTGCCGCAGCTTGGCCGTGGCGCCCCAGCGCGCGTAGGCCTGGTACGCCTCGACGAGGCACGAGCGCGCGAGCCACGGCACGCGCCTCGCCGCGAGGAACCTGCCGAAGAGCTCGCTGACGAGCGCGCGGTAGCGCACGTACCCCGCCTTCTCCGCCGCGTCGCTCGCCTGCTGGTAGAGCTCGAGGATCGGCTCCAGCGCCTCCCCGGCGACGCGCGCGCGCTCCGCCCGGACGAGCAGCTCCAGGTGCCGGAGCTCGGGGCAGTCCCGCGCGAGGACGGCGAGCTTGTCGTGGTTCGACGCGAGCATCTCGGCCAGCGCGCCGCCCTCTTCCCCGCTCGCCCGAGGGCCGAGCGCCAGGAGGGTGAGGCAGGTGTAGAGCGGCAGATCGACGATGCCGATGTACTGGCCCGTCACGGCGCGGGCCCGCTCGTGCGCGCGGCGCGCCATCCGCAGCGCGCCCTCGTAATCGCCGTAGAGGTACGCGAGCGCGAGCTTGTTCGTGTAGTAGAAGCCAGCGACGATCGCGAAGGCCATCACGTCGAGCTTCGGCACGAAGGCGTCCTCGTCGAAGCCGGCGTCGCTCAGCGTGCCGCGGTCCAGCGTGCGCCCCTCGAGGTTCTGGATCACCTGCAGCGCGACGGTCTGGACCGCCGTCGACAGCGGGTCCTTCGTGCGGGAGGTGAAGCGCAGGAACCCGCCGACGTCCTCGCGCACGCGCCGGAGCTCGCCTTCCAGGCTGAGCTTCATCTGGGCGACGAGGTTGGAGGCCGCCGACGCGAACATGAAGTCGCCGGTCTCCATCCCGGCGACCCGCGCCCGCTGGAGGACCTCGAGCGCCTCTCGCTGCGGCCTCGAGTGGCTCATGACGACCCCGAGGTTGAAGTCGACCTTCGCCCTGATGGCGTCGACCCGGTACCTCTCGTTCAGGGCGACGCCCATCCGCACGATCCTGTAGCCCTCGTGCGGCTGGCCCCAGAACGCGGCCAGGTAGAAGCCGTGGAGCGCGTACGCCACGCTGGCCATCGGCGAGATCCCGTGCCGGAGCGACAGGTTCGTCATCCTGACGGCGAGGAGCTGGGCCAGCGGCAGGTTGACGATGTACGCCGAGGGCGAGCCGTAGCCGAGCATCTCCACCACGATCCTGACGCGCGGATCGGCGAGCTCCGGGCCCGCGACGATGTCCTCGCTCCGCCGGGCGGCGAAGCCGCGCTCGGCCTCGGCGAGCTCCGCGCGGAGCGCGGCGGCGAGCGCCTCGCCCTCGGTGGGCACCTCCACGCCGAAGAGGCGCAGGCCCTTGAGCGCCACACCGAGCGAGTCCCCCCAGCGGTGCTGCGCGTTGTAGAGGACCATCCGCAGGCAGTAAACGCGCGCGCGCTGGACATCCGACGTGGCGCGCTCGAGGAGGGCGTCGAAGAGCGCCTCCGCCTCGTCGCAGCGGCCGCTCAGGTACGCGCACTCGGCCTTCGCGGCATAAATGTCGAAGATGTCGAAGACGTCGAAGGCGAGGCCCGCCTCGCCGGCCCACGGATCCGGGCCGAGCGCGGACGCCGCGGCGCTCAGGTAGCCGAACGCGGCGTCGTACGCGGTCGCCGCCTGCGCGCGCCGCCCCGCGGCCAGGTTGAGCCGCACGAGCTCGCCGCGCTCCGCCGGATCGTCGATCGGGGCCGGGGCCAGGTTCAGGTGGCCGACGACGACGAACAGATCCTCGTCGCTCGGGTCCTCGCCGAGGGTCGCCGCGAGCAGCCGGCCGATGCGGCGGTGCAGCCGCTTCCGCTCCGGCTCGTCGATGAGCGCGTGCGCCGCCTGCTGGACGCGATCGTGCAGGAACCGGTACGAGACGCGGAACGAGGGGTCCTCGAGCAGCCTGCCCGCGACCGCCGCGTCGCCGGCGTGGACGAGGCGGTACTCGGGATCGAGGGGCACGACGAGGCCCGCCCGCAGGGCCTCCCAGAGCGCCGCGGCCACCTCGCCCGGGGGCTGCTCGGCGGCGAGCGCGAGCGTCCGGAGGTCGAAGCGGTGGCCCACGCAGGCGGCGAGCCGGAGGGCGCGCTGCGCGCCGGGCGCGAGCCGCCGGATCTTCGCGGCCATCAGCTCGACGACGCCCTCGGCGCCCTCCGCGCTCCGGGCGCGCTCGAGGCTCCACGCCCACGCCCCCGCGGCCGGATCGAAGCGCACGATCCCCTCGCCGGCGAGGGCGTGCAGGAGCTGGTGGATGAAGAACGGGTTGCCCGCGGTCCGCTCCAGGATGAGCGCCGCGAAGGCGTCCGTGTCCTCGAGGCGGCAGCGCAGGGCGTCGGCGAGGAGCCGGCGGATGTCCTCGATCTCGAGCGGCCCGAGCCACACCTCGGAGGCGGACGCGCCCGCCGCCCGCAGGCCGCCGACGAGCCTCGCCAGCGGGTGGGCGTCGTCGACTTCCTGGTCGCGGTAGGCGCCGATCACGAGCATCCCGCGGACGTCGGGATCGGTCATCAGGAGCTCGAGGAGCTTCAGCGAGGCCGGGTCGGCCCACTGGAGGTCGTCGATGAAGAGCACGAGGAGGTGCTCCTCCGTGACGGCGCGGACGAAGGTCTGAAACGCCAGGCTGAAGCGGTTCTTCGACTCGCTCGGCCCGAGCGGCTGCACGGCGGGCTGGGGTCCGACGACGCGCTCGAGCTCGGGGATCACGTCGACGACGACCTGCCCGATCGAGCCGAGCGCGGCGCTCAGCCGGGCCTTCCAGCGCGCCACGGACTCCTCGCCCTCCGACAGGATGCGCTCGCACAGCTCGCCGAACGCCCGCGCGATGGCCGCGTAGGGGGTGCGCTGCCTGAGCTGGCCGAACTTCCCCGAGACGAAGTACCCGGGCCGCCGCGCGAGCACCTTGTAGACCTCGCGGACGAGGGCGGACTTGCCGACACCGGCGTGGCCGGAGATGAGGAACAGCTCGACGGCGCCGGCGCCGGCCGAAGCGCGCTCGCACGCGGCCACGATCGCCTGCGCCTCGGCCTCGCGCCCGTAGAGCTTCTCCGGCAGCCAGAGCCGGCCGCCCGCGTCGCGCTCGCCGAGCGGGAAAGGATCGACGCGGCCGTCGGCCTCGTACCTCCGGAGGCACTCCTCGAGATCGGCGCGCAGCGCCTCGGCGCACGGGTACCGATCGTCGGCGGCCTTGGAGAGGAGCTTCATGACGAGATCGGAGACGACGCGCGGGATCTCGGGCGACGCGGCGTGCGGCGGCGCCGGCGTCCTGGCCAGGTGGCAATGCACGAGCTCCATGGCGCTCGGCGCCGTGAACGGAGGCGCGCCCGTGAGCAGCTCGTAGAGGGTGACGCCCAGGGAGTAGAGGTCCGTCCGGCAGTCGAGGCTGCGGTTCATCCAGCCCGTCTGCTCGGGTGACATGTACGGAAGGGTCCCCTCCGCGGCGCCCGGGTTCTCGGCCCTCGGCGCCTCCTGCGACAGGCGCGTTGCGATCCCGAAGTCGGAGAGCTTGACCACCAGCGGATCGAGGCGGACGAGGATGTTGTGCGGCTTGACGTCCTTGTGGATGATGCCCGCGTGGTGGAGCGCCGCGAGGGCGTCCGCGACGTGAATGCCGATCCGAAGGGTCGTGCCCAGGCCGAGCCGCTCGCTCCGCGAGACGATATCGAGCGACGCGCCGCCGAAGTCCTCCAGGACGAGCACGGGCCCCCCGTCGCTCTCCTCGACGTCCAGGACGCGAAGGACGCCCGGGTGCGCGATCTCGCGCGTGATCACCAGCTCGTGGCGGAGCCTCGCGATCGCGCGCGGCGACGCCCGCCCGGCGCTCGGCCCCTTCAGCACGACCGGCTGCCCGTCCGACGCGCGGCGCGCGCGGCACACGGTGATCATCGTCCCCTCGTGGAGGGTGGCCTCCGCGGCGTAGCCCTGCGGTGAGCTCGCCGATCCGATGACATGAACCGCCCCGGGTGTCGTCATGCGTACAGGTTACAACCGATACGGAACGTGCCGTGAGAACGTTCACACAACGTCGGGAGCCGCCGCGGCCGCAATCAGTAGCCCAGCGCACATGGTATCGATATTCCTCAATCGTTACCTTGTCTCGATCTCCTCCGGTGCGCGGGCGTGCCGAATCTTGAGCCGCGGTGGACCTCTGGAGAACACTGCTGGGCGTGTTCCCGACGCGCCGGTCGACCGTCCCGCCCTTGACAGCGGTCGCGCCCTTCACGCAAAGGCGAGGCGTGCAGGCGCTACCGCTGACGGCGACCGACGACGAGGCGCTCGCGCGCGCCGCCGCGCAGGGGCACCCGGGCGCCGCGCCGATCCTCTGGCAGCGGTTCGCGCCGCTCGTGCGCCGGATCCTGACGCGCACCCTCGGGCCGGGCGACGAGGTCGACGATCATGTGCAGGACACGTTCCTGCGCTTCTTCCGCGTGGCGAAGGACCTCAGGGACCCTTCGCTGCTCTCGAGCTTCATCGTCGGCATCGCGGTGCGCGTCGCGCGCGCCGAGCTGCGGCGCAGGCGCGTGCGGCGCTGGCTCCAGCTGTCGCCCTCGGGCGAGCTCCCGGACATGGGGGGCGCGCAGCAGGATCCGCAGGGGCGCGCGGCGCTCACGCGGCTCTACCGCATCCTCGACCAGGTCGACGACAGGTCCCGGACGCTCTTCGTGCTGCGGTTCATCGAGGGGCTCGAGCTCACCGAGATCGCCGCCGCGCTCGGCTGCTCGCTGGCCACGACGAAGCGCCACCTCGCGCGCGCGTCCCACCGGATCCTCACCGCCGCGGAGCGCGATCCAGCGCTCTCGGCCTACCTCACCAAGGCCCCGCAGGACCTCGATCGGCCCGGGGCCCTCCCCGCCGACGGAGGAGATCGCGATGAATGAAGCGGAGAAGCTGAGCCGGCTCGCGGACCTCGTGCGGAGCGGCGTCCCCGCGGACGCCGGCGCGGCGCACGACGCCGCCGAGCGCGCCCGCTTCGTGGAGGCGGTGAGCCGCGGCGCGGGCCGCGCGGGAGCCCTGGGCCGCGTGGGCTCGTGGCTGCGCGCCTCGCCGCTGTGGAGCGCGCTCTCGGGGCGGCCGCGGTGGAGCTTCGCGCTCGCCGGCGCGGCGGCGTTCGCGCTCGCGCTCGTCGCGCTCTGGCCGACGCGGCCGCTCGACTACGCCGTCGAGGGCGCGCCTTCCGCCGCGGGCCGGTACATCGCCGCGACGGCCGGCGGAGAGGCGCGGCTCCGCTTCACGGACGGCACCTCCGTCGCGCTCTCGCCGGGCAGCGCGATGCGCGTTGTCGACGTCGACGCGGCCGGGGCGCGCATGCTGCTCGAGGACGGCCGCGCGTCGCTGCGCGTCACGCGGCGGCCGGAGGCGCGCTGGTCCGTCGAGGCGGGGCCGTTCGCGGTGCTGGTCACCGGCACGGAGTTCGACGTGTCCTGGAGCCGCGGCGACGGCACGCTGCGCGTCGATCTGCGCGAGGGGAGCGTGACCGTACGCGGGCCGCTCGCGCCCGACGGGCTGCCGCTCCGCGCCGGGCAGCGGCTCGTGGCGCGGATGCGCGAGGGCGACGTGCAGATCTCGAGCGGCGACGCCGCGAGCGCGGCGGACCCGGCGCCGAAGGCGCTGCCGCCCGCGGGCACGGCGGCGCAGCCCCGGGAGGAGAAGACGACCATCGGACCTGGCGACGCTGGGGGCGGCGACGCCGGGGCCGTACGGCCGGAGGGCTCGCGGGCAGAGGGGGCGCCCGCGAGCTCTCCGACGGACGGTGCGGGGCCGGCGGCGCCGGCCGGCGCGGCGGCGGCGCCGAGCTGGGCCCAGCGCGTGGCGGCGGGGGATTTCCGGGCGGTCCTGGCCGAGGCGGAGCAGCGCGGCCTCGGGGGGGTGCTCGAGCGGGGCTCGCTGGACGACCTTGTCGCCCTCGGGGACGCGGCGCGGTACGCGCGGCGCGGCGACGTGGCGCAGCGCGCGCTCTCGGCGACGCGCAAGCGGTTCCCGGGGACGAGCCAGGGCAAGGCGGCGGCCTTCCTGCTCGGCCGCCTGATCCACGACGGCGGCTCGCCCGGGGCGGCCGTCGCCTGGTACGACACGTACCTTGCCGAGTCGCCTGGCGGCCCGTTCGCGGCCGAGGCGCTCGGCCGCAAGATGGTGGCGGTCGAGCGCACGGCCGGCCGGGCGGCGGCGCGCCCCGTCGCGGAGCTCTACCTGAAGCGCCACCCTCGCGGCGCGCACGAGCCCGTGGCGCGCGATCTCCTCACGCCGTGACGCCCGGCGGGTGATTCACCCGTTCTGGCATCCATCGTTTGAGCCGATCGGGAGCTGGGAAGGCGGAGGCCCGAGGGAGGCAATCCGGCACGCCCTCTCGCGCGCCGCGCTGCCCACCTCGGACCGGTGAGCTCGGAAGTGAAGGTGCTAGTTCGAGCGGGTCAGCGGGTACTTGTAGAAGTTCTGCGCCCACTCGATGGTCCAGATCGTCGGCTCCACGTACACGTTCTTGTCCGCGCCGAGGATCATGCCCCGCTTCATCTTCGCCATCGCCGTCAGGAAGACCTTGCGATCGTCCTCCATGCGCGGCCGCATCACGGTCGACGGGGGATACAGCTCCTTGACCTGAGCCACCGTCGCCGCGTCGTTGATCCACCCGTCGACCCCGTGCTCGCCCTTCGGGAGGCGCGAGCCGCCGGCGTCCAGCCAGTCGCGCAGGTCGTTGTTGCCTCGGTTCATGCCGTCGGCATGGCAACCGATGCAGGAGCTGCCGGTGTTCAGGCGGCGATCCTGGGTGGCGAAGCCCAGCGTGCTGTTGATCTGCGCGTCCGAGGCGTTCCGGAGGAGGCGTGGATCGCGCACGATGTTGCCGAAGGCGTCGACGCGGCGCTGGTTGATGCCGCCCCAGAGGGAGTACCCCTGAAGGCCGTTCGGCAGATCCCAGATCACCTCCTCCGCCGACTGCTGGAGCCCGTCGGTCCCGGTGTAATAGCGGCAGTTCAGGTAGCTGCCGCCCGCGTAGCTCGGCGCCCCGTCGCACCCCGGCGGCTCCGTGCCGTTCGGCTGAGCCAGCGTCGCGATGAAGCTGTAGTTGCTCGCCGAGCCGCCGGCCCCGCTGATGAACTTGGGGATCGGGTGCGCCCAGAAGGGGAACCGGATCTGGCCTGTGTCGTACGCCTGCTCGATGGTGGTCACGCCGTCGAGCTGCCCGGAGAAGACGTCCCACGTCTTCCAGTAGTACCCGCCGCTCTTCGTCCTGGCCCTGTAGTACATGCGGGAATCGACGGTGATGGCCTGCTTCGTGAGCATGTACTCGTACGACTTGATCCCCGCGTCCTTGATGACGCCGAGCTCGGCCTCGAGATCCTGCGCGTACCAGGGGATCGCCATGATGGCGTTGTAGACGTCCGGGCGTGTCAGCGTGTAGACGAGCTGGCTCGCCTCGATGTAATCGGTCTTGAAGCCGTTGACGTTCGGCGGCAGCACCTGGCTGTCCGTGGCGCCCTCCACGTTGCCGGCGAGGACGCGCCCCCAGACGAGCCTGGCGAAGCTCGGATCCACCTGGACCGTCGAGGTGTATCTGTACCGCTCCCTGAACGTGACGTCGGAGCCGACGGGCTCACCCAGGTAGTTGACCGAGGTCCTCCCGAAGAAGACGTCGTCGTCCGATCCGCCGAAGTGGAGCTTCGTGACCCCCTTGTTGTAGCCCCAGTAGTTGCGGGTATCGAAGCGGTAGACCATGCCCTTGCCGTTGATGTCCACCGGGTTGACGATCGTGGGGGCCCAGCGCGCGGTCGAGTTCAGGGCCTTCGACAGCCCCACGCGGGCCACGTTGAGCTCCTCTGCGCTGACGCCCGCGTTGTGGAGCTCGTGCAGCGAGGCGTACTTGATGAACTCCGCGTCCGCCGCGGCGACCGTGGCCTTGTCCGTCGCGATCCACGCCTTCACCTGGTCCTCGGTGACCTTCTCGCCGGCCGCGACGGGGCGCGGGGTGGCCGGCAGGGTCGGCGCGACGGCGTTCGCCCACGCCGTGACGGCGTTGAGCATCTGCGTGTTCGCGTCTCTGCAGCTCGTTCCGAAGCAGTTGTGCCGGTCGATGCCCATCCGGACCACGAGCTTGGAGTCCGCCGGCTTCTTGAAGTTGACGCGCGTGAGCGCGTACTCGTGGGCCAGCGCCGGATCGACGTCGGCGTGCATGGGCGCCTGGGCCTTGCCCGTCGAGCTGTGGCAGCCAGAGCAGTTGGCGGTCAAGAGCGGGTAGACCGTCGTCTTGAAGGCCTCCAGCGACGCGGCCATGTTGAAGTTCATCTCCTTCGGAAGGCAGACGGCCTCGACGTTCTTGCCGCCCTTCCCGTCCGGGATCTGGCTGTAGCCGAGCGTGCAGCCCGACGCCGGGTTGACCCCCGTGTCGGCGTCGCTGCCGCCGGAGCCGCCCGAGCCGCCAGCACCGCCGGAGCCGCCAGCACCGCCGGAGCCGCCCGCACCGCCCGAACCACCGACGCCGGTGCTCGCGCTGCTGGAGCTGGTCGCGCTGCTGGAGCTGGTCGAGCCGCCAGCGCCGCCAGCCCCGCCCGAACCACCTCCGCCGGTGCTCGCGCTGCTCGAGCTGCTGCTCGCGCTTGAGCTGCTGCTTGAGCTGCTTGAGCTGCTGCTCGCGCTGCTTGAGCTGCCCCCCACGACCTTGAACGTGAACTTCTGGTTGTCGCCGTTCGCCCAGCTGTACTGCTGGAGGCCGGCGCCTTCCGCCGTCGATCGCCCGATGACGTCGAGCGCCTTGTTGCTGTTTCGGGCCATGATCCGCTGGGCGTTGTTGCCGACGTCCACGAACGAAAATTGCTGGCTCGTGGCGTTACCGCAGCTGGATTGGACCACGGAGGCACCGTTCGCCGTCGATCCCCCGTTGATCCCGAGGCAGAGGCCGCTGTTCACGTTCCGCAGCCGGAAGTATCCGCTCCCCGCGGACTCCGCCCGGAACTGCTGTCGCGTGGCGCCGTTGCACGTGGCGATCTGCGCGGCCGCCGAGCTCGCCGTGCTGCCCCCGCGTATCTCGACGCACTTGTTGCTCTGCACGCCGACGAGCGTGTAGGCCGCGTTCGGGTCGATCGTGAGGCTCTCCCCGAGCGCGTCGCCTTGCTCGCTGCCGGTGTCGTCCAGACCAGCGATGCATGAGACGGCGAGAAGGCTCGTCGCGGAGGCAAGCAAGGCGCCCCTTGATGCGAATCTCATGTTGTTCTCCTCTGTCAAGTAAGAAGTACGGTCTATCTACAGCTCGACGCTGCCCTTGCGCTGGTCAGGGGCTCTCGACACGCAATGCGCGATGGAGGCTCCGGAGGGACGGCCGCGGGCTTCATCGGTCATCACCCCCCCAGGGGATCTCGATCACGAGGTGCGGAGCTGGAGGACTCGTTCAACAGGCGGTCAGGCACCGCTAAGAGGATTACTCTTGTCCCGTATCGTGTTGCGAGTCAAGCCCATCATGCGTCCCACCGCGTCATTTGTGTGGTCGTTTGCATGGGCTTGCATGGGCTTTTGCATGGGCTTTTGCAAGATCGTTTACGTGAACGTTCACATGGCCGTTCACATGACTGAACGCAGGATCGTTTGCGCGATCGTTTATAAATCCGCGCAAACACGCACAATTTTGCGCATCTCCGCGCCGGTCCCCCGCCCCCGATCGTCGTCACTTTGCCGCGCACCTGTCCGTCTCGTTCACTTTACCGGCATTTATGAACGACTATTTACGAAGCCACGACCACGACAGTTGATGACCAATGACCTGTGCCGCAATGTCCCACATTGACCGAGACATTTGGCTTCTCGCGCCCTCTTCGCCCGTGTCACTGAACCGGTCGAGTCTCGCCTGAACGAGAGTTGCCGCGGCACCCCTGGATCGTCGGATGACCAGGGATTCGCCGTGCGTTGATTCCTGCACAAATCCAGGCAGGTCGCTCCCCGAGGCGGTACCCGAGGGGCACGGGGCGGATCGCCGAGGCGCCAGGGCACGGAGCGAGCGTCAGGCGATGGTCAATATTGACAAGTCGAGAACAATTTGTCAAGCTCAGGCCTTGACGGTCGGCGCGCCGATCCCAAAGCTCGTCCGGTGCGTGAGCGAGCCACCCTGGCCGAGCGCGCGCTCCACCCGGAGGAGCCCACGCCTCCTCCGGCGACCAGGCCGCGGAATGGTCGCCTTCAAGGTCGTGTTCTGTCTCGCCAGACACCGCGCCTGGCAGGAGGTCGTCCCCTCATGAACGATTCACGGCGTCGCAAAGGGCTGCGGCTCGAGCGGGCGCGCGCTTCAGCCCAGTTCAAGGACGGCAAGTTCGAGAACCCGTCGGGCGCCGGGCCCACCATGACCAAGGGCTCGACGCTGCCCGTGCTCGGCGAGTTCTTCTTCCGCCGCGGCCGGCGGGAGCCGCCCGCGCCGCTGCCCGTCGTGCGGCCCCACGAGACCTGGGCCCGGCAGAGCGACACCGGCCTGCGGGTCACCTGGCTCGGCCACAGCACCGTCCTCCTCGAGCTCGATGGCCGCCGGGTGCTCACCGATCCTGTGTTCGGCGAGCGCGCCTCGCCGGTCTCCTTCGCCGGCCCGCTGCGCTTCCACCCGGTCCCGGCCGCGCTCGACGAGCTGCCGCCGCTCGACGCGGTCCTGCTCTCCCACGACCACTTCGATCACCTCTGCGCGCCGACGATCGAGGCGCTGGCCCGCACGCGCGTCCCCATCGTCACGCCCCTCGGCGTGGGCGCGCTCCTCGAGGCGCTCGGCGTCGACCCGGCGCGGATCACCGAGCTCGACTGGCACGAACGCGCGGAGATCGGCGGCGTCCGCTTCACCGCGACGCCCTCACAGCACTTCTCGGGCCGCGGGCCGACGAGCCGCAACGCGACGCTCTGGGCTTCCTGGGTCATCGAGACAGAGCGGCGCAAGGTCTTCTTCTCCGGCGACACCGGGCTGTTCCCCGGGTTCGAGGACATCGGCAAGCAACACGGCCCCTTCGACCTGGTGATGCTCGAGGTCGGCGCGTATCACCCCGCATGGGGGACGATCCACCTCGGCCCCGAGAACGCGCTGACCGCGTTCGAGATGCTCGGCGGCGGCACGCTCCTGCCCGTCCACTGGGGCACCTTCAACCTGGCCCTCCACGACTGGGACGAGCCGGCCGAGACGCTGCTCTCCCTGGCGACCGAGCGCGGCGCGCGCGTCGTGACCCCCGGGATCGGCGCCGCGTTCGAGCCCGAGCGCGTCGGCGCGCCGACCCCGTGGTGGCGCGCGGTCGCGGGCCCGCGGTGACGGACGGCGGCCAGCCCCGTTCCGCCGGAAGGCCGCGCCACGCCTCGCGCTGTCACGCCGCCCGGGGCCTCGTCTCGGGCGAGGGCGGCGTGAGCTGCTCGACGGTGTAGGCGTATTCGTAGGTCTTGCGGAACTCGCGCCAGCTCCGGAGTTGCGGCATCCACTCGTCGTCCCGCAGCGCGCTGAGCAGGAGCAGGATGCGCGACTCGGAGGACAGCCGTATCACGGCGTCGCGCGTCTCCTGCGCCGCCATGCAGAGCTCGAGATCGGTCGCGGTGCGGATCCCATGCGCCTTCAGCCTCGAAAGGATGCTCGACGGCGCGCTCCGGGCCGGCTCGGCCTCGTCTCGCGCGTGGAGATACAGGATGGCCTGATCCACGAGGTCGACCAGGCGCGGGGCCGGGATGCGCGTGCGCAGGATCAGCTCGATCAGGTTGTGGTGCGCGAGGTTCTCGATGTTCTCGATGCCCTCCTCGAGCAGGCGCGCCTTGTCGTAGAGCGTGATGCCCTCGAGATGGGTCAGCGGGTCGCGGTCCTTCAGGGTCGGGACGAAGAAGGTGACCATGCGCGTCTTGAGCAGGTCATGGAGCACGGCGAGCCCGGTGTCCGGGACGATGCCGATGAAGAAGGCGAGCAGAAGCAGGTGCCAGGGCGCGCTGTCGATGGGCGCCGCGCCGCCCGAGGGCGAGGCGCCCTCGAACGTCTTGCTCATGACCCAGGCCAGGATCGTGGCGATGATGATGCGCACGGAGATGTGGCTGTACGCCTTGGGCCCGAGATCCGCCCGCACATAGCGGCGGAATACCATGTTGAGCGCGAAGAAATACGTGCCGAGGAACGCGAACGTGAAGGCGGTCCGGTTGGGGATGAACAGGGAGTGAAGCTCGACCGGCTCGTCCCCAAGCGTCTCCCCCACGGACGCCACCGTCGGCAGCGCCGAGATCACCCAGCCGACCGAGAGGAGGAACGTGCTGAGGATGATCGGGACGAAGAACAGCGGACCGCGCCGGGTGTCGAGCGCGTCCTTCATCAGCGGAGAATAGGCCCGCTCCGCCTCGTCGATCGTGCGGAGCGCGGGATCGAGCCGCAGCACGTCGCGGTGAAACTGCTCCTTCACCACGTTCCGGCGCTGCTCGGCGAACAGGAAGAACAGGAGCGCGGGCAACGTCGCCGCGGCGCCGATGAACAGCGCAAAGAGGAGCAGAAGCGCCATGCTGCGCATCGATAACGTGAAGATCTCGTGAAGGCGCTTCTCGGCCTGCAAGAGGACCGTGGCGGCGGGGATGCCGAACCCGACGAGGCACACCGCCAGCATGCCGATCGCGCGCCAGAACTGGTCGCGCAGCATCAACGCGGTGCTGCGATGGCGATGCCGGGCCCAGCGCTCCAGCGACGGGAACACGGTGAACGCGATCATCCCGACGCCGACCGTGCCGAAGGCCAGGCGGGCCCAGCCGTCCAGGGTGACCACGAACAGCGACGTGAGCCCGCCGAGGACCAGCACCCCCGCGATGGCGGCGGCGTCGAGGCTCGGCTCTTCGGCCTGGACCGGGGCGCGCTTCTCCACATAACCACGCTCGAGCCAGACGCTCAGATCCAGCCCCTGCGCCGCCGTCTCCGTCGTGCGCACCACGTCGAAAGGCGCCACGACGAGATCGCTGCCATCGCGCCTGATGCAGATCCGGCGAGCCGTCTTGTTGACGAGCTCGATCTCCTCGGCGGGCGGCGCCTGCCGCTGCAGATCCTCGAGCTCCCCATCTGCCATGGCGTTTCCCCTCGATCGGCGCGGTCGCCCCTGATCCCTGCGGCGGCGCCTCGACGGCAGGTTGGGACCCAGTCGAGCTTGGAGCTTATGCCCATCGACGCTCCGCCGCGAGAGCGCGCCGCATCGTGGAGGTCCTCCCGGTCCTGGCCCGTCCGGACGGACGCTGCGGGATCGCCGTGGCTCGGCTCCTCGGGTACGCCGCTGGGCCCCGTGGCCCCTCCCCTGGCCCCTCCCCCTGGCCCGCTGCGATGCGCCTCCACCCCCGCCTGCGATCTGATAGAGCCCTGGCGCGTGCGCTCCCTCACTCTCCTGCTCTGGCTCCTCCTCGCGTCGGCGCCGGCCGCGGCGCGGGCCGACGCGGCGCCGCCCGGCGCGCCCTCACGGAAGGCGGAGGCGGCCGCGTCACGGGTGGTGATCGTCGAGGCCGGCGTGGACGACCCGCTCGTGCTCGAGGCGGCGACGCGGCTGCGGGCCGAGCTCGGCGCGGCGGGGTTCGAGGTGGTGCGCGTCACGCGAGCGCCCGAGAGTGATCTGCGCGCAGGGCTGGAGCGCGCCGCGAAGGAGGCGGACGCGTTCGCGGCCGCGACGATCGTGCGCTCGCGGACGGGCGCGACCGCCGACCTCTGGATCGTCGATCGCGTGACACAGAAGACGGTGGTGCGCGCCGTGGAGGCGGCCGGCGCGGCGGCGCCGTCGGTGATGGCCGTGCGCGCGGTCGAGCTCCTGCAGGCGAGCTTGCTGGAGGCGAGCCTTCAGGAGCCGCACGGGCGCGCCGCGGAGGACGGCGGCGCCGCCGTTCCCGACGACGTGCGGCGGTGGATGGCGCCCGTCCGGCGGCGGGCCGGGATGCCCCCTGCGCCGGAGCGGGCCGGGATGCTCGCGGGCGTGGGCGTGGAGGCCGGCTTCGTGGCGCTCCTGAGCGCGGACGGCGTCGGGCCGGCGCTGGGGCCCGCGCTGCGGCTGTCGTACGGGGTCGGCGCGGACGGCCGCGGCGGCGCGCTGCCCGCGGGGCTCGCGGCGCGGCTGACGTTCGCCGGGCCGACGCTCGGGGCCGCGCTCGAGGGCGAGCTCGGCACGGTGTCCGTCCGTCAGGAGATGGCCTTTCTGGAGGCGGTATGGGCGCTGGACACGGGCGGCGCGATCTCGCCTGTGCTCTCGGCCGGTGTGGGCGGAATTCACCTGTTCGTCAGCGGTGATCCCCTGCCGCCGCTGCGGAGCGCGACGGGCGATGTCTTGTCGGTCGCCGCGGCCCTGGGCGGGGGCGCCGGGCTGCGCCTGACCGACCGCGCGACCCTCCTGGTGGATGCACACGCGATCTTCGCGGAGCCCCGCGCCGTCGTGACGCTCGGCGGCGAGCGGCTCGGCACCGCGGGGAGACCGACGTTCGCCGGGTTTCTCGGGCTGCTCGTGCGGCTCTGAGCGGGGCCGCGCCCGGATGGCCCGGCGGGGGCAGCGAACGCCGGCACAAGGTGGTTTGCCGATGTTGGAGAGGCGCCGATTCCGGTACCGTCTGTGAATCAGTCGACGGCGCGCCCGATGGGGGCGCGGCCTCCTGGTTCGGGTGACAGCGATGAGAGTGCGAAGAATTGCGGCGGCTTTGCTCAGCACGGTCGCCTTTTCGACGGGATTTCTCGGCTGCTCTGACGATTCCGAAGACGTCGCGGGAGGCACATCGACGAGCGACGGCGCGGGCGCCGGCAGCAGCGGCGCTGGCGCGGCGGGCCAAGGCGGCTCCGGCGGCGGCGGCTCGGGCGACGGTGGCTCGGGCGACGGCGGCTCCGACGGCAACGACGGCGGCTCCAGCGCCCAGAGCGGCGCCGGAGGCGGAGACGGCGGCTCGGGCGCCGGAGGCGGAGACGGCGGCTCAGGCGAGGCGCGGGGGCTCGGCGCCCGGTGCGAGAAGGACGCGGACTGCGGCCGGCGTGGCCTCTGCTTCACGGAGTCGGGCGACGAGTTCATCGGCGGAGGCCCGGCGGGCGGGTACTGCACGACCACGTGCACGGGAGACAGCGATTGTGAGGGCGAAGGCAGCGCGTGCTTCGACGGCCTCTGCCTCCTCGGCTGTACCCCGGGCGAGCCCCCGCTCGAGACCATCCTCGACGAGCTCGATCCGACGAAGTGCCGCGGCCGCGAGGAGCTGCGCTGCGAGGAGATCGAGGATGTGGCCGTGTGCATGCCGAACTGCGGTTCGGACAGCCAGTGCGGCGGCCGGGTGTGCGATCCCCGCATGAACATCTGCGTCGACAAGCCCACGCAAGGGCTGCCGGCAGGCGCCGCGTGCGCGCTCGGAGCCAACGGCACGGATCCCTGCGCGGCGTGGTGCATCGACATCGGCGCTGACGTCGGCGTGTGCGCCGGTGTGTGTGGGCTCGGCGGGGACGTCGCCAACGAGGACTGCGGAGGGCTGGAGAACGGCGTCTGCATGTATCCGCTGGTAGCCGAGCCCGGGGTGGGTGACCTCGGAATGTGCGCGCCCGCGTGCAACAGCCACAGCGACTGCCTGCTGCCGCACGCCTCGTGTGTGTTCCTCGGCGTGGAGACCAACGGATTCTGCCTCCTCGACGTGACGAAGTGCCCGAGGGGCCAGAGGAACTGCGCGAACGGAGAGATCTGCACCGTGACGCCCGAAGGCCGTTTGTGCCTCGACGAGAATTACCCCCTGGAGGACCCGGGCACAGGCGGTGCGGGTGGTGGTGGCGGCGCCGGTGGAACGGGCGGCGCGGATGGCACCGGCGGCGCCGATGCAACGGGCGGCGCCGATGCCGCGGGTGGTGCAGGCGGCACGAATGGCGCAGGCGGCTCGGATGCCGCAGGTGGCGCGGGCAGCACGAGTGGCGCGGGTGGCGCTGGCGGCACGGATGCCGCAGGCGGCACCAATGGCGCTGGCGGCACGGATGCCGCAGGCGGCGCAGGCAGCACCAATGGCGCTGGCGGCACGGATGCCGCAGGCGGCGCAGGCGGCACCAATGGCGCTGGCGGCACGGATGCCGCAGGCGGCGCAGGCGGCACCAATGGCGCAGGCGGCACGGATGCCGCAGGCGGCGCAGGCGGCTCGAATGGCGCAGGCGGCACCAATGGCGCAGGCGGCACCAATGGCGCAGGCGGCTCCCTCGATGGGTCGTCGGTGTCTGCCGGGGGCGCCGAGTAGCGGGAAGCGCGATCAGGGCGCTGGCCGCTCCTGTCCAAGCAGCAGCGCTGTCGCTTCGGGCGCTCGCCAGTCCCTCGCGCCCGTGAAGCGGAGGGACATCCTGCCGTCCGCGTCCACCAGGAAGGTGTCGGGCAACGTCGAGACCCCGAACCGCTGCTGCACCGCAGGGGATCCAGCCCGCACGACGCCGGGAGGGATCTCGCCCCCGAAGAAGGCGCGCACGACTTCCCAGTTCTCGTCGACGCTCACGGCCACGACCTGGAGCCTCCCGGCCTTCTCCAGCTCCTGGCCGAGCTCCAGCAAGCGCGGGAGCTCGGCGCGGCAGGGGCCGCACCAGGTGGCCCAGAAGTGGAGCAGCACAGGCCGGCCGCGCAAGGCGGCGGCGCGGAGCGAGGTCCCGTCCGGCTGCTCGAAAGCAGCGTCGGGCATGCGCTGGCCCTCGTGGAGCCGCTCGACAGCGAAAGGGCGACCTGGCCGCTCGGCGCTGCGGCGGCGCTCCACGGCCCAGTAGAGCCCCACCGCGAGCGCCTGGACGAGGATCAGGACGCCCGCGGCAGCGGCGATCGCGCGGAGGCGGGAGCGCACACGCATCGCCTACTCCGCGGCGGGCGACAGGGCCGCGCCGGCGCGCCGCGGAGGCTCGGAGGCGCCCGCCTCGCCGGCGGCGTCCGCGCGGAGCCTCCCGCCGACCACGCTGTAGAGCGCCGGCAGGACGAGCAGCGTGAGCAGCGTGGAGGAGATCACGCCGCCGATCACGACGGTCGCGAGCGGGCGCTGGACCTCGGCGCCGACGCCCGTGTTCAGCGCCATCGGCACGAAGCCCAGGGAGGCGACGAGCGCCGTCATGAGGACCGGGCGGAGGCGCCGCTCGGCCGCGAGCTCGATGGCGTCCCGCGCCGGCATCCCGGCCGCGGTGAGCTGCCGGATGGTCGAGACGAGCACCATGTCCCCGAGCACCGCGACGCCCGACAGCGCCACGAACCCGACGCCCGCGGAGATGCTGAACGGCAGATCGCGAAGCCAGAGCGCGACGACGCCGCCGATCGCGGCGAACGGGACGCCCGTGAAGACGCGGACCGCATCCAGGAGCCGCCCGTACGTGAAGTAGAGCAGCAGCAGGATCAGCCCGAGCGCGATGGGCACGACGACGAGCAGGCGCGCCTGCGCCCGCTCGAGGTGCTCGAACTGCCCGCCGAAGCGGACGTAATAGCCGGGCGGGAGCTCGACCTCCCGATCGAGCCCCGCCCTCGCCTCCTCGACGAAGGTGCCCACGTCGCGGCCCCGGACGTTCGCCTGCACGACGATCCGGCGCTTGGCCCACTCGCGGTTGATCGCGGCCGGCCCCTCGGTCGTGCGGATCTTCGCGAGCCGCGCGAGCGGGATGCGCTCCCCGCCGGCCGCGGTGACCAGGATGCGGCCGATGGAGGCCGGGTCCTCCCGGTAGCGATCGTCGATGCGCAGCACCACGGGGAAGCGGCGCTCGCCCTCCTGGAGCTGCCCCACCTCCCGCGCGCCGAGCGCCTCGACGACATCCAGGACGTCGGCGGCCGCGATGCCGTGGCGGGCGATGGCGGCGCGGTCGACCTCGATCTCGAGCACGGGCTGGCCTGTCACCTGCTCGGTCACGACGTCCGCGGCGCCGGGGATCGTCTTGAGGGCGGCCTCGATCTCGCGCGCCTTCCGCTTGAGCGTGTCGAAGTCGTCGCCAAACAGCTTCACCCCGAGATCGGCCCGGATCCCCGCGACCATCTCGTTGACCCGCATCTCGATGGGCTGCGTGTAGATGACGCGCATGCCCGGCATCCCCGCGAGCTCGGACTCCATCGCCTCGACGAGCTCGTCCTGCGTGGCGGCGCGCTTCCACGCCTCCCGCGGCTTGAGCGTGATGAACATGTCGGACAGCTCGAGCCCCATCGGGTCCGTCGCCACCTCCGCGGTGCCCGTGCGCGTCCAGACGCGCTCGATCTCGTCCGGAAACCTGTCGAGGAGGACCCGCTCGAGCCGGGTGCCGTAGCGGATCGACTCGCCCGCCGAGACCCCCGAGAGCCGCACGGTGTTGGCGACGAGGGTGCCCTCACGGAGCCGCGGCACGAACTCGGCGCCGAGCCGCGTCGCGAGGAAGGCCGCGTTGCCGAGGAGCAGCGCGGCCCCGGCGAGCACCGCCCAGCGCCACCTCAGCGCGAGCTGCAGCGCGGGCCGGTAGGCCCGCTTGAGGAGGCGCACGAGCACGTTCTCGCGCTCCTTCACGCGGCGCGGCAGGAGCAGGCTCGCGAGCGCCGGCATGAGCGTGAGCGACAGGATCATCGAGCCGATGAGCGCGAAGATCACGGTGAGCGCCATCGGCCGGAACAGCTTCCCCTCCGCCCCCTCGAGCGCGAGGATCGGCAGGTAGACGATCATGATGATGAGCTCGCCGAACATCGTCGGCTTGCGGACCTCGATCGAGGCGTCGCGCACGACGTCCGTCGTGCTCCGGTCGCTCGCGTCCTCCGAGAGCCGCCGGACCGAGTTCTCGACCATGATCACCGAGCTGTCGACGACGAGGCCGAAGTCGATCGCGCCGAGGCTCATCAGGCTCCCCGCGACGCCCGCGCGCAGCATGAGGTCGAAGGCGAAGAGCATCGACAGGGGGATGGCCGAGGCCACGATGAGCCCGGCGCGGAGGTTGCCGAGGAAGGCGAAGAGCACCGCGACGACGAGGAGCGCGCCCTCGAGCAGGTTCTTCTCCACGGTGCCGAGCACCCTGTCGATGAGCTCGGTGCGGTCGTACACGACGGCGACGTCGACCCCTGGCGGCAGGCTCTTCTCGACCTCCGAAAGGCGCGCCTTGAGCCGCGTCGTGACGTCGTGGCTGTTCTCGCCCATCAGCATGAAGCCGAGGCCGAGCACGACCTCGCCCTGGCCGTCGGCGGTGACGGCGCCCCGCCGGATCTCGCGCCCCTCGACCACGCGCGCGACGTCGCGCACCCGGATGGGCGCCCCGCCCTTGGCGGCGACCACGATGTCCTCGATGTCGCTCACGCGCGTGGCGATGCCGATGCCCTGGATCAGGCTGGATTCACCGGCCTGGTCCAGGTTGCCCCCGCCCACGTTGGCGTTGTTGCGCTCCAGGGCCTCGGAGAGGTCGTGGAGCGAGAGCCCCCGCGCGGTGAGCTCCGCCGGGTCGACGAGCACCTGGATCTGCCGCTCATCGCCGCCCCACGCGTTCACCTCGGCCACGCCGCGCACCGAGCGGAGCTGCGGCGCGATGACCCAGTCGTGGACCGTCCGCAGCTCGCTCAGCGACTTGCCCTTGCCCGTGACCACGTAGTGGAACACCTCGCCGAGCCCTGTGGCGACGGGGCCGAGCTCCGGGCGATGGATCCCCGGCGGCAGCGTCACGGTCTGGAGCCGCTCCATGACGACCTGGCGGGCCAGGTAGATGTCCGTGTCGTCCTCGAAGCGCGCCGTGACCTGCGAGAGGCCGAAGCGGGAGAGCGAGCGGACCTCCTCGAGCCTGGGCAGCCCAGAGATCGCCTGCTCGACGGGGGCCGTGATCTGGCGCTCGATCTCGACGGGGGAGAGAGCAGGCGCGACGGTGTTGATCTGCACCTGCACCGGCGTCGTGTCCGGGAAGGCGTCGATCGGCAGGCGGCGGAAGGCGAGGAGGCCCGCCAGGGAGAGGCCGATCGAGGCCAGGATCACGAGGAAACGGTGGCGGAGCGACCACGTGATGACGGCGTTCAGCATGGCCCGCGGCTCAGTCCTCGCCGCAGCAGCCGGCGCCGATGCTCTCCTTGAGGGTCTCGGTCTTGAGCAGGAAGCTCCCTTCGGTCGCGACCTCCTCGCCCGGGCGCACGCCCCTCGTCACCTCGACAAGGTCGCCCTCGGTCGCGCCGACCTCGACCCGCCGCGCCTCGAACTGGTCGTCCGCGAGCCGCACGAACACGAGCTTCACCGTCCTCGCGCGCTGCACCGCGGCGCGGGGCACCACGACCGCCGCGCGGGATGGGGCGAGGATGCGCGCCCTGCCGAACATGTTGGCCCGCAGCGCGCCGCCCGGGTTCGCGAGCGGGACGCGCGCCTTGGCCGTGCGCGAGGCCGGGTCGATGGCCGGCGCCACGTACGTGATCTCCCCTCGGAGCTCGCGCCCCTCGATGCCGTCGACCTCGATGACCACCGGCTGCTTCAGCGTGACGGCGGCAAGCTCGGTCTCGGGCACGTCGAGCTCGGCCCACATGCTCGAGACGTCGACCACCTCGAACAGCGTCTCCTCGACGCCGACGAGCCTGCCCACGGTGGCCTTCCGCTGCGTCACGACGCCCGCGAGCGGGGTCGTGAGCGTATAGCCCCCGCTCCCGCCCGCGCTCGCGCCCACGACGGCCAGGGAGGCCGCGAAGGAGGCGCGCTCGGCGCGGGCGGCGTCGAGCTCCTGCTGCGCGGCGAGGACGCTCCGGCGCGACGAGATCCCCTCCTTTTCGAGCTGCTCCTCGCGCTTCAGGTTCTCCTCGGCGATCTTGAGGCGCGACTGCGCGCCGGCGAGCCGCGAGCGATCCGCCCCCACGTCGGCGCTGTCGATGATCGCGAGCGGCGCGCCCTTCTTGACCTCCGCGCCCACGTCCACGTGCAGCTGCCGGACGACCCCCGCGGCGCGGGCGTTGATCTCCGCCACCTTGAGCGCGTCGTAGACGATCCTGGCGGTCACGGGGATGCCGCCGCCGCCCTGGCGCTCGACGGCCTTCGCGGTGAGGATCCCGGCGAGCCGGGCCGTGTCCCTGGTCTTGAGCTTGACCTTCGTCCCGTCGGCAGGCGCGCCGTCGCTCGCCACGTCGGCCGCCGGCTTGCCTCCGCGCTCGGGGTGGCAGATGGGGCAGATGGACTCCGGGAGCTCGTGCTCCTTGCACCAGTCTCCCTTGGCCTGGAAGACGGGGACGAGCCTCGGGTTGCACTTCGTGCAGAGGGCTTCCAGCACGCCGTGCTCCTTGCACATCGAGCCCTCGACGGCCGACGCCGCGCTCCGCTTCCCCCCGGCCTTCTCCGCCGCGGAGCTGTCGGTCCCCTTGCCCCCGCAGGCCGGGAGCGCGGCGAGGAGCAGGAGCACCGCGATGCCAGCGCGGCCTGGCACGTCAGCTCCCCTTCGGCGGCCGGACGATCTTCAGATCAGGATTGCACTTGAGGCACTGCGACTCGGGCAGCCCGTGCTCGGCGCACCAGTCCCCCGTCGCCTTGAAGGCCGGGATCAGATCCGCGTTGCAGCGGGTGCACTGCGACTCGGGCACCTGGTGCTCTCCGCACCAGTCCTCGTGGGAGCCGGGTTTCACGTCGGCCGGCGCGTGCGCCGCCTTCGCCTGCTCCGGCTCGGGCGCGGTCTTGCCGGCGCTCGGCGCCTCCTTCGAGCACGACGCAGCGCCGAGGGCGAAGGCGCAGATCAGGACCGAGATGGAACGAAGCTTCATGGGCCTTTTCTCTTGATTGTTCGCGGCGTCACGCGACGGGAGCGCCTCGGACGCGCGCCATCGCACCGCCACCACCGTTACCGCCGCTGACCCTGGCCGCAAGCGTAGAGCGCGAGCCGGGGACGAGGTCCGGCCATGGCCCTCCCTGGGCGGACCTCTGGCGGGCAGAGCCATCGCCGGCGGGCGGCGCCCCACCGCCCGCCGTCTTCACACCGCTGCGCGCTTGTCCGAGAGCGACTGGATGCACATGCGCAGCCCCTCCCGGAGGTTCCGCTGCGTGGTCACGGCGGACAGCTCCAGGCCGAGCGACGTGATCAGCGCGGCCACCGCGGGGCGCACGCCGGTGATGACCCCCTTCGCGCCGAGCAGCTCGACCGCGCGGATGATCCGGATCACGTGATCGGCCGTCTCGCCGTCGATGCTGTCCACGCCGGTCATGTCGAGGATCGCATAGCGGGAGCCCGTCCTGACGATGGCGTCGAGCAGCTCTTCGGTGATCACGCCTGCCCTCACGCCGTCGAGCGTGCCGATCAACGGGAGCGTCAGCACGCCGTCCCACACCTGGATGATCGGGGTGGCGAGCGCGCGGAGCTCGTGCTGCTGCCGCTCGATCAACGACAGCTTGTCGCGGAGCTCCTGCTCGGTCCGCTGGAGCTCCTCGGCGATGCGGGCGCGCTCATCGACCTCGCGCTTGAGCTTGTGCAGCGCGATGGCCAGATCCGTCTTCGTCGCCCGCTCCTCGTCGAGCAGGCGCTGCAGCCGGTCCTCCAGGCTGGTCGTGGCGGGGCGCACCGTGAACTCGTCGCAGGCGTCGCCCCGGGCGGCGAACGACGTCTGCTCGACGTCGCACTCCTCCCCGAAGAGCCGGGTGCAGTATCCGGCCAGCTTGCCCGCGATCATGCTGCTGCCCCAGCAGACGTCGAGCTCCTTCTGGTAGACGGACTCCCACCCGTTCACCACGCGGAAGCGGGCCTCCTTCCGCTCCCGGTCCAGGGAGAGCACGTGCCACACGCCCCAGCCCGCCGTGGCCGCGCCGACGCCGAGCGCCTTGAAGCCCTCCTCGAACGTCGGATAACCGGAGATGTAGTCCCAGTCGTCGTCGATGCTGAGCCGCCCCCCGCTCTCCACGGCGAGGTTGAAGCGCTCGGTCCCCGCCATCCGCTGGAAGCCGGACATCAGCCCAACCACGCTGCTCGGCAGGAACATCGACACCGAGGGGACGCCGGCCCAGGTGCACTGCCCGTTCTCGAGATCCCACTCGACCGCCATTCCCCCGACGACGACGCGGATCCTCTTGTCCAGAAGCTCAGAGATTGTGCTCATAAATTCCCCGAGTCCACGAGCGCCCCCGCCCGCCTGCCGCAGTGTACCGGCTCGACCCGGCGCGCGTCGCCCTCGACGGGCGAGCCACGACTGGCCTCGATCCGGCCAAGACGGCGCTCTGGGGCTCGCGCGGGAGCGCACGTCCGTGACGGCCCCTCGGGAGGCGGGGCCAGAGCCGCGGCGACGGCGAACAGGCCAGAGAGAGAGAGCAAAGCGCTGCTCGTCCCGCGGAATCCCCCGCTCGTGGCCGAGAACCTGGCGCTCGTCGGTTCGTCCCTGATCTTCGCGAGCTCGGCTGGCAGTCTGGCGCGACATGAAACCGATATTGCAATGGCTGATGGCAGCCGGCCTGGTCACGCTGGCTGTCCCACAATTTGCGTGCAGCGGGGAGTCGCCCGCACTCCCCGAGCGGGACGAGCTCCGCGAGGAGCTCGAGCGTCGCCTCTCGGACGCGGCGGCGGCCGGGTTCTCCGGGTCGGTGCTGGTCACGGTCGACGGGGCCGAGGTGCTCGCGAGCGGCTACGGCTTGGCGGATCGAGACAACAACATCCCCAACGTCGCCGGCACGGCGTACGACTTCGGCTCCGTGATGAAGGACCTGACCGCGACGGCCATCTTCAAGCTCGAAGGCGACGGCGCGCTCGCGGTCACCGACTCGCTCGCGACCCTCTTCGATGACGTGCCGGCCGACAAGGCCGAGATCACGCTCGTCCAGATCCTCCAGCACCGCGCCGGGTTCGATGAGTACCATGACACGGAGGGTGACTTCGAGCCGATGACGCGGCTCGAAGCGCGCCAGCGGATCTTCGCGCAGGAGCTGCTGTTCGAGCCGGGGAGCGACGAGCAATACTCGAACTCCGGCTACACGCTGCTCGCCGACGTCGTGGAGACCGTCTCGGGGCGAGCGTTCACGGACTACGTGCGTGACGAGCTCTTCGCTCCCGCCCACATGCGACAGAGCGGGTTCTTCGGTGACCCGATCTGGGAGCAGGTCGACACCGCGATCGGATACGACGCCTCGACGTTCGGTGAGAACGACCCCGCCGGATGGCCGTACACCTGGTCGCTCGTCGGCAATGGCGGGCTTGTGACGACCGTCTCCGACCTCGAGCGCTGGCTGGTCGCCGTCTGGAAGGGGGAGGTGCTCGGTCCGGCCGCATTCGCGTCGTACGAGACGCATTACCTCTCGGGCGGCGCCCACGACCTCGAGGGCAAGACGGTCTACGCCGCGGCCGGCGCCGGGGACTATGGCCTCGGAGGGGTCGCGGTCGACTGCCCGGCGGCGAACACGCGCGTGATCCTCGGGACGAACACCTACGATGTGTTTGACATCGAGGGCTTCGGGGTCGAGCTCGGGAAGCTGGTCCTCTCGGCCGAGAGAGGCGAGCTCAGTCGGGCAGAGTGATGCCGACGGTGTTCTCCAGGAGCCGCTGGCGGACCTCGCGCGCGCGATCGCGCGAGACGGGCACGCGGAGACTTGGACCGACCTCGAGGATCAGCTCCCCGTCGAGCCGGCCGAGCCCGCGCACGTACGCCGGGGCGACGAGCCAGTTGCGGTGCACGCGAAGGACACGGTCGCCCAGCGTGGCCCCGAGCGCGTTGAGCGAGAGGTCCACCGAGAACACGCCGTCCACGTGGTGGAGATAGGTGAGCCGCTCCGCCGCCTGAAATGCCAGCATGCCGTCGAGGTCCAGGAAGACCAGGCGGTCGTCTCTTCGCGCGACCAGTCGCGGCTTTCCCGCGCTCGGGGACGGCGCCCGGCGTCGCTCGAGGAGCCGCGCCACACACGTGGTGACGCGGTCGAGCGTGAACGGCTTGAGGAGATAGTCGACCGCACCCATCTCGAACCCATCGAGCGCGTGGTGCGCCAGAGCGGTGGCGAGCACCACCGCCGGCGGGCTCGCGCGATCCGAGAGGGAGCGGGCGAAGTCGAGGCCCGACGTGTCTCCAGGGCGATCGACGAGCCGGATATCGACGAAGACGGCGTCGATGCCGAGGTCGATGCGATCGAGCGCCTCTCGAGCCGCCTCGACGTTCGTCACCGCGGCGATGTACCCGAAGCTCCCTGTATCGCGCAGCAGCTCGACGAGGAAGTTGCGCGCCGGCCACTCGTCCTCGACGACGAGAGCGGAGAGCTGCTTCATGCGGTCCTCCTGGGCAGCGTGACCTCCAGGCGCGTCCGGCCGGGCCTCGAGTCGATGCGCAGCGACGCGTCGGCCGACTCCAGCGCGACGCGGCGCCGCACCAGCGCGAGCCCCCGCCCCTCCGGCGGGACAGCGCCCAGGTCGAAGCCGGGGCCCTCGTCCTCGACGGCGCAGCGCAGGTGTCCTGCCTCCCCGGTGATCTGCAGGACGACGCGGCCGCGCTCCCGCCGGCGCAGCGCGCCGTGGTGCACCGCGTTCTCCAGCAGGGGCTGGAGCAGCAGCACCGGGAGCACGCAGTCGTCCACCGAGGCGTCGACGTCCCATTCGAAGGCGAGCCGCCCGAAGTGCCGGGACTCCAGGATGCGCGCGAAGCCCCGCAGCCAGCTCACCTCCTCGCGGACCGTGTGATGGGATCGCCGCGATCCCTGCATGATGTCCCGCAGCAGGTCGCCGAGCGTCGCGATCAGGGCGCGAGCCTCGGCCGGCTCTTCGGTCACCAGGCCGGCGATCGTGTTGAGCGTGTTCAGCACGAAGTGAGGCTCGAGCGCGGCGCGGATGTGCGCGAGCTCGACCTCCTGGCGCAGCGCGCGCCGCTCGCTCTCGAGCCTCCGCTCGGCGCCGATCTGTCGAGGCAGCTCGATCAGGAGCGCCCAGAAGCCGAACAAGGCGTCGCCGTCGAAGAAGCCCACGACGGCGGTGGCCACGAGCGGCCGCCGCGGTCCCTCTGGAAACACCTCGGGCAGCGCCGTGGCGACCAGGAAGAAGGAGGTGGTGGCGATGGAGCTGGCGATCCCGGCGGTGAACGCGAGCACGACGAGCTGACGCCAGATCGGCGCGCGCCGCGGTTCGATGCGGCGCGCCACCAGCGTGAGCGCGCCGAGGACCGCGGCGACCCACGCCGCCGTGCCCAGCCCGCGCCAGGGCTCGAAGCTTCCATGGTCGATCCAGTCGAGGAGCCAGAGCACGGCCGTGGTGATCACCACGGCCTCGCCGACGTGGGCCTTTCCCTGGCTTGCGGGCTCCTGCGTCACCCGTTCAAAATTAGCAGCGCCGGGCCCCCGTGTCGGTGAAGCCGCCTCCGCGCGGTCGCGCCGAGCGTGTCGCGCGTCGTCCCTCTCGCGTAGACTCGGGCCCCCGATGCTCCTCACGCTCACCACCACGCACCGGCCGGCGACCGACCTCGGTTACCTGCTCGTCAAGAACCCTGCGAACACGCAGTCGTTCCCGCTGTCGTTCGGCAAGGCGCACGTGTTCTATCCGGAGGCGACCGAGGAGCGGTGCACCGCCGCGCTGCTGCTCGACGTCGACCCCGTGGACCTCGTGCGCGGGCGCGGCGCGGGCGAGCCCGGGACGCTCGCGCAGTACGTGAACGACCGGCCCTACGTCGCCTCGTCGTTCCTCTCCGTGGCGATCGCGCAGGTCTTCGGCTCGGCGCTCGGCGGCAAGTGCCGCGACCGCCCGGAGCTCGCGGACGCGCCGATCCCCCTCTCCGCCACCATCGAGGCCCTGCCGTGCCGCGGCGGAGAGGCGCTGCTCCGGCGGCTCTTCGAGCCGCTCGGCTACGAGATCGCGGCCGAGCGCCTCCCGCTCGACGAGGCGTTCCCGGAGTGGGGCCAGAGCGCCTACCTGCGCGTCTCGCTCGCGAGGACGTGCCGGCTCAGGGAGCTGCTCGCGCACCTCTACGTGCTCGTGCCCGTGCTCGACGACAAGAAGCACTACTACGTGGGCGACGCCGAGGTCGACAACCTCCTCGCCAAGGGCAAGGGGTGGCTCTCGGAGCACCCGGAGCGCGAGGCGATCGCGCTCCGCTACCTGAAGCACAGCCGGCCGCTCTTCCGGGCCGCGCTCGCGCGGCTCGTGGCCGACGACGAGGCGAGCCCCGAGGAGGCCGAGGACGAGAAGGCCGCGCCCGAGCACCGGGGCGAGGCGCGGATGAGCCTCGACGAGGCGCGGCGCGAGGCCGTCGTCGCGGCGCTCCGCCGCGCCGAGGCGAGGAGCGTGCTCGACCTCGGCTGCGGCGAGGGCAAGCTGCTGAAGCGCCTCGTCGACGAGCGCGTCTTCGAGCGCGTCGCGGGCGCGGACGTCTCCATGCGCAGCCTCGAGATCGCGAAGAACCGGCTGCGCCTCGACGACCTGCCCGACAAGCAGCGGCGGCGCATCCAGCTCTTCCAGGCGTCGGTCACCTACCGCGACGCGCGCTTCTCGGGCTACGACGCCGCGACGCTCGTCGAGGTCATCGAGCACGTCGACCTCTCGCGGCTCGGCGCGCTCACGCGCAGCGTCTTCGAGCACGCGCGGCCGCGCGTCGTCCTCGTGACCACCCCGAACGCCGAGTACAACGCGCTGTTCGAGGGGCTGCCGCGCGGCGCGCTCCGCCACGGCGACCACCGCTTCGAGTGGACGCGGGCCGAGTTCCACGCCTTCTGCGAGGGGGTCGCGGCCGCGCACGGCTACGCCGTCGAGCACCTGCCCATCGGCCCGATGGATCCCTCGCTCGGCGCGCCGACGCAGATGGCGATCTTCACGCGCGAGGGCGGCGCGAACGGCGCCGGCGGTACAACCAGCACCAACGGCGCGGGCAGCGCAGAGGCGCCGTCCGGCGGCGGCGCGGGCGGCGCCCTCGCGCAGGCGACGGAGGTGGCGTCGTGAGCGAGCAGGCCCCCCTCATCGTCCCTTCCCTCTCGCTCGTCGTGCTCGTCGGCGCGTCCGGCTCCGGCAAGAGCACGTTCGCGAGGGCGCATTTCAAGCCGACCGAGATCCTCTCGTCCGATCACTACCGCGGCGTCGTGTCCGACGACGAGAACGACCAGGCCGCCAGCGCGGCCGCCTTCGAGGTCCTGCACTTCATCGCGGGCAAGCGGCTCGCGTCGGGGCGGCTCGCAGTGGTCGACGCGACCAACGTGCAGGCGGACGCGCGCAGGCCGCTCGTCGCGCTCGCGCGCGAGCACCACGTGCTGCCGGTGGCCATCGTGCTCGACATGCCGGAGAAGCTCTGCCACGCGCGCAACGCCGGCCGGCCGGACCGGCAGTTCGGCCCGCACGTCGTGCGGGGCCAGAGCCGCGAGCTGCGCCGCTCGCTCAAGGAGCTCCGGCGCGAGGGCTTCCGCTACGTGCACGTGCTCTCCTCGCCCGAGGAGGTCGCGGCGGCCACGATCGAGCGGCAGCGCCTGTGGACCGATCGCCGCGACGAGCGCGGGCCGTTCGACATCATCGGCGACGTCCACGGCTGCTTCGACGAGCTGGTCGAGCTGCTCGAGGCGCTCGGCTACAAGCTGGAGGGGCTGCCGGACGCGCCGCGCGTGTCGCCCCCCGAGGGCCGGCGCGCCATCTTCCTCGGCGACCTCGTGGACCGCGGGCCGCGCTCGCCGGACGTGCTGCGCCTCGCGATGGCGATGGTCGCGTCGGGCGCCGCGCTCTGCGTGCCCGGCAACCACGACGTGAAGCTGCTGAAGAAGCTGCGCGGGCGCGACGTGAAGCCGACGCACGGGCTCGAGCGGACGCTCGAGCAGCTCGAGGCGGAGACGGACGCGTTCAAGGCGAAGGCGGCGGACTTCATCGACGGGCTCGTCAGCCACTACGTGCTCGACGACGGCAACCTCGCTGTCGCGCACGCGGGGGTGAAGGAGGCGTTCCAGGGCCGGGGCTCGGGCGCGGTGCGCGAGTTCTGCCTGTACGGCGAGACGACGGGCGAGACCGACGAGTACGGCCTGCCCGTGCGGTACAACTGGGCCTCGGAGTACCGCGGCAAGGCGATGGTGGTCTACGGCCACACGCCGACGACGGTGGCCGAGTGGGAGAACCGCACGATCTGCATCGACACGGGCTGCGTGTTCGGCGGCGCGCTCACGGCGCTGCGCTACCCGGAGCGCGAGCTCGTCGAGGTCAAGGCGCGCCGCGTGTACTACGAGCCCGCGAAGCCGCTCGCGCCGCTCGCGGGCGAGCCGAAGGCCGAGCCGCGCGGGCAGGCCTACGACGTGCTCGACATCGACGACGTGCGCGGCCGGCGCGCGATCCGGACGCGGGTGCACGGCATGGTGACGATCCGCGAGGAGAACGCGGCGGCGGCGCTCGAGGCGATGAGCCGCTTCGCCGTGGATCCCCGGTGGCTCATCTACCTGCCGCCGACGATGTCGCCGAGCGAGACGGCGAAGGACGGGGGCCTTCTCGAGCACCCGCGCGAGGCGTTCGCGTACTTCCGGCAGAACGGCGTGGGCCGCGTCGTCTGCGAGGAGAAGCACATGGGGTCGCGCGCGGTGCTCACCGTGTGCCGCGACGAGGCCGCGCGGCGGCGGAGGTTCCGCCTCGACGAGGGGCCGCTCGGCGTGTGCACGACGCGCACGGGCAGGCCGTTCTTCTCGGACGAGGCGCGGAGCCGGGAGCTCATCGACCGGGTGCGGGCGGCGATGGATCGGGCGGATCTGTGGGCCGAGCTGCGCACGGACTGGGTCTGCCTCGACGCGGAGCTCCTGCCCTGGTCGGCGAAGGCGCAGGATCTCCTGCGCGGCCAGTACGCCGCCGTGGGCTCGTCGGGCCGCGCGTCGCTCGACGCGGCGGTGCGGGCGCTCACGATGACCGCCGCGCGCGACCAGAGCGCGCGGGAGCTGCTCGAGCGGCACGCGGCCCGGAAGGCGGCGATGGACGGGTACGTGGCGGCCTACCGGCGTTACTGCTGGCCGGTGCGGTCGCTCTCGGACCTCCGGCTGGCGCCGTTCCACCTGCTCGCGAGCGAGGGCGCGGTGCACGCGGCGCGGGACCACGGCTTCCACCTGCGGCAGCTCGCGCGGCTCGCCGAGGTCGATCCGGCGTTCTTCGTGGAGACCCCGCATCGCGTGGTCGACCTCTCGGACCCGCAGAGCGAGGCGCAGGCGGTGGCCTTCTGGACGGAGATGGTCGAGCGCGGCGGCGAGGGCATGGTGGTCAAGTCATGGGAGTGGGTGGTCCGCGGCCCGCGCGGGCTCGTCCAGCCGGCGATCAAGTGCCGCGGGCCGGAGTACCTGCGCATCATCTACGGGCCGGAGTACCTGGCGCCGCAGCACCTCGCGCGGCTGCGGAGCCGCAGCGTGTCGTCGAAGCGCGCGCTCGCGCTGCGGGAGTACGCGCTCGGCCTGGAGGCGCTCCACCGCTTCGTGGAGGGGGAGCCGCTGCATCGCGTGCACGAGTGTGTGTTCGGGGTGCTGGCGCTGGAGAGCGAGCCGGTCGATCCGCGGCTGTGACGGGCGGCTGAGCGTCGCCGTGGCCAGACGTCTGGCCGTCCATGGACAGACGTCTGGCCGTCGAGCTAGGCGGCGCCAACCCGCGAGACGCAGCGAGCAATCGAGACTGAGCCCCAGCTCAGCAAGCTAGCAAAGCGCTTACATTCTCTCCTGAAAACGGCGGGACGGGCCGCAAGCAACCCACGCAAGTGCACGTTGGAACCGCAGAGGAGACAGAGCTCTTTTGCGGAAGCTTGTGGGAAGTCCCTACCCTGCCGGCACAATGAAACCGCCAAGGCGCCACGAGACGCCAAGATGATTGTTGTTTTCTTGGCGTCTCGTGGTGTCTTGGCGGTTCAAAAACTCACCGCGCGCGCCGCGGCGGGATAGGGCCCGCGGGGCGCGGGCCCGCTTCGTCACGGCGACAGCGTCACGGACTTCGCGTCGAGCGCGACCTCGTAGTAGCCGTGCGGATCCCAGCTCAGCGGAACGCCGTTCTGCTTGAGCGTGCCGCCGGTGACCGTCACGCGCAGGTACTTGCCCGGCGGGAAGTTGGCGGGGAGCTGCCACGTGTAGGTCGTCGCGCCGCCTGACGTCGAGGTGGCGGCGGAGGAGACCGCCTTCTGGCCGCGCCAGTAAGCGCCGACGTTGACCACGCTGTCGAGCCACATGTCGCCGAGCGCCTTCGAGTGCTTGACGTGATCGACGAAGGCCTGCAGCCCTATGGGCTGATAAGCGCCGTCGGAGCCGCCGGTGAAGCCGTGCACAAGGACGGTGCGCCACTTCCTGGCGTCCCGCGCGCTCGTTACCTGCTGGTCCAGCACCGTCGTGGAGGCGCCGGTCGGCGGGATGTAGCAGGGCAGCGTGAACGGATCGGTCGAGTCGTTCGGGCCGATGAGGTTGTTGGCCACCCCCCGGTTGATGAGGAAGCGCGTCCTGGCGATGTTCGAGTACACGGACGAGCCGTTCGGAGCCGCCATCGTCCACACCTTGGTGCCGAACCTGCTCTCGATGAACTGCGTCGCGGCGTCCGTATCGGCGCCGCTGTCGTTGCTCGAGTGGCTCTTCGTGTGGTTGCCGAGCTCGTGCCCGTCGCGCAGCGCCCTTTGCCACACCGAATTGGTCGATTCGCTCTTGCCGGTCTGGAGGTAGAAGGTGAACGGAACGTCGAGCGCGTTCAGCGTGTCGTAGTTCTGGATCTGGCTCGAGTTCGAGTCGTCGAACGTGTACGACACGGCGCCCGTGAAGCCGGCCCAGTTGATGACCCTGAACCCGCCGGCCGCGCCGGACGGCTTCGCCACATTGCTGGGTCCGGGCGGCGTCGGAAGGCCGGAATTGACCACTGGGCCTCCACCGCTGCCGCCCGCGCCTCCGCCGCCCGAGCCCCCGCTGCCGCCCGCGCCGCCTCCGCCAGAGCTGGCCGAGGAGCTGCTGCTGGAGCTGCTCGTAGCGCTGCTAGAGCTGCTCGAAGCGCTGCTGCTGGAGCTCACCGACGTCGAACCTCCGTTCCCGTTGCCGTTGACCGATGTGATCGAGGGCTTCCCTGTGCCGTTCGCGCAGAACCCCCAGGTCGTCGACGCTCCGGCTCCCGTCGACGCTCCTGCGCCCGTCGACGCTCCTGCTGCCAGCGAGCCGTTGTAGCTCTCGTTGGTGGCGTTCAGCTGCCCGTTCGACTGCGTGATCCGCGCGTTCCACGAGTTGGCCAGCGTCGCTCCGTTGAGCCCGATCGAGAGGCCCCAGGACGTGCTCGGCCTGGAGCTCGTGTTCTTCACGGTCACGTTCGCGCAGTACCCCGTCGGCCACTGCGACTGGTACGACAGCTCCGCAGACATCGTCGAGTCCGGGCTGAGCAGCTCGCCCTCCAGAGACAGGATCTCTTCTTCGTCCGGAGACGCGGCGATGCAGGCAGCAAGGCAGCAAGCGACCGAAACCGAGCCGAAGCTCAGCAAGCTAGCAAAGCGCATGATTTTTCTCCCGAAAGCGGCCGAAAGGCCGCAAGCAAGTTCCGTAAGATGCCACGCCGACGCGCCGCGCGCAAAGCATATGACACGGCGCGCTCAACCTACCTTTGTCGTGGCCCGTTTCATGGTCCCCCAGATTCCAACTTCCGGTTTCCCATTCACGACGCCCGACCAGCGACCCTTCGATCACACCACGCACCGAGTCAAGAACAACTGCTCTCTCAGGCCCGCGACGAATCAATACCATGTTGTGGTTCAATGTAACGAAGCAGTATGGGCCACACCGGCGAGCCCACGGCCATCAGTGGCAACAAAACTATTCATCGACGCGATCTGCCGACATCGCGTCTCCCATGGACGCCCGGGCTCCATGAAGAGAAGTTATTTGAACCACAGGTGCAGATGGCCGTGTTGAACGGCTCGGCGGTCTCGCCCCCGTTCGCCATCATCGTCGGGAGGTTCCACGGGTCCGAGTTGTCGTTCGGGCCGACCGTCCCGCCCTGGACGCCGCGGTTCAGGAAGAACCGCGACTTCGCCGGCTCGTTCCAGCCCGCGTCGCCGAGGGGAGAGGCCATCGTCCAGACGTCGCTCTGCCCCTCATTGTATTGGCATTTTCGAGCAGAAAAAAAGTTGAACAGGGAGGCGGGGAGACGGGGAGGTTGGTGGGATTTCACTCCCCTCCTCCCCGCCTCCCTGTTCAATTTTCCGGAAATTCGAGGGAGGTTTCAGTTCTACGGGCTCATTTGCCTGACGGCTGAGCCCGTATCCCGCGAATCTGCGAGGAGCGGGAGGCGGCGGACGGCGCGCGAGCAGCGCTCCGTCCGCCGGGAGATCGCCGTCAAGCCGCGCGATCGAGCTCGTCCCAGAGGCGCACGTCGCTGCGCTCTTTCAGGAAGATCCCGCCGACGACGACGGTGATGAGCGCCACCGCGATCGGGTAGAGGAGCCCCGCGTAGATGTTGCCCGTCGCGACCGTCACCGACGAGGCGATGAGCGGCAAGAGCCCGCCGAACACGCCGTTGCCGACGTGGTACGGGATCGAGAGCGACGTGTAACGCACCTTCGCCGGGAAGGCCTCGACGAGGTAGGCCGCGATCGGGCCGTAGACCATCGTGACGAACAGCACGAGCACGAACACGAGCGCGGTGAGCACGACCGGGTTGTCCGCGTTCTGCTTCATCGCCCAGAACACGGGGAAGAAGCCGATCGCGCCGCACAGGTTGCCCGCGAGCATGATCTTCTTCCGGCCGATGCGATCGGAGAGCGCGCCGAAGAACACGAAGAACGGCATGCCGAGGGCGAGCGCGGTGGCGATCACGATCGTGGCCGTGATGAACGGGACCTTGAGCGTGTTCTGCAGGAAGTAGAGGGCATAGAACTGCCCCGTGTACCAGACCACGCCCTGGCCGGCCGTGGCGCCGAAGAGGGCGATCAGGATGACCTTCCAGTTGCGCTTGTTGCCGAGGCTGTCCTTGATGGGAGCGGTCGACGTCTTCCCCTCGGCCTTGAGCTTGCTGAAGATCGGCGACTCCTTGAGGCGGGAACGCACGTAGAAGGACACGCCGACGAGGAGGACCGACAGGAGGAACGGGATGCGCCAGCCCCAGTCCTTGAATGCCTCCTCGCCCACGAGGAGGCGGGTGCTGAGGATGACCGCCAGCGAGACGAACAGACCGAGCGTCGCCGTGATCTGGATGAACGAGGTGTAGAAGCCGCGCTTCTCGTCGGGTGAGTGCTCGGCGACGTACACCGCCGCGCCGCCGTACTCGCCGCCGAGCGCGAGGCCCTGGACGAGGCGGATCAGGACGAGCGCGATCGGGGCGAGGAGCCCGATCTTCTCGTACGTCGGCAAGAAGCCGATGAGCGCCGTCGCGCCGCCCATGAGCAGCAGGGTCACGAGGAACGCGTACTTCCGACCAACGATATCGCCGATGCGCCCGAACACGAGCGCGCCGAACGGGCGGACGACGAAGCCCGTGGCGAACGTGCCGAGCGTCAAGAGGAAGCTCGCCGTCGGGTTGTCCTTCGGGAAGAAGTGGGTCGAGATGATCGCGGCGAGACTCCCGAAGATATAGAAGTCGTACCACTCGATCATCGTACCGCCAGCGGACGCGAAGATGACCTTCCAGAGCGTGGAGCTGCTGACCACCTCACGCTCGGCCGCGGGGGCCGGGGTCGTGGGCGTCACGGCGAAGGTTTGGGGAGACGTCTGTGCCATGAGAACGGTTCCTCGGAGGAGTTCCAGCGCTCGTCGAGAGGGCCGGAGACGGGCTTGGAGGCGCGCCGAGCGGAAAGAGGCAGCCAGGGTGTTCTTCATGGCTCCTCCTCCCCCGCACGCGAGGGAGGAGGAGGGGCCGGGCAGCGCGTGGGTCGATGCCCTGTCACCCCCGGCTCGCAGAATGCTGCTCTCTTTGATCTCAATACCACGCAAGCAGACTTGAGAATACCTGTTCGTCCACGGGGCAAGCACGTTGGCGGGCTCGTTCGGCCACGTCTCGTTACGATCGGTAACACCCGACGTCCCGCGCCGACCGCTTCACCCCGCGCCCGCGAGCGGAAGCCGGACGACGACCGTCGTCCCCCGCCCCACCGCGCTCCGCAGCGAGAGGGTCCCGCCGTGGTCCTCGACGATCGAGCGCGAGAGCGGCAAGCCGAGCCCCGTGCCGCTCGGGTCGCGCTTCGTCGTCACGAACGGCTCCAGGACAGCGGCGAGCAGCTCCTCGGGGATGCCGCTGCCGTGGTCCTCGACCTCAACGACGATCTGGCCCGCCTCGATCCACCCTCGGACGGCGATGAGCGCGCCGGCCTCGGACGCGTCGCGAGCGTTCGCGAGCAGGTTGACGAAGACCTGGACGAGCTCGCGCCGGTCGCCGATGACGACGAGCGCCTCTGGGCAGGCCTGATCCACCCGGACGAGGGGCGCCGCTCGGTCGAGCCGGATGAGCCGCACGGCCTCGGCGACCACCTCGGCGAGCGCCACGCGCCCGACCCGCGCGCGCGCGCCCTCGCCGGGCTTCGGCACGGCGCCGGTGCGGCTGTGGTCGAGCAGGGAGCGCAGGATGGCCTCGATGCGCGCCGCCTCACCGAGGATGAGGCC
Source organism: Sorangium sp. So ce204 (assembly GCF_051526795.1). Taxonomy (NCBI): domain Bacteria; kingdom Pseudomonadati; phylum Myxococcota; order Polyangiales; family Polyangiaceae; genus Sorangium; species Sorangium sp. So ce204. The sequence continues at coordinate 4,007,424 of NZ_CP150317.1, read as the reverse complement.
CGCCCGCGCGCGGATCTCGTCGCTGTCGGACTCGGCGCGGAGGTTCTGCGCGAGGCAGGCGATGCCGGTGAGCGGGTTGCCGACCTCGTGAGCCACGCCGGCGGCGAGGCGGCCGAGCTGGGCGAGGCGGTCGCGGTGGGCGAGCTGCGCCTCGAGCGCGCGCTGCTCGGTGCGGTCCTCCACGAGGAGGACCACGCCCCCCGAGGCGGCGCGCGCGTCGAGCGGGTCGAGCGCGGCGCGGTGGACGCGCAGCGAGCGCGCGCGGCCGGCCACGTGCGCCTCGATCTCGTCCGCGCCGGCCTCGCCCGCGGAGGCGGCGCGGGCGGCGCGCGCGAACAGCTCCGCGAACGGGGCCGGCAGCCGGTCGAGCGGCGCCCCGACGAGGTCGCGCTCCTCGGCGCCGACGAGCGCCTCGAGGCGCCGGTTCACGAGGCTGATCGCGCCGTCGGAGCCCACGGCGCAGACGCCGAGGGGGAGCTGCGCGAGCACCGAGCGGAGCCAGCGCCGCAGGAGGTCGAGCTCCTTCGCCGCGCCGACGAACGTCGTCGTGGCCTCCCCGCGCGCGAGGCGCCGCTCCAGCCAGCGGAGCTCCTCGGTGAGCGCGCCGCTCGCCGCTCTGCCGCCGAGCGCCCCGGGGGCGGCCTGCGCGTCCGCCTCCGCGACGGTCCTCGCGAGCACCGGGCCGACGAGCGGCGACAGGTTGCGGTGCAGGCGCTCCTGCAGCGCGTGGAGCTCCGTGGCCCGCGTCTCGTCGCGCGGGATGTCGAGCTCGATCCGGGCGCGCGTGACCTCGAGCGCGGCCGCCTCGCGGCCGAGCAGCCGCGCGAGCCGCTCCTCCAGCGCGCCGACGCTCGAGGCCACGGTCGCGCGCTCGACCGACGGGCCGATCTCGCGGCGGGTGCACAGGCGCGCCGCCTCGCGCTCCTCCTCGGCCGGGGGGCGCAGGAGCGAGACGAGCCCGAGCGTGGCGCCGTTGACGGCGAGCGACACGAACGTGGGCAGCGACCACGTGTCCATGGCCGCCGCGGTCGCCCCGGGGTCGGCCTGGCCCGCGCCCTCGCGCAGGAGATCGAGCCACCCCGGGTCGAGGCCGGAGAGCTCGGGCAGGAAGGGCGCGAGGCAGGTGGCGGTCCACGTGCCGATGCCGGCGAGGAGCCCGGCGAGGAACCCGGCGCGCGTCGCGCGCTCCCAGAAGAGCGCGGCGAGCAGCCCCGGCAGGAACTGCGCGAAGGCGACGAACGACACGATGCCGCTCTCGACGAGCAGCCCGCGGTGCGGCTGCGCGCGGTGGAAGAGCCACCCGCCGGCGAGGATGACGATGAGGAGCCCGCGGCGGAGCCACAACACGCGCGCGTAGACGTTGCGGCGCAGCGTCCTCCGGGCGAGCGGCAGGAGCAGGTGCGAGGCGCTGGCGCTCGCGAGGGCGACGGCCGTGACCATGACCATGGCGCTCGCCGCGGAGATGCCGCCGATGAACGCGGCGAGCGCGAGCCAGCCCTGGCCGAGCAGCTGCGGCACGAGCAGCACGTAGCTGTCGGCGGGCTCGGCCGGCGCGAGGCGGGTCCCGGCCCAGAGCACAGGAAGGACGGGCAGGTTGAGCGCGAGCAGGAAGAGCGGGAAGGCCCAGGCCGCCCTGGCGAGCGCGCGGTCGCCGGTGCCGCCCGCGAACGCCATGTGCCACTGCCTCGGCAGCAGGAAGGCGGCGGCGAAGCTGATGACGAGCATCGACGTCCAGCCGCTGTCCTCGCGCACGGGGCGGCCGAGCGCCTCGACCTCGGCGGCGTGATCGCCGAGCCAGTCCGCGAGCCCGCCCGCCCCGCCGAAGACCCCGAGCACGGCGACGAGGCCCACGGCCGCGAGCACGGCGAGCTTCGCCGCCGACTCGAACGCGACCGCCGCCGCGAGGCCGTCCTCCCGCCCCTGCTCGGCGGCCGGGCGGGCGCCGAAGAACGCCGTGAAGAGCGTGAGCAGCGCCCAGAAGACGGCGCCCACGGCCTCCTCGTGTCCGGGCCCGGAGAGCACGCGGACCGACTGCTCGGTCGCGCGGAACTGCTGCGCGATGTAGGGCACGCTGGCGACGACGGAGAAGGCGGCGACGACCGCCCCCGCCGCGGGGCTCTGGAAGCGGAAGGCGAAGAGGTCGGCGAGCGAGGAGAGGCGCTGCTCGCGCGTGATGCGCAGGACGCGCGACCAGAGGAGCGGGGTGGCGATGCACGCGAGCGTCGGGCCGAGGTAGACCGCGAGGAAGACGAGGCCGTGGCGCTGCGCGAAGCCGACGCCGCCGTAGTAGGTCCACGACGAGGCGTAGACGCCGAGCGACAGGGCGAGGACGAGCGGGTGGCGCGCGAGCGCGCGGGGGATCCGCTCGCGCTGCGCGGCGAGCGCGATCGCGGCGAGCACGGCGAGCCAGGCCACCGTGGCGAAGAGGAGGACACCGACGTCGATCACGGCGGCCCTCGATCACCGGCGCCGGGCGCCGGGTCGCCGCGCTCGCGCTCGCGCTCGCCGCGGGCGAGATCGCCGCTCGGCAGGTCGCCGCGGTCGCCACGGTCGGAGCGCGTCGCGAGCACGGCGAGCGCGATCAGCGCGGCCCAGACCGCGAAGACCGCGGCCACCGCGAGCAGGCCTCGAGCCCAGAGCAGCCGCGCCGGCGACACGAGCAGCACCGTGCCCAGCAGCATGAGCACGAGCGCGCGATCCGCCGCGCCGGCATCCGCGCCGTGTCCTCCGGTCATGCGAAGAGGCTACTCAGGGCTGCCGCTGCTGAACATGCGCGGGCTCACAACGCAACGCATCATGACGATGGCTGATGGGTGTGACGAGCCGGCGCTCACCCGCTCTCGGCCACGATCCCTGCGAGCAGGTTGCGCGCGTGGGCGATCACGCCCTCGTCGCCGGACTCGACGCCCCACTTCGCCGCGATCGCGGGGAACGCCGCCCAGCGCTCGCAGGCGTGGGCCGCGAGGCCCGGCCACGTCGCGCCGCCGGCCGCCTCGAAGCGCGCGATGCACGCGTCGAGCGCGGCCTTGCCGAAGGCGCCGACGAAGAGCGCGAAGTCGACCGAGGGATCGCCGATGTGGGCCTCGGTCCAGTCCAGGATCCCCGTGAGCCGGCCGCCCTCGTCGAGGAGCATGTGGCCGGGGTGGAGATCGCCGTGCACGAGGGCGAGGTGGCGCGGCCAGATCGCGTCGTTCTCGAGCCAGCGCTGCCACCGGGCCCACAGCGCGTCCGGCGGCGCCAGCGCGGCGCGCGTCGCGTCCATGGCCCGCGCGTGCAGCTGGCGCGCGTCGTCGATGGACTTCACGGGCACGCCGGCCGAGCGGGCCGCCCCCGCGTCGATGCGCTGGAGCGCCGCGAGGGCCTCTGCCATCGACGCGATGAACACCTCGGACGGCGCCGCCGGATCGACGCGGCTCCAGCGCGGGCCCGCCTCGGGATCGAAGGAGACGGCGGGCACGTCGCCGAGGCGCGGATAGGCGATCACGTGCTCGGTGTGCACGCGCCAGTCCGGCACGGCCACCGGCAAGCGCGGGCCTACCAGGGCCAGCACGCGGGCCTCGACGCGGGCCGACGCGACCTCCGCGAGGCGGCGCGGCGTGCGCACGACCCACGGCACGCCCTCCTCATCGTGGGCGTGCACGACGAGAAAGGCGAGCCCGCTCCGATCGAAGTCGGCGTGGGACGTGGCGAGACGGAGCCCCTCGCGGCGCGCCGCATCGAGGAGCGCGCCGACGGAGTCGATGGGCGCAAAGGAGGAAGAAGCGGTGGGAGAACCGGTGGAGGTGTCTTGGCGTTCGGTCATGATCGCGAGCCTCTGGGCGCGCCGCCGGCAGGGCGGCGCGCGTGAAGGGGGGAAGACTCGCGGCGCGAGCTCACGACCGATGCGCGTGGCGTGCTCCATCCAGGCTCCCGGGCGTGAGTCGACGCGCCCCGGTCTTCCACGTTTCGAGCGAACTCGGAGGAAGACAGGGCACGGACTGGCACCCACGCGCTCGCCGCGTGCCCCGGCGGCGCCGGGGCCAGCGGGAGGACGAGGATGCCAGACTCAGCGGAACCGGATGGAATGCACGGACGGAGAATCTCATGCGGCGCCCCGCGCGGCAACGTCGTCTTCGCCCGCGAGGTCGAGGAGGCGCGCGAGGACGACCTCGAGCCACCCCACCGTGCGCCCGGCGCGCCCGCTGCCGCGCGCCGCGGGCTCCCCGGCCAGGAGCGCCCGCGCGCCGTTGGCGATGCCGCCGGGCCGGCGGCGCAGGTGCCGCGCGCAGAGGTCGCGCAGGTCGAGGGAGGGCGGGCGCCCGAGGCCCTCCTGCGCGAGCAGGTCCAGGGTGAAGGTGCCCCAGGCGCCCAGCACGCCGCCCGGGCCGACGAACGCGCGGAACCGGGTCAGGGCGGCGCTCGCGTCCTCGCCGCCCCGCAGGCGGTCCTCGGGCACCTCGAGCTGGTGCGCGACGCTCGGGCCCAGCGGCCGCCGCGGGCGGAGGAACGCCTCGAAGCGCTCGCCCGGCGCGCGGCAGGCCACGAGGTGCACGAGCTCGGACGTCGGCTCGGCCGCGCCCGCGCCCGCCGGCCACCCGGAGCTGGCCCCGCCGTCGACGAGCACCACCCTCGCCGGCTCGGCGAGGTAGGGGCGCAGCGGCGCGAGCGGCGAGGCCGGCGGCGCGCGCCGCCGTCGCGGGGCGTTGTTCCTCGCCTGGTGCTCGATCTGCCGGTCGACCATGAACGTGAAGGCCCGGAGCATCTCGTCGAAGCGCGCGGCCTCGCCCTCGAGCGCGCCGAGCGCGCTGGCCACCGCCTCGACCGTGGCGAGGCACTCGGGCCGGGGCTCCTTGCGGATGCGGTAGTTGCCCGGCGCGCGGGGCGTCACGCCGATGCGCCGCACCGAGGCCAGGCGCGGGTTCAGCGCGAGCATCTTCCTCGCCTGCCACCACGTGCCGTCGACCACGATGAGCGAGCGCACCGGCGCCCCGCCCGCCGCGGGCGCGTCGCCCCCGGGGAAGAGCAAGGCCGTGGTCGGATCGCTCGCGAGGGCGGCGATCCGGGCGTCGTCCTCGAAGACCACCCCCTCGTGCAGCTCGGAGTTGGGCAGCGCCAGGTGGGCCATGCGCGCCGTGCCGATGCCAACCTTCCGCTCGCGCGGGTGCTGGAGGAGCACGACCCGGGTCCTCGTCGGCAAGGAGGGCAGGAGCGCGCAATAGCAGACCGGACGGGGGCGCCGGCAGCGCCAGCAGACGTCGCGCATGGGAGGCACCCTAGTACGACAGCCGCACCTCGATATAGGTCAGATGGGACCCAGGATCCGCCCATGGATCCGGGAGCAAGCGAGCTGCCGGCCGCGCTCGCGTGGGACACGCTGGCAATACCCTGATGGGTTCGCCAAGACCGTGAAGGGCTGGATGGCTCTGAGCGCCGCGACGGTGTGTCCCGCGCGCGTGCGGCGAGCCGCAGCGCACGCTCCCCTCCCAGCTCATCGCGCACTCCCCTCTCCGGCTGGTTCACGGTGAGATTGAATCGTCTTCGAGCGGGTGCCCGGGCGGGAGGGTGGCGCTCGAGGACGCGGCCTACCAGGACCGGCTGCGCTGCGCGGCTTCTGGTGCGCGTGACACAACCGCCCGTCGTGGCGTAGCGTCGGCGCATGGGCCAGATTTGGGTCGAAGCACCGGACGACCGCGTGCTGATCTTGACGGACGAGGTGGCCCCGACGCACGGAGGGCGACACGTCACGATCACGATCAACCAGGGAGGTGCGCACGTCGCAACGTTGCGCGGGGTGCGCTCCGAGCAGGGTGGAATGCCGACCATCTACCTCCCAGGGGGGCAGCTCGGGGCGCTGGATCAGATCCTCCGGGGGCCTCTCGACAATCTGGTAATGCAGGTGAGCTCGGGCGAGGGGCATACGCCGTCCGCCGCCGCGGACCCGTTCCGGGTGGTCGAGGTGGTCTTCCGGAGCGACGACCTCGACGAGCCCTCCGTCAAGGCCGGGGGCGAGAGCGCGATCGACGGCGATTCGGACTTACCGAGCGCCCTGCTCGACGCGCTCTCCGAGATGGAAGTCGGCCCCTCGGGGAGCGGCTTGCCCGTCGATCTGGGGTTCATCAACGAGCTGAACCCGTTGATGCTCCCGACCAGCGACGCCCCCCCTTTCCTCGAGAGCTGGGGTGTCGGCGCTCCTGTGACGACGATCACGACGACGACGACCACCACCACCACGATCACCCTCACGGACCACGCATCGGACGCTCCGGCGGACGACGCACCGCCCGGCGAAACAAGCGCCGAACAGGTAGAAACGATCCTGGTCGTCGATCTCGGGGGCGAGGCCCTGCCCGAGCAGGACGACATGAAGATCGGCGTCGAGATTGAGGGGATCGGCAACCTGAACATCACCTGGAGCCCCGAAAGCGAGCGGCCCAAAGTCGGCAGCATGAGCTCCGCGGAGTTCAAGGCGTTCATCGCGAGGCTCAAGCGGATGAAGCTCATTCGGTCGAGCGACCTCACCGAGACGAGGGGGGTTTATCTGAGCCCGGAGGAGGTGAGCAGCCGCTCCTCCGCCGGGAGGAATCACCCCGCGGAGCTGGTCTCGTCGCCGCACCCGCTGAACGCCGAGGATCTCCTCGCCCTCTGGAAGTCCGTGAGGACGGCGCTCTTCAGCGCGTCCCCGCCACCGGGTTTCTGGGACCGGAGGACCCGGTTCGACAATGCGACCCTGAGCACCCGATGGGGAAAGAACCGGACGTTCACCCAGGTGGCCGGCAGCCTCCAGACGACGATCGGCGTCAGCGTGGCGAAGCTGCTCGGGGACGACCAGGCGGCGAGGGACGCGGTCGTCGATCTGCTGATCGCGCCGGGACCGGAGCGGGAACACACAAAGGCGCTGCTGAGCGCCGCGGTGACGGGGCAGCAGTTCCTGTCCCAGAAACATGCGCCGATGGCCAGCGGCGGCGATCCCACGAAGGTGCAGGGCCTCCGCCTCGCGCTGTTCATGTCCCTCATCGATCAGGCCGTGTCGTCGCGGGCCATCCTCGTCGCAAACTGGGAGAAGGAGGCGCTCGGCGCTCATTTCAAAGGGTATTCGTCGTTCGCGGCGTGCGGCCTGGGGCAGGGGGACCTCTGGGCCAGCGCCCCGGCAACGCTCCGGGCCGGTTTGATCGAGGAGATGACGCGCGAAGGGCCCGACTGGCTGAGTGTGGCCCTCGCGAGCCTGCGCCTCGCCGACATCGGGAGGCCGGGCCTGTCGATGCAGGTCAAATACGAGAACGCGCCCGCGATACCGTGCTTCTTCAACAGCGAGGGCGAGCTGTGCACCGTCGTGGAGAGCCGCCAGAAAGAAGCGCCGTTGAACCAGCGCATGGCGGCGCTGCTGAACACGAAAGAAGAGGGGAACAGCAAGACCGCGGTGCGCGGGTTCCTGGCGGACGTCGGAAGAATCGTCGGCGCTACGACGCAGGCCACGACGTCATCGAACCAGGCCACGACGTCGTCGAGCCGGACCACGACGACCTCCGCGAGCCGGACCACGACGACCTCCGCGAGCCGGACCACGACGACCTCCGCGAGCCGGACCACGACGGGTGGGGTGACGCGAACCTCGTCGACTGCCTCGACCACCGGCCGCACCCCGCCGGCAGGCCGCGGCGCGACAACAGCGCCCCGTGGGTCGTCCCACGTGCCTTCGAGCGGCGGCGGGCGCGCCATCGGCATTCCCGGAGGTCGCTCGAGCGGCGTCTCCGGCCCGCAGGGGCGAGGGCGTGGGGCCTCCCGGAGCTCGTCCCTCCGAGGCGGTCCGCGTGGGTCGAAGAAGTAGGGACGCGCCCTGGGTCGCTACGCCCCCGTCTCACCCTCCAGCGCCACCGCGACGTCAGGGACGAGCCCGCTCGCGCCGATCCCTCGCCCGTTCGGCAATACCACGCCCGCGAGCTCGGCCCGGAGCCCGTCTTGCCCCGCGATGAGCGTTTGCCCGGAGCCTTTGCCATAGGTCGCCTCCCCGACGAGCAGCGCGCGCCCGTGCGCCTGGAGGCACCCCGCGAACAGCTCGCTCGCGGACGCCGTACCGCGATCCACGAGCACGACGAGCGAATGCCGGTGCGGCGCGCCGGGACGCGCGCGGCGGACGACCTCGTCGCCGTCCTCGTCACGAAGGGTGCAGAGCGGCGTCCCGGGCTCGAGAAAATCCCCCGCGAGCTCCAGCGCCGCGCCCGCGTCGCCCCCCGGGTTGCCCCGGAGATCGAGGAGGAGCGCCGCCGCCCCTCGCCCGGTGAGATCACGCAGAAGGGTATGGACGCGCGCCGGGACGTCGCGCGTGAAGAGGCGGATATCGAGATAGCCAGTCCGCTCGTCCAGCAGTTGGCCGCTCACCGGCCCCTCGCCGCGCGCGGCCGGCGCGAGCGCCCGCGCGAGGCGCGCGGCCTCCTCCACGGGAGAGCCCCTTCCGGCGCCACCCGGCGCGCGCATGGCGAAGACGTTGGTGGCGCTGGGGACGGCGATCAGCCCCGCCGGGGCGTTGAAGTTGTTCCCCGCGGTGAGCGACGAGAGCGTGGCCGCGGGCAGGAAGTTGAAGAACACGTTGACGAACGACGTCGTGACCACCGCCGCGCCCTTGATCGTCGGGTGCATGACCCCGGGCTCGTCGCCGGTCGTCACCGGGATGACGGAGCTCACGGTCAGCGTCGGCATCATCGCCGTGAGCACGTTCGCCGCGAACACCGAGGCCATGGCGTTGAAGCCCAGGTTCACGTAGGGGATCGGCGCGCCGACCGGCGGGGTGGCGCAGACGTCGGGCGCGGCGATGAACACGCCGGCGCCGCGGTTCGCGATGGGGAGCATGGCGGCTTGACCCAGGTATACCCGCCTGGCTCAACCCAGGTGGACCTCTCTGCCGTTGATCGTCACGGTCTCCTCCGTGACGATCGACGCGCGCTTCGCCTGCGTCACCGTCCCCTCGTCCACGACGGTGTGCGCCTGCCCGGCCCGCACGCTGAGCAGCTCGCTCACGCGCTGGTACAACGAAGTGAACTTCTGGACGGCGGCGCCCGCGATCACCTGGAGCTTGCCGGCGTGGATGGCCAGCTCCGGCGCGTGGAGCTCCACCCCGCGATCCCCGACGATGCGGACCGCCCCGCCCTCGGCGCGCACCTCGAGGTCCCCCTGGACGCGGAGCGCCGTCTTCCCGCTGCCGCGGAGCACCCCGATCGCGTAATGCTCGCCGTCCTTGCCGATCACCAGCAGCACGTCGCCGGCCGCGGGCTCGTAGGGGGCGGCGAGCGCGAGCGCCGCGCGCGCGGGCTCGCCGCCTCGGAGCTCGACGACGACCTCGTCGCCCTGGACCTCGACCACCTCCGCTGGACCCAGGAAATCTGCGGCCGCGGGCTCGATTCGGCGCTTCGCAACGGGGTTCATTCAGGCTCCTCCTTCGCAACGGGGTTCACTCAGGCTCCTCGTTCGGCGGCGACCACACCTCCGCCTCCAGCCGATCGAGATCGGTGCGGCGGGCGCCCCGGAGGCGCGCGCCCTTCCAGCTCGCCTCGGCGTCCCGGAGGCCGTGCAGGTTCGCGCCATCGAGGTCCGCGCCCTGGAAATCCGCGCCCGAGACGTCGGCGTGGGAGAGATCGGCCCTCGCGAGCCGCGCCTCGCGGAAGGACGCGCGGGCCGCGCGGGCGCGGCGCATCACCACGTCCCCGAGATCGGCGCCCGAGAGATCTGCGTGATCGAGGTCGGCCCGGGTGAACGTGGCCCGCCGGAGCCGCGCGTCCCGCGCCCGCGCGCCGGCCAGCGCGGCGTCGCCGAAGAACGCCTCCTTCGCGGTCGCGCCCGAGAGATCCGCGCGCGCGAGATCGGCTTCCATCAGGGTCGCGCGGGTCAGGACGGAGCTCCGGAGATCCGCGCCCCGCAGGTCGGCGCGGGTGAAGTTGCTCCCGGTGAAATCGGCCTCGCGCAGATCCATCCCGGCGAGCTTCGCCTCGATGAAGCAACATTGCGTCATGGTCATGCCCGCGAGGCGCACGCCCTGGAGATCGGTCCCGGTGAGATCGACCCGATCGAAGACGGCCTTGTCGAGGATCACGCCGTCGAGCGCGGCGCCGCGCAGCAGCGTCTGGAGGAGGAGCGCGCGGGTGAGATCCGCACCGCGGAGGTTCGCGCCGTCGAGGATGGCCCGCTCGAGCCGGGCGCCCTGGAGGTCGGCGCCTTCGAGGTCGGCGTCCACGAGGAGGGTCATCTCGAGATCGGCCCCGGCGAGGCGCTGGCCGCGCAAGATGGCCCCCTGGAGGAGCGCGCGCCGGAGGTTCGCGCCCGTGAGCTCGGCGCCGGTGAGATCACACCCGGCGAGCATCGCCTGCTCCAGGTCGGCGCCGCGCAGGTTCGCGTTCCGCAGGTTGGTCCCGCGGAGCGAGGAGCCGGCGAGGTTCGCTCCGGCGAGCTCCACCCCGGCGAGGTCGTGCCCGTCGAGCTCGGAGGCCGCGAGGTCCGCGCCGGAGAGATCCGGGCGATCGAGCCGGGCCTCGTCGAGCACAGACCGCGTCATGCTCTTCGGGAGGATCGCGCCCCGGAGATCGGCCCGGACCAGGACGACCTTCTCGAGCGTCGCGCCCCCGAGATCCGCGCCGCCGAGCCGCGCGTCGTAGAACGTCGAGCCGGTGATCCGGGCGTCGCGGAGCAGGGCGCGGGTGAGATCGGCCTTGTTGAGCGACGCGCCCTGGATCACGGCGCCCGCGAGCTCCGCGCCCGGGAGCTTCGCGAAATCGAGGCGGATCCTGTCGAGCTTCGCGCCGGTGAGGCGCGCGCCGGTCAGATCGGCGCCGAGGAGCAGCGTGGCGGTGAGATCGGCGCCCGCGAGATCGGCGCCCGCGAGGTTCGCCCGGAGGAGCTTCGCGCCGGAGAGGTTCGCGCCCCGGAGGCGGGCGCCGCGCAGGTCGGAGCCGGTGAACGTCGCGCCGCGCAGATCGCACCGATCGAGGCTCGCGCCGCGGAGCGGGCAGCGGAGCCATTGCGTGTCCTGCAGATCGCTGCCCGCGAGGTCCGCCTCGTCGAGGTGGATGTCCTTGAGCTTCGCGCCGCGGAGCCGCGCGCCCCCGAGCTGCTTCCCGCGGAGATCGAAGCGGGTGATCGTCTTGCCCGCGAACGGCTCGCCCGCGCGCAGCCGCCGCGCGAGGTCTTCCGGCGTCACGCGTCCTCCAGCGTGGAGCGCTTGAGGTTGGCGCCCTCGAAATCGCAGCCTGCCCCGGCGGCCTGCAGGAACTTCGATTCGTAGAGGTTCGCTCCCCGGAACGTCGCGCCGGTGAGCACCGCCTTGCCGAAATCGGCGCCGAAGAGGTCGCTCCGCGAGAGATCGGCGCCCTCGAGCGAGGCGCGCCGGAAGCGGGCCTCCGCGAGGCTCGCGCCGGAGAAGCGCGCCCGCGGCGCGCTCGCCCCGGTGAAATGGGCGCCGGGCAGGGCGGCGCGGCGCACGTCCGCGTCCGCGAGCGAGGCGCCGAGCCACACGGTGAGCTCACCGCGCGCGCGAACGAGGCGCGCGCCGCGCAGGTCCGCCCCGGCCAGGCTCGACCGCGTGAGCTCCGCGCCCGACAGGTCGACGCCCTCTGCGCTCGCCTTCGAGAGCTGACACCGGAGGAGGCGCGCGCCGCGCAGGCTCGCGCGGCGGAGCACGGCGCCCTCCAGGATGCACCGCTCGAAATGGGCCGTGTCGGCCTCGGCGCCGGAGAGATCGACGCCCGGCCAGACGCACCGCTCCCCCTTCGCGCCGGAGAGGACGGCGCGCTCCAGACAGGCGCCGTCGAAGACCGATTGATGGAGCGTCGCACCCGCGAAAATCGCGCCCTTCGCGTTTGCGCCGCTCGCATTCGCGCCGGTGAGATCCGCGCCCGTGAGGTCCGCGCCCGTGAGGTCCGCCTGCGCGAGGGTCGCGTGCGCGAGGCGCGCCCCGGCGAGGCGAGCGCCCGCGAGGTTCGCCCTCGTGAGGAGGGCCCCCGTGAAATTCGCGCCGGTGAGATCGGCGCCGCGCAGATCCTTCCCGGAGAGATCTTGCCCCGAGAGATCCCGGCCGGGCCCCGGCTCCTCCGGCGCCGCCGGCTCGCCGCCGAGGGCGAGCGCGGCGAAGCGGGGATCGGCGAGGATCTCGTCGATCACGTCGAGCCCCGGGAGCGCGGTCGCCCCCTTCGCCTTCTCCTTTTCGCGCAGCGCGACGAGCTTGCCGAGCCGGGACCTCAGCGCACCGAGGATCCGCGCGTCGCGCAGCGGCGCTTCGGGCGACGGCGGAGCGATCGGAGGGCGGGGAGCCTGGAGCGCGGCCTCGATCGCGCCCACCGCGTCGACGCCGCGCCTCGCCGCGGCGGCGTCGATGCGCGCGACGGCCTCGGCCACCCACCGCTGCTGCTCCGCCGCGAAGCCGCCCAGCCTCTCGCGCAGGAGCTCGGAGAGCGGATCGGCGGCCTCGGGCTCGGGCGCGCCCTCGCCGTCCAAGAAGGGCAGCCGCGCCTCTTCACGGAGCCCGTCGGGCAGGCTGCCCGCGACGGGATCGCGCTCGAACGCGCCGACGATCGACCGGTAATGCGCCTCGGGGAGCGGCGGCTCGCCGAGCGGCTCCGAGGCGAGGAGCACCGTGCGGACGTCGTCGAGGTCGTCCTCCGCGACCGGATCGACGCCGCGCCAGGTGAGCACGAGGCGCCCGGCGTCGAGATCCGCGAAGAGGGTATCGAGGCTCATCTTCACCTCGCGGAAGCGCGACGACGTGTCGTTGACGAAGGCGCGGATTCGCAGGCACGGCAGCCGGGCTCCGAACACCGGCGCCTCCGGGTGGAGGTTCTGAAACACGAGCTCTTCGTCGCCGCGCAGGTAGGGGACCTGCTGGTCCGGCGGCGCCGCATTGAAATGAGCCCAGTCGAAATCTTCAGAATGGTAAGGGAACCGCGCCGCGCGGTACGACCGGCCGTAGGCGGTCCCGAGCTTCCCGCTGCGCTGCGGCCATGCGGGCGCGATCGGCCCGAACCCCGCGGGCGCCGGCCGATCGCCGCGAGAGCGCACCGGCTCGCCGGGCGCCTCGACGTTGGGGAGCTCCTCGGCCCCGAGCCCCGCGCCCACCGGGTTCGGCGCATGGCCGGGGCCGCCGAAGGCGTGCGCATAATCGATCGGCATCTGAGAAAAAGGCACCGGGGCGGACGGGAACGCGCCGAGCAGATCGTCCACCCAGACGCGCCGGCCGACGATACGCAGGTGTTTGGACCAGCTTCCGACCGCGAAGCGCACCGGGCACTCGGGGACGGGCTTCCCGCCGGGAGGGTGGCAGGTCGCGCGCAGGAGCAGGTCCGCCTTCGGCTTGAAATCGGCGAAATCGCCTGGATACAGGCACTCGCCGGCGCGCGCCTCGTCCTCTGCGCGGTAGACCTCCGCGGAGAGCGCGCCCTGCGCGAGCGCCGGCACCCCTTCGAGGAGCTGAAGGGGCCTGCCCGGCGCGAGCGTGAACGTCCCCCGCACGATCAGCGTCAGCTCCGGCCGCGGGGGGCGCCGCGAGGTGACCTTGAACCCGAAAGGGAGCGGGGTGAGGTTCTTGATCTTCATGTGTCGGCGGGGCGGACGGGCGGCGTGGCGCTCCTCTCGGGCGCTCAGAAGAAGCTGTGGGTCGCGGCCACGGCGGCGTTGGTCACGAGCGTCTCCACCTTACTCACGCACTGCTTCACCGCCTTCGGGGTGATGTCGAACTCCGCCTCCGCGTTGAATTTGACCGCCGCACCGAGGCTGACCTCCAGCTTGCCCGCGACGCACACGTCGAGCATCAGCGCGAGGGTGATATCCATCACGGTGCCGATCGTGATCGAGTCCTCCCCGCCGATCGTGAGCTCGCCTGTCTGACCGGTGACGATCTCGACCTCCGAGCCGACGATGGTGGAGACGGTGTCGCCGACGGTCGTGTCGAGGATGATGGGGCACACCGTCGTGCTCGTCATCATGCCGGCCGTGGTGGTGTCCGTGATCGTCCCCGCGGTCGTGCTGCTCGTGATGGCGCCGCTGCACGTCGTCGTGTCGCTCATCGTCGCCGCCGTCGTCTTCGACGTGATGCGGTCGGCCCACGTCTCGTCCGAGATCGACGGCACCGGCCGCGCCGCCGACCCCGTGTACGACGCGATCTCCTCGGCCCAGGTGCGGTCGAGGATCCTCGGGTTTTCCTTGAGATTCGCCGGGCTCTCGGAGCCGGTCGTGCTCTCCTTCAGCCTGCCGTAATAGGTGTCCCTCGTGTCGCCGTGGAACGTGGTGATGACGTCGCCCTTGACGCTCTCCTCGATCACCCTCCAGGTGCCGTCGTAGCTCTGGACCCAGCGGATCTCGCTGCTCCCCTCGAAGGTAATGCCCGCCTCCGACACGTGGCCGCCCGACACGTCCCACCCGGAGTCGTGCTCCTGCCGGCCGAGGACGAGCATTCGATAGTTGCCCTGGATGACCTCGACCTTGTCGCCGCGGGTGGTGGTGATGCGGTTACCGTCGGAGTGGTCGCGCCAGCCGCCCTTGGTGTGGAGCTTGGCCGTCTCGGCCTTGCGGTCCGCGACGGGGATGAAATCGGGGCAGCCGTCGCGCGCGCGCTCGTCGTCGATAAAGGTGGTCACCCGCGCCGCGAGGTCCTCCCCCGAGGCCCTTGGCGCCAAGGGGGAGGCGGCGATGCTCGGGTCCTTGACCGCGCCGAGCCGCAGGTACGTGCTCATCTGCTCGGACTCGTTCGCGGCGTCGCTCCAATTCGGCACTTCGAGGAGGAGGTATTTGCCCGACGCGCTCCGACCTTCGGCCTGGCTCATGGACGGCGGAGCTTAACCGGACGCCCCGGCGGGGTCCAGGCAGACGGGCGGCGGCGAAGTCCATGTTCTGCGGCTCGGAGCGCCCGCGCCACGTCAGCGCTTTCCGGCCGGATTCCAGGCGTCCAGCAGCTGCCGCGCGGCGCGCAGCGGGCTGAGCGCGCCGGTCTCCACGAGTGCCTCCACCTCGGGCATCCGGTCGCGCACGGAGGCGCTCTGCAGGAACGCCTCCCGCAGGTGCCCCTCGATGAGCTCGAACAGCCAGCGACGCGCCTGCCCCGCGCGGCGGCGCAGGAGCCAGCCGCTCTGCTGCATGTGCGCGCGGTGGCGCAGCACGCTCTCCCACGCCTCGCGGACGCCGCGGCCCTCCTGGGCCGAGCAGACGGAGGCGACGGGCGCCCAGCCGTGAGGCGCCGGCGGGAACAGGTGCAATGCGCTCTCGTAATCGCGGCGCGCTCGCGCGGCCCTGTCGACGTTCCCGCCGTCGGCCTTGTTGATGATCACGAGATCGACGAGCTCCATGATGCCCCGCTTCACGCCTTGCAGCTCGTCGCCGGCCCCGGGCAGCATGAGGAGCAGGAAACAATCCGTCATGTCGGCGACGGCGACCTCGGATTGCCCGACACCGACCGTCTCGACAAGGATGTTGCGGTATCCGGCCGCCTCGCAGAGCAGGATCGCCTGGCGCGTGGCCCGCGCGACGCCGCCGAGCGAGCCGCCCGACGGCGAGGGGCGGATGAAGGCCCGCGGATCGCTCGCCAGCCGCGGCATCCGCGTCTTGTCGCCGAGGATGCTCCCGCCATGGACAGGGCTGCTCGGGTCGACCGCGAGCACGGCGACCGCCTCCTCGCGATCGCGCACGAGGTGAACGCCGAGGGCGTCGACGAACGTGCTCTTGCCGACCCCGGGCACGCCGGTGATGCCGAGGCGCGTCGCGCCGCCGGCGTGCGGCAGGCAGCGCTCCAGGACCTCCTCGGCGAGCTCCTGGTGGCGGGGGAGCGAGCTCTCGGCCAGCGTGATCGCGCGCGCGAGCGCCGCCCGGTCGCCCGCGAGGAGACCGTCGGCGAGCTGCCTCGGGCTCGCCTTCAACCTAGCGCGCCTCCTGCGACGAGAGGCTCCCGAGCAGCGTCCGGACGATGCGCGCCGCGGCCTCGGGGATGACCGTCCCGGGCCCGAAGATCCCCGCCACGCCGCGCTCCTCCAGATACCGGTAGTCCTGCGGCGGGATCACGCCGCCCGCCACCACGAGGATGTCCCCGCGGCCCGCCTGCCCGAGCACGTCGATGAGCTGCGGCACCAGCGTCTTGTGGCCGCCGGCGAGCGAGGAGACCCCGACCACGTGCACGTCGTTCTCGACGGCGTGGCGCGCCACCTCGTCCGGGGTCTGGAAGAGCGGGCCGATATCGACGTCGAACCCGAGATCCGCAAAGGCGGTGGCGATGACCTTCATCCCCCGGTCGTGCCCGTCTTGACCCATCTTGGCGACCAGGATGCGCGGGCGCCGGCCCTCGAGGGCCGCGAACTCGCGGACGAGCGCCTCCACCTCGCGGCCAGCGCCCGCATCGCGGATCTCCGCGCCGTACACGCCGCTCACCGTGCGCACCGGGGCCTCGTAGCGGCCGAAGACGCGCTCGAGCGCGCCGGAGATCTCGCCGAGCGTCGCGCGGCGGCGCGCGGCGTCGACGGCGAGCGCAAGCAGGTTCCCCTCGCCCGTCTCGGCAGCGCGGGTGAGCGCTGCGAGCGACTCGCCGACAGCAGCCTCCGCGCGGGCGGCCTTCACCTCGCGCAGCCGCGCGAGCTGGCTCTCGCGAACCGCGGTGTTGTCCACCTCGCGGAGCGCGATCGGCGCCTCTCTCTCCAGCCTGAACGCGTTGACCCCGACGATGATGTCGCGGCCCGCGTCGATCCGGGCCTGCTTGCGGGCCGCGGCCTCCTCGATGCGCAGCTTGGGCAGGCCGTTCTCGATGGCCTTGACCATGCCGCCCAGCGACTCCACCTCCTGGATGAACTGCCACGCTCTCCGCGCAAGCCGGTCCGTCAGGCGCTCGACGTGGTAGGAGCCGCCCCACGGGTCGATGACCCGGCAGACATCGGTCTCCCGCTGCAAGAAGAGCTGGGTGTCGCGCGCGATCTTCGCCGAGAAGTCCGAGGGGAGCGCCAGCGCCTCGTCCAGGGCGTTCGTGTGCAGCGACTGCGTGCCGCCGAGCACGGCCGCGAGCGCCTCGATGGCCGTGCGCGTGACGTTGTTGAACGGGTCCTGCTCGGTGAGGCTCCAGCCCGACGTCTGGCAGTGGGTCCTGAGCGCCATCGTCTTCGGGTTCTTCGGGTGGAACCCCTTCACGATCTTCGCCCACAGGAGCCGCGCGGCCCGCAGCTTGGCGATCTCGGTGAAATGGTCCATGCCGATGCCGAAGAAGAACGAGAACCGCCCGGCGAAATCGTCGATATCCATGCCCGACGCGATCCCGGTGCGCAGGTACTCGAGGCCATCGGCGAGCGTGTACGCGAGCTCCAGCTCGGCGGTCGCGCCGGCCTCCTGCATGTGATAGCCGCTGATGCTGATCGAGTTGAACCTGGGTGTCTTCTCGGCGGTGTAACGGAAGATGTCGGCGACGATCCTCATCGACGGCGCCGGAGGGTAGATATAGGTGTTCCGGACCATGAACTCCTTGAGGATGTCGTTCTGGATGGTCCCGGAGAGCAGCTCGGGGCGCACGCCCTGCTCCTCGGCGGCGACGATGTAGAACGCCATGACGGGGAGCACGGCGCCGTTCATGGTCATCGACACGCTCATCGTATCGAGCGGTATCTGGTCGAAGAGGATCTTCATGTCCTCGACGGTGTCGATGGCCACGCCGGCCTTCCCCACGTCGCCGACCACGCGCGGGTGATCCGAGTCGTAGCCGCGGTGGGTCGCGAGGTCGAAGGCCACCGAGAGCCCGGTCTGCCCGGCGGCCAGGTTGCGGCGGTAGAACGCGTTCGACTCCTCGGCCGTGGAGTACCCGGCGTACTGGCGGACGGTCCACGGGCGGACCACGTACATGCTGGTATACGGCCCGCGCAGGAACGGCGGCGCGCCGGCGGAGAAGCCGAGGTGCTCGAGCGACGCGACGTCCGACGGGGCCGCGGCCGGCTCCGGGATCTCCGTCGTGTCGCCGAGCTGCCGCAGCGCCGCGCGCGCGAGGCTCCGCGCGAGCTGCTCGATGGTCCAGCAGCCGGCCGCAGGGCTGTCTCGCGCGTCGAAGCGGGCCTCCTCGCGGAGGATGACCCGGGCGTTGCCGAGCAAGCGCTCGGGCGGCGTGACGACGATGTCGTCCGCGCCGCCCGCGATGGCCGCCATCATCCCGACGATGCCGCGGAGGAGGTTCTTGTGCTCCTCGTCGCCAGGGACCGCGGCCGACGGGATGACGGCGGTGATCGTGGCGCCCGGCCGCAGGCGCTCGGCCAGGAGGCGCGCGGCAGAGAGGCGGGCGATCTCCAGGAAGTAGCTGCATCCCATCGTGAAGCGCAGCTCCGGCGCGCCGCTCCGGAGCTCGGCGACAAGCGACGCCACGAGCGGGCCGCCCGTGGCCGGCGGGAGCGGGGGGCTGTCCGGCGCGAAGATCGGCGGCACGAGGAGCCCCTCGGCGCTCGCCCAGGACAGGTCGTCCGCGGTCTTGCCCTTGAGATCCCGGTGGAGCGCCTGCTTCCACGTCGCGAGCGCGACCGGCGCGAAGTCGGCGAAGAGCCTGTCATCCATGGGACTGCACGACCTCGATGAGGTGACCGAACGGCGCGTCATCGCGCGATCGGGGGTGCACGAAGAAGATCGTCGTGCCCCGGGAGCCCGGCCGCGGCGCCGCGTCGATGATGCGGAAGCCGCGCGCCTTGAGCTCGTCGAATGCGGCCTGGACGTCGCTGACCCGGTAGGCGACGTGGGCGAAGCCCCCGCGACCGCCGTTCTTCTCGATGAGCTTCTGGACGGGAGACTCGGGAGAGAGCGGCTCGAGGAGCTGGACGTGGTTGTCGCTGTCGCCGATGCGGAGCATCACCTCGCGGACCAGATCCGTGCCCCGCACCTCCTCCCGGTGCACCTCGCGGAAGCCGAGCATCTCGTACGCCTTCACCTGCGCGTCGAGCTGCCCGGCGGGCACCGCCATGGCGATGTGGTCGATGAACAGAAACCCGGGAATCTGGTCCTTCATGGGCTCTCGCAGGATCGGAAGGCCGGTCGAGGCTGCAGGGGCCGGCGGTGTCGAGGGGGGCGCCATGCGCGCAGCTTGCGCCGCGAAGCGGGGCGGCGGCAAGAGCTGCGCCGCGCGACGCCGCAGACGCGCGACACAGGCTGCGGGCGTGGGCCGGTGTTGTTATACACTCGCGACGACGCGCGAGAGCGCCAGCGCGCCAGCGCGCCCGGGGCAACACAGGGGGGGAGCGTGCGACATGCAGGGACGGGATCACGACGAGCTCGTCGCGGAACTCGAGCGGCTGCGCCTGCGCGTGAGCGAGCTCGAGAAGGACAGGATCCGTCGCGACGCGGGGGTGGAACGGCTCGAAGACTACGTGCGACTCCTGACGAGCTACATGCCGGCGGCGGTCGCGCTGTTCGACCGCGACATGCGTTACCTGCTGACGAGCAGGCGCTGGCTCGATGACTATGGCCTCTCGCCGCGCGAGATCATCGGCCTCTCGCACTACGAGGTCTTCCCCGAGATCCCGCAGCGATGGAAGGACATCCATGCGCGCTGCCTCGCAGGGGCGAGCGAGCGCCACGAGGAAGACCCGTTCCAGCGGACCGACGGGCGCATCGAGTGGGTGCGCTGGCAGGTCTTCCCGTGGCACGACGAGCGCGGCCAGATCGGCGGGATCATGATGTTCACCGAGGTCATCACCAGGCAGAAGGAGCTCCAGGAGCGGCTGCGCGTGCAGTCTGCCGCCCTTCGCGAGCTCTCGACGCCGATCATCCCGATCTGCGACGATGTGCTGGTCCTGCCGCTCATCGGCACGCTGGACGAGCGCCGCTCGCAGCAGCTGGCGGAGACGCTCCTCAACAAGATCGCCGACAAGGGAGCGCAGATTTGCATCGTCGACCTCACGGGCGTCTCCGCGTTCGACACGCGGGCAGCGAGCGCGCTCGCGCGGATCGCCCAGGCGGTGCGGCTGCTCGGCGCCGAGGTGGTGTTGACGGGCATCCGGCCCGAGGTCGCTCAGGCGCTGATCGGCCTGGAGGTGGAGCTCAGCAGCATCGTCACGCGCCGCGACCTCTCGCACGGGATCGCGTTCGCGATGGCGGCCAGGAAGCCCTGACCGCCCTACCCCTCCGGGCTCACCGGACCCGCCACGCCGGGTGCTCGTCCCCGAGGGCGGGCGCCTCCACAAGGCCGTTCTCGACCGCCCCGTCGTCGCTCTCCGGCTCGCACAGGTACACGGCGATCGCGCCCAGCGGCTGCTCGGTGTCGACCCGGAACCAGCCTTCGGGGGCCCGCCGGGCCTCCTCGCGCCACCGCACCGACACCTCGCCGACCCGGGCTGCCTCCAGGATCGCCCGTCCCCCCTCGGCGCCGAGCGACGCCACCCGGGCGACCTCGACGTCGTGGACGCCCCCGGCCGGCTCGACGCGGAGCCCGTGCCGGCGCAGGGCGTCGGCGATCGCCGGCGGCACGAGGTAGGCCCGCGGCCGATCCACCACCGTGGTCCCGACGAACCGCGCGTGGTGCGGGATCCGCAGGGTGACCGGCTCGCCGTCGAACGCCCGCGGGCTGCGCGTCAGGATGTCGATCGGGGCCCCGGTCGGCTCGAGGCGGTACCGGACCGCGACGCGCTCCGGCGGCCGGGCGCTCGCGGCCACGACCTCGCGGACCGCGTCGGCGTGGGCGGCGACCCAGGAGAGGGCCTCGATCTGCCACGCCGAGGCGGTCTGGACGCGCTCCTCGAACGGGAGATAGCTGTAACACTCGAGCAGCAGGTCGAGCCGCCCCGTGAGCCCGCGGTAGTTCGAGCCGAACCGCGGGTGATGCGGGTAGGTCATCCAGCCGAGGCCGACGGGCGACGCCGGGTCGACCTCGCCGTCCGCGTCGAGGACCCGCTCGTCCTCGACGAAGTTGCCGTACCAGCCGCTCTCGAAGCCGCGCCGCCGGACCGCGGCGATCACGTCGGGGACCAGGCGGTCGCGCACCATCGCGATCGGCTCCGCGCGGCCGGACTCGATGGTGTGCGGCACGTCGACCGTCATGTGGAACCGGTGCACCGACCCGTTGGTCGCGTGGTTGTCGATCGTGAGATCGGGCGCCCAGGGGATGCACACGCGCTGCTGGAGCAGGCGCATCTCGGGCGCGGCCTGGCGGAGGTAGTCGCGGTTCAGGTTGATGCCCTGGCTCTGGGTGCGGGTGCCCACGACGGGACCTGGCTGGCCGGCGAGCTTCCTGAGGTCGAGGCGGCGGTTGCGCGGGTCGAGCGCGTCGTTGCCATCCGCGTTGAACAGCGGAACGACGAGGAGCACGAGCGCGTCGAGCCAGTCGGGGTGTCGGCCGTCGAGCAGATCGCGGACGAGCGCGAGGCTCGCCTCCTTGCCCTCCACCTCGCCGGGGTGGATCCCGTCGAGCATCAGCACCACGGGGCGCCCGGCGCGGCGGGCCTCGTCCGGGGATCGCACGCCGTCCCTGGACAGCACGAGCAGCGGCAGCACCCGCCCGCCCGGGCTGGTCCCGAAGGTGGTCACGTGCAAGCGCGGGTCGTTGCGGCCTTCGAGCGCGCGGACGAACCGCATGACGTCGGCGTGCAGGGAGGTCTCCCGGAATCCGGTGGCTTCGGCGCGGGTGAGCAGCATGGGCCCGATCTCTACCCCGCCGCCCGCGGGAGGGGGCAGCGATCGGCGACGACGGCGCGACGACGGCGCGATGACGGCCCGCCCCGCCGGAAGAGCCCGCACGTGTGGTGGTGTGGCGGGTGTGGTGGACGAAGCGACGGAGTCCGCGTCCAGGCTGGTCAGATCGACAGGACAGGATGCAACCCGAAAGCGTGGAAGGCGCGGCAGGCACGTCAGACACGCATGTCTTCCCGTCGCCACGGTCGCCGGCGCGCGCGGTCGGCGCTCGGTGCGCAACGCGGCGCATGCGGCAACGCGGCGACGCGGCACCAGACGCGCAAAGAACGGATTGTCATTTTGGCAGGATGAGCCATTGTACAGGTGGCGGACGTGTCAGCTTTGGCAGAGCGGCGCCAGAAGCACCGCGATCCATGCGCTGTTTCCAGCGGATGGCTGCTGGCACGACGCTCGCATTCGCAGGAGTGTCACAGGGACGCTGGCAGCGAGCGGGCGCTCGCGAACGAGGCAGGTAGCACGATGTTGAAGATCCTCCGGAAGTTGAATGAAGGGAGCCTCCTCCAGCGCACAATGATGCATATCGCGGTGCTCGTCGCCGGTTCTGCGAGCGTCGTCGCGCTGACCAGCGTTCTGCTCGTGTCGACCGCGAGGACCGTGCTGCCGCGCCACGATGCGACCGAGGCCGACGCCGACAAGGCGGATGAGGAGGAGAGCGCCGACTCGGACGCTGATCCGGGCTCGCCGGAAGCGGCGGCGAGCCCCGCCGGCCCGAGAGGCGCGCCGAAGGCGCTGGCGCAGGCGCGCGTGGCGAATCGACGCGAGAGCGCGCTCCCGCGGTGATCACCGGATCACCGCATCACGGCATCTCCCTCGCGCGAACGCGCGGTTGTCGTCGCCTCGCCCCGAGGGCGTGAGCGCCGGCCAAGGGAACGCCGCGCCAGGACGCCTGCGCTGGATCCGCTCGGCGCACACGTGGTAGCACCGTCGCCGATGACCCAGCCCCCGAGCCCCCTCGCCACCCCTGTCGCGTGGAACATGGTCGCCGACGACTACGCGGCCGACATCGTCCCTCACTTCGAGAAGTATGCCGCAGACGCGCTCCGGCTCGCCGGCGTCGGCCCGGGCGCCCGCGTGCTCGACGTGGCCGCCGGACCAGGCACCCTGTCCCTCCTCGCCGCCGGGGAGGCGCGCGTGACCGCGATCGATTTCGCGCCCGCGATGGTCGAGCAGCTGCGCGAGCGCGCCGCGCGCGCGGGGCTCGCGGTAGACGCCCGCGTGGGCGACGGCATGGCGCTGCCCTTCGAGGACGGCTCCTTCGATGCGGCCTTCTCGATGTTCGGGCTGATGTTTTTCCCCGACCGCGACCGCGGCTTCCGCGAGCTGCTCCGGGTGCTGCGCCCCGGCGGCCGCGCCATCGTCGGGAGCTGGGCGCCGATGGACAGGACGCCCATCCTGGCCGAGCTCTTCTCGGGGATCGGCGCCGAGCTGCCCGGGCTGCCCTTCGGCGAGGGCAAGGCGCCGCTCGGGGATCCAGACGAGTTCCGCGCCGAGATGGAAGCTGCCGGGTTCCGGGACGTCTCGGTGCGCGAGGTGGAGCACTCCCGCGAGTCGCCCTCGACCGAGGAGTTCTGGCGCTCCGTGAGCCGGACGAACGCGCCGCTCGTGCTGCTGCGGGACAAGCTGGGCGAGGAGCGCTGGGAAGCGTTCGGCAAGGCGATCCTCGGCAGGCTGCGGGCGCGGTTCGGCGACGGTCCTCAGCTGCTCTCGATGACCGCCCTCCTGGGCGTGGGCACGCGGTAGCGACGGTCGCAGCGCGGCCGCACCGGCTACGGGGCGACGCGGAGCGTCCGTGACGCCACGAGCGCCCGGCAGAGGGCGATCCGGTCGTCCATGTCGAGCCCGGGCAGCTCGCGCACGTAGAAGATGCCGTGCCGGGCGATGAAGCGCAGCGCGGGCTCGCCCCAGGCGTCGACACGGACGAGCAGCGCGTCGCCGTCGACGAGCTCCGCCTTGCCGTCGCTCAGCCGGACCGACACCTCGCGATCGCGGATCACGCGGCGCGGGCCGCAGACGGAAGCAGCGTCGTTCCATAGCTCGTGCGGCGGCTCACCGTAATGCGCGCTGTACGCGGCCGCGAACTCGTCCCACGTCGCCTCGCGGCAGGCGTGCGTGACGGGCGCGTTGCTCGGCGCGTGGTGCAGGAAGCGCCCGAAGAAGCGCTGGCAGAAGTCGGCATATTCGATTGTAAAGAGAGCAAACTGGTGCCAGGCCTCGTCGACGCGCAGCGAGAACATCGGGTAAGCGCGGGAGCGGTCGGAGTCGACGAGCCAGAGATAACGCACGAGCTCCCGGAACAGCGCCTCTGCCTCGCGTTCGCTGGCCACGGTCTTGTTCATGAGCAGCTTGCTGATGACGAACGGCGCCCGGTAGGCAACGAGATCAGGCCGCCTGGGCGCGCCCGGCGTCACGACGTCTGTTTGCACGGGCTGCGCGGGCTGGGTGAGCTGCGTGGATTGCATGGGTCAGTTCTCCTGGGCTTCGAAGGGCTGAAAGGTCCCCCAGTCGACGAGGGCGCGGGCGAGCGCGAGCTGCTCCGCCTCCGCGAGGCCGGGGATGTCGCCGGGGCGGAGCTCCCGGGCGGCCGACACCGCGCGGAGGGCGGGCCCGGCCCACGCGTCGACGCGGAGCAGGACCTGGGCGCGCCCGCTGCACCGCGCGACGAGCTCGGCGCGGCCCGCGCGGGGCGCCACGTCGAGATCCACGCCCGGCCAGCGGCGCGCGAGGACGGTGTGCGCGCCGAGGGCCTCGATCCGGCCGAGCGACCGGGCGGCGCGCCGCCGGGTCCCCGCGTCGCCGCGGGCGTGAAGGCGCGCGAGGAGCGCGGCGGCCCGCGGGCCCCGGCGCTCGAGGGCGTCGATCTGCGCCCGGCGAACGCACTCCCGCTCATGCGCGAGGAGCGCCGTCGAGAGCGCGTCGTCCGGCTCGGCCCGGGGCGCCATGGGGGTCAGGCCCTCGATGGGGCCCACCTGCGCCTCGATGACCGGACCGTCGTGAGGGCCGAACAGGTGCAGCGAGATGGACCAGCTCCCCGTCGGGTTCCGCGGATCGTGGATGCACGGCCCGTAGATGTGACCGACCCGCCCGGCCTCCGCGGAGAACAGCCGCTTCGGCACGAGCCGCCGCGCGCGGGCCGTCGCGTCCCAGTCGAAGGTCGCGACATCGAGCGTGTTGTGGACGACCGCCGTGACCGTCCAGTCCGAGTGCTCGTGAGCGCCGGCCGCGCGCCCGGGCCGCCAGTACGCGAACGCGAGGCGCACGCCGAGCTCGGGGAGGACGTGGAACGGCGCGAGATCCGGCGCGCCGTCGCGACGGTCGATCTCGAGCGCGAAGAGGTCGAGCAGGAGCTCGTCGTCCGAGAGCCCGGCCCGGACCGCGCCCTCGACCGCGCGGACGTGATCGCGCGGCGGACGGCCGCGGCCCTCGGGGCCCGGGAAATCGAGCCGCCCGAAGAGGGCGGTGAGCTCGGCGAGCCTCATGGCGCGACCCGGAGGTAGTCGCCCTTCACGAGCGGACGGCAGAGCGCCACGCGCTCGCTGTCCTCGAGGCCGGGGAGCTCGCGGACATAGAAGTGGTCGCAGTCGACGATGAACTGCAGCGCGTCCTTCGCCCACGCGTCGACGCGCAGGAGGACGCGCGGCGGCTCCAGCGACCACACGAGCTCCGCCCTCCCCTGCTCGATCCGCACGAAGATGGGGCGCCCGAACGTGACGCGGATGAGCCGGGTGTCGGGCGTCACGGCGAGCTCGTCGCTCCACGCCGCGGAGACGGGCCCGAAGAGCGCCTCGTACGCGGCGCGAAACTCGGCGCGGGTCAACTCGGGGCGCGATCCGGGGCCGCCGCGAGGAGCCGTGTTGGCGGTGTGGTGGACGAACTCGCCGAAAAAGCGGTGTCCGAAGGCCGCGTACTCCTCGGTGAAGAGGACGAACTGGTGCCAGACCTCGTCGATCCTCCGGGAGAACATGGGGACTTGCCGGGTCCGGTTCGCCTCGCAGAGGAAGAGGTATTTCTTTACCTCGTCGAGGAGCCGCGCCGCCTCCTCGCAGGAAGGGACCACCCGGTCCTTGACGAGCTTCTCTTCGAGCCACGGCGCACGGAAGGAGAGCAGTTCGGGGATGATTGACGTGTCCATCACCGCGGACGCGTTGCGAACCTCGTGCCGAGCGGCGCTCACCCGCTCAGGGGACGGGCTCAGATCGGCGTTTTCGGTGCTCGGCGCACCGGAAGCTGGCTGGAAGGGAAGGGCGATGCCAGACGGATTTCCCCAATTGGGAAACGGGTTGCTCAAGCGCCGCCGATACCGCGCCAAAGCGGCCGATACGCCGGCAAAAACGGCGTGGCACGGCCACTGCAATAACCCTCCTCGCGGGACGTCGAGTCCCCGAATGAAATAACCAACCCATCCACGGAGCAATCGCCATGAACGAGCAGATCAAGGTCGAGGTCGAGGTCGAGTCGAAGCAGGAGACCGTCGAGGAGCGCCCTGCGCGCCTGACGGTGGAGGTCCCCACGGAGCTCCAGGCGGGCCTTGCCTCGCCGGTTTGCACCTGTCCGCCCGGCTGCTGCGGCTGCTGAGCCGCCGTCGAGGCGCGGGGGACCGCGGCCCGCGGCGACCGGCACCTCGAACCTGACGACACGACCGCGGAGGCCCGCGCTGCGATGAGCAGCGTCGGGCCTTTCGCGTTCAGGACGCACGATGCGCCGGCGAGGCCGGCCGCTCGCGCCGAAGGCTCACAGATCGAAGCGACCCGACGCCTCGGGCTGATAGACGATGCGCTCGATCCGGAGCCGCCGGGTGCGGCTCGGCGTGGGCCACTCCACCTCTTCGGCCTCTCGACAGCCGAGCAGCGCGAGCCCCATCGGCGCGAGCACCGAGATGCGGCCGCTCTTCACGTCGGCGATCCCGGGAAACACGACGGTCACGCAGAGCCGCTCCTCCGTGTCGAGATCGAAGAGCTCGACCCTGGAGTTCATGGTGACCACGTTCGGCGGGATGTCCGCTGGCTTCACGACGTCGGCGCGCTCGATCTCGATCTCGAGCGCCTCCAGGTTCGGGGAGTCTCCCCCGGGCCGCGCGCGCAGCGCCTCGAGCAGCCGCGCGAGGCGATCGCGGTCAAATTCGGTGAGGACGATGGGGTTCGTGTGAGGTGCCATGAGCTGGGATCTCCTTGTGTCGTCGGTGCGATCCGGGCCTGGCCGAAGGTCCGCGCCAGCGAGCTGGACGGCGTGAGTGCTCGCCCAGGTCGCCCGCGCTGGCGCCCTCGACGCCAGGCCCGCTTCCTTCCGGGAGCGGCCAGCGAAAAACGCCGGAAGGCCGCTCCCCTACGAGCGTGCGGGCGACCTCCGGCAGAGGAGCCGGGATCGCAGGGGAACGAGCGCGCTACGCGCGCCGCGGCAAGGCCACGAACGCGACGCGACAGGGTGCAGGCAGGCGCTCATTCCATGGCATCGTAACACGACGGTGCCCCCCAGAGCCATGACAAGGGGAAGCGGTCCTCATTTCCGTTGTCGTCCCCCCCGACCTTTCATCAACCCCAGGCGGGCTCGGCCATCGACCGGGCTGGTGCCCTGCGAGGTCGACGGCCTCGGCGCCCCAGCCCTAGAATAGCGATCACGTCGATCGAGCGAGAAATAAACCGCCAAGACACCAAGGACGCCAAGATAAGATTCTCTTCTTGGCGCTCTTGGGGTCTTGGCGGCTCGAAATTCTGCGCTTTTCAGGCAATTTCAACCCGTCTATCGCTCCAGTGGACTGTTCGATAAGCTTGTTCGCCATCATTACGCGGCATCCCGCTCAACCCAGCGGTGCGTCTTCTGCCGCGCCCAGGACCACCTGGACGGGTGAGCGTGGAGCTGGTCGTACTCCCGGCAGCGACGGCAGGATCTCTCGGGTTACGTCTTGCTCGGGGACCCGGCGGTGCGGCTGCCGGCGAGGCGCAGGCGCCTGAAGAAGGACGCGGTGAGCGCGGGGTACACGGCGCGGGGCGCTGGAGCGGTGAGCGCCGAGCCCGATCTGTAGCCGGCATCACTCATAGCGACATGCCGGGGGCGTGCGAAGCAGGGCGCCGGGCATGTGGGACATGGCCTGGTGCCTGCTCGACCAGACACCTGCCTATGTCCGACATACCCGGGGGCGTCACCGAGCAGGCGCCCGCCCATGTCCGACATGCCCGGGGGCGTCACCGAGCAGGCGCCCGCCCATGGCCGACATGCCCGGGGGCGTCACCGAGCAGGCGCCCGCCCATGGCCGACATGCCCGCCGCTTGCTCGTCGAAGGCACCGGCCCATGTCTGACCTGCCTACCGCCGGCCGCCCAACCACGTGATCGACGCTCCCGCGAAGCCGGGTCGCGTTGGGCGAGCTCTCGCAGGCTGTGCGGGCGGAGCAAGGATTGAGGCAGGGGCAGGCGCCGTCGGGCACGGGGAGGCTCACGCGCGCAGGGCTCCCGGAAGTGAAGCCGAGGCCGAGACGCACGCGGGGCAGCCCGCAGGCTGTGAAGTGAAGGCGACCCGCTAGACTGGCTCTCACGCCAGCGACGACAACCGCCATGCCGAGGCCGTCCTCCGCTCCCTCGCGCTCACGGGTGCGCGATGACGATCAGCGCCGGCGCCCGCTCCAGCACAGCCCCCACGCACTCGCGGGCCGTCAGCGGATCCAGCGCGCCGAAGCTCTCGTCGAGGATCACGGCGTCCGAGCGCTGGAGCAGCGCGCGCGCCAGGAACAGCCGGCTCCGCTCGCCGTGCGAGAGCTGCCACCCTGTCTCGCCCACGACCTGATCGAGCCCCGAGGGCATCCTGTCCAGCAGCGGCCCGAGCCCCAGCTTGCGGCAGACGACCTCCGCCTCCCGCCGGTCCTCGGGCGACGCGGGCCACGCGCGGCCCATCAGCAGGTTGAACGCGAGCGTCCCGGAGAGCACGTGGTTGTCGTGGAACTGCGGCGCGCTCGCCACGCGGCTGCGCCACGCCGCGCCGCCCAGCGTCCGCCGGTCGAGGCCGCGCAGGAGCACGAGCCCCGACGACGGCGCGTGAAGGCCGCTGAGCACGGCCGCGAGCGTCGACTTGCCGCCGCCGGAGCGCCCCTCCAGCAGCAGCCGGTCGCCCTTCGAGAGGACCAGGTCGCAGCCGCGGAGGACGGGCTCGCCGCGCTCCCCGTCGTAGCGGAACGACACGCCCCGCGCCTCGATCACGACGTCCGACGCCGCGGGGCGCCCGAGCACGGCCTGCGGGATCCCCGCCGGCTCGCGCCCCTCGGCCGCCACAAAAAGCCGGGCGATCGAGCGCCACGACACCGCAGCCGAGAGCAGCGCGCCGAGGCTCGTCGCCAGCGTCGCGAACGCGGCCTGCGCCTGGAGGATGCCGCCTGTCGCGACGACGAGCGGGCCCGCGCCCACCCCGCCCAGGACCGCCGGGACCAGGCCGAGCAGCCCGAGCGCGAGCCACCCGCGCGCCGGGAGCGACGCAAGGAGATCCCCCACGCTATCCATCCCGCGCGCGGCGCGGTGGTAGCGCTCGAGCGCCGCGTCCTCCTCCAGGTGGTGAAGGTGCGAGGCCTGCTGGGCGACGCGCGTCCGGTGCCCGACGACGTGCTCCACGAAGCCGCTCGTGATCGCGAACCGCTCCCCCGTCCACGCCGCCCGCTCCCGGGCGAAGCGGCGCCCGAGCAGCGCCACGGCGAGCGTCCACCCGAGGAGCAGCGCGACGTGCAGGCCGCCTCCGGCGCCGGCGGCGAGGACCGCCGCGGCGCTCGCGAGCTGCACGAGCGCGACGATCGCCCCGAGCGCGCCGCCGAGCCCGGCCGTCTCGACCGCCTCGGACTCGGAGACCATCGCCAGCAGCTCGCCCGAGCCGCGCGCCCGGATCGTCGCCGGATCCAGGCGGAGCGCGCCGCACAGCAGGCGCTGCTTGAGGAGCGCGGCGACGTCGATCGTGAGCATGCCCCCCGTGAACGAGGCGAACAGCTGCACGAAGAGCGCCGAGAGCGACAGGAGCACCCACGCGAGCAGCCACCCCGGCTGCACGTCGCCGTCGAGGGCGCCCGCGCCGATCAGCCACCAGGCGAAGACGCCGAGCGCGATCTGCAAGGCGGCGGCCGCGAGGAAGATCGCGCCCCGGCGGAGCACCCCGCGCCTCGAGAGCAGGCGCCGGAAGCTCGACCCTGGATCGGGGCGCAGCAGCCACACGCCGTCGATGGGGCGATCCGCGACGAGCTGGGCGAGCAGCTCGTCGCGCGCCCGCGCGGCGCGCCGCGGCGGGACGCGCGCCGCGGCGAGCCACTTGTCGACGTGCGACGCGGGGCGATCCTCGAGGTGGGCGGTGAGCGCCCGGCGCACGGTCTCCAGCGGGATCCGCGCCGGCGTGAGCGCCGGCGTCAGCACCGAGAGCCCCCGCCGGCCCGCGGACATCACCGCGAGGTAGCCCTGCTCGACGCGGACGATCGAGGGGCCGAGGGACGGGAGCGCGCGCGCGAGCTCGGCGAAGCTGCACTGGACGGCCTCCGCCTCGACGCCCATGCACCCCGCGTACGCCTCGATCCACGCGGTGGGGTCGCCCTCCGGCGGCGCGCCGGGCGACGGCGCCGCGCCGCTCGCGAGCCCGCACGCGGCCGTCAGCGCGCTCATCGCGTGGCCGAGCGCGGACGGCTGCCACGCGAGCCCGCCCAACGTTGCGGCCTGTCCGGCCTCGCCCGCCCTCACGGCGCCCCCTGGAGGCCCTGGAGGAGCCGGCCGCCCTCCATCGTCGCGCTCCGGAAGCGCTCCTTCGACCACACCTCGTCGCGCGCCCGCGCGTCCGCCTCGGCGAGCGCGCGGTAGCGGCTCCGCGGGTCGTCCATGAGCTCGCGCGGCGCGCCGTCCTCGACGACCCTGCCCCCCTCGACGACAAGCACGCGGTCGAAGCCGAGCGTGTCCATGACGTCGTGGCTGACGAGGACGAGCGTCGAGCGCCCCCAGTGCTCCCGCGCGCGCGCGAGCAGCTCCCGGCGCCGCTCGCGCTCGAGCCCGCGGAACGGCTCGTCGAGGAGCACGAGGCGCGCGTCGCCCTTCATGAGCGCCCGCGCGAGGCGGACGCGCTGCCCCTGCCCGCCCGACAGGCGCGCGCCCCCCTCGCCGATCGCCGCCTGCAAGCCGTCGGGCAGGCTCTCCAGGACGCCGGTGAGCTCGGCCTGGCTCATGGACAGGGGCACGCGCGCGAGGGCGTCGCCGGCGTGGCCAAAGGTGATGTTCTCGAGGAGCGTGCGGTTCCATAGCTGGATCGCCGGGTCCACCCACGCTGTCGCGCGGCGCAGGCGCAGGGCCGCCGCGTCGTCGAAGGGGCGCCCGTCCACGAGCACCTCCCCCCCGGACGCCCGCAGCCACCCGAGGAGCAGCGAGAGCAGCGACGATTTCCCCGCGCCCGACGCCCCCACGATCGCGAGGTGCGCCCCCGCCGGGACGCTCAGCGAGACATCGGACAGGAGCGTGTGCCCTCCGGCCTTCACGCTCACGCCCCGGAGGTCGATCGACGCGGCGCACGCGGCGGCCGACGCGGCGCCCTGCGCGGCGCGCGCCGCGTCGGCGGCGTCCTCGGCGGGCGCGCGGGGCAGGTCCATCTCCGGCGCCGCGAGCGGCGCGAAGAGGCGCACGGACGCGTTGCGCACGTTCTTCCAGCCGAGCAGCGCCGCGACGAGCTCCTGGGCCGCCGCGGGGAGGCGGAGCGACCAGAACACGAGCAGGAGCAGCGCCGCCGCCGGGCCGCCGGAGGCGACGTAGCCGCCGACGATCGCGACCGCCACGGCCGTGCTCGCGATCCCCTGGGCGGCCTGCATGGCGGTGGACTGCGCGTGCACGAGCCGGCCCGTCCGCGCCCACTCGACGAGCAGCGCCTCGTGCTCGCGCCGCACCGCCCGCTCCGCGCCGTGGACGCGGATGGGCACGACGCCGAGCAGGGCGTCGAGGTAGAACCGCTCGAGCGACGCCGCGTGCGTGCGCAGGCGCATGAGGCTCTCCACGAGCGGCCTCCGCGCGAGGTACGGCGCGGCGAGCGCGACCGCCGCCGCCACCAGCGACAGCCAAGCGCCGCCCGGGTAGAGCCAGACGACCCCGAGGAGCGTCGCGGCGAACGAAAGCGCCGCGCGCGCGATGCGGGCGAAGAGCGCCGGGGCCTCGCGCATCAGGTGCATCGCGTGGCCCCGCGCTGTCATGTCCGAGGTCGGCCGGCTGCGCAGGTAGCGATCCTCGAGCCGCGGCAGCTTCTCCAGGAACGCGGCGCGGAAGCGCACCTCGAGGGCGCGCCCGAGGCGCGAGACGGCGTGGGCCACGAAGATCTCGAGCGCCAGGCCCCCGGCGGCGAACGCGACGAGGGCGAGGAGCCCGAGCGCGCGCTGGTACGCGACGGTGACGCTCTTCACCGCGTCGAACAGCCCGCGGAGGACGACCACGTCGATCGCCGCGATCGCCGCGCTCGCCGCGAGCGCCACCCCGACGAGCGCGAGCGCCCCGCCCGCGTCGGCGCGCAGCATCCAGAAGAACAGGCGCGAGGGGGACGGCGTCGGCAGCTCCAGCTCCCGGCGAACGGACGCCGGCAGCGCCGCGGTCGCGCTCGCGCGCGGCGCGGGCCGGTCCGGCGCGGCCGCGCGCGCGGCCTCGGGCGCGGCGCTGCCACGGTAGCTCGGCGGCGGCGCGACAGCCGAGGACGCAGGCGCGCCCGCGGGCGCGGCCGCGCTGGCCTCGCCCACGCCGCGCTGGCGCGGGCCGACGTGGACGATGACCGCGCCATGCACGAGGAGCTTCCCCGGCGCCTTGCCCTCCGTGGCCCAGAAGAACCCCTTCGGAATGGCGCCCGCCTCCCCGGCGAGCGCGCGCTCGAAGACGCCCTCGAGCACGCGCTGCGCCTCGCCCCCGCGCGCGATCGCGCCGCCGCGGACGAGGCGCGCCACCATCCGCACCGCGGCGTCGAGCGCCGCGAAGGGCCGCCACCCCGGGTCCGCATCGGCCCGGACGATCAGCGCCTCCCCGTCCGCTCGCAGCGCGCGCAGCTTCGCGCGGAGCGGGCCGAGCGAGTCCGCGGACGACGCCCACCGCCGCCACCGCTCGATCGAGATCGGGATCGGGAAGTGCGGCATGTCCTCCATGAAGCGCTCCGCGTGCACCCAGCGGCGCCCGCTGCCGGGGTCGAGGATCTGCACGAACGGCCCGAGCCGGCGCCAGACCACCACGAAGTGGAGCGCGCCGCCCGCGCCGCGCTTGACCACGATCGCGGGCAGGCAGTCGGCCTCTGGCAGGAGGAAGCTGTCGTGGGGGACCACCACCTCGGCCGTCGCGAGCCCGAGCTCCTGCCCGAGCGCGGCGAGCGCGTCGATCGACGTCCCGTCCACGTCCGTCTGGCAGCGGTCGCGGAGCCACTCGTAGTGCACGTCGACGCCGAACCCCTGCAGCACCGCCTTGAGCGCGGCGGGGCCGCAGTCCATGAGCGACGCCTGCAGCACCTCGGGGACGAGGAACGCGCGCTTCATCGCGCGCCTCCCGGCGCCACGGCGCGCAGGAGGAGCGCCCACGGAGAGACCCGCTCCACCTCGACCTCGGCGGTCCCAGGCATCCCGTGCTGCACCGGGATCGACGCCGCGCTCTCCGGCCGCACGAGCAGCTCGACGCGGATCGCGCCGTCGTACGGCTCGCTCGCGACGTGGGAGACCTCCCCCTCGATCATGCCGAACTGCGTCCACGCGAACCCGTCGAGGCGCATCCGCGCCCTCTGCCCGGGGACGACGCGCCCCACCGCGTCGGACGGCGCGAAGAGCGCGACGGCGTGGAGGTCGTCGCCCGGGACGACCGTCGCCACGAGGTCGCCCGGCTTGAGCACGTCCCCCACCTGGAGCGCCGCGATGTTCCCGAGCTTCCCCGCGATGGGCGCGCGGACCTTGCGCCGCTCGATCTGCGCGAGCGCCGTGTGCACCGCCGCGTCGGCCGCCTGCTGCTCGGCCACCAGATCCCCGAGCGCGCGGGCCAGCTCGGCGAGGCGGGCCGCCGTCTGCCGCTCGTCGTGGCGCCCCGCGACAGAGAGCCGCCGGAGATCGGCGCGCGCCCCCTCCGCCTCGAGGCGCTCGCCGGCGGCGCGGCTCTTCGCCTCGAGGTGGTCGGCCGTCGACGCGAGCCGCTCGTCGTGCAGGCGCTCGGAGATCGCGCGGAGCTCCTCGCCGTGCGCGGCGGAGAGATCCCGCTGGCGCAGGCCGATCCTGGCGCGCGCGACCGAGGCGTCGGACAGCTTCACCTGCCACGCGCGCACCTCCTCCTCGACCGCGATCTGGTGCCGCAGCGCCTCGATCTTCGGCGCGAGCGCGGCCGCCCTCGTGCGCTCCTCCTCCAGGCGCCGCTCCTCGACGCCGGCGTCCAGCTCGACGAGCACCTCCCCTTGCTCCACGTGGCGGCCGAGCGAGACCTGCACCACCGACACGCGCCCGGGCTCGGCGGCGGCCACGCGGTGGGCCATCCGGCTGACCTCCAGGCGCGCCTTCCCGGTCGTCGCGTAGACGGAGACGCGCGCCGCGCGCATCCAGCCCGCCCAGGCGCCGAGCACGGCGAGGATCACGGCGAGGCGGATCCAGGTCCTCGGACCGCGCTCGATCTCGAGCGACCGCATCGTGCGGAAGAACGGCGAGGCCACGTCAGCACTCCTCCAGCGCGACCTTCTTGCGGGGCCGCGCGATGCCGTACGCGTTGAGCTTGTTGGTGAGCGTGCGCCGCGACACGCCGAGGAGCTCGGCGGCCCGCGTCTGGTTCTGGCGGGCCTGCGCGAGCGCGGCGACGATGCGGTCGCGCTCGAAGGAGCGCAGATCCCCCTTGATCCCGGCCTCGACCGGCGCGCGCGGCGCCTCCAGCATCAGGTGGTCCGCGCCGATCGGCCCGCCCTTCGACATCACGACCGCGCGCTCGACCACGTGGCGCAGCTCCCGGACGTTCCCCGGCCAGGCGTGCGAGAGGAGCGCGGCCGTCGCCTCCTTGGCGAGCGGCGGCGCCGGGCGCGCGAGCCGCCGCGAGAGGCGCGCCGCGAAGAGCTCCGCGAGCGGCAGGATCTCGGCGGTGCGGGCCCGGAGCGGCGGGATCCGCAGGGTGATCGCGTTGAGGCGGAAGTAGAGGTCCTGGCGGAAGCTCCCCTCCCGCACCATCTGCTCGAGATCGCGGTGCGTCGCCGCGATCACCC
Source organism: Sorangium sp. So ce204 (assembly GCF_051526795.1). Taxonomy (NCBI): domain Bacteria; kingdom Pseudomonadati; phylum Myxococcota; order Polyangiales; family Polyangiaceae; genus Sorangium; species Sorangium sp. So ce204. The sequence goes on along the minus strand of NZ_CP150317.1, from coordinate 3,972,622 downwards.
GGACGTCCACGCGCCGCGGGCGCGTGCTCCCGACGCGGACGATCTCGCCGTACTCCAGCGTGCGGAGCAGCTTCGCCTGCGTGCGCGGGGACAGCTCCCCCACCTCGTCGAGGAAGAGCGTGCCCTCGTGGGCGGCCTCGAACAGCCCTTCGCGCGGCGCCACCGCCCCGGTGAACGCGCCGCGCTCGTGGCCGAAGAGCTCGCTCTCGACGAGCGACTCCGACAGGCTCGCGCAGTTGACCTTCACGAAGCGCTCGCGCGGGTGCCGCGACATGCCGGCGATCCACTCCGCCACCACCTCTTTCCCCGTCCCTGTCTCGCCGAGGATCAGGACCGGCAGCGGCGTGGGCGCCACGGTCTCGAGGGCCTCGCGCAGGCGCCTCATCTCCGGATCGAGCGCGAGAAAACCGCTGGAACAGCCATCCATCATGTAAGCTCCCCCTCGCGCCGAAGGCGCGGGACGGCGTGTCGCAAGTGCGACCGAGTTCAGGCGCGAGCCGAAGCAAGTCGGTGGCCAACACGCCGATCCATCGATGAACGGACTGGCCTGATGCCCGCGTGCTCCGTGGCGGCGCGAGGCACCGCCGAGGAGAGCGAGCAGGACGCGCGGGATGTCCCGCGCGGAGGCTGCGCGTCGAGGCTCGCCGCGCCGCCTGGAGGCCGGAGCCTCCATCCGATGGCGGGAGCCGCCACCAGGGAGGAGCGAGACGCTCACGGCGCGGGCGCGCCGCTGTCATGGACTGTCATTGCGTCGCGCGTCGATCTGGCCGGCCGGCCAGCGCGGGCGCCGACGTCGAGGGCGGCCGCGCCACGTCGGCGCGACTTGGGCAACATCGGCACGTCGTGCGCCACGCCAACGCGGGCACCGCGGCGCGTGGTCCTCGCCGGAGACCGAGCGCGTGTTCGTCCGCGCGGGGGCGCCCCGCTGGCCGCTGGCGTGCAGCCAGCAGGATCCGGGCGCGGCGGGTGTTATCGCAGGATGCCGAGGGCGGTCTCGATCTGGTTGCGGGCGACGACGCCGTGATCGTCGACCGAGTAATCGTCGGCCTCGAGCCGGAAGGTGCGCGTCGCGGTGACGTCCGCCCGGCCGCTGAAGCGGTACGGGATGACGGGCGACGTGAGCGTCTCCCGGAGCAGCTGGAGGCCGAGATCGACGGGGACGCTGACGGGGACGCGGACCTGGGTCGTGCGGTCGGAAGCGAGCCATACGCCGTCGCCGTCGGCCCGGAAGTCGACCGGCAGCGGGTAGCGGCCGGCGAGCACGACCTGACCGCGCACCGCGCGGACAGCGACGTCGTACGAGTTCGGGTTGTGGACGTTGACGACGATCGTCATGAGGATGCCGAGGCTCGGCGGGAAGCCGATGCGGATCCCTGTGATCTCGGCGTGGTCGAGCTGCATCGTCGGCTTGCTGACGCACGCGGCGCCGGCGATCGCCGTCAGCGCTGCGAGCGCGAGCGCGAGCGCGGGCAGGCGGCGCTGGGGGTTGGTCTTCCGGGGAAACGGCACGAGCGCGAGCTTAACCGCGCAGGGCCACGCCGTCACCTCGCGGCGTGGCGTGGCGGGGCGGGCGCGGCGAACGGCGGCGCGCGGAGAGCTCGGATCACGACGGGAGGTCGCATGCAGTGTGGCTGTCGCGCGATGCGCGCTCAGCAGTCAAGGCCACGCCACGCATCCACGACCGGCCGGTGTCCATCGCGGCCAGAGACGATCTCTGGCTCCACCCCTCGAAGGCTCCCGCCGCCGAAGGCCTTTATCATCTCGTCGTGTCGCGTCGTTTCGCGTCGTTTCGCGCACCTCGGAGAGGCCCTCGGCGGCGTCGACGGGCCGGCGGATGGGGCCGCTCGCGCGCCCGGCGAGCTCGACATCATCGAAGGACCAACTGGTCCGGAAGTTGCTTTAACGGTGCATGTGATGCCTCTACCCAAGATCTGCGCCGCCGAGCTCATGACCGAGAACCCCCGGACCGTGCGGGTCGACGACCCCATCGGCGAGGCGGTGAACGTGCTCCAGACGATGGACTTCCGCCACGTGCCGGTCGTCGACGAGCAGGGTGAGCTGGTCGGGATGCTCAGCGATCGCGACCTGCGCGCGCTCCAGTCGCCCTACGCCGAGGACACCGCGGCGGTCGGGGCAGCGCCGCGGAAGGCCAGCGCGCCGGTGTCCACGATCATGAGCGGCAATGTCGTGAGCGCCAGTCCGGACGCGGACGTGACCGAGCTCATGGAGCTCATGCTCGACAACAAGATCGGCGCGCTCCCTGTCGTCGACGGAGAAGGTGCGCTGGTCGGCATCGTCAGCTACGTGGACATCTTTCGCGGGCTCCTCGGGGAGGAGTGACCGCCGCTTCAGGGAGGTGGGCTCGGCTACCGTGGCTGACCTACCAGCAGGCCGATGACGGGGAGCGACAGCAGGACCGAGAAGGCAATTCCCATCATCCAGCGCAACCATCTCTTCTCCGGATGATGGACCCAGGTTGACAGCAGCAGCGACAGAGACAGGGACTGCAGGAGAACCTCTGGAAGGCCCCTGAGGTGGACCCATGTCGGCAACGTTGTATAGAGCATCCCCTCGATGGATCCCGGAGCCGGTCCGAACGTGCCAAGGATGCCTATCACCGCCAGGGCGATCCACATCACCAGCCACCCGCTCCTCTTCCCGAAGAGCGGCTCGCGCAGCAGATGGAAGACCCCTCCGAACATCGCTCCCCGGAGGGGCTGAAAGAGCGGTCCCGCCATCACCCAGGGATCGCTCGTCGGCCGCATCAGGAGGTTCAGGCTGGACTCTGCGAAGAACCGTGTATAATCGAGCAGCGAAGACGCCAGAAGGCCCACGATGGTGTAGGTGACAGCGTGGGTCACGGCCGTCTTGACCACGATCTCGAGAAGCGTTGGTCGCACTGGACTCACGACGTGCAACCCGCGCGCCGACGTCCCGCCGGGCTTCATCGCGGGCTGGCAAGGTGGCGTTGCCGAGGATCCGCAGCGGGGATCGTGGGCAGCGACCTGCAGTTCTTGCGTCGACGCGAACGACACGCGCACGGAGCAACGGGGCCGCGCTCCGGATTCACGCCGGCGCGGCCGCGCGGAGGTCGACGACGGAGCGCGCGAGCTCGGGCCCGGCGCGCCGGAACACGACGAGCTCCCCGGCGTCTTCGCCCTCGACCGCGTAGCGGAGGACAGGACCGAACACCTCGCCGAGCTCGCCGGCGTTGCACGTGGGCAGGTAGGTGCGCAATACCCGCGGGTCGTAGTAGCGAAAGAACACGGCCGCTCCGTCCGGACCCAGGACGCGGAGCAGCCGGCGCAGGTGCCGCCGCACCGTCTCGAGGGGAGACGGCGTGGCGAGGAAGATACCCCAGCTCTTCCCCCACCCGAGCCGGAGCAGGCGTCGCGTGAGCTCGCCCGATCGCTGGAGCCTCACCAGGTAAGGCGCCACCTGGGCCAGCTCCGGGCCCAGGTCGCCCGCGAGGAGGCAGCAGTGCGGCAGGTCCGAGGAGCGCACCGAGGCGGAGATCGCCGTGTCGCGCGCGCCGTCGAGGACGGCGTAGACCAGATCCGCCTCCGCGCCCCAGAGGTGCTGAACGATTCGATCGAGCGCGGCGTCATCCATCCATCACCTCGCGGCGAGGCCGCCCGGCGCGGCCCCGGGCATGATAACCTGCCTCCGTGCTGCGGCTGCGGTTGAACGAGCGTTTTCTCGACCTTGTCTCGCCGGAGGGCGGCGGGCCCGCGAGGCCGGGCGAGGAGCGGTGGATCGCTCTCTTCTGGTCGTGGGAAGAGCCGCCCCCGGGTGATCGCGTGCCGCTTCGCGGAGATCGGCTCGCGGCGCGGCGCACCATCGCCTCGCTCGGCGCGCGCGCCGAGATCCTGCACGAGCTGCGGCGGTTCCTCCGCGAGGATCGGCCCTGGCTCTCGATATCGCCGGACGATCGCGAGGTGATCGACCACCTCGCGGCCGCGCTCGCGGCGGGACGGGCGCACGTCGCGGAGGCCCCTGACCAGGGCGGCTCCGGGAACGACCTGGGCCAGCCCGCGCCCTCTCCCGCCGCGGCGGTCCCGGCCCAGCGCCCGCGCGCCGCGGCAGCGCCGGTGGAGGAGCCCGACGACGCGCAGGCGGAGCCGTGCTGGCCGTGCATGCAGCGGGCCGCCGCCTCGGCCCAGGCGTTCCGGGACGCCGCCGCGGCGGGGCTCCCGTTCATCGCGGACAGCCCGCGCGCCCCCTGACGGCGCGGAGCGCCGCGCCTGACCGAATCCAATCGGCCGGAGTGGTGGTACCGTCGGCCCACCTATGGATGTCGTCTCCGACGGGCCGCTCCCCGTCGCCTCGCTCCTCTGGCAGGTGCGCTCCTTGACCTGGGTGCTCACCGTCGTCTGCAAGGCGACGTTCACGCTCGCGCCGGGCGAGTCGCCGCTCGCGCCCGCGCAGGAGCCGATCCGCGAGCGCGACGCGCACCTGGACGGCGACCCCGCGCGCAGCCTCATCGAGGCGAGCGATCTCGCGCCGCTGAAGCAGGGCGCCGATGTCGTCCTCGTCGGCCACGCCCACGCGCCCGGCGGCAGCCCCGCGCGGTCGCTGGTCGCGCGGATGGCGGTGGGCGAGATCGACAAACCCATTCAGGTGTCCTGCGATCGCCTGTTCACCCAGGAGGGCGAGCTCCAGGAAGGAGCGCACTTCACGGCGATGCCGCTCGCCTACGAGCGCGCCGCGGGCGGGCCGGACACGGACAACCCTGCGGGAATCCATCGCGAGGCGCGCGACGCCCGCGGCAGGGCCGCCGTCCCGAACCTCCTCCCCGTGGATCGGGTCGTGTCCAGCCCGGACGACCCCATCGCGGCGGTGGGCTTCGGGCCCATCGCCCCCACCTGGCCTTTGCGGCACCGCAGGCTCGGCAGACACGCGGCGGCCTGGTCGTCGGGAGCGCTCCTCTCCAGCCCGCTGCCGGAGGATCTCGATCGCACCTTCTTCAACATCGCTCCGCTCGATCAGCGCCTGCTGCAGCTCCGCGAGGACGAGCAGATCGTGCTCGAGAACCTCCATCCCCGCCACCCGCGCCTCGTCACGAGCCTTCCCGGCGTGCGCCCGCGGGCGACCGTCACCGGCCGCGCCGGCGGGCCGCGCGATCTCGCCATGCGCTGCGACACGCTCGTGATCGACACCGATCGCCTCCTCTGCACGCTGACCTGGCGAGGCCAGCTCCCGCTCGCGAGCCCCAAGGAGTCAGGGCAGATCCGCGTCTCGCTGGAGCGGCCCGCGCGGCAGGCGCCGGCCGAGGCGCCCACCCCCTCGGCGCCGGGGCCCCAGCCGCCGCCGCGGGTGGCCCCGGCTGCGCCCAGGGTGAAGCCTCCCTCCCTCGCCCCGTCGAAGCAGACCGTCGACATGCCGGCGAAGTCGCTCGACGTCGTGCAGGCGTCGATCATGCCCTTTCGCGCGGGACCGCCCGCGCCGCCTCCTCCCGAGGCGCCCGCTCCGCGGCCGGCCGAGCCGCCCGGTGTCCGGCCGAAGCCGAGCTCGACCGAGGGCCAGACGAGCGATCTCACCGAGGAGGCGACGAAGGTGCCTCTCCCCTTCGTCGCCCCGTCCTCGGCGCCGCCCCCCGCCGCCGCATCGAACACCCCTCCTCCGAACACCCCTTCTCCGATCCCTGCCCCGCCGATCGTGAAGGCGTCGCCCGGCGAGCCGGTGAGCCCCTGGGCGGCCGGCGCTCCGCAGCCGGGGTCGAGCGCCATGGGCATGATCCCGCACGCGCCGGCGGCGCCGCAGACCATCGGCGCGATGCTCGCGGGCACAGGCGGGGCAGCGGACGCCGGCGCCGCGCTCGCGCCGGCGCAGCGGGACGCGCTGACGCTCGTCTGGTTCGATCGGAAGAGCGTGCCGCGCATCGTCCGCAAGCCGGCCTGGCAGCGCCTGCTCGACGCGATGGAGGCCGAGCCCCTCGACCCGGAGGTCGACGATCCGGCCCTCTCCGACGAGCCCGCCGAGATCGAGGATCGGGCGCAGGTCTTCGAGATCCTCGATCGCGGCGCGGCCGCCGATGTCGCGGGCGTGCACGGGGCGCTCGAGCGCGCCGCCGGCAAGCGCGGCATGCCGGTGCCGCCCCTCGAGCTGATCGAGGGCGAGCTCTCGCTGTCCTTCGACGAAGTGGAGACGCTGAAGGCGCTTGTCTCCACGGCGACGCCGCTCGCGACAGGCGACGACGCGCTCGCGGCGGCGCTCGGGGCCGCCGAGAAATTCCTCGCCACGCCGGGCGTCTCGACGGCGCCCGCCGTCGCCGAGGCGCTGTGCGGGAAGATCCGCGAGGCGCTCGGCCACGGCAAGAAGGGCCGGGTGGAGCTCGCGAACGAGCAGGTGGAGCGCGCGCTGCTGGAGCAGCGGCACTACCAGAAGCGCAAGGTGCTGGGCGGGCCGCACCTTCGCGGGCTGCTGCGCGTCGCGGGAGAGACGCAGCCGCTCGTCATCTACCTGCCGGCCTCGATCGCCGAGGCGCTGCCGCTCTCGGCGCGCTTCCGGGCGCGGGTGATCGCGGCGGTGCACCCGGCGATGGACGAGCGGGAGGCGGAGCCGGTGGCGCTCCAGGCGGCGGCGCTCGGGCGGGTGGTGCAGGTCAGGCAGCGGCGCGCGTCATGAGGATCCGGACAGGCGCCGTCACGCCCCCCCGAGGCGCAGCACCTCGCCCATCTCGCCCTCGATGAAGAACCCGCCGATCTCCGTCCCCAGGATCTCGCTCCGCTGCCGCGCCGAGCACGACGGCAGGAACAACCGGAGCACCCGCGGATCGTAGAACCGGAAATAGAGCCCCTTCCCCGTCTCCTCGTCCCTCACGATCAGCGACCGCCGCAATCTCTGCCGCACCTCTCGAAGAGGCCTCCGCCCGGTCAGGTAGACTCCCCAGCTCTCGCCCCACCCCTCGTTCACGAGCACCGGCAGGAGCGCCGACCCCTTCTCGATCCGCACCAGGTGCGGCGCCGCCCGGGCCATCGCCTCGCCCGCGACGCCCTCGAAGAGCGAGCGATTCTCGTCCTCGCAGGCGCGCAGCAGCGTGAGGATGCGCCGTTCGCGGGCGGCGTCGAGGAGGGCGAAGAGCGGCTCCGGCTCGCTCTGCAGCGCCTCCAGCGCGGCCGCCCGCGCGGCGAGCAGCTCCCGTGACGGCGGCGGGCGCGGCAGCGCAGGCGGGAGATCGGCGCCCAGATCGTCCGGCACGAGCCGCAGCAGGAAGCGGGTTTGCCCCGCGACGACGAGGGCGCCGTCGCCGATCGTGGCCTCGGCGACCGCCTTGCCGCCGACCTGCGTCCCCCGGCGGCTCCGATCGACGAGCCGGCACGCGGCGCCGTCCCACGCGATCTCGAAGTGCACCGGCGCCATCTGCTCGTCCTGTGAGATCACGATATCGGCCCGCCCGAGGCGCCCCACGCGCAGCGCCTCGCCGGCCTGGAGGCGCACGCGCCGCCCGGCGAGCAGCCCTGATGTCACGTGGAGCAGCGCCTTCACCCGGCGCCGTCCATCCGGCAGCTCTCGCAATCGAGGAACGGAGTCCCCGACTCGGACGCGGCGAGCAGCGCGTCGATGGCGGGGGTCGAGCCGATGTTCACCGTCGGACACCCCGTCACGACCGCGCCCTTCGGCGCCGTCTCATCGCCGAGACGCGCGGCCATGGCGCCCTCGATGAACACGGTCGCCGAGCCCTCGACGATCGCGGCGCTGGCCGGGCACGCGGCGCGATCGCCGACCCGCGCCGCGGGCAGGAAGCCGATGTTCACCGTCCTGGCCGACGAGACGATCGGCGTGGGCCCAGGGTGGGTCGGGCAGGTGTGCAGATCGGTGAGGCGCGCGGCTGCAGGCATGATCTCGCTCCTCCTCGTCTCAGGGAGACGGCGTGTCCTTGGGGTGCGCCTCTTCGGCCTCGAGCGGCGCCGCCGGGTTCGCGCCCTGGCCGGCGCCCGGCGCGCCGCCGCTGTTGATGTTGACGATGGATCCCACGATGTCGACGCCCCCCGGGTGGATGTCGATGAAGCCTCCAGGCCCCTTGATGGTGAGCCGCTGCCCGGCCTCGAGCACCAGGGTCGCGCCCGCCTTGATGTGGATCTGCTTGCCGGCCTCGAGCGCGTGGTTCCCGCCCGCGCGCTCGTCCCGGTTCACCGCGACCGTGAGCGACACCGAGCCGTCGACGGCCGTTCGCTGGTCCAGCTTCACGTGCACGTGGTCGCCCCCGTGGACGAGCTGCTTTCGCGCGCCCTTCACGACCACGTGCTCGTCGCCTCCCACGGTGCTCCGCTTGTGGCGCGCGGTGCGCTCGACGTCATCGCGCTTGACGAGCTGGTTCCTGTCGCGCTGCGCCTGCATGTAGACGAGCTCCTGGCCCGCCTGGTCCTCGAACTTGATCTCGTTGTAACCCGCGCCGCCGGGCGACGAGCTGCTCTTCCAGGTGCTCACCGTCTTGTGATCCGGCAGCTTGTACGGCACGAGCTCGCGGCCGTTGAAGGCGCGCCCGGCCACGATCGGGAGATCTGGATCGCCGTCGAGGAAGGCCACCAGCACCTCCTGGCCGACGCGGGGGAGCATGAACATCCCGAACCCGGCCCCCGCCCAGCCCTGGCTCACGCGCATCCAGCACGAGCTGTTGTCGTCGAGCTTGCCCTCGCGATCCCACGGGAACTGCACGCGCACCCGCCCGAGCTCGTCGGTGTGGATCTCGGCGCCCGGCGGCCCCACCACGGTCGCGCTCTGCAGCCCGGGCGCGACCGGCCTGGGCGTCTTGCGCGCCGGCCGGTACGGGGCCTTGGGATCAGCGAAGAGCGCGCGCCCGCGCACGCTCCACGGCTCGCCGAGCGAGGCCACGATCTCGAGCTCGGCCACCAGGAGCGGCCCTCCTCCGAGCTCCGGGTGCGGGTGCTGATCGACGGCGAAGACCCGGCCGGGGTAGAGGTCGATCACGTTGGCCTCGAAGAGCACGCCGCGCTTGTCGGCGCGCATCGCCGCGAGGACCCGAGTCGAGAGATCGGCGCCGTGCTTCGGGTCGTGGCGGTAAACGCCCTTGGCGTCGCCGACGGGCGCGCCGCCTCCTGCGCTCGCGGCCAGGAACGCGCCGGGCTCGTAGCGGTACTGCTCGTACTTCGCCTCGGGCGCGGGCGCCGGGGGCGCCTCGCCGGTGAGCGCGAACGAGGGCTTGCGGAAGTCGTGGCCGCGGATCGTGCTCGCCCCGGGCCGGACCTCGTGGCCGAGCCGCACCCTGGTGACGAACTCGCGCTCGGCGGTCTCGAGGGGGTTGTCGACGAACGGCAGCGGCGGCCCCGGCCTCAGCGGCTCCGCCTCGAGCTTGTCGCTCAGCGTGAGCTTGGTGTCCGCCCCGCGGTCGGGGAAGGTGTAGGCGATGCCCGCCTCCTCGAGGAGGCGGGAGAGAAAGGCATGATCACTCTCGCCGTGCTGGACCTTGTACTCGAGCCTGGGGTACGCGCCGCGATCGATCTTCCACGCCGGCTCGATCGCCCACTCGCCGAGGAGCGCGTCGACGATGTCGGGGATGGAGAGGTGCTGGTAGATGCGGTGGCCGCGGCGCTGGGTGAGCAGCCAGAGGCGCGGCACGATGCGGAGGTAGTACGTCGAGAGCCCCGTCGGCTCGGCCTGCACCTGCTCCACGTGGCTGCACACGCCCTGCCAGAGCCTGCTGCTCAGCCAGTGGAGGTGCGCGGCGTCGGGCTGGATCTGGAGCGCCGCGCTCTGGCCGACGAGCGACTCCAGCTCGAGATCCGAGAGCCTGGACCGGGCCCATACCGAGACGGCGAAGGGCTCGGAGACAGCCTCCTGGACCACGACACGGCGCACGGAGAGCGAGGCCTCCCCGGACTGGAACGAGAGCTCGAAGATCGCCATTCGGATCGGTCCTGGGTGCGAGCGCCGCCGCGGGAGGCTGCGGAGAGCGGAGGATAGCCCACCTCGGAAAAGAACGGGGGCGTGGCAACCAGGAGCATCGCGTCGTCCTGGCCCCGGGACCAGACAAACGTCGACGCAATCCAGAAAAAATCATCGAGATTCAGGGGGTCGGCCTTCGCGTCCCCACGAGTGCGCCGGCGCGAGCCGCGCCTCGAACCAGCAGAACGTCTCGCGCACCCGGAACACGCCGCCGTCGCCGTGCTGCTCGGCGAACCGAGAGAGCGCCGCGGGCTCGACGGCCCGCGGGTCGAACCGCTCGTGGGTCGTCGCCTGCCACCACCGCAGCAATGCGTCCAGCGTCGGGTACACGTGAGTTCCATGCTGCTCCTCCAGGCGGAGCAGCTGGAGCCCGGCGCCCTCGACGTGGTGCCCGAGCGCCGCGGCGTCCTCGAAGGCGAAATCCCGCAGGATCTTCTCCCCCGAAGGGTCGGCGAGCCGCGAGAGCTCCCCGACGAGCACGGGGAGCGACGAGACGCACTGGACGAGGATGCGCCCCGCGGGGCGGAGCAGGTCGCGCATCCGGCGGAGGACCGCGCGCTTGTCGCGGATCCAGTGAAACACGAAGTTCGAGAAGACGAGATCGAAGGGGCGGTCCCGGACGACCTCGCCGAGGGTCTCGGCCGCCGCCACCTGGAACTCCAGGTTGGGCGCGCCTGCGGTGCGCCGGGCGAGCGCGATCCGCGCCTCGTCCGGATCGATCCCAAGGACGCGCCCGTCGGGGCCCACGAGCTCTGCGAGCTGCCGCGTGAGGCCGCCGGTGCCGCAGCCGAGGTCGAGCACGAGCTCGCCCCGCCTCACGCCGGCGAACGCGATGAGGCGCTCGCCGCGCCCCCGCTGCCAGAGGCTCCCTCTCCGGTAGGCCTGCGCGGCGCTCGACGCGGCCACGGCGGGCCTCCTGACGCCCGCGTCCTCGTCGAGGCTCCGACGAAGGTCACGGCTCACCTCGCACCCCCGTGGTCGAAGCGCGCGGTAATGAAGTAGCCAGAGCCCCGGACCACGTTCGCCGAGTGCGGGACGCCCGGCGGGATCCAGATGCTCGTGCTCTCGGTGACGTGGTGGACGCGGGAGCCGAGCTCGACGCGGTACTCGAGGCCCGCGGGATCCGGGAGGATCAGGTTGATCTCCGGGCCGTCGTGGGTGTGCAGCGCCGTGTAATCCCGGCGCGCCGCCTCGGCGCTGTCCACCCGATGAACCGCCAGGTGAACCGGGAACCCCGCGGCGAAGAACCTGCGGATGCACTCGACGTCCTCGTGGAAGGCGACCGAGGACAGCGGGCTCGGCACGTTGGCGCAGAGGACCGCCTCGTCGATCCGCTCTTCGACGGAGAGGGACCTCGTGAGGAGATTCATTGTCGTCATCGGTATCGGCGCAGACATCATGGCGCTCAGCTCCGTGTGATGGCGCGGCGGCGCCGCGCGCCCGTGGACGGGTGTCGCGAGCGAGCGATCACGCAACGCGCATGCCGCCTGGCGCGCCCTCCCCGGCGTGACGTTCATGGGCGCAGCGCGAGCGCACCGACGCGGCAAATTCGACCCCGAGGGGCGAGCCGCGGCGCGCGCCGGGCCGACGGCTCGACCTCTGCGCCGGACGAGCCGCCGTGACATGTCACACCCGACAGCGTGACATGTCACGGCCGACAGCGTGACATGTCACGCCCGCCGTCACCCTCCGACCGTACCATCGCGCGCCGCCGGGGCGGCCTGTGACCCGTGGCGAGCACCGCGCCGCCGTCGTCAGTCGGTGATCGTCTCGTATTGCAGCATCGTCCCGCACGCCGCCGCGAAGTACCCGAGGAGCAACATCATGTCCACGCCTGGCCCGAACGCGGTCACCTTCGCCGAGGAGAAGAAAGCGAACAGGATGTCTCCCACGGCCATGAGCGCGCAGCCCGCGAGCAGCGATCCCCAGATCGCCCACACCTTGCCGCCGCGGAAGGCGCGCGCGATCCTCAGCATCACCAGCGCGGGGACGAGCGCGATCAGATCGAGGATGGGATAGGCGATGTTGATGAGCCGCTCGCCGAGCGGCACCGGCGCGCGCGCGATCGGGGCGAGCAGGGGATACCCGACGATCGCCATCGCCGCCGCCGCGCCCGCGGCGATGCCGAGGTGCTCGCGCGCGCTGCCGACGGGGAAGCCGGACGCGCGGTACACAAAGACGAAGCGCGCCGACGCGACGATCAGCAGCGCGTATCCCAGGAGGAACGCGGCGTCCGCGATCGACGGCAGCGGCGTCGGCGCGCGCGCGACGAGCGGATAGTACACGAGCCCGACCTGGCCCAGGGTGAAGAGCGCGAGCCACGCGCCGAGCAGGAACCACGGGCCGCGCGCCGGGTTGTCGCGCTCGAGGCGCGCGGCGCTGCGCAGCCCGAACACGGCGGCGACCGCGAGGCACGCGAGCCGCACGACCGGACCCACGGCGTCGACGACCGGCGTCGGGAGCAGCCGCTCGGAGAGCTCGGCGGTCTGCGGCAGCAGGCGCGGGACGTACACCGCGCACACGATCGTCACCACCACCGGCGCCACGCGGCGAACGGGGACGCGCGTCATCGAGCTCCTCCCTGCGCCCCGATCGCGGCGCGCGCCTCGTCGAGGATCCGCTGGGCCTTGTCGCGCCCGACGAACACGCCGAGCCCCGGCGCGACCGCGGCGAGCAAGCGCTCCACGTCGGCCGGGGAGAGGCGCCCGTGCTTGAACCCCAGCTTGTCCGCCTGGCTGCGCACGGCCGCGCGCGCCATGTTCTCGCCGAGGTACGGCGCGAGCACGTCCACCAGCTTCTGGATGACCTCGTCCGCCGGAAGCATCGCCCTCAGCAGCGACGCGCCATGGCGGCCGGGAGCTCGCCCTGGCGGACGACGTGGAGGGTCATGGGGGCGCTCGCAAGGTAGATCGCGCCCCGCGAGAGGGTCAACGAGGCAGAGGACGCGCCCGCGGGTCGCTTCACATGCGCCGTGACGATCTCCGAGAGCTCATCGAGAGCTGCCTGGCCGCGCGCGAGCCGGCGCTCGAGAGCCGCGGTGTTCGCCCCGCAGCGCATCGGCATTGCGCCGCCGGCGCACCTCCAGCTCCGCGCCCGCCGCAACACCACCCTTCACATGGCTCTCGTTCATGGTCCCGTGGTCCCCCGGAGCGCCGGTAACCAGCAGCTCCCCGCTCGGCCAGGCAATCAAGGGCGCAGCCGTCCCAGGTCGACTCCGGACGAGGTCGCTCGCCCCCTCCAGACTCGCTGGCCTGCGGAGCTCGCCTTCCCATGGCGCCCCCCCTCGATACTCGCAGGCCAGCGGAACGGTTGAGCAGAAACGGGCATTTATGGTCTCACTGAACGGGATCAACCATCGATGCAGCTTCACTTTTCCAAGAGGAAGGCGGATAGGGCACGGACCCCTCGGTCACCTGGGGTGAGCGGCGATCACCCTTGACTTATTAAAAGCTCTTTACTTTCCCCTTCCCCACGGCTCATCCAACGTCGGCAATGATCGTTTTGCAGCAAATTTACACCCGCTTCTCCGCTCGGAGACCTCGTGCTACGCCAATGGCACCGGCGGTTGGCCGATGCTCCATCTGGCGTCTGGCTCAGCGGCTGCGCGGAAGCATGCGCCCGGCACCCAGCGGTCCGGCATCCAGCGGTAACGAGGAGCACCATGCGAATCAACGATCAGGCAGGTCCGTCCACCGTGTCATTGGGCAAGATGTCTCAACGCACGTTGGGTTTCCTCTCGTGCGTTACGGCCTTGCTGCTGGGCGCCTGTAGCGGCGAAGATCCCGACACCGGGGGCTCGGGTGGAGCAGGCGGCGGCGGCGTGTCGTCCACCTCCACCACGACCTCGACGTTGACCGGCAGCAGCGCCGGCCCCAGCACGAGCGGCGCCGGCGCCGGCGACGCCTCCACCTCCGCCGCGACGGCGGGCTCCTCCTCGTCGACCGGAGATCCCGCCGGCGGCACCGGCGGCTCGAGCGGGACGGGCGACACGCACCCGAAGGATCATTGCGTGGATGGCTACGATCCCCATCCCAGCGACGCGACGATGAAGGACGGCGCGGCGGAGTTCGTGAAGAACAACCAGATCGATCTCACGGTTCAGCCGGAGGTCATCTCCTGGATGCAGGAGAATGAATGGCAAGCCGCCCACTTCGAGTGGCACAGCATCCGGCGCTGCAATGGCGGCATGGGCATGAGCAGGGTCAATATCTGCAGGTCGGCGGTCCCGGTCCCGTCGGACCAGGAGTGCAGGACGACGGGCGACGGCTACCAGTTCCTCGCCATGCACCGGCACATGATCCAGTCGCTGAAGCAGCTCTGGCCGAAGCACTCGGAGCAGTTCGAGGGCTTCAAGAAGTTCCCCACGACGGCGGAGGAGCTGCCCCAGCAGTGGAGATCGGACTTCAGGCCCTGGAGCTCCACGACGCTCGCCAACGCGAAGATCGGCGACGAGATCGACAAGCCGGAGAACCTGAGCCGCTTCCCGGACGAGGGCGCGCTCGGTATGTGGCTCCAGTGTTTCGCCGGCCAGGCCATCCCCGGTACCAACCTGCAGGCCAGCGGCCTGCACGGGGATCTCCACTTCAAGTGGGTGCGCCCCCAGAACACCGATCACGGCCTCGGCAACCAGTTCACGAACATCGACAACTACATGTTCTGGAAGCTGCACGGCTGGATCGACAACGTCTGGGAGAAGTACCGCGTCGCCAAGGGCATGTCGCCCACCGACCAGAAGCTGAAGGACGCGGTGGCCGCCCAGTGCTACGAGATGGATGCGATCGCTCAGGTCATCAATCCCGACCTGAAGCCGGATCCGGATCCGGGAAATCCCCTGCCCGGCGAGTCCGGCGTGTTCCAGGACACCATCCGTCCGATCTTCGAGAGCGCGATCCACAAGTGCAGCGGTTGCCACGCTGCGCCGTCGACCGGTCCCGCAGCAGGTCTGTCGCTCGGCGGCGACATCAGCTCGACGGACATCGTCGCGGGCCTCGTCAACAAGACCGCCAAGGGCGGTGGGCAGTTCAAGCTCGTGGTCCCGGGGAATCCGGACCAGAGCTGGCTCTACCTCAAGGTCGCAGGGACGGCCGGGAGCGCCGGGTGCAGGCCTTCCGCCGGCGGCACCTGCCAGACGGGCGTCATGCCGCAGGCCGCGGACGGCAAGCCGACGGTGACGAGCGCTGAGCTCGCTGCCCTCCGCCAGTGGATCCAGAGCGGCGCGCCCGCGCCGACGAAGAACTAGAACACCAATCACGTTGAAACCCGGAGAATTTTCACAGGGAGGCGGGGAGGCGGGGAGGAAGAAAAAAATGAATTTTTCCCTCTTGCCGTCTCTCGCTCCCCGCCTCCCCGCCTCCCTGTGAAATTCCTGTTTTTTCTCGTGGTTTCAACCCGTTTGTCGCTCTAGACCCGCCCCGGATCTCGCTCTCGGCCACGCGGATGACCCTGCAGGCTGCCGGCTCGCATCTTACGGCTTGGTGACCTCGAAGGACGCGACCTTCACCGAGCCGCCCAGGGACTGTGTGGCGTAGTTGAAGATGCCGAACCGGTAACCGAGGAAGTACTGCCAGTTCTTGTTCATGCCGAGCGTGTTGCCCAGGCTGGTGAACCGGGCGCCGTCCGTGCTGTAGGAGAAGCGCGCTTGCGCCCCGCCGTTGTCCGTGCGGACGTTGGCCTCCACGCGCAGCCAGATCGTGTTGCCCGACACGTCGGCAGAAGCCACCTCGGTGCCCGTGCTCGTCGTGGCCCAGGAGGTGTTCATGTTGACCCCATTGGTCATCACGACGCGCGTCGCCCCGTTTGCCTTCTTGACCCCGATCCACGCCGACATGTCGCGCAGGGCAGCGAGGCCGGCGACATCGCCGTTCTGCATCTTGCTATGATCGAGCTCGATCGTCGCGATCGACACGGGCCCTTCGATGCGGCGCGTCAGCGTGTTTCGCGCGGCGTACAGATCGCTCGTCACCGTCGCGGTCTGTAGGGTCAGCCCGGCCCCGGACGACCACTTGGTGCCGTCGGGGTTGTGGTTCCACTCCCACTCGGGGCGCAGGGTCGCCTCCGCGAAGGTGTCCTTGGTCACGGGCGGCTTCACCCGGTTCGAGCCGCAAGGCAGGTTCGGGAAGGGGTACGTACCTCCCCACTTGCCGTCCACCAGGGTGAGCGAGGGCCAGCCGTCGGTCCAGGTCATCGGGGCCATCACCGGGATGCGGCCCGCCGGGTACGAGTCGTTGAACCCGAGGTAGTACCAGTCGCCGTTCTGCGTCTGGACGACGCCGCCCTGGTGCGGGGCGCCGCCGGAGCCCGGGGCGCCGGCGTAGGGCAGCTTGACCGCGAAGGGCCGCAGCTCGTAGGGACCAAAGGGCCCGCTCGTCGAGCGCAGCACGTACTCACCGTTAGCGTACTGCGTGGTGAAGATGTAGTAGTCCCCATCCTTCTTGATGATGCGAGAGCCCTCCAGCGGTCCGGAGATGTTGCCCGGCGTCTGGAACACGACCTGATTCTTGACCTGGCTGAAGCCGTCCGCGCTCAGCTGGGCCACGCTGATCGTGTTGTTTCCGTAGGCCACGTACATGGTGTCGTCGTCGTCGATCAACAGCCCCATGTCGTAGTAGCAGCCGCCCTTGTGCTTCTCCCACGGGCCTTCGGGGGACTTGGCCGTGAAGACCCAGCCGCCGCCCTTGTTGTGCATGCAGCCCATCCAGTAGAAGGTCTTGTTGCTCTTCCGGTACTGGAGCGTGGAAGCCCAGATGCCGTTCACATAGGACCTATCCCGGCCGAGGTCGTACGACGGGTCGACGTCGAGAAGGGGAACGGAGTGGGAGACGTATTCCCAGTGAACCAGATCGTAGGAGCGGAGCAGGGGCGCTCCAGGCGCATGGTGGAAGGTGGACGCCGTGTAGTAGTAGGCGTCGTCCACGCGAATGACCTCCAGATCGGGGAGGTCTTGCCAGATCAGAGGATTGGAGTAGGTCTCGGGGCAGACGGCGGGGGCGCCGCCGCCGTCACCGCCGCCGCCGCCGTCGCCGCCGCCGGCGCCGGGGTCACCGCCCCCGGACGCGGCCGAGCTTCCGCTGGCGCTCGTCGAGCCGCCGCTCGTCGTTTGCCCGTCGCTCCCGCCCGAGCCGCTGCTGCTCGAGACGCCCGTTCCAGGGCCGGTCGTCGCGCCCGTGGCGCCGCCGCCGCCATCACCGTCGCCCACCTGCGACTCCCCACTACAACTTGCGACGAGAGCGAGGAGACAGACAGCAGACGTCGCACCGCCTGCGCGTCGGTTGAGAGAGCGGGTGTTGGTAGGTTGGGAAGGAAGGTGCATGGTGATGGCCCGATAAGAGGTGTCAGCGAGAGCGCGCGGCGCGCGGCTGTCAGAAAAAGAAAAAACGAACGCGTCGAGGCGACGCGGCTCCCTGGTCGGGACGACCCGGCGTGGTCGCGCGGTCGCCGCCCAGGAGCATTCGCCCGAATTTTCTGGACAATTCACAGGGATGCAGGGAGACGGGGAGTAAAATTCCACCGATCTCCCCGTCTCCCCGCCTCCCTGTTCAATTTTCCGCGAACAATGCCAGCCCAGGGGAGGCTTCGTCAGGTCAACGCCCTGCCCGAGCGCGCCTGAGTCAATTGTGAACGTTCACATTCTGCCAGTCAACCAAAATTGACGAGGGCGCGCCGCCGTCGACGGAGGCTCAGGAGCGCGGCCGGGGGATCCCGAGCCGCTGCCGCCGCTCCCACAGCGCCTTGCGGCTGATGCCGAGGCGGCGGGCGATCTCGGTCTCCGTCAGCTCGTGCTGGTGCTCGAGGACGAAGCGGCGGAAATACCCCTCGAGAGAGTCGGACGGGGGCTCTCCCTCGTGCGCGTCCGCGGCGGGCGCGGACGAAGGTGGTTGAAGGGGCGCGTCGAGCCCGAGCAGCTCCAGCCCGATCTCGCTCGCATCGGCGAGCACCATCGCGCGGTGAACGGCGTTCTCCAGCTCCCGGATGTTGCCCGGCCAGGGGGCCGCCGCGATGGCGGCGCGCGCCTCCGGCGTCAGCGTGAGCGGCGCGCGGCCCATCGCCCACGCGCGCCGCCGGAGCAGCGACTCCGCGAGGCGCACCGCATCGCCCGGCCGCTCGCGCAGCGGCGGGAGGCGGATCTCGAGGACCCGCAGCCGGAAGTAGAGGTCGCTCATGAACGATCCGTCGCGCACCATCGCCACGAGATCTCGGCGCGTCGCCGCGATGAGGCGCACGTCGACGCGCCGGGCGCGGGTCGCGCCCACGCGCCGCACCTCGCCCGTCTGGAGGAAGCGGAGGAGCCGCGCCTGGACCTTGGGCGGCAGCTCGGCGACCTCGTCGAGCAGCAGCGTCCCGCCCTCCGCGGCCTCGCAGAGCCCCGCGCGCGCCGAGATCGCGCCGGGGACGGCGCCGCGCTCGTATCCGAAGAGCTCCCCCTCGATCTGCCCCTCGGGGATGGCCGCGCAGTGGACCGGGACGAACGCCAGCTGCCGGCGCGGGCTCAACCGGTGCACGGCGCGGGCGAGCGTCTCCTTGCCCGTGCCGCTCTCGCCGAGGACGAGCAGCGTCGCCTCGCTCGGGGCGACCTTGCGCACCCGCGCGAACACCTCGCGCATGACCGCAGAGCCGCCGACCATGCCCTCGAGCTCGTCGTCCTCGGATGTAGGCGGCACGGGCGGCGCAGACGGCGCGGGCGGCGCAGACGGCGCGGGCACCGAGGCGCCTTGCGCGCCGTCGGGGAGCGCGCTCCGCGCGGGCCGCGCGCCGGGGAGATGATGGTCGAGGAGGGCGACGAGCTCGGCATGATCGAACGGCTTCGACAGGTAATCCGCGGCGCCGCGCTTCACGGCGTCCACGGCCGCCTTCACCGTGGCGTAGCTCGTCATGAGCACGACCGGCGCGCCGCCGCACTGCCCGACGAGCGCGGTGCCCGGCGCGCCCGGCAAGCGCACGTCGGCCAGCACCAGATCGAACGCGCGCAGATCGTGATCCGCCGAGGCATCCTCGACCGACCCCGCCTCGATGACGTCGTGCCCATGACGAACGAGCAGCCGCCGGAGCTCCGTCCGGATGACGACCTCGTCCTCGACCAGCAGGATCCGGCTCACGGCGCCACCTCGAGCCCGCGCATGAGACAAGGCTACTCAGGACCGTTGCGGCTGAATACGCGAGGACGCACAGCGCAACGCGTCAACGCTGGCGGCTCAGTTGTCCAGGTCACCGGTCATAGCGCCCCACGAGGGCCGGGGCGCTTCTCCGCCGGGGGAGCGGTGGTCTTCGTCGGGCGCGCGGCGGCGCGGAGCTCCGCGCGCCCGATCGGGCGCCCCCCACGAGCGGCCTCCGCTCTACTTGGGCTGGGGGACGAACAGCAAGAGGTCGACGGCGTTCGCCAGCGCCTCCAGGCCGGTCGGGTTGAAGTGCAGCCCGTCATCCTGGAAGTCAAGGTCAGCCTTCAGCTTGGTAGGATCGCTGGGGTCCACGACCGCCGGCTCGAAATCGATGACCTCGTCGAACTTGCCGCTCGTGCGGATCCAGGTGTTGACCGTCTGGCGGGTCGTCTCGCGGGCCGCGGAGAAGTACCCGGTGCCGAGCGGCGTGATGGGCGCTCCATAAACGAGCAACCCTTTCTCCTTCGCCTTGGTGATGAACTCTTCATAGGCCGCGATCAGGTTCTCGGCGACGGGCGGCTGGCTGTCGGTGCCGATGTCATTCACGCCGATGAACGTGATCAGCCATTTCGCGCCGCGCTGGTCCAGGACGTCACGCTGGAAGCGGGCCTTGGCGGTCGGCCCGAGCCCGCCGGCGAGCACGTTGCCCCCGCCGATGCCGAGGTTGAGCACGGCGACCTGCTGGGTGCCCTGATTGGACCGCAGCCGGCGAGACAGGAAGTCCGGCCAGCGGGTGTTCCCGTCCGTGTCCGAGCCGCGGCCATCGGTGATCGAGTCACCCAGGATGACGACCGCCGCCGCCTCGGGGGCCGCATCGACGTCGAGGCCCGTGATGTAGTACCAGTGAGCGGTGGACACAGGGGAGGTCAGGTTCGCCGCCGAGACCCCGTTGCCGGTCTGGATATACGAGTTGGTCCGCGAGCCCGGGTGCCCGGTGATCCCGGCCGGCACGGCGCCGAACTTGATGGTCACCGCCATCTTGGTGTTGGGCTTGATGGTGTACTCGATCGGATCGGAGAAGATGGTCTTGCCCACCGCGAGGGTCACCGAATCGGCGCCCGCGAACTTCAGGGCCTGATCGGTGGCCACGTTGATGCCGTCGGCGGTCGTCGACTCCGCGATGTGGACCGACTCCATGGTCACCGGCCCGTCGCCGAACTCGTTCGAGAGCAGCAGCCGCACGCCCTTGCCGCCGATCGAGGTGTAGATCACCTGGCGCAGCGTGTTGTTGGTCAGGCCCGGCTCGGGCGGGTTGTTGTTGGGCTCGGTCAGCTGCGGACCGGTCGTCCACGTCCCGACCCAGTGCGCCTCCGCCGCGCCGCCGGCGCCGCCACCGCCGCCTTCGCCGCCTTCGCCGCCACCACCCGTGGCCCCGCCGCCCCCGGTGTCGCCAGCGCCGCCACCGCCGGTGTCGCCGCCGCCACCGCCGCCGCCGCCAGAGGCATCACCCCCGCCGGAGCTCGCCGCGCTGCTCGAGCTGGACGTCGAGCTCGACGTGCTGCTGGATGTCGTGGTGTCCGTGTCATCGCCGCAGCCGGTGACAGCCAAAAACAGAAGAGCACAAAGTATTCTTCGCATGGTCCTCGACGCTCGAAAGATTGCTGTGTACGTGATCGTTCGAATTGCCCCTCGGCGCACCGCCCCCGCCGACCAGCAGCACCTTCAGCGCATTCGAACGTTCGATTTTTTTATTTTCAGCCGATAGCGCGCCGGTTCGCTCGTGCGCGCAGCGTCGCCCGGATCGAGCCCGGATCGATCGAACAGCTCATCTGGATGGCTGCGCTGCCCACCGTCGATGTCCGGAGGCGCGCGGGAGAGCGCGGGCCGATGCCATGCCCCTCACACGCGCCATCGAGTGTGTCACACGAGGACCCGATATACTACTCGGTTCATCGCCGGGAGAACGCCCGGGGCGCGCCGTCCGGCCACGTGGCGTTACGTTCGGTAACGCTTCGATGCGCTCGCGTTACGTTCGGTAACACCCGGCGCAACGCGTCGTCGAGGCGCTTCGACCCACGGCCCGAGGCCGCCGTGGGGCGCGCGGGCGGCGCTCCGGCCGGCGCCGGCGGCGCGCCGCCGGGCGGTTGGCGGCGGGGGTCAGGACGAGCGCTCGGAGGGACCGGCGGCGAGGGCCTCGTGCACGGCCTCGCGCGTCCCGGTGCCGGCGAGGAGGTGCCACGCTCGGAGCGTCGGCAGATCGCGCATGGCCTCCACGGCCAACCGCAGCGGCGGCGGCATGGGGCCGAACCGAGCTTCGTAGAGCTCGATCGTCGCCTGCGCCATCCCTTGCGCCATCCCTTGCGCGACCCCCTGCGTGCGTCCCTGCTCGATGAATTGCTCGACGAGTTCCTGCGTGGTCATCACGAACTCCTCTTCTTCCGGTGTCGCGGGCCCGCGCTGGGCGACCTCCGCTCGGAAGCGTAGCAGAGGACCGAGCGCGATGTCGCGCTCCGACGCGTCCTCCGGCAGCCGCCGGAAATCTTCGATCGCCTCTCGCAGTACGCGTCCTCCGCCCATCAGCCGCATCAGCAGGGTCGAGCGCACGCGCGGCAGCTCGCCGAGGACGATCAGCGCGGTTCGCAGCAGTCCGGGGCCTTCGTACACCCCCGCGGGCCACCCGGCCATCGGCTCCATGCGCAGACCGGCGATCACGGCGGTTGGGCGACCGGTCGACAACATCCACAGAAACGGGGGTTCGGAAGCGCGGTTGCGGGCCACGTAGCTTCGCCACACGGCGAGGTGCTTGTGCACGCATGCGCGCACCTCGTCCGCGCTCGGCGTGTCGCTGTAGGCCTCGATGGTGCACGCCGTCTCCGCGAGGCGGCCGAGGAGCCCGAGCCGCTCTCGCCCCGACGCGCGCGCGGGGTCGGGCTCATACCATAGGTCCGCATGCTGCGCCTCTCCGGCGACCTCGGCGTCGGTCACGACCTTGCCGATCGGTGTCATCCCCTCCTGAGCGATGTCCTTCGCCAGCCGATCGAATCGGTTCCGCATGGCGGGCGCAGGCTGGCACGCCGTGCGGACGAGACGAAGAAAAATGCAGGCTCGTCCGCGCGGCTGGCATCGCAAACCGCTTACGCGCGATCGGCCCGATGCATTTTCATTTCCTCATACCAACTGCCACCAACGGCCTGCTCACAAGGTGCGATCGCAGCCGGCGGACCTCGCCAATCGCCGCGTTTTCCTTTCGTGGCCCCCGGAGCCAGGGCGGGCTCTCCGAGCTCGCGGACGCCGACCCCGCCCTCGGTGACACGGCCCTCGACGTCCCCCGGTCTCGGAGAAATTCGGCCGTACCCGAGGAGCGCCGCTCCGATGGTAGGATGCGGCGCATGCCCCTGCCGCACCTCGATCCCGGAGCCCTCGAGGCCATCGTCGAACCGACGGGCGGGCCGCACCCGACCGGAGCGGTCCGCGCGTGCCGGCGCTCCTTGGGCCTCCACGGGGGATGAGCGCTCCCATGGACCGAGAGTGGCCGCTCGACGCGGACGACTTCTCCGCCTACTACGCCTTCGCGCCCGCGGCGCTCGCCATCCGCGAGTGCGTGCGGCTGCGCGCCGTGCGCGAGCTCGACCTGCCGGAGCCGCTGCTCGACGTCGGCTGCGGCGACGGCCTGTTCGCGCGCCTCGCCTACCCGGACAAGCAGGCGTGGGGCATCGACATCAACCCGACCGAGGTGCAGCGCGCGCAGCGGACCGCGTCGTACCGCACGCTCATCTGCGGCAACATCGTCAACGTCCACCTGCCCGCGGGGTTCTTCGGCAGCGCCATCGCCAACTGCAGCCTCGAGCACGTGCCCGATCTCCACGGCGCCCTCGTGAACATCCGGCGCGCGCTCAGGCCCGGAGCGCGGTTCGTGCTCATCGTGCCCACGCCCGACTGGACGTACCAGCTCGCCCTGCCCGAGGCGCTCCGCTCCGTGGGCCTGGTCGGCCTCTCGCGGGCGTACGGCGACGCGCTCGATCGGGTCTTTTCGCACGTCCACCTCTACGACGAGGCGGGCTGGCGCGATCACCTCGCGCGCGCGGGCTTCGACCTCGTGGAGACGCGCCCCATCGCGGGCCGGCCGACCTCGTGGGCGTTCGATTTCATGCTGTACCCGAGCTTGCTCGGCTACGTGATGCGCAAGCTCACCGGCCGCTGGATCGCCATGCCAGCGCTCCGCCCGCTCACCGTCGACGTCGCGCGCGCCCTTGTCAACGCGCTCGGGCGCCTCGCCCCGGGCGGCGACGCGGCCGCCGAGTACCTGCTCGTGGCGCAGGCGGGGCCCGATGGCTGAAACGGCGGCGCCGCCCGGCGACTACTTCTCGAACCACCGCCGCCGCGAGCGGTTCCCGTGGTCGCTCTACCACGGCGCGCTCACCCGCCCCCTCGCCCGCGCCATCGCCGCGCGCGGCCCGCGCCCGCGCGTGCTCCTCGTCGGCTGCGGCCTCGAAGGGGAGATCCCCGGCGCGCCGCCCGCGACCGAGCTCTACGGCTGCGATCTCGACGCGCGCGCCATCGAGGCGTGCCGGCGCCTCTACCCGGCGCGCGCAGCGCGCTTCGCCGTCTGTCCGGGGCCCTACGAGCTCCCGACGGGCGGCGGGTTCGACGGCCCGTTCGACGTCGTGCTCGCGAAGGAGGTCGTCGAGCACACCCTCGATCCGTCGCGCTGGGCGCGCGGGCTCTCGGCGCGCCTCGCGCCGGGCGGCGCGCTGCTGCTCACGACCCCGAACTACGGCCGCCTGTCGACGCTGCCGCTCCTCGAGGCCACGGTGCTCGAGTGGATCGCGCGCCGCGACGGCTTCTCGCGCAAGCACATCCACCCGAGCAAGTTCGACGAGCGCAGCCTCGCGGCGCTCGACGTCGGGGAGCGGATGCGGCTCGTGTCGGTGCGGCGCACGCTCACCGGCTGGTCGCTCCTCGGCACGTGGCAACGCGCCCCGGGCTGACCCGGGCGACGGCGAGCTCCGCTGATGCTCTACCTCCTGCTCGCGCTCGGCGTCCTCGTCCTCCGGCTGGCCGAGCTCCGCGCCGGCGCGGCCGCCGGCCCCGCCGCGCCCGCGCCGGCCGCAGCCGCCGCGCCCGCGCCGGCCGCAGCCGCCGCGCCCGCGCCCGCGCCGCGCCTCGCCTGGCTCGCCGCCGCCGCGGCGGTGGCGGTGGCGCTCCTGCCCGCGCTGCGCGACGCGCCCGCGCTCGCCGGGCCCGGCGCCGCGCTGCCGAAGGACACGATCTCGCACCTCGCCATCGCCTACGACATCGCGACGAGCGGCCTGCCGCACGGGTGGATCGCCACGAACAACGGCGGCTTCCCGATCGCGCTGCACTACCCGCCGGTCGGCTGGCTGCTCGTGGCGGCGCTGATCCGCCTCGGCGTCGCGCCGGTGGTCGCGGTGAAGGGGCTCGGCTTCGCGGCCTTCGTCGGGGCCCCGCTGGTCGTCCTCGCCGCGGCCCGCGCGGTCGGCGCGCGGCCCGCGTCGGCCGCCGCCGGCGCGGTGGCGCTCGCGTGGGTCGCGCCGTACGTGCAGTTCGCCGGCGGGTGGCCGTCGTTCTTCCTCCTCGGGCTGCTCTCGCAGATCCTGGTCATCCCCGTCGTCATCGCGTGGGCCGCCGCGGTGATCCGCCCCGCCCGCTTCGAGCTCGGGCCGGCGCTCGCCGCCGCCTGCGCGGCGACGCACCCGCAGGTCTTCACGGTGAGCGCCGCCGTCCTGGGCGCGGCGGCGATCGCCGCGTGGGATCGGCGGCTGTGCGCGCGCGTGCTCCGCTCGCTCGCCGGCGGCGGCCTGGTCGCGGCCGCGCTCTACGGCCCCGGCATCGCGTCGATGGCCGCGCCCTTCGGCTGGCCCGCCGGCCTCGGCTGGCGGCACATCGGCTTCGGACCCGAGCGCGTGCTGCCGTGGATGCTCGAGGGCGACCTGCTGGACTACGAGCACGCCCCGGTGATCGGCTCCGCGTGGATCGCCGCCTGTCTCCTGCACGTCCTGCACGCGACGCGCCTCCGCGCCCCGGCGTCGCGGGCCGTCCTCGCGGCGTCGGCGGTCGCGCTGCTCCTGTCGATGAGCGGCGGCTGGATCGTCGGCGCAGGCCCGCTCGGCCGCGCGCTGCTCTCGCTGTTCCAGCCGATGCGCGCCCTCGCCCTCCTGCCGCTCGTCGCGGCCGCGGCCATCATCACCGCGCTCGACCTCGCGGCGGCGGCGCTCGCGCGCATCGGCGCCGCGCTGGCAGCGCGGGGCGCGCGCCGCTCGCGCCCCGCGCTCGCCGGGCTCCTGCCGGCCGCGCTCGCCGCGGCCCTGCCGGCCGCGCTCGCGCTCGTCGCGGCCCTCGAGATCCCCGCCCGCGCGGCCGAGCTCCACGTCCTTGCAGAGAAGCAGGCCGCGCTCGTCGCGTCGCGCCGCTGCCCGCCGCCCGCCGAGGGCTTCGACCCTGATCTCATCGCCCGCTGGCTCGCCGAGGCGCCGCACGGCCGCGCGAGCTACGCCGACGAGGACGAGTTCGCGACCTGCTCGATGATGCACGCCGCCGATCTCCGCCGCGCGGTCCCGATGGCCTTCTCGACCGGCGCCGGCGCGCATGTGGGCGTTCACGCCGCGGCCTTCCTCGAGGTGGCGCCCGAGCGCCCCGGGAGCGCCGCGCGCGCGGAGGCGCTCGGCATCCGCACGCTCATCCACCTGACAACGCAGCGGCCGGGGCCGCCCGAGGCGTGGGCGCTCGTGGACAGGCGCGGCGGGGTCGAGCTGTCCCGGCGGGTGGGCGGCACGGACTACGTGGGGCTCGGGTGCGTGCGCGAGGTGTGGCGCGGCCGGGAGGCCGATCTGCTCGCGGCGCTCTTCGAGCACCTGAAGCAGCCGCGCACCGTGCTCGACACGCCGGGTGAGCTCGTGGCGCTGGAGGCGACCCGCGGCCCGATCGAGCGCGTGGCCGTGGCCGACGACGGCTGCGACGCGGCCCGCGCCAGCGTGCGCGAGGCGCCGCGCGAGCCGGGCGCGTACGAGGCGATCGTCGACGCCGAGGCGCCGGTCGACGTGGTCTTCCGCGCCACGGCGTACAGCGGCTGGCGCGTGCGCGACGGCGGCGCCGAGCTGGCCCCGCGGCGCGTCGCCCCGGGCTTCTTCGCGGTGCGCGTCGGGCCCGGCCGGCACCACCTGGAGGCGGTGGTGGCGCTGCCGCGGTTTTACCTGCCGGCGCTCGCGCTCGCGTGCGGGGCAGCGCTCGCGCTGGGGGCGCCGCGGCTCCGGCGGCCGATCTTCCGCCGGGG
Organism: Sorangium sp. So ce204; assembly: GCF_051526795.1. Lineage (NCBI taxonomy): Bacteria > Pseudomonadati > Myxococcota > Polyangiales > Polyangiaceae > Sorangium > Sorangium sp. So ce204. The sequence continues at coordinate 3,946,333 of NZ_CP150317.1, read as the reverse complement.
CCGGGTCACTGTCACCGGGCGCTGGTGACTGGATGGCTTCGCCGGCGCCGGAGCAATGGTAAAAGCGAACGCGCCGGGCAGCAGGGAGCAAGCGAGTGCAGAAGGCGGCGGAGGGGTCGACGTACACGCGGGTTGCTGTCGTGCAGCTCGCCTATCATCCGGCGATCGTCGTGGATCGGCGATCGCCGCTCGAGGATCCGCTCTTCGATCCCAGGGTGGCGTCGGACTCGCTCGTGCCGTCGCGGGGCGAGGTGCCGGAGGCGATCAAGCCGAAGCTGGACGCGCTCCGCCGGCGCATCCGGGAGGCGTACGATGCGCAGCTGCTCGCGCGGATAAAGGCGGTGCTCGCCGCGTGCCGCGAGTACGGCGCGAGGATCGTGGTGCTCCCCGAGTACAGCGTTCCGTGGGAGATCCTCGAGGGCGTCGCCGAGGCGGCGGGCGACATGGTCGTCGTGGCCGGGACGCACACGGTCGATCAAGCGGCGCGGCGGTCCGGGGTGTACGCGCGGCTCGGCGCGGCCGTGCTCCCGGCGATAGGACAGTCGGTGTGCCCGGTGCTCCATGGCGGGAGGTTGCTCGGCCTGCAACCGAAGCTGAGTCCGGCGATCCCGGAGCGGAGCTCGATGAAGTCTGGCGCGACTTGGGCGCCCGTCGAGATGCCAGACGGCCTCCCGGGGCCCATGGGCGTGCTGGTCTGTCTCGACTTCCTGTTTCGAGAGGGCGAACCGCACCGGAAGCTCGTGGCGGAGCGCCTCGGGGCGTGCCGGTTCCTCGCCGTGCCGAGCCTGACGCCGCACCACACGCTGCCGGAGTTCGCCGGCAAGGCGTGGGAGGAGGCGCGCCGGTATGGGCGGCCGGTGCTCTATTGCGACGGCGCGGAGGGCGGCGGCACGTCGGTGTATGTCGACGAGGGGCAGGCGCATGACCTGCGGCGGTTCCCGGATCGCGCCGGGTACCTCGATCCGGGCGACGAAGGGGTGATCGTCGCTGACGTCGACCTCGGATACGAGCGGGCCGGGAGGTCGACGCGCTACGAGGCGCCGAGGCCGGTGGTGCCGGTCGCCGAGGCGACATTCGTGTACCGCGGGCACCCGGCCGGGGAGGCGTACGCGCGGTGGCTCGACGAGGCGCGGGAGCTGCTCGCGCGGGATGACGACGACGCGCTGGTGGCGGTCGTCGCGCGGCTCGCTCAGGCGCGCGACGTGCTGCTGAACGCGGGCGCGCTCTCCGGGGCCGCGGCGCGGGGGAGGCGGCTCAGGCGGCTGTACGGCGAGCTCGACAAGGTGACCAGCGTCGAGCAGCTACGACAGTTCACGCGGGAGGTGGTGCTCCCGGCGCAGGTGCTGCCGCTCGATGCGCTGCGGTCGGCGATGGCCGGCGCGGCCGCCGACGTGGTGTTCGGGTGGATAACGCAGCGGGACGCGCGGGAGGCCGGGTTCACCGAGGTCGAGGCGCGGCTCCGGAAGGCGGTGGACGCGACGCGGGGAGCCGGCGAGTGGACGAGCGACGGGGCGGCGGCGCTCGGGGCCGTGGCGCAGGCGGTGCGCGGCCCACGCGAGGTCGACGAGAGCAGGCAGGCCGAGAGGCCGTTCCCAGAGGTGCGGGTGGTGCTGCCGGGAGGGCTCGACCCGGCTGCGCTCGGGACGAAGCGGGTCGGGGGGTGGATCCTCGCGTTTCAGAGGCGACCCGCTGACCTGATGGAGGTCGTGAAGGATCGCCTCCGGCGCGCGGCGGCTGACCCAGAAGTGCGGGTTTCCGCCAAGGAGCTCGACGAGCACGGGCGCGTCACGCGGTTTTCCGAGCATCAGATCAATGCGGCAGAGGACCTTCGCCTGCTCGCGATGGCGGAGGGGAGACAGCGCATCGCGACCGTCGGCGTCTCGTCCGAGGACCGGAGCGTTCCGCCCACGATCCTGATCGTCACTTCTCGAGACGAGGGGTGGGCCCTGTGGACCGACGGTGGCGAGGGATCCCTCGATGGTCGCTCGGAAGGGCTGCTCGCCGCGCTCGCCGAGACCGGGCTTGCGGGCGCCGCCTGCGACGAGGTCCCGCCGGATGTGCGGCGGGACCGGATCGCGGGTCTATTGCCCCGCTTCGGCGACGCGCGCGCCGTGATCGAGGCGCTCCGCGACCAGCGGCTGCGCGAGGTCGACGGCAGGTTCGTGGAGCCCGACGCCCGTGTCGACGGCGGGGAGCCCACACCGATGCTCGGCGCCCTCGATACATGGTTGTCGTCGGGTGAGCCGACAGCCCTCGTCCTCGGCGAGTTCGGGCTGGGGAAATCGACAGCGCTCGCCGTGTGGGCCGGCAGGCGCTGGGAATCCGGGGCGACGCCGCTGCCGCTCCTCGTGAACCTCGCCGGCGCGTCCGCATCGGCGAGCGCAGAGCAGCTCCTGCTCCAGGCCGCCCGGCTTGACGATGTTCCCGAGAACCGCGCCGCCGTGCGCCTCCTCACGCGGCATCGCCTGCTCGTCCCGTGCTTCGACGGCTTCGACGAGATGGCGACGCGCCTCGAGGCCGCGGAGCTCGCAGGCCGGCTCTCCGGGCTGATCGAGATCGCGGCGGGCGGAGGAAAGGTGATCGTCTCCTCGCGGGACAACTACTTTCCCAGCCAGGCGCACCTCACGACGACGACCGAGAGCGCGCTCTCGCAGGCGCTCGGCGGGCCGGCGGGGATCCGGCGCGTCGTGGTCCAGCCGTTCACCGACGATCACGTGCGCGATCTCGTGCGGCAGATCCGCGGCGAGGGCGGCGCCACGGCGGCGCTCTCGCGCATCGCCGGGATCTACGACCTCAAGGACCTGGTGCACCGGCCGCTGCTGCTCGGGATGGTGCTGGCCACGCTGGATGACCTCTCTCCCGGCGCGCAGGTCGGCCGGGCGGACCTCTACGAGGTGTACCTGAAGCGATGGCTCGACAACACGCGGAAGGACGACCCGGAGTGCTTTACCGACGAGCAGAAGAAGGAGTTCGCGGAGGCGCTGGCCGAGCAGCTCTGGCGGTCTGGAAAGGCGACCTGCACGTGGCAGGAGCTCCAGCGCTCCGTCCGCGCTCGCCTCTTCCCGCTCCTGCCCGAGGGCATGCCGCCGGGAGCGGCGTTCCTGGAGATCCAGGGAGGAGCGTTCTTCGTCCACGAGGGCGAGGACGGGTATCGCTTCGCGCACAAGTCGTTCCTCGAGTACTTCCTCGCCCGCGCGCTGGCGGCGACGCTGCCTGAACGGCCGGAGGAGGCGCTCCGGACAAGGCCGATCACGCAGGAGGTCGCGGCGTTCGTCGGAGAGATCCTGAGGGCAGACGGGGAGCCGAGGCGCGCGAGTGCTGTCCGCGCGGTCCAGTCGTTCCTCGCGAAGGATCGGCGGCCGCTCCAGCGACCCGTTGAGGCCGCCGAGAACGCCCTGCGGCTGCTGCTCGGCCTCTCTCGATGGGCGGGCGATGCGGCGGACTGGATCCCGGGCGGCGCGGATCTCCGCGGGGCGCAGCTCGACGGCGAGGATCTTCGCGGGGCGCGCCTCCCCGGCGCGAAGCTGGAGGGCGCGAACCTCGCCGGCGCCGATTTCTCCGAAGCGGATCTGACGGGCGCCGTGCTGAGCGGAGCCACGCTGTCGGGCGCGAAGCTCGACGGAGCGCTCCTCCGAGGCGTGATCGCGCATCGCGCAGACTTCACCCAGGCCGAGGCGAACGGTGCCGTGGTCGAGGCGGCGGACCTCACGCGCGCGGTCCTCCGGCAGTCGACCTGGACAGGAGGCCGCTGGAATGACGTGCGAGCCGAGGGCGCGGACGTGACCGCATGGCTGGCTGCGGGAGAGAACGAGCGCCCCGAGCGCGGGCAGAGCCTTGCTCCGGTACCACCGCAGGTGCAGGCGGAGCTCGTCTCGGGACACACCGCAGCCATCCAGGCGATTGCCTGGGCGCCTGACGGCAAGCGCCTGGCGAGCGCAGGAGACGACGGGACGGTGCGTCTCTGGGACCCGGACACCGGAAACGAGCTTGCTCGCCTCGAAGGACATTCGAATTTGGTCATGGCCGTTGCCTGGCGCCCCGACGGAAAGCGGGTGGCGAGCGCAGGAGTCGACGACACGGTGCGCCTGTGGGACCCGGACACCGGAAACGAGCTCGCTCCCCTCGTGGGACACTCAACTGCGGTCAGGGCCGTTGCCTGGCACCCCGACGGAAAGCGCCTGGCGAGCGCAGGAGACGACGGGACGGTGCGTCTCTGGGACCCGGACACCGGAAACGAGCTCGCTCCCCTCGTGGGACACTCAACTGCGGTCAGGGCCGTTGCCTGGCACCCCGACGGAAAGCGCCTGGCGAGCGCAGGAGTCGACGGGACAGTGCGCCTCTGGGACCTGGACACCGGCAACGAGCTCGTTCGCCTCGAAGGACATTCTATTTTGGTCATGGCCGTTGCCTGGCGCCCCGACGGAAAGCGCCTGGCAAGTGCAGGAGTCGACGACACGGTGCGTCTCTGGGACCCGGACACCGGAAACGAGCTCGTTCGCCTCGCAGGACATTCTAATCTGGTCATGGCCGTTGCCTGGCACCCCGACGGAAAGCGCCTGGCGAGCGCAGGAGTCGACGGGACGGTGCGCATCTGGGACCTGGACACCGGAAATGAGCTCGCTCCCCTCGTGGGACACTCAGCTGCGGTCAGGGCCGTTGCCTGGCACCCCGACGGAAAGCGCCTGGCAAGCGCAGGATTCGACGACACGGTGCGCCTCTGGGACCCGGACACCGGAAACGAGCTCGCTCGCCTCGTGGGTCATTCGGATTCGGTCAGGGCCGTTGCCTGGTACCCCGACGGAAAGCGCCTGGCGAGCGCAGGAGACGACAATACGGTGCGCCTCTGGGACCTGGACACCGGCAACAAGCTCGCTCGCCTCGTGGGACACTCAGCTGCGGTCAGGGCCGTTGCCTGGCATCCCGACGGAAAGCGCCTGGCGAGCGCAGGAGACGACGGGATGGTGCTCCTCTGGGACCTGGACACCGGAAACGAGCTCGCTCGCCTCGAAGAACATTCGATTTTGGTCATCGCCCTTGCCTGGCACCCCGACGGAAAGCGCCTGGCGAGTGCAGGAGACGACGGGACGGTGCTCCTCTGGGACCTGGACGCCGGCAACAAGCTCGCTCGCCTCGCAGGACATTCTAATTTCGTCATGGCCGTTGCCTGGCACCCCGACGGAAAGCGCCTGGCGAGCGCAGGGGACGACGGGACGGTGCTCCTCTGGGACTCGGACACTGGCAACAAGCTCGCTCGCCTCGTGGGACACTCAGCTGCGATCAGGGCCGTTGCCTGGCACCCCGCCGGAAAGCGCCTGGTGAGCGCAGGAGACGACAACACGGTGCGCCTCTGGGACCCGGACACCGGAAACGAGCTCGCTCGCCTCGTGGGTCATTCGGATTCGGTCATGGCCGTTGCCTGGCACCCCGCCGGAAAGCGCCTGGCGAGCGCAGGAGACGACAACACGGTGCGCCTCTGGGACCCGGACACCGGAAACGAGCTCGCTCGCCTTGTGGGTCATTCCTCCCGGATCCGGGCGATTGCATGGCACCCCGACGGAAAGCGCCTGGCGAGCGTCGGGGACGACTCGGTACGGATCTGGGACGCCTTCGACGGCAAGCTCCTCGCCTCGTTCGAATTCGCGGGTCTCGCCACACTCACCCGCACCGCCGGTGGCTTCTGCTCGTTCGGTGACCTCGACCCCGACCGCGCCCGCCTCGCCCTCCGGCGCCCCAACGCGACGACCACGCTTTACCTTCCCCTCGCCGGCTTCCGCGAGATCCTCCACCGCCCCGACAAGGTGAAGGCTGCGCTCTCCGGAGATCTCAGCGGCGACGACCTCGGCAAGGAGCTCGCCAGGCACGGCTACGCGGGCGGCGTCCCCTGGGATGGCAAAGCGCACGTCATCAAGGCTGGCCCCGCGGCCCCCCCCCCCACCGCTGCCGCCCCTGCGCCAGCGCTCGCCGCCGCTGCCCCCGCAGCCGCCGCCCCCGCCCCCGCGCCCGCCATCCTCGAGATCGCTCTCGAATCGCTCTCCGTCCCCGCCGACGCCCTCCCCAACCCCTTCCGCCCCGGCCCCGCCCTCACCGACGCCTCTGCCCTCCCCGGCCGCGCCCCCATCCTCGCGGAGCTCCTCGCCCTCATCGACAGCCGCAGCCCCGCGGTGCTCCGCGGCCCGCGCCGCTCGGGCAAGACCTCCATCCTCCACCACCTCGCCGCGCGCCTCTCCCCTTCCCGCACGGTCCACCACCGCTCTCTCGAGGGCCGCGCCTCTCCCCTCCGCACCGCCGACGATCTCGCCGTCTTCCTCGACCCCTCTCTCCAGTCCGACGCCACCCCCGCCCTCACCCTCCGCGACCGCCTCTCCAGCGCCGGCAACGCCGTCCTGCTCCTCGACGAGGTCGCCAATCTCCACCAGGCCGACGCCACCGTCTTCGCCTGGCTCCGCGCCGTCGGCCAGGAGAGGACCAGCGTCGTGCTCGTCGGCTCGCACTGGGACTGGGTCACCATCGTCGAGCACGCCTTCGCCGCCGCCCCGGGCTCCTCGTTCGGCAACGACGTCACCCCCATCAACCTCGGTCCGCTCCCCGAGGCGGACGCGATCCGCTTCCTCGTCGACACCACCCCTCCCGACGTCGCCGTGGAGGCCGAGCGCACCGCCCGCTGGATCGTCGAGCTCTGCGGCCCGTGGCCCTTCTATCTCCAGGTGATGGGGTATGCCCTCGTCCAGGCCGTCCGCGCAGGCCAGCGCCGCGCCCTGGTCGAGCGCGCCGGCGTGCGCGAGCTCTACGAGCAACGCCTCCTCCTCGACCGCGACGCGGCCTTCTTCCGCCCGCGCTGGGCCGAGCTGCCCCAGCGCGCGCGCGCCGTGCTCGGCGCCCTCCGCGGCGCCCCCGACGCGGCGCTGCCCGAGGTGCGCAGGCTGCCTTCCGAGGACGTCGCCGTCCTCTGCGACGCGGGCCTCTGCGATGCGCTCGGCGCATGGCTTTCGGATCCGCCGTTCTTCGACTGGATTCGCCGGGTGGCCAGGGAGCCGAGGAGAGAGCCGTGACGCGCGCGTTCGACGTGAGGAGAGCCTACGCACCGGAGCGCGATGTCCGCGATCATGCGCAGCTCCTGGATCTCTTGCAGTCCTTGCCGGTGAACGGCGTGATATGGCCGCTCGTCGGCGCGCGCAGGGCCGGGAAGACGTGGACGCTCAAGGCGCTCGAGCACCACCTCGGCCTCGCCGACAAGACGAGCGTGCGGTACATCGACCTCCGCAAGTTCGGCCGGGCGCTCCCCAGCGTGCCGCCGGGGACAACGCTCCTCCTGGATGAGCCGCAGCTCGCGGGTCAAGGCGGCAGCCCGCGCGACGCGAGCGCCTTCCTGCGGTGGTGCGTCGACCTCTACACCAACAACACAAGGATCTTCCTGGCGATGAGCCCCGCCGAGTGGATCGCGCTCGAGCGCGCGGCCTCCGGCGACGCCGGGCTCGTCTGCTCGCGGGACATGCGCTTCCTCGATCCCCTCACGCACAGCGAGGCGCTCAAGCTCGCCCGCACCGCGGTGTCGAGGGCGCTCCTCCCCGAGCTGCCCGCCACCTGGCGCCGGAATCCCTTCCTGCTCGAGCTCGTCTTCGAGCTCGCCGAGCAATCTCCCGCTCTGGCGAACACCCCATGGGCGCTCCTGCGAACGGCGCGCGTGAGCAGCGAGCGCATGGAGTTCGCCTATCACCGCGCCGTGTTCGAGGACGGGCTGACCGACGCGCAGCGGGGCGTGCTCCGCGAGATCGCGCGCGGCGCGTCTCCCCGCGACGAGAACGTCGATCTGCTCGAGCGCTGCGGCCTCGTCCAGCAGCGGGACGGGCGCCCCGTGCTCGCCGATCCGATCCTCGAAGCGAACCTGTGCCCGCTGCGGATCCACCATGTCTCCGACATCCATTTCGGCCCGAAATCCGCCGAGCGCATCGACGTGAAGGAGAGGAACCAGCACGGCGACACCATGACGGGCGGGCTGGGCCCCCTACGCGTCTGCGATCATTACGTCGAGCACGTCGCCGAGCTCGCCGCGTCCGGCCGCGCGCCGCACCTGCTCGTCGTGTCGGGCGACGTCGCCGAGTGGGCCGACGACGCCCAGTACGCCGAGGCCCGCCTCTGGCTCGATCAGGTCTCCAGGCACCTCGCGGATCACCCTCGCCTGCCGCCCGACGAGCCCAACGTGCTGCTCGTGGGCGGCAATCACGACGTCGACTGGCGGCAGGCGGCGGGGCCCGCCCAGGCCGACACGCAGGCGCGCCACGCGCCTTTCGCGCGGGCGTTCGGCGATCACCCGCGCTGCGCGCGGCCGCCGCTCGAGGAGCCGCCGGCGACGCGGGCGCTCGCGGTGGCGCGGTATGCGGATCTCGGGGTGGAGTTCGCGCTCCTCGGATCGGCGGAGTTCGGCGGCCAGGAGGAGAAGGATCCGGTCCGGGACGAGCTCCTCTCGCTCATCGGCCGCCTGCGGCAAGGCGCCATGGACGAGCCGGACGCCGAGCGCGCCGCGGCGCTGCGCGACCACGTCGCGCGCATCGATCCCGGCCTGGTCCACAACGCGGATCTCCAGCGCCTGCGCAGGGCGCAGTGGCACGCGCCGATCCGGATCGCGGTCCTGCATCACCCGGTGTCGCCGCTGCCGTCCACCGAGCTCGCCCGCTTCGGCGGCCTGATCAACGCAGGTGAGGTGAAGGACGCGCTGGCCCACAAGGAGTTCTGCCTGGTGCTCCACGGCCACAGCCACACGGGATGGTTCGGCAAGGAGCAGTGGCCGGAGCGGCACGAGGACTGGACGATCCGTATCGCCGCGGCGCCGTCGCTCTCCAGCCGGGAGGTGCAGGAGTACAACGGCTACAACGAGATCGAGATAGCGCGCGACGGCGTGGGCGGCGAGGTTGGCTATCACATCCACGTGAGGCGCGTGGTGAGACAGGGCGCGACCTGGACGCGGCTGGCGTCGATGGGACCGTTCGCGCCGGGGAAGTAGCGCCGCTGCGGAGGCGCGCGCTCATAGCGGGGAGCGCGCGTCGTGGGTCGCCAGGGTTCAAGGGGGCTTCCAGCGCGTCGAAGCGCGGCGGTTGCCGCGCTTTCCCGTCCTTGGCGGCCACCTGCGCGGCCTCGGCGGTCTTGCTGCGCAGCCCCGGCTCCCGCCTGCGCGTCCCACGGCCCCTCCTGCGCGGCCCCGGCGCTCCTGCTGCGCGGCCTCGCCGCTCTTGCTGCGCAGCCCCGGCTGCCGCCTGCGCGTCCCACTGCCCCTCCTGTGCGGCCCCGGCAGTCCTGCTGCGCGGCCTCGGCGGTCTTGCTGCGCAGCCCCGGCTGCCGCCTGCGCGTCCCACTGCCCCTCCTGCGCGGCCCCGGCGGTCCTGCTGCGCGGCCTCGGCGCTCTTGCTGCGCAGCCCCGGCTCCCGCCTGCGCACCTATCATGGTATGCTACCGTACAATCAATCGGCTCCTGAGCCGTCCCAGCCCTCTCCTGCATCCCCACTTGGTGTCCTATCACACATTCCCGTGGCCCCTGCGCAGCTCCGGTGTCGTCTTGCGCGGCGCTGCTCTCCTATCGCGACCTGGGCTTCGTGCTCTCCTCTGAGCAGAGCTTCGGTGTCACCGAGTTCCTTGATCGAGCGAACGCCCCTCGGCTGCTCGGGTTGCCGGCGGCACCCTGGCTGCATTCAGCGCGGAGATCGCGACGGCGATGGAGAGAATCTCCATCGCGGAGATCACGCAGGTCCAGGACGACATCGCGCATGCTAGATCTTCTCCGCGGGGCAGAACATGCTCGACCTCCCTCTCCTCGGCGCCGTGGACATGGAACGGACGCTCAGAAATGCGCGCTCGATCGCGGTGCTGGGGATCAAGCCGGAGAGCCGCCGGGACCTCGATGCGCACCAGATCCCGCTTTACCTCCAGAAGGTCGGCTACCACATCCTCCCCGTCCCGACCCGCTATCCCGAGGCGACCCAGATCCTCGGCGTGCCCGTCCACCGCCGCCTGATCGAGCTTCCCGCGCCCATCGACGTGCTGAACGTCTTCTGCAAGCCCGAGGAATTCATGCCCCACGTCGAGGATGCGCTCGTGTTGCGTCCGCCTCTGGTGTGGTTCCAATCGGGGTTGCTCGAGCTCTCGGCGGCGCGCAGGCTGCTCGACGCCGGGATTCCGGTCGCGGAGGATTGTATCGGCTGCCGGCGCGCGTCGATGTGGCCTTCCATCGAGCCATTCGAAGCACAGCGCGCGGCGGCGGGCTCGCGGACGCCATGAAAACGGGCCCGCGCTCGACGCCTCCCGGCCTCGTGTGGATCCCTGGCGGCACCTTCACGATGGGCCACGAGCCGATCTTCGAATCCGAGGCGCCCAACCCACCTCATCGCGTCGAGCTGTCGCCCTTCTGGATCGGCGCTCACCCGGTCACCCGCGCCGAATACAGCACCTTCGTCGAGGCGACGGGCGCCGCGGCGCCGCCCTCCGCGGGCCGGCCAGAGCTCGACGCGCCCGATCGGCCCGTGGTGAACGTGAGTTACATCGAAGCCCTGCGGTATTGCGCCTGGGCCGGGGGGACCTTGCCCACCGAGGCGCAATGGGAGCTCGCCGCGCGCGGGTTCGATGGGCGGCGATATCCCTGGGGAGACGACCCCCCGGACGAACGGCGCGCCTGCTTCGCCGAGGACTGGAATCGCGGCGGGCCGAGCCCGACAGGCGCGCACCCGGCCGGCGCGAGCCCTTTTGGTTGTCACGACATGGCCGGCAATGTCTGGAGCTGGTGCCTGGACGCGTTCCGCGCGGACGCGCACCTCGAACGAACGCGCCTCGGCCGCGATCCGCGCGTGGGCGGCGCGACGCGGGTGCGCCCGCTGCGAGGCGGGTGCTGGCGCAGCATCGAGAGCAGGCTCCAGTCGGCGTACCGCAACTGGAGCCACGAGGTCGCGCGACATACAACGATCGGCTTTCGCCTCTGTGTCTCGACGGTTTGACGCGAACGCCGTCAAGGCGAAGGCAGATCGCGTGAAGTCGGCGGGGGCGAGGATGTCGAGGGGCGCGGGACGCCGGGCAGGGCCGCGGCGTCGGGCGCGATCCTCCGCGGGTCCACGGCCGCTCGTGCCGTCCGCGCGGCAACGCCCTCATCCTGCCGTGGACCCCGGCTGGCGGCTGGCATGCCCTGGGTCAGGTCGTATCCTTCATCCCCGCCTCTCCCGGCCGCGGCCGTACCATGCACGGCGGGGAGGGGGAACGTTGATGACGATCCTGAGGACTGCATTGCTTCTCGGTGGGGCGCTCGGCCTCTCGTCCTGCGATCACGCGATGAAAGGACGCATGGACGGCCACGCGCCCGCCGCTCCGGACGACAGCGCGGCCGGGTCGCAGGCCACGCTGGTCGAGCCTGCGCTCCATTTCATCGAGAGCCGAGGGGCGGCGGAGTCCGCCTCGGGCTATCACGTCCAGGGGCGAGACAAGGCCGTTCACCTCGGACCCGACGGCATCACCTTCGTCCTGGCCGGCGCCCCGGAGGCCTCGCTTCCCCGCTGGGCGGTGAGGCTCGAGTTCGAGGGCCATCGCGCCGGCGTCGCGCCCGAGGGGAAGGATCCCACCGGCGCGGTGGTCAGCTATTTCACGGGCCCTCGCGCGCAGTGGAGGACCGGCCTCCCGACCTATGCCGCGGTGGTTTACGAGGACCTCTGGCCCGGCGTCGATCTCGAGATCTCCGGCACGGCCCGCGCGCTGAAGTACCAGCTCGTGGTCGCGCCGGGGGTCGATCCGGCGCAGATCCGGCTCACCTACCGGGGCGCGAGCGCGGTGCGCCTGACCGACGGCGGGCAGATCGAGATCTCCACGCCGGCGGGCAGCTTCACCGACGACGCGCCGCTGTCCTTCCAGGACACCCCCGAGGGCCGCGTGGCGGTGCCGAGCGCGTACGCCCTCGAGGCACCCGCGCCGGACGGGGCGCAGACTTATGGGCTCCGCCTGGGCGCGTACGACCCGACCCTGCCGCTGGTGATCGATCCGGCCGTGCTGATCACCTGCGGCTTCATCGGTGGATCCGGCTCGGACGACGGCGAGGACATCGCGGTGGACCTGGCCGGCAACGCCTATATCACGGGCTCGACGACCTCCACCCGGACGACCTTCCCGGACATCGTCGGTCCCGATCCCAAATACAACGGTGGCCAGGACGCCTTCGTCGCCAAGGTGGACCCGCGGGGCGCCCTCGTCTACGCGGGCTATATCGGCGGATCCGGGTTCGAGCTCGGCAGGGGCATCGCGGTGGATTGGACCGGCCAGGCCCACGTGACAGGCCTCACGCACTCCGATGATTTCCCCGTCGAGATCGGCCCGGACCTGACCTACAACGGCCAGGGCGACGCGTTCATCGTGAAGATCGACACCTCCGGCAAGGACATCGCCTATGCCGGCTACATCGGCGGCGCCGGGACCGATCTCGGGTTCGACGTCGCCGTGGACAGCTGCGGCGACGCCTACGTGACCGGGAGGGCTGACTCCGACGCATCGACGTTCCCCGCTCAGGTGGGCCCCGATCTCACGCAGAACGGCGGCGCCGACGCCTTCGTCGCCAAGGTCGACGCCTCCGGCGCAGGCCTCGTCTATGCCGGTTATATCGGCGGCAGCGCGCAGGACGAGGCCTTCTCCATCGCGGTGGACTGGGCCGGCGCCGCCTATGTCACCGGCTGGACCTTCTCGGGCGCGGACAGCTTCCCCGTCCAGGTCGGCCCGGATCTCTCCCGGAACGACGGAGGCGCCGCCAGCGACGCGTTCGTCGCCAAGGTGAGCCCCGCGGGCACCGGGCTCGAGTACGCCGGCTACATCGGCGGCGCCGGCTCCGACGTCGGCCAGGGCATCGACGTGGACCTCGCTGGCAACGCCTATGTCTCCGGGAACACGGCCTCCGACGAGCTGACCTTTCCCGTCAAGATCGGCCCCGACCTGACCTACAACGGCGCCGAGGACGCGTTCGTGGCGAAGGTCAGCCGGTCGGGCGCCGAGCTCGTCTACGCCGGCTATGTCGGCGGCACGAGCCTGGACGGCAGCACGGGGCTCGCGGTCGACCTCGCCGGCCGTGCCTACCTGACGGGCGCGACATCGTCCGCTGATTTTCCCGCCGTCGGGGGGCCCGATCTCACGCACAACGGGGGCTACGACGCGTTCGTGACCAAGGTCGGCGCCTCCGGCGCGAGCCTCGTCTATTCCGGGTTCATCGGCGGATCGAGCACGGACACCGGCAGAGATATCGCGGTGCACTGGCACGGCGACGCGTTCGTCGCCGGGATCGCCCATTCGACGGAGGCGACCTTCCCGACCGTGAGCGGCCCCGATCTCACCCACAACGGAGACGCCGACGCCTTCGTCGCGAGGATCAGGCAGACGCGCTTGCTCGCCTCGCCCTGAAGCGCGCTTCCGATCGGCGCTCTACCAGCAGGCGCTCTGAGCGCGCCTCGCGTGCCGTGATGGCCGCGGCGCAGACATCGAACGGAAACATACGGTCGACAACCCATCTGGGGTCCGACATCGAACGGAAACATACGGTCGACAACCCATCTGGGGTCCGACATCGAACGGAAACATCCGATCTACGACCCATCCAGGGTCCGACATCGACCGGAAACATACGATCTACAACCTATTTTGGGCTCGACATCGACCGGAAACATACGATTTACGATTCATTCACGGTCCTTGTTTTATGGATCCGTCCTGAGGCCTCGAGCGCCGCACCGCGAGGTCCTTCAGAACTTGCAACTTACGAGGACCCATGACCCAGGCTACCAAGGCGACCAAGATCGAGCTATTTTCGCTGTCGACTCCAGCGATGCGCGCATTCCACCTGACCTGGCTGGCGTTCTTCGCCTGCTTCTTCGCGTGGTTCGCGGTGGCACCGCTGATGCCGGTCATCAAGGGCGAGTTCGGGCTGACCAAGGAGCAGATCGCCAACATCAACATCGCCGCGGTGGGGATCACGGTGGCGGGGCGTCTGGTGATCGGGCCGCTCTGCGACAAGTACGGCCCGCGGGCGACCTACACGTGCTTGCTCGCGCTCGGCGCCATCCCCGTGCTCGGGATCGCGCTCGCGCAGAGCTATGAGGTCTTCCTGTTCTTCAGGCTGCTGATCGGCATGATCGGCGCGAGCTTCGTCATCACGCAGTACCACACGTCCGTCATGTTCGCTCCCAACGTGGTCGGCACCGCGAACGCCGCGAGCGCGGGCTGGGGCAACGCCGGAGGGGGCGTCACGCAGTCGGTGATGCCCTGGGTGCTCGCGGCCGTGCTCAGCCTGGGTGTCAGCTCGTCGCTCGGCTGGCGCCTCGCGATGGTGGTGCCGGGCGCGCTCATGCTCGTCGTCGCGGTCCTCTACTGGAAGTACACCCAGGACTGCCCGCAAGGGAACTACAAGGACCTCCGCGCGGCGGGCGTCGAGATCGAGGGCGGGAAGAAGGGCGGATGGGCGGTCTTCAAGGCGGCGATGGGCAACTACCGGTCCTGGATGCTGTTCGTCACCTACGGGGCCTGCTTCGGGATCGAGCTCTTCGTGCACAACGTGGCCGCCAGCTACTTCGTGGACCGGTTCAAGCTGGATCTCCAGACCGCAGGCATGGCCGCGGGCAGCTTCGGGCTCCTGGCGCTGTTCGCGCGCGCCGTGGGCGGCATGCTCTCCGATCGGCTGGCGCACCGGAAGGGCCTGGACGCCCGCACGACCCTCCTGTTCGCGCTGATGGTCGGCGAGGGGCTCGGCCTTCTCTGGTTCTCCCGGATGCAGACCGCGGGGATGGCGGTGCTCGCGATGATCGTCTTCGGGCTCTTCACACACATGGCTTGCGGCGCCACCTACGCGCTCGTGCCCTTCATCGATCGCAAGGCGCTCGGCGGCGTCGCGGGCATCGTGGGCGCGGGCGGCAACGTCGGCGCGGTCGCGGCGGGCTTCCTGCTCAAGGCCGTCGGCGACATCCAGGACTGCTTTGCGGTGCTGGGCTTCGCCGCGCTCGTCTCGTCGGTGTGCGCGATCCTCGTGCGCTTCACCGCCGCCCACAAGGCCAACGAACAGGCCCTCTACGACAAGGCCCTCGCCGAGCGCCTCGCCCAGAGCGGCGCCTCGGCCCCGGACGGCCTCGCGCGCGCGAGCTGAGCACGCCAGAGGTTCGCCTCAGCGTCGCTGTGCCTACGATGCCACCTTCACGCGGTCGACGCCAAACCCAGGCGCCCTCGCAACCGGGGGCGCGAGCGCGCGGCCGCAGGTCAGCGCGAGAGCGGGCTCGCCGTGCTGCGCAGCTCGCGGCGCCCCGCCGACAGGGCCTCCATCAGCGCGGTGTCCTCGGCTGGCTTGACGAGGTGCCTGTCGAAGCCCGCCTCTCGCGATCTCCTCCGGTCCTCGTCCTGACCGTAGCCGCTCAGGGCGACGAGGCGCGTCGACGCGAGCGACGGCTCGGCGCGGATGGCGCGGGCCACGTCGTAGCCGTCCATTCCGCCCGGCAACCCGAGGTCGCACAGGACCACATCCGGAGGGCGCGTCCGGGCCGCCGTCAGGCCGGTCGGGCCGTCGAACGCCGTCTCCACGTCGTAGCCGCTCAGGGTCAAGAGCATCTCCAGGCTCTCGGCCGCGTCGTGGTTGTCCTCGATCACGAGGACGCGAACCCCCTGGCGACTGGCCTCCTCCCCGTCGGAGGCGGACGACAGGTCCCGGGCGACCGGCGCCGCGAGCGGCAGCCGCAGCGTGAAGACCGAGCCGCGGCCGGGCCCCTCGCTGTGGGCCGCCACCGTCCCGCCGTGGAGCTCGACGAGCCCCTTCACCAGCGCAAGGCCGAGCCCGAGCCCCCCCTTGCTCCGGGCCAGCCCCTGATCCGCCTGGCTGAACGGATCGAAGATGCGCGATAGCAGCCCCGGATCCATCCCGACGCCGTTGTCCTCGACCGTGATGACGGCCTGTCCAGACATGCCCCCTTCGCGCCCGGACGCCCGAGGACGAGGGCCCGCCTCGACGCGCACGCCCACGCGCCCTCCCCCGCTCGCGCCCGCGTCGGTGAACTTGCCGGCGTTCTGCAGCAGATTGCCCAGCATCTGCGCCAGCCGGGTGTCGTCGCCCTCGACCCAGAGCGGCTCGTCCGGCACGCTCACGCGGAGCGCCACGCCGTCGGCCTCGAGGTTCGCCCGGTAATCCTCGGCGGTCTGGCGGACGATGCCGGCGATATCGCAGCGCGCCTTGCGGAGCTGGATCCGGCCGCGGGCGATGCGAGAGATGTCGAGCAGGTCGTCGATCAGCCGGACCATGTGCGTGACCTGGCGGTCGATCACGTCCCGGGCTCGCCGCTGCACGGGATCCGCCGCTCCGACCCTCCGGAGCATCGCGACGGCCGTGCGGACGGGCGCGAGGGGGTTGCGCAGCTCGTGGGCGAGCATGGCCAGGAACTCGTCCTTCCGCCGGTCCGCGTCCCGCAGCGCCTGCTCTGCCAGCTTGAGATCATGGATGTTGATCGCGATCCCGAACCAGCGGACGATCCGGCCCGAGGCGTCGCGGATGGGCCGCCCGCGCACCTTGAACCACTGGTATCCGCCGTCGCGCCACCGGACGCGGTACTCCAGGTCATACGGGGCGAGCCCCCCGACCGCCGCGCGCCAGGAGGCGAAGACCCGCTCCCGATCGTCCGGGTGCAGGACCTCGAGCCACCGGTCGCCGAACTGCCGCTCGGCGGGCACGCCGGTGAACTCGATCCATTGCTCGCTGAAGAACTCGCAGTAGCCGTCGGGCCGGGTCGCCCACACCATGCCCGGGATCGACTCGAGGGTCTGACGGTGAAAGAGCTCGCTCTCGCGCAGGGCGGCCTCGGCCCGGTGGCGCTCGGTCAGATCCAGCATCGAGCCGATCATGCGGGTGGGCGCGCCGCTCGCGCTCCGGCCGATGTAGCCGCGGTCGAGGAAGGGCGCGTACGAGCCGTCGCCCTTGCGAAAGCGGTACTCGTCGGTCCAGCTCTCCCCGTTGCCGTCGATCGCCGCGCGGATCCCCTCGGACACCCGCGCCCTGTCCTCCGGGTGGATGCGCTCGTACCAGCCCTCGGGGCCGTCGCCGAGCTCCTCCGGCGTGCAGCCGAAGTGCTGGACGACCGCTCCGTTCCAGAAGACCCGGTTCGTCTCCAGATCCCAGTCCCAGATCACGTCGTTCGTGGCGCGGTTGACGAGGCGATACTGCTCCTCGCTCCGCCGGACGGCCGCCTCGGCCTCCAGCCGGGCGGCTTCGGCGCTGGCCGCGCGTTCGCGGGCCTCGCTCTCCCGCGGCGCCACCTCGGCCTGCCCGGCCTCGGTGGCGCCCTCGGCGCGCTGGCGGCCAGCCCCGTCCACCCGTGTGCTCCGCATCGTCCTCGCCCGGAGGTCTGCGTAGTGGCGCGCTCGGCGTTTGGCCACTCGCCGCGCCGAGAAACGATGCTGGAGACCTCGGCGACGCGATCCCCCGCGCCGGCCCCGTCCGCCGGCTCGGCGACGTGGTCCCCCGCGCGGGCCCCGTCCGCCGGCGCGAGCTCGCCTGCGCGGTTGCGGCCGCGGCCTCTGGCAACAATGCATAGAGCGTGGCCGCGCTGGGGAAATCCGCGGAAGAGGGCGCCGCCGGCGCGCTCAAGCGACAGCTGGCCGAGCTCGGCGGCGCCGAGGCGTTGCTGCAGGCGATCCTGGACAGCGCGTCCGAGTGCATCCTGGTGATCTCCCCGGACGGCACGGTCCTGCTGTCCGGCCGCGCGCTGCCGAGGGCGAGCTCGACGAGCCTGCTGCGGACGAGCATCTACGAGCACATCGCCCCGGAGACGCGAGAGGCGGCCCGCTCCTGCGTCGAGCGCGTCGTGCGGTCGGGGGCGTCCGACAGGACGGCGGCGCCGATGACGGTGGCGCCAGAGGAGGTCGACCTCAGCGCGCTCCTCCGGGACCTCCTGCATGAACGCGCGGCGCTGCTCCGGCGCGCGGCGTGCCCGGTCGCGCGGCGGCACGCGAGCACCTGATCAGCTCGCGTCCGGGGGCATGATCCCGCGCAGGAGCTTCTGCGCGCTCGCCATGCTGGAGACCAGGCTGTGATGCTGGACGGCCTTCTCGACGGCCGCGATGAGCCCCGACACGTCGCCATTCTTGTCGAAATAGCCGAACGCCTTGTGGGTCGAGAGCAGGTCTTGCTTCTCCAGGATGTCCTGGAACGCGGTGTAGAAGATGATCGGCACCTTCGGGAACAGCGCCTTGATCCTCAGGTACGCAGTGAGGCCGTCGATGCCCGGCATGCGGATATCCAGGATGACCAGGCTGACCATCGCCGTCATGGCGGCGATACCCTCCTGCGCGCTCGCGTACAGGCGCACGTCGTAATCACGCCGCAGCGTGAACTCGAGCGCAGACCGCATCCGCGGGTCGTCGTCGATCACGACAACGATCGCCCGCTCCTTGTCGGGCTCCTCCGGCGCCTCGCCCGAAGCTTCGCGGAAGCGCCTGGTGAATTTCGCCGATGTCATCTTGGCGCCTCCTTTCAATTCCCGGAGAGGTTGAGATCGTTCCGGCCGACGGGCGCGCCGGCCGGCTGCAGCCGTTGCGGCGGCTGCGGCTGCTCATGAAGCGCCGCGCGCGGGAGCCGGACGACGAACGTCGTTCCGCGATCCGCGGCGCTCTCGACGTCGATCGTCCCGTGGTACATCGCGACGAGGCGGGAGACGAAGCTGAGCCCCAGGCCCACGCCCGTCGTCGGCTTCGTCGAGAAGAACGGCTGGAAGATCTTCGAGAGGTCGTCAGACGCGATCCCGTCGGCGTTATCGCTGATGGTGACGACCTGGAGCTCCCCCTCGTCGACCGTCTCGACCCGCATCCGCCGGCCGCGGCCGTCGCCGACCTGGAGCAGCGCGTCGCGCGCGTTCAGGACGATGTTGCTCACGATGGAGTCGAAGTGCGACTCGTACCCGATGACCGCCGAGCCGCCCTGGAGATCGAGCTCGACCGACACGCCCTGGCGCGCGAACTCGTCGCGATGCCGCGCCGCGACGGACTCGATGACGCGGCGGAGGCTCACGACCTCGTTGCCGGCGAGCGCGACGCCGAGCTTCGAGTACTCCAGGATCCTGTTCGTGACGCTCAGCGCGCGCGACGTGCAGTCGCCCACCATCCGGAGCACGCTGTCGAGCGTCTCCTCCGCCTCCTCGATGTCGCCCAGACGGGCGATAACCGCCTTGATCTTGCCCTCCGGGATATCACCCTTGAGCAAGTCGAAGAGCTCGCCGAGCCGGGCCGCGTTCTTCACGCACAGCGTCTCGCCGCCCTGGGTCACGGACTCGAGCACCATGGCGGCCCCCGAGAGGGCGTTGCGCATCTCGTGCGCGAAGCCGCCCGCCATCTGGTTCTCGACCGCCTCCCGCTCCAGGCGGACGATCGTCGCGTGGGCCTGCTCGAGCTCCGCCGTGCGCTCGCGGACCTTCTGCTCCACGCCCGTGTAGAGCTTCGCGTTCTCGATGGAGATCGCCATCTGCGAGGACAGCATCGAGAGCAGCTCCAGCCGATCCTGGGTGAACGTCCCGGTCGCCGTGTTGTTCTCGAGGTAGATGGCCCCGTAAAGGCCGTTATGGTGGGTGATGGGCGTGCACAGGACGGACCTCGGACAGCGCTGCGCGACGTAGTCGTCGCGCTGGAACTGCCTGTCCGTCGAGGCGTCGGAGAGGACGACGCACTGGCCCGTCCGCGCGACGTACTGCACGATCGCGGCCCAGAGGAGCGGGCGCTCGTGCGCCGCGGCCTCGTCGAGGGGCAGCCCCGGGAAGCGCGGTTCGTCGCGGCCGTCGGTCCAGTCGACCTCGGCCTCGATCCGCAGGCCGTCGCTGTCCCGGAGGACGAGGCAGCCGCGCTGGGCGCCGGCGTTCTCCATGGCGACCGACATGAGCTTGGCGAGGAGCCTGTCGAGCACGATCTCCCCGGAGATCGCCTGCGCCGCCTTCAGGACCGTCCTGAGATCGAGGCGAGATGCGCCGAGCGAGGTCGTCGTGACGAACCTCCGTGAGGGCGCGATCTCCGAGGATTGCGGAGGGGGCGCCTCGCGCACGGCGAGCTGCGGATACCGCTCCTCCAGGTCCTGCGCCTTGCGGGCGGCGCCCCAGAGCTCGTAGTGGTACCTCGCGTCCGCGAGGTAGACGCGCGCGAGCTTCTCTCTCCCCTGCGCGAGCCAGAACCGCCCCGCCAGCTCGCAGGCCACCGCGGCCTCGTTCACGTAGTCGTGCTCCGAGGCGGACGCGATGGCGCGGTCGTACAGGTCCAGCGCCTCGGCCGAGCGGCCGTCGATCCGCGCGAGCTCGGCCTCCACGAGCAGGTACCTGTGCAGGAAGTTGCTGGCGCACGTCGCGGACAGCGCCTTGAGCTTCGCCTGGTTCTCCGACAGCTTCGCGCGGTAGCGCGCCCTGTCCTCCGGCGAGGCCGCCGGGTAGAGCGCTGTCATGGCGAGGGAGTAATAGAAGGTGTGCATCGGCGTGAACACCTTGCCCGTGCTCGCGCCGAGGGTCGGCTCCGTCTCGGCGGCGTGTTTGTAGGCGAGCTCGTATTCGCCGAAGACGAAATAGAGCATGGCCTGCGCCGTATGGATATAATTGACGGTGTTGAAGTTCTTCGTCGCGTAGAGGCCGGGGAGCGCCTGCTCGGCGTCGAAGAACTCTCCCTTGATCTTCGCCGCGTGC
Organism: Sorangium sp. So ce204; assembly: GCF_051526795.1. NCBI lineage: Bacteria > Pseudomonadati > Myxococcota > Polyangiales > Polyangiaceae > Sorangium > Sorangium sp. So ce204. The sequence continues at coordinate 3,925,655 of NZ_CP150317.1, read as the reverse complement.
TCGGACCTGCCGGTGAGGTTCCGGATGACCTGCCGCCACACGCGGAGCTGGTTGATGACCTGCTCCTGCTTGAACCTGAACACCTCCTCGATGTGCCTGTCGAACATCGCCTCGAGGTCGAGGAGGTTCTGCCCGGAGATGGCGCCGCAGACGAAGGCGTTGATCAGGCAGTACGCGGCGCTCTCGGCGTCGCCGTTCTCGGCGTAGCTCAGGTACCCTTCGATGAGCGGCGCCTGGCTCTCGCGGGCCGGACGGTAGAAGTGCCGGGAGAGCCCGTAATAGAAGTTGTAGGTGCTCGCCTTGTAGAACGGCTCGTCCCGGCGCCGGTGCACCGCGATGGCCAGCTCGCCGAACCGGGATCCCGTCGCGATGTCGCCCACGCCGGCGTTGACGAGCACGCTGAACGCCGCGAACGCATAGGGCGAGAGCGGCGACTCGCCGTGATCCATCGTCAGGTCGAGCGCGCGGCAGATGAAGAGCCCGAGCATCTCCGGCGCGGCGAAATACGACGCATGGATCGCGCGCCGGAGGATCACGAGCGCGGCTTGCTTCGGGGCCTCCGTCATCGGGGCGAGCCGGCCGAGGCGCTCGAAGCCGATCTCGGCGACCTGCTTCGTCGTCTTCGTGTAGGCGTCGAGGAAATCCTGCGTGCCGGGGCTCGCCGGGAACGTCTCGCCGAGCTGCGCGAGCGCCTCCACGGCGATGTCCACGGCCCTCCGGAACTCCGCCTGGGTGTGGTGATAGAGGATCAGGAGCTGGTAGAGCTTGCTCCTGTTCATGACGTCGTGGATCTCGCACAGGGCGGCGTCCACGAGCGCCTTCATCGCGCCCCAGTCGGCGTTCATGCACGCCGCCTCGGCCGCGCCGATGTGGAGCGCGCTCATCAGCGCAGGATCGCTCTGCCAGGCGCTCGCGGGCAGCAGCGAGAGGCCTCGGGCGAAGTAGCCGCGCGCCGCGTCGAAGGCGGCGGAGAGCAGCGCGCGCCGGCCCGCGAGCAGGTTCAGCTCCGCGAGGCGCCGCTGCTCCGCGGCGTCGCTCAGCAGGTCGGCGCCGCGGTTCAGGTGGTAGACGACGTCGAAGACCTTCTCCTCGGGGGCGCGCCCGCCCAGGCTCCGCAGGAGCAGCCGGCCGATGTCGGCGTGGAGGCCGCTGCGCTCGCCGTCCTCGATCATCGCGTACGCGGCCTGCTGGACGCGATCGTGGAGGAACCTGTAGTCCGGGAAGACGAGCGGCGCGGCGAGATCGTCGGGCGCCGCGGGCTCCATCGGGGAGAGCGGGACGAGGAGGCCCTCCTGCAGCGCGGGCGCGAGGTGCCGGTAGGCATCGGCGCGGGTCTCCTCGCGGATGACCGCGAGCCTGCCCAGGTCGAAGCGGTTGCCGAGGCAGGACGCCGACATGAGCGCTCGCTGCGTGTCCTCGGGGAGCTCCCGCAGCTTGCCGATCATCAGGTCGACGACGTTGTCCGTGATGTTCCTGGACTCGATGTGCTCGACGTCCCACGTCCACGCCGCGAGCCCGGCGTCGTACCGCAGACACCCGGTGTGGTGCAGCGTGCGGAGGAACTCGTTGACGAAGAACGGGTTGCCGCCCGTCTTCCGCGTGACCAGCGCGGCCAGCGGCGTGACCGCCGCGGCGTCCGCGCGCAGCGCGTCGGCGAGCATCCGGCAGACCGTCTCGGCGCCGAGCGGCCCCGGGGAGATCTCGCTCACCCGGCCGACCGCCCCTTCCCGTCGCAGCGCGGCGATCGCGGCCGAGAGCGGGTGCGCGGCCCCCACCTCGTTGTCGCGGTAGGCGCCGATGACGAGCAGGCCGCGCAGCTTCGCGTCGGTCATCAAGAGCTCGATGACCCTGAGGGACGCGGCGTCGGCCCACTGCAGGTCGTCGAGGAAGATGGCCAGCGGGCGCTCGGCGTCGCAGAACACGCGGACGAAGTTCTGGAGGACGCGCACGAAGCGGTTCTGGGACTCGGCGGGCCCCAGCGCCTGGACGGCCGGCTGGTCGCCCACGATGCGCTCGATCTCGGGGATCACGTCGACGAGGACCTGCGCGTTCGCCCCGAGCGCGGCCTTGATCTTCGAGCGCCAGAGCGCGAACTGCGCCTCGGGCTCGGCGACGATCTGCCGCACCAGGTCGCGGAACGCGCTGGTGATCGCGGTGTACGGGGTGCTTCGCTGGAGCTGGTCGTACTTGCCCGCGACGAAGTACCCGCGCGCCTCGGTGATGGGCTTGTACAGCTCGTGCGCCAGCGCGGACTTGCCGATCCCCGAGTACCCGGCGATGAGCATCAGCTCGGCGCTGCCCCGCGCCGCGCGATCGAACGCCTCGAGCAGCGCCTGCACCTCGCGCTCGCGCCCGTAGAGCTGCTGCGGGATGCGGAGCTCGCCGGAGGCGTCGGCGCGGCCCAGCGGGAACGGGGCGATCTCGCCCGTGGCCGCGAGGCGCCGCTCGCACTCCTCCAGGTCGTGGAGGAGGCCCGCCGCGCTCTGGTAACGGCCCTCGGCCGCCTTCGCCATGAGCTTCATCACGAGGTCCGACAGGACCTCCGGCACGCCCGGACAGCGCGCGCGCGGCGGGGCGGGATCGCGCGCGACGTGGCAGTGGACGAGCTCCATGGCGTCCGTCGCGCTGAAGGGCGGCGCGCCCGTGAGGAGCTCGTAGAAGGTGGCGCCGAGCGAGTAGAAATCGGTGCGATGGTCGAGCGACCGGTTCATGCGGCCGGTCTGCTCGGGAGAGATGTAGGCGAGCGTCCCCTCGAGCACCGCGGGGCTCTTCATCGAGAGCTCTTCCCGGGAGAGCCGCGTCGAGATGCCAAAGTCGATGATCTTGGCAACACCCGTCTCACGGTTGACCACGATGTTGGACGGATTGATATCCTTGTGTATAATTCCGCTTCCGTGGACTTCGCGAAGGGCGCTCGTGATCTGGATCGCAAGCCGGATGAAGTCCGCGGCGTCGAGCGGGCGGTGCTGGAGGTGGTGGAGGTGGTGCGCCAGCGAGCGGCCGCCGAAATCCTCGAGGACGAGGAGGAGCCCGTTCTCGTGCCTGCACAGGTCGAGCGCCCGGACGACGCCCGGCGCATCCAGGTTGCGGAGCACCGCGTACTCATGCCTGTAGCGCGTGAGCTCCGTCTGGCTGGGATAGTCCGAGCGCAGCAGCTTGAGGATCACGGCGCGCCCGTCTCCGGCGCGCTGGCCCCGGTAGACGCGCGAGCTGCCGCTCTCGTAGATCGTGTCGGTCGCTTGATACCCCGAGATCGTCAGCATCACTCCCCTTGACGTCAGAGTGCTCTGGCGCGGTCAGGCCCGGTCGACAGCCCACGGCATGGCATGCCCCCGCCACGAATGTGTCCTGGATGGTAACACGAAGCCGCTTCGCGGCTGGACGAATCTCGCGGGACGGCGTGGGTGGATATCCGCCGTTGATACCTGTTCTGGTTCAAGGTGCCACCTAGGGAGCCGGGCCTGCGAGGTCTCCGGACAGGCAGCAGGGGACAGAGGGCGCGTCGGTGATCCGAATTTCCGGCTCGCGGGGGCTCAGCGGCGTAGCTCCTTGAGGCCGCACCAAACAGGTTCGTCGGCGCGCCAATCAGCGCGAGCGCGCCGCTCGATCTCAGATCCCTCGCCTGCGCGCGCGAAACGTGCTCGGGGCCTCCCCGCGGCGGCGGCGGAACAGATCGCTGAAGTGCTGGGACGACGCGCAGCCCACCTCAGATGCCGCTCGCGGCGACGATCGCGAGGCGCAGGGCCTCGGCGGACTCCCCCGGGCGTGGGTGCTCGAGGTGGGAGAACGCCGAGATGGGATCGCTGTAGAACGAGACCGGGAACGGGGAGCCGACGATATCGAAGAAGCCACGCGCGTCGCTTTAAGAGCCGATTAAGGAGCGGTCCTGCGGCGGGGACCTAGCCTGTTCGGCGGAGGTCACGCCATGCGCATCATCGCTTCTGCTCTGCTGATCCTTGTCCCTGTCATCCCCCTCGCCGGATGCGGTGAGAACCGTGAGCCCGATCCGGCCGCCGCATCGAGCAGCGCTAGCAGCGCGGGATCCGGAGGATCCGGCGGCGACAGTGTGGCAGGCGGAGCATCGAACGGGAGCTCGGGCGGCTCGGGCGGCTCAGGCGGCTCGGGCGGCTCAGACGGCTCGGGCGGCTCAGGCGGCTCAGGCGGCTCGGGCGGCTCAGGCGGCTCAGGCGGCTCGGGCGGCTCAGGCGGCTCGGGCGGCTCGGGCGGCTCAGGCGGCTCGGGCGGCTTGGGGGGCGGCGGTGAGCCGGGTTGGGGAGGAGACTCGAGTGGCGGCGGAGGATCGCTGCCAGCGGAAGCCTGGCACCGGCAGATCTCGATCTCCGATATGGATTCGGCCCGCGCCGTCGCGATCGATAGCGAGGCAAACATCGTCTTGGCCGGCGCCGCGGGGCGAACGACAGACCCGGGCACCATCGTCTCGCCGCTCTTCGGCTCCCTGGACATCTTCGTCGCCACGTACGCAGACGACGGCGCCCCACGCTGGGTCCGGCAATTCGGTGGCCACTGGGCGACGGTCACGGGGGTCGCGATCGACGGAAACGACGGCATCGCTGTCGTCGGCGAGTACTCGAGAGGTCCGCTCCAAGCCGGTGATTTCGTCCTGCCAGAGCCGGAAAGAGACGACCCGGAGGTCGCCTCGTCCGACACCTTCGTCCTCGCGCTCGATCGGGACGGCGCCCCGCGCTGGATGCACCGCCTGGGCGGCGGCGGCGTCGACTTCGGAGGCCGCGTGGCCATCGGTCCCGGAAACGACGTCATCGTCGCCGCCGAGTCCGCGGGCCGCCTTACCCTCACCAGGTTCGCCGCCGATGGGACGACCCGCTTCGCGAAGGACGTGGGAAGCCTGCGCGGAATCAACGCGTACTTCGACCCGATCGTGGGGGTGGCCGTGGACCTCCACGGCGACATCCTCGTCGCCGGAGACTTCTACGACGACGCCGACCTCGGCGGCGGCGCCACCTCCGGGCTGAAAGGCAATCAGGCCTGGGTGGCGAAGTACTCGGGGGAGGACGGCGCGCACCTCTGGTCGAGGCACTTCGGCCAACCGGCAGACCCCATTTTTAGCGGCGGCGACTCGGCGGCTGCGCTGCTCGTGGACGAGCGCGGCGACGTGCTGCTCGCCGGCCGGTTCGCGCAGGGCGCCGACCTGGGCGAGGGGCCAATCGACGACATCTCACGCGGCGCGTTCCTCATGAAGCTCGCCGGGGAGGACGGCGCGATCCAGTGGACGAAGGCGTTCCCGGCCGTACAGGTCAGGTCGACCAGCCTCTCGTTCGCGCCCGACGGCCGGCTCGCGCTCATCTCCTGGCTCGGCGCCGCGCCCTCGTTGCCCATCGATCTCGGCGGCGGCTCGGTGGTCGAGGGGGGAACGTACGTTGCCACCTACGAGCCAGACACCGGGGCGTTCGTCGCGCAGCGGCGGCTCGTCGAGCTCGGCGGCACTGTCGAGCCCGCCGCCTCCACGCTCGACGCGAAAGGACACGTGTTGTTCGTGGTGAACTTCATCGAAGAGCTACGGACCGGCTTCGGCGCTCTGAAGAGCGAAGGCTGGAGCGACTTCCTCCTCGCGCACGTGCCGCTCTGAGACGGAAAGCCACGCAAGCAGCTCGACAGGCGTCATGATCCGATGCGTCGAGCGTCACCCCACACGTCGGGTACTTCATCCGGTAGGCCACCTCGCCGCTCCTCAGCACGCTGAACCGCTCCACGGCAAAGCAGGGGCGGTTACGTACCTGACGAGCCACTTCCTCTCCCCACTTGCGCCTGGCACGGACGTGCACACGTGCGTCGCCGTCGACCTCGCGCGTGAGCTGGCGGGGATCTGCTCTCCAGCCCCTCGCTACGGGCGCCGCCGCAGCTTCCGACCCCTCACCCCGTGAGCGCGTCGAGCGCCGCGAGCAGCGGCGCGGCCCTCTCGCGGTCGATCATCTGTACATAGGCGATCCTGCCGCGCACGTGCGCCTCGAAGTCCGGCACACCCTGCCGGTTCTGGGCGGCGAGGCCGGTCTTCTTCGCCTCGTGGAGGATCGCGCGCAGGCGGCGCACCTCCTCGCGCGGGGCAGAGGGCTTGTCGTTGACCACGACGCCCGTCACCACCTGCCGCCCGCCGGCGCGCTGGATACGGCCCTTGTCCGGGTTGATGGCGAAGCCCTCCTCCTCGACGATGTGGCGGACGCGGGCCAGCAGCATCGCGATGTCGCCGCGCTTTCCCGGGGGTGCCGAGAAGGTGAGGTCGTCCGCGTACCGCGTATACGTGAAGCCCGCGCGGGCGCACATGCCGGCGAGGCGGCGATCGAGCTTCCGCGCGACCTGGTTCGAAATGGCCGGGCTCGTGCAGGCGCCCTGCGGCAGCGCGCGATCGCCGACAGCGACCCAGTAGCGCTGCCCGTCGTACTCGACCGGACGCCGCGGCGGCTCGGTGCAGAGCAGGGCGAGGAGCGTGGCCACCGCCGGGGAGTAGCCGAGCCGATGGAAGACGCCGCGCACCCGCGGGAACGTGATGGTCGGGAAGAAATCCGACAGGTCGAGGTTCACGACAACGTCGCGGCGCGTGTGCGGGCGCGCGTTGGTGACCGTGGAGCGGCCCTTCACGAAGCCGTGCGCGGGCGCCTCGACGGGCAGCTTCTCCAGGATCTCGCGCAGCACCCAGGCCTGCGCCGCGGCCAGCGAGGCGTGGGGCGCCGCGAGCTGCCTCGTGCCGCCCGAGCGCTTCGGGACGTCGAAGTACACGTAGTGCGGGCGCTCGACGGCCTCGCCGTGAAAGCAGAGCCAGCGCAGGCGCGGGACGGCGACGCCGAGGGCCGCGGCCAGGTCGGCCGGGGTGGACAGCACGGGCAGCCCGCGCTGGGCGAGCGACTCGACGTGCGAGCGCCGGTCCGCGAGGCCCGCCGAGACGTCGGTGCCCAGGAAGATGATGTCCTCGGCCCGGCGGCGCGCGACCGCCTCGGCGCGCTGCCGCTTGCGCTCGGCGCTCTGGCGCCGCTTCTCCTCCTTGCGGGCGAGCTTCTCGCGCTTGAGCCGCTCGATCGCCTCGTCGGCCGAGCGCGCCGCGACGGTGCCGGCGAGCGACGCGGCGTCCTTGTGCCTGAGCCAGAGATCACCGACGCGGTGGATCTCGGCGAGCTGCGCCTCGGTGAGCAGGCCGCGCAGGACGAGGCCCCGATCGATGAGGGCGGTGCGCTCGTCGCTCTGCGGCGGGATCGTGTCCACGCGGCCGATCCAGGCCGTCTGGTACGGGTTGATCTTGAGCGCGCGCCTGCGCAGCTCGTCTGCGGAGAGGCCGAGGATCCCGCCGGCGTCGTAGGGGTCCGCGGGGCGCGGCTTCGCGCCCGCCGCCGCGGCGCGGGGCTGCCCCGCTCGGGCGGCCGGCTGCGCGGCGGCCGCGGGCCCGGTCTGCGCCGACCGGGCCTGCGCCCCCTGGGCCTGCTCGGCCTCGGCCCCGCCCGGCGCTCGCTCGCCCAGCTCGGCCCCGCCCAGGCCGAGCATCGACTTCAGCTTGTCCCAGAAGCCCATTCGACCGTTCCTCTGGGCAGCACCCGGTCCAGGGTGGTGGGGTGCTTAGCCCACCCTGCCCGAATGATGGAATTGCCAGGACGCCATGAGACGCCATGAGACGCCATGAGGCGCCAAAAGACGCCAAAAGACGTCAAAATTTTTGTGTTTTTCTTGGCGTCTTTTGGCGCCTCATGGCGTCTTTTGGCGTCCTGACGGTTCAAAAGACCCCACCTTCGGCCAAAGTACCCCATCACCCGGTCCAGCCCTCCAAGGAGGCCCGCCCGCCCGACTACTTGCTCGTGACCACGCCCGATCACCCAGGCGCCGGGCAGCTGTGCGGGTCCAGGACCGTCAGGTCCCTCTGAGTGGACCCGCACAGCTGCTAAAGGCGCCCAAAGAACATCGGGGGTGGGGATGCATGGAAGAACAACCTCCACCACGGCGGAGCGCCGCAGCGTGTTGGGCTCGAGCGGACGGATCTCCTTGCAGGGCTGGACTCTCAGGTCTCTGGTGAACCTCACTTCGTCGATCGCCTGGCGACGAGCCACGCGAGGCCCACCACCGCGGCGGGGCTCGCCTTGAACTGGTCAGCGACGCGCCGGATCTCGACCAGCACGTCCGCGTGGACCGGGAGCGTCCTGACGACCGGCGCGCGGAGCTCGCGCGCGCCGAGCGCCCGCTCCGCCTCCGGACCGCCGAGCGCGAGGGCCTCGACCCAGGAGCGGCAGCCCTGGATGCGCTCGAACGCGAGATCCCACGACGCCTCGACGACCTCCGCGAGCCCCGCCCGCTGGGCGGCCGCGGCGCGCTCGATCTCGACGAGGAGCTCCGCGGGGAACGGCACGGCCTCGCCTCGCGGGGCGGCCGTCGCTGCGCGCGAGCCGGCCTCCGCCTGCTCCGGCGGCTGCAGCGACGGCGCCGCGTCACCGCGGCCGGACAGGTGGAGCTTGACCGCGAGCAGGTGCCGGCACGGGCCCGCGCGCAGCCGGTTCTTGTAGAAGTACGAGCAGCTGCACTTCGCCTTCTTGATCGCGCCGTCGGTGTCGAGGAGCAGCTCGCAGCTCGTCGCCTTGGCCCTGGCCATGACGACGCGGCGGCCGCCAGAAAGGCTCTCTTCCCGCGCGATCTCCACCCCGCCCTGGGCGATGCGCCGGCCCTCCGCGAGCTCCGGGGGCTCGGGGCCGAGCAGCGCGTCGGAGAGGGCGACCGGCATCACCGGGCGGCAGCGATAACACTCCGCGGCGTGGTCGTAAACCACCTGCCCCTGCTTCGCGGCGAGGTGCAGCGCGCTGCGGAGCGCGCCGTCCGGCGCCCCCATCGACACGGCGAGCTCGCCGTAGGACGCGCGCCGGACCATCTCGAGGTGGCGCGCGACGCGGTCCGCCAGCTGCGCGTCCGGGGTGAAGGCGTCCGCCATGACGTCGAGGTGGGAGCCCGAGGTCCAGTCGTTCGCCGTCCAGCCCGAGAGCGCGAGGGTGAAGCGCATCTCGCCCATGAAGACGATCCACAGGCTCGGCAGCCCGGAGCCGAGCAGCCGCACCTCGATGCGATCGGCGAGCGGCAAGAGCCGCGCGAGCACCGAGAGGCGGCGCCTCCCCCACACCTTGATCTCCTCGGTCGCCTCCGCCGCCGGCGCGCCCCTCGGCGCCCCGGAGCGGTACGGGCCGAGCCCACCCGCGCCCGCCGCGGGCCCCACGGCCACGGGGATGTCGTCGCAGGTGACGCCGCGGCACGGGATGGAGACGCCCCAGGGGTCGAGCACCAGGATCGGCGCCTTGCCCGGCGTGAGCTGGAAGCGCAGGCTGCGCGGGCCCGCGCGCTCGCGGTGCCGATCGAGGTGCGCGAGCAGCGAGTAGACCGCCTCCACGGGGACGTCGACCCTCCGGCACGGCAGGCACATCGCCGCCTGGAGCTGGCCGAAGCCGCGCAGCCACGAGGGCGGGAGATCGATCTTCTCCTCGCGGTAGTCGCCGCGGCCCTCCACCGCGACCTCGAAGCCGGTCGGATCGACGAGGAGCCGCGTCGGCCGGTAGCTGCGGAGCGTCTGGAAGTGCTCGTGGAGCGCGAGCGAGTAGTCGACGTTCGTCGTGCCGAGGCCGGCGTCCTGCGCGCCCCGGAAGGCGTCGCGATCGACCGAGAGGCAGCCGTAGCTCGACTCGTCCTTGGAGAAACACTCGAAGAAGACGACATCGGGCGCGACGGTCACGACCGGATCGCACGGGACGAGGTGGCGGAAGAGCTGCGGGTCGCTCCGCGCGAGCTCGCTCGCCCAGCGCACGCGCGCCCCCCAGTAGAGCTTGTGCATCTTCCGGAAGTCGGCCTCTAGGTTCGGCGGCCGCGGCGCGCTCCCGAGGCGCGCGAGCTCGGCCTTCATGGCCTCGCCGTGGAGCTCCCGGCGGAGCCGGGCCTCGCGCTCGGCCTCCTGCTGCTTCCACGCCTCGTGGGCGGAGCGATCCTTCGGCAGGCGCCGCAGGTCCCCCACGACGACGTCGTGGAGCGCGCTGATCGCCTCGCGGAAGCGCACCGGCCGCGCGAGCTCGCCGTCGAAGAAGACCCGGGGGCGCGCGAGGTTGGGCGCGAAGCTGAGGGCGGCGCCGCCGCCGAGGTCCTTGACGCCGCTCGTGCCGAGGTAGCGGAGATCGAAGCTCACGCCGCGTCCTCCCCCTCGAACAGCCGGAGCTCGGGGAGCCTGCGCGCGATGGCGTCGCGCAGCGCAGGGGCGCGGAACGCGGCGCGGGCGAGCGCCCCGAGGGCAGCGCGCCGCTCGGGCGCGCGCACGCTGCGGAGCGCGACGCCGAGCAGCGGCAGGAGCGCGTCGGCCTCGCCGGGCCGGGCGACAACGCGGTCCGCGATCTGCCGGACGACCGCGCGCTTGTCGCGCGCGCCGCCGTGGACGGCGAGCAGCGCCGCCGCCCAGACGTGCCGCAGCGCCTCGGGCGAGAAGGCCGCCTTGCGCGCGGCGAGGTGCCGGATCAGGAACGCGCGGGCGCCTTCGTGGGGCGTCTCGGCCAGCGCGGCCCACAGGCCTGTGTCGTCGCGGAAGCGGGCGTCGGCCTCGAAGAGCTCGAGCGCGCGGGCGCGGACGTCCTCGTGGCGGGAGTCCAGGAGATCGCGCACGTGCTCGGCCCGGCCGTGGGGCGAGCGCCCGAGCACCTCGACGAGCCACGCGACCGCGTCCTCCCGCACGCGCGGCGCGACCGCTGTCGCGAGGCGCGCGATCGTGCCGAGATCGGCGGCGGTCTCGACGGGCTTCGTCCTCGCCCAGCGGAGGCCGAGCTCCGCGACAGGCGCGGCGCGCGCGCAGGCGAGGGCCACGCACTCGGCGAGCGAGAGCCGCGAAGGCGAGACGTGCTCGACTACGGCCTCGCAGATGAAGGCGAGCGCCGCCGCGTTCTCGGTCTGGAGCAGCGAGAGCCAGTCCGCGATCGGCAGGCTCCCGAGGCCCGGGATCTGCCGGAGCAGGCCGGCGGCGAGGGTCTGCACCTCGTCGTGCGGGCTCTCGAGGAGCGCGCGCACGCGGGCGAGCGGCAGGCCGCGGAGCTCGGCGGCGTAGCCGCGCTCGAGCAGCCCGACGGCGAACGCCCGGACGGTGCGGCTCCTCGCGGCCGTGACCAGGCCGAGCACGTCGTCGAAGGCGCCCTGCCACGCCTCGGGGTAGATCGGCGCTGGCTCGAGCTCGGCGAGGGCGGCGCCCTCCGCGAGGCGGACGCCGCGCGGGAGGCGCTCGAGGGCGGGCGAGCCCCAGTAGAGCGCGTGGAGCAGCCCCCAGGCGTCGAGCAGGCGCTCGGGCCTGTCGAGGTGCTCGTCGCGGTAGAGCGCGAGCGCGGCGCGGATCGCGCGGCCGTAGCGGGCGGCGTCGCGCCGGCCGAGCCGCCGGAAGTAGCGGAACGCGCGGCGCCGCAGGTAGTGGCGCGTCCGCATCGAGAAGCGCGGCGACGCGACGTCGCCCTGCGGGAGGCTGGCCGGCACGCCGGTGTCGCTGACGAGGCAGGGCTCGTCGCTGGAGGTCCTGGTCACCCAGTCGTAGCGGGTCACCTTGACGAGCTTGCGGCGGACGAGGCGATCGAAGGCGACCATGAAGCGGCCGACGATCTCGTCGTCTCCCGCCTGCTCGGCGAGCTTGTAAAGGACCTTGACGAGGCCGCGGTGGTGCGGCCGGTCGCAGCCGTCGTCGATGTAGCGGAGCAGCGCGCGCCGCGCGAACGGGCGCCGGTCCTCGTACCAGCGCGGGGCGAGCGCCTTCAGCTTCCGGCCCGCCTCCGAGGCGAGCACCTCGTCCACGAACCGGTCGTCGCCGGCCTCGAAGCGCTCGTCGAGGAGGAGCGTCGACGCTGTCTGGGATCGAGCGGCGCTCATGCGCGGCAGGATGCTACGGAACCGGCGAGGAGCCGGTCAAGGGCGGCGCCGCCGCGCCGCGCGTCGCGCGATGGGGGTGTCACGCGACGCGCGGCGCGGACGGCGCCTACGATACCGCCTTACCGCCTCACCGGCGTCTTAGCGCACTCGCCGCGCGACACGACCGACACGCCCGCCGCGTGCGCGAAGCACGCGTTGGGGTACGTGGTGTCGTCGCAGCCGCAGACCGGGTCGTACTGCTCCGTGCACGCCTCCGGGATGGTCTCGCAGGTGCCCGTCTGATCGGCCGCGCCGCACATGGCCTCGATGCTGTAGTTGCAGAACTCACCCTTCTCGCACGCGAAGCCCGCGATGCCGCCGCAGATCTTCCCGGGAGCAGGCGCGCACTCGCCCTTCGACGCGACCGACACGCCCGCCGAGGCGGCGGCGCAGGCGTTGCCGTACGTCTGGCCGTCGCAGCCGCAGACCGGGTTGTACTCGAACGTGCACGCCTCCGGGATGGGCGTGCAGACCCCCGGCCCGTCCCACGCGCCGCACTCGACCTCGGGCGGGAAGTTGCAGAACTCGCCCTTCTCGCACGTCCAGCCGCCGCGGGTGCCGCACGCCTTGCCTTCCGACGGCGGCGGCGCGCACTCGCCCTTCGACGCGACCGAGACGCCCGCCGCGTTCGCCGTGCACGCGTTGCCGTACGTGTTCCCGTCACAGCCGCAGACCGGGTTGTACTCCTTGGTGCACCCGCCCGGCGTGGGCAGGCAGGTGCCCGTCATGTCGCCCGCGCCGCACTGGGCGTCCGGCGCGAAGTCGCAGAACTCACCCTCCTTGCAGGAGAGGCCGAGGAGGCCGCCGCAGACGTCGCCCGGAGGAGGCGAGCACTGGCCGATCGACGACACCGACGTGCCCGCCGCGTTCGCCATGCACTCGTTGCTGTACGTGTTGCCGTCACAGCCGCAGACCTCCCTGAGCTCCTTCGTGCACACCTCGGGGATGGGCTGGCAGGTGCCCGTCTGATCGGCCGCGCCGCACATGGCGTCGAGCTCGTAGTCGCAGAAGAGGCCCTTCTTGCAGGTGAGGCCGAGGAGGCCGCCGCAGGCCTTGCCTTGCCCGCCGCCGCCCCTCACCTCCTCCGCGTTGGATGCGGTGTCGTCGTCGGCGATCTGCACCTGACAGCCCACGGCGAGCGGGAGCATCGACAGCGCGAGCCAGAGGAAGGATCCGATACGGCTGCTGCTCTTGATACGATTCTGGACGTTCATGGGTTCCTCCAAAAGAGCCCCGCCGTCACCGGCGAGGCGATAGACATCCACGAGCCCCTCCCCTCCAGAGGAAGGGCGCCTCGCGCCGCGCGCAGTACGGCGAGCGCGGCGCGCGAGTTCGATGTTCGTCTCCCCGACAGCTCAGTCGGGGAGCGTCAGCGTCAGGACGCGGCGCCCGGGCTCGGGCGCCGTGACCTCGAGGAAGAGCACGTCCTCGCGCTCCACCCCTTCACCGTCCGCGCGCACCGTGACGACGGCGGACTCGCCCGCCGGCACCACGAACGCCTCCGCCGGGCTGACCCCGAACGGCCCCGCGCCGCGGCGCAGGCGCGGCGCGCCGATGGACACGCCCTCGGCGCACGTGTTGCGGACGACCACATAGCTCTCGCCGGCCTCGAGCGAGACCCACGCGGCGGGCTCGATCGTGAGGCAAGGCAGGTGCGCCAGCATCGTCTGCGCCACGCTGATGGGCTCCCCCGTGAGCTGCAGATCCACCGGCTCCGACCGGCGCTCGCCCTGCTTCACCTGGATCCGCAGGACCTGATCCGTCGACGCGTCCACCGCGGCCACGAAGCTGCCGTCGCGGTTGATCTCCGCGATGACGGGCGCGTCCGCGCTGTCGAGGTTCGTCACCACGACCACGCCCTCCGCCGGCTCGACCGCGCCAGGCTCGCCCTTGAGGAAGACCTGTTGCCGCAAGACCTTGGGGTCGTCCGACACGCCGACGAGCCCTGTGTCCAGGATCGGCTCGTGGACCGGCGGGCTCGGCTGCGGGCTCACGACACAGCCGCCAACGAGCGCTCCGAGGAGCGTCGCGACGCGCGCGCCCCGCCGTCCTCGGTGTCCGTATGTCGTCCGCATCGCCATGCCGGGCATTAGAGCAAACCTGGTGCCGAATGAAAAACGGCGGAAATCGTCGTGAAACGCGAGGCACAGGTGTCTCATCGAGTGTCTCACTGTCTCAGATGGCACATCCATGAGACACTGCGCGGGTGAGCCAAGCCGAAGGGACCCTGCTCGCCCGCCGCTACCGCCTGCTCCGCCCCCTGGGACGGGGGAGCCTGGCCACGGCGTGGCTCGCGCGGGACGAGGCGCTCGGGCGGGACCTGTGCCTCAAGCTGCTCGGCCACGCGCGCACGGCGGAGCGGGCGGCGTTCCGCGGCGAGTTCAGGATGCTGGCGGGGCTCTTCCATCCGCACCTCGTCCGGGTCCTCGACTTCGGCATGCTCCGGGAGACCGGCGAGCCGCGCTTCTACTTCACGTCGGAGGCGGTGCTGGGCGCGCCGCTCGACGAGTACGTGACAGGCCGGCGCTTCGAGGAGGCGCGGGCCGCGATCGTGGACGTGCTCGACGCGCTGCGGTTCCTCCACCGCGCGCGCATCCGCCACGGCGACGTGAAGCCGGCCAACATCCTCGTCGGGGCCTCGGGGCGCGCGGTCCTGATCGACCTGTCCTGCGCTGCGCGGCTCGGGGGGAGGCCCGACGACGGCGTCTCCGGCACCCGGGGCTACCTCGCGCCCGAGGTGATCCGCGGCGAGCCGGCCGACGGGCGCGCGGACCTGTTCTCGCTCGGCCGCACGCTCGAGGCGATCGCGCCGCTGCTCGCGGAGCCGCTGCCGGAGGCGATCGGCGCGCTCGTCGAGCGCCTCGTGCGGTCCGAGCCGCGCGACCGCCCGGCCGACGCGGGCGAGGTGCTCGACTGGGTGGGCGCCGCGCCGCGCGCCGTGGCCCCGCCGCCGCCGGAGCCGCCCCACCTCGTCGGGCGCGATGGGGAGATGCGCGCGGTCGCCGAGGCGCTCGCCGCGCTCGAGCGAGGCGAGCGCGGCCCGCGCGTCTGCGTGATCGCCGGGGAGCCGGGCTGCGGGAAGAGCCGCCTCCTGCGCGAGGCGACGTGGAGCGCCGAGCTCCGGATGGAGGCGGTGGAGGGCTTCGCCAGGGCCAGCGCGCCGGTGGCCTCGATGCTGCGCCGCGCGACCGGCGAGGAGGCGCTCCCCGCCGGCGCGCTGGGCGCCCTGCGCGCGCACGAGCGCCTGACGCGGGCGCGGGGAGGCCACGCGGGGGCGGGGGCCGGGCCGCTGGTGCTCGTGCTCGACGACGCCGACGAGGTGAGCGGGGCGGACCGGGAGATGCTCGAGGCGCTCGCCCGCCTGCTCGGCCCCGAGGATCCGGTCCTGCTCCTCGCCGCCGAGCGCGTCCCGCACGGCGGCGGCCGGGCGCCGCTCGCCGCGGTGGCCGCCGAGGCGGGGCGGAGCGCGCGCGAGGTCGCGCTGCCGCCGCTCGGGCGCGAGGCGGTGCAGCGCTGGATGGACGACATCGGCCTGGGCGACGCGACGGAGGTCGTGCTGCGCGCGAGCGCGGGGTGGCCCGCCGATCTCGTGGTGATCGCGGGGCGGCTCGCCGAGAGCGGGGACGTGGCCGGGCTCGACGCGACGACGCCCGGGGCGAGCGCGCGCTACGCGCTGCGGCTGCGAGGGCTCGGGCGGCCGCTGCGGGACGCCGTGGCGACGCTGGCCGTGCAGGGGGGCGCGGTCGCCGACGAGGAGCTGCCGCCGCTCGGGCTGCCTGTCGCGCACCTGGCCGAGCTCGCCGCCCGCGGCGTCGCCGCGCGCACCGCCGGGGGGTGGACGCTGACGCGCGCCGGGCCGATCGCCGCCCTCCTCTGCGCCCTCGGCGGCGAGGCGGTCCGCGCGGCGCACGCGCGGGCGGCGGCCGCCCTGCCGGCGCACGCCGAGCAGCGGGTGCTGCACCTCGCGCTGTCGGGCGACACGGCCGCCGCCGAGCGCCTGTTCCTCGAGCGCCGCGCGGAGCGCGAGGCGGATCCGAGGCCGTGGGGCGCAAGCGCGGAGGCGCTGCTCGAGGTGGCGACGTCGGCGGAGGCGCGGCTCGAGATCGCGTCCACCCTCCAGCGCGTCGGCCGCGCGGCGCGGGCGCGCGAGGTGCTGGAGCACCTGCTCGCGAGCGACGAGGCCGGAGGGCTCGGCGCGCGGCGCGCGCAGGCGCTCGTCCGGCTCGGCGCGTGCCTGCTGGAGCTGGGCGACCCCACGGCGGCGCTCGCGCGGCTCGACGAGGCCGAGCGGAGCGAGGTGGCCGGCGGGGAGGGCTCGGCGCTATCGGCCACGCCGCGCGAGCGCGCCGCCCTCGCCGATCTCGCGAGCCGGGCGCTCTTGCGGCTCGGATCCCACGCGGAGGCGCGGGCCCGCGCCGAGCCGGCGCTCGCGTGGTGCGACGAGCCGGAGGTGCTGGCGAGCCTCCACGAGGACGTCGGCGTCGCGGCGAGCTACCTCGGGGAGCGCCGGCTCGCGGGGCTGCACCTCGGGCTCGCCGCCGGGCTGCACCGCGATCGGCGGGCGCCGAGGGCGCTGGTGCGGGCGCTGTCGTACCAGGCGATCGACGCCTTCCGGGCCGGGGAGGTCGAGGCGGCGCTCGTCGGGTACCGGCAGGCGCTGGCGACCGCGGAGGAGCACGGGCTCGGCGACCTGGTGGCGCGCTGCAGCCTCAACGTGGGTACGGCGTGCCACCAGTCGGGCGAGCTCGGGGAAGCGCTCGCCGCCTACGAGCGCGGGGCGCGGCTCGCCTCCGCCCTGGGGCAGGCGGACCTGGTCCTCGTCCTCGACTTCGATCTGGCGAAGCTCTGGGCGGACGTGGGGGCGTTCGAGCGGGCCGCCCGCGTGGCCTCCCGGGTGGAGGCGGAGGCCGCGCGGCGGGGGGCGCCTTTCTTCGCGGCGGCGGCGGCCTCGGTCCTCGGGGACTGCGCGCTCGCGGGCGGCGACGCCGAGGAGGCGGCGCGCTGCTTCGAGCGGTCGCGGCGCGGCTTCGAGGCGCAAGGGGCGCAACGGGAGGTGGTGGAGGAGGAGCTGGAGCTCTGCCGGGCCCACCTCGCGCGGGGCGCGGTGGGGGACGCGCGGGCCGCGCTGGGCCGGGCGCGGGAGCACGGCGCCGCCCGGGAGGCGCCCGACCTCGGGGCGCGCGCGGCGCTGCTGGAGGGGCGGCTCGCGCTGCTCGACGGCGAGGGCGACGGCAACCTGGGTCAGGGAGATTCCGACCAGGGCGGTTTCGACCTCGGTCAGCCCAACCTCGCTCACAACCTCGCTCAGGGTGGCCTCAACCTCGGTCAGCCCAACCTCAACCTCGGTCAGGGTGGCCCCAACCTCAACCTCGGTCAGGGTGGCCCCAACCTCAACCTCGGTCAGCCCAACCTCGGTCAGGGTAGCCCCAACCTCGGTCAGCCCAACCTCGGTCAGGGTGGCCCCAACCTCGGTCAGCCCAACCTCGGTCAGGACCTCACCGCCGCCCGGGAGCGCCTCGAGCGCGCCCTGGGCCTCGCCGAGCGCGCGGCGCAGCCCGACCTCGCCGCGGACGTCCGCCTGGCGCTGGCCGAAGCCCACGAGCTCGCGGGCGAGCCAGAGGCCGCCGCGGCGCAGCGGGAGCGCGCGGCCGCCGCCTGGACCGCCATGGCGCGCTCGCTGCCGGAGGCGCTGCAGCACGCCTTCTGGACCCACCCCCGGCGCCGCGCGGCGCAGCCGGCGCGCACCCCCGCGGCGGCCGAGGCCGCGGCGCCGCCAGCGGCAGAGCGCACGGCCAAGCTCGAGCGGCTCCTCGCGGTGTTCCGCAGGCTCAACTCCTCCGTCGAGATCGCCGACATCCTCGCGATGGCCATGGACGCCGCGATCGACCTCACGGCCGCGGAGCGCGGGTTCCTGCTGATCGAGCAGCCGGGCGGCGAGCTGCGCGTGGCGGTCGCGCGCAACGTCGACCGGGAGAAGGTCGGCAGGAGCCACCTCAAGTTCAGCTACGGCATCGCCGAGCGCGCGATCGCGACGCAGGAGCCCGTGGTCACCGTGGACGCCCAGGAGGACCCGCGCTTCCACGAGCACGCGTCGGTGCACGCGATGCGGCTCAGGTCCGTGATCGCCGTGCCGATCCGCTCGCCGGACGGCGTGCTCGGCGCGCTCTACCTCGACAACCGCTTCCGGCGCGCGCGGTTCGCGCCGGAGGACGTCGACCTGCTCCTCGCCTTCGCCGACCAGGTCGCGCTCGCGCTGCGCAACGCGCGGCTCGTCGACGACCTGCGCCGCCGCACCGTGGAGCTCGAGGCCGAGCGCCGCCGCGTCGAGGAGCTCCTGCGCGGGCAGGCCGCGGAGATCGACCGGCTGCAGGAGCAGGTGCTCGTCCGCCAGCAGGCCCTGGAGCACCGCTACGATTACGGCGCCATCGTGGGGCGCGGCCCCGCGCTCCGCGCGGTGTTCGCGACGCTCGACCGCGTCGTCGACGCGCCGGTCAACGTGCTCGTGACGGGCGAGAGCGGCACCGGCAAGGAGCTCGTCGCGCGCGCCATCCACTTCGCCGGCCCGCGGAAGAGCGGCCCGTTCATGGGGATCAACTGCGCCGCGCTCCCCGCCGCGCTGCTCGAGTCGGAGCTCTTCGGGCACGTCCGCGGCGCGTTCACGGGGGCCGACCGGGACCGGACCGGCCTCGTTGTCGCGGCGCGCGGCGGCACGCTCTTCCTCGACGAGCTGGGCGAGATGCCGCTCGAGGTGCAGGCGAAGCTGCTGCGGGTGCTCCAGGAGCGGGAGGTGCGCCCGGTGGGCAGCGCCGAGGCCGTGCGCGTGGACTTCCGCCTCGTCTGCGCGACGAACCGCGATCTCCTGGCCGAGGCCGCGCGCGGGCGCTTCCGGGAGGACCTCTACTACCGCGTCGCGGTGGTGCAGATCCGGCTGCCCGCGCTGCGCGATCGCCTGGAGGACCTGCCGGAGCTCGCGCTCCACTTCGTGCGCCGCGCCGCCGAGCAGCTGGGACGCCCGGCGCCGCAGCTGTCCCACGAGGCGCTGCGGCGGCTCGGCCAGCACGGCTGGCCCGGCAACGTGCGCGAGCTGGAGAACGTGATCACGAAGGCGGTCGTGCTGTGCGACGGCCGCAGGATCGGCCCCGACGACGTGGACCTGCCCCGCGCGCAGGAAGGCGGCGGCCGCGGCGCGCCGCGACCTCCGCGCGACGAGCGCGCCGCGCTGCTCGCCGCGCTCGAGCGGACCGGCTGGAACGCGCTCCAGGCCGCGCGCGAGGCGGGCATGTCGAGGGCGACGTTCTACCGGAAGCTGCGGCGGCTCGGAATCGAACGGCCGATCGAACGGCCGATCGAACGGCCGATCGAACGGCCGATCGAACCGCCCGCCCCACGCACGACCGAACGGCCGAAAGGCGCCCGCGACGACTGAGCCCTTCCTCCAGCGCCTCGAGCGCGAGCGCGGGCCCGATCGGACGCTGGCGACTGGCGCTCTGGACGGCGTCCGTCACAGGCGTACACACCCACCGTCCTCCGCGCGATAGCGTTGGTTCTCCTCTTCTGACATCGCCGGCACGGGGCAGTTCGCCCCACTTGGGGCAGTCCGGCCTCTATCCAGCCATGAGCTTGCCAGCCGCGCGGCGCCGCGCACCGACGCGATGGAAGAGCCGCCCACGACACGGCGTGGAGAAAGGGATCTCATCCATCGGCGTGACGGGGATCATGCGCCACCCTGGCCACGACCGCGCACCGACAGGCGCTCTCCGCCAGGGGATGGCCCGGGCCTTGCGAGGGTGCCGGGCATGAACACAGCAAAATTCGTCCTGCTGCTGCCTCTCTCGATCGCCGCTGCGGCCGGCTGCGATCGCGCGGAAGGCACGACTCGCTCGGACGGCAATCCCGCGGTTCCGGGCGAGATCGCCCAGCGGGCGAACAACCCCACGCCGACGGCCGCCGACAACACAGGCAAGAACGATCGCGATCGCGATCCCGCCGCGCTGACCCCCGGGGACCAGGGCGAGAACGAGGCCGATCGCACGATCACCCAGAAGATCCGGCAGGCGGTGATCGCGAACGACACGCTCTCGATGAGCGCGAAGAACGTCAAGATCATCACGACGGGGCAGGTGGTGACGCTGCGCGGCCCGGTGAAGAGCGACAAGGAGAAGGCCGACATCGCCGCGATCGCCCTCGGGATCCCGGGTGTGCAGAGGGTCGATAACCAGCTCGAAGTCGACGTCGATTGAACCGACACGAACGGTCCGAAAGGAAGACACCATGGCAACGAAGAAAGCGGTCCTTGGCCTCGTGAGCACGCTCGCTCAGGCAGACATCATCGTCGGCGATCTCCAGCGCGCCGGCTTCATGACCGGCGACATCTCGGCGCTCTTCCCCGACAAGCACGGGACGCGGGACTTCGCGCACGAGAAGAACACGAAGGCGCCCGAGGGCGCGACGGCGGGCGCCAGCGCGGGCGGCGCGGTCGGCGGGACCATCGGGCTGCTCGCCGGCATCGGCGCCCTCGCCATCCCGGGGCTCGGGCCGTTCATCGCGGCCGGCCCCATCATGGCCGCGCTGAGCGGCGCCGCGGCCGGCGCCGCGCTCGGCGGCGTGACCGGCGCCCTGATCGGGCTCGGCATCCCCGAGGTCGAGGCCAAGCAGTACGAGGGCAAGATCAAGGGCGGCAACATCCTCATCTCCGTCCACGTCGAGGACAGCAACGAGCGCGCGCTCGCCAAGCAGATCCTCGAGCGCGGCGGCGCGACCGACGTCGCGGTCCTCACCGAAGAGGGGATCTCGTCGAAGCACAGGGCCGTCGCCTGAGCGTGACGCGCCGTCATCCCACGTGATCTCGGGCAGCTGCCCGCCTGACGCCGCGCATCGGCCGGTGTCAGGCGGGCAGCCGCTCGAGGTCGAGCTCGTCCGACGGCGTGATGTCGGCCTTGAGGAAGCGCTGCATCTGCCGGAGCGCGTGGCCGTTGTCCTCCTCTGTCTCGGAGGCCACGCAGTCTGACGGGACGAGCAGCCGGTAATCGCGCATGTAGGCGTCGTTCGCCGTGAACAGGACGCAGATGTTCCCCGCCATGCCGGTGAGGAGGAGCGTCTGCGCGCCGAGCGACTCGAGCAAGATCTCCAGCGTGGTGCCGTAGAAGCCGGAGTGCTTGGGCTTGAGCACGAAATAATCGTCCTCTGCAGGCCGCAGCAGCGCCGCGATCTCGCGGCCGCGCACGCCCTCTTCCAGGCAGTGCTCGATCTGACGGTGGAAGTTGGATTGCCAGCGGCCGAAATTGTCGTTCACGTAGACCGCCGGAATGCCGGCGTCGCGACACCGCTGCTTCAGCGCCCGGATGCGGTGCGCCATCGGGAGCGCGTGGGCGAGCAGCCGGTCGCCTCCCGGGAAGTCCAGATCGTTGATCACGTCGATGAGGAGCAGCGCTGTCCGGCTCTCGTCCGGCGCGGCGCCGTGAAGGTCGTGGGAACGCCGAGGCATGGGGTGCGTGGGTTATACTGCGGGCGAGGGCGCGTGGGGCAGCGATCACCGCCGATCACCGCCGCGCCCGGTCCGCCGTGGCGAAACGCGACCTCGGCCGTGGCGGCGCGCGGCAGGGGGCGCAGGATCCGCGATGGCCCCCAGGCGGCCAGGACGGGCGCGCGGCGCAGGATGCGCGAGGACGCGTCGTCGGCCGCCGGCTTGCATTGCTCGCCATGACGGACCTGGCGCGGGCCCCTCGGGTCGCCCTCCGGGTCGAAGGAGCGCACATGCCTCGCAGCATCTGGAAAGGGAGTATCAGCTTCGGGCTCGTGCAGATCCCGGTGGCCCTCTACCCCGCCGAGCAGCCCGATGAGCTCCACTTCACGCAGCTCGACAGGCGCACCATGGCGCCGATCCGCTACGAGCGCGTGAACCGGGAGACGGGCGAGCCGGTGAGCTGGGACGATATCGTCCGCGGCTATCCCTACGAGAAGGGCGAGTATGTCGTCCTGTCCGACGAGGACCTGCGCCGCGCGAACGTGGAGGCGACGCAGACCGTGGACATCCTCGACTTCGTCGACGCCTCGGAGATCGACCCGATCTACTACGACAAACCGTATTTCCTCGCTCCCGCGTCCCAGAACGGCAAGAAGCGATCGCCGGTGACGGCGTATGTCCTCCTGCGCGAGGCGCTGCGGAAGACGGGCAAGGTCGGTATCGCGAAGGTCGTGATCCGGACGCGCGAGCACATCGCCGCGGTGAGGCCGCACGGCAGAGGGCTCGTGCTGAACCTGCTCCGGTTCGCGCACGAGCTCCGCTCCGATGAGGAGCTCGACCTGCCCGAGATGGACGCCCAGGGAAAGGGGCTCGGCAAGCGGGAGCTGGAGATGGCGGAGCGGCTGGTGGCCGAGATGGCCACCGCGTGGCAGCCGGAAAAATACAAGGACGAGTACCGCGACGACGTGATGAAGCTCATCGAGAAGAAGGTGAAATCCGGCCGCACGACGGCGCCCACGGAGCCCGTGGAGGAAGAGCGCCACCGCCGCGCCACCGGCACGGTGGACCTCATCGCGCTGCTCAAGAAGAGCCTCGGACAGAAGGGCGAGAAGGCCGCGAACGACGAAGCGAAAGACGGCGCGAAGAACGGCGCGAAGAACGGCAGAAAAGCGCCGGAAGAAGGCGGCAAATCCAGGGTGCGAAAGGCGGAGGCCCCGAAGCGGAAGGGCGGCAGCTCGCGTCGGGCCGCGTAGCCCGCACGGAGAAGCGGCCCGCGCGCCGGTCTGACCGGGGGCGCAGAGGAGGGTAGAGCGAGCTCATGCGCCCCAAGTATCCGGCGGACGTCACGGCGGCTTTCCTCGAGCTGCAGGGGCAGCCCCCGCTCGCCGCGCAGAAGCTGGCTCCGGGCGCCCGCGTCGCCGCCGACGAGGCGCCGCCCTCCTTCGCCGCGATCCTGACGCAGCTGATCGAGACGCTGTTCTTCGCGTCCATGGCGACGGAGGAGGGGCGGCTCAACCCGATCGGCGTCGTGTTCGCCGAGCGCCTCGCCGAGCTCGAGTCCGGAGAGCCCGCGTGGGATCTCGTGCGGTTCGGGTCCCCGGTGGCGTTCGACGCGGAGCACCTGGCCAACCTGGGCCCGGCGAGCGCGTGGCCGCGCGCCTTCCTGGCCGTGGTGCCGCTCGACGGGTCGCTCGCCGTCGCCGGCATCGCGGTGCCGCACGGCCGGCCGTCGTTCGCGCTCGATCAGCTCGTGCGCGTCGTCGCCCCGAAGCCCGGCGTCGTGGCCGTGTACCGCGGCGAATGGGAGGTCGTCCGTTACGAGCGCGGCGCCGTGCGGACGTGGATGCCCAAGAACCGGCCGCTGCTCGACTCCATCGAGCGGACCGTCGCGCGGGACCAGGCGAGCGCGCTCGCCCGCAACGTGCGCGGCTATCTGCTGCGCATCGTCGAGGGAATGGTCGAGCTCGGTCGCGGCGGGCTCCTCGTCGTCCTGGGGCCGGGCGAGGGCCTGCCGCACCTCTTCGGGGAAGAGGGCAATCTACTCGACACCGAGGTCAAGCGGCTGGCCCCTGCCCTGTGCCTCGGCTCGGCCATCCTCGACCTCGCGGGCGCGCACGAGACCCACCTGCCGGACGGGCCATGCCCGCCGTCCGGGGCGAGGCCAGCGCCGCGCGACTCGGAGCACGCGCTGCAGCGGTCCGAGCGCGTCAGCCGGCTGCTCGAGCTCATCGTGCGGCTGACGACCGTCGACGGCGCGGTCGTGATGAGCCACGCCCTCGACGTGCTCGCGTTCGGCGCGAAGCTGCCGCCTCCGAGGGCGATCATCTCCGAGGTCTTCGCCGCCACCCCCGATCAGCGGATGGACGCGAGCCTGAGCCTCGACGCGCGCGGCACCCGCCACCGCGCGGCCGCGGCGTTCGTCGCGGGGTACCCGGAGCGGATCGCCTTCATCGTCTCCCAGGACGGCAACGCGGCGACGTTCCAGGAGATCGAGGGGAAGGTCGTTTACTGGCCGCTTTGACGAGGCGCGGCGCGCGAGGTGCGACGTGCGAACTCAAAGATGCCGCAGGATGGCCGCAGGCATCTGATCGAGAGGCACCGCCGCCGCGGCGAGCCCGGCCTCCAGCACGCGGCGGGGCATGCCGTAAACGACGCAGGACGACTCGGCCTCCGCGAGGACCCTCCCGCCCGCCGCGCGGATCGCCCGGGAGCCCTCCAGGCCGTCGTCCCCCATGCCCGTCAGCACGACCCCGAGCACGGCCGGCCCGAACTCGGCCGCGGCGCTCGCGAAGAGCAGATCCACCGACGGGCAATAGACGGACGCGCCGGCCGTCGCCGGGAAGCCGACGCTGGCGCGCGTCAGGTTGCGCCGGACCTCGATGTGCGTCCCCCCGCGCGCGATGACCACGAGCCCGGGCCGGAGCTGGAGATCGTCCGACGCCTCGACGATCGAGAGCGCGCTCCCGTCGTCGAGGCGGCGCGCCAGCGATTCCGTGTAGCCAGGAGGGATGTGCAGCGCGACGACGATGGGGACCGGGAACCCGGCGGGCATCGCCGCGAGGAGCCGCGTCAGCGCCAGCGGGCCGCCGGTCGAGGCGCCGATCACGACGAGCCGCGTGCGCGACAGCGCCGGGATCGCGAAAGGCGCGGGCGGCGGCGCGGACGGCGGCTCCGCGCGGTGGACCTTCGCCTCGGCGGCGGCGAGCACCTTGCGGACCAGCTCGTCCGCGAGGCCGAAGAGGCGATCGGTCGCGAGCGCCGTCGGCTTCTCGACGAGGTCGGTCGCGCCTTCCTGGAGCGCCCTCACGCCGAGCTCGCTGTCCGCGTCGGCGCTGCTGACGACGATCACCCGCGGCGCGCCCTCGCGCGGCAACGACGCGAGCACGCCGAGGCCATCGAGGTTCGGCATCACGAGATCCAGCGTGACGACATCCGGCTTGTAGCGCGCGATCTTCTCCAGCGCGTCGAAGCCGTCCATGGCCGTGTCGACGACCTCGATCGAGGAGCTCGCGCCGAGGACCTGCCGCAGCACCTTGCGCACGAAGGCGGAGTCGTCGACAACGAGCACGCGGACCGCGGGGCGCCTCATGGCTCCGCGTTCCGATACAGGAACACGCCGCCCCGCTCCTCGCAGGCGAGCGCGGTGCCGAGCCTGAAGAGCGACTCGGAGACCCCGACCAGGAGGATCCCGCCCGCGGCGAGCGCCCCCGAGAGGTTCTTGAGCACCCACCGCGCCGTGTTGTCGTGGAAGTAGATGAGCACGTTGCGGCAGATCACGACGTCGAGCTGCCCGAGCGACGCGACCTGCGACGCGTCGAGCAGGTTGATCCGCCGCCAGTCGATCGCCCGCCTCAGCTCGGCGCTCACGACGACGCGATCGGGCGTCACCTGCAGCCACCGCTCGGCGAACGGAGGCGGCGGGGCGTTGCTCCGGAGCGAGCGCGGCCCGAGCACGCCGGCCTGGGCCCGCGAGAGCGCCCGCGCGCTGATGTCGCTCGCGATGATCTCGACCTTGTCGAGCAGGCCCCGCTCGGCCAGGAGCATCGCGAGCGTGAACGGCTCCTCGCCGCTCGAGCAGGCCGCCGACCAGATCCGCGGCCGGCCGCCCGCCGCCACGCGCGGCGCGACGAACTCCGAGACCGCGAGCTCGAGCTGCGCGAGCTCGCGGAAGAAGTACGTCTCGCCCACGACCAGCCCGTCGATCAGCGCGTCCATCTCGGCCTCGCCCCCCGGGTCGTAGCGGAGGAAGTAGTAGTAATCGAGCAGCGAGTCGAAGCCGGCGTCGAGGGCGCGCGCCGACAGCTTGTCGCCGAGCAGCTCGCGATCGGCCGCGTCGTAGTGGAAGCCGATCTTCTCGGCGACGAGCGCGCTGAAGATGGCGAAGACCTGCGGGGAGATGGGGAGGCGGCTCGTCATGCCCACGGGATCAGGCCCACTGCGCGAGGACGGACGCGGACACGCGCCGCACCTCGGGATCTGGATCGGTCCGCGCGGCGCGCTCGACCGCCGCGAAGCCCTCGCGGGTGGCCACCGCGGCGAGCGTCGTGGCGGCCGCCTTCCGCGCCGGCGCGCGCGGCAGCCGGAGCGCCTCGAGGAGCGCGGCGTCCGCCCCGGGGAGCCGCATCCGCGCGAGCGCCGCGGTCAGGAGCGGCGAGAGCTCGTCGTCCGCCGTCGCCAGCGCGTCGAGGATGCCCTCGATGCGGCCCGGCACGGGCGTCGAGAGCGCGGCGAGCAGAGGGCCCTGCGCCCGCGACGTGACGAGCAGCGCGACGAGGGCCCTCGTCGCCTCGGCGCCGGGCCGCCCCGCGATGAAGCTGGTCGCGGCCGCCCGCACGCTCTCGTCGGGGTCGCTCGCCGCCCGCACGAGGGCAGGCAGGACCTCGGGCGACGAGAAGCCGGAGACGGCCGAGACCGCGACCAGCCGGGTCGCCACGTCCGGGGACGAGAGCGCGTCGAGCAACGTCGGCAGCGACGCCTCCCGCCCCGCGATGCCGAGCCCGATCAGCGCCGACCGCCGCATGTCCGTGTCGCCGTCCCGGGCCGCCTGCTCCAGCGCCGCGAGCGCGAGATCGCCCTTGATCCCCGACAGCGCCTCGATCGCCGCCACGCGCACCTGGCCGCTCTCGTCCCGGAGCCGCTCGGCGATGACCCCTGCCGCCGCCTCCCACCCGAGCTTCCCCAGCGACTGGCAGGCGTAGTACCGGACCCACGCGTCGCCGTCGCCGAGCCCCGCGAGGAGCGCGTCGATCACGCGGGGATCCCGGCGCGACTGCCCGAGCGCCCGCATCGCCACGGCCCGGATCCGCGCCGCGGGATCGGCCGCGACCTCGACGAGCGCGTCGAGCGCCGCAGGCGCCGCGAGGGACGCGAGGCCATGGATCGCCTGCTCGCGCGCCCGCGCGTCGGGGTCACCGAGGCTGGCGAGGAAGACCGGCAGCGCCGAAGGAGGCGCGAGGTGCCCGAGGATCCGGAGGGCCGTCCTCCGCGCGGCCGGGGCCCCGTCGCGGGCCGCGGCGAGCGCGAGCGCCTCGACCTCCGGGCCGCCGAGGCCCTGGATCGCGGTCGTCGCGGCGTGGACCACGCGGGGGCTCGGGTCGTCGAGGACCTGGAACAGCGCGCGCGCCGAGCCGGGCTCCGCGATGCGCGCGAGCGCGTCGCACGCCGCGGCGCGGACCTCCGCGTCCGGATCGGCGAGGCAGCGCTCCACCTCGCCCGCGGCCGCGACGCCCCGGACGAGCGGCAGGAGCAGGAGCCTGCGCGCGCTGTCGCCGTCGCGCAGCGCCGCGAGCACCCGGGGATCCGCGCTCCGCGAGAGCTGGCCGAGCGCCTCCGCGGCGGCGCTCGCGACGGGAGGATCGGCGTCGAGCAGCCGCGTCAGCTCGAGCAGCGCATCGTCGCCCCCGATCGCGCCGAGCACGCTGCAGAGGGCGGCCTGCTCGGCCGGATCCGCGCCCGCGAGGCTCTGGGAGAGCCGCCGCGTCACGCCGGGCGCCGGCGCCTCGCTCCGGAGCGCCTCGTCGATCGGCGCGGCCGTCCCGTAGCGCTCGCGGTACCGCTCGCGCAGCTCGGCGAGCGCCGCCGCGGCGACACGCACGACGCCGTCGCTCGGCCGCCCGAGGAGGCGCACCAGCGGCGCCACGGCGCCGCGGCTGCCGGTGCGGCCGAGCGCCCGCGCCGCCTCGAGCAGGTAGCGCGGATCCTCGAGGAGGACCGCCAGCGGGCCGGTCGCGCGCGGGTCGCCGCTCCGGCCCAGCACGTCGATCGCCGGGAAGACACGGAAGAAATTTCCGCTCGAGACGGCATCCACGAGCGAGTCGACAGCGGACCTGCCGCCGACCCGGCCGAGCGCCTCGATCGCGGCGACCGCGACGTTGTCGTCGGGGTGCGACGTGAGCTCCGCGAGCCGGGGGACGGCCCTCGTGCTGCCGCGGCGGCCGAGGATCTGCGCCGCGTCGGCGACGAGCGCGGGGCGAGCATCCAGGGTCAGCGCGAGCACGGCGGCGTCGACGTCGCCCAGCGACGCGACGAGCGCGTCGACCGCGGCGGCGATGCGCGCCTCGCTGTCGCGCCGGGCGGCGAGGCACGCGCAGAGGGGGTCGACCGCCGCGTCGCCGAGCGCGGCGAGCGACGCGACGACGGCCCGCCGCACGGTCCAGCTCGGATCCGCGAGCATCTCGATGAGCTCAGGCACCCCCGGAGGCCCCGAGGCGGCGAGCCACTCGACCTGCTCGACGCGCCGCCGCTCCGCGTCCGAGACGGCGAGCGCGGGCGCGTGTGCGTGTCGACGAGCGATCATGCCGTCTCCGGCGGCGTGTGCTGCGTCCCGTTCACCTTGATGTGGGCGACGGCGTGGGCGACCGTCGCGACGACGCCCGCGACCGCGTCCGCGTGCTCCGCGCTCGCCTGCCGGATCCTGCCGAGCTGCTCGAGCACCTGGCCTGCGTCGCTCGCGATCGCGCCGGTGTCCCTCGCGTGCCTGGCCGTGGAGGCGAGCAGGTCCCGGACCGGGTCGCGCAGCCGCGCGAGCGAGGCGGCGTGCTGCTCGCTCCGGGTCGAGAGCTCACCGATCCCCTTCTCGGCGGCCTGGAGCGACGACGTGTGCCGGTTCGCGCCCGACGCGAGGGCCGCGACCGCCTCCGCCTGGTCGGCCACGGCCCGCGCCGTCTGCCTGGCGATCCGGCGCACGGAATCCCCCTCCTTCGCGAGGGACGCCGTCGCCTTGCCCTGGTCGGCCGTGGCGGCGGTCACCGCCGCCGCGAGCCGCGCGACCTGGCGGGCGGACGCCTCCAGCTGCTTCGCCGCCCGCGCCTGCTCGCCGGTGCCCCGCGCCGACTGGACCGACAGCCGCCGGATGTCGTCCATGGCGCGCGAGATCTCGTTCGCGCCGCCCGCCTGCTCCGCGAGGCCGGCGACCATGCGCTGCGACGCGCCCGAGACCTCCTGCGTGAGCGCGGTGATCCCGGCCAGGGCGCGGGTCTGCTCGATCATCGCGGCGCTTGTCTGCTGGGTCAGCGCGCGCATCTGCGCGGCGACCTTGGCGAGCTGCAACGCCCCCGTCGCCTGCTCGTCCATCGCCCGCGACACCCGCTCGGCGGTGGACGTGAGCTGCGCGTTGGCCCTCACGGCGTCCCGCAGCGCGCGCGCCTGCTCGGCGGTCGCGTCCTTCGTCTGCCGGGCCATGCGCCGCATCTCCGCGCTGCCCTGCGCGAGCGACTGGATCGCCTTGGTCTGCTCGGCCGCGGAGCGCGCGACCGCCCTGCCCTCGTCGCTCATGCGCGACGCCGTCTGGGTCAGGGAGGCCACCGCCTGCACCTGCTCCGCGTTCGCCCGGTCGATGTCGCGGATCGACCGGCCGAGCTCCTCGACCCCTTGAAGGATGGACGCGAGCGCCCGATCGGCGTCGCCCGCGAGCCGGGTCCCCTCGTCCGCGACCTTCACGCCCTCGCTCGAGGCGGCCACCGCCTCCCGGGCGCTCGCCTGGAGCGCGCGGACGATCTTGGCGATCTCGGCGCTCGAGACGGCGGCCCGATCGGCGAGGTTGCGGATCTCCTCGGCGACGACGGCGAAGCCGCGGCCGTGCTCCCCCGCGCGCGCGGCCTCGATGCTGGCGTTGAGCGAGAGGAGGTTCGTGCGGTCGGCGATCAGGTTGATCGTCTGGACGATGTCGCCGATCTCCTCCGCCCGCTTGCCCATCTCCTTCATGACCGACGCGGAGTCGGCCATCGCCTGCCGGATGCTCCCGAGCCCGGCGATGGACCTGCCGACCGTCGCGGCGCCCTGGCGCGCGGTCGCGACCCCCTGCTCGGCGGTCGCGCGCGCGGTATCGACGATGGCGACGATCCGCCGCGTCGAGGCCTCGACCTGCGACGACGTGGCGGCGTTGCCGGCCGCGAGCCCGCTGATCTGCTCGGCGCTCTGCGCGACCTGCTGCGCGGTCCGCGCGAGCTGCTCGGCGGCGACCGCGTTCGCCTCGATGGTCGCGGCGTTCTTCTCGGCGGTGGCCGCGACCTCCTCGACCGAGCTCGCGATCTCCGTGATCGTGCTCGCGGTCGTCGACGCGCTCGAGTCGAGCGCCTTCGCGCTCTCGGCCACCCCGCGGATCGACCGCGCCATCTGCTCGGCGGTCGCCGCGGTCTCCTCGACCGCGCTCGCCATCTCGGTCGCGTCCTTCGCGACGCGATCGAGGGAGCCGCTCACGCCCACGACGGTCCCGGCCATCGTCGAGATCTGCGCCCCGACCCCCTTGGCGTCGGTCGAGAGGCGCGCGACGCCCTTCGACATCTCCTCGATGGTGGCCCCGATCTCCTCGATGGCCGCGGCGTTGCTCTCGCTGCGGGCCGCCGCCTCGTCGGCGGATCCGCTCGTCACGGAGACCGCCCCGAGGAGCTCCTCGCTCGAGGAAGCGAGCTCCTCGGCGCTGGCGCTCACGGCCTTCACCGAGCGGGCGATCTCCTCGAGCGCCGCCGCGGTCGTGTCCGCCGAGGCGGCGAGCGTCTCGGCGTCGCCCTTCACGCTGGTGAGCGCGGGGGCGAGCGCGCCGATGCCGCTCGCCATGCCCTCGGTCGCCCTCACGACCTCGATGACGGCGTCGCCCACCCGCTGCCCGGTGCGGGCGAGCGCCTGCGCGGCCGCACCGGCCTCCTCGAGCTCGCCCGCGAGCGCCCCCGCCATGGCCCCCTGCTCCCTGCCGGCCGCGGCCTGCTCGGCGCCGAGGGCGGCGAGCCGCGCGGCCGCCTGCTCGACGCCGGCGACGGTCGAGACCGCCTGACGGAGCGCGCGCTCGGTCTGCTCCGCCCGCGCGAGCGCGCCGTCGATGTCCGCGATTGCATCAGATGCCATGATCCTGCTCCTCACCGATGATCCTGCCGACGTCGACGAGCATGACGAGGCGCTCCCCGAGCTTCGCGACGGCCCTGACGAACCCGGCGCTCTCCTCCGCCATGACCTCGGGGGGCGGCCTCAGCTCGCCCTCGGCGATGTTGACGACCTCGCGCGCGCTGTCCACGAGGAGGCCCACGGTGCGGCCGCCGCGCTGAACGACGATGACGCGCGAGTCCAGCGTCGGCTCCGCGCTCGGGAGCCCGAAGCGGACGCGCAGATCCACGACCGGGACCACGCGGCCCCGGATCTGCACCAGGCCGCCGACGTACGATCGCGCCCCCGGCACCCGGGTCGCCCCGGCGAACGACTCCATGTGGAGCACGTCCGCCGCCGAGATGACGTACTCGGTGTCCGCCACCTTCAGGACCACGTGTAGATCGCTCACGAGGCCACCCGGGCGAGCGCGCCGCGGCCGCCGCGGCCAGCGGAGAGCCTGCCGCTGAGGGTCACGAGGTCGAGCACGAGCGTGGGGCGCCCGTCGCCGAGATCCGTCGAGCCAGACACGCCCGGCACCCGGACGAGCGGGTCCTCGAGCGGCCGCACGACCACCTCCTGCTGGCCGATCACGCGGGTCACGCCGAACGCGAAGGGCGCGCCGTGGCGGCGGACGACGAGCGCCCTGCGCGCCGGCGAGGCCCCGAGCTCGAAGAGGGCGCCGAGATCGACGAGGGGCACGACCTCGCCGCGGCGCTCGATCAACATGGTCCCGCCCCGCGCTTCGCCCGGCGCTGGCAACATGGTCCCGCCCCGCGCTTCGCCCGGCGCTGGCAACATGGTCCCGCCCCGCGCTTCGCCCGGCGCTGGCAACATCGCCCCGCCCCGCGCTTCGCCCGGCGCTGGCAGCATCGCCCCGCCCCGCGCTTCGCCCGGCGCTGGCAGCATCGCCCCGCCCCGCGCTTCGCCCGGCGCTGGGCCGCGGAGGACGCGCGCGGCGTCGATCTCCACGACCTCCTCGACGCCCGCGACGGGCGTCACGAACAGTTGGTCACCACACAGGAAGGAGAAGGCGTCCACGATGGTCAACGTGAGCGGGATCCGGAGGGTGAAGGTGGTGCCGGCGCGGGGCGACGTGCTCACCGAGAGCTCCCCGCTGAGCTGCTCCACGGCGATGCGGCGCACGATGTCCATCCCGAGCCCGCGGCCGCTGGTCTTCGTCGCCTGGTCGAGCGTCGACAGCCCGGGGAGCGTGATGAGGTCGAGCAGCGCCGCGTCGCTCTCGGGCGCGGGGCGGCCGGCCCGCCTCGCGACAAGCGCGCGATCGATGCCGCGGCCGTCGTCGGCGACGCTGAGCTCGAGCTGATTGCTGGAGCGCTCGAAGCAGGAGACCCGGACGACGCCCTCCTCGGTCTTGCCGAGGCGCCGCCGCTCGGCGGGCGGCTCGATCGCGTGATCGACGGCGTTGCGGAGCAGGTGCACGATCGCAGGGAAGACGCGCTCCGCGACCGCCTTGTCGAGCTCGGCCTTGCCGGCGTCGATCTCGAGCCGGACCTGCTTGCCGGTGGCGCGACCGAGGCCGCGGACGACGAGCGGCACGCGCTCGAGGAGCTCCGCCACGGAGATCATGCGCGCGCGCATGATGGCGCCGCGGAGGTCGCGCAGCGTCCGGTCGTGCTCGCGCAGGATCTCCGACAGATCGCGGGTGTCGACGCCGCGGGAGCGCAGATCGGCGGCCGCCCGAGCGAGCCGGAACCGCGTCACGACCAGAGCCGACAGCTTGTCGAGCGCGTCGTCGAGGCGCGCCACCTCGACGCGGACGACGCCTCGGAGCTGGGGTTCCCGGTCCGCCGGCTCGTCCGGCTCGCGCTCCGCCAGCGCCGCGACGACCGGCGGGACGGGGAGCTCCACGGTGAGCGCGCGGACGCCATCCGCCGCCGCCGCGCGCGCGACCTCCTCGTCGGGCGCGCTCGTGAGGACGAGGAGCGCGAAGGCGATGCCGCCCGGCGCGCCCTCGCTGGCCGGCACCGAGAGCGGGATGACCTTGACGATCTCGGCGAGCTTGCCGACGCGCTCGCGGACGGTCGTGATGTTCACCCCCTCGGCGGTGCGCGCCGGCGAGGGGACGAAGTCGACCCGCAGCGCGCGCCGCCCGCCGGCCACGCCCTGCGCGAGCTGCACCCGCTCGCCGGGCCCGAGCTTCGCGAGGATCTCGGGATCGGCGCCGATGGTCGGCACGGGCGGCGACGGCGCGGCGGCGAGATCGAGCGCGGTGAGCGCGGCGAGGAGCTCGGGCGCCGCCGGCAGCACCGGCTTGCCCTCGGCGAGGGCCCGCGCCCGCTCCTCGATGGACCGGAGCCCGCGGAGCAGCACCTCGATCGACGAGGCGGAGAGGCTCCCGGCCGACCGGTCCGCCGCCCGGAGCACGGTCTCCATCGCGTGGGCGAGATCCACAATCGGCTCCACGCCGACCATGGCGGAGAGGCCCTTGATGGTGTGAAGAGCGCGGAAGAGCTCCCGGATCGCCTTGGGGCTCGACTCGCCGCCGCGGAGGGCCGCCTCGGCGGCGAGGAGGTTGGCCGTCGACGCCGAGAGGTGCTCTTCCACCTCGACGAGGTAGCCGGCCACGAACTCGTTCACATCGAGCGCGCCGCCCATCCGGTCATCCGGCGCTGGCGACGCTGTCCTGCAGGAGCGCGCGCACGCTGGCCAGGATGGCGTCGGGGGTGAAGGGCTTCGTCATGAACTCCGACGCCCCCGCGGCGAGCGTGCGGGCGCGGGACTCCTCATCACCCCGGGTCGTCACCACCAGGATCGGCAGGCTCCGCAGCCTGTCTTGACCCCGGATGAACTCGATCACCTCGAGTCCCCCGATATCGGGCATATTCAGGTCGAGCACCACGAGATCGAACGGCCTGAGCGAGAGCGTCTCAATCGCCTCGAGCCCGCTCGCCGCGTGCGCGAACCCGTGCTGCTCTGCACGCAGGCAGGCCACCACCATCTCGCGCATCACCCGGCTGTCATCG
Source organism: Sorangium sp. So ce204 (assembly GCF_051526795.1). Taxonomy (NCBI): domain Bacteria; kingdom Pseudomonadati; phylum Myxococcota; order Polyangiales; family Polyangiaceae; genus Sorangium; species Sorangium sp. So ce204. The sequence continues at coordinate 3,891,941 of NZ_CP150317.1, read as the reverse complement.
ACGACGAGGATCTCTGCCACAGCGGTGCTCGACCGAGGGAATAGCCTTTCCGAATGCGGGGTGTCAATCGCGCTTGTGCGTCCGTGCCAGAATCAGGGAACTCCCGTCAGACACGTCCCGAGCCGCGGATGCCGTGCTCGGGCGTCCAGGCGCTGCCCGCACGTCGAGGGACGCCAGCGCGCCAGCGAACGTCGGCGGACGCGAACGCCCTCGCCATGACAGACGTCGATGGAACCCGGCGAGCGCTGGATGATGCGTGGCGCGATGACCAGAAGCGACCTGACGCGCCAGACGCGAACGGAAGCGAACGGAAGCGAACGGAAGCGAACGGAAGCGAACGGCTGCAACCGACGCAGACAGGCAGAAGAGGGCAACAGGGCGCCTTTCATCGTATTAGGCTTGCATCGTCGAGGGCTCTCCCTCAGATGAGACTGGGCGGTAAAGATGCTTGCGGAACCAACGCGTCTCCGCGCCCGTCCCGCCCCGAGAGGCGCCGCCCTGTGGCGATATGCCTCACGGCCCCTGCTGCTCCTGGAGAACCATGAATCGGTCAATGACGATGGACTTCGTGCTCGCCGACGCCGCGCGCGATGCGAACGGCCCGCCCCGGCGCCCGGCGCCGGCCGCGGGGCGAGGCGTCCGGGAGGGGGGTATGGAGCCTCCGCCGAGCGAGCACGCGCAGCGCGGGGCGGTGTGGATCCTCGACGATTCGTTGCTGGAGGCCGAGATGGCCGCGCGCGCCCTCGCGCCGGGGTACGAGGCCCAGGTCTTCACGGACGCCGCCGCGATGCTCGAGCGCGTGGCGGGGGGCGATGTGCCGGATGTCCTCGTGCTCGATCAGGTGATGCCGGGCATGTCCGGCACCGAGATCTGTGGCCTCTTGCGGTCGCGCGCCGCCACGGTCGGGCTCCCGATCCTCATCCTGACCGTGGCCGGGCAGGAGGAGGACCTCGTCGAGGGGCTCACCGCGGGCGCCGACGACTACGTGGTCAAGCCCTGCCCGGCGGCCGCGCTGTCGGCGCGCGTCGGTGCGCTCCTTCGCTCGAAGCGGCTCCGCGAGCGGGCCGAGCGGGCCGAGCGGATCGCGGCGGTGGAGCGCGATCTGCTGCGGGCGCTCATCGAGCAGAGCGGCGACGGCATCATGGCCGCGGACGCGGGCGGGGCGCTCCGCATCTGCAACGGCGAGGCCCAGCGGCAGCACGGGGTGTACGAGAGCGACGCGCGCGACGCGCTCGAGTCGCTCCGGACCCGCGGGCTGCTCGCGCTGGACGGCCGGCCGCTGCGCCCCGACGAGGACCCGCTCCACCGCGCGCTCCGGGGCGAGAAGGTCGAGAACGCGCGCTGGCTCGTCACGCGCCCGGACGGCTCGATCCGCGCCCTCGCCGGGACGGCATCGCCGCTCAGGCACGCCGACGGCTCGCCCGCGGGCGCGGTCCTGATCACCCGCGACGAGACCGACGCGATCGAGGCGGAGCGGGCGCTCCGGGACAGCGAGGAGCGCTATCGCGTGATCATCAGCGCGCTCGAGGAGGGCATCACGCTCCAGGACGAGCGCGGCGTCATCCGCACCGCGAACGCGAGCGCCGAGCGGATCCTGGGCCTGCCCATGGCCCAGCTCGTCGGGTCCACGATGATGGGCCCGTCGTGCCGGCTCGTCCGCGAGGACGGCTCGCCGTTCCCTCTCGAGATGGTCCCCTCGCAGATCGCGCTCCGGACCGGCGCGCCCCAGTCGGGCATCCTGCTCGGGCTGGAGCGGCCGGACGCCTCGGTCCTGTGGCTCTCGGTGAACGCGCAGCCGCTCCGCGGCACCGACGGCTCGGTCGCCGGCGTCGTCTCCTCGTTCTTCGACATCACCGCGCGGAAGCGGGCGGAGGAAGAGCGGCAAGGCCTGCTCGCCGCGGCGGAGTCCGCGCGGCAGGAGGCCGAGGCCGCGAGCCACCTGAAGGACGAGTTCCTCGCGACGATGAGCCACGAGCTCCGCACGCCGCTCACGGCGGTCCTCGGCTGGGTCCGGATGCTGCGCACCGGCAAGCTCCCCGAGGAGCGCCGCGACAAGGCGCTGGAGACGGTGGAGCGCAACGCCCAGGCGCAGGCGCAGCTCATCGACGATCTGCTCGACATCTCGCGCATCATGGCCGGCAAGCTCCGGCTGGACGTCCATCCGATCGAGCTCGTGCCGGTGATCGACGCCGCCATCGAGGTCGTGCGGCCGGCCGCCGACGCCAAGGGGGTGCGGCTCCTGTCGCTCCTCGAGCCCGGCGTGGGCGCCGTCGCGGGCGACGCGGGCCGGCTGCAGCAGGTCGTCTGGAACCTGCTCAACAACGCGGTGAAGTTCACGCCGCGGGGCGGCGTGGTGCGCATCCGGCTCGATCGCGCCGGCGGGTCCGCCGAGATCACCGTGTCCGACACCGGCCAGGGCATCGAGCCCGCGTTCCTGCCTTACGTGTTCGAGCAGTTCCGGCAGGCCGAGAGCGGCACGACCCGCAGGCACGGCGGCCTGGGCCTGGGGCTCACGATCGTGAAGAGCCTCGTGGAGATGCACGGCGGCACGGCCCACGCGCTGAGCGACGGGGAGGGTCGGGGCGCCACGTTCGTCGTCCAGCTGCCGCTCGCGGCGCCGCCGAGCCACGACCGGGGGCGCCGGCTCGCGGCGCTGCCGTCCGCCTCCGCCGGGAGCGACCGCCCGCCCGAGCTCGCGGCGCTGAACGTGCTCGTGGCCGAGGACGAGGACGACACGCGCGAGCTCCTCGTCACGATGCTCGAGCAGTGCGGCGCGCGCGTGACGGCCGTGTCGTCCGCGGCCGAGGCGCTGCTCGCGGTGAAGGCGCTTCAGCCCGACGTGCTCGTGTCCGACGTCGCGATGCCCGGCGAGGACGGCTACGTGCTGATCCGCAAGATCCGCGCGCTCCCGGCGGCGAGCGGGGGGCGGACCCCGGCGATCGCGCTCACCGCCTACGCGCGCACGGAGGATCGCATGCGCGCGTTGCGGGCGGGGTTCAACACCCATGTCCCGAAGCCCATCGAGCCGGCGGAGCTGCTCGCGGTGCTCTCGACCATGTGCGGCACGAGGGCGGGCTCCTAGGTCGCCTGCGGCGTGCGATCGCGCCATCGCGCCATCGCGCCGCTCGCGCGATCGGCTCGGCGCGGCGCGCCGCCGGCTCACCCCCTCCGGCAGCTCCGCTCGATGGTGTCCATCAGCTTCAGCACGTCGAACGGCTTGCTGAGGATCGCGTCCGCGTCGATGCCGGCGCGCTCCGTCGCGCCGCGCGCGGTCATCACCACGGTGGGCGTGGCGGCGAGCGTCGGGTCGCGCTTCTGCTCGGCGCGAAACTGGAACCCATCCATGACGGGCATCATCAGGTCGAGCAGGACGAGCGCGATGGACGAGGGGTCGTCCCGCAGGCATGCGAGGGCCTCGCGCCCGTTCGCGGCGCAGGCGACCGCATACCCCTCCTCTTCCAGGAGCTCGCTCAACGTCCGGCGGATCGCGGCGTCGTCATCGACGATCAGGATGCGCTTGCTGGGACGGCTCATCGTCATGCGCACTCGCTCCCTCCGCAGGGTGACAGCGACCAGGGCGCCACGACTTCGGGCCGGCCCGCGGGGCCCCCTCGCGCCGGGCGCCTCAGGCGCCCTCGAATCCCGGCAGACCCTGCCGGCCCGAGGCCCGAGGGCCGGCGAGCGGCAGGGTCACCTTGAAGGTCGAGCCCTCTCCCAGGACAGAGCTCACCTCGATCGAACCATCCAGCGCTTCGACCACCTGCGTCGTGATGTAGAGCCCCATGCCCAGACCACCATAGTGCCGCGCCGACACGGCGCGCTCGAACCGCCCGAAGATCCGGCCGATGTGCTCCTGCGCGATCCCGATGCCGTGGTCCGCGATCGTCAACGTGGCCATCGAGCCCATCGAGGCGACGGTGATCTCTATCGGGTTTCCCTGACCATACTTGAGCGCGTTCGAGACGAGGTTTTCGACGACCTGCTCGAGCCGCACACGATCCCAGCTCCCTGCGGCGTCGTCCGCCGCGCTCACGGTGACCCGCGAGCCCGCCTCCGCGATCTCGCCGCCCTCCTGGAAGCGAGACACCACCTGCCGGACGATGTCCGACAGCCGGACTTGCTCGAGCTCCAGGGCGAGGCGCCCCGCGGAAATGCGGGAGATGTCGAGGAGGTTCTCGACGAGCCGCCTCAGCCGCTCGCTCTGCCGGCGAACGAGCCCGAGCCGGTCCATGAGCCACGGGAGGCGCTCCCTGTCGGAGCACAGCTCGGGCGCGCGGCGTATCAGGGTCTGGATCTGCAGCGCGAGCGGGGTGAGCGGCGTCTTCAGCTCGTGGGAGGCGATCGAGAGGAACTCGTCCCGCAGCGCGATCGCGCTCTGCGCGTCCCTGTACAGGCGCGCGTTGTCGACCGCGAGCGCGCAGCGGCGCCCGAGCTCCTCCGCCGCCGCGAGGTCCGCCTGGCTGTACCGGCGCTCGGATCGCACGACCATGAAGGTCAGCGTCCCGAAGAGCCGCCCGCGCCGCGCCAGCGGGACGCACATGAACGAGTGCGCACCGATGGCCCGTATCACCCGGAGGTGCTCGTCGTTCTGCGCGATGGCGCGCATCTGCTCGTCCGTGAAGTGCTCGACGAGCACCGACCTCTGCTCGAGGAGCACCTTGGTCGGCGGGTGCTCCGGGTTGCCGTCGAGCCTGGGCGCGAAGCGCTTCGCCTCCTCGGCCACGGCTGCGAGCGAAGGGTCCGAGTGCGCCACGCCCACCCGCCGGAAGGTGCCGTCCTCCTCGTCGAGCGCGTCGACGACGCAGAAGTCGGCGAGGACGGGCACCGCGAGCTGCGCCACCCGCGCGAGCGTCGTGGAATAGTCGAGAGACTCGGCCAGCACCACGCTCGCCGCGTCGAGGAAGCGGGGCAGCTCCTGCGCGCGCTCCCGCTCCGCGGCCTCGACGGCGCGCCGCCGCATCCGCGCCATCTCGATCTGCGTCCGGACGCGGGCGAGGAGCTCGCGCGGCGAGAACGGCTTCACCAGGTAATCGTCCGCCCCCGTGTCGAGGCCCTCGACGACGGCGTCCTCCCCCGCCCGGGCGGACACGAGCACCACAGGGACGCTGCTCGTCCTCGGGTCCGCGCGGAGCTCCCGGAGGAGCTCCACGCCGTCGAGCTCGGGCATCATCACGTCGCTCACCACGAGGTCGGGCGGGCGCGCGAGCGCGGCCGCGAGGGCCGCCCGCCCGTCCGAGACCGCCTCCACGCTCCACCTCGGCGTGAGCAGGTGGACGAGGTACTCGCGCATGTCCGCGTTGTCGTCGGCGACGAGGATCCGGCCCTCTCCGCCGCCCGGGGCGACCTGCACGTGCGCGGCGTCGGCGCGCGGCTCCGGGCCCGCTGGCGCCGCTGCTTCGCGCCCGGGTGACTGGGGTGAAGACCACTGGGACGCCTCGAGCACGTGGAGGCTCGCGCTCGCCGCCGAGGGCGCCGGCTCCCCGGCGGCGACCACGCGCTCCGGCGAGAGGTGCGCGCGGCCCCTCGGGATCGCCACGGTGAACGCGCTCCCCTGCCCCACCGCGCTCGAGGCGCGCAGCGAGCCCCCGTGCGCCTTGACGAGCTCCTGGACGAGGGAGAGCCCGATCCCGGTGCCCTCGATGCTCCGGCCGCGCGCGCCGTGCACGCGGTGGAACCGCTCGAAGATGCGCGGGAGCTCCTCCGAGGGGATCCCGGTGCCGGTGTCGCGCACGGTCAGCGCGACGTGGTCCGGGTGAGCGCGCAGCGAGACCGCGATCTCCCCCTCGAACGTGAACTTGAAGGCGTTCGAGAGCAGGTTCATGACGACCTTCTCCCATTGCGCCGCGTCGACGTAGACGGGCTCGGGCAGCGGCGGGCAGTCCACGACGAGCGAAAGGCCCGCGCCCTCGATCAGCGAGCGGAAGGAGCTCGCGAGCTCCGCCGTAAGCCGCGCGAGATCGGTGGGCACGAACGACGTCTGGAGGCGCCCCGCCTCGATGCGGGAGAAATCGAGCAGCGTGTTCACGAGCCGGAGGAGCCGGAGCGTGCTCCGGTGGGCCGCGGCGAGGCCGTCGCCCGCGAGCGACCTCGCCGGGCTCGACAGCGCGTCCTCGACGCGCCCGAGGATGAGCGTGAGCGGGGTGCGGAACTCGTGGCTCACGTTGGCCACGAACTCCGTCTTGAGGCGGTCGAGCGTCGCGAGCTCGTCCCGGTGCTGCGCCACCTCGCGCTCGAGCCGCCGCTGCTCGGTGACGTCCCGCCCCTCGGCGATCATGAAGACGACCTTGCCCTGCCGATCCTTCACGGGGTTCAGGTTGAAATCGATCGTGATGCGCTTCTCACCTTCGTTCCCCCCGAGGACCTCCACGTCGTACCTGACGAACTCGCCGCGCGCCGCGCGCCGCACAGCGTCCTTCAGGCGCTCCTGGATCTCTGGCGAGCCCTGCCACCAGCGGCACTCCCAGAAGGGCACGCCGTGCACCTCCCTCCGCTCCACGCCGGCGCCGCGGGTCGAGGTATGGTTCGACTCCCAGCTCGTACCGTGGGCGTCGAGCAGGCCGAAGAACTGGAAAGAGCTGTTCATCGCGACCCGCGCCGCGAGGAGCCGCATCAGCCCCGACTCGCGGCCAGGGCTCGCGCGGGCGAGCTCCTGCTTCAGGAGCTCGGTGTCCCAGAGGAGATGTTCTTCGGAGTCGTCCACAGGTCGCACGATCGCAAGGTCTTCCAGGCATTCGATGAAGTCGCGCCCTTCTGCGCGCTCCTCGCTCGACCGCTGTTTCATCCCTTCTCGCATCACGCTCGCGGCTGCTCGAGGCAGAGAACAGCTCATCCTGAAGCGCTTAGTGGAGATCGCCGACCACGCAAGGGCCGAGCGAGAACCGCCTTGAACTTCCACGGGGGGCCCGCGCGTGGATCCGGATCGTTCGAGCGCACGACCACCCCTGCGCGCGCCGCAGCAGCCGATCACCACCGGCTGCTGCTGAGGCAGCAGCCTCCTCCCACCGCTCCTCCAAGGTGATGGCACGGTGATGGTACGGTCACGGCCAAGGCAGAGCTGGCCCGGTTAGTGCATTTGGCCTGGGAGGGCGGAGCGCGCAATGACCGTCAGCTCATGAGGGCGCGCTGGGCGCCCCAGGACATCTCGGTGGAACCCAAGACCTCTCTGCAGCGCGCCCCCGGCGCTCCGGTGCTCCCGGACACGCCCTTTCGGTTCATCATTCACTTCGTCGGTCGTTACCGCGCCTGGTATCTGGCGATGTTCGTGTTCGAGTCCGCCCACGCCTCGTGCGGGATCATGATCCCGTATGCCATCGGGCAGGTCATCCAGGGGGTGACGCAGGCGTCGGGCGCTGGCCGCGCCGTGCTGAGCGGACGGCTGCGCGACGCGCTGGCGCTGTTCGTCGCGCTCATCGCCGGCGAGTTCCTGTTCAGCCGGATCGCCGGCCTCTGCCAGATCCTCGTCGGGCCGTGGCAGCGCCAGAACGTGACCCGCAATCTGTACGCGTACCTCCAGCACCACTCCCATCGTTACTTCAGCAACAACTTCGCCGGGGCGCTCGCCCACCGGATCAGCGAGACGTCGATGGGGGTCTCGCAGACCCTGTGGGCCATCCTCTTCGACTTCTGGCCCATCGCCATCGTCTTCTCGGTCTCGATCGGGCTGCTCTACCGCGCTCACCCGGCGCTCGCCGCGGTCGTCTCGGCCTGGGCGGTGCTGTTCGTCGGCATCTCCTACTGGCTCGCGACCCGGTGTCAGCCCCACGCGGTGCGCGCCGCGTCCGCGCGGAGCGAGACCACAGGCAAGCTCGTCGACTCCGTCACGAACCTCACGAGCGCGCGGCTCTTCGCCCGGTTCGGCTTCGAGCGCGCGTACCTGGACGAGCAGCTCAAGCACGAGCTCAGCGCGGTGCGCAGATCGAACTGGTACTCCGAGCGCGTGCGCTGGTTCCAGTTCGCGTCCGCCGCGCTGCTCAAGGTGGGGACGCTCTACCAGTCGCTCAGGCTCTGGGAGCGCGGCGACATCGGCGTCGCCGAGTTCGTCATGGCGACGAGCCTGTCGCTCCTCATCATCAACGAGGCGCGCAACCTCAGCCGCCGCTTCCTCGAGTTCTTCGAGTTCGTCGGCAACGTCGCGAACGGGGTGAACACCATCGTCCGCTCCCACGAGCTCGTCGACCGCCCCGAGGCCGTCGCCCCGACGCTCGAGCGCGGCCGCATCGAGCTCCGGAACGTGACCTTCGGGTACACGCCCGATCAGCCGATCTTCGAGGGCCTCGACGTGATGATCCCGCGCGGCCAGCGCGTCGGGCTCGTCGGCTTCTCCGGCTCCGGCAAATCCACCTTCGTCAGCCTCATCCTGCGTCTCTACGACATCGACTCCGGTCACATCTTGATCGACGGCGTGGACATCCGAGACATGACGCAGGACGCGCTTCACGCGCAGCTCAGCCTGATCCCGCAGGACCCGAGCCTCTTCCACCGGACGCTCCTCGAGAACATCCGCTATGGCCGGCTGGACGCGACCGACGCAGAGGTGGTCGAGGCCGCGCGGAAGGCGCACGCGCACGAGTTCATCGTGCAGATGAAGGACCAGTACCACTCCATGGTCGGCGAGCGCGGGGTCAAGCTCTCGGGCGGCCAGCGGCAGCGCATCGCCATCGCGCGGGTCATCCTGAAGGACGCGCCGATCCTCCTCCTCGACGAGGCGACCTCGAGCCTCGACTCGATCACCGAGCAGGCCATCCAGGACACGCTGGACGACGTCATGAAGGGGAAGACGGTGCTCGTCGTCGCCCATCGCCTCTCGACCGTCGTGCACCTCGACCGCATCCTGGTGTTCGACGGCGGCCGGATCATCGAGGACGGCACGCACGCCGAGCTGCTCGCGCGAAACGGGGCCTACAAGCGGCTCTGGAGCAAACAGTCGGACGGATTTCTGCCGGAGAGCGCCGCCGAGGCGCCTGCGTCGATGGGGGCGCCGCCGGCCCGCGGCCACGAAGCACCGCGGCTCCAGCCGGCGGCTGACCGCGCCGACGAGCTCCCGCGGGGAGCTCCGCTGAAAGCGTGGGAGGCGCCGCTCGCCTGAGCGGCCGCGAGATCGAGCAGGCCGCGGGCACTCGCGCTCACCGAGCTCAGGCCGAGGCCGGCTCCTCGAGGCCAGCTTTCCCCGACGCGAAGGCGCTCAGGACTGGAGCGCGCCGGCGCCGGAGAGGCGCGCTTACCGGAAGCTCCACGGCTGCGGCTGACCCATGCGGGCGCGGAGGCCCTCCTCCCAGCGGACGAGCCGCGGCGTGAGCCACGCCGTGCCCACGGCCAGGGCGACGCCGGCGACGACGTCGACCGCGTAGTGCCAGCGGAGGAGCATGGTGGAGACGATGATGTTCATGGAGAAGAACGCGGCCACCACGGCGAGCCAGAAGAGGCGCCGGTCGGTGCGGGCGCGGTGGAACGTGTACAGGGCGAACCAGAGCGGCGCGGCCGTGTGCAGGGAGGGAAACACGTCCTTCATCGCGCCTCCGGCCTGCACGACGCTGCTCACGCAGCCCCAGAAGAAGCCGCCGTCCAGCGGCCCCTGATAGAGGTGGCTCAGCGCCTGGATGGGGCCGTACGCAGGGACCGCCATGTAACCGAGCTGGCCAACACAGTAGACGATCGTGGAGCCGACCGCGTACTCCGTCGTCCCCCGGCCTGGGCGGGCGACCCATACCGCCAGCACCATCGAGAGGAAACAGATCAAGAAGTAGCTGAAATAGAAGAACGAGAACCACTCCACGATCGGGCGCGTGTTGAAGCGCTCCATCCAGAGCGCCGGCTCGACGCGGAAGAGGAGGAGATCGAGGTGGAGGAGCTGCGCGTCGACGCTATCGCTCCGGACCGCCGGCAAGAGGGTCCGGAGCGACAGATAGTTGAGTAGGAAGGCGCCGACGAGCGAGAGTCGGTAAAGGACGCTCCGCAGCAAGGGCGCCAGGAACGTCGCGCGGCGCACGAGCACGCAGACGGACACCAGGGCGGCGATGCCCGCCAGATTGCGGTTCATGCACTGCGCTCGCAGCTCCGTCGGCGGCGCGCCAAGCAGGAAGATCGTCGTCAAGGCGAGATAGCCGATGAGGATCGCGTCGTGGAGAGCGAACACGCCGACCAGGCCGCGCAGAGCGTCCTTCAACAGCGCGCCTTCGGGCTCGACGTCGACCAGCCCGCCGGAGCCGGCGACCTCATCGCAGTCCGTCGTGAGCCTCTCTTGCATTCGGGGATGTTCCAGGGATGGCATGGTGCGCTTGGGCTGATGACGCCGGGCCGCTCTCTATCACGTGTTCGCGCGTGGCGTCACCGTGACATCGGTGACGCTCCAGCGACCGGGAGGCGACAGGCGGAGCAACTCGGGGGCCACACGGATGTCGAGTTTTCGACGGGCTGCTTCGCGCCGCTTGACAGCGGTAGGGGCCTCCACGCCCCCGGCATGGCGCTCGTGCGACAGCCCAACCGCCGCCTCGGCGGACCGCGCGCGTGCGAACGCGGCGACGCAGCGGCGCAGGGTCTACGCGTCACCACGACGCTGTCGCGTCCCAGGTTGGGTTGCCGGGCGCCGGACGCGCAGAATCTGCGCGACGGCGGCGCCCTGGATTCGCGGGACGGCTGCGCCCACAACGCCGGTGGGGGATCGGTGATGGCGATCGAGAACGCGCGCCGTCAAGCACGCTGGGCTCCGGAGCTCATCCTCGCGGCGGCCCGGCGGCCGTGACGTCGGCGACGTCGCGAGCGCTGGAGTCGTCCACACGAGAGGGCGCCGTGGATTTCGACCGCGCGGCGCGGACGAGGCGCGATGGCCCGCGCGCTCACGACCGGTGGGGCAGTCTGCCGCGCGGCGGGGCGTCCGCTGGAACGCCGGTCTCGGCCGGGCTGAGCGGCGCTGGACGCAACGCGACGGGATCGGCGCTCCGCACGTCGGCGCAGAAACCGCGTCTTCCCCGGGCGCGCGCGGAGGATCGCGGTCACCTCACCCTGCTGGAGCGCACCCGGGACGCTCCCGAGCGCTCACGAGAATCCACGGAGGCCCCCGTTGGATCCGCGCCGATGACGTCGCGTGGCGATGGATCCCTCTTCATGGCACTCACGTTGCAATCCCCCGGAGGAGCCGACATCGTTCAGCGACGATCCCACAGGGCACCACGCCTGGGTCACCCCGTGAGGGCGCTGAAGCGATGCGCCCCGACACCAAGGAGACGACTCATGGCACAGCAACACGGTCAGAGCAGCAGTCGTGGGTTCGCCGCGATGGACCAGAAGCAGCAACGCGCGATCGCGAGCATGGGCGGCAAGGCCGCGCACGAGAAGGGCACGGCCCACGAGTTCAGCTCCGAGGAGGCCCGCGCGGCCGGCCGCAAGGGCGGCGCGAGCGTGAGCCAGAATCGCGAGCACATGGCCGCGATCGGCCGCAAGGGCGGCGCGGCCGTGAGCCAGAACCGCGGACACATGGCGCAGATCGGCCGCAAGGGCGGCGAGTCGCGCGGCGACGGACAGAGCGGCGCGCCGGGGGAGAGCGAGCGCGAGGACGAGCAGGGCAGCAGCGCCGCACAGCACGCCGACGCCGTCGGGCCGCGCCACGAGACGAACTGAGCAGCGCTGCGGCACATCGCCGCCGGTGATCGGGCGCGCGGGGGTGCCTGCGCGCCCGGTCGTCCGTCACGGCGACAGGGTGACGAGGAAGACGTCGCCGTTGCTGCGATCGCCCACAGGCGCGCTGTGCTCGACGGCGGGGAGGCCGCCGCCGAGCTCGATCCGCTCGCCGTGGAAGAGGCCAGCGGCAACGGTGTTCCCGCTGCCGGTGACGGCCTGGGCCGTCGAGAAGCAGAAGACCCCATCGCGGTAGACGTCGGACCAGAGCTCCTCGGAGAAGTCCGGACTGAGCTTCGCGACGAACGCGTCGCCCGACTCGGGCGGCACGATTTCCACGGGCGCCCCGCCGAGCTCGAGCGCCTCGGTGAAGTAACCGCTCAGCACGTGGTTGCCCCAGGGGTCCTGCGAGAAGCCCCAGACGAACTCGTCGCCCGCGGACGGGAGCCCACGGGCGGCGAGCGGCTCACCGGTCTCTGCGTCGAGCCGGGCCAGGTAGAGGTCGTAATCCCCGACGGCGGCGCGCTCGATGTCCGTGGGCCCGACGCGGAACGGAGCGCTGTAGTTGCCGAGGATGACCGGATGGCCGTCGAGCCCGAGGCTGATGAACTTGGCGAACTGCTCGCCGGCGGCGCCCAGCGACCGGCCCCAGACGAGGCTGCCCGATGCGAGATCGAACCGCAGGACGAGCCCATCGATGCCGTGGATCGGCTCGTCGTCGCGCGAGCCGTCGACGGCGCTCTCCACGACGTGGCCGTCGATCTCGAGCTTTCCGCCGAAGGCGCCGGCCGCGTAGAGGGCCGACCCGCCGACCGCGATGCTGCGGAAGCGCTGCCAGCTCTCCGCGGACCCGAACCGCCGGCTCCAGAGGTGGCCGCCGCCGGCGTCGAGCTTCGCGACGACGACGTTGGGACCGCCGCTCCCCTCGAGCGCGGTCCCGGGCGCCTCGCTGAAATTGATGCTGCCGTCGACCATGCCGAGGACGATGATCTCGCCCGCCTCGGTGACGGCCACGGCCGTGGCGCCCTGGTCGAGCTCGCCGCCAAAGCGCTTGCTGAAGAGGTGGTTGCCGTCGCCGTCGAGCTTGGCGACGAAGAGGTCCTTCCCACCGGCGCTCACGAGCTCCGTGCTCGCGTCCGCGCCGAAGTTGAGGGTTCCCTCGAACTCCCCGGCGATGACGACGTTGCCGATCGAATCCGTGGCCACCGCGAACGCGACCTGATCGGACTTGCCCCCGAAACGCCTGCTCCAGACGTGGCCTCCCGCCGCGTCGAGCTTCACGACGAAGAGGTCGAGACCACCGTCGCTCGCGAGGGCGTCCGCCTCGCCACCGAAGTTGATCGCCGTCTCGAAGCCGCCGACCAGGACGACGTTGTCGTGCGGATCCGCCGCGATCGCCTCGATTCGCTCGTTCTTCGCCTCGCCGGCGCCGAGCCCCCACAGGGCATCTCCGAGGAACGCCGGAGGCTCGCCGCCGCCACTGCCGCCCGCGCCGCCACTGCCGCCCGCGCCCCCCACTCCACCTGATGCACCGGCGCCCGCTTCGCCACCTTGCCCCCCCGCGCCTCCGACTCCACCGCTGCCACCGGCGCCTCCGACTCCACCGCTGCCACCGGCGCCTCCGACTCCACCGCTGCCACCGGCGCCTCCGACCCCGCCTTGCCCCCCGGCCCCCCCTTCACCGCCTTGCCCGCCGCCGCCTCCGGCCCCGCCCTGCCCGGCGACGCCGCCTTCGCCGCCTTGCCCGCCGCCGCCTCCGACGCCGCTCGTCGACGAGGTGACGCCGTCCTCAGGCTCCGAGTCGCAGCCGTTGCAGCCCAGGGGAAGTCCCATGCTCGTCAGAAGAGCAATCCGAGCCACGTTCGTCACGAAGTGCGCTTTCATCCATCCTCCATGTGTCGACGAAGAGCCCGAGCCGCGGGCGCTCGGTGGAGCCAAGGCCGGTCCGGCACCCCCTCGCTGTGGGCTGTCGAACGTCCTCAATCTGCTGTGTCGTGGACGTCAAGTACGCGTGCGCGCGGATCGAATCAAGCAGCTGTCGCGGCGAATTCGTGGCAACGATCGGCTATCCCTGGATCCGCCGGTAACGACGCGTCCCGCCTGGACGGCGCGCCTCGCCTGGACGGGGCTCCCCGCTGACCAACCGTTCTCTTGCACACGGCCCGCGATGGCCTCGGACGCGCGCCGCGCGCGTCGCAGGTTTGCTTCATCGTGGCAGAATGCCCCACCGCGAGCCCCGCGGCACGTCCACCATACAAGCCGCGCCGGGCTTCGGTGGGCGCGGTACGCGATCTGCATCATCCCGCGAGTCGCGCGCGAACGAAGAGCGCCGCCGGCGCGCGTCCCCCCGCGCGCGCCGGCGGCGCGGCGGCCATGGAGACCGCATCCAGGGCCTCTGGCGCGGCGGATCATCACGCCTCCCGGACGGCGGACCCCACGACCGATCACCGAGACGAAGCGCCGGGCCAAAGCGCTCGGCGTCCAGACGCGGAGCGCCTATGACGGAGCGAGCCTACGACAAGAACACCGCCTGGACCCACGCCGTCATCCCTCCGATGACCCCCCTCGCGACCGACCACGAGGCGGACGTGTGCGTCGTCGGCGCGGGGATCGCCGGGCTGACGACGGCGTATCTCCTCGCGAAGGCCGGCAAACGCGTCGTCGTCCTCGACAACGGCGCCATCGGCGGGGGCGAGTCCGGGCTCACCACCGCGCACATCACGCACGCGCTCGACCGGCGCTGGGCCTCGCTCGCGAAGCTGCACGGCAAAGGCCGCCTGCGCCTCGCCGCAAGGAGCCACACGGCGGCCATCGAGACGATCGAGCGGATCGTCGCGGAAGAGCAGATCGACTGCGACTTCCGGCGCGTCCACGGCTATCTCTTCACAGCCCCGGGATCGCCCCCGGCCACCCTCCGGGACGAGATCGAGGCCGCGCACCGCGCCGGGCTCGGCTCGACCCATTACGTCGACCGCGCGCCGCTGCTCGATTTCGATACGGGGCCCGCGGTCCGCTTCCCCGATCAGGCGCAGTTCCATATCCGCAGGTACCTCGCGGGGCTCGCGCGGGCGATCGAGCGCGACGGCGGCAGGCTCTACACACTCGCGCACGTGGTCGACGTCGACGAGGACACCGTGCCTCACGGGGTGGTCGTCAAGACGGCGCGCGGGCACCGGGTGATCGCCAGCGAGGCCGTGCTCGCCACGAACTCCCCCTTCCTTCCGCGCATCGCCGTGCACCTGAAGCAAGCGGGTTACCGGACCTACGTCGTCGGCCTGCGCATTCCGCGGGGCGCCGTCCCACCGGGGCTCTACTGGGACACGGCCGAGCCGTTCCATTACGTCCGCCTCGCCAACATCAACGGCGCGGACGACCCGGACGAGGTGCTCCTCGTGGGAGGAGAGGACCACAAGACCGGACAGGCCAGCGACGCGGATCAGCGCCACGCGCGGCTCGAGGCGTGGGCGAGAGAGCGCTTCACGCAGGCCGGCGAGGTGCTGCACCGCTGGTCCGGCGAGGTGATGGAGACGGTCGACGGCCTCGCGTACATCGGTCGCATCAAGAAGGGATCGAGGATCCTCATCTCCACGGGCGACTGTGGCAACGGCATGACGCACGGGACGATCGCGGGCCTCGTGATCTCCGACCTCGTGCAGGGCCGCGAGAGCCGGATGGCGTCGCTCTTCGATCCCACCCGCGTCAACCTGAGCCTGGCCGCCGTTTCCGAGTACGCGAAGGAGAACCTCAATGTCGCGTGCCAGTACGCCTCGTGGCTCGGCAAGGGCGATGTCCCTGACGTGGCGCAGATCGCGCCCGGCGCCGGCGCCGTCGTGCGCAGGGGCCTGAAGAAGCTCGCCGTCTACCGCGATCCGCAAGGGCAGATCCACGAGATGTCGGCCATGTGTACCCACCTCGGCGGCGTGGTCTCGTGGAACTCCGCGGAGCGCAGCTGGGACTGTCGCTGTCACGGCGCACGCTTCGACGCCATGGGCCGCGTCCTCCGAGGCCCGGCGACGGCCGATCTCACGCCGATCGCGCCGAGCGAGGCGCCTCTCGGCGCCGGAGGATCGGTCTCGCCGCCGAGGGAGCGGGAGGGGGTCGCCGGCCAGCCGGCGGCCGTGCCCTTGCCCCAGAGTCGCCCGGCCACGTGAACGGAGCGAGTCGCGAGCGCCAACAACCGATGAGCGCAATGGGCGTGGATCGACGTGATCGACGCGATCGACGCCATACGCGATGCGCATGCCATGTCCCCATGAGCACGATGCGCGCGCGCTGGCGTAGTTGACCCCCGCGCGAGCGGCGTGCGATCATGATCGAGTAGTCCGGGGCTGTCCCGGACGGCTTGGTGATGAGATGAAATTGTTGCGCCCCCGTGCCTCCCGCGCCGCAGGCATAGCCCTGGCTGTCCTCTCGGTCGCCGGGTCGCTTCCGGCGCGGGCCGAGCCCTCGGCGGCCGATCGGCAGACCGCGCGGACGCTCCTCATCGAGGGGCGCAAGAAGCGCGACGCGGGGGACGTCGCCGGCGCCCGCGATGATTTCCAGGCGGCCCATGCGCTCGTGCGCGCCCCAACGACGGGGCTCGATCTCGCGCGCGCCGACGAGGCGCTCGGTCTCCTGATCGAGGCCCGGGAGACGGCCTACGAGGTCGTCCACCTGCCCCTCGGGAGCGACGAGCCGCCGGTGTTCACGCAGGCGCGGGCGGCCGCCGCGGCGATGGTCGAGCAGCTCGAGGCGCGCATCCCGTCGCTCCAGCTCCGGATCGAGGGCCCGGCGCTGGACCAGCTCGAGGCGCGCGTGGACGGCCAGCCGATCCCCCGCGCGGCGCTCCCCTACCCGCGCAAGCTCAACCCCGGTCGCCACGAGGTGGTGGTGACGGCGCCTGGCTTCCAGACGGCGCGGCGGGAGGTCACGCTGAAGCAGGCGGAGCGCGCGCCGGTGGAGGTCCGCATCCGCCTCGTACCGGGGCAGTCGACCGCGCCGAAGGCAGGCGCCGCCGCAGGTGGGAGCATGGGCGCAGACGTGGGCGGAGGTCAGCTACCGCCCGCGGACGCGCCGGCGGAGCCCCGCGCGCCCGTGCCGCTGTGGGCATGGACGGCGGGCGGCGTGGGGCTCGCGGCGCTTGCGGGGAGCGCGGTGTTCGCTGCCGACCACATGGCCGCGCGGGCTCGGGTCGAGGACGAGTGCCCCGGGTCCGTCTGCGATCGGGGCGTCCACGACTTCGAGAGCATGGAGGCGCTCCGGGCGCGGTGGAACCGCAGCCTGGGGCTGTCGGTGACGCTCGGCGCGGTCGGCCTCGCGGGCGTGGGCGCGGCGCTGGGCGGCATCCTCCTGCGGCCCATGGCGGGCGGCGAGCAGGCGTCGTCGCTCGTGCCGATCGCGACGCCCACAACACAGGGCGTGGTGTGGCAGGGGGTGTTCTGATGAGGGTACGGCGGTTCTACCCGGCGACAGCCGGCGCACCCGGCGTCGTGATGGTCGGCGCTGCGGCGCTCGGCGCTGCGGTGCTCGGCTGCGCGCCCGAGCTCAGCCTGTCGACCCCTGTGGGGGCCGGCGGCGAGGGCGGCGGCGCGCCGCAGTCGGGCGGCGAGGTGCAGTGGGCGCGCGCGCTCGGGGGCGACGGGGAGCGTGCAGGGGCGAGCGTGGCCGTCGCCGACGACCGCACCGCGGCGCTCCTTGGCAGGCTCACGAAGGCGGAGGACGTGGCCCTCGACGACGAGAGCGTGACCCCGATCGGCGAGGAGAACGTCTTCTGGGCGCGGCTCTCGGCGAGCGACGGGTCGGGGCTCGGGCTGAAGCGCTTCGGTGCGTTCGATCCGCAGACGGTGAACGCGCTGGTGCCGGACGGGAACGAGGGTCTCCTGGTCGCGGGCGAGTTCTCCGGCACGCTGGAGTTCGGCGGCGAGCCGCGGACGAGCGCCGGCGGGCGAGACGGCTACGTCGCGAGGCTCGACGCGGCGGGGCAGGAGCTGTGGCTGCAGCCGCTCGGGGGCATCGGCTTCCAGGCGGCGACGAGCGTCGCGGCGGCGCCGGATCGCCTCGTCGTGGCCGGCCGCTTCTCGGGCGCGCTGCACGTCGGCAAGAACCGGCTCGAGAGCGCCGGAGGCAGCGACGTGTTCCTGGCGAGCTTCAACGACGACGGCGTGCTGCTCTGGAGCCAGCGGTTCGGCGACGGCTTCGATCAGCAGGCCCGCGCCGTGGCGATGGACGCGCGCGGCAACGCGATCGTGATCGGAGATTTCGCCGGCACGCTCGATCTGGGCGGCGATCCGCTGGAGAGCGCCGGGGATTTCGACGTGTTCGTGGCGAGCTTCGGCCCGTTCGGCGGGCACCAGTGGAGCAAGCGCTTCGGCGACGCGGGGCCGCAGCGGGCCAGGGCGGTCGCGGTGGACGGGGCGGGCAACGTGATCGTGGGCGGGGAGTTCGGCGCGACGATCGATCTCGGCGGGGGCCCTCGGGCGGCCGGGGAGCACCAGGCGGTGTTCGTGGCCAAGCTCGATCCGGAGGGCGAGCACATCTATAGCCGGGTGATCGGCGAGGACGGCGCGTCGCTGGGGCAGCTCCTCGTCGACGGCGCGGGGGACGTGGTCGTCGCGGGGGGGTTCCGCGGAGACACGACGCTGGCGGACGGGTCGGTGACGAGCGCGGGGGACGACGACGTGTTCGTCGCCAAGCTCGATCCGGAGGGCGGCTACCGGTGGAGCCACCGCTTCGGCGGCGCTGGCGCGGACCGGGCGACGGGCGTGGCCATCGATCGCGACAGGCAGGTCTACGTGACCGGCGCGTTCACCGGGAGGGTGACGTTCGGGGAAAAGCGGATCGAGGGAGGCGAGGGCACGGACGTGTTCGTGACCAAGCTGTCGCCATGAAGGCCATGAAGGATGGAGGCGCGATGAAACGTGCGGGGACGAGGGGCGTGCGGTCGCGCGGGCGACGGTTCTCTGTGGGGCTCGTGGCGGGCCTGTTCGGGCTGATCCTGCCAGCGACCGGCTGGGCGGAGGACCCCGACACCGATCTGGATGGGGTCGTGGATCCCCTGGACAACTGCGTGCAGACCCAGAATCCGGACCAGGCGGATGCCGATAGCGATGCACTCGGCGATGCGTGCGACAACTGCCCGTCCGCTGCCAATCGGGATCAGCGGGATTCGGATTCCGACGGCGTCGGCGACGCGTGCGACAACTGTCCTGTCGCGATGAACGCGGACCAGTCGGATGCGGAGGAGGACGGCACCGGCGACGCCTGTGACGACGATGACGACGACGACGGTGTCCTGGATGCCGACGACAACTGTCCTTTCACGGCGAACGACGATCAGGTGGACTCCGATCGAGACGGCACCGGCGACGTCTGTCAGGCCGGGGACGACGACGGCGACGGCATCGACAACGACGTCGACAACTGCCCCGACGTCCCGAACTCGCTCCAGCAGGACAGAGACGACGACAAGATCGGCGATCTCTGCGACAACTGCCCTGCCGCGCGCAACCCGAACCAGGAGGACAGCGACGGCAACGGCATCGGCGACTTCTGCGAGCCCGACATCGACGCCGACGGCGACGGGCTGCGCAACGCAGAGGACAACTGTCCTGTGGATCAGAACCCTGGCCAGGAGAACGCGGACGGGGACAGCCTCGGGGACGCCTGCGATCCCGACAGCGACGACGACGGCGTGGTCGACGTGGAGGACAACTGCGCCGTCGTGCCCAATCTGTTCCAGGAAGATACGGACGGCGACGGCACCGGCGATGCCTGCGAGGACGACGACGACAACGACGGCGTCGTGGACGCAGAGGACGACTGCCCGCACGTGCCCAACCAGGATCAGGCCGACGGCGACGGGGACGGCCGCGGCGACGCCTGCGACCTCGGGGCCGACGTCGACGGCGACCGCGACGGCATACCGGACGAGACGGACAACTGCCCGCACGTGCCGAACCCCGACCAGACGGACGCCGACGGCAACGACGTGGGCAACGCTTGCGAGGACGTGGACGGAGATGGCCTGAGCGACGCGGCGGACAACTGCGACGAGGAGCACAACCCCGATCAGGCCGACAGCGACGGCGACGGTCAGGGCGACGCGTGCGAGGAAGACGACGACAACGACGGCGTCCCGGACGAGCAGGACAACTGCCCCTCCGTCCCCAACGCGGATCAGGCCGACAACGACGAGGACGATCAAGGCGACGCCTGCGACGTCGATGACGCGGACGACGACAACGACGGCGTCCCGGACGGCGACGACAACTGCCCGCTCGCGGCCAACGCGGATCAGGGGGATGGCGACGCCGACGGGGTCGGCGACGCCTGCGACGACAGCGGCGGCGCGGGCAGCGGCGGCGGGTCCACGGAGCCGGAGGTCTCGTCCGGGCTCGTCTGCGCGATGCAGCGAGGCGAGCGCGGCGGCGCGCTCGTCGGCCTCGTGGGGCTCCTCGCCGGCGCGCTGGGCCTGGGCGCCCGCAGGCGGCGCGATCACGCGGCGTGACCGCCGCTGCGCGCGGCCCTCGCGCAGCGGCCACGCGATCCCATGAGAGCGACGAGCGTGCCCGCTCGGTTGCCAGCTGAAAGAGAAGAGACAACTGCGAGCACAACGTGGGTTATCACCCCACGACCCCACGCCGGTTTCACGATGGCTCCGCGTTTTTTTCGCGACGGGTCATTTTTCTGAGCCGTGACCTGACCGCGGCGGAACTGCTCCGGATGAACGCGCCGGTAGTCCCGCTCCGCAGCGCGCGCTGCGGACGGGAGCGCCTGAGCCACCTCTGGAGACACCATGCGCCTAGCTCTCTCTCTCTCGTTGGTGACCGCCCTGTTTGGACTCACCCTCAGCGCCGGCTGTAGCGACAGCACCGTTGACGGCGCCGCCCCGTCCGGCGGCGCGGGAGGAGGCGACGCCGCGAGCGGCGGCGGCAGCGCGAGCGGCGGCGGCAGCGCGAGCGGCGGCGGCAGCGCGAGCGGCGGCGGCAGCGCGAGCGGCGGAGGGGCCGGCACCGGCGCTGCGGGCGGAGGCATGGCGACCCCGACGAGCATCGTCGAGTGCCAGGGCAAGACGTACGCGTGCGGGGATCTCGTCGACAACGACGACGATGGGCTCCTCGACGCGCAGGATCCGGACTGCCTCGGCCCGTGCGACAACACCGAGGGCAGCTACTACGGCGGGATCCCCGGCCAGGCGGGGCCGGCGTGCACCGTCGACTGTTATTTCGACCAGGACTCCGGCTCCGGCAACGACGATTGCCACTGGAACCACAAGTGCGATGAGCACGAGGTCGCGCCCGGGTTTCACCCGGAGTCCAGCAACGGGACGATGTGCGCCTATGACAGCGGGGCCTCGACGCCGGGCGCCGACGGCAAGAGCTGCAGCGATCTCAACGACGAGCAGTCCGATACGTGCCATAGGACCTGCGGTCCGCTCACGCCGAACGGCTGCGACTGCTTCGGCTGCTGCGAGCTCCCGGCGGGCGGCGGCAAGTACGTCTGGCTCGGCTCCGACGCCGATGGCACCGGTGAAGGCTCCTGCTCGCGCGGCAACGAGTCCGACCCGACCCGCTGCGAGCCCTGCACGCCCGTGGATGCTTGCCTGAACGAGTGCGGCCGCTGCGAGCTGTGCCTTGGCAAGGACACGCTGCCAGACGACTGCTTCGAGTCCGGCACCGGCGCCGGGGGTGGCGGAGCTGGTGGCGGAGCCGCGACAGGCGGCGGCGGAGACGCGACCGGCAGCGGCGGCGGGCCCACCGGCGAGCCCCAAGGCCAGTGCGCGGCGGGGATCCAGCCGTGCGGGCTCTCCGGCCAGGAGCCTTGTGCCGCAGGCTACTACTGCATCACCGGCTGCTGCCAGGTCATCTTGAACTAGCCCTACGCTTTCCCGGGTTCTCCCTGGATTCGAGGACAGGGATTGAACCATGAAAGACACAGAAGAACCGGAGGGAGGTGTTCCCCCTGCTCGGTGCCCGCCGCGCCTGCGTGATTCACTGTCCCTGCTCGGAGCGACGACAGGATCGCGGGCCGCGGCGCTGGCCGCTCACGAGCTGAGAAGCTGAGCTTGCAGCGACGAGACGTGGTTTGAAAGGAGACGAGTCGATGGTGATGCGCTCGATGTCTGTTGGGATGCTGTGCGCCTTGATGGGGATGGGATGCGGCGGCGACGACGAGGGTCAGCCGCAGAGCTGCTCGGTGGCCGCGCAGACAGGGTGCGCCGCCTCGCAGGTGTGCGAGGAGGTGGAGGGCGCCGAGCCCGCTTGCTTCGAGCCGGTGATCCTGAGGGGGCGCGTCTACGACTCGCTCGACGACAAGGCCATCGCGGGCGCGCGCGTGCTCGCCCGGGATCCGAGCGACGCGGTGATCTCCCGGGTGGCGGTCACCGGGGCCGACGGGACGTATGAGCTCGTCGTGCCCGCGCGGCGCGACGCGAGCGGCGCTCCGATCGAGGTCGACATCACGCTGCGCGCCGACGCGCAGGCGTACGAGACGTTCCCGAAGGCGCCGCGGGTCGCGCTGCCCATCGACCTCTCCACCGCGGCGGGCAAGCCGCCCGCGATCGAGTCGGCGGCGACGGAGATCTCGCTGTTGCCGCTCTCGGACAGCGAGGGGCTCGGTTCCATCTCCGGGGTCGTCCACGCCGACCAGCCCGGCGGGGCGCTGCTGGTCGCGGGCGGCGCCACCGGCGCGGCCGATCTCGACGGCAGCTACACCATCTACAACGTGGCCGCGGGCGACGTCACGGTGAAGGGTTATGCCGCCGACCTCGCGCTCGACACGGCGAGCGCGACGGTCAGCGCCGGCAAGGAGACGACGGGCGTGGATCTCCACGCGACCGGAGACGCCACGGCGGTGGTGAGCGGCAAGGTCGAGATCGTGAATGCTCCAGGGGGGAGCGCGACCTCGGTCATCCTCGTCGTGGCCGATACCTTTGACGAGGCGGCCGCGCGCGGCGAGGCCCCGCGAGGGCTCCGGCAAGGCAACGTCACCGGAGAGTTCTCGATCGCCGGCGTGCCCGATGGCGATTACGTGGTCCTCGCCGCCTTCGAGGACGACGCGCTCGTGCGGGATCCTGACACGTCGATTGGCGGGACCGAGATCGTGCGCATCACGGTCTCCGGCCAGGATCTGCCCGTCGCGGAGTCGTTCAAGGTGACGGGCGCGCTCGCCGTGGTCTCGCCCGGCGCGAGCACGCTGGAGGAGGTCAGCGGGACACCGACGTTCGTCTTCGAGGACGACTCCAGCGAAGATCTGTACGAGGTACGGTTGTTCGACGCGCTCGGCGCCAAGATCTGGGAGGACCTGGAGGTGCCCAGGGTGTCGGGGAGCGAGAACGTCTCCGTCGAGTACGACGGTCCCGCGCTGATCCCGGGGATGATCTACCAGTTCAGGACCACCTCGAAGAAGGACGGCGCGCCCATCTCGCAGACCGAGGATCTGAAGGGGGTCTTCGTCTACAGGTGATCGAGGGGCGCGCGGGCGCCGCCGTCAGCAGCGACGGCGGCGGGCGCGGCGCGCGCTGCCGAGCGCCACGAGGACGCCGCACAGCGCGAGCGCGCGGGCCGCTCCTGACGCGCGCTCGGTCTCACCGCCGATGACGGCATACGCGCAGCTGACGCCCAAACAACAGCAGCAGTGGACCGGGGGCGCTCCTCCCTCGGATTGGCCCCCTCCCCCTTCCCCACCCCCACCCGCCGCATCTCGGCCACCGCCGACCCCTGTGCCGCCCGCCCCGCCGGCATCGGTGGAGCAATCGCCGCCCGCGCCGTCGCCCCTGCCTCCGGCGCCCTCGGCCGGTCCTCCGGCGTCGCCGCCACCGCCTGCGCCGCTGCCGCCTGCGCCGCCGCCGCCAGCTCCGTTGTCGCCTGCGCCGCTGCCGCCCACGCCGCTGCCGCCCACGCCTGCTGCGATCCCTCCGCCGTCGTCGCCTCCGCCCCCTCCCGCGGTGGCGCTGTTCGGCGTGTTCCGGCAGCCAAAGAAGGGATGGCATTCGTCCGTGGTCGTCGGATCCCCGTCGTCGCAGTCGAGCGGGATGTCGTTCAGACAGAGTCCCTGGAAGCACACCTCGCTGCCATTGCAGACATCGAAATCATCGCAGCTGGCGCCGTCCGGCAGGCTCACGTCCGCGGGACAGCTCCCTGCGCCGTCGCAATACTCCCCGGGATCGCACAGCGAGGTCGCGATGCGGCAGATCGTGGTCGGCGGCTCGGCCGTGCACAGAGCCGAGCAGCAATCCCCGTTGCGCAGGTTGCCGTCGTCGCACTGCTCGCCGAGCCCGAGCTCGCCATCGCCGCAGACGGCGGGCCTCACCGTGAGCACCGTCGGATCGGCCGCGCCGGCGAACAGGGGCTCGTCGGTCATCGCGCTCGACTCGTTGACGCCGTCCGAGTCCGCGTCGAAGAAGAGCGTACCCTGGTTCGTGATGACGAGTCCATCGGTCAGGGGACGCAGGATCGCTTCCATCGTGAGCACCACCCACTCCCCCGGCTCGACCTCGCCGTCCCAGCCCACCGTGTTGGTGGCGGGATCGGCCGAGACCGCGCCCTTGTCCGCGGACGCGCCTTCCAGCAGGAGCTCGGGCGGGAGCACGTCCACGAACTCGAACCCTGCGTTGTCGTGCTGCACGCGCCCCCCCGTGTTGCTGATGAGCGCCGTATAGGCGAGATCCTCGCGGGGGATGCGCTCGCCGAGGACCGTGAGATAGCCGATCAAGCGCGCCGGCACGGAGACGTCGATGCGCACGCCGCTCTCGTTGTTTTCCGGCGCTGGATCGTGCTCGCTCGAGCTCACCTTCGCCGTGCTCTCGATCTCCTCGTCGACCGTGGGCGGCGGGAGCGTGGGCGCGACCATGGTGACCGCGATCGACGAGCTCTCCCGTGCGGCGAGCGAGGCGCGCCGGCACACGAGCTCTCCGCCGGCCAGCTCGCACGTCCAGCCGGTCCCCGAGGCGCTGGCGAGGCTCGCCCCGGCGGGCAGCACGGACGACACGACGACGTCGCTCGCATCGCCCGGCCCCTCGTTGGCGACGTCGATCGTCATCGTGAGCTGCGCGCCCGGCGATACAGGATCCGGCGCGGCCGTCTGGGTGATGGCCAGATCCGCCCCGCAGGCGCCGGACACGATCGGCGCCGCCGCGAACACGATGTTGTCGACCGCGACGCCGCACGGCCCGGGGCGCCCGATATCCGTGCAGACCCGGCTGTCGTCCTGCGTGTAGTCGAAGCGGAGCCTCACGGTCCGCCCGCGCAGCCCCGCGCCAGGGAAGCGGATCGACACGCGCTTTCTCCCGCTGGAGCTGCCGGACCATACCGCGTTATCCTCCAGGTAGTCCGGGTCGTCGCGGGCTGGAAGGTGCTTTGGGAAGTGGTGGCTCCCGCCGGTGACGATCCGCTCTGCGAACGCCTCCGCGAGCACCGCCCGGGGCGCGGCGCCGGCCGTGAGATCCTCCACGCGCAGCGTCAGACCGTCGAACGCCTGGATGAGCTTTTGCGGATCGTCCTCCAGCTCGTAGGTGAGATCGAAGTCGAGCGTGACGTGGGAGTTTCCGGAGCTCTCCGGGATGGTCACGGCGGGCGACACCAGCGCGACGAGCGACGTCGCCGCCTCCTCGTCGTGAGATGCCGCGTTGTTTCCGGGCGTCAGCGTCTGCGCGACGGTCCACGGCGAGGCGGAGGCCGTCCCGCCGGCGCGCACCGACTGCCAGCCGGAGGGCAGCGCTGGCGCGCTCGCTGCGTCGAAATCCTCGCGGAGGAGGACCTCCGCGGCGCCCGGCGAGCCCGTCTCGAGCTGGATCGGCAGCTCGATGGTGCCCTGAGCCGAGCTCACCGTGAGCGTCAGATCGATCGGCGTTCCCGGAACGAAGTCCCGGGCCGTCCTGAGGACGAACGGCGCGTCGCCGGCGACGGTGCGAAGGGGCCCGATATCCGGGTAGAGCGCGCTCGCCCTCACGAGGGTCACGGAGGGCGTCTCCGTCGACAGCGCGGCGGTGATCCGGGAGACGGTCGTCCTGCCGGAGATCGGGTTGGCGAGGTAGTTCTCGAGGTAGACGCCGACGTCGACGAGCTCCCCCGGATCGACGCGCTCGTTCGCGAGGGCGCCGCACGCGGTGTCCGCGATCCGGGCGCCGGCCGCGCGCAGCGGCGGGACGCGGGCGAGCTCGTCGAGGATGTCGAGGTGGACGTTGGGCGCGATCAGGGAGGTCGACGACGGCTGCCCCTCGTCGAACCGCGGCGGGGTGGCCGTCATGCTGAAGACGCTGTAGAGCTCACCGGCGAGCGCGACGCCGCCGATGCGGTCGCCGAGGTTCTGCCGGGAGGCGTCGTTGCCGTGGCCCGCGTGAAAGGGGCGGTCCGAGATCGGCGCCGGCGGGCTGAAGGAGGCGCCTTGATCGCTCGACGCGGTGTGGAGGATCTCGGTCAGGTCGCCCGAGCTGTCGACATCCTGGTCGTAGTAGACGACGTGCGCGGTGCCGGTCGTTCGGTCGACGGCCACGAAGGGGAAGAACTGGGCCCGATCGCGCCCTGGATTGCTGTTGAGGAGGACGGCGGGGCCTGCGGTGCACTGCTCCGTGAAGGAGCGCAGGGCGATGTCCCCTGTGCCGTGGGCGCCGCTCCGCTGGTAGACGACGTAGACCTGCCGCGTGGCCTGGTCGACGTCGATCGACGGGGCGCTCCTTCCGTGGTCGACGCCGAGGATCTGGTCTTCCGTGGGGTAGCTGGCCTCGTCGAGGAGGGTGAGCGGCTCCCAGGTGAGGCCTCCGTCGGTCGACCGGCGGCAACCGAGGTTGCGCAGCGAGGTCCCCGGCTCGATGGCGCGAAAGACGGCGTAGACGACCGAGTCCCTGTCGGTCGCGCCTGGGAGGATGCGCGCGCTCGGCCCGTCGAGATCGCCGCCGGCGGGCGCCTGCGCGATCGTGGCCGCGGGCGACCAGGTCTGGCCGAGATCGTCGGAGTGGCTGTAGAGGATCCTCGGAGGCGCTCCGTCGCGCTGAACCCAGGTAACGGAGAGGCGCCCTGTCGCCGGGTTGACGTCGATGGAGGCCTGCTCGGCGCTCTCCCCCGCGACGAACGCGGGGGTCACCTCGACCGGCGCGGACCACGAGGAGCCGGCCGTGCCGCTGCCGGGGTTCGAGGCATGGAGGCAGAGGCCCTGGAGGCCATCGGCGGGGCGAACGTAGGTGGAGGAGCTGACGAACACGTCGCGGGTCGGATCGTGGACGACGCGCGGGGCGCCGAGCACCTGGCCGCCGGCGACCGAGGGCAGCACCCCCGCGCCGCTCGGACCGGGGACCTCCGCGAAGGATCTCCCGCCGTCGGCGGAGCGCGCAACGCCGGACAGGCTGATCGGATGCGCGAGGGCGCCGCGCGGATCGGTGTAAGTCGCGACGAGGATGCTCGCGTCCGCGTTGGCGGCGATCGCGGCCTGGTGCTGAGCGCCCAGCGCATCGACCGCGTGCACGGTGCGGTCGGCGCTCGCGACGGCCGCGAGCCGAGCTGCGCCGAGCGCCTCCGGTTCGTCGCTGCCACAACCGGCGCCGGCGGTGAGGAGCCCCCCGCTGAGCAACCAAGCGACCGTGCGTCGCGCGCGCATAACACCTCCGAAAGGAGATAGATGCCGCGAGCTCGCAGGACGTGCCGATTTCCCCGACATTGCGGGGCCTGTCCGGCGAACGGGCGCGATGTGCTGGGGTCGGTCTCTCACGACGCCAGCGCAAGCCCCGCGCCACGCGAGGGATGCGCCCGGCGCGAAGGCGCGCGTCGACGCGCTTTCCCTTTCTTCCCGGCCGGCGAGCCGTGTGCCAGGAAGCCGGTGCGTCGGGCGCGGAGCGTCCTGCGAGCGCCCTCGGGCCGGCAGGCGCCTGGACGGACGGCTCAGGCGCGGCGCCCGGGGTCGCCGCGGTCGCGGCTCGCCTGGGAGGCGGGCGGCTCGGGTGGACGGGCGGGGAGCACGAGGTCCGCGAGACGGCGTGCCGCGGCGAAGGCCACCTCCGCATCTCCGACGGGGCCCTCACCCGGGTTGGCGAGGCCCTCACCCGCGGAACCCTCACCCAGGTTGGGATCGGGATCCTCACCCGCGGGATCCTCACCCGGGTTGAGTGCGAGTGCGAGTGGGAGTGGGGGTGGGAGTGGTGGGGGGGTACCACCCGGGACTCCACTCATACTGGAATAAGCCAGAACCGAAGGAGTTTCCCCGGACGAAACCTCACCCAGGTTGGCGCGCCCGCTCAGCGCGAGCATCGCGATGCCATGGAGGCCCGCGAAGAGCACGTAGGTATCCTCCTCCGGCCGCCTGCTGCCGAGATGGCGCAAGAGCTCGACGAATGAGCTCCAAAGAGGGCGCGCGAGCCGCAGGCGCCCCTGTTCGCGCAGGCGGGCGCGGTCGAAGCGGCGCTCAGCCATCAGCCAGTACAGGTCCGGATGGCACAGCGCAAACTCGACGTACCCGACGGCAAGCGACCGCGCATCGGCGCCAGCGCGCGCCCGCGCGTCGAGGCGCTCCGCGAGCCGCCGCCACCCGAGGCCATCGACGCGAATGAGGAATCCGTCGAGCGAGCCGAAGTGGTGATACAGCACCATCGTCGTCTGGCCCAGGAATGCGGCGATCTTGCGGGCCGTCAGATCGTCCCGCGTCAGCCGTCCCTCGCAGAGCGCCATGAACACGCGCTCCACCGGCTCATCGGCACCCATCACACCCATGCCCACCATCCTGCCACGTCCGCGCCTCGCCCGTTGACGCCACCAGGATAACATTGTTATCCTTGGTCATGGGATGGCTGCTTCGCAACGCAACGTCGGTCTCCGGGGCGCAGCGCGGGGGCCGCTGGCTGGTAGGGTTGGCGCTTGCGGGGGCGTGCACGTCGCGACCGCCGACGGCGGACGACGCGCCTGCAGGGCCGTACGCGGTCGTGGACGGGTGGCCGCGTGTCCCTGACGGGATGGTGTTCGGCCCAGCGCTTGATGTGGCGGTTGACGCGCGAGGGCGCGTGCTGGTGAGCCATGCGGCCGGGCGCACGTCAGGGAACGACACGCCGATCCGCGAACCCACGATCTTGGTCTTCGATCCAGAGACGGGCGAGCTGCTCGACGCGTGGGGCGAAGGGCTGTTCTTCTATCCGCACGGGATCGAGGTGGATCGCAACGACTTCGTCTGGGTGACGGACTCCGAGCAGAACCGGGTGTTCAAGCTGACGGCGGAGGGGGATGTGGTCATGACCCTCGGCGAGGCGCCATGAAGGGCATCGGTGTGTGGATCCTCGTCCTGCTGGCGGATATCGGGTGCGCGACGAGCCCCGAGCAGCTCGACCGGCCCACCAACGTGGCCTTCGGCCTGGACGGCGACATCTACGTGGCCGACGGCTACAACCATGCGCGGATCGCGCGCTTCTCCGAGGACGGCAGGTTCGTCATGGAGTGGGGTGAGAAGGGCTTCGGGCCGGGGCAACTCGACACGCCTCACGGCATCGTCACCGACGATGAGGGGCGCGTCTACGTGGCGGACCGGGAGAACGCGCGTGTTCAGGTCTTCAGCGCGAACGGCCACTACCTGGCGCAGTGGAAGAGCGCAGCGCTGGGGCGACCGTGGGCGATCGCCTTCGGACCCGA
This sequence comes from Sorangium sp. So ce204, assembly GCF_051526795.1. Lineage (NCBI taxonomy): Bacteria > Pseudomonadati > Myxococcota > Polyangiales > Polyangiaceae > Sorangium > Sorangium sp. So ce204. The sequence goes on along the minus strand of NZ_CP150317.1, from coordinate 3,862,752 downwards.
CGGGCACATCTACGTTGTAGACGGAGGCGATCAGGATCCAGAGCGGCCGCGGGGGCATGTGCTGCGGATGAGCCTCGACGGGAAGATCGTGGACCGGTGGAGCACATCGGGGGACGGTCCCGGGGAGATCGACTGGGGACACGGGATCGCCGTTGGGCACGACGGCAGCGTCTACGTCACCAGCCTGAGGGGTCGCGGCGTGCAGAAGTTCCGGAGGACGAAGTGAGAAGGAGAGCGCGCGGGCTCGCGCTCACAGTCACCGTGGTTGCCTCGGTCGGGGCGGCGCCGAGCTGGGCACAGACGACGGGGGACATTCCGTCGCGACCAGGCGGCCGCGGTCACGTTGCGCTGTACGGCATTTTTACAGCATCGCCGCAGAGCCGGGCCGTGGCTACGATTCATGTCGCGCCGCAGGTGGCGGCTGGCGTTCGCCTGAACAGCTGGCTGCTCGCAACCACGGACGTCACGTCGGCCTGGACTACGTTTCGGATCGAGGGCGAGGCGCGGCGCTCGTCGTTTCGCTTCGGAAATCCGTTCGTGACCGTGCAGGGGGCGCTTATCGAGGAGCGAAACCGCTCGATCTATGCCGGGGTCGGGGTTGCACCGCCGGTGACGACGTTCCCTGGCACCATCCCGAAGAATACGGAGGCCGAGTACAACTACGCGGTAGCTACGGCGGCCCGCGGATTCGCGGATTACTGGATGTGGGCACCGAACGCGATCCCGATCGCGCTGTTGCTCCGCAGCCGGGCGGAGCTGTCCATGCCGGTGATCGTTGGCGCTGAGCTGGATCCAGCCGTGCTCGTTTCCGTGAACTCCAACCCGTCGCGGCTGGCGGTCCTGGCCGCCGCTCACGCGGGCTTGCGGATGGGTCCGCTGACACCCGGAGTGCGAGTGCAGATGCTCGCGCAGTCGGCGCCGCTCGCCGGGCGAGATTTCTCACAATGGGCAGCAATCTTGTATACGAACATCGAAATTGAGCCGGTGTTCTTCGTGCGCTCCCAGGTTGCCGTCAACCTGGATGCGCCATCCGGGCTGGCCGGGCAGCGAGGGGCGACTACGTGGGGGGTATCGCTGGGAGGCGGCGTCCACCTTTAGAATTGTTGAGCTATTTCTTTGGTTCTGTTACCGGCCCACGATGCATCGCCAGCATCTCCTCCATGGCCTTCGCAGCAGCCGCCGCCTGCCTACCGAGCCACATTGCGACGTCGCGCTCGTCGCGGCGATGTCGCGCTCGACTGACGTTGCGCTCCGCACACGCTCTGCTCTGCCCTCCGACCTGATCACTGGGTGGCGCAGGTGGCGAAGAGGATGACGGCCGCCACCTCCTCGATCACCCAAATCCTCAAAGATCAGCCGATTTCGAGTCTGGCACGGCGCTTGATATACCCGTCAGGCATGAGCCAGCCTCGTGCGATCGTCCCCGGCGCTACGTATCTTCTCACCCGCCGTGTGCTGCGAAGGCATTTTCTCTTCCGCCCCGATTCCGCGATCACACGGCTCGTGATCTATACCCTGGCGGTCTCTGCCCATCGCTATGGCATCCTCGTACACGCCCTTTGCGTGATGTCCACGCACATTCATATCGTTGTCACAGACACACATGGTGAACTCCCACGATTTTTGCAGAGATTCCATCGGCTTGTCGCTCTCGGGACCAAGATCTTGCGCGCGTGGGAGGGGCCGGTGTGGGACGATCGAGCAACGAGCGTGGTACGGCTAGCAACACGGGACGCTCTGGTGGACAAGATCGCTTACACCCTCGCAAATCCGGTCGCTGCTGGTCTCGTACCGCATGCACATGAGTGGCCAGGAGCCAAGGTGCTCGTCGGCGACATCGGCTGCGGGGTGCTGCGCGCCCAACGCCCTGAAATATACTTCAATCCACAGAACCCCGAATGGCCAACCGACGTAGCACTTGCGATCACGCTTCCACCGTCGATCAGCGATTCCAATGCCGACAAATTTCGTCGCGAGATCACAGGACGGATCGAGCTGCACGAGAGACAGGCTCACGCTTCCCTACAGCGACAAAGGCTTGGCTTCCTCGGGGCTGCGCGCGCGAGAAACATTTCTCCGTACAAGCGAGCAACGAGCATCGAACCAATTCGCGATCTAAATCCAACATTCGCAGTCGGCCGCCGGCAGGCAGACGCAAAGAACGCCGCCATCGCGGCCGTCCAAGCCTTTCGCATCGCATACCGATATTCGATCAATCAATGGCGTGCAGGTGTGCGCAGCGTAACTTTCCCTGCGGGCACGTGGTGGATGCGCGTGTTCCACGGGGTCACCGTCAACGACGGCGAGCCTGCGGCCGCATAGACGCAGGACCAGCACATTGTCGACACGATTAAATTAAGATCGGAAACCGGGAGTATCAGTTCGCCCGTCGCACAACACGATCGACGCCTGGATACAGCGTTGCTGCAGGGGACGGGAGGGACCAAGCGCTCGATCTCCTTCAAGGCTCGATTCATGCGCAACAACGGACAATTCGGCTGGCCGGAAGGCGTACTGGCTCGCCAGTTCGGGTTTGCTCGAAGCTGCCAGGCTCGGCGTGCACAGAGTCCGAGCGGTCGAAATGTCTGCGTGGAGTGGAGTCGAGAGTCTACATCACCATCGTGACGAGAGGTGATTCGGGGCCGGGACCGAGCTGGCGTGCGCGTCGCGTAGCGCCCCCGCCACGACGTCCACGAGATACGCTCCCAGCACGGTGGGGTTGCGTCCCCTGCCGCAGCACGGTGGGGTTGTGCCCCCCGTGGCACGAACCACCGCGTGGCACGAACCACGGTCGGGTCGAGACCGCGGGTCGAATCGCGCCGCCTATGCTAGACCGCGCTGCGCCGATGCCCCCCGAGCGCTCCCTCACTTCCACCTCGAGCTCCCCGCTCAGCGCCACGATCGCCGAGCTCTCAGGCCACGTCGACGACAGCGCCTCGAACGATACCGCTACCAGCGGCCCGCCCGCCTCCACGCCGGCCGACTTCGAGCCGCTCTCGTCGCTCGACCTCCCGGCAGACCGCCGGGTCGTCACGCCCCGTGAGCTCGCCGCAGAGCTCGCCGCGACGCCGCCTGGCACCCGTCATGTCACAGGCTCGGCCGGCTCGGCCGGCGCCCTCGTCATCCGTCGCCTCGTCGCGGCCGCCGCCGGGCGCCGGATCATCGCCCTCACCCCCGACGTCGACAGCGCCCGCGCTCTGGCGGCCGATACCTCGTTCCTGCTCGTCGATCGGGACGCCGATGACGCCGAGGCCGCCGGCTCGACCACGTTCGGCCGCGTCCTTCTCTACCTGCCGAACGAGGCCAGCCCTTACGCGGATGTCAACCCGGACCGCCGGGGCGCCCAGACCCGCCTCGCCACGCTCTTCCACCTCGGCATGGACCTTCCCTGGTCGGTCCTCGTCTGCCCCATCACCGCGCTCGTCCGCAAGGTCGTACCCAGGGACGAGATCACCGAACACGCCGAGCTCGTCATCGCCGAGCAGGAGATGGATCGCGATGCGCTCTCGGCCCGCCTCGGTGCATCGGGCTACGTCCGCAGCCCCCTCGTGGAAGACCCCGGCACCTTCGCCGTCCGCGGCGCCCTCCTCGATGTCTGGGCGCCCTCCGCCGAGCTGCCGGTGCGCATCGACTTTTATGGAGACATGGTCGCATCGATCAAGACCTTCAACCCCGACGACCAGCGCACGGTCGCCGATGTGAAGGAGGTCTGGATCCCGCCGGCGCGCGAGGCGATCCTCACGCCTGCCAATGTCGAGCGGGCCCGCCAGCGGGTACGCGCCGCGTGTGACGTCATCGACTTCCCCTCGACCAAGGCGCGCGCGCTGGTCGACGACGTCGCGAGCGGCCGCGCCTTCTTCGGGGCCGAAGGCTACTTGCCTGCCTTCATCGACCTCGCCTCCCTCACGTCGTACCTGCCCGACGACGCGCTCATCCTCCTTGAGGACCCGTCCTCCGTCACCGCCGCCGTGCGAAACGAGCTCGGTCGCGCCGCGGCCGATCGGAGCCACAAGGACCGTGAGCCGCACTTCCCGCTGGCCTCCTTCTACGAGGACGAGGCGCACGTTGCCTCGTGGCTCGACGCGCGTGCCGTGCTTGCCCTGCACCGCACCGGGGTTGAGGGTGCTGTGGAAAACCGGAACTCGCTGGAGCGCTTCGAGGTCGTCCCTGAGGACGTCCCGTCGCTCGCGACGCGCGACCAATCGGACCTCGAGCGCGCCATCAAGACGGCTCGCGCGTCACGCGGCAAGCACGGCGCTCTCGACCCGCTCGTTCGTCGCGTGATCGCCTGGCAAGAAGCAGGCCTACGAGTGCTTATCGCTGCACGCGCGCAGACCCAGGTTGAGCGCCTCGTCGCCCTGCTCCGCCATCGCGACGTGCGGGTGAAGGCCAACCTGGGTCCGTTCGACCCCGCGTTCTTCGATGGCAGCAGCTCCGCCTCTCCGCGCGACACAGCCCTCGTCGTCACGGGCTCTCTTGCGCGCGGCGTCATCGCTCCTGCCGAGGGGCTCGCGCTGGTCACGGAGGAGGAAATCTTCGGTGCCCGCGCTCACCGCCGCGCCGCGCGCGCCGCCGCCTCCTCCACGAAGCCGTCGCAGGCCTTCCTTGAGGACCTCCGCAACCTCGGCGTCGGCGACTACGTTGTCCACGTAGAGCACGGTATCGGGCGTTACCTTGGCCTCGTCCACAAGCAGGTCGGCTCAACCACGGTCGATCTCATCGCCGTCGAGTACGCCGGCGGCGACAAGCTCTACCTCCCAGTCTACCGCCTGAACCAAATCCAGAAATTCAGCGGCGGCGAAGGCGCCCCCAAGCTCGACCGGCTCGGTGGGCAGACGTTCGCCAAGACAAAGGCGCGGGTCGAGAAGAGCGTCCGCAAGATGGCCGACGAGCTCCTCCGCCTCTACGCCGAGCGCCGCGCCGCCACGGCGGAGCCCGTTCCACCGCCGGACGACGATTACCGCGCCTTCGAAGCGACTTTCCCCTTCGACGAGACGCCCGACCAGGCCCGGGCGATCACCGAGGTTACGGCCGACCTCGAGTCCGGCCGTCCGATGGACCGCCTCGTCTGCGGCGATGTCGGGTTCGGAAAGACCGAGGTTGCCATCCGCGCCGCCTTCCGCGCCGCAAACGCCGGCAGGCAGGTCGCCGTCCTCTGCCCAACCACGGTGCTCGCGCAGCAGCACTACCTCAGCTTCCGATCCCGGATGGCCTCCTATCCCATCGAGGTCCGCGTCATGTCCCGCTTCCAGACCAAGCAGGAGCAGGACGAGGTCTCCCGCGGCCTCCGCGACGGCAGCGTCGACGTCGTGATCGGCACCCACCGCCTCCTCTCCAAGGACGTCCACTTCAAGCGGCTCGGCCTCCTCGTCGTCGACGAGGAGCAGCGCTTTGGCGTCACCCACAAGGAGCGCATCAAGGCGCTCAAGACCAACGTCGACGTCCTCACGCTCTCGGCCACCCCCATCCCCCGCACCCTCCAGATGGCGGTCTCCGGCCTCCGCGACATGTCGATCATCACGACCCCCCCGGTCGATCGCCGCGCCATCCGCACCGTGGTGACCCGCCACGACGAGGCCGTCCTCCGCGAGGCCGTCCTCCGCGAGCTCGGCCGCGGCGGCCAGGTGTTCTACGTCTACAACCGCGTCGAGGGCCTCTACGAGCGCGCCGCCCGCCTCGCCGAGCTCGTCCCGAGCGCCCGCATCTGCGTCGCCCACGGCCAGATGAGCGAGCAGAACCTCGAGCAGGCGATGCTCGACTTCGTCGAGGGGCGCTACGACGTCCTCTGCGCCACCGCCATCATCGAGAGCGGCCTCGACATCCCCCGCGCCAACACGATCCTCATCGACCGCGCCGACATGTTCGGCCTCTCGCAGCTCTACCAGCTGCGCGGCCGCGTCGGCCGCTCCAAGGAGCGCGCTTACTGCTACCTCATCGTCCCGCCCCCGAACGCCATGACCGACGAGGCCCGCGCCCGCATCGAGGCCCTCGAGCGCCACACCGAGCTCGGCTCCGGCTTCCAGATCGCCTCGCTCGACCTGGAGCTGCGCGGCTCCGGCGACCTCCTCGGCGCCGAGCAGAGCGGCACCGTCGCCCAGGTTGGCTTCGAGCTCTTCTGCCAGATGCTCGACGAGGCCGTCCACGAGCTGCGCGGCGAACCCGTGGTCCACGACGTCGACACCGAGCTCTCCTTCGACGCCGACGCACTTCTGCCAGAAGAGTACATTTCCGATGTAGGCGTACGCCTCTCCCTCTACAAGCGGCTCGCCGGTGCCGCCTCGACCGAGGACGTGCAGGACCTCGCGGTCGAGATGGAGGATCGCTTCGGCGCGCCTCCGCTCGAGGCGCGCCGGTTCGTGCACCTCATGCGGCTCAAGACCGAGCTGCGCCGGCTGAAGGCGCTCGCATGCGAGGCGAGCGCCAAGGGCGTGACGCTGCACTTGCGCGAGGACACCCCGCTCGATCATGCCAAGGTGCTCAAGCTGGTCCAGCCGAAGGCCTCACCCTACCGGCTCTCGCCCGACATGCGCCTCACCCGCCGAGCCAAGGAGGGCGAAGCCTTCACGAGCGGTCTGGAGGCGACCGACAAGCTCCTCAGCGAGCTCGCCGGCTGTCTCAAGGAGGGCAGTGATCTCGCCTAGCGTGAGTGCCCACGCCATCGTCGCGCCCGCTGGAGCGCGCGGCCGAGGCGACGCGCCGCTCCGGCGGTGATAGCCTCCCTTGAGCGGAGGGACGGATGATCGATCGCCCGGATCGCGAGCGGCTCGCGGCGCTCCAGCAGAGCGTCATGACATGCTGGTACAGCCCCTTCCAGCTGGCCCGCTCCGCGCTCGACATGACCGTCTCCCGCCTGATGGGCGCGCGCGGCGATTTCCGCCTCCTCGAGGCGATCGCGGGGCCGCAGCCGCCCTTCGACTATGCCGTCCGAAACGGCGTCATGCGCGACGAGCTCTGGATCGACTACGTGGCGGACACAGGCGATGGCTTCAACCCCACCTACGCGATCGCGAGCCTCCTCGCGCGGCCGGGCCTCTCGCTGGGCGGCCGGGAGACGAGGCGCGGAGAGGTGCTCATCATGGGCGGCGACCAGGTCTACCCCTCGGCCACGCGTCAGGCGTACTGGACGCGGCTCGTCGAGCCCTACGCGGCCGCGCTCCCGAAGGCCGATGTGACGGATCCGCCGCACCTGTTCGCCATCCCCGGCAACCACGACTGGTACGACGGGCTGATGAGCTTCATGCGCCTCTTCGGCCAGAAACGCACGCTCGGCGCCTGGAAGACGTTCCAGTCGCGGAGCTACTTCGCGCTGAAGCTGCCCCACGGCTTCTGGCTGCTCGGCGTCGACATCCAGCTCGAGTCCGACATCGACCAGCCGCAGATCGAGTATTTCTGCAAGCTGGCGACGCACGACATGCGCGACGGCGATCGCGTGATCCTCTGCACCGCCGAGCCCGACTGGGTGAAGGGCGCCATCTACAACCCAGAGCTCCAGAGCAACCTCGCCTTCTTCGAGAAGCAGCTCGCCGACGCGCGGCCCGGGGTCGAGATCGTCGCGCGCATCGCCGGGGATCTGCACCACTATCGCCGCCACGAGTCCGCGGACGGCCGGCAGAACGTCATCGCCGGCGGCGGCGGCGCGTTCCTCCACCCGACCCACGGCGAGCCGGTCACCGTGGTCCGCTCCGGCGCAGGCGCCGACCAGCGCCCTTATACGTTGCGCGCCTCGTTCCCGTCAGAGTCGGAGTCGCGCCGGCTCGCCTGGCGCAACCTCTCGTTCGCCCGGCACAACCTCGGCTTCTGGCCTGCCGCCGCCTTCGTCTACATGCTCTCCTCCCTGACGCTGCCCCGTCCCGGGCCGGGGGCCGTGGGGTGGGTCCTCGTCGTCGTGCTCGTGTTCATCGTCTTCACGGACACCTACAAGACCTGGTATCGCCGGTTCGCGGGCTCGCTCCACGCGCTCGCGCACCTCGGGGCGGCGCTCGGGCTCGCGCACCTCGGCGGCGCGCTGCTCGGCGTCGACGTCCGGGACCTCCCGTCCATGTCCATGTGGAGCCTCCTCGGCGTGACGCTCTTCGTCGGCGCCACCGGCGCCGCTGTCGGGTCGACGATCATGGGCGTCTATCTCCTGATCTCGCTCAACGTCGCGCGGCGGCACGGCAACGAAGCGTTCTCGGCGCTCCGGATCCAGGACTACAAGAACTTCTTGCGGATTCACGTCCACCGCGACGGCCTCACCCTCTATCCCGTCGGGCTGAGGAAGGTGCCGCGCGCGTGGAAGGTGGCCGACGATCGCAAGCCCGGCGAGCCGCGCTTCATCCCCGCCCGCGGCGCCCTGGCGCCGGAGCTCATCGAGGAGCCCATCACCATCCCGACCGCGCGGCAGCCACGCCGGACCGGCCAACTCACGGTCGACGCGGCGGGCGCCGGGCACCGCGAGTGCCCCTCGGGCGAGCGGCGGAGTCGCCCCCCCGCAGCGGGCGCCACGGCGGGAGCTGGCGCGCCCGAGCCGTAGAGGCAGACCGGAGCCCTGGCGATCGTTCCTTCTCCATGAGGCAGTTCCTCCATGAGGCAGTTCGCCTCAGCCGGGACATTCTGCCTTCGCGCTGGCAGGCACAACCACATCCGGGCGGTCGAATCGTGGAAGCGGTCGACCGCAGAAGGATCCTTGCGCGCCGAGCTCGCCGCGCGCTCCTGCGCGCGCGAACGTGAGGTCAGCGGGCGCAGCGAGGTTTTCTGGCGCGAGCCGGCTGCGCTCAGGGCGACGCGGCGGCGCTGGGCAGCCTCGGCGGAGCGGCCCTGGGACAGATCTCGCGCAGCTCGCCGGGGGGCGAGAGCGGATCGGGGCCTTCCCTGGGGCAGGAGCTCGGGCCATTCGCGATGGCGTCCTGACCACGGTCCTCCGGGGTCCATTCGCGGTTGATGCTGGGCGCGTTCGCGAGCCCCTCTGCGCAGGCCGCGGAGGCGGCGAGGAGCAGCGCGAGCGCGGCGCGCATCGAGGAGCGGCCAAGAGAGCGTTTCATAGGCACATCTCATCTCCCCGCGGCGCCGGCGCTGGCGGCGCCGGTCCACGGAAGCTGTCGGGGGTTCCCGTCTCTCGTCTCTCGTCTCTCGTCTCGCGACGTGAATCACGGTCCGTGCCAGGTCGAGGTTGCCGGACCGTTCGGGATGCCGGACCGCCCGCCACGGCCGCCATCGGCCGCCTCGAGCGGCGGCCGAGCCGGGCGCGGCAACGGCGACCACAAGTTCCGGTGACGACGTGCGCATGGCTTGCGCCCCCACGCAAATGCCCCAGGTGGTGGGCGGTGGGGTCCGAGCGGAGCGGGATCCCGGAAGGAGTGTCGATCATGGCGAGAGACGTCATCGAGGTGCTCAACGACCTCATCCAGCTCGATCGCGACGCGATCGCCGCTTACGACCGCGCCATCGAGGCGTGCGAGCACGCTCATACCAAGGAGAGGCTCGCGAGCTTCAGGGACGATCACGCGCGTCACGTGGTGGATCTGACCGCGCATGTGACGTCGCTCGGCGGCATCGCGGCGCAGACCCGCGACCTCAAGGGCAAGCTCATCGAGGGGTTCACGGCGATCACGAGCATGGGAGACCAGAGCGCGCTCCTCGCCATGCGCGGCAACGAGGAGCTCACGAACCGGCAATACCAGGCGGCGCTGGACGAGTCGCTCACGGCCGAGGCGCGCGCGATCGTCGAGCGCAACTACACCGATGAGCAGCGGCACCTCGCGTGGATCAAGGACGCGCTGTCAAGGAAGGTCTGGGAAAAAGCCGCCTAGTGGGCGGTCGGCCCGCGGCGGTGGTGAGTACGATCGGAAGCAGATTCTACGGTTGGGGGTAATATGAAATCGAATCGGTCCATCCAGCTCGCGCTCGCCATGGGAGCGCTCGCGGTCGTGCCGGCGCTCGCGGCGGCACAGACGGGCGGCACGGGCTCGCCGCAGCAACGCGAACCGGGCTCGCCGCAGCAACGCGAACCGGGCTCGCCGCAGCAACGCGAACCGGGCTCGCCGGGAGCGGCGCAGGGCGGCGCACAGCATCAGGGCGACAAGCCCAGCGCGAGCGGCGCACAGCGCACGCAGCAGCAACAGGGGCAGAGTCAGAAGAAACAGGCGATGAATCTCCAGGAGCAGATCTCGTTCCCGGTCGAGGAAGGCTGCACCTACACGGCCTCCGTCAAAGGTCGGATCGATCCCGTCGCGGCGGGCAAGTCGCAGCAGCCGTCGGGCGGCCAGACCGGCAGCGGCAACCTGGGACGGGGCAGCGGCGCGGGTGCGCAGGGCCAGACCGACGGCAGCCAGGCCCAGGCCCATGCCGGCGGCGCTCAAGGCGGCAGCCAGGCCCACGAAGGCGCCCAGGCCGGCAGGGCTCAAGCGGGCGGCCAGACCGGGCCAGGTGCTGACTATCGCGAAGGTCAGGAGAAGGTGAAGCCCAACCTCACCGTCGCCGCCAGCGTCAGCTGCCCGAACGCGGTCGATCTCAAGGTCTCGGACACGCTGAAGACGGACAAGGCCATCAGCCGCTCGGAGCTCGAGGAGATGATCTCGCGTCGAACGAGCATCGCGACCGAGAAGGGCGGCCGCTTCTGCATGTACGTGCCGCAGTTCGAGCTGACGCGCGACAAGCTGAGCGGAAAGGGCATCGCCCAGCTCTGCCGCGTGCCCGCGGCGGGCGAGAAGGGCGGCGCGCCGTAAACGCCGGAGGAGGGAGACGGCGATCCTGAGGGCGTGCGCCCTCAGGATCGCCCGGCGATCGCGCCGCTGCGCCGGAGGCGCGCCGGCTCAGGGGGTCGGCGTGGGCAGCGGGCAGGAGTTCAGCCTGCCGATGACGAAGGGCCGCACCGGGACGGTCGTGCTCGTGATCGGGTAATAATTGCCAGCTGAAACCGAGGTGACGCTCCAGGTGTGGCCCACGGGGACTCCCGAGGTATCGGTATAGATGCGCATGTAGCCCGTCCCCGGACCTGCGACGAAGTCGCTGCACGTGCTCGTCCACCGGCTGTCACGCCAGGTGGTGCTGCATCCGTGGACCGAGCTGGTGGAGTCGGCGATCGGCAGCGCCCACTGGATCGTGTTCTCGTACTTCGGGTTGAGGGCCGTCGTGAGCTGCACCGCCGGGCCCGTGATGATCACGGTGTGCCCGCCGTATGCGGTCTGCACGCCGCCTGCCACCATCTTGTTGATGACGAGCACGTCACCCGCAGCGACGTTCGAGATGTTCGAGATCAGCGAGACGATGGCCCCGGACTTGGTGAACTCGGTATAGTACTTCTCCGAGCTCGGGCTCGTCGAACCCCAGTAGTAGGACAGATTGGCCTCGTCGTTCACCGCGTCCACGATCGGGTCCGGGTCGGACCAGAACTCCTCTTTCTGAACGTTCGTGAGGAAGACAGCCCCGACCGCCGACGGCGTACCGGCGGTGATGAAGTCGAGCGCTCCGCTGGATAGCAGCGAGCACGCATCGGCCGGGGCAGCGCCGAGCGCGACGAAAGAAGCAGCAGCAGACACCATCAGAAAGCGAACCGCATTGCTGAGCATGAAGTACCTCGGTTGACGGTTACCACGTTGCCGTTCCGCAGGCCGAGCAGATTCGGTTGAGGAGGTCGATCGTGTACAGCAAGAGAATCGCACCTGGTCGCGTCGAGCCTAGCATCCAGTGTTTACTTCCAAAGCACGGCATTCGTCAACACACTTCGAGCACATTATCCATCGATTCAATCACTTTTCTGTGTTCATGTAGGACACGAGAGTTCTTCAGACGGCACTGCCGGATACTGTCCACCGCGTGATGGTGACCTGAAGTCATCGAATCAGTCATCGCACGCATCGCACGCATCGCACGCATCGCACGCATCGCGCGCATCTCGCGGCTGACGCTGCGCGCCAGCGGCCGTGAAGGGTTACCTGGTGACATATCGCCCTGAAAACTGGTCTGAGTGGAATCCAGCAACACGCCAAGCGCTGAGCGCCGGGGGATCGATGGGGCCGCGACGGCGACCGCTGGAGGGGAATGTCGCGGACCGGGTGAGACGGCGCATGCTGGGGACGCCGCGAGGCGGCTCGATACAAGCCGCCTCGCCCCGCTCGCCCGTCCGGACGGAGCCCCTCAGTACGGCATCTCATCCAGCGCAGGCACCTCCGGCGGCCGCCCCCGCGCGCCGTTCTTGCCGAGCCGCGCGGTGGTCGGCACCCCCGTCCCGGGCTGCGTCGCCTCGCCGTCGTCCTCCAGCCCCGGCGGCGGCTGCGCCAGGGCCCGGCGGCCGGTGAAGCGGAGGTCCCGCGCGATCACCTCGGTGCGGTAGCGGCGGATCCCGTCCTTCTCGTAGCTCGACGTGCGCAGCCCGCCCTCGATCAGCACGCCGTCGCCCTTGGTCAGCACCTTCGCGAGCGCCTCGGCGCGCGGCCCCCAGAACACGATGTTGTGCCACTCGGTGCGCTCCTTGGGCTCCTTGTTCTTGTCGACGAACGACTCGTTCGTCGCCATGCGGAGCTGGAGCACCGGCGTGCCGTTGCCCGTGTAGCGCAGCTCCGGATCCGCGCCGAGGTTGCCCATGAGAATCACCTTGTTCAGCCCTTCGTTCATGATGTGCTCCTGTGCTTGGTTGTCGTCATTTGCTGTCATTTGCTGTCGTTTGCTGTCGTTTGCTGTCGTTTGCTGTCGTTTGCTGTCGTTTGCTATCGCCAACTAGCGTTTACTATCGTTTGCCGTCGTCTCGGTCGTCTCCGCCGTCTTCTCTCGTTGACTTCCTTGTCACCTTGCCTGCCGTGCTGCGTCGCTCCTCGTGAGGCGCCGTGTCGTCGTGGAATACGAGGAGCGGGTCCGGCGGCGCCCGTTCGCCGGACTCGCCCTCTCACCGGTCTCGCTCAGGAATCCATCGCCGCGCCGCCCCCGGGCCGCGCCGGCGCCGCCGCGTCGACGGCGGCGCGGAGCGACGAGGCGAGCGTCGGCTTGCCGATCAGCGCCTCGCGGGCGCGCTCCCTCCCCTGCCCGATGTGCTCGCCCGCGAACGACAGGTGCGCGCCGCTCTTCTCCACGACCCCGAGCTGGCAGGCGAAGTCGATGAGATCCGCCGCGCCGTCGATGCCCGCTCCCCACCGGATGTCGAACTCGGCTTCTCTGAACGGAGGAGCCATCTTGTTCTTGACCACCTTGACGCGCGTCCTGCTTCCAATGGCCTCGTCGCTCACCTTCACCGGCCCCACCCGGCGCACGTCGAGCCGCACGCTCGCGTAGAACTTGAGCGCGTTGCCGCCGGTCGTCACCTCGGGATTGCCGAAGACGACGCCGATCTTCTGCCGGAGCTGGTTGATGAAGATGAGCGTGGTGTCGGTGCGGTGGCATATGCCCGTGAGCTTCCGCAGCGCCTGGCTCATCAGCCGCGCCTGGAGGCCCATGTGCGAATCGCCCATGTCCCCCTCGATCTCGGCCTTGGGCGTGAGCGCAGCCACCGAGTCGACGACGATCACGTCGACGGCGCTCGAGCGCGCGAGCATCTCGACGATCTCGAGCGCCTGCTCGCCGTTGTCCGGCTGCGAGACGAGCAGCCTGTCGATGTCGACGCCGACCGAGCGCGCGTACGTGACGTCGAACGCGTGCTCGGCGTCGATGAACGCGGCGACGCCGCCCGCGCGCTGCGCCTCCCGCATCGCGTGCAACGTGAGCGTGGTCTTGCCCGACGACTCCGGGCCATAGATCTCCACGATGCGCCCGCGCGGGTATCCCCCGATCCCCAGCGCCGCGTCGAGCGACAGGGATCCGGTCCGGATCAGGCCGATGTCCCGGGTCTCGTTCTCGTCGTTCAATGACATGATCGCCCCCTTCCCGAACTGCTTCTCGATGGTGCCGACGACGGTCTTCACGGTGCGGAGCTTCTCAGCGATCTCGGTCATCATCTCGGTCTCTCCTCTTCGACGTGCGTTCGTTGCTTGTTGCGGTTCAACTGCTGCGTGCTGAACGTGCGCGCCCCCGAGCGCGCAGACAGACGATCCAGCGCGGCCGTCGGGGCGGCCGCGATCGCGCCCGCATCGCTGCGGGCGCGGTGGTCCTTGGCCCTCTGGCGAGCTCAGGCGCCCGCGGCGGTGGTGGCGGGCGCCGGCCCGCAGGCGGCCTCGCGGTCGAACAGCCGCGCGCCGATCGCCTCGGCCACGTGCGCTGCCCGCACGACAGAGCTCCTGTCCATGTCGGCGAGCGTGCGGGCGACCCGCAGCACCTTGGTGTACGCCCGCGCCGAGAGGCCGAGCCGCTCCACGGCCGACGCGAGCACGCGCGCGCCGGTCACGTCCGGCATGGCGACGCGCGCGAGATCGCGCGGGCCGAGCTCGGCGTTGTGCGTCGCCGCGACCTCCCCCGCCTCGAAGCGCGCGCGCTGCGCGGCCCGGGCCTCGACAACGCGCGCCCGCACCGCCGCGGAGCTCTCGGGCGCGTCGAGCGGCGATCGGCCGTCGGCGAGCGGCGCGCACAGGTGAGCGACGTCGACGGGCGGCAAGGAGATGTGAAGATCGATGCGATCGAGCAGCGGCCCGCTCAGCCGCGCGCGGTAGGCGCGGACGCGATCGAGGGAGCAGGCGCAGCGATTGCCGCGGTCGCCATGGAAGCCGCACGGACAGGGGTTGATGGCGGCCACCAGGATCGGACGCGCCGGGAACACGACGCGGGCGCGGGCGCGGCAAAGGGCGACCGTGCCCTCTTCGAGCGGCTCGCGGAGCGCCTCGAGGACGCCGCGGCGGAACTCGAGCAGCTCGTCGAGGAACAGGCATCCATGGTGGGCCAGGGAGACCTCGCCGGGGCGGATGGGATCCCCGCCGCCGACGAGGCCAGCTGCGCTGACGGTGTGGTGCGGGGCGCGGAACGGGCGAATCGCGACGAGGCCCCTGTCCGGGGAGAGCAGCCCGGCGACGGAGTGGATCGCGGTGATATCGAGCGCCTCGTCGTAGGACATCGGCGGCAAGACCGTTGGCAGGCGCCGAGCGATCATGGTCTTTCCGCTGCCTGGCGGGCCAACCATGATCAGGTTGTGTCCCCCGGAAGCGGCAATCTCGAGGGCGCGGCGCGCCCCGTGCTGGCCACGGACCTCAGCGAGATCCACCGCTGAAGCGCTCGGCTCTGCGTCGATCGCGGCCATGGTCCCCGCGCCCGGAAGGGGCTTGTTGCCGCGGAGGTGCGCGACGACCTGGCCGAGGTGCTCCGCGATGAGGACGTCGATACCTGCCACGCTCGCCGCTTCGCGCGCGTTGCCCTGGGGCACGATCGCGCGCGTGACGCCCCGCGCCGCCGCGCCGCGCAGCGCGGGCAGGACGCCGCGTACGGGGCGCACCGCGCCGCTCAACGAGAGCTCGCCGAGCAGGCCAATCCGGTCGAGCCCCTCGGCGGGCACCTTGCCGAGGGCCGCGAGCGCGGCGATCGCGATGGCGAGGTCGTACGCGCCGCCGCTCTTCTTGAGGTCTGCCGGGGCGAGGTTCACGGTGATCACGTATTCGTCGAGCTCGATGCCCAGCTGCTGGAGCGCGGCGCGGACGCGCACGCGGCTCTCGCGGACGCTCGCCTCGGCGAGGCCCACCATCTGGAAGAACGACGGACCGCGGCCCGAGTCGACCTCCACCCGGATGGGGTGCGCGTCGAGCCCGAGCAGAGAGAACGTGAGCGCCGTGGCCTGCATGCCGGAGCCTTTTCGCGAAAGGCGTGCCAGGCGGAGAGGGCGGCGAACGCAGGGGAATTCGTGGCGGGAGGGGTGGCGGACGCGGCGGAGGAGGTGGCGGCCGCCAGAGGCTCGGCACGCGTGCCCGGAACTCCCGCCGTCGCGCCTGGCAGGCGCGCGCGAGATCCATCATTGACATGGGCGCGCCAGGAGCACAGGGATGGATCCGAGCCGGAACGGATGCGCTGCCATGGCGCCCCGGCGGAGGAGATCCGACGAGGCGCAGCGGCCCTGGCCTCCCGGCCCAGCGGCCTTGACCGCCCGGCCCAGCGGCACGGGTGGCTCGACCCGTCCAGGAAGACGTGCTCATGCGTGTTGCCAGCGACATCGGCGGGACGTTCACCGACCTCGTCGCCTTCGATGAGGACACAGGGGAGCTCTCGCTGGCCAAGGGCCCCACCACACCGGACGATCTCACGCGCGGCGTCCTGGAGACCCTCGATCCAGCACGGATCGAGGCCGCCCGGATACGGGCTTTCATCCACGGCACCACCTTGATCATCAACGCCCTCACCGAGCGCAAAGGCGCGCGCACTGGGCTGCTCACGACGCGGGGCTTTCGCGACGTGCTGGAGATCGGCCGGGCCAACCGGCCGGACATCTACAACTTCTCCTTCCGCAAGCCCGAGCCCTTCGTCCCCCGACATCTCCGCCTTGAGGTCACGGAGCGGATGGACCACAAGGGCGAGGCGCTCACGCCCCTGGACGAGGACGGCGTCCGGCGCGGCGTCCGCGCGCTCCTCGACCGGGGCGCCCGCGCGATCGCCATCTGCTTCCTGCACGCCTACCGGAACCCGGCCCACGAGCGCCGCGCCGCCGAGATCGCACGGACGGAGGCCCCCTCCACGCCGGTGAGCGCGTCGTCCGAGATCACGCGGGAGTGGCGCGAGTACGAACGCACGAGCACCGCAGTGCTGAACGCCTATGTCCAGCCGCTCGCCGCCGCGTACCTGAGCGGCCTGGAGAGCAGCCTGACCGGGCTCGGCGCGGCGGGCACATCGCTCCATGTCATGCAGTCGAGCGGCGGCATCACCACGTTTCCCGACGCGCGCGCCGCGCCCATCCGCCTCGTCGAGTCCGGGCCTGCGGGCAGCGTGCTCGGCGCCATCGCCCTCGGGCAGCTCCTCGGAGAGCACGACATCATCTCCCTCGACATCGGGGGCACGACCGCCAAATGCGCTGTCCTCCAGGGCGGAGAGGCGCGCGTCACCACCGAGTACAAGGTGGAGTGGACCCCGACGTCCCCCGGATACCCCCTCATGATCCCGGTGGTCGACATCGCGGAGATCGGCGCCGGCGGCGGCTCCATCGCCCGCATCGACGACGCCGGACGGCTAGAGGTCGGCCCGCGGTCGGCAGGCGCCGTGCCGGGGCCGGCCTGCTACGGTCGAGGAGGAGAGGAGCCGACCACCACCGACGCGAACCTCCTTTGCGGCCGCATCAACCCCGCGTACTTCCTCGGCGGTCGGATCCCGCTCGACGTGCAGGCCGCCCGCAGGGCGATCCGCCGCATCGCCGCGCAGTGCGGCGTCACTGAGCCCGAGGCCGCCCGGGGGATCCTCCGCCTCGCGAACGCGATCACGGAGGGCTTGCTCAGGCGCATGACCCTCCGCCGCGGGCACGATCCGCGGGAGTTCGCGCTTATCGCTTTCGGAGGCGGCGGCTCCATGCACGCCTCGGCCCTGGCGCGCGGCCTCCGGATCCGGCGGGTCGTCATCCCTGTCGCGCCGGCGCATTTCTCGGCCTGGGGCATGCTCATGGCCGATATGCGGGCCGACATCGTCCGAACCGCGATGGTGCGCGCCCAGCCGTCGCAGACGACCGCGCTCGCCGCGCTCCTCCAGGAGCTCGAGCACGAGAGCAGCGCCCGCGTCTGCCGGGGAGGGATCGACCCGGCCCGCGTCTCCACGCGCCGCTTCGCCGAGCTGCGTTATGCAGGCCAGGAGCATACGGTCAAGGTCCCCCTCCCCGCCGGCGCGCTGGATAGCACCGCCCTGGAAGAAACCATCGAGCGCTTCCACGCGCTCCACGAGCAGCACTACACGTTCCGCCTGGACGCGGCGGTGGAGATCGTGAGCCTCCACGTCGCAGCCCTCGGCGCCGTGGACAGGCCGCGCGCGGCGCGGCTCGAGCGCTCGCCGCCGGATCCCGCGCCCGCGCGCAAAGGCGCCCGCGCCGTCGACTTCGACGAGCTCGGTATCCTGCAGAGCCCCCTTTACGAGCGTGCTCGCCTGAGGCCCGGCATGCACGTCGATGGACCGGCCGTCGTCGAGGAGCCGGCCGCGTCGACGGTCCTGTTTCCGGGAGATCGCCTCACGGTCCACGAGCAGGGCAGCCTCCTCATCGACATCGACGCCCCCGCCGCCGGGTGAGGCGCGGCCGACCCCTGAACCGACGGAGCTGTCATGAGCACGACGACGAGGATCGATCCCTTCACGCTCGAGATCATCAAGAACGAGCTCATCGCCGCTGGTGACGAGATGTTCCACGCGCTGCAGCGGACCGCCATGAGCCCCATCATCTACGAGGTCCTCGACTACGCCGCCGGGCTCACGGACGCGCGCGGAGACCTCCTCACCCAGGGCAACGGGGTCGCCGACTTCATCGGCGCGCTGAGCTTCGCCGTGGCCCACGTCCTCAACAAGCTCGGCAGAGAGCGCCTGGCGAACGGCGATATCGTCATCCTGAACGATCCCTACGCGGGCGGCGGCACGCACCTGTCCGATGTCGCGCTGATCATGCCGATCTTCCATGAGGGCGAGCTCGTCGCCTTCGCCGTGGACAAGGCGCACTGGACCGAGGTGGGCGGCAAGGACCCGGGCTCATGGACCACGGACGCGACCGACGTGTTCCAGGAAGGGCTCCAGTTCCCGGGCATCAAGCTCTTCGAGGCCGGCAAGCCCGACGAGGGGCTCCTCGAGCTCATCCGGGCCAACGTGCGCACGCCCGACGCGACGCTCGGCGACCTGTACGCCTGCGTGGGCGCGCTGCGCGTGGGCGAGCGGGCGCTGCACCGCATCCTCCGCAAGTTCGGCAAGGGCACCGTCCTCCGCGCCATGCAGGAGCTCCTCGGCGAGGGAGAGCGCAGGGCTCGCCTGGAGCTGGCGAGGCTCCCCCGCGGGACGTACGACGCGACCGACTTCATCGACGACGACGGCATCGGGAACGGCCCGTTCGAGGTGCGGGTGAAGGTGACGATCGACGACAGCTTCCTCTGCGATTTCACAGGGACGAGCGCGCAGGTGCCGGGGCCGATCAACTGCGGCCGCACCGGCCTGCATTCGGCGGTACGCCAGGCCTGGAAGGCGATCACCGATCCTCTGCTCCCGACCAATGAAGGCGTGTTCCGACCGGTCCAGATCGTGTGCCCTCCGGGGACGATCTTCACGGCGGAAAGGCCGGCCCCCGTCTCCACCTACTGGGAGACGATGCAGTACGCGACCGAGCTCGTCTGGAAGGCCCTGGCGCACCTCGCCCCGCGTCGCCTGACCGCCGGACATTTCCTCTCCGTCTGCGGTACGATCATCCATGGCATCCACCCCGACGATGGAACTCCCTTTCTCCTCGTCGAGCCACAGGCGGGCGGCTGGGGGGCGGGCGCGGACAAGGACGGCGAGAACGGCCTCGTCTGCGCCGGCGACGGCGAGACCTACATGATCCCCGTCGAGATCTGCGAGACCCGCTATGGGCTCCGCGTCGAGCAGTACGCGCTGGATATCGTGGACGGCGGGGCGGGAGAGCGCCGCGGCGGGCGGGGCCTCGTGCGCGATTACCGCATCACGTCGGCGTGGGCTACGGTGACCGCGACCTTCGGTCGGCATCGATTCCCGCCGTGGGGGCTGAACGGCGGCCACCAGGGCTCGCCCAACTACCTGGAGTTCGTGCACGAGGACGGCAGCCGGAGAGCGATGGGCAAGTGCGCCCGTCACCTCCTCAAGCGGGGTGAGCTGTGCCGGCTCCACACGGGCACGGGCGGCGGGTACGGCGATCCCGCGCGGCGGAGCCGCGCGCGCGTGCTCGACGATCTGCGCTGCGGCTACATCACCGAGGAGCAGGCCAGGCGCGATTACGGCCTGCGCGACGCGGAGGAGCCGGCGCCTTCGCCCCTCCGCTCCGACAAGGCATGAACCCGCGGCTTCAGGCGGAGGTGACTGCTCATGCGCATGGGGATCGACGTCGGCGGGACCAACACCGACGCCGTCATGATGGACGGCGCGGAGGTCGTGGCGAAGGTCAAGGTGCCGACCACGGCCGACGTGAGCGGCGGTGTCCTGGAGGCTGTGAGCCGCCTCTTGGAACGAGCGCGGGTGCCGGTCGGCCAGATCCGCGGCGTCATGCTCGGCACCACCCATTTCACGAATGCGCTCGTGGAGCGCCGCCGGCTGCAGGAGGTCGCGGCGGTGCGGCTCGGACTGCCGGCGACCGCGGCGCTGCCGCCGATGGTGGACTGGCCTTGCGATCTGCGCAGGGCGCTTGGCGACCACGGGTTTCTGGCCCATGGAGGTCACGAGTTCGACGGTCGCCGGCTGTCGCCCGTCGAGGCCGGCGAGCTGCGCCGCATCGCCCGGGAGATCGGCCGGAGAGGCCTCCGCTCCGTCGCGATCGCCAGCGTCTTTTCACCCGTCAACCCCGAGGCCGAGCTCGAGGCCGCGGCGATCCTGCGGGAGGTGCTGCCGGACGCCTCCCTCAGCCTGTCGCACGAGATCGGCCGGATGGGGCTCCTCGAGCGGGAGAACGCCGCCATTTTGAACGCCTGCCTCAAGGACGTTTCGACGACGACGATCCGAGCGTTCCACGATGCCTTGGCGCAGGCCGGCGTCTTGGCGCCGCTCTATCTCACCCAGAACGATGGCACCCTGATGAGCTCCGACCGGGCGGAGCGCTATCCGGCCTTCACCTTGTGCTCGGGCCCCACGAACTCGATGCGCGGCGCCGCTTTCCTCACGGGCCTCGCGGACGCGATGGTGGTCGATATCGGCGGCACCACCACCGACGTGGGCGCGCTGCGCCGCGGGCTGCCGCGCGAAGCGTCGATGACGCTGCGGGTGGCTGGCGTGCGCTGCAACTTCCGCATGCCCGACGTCCTGTCCATCGGGCTCGGCGGCGGAAGCCATGTGCTCGACGGACCTCTCCGGATCGGGCCGCGAAGCACCGGCCACGAGCTGACGCAGCGAGCGCTGGTGTTCGGGGGCGACACGCTGACCGCCACGGACATCGCCGTGGCCGCAGGGTGCGCTGTCATTGGCGACCGCGCGAAAGTCGCGCACCTGGCAGACGAGCTCGTCGCGCGCGCGGCGCTGCGGATCCACGAGATGGTCGAGGCCGCCATCGATCGGGGCAAGCCCGCGGCGGCGGACGTTCCGGTCGTCCTGGTAGGCGGGGGCTCCTCGCTGATTTGCAGGCCGCTCCAGGGGACCTCCGAGATCGTCAGGCCTCGGCACGCCGAGGTCGCCAACGCGGTCGGCGCCGCCATCGCGCACGTGTCCGGCGAGGTGGACCGGGTCGTCAACCTGGAGAGCCGATCCCGGGACGACGCGCTGGCAGAGGCGCAGGCGGAGGCGATCGCGAAGGCCTCGGCCGCAGGCGCTGACCCGGCCAGCATCCACCTCCTCGACATCGAGGAGGTGCCGCTCGCCTACCTGCCGTCCAACGCGACCCGGATCCGGGTCAAGGCGATCGGCGATCTGCGGAACGGGTGAGGAGGCTGGGATGGGATTCGTGCTGGAGCGCAAGGACCTGCCCGACCTGTCCCTCGGCGCCGCCTTCCTGGGCACGGGCGGCGGCGGAGATACCTATATCGGCCGGCTGATGCTCGAGCGCGTGATGGAGGGAGGGCGCCGCGTGGAGATCGTCCACCTCGCGGAGGTGGGAGACGGAGATTACGTGATCCCTACGGCGATGATGGGCGCTCCGACCTGCCTCATCGAGAAGATACCGCGCGGCGACGAGAACGCGCTCTCGCTGCGCCGCCTGGAGGCATTCCTCGGCGTCCGGGCGACATGCACCATGCCCGCCGAGGCGGGCGGGATGAACTCGACCGTGCCGCTCATCGTGGGAGCGCAGCTCGGGCTGCCGGTCGTGGACGCCGACGGAATGGGCCGCGCCTTTCCCAACATGTACCAGGTGACATTTCATGTCCACGGCGTCCCCGGAACGCCGATGGCCATCACGGACGAGCACGGCGACACGGTGATCCTCACGGCCTGCGACAACTTCAAGATGGAGTGGATCTCCCGCGGCATCACGATCCGCATGGGAGGCTGCGCGCACACCGCCGAGTACCCCATGGATGGGCCGACGGTGCGGCGAGCGGCCATCGGCGGCACCCTGGGCGTCTGCCTGGCGCTCGGGAAGGCGATCCGGGAGGCGAACGAGCAGCACAGAGATCCGTTCGATCGCCTCGTCGGTGCCCTCCGAGAGACGCCCTACCGTCACGGCCGCGTCCTCTGGACTGGCAAGGTGATCGAGGTCTACCGCCGCACTACGGAGGGCTTCGCCAGGGGCTGGGTGCAACTCCAGGACACCGAGGGCTCCGGGGAGACGCTGGAGGTGCTGATCCAGAACGAGAATCTGGTCGCCCGCGTCGGGACGCGCGTCCTGTGCAGCGTGCCTGATCTCGTGTGCATCCTGGATCGCGAGACCGCGGAGCCGATCACCACGGAGGCGCTGCGCTACGGGCAGCAGGTGAAGGTCATCGGCGTGGCGGCGCCGCCGCTCCTGCGCACACCCGAGGCGCTGGAGGTCTTCGGGCCCCGCGCCTTCGGCATCGATCTCGATTTCGTCCCCCTCGAGGAGAGCGAGCCGTGAGCGCGCGCGATGGACCCGAGACACGCGAGACGCCGCGCGCGGGCCAGCACCACGGCCGCGCGGCCACGGCCCGGGCGCGGCGCTGGGCCGCGATCGGGCGCGACGACTTCCCCCTTGCCCGGGTGCCCGAGGCCGCGCGCTACCCGTGGTGGAGCGTCGCCGTCCAGCGGTTCGGCGAGCTCTCCGCGCTGTCGCAGCTCCTCCTCGGCGCCACGCTCGGCTTCCACATGACCTTCTGGGGCGCCTTCTGGGCGATAACGCTGGGTGTCGTCCTCCTGGAGGTCGTCGCGGTGCTCACCGGAATCGCCGGCCAGCGAGAGGGCCTGTCCACGTATGTCCTCGCCCAGTGGACCGGCCTGGGACGCCACGGCTCGTCTCTGTTCGGCCTGTGCACGGCGGTGAGCCTGGTCGGGTGGTTCGGTGTCCAGAACGCCATCTTCGCCAAGGGCCTCGCGGCGCTCGCCGGCACGCAGGTGCCGCTGTGGGTCTATTGCGTCCTCACCGGGGCGGCCGTCACGTTGATCGTGATCTACGGGTTCAGCTCGATGGCCTGGACCTCGTACATCACGGTTCCGCTCTTCCTCGCCCTCAGCGCCTGGGCCATCCGGAGCGCCCTCGCCCGGCACGAGCTGGCCGACCTCCTATCGATGCCTCCACCAGGAGAGCCCATGAGCATCGCAGCCGGCGCGACGCTGGTGGCCGGCGGGTTCATCGTGGGCGCGGTCCTCACCCCGGACATGACCCGCTACAACCGTTCGGCGGCCGACGTGGTAAAGCAAACGCTCGTCGGCGTGACTCTCGGCGAGTACACGATCGGCCTCACCGGCGTGCTCCTGGCGCACGCCGTCCAGAGCGCGGATGTCGTCCACATCGTGACGACGGAGGTCGGGGTCGCTGGCGCGGCGATCCTCGTAACGGCCACGTTGAAGATCAACGACTGGAATCTGTACTCGGCCTCCCTCGCCCTGGTGAACACGGTCCATCAGACGACGAACCGACACGTCCCGCGGAGCGCGATGACGCTCGCGGTGGGTACGGCGGGGACGGCGCTCTCGATCGCCGGGATCCTGGAGCACCTCATCGGATTTCTCACGCTGCTCGGGATCGCTTTCCCGCCTATCGCCGGCATCATGATCGCCGAATACTACGTCGTGCGCCGACATCGCGCGGTGCTCGAGCGCACCCGGTCCGCCGGCTCGCTTCCCGCGCAGGTGGAACCCCCGAGTCTTCGACCGCTCCTCGCCTGGGCAGGCGGCGTGGCGGCGGGATATCTCATCGACGCCGGCATCCCGGCCATCAACGCGCTCCTGGGCGGCTTGCTCGCCCACGTCACGCTGAATCGGGGGAAAGCGGCTTCATGAAGAGCGCCGCCCGCCGCAGCTACTCGGGCGCGCGATACCTCGCCACGACGATCGTGATGTCGTCGTCCGGGCTCGGGCACCACCCCTCGACCTCCTCGAGGATCCGGTCGCGGATCACGCCGACAGGCTCCGTCTGGACGGCCTCGATGACGGCGCAGAGCCGCTCCAGACCGAACTGCTCGTGATGGGCGTTCCGCGCCTCGGTCACGCCATCGCTGTAGAGCACGAGCACATCCCCATCGCCAAGGTAGAGCTCGGCATCCCGCGTCAGCGCGCCGATCTCGGGCAGCGCGCCGATCCAGACGCCTGAGCTCGGAATGCACCCGCAGCGCCGCGTCCGCGCCGAGCACACGACCAGGTCGTCGTGCGCGCCCGCGAACGTCACGCGCCCGTTGCGCTCGTACCGGAGCAAGAGGAGCGTCGCGTGCTCGTCGCGCTCCAGACGATCGCGGACGTTCTTGTAGATCGCCTTGTTGAGCGCCGTGATGACCTTCGCCGGGCTCGCGGCCGGGTCGTTGCACGTGAGCGCCGATACCATGCTCTGGATCATCAGCATGATGAGACCCGCCGCGAGCCCGTGCCCCGCGACGTCGCCGATCCCCAGCCACCCGCCCCCGTTCGCCGGGATCACATCGTAGTAATCACCGCCGACCTCGGCCGCCGGCTTCATGACCGCGCAGAGGTCGAGCCCCTCGATAGAGAGCTGCTTCGGCACCAGCGTGGTCTGGATGCGCGCCGCGACCTGGCTCTCCTGACGGACCCGCTCCTGCTCCAGCCGCTCGCGCAGCTCCACCTCCCGGACGACCTGCCGGTGCAGCGCCGCGGCCTTGACCGCGGAGCCGAGCTGGAGGCGCAGCACCTCGTACATCATCCCGCTGGCGCGGTGGTCGAGCACCGCGACGCCGAACCTCTCCTCGTCGCCGAACGCGACCGGAAGCACGATCCTGCTGATGCGCTCGTCGGCGTCCAGGAAGCCCGGGGGCGCGAGGAGGTGCGCCGGGAAGCTCACGGCCGGCACCTCCACCTCGTGGCCGTCCTCCATCACGAACAGCGGCTTCATCGTGGCGTGCTGAGCGTCGTCGTACAGCGACACGGCGACGTCCGAGAACCGCATCCTCGGCAGCTCCGACGCCAATAGCCCCTTGAGCACGGGCAGGCTCAAGCACGCGGAGAAGCCCCGCGCGCCGTAGGTGACATCGATCGCGGCGAGCTCGACGTTCAGCCGCTGCTCCCCCTCGACGTGCACGCACTCGCTCCCGATCAGGATGCGCGCAGCGTGCCAGAGCTGCTCCAGCGCTGCGTCGCCGCCCACGGGCGACCCCTGTACCCGCGATCGCAAGAGCGATATCACCGCCTGGAACTCCTCGAGGAGCACGCCCTCGCGCCTCGCCCCGTCGAGGAGCGCCTGGAGCGCGCGCAGGAAGCGCCCCTCGTCGCCCGCGAGCTCCGCCTCCATCGCGGCGAGCAGGTCGCCCGCCCAGCCGTCGAGGGCGCCCCTCGGGATCGCCACGCTGCTGGCGAGCGCGCGCTCCAACGACGCCCGCTGATCCGCGATGGGGCGCGGAAAGCCGCGCACCGAGGGGACCGGCTGAAGGAACGTGTCGCCCGCGCGGTACCCGCAGCCGCAGGACTCGCGCTGCGTGAGCTCCACACGCGCGAGCTGCAGCGCCTCGACAGCCTCACCGTCGATCATGCGGAGGACCGTGCTCACGGCCATCCCCCCGAGCCGCTCGATCGGCTGGCGCACCGTCGTCAACGACGGCTTCGTGAAGCGAGCGATGCCGACGTCATCGAACCCGCAAACGAGGACGTCTTCCGGGATGCGGCGTCCCTCGGCCTTGAGCACCTCGATCGCCCCGAGCGCCATCCTGTCGTTGGCCGCCACCACGGCGTCGAACGCCACCCCGCGCGCCAGGAGCTCGCGCATCGCCGCGCGCCCCGTCGGGATCGTGAACCCACCGAACACGAGGAGGCGCTCGTCGCAAGGGAGCGCCCGCGCCGCAAGCGCCCTCCGGTACCCGCCGGCGCGCAGCGCGGCCTCCTCGCTGCTGCTCGGGCCGCCGATGTACGCGATGCGCCGGCACCCGTGCTCGTCCGCCATGTGCCCGACCGATATCTCGCTCCCGAGGGCGTTGTCGACCATCAGGCTCGGCACACCGTCGATCGCGGTCCCGATGCTGCACACCGGCAGCGGCGCGAAGGACCGGCAGAACGATCGCATGACCTCCATGCCGCCGTAAGGGGAGAGCGTCGACGAGGCGACGATGACGCCGTCGGCGGTCTCAGGGCCGATGAGGTGATAGAAGGTTCCCCGGTCGGCCACCTCCGGCCGGCGAGCCATGGCCGGGTCGCTGAACGCCGTCAGCAGGTTGACGTCGTGCGCCGCGGCGCCGCGCTCGATCCCGGCGCGCAGCTCGGACTGGTAGTCGCCAACGACATTGTCGATCAGAAACGCGAGCGTCCGACGCTTCCTCGTCATGGCCTCGGGCTCTCGATCATGCATCCGCGATCGAGACCAGCTCCGGGCATATGCGATCCAGGGGCTTCAGGCTCCGACGCTGCCATGTGCGCCGCGCGTCCGTGACGAACCGTATCCTGCATTTGAGGCCATGGCCCATCAGGCCGCAGATGAAGCCGACGAA
This sequence comes from Sorangium sp. So ce204, assembly GCF_051526795.1. Taxonomy (NCBI): domain Bacteria; kingdom Pseudomonadati; phylum Myxococcota; order Polyangiales; family Polyangiaceae; genus Sorangium; species Sorangium sp. So ce204. Next base: position 3,836,239 of record NZ_CP150317.1, on the reverse strand, counting down.
CGCCTTGAGGCAGCTCGAGCTCATGAAGCGCAGGTCGCGCACGTCGAACTCGACGGTGCTCACCGAGAGGCGCATCACCTCGCCCTCCAGCGCCTTGACGTACCTGCTGAGCGGCGGAGATGCCGCCATGTCCCCCGTGCCGGTGAGCTTGACGCTGAGGGTGTCGTCCCTCAAGGCTGGCTCGATCCCGAAGCTGTCGGTGACGACAGGATCCACGCTCAAGCAGCTCATCTCTTCTCCATCTCTCGACCGAGCGCGCGACGACCGTCGGCTCGGTCCTCTGGATGCCGCAGCCGACGGCCGGTGTGATGGTCGATGCGAGCTCTCCACACTACGACGTAGTCGCGCCGGATCCAATCCCTTCCCGCGAGCCGCGCGGGGTGCTCTCGGCACGCGCCATGCGCCATGCGTGAGCGCGGGTAGCCAGGGGAAGACGCGCACGATGCGGCGTCGCACGGTGAGCACCGCAACATTTCGCGAAGAGGCTCTCGATGCAGAGCGCGCCCGCTCGATCGCGGCATCCCGGCTCGGAGCGCGGGATGCCTCCGGATTCGTGTGGATGTCGTCCGGGCGCGTGGCGCCTCGCAGGGCAGGCGCAGGGAAGCGCGTCGGCGGTCGCGCGTCGCGCCGGCGTGGTTTCAGAGCGCGCTGACGAGCGGCCCGGCGTCGCCTTCGAGCCATTGCTCGGAGATCATGATGCTCGTCGAGAGCCCGGTCTGGAAGCGGTATCCTTCCTCGATCGAGAGGATCTCGATGACCCTCCTGTCGCCGATCCGGACGGGGAAGATCACCGAGACGCTCGACGGAAAGGAACCGTCCTCGTCGGCCCTGTGCTCGCCGACCGAGACAAACTCGCCTCCGGCCCCAGCGCCGAGCGGCCTCACGGCGACCACCGACGGAACGCTGCAATCGATCCGCAGCCACTCGCGCTGCCGGCGCGCCTTGCACGCGCCGCCCCTCGCGACGCGCGCGAGCGACACCTGCTCCGCGGCGTCCCACTCGGCCGCTGCCGGCCGCGCCGTTCGCTCGGGGGGCGGCGGCGTCGCCTCGAGCGCGCGCTTCTGCGGCGCCTCCGCGCCTCCTCCCGCGTCCGCCGAGCCTCCCGCGTCGCCCGCCTGCGGCCCGGCCGCCGCGCCTCCCGCCGGGGCGAGCACCGACTCCGCGGCCTGCGCCGGCGCGAGCGCGCCGAGCAGGACCATCCCGAGCACCGCTCTCTTCTTCATAACGTCCTCAAGAAGGCGGCGAGCGCCGCCTTGTCATTCCTCGACATGTGGCTGGTGCGACCCATCCGGTCCTGGTTTTCGTCGATGACCTCTTCGAGCGTCTTCGCGGATCCATCGTGGTAATAGGGCGCTGTCCCGCCGACGAAGCGCAGCGAGGGCGTCTTGAACACCTGGCCCGCCTTCTCGTCCGCGAACCCGGGCCGCGCCGCGAACCCGGGCATCGGGTAGCCCATGCGGTCGGTGTGCTCCGTCTCGGGCACGTGGCAGCGAGCGCACTGCGCCGTGTCGCTCATGAAGAGGGCGCGGCCATGCTCCTCCTGCGGCGTGAGCTTCCGCGCCTCCCTGGGCGGCGGCACGAGGCCCGCGCGCAGGAACGCGGCCAGGTGGCGCGCCCTCAGGGCGAGCTCGCCCTCGCCTAGACCACCGGGCCCCCACCGGTGAAGGCCGAACCCCTCGCGGAGGCGCTCCGCCAGGCTCTCGCTCTGGGCGTTCCAGCCATAAGGCCCCTCGGCCGACACGCGACCCGCGAGCATGGGAGTCTGCCGGGGCACGCCGCCGCGCGGCTCCACGTCGACCGGCTGGTTCTCGGCGGATCCGAGGAAATTGACGCTCTCGCCGCCGATGTCCATCACGTGGGCCTCGTGCCACACGTGGCCGTCGTCGCGCCCGTCCGGATGGCAGCCAGCGCACCCGAGGCCGCCGCTCGTGCCCCAGTCGACCGCGTTGTAGAAGAGCTTCCGGCCAAGGGCAGCCCGCTGCGGGACCGGCGCGTCGGCCAGCGCGATGTACGGCACGGGGCTCGGCTCGAACGGAGCGCCGTCGCGGTGCTCGTCGAGGCGGACGATCGCGAGGGCGTCCGTGGAACGGCAAAACACCCACGCCATGGACTCGTCCGCGGACAGCGCGACGCCGCTGGGCGCGCCGCACAGGGTCGCCACGTAGATGTCGGGGCCCGCATGGCGGCCGAGATGGTAGGTGCGGAGCGGCCGGAGCGCCGGATCGACCGCGAGCGCGTCGAGCTCCACCAGGGTGTCGGTGCCCTCGCTGGCGACGAGCAGGGTGCGGGTGCTCTTCCGGTACACGAGCGCGCGCGGCTGGACGAACGGGGCGAGCGATGTGTTGGGGAGCTCCAGCTCCGCGTCGTCGAACGCGGCATCGTCGAGCGCGCTCGCCCGCCAGAACGGCGCGCCCTGGCGGCGCCGGGGCGCGAGGGGCGCCTCGTCGCTCGTCACGAGGACGTCGACCGTGGAGGCGCCGAACCACGCCTGTTCACCGAGCGCGCCGAGCGCGTGGCGCGCGACGAAGAGGCGGCGGCCATCCGGCGAGAGCGCGGCCGCGTAGCCGAGCGACGCGGAGAGCGACTTGCCATGAGGAGCCCGGAAAGGCGACGGAGGGAGGGCGACCGGCCGGGCCTCGGGAGCGCCACCCAGCGCGATCCGGGTGAGCGAGGCGGACGTCAGGTGCATGACGTACGCGGCCGCGCCGTCCTCGCGGATCACGACGCCGCGGGGCTCGCGCGGGACATCGATGGCCCATGTCGCGGTCGCGGTCGCGAGGTCCACCGCGGAGACCTTGCCGGCCCATGCGCTCGTGACGAGCGCCGTGCGCTCATCGGGCGTGATCGCGAGCCCCCAGGCGTCGGCCGGCAGGGGCACGCGGGCCGCTTCCACGAGCCCCGCCGCCGGATCGGGCCGCAAGATAAGGAGGAGCCCGGGATCGCGGATCGTGACGAGCACGCGGTCCGCGAGCGCGAGCACCTGCGCCGGCCGCCCCGGCATGGCGATCTCGACAGGGGGCGTGCTCACGTCGACGGGGAGCGGGATGCGCCGGAGGACGGCGTGGTCCTCGTCGGCCAGATAGAGCGCGTCGTCCTGCGGCGCGCGCGCGAGCGCGCTGCCGACCCGCGTGACGGCCTCGAGCTTCTGCGGCGGCGGAGAGGCCGGCGGAGCCGGCGCCGCCGTCCCGGCGACTTCGGCGCTGCGCTCGACGGCCGGCGTCTCTCTGGAAGGACGCGAGCAGGCCGCGGCGAGGAGCGCGGCCAGGAGGAGGGTTGATGGTCGGTGCTTCATCGGTCGCCCGTGCCAACGACGGCGCCTGGCGTCCGTATTCCTCGGCACCGTCGGTCCCGATCCTCCGCGCACCGGCCACCGCTGCGCGGGAGGCGTCGCGGCGCCTGCGACAGCCCTCCCCTCTTTCCTTGGCGACCTCGGCGCCATGGCGGTTTCTCTGCTGATCCGTGGCAACTTCCCACAGCAAAGCAAGAGAACCTCTCAGCCTCGCTGCGGCGGTGTGCGTGACGTGCGCTGTGGTACGGTCATCGCGAGTCCCGTTGCCTGGATACGGCGGCTCGCCTGCAGCGTTGGGGAGCGTCGGTGGGACCGAGGGTGGGGCGACTCGGCACATGGGAAGGCGCCGGCGCTGGCCGGCCGCGCGCGCGGCTACGCCCGCCTCGGCCGGCGCCCGGCGCCCCTCACCGCGCGATAGTCGGTGAGGAGCGACCCCAGGATCGTGACCGCCCCCGCGGCGACGTGGATCACCGCGGCGAGCGGGTCGCGCTTCGCGTAGCCGAGCGCGAACGGCGCCGCGATCGCCGACACGCCGAAGGCATGGTCGATGACCTCGTGCGCCTCGATCGGTATCCGCTTTGCCAGGCTCAGCCGGCAGTCGGTGAGCAGGGAGACGAAAATGACCGACGCGCCGAGCGCGACGCCCGCAAGCCTCGCGGCCTTCGTCCGCGCGGAGAGCCCGGCCAGAGCGACGATGAGCCCGTTCGAGTAATCGAGGGCGGAGTGCACGTCCTCGGGAATGATCCGCGCGAAGGGCGCGGCGCCGAGGAGCGGCCTCGAGGGGATCGTCGTCGTGCGCTGCGCCTCCCGCACACTCGGGGCGAGCGAGGCGAGCTCCGCAGTCGGTACGTCGTCCGGCGGCAGGTAGGTCGTCGGCAGCTCGTATGCGCCCAGCGAAACGTCGGATCGTGCCATGAGGTCCTCCCGCTCTGCGCAGAGGCAATCCGCAGACCGGGGACAGGCCTCGTGCGCGGCGCGGGGCCCAGCTCTCTTGAGCTCGGCCCCCCGCGCTGCGCCTCGCGCAGGTCGCTCCGCGCGCCGCGCGTCCTACGGAGGCCTCTGTTCGTGCGATCGGCGATGCTAGGCTGCGCCCATGGGAGTCCGGATCATTCCTCTCGGCGGCCTCGGCGAGGTCGGGATGAACGCGATGCTGATCGAGGAGGAAGGCCGCCGCGTGCTCGTCGACTGCGGCGTCATGTTCCCCAACGACCAGGTGCTGGGCGTCGAGGTCGCGATCCCCGACCTCAGCTACGTCCGCGAGGCGGGCGGGGTCGACGCGGTGCTGCTCACGCACGGCCACGAGGATCACATCGGCGGGCTGCCGTCGCTGTTGCGCGAGTTCCCCGTCCCCGTGTACGGGACGCGCTTCACGCTCCGGCTGGTGCGCGAGCGCCTCGCCGAGCACGGCATCGACGTGCCGCTCCGCGAGGTCGAGCCGCAACAGCACTTCGTGGCCGGGCCGTTCCGCGCCGAGCCCCTCCGCGTGACCCACTCCATCCCCGACGCGGTCGGCTACGCCATCGAGACGGGCGAGGGGATCCTCATCCACACGGGCGACTACAAGATCGATCTCACCCCCGTGGCCGGCGAGCGGCTCGATCTCGGCCGCTTCGCCGAGTACGGCCGGGCCGGCGTGGCGGCGCTCCTCTCGGACTCGACCAACTCGGAGCGCGACGGCTGGTCGGTCAGCGAGACCGCGGTGGCCGAAGGGTTCACCCGGCGGTTTCGCGAGGCGAAGGGGCGCATCCTCGTCGCGCTGTTCGCCTCCAACGTCCACCGGGTCCAGAGCGTCCTCGACCTCGCCGCCCAGCTCGGCCGCAAGGTGGTGCTCGCCGGGCGCAGCCTCGCGACCAACACGCGGATCGCCCAGGAGATCGGCATCCTGCGCGTCCCGCCCGGCGTGCTCGTCGACGACGCCACGGCGGCCTCGCTCCCGCCCGAGCGCCTCGTCGTGCTCGCTTCGGGCGCGCAGGGCGAGCCGAACAGCGCCCTCGCGCGCATGGCCATGGGCGACCACCACCGGCTTCGGGTCGATCCGGGCGACACGGTGATCTTCTCGTCCCGCGCGATCCCCGGCAACGAGATCGCCGTGAGCCAGCTCGCCAACCGCCTGGCGAAGCGCGGCGCCGTTGTGCTCGATCGCGGCCTCGATCCCATCCACGCGAGCGGCCACGCGCAGGCCGAGGAGCAGAAGGTCCTCCTCGACGCCGTCCGGCCGGAGCACTTCGTCCCCATCCACGGCGAGTACCGGATGCTGCTCGCCCACGCGCGCACGGCGCTCCGGATGGGCGTGCCGGCGTCGGGGGTCTTCGTCGTCGAGGACGGCGACTCGCTGGTCCTCGAGAACGGCCGGATGCGCCTCGGCGAGACGGTGAAGAGCGGGCGGGTGTGGCTCGACGCGCGCGGCGGGCTCGACGTCTCCGAGCTGGTGCTCCGCGAGCGCGAGCAGATCTCGGATCAGGGGCTCGTGATGGTCCTGGTGGTGGCCGACCGCAAGACGGGCGAGATCTTGCGCGGCCCCGATCTCCTGGGGCGCGGCGTGGCGCACTTCGAGGAGGGCGGCCCGCTCTACGCCGCCGCGCTCGACAGCGCGCGCGACGCGCTCGCTGCGCTGTCCCCCGCGGCGCGCACGCTGGCGCCGGCGCTGGAGGACGCGCTCAGCCGCGGCGTGCGGCGGGTGTTCCGGCGCGAGGCCTCGCGGCGCCCCGCCGTGCTCCCGCTGGCCGTGTTGCTGTGAGGTCCGGCGCCGCGCCGTCAGGCGGGCCAGGCCGACCAGGCGGCCCGCGCGGCCCAGGCGCCTGGCCGCGCTGACAGGCGATCTGGAGTGAGCGCGGCTGTCGCCGGCGCTGGATCGCGCGGACCGGCGGAGCCCCTTTGTTCTGTCGCCGCATGACCGGCGTCGCTTCATGGTCCATCCTGGGGGGTTGCCCTCAGGCCGCGTGTCCCGGCGACCTCCCGAGCCGATCACCGCGCGACGCGGCATCATGGTGGAGCAGGCGAGATGAACGAGAGTCCCACGAACTCGCGCCTTCAGGGCGAGGCGGAGACGACGATCATGGAGGGAAAGGGCGCTGTCGCCGAGACGCGGGTCGAGGAGCCGCTCGGCGCCGATACCCGCCCTCCCCCGTCGTCGCGGCGGGGAGCGCCCGCCAGCCGGCGGGCTGCGCCGCCGGCGCGGCCGAGCGAGGACGTCGCCGCGGTCTATCTCCAGGAGATCTCGGAAAGCGCGCCGCTGAGCCGCGAGCTCGAGGTGGAGCTCGGCCGTCGTATCGAGTCGGCGGAGCGCGCGATGATCGAGGCCTGGGTCGCGTCGCCCGTCGCGCTGCGGGCGCTCGCGGCGCTGGCGGACGATGTGCGGGCGGGGCGGGTGGACATGAGCGATCTGCTGCTGAACGCGGACGGAGGCGACGCGCCGAGCGACGCGACGTCCGTGAGGATGGCGCGGCTGCTCGGGCTCGCGCGGTCCCTGGTGGAGGCCGGGCGGACGGAGGCGAGCGGGCAGCGAGCGCGCGCCGCGCTCTCGGCCGGGCTCTCCGACGTGCGCCTGGGCCCCCTGGTGGAGGAGCGGATCGAGCTCGCGCTAAGCGCGGCGATCCCCGCGGTCGACAGGCTCGGGCGCCAGGCGATCGAGGGGACGCTCTCGGCGATGCGCGCCGCCCGCCGAGAGGCGGCGGAGGCGAGGGCCGAGATGGTCCGCGCGAACCTGCGGCTCGTGGCGGCGGCGGCCCGGCAGCTCCGGCACCGCGGCGTGCCGCTGCTCGACCTCATCCAGGAGGGCAATCTCGGGCTGATCCGGGCGGCGGAGAAGTTCGATTACCGGCGCGGCTATCGGTTCAGCACGTATGCGATGTGGTGGATCAAGCAGGCGCTCTCTCGCGCGCTGCTCTATCAGGGCCAGGTCATCCGGGTGCCGGTCCACATCGCCGAGACCCGGCGCCGGGCGCTGCAGGCGCGGCGGGAGCTCGAGCAGGAGCACGCGCGCGAGGCGGCGCCCGAGGAGGTCGCCGAGCGGAGCGGGCTGTCGATGGAGAAGCTCCAGGCGCTGCGGGAGATGGCGCTGCCGCCGGTGTACCTCGACGCTCCGGTGGGGGACGACGACGGCGCGCGCCAGGGTGACTTCTTCGCGAGCGAGGGCGCCGCGCCGGACGAGCTCCTGGTCCACCGCCGCCTGCACGCGCAGGTCTCCGCGCTGCTCGAGTCGCTGACGCCGCGCGAGCGCGACGTGCTGCGGCTCCGGTTCGGCCTCGACGGCGGGCAGCCGCACACGCTCGCCGAGATCGGCGGCATGTTCTCGGTGAGCCGCGAGCGCGTCCGGCAGATCGAGGAGAGCGCGCTGAGCAAGCTGCGGACGCTGTCGCGCAGGCAGGCGCTGGAGACGCCGCTCGGGGGCTGACCGGCGCTGACGTCGCGAAGGCGCTTCGACCCCGGCTCAAGGCGTAGGGCACTGCAGCTGGAAGAGCCGCCGGCAGTTCGTCAACCACCCCCTCGGGCATATATTTGGTCGCGTGAGCTGCATCATGCTGACGAGCGAGCAGGGGTGTCGATGATCGTCGGGGCAGGCTATGCACTCCGCGAGAAGATCGAGGAAACCGCCGATTTTAGCCTGATCCGCGCGTGCCGAGAGGGTGAGGACGTCCCGGTCTTGCTGAAAGTCCTGCGCGCGGAGAGAGCCACTCGGGCCGAGGTCGCGCGCTTCAAGCACCAGTGCGAGCGCATCGCGCAGCTCGCCTCGCCCCGCCTCGTCGCGCTGCGTGGCGTCGAGGAGCTCGCCGGCGCCCTGATCGTCGTTCTCGAGGACTTCCCGGGCCGCGATCTCGCGCGGATCCTCGCCGCGCGCCCGTCGTGCAGAATGCCGATCTGCGAGGCGCTCGATCTCGCGGCGGCGCTCGCCGAAGGCCTCGCCGCGGTGCACGCGGCGGGGCTCATCCACCGCGATCTGCGCCCGCACAACGTGCTCGTCGGTGCGTGCGGCGCGGTCAAGATCACGAGCTTCGGCGTCGACGCCGAGATCACCCGCGCGCACGAACGGCTCTACGCGCCGGCGGTGATCGCCGACGTGCTGCCCTACGTCTCCCCCGAGCAGGCAGGCCGCATGAACCGCGGCGTCGACTACCGGACGGACCTCTACGCGCTCGGCGTTATCCTTATACCAGACGCTCACGGGTCAGCGCCCCTTCGAGTCCCTGGACCCCATGGAGCTCATCCACGCGCACCTCGCCCTCGCGCCCACGCCGTCGTCACGCGTCGACCCGACGATCCCCGAGGCCGTCTCCGGCGTTGTGCTCAAGCTGCTCGCGAAGAACGCCGAGGACCGCTACCAGAGCGCCGAGGGCCTGCTCGCCGACCTCGACCGCTGCCGCGAGGCCTTGCGCGGCACGGGGACGATCGAGCCCTTCGTCGCGGGCCAGCACGACCGCCAGGACCTGTTCCGGATCCACCAGAAGCTCTACGGCCGCGAGCAGGACATCGAGGCGCTCACGGCCGCGTCCGAGCGCGCGCTCGAGGGCAGCCGCGAGAGCGTCCTCGTCTCCGGCTACTCGGGCATCGGCAAGACCTCGCTCGTGCTGGAGATCCTGCGGCCGCTCGCGCGGCACAAGGGCTATTTCACGAGCGGCAAATCGGACCAGTACAGCCGCGACGCGCCCTATAGCGCGGTGATCCAGGCGTTCGACGGCCTCGTGCGGCAGATCCTCAGCGAGAGCGAGGCGCGCATCTCCCGGTGGCGGAGCGCGATCCTCGAGGCGCTCGGGCCGAACGCGCAGGTCGTCTGCGACGTCATCCCGTCGCTCTCCCACGTGATCGGCGCGCAGCCGCCCGTCCCGACGCTCGGCCCGATCGAGGCTCAGAACCGCCTGAACCGGTGCTTCTTGCGGTTCGTCTCGGTGTTCGCGCGCCGCGCCCATCCGCTCGCCGTGTTCCTCGACGATCTGCAGTGGATCGACCCCGCGAGCCTCGGGCTGCTCCGCGAGCTCCTCGCCGACACCTCGCTCGAGGCGCTCTTCTTCTGCGGCGCTTACCGCGACAACGAGGTATCGCCCGGGCACCCGTTCGTTCGGGCCATCGAGGAGGCCGGGCTCGTCGTATGCAACATCGTCCTCGGCCCGCTCGCGCGCCCGCACCTGGTCGAGATGCTCTCGGACAGCCTCAAGTGCGGCGACTGCGGGCCGCTCGCCGATGCGGTGCAGACGAAGACCGGCGGCAACCCGTTCTTCGTCAAGGAGTTCGTCCGGTCGCTGTACGACCATGGCGTCCTCACGTATTCGACCGGATCGGGCTGGCGCTGGGACCTCGCCGCGATCGACGCGCTCGGATACACGGACAACGTGGTCGACCTCATGGTGCGGACCATCGCGCGCCTGCCATCGGCGACGGTGAAGGCGCTCAAGCTCGCCGCGGCGATCGGCAACCGGTTCGACCTCGACGTGCTCGCGGCGGTGAGCGAATGCTCGCCGAAGGACGCGTACGCCCGCCTCGATCCCGCGGTGAGCGAGGGGCTCGTGATCGCCGGGCGCGAACGCTACCGGTTCGCCCATGACAAGGTCCAGGAGGGCGTCTACGGGATGATCCCGGAGGCGGACCGGCCCGCGTTCCATCTCCGGATCGGCCGGCTGCTCGCCGACAAGCTGGACCTCTCGGACAGCCAGAGCCTCTTCGACCTCGTCGGCCACCTGAACAGCGCAGGCGACCTCGTGTCGGCCCCCGCGGAGCGCCTGCAGCTAGCTCGCATAAGCCTCGAGGCCGCGGGCCGCGCCGCGGACTCGGCGGCCTTCGGCGCCGCGCTGCGCTACCTGCAATTCGGCCTCCTGCGCCTCCCGGAGGACGCCTGGACGTCACAGCACCCGCTCCGCCTCGAGTACGCGAAGAAGACAGCGCTCATGCTCTCGCTCAGCGGCCGGCACGACGAAGCGCTGGCGATCCTCTCCGACTGCCTGGAGCGGGTTGCGAGCCGGCTCGATCGCACCGAGGTCCTGCGGCTCAAGATGAACGTGCAGGTGCTCAAGAACGACCTGCCCGCCGCGCTCGAGGAGGGGCTCGCCGCCCTGCGCCCGTTCGGGCTCGACCTGCCCCTCTTCCCCGACCAGGCCATGGTCGACGCCCAGATCGACGCGACGATGGATCTGGTCCGCGAGCGGACGCTCGAGGCGCTACGGGGCCTGCCGCCGCTGCGGGACCCGGAGATCGGCGCCATGCAGGACGTGCTCCTGGAGCTGTTCGTTCCCTGCTACTTCCTCGCCTCGCACAACGTCGGCATCACCGTCGCCAAGATCCTCGATAACACGCTCCGCCACGGGCTGTCGGAGACCTCGATCTACGGCTGCGTGAACTTCGGGATGTTCCTCTGCGCGCGCGGTGACATCGAGCTCGGCTATCGACTCGGGCGAATCGCTGTAGAGCTCGCCGAGCGGTACCCGGACAAGAAGTCCGAGTCGATGCTCTGCAACATGTGGGGTGCCTTCATTCAGCACTGGAAGGAGGGTTACGCCGCCTACAGGGAGACGCTGCGCGTCGGCATGCACGCTGGACTCGCGACCGGCCAGTATATCTGGGCGTTCTATAACACGGTCAACCGGAGCACGAACAGCCTCCTGCGCGGCCTCCCGCTCTCCGATCTCCTCGCCGAGACGAAGGGCTACCAGCCGATACACCGGCTCGACAAGTCCAACGCCATCACCTGGGTGTCCGGCGCGGTCGGACAGCTCGCGCACCAGCTCTCGGTCGAGACGGCGCGCCCGGCCGCGCTCAAGGGCGAGTGGGTCGATATCGACGCGGTCGTGGAGGAGGCCCGCCGGATCGACAACCAGGCTTCACTCTTCTTCGCCCACTTCTTCGTCGTGCTGCTCGGCGTGTTCCAGGGCGCGTTCGAGGACGCAGCACGCCTCGCGCTGACGCTGAACATCGAGATCCCGGCCGTGGCGGCCTGGCACGGCAATCCCGCGTTCCATTGCTACGCCGGCATCGCGCTCACACAGGCGGCGGACATCGTCCCCTCGGACGAGCGCGCGCGCTTCCTCGCCCGCGCGGAGCTCTTCGCGGAGAGGCTCTCGCGCTGGGCAAGGCTGTGTCCGGAGAACCTGGCGCACCGCAGCGTCCTGCTCGGCGCCGAGCTCGAGCGCGCCCGCGGTGACGCGCGGGCCGCCGGCGATCGCTACGACGAGGCGATCGCCCTCGCGCAGCGCGGCGGCTACCTCCATGACGAGGCGCTCGCCAACGAGCTCGCCGGCCTCTCCTTTCGCGCTCTCGGCAAGACCACCATCGCCCGCGCCTACCTGACCGAGGCCCACCGGCTCTACGGCCGCTGGGGCGCGACCGAGGTGATGCGGCGCCTCGAGCGCGCGTACCCCGACCTCGTCCCCGGCGAAATCCTCCGCGGCGCGACGTGCCCGGAGGCCGCCGCGCCCGCCAGCACCGCGCTCGACCTCGGCTCGGTGCTCAAGGCCTCCCAGGCCATCTCGGGCGAGATCGTCCTCGACCGCCTGCTCGACGCGCTCATGCGCATCCTGGTCAAGAACGCCGGCGCGAGGCGGGGCTGCCTGCTCCTCGCCCGCGCCGAGACCCTGTTCCTGGCCGCCGAGGCGAAGGCGGAGGGGCCCCAGATCGAGGTGCGTATTCCCCACGAGCCCGAGGCCTCCCCTTCGGACCTGCCGGCGTCCCTCCTCAACTACGTCCGGCGCAGCCGGGAGACGGTGATCCTGGACGACGGGACGGCACGGAATCCGATCATCGCCGGCGATCACCTCTCTCGGCGCCCCAGATCCGCGCTCTGCCTGCCCATCCTGCGGCAGGCGGAGATCGTGGGGCTGCTCTACCTGGAAAACGACCTCGTCGCCGGCGCGTTCACCCCGGACCGGCTTTCCGTGCTGGAGCTGCTCTCGGCCCAGGCCGCCATATCGATCGCCAATGCCACGCTCTACGCCGACCTGCTCCAGGAGAACAGCGAACGCCGGCGAGCGGAGCAGGCCGTGCGGGACAGCAAAGAGCTGCTGCAGTCGATCGTCGACAACTCGACAGCGATCATCTACCTCAAGGATCTCGAGGGGCGCTACCTCATGATCAACCGGCGCTACGCCGAGCTGTTCCACGTCGGGGAGCAGGCGATCGTCGGCGGGACCGACTACGATGTCTTCCCCAGGGAGCGGGCCGATGCCTTCCGCGCCGTCGACCAGGAGGTGCTGGCCACCGGAGCGGCGCTGCAGGCCGAGGAGGAGGTCCCCCACGACGATGGATTGCACACCTTTATCTCCCTCAAGTATCCCCTGCGCAACGCGGCGGGGCAGCCCTATGCCGTCTGCGGCATTTCCACCGACATCACCGAGCGCAAGCAGGCCGAAGCGGAGCGCCAGGCCCGCAAGACGGCCGAAGCCGAGAGCCGTGCGAAGACCGAGTTCCTGAGGAACATGAGCCACGAGCTGCGCACGCCGCTGAACGCCATCCTCGGCTATGCCCAGATCCTCGAGCGCTCCCTGGGGCGCGAAGGCCGCGAGGCGACGGGGCTGAATACCATCCAGCAGAGCGGCCAGCACCTCTTGACCCTCATCAACGACCTCCTGGACCTGGCCAAGATCGAGGCGGGCAAGCTCGATCTCTGCCCCGAGCCGATCGATCTCTCGACCTTCGTCACGGTCGTCGCCGACATCATCCGCGTCAGGGCGGAGCAGAAGAGCCTTTGCTTCACCTATGAGGCCACGCCCCACCTGCCCCAGGCGGTGCTGGCCGACGAGAAGCGCCTGCGTCAGGTGCTGCTCAACCTCCTGGGCAACGCGGTGAAATTCACCGATCGGGGGCGGGTGCGCTTCGGGGTGCAGGGGCTGGTCCGGGACGGGACCGCGGCGCGCCTGCGCTTCGAGGTGGAGGATACCGGCGTCGGAATGACGCCGGAGCAGCTGGCAAAGCTCTTCCAGCCCTTCGAACGGGTGGGGGATGTGCGGCGCCGCGCCGGGACCGGCCTGGGGCTGATGATAAGCCGCCAGCTGGTGCACCTCATGGGCAGCGAGATCCACGTGCAAAGCCGGCCCGGCGAAGGCAGCCGCTTCTGGTTCGAGGTGACCCTGCCAGTGGCCGAGATCGCAGCGCCGCTCCGGCCCTCCGAGCGGGACGCCATCGGCTACGAGGGGCCGCGCCGGAAGGTGCTGGTCGCCGACGACGTGGCGGGCAATCGGGCGGTGCTCTCTGACCTGCTGAGCGGCCTGGGCTTCGAGGTCTGCGAGGCGACCAATGGCCAGGAGGCCCTCGATAAGGCGATGGCGGCGTCGCCGGATCTGGTGGTGATGGATCTGGTCATGCCGGTGATGGGCGGCCCGGAAGCCATCCATGGCATTCGTCGCGCTCGCCAGGCTCGGGGGCTCGCGCGGCTGCCGTTCATCGCCGTGTCCGCGAACGCCAACGAGGAAGAGCAGACGGAGAGCGTCGCGGCCGGTGCCGACGCCTTCCTCGCCAAGCCGATCGACCAGGAGAGCCTGCTGCGGATCATCGGCGCCCAGCTCGGGTTGACCTGGGTCTGTCGCAGACCGGCCGAGGAGCGAGCCGGGGGCGGAGAGGACGCGGAGCTCCTGGCGCCGCCCCGAGAGGAGATGGAAGTCCTGCATGCCCTGGCCCGGAACGGCAACATGCGCGACATCCGAGAGCGGGCGGCCTACCTGACCACCCTCGGCGAACGCTATCGCCCCTTCGCCGACCGCCTGCATCGCCTGGCGCAGGGCTGCCAGTCCAGGGCGATCCTCCGCCTGGTCGAGGAGCACCTGCAGGGGGTGGAGCCGAAGGCGAGGCTGGGGCCGGAGCCGCGGCACATCGGGGGCGACCAGCGACCATGAACAGCGCCACAGCGTCCGGTGCTCGCCCCCGCACACTCCTGATCGTGGATGACATGCCAGCCAATCTCACCGTGCTGGCGGACAATTTGGAATGCATGGGTCATCAGGTGCTCATCGCCGAGGGCGGTGAAGAGGCTTTGGAGCGTGCCCGCCTCATGCAACCCGACCTGATCTTGCTGGACGTGGTGATGCCGGACATCGACGGTTTCGAGACGTGCCGGCGCCTGAAAGCGGCTGAGAGCACCCGAGACATCCCGGTGATCTTCATGACCTGTCTCACCGATGCGGCGGACAAGCTCGTGGGGTTCAAGGCGGGGGGCGTCGATTACATCGACAAACCATTCGAGATTGGAGAGGTGATCGCGCGGGTCACGACGCACCTGAGCTTGCGCGAGGCGCAAAAGGAGCTCGAAGAAAAGAACGCGGAGCTGCAGCGTACCCATCAAGAGCTGGAACGACGGGTGCGAGATCGCACGGCCGAGCTGGCCAGATCGAACGCCGCTCTCCGCGAGAGCCAGCACCTGCTTCAGGCCATCGTCGACAACACGACCGCCGTCATCTTCGCCAAGGACATCGAGGGTCGCTACATGCTCGTCAACCGCGGGTTCGAAGAGCTCTTCCGGATGCGCCGCGAGCAGGTCATCGGCAAGACCGACCATGACGTCTTCCCACGCGAGCAGGCCGATGAGTATCGCGCCAACGATTTGCTCGTCCTGCAGCAGAACCGGGCCATCGAGCTCGACGAGCTGGCCCCCCAGAGCGACGGCGTACGCACGTACATCTTCCTCAGGTTCCCGCTCCGCGGCCCCGACGGAAGACCTGAGGGCATTTGCGGGATCGCGACCGACATCACCTCCCGCAAGCGCGCCGAGGACGTGCTGCGCCATTCCTACTCGCTCCTCGAGGCTACGCTCGAATCGACGGAGGACGGCATCCTGGTCGTCGACGGCGCGAGGCGCATCGTGCGCCATAACCACAGGCTCGCCCAGATGTGGCGCGTTCCCACCGATATCCTCGCCGGCGGATCGGCCGATGTGTTCCTCGCGTTCGGCGGCAGCCAGCTCCGAGAGCCAGAGCTGTTCCTGCAAAGCGTCCGCGACCTCGACGCCGATCCCGAGGCGAGCGTCTTCGATACGTTCCCGCTCCGGAACGGGCGGGTCTTCGAGTGTTATACGCAGCCCCAGCGCCTCGAAGGGCGCGTGGCCGGGCGGGTCTGGAGCTTCCGCGACATCACCGCGCGCGTGCAAGCCGAACAGCAGCGCGATCGGCTCCTCCTGGACGAGCGGCGCGCGCGCGCGGCGGCGGAGGAGGCCATTCACCTGCGGGACGAGTTCCTCATCATCGCCTCGCACGAGCTCCGGACGCCGGTCACCAGCTTGCAGCTCTCTATTCAATCGCTGGGGCAGAGGCTCTCGCGGGGCATGGACGTCGAGCGCGTGCGATCAGCGGTCGCGCTCTCCGGCCGCCAGATCAAGCGCCTCGCCAACCTCGTCGACATGCTCCTCGACGTCTCCCGGATCCAGGCGGAGAGGCTCGAGCTGAACCGGGCGCCCGTCGATCTGCGCGAGCTGGTCGCCGAGGTCGTCACCCAGCTCGGCGACCAGCTCGCGCAGTCGGGCAGCCCCCTCGCTCTGCGCGCGGAGCAGCCGGTCATCGGCTCGTGGGACCCGTACCGCCTGGATCAGGTCGTGACCAACCTCCTGACCAATGCCATCAAGTTCGGGGAACGCGCGCCGATCGAGATCACCGTCACCGCGGAAGGTGGCGTCGCACGGCTCTCGGTGACGGACCACGGGATCGGGATCCCGGCCGAGGTGCGGACGCAGCTCTTCGAGCGATTTCGCCGCGGCGTCTCGTCGCGACATTATGGGGGGCTCGGGCTCGGCCTCTATATCACGCGCACCATCGTCGAGGCGCACGGCGGACGAATTCGCGTGTCGAGCGAGGTCGGCCTGGGCTCGACCTTCTGCGTCGAGCTGCCGCTGCCGACCGAGGGCGCGGGGCGCCACGACGCATAGCCATGGCGGCCGGAGCCGTCATCCCAGGTCACGAGCCGGCGCGAGAGCGATGGCGGATCCATGTCGACCGCGACCGTCCCGTCGCGAAGGCGCGCCGACCCCGGCTCAGCGCGGCGAGTCGCCGTGGCGGAACTCCGCGGTCGCCTCGTCGAGGCGCGCCTTGAGCTGCGGATCGAGCGCGAGCTCGGCCGCGGCGAGCGTGGCGTCGAGCTGATCTGGCCGGCTGGCGCCGATGATGGCCGACGTGACGGCCGGGTTGGCGAGCACCCACGCCACGGCGACGGTCGTGAGCGGCTGGCCTGCTTCGGCGACGATGCCCGCGAGCTTCTCGACGGTCGCGAACGCGCGCTCGTTCCAGTAGCGCTGCTGGTAGATGGACGCCGCCGCGCCGAGCGTGAAGCGGGTGCCCGCCGTCGGCTCGCCGCGGCGGTGCTTGCCCGTGAGGAACCCGCCGGCGAGCGGGTTGTACGGGATGACGCCGAGGCCCTCCTCCTGCGCGAGCGGGAGCAGCTCGCGCTCGATCTCCCGGAACAGCAGCGCATAACGCGGCTGCACGGACACGAACCGCGCGAGCCCGCGCACGTCGGCGCGGCCGAGCGCGCGCGCCAGGCGATATGCCAGGTAGTTGGAGACGCCGATGTACCGCGCCTTGCCCGAGCGAACGACGATGTCGAGCGCCTCCAGCGTCTCGTCGATCGGGGTGTCACGATCGTCGGAGTGGAGCTGATAGAGATCCACGTAATCGGTGCCGAGCCGGCGCAGGGAGGCGTCGATCGCGTCCAGGATGTGCTTGCGGGAGGCGCCCTGATCCCACGGGTTCGGGCCGACCCGGCCGACGCACTTGGTGGCGAGGATGAAGCGGTCCCGCTTGCCCTTGAGCCAGCGGCCGACGATCTCCTCGGTGCGCCCGGCGGTCGGCAAGCCCCCGCCCAGCGGATACACGTCGGCCGTGTCGAGGAAGTTGACGCCGGCGGCAGCGGCCTTGTCGAGGATGGCGCGGGAGGTCTCCTCGTCCGTCTGGAAACCGAACGTCATCGTGCCCAGGCACAGGCGAGAAACGGTGAGGCCGGTACGGCCGAGTCGGGTCGTCGGGATGCTCATGATCTTCCGTTGGTGCTTTGGCTAGGTTGGCGTGAGGCGTCGAGCTGGCGCCCTCGTCTTCAGCGCCCGCGCGTGGCGCGGGCCCGTCGTTCATGGCTCAATAATAGATCGGCCCGACGCTGCCGCCGCCGGCGACGACAGCGTCGCCGTTGATCGCGACGCTCCTCGGCGAGGCGAGGAACGCGACGACCCACGCGACCTCGCGGGAGTCGACGATCCGGCCGATGCTCACCGAGGCGGCGAGGTCCTTCTCGGGCTCGGGCCGGGTGCGCTCGGTGCGCGTCGCGCCGGGGTGCACGACGGTGACGTTGATCCCCTTCGGGCCGAGCTCGTCCGCGAGGTTCTTCGTGATCGCCGCCACGCCGACGTTGCGCAGGGTGGCGACCGGGCGGCCGGCCTTGCGCACGGCCAGCCCGCCGATGTTGATGATGCGGCCCCAGCCGTTCGCGATGAGGTGCGGCGCGACGGCGCGCGCGGTCCGCAGGTAGCCCACGACCTTGATGTTGATGTCCTCGATCACCTGCGCGTCGACGATCTGGTCGAGGCGCGTCGCGGTCGAGATCCCGCCCGGCACGGCCGCGTTGTTGACGAGGATATCCACGCCGCCCAGCGCGGCGACCGCGCGCTCGACGAGCGCGTTGACCGAGGTCTCGTTGCCGGTGTCGACGACCAGCGGGACGACGCGGCGGCCCGTCTCCGCCGAGAGCTCCGCGGCGGTCGCCTCCAGCTTGTCCTTGCCGCGCGCGGCGATCACGACGTCGGCGCCTTCCCGCGCGAGCTCCCGCGCGATCGCCTTGCCGATACCGCGGCTGCCGCCGGTGACGATGGCCCGCTTGCCGGTGAGTTCGAGATCCACGATCAGCTCCTTCCATCGGCAGACACGAGGTCGTGTGTCTTCTCGCGCCGAGGGAGCCGCGCGTGAGCACGTTTCATTCCACCCGGTGCTTGCCCCGTGTTCGCAGAGAGAATGGGCGCGCGCCGGCACGCCGGGCGGCGTGTCTGCTTCGCAGGCAGCAGCCTGCTGGCGACGTGCTGCGGGCGGAGCAGCTCGCCCATCGCCGAGGCGCGCGGAGCGCGCGAGGGCGCCCTGCGCGAGCCCGCCGAGGCGGCGCAGGCAGCCGCTCGGCGCGGCGGCGAGCCGTCCGAGAGGGCGCGGGTCACCGCGACCGGAGCCGGTCGACCACCGCGAGCACGCCCGCCGCGATCGCCAGGATCGGCGCGAAGATCACGCCGCCGAACCACGCCAGCGCGTAGACGACGCCGAGCAACGGATCGCCCCCACCGTCGGGCGGGGGCGTGCCGCTCAGCACGGACACATGCTCGCGCAAGCCGAGCATGTGACACGCAGCGAAGGCCGCGATGAGCATCGCGGCGCCGAGGGCCAGCTGTCGGCTCACGGGGCACCTCCCGCGCCGGCGATCCGCTCCCAGAGCGGGCCGAAGCTCAGCGCGTAGAGCAGCGCCGCGTCGCCGACCTGGTTGCTCGCGGCGTACCGCAGCCGGTCCCCCTCGCGGATCGGGAACGCCGCGAGGTCGAGCGAGGTGAGCAGTCCCCCGAGGTACGGCGCGTCGCCGAAGGCCGAGGCGCCGAGCAGCGCGAGGCCGCTCGAGCCGGCGCTCGCCCCGACGAGCGGCACGATCGGGCCCGAGTCCACGTCCTCCGGGCCGGCCCACGAGCGGGGCCACTCGCGCGCCCAGCCGAAGCCGAGGAGCTCCGCCCCGAGCTCGCGGCGCGCCCGCGCGTACTGATCGCGCGCGAAATCAGGGTCGATCAGGAGCAGCGCTTGCGCGACCAGCCAGAGGGACGACCCCTCCGGGCCGTCCAGGATCCTGCCGTCGTGGGTGTAGCTCGACACGAGCAGCCCCGTCTTCGGGTCCAGGAGCCGGGCGCGCGCCGCCGCGAGCCAGCGGCGGCCGAGATCGAGGCCGCGGCGCTCGCCGTGCAGCGCGTCGGCCATGCGCATCGCGGAGAGGGCGAGCGTGTTGCAGAAGGTCCAGCACTCGTCGGGGTAGCTCTCGGCCGACAGCACGGGGCTCCGTTCCATGCGGGACCGCATCTCGGCGACGCGCGCGTCGAGCTCGGCCTCGTGATCGGCGCGGCGCGCGACCAGGGCGCGCGCGCCCAGCATGAGCGCGATCTCGCCGTCCACGAAGAGGCTGCGCGCAGGCTGCTGCACGAACGGCCGCCGCGTGGCGTACGGCATCATGAAGTGCAGCATCCCCCGCTCGCGCTCGATCGCGAGGGTCTCGTCGACGATCCGGTCGATGACGGCGAGGTGGCGCGCCTGGGCGCCCGGATCCCGCAGCGCGGCGTTGGCCAGGCCGAGGACGAGGAAGGTCCGTCCCATGAAGTCCCACTCGGCGTTCGCGGCCCGCATCCGCGCGAGCGCCGCGTCCTGCGCGACGCTGTCCTCCTCCCAGAGCGAGAGCTGATGCGCGAGCAGCGCCTGGCCACGCGGCGAGAGCGCGCCCGAGGCGCGGTGCTCGCCCGGCTCGCTCCGGAAGAAGAGGTGGAGGCACGGAAGCCATACAGCCGTGGCGACCAGCAGCGACAGCGCGGCGGCGCCGAGCCGGCGCAGGCGGCCCGCCGCCGCCGGGCGAGCCACGACGCCGGCGGTGGAGGAGAGGTCGGTCATGGGACGGAGCGTGGCGCGGCGCCGTGGCCGGGCTGCGCGCGAGATGTGGCGGATCGGAGGAGGCTCCGGGGATTTTCTCACCGGACGGCCGATTTCGCATACGGCGGTCGTGAGCCTTATCGTGAATCAGATGGAGGGGATTCCGAGGAGCCTGACCGCGGACGCTCGACAGGGTCGGGTGGATCCACGGGGGTGTCCCGCCGGAAGAGCCTCCGCGTGACGGCGCGGGTCATGGCGAGGAGGTTCTCGCTGGTGAAGCGGAACCAGAAGCCGGCGTAGCAGCCGTTCGTACGGAAGCCGGGGTTGGCCGCGGCGTAGCGCCGCGCGGCCGGGCGCTCGAAGTAGCGCGGCGGATAGCGGCTCACCGTCTCCTCGGTCATGAAGATGTTGACGCGGACGAGGCCGGTCTCGTCGTCGACGTGGTAGTCGCTCTCCCTGGCGAGCCTGAAGAACGCCTCCCGCACCGCCTCGTCCTCCGCGGCGCCACGGCGCTTCGGATCGAAGAGCTCGTAGCGCGCGAGCGCCTCGGTGATGGAGACGAACCCGAAGAGGCTGGCGATCGAGAGCCGGTAGAGGCGGGTCCGCGGCGCGCGGCGCTTCGTCTCGATCAAGAACAGGAGGCCGGAGGCGAGGTGCAGCCCGCGGGTACGGAAGTCCGGCGAGATCCTGAGCTTCCCGCCGACGATGGCCCGGCTGCGGGGCAAGGTGAGCGGCGCGGTCTTCCAGAACTGGAAGCCGACGATCGCCCCGGTGTCGGCGCGGCGGAAGACGTGCACGACATCGTTGGTCCTCGCGTGGACGCAGAAGTGCCCGAAGTCCTCGGCCATGAGCGCGTTCGCGAGCGCGTGGAGCTCGCGCAGGCGCGGCTCGGTGAAGTCGCGCCGCTCGACGGTCTCGAGGCGAACGGCGGGGCGCAGCGGGGAGAGGCGGAGAAGGACGTTCAACATGGATGGCTCTGAACGGGCTGGGATGGCCTCGTATCCGCGGCGAGCGACCGCCGCTCTCGGGAGCGCGGGCGACGCCCATGACGATTGGTTGGAATGGCAGCGGGCGTCTTCTCTTGGATCCGCGCCAGCCCTGGAGCGGCTGGACATCGTCTTACGCCTTTTACGCCTTATGCCCCATACAGGGCGTTCAGCGCCCGCGTGGCCTCGTCCGCGGCGGCGTTCACCGGGTCGGCCAGCGCCGCGTCCGCGCCGAACGTCGTGCGCAGCGGCCGCTGGCCGTGCGGCATCTCCAGCAGCCTCAGCAGCACGTCCGCGAGCTCTTCCGGGGGCGGTCCCTTCATGGTCTTGACCATCTCGAGCGTGGCGCGCGCCACGCCCCCGAGCGCCCCGTACTCGGCGGCGCGCGCCGTGTCGTCGTCCAGCCACATGTTGTCGAAGATCTTCGTGTGGACCATTCCCGGCTCCAGGATCACGACGTCGATCCCGAACGACGCGAGCTCGCGCTTGTAGCCCTCGGCGATCATCTCCATCCCGGCCTTGGCAGCGCAGTAGAGCGTCGTGGTCGGTATGACGACGCGCCCGCCGACGCTGGATGTGAAGGCGAGCACCCCGGTCCTTCGCCGGCGCATGTGCGGCAGCACGGCGCGACAGACGCGCTGCGTCCCGACGACGTGGGTATCGAGGAGCCGTTGCAGCAGCTCGACGCTGCCGCACTCGGCCAGCCCCATCAGGCAGCCTCCCGCGTTGTTCAGGAGCACATCGATCTTCCCCGTCTTCTCCATGACCGTCGCGACCGCCGCGGCCACCGAGGCGTCGTCCGTCACGTCGAGCGCGACCGCCTCGATGGGGATCCCCGCGGTCGAAAGGCCCGCCACCTCGTCGCGCGCCGCTCGGTTCCTGCCGTCGGGATCGCGCATGCCCGCGAAGGCCACATACCCGTTCCTCGCGAGCGTCTCCGCCACGCTCCGGCCGATCCCCGTGCTCGCGCCCGTCACCAGCGCCACCCGCTTCGCCGTCATCGGTCGTCCCTCCTCGGGCGCCGAGGCCTCCCCGGCGCTCGTTGCCCCGTCCACGGTGATACACGACCCGGAGAAAATTGAAATTCTGGACGGAGGTGTACGTTACCTTCCAGTCAGAATTGAAATTCGAGCCGGAGCCGCCGGCGGTCGCCGCCGACACGCCCTACGCCACGGCAAACCCGGCGCAGGGCAGGTCCTGTGGCCGGGACGACGAGCCGAGCGGATCCGGCAGATCGAGAACAACGCCTTGAGCAAGCTCCGGATGCTGTCGCGGCGGCAGGCGCGCGAGGTGCCGCTGGAGGGCTTAGGGGCTGCCGAGAGCTGTGTCGCGCGGCGACGCGGCGGTGCTCCGCTGCACGAACAGCTTGAAAGAGAGCTCGTCGACGGGCGATGGTAGCGTCTCTTCACCCGAGGGACGCTCATGAAGGACATCCTCTCTGCTCGCCTGGACTCGCGTGCTTTCTCGGCCGACGCGGTCGAGCTCCACGACCTCACCGGGCGCGAGGTCATCTCGCAGCCGTTCGAGTTCCAGCTCCACGTCGTGTGCAAGAGCCCCGAGGGGCTCGACGAGGAGGCGCTCCTCGCCGAGCCCGCCGCGCTCGTGTTCCTGAGGGGCGACCGCGAGGAGCGGCGTCTCTTCGGCGTCATCTCCGTCGTGCGCGACGCGCTCCACACCGAGACGCTGCACATGGCGTACACGCTCACCTTCGTGCCCCGCGCCTTCCGGCTGACGCTCACCGAAACGTCGGAGATCTTCATGGATCTCTCGGTCCCGGAGATCATCAAGAAGAAGCTCGAGCGGGCCGGTCTCCACGAGGGCGACGACTTCGAGCTCCGCCTGGTCTCGACGTACCCGCCGCGCGAGTACGTCGTGCAGTACAAGGAGACCGACCTCCAGTTCGTCTCGCGCCTCGCCGAGCACCTCGGCATCTCGTTCTTCTTCGAGCACCGCGACGGCCGCGACGTCGTGGTCTTCTCCGACACGAACAGCGGCTTTCAGCCGGTCGCCGGCGACGGGCGCGCGCACTTCTACCCGCGCGGCGATTGCATCGGCGTCCACCGCCTGGAGGGCACGACGCGCACCGTCCCGAGCCGGTACGTGGTGAAGGACTATAACTACCGCACACCGCACGTGCCCTTGATGGCCGCGGCGACCGTCTCGCCCGCGTCGGGCGGCGACGTCGTCGAGTACGGCGCTCATTTCAAGACCCCCGACGAAGGCGAGCGCATCGCGGTCCTCCGCGCGGAGGAGCTGCGCGCCGGCCGCAGGGTGTTCGAGGGAGCCAGCGACGAGCAGGCCCTCGGCGCCGGGGCGAAGCTCACGCTCGAGGGACACCCGCGCGGCGACATCGAGTTGCTGCTCGTCGAGGTGCGCCACCGGCTCCAGCAGGCGACGCTCAACGCGGGCACGGGCGAGGAGCGCGCTTACGCCAACGAGTTCCGGGCGATCCCCTATGCGACCACGTACCGCCCGCCGCGCGTGACGCCGAAGCCGAAGGTGCACGGCGTCATCACCGGCGTCATCGACGCCGCGGAGAAAGGCCAGTACGCCGAGGTCGACGAGAGCGGCCGCTACCGCGTCCGCTTCCTGTTCGACACCAGCAGCGCCGAGGATGGCAAGGCATCGAGGCTCATCCGCATGGCCCAGCCCCATACCGGTGCGGGCTACGGGTTCCACTTCCCCCTGCGGAGCGGGGTGGAGGTGATCCTCACCTTCATCGACGGCGATCCAGACCGGCCCATCATCGCAGGCGCCGTGCCGAACCCCCGCACACCGAGCACCGTCGACGCGAAGAACGGGCGCAGGAACGTCATCCGGACCGGCGGCGGCAACGAGATCAACATCGACGACAACGAGGGCGAGGAGCGCATCAAGCTCTCGACGCCGTACGGCGGCGCGACCTTCCAGCTCGGATCCCCGAACACGCCGGAGTCCGGCGCGGCGCTCACCACGAAGGAGGCGATCACGGCGCTCGGCGCTGCCGGCGTCAGCACATTGACGTCGGTCGCCACGACCCTCACGGACATCGCGTCCGTCGTGGCCTCCTCGAGCATCACACAGTACGCAACTGCCGCGCAAGCGTTCTCAAAGGCGCTGACCGATGACAAGCATCATAAGATCGTGGACGACATCCTCGGCGTCGCGAAGACCGCGCTCGAACTACCGAAGAAATGGGACGCGATGCAGCAGGCGAAGGCGAACGAGGAGGTCGTCGTCGCGGAGGAGCACATGAAGAGGGTGCGCGCGGCGGCCCAGGCGAAGGCTCCTTACCCGGAGAATAACCCGCCGCCGAAGAAGGATCATTACGGGTTGCTCAGGGCCATGACGAAGGAAGAATGGGAGAAAGAGGCCCCCGAGTACGAGGCAGCGGTCGCAGCCACCAAACAACACGCTGACGCGAAGAAGAGAGCCGAGGATCTGGCGAAGAAGATCGCCGAAGAAGAACAGGGGCGAAGAAATGCCGGGATCGTGCATGACATCGTATCGGGGACCAGCGGGGCCGCGAAGGCGCTCCGCGAGGGCAAGAAGGCCGGAGTCGAACTGCTGAGCGACGCCGCGAAGAAGGCCGGGAAGGCGATGGAAGTCGCGCAAGTCGGAATTGCGAACAGCATGATCGGCGCGGCCAACGGGATCGCCGCGGTCCCTCGCGTCTCGGCGGTCATACCTGGCATGGGCGCCCCCTTCTTCCTCGGAGGCGGGGACAACTCAGCGGTGCTGATGGGCAAGGTCGACGCGTTCGTCGGCGGCGCCGCGTCCGCGACGCTCTCCTCCGCTGGCAACGCCATCGTCTCTGGCGGCGCGATCGCCATGCTGAAATCTTTGGGCAAAGTCTCCGTTGCAGGCGCCGCCGCGGCGCTCATCACTGGGAAGAAGGTCGACATCCTCGCGCTCGACAGTTATGTGTCCAAGACAGTGGGCACTTCCAAGACGCACAGCGGAGGTGCCATGCGAATCACGACAGCCTCCTCGCTCACCATAAGCTCAGTGGGCGGCGCTCAACTCAAGTCGAAGGCCACTCTTGACATACAAGCGACCGGAAACACGAGCATAAAAGCAGCGGGAGACCTCCAGGAAAAGGGGGCCAACATCCATCTCGC
Organism: Sorangium sp. So ce204; assembly: GCF_051526795.1. NCBI lineage: Bacteria > Pseudomonadati > Myxococcota > Polyangiales > Polyangiaceae > Sorangium > Sorangium sp. So ce204. The sequence continues at coordinate 3,811,323 of NZ_CP150317.1, read as the reverse complement.
TGCCGCCGGCGACGCGAAGGTCCACGGGGGGAAATTCGCGGAAGTCATGGGCGGCGGATGGGGAATGAGCGCAAAGCCTGGCAACGTCATGGTCGGCTCAAAAACGGACGGCCTGTCAGTCAAGGGCGGGACTGTGTCGGTAAAGAACGGAGGTTCCCAGTGTGTCCTGGGGGCCAGCGCAGCCAAGCTGGTAAAAGGCGGGACCAGCGTCGCGTGCTCTTCTTCCAGGGTAACTATCCGTGGCGGCCGGATCGACCTCGGCTAGCAGACGCGTACAGGATCTGATTGAACAGGAGCCCGACGCTCCTGCGCCATAGATCGATCTACGACGCCGCAGCAGCGGCCATCAGCAGCGCCAAGAGCCCCAGCACAACGATAGCTGCAACAATCCCAACGATCCGCTCAACTCTCGCTGCCTCTGCTCTCCGCTCACGCATGAGCCGCTCCGATGCTTCGTGCTCTGCCTGGGTCTTGGCCTTGACCGCATCCATCTGTCGCTCGACGACTTGTTGGCACGTCAACTTCTTGGGTCTGGACTCCTTTTCGCTCGCGAAGAGAAGCTCGCCGTCGTGGTCAAACCTCCAGGCGCGCCCGTCCCTACCAAAGAGCCAGTACGATCCATCGGGGCACACAGCAATGCTCATCTCCGGTTGCGGCAGCCTGTCGCGCTTTGACTCCAAGACGACGGACAGCTCACCCGTCGCGCTGATCCGCGCGAGCTGTCCGCTCCTGAGGACGTAGGCATTGCCGTTGCGGTCGACGCCGAGCGTGCGATATCGAGGATCTGGAGGCTCCGAAGAGAACTCCGCGCGGTAGATCTCGCGCCCATTCGCATCAAAACGCACGATCGACGCGCTACACAGGAGAAAGATCGACCCGTCCGTCCCGCACTGAAGACGCTTGAGCCCGCCTGCGATCTCGGTGAGATCCACACTCCCTGGAGCGCCGCCAGTCCAGAGAGGCAACTCCGCCCCATCCGGCGAGAGCCGCCGGAGGACACCGCCGTCCAGGATCAGGAGGGAGCCATCGCGACCGCAAGCCAAGTCGTCGCAATCGGACAAACCGCCATCGCTCTCCTTCACCATATGTGCTGGTTCTCCGGTAGGCGTACCGGTTCTGCCCGAAAGCCAGGGCTGGACCGACGTCTGCCGATCCGTGACGAGGAGTGTGCCGTTCGGAGAGAGCACGAGGTGCACAGCCCGCGATCGACCGCGCTGTAGCCAGCGGACGTTCATCGATGGATCGATGCACCAGAGTACGCTCTCGTGCTTTTCCCGGGCGAGATGTGTACCAACGGAGACCCAGTGCAGCAGCCTCGCCGCACAGTAGAGGTTGCCCTGCGCATCGACCGCCGCCATAGGCGGCTCTTCCCAATCGAACAGCCCTGCGGCGACGGCCTGCGGGGCCGGTGCGCTGTCGGCGATCGACGGATGAAAGATGAGAAACCAGCTCGCCGCCACCTTCCTTCGCCCCCGGTACACGAACTCGTCCGGCACGTGCACGTTCGCGCTGCAGAAGCGGCACGTGTACGCTCGGTTCACGCCGTCGAACGCGACCGGTGAGCCGCACTGCGGGCATGGAAACGTCGCCGCCTCCGCCGCATTTGCCTGCGCCATGGCGGGCGAGTCAGGATCTTCGCCCACGAGGTGCGTGATGTTCGGGAGCGCTCCCGCGAGCTCCACCGGCACCCGTCGCACCCAGGCCTGCTTGGCGCAGCGGTCACACCGGAGCATCGCCTGCTCCCGCACCTCCACGATGCTCGCGACGGGGATCTCCTCCTCGCATCCCTGGCAGCACGGACCGCGCCGGGTGTAAACGGCAGAGAGCTTCCTCGCAGCGCACTGTCGCCCCTCGTTCGCCAGCATCCTCGGCCCGTCGTAGACCGGATCGCGCAGCAGCGCCTGCCAGACATCGTCGCTCACCTCCGTCGACCTCCCGCAGCTCGGGCAGCCCACCTCGCGAGCCAGCGTGTTGACCGGCATCGGCATCCTGCAGGTGCCGCACTCCGTCTCGATCCTCACCGCGACGCTGATCATGCCTCTCCGCTCCTCTCCCCTCCCCCGCTCCCAGCCAACGCCCCCCAGCAACGCCAGCGAAGGCCCTTCAGGCTGCACGCTACCTCAGTGACACCCCCCGCGCGATGGCCTAGCCTCGCCCGAACCATGCCCGCGCAGCGCAACCACGGCTCACCCCCGACGCCTGCCGAGCTCTTGCAGAAGAGCCAGCGCGGCGAGCTCGCCGGCAGCCGCATCTCGGGCGCCGTCGCCCCCGGCATCGATCTCCGCGGCGCCGATCTCTCGCAGGCCCTCTGGCAGGACGTCGATCTGCGCGGCGCGAACCTCGCCGGCGCCACGCTCTCCGGCGCCATCTTCCGCAACGTGAACCTCGAGGGCGCCGACCTCACCGACGCCGACCTCACAGGCGCCCTCCTCGGCGGCCCTCCCGGCGAGGCCTGCCGCCTCGCGGGCGCCGATCTGCGCGACGCTGTCCTCACCGGCGCCTCCCTCCACCAGGTCGACCTCACCGGCGCCAAGCTCTCCGGCGCGCTCCTGGAGCGAGCCGATCTCCGCGCCACGCGCCTCCACAAGGCCGAGCTCCACGACGCCGTCCTCTCCGGCGCGCGCCTCCAGCGCTGCGACGCCCAGGGCGCCCGCCTCGACCGCGCCGCCGTCGACGGCGCCGATCTCTCCTCCGCCGACCTCACGGGCGCCTCGCTCCGCGACGTCGATCTCCGCGCCGCAATCACGACAGGCCTCCTCCTCGGCGGCGCCGATCTCCTGCGCGCCGCCGCCGCCGGACTCGACTTCTCCGCCTCGGGCCCCCCGGCGTCCCTCGCGAGCGCCGAGCTCCACGCCTCCCGGCTCACCGCGATCGATCTCCGCCGCACCGCGATCGAGGGCGCGCGCCTCGTCCAGTGCGACCTCGCCCGGGCCGACCTCTCCGGCGCGAGCTGCGACGGGCTCGTCCTCGACGGCTCCTCGCTCCGGGGCGCCCAGCTCCAGCGCTGGCGGGCCCGCGGCGCCTCGCTCGCCGGGGCGGACCTCACCGGCGCCTCCCTCGACGGCGCCGATCTCCGCAACGCCAACCTCGCCGGCGCCACCCTCGACGAGGCGTCTCTCGCCGGCGCGAAGCTCGAGGGCTGCTCGCTCGAGGGCGTCCGCCTCGCGGGCGTCGACCTGCGCGGCCTCGACCTCGCCGGCGTGTCCCTCGGCAAGGCGGCGCTCCGGGGCCTCTCGTGGGCCGGCGTGAACCTCTCCGGCGCCGATCTCGCCGAGGCCGACCTGCGCGGCGAAGGCCTCGCGGGCGCCGACCTCTCGGACGCCGACCTCTCCGGCGCCTGCCTCGCCAGCGCGAAGCTCGGCGGCGCCGCCTTCCGCGGGGCGCAGCTCGCCGACGTCGACCTCACCGAGGCCGATCTCTCCGACGCCGATCTCTCGGAAGCCGCCCTGTCCACCGCCGCCATCGCCGGGGCCGACCTCCGCCGGACACGGCTCTTCGCGGCCGACCTCTCCGGCGCCGATCTCCGCACCATGCAGCTCGCCGGCGCGGTGCTCGAACAATCGCTCCTCTGCGACGCGAACGGCGAGGGCGCCGATCTCCGCGGCTGCGTCCTGACGAATGCCACGCTGTCGGGCGCGAACCTCCGCGGCGCCAACCTCACCTCGGTGGAGGCCTCTCAGCTCAACCTCGAAGGCGCCGATCTGAAGGGCGCGAAGCTCGCGGGCCTGCGCGCCCCCGCCGCGAACCTCAGGAGGGCGATCCTCGACGGCGCCGATCTCTCCCGCGCCGACCTCTCCGACGCCGCGCTCAACGACGCCGCGCTGCGCCGCGCCCACCTGCGCGAGGCCAGCCTCGGCGCGGCGAGGCTCCCGGGCGCGGACCTGCGCGACGCGGTGATGACGAACGCCGATCTCTCGCTGGCCGATCTCTCGCACGCGCGCCTCGAGCGCGCTCACCTCGCGAACGCCAACCTCGAGGGCGCCGACCTGCACCGGGCCAGGCTCGATGACGCCGAGCTGCTCGGGGTGCGCACCCGCAACATGAAGAACACCGACCCTGACCGCGCGCGCGCGGAAGACTTCCAGACGGAGACCCGATGAACGCGAACGACGCTGTCGCCCTGGAACACGAGCCCTCCCCGGGCGGCGTGCTCGAGGCCACCCTCGTCGACCTGGAAGACGCCGCGCGCGCCGTCGTGCGCCTGGTCCGGCCCGGCGCCCCCGGCGTCGAGGGCGTCACGGCGCGCGCGCGGCTCGCCGTGCCCGGCTACAAGGCCACCCCCGGCGACAGGGTGCTCGTCTCGAAACACGTAACCACATCGGATTTTTACATCGTCGGCATTCTTCTCGCCGCCCGAGGGCCCGTGATCCACACGGCGGAGGGGGCCACGGCGTCGGCCGAGGGGAGCACGATCGCGATCCGGGACGCGTCGGGCGCTGTCGCGGTCACGTACGACGCCGCGACGGGCGCGGCGCGCGTCGCCGCTCCCGCGGGGGACCTGACGCTCGCGGCGCCGCGAGGGAAGGTCGTCGTGGAGGCGGCCACGGACGTGGAGCTCCGCGCGCGGCGCGATGTCCGGCACCGGGCGGGGCGGCGCGTGGCGAGCGAGGTCGGCGAGGGCGGCGAGCCGGCGCTCGTGGTGGAGCGGGCGGCCGTGCGCGTGTCCGCGGCGGCGGTCGACGTCACCTCGGAGAGGGCGTCGCTCCACGCGACCGAGGCGACCGTGCTCGCCGAGCGGATCGCCACGACCGCCGCGCAGATCGCCGCCACCGCCGGCCGGATGGAGATCCAGGCCGAGCGGCTGATCGAGCGGGCAAAGGACGCTTACCGCGACGTCGACGGGCTGCTCCAGACCCGGGCGAGGCGCGCGCGCTCGCTCATCCGCGAGGCGTATCAGCTCGTCAGCGATCGGACATCGATGGTCTCGAAGAAGGAGACATCGATCGACGGCGAGCGCGTGCTGCTCGGATGAGCCAGCGTGGAAGTGGAGGGATCCCGAGATGAAGATGCCCGCAGCGACGAAGGCCGGCGGCATGTGCTTCGCCATGCCGGACGTGTGCAAGGTGCCAGCGCCGCCGGCGCCCCCCGTGCCGACGCCGTTCCCGAACATCGGGACGCTGAACGGCTGCGAGTCGACCGTCTCCAAGGTGCTCGTCCAGAAGAAGGAGACCGTGACGGAGGCGTCGAAGATGCCGAGCAGCAAGGGTGATGAGGCCGGCACGCTCGGCGGGATGGTCTCGAACGTGAACCGCGGGCAGGTGACCTTCAAGCGCGCGAGCTCGAAGGTCTACGCCAAGGGGAAGAAGATCGTCTATCACACCGCGATGTCGGCCCATAACGGCTCGAACGCGAACATGCCCGCCGGCGCCCACGTCGCGCCCTCGCAGGTGAAGGTGTTCGTGGCGGTGTGATCCGCGCCGCTCATCGCTCCTCCAGCTTGGTCCCTGCCGTGAAGGCCTCCGCGATGTGGAGTTCGGCCGTGCGCGCCTTCCAGGTCTCCGCCTGATACAGGTTGGCGCCGCGCAGGTCGGCCCCCTCGAGATCGGCGCTGTCGAAGGCGGCGCGCATCAGGTTCGCCTGGCGCAGGCGCGCGCCGCGGAGCCGCGCCTTGCGGAAGCGGGCGTCGACGAGGTCGGCGCCCTCGAAGGTGGCCCGGTCGAGCGTCGCCCGGGTGAAGCTCGCCTCCGGGAGCGCCGCGCCCGCGAAGACGCCCTCGGTGAGGTCGGCGCCCTCCCACACGGAGCCCGGGCCCCGCGCGCGACGGAACGACCCGTTCCGGAGGACCACGTCGTCGGCGCGGAGGTCGGCGACCGAGGCCCCGTCCAGGGTGACGCGCGCTCCTGTAGCACCGTAAATTTTTACATCATCGAGCGTCGCGTCGCGGAAGCTCGCCTCGTCGAGGGAGGCCTGCATCATCTCGGCGCCGGTGAGGTCCGCGCGATCGAAGCAGGCCCTCGCGAGCGTGGCCCCCGCGAAGCTGGCGCCGGGCGCCCGGGCCCCCTCGAAGACGGCGCCGTCGCAGCGCGCCTCCGCCGCGGCCGCGAGCTCCAGGACGGCGCCGGCGAAGCGCGCGGCCTTGACGCTCGCGCCGGTGAGGTCGGCCCGGGTGAGGTCGGCTCCCTCGAAGCGCGCGCCCTCGGCGTCGGCCTCCGCGAGCACGGCCTCGACGAGCCGCGCGCCGTCCATGCGGGCGCCCCGGAGGTTCGCCCGCTTCAGGATGACGCCGCCCAGGTCGGCCCCGGCGAGATCCGCGCCGGACAGGTCGATGCCGGTCAGGTCCATGCCGGCGAGCGGCTCGCCGAGGCGAAGGAGCTCGAGGACGGCGTCGCGGCAGGCGGTCGGCGGCGCCGCCACGGGATCGCTGGGAGCCGCCTCTTCTCGCGGGGGGACGCCGCCTTCCGCCTGCGCCGGCGCTGCGGCAGCCTCCGCCGCGGCAGCCCCCGCCCCCGCCGCCGCGCCGCTCCCGGCCGCCGTGCGCCGCCGCGCGCGCGCCTGGGCGAGCGCCTCGGCGATGCGCGCCTCGAGGGCCGATTCGCCCTCCTCGGCCGCGGCGTCGTTCGCCGCGCCCTCCTCGCCTGCCGCCGGCGCCTCGGCCGCCTCGCGCGCCGCGAGCTCCGCGAAGAAGCGCGCCCGCGCGTCGCGCTTCGCCGTCGGCTCGCTCTTCGCCCCGCCCTGCGCCATCGGCTCGCTCAGGACGAACAGCGACGCGATCTCGGAAGCGTCCTCGTCGGCCACGTCGAGCAGGCCCCGCCAGACCAGCACGAGCCGGAGCGCGTCGGCGTCGAACCACACGGTGTCGAGCCGCATCGGGACCTCGGAGAACCCGCCGCCGGCCTCCTCCGTCGCCTGCTTGAACGCGCGGACCCGCAGCTCGGGCAGCCGCCCCCGGACGACCTCGCCCTCCGGGCGCACGGACCAGAGCTCGAACGGCTCGTCCCCCCGGGGATAGGCGATCTGCTGCTCCGCGGGCGCGGCGTTGAAGAAGGTCCAGTCGAAGTCGTCGGGAAAGAACGGCCAGCGCGTCTTCCTCCAGCGCTCGCCGTACGACCCGATCTTCTCGAGGCGTTCGCTCCACGTCGCCGCGATCGGCGCGAAGCACGCCGGACAGGGCCTGTCGCCCGCCGAGCGGATCACCCGATCCGGCAGCTCGAGCGACGGGAGCGCGCCGCCTGCCCGCGCGCCGTACCCGGTCCCGACGGGGTTCGGGCCGAACCCGGCGCCGCCGAAGGCGCTCTCGAAGCGGAGCGGGATGCGGTCCCACGTCCCGGGCGCGGTGGGCGCGCCGAGCGCGTCCCAGCGGCGCGGGCCGACGGCCGCGACGGAGCGGTCGAGCGCGTCGCCGAGGCGCAGCCGGACGAGCGCCGCGGCGTCGCCGTCGCTGGCGCGGTGCGCGTGCCCGACCAGCAGGACGTCGGCTCTCGGCTTGAAGATCGCGAAATCGGACGGGTAACGGAGGCTCTTCGCGGGGTCGTCGTCGACGTGGACGTCGCCGCCGGGGAGCTCCTGATCGGCCGCGATCGCCGCCGGCGCCCCGGGCACGAGGTCGAAGGTGCCCTTGACCACGACGGTGAGCGAGTCCCTCGGCGGCCGGGCCTGCCAGGGGACGGTGAACGCGGCGAACGGGGTGATGTTCAGGATCGGGACGTGCTCGGTCGTCCTCGCGGGCGGCGGCAGGTCGGGCGAGCCGGCGAGATCCTCGCTGGTCGGCTTCGACGGCTCCGGCTCGGGCAGCGGCAGCGTGGCCGTGGGCAGCGGCGCGCCGGCGTGCGCCGCGATGTGCGCGGCCATGGCGGGGAACGCCTGCCGGAGGGCCTCCAGCGAGACCTCGGCGGGGGCCCGCGCGGGCTCGGCCTGCTCCGCGGGCCGGGGCGGCGCGATCGGGAACGGCGCGTCCTCCTGGCGCGCGCCGCGCAGCACGTCCTGGAGGTTGAACTCGCGCGTGTCCGCGAGCACCGGCGGCTGCCCGGACACCGGCGGCGCCGGCGCGCCCGCGCCTCCGGCCGCCTCCCCGGCGCCGGGACCCGCCTGCGAGGCCTCCGCGGCGACGGCGCCGGGCGGCGCCGGGTCGAACGCGCGGAGGGCCTCGGCGAAGGCAGCGGGGTCGAGGGGGCGCGTCTGCGTCAGGTCGAGCGACGGGCGCGCCGCCTCCGCGCCCGCGCCGCGCGCGGCCCACTCCTCGGCGCTCATGCCGCGGACAACCGACGGATCCGGCTCGGGGATCGGGAGCGACGGCCGCGCGCCCGCGGGCGGCCTCACGCCCTCCGGCAGCGGCGCGGTCGTCGCGCCGACCGGCGGCGCGGCCGCGGCGGCGGGCTCCGGCGCAGGCCACGCCGCGCGCTCGTCGAGGGGCGCCAGCGTCACCAGGATCCTGCCCCGCTCGACGGCCTCCAGGGCGCGCTCCGCGACGGCCAGGGACGCGCGCCACGTCAGGGTGCAACGGAGCGCGTCGGCGTCGATCCAGAGCGTGTCGCAGCGCACGGTGAGCTCGACGCCGGCGGGGTCGGCGAGCCGCGGCGCGCGGAGGAGCACGCGCGCCGTCACGCCGGGCAGGCGAGAGCGCACCTGGGCGGCCGTGGGGTGGAGCCCTTCGAGCAGGATCCACTCGTCCCCGCGCAGGTAGCGTACCTGCTGGTCGCGCGGGGCCGCGTTGAAGTAGCCCCAGTCCATGGCGATCGGGAGCTCCGGGACGGGCCGCAGGAGCTTCGCGGGATCCCACGCGCCGAGCGCGCGCCGCCGCTGCGGCCACGCTCTCGAGATGGGCCCGAAGCCGTCGGGGGCGTCGGGCGCGGCGGGGTTGACGATGCTCGGCAGCCGGAGGTCGGCGGGATCGGCCCCCCTTCCGACAGGGTTCTCGGGGCAGCGCGCGCCGCCGAAGGCGAGCTCGTAGCGCACGGGCAGCCTGGAGAACGCGGCCGGCGCCGTCGCCTGGCCGGTCGCGGGATCGCGCTGCCGCTCGCCCACGACCTGGAGCCGCTTGTCGACCGCGGGCGCGTGCGCGTGCGCTTCGAAGACGGCGAGGCGCACCCACCGGTGGCTCACGCGCTGGCCGGGCGGGGCGTACGCGCTGCCGGTGAGCAGGACGTCGGCGCGGGGCTTGTGGGGCACGGCATCCGAGGCGACATAGAGGCTCCGGCCCGCGTTCTGCTCGTGGAAGACGTCGTCGAAGAGCGGCAGCGGCGCGGCCAGCGCGGCGACGCCGTCGGGCGAGAGCTGGAAGGTCGCCTTCACGGCGACGGTCACACAGGGTCCGTTCGCCGTTCGCCAGAGCAACGCCGAGGCGGCCAGGGGGGACAGGGAGATGAGCTGCATGAACGGCCCGGCACCCTAGCCGAGAGCGCCGGCGGATGCGCCCCCCTCGGCGACGCGGGGCCGCTCCGCGCTTCGACCTGCGTGGGGTGAGGAGCAGTGATCCTCGGGAGATAGGGATGAGAGACGAACCTGGGCGACCCGGCGCGAGATCCCTGGAGCTCCTCGCGCCCTCGTGTCCTCTTCTCCCGTGTCCTCCCGTGTCTCTGCCGTGGCGTCACGCCACGGCGAAGCCGGCGCTGAGCAGGTCTTGCGGCCGGGACGACGAGCCGATGTGGACACGGAAATCCCCCGGCTCCACCGCGCGGCGCCCCTCCGCGTCGACCAGGGACAGCTCCGCCACGGGCACGTCGAAGCGCACCTTGCGCGCCTCCCCCGCGGCCAGGCCCACGCGGCGGAAGGCCTTCAGCTCCTTCTGCGCCCACGTGGACGACGTCACCAGATCTTCGATGTACAGCTGGGCGATCTCGACGCCATCGCGCCCGCCAGCGTTGGTGATCGTCACCTCGAACGACGCCGTGCCGCCTCGCTCCACGCTCGGCGTCAGGACCTTCAGATCACCGTAGGTGAAGCGCGTGTAGCTCAGGCCGAAGCCGAAGGCGAACGCAGGCTCCTGCGTGAGGTCGGCGTAGCGACTCCCGTGCTGGCCGCGGGCCTGGTTGTAGAAGATCGGCTGCTGGCCCACGTGGTAGGGGAACGAGATCGTCAGCTTGCCAGAGGGGTTGATCTTCCCGAACACCGCCTCGGCCACGGCCCGCCCGCCCATCATCCCCGGGTTGAACGCCTCGAGGATCGCCGCCGCGCCGAGCGCCGAGCGCGGCAGGACCAGCGGCTTGCTGTTGACGAGGACAACGACCGTGGGAACACAGGTCCTGGCGATCGCGTCCGAGAGGGCCCTCTGTCCGCCCATGAGCTCGAGGGTCGCCGTGCTCTTCGTCTCGCCGATGAGCTCGATCCTGTCCCCCAGGACCAGCACCACCGCGTCTGCGCCCCGGGCCAGCTCGACCGCCTCGGGGATGCCCGACTCGTCCTCGCTGAGAACCGAGCAGCCCGCGGCATAGACCACCTCACACCCCGGGGGCGCGAGCTCCCGTATCCCATCCACGATCGTGACGATGCTCGAGCGGGGGTGCTGCGGCCCGTTGCCGCCGCTCATCTGGCCCGAGCCGAGCGACCAGTCGCCCAGCTGGGCGATCGTGTCGTCCGCGTTGGGGCCGATCACCGCGATCCGCCGCGAGGGCCTCGACGTCGCCGCCTCCGCGAGCGGCAGGAGGCCGTCGTTCTTGAGCAGCACGAGAGACGCCCGCGCGACCGTGAGGTTCAGGTCCCGGTGGGCCGCACACCCGATGATCTCCTGGATGCGCTGCTCGCTGCTGTACCCGGGGTCCTCGAAGAGCCCCAGGGAGAACTTGAGCGACAGGACGCGCCGCACGACCGCGTCGATCTCCGCCTCGGCGAGGAGCCCGCGGCGCACCGCCTCCTGGGCGCCCTCATAGAACTGCGGTGTCGCCATCATCAGGTCGTTTCCGCTCCGGAGCGCCACCGTGGCCGCCTCGGCCATGTCCTTGCAGACCTTCTGATCGAGCACGAGATTGCCAACGTTGTTCCAGTCGGTCACGAGGATCCCCTCGAACCCCCACTCCTCCTTGAGGACCTCCGTCAGGAGCCAGCGGTTGGCGGTGGCCGGGATCCCGTCCATGGACTGGTATCCAGTCATGAAGGCCATGCAGCCGCTCCTCGCGGCCCGCTCGAAGGGCGGCAGGAAATACGAGCGCAGGTAGCGCCGCGAGATGTTCGCCTCCGACGCGTCGCGGCCGCCCAGCGTCTCCGAGTACCCCGCGTAGTGCTTGGCTGTCGCCAGCACCGCGTCCGGATCGTCCAGGCCCTTGCCCTGATAGCCCTTGATCATCGCGCAGGCGAGCTCGCCGATCAGATAGGGATCCTCGCCGAAGGTCTCCCCCACCCTGCCCCAGCGGAGATCGCGTGTGAGGCACAGGACGGGAGAGAACGTCCACTTGAGTCCCGTGGCCCGCATCTCGGCGGCGGTCACCCGCGCGACCTGCTCCAGGAGCCCCGTATCCCAGCTGCAGGCCATGGCGAGCTGCGTGGGGAAGATCGTGGCGCCCGCCCAGAAGGAATGGCCGTGGATCCCGTCGTCGGCCATCAGCACCGGAATGCCAAGGCGGGTGTCCAGCGCGCGCCGGATCGCCGTGTCAGCGTCCTTCCCGTTGCAGTGCAGGAGGCTGCCGACCTTCATCCGTCCGATCGCGTCCTCCAGATCTCCCTGGGCGTCGAGCTGCATGAGCTGCCCCACCTTCTCGTCCAGGGTCATCCGACTCAGGAGGTCTTCCACCCGCTTTCCCACGGGCTGCTTGGCATCTTTGTAGAGAGGAGCGTCGTTCATGGGTTCTCCTGCACGATGGGGAGCGCACGGCGACAAGTCCACCGTCGCGCTCGTCGCCCTCGTCGCGAGCGTCGCGGTGGGGTGCTTCGGCTGAAGGTGGGGTCTTTCAAACGGCCAAGTCGCCGTGCGACGCCAAGAAAACCACAAAATCTTGGCGTCTCATGGCGACTTGGCGGTTCCATCCTTACACGACGGTGAGGGAATCCCCCCACCGCCGCCGCGACCCCGACCCTCGTCGCCTCAGACGCGGAGCACGGCGCTGCCCCACGTGAGGCCGCCGCCGAGCGCGCACAGCAGCACGTGATTTCCGGGCAGGATCCGGCCATCGCGGAGCGCCTCGTCGAGCGCCATGGCCACCGAGCCCGCGCAGGTCCCGGCCGCGCTGGCGCCGTCGACCGCGCCGAGGACGCGCTCGGGCGAGCACCCGAGGCGATCGGCGAGGAGGGCGACGAGGTGCGGGTCGGCGTGGTGCGGGATCACCCAGTCGACGTCCGCGGGCGCAAGCCCGGCGGCCGCGACCGCCGAGAGGGCGTGGGCCCCGAGGTGCTCCTCCGCGGCCTGCCGCAGCTCGGGCTGCTTCACGCGCAGGTAGTGCCGCCGGTCGGCGAGCCGCTCCACGGTGAGCGGCTCCGCGGATCCCCCGCCGGGCACCTGGAGCACATCGGCCCTCTTCCCGTCGGCGCGCAAGCCGACGCTCAGGATCCCCCGACCGTCGTCGGTCGCCGGCCCGATCACCACCGCGCCGGCGCCGTCGCCGAACAGCTGGGCCGCGGCCCTGTCCCGCGGATCCAGGCGGCGGGAGAGCAGGTCCGCGCCGATGACGAGCACGTGCTTCATGGTCCCCGCCGTCACGAACTGGTTCGCCACCGACAGCCCGTAGAGGAAGCCCGTCAGCGACGCGGAGAGGTCGAACGACGGGATGTGCTCGGCGCCGAGCTTCTGCTGCACGTACACCGCGGTCGCCGGCATCGGCGCGTCGCCGCTCGAGGTGGCGAGGATGATCATCTCGAGATCGCGCGGCCCGACGCCGGCCGCCTCGAGGGCCGCCTTCGCCGCCCGCGCCGCCAGGTCGCTCGTCCGCTCGCCGGGCGCGACGCGGCGCCGCTCGTCGCTCGCGCCAGGGTCGCCCGCCGCGCCGTCCGCCGGCGGCGCGCCCGCCTGCGCCTCGCTCGTCGGGACGGCGAGCGGCAGGGAGCGGCCCGTGCCGAGGATGCGCGCGCGTGGATTTCTGGCATCGAACGTCATCGCGGCCGCAGCCTACATCAAGGGCTGCTCGTTGGAACGGGCGATCGTGCCCTGCCGCTCGGTCCACGGAATGCTTGAGTCGCGGGCGCGCTCCGGTACATAAAGCGCCTCGATGGCTACGAGCTCCGAAGACAGAGACCGCCCCGACACGGACGAAGCGCCTCCCGGCGAAACCGACGCGCAGGACACCCGCAGCGAGGAGGACGGCGAGGGCCGCGCCGACGCCGCCGCGCCGGCCAGAGCCTCGCGTCCTGCAAAGCAGGCTGGCGCAGCGCGGCGCCCGGCCGGCAAGAAGCCCGGCGCGCGGCCTCGCGCCGCCGCCCAACCGCAGGGCGGCTCGCTCGGCAAGAGCATGATCCTGTTCCTCATCATCATCGGCGGCCTCGCCGCGGCCTTCGCCTATTTCGGGCGTGAGCCTGCGGCCGGCACGGCCGGCCCCAAGTGGAAACCCGGGGACAAGTCCCAGGTCGAGGTCACCCTCGTGTCCACCGACATCAAGGATCTCGCCTGCTGGTCGGCCGACGAGATCAGCGGCCGGCACTGCGCGTTCGAGTCGCCCACCAAGGGTTGGTCCAAGGGGGACGCGGACGACAAAAAGCTGCTCCGTCCTTACACGACCACGGACCGCGTCCAGTTCCTCGCCGCCGGCCTCTGGAGCGAGCCCGCGCTCACCTCGGGCAAGCTGCCGTCCGCACGGTTCGCGGTGAAGTGCACCTACACCGTCGAAGGCAGGATGAAGCGGCCCGGCATCCGTTGGTCCAGCGAGGGCGCATGGCTCGACAGGACCGATGATTGGTACACGGGGCTCCTGTCGGACTGCAAGCTCATCACCCCCTGATGTCGCAGGCGCCGCGGCGTTCATCGTCCTGACGCGCGGGAAGCGGCGTACGACGCAGCGCATTCAGCCGGCGCTGCGCCGCGTGCCATGCCCCCCTCGTGTGGCCGCGCCCCTCCGTGGTAGTGTGATTTTCGGCTTGGAGGTGCTCATGCCCTGTCATCGGGTGATCGCGTTGCTGTCGTGGGCCGCATTGTTCGCTGTCGCTGGATGTGAAGCTGACCCGGGCACCGTGGACCTTTGGCCGACCTATGTCACCACATCGAGCTCCTCCAGCGGGGGCACGGGCGGGGAAGGCGGAGCGACCTCCACCGTCGCGACGACGAGCTCGGGGGGCGAGGGCGGCATGGGCGGCGAGGGCGGCACGATGTGCACGTGTGAGACCGGGCTCTCGTGCTGCGGATCGGAGTGCGTCGATCTGACCGGCGATCCGCGCAATTGCGGGTCGTGCGGCACGACCTGCACCGAGGCTCAGGTCTGCATCCAGGGCGAGTGCGCGGATGCGTGCGCCCCCGGCTTCGGCTGCGAAGAAGGCCTCTGCTGCGGCGTGCGATGCTGCAACGCCGGCGAGATCTGCTGCGACTACGGCGACAGCGCCGGCGCGCCCGACCTTCACTGTCAGGCGACGGTGAACGGCACCTGCCCCCTCGCCTGCAGCGGCTGCGAGAACTGACGGACGTCGATAGCGGCGCGCGGCGCGCGGCGCAGCAGGCGGCGCCGCGCGCCGGCGCATTGCTCGCGCCGCGCCTCGTGAGCACGGCAGGCAGCGCGTCGCGCGCAGCGCGCCTCGCTCGCGCGCCGCGCACGCCGGCTCACGCCTTCTCGAAGATCTTGCCCGGGTACTTTCGCTCGAAGTGCCCAACCACGCCCCGGCCGATCGCCTCGATCGTGAGCCCTGCGATGCCCATCTTGATGGCCGGCCCGATCAGGGGGACGAAGCCGACCGCCCGGGTGGCCAGGAATTTCAGGCCTTGCCCGAGGATCGCGAAGCTCCCGCCGGCGGCGGTCGTCACCACGGATCCCATGTTCTCGCCGTAGATCTCGCCGACCATCGCCATCATGTGCGTCTCGATCGCGACGAGCCCGGTGGAGGTCGAGATCGGGAGCGGAAGCGCGGCGAACGCCGCCCCGCCGATCGCGTAGCGGTGAACCCAGCGGAGAGCTTCATCCCTGCACGTCGTCATGTCCCGAGGTTGCCGCAAGTCGCGCCGTCCGTCCATCGAGCACCGCGCTGACGGAGCGCGCGCGTCGGAGGCCCGGTCACGCCCGGGCCTTCTGTGCGCTGCCTTCCCGCGCCGCGGGAACCGCGCGTGCATGGCCCTCGCTCGGCTCGACCTCCGCGATCGCGCCGGAGGGAGGCGCCCGAGGCAAAGCGACCCCGCGAGGGGATGTTGGACCGTCGGAACCCGTGGCGATCCGGGCTCCAGGGAGGTTGCCCATGACAGCTCGACGCGCGCTCTTCAGCCTGCCCCTGCTCTGCGCCTGCGCCGCCTTCGCGGCGTGCGGCGCGGAGCCGCGCCCCGCCTCGCCCGGAGCGGAGCCGCCGACCGGCCCAGCGCCTGCGGACGCGCCCGACGCCGAGCGCGTCCCTCTGTTCGAGGACATCGGCGCTCTCCATCACCCCGTGACGACGTCATCGCAGCTCGCGCAACGTTATTTCGATCAGGGGTTGCGGCTCGTCTACGCGTTCAACCACGACGAGGCGAGGAAGGCATTCCGGGAGGCCGCCCGCCTCGATCCGGGCCTCGCCATGGCCCGCTGGGGCATCGCGCTCACGCTCGGCCCCAACATCAACCAGCCGGCCGACGCGGCGCGGGAGCGGGCCGCCCTCGAGGCCGTGGAGGAGGCGCGCGCGCTCGCCGCGTCCGCCAGCGAGCGCGAGCGCGCGTACATCGACGCGCTGGCCGAGCGCCACGCTTCCACGTCGGGCCGCGCGCCGGGCCGCGACCGCGCGGACCTCGACCGCGCCTACGCGAGCGCGATGCGCGAGCTCGCCCGTCGCTTCCCCGACGACCTCGACGCGGGTGTCCTCTTCGCCGAGGCGCTCATGGATCTGCGCCCGTGGGATCTCTGGACGCAGGACGGCCGGCCGCAGCCCGAGACCGAGGAGATCGTCTCCACGCTGGAGGGCGTCCTCCGGCGAGACCCCGAGCACCTCGGCGCGAATCACTACTACATCCACGCGGTCGAGGCGTCGCGCGCGCCGGAGCGGGCGTTGCCGAGCGCCGAGCGGCTCGGCGGTCTGGCCCCAGGCGCTGGGCACCTCGTGCACATGCCGTCGCACATCTTCCTGCGCGTCGGTCGCTACGCCGACGCCTCTGACGCGAACGAGCAGGCGGTGCTGGCCGATCGCCGGTACATCCGCGAGCGGCGCCCGGAGGGCATCTATCCGATGATGTACTTCCCGCACAACCTCCATTTCCTCTCGGTCTCGGCGAGCATGGAGGGGCGCAGCGCCGTCGCCGTGCGCGCCGCGCGAGAGCTGGCCGCGGCGGTGCCCGACCACAACGTCCGACACATGCCGATGCTCGAGATGTTCCGCCCTGCGCTGCTGTTCGCGCTGGTCCGGTTCGGACGGTGGGACGACGTCCTCGCGGAGCCGGCGCCGCCGCCCGGGCTGCGGTACACGGCGGGGATATGGCGCTATGCGCGCGGCCGCGCGCTCGCCGCGACGGGGCGCCATGACGATGCCGCGCGCGAGGCGGCGGTGCTCCGGGCGATGGCGTCCGAGAGCCGGGAGGACGCGACGATCGGCAGGAACCGCGCGAAGGATCTGCTCGAGATCGCCTCGCTCGTGCTCGAGGGCCAGATCGCGTCCGAGCGCGGCGACACCGGCGCCGCTGCTCGCATGCTCGAGGACGCCGCGCGCATCGAGGACGAGCTGCGCTATTTCGAGCCGCCGGACTGGCCCGAGCCGGTCCGCCACACGCTCGGCGCGGTGCTCCTCACGGCGGGCCGCGCGCGCGACGCGGAGGCGACTTACCGGGAGGACCTGCTCCACCACCCGCAGAACGGCTGGTCGCTGTGCGGGCTCGAGCGCAGCCTCCGCGCACAGGGCAAGGAAGAGGAGGCGGACGCCGCACACGCGCGCTTCAAGCGCGCCTGGGCGCGAGCCGACGTGCGGCTGTCCGGGTCACGCCCGTGAATGTCCGGTCTCGAGCGGCTGGAGGCGGCGAGAGAGGCGCGCATTGCCGGCGTGCGCACCGGAGCATCTGCTAGGTTGGTGGGGTGTTGCGCGCGAAGCTTGGACACTCGGCGCCCTGGTGTCTTTTTTCTCTCGCTTCCAGCCTGTGCGCGGTCTCGCTCTTCGGCTGCGAGAGCACCAACCTGCCGCCGTATACGCACCTCCCGGGGGAAGGCGCCGGCGGCTCGGGGTGTGCGCCGGGGCAGATCAGCGGCGCCAGCGGATGTGCACAGGTGGGCATTCGGGGCTGCGCCGACGCCTTCGTCGACGAGGACGGCTTCTGTCGTCCCGCGCTCGCGAAGTGCTCGCCCGGGACGATCCCGAAGCACGACGAGGGCTGCATGGACGTCGGGATCCCCGGCTGTGCGGCGGAGTTCGTGGAGGGCGGTGCCTGCCATCCCACCATGGCCAGGTGCCCGGAGGGGACATTCGCGGTCCCGCAGAAGGGCTGTGTTTCCATCGACGGCCCGGACGGCTGCGGCTCGGCGCCGTGGGGCGAGATCGTCGAGGCGCCCGGCGATCTCCACGTCGATCCTGGCTACGAGGGCGGAGACGGCGACGGGTCGCGGGAGAGGCCGTTCACGACGCTGGCGGAGGCGCTGGCGGGCGTTCAGGCGGACGGGCGCGTGGTGCTGGCCGAGGGCGAGTACGACGAGCCGATCGAGATAACGAAGCCCATCGAGATCGTCGGGCGGTGCGCCTCGCGGGTGGTGCTCCGGGGCGAGAAGAGCGATCCCGACGGCAACGTCAGCGCGATCTGGATCCACGACGTCGACCACGCCGGCGTGCGCGGCGTGAGCCTGCTCAGCCCGTCGATCGGGGTGTTGATCCAGTCAGCGGCGGTCTCGGTGCGCGACATCCGGGTGACGGGCGAGAGCGGCAAGGGGCTCGTGGTCGCGCTCCCTGGCGCGAGCCTCGATCTGTCGCGCAGCCTCGTCCAGTCGTCGTGGGCGGACGATGGAACGGGCGAGGGCTGGATCAGCGTGCTCGTCGTCTCCGGGGCCGAGGCGCGGCTCACCGAGAACGCGCTGGTCGGCGGCACCATCAACCTGCGGATCAGCTCCGAGGCGGCGGAGGTGGTCGCGGAGGGCAACCTGCTGGAGGCCGCGGCGCTGCCGTCGGCGACGAGCGACGGCGTCGGCGTGCACCTCGAGGACGGCGCGCTCCGGCTCGACGCGAACGCGCTCGTCCACCATCACCTGGGCGCGCTTGTGACGGGCGCCGGCGCGGAGCTCGTGGCGGCGCGCAACCTCATCGCCGCCCCGGCGGACCCGGCGCCCGAGGCCGGCGGCCTGGCCGTGGAGCAGGGCGCGCGCGCGTCGCTCGCCTCCAGCGTGCTGTCAGGGGCGTGCGACGCGCTGCTCGCCGTCGCGGGCGCCGGCACGGAGGTCGAGGCATCTGGCAACCTCTTCGATGGCGCGGCCGCCTCGGAGAGCGGTCACCTCGGATTCGCCGTCGAGCAGCGCGGCGGAGCGCTCTCGCTGTCGTCGAGCCTCGTGCGCCAGGCCGGCGACGCCGGGCTGTTCGTCTCGGGCGGGACGCTCTCGGCGAGCGGCGTGGTCATCGAGGGCACGCGCGCGAGCCCGCTGCACCGGGATCGCGCCGCCGGCGTGCTCGTGCAGGGTGGCCGCGCCGCGCTTGCGTCGACGTATGTCCTGGAGCCCCACGTCGCGGGCGTGTCCGCGTCCCGGGGCGCGATCCTCGAGATCGCGGACAGCCTCATCGAGCGCTCGCTGCCGGAGGAGCGCGACGGCACGGGCGGCGTCGGCGTGCTGAGCGCCGGGGCGGCGCAGGTCCTCGTCCAGAGGTCGGCCGTGCTGGAGAGCCGCGTGGCGGGCCTGCTGCTGGCCTCGCCGAGCACGGTGGAGGACACGGTCATCCTCGGGGTCGAGGGCGGCACGTTCTCGGCTCTGAGCGCCGGTGGGCAGACGGAATCGGTGCCGGACCTGGGCGACGGCCTCGTGGTCCTGGGCTCGACGGCGCAGGTGAGCTCGGTGCAGGTGCAGCGCTGCGCGCGCGCCGGTTTGCTGTTCAGCGACAGCGGCGGCGCGCTCGCGAGCTCGGAGTCCGCCGGCAACCGGTTTGGCCTCGTCGTGCAGGGCGCGCAGGCGCCGTCGGTGTCGGAGGACAACAGCTTCGAGGGCAACCGGGAGAGCGATCAGCTCGCCGAAGGCGCGCTCCCCGTCCCGAGCAGCGCCACGCCCGCCCCGTGACGATCGCTCGCCGAACGGTCTACCGTGTGTGTTGCGGACGCCTCCTGTCCGAGCGGGCGCGCGTTCGGAGCGGCGCGTCGGCATTCGCGCTGGCGCAGAATCTCTCACACGCACTGCAGCGCGCGTTCCCCTCATCGCGCTCTTTTCGCCCAAGACGCGGCTCGTATAGAGTCCTCGTTCGATCATGAAATTCACGTGCTTACTCAGGGGTACCATCACCGTGGTTGCTCTCTCGACGTTCGCGGCCCAGCTGGGCTGCGGCGGCGCCGCGCCCACGTCCGTGGCGCCGGTGATGGTCGACGCCGAGCCTGTCGAGACGTCGAGCCCGAAGATGAGCTCGGGTTCCGAGATCGGCGGCATGAACGAGGAGAAGGTGCAAGCGGCGTTCGAGCGCGTGTCGCCTCGGCTCTCGCGCTGCTACCAGAAAGGCGTCCAGCGGATCCCCTATCTCGGGGGCGAGATCCGCTTCAAGGTCCGGGTGACCGAGGAGGGCACGGCGCGCTGGGCGTTCGTGAAGGACTCGAACCTGGGCGATCGCGAGACCGAGGCGTGCATGCTGAGCGTCCTGAAGGCGACGAGGTGGCCGAAGCCGGTCGGCGGAGAGGGCCTGGCGGAGAACAGCTTCACCTTCGAGCCGAGCAGCGACGAGCGCCTGCCCGTGCCCTGGACGCCCGACCAGCTCGGGACGCCGTACAAGAAGGCGAGGCCGGCGCTCGCGTCGTGCCGGAGCCAGGCGGGCGCCAGCCAGCTCAAGGCCACGCTCTACATCGACACCGACGGCAAGCCGCTCAGCGTGGGCGTGTCCAGCGACGACGAACGGGGCGAGGAGGCGGCCGAGTGTGTCGCCGGCGCGCTGCGCGAGATCACCTTCCCCTCTCCTGGCAGCTATGCATCGAAGGTGAGCGTCGACATCGATTGACGTGACGCCGCGCACCGCCCGCAGCGATCGCCCGCACGCCGAGCTGGCCGCTGGAGGAGGTGTCCGACGGGCGTGCCGCCGCGCGCTGCGTCCCGCCCTGTCCGACGCGGCGAGGGTCGCGGGGCTCGTCCATTGGCCGCGAAATCGACCGCCCTTGCTGGCAGCGCGCGCCGCGGGACTGCGCTACGCTCTCGTCGTGGGCAAGGTCCTCCGGCAGATCCTGGTGCTCTTGTGGAAGGTGGCTCGCCTCGTCCTGTGGAAGTGGCTCAAGCCGCGCCTCATGAGGTTCGCGATGATCACGGCGGCGCTCGTCGGGGTCATCCTGCTCGTTGTGGCCGTGCTCGGCAGGCTTTAGCGGCGAGCGCGGCTCCCCGGCTGGCAGCCGCGGGCGGCGCGGCTGTCGTTCGCTTGTCCCCGGTCGCATCCGGCAACTAGTCTCTCCCGCTTGCATGGCTAGCTCACCGCCTTCCTTCCTCCTCGCGGCCCTGACGTGCGCGATCGCGTCGGGGGGCGCCGCTGCTTGCTCCGAAGAGAGCCCCGCCGAGGGGGCGCCTGCGTCGCTCGAGGCGGACGCCCTGCGGATGCCCCCCGAGGCGGACGCGCCACGCGTGTCCTCGGGAGCGGCCGCGCCGCGCGCCGCGGTCGTCGAGGCCGCGCACGTCACGAAGGCGCCGGCCCCGGCCCAGGCGGAGGCCGACGCGCCGCCCGCGGCGAGCGCGGCGGCAACGACGCCGCCCGCCAGCGCGGCGGCAACGACGCCGCCCGCCAGCGCGGCGGCGGAGGGCGCGCGCATCTACTCCAAGGCGCGCTTTGCGTGGATCAACCCTGGCCCTTACCCGACGCGGGGCTGGAGCGGCTACCTGGGGCTCGGCGGCTCCGTCGCGCTGCGCGGCGGCAGCGTCGAGGCCGCGCGGACGCCGGGCGAAGGGTGCGACGCGTGGTACGCCATCGAGCCGCGGGGCTACGTCTGCGCTGGCGCCGGCGCCGCGGTCGACCCGAACGACCCGGTCGTGGCCGCGCTGCGGCCGCACGCGCCCAGGGTCGACTCCCCGTGGCCCTATGACTACGCGGAGTCGACCGGCGCGCCGCGCTACCCGCACCTCCCGAGCGCGAAGGAGCAGCGGCGCTCCGAGTGGGACCTCGAGGAGCACCTCGCGAACATCGCGAAGGTGCGCGCCGCCGAGGGCGCCGGCGAGGAAGCCATCCGCGCGATCGACGAGGCCCTCGTGGGAGTCGACCTGAAGCCCGCGGGGGTCGCCGCCCCGGCGCTGTTTCCTTTCGGCGGCCTCGTGCGCGAGGGGCGCGACCGGATCGTGAACGGCTCGACTGTGGCGTTCACCCGCGCGTTCGACGCGCAGGATCGGACCTGGGTGGTGACCTCGGACCAGGCGTACATGCCGAAGGATCGCCTGAAGCCCTACCCGCGCTCGAGCTTCCAGGGCGTCTGGCTGAAGGACGGGCGTTCGCTCCCGCTCGCGTTCTTCCGCAAGACCGATCGGCCGAAGTACCAGCGGGGCGCCGGCGGCCGCTTCGAGCCGACCGGCGCGTCGTTCGCGCGGCTCGCCTCGGTCGGGCTCACCGGTCGCGCCGAGGTCGAGGACGGCGAGCGGCTCCTCGAGACGCAGGAGCCGGGGGTCTACGTGCGCGCGGACGACGCCGTCGTGATCGAGGCGGCGAAGCGCTCGCCGCTCGAGGGCGACGGCGATCCGTCGTCGCCGCGCAAGTGGATCGAGGTGAGCGTGCTCGGCGGCTGGTTCGTCGCCTACGAAGAGCTCACCCCGGTCTTCGCGACGCTCATCTCACCGGGGCGCGGCGGCGTCCCGAGGCAGGGCATCCCCGCCATCGAGACCGCGGCGACGCCGACCGGGCGCTTCCGCATCGACGGGAAGTTCGTGACGGCGATGATGGTCTCGAGCACGAACGACAAGATCGTCCACTCCGAGGTGCAGTTCGTGCAGAACTTCAGCGGACCTCACGCGCTGCACGGCGCGTACTGGCACGACGCCTGGGGCGAGCCGAAGAGCGGCGGCTGCGTCAACCTCTCCCCCATCGACGCGAAGCAGATGTTCGCCTGGACCGACCCGCCGGTGCCGGAGGGGTGGCACGGCCTGCGGGCCTCCCGCGACGCCGGCCGCTCCACGGTGGTCCTCATTCACCGCTGATCGCGCGCGCGATCCGGCCCACGAGCCGCGGCGCGGCTTCCGCGAACACGTCCGGATCGAGCAGCAGGCCGACCACGAGGAAGCCGTCGCGCGGCATGTCGAAGAAGTAGCCGGGGTGGACGATGATCCCCTCGTCGCGCACGAGGAGCTCGACCCAGCCGTCCTCGTCGTGCACGCGCGGGACCTCCAGCGTCGCGTACCAACCGCCGTCGATCGGGAGCCGCCGGACCGCGCCCCCGGCGCGCGCGGCGATCGCCGCGTCGAGCACCGCCAGGTTGGCCTGCACGCGCGACAGGATCGCGCGCTGGACGGGCGCCCGCGAGGCGAGGATCTCCGGCAGCGCGAGCTGCACCGGGGTGCCGACCGAGAGGTAGGTGTCCGCGATGACCTCGAGCCGCTCCAGCGCCGCCGCGGCGAGCTCCGGCGGCCCCGAGACCGCGATCCAGCCGAGCTTGAGCTGCGGCAGCGCCATCACCTTGGAGAGCCCGCTCAGCACGAAGGTCAGCGCCTGCCGCGCGCCGGCGAAGCTCGGCAAGCGGTCCGGGGCGAGGTCTCCGTGGGCGTAATCCCCGAAGACCTCGTCGACGATCAGCGCGAGCCCGCGCTCCCTGGCGCACGCCTCGAGCGCGGCGGCGTCGTCGCGGCGCACGAAGGAGCCGGTCGGGTTGTTCGGATGGACGAGCACCACCGCGCGCGTCCGCTCGCCGGCCGCGCGCTCGAGCGCGCCGAGGTCGATGCGCCATCCTTCCTCCCTGAGGAGCGGGTAGGGCGTGAGCGCGACGTCCTCGAGGCAGGCCAGGTACTCGAGCAGCGGGTACGACGGCACGGGGACGAGCACGTCGTCGCCGCGCTCCGCGAGCAGCTTGAGCAGCCAGCCGTACGCTTCGCTGGTGCTGGCCGTCAGCACGACGCGCGACGGATCCACGTCGAGCCCGCGCTCCTGGTAGTAGCGCGACACCGCGGCGCGCGCCTCGGGATCGCCGAGCGGCAGCGGCGCGTACCGCTCGCCGCGCGGCTCGCCGAGCGGCGCGATGAGGTGAGCCGCGTCGACGATCCCGCAGCGCGTCGGGTTCGACTCGGTGAAGTCGACGAGCGCGCGCCCCGCCCCGCGCGCCTCGGCGAGCACGGACGCGAGGCTGTTGCCCGAGAGATCCCAGCCTGTGCGCGCCGCGAACCGCAGCGGCCGGGGCGCGCGCGCGTGTCCCGCGTCCGCCTCTGCCGCGGGAGGTCGATCCAGGATCACCCGTTTCTCCATGCGTCCGTGCTCCATCGCCGTCGTGCTCTCCCCCGCCCCGCCGGTCGGCCACCGTGACACGGACGGCGCCGGACGGCAGCCGCGCGTGCAATCCGGGCGACGCAAGGGCGCGCGGGCCGCGGGGGTGCTCAGCCGCGGCGCCGCCGGCGCGCCGCCGACGCCGCCACGAGGAGGCTCGCGAGGCCCCAGGCGGCGCGGCTCGACGGCGGCAACCCGTCCGGGCGAGCCGCGGTCCACGTGCACGCGCCGCTGGTCGCCTCGAGCTCTCCGTTCGCCATCCAGACGTCGCTCCCCACCGGGAGCTCGCGCGCGCCGAGCGAGGCGCCGTCGTAGAGCACGTCGACGGCCAGCGTCGCCCCTCCGGAGCCGCGCGGGGCGGCGACCGCGAACTGCCACAGCCCGCGGCGCACCTCCCTGAGCGGCGTGTGCATCACCCCGCCGCGGACGGCGACCGTGAGCTTCCCCTCGACGCCCCTCACCGGGGCGCCGTCAGGGCGCCGCAGCTCGATCGTCCCCCAGACCGGCCACGACGGGTCGGGCCTCGCGTAGGTGCTCGACAGGACGTACCAGCTCTTGTCGAGCGCCGGCTCGTTGCCGCCGGTCTCGGCGGCCTCGAGCGCGAGGCGCGCGCCTTCGAGATCGAGCACGCCGGGACCGAGCTGCGCGTCGAGCGGCACCGCGCCCCTCGGGTACCGCGCGCCTGCCTGGAGCGCCTCCGTCACCTCCGCCTGGGTCAGGTTCGGGTTGACCTGGAAGAGGAGCGCGATCGCCCCTGCGACCTGCGGCGCCGCCATGGACGACCCTGACGCGATCGCGTGGTGGTCGTCGACGACGAAGCAAGGCTCGTCGCCGGGGCACCCGGGCGTATCGAACAGCCCTCCGGGATCGTCGCGCGGGTCGACGCCGCTGGCCATGGCGGCCGCGACCAGGCCGCCGGGCGCGCTGATCTCCGGCTTGGCCACGCCGAACGGCGTGGGGCCAGCCGCGCTGAAGTAGCAGGCGCTGTCCTCTTCGATGTCCACGCCGTCGAGGCTCGTGAGGCGCACGCTCGTGGAGCTCCCCTGCGGCTGCCAGCGGACGCGGTTGATGGTGCACCCCACGGCGAGCAGCCCAGGGTGGCTCGCGGGCACGTTGATCGTCCCTTGCTTGATGGCGCGCGGGAACAGGAGCCCGAGATCGTGCGACGGCGAGACGTCGCCGAGCCCCGTCACCCAGAGCTGCGCGTCCCCTCGGCCTCGCAGGCGGATCGCGAACTCGCCCGCCTTCCACGCCCCGCTGAAGGCCACGACGGCGCTGTTCGTCGCCGCGGTGATGGGCGACTTGCCGTTCGCGAGCCGGTTGATGACCGCGCCGGTCGTCTCGCCGTCGTCGCCGGTGTAGCCGGCGTCGTCTCCGGGCTCGACCAGGCCGATCCACGCCTCGCCGCCCGGCCCGTCGAGGCCGACCGACACCTCGTCCCCGGGCCGGAAGGTGATCCAGACGTATCCTTCGCCGCGCTCGGCGCTCGGCGTGCGGATGGGCACGCGCGTCTCGGCGTGCGCCGACACGTGGGCCTCGGTGTGGATCCCGAGCGGCCCTTCGCCGTCGATCTCGTACGTCGCGCCGCTGTTGCCTGCGGCGACGACGATCGCCCGCCCCGGATGAGCGCTGCCGACCATCGCGGCGAGCCCCGCCTCGAGCGGGCTCGTCCCGTCGTGGGGCCCGAAATCGCTCCCGACGCTCAGGTTGACGACCGCCGGCATGTTCAGCTCCTCGGCGCGGTCGAAGATGAACTGCACCGCCTTGAGGATGTCCGGATCGTC
Source organism: Sorangium sp. So ce204 (assembly GCF_051526795.1). Classification (NCBI taxonomy): domain Bacteria; kingdom Pseudomonadati; phylum Myxococcota; order Polyangiales; family Polyangiaceae; genus Sorangium; species Sorangium sp. So ce204. Next base: position 3,785,998 of record NZ_CP150317.1, on the reverse strand, counting down.
GAAGCCCTCGCCGGGCCGCGCGGGCGCGGCGATGATCAGCGTCGCGGCGGGCGCCACGCCGACGTACCGCGGCCGCTCCGAGACCATCGGCCCGCCGTTGCCCGCGGCGATGGAGGCCACGTGCGTGCCGTGCCCCGCGATGTCGCGGAGGATGCCGGGCTTGCTCTGCGCGAGCATGGCGTCGATGTCGGCGCCGGAGAAGATCGCGCACGCCGACTGGTCCGGATCATCGCACCCGTAGGTGTGCTCGAGCGCCGCGTGCAGCCCCTTCGGGCTTCCGGCCTGCAGCATCCATCGGATCCGTGTCTTGCCGTCCTTGTCTCGAAAATCGGGGTGGGTCACGTCGAGGCCGGTATCGACGACGCCGACGACCACCCCCTCGCCGTCCGCGCCGGTCGCCTTCCTGTACGGCTCGACGCGGATCCACCCCTTGGAGCGATCCAGCAGGGGCTGCCGCGGCGGTCCTGTGAGCAGCCTGAGCTCCGGGTGCGCGGCGGAGAAGGCGCCGACGTCGCCGGGCGCGAGCCGGATGGCCCCGAAGCCCGGCGCGACCGGGAGCAGCCCGAGCGCTCGCGCGTCGGCGCCGGCGGGCAGCGGCACCATCACGGGGACGCGCCCGCGCGGATCGGCGAGCGGGTGCCGACCCAGGCGCGAGCCGAGCAGGCGCGCCACCGCCTGGGCCGGGACGTCGGCGCGCGCCTCACCCGCCGCGAGGGCGAGGCCGAGCAGCGCGATGGAAAGCGGAGACCTGCGGGCGAGCACGCCGCGAGTCTACACCACGTCCGCGCGCGGCCGAGGTCACGAAGGGCGCTGCCCTCGCCGCGCGCGCTCCGGAGCGCGCCGCGCCCCGCTCACACGGGCGGCACGAGGTGCTTCTTTCGCGGCCTCTCCTCGACCTTGCCGGCGTACCGCTCGAAGCGGCGCGCCACCTCGCGGCGGAGGTTCGCCGTCGGGACGATCGCGTCGATCACGAGCTCGCTCGCGAGCTTCTCCAGATCGACGTCGGCCCGGTACTCGTCGCGCAGCTTCTGGACGAGCGCCTCGCGCTCGGGCCCCGCCGGGATCGCCTGGATCTTGTTGAAGTAGACGGCGTTCACCGCGGCGCTCGGCCCCATCACGGCGATCGAGGCCGAGGGCAGGGCGATGCACTCGTCGGGCGCGAACGCCGGCCCGCACATCGCGTAGAGCCCGGCTCCGTACGCCTTGCGCACGACGACGGACAGCTTCGGCACGCTCGCCTCGCTCACCGCGGCGATCATCTTCGCCCCGGCCCGGATGATCCCCTGCCTCTCGACGACGGTCCCGATCATGAAGCCGGGCACGTCGGCGAGGTAGAGGAGCGGGATGTTGAACGCGTCGCACAGCCAGATGAACCGCGCCGCCTTGTCGGCCGAGTCCACGAACAGCACGCCGCCCTTGTATTTCGGCTGGTTCGCGACGATGCCGACCGCGCGCCCCTCCACGCGCGCGAGCCCGGTGACGATCTCTCGGGCGTAGAGCTTCTTGATCTCGACGAAGCTGCCCTCGTCGATGACCGCGTCGATCACGGCCATGATGTCGAACGGCTTGTTCTCGTCGGCGGGGATCACGTCCTCGAGCGGCCGCTGCCCTGGCTTCTCCGGCCTCGGCGCGACGCGGGGCGCGGCCTCGGCGGAGCTCTGCGGCATCAGCGCGAGGTAGCGCTTCGCGAAGGCGATCGCCTCCTCCTCGGTCTTCACCAGGACGTCGCCGCACCCGGAGACCGAGCAGTGCATGCGCGCTCCGCCGAGCTCTTCGAGCGTGACCTTCTCGCCGATCACCATCTCCGCCATGCGCGGGGAGCCCAGGTACATGCTCGCGTTGCTCTCGACCATGCACACCACGTCGCAGAACGCCGGGATGTAGGCGCCCCCCGCCGCCGACGGGCCGAACAGCAGGCAGATCTGCGGGACGAGGCCGCTCAGCTCGACCTGGTTGTAGAAGATCCGGCCCGCGCCGCGCCGCCCGGGGAACATCTCGATCTGGTCGGTGATGCGCGCCCCCGCGGAGTCGACGAGGTAGAGCAGCGGGCACCGGAGGCGCCGCGCGGTCTCCTGCACGCGCAGGATCTTCTCGACGGTGCGGCGCCCCCACGAGCCGGCCTTCACCGTCGAGTCGTTCGCCATCACGCACACGGGGCGCCCGCCCACCGTCCCGGTGCCCGTGATGACGCCGTCGGCCGGCAGCTCGGGATCCAGCGCGTTGGCGAGCGCCGCGTCCTCGATGAAGCTGCCTTCATCGACGAGCAGCGCGACGCGTTGCCGCGCGAACAGCTTGCCCTGCTCCGCGTTCTTGTCGTGGTACTTCTGCGCGCCTCCCTTCTCGATGCGCGCCGTGAGATCCCGCAGCTTCTGATCGAGCGACATGGCGCGACCCATAGCCCTAAGCGCGCCGGGCGACCACCTCCCGCGCCGCCGATTCGAGCTCCCGCGCGGTCCGGGCGACGAGCACCTTCGTCGCCGCGGCGGCGTAGCGCGGCATCGCGCTGTCCCCCGTCCCCCAGGCGCCCGGCCCCTCGGGGCACAGCCACAGGAGCGCCCGCGCCCGGTCACGGAGCCTCCTCACGATCTCCGCCTCGTCCGCGAAGTAGTTCGTGCGCCCGTCGCCCAGGATCACCAGGGTCACCCGCCGGTCCACGTCACGCCCGTGTCGCTCCTCGAAGGCCAGCAGGGCGCGCCCGTAATTCGAGTTGTGCGCCCGGTTCACCACCTCGCCGCGCTGGATCCGCTCGAGCGCCGAGCTCGCCGGCAACGCCTCGAAGAGCTCGGTCGTCTCGGCGAGCTCGCTCACGAAGACGAACGATCGCGTCCGGTCGAAGAGCTCCTGCGCCGCGCAGACGAACTCGAGCATGAACCGCGCGGCGACGCGGACCGAGTCCGACACGTCGCACAGGATCATCAGGCGCGGCTTGTCGCGCCGCCGCGCTCGACGCGCCGGCTGGAACGGCACGCCGCCCGTCTGGAGGCTGCGCCGCAGCGTCCGGTGGGGATCGATCCTCCCGCGCCGCGCGCGGCGCCTCCGGAGCCGCTCCGCGCCCCGGAGCCGCACGGACAGCTCCTTCACGGCGCGGCGCACCTCCTCCATCTCGCCCTCGCCGAGCGAGGCGAACGGCACATCCATGCGGCCCTGGGCAGCAGGCTCTTCGCCCTCGACGCGCCGGAGCGACAGCGTCACGTGCTCGCGCACGCGGCGCCGCATCCGCTCCAGCTCGGCGGCGAGCGCCTCCCCGAGGGCCCTCCCCCGCTCCTCGCCGAGCGCCTCCTCGAGCGCGCTCCGGATCCGCCGCAGCGCGCTGGCGACGGCCGGCACCCCGAGCTGATCCATCACCCGCTGCGCGAAGAACCCGACCTGGAGCGAGCTCGTCATCGGCGCGAGCACGCGCGCGATCCCGGCCGCCTGGAGCGCTCGGTCGAGCTCCCCCGCGGTCCCTGCGAGCGCCTGGAACGCGATCGCGTCGCCCGAGGCGCCGCTCCGCTCCGCCGCCGCGCTCAGCAGATCGCGCAGGGCGGAGAGCTCCCCATCCGAGAACCCTCGCTCCCGCAGGCGCCCCCACAGATCGCCGACGTGCGCGCCCGCGGGGGAGAAGAAGCGGTCGAAGCAGGCGCGGTACCGGCGGAGATCGGCGGCGCGCTCGACGACCACCGCGCCGATGGCGTCGCGCAGCGCCCCTCGGTCGCCGAACCCGACGAGGGCGCACGCGCGCGTGACGTCGATGGCCTGCGCCGTCGAGACGGCGAAGCCGTCGCGGCGCAGCGCCCAGAGGAATTCGTCGATGGAGAGCAGCATGGAGGGCGTACCGGTCAGCCGGCGCGGCCCCGCGGCGGCTACGGCGCCGGCGCGGGCTCCGCGAGCAGCGCCTTGAAGAGCTTCTCGACCTCGGCGTGCCGGGTCGGGTCGTACCCGACCACCACGTCCCGGATGACGCCCTTCTTGTCGATCACGAACATCGTGGGGAGCGCCTTGACGCCGTAGGCCGCGGAGGTCGACTCCGACGCGTCCGCCGCGACCGCGTAGCGCATCGAGAGGGCCTGCGCTGTCTTCGTCGCGACGCTCACGTCGTCGGTCGTCACGCCCACGACCCGCAGCCCCTGCGCGGCGTACGCCGCGTGCCACGCCGAGAGCTGCGGGGCCATCAAGCGGCACGGCGCGCACCAGGTCGCCCAGAAATCGAGCAGCACCACGTTTCCGCGCAGGGTCCCGATGTTCGCCGGGACGGTCCCTCCGACCGTGGTGAGCGACCTCCAGGCTGGGGCGAACGTGCCGATCTTGTCGAGGCGAAGGATCTGATCGTGCCCGGGGAACGGCACCAGCGTCGGCGCGACGTCTCGCTCTCGTCCGCCGCGCCGGATCCGGAGGTTCACCACGTTTCCAGGCCCCGCGAGCGCGACACGCGCGACGAGCTGCTTTGGCTCGTCGATCTGGACGCCATCCGCCGCGATGACCTGATCGCCGTCCACGATGCCCGCCTTGGCCGCCGGCGAGCTGGTGACGACGTGCTTCGCGACCACCCCCCCGGCCGGCCCTGGCTCCAGCTCCACGCCGAGCCAGGCGCGGCGGGACGCCGCCTCGGCGGCTGCGTGCGGGGCGCCCCCCAGCAGCGCGGCGCCCGACAGCGACACCAGCGTGGCGGCCGAGAGGGCGCGCCATGCGCGGCCTCGCCAGGAAGAGGCCAGGTACATCCGGGCAGTGTAGCATCTCGGCCGGTGCGGTCCCGAACCCGCCTCTCTGCGTGGTGCGCGCTCGCTGCGGCGTCGCTCGCCTCGATGACGCTCTCGACGGAGGCGCGGGTCCGCTCCGGGTGGGCCCCGCTGCCGCTCGGCTGTGCGCCGCCCCCGCCGTCCCCGTCCCCCGCTCACGTCGCGGAGACCACGGCGTGGATCGGGCGCGGCTCCAGCTCCATCCCCGAGGCGCGCGCGCCGGCCGCGGCGCCCGCTGCACCGCCGGCCGCGGCGCCCTCGGCGTGGGAGCTCGCCGGGCAGCTCGCGAGCTTCCAGCCTGTCACGGGTCGAGCTCGCTCCCAGCACTTCACCGGCGAGATGGAGGCGGAGGTGAGGATCAACGCGGCGGCTGCGCCCTACCCGCAGCTCGGTCCGGATCGCGTCCTCCCCTCTGGCGCCGCCGTTGTCGAGTTCCACTACCGGGCGGGCGCATCGGAGCCGGACACGCTCCTGGCCATGGTGAAGCGACCGTCTGGCTACGACCCCGACGGCGGCAACTGGGAGTACCTCGTCCTCACGCCCCAGGGCACCTCCACCCACCGCGGCGCTCTGCCCCTCTGCAAGCGCTGTCACGCCGACGCCCCGCACGACCACCTCTTCGGCGGCCCCCGATAGGCGCTCGCGTCGCCCTCGACAACGCAACGCGTCACGGCGTCCGTTGGCCGGGACGCTTGGTCCGCAAAGATTGCGAAGCACGGCATGGCACGCGACACCGCTGCCCGAGCACCTCGTCGGACACGGGATCCACGACAGCCGAAGAAGCCGAAGAAACCGCGGCGAAACGTGAGTATTCCGCTGGACGTACGCGCGCGAGGACGGCGCCGAGGAGGAGGCCGCGGGGTGGCACAGAGGCTGCTCCAGGCGGAATTGGCCGTGTTCTGCGCTGTGGGCTGCAGCGTGTCTCGGTCCTCCTCCCCTCGTAACGGGCCTCACTAGCTTGTGCTTGGTCGTTCAGCGGGCGCCATCCCGCCTCTCCATGGCGCCGCTGCTGCTTGGCTTACAGCTTCTTCCCGTTTCGTCAGCTTGGCCTGCTCATCTCGTGGTGCGCTTCTAGATCTTCGCTTGCCCTTCGAGAGCGTGTGAAAGCGCGCGGCCATTCCGTGACGGAGTCGCCGCGCGCCCTGTTTTTGTCCAGCGCTCGTTGCCCGCCGCCGGCCTCGTGTGCGTCGCCGGCATGACCCTTGGCAACGACCTCGGCCGCAAACGCCGTGCATCCGAGCAGACGCCCTCAGGCCTCGATCACTTTTCCTTTGACAGCTCGCTCGGGGGCGTATAAACGCCGGCACTCACTTCGCGCAACCGAGCGCGACGCGGGAGTGCGGTGGCGTAGCCACGTCTTGCACTCGTCTTCACCAGAGCGCCCATAGCTCAGCTGGATAGAGCATCGGCCTACGAAGCCGGGGGTCGGAAGTTCGAATCTTCCTGGGCGCGCCTGATCGGTCGTGTAAAAGGTCCTGAGCCTCTCATGGTTGTCATGGATGACGGAGCGGATTTGCTCCTCTCCCCTGTGGCACAGCCGGAGGAACCAGCGAGCGCCGACGCGCGGTGGATGCGCGAGGCGCTCGCGGAGGCCGAGGCTGCGGCAGGCGCCGGTGACGTCCCCGTGGGGGCGCTCGTCGTCGACGCGGCGGGGACGGTGCTGGCGCGCGGTCGAAACCGTCGCGAGATCGACCAGGATCCGACCGGTCACGCCGAGGTGGACGCGCTGCGGGCGGCGGCCAGGCGGCTTGGTCATTGGCGGCTCGAAGGGGCCACGGTCTACGCGACGCTGGAGCCGTGTCCCATGTGCGCCGGCGCGCTCGTCAATGCCAGGATTGCGCGGCTCGTCTACGGCTGCCCGGACCCGAAGGCGGGAGCGGTCGACACGCTCTACGCGATCGGGCGCGACAACCGGCTCAACCATCGCTTCGCGGTCACGTCGGGCGTGCTCGCGGACGAGTGCGCCGGCGTGCTCCGCGCGTTCTTCGCGAAGCTCCGGACCGCCGCGTCGAAGCGCTGACGGCCCGGCCCGCAGGTGCGGGCGTCAAGGCGCCGCCCAGGCGCCCCCCTCGTCCTCTCCCGATCTGTCCTCGCCGGCCTCACCGCCGTCCTCGGAGGGCTGACGGGGCGCCAGATGAGGCGCAGGGGAGCCTCGCACCACGACCTCCTGGAGCCCCTTCTCCAGCTCCTCGTCGGAGATCCGGCGGCGCCTGTGCGCGATCTGCATGAGCTTGCGCAGGTACCCGCTCCACGCAGGCGTCACCTCGCCGTTCGCCCCGAAGTGCTGCACGCTCGGGTTTGGCAGGATCGACGCGATGTACAGCGCCTGTCCGAGCGAGAGCTGCGCCGCCGACGCATTGAAGTAGTGCCGCGCGGCGGCGCCGATGCCGTAGACCAGCGGCCCGAACTCCACCGCGTTCAGGTAGAGCTCCATGATCTGCTCCTTGGTGAGCTCCTGCTCGAGGTACATGGTGAGCAAGGTTTCCTGGAGCTTGCGCGCCACGCTCTTGGTCCGCTCGAGGTAGAGGTTCTTGGCGAGCTGCATGCTGACGGTGCTCGCCCCCCGCACGAACCTCCTCTTCCGGAGGTTCTCGCGGATCGAGTTCTTGATGGCTTCCTCGTCGAACCCGTGGTGCCGGTGGAAGGCGCCGTCCTCCGTGGTCAGCACGGCGACCTCCATGAAGCGGGAGATGTCCTCGTAGGGGACCCAGTCGGCGGTCCCTGGCCCGGACTCGATGTCGACGCGCTTGCCCCCGGGCCCGTAAACCAGGCGCCGGAACGCGCGCTTGAAGCGATCGACGCTGAGCTCCGGCGGCATCTCCGTCACGCGGCAGGTGTTCGATACGCCCCAGTCAAGCAAGAAATTCCGGTCGAGGTTCGCGGTATCGAACCGGAGCTTCCCTTCGATCCCGAACGAGCCGGCGAGCCTCATTCCGTGGAGCTTCGCCACGATCCCTTTGGGCACCGAATCCAGCATCGACTGGCAAGCCGTGAGGGGCACCTCGAAGGTGCCGCGGACCCGGTGTGAGTTCCCGGCCTGCTCGTACTCGCCGCGCGCGATCAGCCTCAGCGCACCGAGGTCGACCTCGGCGTCCTCGGCGACGAGCTTGGACCCGTCGAGCTTGCCGTTCGCCTTCGCTCGCCATGCCAGGTCGAGGCCTGCGATGGGCTCGTCTGCCAGGGCCGCGCTCCGCAGGGAGAGATTTCTCAGCCTTCCTTCGCCGTCGACGCCGAGCGTCTGGCCGTCGGCCGAGAGGACGACCCGCGCGCGGCTGACGATCGACGTCCGCGCCACATCGAACAGGCCCATGTCCCCTTCATGGATGCCGAGGGTGGAGAGCCAGATGGGTCCGCCCTGCACGTCGGCGACGATCTCCTGCGGGGTCTCCTTCGCGTCGCTGAGCGGCACGCGAAGGCGAAAGGTGAGCGCTTGCTGGGCGTCGGCGTCGGCGCCGGCGGCCGCGATCGCGGCCTCTCCAGGCGAGAGCTCCACCACGAGCGAGCCTGCCTCGCGCCGCACGGCGAGGTGCCCCGGTCCCAGGTTGAGGTGATCGGCGTCGCGCCGGAGGCGCGCGGTGACGCCTGCGACGTTGACCTTGGCGTCCTTACCGAGCGCCAGATCGATGCCCTGCGCCGCCCGCAGGAGGGCATCTCGAACCGCAGCCCCTCGATTCCGCCCCGCATCGGCCCCGTCGCTGCGCTCGGCCGCCCTCGTCAGCTGTGCCGGATGGGTGCGCCCGCTCTGCTCAGGCACGACCCGAGGTTCAGGGGTCCCCTCCGGGA